>NZ_MDRX01000002.1:0-14697 GCF_001855515.1 Micromonospora sp. WMMB235 | reverse complement strand
GCGGCAGGTTACGCTCCCCGGCCGCCTCAAAGATCGACTCCAAGCCGTACACATCGCCGCCCAGCTCACTGTCGATCCACCCCGTCGGGTCGTCGTGCTTCCAGCCGCGGCGAAACCAGTCGAGCACGTTCGCATCAGGCAGGGTGACAACGCGCTTACTGTATGGAGAATCCTCTCGCCAACGGCACACGAAGTACATGCGCTGACCCTAGGCAGCGGATCCGACAGGATCTTCCCGACCGCACCGAACGGCCGCTCCGGAACCACCACGCGATGACGCACGCTGTGGCGTCGCTTAGCCGGAGGCCGACGCACCTTGCTGGTACTCCGCCCACAACTCCTGCGCCTCGCGCGCCATCACCTGCGCACGGCGCGCCTTCTTCTTGCTGAAGCTTGGCGTGCCCCCGGGCCGTCGCGTCTGCCGCGATCCGCGACCGGACAGTTTCTCGAGCCGTGCCGCCTGATCCTCCAGCGCATACGACAAATCTTGAGATTGGCGGCCCGGTTACCGGCGACGGCCTCGCGAGCGACCGCGATCGCTTCCTCGCCGAGCGCCAGCGCCTCGACCGTACGGCGGCGTCGTCCAGCCACACCGCCTGCCGCCGCAGCATCTCCGCGTGTCGCGACAGGATTGCAGGCCGGTTCGACCGTCGCTACCTCACGCTGCAGTTCAAGGGTCTCCTCGCCAACGGCCAGGGCCTCGTCGAGCCGGCCGGACCTGGCCAGGCCGTTAGCCAGGTTCAACAGCGACAGCGCCAGGTCCCGCAGGTGTCCGGCCGGTTGTCCGCAACGAGTTCCCGACGCAACTGCACTGCCTCTGTCGTAAGGGCGAGGCTGGCCTGTCGATCCTCGGTGACGGCTCCCTGATTGCCCACCGCCTCGGCCAGCCTCGACAGGTATACCGCCCGGTCGACAGCGGCCAGAGCGCGATACAGCTTCACCGCCTCATCGGTCGCGGCCGCGGCCTCCGCCCGCCGGTCCATCTCGCTGAGCCGCCCGCCGTACGTGTCCAGACACGAGGCGAGGAGCGGATGATGCACCTCGGGCTGGGCTGCGACAAGTTCACGACTCAGTTCGACCGCCTCCGCGGCCGCCGCCAGAGCCTCCGCCGTCCGTCGTACTCCCGCCAGACAAACCGCCTGGTTCTTCAGAGCAGTCGCCAGGTAGCCGAGACGCCGCGGCTGGCTGCCCGTCATCGACTCACGGAAGTGCGCGACCGTCTCGGCGCCGACGTCGACCGCTTCCTCCACCGCCCTGCCTCGAACAGCCGGTTCGCGTGCAGGCTCAAGACCCTGCCCAGGGCGTCGTGCATTTGCGAGCCGACCGGTTGATCCACAGCCAGCCTGCGCAGCAACTGCAGGGCACGGTCGCTGACCTGCAGCGCCTCGGCGTGCTGGCCGGTCGCCGCCAAACGCCATCGCGTAGGGCTCAAGCAGGCGCGACAGCAGGACGTCAGGACATACGTCCATCAACGCCAACGCCTCACGGCCAGCAGTCAGCGCCTCCGGCGTTCGGCCACAACTCATAAGTCGCCTGGCGAGCGCGTCCAGGGCCTCCGCGAGCTGCTCCTCGTGACGGCGGTCGATGGCGTAAAGCTCCCGGGCCAGCCGGACCGCCTCCTCCGCACACTCCAGCGCCTCCGTCGGCCGGCAGCGTCCGACAAGTAATAGGACAGGTTGCTGCATGCCAGGACGAGAGTGGGCAGAACCGTGCCACGGTCCCGTGCTGTCAAGCCAGACAACATCTCCCACAGCCCGGCGGCCCGTCTCGACCGCATCGTCGAAACGACCAGCGCGCGACAGCTCCACCGCCTCATCGACCACCGCCCCGACCTGGCGCAGCGAAGCGTCAACCCGCGTCCCCGCCGCAGCCATCTACGCCAACCCGTCGACTTCACTAGGGCGAATATAGGCCCAAATGATCAGCCCGTCGGCCCCCGTATGCCGAGCCGCAGACACTTCGGGCACGCCGAAGAGGTCACCGAGCAAGTGCCCTAGCCAGCAGGTATCCGGTGGGATTCGAGTCTCAGCGCGGACTACCACCCTTCCGCCATCTACGAGTTGACGACTCTCCGCGCGGAACAGCCGCCCCGATCCGCGGCCGGGGGGCGCCAGTCGGGTTCCACCAGCCCACCTAGTGCTCTGACCACAAACGTTGGCCGGGTTGGTCATGCGGCTCGGGAGTGTGGATCTAAGGGTGTTTCCGGCCTGACCTGCCGGGCGTTGTGCCTGGTGAGGAGGGTGCCGTGATGACCGCGACACTGAACGACCAGACCGGACGCAGGAAGCGGCCCGAGCCGTCGGCGGAGGCGAAGGCCGCCGCCGAGCTGGTCCGGGCAGCCAAGGAGCAAGGGCTGTCCCTGACCGGTCCGGACGGGCTGCTGAAGCAGCTGACCAAGACGGTCCTGGAGACCGCGCTGAACGAGGAGATGACCGAGCACCTCGGCTACGAGAAGCACGACCAGGCCGGTGTTGGTTCGGGCAACATCCGCAACGGCACCCGGTCGAAGACCGTGTTGACCGAGGCCAACGGGCCGGTGCAGATCGACGTGCCGCGGGACAGGGCAGGCACCTTTGAGCCGCAGATCGTGCGCAAGCGGCAGCGGCGCCTGTCAGGGGTCGACGAGGTCGTGTTGTCGCTGTATGCCAAAGGCCTGACGACCGGGGAGATCTCGGCGCACTTCGCGGAGATCTACGGGGCTTCGGTGTCGAAGGAGACGATCTCGCGGATCACCGACAAGGTCATCGACGAGATGACCGACTGGTCCCACCGCCCGCTGGACGAGATCTACACGGCGGTGTTCATCGACGCGATCGTGGTCAAGGTCCGTGACGGGCAGGTCGCCAACCGGCCGTTCTACGCCGCGATCGGAGTCACCCTCGACGGGGACAAAGACATCCTCGGGTTGTGGGCCGGCTCGGGCGGTGAGGGCGCGAAGTTCTGGATGAGCGTGCTGACCGACCTGCGTAACCGGGGCGTCAAAGACGTGTTCTTCCTCGTCTGCGACGGTCTGAAAGGCCTCCCGGAAGTGGTCACGAACGTGTGGCCGGCCACGATCGTGCAGACCTGCATCATCCATCTGATCCGCAACACGTTCCGCCTCACCTCCCGCAAGTACTGGGACGCGCTCAAGCACGACATCAAACCGATCTACACCGCCGTCAACGCCACCACGGCCCGGGCCGCGTTCGACGACCTGGCCGAGAAGTGGGGCGGCAGGTATCCGGCGGTGATCCGGCTGTGGGACAACGCCTGGGCGGAGTTCATCCCGTTCCTCGACTACGACGTCGAGATCCGGCGGGTGATCTGCTCGACCAACGCGATCGAGTCGTTGAACGCCCGCTACCGGCGGGCAGTCAAGGCCCGCGGCCACTTCCCCAACGAGCAGGCCGCGTTGAAGTGTCTGTACCTGGTGACCCGGTCCCTGGACCCCACCGGAGCAGGCAGAACCCGATGGACGATGCGCTGGAAACCCGCGTTGAACGCCTTCGCCATCACCTTCAGCGACCGCTTCCCAGCCGCTGAAACCTACTAACCAAGATCGCCGGAAACACCCTTAGCGAGACAGGCCCTGCGGCTCGGGTGGCGCGTTGGCCCCAGCGGCGTTGTCGTTCGCTGCGGATTTCGGCACGGTGGCGGCGTTGGGCGGTCAGGACATCGGGGTGGCGTGCGTTGGCGTTGCGCCAGCGCAGGTAGGCGTGCAGGTTGCGGGCCAGGACGGTGTGGTTGGGGTGATCCGAGCCCGCAATGACGAAGGTTCGTAGCGGCCCGAAGTGCGCCTCGATGGGGTTGGCACAGGAGGCGTAGGTCGGGGTGAAGCACATCTCGACCTTGTTCCGGGCCGCCCACTGCCGGATCTTGAACCCCTTATGGGCGGACAGGTTGTCCAGGATGCCGTAGATCGGTGCGCCGTCCGGGCGAGCGGCCCGGATCGACTTCAACGCGGCCAGGGTGTTCGCCGCGGACTTGCGGGTGCGAATGACGCCCCACAACTGGTCGTCGCCGATGCTGTAGCAGCCGTGGGACTGCCGCACGCCGTGCAGCTTGTGGTAGTTAGCCGGCAGCCTACGCGGGCGACCTTTCGGCGCCCAGCCGACGCCGCCGTGCGGTCGGACCGCCAGCGGCCCGAACTCGTCGAAGGCGAACGTGCGGTGCGGAAACTGCTCGATCACCTGCTCGATACGGGCCAGCTTGGCCTCGCGGTCGGGGTCGGTGGACTCCTTCCACGTCTTGGTGCGCTGGAAGGTGATCTCGTGTTTGCGCAGTAGTTGCCGCAGCCGCTCCCGGCCGACGACCACCCGCCGGTCCGGGTTGTGCGCCAGGTGCTCGGCGAGCTTGCGCACGCTCCATCAGGTGAAGGGCCGCCCCAGCTTCGCGGGGCGGGTGTTGGCCGTCACGACGATGAACGCCTCGTCGTCGCTACTGATCCGGCGGGGACGGCCACCCGCCCACTGAGGGTCCAGGCTGGCCATGCCGATCTCGTTGAACCGGTGGATCACCTGCCGCACGGAGTCCTCGTCGGCCTGCACGAGCCGGGCGATGACTGGCACGCTGTTGCCTCCCGCAGAGGCAAGCACGACCATCGCCCGCCGCAGCCGCACGGCCGAGCCCGTGCCCCGGCGCACAAGCCGTTGCAGCCGCTGTCCTTCTTGATCACTTAATCGACGTACCCGAACCGGCTCTGCCACCCCGACAGCCTGACGCCGCAACCCCAGCCCGACCGCCACCCAGGCCCGGCGTGTCACCAACACCGCGAACGTTTGTGGTCCGAGCACTAGCCGCGCCGAGGGCCCGTTCTGATAAGCGCGAGCGAGATCACGATCATGACGAGGCCGAGGCCAGCCAGGACAGTCGGCGCCTGCAGGAGCAGATCCTCCGTCGCGTACCCGTCGGGCGTGGCAGCCCGGGTCGGATCCGTCCTGTCGACGCGTACGTCGAGTAACTCCCCGACGCGGAACTCACTCTCGTCGAGTTCGCTGGAGAACCGCTCCCGATACCGCACGCCGTCGAACGTGTAGTCCACAGTCAGCCTCGTGGCGGAGAACGAACGCGTGATCCTGAACCGTTCGACGTGGACCACTTGGCCTGTCGTCTCGGCGCCGACGCGAACCCGCTCGTCGATCGCCTCGTTCAGCCGAACGGTGAGCAGCATCCCCACGCCGATCAGAAGGGTGCCGAGGACAACCGCGAGGACCAGCTTCAACTCTCGCCAGCCGAACGGGCTCTCCACCACCGGCCCTCCTCGCGTCTCGTCCGGCGGCCTGGCTAACTCCAGGGCGGCAGTGGTGCGACCGGGCGGACCGCGGTGAACTGATCGTGCTCATACCGGGTGGCGGCGAGCAGCAGCAGCCATTCGTCGCAGCCCTGCCACGGGTAGAGGTCGGCGGCACCGCCGCGTACGGCCCTGGGCCCGTCACCGGTGCGTGGGCGGGCATCCGCCGGGGCGCCCACAAAACCGGGAATCCACACGTCGGCGCAAATCTCGGCTGCCGAGCCCATCGCGGCCAGCCCGAACGCGTTCTCAGCGGCGGCTGTCCGCCGCTCATCGCCGAAGTCGTCGAGCAGATGGCCCTCGCCGGGTTTCTCGTCGCCGCGGAAGGTCAAGGTGGTGGTGCCGGCTCGGGCTGCGTACTCCCATTCGGCCTCGCTGGGCAGCCGGAATGGCACAGCTCGTCCAGGTCGTTCTCGGGCCGGGCCGTGCCGGAGTCCGCGTTGGCGTAGTCGTCCTCGTACTCGGGCAACCAGTGCTGGACCTGCGCGACCGTCAGCGGGTGCCGAGCAATCAGGAATGGTTCGACCCGCACCTACAGACCCATGCGAAAGGTCCCGCCCGGCACCGCCCGAAAGACCACGCCGGACGGGATATGCCGCCAGGCCGGCCGCCCGGCCACGATCTCTTCGGTCCACACGACGCCGAACGCTAGCAGTCCGGCATCACCAACCGCGCCGCCTGGTACGAGTACGAGCGCTCGGTCGGCACGGGGTCACGCTCCGGCGGTGACGGTCACCAGGCGATGGTTACCGGAACGGTCGTCTCCCTCGCTGGGCACGGTCTTGCCTGTTGGGTTCACGATTGCCCTGGCCACCGCCGCTGGTGGCGGCCGAATTCGGACTTGGATGCCGGTGGGAGGTTCGCGGCGCTCTTCGTCGGCGTACTCACGTACGGCATTGCCCAGCTGGTGTTGCTGGGCAGCTGCTTCGCGCTGTCCGGACGGCTCGACCGTGGGTCATCGTCTGGCCTCGTAGCTGGCTGGATATTGGGACTGGCCACGAGCCTGTACTACCTGTGCGGCGGGTTCGGCACCTAACGAATGCCCGGCCACCTGCACGCCATCACGCATACGGTAGGCGCGACCGAACGTTGCGCCCGGTCGGCGGCAGAAGATCAAAGGGATCCCTCCGCACAGTCAGATCCCGAGGCGTTCGATCAGCATCTCGATGTTGGGCGCAACCTCGATCCAGTCCGCCGCTGTGCTGAGGTAGATCACCGACGGTGCGGCCGACGAAGGTCTGTAGTCCAACGCAAACGGCCGGTCAGGTCCGAGGTCACCGATCAGGAGAGACCGGTCGGGATCCACGTCGCCGGGCGGGCTCTGCCGGTCCGGTTGACCGAGGTAGAACCCGCGATAGTCCTCAGGGATGTCATCGAGCCAGCGCCTGTTGGCCGTCATCCGACTCAAGGGAAGGAACTGCGGCGCTACGGCGTCATCACCGAAGACTTCCCGGTACGTCGACGACGAGCGGTCTGGAGCTACCCACCGCCCCTGCTGCAGCACCCGGAGCAGCGCAGACGGGACCGGCAAGCTGTCAATGATCATGTAACTATCGTCGGTGCTCCGAGCAGTCCCCCCACAAGACATCGACGCACACCACCAGCGGCATGAGCGGGGGGAAAAGCCGGCGAGCACAACTGCAGAGAGATTCAGGTGAATGCCAGCGGATGCCGAGCCAGCAGGGCCGCAGCGGCGATGTAGGTGAGTTAGCGCATGGTGCCTCCCGTGGACGGCTTCGCGGTCAGGCGACGCGGCGGATGCGGCGGATGGCGAGGTAGAGCAGCAGGGCGGCGACGGCGACGAAGATGCCGGTCTCGATGCCCTGGAACAGCCAGTACCGTGTTCCGGGCTGGTAGAGCTGCCAGTTGTAGGCGCCCGAGGTGATGCCGAGGTCGGCGCCGCACGCGAGGTACTGGGACCGGCGGTCGCGGTCCCTATCACGCAGGCCGGTGCCCGGGTTGACGCTGGACGCGCGGTGCCAAGTCCTCGGCTCTGACGCGGTTGCCGCCTCGCTTTGCACCTGGTCCCGCAGCTCCCAGACCGCTCCCAGGGGATGCCGGGCATGGTCCACTGTTCCGGCGCGTAACACGGGGGGTGCGGTGGAATGCCTGGTACGACGCTTCTGCCCTGGCAGGCGGGTCTCTGGGTGGCGGGTTGCCTCGAGCGTCTCGCACCGTACGTGCACGCGTGCGGCACGCTACGAGCGGCCGCGTTCTATCGAGACAGCGTCGACGCGTTCTGGACGGGGCACGGCGAGCTCGCCGCGCCCGACGCGGACCGGATCGCGGCAGTAGGCGCGAAGCTCAGAGCCCTGTGCGATGAGTACAGCGCCGAGGCGCAGATCTTCGAGGTCATAGTCAGAGCGGCCGAGGCTGCTCGGCAGCCCATGCCCGAACCCATGGAACAGCTTGTCACGCGGACGGTGGACCTCTGGTCGGAGCTGGGGTCCGACGACGACTCGGGAGACCGGGAGGCGCAGGCGCAGCGGGACACCCTGGCGATGACGCAGCAGCCTCCCGCGCAGGCGGCGGCCCAGATCCGGATCGTTTCCGCCCGGCTCGGCGCCGAATGGGCAGCCCGACTTGCCAACCACGGCCTGCTGAACGCCGACCCTAAGCGACCGGAGATCGTGATACCCCCGCACGATCTGCCCTACCAGGTCGGTGACGTGGTGGCGGTGTCATGCCCGTGGACCCCAACGGTGACCACACGCGCCGGCAAGTACTACGCGGCGGTGCGCTGGCCGTGGGGGGCCGTGCTCGATCCCGACTCGGCGTACCTGCCGAACGGCAGCGTCGCCTTCCCCGTCGACGAATCTACCGAGCCGTGGTGGCCGTACCAGCTGCGCCCGCCGGCGGCCGAACTCGACGAGGGCGACCGGTGCGCGGTTGGCGTACCGCCGACCCGGTGCTACGTGGTGCGGTCCAACCGATACGACCCGCCGATGGACGACGGCTTCCTGCCGAGACTGACAGCGAGCATCGCGCTGCTGCCGGTCGGCAGCGGATACGCCGACGCGGCAGACGTGTGGCTGGAGCGTGCCGAGCCATTCGAGATGAAGCTGCTGCACCGCCCATACGGTGCGCTTCGCTCCGGTGACACCGTCGATGACGCGGACGGTCGCCTGCTGCAGTTCGTACCGCCGTTCCTGTTCTACGCCGACGGTGCTCGAGTGCGGCCGTCGTGGCCACTAGCTTTGGTGACCCGCGACGGGGTCACGCCACCCTCGGACGCGGTCGACGCCGTCGCCACCGCGACCGCCGTCGGCGGTCATGCCGACGAAATCGCGCGCTGGCTTACCTACAGCGAGGCTCCATACACAGCCACGATCGCCGAAGAACTCTTCGACGAAACCTGAGCCGTCCACGACAGCGAGCGACCGACGCCGCGCTGGTCGACGTGCACCCGACGCCCGCCTCCGGTCATCGGTTCAACGGTTCAACGGTCGGACGTCCGGGCGTTGACCGAGATCAGGTGCACTCATCTGCCGTGGGTAGCTCGGTGCCGCCCGAGGTCATTTGGCGCCGGATTCAATTGGTGGGCCCGGCGGGTCGGCGTTTGCAGTTTCCCCTTTGAGGTGGGCCGTTCGGTAGCGGCCTCAGTCAGCCAGCGGTGATCGTAGTTCAGGTGGTCCCAGCGGGACCGCAGCCACTGACGCTTGGTCGCGGTAGCAGTTCGCCAAAGGTATCGCAGCCCGTCGGCGAGTTGATCGCGTCGCTGCGGCGCGAGAAGCCCTGGAAGCTGGTGACAGAGGTCGGCGATCATATTGGCGCGCTCACGACGTCGATCGAGTGCGTCCGCCGAATGGGCATCCAGCAGTGGCGCAGTGAGGAACCGGATCTCCAGGAAGCCCAGATGGAGTAGGTCCGCCGTCGCCGCCTCCATCGCAGCCTGGGTCGGCTGATCCGACTCCATGACAACCTCCTCTGACGAGGCGAACAGGATGCCTCACGCCGTCCGCTTCTGCCGCGATTCGCGCGGTCATGCCGGTTGCAGTTGACGATCCCGCCCCCCCCTGGGGAGCGGGGCGCTGTCCGGCCCGCCACGTCACCGGACCTCGAACGTCGCCAGCCTCGCCCGCGGGTCCGCCGCGCTGGTCCGCCACCAGGGCACCGAGCAGCACCTCGACACCTGGATCAACCGCGCCCCACGCCGGATGCCCGAATCCGCGGCTTCGCCGCCGGCCTGGATCACCGCAACACCCCCCGACAGCTCTCGGCGCCTGCTTCGCCGGCGAAACCGGATGGCGACGCGTGGCGGTGCCCGCGCATCATGACCGGGTGGACGCCCGGCGAGCGATCGCTCTGATCGATGACCTTCGGTCATTCGTCGATGGCCGCCGCGCGGAGGTGGCCCGTACGAGCGCTGCCGGAGTCGAGCTTCTTACCCGCTACGGGGATGGTCGGCTGGACGAGCTGTGGCTGGACCACGACCTGGGCGGCGACGACACCATCTGGCCGGTGATAGAGGTCCTGGAACAGGCCGCCTTCTACGACCGCCCCTTCAACATCGGTGTGGTCGTCGTCCATTCCGCCAACCCGGGCGGTGCCGCAAGAATCGCGCTTGTCCTGAGGCGCTGGGGTTACCGGGTCCGCGTCGCGTCGGGTTGCTCAGACGTCGGCTACGACAAAGGCCCTCCGGCGAGCTGATCGATCCGGCCACGCCGTCACGTATAGCAGGCTGCGACCCACCGGCTGTCGCCCGGTAGATGTCGAGGCGATACCCACTGGGTAGGCTCCGAGATCGGCGCGGTGGTTGACGGTGGCGCTGAGAGACAGGGCCGCCGTCAGCAGGGATGAAGGGCGGGCCCGGGCGGCTTGTTCTCAGGGTTGGCTCGACGGGACCGGAGCGGATGCAACTGTGAAAGGCAACCAGCGGACTGGCGATGCGAGCGCTGCCGCATCCACGCTGGACCTGAAGCCGCTTCAGAGTCGGCAGAGCCTACGCGAGGACGTAGCGCACGCCCTGCGCGCGGCTATCGTGGCTGGCAGCTTGAGGCCGGATTCGACCTACTCCGTCCCGATGCTGGCCGGACGCTTCGGCGTCTCGCCCACGCCGGTTCGCGAAGCGATCCTCGACCTGGCCAAGGAGGGCTTGGTCTCGATCGTCAAGAACAAGGGGTTCCGCGTCAAGGCCCTCAGTGAGCGGGATCTGGACGAGATCACTCAGATTCGGGAGCTTCTCGAGATTCCGGTGGTGGCCGACCAGACGGGCAGACTGTCGGAACCGCAGGTGCGGGAACTGCGGAGGTTGGCGGACAACATCGTTTCTGCTGCCGGACGTGGGGACCTGGTGGCGTACATCGAATCGGACAACGCCTTCCACCTGACACTGTTGCATGCCGCCGGGAATCAACGGCTGGTCGAGACGGTTGCCGACCTGCGCAATCACACCCGTTTGTACGGTCTCGACGCGCTGGTGGAGAGTGGAGGTCTGGTCGACTCCGCGAACGAGCATCTCGAGTTGATCGAGCTCATCGCCGGGGGTGACCGTGAGGCCGTGGTCGGCCTGATGCGGCACCACTTGCGGCACGTCCGAGGTATCTGGGCGGCCCGTCGTGAAGACTAGGACCAACGTGTTCTGTTGACACGTCCGGCCGGTCGGCTCCCGCTACGCCGCCACCGTGGCTCCTTGGAGTCAGCACCGGCACACCGAATGTGCTCGCCGGCAGCAGCTCCGGGCCCCGCTATCGCATACGGTCACGCCCTCAGCCGTTCATCGACTGCTTCGAACGGCGCCGAGCCGGGGCGATTGCACCTCTTGACGGGGCGGGCGCAGCCACTATGGTGCTATGTAACATATTACTGATGGAGGCCGCATGGAAATGGCGCCGTGGCGTGGGGTTCTCGTAGCGACCGCTCTTCCGTTCCACGCCGACCAGGGCATCGATTTCGGCGCTTACGCTGCACATGTCGGATGGCTCGCTGACAACGGCTGTCATGGCGTTGTCCCCAACGGTTCCCTCGGTGAATACCAGGCGCTCAGCAGCGAGGAACGGGCTTCGGTGGTGCGAACGGCGGTGCAAGCCGCCCCTGATGGGTTCGCCGTCGTACCAGGCGTCTCGGCCTATGGTGCCGACGAGGCACGGCGCTGGACCGAGCAGGCTGCGGAGGAAGGCTGCCCGGCCGTCATGTTGCTGCCACCGACGACGTACCGCGCTGACGAGGCAGCAGTGCTGGCCCACTACCGTGAGGTGGCGAAGGCAGGTCTACCGATCGTCGCCTACAACAATCCGATGGACACGAGGGTGGACCTGACACCCGACCTGCTGCGGCGTCTACACGACGAGGGTTTGATCGTCGCGGTCAAGGAGTTCAGCGGTGACGCCCGCCGGGCGTACCAGATCGCCGAGACGGCGCCTGGTCTCGACATCCTCGCCGGCGCGGACGACGTCGCGCTCGAATTCCTGATCGCGGGCGCGGTGGGCTGGATTGGCGGCTACCAGAACGCCATTCCGGCGAGCTGCGTTCGTCTTTACGAGGCCGCGACGGCGGGTGATCTCAGGACGGCCGTCCTCCTCTACCGGGCACTGCATCCGCTGCTCCGTTGGGATTCGCGCACTGAGTTCGTTCAGGCGATCAAGCTTTCCATGGATGTCGCAGGTCGTCCCGGTGGCTTCACGCGCAGCCGCGCCAGCCGCTGGCCCCCACCGACGCCGCGGGTCATCCGTACCACGACCGAACGGGTTGCTCGCGGGCAGGGCACCGCTGATGCGCAGTAGCCGCGTCATTTCACGTCGTCGACTCCCACACCGAGGGAATGCCCACCCGGGTGGTTGACCGGAGGCGCGCCGCTCCTGCCGGGCGACACCATGGCGCAACGTCGGGAGTACCTGACGAACCACCGGGAATGACCTGCGCACGTTTCTGATGTACGAGCCGCGCGGGCACTCCGCCATGTCGGGTGCGATCCTCCAGCCGCCCACCCGCCCGGACGCCGATGTCGGTGTGGTCTTCATCGAGGTGTCCGGGGTGCCTGCCGATGTGCGGACACGGTGCGATCGGTGTGGCCACCGTACTGGCGGAGACCGGGATGGTGCCGGTCACCGAGCCGGTGACCACGATCCGCCTCGATACGCCGGCCGGACTGGTGGTGGCGTCTGTCAAGGTCGAGCAGGGCCGCGCCACCGCTGTCACCATCCAGAACGTTCCCTCCTTCCTGGTGGAACAGGACGCCTTGGTCGAGGTCCCCGGCTACGGCCACGTCCGTTACGACCTCGCGTTCGGCGGCAACTTCTATGCGATCGTCGACCTGCCGGAGTTGGGCCTGCGACTGGACCGCATGGACAAACAACGGCTGCTGGAGGTGGGGGCTCAGCGTGATGAGAGGCGTGAACGACACCGCCCGGCCCGTGCACCCCGAGCAGCCGCACATCTCCGGATGCCACCATGTCTACCTGGCTGCGGAAGGGGCGACCGCCCGGTTGTCACGCCACAGCCATGCCATCCATCCCGGCTGGTTCGACCGATCCCCTTGCGGGACCGGCACGTCGGCGAGGATGGCGCAGCTGCACGCCCGCGGGTTGCTCCCCCTCGGACAGGAATTCGTCAACGAGTCCATCATCGGCAGCCGGTTTTCCGGTCGGCTGGTCGATACGACCACCGTCGCCGGTCGGCCCGCGGTGGTGCCGACAGTCACCGGGCGGGCGTGGCTTACCGGGTACCGCCCAGTTCTTCCTCGACCCCGAGGACCCTTTCCCGGCGGGATTCATGTTGTGAGTCTCATTCAGAGCCGTTCCCCTCAGAAGCCGGACGATGTCGTCGCGGAGCGTGTCCCGGTCACTCCTGATGGTGTGCGGAAGCTCGCTGATTCGGTCCGTGTCGCGCAGGACGCCTGGCGCCGTCGGGATCCCTCCGGCCGCGCCGCTGCCCTGAGTGAGGCGGCGGACCGGCTGCGGGCTCGGGCCGGTGAAGCGGCTGCTCTGATCGTCCGTGAGGTGGGCAAGCCGGTCGTGGAAGCGAACGCCGAGGTCAGCCGGGCCGCTGCGATCCTCGACTACTACGCCCAGTCCTGCTTCGCGGCGATCGGCGACCTGCTGGCGCCGACGCTGCCGGCGAATCAGCCGGGACTGCTGTTCACCGAACGTCGGCCGCGGGGCGTGGCTGGTCTGATCACGCCGTGGAACTTTCCACTGGCCATCCCGCTGTGGAAGGCTGCACCGGCCCTCGCCACTGGTAACGGAGTGCTGCTCAAGCCGTCGCCCGAGGCGCTGGCTTGCGGCGAGTTGGTGGCGGGCCTGTTCGACGGGCTGCTGCCCGACGATCTGCTCCATGTGGTGCCGGGAGGTGCGGACACCGGACAGGCCGTCGTCGAAGCGGCTGACGTCGTGTCCTTCACCGGCTCCGCGACGGTCGGCAGGGGTGTCGCCGTCGCCGCCGTTCGCGCCGGGCTACCGGTTCAGGCGGAGATGGGCGGACAGAACGCAGCGGTCGTGCTGCCGGACGCCGACCCTGCCACCACTGCCACGATGCTGGCAGGTGCCGCCATGGCATATGCGGGCCAGAAGTGCACCGCGACTCGGCGGATCATCGTGGTGGGCGATGCCACCGCGCTCACCGAAGCCCTGGTGGCCGCGGTGGCGGGGCTACGCGTCGGCGACCCGGCCGATGCCGGCGTCGCAGTCGGTCCCGTCATCACCGACGTCGCGCGCCGTCGAGTTCTGGACGGCGTCGCGGCAGCCCGCGCGGCAGGAGGCCGGGTTCTCACTCGTCTCGCGTCCGGGCTGACGGCCTCTATGTGGCGCCGGTGCTGCTCGATTCGGTCGACCCTGGCCATCCGGTCGCGTGCGAGGGAGACGTTCGGCCCGCTGGCCAGCATCTTCACCGTGTCGGACCCGGCCGCCGCGGCCGCTCTGGTCAACCACGTTCGGTACGGGCTGGTGACGTCCGTCCACGGCCGCGACATCGGCCGGTTGTTCGAGGTGGTCCGGGCCATCGACACCGGTCTCATCCGGGTCAACACGCCCACTACCGGAGTCGATTTCCACGCGCCGTTCGGCGGTGAGAAGGCGTCCAGCCAGGGCCCTCGAGAACAGGGCACAGCCGCACTGGACTTCTACACCTCGTTGCGCACCATCACCCTCTGTACTCCCCCACCCAGCCCCGCCGAGGAGGCCGCATGAAACGGGTCGACCTGCACACCGGTAGTCATGATCTGCCGGTCAGCCCCGCGTTGGAGGAGTTCATGCTCTCCGGGTGGGCTGACAGCGAGCGGCACGTCACACAGGTCGACGAGGTCGCCGGCTGGGCGGCGGTACGCCGGAGACAGCTGCACTGCCGTTTCTCCGGGGAACGGCTCGTCGTCCCGGCCGGAAGCTTCAAGAGGCGTTCCAACGACCAGCACACTATCCGGTTCCGCCGCATTCTGCCTATGTCTGGCTGACCGGCGACCAGTCCTCAGACGGGGGTCCTGGTCATCGAGCCGG
>NZ_MDRX01000001.1:5782500-7016598 GCF_001855515.1 Micromonospora sp. WMMB235 | reverse complement strand
CCGAGCGCTCCACCGCTGCGAACGTCCCTGTCGTCGGAGACGTAGCACTCCACGAAATGTTCACCCGGCAACCCCCTCGATGATCACGACGACCCGCGCCCGTAGCTATTTCTCGTAGGGGTCCCAGTGAGCGGCGTAGTGCAGCAGCGAGCGTGCCAGCTCGGGATGGGTCGCCGCCCAGCGATTGTCGAACAGGATCCACTGGTCGAACCCGAAGAAGCCGTCGATGTATCGGGCGACCTGCGCGATGTGCGCATCCAGCCGTATCAGCGATTCGGCGAGACGCTCCGTGTGCAGCAGGTCGGTTATCTCCTGAAGAACGGCTTCATGCGCGGGGGCTCGGTCGAGACTGGCAGGTGATGGGGCGTAACCTGGCAGCTGGGCGTAGCGCTCCAATGCCCGACCCATATCGTGTTCCCCGGGAGCGACAAGCGCCCGTAGCAGCCGGACGTCGTGTGGCCATCGGTGGCTGCCGGGGCCATCGACGGCCAGGTGGGTGGCGAGGTCCGGCAGGCTCACGCCGGGAAACTGGATGGCACCGGTCAGATCCAGGTTCCGGTATAGGTCAGGCGACTGCCAGCACAGGCGGACCGAGAAGGTGCAGTCCGTGCCGGGCGGGGCGAGCCGGACGCTGCGGACGGGAACGCTGTGGCGGAAGACGGTCTCCGACCCGCCCGCGCCGGTGGGCAGCGGCCACGTGTCGTGCAGGAGGAACGCGAGCCGGTCAGGTGAGGCAGACGCCGCGTCGTCATCGACGAAGTAGTACGCGAGATCCACCTCGTCGTCATCGGTGCGAAACCCTCAGGGCGTGCTCACCGAGCCGAATGAAGTCGCCCTTGTCGTCGCCCTCCACCCACAGGTACTCGGTCAGCAGCTGCCGCAGCTCGTCCACCGACTCCGGCGGCGGCAGGTTACGCTCCCCGGCCGCCTCAAAGATCGACTCCAAGCCGTACACATCGCCGCCCAGCTCACTGTCGATCCACCCCGTCGGGTCGTCGTGCTTCCAGCCGCGGCGAAACCAGTCGAGCACGTTCGCATCAGGCAGGGTGACAACGCGCTTACTGTATGGAGAATCCTCTCGCCAACGGCACACGAAGTACATGCGCTGACCCTAGGCAGCGGATCCGACAGGATCTTCCCGACCGCACCGAACGGCCGCTCCGGAACCACCACGCGATGACGCACGCTGTGGCGTCGCTTAGCCGGAGGCCGACGCACCTTGCTGGTACTCCGCCCACAACTCCTGCGCCTCGCGCGCCATCACCTGCGCACGGCGCGCCTTCTTCTTGCTGAAGCTTGGCGTGCCCCCGGGCCGTCGCGTCTGCCGCGATCCGCGACCGGACAGTTTCTCGAGCCGTGCCGCCTGATCCTCCAGCGCATACGACAAAATCTTGAGATTGGCGGCCCGGTTACCGGCGACGGCCTCGCGAGCGACCGCGATCGCTTCCTCGCCGAGCGCCAGCGCCTCGACCGTACGGCCGGCGTCGTCCAGCCACACCGCCTGCCGCCGCAGCATCTCCGCGTGTCGCGACAGGATTGCAGGCCGGTCGACCGTCGCTACCTCACGCTGCAGTTCAAGGGTCTCCTCGCCAACGGCCAGGGCCTCGTCGAGCCGGCCGGACCTGGCCAGGCCGTTAGCCAGGTTCAACAGCGACAGCGCCAGGTCCCGCAGGTGTCCGGCCCGGTTGTCCGCAACGAGTTCCCGACGCAACTGCACTGCCTCTGTCGTAAGGGCGAGGCTGGCCTGTCGATCCTCGGTGACGGCTCCCTGATTGCCCACCGCCTCGGCCAGCCTCGACAGGTATACCGCCCGGTCGACAGCGGCCAGAGCGCGATACAGCTTCACCGCCTCATCGGTCGCGGCCGCGGCCTCCGCCCGCCGGTCCATCTCGCTGAGCCGCCCGCCGTACGTGTCCAGACACGAGGCGAGGAGCGGATGATGCACCTCGGGCTGGGCTGCGACAAGTTCACGACTCAGTTCGACCGCCTCCGCGGCCGCCGCCAGAGCCTCCGCCGTCCGTCGTACTCCCGCCAGACAAACCGCCTGGTTCTTCAGAGCAGTCGCCAGGTAGCCGAGACGCCGCGGCTGGCTGCCCGTCATCGACTCACGGAAGTGCGCGACCGTCTCGGCGCCGACGTCGACCGCTTCCTCCCACCGCCCTGCCTCGAACAGCCGGTTCGCGTGCAGGCTCAAGACCCTGCCCAGGGCGTCGTGCATTTGCGAGCCGACCGGTTGATCCACAGCCAGCCTGCGCAGCAACTGCAGGGCACGGTCGCTGACCTGCAGCGCCTCGGCGTGCTGGCCGGTCGCCGCCAACGCCATCGCGTAGGGCTCAAGCAGGCGCGACAGCAGGACGTCAGGACATACGTCCATCAACGCCAACGCCTCACGGCCAGCAGTCAGCGCCTCCGGCGTTCGGCCACAACTCATAAGTCGCCTGGCGAGCGCGTCCAGGGCCTCCGCGAGCTGCTCCTCGTGACGGCGGTCGATGGCGTAAAGCTCCCGGGCCAGCCGGACCGCCTCCTCCGCACACTCCAGCGCCTCCGTCGGCCGGCCAGCGTCCGACAAGTAATAGGACAGGTTGCTGCATGCCAGGACGAGAGTGGGCAGAACCGTGCCACGGTCCCGTGCTGTCAAGCCAGACAACATCTCCACAGCCCGGCGGCCCGTCTCGACCGCATCGTCGAAACGACCAGCGCGCGACAGCTCCACCGCCTCATCGACCACCGCCCCGACCTGGCGCAGCGAAGCGTCAACCCGCGTCCCCCGCCGCAGCCATCTACGCCAACCCGTCGACTTCACTAGGGCGAATATAGGCCCAAATGATCAGCCCGTCGGCCCCCGTATGCCGAGCCGCAGACACTTCGGGCACGCCGAAGAGGTCACCGAGCAAGTGCCCTAGCCAGCAGGTATCCGGTGGGATTCGAGTCTCAGCGCGGACTACCACCCTTCCGCCATCTACGAGTTGACGACTCTCCGCGCGGAACAGCCGCCCCGATCCGCGGCCGGGGGGCGCCAGTCGGGTTCCACCAGCCCACCTAGTGCTCTGACCACAAACGTTGGCCGGGTTGGTCATGCGGCTCGGGTGGCGCGTTGGCCCCAGCGGCGTTGTCGTTCGCTGCGGATTTCGGCACGGTGGCGGCGTTGGGCGGTCAGGACATCGGGGTGGCGTGCGTTGGCGTTGCGCCAGCGCAGGTAGGCGTGCAGGTTGCGGGCCAGGACGGTGTGGTTGGGGTGATCCGAGCCCGCAATGACGAAGGTTCGTAGCGGCCCGAAGTGCGCCTCGATGGGGTTGGCACAGGAGGCGTAGGTCGGGGTGAAGCACATCTCGACCTTGTTCCGGGCCGCCCACTGCCGGATCTTGAACCCCTTATGGGCGGACAGGTTGTCCAGGATGCCGTAGATCGGTGCGCCGTCCGGGCGAGCGGCCCGGATCGACTTCAACGCGGCCAGGGTGTTCGCCGCGGACTTGCGGGTGCGAATGACGCCCCACAACTGGTCGTCGCCGATGCTGTAGCAGCCGTGGGACTGCCGCACGCCGTGCAGCTTGTGGTAGTTAGCCGGCAGCCTACGCGGGCGACCTTTCGGCGCCCAGCCGACGCCGCCGTGCGGTCGGACCGCCAGCGGCCCGAACTCGTCGAAGGCGAACGTGCGGTGCGGAAACTGCTCGATCACCTGCTCGATACGGGCCAGCTTGGCCTCGCGGTCGGGGTCGGTGGACTCCTTCCACGTCTTGGTGCGCTGGAAGGTGATCTCGTGTTTGCGCAGTAGTTGCCGCAGCCGCTCCCGGCCGACGACCACCCGCCGGTCCGGGTTGTGCGCCAGGTGCTCGGCGAGCTTGCGCACGCTCCATCAGGTGAAGGGCCGCCCCAGCTTCGCGGGGCGGGTGTTGGCCGTCACGACGATGAACGCCTCGTCGTCGCTACTGATCCGGCGGGGACGGCCACCCGCCCACTGAGGGTCCAGGCTGGCCATGCCGATCTCGTTGAACCGGTGGATCACCTGCCGCACGGAGTCCTCGTCGGCCTGCACGAGCCGGGCGATGACTGGCACGCTGTTGCCTCCCGCAGAGGCAAGCACGACCATCGCCCGCCGCAGCCGCACGGCCGAGCCCGTGCCCCGGCGCACAAGCCGTTGCAGCCGCTGTCCTTCTTGATCACTTAATCGACGTACCCGAACCGGCTCTGCCACCCCGACAGCCTGACGCCGCAACCCCAGCCCGACCGCCACCCAGGCCCGGCGTGTCACCAACACCGCGAACGTTTGTGGTCCGAGCACTAGCCGCGCCGAGGGCCCGTTCTGATAAGCGCGAGCGAGATCACGATCATGACGAGGCCGAGGCCAGCCAGGACAGTCGGCGCCTGCAGGAGCAGATCCTCCGTCGCGTACCCGTCGGGCGTGGCAGCCCGGGTCGGATCCGTCCTGTCGACGCGTACGTCGAGTAACTCCCCGACGCGGAACTCACTCTCGTCGAGTTCGCTGGAGAACCGCTCCCGATACCGCACGCCGTCGAACGTGTAGTCCACAGTCAGCCTCGTGGCGGAGAACGAACGCGTGATCCTGAACCGTTCGACGTGGACCACTTGGCCTGTCGTCTCGGCGCCGACGCGAACCCGCTCGTCGATCGCCTCGTTCAGCCGAACGGTGAGCAGCATCCCCACGCCGATCAGAAGGGTGCCGAGGACAACCGCGAGGACCAGCTTCAACTCTCGCCAGCCGAACGGGCTCTCCACCACCGGCCCTCCTCGCGTCTCGTCCGGCGGCCTGGCTAACTCCAGGGCGGCAGTGGTGCGACCGGGCGGACCGCGGTGAACTGATCGTGCTCATACCGGGTGGCGGCGAGCAGCAGCAGCCATTCGTCGCAGCCCTGCCACGGGTAGAGGTCGGCGGCACCGCCGCGTACGGCCCTGGGCCCGTCACCGGTGCGTGGGCGGGCATCCGCCGGGGCGCCCACAAAACCGGGAATCCACACGTCGGCGCAAATCTCGGCTGCCGAGCCCATCGCGGCCAGCCCGAACGCGTTCTCAGCGGCGGCTGTCCGCCGCTCATCGCCGAAGTCGTCGAGCAGATGGCCCTCGCCGGGTTTCTCGTCGCCGCGGAAGGTCAAGGTGGTGGTGCCGGCTCGGGCTGCGTACTCCCATTCGGCCTCGCTGGGCAGCCGGAATGGCACAGCTCGTCCAGGTCGTTCTCGGGCCGGGCCGTGCCGGAGTCCGCGTTGGCGTAGTCGTCCTCGTACTCGGGCAACCAGTGCTGGACCTGCGCGACCGTCAGCGGGTGCCGAGCAATCAGGAATGGTTCGACCCGCACCTACAGACCCATGCGAAAGGTCCCGCCCGGCACCGCCCGAAAGACCACGCCGGACGGGATATGCCGCCAGGCCGGCCGCCCGGCCACGATCTCTTCGGTCCACACGACGCCGAACGCTAGCAGTCCGGCATCACCAACCGCGCCGCCTGGTACGAGTACGAGCGCTCGGTCGGCACGGGGTCACGCTCCGGCGGTGACGGTCACCAGGCCGATGGTTACCGGAACGGTCGTCTCCCTCGCTGGGCACGGTCTTGCCTGTTGGGTTCACGATTGCCCTGGCCACCGCCGCTGGTGGCGGCCGAATTCGGACTTGGATGCCGGTGGGAGGTTCGCGGCGCTCTTCGTCGGCGTACTCACGTACGGCATTGCCCAGCTGGTGTTGCTGGGCAGCTGCTTCGCGCTGTCCGGACGGCTCGACCGTGGGTCATCGTCTGGCCTCGTAGCTGGCTGGATATTGGGACTGGCCACGAGCCTGTACTACCTGTGCGGCGGGTTCGGCACCTAACGAATGCCCGGCCACCTGCACGCCATCACGCATACGGTAGGCGCGACCGAACGTTGCGCCCGGTCGGCGGCAGAAGATCAAAGGGATCCCTCCGCACAGTCAGATCCCGAGGCGTTCGATCAGCATCTCGATGTTGGGCGCAACCTCGATCCAGTCCGCCGCTGTGCTGAGGTAGATCACCGACGGTGCGGCCGACGAAGGTCTGTAGTCCAACGCAAACGGCCGGTCAGGTCCGAGGTCACCGATCAGGAGAGACCGGTCGGGATCCACGTCGCCGGGCGGGCTCTGCCGGTCCGGTTGACCGAGGTAGAACCCGCGATAGTCCTCAGGGATGTCATCGAGCCAGCGCCTGTTGGCCGTCATCCGACTCAAGGGAAGGAACTGCGGCGCTACGGCGTCATCACCGAAGACTTCCCGGTACGTCGACGACGAGCGGTCTGGAGCTACCCACCGCCCCTGCTGCAGCACCCGGAGCAGCGCAGACGGGACCGGCAAGCTGTCAATGATCATGTAACTATCGTCGGTGCTCCGAGCAGTCCCCCCACAAGACATCGACGCACACCACCAGCGGCATGAGCGGGGGGAAAAGCCGGCGAGCACAACTGCAGAGAGATTCAGGTGAATGCCAGCGGATGCCGAGCCAGCAGGGCCGCAGCGGCGATGTAGGTGAGTTAGCGCATGGTGCCTCCCGTGGACGGCTTCGCGGTCAGGCGACGCGGCGGATGCGGCGGATGGCGAGGTAGAGCAGCAGGGCGGCGACGGCGACGAAGATGCCGGTCTCGATGCCCTGGAACAGCCAGTACCGTGTTCCGGGCTGGTAGAGCTGCCAGTTGTAGGCGCCCGAGGTGATGCCGAGGTCGGCGCCGCACGCGAGGTACTGGGACCGGCGGTCGCGGTCCCTATCACGCAGGCCGGTGCCCGGGTTGACGCTGGACGCGCGGTGCCAAGTCCTCGGCTCTGACGCGGTTGCCGCCTCGCTTTGCACCTGGTCCCGCAGCTCCCAGACCGCTCCCAGGGGATGCCGGGCATGGTCCACTGTTCCGGCGCGTAACACGGGGGGTGCGGTGGAATGCCTGGTACGACGCTTCTGCCCTGGCAGGCGGGTCTCTGGGTGGCGGGTTGCCTCGAGCGTCTCGCACCGTACGTGCACGCGTGCGGCACGCTACGAGCGGCCGCGTTCTATCGAGACAGCGTCGACGCGTTCTGGACGGGGCACGGCGAGCTCGCCGCGCCCGACGCGGACCGGATCGCGGCAGTAGGCGCGAAGCTCAGAGCCCTGTGCGATGAGTACAGCGCCGAGGCGCAGATCTTCGAGGTCATAGTCAGAGCGGCCGAGGCTGCTCGGCAGCCCATGCCCGAACCCATGGAACAGCTTGTCACGCGGACGGTGGACCTCTGGTCGGAGCTGGGGTCCGACGACGACTCGGGAGACCGGGAGGCGCAGGCGCAGCGGGACACCCTGGCGATGACGCAGCAGCCTCCCGCGCAGGCGGCGGCCCAGATCCGGATCGTTTCCGCCCGGCTCGGCGCCGAATGGGCAGCCCGACTTGCCAACCACGGCCTGCTGAACGCCGACCCTAAGCGACCGGAGATCGTGATACCCCCGCACGATCTGCCCTACCAGGTCGGTGACGTGGTGGCGGTGTCATGCCCGTGGACCCCAACGGTGACCACACGCGCCGGCAAGTACTACGCGGCGGTGCGCTGGCCGTGGGGGGCCGTGCTCGATCCCGACTCGGCGTACCTGCCGAACGGCAGCGTCGCCTTCCCCGTCGACGAATCTACCGAGCCGTGGTGGCCGTACCAGCTGCGCCCGCCGGCGGCCGAACTCGACGAGGGCGACCGGTGCGCGGTTGGCGTACCGCCGACCCGGTGCTACGTGGTGCGGTCCAACCGATACGACCCGCCGATGGACGACGGCTTCCTGCCGAGACTGACAGCGAGCATCGCGCTGCTGCCGGTCGGCAGCGGATACGCCGACGCGGCAGACGTGTGGCTGGAGCGTGCCGAGCCATTCGAGATGAAGCTGCTGCACCGCCCATACGGTGCGCTTCGCTCCGGTGACACCGTCGATGACGCGGACGGTCGCCTGCTGCAGTTCGTACCGCCGTTCCTGTTCTACGCCGACGGTGCTCGAGTGCGGCCGTCGTGGCCACTAGCTTTGGTGACCCGCGACGGGGTCACGCCACCCTCGGACGCGGTCGACGCCGTCGCCACCGCGACCGCCGTCGGCGGTCATGCCGACGAAATCGCGCGCTGGCTTACCTACAGCGAGGCTCCATACACAGCCACGATCGCCGAAGAACTCTTCGACGAAACCTGAGCCGTCCACGACAGCGAGCGACCGACGCCGCGCTGGTCGACGTGCACCCGACGCCCGCCTCCGGTCATCGGTTCAACGGTTCAACGGTCGGACGTCCGGGCGTTGACCGAGATCAGGTGCACTCATCTGCCGTGGGTAGCTCGGTGCCGCCCGAGGTCATTTGGCGCCGGATTCAATTGGTGGGCCCGGCGGGTCGGCGTTTGCAGTTTCCCCTTTGAGGTGGGCCGTTCGGTAGCGGCCTCAGTCAGCCAGCGGTGATCGTAGTTCAGGTGGTCCCAGCGGGACCGCAGCCACTGACGCTTGGTCGCGGTAGCAGTTCGCCAAAGGTATCGCAGCCCGTCGGCGAGTTGATCGCGTCGCTGCGGCGCGAGAAGCCCTGGAAGCTGGTGACAGAGGTCGGCGATCATATTGGCGCGCTCACGACGTCGATCGAGTGCGTCCGCCGAATGGGCATCCAGCAGTGGCGCAGTGAGGAACCGGATCTCCAGGAAGCCCAGATGGAGTAGGTCCGCCGTCGCCGCCTCCATCGCAGCCTGGGTCGGCTGATCCGACTCCATGACAACCTCCTCTGACGAGGCGAACAGGATGCCTCACGCCGTCCGCTTCTGCCGCGATTCGCGCGGTCATGCCGGTTGCAGTTGACGATCCCGCCCCCCCCTGGGGAGCGGGGCGCTGTCCGGCCCGCCACGTCACCGGACCTCGAACGTCGCCAGCCTCGCCCGCGGGTCCGCCGCGCTGGTCCGCCACCAGGGCACCGAGCAGCACCTCGACACCTGGATCAACCGCGCCCCACGCCGGATGCCCCGAATCCGCGGCTTCGCCGCCGGCCTGGATCACCGCAACACCCCCCGACAGCTCTCGGCGCCTGCTTCGCCGGCGAAACCGGATGGCGACGCGTGGCGGTGCCCGCGCATCATGACCGGGTGGACGCCCGGCGAGCGATCGCTCTGATCGATGACCTTCGGTCATTCGTCGATGGCCGCCGCGCGGAGGTGGCCCGTACGAGCGCTGCCGGAGTCGAGCTTCTTACCCGCTACGGGGATGGTCGGCTGGACGAGCTGTGGCTGGACCACGACCTGGGCGGCGACGACACCATCTGGCCGGTGATAGAGGTCCTGGAACAGGCCGCCTTCTACGACCGCCCCTTCAACATCGGTGTGGTCGTCGTCCATTCCGCCAACCCGGGCGGTGCCGCAAGAATCGCGCTTGTCCTGAGGCGCTGGGGTTACCGGGTCCGCGTCGCGTCGGGTTGCTCAGACGTCGGCTACGACAAAGGCCCTCCGGCGAGCTGATCGATCCGGCCACGCCGTCACGTATAGCAGGCTGCGACCCACCGGCTGTCGCCCGGTAGATGTCGAGGCGATACCCACTGGGTAGGCTCCGAGATCGGCGCGGTGGTTGACGGTGGCGCTGAGAGACAGGGCCGCCGTCAGCAGGGATGAAGGGCGGGCCCCGGGCGGCTTGTTCTCAGGGTTGGCTCGACGGGACCGGAGCGGATGCAACTGTGAAAGGCAACCAGCGGACTGGCGATGCGAGCGCTGCCGCATCCACGCTGGACCTGAAGCCGCTTCAGAGTCGGCAGAGCCTACGCGAGGACGTAGCGCACGCCCTGCGCGCGGCTATCGTGGCTGGCAGCTTGAGGCCGGATTCGACCTACTCCGTCCCGATGCTGGCCGGACGCTTCGGCGTCTCGCCCACGCCGGTTCGCGAAGCGATCCTCGACCTGGCCAAGGAGGGCTTGGTCTCGATCGTCAAGAACAAGGGGTTCCGCGTCAAGGCCCTCAGTGAGCGGGATCTGGACGAGATCACTCAGATTCGGGAGCTTCTCGAGATTCCGGTGGTGGCCGACCAGACGGGCAGACTGTCGGAACCGCAGGTGCGGGAACTGCGGAGGTTGGCGGACAACATCGTTTCTGCTGCCGGACGTGGGGACCTGGTGGCGTACATCGAATCGGACAACGCCTTCCACCTGACACTGTTGCATGCCGCCGGGAATCAACGGCTGGTCGAGACGGTTGCCGACCTGCGCAATCACACCCGTTTGTACGGTCTCGACGCGCTGGTGGAGAGTGGAGGTCTGGTCGACTCCGCGAACGAGCATCTCGAGTTGATCGAGCTCATCGCCGGGGGTGACCGTGAGGCCGTGGTCGGCCTGATGCGGCACCACTTGCGGCACGTCCGAGGTATCTGGGCGGCCCGTCGTGAAGACTAGGACCAACGTGTTCTGTTGACACGTCCGGCCGGTCGGCTCCCGCTACGCCGCCACCGTGGCTCCTTGGAGTCAGCACCGGCACACCGAATGTGCTCGCCGGCAGCAGCTCCGGGCCCCGCTATCGCATACGGTCACGCCCTCAGCCGTTCATCGACTGCTTCGAACGGCGCCGAGCCGGGGCGATTGCACCTCTTGACGGGGCGGGCGCAGCCACTATGGTGCTATGTAACATATTACTGATGGAGGCCGCATGGAAATGGCGCCGTGGCGTGGGGTTCTCGTAGCGACCGCTCTTCCGTTCCACGCCGACCAGGGCATCGATTTCGGCGCTTACGCTGCACATGTCGGATGGCTCGCTGACAACGGCTGTCATGGCGTTGTCCCCAACGGTTCCCTCGGTGAATACCAGGCGCTCAGCAGCGAGGAACGGGCTTCGGTGGTGCGAACGGCGGTGCAAGCCGCCCCTGATGGGTTCGCCGTCGTACCAGGCGTCTCGGCCTATGGTGCCGACGAGGCACGGCGCTGGACCGAGCAGGCTGCGGAGGAAGGCTGCCCGGCCGTCATGTTGCTGCCACCGACGACGTACCGCGCTGACGAGGCAGCAGTGCTGGCCCACTACCGTGAGGTGGCGAAGGCAGGTCTACCGATCGTCGCCTACAACAATCCGATGGACACGAGGGTGGACCTGACACCCGACCTGCTGCGGCGTCTACACGACGAGGGTTTGATCGTCGCGGTCAAGGAGTTCAGCGGTGACGCCCGCCGGGCGTACCAGATCGCCGAGACGGCGCCTGGTCTCGACATCCTCGCCGGCGCGGACGACGTCGCGCTCGAATTCCTGATCGCGGGCGCGGTGGGCTGGATTGGCGGCTACCAGAACGCCATTCCGGCGAGCTGCGTTCGTCTTTACGAGGCCGCGACGGCGGGTGATCTCAGGACGGCCGTCCTCCTCTACCGGGCACTGCATCCGCTGCTCCGTTGGGATTCGCGCACTGAGTTCGTTCAGGCGATCAAGCTTTCCATGGATGTCGCAGGTCGTCCCGGTGGCTTCACGCGCCAGCCGCGCCAGCCGCTGGCCCCCACCGACGCCGCGGTCATCCGTACCACGACCGAACGGGTGCTCGCGGCAGGGCACCGCTGATGCGCAGTAGCCGCGTCATTCACGTCGTCGACTCCCACACCGAGGGAATGCCCACCCGGGTGGTGACCGGAGGCGCGCCGCTCCTGCCGGGCGACACCATGGCGCAACGTCGGGAGTACCTGACGAACCACCGGGATGACCTGCGCACGTTTCTGATGTACGAGCCGCGCGGGCACTCCGCCATGTCGGGTGCGATCCTCCAGCCGCCCACCCGCCCGGACGCCGATGTCGGTGTGGTCTTCATCGAGGTGTCGGGGTGCCTGCCGATGTGCGGACACGGTGCGATCGGTGTGGCCACCGTACTGGCGGAGACCGGGATGGTGCCGGTCACCGAGCCGGTGACCACGATCCGCCTCGATACGCCGGCCGGACTGGTGGTGGCGTCTGTCAAGGTCGAGCAGGGCCGCGCCACCGCTGTCACCATCCAGAACGTTCCCTCCTTCCTGGTGGAACAGGACGCCTTGGTCGAGGTCCCCGGCTACGGCCACGTCCGTTACGACCTCGCGTTCGGCGGCAACTTCTATGCGATCGTCGACCTGCCGGAGTTGGGCCTGCGACTGGACCGCATGGACAAACAACGGCTGCTGGAGGTGGGGCTCAGCGTGATGAGAGGCGTGAACGACACCGCCCGGCCCGTGCACCCCGAGCAGCCGCACATCTCCGGATGCCACCATGTCTACCTGGCTGCGGAAGGGGCGACCGCCCGGTTGTCACGCCACGCCATGGCCATCCATCCCGGCTGGTTCGACCGATCCCCTTGCGGGACCGGCACGTCGGCGAGGATGGCGCAGCTGCACGCCCGCGGGTTGCTCCCCCTCGGACAGGAATTCGTCAACGAGTCCATCATCGGCAGCCGGTTTTCCGGTCGGCTGGTCGATACGACCACCGTCGCCGGTCGGCCCGCGGTGGTGCCGACAGTCACCGGGCGGGCGTGGCTTACCGGTACCGCCCAGTTCTTCCTCGACCCCGAGGACCCTTTCCCGGCGGGATTCATGTTGTGAGTCTCATTCAGAGCCGTTCCCCTCAGAAGCCGGACGATGTCGTCGCGGAGCGTGTCCCGGTCACTCCTGATGGTGTGCGGAAGCTCGCTGATTCGGTCCGTGTCGCGCAGGACGCCTGGCGCCGTCGGGATCCCTCCGGCCGCGCCGCTGCCCTGAGTGAGGCGGCGGACCGGCTGCGGGCTCGGGCCGGTGAAGCGGCTGCTCTGATCGTCCGTGAGGTGGGCAAGCCGGTCGTGGAAGCGAACGCCGAGGTCAGCCGGGCCGCTGCGATCCTCGACTACTACGCCCAGTCCTGCTTCGCGGCGATCGGCGACCTGCTGGCGCCGACGCTGCCGGCGAATCAGCCGGGACTGCTGTTCACCGAACGTCGGCCGCGGGGCGTGGCTGGTCTGATCACGCCGTGGAACTTTCCACTGGCCATCCCGCTGTGGAAGGCTGCACCGGCCCTCGCCACTGGTAACGGAGTGCTGCTCAAGCCGTCGCCCGAGGCGCTGGCTTGCGGCGAGTTGGTGGCGGGCCTGTTCGACGGGCTGCTGCCCGACGATCTGCTCCATGTGGTGCCGGGAGGTGCGGACACCGGACAGGCCGTCGTCGAAGCGGCTGACGTCGTGTCCTTCACCGGCTCCGCGACGGTCGGCAGGGGTGTCGCCGTCGCCGCCGTTCGCGCCGGGCTACCGGTTCAGGCGGAGATGGGCGGACAGAACGCAGCGGTCGTGCTGCCGGACGCCGACCCTGCCACCACTGCCACGATGCTGGCAGGTGCCGCCATGGCATATGCGGGCCAGAAGTGCACCGCGACTCGGCGGATCATCGTGGTGGGCGATGCCACCGCGCTCACCGAAGCCCTGGTGGCCGCGGTGGCGGGGCTACGCGTCGGCGACCCGGCCGATGCCGGCGTCGCAGTCGGTCCCGTCATCACCGACGTCGCGCGCCGTCGAGTTCTGGACGGCGTCGCGGCAGCCCGCGCGGCAGGAGGCCGGGTTCTCACTCGTCTCGCGTCCCGGGCTGACGGCCTCTATGTGGCGCCGGTGCTGCTCGATTCGGTCGACCCTGGCCATCCGGTCGCGTGCGAGGAGACGTTCGGCCCGCTGGCCAGCATCTTCACCGTGTCGGACCCGGCCGCCGCGGCCGCTCTGGTCAACCACGTTCGGTACGGGCTGGTGACGTCCGTCCACGGCCGCGACATCGGCCGGTTGTTCGAGGTGGTCCGGGCCATCGACACCGGTCTCATCCGGGTCAACACGCCCACTACCGGAGTCGATTTCCACGCGCCGTTCGGCGGTGAGAAGGCGTCCAGCCAGGGCCCTCGAGAACAGGGCACAGCCGCACTGGACTTCTACACCTCGTTGCGCACCATCACCCTCTGTACTCCCCCACCCAGCCCCGCCGAGGAGGCCGCATGAAACGGGTCGACCTGCACACCGGTAGTCATGATCTGCCGGTCAGCCCCGCGTTGGAGGAGTTCATGCTCTCCGGGTGGGCTGACAGCGAGCGGCACGTCACACAGGTCGACGAGGTCGCCGGCTGGGCGGCGGTACGCCGGAGACAGCTGCACTGCCGTTTCTCCGGGGAACGGCTCGTCGTCCCGGCCGGAAGCTTCAAGAGGCGTTCCAACGACCAGCACTATCGGTTCCGCCCGCATTCTGCCTATGTCTGGCTGACCGGCGACCAGTCCTCAGACGGGGTCCTGGTCATCGAGCCGGACGGTGAGGAGATGCTCTTTCTTCGCCCCCGATCCGACCGGAGCACGCCCGAGTTCTTCCGTGACCGGATGTATGGGGAACTGTGGGCCGGACGCCGGCCCACCTTGGGAGAGAGCCGTCGGCGGCTGGCTGTGACGACCCGTCATCTGGCCGAGCTGGAGTCGGTCCTGTCCGGGCGGGGCGTTCCGACCCGCGTGCTGCGTGGAGTCGACGTGCACGTGGATGGGCTGACGGCCGACGCCGCGGGGCCGGGCGACCTGGAATTCGCCGCGGTGCTGGATGAGATGCGGCTGGTCAAGGACGACTGGGAGATCGGCCAGCTGGAAGAGGCGGTGGCCATCACCACCCGCGGTTTCGAGGACATGGTGCGTGCCTTGCCGATGGCGAAGCGTACGTCCGAGCGTTACCTGGAGGGGGTGTTCTGGCAGCGAGCCCGCCTGGAGGGCAACGACGTCGGATACCACTCGATCGTGGCCGCCGGTGCGCACGCCGCCACCTTGCACTGGATCGACAACGACGGCGCGGTCCGCGACGGGGACCTGCTGCTGCTCGACGCCGGTGCCGAGACGAGGTCGCTCTACACGGCAGACATCACTCGTGTTCTACCGGTGTCCGGCCGGTTCAGTCCGCTGCAACGCGATCTGTACGAGTTGTGCCTGAAGGCGAACGACGCAGCTCTGGACTGCCTCAAGCCGGGCGCCGACTGGCGTGCGTTCCATCAGGCGGCGATGACCGTGCTGGCGTACGGCCTCGCCGACCTGGGCGTGCTGCCCGTGTCGCCGGAACGCGCCTTGACCGAGGAGTCCGGGCTCTACCGGCGGTGGACGCTGTGTGGATCAGGCCACATGCTCGGTCTGGACGTCCACGACTGTGCGGCTGCCCGCGCTGACAGCTACCTGCACGGACGGCTGGCTGCCGGCCAGGTGCTCACTGTCGAGCCCGGCCTCTACTTCCAGCCTGACGACGAGTTGGTTCCGGCTGAGCTGCGCGGAATCGGGATTCGGATCGAGGAGGACGTTCTTGTCACCGACAACGGCTGTCGAGTCCTCTCCTCCGGGCTACCTCGACGTCCCGACGAGATCGAGGCGTGGATGCACCGGGTGTCGTCGTGATCGACGCCGACGCGGACGTGGTGGTGATAGGCGCCGGGATGACCGGTGCCGCCTGCGCCTACTACGCCGCACGGGCCGGCCTGACGGTGACAGTGGTGGACCGGGCCGGCGTCGCGTCCGGCACCACCGGGGCCGGCGAAGGCAACATCCTCCTCTCCGACAAATCACCCGGCCCGGAACTCAGCCTGGCGCTTCATTCCGTCGCGCTGTGGCGCGAACTGGGCGAGACCATGGGCGATGCGCAGATCGAACTGGAACGGAAGGGCGGCCTGGTGGTGGCGGCCTCGGCGACAGAGCACGACACACTGTCGGCGTTCGCGGACCGCCAGCGTGCTGCGGGCGTCGAGGCGCACGCCGTCGCCTCGCATGAGTTGCCCAGCTACGAGCCGCACCTGTCCCCCCATCTCGTCGGTGCGGTGCACTATCCCCAGGACATGCAGGTCCAGCCCATGCTCGCCGCCGCACACCTGCTCCGTGCGGCCCGGGCAACGGTACTGACCGGCACCTGCGTTGTCGGCCTGCTCCGGGACGGCACCGGGGGGATTCGAGCTGTGCGGACTGATCATGGCCTGCTGTCAACGACCAGGGTGGTGAACGCCGCCGGCGTATGGGCTGGCAGAGTCGCCGCGTTGGCGGGCGTCGAGCTGCCGATCCTGCCTCGACGTGGCTTCGTCCTGGTCACCCAGCCGCTGCCGGAGCTCGTGCGGCACAAGGTCTACGCCGCCGGTTACGTTGCGAACGTCGAGCGCAGCACCGCTGGGCTGGAGATCTCCCCGGTGGTGGAGGGGACTCGCGCCGGCACGATCCTGATCGGGTCCAGCCGGGAGCATGTCGGCTTCGATCCGGCCATGTCTCTGCCGGCGCTGAGAGGGCTCGCAGCGGCTGCGATACGCCTGTTCCCGATCCTGGGCGGCGTCTCCGCGATTCGCGCCTACCGGGGTTTCCGGCCGTACAGTCCGGACCATCTGCCGATCATCGGCGCGGACAAGGACGTGCCGGGGCTCTTTCATGCCACCGGCCACGAGGGCGCCGGTATCGGCCTCGCCCCGGCGACCGGGCACGCCATCGCCGCACTGCTGACCGACCGCCGCCCGCACGTGGATCTACGACCGTTCGCACCGGAGCGTCACCATGTTCACCTTTGACGGCCGCTCGATCCCTCACGACGGGCGGCAGAGCGTAGCCGCGGCCCTTCTCGCCGCCGGGATCCGATCCTGGCGGAGCACACGGGTCGAAGGGCGACCCCGGGGGGTCTTCTGCGGCATCGGCGTGTGCTTCGACTGTCTCGTCACGGTCAACGGTGTGCCGTCGCAGCGAGCCTGTCTGGTGGTCGCCCGCAGCGGTGACGTGGTCGAACCTCAGGACGAGCTGCGGGAGGGGACATGAGCACGTACGACCTGGTGGTGATCGGTGCAGGACCGGCCGGTCTGGCCGCGGCGGTCACGGCGGCCGATGCCGGCTGCCGGGTGGCCGTCCTGGATGCCGGGTCGCGTCCCGGCGGACAGTACTGGCGGCACCGATCCGGTGCGGACGCCCGCAGCCACACGGACTGGGCGTTGTTCGCCGGTCTGCGCGCACGGTTCGACCAGCTCGATCACCACCCGGACGCGGCAGTGTGGTTCGTCGAGTCTCGCCCGGACGACGTCGGTCCGCAGTTCGCCGTCCACACGCACTCCACGGTCGTGTACGGCCGGCGACTCGTCATCGCCACGGGAGCTCATGACCGGGTTGTCCCTTTCCCAGGTTGGGATCTGCCGGGGGTGGTCACCGCCGGTGGAGCTCAGGCCCTGCTGAAGGGTCAAGGGGTGGTGTTCGCGCGACGCGTCGTCGTCGGGGGGACGGGACCGTTTCTGTTGCCGGTCGCGACCGGCTTGGCCGACGCCGGCGCCACGGTGGTCGGCGTGTACGAGGCGAACGACCCGGTCCGGTACGCACGGCACGTCGGTGCGGTTCTCGGCGCAGCGAGCAAGTTGACCGAGGCAGGCCGGTACGGCTGGCGGATGCTGCGTCGTCGGGTGCCGTATCGGCGGCGTATGGCTGTGGTGGCCGCGCACGGCGACGATCAGCTCGCCGGGGTGACAGTGGCGGCGATCAGCCCGCTGGGCTTGGTGGTGCCCGGCAGCGAGAGACACGTCGGCTGCGACGGTCTCGCCGTCGGCTTCGGCTTCACCCCGCAGGTGGAGGTGGCTGTCGCCCTGGGATGCGAGACATTCATGGACCGCGACGGCAGTCTCGTGGTGAGGATCGGGCCGGATCAAGCGACCTCTGTACCGGGCGTGTACGCAGCGGGCGAGGTGACCGGCGTCGGCGGGGCGAGGCTGGCGCTCGTGGAAGGGCACCTCGCCGGGGACGCGGTCGCCCGGTCTCTCGGTCGCGCGGGGCCGCTGCGTGCGGGTGAGCGCAGTAGGTTGCTGCGGATCCGGCGTCGACTGCGTCGTTTCGCCGCCGCTCTGCATGCGGTTCATCCCGTGCCGGCCTTCTGGCCCGATCTGTGTGACGACCAGACTCTCGTCTGTCGGTGCGAGGAGGTGTCGGCAGGCGCTGTTCGGCAGGCGGTGCGTGAACTGTCCGCGGGCGATGCCCGGGGCACGAAGCTGTTGACCCGCGCCGGCATGGGCTGGTGCCAGGGGCGAATATGTGGTTACGCCACAGCATGCCTCACCGCCCGAGAAGCGGCCCGGCCGGTGAGTTCGGTGGATGTTCAGGGACATGCGTCTCGTACGCTGATGCAGCCGATCACGCTTGCCGACCTCGCCGGCGACGACTGATCTCGCGCACGACGAATCACGGCCGGCGCGGAGGTGCCCTCAGCATTCGATGACGTTGACGGCGAGGCCGCCCCGCGCGGTCTCCTTGTACTTGACCTTCATGTCCGCGCCGGTCTCCCGCATGGTCTTGATGACCTTGTCCAGCGACACGTGGTGCACCCCGTCGCCGCGCAACGCCAGCCGGGCCGCGGTGATCGCCTTGATGCTCGCCACCGCGTTGCGCTCGATGCACGGAATCTGCACCAGGCCACCCACCGGATCGCAGGTCAGCCCCAGGTTGTGCTCCATGCCGATCTCGGCGGCGTTCTCCACCTGCTCCGGCGTACCGCCAAGCGCCTCGGCGAGCCCGGCCGCCGCCATCGAGCACGCCGAACCCACCTCACCCTGGCAGCCCACCTCGGCCCCGGAGATCGACGCGTTCTCCTTGAACAACACACCGATCGCGCCCGCCGCCAGCAGGAACCGGACCACGCCCTCCTCGGAGGCACCCGGCACGAACCGGGTGTAGTAGTGCAGCACAGCCGGGATGATCCCGGCAGCCCCGTTCGTCGGCGCGGTGACCACCCGCCCGCCGGCCGCGTTCTCCTCGTTGACCGCCAGCGCGAACAACGTCACCCAGTCCATCGCGCGCAGCGGATCCTGGCTGCCGGTCTCCGCCTCCAGGCTGCGCCGCATCTCGGCCGCGCGCCGCCGGACCTTCAACCCACCCGGGAGTACGCCGTCACGGGTGCAGCCGTTCTCCACGCACTCGCGCATCACCCGCCAGATCTCCAGCAGCCCGGCGCGCACGTCCGCCTCGCTGCGCCAGGACACCTCGTTGGCGAGCATCACCTCACTGATCGACAGCCCGGTCTCCGAGGTGACGGTCAGCAGCTCCGCGCCGGTCAGGAACGGGTGCCGTACCCGGGTGCTGTCCGCCTTGATCCGGTCCGCCCCGGCCGCCGCCTCGTCCACCACGAACCCGCCACCGACCGAGTAGTACGTGCGCGTCCGCACCTCGCCCCCGGCCGCGTCGTACGCCGCGAACGTCATCCCGTTCGGGTGATACGGCAACGACCGCCGGCGATGCAGCACCAGATCCGTGTCCGGATCGAAGTCGACCCCCTGACTGCCGAACAGGTCGAGCCGCCGCTGCGTGCGGATCCGTTCCACCCGCGGCCCGACCGAGTCCGTGTCGACGGTCTCCGGGACCTCACCCTCCAGCCCCAGCAGCACCGCCCGGTCACTGCCGTGCCCGTGGCCGGTCGCGCCGAGCGAGCCGAACAGCTCCGCCCGTACCCGCGCCACATCGGCGAGCTGCCCGTCGGCCTTCAGGCCCGCCACGAACGTACGGGCGGCCCGCATCGGCCCGACGGTGTGCGAGCTGGACGGCCCGATACCGACGCTGAAAAGATCGAAAACACTGATCACGGCGCAATGCTCCTGTCATCGCCACGCACGGTGGTCTTCGGTTCCGCGCGACCGCCCATGGCTGCCTGGTCCGCGACGAACGATGCCGGAAGCTCCGCGTCGCGATCAGTCGGCGGCGCCAGGCTTGAAGGATCGAGCCAGGAGGAGCAGGTTCGCGGGCTTCTCGGCAAGCCTGCGGGTGAAATATGCGTACCAGTCCTGTCCATACGGCAGATACACCCGCACGCGGTAGCCCTCCCCCGCAAGCCGCGTCTGCTCGTTCGCGCGGATGCCGTACAGCATCTGGACCTCGAAATCGGTGGTGCTCCGGCCACCGGCGCTCGCGAGCCCGATGGCGCTGTCGATCAGGCGGGGGTCGTGGGTCGCCACCATGGGATAGCCCTGGCCCTGCATCAGGATCCGCAGGCACCTGTCGAATGCCTCGTCGATCTGACGTCGTCGCGTATATGCCACTGACGCCGGCTCCGCGTAGGCTCCCTTGACCAGGCGGACCCGGCTCCCTGCGTACGCGAGGCGCTGGCAGTCCGCCGGGGTACGGTGCAAGCACGCCTGCAGCGCCACGCCCACCCAGGGAAATTCGGTACGCAGTTCGTCCAGCACGGCCAGCGTCAGGTCAACCGTGGTGTGATCCTCCATGTCGAGGGTTACCGTGGCGTCGGCGGCAGCCGCAGCGGCACAGATGTCGCGCGTCAGCCGATAGGCGTGTCGGCGACCGTTGTGGGGCAGCGCGCTACCGAGCGCCGACAGTTTCACCGACACCTCGGCCATACCGGGCATCCGCGTCGCGGAGAGTAGGCTGAGATACGCGTCGCGTACAGCGGCAGCCTGCTCGACTGTCGTTGTTCCTTCGCCGAGATGGTCGATCGTCACCCGCATCCCGGATTCGACGATGCGCCGCGCCACTGCGATCGCCTCGTCGTTCACCTCGCCGGCAACGAATCGTTGCACCACGCCCCGGGTCAGGGGGGATCCGGCGATGATTCTCCGGAGTCGGTGACTGCCGGCCGCCATCAGCAACAGCTTGTTCGGCAATTGGGGTCCTTTCTCGGGGCTGTTGTCGCCCTCAGGAAGCAAGGCGTGACGAAGCGATCTACCACCCGCGGGAAGCTCGGGTTCCCCGTACGGTCAGGAGGTGTGGCCGGGGTGGAGGGGGTGCCGATCGACGAGGCGAGCCACCCGCGTGCGTAGCGACGTGTCAGCCTCCTTGGCGGTCAGAGCATCGGCGATGATGTCGGCCACCTCCGTGAAGTCCGCTTCGGAGAACCCTCGGGTGGCGAGACCGGAGGTACCGATCCGTAGCCCGGAGGTGACCATCGGCGGGCGTGGGTCGAATGGCACGGCGTTACGGTTGACGGTGATGCCGACGCCTTGCAGCAGCCGCTCCGCCTGCGCGCCATCGAGATCCGCGTGGCTCAGGTCGACCAGCACCAGGTGCACGTCGGTGCCTCCGCTGACCACCCGGATGCCGGCCTTCGCGACCTCGGCGGCGCAGAGACGATCGGCAACGATCTTCGCTCCGGTCAGGGCGCGCCGCTGCTGATCCTGGAACTGCGGTTCTCCGGCGATCCGAAAGGCCACTGCCTTCGCAGCCACGACATGCGCCAGCGGACCACCTTGCTGGCCTGGGAAGACCGCCGAGTCCAGCCTCCGCGCGAGATCGGTGTAGGCGCTGAGGATGGTGCCGCCGCGGGGGCCGCCGAGGGTCTTGTGCGTGGTCAGGGTGACGACATGGGCGTGAGGGACCGGGTTGGGATGCAGACCGGCCGCGACCAACCCGGCGAAATGTGCCATGTCTACGAGCAGGTATGCGCCTAGCTTATCGGCGATCCGCCGGAACCGGGCGAAGTCGAGCGTTCGAGGGTAGGCCGACCAGCCGGCGATGAGCAGCTTCGGCCGATGCTCGCGCGCCAGCTCTTGGACCTCATCCATGTCGATCAGGTGGTTCTCGGCGCCTACGCGATAGCTCACGGCCCGGTACAGCCGCCCCGAGTAGTTGATGCGCATGCCATGGGTCAGATGACCGCCGTGAGCGAGGTCGAGCCCGAGGATGGTGTCACCCGGCTCGATCAGAGCAGCCATCACGGCGGCGTTCGCCTGCGATCCGGAATGCGGCTGCACGTTCGCGTAGGCGGCGCCGAACAGGCGCTTGGCCCGGTCGATCGCCAGGCGCTCGATGTCGTCGACATGCTCGCATCCGCTGTAGTAGCGCCGTCCCGGGTAGCCCTCCGCGTACTTGTTGGTGAGGGCCGATCCCTGCGCCTGAAGGACGGCTCGGGGCGCGAGATTCTCGGAGGCGATCATGCCCAGGGTCTCGTGTTGCCGGCGTAGCTCCCGGCCGATCGCCTCGGCGACGGCGGGGTCGAGGTCGGCCAGATCATCGTCGAAGGCTGCCATCGGGGCCTACCGCGACTCGTTGGAGAAGGCGCGGTACTCGTCCGGCGACATCAGGGAAGGCATCTGCGCCAGCCGGACCCGCAGGAGCCAGCCTTTGCCGTACGGATCGGCGCCGATCAGGCCCGGATTGGCGATGACCGCCTCGTTGACGGCGACGACCTCTCCGCTGACCGGGAGATACAGCTCCGCGACCGACTTCGTGGACTCGACCTCTCCACACACGTCACCGGCAGTCAGGTGGCTCCCCGGCTCGGGCAGTTGCACATAGATGACATCACCCAGCGCTTCGGCGGCGAACGCGGTGATGCCTACTTCGGCCGGCTGAACCGAGTCGTTGACCCACTCGTGGTTGAGGCTGTACTTCAGGTGTTCCGGTACGTTCATGACGCTGAACCCTCGCAAGGAATGGCCGCGGATCACCGCGGACGACGGTAGAACGGAAGAGGGACGATCTCGACCGGCTCGGTGGTCCCCCTGATCTGCACGGCCAGCCGGATGCTGTCGCTGGTGCCGGCACGGATGCTGGCCATCGCGATCGGCCGTTTGAATGTGGGTGAAGGGGTGCCGCTTGTGATGAGGCCGACCGGATCAGCACCATGGCCGTCGTCGGTCAGCGTCACCACCTGCTGGCCCGCTCGGGGAATTCTCTGCCCGGACGCGACGAGGCCGACGAGCCGACGGGTAACGCCGCTCTTGTGGGCCTCGGCCAGCGCGGCTCGTCCGACGAAGTCGCCTGGTTTGACGAAGGACACCACCCGCCCCAGCCCGGCATCGAACGGGGTGACGTCACGGCCGATCTCTGCGCCGTACAACGGCATTCCAGCCTCGATGCGGAGGGTGTCGCGGCACGCCAGCCCTGTGGGCGTCAAGCCGTGACGCCGACCGGCCACAAGCGCTGCTTCCCACGTGCGCACCGCGTCTTCGGCGTGTACGAGCAGTTCGAAGCCGTCTTCGCCGGTGTAGCCGGTACGAGCGACGACGGCTGGACGACCGTCGATGTCCAGTAGCGCTGCGGTGTAGTAGCGGAGCCGGGTGAGTCCCGTACCGGTCAGGGCTTCCACGATGGGGGCGGCGCGCGGCCCCTGCACCGCGATGATCGCCCGCTCGTTCGTGCGGTCGGCGGCCCAGGCCGCGTAGTCCGCACAACGGGTCCTGATGGCCGCATGTACGACGCGTGTGTTGATGGCGTTGACGACCAGCAGGTACCGGTTCGATGCGAGGCGATAGGCAACGAGGTCGTCCAGCACCCCGCCGGCGGCGTCGCAGAGCATGGTGTAGCGCGCGCCACCGATCGGTACGGCAGACAGGTGCCCGACCAGAGCGTAGTTCAGTGCTGTCGGGGCCTCCGGCCCCGATACCTCGAGCTGCCCCATGTGGCTGAGGTCGAAGAGGCCGGCCTGTTCGCGTACGGCGCGGTGCTCAGCGAGCTCGCTTCCGTAGCGAAGGGGCATCCGCCAGCCGCTGAAGTCGGTGAATCGAGCTCCGTGTCCTATATGTGATGCATGCAGAGGTGAGCGGAGCAGAGCCGCAGGGTCCTGGTGCACGGGGGCGCTCCTCGTCCCGACGCACGCGGCGTCGAACGGTCGGTTGCCTCCCGCTCTGTCATTGACCTGAGAGCTTCACCGCTGCGTCAGCGGCTTGCACCGTGGGTGAGACGACGGTCGTCTGCTTTCCAGAGTCACCTCGCCTGCACGGTAATGGGGCCTGAGAGTTTCTTGGGAGTTTGCTCCTTCGGCGCTCCGAATGAACGGAGTCTCTCCCGTGCAGGTTCGAATGGTGTCTATGTAGTTGTGGGCCATTCGCAGGTTAGGTGACGGCACATACCGCGTCAACATCATCCTGCCCATAGCTGATGCCTATATATCGCCGTCGGATCGCTACGACGCTGCGGGATGGGCGTGGGGATTGGCCCGCCACCATCGGGCGAAGGCAGCGTTGTCGTTGACGTGATCCAGGTAGGCCCGGGTGATGGCCTGGAACAAAGCGCTGCTCTGTGCAGAGGTCAGCGCATCGCGCCGCCAGACGACCATCAGCCTGGCCAGCAACTGCGGCTCCCCGCGCAGCGGCAGCACCCGAGTCCCGGCGGCCGGGGCCCAGGTCGGGTCGACCAGCCGGACACCGTCTCCGGCGGCCACCAGTGGGTGCGCGGCGCCACTCGGCGCTTCGTACCGGATCTTCGGCTCGAAACCTGCGGCGCGGCAGGCCCGTCGCAGCGAGGCGAGTGAGCCGTCGTCCGGCCCCGGCGGACACACCCACGATTCGTTTCTCAGGTCGGCCAGCCGCACCTGCTCGTGGTGGGACTGCGGGTGGGAGGCGGACATGGCGACGAAGATCGGGTAACGGGGGATCAGTGGCCGGCTGGTGAGCGTGGGACCGATCGGCAGCTCGAAGCCCTCAAGGATGCCCAGCAACGCGGCATCCAACTGGCCTCGGGTGAGCGCCTCCACCAACAGTCGCGAGGACGGCTCTATCTGCAGCGCGATCTCCGGATCCGGGAACGCTTCCGCGACGTGGCGTACGAGGCTGCCCGCGCAGGCGATGTGGACGGTGCCGAGTCGGAGCAAACCTGGAATGGGGTGCCGGTCGCCGAAGTCCTCGACGAGCGCGTCGACCTCGGCCAGCACGACGCGGGCGCGCTGGAGCACCTGCTTGCCGAGTTCGGTCGGTTGCATACCGGTACGGCTTCGGACGAACAGCGGCCCACCGACCGTCTTCTCGATCCGATGCACCTGGGCCGTCAGCGCGGGCTGTGACAGGCCCAGGCGGGCGGCGGCGCCGGTCACGCTTCCGGCCTCGGCGATGGCACTGATCGCCCGCAGGTGGCGCACATCGATGCCCATGACCGAGATTATGCACGCGGCCGCAGGCGGCGCGGCGGCCACAGGCCAGGCGGGCGCGCCGCCCGGCAACTCCCGCCGGGCGGCGAACTCATACCCATCACATGTGGTTCAGTAGCGCGTGCTCACCGTGGTGCCAGAGCAGGCGGTCTTCCCGTAGAGGCTGATGTAGTGGTAGCCGGCGGCCGGGCTGGGGATGGCCAGCGACTCGGTGTTGCCGGCCCCGGCGGAGGAGCGGGTGGCGTTGCTGGTGGTGGCCCAGCTCGACGGACTGTAGTAGAGATCGCAGTTGCCCGTGCCGCCGGCCACGGCAATGGTGAGGGTGCTGACGCCGGCGGGCAGGTAGATGTACAGGTAGTCGTAGTTGCCCGCGGTCGCGGAGCGTCCACTGCGCTGGCAGTTGCGGTCGAGGGTACGCGTGTCAGTGCCGCTGCATTCCGGCACGGTGGTGCCGCCACCCGTCGTGACCGAGATCGTCTGGGACGATCTCGCGGTCGCCCCCTGGTTGTCGGTGACCGTCAGCGAGACGGTGTAGGTGCCGGCCGCAGCGTAGGTCTTGCTGGGGTTGACGGCCGACGAGGTGCTCCCGTCCCCGAAGGCCCACTGCCGGGAGGCGATGCTGCCGTCGGCGTCCGAGGACCGGTCGGTGAAGGTGGCGGTGAGCCCACTGGTCGCCACGGTGAACGAGGCGGACGGCGGCTGGTTGGTCGGGGGCGGCGTGGTGCTCCCGCCGCAATCCCCTGCCGCGCAGCGCGTCAGCCAGGCGTCGAAGTCGGCGTCGTAGCGTGAGCCGATGGTGCTGGTGAGGTACGTGCGGGCGGCGTTGAATGCCCCCGATCGGTAGTATCCGAGCACTGTCGTCATGTCCGGCCGATGGGACTGCATCATGTACCGCACGGCCAGATAGCCCCAGTTGTAGATGCGCGTCTGGTCGTTGTTGTAGGTGGTGTCGAACAGCGTGCGCAGCGCATAGGTGTGGTTGCCCGCCTGGCTCTGGGCACTGGTGTAGGTGACGTTCCGGTAGGAGTAGGAGACGTACTCGGCGAAGCCTTCGATCCACCAGATGGTAGGTGTGGTGATGTTGGCGCTGAAGTCGCCGTACATGTTGAACCGGCCATCGAGGTAGTGGGTGTACTCGTGGTTGAGGTTCCAGATCTGGAAGGCCGGCCGGACCCACTCGGCTTCGTAGGCGATGAACCTTGCCTGGTTGTTGGGGTCCGACGGGTTGCCCTCCAGGTACATGCCACCGTTGTTCGTATCGATGCCGTAGATGGCGCCCGCGTAGGTCTGGTAGTCGGTGCTCGAGTTGAAGACGACAACCTCGATGTCGGTGTTGACATCGCCTGCCACCGGCCCGCTGTCTGCGACCAGGCTGTGGAAGTAGGCGTCCTGGCCCTTCAGGCTGGTGCAGGACTGGCTCAGTTCAGCCGAGGTCATGTCCTGCGCGACGATCTTGATCGACGGGCTGCATGTGTAGTTGATGGTCAGGACAGAGCTGGTCAGCTGGGCGGAGAGGTTGCAGGTGGTGTAGTAGGAGCAGTTGGCGACGTCGTATGCCTGGGTCATCTCCGCGACGCCGACCCAGAGCGGCGCGGTCGGGCCGGTCATGTTGCTTCGCGAGAGAAGCGCCGACGCCATCGGCCGCACGATGGGCTTGAGCGGGGCGTGCTGCAGGAATCGTCCGAGTTCCCGGCCCGCGTTCGACGTGAGGTAGCCGTTGTCGGTGCCGAGAAGACCAGCGTGGGTGTTCGCGAAGTTGTACAGGTTGTCGAGCACGGTGCGGTCGGCCTGCACGGCGGAGACGAACGCGGGCACCTGGTGGCCTCGGAACAGCACCGTGTAGACGTTGTTGACCGCGTTGAGCATGTACCAGGACGAGGTGTACGACGAGTTGAAGCCGGTCAGGAGCCGGTTCACCACGAACAGGTATCGGGCGTTCTCCTGTGCGCTGTCGATGAGCGTCACCGCCTCCGCCAGGGTCTCACCGTTGGCGTCGGTCACGTCCCAGGCGCGTGGGTTCGCGAAGAAGGCGTCGAGCGCTGAGCGGATCGCGGTCTGGAGTGCCGGCCCGTAGGTTCCGACGCTCGTGTCGTACCACTGCACGTAGTAGCCGGCCCGCAGGTAGAGAACGAGCTGGGGCATGCCGGTGGAGGGGTTACCCGGGTAGCCGGGCGAGCCGTCGCGCACCGCGTACGCGACGCTTGCCATCTGCGCCTCGCGGAAGGCGTTGTAGGCATCGCTGCCGGAGAGGCTGAACAGGCTGTTGATGCAGTCGACCGTGGATCCCTTGATCTGGCTGACCAGCGCCGACCCCGTTCGGCTGGTGAAGTCTGCGGTGCTGCAGGCGGCAGCGGCGGCGCGAGACCCGGCGTCCGACGGCCGAGCGCGTCGCTTCGGGGTTGCCGGGCGGTCGTAGTCGACACGGGCGGCGTCCTTCGCGGCCGGCTGCGGCGGGCGCTTGTGTACGGGGAGCGCCTGCTCGCTCACATGGTCTACCCGGTCCTTGCCCCGAACAGTCGCATCGCCCGCTGCCGGCGGTGCCGCATCGGCCTTCCTGGCCTGCTGCCCGGGTGGCACGGGCCGCGCCGAGTTCGCGGCGGCCGGCGGCGCGATGACGCCGCAGGCGAGCGTCAGCGCGGTGAGCACGCCGATCAGCTGACCTAGTCTTCGCCGCAATGGGTGTCCAGACATGCTCTCTCCTCATGGGCGAGGGTGTGATCCAGCAAAGGCGCTGACGCACTTCGATGGATGCTTGGGGGGTGGACGCTAGCCAGGCGGCTCCAGCGGCCACAACGAGTCCACAGCGGGTGGTCAGGGTGGCCCGCCTGGGCCTTACCGGAACCTGTGAGCGATGCGTCGAGGGTCGTCGGATCGATCAGGCGACGTGATGGACAGATGACATGAAAGCGGGCGGTCCGGTCGTGCGATCGTCCAGGTGTTCACGATTCAGACACCGGACGGCAACCATGGCGACCATCTTGCTCATCGACGAAGACCATCGCTATCGGCGGCTACTCGGCGATCAGTTGACGCGCTTCGGTCATCTGGTCACCGAGATCGCCCTCCATGAGAGCGGGCGGACGTTGTCCGACCTGACCTGCCACACCCACCGGAGGCCGGATGTCGTGATCGTGGACCCGGTCGTGCCGGCGGTGGACGGGCTGCTGCTGATGCGCCTGCTGTGTGTCGCGTCCCGCCGCCCGGTTCTGGCACACAGCATCAGGAGTATCGATGATGACGTCGTCCGCATGCTGCGCGCCGGCGCAGACGGATTCCTGCCGAAGCCGTGTCCACCCGCGGTGGTTGACGCCTCCGTCCGCGCTCTGCTGCGCCGGGTTCCGCCGGCACCGCCTCCGGCGCCGTCCGAGGTCGGCGCTCTTCGCATCGATGTGGCAGGTCGCAGCGTCTCAGTGGACGGACGACCCGTGGCGCTGACGCGTACCGAGTTCGAGCTTCTCGCCTATCTCGCGGAGCACCCCGGCCGGGTGGTGCCACGGTCGCAGCTCCGGACGAGGATCCGCGCGGAGGGCCTGCCGTCGGCGGCGTCCCTGGACGTCCTGCTGTCCCGTCTGCGGCGCAAGCTGGGCGAGCGCTCGACAGGCACGAAATACCTGCACACCGCTCGGGGGCGGGGAGTCTCGTTGCGACCGGTTCCGGCGCGGGAGCAGATCACGCAGACATCCGGGAGCGATGCGGCGCGTTGATCGCCGATCGTTCTGGGCCGCGCCGCGGCGCACTTCATGGAGGACCGCGATGCGTTGCGGCAAGGGACGTGGTCCGGCGGGCCGTTACCAGACGAAGCAGCATGACGAGGGACGAGTGTGATGTCATGGGGAAGATCGGTCATCGGCCCGCCGAGCGACAACTCGCTTACACGTTCGGGGGTCGGATACCAGTCGCGCATCTGCGCTCCGGTGACGTGCTGGAGGTGTACACCGAGGACTGCTTCGGTGGCCGGCTTCGCAGTGCGACCGACCTGTCGTCCTGGATGTTGGAGACGCCGCATCTGAATCCGGTCTCCGGACCCTTCCTGATCGAGGAGGCCGAGCCCGGTGACACACTCGCCATCCACATCGTCTCGGTCGTTCCCGCGCGAGACTGGGGGGTGTCGTCCACGCCTCCACACATCGGCGCGCTCGGAACCGGTGTGCGAGCGCTCGCGCTTGGCGCACCGGTCGAGGCGCGGGTCTGGTTCTACGAGATAGACCGTCGGGCTGGAACGGTCCGGTTCCAGTCGACGAGAACGGACCATGCAGTGGACCTGCCGCTGGAGCCGACTATCGGCACCATAGGCGTGTCTCCCGGGAGACTCGAGGCTCGGTCCACCATGGTGCCTGATTTCTACGGCGGGAAGCTCGACATCCCCGAGGCGCGTGCGGGCGCGACCCTGTACCTGGGTGTCAACGTTCACGGGGCGATGCTTGCGCTCGGTGACGGCCACGCTCGCCAGGGGCACGGCCAGGCCTGTCCGGCCGGTGTGGCGATCGCTACCGTCACCACTGTCGCCATTGAGGTGATCAAGGGATGGCAAACCAGCTGGCCACGGTTGGAGACCGACCTCGATCTCATGTCGATCGGCTGCGCCCGTCCTCTCGATGACGCCTATCGAATAGCTCACCAGGATCTGGTGAGCTGGGTCGGATCCTTGGCGGGGCTGGAGATGCTGGACGCTCATCAGCTCGTCTCGCAGGCAGGGCGGACGGCCCTCGGCAACGTGCGCGACGCGAACTACACGCTTCTCGCCGCGATCGGGAGACGGCTGGTCCCCCATCCTGCTGCCGCGTACGACGACGCACACGATCGGCTCAAGCGGACCGCCGCCTCGGCGGGATAGCGGTCGTCGATCCCTCCACGCACCGGGGCGTGCTTGCTGGTCGATGAGAGTGCTGTTCGTCGTCGCGAGGCGCCGTCAGACAAGCTGTTGGGTGCCTCGACCAGCGCGGCTGGAAAACGGGGCTCTCCATCGCGAACGTCGAGTAGGTGCCGAGGATAACCTCGAAGAGGCGGTCGGCCTGTTCGGCACTCATGCGACGGCGATGCCACCAGAGCGTGAGGTGCATGCGCAGCGGTTCCCCGGCGAGGGGAACGACTGCGACTCCCGGACCGCCATGGGAGGTCGGCTCCACCAGCTGAACGGCGCGTCCGGAGCCGACGAGCTGCCGCCCGCCGCCGCTAGGCACGTCGAACTGGATTCGCGGGGTGAAGCCTGCCTTGCGGGCCGCCTGCCAGAAGGCGGACAGGGAACCGTCCTCTCCGCCGGGCGGCCTGATCCATGCCTCTTCTTTGAGCCCTTCCAGGGGGATCTCCCGAAGACCCGCCGCCCGGTGGGCGCTGGAGACAGCGACGTACACCGGGATTGCCGACGCGAGCACCCGCTCACCTAGTTCCTGCGGGAGTGGAATCTGATGGGACTCCGCAATCGCCAGCACCGCCACATCGAGGTCCCCGTGCACCAGTCGCTGGGCGAGCCTCAGGCTGGACGGCTCGACGCACATGGAGAAAGAGATATCCGGGAAGCTCGTCTCCAGACAATGGAACAGAGACGAGACGCACTCCATGTGCACCGATCCAAATCGGATCGTGCCCGCCGGGCCGGCGATCTCTCCCCCCAACGCGTCCATTTCGGCGACCAATAGGCGGGCTCGTTGGAGGAACTGCTCTCCGAAGGTGGTGGATCGAGCGCCACCGCGCCCGCGCTGGAATATCTGATGACCGACCATCCGTTCGACACGCTGAAGCAGGGTCGTGACGGAGGGCTGCGAGATCCCCAGTCTGGATGCTGCTTTCGAGATGCTTCCGGTATCGGCGATCGCGCAAACGACTCTCAGATGCCGGATTTCCAGATCCATGCGTGCACCCTATCCATCCGGGTTCAGGCCGGGTAGTCGCTACTCCCCCGTCCTCGCGCGAGGTCATGTCGTCAAGAAAGCGTCGCAGTCTCGGTGGCAATGGCGGGCGGAAGCTTCACGAGCATTCATGAACCGTGAGCCATTTTCATCCTGCGTAGCGGTCGGCTTCGACGCGGTGCAGGACGAGGATGGCCTGCACGATCGCGGTCGCTCGGCGTGGGCAGCAGCGCAGCTTGACCAGGATTTTCCAGGTCTTGAGGGTGGCGATCGCGCGTTCGCCGCGGGCGCGGATCTTCGCGTGCGCTCGGTTGACGGCCTTCTGCCGGCGTGACAGCTTCGGCCGGAAGCGGCGCCGCTTGAACGGGGTGCGCACGCTGCCGGGGGCGCCTTGATAGCCCTTGTCCGCGAAGGTCATCACGTCGGTGCTGGCCAGGGCGTCGATGATGCCGTGGGTGCGGGCGGCGGTCAGGTCGTGCGTCGAGGCGGGCAGCGCGGCCGAGGCCCAGACGAGACGCCCGGCCGCGTCGGCGATGACCTGCACGTTCACGCCGTGACGCTTGTGTTTTCCGGAGTAGTACGGCTTCTGGTTGGCGACCCGGTCGATCGGGATCAGGGTGCCGTCGAGGATTGCGTAGGCGAGCAGACGGATCCTGGTCATGGCCGTGGCCAGGTCGTCGGCGGTCGCGGCGAGCAGGTCGATGGCCTCGCGGACATAACGCCAGGCGGTCGTGACGCCGATGTCGAATCCGGCGGCCAGGCGGGTGTAGGTGTCGCCGTTGCGCAGGTGGGCCAGGGCGAGCAGGGCTTGCCGGCCGGGGTCGAGGCGTCGCCACCGAGACCGTTGCTGCTGGCGGCGGGTTCGGATGAGGGCGGCGAGGTGGTTCAGGCTGCGGGTGGACAACGGAATCGCGGCAGGGTAAGACAGCACAGCGAGGCTCCCGGTTGGGGCATCTGATCTTGGTCGATTGCTGTCTTACCGGGAGCCTCGTCCTACCTGGACACCGGCCTCCCACACCGCCCGTGACCTGCGCCGTCACGATGAAAATGGCTCCGTCATTGGGCTCGTGGTGGTGACCGGCGGCTACGGCTCACTGGGGAGAGGCCAGCGGGACGGCCCCGCTGCCCGAGATATCCGTCGTGGCGTCACGGCCTTCACCGCGAGGACCGGGCAGGAGACCCGGAGCAGGATCTCCTGTGCGGTCGAGCCCAGGATCAGCTTGCCGATCGGGCTTCGATGCCGGATTCCGATGACTACCAACGACACATCCTGCGCCTCGGCGAGATCGGCTATCTCCTCGGCGGCGTCCCGACCCTGCATGAGCTGCCTGATCGCGAACGGCACCCCGGACGCGGTCAGCTCGCGGGTCACCGCGTCCAGGTCGGGCTGCTGAGCGAAGCAGGGATCGACGTAGGCATCTCCCCGCGAGGTGTTCACCACGAGCACCGGCTCGTCGCGGAATCGCGCTTGTCCGATCGCGGCCTGCAGGGCCGCCATTCCCATCGGGGATGGAACGTATCCCACCAGAACGGTCACCCTGTCACCATCCTTGCACGCCGGCGGAGGACGAACCGCCGGACCAACGGCCAGAAGAGCACCACCAGCACGGTGGTGTAGATCAGACCCGACACCCAGCCACCCAGCAGCCCGTGCCACTCTCCACCGGACAGCTGCAACGCCCGGCGGCCCTGCAGTTCGGCGCGCGGAGCCAGGATCACCCCGACGATCAGCGGCAGGATCGGCAGCCCGAACCGGCGCAGGCCGAAGCCGAGCAGGCCGAGTACGAGCAGCAGGAAAAGGTCGAACGGCTGTGCGTTGACGGCGTACGCGCCCATCGACGCGAAGAAGAGGATGCCGGCGTAGAGATACGGTCGAGGAATCCGAAGCAGCCGCGCCCAGGCGGGCGCGAGCGGGAGATTCAGCACCAGCAGCAGCAGATTCCCGACGAAGAGGCTGGCGATGAGCGTCCAGACCAGACCCGACTCCCGCTCGAAGAGCAGCGGGCCGGGTTGGATGCCGTACTGCTCGAAGGCGGCCAGCATCACCGCGGCGGTGGCGTTGGTGGGCAGGCCGATGGCGAGCATCGGTACCAGCGTGCCGGCGGCGGACGCGTTGTTGGCCGCCTCGGGGCCGGCAACGCCTTCGATCGCTCCCCGACCGAACTCGTCCCGGTGCTTGGACAACTTCTTCTCGGTGGCATACGACAGGAACGTGGGTATCTCAGCGCCACCCGCGGGTAGCGCCCCGAACGGGAATCCGTAAGCGGTGCCGCGCAGCCAGGGCTTCCAGGACCGGCGCCAGTCGTCGCGGCCCATCCACGGCCGGCCGACCGGGATCACCTCGGCCGGACGGCGTCGGAGGTGCGCGGCGATCCAGAGCGCTTCGCCCACGGCGAAGATCCCGACAGCCACCACAACCACGTCGATGCCGTCTGCGAGCTGCGGCACACCGAAGGTGAGCCGCTGTTGACCGGTCACCCTGTCGATCCCCACCACTCCGATGACCAGGCCGATCAGCAACGAGGCGAAACCGCGTACCCGGGAGGCGCCCAGCACCGAGGTGACGGCGACGAACGACAGCAGCATCAGGGCGAAGTAGTCCGGCGCGCCGAGGCTGACCGCGAACCGGACCACCGGCGGGGTGATGACCACAAGCAGCAGGGTGGCGATGGTTCCGGCGACGAACGACCCGATCGCGGCGGTGGCCAGCGCCTGCGCTGCCCGGCCGGCCTTGGCCATCTTGTTGCCCTCGATCGCGGTCACCACCGACGAGGACTCACCGGGAGTGTTGAGCAGGATCGACGTGGTCGATCCGCCGTACATTCCGCCGTAGAAGATGCCGGCGAACATGATGAAGGCCTGCGTGGGCTCCATGCCGTACGTCACAGGCAGCAGCAGCGCCACTGTCATCGCGGGGCCGATGCCCGGTAGTACACCGACCGCGGTGCCGATGGTGACACCGAGAAGCGCGATGAGCAGGTTCATCGGCGTCGCCACGTGGGCGAACCCGTCGAGAAGCGAATGGAGGTTCTGCATCTACAGGACTCCTCGCAGCACGCCAGCGGGCAGGTTGATGCCAAGCCCGATGGCGAATGTGTAGAACGTGATGAGCGAGAGCCCCACGGCGATCAGCAGGTTCCGGACGTGGTCGCGGCTGCCGAGCGCGAACGCCGTACCCCAGAAGAGCAACGCGCCACTGATCACCCAGCCGAGCGGCTCGATCAACACTGCGTTGGTCAGGAACGCCGCGACGAGAAGCAGGACGGTGCGCCAGTCGACAGGAGTGGCCAGGTCGACGTCCTCGCCAGCCTCCGGCTCACCGACGCCGCCACGAGCCACATCAACGGCGTAGACCACCGCGACGACCATGAGCAGCGTTCCGAGCAGGATCGGCACCGGCCGTGGGCCGAGCGGGTCGGTGCTGCTCACCGCCTGACCGATCTGGGTCGCGTCGACGACAACCATGACCCCGACCAGCGCCAGGAAGACGCAGACGACGTACTGTGCGCGGTCCGGCTTCGACGCATCCGCTGCGGAACGCGGAGCGTCGTCCGCTCGTACCGCGTCCGACGGCTCGGGCGCGGGCTGGATCGGGATGTCAGACAACGCCGGGAACCGAGACGGCGAACCGCCGTCCCGATCCGATCGGCTCGGCCGGCCGGTCATGCCAGGCCGAGCTGCTTGAGCAGGTCAGCCACCGACTTGTCCTGCTGGGTGAGGAAGGCGGCGAACTGATCGCCTGTGACGAACGCGTCAGTCCAGCCCCGCTTGGTGAGCTCGGTCTTCCACTCGGCGGAGTCGTGCATCCTGGTCAACGCATCGATCCACAGCTTCTTGTCAGCGTCGCTGATGCCGGGCGGTGCGACGATGCCCCGCCAGTTGGTGAAGACGAGGTCGATACCTGCGGACTTCAGCGTCGGTACCTCCGGAAGCGCGTCGACCGGCGCTTCGCTGGTCACCGCGAGAACCCGGAGCTGCCCGGCCTCGACCTGATCGAGGAACTCCCCGAACCCACTTGCGCCGAAGGCCACCTTGCCTCCGAGCAAGGCTGGCAGTAGCTCGCCTCCGCCGTCGTACGAGATGTAGTTGACCTGTCGCGGGTCGATGCCGATGGTCTTGGCCAATTGCATCGGCAGCAGGTGGTCGGGGCCTCCGGGAGACGAGCCGCCGCCGACAGCGAGGCCCTCCGGGTTGGCCTTCCAGGCCGTGACCAAGTCGTTGATCGTCCGGTACGGCGAGTCCTTCGGCACGACGACCGCGCCTGCTTCCTCGATCATTTTGGCCAGCGGGGTGGTATCGGTCAGAGTGGCCGACGACTTCGAGGTGTACGAGGCGCCGACCACCCCCAGCCCCATCTGCATCGCAAGCTTGCCGTTGCCCTTCTCGTTCACGATGCGCTGCAGTCCGACCGTGCCGCCCGCTCCGGGCAGGTTGAACACCTGCACGCCAGCGGCGATCTTGGCATCCTCCATCACCTTCGCCGCCGTGCGGGCCGTGGTGTCGTATCCACCACCGGGGCTGTTCGGCACCATGATGCGTAGACCGGTGATCGGCTTGCCGTCGCCGCCCACGCCCGCCTCGCCCTCTTCTGCCGTGGCGCCGCAGCCCACCAGGGCAAGCGCCATGGTTACGGAGACGCCCACGAGTAGCGCATTTCTTCTGGTTGCCATCATGTTTCTCTTCCGTTTCGATTCAGACCGGCGGCAAGATGATGACCCCGACGCAGGGTCCCCGTCTGCCTTGTGTCACCAGCGGAAGTTGAGGTCGTTGTGGTCGCGGTCATGCCTCGGCGTCGTACGCTCGCCGGGCAGTTGCTCGCTCTCCAACTCGCGATCATCGTCGTGGTGCTCGCAGCGGTGGCGGCCGTGTCGCTGGCGCAGTCGGCGGCCACCTTCAACCGGGTCGAAGGCCGCCGTGTTGCTGCCCTCGGCGAACAACTCGCCGGGAACCCGCTGCTACGGGACCGCCTCGACCGGCCGGCGCCCGGGGAGACGATCGCGTCCCTGGTGCAGAACCTGCCGGTTCAGGCAAACGTGACCACCGTCAGCGTCGCCGATGACAGCGGACAGATAGTCACCTCCACCAACCCAACGCTTGTCGGCAGCCTCATGGTGCTCGGTGATCCGAGGGTCGCCGGCGGTCGGAGCTGGTTCGGTGAGCTGGCGGTGGGCGGGGCACGCGAGCTGGTGGCGCAGGTGCCGGTCCTGGGCGACCGCAAGAAGGAGAACCTCGGGCGGCATCTGGGCGTGGTGATGGTCGGCGAGGCACTTCCGTCCTGGTGGCAACGGCTGGTCGGCGCTTCGTCCTACCTCTTCACCTACCTCGGCATAGCCAGCGCCCTCGGAGTGCTCGGATCATGGCTGCTGGCCCGGCGCATCAAGCGGCAGACCCTCGGCCTCGAACCGCGGGAGATCGCCGGTCTGGCAGAGCACCGGGAAGCGCTGCTGCACGGCCTAGCCGAAGGGGTCATCGCGCTCGATCCGCAACACCGGGTCACGCTGGTCAACTCTGTCGGCCGCCGATTGCTCGACCTGCCCGAACATTGCCTCGGCCGCAGCCTGTCGGAGCTACGGATCGAGGGCCGGCTACGCGACGTACTCACGGGGGCGGGCAGCGCGCGGGAGACGCGGGACCAGGTCGTGGTGCGGGGCGGCCGGGTGCTCGTGATGAGCCGGATGAGGGTGAACAAGGACGGCCGGCGGCTCGGCTCGGTCACCACACTGCGGGACCGGACCGAGCTGGCCCGCCTGGAGCAGGAGATCGGTTCCTTTCGCAGTACCACCGAGTCGCTGCGCGCACAGACACACGAGTTCGCGAATCAGCTGCACACCATCTCCGGGCTGATCCAGATCGGTGAGCACGAGGAGGTGGTCCGGTATGTCGAGGCGCTCAGCCGGCATCGCGCCTCCCTGGACCTCGCGGTGACGAGCCGGATCCACGACACTGCGGTGGCAGCTCTGCTCACGGCCAAATCGGCGGTCGCCGCCGAGCGCCGCGTGGAACTGCGGATCTCTGAGCGGACCAGGTTGGGCCGGCTGGACATGGCGGTATCAGCCGATGTGGGTACGGTGTTGGGCAACCTCGTGGACAACGCCGTCGAAGCCGTCGCAGGAGGCCGGAATGTCTCCCCCGCGGACTCGGGCGCCTGCCCGGACATCAACGGCAGGCCGGGCGCCGGAAACCAGTGGGTAGAAGTCGAGTTGCGTCAGGATTCCGCATCGATCGAAATCGTCGTCCGCGACTCGGGGCCGGGGATCGCTCCCCGACTGGCGCAGGAAGTGTTCGCCCACGGTTTCACGACGAAAGCGGCAGAGGGCGGTGAACGGGGTATCGGCCTCGCGCTCACCCGCATGGTCTGTCACCGCCGCGGTGGTGAGGTCGCAGTGACGAACACCGAGGAGGGCGCGATGTTCACCGCGCGAATGTCGGTAGCGCCGCTGGAGGCAGGGCCGTGATCGACGTGCTGATCGTTGATGATGACTTCAGGGTGGCCCGGATCCATCGCGGTTTCGTCGAACGGCTCGAAGACTTCCGGGTCGTGGCAACCGCGAGCACCGGGGAAGAGGCAATCGCCGCGGTGGAGCAGTTGCGCCCAGACCTGGTGCTGCTCGACTTGTACCTTCCGGACATGTTCGGCCTCGACGTGGTCGCCAGGCTGCACACCGCCGGGCATGACTGCGATGTCCTCGTTATCAGCGCTGCCCGGGAGAGCGACAATGTACGCCGGGCGGTGCGGTACGGCGCGGTCAACTACCTTCTCAAACCATTCAGCTTCGAGGAACTGCGGGGCAGGCTCGAGCAGTATGCCGCGCGGCGCAGCACTCTCTCGAAGAGCATGGTCTGCGACCAGGGGGATATCGACCGGGCGCTCACGTCGAGCAGCCCGATCACCGGCTCGTCCGCTCTCCCCCGCGGCCTCAGCCCAGAGACTGCCGGACTGGTGGAGGAGATCCTCCGGAAGCAAGCGGGAACCCTCTCCGCCGCCGAGTGTGCGCATCAGATCGGCATCTCCCGAGTCAGTGCCCGCCGTTACCTCGAACACTTCGCCGCAGTCGGCCGGGCCGCAGTAACACTCAGGTACGGAAACACCGGACGGCCGGAACGCCGTTACCGCTGGACGGTCCGTTCTGGATCTTGAAAGGTCAACTCGTTCATTGCAACTCGGCCTGTCAGCGTGGTCGTCACCGTTGATCACCGCAGGCCCGGGTGATGGGGCATTTCGATGAGGTGGGTTGTCCGCGCGGTGGGCGAGTGTGAGGCGGTACGGCGGCAGGCGGTTGGCGTGCTTCGCCGCCGGGGGGGTCGGTTCCGGAGATCACGGCCGTGCTGCGACCCGCCTGTGGTGCAGCAGGGCGACCTCGGTCAGCTGGGCTCCGACGTCGGTGACCAGCAGGCTGCCGGCTGCTCCCGAGCCGATCGCGGCGGCGCGCACGGTGTCGATGAACACCAGGCGGGAGGGTGCGAGGACCGTCTCGACGACGCGGCGCATCACGGTCTGGTCGTGTTCGCCGGCTAGGACCGGGCGGCAGGCCGCGACGACACCGCCGGGAGGCACCGGTTCGCTGAAAAGGCGGATCAAGTGGGACAGCAGGATCACGCAGCCGTCGGCGTCGACGATACAGCCGCGCCGGATCAGAGAACCGGCGGAGGTAGACGCGTCCCCGCACGGCGCGCTGATGGTGCCGCGGTGCGCCGCCCAGACGCCGATCGAGCTGCTGCCGAGGCCAATCGCGACCGCGGTCTGCGGGGCAGAGCGACACATACCGGCAGCGCGCTGGTCGGACGAGAGGACGTTCGCGGGCACGGTTACACCGATCACTTCCATTGATACAAGCGTTTACCGAATCCCATCGTCGCCGCTGAACAGCTCAGTGAAAGCGGTCGGATCCGGCGCAACTTCGTCGCGCTCGTTGCCGATGCCCGGCAACCGGCCCGCGGTCACTGGCTGCGGTGCGGGCCGGATGACCGAGACCTCGGTCGACCGCTTGAGTGCTGTCGTGGCCCTTCCTGTTCTGGACGGCTATGGTGGCCGACATGGATGACGGGCGCGGCTTCGGGGGCGTCGGCCGGCGAGTTGCGGTGCCGACGTTGCTCGTCTGGGCTGTGCTGGTGTTGGTCGTGTCCACCGCCCGGGACATCGGGTTGTGCATCGTCTTCCGGCTGACCCGCCGTGCGGTCCCGGGCTGTGTACCGGCGTGGTCGGCGGACCGGGCCCCGCCGACGTGGACGCTCACCGCCTGAAGCCGCCCGTTGCGCGGCGTCGGACACGACGCTGCCCCTTGGCTGGGAGCACCATGCCACCCTTCATTCATGACTTTCGCTTCTGCATGCCCATTGACCTGCCGGCGACGTCGCTTCCCTTCGTTAGCCCTCGACACCTGGTCCCCGACGTACCCGGGTGGACGACATGCTGACCGCCGGCGCCTACGCTCGTCCGGGCGTACAGTCGTGCCTTGCCCTTGACCTCGGAACGTCCACCGTCCGGCTGTGGACGCCGCAGGCTGGAACGGTGATCACTGAACCGACGGTGCTCTGCCGCCCCAGCACCGACCGGCACGTGGCCGGACGAGCCGCGCTGACCGCTCAGACCCGCGGTGTGACCGCCACGTGGCCGGTGCGCAACGGCGTGGTGCGCGACTTCTTCGCCTGCGTGCACCTGCTCCGGTTGCTGACCGCCGATCTCCGCCTACCTTCCGACACCGCCTATCCCGTACTGGTCGGTGTGCCGGCGACCGCGACCCTGCGCCAGCGCAACGTGCTTGTCGCCGCGGTCCGCCGTGCCGTCGGTGGACGGGTCAATGCAGTGGAGGAGCCACTCGCGGCTGCTCTGGCCTGCCGTCCTGACCCGGGCGGTGACGTGGTCGTGGTGGACATCGGATCCGGACGTACCGAAGTGGCACGCATCTGTGACCGCAGCATCGTCGCGGCGGAGCGTGTCGATGACGCCGGATCCGTCGACCGGATCCCGGCGATCGCCGACTGTGTGCGCCGTCTCGACCGTCCGCGGGGTGGTCAGCGGCGGCTGCTGCTCACCGGTGGTGGTGCGACCGCCGCCGGAGCCGCCGCGAGGTTGGCCGCGCTGACCGGCCGCTCCATCACGATGCCCGCCGAACCGCCGCTGGCCACGCTCACCGGCCTGCGCCGGCTACTCACGAGCTGACGTGGGCCGGTCCCGCATCCGTATCCACTTCCCGGCCGCGGTTGCGGTCGTCTTCTTCCGGAGTTTGTCATGGACGTCGAATTCACACCGCTGCCGGGCATCGGAGAGTGCCACGCATTCACCACCGTCACCGGTCATCGGGTCGGCGTTGTCACCCACTACGCCGGCGGTCGACGCGAGCTGATCCACGGCGTCAGCGACGATCCCGATGCCACCTGCAGCCTGACCCTCTCGCGTAGCGAGGCGATCGCGTTGGCGGGACTGCTGGGCATCCTGGACGTCATCGACGTGGATGTCACAACCACTCGGCAGCCCCGCCATCCGGCTGCCGGGTGACGGGGCTGAGTGCTGCCATGATCAGCGGCCGCGCCGGCGACGAGGCCGGCGCGGCCGCTGCCGCGGCATTCCGTCAGCCCTTGTGTTTCTGCTGGAAGGGGACGCAGAACCGGGTATGCGGTAGCACTTCGAGCCGTTCGGCGGGGATGAGGCCGCCGCATTTCTCGCAGCGGCCGTAGCTGCCCTCGGCGATGCGTCGCAGCGCACCGGTGATCTGTTCGAGGTTGTGCCGGGTGGCCGTCACCAGTGCCGCCCGGTTGTGTGCTTCGCCGGGGTCGCCGGTGTCGGCCGAGATCTCCGTCAGTTCCTTGAGCCGGTCGTCTGGGCGGCGAAGTCCTCGCTCAGCGACGCACGGAGGCCGGCGAGCCAGCCTGATCGGATACTTCGATGTCGACGCTCATGTACCGCTTTTTGGTCGGGAGGCCGAAAGTGCTTCGGGAAGCAAGAGGGCGGAAGCTCGAACGGCTTCGCCCTGGCGATCGGTGGGTGTCGTGAACTACCTCGCTCGCCGTGGGTCTCGACCCGACGGCTGCGGGCTGCGTTGCCCAGTCGCCGTCCTGCTCGAGGAGCAACCGTCGGAAACTGCGGCGATCGGCCGCGGGGCCGTGAGATGGACAGCTTTGAACGCCGCCAACGCAGTGACGGTGTGCGAGCGAGAGCTCGCCACCAGCATCGGACCACCTTGAATTGATCGTTCCGGACGTTCGGCAGGGGCTTCGGCAGCGCTGACGCACCCGCTAGCGCAGCGGGTCGAACGGCGCCAGCTCCGCGGGCACCTCACCCTTGAGCACCGCTTGGGCCACCAACTGTCCGGTGATCGGCCCCAGGACGATGCCCCACATGCCATGGCCACCGGCGACGAACACCCGCGGCGCGGCGGTCGCGCCGATCAACGGCAGGCCGTCAGGAGTGCACGGCCGGGAACCGACCCACTCGTCGCGACGGTCATCAAGGTTCACCCCGTTGAGCAACGGCCGCACCGCGTCGACGACGGCGGTGATGCGTCGCGGGTCCAACTCGTCGGCGGGCCGGCGGAACTCCATCATCCCGGCTACCCGCAACCGGCTGCCCAACGGAGTACAGGCGACCCGCTGCGCCGGGAAGTACAGCGGGCCGGCGGGCATCCGTTCGACAGGCACGCTGAAGCTGTAGCCGCGCCCGGCCTGCACCGGGCGACGTACGCCGAAGCGTGCCGCCAGCTCACCGAAGGCCGCTCCGGTGGCGATGACCACAGCGTCATGGCGGCGCTGCTGCCCGAATGGGCCGGTGACGCGGACGTCCGTGGTTGCCGGCTGCAGACCGGTCACCTCGCTGTTGTCGAGGATGCGGCCGCCGCGGGCCCGGACCGCATCCGCCAGCGACGGGATGAACTCGGAAGGGTTCAGGTACCGCTGCCCGAAAATCTGGACGGCGGCACCGACCCGGTCGCTCAGAACGGGCTCCATCGATCGGACCACCTGTCCGGTCACCGGGCGGAAGGTGACGTCCTGACCGGCGTCGCCCATCTGTTCCAGCTCGTCCAGCAGCCCACGGCTGTCACGCTCGCGGGCGAAGCAGGCCAGGAAGGGTTCCGCCGGCGTCGTCACGGCGCTCACACCGCCGGCCGCGAGGGCATCGAAGGCATCCAGGCAGCGCTCGTTGAGGGGGACGTAGGCGGCCATGCCCCGTCGCCACCGCCGGGCGGTGCTGTAGAACACGAACGACAGCAGGAAACGCCACAGGTCACGGTCGGCCCGCAGCGGCAGGTACACCGGGGATCGGGCGCTGAGCACCGCGCGTAGACCGTAACGCAGCACCGCAGGTTCCGGCAGTGGGGCGGTCAGCCCCGGGGTCAGCCAGCCGGCGTTGCCCCACGACGAGCCGGCGCCAGCGTGATGACGCTCGTAGACCGTCACCCGTGCGCCGGCTTCCTGCAGGAACCAGGCCGTGGACAAGCCGACCATGCCCGCTCCGATCACCGCGACGTCACACGGTGAGCCGCGCACGAACGCGGGAGTGCCTGTCACGCCGAGCTCGTCAGACATACCACTCCTCTGCTGCGCTGTGCCGTCTCGACAGCCGTTGGGTAGCTGGGCGCGCCATCCGGGCCTGCTTTCCGGCCATGATCGCCTGGTCACCGCATACCGGGCCAGGGCTGTGGCCGGTCAGCTGATGCGTCACACCTTGCCGACGCTCGGAAACCATCAGGCGACGGCAGCGCGACGGCAATCTCGCCCAGCCCGGGCCCGTTGTCGCTGACCTGGCAGGTCAGCACGTCGTGGTGCTGCCACAGACGCACCTCGCCGCCGCCCCCGCCCAGACCACGCACTCCATCAACATTGGTCGATAGCTGCGGGCCTGGTCGAACAAGCGGCCGTCACCGGCGAATCATCGGGGTCAGGAGTTCTAAAAGCTGGCCGGCCGACCGGTCATGGCAGACGGCGCCTACCGCGGCAATCCTGAGGTAATCATCCCGTACCGCAAGCCCGCTGACGGCAGTGATCTGCCCGAGTGGAAGGCGGACCTGAACAAGCAGGATCGCTCGGTCCGAGCGCAGGTCGAACACGCCCTGGCCCGCATGAAATGCTTCAAGATCCTGCGCGACTACCGCCGCGCCGCCCACACATTGGCCGACACCGCATCCGGCATCGCCCACCTCCACAACATCATCCTGGCCGGCTGATCCAGGAACCGTTGCGCGGCAACGCCATCACCGAGTTACGAGACATCCTTAGACGCACTCACATGTCGCAACGGGGCACCCTGCGATTAGCAGGTCGACTCGGGCAGCGGGCTTCGAGCGCCGGGTCACATCACGACGCGGACACCAGGCCAGCGTTCGGTGGGGCGGTGGCGGGCGAGTCGCCGCCGGGAGATCTCCGCGCTGGCCCTGGCCGGGTTGCGCCGCCACACCCCATCGAGCAGATCGTCGGGGCCGTGGGGCGCGCATACCGTGATCTGGTCATGCGCGTCGAGGCGTACGGCCACGGCGGTGGCGTACTCGGGCCAGGTGGCAATGGCATCGGCGACGGTCCGCAACGGCGCCACCGGACCTCCGCCGAACTTGGCCGGGTACCAGGTGTGCACCGCGGCCTGGTTTTTGCCTCCCACGGCGGATTCGGCTAGCGCGGATGGTCACGGGCGACCTCCTCGCCACCCGAGCCCCGGGCGGCGGCGCCGCGTGCCGCGGCCGCCGGGGGACTTCGGCCGGTCGCGATGTACGCCCGGCGATCGGCCGTCTCGTGACACGCTGCCGTGGGGACGACCCGGACGGGAGCGGAAGTAATGACCATCGGTATCGCGGTGAACGGCAGCTGATGGGCCGAGCGGTGATCATGCTGGCCGCGGTGGCGGCGGCCGTGCTGGTGGACGTGCTCAGCGGCGTACTCGTCAACCGGATCGCCCATGGTCGCTACAAATGGCTGCTGGCGCCGCTGCGCCAGGCCTGCCGCCGCCCGACGACCGCCGTTCTGCTACTCGCTGGCCTCTACGCCGCGCTGCCGGGAGGGCCGGGCCGGTGGCTGCGCGAGGGCCGGCACGCCATCCTGTTGCTGCTGATCGGCAGCGTCGCCTTGCTGGTGGTCAGGGCGCTGCACGTCGCCGAGATCGTGGCGTTCAGCCGGCTGCCGGCCGGGGTGATGGCCGACCGTCGGATCCGCCGCACCCGCACCCAGATCCGGCCGGTGCGACGGTTGACCTCGACGGCGGTCACGATCGTCGCGATCGGTCTGATCATGACCACCTTCGAGCCGATACGCCTGTTCGGCATCTCGGTGCTCACCTCGGCCGGTGTGATCGGCGCCGTGATCGGCCTGTCCGCCCGGACCGCGCTGGGCAACGCCTTCGCCGGCATCCAGGTCGCCTTCGCGGACGGCCTCTACATCGGTGACGTGCTCGTCATCGACGGCGAGTGGGGTCGCGTCGAGGAGGTGAAACTGACTAACGTGGTGATCCGGCTCTGGGACGACCGCCGGCTCATCCTGCCCACGACCTACTTCACCGAGCGCCCGTTCCAGAACTGGACGCGACACGAGACCCGGGTGGTCGGCAAGGTCCAGATCCACGTCGACCACACCGCCAACCTGGACGACCTGCGCGTCGAGGCGCAGCGCCTGATCGAGGCGTCGCCGCTGTGGGACCGGCATCAGTGGGTGCTTCAGATGGTCGATGCCAACCCGCAGACCGTCGTCATCCAGATCCAGGCGTCCGCCGCCGACGGGCCGAGCGCCTGGGACCTCCGCTGCGACCTGCGCGAGGCGATGGTTCGCTACCTGCGGGAGAAGCACCCGCAGTGGCTGCCCCGCACCCGCAGCGAGTACAAGCCCTGATTCCGCGCCCGGGATGCGGCATTCGCGTTGCCGACCAGCAGCCGGGCCGTTAGACCACCATAGGGCTGACACGCAACGAAGGTGGGGAACCCGATGCTGGTTGACCTGCTCGCCCAGGACGCCGCCCCGGGAGACCTCATGGCGGCGCGGGTGCAGATGGCCCTGTCCCTGGGCTGGCACATCGTGATCGCCTCGTTCGGCGTCGGCATGCCGGCGGTCACCGTCTTCGCCGAGTGGCGCGGTCTGCGCACCGGGGACCCGACCTTCACCCGGCTGGCGCACCGCTGGGCCAAGGCGATGGGCGTGCTGTTCGCGGTCGGCGCGGTGTCGGGGACCATCCTGTCGTTCGAGATGGGGCTGCTCTGGCCCGGCCTGATGGGCCGCTTCGGCGACGTGATCGGCCTGCCGTTCGCGATGGAGGGCATCGCGTTCTTCGTCGAGGCCATCTTCGTCGGGATCTACCTGTACGCCTGGGACCGGGTGCCACCCCGGGTGCACCTGCTCTCCGGACTGCCGGTCTGTGTCGCGGGCGTGGCGTCCGCGTTCTTCGTGGTGTCGGCAAACGCCTGGATGAACCAGCCCCGCGGCTTCGACCTGGTCTCCGGCGAGGTCACCGACGTCAGGCCGTGGCAGGCGATGTTCAACCCGGCGACGCCGCCGCAGACCCTGCACATGATCGTCGCGGCGTTCATGGTGACCGGCTTCGGCATCGCCAGCGTCTACGCGGTGGCCCTGCTGCGCGGCCGCCGGGACCGCTACCACCGGCTCGGCTTCGCCATCCCGTTCACCGTCGCTGCAGTGCTCTCCCCGGTGCAGGTCGTGGTCGGCGACTGGGCGGCGCACTTCGTCGCGGAGTACCAGCCCACCAAGCTCGCCGCGATGGAGGGGCTGGCCCGCACCGAGGCCGGCGCGCCGCTCTCGCTCGGCGGCGTCTACGTCGACGGGGAACTGCGGTACGCAGTCGAGGTGCCCAACGCCCTGTCGCTGCTGGCCAGGTGGGATCCGGACGCCGTGGTCATGGGCCTGGACCAGGTGCCCGACGATCAGGAGCCACCGGTGACGGTGGTCAAGTGGGCGTTCCAGCTGATGGTGGCCATCGGCTTCGGGCTGGTAGCGCTTTCCGCCTGGTGGGCGCTTGCGTGGTGGCGGCGTCGGGATCCGCCGCGCTCGCCGTGGTTCCTGCGGGCCGCCGCCCTGTCCGGGGTCGCCGCCGCCGTCGCGGTCGAGGCCGGCTGGGTCGTCACCGAGGTCGGGCGGCAACCCTGGATCGTGTACGGCGTGCTGCGCACCGCCGAGGCGGTAAATCCGGCGCCGGGCCTGGCCACCGGCCTGGCCCTGGTCGCCGCCGTCTACGCGGTGCTCACCGTCGCCACCGTCGCGGTTCTGTGGCGGATGGCCTGCCACCGCGACGAGCCGGTCGCTCCGCAGAAGGGCGTACCCGAACCGGTGGACAGCGGCCGATGACCGTCGTCGACGTCCTGCTCGGGGTGCTGCTGGCCGGTCTGACGCTCTACACCCTGCTCGCCGGCGCGGACTTCGGCGCCGGGATCTGGGACCTCCTCGCCGGCGGGGCGCGCCGCGGCGCAGCCCGCCGGGAACTGATCGCGCACTCGATCGGCCCGGTGTGGGAGGCCAACCACGTCTGGCTGATCCTGGTGATCACCCTGTTCTGGACCACCTTTCCGCCCGCGTTCGCCGCGTTCGCCTCCACCCTTTACATCCCGCTGACCCTGGCCGCGCTGGGCATCATCGGTCGTGGCGCGGCCTTCGCCTTCCGCAAGGCCAGTCACACCCTCACCGAGCAACGCCTCTACGGCGCCACCTTCGCGCTCTCCTCGGTGGCCACCCCGTTCTTCCTCGGCTCGATCGTCGGCGCAGTCGCCTCCGGTCGCGTCCCACCCGGCATCACCGAGGGTGACATCTGGCGCAGCTGGCTCAATCCCACCTCCATCTACGGCGGACTGCTCGCGATCGGCGTGTGCGCGTACCTCGCCGCGGTCTACCTCATCCACGACGCGCGCCGCGCCGGTGCCGCCGACCTGGTGGCCCAGTTCCGCCGCCGCGCCCTGGTCACCGGCATAGCGGTGGGCGTCGGCGCGGCGGCCGGGCTGGCCGTCGTCGCCGCCGACGCGCCGGACCTTTTCGCCGATCTTCGGGGCCGGGCGCTCGCCCTGGTGCTGCTCTCGTTCGCCGCGGGGCTCGGGTCGCTGGTGCTGATCGCCACCGGCCGCTACCGGGCGGTGCGGGTGACCGCGGCCCTCGCGGTCGCGGCCGTCCTCTGGGCCTGGGGCGCCGCCCAGTACCCAGACCTGCTGCCGCCCGACCTGACCGTCACCGAGGCGGCCGGTGATCCCACCGTGCTCGCCACGGTGCTCGCCGTCCTCGCGGTCGGAGCGCTGCTGCTGGCGCCCTCCCTGCTCTGGCTGTTCGGCATCTTCCAGGGCTCCAAGCCGGCCGCCGGCAACCCACCGCCCCGGTGACGCTCACCCGGGCGGGCAGCCTGTGGGCGGCGCTGGCGGCGGCGGTGGCGCTGGGAGCCCTGCACCTTCTCGCGCCGGCCATCCGCCGGAGACTGCCGGTGCCCACCCACGCGGCGACGTCCCTCGGTGGCGGCATCGCCGCCGCGTACGTGTTCCTCTACCTGCTGCCGCGCCTCGCGGAGGGCAACCAGGCGGTGGCCCACGTCCTGGAGGAGGAGATCAGGCCCACCCCGGCCCGCGGATTCGTGCTGTTCCTCGTCGCGCTGGTCGGCTTCTTCACGTTCTACGCCCTGGAACGTGTCACCCACCGCTCGCAGCAGCGCCGGCAAGAGCCCAGCCGGCTGGTCTTCGGGTTCCAGCTCGGCTTCTTCGCCCTGTACAGCGGCCTGATCACGTACACCCTGGCGACTAAGCTGGACGCGGGGCTCGGGCCGGCGGTGCTGTTCGCCGTCGCCATGGGGCTGCACGTGCTGGCCACCGACGGCGTCCTGGCCGAGCACTTCCCGGTCAGCCTCACCACCGGGTGGCGCCTCGTCCTGGTCGCCGGCGCCGCCGGCGGCTGGGTGACCGCGGTCGCCGTCCAGCCCACCGGCGTGCTGATGAACGTGCTCACCGCCTTCCTGGGTGGCGGGATCCTGCTCAACATTTTCGTCGACGAACTGGCCCCCGAAAGGCACTCCAGCTTCACCTGGTTCACCATCGGCCTGGCCGCCTACTCCGGCCTGCTCGCCTTCGCGACCTTCACCACCGACGTCGGCGCTGCCTGAGGACGATCACCGGCCGCCTCCAGACGGCCAGCCGGTGATGGCGGCCGGTTGTCAGCGACTGACCGTCACGTCGACCGGTCCGGCGCTCACGGTGCCGTCATTCAGTGGGGTGCAGCGGATGCCGCCCGTGCGGCGCAGCGCCTTCTACGCATTGGGGGCCGATGGCGACGTCCTTCAGGCACAGGGGGTTGGCCGGGCGGTTGTCCCGCAGGCTGACCGGCCTGCGCCGGCGTCGTCGTCAAGCCCTCCCAGCACGGCCGCGGTTTGGATGATCTGCTGCAACAACTCGCCGGGGTGGAGCCCCCGGGACACACCGCGACGGCTCGCCGAGCTGCTCGTCGGGTGTCACGTGCCAGCCGGTACGGCGGCGGGCCGGACCGAGAGGTCGAGCTCGCCGCCGACGACATTGACATCGATGGTGTCGCCCGGATTCGCCCCGTCATCGAGCAGCAGGGTCGACAGCCGGTCTTCCAACTCGCGCTGGATGCTGCGCCGCAGTGGCCGCGCCCCGTACTCGGGCTGGTAGCCCCGGTTGGCCAGCCACTGCGTGGCGTCCGGGCTGATCTCGAGGTTGATGTTCTGTGCGTGCAACCGACGGCGGGTGCGGTCCAGCAGCAGGCCGGTGATCTCAAGGAGCTGGTCCCGGTCCAGGCCGGTGAAGACGATGATCTCGTCGATCCGGTTGAGGAACTCCGGCCGGAACCGCTGCCCCAGCAGCCCCATCAGTTCCTCGCGCTGGTCGTTGACCGGACGCCCTGCCGCCTGCGCGGCCAGAATGCGGTCCGCGCCGATGTTGCTCGTCATGATCAGGATGGTGTTGCTGAAATCGACCGTGCGACCCTGCGCGTCGGTGAGGCGACCGTCGTCGAGCACCTGCAGCAGCGCGTTGAACACATCCGCATGCGCCTTCTCCACCTCGTCGAAGAGCAGCACCGAGTATGGCCGGCGCCGGACCGCCTCGGTGAGCTGACCGGCCTCCTCGTACCCGACGTAGCCCGGGGGCGCTCCGACCAGCCGGCTGACCGTGTGCTGCTCCTGGAACTCGCTCATGTCGAAGCGGATCATGCTGGACTCGTCGCCGAAGAGCGCCGCGGCGAGGGCTCTAGCCAGTTCAGTCTTGCCGACGCCGGTGGGGCCGAGGAAGAGGAACGACCCGTCGGGTCGCTGGGGGTCGCTCAGCCCGGAACGCGATCGGCGTACGGCGGCCGCCACAGCCCGTACGGCCTCGTGCTGGCCGACCACGCGCTCGTGCAGTTGCTCCTCGATGCGCCTCAGCCTCTGCTTCTCCACCTCCGTGAGCTGGGTGACGGGAACACCGGTACGGCGGCTGACCACCTCGGCGATGTCGCTCATATGCACCTCGGGCACCGGAGGCGTGCCCTCCTGCGCCGCCGCCAGATCCCGCTCGGCCGCACCGATCTCGGCTTTCAGCGCACCCGCGCGTTGATAATCCTCGTTCGCCACCGCGCTGTCCTTCTCCCGGCGCAGCTGGGACAGCCGCCTTTCGATCTCCTTCTTGTCCGGAGCCGGGGTGCGGGAACGAAGCCGGACCCGGGCCCCCGCCTGGTCGAGCAGGTCGATGGCCTTGTCCGGCAGAAACCGGTCGGTGATGTAGCGGTGGGACAGTTCAGCCGCGGCGTCCAGCGCTTCGTCCGTGTAGCGCACCTGATGGTGCGCCTCGTACCGGTCACGTATGCCCTTGAGGATCGCGACGGTGTCCTCCACGCTCGGCTCCGACACCAGGATCGGCTGGAACCGGCGCTCCAGCGCAGGATCCTTCTCGATGTAGCGACGGTACTCGTTCAGTGTCGTCGCACCGACCACGTGCAGTTCGCCGCGGGCCAGGGCGGGCTTGAGCATGTTGCCGGCATCCATCGCCCCCTCGCCACCGCCGCCCGCGCCGACAACGGTGTGCAGTTCGTCGATGAAGAGGATCAGCCCGTCCTCGCCCGACGTCACCTCCTGGATCACGTTCTTCAGGCGCTCTTCGAACTCACCGCGGTACTTGGTGCCCGCCACCATCCCGGACAGGTCGAGTGCGACCACACGCCGGTTGGCCAGGGTTTCGGGCACCTCGTCGTTGACGATGCGCTGCGCGATGCCCTCGACGATCGCCGTCTTGCCGACGCCCGGCTCGCCGGTGAGCACCGGATTGTTCTTCGTACGCCGGGAGAGCACTTCGATCGTGTCGTCGATCTCGTCATCACGGCCGACGACCGGATCGAGCCGACCGGCCCGGGCGTCCTCGGTGAGGTCCCGCCCGTACTGGTCAAGGGTGGGGGTGCTGCTGGCTCCGCGCCCGTCGGCACCGCCCGCCGGCGGCGTGGGCCCGGTGACGGCCCCACCGAGCGCCCGCAACGCCCGGCCCGCGGTCGTCTCCGGGTTCGCGGCGATGCCGAGCAGGAGGTGTTCGGGGCCGATGTACGTCGCGCCGGACCGTCGCGACTCGCGGTGCGCGTCGAGCAGGGCGCGCTTCGCCGCCGGCGCGAGCGGAGGCGTGTCCTCGCGTGGCCTGCCCTTGGGGACGGCCGACTCTATCTGGCGGGCCAGGTCGTCGGGGTCGGCGCCGCTCGCGCCGAGCATCCGGCGGGTGGGGTCGGCCTGGGCTGCGGCCCACAGCAGGTGCTCGACATTGAGGTACGGGCTGCCCCACTCCGTAGCCTGCTCGGCTGCCCGTTGCAGGAGTTGCCGCGACTCGGTGGAGAGCAGCCGGGACAGGTCGACCCGCTCCACCGGACGTCCCGCGAACGGGTCTCCGCCGAAGAACCGACTGATCAAGTCGTCCAAGGAGCCGCCGGGGATGCGGAACGCGTCGAGCGACATCTCATACCCTTTCTGCCGGTGGGGTGGGTCCTCGGCACAGGCCCACCTGAACGCTACGCACCTTTCGCCCACAGAGTTGGCCTTTATGGGTTTCTGGGGAGGCCAGGGTTTGTACTCGCTGCGGGTGCAGGGCAGCCACTGAGGGTGGTTGTCGCGGAGGTCGCACCGGAGCGTCCCAGGCGCTGGGCCCCGTCGGCGCCTGCGGCCTGCCCACCATCGGATCGGCGCCTTGACCGGCAGGCCGGGAGGCGCGGGACCCCGGTACCCGCGGACCCTGCGGTCTGCCCTCACGAGCGCTGCGTTGTTACCGGTGGACTTGACCCAGGCGTCCGGCAGGCGTCCGAGTTTGGCCACCGGCGGGGGACCGAATTGCGCTCAGTGTTCCGACAGCACCACGCTCTCCGCCGTCTTGCGCCCCAGACATCTCCGCCGAGTTCGGGCGGCGAAGGCGTGATCGAAAGGCGGCGGTGTACTTGCGGTCGCGGATGAGGAACCCTCCCCGCAGCACACCGGCCACCCCGCCCCACCCTCGATGCGCCCCGATCCGGTGATGGCTGTCGATTCCCAGATCGCGGACCTCACGGTACTCGCGCAGCGCCTTGTCGGGATTCGCCGCGAAGGTGGTGTCGGAGCCGATCTCGGGGACCAGATAGTGGTAGTTGGTGTCGAACCACTTCGTCAGTTCGAGCGCCGGCTCGGCATCGACGCCCCGGGCCATCGCGAAGTAGGTGTCGAGATCGCCGAGGCCGAGGCGGGCGAACCGGTGCGGGATCGCGCCGACAGCGACGGCCGTGTCGAGCACGTGGTCGTAGTAGGAGAACGTGTTCGACGGGATCGCATCCAGGCGCGCGTCGCGCAGCGTCCGCCAGACCTCCTCCCGTAGTGCGGCAGCGGTCGCCGCCAACTTCTCGGCGTCGATCCGGCCCGCCCAGTAGGCCTCGACCGCCTTCTTCAACTCGCGGTGCGCGCCGATGTGGGGGTAGCCGAGCACTGTGCTCTGCCCGAATGAGGTTGTCACTGTGGTCCTTCCCTCGAGGTGCCTGGCGGCCACGGGGGAAGGGGAAGGCGGGGTACGGCTGTCGCGTACCGGCTTTCCGCCCTGGCCCTCCCGAGAGGCCGCCGACGGCGCGCACCGGCGGTACGCGCAGTGCGGGCAGGTCTTCGGACTCGCGGCACGACCGGATCCACCCGGTCACCTACTGGCCGTCGCTTCCCAGACCTCGCGGTCCAGTGCTTCGTTGACGGCTGTCGTTCCCACTCACCGCTGCGGGGCAGTCCCGGATTCGCACCGGGTTCCCTCTTACGGCGCCCCACTCGCGCGGCGGGGGGGGCGCACCAGCGCCGTTGTCCATCGTATGGGGCGGTGGGCCGACGTGGTCGGTGTGTCCGCCCTGCGGGACAGCAAGCCGTCGCGGCAGCGGAGTGCTTGCGTGCGACGAGAGGGTGACGAGGGGCTAGAAGATGGGCCGGGTCGCGGTAGTCGTGGTCGGCGGATGCGCGCTGCCGAACCCGGTCTGAACCGCCCCGGGTGGAATGGTCGGTGCCGCCGACGAGGTAGTCGCCTCTCTCCGGCGCCGACGGCTGGCCCTGGCCCCTACCGGCGCGGCGCGGAACGCACGGACCGAGGGCTCTGCACCTGCCCGGCCGCTGGTCCGGCAGGTCGGCCAGCCGGACGGGCACCTGCCTTCGCCGTAGCGCTTGTCGTACTGGGCCACCGCGCGAGCGCGGGGGCAGACGAGGCCGTACCGGCTGGCCGTACGGGATGAATCACCACGAGGGCACCTGCCTCTGCCCCGGGGGGAGTGCGGCCAGGCGTCGGCGGCGCCGTGAGTCATCGCCCCCGCCGCACGTGGCGTGGGCGATGTCGGCATCGGCGATCGCGGACCGGCCGGGCTCGTTCCACGCCGAGGTCGTCGCACGGTCGCGGATTCACCTGTCGGCGGCATGAGAGGTTGCAACAGTGGTCGGGTGACCAGCGGAGAGGATGAGGTGGCCGGAGCCGGGCTGGGCGTCCGGCGAACCCTGGTCGCGACGCACGGCGGGGTGACGCGAGCCGAGCTCTTCCTCGATCTCGTGTTTGTCTTCGCCTTCATGAACGTCGCCGGCCTCATGGCCGCGCGGTCGGCCTTCGACGCGCTGGTCCAAGGCGGGCTCGTGCTCCTGCTGCTGTGGCGCAGTTGGGCCGGGTACGCCTGGGTCGGAAACCTGGTCCGGCTCGACCGCGGGATCCTGCCAATCGTCATGTTCATGGTTGCGACCGCGCTCCTGCTGGTCGCCGTCGCGATTCCGGATGTGTTCGTCGACCGGCACGCCGGGCTCTCCGCACCTCTCGTCTTCGTCGTCGGCTTTCTGAGCATCCGAGCCGTGTCGCTGTTGATCATCATGCGGAGCCGGCGACGCTCGACGCAGCAGTCGATCGCACCCGCCCGGCAGGCCTGGCTACCCCTGGCCGCCAGCGCCGTCCTGCTGCTGTGCGGGGCGCTGCTGCCCAGCCACCTCGCACCCGGACGCAGCGCCGGGCTGCTGCAGATCCTGCTCTTCGCGGTGGCGACCGCCGTCGACTACGTCGGGCTGCGCGCTCCAGGCACCGGCAGTTGGCAGCTCAGGTCGGTGCGGCACTGGGCAGAGCGGCACAACCTGATCATGCTGATCGCCTTGGGCGAGACGATCATCTCGATCGGCACGAGCCGGGGGTTCGCCGGCACACCCGCGATCACCTGGTCCGTGCTCGCCGGCTCCGGGCTCGCGCTCCTCGTCGTGGCGTTCCTCTGGTGGGCGTACTTCGACATCGCGGCGCTCGACGCGGAACAGACGCTGGAGTCCGTCCCCCACCACGCCCGGTCCCGGCTGGCCCGCGACGCGTACACCCTCCTGCACCTGCCGATGATCGCCGGGCTCATCCTGGTGGCGTTCGGGCTCAAGCACGCGCTGGGCGCCACCGAGATCGACACCGCAGAGAAGTGGGACGCCCCGGCTCTGTTCAGTCTCTACGGCGGGGTCGTCCTGTACCTGCTCGGGTTGGTGGCGTTCGAGTGGCGCATGGTCCGGCGAATCGGCCGGGGTCCGCTACTCGGCATCGTCCTGGTCGCGCTGCTGGCGCCGGTGGCCCGCACGGTGGAGGCCGTGGCATCGCTCGGGATCCTCGCCGGGGCCCTGGTCTGCGTGGTGCTCGCGCATGTGACGGTGCTCCGGAAGCGTCACCGCGGCCTGCACCGGGTGGTCGCCGTGACGGCCGGGCGCGAGGTCGAGGCCACCCCGGAAGACCTGTTCCTGGACCTCGTGTTCGTGTACGCGTTCATCCAGGTCACTGTCCTCATGACCCGGCACCCGGGGGCGACCGGCGTGTTCCACGGGCTGGCCGTCCTCGCCCTGCTCTGGTGGTCCTGGATCAACCACACCTGGTACACGACTGTGGTACGCGGGTCGGCGAACGTCCGGCGGTTGATCGTGCTCACTGAGGTGACCCTGACCCTGATGCTCGGGATCGCCACGCCACAGGCGTTCAGTCACGTGCCCGGAGGGTTGCCCGGTCCCGCGATCGTCGTCCTCACGTACGTGGCGGTGCGCGTCCTGCAACTCGCCGCGCTCTGGATCCCGCTCCGGCGAGACACCGCGCTGCCCACGGCCGTGATACGAGCCGCCGCGCCGACGTGTGTCGCCGCCGTACTGCTGGTGGGCGCCGTGCTCGCCGGCGGGGCCACCGGCCCGGCGACACCCCTGAGCACAGCGCTCTGGGTGGCCGGCATCGCCGTCGACCTGAGCAGCGGCTATCTCACCGGAGCCCGCAACTGGCAGCTCGGTCAGGTGAGCAAATGGATGGGCCGCTACAACCTGATCATCCTCATCGCGCTCGGCCAAGCGGTGATCTCCACCGGAATGGCCGTCGCCGGCCTGCCCGCCTCCGGACCCGCGCTCCTCTGCGTAGCACTCGGCGCTCTCCTGCTGTCCGCCCTCTGGTGGACCTACGTCGGCACCGACGTCGTCATCGGCGAACGGTTCACCGAGCTGACCACGCCGCGGCAACGTGGAACTCTGGCCCGGGACGCCTACACGTACCTGCACCTGTTCCTGGTCGTCGGCCTCGTCCTGGTCGCCTTCGGCCTGCGCACATCGTTGGCCATACCCGGACAGCTCGGCCCGGCGACGCCGGCCGGGCAAGTCATTCTCGTGTGCGGCCTAATCGTCTTCCTGCTGACCGACCACCTCGTGTGGCGGCGCGCACGCCGTACCGTGACCCGCCCCCGGGCCCTGACCCTGTTGGTCGCCGCGCTTGCTCCGCTGACCATCCTGCTGCCGGTGCGGGAGGCGCTGATCCTGCTCATCCTAAGTCTGTCGTCCGTGCACCTGCTCGCCCGCACGACCAGACCGCGGCCCGGCAGTCACCCCGCCCGCGGCACGTGAGCGCGAAATTCGCTGCCCGTGATCGCAGTAGCCCGCGCATCTTCCACCAAGCCGCGGATCGCCGGGTGCCGCCGGCCGGGTTGGCGTCTATAAGCTACTGGCGGAATGACCGCGCCAAGTCCTGACCTGTCATCGGCCGGCCGCCCCACTCGGCGGCGACGCGGTGCGGGTCGCCGGTACGGAAATCCGGCGGCTCGTGGAGCAGGAAGTCGCGGTGGCTGATGTTCCAGGCGTACGCGCCGGCCATGGCGAACACCAGCACGTCGCGGACGCCCACCGGCCCGGCGTGCGTCGTGCGGGACAGCACGTCCTTCGGTGTGCACAGTTGCCCGACTACAGTGACCGGCCCGCCGTCGGTGCACGGCCCGTCACCGCTGTACCGCTGGTGCACGGTGAACGGCTGCGCATGGCCCTTGGCCGCCGGTGTACGAAGGTGGTGGGTGCCGCCCGCGACCACTGCGAACCACTCGCCGTAGGAGCGTTTCACGTCGATCACCTCGGTCAGGTACGCCCCGCAGTAGGCGGTGACCGACCGGCCCGGCTCGACGCGAAGCCGCACCCCCGGATACGCGTCACACACGCCGGCCAGTGCCCGCCCGTAGCTGGCCCAGTCGAAGCGGGCTGCCGGGTCCACGTAGTCGACTGCCATGCCACCGCCGACGTCTACCTCCCGGGCCCCGACCTCGCTGACCGACCAGCGGACCACGGCTTCCGCCACCATGGCGGCGAGCGGCGCGTCCAGTCCGCTGGCCAGGTGGACGTGCACGCCTCGCACCTCGACCCCGGCCGGTGGACGGCGGGCGCAGGCCACCGCCTCAGCCGGGTCCATTCCGAACGGGCTGGGACGCCCGCCCATCACCAGGCTCGCCCCGGGCGCCTCCAGTGGCAGGTTCACCCGCAGCAGCACCCGCGCCCGCACCTCGGCGGAGACCGCCAGCGCGCCAAGGCGGCGCAGCTCGGCCGGGGACTCCACGTGGATCCGGGCCACCCCGGCGGCGAGTGCCGCGGCCAGATCCGCGTCGGTCTTGCCCGGACCGGCGTACGCGGCAGCCGCCCGCTCGGGCAGCACCTGGGCGAGGCGTCGCAACTCGCCCCGGCTGGCGGTCTCGAAGCCGTCGACGACCGGTGCCAGCGTGCGCAGCACGTCCGGCTCCGGGTTCGCCTTCACCGCGTACAGCAGCTCGACCTCCGGCGGCAAGGCGGCGCGGATCGCCCGGGCGTGCCCGGCCAGCGCGTCGAGGTCGTGGACATAGACCGGCCGGGTCACGCGCGACCGCCGAGAGGGTTCGGCACCGGCACGAACGGCGCTGCCCGGTCCGCATCTCTCCGCCATCGCACCAGCAGGTTCGCCTTGGCCACCAGCAGCTCACCGGCCAGCAGGGCACGCAGCTCGGGCGGCTCGCCCAGGTCGGCGGCTACCGCGGCGACCACGTCCCGCACCTCCCGCCACAGGGCCGGTTCGATGCCCGGCCGGGCGTCGGCGAGAGCGCCGCTGATCCCGGCCAGGTGGTTGACGAACAGGCAGTAGACGACGCGCTGGCGGGCCTGGAGGGCGTCGTACCCGACCTGCCGGGGCAACCCCGGTGGCCAGCTCGTCCATCGGCTAATGTCCAGCTTCACCCCCTCCAGGTCGCGCAGCAGCATTCGCACCGGGCAGCCGTCGGCGTCGCGCACCACGAGGACGTTCTGGAGGTGCGGCTCGTGCACCACGCCGTGCCGCAACCACGCATCCAGCACGGCCGGCACCAGCAGCCCGACGTAGCGCCGCCACCACGCCACCGGGTCTGCCGCGGATAGCGGCGCGGCGGCCAGCGCCGCCGCTAGCACCGCGGTCTGCTGGGGCCGCAGATGGGCGCGCAAGCCGGTGCGCAGGATCGTCCCGTACGCCTCGTCCGCGCCGGCCGCGTCGATGGTCCGGTACGCGGGTTCGGCGAGCATCGCCACGCCGTCGGACAGCGGGATCCCGGCAAGCAGCCTGGTCAGCGCGACTGCGGCGGTCAGCTCGTACCGGGCGTTCTTGCGCAGGCAGTTGGTGATCCGCACGTGCAGGCTGGTCTTGACGAACAGGTCGGCGTCGGGAGAGTAGAGCGTGCGGACGCTCGCGGTCGGGCGGACCGGCGCCCCGGCCAGGCCGAGCCGGCGCACCCGGGGATGCGTCGGCGGCACCAGCGTCACCTGCCACGGGTGTACCGGCAGCACCCGGTGCCCGGCCGGTGGGCGCGGCGGTTCCAGGGCGGCCAGCATCGGGTCCACCGGCCCGGCCTCGGCCACCAGGTCGTCCGGCACGGCCAGCCAGTGCAGCCGGAACTCGGTGCGCAGTTCCGGCGCGTACGCCTGCCATTCGTCCGGGTCGCCACTGCGCCACTTGGGGGTGGGGTGGTGCGGGTGGCCGAGGACGAGCGACTGCTCGGACGCCACGTAGGCGTCGATCGCCGGGTCGCTCGTGGGATTGAGGTCGGCGGCCGGCCGCCCGGCCAGCAGGTGGGCCACCGTGTCCCGGCTGGCCCGTACCTGGTCGAGGAACTCGGGATTGTTGTGGCCGGTGCGCGCGGTCAGCTCCGCGGCGACCAGACTGGCCAGCCCTTCGGCGTCCAGGTCGCGCCACGGGCCGCCGTCGGGCCGGTGGCGCACCGGACCGGTGTAGCGATGCGTGCCGACCGGGGACAGCCGGGCCGCCGTGCAGCGTAGTGTCACCCCGGTGGACGGCAGCCAGACCTGCACCACGTCGCCGGTGATGGTGACGTCGGCGGGGGTGGCGACCTCGCGGGCCAGGCAGCCGAACACGGCGTGAGCGGCGGCCAGGTCCGCAGGGTGGGTGTGCCAGGCTGCCCGGGGGCGCAGTCCGGTGCTGGTCATCGCGTCTCCCGCAGATAGTTCGGACCGGTGTGCCGGTAGAACTTGTTCACGTCGGCGCATCCGAGCCGCTGCTTCGGTAGCAGGGTGCCGGCGGTGACCATCGCCTTGACCGGAAGCCGTTCGGCGCGCAGCACCCGTTCGGTGAACTCCCGCGCCGCCAGGCCATCGCCCCACCGGTCCCGGGCCGCAATGAGTCGCGGGGTCAGCGCGGCGGCCGGCGTCGGCACCGGGACCCCGCGGGCGGCCAGCGCCAGCAGCGGCGCAGCGGCGGCCAGGTGAAGGGTGATGGTGACGAACACGTCGGCCAGTTCGCCGGGGTCAGTGACCCACATCCGTGCGTCCCGCAGTGTCACCGCGCCGCGGTGGCGCGGGTCGAGGCGGGCACCGTCGTCGTCCTTGTAGAGCAGGCCGATCGTCCCGTCCGGCGCGAGGAGCAGGTGGATGTTCTGCGGGTGGGCCTCCAGCGCCACGCCGTACCGGAGCCACAGGCAGACGTGCCAGTCGAGCAGCAGGTCCAGGTAGGCGTCGAGCACGGCCTGTGGACGGCCGCCGCCGATGCGCTCCAGCACCGTGCCGGACTCCGGGTCCGGCGCGGCGAGGGCCGCCACCGGCACCACCCGGGTGCTGGCCAGGTCCCGGGGGAACCGGCGGAGCAGGAAAGCCCGCCGGTCGTCGTCGCCGACGTGACCGAAGGTGCGCTCGTCGGCATGCCGGATCCGGCCCGCGAAAGCGGGTTCGGCCGCAGCGGTCCGGTCGAGCAGCCCGGCCACCGCCGCGCCGTCGGCCAGCGTGGCCGGCCGCAGGCCGCGCCGGTTGCGCGCGCCCAGCGTGGCGGTGGGCAGCGGTAGCTTCAGGTGCGTGTACGGGTCGTCTGCGAGCGCCACCGTGCGCATGGAGAGTGTGGGCCGCACTGTCACCACCGGCCGGTCGGTCACCGGCAGCGCGTGCCGCGCCGCGGTGAGCGGGTGCACCGGCAGCAGCACGTCGCCGGCCCGGTCCGCGGCCGGCCACCACGCCGGCAGCGGACCGGTGAGCCGTACCGCCGTCCGGGGGGCGACGTGCCAGCGCAGCGCGAAAGGGTGCGTGCTCCGGGGCGTACTGGGTCAGGTCGTCGTCGCCGAGACCGTGCCGGCAGCGGTCGGTCGGGTAGACCGGATGACCGGCGTGCGCGGCGAGCACGTCGTCGAGCAGTGCCGCCGGCATGCCGGCCGGCGTGGTCACCCGTTCGGCGGCCACGGCGGTGAACACCGCCGGCCGGGACCGGGTGGCGAGCCGACGGGCCCGCAGGTCGGCGTGGCACTCGGCGATGAACGTCTGCCAGCCGGCCTCGGCCTCCGGGTCGTCGACCGGGGCGAGTACCGCGAGCAGAGCGTCGAGGGTGTCCACCCGGCGTTCGCGGCCCTCGGCGTCGCGGACGTCAAGCATGGCGGTCGCGCAGCGCAGCATCGCCTGGAAACCGTCGGCGCGGACCGGGATGCGCAGCAAGCCGCCGGCGTGCGGTACCTCCCACCGGCCGGTCACGGTGAGCCGGCCGCGCCGGAGCAGGCCGATGTGGTCCTCGCGCAGCAGCGCGTCGAGCACCCGGACGAAGACCTGCTGCTCGCTGTGGTCGGTCATCCGGTGATCGTCCAGCTCAGGTCGTCCCGGAACGCGGTGAGCGCGGCCCGGACGGTGTCGGGGTCGGGTCCGATGCCGTGCAGCGCGGCCAGGTAGTCGCGGTTGGTGCCGGTGCGCTCGGCGACCCGGCCCACCTCCCGCATCGGACGGCACGACAGCCGCACTCCGTCGTGGACGGTGTCCACGGGCCCGGGCGCCGCCGTGAGCCGGCCGGACTGGTCGGCGCAGACGTACTCGACCCGGGCGTACCTGTTCAGGGCGGCCGGGTCGGGCAGGTCCAGCGCGGCCAGTGGCTCGCCGAGGTGCAGCCGGATGACGTGGGCGAACAGGGGCACGCCGAGCAGGCCGGTGAGGATCAGGTCCATCCGGTCACCGATGAGCCGGTCGTTCACCTCGATCAGCCGGATTCCGTCCGGCCGCACGACGTACTCGGTGTGGCAGGCGCCGAAGCCGACGCCGAGCGCGTCGAGCAGCGCGCGGAGCCTGGCATCGTGGGCGGGAGGTGGAGGCGCCCAGTCGAGGCTCACCTCGGTGAAGGTCGGCGGTGCGCCGAGGCCGGTGCGCCAGCCACCCAGCACCGTCAGCGATCCGCTGTCGCCCAGCGTGTCGTAGGTGCGCAGCTCGCCGGCCAGGTACTCCTCGACGATGAGAACCACCTCGGGCCGCCGCCGCCGGATCGCGGTGACCTGTGCGGCCAGCTCGCGCCGGTCGGTCACGAGGTAGGCGTCCTCGCTGGCCACACCGTCGCGGGGCTTGAGCACGGCGGGGAACAGGTCGGCCGGGACCGCAGGGGTGGCACCCGGGTCGAGGGTTATCGCCCGGACCGGGTCCAGTCCGGCGGCGGCGAGCGCGCGGCGCATGGCGGCCTTGTCCTTGCAGCGCCGAGCCGCCTCCGGGTCCTTGCCCGGCAGGCCGAGCTTGTCGGCGGCGACAGCGGTCGCCTCCTGAAGATGGTCGCTGTTGGACAGCAGCGCGGCGGGCGATTCGGCGGTGGTGGCCGCGACGATCGCAGCCGGGTCGCGGACCGCGCAGCGCCGCACCGGCACGTCGGCTGGCCACTCGCCGGGCCGGTCGGTCAGCACCGTGGCCGGAAGGCCGAGCGCGTCCGCTGCCGGGAGGAAGCCCTCCAGGACGGCGTCGGTGGGGTTCAGCGCGGTCAGGTAAAGGTGCATCGAACCTCCTAGACCGAACCGGCATTTAGGGCAGCCTACCCTAAATATGTAGCTTTGTGGAGGTTGTCGGACGCCGGCCCCCGGCCGCCAACCGATCGGCACGCCACAGCAGGGCGGCGGCAACCAGACCACCGACCAGGACAGCGAACGCGCCCACCGTCTGACCGGTCCGCAACGCCTCGGCGAAGGCGGTGGTCACCGCCTCCTCCCGGTCCGGCCCGGCGGCGGCCAGCGTGGCCGGGAACGAGCCGGCGCCGGCCAGCGCAGCAGGCAGCAGCGCGCCGAACCGGGCGTTGAGCACCGCGCCCAGCACCGCCACCCCCAGACTGCTGCCGACCTCGGTCATGGTGCCGTCCACACCGGCTCCGGCACCGGCTTTGTGGGTGGGGATCGCGCTCATCACCGCCTCCACGATGGCCGGGTTCGCCAGCGCGCATCCCGTACCCATGACCAGCAGCCCTGCCAGCAGTGTGGCGTAGCCCTCGGACGGACCGTGCGTGACCAGCGCAAGACCGGCGGCCAGCAGGGTCATGCCGACCGCGATGGCAGTCGGCAGGCCGAGCCGGCGGATCGCCAGCGCGGCCACGCCGCCGACGTTGAGCGCCACGATGGACAACGCGAACGGTGCCATCCGCAGCCCCGCCTCCCAGGCCGGGTAGCCGCGGACGAACTGAAGCTGCTGGGTGAGCAGGAACAGTGCCCCGGTGGCGCCGAACGTGATCAGCACGACGCCGCAGACCGCGCCGACGAAGCGGCGGTCCCGGAAGAAGTGCATATCCAGCATGGGGTGGGCGCACCGCCGCTCCCAGCCGACGAACAGCGCCAGCAGGAACACTCCTGCTGTGCCCACGCCGAGCACCGGCGCCGACGCCCATCCACGCTCGGGACCGGAGATGATCGCCCAGACGATCGCGGTCAGGCCGGCGGTAGACAGCGCGGCCCCGCCCAGGTCGAGACGCCCACCGGTCGGGTCCCGCGATTCCGGGACCAGTATCCGGCCGGCGAGCAGGCAGACCACCACGATCGGGACGTTCACCAGGAAGATCGCACCCCAGGGCAGGTGAGCCAGGACGAGTCCGCCGATCGGCGGCCCGGCGGCGAAGCCCAGCGCGCTGGTCGCCGCCCAGATGCCGATCGCCCGGGATCGCTCGGCGGCGTCGAAGACCTGCATGGCAACGGCCAGGGTGGCGGTGGCGAGCAGCGCACCGCCCACTCCCATGCCGGCGCGGGCGGCGATCAACTGCTCGGCAGTGCGGGCGAGCCCGGCCGCCGTGGAGCCGAGACCGAACAGCGCCAGCCCGACCAGCAGCATCCGTCGCCGCCCGTACCGGTCGACGGCGCTACCGGCGCTCAGCAGCAGCCCGGACAGCATCAGCGCGTACGCGTTGATCATCCACTGGACGTCGGCCGTGCCCGCGTCCAGCTCGACCGTGAGCACCGGCACGGCCACTGTCAGCACCGTATTGTCCAGCACCACCACGAGCTGGGCCAGGCAGAGCACCGCCAGGATCAGCCAGCGGTGCGGCACGGCGGCCGGCGGCGCGGCGGCCCCGTCCGCGCTCGCGGTCGGCAGAGCGCCGGGTGCCGGGCCGACGCTCGTGGAGTCGAGCGTCACGGTGTCGGCACCAGCGACGATCCGAGACGGCTGAGCGGTTCGGCCGAGGTGCCGGCGGCCCGCAGCGCCGCAGACGCGGCGTCGTTGGCAGCGGCGCGGCCGGCACCGGCGAGCGCGGTGCCGGTCGGGCTCCCGAGCGAACTCATGCGGCTTCCCAGCGGTAGTACGGACAGGATGCGCGGCGACTGCAGCCTCAACTGACGAGCAAGTCTGTCTGGGGGTGAGCCGCCCGGATCGTCGGCCCGGACGGCGGGAACCGGCGCTGGTGCGTCACGCCCACCGCCACCCCGGCGGCGACAAGCACCAGCGACGCCAGCGCAACGGCCGGGTAGCCGAACCGGTCGGCGGCGGTGAGCCCCAGCGAGGCGGCCACGAACGAGCAGACCAGCCCGAACGACGACAGCACGGTGAAGTCGGTGCCGCCGCTGCCTGGCCGGGAGTAGTCCATGTTGACCGTGTAGAGCACCACGTTGGCTATCGTGTACGCGGCCAGGAAGAAGCAGAGCGCGGCGACCGTGCCGCCTAGCGGCGCGCGGCCGTTCATCAGCGGCAGCAACGCCACTGTGGATAGAGCCAGAGTGACCCCGCCGGCCACCAGCACGCCGGCACGCCCGAAGCGGCCGATCCCGAGACCGGCGATCAGGCCGGCCGCGATCGCCGGCACGCTGGTCACCACGCCGGTGACCACGCCGATCCGGCCCAGCGACCAGCCGGCGTCCACCAGTGCTGGCGTCACCAGCGCGTACGCCATGCCGGCGCCCACGTAGACCAGCGGCACCACGCCGAAGGTCCACCACCGGCAGCCGGGCTGCCCGAACACCGACACCAGCGCCCGGTAGGCCCCGCCGATGCGCACGATCCGATCGGTGCGCTCCGGTTCCCGGAACCGCCACACCACAAGCAGCCCGATCGCGGTCAGCGCGGCCAGCAGGCCGACCGCCGCAGCCCAGCCGAAGCGGTCGTACACCAGCACGCAGACGCCGCCGCCAAGCAGGTTACCCAGATAGCTGGCCGCCACCTGGATGCCGTTGCCGGTGCCCCGCTCCGACGCGGCCAGCAGCCGCACCGCGACCGCGTCGACGGCGATGTCCTGGGTCGCGGAGAAGAACACGAACACGGCGCAGACGGCGATGACCGGACCCAGCTGGTCCGCGAGCCGGGAGAAGGGCAGCAGCGCCAGCAGAGTCAGCACCAACGCGGCCTGGAGCACCAGCAGCCAGGAGCGGTAGTGGCCGCGGCGCCGGGAGCCGTAGCGGTCGAGGAGCGGCGCCCAGAGGAACTTGACAGGCCAGATCAGGCCGACCACCTGTAGCAGCGCCAACGTGTCCAGCGAGGTGCCGCCGTCGCGCAGGATCGCGGTCAGCCCCACCGTGATGAAGCCGATGCCGAGATACTGCGTGACGTAGAGCGCGGTGAGCGTCCCGAGGCGGCCCATCAGACGGCACGCCAGTACGCGAGCGCGGTGAGCTGGTGCTTGCCGACGCCGAGCGTGCGCCGCAGGTGCCGGGTGATGCCGCGAGTGCTGGCCGCCTCACAGGCCACCCAGTAGTGCGCGGTCCCGACGGCGGGCAGCGCTGTGCAGACGGTGTCGACCAGGTGCCGGCCGTCGTCGCGGCGGCGCACCCACGTCACGTCGTGGTGGGCGCGGGCGCGCAGGGTCAGCGCCTTCTCGCCCTCGTGGGCGTACTCGAGCCAGACCGTCGCCGGGATGTCCGCGCCGGCGTCGAGGAGGCTGTTGACCGCCGGCAGCGAGGCCGCGTCGCCGACCAGGTAAAGGTGTTCGGGCACCGGGTCGGGCAGCGCGAACGCACTGCCCTGTACGGTCGCGTCGATGGTGTCGCCCACCCGCGCGGTGGTCGCCCAGCGGGCGGCGCAGCCCTCATGCACGGCGAACTCGAGTGTGAACCGCCCGGTGGCCGGGTCAGGATCGACGAGTGTGTAGGCCCGTTGGTGGGCCCGTCCGTCGTTGTCGAACCAGAGCCGGATCCACATCGTCGGGTGCGTGCCGCAGGCCGCGAGCAGCCCGCCGTCATCAAGGAGCAGGCGCTGGTAGTGCCCATCGACCGACTCGGTGCCCAGCACGGTGAGCCGAAAGTCGCGGCCCCCCATGGCCTTGAGTACCAGGCCCTCCCAGTTCCGTTTCACGAGCCCCTCCATGTAAGGTCACCTTAGTTAGGTGAGGGTAACCTAAGTTGACCACTTGAGGGAACTGCCACTCCCGGGCTGGCGGGTGATCCTCGCCGAAACGACTGCGAGGGCTGAATACCCGCAGCGTCCAGGGCGTCTCCGACGCCCGCTGGCAACAGCAGTGTCTGGCCGACTGGGCCGTCGGCGACCTGATCCCGCTCTGCCCACCCGCCCTCGCCGAAACCCCGAAGGAGGACACGATCGTGATCTACCAGGAACAGATTCCCGACCTCGGCGACCTGACGCTGGAGCCGGTGCGCCCCGACCAGCACGCCGTACTGCTGCACGGCTGGGTCACCCTGCCCCGCAACGCGTTCTGGGGAATGGGTGGACACAGCCTCGACGACGTGCGCGAGATCTACACGTTCCTCGACGGGCTGGACACCCATCACGCGTACCTAATCCTGCTCGACGGCGAACCGGTCGGGCTGTTCCAGACCTACCAGCCCGAGGCGGACCCGGTCGGTGAACGCTACCCGGTTCAGCCCGGTGACGTCGGGATGCACCTGCTCCTCAACCCGCCCCGGCGCTACGCCCGTGGTCTTACCACTGCCGTCGGTCCGGCCCTGGCCCGTTTCCTCCTGCGAGATCCCGCCGCGCGGCGCATCGTGGTCGAGCCGGACGTGCGCAACGAGGCCGCGCTGCGACGGCTGCGAACCGAGGGCTTCACATTCGCCTCCGAGATCGACATGCCGGACAAGCGGGCACAACTGGCGTTCCTGACCCGCGAGCGGTTCGAAGCGAACCACCAGCAGGCCTGATCCAGGCGCCCCGGCCAGACTCACGGTCGCACCCGCAGGCGCACTTGTCGAGGGCGCCTTGTCGCGTCGAGCGACCGAAAGCGCTCAGCGCACGGCACCGTCGGAGGCCGCCGCGGACGCCCGGAGTCCGCCACGTCCGGCAGAACCGTGCCTGGGCCGCGATCACCCGCCGACCGTTGTCGGTGAACAGACCGCACGCCACGCTGACGGGCGAGGTCGGCAGGTGCGTCTACGTGGCGAACGCGGCAATGCTCCCTCGAAGCGCGGAGGGGAGCCGGCTCGGTGTCGCTGTCGGCGCGGGCAGGTTCACGGTGAGGCGGGGCGGGGCGGGGCGGGGCGGGGCGGGGCGGGTAAGAGCGTGCATGGTCAAGGGCAACGACGATCGGTGCTGTCCCCATTTCCCGAGATGGCAGCCGATCTCGCCGAACGCGCCACCGTCGACGTGCCCGACCGGGTCGGAACCGGCGCACGGATCCTCCGCCGGCAGTTCGGTCATCGTGCTGATCGCCACCCAGGCGGGTCTGGCCGCCGCGCTGTCCTGGGTGATTGCCCGGGATTTCCTGCACAACCCCATGCCGGTGTTCGCTCCCAGCGCTACGGCCGGCACGATCGCGCCGGCGATCGGTCAACGTGCCCGGCGAACCGCCGAGACGCTGCTCGGGTCGGGCTCGGTCTCGTCGTCGGCGACTCCGCGCTTCATGTCATCCGCTACGGTGCGTGGCAGATCGGACTGGTCGTCGCCATGACGCTCACCATCGCGCTGCTGCCGATCGGACATAGTGGCGCGCTCGTGGCACAGGCGGGCAGGCACGGCAGACGCCCACCGAGAACCCGCGAACACATGGCGGCTTCCTTGCCCTACTGGACACCCATCGCGGACGACCTCCTCGGAGCCAGCAGGTGAGCCGGATCCTCAGTCCCCGGCGACGACGAGGGCGCGGCGGATCAGCACGTTGTCGGCCGGCGCGGTTGACCTTGCGCCCCAGGGGTACGCGGCGCACGTCGAAACCGGTCGGACCAGGGCCGCCTCGACAGCAGGTGACCAGGGTCCCGCCGGACGAAGGAAGGACTCACCCATATGGCCACGATGCCCGGCCGGGAGGATCCTCGCCTGATACCTGTGCTTTCGGGCGACCGGGTCTGGACCGGTGTCACGACGACCACCTCCGGCAGACTGTTCGTCAGCTACCCGTCCACGGACGGACCCGGTGTCCAGGTGGCCGAGGCGTTGACGGGTGGCCGGTTCGCGCCGTACCCGGATGCGAGGTGGAACGAGGTGCGCGCCGAACACGACCCGCGGGGACGGTTCGTGCATGTCAACGCGCTACGCGTCGGGCCGGACGGGCAGTTGTGGATCGTCGACGCCGGGGCCGCCGGCCTCGGCCAGCCGCAGGTACCCGGGGGCGCCCGGCTGATCTCGGTCGACCTCGACCGCGACCAGGTCCATCGTAGCTACGACCTCGGTCCGGCGACGTACGAGCACAGCTACATCGACGATGTGCGGTTCAACGGCCGATTGGCCTACGTGAGCGACTCCGGTGCCGCCGGCCTGATCGTCGTCGACCTGGACAGCGGCCGGTCCCGCCGGGTGCTGGACAACCACCCCGCGACCGTCAACCAGGGTCCGCTCTACGCCGACGGGCAGGTCCTGCGCGACGCGCACGGCGCCGAGCTGCGGGTGCACTGCGACCAGATCGAGGTGTCACCGGACGGGCGCTACCTGTACTTCCAACCGCTGTCCGGACCGATGTCCCGGGTCGAGACCCGTTACCTCGACAATCCGGCCACATCCGCGCAGAGGCTGGGCGATCAAGTCCAGCACTGGGCCGACACCCCGACCACCGGCGGCACCGCCATCGACGCGGCCGGCACCATCTACCTCAGCGATGTGGAGAACCGCCGACTCCTGACCATCGCTCCGGACCGGCGGATGAGCCCATTCCTCACCGATCCGCGGCTCGTCTGGTGCGACGCCCTTTGGATCGACAGCAGACGGCACCTGTGGATGCCCGCGGCCCAGCTCAACCGCACCGCCGGGCTGACCGGCGCCGCCGCCGTCGAGTACCCGGTCCACATCTACAAGGCGCCCATCGACGTCGGCCCAGCCCCGAACGACCACGCCTGAGGGCGCACAGCACCACGTCGGCAGGTCGACGGTGTCTCTACCGCAAGACGAGTCAGGACTATTCGACGAATTCCATGCCGGGACGCGTGCTATGACCTCTTCGGGGGTGAGGATTCGTGTGGCAGCACCATCCGGCGGAGCCGACGTCGCCAGCACAGACTCGCCAATCGCGGGCGACCTTTCTCGAGCTGTTCTTCGACCTGGTGTTCGTCTTCGCGCTGACCCGAATCGTGTCCCGCGTCTACGATCACATGGTCATCGAGCCGGACGGGCGAGCCTGGCCGCAGGCGCTCTGGCAGGCGTTTCTGACCCTGCTGTTGTTGTTGGCACTGTTCGGCCTCTGGCAGGGAACCGCCTGGACCACCAGCCGCTACCACCCGGATTCGTTGGCCCTGCAGACCGTGGTCGCCGTGGCGTTGGCGCCGGGCTGGTGATGGGGGTAACGGTCCCGCGCGCCTTCGACGGCTATGCCGAGGCATTCGCCATCGCCTACGCGGCTGGGCAACTCGCCCGTCCCTTGATCCTGATGCTCGTGATCCACGACCGGGATCGCCGGCTGCTCAAAGGCCGCATGTTGATCACGTACGGCGTCACCGGCGCGCTGTGGATCATCGGAGCCTTCGTGGACGGTCCAGTCCTCGTGCCGGCCTGGGCAGCCGCCCTCGCCGTGGAGTATGCTGCGGCGCGGACCGGATGGCCCCTGCCGGGCCTGGGGCATTCCGAACCAGAACGCTGGGACATCACCGCGGAGCACCTCGCCGAGAGGTACCAGCAGTTCTTCCTCATCGCGCTCGGTGAGACGATCCTGGTGATCGGCTTCACCTACAGCACCGGACCGTTCGACCGCGACCACACCCTCGCCTTCGTCGTCGCCGCGCTCACCTCGGCGGCGTTGTGGCGCCTGTACTACTACCGGGCGGGGCACATTCTCGCCGAGGCGATCGCACATTCCCGAGCGCCGTCGGTCATCGGCCGGTCTGCCGCCGACACGCACCTCATCATGATCGTCGGTGTCGTGACCACGGCTCTCGGCTACGAGATCACCATCGAACAGCCCCTCGGTCACGCCCCGGCAACCTGGATCGCGCCCATCCTGCTCGGCCCCGCCCTCTTCATCGCCGGCCGGGCGCGGCTCGAATACCATGTGTCGCCCGCGTCTCCCCCTCACGCTACGTGGCCCTTGCGGCATTGCTGCTGTGCTATCCCGTCGCGATACACATGTCGCCGCTCGCCGCCGCGGTCGCGGCGGTGGCCATCCTCTCCGCCGCAGCCACCGCCGACGCACGCCGGTCGCGCGGACACCCGGCCGAACCCGCCCGCCCCCCATACTGACTCCCGCCCGGTACAGGCACTTCCCGACCCTTCCGTGGGCCGGGCCGCGCCAGGAAATGACCGATCGGTTCACGGGCACCCCGGTAGCGATGCTCATGACTTTTCGGAAAGATGGCACGCGCTTACCGGAAGTTATCGACGGACGGATTCACCCCATGAGCCTTCCCGTCACCCGCAAGATTCTCTTCGGTGGAGACTACAACCCCGAGCAGTGGCCCGAGGACGTGTGGCAGCAGGATTACCGGCTGTTCGACGCCGCCCGGATCGACCTCGTCACGCTGGGGGTGTTCGACTGGGCGCTCGTCCAGCCGGCCGAGGACGTCTACGACTTCACGCTGCTGGACCGGATAGTCGACCGGGCCTCCGCCGAGGGGCGGAGCATCTGCCTGGCCACCGGGACAGCGGCGCATCCGCCCTGGCTGGCCAGGGCACACCCGGAGGTGACCCGCACCGACTTCGAGGGCCGCCGCCACCGGTTCGGGCAGCGGCACAACTCCTGCCCCAGTTCCCCCGTGTTCCGCCGTCTCTCCGCCAAGCTGGCCCGCCGGATCGCCCGTCGCTACGCCGGCAACCCGGCGATCGCCGCCTGGCGCGTGGGAAACGAATACGGCGGCGCCTGCTACTGCGACCTCTGCGCGGCCGGCTTCCGCAGCTGGTTACGCCAGCGCTACCGAACGATCGACGAGTTGAACTCCGCCTGGTACACCACCTTCTGGTCGCACACCTTCACCGACTGGGACCAGATCGAGGCGCCGTCGGCGCTGACCGAGCACTGGCGCGGGCCGGACCACACCGCCTTCGCCGGCATCACGCTGGACTATCTGCGGTTCACCTCCGACGCGATGCTGGCCAACTTCCGCGACGAGAAATCCGCCATCCGGGAGTACAGCCCGGACATCCCGGTCACCACCAACTTCATGGGCCTGTACCGCCCGATCGACTATCACCGCTGGGCGCCGGAACTGGACTTCGCCTCCTGGGACAACTACCCGCCCGACGACGACTCGGCCGCCCGGATGGCACTGGCACACGACCTCATGCGTGGACTCAAGGACGGCCAGCCGTTCTGGCTGATGGAACAAACGCCGAGCAGCACCGCCTGCCGGGACGTCAATCCGCTGAAGCGACCCGGCCTGCTGCGGTTGTGGAGCTGGCAGGCGGTGGCCCACGGCGCCGACGCGGTGCTGTTCTTCCAGCTCCGCGCCGCGCGGGGTGCCTGCGAGAAGTACCACGGCGCGGTCATCGGCCACGCCGGCCGCTCGGACACCCGGGTGTTTCGCGAGGTCGCCGAGCTGGGCGCCGAACTGGACCGGCTCGGCGCGGCCTCGCTGGGCGCCCGGACCCCGGCCCGGGTCGCGTTGCTGTTCGACTGGGACAGCTGGTGGGCGCTGGAGATCTCCGACGGGCCGTCGCGACTCGTCCGGTACCTGGAGGTGGTGCAGCGGTACCACCGTGCGCTGTGGGACGCAGGGGCAGACCTCGACGTCGTCCCGGTGACCGCGGACCTGTCCCGCTACGACGTCGTCGTCGCGCCGGTGCTGCACATGCTCAAGGGCGATCTGCCGCGCCGGCTGGAGGCGGTCGCTGCCCGCGGCGGGTCGGTGCTGACCACGTTCCTGTCGGGCCGGGTGGACGAGAACGACAACGCGTTCCTGGCCGACGTACCCGGGCCACTCGGCGAGCTGATGGGGATACGGGTCGACGAGTGGGACGCCCGCGGCCCCGACGTGGTCAACCCGGTCCGTCTCGGCAGCGACGATCGGCTCGAGGTCGAGGCCCGGTTGCTGTTCGAACTAATCGTTCCGCAGAGCGCGGAGGTGATCGGCACCTACCGGGCCGACTTCTACGCCGGCACCCCCGCAGTGACGCGCAACACCTTCGGTGCCGGGCACGGATGGTACGTAGGCGCAGGCCTGGACGGGACCGGCGTGTCCTGGGTGGTGCGCCAGGTGCTGGCCCGCCACGACCTGCTCGGCCCCGCTCCGGACCTGCCGGGTCTGGAGTCGGCCACTCGGGTCACCCCCGACGGAGCCCGGCTGCTGTTCCTGCTCAACCACCGGTCCGAGCCGGTCGAGGTGGCCGCCCGCTCCGGCGGGGTCGACCTGCTCACCGGAGACCGGGTCGACCCCGGCGCGCCGCTGCGGCTTTCGGCCCGGGGGGTGGTGGTGCTGCGGGAGGACGAGTGAACGTCGCAGCGCGGGCAGCCGTCAACGGCGTCGGGGTGGACCGGAGGATATTCGGGCAGAGCGCCCTGTCGCACACCATGGCCGAATCGGACAGCCTGCCGCACACGCGGTCCAACGCGCACGAGACCCGGTGGGACGTGGACGACCCGACGACCGGTGCCACTCCGGCTTGCGACGGCCCGACCGGCTCTTGACAGCCGCCGAGCCGAGCCCCCTAAGATCCATGTCCTTAGATGTCGACTGATAGCGGGAGCAGGGAGCCGGATGCAGGCAATCGACGAACCATGCCCGGGGGACGACCTGGCGTCCCGTGGCGTCAACCGCCGTCGCCTGCTCGGCCTGGTCACTGCGGCGCTCGCCGCCGGCGTCATTCCGGAGGCATGGCTCGCGGAGGCCGCCTACGGCGCTACTCCGAGGTGGAACCGGCCGTTCGACAAGTGGGTGCCCATCACGTCCACGTTCGGACCACGCACGGACCCCATCACCGGCGTGTCCAGGATGCACAACGGAACCGACTACAGCTACTCGGGAATCCTCGGTTATCCCATCCGCTCGATTGCGGCGGGTACGGTGACCGGTGTTTCGTACAGCGCGAGCGGCCTCGGTCACCACGCCGTCATCACCCACGCCGATGGTTGGCGGAGTGTCTACGGGCACATGCGGGAGACTCCCAGGGTCGGGACAGGCACGCAGGTCGCTGCCGGCCAGCACATCGGCAACGTGGGATCCACCGGTCACTCGACCGGCCCGCACCTGCACCTTGAAATATTCCAGCCGAACGGACAGCGAGTTGACCCCGAGTCGGTTCTCAAGGGCGCCCCGTATGCCGGGGCGCCCGGAACTCCACCCGAGATTGTCACCAAGGACGGACTGATGTATCTGATCTGGAGCACCGGCGGTACCGGCTACCTGGTAACCCCCAACCGCGTCATCGGCCTGCGGTCGATGGCCCACTACAACCTGTTCAAGCGGATCATCAACTCCAACCAGGCTGCGGATCAACCCGAGATCTTCAACGCGTTGGAGATCGACCAGATCAACGCTTACCTCAACGGTAACGTGCCGGCCTGATCCGGCCCCCGCAGGTGCCGGCACCGCGGGAACCCGGCGGAGCCGATCGGCGACATGCCTCCACGCACGCCGCCGACCGGCTCGTTCATGCCCGGACGCCTCATCCGGCAGTGATCACCGCATCGGTCGCGAGGTGGTCGCTGCGCCGCCCGATCAGAGCGCGGAGCTGCTCGACTGCCGTGTCGGTGGTCTGCGCCTGGTAGCCGCCGACCGTCGGCAGCACGGCGACGATCTCGTCGAGCGCCTTCTGCGCGCCGTTCTGCGCGTAGATCTTCTGGTACAGCTCGCGATAGGCATCCTCGTACACCGTCTTGAAGGCCGCGCTGGCGAGGAAGCGTTCCTTGAGCTTGTGCCCGCTCATCATCCCCCGCGCCCGGCCCCCCTCACCGTCGCCGCCGTCCGGGAACTGCCCGGCGCCGGGTCGATCCATACCGGCCGGGGGCTGATCGCCGGCCGCACCATCCTGCGGCGACCGGCCACCCATCCGGCCCGCGTCATGCGGCCCCTGGGTGGCCTCACCGGAGAAGGTGAGGTTGTAGTCCCAGCCGATGACGGAAAACTTCTTCGTCTTCAGGTCGTACCACAGGTAGTAGTTCCGGCCCGGCCCGGACATGTCGTCGAAGTTGAGCAGCAGGTTCTGCGCGGCCACGTAACGAGCGAACGACGTCACGTCGACATGATCGGCGAGGTGCGCGTCGAAGTCGGCGTCGCTGCTCTCCTGGACCCATTTGATCAGCTTGATGACTGGCTGTAGATCCTGGCTGCCCTTCAGGGTGATCTGCTTGAAGTCGTCGGCGTAGTCGATGGGATCATCGCCCTGGTCCGTGAACTGACTGGTCGATATGCTCTTGTACAGAACACCGGACTCGCCCAGCGCGTCGGCGAAGGTCTCGTCCGGATGTTCGACCACGAGGCGGGTGGTGGTCGGCCGGTCGTTCACGGTGAAGCTGGAGTATGCGTAACGCTGCGCATCCACCTCGGCGGCCGCGAGCGCCCCCAGCGCGACGGCCTCGTTGAGAACCGTCGTGCCGCCGCCGCCACCCATGCCCGCCACCCGCAACGTCACCTCACGGTGCCCCTGATAGCGGCGTCCGTCGATGAACTCGTCGAAGCGAACCAGCCAGGGCAGGTTCTCCGGTTCCTCCGCCTTGAGGGAGGACCGCCCGAACCCGCCCGGTCCAGCACCACCGGGCTGCGCACCACCAGGCCCGGCCATCTGCCCGCCGCCGGGCAACCCGCCGCGGCCCGCCCCGGCACGCCGGGACTCACCATTGCGGGTCAGGCCGGAGAGTGTCGAGTTGCCCTTGAGCCGGATACCGACGCTGGGGATGGTGGCGCCGTCGATCGTGAGGTCCGCCTCGAGCCAGGTCTTCTCACCGTCGTCCCAGTAGTCGTCCAGGATCTCCTGGTAGTCCTTCTCCCGGTAGGTGAGCGTGATCGTGTGGGCGACCCCGGCGTCGAAGAGGTCGACCGCGCCGGCGATATCCTGCGTGACCTCGTCGGCGGTCTGGTCGCTGCTGCTGACGACCAGCGGCGCGACCCGCACGGTGCTGAACACCACCGCGCAGATGACCACGAACGCGGCACACGTCACGAGCAGCTTCCAGTAGTGCCGCACCCGGATCGGAACCCGGTGCCGCAGTCGCCGTCGAGCCGGCGGGGGCGTCGGTGGGGGCGCGGACGACTCCGGAATCGCAAACCGTGGCATCACAGGTCCGTCTGGTCGTAGCCGGTCAGGACGGTCACCCGCTGGCCACCGGTACGCTCACCGAGGGCGTTGATGAGGTCACCCGGCTCGTGGCCCTTCTTCAACCGGACCGTGTACATGAGCTCGGTCAGCGCGCCGCCCCGGATGGACTCCATGCTGACCAGTTCGAACTCGCTGGTGTGTGCGATGAGCACGTCCTGGACGCTCGCGGTGTAGTTGCCGTCCGGCGGCACCTGGACCTTGACCACCTGCCGCTGGACACTCGATGCGAACCAGTTGAACCGGTACATCACCACGATGATCAGGCTGATCGCCACCGCAGCGACGATCGCGAGCGTGTAGAAGCGGGTACCGGCGGCCATGCCGACGCCCATCACCAGGAAGATGAAGCCGACGTCGCGGGTTTCCTTGATCGCGTTACGGAACCGCACCACGGACAACGCCCCCACCAGCGCGAACGCCCGCGCGATGTTCGACCCCACCACCAGCATGATCAATGCGATCAGCATGCCCAGGATGACCAGTGTCTGGACGTAGGACTGGCTGTAGGAGACGTTTCGGTGGGTGAACCGGTAGACCCAGCCAATCATCGCACTGAGCACGAACGACAGCGACAGCGCGATGGCGATGTCGCCGATGCTGAACGTGCCGGACAGATCCTGAACATCGAACGGCATTGTCACGCCTCACTTCGGTTGGCGGCCGGCACCAGGGCACCGGCGTCGTCGTCGGCAACATGAAAGATCGAGCGAGGCGCACGACCGAACGCCTCGACACTCTGGCAGTACTTGGAAACCCGCACCACGGACATGTTCATCTGGGCGGTCAGGTCGGTGAGCCAGCGAGGAACCCGCTCGTCGGCCTTGAGTTCCACCACGGCCAGCCGGGCCGGGACGATGAGACGGTTCTCGACGTCCGCCCCGAGATGGAAGTCCCGGTCCCGCCCCCGCACCCGGTGGTCGATCGTCACCCGCAGGCCGGAGTCGGCGTCCCGGCCGATGAACGCCTCCCGCTGATAGCCGGTCATCGCCACGGCCCGCAGATCCAGCCGGCAGAGAAGGTCGAGAACCTCATCGAGGAACGCCCCCTGCCCGGGGTCGTGGTCGACCGCCATCCGGCGGTCGCACAGATCCCGGGCGAGCCGGTAGGGCAACTCCACCCGCCGCTTCTGCGTGACCCGGTTGACCCGCTGCTTGATCTCCACGAACACCGGACTGTCGTCGTCGATTCGGAACCGGTCGCCGTAGTGTCGAAGCCGCAGCTTGCGCCGGAACCGTAGTCCCTCGATCTTCTCCCAGTAGAAGCGCAGGTCAGGCGTGTCGTAGTAGACGCTCCACACTCCGTAGCCGCCACCGGCGGCGTAGGCGTCGAGATCGAGCCGGCGAGCGAGGGCCTCGCGTAGCTCCGGCACCACGGCGTACGGCATCACGTACTTGATCTCGTACCGGTTGAAGGCGTGCAGCCTGCTCGGCGCCCGCAACGCGTGACCGGCCTGATCATTCGCGACCCGCAGCGCCGGATGCTCCGGCGGGACCGGCCCCGGCGGGCCGTCCCCGGTGGGATCGGGCGGTACACCTCGTCGTCGAAGGGGGTTTCGCATCTCTCGTCGCCCATCTGCAAACGGCTAGGACGAAAGGGAGGTAATCAGGTCAACCTCAGAGCCGGCTGTGAAGAACATACGAATTCCAGTTGAACGACAGGTGGACGGCACGACGGCGGCCCACCCCGCGCCGGGGTGGGCCGCCGTCGTGCCGGGAGCGGTCAGCGAATACGGCGCCGGCCGTACGCGCCTGCCGCGAGCGCCACGCCGATCGCGGCGAAGGCGACCTGGATGGCCAGTTCGATCCAGTCGATACCGCGGGTGTCGTCGACACCGAGCGCACCGGCGACGAGGGTGCCGAGGATCGCAGCGACCACACCGATGAGCAGGGTCAGCCAGATCGGGATGTTCTGCTTGCCCGGCACCACCAGGCGGCCGAGTGCGCCGATGACCAGACCGATGATGATCGCGGTGAAGAAGCCGGTAACTTCCACGAGAGCCGTCCCTCCGGAGGGGTTGTCGTCGGTTCCTATCCTTGCCCCTCCCCCACAACCGCCGAAACCAGCCACGCCGAGCGGTCCGGACCTCGCCGAGGCGACGCGCTGGCCGCGTGCACTACAGGTGCAGGCCCGTCTGCGACTTCCTTCCCGGCAGCCGATCTGGCAGGTCGAAGTCGGGCAGGGGCACGTCGAGGAACGAGACGACCTCGGCCACCCGGCGCCCCCGCAGCACGAGCAGGTCCAGCCCCGCCGGCAGGTAGGCGGCAGCCGCGTCGTTCCAGAGGTACGTCCCGAACGCGAGCTGCCCGTTGGCACTCGTCGGCAGGAACCGCCACCTCCGCCCGCCCGTCACCTCGGTCAGGAAGCCGCGGAGCTGCTCACGGCCCTCGTACCAGACGGTCAGCGGCGGCATCGAGTACCGCGCGTCCTCCGTCAGCATCGCAACGATCGTCTCGACGTCGCCGGACTCCCACGCGGCGGCGTACCGCCTGGCCACCTCCCGCTGCCCCGCGTCGCCCAGCTCGCCGAGGAGCCGATCCTGCCCTGCACCGGGCCGGCGGCAAGCTGCTGGAACTACCTTGAGGTCACCGATCCGTCCCCCCTGCAACCAGAGCAACGCGACTGGTTGCGTAACCATCTTCAGGAATTCCACAACGTCCTGCGGGCACCGAACTTCGCCGACCCGGTCACCGGCTACCGGGCGTACATCGACGTGCCCTCCTTCATAGACCAGCTCATCATCAACGAGCTGAGCCGGGAGATGGACTCGTACATCCGCAGCGCGTACTTCTACAAGGACCGCGACACCAAGATCTCCGCTGGCCCGCTCTGGGACTACAACCTCACCTTCGGTGTGGGCGGCTTTTTCCAGAACGACCAGACATCCGGCTGGCAGTACCAGCAGATCCGCCAACCGGTGGCCAACGACTGGTACACGCAGCTGATGCGTGACCCGGCCTTCGTCAACGAGGTGCGGCTGCGCTGGCAGACGCTGCGCCGTGGCCCACTGTCCGACGCATCGTTGCAGTCCCGAATCAACGCCCTCACCGGTCCGCTGACCAACGGGGCACAGCGCAACTTCCAGCGCTGGCCCAACCTGAGCACCCGGATGATCGGGCCCTTCGTCACGCCGACTTCACCGACTTGGCAGGGGCAGGTCCAGTTCATGCGGGACTGGATGCTGCGCCGCGCTGCCTGGCTCGACTCGACCACCGGTTGGGGCGGGTCGACCACGCCCCCGCCGACCACCCCACCGCCGACTGGCGGAGGCGGCTGTGCCGCCACGTACACGGTGACCAGCCAGTGGTCGGGCGGCTTCCAGGGCGAGTTGCGGGTCACCGCGGGCGGCACGGCGATCAACGGCTGGACCGTGACCTGGACCTACCCCGCGGGGCAGACGGTCACCCAGGCGTGGAATGCGACAGTCACCAATCAGGGATCCGCGGTGACCGCCCGCAACGTCAGCTACAACGGCAGCCTCGCCCCAGGCGCCAGCACCACCTTCGGTTTCCTCGGCTCCACCACCAGTACACCCACCACACCGACACCTACCTGCACCGCGAGCTGATTCAGCCGCGCAGTGGCCACCGCGCGCCACACTACGCTCGCGCTCAGGGCTCGGCGCAAGGCGCTAGAGCGGCACGCACGGTAACGGGTTGCGGCCAGCGATCGCAGGAGTGCGTTCGCGGCTGGGTGATCATCGGTGGGTCAAAGGATGTGATTCTCAGGATCGCCGCTCGAGGCTGCCGGCCCGGCGCAACAAATACGTGTCCATGACCCAGCCGCGGCTCTGTTTCGCCGCCGTCCGCCGGGACCAGATTCGGTCGGCGACCTCGTCAAGGTTGCCGGCCACCAGTTGCTCGTCGGACGAGCCGAGGTTCGCGCCCCACCAGATCCGCCAGGCCGACAGTTCGGGGAGCTGGCGACAGGTCAATGCCCCGTCGAGCAGGACGACGAGGTTGTCGTGTGTCGCCGCGTCGTGGAGCAGGCGGCGGCCGGTCGTGATGGTGATCGGGCCGCCGATTGTGTTGAGGACGAGCCGGTGGTGTGCCGCCAGCAGTTGGATGCTGCTGAGGCCGGGTACGACGTCCACGGTGATGTCGACCCGTGCGCGTTCGGCGATGCGGTCGGCCACACGGATCGCCGAGTCGTACAGGGCCGGATCGCCCCAGACGAGCACTGCGGCGTCTCCCGGGTTGTCCAGCAATGCCTGCTCGAACGCCTCGGCCCGTGCCTCGTGCCAGTCGCGTACCGCGCCGGTGTAGTCGGCCGGGCCGGCACGGTCGCGTTCCGGGTCGGGTACGTGCACGAGCCGCCAGGCGCCGGTGACGTGCCGGGCGCAGATCGCCTCGCGCATCGCGATGAGGTCGGCCGTGCCCGGGTGCTGTCCGGTCTTGTCGGCGACGAGGAAGTAGTCGGCCTCGTTGAGTGCCCGGACGGCCTGGGCCGTGACCAGTTCGGGGTCGCCCGGGCCGAGGCCGACCAGGGTGAGGCGCCGTGTCACGCCTGATCCTCCAGGTCTCCCTCGACCTCGAGGTACACGCGGGCCATCTCCGCCATGACCTCGGCGTCCGGTTCGGCCCACAGTCCACGGTCGGCGGCCTCGTTCAGCCGTTCCACGATGCCGCGCAGTGCCCAGGGGTTCGCGCGGCGCATGAACTGCTGGTTCGTCTCGTCGAGGACGTATTCGCGGGCCAGTGACTCGTACATCCAGTCGTGGACGACACCGGCGGTGGCGTCGAAGCCGTAGAGGTAGTCCACGGTGGCGGCGAGCTCGAACGCTCCCTTGTAGCCGTGGCGCTGCATCGCCGCGATCCAGCGCGGGTTGACCACCCGCGAGCGGAAGACGCGGTTGGTCTCTTCCTGCAGGCTGCGGGTGCGTACGGCGTCGGGCGTGGTGGAGTCACCGACGTACGCCCTGGGTTCGGCGCCGGTCAGCGCGCGGACCGTGGCGATCATGCCGCCGTGGTATTGGAAGTAGTCGTCGGAGTCGGCGATGTCGTGCTCGCGGGAGTCGATGTTCTTCGCGGCGACGGCGATGCGCCGGTAGTTGGTTCGCATGTCGTCGGTTGCCGCGATGCCGTCGAGGCCGCGGCCGTAGGCGAAGCCGCCCCAGGCGGTGTAGACGGCGGCCAGGTCGGCGTCGTCGCGCCAGGTGCCGGACTCGACGACCTGGAGGATGCCGGCGCCGTACGATCCGGGCTTCGAACCGAAGATCCGCGTGGTGGCCCGCCGCTGGTCGCCGTGCTCGGCGAGGTCGTGGCGGGTGTGTGCCCGCACGTAGTTGCGCTCATCGGGTTCGTCGAGCCCGGCGACGAGCTGCACGGCGTCGTCGAGGAGTTCGATGACGTGCGGGAAGGCGTCGCGGAAGAATCCCGAGATGCGCACGGTAACGTCGATGCGGGGCCGGCCGAGTTCGTCGAGGCCGATCACCTCCAGGCCGTTGACCCGGCGTGAGGCCGTGTCCCAGGTGGGGCGTACGCCCAGCAGCGCCAGCACCTCGGCGATGTCATCGCCGGAGGTGCGCATCGCGGAGGTGCCCCACACGGAGAGGCCGACCGATCGGGGATGCTCGCCGGTTTCGGCGAGGTGCCGGGCGACGAGGGACTCGGCCATCGCCTGTCCCGTTTCCCAGGCCAGACGGGACGGAACGGCCCGCGGGTCGACGGTGTAGAAGTTACGGCCGGTCGGCAGGACGTTGACCAGTCCGCGCAGCGGGGAGCCGGAGGGCCCGGCCGGGACGAAACCGCCGTCGAGCGCGTGCAGGACGTTGGTCAGTTCGTCGGTGGTGGCGGCCAGTCGCGGCACGACCTGCTCGGCGGCGAAGCGCAGGACGTCGCGTACCACCGGGTCGTCGTGCAGCGCGTCGATCGCGTCAGCCTGCCAGCCGGCCTTCTCCATCGCCTCGATCAGGGCACGGGCCTGCGCTTCCACGGCGTCGACGTCGGCCGCCGGGGCGTCCTCGGCAAGACCCAGCGCGGCGCGCAGGCCGGGCAGTGCCCGGTTCTGTCCGCCCCAGACCTGTGTCGCGCGGAGCACGGCGAGCACCAGGTTGACGCGTGCCTGTCCGGTCGGCGCCTGGCCGAGCACGTGCAATCCGTCGCGGATCTGTACGTCCTTGATCTCGCACAGCCAGCCGTCGACGTGCAGCAGGAAGTCGTCGAACTCCTCGTCGCCGGGCCGTTCGTCCAGGCCGAGGTCGCGATGCATTTGTGCGGACTGCATCAGCGTCCAGATCTGCTGGCGGACCGCGGGCAGCTTTGCCGGGTCCATCACGGCGATGTTGGCGTGCTCGTCGAGCAGTTGCTCCAGCTTGGCGATGTCGCCGTAGCTTTCGGCGCGTGCCATCGGCGGCACCAGGTGGTCGACGATGGTGGCGTGCGCGCGGCGCTTGGCTTGGGCACCCTCGCCAGGATCGTTGACCAGGAACGGATAGATCAACGGCATGCTGCCGATTGCCGCGTCCGTGGCGCAGGCGGCTGAGAGCGCGGCGTTCTTCCCCGGCAGCCACTCCATCGAGCCGTGTTTGCCGAGGTGCACCACCGCGTCGGCGCCGAAGCCGTGTTCGAGCCAGCGGTACGCGGCCAGGTAGTGGTGCGACGGAGGCATGGCCGGGTCGTGGTAGATCGCGACCGGGTTCTCGCCGAAGCCACGCGGGGGCTGGATGAGGATGACGACGTTACCGGCGCGCAGGGTGGCCAGCACGATGTCGCCGTCGTCGTCGACGAAAAGCGAGCCGGGAGCCTCGCCCCAGGTCTCGGCCATGGCGTCGCGCAGCGCGGCGGGCAATCCGGCAGTCCAGCGCCGGTAGTCGTCCCGGCTGATACGCACGTGCGACTCGCTGAGCTGAGCCTGCGTGAGCCACTCCTCGTCCTGCCCACCGGCGGCGATCAAAGCGTGGATGAGCGCGTTGCCGGCCGTCGTGTCGGCATCCTCTCCCTCGACCGGGAGCAGCGGGTCGAGCCCGGGAATTGCGCCGGGTGCGCCGAGGTCGTAGCCGGCATCTCGCATCGCGCGCAGCAATCGGATCGCCGACACGGGCGTATCGAGGCCGACGGCGTTGCCGATGCGGCTGTGCTTGGTCGGGTAGGCCGACAGGACGAGGGCCACCTTGCGCTCGGCGGGCGGGACATACCGCAGTCGGGCGTGGTTGACGGCGATGCCCGCGACGCGGGTGCATCGCTCAGGGTCGGTCACGTAGCGGGGCAGGCCGTCGGCGTCGACCTCCTTGAATGAGAACGGGACGGTGATGAGGCGGCCGTCGAACTCGGGGATGGCGATCTGGGTCGCGGAGTCGAGCGGGGTGACGCCTTCGTCGGACGCCTCCCACTCGGCTCTGCCGGACGTGAGCGCCAGAGCCTGCAGCACGGGGATGTCGAGGGCGCGCAGCCGTTCGACGTCCCAGGACTCGTCGTCGCCGCCGGCGCTCGCGGTGGCGGGCCGGGCGCCGCCGGCGGCCAGGACCGTGACGACGATCGCGTCCAGGGTGGCGAGTTCGGCGTACAACTCCTCGGGCGCCGCCCGCAGTGACGAGACGTAGATCGGTACGCCGGCGGCCACGCCGGTGGTGTCGATGGCATCGGCGAGTTCGTGGGCGAACGCGTTGTTGCCGCTCACCTCGTGGGCCCGGTAGTACAGGACTCCGACGCGGGGCCGGGCGTCCGGGGCCGGCTGCCGGCTGACTCCCCACTCGGGCAGCACGGCCGGCGGTTCGAAGCCTTCGCCGGTCAGCAGCACGGTGTCGGACAGGAAGGCGTGCAGTTGGCGCAGGTTCTCCGCGCCGCCCTCGGCGAGGTAGCGGTGCGCCTCGGCGCAGACACCGATCGGGACGGTCGACAGCCCCATCAACGCGGCGTTCGGCGTCCGTTCCCCACCGAGCACGACCAGGGGACGGCCGGTGCCGCGGATCAGCGCGGCGAGGTCGCGTACGTCCTCGGGCGAGCCGAGCACCCGCAGAATGACCAGGTCGGCCTCGCTGGTCAGGGTGTCGCGGCGCTCGCCGGTGAGCCGGGCAGGGTTGGCCCAGGACCAGTCCGCGTTGCTGGCCCGCGCCGAGAGCAGGTCGGTGTCCGAGGTGGACAGCAGGGCGATGCGTGTCATGTTTCTCCTTCGGTGACACGGGAGCCGAGGCGCAGGTCGCCGACCGGACGGCCGGCGCGTAGGTGCTCGCCGACGAGGCGTGCCGCGTCGCCGGGTCGCACCGGCCCGTACCAGGTGCCGTCGGGGTGCACGACGGCGACTGGTCCGTGGTTGCACGGGAACAGGCAGCCGGTCTGGGCCATGAGGACGTCGGCGTCGGTGAGCTGCTGCTCGACGAGCGCGCCCACGATCGCGCGATAGGTCTCGTCCGCGCCGCGGGCACTGCAGCGCGGGCCGCGGCACAGCAGTAGATGATGGCGGTACGGCGGCGTGGTCTCCCAGGCCGGTGAGGTGAGTGGCGCCTCGTGCCCGGTGATCGCGCGCTCGCCGAACCGGATGACCGGCGGGTCGATCTGCTGACGGTGCCAGTGGCCGGCCACGCGTCCCACCCACGAACGGGCGAAAGTCAGGTCGTCGGTGCTCACCGGTTCCAGGCGAACCTCCCGAACGCCCTCGGCGTGCAGCAGGTCGAGCACATGGGTCAGCGTGGGCTCGCCGGCTTGCAGGAAGGCCAGTCGGGCGCCGGCTGCCTCGGCCTGCCCGCGTAGCACCGGCGACGCGGCGTCCGTCAGTGCGGTCGCGACGTGAACGAGGACGCTCACGGGGTCAGGAGCCGGTGATCCGGTGCGATCGGGACACGGGGTCTTCTTTCGTCCGGGGCCTGTGCGCGAGGCCTGGATGGGCACGTGTCGCAGACGGATCTGCGGCCAGCAGGTCTTCGGACTCGGGATCAACCGGACGGGGCGCCTTCCCAGACCGTGGGTCCAGTGGCGTCGTGCCCCGCCCGTCACCCTCACCGCTGCGCGTCAGTCCCGGATTCGCACCGGGTTCCCTGGCTCATGGCTGAGTTTGACTGGCATCACGACGGTAGCACCGACAGCCGGTGTCGCCGGGGACGGGCTCTGGCACCATGTCGCCGTGACCGAGAGGACCCGCCGCGACCTGTGTCCCGGCCTGCTGCGCCCATGGATCGCCGACGACGGCGCGCTCGTGCGGGTGCGCGTCCCCGGCGGGATCGTGCCGACTGCGGCGCTGTGCGCACTCGTGGAGGTGGCCCGTGCGCACGGCGACGGCGCGGTCCACCTGACCAGCCGCGCCAACCTGCAGGTGCGCGGTCTCGAGCACGACGGTGGGCGGCTGCCCGAGACCGTCGTCGCCGACGTCATCGCGACCGGGCTCGTACCGTCCACGTCGCACGAGCTGGTCCGCAACATCCTCGCCTCACCGCTGACCGGACGCAGTGGCGGCCGGGCCGATCTACACCCGGTCGTCGCCGGACTCGACGCACGGCTGCGCGCCGAGCCCCGGCTCACCGCGCTGACCGGACGGTTCCTGTTCGTGCTTGACGACGGCCGCGGTGATCTGGTCAGCCGTGACTTGGACCTGGGGTTGGTGGCGCTCGACTCGGACACCGCGCAGCTACGCGCCGGAACCTCGGCGTGGGGGCCAGTCATCCGGCTGGACGAGGCCGCCGCGGCGCTGACCGGGCTCGCCGTACGCTTCGCCGGGCTCGCGGGTGACCGGCCGGACTCACCCTGGCACGTCGACGAGCTGCCCGGCGCCGGCGCCGCGCTGCTGGGCACCGTACTCGACCGTGCCGAGCGGACCCGGGTGAGCACACCTCCACCCGCGCTGGGCAGGATCGTTCAGGATGACGGCCGCGTCACCGCGCACCTCGCGGCTTCCGGCGGCCGAGTGGACGCTCCCCTGCTGGAGGAGATCCGCGCGCTCGGCGCCGGCGAGATCGTCGTCACCCCGTACCGCACCCTGCTCGTCCCCGATCTGGAGAACGCATGAGTCTCACCACACCGGCACGCCGCTACGACTACGTCACCGACGGCGCGGCGATCTACGACGCCTCGTTCGCCACCATCCGTGCCGAGGCCGATCTTTCGGGTGTGCCGGCCGACGCCGAGAAGGTCGCGGTGCGGATGATCCACGCATGCGGCCAGACCGACCTCACCCGCAACCTGGTGATCCACCCCGGCCTGGTGGCCGCCGCCCGCGGGGCGCTGGAGGCGGGGGCGCCGATCCTGACCGACGCGCACATGGTCGCCGCCGGCGTTACCCGCGCCCGCCTGCCCCGTGACAACGAGGTCCGCTGCTTTCTGCACGAACCCGAGGTCCCGGCGCTTGCCCACCGGTGGGCAACGACCCGGTCGGCGGCGGCGGTGTCGCTGTGGACCGACCACCTCGCCGGCGCGGTCGTCGCCTTCGGCAACGCCCCCACGGCCCTGTTCCACCTGCTGGATATGCTGCGCGACGGCGCGCCACGACCAGCTGCGATCATCGGTACGCCGGTGGGATTCATCGGCGCCGCCGAGTCCAAGCAGGCGCTCATCGACCTCGCCACCGACGCCCCCGGCCTCGACGTGCCCTATCTCGTGGTGACCGGGCGCCGGGGCGGCTCGGCGATGGCCGCCTCCGCGCTCAACGCCCTCGCCCGGGAGGCGGAGTGACCGGGCGGCTGTCCGGCGTCGGGGTCGGCCCGGGTGATCCCGAACTGATCACGCTCAAAGCCGCCCGGCTGATCGGCGCGGCCCAGGTCATCGCCTACCACCAGGGTGTCGGCAAACAGTCCAACGCGCGCCGCATCGCTGCCGGGCTGTTCCCGGACGACGTGATCGAGGAGGCGCTGGTCTATCCGGTGACGACCCAGAGCACCGAGCACCCGGGCGGGTACGCCGGGGCGATGGCCGACTTCTACGCCGAAGCCGCCGAGCGGCTGCGGGCCCACCTTCGTGCGGGCCGCGACGTGGTCGTGCTGGCCGAGGGCGACCCGATGCTCTACGGCTCGTTCATGTACCTGCACGACCGGCTCGCCGGCGAGTTCGACACGCAGGTCGTCGCCGGTGTGCCCGCCTTCGCCGCCGCCACCGCCACCACCGCCCTGCCGCTGGTCCGGCAGACCGACGTGCTGACCGTGCTGCCGGGAACGTTGCCCGAGCCCGAGCTGGCCCGGCGTCTCGCCGACACCGACGGGGCGGTGATCATGAAGCTGGGCCGGACGTTCACCAAGGTCCGCTCGGCGCTCGAGCAGGCCGGGCGCGTCGAGGGCTCCTGGTACGTCGAACGGGCGTCGATGACCGCCGAGCGGGTACTGCCTGTCGCCGACGTGGACCCCGCCACGGTGCCGTACTTCTCGATCGTGCTGGTCCCCGGCGACACCCGGCCCGGAGTGGCCCGTTACGACCTCCCGGCCACCAGGGTCACCGAACCTTATCCCGGCGCCGAGGTCGTCGTCGTGGGCCTCGGCCCCGGTCCCGATCGGTGGCTCTCCCCCGAGGCGTCGCAGGTGCTCGCCGAGGTCGGCCACGTCGTCGGCTACGGCCCGTACGTCCAGCGCGTCGCGCAGCGCCCCGGACTCGTCCGCCACGCCTCCGGCAACACGGTCGAGCTCGAGCGGGCCCGGCAGGCGCTCGAACTGGCGCTCGCCGGTGAGCGCGTCGCGGTCGTCTCCGGCGGTGACGCGGGCGTCTTCGGCATGGCGTCGGCGGTGTTCGAGGCCGCGGAGGACCCCCGCTACGCCGGCGTCGCCATCCGTGTCGTACCCGGGATCTCCGCCGTCCAGGCGGTCGCGGCGCGCGCGGGCGCGCCGATCGGGGCCGATTTCGCGGTGATGAGCCTGTCGGACCGGCTCAAGCCGTGGGAGGTCGTGGTCAAGCGGCTGCGCGCTGTCGCCGAGGCGGATTTGGTGCTGGCCCTCTACAACCCGCGCTCACGCTCACGCACCGAACAGGTCGCGCAGGCCCGGGCCGTGCTGCTGGAGCACAAGTCCCCCCGGACGGTCGTGGTCGTGGGCCGCGACATCGGCCGGGCCGGGGAGAGCCTCACCGTCACCTCGCTCGGCGAACTGGACCCTGGCAGCATCGACATGAAATGCCTGTTGATCATCGGCGCCTCGGCGACGCGAGTCACCGCGGCCGGACGTGTCTGGAGCCCGCGCTTCGTGCCCTGATCAGCCGCGCACGCGGCGCTCGCGACCGGCCGAGTAGAGGAACGACTCGCCGCCACGGACGTCCCCGGCCAGCGCCGGGCCGACCAGGATGACCGCTGCCTGTCGCAGACCGGCCTGCTCGACCCGGCCGCCGATGTCGGCCAGCGTGCCGCGCAGGATGAGCTCCTGCGGCTGCGACACCCGGTGCACCACGACTATGGGGCAGTCGTGGCCGTAGTAGCCAGCCAGTTCGGCGGCCAGCTCGCGGGTACGCGTGACCGCCAGGTGCAGGGCGAGCGTCGCGCCGGTCGCGGCGAACGCGGCGAGCTTCTCTCCCGACGGCATGACCGTGGACCGGGCCTGCGCGCGGGTGAGCACGACCGACTGGGCCAGCTCCGGGACGGTCAGCTCGGCGCCGACGGCGGCGGCAGCAGCCGCATAGGCCGGCACGCCGGGCGTGACGTCCCACGGGACCCGGGCGGCGTCGAGCCGGCGTGCCTGCTCGTGCACCGCCGAGTACAGCGACGGGTCACCGGAGCACAGCCGTACGACCTCGGACCCGTCGGCGTGTGCCTGGACCAGGTGCGTGGTGATCTGGTCCAGGTCGAGGTGCTGGGTGTCGATCAGCCGGGCGTCGTCACGGCAGTGCTCCAGCACCTCGGCGTCGAGGTACGTGCCCGGGTACAGGCACACGTCGGCGGACTCGAGCAGGCGTACCGCGCGGAGGGTGAGCAGGTCGGCGGCGCCGGGCCCGGCCCCGACGAAATGGACGGTCATGAATCTCCCTTGACGATGGACCACTGGCTGACTGCCCGTGCGGGCGTCCAGCCGGTGAAGCCGCCGAGCGGTTCGGCGCGTTCGACGTGCAGGCGGACGAGTTCACCGCCGCGCCGGCTGTGCTGCTCCAGCAGCACCGCCTCGGTCTCGGCGGTGACACCGTGCACGACGAGCCGTCCACCGGCGCCGAGCGCATCCCAGCAGGTGTCCAGCACGCCGGGGACGGTGGCCCCGCCGCCGACGAACACCGCGTCGGGACGGTCCAGGCCGGACAGGGCCCCGGGCGCCGAACCCTCGACCAGACACAGACCCGGCACGCCGAGGGCAGCGGCGTTGCGGTGCACCAGCGCGGCCCGGTCGGAGCGGGGCTCCACCGCGATCGTCCGTGCCGTCGGCCAGGCCCGCATCCACTCCACACCGATCGAGCCGCTGCCGGCGCCGACGTCCCACAGCAGCTGACCGGGCGCGGGCGCGAGCCGGGCCAGGGCACTGGCCCGCAGGTCACGTTTGGTGATCTGCCCGCCGTGCTCGAACGCGTCGTCGGGCAACACGCCGCCCGAGGCCCAGCCCGGACCGGCACCGCGAGCTTCGACAGCGAGAACGTTCAACCGCGGCACGTCGTTCAGGTCCCACCCGGCCGCGGTGGTCGCGGTACACGACTCACCGGCGGCACCGAGGTCACCGAGCACGACCAGCCTGGACTGCCCCCAACCGAGCCCGGTCAGCACCGCGGCCACGGCCGCGGGTGTCGTCTCGTCGCTGGACAGCACGAGCAGCCGGCGCCCGGCCGAGAGCGCAGGCACGATCAGCCGTAGGTCCCGGCCGACCAGGCTGACCGTGGTGACGGACTCGGCCGGCCATCCGAGACGTGCTCGGGCGAGGGCTACCGAGGAGACCCCGGGCACGATCGTCACGCGCTCCGGGCCCAGGACGTCCAGCAGCGTCGTGCCGATACCCGACACGAGCGGGTCGCCGGAGGCCAGCACGACAACCGGCCCTCGCGCGGAGGCGAGCACACCTGGCAGATTGTCCCGCAGCGGCGACGGCCACGCCACGCGCTGCTGGCCGTCGACGGGCGGCACCGCCTCGAGGTGCCGCCGCCCGCCGAGCAGCGTCGCGGCCGCCCGCACCAGCGCCCGGGACGGCTCCGGCAGACCCACCCACCCGTCAGCCCCGATCCCCACCACGGTCACCCGCTCCTCCATGGAGATGCACCCTAGCCGCCCACCGGCCCTTGCCCCGGCCACCGGGGCGTCTATGGTGATGCACAGGTTCGAGGTGCCCCACGACCGTGGTCGCGGGGAGAATCTGGGAAGCCGGTGAGAATCCGGCACAGGGCCCGCTGCGGTGATCCAGGCATTGACCTGGGAAGTCCGAAGACCGGCCTCGATCCGATCCACGGCGCATGCCGCGTCGTGGACCGCCATGGCAGATCGAGCGGGAGCCCTACATGCCAGCGCAGTACCCCTTTTGTGCCGTCGTCGGCGCCGACGACATGACTCTCGCCCTCACCCTGGTCGCGATCGATCCGCTCATCGGCGGTGTCCTGATCCGCGGGGAGAAGGGCACTGCCAAGACCACTACCGTGCGCGGCCTCGCCGAGGTGCTCCCGGCGGTACGGGTCTATGCGGGCGACCGGTTCTCCATCGACCCGGACGATCCCTCGGCGGTCTGCCCCGACGGGCCGTTCGACGTGCCCACGCCCGTCGTCGAACGGCCGGTACGCCTCGTCGAACTACCCGTCGGAGCCGGCGACGACCGGGTGACCGGATCGCTGAAGCTCGATGCCGCGCTGCGAGACGGCGTCGTCGCGTTCGAGCCTGGCCTGCTGGCCCGGGCCCATCGTGGCCTGCTGTACGTCGACGAGGTCAACCTGCTGCCGGACCACCTGGTCGACCTGCTGCTCGACGCCGCGGCGACCGGCCGGGTCAGCGTCGAACGCGACGGTGTCTCGGTCGAGCATGCCTCCCGGTTCGTGTTGATCGGCACGATGAACCCGGAGGAGGGCGAACTGCGCCCGCAGCTGCTCGACCGGTTCGGCCTGACGGTCGAGGTCGCCGCCCCGCGTGACCCCGTCCTGCGGGTGCAGGCGGTCCGCCGCCGGCTCGCATTCGACGCCGACCCGGAGGGCTTCGCCACACGCTGGGCCGGCGAGCAGGAAGCCCTGCGCACCCGGCTGGCCGCCGCCCGGCGCTCGCTGGCCGGTGTCGTGCTCGACGACGAGACGCTGACCAGGATCGCCGAGCTGTGCGCCGCGTTCGACGTGGACGGCCTGCGTGCGGACCTCGTCACCGCTCGCGCCGCCGCGGCGCACGCGGCCTGGCGGGGACGTACGCGAGTGACACTCGAGGACATCCGCATCGCCGCCCGTCTCGCGCTGCCGCACCGCCGCCGCCGCAACCCCTTCGACGAGCCCGGCCTGGACCAGGACCGCCTGGACGACCTACTCGGCCACAACGACCCCGACCCCGGACCCGACGGTCCCGGCGGCGGTCTGCCCGACGACACCGGGCACGACAGATCGGCCGGGGACGTGCCCGGCTCTCCCGGCGAGAGCCCGCCCGTACCGGAGCCCGAACGGCAGGCCGCCACATCGATGGCATCCGCGGGCGAGCCCGCACGTGCCCGCTTGCTGGTCGTGAAAGGAACCGGCGACGGTCAGGCCGGCCGGCGGTCCCGGGCACGAACACCGCAGGGCCGTGTCGCCGGGCAGCGGCGGCGCACGTCCGGCGACGGCCGGCTGCACCTGCCGGGCACCATCACCGCGGCGGCGCCGCATCAGCATTCCCGGGGTGGCTTGACCGGCGGTCGCGGCCTCGCGCTCGTGCCCGGCGACCTGCGCCGGGCCGAGACCGTCGGGCGCGAGTCGAACCTCGTGCTGCTGTGCGTGGACGCGTCCGGTTCGATGGCGGCCCGCCGCCGCATGGAGCAGGTCAAGACCGCTGTGCTGTCGCTGCTGCTGGACGCCTACCGCCGCCGGGACAAGGTCGCACTGGTGACGTTCCGCCGGCACACCGCCGAGGTCGTCCTGCCACCGACCGGCTCGGTCGACGTCGCCTCCCGCCGCCTGGCCGACCTACCGGCCGGTGGCCGGACCCCGCTCGCGGAGGGCCTGGAACGCAGTGGCGAGGTGCTGCGCCGGGAGGCGCTGCGCGACCCGTCCCGCCGGCCCCTGCTCGTCGTGGTGACCGACGGCCGCGCCACCTCCGGCCCGGACCCGCTGGGTCGTGCCCACCGCGCCGCCGCCGCGCTCGCCACCAGCGGTGTCCAGGTCGTCGTCGTGGACTGCGAGACCGGACGATTCCGGCTCGGCCTCGCCGCCCGGCTTGCCACTCATCTGAGGGCCGAGCACGTGCCGCTCGGTGAAGTGACCGCCGACGGGCTCACCGGGGTCGTTCGCACGGCGACCGCTCCGCGGGCGGGGGTGGCCTGATGCCGCAGGGTAAGCCGCTCACCGTCCCGGACGACGGCAGCACCACCCGCCAGCGGCGCAACCGGCCGCTGCTGATGGTCCACACCGGAAACGGCAAGGGCAAGTCGACCGCCGCCTTCGGCATGGCGATGCGCGCCTGGAACCAGGGCTGGGACATCGGGGTGTTCCAGTTCGTGAAGTCGGCCAAGTGGCGCATCGGGGAACAGACCGTCCTGGAGAGGCTCGGGCTGCTGCACGAGCAGACCGGCGAAGGCGGGCCAGTCGAGTGGCACAAAATGGGCTCCGGATGGTCCTGGAGCCGTAAGAGCGGCACCGAGGCGGACCACGCCGCGGACGCCGCCGAGGGCTGGGCGGAGGTGAAGCGCCGTATCCAGGCGGAACGGCACCAGCTCTACATCCTGGACGAGTTCACCTATCCGATGCAGTGGGGCTGGGTCGACGTCGGCGACGTCGTGGAGACACTGGTCCACCGTCCCGGCCGTCAGCACGTGATCGTCACCGGGCGCCGGGCCGACCCCCGGCTGATCGAGGCAGCCGATCTGGTGACCGAGATGCAGCACGTCAAGCACCCGATGGACGTCGGCCAGAAGGGCCAACGAGGCATCGAATGGTGAGCCTTCCGCGGCTGATCGTCGCGGCGCCGGCCTCCGGCCACGGCAAGACCACGGTCGCGACCGGGCTCATGGCCGCGCTGGCCGCGCGCAGGCACACCGTGTCGGGGCACAAGGTGGGGCCCGACTACATCGACCCCGGCTACCACGCGCTGGCCACCGGACGCCCCGGCCGCAACCTCGACCCGCACCTGACCGACCCCTCACTCGTGATCCCGCTGCTGCTGCACGGCGCACGCGACGCGGACATCGCCATCGTCGAAGGGGTCATGGGCCTGTTCGACGGCCGCATCGGCGGCGACGGTTTCGCCTCCACCGCGCACCTCGCGGCCCTGACCGCCACCCCGATCCTGCTGGTCGTGGACGTCTCGCACACCTCGCGCAGCGTCGGGGCCGTCGTGCACGGAATGGACACGTTCGAGGCCGGCGTCACCGTCGCGGGTGTCGTGCTCAACAAAGCCGGGTCCGCCCGCCACGCCGCCGAGGCGGCCCGGGCGGTGGAATCCACCGGCGTACCGGTGCTCGGGATCCTGCACCGCGACCAGGGTGTCAGCGCCCCGTCGCGCCACCTCGGGCTCGTGCCGGCAGCCGAACGTGAGGAGGCCGCCGCCGCCCTGGACGTGCTGGCCGAGCAGATCGCCCGCCACGTGGACCTCGATGCGGTGCTGCAGGTGGCACGCACCGCACCCGATCTGGACGCCCAGCCATGGGACCCCGCCGCGCACGTCCGGCGGCCGGGCGCCGGATCACCGGTGGTTGCGGTCGCGGCCGGGCGTGCCTTCACCTTCCGGTACGCCGAGACGACCGAGCTGCTGCAGGCGGCGGGCTGCACCGTCGTCCCGTTCGACCCGGCCCGCGACCAGCGGCTTCCCGCCGGGACACGCGGGCTATACCTCGGTGGGGGGTTCCCCGAGGTACACGCGTCCACGCTGAGCGCCAACACGACGCTGCGCCACGAACTGCGCCAGGCCGTCCTCGACGGCGTCCCCACCGTCGCCGAGTGCGCCGGCCTGCTGTATCTGTGCCGCTCCGTCGACGGCCATCCCATGGTCGGGGCGCTCGACGCCGAAGCCGTCATGACGCCGCGCCTCACCCTCGCGTACCACCGTGCCGCACTCGGCTCGGACCAGCTGCTCGGCGAGCGGGGAACCGCTGCCACCGGCCACGAATTCCACCGCACCACCGTCACACCCGGTCACGGCGAGCACCCCGCCTGGCGCATCGAGGGCCGCAATGCCGGATTCGCCTCCCCCAGCCTCAGCGCGTCCTATCTGCACGTGCATTGGGCTGGGCAACCGCATCTGGCCCAGTCGTTCACCGAGGCCGTACACCGGACGGCTGTCTCCTCAGCACGTTAGGAATCACCGTCACATGCAGCTGAACCTCACCGGCCGTAGCGTGCTCGTCCTCGACGGGAGCGCACCCGCCGCCGTCACGGTCAGTGCGCTGCTGCACAGGCGCGCCCTGGTCACCGTCGCCGCGCCGGCCGTGTGCGCCGCGCTGGAGGACCTCGCCCTCCGCGGGCGCCTGACCTGGGTCACCACCCCGGTCGACGAGAGCCGGTTCGACGTCGTGCTGCGTACCGTCGCACCCTCGGAGGCCGGGTCGGCGGCAGCGGTCCGAACGGCCGGACACGTCACGCTGGTCGGCGCCGGCCCGGGCGATCCGGGGCTGGTCACCGTCGCCGGACGCGCGGCCGTCAAGCAGGCCGACGTGATCCTCACCGACCGGCTCGCCCCGTGGGAGGCCCTGAAGTGGGCGCGTCCGGACGCCGAGATCATCGACGTCACCAAGATCCCGTACGGGCGGAGCACGAGCCAGGAACAGATCAACGCGCTGCTCGTCGAGCACGCCCGCGCCGGACGGCACGTTGTGCGGTTCAAGGGCGGCGACTCGTACGTCTTCGGCCGCGGCTTCGAGGAAGTCACCGCGTGCGCCGAAGCCGGCGTCCCCACCACCGTGATACCCGGCGTGACCTCCAGCATCGCGGCCCCGGAGCTGGCCGGCATCCCGGTCACCCACCGCGGACTCGTGCAAGGCTTCACCGTCATCTCCGGCCACGTACCGCCCGGCCATCCCGACTCGTCGATCGACTACGCCGCCCTCGCCCGCACCGGCACCACCCTCGTGGTGCTGATGGGCATGCGCAACCTCGCGGCCATCGCCGACGCGCTCGTCGCCGCTGGTCTCGACCGGAACACACCCTGCGCCGTCGTCGCGGACGCCGCCTCGGCCGGCCAGCGGGTGCTGCGCAGTACCCTCGCCGACGTCGTCGCCGACACCGCCGAGGCCGGCATCGGCGCGCCCGCCGTAACGGTGATCGGCCACGTCGTCGCCCTCGGACCGGCCGCCGTGCAGGCAGTCGCGACAGCGTCGCGTTGCTCCGATACCTGATATGGTCGTGCCACCCTGCTGAAGGAAGCCGGTGTGAATCCGGCGCAGTCGCGCTACTGTGACGCCGCTCGCGGCGAAGCCAGACCCTCCAGCCAGGTCGACCACCCATCGACGGGACGCAGCATCCCAAGGAGTGTCATGCCTCAGGCGACCACGGCCATTCCGGCCGTTCTTCCCACCATCCCCGTTCGCGCGCTCGCCCCCTGGGCGCTGTTCTTCGCGCTGGTCACCGCCGTCGTCCTGTATTTCGTGGGCGCCGAGCAGGGAGCTTTCTCCGTCTTCGAGGGCACCTTCATCCACGAGCTGACGCACGACGCACGGCACGTGCTGGGCTTCCCCTGCCACTGACACCACGCCACGCGGCAGTTCGCCCGGCCCGGCCGGAGTTTTCGTCTTTCCTCGTCACCGGCGCTGCGGGCGTTTCGTGATGCCCGCGGCCGGCTCTCGAACGGACCCTTGATGACCCCTCGCACTTTTCTCGTTCACGGGCTGCTGGCCGGGCTCATCGCCGGTTTCGCGGCCTTCCTCGTCTCCTACGTCGTCGCCGAACCCCAGGTCGATGCAGCCATCGCCCTGGAGGAAGCCGGTGCCGCCGAGCACCCGCACGACAATGCCACCGCCGAGCAGTCTCACAGCCACGATGAGGAGGAGGCCGAGGTCTCGCGTGGCACCCAGTCCACCGGGGGCCTGGCACTGGGCACCATCCTGGTGGGCATCGTCCTCGGTGGAGCGACCGCGCTCGCTGCCGCCTTCGCCGCCGGGCGTCTGGGCTCCCTGTCCGCACGGGCCAGCACCGCGGTGGTCGCCGCCGTCGGTTTCGTCGCCACCGCCCTCGTGCCGTTCCTCAAGTACCCCGCCACACCACCGGCGGTCGGCTCCGGTGACACGATCAACGAGCGGACCGCGCTGTACTTCGGGTTCTGGGCACTGAGCCTGGCCGCCGCGATCGGCGCCGTGGTCCTGGCCCGGCGTCTGCTGCCCCAGCTGGGCGCATACTCGGCGGTGCTGGCCGGTGCCGGCGCCTATCTCGTGGTCGTCGTGGTCGCCGGGGCTCTGCTGCCGACGGTCAACGAGGTCGGCGGTTTCCCGGCCGGCACACTCTGGTACTTCCGCATCTCGTCGATCACGACCCTGGCCGCGACTTGGGCGGTCCTGGGTGCAGTGCTGACCGGTCTGGTCGGACGCGACGCGGACCGTGCCGCCGAGCGGCTGCGCCGCCAGGAGCTGGCGGCCACGCTCTGAACCTTCCCGGCTGAACCTCGCGTCAGGGTGCGGGCAACGCCCGCACCCACGCCAGGGCGGCGTCCACGTCACGGACCAGCGGCACTCCGGCCGGCGGCCCGGCGCGGCGCACGATCACGACCGGCATCGCCCGCTCGGCGGCGACCTCCAGCTTCGCGACCGTGTGGTCACCGCCGGAGTCCTTGGTAACTAGAACGTCCGTGCCCGCCATCACCTCCCGCTCGTGCGCGAGGGTGTAGGGACCGCGGCTGCGCAGCAGCTTCCACGACACCGGCAGAACGATGTCGGGCTCGTCCACCACGCGAACCAGGCACGCGTGCCGGCGCAACGGTTCGACGAAGTGCGCCAGCGACTGCCGTCCGACGGTGAGGAACGGCCGGTCGCCCAGACCGGCCGCCACCCGGGCAGCTTCACTGTGGTCACCGGCCCAGTACCAGGCCGACGCCTCGGGGCGAGCGGCCCAGCCGGGCCGTTCCAAACGGAGCAGGGGAACCCCGGCGGCCGGGCACGCCGCCGCCGCGTTGGCGCTGATCTTCTCCGCGAACGGGTGCGTCGCGTCGACCACGGCACGCACCCGGGTCTCCGCCAGGTACGCGGCCAGTCCTGCGATCCCGCCGAAGCCACCGACGCGGACCTGCCCCACCGGCAGCCGGGGACGCGCGACCCGCCCCGCCAGTGAGGTCACGACCACGGCACCGTCGTCGACGAGCGAGGCCGCCAGCGCGCGGGCCTCGCCCGTCCCACCGAGCACGAGAATCCTCACGCGTAGGGTCCGATCACCGGCGCCGCGGGAGCGCCCCGCTCGGCTAGGTTCAGCAGCGCGTCGACCTCCAGGTGTTTCTCCGCCAGGTCGGCGAGCAGATCCAGCCGGGCCTGCCGGGCCGGCTCTGCGCCCGCCGCCAGCGCCTGCACCCACTGAGCATGGCCGATCTCCGCCCCACCCGCACACGCCATCGAATTGTTCGCCATGTTCCGTGCCTTGAACGGAGCGACCCGAACACCGCGCCGTGCGAACGCCCGGCACAACGCGGTCGTCACCCGGCTCTTGCCCGCGTCCGACGTCGTGCCCGCCACCATGAGCCGCCCGGTTCGGCGAGCCTGTCCTTCCACCGCCCCAGTATCGCCTGCTGTCCATCCGCCGGACCGCCGGGCTCGGCGTGGGCGAGGTCCAGCCCGGGCTGGTGTCCGACGCTGCCCACCACTTCGGCCATCAGCAACGTGACCTCATGGACGAGTTCGTCCATGCTCTGCCCTGTCTGTGACTGGACCAGGGCCAAGGGCGAGTTCGGCGAGCAGCATGAAACCCGGGTGCGCACGGTCTCGTCGCCGATGGCGCCCAGCAGTTCCTCGGCGCCGGCGAAGTCACCGCGGTGTCTGGCCGCAATGACTCCCGCCGCCTGCTGCGCCGCGAGGAACGCCGGCCCAGCGCCGGCCTCGGTCATCGTGCCAGGATAATCGGGTTGCCGGCGCGGGGCGCGTCGAACCGCCGGGTCACGTCCGACCAGTGAACCGGTGGCCGCGTCGAGCGCCGCGTGCAGCAAACGGTTTCGCGCCGTCGAGGAAACACCTGTGCACGAATACGCCCAGACGCGCGGCCATCTGCTCGGCGAGCTGGTGGATCGTGTCGTGGCCAGCGTGGTGGGTGACCGACCGGGCACCGGCAGCACGTGCCGGGTCATGACGGCGGCCGGAACTCAATGACCGTCCGCCCGTCGTGAACCCGCACGTCTGCGTCGACGCCGTACACGTCGGCGAGCAGCGCCGGGGTGAGCACCCGTGCGGGTGGTCCCGCGGCGACGACCCGGCCGTGGTGCAGCACGACGACGGTGTCGCAGAACATGACGGCCAGGTTGAGGTCGTGCAGCGCGGCGAGGGCGGTGACCTGCGATCGGCGGACCAGGTGCAGCAGCTGAAGCTGGTGGCCGATGTCGAGGTGGTTGGTGGGTTCGTCGAGCAGCAGCAGTTCCGGCTCCTGGGCCAGCGCGCGGGCGAGCTGGACGCGCTGGCGTTCCCCACCGGACAGGGTCTGCCACTTACGGTCGGCGAACCCGGCCAGGTCGACCCGGCCCAGTGCCTCGACCGCGGCGGCATGGTCGCAGCCGGTGTCGGACCAGCGGGTCCGGCGGTGCGGGATGCGGCCGAGCAGGACCACGTCGCGGACGGTCAGGTCGAGGTCGGTCTCGGCGTGCTGGGCCAGCAACGCGATGCGCCGGGCCAGGGCAAGGCGCCGCAGCCGAGTCACGTCGTCGCCTGCGAGTGTGATGTTGCCGGTATCCGGGCGCACCAGCGCGGCGACGGCCCGCAGCAGGGTGGTCTTGCCGGAGCCGTTCGGGCCGAGCAGCCCGACCAGGCTGCCCGCCGGGACGGTGCCGGTGACGTGGTCGAGGATGCGGGCGGCGGGCACCGCCCACGAGACGTCGGAGATCTGAAGCATCAGCCGCGTACCTCCCGGCGGCGCAGGATCAGGAAGAACGCCGGCACCCCGACCAGTGCCGTCAGCACCCCGACCGGCAGCTCACGCGGTTCGAAGACGGTGCGGGCGGCGGTGTCGACCCAGGTCAGGAAGATGGCGCCGGCGAGCACGGCGACCGGTAGCAGCCGCCGGTGGTCCGGTCCGGTGATCAGGCGGGCGGCGTGCGGGAGGATCAGCCCGACGAACCCGATCGCGCCGCTGACCGCGACCAGCACGGCGGTCAGCAGGGCGGTGCCGACCAGCAGCAGCCACCGCAGCCGGTTCACCTCGACGCCGAGGCTCGCGGCGGCCTCCTCACCGAAGGCGAAGGCGTTGAGGGTACGGGCGTGCCAGCCGACCACCGCCAGCACCACGACCAGCACCGGTACCGCCCAGCCCAGGGCCGTCCAGTCGGCGCGGGCCATCGACCCGGACAGCCAGAACGTGATGCTCTGCGTGGCGTGCGGGTCGGCCACCCAGATGATCACGAAAGAGGTCAGTGCCGCGCACAGTTGTCCCACCGCGACCCCGGTCAGCACCACGCGCGTCGGCGACAATGCCCCGAACCTCCCGGCCAGGCCCACGACCAGCAGGAACGCGACAAGGGCGCCGAGGAAGGCGCCGCCGGTCAGCGCGGCTACGCCACTACCGATGCCGGCCACGACCACCAGGACCGCGCCCAGCGACGCCCCTGAGGAGACCCCGAGCAGGTACGGGTCCGCCAGGGGATTGCGGGTGACGGTCTGCATGACCGCACCGGCCGCGGCCAGGCCCGCCCCCACCGTGGCGGCGCCGAGAACCCGGGGCAAACGTAGGTCCCAGACGATGTGGTCGCGCAGCAGCGGCACGTCCGAGTTCGCGAGTCCCAGGTGGCCGGCGACGACCGTCCACACCGTCCCGACAGTCAGGTCGGCCGGGCCGATGGTGACCGCGACGGCCACCGACAGCACCAGACCGGCGACCAGAGCCAGCACGAGCGCGGCCAGGCCGACCGCCCGCACCGGGCGGTGGGTGCGCACCGGGGCGGGCCGGGTGGTGACGGCGGTCAGCTCGGGGCCCCGGACGGCAGCGCGGCGATGCCCTGGGCGAGGGCTTCGACGCCGAGGACGTTGCGGACACCGGCCGTGGTTGACGAGAACGGGATCACCACGTACCACTGCTGTTTGACCGCGGGCAGGTCCTTGAGGGTGCGGTGCCCGGCGAGGAAGGTCTTCTTCTGCGCGGCGGGATCCCAGCTCGCGTCGACGAGCACGATGACCTCGGGGTTGCGGTCGGTGACGGTCTCCCAGCTTGTGTCGCCCCAGCTGCCGGTGAGGTCGGCGAAGGCGTTGGTGACCCCGGCCGCCGACATGATCATGTTGGGGGCGCCGCAGCAGGCGCCGACGCTCGGGGCGTCGCTGCCGCCGTCCCACCACATGACCTTCACGTTGCGGGCGGTGCCTGCGGCCGTGGCGATGCGGCCCTCGTGGTCGGCGATCAGCTTCTCGCCGCGGTCGCTCACCCCGAAGATCGCCGCGAGCTCGCGGATCTCGGTGAACACGTCGCCGATGGCGAGCTTCGCCTGCCGGGTCTGCGCCGGGCACCCGGCAGGGGAGATGTAGGTGCCGACGCCGAGTTTCTGCCAGTCGGCGCGGTCACCGACCCCCTCGTCACCGAACGCGCTGTTGTACGACGCGTACACGAAATCGGGTTCAGCCTCGAGCAGCTTCTCCTTGGTCGGGTACTCCTTGGCCAGCACCGGGATCTTAGCGTAGGCGTCCGCGTAGGCGGGCAGGATCGCGTCGTCGAGGTAGGCCGTGCCGATCATCCGATCTTGCAGGCCCAGGGCCAGCATGATCTCCGTGGCGGCCTGGTTCATGGTGACGACCCGCATCGGTGGCGCCGCGATGGTCACCGGGGTGCCGCAGTTGGTCACCGCGACCGGTCCAGCGGACACCGCCGGTGGTGCGGCAGCAGGCTTGGCATCGGCGCCGCAGCCGGTGAGCAGCACAGTGGACAGCAACAACGGCGCGGCAACGCGCCAGGGCATGGGGAACCGCACAGCGGGACCGCCTTCCAACACCTCGTGGACGGGGACGAACGTGCCGTGGCCGGTCTCCTGGCTGACGGGACAAGCAACCGCCGGCCGGCCTTCCCAGGCATCTCTGCCCAGTGACCTCGCGAAACGACGAGGGCCGACGGTCTCCCGATCACAGTGGCGAGGGCCGCGCCGGCATCACACCGGCTTCCCGAACACCACGGCGTCCCCACCATAACGGCCCGCGCTCGCCGCGGATCCGGTCCGGGCACCCGCTGTGGGAAATCCGACGCGCCGGACCGGCCTCGGCGTGGCTGTCGGCCCGCAACCCATCCGGCTCCTTTCTCGTGCGCGGTGGCTGGGCGAGGGCACGTGATCGACAGTGAGCGCCGTGGCTGAGGCTGAGCAGCAATACGTGAGCGCAGGTGCGAGGCCACGTCCGCCGGCGACCGGCTCCTCGGTCGTGGGCATGAGGCCGGCGATGCAGACGTCGAAGAGCTCGACGAGCGAGCACGGTACTTCGCGATCTGGATCGCCATCCGACCTGCGTTGCCGACGGCGCCGAGGACAAGGACGCGCTGGCCCGCGGTGAAGTTGATGCGGCGCGTCAGCGCGATCCAGGATGACATCGCCCGGGTTCATGGCGGTGGCGATCCGCACCGGGTCCACGCCGTCGGGTAGAACCACGCTGCGCGAGGGTCGATCAGGGTGCGTTCGGCGAAGGTTCCAAGGGGCGTATCGTGCAGGACCACGCAGCGGACGTTGCCCTTCTCGTCGCGTACCACGCCGGCCACGCCGGGGACGAGCGGGAAGATGTTGTTGCTGGTCCCCGGCGATCGGCATCTGGGCGGCGACCAGTGCGCTGGGCTTCGCCGCCGGGCCGCCGATCGGCGGACTCGTCCTGGCTCACCTGCCCTGGGGTGCGATCTTCCTGGTGAACGTCCCGATCGTGGTGATCTGCCTGCTCGCCGGCCGGATACTGGTCCCGGAATCGCGGGACCCGACCGGTGGGCGTCTCGACCTGGGCGGGGCGACGCTGTCCACCGCCGGCCTGACCGCGATCGTCTCCCCGGGTTCCGCCCACGTCCCCGCCGGTCAGGTGGCCAGGCGCAGGTGACGCCGCTGCCGCAGCCGCACCGCGACAACCGCCACGACCAGCAACATACGCGCGGCAGCGAAGGCCAGCCCGTCGGTCAGGCCTGCCTCCAGCTCGCGCAACGTGGTGGAGCGGCAGGTAAACGGCGAGCGACGCCGGTCCCGATCCGGGCCGGCGTCGCTCGCCGTCGGGCTCAGAGTGTGGTTTCGCTGGTGAGGCCGAAGTAGTCGTGCCATTTGGTGCTGGGGGCGAATGTGGTGCCGGTGGAGAGTGCGACGTAGATGTCGTTGGTGGTGCCTTTGGTGAAGACGATGAGGTCGTCTTTGCCGTCGCCGTTGGCGTCGGCGAGGTAGGGGAATTCGCCGGTTAGGCAGAAGAAGTCGTGCCACTTGATCGTGGTTCCGGCGAAGGTGGTGCCGGTGGAGGTGGCGGCGTAGACGTCGGCGTCGGTGTTGCAGGTGAAGGTGACGATGTCGTCGCGGCCGTCGCCGTTGATGTCGCCCACCCGGGGCTGCTCGGCGCCGACGGCGAACAGGTCGTGCCATTTCTGCGGTGCCCCGAAGCCGTTGCCGGTGGACAGGGCGACGATGACGTCGGCGGCGGTGGCGGGGCCTTGGGTGAAGGTGATGATGTCGTCGCGGCCGTCGCCGTTGACGTCGCCGAGGGCGGGGAACTCCCCGGCGATGGAGAAGTAGTCGTGCCATTTCACGGCGGTGCCGGTGAAGGAGGTGCCGGTGGACAGGGCGACGTAGACGTCGGCGTTGGTGTCGTGGGTGAAGGTGATGATGTCGTCGCGGCCGTCGCCGTTGACGTCGCCGACGGCGGGGACTTCGGTGCCGGGGGCGAACCAGTCGTGCCATTTCGCGGATGCGGCGAAGGATGTGCCGGTGGACAGGGCGACGTGGACGTCGGCGGTGGTGCCGTGGGTGAACACGATCGCGTCGTCGCGTCCGTCGCCGTTGACGTCTCCGGTCAGGGGGGTCTCTCCGGACAGGGCGAACCAGTCGTGCCACTTCACCGACGTGCCCGCGAACGACGAACCCGTCGACGTGGCCACATACGCGTCGGCCAGCGCACCGTGGGTGAACGCGACCACGTCATCCCGGCCGTCACCGGTGAAATCCGTCGGCGAACCACCGAAATAGCGGGCGGTCGGGCCCCCGCCACCCTGGTTCACCAGCGAGAGGTAGTAGTTCCAGTTCCAGTTCGGTCCCGGGTCGGTGTGGTCGTTGCCCGGGATCTCGTTGTGCCCCTTGATGCCGGTGCGGTTCTTCGGGATGCCGTACTTGTCGCACAGGTAACGGGTAAGCGCGGCCGAGGAACGGTACATCGCGTCGGTGAACCAGGCCGGGTTGTCGACGTACCCCTCGTGCTCGATGCCGACGCCGTACGCGTTGCCCGACCGGGCGTGGTAAGCGGTGTCGCCCTCGCGGACCATCTGAGTGATCTCGCCGTTGCTGGACTTCACCACGTAGTGGGCGCTGACCCCGGCCGACGGGTTCTGGAACCAGCTGATCGTACCGGCGTACGACCCCTGGGTGACGTGGAGAATCACAGTGGTGATCCGGCTGGGCCGCCCCACGCCGTAGTTCGCTCCGTTGGCAGCCACCCACCGCGCCGGCGGGTACTCGGGCACGGCGGCGGCGAGCGTACGGGACGCGGTGCCGGCGGGCGCCACGGCGGCGTAGCGACCCCGCTCCGGCTCGACCCGGTGCGCCCGGACCGGCACCGCGCCCGGGATGCCCTGCTGCACCAGCTCGTAGATCCCGTCCGCGTACAGGCGTGCGGTGGCGTCGTCGGCCGCGCCGCCGTACCGCGCCACCACCGGGTACCAGGCGGTCACCCGGTCCCGATCCCGCGCGGTCAGCCCCTCGGCGTCGGCCAGCTCGCGCAGCACGGCCGCACCGCCGCGGATGTTCGCCGGCGTGGCGGTCTTCAGGCGCGCGACCGGCTCGTCGGTCAACTTCGCTGCCCGTTCCAGGCTGTGCTGGGCGGGGTTGCTGACCAGGTGCATCACCCCGTAGCCGTTCGCCTGGCTCGGCTTGCCGCCGTGCGCGTCGAGGCGGGACTCGCCGTAGCCGACCGCGACCAGGACGTCCCGAGGTACGTCGTACTCCTGCGCCGCCCGCACGAACGCGGCGTCCAGCGCGGTCCGGCCCGGCGGCGTCGCGGACACCGGCGCGGGCTGCACCGCGATCCCGCCGGCGAGCGCCGCGGCCAGCAGGGCGACGCCGGTGCGTCGCCGTCTCCGTCGTGTTCCGGCCACGGGGGCCTCCCATCCTGGTGTCACAGCGTCACCTCACCGGTGAGCCCGAAGTAGTCGTGCCACTTGCTGCTGGCACCGAAGGTGGTGCCGGTGGACAGGGCGACGTAGACGTCGTTCGTGGCGCCCTTGGTGAAGACGATGAGGTCGTCCTTGCCGTCGCCGTTCGCGTCGCCCAGGTAGGGGAACTCGCCCGGCAGGCAGAAGAAGTCGTGCCACTTGACGGTGGTGCCGGCGAAGCCGGTGCCGGTGGAGGTGGCGACGTAGACGTCGGCGTCGGCGTTGCAGGTGAACGTGACGACGTCGTCCTTGCCGTCGCCGTTGACGTCCCCCACCCGCGGCTGCTCGGCACCCACGGCGAACAGGTCGTGCCACTTCTGCGGCGCCCCGAACGACGTGCCGGTGGACAGCGACACGATCACGTCCGCCGCTGACGCGGGGCCCTGGGTGAAGGTGATGATGTCGTCCTTGCCGTCGCCGTTGACGTCGCCCAGGGCGGGGAACTCCCCGGCGATGGAGAAGTAGTCGTGCCACTTCACCGCCGTGCCCGAGAACGACGACCCGGTTGACAGCGCCACGTAGACGTCCGCCGTCGCGTTGTGCGTGAACGCGACGATGTCGTCCCTGCCGTCGCCGTTGACGTCACCGACGGCGGCGATCTCCGCACCGGGGGCGAACCAGTCGTGCCACCGGCCCGGCGACGTGAACGCCGACCCGTTCGACAGCGCCACGTACACGTCGCCGGTGTTGCCGTGCGCGAACGTGACGATGTCGTCGCGGCCGTCACCGTTGACGTCGCCCGTCGACGCGGTCTCCCCGCCGATGGAGAAGAAGTCGTTCCACTTCACCGACGTTCCGGCGAAGCCGGTTCCGGTCGACGTGCTCGCGTACACGTCGGCGGAGGCGTTCTGGGTGAAGGTGAGGATGTCGTCGCGGCCGTCACCGTTCACGTCCGTCGACGAGCCGCCTGCCATGCCGTGGGTACGCGCCGCCTGGTTGAGCAGCGTGCGCGCGGTCCCCGCCACCTGGTCGTACCGGTCGGGGAAGCCCGATCGCTGGACGCACTGGGCGACCTGGCCCGCCGTGTAGCCGGGATTGTTGCGGTCGCAGGTGATCGCACGCGTGACGTACTGCGTGGTGGCGTAGACCGGGTCCATGATCTGCTCCGGCGTGCCCCAGCCGTAGTCCCAGCGCTGCTGGAACACGCCCAGGCTGGACTTGTCGCCGCAGGGCAGGTTGTTCATGTGGGACTCGACCCAGCCCGCCTCGAAGGTGGAGAGCATGACCTTGTCGTTGACGTTGTACGACCGGGCCACCCGGTAGACGATCACGGTGACGGCGGGGTCGTGGGTGGCCGGGACGGACGGGCAGGCGAGCGTGCCGATCGGTACGGCGGCGGCCGGCGCGCCGGCCGCGCCGGCCGCCGTGACGGTGCAGAGCGCGACAAGCATCGCCAGCAGATTTCGTCTCACCGTGCTCCTCGGGGGTGGGGGTGACCAGCGGCACCGGACGAGAAATCGATTGCCGACGAGTCTCGTAGTCACCCACATCGATGTCAATAGCGGCGGCGGGACGCGATCGACCCGGTCGGAAATCGATTGCTGGACGGGTATAGGATTCCGTGCGATCTCCCGCGGTGGCGGTCTCACTCCGGTACGTCACCATCCGACGGGGGCCGGGCCGGAGCGCCCGGGCGACGACGACGGGAGCGCGATGACGACCATCTACGACGTGGCGCGTCGCGCGGGAGTGTCGCCGGCGACCGTCTCCCGCGTCCTCAACGGGCGTGCCTCGGTCGACCCGGACATGGCCGCCCGGGTACGGCAGGCCGCGCAGGACCTCGACTACCGCCCGAACGCCGTCGCGCGCAGCCTGCGCCGCAGCCGGACCAGCCTCTGGGCGGTCATCATCTCCGACATCGGGAACCCGTTCTTCACCTCGATGGTGCGCGGTGTCGAGGACGTCGCGCAGGAGGCCGGCTTCTCGGTCGTGCTCTGCAACGGCGACGAGGATCCGGAGAAGGAGGCCCGCTACGTGGCGGCGGCCCTGGCCGAGCGGATGGCCGGGGTGATCATCTCCTCGTCCGGGCGGCCGGCCCTGATCAGCCGCCTGGTGCAGGCCCGCATCCCGGTCGTGGCGATCGACAGGCAACCACGCGGCGTCGAGGTGGACACCGTGCTGGTGGACAACACCCACGGCGCCGAGCAGGCGACCGCCCATCTGGTGGGCAGCGGCTACCGGCGGATCGCCTGCATCACCGGCCCACGCCGGATCTCCACCGCCATGCAGCGGCTGCGGGGCTACCAGCGGGCGCTGAAGGCGAGCGGACGCCAGACCACCGAGGACCTGATCCGGTACGCGGACTTCCGCGAGGAGGGCGGCTACCGCGCGATGGCCTCCCTGCTGGAGACCGCCGAGCCGCCGGACGCGGTGTTCGCGGCGAACAACCTGATGACTGTGGGCGCCCTCGAGTGCCTCGTGGACAACGGCATCGGCGTGCCCGACCCGTTCGGCATCGTCGGGTTCGACGACATCCCCTGGGCGCACCTGGTCCGGCCCTCGCTGAGCACCGTCGCGCAGCCCACCTACGACCTGGGGCGCACCGCGGCCACGCTGCTGGTCGAGCGGATCGCCGACCCGGCCAAGGCACCCTCGACAGTGGTGCTCCACACCGAGCTGCGGGTACGCGACAGCTCGGCGCCGTCGGCCGGCCGCCAGGGCCCCGCGGCGGGCCGTACCCGGTCACGCGGCACTGCCGCCGGCTCGCTCAGATCGTGACCTCCCCGCACAGGTGCACCCGTACGCCCAGCTCGGCGAAGAGGGCGGCCTTGACCCGTAGCGCGCGGTCGGCGGTGCCGGCGTCGGGCGCGTAGACCACGTTGACGTGGTTGGCCTTGTGCCGGGCCATCAACTGGTCGCGGCCCACGCCGTGCAACACGGCGTGCATGATCGGCCACTGCGGTGTGGTGGCGTCCAGCCGCCGCCGGGTCTCCGCCTCGGGCAGCGCCACCACCGTGCCGCGCCCGAGGTCGACGCGCAGGCCGCCGTCCATCACGAACACCCGCGACCAGACGATCTCCCCCGGCTTCGACACGCCGCTGAGCGTGCCGCCGCCGAGCGGGAAGTACATCGGCGGCTGACGCATGCTGTATGACCTGTCGTAGCCGCCGTTGTGCGACGCGGGCACCGCACCGGAGATCTCGAAGACCCAGACGAAGTGCTCGCCGTACTGCTGCCCCCAGCGGATGTCGTGCAGCGTCGTCGCCGGGTCCAGGCCCATCGCGGTCCAGATCCGGTTGGTGACCAGCGAGTCCACCGCGACGCCCTCGTCCACCTCGTTGAAGTGCGGCAGCGCGACGCCCGGGTACAGCTCCCGGGAGCCGTCCCGGCTGGTCACCGGGGGGCGTTCGACGTTGTTCAGCAGCCCCTCGGCCAGGTCGCTGGCCGGCACGGTGTCCTTGAGCCCCTGCTGGTACTGGATCCCGACGGCGTCCAGGCCGAAGTCGTCGGCGATGCGCAGCGCGGCGACGTACATGCGGCACTGGCTGAGCAGTTGGGCGTACGTCAGCTCGGTGGCCTCGTCGGTGCCGGTGTGGAACGTCATCCCGGCCGCCTCCAGCCAGGCCAGCACCGCCCGCGCCTCGGTGTCGCGCACCCGCGCCATCTCCGCCACCAGCGCGCTCTGCGACAGGCGTTCCTTGAAGACGCCGAGCGGGTTGAGCAGCTCGTCGTCGATGATGGCGTTGTACATGCCCATGCAGCCCTCGTCGAAGACGCCGATGACGGCCCGCTCGGAGACGAGCTGCCGGGCCAGCGCCACGCCGAGTTCGACCTCCTCGTCCGGCCGCAGCACCGGCAGCGGGCGTACGTGGCTCTCGTCGTGCGTCACCCGGCCGGTCTCCAGCCACTTCTTCAGCCCGTCGCGCGCCCACTCGTCGGTGAAGTCCTCGCTCCACAGCGTCGAGTACCGCACGCCCGCCTTGGTGAGGCTGCCGGCGAGGTTGAGCAGGCCCACCAGACCGGGGTACTCGCCGCTCCAGTTCGCCACCAGCAGGATCGGCCCGCGGTGGGCGCGCAGCCCGGCCAGCACGTGGTGGCTGTACTGCCAGACCGCCTCCACCACGACGAGCGGCACGTCGGCCGGGATGCTCCGGAAGACCTCGATCCCGGCGCGCTGGCTGTCGATGAAGCCGTGTCCTTTGCCCGGGTCGACGTCGTGACCGCGCCGGACGTGCCAGCCGAGCGCGGTGACCGCGGCGGTGAGGTCGGCTTCGAGCTGCCGCTGGGTGGGCCAGCAGGTGACGTTCGCGCTCAGCCGCAGGTCACCGCTGGCGACTGTGTAGACGGTGCGGGGCGGGGCGGCCGGGCGCTCGACCGGCACGGGCAGTGTGTAACGGGTCACGGGGCAGCTCCCTCGGCGGGCGGACGGTGGGTGGAGCGGAACGCGCCCGGCAGGCGTTCCTGCCGGGCCGCAAGGGCGTGAACCACAGATCGGCTACCGGCATACAGCTCGCGGTAGAGCCGGTACAGCTCGTCGTAGTCGGCGGCGGGTTCGGGTCGTGGCCGACGCACCCCGGCGATCGGGTTCCACGTCTCGATCGAGACGTCCATCACGGTCCGGGCGGCCAGGAAGGCGCCGCCGTAGCTGGCGCCGATGGTCTGCGCCGGGATCTGCTGTTCCCGGCCGGTGATGTCGGAGACGATCTGGGTCCAGAGCCCACCCCGGGTGCCGCCGCCAACCGCGACGATCCGGCGGATGTCGCCGCCAGCCGCCTCGATCGTCTCGATGTTGTGCCGTACCGCCAGCCCGGTCGCCTCCAGCGCCGCCCGGTAGATGTCGCCGGGGCCGTGCGAGAGGGTGAGACCGGCGATCAGGCCGCGGGCCCGGGGATCGAGGATCGGCGTGCGTTCCCCGGCGAAGAACGGCAGCATCAGCAACCCGCGGGCACCGGCGCCGGAACGTTCGGCGAGGCGGAGCAGCTCGGTGTGGTCGGTGCCCGCCACCAGGTCGCGTAGCCAGCCGGTGATCGCGCCGGAGGTCGCCATCCCGCCGGCCAGGTTGCGGGTGCCCGGCAGCGCGCCGACGGTGCCCCACAGCGACGGGCTGGTCAGCCGGTGCGGCACGGTGTGCACGAGGAACATGGTGGTGCCGTACATGAGCATCAGGTCGCCCACGCCCTGCGCACCCACGCTCAACGCCTCCGACCAGGCGTCAATCGTGCCCGCCACCACCGGAACGCCCTCCGGCAGGCCGGTCTCGGCGGCGGCCACGGCCGTCACCTCACCGGCCACGTCGCCGGGCCAGCACAGTGGCGGAAGCTCCAGTCCGGGTGCGAACGGGTCGATCCACGGCCGGTACCAGTCCTGGGCCTCGGTGTCGTAGAACGGCGTGCACTGGCTTGCCGAGTGGTGATCGAGCAGGTAGCGACCGGTGAGCCGGTAGGCCAGCCACGAACTGGGCATGAACAGCCGGCGGGCACGGGCGAACAGTTCCGGTTCGGTGTCGGCCACCCACGCGATCTTCGGGCCCGCCGCCTGGCTGGACAGCGCCGACCCGCACCGCTGGATGATCTCGTCGGCGCCGAACCGCTCGTTCATCCGCTCGATCTGCTCCCCGGCGCGGGTATCCACGCCGTAGAGGACGGCCGGGCGCAGTGGAGTGCCGCCGGCGTCGGTGAGCAGCACGCACGGACCCATGCCGCTCACCCCGACCGCGCACACCCGGACGTCACCCGGAGCCAGCAGATCCCGGCTGAGGGCGACGAACTCCCGCCACCAGATCCGGCCGTCCATCTCGACCCGGCCAGGGCCGGGCCGGTCGACCCGGTGCTCCAGGACCCGGGACCGGACCAACCGCCCGTCGAGGTCGACGAGAACCCCCTTGCTGCTCGACGTGCCAATGTCCACGCCGAGCACCACCGGCGCCGCCCGCCGCACGCTCGCGCTGCGCATCCCGGCCCCCGCGCTCAGAGGCCACCGAGCTTCGCGTACGCCTCGGCGGCGTTCTCCCTGGTGATCCGCATGGTGCCCAGCGTGGTGGTACGCGGGACGTCCTCGGCGCAGTCGACGAGGATCTTCCGGGCCAGCTCGACCGCCTCCCGGCCGCCGGTGGCGTACTGGAACGTGGCGGCGAGGCGGCCCTGCTCGACGGCCTTGATCCCGCCGGAGGGCACCGGCAGCGCGTCGATGCCGGTGAACTTGATCCGCTGCGCCTTGCCCGCCGACTTCGCGGCGAGGTAGGCGCCCTCGGCCATCGGGTCGTTGTGCGCGTAGATCGCGGACACGTCCGGGTGGGCCTTGATCAGCGCGTCCGCCACCGACTGTCCCTTCTCCCGCAGCCAGTCGCCGGGCTGGGAGGCGACGATCTGGATCTTCGGGTTGGCGGCGATGCCGTCGCGGAAGCCCTGCGCGCGCTCGGCGGCGGGGGTCGAGCCGGGCAGCCCGGCGATCTCGATCACCTTGCCGCCGTCGGGCAGCAGCGTCGTGGCGTAGAACTCGCCGGCCGCCTTGCCGATCGCCACGTTGTCGCCACCGATGAACGCGGTGTACGCCTCCCCCTCGACCTTGCGGTCCAGCACGATCACCGGCACGCCCTGGTCGTACGCCTTCTTCACCACAGCGGTGAGCGGCTTGGCCTCGTTCGGCGAGATGATCAGCAGGTCGATCTTCTGGGTGAGGAAGTTCTCCACGTCGGCGACCTGCTTGCTGTTGTCCTGGGCGGCGTCGGAGACCACGACGCGGAAGCCGGGCACCGACTTCGCCGCCGTCTGCACGTCGTTGTTCATCACCTGCCGGTACGGCTCGGCGTTGTTGGCCTGGGACATGCCGATCAGGAAGTCCTTGCCGGCGCCGCAGGCGCGGGCCCGCCCGGCGTCGTCGGACGGCTTCTCGACGCTGCACCCCGTCGTGATCGCCAGCGCGCCGGTGACCAGCAGCGCGAGCAGTGTGGTTCGCTTGTCCATCGGGTGGCTCCTCGGAGTCGGTTCGGTCAGGCGATGCCGCGGCGCAGCTTCTGCAGCGCCGCCGCGAGCACGATCACCAGTCCTTTGATCAGCAGCTGGACGTTGGCGTCGATGTTGTTGAGCGCGAGGATGTTGTTGAGGATGCCGAGCAGCAGCGCGCCGGCCAGGGTGCCGCCCATCGAGCCGGAGCCGCCGGCCAGGCTGGTGCCGCCGATGACGACAGCGGCGATCGCGTCCAGCTCGTATCCGGCGCCGTCGTTCGGGCTGCCCTGGTTGAGCTGTCCCGCGTGCACCACTCCGGCCACCGCCGCCAGGAGGCCGGCGACGGCGAACACGGCGACCTTGACCCGCGTCACCGGCACACCGGAGAGCCGGGCCGCCTTCTCGTTGCCGCCGATCGCGCAGACGTGCCGGGCGAACGCCGTCGTCCGCAGCACCACCACAGCGGCCACCCCGATCAGGACGAACAGCACCGCCGGCACCGGGAGCACGCCGTTCATCGAGCCGTTCAGCAGTTCGAAGGCGGGCGGCGCCTCCTGGGGTCCGTCGCCGTAGGCGATCGGGATGCCGAGGCCGCCGGACCAGATCCGGGCGATGCCCCGGGCGACCTGGAGACCGGCCAGTGTCACGATGAACGACTGGATGCCGAGGCGGGCCACGGCGTACCCCTGGAGCGCGCCGAACAGCACGCCGATCGCGAGCACGGCGGCGACGGCGGGCAGGATGCCGAGTCCGGAGTCGACCATGAGCGTCGCGGTGCCGACGGCCGACAGGCCGAGGATCGCCCCGACCGACAGGTCGATGCCGCCCAGCAGGACGACGAACGTCATCCCGATCGCGATGATGCCGATCTCCGACACCGCGCGGACGATGTTCCCCAGGTTGCCGGCGGTGAGGAAGAGGATCTCGCCGTCGCGGCGCGGTGAGGCGAGGATCGCCACGACGAAGATCACGAGCAGCGCGAAGAGACTCTGCACCGCGAAGAGCCGGTCGGCGAGTTCCCGGCGGCTGCGCGGCCGACGCAGCCAGTGGGCCGTCGCGCCGCGCAGTCCGGCCGTACCGGCGGCGGGCGGCGCCCCGGTCACGGCCGGCTCGGGCGGCGGCACTCGGGTGTCGGTCATCGGTCGTCCCTTCCGGCGGCCGGGCCGCCCATCGCCGCCGCGAGGATGTCCTCGCCGGTGCAGCCGCCGGTGGCGAGGTCGGCCACGGCCCGGCCACGGCGCAGCACCACCACCCGGTCGCAGACGCCGAGCAGCTCGGGCAGTTCCGAGGAGGCGAGCAGGATGCCCATGCCGTCGCCGGCGAGCCGGCGCAGCAGCCGGTAGATCTCCGCCTTCGCCCCGATGTCGACGCCGCGGGTCGGCTCGTCCAGCAGGAGCAGCCGCGGCTCGGTGAGCAGGTGCCGGGCGAAGACCACCTTCTGCTGGTTGCCACCGGAGAGCGCGCCGACCGGCGTGGCCGCCGACGCCGTCTTGATCGCCAGGTCGGTGACCGACCGCGCGACGGCCGCCCGTTCCCGGCGTCGGCTGACGATCCCGGCCGTGGTCAGCCTGGACAGGGCGGCCAGCACGATGCTCCGGCCGACCGGGTGGTCCAGGACGAGCGCGGAGCGGCGCCGGTCCTCCGGGACGAAGCCGACGCCGGCCCGCAGTGCCGCGCGGGGGCGGCGCGGCGCGTACGGGCGGCCGGCCAGCAGCACCGCGCCGGTGCGGCGACCCGCGGACCCGGCGCCGAACAGGGTCTCCAGCAGTTCGGTACGTCCCGCGCCCATCAGCCCGGCCAGGCCGACGATCTCGCCGGCCCGCACGGTCAGGCTGACGCCGTCCGGCTCGCAGCGGCCGAGCCGGGGCGTCCGGGGCCGCACGGCCAGGTCGGTGACACGCAGCAGCGGGCCGCCGCCGGCGGATCCGGGCGGCGGGCCGGGAGCGCCGGCCGTTTCCGCCGGGGCGGGCTCGAACAGCGACGCGGCCCGGCCGCCGACCATCATCGCCACGATCCGCCGCCGGTCCATCCGGCCGGCCGGTACGACACCGGCGACGGAACCGTTGCGCAGCACCGTCGCGCGGTCCGCGACGACCTCGATCTCCTCCATCCGGTGGGAGATGTAGACGACGCCGACGCCCCGGCGGCGCAGGCCGCCGATTGTGGTGAACAGCCGCCGTACCTCCCCGTCGGCGAGCGCGGCCGTCGGCTCGTCCATGACGAGTACGCGGGCGTCCAGGGCGAGCGCCTTGGCGATCTCGACGAGTTGCTGCTCGCCGACGCGCAGCGAGCCCACCGGGCGGCGCGGGTCGATGTCTGCGCCGAGCCGGTCCAGGTGCTCGCGCGCGGTGCGGCCCGCGGCCCGCCGGTCGACTGTGCGCAGCCGGGTCCGGGGCTCCCGCCCGAGCACGAGGTTGTCGGCCACCGAGAGGGCGGGCACCAGGTCGAGTTCCTGGTGGATGGTCGCGATCCCGGCGGCCTGGGCGGCGGCCGGGCCGGTGAACCGTACCGGCGTCCCGTCGACTGCGACTTCTCCGTCGTAGTCGGTGATCACGCCGGAGAGGATGTTGATCAGGGTGGACTTGCCCGCGCCGTTCTCGCCCAGCAGCGCGTGCACCTCGCCCGCCCGTACGTCGAAGTCGACGCCGTCGAGGGCCGTCACGCCGCCGAACCGCTTGGCCACTCCGGTTGCCGCGACCACCACCCGGCCGCTAGGGCCGGGCGCGTCGCGGGTGTCCACGCCGGTCACGGGATCGCGTTGATCGCGGTGTGCGCGGCGTCGGCGAACTGCACGTCCCGCCGGACCCCGCTCGCGGTCAGACGCCAGGTGCCGCCCGCGTACTGGCCCGGCGCCCAGGACAGGCCGCCGGAGCGCCACAGCGGCTGCCAGGCCGCCATCGCGTGGCCGGCGTCGTACCAGGTGTTGTCGCCGCGCCAGGCCGACCCCCACCGGTGCGCCGCGACCACCGAGAGCCCGTCGCCGGTGCTCATCGTCCAGCGGGGCATGCCGGTGACGTCACCTGTCGGCCGCGCCTCCACCGCCGGGTCGCCGACCAGCGGCGACGCGCCGTCGATGTTGAACGCCACCTCCCACACCGCGGCGGTCGGCCACCCGTTCACCGACCAGGTGACGTCGCTCTGCAACCCGGGGCCGGTCCACCGGGGCGTCACGGTGAGCAGCCAGTCGGCGGTGACCGGCTCGTCGCCGAACGGGATGCCGACCAGGTTGATCCGGGAGCCGTCGGCGGACACGTCGACCCGGTCCGGCGCCCCGGCCCGGTCGGTCACGTCGAACCGGCCGACGGCGAGGTACGGCCCGGTGCCCCGGTGCGACGAGTCGAGCGCGGGACGGTGATTGCCGGCCCCGGCCGGGTCGACGGCCAGCTCGGCGATCCGGGCGCTGGGCCAGGTGCGCACGTCGGCGCGCAGGAAACCGGTGGTCACCGTCCAGCCGCGCGCCACCACGCCGGTCGACCAGGTCAGCGGCGCCAGCCAGAGCCCGCCCTGACCCCAGCCGGCGTGGGTCAGGTACCAGTTCGAGCCGTCCACCACGACCTCGGCGGCGTGCGCGTCCAGCACCGTCACCTTCTCCGCGCCGTCGAAGCGCAGCGGGTCGCGGCTGCGGTAGACGGCCGTGCGCCGGTACGCGGCGCCGTAGTCGGTGCCGTCGCAGCAGACGAACAGGTACCACCACTCCCCCCGGCGCACCACGAACGGCGACTCCGTCTGCCCGCCCGCCCGGCCGGTGTGCGGCGAGGTGTACGCGATCGCGCGGCCGCTCCACGAGCGCAGGTCGGTGCTGGTCCGGTACGCCACGACATGGTTGCCGCCGGACGGGCTCGACGTGGCCGTGTAGTACATGACCCAGCGGTCGCCGACCCGGGTCACCATCGGGTCGCGGCCCTCCCACCCGTCGATGAACAGCGGGTTGGCGGAGCTTCGGGTCCAGGTGAACAGGTCGGTCGAGGTGGCCAGGTGCATGCGGTACCGGGCGTAGTCCGGGTTCCCGGCCGCGTAGAACATGTGGTAGACGCCGTTGTGGTGGACGACGTGCGGGGCCCAGATCCACTGCTCCCCGGCCCCGGGGTCGGCGGCCAGCGCCACCGGCCGTTTCGTCCACGGGCCGGTCGGGGTGGGCGCGGTGGCGTGCCCGAAGACCTTCTCGTCCTGCGGCGCACCGGGTTCGGCGTGGGTGATGCCGAACAGGTGCCACACGCCGGTCTGCTCGTGCCGCACCAGCGTGTGGTCGTTGTAGTACCAGGTCGTCGACTCCCCGGCGCTCGGGTCGTAGACGCGTGTGGACGCGCCCCGCGCCGGTGTCTCACCGAGCGTCTCGTACGGCGTGGTGGTGACCGCCGCGAGCGGGCCGACGCGACGCAGCGTCACCGTGTCCAGCCCGGCGAAGAAGCCGGTGGAGGACGCGGACCGGCCGGTCACCGTGACGGTGAGGCGGTGGGTGCCGGCCGTCAGCGACACCGAGCCCAGCGGCACCGCCCCGGTGCGCTGCACCGCGCCCGCGTACCCGTCGAAGAGCTGGCCGACCGCCACCCCGTCGACGGCGAAGCGCAGCGTGCCGTAGTCGCCGGCCCGGGTGAGGACCGCGCCGAGGTCGTACTGCCCGGCCGGCACCGACGGCAGCGTGAGCGTCACCGCGTCACCGGCGCGGGCGCCCCGGAACCACAGTTGCCGTCCGCCGGACCAGCTCACCCCGCAGCAGTCGGTCTGCGCGCCGACCGGCGCGGTGGCGGAGACGACGGCGAGCGACTCGGCCTCGAACCGGACCGGGTCGTCGGCCGCTGCCGGTCCGGCCGGGACCGCCACCAGGGCCACCCCGAGCAGGAGCGCCGCGAGGGCACGCCGGGCGCGCATCACGACACGCTCGGGCGGGGCAGGTCGGTGCCGGGGGCGAACCGGTCGTGCCAGCGGTTGCCCGGTGGCCCGAATCCACCGCCGGTGGAGAGCGAGACGAACACGTCGGCGGTCAGGCCCCTGGTGAACGCGACCACGTCGGCCCGGCCGTCGCCGTTGAAGTCCCCCACCCCGGGCAGCTCGTCGCCGAAGGCGAAGTGGTCGTGCCACTTCCAGGAGCTCTGCACGAAGCGGCCCCCGTCGGAGAGCGACACGAACACGTCGCCGGTCGTACCCCTGGTGAACGTCACGATGTCGTCCCGCCCGTCCCCGTCCACGTCGCCCACCGCCGGCAGCTCGTCGCCGGCGGCGAAGCTGTCGTGCCACTTCCAGCCGTCCTCCACGAAGCGGGTGCCGTCGGACAGCGACACGAACACGTCGCCGGTCGTACCCCTGGTGAACGTCACGATGTCGTCCCGCCCGTCCCCGTCCACGTCGCCCACCGCCGGGAACTCGTCGCCGAGCGCGAAGTGGTCGTGCCACTTGACGCCGGGTCCGAAGCCGGAGCCGGTGGAGAGCGCCACGTAGACGTCGGCGGCGGCGCCGCGGGTGAAGGTGATGATGTCGGCGCGGCCGTCGCCGTTGACGTCGCCGACCGCCGGGATCTCGGCGCCGACGGCGAAGAAGTCGTGCCACTTGACGCCCGCGGAGTAGCCGGAGCCGGTGGAGAGCCCGACGTAGACGTCGGCGCTGTCGCCACGGGTGAACGTGATGACGTCGGCGCGGCCATCGCCGTTGACGTCGCCGGTGAGCGGCACCTCCGCGCCGACCGCGAAGAAGTCGTTCCAGGGCCGGCTGTCCGGCACGAACCGGGTGCCGTCGGAGAGCGACGTGAACACGTCGGCGGTGGCGCCGCGGGTGAAGTCGACGGCGTCGTCGCGGCGGTCGCCGTCGGCGTCGCTGGTGTTGCGGGTACGGGTGGTGGCCGACACCTCGGCCGAGGGCGCGGCGGCGTTGCCCGACCCGTCGACGGCAACGACCCGGTAGTAGCGGGTCTGCGCGGCCGGCAGCGGACCGTGCCGGAACATGGTGGCACGTGTGGTGCCGACCAGGTTGGCGGCGGTGATCGCCACCCCCGGGTTCCGGGACGCGTAGACGCGGTAGGAGACCACGCCGACGTCGTCGGCGGAGGGGGACCAGGTCAGGCCCAGCGCGTGCACGCGCCCGCCGGCCAGGGCGAGACCGGCGACCGGGGCCGGGGCGACAGTGTCGGTGAACGGCGCGATCATGCTGTCGGCCAGGTATCGGGCGGCGGTCCAGGCCGGCGCGCCGCTCGCCGGGGTGAGCTGGACGGTCACCGCCGACCGGCCCGCCGTCAGCGCCGCGGGCAGTACGAACTCGTCGGCCAGCCAGCGCTGCCTGTCGTTGCCCAGCGGCTGGAGCCACACCCCGGCCGGTGTGCCGTCCACCGACACGGCCGCCTGCTGGTAGCCACCGGCCTGGTCACCGTGGCGGCGCAGCCGTACCCCCTGGTTGGCCGGGTCGATCGCCAGCCGGAAGCGGACCGTGGCGGTGGTGGCACGGACCTGGCCGGTCTGCGGGACGTTGTCGTCGTCGCCCTCGAAGGCGGCGGTGAGCGCGGTCTGGGTCGCCGCGGAGTCGGTGTACGCGTGCGCGGCGCGGCTGGCGGCGTCGCCGGTGACGACGGTGTCGGTCCGGCGCGTGGTCACGGTGCGCTGGGTGTAGAGGAACGCGGTCGAGGCGTACTCGGCGGGCATGTCGTTGGCCGGTCCGTGCTCGATGCCGAAGCGCAGCGCGGTGCCGTACGCCACCGCGTCGCCGATCATCAGCCGGTAGGCGGCGTCGCACTCGTCGGCGCATCCGCCGCCGCGGACCAGGTGCGCGGTGTTGCCGGTGAAGACACCGCTGTACTCGCCGCGGTTGAAGTACCAGCCCGACTCGTAGAAGTCCTCGGTGCCGGTGCCGTAGATCTGCGGCGTGGGCGAGCCGTCCACGTGCACCCGCTCGTCGCCCTCCAGGTAGTTGCGGGTATTGCCGCCGATGATGTGGCCCCGCATGGTCTGCGAGACGCCGACGAACCGGCCCCGGCCGGACTGGTCGGCGATGATCCAGTCCGCGCCGCCGACCGCCTCAGCGCGGCGTGACTGGGTGGTGAAGTAACCGGCGCTGCCGTCGGCGGCGAGCCGGGACGTCCACTCGGCGCCGGGCGCCGACGTCACCTCGAACTCGACGCCGCCGACTGCGGTGCCCGTCGTGTTGACGAGCGTCACGGCGGCGGCGGTGCGGAACGGCATCGGCCACCATGTGCTGTACCAGCCGCCCGGCGCGGAGTCCATGGCGAACATCAGCGACCGTACGGTGCGCTCGCCCAGCCCGGCGCCGAAGAACTCGCCGACCGGGCTGTCCACTGTCGTACGTCCGTCGAACGTCATCCGCAGCCGCAGCCCGTTGAGCGTCGGCGCCCCGGCCGCGGCGTCCGGTACGCGCAGCCGCAGCGCGGTGATCGCGCGTGGCCCGGTCAGGGCGGCCAGTGACACCTGCCCCTGCGCCGGGGCGGTGACGGTGACGCGCGTGGTGGAGGCGCCGGCCTGGGCGGGCTTCGGGTCGCGGGTGCCGGCGGCGCGCAGCAGCGTGACCACGTCGGTGGCCGGGTCGGCCGGATCGAACCGGGGCACCCCTGCCGCGTCGGTGAAGGTCCGGTAGGTGACGTGGTGGAACAGCGGGTTGTTCTGGGTGGTGATCCGCATGGACTCCCGGTAGGGCATGGGCACCTTGACGGTGACGCCGCCGGACGTCTGGTCGGCGTTGCTCACGAGCGGCGCGACGAACGGGCTGCCGAGCCGCCCGTCCACCAGATCCTGGAGGTCGGCCTGGACGACCACGACGCCGTCGAGTTCGACGCGGATCCAGCCGGTGGCGCGGACGTTGCCGTCGTCGCGGGTGAACCAGATCGACTGCACCTCGCCCGGACCGTGCGCCTCGGCGATCACACATCCCCCGCTCCGACGCAGACACGACCAGGTGCCGACGAAGCCGTCGTCGTTGGAGCCGTCGCGGCCGAAGCTGGAGAACTGGTGGGTACGGGTGCCGGCGGCCAGTTCCGGCAGGCGGTCGAGCCGGCGGTAGGCGTCCCAGCCGATCGGGCCCTTGTCGTCGGCGACGGCGAGAGCGGGAGCGGGCGCCGACGTGGCGGCCGGCGCGGCGGCGGACGAGGTCGCGGGCACGGCAACGGCCAGCAGCGCGGCTGCTGCGGCGCCGGCCCAACGGCCGATGCGAAGCCTCATCGGTGTCCCTTCCGAGCGGCCGTAGGAGCATGAGAAATCGATTGCTGGCGAGTTAACTTCGAGACTTCCACGGTTGTCAATACTTTGCGCCCGGCTTTCCCTCCAGGGCAGGAATCTTCGCGGCGGGTCGGCCCGCACGCCGCGCAGCCAGGCCGGGCGGAAGCGACGCTGAAGGAAGTTTTCCGGCAACACTCACCACCCCGGCGGGTATTGACAGGCTCCGAAGTCTGCGGTTTCACTTCTCCTCAGCGCCACCGTCCCGCCGATCGGGGCGCCAGCCGCCCCTTCTCCGACGCGAACTGTCAGGGCCCGCCCATCGGCGACACCGGCCCCTGGCCCGACGCGCCCACGCGCCGCTCCGACAGTGCATCCCTCTTCCGACGAGGAGTCACCGCATGCCCAGATTCCCGACGCGTCCCGTCCGGCGGGCCCTCGTCGCGCTGCTCACCCTGGCCGCGGCCATCCTCACCGCGGTGACGGTCACCCCGTCACCGGCACTCGCCGCGCCCAACTTCAAGGCACCGTTCCCCTGCGGGCAGCGGTGGACGTACAGCCACCACAACGCCGAGGTGCGGCAGGCGCTGGACTTCGTCCGCGCCGACGGCGGTGTCACAGGCGGTACGCCCCAGATGGCGTCCGCCGCCGGAGTGGCCCGGCGCTACTCGCAGCCCAGCGGCGCCGGCAACTACATCGTCATCGACCACGGCGGCGGATGGACCACCTACTACTTCCACCTCAGCGCCTACTCGGTGCCCGACGGCGCCTACGTGCAGCAGGGGCAGCAGATCGGGATCACCGGCAGCACCGGCAACTCCTCCGGCGCGCACGTGCACTACGAGCAGCTCTACAACGGTGTCGGCCAGGTCATCTCGATCAACGGCGTCTCGCTCGCGCCGTATCCCGGCCAATACAACCAGCGGTTCCTGGTCAGCGACAACTGCGGCACGCCGCCGCCGCCCGCGCCCCGCTATTTCGGTGGTTCGCCGACGGATTTCACCGGTGACGGCCGGGATGACGTGGTCGCGTTCACCCACGGTGCGCTGGCCGACGCGTATGTGGCCACGTCGACGGGTTCGTCGTTCGCGGGCACGTCGGTGAAGTGGCACGACTGGTTCGCCCTGTCCGGAGAGACCCCCCTGACCGGAGACGTCAACGGCGACGGACGCGACGACGCGATCGTGTTCACCCACGGCACCACCGCCGACGTCCACGTCGCCCTGTCCACCGGCACATCCTTCGCCGCATCCGCGAAATGGCACGACTGGTTCGCCCCCGGCACCGAAGTCCCCGCCGTCGGCGACGTCAACGGCGACGGCCGCGACGACATCATCACCTTCACCCACGACACCAACGCCGACGTCTACGTCGCCCTGTCCACCGGCACCTCCTTCACCGGCACCGCCGTGAAATGGCACGACTACTTCTCCATCGCCGGGGAGTTCCCCGCCCTCGGCGACGTCAACGGCGACGGCCGCGACGACATCATCACCTTCACCCAAGGCCCCGCCACCGCCGCCGACGTCATCGTCGCCCTGTCCACCGGCAACGGCTTCGGGGCACCGCAGAAATGGCACGACCTGTTCGCCGTCGGCGCCGAGCAGCCCCGGGTGGGCGACATCAACGGCGACGGCCGCGACGACATCGTCACCTTCACCTGCAACACCGACGCCGACGTCTACGCCGCCACCTCCACCGGCACCACCTTCGCCGGAACCACGATCAAGTGGCACGACTTCTTCTGCCTAACCGGCGAATTCCCCTACCTCGCCGACGCCAACGGCGACGGCAAAGACGACCTCATCGTCTTCACCAAAGGCACCACCAACGACATCTACGTCGCACTCTCCACCGGCACCACATTCGCCCCCAGCACCAAATGGCACGACTACTTCGGCCTCACCAGCGAAACCACACTCTGAGCCCCAGGAGGAACCATGCCGCACGACCGGAACATCTCCCCCACCGTGAGCCGCCGGCGGCTGCTCACCGGCGCCGCCGCGGTCGCGGCGACCGGCGCCCTCGCCGGCGCCTTCACCGCGCCGTCCGCGGCCAGTGCAGCCGTCAACGGGTACGGCCTGCGCATCGTCGACCGCAACGAGAACGGCGGCCGGTTGCAGTACTACCGTTTCGCCACCGACGCGATCGAGTGGGATCCGGCGGTGAACGTGCTGCTGCCCGACGGCTACCACACCAGCCGCAAGCGTTACCCGGTGTTGTATCTGCTGCACGGCGGCAACGCGGACTTCCGCACGTTCCACCTCCAGGACAACATCATCAACCTCACCGCGGGCCGCGAGATCATCGTCGTCATGCCGGACGCCTCCACTGGCTGGTACAGCAACCCGGTCAGCACCAATGTCGGGCCGCGCAACTGGGAGACGTTCCACATCGCCCAGTTGCTCCCCTGGATCGAGGCCAACTTCCGCACATTCCCCGAGTACAACGGCCGCGCCGTGGCCGGCTTCTCGATGGGCGGCTTCGGGGCCCTCAAGTACACGGCGAAGTACTACGGCCACTTCTGCTCGGTCAGCTCCCACTCCGGGCCAGCCAGCCTGCGCCGCGACTTCGGCCTGGTCGTGCACTGGGCGAACATCACCTCGGCCGCGCTCGACCTCGGCGGCGGCACCGTGTACGGCGCGCCCCTGTGGGACGAGGCACGGGTCAGCGCGGACAACCCGATGGAGCGCATCGAGAGCTACCGCAACAAGCGGATCTTCCTGGCGGCCGGCACGTCACCCGACCCGGTCAACTGGTTCGACTCGGTCAACGAGGGCCAGGTACTGGCGGGCCAGCGCGAGTTCCGGGGAGCGCTCAGCCGGGCTGGCATCCCGCACGAGTGGCGCGAGGTGCCGGGCGGCCACTACTTCCGCCACGAACTGTTCGTCCAGGACCTCGCCGGCATGCTCGGCCGGCTGCGCCGCGCCGGCTGACCCACCGGACCTGCGGCGCGTGGCAGGCCGCCACCAATCCGGCGACGGCCTGCCACGCCCGGTCGGCGGACCGCACGCCGCGCGTCCAAGGGGGCTCAGCCCGATCATGAAGTCATCCTCCGCCACCGCGCCGAGGCTACCGACCGCTCAACACGCCTTCTCGACACGGCGGGCCGGGTCGAGAAGTTCCGCGCCAAGTACGCCCGTCGCGAGCCCCGGGAGCCGCGCTGACCGAGGCGCGCATGCTGCTGCGCGCCGGGTACGCGATGCGCGGCGTCCGTCCGTCCACGACGAGGTTGCTGGTCGAGATCGTGGAGAGGTATCCCCGCCCCTGGTACGTGGTCGCGGCTGACGCGACGCCGGCTGGATACTGCCCAGGTGCGGGCTCAGCGGCCGGGACCACCCAGGTCGAGCCGGTCCTCGCGCACCCGGTCGGCCAACTCCAACTTCGTCCGGGTCGGGCGGCCCACCTCGGCATACTTGCGTTTGACCCGTTCCAGATACTCGCGCGCGGTCCCGTAGGCCACGCCCGCGCGGCGCGCGGCGGCCGCCAGGGTGGCCCCGGAGGCGTACGCGGTGAGCACCGCGCGCTCCTGCGGGGACAGCCGCGGCCGGTCGGCGCGGGCGTCGCGGCTGAGTACGAACGCGAGTTCCGGACTGATCGCCGACCCGCCGGACGCCACCTCGCGGATCGCCTCCACCAGCACGTCCAGGGGATGGCTCTTGGTGAGGTAGCCGGCCGCCCCGGCACCGATCGTGGCCAGCACGCCGTCGGCGTCGGGGACCGCCGAGACGACCAGCACCCGCCCGCCGCCGGCCCGGACACGCGCCACGTTGTCCGCCGGGTCGGATCCGTCGCGCAGGTTGAGATCGAGCAGGACCACCCGGGGCGCGTCCGCACCGCCGAGTCCGTCGAGATAGCCGTCGACCGTGGCGGCGACCTGCACCAGGCGAACGTCCTCGACCGGTGCCAGCCAGGTACGCAGCCCGTCGAGCAGCATCCGGTCGTCGTCGATCGCGGCGACAGTGATCATCCGGCCCTCTCACCCAGCCGCCGACGTCCACGCGCCGGGCGGCCAGCTCATCTCGACGGTGGTGCCCTGACCTGCTCCGCTGTCCACCAGCACCTCGCCGCCGGCCTCACCGATCCGCGCGCGCACCGACCGGGACAACCCTAGCCCTGGCCGGATCCGGTCCGGGTCGAAGCCGCGCCCGCGGTCCGCCACCGTGACCCGCAGCCTCGCCGGGTCCGGGTCGTCCGTCCCCGCCGCCGGGCCGGCCACCGTCACCAAGGCGGTCGAGGTGCCGCTGTGCCGGATCACGTTGTTGAGCGCCTCCCGGACCGCGCCGGTGAGCGCTCGCACCACGGCCGGCGGCACGTCCGGCGGGACGTCGGTGACCCGCAGGTGCACCCGCAGGCCGGTCGGCGCCAACTCCCGGATGACCGTGGTGAGCTCGCCGACCAGCCGCATCCCGACCGCGGAACCGGCGGACGCGATCAGGCCACGCAGATGGTCGGCGTCAGCGGCGAGTCGACGCCGCACCACCGGATCACCGGTGTCGACCGCGCCACGGGCGACCGCGTCCAGCGTGGACAGCACGGTGTCGTGCAACATGCGGTGCTGCTGTGCCACCTCCGAGGCGTAGGCGGCGTGCGCCGCGATCCGCTGCCCCGCCTCGGCCAACGCCGCCTCCGCCTTCACCGCCCGTACGGTCGCCCGGTCGGCGCGCAGTGCGGCCTGCCGCAGGGCACCGACCACCAGGCCGGCGGCCGCCGGCACACCCACCAGTGCCAGCAGGTTCCCCGCCGCCCCGGACAGCGCCGCCGGACCCAGGGAGACCGTGGCGTGCACCCCGAGCAGGTAGCCGACCGCCAGCGCGGCGTACCAGGCGAGGGCCTGACGACGCGACAGTGCCAGCGCGACGGTCAGGCCCGCGCCGATCGCGGCCGGCAGGGCCGGATGGCTGAACCCGGTGCCGTGGCCCGGCCGGGTGAGCAGGCCGCCGGCCACGAGGGCGACCAGCGCCACCGTCGCGTCCAGCCCGGCGACCCCCCGGCCCACCGCGCCCTGTCCGTGGACCCACACCAGCACGCCGACCACCGCGAGAGTCTGGACCGCGTACACCGTCACCGCCGCCGGCACCGACCGCAGTCCGGCCGTGCCGCCGGTGAGGACCGCGACCGGCCAGGCGGCGACCTGGCAGATCCGCACCACGACGAACAGCCCGATCAGGCCGGTGGTCAGCGGAATCGCCGGGGAAGGGCCGGGACCGGAGCGGGAAGCGGGCGGAGCGACGGCGGCCGTGGCAGTCATGGCACTCAGCATGCCGGACCGGGCCGGACCGCTGTCGGCAGGACTGCCGACAGCAGTTCGTCCGTCGTGCGGGGGTGCGACCGCACCAGGCATGATCGGGACGGCTCCACCGAATCCTGGTACGACCGGAAGGACAGGCAGATGAGATGTCTCCAGCGGAAGCTACCCGCGCTGGCCGGGATCGCGCTGCTGATCGCGGCGCCCGGTTGCGGCAACCCGGCCGTGCCGGTGAGCGGACCGGACAGCGCCACCCCCACGAGCACGGCTGCCCCGGCGAGCCTGCCGGGCAGCGACCAGGGCGACCGGGTCGAGGTGGACGGCCGGACTGTCGCCGGGGTGGCACCGGGGCTCGGGTTCCCCGCCGGCAGCAAGGTCGACACCGCGTTCGGCGACCCTGGCTCGGCCACGGTGATCCTCACCGCTCCTCCGCCCGAGCAGGTGCTCGCCCACTACCGCCAGGCGGGCCCGCCGGCCGGATACCCGGTGGGCACCGACACCGGTCAGACTCTGCACCTCGACGGACGCGGGTGGACCGTCGAGGTCATCGCCACCTCGCGCGACACCACAGTCACGTTCGCCCGCAACCGGCCGGCCGAGCAGTCGACCGCGCCGCCACAGGCGGAGGAGCCGGCGCTGACCGGCCGGGATCTGGGCGTGACGAACCTGCCGTTCAACTTCCGGTTCCCGCCGGGCAGCCAGGTGCGCGACCTCTCCGACACCGCCGCCGGCGCCCGGCTCACCCTGGTCGAGCCCGACCCTCAGCGGGTACTCGCGTTCTACCGCACCGCCCTGCCCCAGGGATTCTTCGACGTCACGGGCGACCGCACGACCGGCGGGACCACCATCATCACGTTCGAGAAGGACGACGGTGAGTGGACCGGCACCATCGAGGCTACGGACGACCGGGTCACCGTCAGCACGGTCCATCGTCGATAGGACGACCCTTCCGGCGGCCGGCACGTTCCCGTCCGACGGGCTTCGACGACGAACCGGGGCGGTGAAGGGCAACCGTCGGTGGCGTCAGCTGCGGGGGCCCGGACCGGCCACCTGCGTACCCTGGTCGCGCCGTACCCATCTGGCATCCTTCCGGGACACCCTGCGATCGACGAGCGCCAGCACCGTTGCGGGCCGGGCGAGGGCGAGGGCGGTTGGTCGAGCCGATGCTCATGCTCTGGCCTGCGAACGATGGCGTCGCCAGACGGCAACAACCCCCCGATGTGAGCCCGATCATCGATGCACGAGCACCCTATCCGACTGGGGAGTCGAGGAGAACTGGAGCGCTCCGGGTACGCGCTGCCCTCGAACCGGCGGCGTTCGCCACCGGTCTGGGTGTCGTGACCGCACCGCACGGCCGGCGCGTCCCGGCCGGACGGGGCAGGTCCGGCCGGGGGTCACCACGGGTTCGCCGGCGCCACCAGCAGCAGGCCGGTCGCGGGCAGCCCGGTGGTACCGCCCGTGGTACGGCCCGCCGTTGTCGCGCCGGCCTGCCGGGGCCGGTTGGCCTCACCCGGCTCGACGGCGTGCCCACGCTCGTGGTCTTCTGATCGTCCGCGGCCGTGGGCCGCTCTGCCTGCTCGGCTCCCCGCTCGCGCCTGTCCAACGTGTGTCATGCCGACTCGACTGTGAGGATGATCGGGTGCTGCCCGGTGCTCGGGTCTGACTCGCGTTACGGCCGGCCCTTCAGTGCCTTGAGTTTGATCTGTCGGCTCGAGTCCCGGGGGGTGTCCCTATGGGTTCGTCAAGCGGCGATCGGCGTCGTGGGGCGGGGTTGGTAGGGGATCTTGTCGCGGAGCATGGCGTATAGGACGTCGCAGCGACGGCGGGCGAGGCAGATGAGGGCGGCGTTGTGGCGTTTGCCTTCGGCGCGTTTGCGGTCGTAGTAGGCCCTGCTCACGGGGTCGGCCAGGGCTGCGAACGCAGCGAGGAAGAACGCGCGTTTGAGGTTCTTGTTGCCGCCGCGGGGTGGGTGTTCGCCACGGATGCTGCTGCCGGATCGTCGGGTGACGGGGGGCGAGGCCGGCGTAGGCGGCGAGGTGGCCGGGGGTGGCGAAGCTGCTGCCGTCGCCGACTTCGAGCAGGATCCGGGCTGCGGTCCTGACGCCGATGCCGGGCATCGAGGTCAGGACCGGGGCAAGAGGGTGCGCATCAAGCATCCTTTCGACCTGGGCGGCGGCCTGGTCGCGTTGCCGCAGGATGTCGCGGAGGCTGTCGGCCAGGCGGGGCAGGATCGTCTCCGCGGCCTGGGTGCCGGGGACGGTGACGGTCTGCTCGTCGAGAGCGGCCATGATCTGCTCAACGAGCCGGTCACCCATGCGAGGTGCGTGGACGGCGGCGATCGAGAGCAGTTTGCGGCGGCCGGCCTTGCGCAGGCCGACCGGGCCGCCGCAGCGGGACAGCAGTTCCAGGACCGCCTTGTGGTGGACCTTGGGGCCGAGGACTCGTTCCAGGGCGGGGTGGATCTGGGTGAGCAGTCCTCGGATGCGGTTGGACACGCGGGTGGCTTCGCCGGCGAGGTCGTCGTCGAAGCCGACCAGGATCTCCAGTTCGGCCAGAGTTTCGTCGCCGGTGTCGACCCGCCGCAGCGTGTGCGGCAGGGTGCGGGCCGCGTCAGCGATGACGTAGGCGTCGCGGGCGTCGGTCTTCGCGCTGCCGGGGTGCAGATCGGCGATCCGCCGCATCGCCAGGCCAGGCAGGTAGGCCACCTGATGCCCGGCCGCCCGAGCCACCGCGACCGGCAGGGCGCCGATCGAGGCCGGCTGGTCGACCACCACCAGGACACGGCCATGGCGGGCGAGTTTGTCGAACAGCTGCCGCAGCCGAGCCTCGGTGTTCGGCAACGCCGCGTCATGCAGCCGCTTGCCGTCCGGAGCCAGCCCGACTGCGTGGTGGTCACCCTTACCGACGTCCAAGCCGAGGTAGACGCCGTATTCGTCGTTCACCAGACCCGCCTCCACGCATCGTCCGTGGCCTCGGCCGCTGGTCCAGGCGTCGGACTGCCGGCAGCCACGTTACGAAGAGACCTACCCCCACACGGGTGGCCGTGTCCCTATCAGCGGTCCACCGACGCCACCCGACCCGGCGACAACACCCCCCGGATCATCCGTACGACAGGGGCAGGAAGTCATACCGGGCCGGGCGACCGAGGGGCCCCGGCTGGGGACGATCAAAAAGGTAACCGGGGGGGGCTTGCTGCCGCCGGACCGGCGCGACGTGTCCCGATAGGGGCTCCCGCCAACAAGGCGCCGTCACAGCCTGACCATCCTTGCCGGCCCGGCGACGGCCATCCGCTCCCGAGCCGTCAGGAGCCGAACAACCCCGCCCAGCTCGTCGCACCTGCGCGACCTCCGGCACCACCAGTTGTTCTTCGCCGACATGGACCGGCGGACGGCCAGGCCCCGGGCTGCGCCGCGACCCTACGGAGCCAAGGGCCGGCCTCTCAAACCACCACCACCGCCGGCCGCCCGGCCGGTCACTGGATGGATCCAGCCGCCGCTGCTCGACGCCGAAGTGCGCAGCTACCGCTACGCCGCAATCGATCTGCGGCACGGCCCCGCGCCGGACAACCCCTGGCTGGCCTGGGTACTGCACCTGGCCCACACCAACGCGGAAGCCCGTGGCTGGACCCCGGTCACACGACGGGGAATGCAACGGGTACTGGTAATGCTGCTCGCCGACTACCAGGAAGGCGATCTGATCCGGGTCAGCGGCTTCGCGGACATCGTCGTGCGCCGCTGCACCAACCTCGACTGCGTCATCGAGATCCTCGCCACCTTGGCCGTCGTTGACGATGACCGACCGGCCGCCCTCGAACCATGGCTGCACGCCAAACTCGCCCACCCTCGCCCCGCCCATTCGGCGCGATGTGCTGCGGTGGGCCCGGTCCTGCGCGATGGCGGACCACACGTCCGCGCCCGGCGCGTCGAGACCGTTCGCGGCTATGTTGCCGCTACCGTGCCCGCGCTGACCGACTGGGCGTGGCATCGCGAGCACCTGCGGGAGGTCACCCGCCGCGACGTCAGCACGTATCTGGACAGGCTGCACGGCAACCCACGCCAGACCGCGACCACGCCCTGCGGTCGCTTTTCGGCTGGGCCAAGCACAGCAACCTGATCTTTCGTAATCCGACCGCCCGGGTCAGAGGGCCACGCGTCGATGACGCGATCTGGCAGCCCCTGCGTCCCGACGAGCTGAACCAGGCCGTTACAGCCGCGACAACCCCGCAGGCCCGGCTCTTCCTCGTACTGGCCGCGGTCCACGCGGCGCGCCCCGGCCAGATCCGCGCGATGCACCTCGACGACGTCGACCTGCCTGGCCGGCGCATCACCATCGCCGGTCACGACCGCCCGCTCGACGAGCTGACCCACCACGCACTGCTCGACTGACTCGACTACGGGCGCCGTCATTGGCCGAACACCGCCAACCTGCACCTGCTCGTCAGTACCGAAAGCGCACTGTGGCACGGCGGGTCAGCCACACCTGCGTTTCACGCTGCCCGCCTCCGGTCTGGCCTCGCCGCATCTGGTCTACGGCGAGCGACCCTTCGACGTCTCCGCGAACTCGTTACGGCTGCTGACCACCGTCCCGGAGCCGCTGCCGGTCGACGGGCCGGCGCTCGGCGGTGGTCCGCCGCGTCGGCGGATCGCGCTGTCAGAGTTGACCGCGATCCTGATGCATCTTTCCTGCGGCTACGCCGTGAGTGACCGGGTGGCGGCAGCTCACCGACAGTGCCCGAGGTGGCGGTCCGCCTGGGTAGTCGGAGCGGTCGGGGTGCTCCTGCCCGGGACTGCACCAGCGGCTTACCGGCTGCGCGGCTTCTCCGGGGACGTGCAGGCCGAGGTGATGACCGCATTGCGCTCAACCACGCGGGGGCCCAAGGTGGCGCAGCGGCTACTCAGACTACGCTCACCCGCCGCTCGGACGCCGCTGCGCGCCGGTGAGCCGCGTACGCCCGTGGAGCCGCCGGTGCCGCCGTCGGACGGCGGACACCCCGACGTCGTGCTCGCCCGCACGGTCGCCGCCGGGCTCATCACCACCGCCGAGGCCGACCTGATTGGCGCCACCCGCCTCGAGGACGTGTCGGCGGCCGACTTCGCCGATCGCCCACGGACGCGGCTATTGGGCGTAGCCGAGGAGCGCTCGCGGGCTGAGGAGCGCCTGATCTCACTTTCCCGCACCTGGCGATCCTTTTGACCGGCCCCGCTGACGGCGCTGACACCCCGCAACGGCCCGCCGAAGCCCTTCGAAGGAGGACGGCCACCGCGCCGGGCGCAGGTCCACCAGCTTTCCCTCGCTCATTCGCCCAGCCCTACACCTTGGGGCATAGGGCTCCGAACTGACTGGAAGTGATCTTCCGAACGCTTGCGGAATCGCTCTCGTGACCTGCGTCAGGCCTGGGAAGTACTCTTCCGCTGTGAACGTTGCCCGAGAAACCGCCCGCGGTCGACTGGGTCCGCTGCGGGTGCTGCTGGTCGAGGACGATCCTGCCGACGTCGCTCTCATCGAGGACACCTTCGCCACTCACGCCCTGGCCGCTGAGTTGCACCACGTTCCCGACGGGGTAGAGGCCATGGCGTTCGTGCGCCGTCAAGGCCAGTACGCCGACGCTCCGCGCCCGGAGTTGATCCTGCTCGACCTGAACATGCCCCGCATGAACGGCCAGGAGGTCCTCGCCGCGATCAAGGCCGACCAGTGGCTCAAGACGATTCCGGTCGTCGTGTTCACCACTTCCGTGGTCGACGCCGACGTGCTGGCCAGCTACACAGCGCACGCTAGCGCCTACGTCACCAAGCCCATCGGCCTGGACGACTTCGAGCGCGTCGTTGGGCAGATCCACCGCTTCTACGGCCGCACCGCAAGCCTGCCTCCCGATTCCAGCACGGCCTGAGAAATCCTCCGCCCCAAGCGCTGAGCCACCCCCGCTTTCGTGGAGCTTCTTGACCACGGTCTGATGGCCGTGGGGGAGGAAGTCGTCCGTGGCAGCACCGAAGAAGTACCCCGATGAGCTTCGTCAGCGCGCTGTGCGCCTGTACCGCGAGTCGGACCCGAAGCCGGTGATCCGGCGTCTGGCCGAGCAGCTTGGTGTGCATCACGAGGCGCTCAGGAACTGGATCCGGCAGGCCGAGGCGGATGAGGGTGAGCGTCACGATCGGTCGAGCAGCGAGATGGTCGAGGAGAACCGCCAGCTGCGCAGGGAAGTTAGCGAGCTGCGGCGGGCGAACGAGATCCGGAAGGCTGCGAGCGCGTATTTCGCGGCGGAGCTCGACCCGACCCGGCGACGGTCATGAGGTTCATCGGTGAACATCGTGACCAGTTCGCGGTCGCGCTCCTGCTACGGGTCCTGAACATCGGCGCCTCGACCTACTACGCGTGGGTCAAGCAGGCCGAGCAGCCCTGTGATCGGGACGTGGTCGACCTGGGGCTGATCTCCAACATCTACGAGATCTGGGAGACGTCCGGGCGCACCTACGGCGCGGACCGGGTCCACCGGCAGCTACGCCGTGACGGCATCCGCGTGGGCCGCAAGCGGGTGGAGCGGTTGATGGCGCAGCAGGGCTGGCAGGGGGCGTTCCTGCGTCGAGGCTGGCGCGGCGGCTCCACCCGACAGGATCCCCGGCACACGCCGGCACCGGATCTGGTCAACCGACAGTTCACCGCGACCGGCCCGAACCGCCTGTGGGTCGCCGACGCCACTCGCATCCCTGCGGCGAGGGCGCGTTCTGGCTCGCCGCAGTCCGCGATGCGTTCTCCCGCCGGATCGTCGGCTGGAAGACGTCTGACCGCTGCGACACCGACTTGATCCTCGCCGCCCTCGAATACGGCATCTGGTCGCGCGACGTCCGCGACGGCCAATTGATCCACCACTCGGACAGGGGATCGAACTACACGTCTTTCCGCTTCGCGGAACGCTTGCAGGACAACGGGATCCTGCCCTCGATGGGTTCCGTCGGCGACAGCTCCGACAACGCGCTCATGGAGAACTTCTGGTCAACGTTGAAGATCGAACTCGTCTACCGCACCTCGTGGCGGACCCGCGACGAGGCCGAGAACGCGATCTTCGCCTACATCGACGGTTGGTACAACACCCGCCGCATCCAGAAGGAACTGGGCTACCTCAGCCCGAACGAGTACGAGGCCGCCTGGCACAACCACCAGACCGAACCAGCCGAACCACCTATCACCACCCCTGCACCAGCCGGCAGCAGGTAACCACCGCTCCAACAAAGCAGGGGAAACTCAGGAGTAGCAGCCGCGATAGGAAGCAGAGGGCTAGATCAACCCGATTCGGCTGGCGAACTCACGTACACCTAGCAGGTTGCGGCTGTCGCGGTTGAGTAGTTCGGTTGTGAGTTGCTGCGCCCATGGCCGGTAGCGAACCTCCTGCGGGGTGTCTCGCTCGGCAGCAAGCAGCGCCTGGAATGTCGCCTGTGGGCGCCCGCGGCCGTGTAGTGCCAGCGCTGTGTCTTCCCAGTAGCGAGCTCGGCGCTCCGGCATGACGATCCGGGCCGGGTCGACCTGCCGAGCGTAGTCGACAGCGGTGCCGTAGTCACCAAGCACCCGGGACACGCTGATCTTGTAGACAGCCAGGTCGAGCAGATTGAGCCATTTTCATCCTGCGTGGCGGTCGGCTTCGACGCGGTGCAGGACGAGGATGGCCTGCACGATCGCGGTCGCTCGGCGTGGGCAGCAGCGCTGCTCGACCAGGATTTTCCAGGTCTTGAGGGTGGCGATCGCGCGTTCGCCGCGGGCGCGGATCTTCGCGTGCGCTCGGTTGACGGCCTTCTGCCGGCGTGACAGCTTCGGCCGGAAGCGGCGCCGCTTGAACGGGGTGCGCACGCTGCCGGGGGCGCCTTGATAGCCCTTGTCCGCGAAGGTCATCACGTCGGTGCTGGCCAGGGCGTCGATGATGCCGTGGGTGCGGGCGGCGGTCAGGTCGTGCGTCGAGGCGGGCAGCGCGGCCGAGGCCCAGACGAGACGCCCGGCCGCGTCGGCGATGACCTGCACGTTCACGCCGTGACGCTTGTGTTTTCCGGAGTAGTACGGCTTCTGGTTGGCGACCCGGTCGATCGGGATCAGGGTGCCGTCGAGGATTGCGTAGGCGAGCAGACGGATCCTGGTCATGGCCGTGGCCAGGTCGTCGGCGGTCGCGGCGAGCAGGTCGATGGCCTCGCGGACATAACGCCAGGCGGTCGTGACGCCGATGTCGAATCCGGCGGCCAGGCGGGTGTAGGTGTCGCCGTTGCGCAGGTGGGCCAGGGCGAGCAGGGCTTGCCGGCCGGGGTCGAGGCGTCGCCACCGAGACCGTTGCTGCTGGCGGCGGGTTCGGATGAGGGCGGCGAGGTGGTTCAGGCTGCGGGTGGACAACGGAATCGCGGCAGGGTAAGACAGCACAGCGAGGCTCCCGGTTGGGGCATCTGATCTTGGTCGATTGCTGTCTTACCGGGAGCCTCGTCCTACCTGGACACCGGCCTCCCACACCGCCCGTGACCTGCGCCGTCACGATGAAAATGGCTCATTGATCATCCATTACCGGCTGTTACCGCCGATACCGGAGAAGATCTTCATCTCCCCAGGTCCATCGCCCGCACAAAGCACAGATAGCTGGTGTCAGCGTCCGGTGCGGTGGCGTAGCACTGCGCGCCGTAGCTCGTCCGGTGCCCAGACGAGTATCGGGAAGGCGATCAGGATGGCGAGGATGGCGGGGCCGGGCACGGCGGTGCCGAAGATCGCCTGTAGCGGGGGCACGGTGACGATGGTGGCGGCGAAGGCGAGTTCGAACGCGATTCCCCACAGCAGGAGCCGGTTGGACGCCAGGCCGATGGAGCGCAGTGAGGCTCGGTCAGTGCGGACGGCAAGCGCGGTGCCGACCTGACAAGCAACGATGGCGGCTCCGCATCACAGCGGAGGCGACGCCGACGATGTGCGCGGGCAGCCGGGAACTTCCTGACGTACCTGACCGACTACTCGACCGGGAGACGGCAACCGGGCAGCCCAGGGCTCGACGGGCACGAGCCACCCCGAACTAGAAATCTCCTTTTCCGATCGGAGTAGTCGATGTCCGTCACCGACCTGTCCGGTGATCCCACGCCGGATGTTCCCGCCGCTGCGCAGACCGCTCGTTCGAGTCGCGAGCCCACGCCCTTTGCCGCGCTGCTGACCCGGCTGCACTTCTACGCCGGCATCCTGGTTGCCCCGTTCCTCCTGGTCGCCGCCCTGACCGGCCTGGCGTACACCATCACCCCACAGCTGGACCAGGCCCTCTACGGCGACCAGCTGGCCGTGGCCGCCGTCGGCGACCAGCCGACGACCCTCGCCCAACAGGTCACCGCCGCACGGGCCGCGCACCCCGACGGCACCATCGCCACCGTGGCGCCCGGCGCAGGCGACCGGACCACCCGGGTGGTGTTCTCGCTCGAGAAACTCGGCGACAAGCAGCACACCGTCTACGTCGACCCGTACACCGGCGAGGTCACCGGGCAGCTCACCACCTGGTTCGGCTCCACCCCGGCCACCACCTGGCTCGACGACCTGCACCGCAATCTGCACCTCGGTGAGATCGGCCGGCACTACTCGGAAATCGCCGCCAGTTGGCTGTGGGTCCTCGTGCTCGGCGGCGTCATCCTGTGGTGGCGCCGTCGCAGCGCCACCCGCGCCCGGACGACACACCTGCTCATACCGGACCTGAGCGCCCGCAAGGGAGTCCGGCGTACGCGGGGCTGGCACGCCACCACCGGTGTCTGGCTCGCGGTCGGCCTGCTGTTCCTCTCCGCCACCGGCCTGACCTGGTCCCGGTACGCCGGCGCGAATTTCGGCGCCGGCCTGGACGTCCTGCGCGCCGGCACTCCGGAACTGTCCACCACCCTCGACGGCGTGCCCCCGCCCGCTAGTGGTGGTGGGCACCAGCACGGTGGGGCGGTGACCGGCACGGCGGACAATCCGGCGTCCTTCGACATCGTCCTGACCTCCGCGCGCGGCGCCGGACTCTCGGGGCCGGTGGAGATCAGCCCTGCCGCGGAGTCCGGCCAGGCATGGACCGTCGCCCAGGTCGACAACACCTGGCCGGTCGCGAAGGACCGGATCTCTGTGGACCCCACCACCGGCGGGGTCACCGACCGCAGCGACTTCGCCGACTGGCCGCTCCTCGCGCGGCTCAGCAGCCTCGGCATTCAAGCCCACATGGGAATCCTGTTCGGCCCGGTCAATCAGATCCTGCTCGCCGCGCTCGCTCTCGGCCTGCTCTGCGTCATCGTCTGGGGCTACCGCATGTGGTGGCAGCGCCGCCCCACCCGCGCCGGTCGCCGCGCACCGCTCGGCGCGCCGCCCGCCCGAGGTGGGGTCCGAGGGCTTCCGTGGTGGGCGCTGCCGCTCGGTGGACCGGTCACCGTGGCACTCGGTTGGGTACTGCCCTGGCTTGGCGTCACTCTGCTCGGCTTCCTCTTCATCGACATCGCCCTCGGCATGCTCACCCGTCGGCGCCGTCGGCCGATACCCGTCTCACCCGCCCCGGCCGGTAGCTGACCCCGCACAGCTGTCCGGCCGCCACCGCTGCGGGGCGGCCGGACAGCGGTGGTCGCGTGTCGGTCAGCGGGGCCGGGAGCCGGTCACCGGCGGAATGGCCCGGTGATCTCCGAACCGCTCTGTCCGGTGGTCCGCACGAAGACCGAGATCTTGTCGTCGGGCGTGATCATGCAGATCTCCATGTTCCGGCAGTAACAGCAGGGGTCGGCGCGGCACGGACTGCCCGATCCCTCGGGGCGTGCAGGACCCCTTCGGCGGCTCGGCGCGGGCGACAGCGCCGGACGTGACGGTCCACGCCGTCGTGGTCGTGCCGTTCTCGGCCGTCGGCCGGTAGCGCCCAGACTCGACGGGGAGTTCATAGGTGGCACCGCGAATCCGGCTCCTGCCGCGCCGGCCCTAACCTCGACGAGCACCAGCGCCCGAAGGCCCGGTGAGCACCTGGCCCAGCCAGAGCAGGTCCACCTCGCGGCTGATCAGCAGGGGCGCCGCCACCCCGCCCGCGCCCGGGCCGGCCACATCGCAGCCTCTCCCCGGCTGCATCGGTGGACGGCCTGCCGACCCACCGCACACGTACGGCCAAATCTCGCCCTGCCCAGCCTGACCGTTTTCAAGGGCGGAAAGGAGGTTTTACGCTCTCAGATCGATCGGGTTGAGATATAGCACATTGTCGTTTGCCGTTGCATAATGTCCGCTGCACGCATGGTCGCACCATCGGTTTCCGATGCAGCGACGTCGACCGAAGGGAACCGATTCCGTGAAGCAGGACCACTCACCTGTGCTGCCCGGCGACGGCGCCACGGACTATGCGCGCTACATGCGACTGAACACGCTGCTCGCCCTGCAACGACGGCCGGACGAGATGATGCACCGCGACGAGTTGCTCTTCCAGGTGGTGCACCAGTCCACCGAGTTGTGGCTGAAGCTCGTCGCCGCCGAGTTGGCCGAGGCGGTCACCCGGCTGCGCGTCGGCGAGCTGGCGGTGACCGAGTCGCTGCTGACCCGGGCGACGTTGGGGATCCGACTGGTCACCGACCAGCTGGAGATGTTCCGGCACCTGTCCCCGGCCGACTTCCAGGCCATGCAACCGGCGCTGGGTAAGGGATCCGGGGCCGAGTCACCCGGATGGCGGCAGGTCCACGCTATGAGCCGGCAGCTCGGCCGGGCGTTCGCCGAGCATCTCGAAGTCCGAGGAATTGAACCGGCCGCACTGGGTCGGCCGGATCCCGCCGACCCCGTCCAGCGGCTCGCCGAGGCGCTCATCGAGTGGGACGAGCGGGTGTCGCTGTGGCGTATGCGGCACTACCGGGTCGCTCTGCGCGTCGGGGGCCACGATCCCGGCGGCGCCGAGGCGACGATGCTCGCCAAGCTCGTCGGGCACCGGTTCTTCCCTGCATTGTGGCGGGCCCGCCTGAAGCCCTCCGACGGATCCGCTAACGAATCACAGGCCGACCAACGTTGACAATCCTCGTTCACCAGTAATTGTCAATTTTTCCTCACCCACCTGCGTAGCGACCGAAATGTCGAGGTGCGGTTTCGTGCGCGAACTGACGAGTTGGCTGTCCGGCGGCGGTCAGACCTGCCGTTTTCCGTACTCCGCCGTGCTGGCGGAGTTTCACCGGGTCGGTAAACACTTCGTCGAAAAGGAAGTGCTGGCTCTGCTCGACCAGGCCCGTACGCAGCTGACGGTGCCGGCGACCGCGCGGGAGCCGCAGGCCCGGCTGCTGGGTGACTTCCTCGACGTCGCGCTCGATAAGTGGGACGGCCGGTACGACTACCGCAGCTATCTTGCGCTGCGGCTGCTCCGGCTGCCCGGCGGGGGCGACGTCGCCGGCCCGTTCGGTGCGCGACGGGACCGGGACCGGCTCCTCGTTCGCCTGGTCGCCGACGTGCTGGCCTTCGAGTTGACCGCCGCCTCCGGTGCCACCGACCTGCTGCCCGAGCGGCGCCCGAGCCGGGACGTGGTGTCCAAGCGCTACCGGCTCGGCGTGCGGGCCGTGTCACCCGCTCTCGCCCGGCTGGGCATCGCCGGGATGGTCCCCGGCCGGGAAGCTGTGGCGACCCCGGACGAGCTGCGGGCCGTCGCCGCCGACGCCGATCCCGCCGGCGAGTTGGTCCTGCGGCTGAGCATGCTGCCGGTCCATGTGTCGCACGACGAGTACCTGTTCATCCGGGTGCTCCAGTCGTACGAATGCCTCTTCGCGGGGGTCGCCGAGGAGTTGCGCGCCACCATCGCCGCCCTGACCGCCGGCCAGGCGGGGCGGGCGGCCGCACGGCTGGCGTACGCCCGACAGCAGCTCACCGCCGCCGGGCCGCTGTTCGCGCTGCTGGCGACGATGCAGCCGGAGGCGTTCCGGACGTTCCGGGAGTACACCGCGGGGGCCAGCGCCATCCAGTCCCGCTCCTACAAGCTCATGGAGTCGCTGTGCCGCACACCCGAGGGGTCGCGATTGGACTCGGCCGCGTACCACCAGGTCCCGGAGGTACGCGAGCTGGTGCACGCCGGCCAGCCGTCGATCGACGACGCGTTCCGGGCGGCGGTGCGTGACGGCCTGCTCGCCGCGCCCGAAGGCGGGCGGGTCGAGGAGGAGATGCGGTCGTTCGCCGCCGCGGTATTCCAGTGGCGGCGCACGCACCACCGGCTCGCGACCCGGATGCTCGGCCCGCGGGCCGGCACCGGCTACACGGAGGGCACGCCCTATCTGGCCGCCGCCCGATCCATCCCGGTCTTCACCTCCGTCGCCTGCGAGCCCCGACCCGTCCCCCATCGAGCCGACCAGAGGCAGCCCTGAGTGAGCCCACCGCACCGGAACTCCGACCTCGATACGCCCGAGTGCCTCGACGCCAGCGCGCACGCCGCACTGCGCGCCGAGTTCCCCCTGCTGAGCACCGGCGTCTACCTGAACAACAACTCGACGGGCGCGGTGCCGCGAGGCGCGGAACAGGTGCTCACCGGCTACTGGCGGACGCTGCGGAACTGGCGGGACGAGGTCTGGCAGGACTGGCACGCCGGCCTCGACCGGTACGCCGACTCCGTCGCCGCGTTCATCGGCGCACCGCCGGGCAGCGTGGTCACCGACGCGAACCTGAGCACGCTGCTCGCCCGGGTAGCGTCCTGTTTCGACTATCGTCCGCCGCGGAACCGGATCGTCACCACCGATCTGGAGTATCCGACGGTGCCGTTCATCTGGAACGCGTTCCGTCGGTACGGCGCCCGGCTCGACGTGGTCGGCTCGGGCAGCCCGCGGTTCGACGAGGACGCCGTCGAGGCACGGATCGACGAACGCACGCTGCTGGTGTGCATCCCGCACGCCAGCTTCTCCTCGGGGGCCACCGTCGACCTGCCCCGGCTGGTGCGGCGCGCCCACGACGTCGGCGCGCTGGTGGTCGTTGATGCCTTCCAGAGCGTAGGGGTCATGCCCATGGACGTGACGGCGCTCGGCGTCGACGTGGTTCTCGGCGGCGCGCACAAGTGGCTCTGCGGAGTCGGCACTGCCTTCCTCTACGTGCGCCCGGGTCTGGTGCCGCAGCTGGAGCCAGCGGCGACCGGCTGGCAGGCCGGTGACCGGGCCTTCACATTCCAGCCGTCGACAGGCTGGGCCGGTGGGGCCCGACGGTTCGCCGGCGGGACGCCGTTCCCCCTGACCTCGTTGATCTCCCAGGTCGGCCTGGATCTGCTGGCCGGGGTAGGTGCCGGCCCGATTCGACGGCACTCGCTCGCCTGCACCCAACGGATCCTGGAGCGGGCCGCGGTGGCTGGCATCGACGTGGTCAGCCCAACCGAGCCGCACCGGCGCGGTGGCGTCGTGTGCCTGGACGTCGCCGACGGCGAGGCGGTCAAGCGGCGGTTGGTCGCTCGCGACATGGTCTGCAGCTGGCGGGGCTACCTGCGGGTCGGCCCGCACGTCTACAACACCCTCGACGAGATCGACACGTTCATGGACGCCCTGGAAGAGGAGCTGAAACGGTGAAGGTCACGCTGTCCCCACGCGCGCTGATGAGTCTGCTCGCCAACGGGCCGAAGGCCATGGACGTGCTGGAGACCGCGCTCGGCACGGGTCTGCTCGACGCCTTGGAGCCCGGGCCGGCGAGCCTCGGTGAGCTGGCCGCCCGCTTCGACGTGCGGCCCCTGCGGCTCTACAAGTTCCTCGACTGCTTGGAAAGCCTCGGTGTCGTTGAGCGCAGCGAGCCAGGTGACGACATCGCGATGGCAACGTACCGTGCGGTACCCGGCCTCCGGGATGCCGTCATGGCGGTCGTCGGCCCCGGTGCTGTCGAACGTGACCGGGACCGTTACCCCTGGCGGTTGCTGCACGGCCGGCTGGCCGAGAGCCTGCGCGGCGAGGTGAGCATGAGCGACGACGACTTCGCCTGGCCCCCGAAGACCGACGAACAGACCGCCGACTTCGAGCGCAGCATGGCCGTCGGTCTCGGTCCGGTGATCGAGACGATGCATCGCAACGCCAGCCGGCTGTGGTCGGACCGGCGCCGTCTGCTGGACATCGGCGGGGGTGACGGCACGCTCGCCGCGCACATCCTCGACGACGCGCCTGGGCTACGGGTCGACGTGTACAACCTGCCGGCCGTGGCTCCGCTGGTGGAGGCGACCCGGACCCGCACCGGGCATGTCGACAGGCTGGGTTTCGTCGGCGGCGACTTCTTCGCCGAGCCGCTGCCCTCGGGCTACGACGCCATGGCATTCGTCCGGGTGCTGCACGACTGGCCGAACGACGTCGCCCGCCGGCTGGTCGAGAAGGCGTACGCGGCCCTCGAACCGGGCGGGCTGCTGGTGATCTGCGAGGAGTTCCGCACCCCAGACCGCCTGGCGATGCAGTTCTTCTGGAGCTACTTCCTCATCGGGGTCGACAGTTGCGTCAGTCGGCTGCGGGAGGTGGAGTTCTACACCAGTCTGCTCAAGGAGGTCGGCTTCGACCGGGTGGCCGTGCTGCCCGGCGGCTGGGAGCTGGCCTGCGGGCACAAACCGGTGGCCGAAGCGTGACCCGCCCAGCCGGCGTGACGGTGCGGGCGTAGCCGCACCCGCCGCAAGTCGTCCCGGGCTCACCGTTGCCGGCCGGCGCGCCCGTCCCTGCGGCCGTGACGGCCGATCCGTCCGGCGCATCGGCGCGGAGCTCGGCGTCGCGCACCGCCCACCGTGTCGCCGTCGGTCAGACACGTCCCAGCGCTGTGCGGCACCAGCGACTCCGGCAATACACCTAGGTGAGCGCGTGCACCAGTGCGGTCGCCGCTCCGGCCAGGAGGGCCACACCCGTGCCGGCACCGACGACGGCGCTGGGGGTGAAGTCGCACCGTCGGGCGACAGGGACGCTGACGAGCGCGACCAGGGTGACGAGCGCGGCCCAGATCGCGAGGGCCGGATACCCCAGAAGCGGCGCTAGGGGGAAGAAGTGCAGGCCGACGATCAGGGCGATCCAAACCGGAACCAGGGAGGTGCGGCCGGCGCGCCGGAGCCAGATCGCGCCGACGGCACAGAGGACCACCTCGATCAGGACGATCACCCCGAAGACCGGCCCCGTCCTCTCGTCCACGGAACTGCCCTTGTCCCAGGTGCGTGCGGTGACGATGCCGCCGATGATCGCTGCGACCAGAGACAACACCGAACCGATGCCGAGCCACGGACGCCACGCCCTGGGCGGTGCCTCCTGCGCCCAGCCGAACCAGACGATCCCGAAGACCCCGAAAATCGCGGCGGTGGCCGCGGCGTTGGCCGCGAATTCAGCATCCATCGGCGCAGTCTAGGTGCAGATGACCACCGCTCCGAGCGGTGCCCGCACAGGCGCCACGACGCAATGTCGCCTAGGAAACACGACCAGGACGGCCCGCACCAGTGCGTCACGGTGGACGGCACCCCGGTCGGCCATATGGGACTCGGGCAACCGCCAGTCCGACCAGACGTGGAGCTCCCGCTGACGTCCGGGTGGTGACCGGCGCTCGTCCCGTCGATCCGCCGAGACGGGCGCGACGGCCGCTCAACTAGGGAATAAATCGAGTTCAATCTATTGACAAGGATTGTTTACGGTTTCAGGCTGAGAGCGCTCTCCCGCGCCGCCTCCGGTGCGTCACGAACAACCGGAAGGAGTTCGATGATCAAGACAACTGCGCTGCTCACCGCTGCGATGCTCGGCCTGTCTGTCCCGGCCGTCCCCGCGGCGGCTCACATCGCCCACCATTCCGAAGCACGGCCGGCCGTGGCCGGCCTGCCGCTCGGCATGGCCGCCGCGATGCGCCGCGACCTGCACCTGACCGACGACCAACTCACCGCCCGCCTCGCGGCCGAGGCCGCCGCGGCGGTGGTCGACCGACGGCTGCGCGGGCGCCTCGGCACCGGGTACGCCGGCTCGTGGCTGGAGACGGACGGCCCGCTCACGGTCGCCGTCACCGACGCCTCCGCGGCCGACGCGGTGCGGGCCGAGGGAGCCCGGCCCAGGCTCGTCCCTCGGACGCTCACGAGCCTGACATCGGCGCGTACCGCCCTGGACCGGAGCGCCGCCGGTCAACCGCCCGGGGCCGCCGTCCGCGGCTGGTACGTGGACGTCGCCGCCAACCAGGTGGTGGTGCGGGTGGCACCGGGACAGGAACGCACCGGCCGAGCGTTCGTGCGCGGCGCCGGCCTCGCCGACGCGCTCGTTCGCTACGCGCCTGCGCCCGACGCGCCGCGCCCGATGTACGACATCCGCGGCGGCGACCAGTTCGTCATCAACGGCAACGTACTCTGCTCCGTCGGCTTCGCCGTGGTCGGCGGGTTCGTCACCGCAGGGCACTGCGGAGCCGCCGGCAGCCCCACCCGCGGCTTCAATAACGCAGCCCAGGGCACCTTCGCCGGCTCGTCGTTCCCGGGCAACGACTACGCCTGGGTCCGCACCAACGCCGACTGGACGCCGCGGCCCTGGGTGAACAACTACGCCGGCGGCAACGCTCCCGTCGCCGGGTCCCGGGACGCGGTGATCGGCAGTTCCGTGTGCCGGTCGGGACGCACGACCGGCTGGCGGTGCGGCGTACTGCTGGGCCGGGAGGAGACGGTCAACTACGCGCAGGGCGCGGTTTACGGGCTCAGCCGCAGCAACGCCTGCGCCGAGGGCGGCGACTCCGGCGGCGCCTGGCTCTCCGGCGATCAGGCCCAGGGAGTCACCTCCGGCGGATCCGGCAACTGCACCACCGGCGGCACCATGTGGTTCCAGCCGGTCAACGAGATCCTCGGTGTCTTCGGACTCAGTCTGGTCACCACCGGCGGGGGCGGCTCCGGCACCCGGATCATCAGCAACTGGAACAACAAGTGCGTCGATGTGCCGAACTCGAACTTCTCCGACGGAGTCCCGCTGCAGGCGTGGAACTGCAACGGCACGGCCGCGCAGGCGTGGACGTTCACCGGCGGCAGCCTGCGCACGCAGAACAACATGTGCATGGATGTCGCCTGGGGCTCCCGGGACAACGGAGCGGTCATCCAGATCGCCACCTGCAGCGGCAACCCGGCCCAGCAGTTCGTGCTGTCCGCCGCCGGCGACCTGGTCAACCCGCAGGCCAACAAGTGCGTCGACATCAAGGACTGGAACGGCAACGACGGTGCGCGGTTGCAACTCTGGGAGTGCGCCGGCACCGCCAACCAGAAGTGGCGCTCCGGCTGATCCGAGGCCTGACACGGCGTCCCGCCCGGGACGGTCCGAGGTGGGCCGACGGCGGCACGCCGTGTCGCTCCGGGACGTGCCAGCTCAGGTGCGGCCGTCGCCGGCAGTGACCGGTGTCGAACGGTGCGCCGATCACCCTCGTCGCGGGTGCTGGCGAGCCGGTTCCGCGCTGCGCCCACGGTGACCGACGGCCCCGGCGGACCGACGAGCCCGCCGAGGCGGACCCGCTACTCCGCCAGTCAGGATGGCCGGACCGAACCCTGGAGGCCACCTCGGTAGGCATGGCGGATCGTTCGCCGGGGAATACTGCCGGGCATGGCCTCGTACTCGGTGGATCAGGCGGCTGTCGTCCGCGCCCGGCGGCTCATCGAAGCACGCCAGTACGTGCTCGACAGTGACTGGGGCGTTGTCCAGCCCCGGGCCACCGACGAGAACGGCTACCTCGACAAGCACTCGTGGCGCGAGTATGGCGAATGGTTCCTTGGCCGTACCGAGGGTGCGAACGAGGAGACGAAGGCCCGGTACGCCTTCGCCTATGGCGACTTCCGCCGCGTCCACCGGTCCGGTCTGGTCGCGTGCGTCTACCGCGCCTCGGAGTGGCGGCACAAAGACGTCGAACTGGCCGCGCACGACCTGCTGCAACTGCTCGACCAGGTCGCCGGCTGACCCTGCGCGGGGTGGACCGGACACACGCGCGACGCCAGTTCCGCATGCCGTGGGGCCCCGGCACCGGCGCCCGCCCTCGAAGAGGGACGATGGCTCACCACGAGCCGGCACACGTGCCCTCGATATCCTCACCGCAGCCGAAACCGACTCGCCGCTGGGCGAGGTGGAGCTTGGCCACGTGGCGGCGGCCTTCCGGCAGGCCGGGGCCCGTTCCCTCCCGTCCCGGCACGCTTCTGTTGCACGCCACCGGGCGGGCCCGGATGCCGACACGCGGACGAGTGGCGTCCGCGCTGTCCGCCGCCCGTGTGGTCCCCCTACCGGCCGCTACTCGAAGAACTTCAGGCTCCAGCCGGTGTCGGTGTTCGGGCCGGGGACGTTAGCCCGCCGGTAGGTGGTGTTGCCCCACCAGCAGAACGTGCCGGTGTACCAGAACCGGTTGCTCCAGGTGTAGGGCGTTCCCTTCGGCACCGCGTGGAACATCAGCGGGAATCGCGGCCCGGCCGGTGGGCTCGTGGCGATGTCGCCATGCAGCAGCACGAAGGTGTGATGCCCGGGGCCGTTGACGTAGAGGGTCGGATCCCAGCCGGACATCATGGTGGACCGGTTCGAGCCGAACAGGCAGCCGTTGGACTTGTACCAGTCCCACACGTACGTCGGGTCGCCTCCGGCCCGCAGTCGCAGGTCCGCGAGACAGTACTGGTCGCTCCAGCTGCCGTTGGCGGAGTAGACGATGTGCAACTGGCCATTCGGGTCTCGAATCGGCTCCGGCCCCTCGTTGATGAACGGGTTGCCGACCACCCGCTCCCACGGCTCCCGGGGTTGGGAGATGACGTAGCGCGCCCCGACCGGCGTGGTCGGGCTGCTCATCCTGGCGAGGTAGATGTTCTGCTCGACGTTGGTGTCACCGGCCCATCCGGACCAGACGAACCAGCGCTGTCCGTTGAACGTGAACAACGACCCGTCGATCGCCCACTTGTCGTCCGGCAGGGCCAGTTTCTGCTCGGCAGTGTACCCACCGTCCGGCGACGTCGAGCTGATCACGAACGTGCGGCGACTGCTGCCCGCGCCCAGCGCGAAGTAGATGTAGTAGCGTCCACCGTCAAGGACGATCTCCGGTGCCCAGACGCCGCCGCGGCCCCGGGTGTCCGTCCACACCTGGCGCTGAACCGCCCCGCTCAACTGGTCGGGTGACGAGGCTTGACGAACGGCGATGCCGTCACCGACCGACTGGGTGGAGATGTAGGTGCCGCCGACCCGGATGACACTGGGATCCGCCGCACGGATGCTCTGCGCGGCTTCGGCCGGCGAGTAGACGAACCCCACCTGCCACAAGCCGGCCGCGGCGAGCAGAACGGCGACGAGGAGCTTGCCGAGCATCCGCTGCCGTCTCATGGCATCGACCGGTTCCCGCTAGAAACGAGAGGCGGCTGACCTCCCGGCGCGCAAGAGCGCTCTCCCAGACTGACCAATCGACGCTCGTCGTGTCAACCAACGACTCGGATCGAGTGCGGGTGGGGGCAACGGACCGACCGTCGGCCGGCGCGTGCGACCGCGACGCGCCGGTGGCCCGGCCGCCGGGTGCGGTCGGCGAGCCACCGGCAAGCGCCCGTCAGCCGTTGTCGATCAGCCCGGCGATCTCGTTGTAGATCAGGTGTGCCTTCGCCCCCTGGTTGGACGGGCACCCACCGAGGTGGTGCAGGGCGATGACGCGGTGACTGGCGTCGAGTACCGGGGAACCCGAGTTGCCGCCCGAGGTGTCGCAGCTGTAACTGATGTTCCAGGTGTTGTAGTTCGCGTTGCGCACCGTGCAGACACCACCGTTCTGCGTGTCCTCGTAGATCGACAGTCGCTTCGGGCTGCCATCACCGTGCCCGGGCACGTACATCCGCGTGCCGGTGCTGGTCGCGGTCGTCCTCAGGTAGAGCGTGCCGAACCCCTGGATCGCGGCGAAATTGTTCACCGAGTAGAGCGCGTAGTCCAGTTCACCCGAGCCACCGCTGCTCACCCGGTAGAGGGTCGCACCGCTCACCTTCGTGCCCGGGCCGGGGTTGCTGCCACCGCAGGTGGCGCACTGGTAGTTGAACTGCGCCTCGCTGGCGCTGACCGCGGACTGGGTCGAGAAGCAGTGCTTGTTGGTCAGCATCCGGTTGGTGTTCCCGACCCGCCAGGTGGTGCACAGTCCGCCGCCACCGATGAGCAACCGTGCCACCGCCCGGCCCCGGGCGTACTCGGTGGGGTGTGTGCTCTGGTAGCAGACCACGTCCCGGCGGGCGTCGGTGCTACAGACGGACGTGGTCGAGAAGTTGTGCTGGGCGATCTCGGCCTGGTCGTACCCTCGCCAGAACCGGTCGATGTCGACGACCGCGCGAGCGGGCCCCGCGCTGTGCAGCGTCACCACGGCGGTATCCCCCGTCACGGACATCGCCCAGAAGCCCGGCCCGCCGTCGGTGGTGTAGTCCGAGCCGGTCGTCCGGTCGAGGCTCCGGTCGTACCGGTAGGTCTCCCGGCCATCCGGGCTGGACACCGTGACGTAGTCCCCCTCGTTCAGCCGCAGTGCACTGAAGTGGACCTTGACGTACGTGGCGCCGGGATGCCGGATGAGCTGACGCGCACCCGGCCGGTCGGCGGTGCGGGTGGTGTCGAGTGTGCGCAGCTCACCCACCGTGGTGACGCCTTCGGCGGAGAACTGTGCAGCCTCCGGCGCCCGGACCGACGCCGGAGCCACCGGCCGGGCCGGATTCGCCCCGGAGGCGGACGCGGGCAGCATGCTCACCCCGAGCGCCCACACGCCGAGCACTACCGCCGCGTATCGCGCACCGCGCCGCAACATGTGTCTCATCCGCACTCCTTTCCGAGGAACGGCGGATGCCGTTCCGACGGGCTCCCTCGCACGAGCTTTTATAGAAGAGTATCGATTGGTGGCGGGATGCGGTACCGCCAAATCGAACGGCTGCCCGCGCCCGTCCGCTCGCCTTCCACGGCCGGCCCGGCAGCGAGGCCGGAGCGCCGCACGGTCGCCCGCCCCCGCGGGTCCGTGGGGATGCCGAGATGGCGTAACGCCCCGGCCCTCCTGCGGCTGCGGACGGAGGCATCGACAGCTTCAGTCGGATGTGACGACCGCAGGTCGATCGGTGACCACGCCCTCGGGCGTCGCGGTCGTTCCGGGGTCTAGCTGACCTCCCCGCCCGGACAACGTCGCGTCGGTCAGGAAACCCGGCTGCATGAACCTTCGGGCTCGCCGAAGAGGTCACCGAGCACGATGCCCTGGTCAGCAGGCTTCGGGTGGGATTCGAGTCTCAGCCCCCGGGATGCATGCCGACGTCACCGCGATGGCATCCGTGCCATGCGGTGACACGACGAAGCCCTGTTGGCTGACGTCAGCGAGCTTCGAGACAACAGCCGACACCAGTCAAGCGGGAGCGATGCGCGTGACCACTTCCGGAGTTCTCTGGGAGGTCACACCGGATTCATCGCCCACATCACCGCAGGCCAAAGCCTTCCGTTCTGCCCGGCCTCGGTGACCACTTCGGGCGGGCGACGAGACCCAGTCGCTCCATCGCCCGATGGCCGCCATCAAGACTTCGAACTGTGGGACCCGCTCCTCTGGCCTTCATCCTGCGCGCCGCATGGACCTGGCCCCGGATCATTCGAGCCACCGCCGGCCGCGACCTCGCCCAGGCACGGGTGTGACGCTCGAGGCAGGCCCGGTTGCGGGGGCGGTGACAGCGGCTCCGGCAACAGCAACCGCGAGCAGCAGCACGATCCAGAGCGGGACGGCGCCGACGTCGCGCGGTTCGGGTCAGGTGGAGCCGCGGACGACCAGCGTCGTCGGCAACACGGTCGGCTTGGGCGGGTCGTCGCCGCCGTGCAGCATGGCGACCAGCGCCTCGGCGGCGGCCGTGCCGAAGCCGGGCTTGTTTTGGGCGACGGTGCTGAGCCCGGGCGGGATCAGCGCGGCCACTTCGATGTCGTCGAAGCCGATAATCGCAATGTCGTCGGGGATCCGTAGGCCGGCCGCCTGGGCCGCGCGCATCGCGCCGACAGCCATCTCGTCACCGGCGACGAACACTGCGGTAGGGCGGTCGTCGAGGGCGAGCAGCCGGTTCATCGCGGCGTGACCGCCGTCGAGATAGAAGTCTCCCTCGATGACGTGGCTGTCGGCGAGCGGCAGGCCGGCCCCGGCCAGAGCGGCCCGGAAGCCGACGAGCCGTTCGGCTCCCGGCCAGGTTCGCAGCGGGCCGGTGATGGTGGCGATGCGCCGGTGGCCGCGTTCGACGAGGTGGCGCACGGCGAGCGCCGCGCCGCCGGCATTGTCCGAGGTGATGTAGGTCGACGTCGGGCCGTCGACCCGCAGGTCGAGAGCGACGCACGGCACCTGGGCTTCGACGAGGGCGAGCACGGCTGGGTCCCGGGTGCCGTTGTCGATGATGACGGCGCCGTCGAGATTGTGCTGGCGGACGGCGCGCACGTATCGCTGCCCGTCGTCGGGCCCCGCCGCGTCGTGGCCGGCGAGCATGAGCAGGTTCAGCCCGTGCGCGCTGAGCGCCGTCTTGAGCGCGACGAGGATCTCCTGCAGGAACGGGTGGCGCCATCCAGGGCGGCGATGGTCGGTGTCCCATACCAGGCCCACCATGTTGGATTTCTTCGTGGCGAGCGTCCGGGCCGACCCGTTCGGCAGGTAGCCGATCTCGGCGGCCAGGTCGAGGATGCGCTGGCGGGTGTGCTGGCTGACGACCTCGGGGGTGTTGAAGACGCGGGACACGGTGGCGACGGACACGCCGGAGCGGCGCGCCAACTCCCTAATTGTGGTCAATATGGTGCCTTCTCTGTAACCGGTTTCACGACCGTAACGCCAGCGATGTCCGCCGGTCAAGACGCATCGACCGTTACCGTTTTGTAACTTGACACCCCCTAGCCGAACCCGTTCACACTTCCCAGGACAGGCGCTCACCGGCGGTCACCCGCAACTCAGCCGGCATCCGATCTTCATCCAACTCCACCCACCCCCACCACCATCGCTTCGCCGACAATGTAACCGGTTTCAAGTAACCGGTTACATGATCGCACGAAAGGGTTCCCTGGCATGCACCCAAAACGACTGTTGCGACTGGCGGCGGCCACCCTGGCCGCCGGAGTACTGCTGACCGCGTGTGGCACCGGCACCGAGGGAGGCTCCGGCGGCGGCAACGAAAAGATCACCCTGAACGTCAACCTGTTCGGCAACTTCGGGTACCAGGACCTGTACGCCGAGTACCAGAAGTCGCACCCGAACATCACGATCCAGAAGCGCACGGCCGCCTACAACGACCATCATCGCGACCTGATCACCCACCTGGCCACCGGCTCCGGCGCGGGCGACATCGAGGGCGTCGACACGGGCTTCATCGCGCAGATGCGCGAGCGGGGCAACCTCTTCGTCGACCTGGGCAAGGACCGCCAGTCCGAGTACCTCGACTGGAAGTGGGCGGCGTCGCTGGCCAAGGACGGCAAGCAGATCGGGTACGGCACCGACGTCGGCGGCCTGGCCATCTGCTATCGGCGTGACCTGTTCGAGAAGGCCGGCATGCCGTTCGACCGCGACCAGGTGTCGGCCGCCTGGGGCAGCGGCTGGGACAAGTACATCGAGTTCGGCAAGCGGTACGCGGCGAAGGCCCCGGCCGGCAGCGCCTTCTTCGATGGCGGAGGCCAACTGTTCAACGCCATCATCGGCCAGGCCCCGGTCGGGTACTACAACGAGGACAACGGCATCGTCGTGGGCACCAACCCCGATGTCCGCAAGGCCTGGGACCTGACGGTGACGGCGATCCAGAGCAGCCTGTCGGCCAGGCTGATCGGCAGCTCGCAGGAGTGGAACAACGGCTTCGCGAAGGACCAGTTCGCCACCATAGCGTGCCCGGCCTGGATGATGGCCAAGATCAAGGACCAGGCGAAGCATGCCGCCGGCAAGTGGGACGTGGCGAGCGTCCCGGGCGGCGGCGGCAACTGGGGCGGCTCATACCTCACCGTTCCCAAGCAGGGCAAGCACATCGAGGAGGCCAAGAAGCTCGCGGCGTGGCTGACCGCCCCGGAACAGCAGGCCAAGGTGTTCACCGCGCGGGGCAACCTGCCGTCCATCCCGGCGCTGTACGACAAGCCTGACATTGCCCAGTACAAGGACGCCTTCTTCAACAACGCCCCGGTGGGCCAGCTCTTCACCACCGCGGCAAAGCAACTCAAGCCCCAGCACCAGGGCCCGCGAGCCGGGGATGTGCAGACCACCATCCGCGACGCCCTCGTCCGCATCGAACAGGGCAAGCAAAGCTCCGACGAGTCCTGGAAGCAGATGGTCAGCGACGTCGAGCGCCTCGCCAAGTAACTCGACCCGCGCCGCCGGCGGTCGCCCCTGACCGCCGGCGGCCCCCGGCGACGAAGGATCGACGATGGCCACCTACCTCCACCAGGCCCGCCGGGCCGGCCTGAGCCGGCTCGACACCAAAGGCTCGCCCTACCTCTACATCCTCCCGTTCTTCCTGCTGTTCGGCGCGTTCGGGCTGTTCCCGCTGCTGTACACGGCGTACGTCTCGTTCAATGACTGGGACCTGCTCGACTCCGGGTCGCACCGCTGGGTCGGCCTCGCGAACTACCGCGAGATGCTGCAGGACGCGTACTTCTGGAACGCCCTGGGCAACACACTCAGCATCTGGGTGCTGTCCACCGTGCCGCAACTGCTCGCCGCGCTCTGGATCGCCCACCTGCTCAACCACCGGCTGCGGGCCCGCACCGCGCTACGGATGGGCGTGCTGCTGCCCAACGTCACCTCGATCGTGGCGGTGACGATCGTCTTCACCCAGCTGTTCGGCCGCGACTTCGGCATGGTCAACTGGGCGCTCGGCCTCGTCGGCATCGGCCCGATCGACTGGCAGGCCAACACCTGGAGCTCCCACCTGGCCATCTCGTTCATCGTCGCCTGGCGGTGGACCGGCTACAACGCCCTCATCTACCTCGCCTCGATGCAGGCGATCCCGCACCACCTGTACGAGGCCGCCGACCTCGACGGCGCGTCGCAGGGTCAGCAGTTCAGGCGGATCACCGTCCCGATGCTGCGGCCGACGATCATCTTCACCACGGTGATCTCGACGATTGGCGGCCTGCAGATCATGGCCGAACCCCTGCTGTTCGCCAGCTCCCAGACGCCCACCGGCGGCTCCGACCGGCAGTTCCAGACCGTCGCCCTGTTCATGTACGAGCAGGGGTTCCGGGAGTTCCGCTTCGGCTACGCCTCGGCGGTCGCCTGGACGCTCTGTCTGGTCATCGCCATCTTCGCGATCATCAACTTCCTGCTCACCCGGCGCATCGCCAAGGACGAGGACTGAGGAGGACGCCGTGACCACCCTCGCGGACCCCGCACAGACCGGCACCACACCCTCGCCGCCGCAACGCCGGTCCCACCGGCGCCGGAGCTTCGGGTACCCACGCAAGGGCTCGGTCTGGAGCTACGGCGCCCTGCTGGCGGTCGTGGCCGGGTCAGTCTTCCCGCTCTACTGGTCCATCGTCGTGTCCTCGCAGACCAGCGACGCCGTCACGAAGGTGCCGCCGGCCCTGGTGCCCGGCGGGCACCTCTTCGACAACATCGCGCGCGTGTTCGACACGACCGACTTCGGCCGGGCCCTGGTGAACTCCTTCATCGTCAGCGGATCAATCACCGTCTCCGTGGTGTTCTTCTCGACCCTGGCCGGGTTCGCGTTCGCCAAACTGCGGTTCCGAGGCCGAAAGGCGCTTCTCGTCGTGGCCATCGCGACCTCGATGGTGCCGCACCAGCTCGGCATCATCCCGCTGTACATCCTGATGGCCGACCTCGGCTGGACCGGACGCCTCACCGCCGTGATCGTGCCTGGGCTGGTAACCGCGTTCGGCGTCTTCTTCATGACCCAGTACCTCGGCCGCGCCGTGCCCGACGAACTGCTGGAGGCCGGCCGCGTCGACGGGTCCAGCACGTTCGGCCTGTACTGGCACATCGTCCTGCCGGCGGCCCGCCCCGCCGCGGCGGTGCTCGGGCTGTTCACCTTCATGCAGGCGTGGAACGACTTCTTCTGGCCGCTGGTCGTGCTGCAGAACAACGCGACCGTGCAGGTGGCGCTCTCCGCACTGGCCAGCGGCTACACCACCGACTACACCCTGACGCTGACCGGCACGTTGCTCGCCACGCTGCCGATCCTCGTCGTCTTCATGCTCCTCGGCCGGCATCTCGTCGACGGCATCATGCAGGGGGCGGTGAAGGGATGACCACCACATCCCAAGGTGCCGCCGCGGCCGCAACCCAGCCGGACCTGCCCGAGCTGCCGGACCTGCCGGCCGGCTTCAGCTGGGGCGCGGCCACCGCGGCGTACCAGATCGAGGGGGCGGTCGACGAGGACGGCCGCGGGCCGTCGATCTGGGACACCTTCTGCCGCCGCCCCGGTGCCGTCGACGACGGCACCTCCGGCTCGGTCGCCTGTGACAGCTACCACCGCTGGCGGGAGGACGTGGACCTGCTGGCCGGCCTCGGCGTGGACGCCTACCGTTTCTCGATCGCCTGGCCACGGGTCATGCCGGCAGGGCGGGGCGCGGTGAACCGGCGGGGCCTCGACTACTACGACCGGCTCGTCGACGCCCTGTGCGGGCACGGCATCCGGCCGTTCGTCACGCTGTACCACTGGGATCTGCCCCAGGCGCTCGAGGACGAGGGTGGCTGGCGGGTACGGGATACCGCCGAGTGGTTCGCCGAGTACGCCGCCGCGGTGGCGGGCGTCCTCGGTGACCGGGTCCAGGACTGGATCACGCTGAACGAGCCGTACTGCTCGTCGATGGTCGGCTACGCGGAGGGCCGGCACGCGCCCGGCGCCGCCGAAGGACACGGTGCCCTGGCCGCCGCCCACCATTTGCTGCTCGGGCACGGCAGGGCGGTCGCCGCAGTCCGGTCCGCCGCCGGCCCGCGGGCGCGCGTCGGCATCACGCTCAACCTCTCCCCCGCCGTGCCGGCCAGCGATACCGAGGCCGACCGGGCGGCGGCGGATCGGCAGGACCTCATGCTCAACCGGCAGTTCACGGATCCGGTGCTGGGCGGCGCGTACCCGTCCGGGTTCGAGCGGCTCTACGCCGGGGTGAGCGATCTGTCGTTCCGCCGGGACGGTGACCTGGCGGTGATCTCGACACCGTTGGACTTCCTCGGTGTCAACTACTACTACCGGGTGCACGTCGCCGACGCCCCATACGAGCAGCCCGACCCGGCGCTGCGCAGCGCGTTCGACATCGGGGTCCGGCAGCTACGGCCAAACGGGTTGCCCACCACCGACCTGGGCTGGCCGGTGGAGCCGCAAGGGCTCTTCGACACCCTGACCGGGCTCGCGGACCGTTACCCGGGCCTGCCTGCCGTGTACGTGACGGAGAACGGCTGCGCCGACCTGCGGGACGAACCCGAGCCGGACCCGGAACGGATCTCGTTCGTGGCCGGGCACCTGGCGGCGGCGGCCCGTGCGGCCGCCGTCGACGACCGGCTCGATCTGCGAGGGTACTTCTACTGGTCGCTCATCGACAACTTCGAGTGGGCCCGCGGGTATGGGCCCCGCTTCGGTCTGGCCCACGTCGACTACGGCACCGGATCCCGTACGCCCAAGGCCAGCTACCACTGGCTGCGTGACCGCTTGCGGGTGTGGCGGAAACGCACCTCCACCTGCCCATCGTCGACCTGCGCCTGACGGACCCACTTGCGCAACGTCTCGGCCGTACCGATCCCGAGCCGGGCCGCCACCGCCGTGGTCGCCGCCCAGTCCGACTCGTAGTTCGGCCGCACCTCCGCCACCATCCGCACCGCCCGCTCCCGCAACTCCAGCGGATACGGCTTCGTTCCTGCCATCTCTCGATCCTCCCCAAGCGGGGAGGTGATGTTTCCCGGGAGTGTGTCGATTTCCGTGTTTGGGCCTGTGGTGTGATCGGGATTGTTAGATGGCGATCCGGTCGCCGTAAGCGAGGATCAGGGCGTTGAGGGCCTTGGCCCAACCGTAGACCCGGCCGGTCATGCTCCCGCCTCCCTTACGTTTCTGCTGGACGACGAGGTAGAGCACCTTCATCGCGGCCTGCTCGGCCGGAAAGTGGCCCCGCCGGCGGGCGGCCTGACGGAACCGGGCGTTCAGGCTCTCGATGATGTTGGTCGTGTAGAGGACTTTGCGGACCTCGTGGTCGTAGTCCAGGAACGGCACGAACTGCGGCCAGGGTGCACGACGCACTGCTGGTGCACCGCCAGCGGCCAGACCTGCTCGATCGCGTCGGTCATGCCCTTGAGGCCGTCAGAGCAGACCATGAACACGTCCTCGACACCGCGGTTGCGCAGCTCGGTGAGGTAACCGGCCCACTCCTTGGCGCCCTCCCGGCCGGTACCGGCCCACATACCGAGCACGTCGCGTTCCCCGTCGAGGCTGATACCGACCACGACGTAGACGGGCCGGTTCGCGACCTGCCCCTGGCGGATCCTCATCACCAGGGCGTCGATGAACACCACCGGATAGACCCTGTCGAGGGGCCGTTGCCGCCAAGCCTCCATCTCGTCCACCACGCCGTCGGTGACCCGGCTGATCAACTCCCGGGACACGTCGGCGTCATACACGTCCGCCAGATGCGCGGAAATCTCCCCGGTGGTCAGCCCTGTGGCATACCGCGACAGGATCGCCTCGTTGAACCCGTCCAGCCGGCGGGTGTGCTTCGGGACGATCCGCGGCGTGAACGAACCCGTCCGATCCCGCGGGACCTGGGATCCGCACCGGCCCAACCTCGGTCTGCACCGTCTTCGCACCGTGCCCGTTACGGATGTTGACCCGCCGGCCGGTGGCCTCCTCGACGCCAGCCTCGTCGAGGTGAGCATCCAGCTCCGCACCGAGCGCTGATTCCAGGACGGTCCGGGTGATCCCCGCGAGGAGCCCACCCGGCCCGACCAACGACACTCCGTCGGCCTTGGCCCGCTCGACCAACTGCTGAGCGAACTCCACCTCCGCCGACGTCGGTTCAGGAAGCTGAACAGCGTTCTTCTTGTCTGCCATGACGTGGTCCTTCCCGGACAAGGATCAACGTCCTGTCCAACGGACCACACCCAGGTCAAACACGCAAATCTACGCAGTCCCTGAAGCGCAAACGGTGCACGCTGAAACCGATCTCAGCGCGCACCGTGGGGTTATCGTTTGTGTCCGAGGGGGGAGCTGAACACTCCTATGTAGCATCCGTTATACAAACGGGTGCTCATGCGTTAAGTCTAGCACTTCACGATGCGTAACACTACAGGCGTGAGCTGCCCGCGAGCACGCCAGGGCGCAACTAATGCAATCAATTCTGCTGCCTGCGCTGGCACCAATACGGCCGAAGAATCCGGAGTTCTTGAAATTGCCGTTCGGCGCGATGCGGAGCCATTCCCCAGCACGCCGCCCGGGTGGGTCACATAGGCTAATCAGGGCAGGGTGTCTGTCGCCGGGCCGTTCGGGGTCTCGCTCGTTTTTGCGAATGGGTGTGGCTGTCCGGTCATCGCCGACAGCGCGTCGGCCACGTCGTGGAGATCGGCTTTGATGTAGGTAATGGTGGACGATGCTGGGCTGTCGGTGTGACCCGCGTAGGCGCGGGCTACCCCGTAGCCGAAGTGGCGTTCCACCCAGGTGAGCGTGGTGTGCCGCAGCCAGTGGGTGGAGATGCCGTGCACGACGACCCAGGGCAGGCGTTCCCCGATGCGTTTCCACAGGTGGTCGTAGCGGCGGCTGCTGATCGGCAGGCCGTTGCGGTAGCGCAACAGTTGGTCGGTGGGCAGAACTGCGCCGCGGACGCGGGCGTGTTCGTGCAGGTGCTCGGCGAGGCCGAGGCTGATCGGCTGCCACCGTACGGTGCCGCTCTTCTCGTTCAGGCGCACGAGGCCGTTGGAGCGGTCCAGATCAACAAGCCGCAGGGCGAGGGCGCCGCCGCGCCGGCAGGCGCTTTCGGTGTGCAGGCGTAGCAGGAGGGCGTCGAGGATGACGTCATTGCCGCTGGTCCGTGCCACCGCATTGATCTCCTCCAACTCGTAGGACGTCAGGGCACGGCGGGTGCTAGGGAGGCGGCGGGGTTTGGCGACACGATGGGCGGGACTGGCCGACGCGTCGATCAGACCATCAGCAACAGCCCGGGAGTAGAAAGCGCGAGCGGCGGCGATGACATGCTCGCCCGCGTGCCGGCCGTTGCGGCTGTTACGCCGCGACCGGGCAGTGATGGTCATCTGCTGTCATGGCCTCGACGTCGCTGGCCGCGACGGCGTCCAGCGGTCGGTCGCGCCAGACGGCGGCCATGCGCTGCCAGTAGGTGCCGTAGGTGCGTTGGGCGCCGGGGCCTGCTGCGGCGATGACGCGGGGTAGGTACTCGGCGATCGTCGGCAGGGGGGCTGGGCCGTCGGTGTGGGATTGGAGGTCGGTCAGGGTAACGCCGAGGTGAGCCAAGACCTGCCGCGCTGCGGCGTCGGCGGTGGCGTCAGCGGGCATGTCCAGCTCCCGCAAGTCGAGTGTGTAGGTCGGCGAGGACGCCGATGACGGTGCTGGCGGGGTGCACGACGAGCAGGTCGTGGATGACGAGAGCAGCGAGCAGCACCGGCCAGCCGGGCTCGATCCCGCACATCCGCCGCGCAGGTGCCGGTAGAGGCAGCTCACCGCGGCTGCCTATCTGGTGCCGTCCGTCGTGGGCCGAGCCGACGACGAGCATCCCCTGAGGTGGCTGGATGTCGAGGCGGCGGCCCGGCTCCCAGCCCAACGGGTGCAGGAGCTGTTGTGCGGTCACCCGGCCGCAGCTCGACGGGACAGCCATCCCCAGCAGCACGTCCTGCGCGGCGGCGAACACCCGCGGAGGAACGTGAACGGGCAGTGCCGGCATCGGCCTCGGGCACGGGCGGGGCCAGGTGGGCATGGCGGCAGGAACGAGCGGCCGGACGAGCTGTTCGCCGTACAGGCGGGAAGCTTGTGTCATGCCGGCGACAACGGCAGATGCGGTCCCGCGTCGACGTGCTCGACGAGCTTGACGGCAGCGGGCTCTGGAGGCCGGACCAAGCCTCGCGTGTGGCCGCCCGGCATCAAACGGGGGCGGGCATACTGCTGGCATGCGTGACGGCCTGCACGGACCGAACGTCATCACCGCCGGGGAGGCCGTGCTGCTTCTCGTGGCGGTCGCCGGCGGTGAGGCCGTGCACCTCGCGCGCCGGCAGGGGCCGTTGGAGCAGGGCCGCAGCGCCGTACCCGACCACTACCTCACGGGCGGGGACAGTGAGCGTGAGGCAGTCCAGCGGCGTTATGACGTCGAGGCGCTGCGGGAGCCGATCTGGGAGCACACGACGATGTGCGGGCGGGTCTGGGCGCTGATGGTCGGCGGTGACGGCGGGACGCTGAGCAGGTACCGGGAGCCGGCGTTCGCGCCGACGTGCCGACGGTGTCTGACGCTGATGGACCGCCTGTTCCCCGCGCCGGCGGTCGACCGCAGAGTCCCGGTCGTCGCGCAGGTGGTCTGCGACGTGGTGCGTGAGCACGGGCACGCGGAGGTCCGGCAGGTCCCCGGTGACCAGCTTGCCGTCCTTCGGAAGGAGATTCGGTCGCTGATCAGGCAGCAGACGGGCCACCACGCCCAGACACTCGTTCACGGCGATCTCCTGCTGGTGGTGTGTGATCCGCTGCGGGACGCGGAGGCGGAGATGCAGGCAGCCGCCGAGGCGGTAGGAGCAGTTCTCTTCGGGGATCAGCCGCTTCCGGCCGCGCGACCCGGGCGGCCATGGGTCGTCACGTGGACCGCGTGGGACCTGGGGTAGACGTCGGGCTGTCGTTGTGTCGGCCTTCTGCACGCTCGCCATCTGCCGGTGCTTGAGCTGAATCTGGCCCTGGCACGGCAGCCACGCGGGTTCCTGGACGCGGTAAGTCCGGCTGGTTGCGGTACTCGCCGCTGTCGGTCCTGGCCTCCCCCACGGTGCGCATGCTGATGGCGGCGAGGAGGCATGCGGTGCTGACGGCGGCGAGTAAGAGGTGGTAGCCGCCGTGCGGTAGGAGCGTGGCGGCAAGCAGGGGTGCGGCGGCTTTGGCGGTGGTGACGGGGGCGGCGAGTCGTCCCGCGATGGTGGCGTAGGCGGTGGTGCCGTAGCGGTCGACGAGGAGTGCTGGGGTGGCGAGGCTGGCGATGCCGAAGCCGAGCCCGAATCCGGTGACGGTGACGATGGCTCCGACGCGGGTTCCGGCGGCGAGGGGCATAGCGAGGACGGCGACTGCTTGGATGGCGAAGACGCCAGCGACGATGGTGGTGACGGGGAGTCGGCGTCGGGCGGCGGTGAGGACGAGTCTTCCGGTGACGGACAGGACGCCGAGGAGGCCGGCGGCGGTGGCGGCGTAAGTAGCCGGGTGGCCGCGGCTGGTCAGGTAGCTGACCAGGTGGACGCCGATGGTGCTGGTGGCGGCGCCGTGGGCGATGAGGGCGGCGGCGAGGATCCAGAACCGGGGATCGCGCATCGCGGCGCGCGCCGCCGTCCGCCGCGAGGCGTGGGCCGTTCGCAGCGTGGGGTTGGACGCTGTGACGTGCGGCGGTTTGCGAACGGTGAGGGCGTGCAGCGGCACGGTCACTACGCCGTGGACGGCGGCGAGCGTGAGGAGCGCGCCGCGCCAGCCGAGGTGGGCGACCAGGTAGCCGGTGAGTGGCATGAAGATCGTGCTGGCGAACCCGGCGACGACGGTGACCGCAAGCAGGGCGGTGGGGCGTCGGTCGGGGGTGAACCAGGAGACGATGACGGCGAAGGCGGGTTCGTAGAGGACCATCGCGCCGGTGATCCCGACACCGATCATGACGGCGTAGAGCTGCCCGATGGTCTGGACCTGGGACCAGGCGATCAGCAGCGCGGTGGCGGTGATCGAGCCGAGGGTCATGAGGGCCCGTCCGCCGTGCCGGTCGAGCCACCTGCCGACCGCGATGGCCATCAACGCGCCGGCGAGGACGCTGACGGTCAGCGCCCCGGTGACGGCGGTGATCGAGGCGCCGAGGCTGGTCGCCATCGGGCCGAGCAGCACGGCGTAGGCGTAGTAGATGGTGCCGTAGCCGACGGTCGAGGTGATCGCGAGGGCGGCGACGATGCGCCACCGGTGGTGCCCGCCGACGGTGGGGTCGGCGGGCGCCATCGTGGTGGTGGTCATCAGCTGGCGCAGCAGCCGCCGGTCTGGCCGCTGGTCGAGGTGTCGAGGCTGATGAGGCTCAGCGGGGCGGACAGCAGCCCACCGGCGATGCCCGTGGCAAGCCCCTTCCCGGCCGGCTGCGGGGCGGGGCCGCAGCTGCTGTCGGTGCCGGTCGCCTCGGCGGGGTTGCTGTTGCAGACGCCGGTTTCGGGCAGGTCGAGCTGGACGTCCCGGGCCGCCTGCCAGTCGCCGGCGAGGGCGGCGACGACGGAGCGGACCTGCTCGTAGCCGGTGGCCATGAGGAACGTCGGCGCGCGCCCGTAGCTCTTCATGCCGACGGCGTAGTAGCCGGACTCCGGGTGTCCGAGCTCGTGGACGCCGTGCGGGGGGACGGTGCCGCAGGAGTGCTCGTTCGGATCGATCAGCGGGGCGAGAGCCCGGGTGGCGCCCATGACCGGGTCCAGGTCCAGGCGCAGTTCGGCGGCGATCGAGTGGTCCGGGCGGAAGCCGGTCGCGGCAACGATCCGGTCGACGATCACCTCCTCCTCGCTACCGTCGGCGTGCCGGACAACGACGGCGACCCGGCCGTCGGCCGGGGTGAGCGCGTGCACGCAGAAGCCGGTGAGCAGCCGGATCCGGCCGGCGTCCACGTGTTCGCGCAGCCGGGAGCCGAGCGCGCCGCGGGCGGGCAGCGCGTCGGCGTCGCCGCCGCCGTAGGTGCGGGCGGGGCTGGCCGAGCGGATCGCCCAGGTCACCTCCGTGCCCGGCTCGGCGGCGGCCAGCTCGGCCAGGGAGAGCAGCGTGTTCGCGGCGGAGTGGCCGGCGCCGACGACCAGGGTGTGCCGGCCGGCGAACCGGTCCCGGTCGGCGCCGAGTACGTCGGGCAGGGCGTGCTCCAGGTACGCGGCCACGTCCTTCTCTCCACGGGCGGGCAGGCCGGAGGCGCCGAGGACGTTGGGGGTGCCCCAGGTGCCGGAGGCGTCAATGACCGCGCGGGCCAGCAGTTCGTCACCGTCGGCGAGGCGGATCAGGAACGGCGTCTGCTCGCGGCCGGCGGTGCGCAGCCGGTCCAGGCCGAGGCGGCTGATCGCCTCCACCCGCGCGCCGTAGCGCAGGTGCGGCTTGAGCTGCGGCAGCTCCGCGAGGGGCTGGAGGTAGTCGGCGACCAGCTCCGCGCCGGTGGGCAGCGCGTCCTCGGCCGGGGCGACCCAGCCGGCGTCGTCGAGCAGGCGGCGGGCGGCCGGGTCGACGTTGTACCGCCACGGGGAGAACACCCGCACGTGCCCCCACTGCCGCACCGCCGCGCCGGCGGTGTCACCGGCCTCCAGAACAAGGAAGGGCAGGCCACGCTCGTGCAGGTGGGCGGCGGCGGCCAGACCCACCGGGCCCGCGCCGATCACCACGACGGGCAGCTCGTTCGGGATGCTCATCGGAAAACTCCTCTGTGTTGAAAACTGTCGAATCAAGAAGGTGCAGTTGTGCTGGGGCGGGCGGAGCCGAAGGGGTTCAGATGACGGGGCTGCGCCGCTCGAGCAGGACGACGTCGCGCCACCGGCCGTGGTGCCGGCCGACCCGCTCGCGGGTGCCGATGACGCGGAAGCCGGCCCGCTGGTGCAGGGTGAGACTGGCGGTGTTCTCGGGGAAGATTCCGGACTGGATGGTCCAGATGCCGGCGGCCTCGGTGGAGGCGATCAGCGCGTCCAGCAGCAGCCGGGCTACGCCACGGCCTTGGGCGGCGGGGTCGACGTAGACGGAGTGCTCGACCACCCCGGCGTAGACCGCGCGGCTCGATGTCGGCGAGACCGCCACCCACCCGAGGACGGTGTCGTCCGCGTCGACGGCCACGAGGCGGTGGTCCGGCAGCTTGGCCGCGTCGAATGCTGTCCAGGTCGGGGCGGTGGTCTCGAAGCTGGCGTTGCCGGCGTCGAGGCCAGCCTGGTAGATGGCGAGGACACGATCGGCGTCGTCCGAGGTCATCGGGCGGACGGTGATGTCGGCCATCAGCAGGCTCCTTTCACGGTGGGGGCGGGTCGGCCCATGACGACGTCGGCGGCGGAGGGGAAGCAGCCGACGCATGCGTCGTTGATGCGGTAGTGGCGGGCGGTGCCGACCGGCTCGACGAGCACGAACCGCACCTCGGTCAGGATCTTCAGGTGTTGGGAGACGGTGGACTGGGCGAGCCCGACAGCTGCGACGATCTCCCCCACGCTCATCGGCCGGGCATGCCGGGCCAGGTACTCCACGATCTGCACCCGGGTCGGGTCCGCCAGGGCCCGGAACCACGAGGCGTAGGTCTGCGCGGTATCCCGGTCGAGGAGTTCGCCCACCACCACTCCCTCTATCGTTTATCGCCGATTGGCGATGAAAGCCTAGCAGGCGCCGTCCCGGTGAGGTGGGCGGTTGCGACGACGAGGCGGGCGATCGCGGCCAGGGTGGCCGGGTCGACCTTGTCAGGGGTGTCGGCGGGGCTGTGGTAGCCGCCCATCCCGGCACCGATGCCGACCGCGGCGAGGCCTGCTGCGCCGTAGCGGCGGTTGTCCGAGGCCATCGGCCCCGCAGCGAGTGGGACGCCGGTGTGCCGGCCGGCCTGGTCCAGCAGCGCCAGGAGGCGGTGGGCGGGCCCGCCGGCCTCGACCGCCGCCGCCCCATCCAGGCGGCCGGCTCCGTCGACGTTGACCACCAGGGGCGCGGCGCCCTGGTCGCGCAGCTGCGCGGCGTGGTGGGCCGAGCCGAGCGCGCCAACCTCCTCACCGTCGAGCAGCGCGACGCAGAGCCCGACGCCGTCGGGAAGTCCGCGGCCGAGGACGCGGGCGGCTTCGAGGACCACCGCGACGCCGGTGGCGTTGTCCGACGCTCCGGGCTGGCGGAGCCCGGGGTGGTCGCCGACGCCGTCGTAGTGGGCGGTCAGGAGCAGCTCCGCCCCGCCGGGGACGGTCTGCCGGAGTCGGGCGTGGATGTTGGTGCCGGTGACGTCGTCGCGGCGAACCGGCGTGGCGCCGGCGAACCAGCTGGCGCTGTCGGTTGCCGCAGCGAGGACGGTGCGGTGGGTGTCCGGGTCGAGGGTCAGGACGGGCAGCGGTCCCGGGTCCGGTCCGGCGAGGGTGGTGAACTGCCAGCCGTCGGCGTCGACGGCTCGGCGGATCAGCAGCCCGGCCGCGCCGCGGGTGTCCCGGTAGGCGTCGAACAGGCTCATCTCCGCCGGCACCACGAGCCACCGCCCGGCCGGGTCGTCGGCACCGGCGACGCCGAGCGGGCCGCGGCGGGTCTCGGCGGCGTCGGCGGAGGCGGAATGGATCGCGACCTGGCGACCGAATACCAGCGGCATGGGGCTGCTCCCGCCGCCCCAGGTGACCGTCGGCGCCTCGTGCACCTGCGGCACCGCCCGGACCGGGAACTCCTCAGTCCGGACCGTGGCGCCGAGAGCGGTGAGCTCGTCGACGAGCCACGCCCGGGCTGCCGCGCCGCCGGGTGATCCGACTCGCCGTCCTGCCATGCGGTCGGAGGCGAGGGTGGCGACGGTCGCGGACATCCGGTCGGCGCTGACTACCCGGAGCAGGCCCGCGAGGTCGTCTGGGGTGGTCATCCGCAGCACCCCTGTCCCGCGGCCACCGCGTCGGCCTTGGCCTGCGTGCCGCAGCACGAGCCGGCCGCTTGCGCGGCTTCCTGGGTGCCGCAGCACGGGCCGGCGCTCGCGGCCTCGCCGATTGGCGGCAGGATGGACCCCACGGCCTGGGCGGGGCTGCCGCAGCAGGCGCCGGAGCCGGTGACCTGCAGGGCGGCGGCCGGGTCGCCCGCGAAACCGCCGGTGGTCTGGGTGTTGTCGCTCATGACAGGTCCTCTCGTCAGCGGGGGCTGATCAGCGTGTAGACGGTGGTGCGGGCACGGTCGTAGCGGCGCTGCGCACGCTGGTCGGCGGTGGACACCTGAGCGCAGGAGTCGCAGAACCGGACTCCAGCGCGAAGAGCGGATGAGCGGCGGGTGGAGCCGAACATGGTGGGTCCCCTTCCTCCAGACGCCTGTCTTGACGTCCGTCTAAGCAGAGAGTTGCACGTTGATTAGAGAGATGTCAACCTAGAGACATGTCAAAGCAACAGGCGCCCCTCGCCGTCATCGATCTCAACGCCGACACGCCGTGCTGCCCCCCGCTGGCGCAGCGTCGGATTCCGGCCGAGACGGCCGCGGTGCTCGCTCCCGCGTTCAAGGCCCTCGGCGACCCGGTGCGGCTGCAGCTGATGTCGATGATCGCCTCCGCCGAGGGCGGGGAGGCGTGCGTGTGCGACCTGACGCCGGCGTTCGACCTGACCGGGCCAACGATCTCGCACCACCTCAAGACGCTGCGCGAAGCGGGCCTGGTGGATGCCGAACGGCGGGGCACGTGGGTCTACTACCGCGCCCGCCCGGGAATCCTGCGCCAGCTCGCCGCCCTGCTGTCGGTCGAGCCCGCCCCCTCGTCGCAGGCGTAAGCCGCGGGCAAACCCGTACCTACCAGCGCCGACCGCGCAACGCGATCAGCGTTGAGCGCCGGATCCCGTGTGCGAGGCGACGTCCGCTGTCCGCTGCCGGCCTTGCCGTCCGGACACGTGAGCGGCGAAGGCAGTCATGACGTGCGCGGCGTCGGGACCGACGCCACGCAGGGTGTTCGAGGCGAAGGATCGCTGGAACTCCAACCCGAGATAGATCAGCCCTGGATGGGTGGTGGAGATCCCGCCCACGTGCCGGGGCGCGCCATGGTCGAGGGCGCCCAGGGGCTTGAGGTACGCGAGGTCCGGGCGGTAGCCGGTGGCGAAGATGACCGCGTCGACCGGCTCGGGCGTGCCGTCGGCCCAGATGACGCCCTCAGGGGTGAAGGCGGTGAACATGTCCCGCCGGGAGAGCAGCCCGGAGGCGAGAGCGTCGCGGTATACGCCGGTGTCGAGCACGGTGGCGTGTCGGACAAGTCGGGTGAGGACGCGGCGTGGCAGGCGGTCCGCGCCGGTGACCCGCAGCCAGTGGTGGAGGTCCCGCCCGCCGAGGCGTTGGGGCAGGAAGCGCACGGGTTCCCGGGTGGCGAGCGTGACCCGGGCGTGGCCGGCGATCTCGTAGGCGACCTGGACGGCGGAGTTGCCGGCACCCACGACGATGACCCGCTTGCCCGCGTACACCTCCGGCCGGCGGTAGTGAGCGACGTGCCGGAGATCGCCGGCGTAGTCGTCCTGGCCGGGCAGCGTCGGCAGGTACGGGTTGCCGAACGATCCGCTGGCGGCGACGACGCCGACCGCAGCCATCTCGTCCCCGGTGTCAGTGCGGACGAGGTACCCCCCGTCGCGGCGAGGGTGCACGGCCGTGACGCGGGTGCGGGTGCGGATGTCGACGTCCACGGTCTGCGCGTACCGGCGCAGGTACGCCGTGACCTCGTCGCGCCGGGGGTAGCGGTCCGGGTCGCCGTCGAAGCGCATGCCAGGCAGGGCGCTGTAAAGGGCGGGCGAGAAGAGGGTGAGGCTGTCGTAGTAGTCAGGCCAGGAGCCAACCGGCTCGCTGCCCGCCTGCAGGACAACGGGCCGCAGGCCCGCGGTCAGGGCGGCTCGGGCGGCGGCCAGGCCTGACTGGCCGCCGCCGACGATGATCACTGGCTGGGATGGGGTGGTCATGTCACGATCATATCGTCGTTTTGTTGAATGACAATATGACGATGGTGGGGAAAGGTAGGGCCATGAGCGACGCCACCGGACAGCCCGCAGGGGCATCCCCGCCCGCGCGCGCGGCCGGAGTCCCGGAGGGCCTGGCGCCGCAGACGCAGGAGTTCCTCAAGGCCTTGGGCAGCCCCACCAGGCAGCGGATCATGATGCTGTTCGCGCAGGGCGCCGAGCTGTCGGTGGGCGAGGTGGCCGAGCGGACGGGCATCAGCCAGGCCACGGCGTCGCAGCAGTTGACCCTGCTGCGACGCGGACGGGTGGTCACCTCCCGTCGCGACGGGAAGACCGTGTACTACCGGGCCGATCGGGACGGCGCGCTCGCCGCCCTCGCGGAGTTGCAGTCTTACCTGGCGACCTGCTGCTGACCAGGTCGCCCACCGGCGACCCGGCGGTCTCCAGCACCCTCCGCCCGGACGCCGCGCACCCCCTCCGACATGCATGCCGCACCTGCAGGCATGACAGGTTAGGTGTGGAGTGTGATGGTTCCGGCTGTTCCGTCGACGGTTACGAGCTGCCCGGGGCGCAGTCGTTGGGTGGCGTCGCCGGTGCCGACGACGGCGGGGATGCCGTACTCACGGGCCACCAGGGAGGCGTGTGCGGCTAGGGTGCCGCCGTCGGTGACCACTGCGGCGGCGCGGGAGAACAGCGGTGTCCATGCCGGGGCGGTGGCCTTCGCGACGAGCACTTGACCATCGGCGAAGCCGTCGAAGTCCTCAGGTCCGTGCACGATGGCGACTTCGCCGGTGGCCCGGCCGGCCGAGGCGGGATGCCCGACGAGGGCGCCCTCGGCGGTCTCCGTGGTGCCGCGGGCCTGTTGAACCGCGTGTTCGATGACGTCGCCGATCAGTCGCGCGGGACGGCCCAGGGTCAACGGCGCGGTCAGGCGGCGTTGGCGCTGCCAGAGGGCGCGCCGCTCGGCAACCCTGGCGCTCAGCTGTCCGGGGTCGCCTTCGATCCCGCTGTTCACTTCATCCCGCGTGCAGAAGTAGATGTCTCCGGGCTGCTCGATAGCTCCCAGGTTGACCAGGTGCCGCCCGAGGCGGGCGGTGCAGGCCCGCAGGACCGGCCAGGCGAGGGTGAACTCCCGCGCCTGCTCCTCCCGGATGACGGCGTAGCGCTGGTTGACCTTCAGCAGCCGGTCGAAGTCAGCCAGCAACCGCGGGCGGTCGGCCAGCGTCGCTCGGCAGCGTTGTTCGGCAACCATCCGCTGTTCGGCAAGCGAGCGGTAGCGGTCCCCGGCTCGGGGTGGTCGGCCCGTTGCCAGTTCTCCGGCGACCGGGTGATACCAGTCGACGCTCTGTACGGCGTGCGCGCCGGCCACCGGCTGGGCGCCGGGGAGCCCGCGCAACAGCACCTGCGCACCGCCCTCATCGTCGGGGAGCACGTCGATGAGATGCCGGCGGACGAAGCGAGTCAGGCAGGCTTCCATCTTCCACGCCGACCCGCCGACGATCGCCAGATACCAGAGGTAGATCCCGGCTTCCCGCCCGAGTGCGTCGACGAGCTCGGCCAATCGCCGAGGCGATGCCGTGTCGACCTCCGCCTCCGCGGCGGCCACGAGGCGTCGATAGCCGGGCAGTTGTTGTTCACGCCAGGCCCGCTCCAGTTCGGACAGGACGGCGCGGTCGGCGGCATCCGGGTCATGGCTGACCCGGATCAACGCGTTGAAGAGGATCTTCGCGGCCCGCCAGCGTCCCTGCCACAGCACCCCAGCGAGGAGTTTTGGTGACGGGATTGGTGTGGCGTTGTAGTACCAGCCGTTGACCAGCGCGTACCGGAACGGCACTCGCACCCCGACGCTGCCGTACATCCCATCGAGATACCCGTCTTCGAGCACCGGCAGCAGCCAGCTGGCGAACAGCGGAGTGACGGCCTCGGGGAGCCATTCCCCGAGCCGGAAGTTGCGCATCCACAACCCCGGTCCCGGCGCCGTCCACGACACCGGCTCCGGCACCGCAGTCATCGGCCGGGCCTGCAGCAGCCACAGACGGCCCGCCCGGTCGATGGCCCACTCCACGTCCTGCGGGCGGCCGTCGTACCGGTCGGCGATCCGACGCGACAGCTCCGCGACCGCGTCGGCCTGGACGTCGGTGAGGACCCGTCCACCGCCGGGGCCGGACCGGGTCATCGCGGTGCGACTCGCGGTGACCGTCCACTCTTCGCCGGTCGTCACACCCGACACCAGCGGATCACCCAACCCCGCGACGGCGGCCACCAACGTCTGATCGCGGTCGCCGGTGACCGGATGCGCGGTGAACGCCACCCCGGCCACAATCGGGTCGACCATCACCTGCACCAGCACCGCCATCGCCGCCGTCGCCCCGCCACGCCGCTGGTGGTAGGCGGTGACCCGCTCGCTGGCCGCCGCGGCGAAGCATCGCCGCACCGCCGCACCCAGCCCGTCGGCGGGCACGTTCAGGTACGTCTCGTACAGGCCTGCGTACGAGGCATCCGGTAGATCCTCGGCCGCTCCCGACGAACGCACCGCGAACCGCTCCCCGCCCAGGCCCTCGACACTGGCCGCGAGCCGTCGGTCAAGCTGCGGATCATCGAGGACGCCGGTGGTGACCACAATCCCGGGCGGCACCGAGAACCGGGCTGCGGTCAGGTCCGCCAGCACGGCCGCCTTTCCACCGATCAGCGCCCGGTCGACCGCGCTCGCCTCGGCCAGGTCCACCACCGTGAGGTTGGAGCTCATCACCCACCACCATGTGTAGCACCGCAAAGTATTGTGACGCTACAGTAGAACCGCTGGGCCGCCATCAGCAAGAACGAGGAGCCACAGGTGTTGCCGATGCGACCGGAACTGCTCAAAGGCCATCTCGATGCGTTGCTGCTCGCGGTCCTGGAACCCGGGCCACAGCACGGCTACGCCGTCATCGAAGCCCTGCGAGACAGCAGCGGCGGGGCACTGGACCTGCCGACCGGCACCGTCTACCCGGCGCTGCACCGCCTCGAACGCGCAGGCCTGATCGCCAGTGACTGGCAGACCGTCGGCGGCCGCCGCCGCCGCGCCTACCACCTCACCCCGGCCGGACAGGCCGCGCTCGGTGAGCAGCGGGCAGTCTGGGACCACTTCTCCACCGCCGTCACTGCAGTTCTGGGCGGGCGGGCATGGCCAACGACCGCCTGACCAGCCGAGCAGGCGAAGCACCTCTCGACGCCTACCTGGGCGACCTCGCCGCACGACTGCGTGGACCACGGCGGCGTCGGGAGCAGATCCTCGCCGAACTACGCGACGGACTCCACCACGCCGTCGCCGACCGCACCGCCGCCGGCCTACCCCAAGGTGAGGCGGTCGCCGCCGCGATCGCCCAGTTCGGCACCCCGCAAGCGGTCGCCGAGGCCTTCGCCGGGGAGCTGGCCACCGCCTACGCCCGGCGCACCATCGCCTGGTACATCGCCACCGGACCTGTCGTGGGCATCTGGTGGCTGCTGCTCCTGCAGCCCCACCCCTGGCGCACCGGCCTGGTCGCCCTATTGGCCGCGATCCCCGTCATCCCACTGATCATCATCGCGATCGCCACCGCCGCTGGGACGGTGGCCACGACCGGTCGCCTCATGCGCTGGCTACCCGAAGCAAGCCCACAACACGCACTCGCCGCGACCATCACCATCGCCGCCCTTGCGCTCGCCGGGGATCTCACGGTGATCGCGAGCCACCTCCGGTCAGAGATTCCGGCGAAGTCACTGGCCACGTTCGCCGTCGCCGCTAGCCTCACTCGGATCGTCTGCAGCCTGGTCACGATGCGCCACGCCACCGCGATGCGCACCTCGCCGCCCTCCTGATCATCGAACCCGCCCGTCGACTGAGCGCCGCCAAGCCCCCGACGGGCTTATCCCTCACTCCCATTTGACGAACGACAGATCACTCAGCGATAGTTGACTCAATGAACGCTGAGCTTGCTTCCCTGGCCGGGCGCGCACGGGTCCACGCCGCACTCGGCGACCCTGCGCGCCTGGCGATCGTGGACGCGCTCAGCCAGGGCGACGCCTCGCCCGGGGAGATCGCCCACACCCTCGAGATGCCGACCAATCTCGTCGCCCACCACGTCAAGGTGCTCACCGAAGCCGGCCTCGTCCAGCGCGGCCGGTCCGAGGGCGACCGGCGGCGCACCTACCTGCGACTTCAGCCGGCAGCCTTGGCCGCCCTCACCCCTCCCCCGCTGGCCGATGTGGGACGGGTGGTCTTTGTCTGCACCCACAACTCCGCCCGCTCCCAGCTGGCCGCGGCGCTGTGGAAGCGGCGCACCCATGGGGAAGCCGCCTCGGCCGGCACCAAGCCTGCGACCCGAGTGCATCCCCGCGCGCTTGCCGTGGCCCACCGCCACGCCCTCGACCTCGATGCAACCGGCACCGCCCACGTCAAGGACGTCGTCCGCGACGACGACCTGGTCATCGCCGTCTGCGACAACGCCCACGAAGAGCTCACCGGACCGGTCCGCCCCCGCCTGCACTGGTCCGTGCCGGACCCGGTCCGCATCGACACCGACGAAGCGTTCGAGGCGGCCTACGCCGACCTCGCCGACCGCGTCGACCGCCTCGCCCCCACCACCATGTTGAGAGGCACCCGATGACCGACATCAGCGCCCGCATTCAACAGGAGATCACTCTCGACCAGCAGCTCGCCCTGCACACCGCAGCAACCCGGCTGGCCGCCGAGTTCGACGGCATCTACGGCACCGAGACCATCAAGCGGTTCCTGCACAGCAGCTACGACCAGTTCGCCACCGCCGCCAGCATCCCGAACTACCTGCCCCTGCTCGCCGAGCGCTTCGCCCGCCAGCGGTTGCGGGCCCTGGCACGGGTCGAGGGACACCACCGCGACGGCCGTCCCGTCGTGCTGTTCCTGTGCACCCACAACGCCGGCCGCTCCCAGATGGCCCTGGGCTTCTTCGTCCACCTCGCCGGCGACCACGCCGTCGCCTGGTCCGGCGGTAGCGAACCCGGCATCGAGATCAACCCCTCGGCGATCGCCGCGATGGCCGAACGCGGCATCGACATCTCCGAGGAGTTCCCCAAGCCCTGGACCGACGAAGTGGTCCGCGCCGCCGACGTGGTCGTCACGATGGGGTGCGGCGACGCGTGCCCAGTCTTCCCCGGTACCCGTTACGAGAACTGGGACATCGACGACCCAGCGGGCCTCAGCGTCGCCGATGTGCGGCCGATCCGGGACGAGATCGAGCGCCGGGTCCGGCGGCTCCTCGACGAACTGGACGTTCCCGCCACCCGATAACCCGCTGTGCCCCGATTGTCGGGGACAGTCAGATCATGGGAGAGAAAACACTGATGACCATCGCACTCCGGCGGCGTCTGCTGGCCGAGTTCATCGGCACTGCCCTGCTCGTCACCGCCGTCGTGGGCTCCGGCATCATGGCCGCCACGCTCTCTCCCGGCGACGTCGGGCTCCAGTTGCTGGAGAACTCGGTCGCCACCGCTCTTGCCCTCGGCGCGCTGATCCTGATCTTCGGTCCGGTCTCCGGCGCCCACTTCAACCCCGTGGTGTCCGCCGCCGACTGGTTCCTCGGCCGCCGCGTCGGAACCGGACTGACCCTGCGCGAACTCGGCGGGTATGTCATCGCCCAGGTCCTCGGGGCGATCGGCGGGTCGATCCTGGCGAACCTGATGTTCGACCTGTCCGCCGTGGCCTGGTCGAGCAAGGACCGGGCCGCCGGGCATCTCTGGCTCGGGGAGGTCGTCGCCACCACCGGCCTGATCCTGCTGATCTTCGCCCTCGCCCGCTCCGGCCGCGCGCCGGTCGCTCCCGCCGCCGTCGGCGCCTACATCGGGGCGGCGTACTGGTTCACCTCGTCGACCTCGTTCGCCAACCCTGCGGTGACGATCGGCCGTGCGTTCACCGACACGTTCGCCGGCATCGCCCCCGCTTCCGTCCCAGGGTTCGTCGTCGCCCAACTGGTCGGGCTGGCGGTCGGCGTCGGCCTACTCGCCGCGCTCTACCCCGACGCCGGGCGGGCCGCCGACCAGGTCGTCGTCCCTGCCGAGGAACGCGACCCGGCACTGGACCACCGCCGATGACCAACCACGACCCGGAGCACGGCGAGGCAGAGGTGCGTTACCGCCGCCTGCTCAACCCGCCGCGTCCCGCCGGCCGCTACCGCCTGCTCGACCGCAGCAGCGCCCCAGACCGGTCCCTGCCTGCACCCCGCGCCGAGACGCCCGTGAATCGGCCCTATGACCACGTGTACTCCAAGGAAGGCATCTGATGTCCAAGCCCAGCGTCCTGTTCGTCTGCGTGCACAACGCCGGCCGTTCCCAGATGGCCGCCGGCTGGCTGCGCCACCTCGGCGGCGACGCCGTCGAGGTCCGCTCCGCCGGCTCCGAGCCCGCCGACCAGATCAACCCGGTGGCCGTCGAGGCGATGCGGGAGGTCGGCATCGACATCACCGCCAACAAGCCGAAGATCCTCGACTACGCCACCGCCGAAGCCTCCGACGTGATCATCACGATGGGCTGCGGCGACGTCTGCCCGGCCTTCCCCGGCAAGCGGTACGAGGACTGGAAGCTCGAGGACCCGGCCGGCCAGGGCCTGGACATGGTCCGTCGCGTCCGTGACGAGATCCGCACCCGGGTGGAGGACCTCCTCGCCGACCTCACCCCCACCACCTGACGAGTCCACCCCACCGCCCGCCGCCCCTACAGGGGTGGCGGGCGGACCGATCGAGGAGCCCCTCGTGCCCGACCCCCACCGTTTGATCATCATCGGTTCCGGACCCGCCGGATATACCGCCGCCCTCTACGCCGCCCGCGCCAACCTCGCCCCCCTGGTCATTGAGGGCGTCCAGTCCGGCGGCGCGCTGATGACCACCACCGAGGTGGAGAACTTCCCCGGCTTCCCCGACGGCATCATGGGCCCCGAGTTGATGGACAATCTTCGCAAGCAGGCCGACCGCTTCGGCGCCCAGTTCATCACCGACGACGTCACCCGCGTCGAACTCACCGGCCCTGGCCTGAAGACCGTGTACGTGGGCGAGCAGGCCTATCGAGCCGACGCTGTCATCCTCGCCACCGGGTCCGCCTGGCGACCCCTCGGCGTCCCCGGCGAACAGGAACTCCTCGGGCATGGCGTCTCCTCCTGCGCCACCTGCGACGGGTTCTTCTTCCGCGACCAGGACATCGCGGTCATCGGCGGCGGCGACTCGGCCATGGAAGAAGCCACCTTCCTCACCCGCTTCGCCCGCAGCGTCACCATCGTGCACCGCCGCGACACCTTCCGCGCCAGCAGCATCATGGCCGAACGCGCCCTCACCAACGACAAGGTCCGCATCGTGTGGAACAGCGTCGTCGAGGAGATCATCGGCAACGACGGTGTCGTCGTCGGAGCGCGCCTGCGCAACGTCCACACCGGCGAGATCACGGTCCTTGACGTCACCGGCGTGTTCGTGGCCATCGGCCACGACCCTCGCAGCGAACTGTTCCGAGGCCAGGTCGACCTGGACGACGAGGGATACGTCCGCGTGCAGTCCCCCGGCACCCGCACCAACATTCCCGGCGTCTTCGCCGCCGGGGACCTCGTCGACCACACCTACCGGCAAGCCATCACCGCCGCTGGCACCGGCTGCGCCGCCGCCCTCGACGCCGAGCGGTACCTCGCCGCCACGTCCTGAACTCGGTCAGTCCTGCCGGTCGGATGTCCGGCAGGACTGACCCGGCAGAGTCAACCCCCAGCGCCCCCGACCCGCTGGCTGCTGTTGGGCAGCGTGGCCAAGCAGGCAACCTAAGCGGTGAGATGCCCGTCCAGGGCCGCCGATGGGAGAGGCATCATGACCCACATTCTGATCATCGGTGGCAGCGATGCCGGCGTCAGCGCCGGGCTACGCGCCCGACATGTCGACCCGTCCGTCGAGACCACTGTGGTCGCCGCCGACGCCTTCCCCAACTACTCGATCTGCGGCATCCCGTACCACATCTCCGGCGACGTGCCCGACTGGCGGAACCTTGCCCACCGCACACGCGACGACCTCGAACACGCCGGATTGCGACTACTCCTGGACACCCGCGCCCGGCACATCGATCCCACGTCCCGCACCGTCACGGTCAGTGGGCCAGGCGGGCGTGACGAAGAGCTCCGCTACGACCGGCTCATCATCGGAACCGGCGCCGTCCCGGTCCGCCCGCCGATCGCCGGCCTGCACGAGCTCACACCGGCCGACGGGGTGCATCTGCTGCACACCATGGACGACACCCTCTCCCTTGCCGAGACGCTGCAGCGGGGCCCGGAATCCGCGCTGATCGTGGGAGCGGGCTACATCGGGCTGGAGATGGCCGAAGCCCTGCACGCCCGAGGCCTGCAGGTCACCGTGGTCGAGCAGATCCCGCAGGTGCTGGGAACCGTCGACCCGCAGCTGGCGACGCTGGTCGCCGACGAACTGACACGCCACGGCGTGCGCGTCGTCACCGACACCACCGTCACTGAGGTGGCACGCGAGGGCGGCCGGCTGAAGGTCACCGGCCATTCCACCAACCAGCTCGGCGATAGCGGCAGCTTCAGCCAGATCACCGACGTGGTGCTTGTCGTCGTCGGAGTCCGGCCCGACACCGCGCTCGCGCAGACCGCCGGCGTCCGGCTCCGAGTGCGCGGGGCGATTGCGGTGGACCGGCACATGCGCACGGGGGTGCCGGACGTCTACGCCGCCGGGGACTGCGTGCACACCTACCACCGGCTCCTGGACACGAACACGTACCTGCCGCTCGGCAGCACCTCGCACAAGCAGGGCCGCGTGGCGGGAGAAAATGCCACCGGCGGCGACCGGCAGTTCGCCGGCTCGCTGGGCACCCAGGCGGTCAAAGTCTTCGACCTCGTAGCCGCCCGGACCGGTCTGCGCGACGCCGATGCCCGAGAGCACGGATTCGATCCCGCCACGCACGTGGCCCGCGTCGACGATCACAAGGCCTACTACCCGCGCGCCAAACCGGTCACGATCGCGATCACCGGCGACCAGCGCAGCGGACAGCTGCTCGGCGCCCAGCTCGTCGGCCACCGCGACACCGCAGTCGCCACCCGCGTGGACATCTACGCCGGCGCCCTGCACCACCGCATGACTGTCGACGCCCTCACTGACCTCGACCTGTCCTACACCCCGCCGCTGGGCAGCCCCTGGGACGCCGTGCAAACGGCCGCGCAGCGATGGGTCAGCGCCCGCACCGCCGACCTCCCCTGACGGCTGCAGGCCCTCGTCTGGTTCCGCGTCGCCGTCGTTGTCGCTCGCCTGCACTCCCGCTTGCCGCGTCGCCACCTCGGCCGGCGGGCAGCCGACCTGTCAAGAGGCACGCTAAGCTGCGCGCAGTCGAGTGGCGATGTCGGCGACCGTCGCTTTCGCTGTGCGGCCGGCACCCACCAGCGTGGCTGACGCCGGCCCCGTCCAATCGCCGTAGCCAAGCAGGTAAAGGCGGGCCTCGTCCATTGACCGGGTGCCCTCGACCGCCACCTTCCCCTGCCGCCATCCGGGCAGCAGCGGCGCGAGGTGGGCGAGGTCGGGCTGGAAACCTGTACACCAGATGACGGCCTCGCAGGGCTGCTCTGCGCCATCCGCCCAACGCACGCCGCGGTCGGTGAGCCGCACGAACATCGGACGGGAGTGCAGGACCGCGCGCTCCCGCGCGTCGCGGATGCTGGGCACCATCACGATGTCCCCAAGGTCGCTGACGCCGCCACCGGCACCACCGGCGGCCTTACGGGTGGCCACACCGAACAGCACCCGACCATCGACGGTGTCCGGCATGAACCGCGCCGGCCGCAAGGTGACCCAGGTGGTTTCAGCGACCCGGGACACCTCCGCCAGGATCTGCGCCGCGGAGTTACCTCCGCCGACGATCACGACCCGCTGCCCCCGGAACTCCTCCGGCGAGGCGTAGTTCACCGTGTGCAGCTGCCGGCCGGCGAACTCCTCACGGCCCGGGATGTCGGGCACGTACGGGCACTCCCACGTACCGGTGGCGGAGATGACGTACCGGGCCAGCCATCTCCCAGCGTCGGTCTCCACCGCCAGGCGCTCCCCGGCTCGCCGCACCTCATGTGCCCGGACCGGCCGGCGCACCCGCAGGTCGTACCGCTGCTCGTACGCCCGCAGATAGTCCACGACGTGCCCGGCGGTCGGGAAGTCTTCGCCCTCCTGCCGAGGCATCCCCCACCCCGGCAGCGGGCTGTACTCGGCCGGCGAGAACAACCGCAACGAGTCCCAGCCATGCCCCCACGCGCCACCCGGCTGAGACTGGGCGTCGAGGATGACGTAATCCAGACCGGCACGGCGCAGGTAGTAGCCCGCCGCCAGGCCACCCTGCCCGCCCCCGACGACCACCACGTCACACGATCCGGGCACGCCCGGCACCTCCTTCGTCCGCGGATCATCATGCCGAGTGGCCCAAGTTCCACGTCACGCTGGGCCGACGCCGGCACCGCCCATCCGGCCCCTGACACGGCCGGGACGAGCCGACAGGGCTCCCTACCCGCAACCTGACGGTGACCGGGTCCTGGTTCCAGCGGCCTATCGATGGTGTTGGTGCAACGATGGAAGACGTGCCAACTGCGAAAACAGCTACGCCTGCCGTCTCGCCGCTTGCCGGCGAGCCGATCAAGCGTGCCGATGCCGAGCGGCTCGCGGGAGTGCTGAAGGCATTCGCCGACCCGGCCCGGCTGCGACTGCTCAGTCTGATCCAGTCCGCTCCCGACGGCGAGGCGTCCGTGAGTGACCTCACCGCGCCGCTTGGTCTGTCCCAGCCGGCCGTGAGTCATCACCTGCGGATCCTCACCGAGGCCGGCCTGATCGAGCGCGAGAAGCGCGGCGTCTGGGCGTACTACCGACTGGTGCCGTCCGCGATCGCGGCGATCGCCGACCTGCTGACGCCGCCCCGCAAGCGGACGACGAAGAAGGCCCGCTGACCGGCACCCTCGAAGGCCGGCTTTCGCTCCTGCGGGTGCCGACAATGGCGTCCGTTCTGGTCACGGCCGCGTCGACCACGCCGACAAGGCCTTGCCTCATCAAATGATGCCCGGGCTGATCGGATCTGTGGCGACACCGTGGTCGAGGAGCAGGGACACTGGTATGCACCCGTGGGCGCCCAGCCGGCGTCGCTGCCCGGTAAGCCGCTTCTCAACCGTGGCAATTGCCGACCCAATGGTCATCGTTGGTTGGCCGTGTCCGACGGCCTGCCGGCAGCCTGGTCCTTCTCCTGAACCAGGGCTTGCATCTGATACCTAGGTACAGGCTTACCGTCGTTGCATGAGCGACCAACATGTCACGACGGATGACTCCTGGGTGCCAGATGCCTGCACCCTGCCGACCGCCGAACGGCCGCTGCGGCTCGCCGAGTTCGATCAGTTCTTCCGGGACGCGGTGCGGGGTGCCGAGCGGTTGTCGGCACAGCATCTGCGGTTGCACCTCGACGGCGCGGAGCAGGTCGAAAAGACGGCGCGGGATCTGGCAGCCCGTGAATCGTCTTGCTGCTCGTTCTTCACGTTCGACATCGCGCGACCCGACTTGAACTCACTGACGCTGGACGTTCGAGTACCGGCAGCACACGTCGACGTGCTTGATGCCCTAGCCCAGCGGGCTGTCCGGGTTCAGCGATGAGCGGATCAGGGCTGCGCAGCGGCCAGCTGGCCGACGCGGCCGGGGTCAACCTGCAAACCCTGCGCTACTACGAGCGCCGAGGGCTGCTCGCCTCCCCGCAGCGGTCGCCCGGCGGGCATCGGCTCTACCCGTCCGACACGGTCACCCTGCTGCGGATCATCAAGACCGCGCAACGCCTAGGCTTCACCCTCAACGAGGTCGCCGACCTCCTCGCCGCCGGCCAACACCAGCACAACGGTCGACCCGACACCGGCCTCCAGGCACGAGCCAAGGACAAGCTCGCCGAGGTGGAACAGAAGTTGGCCGACCTATCCGTCATCCGCGACACCCTGCGCGCCGCCATCTCGGCCGGCTGCGACGACCTGGTCGCCTGCGCCGGCAGCGCCTGCTGCCCCCTGCCGTTTGCTGAACTCGCCGAAAGGAACGACCGTGCCGACACCTGCTAACCGGCTGCGCCGCCTGCTCCCCTCCGGCATGACCGGACTCGCGGGAGCCGCCTGCGCCGCCTGCTGCGTGCTGCCGCCACTGCTGGCCGCCGGAATCCTCGGTGGTGCCGGCTGGGCCGCGGCCAACCGTTTCCTGCCCGGCGTCGCCCTCGCCCTGGCCGTGCTCGCCGGCCTGTCCTGGTGGTGGGCCAGCAAACGCCGCCACACCACCGGCTGCGCCGGCCGCAACTGCTCCTGCGGGCAGAGTGACCAGCGCGAGCGCGAGGTAGTCACGCTACGGTCGGACGCGTGACGGTAGCCCGCTCGATCCTGCTGTTCCTGCTCGCCGCGCTCGCCGAGATCGGCGGCGCCTGGCTGGTGTGGCAGGGCTGGCGGGAAAACCGGGGCCTGCTCTCGGTCGCGGCCGGCGTCATCGCACTCGGGGTCTACGGCTTCGTCGCCACCTTCCAACCCGACGCGAACTTCGGCCGCATCCTGGCCGCCTACGGCGGCATCTTCGTCGCCGGCTCTCTCGCCTGGGGCATGGTCGTCGACAAGTTCCACCCCGACCGCTACGACATCATCGGCGCAGCCATCTGCCTTGTCGGAGTCGCCGTCATCATGTACGCCCCACGGGCCAGCTAGCCGCCTGGCCGGAGCTTCTGCCCACCTGGTCACTCAGCTCGGTGCGACAGGATGGCCGCCAAGTCATCTGGCACCCGCATCAGCTGGGTGAGGGGGACGCGGGCCCGTCCCGTGTTGCCTTCCGGGTAGCGGCCGACGGCTGATCCTGGGCCGGCCACCGCGAGCCGGACCGCCTGGCCCACCGCTTCGACCACGTCGCGCTCGCGTGGTGCTCGTTTGAGCATCACGGCGTGGGTGACGGTGTGCCGCCACGGCCAGGGCTGGGACAGGATGTGAGCGCGTTCGGCTGCGCGCCAGGCGGCAGCGGAATCGGTCGCGGTGCGCGCGGTGAACAGCTCGGCGTCGAACACGACGCCTACCGGTTCGGGCATGCGCTGGAAGATCACTTGGCCTCGCTCGTGCAGCAGGCACAGCCGGGCTTGCACCCGCAGGCGCCGGCGCCCTCAGCCTGGAAAGTAAGCGAGTTCGCTCCGCTGACCGGCACCGCACAGCAGGCGTCCCCACGTCATGCCTCTCGCCCCTCCTTGATCGCAACGGCGGCGATGACCAGCGCGGCCAGGGGATCAGCCCATGACCAGCCGAACAGGCTGTTGAAGCCCAGGCCGACGAGCAGTACCGCCGACAGGTAGGTACAGAGCAGGGTCTGCTTGGAGTCGGCCACCGCCGACCGGGAACCCAACTCGCGCCCGGCCCGCCGCTGCGCATGAGACAGCACGGGCATGATGAGCAGCGACAGGCCGGCCAGGACCAAACCCACGGTGGAGTGCTCGGCTTCCCCGCCACCGGCGAGCGCGCGCACCGACTCGACCGTGACGTAGGCGGCCAGCGCGAAGAACGACACGGCTGTCGATGCCGGGGATCCGCGAAAGATCCATGCCAGCATCACGTGGATACGATGTGATCGCGATCGCGCGATGCCAACCCGAATAATGCGCTAGCATCGCCGCATGGCGATGAGACAACAGGTGGAGCGAGAGACTCTCGCCCCCGCTGCGGCACTGTTCCGCGGGCTTGCGGATCCGACCCGCCTGGCGATCGTTCGCCGGCTGGCCGACGGTGAGGCGCGGGTGGTGGATCTCGTCCGGGAGCTGGGTTGGGCGCAGTCAACGGTGTCGGCGCATCTGGCCTGCCTGCGTGACTGCGGCCTGGTGGACTATCGGGCGGTCGGTCGCCAGTCCTTCTACTTCCTGACGCGCGTGGAGCTGATGGCCGTACTGTCGGCCGCCGAGTCGCTGCTGGCCGCGACCGGGGAGACGGTGGCGCTGTGCCCCACCTACGGCGACGGCGCCCAGTGACCGCTGTGCAGGCCCCGCCGCAGCGGGTGGCGTGGCTGGCAGGGGCAGCGATGACCGCGCTGGCGGTGGACGTGGCGTCCAAGAGCGCGGCCGCGGCGTGGCTGCCGGGCCGCAGCGTCGATCTGTTCGCCGGGTTGGCGCTGCGGCTGACCCGCAACCCGGGCGCGGCGTTCTCGGTCGGTACCGGTATCACTCCGGTCTTCACCGTCGTCACGGTGGCCGTCATCGCGGGCATCGCCTGGTATGGGCGCAGAGTTACCCACCGTGGGTGGGCGGTGGCGCTCGGCCTGGTGGCAGGCGGAGCGGCCGGGAATCTGGTCGACCGGCTGTTCCGGTCTCCGGGTCTGGGCCGAGGACATGTGGTCGATTTCCTGTACCTGGACTGGTGGCCGACGTTCAACCTGGCCGACACCTTCCTGATCTGCGGCGTTGCGGTCGCGGTGTGGCTAAGCCTGCGCAACGTGCCCGTCACTGTCCGGGCAGCCGACGACATCCAGGGCTCGAGGATCGCCGGGGGGAGCGGTGAGCGCTGAGATCGAAATGACCGTCAGCGGACGGGGCGCCGCCGCCCGTATCGGGATCGCCCTGGCCGTCGCCGCCCCGGCGGTGGTTGTGCGGCTGGCCGGCGTGCAATTGGCGCCGGTGGCGGCAATGGTGGTGTTCGGCGCGGCGGTGCTGGCCGCGGTGGCGCTGCTGATGTGGGCGTCGGAGGCCGCACGGGTGGACATCTCCGGCAGCCTCGCGCTGGCCATCCTGGCTCTGGTGGCGATCCTGCCCGAGTACGCGGTCGACATCTACTTCGCCTACACCGCCGGACACGAACCGGCCTACGCCGCCTACGCCACGGCGAACATGACCGGGGCCAACCGACTGCTCATCGGGGTGGCGTGGCCACTGCTGGTCGCCTTCGCGATCTTCGCGGTGCGCCGCCACGGGAAGCGCGGCGAGCGCGACCGGGTCACCCTGGCGCCGCATCGGCGCACCGAGATCGTGTTCCTCGCCGCCGCCACCGTCTACGCCCTGGTCATTCCGCTGACCGGCCGGCTGGCCTGGTACGACACCCTGGTGCTCGGAGGGCTGTTCGCCGCCTACCTGTGGCGCATCCGTGGCAACGACGAAGGCGACGAGGACCTGACCGGCGTCGCAGCCACCGTCGCCGTGCAGCCGCCCGCCCGCCGCCGCGGCTTGGTCACCGCGCTGTTCATCACCGCCGGCGTCACCATCCTCGCCGCGGCAGAGCCGTTCGGCGACTCGCTGGTCGCCGCCGGCGCCGACCTGGGCATTGACAAGTTCCTGCTGGTGCAGTGGCTGGCCCCGATCGCCTCCGAAGCCCCGGAGGTCATCGTCGCGATCACGTTCGCGCTGCACGGCCGCGCCGACGACGGCATGGGTGCTCTGCTGGCAGCCAAACTCAACCAGTGGACCCTCCTGATCGCCTGCCTTCCCGCCGCGTACCACCTCGGCGGCGGCACGTTCGCCGGGCTGCCGCTGGACGCCCGGCAGACCGAGGAGCTGGCGCTCACCACCGCCCAGACCCTGCTCGGCGTGGCCGTCCTGGCCGACCTGCGGCTGACCCGCGCCGAAGCACTGCTGTTGTTCGGCCTGTTCGCCGTCCAGTTCGTGCTGCCCTCACCCAACATCCGCTACATGATCGCCGCCGTCTACACCGTCCTGGCCGTCGCGCTGCTGATCCGGCAGCGCCGGCACGTCCCCGCCCTCATCAAATCCCTGTAACCCCCGTATCTCGGAAAGGATCCGTGACCATGACCGCCACACCTCGACCCGGCAGCGCCCCTGCCGCCGTCGCACGACGAGCAGGTGCCCGATGAGCGACGCGTGCGGCTGCGGCGACGACAAGCCCACCGGCACAGGTGAAGCCGAAGAACGGGAACCGGAACGGCTGTGGGATGTCTCCGAGATCCGTGCGGCCGCTGTAGCCGGGGTGCTGCTGCTGGCCGGTTACATCGCGGGGTGGACGGGCGCGCCGCGGCCGGTGGAGATCGGCCTGCAGGCCCTCGCTCTCGCCGTCGGCGCGTGGACGTTCGTGCCGTCCACGCTGCGCCGCCTCGCCAAGGGCAAGATCGGCGTCGGCACGCTGATGACCATCGCCGCCGTCGGCGCCGTCATCCTCGGTCAGGTCGGCGAAGCCGCCATGCTGGCCTTCCTGTACTCCATCAGCGAAGGGCTGGAGGAGTACTCCCTGGCCCGCACCCGCCGCGGCCTGCGCGCCCTGCTCGCCCTCGTCCCCGCGCAGGCCACCGTCCGCCGCGACGGCGCCGAGCTGACCATCTCCCCGGCCGAGCTGCGCGTCGGCGACCTGATGATCGTGCGGCCCGGTGAGCGGATCGCCACCGACGGCATCATCCGCACCGGCCGCAGCGCCCTCGACGTCTCCGCCATCACCGGCGAATCCGTACCGGTCGAAGCCGCCACCGGCAGCGAGGTGTACGCCGGGTCGATCAACGGCACCGGGGTACTGGAGGTCGAGGTCACCACGACCGCCGAGGACAACTCCCTCGCCAAGATCGTGCGGATCGTGGAGGCCGAACAGGCCCGCAAGGGCGCCAGCCAGCGCCTCGCTGACCGCATCGCCAAACCCCTCGTTCCCGGGGTGATGATCGCCGCCGCGCTCATCGCGGTCGTGGGTAGCCTGCTCGGAGACCCCGCCACCTGGATCGAGCGGGCCCTCGTCGTGCTAGTCGCCGCCTCCCCGTGCGCGCTGGCGATCTCCGTGCCGGTCACCGTGGTCGCCGCCGTCGGCGCCGCCAGCAAACTCGGCGTGCTCGTCAAGGGCGGCGCCGCCCTCGAAGCGCTCGGCGCAGTGCGGGGTGTGGCGTTGGACAAGACCGGCACCCTCACGCGCAACCGGCCGACGGTCATCGACGTCGCCGCGACCGGCGGCGCCACCCGCGAGCAGGTCCTCGACCTGGCCGCCGCGTTGGAGGCGCGCAGCGAACATCCCCTCGCCCGGGCGATCCTCGCCGCCGTCGACACCCCCCGGCCGGCCACCGACGTCGAAGCCATCACCGGCGCCGGCCTCACCGGCGTCGTCGACGGCCGGACCGTCCGGCTCGGCCGACCCGGCTGGCTGCACCCCGGGGAGCTCGCCGACACCATCACCGGCATGCAGCAGGCCGGCGCCACCGCCGTCCTCGTCGAGGACGACGGCCGACTGATCGGCGCGATCGCGGTGCGTGACGAGCTTCGACCGGAAGCCGTCGAGGTGATCGACCGGCTACGCCGCGGCGGCTACCACGTCTCCATGCTCACCGGCGACAACGAAGCCACCGCCACCGCCCTCGCCGAACAGGCCGGCATCACCGAGGTGCACGCCGACCTGCGCCCCGAAGACAAGGCCCGCATCGTGGCGCAGCTCCGCGATCAGCGGCTCACGGCGATGGTCGGTGACGGTGTCAATGACGCGCCCGCCCTGGCCACCGCCGACCTCGGCGTCGCGATGGGCGCCATGGGCACCGACGTGGCCATCGAAACGGCCGATGTCGCGCTCATGGGCGAGGACCTGCGCCACCTGCCCCAGGCCCTCGACCACGCCCGCCGGGCACGGTCGATCATGCTACAGAACGTCGGCCTGTCCCTCGCCGTCGTCATCGGCCTGATGCCCTTGGCCCTGCTCGGGGTGCTCGGCTTGGCCGCCGTCGTCCTCGTACACGAGATCGCCGAGGTGATCATCATCGCCAACGGCGTCCGCGCCGGCCGCGCCCGCCCGCTCCCACCCCTCACCACCACCACCGACGCCGACACCACCCCAGCCCCTGAGACGGTGAGCGTCGGATGACCAACCGGGAGGAGGCGCTGCGCCGACGGGGGCAGCGCCTCGCCTGGCTCATCGTCGTCTGGGACATCATCGAAGGAGCCATCGCCGTCACTGCCGGCCTGGCCGCCGGCTCCATCGCACTCATCGGCTTCGGCATCGACTCGGTCATCGAGGTGTTCGCCGCCGCCGTCGTCATCTGGCAACTACGCGCCGGACCCCGCGCCCGACAACGGCCGGCGCTGCGGCTGATCGCCGGCAGCTTCCTCGCACTGGCCGGCTACGTCACCTACAAGTCCATCTCTGACCTGATCGGCGCCGAACGCCCCGACACGTCGCTGGTCGGCATCGGACTCAACGTCGTCGCCCTCGCCGTCATGATCCCCGTCGCGGTCGCCCAGCGCCGCGCCGTCCTACCGGGACGCGCGGCCGCAGAGGGGCGCCGTCCGTGCCTTCCGTCGCAAACGCGACGGAAGGCACGGACGTCGGGGAAGCAGGAGCTGGGCGGTCGGACGGTTCCGAGCAGCGCCATGTGTTGGTTGCCGCTCCCGGTAGGTCCGCCAAGGCTCAGGACCGGCTGGTTCAGCGGACGTGGACGAAGACCGGGTTCGAGTAGAACCACAGGTCTTCCCACGGGCTCTCGAGCCCGTCGGCGAGCGGCTCGGCCTCGTCGGTGTTGGTGCCGCGGACGCGGGCGTACATGTCACCGTCCACGTTGCGCAGCGTGTGCTTGACGACGTAGTCGTTGCCCTGCTTGCGCCAGTCGCGGGGACCGAACCGGGCCACGACCTTGGTGGTGGGGTTGGTGTCGGCGTCGAGGTTGGCGGACGGGCCGGTGATCTGCCCGACGATCAGGTCGACCCGCCGGACCTCGGGCCGGTCGCCGTTGTGGTTCTGGCCGTTAAGCGGCCGGAACTTGATCTCGATCTCGACGTCGGTGCGGTCGCGGCGGGTCACGGTGACGGTCTCACCCATCGCCGCGTCCTTGCCCTGGCTCCTCGCGGTGAGGTCGAGGCTGGTGATCAGGTCGCCGGTGGTGACCCAGATCCGGCCGTTACGCAGGCCGTCCATGATGTCGCCGTAGTCCTGCCGCGCCAGCACGTACGTCTTGCTGTACTCGCCCGGCCAGAAGTCGGAACCACCGCGGGTCCAGTGCACGTGCGAGTCCGACGTCGCGGTGATCCACCAGCGCCGCCCTTCACCGAGCAGCGAGTCCCACAGCCCACCAACCCGAGCGGTCATCTGATCGTAGCCGCCGTGGGTCGGGTGGTTGCCGTAGCCGCCCCGGGCGCCGCCGTTGAGCGGGCCCGCCTGGTGGCCGGGAGCGCCCTCGAAGCCGACATAGATGTCCGGCGCGGCGTTGTTGCCGTTGCGGAACTCGTGCGGCGTGTCCTGCCCCCACACGCCCCAACCGGGAGCCGACCGGGAAGCGTGGTGCGCGATGACCAACGGCTTCTGCCGCAGGGTCTTGGCGTATTTAAGAAACTCGACCATCTTGGCCTCGGTGTCCCCGCCCGGGACGGCGGGGAACGGGTCGCGTTTGGCGAACTTGCTCTCCAGGTCGAAGAGCATCTGCGCCTCGTCGTCGTGGCGTGGGATCATCAGGGTGTGGTGGTCCATCGCCGGGGCGTCGAACTCCATGCCCCAGAACTGCAGCACGTCGGGCACGAGCTTGCGGGACAGCAACAGGTCGGGGTAGGCCTGTTCCAGGTTGACCTTCGAGTGGGTCGGCCCGCCGTGGTCGGTGACCATCGCCCAGGTCAGGCCGAAGTTCTTCGCCATGATCGCGTTGGTGACGATCGGGTACACCGCGTCGGCGCCCTTGTGGAACGTCGGCGGGTTCGTCGAGGTGTCGAACTCGCCGCTGTACTCCGAGTGGATGTGGTGGTCGCCGGCCCGCCACACCCGGTTACGGGACTCCCCGCCCTTGTCGCGCTTGTCGTCCTCGCGGTCGTCGTTGGCCCAGGCCGCACCGCCACCCACCAGCGGGCTCGCCGCCGCCAGGGTCGCCCCGACACCGGCGTACTTCACCAATTGACGGCGCGAAAGCTGCGAACGCTCGGCGCCTTCGAGATCCTTGTCCTTCAAGACGGAACCTCTCCTCGTCCAGCTATTTGCCGTGTCAGTCAAGGAGCCTTGAAGAAGCCGATGAACGATGACTGCCTGGGACGCGGGCAGGGGGCTAACAGCGAGGCCCGACCTGATAAAGGCAGCCTGTGTGACGCGCAGCTGCCGCTGTTCGTATGACTCCTCGCCGTGACGTATCAGGCCGGGCTACGGGTGCTGGTGCTCCTGCCTGCCGTCCGTTGCGGCAGGGATCAGATGAGCGTTGTCCAGTAGTCCCAGAAGCGGGCCAGGATCGCAGCCAGGATCAGCGCGTACCAGGCCGTGAGGATGAGACTGTGGTAGCCGGCAGCGGCGATCCCGGCCGCCCGCACAGGCCCCGGGAGCGGGCCGGAGAAGTCGTGCAGGTTGCGCAGGGTGGTGTAGAGGAAGATCGGAATGGTGACGGCCCAGACGAGCATGCAGTAGGGGCACAGGGCGCCGATGACGTAGAGGCTCTGGTAGATGAGCCAGTGCACGAAGACCACGCCGAAGGTGGCGCCGGCGTGCAGGCCGAGCCAGAACCAGCGGGGCAGGCATGCGCCGGCGAGCAGGGCGACGCCGATGGTGGTGACGGCGGTGAAGCCGGCGATGCCGATCAGTGGGTTCGGGATGCCGAACGCCTCGGCCTGGGGTGTGGTCATGACCGAGCCGCAGGACAGGATCGGGTTGATGCTGCAGCTGGGCACGTAGCCGGGCCGGGCGAGCAGGTTGATCTTTTCGACGGTGAGGATGGTTGCGGCCAGCATGCCGATGCCGCCGCCAACGGCGCAGATCCACGCCGTGGCCCGAGCGAGGAACCGCCCGCGCGAGGAGTCCTGCTCGCTTCGCCGTTCGACGGTGGCGGTGCTCATTCGGCCAGGGCGGCGTCGATGGCCGCGACGAGGTCGTCCTGCGTGCGCAGGTCGGTCAGCTGGCGGCCATTGAGGAAGAACGTCGGGGTGCCCTGCACGCCAACGGCTTCGCCGTCGGTCTTGTCCTTGGCCACCCGGGCGGCGGTGGCGGGGTCGTCGAGGTCGCGCTGGAACCGCTGCATGTCCAGTCCGAGGGTGCGGGCGTAGCCGAGGAACAGATCGGTTTGCGGCTGCTCCTTGTGTCCCCAGCGGGTCTGGTTGTCGAACAGCTGCGTGTACATGTCGTGGAAGCGGCCCTGGTTCGCGGCGGCCTGCGCGGTGCGGGCGGCCAGTTCGGCGTTGGGGTGGCTGGGGATCGGGAAGTACCGGACCACGAAGGTGATGCGGTCGGAGTAGGTGGCCAGGACCTGCTTGACCGCCGGGTAGGCGGCGGCGCAGGACTCGCACTCGAAGTCGAGGAACTCCACCAGGGTCACCTTGCCGTCGGCGGCGGTGGACAGCCGGTGGCTGTCCTCGCGCACCAGCAAAGCCGGGTCGATGGCGCCGGCGGCCGTGGTAGCGGCGCGCGGCTCGTCGGTGCGGTTGACGGCCAGCAACCCGCTGACCACAAGCACCACTGCCGCGATCAGCGCCAAGGTCAGGCGGGTGTTCTTGGTCATTCCACGTCCTTGTTCATCAGCCAACGACATGACGTCCCACGGTCTGGTGGGACATCGCGCGGACCATACGGGGGGCGCTGTACCGACTTGCTGTCAGCTTCCTGGGAACGGCCCACATGACTACCCAGGGGGCCGTTCACCGGTTAGTACAGCGAAGAGTGTACTGTCGTGCCCGTGGAGACATTGACGTACGGGCAGGTGCTGGCCCGGTTCGGCCACGCCCTGTCGGATCCGACCCGGGCTCGGCTGCTGCTGGCGCTGCGCGACGGGCCCGGCTATCCGGCGGAGCTGGCCGAGCTGCTGGGCACGACCCGGCAAAACCTGTCGAACCATCTCACCTGTCTGCGAGGGTGCGGCCTGGTGGTGACGGTGCCGCAGGGCCGGCGCACCCGATACGAACTGGCCGACGCGCGGCTGGCGCACGCCCTGGGTGACCTGCTCGGCCTGGTCCTGGCGGTGGACCCCGCGGCGTGCCCAGACACCGACGACAAGGGGTGCTGCTGATGAGCCTGCCGTTGATCCAGGCGCCGGCCGAGCCGTCCCCGGCCCGGCGGGCCGTGCTCGCCCGGCGGGTCAGGCTGCTGGTCGCCGCGACCATCACCTACAACCTGATCGAGGCGGTCGTGGCGATCAGCGCCGGCACGATCGCCTCGTCGACCGCCCTGGTCGGCTTCGGTCTCGACTCGATCATCGAGGTGTCGTCGGCGGCGGCGGTCGCGTGGCAGTTCGCCGGCCGCGACCCCGAGGCGCGGGAGAAGACCGCGCTGCGGATCATCGCCGTGTCGTTCTTCGCCCTGGCCGCCTACGTCACCGTCGAGTCGGCCCGTGCCCTGCTCGGCGGCGCCGACGCCGAGCACTCCCCGGTCGGCATCGTCCTCGCCGTGGTGTCGCTGGCGGTCATGCCGGGTCTGTCGTACGCGCAGCGCCGCGCCGGTCGGGAACTCGGCTCCCGCTCGGCGGTCGCCGACTCCAAGCAGACCCTGCTGTGCACCTACCTATCCGCGGTCCTGCTGGTGGGCCTCGGCCTCAACAGCCTGTTCGGCTGGTCCTGGGCCGACCCGATCGCCGCACTGGTCATCGCCGCCGTCGCCGTCAAGGAAGGCCGCGAGGCGTGGCGCGGCGACGCCTGCTGCACCGTGCCCCTGACCACCCCATCAGCCGCCGGCCCCGACACGGATGGGTGCGGATGCCGGCCTGGTTGTACCTGCTGCCCGTCAGACGCCGCGTGATGTTCCAGAAGATGCCGGCGACCGTCCGCGCGGTCTTCGACGCCGAACTCGCCACCGCCCGCCACACGTCCGACCCTGCGGCGGCGTGGCGGGCGGCCGAGCGGGCCCACATCCTGTCCCAGCCGTGGCCCTGGCCACACACCGTCGTGCACGCCGTCATGCTGCGGCGCGCCCTGCGCGAGCGCGACGTCATCGAGGCGGTAGGGCAGGTAATCCGCCTGGCGGTTGCGGGCCCGGGCTCAGCTACCGGCCGCTACCCGCAGGGGAACACCGGCCGGGCGCGGGTGCCGCTGACCCAGCCGATGCCCGTGCCGGAGGAACTCGCCGTGCTGCTGGCCGGCAGCCGGTAGGCCGGTCCGCGGCGCCTGCGCGGGTCGCCGGGCCGCGGCCACGGCGAGCTGGACGGGAGGACGGCGGCCGGGTCCTTCTGGTAGTGGCGTCCGAACCATCTGGCGTGCGTACACGAACCGCGATCCGGCGCGGGTTGATGTTGGCCGTTCTCGCCGTGCCGCTGGCGCCAGCCAGTCCCTGCGCCGCGCATGCCGCCCTGGTCGCCACGTCGCCCGTGCGCGACGAGGTCATCGGGTACGCGCCGCGGGAGGTGGTGCTGGCCTTCAGCGAACCGGGGTTTCCGGTCGCCGGGCGCGTGCAGGTCCTCGGCCCGGACGGCAAGATGATCAACAACGGTGAGCCGGTGCTCGACGGCGCGACGATGCGGATCCCGGTGCGGGTGCCGGACAAGCCGCTGGGCACCTACCTGGTGAGCTACCGGGTGGCCTCCGCCGACAGCCACCCGATCGCGGGCAGCTTCGCCTACTCGGCAGGAGCGCCATCGGCGACAGCGCCGCAGGGTGCCGGCGGCGCCGACCGGCCCGGGCGGGTGCTCGTGCCGGCGGCCAAGTACGCCAGCTACCTGGGCCTGGTCCTGGCGGTCGGACCGGTGTTGCTGGTGGCCACGATGTGGCCCCGGCGGCTGTCCCGCCGCGGGGCGACCGTCATGGCGTTCACCAGGGGCTGGTCGCCGCGGCCCCGGCCGGCACCTGGGTGGGACAGGCCGCGGACATGGTCGGGGCGAGGATCGGCGAGCTGACGGTCGGGGACCTGGAGGCGGTCGGCGCCAGCGGTGGTCGGGGCGGTGCTCGCCGCGCGGCTGGCGCTGCTCGGCGCCGCGGCGACGCTGCTACCGGCCGTCCTGCGCGGCGCCGCGGGCCGCTGGCACACCGCCGGGCTGGCGCTGGTGGGACTGGCCGCGCTGGCCACCTGGCCCTTGGCGGGCCACCCGGTGGCCTCGCCCCTGCGGCCGGTGAGCGTCGCGGTGGGCACCGCCCATCTCGCCGGGGTGACCATCTGGCTTGGCAGTCTGTTCACCCTGGCCGTGTTCCTGCCGCGCCGCACCCACGAGCGGGTTCTCGCGCGGATCCTGCCGGCCTGGTCACGGTGGGCGACCCTCGCGGTCTGCTGGCTCGTCGCCGCCGGCGTCGCCCAGGCCGCGCTCGAACTGGGCCGCCCTCGGCGCTGCTCGACACCGCGTACGGGCGGCCGCTTTGCGGCAAGGCCGCACGGCTGGCCGGGGTCCTCGCTGTCGCCGCCGGGCAGCGGCGGAGGGTGCGCCGCCGCGCCGCGGCGACCCGCCCCCGCCGGCTCGCCGGGGCCGCTGGCTCGAACTCGCGGCCACGGCGGTGGTCCTCGCGCTCACCGCGGTGCTGGTGCAGACGACCTCACCAGGACGGGTCGCCGGCACCGACGCCGCCCGGGTTGCGCGCAACAGCGTCGCGCAGACCCTCACCACCGGCCTCTACATGCTGTGGTTCGATGTCTACCCCGGCGGGCGGATGTGGCCAACAGCCTGCACATCTACGTCTACACCCCGCAGGCCAGGGCCCTGCCCGTCGCGGAATGGGCCATCAGCCTCGCTCTGCCCGCCGCCGGCGTCGAGCCGATCACGGTGCCGGTCGACACGCCGGAACCCCACCACGCCAGCGCCGAGGTTCGCTTCCCCGCCGCGGGTGAGTGGACGCTGAAGGTCACCGCGCGCGCCAGCGACGTCGACCAGACCACCGTCACCGTCACCGTCCGCCGCCACCTGACCGGCGTCCCCCATCGGTGCGTGAGCCCGTTTTCCACCAATAGTTCTCGTTTGCACCATCTAGCGTGCGGGTATGGGTGGCGAGGCAGCAGCGGGTGGCACGGCATCCGCCGGCAGGGTGTACGGCACGCGGCGCAGGTCGGCGCAGCGGGTCGCGGCGACAATCGCGCTGGCGCTGGCAGGGGTGGCAGCGTTGACCGGCGCGGGCATAGTCGGTGCCGCACTGAGGGGATCCTCCGCCTCATCCCCACCTCCCCAGCCACCGCCGGCCGTCGCGCCCGCGACCATCACGCCGCATGCGCCCCATGCCTCATCCGAGCCAAGCGCCGCGGCGGAGCACAGAGGCCTGGCCCGATCGGCGCCGACCCGCATCACCATCGACCGCGTCGGCGTGCGGGCGGACATCCTCGCCCTCGGCGTCAACGGGGACGGCACCGTGCAGGTGCCGCCGCTGGAGCAGGCGATGGATGCCGGTTGGTACAAGTTGGGCGCCAGTCCCGGAGAGGTCGGCAACGCCGTCATCATGGGTCACGTCGACTCGGCGAAGATCGGTCCGGCAGTGTTCTTCCGCCTCGGTGAGCTCCTGCCCGGCGACATGATCCAGGTGGTCCGGGTTGACCGGACCGAGGTGACCTTCCGGGTCGACGGGGTGAAGTCGTATCCTAAGGACGCCTTCCCCACCGATCTGGTGTACGGCCCGTCGGACACGGCGAGCCTGCGGGTGATCACCTGCGGCGGGACCTTCGACGAGCAGAAACGCAGCTACACCGACAATGTCATCGTCTTCGCCACCCTGGTCTCGTCGCGGCAGGCCTGAGGTGATGGCGGATACCAAGGTGGACCGCACCCGTCGGCCCAGTTCCATCGTTTCGAACGCTCATGGCAGGCGGAGTGGTCGCTGCGGGCGTGGCCCGGTACCGCTGGATCGCGCGCCGCGGGTACGGCAAAGGACCGGCCCACCGGGTGGCGGACCGGTCCTGTAGGCCCGGATCAGCCGCCGGAGAGGGACGGCGCCGGTGCGGGTGATCCGCCGGCTACGGCGCCCGGGTTGGCCGGGCTGACCTGCGCCGGCTGGAGCCCGGCCGGTACGGGCAGGGCGCTGCCCTTGACGAAGTCGTCCCAGCTGACGTTCCAGGCCGTCCACCCGTTGCCCGGCTGCAGCTGCACCTCGGTGCCCTTGAACGTGACCAGGTCACCGACCTGGGTGATGCCCATCAGCCAGTCCGCGGCGGCCGCTGAGACGTTGGTGCAACCGTGCGAGACGTTGGTGTAGCCCTGGTCGCCCTCCGACCACGGCGCCCCGTGGATGAACTCGCCGCCCCAGGTGAGCCGCTGGGCGTCCTCGACGTCGACCACGTAGCCGCCGTTCGGCTCGCCGCGGGTGTCGAACGTCGTCTGCTGGTGCTTCTCCATGATCACCATTTTGCCGCTGGAGGTCGGCGTGCTCGGCTTGCCGAGGCTGACCGGGATCTTGCGGATCAGCTTCCCGTCCTGGTAGACCGACATCTTCTTGGTGGCGTTGTCGACATCCAACGCCACCTGCCGGCCGATCTTGGAGGTGGCGGTCCGGTCCGCATCGCCGATCCGGTCCTTGCCGATCGGCAGGCCCTGCAGCCCGGCCCGGACGCTGATCGTTGTGCCGGGCCGCCAGAAATCGGGCGCCCGGTAATAGACCTGACTGCCGTCCTCCAGCCACGACCAGGCCCCCGGCTGCGGCGGATCCGTCTTCACGAACAACCGGCGCTGCACATCCGGTCTGGCCTCTTTGGCAATGGGCGGGTCGAACGCGACGGTTACCGGCATCGCCGTGCCGTACGTCTGGTTTCCGGCGAAATACAACGTGCTGGTGACCGCCGGTTTTGACGATTTCGGCATCGTGGTGAAGGTGGTTTTCCGGGTAGTGCTCTTCCCGGCGTCGCCGGTGGCGGCGACCTCGGCGGTGTAGGTGCGCATCGGCTGCAACGGGGCGCTCGGCACCCACGCCGACCCGTCCTCACGCGGCTCCACCTTGACCTGTATCCCCCTGTCGTCGGTGATCCGCACAGCCGTGATCCGCCCGCCCTTGACGGCGGTACCCACCTCGACGGTGATGGGCAGATCCCGCGTCTGGTCGGCGGGTGTCACGGTCAACTCCGGCGCCCGCCCGTCCGCGGGTCGTGCGCCGGGCGTGCGGTCGGCGGTGCACCCCGCCAGGACCAGTGGCGTGGCCACGATGGTCGCGGCCATCAGCGTCAATCGCCGCCTCAACTGCATACTGCGTCCCCCCGTTCATGGCTTCCCTTCGCCACATTCTCGCCGCGCCGCACCGATGTGAGCGCAATTTCGGCTGATTCGGGAACCAGTTACGGGAGGCATTTCCGGCCGAATGGCAGGCGGTGGGTGGGTCGCGCAGATCTGCGCCTTTCCGGGTCAGCCGTCGCGGATGGGGCGCGGGTTCCATTCCGGCGGGACGCTGCGCCGTTGCAGGCGGGTCGGCAACTCGTTGCGGGTGGTGCCGTCGGGCCCGACTTCGAGATCCCGGTCTCCGCGCACCCCTCTGGCGGTCCGCGCGGCGTGACCGCGTGTCAGACCGCGGCCCGGGCCGTTGCGGTAGGTCCCCGCACATGGCGCGCCCGCCCCGCGCCAACATCGGCACCCTGGTCTCCTTTCGGCAGACCTGAGGTGGTGGATACGACGATGGGGCTGGCCCTTGTCGGGCCGGCCCCATCGTTGTTCACGCTCAGGTCAGGCGGAGTAGCCGCGGGAGGCGATCCAGTTGGCCAGCTTGTCGGTGCTGATCCAGTACTGGCCCTCGTCGGACCAGGAGTCACCGATCTTCACGGTGTTCCCGCCGTCGCGGTAGCCGACCACGGCGATGTAGTGCCCACCCTCGTAGGAGTGAGCGTGGCCGTCGGTGTCGACCGAGGTGCCCTTGATGTTGGCCACCATCGGCCGCTTGCCGTCGATGTTGCGCACGACGTCGTTGCGCAGCCGGTCGGTCTCGGCCTTGCTGGCCTTCTGGCCGGGGATCTCGACGGTGCGGTAGTCCTTACCGGTGACCTCCTTGAGCACCCGGGTGGTCTCGATGGCGGAGTTGGTGCCCGCCTCGGTGGTGGCCAGCTTCTTGGCCAGCTCGTCCTGGCTCAGGTCCTTACCGAGCGCGGACAGCGCCATCTTGGTCGCCGCCGGCGCGCAGTAGAAGTAGGTCTCCTGGAACTTGTACGTGAAGTCCAGCTCCTTGCCGCCGTCACGCTCCTGCGCCACGGTGGCCGGCTTGCCGGCCGACACCGGCGCGGCGTGCGCCACGGTCGCGGGACCGGCGATCGCGCCACCGGCGAACGCGAGCCCGGCGACACCGAGCGCGGCCTTACGAACAACCGAAGTCTGAGTGATGGCCGGGAGCCAACGAGTAACAGTAGTCATTGATGCTCACCTTTCACCTGGGGGAAAGGACGGCCAGCAGATCGGGGTGCGGGCCGCCCAAAGAGATACGCCCGGGCGGGGGTGCTCGGGCGTACGGGAGTCATAACCACGGCCGCCCGGCCGGCATTCCGGGCGGGCCGGCCCGCCCGGGATCCCGGTAACCGGACGAAACCGGACACCGGGACAGGTGGGCAGGTCCGGATGTTCGCGGGCGACGGGTCCCGGCACCCCTGAGGTCTCCGGCTCGGTACGTCCTTGATGTCGGGATCAGGCGCCCGGAGGAGAGTGCCAGTGGGCCGTCCGGGAGTCGCCGTAGAGGTAGGCGACGGCGATTACATGCGGCGCTACGAGACGGTGAGGCTCGTGGTGTGACCCATAGGCCTGACGGGCTCGCTGCGGGGTCCGGGCCGGCCGGGCTTCAGGCAAACCCTGTCCGCCGTCACCGCGACCGACTCTCGTGCTGTCAGTGCCCTGATCTCATCGCAACAGCCGCAGCGCGTTGGCGACAACGGCCAGGGTGCTGCCTTCGTGGACCACGATGGCGGCGCCGATACCGGCGATCCCAAGGACGGCGGCGGGTAGCAGGACCGCGATGACGCACAGGGCGACGGCGAGGTTCTGGCGGATGACCCGCCGGGAGCGTCGGCCGAGCCCCACGGCGGCGGGAAGTTTGCTCAGGTCGTCGGCCATGAGGGCGACATCGGCGGTTTCGAGGGCGATGTCCGTTCCTGCGGTGCCCATGGCGATGCCGATGGTGGAGCGGGCAAGCGCGGGAGCGTCGTTGACGCCGTCGCCGACCATGGCCACCACACGATGCTGGCGGGTCAGGCCGGCGATGGCGTCGACCTTGTCTTCCGGCAGCAACCCGGCACGGTAGTCGGTGAGGCTCAGGCTGCGGGCGACATCCGCGGCGACGTGAGGGTTGTCGCCGGTGAGCAGGACCAGCGACGTGACACCGAGACGCCGTAGCTGCTGCAGCATGGGTTTGGCGCCGTCTCGGGGCTGGTCCGCCAGCCCGAGCACGCCGAGGAGGTGCCCGTCGGCGTCGACGGCGATGACCGTCCTGCCGGCGGCCTCCAGTTCGGCGACCGCACCGCGGATCTCGTCAGGCGGGTCCGACGGGAGGACATACCCGGGGCGGCCGACCCGGACCTGCCGGCCGTCCACGGCCGCCGTGATCCCTTTCCCGGCGGCGATGGTGACCTCGCCTGCCCGGCCCAGTGGCAGGCCCTGCGCCGCCGCCACGACAGCCCGGGCCAGGGGGTGGGTGGACCGGCTCTCCACGGTGGCGGCCGTGCTGAGCAGGGCCGCGGGGTCGACGCCGGCGGCGGGGCGGACATCGGTGACAACGGGGTGCCCGCTGGTGAGCGTTCCGGTCTTGTCGAAGGCCATCGCGTCGACCCGGCCCAGGTTCTCCAGGTGCACGCCGCCCTTGACCAGCACACCCGTTCGGGCGGCGCGAGCGATCCCCGACAGCACGGCCGCCGGCGTGCCGATGGCCAGCGCGCACGGCGACGCGGCCACCAGGACCGCCATGCCGCGCAGGAACGCCACCTGCCAGGTCAGCCAGCCCAGCAGCGGCGGCACCGCGATGACCGCCGCGGCCAGCAGCAGCACGGCGGGTACGAACACCGCGGTGAAGCGCTCGGTGAGCCGTTGGGTGGGGGACTTCTGGGTCTGGGCCTCCTGCACCATGGTGACCACCCGGGCCAGGGTGGACTCCCCGGCCAGCCGGGTCACCTCGACCTCCAGGACGCCGTCGTGGTTGACCGTGCCGGCGAACACCGCAGCGCCGGGCGCCTTGTCGACCGGAGTGCTCTCGCCGGTGATCGGGCTCTGGTCGACCGTCGACCGCCCGCCCCGCACGCTGCCGTCGACCGGTACGCGTTCGCCGGGCCGGACGATGACCACGTCGCCGCGCAGCACCTCCCGCACGTCGAGTTCGGTCTCAGTGCCCTCGCGGCGAACCCTGGCGGTGTGCGGGGTGATCGTCCCGAGTGCCTCGATCGCGTGGCGGGCCCGGCCCATCGCCCGGTGCTCGAGCGCGTGGCCGAGGCTGAACAGGAACAGCAGCAGCGCGCCCTCGGCCCAGGCCCCGACGACCGCAGCGCCGACGGCCGCGACGACCATCAGCGCGTCGATCTGCAGCCGTAGCCGCACCGCGGCGGCCGCCGCGTGCCGTGCCGCGGTGAATCCGCCGGTCAGATAGGCCAGCCCGTACGCGACCACGACAACCGTGGCGGGCCAGTCGAGGAACGTCTCACCGGCGAAGCCCATCGCGAGCAGTACGCCGGCGGCCAGCGCCAACAGCAGCTCCGCGCGGGTGCGCACCCACCCTCGCCGGCGCGGGACCTCCACGCCGTAGCCCATGGCGCGCACCAGACGGACCAGGTCGTCCAACGACACGACGTCGCTGTCGAACTCCACCCGCAGCCGCTCCGCGGCGTAACTAACCGAGGCGGCCAGCACCCCGTTCTGGCGGGTGAGGACGTGCTCGATGCTCGCAGAGCAGTCACCGCAGTCCATCCCGGTCACCCGGAGCCACGCATGCCGGTAGCGGTCGCTGACCTGCGCGCCGGTCTGAGACACCACCCGACGCAGCCGGTCCAGCGGCAGCACGACGGGGTCGTAGTGCACGCACACCACTGCCTGCCCGTCGCGGTCGTGCACGTGCGCGTCGCGCAGCCCCCGTGTCCCGGACAGCCGCTCCCGCAGCCGCTGCACGCACTGATCCCGCTCGTCCTGCGCGGCCGGCAGCACCGCTGAAAGCTGGACTTCCAGGGTGCTCTCCGAGCCGGCCGCCCGGCCGCCGGCACCTGCCACCGCGCCTCCCTCACCTTTGCCACCGAGCGGTGGTCGACTGGCAGCGCCACCGCGACCGTGGTCAGCGGAAGGTCGAGCAGCGCGGCGGGCTCAGGGGGTGCGGCGGGGACAGGCTCATCGATCACTGCCGTCCGACCAGAAGACTGTTATTCAGGCTAGATCCTCCGGTTGCGGCGAAGGGAGGAATCCAGGATCGCCGCCACGACCTGCGCGGCCGCCACCACGACGGAGGGTGCTGTGCATCTGACGGCCACGGGCGCGCGACACCGGCCGCGTCCGGGCGCGCCGCAACAGCCGACCCGCGCGGCGGGCCGGTCGGCGTCCCCTGCGGGGCAAGCCGTCCCAGTGCGCGGACGGCACACCCCATACTACGAAAGGTAGTAGCGGCGTGAGACGATGACCGTTGCGCAGCCAGCGCGACCTGAGGGAGGACACATGCCGCGACTGGTGGAACCGGACTCCGTGGCGCGCACGTCGGCCGGAGCCGGCTGACATGGGCGAGCAGTTCGCGGCCATCGCCGCGACCGGGCCCCTCCTGGCCGCGATGGCCGTCGCCGCCGCGGCGGGACTGGTGAGTTTCCTATCCCCCTGCGTCCTGCCATTGGTGCCGGGCTACCTGTCCTACGTCACCGGCCTAGCCGGTACCGACCTCGACGCCGCGGCGCAGCCCACCCCGCCCCCGGCGGCCGGCGCTGTCGCCGTGGCGACCCGGCGGCGGGCGCGGGCGCGGGTCGTGGCCGGCACGCTCGGGTTCATCGCCGGGTTCGCCGTCGTGTTCGTCACCGTGGCCGTGGCGTTCAACGCCGCCGGCCGCGCCCTGGTGACCAACGCGCGCACCATCGAGATCGCCGCCGGGACGCTGACCGTGCTCCTCGGCGCCGGCTACCTCGGGGCGTTCCCGCTGCTGCAACGGCAGGTCCGCGCCACCCGGCTCCCGTCCGCCGGGATCGCCAGCGCACCCGTGCTCGGCGCGACGTTCGGCCTGTCCTGGACGCCGTGCGTGTCCCCCACCCTCGGCGCAGTGCTGGGCCTGGCGGCGGTGGAATCCACCACCGGTAGGGCCACCGTCCTCGCCCTGGCCTACTGCACCGGCCTGGGCCTGCCGTTCCTGCTCGTCGGCCTCGGGTTGCGGCGCACGCTGACCCTCACCCGCTTCGTGCGCCGCCACCACCGGTGGGTCACCCGCCTCGGCGGTGCGCTGCTCGTCGCGATCGGGCTCGCGCTGCTCACCGGAGCGTGGACCGACCTGATGATCTGGCTACGGGCCACGGTCGGGCCGGGCCAGATCAGCATCTGACCGGGCCACACCACGGCGGGCCGGTCCCGGGGACCCCGCTCGGTCAGCGCTGGCGCGAGCCGACCAGCGAGGCGAAGGCGATGGTGTTGTCGGCGTAGCCGACGCTTCCGCCGATCCACGCGCCGCCGCAGGTGATCAGGCGGAGCCCGGGCCCGCCGTCGCCGCCGTAGACCCGGTCTGCGGGCAGGCGGTTCTTGTCGAACCGTTCGACCGAGGTGACCGCGAACACCGCGACCGAACGGTGAGCCCGAGTGATCTCGACGCGGGAGCCCTTACGCAGGTCGCCCAGCCGGTGTCGTCGGCCCGTTACAGCGGGGGCACGGCGATGGACCCGTCGGCCGCCACGCCGACCGGCCCCACCGCCGCGTTCACCTTGATCGCGTCAATGCTGATCCGCACCGGCCGGCTCGGACCCAACGCCTCCGCGCTGCCCCGCTGACCGACGAAAGGCAACCAGCCCAACAGGCCGCTGCCGCTGCCGTTGCTGCCGAGCCCGGCGCCGGTAGCGAACACCCCGGCAAGGATCAGCACGACGGCCAGCGCAACGTGCGGTCGCCGGGCCCGCTCGACGCGGCGCCCAGGCGCCGTCCGCACCCGCGCGCTGGCCATACCCGCTCCCTCCCCCTGCGCGCCAACCCGTCGCGGCGGCCGGGCACGCTGACCAGGACTCCGCCGTTGGAATCGGTCGGACCGCCGGCCACGTCCTGACGGTACGTCGACCACGCCGAGGCGGGCCGGCGGTCAGCGGTTCATCACCATGCCGCCCAAGCGGGCGTTTCGCGCACGGATCAGTGCCGCGCGCCGGCGGTATCCGGCGGCCAGCAGGACAGCCAACGCCCCGCCAGCCATGGCCCACTTTGATGCGGGACCGAGCCAGGTGGCCAGGGTGCGGGCGGAGGCGAGGCGCGTACCCGCCGGCGGCCTGGGCGGCGGGGCCGAGCGACGCGTCAGTTGGTGGACGCATCGGTGGAGGCGGTGGAGTGCAGCCGGTCCAGCAGCTTCTGCAAAGCGGTGATCTCGGCCTGCTGGCCGGCGCGCATCCGCGCCGCCAGGTCGCGGACTTCCGGGCGGGGCTCTGCGGCCAGGATCGCCTCGACCATGGCGAGTCCGCCGCGGTGGTGGCGGATCATCAGCTCGGCGAACCTGATGTCCAGGTTCCGGCCGGTGGTCTCGCGCAGCTGGGTGATCTCGGCCTTGGTCGCCATGCCCGGCATGGGTGCGGCGCCGGTCGCGTCTGCACCGCCGTGGTCCATGCCGTTCATGTCGTTCATCCAGGCCATGGCCGGTTGGCTGCCGGTCGGTGGCAGGCCCCACTGGGTCAGCCAGGTCCGCATGATGCCGATCTGCGCCTGTTGGGTGAGTGCGATGTCCATGGCGAGGGTGGCGACCTCGGGATCGTCGGTACGGGCGTGCACGATCATCGACATCTCCACGGCCTGGGCGTGGTGGGTTGCCATGTCCCGGGCGAAGCCGGCGTCGGCGGACGTGTCGCCGGGTGCCCGCACGGCCGGAACGAGCAGTCCCACGGCGACACCGACGGCGAAGACGACGAGGGCCGCGGCCACGAGCGGCCACCAGCGGCGACTCGCCGGCGGGTCCGGCTGGGGTTGCGGGGGTGTTTGCGCGTTGTCCATGGCTGGCCCCTACTGGCCCTGAGGGGCAAGGTCACGGGGCGTCGTGCCGGTGGCGGTGATCCCACCCGAGCACGTCGCGCCCTGCTCGGGTCCGGCGTTGACCCGGGCCGCGCGGATGAACTCGTCGATCCGCTCGTCGTCGGCGGAGGGGACGGTGAGGCGGTAGCCCCACGCCTGTAGCGAGATCGGCGCGTCGAGGTTGTCGTGCGGGCTGAGCAGCATGTAGTCGACGCCGCGGACCCGCCCGGCCAGGCGCTGCACCTCGTCGGCGGGCAGGTCGGACCGGTAGGTGATCCACACCGCGCCGTGTTCCATGCTGTGGGTGGCGTGCTCGGCGGCGATCGGCGCGTCGTAAACGTCGCCGGTGCAGTTCTGCCACGCGCTGTTGTGGCTGCCACCCACCGACGGGGTCACCTCGTAGGTCAGCGGGCCGCTCTTGTGCTCACTAGCCAGCCACGCCGGCTTCTTCGACGCGTAATCCGTCACGCCGGACAGGCCGGTCAGACGCTGCGCCCAGGGCCGGGTGCCCTGCCACGTGGCGACCGCGGCGTAGCCGATGATCGCCACGCCGAGCACGCTCACCGCCGTGACGACGGCGATGACGCCCCACGGCCGGCCGGGGCGCACCGCGACGGCCTTCGCCGGTCGGGTACGGGCAGAGGACTTGGAAGCTCTCATCACGATGCCTCTCACTAGTGGGAGTGGGGGATGCGCCCGATGGGCGGAAGACATGCCGATGTTCCTGGACGGCTCCAGTCGAATGGAGCCGGTGAGCAGCAGGTGGCTGACGCGTACCCATCGCCCTAACCCGCTCAGGAACGCGACGCGGGCAGGGGATGCGGGGGCCGGAAGCACACCCGGCCAGCGCGGGCAGTGCCTGTCCGGGGCGGTCGCCCGCCACGACAGCCATGGCGATACCCGGTTCCCGCTCGCGGCGGCGAGGCAGGCTGCCTGCGCCGCCGAAGCCATGCCACGCGGAGTGGCTCTTACGTGCGGGACACCGCCAACTGTGTCAGGCGAGGACACAGATGGGTCCCCGGGTCATCCTGATGGATCCGCTCGGCGGGCAACGGAGGCAGTCGCCGGCTCGTCAGAGTCAACGGCCGGATGAGTGAGGCCGTGACCGGGGTAGTGCTCGACGACTGGGTGGGGCAGGCCTGCTCAGCATGGCTGGGGCGGTCCTGGGGACAGTCCTGGCCGTGGTGAGCCACGCTGACACCGGCCAGCGGTTGGGTGTGCCTGCGCGCCGCGCTGGCGCCGGTGACCGGGTGGGCGGCGATCAGCGCCACGAGGACAACCAGGAGCAGGCAGACGACGCGGCTGAGGCGTCCGTCGCCTCGCTGCGCCGTGGTCATCTGCCAGCGTCTCATCGCGGAGATCCTATCCGCCCCGCCGCTGCCCTGCCGTTCCGACTGCATGACGGGATGGTCTGCCCTTCAGGCCCTGCGTCGGCGCTGCCAGGCGTACAGGGCCGCGCCGCCGGCGGCGAGGACGGCCACGGCGGCCCCGACCCGGATCCACAGCCCGAGCAGGCGACGCGGGTGGACCCCGACGGCGGCGAGACAGTGGTGGACACGGTCGAGCTGCGCTTCGGTGACCATGTGCGGGTCCGCCCGGGTGTGCGCATCGGCGCCGACGCGGTCGTCGTCGACGGCATCAGCGAGGTGGACCAGGCCACCATCACAGGGGAGCCGCTGCCTGCGGGCAAGTCGGTCGGCGACGAGGTGTTCGCCGGCACCCTCAACGGCACCGGCACGCTCGTCGTACGCGTGCACCGTGAAGCGGGCGAGTCCGTGATCGCCCGCATCGTCGCCCTGGTGGAGCAGGCGTCGGCGACCAAGGCCAAGACGCAGCTGTTCATCGAGAAGGTCGAACAGCGGTACTCGATCGCGGTGGTCGTCGCCACCCTGGCGCTGTTCGCCGTACCCCTGCTCTTCGGCGCCGACCTGCGCTCGACGCTGTTGCGGTCGATGACGTTCATGATCGTGGCATCGCCGTGCGCCGTGGTCCTCGCCACGATGCCGCCGCTACTGTCCGCGATCGCCCTCGCCGGCCGCCACGGCGTCCTGGTCAAGTCCGCCGTGGTGATGGAACACCTCGCCGACCCCGAGCGGGTGGCGTTCGACAAGACCGGCACCCTCACCGAAGGCCATCCCCGCGTCGTCGACATCCACCCCATCGGCGACGCCCGCCCGGAGGAGGTGTTGCGGCTTGCCGCCGGGGCCGAGCACGCCAGGCGAACACCCCGTCGGTGCCGCGGTCCTCGCGGCGGCGCAGGACCACGGGCTGCCGGTGCCGGCGGCGGCCGACTTCACGTCCGTGCCCGGCCGGGGCGTACGCGCGGTGGTCAACGGCCGGCAGGTGGCCGTGGGCAGGCCGGTCCTGCTCGACGAGCTCACGCCCATGGCCGTGGCCCAGGCCCGGGCCGTGGCCGCCGACGCGCAGGCCACCGGCCACACCGCCATGGTGGTGATCGTCGACGGGACGCCCGTCGGGGTGCTTGCCCTGGCCGACCGGATCCGCTCCGACGCCGTCATCGCGCTGACCCGCCTCACCGGGGCCAGGCCGATGCTGCTCACCGGTGACAACGCCGGCGCCGCCGGGCACCTGGCGGCGGAGGCCGGGATCACCGACGTGCACGCCGGGCTGCTGCCGCAGGACAAGGTCGACCAGGTGCGCGCCGTACAGGCCAGCGGCCGGCGGGTGCTGCTCGTCGGCGACGGCGTCAACGACGCACCCGCCCTCGCCGCCGCCAATCTCGGCGTCGCCATGGGCCGCGGCGGCTCCGACCTTGCCCTCCAGCGCCGACGCCGTCCTCGTCCGCGACGACCTGGCCACCCTGCCCAGCGCGACCGCCCTGTCCCGGCGCGCCCGCCGCCTCGTCACGGCGAACCTGATCATCGCCGGCACCCTTCATCACCGTGCTGGTCTGCTGGGACCTGTTCGGCAACCTACCCCTCCCCCTGGGTGTCGCCGGGCACGAAGGCTCCACCGTCATCGTCGGCCTCAACGGCCTACGCCTACTCGCCTCCTCCGCATGGCGACGCGCCCAGACCGAAGGGGCGCCGTGAGCCGCCGCGGCCGGGACGGCGGCGCGACGGCCGGTTGCACCGTCACGGTCTGCCAGGGCTGCTGCTGCGGCACCTCCGCCGGGTTCGACCACGCCGGGCAACTGGCCCAGCTGCAAGCGGCAGTCGCCGACGTCGCTGTGGTACGGGTCAGCGACTGCCTCGACACCTGCGCGCACGCCAACGTCATCGTCGTACAGCCCTCCCCGCCGGCCGCCGCGCCGGCGGGCGACCGGGCTGGCTCGGCCTGATCAACGACACCGACGCGAGCGACGACATCGCCGCCTGGATCCGCGCCGGCGGCCCCGGCCTGGCCGACCCACCCGGCGTGCTCGACCTCTACGCGTTCACCCCGCCCCGCCGCGTCCGGCAACACCTCACCTGAGACGCGGATGAGGAGTAGCCGGCTCGGGTGACGTCAGAAGCCGGCCAGAAACAGCACGCCGGCGGCGATCAGACCAACCCCCACGACGGCGACGAACAGTCGGTCGCTGATCCGCCCCACGGTCTTCTTGCCCACCCAGGCGCCCAGCAGGGTCGCGGGAGTCAGTGCCACCGCAGTCCGAACAGCGCGGTGAACACGGGCAGCAGCAGCACACCGCCGCCGGGGCCGGCCACCGCCGACATCCAGGCCAGCGCGAACGCGGCCAACGACGCCCCGGCGAGGGCGCCGACCAGATCCGTCGCCATGCCCCCACCTCCACCTGTTCCAGACCACCAGCTACGGAACAGTCCATGCTCGCAGACACCACGACGGCAGCGATCACGACCGCCGCGTCATCGAGCGCGCCTCCCGAAGCTGCTCAAAGTCGGTGGGACCGAGCCGCGCTGGTTTGGCCGACCAATCGCCGGGCACGAACACCAGGGTGCCCTGACGGCGCCTCGCGCTCTGGGTCGAGGACAGGAGAGGACGCCTGTGAACGTAGTCGGCACGGCAGCGATCCTGGTGGCCTTTCCCGTCGTGGCCACCGTGACAGGCGCGGTGATCGCTACGTTGAGGACTCCCGGCCCGGCGGTCTCCAGCGGAATCCAGCACTTCGCCGCCGGAGTGGTGTTCGCCGCGCTCGCTGGCGAGCTGCTGCCGGAGTTGCGCCGAGAAGGCCACCTGCTGATCGTGGTGGGCGCGTTCACCGCCGGCGTGGTTCTGCTGTTGGCTCTGGGGGCCTACTCCCGCCGGGTGGAGGCCACCCGCCCCATCGGTGTCCCCGCCGGGCTGCTGGCCGCGGTCGGTGTCGACCTGCTCGTAGACGGCCTGCTCGTCGGCTTGGGCGTCACCCTCGGAAAGAGCCAGGGCGTCATCCTCACGATCGCACTCACCCTGGAGGTCCTGTTCCTCGGCCTGTCGGTGAGCGCCGCACTGGCCAAGCGAGGTGCGGGCCGGGTGCGGGCCGCCATGATTCCGAGTGCGCTCGGTCTGGCGACCGCTGCAGGAGCGATCGGCGGTGCGGCACTGCTCGGCGGCGCCAGCCGTGGGGTCCTGGCCGCTGTGCTGGCCTTCGGTGCTGCTGCCCTGCTGTACCTGGTCACCGAAGAGCTTCTGGTGGAGGCTCACGAACACCCCGAGACCCCGTGGACGGCCGCCCTGTTCTTCGTCGGGTTCCTCGGGCTGTACACCCTCGCCGGGTTGTAGCGCGTACTGGCAAGCGCCAGGTCACCAGCGCCAGTGGCACTGGCGGGCTTGTCTATGCCCGGTGCCGTGGTGAGCGGCTGTCCCCGGCGCTGCTCAGCCGCAGCTGTCCCAGTGCGCACGTAGCTGCTGGTGTCATCGCCACGGGATCAGAGCCGCCGAGAATCACCGCTCAGTCGTGCTCAAGAACACCGCCGCCGAGCAGTTGCAGAAACGCGCCGCTGGTCTACATGCGGTAGGTCGCCTGAGGGCCGCACGGGCGGGCACCTCAGGGTGGGGCTGGCAGGCTCGGCGACGGGAAGTGTGCGGGGCGATTCCGCCGGGCAGGCGCGCGTGACGTGGCCGGGCCGCTCGTCCGGGCAGGGCTGGGCGTGCAGGGCCGTCGAGGACGGGGACGGGTGAGTGACACTCGCCGCGGCCACGTCGAGCGTCCCGTGGGCCGCGATCATCGCGACGACCGCGGCGACGAGGAAGCAGAGCAGCTCGCGCAGACGCAGGCCATCGCGTCGACTGACCGGGTCCCGCCACCGCACCGGCACGGGACGGATCCTATCGGTGGAAGTGTCCACGAAGGGCATCAGCGCCCGAGCCCGACCAGGTCGCCGCACTCAGGGCCGGTGTCGCCGCAACGACACCACGATGCCGGCGGCGGCCAGCAGCGCCAGGACGATCCCGACGACCAGCCACACCCCGCCGTTACCGGCGTCCTGCTGAGTGCTCGCGGCAGGTCCATCGGTGATCGGGGCGTCGGTGGCAGGTGCGACGCTCGGGCTGCTCGCCTCGACGGCGGAGCCGGTCGGGCTGGGGGTCGGGGCGGCGGCGAGTTTCACGGTCGGGGCGGGGTTGGCCGGCTCCGGGTTGGCGGAGCTGGGCACCTCGATCCACCGGTCGATACGTCCGTCGCTGTACTTCTGCAGGATCTTGAACGACACCTGCGCAGTGTTGGGCAGCTGCCGCACGCGTACCTGGTGTTCGGCGTCCTGCCCGACCGGGACGGCCGGTCCGGCGACGGTGTAGCTGTTCGGCGTGGTGGTGGACAGTTTCCAGCCGGGCGGGGCCTTGAGCAGGGTGATGTCTGACGCGGCGATGCCCTCGGGCAGGTAGACCTGCACCGAGGTGGTGCCGGCGGTGCGGGACTCGGCCTCGGCGTCGACGGACAGCACGGCGTTGGCGGCGCCCGCGCGCGCCGGCGTCAGCTTCGCGTCGGTGTGGGCCCACGCGGGGCTGGCCGCCGTGACGGTGGCGGCCGTGACGGCCAGTGCGACGATCGCCCATCGGTGTCTCATCCGAACCAACTTTCTGCCTCGTTCGTGTGCCGTCGTCGACAGGTAGTCGTTGATCGCCCGCTGCCGGTTCCCGGCACCGGCATTCGGCGGGCGGCGGTTCACCGGGGAACCTGCCGGTCTCGTTCGGCGAGTCCGGCGAGCATGCGGTTGTAGGCGGCCAGTTCGTCGTCCTCGCGGCCCTCCGCTTCGGCGCGGTCGGCCGCGCGGTCACGGCGGCGGGCTTCCCGCTCGTCGGCGCGGATCCACTGCAGCATCAGGGCGCCGAGCACGATGACCGTGGGCAGTTCCCCGAAGGACCAGGCGACCCCGCCGGCGTTGCGCTGGTCCTGAAGTGGAGTGGGCCCCCAGGGACGGGCGAGGGCGGTCCACCAGTCGGCGGCGAGAACGCCGCCCGACTGCATGAGCGCCACACCGAGGAAGGCGTGCAGCACCATGCTGATCAGCACCAGGATCGCCTTCAGCGGGTGTGGCACCCGCCGGGGGGCGGGGTCGATGCCGATCACGGTCCAGAAGAACAGGTACCCGACGCCGAGGAAGTGGCCGATCATGGCCAGGTGCGCGGCGTGGGAACGGACCGCCAGCTCGTACAGGCCGGTGAAGTAGAGCACGTACAGGCTCACGACGTACAGGGCCAGCGCGACCACTGGATGGGTCAGCGCGCGGGAGACCCGGGAGTGCAGGGCGGTCTGCAGCCACTCACGGGGGCCGGGCCACCGGGGGTCGGTCGACGGGGGCAGCGCGCGCAGGGCGAGGGTGACCGGCCCGGCGAGCACCAGCAGGATCGGGGCGACCATCATCAGCAGCAGGTGCTGCACCATGTGCACGGCGAACAACACCGGTCCGTAACGGGCCAGGCCGCTGGACGTGGCGATGACGATCACCGCGCAGCCGGCCAGCCACAGCGCGGTGCGGGCGGGCGGCCACGTGTCACCGCGGCGGCGCAGTCGCCACACCCCGGCCAGGTACAGCCCGGCGGCGGCCACCGCGGCGGCGATGATCAGCGGGTCGGGCAGCCACAGCCTCGCCACGGTCTCGATGCTCAACGGTGGCGGCATGGGGAAACCGAGCAGGGCCGCCGTCGAGTCCTCCTCCACCTCACCGAGCGGTGCGGGGGTACGCGACAGCGCCACGGCGGCGCCGAGGGTGGCGGCGAACAGCAGCGTCTCCACCACCGCCACCCGCAGGAACGGACGCCGCCGCCCCGCGCACAGGGCGGGCATCGAACGGCGGCGGTGCAGCAGCCCGGCCACCCCGACCGCGGCGAGCGCCGCGATCTTGACCAGCAGCAGTTGCCCGTAACGGGTGGTCAGCAACTCCGCCGGGGCGGACAGGCGGGTGGCGGCGGACACCAGGCCGGAGGCGCCGACGACGACCAGGCAGGCCAGCGCGAGCGGCGAGAACCGGCGCACCGCGACGGCCAGGTCGGCGGTCGACCCGCGGGCGGTGACGGCCAGGGCGAACAGACCCCCCGCCCACAGGGTGACCGGGATGACGTGTAGCAGCTGCCCGGACACCGCGATCTGGTGGTTGCCGGAACCGGCGGCGTGCCCGGTGAACACCGGCGGGATCGTCGCCGCCACCGCGATACACAACGCCGCCAGGGCACCGCCCGGACGCAGGCTCCTGGCGGCGATCAGCGCCACGAGCAACGCGAGGACGCCGCTGAGGGCCAGCGCCTGCCCGAGCGCCACGCTGAGGGCGAAGTGCAGCACCGCCCGCACGGACAACACCTGGGCGGCGGGCAGCCCGAACAGGTCGACCAGGGTGTAGCAGACCGCCACCGCGGACGCCGCCGCCCAGGCGGCAGCACTGAATGCCGCAGCGCGCAGGCGGCGGTAGCCCAGGGCCGACAGGCGACCTTCGTCGTCGCGGGGCGACAGCATCACCACGGCCAGCAGCAGCCCGACGGTGATGACCGCACCGACCTGCATGCCCAACCGGGCGGCCGGCAGGATCCACGCGGTGGTCGGGCCCGGGTCCGGCAGGCCCGGCACCGTCTGGGGTACCGCGCCGCCACCCCACCACAACAGCGCCGCTCCGACCGCGGCCGCGACGAGGACAGTGCCGACGGGCACCAGCACCGGACGCCGCACGACGCTCTGCATGCTCATCGCCGGGCCGCCCGCTTGCGCCACAGCAGCAGACCCGCCCCGGCCGCCACGAGCGCGAGCAGCACCGCCACCAGCCCGACCCCCATGCTCGGGGCGCCATCAGCGGCGGCGGCCGAGGAAGCGGCAGTGGTCGCCGGCACCGACGGCGGTGTGGTGAGGGCCGACGCCGGCGGTGCGGATGCCGCGAGCGGGGACGCCGACGCGGTGACGGTGAACGTGTAGGAGCTCTGCACCGGATGCCCGTCGACGGACACCACCCGGTACGCCACCGTGTACCTGCCGGCGGGCAGGTCAGACTTGAGCGGCTGGGTGGCGCGGGTACCCGACACGGCCGGCTTGCCGGCGACGGCGGCAACGTCACCCGGGGCGGTGACCGCGATGGTCGTGAACCGCGGATCGAGCCGTTCGACGAAGATCAGCTCGATCTGTTGCGGGGCGGCGGCCAGACGGGCGTTGGCGGCCGGCGTCGAGTCGCGCAGGGCGTTGTGTGCCCACGCCGGCGTGGCCGGCACGAGCAGGGCGGTGGCCACGCAGAGGGCAGCAGCAACACGGACGGGCAGGACGAAACGGTACGTGCGGGTCAAGGCCGGACTCCCAGCTAGCGGGTCATTCCTCAGATAGTCGCGCAGAGGCAGCGGAAAGTTCCCCACAAACCATCACCAACCGCTTGCGTCGCAGACGCCGTCGGCGCCCTGCGGCTCGGCCTGCAGGGTCGCGTGCTCGATGGAGAACCGATCGTGCAACACCTGCCGGGACGCGGCCAGGACCCCCGCCAGGTCACTGTCGCGAGCGAGGATCAGATGCGCCGACGCGACCTCCATCCCCGAGGTCAGGGTCCAGACGTGCAGGTCGTGCACGTCGGCGACGCCGTCGACCGCGGCCAGGGCGTCGCGGACCTGCGCGACGTCCAGGTGCGGCGGGGCGGCCTGCACCAGCACCCGCACCGCGGCCCGGCCCAGCTTGTAGGTGCGGGGCAGGATGAACAGGCCCACCGCCACCGCGATGATCGGGTCGGCGTACCACCAGTCGGTCAGGGCGATGATTCCAGCGGCGACGATGACGCCGACCGAGGTGAACAGGTCGCCGAGCACCTCAAGGTAGGCGCCGCGCACGTTCAGGCTCTCCTCCGAGCCTGAACGCAGCAGGAAGAATGCCGCGATGTTGGCCACCAGGCCGGCCACCGCGACGACCAGCATCGGCCCGGCCAGCACCTCGTGCGGCGCGGAGAAGCGGCGCACCGCTTCCACCAGCACGTAGATGGCGACGCCGAACAGCAGCACCGCGTTGGCCAGCGCGGCGAGGACCTCCATCCGATACAACCCGAATGTGCGCTGCCCGTCGTGAGAGGCCTTGCTGGCTGCGGTGATCGCCGCCAGCGCCATGCCGATGCCGAGCACGTCGGTGAACATGTGCCCGGCATCCGACAGCAGCGCCAGCGAACCGGTCAACCACGCCGCGACCGCCTCGACCAGCATGAAAGCGACCAGCAGGGCGAACGCCGCCCACAACCGGCCCCGGTGCTTCTCACCGGCGCGCATGATCTGCTGCCCGTGGTCGTGTCCCTCGCCCATGCCCGGCTGCCCCTCCTGTCGACCGACCGAGCCAACATATGCTCACATTGCAATAAGTGCAACTCAACTGGAGGTGGATCGATCCCCCGCAGCAGGGGCCGCCCCTTCAACGGCGGGCCCGCCCTCGGCGGGTGGCGCCACGGAACCGGCCCCGTCCGCATCCATGGCCCGGGCGGCGGCGAGCAGGGTTCGCAGACGTCTGACGGCAGCGACGGCGTCCGCGTGGTCGATCACCTGCACGCTCAGCAGCGGCACCACGTCGCCGTTGACCAGATCCAGCGACGCCCACACCGCCTTGCGGTCGAACCGAACCCGCTCCACCACCTGCCACGGCACGGTGACATCACCGAGCAGGTTGCGCACCCGCACCCGCTCGACGTCGGCCTGCACCCGCAGCCGCCACGGCAGCAGGGTCAGCCCGGTGAATAACACCCCGACCCCGATGACTGCCCACCGGTCGGCGGGAAACAGTTTTCCCCCGTTGGAGGTGGTTCCACTCAAGGTGAGCCCCGCGTACACGTTGATCGCCAGGATCACCGCTGCGGCGCCCAGGCTGATCTGCCGTATCCGCCTCGGCCGCACCGTCACGTCCCCGGCCGCCGGATCGTCGTGCCCGGCTGTCGCCGGCGTACTCATGTTCACAGACCCTCCTGGTCCTCGTGGTCAACGTCGGGTGTTCGGCCGCACGGGCCGTCGCTAGCCATGCCGGTCGGCTGGCAAGGCGGGCCGGGCGGAAGCACACCGCAGCGGCGCTCGTCCGCCACCGGTCGAGGACGCCCACGCGTGGGCCGCGACCGACGGTCGAGGCGTGACTTCGACGAGCAGCGGCCGGCAGAACCACGCATGGTCGTCGAGGCGAGGCCCGACGCCAGGAGCTGCCTATCGGGCGCGGCCGCGTCCGCGGGCAGCCGGAGAGCAGCGTGGCGGGAGCCGCCGGCGGGACGCCTCACGGCACTGGAGTGACGACCTTCGCACAGGCGCGGCCGCAGGTGGTTGTCTGCGCAGCGGCGCGGTGGTGGCGGCACGGTGTCGATGCGGACATCTGTCAGCAGGCTCGGCGCCGCGGAGACCGCTGGCGGCATTTGCCTGAGCCGGCAGCCGTCATCGACGCCGGTGCGACGGGACCGTGCCGGCAGCGGCGCGTTCGAGGTGTCGAGGTCTAGCGGTCCTGGAAGCCCGGGTAGTCCGAGACGTGCCGGCGGGGGTCGTCGTTGAGCCACCGCAGCATGTCCTCGTAGGCGGCCACCTGCGGATCCTGGGCGTCGGTCTGCGTCACAGCGGCGGGCGTCATCCGCGCCGGCGCCGCGCCGTCCGGGTCGCTGCGCTCGAAGCGCCAGCTGTGACCCAGCGACGGCACCGCTGCCTGCGGCCTGCCCCCCTGCCGTCGGACGTCGGCGTGGCTCAACCGCTCGCGCACCACCTTGACCCAGAAGAAGACCCCGAAGGCGGCAAAAAGCGGCCACTGCAACGCGTACCCGTAGCTGAGGGTGTTGCCCTGCCGCGCGTGTTGCCACTGCCACCAGCCCAGCCGCAGGAACACCACCGCGACCACACCGACGAGCACGTGGCCAACGAGCCAGCGGGGACGAAGCCAGGGCGACACGCCCCGACGATAGCCGCTCGGGAAGCCAGGCATGTTGTCCGCCCTCTCTCTGCGTGACGTACGGTAGCGGCGTGAAGGTGTTCCCCGTTGCGCTCGACTCCGGCGAGACCGCCAGCCTCCGCTCCGACGACACCACGGTGTGGATCACCCCCGCCGCCACCCGCTGGCGGAGGCTGCTGCACTGGTCCGCCGGAGCGGTGATGCTCGGCCTCGGCCTCGCTGCCATCTCCATCGGTGTCGGCCACGCGATCGGCCCGGCCGTCGGCCTGTGGGCCACCGCCGCGACAGTCGGCCTGATCATCGCCGGCGGCATCGGTGCAGCCGTCGCCGCAGTGCTGCTCTGGCGCGCCGAGCGCCACCCCGGCTCCGCCATCCACGTACGGGACATCAGCGCGGCCCGCAGTGAGCAGGCCAACGGCGGCATCACCGTCACGATCGAACACGTCAACGGGGTGACCCACCGGTTCACGGGCACCGGCATGACCGGCGCCCGCACCGCCCAGCTGTTCGCCCGGCTGCTCTCGGCCGCCGCCGCGCCGCACGACGAGGAGAGCTCCGCGCCGCACGCAGGTGCGACAACCGCCGCGGGCCGCGGCGCAAACCCCGTCAAGTAGCGGCTGACCACGGCTCAGGCCCCCGCGTAGGAGTGCAGACCAGAGATCACCAGGTTCACCGCGAACAGGTTGAACATCATCGTCGCCCAGCCCACCACCGCCACCCACGCCGCGGTGGTGGCCCGCACACTCGCGGTCGCGTTCGCGTGCAGGTAGGCCGCATACACCACCCAGGAGATGAACGCCCACGTCTCCTTCGGGTCCCAGCCCCAGAAGCGGCCCCACGCCGCCTCCGCCCACACCGCTCCGGCCATCACCGCGAAGGTCCACACCAGGAAGCCCGCCCCGTGCATCCGGAACGACAGCCGCCGCCACACCGCCATCGCGGGCAGCCGCGCCGCCAAGGTGTCACGCAGATCCCCCGATCTCGGCGTGCCCCGTCGCTCATAACGCGCCCGTAGCAGCAGGGCCACGGCAGCGACGAACCCGATCAGGAACAACCCGGACGCGATTGCGGCGGCGCTGACGTGCACCGCCAGCCACACCGACTGCAACGCCGGTACCAGCGGACCCGCCGGCGTGTACACGTGCAGGCCCGCCGCGGCGAGCAGCACCAACGCGCACACCGCGACGTACAGGCCCAGTGGCCGCAACGCGGGGCGCCGGACCGCCAGGACCAGCCAGGCGAGCACCCCGACCAGGGTCACCGCCACGATGAACTCGTACATGTTTCCCCACGGCACGCGCCCCGCCGCGGCCGCCCGGGCGACCAGGCTGCCGGCCTGCGCCGCCGCGGCCGCCCCGACCGCGCCCAGGCCGACGACGCGCCCGATGGCAACCCGGCGCGACACGGCAGCCATCGTCGGGACGGCAGCCGCAGGCACCGTCGCAGGAACCGGTACGGCAACCCGCCGCGGTGCCACCTGGGCCGCGGCAAAGGCGATCACGGCCGTGAGGTGGCCGAGGAGAGCAAGAGTGAACAGATTGTCAGATAGAGCAGCCATCGACTCTCCACGAATGAGTCAACCCGCTACCGCACGCCCCGATCAGGAGGCGGCGGGCGGGCCGGAGATCAGAGCGATTCCAGCCGGGACGGATAGCCGGACGCGGCGAGCGCCGCGGTCAGCACGGGAGCGGTGACGACGACCGGGTCGGCGTCCACCACCGCGCGGCCCGCTGCTGCGGACACGTGCGCCCGATGCACCCCCGGCAGATCTTCCAAAATTCGCCGTACTGCGCTCTCCGCACGGTCGCAGCACAACCCGCGCACGGCCAGCATGTAAGTGACGGTGTCGTTCACGGCATCCTCAGACCCGACGAAGGGACAGCCGAGCTTGCTGGCCGACTGGCCAGGACCACGTTTGGCAGACTCGGCAGGAACGAAGGCCCGCGACGGCTACTCAGCCGGCCACGTATCAGGACGCGTGGACCGCCACGGGCTCACAACCGCAAACCGGTTCTACACCCGCGACACGCACAACAGTGACAGCAGCCGGACCGTCACAGGCCGGCTCACCGGCCGGTGACGCAGCCCCCGGCCAACAGGTAGCCGGCGGACCCAGCGCTGGAATGCCCCCAGTACGACAGCGCCGCCGATCACCAGCAACAGCAGGCAGGCCGTCACGGCCACGCTCCCGCCATCTGCCGGCGCATGATGCCCGTCAGTCGCCTCCGGATCGGCGGAGGCGAGGGCATCAGCGAGGCTGTTCAGGGCCGCAGACGCGTCGTAGGAAGCGAGGGAGGTCGTGGAACTGGCAGCCGCCGAAGGTGTCGCAGTGTCCAGACCCCTAGCGCACTGCAGCGCGTGCAGGACCAGAACCGCAGCGACGACGACCGCCACCGCGACAGCGCGGTAGCCGCGCATCGCACCAGCCGGACCGTCCCACGTCACCAGCGCAGACTACGACACTCCACGGCCGCAGCCGTCGTGCGGGTGCGGGTTCCCGTCCTGCCCCGGATGCTTATCTCAAGGTCGGCGAACCACTGCGTCACCACGTCGCGTTCGAAAGTCCCGTGGGCCACTCGTCGGCGCGGCCTGCATCGGGCGGTCGTAGCTGGACCGCCTTGTTCGGGCGGCTACCACCGGCTCCGGCCCGACAGCCCTTCATCCAGCGCAGCGGACTTTTTGTCCGACTCGACCATGAAGATCCTTCGTAGAAATGTTGGCGTGTCGGACCACCAGAGTGACGATCCCGCGGATCCCATGACCCGATGGCTCAACAGCCAGCCGCACGCCGGCGCGCAGCCGCGCGTCCGGCGGCAGGGTGGTCTGCGGTTTGCGTTCTACGGCCGGATGTCGACCATCGAGCATCAAGACCGGGTGACGTCCCGGCACTGGCAGCGGGACTGCGCCAGCGAACTCGTCGCCGGTCACGGGCTGATCGTCGCCGAGTACTTCGATGCCGGCTGCTCGCGCCGCCGCGGCTGGCGGCAGCGTCCGCAGGCCGCCGCGCTGCTGGCCGCGCTCCCCGATCCGCACCGTGGGTTCGACGCGATCGTGGTCGGCGAATACGAACGAGCATTCTCCGCCAACCAGCTGCAGCACCTGGCACCCCTGCTCGAACAGCACGGTGTGCAGTTGTGGCCAGCCACGACGGGACTGCCCGCCGCTACCTGTTCACCGGCCTGCTGCGCTGCGCACCATGCGGCCGAAGACTGGAATCCCACTGGATCAACCAGCGTCCGGGCTACCGATGCCGCCAAGGCCACACCAGCACCCAACAGCCCACCAACGGCCGACGCAAGATGCTCTACCTCAGGGAAGACCACATCATCGCGCGACTGATGGGACATCCCGGCCTCGCCAGCGACGCCCAGAACCCGCATGACCTGGCCGCGCTCCTGCACAGAAACAAGATCAGCATCATCTGCGATCAGGAACGATGTACACCGACCACAGGAGCCTCAGGCAAGTGAGCCCGTTCAACCCATGATCAATATGTGGAGATGTTGTGTCCGAGGGATTCGGACACAAAGTCACGGCACCCATGCTCAGCATGGGTGCTCATGCCGTAATCCTATAGCAGCGAGCGGCACTATGGAGTTTCCCGTGTCGGCGTCATGCCGTTATCGGTGACGCACCAAAGTCCACAGAGGGGCTGGTTCGGATTTCGCGCCGGCGGCCCCGGCCTGGCCAACCCACCCGGCATGCTGGACCTGTACGTGTTCGCCCCTGCCCGCCGCGTCGGGCGGCACCTAACCTGACCGCACAAGATGATCGGCTGAGCCATACCAGAGGGCGCACGACGTGCCGTCCTGCCTGCTACTGGGCGCGAACCGAAAGGCGACGGGCACCGGCTCGAACGAGCCGGTGCCCGAGGGCCGGAGATGGGATCAGGCGGAGTAGCCGCGGGTGGCCATCCAGTTCGCCAGGTCGATGGTGGTCATCCAGTAGGCGGCCATGTTCGGGTCGGCGGAGTCGGCGATCCGCACCGTCCGGCCGTCGTCCTTATATCCGACCACGGCGATGTAGTGGCCGCCGGGGAAGGAGTGCCAGCCGCCGTCTGTATCGGTCGCGGAGCCGACGGTGTTGGCGACCACGGCACGGCCGTCGGTGATGGCGGTGACCACGTCGGCCTGGAGCTGGTCGATCTGCGCCGGCGTCGCGGCCTGGCCCGGGATCATGTGCGTCCGGTACGGGTTGCCCTTGACCATCTGGTTGAGCCCGCGAGTGGTGTCCTCCGCCGAGTTGGTGCCGTTCTCGCCAGCGTTCAGCGGGGCGACCATCGCGTCCTGGGTGGTCTCGACGCCGCTCGCGCTGAGCGCGTTGCGCACAGCGGCCGGGCCGCAGTTCCAGTAGGCAGTCTGCGCCTCGTAGGTGTGGTCGAGGACCTTGGTCGACGGAGGCTTCGGCCTCGCCTTCTTGGTCACGTCCGGGTCGGTCGTGGCCCTGTCCTTCGCTGACGGCGACGGCTCGGCGGCGACGCGAGCCTCGCCGCGGGTGGCGACATCACCGAGCCGCGGAGCCAGCCCGGCGGCGGTGTTCCCCTGGCGGACGGGCGCGTTGTGATCGGTGGCGGCCAGCGCCGTGCCGACGCCGCTGGCGAGCACGAGCGCCGCGGCGGAGCCGGCGATGATCTTGTACGGGCGCTCGGTCACAAGACGCCGCAGCTGACGCTTCATGTGGTGCTTCATGTGTTCCTCCACGGGCTGGAGCGGCACAGGCCGGCCCGACGCGCGGAGGAACTCACGCACGTTGTGACTGGGCGGGGTGCCGCGGGGATGGGGAGCGCCCGGTGGGCCGGGCTGGGGGGCAGTTGCCGGGACTCACAGTCAGGCGAGTGTCGGCACCGCGATGCCGTGGAGGCGTGGGGAGTATCGGGAGGTGTTTCGCACGAGGCTGGCACTCCTTCCGTGGCCGCCTACCGGGTTAGCTGACGGATTCGGGCGGGAAGTACGCCCTACCGCGGGCCGTGGCTCGCGGATTCACCCCGGTGTTGCCTGGGTCCCCGGTTCATGAGATCACGATTAGGCGGGTCGGAGCGGCGTCGCCACTTGCGATCGGAAACCGCACCGGACGCGCCGACATTACCGGTGGGTACGTCGTATGCCAAGGGCTCCCACCTGCATAAGCCTCGAACATCGCTACTCTGATCGGAACCTCCAGTTACTCATGCCACTCAATGGGACGAGCAGTTATAGCGGAACCCTCGGGACGTAACCGGACATCGGAATGCTGTTGGCGCTCAATTGCTTGGCCGATCGCCGCATACTCACCCGAATGGCCGTTTCCTGGGCGGCCGTACGTAGCCCCACACCAATTTCAGTCACAATTCAGCAAACCCGGGCCGGCAGCAGCGGCGGTAGTGGTGGTACGGGCCGAGGCCGCGCGCAGACACAAGTCAGTGCGAGCTCCCCGTTACCGCACAGGCGTTCATGGAGATGAAGTTGGCGGCGCTCGTGACACCCGGCAGTCAGCCCGCGCAGACCGCGGGTAGCTCGACGTTCGAATGTCGACGTGGCTTCGACGAAAATCAACCCAATCCCGGCGGGCGGCGTAAGGCCGGATCGCCGCCCTGCCGACGGTTGGGCGCGCGCCGCGCGAAGCAAGTGGGAACCGCGTACGAGAGCATGATCGTCGCGCTGATCGCGGTGGCCCGCTTCAAAATCCGTCACCGCGGGGCCACAGAGCGACCCGACCACGGCTGACCGGGACCGCGGCAATGCCTCGCACCACTCCCGGCGCAGTCCGTCGCCGTTGCGAGTCGGCGATGCCACCATGCTGGCGCTCTCCCCCAACCTGACTTTCTGGATCGTCGAAGCTGACCCGCCCCTACTAAGGGCGGGTAGTAGTTGACCTAGGATGGCGACCGCACCACGTGGGAGCGATGTGTGGGCACCGGCCCGCGCCTCCTTGGCGGAAGGATCAACAGTGCCTTTCCAGCGGCGTCGCCGGGCGGCCTGACCTTGCTTGCTGCATCGCCGGGTCTCGCATGTCCTCAGTCGCCAGCACGTCGCGCCGCGCGCTGGGCAATTCGGGTGTGGCTGGCGCTGTTTCCCGCCCTCATCGTGGCCCTCGGGTTCGCTTCCCCTGCGGCCGCACATTTCAAGCTGCTCCGGGCCGTTCCGGCCGACGGCGCGCGGATCGACGGCGCCGTCCAGGAGATCCGGCTGACGCTCAGCGCCGCCGGCACGCCCACAGGAGCGGGATTCAAGCTTTCCGACGGCAACGGCATCGGCCTACCGGCCGCCAGCCACACGCCCGACGGAGGCCGAACGTGGCTGGTCCACCCGACCGCTCGCCTGACCACCGGCACGTTCAAGCTGCGATGGAGCGTCGCGGCCCCGGACGCCCACCCCCTGACGGGTGTCATCACGTTTACGGTGGCCTCGCCTCCCCCGACGCCCGGAACGGCCGCTAAACCCCAGGCAACAGCCAGCCCGCACGGACATGCCGGCCATGGTGGGCCAGGTGTGCCCCCGGCTTCGCCGTCGGCACACGCGGGAGGACACGCTGTTGGCCACACCGCCGACGCGGAACAGGCGCCGGTGCGGTTTGTCGGCGCCGTCGGGCGTTGGCTTTCCTACGGGGCGATCCTGCTCGGTGTCGGTGGTCTTGTCTTCGCGTTGACCACACTGGTCGGCACACGCAGTGACATCCGGGTGGTGCAGATCTGGGTGCGGACGGCGGGGCTGGCGGTGGCGGCTGGAGCGGCCTTTGAGCTGGTTGCACTCGCGGCGGTCTTCAGCGAGCAGGGCACCTTCGCCTCGGCGGCCAGCGCCTCGTCGGTGACCGCCCTCAGCCAGACACCGGTGGCCGCCGGCCTGGTCCTGCGACTCACCGGTGCGGCCGGTCTGCTCGTGTCCGGTTCACTCGAAGCGGCGCTGATTCGGGGCCGGCACGCGGTCGGGCGTCACTCCGTTCCGACCGTCGCAGCGATACCCACCGACTCCCGGAACCTGGTGACGGCTGCCGCCGTCAGCGCGGCCGGCGACGGCGTTCAGCGGGTGCGAGCGCGACCGGTGCGGCCTGTGCTCATGGCGGTCACCGTGGCACTGCTGCTGGGTTCCTTTCTGGTCGATGGGCACACCGTCACCGCGGAACCTCGGGCCGTCGTCGTGGCGGCCGATTTCGCCCACACCATTGCCGCCGCGGTGTGGGTCGGCGGAGTTCTTCTCCTGGCTGCCCTGTTGCTGAGCCGCGCCCGCCTCGGCGTACCGACGGGTGCCGCCGAAATGGCGGTGCGATTCTCCATACCGGCCACCGCCGCGGTAGCGCTCACGGGTGTCGCTGGCGTCGCGTTGACCCTGCTGATCCTGGAACGGCCGGGCCATCTCGTGACCACCGACTGGGGGCGGGTGCTTCTCGTCAAGGTCGCCCTGGTGGCGGCTGTTGCCCTCGTCGGGCTGTACAACAGCCGGCGCGTCGTGCCCAGGCTGGATGACCGCGCGATGGACGCCACTTATCAGCTACGCCGCACTGTCCTGGTCGAGGCGTTGCTGATGGTCGCCGTCGTGCTGGTCACCGCGATCCTCGTCAACGCCGAGACGTAGTCGGCAGCAGCGCGTGACAGGAGTCGAGGGCACCTCACCGCCAGGGCCGCCTCGCGTGGGTCGGGCGCTGATCGTATGAATGCGCCGGTGGATCAGTCGGGATCAGACTCATCCACCGGCGTCAGACAGGCGGTTGATGGATTCGGTCAGGCCGCGGGTACTGTCTCGGCCTCGTTAACAGGCTGTCGCTTGGCCGCGCGGAGGGTGAGACCGGCGGTGAGGGCGCCTGCGGCGGCGATGATCCCGGCGCCGACGAAGGCGGCGGAGTATCCGTCGGTGAGGGCGGGCAGATCGCCGAGCCGGTCGGCGCCGGCGGCGGAGGCGACCGCGGTCATCGCGGCCAGGCCGAGCGCGGAGCCGACCTGGTAGCCGGTGTTGACGATGCCGGAGGCGAGTCCGCCCTCCTCGGGGCGGGCGCTGGAGATCGCCGTACCGAGCGACGGGATGAACGCCAGCGACATACCCAGCGCCGCGACCAGCGAGGCCGGCAGCACGTCAACGGTGAAGCTGCCGTCGGGGCGGACCAACGCGAGCCAGCCGAGTCCGACGGCGAGGACCGCGAGGCCGGTGACCACCATGGGCTTCGGGCCGAAGCGGGCGATGGCGCGCGGGGCGAGCGCGATCATGCCGATCATGATGAGGATGGTCATCGGCAGCAGTGCCGCGCCGCTGGGGAAGGCGCTGTAGCCGAGGACCTGCTGCAGGTAGAGGTTGAGGAAGAACCACATCGGGATCCACGCCGCACCGAGCAGAAGTTGGGCGACGTTGGCGGCGGCGAGGTTCGGCGCCCGGAAGATCGACAGCCGCATCAGCGGCTCCCGGCGGGCCGCCTGGATGGCGACGAACGCCGCGAGGGCGACCACGGCTCCGGCGAGCACCAGCCAGGTCTGCCCAGAGGCCCAGCCCACCTCGGGGGCGCGGACGATGCCGTACACCGCGGCGCCGAGACCGATGGTGACCGTGAGGGCGCCGAGCACGTCCAGCGAACCGCGGCGGGTACCGCCGGCGGGCATCAGGGCCGGGGTGGCCAGCAGCGCGAGCGCGGCGATGGGAATGTTGATGTAGAAGACCCACGGCCAGCTGAGGTATTCGGTGATGACGCCGCCGAGGAAGACGCCCGCGGTGCCACCGGCGGGTGCCGCCGCGCCGTAGAGGGCGAGGGCCCGGGTGAGTTCCCTGGGTTCGGCGCCGAAGAGCATCATCAGCAGCGTCAGCGCCGACGGGGCGATCAGCGCCGCACCGGCTCCCTGTACGGCGCGGGCGGCCAGTTCGACCGTGACGCTGCCGGCCAGGCCCGCGGCGGCGGAGCCGATGAGCAGGACACCCCAGCCGGCGGCGAACATCCGCTTGGCGCCGAACAGGTCGGACAGCCGGCCGCCGAGCAGGAGCAGGCCGCCGAACGCGACGACGTAGGCGTTGAAGACCCAGGACAGGCTCTCCGGTGAGAAACCCAGATCCGCCTGTATGCGTGGTAGCGCGACGCCGATGATCGAGGTGTCCATGATGACCATGAACTGGGCGAGGGCGATGAGTCCGAGGGCCCACCAGCGCTTCGATCCGGATGACATCGTGATCACTCCTTTTCTTACCCCTAGGGGGTATGGGTAGCGGCAATTTTGTACCCCCCACCGGTACCTGTCGTCAAGTGATCCGGATGACATGCCAGGGTAAGCACACGGATCGGTCGAGGTCTTGAGGGGCATACCGGGGAGGGGTATATTCAAACGCCTGCGGGCCGGCGCACAGCCGACCGTCGACGGACGGACCTTGCGCACCGTCACGCCATCGTCTGCGACACCGAGGAGATCCCATGTGCGGCAATGAAGCCAGCTGCGGCTGCGGCACCATCACGATCGACAGCGCCCCGGCGGCCCAGGGCACCGGCAGCGGCGCCCGGAGCACCTACCAGGTGTCCGGCATGACCTGCGGCGGCTGCGCCAAGAAGGTGACCGGGCACGTCTCCGAGATCGCCGGCGTGACCGACGTCCAGGCCGACGTGGCCGCGGGCACCATCACCGTTCTCAGCGAGAACCCGTTGGACACCGCCGAGGTCCGCGCGGTCGTGCAGCGGGCCGGCTACCAGCTCGTGGACTGACCCGCGGGGCATCTCGCATCCCTGGGGCACCGGTTGGCGCCCAGGGATGCCGCCTTGCCATCCGTCCCGGCGACGAGGAGACCGAGTTGACCGTCAACGATCGTTCCCGCCCCGATGAGCTCGTCGTGTACGGCACCGGCTGGTGTCCCGACGTGCGACGCAGCCGCGCCCTGCTCGACGCCGCCCGCATCCCGTACGTGTACGTCGACGTCGATGAGGACCAGGCTGCGGCGGACCTGATCCGTGGCCTGCAGCAGGGGCAACGTCGCATTCCCACCCTGGTGTGGCCGGACGGCAAATTCCTGGTCGAGCCCACCGACGACCAACTGCGTGCCCACCTGACCAGCAGCGGCCATGAAACCGGTGGCCTCGCCGGCTGACGCTTCCATCCCACGCGTCAGAGTGCGCGGCGGCCGTCTAGAGACAGGTGAGGACCGCGGCGAGCATGCCGATGCCCACGGGCGCCCCGAGGGCGGCCGCAGCGAACGCGGTCCGGGTCGCAAGATTGCGGCCGTGCGGGGTACGCGACTGAAGCCGCTGCAACCGGACTCCCACTTCTCCCCCGGCCATCGACAGGGCGGACGGCGGATGGGGCGCACCAGCGAAGCTCAAGAGCGCATTGCGCACGGCCGCATGGCCGCACTCCCGGACGGCCGCAGCGTCCGCACGCAGCTCGACTAGCAGACGGACGGCGGCGGGTGCTTCCCGCGTCAGCGGCAGCCAGGGAACGGCCGATGCAAGCCCTTCCACGGCGGATACCAGCAGGTGGTGGCGCTCGCGCAGATGGGCGCGCTCGTGGCTCAGCACCGCGGCGAGCTGATCCGCCGGCAGATCTCGGGTACAGCTGGCGAGCACAGTCAACCCGCCGGCCCCGCCGAGGCTGTACGCCAACGGGGTGGGGTGTGGGATCCACAGCACCGCCCCGTCACCGGGCTCGGCCGCGCCGCCGGAGAGAGCCAGCAGATCCCCGTGCACGCGCCGGGCGCGACCGGCCGTCCGGGCGCGGCGGACGCAGGACGCGGCGAACTTCGTGAATGCCGCGACCATGGCCAGAGCGCCCGCCCCGCCGAGGACCTCGCCGAGGGCCGGGGGACGGCTGGGCCGCGCCCAGTGCCAACACAGTCGGGCGAGGTCATGCAGTGCCCACTCGTGGGCAGCGCCCGGGGCGAGCAACACGGCGACGGCGACGCCGAAGGTGGCCGTCACGGCGACGAGCAGCCCGAGCCAGCCGAGCAGCACGGCGACCGGGTCAGCAACGTGGCGGAAGCAGAATCGCAACGCGACGGGCCCCCACCAGGCGGCGGCCACGACACCGGCGACCAGTGCCAGCGCGACGCTCACGCCCCGGGCTCCCGCTCGTGGAGCACCTGCTTGATGATGTGCAGTTCCCGATCCGAGGCCGACCTGGCGAAATGCAGAAGCACCAGGTCGGGGTCCGTGCTGGTCTCGAGCACCTGACGCAGCGTGCGAGCGGCGATTTCCTCCCGGCTGCCGGCTGGGCGATAACGGTAGGCCTTGCCATCCTTCGCACGCGCCGCCCAACCCTTGCGGTGCAGGTTGTCGAGCACGGTGAGAACCGTCGTGTAGGCCAGAGCGCGGTCGGTGGTCAGTGCGTCGAGGACCTCTCTGACCAGCAGAGGTTGGCCGGCCCGCCACAGGACGTCCATGACCGCCGCCTCGAGTCTGCCCAGCTCTGCCACGTGCGCTCCCTTCGTGCCCGCAAGGGTACGCGGGGCGACCCGCCAGGCCAGCAAGGCGCACCGGGACCGTGAGGGCTGGCGAGCACAGAGGCCCGATACCTCAGGAGCGCGCGGCCCGGCCAGAACGACCTCGACGATGGTCCATATTTGCAGACGGCGGAAAGGTTGCGTTCCGCAAGGTTCCACCCCCGCCAGGGCAGGCGTATGAAGTGACCCGAGTCGATGCCGTACCCACCCTCCACGGCACTCCCAGAGGAGCTGGAATGCGCAATAAACTGCTGGCCGCCGCCGGTGCCGCCGCCCTCGCCCTGCTGGCCTTCCCGTCGCCCGCCCAGGCCAACCACAGCTGGGGCGGCTACCACTGGGCTCGCACCGCCAACCCGTTCAGCCTGAAGCTCGGTGACAACGTCAGCTCGCAGTGGGACTCGGCGCTGTCCGGCGCCTCCGCCGACTGGAGCAAGTCCACCGTCCTGGAACGACCGTCGTGGCCGGCTCGGTCAGCCCGAAGACCTGCAAGGCCACCGCCGGTCGGGTCGAGGTGTGCAACTCCACCTACGGCAACAACGGCTGGCTCGGCATCGCCTCGATCTCGGTCACCGGCGGCACCCACATCACCCAGGGCACCGTGAAGCTGAACGACACCTACTTCAACACCGCCCAGTACAACACCCCGGCGTGGCGCAACCTCGTCACCTGCCAGGAGGTCGGCCACACCTTCGGCCTCGACCACCAGGACGAGAACTTCAACAACGCCAACCTCGGCACCTGCATGGACTACACCAACGACCCGAGCACCAACCAGCACCCCAACCAGCACGACTACGACGAACTGGTCACCATCTACTCGCACGTCGACTCGACCAGCACGGTCGGCTCCGCGCCGGCAGGCGCCTCGGTCGGCAACTCCCCGGAGTGCTGGGGCACGCTGGTCAGCGGCTCCCGCGCCGACCGGCACTCCACCTACGTCCGGCACTTCGCCGACGGCACCATGGTCGTCACCCACGTGATCTGGGCCTGATCGTCGGATCGACCGCGGTGGAGGGGTCCGTCGCCGGATCGCCGAGCCGCACAGTGGCCCCTCGCCAGAACGGCGAGGGGCCCACGGTGCTGGTCAGGCCGAGTAGCCGCGCGAGGCGGACCAGTTCGCCAGGTCCGCAGCCGAGATCCAGTAGGTGCCATCACCGACAGGCTGCCAGGGATCGGCGATCTTGAGACGGCCCCCGTCGCTGTCGTAGCCGACCACGGTGAGGTAGTGCCCCACGGGGAAGGATCGGGTGACGCCTTCGGCACCCACGGCGGCACCGATGACGTTGACCACCGGGATGCGCTGCTCGTCGATGGCCTTGGTGAGGTCGGCCCTGAGCCGGTGCACCTCGTCGGCGCTGGCCGATTCGTTGGGAATCTCCACGGTCTTGTACTCCCGCTCGCCCAGGCTGTCGTTGAGCACTCGGGTGATCTCGAAGGCCGAGGCGGTGCCGGCGAAGGTGGTGCCAAGTTCACTCGCCAGCTTGTCCTGGTCTTCGATCTTTCCTTGCGCGCTCAGCGCGATCCGCGTGGAGGCAGGACCGCAGTAGTAGATGTTGGGCTGCGCCTGGAACGTGTAGTCGTTCACCTGTTTGCCGGAAGCTGCTCTGGCTGTCGCCTCGGCAGCAGCCGGGTTGGCAAAGGCAGCTGTCGCCGGACCTGCGGCGACGATGCCGGCAAGAGCCACTCCCGCCGCGGCCACGCATTTCCTCACCACGGCGGAGTTGTGGGTGTTGCTGACCGAAAACCGTCGGGCAGGGTTGTTCATGTATCGCCTCTCCTCGGGGAGCCGCAGCGATCACGCGGACCACTCGCCGCTCTTCTCGGTTCGGCACGCGCCTGCGAGCCGGGATACGCACACCCCGGAGCGTCCGGCTCCGGCCTGCGGTTAAGGACCAACTGGCGGCCCGGTTCCCGCATTCCGCAGGTGAGGCCCCGGCCACAGGATTCAGGGCGGTCAGCCGGAAAAGGGACCGGCCGGACTCGAACCAGAGTTCGAGCCCGGCCGGACAGGTACGCGCCTACAGGCGGTCGAGGATCTTCTGGAGGGTCCGCACCTCCGCCGCCTGGTCTGCGGCGATCTTGGCGGCGAGAGCCTTGGCGTCCGGGTTGCTGCCGTTGGCCTGTTCGGTCTTGGCCATCTCGATGGCGCCGTTGTGGTGGGCGATCATCATTTGGGCGAACTTCTTGTCGAAGTCAGTGCCCTTGGCGGCCGTGAGGTCAGCCATCTCCTGGTCGGACATCATGCCCGGCATGTCCGAATTCATCCCCGGCATGTCATGCCCGGGCGAGGCCGACATCACCGGCATGTTGTGGCCGCTGGGCGGAGACGTGGGCTTCCCCCACGCCGTCAGCCAGCCCTTCATGGTGGTGATCTCGGGATCCTGGGCGGCCTTGATCTTGGCGGCCAGATCCTTCAGCTCCGGGTCCTTCGCGCGGCTCGGAGCGAGGCCGGCCATCTCAACGGCCTGCTGGTGGTGCGGAATCATCATCTGGGCAAACATGACGTCTGCGTCGTTAAACGTGCCGTTCGCTGCGGACGAGGCGCCGGTCGACAGGCTGCTGTTGGAATGGTCCATGCCGGCCATGTCGTCGCCCCCGCCGCAGGCGGCAGTGACGAGCAGAGCGGACAGGGCGACACCGGCAAGGGCAGTCCGGCGCAGGATGGTTCGCTTCATCGAGTGAATGGTCCTTGTCGCTAGTGGTTGGCAGACGGTCCTGTGATGGGGGCTTGGCGGCGCGCGAGGGTCTATGTCCGCAGGACCGACACCGCGGTCATCCGCAGTCCGAGGGGAGGTCGGGGCGGAGGGCCACATCCTCGACCCCACGTCCACTGCCTGGCGCGTGCGGATACGGGCAGTTCTCGTCGGCACCGCCGGAGCATCGACAGGGAGGCGAGAACGACCGCCGCGCCGAGCACCGCCAGACATACGGCGAATGCGTCAACGCCGCGACCGTGGCCGTCCGAGCCGCTGAGGCTCTGCTCGCCTGCCGGCACCACGGGTGTGTGCCGCAGGTCCGCCATCGCGCTTTCGACGCCGGAGCCCCTGAGGCTGGGATGGTGGCCGACGGTGTGCATGCCGAGAACACCGAAGGCCAGTGCGACGAGCAGCATCAGCCACAGGGCCGCGCGCTGCTCCGGCCCGCCCGACGCGCCCGCCTTCGCGCTTTTCATGCTGTACCAGGATAGTCGGTGCAAATCCGCCTGCCAGAGATCGAGGTCTGAAGCCGCCGCATCAAGGGGTCAGGTTCGGGATGTCGAACCAGCTGAACGGTGGCCACGGCAGGTTGCGCAACACGGTGCTGTAGAGCAGGAAGGCGGCACCATAGATCCAGTAGACGCGTGGCGACAACCGCAGCGCAGGCAACTCCCGCCCGAACCAGGCGACGCCGGCCCAGCGAATGCCCGCGTAGAGAAGGAAGGGAACGGCGATCAGAGCGGCCAGATGGTGGCGGGCCGCTTCGAGGAGGTCGCCGTGCAGCAGGTAGTAGAACATTCGGGTGCCGCCGCAACCCGGACCGTTGATGCCGGTCATCGCGTGCCAGAGGCAGGGGCCGGTGGGGTCGGCGACCCGGTCGGTCGGATCGAAGCGAAGGACGAACGCCGCCGCCGCGCCGATGGCGCCGGCCAGTGCCAGAGTCGCCGCGCGCTGCGTCGCGCGATGGGGGTAACCCGCCACCTGTCGCATCGCCACCTCCTCGTGTGTCACGAGAGCACACGTGCCGAGATGGGCAGGAACGAGCGATCCCGACACGCGTCTACTAATCACGCATAGTAGATGGCACGCATGGGCACCCTGCCGAGGGGACCCACACCACGAAGACCAGGATGCCGGGCAGGCGCGCGGAACCACCCGGGACACTCCCGTCGCCCTCACCGTGCGCGGTGGCAGCCGCTGCAGACGGGCCCGGCGTAACGGCGGTACCCCTCCCCCACCGCCCCTAAGCTGGGGCAGTACGAACCCTCGCACCACCACCCCGTGCGCACGGAGGTGACCTGTGACCGGCGGTGAGGAATCCGCAGCCGACCGGCCGCCGGGGACGGCCGTGCTGACGGCCCGGGGCCTGCGCAAGTCCTACCGTCGGGGACCGTTCCGGCGGCGTTGCCCGTGCTGCGTGGGGTGGATCTCGACCTGGGGCCAGGTCAGGTGGTCGGGGTGATCGGTGAGAACGGCTCGGGCAAGAGCACCCTGATGAAGATTCTGGTCGGCGCGCTACGCGCAGACGCGGGGACCGTGTCGCACCGCGGACGGATCGGCTACTGCCCGCAGAGCCCGCAGCTGTATCCGCGGCTGACCTGCGACGAGCACTTCGACCTGTTCGGCCACGCCTATGGCATGGCCGAGGAGGAGACGGAGCGGTCCCGGCAGTCGTTGTATGACCAACTGGGCTTCCCCCGGTACGCCCGCACCCGCGCCGAGCGGCTCTCCGGCGGAACCCTCGCCAAGCTCAACCTGGCACTGGCCCTGCTGCCGGACCCGGAACTGATGCTGCTCGACGAGCCCTACGCGAGCTTCGACTGGGACACGTACCAGAAGTTCTGGGACCTGGTCGGCGAGCGCCGGCGGGCCGGCCGCAGCGCACTGGTCATCAGCCACTTCGTGGTGGACGAGGAGCGCTTCGACCGGATCGTGGCCATCACGGACGGCCGGGTGGCATCCCGGTGACCGTCCTGGCGTTCGTGCGGCGGTTCCTGGCCGACTACGCCCGCAACCGGGTGAACCTGCTGCTGCTGGTCGTCGTACCCGTGGTCTTCGTGGCGGTGGTGGCGGGCACCCTGGCCGATGCCGCGCGGATTCTCGGCGGCCGCGGCGGCGCGGCGGTCGAGAACGCCACCGCCGCGTGGTCGGCGGCGTTCCTCGCCGGCATCGGCATGTACTTCCAGAGCGCCGCCACCCGCGACACTGACCAACGGGTGGTGCTGGCCGGGCTGCGGCCGGCACGCATGGTCGCGGCCCGGCTTCTCACCGGGCTGGCGCTGGCCGTGCTGGTCAGCGCGATCGCGTTGGTCACACTCGCGCTCCGGACCGGTATCGACCGCCCGGGGCACGTGGTGGTCGGCACACTCATGGCGGCGGTCATCTACGTCGCCATCGGCACGGCCGTGGGAACGCTAGTGAGCAACCCGGTCAACGGCTCGGTGGTGGTGCTGTTGATCTGGATCCTGGACGTCTTTCTCGGCCCGGCGATGGGGGCCCAGGAGCGGGTGGGCACCCGGATACTGCCGACGCATTTCGTCACCTCGTGGATGGTGGATCTCCCGTCGGGGCACGCCGGCCGGCTCGGCGACGTCGGCTGGGCCCTGGTGTGGACCGTCGCGGCGGTCGCGGTCGCCTGGACCCTCGCGGTGCGGCGTACCCGCCGCGCCGGGCAGCCCCGTCGCCGGCAGCGGCCGGGCGGGTGGCGGGCCCAGCTTGCGGGCGCCGGCCGGGCGGCGTGGCGCGACGCCCGCCGCAATCCGGCCCTGTGGGCGCTCTACGTCGCGGTGCCGGTGATCTTCATCCTGCTGGCGGACGCGATCACTCCCGACCAGCCCATCACGGTGACGGTGCGGGAGCACGGCCGGCGGCTGGCCGGGAGTTACCCGATGCCCGAGGTGCACGGGGCGACGATGGCGCCCATCGCGGTCGCCTCGCTGGCGGCGTTGGCCGGTCTGTTCACGCTGTTGGACAGCCGCGCCGGCGACCGCCGCGCGGCCCTGGCGGGGTTGCGTCCGGCGGCGTTGCTGGCCGGCCGGCTCGGGGTGCTCGCCGCCGCGGCGTTGCTGGCCACGGTGGTGTCGCTGGCCACCACGGCGTCGGTGTTCGACGCGGTCCGCTGGCCGGTGTACGCCGCCGGGAACCTTCTGGTCGCCGGCACGTACGCGCTCGTCGGTGCGCTGCTCGCGCCGGTCTTCGGCCGGGTCGGTGGGGTGTTCATGGCGTTTCTGCTGCCCTTTCTCGACCTCGGCATCAGCCAGAGCCCGATGCTGCGCTCCCAGCCGCCGTCCTGGGCGAAGGCGCTTCCCGGCTACGGCAGCGTCAGGGTTCTCCTCGACGGCGCGCTGACCCGGGGGTTCGACGAACTCGGCGCGCTGGTGCTGGCCTCCGGGTGGATCGTGGTGCTGTCCCTGGCCGTCGCGGTCGCCTACCGGCGGTCCGTGTCGCCGCCCGGATCCCTCGTGACGGCTCTGGCCCGGCCTGCGGCGAGCCGGCCGGGCCAGAGCGGGACGTTCAACGGCGTCCGGGGGTGAGGCGGACCCGTCGGAGCAGTTGTGCGTTGAGCGCCACCACGATGGTGGAGGCGGACATCAGCACCGCGCCGACCGCCGGGCTGAGCGCCACGCCCGCCCACGCCAGCGCGCCGGCCGCGACGGGGATCGCGACCACGTTGTAGCCGGCCGCCCAGGCCAGGTTCTGCACCATCTTGCGGTAGGACGCGCGGGACAGCCGGATCACGCCGGTGACGCCGCGCGGGTCGGAGGAGGCCAGGACGACACCGGCGGATTCGATGGCCACGTCGGTGCCGGCGCCGATCGCGATGCCGACGTCGGCGCGGGCCAGGGCGGGCGCGTCGTTGACCCCGTCGCCGACCATGGCCACCGTCAGGCCCCGCGCCTGCAGGTCGGCGACCGCGCGGTCCTTGTCCGCCGGGAGCACCTCGGCGAACACCTCGTCCACACCGGGGCGGAAGCCCAGGTCGGCGGCGACCGCCTCGGCGACCGGGCGGGCGTCTCCGGTGATCATCACGATCTTCTTGACGCCCTGTTCCCGCAGCTCGGTGATCGCCTCCCGGGCTTCCGGCCGGACCTCGTCCTCCAGCGCGAACGCGCCGATCGTTTCGGGTCGGCCGTCCGCCGGCAGCCGCAGCAGATGCAGGACGGCCGCGCCGCGGGCCGACCACCGGCTGCTGGCGTCCGCCAGGTCGGCGGGCACAGTGGCATCGAGCTCCCGCAACAGCGCCGGACCGCCGACCGCGTAGGAGGTGCCGTCGACCACGGCCTGGACGCCGCGTCCGGTCAGGGAGCGGAAGTCCCGCGCCGTGGCAATCAGACCGTGCCCCTGGGCTGCCCGCACCAGGGCCCGGGCGAGCGGGTGCTCACTGTCGGCCTCCACCGCGCCGGCGACCCGCAGCACCTCGTCCTCGGTGAGCCCTGCGGTGGCGGCGGTGGCGGTAACGGTGTGGGCGCCCTTGGTCAGGGTGCCGGTCTTGTCGAACAGCACCGCGTCCACGCCACGCATGCGTTCGAGCGCCATGCGGTCCTTGACCAGGATGCCCGCCTTCGCCGACACCGCGGTCGACAGGGCGATGACCAGCGGGATGGCCAGCCCGAGGGCGTGCGGGCAGGCAATCACCAGAACCGTCACCGTACGGACCACGGCTTCGTTGACGTCGCCCAGTGCCCACCAGGTGCCGAAGGTGATCAGCGCGGCGGCGGTGGCGAGGTAGAACAGCCAGGCGGCGAACCGGTCGGCGAGCACCTGCGCGCGGCCGGCGGACGCCTGCGCCTGGGCGACGAGCCGGCTGATGCCGGCCAGGGCGGTGTCCTCGCCGACGGCGTCGACGCGGACCCGCAGGGTGGAGTCGGTGGCGACGGTGCCGGCGACCACCTTGTCGCCGACCGTACGGGGCACGGGCCGGGACTCGCCGGTGACCATGGACTCGTCGAGTTCGGCGGCCCCGTCGACGATCCGTCCGTCGGCGGGAACCCGGCCGCCGGAGCGGACCAGGACCAGGTCGCCGACGCGCAGGTCGCCGGCGGGCACCCGGTGCGGCTGCCCGGCGTCGTCGAGGCGTTCGGCGTCGTCGGGCAGCAGGGCGGCGAGGGCCGCCAGGGCGCCCTGGGCCTGCCCGATCGCCTTCATCTCCTGCCAGTGCCCGAGCAACATGATGGTGACCAGCGCGGCGAGTTCCCACCAGAAGTCGAGGCTGAACGCACCCAGGCTCGTGGCCAGCGAGGCGGCGTACGCGACGGTGATCGCCATCGCGATCAGCAGCATCATGCCGGGAGCCCGGTCGCGGACCTCCCGAACGGCGCCGGCCAGGAACGGCCAGCCGCCGTAGGCGAAGACCAGGGACCCCAGGACGGGCCCGACCCAGGTCATGCCGGGGAAGTCGAGGGTGTAGCCGAACCAGTCCATGATCATGTGGCTGGTGGCGACGATCGGCACGGTCAGCGCCAGGCTCAGCCAGAACTTGCGCCGGAACTGCTCCGGGTCGTGCCCGGCGTGCTTGTCGTGTCCGCCGCCGTGTCCCCCGTGGTGGTCGTGGTGCTGGGGCTGATCCGGCGGGCGACGCTCTGGCGTGTGATCTGCGTGCCGCTCGGCGACGTGGCCGTGAGCGGGGTGCGGGTGCTCGGGTGCCGTCGCGAGCGGGGCATGGTGGGTGTCGTGGCGTGTCATGAGGTCCACCTCCGCCTCGAACATATACCCCTAGGGGGTATAGGGCAAGGCTGCTGGTACGTGGTCTTGAGCGCTTCCTGTTACCGCTACCCGGAGGGGGTAGGACCTTCGACCGTACGGCCGGGGCCGGTAGGCGCTGCCGCCCGGCGGAACCCGGGAGCAGGCTCGGTTTGGGAGCTACGAGAAAGGAGACCGGTGATGAGGCGACATCTGCCGTTGTACGTGACCGCCTTGGTGATCCTCATCGCGGGGGCGCTGGCGATCGGCGTGCCGGCACGTTCGGTGGCGTACGGGCTGCTCGCGCTCGCCTGCCCGCTGATGATGCTGTTCATGCACGGCGGCCACGGTGACCACAGCGGTCACTCCGGTGGCAGCGAGCGCCGCGGCCCGTCGGAGACGAATTCGTCGGTCAGGTGAGCCGGCAGCGGCGACGGGTATGCCGGCGACGCCGTCAGGTCCAGGAGAACAGCAGGGTCCGACAGCGGAAAGGACGTGACCCACATGCATGATGGCAACGGTTGGTTCTGGCCGATGGGTCTGATGATGGTCGGCTGGCTGGTCCTGGCCGTGATCATCGTCGCGGCGGTCTGGCTCACGGTCGGCACCGGCCGACGCGCGACGGACCACGGCGACTCCGCCCGGCGGATCCTGGCCGAGCGCTACGCCCGTGGCGAGCTGGACGACGAGGAGTACCGCCGCAGGCTGGACGGGTTGCGCTGACGGGCCTCCCCCACGCGCTTCGTCAGCTGCCTGCGGCGGGCCCTGCGCCGGGCAGGGCGACGGTGAACATCGCGCCCCGGCCGGGGCCCTCACTGGCGGCGGTGATCCTGCCGCCGTGTTGGGTCACGATAGCGCGGGCGACGGCCAACCCGATGCCCGATCCCCCGTGCTCGCGGTCCCGGGCGGCGTCCGCCCGGTAGAAGCGTTCAAAGACGTGCGGCAGGTGCCGCGCGTCGATGCCGTCTCCCGTGTCGGTGACGCTGACGCGCACCTCGTCGGCAGCCCGGGTGGCGTGCACGCTGACGCGCCCGGTCGGTGGGGTGTGGCGCAGGGCGTTGTCGAGGAGGTTGCCCAGCACCTGCCCCATCCGTACCGGGTCGGCGTCGACCACTCCGACGTCCGGTGCCACCTGCTCGTGCAGGGTGAGGCCCTTCGCCGCGTACCGGGGCCGGGCGGCGGCCACGGCAGCGCTGACCAGCTCACCGACGGCGACCGGTCGGGGGCGCAGGTCGAGTTGGTGCTCCTCTGCGCGGGACACCGCGACGACGTCCTCGGCCAGACGGCGCAGCCGGGTGGTCTGCGCCCGCAGCACCGTCCAGGTGTCCTCGCCCTCGACCGCGATCCCGTCCTCGGCCGCGTCCACGTACGCCTCGATGGTGGCCAACGGAGTACGCAGCTCGTGGCCGAGGTCGGCCAGCAGACGGCGGCGGGTCGCCTCCGCGTCGGCCAGCCGGGCGGCCATCGTGTTGAAGGCGGCGGCGACCGTGTCGAACTCCGGACCGAGGCCGGGACCGTTGACCCGTGCCGCGTAGTCGCCCCGGCTGACGTCCGCGGCGGCGGTCGCCAACTGGGTGACCGGTCGGGCAAGGCGGCGAGCCAGGTAGGCGCTGACGGCGAGGGCGGCGAGCAGCGATACGGCGATCGCGACCCCCAGGGCGAGGGCGCTGGCCGAGGCGTACGCCTGCTCGACGTGATGAGCGGTCCCGGGGTCGACCGGACCGGTCACCCGCCTCAGATGGCTCCGGAAGATCGCCGGCCCGACCACGGCCGCCACCAGGCCGAGGGTTCCCGCGCCGACCAGCACCACGAGGGCCTGGGCGGCGAGAAGCCGGCCCGGCAGTCCCAGTTGTCGTCTCATCCCCGCCCCATCCGGTAGCCGATGCCGCGGACGGTGCGGATGAACCGGGGCCCGGCGGGATCGTCGCCGAGCTTGCGGCGCAGGTGGGCGATGTGCACATCGACGAGGTGCTCGTCGCCGACCCAGTCGGCACCCCACACCGCGTCGATGAGCTGCCGGCGGCGCAGCGCCGTGTCCGGCTGCGCGGACAACGCGGCAAGCAGGTCGAACTCCGTCCGGGTGAGTTCCACGGGCTGCTCGTCGACGTACACCTCACGGCCGGCCAGGTCGACCCGCAGCCCGCCGACCGTCCGGGTCGACTGCTCCGCGGCCGGGGCCACGGCGGCGCGGGGACGGCGCAGCATGGCGCGGATCCGGGCGACGAGTTCGCGCGGGCTGAACGGCTTGGTCAGGTAGTCGTCCGCGCCGACGCCGAGGCCGATGAGCTTGTCGACCTCCTCGCTGCGGGCGGTGAGCATGACCACGTAGCAGTCGGTGAACGTGCGGATCTGGCGGCAGACCTCGATGCCGTCCAGGCCCGGCAGGGCGAGGTCCAGCACCACCACGTCGGGCCGGTCCCGCCGGGCGGCCGCGACCGCCGACCGGCCGTCGAAGACGCAGCTCACCTCGTGACCGTCGCGCTCCAGATAGCTGGCGACGACCTTGGCCAGGCTGCGCTCGTCGTCGACCACCAGCACACGTACACCCATGGGCCAATCCTGCCCTGCCGGTCAGGCCGGGCGGACCCAGGTCACCGGCGATCGCTCATGAAGATTCACTGAAGAAAGCCGTGCGACGTGGCCGTCGGCCCGCGGCGAAGGTCAGGCTGCAGACAGGGTTCCTCGCAGCCGAAGGAGCAGCCATGTCCCCCACCCTCACCCGCCGACGACTGCTGGCCGGAATCGCCGGCACGGTCGGTATCGCCGGCACGGCCGGCGCCGCCGCCTGGGCCGGCGGGCTGTTCGACCCCCGTCTCGTGGCTCCGGGCGGGGACCTGGTGGCCCGGACCGAGGCAGCGCGACGGCGGGCCGGCGCCCGCACCGTGTCCGCGAGGCTCAACCCGCGCCCGGTCACCCTCGACCTCGGCGGCCGGCAGGTGCAGACCTGGGGCTACCAGGATTCCGCGCCGGGTCCGCTGCTGCGCGCGCGGGCCGGCGACGTGCTCCGCGTCGAGGTGGCCAACGGTCTGGCCACCGAGACGAGCGTGCACTGGCACGGCGTCGCGCTGCGCAACGACATGGACGGCGTGCCCGGAGTGACCCAGCGGTCGATCGCTGCGGGCGGAACGCACACCTACGAGTTCACCGCCCCTGACCCGGGCACCTACTTCTACCACCCGCACTCGGGAGTCCAGCTCGACCGCGCTCTCTACGGTGTGCTCGTGGTCGACGACCCGCACGAGGCCGGCCGGTACGACCAGGAGTGGATCGTGGTGCTCGACGACTGGGTCGACGGCACCGGCCGCACACCCGACGACGTGTTGGCGTCGCTGCAGTCGATGGGCGGCCACGACGACATGGCCGGCATGAACGGCATGGCCGGCATGGAGCACGGCGGCATGAGCGGCATGTCGATGGGCGGCATGGAGAGCATGACCTCGCCCCTGCTAGGTGGGGCAGGAGACGTGGTCTACCCGCACTATCTGATCAACGGCAGGGCACCGGACGCCCCGGTGACGTTGACCGGTCGACCGCGCCAGCGGGTGCGGATCCGCCTCGTCAACGCCGCCTCCGACACCGCGTTCCGGATCGCCCTCGGCGGCCACCGTCTCACCGTCACCCACACCGACGGCTTCCCCGTCACCCCCACCGCCTGCGACGCCCTGGTGCTCGGCATGGGGGAACGGGCGGACGTCACCGTGGACCTCGGCGACGGCGTCTTTCCCCTGGTCGCGGTCGCCGAAGGCAAGAGCGGCCAAGGCGTGGCCGTGGTCCGCACCGGCGCCGGCAGCCCGCCGGCCGCGACTGTCCACCCTGCGGAGCTGGACCTCCGAGTGCTGCTCACCGGCGGCCTGAGCCCTGCCGACGCCGTCAAACTGGAGCGCCGCAAGGCCGATCGGGTGCACCGCCTGGAACTGGGCGGCTCGATGATGCCCTACCGGTGGACCATCAACGGCACCACCACCGACAAGCTCGACCCGCTGCTGGTCGGCCAGGGCGAGCGGGTGCGGCTGGAGTTCGTCAACCAAAGCACGATGTTCCACCCCATGCACGTGCACGGCCACACGTTCGCCGTCACCGACACCGGCGTCCGCAAGGACACGGTGATCGTGGTGCCGAAGCAGACCGTCGCGGTCGAGTTCGACGCGACCAACCCGGGCCAGTGGATGACCCACTGCCACAACATCTACCACGCCGAGACCGGCATGATGATCAACCTGGCGTACCAGGAGTAACAGCCTGACCTATCCCCCGGGGTGACAGGAGGCTCCCGCGGCCTTCGGCCATGGGAGCCTCCTGTCATCGACCGACGGTTCAGGTGACGCGGCGGAAGCCGGCGACCGGCATGTAGGTGATGCTCAGGACGTTGACCGGCTTACCGGCCCGCGGCGCGTGCACCATCAGGCCGTTACCCAGGTACAGCCCCATGTGGTGCAGGTCGCTGAAGAAGAAGATCAGGTCGCCGGGGCGGGCGTCGGCCCGGGACACCGGCCGACCCTCGTTCCACTGCGCGCCGGTGAAGTGAGTGAGCGAGATACCCGCGGCCTTGTAGGCGTACTGGGTGAGCCCAGAACAGTCGAAAGCGTCCGGGCCGTCGGCCCCCCAGACGTACGGGTCGCCGACCTGCTGGCAGGCGACGCGGATCGCCGTCTGCGCGGCGCTGCTGACCACGCCGCTGATAGTGGGGCAGCCCGTTACCTTCACCGTCGTCTTCGGCAGCGACGCGGTCAGGCGTTTGATCTCGGCGTCGATCTGCTTCTTCTTCGCCGCCAACTCGTCCTGCTGCTTGACCTCCGCGGCGATCAGCTCGTCCAGCTTCTTCTTCTGCGCCTGGTACCGGTCGCGGACAGCCAGCACACCGGCGATTTCCTGGTGCTGCTGGGCCGCAAGCCGGTCGAGGATCACCAACTGTTCGGCGAGGGTCCCAGGCTTGGTGCTCACCAGAAGGGCACCCAGTTCCTGCGAGGGGCCCCGCACATAGTACCGGGCGGCGATAGCGCCGACCCGGTTCATCGCCAGCGGCGGACTCCAGTTCCAGCGGGGCCATCTTCTTCTCGAGGTCCGCCGCCTTCTTCTGGTTGACCTTCAGCTGGGCCCGCACCTTGTTGAAGCCTTCGATGGTGGGCTCGAGTTGTTCCCACTGCTTGTCGATCTGCGCTTCGATCTCGTCCGCCGAGGGCGCGGCGTGGACCGGTGCCGCCAGGAGCCCGGCGCCGAGCGCAGCGGCCGCGAGCAGGACGAGTGCACGGCGGGCCAGCCCGCCGCGACGGACGGGCGGGTGGCTCGCGGGGGGACGGCGAAGGGGCAGGGATGCCACCAGCACGGACTCCTTCTGGCCTTGGGAAGCGGGCGGGGCTGCGCGGTAGCGGCCCCACCCGCGGCGGGTTCGCCCACATCCTTACCTACTATTGGCCGATAGTTGAAGAGGGGACGGCCCGAGCAGCCAAAGTGTCACCGAGGGCTAGCGGCTGACCACGTACCAGAGCGGTCCGGCCACCAGCCCCAGCGCCAGGCTGACGGCCGACGCGAGGATGGCCGTCCGCGCCGTGACGCGCCGCAGGACGGCCTCGGAGGTCACCGCCGAGTCGCCGGGCTCTCGGTACACGGGAACGATCCAGCGCAGGTAGTAGAAGAGGCTGAGCACACTGTTGACGAACACGACGACGGCGAGCCAGGCGTACTCGCCGTCCCAGGCGGCGGTCGCGGTGGTGAGCTTGCCGACGAACACCGCCGTCGGCGGGGTGCCCACCAGGCCGAGGAGGGCGACCAGCAGGGCCGCGGCGAGCCCCGGCCGCCGGTAGGCCAGGCCCCGGAAGTCGGTGAGGTCGCGGTGCTCCGGAAGGGCGGCGGTGACCGCGAACGCGGCGATGTTCGTCACCGTGTAGCCGGCCAGGTACAGCAGCAGCGACGGCAGTGCCAGGTCGCTTCGTCCAATGGCCACGATGGGCACGAGCAGGAACCCGACCTGGCTGACGGTGGACCAGCCGAGCAGCCGGCGTGGGTCCGATTGCCAGTAGGCGGCCAGGTTTCCCAGGGTCATGCTGACGGCTGCCACGACAGCCACCGCGACCGCCCAGGACACGGAGGTGGGAAGGACGCCGGCGAGTCGGAAGACGGCGATCAGCGCGCCGATCTTCGGAACGGTGGTCAGGAACGTCGCCGCGGTGGCGGAGGTGCCCTGCGCGGCGTCGGGCACCCAGAAATGCGCGGGTACGCCGCCGGCCTTGAACATCAGCCCTGCGAGGAGAGCCACCGCAGCGACCGCGACCGCCCCGCGGGGCATGTCCGGCAGGCGCTGCGAAAGTTCGGGATAGGTGGTGGTGCCGGACAGGCCGGTCAGCACGGTGACGCCCAGCAGGAGCAGGATCCCGAACAAGGCTCCCAACAGGTACGTCTTCAGCGCGGCTTCGGCGCCGGCAGCGGTGTGGGCAAGACCGATCAGCGCGTAGAGCGGGATGCTGGCGAGCAGGAACCCGACGGCGAGGGCGAGCAGGTCGTTCGCCCCGGCCAGCAGCACCGCGCCGGCGGTGGAGAACAGGAGCAGGCTGTAGGTTTCGCTCTCCCGCGCGGTACCGGAGATCTCGTCGGCCGCGATCGCCAGGATGAGCAGGGTGCCGGACGCCGCGAGGATGCGGGCGATCCCGGTGGCCGTGTCGACGGCGAACGAGTTGTCAAAGGCGCTCGTCGCCGGCTCGCCCAACTGGATCGCGGCGACGACGATCGTGGCGACGAGCACGACGGCGGTGAAGATCCGGATGATCCACTGCCGGTGGCGGGGGACGAAGGAACCGCCGATCAGAGCGGCGAGGGCGCCGCCGGCGAGCAGCATCTCGGGGACCAGCAGCAGCGGTCGCATCATCTCCGTTTCCACCGGTCACCGCCCGAGCAGGCCGACGACGGCGTGGGCTGCCGGTTCGATGACGTCGAGCAGCGGGCGCGGCAGCACCCCAATCAGCAGGGACAGCAGCAGCAGCGGCCCGACCGACCAGAGTTCGCGGGCGCGCAGGTCGGTGAACCCGATGGACCTGCCGGTGGTGTCGCCGGTGAAGACGCGTTGCAGCGCGCGGAGGAACAGCGCCGCGGTGATCAGGATGCCGAGCACGGCGACGGCGGTGACCGGTGCCGCGGCGACGCTGCCGGTGAAGATCTGGAACTCGGCGATGAAGCCGGAGAAGGCGGGCAGGCCGAGGGAGGCGAACGCACCCACGGCGAACAGCGCGGCGAAGGTCGGCGCGGGCGCGCCGAGCCCGCCGAAGTCACGCATGTCGTAGGTGCCGGCGCGGTCCCGCAGGACGCCGGCGAGCAGGAACAGCGCCGCGGTGATCAGGCCGTGGCTGACCATCTGGGTGACCGCCCCGACGACCGCCACGCCGCGAGCCTGGGCGGTGTCGGCGGCGACCAGGCCGGCCACGCCGACGGCGAGGACGATGTAGCCCATGTGGTTGACCGACGTGTACGCGATCATGCGTTTGACGTTGGACTGGGCCAGCGCGACGAGCGCCCCGTAGAGCACCGACACGACGCCGACGACGACGACCACCCAGGCCCACGCCCTCCACGCCTGCGGGAGCATCGGCATGGCGATGCGGACGAAGCCGTAGGTGCCCATCTTCAGCAGCACCCCGGCGAGGACCGCCGAGCCGACGGCCGGTGCGTCGGTGTGTGCCGGCGGCAGCCAGGTGTGGAAGGGCACGGTCGGCGTCTTCACCGCCAGACCGAGCAGGATCGCCGCCAGCACCAGCCCACCCGCGACCGGCCGGCCCTGCAACGGCGGCGTGGCGACGAGTTCCGGCATGTCGAACGTGTGCGGGGCGGCAGCGACGTACAGGCCGATGAACCCAACCAGCAACGCGAGGGAGCCGAGGAAGGTGTAGAGGAAGAACTTCAGCGCCGAGTGTGCCCAGTTGCCATGGCCCCAGCCGGCGATGACAAAGTACATGCCGACGATGGACAGATCGAAGAAGACGAAGAACAGGACCAGGTCGGCGGCGACGAACAGACCGAGGCTGACGCTCTGCAGGAACAGAAACAGCGCCGCCTGCCCTCGGGGCCGGTGTCGCTCGTGCAGTGCGTACACCGCGCAGGCCAGGAAGATCACGGCGGTCATCACCACCAGCGGCAGCGAGAGCCCGTCCACACCGATGTGGTAGCTGCTGTTCACGCCGGGAATCCACGCCGCCCGCTCGGCGAAGGCGAGCTCACCGGTCGGCGGGGTGTGGTAACGCCACCAGACGACGGCGATCAACGCGAGATCGACGGCGGTCACGGCGATCCAGGTCCAGCGCGCCGCGGTGTCTCCCAGCCGCGGCAGCGCGACCAGTGCCACCGCTGCGAACAGGGGAAGGAAGACAATCACGCTGAGCACGGGTTCACCCCAACACCACGAGGACGACGACACCGACGAGGAGCACCACGACGGCCTGTAGGTAGTACTGGTAGAGCTGTCCGGTCTGCGGCCGGCGCGCGAACTGCCCGAGCCGGCGCATCCCGGCGGCGAACGCCTCCACCGCCCCGTCGAGCCACCGGTCGTCGGCCCGGCCGGCCCGAGCGGCCATCCGTAGCGTCCGGGCCGAGGCGAATTCGACGCCCCGGTCGAGGACCCGGTCGTCGAACGAGCCGGCCCGGCGGGACAGGCTCAGCACCGTGCGCGCCAGGGCTACCGCGGCCCGGTCCAAGACCCGGTCGTCGAAACGGGCCAACGCCTCGGCGCAGCGCAGCGTCGGTCGGACGACCAGGACTCGTGCTGCGGGCTCCAGCCCGAGCCAGTGCAGCGCCCAGCGCGGCTCGGGGATCGGGCGGCGGGCGACCGCCAGGACGACGACCAGTGCGATCACCGCCGACACCCCAAGCTCCGGCAGCGACACGTGGAACTTCTCCGGCTGCCCGACGGTCCGCGCGACCGTGGCGCCGACCGGTGGCAGAGCCAGCAGGCCAGCGAACCCCGCACCGATCGCGAGCGCGACCAGCGGCGCCTGCTGTAGGACGCCGACCCGCCTGGTGGCCGTCTCCTCCTCGTCCCGGTGGGCGTCGACGTCGGCCTGCTGGTCGGGGGGGACCCGCCGCCAGATGACCACCAGCACCTTCCCCGCGTAGGCGGCGGAGAGCGCCGACGCGGCCAACCCCACCGCGTAGAGCCACGGCGACTGCTCGAGGGCCGCCGCGAGGACCTCGTCCTTGGTCGCCCACAGCGACAGCGGCGCCATCCCCGCGAGCGCGAGCGCACCGACGGTTGCCGTCCACCCGACCCACGGCCACCGAGCGACGACCCCGCGCAGCCCGGCGAGCTGCTTGGTGCCCAGCGCCGTCAGCCAAGCTCCGGCCGCGAGGAAGAGCAAGGCCTTGGTGGCGGCGTGCGCGATCAGGTGCGTCGCGCCGCCCGCGATCCCGCCGGCCCCGGCGGCTAGCACCACGAAACCAAGCTGGGCGGAGGTGGAGGCGGCGAGGAGTTGCTTGAGGTCCCGCTGGGCGACCGCCACCGCCCCCAGCAGGAGCGCCGTCACCGCTCCGGCCCACATGGTGGCCGGGCCCGCCCACCCGGTCGTGGCCAGCAGCGGCTCGACGCGCAGCAGCAGGTAACCGCCCATGGCGACCATGGCCGCGGAGTGCAGCAGCGCGCTGACCGGGCTCGGGCCGGCCATCGCCCGAGAAAGCCAGAACGAGAAGGGCAGTTGCGCGGCCTTGCCCAGCGCGGCGATGAGCATCCCGGCGGCGATGAGGTGCCGCCAGCCGGGGCTGCTGTCGGGCAAATCGCGCAACGCCAGACCGGCGCCGCCCGCGAGGGCCGCGCCGGCGGCGAGGTAGAGGCCCAGGTCGGCGGCGCGCGTGGTGACGAACGCGGTCAGGCCTGCGGACACCCGGTCGGAGTCGCGCCACCAGAACCCAATCAGGGCGTACGAGGCGGCGCCCATGATCTCCCAGGCGAACAGCAGGGTGGGCAGCGTCGCCGCGGTGGCGGTGAGCGCGACGGAGGCGGCGAAGAGCAGCATCAGGCCGTGGAAGCGGGCCCGGGAGCGGCGGATCTCCCCTGCTGCGGCGAGTAGCACGAGCAGGGTGACCACCGTCAACATCGGCAGCACCAGGGCGGCGAGCCCGTCGACGGCGAGCGCGAACTCGGTGCCGGCGAGGAACGGCGCCGCCACCCGCGGCCGGGCCACCCCGACCACCGCCGACAGGGCCACCGACCCGGTGGCAACGGTGAGCGCGACGGGTGCCGCGAGCCGGTCAGCCCGCCGGTCGAACGCGAGCAACGCGCCGACGCCAGCCGGTAGGGCCACCAGTGACCAGAGCGCCGCCTGCGCAAGCCCGTTCATCGGGACAGGTCCGCGGCCATGTCGGTCATGTCGGTGCGGCGTACCCGGTGCAGGTGGGTGGCCACGGCGAAGCCCATCGCCATCTCGACGGTCATCGCCGTGATGATGACCAGCAGCAGGACCTGCCCGGACGGGTGCGGGGCGAGGAACCACCAGAATCCGGCGCCGGCCAGGATGAGACCGTTGAGCATCAGCTCCAGCCCCATCATCACCATGACGACGACCTGCTGGGACAGGGCGCCGTAGAGGCCGACGCTGAACAGCGCGGCCGCGACGAGCAGCACGGTCTGCAGGGTCATCGGCCGACCCCTCCGGGCTGCGGGTCGTCGGCCGGTCGCCGGCGCAGGTCGTCGCCGAACCGGTCGTAGCGGGTCCGGTGGGCGGCGAGGACCACGCCGGCGACGATGGTCACCGCCATGACCGCCCCAACGCCGGTCATGACCAGCATCTTCGGACCCATCAATTCCTCCCCCAACGCCTCGGTGACGTCGACGGGCGGGGCACCGCGCCGCGTGGGCCACGGCACGAGCAGCACCCCGGCGGCCAGCAGGACGAACACGCCGATGGACACCGCCAGGGCGTGCCGGTTGTCGTGGACCATGCTCATCGGCATCAGCGCCGGGTTCATGCCCATGAACATGACCATGTAGACCGCCATGACGGCCATCTCCATGACCATCATCAGGATCGTCACCACCCCGACGTAGTTCTGCTGCATCAGCAGCACCTGCAGACCGACGGCGATGAACGACACGGCGAGCGCGTAGCTGGCGCGGGCCATCGAGTCGACGACGAACACCGCAGCGCCGGCGAGCACGGCGACAACCGCCAGGGCCCAGAACACGACGTGGGTGACCACCTCAGCCCCTCCCTACGGCGACGACCGCGACGACCAGGTCCTGCAGCAGCACCGCGGGCAGCAGCACGATCCACCCGACCTCCATGAACACGTCCGGTCGTACCGCGGGCAGGCGGCGGCGCAGCCACACCAATGCGGCCAGCAGGGCAAGGGTCTTGATCAGCACCCAGGCCCAGTCGGGCAGCAGCGGGCCGGCGCCGCCGCCGAGGAACATCGGCACCGCGAACGCGGCCCCGGCGGCGAGCAGCGCGTACCGGCCACCCTGAAACAGCAGCCGGTCGACGCCGGACAGTTCGGCGGTCACACCGCCGGCCACGTCGGCGCCGAGGGCCGGGGAGAAGGGTCCCCAGACGGCGATCGCGAGGACGCCCAGGCAGAAGACGAGGAAGGCCACCGGCATCCAGACGACGAACCAGAGGCCCTGCTGGGCGGCGGCGATCGTCCCGACGTTCAGGCTCGACGCACCTACTGCGGGTGCCACGAGCGCGAACATCAGCGGCAGTTCGTAGGCCAGGCCGTGGGCGAGGAACCGGTAACCGCCGATCAGGGAGTGGGCCGAGTTGGCACCCCAGCCGGTCAGCCACACGAACGCCCACGCCAGAACGTCCATGGCGTTGAACCAGATCACCCCCACATCGAGGTTGAACAGCGTCCACCGCCCCAGCGGCACCACCGTGATGATCATCAACGCCATGAACAGCAGTCCCGCCCCGCCGATACGCCACAGCAGGCTGTCCCCCGCTACCGTGGTCCGCCGCCGCTGGCGCATCAGCCGGGCCACCTCACCGAACGGCTGACTCAGCCCTGAGGAGCTTGCGCCGGATGCCCATGAGGCCAGGAACCCGTCAAAGGCGGCGGCCGCGGCCGCCAACAGTCCGAGCAGTGCTGCGGCGGCCAGCGCCCAGCCGGCGGGGAGCACGGTGACGTCAGGCATGACTCACCTCGCGGTCCGTGACGAGGGGGTCGAGGTCGAGGCTGGCGACGATGAGGCGGGCGGTGGCGAGGTCCCACCCGCGTACGAGATCAGGGATCGCGTCGACGGGTACGCCGAGCGACGAGCCAGCGGGCCGCTGGCCGCCGATACTGTTCGCCGCGTGATTGAGCATGGCCAGCAGCCGGTCACGCACGTCGCCTGCCATGGTGGCCGGCAGACCCCGGCGGGCGAGGTCGTCCGCATCCAGTGGCCCGATGCGGTGCAGTGAGCGCCGCAGCCACCACGACCGGCCGACCACGCGGCGCAGCCGTTCGAGTTCCCCTGCTGGCCCGTCACGGTCATCGGTGAACAGCAGGGCGTCACGGATACGCCGAGCGCGGGAGGCGGCATCACCCCAGCCGGCGAGGCCCAGGAGGCTGGCGGCGTTGTCGCAGCGTCTGGCGGCGAACCGGCGCAGGTCCTCCGGCGCGTACCGGCGCTCCGGCTCGGCGGCGGGATCGGTCGCGGTGACGAGGCTGGTCTCCGCATCGACGATGACATCACCCTGAAGGGTGCACCGCAGGACGAGGCCCGCCGGCCAGTACGCCAGGACCGGGCCAAGTCGCAGGTGCAGGAAGTCCATCTCCAAGCCGTCGCGGTCCTCACCGCCGGAGGCGAGCGGGATACCGCCGGGGGCCATGTCCATACCCCCGTGCTCCATGCCGCCGTGGGCCATGCCGCCATGCTCCATTCCGCCGTGGCCCTCGTGCGTCATTGCGCCGTGGGAAGACTGCCCCATCCCCTTGTGATGGACGTCTTCAGAATCGGCGTGGGCGGCGTGCCCGGCATGGCTCATGTCGCCGTGGCCCTCAGAGGGCAGGTCCTCGTGCCCGGGGTGCGCCGCACCACCACCATGACCCGCCTGCCCACGGGCCGCCTTCTGGTCGTGGTCGCCATGCTCGGTGTGGCCGTGATCGCCATGCCCCTGGCCGCCGTCGTCGTCGGCGTGCTCACCGCCGCCGCGTGGCGGTTCCTCGTGGCCGACGTGGCCGTGCCCCTCATGCGCCGGCGCTGCGCGGTGTGGACGTTCCTGGCTTCCCGCGGAGTCGGCGCCGTTGCCGTGGTCGGCGTGCGGCTCATGGGCCGCCTCGTCCTGCTGTCCGCCGCCATGGCGGCGCTCCGGGGTGTGGTCGGCGTGCTCCTGTGGCGCGTGCCGTTCGTGGGGCAGCTGGTCGCCGGTGTGGGCATGGCCGATCGCGGTGTGGCCGGATGACCGGTCCTGGCTGTCGGTCCGCTGCCGGTTGAGGTCGAGCAGATCTTCCTGCGCTAGGACGAGGGCGGGCGGGACGGCATGCGGGGATTCGACATCGATGCGAGCCCGCGGGCCGGGCATCTGCTCCCACAGCCGGTGCAGCGGCTCCGCCAGCTGCGAGGGCGGTGGGCCGCAGACGGCCAGGATGTCGGCCTCTGCCGGGGACAAAGCCAGCCGCCAGCCGCGCGCCAGGACGTGGCGCTCGACCGCGGCCCGGGTCACCCAGTGCCCCGGCGCCTCTGCTACAAGCACGTGCGCGTGCCGGACGGCGAGCCGACTCACCGCGTCGCTCAGACCCATCGCAGCGCGCCTTCCCGCCAGGCCCACAGCACCGCAAGGAAGACTCCCCCGAGGAAGACGAACATCTCGACGATCGCTGTGGCCCCGAGCCGGGCGACGACCACCGACCACGGGTACATGAACAGCATCTCCACGTCGAACGCGAGAAAGAGCAGCGTGGCCAGGTACCACCGAACGTGGTAGCGCGACAACGCGTGCTCCTCAGGCTGCCACCCGGACTGGAAGGGCACGCTCCCCAGCGGTGAGGCAGCGATCGCCAAAGCCCGGTGGGCCAGGTACAGACCGCCGACAATGAGCGCGGCCACCAAGGCCATGCTCGCTGCCCCTGCGTACATTCCGCTTCCCTCCGCGCTGCTGACTCCCAAGCTGCTCACCGAGCGCTCGGCCATCCGGGGCCCCGCCGGCCGGTGCTGTCTCCCTTCGCCGCTCGCCGTCAGGCACTGTGCGAGATCTTGGGCCGAAATCAGAGGGTGCCCTGCCTTACCGGACCCTCACCCGGCACGTGACAAGCCCATCGTCGGGTCCGGCGTCTGCCGATCCAGCCGTCTCCTCACCCACTTCTACTATCATGAGGTAGTAGCCGACGCATGTTGTGCCGCGAGCACGCACACGGGTTGGAGCGTGCCCGGAGCACCTCGGTCAGCGTTTCGGGCGGAGGGAATCCACTCGCGCGACGGACTGGTCGATGCGGTCCTCGGTGATGCGCCCGGCCCGGACGAGATTGGTGATCGTGTCGACTGTTTCCTCGACGACTCTCTCGTTGTGTACCTGCTGGTTGGCGAAGACGAGCAGGTCGAGGCCGGCCTGCAACGCCAGGGCGACCGCCTCGGCGGCACCGTACCGGTCGGTGATGGCGACCGCCTGCATGTCGTCGCTGACCACCGGCCCGCGCCAGCCGAGCCGGCCGCGCAGCAGATCGGTCACGGTCGCGGCTGACAGCGACGCCGGGTACGCCGGGTCGAGCTGCTTGTTCAGCACGTGGGCGGCCATGACGGAGTCGGCGAGGCCGGCCTGGATCAGCCGTTGGAACGGTTCGAGTTCCTTTACCTGCCAGGTGTCGCTGACGTCGACGACCTCGAAATCGGTGTTTCCGGCGGCGCTACCCGATCCGGGAAAATGCTTCAGGCAGGTTTTCACACCAGCCGCCCGGTGCGCCTGGATCTCCTCCGTGGCGTTGCTGACGACCACGTCCGGGTCGGCCGAGAAGCTGCGACCCAGCTTGCCGATAGCCCTGCTGTCGGGGTTGATGTTCAGGTCGACGACCGGGGCGTAGTTCAGGTTGACCCCGATCCGCGTCAGCCCCGCCACCAGTCCTCGCGCCCAGTCGCCGGTCGCCGACGTGGAGTTCTCCGCGCCGATCTCGGCCTCCGACCTGGTCGCCGGGAAGCCGTTGCTCGGGTTGAGGCGGGCGGTACGGCCACCTTCCTGGTCGATGGAGACGATGAGCCGGCCGGGCGAGGCGCTTTTCAGGGTATTCACCAGGCCCGTAACCTGCTCGGGCGAGCGGATGTTACGCACCGACTTGCTCTCCAGGTCCTGGTCGAAGAGGATCACACCGCCCAGACCGTCCCGCACCGCCTTGATGATCCAGTTCGGGGCTTGGGCGCCGCGAAAGCCGACCACGAGCAGGCTGGCGATCTTTCGCCGCAGCGCCGCCCCGGCTCCGCGCGATGCGCCGGTCGGCCGTGGGCTGCTCGTTGGCCGGGGCGTCGAGGATGTGGCGCGGTGCGACTCGCAGCCGGCAACGGCTGCCACTGCAGCTGAGCCGAGTCCGGCGAGCAGCAGCCGGCGGGGCAGGTGAACGCTGTCCACCCCCGCACGTTAGGACCCATGCCCGCCCGATGCGTCCTCACCCAGAAGATGTCATCCGCTGGTGGGACGCCTCGACGAAGCGTGGTGAGAGTTGCGTCGGTTGGATCTGGTCTACCCGGGTACTGAGGGCCCTTGCCCGATGCTCACCACGCTGTCCACTCCGGAGGAGCGATGAAGCAGAACTATGTTCGGTTCGGTGTCGTCCTGGCGGTGAGTCTGGTCGTCATGTTCGTCCTGACCCTGTCGCAGATCCGCCGCTTCGGCGACTTCTACCTCAACCTGAGCAACTTCTACATGTCACTGATCATGGTGTCGATCATGGGCGTGATCATGATGGGCGTCATGAGCAGCATGTTCACCAACAAGCGTCTCAACATCATGCTGTACATCGCGTTCGCTGCTGTCTTCATCGGCGGATTCGCTGCCGTGCGCACCGAGCCGTTCGTGGGTAACGAGGGCTTCTTGAAGTCGATGATCCCGCACCACTCCCGGGCCGTGCTGGTCTGCCAGGAATCAGATATCACCGACCCCGAGATCATCGAGCTCTGCGACCAGATCGTGAAGTCACAGGAGGAAGAGATCACACAGATGAAGAAGATCCTCAAGGACCGCTACTGACTGGGTCGGCACTGAGGACGACCGAGGTCCGGTTGGGCCCTCAACCTCCCCCGGACGCGTCCCTACCGCGCCGTGACGGTCAGCGGGGCGACCGTTGCCAGCGCCAGCGACTGACAGGACTGACATGCGTCTTCAGTGGTCCTGTGGTGTGAGGTGCACCCAGCGCAGCGTCTGGGCGTTGAGGGCGACGACGATGGTCGAGGCGGACATGAGCACGGCGGCGGCGGCCGGGCTGAGTGCCACACCGGCCCAAGCGAAGACGCCCGCGGCGACGGGGATGGCCACCACGTTGTAGCCGGCGGCCCAGACGAGGTTCTGGACCATTTTGCGGTAGGACGCCTTGGACAGGCGGGCGGTGGCGGAGATGCCACGCGGGTCGGAGGAGGCGAGGACGACGCCGACGGATTCGATGGCCACGTCGGTGCCGGCGCCGATGGCCAGTCCGACGTCCGCGCGGGCGAGGGCGGGGGCGTCGTTGACGCCGTCGCCGACCATCGCCACCCGGTGGCCGCGCTGTTGCAGGCCGGCGACGATCTCGTCCTTGTCGGCGGGTAGCACCTCGGCGAAGACCTCGTCCTCGCCGGGACGGAAACCGAGATCGGCGGCGACCGCGTCGGCGACCGGGCGGGCGTCACCGGTGATCATCGCGATCTTCCGAATTCCGAGTTGGCGCAGCTCGGCGATGGCCTGTCGGGCCTCCGGGCGTACCTCGTCCTCGAGCGCCAGCGCGCCGAGCAGCTGGGGCGGGCCGTCGAGGCGGGCCAGGTAGAGCACGGCGGCGCCGCGCGCCGACCACGCCTGCTCGGCCTGGCGCAGTTCGGCAGGGACGTCGGCGTGCAGTTCCCGCAGCAGGGCCGGGCCGCCCACCGCGTATGCCGCCCCGGCCACGGTGGCCTGCACCCCGCGGCCGGGCAGCGACCGGAACTCCGAGCCGCTTGCCGGTCCGACTCGTTGGGCGGCGGCGACGATGGCCCGGGCGAGGGGATGCTCGCTGTCGGCCTCAACTCCGGCGGCCAGGCGCAGCACCTCGTCCTCGTTGGTGCCGTCGGCGGCGGCGACGCCGGTGACGGTGTGCTGGCCTTTGGTCAGGGTGCCGGTCTTGTCGATCAGGACCGCGTCGACGGTGCGCATCCGTTCCAGGGCGAGACGGTCCTTGACCAGGATCCCGGAGTTGGCCGCCACGCTGGTCGACAGGGCGATGACCAGTGGGATCGCCAGGCCGAGGGCGTGTGGGCAGGAGATCACCAGCACGGTGATGGTACGGACGACGGCCTGGTCGACCCGGCCGAGCGCGGACCAGACGATCAGGCTGAGCAGCGCGGTGGCGGTGGCGATGTAGAACAGCCACGCGGCGAACCGGTCGGCCAGCGCCTGCGCCCGCCCACCGGCTGCCTGCGCCTGCGCGACCAGCCGTTGGATGCCGGCCAGGGCGGTGTCCTCCCCCACCGCGTCGACCTGGACGCGGATCGCCGAGTCGGTGGCCACGGTGCCGGCGACCACCCGGTCCCCCACCCGACGTGGGACCGGCCGCGACTCGCCGGTGATCATCGATTCGTCCAGCTCGGCGCCGCCCTCGACGACGTGCCCGTCAGCGGGCACGCGTCCACCGGGGCGGACCAGCGCCCTGTCGCCGACCCGCAACTCGGCCGCCGCCACCCGCTCGACGGCTCCGCCCGGGCCGACCCGCTCGGCCTCATCGGGCAGCAGGGCGGCCAGCGCGGCCAGGGCCCCCCGGGCTTGGCCGATGGCTTTCATCTCCTGCCAGTGGCCGAACAGCATGATCGTGACCAGGGCGGCGAGCTCCCACCAGAAGTCCAGGCGGAACAGGCCGACACTCGTCGCCGCGGAGGCGACGTACGCCACGGTGATGGCCATCCCGATCAGCAGCATCATGCCGGGGGCGCGGTCGCGGACCTCGCGGACCGCGCCGACGAGGAACGGCCAACCGCCGTAGAAGAACACCACCGACCCGAGCACCGGACCAACCCACAAAACACCGGGGAAGTCCAGCGAGTAACCCAGCCAGTCCATGATTAGACGGCTGGTGAGGACGACCGGGATGGTCAGCGCCAGACACACCCAGAACCGGCTGCGGAACATCTCGGGGGTGTGGCCGGCGTGCTTGTCGTGCTGCGGGTGCGTCCCGGCGCCGCCGCAGGCATGGCCGGGCTGCCCGCCGCCGTGGTGCACCTGCCTCGCCTCCCGAAACCTGTCTGCGGCCGCCGGGTGCCACGCTCACCGCCCCGGCACATCAGCGGCTGGGGCGGCGCTGCGCCGACGCCCCAGGTCTTCACCATCGCGGGTGCGACGGCGCGCCGGTGGGATCTCAGCGATTCCGCCGCTGGCTGGCCTGGCCACGGATAGGGTCTCGCTGGAAGGTCTGCGGCTCCTGCCGGGCGGGCCTCCTCACCCGAAGGCTCGTGGAGGCGGGTGGTGACTACTTGCGGCGACAGTGGCATCGACGCGCGAGACAGCTGCGGTGCTGACAGGTTTCGCCTGCCCCTCGAACGTCTCGACGCGGTCCTGTTCGACCTGGCAGCGGTGTCGGAGCACAACCCACCGGCCACCTGGGGGCCGCCGACTGCGGTGATGGTCGCGGAGGCGCAGAGCCTGCTCGGGTCGCTGCGCCGGTCGGGGCTGACGTCCGGAGTCATCGGCCGGCCTGGCAACGGATTCGGCATCGACCAGCTGACCGACCTCGTGCTAGACGGCCAGGAGGTTACGGCGCGGCTGCCGGACCCGGCGGTCCTGCTGCAGGCGGCAAGGCTGCTCGGGGTGCATCCGGCGCGAACCGCGGTGGTGCATTGCGCGCCGGCGGGGGTGCAGGCCGCCTGTCGCGGCGGGTTCGGGCTGGTCGTGGGTATCGCGTACGGCGGGGCCTGGGCAGCGGCCGAACTGCGGGCGCACGGCGCGGAACCGGTGCTGCGCGGTCTGGCGTACGTGACGGTCGACGAACAGGCGATGCGACGCCGATGGTGGCAGCCGGCGTCGACGGCCGGCGCCGAGCACGCCGGCTGGCTTCTCGACTACACCGGCGTCGACCTCGCGACGGAGGGGATCCGCGAGACGCTGTGCACGATCGGCAACGGCTACCTGGCCACCCGCGGCGCGGCACCGGAGGCCGATGCCGGCCGCAGCCACTACCCGGGCACCTACGCCGCTGCGATCTTCAACCGGCTGCGGACGCGACTGCATGAGCACGTCCATGAGGACGAGAGCCTGGTCAACCTGCCGAACTGGCTGACGCTGCGCTGGCGACGGCCCGGAGAGCGGTGGGTGAGACCGGACGCGCGCGGCGTCAGCGAGCACCGGCAGACGCTCGACCTGCGAGCCGGGGTGCTGCACCGCCGCTACCGGCATGTCGACGGTTCGGGCCGAGCCACCACCATGGTGTCGCGCATGCTCGTCTCGATGGCGACGCCGCACCTGTCCGCGTTGGAGACCACGCTGGTGCCGGAGAATTGGTCGGGCACGCTGCAGGTGCGCTCGGGCATCGACGGTCGGGTCGCCAACCGGCAGGTCGCCGAGTACGGGCCGCTGGCCGGCCGGCACCTGCGCCCGGACGGGCAGGGACGAGACGGCGACGACGGACTGTGGCTGCGGGTCAGCACGACCCAGTCCCGGGTCGAGGTCGCGACCGCCGTGCGTACCCGGCTGTTCCAAGCCGGCGTCCGCGTGGACGCACAACGGCGCGTGGACATGCTGCCCGGTCGTCCGCAGGAGACCTGGACGGTCGCGGTGCGCGCGGGCCAGCCGCTGCGCGTGGAGAAGATCGCCGCCCACCACACCTCCCAGGACCGGGCGGTCACGGAACCTGCCGCCGCGTCCCGGGACGCGGCGGCCCGGGCCGGCTCCTTCGCCGAACTGCTCGGTGAGCAGGTCCGCGCGTGGCGGCGGCTGTGGGAACGCAGCCACATCGAGCTGCACACGGACCATCCCTGGCCATCGCTGGAGCTCAACCTGCACACCTTCCACCTGCTGGTCGCCACCTCGCCGAACGTCACCGACCTCGACGCCGGCGTCGGTGCGCGCGGCCTGCACGGCGAGGGGTACCGGGGTCACGTCTTCTGGGACGAGGTTTTCGTCCACCGGGTGCTGGCGCTGCACCTGCCCGAGGCCAGCCGCGCGCTGCTGCTCTACCGGTGGCGTCGCCTCGACGCCGCGCGGCGGGCCGCGGCCGCGATCGGCTGCCGGGGGGCGATGTTCCCGTGGCAGTCCGGCAGCGACGGCCGGGAGGAGACGCCGAGGGAGCTGTTCAACACCCGTACCGGCCGGTGGATGCGGGACCGGTCGGCGCGGCAACGGCACGTCGGCCTGGCGGTCGCGTACTCGGTGTGGCAGTACCACCAGGCCACCGGGGACCTGGACTTCCTGCGTACGCATGGCGGGGAGCTGATCCTGGAGACGGCCCGGTTCTTCGCCGACCTGGCGCGGCGCAACCCGCGCACCGGACGGTACGAGATCACCGGCGTGATGGGCCCGGACGAGTTCCACGACGGCTACCCCGACCGCGAGGCACCCGGCCTGGACAACAACGCCTACACCAACGTGATGACGGTGTGGCTGCTACGCCAGGCCCTCGCGGTGGTCGACCTGCTGGCCTGCCGAGACGGCACGAGCCTGCCCGACCGGCTCGGCATCGACGACGGCGAGCTGGCGCGGTGGGCCGAGATCACCACCAGGATGTACGTGCCGTGGCACGACGACCGGATCATCAGCCAGTTCGACGGCTACGCCGACCTCGCGGAACTCGACCTCGACGCCTACCGCCGCCGGTACGGGAACATCGGCCGGCTCGACCTCATCCTCGCCGCCGAAGGGGACTCCCCCAACCGCTACCGCATCGGCAAGCAGGCGGACGTGCTCATGCTGCTCTACCTGCTCTCCGCCGAGGAACTGCGCGAGCTGCTCGCCGGCCTGGGGTACCACTGGCCACCGGAGGCCCTGCCCCGCACCGCCGGCTTCTACCTGCACCGGGCGAGCCACGGATCGACGTTGAGCAGGGTGGTGCACGCCTGGGTGCAGGCCCGCACCAACCGGACCGCCTCCTTCGGAAACTTCACCGACGCGTTGGCCGCCGACATCCGCGACACCCAGGGCGGCACCACCCGGGAGGGCATCCACCTCGGCGCCATGGCCGGAACCCTCGACCTGGCCGAACGCTGCTACCTGGGAATCGAGACCCGGCAGGACGCCCTCTGGTTCAACCCCCGCCTACCGCACGAGATCACCCGGCTGCACACCCTGATCACCTACCGCGGCCACCAGCTGCACGTCACGGCCACCGGCAGCGCCCTCGCCCTCATCGCCTCACCCTGCAACGCGGCACCGGTCACCGTTCACGTGGCGAGACAGCCGCCGCAGACCATCGGCGGAGGCCAGCAGGTGTCGATCTCCCTGACCGGCTGAGGCCGCCGCTGGCACCCTTGCTGGTCAGGGCGGAACCCCTCGACGGACAAGTTGGGCAGGGCGGGAATCTCCCTCACGTGCCGGCCGGCTTACTGGCTGCGAGGCGTTCGATCACACCAGCGGCGAAGCGCTGATGCTGCTCGATGTGCAGACCGGCCGCGGCCACGTCACGGATGGGACGCCGCCGGAAATGCTCACCGGCCGCCGGAACGCTGACCAGTTCGATGAGGCGTTGAATCGCCCGAACGGGACGATTGGCGCCGACCACATGGTCGGCCAGCAGGAGCAGACCGCCGGGGCGCAGGACCCGGATCATCTCCTCGACCGCGCGGTGGTCGTCCGGGATGGCGCAGAGTGAGAGGGTGCAGACGACGGTGTCGAAGGTGGCATCGGGAAAGTCCAAGTCGTGGGCGGTACCGGGCCGCAGGTCGACCTCCCGGCCCAGTTCGGTGGCCCGCCGGCCCGCAATCTCCAACATCCTCGGGCTCAACTCGACCCCGGTGATCCGTACGCTGTCCGGGTAGTAGGGCAGATTTCGCCCCGTGCCGATGGCGACCTCGAGGGTGGCGCCGGTGGCCTGCCGGCAGATCCACTCCCGGGTGTCGCGCAGGAAGCGGCGTTCGATGAAGGCCATCTGCCGGTCGTAGCCGGCGGCGTGCCGGTCCCAGACGCGGCGCTGCTTCTCGTCGTCACTCATGGTGGCGAAGATAGGTGACCTGCACCAACTCTGCCGGCGTACCGACCTGCCGGCCGTCGCCGGACCCTGAGTGCCAGCGAGCACCCGCTGTGGCCACGGTAGCGGCCCGGCGACCTCACTGCGGCACGTACCGGTCGGTCCAGGTGGCGCCCGCGTCGGTGGTGGCGACGACCCGGTCACCGGCGAGCGCGGCGAAGAGCGTGCCCTTGTCGGTGGCGATGCTGTGCGGCTGCCCCGGCACCGCTCCGCGGCGCTGCCACTGCTGCCCGCCATCGGTCGAGGACCAGATCGCTCCGTCCTGGGCCACCCCCCACACGCCGGTGCGGTCCCAGGCGAGTAGGCCGACAGCGGGAGCGCCCGCGACCGTCTGCCAGCTCCGGCCGCCGTCGGTGGAGCGCTGCAGCCCGTCGCGCCCCACCGCGAGGATGCTCTGCGCATCGGTCGGGCTGACCGCGAACTCCCCCATCGCCACCCGGGACCGCTGCTCCCAGGTCCGCTGGTCGACGCTCACCATGAACGCACCATCCGTGGAGTTGTAGCCGTACACCGAGCCGTGGGCGGCCTGCAGCCCGTGGAAGTCCGCCGCGCCGGAAAGCGACTTCGCCCGCCAGGTCACCCCACCGTCGGTCGACTCGATCAGACCTACGTTGGCCGGGCCGTCCTCGGAGTGGCCGGAGGCCAGGAAATGCCCGGGGCCGACCACGGTGAAGCCCATCAGGTCCAGGGCGTCCTTCGATACCCGCACGGCGGTGTGCGCGTCGTCGACGCGGAACAGCCCGACGTGGGTGGCGACGTACAGGGCCCCGCTGCCCGGGTCGGTCGCAACCCCGTGCACGTGCCCGAACCCGTCGTGCCCGGTACCCGCCGCGCCGTGGTCAGCCGAGGAGCCCTGGTCCCGCAGGACGAACACCACCACGGCGGAGAGGACGGCCAGCGCGGCCAGCGCCGTCACGACGATCTTCCGGGTCGGCCCGGACTGCGGCTCGCCGGCTTGCGCCTTACGCGCGGAGCCGGATCTGCTGCTCGGTCGCGTCGGCTGCGACGTCCTGCTCATCGGCTGCGTCCACCTTCTCATCGTTGATCAACTTGCTGGCCGAGGGCCCCTGTCCTGGCAGGGTTCAGGGTGACCTTCCGCCCCCACCAACAATGACGCGAAGTCGGCGGAAGACCCGTCCGAAGACCATGAAGATTCGCTGAAGAACGGGCCCGGGCTTCAGTAGGGGCGGGGCGTCGGTCGCGTGGGAGACGCACCCGACCGCATCCCCGCGTACGTGTGATCGGGCGCACGTCACATGCTTCCCCCGCCTGCGTGCCGGCAACTCAGCGGGCCGGCATTGCGGGCAGGGTGAGGGTGAAGGTGGCACCGGCTCCGATGCCGGCGCTGGCGGCCGAGAGCCGGCCGCTGTGGGCCTGGGCCAGGGCGCGGGCGATGGTCAGCCCGATGCCGCTACCCCCGGTAGTCCGGCTGCGGGCCGGGTCGGCCCGGTAGAACCGATCGAACACGTGTGGCAGGTGCTCGGCGGCGATGCCCTCGCCGGTGTCGGCGACCGCGATGGCCGCCTCTCTGGCGCTGGAGCTGGTGGTGATCGTGACGCTTCCGCCGGTGGGAGTGTGGCGGAGCGCGTTGCCGAGCAGGTTGTCGAGGATCTCGCGCAGCCGGTCGGGGTCGGCGAGCGCCCGCGCCGGCGCGGGACCGGCCCGGTGTTCGAGGACGACGCCCTTGTCTGCGTAACCGGCGGCTGCGGCGCGAACCGCCTCGTCAACGACCACGTCGACGTCCAGCGGCTCGACCCGCAGGTCGGCCCGGCGTTCCTCCGCCCGCGAGAGGCCGTGGATATCATCGGCCAGGCGGTCCAGCCGCCTGGTCTGATCGCGAAGCGTCCGCCACGTATCCGGGATGGCGGGGATGACACCGTCCTCGATGCCCTCGAGGAAGCTGTCGACGGTGGCGATCGGGGTACGCAGCTCGTGTGCGAGGTCGGCGAGCAGCTCCAGCCGGCGCCGTTCGGTGTTCTGCAGCGTGGCGGCCATCCGGTTGAACGCGTCATCCACCGCGGCGAGCTCCGCTCCCAGCCGGCTCGGCGGCATCCGCGCGTCGTAGTCACCGTCGGCGACGCGGGTCGCGACTCCGGAGAGTTCGGACAGCGGACCGGCCAACCGCCGCGTGATGAACCAGCTCACCGCCAACGACGTCACCAGAGCGGCGCCAACCGCCACACCGAGCGCGACGAGCAGCGTGGCGATCAGGGCGGACTCGAGATCCTGGGTCATGCCGGCGGACATGCCCATCATGCGGTGCAGGTGACTGCGGAACAGGGCCGGCGCGACGGCGAACGCCACCAGCACCAGGGTGACCGCCCCGGCAGCCACGATCAGCGACTGCGCGATGAACAGCCGGGTCGAGAGCCGGTCGGTTCGCAGTCCGGGCCGCATCAGCCCGGACCCATCCGGTAGCCGACGCCACGGACGGTGCGGACGTAGCGCGGCTGGGTGGCGTCGTCGTCGAGCTTGCGACGCAGGTTACCGACGTGCACGTCGATGACGTGCTCGTCGCCGTACCAGTCGCCGCCCCAGACATGGTCCAGCAACTGCCGCCGGCTGAACGCCACCCGGGGCTGCGCGCTGAGCGCGTCGAGCAGGTCGAATTCGGTGCGCGTCAGCTCAACATCCTGGCCGCGCACGCGGACCTCCCGCCCGGCCACGTCGATCTCCAGGTCGCCGAATCGGCGGACCTGGGTCTCCGGTACGGCCGAAGGCGTACGCGGGCGGCGAAGCATGGCGCGCACCCGGGCGACCAGCTCCCGGGGTGAGAATGGCTTCGTCAGGTAGTCATCGGCCCCGACCGACAACCCCACCAACTTGTCCACCTCGTCGCTCTTGGCGGTGAGCATGATGATGTACGCGTCGCTGAACGCCCGGACACGCCGGCACACCTCGACGCCGTCGATACCGGGCAGCATCAGGTCCAGCACGATCACGTCCGGCTCGGTGTCGCGGGCCGACTCCACGGCGGCGTTGCCGTCTGCGGCGGTGACCACGTCGAAGCCCTCCCGGGTCAGGTAGCCGGAGACGACCTGCACCAGGGGTGGCTCGTCGTCGACCACCAGCGCGCGGAACCGGGCGCCCCCGGCGCCCGGCTCCACCCCGTCAACCCGCATGGCACCTATTCCTCGCTCATGGTGACGAACGTCCCGTGCCACGTGTGATCCCACACCGCGCCGGTGTACGCGTTCACCGACATCATCCCGACCGGCCTTCCGTCCCGCAGCGTGTGCAGGGTGTAGTACCCGGGGAACTCATCGGCCTCGCCGGCAACCAGTCCCCTCCCCTGCCGGTCGAGCCAGCGCTGGGCGATGGTGGTGGCTTCGGCCGCCGACACCCGCGCCGCCCCGGTCGTCGCGCGGGCGTGCATCCCGTAGCCGGTGTTCCACATCATCGCCGGACCGTACTCGACGCTGACCCCACCACTGCCCGGATCGATCAGCACCTCCGTGGCACCGCGCCCCGCTGCTGTGGTCAGTTCCGCGTAGTAGCCGTTGGCGAACTGCATCGTCTCACCGACGCGCAGACCGAGCCGGTCGGCGAACGCGGCCCCGCGTTGACGGGCCTGGTCCAGCGACTCCACCCGCTGCCCGTCACCGGCCAGGCCGTAGGAACCGCCCATCATGCTTGCGCCGCTCATCATGCCGGGGCCGGAGTGGCCGCCCATCATGTTCCAGTTCGGGGGTGATGGATCGGCCGCCGCCCAGGCTGCCCCGGTGGTCACCGCTGTCACCGCCGCGACGATCGCCGCGGCCAGCGCCGCCCGCTTGTGCCTCATCGTCCTCACCTCCGGGCCGAACGGGCCGCCGCCAGGTCCTCGCGTGCCCGCCGGTACTGCTCGACGTCGATCTCGCCGAGGGCGAACCGACGGTCGAGGATCTCCTCCGGCCGCTCCGGCCGGCCACCCTGCTCCGAGCGGCCCCGGGGCAGCAGAACGCCGACGCCCCAGACGATCAGCCCGACAACCACGATCCAGAACAGGGCCATGAAGATCCAACCGCCCATCCCCATACCCCAGCCGTAGCCCATCATCGCCGTCTCCCTACCTCGCTTCCGTGCCTTACGCCATTCATGCTCCGACCGGCGTCTCAACGACCGATGCGGCGTACCGTCAAGATTTCGTCAAGGCCTCCGCTCACCGTGCGGTGACACCGCATAGGCACACATTCATGGGCTACGCACGCAAGGCCGATGGCGGTGTCGATCGGCTTGCCTCCCCGAGAGGTCGGCGAAGACCGCGTCCTCCCCTGGACAAGACCAAGATCGACCGTGACCGGGCATGTGCCACGGGTGATCATAAGGATCTTCAACCACTACGAGATCGACAGAACGCGCCCCACTCGACCGGCGGTTGCCCTACCAGTCGAGCCAACAGGTCTGTGTGCGGGGCCGAGTCCAGCCAACCCCTGCGTCGTTGTCCACCAATATCGAGATGAGTAACTGCAAACCTCAGTGTGGGAGGTCCTGGTGCAGGACTCGGCGAAGCTCGACGCCCCCGACCTGCTCGGCTGGTGGATACGGCAGCCGAACCGGCGACGCCGCCCACGGAAGCGGCGCCCGATAACACCACATCCCCTGGGCATCCGCTTCGCGTTCTACGGCCGGATGTCGACCCGGGAATTCCAGGACCAGCTGTCGTCGGCGCGCTGGCAGCGCGACTTCGCCGAAGACGTGATCGACGGCCGAGGCGTCATCGTGGCCGAATTCTTCGACGTAGGCCATTCCCGGCAGTTGCCCTGGCCGCGCCGCCCGCAAGCCGCGCGACTGCTGGCAGCCCTCGCCGACCCCGACCGCGGATTCGACGCGGTGGTAATAGGAGAGTTCGAACGAGCCTTCTACGGCAACCAGTTCCGCGACCTCGCGCCGCTGTTCAAACTCTACGGCGTCGAGCTGTGGCTGCCCGAGCTCAACGGCCCGGTCGACGCCAGCAACGACCTTCACCTGTCGCTGCTGGCCCTGCTCGGCGTGCATTCCAAACGAGAGGTCCAACGCTCGCGGTTCCGCGCCAAGGCCGCCATGCGGGCCCAGGTCATCGAGCAAGGCCGCCACCTCGGCGGCCGACCACCGTACGGTTACCGACTGGTCGCGGCAGGACCGCACCCGAACCGGGCCCACGCCAAGTGGGGACGCGTGGCCCACCGGCTGGAACCCGACCCTGCCACCGCTCCGCATGTCCAGTGGATGTTCGCCCAGCGCCTCACCGGGCGCAGCGTCGCCGGAATCGCCCGCGACCTCAACGACCGGCACGTGCCCTGCCCGTCCAGCGTCGACCCCGGCCGAAACCGGCACCGCAGCGGCGCCGGATGGACGCTACGCACGGTGGCATCGATCCTGGCCAACCCTCGCTACACCGGCCGGCAGGTCTGGAACCGGCAGCACACCGACCGCGGCCCCCTCGACGCCGCCGATGACCTGCTCGGTCAATCGGAGGTACGCCGCTGGAACCTGATGCAACAGTGGGTCATCTCCCGGGACCTTGCGCATCCGCCGCTGGTCAGCGAACACGATTTCGTCGCCGCACAGCAGACCAACGCCCTGCCGGCACCCGCCGACGGGTCGAGCGGACGCTACCTACTCACCGGACTGATCCGCTGCCAGGAGTGCGGCCGGATCCTCGACTCGCACTGGGTCAACAGCCACGCCGCCTACCGGTGCCGTCACGGTTTCCGCAGCGCGGTCCCGGCCGGCACCACCCGGCCACGCATTGTCTACATCCACGAAGCCAAGGCCATCCGGCAGCTCGCCGAACACCTCGGCATGCCGCACACCGACCCCCACGCAGTGGTTGACGCCCTACTTGAACACGATGCCCTGGTCAGCTGCGCCATCGGCGGCGCGCTGGGCATCCATTCGATCCCAACCCCCACGCCGACTTATCGACCGCAAGCGATACCGCATCAGCGCCGAACAGCGGAAACCCCACCGAACGCCATCGCTGACACCCGTGGGGGTTAACGTGTCCGAGATTCAGACACGTCTACGTAGCACCCATATTCGAAATGGGTGTTCATGCGCCAACAGTAGCGAACTACGTTGCGTAACACTAGACCACAAGCATGGATCGCCGGGGGAAGTCCCTCTAATTTGCTGTCCCCACGCTACGGCACGATGCGGAGCCTTTGGTCAGGTCACCTTGCCCTGCGTTCCACCGACGCCAGCCATGGCGGCTGTAGCCATCTGCGGCAGGATGTTGTGGGTGTGGAGCGAGTGGGCGAGTGGCTTCGTGCCGTCGTCGATCGATTCGCATCGAGTGACTGCACTGCGGGCTGCGCCGCCGTCAGTTTCGTCGAATCCGATCCAGTGCTTCGGTCAGCGCTGCTTTCACGGTCGCCTCCTGTTCGATGGCGTAGCCACGATCCAGGCAGTTGCGGGCAAAGGCTCCGATCTGATCGTTCCGGGTCGCGAACGGTTCCAGATGTGCCCGGCTGTGAGCGGAGAAAGCCCGGCCGGGTTGGTGCCGTGCAGCGCCGACGTCGATGACGTGGACTGTCAACTCTGCGGCGAGGTGGTCGTGGATTCTCGCGGCGATACGCACTCCGCCAAGGTCGGCGTCGGTGCAGATCAGTGTTGACGAGGCCTGCACTGCTGCTTCGGCAATCAGGTTGAGGACGGGCTCTGGTGGCTGGCCGTGGCACCAAATGACCGGCACGCCCGCGTCGATATCGCATAGCGTTTCGGCGGCCTGCCGGTTTTCGATGATCAGAAGCGGCCCCGTCCCGCGGCGTATGTCGATGGAGATCGTGTGCTGAGGGCTGAGCCGGATGTCATGCGGGCCAGGCAGCGGGGAAAGATCGATGACGGCATCTGAGACCTGCAGCCGGACCGGGCCGCCGATGCCGATGTATGGGCTGCGGGATAGGCCGAGTGCAGCGAGGGCGTCGGGTTCGAATCCGAGCTCGGTCAGCAGCCGCTGAACGTCATCGCGGGCTTTGGTGCTTCCCGCGTGGGTTTGCACGAAGGCGCGGACGGAGTTGTGGACGACGCCGGCGGTCAGATCGGTTGCGGCGGTGACTGCCCAGCCGAGCCGGTCCGGGTGTTCGGTGGTGTGCAGGGCTTGGGCGACGCCGGGCCATTCATCGCGCAGGTCGGCGGCGAGTTCGGCGGCGCGGGACTGCAGGGTGGACCGCTGGTCGCGGCGGACTGCGCGGCGGTACTTCTCTGCGGCAGAGAGGTCGGGGTGCGGGTACACCCGCTTCGGACTCGGTGCTGGCCGGCTGCCTTTCAGGTCGTAGCCGATGGTGACGCACGCGGCCCGGGCGAGGGCGAACACGATCGTCTCGGCTTGGGCGCCGAACTTGTCGGCGACCTGCCGCCAGGCGTGTTCGCTGCGGGTCATCCACGCCCAGTCGGTGTCGGAAAGCAGGCCGGCGGGCCGGCGCGGCGGCTGACCGGGGTTTTCGGCCCGCAGCCGCACGCTGCGGTAGTACGGGTCGCCGTTCCGGTCGCGTGGATACCGGCCACTGGCTGGTAGCGGCGCGTACACGACCAGTCCGGGATAGTCAGTGATCCAGGTCAGCACGATTTCACGATCCGGTTCTGCGTCCGGGACGGCGTTGTCGGATGCGGAGCCGCCTGGGATCGTCACGCTTGTGTCTCCCCGCGGTAGGAGGTCATCCACATGCTGAGCAGCTCGACGCGGGCTGTTTCGGACTCGCTGCCGACGACGACGGGTGCCTGGTTGTAGGCGTATGCGTCCGAGGTTCGCCGTAGCTTGATGTACAGGCTGGAGGAGCCGACGGCGTACCGTTCCATGTCGTCCTGCAGGGCGCCGACGACGCTGATCGCCCGGTCCCGGCCGATGTTCTCGAACAGGGCGACCGCGTCACGGCGGTGCGCAGAGCCGAGGTTGCGTCCGAGTTCGTCGAGGACGAGCAGCAGCGGCCGGTCCTGCGAGCCGGCAAGCGCGGCCGCGCAGACGAGTTTGACGGCTTTGTCGTCCATCTGGGCGGTGTTGCCGCGCAGCTGGTACGACGACAGTGGTTTCCCTTCGCCGCGTCGCCACCGTGGGGTGCTCGCCCACTGCCAAGGCTTCTGCGGGTCTGCTGGTGGTTCTGGTTCGGGGAAGTCGAGGGCGCCGCCGTACCCGCCATACGCCTGGTCGAGGGCGTCGAACTCGTCAGAAACCTGCTTCAGCTTGGCTTTGATGGCCTTCGCGAGGGTGGCTCGCACTGCGGTCGCCGCGAGTTGGGCCTCCCTCAGGTGGTCTTCGGCGCTCTGCAGCGTCCCGGTGAGTCGTTCCCGTTCGGCGCTGATCTCGTCGAGTTGCTGCCGGTCGATGCTTTCAAGGTCGTCGAGGTGCTGGCCGATGATCCGCAGTACCTGCGGGATGAGCCGGATGTAGGCGCTGAGCCGGCGGTCGCGGCGCTGCTGGTCGACGACTTTCAGCTCCTCCGGCAGCTGCTCGTCCGGGGTGCCCGGCGGGAAACACGCCTGCTGCAGCCGGTCGGTCTGCCCTGCACACAGGTCGTCCCATTCGGCGACACCGCGTTTCTGCTCCGTTTCGGTGAGGGTGAGCAGGTGCTGTTCCGCGGACGCGAAGGTGCCCGCCCACGCTTCCTGCCGACGTGGCAGGTCCAACTCCGCCCGCGCGTCGATTTTCGCCTGCCACTGATCCTGGTTCTGCTGCAGGTCCCGGCTCAACCGTTCCTTCTCCGCTTTCGCGGCGGCGATCCGCTCGTTGCGGCCGCTCTTCTCCGAAAGCGCCGTCAGGTAAGCCTTCTTCGCATGGGCATGTGGGGCAGCGAGTTCGTCCAGCTCCTCATCGATCTTCGCGTTCTTCTTCCGTAACTTCCCGACCTGGGAGTCGATCTCGTCGGCCTCGAGCGCCGCCTTGGCTCCCTCGACCCGCCCATCAGCACGCTTCTTGGCCCGCTGCGCGTCCCGAACGCTGTCGTCCGCCTCACCGTCGTCAGCGGACGCGGCGGTGAGGGCGTCACGGGCAGCCTGAATCCGGCCGGCGCGGCCGGTCATGGCTTCTGCGTACCCAGCAATACCATGCACCCCGGCGGCCGTGTCGATCAGTCCACCGGTGCCGGCACGGTCCCGCAGAGCGGTCAGGAACCGGGCCACGGTCACCACCGCGTTCGCCGCCGCTGGCAGGTCTGGGCCACCCGCGAATCCGTCCGGGTCAGCTTCGACGAGCAGCGAGCCGGGGACGTCGGTGAGCGCCGCCTGGGCGGCAGTCGCATCGGTGACGACGACCGCATGCCGATACGGCAGCAGCCGTGCTTCCCAGACAGGGCGCTGCTCGTCGGTGAGACTGACCACGTCGACAAGCGGGACGGCCTCGGTGAAGCCAGCCGCGCGCAGCGCCTGCACCTGGGCGACCGCGACGTCCTCGCCGCGTTCTGCGGCGGCCAGCGCCTTACGTGCGTCCTTGACGGCTTGTTCGGTGATGCCTTTGCGGCGTTGCGCGCGGTCGACCGCGGCGTTGGCGTCGCGGAGCTCATGCTCGGCCTGGGCGACGGTCCGACCGTCCGCGACGACCGCCTTCTCCCGCAAAGCGCGGCTACGTGTGGTGAGGAGCTCGACCTGGGCGACGTAACCGGTCTGTTCTTTCCGTAGACTGTTCACCTCGGCGTCGATGTCGTTGTACGCCTTCACCCGCTGCCGGTAGCTCTCGTCGAACGCCTTGTCGTCAGTAAGTTGACCGACTTTGACGTCGGCAGCGTCGATGGCTGCTTGGAGCTCTTTGCGTTTGGCTTCGAGCTGAGTGATGTCATGCCGCAGCTCCGCGTCCGTGGCGACACCGTCGACGAGGTAGCGGGCGCACCGCGACCGCCAACTGTCGAGCGCGTCGGCCTTTACCGTACGGGCTGCTTCGCGGGCCCGGATCATGTCTTCGGTGACGGTGACCCGCTCGTCCCACCGCTCGTACTCTTCCTTCGCGGTGTTCGCGGCGAGCGCGGCTTGGTACTGATTCTGCCGGGCCGCCTGTTCGTCGTCGATCTCGCGGGTCAGGCCGGTCAGCGCACCGATCGCATCGAAAATCCGCTCCGGGGTCAGCTCGTTCAGTGGCTGGGCCAGCAGGTTCGCTGTAGGGCTGGCTCGCACCGACGTGGACAGGAACGACACGCATCGCACGGTCTGCCCATACAGGGTGCGGGCGAGTTTGTTCGCCCGGATGTCGGTACGACCGTTGCTGCGCGGTAACTCGTCCCACAAGCCGTCGGCGCTGCCGGCCCGGTCGTTTTCGCTGGCACCGTACGCGACGTGCAGCTGCGGCTTCCATCGCAGTTCGACGTGGGGCGCCTGCCGGTTGATCCGCAGCCACACCGTCAGCACGTCCGCCTCAAGTTCGGCGAGCGCCCGGGCGGTGGGCGGGACGAACACGCCGACGATGTAGCCGTGGTCGGCGTTCGCGTGGACGACTTCCTGCCCGGCGAGTTCGGCGGTGAACAGCAGTTCGGCGGCTGCCTGCGCGCCGGATTGCAGCCGCCACTGCTCGTCGGCGTGCAGCAGGCTGAGGCCGGCGATGAACGACGACTTTCCAGCGCCGTTGGAGTCCGACGGTCCTTGGCCGGCGATGGTGATCAGGCCGCGGGAGGTGATCGGGACCGGGTGGGTCGACAGCCGGGAGATATTGATCATTTGGATGCCGGCGAGGACCCGCGGTCCGACGATGTCGGTGGCGCCGTCGTCGACGGGGTTACCTGCTGCGGTCAACGAATGTTCTCCCTGCTGGCGGTGCGGTTGCGGCGTTCACGGATTGCGGCGGCGAGCGGATGGTTCGGGGCGGCGGCGAGGATCAACTGTTCCTGCAGCCGGGCCCGAGCGGCCGGGGTCAGGCGCAACAGTTGCGGGCCGGGCACGTATCCACCTTCGGCGTCGGCGCGGTCGCGGACCCGGGTGAGCAGCCCGGCGGCGACGAGTTTGCTCGCTGCGGCTTTTGCGGCGACCGCCGGGAGTTTGCTGGCCTTCAGGATGTCGGCCTCGGTGGTCGGGTACGGGCTCGTCCAGGTGTCGGGAGCGAGGCGTTCCTCGCTGCGGGCGATCGCGACCGAGTAGATGAGCACGAGAGCGAGCACGGCTCGCTCGACGGTGGTCAGTGGCTGCCAGCCGGCGGCGGTGAGCTGCGCGGCAACTGTGTCGTCATATCCGGAGGTGAACCGCAGCCCGTCGACCTGGACGAGGACCCGGCCGGTGTGGCGCAGCAGTTGCTCGAGTCGGTCCCGGCTGGTCGGGTCCTGCAACGCGTGCAGTTCCTGCCGGTGGACGGGTTCGCGGCTGTGCTCCAGCAGGGCGTACGCCGCTTCGACGTGTTCGCGCTGCCGGTCGGTCAGGGTCGCAAGGACGGAGTCGAACAGCGGGTTCTGGTTGCGGTTCACGGCGCCTCCCCTCCGCCTGGGTCAGACTTCGGCTGGGGGTCGGGGATCATCCGCCACAGTTCCCGGAGCGTGGACAGCTCCAGCGACCCCCACCCGGTGACGCGAGGCCCCAGCCGGACCCGGTCGGCCGTCTGCAGCACCCACCGGGACGCTTCCAGCCGGCGCAGGCTGGCGGACAGCAGCTTGCGCCGGCTGGCCCGGTCCCGGCCCGGGGTCAGCTGCTGTAGCACCTGGTCGACGTCAGTAAGATCGGCCGGCTGGCCCGGCCACAAGTCGGTGCCCGGGTCCGGCCAGCAGCAGCGCAGGCAGGCGGCGAACACTCGTAGCGTGCCGGCCGAATCCTGTAGCGTCGCCGGTTCCTGTCGGTACTCGGCGAGGACCTCCGGCGCAGCACTTGGCGGCAGGTTCGGCAGGAACCACACTGACTGGGCGTCCGGCTCGACCAGGCGCCGCATCCCTGCTGGGGATGGGCTGCCCGCGGGTGCCTGTTGCGGGCCGCCGGAGCGGATCTTCGCCCACCACAGTGCGGTGTCGTGTTCGTTCACGCCGGCGCCTCCGCCGGTGTCCGGCGCCTGAACCAGCCGTCGGTGATCCAGGTCAGGTCTCCGACCACGTTGATCCGCAGCCCGTCCCCCCAGGTCAGCAGGTAAGGCAGCTCGGGTCGCAAGCCGATCGCGGTCAAGTCCGACAGCACCCGACGGCTGGCCGCCCAATCCCCGGCAGTGTCCAACAGCTCGGCGACGGTGACCTCGTCGCGGCCGGCCAGCAGCTCCTCCGCCCGAGTGGCAAGCAGTTCCGCCTCCATATCGGCACCGACCTGTTCAGGGCCTGGTTCATCGTCAATCCGCGGCCGAGGCGGCGGTGTCCGCCCCGTGTCGGTCCGCAACCCTTCTTCGACCGCGTCGAGCAGGTCGTCAACGGTGAAGTGCGGATTCGGCGCGTCGAACAGCAACCCGTCCAGCGCGGCCGCAAGCTCGTCGCCGGTGGCGTCGCGGGCGAAGCTGCGCCACTTCTCCGCTGGCAACAGCCCCAACGCCCGGGTTCGGCCGGCCCGGTCGATCAGTCGCCGCGCCGCGGCGTTCACCGCGTCCCGATACGCGGCCAACGCCATCCGCAGCTGCGTGCACTCTGGCAACAGCTGCGGCCACTTCTCCGTCGCCAGGTTGTGGAAGACGGTCGCCTTGTCGATGAGTTCGCTGTTGCCGAGCATCGGCTGCGCCGAGCTTCGCAACGATTCGACCGTCCCGGACTTCGCCATCTGCATGATGGGGTTCGCCAGCAGCCGGAACACGTTCGCCAGGTCCTGCAGCTGCGCTTGGGCCTGCTCGAGGGTGGTATCGGCGTCCTCGATCGAGAGGCGGGCGATCGACAGCATCTGGTGCAGCTCGCCGAGGCCGCCGGTCTGCGCCAGCCGGCGCAGGAACAGCAGCATCACGTACGGCGCGAACGCCGCCTGGTAGAACATCTCGTTCGGTCGCTCGTTGACTTTGGTAATCGCACGATAGGAGCGCAGCACCTCGAACCGGCGCCGGACCGCGACGGGCGAGGTGTCTCCGAACGCAGCGATCACCTGCTCCACCGTCAAGCCGGCCGGGCCCGCGGACGCGAATGCGTTCAGGATCAGCTCGTCGACGCGGACGAGCGCCGGGTCGTCGACCATCTGGTTCGCGTCACGGGCCAGAACGGCGAACACCTGCCGGTACAGCGCAAGCACGGCAGAATCAGCAGCGTGCTCCTCAAATGGCAGCTCTGCGATCTCGGTCACCAGTTGGTGCCTCCGTTGCCCCCCTTGGATCGGGTGCCGGGGCGGGCTGAAGTGATCGTCGGCGCCTCCGGGATGCCGGTGGCCTCGGCGGTTAAGGTTCTCGCCGGCCGCGAGCCGCTTGGAGCTGCGTCCTCAGGCCTCGGCTGATCGACGGCATGTGCCCGGGACCGCCGTGGCCGGCGTAGCTGACCGCACGCGGGGGTTACTACCAGTACGCTCCGGGTCAACGGAGGATTGTGCATTGCCATCGACAACACAGTCCTCCCCCGCTCAGCCAGATCACACTGCCGCGTCGCCACGAGAGGCCACGCCCGCAACCGTGGTACTCGCGCATCATCTCGGTCTGGAGCCTTTGCGTGGCCAGCTTGGCGCCCTGTCAGCCTATTCAAGCAGGCCACGACCAAGGTCATCGTTGATGATCCTCTCTCGTTCCGAGGCGTCGGCCCAGTGGGCGTGACTAGTTGTCAGGGACTTCTCCACGACTAGTACATGTTCAGCGTTCTCGGTGATGGAACGCATGTGGCTGATCACCGTGACCAGCCGGCCGGTTGTGCTGTGGTCGGTCAGCGTATTGAGGGCATCGCGCAGGAAGGTGGTGTCAAGGGTGCCGAAGCCCTCGTCGAGGAAGAGCGCTTCGACGTGGCCGGTCGCACGGCTGGCGAGTTCGACTACGGCGAGCGCCAGGGCGAGGCTGGCGAGGAAGGTTTCGCCGCCGGAGAGCGTCTTAACATCTCGGGCAGCCATGGTGTCCATATCGATGATCCGGAAGTCGGCCGCGAACCTGTAGCGGCCACCGGAGATCGAGAGCAGGATCTCGCTTGCCTGGCGAAGCAGCGCTTGGAGGCGCCGGCTGACAGCGTCAGCGATGAACTTGCCCTCGGCCAGCACTACCGACAGTTGCGCAAGAACATCGACTGTGCCAGCCGCAGCATCAATCCGCTCCTGCAACGCGTTCACCACGGGGAGTTCCTCCCGGGCGCGCTCGATCTGTCTTTTCAGGTTCTGGACCGTACCGTGGGCGGCAAGGTATTGCTGCTCGAGGTCTTCTTCGCCGGCGGCACCAGCCGTATGGCAGGCAAGGCCGATGGCCTCTCCGGCAGCCTTCTCGGCACGCTGCTGTTCGTCGATTTTTGCGGCGCAGATGCCGAGGAGTTCCTTTGCCTGAGCGAGAAGATCAGCAGCCCAGTGCGCCTGCGTGTCCAGGTCTACGTGCGCGGCGGGCGCGGCCGCCGGTTCTTCGAGTCCGAATGCCCCTGCGGCGTCGTTAACCCGCTGCGCCAGGGTCAAGAGCTTGTCTCGCAGCGTCGCCGCCGGCTTGGTGATTTTCTTGGCGTAGGTCGTCTCCAGCGCCGCGCTCCGCGAGCGCAGGCCGGCGAGCGCTTGTTCGGCGCCGGTCCGTCGGCCGGCCAGCTCCTGAAGGAGTCGCTGATGGGCTTCGGCTGCTGCCTTCTGTTGCTGGACTTCCGCGACGTCCAGGGGTGTGGCGAGAGTGAAGCGGGCGGGTAGGCGGCTGGCCGCCTCGTCGATCGATTGGCGCAAGGCGACGTTGTCGCGTTCCTGCTCCTGATGGGCAGACATGCGCTTGGCGTGGGCCTCTGAGAGGGTGACGAATTCGGTTCTGGCGGCGGTCGCGGTATCGCGGGTGTCGTCGCGAATCTTTCCGGCGCGCTCGACGTCTTGCTGCGCTTTGGCAGCGTCATCGGTGACCAGTTTGAGGATCTGCTCGTCGGTTCCCGACAGGTCGGCGTCTCCAACGACTTCCTGGAGGCTGATCAGCGCTTCACTGAGCAGGCTCTCGGCTGTGGTCACGCTCTGCTGCGCGGCAGGCAGGTTGTCTCGTTCCAGGGTTTCCACCCGGGCGGCCGCTACGGCGGCCGCCCGACCCGTCTTCTCCGCCCGGACTCGGGCTTTCTTGTGGGCGTCGTCGGCGGCGGTGAGGTCGGGTGCGATCGGTGCCGTGAAGTCGGCAGGCAGGGGACGAGTACAGATGAGGCATGCCGCGCCGGGTTCGAGGTCCGCGGCGGCGTGCGCTGCGGCGTTCGCCTTCAGCAGCGCGCGGTGCGTTTGTTCGCTCTCGCTCCGGTTGTGCTCGGCCTCTTCTGCGATACCCGCCGCTTCTCTTGCCTTGGCTATGGCGGTGCCGAGAGCCTCTTCCGTCGTGGCGAGTTCTGCGCGTGCCTTCTCTAGGTCTGCGGCGGCTCCGCGCCAGATCCTCAGTCGTTCGACGGCCTTGTGCTGCCGATCCTGGGCTCGTTTGAACGCCGTTTCCGCGTCTGCATGCGTCTTGTTGGCCGCCGCGACGGCTGGCTCAAGATCGGCCAGGCTCTGTTGCACGCCTTGTAGCCGGAGCTGCTCGACGGCAAGGGCTGCGGCGTTCTCCGTAAACTGCCGGTGGCGTTTCCGCTGCTGGGGTAGCTGTTCGGCGAGGTATTTCAGAGTGTTGATCGTCGTGGCGGTGCCGGCCACATTCCCGCCGTACTGCTCGGCCTGTGTGAGCTGACCTTGCAGGAGGTCTTGCTCGATCTGCAGTTGGTGGGTCAGTTGGTTGATGTCGGCGCGCTGGCCGTTGAGCGTTTGAGCCTGCAACGCCAAGGCGTGTAGCTGGTCGGCGGCGCCGGCAGGAACTGCGGCCGCCAGGGATTCCTTCAGCTGGGTCAGCGTGCTGGCCGCCCCGGCGGCTCGTCGCTGTTCGGCACGCGCATCAGCGATGGCGGCCCGAGCATTCTGGAGATGTTCCAGGCCCTGCTGCTGCACGCTGTGCTGTTCGGCCGCGGCGGCCAGCGCCGCGGCCGGGTCGTCGAGGAACCTCCTGCGGTGCAGCTGGTACTCGTTGAGCCGGTCCTTGAGCCGCGCCTGAAGGGTTCGGGCGTGCTCGCGGACCTGGCCCAGTTGCTCGAGACCGAGGACGGAGTCGAGGACTTTGCCTCGGTCACGGTCGCTCATGCGCAGCAGTTCCTGGAAGCGGCCTTGGGGCAGGACCACGGCACGTAGAAAGGTGTCGCAGTCGAGCCCGACAATCCGCCGGATCTCTGCGGTGACCTGCCTGGCCCCGGTGGTTAGGGCGCCGGTGTCGAGGCAGGTCAGCCGGTGCACTGACGTGGCGGTGTGCCGGCTGACGGACCGTGATACCTGCCATCGGCGGCTGCCGACGGTGAACGTGAGTTCGACGGCGAGGGTGCCGTCACCGCCGTCGGCGATCAACGGGGATGCGGTGGCAGCGTAGGTGCATCGGTTGTAGAGGGCGTAGCAGATCGCTTCCAGAATCGTCGATTTCCCGGCGCCGGTGTCGCCGACTATCGCGATGAAGCGCTTATCGGTGAAGTCAATGGTCTGCTTCGCGGTGTACGTGCCCAGGCCGCAGAAGGTCAATGTCTGTGGTCTCATGCCGCCCCTCCGATGGTGGCCGTGCTGGTTGCCGGCAGCGGGAAGGCGATCTCGGGGTCGGCCGCCAGTAGCTGCTCTTCCGGCAGCTCGGGTGGTTCGTGTTCGCTGGCGTGCGGCAGCAGGGTGCTGAAAAGCTGAAGAACCTGTTGCGCCGAGACGCCTTGGACACCGCGGGTGGCGAGGTATTCGCTGAACAACGTCGTGGTGTCGACGTCGGTGGCGTCGTCGACAGGGGCGAGCAGTTCGAGCCTGCGGTCGGCGGCGTTCTCCCGTAGATCGGCGATGGTGGCCTCAGGCAGCAGGCCGCGGATCTGGCCGGCCAGGTTGTCGATGTGGTTTTCGGTGTTGACCGTAACCAGGCAGATGTCCGTGGTCACGGAGGCCGCCGTGGTGCGGATCTCGTCGAGCGTTCCGGTGATGTAGTGCAGCCGGCGGCCGCGCTTTAGCGGAATTCGTTCAAGGACGGCGCCTTGGCCGGGCTGCAGCGTCGCGACGACGACGCTCTTGTCCTCGCCGACCTCACCGAAGTCAAGCTGCAGGGGTGAGCCTGCGTAGCAGCCCGTTACGCTGGTGGTCGGCAGTGGCTGCGGTTTGTGGATGTGACCGAACGCCGCGTAGGTGACCACCGGCAGGTGCTGTGGATCGGTGGCGTAGAAGTCGCAGGTGTGGCTGGGGTTCTCGGTCCGCGACGGGATGGCGCCGGCGATGTACTGATGTGCGGCAAACACGCTCACGTCGCGGGACGCGTCGAACCCGTCTCTGAGCTCGCGCATGAGGCGCTGCTGCAAGCCGGCGATGTGTCCGGCGTAGGTGATGCGCCGCTGGCCGGGTTCGTCGAAGACGTTGACGATGCGGTTGGCGCTGATGAACGGCAGTGCGGCGACGTGAATCGCCTGCTCGCCGGCTGGTAACCGCAGGACTTCACCGACGGCGTTGTCGTGGCTGGTGACGAAGTGGATCGGCGCGGACCGGCTGAGCAGGTCGTGCAGCCAGTGCAGGTATGCAGCCGAGTCGTGGTTGCCGCAGACGACCACGACTGGAGCGATCTCGGCGAGGTTGTGCAGCGTGCTGGTGGCCAGTTTGAGCGAGTGCAGCGGTGGCCGCTGCATGTCGAACAAGTCACCCGTGTTGAGAATCAGGTCGGGGCGGGTGGCGGCAGCGATTTCGGTGATCTCGGCGAGCACCGCTTCGTGGTCGCTCGCCCGGGAGTGGCCATAGGTGGTACGTCCGAGGTGCCAGTCGGAGGTGTGCAGTACTTTCACGTGCGACCTCTTCGTCGTCAGTGGCTGCGATCGGTGGGAGGACCGGCATTGTGAACCCGACAAGGGCCGGCCAGAACGGTGCCAGGGGTGAGCTCAGAGGGCCCGGATGCGGTGGGCAATGAGATGCTCAAGCAGGGCCTGGTTGGCTTCCCAGCCGTTGGGAAAGCGCGGTTGCGTGTTAAAGGGCACGGGGTCGGCGGACGGGTGGGCGTCCAGCAGGTCGGAGATGCCGTCGCGGGCGACCACGATGCAGGCATGCCGGTGCCGTGAGGTCAGGACGCACAGCCGCCCGGATTCGAGGTGGAACGCCGTGGCGTCGCGGCGGCCGGACAGCGGATGTAGCACGATGACGATGTCGTACTCGCTGCCCTGCAGCCGGTTCGCGGTGTCGACGCGGATGTTCGGATAAGCGGTCTCGGCCAGCCCGCTTTTGATGGCAGCCATCTGGTCGCGGTGTGCCACACCGATCGCCACTCGGTCTGCCGTCACCCTGGCACCATCGGGGTGGCGTTCATCGCGGAGCATCGTGCCGCGCTCGAGAACACGCACAGCGAGCGCAACGACCGCGGCGACCGCTTCAGCGTCGGTGCGCACCGTGTGCCGGCGCGGCAGTTGGTAGAAGGCCCAGCCGTTGGCTGCGGCATGTTCGATCGCCCGGTCAGCGGGGCTATTGCCGAGGCTGCGGGTCGGCAGCCACATCTCCCGCGCGCCCTGTTCGGGCGCGGATTCGAAGGGTGCGAACGGATAGAAGGCGTCCGACACCGGGATCGCGGTGTGAGGGGCAAGCCGCCACGAGCGCGGCAGCTGCCGTTCCGGGATGTCCGGATTGTTAGCGAGCATGGCGGCCACCGCGCTCTGCAGCGGGCTCCAGGCCAGGCCGGTCCATCGGTCGACGTTGACGACGGAGAACGGGTCGAGTTGCCCAGGGTCGCCGACGAACGCAGCCCGTTCGAACGTCGAAGCGAGTCGCAACAGGGTGTCCGAACGCATCTGGTACGCCTCGTCGATGATCGCCCACGGCCCGCGCTCGGTGATGACGGGGTCGAGCCACTTCGCTGCGGTGGCAACCACGATGGCTGCCTGACGCAGATCGGGGAACCGGTTCGCAATCAGGATGTTGGAGGCTGCGAGGGTGGCCGGCACCGGGTAGCCGTAGGCGGTGTATCGGCCGACGGTGATCCCCGGATCCACGGCGGCGATCTTGGCGACGAGATCGTCGACTTGGGAGTTGGTTTGTGCGACGACGCGCACCTGGTCGCCGTGCCGGGCCAGGTGGTGAGCCATGTAGGTGACGGCGGTGCTCTTGCCAGCTCCGGGGGGTGAGTTGAGCACCACGCCAGGTTGCGGACCCTCGGTCAATAACCGAAGTACGTCGAGGACCGCGGTGGGCGGGACATAGGTGACGGTCATGACCACGGCTCCTGGGCATCCTGCTCCGTCGGCAGGTAAGGCTTGGGCGGGCCGCCATGAGTCCACGGGGTGTCCTCCTTGCGCGGCAGCGTCGGCGCCCGGCGGTAGTCGTCCTTGAAGAGGCTGTAGCACACGGAGTCCCCTACGGCGGGGACGGTGCCGGGCCGTGGTTCACGCCCGCTGCCCATGCCCTCGCGAAGTTCCAGCTCGACCATCACCGTGTCGCCGTCACGAGTCACCGAGACGACCGTGGTCTTCTGGTCCAGCAACTCAGGCCGGCGCAGACCGCTCTCGCCGGCGGCGAGGCTGATCGCGTCGGTGGTCGATACGGTGATCAGCGGCCGCAGGCTCCTGCCGACCCGCCGGTTCGGGACGGCGGCGATGACGGTACCGACGAACGCCTCACCGATCATCCGAGCCTCGGCCATCACCATCGGGTCGTCGAAGGCGCGCTCCGCGTCATACTGCTGCTGGGCCCGTTCCAACCAGTACAGGCGCCGGGCGGCGTACACCGCTGAGTCACGTTTGGGCTGCGCCCCAGGGCTGGTCGCGATCCAGTCGGCGGCCTGCGTGAAAGCGTCAAGGTCCCGTTCCCAGCGAACACCGACATGAGCACCGGCCGGAAGACTAGGGTCACGCAACAGGGTGATCGCCTGCCACATCCGATGCCAGGTGCCGTCGAGCTGCTTTCGCAACTCCTTGCGGATCTTGTCCTCGGCGATGCGCGACGCCGCCGGGCTCGCCGCCTGGTGGTAGGCGGCGAGCAGCGGCTCGAGGATGCCGTTGTCGAACGACGGATCCGTGGCAGGTCCGGCAGGCGGTACCTTCAACGGATTTTCGCAGGCACGCGCGGCATCCCGCCCGGTCATCCCGGGTGGCGGCGCGATCCAGCCGAGTACAGCGGGAAGATGCTGGTCCTCCTCGGTGCTCTGCCCGGTTGCCCAATGCAGGGTCAGCGCGTCGGTCGCCGCGACCAGCATGGCGGAGCCGGCGTATTCAGCACGGTCGGCGAGGAACGTCAGCCATTTACCCATGACCGGGATGTTGCGTGGCACGGCCCACTCGCCTGTACTCCTTCGCAAGCGGGTGGAGCGCCCGAGGATCCGGATGAACTCGACGCCGGCACGGTTCGGCACCCAGACCTGCGGTGCGTCCGCGCACCGGTACTGCACGCCGGACGCGCCGGCACGCACCGGAAGACGCCGGTTCGTGCGCGGCGTGATGTAGGCGGCGAAGATCTTGGCCAGCTCATAGGCGAAGGCAACCTGCTGGTCACGGTTCCGGGGCTGCGCAACCGTCAACAGCTCCGGTGTATCAGGGCTGGTGCCAATCATGACGGCGAGCGGGGCGTGGGCCTCGCCCGCCATCGCCAACGGCACGAACACCAGCGGCTCACTGCTCACATGCAGATGCCGGACAGTCGTCAGGCGCTGCGCCACCGCCTGGTCGCTGGCATGGGCGCGGGCCAGGGACGTCAGCAGGCTCACATCAAGCTCCCGAGCAACTCGTCCCGATACTGTTGGGCCCGCCGCAGCAACTCAGCTTGTTCGACCTGGTCCAGGCCAGGAAGGCGCGTACCGCGAGCCAGACCGACGACCTCACCGATCGTGTCCAGCGCCAGCTCCTCACGGACCTGCCGGCCGAGCACCGCCGTGGAACCTTGTTCCTCGGAGCGGCAGAACCGCGCCATCTCACAGGTGTCCAGGCACGACGGTGCGTAGCGTGCCGGCACCAGACGCAGGCCCGCCTTCAGCTCCTCGGCGGAGCGGGAACCGGCCGGGCCACGCAGAGCGAACGTCAACCCTGCCGGCAGGTTCGACAGAATCGTGTCGAGGTCATGCATCCGCATCAGCATCCGCCGGACCGCCGCGACCTGGTTCCGGACGTTGACCCGGGCCGCGAACGGCTTGTTGATAAAGTTCTGCGGGCACACGAAGATCGCCTCGTCCGCCACCAGGTCCTCGTCGAACCCGTGGGAACGAAGCAGTTCCCGAAGGGCGTAGACGTAGACCGCAGCCTGCAACTCTGCGCCTTCCACCGCGGCCGCAGGCGCCTGGCCGTCGATCACCGAGAACGACTTGACCTCGACGATGTAGAACTTCCCGCCCGACTTCACAGCCACCAGATCGGGCTCGAGGAAGACGTCGTAACCCGCGACCGTGATCTTCAAGTACGGGTGGTCGAACAGCGTCCCGCCATCCTGCGCCGAGCGGGCCACAGCGGTCAGCCGCTGAACCGTGTTGCGGTACCGGGCTAGCTTGCCCTCGTTGCCGCCGATGGTCTTCAAGTCCTCGTGTTCGGCTTCCGGAATGGATAGCCCGATGTCCTCCCGCAGCAACGTCAGCAGCTGCGCACCGCCACTCGCCTTGACCTGGGCTTCGAACTGGGCGCCTCGGGCAAGTACCATCCGCGACGGCTTGGCGTACATCGGGTGCCGGATGGCTCGGGCCAGCTCGTCCTTGTCGATACCGGCTGCATCCAGCAGATTCCGGCGGCCGCAGCCCGGGTTGCCGACAATCGACGAGATAGCCCTGGCGTCGAGGCTCTGTGGTTCAGTGTCCCCCCGCAGCGCGTCAAGACGCGCCGTCAGTTCTTTCACGTGCTCTTCCTTCGCGTGGGAAGTGCGGATTCAAGATCAGGTGTCGCTCGCAGCATGCGACGCCACCTTGAGAGCGGCGCCGAACAGCTGGTGAAGATCGTCGAGCTGGTCGACGGCGCGCCGGGCTGCCGCTTCGCGCTGCGACAGGTCTGCGTCACGATGAACTTCCAGCTCGGCCTGCGCCGCACGCCGCACGGCGTCCGGCCTCGTCGTGTCGAATGAGGTGGCACCGCCGGGGATGTTGGCGGCGAACTGCCACAACAGACGCCGGGCGGGCAGAGTCACCCAGTCCGGGTGGCTCAGGTGCTCGGCGATACGGATCGCCGAGGTCAGAAAGTGAACCCTGGGACTCAGCGGCCCGACGATACGGGTGGAAAGCGGCCAGGTGGAGACAGCCAGGAGACCGCGGGCAGGCGAGAGCCGGTCAGCGGTCAGGGCCGCACACAAGTAGTACGGCCGAGCCCACGGCGCCGTCTTGAAGGATCTTTCCTCGTCTCGGCGAAGGCTCGTCAGCTGCTGCCCGTTCAAGGCTCCAGCGAAGACCGCCTGGTGCAGGGCGACGATGAGCTTCGGCGCCGCCGGGACGCCCAGGAACGTCAAGGCCTGGTGGACCTGGTCACGAATCGACAGCAGGTTCCCGGCGTCCTGCGGCTCGGTCCGCGGTTGCGAAGCCAGCTTTTCCGGTTCGATCGCCAGAAGCGCGTCATCCCACTGCACCTCCGCCTGACGAAGGTCGGATCGCAGACGCCGCGCCTCGGCCCGATCACCGGCCATCAGGGCACGACGCACGGCTGTGCGCAGCTCGTCGATGCGCGCCTCGAGATCGTCGAGAGATTCAGCCACGGACACACCGTAGCCGCTTCCACGCGTTCCAGCAAGTTCCAGTTTTCTCCAAGAGTCCGCCGTGGACGGAACATCGACTGGACCAGCAGAGCTTGCAACGAAGGCGACTCAGCCGATCAGCACTCCGCCACGCTCCATAGGAGGCACGCTGGACCCCGGCTCGACGCTCCGATCCACGCTGCGCTCACGTGCGCTGTTCAGGCGCTGCTTCTCTGGTCGCCCGGCATTGCTGGCCTAGGTGACGTCATGCACTGATGAGGTGTGACTGGCCCGGACTTGGCAGCGAGCGGGCGAGGATTTCCGTGCCCGCGGCAGGAACACGCCTTCTAAGACGTCCTAGGAGGATAGGGTTCCTGGCCCGACCGTCGCTCCTCCTTCTTCGACTGCGGCCCCCATCCGTGTGCTGGCAGCGAGGGGCATGGCGAGGGCTGCGGCGGCATGGATCGCGAACACCGCGACGACGATCGTGGTGACCGGTAGGCGGCGTCGGGCGCCGGTGAGGACGAGTCGTCCGGTGACAGACAGAACGCCGAGCAGGCCGGCGGCGGTGGCGGCGAAGGTGGCCGGGTGGCGGCGAAGGTGGCCGGGTGGCCGCGGCTGATGAGGTAACCGACCACGGGGACGCCGATGGCGCTGGTGGCGGCACCGTGGGCGATCAGGGCGGCAACGAGGATCCAGAACCGGGGGTCGCGCATCACGGCACGCGCCGCAATGCGTCGCAGGGTGTGGTCCGGTCGCGCCACGGGGCTGGGTGCCCTGGCATGCGGCGGCCCGTCTTTCCCGGCAAGCGCTACGAGGACTGGAATCTCGAAGACCCCGCCGGCAAGGGCGTCGAAGCGGTCCGCCCGATCGGCGACGAGATCCGCACCCGGGTGGAGAAGCTCCTCACCGGACTGGGCCCCACCGCCTGACCAACCCGCCGGCGCTGCCCGTCGCTAGTCACCCCTCGGGCGGGGCCGACAACTCGCTCATCCGGCCGCTGACACGGCCGGGACAGGTCAACACGGCTCCCTGCCCGCAAACTGACGGTGACCCGGTACTGGTTCAACCGGCGCATCGATGGTGTCGGTGCAACGATGTACGGCGTGCCAACTGCGAAAACTGCTACACCTGCCGTCTCGCCGCTGGCCGGCGAGCCGATCAAGCGTGCCGATGCCGAGCGGCTCGCGGGAGTGCTGAAGGCATTCGCCGACCCGGCCCGGCTGCGACTGCTCAGTCTGATCCAGTCCGCCCCGGAGGGCGAGGCGTCCGTGAGTGACCTCACCGCGCCGCTCGGTCTCTCCCAGCCGACCGTGAGTCATCACCTTCGGATCCTCACCGAGGCCGGCCTGCTCGAACGCGAAAAGCGCGGCGTCTGGGCGTACTACCGGCTCGTGCCGCCCGCGATCGCGGCGATCGCCGACCTGCTGACGCCACCCCGCAAGCGAGCGACGAAGAAGGCCCGCTGAGCGGCACCCGCGAAGGCCGGCGCCCAATCCTGCGGGTGCCGGCACGGGCGTCCGCTCTGGTCGCGGGTGCGTCGGCCACGCCGGCAAGGTCTTGCCTCATCCACGGTGCCGGGCTGGTCGGATCGGTGGCGACACCGTGGTTAGGAGTAGGGACACCAGTTTTTGCCCGTGGTCGGCCAGCCGGCGCCGCTGGCCGTGAGCCGCTTTAACGGTGGCGATAGCCGACCGGGCGTCAGACCAAGCGGTGGTCGAGGGCGGTGTGGGGGGCGAGCAGCGGTTCGAAGATGTCGCGGCCGAGGGTGACGGCCTGGTCCTGGTCGAGAACCGTGGCGGCCAGGCTGGGGTGGGCGTCGATCCACGCCTGAGCGCCGGATGCGCTCGTGAAGAAGTTGATGGTGGAGCAGCAGGTGTCCACGGAGCGACCGGCGTCTCCGGTGGCCGCGTACACGATCACCGCTTCGGCCGGCTGGAAGGTGGCGGCACCGTTGGTGATGGTCACGCGGACCGGTTGGCCGGTGTGCGGATCGGCGGAGGTGATGGTCGCGTCGGTGCCGAGCATGAACGGCATGCCCAACGCGTCGATGGCGCACATCGCGTACACCTCGACATCGCCGAATGAAACCCGGTGCGGCGTCGGCGTTGGGGAGAACGGGTAGGCCGCGACCAGACGCCCGCCGCTGTCGAGGGCGACAAGGTCTTCCCGGGCAAGTTCCCGCAGCGCCTTCGCGGTGTCCAGGTCCGCCTCGCTGGCGGCAGCGCGGATGTCGGCATCAGTGGGGGCAGCTCCGGTGGCGGCGAAGTGATGCAGGATCGCTCGATGCACCTGCTGGAGGCTGTCGGGGAGCTGCTCGGCGCGGCGGGGCCGATCTGTCCGGATCGCATTGCCCGGCTGCTGGCAGCAATCGACCCGGCTCTGCTCCCTTGCGGTGGTAGCGGGTCCGGCGCCTATCGCCTGGCGCAGGGCAGCGCGGATGCGCTCGCCAGTGGGGATATCTAAGCGACAGGCCGCTGAACCGTCGCCGGTGGCGCCCATCACGTCCACGCCGTTGACCAGGATCGACGGAGACGGATAGTCGCCCACGACCTCGGTGACCCCCGTGATGGGCAGACCGACGTCGGCCAGGGCCGCGCGCAGCTCATGCCGAGCCGGCGCGAGGTTCGGACAGTCCGGCACCGAACGAAGCTCAACAGCCACCCGGCCCTCTGCGGTGCGATCTGCTGCCGCGGTCATCACAGCCCTCCTAACAAACGGCCCGGGTGGCATCACGCGTCGCCGACTGGCCGGCACGGCTCTACCCGTACCTGACTGAACCTTTCGGTCAGGGGAAGGTCAAGGCGCGACGATAGACGCCAGATGCGGATCGGGGGAACTTGCGTGATGCCGGAGATGGTGAGCCGGCCGCGTTGACCGGTGCACATCGGGTCTTGCTCGCCGTCGCGGTGGCGGTCCACGCCGTGTAGTACCTGGGTCAGATTGGGATGACCGGGCCGCCGCCGGCGATGCCGCCGTACAGGCCGGGCTGGCCGGTCAGCACGCTGCAACCGAGGTCGATCGCGGCGAGCACCGCGGTGGCGGCGTCGACCCTGCCGACCGTGTCGAGGGTGACTGCGAGGGCCTCCCAGCTGTCCGGCGGTGGCGAGAGGATCTCGGCGATCGGGTGGTTGACGAGCAGCTGCAGGCGGTCCGTGTCGACGACCATCCGGGCGGCTTCGGCCACGCACAGTACCGGCAGCCCGAACACGCAGTTCTCTTCGTCGGCGACCTCGGCGATCACCTCACCGACGTCAATCGACCCTCGAGTGAAGGCGATGATCGCAGAGGCGTCGAGGACGACCCGGACGGCCGGTTCGGTCACGCGGCGCGGGCCGGCAGGCCAAGCTGCTCGCGAGCCTGGGCGTCGAGCTCCGCCGTCCACCGCTCCCGGGCCTCGTCCAGGCGGCGGCGCGCGCGAGCCTTCCCCTCGTCGGAGACGACGAGGCCGGCGGCGGCGAGGATCTCCTCGCTGCGGGCGCCGGTGTTGGGGCTCCTGTCGGCCATGCCCGCAGGATACCCCCTGGTAGGCGCGGGAGTCACCAGCACGCCGCCGGCGCTGCTGCCGGGCGCTGGGGCTACTGGTGCTGGTGCTGGTGCTGGTGGGGCAGTTGAGCGTGGCACGCGAACGGCGGGAGCGCGACCTCGAGGAGAGGCGTACCCGGTCGCCAAACGCATCACCGACTCCGGCCCATGCCTGGTTCCCGGTTAGCATCCCGACCGGCCGGTCCTGCCCGCCACCATCACCCACCGGCTCCAACGCCTCGGCCTCCAGCCCAGCAGCTACCGCGCTGCCGCCCCTGGTTCACCTGGCCGTCGAGATGCCCCCGGCCGTCCTCGGCGACATCCTCCCAGTTAACCGGGCCGTTGCGGCGAGCTGGAGACAGCCCGGCGTTCGCGGAGGTGCTGCGAGAGCGAGTTGCGGGGGTACGGAATGGAGTTGCCAACGCTGCGTGGCGAGCCCTGTACTGACGGCGCCCTCCCCGCCTCTACCAGGTCCGCACCCGCACCGCGCCCAGATCGACGACCGGTGCCGGGCAGGACAGTGCCGAGCGACGCAGGGCTTCTGCGTCGCGGGCCGGTATACGCCGCTAATCCGGACCGGCGCCGCCGCGACCGCCTACTCCGGTGGTCCCGCAGCGACGTCGATGCCGGCCCTGGCCAGTAGGGTCAGTGCCTCCGGGAAGGCGCGGTTGAGCGGGCCGTGGTTGATGCGGACGCGGCTAGCAAGTTCATTGTCCCGGGCGATGCGGGTGGCGTCGCCGAGCACCGTGAGCCGGTAGTGCCACCATCGCACCGCTCCGTCGCGCTGCTCTACCCGGATCAGGTCATCTGCGGCCCGGGCGGCGATCGCCCATCTGCCGTTCGCGCCGGTGGCCCACACGGCGACGACGCCGGCGCCGTCGATGGCATCGAGAGCCTCGGCGGCCGCGTGGAACGGGTTGGTGAAGGCGCCGCCGACGTGGAGTGCGGTGTCAGCGTGCCGGTTCACCCGCCAGGCCGGCCGGCGGTCCTCCAGCTTGTCGATGGCGGTGGCGAGCGGGTCGTCGTCGACGATCATCACCGCGGTGCGCATGACGTCGTCCGGGTCGATGGGGAAGCCGCGGCTGTTGCTTATGGCCTCCGCGTAGTCAGCCACGAGGGTGGCGTCGGCGGCGACCACGAGGTGCGCGGCCCGTTCGGCGGCCTCCTCGTAGCGCAGGTACTCGGCGGGGCGGCCCGCCGTGGGTAGGTGGTCGCGGATGAGGTAGAGAGCGACGGCGGCCACGCTCGCGACGTTGGCCTCGATGGCCGCTGGCATGTCGTCCAGGTCGAGCGTCTCGACCACCTGGGCGAGCACGGTGATCCACCCCTGCTCACCGTGCGGCGTCTCCCAGGCGCCCAGTTCGACGCCGACGAGCACGAGCGTCCCGACCGCCAACCGGTCGATGGCGGGCAGGTGGGCGAGGTCGACGCGAACGGCACGGGTGAGCGCGCGGCCGACGCGGCGCAACTCGTGCAGCGCTCGCTCGTCGTTGTCGTCGTTCGGGTCGCTCTCGTCGTCCGCGTTGCGGGAGCCGCCGAGCTCGGCGTTCTGCCCGGTCGAGGGGTCGATGTCGTCGTTGACGGTGTTCGCGTCGTCTCCGTCGAGTCCGGCGGCGCGTTCGTCGCTGAGGAGGTCGGTCGGCTGGAGCAGGTCGCTGCCGTAGCTCGTGCTGGTGGCGGAAAGGGCCGCAAACCCGCCGAGTGAGAAGTGGAACATGGCTGTGCCGAGCCGGCTTTTGGCGTCGTCGCTGTAGCGCAGCCAGTCCTCGGGGTCGGTGTCGAGCCTCGGCGTGCCGGTGGCTGTCTCCGACTCGCCGGTGGGCCCGCTGGTGCCGCCTGCGGCGGGTAGGGCGATGCTGGCGCGGGAGGCGGCGAGCTGCCGGACCCCGTGGAGCCACCGTTCGGCCAGGCGCGCGTCGGCGAGGATCTCGATCGGTCCCTGGGAGCCTCCCCGCGGCTCGTCGCTCACCCGGAACATGGTCCGTTCGGGATCGGTGACGAACACCAGGTTTCCGTCGCGCGTGACGCCGTGTTCGGTCCATGCCGTCCGCACCCGGGATCCGCCGGGCAGGTCGACGCCGGCGATGAGGTGTTGGACGGCGCCTTCGGGGACGGCACCGACGTCGGCCCAGGTGTCGAAATCGGTGTGGGAGGAGGCCACGATCCGTACCGGGCGGGGTGTGGGGTGCGCGAACGTGAGGTGCAGTCCGCCGGCGGCGCGGGTCGCCGCGAGGAGCGTGGCCCTGGTGGCCGTGTCGACGTGGTTGGTCGTGCTGATCCGGACGGCGGGCACCTCGTCGAGGCGGATCGGCACACCGCCGGGAAACAGCGGTGCGGAAGGCCGGGCAAGAACGGCGAGCTCGACGTTTCCGCCGTCGGCGACGGGCTTGAGCAAAGCTGCCGAGGACAGGTTGGGGCTGCCGGTGAGCGTCCAGCATGCGCCGTCGTAGCCGATGGCTTCGACGAGCTTGCCGTGTCGGTAGGAGCGGTGCCGGTCCTCCACCACCTCGAGGTCGATGCCGAGGTCGCCGATCACACGGGCTATCGCCTCGGGTTGCACGACTGTCCGGTGCCCGGATTGCACGGCGAGCGTGACACGTGCCGGGGCCAGACGCAGCGTCAGCTCCTGGATTGCCTCGGCGCGCGCGTCGTGAAACGGCGCATAGAGCCGCAGGCACTCCACGGGCGTGACCGGAAGCTGGTCGATGATGGGAGCGTCGGAGGTGTGCACCAGCCGGTGGCCCGTGTCAACGACCTGGCCTCCGCTCAAGGCTTCGAGGGCGGCGGCGGTGCGACCCATCGCGTCGGCGGCGGGCGGGCTGATCGCGCAGAGCCGGGCGACGCTCCGCAGCCATTCCGCCGCGTCGACGACCAGCCGGGGACACCTGTCCCGATCCACGGCGGCGATCGTCCAGGTCTCGGCGTTGAGGTGCCAGCCGCCGACCGAAAGGTTGCCCGAGCCGACGGCCACCAGCGCTCGCGCGGGCCCCACGATGACGGTGAGCTTGGGGTGGAAGGCCCTCCCCGCGGTTGGGGGTACGGCGAGGCCGTGCACGTAGCGGGTGCCGGCGTTTCGGGCGGCGCGCGGGTCCGGGTTGGACATGCGCAGATCGCCGACGACCGTGACGCGGGCACCGGTCGCCTGGGTGACGCCCAGCACGGCACGCTCGAAGAAGCCTAGGTCGGCGTTGAAGGTGCAGAAGAGCGCCTCACGGGCCTGCCGATCGGCGTGTTTCTCCTCGGCAAAGATGTACGGCAGAGGCGACGGCACTGTCACGACGTCGCCGGCGTTCTGGTAGTCGCCGCCGCCGACGTCGAAGGCCTGGTCAGGCAATGAGGTCACCCCGGTCACCGATCCCCCACACGGCGTCGGTGCGGGCGAGCAGGCCCATGCCGGCGAGGATGCCGGCCAGTTGGTCCCACCGCAGCGAGGCGGAACCCGCCGTCTCGTCGGAGTCGCGGAACAGCAGGTCATCGCGCAGATGCACCCGGGTGGGAATCTTGAGAACGCCCTTTCGGGGATCGACGCGGGCCTTGGCCAGCGCGAGCCGCTGCGACCGGTCGACCATCGTGTCGGTGAGCCATCGGGCGAAGTCGCGCAGTGACCTGTCGTGCCATCGGTCAAGCTGGTCGGCCAACCACCGCGGCGCCAGCTGCTCGTAGCGGTCCTGTGCCTCGTGTCCCTCGAAGCCGTGCAGCTCCCGACCGGCCAGCTCACGCACACGGCGAGCGCCGAGGGCCAGCACGCTGAGGTCGCGCACGGGAGTCTCCAGGCCCAACAGCCCCGGATCGTGCTCGGCGGGCACCGGCCGTCCCGTGCTGTCCATGGTTCGTGGCAGCCCATCCCGGAACGCTCCGACGGTGCTGTCGGGTAGCAGGTCCGCGAGGTGTGCGGCCAGCTCCGCGCGGGGCGTGAGCCCTTGGATGCCGTTGACAAGCCAGGCCCAGAGGCTCCGCCACGCCGTGACGGAGTAGTTGCGCAGGATGAGGCCCCGCCACTCGTCGGACAGCTCCAATGCGGACAGGACCGGGTCGCTCATCGCCTCCGGCTCGTATGCAAGAAATCGCGACACGTCACGGGTTACCCGGCGGACCTCCGTCAGCTGAATGACGCGGGCGATCATGCGCAGCGTCTGCCGGCGGACACCGGCCCGCGTCGCGGGCGTCTCGGCGTCCGAGGCGGCGAACAGTCGGGCGAGCCAAGCGCCGTCCGCGCTGGTGGCCGAATGGCAGATGCACAGCGACTCGTAGGCGTCGAGCGTCGCGTCGTCGAGGGTCCGCCTGCTGACCAGGTCAAGCACGTCGCCGAGCCCCTGAGCGACAGCACCGGTATCCATCTGGTCACCGGGACCGATGTCGTCGGCTCTGGTCACGATTCGAAGCAGAACCTCGGAGCCCCGGTACGCCGGCCAGAAACCCCAATTCGGCTTGGCGTAGACACCCGGCGCGGCCAACTCCGCCACATCCACGCCGCCGTCGGACCCCCGCCTCAGGATCTCGTCGTATCCGTGTGGTCGGGACAGCGCCTCGTGGGCGAAGCCGGCGGCGCGGTAGTGACGCGCCGACACCGCCCCAACGACGACCTCAGCCCGGCGCAACAGGCTCTGTGCCGCGCTGCGGGGCAAGCCCCGCCTCTGCGCCTCCGCGGAGATCAGGCCGTGAAGCGCGTAGTAGCGGGCGTTGAGAGTAACCGTCGTGACCCCGGGCACAAGCCGATCTACAACGTTCATGGTGAACCGCTCCACCGACAGCGGAAACCGGCCCGCGTAAGTCCTTGATCCTGAAGACGACCACCCAGGACCAGTCACCACGGCCGCCAGTCTGCCGCCGGCTCCGACTCGGCGCAAGCACGGACGAGCGTCGAGGTGATAGCCAGGGTGACGACGTTGGAGACAGTCTCTCCGGCTGGCCGCCGCCGACGCCGTACATCCCGGGGCCCGCTCGTCGAGTGGCCTCGGCACCGGCCCTCGTCATCGCGCCATGGACTGCGGGAGGTATCCACCCTGGGGACATCTCAGTCAGAAGCGGCAAGCCGCCTGTGGCCTCGTCCTCCGGCACTCCAAATCACTGATCTTCCGGCAGAGGGCACGATCATCGGGGCGCAACGCTCCATAGGTGCATGAGACCATGGGCGCCGCGCTTTTGCCCTTATGGGACAGAAGGTCGTTGAGCGCCATACTCGCTGCAGAGACATCCGCCTCTTAGCCCCAGATCGCTATGGCCGGGCCTGGACCGAACAGTTGGTCTTCGATGAGACGGATCTCCTTGATCCTGCTTCCCTTATCCAGCTCGAAGGTGAGCCAGCCGCGAACGCAGTCTTTCGGCAGGACTGTGGCGGAGTAAGGCAGGGCAGGCTGCCGCGGTTCGGGAGTGATGTCGGCGGGCTGTAGTTGGTAGTCGTCGGTGGTCTTGAGCTGCCAGGAGCTCCAACTCGGGGTCGGCAGGCTCTCCCCCGTGGTGGCGTTGCAGATCTTCACATCGGCCGGCACCCACACTTTGCCCTTGTCGGGCTCGGAGTCCGCCTGTCCGTCAAATTTGGCCGAGTAAATGGTTACTTTCCAACCAGCGCCGGTGAATGTCTGGCCGATCTTGAGTCGGGCCGGGCCCTGGTCCTCAGTCGGGGATGGCGACCTGTCCACAGCGGTCGGGGTTCTCGTGGCAGGCGCGGCCGAACTGGCCTGCGAAACTGGACCCCGGGGTGCTGGTGTATCGGCGCTGTTGCCGCAACCGGCAAGGAGGACCGCTGCCGTGGCGACGGCAGTAACTGAGCCTGCCTTCATGACCCGTAACCTACCGTCCCTTGTGGGGTGTCGCAGTGAACGCCTCAAGCGGCTACAACACCGTCGTGCGGACGAACGGCGCCGGGCTCTGCATCGACGTCGAGTGGGTACGCCGCCACGCCGGGAAGGGCTTCCGCGTTCATCCCGCCGGTGGGTCCTGGAACGAACCTTCGGCGGCCTGATGCAGCACGGTGACTCGTGTGTGACTACAAAACCCTCCCTCGGCGCCCCTGCGACGATGATCCGTTGGGCGAGCCGACGCTGGTCGCTGGTGAAGTACCTCGGGTGGTGCCGAGGAAAACCAAGGGCGACCCGGGGAGGAGAATAGCCATGACGGGACGAGACAGACGATCAGCAACCCGCTTGCTTACGCCCCTGTCTCGTGCAGCGGCCTTGCAGCCGCTCGAGAGAGACCCTCGCCTTCCACGATGGCTTCTTGCAGTTGCCTGACGAGTTGGCGCAGGCTCGCGTCGAGGTCGACCTGGTCTTTCGTCTGGGCGATGATCTCGTCGCGTACGTCGTCGACGAACGGCTGCCAGGTGTCGCGGGCGAGCCGCGTGCATTCGGCGATGACCTGTTGACGCATCTCGGCCGCGGCCTTGTCCTGGTTCAGGCGCGTGCGATTCGCGAGGTGTTGGTCGACGAACTTCGTCAGGTAGACGGTGAGGGGGAGCGCGGCTTCGATGGTGCCTAGGTACGGCTTCACCTTCTCGGCCATCTTTAACGTCTTGGTCTCCTTGCCGGCGGTCTGTCCGACGTCCTTGGTCATGGTCTTCAGCACGCCGAGCAGCATGCTCCCGATGTTGTTGGTGTGTTCCGAGATCTGGCCGGGCCCGTCCGGGGCGGTGGCGGCGTTCTCCCCGGACTTGAGTGTCCCGACCAGCGAAGCGAAGCCGGCCCAGGTGGGGAGGGCGCGGTCTCGCTCCTTGCCCTTGCGGATCGACTGCCGCAGCCGATCGAGGTGGCCTTCATGCTTGATGAACCACTCGCCGACCGTGCGCTGCAGTTCGTCGGCGGCGGAGCCGGACTCCCACGACCGCCGCAGCACCTCGTCGACGAGGCCTTCGAGGCCGGCATGGGCGGCCCGGTCGAGGTTGCCGAGCTGCCTCTCCCATTGGTCGCGGCGATCGACGCCGTGGGCGGCCACCCTGGCTTGTTCGGCGTAGTCCGCCAGTTGCCCGCGCAGTACGGACAAGGTCTCGTCCAGCACCGCTGACCAGTACCGTTGCCCGGCCGCGTGCCGCCATCCGGGCAGGGCTGACGGGGACACCGCGCCGAAAGCGTTCGTGAGGTCCTGCATGCCGTCCCAGTCCCGGAACTCGTCCCAGGTGTCGCGGCCGAGATCGGTGGCCGGCCCGGCAGTCTCGAACGGGTCCTGCGAGACGACGAAGACCGGCACGCGGTCGTCCAGGCCGAATAGTTCCCGCAACTCGCGGACCTTGCGGTCGCCGAGTTCCCGGTACCCCGCGGGGTTGGACTCCGGGTTCCCGTAGGCCTCGTCGAATCGGGAGATGACGAACCACATCGTCCCGGCCGGCCAGCCCTGCGTGAACAGCCTCCGGAGTACGTCGCGTTCGGCGGTCACCAGCTGCGGGGTCAGCACCGCGATGCCGACGTCGGTGAGCCCGACCGCGGCCATCGCGCGGGAGCTGTTCTGTTCGCGGACGCCGGACGCGCCGACGTCGAATCCGGGGGTGTCGCGGACGATGCACGTACCGAACTCGACGTCGTTGACCTCGAAGGTCTCGTGGCGTGCGCTGATCGTCAGCCAGTCGGGAACGTCGCGGCCTGAGTCGACGAGCAAGCGGCGGAGCAGGGAACTCTTGCCGGTGTCGTAGGACCCGAAGAGGGTCACGACCGGTCGGTCCCGTTTCTGGAAGGCGTCCCAGTCGTCGGCGTGCCGCCCGGGCGATCCACCGGGAAGCCGCCCCAGCCAGTCGCGCACCGCGTCAATGTCAACCACTGTAATCCGTTCCTTCCATTTCTTCCGCGGCCACGATCAGGGCATCGGCCACCTCGACACGTACCTTTGCCGATTCCATCTGCTCGACGATCGACGATTCCCGGGCGAGGTGTTCGTCGAGCAGCGCTTCGAGGTCCGCGGTCTGCTGCTCGAGGTAGGCGACGTGACCTCCCCACTGCTCATCGCGCATGATCAGATCGACGATCCGGGCGGCCGTCTCGTCGATCTTCTGCCACGCCGATTCCTGCTGCTCCCGGTGCTGGCCGGCCTTCTGGGCGTCGGTGGCCATCTCCGCGATGTCCAAGGCGGAGGCGATGGCCCCGAGGACGAGCCCGGCCCGAGCGACGTTGGCGCCGCCCTTGACCGCGCCCCACGGTTTGAACTTGTAGTTGAATTGCTTCAGGACCGTGTAGAATGCGTCCCGGTTTCCGAGGGCTTTCGCGAGCGGCGCAACGGCTCCTGCGACACTGCCCGCGCCTGCGGCCACCTCCTCGTACCAGGCGGTTCCCTGGGCCTGGAACTCTGCCGCGAGCTCGGGTGCCACCTGGAGTTCGGCAGCGCGTATCTCGCGTCCGATCGTCGGGAGGTGATCGCCATGCCACTCGGCCAACCGGCGTGCCGCGTCGTCGCGGTAGCGTTCAAGATCAGCCTCGAACTGCGGTGTCTTCCACCAGGACTCGACGAGGCTCGTCAGCTTCTGGGCGTCCTTGCGCTCGAGGTCCGCGACCGCGGATTTCGCCGGCACCGCGTGGCGGTCCACCATGCGGCGGGCGTCCTCGCGCAGTGAGCTCTCGACGATCATGGCGTCGCGCACCGCGTCCCGGAGGCTGGCGATCAGCGGTTCCAGGTGGCTCAGCTCCTTCTCGCCTTCGGCCAGCACCTGGTGCAGCGTGTGCCGGTGACGCTTGAGGGCGGTGACGGCCGCGTCGAGGGCGGCCGCTCGTCGGAGAGGCCGGACAGGGCGCTCGTCAGTGCGGCCACGCCGTCCCACAGCCGATGCTCGTCGAAGTCCACGGGCTGCGCCGTCGCCGCCCCACCGACCAGGCCGAACGGATCCCCGGACAGGCAGTGGATCCGGTCGAGCTCCACGTCGGCGCAACGCGCGGCGAGGGCCGCGCGCAGCTCCTCGCGATTGCGGTTCTGCAGATTGAGGAAATCATCGGGTGCGGTCAGCGGATCGACGCCCAGCTCGTCGCACCGATTGATGAGGAACACCGTCCGCCCGCCCTTGGCGGCGGTCATCTCCGTGCCGTGCAGGAGCTCCTCCAGCATCGAGGTGTTGCCGACCAGGAGGTTGACGTGGACGACGACGAGCACGAGAGCGGCCTCGGTGATCGCCTCGAGCGCGGTGGCGTCGTGCTCGTCGTGTCCGCTTTGCAGGCCGGGTGTGTCCACGAGATCGAACCCGGGGAACCGGTAGCGGCTCGCGACCGTGGTCGCCGGCAGCGCCCGGATGTCGAACGCGGTGTCCGGCCGCAGGCCACCGTCCACCATGATCCGGTGGACCAGCGACGACTTACCCGAGTTGTAGTCCCCCAGCACGGCGAAGACCGGCCGCGCCCCGCGGACGCGCCAGAAGGTTCCGACGACGTCGGCCAGGGCGCGGTCACGCCGGGCCGCGTCCTCCAGGTCGTGACGCCAGGAGTAGATCTGCGCCGGCGTCGGTGACCGCCACGCGGCGGTCACGGCGTGTGCCAGCCGCGCCCGGTCCGCCTCCTGGCGACTCGCGTACGCCTCGCGCACCGCCTCGCCGATCCGCACCGGCTGGTAGTCGACGCCGGACTCCAGCCAGTCCTCGCCCAGCAACACCCGCGTCACCTCGGCCGGGGTCTCCCCGATCCGGCGCTGTGCCCGCCGCAGGACGTCGGTCACCGCCGGCGCGGGCCGGACCGCGTCGGCGTAGGTCCGCAGGCTGTCGAGCAGCCGCGTGATCCGGGCGCGCGCCATCCGACGCTCGATCGCGGCGCTCAGCGACTCGCCGACCGCGGGCCCCAGCGACGTCCACGCGGCTCTGCGGCTGTCCTGGACGAGCGCGTCCTCGTAGGCGACGAACGTCCGGTCCACCGCCCGATGACCTTCGGCGATGGCGTCGGCCTTCGCCTTCCGGGTCTGCTCCGCCCCCTGCTCGCTCGCCTTCTTACCGAAGTACTTCCCGACCTGGGTGACGATGCCGATGCCGGCGAGCGTGGTGGCGAGCACCCATCCCGCGGGGTTCCAGATGAGCGGCAGCGCAAGGGCGCCGAGACCCACCGCGATGCTCGTGCCCTGGGCGGCGTCACCCGCCACGCTGCCGCCCTTGTCACCGGCGATCGTCGCAGCGTGCACCGCGGCCGGCCCGCTCACGGCGGACTCGTCGTCCACCGCGATCTCCAGCTCACGCTGGAGGAACACCTGACGGTCCGCCCACACGGCCTGCGCCGCGGTGGCCATGGCTCCTTCGTCGTACGTGGCGGCCCGGAACTCCGGCTCGCCGAACGCCTTGCGCTCGGCGAAGGCCCGCTGGATCGCGTCGTCGACGTTGACCTTCGCCTGCCGGTGGCAGCCCGCCAGGTGCGACGCAGCCAGATGCCGGACGAAACGGTCCAGCGACCCCTTGGGCGGCGAGGTGTACGGGCCGCCCCGCGCCTGCTCGGACAGATCGACCAGATCTCCGCTGAGCGCCGCGTCGTGCAGCCACTGGGCACGTTCGGCGTCCTCCGGATAGCCCAGCACGGCGAACAGCGACTCGACCCGCCGCTCCAGGGACTCCGCCTCCCGCTCGAGCTCGGCCGCCAGGTTTTCGAGCTCGCCGATCCCGCGGCGGCACCGTGATCGGATGTCCTCGCGCAGCGCGGTCAGCCGCAGATCGGCGCCGCCCTCCGCAATCGATGCGGTGATGAGGCGCTCCAGCTTGGGGAAGTTCGACCAGCGGTCGAGGTAGTCCGTACCGAAACTTTCCCGTTCGTTCTGGAAGTCCTCGGGGAACGGACCGCGGAACGGGGTCGCGGCGCGCGCGTACAGGGCCCGCTGGCCCTGGATCGCGACGACCGGGATGTCGAACATCCCGATCTGGGCGAGCTGGGTCCGGATGTTGTCGGCGTGCTGGCGAACCGTCTCGGACAGATGCCGGCGGCCGGACTCCCGGACCACCGCCGGGTGATGCCAGCGCCGGTTGCGGGAGTTGAGGACGGCCACCACCGGCTTTCCCCGGTCGAGGACCCAGGCGGCGATCTTCTTGAACTCCATCGCCTGCTGGGACTGGCTGTCGAAGCACAGGAGCACGATGTCGGCGATCTCAACCGCCGCACGGGCCCGGGCTTCGAGGACATCACGACTCTCGGAGGCGCCCCAGCCGTTGATCCCGGGTGTGTCGAACAGCCGGCAGTCCCGCCACCCGACCTGGCGCACCTCAGTGGTGAAATCGTTGTCACCGGGCGAGACGTACGCCCCGTCGAGCCGGCCGAACACCGACAGCAGGGTGCTCTTCCCGGCGCCGGTCCGCCCGAAGAACGCGATGTTGAACGTGCCGAGCGACTCCCGCTCACGGTCGAGGTGACGCCGCAGCTCCGCCGGAAACCCCTGGACGAAGTCTTCCAGCCGAGCGATCGAGCCCGGGCCCTGCCCTTGGGTGAAGGCGGCGACCAAGCCGTCCGTGATGTCGTCCAGGTGCACCAGTTCCGCGCGTCCCTGCTCGACGGCCGACCGAACGGCCTCCTCGAACGACCGCACCTCTGTCGTCAACTCATCATCACTTTCGCTGCCTGACGGGTCACGGCTCGGATTGCACCCTCAACTTGCCGGCGACCACACACCGAGAAGTTGTCTACGGGATGCATGGCGATCTTGTCCAGCGTGAAGCTGAGATCAAAGCCCGTCTGCCGGGGGGAGAATTCCAATGCTTCACCTGATCAGGTGCAGCGGTGCCGGCCAAGCGATGATCGGGTACTGCTCGACCGGGTCGGAAACGGCTGCGTCGGTGGCCGCGTCTCGTCCGCGGACAGGGACGCGGATTCGGTAGGCCCGAGGCCCGGCGGCGGTCAGGGTCGGGATCCGGTCGGGTCCACCACTGCGGCGCAAGGCCACTGGATCTTCGCCGCAGGGAGAACGATGTTCACGAGCAGCGGCACGACCCCAGCACCGAGATCCGGACGCCGCACGAAGGGCAGAACACCGTCCCTCGTGTGGCAACCTCGGGTGGCGCTTGTTTTGTCAGGGATGGCGGAGCTCCATCGGATTTCGCCTTACGGGGCGAAGCCGCTTGCTGTAGCGCTTTGCGGGTTTTCGGACCGATTCGCTCTTTCTTGGTCTTAGCGCGGCGCCGTTTGACAGCCAGGCTCTCGGTACCAGGTATCGAGATACCAGGCGGCGGAAGAATGCTCCTCACCAGGTCGGTCGATACATTCGCCCATCCCATGTTGCGGAGGTGACGCGAGATCTCCCAGGTGGCCCACAACGGCCGGCGCGCATGAATATGAAGAACCGCCCGGCGAATTTCCTCGAGAGGAGGGCGAACCTCAACAGGTCTGGGTGTCGCAGCGACCACTATCTCCTTGCGGGGCTTCGGGATGCGCTTGATTCGGGATTGTACCCGGCGTACGGCAAGAGAAATTTCTTTCGATGTCAGGCGAGCCCAACCGTCGCCCTTGCGGTGAAGAATTTTTTGCACGGATTCCTGCGCCTTCGAGCGCAGGATGACGGCAATCTCACTCTCGAGTTCACGAACCGACGGCTTTGGTGCGCGACGGATGCCTGCCGAAGCCGCGGTCGCCTCCGCCTTGCCTCGTCGCCGGGCAGGGGGCTTGGATTTCATAGCCAGGGGTGCGGAAGAGCGATCAGGTGTGGCCAGAGCCCGGTCCAGCCACGTGTCAGGCCCGTGATCGGAAGCTTCGTCGTCAGTCCTGTCATCCGCCGAGGACGAGCCACGACCGAGGTACCAATCGTTGATTGTGCGGCCCCTGACCACCGCGCCCCTTTCGAAGCAGCCATCGGGACTCCAGGATGCCAGCTGTCGCGTGGGAAGTCATCCTGCACGCGGCCGCGTCCACTGCCGTGCGCTGAGGGCAGTCTGTGTAGTGTGGACCAAGCGCCGTCCACGCCGTCCGCTGGCCTACCACAATGCCCGGGCCGTGCCTGGTGCAGGTGGATCGAGTCAGTCAGCCGGGAATGTGTCGGGGTTCGCGTCGCGCGGCGTAGCGGTCGAGCAGGATCGGCACGCCCGTGTGCACCCACCATGGAAAGTGGACGGCGCCGGCAGACATGCCGTGGCCCGGGTCGAACTCGGGGACGTATATCGCTCCGGCGTGGTCGTGCCACGGTGCCGATTCGCGGCTGGTGAGATGTTCGCCGACAACCTGCTCGATGGTGTCCATGATGAGCGTCCGTAAGTCGAACCAGTCGTCTGGCAGCGGCGTGTCGGCGAACCGCGCGCGAAGTTCTCGCCACAGGTAGAAATCGCCGCGCAGCGAGTACTGGATCGGCTCGCGCTCAAACAAGGAGCCGACGCTGTCTGTGTCGACGGACGGCGGACACCGAACCCAGACGGCCGCGCGGGTTCGCTTGTGCATGGCTTCGTCGAATGCGACGAGCCGTACCTCGTCGACGCCCGTCTCGGCGGCCGCGATGGTCTCGATCGCCGCCTCGATGGCATCGGCGTGTGGCCAACCGCGGACGCCGGTGCTGATCAGCGGGAACGCGACGCTGCGCGCGCCCAGTTCGTCGGCGACCTTAAGCGCGCGCCGGTAACACGACTCCAGCAGGGAGCGGTCGCGCTGACCGGCGTGGTAGTTGGGGCCGACGGTGTGGATGACCCACCGGGCGGGCAGGTCGCCTGCTGTTGTCCATCCGGCGTCGCCGGTGGCGAGGCCGTCAGGAAACCGGGCGATGCAGTCACGCAGGATCGCCGGGCCTCCGCTGTGATGGATCGCGCCATCCACACCGCCGCCTCCGCGCATCGCCTTGTTCGCCGCGTTGACGATGGCGTCAACGTCCTGCGTCGTGATGTCCCCGAGAACGGCGGTGATGACTGGCACGGCATCAGTCTGCCCGGAGGCACCGACAGAGCAGCGACCACCCCGGCACAAAGCTTCCCGCTCCTGCCGCTCGCGGTGCAGCCGGACCGCTGACTACGTTTCGCACCGTCAGAGCGTGGAGGTGCTGCTGAGCGGCGGGCCCAATGCGGGCCAGGTGGCGCCCGGCGTGGGGAGACCGCCGTGTGGCAGGCCTGCCTGCACGTGATCAAACCCGCGTACGGCCACCGGCGCGGCCGTGACCCACGCGTCTACCGACACCGCCCTGACTGTTGCCAGCCCTACCCCCGAGGCGCCCAGGACCGCCGCGAATGACCCGGCAGCCCGCCGAGACGAAGCGGCAGCCAAGATCATGGTTGGCTCCCCCGCGCCGCTGCACGCCCACGTCGCCGGCCAGCACTGGGGAACAAGAGGTCGGCTTGGGTGGCCAGCAACGGCGACACGATCAGTGCGGCCCAACCAACCGGGCGCCACGGCGACCGAATAACAATTATTGATGCACCTCCACGAGTGCTTGCACGTGCAGGCCCCCGTCGCTGTCCCTCAGCCGGCGGGCCCGGTCGGTGAGGGTGAGGTGTGCCAGGGTCAGCACGCTGGAGGGCCAGAGCGTCGCGTCGGAGGTCCCCATCGAGCCCGAGACTGGAGAGGCCACACTCGCGAACCTCGTAGCCGAACTCGAACACGTCACACAGCCAGACTGACACACTGCCCGGCTATGCCTGAACGAACCGCGTCGGCTCCTGCAGGACAGCGGTTGCGCCGCCGAGGTCGGCGAGGCGAGACGCCAACGTCGCCAGCGCGAGCCGCTCCGGCAGCGCTTCGCTGAACTTGAGTCCGTCAAGAGCTTTCTTGTTGACTTCGGGCAAGCACAGACGCTGATCTGCGTCGGCGATGAGTGTCCGCCATTCTTCCCGAGTGAGATTCGCCCGTAGGCGGACCTGGCAGTCATCGAAGCGTTGGACCGGGTCGACCACCTCGGTCAACGTGGCCGCCAAGGTGGCGTTCGCGCGGAAACCGGCCCAGGTCCACCACCGCAGGTCGTCGCCGTGCCGATCGCGAAGGATGACGCTGCCACCCGGATGCACCATCGCGGATCGCTCTTCCCGCTCTTGGGCGAGGCGCTTGGCTGCTCGGTGAGTGAGCTTTACCGGGGGGTTGGCGCCGAGAAGCACCTCGCGCATGGCGCGGCTCAGCTCGAATCCGAGGCCTGCCCAGCCCCCGGTCGTCCAGCGAGCCTTTCCGCCGCTCTCGGCGGGTTCGACGAAACAGCGCCGGCGCCGCCAGTCGATGTAGGTGACCCGCCAACTTCGCCCGTTGAGTAGCAGTCGACGGTCGCCCTGCACCTCCTCCGTGAGCAGCGCGGGATCGACGCGGCCCAGCTCATCGCGGCCCACCAGGACGGTGAACTCGGGTGCTCCGACGAATACTGCTGTCATGCCCATGAAGTGTCGGTGCCCGAAGCGCCGTTCAGCTTCGAGACCGATGTAAAGCATGTCGCTGTCGCTGTCGAGGTAGCCCTGATCGATCAGATGGCGAAGGATCGGGGTGGCGCCGCGGCCGAAGGGGTCGAGACCGTTCCACCACTGCGGCCAGTTCTGATCTCCCACTCGGTGTTCTTGCAGGCAGAGCGCGAGCATCTGCTGGGCGACGATGTGCCGTGGCTCTGGCGGGGCGACGACTGGCTCGACCCATCCGCTGCCCCAGAGCACCAGCAGGGCCGCTGCCTCCAGCAGGGCGTCGCCGCTGCGGGTGAGAAAGAGGCAGTTGCGGATGCTGCCAGGCCGCCGACCTGTCCGCCCGAGTCGTTGCAGGAATGAGGCCACGGTCGAGGGGGCGTCGATCTGAATGACACGGTCGAGATCACCGACGTCGATTCCCAGTTCGAGTGTGCTGGTCGAAACAATGACACAGTCGCGTGCCTCGGCGAACGCCTCTTCCGAGCGTCTTCTTTCGTCAGCGGACAGCGAGGCGTGTGACAGGAAGGTGGTGATGCCGCGATCCCGCAGAAGACTGCCAAGCTGTTCTACGGCCTGGCGGGATTCGCAGAAGACCAGCCGTTTCTCACCGGAGTGCAGCCCGGCGAGCACGGTGGCAGCATTCTGCAGGGATCCGACGAAGTCGAGTTCGATTTCGCCCGGCGGAGGTGTCACCGTAGTCGCTGTCGCGGCGACCGGCAGGTCAGGAGCGATGACGCTTCCGGCCCGAACACCCGCGCCGGAGCCCTGCAGCCAGGTCAACAGGCGATCCGGATTGCCCACGGTTGCCGAGAGCCCGATCCGCTGAACGGGACGGCCGATCAGGTGGGTCAGACGTTCCAGGACGGCGAGCAGATGCCAGCCACGGTCGTCGCCGGCAAAAGCGTGCACCTCGTCGACGACCACGGTACGCAGACCGGCGAAGAACGCCCGATGGTCGACGTTACGGCTGACCAGCATCGATTCCAAGGATTCCGGCGTGGTCAGGAGCACGTCTGGGCGGGCAGCCAGGATGGCCCGCCGTCGCGACGCGGTGACGTCGCCATGCCAGAGCGCGGCTCGCCGTCCCAGCCAGTCGGCGTAGCGTTCCCAGCGCGGCAGCAGATTGTTGAGCAGGGCTTTGAGCGGGCAGAGGTACAGCACGGAGGTTCCAGACCAGCCCTCGGCTGCCATCCGGGACAACAGCGGAAACGCTGCCGCTTCGGTTTTGCCCCCAGCGGTCGGGGCGAGAAGGAGCGTGTCCTCGCCAGCCAGAAGCGGCCCCACAGCAGCTTCCTGCAGGGGTCGCAGACCCGGCCATTGCAGGGAGTTGACGATGTGGTGCAGCAGCACGGGATGCAGCAGGTCGGCGGTCACACGTCTAGTTTGATGTCGTCGGCGCTTGCGGCGTTGCGTTCCACGTCGGTCATCTCCGCTGCCGACATTGTCGGCGCGTAGTGCTGCCTCGGGTCGAAGTCCGGGAACTGGTCGACCCGGTCGAGGACATCGCCCACCAGCTTCTTCAGATACAGGCGCGGCACGATGCCGACCTTTCCACCCAGGCCGCCGGCAACGGCACGAGCCAGCTGGTCAAGGTACGCGCCGTCGACCAGAGTCCGTATCCGGTCGGGAGCAGTTGACCCGGCGGCGTAGAGATCCCGAACGCGGCCACCCAGCTCGACCAGGGACCCGATCGTGAAGCCCGGCAGACGGATCTGCACGGCCCTGGGGTTGTCGAATCTGGGATCCGTGCCGAAGTCGACGGCAAGCCGTTGCGCCAGCGGGGCGAGCCGTTGCACGCCCTGCTGCCCGTCGTAGAACGCAGGCGTGCCGGTGATGACGAGATGCAGTCCGGGGAAGCGTCCGGAGTGCACCTCGTCGATCATCTGGCGCAGCGCATTGAGTGCCTTGTCCCGGACGTCGCCACGGACCCTTTGCAGTGTCTCGACCTCATCGAGGACAAGGACCAACCCCGGATGGCCGGCGTCCCGCAGGACGGTGAGCAGCCCCTGGAGGAAGGCCATGGCGCCGAAATGGTCGAGCTCGCCACGGATTCCGGCGGCTCGTTTCGCCGACGCCGCGACCTGTGGCTGTCCGGCCATCCATGCGGCCAGTCCGTCGGCGACGACGGTGTCGCCCGAGCTCAACGCCGCCCGGTAGCCACGCAACGCCAGTGCGAAGAGCGGGGAGTGCTTGCTGACCTGGGCGAGCCGCTGTTCGAGGAGCCGATCCACCGCCGCGCCCACGTCTGCCTCCGCGGCGGGATCAGCTTCGAGCGCATCGGCCTCCAGCGTGAACAGCCAGGAGTCAAGAACAGCGCGGAACGCGCTGGATGGTATCGACGCCGTCCGCATGGACTCGGTGATGCGCCGGTACACGGTCTCCAACCGGTGCAACGGCGTCTGGGTCTCGGAGATCTGTACCTCGGCCGCGGCGAAACCGCGGCGGAGAGCCCGCTCGGCCAAGTGCCGAGTAAAGAAGGTTTTGCCAGCGCCGTATTCGCCCCGCACCGCCTTGAACACGGCGCCGCCAGAACTGACCGTGTCGAGCTCGCCGTCGAGAGCGGCGGCAAATCGGTCGAGGCCGACCGCGAGCAGGTCGAGTCCGCTCTCCGGAACGGTTCCACGGCGAAGCGCATCGATCACCTCGCGTCGGCGCCGCTGGGAGACGTCCAGCGTCACGAGGGCACCTCGAACTGCTCGGACAGGAGCGTGACGTCAAGCGTGACCGTGCCGGTCGCTGGTTCGACGGCCAGAACGGCGTATCCCTCAATGTTGAGCAGTTGCTGAACCTGCGTCAGCGCACCCCGGAGCCGGGTCTGTGCCACTCCTAGGGCTTGGGCTGCGAGGGTTGGTGCCAGCCGGTTGGCAGCTGCCCCCACCAGCGCGTCGATGATGCTCGCAATCTGATCGTCGGTGACGATGAGGCGGCCGTTGATCCTCCGCTGTGCCTTGTAGACCGAGCTGGTCACGATGGCCTGGCCGAGTGTCACCGCCGGTTGCTCGGTGGCCTGTGGGCCCAGGTCGAACAGGGCCGGGCTGTCCTGTCGATCTCCGCGGCTCTTGGTGATCACGGCTTTCGGGGCTGGCGGCTCGGCAGGCAGCCGCGGAGCGGCCGCGGAGGTGAGCCACCAAGTGGGTTCCTGCGGCGGCAGCAAGTCCAGGCCGGCCCGGTTGCGGGTCTCATCAGGTACGAGGACGGCCACCGGGACGACGACCTCCGCTGCGCTCGCTCCCCCGTGGTAGCCGGCCTTCAGGGGTCCGTACCTGAGGGTCTCGTCGACGGCCAGGACGGCTCGGTGGCCGTCGGTGAGGACGCGAGGGCCGCTGACCTCGATCTCGTCGTCCTGGACCGGAGCGGTCGCCGGGCGAGAACGAGCACTGGAAATATTCGGGTACGAGCGTTGTGCGCCTTGGCGGCGTTCGACGATGTGACCGTGGTCGGAGGTCACGACGACCGTCCGCCCTGCGGCTGCAGCCCGAGCGAGAAGCGGTTCAAGATGCTTGACAGCGTCAGCGGTCCAAACCGTTCCCGCAGGGTCGCTGCGGTCGAGTGCGTCGTCGATCGTGTTCAGGACGACGGTCACCAGCGACAGCTCGATGTCATCGATGGCGCTGCCGACGTCCGGGCTGACCGACCAGCCTGCTGCCGTCGTATCCACTGCTTTTTTATGGAAGAGCCGTGCAGTGATCTTTCCGCCTTTGGCGGTGATTTCCGCGTACCCGTGCTGTTCTTCGGACTGCTGCCCGCGGGTTAGGCGGCCGGAGAGCAAAGAGGCACGACTCACCTCGGTGACTGACGGCAACGCCGCGAGCGCTGCAGTCCTCCGGCGGTTGCCGGCTCCTGGCAGGGCAGCCTCGATCCAGCCGAGACGTGTAGTCGCGTCGGACAGGATCTCCGTCGCGACAGCGGCGCTCATACCGTCGAGGACGAGCAGCAGCACGGGGGCCTTGCGGGCGAGCGGGATGACGCAGCCTGGTAGCAATTGCTCTAGGTACCAGATGGTTCCCGAGTCGGCGGGCACGCCGCGGCTGGTAGGGATTGGCGCTGAGGCGAGCGCCCGGGCGAAGCGACGTTCCTGTGCGCGACGTCGCTTCTGCGCGGCCGTGACGACGGCGTGGAGCGCGCTTGACAGGCTCGGATCGTCAACGCCGCCGAACGCGTCGTTGATCGCCGCGTCAGCCCATGCCGCGTTGTCGAGGTACTGGCGCACGAGAGCGCCGAGCGCACGGGCATCCGAGGCAGCGCCGGGCGGAGGATCAACTTCAGAGAGCCACCGGACAAGTCGTACCGCGGCCTCGAAGGGAACGCGAAGTGGCGTTTTCGCTCCGAGCCGGTGCGTCTGAACTGCTGCCCAGGCGGTCTCGACGGTGTTCGTATTGTCGAGATGGCCAGGTGAAGCGATTGCCCGACGCAGGGCGTCGGCAAGCGCGACAAATCGTGCCCGTAATCCGCCGGCGAGAAGGTCTGAGTAGCGGGCCAGCGGCTCGGCCTGGATCTGCGCGAGAATCACGTCGGCCCGGTCGAGGGAGCGCGCAACGTCGTCGTCGGCGCGCCGATCGTGAATCAGGTCGGACAACAGTGTGTCCGCTGCTTGCCCGAGTGCGGCCAACGCGGTCTGCGAAGGGCTGGGATCGCCCCACCGCGGTTCGAGCCGGACCAGAGCAAGTTGGGCCTGATGCGCTGTCGGCGGGTCATATCGGTCAGCGGTCAGCAAGCGAAGGACCAGACCGAGCGGTACGACGTCGGCGAGCTCGCCACGAGACAGCAGCGCACGTATCGGGCCTGCCGCCGAGCCCGCCCGCTGGGCGATCCAGTCAAGCGTGGTGTCGGCGAGCAGGTCTCCGACGCTTCGGCGCAAAGCACCGAGGGAGGCGACGCTCTGCGCAGCGATCGACCAGCGGAGGACGCCGAGGACGTCGGCGGTGTCCGTATCGAAGCCGAGGTGGGTTGCGGCGACGGCACCAAGCGCGTGGGTGCGGGTGAGTACCCCGGCCGGGGCTGCAGGCCAGCCCGCCTGCGGGGTTGCAGCGACCAACGCGGTGGCCAGCTCTCGGTTGTCCGGTCGGCTGGTCAGGGCAGGGTCGATCCCGGTGGCAGCGAATCGAGTCCGCACTGCCTCCCAGGGGTCAGGGCTGCGCAAGCGCTGCCAGATGAAGTGGGCGAGGATACCGGCGCCGAGGTCGGCGTCGTCACGGTCGGTGACGACGACGAGCCAGTCGCCGTCGCGGTGGTCGCCGAGCAGCTCGCGGGCGGCCAGCGCTGACTCGGCCGCTCGGACCCGTACGGTCTGGCCCTGGTGTTGGAGGTCGGCGGTGATGGCGCGGTCGGGGACGCCACGGATGCCGATGACGCCGCTGCCGTAGTTCTTGGCGCGGGCTTCGTCAACGATGGCGAGCACCATCGATGCGCTCACCCGCGTTGTGGCTATGGCGGTCACGGCAGCACTCGCCACGTCACCTCGACGGTGACGTCAGGGTGGTCGTTCAAGAAGGCTTGCAGCTGGTCCATGATGTCTCTGTTTCCCGCTCCGCCTGCCCGGCTGGAACTGCCGGCCTTGGGGCCCGACACCACCGGCGGCTTTGGCGTGGGCGTAGGACCCGCCGGGGGCGCGGTGCTTCCCGCCAACCAGCTGAAGATCCCGTCCTCGCAGGAGGCAAGCGCCCGTCCAATCGGGACTGGCAACTCGTCCTGCTCCAGAGCGGCCCGTAGGCCGTTCACGACGGCAGCAGCATCCGCGGCGCGGCTTCCCTCGCCCTTCATAGCTTCGCGAAGCGGGTCGAGCCGGTGCCAAGGAAACGCAGTGAGTGCCTTGTCAACAGCGTCCGCCGAAGCCAGCGATTTACCCGCGGCGACTGGAGTCGCACCGCCGAGATCCGCCTTCGCCAACACCTGGACGAGCTTGACGCCGTCCAGGTGACGCAGTTGCTGCATCAGCGCGGAACAGGCTTTGGCGGTCCTCAGCCGGCTACCTTCTGCAATCGCCAGACGTCGGTACGCCGCCTCGATCGCTCCCACCAACCCGGGCGCTGTCTTCGATAGTTCCGCTGCCTTGGTGGCGACCTGGCCGACGAAATCAGCCACAGCGGGCGCGGTGAGATACGCCCCGGCTGTGATGCCGAGCATCGCGCCGGCCACGGTTCGCGCCGTCTCCCAATCACCGGCGGACGGCAGTTCCTGGGTGCGCAGCTCCATCACCGGGGTGAGCGAGCCAGGCTCCGGTACGACCGGCAGCGCCGTCCCTTGTTGGAACCAAGCCCGCTGCCGCAGCGCCGCCCACGCGATGACAACCAGGTCGGCGACCTCGTCCCGCAATCCATGGGCGGGCGAGACGTCCCGGATCCAGCGCCGCAGCTCCGCGACGGTCACCGGACCGTCGGCGGGCTTGCCCTGTTCCTGCGCTCGTCGGCCGAGTGCTCGCTCGATCTCCTGACCCCACGGGGTGAACCGATCGTCGCCGAAGAGGTAGTGCATCTCCGTGGCCTTGCCGACGCCGAGCGGCTCCGCGATCCGTCGTACCACGGCGGCGTCGGCCTGAAGCTCGACGCGTTTCTCGCTGTCCGCCGCGCTCTGTGCGACGTACCGAGCAACGGCTTTGAGGTCGCGGACTTTGACCTCGACGTCGCCTGGCTCGAACAGCGGATGCGCGGGGTAGAGAGCCTTGAACGCCTGGTCGAGCAGGTTGTTGAAGGCCTGACCGAGCGTGGCGCCGACCGGATTGACAGGGGCGAAGCGACGCTCGAAGGAGAACAGCGTCCGCTCGTGTGACGCGTCCTCGATGAGGACACCCGGGCGCGGTGACGCGGCGCCGTATGCCTGCTGCACCGCGTCCTCAAGGCTGCGCCGCAGCGTGTTGCGCTGGGACTCCAGGATTGACCGGGCCAGGGCACGGTCGGTCTCGTTGAGGTGGTCGGCGTGCCCCTGCCAGCGCTCGGTGCTGCCGTCGAGCAGCCAGTTGAGGATGACGAGGCGTCGCAGTTCGCGGATCTTGTCGTCCGACAGGAACCGCGGCAGCCACACCACGGTCCGCTCCTGCACACCGCGAGCCACCATCTCGTCCAGCCGTTGCAGGTCCTCGGCCGTCGAGTGGCCCGGGTCGTCGAACGGATGGTCGATGACGATGCGCCAGGTGTCCGGGGCCGCCCGGAAGTGGTCGTCGGACAGCCAGCTGCGGTCGCGAACGTTGCCGAAGAGTACATCGACCTTGCGCTTCGAGCCACGCCAGATGAAGTCGTACGGGTAGGCGCCTTGCAGATCCTGGGACGCCAGCGTAATGCCCAGGCTTTCGCTGACGAGTTCCTTCAACAGTTCACGGCGCCGGCCCTCGTTGTCCTCGGCCTTGGCCCGCTCCACGATCGACTCGTAGTCGACGTCGGACAGCTGCACCCGGATCGTCGGGTTGCGGTCGTCGCCGTCGAGATGGATCTCCGGAATGTCCCGGGCCCAGGTGCGCACCTTGGACAGCACGACAGCCGCCTCACCACCCGGCAGCGGCGACACGATGGAACCGTGGTTGAGCGACGCGAGCCGGGCCGCGGTCAGCGCCATCAGGGCCGGAACCTTCGGGGCGACGGCCGACAACAGGAGGGTCTTGGCCAGCCGATCGTCGGTGCGGAATCCCGGCGGAACCTTTTCGGGCTCCTCGCGCAGGGTCCGCTCGTCGATGCCGTGGATCCCGAGCAGCAAGGGCCGCAGCTTGTCGGTGTAGAGCTTGTTGGCCGACCGGAAGAGAGCAGCCGCCTCGGCGTCCAGCGCCTGCCCGGTCTGCCCCTGCACCACGAGGTCGAAGGAGTCACCGACCGGGATAATCTGGTCGATCGTAAGAGTCTCGCGCCGGTCGACGAGCATCTGCTGCATGACCTTGAGCGCGGTCCGCTCGCGCTGCATGACGCTGGCCAGGCTGCGCAAGGTCGACACCAGGGCCGGAGAGAACGGGTAGGTGAGGCGGAACGCCTTCTCATCGGAGCCCCGATGCCGTTCATCGGTGTTCACGCCGTCGAGCAGCACGTCCCACACCGCCGGCCGGCGGTCGATCGCACCGAACGCGCCCTCGAGCACGGCGGCAGCATCGGCGTCCTTGGGCTGCAGGAGGCGGCGATTGGCCACGTACGGCAGGTTGTCGTCGCCGAGCGGGATGACACCGAACCGGCCTTCCTGGTGGCGGAAGGCGCGGTCGAGCGCGTCCTGCTCCGCGCCGCTGGCGCCCGAGTCGGCGAACCAGCGCCGCAGGTCCATCTGCCGGGCCACAAAGGAGATGAGCGGGATAGGACGACCACCGATGGACGACTCGACCAGCTTGGTGAGCTTCTGCGATTCGCGGCGGAAGAACTCCCGGTCCTGCACCGAGAACGCCAGCCACAGGACCAGCTCGTCGAGGAAGAGAACCACGGCGTCGTAGCCGAGACTCTTGGCGTGCGTCGAGATCGCCGCCAGGCCGGTGTCCAGGTCGACGTACTCCGCCTGCTGCGTGTAGGAGCGGAAGTACGTTTCGACCAGGGCCGAAACCAGCTTCTGCCGGCTGGGGCTCGCGGCCGAGGCCGCACGAGCCTCGGCGTAGCGAACAGCATCCCACTCCCCCGCGCCCAGCACAGCAGCCCAGGGATCGGCCGCGCCGTCGCCCCCTGCTTCGCCGTTGAGGCCGGCGAAGAACTGCTGGTCGCCGAGCTGGGCCCGGTAACGTTCAGCGTCTTCGAGAAGGGCGTCAGACTTGTGTACGGCGGGCAGCGGCGCACCGGGGCGGCGCTCGGCGATCTGGCGGATGTAACCCTGGAAGAGGGCCTCCTCCATCGTCCGCGCCCCGAGCATGTGGAAGGCGAGCGGCAGGATCTTCCGGTCCGCCAGGACGGGATCGTGGCGCGCCACAACGGGCTGAAGCTCAGCCTTGGACCGGGCGGCCGCCTCGTGTTCGAGGAGGGCATGCAGCACGGCCATGAAGTGCGACTTACCCGAACCGAACGAGCCGGTGAGGAACGAGCCGCGGCTCGTGCCGGAGGTGATTCCCTCGGCCACCAGGCCCATAGCCGCGTCAAACGCCTCGACCAGCGCATCGGTGACGACGTATTCATCGACCGTGCGCTGGACCGCGTTGTGCCCGACCGAGTCGGTCAGACGCAGGACGTAGTCCTCCGCGCCGGCACGCTCGGGAATGGTGATGACGTCGCGGAGCGGGGTACTCACGCCTTCTCCTCAAGCTGCATCGTCATGGCTGTCACGACCTCGATCGGCGTCCTCGGCTGGCGGCTGGCGGCCTCCAGGCACCAAGCTGCTCGACCGTCATGCCCACCTGGTGAGCGCGACCGCGCAGTTGCTCCTCCAGGTAGTCGGCCAGGTTGAGCTGGTAGGTGGGGTCAGTCTCGTCGTGCCACTGCCGCACCCAGGGCTGGAGCTCTGCGAGGCCGGCGACCAGGGGGACAAGCTTATCGTCAGCCCAGCCTTCGGCCTCCCGCTCGGCGATCACCGCGTTCAGGGCCAGGGCCTGCTGAGCGTGGTCCCAGCCGGCCCACCCGAGCAACTGGGTGGGGTCGGTCTCTCGCCCAGCGTTCGGGTAGAGGATGAACCGCTCCTTGGGCACGTCGAGCTTGCCCCGGTGCTGCCACCACGACTGCTTCCGGAAGTCTGCGGTTGTGTACTTCGGCGGCACCGGAATCTCGCCGACCTTCTCACCCTTGTCCTCACGGCGCTGCAGATCCCAGGTATGTTCCCACGCTTCGCGCTTACGCAGCCCCGAATCCTTCAGCCGGTACGCGGCCAAGAAGGGCACGCCTTCGGTGTCCAACAGCGTGGAGAGCTGCTGGGTGACCGACCGGTCCTTGCGGCCGTCCCATAGTTGCAGGACGGATACGAGATCGGAGTCCCGGGTCACAATGTCGGCGAGCTGAGCCACCGATCGCGTGGTGGGCCGACCCTGCGCATCAAACCAGTACGAGCGTGCCTCCAGACGGTCGAGCAGCCACGCCCGCAACGCCTTCTCGACCCGCTTCTCCCACGGCTCGCTTGCCCACCGCCGCTTGTACTCAGGACGCTCAAGGAGGTTGATGAATTTGTTCGACTCGATTAGATCAAGCCGCCGCTGCACCACATCCTGATATTTCTGCGGCCAGTGTTCAGGAATGTCAATGATCCTCGCAAACTTGTGATTCCAGTGATCGAACCAGCTAGTCTGCAGCCGATCAGCTACACAGTCGCGTGCCATTACAATGGCGAACGCACGTTCTTCGGGGAGGATTCCAGGTAGATCGTCACCCGAGTAAGTAAGATCATCATTGATGATCCCATAAGCCCGATACATTTCCCAGTCAAGCTCTTCCTGCCGGGAAATCATCCGTCGGCGCGTTTCGCCTTGCAGGAGGCCAATCCTATCTATCTCGCCGGCCGACGGCACAGAACTGGGGGAAAATGCGCGCGAGAATTCAGATTTCGCAGACGTCGATAGCTCATGAATTTCGCGAGCTCTGCGAGTGGAAATCTGAGGCGGAAGTGGAAAATTCAGTAGGATCGTTCCAGCGAACTGAAAACGATGTTCCCATGGTTCGTCTGCTCCAGCAGCCTCGGCCCCAGGTCGCCCCTTGTTGTGACACTTCTGCCTTAGCCAGAAACATGACGATGAAGAATTCATCACCGCGAGCAAAGCGAAGTGATCTTCTTCTGTGGACCCCATCGGCAGCTTCAGTACCGGTGCGGTCCGGTTGAAAACCTTGCCGTCGCTGTCGAGATAGAAGTGGTTATGTGTTGCGACCTCAGCGAAGCCAATAGCATAAGGCGCCGTGTTGCGATCACGCGGAAGTTGGTGCCACTCTAGCCAGTCGCGACCATCGGAGCGATACGTTCCCCCACTGAACGTTCCACGTGCCCAGAGTTCGGTTCGAAGCGGCCAATAGAGGCGGATTCCGTCATTCAGAGCATCTTGGGTCGAGTTGACACCGCTCACGGCGGGAGGAACGAGGGCGCAGTCGTCGAACGAAGCGCCCCAATCGCGAACTGCGTCCCCGCGTGTCGCATCTCTAGTCAGATTGGACGGAACTTTCCACCGATCCATCACGTGGCGGGAGAGGAAGAACGCCTCATCGGCGTGAGAGTCGCCATAGAACCCTATTCGAGTGACGCGACTCCGAGCTGGCACGGAACCTCGCTCCAGGACCTGAAGGAGAGCATCGGTCCCACCGCCAGACAAGCTCCATGGATGCCTGGCTAAAGAACTCCTAGGAATTTCAGCCACCGAAATGTATTCGTTCTCAAATCCGACTATTCCAATGTTATTTGCAATAGATGACCACACAATGCCCCGAGCTGGGTAATCTGGCTGACCGGGCTCAGCCCGGATGCCAAGAACGGCCTTTACCGTACTCTTCTGCGGGGACTGGGGGCGGCCAACGATGATGACGGTCGGAGTTCCGTGGCCCGGTATGTAAGCACCTGAGGTATCAACAATAATCTGGAGGTCTTGGCGGCTAAGAAACTCTTCGACCAATCGCGAACCGAACTTCCGCTTCATGAAAGAATTGGAGGTTATTTGCCCTACCCATCCAGCCGGACGTTCTCTAGCGGGTGGCCTGGCGAGTTGGAAGAATCGCTCCAGAAAGGGAACAGAAAGTGCGTATATCCCCTTACAGGTTGGATACCGGTCCCGGTATGCCGCGTTCAGCTTCCTATCCCTAGCCGGAATGTATGGCGGGTTTCCCACAACGACGTCATATCGATGTGGTTCCAGAATCGAACGTAAGGCCGCCAGGTCTTCCGTTGCGTATGCAAACCCACTCAGGCCAGAGTCATGATCCTCCACCCCGGGAAGGTCTAATGTCAGCTGCGACCGGCCATGGAGCAACGAATCGCCGGATGCAAGGTGGAACTGAAATGCAGGCGCATTTTCCAAAAACCTGAGGTCGGCTGCCTTGAGTGCGGCGACCATGAGCCGGAATCGGGCGATGGCGATAGCGAAGGGGTTAAGGTCCACGCCGTGTATGGCGTCGAGTGCTTTCTGCACCCGTGCCTGCACCTCAATGCCCGGGGCATGCGCGGCCCAGCGTTCGTTGAGTCGGGCGAAGGCGCCGAGGAGGAAGTGGCCCGACCCGCAGGTGGGGTCGATGAGTTTGAAGCCTTCGAGTGGCCGCTCGGCGAGCGCTGGCTCCATAGTCTGGTCGAGAATAAACTTCTCGACGAACTCGGGCGTCTGGAGCAGCGCGAACGTATCCTTGGCGTAGTCGGAGAGGTCCTGGTAGAGGTCACCGAGGAATCGGGTCGACAGATCAGGATCGGCGAGGTCCCAGACGAGGTCGCCGTCGGCGGTGCGTTCACGCCAGAAGGCGATGAGCCGCTTGGCGGCCTGACCCGACGGAGAGACCGTCCAGAGCGGCGAATGCGACTCGACCAGATCCCGGGTCGCCTTCGTGTTCCGCAGGTATTCGACCGCCTGGAGCACCCACTCGCGGTCGGTGTCTTCGGGATGGGTGCGGAAGTAGGAGAGTTCCGCGTCCAGCGCCTCCTGCCGGCGGTCGGCGGGTCCGGCGATCCAGACCGGCTTGAGCAGGCGGTTGTCCTCGCAGAATCGTACGAAGACCGTGGTCAGCACCCACGCGACCGCGGCCTGCGTCACCCGGTCGTCGCGCCATTCCTGCCACGACATGGCCGTCCGCTCGCGGCTTTCTGCGGCCTTGTGCTCCTGCTTCCACATTGTTAGGATGTCGGGCTGCGAGGCGACACGGTCGCGAAGGTCCTCCTCCAGATCGAGGGCCACCTTCTTGAGCGCTGCCGTCAACCCCGTTGAGACCGCCATTGCTACTGCTCCTTCTGGGCGGCTGCGCTCAGAGCAGCCGTGCTGTCGATCCACTCGTTGTCGAGGTTGACAAACTGGTTGGGCGCGGCGAGCGGAACCGGCCGGCCGTCAATCACAGGACCGTGGTTGCCGTTGAGCTGCGGCACGAGCAGCCAGACCGCACGGCGGCGCGGGGCGGCCAGGTCGGTCCAGCGGGTGAGCAGTGCCATGTTGTCATAGCGGGCGAGCGGCGACGCGTCCGTGAGCAGCACCGGCGAGTCCGCGCTCCCGTCGGCAAGGGCTCGCCCGACGGCCGCCTCGACCTCTGGCCAGGACCGGCGGACCAGCTCCTCCAGACCGCGACGGGGACGGCTTGACTCGCGTTCGGCGTCCGCGGCGCGTACCAGATCCCAAGGCATGTTGGCAGCCGCGGACACCGACCGCAGCGCCTCCAGCAACGCGCCCGTCAGGTCGACCATGGTAGCGCCGTAGCGGGCCCGGGCAGCATCGATCAACCGGCTCAGGCGGTCGGCCCGGGTGCCGAGCGCGAGGAACGACCGGCTGCCGATAGACGTTTCCAGCCTCGCTCCCAACGCGCCGGTCGTGCCGACGGGAGATGTCGTCACCGCGAGGCTGGTCGCCGACCGGGACTCCAGCCCCGTTGTGGCCTTGCCGGTCTGCAGGGCCCGATAGACGCGCAGCCGGTCGTCGAAGGTCAGGCCGAGACCCGCGTCCGTGATCAGGCTGTCGAGCGCCGGCCGCTGCGGCAGCGCCGGCACCGCGGGGAACCGGACCCGTACGCGTTCGCGGATTTCGTCCGGGGTGAGCTGCTGCCCGCCGAAGTCCGCGAAAGTCTGAGCCAGGGCCGCCACCGCGGTGAGTCCGCGGTGGTGCAGGTCGCCGGCACCGGTGGCAGCCGCGTGCGTCGACGCGGCTGCGGCCAGAGTCACGCGGCGTAGAGGATCGGCGAGGGCCGCCGGCCAGCTGCTCTCCACGGGAACGGCCGCTTCGAGGCGGGCTTGCACACGCTGAGCCGGAATGATCGCGTTCGCGGCGTCACCGGTGGCACCGACAAGGCGGTCCGCCTCCGCTGCCAGCGATTCGGCGACGTCACATAGCGTCTGATCCTCGGCCAGGAGCGTGACGACGCCGGCACGTCGGCGAACCCAGACCGGCAGCTGCGAGCCGTCGGCCTTGTTCATCGCTTTGCGCCGTTCCAGGGCGAAGCGGAGCAGGCCACGTGCCAACCGTTGGTCCACATGGGGCTCGGGTGCGAGCGTTTCGAGCATCGTACGGGTCAGTTCGGCGACCGTCGCGACGGAGCCGAGCTCGGTGAGGCGGGTAGAGACTGCCTCCGCCAGCCGGTCAAGGAGGGCCCGCGCGTGATCGTCCCCCGCCCACCGCTCCTGCAGGGTTCCGAGCAGTGTCGTGATACGCGACGGCTGCACCGGCTCGTCCAGGTTCGCCCCGAGCTGGGCGTGCGTGGCGAAGGCGTCGAGCGCTGTGTCGAACCCCAGGACCAGCCGGACGACTCCGCCGCGTGACGGTGAACGCGGTGTGGCGACGACACGCAGCAACAAATCGGCGGCGGCCGTGGGAGTGAGCGCCGGACCGCTTCGGTCGGTCGTACGGACTTCGGAACCGAGCCGGGCGCGCCACTCCTTGATGCGTGACGTGATCTGCAAGCGAGTCGAGTTCGCAACCCCCTGCAGCCGGGACAGCCTGACCGGGTCGACGGTCAGCAGCTCGCCGACGGTCTCGACGGCGTAGGGCTCCAGCGCCGACAGGGCCCGGCCGGTCAGCCCGGAGTCACGCAACGGCGTGGTCAGAGCGGCCTTGGCAGCAAGTTCGTCGTACGACTCGCCGGGCTCGGTGGTGTCGTCCTTCGCGAAGATCGTCAGCCACGCGGTGCGCATGGCCTCGGCGGTGTGATGCCGGGCGCCGGCGTCGCTGGCCAATGCCTTGCGGAAGAAGTCGACCAGATCGCCGGCCAACGTCTGGTCGAACATTTCCGGCCTGATGGTGGCCTCGTCCCGGGTGCTTCCCGGGTCGCCCTTGCCGTCTCCGTAGACCGGGACGCTGCCGGTCGCCATCTCGAAGAGAACCACGGCTGCGGCATAGCGTTCCGCCGCCGAGTCGTATCGATCCCGGGCGCCGGTCAGGAACGGGTCGAGGTACGGCGGGGTCCCGGCCTGCGTGGCGGAGGCTGCAGCGCGGGTCAGGGAGAAGTCGAAGAGGATCAGGTGCTTGGTGCGGTCGCCGCGGCTCTCCCGTACGCCCAGGTTGGACGGCTTGATGTCACGGTGATCAATCCCGGCCTTGTCCAACGCAACGAGGCAGTCGAGAAGGTCCTTTCCATACCGGTCAAGCAGGTCGTACGACAGCCGGGTACGCGCCCGCAGAGCGCTGGTCAAAGTTTCAGCTCCCGCGCTTTCGAGCAGCAGCGCCCGCCGGCCACCAACGACCACGTGCGGATCGAGAACCTTCACGATACGGGGGTGGTCGAGCCGCTTGAGCGCCTCCGCCTCATCGTCGAGACGCGTCGCGGCCGTATCGTTGAGGGCCACCTTGAGGACGCACTCGGGGTCTCCTTCGGCGAGCAGGTCCTGCACGAGCAGGCCCACGGCCGTCGAGCCCTGCCCGAGCCGCCGGATCAAGCGGAACCTTCCGTCGAGAACGGTGCCGGGTGCCGCCTCGAGCGGGTCGGTCTCCTCGTTCGCGGTGGCGGCGTCGCGCTCGGCCGCGCCGAGCTGCGACAGGAAGGTCGTGACGTCGGCCGTCCGCCGGCTGGGTGCCGGATCGGTCGCTTTGAGGACGAGCGAGCGCAGCGTCGACGGGATCTGCGGCAGCTCGATCGCCAAGTCGAGGCCTTGCTGGTCGCGCAGGCGCTGCTTCAGGGCACTCCGGCTCGGTGCCGGCGATCGCCCGGTGAGCAGATAGAAGGCCAGGCTGCCCAGACCGAACACATCTAGCCGAATGCGGTCGGCGTCCGCGCTCCAGGCCCCCTCGGGCGCGGTGAACACCTCGGCCGCCCCTGATCCGTGATCGTCCAGGGACACGTCGACCAGCGAGGTCACGCCATGAACCGTGCCGATGGTGGCTGAGACGTTCTGGAGACTTCCGGAGCCCTGCCAGTCACCGACCCGAACTTTGACGTCACCCTGGGTGCCGGGGACCGGACGCACCCACACCGCGGGCGGAATCAGCCCGCGGTGCACGACCCGATTGTTGTGGGCGTACTGCAAAGCCTCACCGATCTGGCGGATCATCGACAGCTGCGTCGCCAGCGGTACGCCCTGTTCCTGGCCGGCGAGCCACAGGTCGAGACGTTGCCATTGCTGGTCGTACGGGTAGACAAGCCCGATGCCAAGTTCGGATTCGACCAGGTCGCGAGGGCGCAGCAGCCCGTCGTGCTGCAGCCGCGACATGATGCGGAACTCGTGCTCCGCGATCTGACGGGCCGCGGCTCGCTCCGGTTGACTCGCTGTCGGCGGCAGCACCCGGAAACGGATCCGGGCACGGTCCTGCTGGACCACCCGGTGATAGGCGAGCCAGTCCTGCCAGCCTTCGTCGGAGTCGATGGCCTGGTCCTCGATGACCCACGAGCCCGCCTCGCGTTCGCGGCGCTGCACGAGGCCGATGCGTTCCAGCAGCTTGACCAGGATGTGTTCCTGGTTCGGGCCGATCGCCCGCCGCCCTGCAGGTTCGAGCACGAGTTCGGAGATGCCGGTGAGGTGGCTCTGCGAGACGCGGTCGTCGAGGCCATAGAGGTTGATCGCACTTGCCGGGCTGAGAACGCAGCGCAGGTCGGGGTGGTGCAGGAAGACGGCCTCCTGGACGAACGGAATAACGTCCCGCTCGTCGGAGATCTGAACGTTCTGCTCCTGCGCCCACAGCCGCAGCTCGTCTCTCAACTTGCTCGCGAAATACTGCGCTTTACGCCGCGTCAGCTTGAGCGGGGAATCTTCCGGCCGCCGACCGTCACGGGCCCAGCGCTGATCGTCACCCCGGAGTGTGCCGGAGTAGTACTTGAGCTCGATGAGGTGCAGCTGCTTACGACCGAGAAGAAGCAGATCGACCTCGTGCCATCGGCCCCGCGAATCGCGGAACTCGAAGTTCGACCAGGCGCGAAACGGCGTCTCGTCGGGCATGATCGCCCGGACCAGGGCCAGTCCCTCGGCTTCGTGAGGAAACTGCGAGGGCGAGACGTCGACCCACCGGTCCTGCCCAGCCTCTGCCACTGTTCCGCCCTCCGCGCCGCGCCCGGTTCGTCCCCACCGCTCCGGCCGCAGCAGCATATCCGGTCAGTAGCCGACGGTCGTCGTCTCATTCGGCAGGACTCACCGAGCGTTGGGTCAACGCTGATGAGTGCGGCTACCTCACCACCAGGACAAGGGACGGCCCAGCGCGGTCGCGGCCGGGACGTCAGCGACCCACTCAGCGATCGCGGCGTACGAGCGGTAGCCGGCCACTACGGCACACATGGCAGCAGTGACGACGACCGTCAGCTGGTACCGCACCCCGCGACGGGCGCGGGGATCGGCAGATCGTTGTCACCCTCCGTTTCCAGCACTGATCAGAAGGTAGCCGTCGCGCGAGCCGGTGCATAGTCCAACGGCCTGCCGGGCCGCTGCGGCCATCGACATGTTCCGTGGTCCGAACGACGACCATGCGGCCGATGGGTTGAACTGTGGGAGCCGGCGCACCACGGCATTCATCGTTTCCGCGGGTGCCTCGTAGCCGTCAATTCGGCGGCAGACGGCGTGCCTGTGCCTGCTGACGGTCTTGCCGCAGCCGTGGACCAGCTCCCGCTGCTTAGGGTTCGCGGCAGCGGGAGTGTCGTACCGGCCCGTTACAGTCAGGCCCGACCTTGAGGAGGTGGATCCGGTTGGCGAGCCGCGGAGCGATACCGGACCGCGAAGTCAAACGCCTCTATGCGGTCAGTGGAAACCTCTGCGCCTTCACCGGCTGTGAACAGCGGCTGTGCGAGCCGGGCGATTCGGGAGAGCCCGGAGTGGTCACCGGCGAGATGGCGCACATCGTCGCCGCGAGCAGGCAGGGACCGCGCGGGCGCGGGGTGCTCACCGACGACGAGCGGAACAGCGCCGAAAACCTGATCTTGCTGTGCGAACGGCACCACAAGATCGTCGACCGTAGGCCGCGCACCTACACGGTCGATGTGCTGACAGAAATGAAGCGCCGACACGAGGCGCCGTTCCTCGCCGCGCCAGCTGAAGCCACCGCAGCCCCCGTTGTGTCCGAGACGTTGCTGTCGAGCCTGCTGGTCGTCTCGGAGTTGCCGCAGCAGATCCGGTCAGCGCCGTACGTGGCCGCCAGCCCGAAGGAGGTGGCCGCCACGGTCCGCTGGGATGCCGACGAGGGCCCGGTCGCGTTTATCACCCGTGAGCGGCGCTTGTTTGCCTTCCACGATCTGCGGTCGGCGTCGGGTCCGTTCGCCCGCTCAGTCGACCGGGGCGCGGTTGAGTCACTAACAGCCCGGGACCTGTGCAGCACATCAGACGGGCAGCGCTGGTACGTGGAGCTGCTCAACCGGACGCTGTCATGGCATCTGCGCAGCCTCGGGATGCGGTTCGACCAGGGGCACAACCGGTACTACTTCACTCTGCGCGAGGATGGGTCGAGTCCGCGTATGGACTACCGGTCCAAAACCGGCCGGGCGATGTCCCGAGACGTGGTCCGCCCTAACGAGCGGAGCGCGCTCGAGGATCATCATGAGTGCCGACGGGCATGGCGGGGACCATGCCGGCGCTCGTTGCTCGCTGAGATCGCGGAGGTGGCCGGGCTGAGCGAGCCGTTCGGCGATGCTTTCGCCGGCCTGCGGCGGCGGCCGGCACGATCCGGGCCAGGTCGCGGTGGACCTGGCGGTGATGGGCGCCGATGGTGGTGGGGCGATCTCGGACCTGGCCGTGCTGAGTGACCACCAGGCAGGCCTTAACGAAGGGGTCCGGGTTAACCTGCCTTCAGGCACACAAATGCCGACCCTGATGCAAACAGAAGTCGATAAAGCCTCTGCCGGCGACTTACCGAAGCACCCGGGGCTTACTCCTCGGCAAGGAGCGGATGCGGCTCGCCCGAAAGCGCGGATAGCGCCCGAGCAACATCGTAGATATCTGCCTTGACGTAGGTACTTGTCACACCGGCGTCCGAACGACCGGTATGGCCGGCGTATGCTCTTGCGATGGCGTATCCAAAGTTCCGTTCAACCCAGGTCAACGTGGTATGCCGTAGCCAATGTGTCGATACCTGCTGGGCTTGGACCCAAGGGAGGCGACGCCCCAATCGCTGCCAGAGATGATCGTAGCGACGGCTCGTCAACGGAGCGCCCGACCGGTATCTGAGTAGTTGCGTATCGCCGCCGTTGTTCCCGCGCTCTTCGTAGTGCCGGACAAGCATACGCAGCATAGAAGGCGAGACGGGCTGCCAGCGAACTGTCCCGCCCTTCTCTGTGAGCCGAATGCAGCAGTTATCGAGGTCCAGGTCCGCCCGGTCCAGACCGAGCGCTCCACCCCGCCGGCAGGCTGTTTCGATGTGAAGCCGCAGAATCAGGGAGTCTAGGTGCGGATCATTTCCCGTACTCCCTGCGTGTTCCACAATCTGCGCAAGCTGACGTTCCGTCAGGGCGTGTCGATTACTCGGCAGCCTTCGGGGCTTCGCCACCCGTCGAGCTGGATCTTCCGCGTCGGCAATCAAGCCGTCGGCGACCGCGAATGCATAGAGGCAGCGAAGGGCGGAGACCGTGTGCTCAGCCGCTGATCGACCCCCGCGTGAGTTACTCCGCACGACCGCACTCGCGCGGATCTGCTCGACAAGCGCCGAGATTTCGGATGGTGTCGGGTCGTTCAGCTTGCGCTCGCCCCAGCACTGGTCGATTCGCTTCCAGTAGCTCTCATAAATCCGGCGGGAGCCTGGAGCAACGGCCACCGATACGCGCTGGATGTAGTCGCGAAAGGTCGGGACTTCCGGCGCTTCGCCGATTGCCGACGGTCCAGGTGACCTTTCGTTGGGGATCCGCGCAAGAATCGACCGCAGGGCGGCTACCTCTTGGTTGGTTAGTCCATTCGGCAACAGGCCGGTCATGTAACACCACCTGAGTCACTGCGAATGAAAGCTGCGAGCGCAGACTCCACAAGGTCCATGGTGCAAAGGATGACCGCTCCTTCCTTCCTCCGCGCCACCACCAAGAGTCGTTCACCGCCGCACAGGTCGGCCGAATGCCTGATAGGAGAGAGTACGCGGAGGTGGCCCTGTGCTGTCACCAGACAGGTCCCGTCCTCGCCGCGCTGGATTGTGATGAAGCCATCCCCTACTTTGCCGTTCAGCGAGTCGCCCGGGCTCCACCCCATTGCGCGAACCGGTGCTCGATCGGCAAGCCGCCCTCGCACGTCCATGACACTGAGACAGTATTGCCAATGGCCGCCATTCGCGGATCTACGTCTCCGAGGGGCCGGGAGACCGATGGCTGCCAGCAATGATGTTGGTGCCTTGGCCGGTCGCCTCGCGCCCTCGTCACCTCCGGATGCCGCATTCGCAAAAGCCATTGCTCCGACTCCCCGCACATCTAGTTCATAGAATCTGGTTCTCGGCGACCTCAACCCCAAACTTGCCGCTTCCGAGAAGATCACATCCGCTAGGCATCCTAGGATGTAGGTGGCCTGCTCGGGAGCCGAGCTCTCAGGTCTCATCGCATCGATGCAACGCGTTCCAATTGGCGACTACTAGCGGTACGGGAGCTTGGGGCCCGCGCAACCGCAGGCCCCAAGCTCGATCACCAGTCGCCGACGGCCCTGAATCCGTAGTACCTGCCCATGTCGATGCGGACCCAGACGTAGAACCTGGTGCCGTCCTTGACGTTGGTGGCCAGGTTGCGCCACTGGCCGACGGGCACGTAGGTCCAGTTGTTGCAGGTGGCACGTCCGTAGAAGTTGACGCAGGCGTAGAAGGGGCCGAAGTCCACGCCGTCGCCGGTGTTGCGGACCTGGATATCGCGGCACTGGCTGGTGGTGCGGTAGTAGCTGGGGTACTTGGGGTAGCTGATGACTTCGACGCCGTCGTACTGCATGAAGTAGTCGGCGGCCCCGAATTTCGCGCTGTACGGTGCGGCGCGGCAGCCGGCGGCCTGGGCGGGCCCGCCGGAGACACCGACGAACTCGGCGGTGACGGCCGTCAGGGTGACGGCCGCCGAAGCCAGACGGGTCAGTCGCCGATGTGCCTTGGCGGGTGTGCGTGTGGACACGTGTCCTCCCTTGCGTAGTTGGGTGTGGCGGCAGCGGCCGGGGGGACGTCGGCGCGCTGACGCAGTGAGGGTTCGTGGCCGGGCCTGGGGTGGCCGGCGGTGAGGGCGAGGCAGTACGGGTCCGGAAGAAGGGCCGGGGTGGGTTGGCCGGTGTTGTAGTAGCGACTCCAGGAGGGGTCCTGAGGAGTCATCGGGTAGGAGTTGAGCCAGCTCCAGTCACCGACCACGACGCGGCCGGCTGCTTCCTCGTGTTGCACGAAGCGGGCGAAGGCCCGGCTTTCGCGGTGGTGGTCGGTGATGGACACGGCCGCCGCTTCGAAGCTGTGCAGCACGGCTTCGTGCAGGGTGAGCAGGGCTTTGTCGGCGCGCAGCCGGTCGCGGTCGTCGAGGCCCAGGCCGGCGATGATGGCGGGGAGTTGGTGGTAGCGGTGTTCGTCGGCGAGGTCGCGGGTGGCGATCTCGGAAGCCATGAAGGTGCCGCTGAACGGAGCAGGGAACTGCAGGCCACCGAAGTGGAGCACCATGTTGCTGATGACGGGTACGGCGGGCCAGCGCAGTCCGAGGTCAGCGATCCACGGATGATCGGGGTGGTGGATCGGCACTTCGAGGATGTGCGCCGGCTCGGCCGGTAGCAGGTGCAGTCTCCCGTCGTTGGTGGCGGCGATCCAGGGCAGGATGTCGAACAGGCCACGCCGAGTGGGTCCTGACCAGCCGAGGTAGGTGGCCAGGTGGGTCAAGGCCACGTTGGTGGGGTCACCGAGGACGCCGTCTCTGCTCTGCCAGGCCGCGTAGCGGGCCAACTGCGGGCTGATGATGCGCACCGGGGGCGGGCCGGTGTGTGTGGCGGGTGGGAGGACGGTGATGACGGAGCGGATCCGTCCGCCGTTGGTGGCTTCGTCGAGGTGAGCGGCCAGTTCTCGCCGCACCTCTTGCAGGGTGGTGATGTGGCGGCGGTCGCGGACGATGAGGCTGGGCCAGCGCAGCCGGCCGATGCAGCGGCCGGAGTTGCGCCAGGCCACCCGCGCCGCGTAGGCCAGCTCGTCGTAGGTCGGCCGCCACGTCCCGTTCGCGCGGATCTCGGCGCGCACCTCTCGCCAGCGGCGCGCGAGGCCGGGCATCCCTAACTCGTTGTGCCGTTGGCGGAGGAAGGCGTGGGCTTGGGCTGGCAGCTGATCGTGGGGCATGCCCGCCCGTCGGCGCACGGTCGATGGCGCAGTCATCGGTCACCGCTCCTCAGGATCGTGGGCGTCGCTGTTGCGGAAGACCTTTTGGTCGCGGCCGTGGAGGAGGTAAGGCGTTCCCGGCGTGGCGCCGGTGCCTGGTCGTTCGGTGCCGAGCATTCGCACGGCGAGGCGGTAGTGGGTGCGCCGCCATTGGCGCACGGCGGCGGCGAACTGCCGCATCCCGTCGGCCAGAATGGGCGTTTGCGCGAGAGCTCGATGGTCGGCGCGGACGGCGTCCAGGGCTTCGTCGAGACTGCGCTGTCCATTGATGACGCGGGCGTACACGTCGGGCACGGACAGGTACGCCACTGAGTGCAGACGCTGCGGGTCGGGAGTGCGGCACAGCGATTCGACCAGCTTGTAGGCGCGGGACTGGATGGCGCTTGCCCCGTCGGTGTAGACGCGGAAGGCGTGGAACGCCTCCGGTTGCATGGTGGCCAGCAGCGACCACAGCGGTGCGGTCTCGCGCAGGAGCGAGGCCGCGAAGGACAGGCGCGTGCCGGCCGCGGGCAGACGGTCTTCGTCCACGGCGGTGATGGCTGCGGTGAGGTCCACGGCGAGCAGGGCGAGGGTGGACTCAAAGGCTTGCAGGACCCGGATAAACAGGTACTCGTCGTGGACGCGCTCGACCGGCAGCATGGTGGTCCGCAGCATCAGCCGGTCAGCTGCGGTGCGATCGATTGCGGTCAGCGCGGCCAGGCGGCGGGCCAGCGCCATCGGATCGCCGGCGGCAGGGATGTCGAAGCTGAGCCGGCGCAGTGCGGGAGCAGCGGCGCGTACCGCGTGTCGCGCCCGTTTCCTCACCACCATCGCGTCGGGACGCATCTGGGGCAGCGGCGCCCCGGTGCTGTCGAGGGCGCGCAGCTCGAAGGAGATGAGGTCGGTCAGGAGCAAGGTGTGCAGGTGGTCGCGGCGGGCCAGCAGCTGGTCTGCCGGTTCGGCGTTGCTCTCCGCGTCAGGTAACGGTAGGAGGGGCAGGGCGAGGTATGTGCGGTAGTCGTACCTGCCGTCGACCTTGTCGAGGGCGACGGCCAGGAAGTCGGCCAGGTATGCGCGCGGTCCTGACACCTCGGGCAGGCGCTCACGGGCGGAGCGCAGCGGCGTGGTCCATGCCTCGGGGATGAAGTGCTTGCCGTAGTAGAGGTAGGCGTCGACGACAGTGTCGTAAGGAAAGCGGTGTGTGGTGGGTCGTCGGTGGGCCAGCCAGCGGTGCAGCGGCTCGGGATTCATCGGGCCGCTCCAGGGCGGGTGCGGCTGCGGCACCGGTACGCGGCGATCGCCTCGCATACGGCGTCGATGTCCTCGTTCGTGGTGTAGGCGTGCATGGCCAAGCGCAGGACACCGCTACGGGGCGCGGTGATGACACCGCGGTGTCCGAGCCAGGCGGCCATCGCCTCCGCGTGTAGCTCGATGAGCGCCAGGTGTGCGCCTTGCGCATCGACGTCGGCGGCCAGACGCACGACCTCGCCCTGGGCGGCCAGCCGCTGCGCGGTCATGGCGATGAGCCGCTGGGTGTGGCGGCGTACCTGCCGCAGGTCGAGGTCACCGATCAGGGACAGGCCGGCGACAGCGGCGTAGACGGCGGCTGCGGCGGGGGTGCCGGTCTCGTAGCGCCGGGCGTGCGGCGGCGAGTCCAGGACGGTGGTGCGGAAGGCATGGGGGTCCGTGCGGCCGAGCCAGCCGGTGAGCGCCGGCGGCCGACCGCCAGGATGCCGGACGTAGAGGAACGCCAAGCCGGGCAGCCCGAGCAGATACTTGCCGGTGCCGGTGACGAGGTAGTCGCAGCGCAGGGCGTCGACGTCGAGGGGAATGACGCCGGCGGCCTGGTAGGCGTCGACGAATACGGCAGCACCGGTCTCGTGCGCGGCATCGGCGATACGTGCGATGTCGAGGCGGATGGCGTCGCGGTAGGTGACGGCGGGCACCGACACCAGCGCGGTACGGGGTGTGATCGCCGACAGGTAGTCGCCGGTGTGCACCGTCCCGCCGGGAGTGCCACACCAGCGCACCTGCGCACCGGGTTGGGCCATCCAGATATGAGCGATCCCCGGGAACTCGGCGGGGGTGGTGAGGATTTCCCGGCGTCGTCGCCACCGGCGGCCGGCCGCCACCTGGTGCGCGGCAACGCTGGCGTTGGGCAGGATCGCGACCTTGTCGGCGTCGGCGCCGATGAGCCGGGCGAACAGCTGGCGGGCCTGGGCGACCTGCTCCTCGCATGCTTGCCAGAAGCCTGGCCGAGAGAGGTCGTTGAGCATCCGGGCAACGGCCTGTTCCAGATCGAGGGTGCGGGGGGCGATGCTGCACGCCGCCAGATGGGCGCTGCCGGATGGCGTGGCCAACCGCTGCCGGAGCAACGCGGGTCGGGCCAGTGCCGCGGCGGTCACGGCTGCACCTGCCGGGGACAGGCCACGCGCGAGAACGCTTCGGTGAGTTCGCTGCGGGCTTCCCACAGGGTCGGAAACCGGCGGTGGGCGATGAGCTTGGTGAGGCTGTCAACCGGGGTACGGCCCGTGCCGAGCACGCCTTGACCGATGACACGGGTGGCGACGCTGTAGTGCTCGGTGCGCCACAGCGCGATCCGCTCGTCCAGCTCCACCAGCGCCTCGGCGAGCCGGTACAGCGGGTCCGACGGCTGTCCCCTGTACAGGTCGACGGGGGTGAGGCGCAGCGAGGACAGCAGCCGGGCGAACGCGATGTCCAGCTCCGTGGTCGCTTCGCGGAGAAGCCGCCACCCGGGGCTCTCGAACCCTGAACCGTTGCCGAGCGCGGTCCGGATGACGGCGAACTGCGCCGGTGGCAGTGACCGCAGGATGCGCAGGTGCTCGGTGATGAGCCTCAGCGCTTCCGCAGCCCGATGGAGGAGGAGTTCCGCCGCGGACGGTTGATCTGCGGCCATGTGCGCGAGGGCCCTGGCGAGATGTGAGCGGGTGAGCTTGAGCCACAGTTCACTGCTCTGGTGCACGACTTGGAACAACAGTTCGTCAGGGTGTACCCACTCCCCCGGTCCCTTCTGCAAGGACAGCAGGTCGTCTATGCGCATGTAGCGGGCGTAGTCGGTGTCGCCCGCTCCCGGTAACACAGCGGGTAGAGGTGTTGTGGGCACAGGAAATCTCCAAGGACGGTCGGACCGATGGGCAGGCGAGGCGTTGTCGGGATCGGCGTTCCGGTGGATCGCGTCGCGGCGGCCTGATCAGGTGCGCAGGGCGGCCAGAGTTGAGGTCGCTACGGCCACCAGCCGGGCGGGCAGGTCGCCGGGCAGCGCAGCCCCGAGGCGCAGCGGCGCGGCCGCGATTGTCAGGTACAGGTTCGCGTCGTAGGTGGCCAAGTTGAAGCCGGTCGACTCGTCTGTGTAGGTGTAGGCGGCGCCGCCGACGCCGGTCAGATCGTTGACCGGGCCAGCGTCCTGCTGCGCCTGCCGGATGCCCTCATACATCAGGCGAGCCGAGTCAGGCTCCACGATGTCGACGTGCACCGTCATCACGACACCGTTGGGTAGGCGCCCCACCGTGGCGGTGCACGCCAGGTTGGCGGTGCTGCCGCTCGTTCGGGAGCTCTCCTGCCGGCTCCCTACCAGCCCGATGATGTCGGCGACGGAGCGCAGGTCCAGCTTGCTGCATAGCGCGTCAATCGGGCGATAGAGGGTCGCGGTCGAGGGTGGCGCGGCTGGCGTCGTCGAGGCGCCCGCTATGGCGGTGGAGGTCGCGCCGGGAACAGGCGAAGACTTAGCGGCGCCGGTGCAGCCGGACGCTGCCAGCGCCACGGCGGCGAGGCCCCACATTGCGATCGCCGCGCGAAGCATCAAGCCGTAGGGAATCGCCCGTCGACGACTAGGCGACTGACAGCCGAAGGGAAGTGGCAGCAAAGCCATTTGACGCACCTATCCGGGGGCGCGAGCTAGCAGCACGCGCGGATGATGTCGCGGGCTCCGGGCGTAGACCTGCTCCCCCGTTGTGAGGTCTGCGCCAACAACGCGATCAATTCAGCACACGCCCAACCGGAGTGTCTACGTTTCCGGCCACTACTAGTCGGTTTCACCAGTCCAGTCACCACATTATGCAGGCACGGTTGACCTGGGATTATGTCCGCCAGAAGGTAATCCTCCGGCGCGCATCACGCTGGTAGCTGACACAGCAAGAAGCTACGTTTCTTCCTCACAGCACGGCGGAGCATCGCACCTTCCGTCAAGGCCGAGTTCAACACTTCGAGGGGGAGGAAATTACTCGTGCATTTCGGATCGATTCGCACCTGGAATGTCCTGGCAATATCGGCAGCCAGCGCAGCTGTCGGCCTGATGGTCGCAGCCTCACCCACACTCGCCGATGCCACTCCTGCTCCGGACGCGTCGGCGACGAGGGCCGCGACCGCGGAGGCGACCAGCACCGACATGAGCCCGCCCGCGCCGGATCCCACCGCGACGCCGGAGCCCGATCCCACCGACCCGGGGCCGGATCCGGAACCCACCACACCTCCGGGCCCTGAGCCCTCCACGCCACCGCTCCCTGAACCGAGCAAATCACCGACGGCCCGGCCTCCGCTCAAGCCCTCGCGGCCGTCCAGCAGCGTCTCGAACACGTCCACGCCGACGTCCGACGCCGCGGTTGTCGCTGGCGGCGCCGATCAAGGACCAGGGTTGCCCGTGACCGGGGTGCGCGTCGCCTCGATCACGGCGGTCGGATCCGGCGCGGTCCTCATCGGCGCAGGTCTGGTCCTTGCCGGCCGTCGACGCAAGATCGGCTAACGCCACGACACAAATAGGGAGGGCAACTGTGACGAGGCAGGGCCCGGACCAGGCGATCTGGCCGACCGGCCACGACGACGTGCCGGCGAGGGCGCCTGGCCGGGCGCCTGCCGTCACTCCCGTACGTCCTGCAGGCGGCGTCTCCACTCCAGCCCACGCCGCCAGCCCGCACAGTCATCGACCAAGGACCAGCCGCGCCCGGCTGGTGGCCATGATCCTCGCGGTGCTCCTTGCCGGTGCCGGGCTCGGCACCGGTTTCGCGAGCTGGTGTGCACCCACATCCTCGGAGAGCCCAAGGGACCGCCCCACAGGCGATGCCGAAGGTCCGTTCGCCGAGCGTCAGGCCAGCGTCAATCGCAGCCACATCCCGACGAAGCAGCTCGCCGACTTCGCCGCGCCCTGGCTCGCCCGCATGAGCGACTGCACCGGCGATACCCAAAGCGGAGGACCTGAGCGCGGCGACGGCGAGCAGACGCGTACCCGATGCACCGCCGGGATCGTCACCGTCTACTGGATCTCATATCGCAGCATTGCCGATCGGGATACAGCCCACGCTCGATACGCAGCCCAGGCGGAGCAGTCACAACATCTGGCTCCCGGCATGCTGCAACCCACCCCAACGCTCGCCGAACACCCTCCGCAGCTTCACGTCGAGTACGCCTACCGAGTGCCCGCCGGAGAGCACGCCGGACAGACGGTGGCCGCACTGTGGTGGAGCGATCCCGCGCAGCCTGTCGCCGGGATCCTGACCGCCTACTGGGAGGAAGGTCTCGGCTCCTCCTGGGCGCCCCTGCGCGACCTGTGGCGTCACACTTCCTGAACCTCTCGATGACCGCGTGGTCCCTCGGGTGGCTATGGCGGACGAGATGGGCTCCACCGGGACGGCCATAACAGGCCCCGGCACGGGCCTGTCCGCGGCTGCCTCGCCGAGAGTCAAGTAGCGGTGCGTGAGGGCCAAGGCTGCTGGTGCTGCGCGTGGCAGTGCGCGGATCTGCCGAGAACAGTGCACCCGATCACGCCGAAGATCGGTGCACTCGAACGTATTCAATCGGCCTCGGCAATCTGACCGAGCGGATATGTGTTGCAGCGGGACTAGCCGGCTGAATCGAGGCTTCTGCGGACTGCGATTGATTACTCGAGGTCTTCCTGGTGGGCGTCTGGTCGGGCTGCAGCCCTGGGGGTGAATGCTGTCTCGCCCACGCGGGATAGCACCAGCCATGCCCGTGCTCGGCGCACCCGCACCGTACTTTGGATCCTTCGCCCGCCGCGATCGGCCATGTCCGAGCGGTTGCAGCGCGTGCAACTGTAGTCGCCCAGAGGTTGTCATACCCTCGTGTCACCCTGCCGTCGTGACAGTCAGTACAACGGCGTCGTGTAGTACAACGGTGACAGGGCCGCCTACGCCGTGTTCGCCCGGCTACCTCGCTCGGCTCCTCGCCGAGATCGGTACCGGAAGCAAAGCTGCGCGGGGACGCCAATTCGAGGCGTTGGTCCGGTACTGGCTCCGGGCGGACCCGGTGTGGGGTCCCCAGGTCGACCACGTATGGCCGTGGCCTGATTGGCCCGGCGCCACCGGCCCCGACATCGGTATCGATCTTGTCGTCCAATCGGTTGGCGGAGGACTCTGGGCGGTGCAATGCAAGGGGTACGCCGCTGGCACCACGGTCACCAAGTCCGACGTCGATTCCTTCCTTGCGGCCTCCGCGACAGGGCAGTTCGAACGCCGACTGCTGGTCATGTCGACCGATCGGCTGGCGCCGAATGCCCGCCGTGTCATCCGGGACCAGGCGGCCCCGGTGACGGTGATTGGCCGGGCAGGTCTCGAGGAGTCGGCGGCAACTTGGCCCGCCAGCATTGCCGCGCTGGCCGACGCGCAGCCAACGATATCCATGCGATTGGCGCGCCGAGCCCTGCGGGACCATCAGGTCGACGCGGTCGACGCGATGGTGGCGGAACTGGATGCGCAGCTGTCTGCCGCCGATGAGGCTCGCGCGTCGCTGGTGATGGCGTGCGGCACCGGCAAGACGCTGACGTGTCACGGCATCGCCGAGCGCGTCGGCGCCCGCCGGATGCTGGTGCTGTTGCCAAGCCTGTCGCTGCTTGCTCAGACGCTGCGAGAGTGGTCAGCTCAGGCCGGCCCCACGGGAGGCCTTCGGGCGGTGGCCGTCTGCGGCGACCCGACGGTGGCCAGGGCCGACAATGACGAACTGCATGTATCGCCAGCCGACCTTCCTGTCCCGGTGCTCACCAACGTGGTCGAGCTGCGGAAACACCTCGCCGAGGGTCTGGATGATCAACGACCTCTTGCGGTTTTCTCCACGTACCATTCCAGTCCGGTGATCGCCGAGGCCATGGCCGACAGTGCTACCGAAGCGTTCGACCTCGTGGTGGCCGACGAGGCGCATTATGTTGCCGGCCGTTGTTCCGCCGCGTTCGCCACCGTACTGGATAGCCGGCGGATCCGGACTCGCCGCCGGGTGTTCGCGACGGCGACGCCGCGAGTGGTGCCGGCCCACCTCTCCCGCAGTGCCGCGGAGCTGGACGCCGTCACCTCCAGCATGGACGACCGGGCAGTGTTCGGCCCGGTCGCACATCGGCTCACTTTCGGTGAGGCCATCGGGCTCGGTCTGCTGGCCGACTACGAGGTTCTGGTTCTCGGCGTCACCGCTCGGGAGGTGGCCGCCCACGACCGCGCCCGCGGCGGTGCAGCTCATCCGGCGGTCGAGCGGGCGATCGTCGGCGCCGCAGGTGAACCCGTCGACGGCGCCACGTTCGCCGCCGTGGTGGCGATCGGCCGGGCGATGCGGGAGAAGGGAGTTCGCACCGCGCTCAGCTTCCACTCCCGGGTCAGCCGGGCCCGTACGTTCGCCGCGCTCGTCAACGACCTTCCAGCGGTCGCCCCGGCCGCCGACCCGGGTCCGATCCAGGCCGCCCACATCTGCGGCACGATGCCGACCAGCCAGCGCAACGGCCTGCTGCGGACATTGGGCGCTACCGGGCAGACCGGTGGACCCGCCAGGACCTTGCTCGCGAACGCCCGGTGCCTCACGACCGGCGTTGACCTGCCGGACCTAGACGCGGTCCTATTCGCCGACCCACGGCGATCAGCCGTCGACATCGTGCAGGCGGTTGGCCGGGCGCTGCGCCTCGGAACACGGGGTACCAAGAGCCTGATCATTCTTCCTGTCGTGCTTCAGCCGGCCGACGACCCGGACACTGCGCTGACCAGCAGCGCGTTCGACAGCGTCTGGCAGGTGCTGGCCGCACTGCGAGATCACGATGAGACGTTCGCCGAGCAACTCGACAAACTGCGCGTCGACCTTGGCGCTGGCGCTGGCATCCGCCCATCGGCGCTGGACAAGCTCGTCCTCGATCTGCCCACGCTCAACGGCGTGGAACTGGCGGACCGGCTCCGGGTGCGAATTGTCGAGACTACGACAAGCAGCTTCCTCTACGGATTCGGGAAGTTGCAGCGCTACGTGCGCGAGAACGGCACCGCGCTCGTGTACGGCGACCACGTCACTAGCGACGGATTCGCCCTTGGCAGGTGGGTGGTGAAGCGGCGGACCGAGCGGAAGCAGGGCCGGCTGTCCAAGGCTCGGGCGGTGCGACTTGAGAATCTGCCGGGATGGGTTTGGGATCGGCACGACACGGCGTTCACCATCGGTTTCGACGCACTTCAGCAGTACGTCCAGCAGAACGGTCATGCCAGTCCGCCGCAGGCGCATGTCACCGCTTCCGGAGTGAGATTGGGCGGATGGGTCAGTACGCGCAGAGGCGAGTACCGGAAGGGACTTCTCTCGGCACACCGGGTGACGCAGTTGGAGCAGCTGCCGGGATGGGTGTGGGAGGTGGAGGACACCAGTTTCCCGGACGGGCTAGCCGCCCTGTGGGAGTACGCCACCGAAAACGGGCATGCCCTCGTACCAAAGGACCACGTCACCGCAGACGGACTTGCGTTGGGCGCCTGGGTCACCCGTCGGCGGGTCGAGCACAACCGTGGGCTACTGGCCGCAGACCGTACGGCGCAACTGGAGGTCGTGCCCGGGTGGAGCTGGCACAGCCGTATGGCGGCGTTTCACAGGGGCCTGGTCGAGCTTGAAGTCTACGTCGCACGCGAAGGCCACGCCCTGGTGCCTCGCGACCATGTGACGGCGAGCGGGTTCGGCCTTGGTGCCTGGGTGATTAAGCGCCGGGCGGACCATCGGGCCGGCCGGCTTGCCGCCAACCGCGCCGCACGGCTTGCGGCGTTGCCCAGGTGGAGTTGGGAGACCCGGGAATCCAAGTTCGATGCCGGGCTGGCCTGCCTACGCCGATACGTCGACGAGATGGGAGCCGCACAGGTTCCGGGCACCTACCGGACTGCGGACGGCTTCCGGCTGGGCGCCTGGGTGGGACGCTGCCGGGCGGACTACCGGGCCGGTCGGTTGGCGGCCCACCGAGCCGCGGCGCTAGAGTCCTTGCCCGGTTGGATCTGGCAACCTCACGAGAGCGCCTTCGCAGAAGGGCTGGCTGTACTGCGCACGTATGTAGCGCAGGCGGGCGACGCTTACGTTCCCAAGGATCACGTATCCGAGGAAGGATTCCGGCTCGGTGGCTGGGTGGAAGCGTGCCGGAGCAACCGGCGGGCGGGTCAGCTGCGACCGGACCGGATAGCCGAACTCGAGGCGCTGCCCGGCTGGACATGGGATACCCACAAGACTCGCTTCGACCGCGCGTTCGACGCCCTGCAGAGCTACGTCGCGGAAACCGGCACCGCGGCGGTGCCGTCGTCTCACACAACCGCCAACGGCATCCAGCTAGGTTTCTGGGCGGCGAACCGCCGGGCTGAGTATCGACGTGGCACGCTGTCGCCGCACCGGCGTGAACTGCTCGAAGCCCTGCCGGGGTGGAGCTGGGACCCGATCGCCGACGGCTTCGCGCAGGGCTTGGCGGCGCTTCGCGCATATGTCACCGGCAGCGGTGACGCCTGCGTGCCCCATCGGTACGTCACCGCTGACGGTTTCTGGCTGGGCGGCTGGGTCAACAAACGCCGCGGGGACCGCCGCCGCAGCCGCCTGCCAGAAGAGTGCGCTGCGGAACTCGAGGCATTGCCAGGGTGGTCGTGGAACCCGCAGGATGAGCGCTTCACTCGGGGCATCACCGCGTTGACCGGTTACGTGGCGGTACACGGTCACGCCCGGGTCGCCGTCTCGCATGTCACCGATGACGGCTTTCCGCTCGGCCGCTGGGCGGCGAAACGCCGCGATGAGTACCGGGCCGGGAAGATAACCGACGAACGGGTCGCCTTGCTTGCTGCATTGCCAGGGTGGTCGTGGGACCCGCAGGATGAGCACTTCACTCGGGGCATCACCGCGTTGACCGGTTACGTGGCGGTACACGGTCACGCCCGGGTCGCCGTCTCGCATGTCACCGATGACGGCTTTCCGCTCGGCCGCTGGGCGGCGAAACGCCGCGATGAGTACCGGGCCGGGAAGATAACCAACGAGCGGGCCGCCTTGCTTGCTGCACTGCCAGGGTGGAGCTGGAACGTCACCGCCGGCAAACCCACCCCAGTCGCCGGCACGCGCCCGGCGGCCGACGACTCGTCTCTACCCGTCTGAACAAACAGCCTGGTGCAAAGCGGGAACCGGGCTCCGAACCGCCGCGACGTGCCGATGCTTGCAGTACTTTCACGTCCGCTGAACAGGTGTGCCGTCGCCCTGCCAGCAGTCGCGCTTGCGGATGCCGTCGAGCTGGACCCGGAGATCTGCGCCAGCCAGCGATGGCGTTGCTTGCAGCATCAGCTGGTCACTGGCACCCACCTGCGCCTGCGTGGACGGCGCGGCCGCGCTGCCCAGCTCCGTCAGGTCGCCATCATCGACGATCCGTGACCCCAGCACCAGTTTTATCTGCTGGTCACGGAGTTGTTCGGCCGCGTCGGCTACGCGAAGGCGCTGTTGCACCTCGGTCCAGCTCATAATGGGCTTGTCCGCCTCGACCGCGGTACCCGCAACGTGTGTCACGTCAGCTGGCTCAACCTGTACTGCGACCGGCTCGACCTCCACGGACGCAGCGGGCTCAACGGCAGCTCTTGCTCGTCTAGACTTCCAATCCGCCACGGTCTGGTTACCCCACGCCCAGGCCTTCGGGCCCCCTGTCTCAAAAACCCAATCCACGGCCTTCGTCGCAGCGAGGACAAGGGCGTCGGCCAAGGCATCGACGGCGGGGTTATCGCCGCGCTGCAACGGCCGCTGGGCGGCAGCGCGCTGGCGGTGCTCCGGCGGTTCTCCAGGACGCTCAGCCAGGTCCTCTTCCGTCGGCAGCGTGATCGTCATCTCCCCGGCTTTGCGTGAACTGCCCGGTAGATGTGTTGCTGGGCTGTAGCTGCCCGGCTTCTTCCGCGAGTCGAACGGTTCTTGCCCGTCCTCCCACTCCGCCACCACAAGCCTTCTCGGCACCGCTGTCCCCCTGCCCCAGCCGTCCCCACACCGCACCGCAGGCGAAGCCCTCAAAAAGCCTATCCGCCCGGCCGGGCCACTATGTTCGCAGGCCCTGTCACGGCCCGCCGTCGGTGCACACGACGGCGGCAGCTCTGCCTGCCAGTCGTCCGGCTGCTTATGTTCCACTGCCGCGCAACTCCGGGCGCAGGGCCTGCTCTCCGAACCGGGGTTCCGCCGGCAAGCGCCTCCTGACCTGCGGGGGTTACCCAAGGTCGGCGACGAATCCGTCGCCGCTTGTCGCTGGGCTGCGTACCGTCGGGTGGCATGAGGGTGCTGCTGCGCGGCGGACCTGGCGACGGCCAGGTGGTGTCTGCCGTCGGGCGGGCTGTCGTGTGGCGGGCCTGCCTGTACGAGGCGACGCCCGACTTCGCCCAGCGGCAGGGGTGCGATCTGCGGGTCTACCGGCACCGCCCCGACTGCTGCGAGGCGCGCGGCCGGGGTGCCGAGGATCGCTGCGAATGACCCGTTCGCGGGGAGGCCACACAACACTTGTTCGAACATGCGTACGATCATGTTGTGGATGAGGTAGCACGGAGATGGTGGAACGGAACGTGGGGTCGCCTCGCGCGCCGCGACGTCTGGCTCATCCGACAGACCCACTGGAAGGTGGTTGCCCGAGCTGGCGACAGCGAGACGGGCAACGTGCTGCGCTGGGAGTTCGACTCCCCGGAGGAAGCCCTGGAAATGGTCGACCGCCTCCTGCGCGCACCGTCGCCGGGCACATGGCGCGAGCAGACCGCCGGCCGCCAGCAAGATGGCACCGCGCAGTGGGGTGAGTCGTCCCGGTGATGGGCAGCCGTGTTGGGAAGCGCACCCAACACCGGAAGTCGCCGGCAGTCGATCTTGGCAGCTTCCCGCTCGGGCCTCCGCCGTGGCTGAGTTGGGCAGCTTCTACGTTGCCAGCCGCGGTGCCCCACCGGCATCCACTCGCGCGAGGTCGTGAACCGCTTGGTACGCCTGCTCCGCGCTCACGATGACCCGGCGGCCTGCGCCGGGGACCGGCAGGGCCACGTGGTGACAGCTTCCACACCAGGTCCCTGAACGCCACACCCACATCGCCCGCTCCGTCACCGCCCGCGATCCCTGAGCACGGTGCCGGCGGACAGCCGCGAGCAGCCCAGCCGCGCCGCCCACAGCGGTGAGAATCGCCGCTGCGAACATGCCCGCAGCGGAGTCCTGCGCGGAGGGCGGTGGTGCGGCCAGCAGCCCGTAGCTGAGGAAGACCACGATTCCCGCACATGCTGCTGCTACTGCCGCTGGCCGCGACGCCGAACGGGAGTGCGCAGGGGGGCCGTAGTTGCACAGCCAGAAGGCTCGACGACGCCATGGCACTGCGGCTGCGTACGGCAAGCATTCCCCCTGCCAATGTCGTGGTGGACGTACGCGCCACTCGCGCCCCCGTTGCGCGCACCGCAGGCAGAGCGCGCGTTCCAGCGGCGCCGCAGTGCGGGCAGGTCGCTCCGGTTGCCATAGCCGCGAGTATCGCGAGCGCCTACGACATCCGGCTCCCGATCTCGCGCCCGTCTTGGTCTCAGCGGTCAGTTGGTGGCCACGGCACCCCGCATCGGTGAACGCGCCGGCGTCGCGGCGTAGGGGTCCGGCTCGCTCAACTCGGGTCGCCATTCGCCGAGCGGCACGAGGCCTGGCGCCATGAGCGTGTAGTCGCCGAAGAGCGCGGTGAGCTGCGCGTCGGTGCGGAGGGTGATCTCGGTTGCCGCTTGAGTGCGAAACACACTGAGCCATTTTCATCGTGACGGCGCAGGTCACGGGCGGTGTGGGAGGCCGGTGTCCAGGTAGGACGAGGCTCCCGGTAAGACAGCAATCGACCAAGATCAGATGCCCCAACCGGGAGCCTCGCTGTGCTGTCTTACCCTGCCGCGATTCCGTTGTCCACCCGCAGCCTGAACCACCTCGCCGCCCTCATCCGAACCCGCCGCCAGCAGCAACGGTCTCGGTGGCGACGCCTCGACCCCGGCCGGCAAGCCCTGCTCGCCCTGGCCCACCTGCGCAACGGCGACACCTACACCCGCCTGGCCGCCGGATTCGACATCGGCGTCACGACCGCCTGGCGTTATGTCCGCGAGGCCATCGACCTGCTCGCCGCGACCGCCGACGACCTGGCCACGGCCATGACCAGGATCCGTCTGCTCGCCTACGCAATCCTCGACGGCACCCTGATCCCGATCGACCGGGTCGCCAACCAGAAGCCGTACTACTCCGGAAAACACAAGCGTCACGGCGTGAACGTGCAGGTCATCGCCGACGCGGCCGGGCGTCTCGTCTGGGCCTCGGCCGCGCTGCCCGCCTCGACGCACGACCTGACCGCCGCCCGCACCCACGGCATCATCGACGCCCTGGCCAGCACCGACGTGATGACCTTCGCGGACAAGGGCTATCAAGGCGCCCCCGGCAGCGTGCGCACCCCGTTCAAGCGGCGCCGCTTCCGGCCGAAGCTGTCACGCCGGCAGAAGGCCGTCAACCGAGCGCACGCGAAGATCCGCGCCCGCGGCGAACGCGCGATCGCCACCCTCAAGACCTGGAAAATCCTGGTCAAGCTGCGCTGCTGCCCACGCCGAGCGACCGCGATCGTGCAGGCCATCCTCGTCCTGCACCGCGTCGAAGCCGACCGCTACGCAGGATGAAAATGGCTCCACTCTTCGCCGTTGACACGCTCGACTCTTCATATGTGTCCGTAACAGCCGCCGCACTCAGGTGCGAGAGCACCATCGCGCTGCCGGGGACAAGCCGGTCGCGGATTGGTGCCACGACTTCATCGACCCGATCGTCGGGCACCTGCTGCAACACCGCGCAGTAGAGCAGCGCGGTGGGCTGGTCGAGGTCGATCACGCTGGCGAGGTCACCCTCGTGGAGGGCATCGATAACAAGGTCGGGGCGGGTGAAATCGCCTTCGATGGCCCGGCAGCCCGGGATGCCCATCAGAAGCTCGTTGGACGCGACAACCGCGACGGGGTCGATGTCCACGTACAGCACTCTGCTGGTGGGGTCGACCGCCTGGGCGATCTCGTGCACGTTGCCCTGGGTGGGGATGCCGGAGCCGAGGTCGAGGAACTGTCGAATGCCCGCTTCGGCCAGCACTCGGACCGCGCGCCGCAGAAACAGGCGGTTGGACCAGGCGATGTCGGCCGCGTCGGGAACAGCCTGCAAGAGCTGTCGTGCGGCTTCGCGGTCTGCGGGGAAGTTCTGATCGCCGCCAAGGAGGTAGTCATATATTCGTGCGACGATGGCGCGGCCACCACCGGCGCTGCGTGCATCCTTGTACGTTTCGACCACTGTTTCTCTCCCCGTCCCTGCGCACCTGTGATGCCACGCCGTTAGCGCCGTCCGTTGTGGAGGCGGAGCCTAGTCGAACAGGCTCATCTCGATGGGGCCCTCATGATCAGGGGGCCTGCAGGTAACCCGTTCGGGCGTTACACTCTGACCTTTGGCCCGGCACTGATCGTAGTGTCAGGAGGTGTGGATGCTCTGGGCTCGGGCGCGTCTCGCACGACGTCTGCGCAAGGCTGGCGTGCCGCCGCCGCCCGCTCCGTACACGGTGGACGCCTGGTGTGAGGCCATCGGGCGTGTTCGGGGCCGCCCCCTACACATACGCGGTGAACGACTGGGAGCCGAGCATCCGCCCGGTCTACTCGTTCGGCTCGACGGAGCCGACTACATCATCATCGACGCAGCGCTGCCCACGCTCGGACGGGCGCAGACGGTTCTACACGAGGTCGCACATCTGGTCCTCGATCACGACGGCGATGCCCTACACGCAGACGTCGATGCTGCGCTAGAGGCTGAAGCCGAGTTGGCCGCTGACCTGCTGTACCAGCAGATGGCCCAGGCCGCCGGCAGCACCGCCGAACCTTGTACGCGGCAGGTAGCAGCTCTCTCGAGGGTGCCGTGGAGGCTCTGGTCATCGCGGAGATGGACGGACCTTCGTGCGGACTGGCACGTCACCCAGTTGTGGATGACGCTGCGGGCGGGTATGCCTGACGCAAAGATCATCAGCACCAGCACGGGTGAACAGCTCCCAGTAGAGGTAGGTGGTAGACACCACCGCCATCGACGGGTAATCGAGGTCCACGACGCGTTGCGGCTGCTGAGACCGTGGTGCAGTGGACAGGTTCACGACAGCGCGGAGCGGCGAGCCCTGCGATACCGGCTCGATTCTGCTGCTGTAGCTGCAGTCGCCGAAGCAGCGACGGTAGCGGTCGCGCTGCGTCGACGTCAGGCCGCGCTGCCGCTCGCTGACGATTCGCCCTTCGTCGCCGCGCCCTTGGACGTGACTGACGTGCGCGCTGAGGCCCGCCGCCTGGCCAGGATGTCTCGCGCTCTGCATGACTCGCCCCTCGTCGCCGCCGAGGTGGACTGCTGGGTGCCGGTGATCGCGTCCGCCGATACCAGCGAGGCCTCTCCCCCTGCGACGTTGGCGCGTGGTCTACCCGTCATGCCGCTGCCGGACAGCGCGACGCGGCCTGGTCGTCCAGCGCGTGCGGTGTAAGCGCACGATCTGCGCCCCGTCGTGCAAGGCCGTCGGCTGCCACAGCGAGGCGTGATTCCGAACTTGACTCGGGAACATCTCGCCCCCGAACAATGGCCCACCGCCGAGTGCGCAGCCGAGCCTCGCCAACTCGTGCCGCTCCTCTTCGACGGTTATCCCGGGCGCGATGACCGCGAGGTCCAGGTCGATGGCGAGGTCGGCTGCCGCGCGGATGACAGCCTGCGCCGGCCGCCACCCGGCGTCGAGTGCGTAGGCCGGGTCGAGCCGGAGGAAGCTCCAAGTGGCGGCGTTGAGCGCCTGAATGCTGCCCTGAATGCTGCCGTAGTTGCCCAGCAACAGCCGCACCCCGTACTGCCGGAGCAGGTCGGTCACGTCGCGGCTGGGCAGGCCACTAGGTTGCGCCAGCTCCAGCACCAGAGATGATCCCGCCACAGCGTGGTTGCGCAGGAGATCACGGAGCCCGTCGACGAATCTGGGCGTGAGGGCGCGCGCGGGCACTGGCACCACCAGCGCAGCGTGCGGCAGCGCTTCCCGCCAGGTCACCGCGGCGGACAGGGATCGCGTGATCACCTTGCGTGCGAGGGCTTCCAGGCCATCCTGATTCATCACGAGCTGGTAGATGTACTCGTCGGCGACGAGCACATCGTGCCGTGAGTAGAGGATTCGCGGCACGGACTGCATCATCACAATCCTGCCGGTGGTGAGGTCGACAATCGGCTCGTACGCGATCGACATCCGTGCGTCGACCAGGTCCCGATCCAGGGCACGGCCGTGTGCGGGACCAGTCTGATATGACACCAACCGGTCTTGCTCCCGGCGAATGGCCCGCCACATCACCTGTTCTGCGGCGTCGAGCAGCTCCGCGACATCGGCGGCGGCGCCAGATGTCATTCCTGCGCTCGCCCGGACGTTGAGCATGCCCTGGTCGGTGGTGACCGGGCGGCGTAGTGCCGCGACGGTCCAGTACGCCCGCTGGTACGCGGCGTCCTGCGGCACGTCCCACAGGATGAGGGCGAACTCGGCATCGCCGATACGTCCAACGACGGAGCCCGAATCCCCCGGGGCATGGCACAGCCTTCCGGCGAGTTCGTTCAGCAGCGTCAGTGCCGCATCCCTGCCGATCTGGTCCGCGAGAAAGTCGTAGTTCTCTAGGCGAACCGCGACCACATGGCACGTCCCGGTGGCGATCTCGGCGACGCGGGACAGCAGCGTTCTGCGATTAAGCAGGCCGGTGTCCGGATCCTGGGTGGCTGCCACCTCATGCCGGCGCGCTTCCTGCGCCAGCAGGGCGTACGCGTGCGCGTTGTCAAGACTCGTTGCCAGGGTGGCAGTGAATGTTCGTAGGGTGACACGCTCTCGCGCTGACAGTTCGTCGCCGGCCCCGCCGAAATACAACCGCACCACACCGTGCAGCCCGGTCGCGTAGTCCCCGAACTCGGACCGCACCGTTGGCCGCGACTCGACGATGTCGGGAGCATCGGAGGCCGGCCCGTCAAACACCACCCGAGCGTCGCCAGCGTCGCCACCAGCACGCACTAGCCGCTTGCCGCCATCGACCTCGATGTCTGCGGCCCGAGCACCGAACAGCCTTACCGCTCCGGCGGCGGCGGTGCGAAGAACGAACTCGAGATCCCGGGCGGACAATGCGTCGCTCAGCACCGCCAGGTCCTCCCAAGCACGCCGCTCCTCGCGGATCCGAAGTCGATAAGTCAACGCGAGGTGCACGATAAGCATCACCGCCGGCAGCGCTATCAGCGCTCGCAGGTCAAGCCCAGTAACGACCGCAACGATGCCTGCAGTGACGGTTTCTCCGACGGCAACGATCAGGCGGGTCCGCCATAGGTGGCGCAGGACCGCCAGAAAGGGCCTTCTGGTCGCCAATGTGACCGTGGTCATCGTGACCAGCTCTTCCAGAGCCAGCACCGCCAGCGCCGCGATAGGGAAAGCGACCACCTGCCGGAGCAGGCCCGGGCTGCCGAGAGCATGCTCAGTGAAGCCGGGCTGGGCGCCGAAGGTATACATCACCGACCCCGCCGCTGCCGCGGTGACGACATCCATACTGCTGTTGTGGAGCACTTTGTGTAGGCCGGACGACCGGGAACGGCTCATTACGAGTCGCGCCACAGTAACCCCGACCGCCGTGCACAGGACGACCCACGGAACCGGCAGAGCCGAGGCACAGACCAGACACGCCGTAGGAGTCAAGGTGATCCGGATCGGAACCCGTTGTGGAAGCGGCGCTGAGCAAATCGCGCCGACCGCCATGAGCGCTGCGCCCATCAAGAGGTAGACGGAATAGTAAGGCGCCGGCCGCCCCGCGTGTTTAACAGCCCACACAAGGCACGCCAGCGCCGAAACGAAAACGATGGATGTCAACAGGCCCAGCGCCCATTTTCCACGCTGGATCGGCATCAATCAATCCCCCGTGATCATCAGCCCCAGCCCTTCCAAGTAGATCGTCCACAGTAGCAGGTATGCGACGGGTGCTCAGCCCCATTCGACGCCCTTACGCATTGCAGCACCCCCCTTTCTCCGCTGTATCGACACCAGTCGGAACGTATGACCGCGCAAGGGTGTCTTTCAACACCAAAGAGTCGTTTTGGTCATCCATTGCGCACTGAGACGCTGCAGCGTGACAGAACGTAGGTGAGTCGCAGTAAGGGATTAACCGCGAGTGCCGAAGGCTTCGGTAAACTCCATTACGCACAAAGCTCGAGCAACGGAGTGCGATGCAATGACCGCCACCTGCAACCACTTTCCGGACAGTTACGGTCGCGGGCGCTGGGCCCTGACCTGGCGGCTAACCAGGTGAACCGGAACCGGAGTAGCAGTTCGTGCGGACGGTGACATGGCCGAACCGGCCGACACACGGCGTCGGCGGACAAGGCCGTCAGCGAGCGCTGCCTGTTCCGGCTCGACTGGCTAGCTGAGCTGCCCGAGATGGTGCGGCACAACGAGTCGGCGGCTAGCTGCCCGGTCGGGCGGCTCGGCTAGCGGCGAGGGCGGAGATCCGTTCGTCGAGCTGCCTACCCTGCCTGCCGTCGCCGAGTATGGGCCGGACGTTCCGCCACAATCTCGCTCGGCCCGGTGCGCTGGCCCAGAAGTGCATCGCGAATGGTCCAACCGACCGGCGAGGGCTCGCCGTCGGCCACGGTGAGGTCGAAGGGCCGGTGTTCGTAGGACAGCGGTGGTGGTAGCCCCACGCCTCAGAACTCCGGCGCCGCGCTGGCGCTCATTGGGCTTTCGCAGCGCAGTGGGGGCACCGGTTCGGGCATGGCGTCAAGGGTGGGCTGCCTGCCAGGCCACTGGTCGTAAGGATGGTGGTAACGGTCTGCTCGAACGTGGAGGTCTCGGGGATGATGCGCTCGCCGGGCACGTCGAGCAAGTCCCGAGCGCTGTACCACTCGCGCATCTGCTCGGGTGTGACGTTGATCGGTTCGGCGCGTGTCTGGTGGCGGCGGATGGTCTCCTCGAAGCACACGTCGAGGTAGTAGACGTGCGTCGGGCCGGTGTGCTCGGCGATGAGTTGCCGCAGGACGGCCTCGTAGCGGCCGGTGTGCAGGATGCCCTCCAAGACCACGTGGTAGCCCAGATCGAGCGCTGTCTTGGCGGTGGCGGTGATGAACGTGGGAGCGACCGGATTGGTGCGGCTGCTGTCGTGCTCGCGGAGCATGACCCGGCGCAGGTAGTCCTGCTCAATCAGAGCGCACCCGCGGCCGTAGCGGCGGCGGACCTCACGGGCCGTGGGCGTCTTGCCGCTGCCCGAGTTGCCGCGGACGATCACCAGGGTCGGCAACGGGGAAGTGCGCCTGATGCAAGGCATCTCGGGTAGTCGTTGCCCTGCCATGTTCTGGGCGCCTCCCGTCTCATTCAACGGCTGCTATCGCTCAGGGGCTATCGGCACGGGTCGGACACGAGGAAGGTTCGGCGCGCGGACATGGTGTGCCGCCTCCTACGCCTTCACTACCAGCCCGCTGTCCCACCACACGCCGCGTGACCTACGCCCGCCCAACCGGGCCGGGCGCAGCCGCTGCGCGGCCGCCAGCCCGAGCTGGGCGGGCAGGGGACCCTGTCCGCGTTGACGTGAGCAGCGCGACATGCGGCGCGCTGGAGGACCGCGTCTCGTCTCGCCGCAGCAAGCCCGCCTTTACCTGCCTGCACGGCTGCGCGCGAGCCGAAGATCTCGCCGGTACGACCCCCTCGCCGACTGGCATCACACCATGTCGAGGTCTACCTCGCCGTGCACGTCTCGGCGGTGATCTCCTGCGCGGGCCACTTGATGCTAGGCACCGATCGATCGCTCATAGACGGCGCGGTGCTTCCCCGGCCCCTTGTAGTCGTAGATCACAGATACGCCTCGCTCGGTCGTGTCTCCGGGAACGTTGCTGAAGCCCATGGCGAGCCACGCTCCGTGCGCGGCGTGGTTGTCCGGTTCTGATGTGAGGAAGAGGCGCCGGCATCCCCAGAGAGCGCCTTGGCGGTCAACTTCCTCTACGAGCGCCCGCGTGATTCCTGTCCGACGGTGACTCGGGTGCGTCATCACGTCCTGCAGGTAGATCTCTGACGGGTCGACCTGGCTTCGGAAGGCGATCACGCTGCCGACGACCTCTCCATCGATGATGGCGAGTGGGCAGGTATTGGCGAACAGCGTGGCGTACAGCCAGTAGTCCGATGAACCCCGAAGCCTGATGTACGGCTCCCCCAGTGCCAGCAGTTTCTCGAGGTCGGGGATGCGGTCGACCGTGAGTGGGGTGATGATCATGAGCGGTTTCCTTCGGTGAGTTCGATCGATGCGGCGAGGTCCCGCGCGGCAACGGCGGGATCCAGGGAGTCGGTGACTCCGCGACCGACGACGAGGATGTCCCATGAGTGTCGTCTGCTGGCCTCGACGTCCGTGGGTTCGAAGCCGCCGGAGACCGCGACCGGCAGCTTGGTCCATGACCTGATGAGTTGTGCCTGGTCGAGAGGGTGGAAACCGGCTACACCCAGGTCGATGTTTGTGGTGATGGCGAAGCCGTCGACTCCCGCGCGTTCCATGTCCTGGACCCAGCGTTGGATCAGCCGGCCTTCGGGCACGTCGATGACGATGGGGACGGCGAGGCGTTTGCTCGCTTCGACGGCTGCGGACACGCTAGCAGTGCTGGCGGGTCCGATGAGCAGCACGACATCAGCTCCTGCCTCGGTCGCGAGGACCACCTGATCGCGTCCCCAGTCTGCGGACATCATCTCGGCGACGATCCACGCGCCATGGGTTCGCTGCTTGATGGCGCTGATGGCTCGAATTCCGACGCTCTTGATGAGCGGGTCGCCGATCTCGATGAATTGCACACCAGCGGTAGCGGCGGCCTGTGCGACGGTGATGGCGTAGTCGACGTCGCGGACATCGAGCGCGACTTGAAGTGCGCGCCTGTCTCGGAGACGGCGGAAGGCTTCCTTGCTGATGCCTGGTGCTGTGCTCGTGGCCGTGGCGTAGGGGGCGAGCAGGTTGGCTTCGGTGCGAACGAGCCAGTCGGCCGAGGCGACGCCCTGGTTGACCAGAGCGGATTGGACGTTCATGGGTAGCCGTAGGGTGCCGGTGCGGATCTCTCGTAAAAGGCCGAACAGGGCGCTGCGAGATGAATCCTCGTCTTGGATCGGTTGCCTGCCGGATTTGAGTAGGAGCCGCTGCGCGGCGACTCGGACATTGCGGGGACCGTTTCGCCATGCTCCCTGGGCCCTGATGACCAGGTCGGCGCCCGAGTCGTCGTGTCCGACTCGGGCGGCAAGCCCTTGAAGGAGGCGCTCGCGGACGTGCCAGTTCCGGTCGTCGAGGAAAGCGGCGAGTAGGTGTTCCACGCCGGGTGCGGTCGAGCGGCCGACGGCTTCGGCGACGGCTGCGCGGACCTTGTAGTCGCGGTCCGCGGCCAACGATTCCATGATCGAGGCCATCGTGTGGTGTGGGATGGCGCGGCCCGCTCGGATCCCCTCGGCGAGGGCGGCCCGGGCTCGCCAGTCTGGGTGGGCCAGAAGTGCCTTCAGTTCTTGGGAACCGCCGTCGTCGGTGGCGAGGAAGACGTAGAAGTGTCGGGCGATGAACACCGCGTCTTCAACTGTGTCGAGTTGCGCGAGACGGACGAAGTCGTGGATGGCCGCGATGGGCAGCCGCGTCTCCACGCACGCCACGATGTCGGACCATACTGCCGGGCCGAAGCGGCGCAGCACCCGCAGCATCCACCGGGGGTACTCCGCACCGAGCGCCGAGGCGGCTGCGCTGGTGTGCAGGAGAGCTCTGGCGAGGGGAAGGCCGTTGTCGTGCAGGCACCGAGAGGCGCACACGCGCAGCACCTCGGCCGTGGCGAAGGCGGGGGCATCGCTGGTGAGGTCGAGCATCAATGGCAGCGTTTCGGTGATGCTGACCGACGGTGACTGCGCGACGGCGGCCAGCAGCTCCGGTGAGGTCGCATCCAAGCCCTGCAAGAGGAATTCCAGGACGCCTCGCAGGTCGGCCGATGTGCTCGTGCGAGCGGCCAGGTCGTTGAGCAGCTCGATGGTGACGGTCGAGCGTCCATGGGACTCGATGAGCTGGGCGAGCCACCGTGCGAAGAGGTACTCACGAATGACGTCGTGATGGAACATCAAGCCGCCGAACGGGCCGGACCGCACGAGCCTCGCGGCCGAGGACACGGTGAGGTCACCGACGTTCCCTGGCGGATCGCCTTGGATTGCGGGAAGGAGGGGGTGCGGCCATGCGGAGGCGAGCTGCCGTCGCGCGAGTGCCGTCAGATCCGCCGTCGTACGTTCGACGTCCAGGCCCGCCGCCTTCAAGATCGAGGCGACGCAGAATTCCACGAGCCGGTAGGCGTTGGCTTGCCCGAGCGGCTCGGTCGACTTCGCGGCCCGGATGAGGCTCATGTACAGCGGCAGGCGAGCCAAGTTACGAATCTTCGCGGGCAGGGCGTCGAACGGGGGCTCGCTTGCATCCCGCTGCGCGTTCCACACGTCGCGGGCCGTGCCGACGTCCCAGCGGTCCAGCCGCAGCGACGGGCCGGCACCATGATCCTGGCCGGGCATGACCGCTGCGGCCAGGACGGGGTAGGGCGCCAGCTCGACGTCCGGCGGTGTGCGTAGAACGAGGAGGAACCTCAGGTTGCCCGAGAGCACCTGCCGCAGCGTGCCGTCGAGCTGGCGGCAGACCTTGTCCACCACGGCGCGGGACTGCGGACTGTCGATGACGACAAGCAGCGGCCTGGACAGGCTCCGGCTCTCATCCTCTAGGGTCAGCAGCGGATCCTCGCCGGCCGGCAGGGAGCCGTAGCGGAGGATCTCCCGCGCCAGGTCGATGTCCTCGGTCCACGAGTCCGCGGTCAGCAGCTGAACATCCACCCCAGGAGCCTGAGACGCCACATGGCGCGTGAAGCTGGTCTTGCCGCAGCCCGGGGGGCCAGCGACCAGGTAGACGCGCGCCGCCGAGGCGAGGAAGTCCGCAACCAGCCGCTGGACGTCGGCCGGAGGCGCGTACACGAGGTCGTCGGGCTGCTGGCCACCGAGCGCCGCGAGGATGGCAGCCGTCCGTTCCCTGGAACGGGCGCCGAGATCTTGTATTGCGGGCCCGGGGCTGTCGGCAGGCGGGGGCGAGTCGCTCGAACTTGCGGCCGCTGACGCTTTAAGGGTCTGGGCGAACCGCTGCTTGACCTCGATCGGCGACCGCGCCAGATCGACATCGAGCATCTGCTGGGTCTCATAGCGCATGCGGGTCGCGGTACCGCGTTTCTCCCAGTTGGAGACGGCCGCCGGATTGACGCCCAAGTGCTCGGCGAAGCCACGCACGCTCATGCGCAGGGCCAGGCGTAGTGCTCTCGCCTCGCGGCCGGTCCACCGCCGTACCGTCTCCACGGGATATCCCCCAGGCTATGCACTCAGCGTCATTGTCGCAGTCGGCAGCGTAGTAGACGACGGCGGGCGCAGACGAGCTGAAACTAGGACAACACTAGAACGTCCACGCATCGTCATGGGACAGGCCGAACCCGCAGGCTGGTCGCACAGACAACCACGGCGATGGATGGGCGCTGCGGCTTCGCGCTACCTCCACTGCTGTGGCAGCCCTCGCGTTTGCGAGCAGCGGTGATGGTGGAGGTGTCCTCGTGGTCGTCGACGTGCGAAGCGACAGCGTGCGTGACCGCGCTCGCTGTGCCGCTTCCGGCCGCGGTGGTGAGTGGCTGGCGCAGCCCGGATCACCTGTCTCGGGGGTCTTCACCCTCGAGGGTCTGCCGCGCTGGCGCGGTTGCGGCACGCGCTGCAGCCCGTTCGGAGTGCTCGGTCAGCGGGACTACCCGGGGGCCCTGCGGTTGCCAGCTGACCGGCCGTGGATGCCGAGGACATCGAACAGTTCGTTCTGGAGCCGGCGGCGCCGGCACCGGGTTTGGTGGCGGACGCCGCGTCCGAGGAACTTGGCCCATCATCCGCCGATTGTCGGTCGCCCGTACTTCTCGGCGGCTGCGCCCAGGACTTGTCCATGATCTGGCGCCTCTAGCAACCGATTCAGCAGCTCCCGGCGATGCGTCTGCCTTCGAAGCCGCTGCCGCCGTTTGGCCAGCTCTAGCACTGGCGGAAGTGAGCTGGCGTCGCTGACCGACAGGAAGGAATGAAACAGCATGCACACTAGGCAGACAGCGCCTCCGCCGGAGATCGGCTTGGCGCAGGCGTCGCCCGACTCCTCGCGGTTCGGATACCGACCGGAGCTGCGCCGCTCACTCGGCTTCGCCGACCTGCTCTTCTACGGGCTGGTGTTCATGGTGCCGATCGCGCCCATGGGCATCTTCGGATCCGTCTACTCCGGCGCCGGCGGGATGGTCGCGCTGGCGTACGTCATCGGCATGGCGGCGCTGGTGTTCACTGCCGCCTCATACGCCCAGATGGTCAAGGCGTTTCCCCTTGCCGGGAGTGTGTACAACTACGCCGGTCGAGGGATCGGCGCACCGGTCGGGTTCCTCGCTGGCTGGGCGATCCTGCTGGACTACGTGCTGGTGCCGAGCCTGCTGTACCTGATCGCGGCGGTGGCGATGCACTCCACCGTGCCTGCGGTTCCAGTGTGGGTCTGGCTGGTCGGCTTCGTGCTGGTGAACACCCTGGTCAACTACCGGGGAATCCGGATGACCGCCCTGATCACCCGAGTGATGCTCGTCGGCGAGGTCATCGTCCTGGTGATCTTCCTTGCCGCCGCGGGCCGCGCCCTCGCGCAAGGCAAGGGAGAGGGCTTCTCCTGGGCGCCGATTTACAACCCCGACACGTTCACCTGGGCGCTGGTGTTCGGCGCGGTGTCGATCGCCGTGCTCAGCTTCCTCGGCTTCGACGGCATCTCGATGCTGGCCGAGGAGAACAAGGGCGGCGCGGGGCAGATCGGCCGGGCCATGGCCGCGGCGTTGGGTGTGGCCGGATTGCTGTTCATCGCCCAGACCTGGATGGCCGCGCTGCTGCTGCCCAACCCGGATGGCCTCCTCGTCAATGGCGATCCGGAAGGCACCGCGTTCTACGACGCCGCCCGGCTCGCCGGTGGTCCCTGGCTGGCCACCCTGTGCGCGGTCGCCACGGCCGTCGCCTGGGGCGTGGCGAACTCCCTCGTCGCGCAGGTCGCCACCTCGCGGCTGCTGTACGCCATGGCCCGCGACCGGCAGCTGCCGAAGTTCCTGGCCAAGGTGTCGGTGCGCCACAGCGTGCCCACCCACGCCATCACCCTCACTGCGCTGGTGTCGCTGACGATCGGCCTCTACATGAACTGGCGCGACGATGGCATCGCGCTGCTGTCCAGCCTGATCAACTTCGGCGCAATGACCGCGTTCCTCGTGCTGCACCTCGCCGTCGTCTGGCACTACCTGGTCCGCCGACGCAGCCGCAACCTGATCGCACACCTGATCCTTCCGGGCATCGGATTCGCCATCCTCGCCTACGTCGTGGTCAACGCCAACGTGGCCGCCCAACGCCTCGGCTTCGTCTGGCTCACCCTCGGCCTCCTGGCTCTGGCAGGTTTGTACGCCGCCGGCCGCCGCCCCGAGCTGTCCGGACTTGCCAGCGGACGGGAGGCGGCATGACCAGCACGGTCACCTACCAGCCAACCGAAGACGAGCTGCATTACACCTTCGGCGCCCACCCGGCGGTCGCCGAGATCAAGCCGGGCAGCCTGCTTGTCACCAGCACTGAGGACTGCTTCGGCGGGGCGGTGCGCACCGTGGACGACCTGCCGTCGAAGGTGTGCCAAGCATTTAATCCCGTCACCGGCCCATTCCACGTGCTCGGCGCAGAACCTGGCGACACCCTCGCGCTGCACTTCGCTGCCATCACCCCGGCCCGCGACTGGGGCATGTCAGCAACCTTCCCGCACTTCGGGGCACTGACCGCGACCCACACCACGCCGATGCTGCACCCACCGCTCGAGGAGCGGGTGTGGCGCTACACCATCGACACCGCGGCAGGCACCGTGACCTTCCACGCCCGCCGCTCCGGTCATGCGATCGTCATGCCCCTGGAGCCGATGCTCGGCACCGTGGGGCTGGCCCCGGCCGGCGGGGAAGCCCGCTCCACGGTCGTACCTGATGCGCACGGCGGGAACCTCGACACCCCGGAGATCCGCCCTGGCACCACCGTGTACCTCGGCGTCAACGCCCCCGGGGCGCTGTTCGCCATCGGCGACGGCCACGCCCGCCAAGGCCAGGGCGAGGTGTGCGGCGTCGCGGTGGAGACAGCCATGAACGTCACCGTCGCTGTCGACCTGATCAAGGGCGTGGCCACACCATGGCCGCGCATCGAGACCGACCACCGGATCATCTCGATCGGCGCCGCCCGTCCGCTTGAGGACGCCTACCGCATCAGCCAGCACGACCTGGTTACCTGGACCGCACAACTGACCGGCCTGGAGCTACTTGACGCTTACCAGGTCGTCTCGCAGGCCGGTCGAGCCGCACCTGGCAACGTCTGCGACCCGCTTTACACCATGCACGCCGCCGTCAACAAGGCGATCTTGGCAGGCATGAGCCCCTACGAGGGAGTGCACCAGCGGCTGCGCCACATCGCCAAGGCCCCGAGCGAGCAACCGGGGAAAGACCATGGGAACTGAGGCGATGAGCTGGGCACCCGCCGAGGTCGACCTGACTCGTCCGAATGCCGCACGGATGTATGACTACTTCCTCGGTGGCAGCCACAACTTCGCCGCGGACCGTCACGCCGCCGATGCCATACTCGCCGTCGCACCCCATGTCGCCGACGCGGCCCGCGCCAACCGCGCGTTCCTGCGCCGCGCCATCCGCTACGCACTCCAGCAGGGCATACACCAGTTCCTCGACCTCGGCTCGGGGATACCGACCGTGGGCAACGTCCACGACATCGCCCACCACATCGACATCGATGCACGGGTTCTCTACGTCGATGTCGAGCCGGTAGCCGTGGCGCACGCCAAGGCCCTGCTGGATAACGACCCGCGGGTCGATGTCATCCAGGCCGACATCTGCTTTCCGGATTTCATCCTCCAGAACCCCACCACGCAGCGGCTGATCGACCTCACCCGTCCCGTCGCCGTCCTCTTCGTCTCGGTCCTGCACTTCATCCCCGGCGACGTCAACGCCATCGTGGAACCATTCCGCGCCGCGATGCCCCCTGGCAGCGCCCTCGTCATCTCCCACGCGACCTCCGGCACGGCCACAAGCCAGACCGATGAGGTGCAGAGGCTGTATCAGCGCACGCCTACCCCACTTCAACTGCGCGCCCCCGCAGAGGTCGAGGCGCTGTTCGGCGACTTCGCCACGGTCCCTGCCGACGGGCCAGCAGCGAAGTCGGCGAGCAACGCAGCGCTCGTCCCTGTTGCTCGGTGGCGCCCTGATCCCGAGGACCAGATCGAGAGGGGACACGCGTCAGCCAGCCCCTTCCTCACCGGCTTCCTCGCCGGGGTCGGGATGAAAGGAGCAGCAGCTCGTGAGTGAACCTCCTCGGCTCGCTATCCGCAGGGAACCATCCCTGCCCAGTGCCAGCTGGGTACTGATGTTCATCGGATCCGCGGGACCCACCGGCGGCGGCAAGTGGGCGTCCGCCCAGGTTGCGCACCAGCCTGCGGCAGTCTGCGTCCAGACCACGGAAGGGGCGGGCCGATGAGTTTTGCTCGGCTGCCGCTGCGCGACGAGTTGTTCCTGCTCGGCCATGACGACGACGCCGGCCACCCGCACATCCACCGCCAAGCCTTGGCGTTGGGGCTGGCCGGCGCGGTCCTGGTCGACCTGTTTCTCGCCGGGCGGATCGTCCTCGACCCGAACAACGACCGTTTGTCCGGAGACCGGTGGCTGCGCCTGCACACCGATCAACCGCTCGGAGACCTGATCGGGGACAGTGCCATCGGCTTCATCCGCTATGGGCGTACAGCACCACCGGTGAAGGCGTTCCTGCGCGGCTTCGCCGACGACCTATACGAGCGCACCCGCGCCGGACTCGTCGCCGCCGGGATCCTCCGGCAGGTCACTCGCCGGCGCCTCGGCGGCCTTGCCCGCACCGACACCTACCTCGCCACCGACACCAAGTGGGCGGTCGTCGCCCGCGCACGCCTGCGGTACGTCGCTCAAGGCCGTGAGCAGCCCGACAACCACACCGCCGCACTCGCCGGACTCGTCGCCACCCTCGGCCTCACCGGCCACCTCTACCTCAACGACGACAGTACGACCGTGACGGCGCACCTGAAGGCCATCGCCGGCCAGCACCACCGGTCGGTGCGGGACATCACCGCCGCCCTCGACGCCGCCGTCGGTGACCTCGCCACCGCAACGTACCGGTGAAGCGAGACCACAAGGACATCTAATCCGATGGAGAGCCTGGTGCACATTCGCGCCGCCCGTTGGGCAGACAAGGATCTGGTCGCCCTGCTGATCGCCGACGCCCTGCACCCCACACCGCTCGCCGCGTGGCTGGTGCCCGACCCAGGGCAGAGGTGCCAGGTGCTGGCCGACGTCGTCGCGATCTGGGTAGAACATGCGATGTTCTTCGGCGACATCCACCTCACCCATGACCTCACCGCCGCCACCGTGGGTTTTCACCGTTACCGACCCATCCCACCACCGGCCAACTACCGGACCCGGCTCACCGACGCCGCCGGACCACACGCCGACCGCTTCGACCTGCTGGACACGCTCCTTGCCGAGAAACAGCCCACCGAACCGCACTACCAACTGGCGTTCCTCGCCGTCCGCACCGACGCCCAACGGGGCGGCTGTGGCGTCGCGCTGCTGGCCCACCACCGCAGCCGCCTCGACCGCATCGACCTGCCGTCCTGGACCGCTGTTCCCTCAGGCGGGGAGCACCTGCTCGCCCGATACGGCTACACACCCCGGCCGGCGATCACCTTGCCGGACGGCCCGACCCTGCAGCCGATGCGCCGCAACGCTCGCCACGGCAGCAGTGCCATGCCGATCAACCCGGCCCGCCCGGTCGACAACCGCTGGCAAGGCTTCCATGTGTAGCCCCATCGCTCCCGTCACTAACAGCCTCACCGGTGACATCCACAGGCAGCTGACCACCCCCGTCCTGAAACTGGCTCCGCGAATCATGGCCTTTCCAAGCAGATACCCTCCAGACCTGATCGACGCCGTCGTCCAGCGCGTCACGGATGCCCGCCGAGTCAGGGCATACGGCGCCGTCACCACCGTCGCCCATCAGATGAACCTCGACCCGCGCCTAGTCCAGAAATGGGTCACCAAAGCGACTGCCCCAGTCGCGCTCCAGCCATGCAGGCCGGCCGCCGACTCGTGCGAGATGTACCTGCCGCCGGGACTGCTGCACTGCAGGTTCTGCCAGCAGCCAATGACTCACGCCGAGTCGCACGACTCTGGGCAGGGCTACCAGTGCCAGCAGGGTTGCAGACCCCGGCCCCTGGATAGCGTGGCCGTCGCCGACACCATCGGTCGGGCGATCCTGGCGCGCGCCGCTCGGATCATCCCGTCGACCAGCACCCCGATCCCGCCACACCTCGCAGCCGTCCACGCCCACCGCGTCCTCGCCCGCATCACCGTCGGTGCCACCCCCAGCGACATCACCCTCACCTGGCGCGCCACCCCTGTTCTCGAACCCGGCCGGTTCGAGGCCGAACGCGCACAGCGTGTCGCCACCGCCCGCACCCTGGTCCTCGGCGACCCGCTGCGCGCCCGGCAACTCCTGCACGCCAGCCTCACCGGCATCGACCCCGCCACCGCGCCCGCCGACGCGGTGCACGCGGAAGCCGCCATCCTCCTAGCCGAACTGCAACTCCGTCTCGGCCACCCCGCCGACGCCATAACCTGGGCCACCTACGCCCGTGCCAGCACAGTCCACCTCCACGGGCTCGCCCACCGGCGGGCCTTGCACGCCCTCCACGTCCTCGCCGCTGCCCACTCGCGCGGCGGACACCATCAGCGCGCCTACCACCTCTACCGGGAACTCACCGGCCACCTCTCCAAATCCGACGGCCCGCACGCCCAGCAAACCCTCGCCGTCCAAGCAGCCACCGCCCTCATCCTGTACGCCCTCGGCCACTGCCAAGCCGCCCGCACCCTCCTCGCCGACACCATCACCACCCACCGGCGCGAACACCCCGGCCACCCCGCCACCGCCCACATGACCCGGCACCTGTCCCGCATCTGGCGCGAGTGCGCCACCAACGGCCACCAGCACCAGGACGCCTGACCGCCCGCCTCGCCCTGATAGGAGGTCCGCCGTGACCGCACGCCCCCTCCCCAGAACAACTCGCGGTGCTACAGCGGCTCGGGCGGCGATGGGTACGACGAACCACTCCTGTCGTTAGGCGTCGGTGACATCGCAGGAACCAGCGCAGCGCTCCCGCCGGCCCCCTGTCTTCCTGCATTCGCCGCACCAGGCGTGCCCCGAATGCAGGAGTGCCTGTCCGACCCGATGAGAAGGAAGTACGAGTAACCCAGATGGCTGAGACAAGCATCGGCGAGTCCGCCCAGCTCCGCGCCGCGCTGGTGGACACGCTGCGCGATAAGGGGATGGTCACGAGCGCTCTCGTTGAGGCGGCGATCCGAGCGGTGCCGCGGCATTGGTTCATGCCGGCCGGTACGCCGACTGAGGTCGCCTATGGCTACGACAGCTCCGTGGTGACCAAGCGCGATCAGGACGGCATGGCGATCTCGTCGGTGTCCGCGGCGTACATCCAGGCGCGGATGCTGGAACTGGCCGAGCTGCGACCTGGCATGACGGTGCTGGAGGTCGGCTCGGGCGGATTGAACGCGGCCTACCTCGCAGAGGTCGTCGGTCCGGAGGGCCGAGTAGTCAGCATTGATATCGACCCCGAGATCATTGACCTGGCCTCGACCGCGCTGGACGCCACGGGCTACAGCAGCCGAGTCCGTGTCCTGGTCGCCGACGCCGAGCACGGCGTGCCGGACGAGGGGCCATTCGACGCGATCATCGTGACGGTCGGGGCGTGGGACATCGCCCCGGCCTGGCTCGACCAACTGGCCTCGGACGGCGTGCTCGTCCTCCCGTTGATTATGAACGGGGTCACCCGCACCATCGGGTTCCGGCGCGACGGCGACCACCTGGCCAGCACGTCGGCCGAAGTGGCCGGGTTCGTGCCGATGCAGGGCGCCGGCCGCCACGCCGACCAGGTGCTCGAGCTAGCCGATACCACCGGCGGCAAGGTCAAGCTCGCGTTCGACTCCGGCGCACCCCCGGATCTGATTCAGCTCAATGGCGTGCTGGACGCCGACGCGGCCGAATTTTGGTCTGGCGTCACGGTCAGCCACGGGATCTCCTTCGCCGACCTGCACCTGTGGCTCGCGTGGTACCTGGATGGGTTCGGCCGCCTCGCCGCCGACGAGGGCAGCGCACTGGCTGCCCGGAAGCGCTGGTTGCCGTTCGCGGTCGTACGCGGAGCCGGGCTCGCCTGCCTCGTGTTGCGGGACGCGATGCAGGGCGCCGGGGCGGAGTTCGGTGCCCGCGCCTACGGACGCGACGGGCAGGTGGCCGCCGCCGCGTTGATCGAACAGATCCAGGCGTGGGACCGAGCCGGGCGGCACACGCCTCCGACGTTCGCCTACTGGCCCGCCGGCGGCGACCGCTCCCAGATTCGCGCCGACGCCACGGTCATGAACAAGACCCACGGCGTGGTGACGATCTCCTGGCCCACGAGCAGCTGACTCTGGCCTCGGGCCAGCCTCGCTGGGTCAGGTTGCAACAACCCAGCCGCCCAAACCCATAGGGCGAAGCGGGACGCCAAGTCCGCCAGCCCCCGCTACCCGAAAGGATTCCCATGACATTGCAGGTCGACGACGCCACCACCTTGCGCCAGGCCATGGTGGGCACGCTGCGCGACGAAGGTCTGATCACCACCGACAGCGTCGCCGCAGCGATGAACGCGGTGCCCCGGCACGAGTTCGCACCCGGCGAACCGCTGGAGAAGGTGTATCAGACCAACAGCACCCTGGTGCCCAAGATTGACGCTCAGGGGCGTCAGACCAGCGTGGTCTCGGCCTCGCACATTCAGGCCATCCAGCTAGAACTGGCCGAGGTACGGCCGGGCATGAACGTGCTGGAGATCGGCTCGGGTGGCTACAACGCCGCCCTGATCGCGGAGGTCGTCGGGCCGACCGGTTCGGTGACGACCGTGGACATCGATGCCGACGTCGTGGACCGTGCCCGCGCGGGTCTGCGCCGGGCCGGGTACGAGCAGGTCAACGTCGTGCTCGCCGACGCCGAGCACGGCGTGGCACAGCACGCGCCGTATGACCGGATCATGGTCACGGTCGGGGCGTGGGACATCCCGCCCGCCTGGCTCGATCAGCTCACCCCGGACGGCCGGATCGTCGTGCCGCTGCGCTTCGCCGGGATCACCCGCCTGGTCGCCTTCGACCGCGCCCCCGGCAGGTCGGTGCTGACGGCCAGCAACTACCGGCTCGGCTCGTTCGTGCCGATGCAGGGCGACGGCGCCGCCAGCGAGCAGCTGATCCCGGTCACCCCCGACGTCGGGCTGCGCCTCGACCAGAACAGCACTCTCACGTTCGACGTGCCGGCGCTGCGCAAGGCGCTCAACACCAAGCCCGTGGAGAGCTGGTCGGGCACGCCGTTCGACATGCCGGACGAGCTGGAGCTGTACCTGCTGACCAGCGGGCCGGAACTGCCGATGATTCACGCCGCGCAGGCCGCGGTCGATCAGGGCGTAGTCAACCGCACGGTACGCAACGGCACCCCGACGCTGGTGCGCGGCGGCAGCTTCGCCTATCGCATCAAGCGGGAGAATCCGCAGACCGTCAGCGGCTACGAGACCGGTGTCATCGCCCACGGGCCGGAAGCCGAGCAGGTCGGTGCCGAGCTGCTCGCCATGATCCGCACCTGGGCGGACTCCTACTACCGGCGCGGCGCTGCCCACATCACCTACCACCCGAACACCGCCGACACCAGCGATCTGACCGGGTGGCACAGCACCAAGCGACACGGCGTCCTCGCCGTCGCCTGGTCCTAAGAGACTTCGGCGCTCACCTCAGCGGCCCACGCCGGGGGGAGCGTCGGGGAACCCCTATCACTGCAACCAGGGAGGTTGTCATGGCCCAGCTCGCCACGGTCCAGCCCGACGTCGAGGGCGGCACCCTCGACGACTTCGATCTCGACATCGAGTTCATCGAGGCCGGCGGCACCGTCGAGCACATCATCAAGATGACCGAGGACAACTGCGGCAGCACCTGCGCGTCGGCCTGCACCAGCTGCTGACCAGCCGCATCCGCTGGTGGCTCGCTCTGATGGCCAGCCCAAACCAGATGGGCAGGCCGTAAGGCGAGCCATCGACAGCGGATCAGGAGTGCCCGGCCCGGGGAGACCTGCTCTCGAGGGTCGGGCACTCCTCACCCGCAGACAGATGATCACGCCCATGGGGAGGCTGGTGTGTACCGCAGCGTGAACGATGCCTTGATGCTCCGGGCGGCCGTACTTCGCCCGGGCCAGATCGGCGCATGGCCTGACCTGACCGGCAGCGACACGGCGACCAGTTGGCGCCTGTGGCTTGCCGAGACGTTGGCGGTTCCGGGGTTCGCGGCAGCCTTGGCCCACGCGTCACCGGACCTCGCCGAGCGGGTCACCGCCGCCATCAGCGGCGGCCCGTCGCAATCTGACGCCCGCCGGGTGGTGCTCGCGGTCATGCGCTACCTGCTGCGCACTACCACCCGTGCCACACCATACGGGTTGTTCGCGGGCGTTGCCCCCGCCACCGCGAGCCGCACCGGCCGCATCCACTGGGGCACTGCACACCGGCCTTTCGCTCGCCTTCAGGCATCCTGGCTGGCCGCCGTCCTCGATGGCCTGGAATCCGACGTGCGGCTGCGCCCGCATGTGATGGTGCGCGCCAACAACCTGCTGGTCGAGCGCAGTGAGAGGCTGGTGCTGGAGTACCGCGCCGCCACGACCGACCCCGCAGGTGCGCCCACGCATCTGCGCATCAAGACCACCGACATGATCCGCACGGCTCTCGCGCTGGCGGCTGAGCCGATCCGGTGGGCCGACCTCACCGGCAAGCTGACGGCCGAATGTGGGGCGCCGCAGGAAGGCGCGCAGCGGCTGGTCGGCCAAATGGTGACGCAGCGGTTGCTGTTGACCAGCCTGCGCCCGCCGTCGACCGAGACCGACCCCCTGGCGCATCTCGTGGATCAGCTGGAGACCGCCGCAGCCGAAGGCGGCGACGTAGGCGAGCTACTTGATCCGCTGCGTCGCGTTCGCGATCTCAAAGCCCGACACGACCGCGCACCGGACGAGGCCACGGCTGATGCCCGCCGCCGGGACCTCGGCAGAGCCGCCGCCGTGATCCAGCCCGGGCAGGCGGTCGGTGTCGATTTGCGGCTGGACTGCGACCTCGTGGTGCCGACGACGGTGACGGCCGAGGCATGCCGCGCCGCTGCCGCGCTGACCCGCCTCGCCCGGCCGACATCGCTTCGGTGGCGGGACTGGCATACGCGTTTCTTGAACCGGTACGGCCTGCACGCCCTCGTCCCGCTCCTGGATGCGATCGATGCCCAGGTGGGCCTCGGCTATCCGGACGGCTTCACCGGCGAGCCGGCCGATGATTCGCCCGCGTTGACCGACAGGGACCGGAGGCTACTCGCCTTGGCGCAACGTGCCGCCCTGCACCGTGAACACGAGGTCGACCTCGACGACGTCCTCCTGGACAGGCTGGCCGGCCCGGCGCCGACCGAGATCCCGCCGACCGCCGAGCTCACCGTGCGCGTCCACGCCGACTCCCTCCAAGCCATCGCCGGCGGCGACTTCCTGCTGTCGGTCGTACGTGCTTCAGCGCAAGCCTTCTCCACCGCGGGCCGGTTCCTAGACATGTTCGGCGAGACCGACCGGCACCGGATGGCCTCCTGCGCCGCCGACAGCCCAGCCAGCGCCGGCGCGTTGCTGGCCCAGCTGTCCGCGGTCACCCGCTACACCATCAGCCTGGACGTCAACCGCGCCCCCCAGGTGCTGCCGCATCTGATCCCCGTCGGCGAGTACCACGCCCCGTCGCAGGCCGCGATCGGCTTGGACGACATCGCGGTAACCGCCGACGCGCACCGCCTGTACCTGGTGTCGATCTCTCGCCGACGGGCGCTGCAGCCGGTCGCAGTCAACGCGGTCGAGCCCGTACGACACGCCCACCCTCTGGCCCGCTTCCTGGCCGAAGCGCCCGTGGCCCTCGCTACCCCGTGCTCACCGCTGGAGTGGGGGCCAGCGGCCAAGGGCTTGCCGTTCCTGCCCGCGCTGCGGTACGGCCGGACCCTCTTGAGCCCCGGGCGGTGGCACCTGAGCGCCGCCGAACTGCCCGACCGGCATGCCGGCTGGCAGCACTGGGACCGCGCGCTGACCACCTGGCTCAAGGCCACAGGCTGCCCTACCGCCGTCTCGCTTGGTATCGGCGACCAGACCCTCGGCCTCGACCTGGACAAGCCCGCTCACCGGGCGCTGCTACGCGACCACCTGACCCGCAACCCCACCGCACTGCTGCATCTCATCCCCGAAGGCGCCGCCTGGATCGGCGGGCATCCCCACGAAATCGTCATCCCGTTGACCGCCACCACCGCGAGACCACCAGCGCCCCGCCTCACCAGCCCCCTGGTCGATGTCCGTACCCACGGCAGCTTGCCTGGCCGCGACCACCACTACCTGAAGATCTACGCCCGGCCGGAAGAACAGACCACCATCCTTACCGCCCACCTGCCTCGGCTTGTCGTGCAACTCCCGCCGGCGGGCAGGTGGTGGTTCCTGCGCCACGCCGACCCGGAGCCGCACCTGCGGCTGCGTATCAGCGGCTTGCCCATCGAAGCCATCACCGGCTGGACGCAGGAGCTGACCGACGCCGACCTGACCCAGCGAGTCCAGTGGGACACCGACTTCGGCGAGCCTGGCCGCTTCGGCAGCCTGGCCGCGTACCAGGCAACGGCAGCCGTGTTCGCGGCGGACTCCGCAGCCGCGCTCGCCCAACTGGCCGTCACCACGCGACGTCCCACCCTGGGCTGGCAGGCGTTGACCGCCGCGAGCATGGTCGACCTCGTCACGGCGGTCATCGGCGACCCACACGACGCCCTGCGATGGCTGATAGCCCGTACCCGCGCGCACCGGCCAGCACCCCCACGAGCCGTCTACGACCAGGCCATCCGCCTGGCCAACCCGTACGACCCCACCGCCGTGGCGTCCCTGACCGGCGGCGAGAACCTGACGGACCGCTGGGCTCGGCGCCGCCGCACCGTGGCCGCCTGGCGCGACAGCCTGCCCACCGTCAGCACCATGCCGCCGGCCGAGCTGCTGCCCGACCTGCTGCACCTGCACCACGTCCGCGTCGCCGGGGCCGACCTCGACAGCGAACGAGCCTGCCTGCACCTCGCCCGCGCCGCCGCGCTGAGCTGGACGACAAGGAGCATCACGTGACCACCCCGACCACCACCGCCAACCCCTCGGATGTGCTCGCGGCGGTCTGCGCCAGACTCGCCAGCCCCTCCATCGTCGGCCCGTCACGCGACGGGCGGACCCGGCCGCAATCGCTGGCCGGAGGCGCGGTGGGCATCGCCCTGCTGCACATCGAGCGGGCCGTCTCCGGACACGGCAACGAAGCCACCGCCCACCGCTGGATACGCGCCGCCGGCAGCGAGCCGGTCAGCATCGGCCGCAACTCCGACCCCTTCCACGGCGCCCCCGCGCTGGCGTTCATGCTGCACACCGCCCGCCCCCTCGGCGGCTACCACCGCGCCTTCGCCAGCCTCAACGACGCCACGATCACCCTCACCAGACAACGGCTCGTCGCCGCACACGCCCGCATAGACCGCCGCGACCCGCTGACGATGTACGAGTTCGACCTCGTCCACGGCCTGACCGGGCTCGGGCTCTACCACCTGCACGCCCACCCCGAGCACCCCATCAGCCGCGACGTGATGACCTACCTGGCCCGCATCACCGAACCCCTCGGCAACGGCTCCACGCAGCCGCCGTGGTGGCTGCCATCGGGGCTCGGCGGCACACCACACCCAGACTTTCCCCACGGGCACGGCAACATCGGCGTAGCCCACGGCATCAGCGCCCTCATCGCCCTGCTCGCCTACGCCATCCTCCACGGCCACGACACCCCCGCAGCCCGCAACGCCCTCGCCGCTCTATGCGACTGGACCGACCACCACCGCCAAGACGACCCGGCCGGAACATGGTGGCCCGGCTACGTCACCCCCGACACCACCCCACGGCGGCACCGGCCCTCCTGGTGCTACGGCACCCCCGGCATCGCCCGCGCTCAGCAACTCGCCGGGCTCGCCCTGCGAGATACGGCCCGCCAGCAACGGGCAGAAGAGGCTGTGCTCGCCGTGCTGCGAGACGCCGCCCAACGCGCCCGGCTGCCCGAGATCGGCCTCTGCCACGGCAAAGCCGGCCTCCTGCAGGCTGCCAGCCGCTTGGCCGCCGCCAGCACCGACCCGCACCGCGCGGGTCAGCTCACCGCCGAGCTGCCCGGCCTGGCGGCCGAACTCGCCAACCAGCTCGCCAGCCAAGCCCAAGGTGATCCAGAGCTGCTGAACGGCACGGCCGGTGCCGTGCTGGCGCTGCAGACCGCCGTCACCGGCAGCCCGGCGACCAGCTGGGACACCTTCCTCGCCCTCGCCTGAACCCAAGGGAAACGAACATGACGCCACCCAAATGGCGGCAGACCACCATCGCCTTCCCCGACCCCCACGCCGCAGACCAAGTAGCCACCGCCCATCTCGCGCCGATCCTCGTCGACGCCGAAACCCGCCAGCTCATCACCACCTGGTTCTACGTCCGGAAAGGCACTTGGCGGCTGCGCTACCTTCCCGCCTCCACCACCGCCGACCACTACTTGGCCAGCCAGCTGGCCCGCCTACGCCACGACCGCCATATCAGCGCCGCCGTTCCGGGAATCTACGAGCCCGAGACCTACGCCTTCGGCGGCACCAGAGCCATGGACACCACCCACCATCTGTGGCATCACGACAGCCGCCAGCTACTCACCCCCGGCTCCAACCACCTAGCCGCGCGGCACCCCGAGCTGTCGATCATGCTCGCCGCGGCCATGATGCGAGCCGCAGGCCTTGACTGGTACGAACAAGGCGACGTCTGGGCCCGCGTCGCCAACCACCGAGACCCACCCCAGCCCACGCTCGTCAACAACCTGCTGCACGCGGTGAAACGGCTCCTCACTGCCGATCCAGCCAGCCTCACCCACCAGGGGGCGCCGCTGGCCGCCACTCGCAGCTGGTTCGAGGCTTACATCGCCGCCGGCGACACTCTCAACCGGCTCAACCGGACAGGACAGTTGCAGCGCGGCCTCCGCGCAACCCTCGCCCACCACGTGATCTTCGCCTGGAACCGGCGCAGCATTCCTGGCCTGCACCAAGCGGCACTCGCCACCGCCGCCAGAAACATCATCTTCGGCACCAACCCCACCGCGCCCTCGGCCCCGGGCGGTGACTCATGAACCCCGCAATAGCCCGTAGATTCCCGCTGATCGCCCGGCCCCGCCCCGTATGCACACCCCTGCCCCAGCGCATCGCCGACCTCGAGGAACGCGCCGACCTCGCCTACCACAGCGGTGACGTGGCCGCCGCGACCGCGGTCTTCAACCTCGCCGCGCTCCTAGCCTCGGACTGTGACATGCCCGACCTGGCCCACACCTGGTGCCACCGGCTCGCCACCGCGGCACTCGACCACGGCAGCGATCCCCAGCACGCACTCGAACCGATCGTGAACCTCGCCCGCCTCCGCATCCGCGCGGGCGACGGCCCCGCCGCCTGGGCCCTGTTGGAAACCCTGTTCCAGGCCATCGACACCCGCACCGACACCCTGATCGACGGCCTCACCATCCCCGTCGCCCGCCTCACCGAGGCACCCGGTGCCCACACCAAGACACGAACCTGGCTATGGGCCGTCCTGCTCGGCACCGGCGCCCACGCCCTCGCCAGCGCCGGACGGTGGGACGACGCCAGCCACCGCCTCACCCAATACAACGGCATCGGCGCACGCATGCTCGACGGCAGGCAGATCAGCGTCATAGCCCATGCCACAGCAGGCCGCTACCGCCAGGCACGCGCGATGCTAGACGCCACCCAACCGGGCGAACCATGGGAAGACGCCGTCACTGCCTGCCTGCTCCTGCTGATGCCAGACTCCGATCCCGCAGACGACCAGGCGAACAAGGCGCTGACCGCCTACCACGCCCTCGGACCCGCCAAGCCCGGACTCACCGTCTTCCACACCCGGCTTGGCCTCACCCTTCTAGACGCCCTCGATAACGATCACCCAGCCGCCGAGCAGCTCGGCGTCGAACTGATCCAACACGCTGCTGGCGACGGGTACGCCGCACGCGATCTACTGACTCATCCCACTTGCCTCGCCGCCGCCCACCATCAACGGGTCAATCAGCTCAAGACGCTCGTATCAACATGCGGCTTGGACGCAGGCACCCTGTCGGCGGCGCAGCAAAGAGCCCTGCTCCGCGCGCTCGACATGGCCGAATCGGTAATCCGTGCCCCTTCGGGCGCTCTACCAGCCGTCCCGCGGGGCAGCTGAACGGCGTCCGTCCTCTCTGGGCGCACAGCGCTGCTCCTGGCCGCAGCCGGTGGCGCTCTTTGCCGATCGTCTTTGCCGGGCTTCGTCAGGGGGAGCACGGCTCTCAAGTACGGCATCAACCCGCCGATCTCCCAGGCGACCGAGAGCCAGGCTGCTACCATCTGCACCGCTTCGGCCACACGTCCGCCGCTTAGCGGTGGACTTGTGGGTGGGGCTGTTGGTTGGATCACGCGGCCGGGGGGTTGCCGCTTCGTTCGTTCGCGGACGATGTTCCCCCGGCCGTTCCAACCGCTGGCCACCGATGCAGGCAGGGGTAGGCATGGAAATCCGGAACATTGGTGGCCGGCCACACACGGACATAGCCGGCGCAGCCGAGCTGACCGGACGGTCCGAACAGACGGTGCGGCTCAAGACGTCACCGAAGCAGCGCGCCCAAGGGTCAGGCTGGCCCGCGTCGGTCAAGCAGGACAAGAAGGCGTGGCTTCCCATCGACGAGCTGAAGCACGTCCGGGATGTCCTCCTACCGCAGATCGTGGAATCCTCCCGAGCGCGGGTCCATCATGTCGACCTCAACGGCGACCCCGAGGAGCTCATCTCCGCCACCGAGTTCCGGGAGATTCTCACCATCACGCAGGGCGGGTGGGACAAGTACGTCGGAATGAGCAAGGCCGTGTGGGACCGCGGCGAGGACGGCTACCTTCCCATGCCTGACCGCGAAGAACCCGCACCAGTACAGGGATCTACTCGTTACTGGAAACGCAGACGCGTGCAGGAATGGATCAACACCCGGAGCGGGAAGGTGCTCAGCGCCACGCCGCCCGATTTGCCAACCAGTGACTCCTAATGCAGCCGCTGCCTGAAGCGAATTTGCCGTAAGGCAAGACGACTGCTTCCGGATGTAGACCCATTCGCACCACTCGACGCCCGCTAGCCCGCCCGGTCCGACAGCCGTCTCGCCGCTTGGGCTGAATCGACCTTCGGTCGATGGCCTCCAGCCGGGTCAGCGTCCCGCCGCTGAACCGCGGCGCCTCGCCGGCGAGGCAGGCTCCGGGAAGGGGGAGGCAGCGCCGATCCTTCCCGGCGACCTGACCCCACAGTGCCAACCATGTTTGGCTGTGGGGGTCAAGCCACACCCCAGGCTTGACCCCCACAGCCAAACATGGTCGATCAAAGATCAGGCCACCGGGAAGGCTCTCTGACGCACATCACATAACCGGCTGCGCCGACCAATTCACCAATCAGCACGTAGAGAAACGTTAGTAGATCATGCGTTATTAATTACCGACGGTTACACATTGGCCACGCTGGAATTTCACGAATTGAACGGTCTCAAGTGGACTCTGCGGGGCTGGTCATGTATCATTAAATACATGAGGGAGGGGACGGCAACCCCCGCCCTCGCAGCCAACACCCCAACCGAAAGGGATCAACGGTGAGCAACGCGCTCGACACCATCCCCCTGGCCGCCCGGCACGCGACGCTGCCGGACCTGCACCGCATCCTCGACCTCCAGCAGGCGCACAAGCTCGACATCGTCGCTGGCACGGCGATGCTGCGAGCCGAGGCCGGACACCTGCGCATCACCGGCGCGGAACCCATCCTCAGCGAATCGGGTGTCACCCCCTCCGACGGGCTCTACCGGCCCACCGAACTGGGCGACGCGGGACTCGGCGAAAAGCTCGGCATCCCCACCAGCTACCTGCGCAAGACCCGCGCGCAGGCACTGCACCTCTACGACGCCAACATCAACGGCTGGCTCGACCTCAGCCAGGGCAAGCGCTATCTCGCCCGCTGCCTGTCCGACGGCAACGGTGGCGGCATCCTGCGCGCCTTCCTTAGCGACGGATACAAGATCATCGACAACCTCGACGTGCTGATGGCCGTCCTGTCCGGCATCCGCGAGTCGGGCATGAGCGTCAAATTGGATTGCGACCTGAGCGAGCGCCGGATGGTCGTCCGGGTGCACTCCGAGGCCATCAAGAGCCTCGCCCGCAACCTGCTGCGCAACTACCGCAGCCCCTTCACCGGAGCCACCGGCGCGGACAACCCAACCGTCTTCGCCGGTCTCGTCTTCACGAACAGCGAGACAGGCTCTGGCGCGTTCACTGTCACTCCCCGCATCGTCGTGCAGGTCTGCGACAACGGCCTCACCATCACCAAAGACGCCCTGCGAGCGGTGCACCTCGGCGCGAAGATGGACGAGGGCACCATCCGGTGGAGCAACGACACCCACCAGGCGAACCTCAACCTGATCGGTAAGCAGACCCGCGACGCCGTGCGCCGATTCCTCGACGTCCGCTACGTGCAGCGCAAGATCGAAGAGATCGAGGAGAAGGCCGGCCGCCGGATCCCCGACCCCAACCACACCATCCGGGTCGTCGCCCAGCGGCTGCGGTTCACCGAGGACGAGCAGCGGCTCATCCTGAACCACTTCATCGACGGCGGCGACCGCACGGCCGGAGGCATCATGCACGCCGTCACCAGCGCCGCAAAGACCCTCACCGACCCCGACGCCGCGTACGAGATGGAGGGCGTCGGCATCCGGGCGATGGAAATCGCGGCCACGCTCTGACCCGACCTCCCGGGTGCCGCTGGCGCAACCCGCCAGCGGCACCCGGACCCAGCGCCCAGCCGCACGGCTGACCGCGTCGACGCGCATCGAGCACGCCGACGCGGGCTACCGCTCCCGCACCGCACGGCCACAACAACCCGGCCTCAGCCCGCCCACGGCCGTGCGCTGGAAACCCACCGCTGCGCACCTTGGGAGAAGCAATGCCCCTGTTCATCGGGTTGCCCCACGGCGTGTCCCTGCCCCGCAACCTTGCCGAGCCCGACGCCCGACACCTCGTCTCCGTGCTCGCCCGCACCTACCAATGGACCGGACCGCTGTTCGGCCGGGCAGAAGTCGAGGCGTACCTACGCGCCCAGGCCGACGACCCCGGCAGCCTCCACGACCCAGCCCTGAACACGGAGGACTGGCGCCGCGTCCAGAACACCGCCGCATGGAAGAACCTCGCGGCAACAGCCCGCCGCGCCGTCACCACCGCCGACGTGATCGGCCAGGCACTACGCCAGGCCGGCCTGTACTGCGCCCAATGTGACTCCCCCATCGCCGGTCCCTCGACCGCCAATTGGGGGCTTTGCCCCACCTGCCTCAACGCCGCCGACATCAGCGACCTGCAAACCCGCCCCTGCCCAGCCGGCGACGGCGCAAGCCCACACCGGTGGAACAGCACCACCTGCACCGAATGCGCCATGCCCGCACCAGCCGCCCGCCCCCGCCTCACCGCCCTCGCCACAGCCGCCTAACAGCGGCGCGACGTTCCTCCTTTCAGTGGCAACTCCGCAGCGACCCGACACGGATACGCCAGCGCCGCTGAACGCAGCGGCCCCGAAACCACCGGTCAGGCCCGGACGGCAACCCGGGCCTGACTGGCCAACCAACAAACCCACAACCGAAGGGAGCACACCCGTGCTCACGATCACCGCAACCGACGCGCAGCCCAGCGCGGAAACCGACCAGCCCAACCCGGACGGACTGCCCGACCTGTCGACCACCCCCACCACCGACCCGGCGCAAGCAGCCGACACCGAGCACACCGTCGCCAAGCCCGCCCTGCCCGGCGGCTACGAACTGCTGCCCATCAAGCAGATCAAGCCCAACCCCGACAACGTCCGCGACGACGCCCAAGCCCTGCCCGGCATCGTGGAGAACCTGCAAGAGGACGGCGTTCGCGGGCTGCTCGCCCCGGTCATCGTCACGCCGCTAGACAACGACACGTACCTGATCATCGACGGCGAGCAGCGATACTGGTCCACCGTCGAAGCCGAGCAGGAGTACATCCCGGCCATCGTCCGGGACGACCTGGCCGGCAACCGCGATCAGATCATCAGCATGTTGCGGCAGGTCCACCGCAAGGACCCCACCGCCGCGCAGGTGTCCCGAGGCATCCAGCAGCTCGCCCTCGACGGCATGAGCGACGAGGAGATCGCCCGCAGCACCGGCTACCACCCCGAACAGGTCAAGGCCGGCCGCTGCGTCGCCGCCCTGGACAAGCACACCGCCGAGCGCACCCACGCACTCGGACTGGACTTCACCCAGGCCGCCGCCCTCGCCGAGTTCACCGACGAACCCGACACCATCGAAACGCTGTTGCAGGAAGCCGAAGACGCCGGACCGTTCGCGTTCGCCCGAGCCGTCGAACAGGCCCGCTCCGCCCGCAACGCCCGCGAAGCCGAAGCCGCGCGCCGCGCCGAGCTGACCGCCGCCGGGGTGACCCTGCTGACCGAACACCCCAGCTACCACGACGCGAAGGTCAAGGAGATCAGCGACCTCCGCGACGCCGAAGGCCAGCGCATCACCGCCGAGGACCACATCGCCTGCCCCGGCCACGCCGTCCTGCTGTACCTGGCCTACGACCACCGCCTCACCGAACGCACCTACTGCACCGACTGGCGCAAGCACGGACACACCCAATACAGCTACGGCACGAACGTCGCCCGCAGCAGCCCCATGACCGAAGAGCAGAAGGCCGAGCGGCGGCGCGTCATCGAAAACAACAAACTGATGGAAGCCGCGAACACCGTCCGGCGTGAGTGGCTGACCAACCTGCTCGCTGGCAAGACCCCACCCAAGGGCACCAACAAGCTCATCGCAGAGATGCTGGCCGACTCCAGCTACATCCTGTCCACCTGGATCAACGGCGGCCGGAAGATGCTGGACGGCCTCCTCTCGCCTGGCAAGACCAAGCGCGCCGGCACCAGCCGCGTCCCGGCCCGCGTCAGCGACGCCCGCTACACGGTCATCTCCCTGGCCGCCATCGCCGCCGCGAACGAAAGCGCCATCACCCGCACCTCCTGGCGTGCCCCGGACCCGGCCGTCGCGAAGTGGTTGCAGTGGTGCATCACCAACGGCTTCCAGGTCGGCAAGGTCGAACAGCTCATCATCGACGGCGTCGTCAACCGCGCCACGAACCGGCGAACGGCCCCCGCCGTAGCCACGAACACGGAGCCAGACGACCCGCAGCCTGCCCGCCCCGAGGCCGAACCCGAGCAGGCAGAGAGCGAGGGCCACGGCGTTGACGCGGCAACCGCCGCTGCTGCTGACACCGCAGTTGCCGACACGGAGGCGGACCCCGACACCGGGTGCAACCTCGCCGCCTAGCCGCTGCCGGTCGGGGGCCACAACCGGCTCCCGACCGGCACCACCCAAGACCAATTTTGTCCCGAGCCCGTCGTGCTCCAGGCCGTTGCTCCCGCGGCCACCGGGCGGGCCGGAACACGTCCGCGTCCCATCAGGTCCGCTGCCGGCCCGCCCTGCCAGCTCCGCGTGCGCCACAATCCGCGCTCAGCCCACACACTCGATGCCTGTGTAGTAATGACTCTCTCCGGAGACGGCGAACCTCCGGGGGCCCACCACACCACCCACGGGGTTCGACCATGCCAAACCGGCCGCTCAGCCAGAACGCGACCACCACACCAGTACGGCACCCACCTGGCCAAGCCCCGCTCGACGGACAGCGGGATATCGCGCGGCTGCTCGGAGGCGATGGCCGCTGGCGCCTCTTCCGGGACAACAATCCCCACGGCCTCCGGCTCGATACCTACAGCGACAGGTGGACTCTCACTCGCGAGTTCCACGTCCACATCAACGGCACCGACGGTGAACGATGGGACATGATCACCGAACCATCGCCCGTCTGCCTCGGGGGATGGGACGCCCAGCGCTGCGAGTACGTGGCGCGCAGGCTGCCGACCGGGCAGGTGATCGCCAGGGGCGACACGCAATACGGGGTCCTGGCGCGCGCCGCGCGACGGTGCCTTCCCAATGCCCGGCACCACCCACCGCGGGGCCAGTGACCACAGCGCCCCAGCGCCCTTGGGGCGACTGCTCGGCGGAGGCCGGGGGGTTAGTTTGGCGAACTCCCCCCGGCCGCCTGGCATCCGACGCCACACGGGCCCCAACGAACCCTTACGCCGGACGCGTGCCGCCCATCGTACGGCAGCCCCCAACCATCGGCCGTGAAGCAGACCATGAGAAGCGTCCTCAGCCGCCATCCGCCGACCATGCGGCTCGCCCACCAGTGCGTACGGCATCATCACTCCATGTCCACGCGCTCCCCACACGGCCGCGATGTCGTCAACCGGGTCGAAGCAGCGGCGATGCTCGGCATCTCCGTCAGCCACCTCGACCGGCTCTACCGCGAGCGCGACAGCAACGGCTTCCCCGAGCGCGCCGCCGACGGCCGCACATGGCACCGTCAGGACATCGCCAAATACGAACTGCCACGCGAACAGGCCACGCGCAGCGCACGCGACAGCGTCGACCGCTCCGGGGACCCGGACGAGTTGGTCGACACCGCGACAGCGGCCCGCATCCTCGGCTACCGCGACCGAAGCGCCCTCGCCGGAAACAACCCCGTGTGGCTACGGCTGCAGCAGCAGGTGGATGACGAATCGTCGACCCCATCCGGCCGCAAACGCAGACGGTGGAAGCGCCGCACCGTGTGGGAGATCGCGGAAAACCGCATCGGCAAGGGAGGCGCGACGCGAACCGGACGGCCAGCCGGCACTCCCCACGGCCACCCCGACCGCTCCGGCAAGCCGGACGAACTGGTGGGCAAAGCCGAAGCCGCCCGAGTGCTCGGCTACAGCACCGCCAACGCCCTACCCAGTCGCGTGCTGGAGCGCGCCGATGAGCAGACAGCAGGCCCAAAGGGGCGCTACCGCCGCAAGTGGAGGCGCGAAACGCTGTGGGCCATCCTGGACGAGCAGGGCACACCCCCCACCCCTGATCTGCTCAGCTAGCCCTCGGCGTAGGGCTGCCGCCGACCCCGACCGATCACCGTACTTCCGCTCACGAGACGCCCGGCCCTGGCGGGCCGGGTAAACCGGAAGCGGCCTCCGGCCGCACTGCCCAAACCCCTTCACCGGTGGGGGCCGCGACAGGCTAGCGACGTGCTCGCTCCGGTCAAGTCCGGGCGCGGCTCGGAAACATCATGCACACCCCGCATGATCTTTCCTCGAAACCCCGCGCCCGGACTTGACCTCCACTGCGCGCGCCGCGGGTCGAGTGAACTCGCCCCCCACCGCCAAAGGAAGTGGGGGGACGCGCCGTGTCCGTACACGGCAGCGTGATCGGCGTAGCCGCCGGCAAACCACCGTCAAGATCATCGAAATTTCTCGACCATCCAGGCCGAATCGGATAGATCCATACCATCAGAAGAGGTATAGTAATGATTGTTCGGAGGGGACGGCGAACCCCCACCGCACATCACACAAACCCCAACCCAAAGGAGACGCATGGACTCCCACGACGTCGGCACTCCGCCGATCGTCGAGGGGTACGGCTGCACGACGTGCGGCGTACCCCTCACCGTGATCACCACCCAGGGCGGCGGAAGGACGTTCCTTCATCCCCGCAGCAGCAACGACGACCACGAACCCAACCCGGTGCCGCTCGCACAGCTCGCGCACGTCGAAATGACCTGCGATTTTTGCTCCGCGCCTCGCCCGGTGGCGTCGTTCACCTTCGCAAAGCTCGAAATCGCCATGACGACCGCACCCGACGTCAGCGGCATGGCGATGCACAACCTCGGCGGCAGTTGGGCAGCGTGCGAGGGATGCGCGCGCCTGGTCGAGCAGCGCGACCCCGAAGGGCTGACCGCTCGCGCCGTCAAACGCGCCCGCCGCCGTGGCCTGTCGGATGACGCGCAGAGCTTCTTCCGACCCCTGCACCAAGCCCTCTTCGCCGCCACTCCCAGCACACCGGCACGACAACCGCTCCCCTACGGGGCGAACAACCGCAGTTGCCCTCCCGCGCAGGACGCCGCTCCCGCCCCCGAGGTACGGTCGCTGCGCCCGCAGATGCTGCCAAAGGTGCGGGACCGGCTCGTGCGTTTCTGGCGCACGTCCGGCGGCTCGTATCTCCTGCGCCTGCTCGACAGCGGCGAGACGTACAAGATCCCCGGGCACCTGTTCCCCGGTGCCCCAGTCGACGCCCCCGCCGCGATCGTTGACGCCCGCAACCCCGAAGCACTGCGCCAGTACACCGCCCTGATGGCAAACCATGCGGAAAACGGACGCGTGTTCTGGATCGACCCCGATTTCACCGCCCTCGCCGCGCACGCGGCGCGCGATCTTCCTGACGTGCGCGTCGAGCAAGTCGAGATGCCGGCATCCGACGGCCTGCTCGTCTGGCACACGCCGATTTATCAGCCGGTGGAGCCACACACCGGGCTAACGGTGCCAATCGTCGCAGCACAGTGGGGACCGATCCCCGGTGGCGTTTGGATCACCTTCTACACCCCCGCAGAAACCCTCCTACAGGGTCAGCAGCCCACCGAGTTGGAATTGCAGGGGCTGCGCGAGCGCATCGGCTGGCTCGCCCCAGTCAGTAGCGGCGCTGGACTGCGCTTCGGTCAGCCGTACGCACCCAACAGCGAACAGACGCGCCTGATGCTGTGCTCCCTGATCGCCACGTGGATCCTGTCGACGCAGCCCGACGCCGAAGTCACCGAGGAACCAGCCGACAAGGCGACGCGCAAGGCATACCAGCGCGCCAACCGACCCGCGCCAACGGTGCGGCTGGTACGGCTGCGACGCAAACAGCAGGCCCGCCAGGACAGCCCCGACGGCACGACCACGCGCGTCTACACCCGCCGATGGTGGGTCGCCGGATTCTTCCGGCAGCAGCCCTACGGCCCCGGCCGCGGACTGCGCCGCCGAACCTACGTCCGCCCTCACATCAAGGGACCGGCCGACGCCCCGCTCATCCTGACCGATCAGGTTCACGTGCTCGGCGACGCCCGCAAGCGACACCAGCCGTAGAGACGTCACAGGGGAGCCGGCCTCGCCGGCTCCCCTGTTACCCGTCAATGGCAACACCTCGACAAATAAGGGCGTGATCGACGTAGCCGCCGGCACATCAAAGTCACTGAGGTTTCTCGACCGTGCCGGCCGAATTGGATAGACCGACACCATCGGATTAGGTATAGTAATGATTGCTCGGAGGGGACGGCGAACCCCCACCGCGCACCACACAAACCCCAACCCCAGGGAGCACCCGAATGCAAACGGCGTGGCAAACGATCCTGCTCGCAATCACCACCGCCAACCTCGTCGCACTCCTGGTACAAAACCGACGACTTCGCACCGCCCTCGCCACCGCCCGCCACGAGGCCGACCACGACCCGCTGACCGGCCTGCCCAACCGCCGCGCGCTCCTACGCCACCTGAACGCGCTGCTGGCCGACCGCGCCCGGCCCGTCAGCGTCGCCCTGCTCGACCTCAACGACTTCAAAGCAATCAACGACCAACATGGGCACGCCGCAGGCGACAGCCTGCTAATCCACGTCGCGGACACCCTCACCGCACTCGACCTACCCACTGCCTACATCGGCCGAATGAGCGGCGACGAGTTCTTGATCGTCACCGATGGCGGCGAACGCACCAGCCGCGAGAACGCCACCGCCGCAGCCGATGCCCTCGACCGCAGCACGCTCGCGATCTTCGGTGAGCCCGTCAACTGCCGCGCAAGCGTTGGCCTTGCGATGGCCGACCACGGCACCCGTACGGCCTCCGGCCTGCTCACTCGGGCTGATGCTGCTATGTACGACGCCAAGCGCCACGGCGCAGCCGTCCAGGTGTGGCACCACACCACCGCAACCACCGCTACCAAGGCAGCCGCCTCACGCCGCCGCTACCGCTAACGCCCCGGCGCGGCCCGGGTCACCCCACCCGGGCCGCCCTCCCCCTCGCACCACGCGCGCCATCCGGGCGGAACGGCGAACACCGCCCCACACGAACGCCAACACGAGGAGCCCCTATGTCTGTCCTCACGGCACCCACGACATTGATCCCGGCGGCAACGCCCGCCGTCCGCCGCGCCGGTCAAATCCTGGCCATGCTTGAAGACGCCCGCCGCCGCATGGCGCACGTCATCAGCCACCTCGACTTGTGCGACCACCGCCCCGCGTGGCCCTCCGAGCCGGTCCACGACCTGGCCACCGCTGTACGACTGCGCGCCGCAACCGTCGCACTAATCAAGTACGCCCGCCGGCACCACTGCGAGGACTGCAACCCCGGACGAATGCGCGCCACCCTGCGACTGGCCGCGATGCTGCTCGACCTCTGGCAGCACGGCAAGCATTACGTGCAGCGCCCCAACCTGTACCCGATCACGCTCGCCCACAGCGCGCACCGGCTGTTCAGCGACTGCGCCGGATGGACCACCACCGGCGACCCCGGACGCCTGCTCGGCCAGCACCCCTGACCCCGCGCCCGCCCGGCCGCGCGCAGCGGCTCGGCGGGCGCACGCGAGACGTCGTCGGCGCGCATCGAGCACGCCGCCGCCGGCTGCCGCTCCCGACTCTCACCCCACGTCCCACAGCGCATCCACGGGTCAGCCGCCATCCACCAGGCCGGGGGCTGACCCGACATCACCCAACACGCCCCCGTGCGACACGACCTCCGGCGCAGGCGGCCGGCCACGACGCGGCATCACCGACCCCAACTGCGCGATGCGCTCGCGCACCGCCTTACCGTCCACCGTCCGCCGCAGCGCCCGAACCCTGCTCACGTCCACACCGGCCAACTCAGCGGCCAACCCGTCGTCACGGAGAATCGCCGCAAGGACCACCACCGACAGTTCATGTGCTGCCGTTGCGTCCCGAACCTCCCCGTCTACCTTTGCCAGCAACTCGCGCCGCCGCTCTGCAGCATCCGCAAGCGCCGACGCCGATTGCTCGACAGCCCGCACGGCACGCCGCTCGACCTCCTGCCGCGCCCGAAGCGCACGGACCGCATCATTCCCCGTTCGACTCGCCATATCCCGACCGTAGCGACTTTCGGATCCCACCAACATATCCCGAGCCTGCCGTCTTGCCTATTCGTTCGATCCTGGCCGCAATTTCAGGAATCACCTCGAACCTTCACTCGGACCAGCCACACAGCTTCCTACCTGCACGAACGCCCACCCTCACGATTCTCACTCCCTTAGAGGCGACACACCCTCTTGCATTCTCCACCACCCACCTTCTAGTTGATCTTCTACGGTTTTCCCATGTTGTCCATCACGCGAATCTCGCCCGGCAGCGGATATCGCTATCTGATGGAGCAAGTCGCGGCCGGTAGGCACGACATGCGCGCCCCGACCACCGGGGGCCCGGCCCCGTACTACATGGACCCGACGGCGCGGGGTGAGAGCCCCGGCTGGTGGGCTGGCGACGGCGCCACGGTCCTCGGAATGAGCGGCTGGGTCACCGAGAGCCAGATGCGCTTCCTTGTCGGCCAGGGACGCCATCCCCGCGCCGGCTATCAGCTCGGACAGCGGTGGCGCACCTACGCGCCGCAGACAGACGCGTATCGGACCGTAGCCGCACAGCGAGCGCTGTCACTCCTGCCTGACGACGCCACGGTCGAACAGCGCGACAAGGCGTGGTACGACGCGATGACCGCCCCAGAGCGACGGGCTGTGTCCGCGTTCGACGTCACCGTGTCTCCGGTCAAGTCCGTGTCGCTGCTGTGGGCCTTCGGCGACGACGACGTCAAACGCGACGTCATGGCCGCCCACCACGCCGGGGTGCGGGTCGTGCTCGACCACCTACAACGGCACGGCGCCTATGCCCGCGCCGGCGCCGGGGGCGTCCGCCAACTCGACACCGCCGGCCTGGCGGCCATGGTCTTCGACCACCGCCTCAGCCGTGAACGTGACCCCCAACTCCACGCGCACATCGTGGTCTCCGCCAAAGTTCAAGCCCACAGCCACGACGCGAAACCCCAGTGGCTCGCCCTCGACGGCCGGGCCCTCTACCGCGCCGCGATCGGCGCCCGCGTCGCCTACGAACGCGCGATCGAAGCCGAGCTACGCCAGCGCCGCGGCATCACCTTCGCCCCACGCCCCGACACCGGCATCCGTGAGATCGTCGGCATCAGCGACGACTCCCTGCGCCACTACGCCAAACGTCGCGCCGCCATCACCGAAGAGATCCACCGCGGCGCGTCCCCGCTTCAGCGGATGGCACCGCGACAATGGCGCACTCGCGCCCAGGACGCCACCCTGCGCACCCGCCGCCCTCACAAAGGCGCCGAGTCGACCCACGAAGCCGTGCGCCGCTGGCTCGCCGAAGACCGCAAGATGGGCCTCGACACACAAGGGCAGATCCAACGTCTTCTCACCGGGCACGCGCACGATGACACCGCCGCCATCGCGCTGCGGGTGCTGCGCCGGGCCCGCGGTCTCGCAGCCGACCCCGCCGCCCTAGACGAGGCCACGCTACGGGACGCCACCGCCCAGCTTCGCGTCCCCCGTGCACGCCGCACGCACGTCATCGACGCCGCCGTCCGCGCCGACGACCGGTTGGCGGTCGCCCGCGCCGTGCACACGCTCAGCCATCAGCGCGCCGTCTTCGGCCACGACCACCTCGAACTCGCCATCGGCCAGGTCCTCGACATCACACCCGGGCACTCGCCCGCCGCGGACTGGCAACGCGTGCAACGCCTCGCCGCGCGCGCCGTCACCGAAGGGGCTGGAGGCCTCCGCGTCCTGACTCCCCCCGCGCTCGTGCAGTGGGGACCAAGCCTGCAACGAGCCAGCGACCTGCACAGCGAATACACCCGCCACCGGGACCTGCACCTGACCACCCACGCCGTCCTCGCCGCCGAGCACCAAGTCATCGCCTACGCCCGCCAACGCGGCGCGCAGCCCGCACCTGCCGAGGCCGTCAACGCCGCCATCGAGCGGATGGACCTGTCCGGAGAGAAAGCCGAGGTACTGCGGTTCCTCATCGGCGACGACCGGCACATCACCGGCGTCATCGGTCCCGCCGGCACCGGCAAGACGCACCTTCAACGGGCCGTCGTCGCCGCAGCCCACGCCGCAGGCATACCGGTGCTGGGTCTCACCGTCGGTCAGGCCGCCGCCAACCTGCTCGCCGACGCCACCCGCCAACCCGACGGGACCACCCTGCGCACCGAGAACGTCGCGCGGTGGCTGCACGCGCAACATCGTCCCCCGCCCGGCACCCGAGCCCGCCACTGGGCGTTCGCACCCGGGCAATGGGTCATCGTCGACGAGGCATCCCAGGTCTCCAGCCACGATCTGGCCCGCATCACCGCCCAGCTCGACCAGGTACGCGGCAAGCTCATCCTCGTCGGCGATCCCAATCAGACATCCGCCGTCGGACCCGGTGGGCTGCTCCGCTACCTCGCCACCCTCGGCGTCACCACTTCCCTGTCGCACGTGCATCGCTTCACCCACGCCTGGGAAGGCCCCGCCTCACTGCGGCTCCGCCACGGCGACCCCACCGTCCTAGACGAGTACGACCGGCGCGGGCGCCTCGTCGGCGGGCACCGCCGCCACCTCGTCGACCAGATGCTCACCCGGTGGCTCGCCGACATCACCGCCGGCCGCCGCAGCATGATGCTCGTCGACACCACCGAAGAGGCCAGCGACATCGCCCACCACGCCCGCAATCTGCTCATCGCCGCGGGCCACGTGCAGCCCGGCCGAGGCGTCCGCCTGCGGGACGGCAACCTGGCCAGCGTGGGCGACATCATCGTCACCCGACGCAACGACCGGTGCATCGCCGCCGGCCCCGACTACGTCACCAACCGCGACCAGTGGCGCATCAAGGCCGTCACCCGCGACGGGCAACTCCACGTCACCAACATCACCACCGGCACAAACGCCGTCCTGCCCGCCGCCTACACCGCCCAGCACACCCACCTCGCGTACGCCCAAACCGTCGACTCGGTCCAAGGACAGACCGTCCACACCGCCCGCGCGCTCATCGACGACAACACCTCCCTCGCCCGCGTCTACGTCATGCTCACCCGCGGCCGAGCGCTCAACGAGGCGTACGTCGTCACTGACGACGACCCCCGCGAAGGCACCCCACCCGCCCCGCCCACCGCCCGCGTCGCCGTTCTCGCCGACATCATGCGCCGCAGCGCACCCGAGCGCTCCGCCACCGAAACCGAACAGCAGCTCTGGGCCGACGCCGACGCCCTGCACACCTGGACGCCCATCTACGACGACCTCACCGCCCGCGCCCGCATCCCCGAACACCTCGCCATCGTCCGCCAACTCAGCGGCCCCGCCCTCGCCGACCGGCTCGCCCACGACCTCGCCCTACCAGCGCTCATCAACCGACTCACCACCTACGCCGCCGCCGGCCACGAACCCCGCGACATCCTCCGCCGCGTCATCCGAGTACGCGAACTCGACACCGCAGACGACATCGCCGCCGTCCTCATCTGGCGCATCGACCGCCTCATGCAACGAGCCACCGCCGACCCCGCCGTCGCCGAACGCCCAGAACACTGGCGCACCCACACCGACCGCCTCCCGGCCGACCTCACCGGCGACATCGGTGGCGCGCTTCGCCAGGTCGCCGCCATCTGCGGCCGCCGCGCCGAAGCACTCGCGCACCTCGCCGCACAGACCCGACCCGCCTGGAGCCTCGCCCTCGGCGACATCCCCACCGACGACTTCGGCCGCCAACAATGGCTCACCCGCGCCGAAGTCGTCGCCGCCTACCGGGACACCTATCAGCTGATCGGTGACCACCCCATCGGACCCGAGCCCCGCACCAGCGACATCACCCGCTGGAACGCCTGGCACCGGGCCCGACTCGTCCTCGGCGCCGCCGCCCTCGCCGGCAAGCTCACCACCGCACCCGACGCCGAACTCACCCGCCTCATCACCGCGCAACGCGACATCGACGGCACCGCACCTGCCTACGTCGCCGACGAGCTGCGCGCCACCTACCGCGCCCTCACCGACACCGAACACCACCGTCACGACCTCACCCAGTTGCTCGCCGCGGCCGACGCCACCCACCGCCACACCGTGCTGCGCGCGCAACGGTTGCAACCCCGCTGGTGGCATCGCGGCCCCTCACGTACCCGACGCCTCACCGCACAACGCGACCTGCACACCCACACCGCCGCAGCGGCTGACCAGGTCAGCAGCCTTCAGCAGAAGCTGGCCAGCCTTGACCACCAGATCGCCGAGCACAGCCAACGCGCCACCGCCCTTGACGCCCAGCACGCGGCATGGAAACGCTGGTACGACAGCGCCCTACCGGCGCGCTACGCCGGCCTCGCCGCCGCCGCCGAACAGGCCCGCCGCGCCGCCAGCCGCAACGCGGCACTCGCCAACGTCGTCGCCGCCACCACCGCCCGCGTCCAGGCGGTAGCCGACACCCGCCCGACGCCCCACACCACACCGGTCCGCGAGCACCTGCCGCAGCACGCACACGACGCGTACGAGCGGATCACCACCCGCCATAACACCAACGAGACGGAGATTGATTGATACACGACCGCCTTCGTCGACGAGCCATGGTGGTAACCACGCCACCGGCCCGGCGCACACCTAATGTCCGCCGTCATCATCAACCAGGACGATGTCGGTTTGCTGGCGCGCGGCGGCCGAGGCTAGGACCAAGACCGGCCCCCGCGATTTGTATGTCCGGTCGGCGGCCTCAGTCAGGAGGTGACTTGCCTCGGACGAGGCGACCAGAGACTTCGGTTGTGTCGGGCGGCCGCCCTAGAGTGTTGTGCGAAGCGGAGCCGTGAGAAGCGCATGCCGGAGATGTGATGAACAGCCCGAACGAGACTCCCGCCGCCACCGACGCAGCGGCGACGACACCGACCGGCGCAAACACCTACTCAACGGGCGGAGGCGGAGTTACCTTTGCCCACCGCGTTGCCGTCACCTACCTCGGGAGCATGCTCACCGGCAGCCGTCACACCGAAACGAACGATCTCCCCGTCCGGTCGCTCGCGTTCCAAACCGGGCCCGCGCACCCAGTCGACGACCTCCTCGTTGTAGCCGGCGACCGGGAGGTCGAGCTCGCCATCGCATGCCGAGCGACACCACACTTCGTCCCCAGCGATCCACCGACGGTCAAGTTGGTGAAGTCGCTGCTCGACGAAGTGGCCACACACCCTGACGGACACGTTGCCGTAGCGGTCGCAGGATGGAAGACCGAATGGGAACAGGTCGCCAAGGTGTGCGACATCGCCCGAACAAACCGCAACGCCAAGAGCTTCCACACTGCCCTAGAAACCGAAGGCCGCTGGTCGCAGAGCGTCCGGGGCCGCTACAAGTACTTGCGCCAGATGGTTGCAGCCGCTCTTGATCAGGCACGCCCTGAAGTCGAGGTGTTGGAGCTGACCTGGGCACTCCTTAGACGGCTTCGCATCCTCGGGTTCAGACTGCAGAGCCCAGACGAGACAGACTGGACCGCCGTCGCCACCTCCTTGGACCGCATCGCAGCCCCCACCGCAGACGGCGTCGGACTTCGTGATCGGCTCGCAGTAAACGCCGGCCGCTACGACGCGATGGGGGCCGTAGTCGACCTCAACGTGTTACGGAGAGACACCCACCTGCTCCTCGACGTCCCGTCCACGCGCACCAGACAGGCGTGGGACGTCCTGAACCAGTACCGAGCCGTTGCGTTCGGCACCGTACGAAGCACCCTCGGCGCTGACGCTGACGGCGGTGGCCTACTCGAACTGCCGTTTACCGAACGACGTGCAGGCCTCGCGGCCGAACTCCGTCGAGTCGCTTCTGAACGAGGTGCACTGCTCGTCACCGGCTTTTCGGGAACCGGGAAGAGCGCCCTTACTCTCTCTGCCATCAGGGAACTCGAGACCGCCGAATCCGGGGTATTCGAAGCAGTCGTCGTCAACTTCCGAGACCTGCCGAGCACTCCCGTCGAGCTCCGGCACATGCTGGGGGCATCTGTCGGCCAGGTAGTGGCAGAAGTATCCGCGCCAAGTCGAGTCCTGGTCGTCGACGCCGCAGACGCAGCCGTGGAACGGTCAGCTGGATTTCTTCGAGACCTCCTCGACGCTGCTTGGAAGGCCGGGTTGGGAGTCGTGGCGATAACCGCAGACCCCGCAGCCGAGTTTGTCCGCGAACAGCTAAGCGTCGGCCGTCAACAATCCATCCAAACGTTCGAGGTCAAACCCCTCGACGACGACGAACTGGCCCGAGTCACGCAACGATTCCCACTGCTGCGTGGGCTCCTACGGAACCTGTCCGCCACGTCCCTACTCAGGCGCCTCGTCGTACTTGATCTGCTCTCTCGTACGGGTCTCGCACTCGACGGCCCGATGAGCGAGTGGGAGTGTCTCGAAGCTATCTGGAGCAAGGTCGTCCGCGGCGACGGGCGTCGCATCCAGGGCTCACCACAGGCACGTGAAGAAACGCTCCTCGCGTTGGCGGCAGCATCACTGGCTGGGCCGGATGCCCTGCTTGCATCGGGGGCTCTCGACCCCGCTGCGGTCGATGCTTTGCGGGCCGATCACCTTCTGGCACCGCCCAACATCTACCGTCAGCACCCACAGTTCGCACACGACGAAGTGCGCCGCTACGCAACTGCCATCCACCTCGTCCGCTCCGGACAGGTCGCCGACACACTCCAGGCCGCCGGCGTACCAAGGTGGACCCTCTCTGCTGTCACCCTCGCATGCAAAGGCCTCCTGGTTGACCCAGCTCGCCAGCCCGAACGGACCTTCCGGCGGCTGGTCTCGGGTTTCCACAGGATCGCCGGCGCACACGGCTCCAGATGGGCGGACGTTCCCATCGAGGCAGTCCTCGATACACCGGCCGCATACGAGTGCATTAAAACCACGGTCGACACCGGCACGGACGACCTACAACTGTCCGAAGTCCTCCGCATCGTACGACAGCGGTTCTCCTTTGACGGCTTCGTCCACCCGGCGCTCGGGGCACCCGTCGCACGCTACCTGATCGACCAGGCAGAGCCCTGGAACATCTCCAAGCAGGCATTCGAAGTCCTCACGAATTGGCTCCAGGCACTCGTCGTGGCGTATGAGCCAGCGGGCCACGAACTGCGTGAAGCGCTTCGAGGGCGCCTGCTGGCGTTCTGGGCACAGTTCCCGCGGAAGCAGGCAACCGAGGATGCCCTACCCGCCCGGCCGGCGAGGCGGCGACGCCAGCGCAGGGTCCTGGATTACCAGGTCACGGACGACGAGTTCGTCGAAACCTTGGCGCTGCTCGGACCCGACATCAACGCCGACATCGAAGCGTGCCTGCGTACGCTCGCTGAAGACGCGCCTGCCTTCCTCGCACCAGCCGTAGACGCACCGTTCAGTGCCCGTAGCATCGCTCAGCACGATCCCGCACTCCTCGGGGCTCTGATGGAGGCCTACTACATCGACGAGGACGCCGATGGCGACTGGGACTGGGACTACCACGACGAAGGCATCCGTGATCACCAAGGACGCTGGATGGGCTTCGGGCCACCGTTTGCCGCGTACTACTTCGGCGGGTTTTGGCAATTGTTCAACGCCGCACAACTCACCACATCAATCCGAGTGCTCAACAACATCCTCAACCACGCCGCACGAATCCGAGTCAAAACCACCTCACGACTGAACCGGTCGTTCAACGCGCTCGAACAACCCGCAGGCGAGCGCGGCAGCAAGGCCGAGGTGGACGATGGCTCCTCGGGCATCGCGCTTGATCTTACCGGTGAATCCCGCGAATACGTCGGTGACGGCCACGTATGGGCTTGGTATCGAGGAACATCTGTCGGCCCGAACCCCTGTATGAGCGCGCTCCAAGCCATGGAACGCGTCGCCGAATCACTACTGAATGCGGGCGCCACCCCAAAGCTCATCGCCGAGTACCTCCTCAACGGCTGCGAAAACCTCGCAATCCCAGGGATGTTGTATGGGCTGTTCGCCCGAAACATCGAAAAGGCCGGCAGCCAGCTCGACCATTTCCTAGCCGAGCCTGCCGTCTGGATCCTCGAGTTCAGCCGTGCGACCAGCGAACATTACGGATTCCGGGCCTCCTCGGAAGGCCTCACGCACCCAGAACGTCGCCAATGGACGCCACGAGAAGTATCCGTTTGGCTCATGACTCACGCCGATGAGGAACGACGCGCCGAGCTTCGCGGTATCGGTGAAGAACTCGTCGCCAACGGTGTCCGACAGGGTCTCGAATCAGGCCGAGTCTTGAACTGGGCTGCCAACCTCGACGAATCCCGATACCAGCTCACCAAAGACGGCGGCCGCCTCTACCTGCAAGTCGTGCCGCCGCCCGAAGCAATTGCAGCGCAGGCCGAGTCTGTCGCCCAACAAGGGCAGGTTCAAACAGTACTGCGCCTCCAGAACCGCTACTGGGGGTCAGCGAGTTTCCATGACGACCACGAGCCGCCCACCGCGGCGGAGATCGCCGACGACCTGGCCGCCGCGCACGCACTCCTCAACGCCGAACAGCACGCCATGCACATGCGTCCGCACGACGCCGCCGCACAAGTCGCACGAACAGCCATCGAGCGGGTCGTCAACGGCGAACCCGAAGCCCTAGGCAACGAAGGGGCGTTCGCTGTCGAGCTCGTGGTGGCAATCGCTGCAGCGTTCCGCGACTCCGAAGACCTACGCGACGAAGGCCAATACTTCCAACTCGGTGCCGACCGAGCCGCCGCGCGAGCCCTACCCGCCCTACTCACACCGGCACTCGCCCCCGCACTCTCCGAGGCAGGCGTAACCGTCGCCGACGTCGCCGCGGCGGGGCTCGCCCTGGCCAGCAAGGCGCCGCTCGAAACACGCCTCTTTCTAGCCCGCGGATGCGACGTTCTCTGGGCGTCAGAGTGTGCCGGCACGGACTGCGTCCACAAGACAGCGCTCGCATGGGTCATCGAGACAGCTCGCGGAGCCGAGTTCGGGCCATGGAACGTTCATACTCAGCGCAGGGCAAGGGTCAGGATCGAGGGCGACCTGACCGCACGTCTGAAGGAACTCGACGGCAAATCTGTTGATATCGCCGTCCTCGATCCGGCAATCCGCGCGCTGGGTGTCGCAGCAACTACCGGCCACTGCGTGACGATCGACGCGAAGCAACTCCTCTTCGACCTGCTTGCCGTCCAGCGGAGCGCCATGGTGCGGCACGAGAGCAGAGGCTGGACTGCGGACCATCGAGGAACGCACACGCTCGTCGCAGCGCGCGCCCTGCTGCAGTCCTACGCGGTCGACGGAAACCCGAGCCCGATACTCGAACACCTCGACGTCCTGCGAAGCGACGCGGGACTGCTGGTGAACATCCTTCACGGACTCGCCGCGGCCGGCGCCGAAAGCGACATCCTCGCCGAGGCGGCGAGAAGCACATGGCCAGAGCTGCTCACCCACGCCCTCACATACGCAGACGACGAGCCCAACGTCTACCACGAGCGTACCTGGGGATCCTGGGCCGCGGCCGCCCTGCTGCCCGATCCATTACCATGGACGCAGGGCATGTACAACGAGCTGTCCGGCCCACCCATCGACTGGATCGACCCGGCTCAACTCACCGACCTAGTGGATCAGTGGCTGCCTGTGGGCAAGGGGGAGGCGCGCTGTGTCGATGCGCTGATCCGGCTCGTACGCAAGCTGCCGATCGAAGAGCAAGCCACCCGCGGACTCGCCTGGGTTGAAGACCTCTGCATCCAACACGACCAAGTCACGGTCAACCAGTCATGGTCGTCCAACGAGTGGCTGACAGCGATCCGCGCAGAAGTCGAAGAGCACGGGACGCTCCCGCAGTGGCAAGCCCTTGTTGACGCTCTCGTGGTCGCCGGAAACTCAGGCCTTGCCCCATTCAGCACCTAACCCAGCAGCTTTGGTGCCCGAGAAGAATCTGATGGCTTCACATGCGGGGTCGCAGGGGTAGCTCAGGTGGGCGGGGTCGCAGTTGCGTCGCCGTTGTTGTAGACCGCGAAGGCGAGCAGTGGTGCGAATGCGCGAAAGCCACTGATGGACGTGCCGCCGGTCGGGCCCATTCGGTCTGCGGTGGCGAGCTTGTCGAAGAGGGCGCAGAGTTGAGGGCCCAGGTCGGGCAAATGGTGGGTGCCTGGGCCATGGACATCCTCTCAATCGATGTTAGTAGGGGCGCCCGTTGCTTGGGGGGCGCAGTCGCCAGGCTGCGGCGGCGCCTACGGCGGGGAGCAGTGCGGTGATGGCGAGGGTGGCGGCTGGTCCCCATGGCTGCCACAGTGCGGCGCAGAGTGCGGTACCGCCGCCACCGCCTACGAAGGTGGCCAGGGTGAGTAGTCCGATCGCTCCACCGCGGCAAGGTGGAGGGGCGTGTTTGGTGGCTTCTGCCGTGAGCAGCATCTGCGCGATCGCCGAGGCGGCGAATGCGGCCGTGGCGGCTGCCGTGACGCCGATCGGACCGGGGTCGATGGCGGCGTAGCACAGTGTGGCCGCGACCAGCAGGCTGGCTGCCGACAGGACGTACCGGGCAGGCAGGCGGCGGGCGGCGGATGCGGCGCCTCGGGCCAGCGCGGCACCAACGGCGGCGCCGGGCAGCAGGAGCAGCCCGATGTGCGTGGTGCCGTAGCCAAGCTTCGTCAGCAGGTGCGGTGCCGCGTAGAGGATGGCAAACAGGCCGGCGTACACGCCCGCACCGGCGAGCGCCGCGCGCCGGAACCATGCGGCCAACAGGACGGTGTCGAGGACGAATCCGCCGGAGTGGCGTCGGCTGCGGATGGCGAGGATGAGGGCGGTGGCTGTGGTGGCGGCAGCCGTCGCCGTGATGGTGATCGCGCTGGTGTGTTGGGCCGCGGTTTGGGCGGTCAGGAGGAGTCCGGCGGCGACGACCGCGAGCAGTGCCGCTCCGGGCCAGTCCAGCGGCTCCCGGTGCCGGCGTGGGGTGGTCAGGGGCCAGCAGAGCGGGATTGCGGCGATGGACAGCACGGGCAGGGCGAGTGCCATCCGCCACGACCAGGCCACCGTCACTGCTCCGGCCAGCGGCGCGGTGGCACCAAACGCGGCTAGGCAGGCGCCGAATCGGGCCAATGCCGCCGGGCGTTGCGGTGCCGGCAGGTGGGCGGCCATCGTGAGCGCGGAGGCTTTGACCGCGCCGGAGCCCACTGCCAGCAGGATTCGACCGGTTACGACGGCGGCCAGGTTGGGGGCGACCGCGCATGCCAGCGCTCCGGTGGTGAGCAGTGTGACGGCGATCAGGAGGACCGGACGGCTGCCCCAGAGATCGGTGATGCGTCCGGCGGTGACCGCACCGACGCCGATGCCCACGGCGTACGCGGTGAGGATCCATGCGAGCGCTGGGCCGCTGGCGCGAAGATGCTGGGCTGCGTCCGGGAGCGCGACGGCGGCGGCGCTGACGCCGTAGACAGCGGGCCCGTAGAGGACGCCCAGCCGCCATCCGGGTCCGGGGGCGTTGGGCACTTCGCTATGGGGAACGGCCTTCTCGGCCAGCATGGTCGTCCGCCGTGTCATTGGGTCCCACCTTCGCCGCTGTCCCACGGGCACGGACGCCGCCGAGAGGGGAGCGGCGATCGGATGTTGCCGGTCACCGGGCGCCCTCCCCCCTCGGGGTGGCGTCGTCCGGGCGGGAGCGGGCGGCAACCACCCGCAGCACGTGGGCGATGTTGTCTCTTGGCGGCATCCCTGGGCCGGCGAACAGCTCCGCCTGCCGGGCGTGCACGAGGCGTTGCAGCTCCCGTGCAAGGTCCAGGCCGGCCTGCGTGGGTCTGACGACGACGCGCCGGCGGTCACGCTCGTGTAGCTGGCGGCGCACCAAGTCCCGATCGACGAGCGCGCTGAGCGTGTTGGTGAGGGTGGCCTTGGCGATGCCCACCTCCACGGCGATGGCGCGAGGCTCGACCACTCTCCGGGCGCAGATGAGCACCAGCACGTCGTAGCTGGTCCAGGTCATGCCCGCCTCCCGCAACACCGTGCGTTCGAGATGCGCGCGGACGGTGTTCGCGGTGCGGCACAGCTGCGCCACTGCGTCCGGGCGCGGCGGCGGGGCCGGTCGAGAGTTGACGGGTGGGCGGTAGACCCCTGCGATCTGCCGCCGGGTGGAGGCGCTCATCGTGGCCTCCGCAGGTGTCGCGGTCGGCGCAGGGTGTGCCGGTCGCGATGTTGGCCCTTGCTGCCGGCACGGTCGGCCGGTGGCGGCGGTTCAGGTGTGGGCAGGCATGGATGCTGGTTCTGGTCGGTGCGCATGTTTCACCCCCGTGATGTGTGCGCTGTCGGATGTGGCGTCGTGGTGCGAGGTCGGGCCTCACCTGCTCTCGTCAAGCGGGGCGCCGCGCTCGCGCATGAACGGCACCGGATCGGTGGAGTTGGCGGTGCTCAGGTCGCAGCGCGATCCGCCGCAAACCGCCTGGTGAGTTTCGAAGTGCAGGTGCGGACCGGAGGAATGGCCGCTGGTGCCAACCAGTCCGATCGGCTGGCCCGCTTGCACGGTGTCGCCAACGCGTACGTCGGGGCGGCGAACCATGTGGCAATACCGCGTGCCGTAACCACCGGCGTGCACCAGGTCCACGTACCAGCCGCATCCGCGGGTGCTCGGACTGCCGTCGATGTCGCAGCTGCCGGTGCCGGGGTCACAGCCGGACCACACCACCTCGCCAGAGCTGGCCGCGCGGATGACGGTGTTGCGGACGGCGATCAGGTCCACGCCAGCGTGCAGCCGTCCGGCCCGCGGCCCGTAGCCGCTGCCCACGGCGGCCTGCACGGGCAGGGTCCATCCCGACGCAGCCACGTTCGGGGCGCCGCCGCACACGGCGAGGCTGGCCCCGGGCAGGTCGCTGATCGTGGCGACGCCGGTCACGGCCGCGACGACCTGCTCGGCGTCCTGCTCGTACTCGCCGTACTTGTCGGGGAACGCCGAAACCTGGACCCGTTGCGCGGCGACGGTCAGTGGCAGTTGCTGCCAGTTGGGGATGCGCAGCAGCTTGTCGTAGAACTTCCCGGCGGCATAGACCGGGTCGAGGATCTGCGTCGGGGTGCCCCATCCCTGGCTGGGCCGTTGCTGGAACAGGCCAACGGAGTCGCGGTCGCCGCCGCGCAGGTTCCGCAGGCTGGACTCGACCATCGCCGTGGCCACCGCGATGACCCAGCCTCGGGCCGGTATCCCCCGCTGCTGGCCGACGGTGACGATCGTGGCCGCGTTGGTGACCTGCTCGCTGTTCCACCGGCCGACCCCGCCGCGCGTGCCCGCGCTGCTCGTGGCCTGGGCAGCAGCGGGAGCGCAGGCCTCGGCCGGCGCTTCGGTGATCACCGACGCTAACGGCAGGCCACACACCACCAGCAGCGCAGCCACCACAGCGACGCCGACGCCGACCCGCTTTCCGTTCATCGCCGGGCGACCTCCGGCATCCCGAGGGTCGCCACCAGCCAGCGTTGGCCGTCGCTTACGCACACCACGCGCAGCACGCCCGCGTCCGTGCCGACGTCGACCTCCGCCCGATCAGGGGTGGCGGTGACGACGCGGCCGGGTGTGGTGACCCGGGTGGCGGGCACGTTGGCCGGGTCGACGGTGTCGAGCAGGTCCGCGTAGCCGGGCACGGCGTACGGGCGCACGTCGGCGCGCCACTGGGCGGCGGGCAGGTCCGGGCGTGCCCACCGGGCGACGAACCGTGTCGCCGTGGCCGCGGCTGCGGGGTCCGCGGCGGTGGAGCGGGTGGGCAGGACACCGTCAGGGTCCGGAAGCATGTCGGCCGGCGGTGTCACCGCCGGAGGGCTGCTTGCCTGCGGGGCGGGAGCTCCGGTCGTACGGCTGGTGCAGCCGGCTGCCAGCAGCATCGCAGCCACCAGGAGTGTGCCTCGGCTGCGAGTGCGGGTCATGCCTGCTCCGGGGGCTCGTGGGGCGGCGGGTCCTGGGCTGGCGGGGAGCCGAGCGCGGCGTTGACGCGCTGCCCGAGCAAGCGCAACTGGTGGTGGACGTCCACCAGCGCGGCGCGCCGCTGCGCGGTGGGATGCCGGCTGGCCGCGTCAACGAGGGAGCCGACGTCGTCGCGCAGTTGGGTGAGGCTGTTGGTGATCGCGGCGAGCGGAGCGTCGAATGAGGTGCTTGTCGTCATTCGTCGACGTCGCGGGTGTAGTCGCCGTCGAGGTGCCCGTCGCTGGCCCAGTCCAGCTCCGTGTCCCGTCGTGTCTGCTCGTCGATGTCTGTCCACTGCTGCCTCTCTTCGTCGTCTTGCCAGGTGTCGCGTGCGTCGTGGATGCCGGCGATGAAGTCGTCGAGGGTGTCGACCCCGACGCGCAGCCCGGTAAGGGCGGCCTCGAATCGCTGCCAGTCCCAGACGCTGGTGATCTCGGCTGGATGTGTCATTTGCTGCCCCCTACCTCCTGGGTCGCCGCCGCGGGCGTCGGCCGTGCGCGGATGTCCTCGCTGACCGCCTGGTCGGCGGTATCGGGCCACGGCTGCGACCAGACGGCGTCCGGGCTGCGGGGGGTGTGCTGGCCGTGTCGGCATCGGGTGGTGTCCCACTGCTGCCAGCGGGTGCGTGCGCGGTGCAGCGCCTCGTGCCACCGCAGTGGCGCGTCAGGGTCCGCCTTGGCCGAGTAGGCGTGGTGCCATGACACGGCTAGGGCGGTCAGCTCCTCCACCAGGGCCGGATGCGCCGGCCAGCATGCGCCGAGGTCCTGCGCCAGCCCGTACCGGTCGGACAGCCACCGGGTCCAGGCGATCAGCCACGCCCACAGCTCGCGGGCGTCGTCGCGGTGAAGGTCCCGCCAGCAGTGCCGTGCCGGCACGAACCCGGTCGGGCTGTCGAGAGCGTCGACGCGGTCCGACAGCGCGACGTGCGCCTCGGCGAGCTGTTCCACCGCGCCGCGCAGCGTGTCGATCAGCCCGGCCAGCTCGGCGGTCGCGCGCTCCTGCGGTGACGCCTGCTCTGGGATGTCGAACAGGAAGGTGCGATCCGGCATCAGCGTGCCTCCCGCAGTCGGGCGCTGAAAGCGGCCTGCGCCCGCTGGAACCGGTCGGCGTCCGTGCGCTCCCACCAGGCCGGTTGCACCACCTCGACCGGTGGCATGTTGCCCAGCAGCACCAGGGCATGCCCAGTCGGCAGTGTGCGCAGCTCCGCCAGGTCGACCAGGTACTCCCGGCGGGTGTTCTCCTGGACGCTGGCCCGACCGCCACCCCAGGACGCCGCCGAGGACAACTCCTGCACCTGCCCGAGCAGCGACTGGGCGTCCTTGAGCGCGTTGACGTCCTGGGTGCCGCCCATCACGAAGCGGGCGTTCGCGCCGTCGCGTAGCGCTTGGCCGCCGTCGCGGCCCCACCGTTCTTCCAGTTGGTGGGTGTTCTGGCAGGCGATCGACAGGGCGATGCCGGCGCCGCCGCCCTCGGATGCCAGCGCGGGCAGCGACGGTAGCGGCGCGATGTTGGTGATCTCGTCACCGATCAGGTACAGGCAGGGCTCGACCCGCCCGCCCGGCGCGAGGAACGACCGTTGCAGGGTGCGGTAGATGATGTCCTCGGCGATGGCGGCGAACAGCGGCGCGATCAGCGCCTGCCCGCTGCGGGTGCCGACCAGGTAGAGGGTGCCGGACTCGTCGAGCCACTGCTCGGGGTGGAACTGCTGCCCGCGCGGCGGTGAGCATGCGTGCAGGATGCGGGGGTTGCTGAACGCGTCGAGCGCGCCGAACACCACCGACTGGATGGCATCGCGGCTTCGGCCCGTGGTCTCTCGGTGGAAAGCGAGCCGGTCGGCCCACACCGTCTGCCCGTGGTGGCGCAGGATCCGCTCGGCGCGCGGGTCGGCGGGGTTGGCAGCCCAGCTCGCCACGTCGGTCATCGTGGCCCGCTCGTCTAGGGCGGCGGCGTGCAGCAGCCCGCGGATTATCGACGCCGCCTGGTCCTGAAAGTATTGGCCGTTGTCGACGTTGCCCTTGAGGCCGGCGCCGGCGGCGAAGCCCTTGGCGCGCAGCGCCGCGATGTCCGGGTCCTCCGCCCCGTCGATCGGTGACCAGCGCAGTCGCGGCACTCCCGGCACCTGGCCCTGCGGCTCGAAGATCCACGTCGGGCCGACCTCGGCGCGCAGGTCGTAGGTGACCGACGCGACATCTAGCCGAGTGGAGGTGGAGATGACCGCGCCGCGGGCGTCGGCGACCCTCGGGATGATGTAGCGGCTCGTCTTGTTGGCGAACCGGGCCGCCCCGGCGAGCAGTTCGGTGTACTCGTTGGCCAGGTACAGCGGCTCACCCGTCAGCGCATGGTGGCCGAGCAGCCGGGCCACCTCCAGCGGGTCCGCACGGCGCCGCTGCTTCACCGCCACGGTCTCGGGCCGGTCGGCGTCGCGGATGGTCAGGCCCGGCCGCAGCACGTCGACGCGGCGCAGCACCGCCTCGGCCGTCACCACGCGGTCGAGGTCCTTACGGCCGGCGAAGCCACGCCGGCGTACCCACCGCCGCGCCGCCCGCATCGTCACCGCGCCGATGCCGACGACAGTGGCGCTGAGCAGGACGACCCACAGCCCGTACAGCAGGGGCGCTGGCGGCAGCGTGTCTCGGGCAGCGGGCGGCCACGCCTGGACCGGGTCGCCCGGGTTGGTGATGAACCGTAGGGCGATGCCTGGGGCGTCGGCGGGTGAGCTGTCCGGCCAGGCCGCGTGGGTGAGCAGCCCGCCGGCCTGCCCGGCGAGCCACAGCGTGACGGTGCCCGACAGCACCAGCAGCGCCGCGATGCCCGCAAGCGCCAGTCGGGCCAGGATGTCGGCGCGGGCCGCCCCCCGGCGGGGCAGCCGGTGTCCCGGAGACATGAGTGAGCCGGCCATCACCGCACCTGCCCCACCACGGCATCCTGCTCCCCCGGCGACGGCACCCTCTCCGGCTCGGCATCGGGGGCTTGCCGCATCCGGCTGTCGGTGTCGACCATGCGCCGTTCAATCGAGGAAAGCTGGTGCTTGACGACGTAGGAGCGCAGCCCGACCTTCCACAGCCCGACACCGCGGCGCAGGTGCAGCAGGAGGTTGGTCTCCACGTCCGTGGTGCCCAGGAACTCGCGTGCCGCCTCCAGTGAGCCCGGGGCTTGTCGGTAGGACACCCGCACGCCGGTGTCCTCGATCAGCCCTCGGGCGATGCGGACCTGCTCGGAGTCGGCGCTGCCGCTGGCCGACAAGTCCGTGAAACGGTGGAAGGCAAGGATGTTCGCCGTGCCGAGCGCTCGGGCGAGCTTTAGTTGCTCGCGCATGCGCCTCATCAGCCCGAGGTGGCGGCTGACCAGCGCGAACTCGTCGTACAGGCAGACGCGGGCTGGGGCGTTCGGGCGAGTCAGCTCGGCCTCTAGCCACGACTGCGCGCAGGTCATCGCCATGGCCGTCATCTGGTCTGATGCGCGGACTGCCCGTAGGTCCAGGATCGCGCCCGGCTGGTCGAAGTCGATCGTCAGGGTCGACGCGGCCGGGGCGTCGAAGATCCCGCCGAGCGCGCCTGTGATCAGCCGTTCCAGTGCCAGGCGGACACGGCGGCTGTCGGCAGTGAACTGGTCGACGTCGTAGTGCACCCCGGCCAGCCGGTGCGCCCACCGGGACGGGTCGCCCATGGCAGTCAGGACCCGGGACAGGGTTGGGGTGGCCATCCGGTCCGGGCTGGTGCCGTCGTCGGCGCGGGTGACCGCGTCGAGGGCGTATTCGACCAGGGATCGTTCCGCCTCGCTCAGCGGCCCGCCGAGCTGGATCTCCAGCAGCCCTTCCAGCAGCAGCAGTCTGCGTGCCCGCTGGATCTGCAACCACTCCGCCTCACCCTGATCGGGCAGTCGGCGGATGCCCGTCAGAGGGTTCATCACCACCCCGGAGCCGGGGCCGACCCGCACCGGCTGGATGCCGGCTGCGTCGGCGAGGTTGTCGTACTCGCCCTTGACGTCGACGATGTAGAACCGCACCCCGAACGGGATTCCGCGGAACGCGATGGTCTTGAGCAGCGACGACTTCGCCGACCCGATCTCGCCGGTGACCACCATGTTGGGGGCGCTGAGCACGCCCGCCCGGTACAGCTCGTGCACAGAGAACACGAACCCGGCGCGGGAGTACACCTCCTGTCCGATCAGTGGCCCGTCCACACCCAGACCCGGGTCGGCGACGAACGGGTAGACGCTGCACAGTTGCGCGCTGGTGGTGACCAGCGGCGGAAGCCGCAGCCGCCAGAACACCCGTCCCGCGGCCCGTCCAAAGGCCCCCCGGCCGTCTACCGAGGGCGGGCCGAGAAGCTGCTCGGTCAGCCGCCGCAGTGCCCGCTGCTCCCGTGCGAGGTCCGCCTGCGCCGCCGCGAGGTCGCGCCGGGCGGCGGAATCAGCAAGGCGCTGTGACCACGATCCTTCCCGGCGTACCCGGGGTGTCGTGTTCCTGCGTATGCGGGTCATGCGAACCACCCCCGCATCGGCTTGAGGCCGCGCGCTAGGGGCAGCGCCCCGGCCACGAATGCTTGGTCCTGCTCGCCGTAGAGCACCACCGCCTGGCAGCCGCACCGTCCCAGAACCCGCCTGACGGCGCGCACGTCGTAGCGCAGCTGCTCCGGGCTGTCGGCCGTCACGGTGACCAGCACGGCGTACCGGTAGCGGACGTGCCCGGCGGCTTGCTCCCGGTCGATCTGCTCGACCGCGCGGGCTTCCTCGTCCTCCCGGGCGGTGCGGACCAGCCGCATCCGCCGCTTGGTCACCTCGTCACCGGCGCGGGCGACCTTGTCCCGCCGGGTCGCCAGTTGCGCCAGCTGCGCCGGCACCGGCTCGGCGACCACCGTCACCGTGCGCCGGCCGACGGTGCGGGTGAAAAGCGGCGTCATCCACGTCATCGGGACCGGCTGGCGGGGCATCTCGTACACCCACAGCGTCTGCGAGAAACCGGAGTCGTGCCGGTACGACGACCAGCCCACCGTCTCCGCCGCTACCGGCCCCGCCGCGTGCGGCGCCACCTCGAGGTCGCTGTCCTCCGGGTCGAACTGGCCACGCAGCACCGCCGCGTACTGCCGGGGCGTCAACCAGCCCCCAGTCTCGATGCCGGCCTCCCGCACCGCCGCCCGAACACCGGTCAGCTTGTCCAGCACCACCGTGGCGATAGCCGCGTCCGTGCCGCCCGCGTCGGCGACCTCTCCGGACAGCTTCCGCACGTCGAACACCACGGTCAGGAACACGTCGTGGCGCTGCGTGCCAGGCCCTGCCGCCGCAGTGAGCTCGGCCAGCGACCGGTACGCCGCCGCGCCGGTGTCGACCGCCTGCTTCGCGAGGTACCGCTGTGCCCGGTTGCTGACGTCCGGCACCGCTCGCGCCGTCAGCGACCACCGCGCAAGGCCGCTGTCGGCGTACTCGGTGCCGAGCAGGTTCGCCACGTCCGCCCACGCGGTGAGCCGCTGATGCTGCACCGACGTGTCCGCCAGGACGAGGTTGCTGCCCGCGCACGTCAGCGTCGCGGTCACGCTGCCCTCCCGCCGGTGGTGCAGCAACCCCACCTCGGTCAGCCCGTCCGCAGCCACCGCCGGTAGCCACTGGTAGCCGGCCGCCGGGCCGGGCAGGTGCAGATGCTTCGTGCCTGGATTCGCCGCCCACACCGCGCCGCGGTAGCGGTCCTGCCGGGCTACCCGCTGCGCCAAAGCCCCCGCGACGATCGGCGTCCACTCGGTGACTCGGCGACCCCGAATCCGCAACAGCCCGATCGTGAGCAGCAGCACCGCCGCCAGCAGCAGACCACCGGCGGCGCCCTGCCGGCCGACCGCCAGCATGTTCGCGGCGATGACCAGGCAGATCACCCCAGCCACCGCCGTGCCGATCTGCCCCCAGGAGAAGCCCAGGATCGACCCACGGGTGGACCGCGGAGGAAAGTGGAACTGAGTCACGCCCTACTCCTCTGCTCGCCTACACGGGCACGATCGGAATCTCGGCGGCTGCGCCGGCAGCGGCGGCACCGCCCTGCCCGCCCGCCGCCCCGCCCGCCTGGCCGGCAGCCGGGCTGCTGCTCGTCGGTGTCGCGCCTCCGCTACCGGCCTCGTCAACCGGCAGCTCAGGGCTGCCGCCAAGACCCGGCGCGCCGTTGCCACCAGACGGTGGGCCGCCTGCGACCGGGGCATCCGTTCCGGTGAACGCGGTTGCCTGTTCGCGCGCCCCCTGCGGGGTCACCGGCAGCGCACCCTGCTCGCCGGTGGCGTCGCCGGGCAGCGTGAGCTGGCCGTGGGCCACATCGCCCTGCGCTGTGCGGGAGTCGCGCTCCACCCCGGCGGCCTCGTCGGTGTTCTCGCCCCCGCCCTGCTCGCCGCCCGCCTGCCCGGCGGGCTCGCCGAACTGGTCACTGTCCCCCCGGCCGTGCAGGGCCTCGACCGTGTCGGGTAGCCCGGCGAGCGCGCCGACTGGCCCGCCGGGGTTAGTGGGGATGGCCTCGGAGTTGCCCTGCATCAGCGACGTCGCGTCCATGCCGCCACCGCCGCCGCTCAACGGCTCGGCCAAGCGCCGCGACGCGGCGTCCATCCCCACCGCCGTGGCCGCCGAGGTCAGAAACCCGCGGGCGTCGACGTCGGCGAGGTAGCCGTCCCACATGCTCGTCAGCCGCAGCAGGATCCACGGCGCGAGGACCATCAGCACGATGATGAACAAGCCCCGCAGCACGTTGACCACGTTGTCGCTCTCGTAGGTGGTGCGGGTGCCGTAGATCCAGAGCGCGGCGATGAAGAACTTGCTGCTGGCCAGCGCGTTGCAGGTCCAGAACCACTTCCGGCCCCACGCGCGGGTCTCGGCCATGACCTGACCGGTCATCGCCATCGCCCCGAACAGCGCCGCCCCGGCGGCCAGCAACGACCGGAACAGCAGCATCACGAACACCAGCACCAGCCCGATCACGCCAACGATCGCGACGACGAAGGCCAGCAGGATCGTGCCGGTGTCGGCGGTGAGCGTGTTGAGCGCGTCGACCCACATGCTCGGCTGCCAGTCCCGCTGCTGGTTGCGGGCGATCAACGCCACCGTCGCCTCGTCCCAGGCCGCCATCAGCAGGTACGCGATACCGCCGGCGAACGCGATGCCGAACATCGCCCGGACCAGCCCGCCCAGGCTCGACAGCGGCCCAGGTCCACTCAGCCGCAGTCCGTTGATCGCCGTCGAGAGCACAAAGACCACCAGCACCACGACGATCAGCACCCCGCTGATGTCGTTGTAGACGCCGTAGAACGGCTCGTCGGCAACGGTGGAGGACTGCGTGAACACCACCTCGGCCAACTTGCCCAGCGCCCACGCGAACCCTGCGACGGCAATGTCGGCCAGGCCTTCGAAGCCAGTGCGCGCCGCCTCCTTGACCTGCGCTCCCACCTTGCAGGACACGTCCACCAGGCCACATTCCGACGACGGCTTGAGTGACGACGACGCCACCAGCACCGGGCGTAGCGCGCGGCAGCGGTCCGCTTTCGCCTTCCACCGCTCGGCGTTCGCCTGGTCCTGCGTTGCCTTCTCGTCCAGACGCTCGCAGCGCACCGGCTGCTCACCAGCGGCAGGCAGGCGCTCATCGAGCACCGATGGCGTGCCGTCCGGCGGCGGTGACTGCACGGTCAGCGCCATCGCGTCGCAGCGTTCCTGATCCGCGGCGCTGGCCGCCGCGCTGCACACCGTCGTCCAACCATCGCCCGCCCGCCACCGCACCCATGGCTGGCACCAATTCACCTGCGGCTGTGCCAGCGGCTCCGCACCGACACCAGGCCGGCCATCGACTGGAGGTGCGGGGCAGGCCAAAGCCGACGGCGACGGGACCGGCGTCGGTGCCGCCGCAGCCCGTCCCGCAGCAGTCAGCCCGACCGTCGTCAGCGACACCACCGTCAGCAGCAGCCGGAGCATCGCGGGCACCACGGCCATCCGTCACACCGTCCCCGGCGCCCACGACCGCGAGCTGAGCACGTCGACGAGGGGCTGCATGTCCCGCGGTCCGCCGTCGCGGCGCGCACCGCGCTGATCCGGCGGCGGCACCGGCACCGGACGCTCCGCTGTCACCAGCCGCCACCGAGCCTGCGACCACCGCACCGTCGCCGACTGCACGTACCAGCCGCCCGCCAATCCGGCATTCGGATCCGCAGGGCTGCTCGTCGTGGCGCCGCTCAAGGTGCAGACGAGCATCCGCACCGACACCTCGCGGTCCTCGGGCACCACCGCGTCGAGGTCCGCGTCAGGCACCCAGACCCGCGCCACGACCGTCTGCGAGATCGTCTCTCCGTGCGCCGCCGGCCCCACGAGGGGGTGCACCGCCGATCCGGCTCCCTCGGCGGCGATCAGGTCCACCATCGCCTGCCTGCTCGTCGCAGACCGCGTACCGGCAGAGGCTAGCGCCTGCGTGTACGCCGCCGCCGCGTCTCCGCCGCCGCGAGGCGTGCCCGGGAAACCCACCGGCACCCCGGCCTGCACCCGCTCGACATACCGCGCGATCACCTGCCGCTCCGGCGTACTCGCACGCCCGGCGGCGAACACCGCCACACCGGCGAGCGCCACCACGACCAGCACTGCAGCCACCATCGGCATCCGGCGGCCGGTAGTCGACTTGAACTCCGCTCTGCTCATGACCGCCACCTGCTAAATCTCGGTAAGCAGGAACGCGATAATCGACGTGGCTGACCCGACGACGATCGCCACCAGGCCGGCTTTCCACATCATCGACTTCCCGCGATCACTGATGATGTGCGCGCCGAAGATCGGGCCGATGCCGAACGCGATCGCCCCCGCCGCCAGCCCCGCCACCGCCGAGATCACACCGAGGAACAGCGCGGCGTTGGCCAGCTTGTAGAACAGGTCCGACCGCGGCACAGCCGACGGGTCCGGGCTGATCCGGCTGAAGTCGAAACCATCACCCGACGGCTCGGGCGTCGGCGTCGGCGCCAACAGCGCCGCCACCGCCGGGGCGCGCACCGTCAGGGCCGCCGCAAGCTGATGCAACACGATTAGTCCTCCCCGTTAGAGGCCGACGATCCCGGACCAAGGACAGCCGCTGGCTCGACCGGACACCGGTCGATCACCGCCGCGGCAACCTCGGTCAACGCCGACCGAGTGGCCTTACTCAGCGCCCGCGGGTCAAGCGGATCCGCCCGCGCAAGCCCCGGGTCATACGGCACCCGCACCAGCTCCGCAGCAGCCTGCCGCGCCAACTGCTCCACCGCCCGCACCTCACGCGCCACGGACGGCGAGGTCGCCATAACCACCACCACCGCCCGGTCCGGCACATGCGCCAGGCCCGCACCGCGCATGTGGGCCAGCAGCCGCAGCGTGTGCTGCACCCCGTCCACCGTCGCCCTCGACACCAGCACCGGCACCGTCGACCAGCCCAGCGTCCGCCACGTCGATGTACTGTCCGCCGTCGGCAGATCCAACAGCGCCAACCGGTACACCGACCGCAGATGGCCGATCACGCCGAACATCTCCGGCCACGTCGGTGGGCGCCGCTGCGCGGTCAACTTGCTCTCCCCAACCAGCACCCGTAGCCCCGTCGGCCCTACCTGCGTCAACCGCTCCGCAGCCCCGCCTTCCGCCAAGCCGGCATCCGCGGCCACCGCGTCCCACACCGTCGACGAGCTGCGCCGGGCCACCCGATGCTCCAGGCCACCCCACGCCCGCAAGGTCGCATCGACCGCTACCACCGGATCGGGAACAGCAAGAGCCAGCAGCCCGCCGAGCCCGACGGTCAGCGCGGACCGCCCGACGCCGCCGTCCGCCGAGGACACACACACCAGTGGACAGCCCGCACGCAGCGACGCCGCCCGCCACCACAGCGTCTCCACCCGGGTTCCCGCGCCGAACTCTCGCGGGATCTCCCGCACCACCGCCTCACCGACAAGGCGCGGCCCCGAAGGCACCGAGGCCAAGGCCCGGGCCGCGATCTGTTCGGGGGTGGGAGCCGGCGGGAGGGCCCTCTCCCTGCCCGCCAGCTCCCCCTGCCCACCGCCGCGCCCGCCCGAAGGCGCACGGGCGGCGAGCTGTTCGGGCTGCTCGTCCGATGGACCTTGCACGTCCGCCTCCCCGTAAGGCTTGCCGTACAGCACAGACCGACGTCGACATCGACGCGGCCGGTCCCCCGTTACTGTCACGGCCTGGACGCTGACCAGACGAAGCAGGCCCTACAGCGACGACGTGTCCCCTCCTGCGTCGCCGCTCGCGGCCGGGATGCCATCTCGCGTACGGCGACCCGATCCGCTACGCTCCAGGCAACTCCAGTTCGGGTTTAACCGAACCGCAGTTGCGAGCGATACTGAGAGCTAAGCACAGGTCACAGAAGAGCGTCAACCGCAGTTTTTGTTGTGGCCAACTGTGGTTGGAGTTGGGGGACTCCATGAAGGACACACCAGCCGACCAGGCCGAGGCCGCAGCCTCACACCTGATCCAAACGAGGCTCCGAACCCTCTTCGAGGCCAACACCGAAGGCCGGCCACCCTACACAGAGGCCGAAGTTGCCCGGGAACTCACCAAAGCCGGCCACCGCATCACCGCCGAAGGCATCCGCAACCTGCTGCGCGCACCTCGAATCAACCCCAAAGCATCCACGCTCCGCGCGCTCGCCCAGTTCTTCGACGTACCCGCCGGCTACCTACTCGGCGATCAAGAAGAGCCTGAAGAACACAGCCGGCGCGTCCGCGTGATGGCACGATCCATCACCAAGCTCTCACCCGCCGCCCAAGACGGCATCGCCGTGATCATCGACAACCTTCTACGGGTTGAGGAAACCGCCCGAGGGGGCGACAGCAAGACACCACGCCACCGACCTGGCTCTGAGCAGGAATCAGACAACTCAAGGCAATAGGCCCCCATTTGCTTGGAGCGCCTCGCAGCCGGCGACGGCAGCCGCGGCCTGCGTCCAGCCTCGCCAGCCCCAGGAACGTCGTGGTCTGCTCGCAGCAGCCGATCGTGGCACACGGGACCGACAACTGTTTACCCTCACGCCTCACCGAAGTAGCTCTCCTCCTCGCCGAGCAGCAGCGGCATGTCGTACACGGACATTTCCCGCCGAGCGCCTGGCGGTGCGCGGTATTCGTTACCTGCTGTATTCGCCAGCCCAACATGAGGCCTCTGGCACGCTCTCTTGAAGCCGGCGGCTGCCCATGACGCCTGGCTACCGGACCGCTCGGTCAGCGGCCATGAGAGTGTGCGTTCCGGCATATGCCACAGAATGCCTACGACGATCGCCAGATTCGGACACAGTGGTGATCGACTCGGGCCTTTGTCGAGAGTGTATCATTCGAATTGGCGAAATGAGCGAGATTGCTGCAGCCGTGTAACCTTAGAAGTATGAGTGTAGGCGATAGCGCTGCAGCCTTCAGGTTGGCATTGATGGGGGTGACGGCATCACGTAATCGGGCGTGGCTCCCGCCTCGCGATTCCGTAGCCCGTTCTGTGGCGGAGTTTGGGATTTCTTCACTGGCGGAGTCGGTAGATCCCGATGGCCCCTTCTCCTGGCGAAATGGATCCGCTGCAATGCGCGACTGGGTTAAGTCTGTTAAAGACCGGAAGGATGGAGTTGCCGTCTTCACGGACACTACGATGCTGTACTCATGTCAGCGCGTTGTCGACATGGCAGACATGCCGTCGCCCGCCGCTCTATTCGATCTTGGAACACTGGTCCGCTCGGTAGTTCTTTATGATCACGTAATGCACTTCGCAGGATCTTCTTCGGAGAAGTGGAATGAACAGCTCGGCGAAAGGGTTTTTGTTCCACTCGACCGTGGCGTTGCGAGAACCAGTGGTGAACTTGAGGTAAAACCAGTCGGATATGCGCTGGCCAACATCGTGTCCAGCGTGCTCAAAAGGATGGAAGCGCTGCGCGAAAACGCTAGCCCGCTTGGGCGTGAGGAGCTAGCGCAAGCCGCTCGCGTGTGGAGTACTCTCCTGGGCCGACGGATCGATCATGACGATTTGATTGGTGACTGCCTACACCGTACTGTCTATTCGGGACTGTCGCCAACCGCGGACGTCTTTCTGGACTGGACTCGTATCAGTGGAGGCGATTCGGATTGGTCTACAGGTGAATGCGAAGACGAATCTGGATTTCTCCGCGCCGTGGTCAGTGAAGCAAATCATCGCAGCCTAATCAATTCGCAGATTGCCGCCATGCTTGAGGTTCCATATTCAGCCTCAGCATTTCGTGCACCATTTAGAGCGCTTGAACATAAAAGAATGGTGGTAGCGGAGGAGAAGATCCGCTCCGTTTCGGTAATCCAAGAGGCGGTACGGAAACGCCGAGAAGAGGAGTCGTCCACCCTCGAGTTGCCAGTTTTCCTATCTGCACTCCTCGGCAGGATCAATTCATTAGATAATTTCTGGGAAGAGCTGGCTTCGCTTCGGGCTGAAGCTGGCCCTTTCCGGCGGCGGCGACGAGAGCTGGAGGAACATCTCGCCGATATTGGGTCAAAACGAGAGAGTCGTATGCGTGGGCAGATTGCGAAGGCAGTCGCGCGTGAGTCTCAAGGACTTGTCGCTCGGCTACGCGTCCCAGTTGCGGGCGCGGCAGCTGCCACGGTCGCCGCAGCGCTATCCGGACCTGCTGCAGCCGTACTTACAGCAGTTGCAATGTTAAGTATGTGGGAGAAGGTAGATTCCGAGACATACGAGATGCTAGTGGGTAGGTTTCGTCGACCCTACGAATCGTTTCTCTCTAACATCGGCGAAGAGTCCGCCGCGATGCTATCCGGTTTACCGAGAGTGGCACGCTTGTGGCGTATCCCAGAGCGTAACCTGCATTCTCACGTTGCGTTCCTGGAGAGAGCGCGCGCAGCCGGGCTTCGATAGCTGGCACTCCTTTGAATATCGAAGGAGATATGACTGGAGTCGCCCAACATCATGGTCGGTCGCCAACTCGGCAAACTCGTTCGCCTGATCATGACGCCGTCCCAGGCCACGTTCGAGACCCGCACGAAACAAACCGGCTCCGTTCGGGTACCTACGGGGTCGCTGGAGCTACCGATTACGCTGATAGGGTGGCCTGCCAGTTGAGCCTCAACCGGCCGTGCAGCGACGATGATTGCGTTCGCGCTGACCGGGCGCTAAAGATCGCAGGCCGAGTCACAGCGCTATTGTTGTGCCGGAACCTCTGTTGGCAGTTCACGAGACCGCTGCGCGAGCACGGAAGTGTAAGCGTCGATGTTCATAGCTGAGACCGTGCCCATCTGTTGGAGCCGGGCAAGGAGCCGCATCGCGAAGAAGGCTAGACCGACCTCGGCGTCCGCGGTGACGAGGCCGGGATCCGCGCTGGTGTGTTCGGGTAGCTCGAACGCGCCATGTTCGAGACCGCAGCCGAGGTCGATGCGCTCGTCCTCGGTGAGATTGTCCAAGCCTTTGCGCAGTGCGGGGCCGAAGGGTGGATTCCAGCGGCTCCGGCAGGCCAGCAGGCCACTGAGGATTCGCGGCGGTGGCTTCGGATTATTGACGGTGCCGCCTGCGTGCACGATGGGCGCGGTTGTGCGATGCAGCTGGCGGACGCTGGCCGCCTTTTCTCCGGCCTCGCGCAGATATTCGAGGTTGAGTTCCTGCTTGGCTTCGAAGACGGCGTAGACGCTCTCTGCGGGCAGGAAGAGAGCATCGCCCATCTCCCAGAACAATGGGGTGAAGTGCCGGTCGTATACGACGACGTCGAGTTGGAGGCTTTGGTGGCCGCAGCTGTCGACGACGAAGGCCTTGTCGACGGCGTATCGCCTCGGTAGAAAGTCGCGAAGCATCGTGATCCATTCGGCTTCGCTGCCGTCGCCGATGGTCGGCATGTGACCGACGAGCTCCGGTGCGGCCTCCATGACGGCCCGTAGTCGCTTCGACTTCGCGGCGAAGGCGGTGCGCAGGTTAAATGGCCGGTTGTCGTCGGATTTGGCGCTCAAGAAGACTCCCTTGTCGTGAGGGCCGTGGCTTCGGCTTCCAGGCTGGCTGCCGCGTCCTCGGTGATCGCCACCTCAGCCTTCTCGATCTGGACGGGGTTGATGGCGACCACGGGCCAAATGTCTTGGCGGATTGCAACGCGGCCGTGGAGATGCGAGAGCCTCTGGGCTGGGTCGGCGAGGACGACGAGTGCTACGGGCCCCTGGGCGAGGCGGGCGATGGCTGCGAGGGCGCGCAGGTCGGTCCGGCTTGGGCCAATGTCAGCGGGATGGGTGTGCCATTCGCCGACGTATCCCACCACAGGCGGGGCATCGCCGCGCCCGATGGCCATTCGGGCTTGTGCTTGGCGGTGGCGCCGCAGGTAGCTGCGTCGGCTGCTCTGCGGATCCGCGACCGTGACCGTGCGGGTGACCACAATGAGGTTTGGTGTGCGGAAGCCGAGCAGGATGCCGCCAGTTTCGTGCGGAAGCGCCGCCATTCCGTCGGCGATCATCGCGTCGAGGGTTTGCCGGGTAATGAGGAGATCGCCCGGGCCCTGGTATGCAGTCACTGATCTTGCCCTTCGGCGAGGGCACGTTGTTCGCCAGGCGCGGCGGCGCCGGGATTTAGCAGCAGGCCGGTGGTGTGGCGGACGGCAAGGGCGGCGGCCTCCCACACCGCCGCCGGTGGTGTCTGGCTGATGGGGCTGCCGCACCCGGTTTCGTAGACGTTACTGTGGGGTGGCGGCAGTTGCGGGAGTGGCAGCGGCTGCTCGCCGTCACGGACGGGAGCGCGGTCGACTCGGATGGCGTAGCCGTCAGCGAGGACGCACACGGACAGCAGGTGCCCGGCGCCAGCTCGCGCCGCCGCAGTGAGCATTGCGGTGGCGGTGGAGTCGGCCGTGGCATCGACGACAACATCGTGACCGGCGAGCAGGGTGAGAGCGTCGGCAACGGATCGCAGCCGCTCGTCTTGCCACTGCACGGCACCGAACCGGGGGCGTGTCTTGCACAGGGCTTCCGCGACTGCACGCGCCTTCGGCAACCCGACTGCATCGCCGTCGAGCAGGTGGCGTGTGGTGTTGCCCGGCAGAAGGAGGTCACCGTCGATCAGCACCAGTTCCCCGACGCCGCTGCGATGTAGCAGGTCAGCGACCACCGACCCGATAGCGCCGACGCCGACGACCGCGACTCGTTTGCTGGCGAGCTCCTCCGTTCGGGGATGAGCGCGGATGGTGCGCGTGGTGAGGTCGTCGGGAGCCGTCTTCAAGGATTTCACGGTCACCTTGTCGTCCTTGTCGGCGGCGAGCGCGAGTCCCAGTACTCCTCGCGCCGTGCGGTGGCGGTAGATCAGCATTACCTTCCGCAGGCCGTCGTCGTAGGCGCGGGCCAGAGTACGGGCACCGTCAGCGTCAACGGCGGCGCAGAGATCATCCCAGTCTCGGATCGGGCCGTCCAATTCCTTAGCGTTCAGTATCAGCACTGTGTCGGACGGCCAGATTCGGTGGCCGCTGGCGCGGCCCTGCCGGCGAGGCGCCGCTACTGGGCCGACGCGAAGAACGCCGTGGCGTTTCCGGCGCAGCTGGAGCACTTTGCCCTCGTGTCCGGCCAGATTGCCGTACAGGATGAGGGCTCGCTCTGCCGAGGGGTGCAGGTACCGGTCGAGGTCCAGCGCGGGTACGTCGTCGCCCCACCCTGCCGCGTCCTGGGCCAGCCAGGCACGGGCCTGGTCCAGCAACTGCTCGCCGTCGGCCCAGGGGATCCGAGTGTGATCTGCCTGGATGAACAGGCACATCGCACGGTCGAGGTCGCGGTGCCAGCCGTTGCTGGCCTCGTAATAGCTGTCGGTGAACGTTCGCCCGGTTACCTGCTCGGCCCAGCCACGGCTCAGCGGCAAGACCTTCGGTGCAGTGAAGGGGAAGTCTTCCTCAAGGACGACCTCGACCAGCGTCGTTCGCACCGACCCGTTGTCTCGATTGGCTGGCTGGAACGTCAGGGCACCGCGCCAGCGATCCTCTGGGCCGGCAACACGCCGGAAGCCGGCCTGGGCCAGAACGTCCAGGAGCGCGTCGCGGGCGACGGCCCTGCCGATACGCAGCGCTTCGGCCGCGTCGCTTCCTTCGACGGTGGTCATCCGAACCGGCGGTTACCTGCTGGAACGGCACGGTCTCCAGCGGTCACTGACGCGAACCGCTTGGCGGTGCCGTCAGCGTTGCAGTCCGCGGGCATCGGGAACACGTAGTCGTTGTCCCCTTGGTCATCGACGGCCTTACCGAGCAGATCACGAAACGCCTTCGCGGCAGCGCACCGATTATCGCTGGCCAAAGCTTCCTCGGCCCGATCGGCGGCGTCCAGAAAGGCATTGGCGAGGTCGCGCTTGTCCTCGTCCTCTGCCCGGACGGCCACCTTCTCGCCGGGGATCGTCGGATCATCGAGCCCGAAGTCGAGTACGAACGCGTCGTGCAGGACGTTCCCGGTCTCCCGTAGTGCGCTGGCGTAGTAGTCGGCCTGCGTCGGCCCCTCAACCAGGCCGGTGCGGAAAGCGTGCAGGGCGGCAATCTCGACGGTGAGCCCACCGGGCTTGCGCTTACCCACCAGACTTCGGCGCGTCTGCCGCAGCAGCTTGATAGTTGGCACGTAGAAGCCGTCGAAGTTGTCCGCGTTGTTCAACTCACTGGTCAGGCGGGTCAGCTCATGAGGGTTCGTCGCCTGCCAGCCCTGCGGATCGTCACCGTCCTCGCGCTTCGGCAGCTGCCACGCCTCGACGCCAGTAGGCGAAGTCCATGGCCGCGCCGGGACCGCGTCCACGTACAGCCCGTCGTACTCCGGAAAGCTCACCTGGAGGCTGCGCGCCTGCCGGTGTACCCGCGTCTTGCCGTCAACTGGCGGGAACGCCTTCCTCAGTACACGCTCGAACTCGCCCAGGAGCGTGCTCGGCAAGACGTCACTCCCCACCTCGGTTAGCCGGCCGAATACGTCGACGTCCTTGATCCGCCGGATGCTGACGTGCCGCTTGTAGCTACCGATGAGCAGCCGCTCGAAACCCCAACCTGCGATCACCGAATCGTCGGCGAGCGCATCACTCACCTCTGCATGAGCCAACGGCGCGTTCGTCTTGTCGGCCTCCGTCGGCTCGATGTTCCTCAGCGCTTCGTCGAACTGCGTCACCAACGCCGGCATCGCCTGATCTCCTCCACGTGCCACCTACCCGACGTATCAACAGTGAGTGCCCGGGCTGTGGGCCGTCCGCTAGCGAATCCACGGGGAACGCCTACCGTGGTAGCTCAATTCGTCCTGCTCACCCCGGCTATCGACAGTAGCGGGAGGGACTGACAAGAATGGTTCTTCAGCTGACGGTCGGACGCTACGAAGCGCACCAGCAGCCGCCCGAGTCCTCGGCCACCCGGGCACTCACCGTTCATTGCGGCCTTGGAGCGCGCTCTCATCGGCCAGAAGCGGATGCAAGCGGCTCGGGCTCAGGTGACTGTTTGAGGCGTGCTGCAGCGGATCCGGCAGCACCCGCCGCTCATCAGCAGACCCACGGACACTCACCCCAGGTCGCCGAAGTAGCCCTCCTCCTCGCCGAGCAGCAGCGGTACGTCGTACACCGACATGTCCGGCCGGAAGCGCGCGTACCTCACCCGGTGCCGCCATCGTCCGTGTTCGAACGCCACGTCGGCGTCGATCTCCGCCACCGCGCTGGGTTCCACCTGCACGTACCGCAGCGGCTCCGGCCGGTCCAGCTGTCCGGACCAGGACGCGGGTAACGGCTCCGGCCACGGGTGCACCACGGCGGCACTGTAGTGTTGCCGAGGCCGTAGCGGAGACAGCAGCCCGGCGAGCTCCGTCCGCTGGAGGCCCGTCAGCGGGTGTGTCCGCCCCGTGTACCGCAGCCGTCCCCTCCGATCGAACCGGCCGAGCAACAGGGTGTCGGGGTTGCGGATGCTGCCCGTCACTCCGCCGACGATCGCCTCGGTCACGATCCGGGTCCGGAACTTCCACCAGCCGCGCCGGCCAGGCTCGTACCGCCCGGCCAGCCGCTTGCTAACCACGCCCTCGATCCCGGCCGCGACGGTCCAGGTCAGCAGCCAGTCCGCCACCAGCCGCATGTCGGTCGTCTGCGGCGTCACGGCGAGCTGCGCCGGCGCGTCAGCGAGCAGCCGCTCCAGCCGGACTCGCCGCTCCGACAGCGGCAAATTCAGAACCACCTGCCCGCCGGCGTCCGCGAGAAGGTCGAACAGCACGTAGTGGGCGGGGCAGTCGTGGACCAGGCGCAGCAGGCCGCGGCCGGCGGTGACGCGCCGCTGCAACTGCGCGAAGTTCGTCCGGCCGCGCTCCCACACGATCAGCTCACCGTCCAGCACCACCCCATGCGGGAGCGTCCGGATCGCCCGGGTGATGTCCGGGAAGTAGGTGGTGAGGTTCCGGCCAGCCCGCGACTGCAGGTACACCCCGTCGGTCTCGCGGAAGGCGATGCACCTCCACCCGTCCCACTTGGGTTCATGAAGCAGGTCGGGACTTTCGGGTACCACATCGACCGGCGCGGCGAGCATCGGCGCGACCGGCCGGCGCAACGCGAGATCCGCCGCAGCCCGGCGCCGGGCCGGACTCACCGCCTGCGCGGGCTGTGAAAGCTCATCATCCCTGTCCCCTCGCCCATCGTCGGTGAGGGGCCACCCGGAACGGGCGAAGATCGGCTACAACAAATGTTCGTCTTGTCAGCCTTCAGGGTCACTTCGACTCAGCCGTCAGCGCCCGTCGCGGCGGCGTCGCCGCTTCGGCTCGTCAGGGGCGAGCACCTGGGCAACGACGTCGTGCACATGGCCGCCAACGAACCGAAGCTGCACGATGACGAATTCGTCAGCCTGCGGGAGGCTGTCGAAGACCCGTGATCCCTGAGGTCTACCTGCATTGCGACCCGTACACGCGAGCCCACCATGCCCCAGGTAAACCGCCCCTGTCGCGACAGCGCATGTACTTCCTGCTGCTACTTCCCCAGGTATCCGCACCGTCATCGAGCGCGATGGCGTCCAGCACTACGTACGCCCTGACGGCCGTGCCGAGCCTCATCGCTACGGCGAACCGGTCGCCGAAGACCGGGAACCGCGGCTTCACGGGTACGACGTGTACCGGTTCGCCGCCGCCGAACTAGTCGATCAGAATCTCGCCCGACAACGGCACTCCGCCATCTTCAACCGCCTCCCTGCCCGACACCGCAGCCAAGGTTTCGGCGCCAGCCGGGTTTGGTTGCCTACCCTCTCCCTGCCTGGGACCCGGGCGCGCCCGGTCGTCCGGCAGCACATCCGGCTTCGGACTGCGGCTCTCTGCGGCTGCTGGGCTCACCGCTCGCGGGCGAGGCGGTTGGGCAAGCACATGAGCGACCATGCTCGCCGGATCACCCTCGGCGCCGGACCCGACAATCTGCCACAACGCCCGGCTGAGGTCGCGCACAAGGTCATCGTCGGCTGTTGCGGGCCGCCAATGGGGAGCGGCTCGGTAGACCAGCGAACCGGCGGGACGCTCGAGGATGGCATCCCCTCGAACGAACAGATTCCGCCGCTGCGTCGCCGTGCGTAGGCCTCGGTGGAGGGCGGCGGCCATCAGCAACATCTCGCTGCCGAGCCGCGCGGCGTCCCTCCCCCGATGCTGCATGTGCCCCCGGGCTGCTGCAGGGCCCAGCAGCGAGCGGGCCCACCGCAGGGCCTCGCCCATCTCGGCGACGGTGTCCTGGGCCGGGCCGGCCGCCGGTGCCGCGCGTAGCTCGGCAGCGGCGATCGCCGCCTGCCGCCAACCCCCGGTCATCGCCAGGGATCCGTCGGCCGTGAGGACGTGCGCCGCCAGGCCGAGCTGCGTCCCGACCTGAAGGTGCACTCCCGTGACCTGGGCGGGGTGAAGCCACAGCCAGGTTCGCGCAGCGCGGACCGCTGCGATCGCCGCATCGACGGTGTCCACCGCCGGTGCCGGATGCAGCGGCGACCGGGCGATATCAAGCTCACGTAGGTCGGGCTGAGCCTTCGCGGCCGCGACCAGCTCCTTGGCGACGGCGCTCAACCGGCTGCCGCTCGTCCATCTGGCTGCCTCCGCCACCGGCCTGTACGTCTGCGCCAGAGGTCCACCCCGGTCCAGCCAAGCGGGAAGGCGGCCGTCGAGCCGCACGGCATCCACGGCGAGCCGGGCAATATCACCAAGCCCTCCCTGGACACCGCCCCCGGCACGGATAGCGATCCCCTCTGGCGTATCGGGACGCCGCCCGGGTGGAACGTGACCGGCGATGATGTCACCCATGACGCCAATCGCGTCAGCGGCCCGGCGCAGCGACCGTGCCGCGCCATCGGAGACCTCCGGTGCTGGCGGTAGCCGCTCGTTCACCACTGCGGCGGCCCGCAACCCCACATAGAACCGGGTCAGGCTCTGCCCATGCCGCCCGAGAACCAGCGCGGCAGCCGCCTTGTCCGGCACCTCCGCCACCGGACGACCACCGACCAGCAGCTCCGTCACCCTGGCCAGCTGGTGATAGAGGTCCGACCGGGCACCCACCAGACCGTTGATCTCCCCAGCGGTCCCCGCACGGCGTCTGGTCACCGCCGCAGTGGCCGCCCGCATCGCCCGCTGCGCCTCCTCGTACCAGAAGCCGACCGTCATGCCAGGGCCGCTGCCGCCCGGCGTAGTTGCTGGGCGGCCGCGTCGTGGTCGAGCCGTTGAGCCAGCCCATCCTCGGCGACGGCACGGCGATCGTGGTGCTGGGCAAGGTGCTCAATGAGATCCCTCACCGCAGCCCGCACCTCGGGCCCGTCGGCGTCCGGGGCAGCCGCGTCCACGACGACGTCGTCCTCGTAAAGGCGGCTGCGGACGTCCAGGACCTCCAGTCCGAGGCGGTCCCACGCGGGATCAACCCCGCCCAAGTGCTTCCAGGCTTCGATGGCCAGGTGGACGGCGCCGGCGGCGGCGAGGCTGTCACCGCCAGCGGCGAGACGCGCACTCAGGATGGTGGCTGCTTCCGGGAACTCCATGCGGGAAGCCTCCGACAATCGGCCGCGCCTCGTCCACCCCACCTGGTGCTTCCCTGTGGATATCCCGCGTCCGAGCAGGTCAGCGACGTAGAGCCTCACACGAGGTCTGGCTGGAGCCGAACAACCTCATCGCGCACCAGCCCACCGCACCGTCGCCGAAAACCGCGGGCCGGCGGATCCCCTGCATAGTGCGGTGACCACGAACGTTCACCGGGTCTGACCTCCGGCTGCTTGATCCTCGGTCCCTACCCATCGCCTCATTTACTGATCGACGACCCCTCGTACCTGACGGCGGAGGTCCGTGTACCTCATGTCGCCCATTCCCTCGGCCTCGAAGACCCCATCAGTGAAGCTGTCCACCTCACCGGAGGGGACTCGCGAAGCCGTTGGCTCTCCTCGGGTGGCAGGCAGAAGCCCAGCTTGATGCACAAATCGTCGAGGAGCCGTCGGACATCAGACTCCCGGTTGTCACGTTGGCCCATGAGGGACAGCGTGACGACTCCTGCCTTGGTGCCAACCCGGTCAAGGTTTATGGTCACCGCAACAGCTGAGCTATGCCGACGTGTGGGTCAGGCCCGTCGGTCGATCTTCATGTGCTCGCACGCGCCGTCGTGGTTCTCGGTAAAAGCCCCATCCGTTCGCCGCGCGACCTTCTGCCAAAACGTCCCAGCGGTGTCGTACTGAGTGGTCGTGTACCAGGTGAGGCCCGGGTACCGCCGATAGAGCTTGAGCACGGCGCGGGTGCCGATCCCATAGCCTTTGGCGGCCCCATCAACGCTGATCTTCCGCAGGTAGCCACGCCGACACCCCTGGCACACCTGGAAGTCGACCTGACCGACGACGAGCAGGCCCCGACGAAGGACCAGCCGCTGGAACCCGGCAGGCGCGCCGGCTGGTAGGTGGACCGCGCGGACGCGCAGTGCCGCCAGGCGGCGCAGCCACCACACAGGATCGCGGCGTCGCGCCGTGTCCCACCGGAAGGGCCCTGGATCCGGGAAGAGTTGTCCGAGGAGCCGGACCCGAGCATCATCGTCGTTGTCGGCACCGGCGTCGTGGACTATGCGCAGGGCCCGGTCCAGAAGGTTCGCAGTCTCCCCCCAAACATCCTCGTCCCCCTCGCCCTGCCGGCGTCGGCACACCGCGGCCGCCGCCGCAAACCGACCCGAATCCGCCTGCCAAGTATTGACCAGCACAGCGGCCACCGCAGCGACCCGCTCCGGTGACGCGTCGTCCAGTCCGATGGCAAACGGCAAGGCCTGGTCAGCGTCATCCTCGGCGGACCGCCGAGGACTCGGCACCTGCGGAAAGCCCATAGCCGTCACCGTAACCGCGCTGTACGACGGCGAGCGCCTACCGGAGGGGCCCACTCCAATCGTTTGGGGCGGACCCAGTCCGCCTAGGACAGGGCCCGCCCCAACACCCCACTACGCCAGCGGATGTGGCTCACCGGTAAGTGCCGCCAGCGCGGCAGCAACCTCGTGGATAGTTGCGCGAACGTAGGTGGCGGTGGTTCCGGCATCTCCCCCGCCGGCGGAATGACCGGCATAGGCCCGGGCGATGGCGTAGCCGAAGTTGCGCTCCACCCAGGTCAACGTGGTGTGCCGTAGCCAGTGGGTGCTGATCTGCTGCGCGTGCACCCACTGCAGGTGCTCACCGATGCGCACCCACAGGTGGTCGTAACGCCGGTAGGTGATCGGCTGCCCGCTGCGGTACCGGAACAACGGCCCCGTCTCGGTCGCGTGCCGCTGCTCGGCGTGCCGCTGCAGGTACCGCATGAGTGTGGGCGACACCGGCTGCCACCGCACCGTCTCACCCTTCTCCCGCAGCAGGATCAGGCACTGGTCCGGGTCCAGGTCGACCGGCCGCAACGCCAACGCCCCACCTCGGCGGCACGCCGTCTCGGTGTGCAACCGCAGCAGCAGACTGTCTAACGCCGGATCGTCACCCGTGGACGCCGCTACCTCGTTGATCTCCGCCAACCGGGTGTCCGCCAATGCCCGCCGGGTGCTCGGCAGCCGCCGTGGCTTCGCCACCTTCAACGCCGGGTTCTCGGCCTCAGACAGGAGCCCGTCGGCGACCGCCCGCCGGTACAGGCATCGCAACGACGCGATCAGATGCTCGGCCGCGCTGCGCCCACCCCGCGCGTTACGGCGGGCCACCACGTGCGTCTTGACGTACTCCGCCAGCCGCTCGATCTCCGACGGTGTCGGCTCATCGATACGCCGCTGACCCCACTGCTCGACCACGCGCTTCCAGTACGACCCGTACGCCCGCCGCGTCCCAGCACTCACCGCAGCGGCAACCACCGGCACATACTCCGCGAACGTCGGAGCCGGCGGACGATCGGACGTCGCCGCCACCAGATCCGCTGGAGAGATGCCCATCCGCGACAGCAACAACCGAGCGGCCTCCAGCTCGGCCTTGCCCGCCACGCCGCTCACGACTCACCACCCGCGAACGCCTCGTCCTGCACCCGCGCGACCACCGCGTCCAGCGAGGCCGGCGGGTGCAGCACGAGACGTCCGGCCCTCGGATCGGCCGCCAGCAGCACCCGATCGCCAGCCGTCAACCCGCACCACTGGCGGACCACAGCGGGCAACCGCACATGGCCCTCTTTCGTCACCCGGAACACCCCGCGCGGGTCAGGGCCGACGATGATCAGGCCGCCGCTTTCCCTGATGCCCAGCCTGAGGCCAGGAGCCCAGCCGAGAGCGATCATCACCGCCCGATCAGCGACGCGGCCATGCACATCAAGAGTCGCCAGCCCATACACCGTGCTGCTGTCACGAGTAGGAGCTAGTCGCGCCAGCGGCAGCGGCGGTCGCTTCATCGCGGCACGCGAGTCGCCGCGGATCTTGAGCCCGCCTGACGGAACCACCGCCGGGATCACCGAATCGATCGGCCGGTCTGTCATGACCCACCTCGCCCAACGACGAGGCTGCCACCAACGGCGGTAACAGAGAGTGAAATCAGGTGGTCAAGCATGCTTGACCACCTGAACGTCCAACGTCGCACGGATGCTACGCGGGAGTGTCCGAGGGGGGACTTGAACCCCCACGCCCTATACGGGCACTAGCACCTCAAGCTAGCGCGTCTGCCATTCCGCCACCCGGACCTGCACGTACCAGCCTACCCGGTCGACCAATGTGAGCTACTCACCGCATCGGTCGGCCCGGCGGGCCGCACGGGGCATTACTGTACACGGCCCGGAACGATCATGCACATCAGCTCCAGCGCGGCACGTTTGCGCAGGTCAGCGGCCACAACGATCGTGTGGGTAGCGCGCAACAGGCGATTCCGGGCAGCATTGCTCACGTGTCCCACCCCTCCCCGTTGATCGCCACTCAACACCAGGCCCTCGCGCTACGCGCCGCGGGTGACCTGACAAGCGCCCGCCGCCTGCTCGCCGACGCGATCATCGCGGCCCGCCCGGCGTACGGCGAGGACCACCAGGACGTCCTGGCCACCGGTCACCTGCTGGCCCGGCTGCACCGCGAGGCCGACGACCCAGCCGCCGCCCGGCGCGTACTCGAAGAGGCCTACGCGGCCGGCGAGCGCCGCCGCGGCGAGGCCGACCCGCTGATGCTCGCGCTCACTTTCGACCTCGCCGGGGTGTCCGAGGAGCTGGGCAACCGGCACGAGGCCCGCCGCAACTACAGCCGCGTGGCGACCGCCGGGTCCGCCGTGCTCGGTCCGGACCACCCCGCGGTACGCGCAGCCCGCCAGTACCTCGGCGGCTCCGCCGCCGCTCCCGCGGGCTATGGCCCCTCCCCCGGCGGCTCCGCCGCCGATGCCGCACCGCACCCCGCTCCGCCCCCGCCCGGATACCCGAATGCGGGCCGTCCCGGGCACCCCCATCCGTCAGTGCCCGGACATGCCGATCCAGCGTTGCCTGGGAGCCCCGGCCCGGCCCGGCCCGGCCAACCCGGTCCCGCCTCCTCCGGGTACCCCGGGCACGGAGTGTCCGAACCCACCGTCTCGTTGCGGCCTGTCCCACCGCTGCACCCGCACGCACCCGCACCGCCCCGGCCCGTCGCCCCGGGTGCGCCCGCAGCGAATCCGCCGGTACCCGGCTCACAGTGGGCTCCCCGCCCGGGCCCGGCACCGCATGGGCCCCACGCCGGGCAGCCACCTCAGTCCGCGCCGATCATTCCTCCGCCCCCGGTGGCGCCTGCCCCGCCGCACCACCCTCCCGCCGCCGGGCCGAGCGGACCCGCGAGTCCGTGGGCGCCGCCCTCGCCGGCTGCCTCGGAGGCGACGACCCGGTTCGCGCCCATCACGGAAGAGGCCACCTCCCGGTTCCCGGTAGTTCCCGTCGAACCCACCGCACCAGCGACACCGCCGACTGCCGGGGCCGCCCCGCAGACTCCCGGCATCCGCCCGGTGCCCCCGGCCCACGGTGTCACCCCGGTACCGCCGGCTCAGGGCGTAACCGCGGTTCCACCGGCTCCAGGTGCCACCCCGCTTCCGCCGGGAACCTACGGTCGACCGGCCGTCGCTCCCGGCGTGACGCCGGTACCGCCCCGCGTCCCCGTTGCCGCACCCCTGGACCCGGCGACCTCCGGCACGTCCGTGCCCCCGCCGCCCCACGGAGCCCTGGCGGCAACGCCGGGAACACCGCGAACGCCGGGAACGCCGACGACGGCACCCACGGCCGGCGCGCCGGTACCCGCGAGGCCGGCGGTGCCTCCGATGCCGGGCTCGGCGTCCTCGGCCGCCGCAGCGCGTGTCGCGCCCGTCTCGGCGCCGTCCGCCCCCGCACGTCCGGTCCCGCCACCACCGAGCGTGGCCGGTACGCCTCCAGTGTCGCCACCACCGGCACCGAGCGTGGCTGGCACGCCTCCGGTCCCGCCTCCGCCGGTGCCGGGCACCGCTGGGAGACCACTACCGTCCCCGCAGACACCCGGCACTGCTGGCGCCCCGCCACAGAGACCCGGCACTGTCGGCGTCTCGCCGCAAACGCCGGGTAAGGCGGTTACGCCGCCCTCACAGATGCCCGGGACAGTCGGCGCGTCTCCGCTACCGCCCCCGCCGGTCATCCCGCCCCCGCCAGCAACACCGGTCGTCGAGACGCCGCCCTCCACGGGAAGCACTCCGCCTGCGTCACAGACGCCATCGGCGGGAGTCCTGCCACCGCCACCTTCGACCGTCCTCCCGCCGGCACCGCGCGTTCCGCCGATGGAGAGCGGTGTCCTGCCACCGTCGCCGGCAGTTCCGGTCCCCGCGCCGGGGACGACCCCGTCCGCCCCGCCACCGGGCACCACTGCGGGCTCGACGGCGCCTCCGGTGCCGGTTTTCCAGCCGGTGGCGGAATCCGCTGCGGCTACTGCCACCCCAACGGCACCCCCCGTGGCGCCCCGACCGGCACCGGCCCAACGGGCGACACCGACGACCGAGGCCGTCCCCGCTTCCCCACGCGCCGATACGAGCCGAGCCGCCGATATGGATCGGACTGCCGATACGGACCCGGCCGATACCGAAACGAGCAGAGCCAGCGCCACTACCGTGCCGCCCGTCCCCGGTGGACCGGGCTGGGACAAGCCGACGATCCAGGTGCAGCAGATCGGCCCGCTGCTGGAAGAGGAGGCGGAACGCAACGCCGCAAAGGCAGCACGCGACGCTTCGGCGAACCCCGCAGCGACCGCTTCCGCCGACGAACCCCCTGTCAGCGCACCACCGGCCAGCAAATCCCCTGCTAACACGCCCTCGGCCGGCTCATCCGGGATGATCGCGCCGCTCGCAGCGAGCGCGCCGCCGCTGAGCACGTCCCCGGTCAGCGGACCGCCGGTGAGCCCGTCGGATACGAGTGGAGGCGGCTCGGGTGGTGCACCGGTCACCGACGCCGCCGCGAGCGTGAAGCAGCCGGGCGCCCCCTCCGCAGGCGCGTCGGGCACCCTCGGCACGCCCGACGCCGGTGCGCCTCCGGCAGGCCGAGCACCGCTGCCCGCCGCACCCCACATCAGCCCACCGCCCACCAGCGCCGTGCCCGTCAGTGCCGCACCCGTCAACCCAGCACCCGTCAGCGCACCGCCGGTCAGCGCACCGCCCGTCGGATCACCCCCGACGTCGCCGGTCAGCGCGCCACCCACGCACCCGGTCAGTGGCCCTCCCGGACAGCCGGTCAGCGGACCGGCCGGCTACCCGGTCAGCGGGGTTCCGGTAAGCGGCTACCCCCCACCGGTCAGCGGCCCGCCCGCCGCGCCGGTCAGCGCCGCACCGGCAGTGGGCTACCCGCCACCGGCCGGCGGACCCGCACCGGCCTATCCGCCGCCGATCAGCGCACCACCCGCACCCGGCTACCCGACGCCGGCAGGCGGACCACCCGCACCACCCGTCAGCGACCCTCCGGGCCCGCCGATCAGCGGACCACCCGGACCCGGCTACCCACCGCCGGTCAGCGCGCCGCCCGCCGGACACCCACCGGTGAGCGCTCCCCCCGGCACCTATCCACCGCCGGTCAGCGGACCACCCGCGGCACCGGTCAGCGCGGCACCCGTCAGCGGTTCCTCCGTACCGCCGTGGGGCATGGTCGCGCCGCCGTGGAGCAGCGCCGCCCCGTCCCAGCCGGTCGACCGGCCCACCGGCCCGGAGCCGGAGGATGACGAGCCGGCACCCGCCGACGCGGCAGGCGAACCGGAGCCGGACGCGCCGGAGCCGAACCGGCCGATGACGATCTACGAGGACCTGCTGGACTTCCCCGAGTCCACCCGACCGGAGCCGCCGGCCCAGCCGGATCAGGGCGCGTGGCCGGCGACCCCGCCGATGTTCCACCAGCCGCCGGCGGCGTACCCCGAGACGGAGGAACCGGAGCACGGCCGCAACCGGACGGTGCTGGCCCTTGTGGTCGGGGGTGCGGTGCTCGCGGTGGTCGCGGCGGTCGGCGTCGGCGTGGTGTTGCTGAACCGGGAGGCGGCGCCGCCTCCGGCTCCCGTGCCCGCGTCCGGCGCCGCGTCGCCGAAGGTGGCCGGGCCGCCGCCGGGGGACCTGAAGCTGCGCGACGACACCACCACAGTGACGGTGACCTGGACCGATCCGACGAACGGCGGGGTGCCGTTCGTGGTGGCGGGTGGCCGGGCCGGGCAGAAGCTCGGGGTGATGGCGACTGTGGACGCCGGACAGACCCGGTACACGGTGAACGGGCTGAGCGCGAAGCTGGACTACTGCTTCACGGTGCTGGCTGTCTACTCGACCGATTCGTACGCCACTTCGGGTCAGGTCTGCACGGACCGGGAGGGCGGCGGCACGCCGAACTGAGCGTCCACGGACGACACGCTCGGTGTCCACAGGAGGACGGTGCGGGTTTCACCGGCTCCGGACGGCACCTATGATGGCTCCCGGCTCTGGGGAGGGTCGGCCGTGCTCGGCGTCTCTCTCCCACCGACACGGGGAGGCAGCCGGCAGTGACCACCATCGAGGACGTCACGGGCACCGGGCCGGAGCAGGCTCGTCCACGGTCGCGGATGCGGGGCGGGCTGGTCACCATCGGCACGGTGGCCGCGCTGCTGGCCGCGATGGGCCTCACGGTGCTCGGGCTGGGCGCGGCCGACAACGCGGTGGCGAGCTTCGACGCGTCGTCCTGGTTGTGGAGCACCACCCGCAGTGAGCTGGCCCGGGTCAACGGTGTCACCGCGCGGGTGGACACCCGGATGGAGGTGCCGGGTGGGCGGCGGCACCAGATGCAGGTGGCGCAGACCGACCGGCTGCTGATCCTGCGCGATCTCAACACCGGCCGGGTCAGCTCGCTGGATCTGGCGACGCTGCAGATCACCGCGACGACGCCGACCGCGCCGGGGTTCGGGGTGAGCGTGGCGCTGCACGAGGATTCCGCGTTCGTGGTGGACGCGGTGCAGGGCATCGTCCGGCAGCTCGACCCGCGGGCGCTGACGCCGGTGGGTGAGCCGGTGCGCTACCCGCCGGGCATCACCGGTGGCACGTTCGACGGTGCCGGCAAGCTGTGGGTCGCGGTGCCGAGCGAGGGCACCGTCTCGGCTGTGACCGCCGCCGAGCTGCCGGAGACGCCGGGTGACGCACCGTCCGCGGGGCTCAGCCCGAAGCGGGTCGAGACGTACGACGTGGCCGAGCCGGCGCACGAGCTGGTGGTGTCCACGCTGGACGAGGGTGTGGCGGTGCTGGACCGTACCTCGGCGTCGCTGGTCACTGTGGTCGGCGGTCAGACCCAGCGGGCGGAGCTGAGCATGACCGCGCCGGGGAACCTGCCGACGCGTACCAGCGGGCCGCAGGTGCCGGTCACGGTCCCCGGTGACCGGTCGGTGCACGTGGTGCGGGACAGCCGCGAGGTGAAGCGGTTCACGGTGCCCGGCACCGGCGCGCGGCTGAGCCCGGCGGTGGCCTGGGCGGGCCGGTTCTACTGCGCCGACGAGACCACCGGCACGGTGTACGCCTTCGACGCCGAGGGTCAGCTCGTGCAGACCGTCAAGGGCTCCGGCCGGCCCGGCCCGGTCGAGCTGGAGGTGCGCGAGAACCACCTGTTCATCAACCCGCCGGACTCGTCCACCGCGCAGGTGGTCGACGACCGCAACCAGGTGCGTGAGGTCGACAAGTACGCCAACGACGTGCTGGGCGGCGACCCGCCGCCGGTGGCTCCGCCGCCGCCCCCGCCGAAGAAGCCGAAGGTGTCCAAGCCGGGTGCGCCGAAGTCGGTGACGGCCGCCGCCGGTGACGCGTCGGCGCGGGTGAGCTGGCAGGCCGCCGCGTCGAACGGCGCCGAGATCACCCGGTACGTGGTGGAGGGCGCCGGTCAGACCCACCAGGTCGGCGCGAACCAGCGTGCCCTGGAGGTCACCGGCCTGACCAACGGTGAGACGTACACGTTCTCGGTGCACGCGGTGAACGCCAAGGGTGAGGGGCCGCCGCGGCGCAGCAACCCGGTGGTGCCGACCGCCGAGGTGCCGGACCCGCCGGCGTCGGTGACCGCCGAGGCGCGGCCGGACGGCACGGTGCGGGTGAGCTGGCCCGAGGCCGACGGCCAGGGCAACACGATCGCGAAGTACGCGGTGACGGCGACCTCGGCGGGTGCGAGCGCCCCGGCCGGCGAGTCGGCGAAGACGGAGCTGGTGGTGCCGGCCGGGCAACTGGAGTACGGCACCCAGTACGCGTTCACGGTGACCGCGGTGAGCGACAAGGGCGCCGGGTCGAAGGCGTCGCCGGTGAGCAACACTGTGGTGCCGTTCACCACGCCGAAGGCACCGACCGAGCTGCGCGCGTCGACTGTCGCCGACCAGCCGGGCACGATCGCGGTGCAGTGGTCCCCGGCGGTGGACAACGGCCGGCCGGTGACGAAGTACGTGGTGGAGGCGGCCGGGAAGTCCGTCGAGGTGACCGACGTGCGGGCCACCGTGGGTGGGCTGGGCAACGGGCAGAACGTGACGGTGAAGGTCAAGGCCGTGAACGAGGCCGGGCCGGGACCGGAGGCGAGCACCACCGCGCGGACGGTGGCCGAGCCCCGGATCACGGTGACCGGCTCGTCGGCGGACGCCACGTCGGTGACTGTGACGTTCACTGTGGACGCGGGCGGCGGGCGCGCCTCCTGCACGGCGGCGACCGGCGGGAAGACGGCGAGCGGAAGCTGTTCCAGCCTGCGGGTGACCGGGCTGACGCCGGGGACCGCGTATACGGTGACGCTGACCGCATCAAACGCCGCCGGTAAGGGCACCGCTTCGCGCGCGCAGACCACCGACCCGGTGTACGGCGTCGCCACCTGCAAGAACGGTCCGGACGGCGACCAGCGGACGTACTGCGACAAGGACGTGCCGGGCCGCAACGGCAACGAGATCTTCGAGGTCCCGCGGCAGGACAACGACCGGCAGGCCGGCTGGGTGCCGGACGGCCGGCGGCTGCGCACGTACTGCAAGGTGAAGGGCGAGGACGTGGACGCCTGGATCTACAACAACAACAAGCAGAGCACCTGGTGGGTCCAGGTGGAGTACAAGGGCAAGACGTACATCCCGTGGGCCTGGCTCAACCTGGAGGGCGGCGACGACCTCAACGTGCTGCCCGCCTGCTGACCGCACCGTCCGAGAGGCGCATCCGTGAACACGCACGAACCGCTGAGCCAGCCGGAGGTGCAGGGCTTCGCCGCCCTGGCCGCCCGGCTGGCCGACAACGTCAACGCGGTCGTGCTGGGTAAGCCGCAGGTGGTGCGGCTGGCGCTGACCGCGCTGTTCGCGCAGGGGCACGTGCTGCTGGAGGACGTGCCGGGCGTGGGCAAGACCACGTTGGCCCGTGCCGTCGCGGCGACGGTGAAGGGGCAGTGGCGGCGCATCCAGTTCACGCCGGACCTGCTCCCCTCCGACGTGTCGGGGGTGACCATCTTCAACCAGGCCAGCCGGGGCTTCGAGTTCCACCCGGGGCCGGTGTTCGCCAACATCGTGATCGCCGACGAGATCAACAGGGCGTCGCCGAAGACGCAGTCGGCGCTGCTGGAGGTCATGGAGGAGCGGACGGTCACGGTGGACGGCGTACGGCATCCGGTGCCGCAACCGTTCCTGGTGGTGGCCACGCAGAACCCGGTGGAGATGGACGGCACCTACCGGCTGCCCGAGGCCCAGCTCGACCGGTTCCTGGTGAAGCTGTCGGTCGGCTACCCGGACGAGGCGGTCGAGGTGGAGGTGCTGCGCGGCGCCACGGTCCGCTCCCCCGACTCGCTGACCGCCGTCACCGACACCGCCACCGTGGGCGAGATGGTGAAGATGGCCCGGCGGGTGCACATCGCCGAGCCGCTCTACGCGTACGCGGTGCGGCTGGCCGCGGCGACGCGTACCCATCCGCAGGTGCGGGTCGGGGTGAGCCCGCGCGGGGTGATCGCGCTGACCCGGGCGGCGTGCGCGTACGCGCTCATCGACGGTCGGGGCTGGATCATGCCGGAGGACCTGAAGGCGCTCGTCGAGCCGGTGTTCGCGCACCGGCTGCTGCTCACCCCGGACGCGCAGGTGCGGGGTGTCACGCCCGCCGAGGTGCTGCGGCAGGCGGTCGCGTCGGTGCCGGTGCCGCTGCCGTCGGGCCAGGCCACAGCGGTGCACGGCTGAGCGTGGGGATCACCGCCCGTGGCATCGGGCTGCTCGTCGCCGCCCTGGTGCTGCTCGGCGTGGGGTTCCGCTACGCGTACCCGGAGCTGACGGTGCTCGGCGCGGCGGCCGCGGTGGCGGTCGGCTACGCCGTGGTGAACGCGGCCTGGCGGCCCCGGCTGAGCGTTCAGCGGCGGGCCGACCCGGACCGGGTGGCCCGGGGTGAGCCGGCGGCGATGGAGCTGACGGTGCGAAACAGCGGGCGGCTGCGGGCGGCGAACCTGGTGGCCGAGGACCGCTGCGCCGGGGCGCTGGTGCCGGTGCCGCTGCTGCGGTTGCGTCCGGGCCGGGACACTGTGGTGCGGTACGACGTGCCGACGCACCGGCGTGGGGTGGTGCCGGTGGGGCCGCTGCGGGTGGTGCGCCGGGATCCGCTGGGCCTGGTGGCATTGGCGCGCGGCTACGGCGGCACGGTGCCGGTGTGGGTGCACCCACGCATCCACCCGCTCTCCGCGGTACCCACCGGTGCCGGGCGCAGCCTGGACGGGCGCACCGACAGCGTGCCGCACGGGTCGATCACGTTCGACTCGCTGCGGGAGTACGTGGTGGGCGACGAGTTGCGCCGCGTGCACTGGCGCACCAGCGCCCGGGTGGGTGAGCTGATGGTGCGGGAGAACATGGACACCAGCCTGCCGCGCCTGGTGGTGGTGCTGGACAACCGTGCGCCGGCGCACCCGGACCGCGCGGGCGGTGTCGCGGAGTCGTTCGAGGCGGCGTGCGAGGCGGCGGCGTCGGTGGTGGCCGCCGCGGTGCGGGAGGACCTGCCGGTGCAGATGCTGCTCGTCGTACCGGCCGAGGTAGAGCCCGCCGGGGCGGCCGGGCCGCTGGACCGGCTCGCCGCGGTGGAGCTGGCGGACGCCGGGCCGGACGTGCTGCCCGCCGCGACCGGGCGGCTGCGCCGGGACCGGCTCGGCGACACGCTCGTCTTCCTGACCGGGCCGGGCGGCCGCGACGACCTGGGGCACGTCGGCGCGCTGCGCGGCGCGTACCCCTCGGTGGTGGTCGGGATGTTCGGCGCGGACGGGCCGACGGCGGCCGGCGCGGCGGGCCTCACGGTCCTGGACGCCGCGGACGGCGCGGCGTTCGCCGCCGAGTGGGACGGGGTCCGCCGGTGGTGACGCCGCGGACGCAGGCGGCGGTCCGGGCGTTGCGGGCCGTGCCGGTCCCGGTCGCGCTGATCGTGCTGGTCGCGCTCTGCGGCGTGGTGCTGGGCCGGGTGTACGCGGACCCGCTGCCGGCCCGGCTCATGGCCGGTGCGGCGGCCGGGTCGGTGCTGGTCAGCGTGGCCGCGCGGCGGCTGCCGTCCTGGCTGGTGGCGCCGCTGTCGGTGGCCGCGCTGGCCGGGTGGACGCTGCTGTCGCTGCGGCTGGCCGCCGCGCACGCGGCGCTGCCGGGCGGGCTCGGCGAGGTGGCCGCCGACGCTGCCCGCAACGCGATCCCGCGGCTGCTCACCGCGATGATCCCGGTCGAGCCGGCGCCGGACACGGTGCTGGTGCCGGTGGTCGCGGCGTGGCTGGCCGGGCTGACCGCCGCCGAGGTGGCGCTGCGGGCCGGGCGGGTGCTGCTGGGTTACCTGCCGCCGGCGCTGCTGTACGCCGGCGCGCTCTATGTGGTCGGGCCGAACGCGGATCCGGCGATCGGCCCGACGGTGCTGTTCGCGGCGGTCGCGGCGGCCGGCCTGGCGACGCCCGCGCGCCGCGACGGTCCGGCGCCCGATCCGGTCGCCGGTCTCACTCCTGCGGTACGCGCGGCGGTGCGGCTGCGTCTGGTGGCGGCGAGCGCGGCCGGGCTGGCAGTGGTGGTGGCGCTGGCGGCGCTGCTCGCCCCGGTGGTGGCCGCCCAGGTCGACGAGCGGCCGGTCGACCCGCGCCGCTACGTGGAGCCGCCCCGGGTGGAGTCGCTGGACGAGAACCCGCTGATCCGGATCTCCGGGTGGGCGCTGAACCCGGACCAGCGGCTGCTCGACGTGCGCACGGTTGCGGGCGCGGGTGACGGCGGGTCGCCGCGGATCCGGCTGGCGGTGCTCAGCGACTACGACGGGGTGACCTGGCGGGTCGGCGCCACGTACCGCAACGCGGGGCGGATCCTGCCCGCCGCCGAGCCGGCCCCGGACGCGGCCACCGACGAGGTGCGCCAGGAGATCACCGTCGGCGACCTGACCGGGCGGCTGCTGCCGGCGGTGCCCACGCCGCGCGAGGTGACGGGCGCGCGGGTGGCGTACGACCCGGCGACCGGGACACTGATCCGCCCGGAAGGGCTCGCGCCGGGGCTGCGGTACGAGGTGTCGTCGGTGCGGGAGCGCCCGGACGCGAACCTGCTGCCCACGGCGAACGTGCCCGCCGGGGACGAGGTGGCCCGGGTGCTGCGGGTGGCGGACGGGGCGCCGGAGCCGGTGCGCCGGCTCGCCACCCAGCTCGCCGAGTCGAACGGCGCCCCGTACGCGCGCGCCGACGCGATCGCGACGTTCCTGGCCGAGCACTACCGGGTGACAGCCGACGCGCCCAGCGGGCACGCGTACCCGAACCTGGCGTTCTTCCTGTTCGGACCGCGTAACGGCGGCGGGCAGCGGGGCACCTCGGAGCAGTTCGCCGCCGCGTTCGCGGTGCTCGGCCGCCTCGCCGGGCTGCCCACCCGGGTGGTGGTCGGGTTCGAGCCCAAGGGCGACGGTCCGGTGCGGGCCGCCGATGCGTACGCCTGGCCGGAGGTACTGTTCGACGGTGTCGGCTGGGTGCCGTTCGACCCGATGCCCCGTCCGGATGAGGAGCCCCGCCCGGTGGAGGAGGACTTCCGGCCGCAGCCGGAGGACCCGCCGCCGTCGGAGGTGCCGGCGCCCACCGAGGAGCCGAGCGTCACGCCCCCGGCCGCCGCGCCCGCGCCCGGCCGGAACGAGGGCGGGCTCGGCACGCCGGTTCTGGTCGGCGGCGGCGTGGGCGGGCTGGCGTTGCTGGTCGGCGCGGTGCTGGCCGCCCTGTACGCGGCGCGTCGCCGGTTGACCCGCTCCCGTCTGGACGCCGCCGACCCGGGCGAGCGGGTCGCGGGCGCGTGGCGGGAGCTGACCGACGCGCTGCGCCTGGCCGGGCACCCGGCGGGGCCGGACCTGGCGGCGGCGGAGGTGGCCGAGCGGGCCCGCCGCACGCTCGTCGAGGCCCGCGCGGCGCGGTCCGGAGAGGGCGCGGCCGGACCGACGGACCGGCCCGGGGACGGCGCGGCCGGTCCCACGGACCGGCCCGGGAACGGCGCGGCCGCACCCACGGACCGGGCCGGGGACAGCGCGGCGGTCGGCGGCCCGGACGAGGCGGCGGTCGACGAGCTGGCCGCCCTGCTCAACCAGGCGGGATTCGCGCCGGGCAGTGTCACGCCGGAACAGGCGGAGCGGGCCGCACGGCTGAGCCAGGGCTTCGGCGACGCGCTGCGCTCGGCCCGCTCCCGGTGGGGGCGACTGTTGTGGACGGTCCACCCGGGGCCGCTGCGGTGGCGCCGCTGACCGGACCGGCCGGGCCTCGGCGCGCGGCCCGCTGCCGCGGTGCTGCCCGCCACGCCCGAGGGAACCGCCGCGACGGCCGGGCTCAGCGGTCGGCGGCGCGCAACTTCCGGACGAGCTTGCGCAGCCCGGCCTGCCAGCCGTCCGGGTCCTCGGCGCGGCGGCGGGCGTAGTCGGCCACCTCGGGGTGCGGCAGGATCAGGAACCGTTCCTCGGCCAGCCCGGCCACGACCACGTCGGCGACCTGGTCCGGCGTGAGGATCGCCCCGGACGCGGCGATCACCCGGGCGCCCAGGTGCCCCTCGGCGAGGCCGTCGGCGAGCATCGGGGTGTCCACGCCCTGCGGGCACAGCGCGCTGACCCGGATGCCGGCGTCCCGGTAGGTGATCGCCAGCCACTCGGCGAGACCCACGGCGGCGTGCTTGGTGGCGGTGTACGGGGCGTCCCCGACCGCAGTGAGCACACCCGCCGCCGAGCAGGTGAGCAGCAGGTGCCCCTGGCCCCGGCTGAGCATTCCCGGCAGCACCGCGCGGGCGCTGTGCAGGTGCCCGAGCACGTTCACCCGCCACGCCCGGTCCCAGTCCGCGTCGGGCGCGTCGATGCCGCCGCCGGTGGCGACGCCCGCGTTGGCGCAGAACAGGTCGATCCGGCCGTGGCGGCGCTCGGTCTCCTCGACGAGCGCGCGTACCGCCGCCTCGTCGGTGACGTCGAGCCCGACGCCGCTCGCCACCGGGCCGATCGCGTCGGCTGCGGCGCGGGCCGCGTCGGCGGCCAGGTCGGCCAGGACGATCGCGGCGGCGCCCTCGGCGGCGAACCGTCGGCCCAGCGCCGCCCCGATCCCACCGGCCCCGCCGGTGATCACCACCACCCGGTCGGTCAGGTTCATCTCAGGCCGCCTTTCCGGGGGCGAGCCGGGGCAGCAGGTCCATCCAGGCCGCCGCGCCGCCCTCGGTGATCTCCGGCGTGGGCAGCACCGCGATGACCGGTACGTCGACGCCGTTGTCGGCGTACCGGCGGACGGCCGCCACGCACTGCTCGGGCGAGCCGTGCAGCACCAGCGCGTCGACCACCTCGTCCGGCACGGCGGCGGAGGCGCCCCGCCGGTCCCCCGCGGCCCACGCCTCCCACATCGGGCCGAGCGAGTCCTGGCGGCCCAGCCACCTGTGGAAAGCGGCGTACGCGGGCACCGTGAGGTAGCCGGTGATCATGCGGCGGCCCAGCGCACGGGCGTACGCGGTGTCCTCGGTGGGGCAGACGAAGATGCGGGCGGCCACGTCGAAGCCGGGCCGCCGCTCGCCCACCTCGGCGAGCGCGGTCGGCACGTCGTCGGCGGCCAGCCAGTTGAGGATCACCCCGTCGGCCTCGGCGGCGGCCAGGCGCAGCATGCCGGGGCGCAGCGCGGCCAGCAGGACCGGTGGCGGCACGCTGGGCGGCCGCTCGAGCGTGAACCGCCGGACCGCGAACGTGTCGAACGCGCCGTCGACTGTCTCGCCGCGCAACGCGGCCCGCAGGAAGCGCAGCACGTCCCGGGTCCGCTTGAACGGCTCGTCGAATCCGATCGCGTTCCAGTCCCGCACCAGCACCGGCGACGAGGCGCCGACGCCGAGCGCGAAGCGGCCCGGCGCGGCCTCGGCCAGCGCGGCGGCGCTCATCGCGAGCAGTCCCGGTCCTCGGGTGAACACCGGCGTGATCGCGGTGCCGAGGCGCAGCCGCGGCGACCACGCGGCGGCCAGGGCCAGCGGGGTGAACGCGTCCGCGCCGGCCACCTCCGACGACCAGACGTCGGTGAACCCGGCGTCGTCCAGAGCCGCGTAGACGGCGGCGTGGTCGGCGAGCGGGATACCGCCCAGCGGCACGGTCATGCCCCATCGGTTCGTCACCCGTCGATGGTGCCCGTCCAGCACCGCCCGGAGCAAGATCCAGGCGGATATGGGTGATCCGCACCGAGACGCCGGGAAAGAGTGTTACGACTGCCGCATGAGTCGGACCGGGGACGGGGCCCGGCGGTGAGGACCGCCGAGCCGACCGCGCTGCGCTCGTCCGGCGGCGGACCCGACCGGGCCACGTTCCTGGAGCTGTTCTTCGACCTGGTGTACGTGTTCGCGCTGACCCGGATCTCGGCACGCGCCTTCGAGGACCTGGTGCTGGAGGGCGGGCAGACCGGCTGGTCGGCGGTGACCGGCGGCGGCAAGACGCTGCTGTTGCTGCTCGCGCTCTGGGCCGTGTGGCAGGGCACGGCGTGGACGACCAGCCGCTACGACCCGCACCACCTGTGGTTGCAGGTCATCGTGATCACCGCGTTGATCTCGGCGATGGTGATGGGGGTGGCGATCCCGCGCGCGTTCAGCCACAGCGGCCTGATCTTCGCCACCGCGTACGTGGTGGCCCAGGTGAGCCGGCCGGCGATCCTCGTGCTGGTGCTGCACAAGCAGCAGTACCGGCGGCTCAAGCTGCGCATGCTGATCACGTTCTGCGCCACGGGTGTGCTCTGGCTGGCCGGCGCGCTGCTGCCGGGCAGCGCCCGGGTGGTGCTGTGGACCACGGCGCTGCTGCTGGAGTACCTCGCCGCCCGGTTCGGCTGGCCGCTGCCGGGCCTGGGCCGCTCGACGGTGTCCCGGTGGGACATCCACGGCGAGCACCTGGCCGAGCGCTACCAGCAGATCTTCCTGGTCGCGCTCGGCGAGACGATCCTGCTCGCCGGCCTGTCGTTCACCCGCTCCTCCACCAGCCCGGGCATGGTCGTCGCGTTCGCCGTCGCGCTGGCGACCTCGGTGCTGCTGTGGCGGATCTACGTGCAGCGGGCCGGGCAGATCCTCGGGGAGGCGGTGACCCGGGCCGCGCACCCGGCCACCATCGGGCGGTCCGCCGCCGACACCCACCTGGTCATGGTGATCGGGGTGGTCGCCACCGCGATCGGCTACGAACTGGTCATCGAGCACCCGGCCGGGCACAACGAGCTGCCGTGGATGGCCGTGGTCCTCGGCGGGCCGGCCGTGTTCCTGGCCGGCCGGGCCCGCTTCGAGTACGAGGTGTTCGGCCGTGTCTCCCCGTCCCGGCTGGTGGGGATCGCCGCGCTGCTGCTGCCCGTACCGCTGCTGGTGCGCCTCGCGCCGCTGGTCGCGGCGATCCTCGCCGCGGTGGTCCTGACGGCGGTGGCGGTGGCCGACGCGCGCCGCGCCTGGGGCCGCCCGCCGGAGGAGGCGGCGACGCCGTTCTGAGCGGCGACGCCGGTGCGGCACACCGCGACCGGGCTACGATCCGCGCGTGACCTTCTCGCTCGTCGCCCGCTCCGCCGACGGGCACCTGTACGGGGTGGCGGTGGCCAGCCGGTTCCTCGCCGCCGGGGCGCTGGTGCCTGCGGCCGAGGCACTGGTGGGCGCGGTCGCCACCCAGGCGCACGCCAACCTCGCCTACCGGGCGCAGGCGCTCGCGCTGCTGCGTACCGGCGTCACCGCCGGCGACGCGGTGGCCGGGCTGGTCGCCGCCGATCCCGGCCGCGACGACAGGCAGCTCGCCGTGGTGGGGGCGACCGGTGACGGGGCGACCTGGACCGGGCCGCGCTGCCACCCGTGGGCCGGCGGGCAGGCCGGCGACGGCTGGGCCGCGCAGGGCAACATCCTGACCGGCCCGCAGGTGATCGACGCGCTGCGCGACGCCTGGCTGGCCCGCGACGACCTGCCGTTCCCGCAGCGCCTGCTGGCCGCGCTCACCGCCGGTGACGCGGCCGGCGGCGACCGGCGCGGCCGGCAGAGCGCCGCGATGCTCGTGGTGCAGCGCCACGGCGGCTACGCCGGCACCGGCGACGAGCTGGTGGACCTGCGCGTGGACGACCACGTCGACCCGGTCGCCGAGCTGCGCCGCCTGCTCGGCATCCACCACATGCTGTTCGGCCGCCCCGACCCGGCCACGCTGCGTGACCTCACCGGCCCTCTCGCGGCCGAGGTGACCGAGCTGCTCGCCGCCACCGGTCACCCGGTCGGCCCGGCCGGCCTGGACGACGCGCTGGCGGCCTGGACCGGCCTGGAGAACCTGGAGGAACGCTTCGTGCCCGCCCGGATCGACCCGATCGTGCTGGAGCACCTGCGGCGGTGCGCCGGGCGCTGAGCCGTCAGCCGCCGAAGGCCAGCCGGCCGATGCCGGCCCGCGTCAGCTCGGCGCGCTCGTCGCCGGTCAGCGGCAGCCGCCCGGTGGCCTTGCGGAGCACGGTGAGCGCGTCCCACCGCAGGCCCGGCGGCACCGGCACGCCGCCGGTGAGCACGCCCACCACCACGTCCGCCGCGGCCGGGGTCAGCCACGGCGGCCCGTCCAGCGCGTCGGCCAGGTCCAGGCCGTGCACCGCGACCTCCACCACGCGGGTACGCAGGAACTCCGGCAGCGCCATCGCGTCACCGTGGCGGGTGCGTACCACCCGGCCGGGCGGCGCTGCGGCGACCGCCTCGCCGGTGGCGCGCCAGGCTCGGGCGAACTCGTCGGCCACCTCGGCCGCGCCCGGGTGCTCCCGCGCGGCCCGGCGGGCCGAGTCGATGCGGTCCCGGTCGACCGGCGGGCTGAACTTGGCCGCGCCGAAGTAGGCGGCGGCGTCGACCTCGGGCCGGGGCGGCGCGGGTTCGGCGAGCATCCCGGCCAGGCGTCCGGCTCCGGTGCTCACGTGCGCGACCAGGTCACGCACCCGCCAGGGCGGGCACGGGGTGGGCCGGTCCAGCGCCGCGTCGTCCAGGTCGCGCAGCACCCGTTCCAGGCGTTCGCACTCGGCCCGGAACGCCTCCCGTACGGTCCGCACCGGCGGTCAGCCCTTCCAGCGGGGCACCAGCCGGTGCACCACGACCAGCACCAGCGCGGCCACCACGGCGATCGCGCCGACGATGCCGGCCGCGCTGCCCGCGTACCCGATGAACAGCGGACGGCGGCCGAGCGCCTCGACGGGGATGGTGGAACGGTCCACCAGCCAGGACAGCGCCACCGCGGAGGCCAGCAGGGCCACCACGCCGATGCCGCCGAGCACGGCGCCGGCCACCCGGTGCGCGTCGCCCGGCTCGACCACCGCCTGCTCCCGCTGGAAGAACAGCAGCACCAGTCCGGCGGCGGCGGCCCAGGCGCCCACCACCAGGTACGCGGCGACCGCGTCGCTGGGCCGGTGCCAGCCGGCGGAGAGCGTGGCGACGCCGGCGGCGGCGGCGTACCCGGCGCCGAGGAACGCCCCGGCGACCCGCAGCTTGCGCGGCAGCACCAGGATCAGCGCGACCGCCACCGAGGCGGCCACGGCGGTGTGACCGCTGGGCAGGCTGTTGCCGGCGGCGGCCCGTTCCGGGTCGATGCCGAAGTCGGGACGGACCAGGTAGTACTTGAGCAGCTGCGTGGTCACGTTCGCGCCTGCGATGAGCAGCGTCGCGGTGACGGCGAGCGCCTTGCGCCCCCGAATCAGCGCGATGAAGCCGATCACGGCGGTCGCGGCCAGCAGCGACACCACCGACATGGCGTTGAGGATCGTGTCCACCGGACCGTCGATGCGGTCCTGGCCGATCCGGTTGCCGGTGAGCGCCACCGTGTCCAGCCACTGGCCCAGTTCGGTGTGTACGGCGAAGCGCCACACCAGCCCGAACGCGGCTGTCTGGATCAGGGCCAGTACGACCAACCAGACTGCCGTCCAACCCCTCGCCGTCTCCCGCACCCGGACAACTTAACGGTAGGTCCGCTCCGGCGCGCGGCGGAGCGCCATCGGCGGCGGCGTACGGTGAGGCGGGCGATTTCGAGGAGGTGGCGCGTGACCGGCACGCCACAGCGGCAACCGGAGGACGGGCCGCGGCCGGAGTCACTGGCCGACCTGCTCGGCGGCCGGCGCGGGGCGGTGGACGCGACGCTTCCGCCACTGGCGTTCGGGCTCGGCTGGGTGCTCGGCGGGCTGGGCGGCGGCGTGCTCGCGGCGGTGCTGACCGGCACGGCGGTGGCCGGCTGGCGGTGGCGGCGCGGCGACCGTCCCCGCTCGGTGCTGGTCGGGCTGCTCGCGGTCTGCGTGGCAGCGCTCATCGCGTTGCGCACCGGCAGGGCCGCCGACTTCTTCCTGCTCCAGATCGCCGCCAACACGGCGAGCGCGCTGGCCTGGGCGGTGAGCATCGTGGTGCGGTGGCCGCTGCTGGGTGTGGTGGTCGGCACGGCGCTGGGCCAGCGGACCCGGTGGCGGCGCGACCCGGCGCTGCTGCGGGCGTACGGCCGGGCCAGCTGGGTGTGGGCCGCCACCTACGTGCTGCGGGTCGCGGTGTTCGTCCCGCTGTGGCTGTACGGGCAGGTGGTCGCGCTCACCGTGGCGCGGGCGGCGCTGACCTGGCCGCTGATCGCGGCGGCGCTGGCGGGGAGCTGGGTGGTGATCCGGCGCTCGCTGCCGGCCGGTCATCCGGGGCTGCGGCACCCGATGGACCCGGCGGGCACCGACGGTGTGGCGGCGCGCACAGAATAATGGAGAGGCCGCCACGGGGGGAGCGGCCTCTCCGTCAATTACGTTACTCCGTCCAGGGCCCGGATGTGATCCCGTGGACCGCTGAATTTTCCGTGCCTTTTCGCGCCATGGGTCGTCGCCGGGCGGAGTGGTGGGCCGGCCGGTCCGCTGCGTCGGCCGGACGGCCGGCCCACCCGGCCTGACCGTGGGCGTCAGGCCGTTCGCCGACCCGGCCGCTCCGTTCCCCCATCGGCCGGGTCGGCCTCCTCCGCAGGCGGGCTCTCACCCGCCTGCGGAGGAGGGGTCACCTCACCCCTGCGGGAAGTAGGTGCCGTAGTCGGCGTACGCCATGGCGATGTCCGCCTGCGCCCAGAACCGGTGGTAGTTGAAGACCGGCTCGGGACCGCCGTCCAGGTACGCCTGCACCTTCGGCCAGTCCGGGTCGTTCTTGTAGAACGAGCGGATGTCCAGGAAGCTCTTGCCCGGGGCGATCGCGTCGCCGTTGGGCATCTTCCCGGTCCAGCCGTTGGGGACGTAGAGACCCTGGCCGTCGGCGGCGTTGTAGACGTCGTCGAAGCGCTTGTAGTCGCCGCGCTTCTCCGGCGTCGAGACGCCCTTGCTGTCGGCGGACGCCGAGAGCGCGTCCAGCAGGCCCTTGGCGGTGTTCTTCGCCGCGGTGTTGCCGGACTTGGCCGCGTACGCGATGAGCGTGCGGGCGTAGGCGCCGGCGACGCCGACGTCCTGACCCTTGACCGTCACCTCGACGTGCAGGTTGGTGTTCGGCTGCGGGCTGCTCGGGTTCCAGTTGGCCGGCTGGCCGGTCCACTTCATGTCCGACGGGATCGACCAGTTGGTGCCGACCGTGGTGTTGGCGATGGCCCACGGCACCCACTTGTCCAGCAGCGCCTTGGCCTTCGCGTTGCCGGTCTCCAGGTAGAGCTCGGCGATGCGCTGCATCGACCAGGCCTGCATGCCGAACCACTGGTTCGACGGCGGGTCGTTGTAGACCGGGTCGACGTCGTAGTACATGCCGTAGAAGGTGGCGGTGCCGGCCGGCGGCTGGGCGTAGCTGCCGTCCCAGCTGTTGGTGGCGCCACCGGCGATGCCGCCCTCGGCGGACTGGAGCCAGGTGTAGAACTCCAGCTGCCGGTCGAGGCTCTTCTGCCAGTCGGAGACCGCGGTCGGCGACTTCGGCTTCAGCTCCGCGACGTTGGTCATGGCCCAGGCCGCGAACGGGTTCTGGTAGCCGAAGTGGCTGTGGCTGGAGCCGATCCGCCACGACCAGTTCTGCGAGGCGTCGTACGCGCCGCCCCAGGCGTAGTACCAGGAGAGCAGGTAGTGCGCCGAGTCACGGCCGCTGCCGGCCGGGCAGGTGGACGCCCCGACGCAGTTGCCGATCTTCTTGAAGTACTTGTCGAACAGCGCGTAGCGCAGGTAGTCGCCCATCTTGGCGGCCTTCGCCACGGTGGCCGCCACGTCGGCCTGCTTGCCCTGCGCCTTGGCCCAGGTCAGCGCCCAGTAGGCGGCCTGGACGGCACGCGCGTCGGCGTCCGGCGCGTTGGTGTACTTCCACTGCTTGGCCGGGGCGCTGGACTCCTTGACGAACAGGTCCAGGTAGCCGTTCGGGCCGCCGTGCTTGAACGTGTCGCAGGACGGCTGCGGCACGGTCTCCCACACCGACTCCTGGGTGCCCCGCTGGAAGGTGTTGATGTACGCGGGCCGGGTGGTGCCGTCGCCGCAGCGGCCGTAGCCGTAGGTGTTGTCCACGTCGAGCAGCCAGTGCATGCCGTAGATGTCACCGGTGCCGTAGGTGGACTGCAGCTCCGAGCGCAGCGGGTCCTGGCCGACCGGGACGCTGGCCTCCAGCGCCGACGGGTACTGGCTGGGCAGGTTGTGCTCGGCGGCGTACTGCGGAGTGCCGGGCGAGCCGGCGGTGGCCTGGTCGGCGTGCGACGGGATGATGTACTTCTCCATCACCGTCCAGGCGTTGTTGAACGGGGCCCAGTTCTGGGTGACCCGGCCGTACTGCGCCTCCAGCCAGAGCCAGAAGCTGAACGCCTCCGAGGTGGTCTCGTGGCCGTGGTCGGGCGCCTCGACGATCAGCGTCTCGATCGAGTGGTACGGCACGCCCTCGGGGCTGAAGTAGCCCGAGTTCTTGATCTTGCCGTACTGGTCGAGGAACTTCTTGATGTAGGCGTTGTCGCCGCCGGGGGTGTCGTTGTCCGCCTCGGTGGCGACGACGGAGATCGGGGCGTAGCCGGTGGCCGACGCGGTGATGGTGGCGGTGCCGCCGACCGTGTCGGAGTCCTCCGCGGCCGAGACCGTGGCGGTGACGCCGGTGCTCCAGTTGCTCGACGTGAGCGTCAGCGTGGACGGCGAGACGGTGATGTCGCTGTCACCGGTGACGGCGAGGGTCACCGGCACGCTGGCGGTGGGCGCCGCGCTGAGCGTGTACCGGACCGTGGCGCTGCCGCCCTCGGCGACGGTGACCGCCGACGGGCTGGCGACCAGCTTCGGCCCGCTCGCCGCGGTGACCGTGAACGACTTCTCCGAGACGGCCGTGCCGCCCGCGTTGTCGTACGCCTTGGCCTGCACGGTGTAGCTGCCGGCCGGCAGGTCGAGCAGGTCGTAGCCGTACGGCGCGGTGGTGTCGGTGTTGACCAGCAGGCCGTTGCGGTAGAACTCGACCTTGCTGATGGTGCCGTCGGCGTCGCTCGCGGTCGCGGTCAGCGGCACGTCCGCCGGCGCCTCGAACGGGCCGGACGGCACGCTCAGGGAGACCGTCGGCGGCTGGTTGGTCTGCGCGCCGTTGCAGGCGACCCCGTTGAGGGTGAACGCGGTGGGCTTCGGGTTGCTGCCGCTGTAGCTGCCGTTGAAGCCGATGCTGGTGGACGCGCCGGTGGGCAGGCTGCCGTTCCACGACTCGTTCGTCGCGGTGACCTCGCTGCCGGACTGGCTCCACCGGGCCGACCAGCCCTGGGTCACGCGCTGGCTGCTGTTCGGGAAGGCGAACTTCAGCGACCAGTTGTTCAGCGCGTCACCCAGGTTCTTGATGGTGACGTTGGCGGTGAACCCGTTGTTCCAGTCGCTCGTCGCATAGGTCACGTCGCAGGCGGGCGCGGCCTGTGCGGCACCCGCGGGCAGGGCCACCCCGCCTATGACGAGGGCGGTGGCGGCGACCATCGCCGTACGGCGACGTCTGGCCAGAAGTCTCATGTGGGCGGTGTCTCCTCGGACCGGGCCGGGACCGTGGGCCCCGGCAGGGCGCCTCCACGCGCCGACGGGGCGTACGCGGGGGGACGGAGGCGTCCGGAAAGGTGGTCGTCCCGGCCGTGCCGGGGATCGGGGCGCCGCACCGGTTCGTCACCGGGTGCCCTCGGCGGCCCGCGCTCGCGTTCACTGGCTCCGCGTGGCGTGACGAGAGTGTGACATGGAAGCGCTCCCACCACAACGGCCAGCGCAGATACGCGCTTCCATGTTTCGATCTCGTTTAGGGGCTTTTCCAAACCCGTGACGGGCGTTACAGTCGCAGCATCGCCGATGGGAGCGCTTCCATCGACGGTGATACAAGTACTGGATCGCCGGGTGCACCCGTGCCCGGCGCGGCCCAGAGGCCGACGGCGGACCAGCCCGGACGCCGCCGCCGGCCGTCACCCGCCAGACGGAGGGAGGTGGAACCAGAGCCACTCGCGTGGCCCGGCTCCCGCGCGACGCGCACGACGGACGCCAATTCCACTTCGTGCGTGTGTGCACCATCGTTGGGGACGGGGGTTGCCCTCCCCCGTCCCCACACTAAACCCCCGTTGTCGACGGCAAAAGAGGCCGACGGGACAGGCGTGACACGCCACCCGGACGGCCTTTCTCGCTATCCGCCCCACCCCTCGCCGCTCACGCCGCCGCGAGCGACGTTCCCGAGCGACGCCCCCGCCCACCCACTTTCCGGCCGCCCGCCGGCCGCGCCGCACCTCGCCGCGACCGCCGGATCGGGGCCGGCCGCTCCCTGGCTATGATGGGAGCGCTCCCGGCCCAGGGCGGCCCGTCACTCCGAGGAGAAACCTCATGTCGTTACTCACCCGACGGCGCCTGCTCCGCCGCGCCGCCCTGTCCGCGACCGCGGCCGGCGCGGCCCGGACCGGGCTCGCCGGCACCACCGCGGCGGGGGTCGCCGCAACCACAGTCGCGCTCGGCGGCTGCGACAGCCCGCCCGAGCGCACCACCGACCCGGAGCCGGACCGCGGGCTGCGTTTCCCGGACGGCTTCGCCTGGGGTGCGGCGACCTCGGCGTACCAGATCGAGGGGGCCGCGAAGGAGGACGGGCGGGGTGAGTCCGTCTGGGACACCTTCAGCCGCACGCCGGGCCGGATCCGCAACGGCGACACCGGCGACGTCGCGGCCGACCACTACCACCGGTACGCGCAGGATCTGGACCTGATGCGCGACCTCGGGCTGCGCAGCTACCGCTTCTCCATCTCCTGGCCCCGCATCCAGGCCGACGGCTCCGGCCGCCCCAACCAGCGCGGCCTCGACTTCTACCGCCGCCTGGTGGACGGGCTGCACGAGCGCGACATCGCGCCGATGGCCACGCTGTTCCACTGGGACCTCCCCCAGGCCCTCCAGGACGCCGGCGGCTGGGAGAACCGGGACACCGCCGAGCGCTTCGCCGAGTACGCCGACGTGGTGTTCCGCGCCCTCGGCGACCGGGTGCCGGTCTGGCTGACCGTCAACGAGCCGAAGACCGTGGTGCAGAACGGCTACATCTGGGGCCACCATGCGCCGGGCATCCGCGACGAGGACGCCGCGTACCTGGTCGCCCACCACCTGCAGCTCGCCCACGGCCTCGCCGTGCAGGCGCTGCGCGCCACCGGCCTCACCGGCCGGATCGGCCCGGCGCTCAACCTGCACCCCTGCTACCCGGCCGACGACTCCGCCGAGTCGGCCGCCGCGACCCGGCTCCACGACGGCTACGAGAACCGCCTCTACCTCGACTCGATCTTCAAGGGCGCGTACCCGCAGGACGTGGTGGACGACCTCGGCCCGGACAGCCGGATGGTCCGCGGCGTCCGCGACGGCGACCTGAAGATCATCTCCAGTCCGGTCGACCTGCTCGCCGTGCAGTACTACACGCCGATCTACGTCACCGGCGACGGCGGCACGGTCCGCAAGTGGCCCACCTCCGAGGCGGAGTGGCAGCAGATCTACCCGGAGGGCATGTACGACATCCTGACCCGGGTCACCCGCGACTACGGCCGGGTGCCGATCACCATCACCGAGAACGGCCTGCCCTGCCCCGACGTGCCCGGCCCGGACGGCAACGTCGACGACGCCGGGCGGGTCGCCTTCCTGCGCGACCACTTCGCCGCCGCGCACCGGGCCGTCGGCGACGGGGTGCCGCTGGAGAGCTACCACGTCTGGTCGCTGCTGGACAACTTCGAGTGGGCCGAGGGGTACGAGCAGCGCTGGGGCCTGGTCTACGTGGACTACGCGAGCCAGCGGCGGGTGCTCAAGCGCAGCGCCCACTGGTACCGCGACGTGATCCGCCGCAACGGTCTGTAGGCCACGGCTGCCCGGCCGGCGCGACGCCGGCCGGGCACCGGTCACCTCAGCGCGGCAGCGCCTGCTGGAGTTCGGCGCGCAGCGCCGGGGTGAGCATCTCGCCCGCCTGCTTGGCCAGCCGCGCCATCTCGTAGCCGACCACGCCGATGTCGGCGTCCGCCCCGGCCAGCGTGGCCAGGATCGAGCCGTCCCGGATCTGCATCACCAGGAAGTAGCCGCGCCCCATCTCGACCACCGTCTGCTTGACGACGTCACCGTCGAACATCTGGGCCGCCCCGGCGGTGATGCTCATCAGGCCGGAGGTCACCGCGGCGAGCTTGTCCGCGTGGTCGCGCGGCAGGTGCGCCGAGATCGCCACCAGGAGGCCGTCGGAGGACACCACCACCGCGTGCGCCACCCCCGGAACCCGCTCGGCGAACGCGTTCACCAGCCAGCTCAGGTCGCGTGCCTCCTGGCTCAACGTCGTCACTGTCGTCGTCCTCCTTCATCGCGCGGCAGGTACATCTCGGTGGTCTCCTCGGCCTCGGCCCGCCGTACCCCGCTGTAGAGGCGCGACAGCATGCCGCCGACCGCCTCCGGGTCCGGCTCGTGCCGCACCGCCGGACGGTCGGCCGGGGCGGCCGAGGCGAGCTGGGCCATCGGAACGCGTACCGGCAGGCCCCGCTCGTTCGTCCCTCCGGTCACCGGCGTCGCCGCCGGTGCCGGCGTCACACCCGGCGCCGGCGCGGCCGGGCCCTGCCGGCTGAACCACCCGCCACCGGCCGCGCCGGCGTCCGGCGTGAGCACGTCCTCGGCCCGCCCCGGGCGGGGACGCGGCACGGTCACCGGCGCGGCGGCCGGTACCGGCGCGGCGGCCCCGGCATCCGTCCCGTCACCCAGCGGCCGCCCGGTCAGCGGGGACATCGGCAGCGCCGCGGGCCGGCCCGGCGCCGGACGCCAGCCGGCCACCGGCAGCTCGGCGGTCGCCGCGGCGAGCGCACCGGACGCGGCGACCGGGCCGGTGAGCGCCGGCTGCGACGTCCCGCGCGCGAGCCGGGCCGGCGTCGCCTGGACCACCTCCGGCGCGGGCGCCTCGGCCAGCAGCTCGACCGGGATCCGCACCCGGGCCACCAGGCCCTCCCGGCCCGCGCTCAACCGCACCCGTACGCCGTGCCGGGCGCTGAGGTGGCTCACCACGAACAGACCCATCCGTTCCGAGGCCGACACGTCGGCGGCCGGCGGCTCGGCGAGCACCGCGTTCGCCTCGGCCAGCGCCGACGGGCTCATGCCCAGCCCTTCGTCGACGATCTGCACGAGCGCGCCCCGGCCGTCGGGCTCGACGACCACCCGCACCGCGGTGTCCGGGCGGGAGAAGGCGGTGGCGTTCTCCAGCAGCTCCGCGAACAGGTGCACCAGGTCGCCCACCGCGTGCCCGACGACGTGCAGGTCGGTCCGGTTCTCGTGGCGCACCCGCTGGTACTGCTCGATCTCCGCGCTCGCGGCCAGCAGCACCGCGCCCAGGCCCACCGGGCGGTTCCACCGCCGGGTCGACTCCGTGCCCGCGAGCACCAGCAGGCTCTCGTCGTTGCGGCGCATACGGGCGGCGAGGTGGTCGAGCTTGAACAGGTTCTCCAGCTGTTCCGGGTCGCTCTCCTCGCGTTCGAGTTCGTCGAGCAGTTCCAGTTGCCGCTCGACGAGCACCTGGCTGCGCCGGGCCAGGTTGACGAACATAGCGTTGACGTTGCGCCGCATCATCGCCTGCTCGACCGCCACGTCGACGGCGCTGCGGTGCACCGCCACGAACGCCTCCGCCAGCTCGCCGATCTCGTCCTGCGAGTCGATCACCGAGGGCGGTACGTCGATCGCGCCGATCGGGCGGTCCACAGTGCGCAGCCGTTGCAGTGTCAGCGGCAGGTCCACCTGCGCGATCCGCAGCGCCTGGCCGCGCAGCTGCCGCATGGCGCGGGCCACCGACCGGCCGACCAGCAGCGAGATCAGCACCGCGACCAGGAGCACAGTGGCGATCCCGCCGGCCACCAGCAGCGTGTCGCGCAGCTGGCGGGCGCTGGCGTCGTCGGCCTGGCGTACCGCGTCGGCCACGATCTCGCTCTCCAGCTGGCGGAACAGCTCCTGCCGCTGCTCGCTGGCCGCCCACCACTGGGTCGCGTCGAGCAGGACCGGCTTCGCGTCACCGCCGGGCAGCGTCCGCTCCTCCAACCGGGTCGCGGCGACGAAGGCCGGGTCGACCGAGGTGCGGTCGTAGCGGCGGATCTGGTCGGCGGTCGCCGCGACCCGGAACGCGCCGAGCGCGGTGAGCTGCTGGGCCCGCAGGTCGCTGAGCGTCACCTGGTCGTCGGCCTCGTACCGGCCGGACCGGGCGGCGGCGTAGAGCTCGGCGCGGATGCGGGAGGACAGCTCCTTCACCCGGGACAGCTGCACGTACCGCAGCACCGCCTCGGTCAGCTCCTGCCGCCCGCTGCCGGGCGACGGCTCGGCCAGCAGGCTCAGCAGCGCCGCGATCGACCGGTGGTAGTTGCTCAGCACGGTGTCGCTGGAGAGCACCGCCGGCGCCACCGCCGCCCGGATGTTCACCACCTGGTCGTACGCCTCGAGCGCCTCGGAGTAGGAGACCCGCCAGGCGGCGTCCGCGTCGGCCAGCGGCGCGGCGGCGGCGCGCAGCTCGGCCATCGCCCGGTCGGTGGCCTCCTGGAGCGGCTTGAGCGCGGCGACCGCGGCGTCCCGGTCCGCGCCGGTGCCGGCGCGGCGCAGCGCGGCCAGTTCGCCCGCGGTGCGGTCCCGTTCGTGCTGGAGCCGGTCGACGGCGGTGGAGATCTGCCGGCCGATGCCGACCTGCTCGGCGAAGGCGCTCAGCGTGGTGGTCTGCCCGACCAGCCCCCGGGTCTGGATGCCGGCCAGGACGAGGAACGCCAGAGAGGGGATCACCAGCACCGTGGCGAGCTTGGTTCCCATCCGCCAGTCCCGCAGCCGGAACCCGGAGCGCCGCCGGTGCGGCGCAGGGGCCGCACCGCGAGCCGGGTCGGGAGCTGCGCCCACGGTTGCCTCCTCGTCCCGCCCCACCACGTCGGGGAGCGGAGTCCATCCAATCAGGCCGTCGGTCGGTGTCAACGGCCGCCCGGACGGCATGACCAGGACGGTCAGCGCCTCGGGTGGACGGTCACGCGTGCGAGGCGGCCTCGTCCGTCCGGCCGATCCCGGCGATCTCGTCCGCCTCCGTGAGCCGGCCGAGCGCGACGAGCGCGGCGCCGGTGGCGCCGATCTCCGGGTTGCGTTGCCAGCACACCCGGCGGGGCGCGAGCACGTCGAGGAACGCCCCGCGCCACCACGGCGAGGCGGTCAGCGCCCCACCGCCGAGGATCACCTCCATCGGCTCGCCGATACCGGCCTCCAGCAGCGTCAGGTCGTCCGCGACGAGCCGGCACAGGCCGCTCATCAGCCCGGCCAGGATGTCCACGGCTGTGGTGCCGAAGCTGAGCCCGCGCAGCTCCCCCGAGCCCGCCGGGGCGACCCCCGGTGGCCGGTCGCCGCCGAAGCGGGGGTTCGCCCGCACCGAACCGGCGACGCGATCGAGCGCCGCCTCCAGCTCCGTGCCCTCCGGCAGCCGCAGCTCGCGCGCCGCCCAGGCGAACAGGTTGCCGCCGCTGGAGTACGCCGCGCCGGTCACCACGTGGTTGTGGTCGACCCGGTACCGCCAGAGCTGCTCCGGCAGCGGCGGCGGCTCCGCACCGGCCGGCACGGCCTGGATCATGCGGACCGCCGCGGAGGTGCCGACTGTCACCGCCGCGCGGGTCGGGTCGACGCAGCCCGAGCCGACGTTGGCGGCCGCGCCGTCGCCGACCGGCGGCGCCCACCGCGCGGCGGCCAGCTGCGGCCAGCGCCGCACGTACGCCGCGTTCAGCCGGCCGTGCCAGCCGTCCGGGGCCAGCCGCAGCATCTGATCCGGGCGTACGCCGGCCAGCTCGCACGCCTCCGGATCCCAGTCGAGGCGGCGCAGATCGAGCAGCCCGGTGCCGGAGGCCAGCGAGATCGACATCGGCGCGTCGTCGAGCAGCGTGCCGAGCACGTACTCGGCGAGCCCCGTGAAGCGGGCGGACCCGTCGACGCGCTCACGCAGCCAGGGCAGCCGCACCGACCAGTAGCAGCGGTGCCACCAGGTGCCGGTACGCCCGTGGAAGTCCGCCGGGTCGGCCGGCCCGGTCACTCCGGGAAGCGGCTCCGGCCGGGTGTCCAGCCAGGTCAGCACCGGCCCCGACGGTGTGCCGTCGGGCGCCACCGGCAGCACCGAGTGCCACTGCGCGGAGGTGGCCACGAGGTCCACGTCCCGCAGGTGCCCGCCGGCGGCCAGCTCGTCCAGGCACTCCACCAGGCACGCCAGGTAGGCCGGGCCGTCGAGCGTCCCGCTGCCGTCGTCCCCGGTGACCAGGCGCACCCGGCGCCGGGCCAGCGCGCCCGGGCGCGGCACGGCGTCCGCGTCGAGCACCAGGCCGCGCACCGAGGAGGTGCCCAGGTCCAGAGCGAGAATGTCCATCGCCGGTCAACCTACCCGGCGGGACCGGCGGTCACGCCAAGATCCGTACCCGGTGACGCGCGATCGGGTTCCACGGCGCCTGCCGATCGCGTACAGTGATCGTCATGCCCGCGCACCTGTCCTGCTGGTGGCCCGCCGACCCGGCGGCCCACCCCCGCGCGTAGCTTCCCCACGCGGCCGCCCGACGAGGCGGCCGCCGGTCTTCCCCGGCATCCCGGGTCGCCTTCACCGGCGGCCACCGGCCCACCGAGGAGACCCGATGACCCGCCCGTCCGACCCGCTCGCCGCCGTCGCGGCCGGCCGCGACCCCGGCCCGTTCGCGCTCGTCCGCCGCGAGGGCGCCGACCACGTCGACCTGTTCACCGGCCCGGTACGCACCGCCGGCCGGCTCGCCGACCTGCCGCTGCCCGAGGACGGCGCCGGTCCGCACACGCTGGCCCTGGTGCCGTTCCGGCAGGTCACCGAACGCGGTTTCGAGTGCGTCGACGACGGGCTGCCGCTGGAGTTCCTGGCGGTCGAGGCACACCGGCGGATACCGCTGGCCGAAGTGCTCGACGACCTGCCCGACGCCGAGGTGCGCACCCGCGACGCCGGCTTCGACATCGCCGACGACGAGTACGCGGCGATCGTGGAACGGGTGCTGGCCGACGAGATCGGCCGGGGCGAGGGGGCGAACTTCGTCATCCACCGCACCATGCGCGCCACAGTGCAGGGCGACCCGCTTGCGGCGGCCCTGGCCGCGCTGCGCCGGCTGCTGCTGCGCGAACGGGGCGCGTACTGGACGTTCCTGGTGCACACCGGCACCCGCATCCTCGTCGGCGCCAGCCCCGAGCGGCACGTCAGCGTCGCCGACGGGCTGGTCGAGATGAACCCGATCAGCGGCACGTTCCGGCACCGGGGCGAGACCGTCGACCGGGCTGAGCTGCTGCGCTTCCTGCACGACGAGAAGGAGGTGGAGGAGCTGTACATGGTGCTGGACGAGGAGCTGAAGATGATGGCCGTGGTCGCCGAGCACGGCGGCCAGGTGGTCGGGCCGTACCTGAAGGAGATGGCGCACCTGGCGCACACCGAGTACCTGCTGGCCGGGCGCTGCTCCCGGGACGTACGCGACGTGCTGCGGGAGACCATGTTCGCGCCCACCGTCACCGGCAGCCCGATGGAGAACGCCTGCCGGGTGATCGCCCGGCACGAGCGCACCGGCCGGCGCTACTACGCCGGGGTGCTCGCACTGCTGGGCCGCGACGAGCAGGGCCGGCAGACGCTGGACGCGCCGATCCTGATCCGTACCGCCGAGATCTCCCCCACCGGCGCGCTGCGGGTGCCGGTCGGCGCGACGCTGGTCCGGCACTCGACCACCGCCGGGGAGGTGGCCGAGACGCACGCGAAGGCCGCCGGTGTGCTGGCCGCGCTGGGTCTCGGCCCGGACGCGCCGCGCTCCGCCGGCGAGCCGGCCGTCCGGTACGCCGACGACCCCGAGGTACGCGCCGCGCTGGCCGCCCGCAACGCCCCGCTGGCCCGGTTCTGGCTGGAGCAGCGGGAACCGGGCGCGCTCGCGCTGCGCGGGCTGGCCGGGCGCCGGGCGCTGATCGTCGACGGCGAGGACACGTTCACCGGCATGCTGGCCCACCAGCTCGGCGCGCTGGGCCTGGCGGTGACCCGCCGGGACTGGCCGGACCCGGGCCCGCTGGACGGCTACGACCTGGTGGTGGTCGGCCCCGGGCCGGGTGACCCGCGGGACGCGACCGCGCCGAAGATGGTGGCGCTGCGGACGCTGCTGACCGAGCTGCTCGCGTCCGGCCGGCCGACGCTCGCGGTGTGCCTGGGCCACCAGTTGCTCGCCGGGCTGCTGGGCCTGCCGCTGCACCGCCGCGACGCCCCGTACCAGGGGTTGCCGCGGGACGTGCCGGTGTTCGGGACGACCCGCCGGGTCGGGTTCTACGCCAGCTTCACCGCCCGCGCCGACGCCGACCGGGTCGCCGGCCCGTACGGCCCGGTCGAGGTGTCCCGCGACCCGGCCGACGGCGCGGTGCACGCGCTGCGCGGCGCGGGCTTCGCCGGGGTGCAGTTCCACCCGGAGTCGGTGCTGAGCCAGGACGGTACGAGGGTCCTGGCGGACCTGCTCGGGCATCTGCTCGACCGGCCGGCGCTGAGCGCGCATGGAGCGGCCGATCGCGGGTAGGGCTCTGGCGACCGGTGGTCCGGACGGGTTCGAGAGCCCCCGTCCGGCCACCGGTCGCCAGTCGGGTCAGCCGGCCATGCCCCGCTTCAGCGCGGCGCCCATCAGCACGGCCCGCTTGGCGGTGAGCGCGGTGGCCGCCAGTGCCACGTGGTCCGGTGCGACCTCACCGTTGTTGCTGGTGTGCGAGGCGCCGTACGGGTTGCCGGCGACGAACTGGCTCGGGTCGGTGTAGCCGGGGGTCACCACGATGCCGCCCCAGTGGTAGAAGACCGTGTACAGCGACAGCAGCGTCGCCTCCTGGCCGCCGTGCAACGTGGCGGTCGAGGTGAACCCGCTGTAGACCTTGTCGGCGAGCGCGCCCGCTGCCCAGAGCGGGCCGGTGGTGTCGATGAACTGCTTGAGCTGGGCGGCGATCATGCCGTACCGGGTCGGCGAACCCATGATGACCACGTCGGCCCAGGACAGGTCGTCCGGCTGCGCCTCCATCACGTCCTGGGTCTCCAGCCGGTGCGCCTGCCAGCCGGAGTTGGAGCGGATCGCCTCGTCGGGCGCCAGCTCACGTACCTTGCGCAGACGCACCTCGGCGCCGGCCTCGCCCGCCGCCTCGACCGCCGCCTGCGCCATCTGGTAGGTGATGCCGGTCGCGCTGTAATAGATCACCGCGACCTTGACCTGGCCATCCATCAGACGTTCCCTCCTCGTTTCGGGTCAGCTCCGGCGACTACCCGTTACTTGTTCCGTCAAACTCCGGGCGTGGCATGCTCTCCGGGTGGAGATCCGCACCGCCACGCCGGCCGACTGGCCGCTGATCTGGCCGTTCCTGCGTGCGATCGTGGCGGCCGGCGAGACGTACACCTGGCCCCGGGACGTCACGGAGCAGCAGGCCCGCAGGCTCTGGATGCCGGCCCCGCCGGCGCGGACGGTGGTCGCGGTGGCGCCGGACGGCACGGTGCTCGGCTCGGCCAAGCTGGCGCCCAACCAGGGTGGTCCCGGCGACCACGTGGCGAACGCCTCGTTCATGGTCGCCCCGGCCGCCGCCGGGCGCGGAGTCGGCCGGGCGCTGGCGGCGTACGTGCTCGACGCGGCCCGGGCCGACGGCTACCGCGCCATGCAGTTCAACGCCGTGGTGGCCACGAACACACGGGCCGTCGAGCTGTGGCGGTCGCTGGGCTTCGAGGTGATCGGCCGGGTGCCGGAGGGCTTCCGGCACCCCACCCGGGGGTACGTCGATCTGCTGGTCATGTACCGGCGCCTGGACTGAGCCGGCTCAAGATTTGCGCAAGTTCCGCCGGCAACCGCTGTACCGGCCCAGCTCACACGGGATGCTGGTCGAACCGGCGCCGGCCGCAGCGGCCGCCCCCGCGCCGGGAACCTGAACGGGGGATCGCGCTGGTGTCGGCAGCGCCGCCGGCGCAGCGCGATCAGGGGCCGCGTTGTCGTACCCCGGGCCTACGCTGACGCCCGTGACCGTACGCCTCAACCGCGCCGAGGCGCTCGCGCTGCGCATGACCGGCCTGCTGTTGCGCCCGCACCCCACCACCCGCCCGCGGGGCGTCGCCGACGTGGTCGAGTGGTTCGGCGCCATGCAGGCGCAGGACGCGGCGAGCGGGCTGTGGTCGCTCGGCGTACGCCTTCCCGGCGCCACCCAGGACGACGTCCGCGCGGCGCTGGAGCGGCGCGAGGCGCTGCGCACCTGGCCGATGCGCGGCACCGTGCACCTGGTCCCGGCGCGCGACGCGCGGTGGATGCTGGAGCTGACCGGGGTGCGGACGCTTGTGGGCATCGCCGGTCGGTGGCGGCAGCTCGGGCTGACCGTCGCCGACGGCGAGCGGGCCTGTGACGTGCTGGGCGCGGCGCTGACCGGGGGCGGCCGGCTCACCCGCGCCCGATGCGTTGCCGCGTTGCGCGCCGCCGGGCTGGACACGGGCGATCAGCGCGGCTACCACCTGCTCTTGTTCACCAGCCTGCGCGGCGTCACCTGCATCGCCCCGCACGTCGGCACCGAGCAGACGTTCGCGCTGCTCGACGAGTGGGCGCCCGAGCCGCACCGCCCGGAGCGGGACGAGGCGCTGGCGTTGCTGGCGCACCGCTTCGTACGCGGCCACGGCCCGGTGAGCCGGCACGAGCTGGCCCGCTGGACCGGCCTGACCGTCACCGACGCGACCCGGGCGATCACGCTGGCCGGTGACCTGCTCGCCCCGGTCGAGGTCGACGGCGAGCCCGCAGTGGTCGACACCGCGCTGCTCGACGCGCCCCGCGCGCCGGTCGACGACCTGCACACGCTGCCCGGCTTCGACGAATACCTGCTCGGCTTCAAGGACCGCTCGCTGATGCTCGACCCGGCGCACGCCGCCGCCGTGGTCCCGGGCAACAACGGGGTGTTCCGGTCGACTGTGGTGCGCGGCGGGCGCGTGGTCGGCACCTGGACGCGGACGCTCGGCGCGAGGGCGGTGACGGTGAAGGTGCAGCAGCTCGTGCCGTTCGACGCCGCGCTGCGCGCCCGGGTGGACGCGGCGCTCACCGCTTACGCCCGCTTCCTCAGCCTGGAGCTGCGCCACTCCTGGTGACCACACCCCCGCGGACCGGGCACGCGCCAACCGCGACGCGCCCACGCTGAGCGGAACGCCATGGGTGTCAAAGCGGGGCCGAAGCACCCATGGCGTTCCACTCAGCCCGATGAGGGACGGGGGCGGATCAGTCGGCCAGCGCGCCGGCGGAGCGGCCCTCGTGCAGCGTCAGGTTGCGGCCGCTGCCCGGGTCGAACAGGTGGATCTTCTCCAGGTTGAACCAGACCCGGCGGGACTCGCCCTCGCGTACCGGCGACTCCGCCGACAGCCGGGTGACCAGGTTCGACCCGGCGCCGGCGAAGTCCGCCGCACCCGTGTCGGCGGCCAGCTCCTCCAGCTCGGCGGCGGTGGCCCGCTCCCCCTCGACGGTGAAGTAGACGTACTTGTCCGAGCCCATCGACTCGACGATGTCCACCGGCGCCTCGAACTCCATGCCCCGGCGGCGGGTCTCGTCGTCGATCAGCGCCGCGTCCTCGAAGTGCTCCGGGCGGATGCCCAGGATCAGCTCCCGGGGCGCGTCGCCGCCTTCCAGCTCGCGGCGGATCCGGTCGCCGACCGGCACGTCACCGAGCGCGGTCCGCAGCCGGCCGTCCTCCACGACGGCGTGCACGAAGTTCATCGAGGGCGAGCCGATGAACCCGGCGACGAAGAGGTTGCGCGGGTGGTCGTACAGCTCCTGCGGCGGCCCGACCTGCTGCACAGCCCCGCCCCGCATGATGACCACCCGGTCGCCGAGCGTCATCGCCTCGGTCTGGTCGTGGGTGACGTAGACGGTGGTGGTGCCGAGCTGCTTCTGCAGCCGCGACACCACGGTGCGCATCTGCACCCGCAGCTTGGCGTCCAGGTTCGACAGCGGCTCGTCCATCAGGAACGCCTTGGGCTGCCGGACGATCGCCCGTCCCATCGCCACCCGCTGCCGCTGGCCACCGGACAGGTTGGCCGGCCTGCGGTCCAGCAGCGCGGTCAGCTCCAGCACCTTCGCCGCCTCATCGACCTTCTGGTTGATGGTCTCCTTGTCCATCTTCGCCAGCCGCAGCGGGAACGCCATGTTCTCCCGCACGGTCATGTTCGGGTAGAGCGCGTACGACTGGAAGACCATCGCGATGTCGCGGTCCCGGGGCGCCTTGTCGTTGACCCGCTCGCCGCCGATGCGCAGCTCACCGGAGCTGATGTCCTCCAGCCCGGCGATCATGTTGAGCGTGGTGGACTTCCCGCAGCCGGACGGGCCGACCAGGATCACGAACTCGCCGTCGGCGATCTCCAGGTCGACGTCCTGTACGGCGGTGGTCCCGTCCGGGAACCGCTTGCTCACCTTGTCCAGCACGATGTCGGCCATTGCTACCACCTATCCCTTGACTGCGCCGGAGGTCAGACCGGAGACGATGCGGCGCTGGAAGAAGAGCACGAACAGGATGATCGGCACGGTGATCACCACGGCGGCGGCGCAGATCGCCCCGGTGGGGTCCTCGAACTGCGACTCGCCGGTGAAGAACTGCAGCGCCACCGGGACCGTGCGGGACCGCTCGGTCGAGGTGAGCGTGATCGCGAACAGGAAGTCGTTCCAGCAGAAGATGAAGACCAGGATGGCCGTGGTGAACACGCCGGGCGCGGCCAGCGGGGCGATCACCCGCCGGAACGCCTGTCCCTGGGTGGCGCCGTCCATCTTCGCCGCCTTCTCCAGGTCCCACGGGATCTGCTTGAAGAACGCCGACAGCGTGTAGATCGCCAGCGGCAGCGCGAACGTGATGTACGGCAGGATCAGTCCGGGCCAGGTGTCGAACAACCCGAGCTGCCGCTCGATCTCGAACAGCGGCGACACCAGCGACACCTGCGGGAACATCGCGATCAGCAGCGAGACTCCGACCAGCAGCTTCTTGCCGGGGAAGTCGAGCCGGGAGATCGCGTACGCGGCCATCGTCCCGAGCACCACGGCGATCGCGGTGGCGATCAGCGCGATGCCGATGGAGTTGACCAGGGCCCGGACGAACTGGTCGGTGTCGAAGATGGTCCGGTAGTTGTCGAGCGTCCACTCCCGCGGCCAGAACTTGCCGTCGGTGAGCGTGGCCGGGGTCTTGAACGACAGCGAGGCGATCCAGAGCACGGGGACCAGCGCGAAGACGACGACCACGACGTCCAGCAGGCCCCAGCGCAGCTTCGCCCGCGTGGTGGTTTCCACTGCCATGTCAGCGCCTCTCCCCATCGTCGCTGCCCGGGGCAGCGGTGCCGAACAGCTTCACGAACACGAAGGCGATGATCGCCACGGTGATGAAGATCAGCACCGACATCGTGGAGCCGATGCCGAGGTTCAGGCCCCGGATCAGGTTGTTGTAGGCGAGCATCGACACCGACGACGTCTCGTTGCCGCCGTTGGTGAGCACGAAGATGTTGTCGAAGACGCGGAACGCGTCGAGCGTGCGGAACAGCAGCGCGACCAGGATGGCCGGCTTCATCACCGGCAGCATCACCTTGGTGAACCGCTGCCACGCCGTCGCGCCGTCGGTGGAGGCCGCCTTGAGCAGGTCCTCCGGCACCAGCGCCAGCCCGGCCATCAGCAGCAGCGCCATGAACGGGGTGGTCTTCCAGATCTCCGCCAGCATGATGATCGCCAGCGAGCTGGCCCGCTCGGTCAGCGGGGCGCTGCCGTCGAACAGGTTCGCCAGGTAGCCGGTGCCGGGCGTCCAGGCGTACCGCCAGGAGAAGGCCGCGACCACAGTGACGATGCCGTACGGGATCAGCGCCGCGGTGCGGACGATGCCGCGGCCGACGAGCGTCCGGTGCATGATCAGCGCCAGGCCCATGCCGAGCACCAGCTCGACCGCGACGGTGACCACCGTGATCAGCGCGGTCACCCCGAACGCGGTCCACCAGAAGTCGTTCGTCAGCACGGTGACGTAGTTCTCCAGGCCGACGAACTCCCGCTCGTCGGGGAAGCGCAGGTCGAAACGCTGCAGCGACAGCCAGACCGAGTACAGGATCGGGTACGCGGTGACCAGCACCATGACCAGCGCGGCCGGCGCGCACAGCAGCAGGCCGAGGCGCCGCTCGGCGCGCTTGTTGTCACTCAGCGGGGCGCGGGAGCCGCGCCGGGACCGCTGCTCCGGTACGGCGGCGTGCCGGCCGCCGGGCTGCTCGGCCTCGGCCTCGGCGGCGGCCTGCGCGCCGGCCGGGGTGGCGTTCACGCTCATGGCAGAACCCCCTTGGACTCCAGCGCGTCGGAGATCGCCTTGCGCAGCTCGTCAGCGGTCTGCTCGGGCCGGATCGCCGACGGCGGCGACAGGATCGCCGACATCACCGTGGAGATGCTCTGGTACGCCGGGGTCAGCGGCCGCACCGCCGGCTCCTTCAGCTCCTCCAGGATGGTCTCCTTCATCGGGTACGCCTCGGTCATCTCCGGGTCGTCGTAGACGGCCTCGATGGTGGGCGGCACGCCGTCGTTGACGGCGGAGAACTTCTGGTTCTCGGCGTTACGCAGGCAGCGGGCCGCCTCGAACGACTCCTCCGGGTGCTTCGAGTAGGTGCTGACCGCCAGGTTGACCCCGCCGATGGTGACCTTGCTGGGGGTGCCCGGGTCGATGCCCGGCACCCGGGCCCACTTCACGTTCTTGGCCAGCTCGGGGTTGGCCTCCTGGAGCGCCGGATAGACGAACGGCCAGTTCACCTGGAACGCGCCCTTGCCGGACTGGAACTCCAGCCGCACCGGGTCCTCCAGCGCGTTGCTGAACGACGGCGAGGTCACGCCCGACGTGGCGAACTTCTTGAGCTGGTCGAGTGCGCGTACCGCGCCGGCGTCCATCTCCGCCTTCTTGCCGTCGTCACTGAGGATCTTGCCGCCGGCGCTCTCGGCGAGCGTGTTGTAGAGCACCACCAGGCCCTCGTACTGGGCCCCCATGGTCAGCACCTGGTACGGCTTGCCCTGCTCCTTGAGCTGCTGGGCGGCCGAGATCATCTCGTCCCAGGTCTTGGGCGGCTGCGACACCAGGTCGGACCGGTACCACAGCAGCTGCACGTTGGTGTTCTTGGGCGCGGCGTAGAGCTTGTCCTCGTACCGGGCGGTGTCCAGCGGGCCGCCCAGCGTGCCCTGCTCGACCTCGGCCTTGTCCTGGCCGGTCCACTCCCGGATCCACTTCGCGCTGGCGAACTCCTGGGTCCACGTGACGTCCAGGCCGAGCACGTCCATCCCGTTGTCCTGCGCGGCGAGCCGCCGCACCATCTGCACCCGCTGCTCGTCGGCCTCGCGCGGCAGCACCCGGTAGTCGATCCGGTACCGCCCCTGGGCCTGCGTGTTGCAGGTGTCGACGACCTTCTGCAGGTTCTGCTCCGGCGGGTAGTACAGGTTGATCGTGGGGACGCCGCCGTCGCCGCCGGATCCGCAGGCGGCCAGCGGGGCCACCAACGCGAGCGCGGCGGCCGCTGCCGCCGCGCGTCCGGCCGGCCGCCGTGCGGCCGTGTCGGGGACTGTCGTCATCACCCTCCCCCTCTCTTCGGCGAAGATCCGGGGAGTGAGCCGCGCCCCGGTGCACGGCGAGACGACCGGGGCATCGGCCCGATCGCCCGACGCCCCGGGCGTGTCGTGCGGCTGAACGTGCCCGACCTGCGACGGAGCGAAACATCACGGACATGTGACGGCGACGGCACGAACCGGGCCGGGGCGATCGACACGTCGTCCCACGTAGTGAAACGGCGAGGCTACCCAGCGTCAGCGGTCTGCACTAGCGTGGGGCTGGCTCCGTAGCCGGCGCGTCGCCGTCGACGCCGATGCGCCTCCGGCCGTCCCCCATCGCCCGCCCGATCGGTTGGTTCTGACGGGAAGTGCCGTGCGCGCGTTCCCCGGTTGGGCAGGATTCCCCCGAGGAGGTGCCGTCGTGCAGGACACCCGCGCTCTCGCCCTGACGTTCGAGGTGAGCGGCCTGCCCCCGGTCAAGACCGAGGCCCTGTCCATCTTCGCCGCCGGGCACCGGCAGGCGACGAGGGTCCGCACCCTGCTTCAGGCCGCCTGCACGGCGGCCCAGCGGACCGGGTGGACCCCGCTGACCGGGCCGGTCGAGGTGGACCTGACCCTGCGCTGTCCGCCCGGGCACCGTACCTCCGACGCCAGCACGCTGCTGGGCGGCGTGTGCGCGGTGCTCCAGGACAAGAAGCGGGTCTCCAGCATCGGTCTCGCCCACCTCGGGGTGCTGGTCGACGTCGCGCTCTGGTCCGACGACCGGCAGATCCGCCGGCTGTCGTACGTCGAGGAGCCGGCGGAGGATTTCTCGTATCGGGTCCGGGTGTCGGCCGTACCGACGATGGTTTGACCGACGTCCGCGGTGGGGTACCGCGGACGCCGAGGAAGGGAGTGCCGATGTCGGAGCCACACGTCACGCTCGATCCGAGCGGGCTCGACCCTGTGCAGCAGAAGCTGCGCGGCCCGCTTGAGGATCAGCTGACCTCGGCCCTCCAGGCGGCCGCCGACCGGGTCCGGGCCGGCTACGCGGGCGAGCCGGTGGAGGACGTCTGCCGTCGGTTGCTCGACGAGACCCGCTCCGGCCTGCACCCGGACATCGCGGCCGGCTTCCAGCCGGACATGGACGAGTTCTGCCGGGTGGCGGTGGCGATCGTGCGGGGCGAGCTGACCTGAGTCACCGACGTCACGAGAATTGAGTACCCGTACCGATGGCGGGGCCGTCCGCGGCGACGACAATTCTCCCCGTGCGAACTCGAATCATGGTCGTTCTTGCCGTCCTCGGGCTGGCCGGGCTGATGGCGACCACCGGTTGTTCCCTGCGGCAGAGCATCTGCGGCAGCGACGAGTACCCGGTGATCGCGGTCGGCCCGCAGGGCGGCAGTTCCTGCGTGCCGGACGGTGAGGAACCGACGCCGCCGTACGTGCGCTACCCGGAGGGCAAGGTGCCGAAGCACGTCGACGACGAGTGGGACGTCTACTGGCGTACCCACGGCATCGACGAGAACAACAACATCATCGACCGCTGACCCGTCGGCCCGCACCGGTCCCGCCGGTGCGGGCCGCGTCAGCTCCGCCGCACGTCGACCGAGACGACGTGCGTGCCGTCCGGGCGGTCACCCTCCCCCAGCCGCACCGGCAGCCGGCCGCCCTCGGGCGGTCGCAGGCCGAGCCCGAAGCTGAGGTGCCCCTCGAAGTCCCCGGCCACGGCCCATCCGCGCAGCGTCGGGAAGCGGATGGCCGCCGGTGGCAGGTCCGCCGTACCGCCGCCGCGGGCGTCGTGCGCCTGGGCCGGCTCGAAACGCACCGACAGGTACGCCGTGCCGGGCAGCGCGACCGGTGCTCCACGCCCCTCGGTCACCACCTGCGGCACGTAGGCGACCTCGTAGGACGGTGTGGGTCCGCGGAAGGCGAACGTGATCCGGCTGAACCCCTCCGCCGGGTGGTCGCCGACGTCGACCGCCACCAGGACGGGAAGCGGTTCCCCGGGCGGCGGGGTGACCGGCACCCGTACCCGATGGGTCACCCGGGCGGGGCCGCCGGGCACCGCCCAGCCCCAGGTGACGCGCCAGGATCCCCCTTTCGACGCCGCCTCGGTCGGCACGGGCGGGGTGGGCGTGGCTTCCGGCGCATCGGTCCCGGCCGGCGCGGACGCCGCCGCGACCGTCGGGGTGGGCGCCGGGGACGCGCCGTCGTGGCCGGTCGCCGTGCAGGCCGCCGCGAACAGCACGACCAGGCCGGCGAGCAGCGGTACGCGCTGAGGTGTCATGACTCAGTGTCGCTCCGTGACCGGCCCGCGCACCAGAGGTGTCCCACCGGCAATCCGGGCGGCGGTGAGGGGTGCCGGACGGGTCAGGACCGGGTCCGCAACTCCCCGGTCCTGACCCCGGCCGTCCGGTTCGGTAGCGGTCTGCGCCGCGGGAACGCGGCAGGCGTGGCACGACGCCTTCCGCCGGGCTCCGCACGGCGAGCCGGTATGCCCGCACTCAGCTCCACGGTGCTCTTACCACCGGACTCCGGTGCGCCCCCGTCTCACCCCGACGAGACGTGGGCGCCGGCTCAGGTTAGGCGCGTCCGCGCAGGCCGGACAAGCGATGACCGGCGACCGCGCTTGTGATTGATGTCTATGCCGAATTGCGGCATGTCGGCGTAACGGGGTCAGCCCGTTTCGCGCTGTTCGACTTCGAGACGCGGACTGCGCCCAGCCGGTCGCGGCGGGACGGTCCGGGCCGCGACGGCCCCGGCGACGAGCGCCAGCGCGGCCACGTGCAGCGCCCGGACGCCCGCCGGGGCGGGGACGCCGGCCGCTGGCAGCGCGGGCATCAGCAGCGCGCCGAGCCCGGTGACCGCCAGCGCCACCCGCCAGAACACCAACGGGTTCGCCTCCGGCACGGGTTCGCGTACGCCACCGGTCCGCACGCCGCGGCGGGCCTCGGAGACGGCCAGGACGACCACCAGCAGTGCACCGGCGAGACCGGCCACCACGTCCACGAACCGGTACCAGTACACGCCGGTCACGGCGTGGAAGTCGGTGACGCCGAGCAGCCGGGGCAGCCGCTCGCTGTCGCTGACCCGGTCCCACGCCACGTGGCTGAACGCGCCGATGAGCACCGAGCAGACGGTGACCTGCCAGGGGTGGCGTACCCGGGCCAGGGTCGCGTACCAGGGCCAGCCGAACAACCGCTGCCCGGGCAGGTGCACCGCGATGCCGGCGATCACGCGGCGCACCACCCAGGCGTACACGAGGGCGACCGGCAGGCACCACCAGAGCAGGCCGCCGAGCGTGTGCGTGCGCAGGTTCTGGGCCGGCGCCGTGCCGGTGAACAGGTACGCGACGTCCGGCGCCACCGCGCCGGTGCACAGCGCGACCCCGTCGAACCAGCCCGGCCGCCACAGCTTCAGCGGCAGCACCGGCGCCAGGTGCGACGGGAAGGTCAGCGGCACGTCCCGGACGTTACCGGCCCGGTCAGAAGTGGTGGACCAGGTCGGGGAACGCGGCCAGCCGGATCACCCGCTGGTCGGACGGGTCCAGCTCGTCGTGCTCCAGGACCCACGTGTTCTCGTTCGGGATGAAGACCGCGTTCATCCCGGCCGCCCGCGCGGGCAGGATGTCCGAGCGCGGCGAGTTGCCGATCATCCAGGCGGCGGCCGGGTCGAAGGCGTGCTCGCGGGCCAGCCAGCGGTAGGTGTCCGCGTCCTTCTCCGGCACGATGTGCGCGGCGCGGAAGTGGTGCAGCAGCCCGCACGCGTCCAGCTTGCGCTGCTGCTCCTCGCGCTCGCCCTTGGTCAGCAGCAGCAGCTCGTGCCGCCCGGCCAGGTCGTCGAGCGTCTCGGCCACGCCCGGCATCAGCTCCACCTGGTGCCCGACCAGCGCCGCGGCGAGCTGCTCGATCTCGGTGCGCTCCCGCGCGGTGGCCGGACGCTCGCGCAGCTTCTCCAGGCACTCGCCGAGGCTGCGCAGGAAGACCTTGCTGCCGTAGCCGTGCGCAACGGCGTTCGCGCGCTCGATGTCGTCGAGCACCGCGCGGATCCGGGCCCGGTCCAGCGTGGGGTGGTCGAGCCAGGTGAGGAAGTCGTCGATGACGCGCTCGAACAGGACGTTGTTCTCCCAGAGCGTGTCGTCGGCGTCGAAGACCAGCACGGCGGCGTCCCGGCGCGACGGCATCGCGTCCCCCTCCCCCTCGCGGACCTCGCACACCGTACTGTCCGACCGCCGGACGGGCCACGCGGATTATCCGGTCGGCGGCCCGTTACCGGCGGCTACCCGACTGCGGAATCCCTGGTCCGACGGCATGCTTCGGCCATGACGATCTCACCCGATCATCCACCTGGACGACGGCGCCGGCGGCGCGCCGCCGTCGCGGTGGCCGCGACGCTCGCCGTCGCGGGCGCGGCGCTGCCGGGATCCCCGGCGCTGGCCGTCAACGCCTCACACACCACAGTGGTCGGCACCAACCCGGTCGACTGGACGCCGCACGCGCTGGACGGCACCGTCCACCGCATCCTCCAGATCGGCAACCGCGTGTACGTGGCAGGCACGTTCACCAAGGTGCGCAACGCCGGCCAGTCGGCCCAGCTGGCGATGCCCCGGCTGGTGGCGCTGGACGCGACCACCGGCCGGATCGACACCACGTTCCGGCCGCAGGTCAACGGCGCGGTCAAGGCGCTCGCCGCCGCGCCGGACGGCCGCTCGCTCTACATCGGCGGCGCGTTCACCACTGTCAACGGCACGGCGGCGTCCCGGCTGGCCCGGATCGACGCGGCCACCGGCGCCCGGGTCGCCGGTTTCACCACGCCGGCGCTGAACAACCAGGTGAACGACGTACGCCTGGTCGGCAACCGGCTGATCGTCGGCGGCGCGTTCCAGACCGTCGGCGGGGTGACCCGGCGTGCCCTGGCGGCGGTGAACGCCACCACCGGGGCGGCCGACGCGTCGGTCAACCTGAACCTGGCCGGCCCGCGCAAGACCACGTCCGGCGCCACCGCGCCGGTGAAGGTCGAGGCGCTGGACGTCTCCGCCGACGGCACCCGGCTGGTGTTCGCCGGCAACTTCAGCACGGTGGCGGGGGTGGCCCGGCACCAGCTGGCGGTGGCGAACCTGTCCGGCGCGGGCGCCACGCTCTCCGGCTGGGCCACCGACCGCTACCAGCCGCAGTGCGCGCGGTCGATGCCGTCGTACCTGCGCGGGGTGGACATCTCCCCGGACGGCACCTGGTTCGCGGTGGTCACCACCGGCGCGGCGTTCCCGGGCACGCTGTGCGACGCCGCGGCGCGGTTCGAGTTCGGTACGGCCACCGGCGGCAAACAGCCGACCTGGGCCAACTACACCGGCGGCGACACGCTGCTGTCGGTGGCGGTGACCGGCGCGGCGGTCTACGTCGGCGGGCACCAGCGCTGGCTGGACAACCCGCAGGGCCGCAACTCGGCCGGTCCGGGCGCGGTGTCCCGGCCGGGCATCGGGGCGATCCACCCGGCCACGGGTAAGGCGCTGCCCTGGAACCCGACGAAGGACCGCGGGGTGGGCACCGGCGAGCTGTACGCCACCGACCGGGGTCTGTGGGTCGGCAGCGACACGGTGACGGTGGCCGGCGAGTATCACGCCCGGCTGGCGTTCCTGCCGCTGCCGTGAGCGTGCGGGGCGCGGCGGGGCTTCCCGTCGCGCCCCGCGCGTCAGCGGCGCAAGGTGAGGGTTCGGCCGCGTCAGCGACGCAAGGTGAGGGTTCGGCCGCGTCAGCGGCGCAAGGTGAGGATCAGGTCGGCTACCAGCGCGGTCCACCCGGTCTGGTGCCAGGCGCCGAGGCCGGCGCCGTTGTCGCCGTGGAAGTACTCCGGGAAGCAGATCAGGTCGCGCCAGTCCGGGTGGGTCTGGAACAGCTGGGCGGCGCCGTAGATCGGCCGCCGTCCCCAGCCGTCGCGGGTGAACAGCGAGATCAGCCGCGCGGACAGGTCGTCGGCGATCTCGTCGAGCGTGCGCTTCACGCCGGACCGGGTCGGGTACTCGACCTGGAGGTCGTCGCCGAAGAACGCGGCGTAGTCGCGCAGCGCGCTGATCAGCAGGAAGTTCGTCGGCATCCAGATCGGGCCGCGCCAGTTGGAGTTGCCGCCGAACAGGCCGCTGGTCGACTCGGCCGGCTCGTAGCCGACGCTGAACTCCTGCCCGCCGAGCGTGACGGTGAACGGCTTGTCCAGGTGGGCCCGGGACAGCGTGCGCAGCCCGTACTCGGAGAGGAACTCGTCGGTGTCGAGCATCCGGGCCAGCAGCCGTACCACCTGGTCCGGGGCGACCATCGACAGCAGCCGCTGCTGGCGGCCGTCGGGCCCGATCCGGCGGGCGCCGATCACCTCGGCGTACTCGGGGCGGTTGGTGAGGAACCAGCGCAGCCGGGCGCCCAGCTCGGGCAGGCGGCGCATGGTCCGGGCGGTGAGCCGGGTGACGGCTGCGAGCGGCAGCAGCCCGACCACCGAGCGCACCTTCAGCGGCACCTTCGTCCCGTCGGCCAGGCGCAGCACGTCGTAGAAGAACGCGTCCTCGGCGTCCCACAGCCCCTGGTGGTACGCGGCGGCGGCGATGTACGCGAAGTGCTCGAAGAACTTGGTGGCGGTGTCCACGTACGCGCGGTCGTGCTCGGCCAGCACGATCGCCATGTCGAGCAGGTTGAGCGCGTACATGGCCATCCAGCCGGTGCCGTCGGACTGCTCCAGCACCCCGGCGACCGGCAGCGCGGCCGAGCGGTCGAACGGGCCGACGTTGTCCAGCCCGAGGAAGCCGCCCTCGAAGACGTTGTTGCCGCCGGTGTCCTTGCGGTTGACCCACCAGGTGAAGTTGAGCAGCAGCTTGTGCATCACCCGGGCGAGGAACTCGTGGTCCCGGGAGCCGTCGATCTCGAAGACCTTCAGCGCCGCCCAGGCGTGCACCGGCGGGTTCACGTCCCCGAACGCCCACTCGTACGCCGGGATCTGCCCGTTGGGGTGCAGGTACCACTCGCGCAGCAGCAGGAGGATCTGCTCCTTGGCGAAGCCCGGGTCGACCCGGGCGATGGTGACGCAGTGGAAGGCCAGGTCCCAGGCCGCGTACCAGGGGTACTCCCACGGGTCCGGCATGGAGATCACGTCGAAGCTGTTCATGTGCCACCAGGCGCTGTTGCGCCCGTGCCGGCGGCCGGACGGCGGGGGCGCGGAGCCGGGGTCGCCGGCGAGCCAGCGTTCGACGTCGAAGTGGTAGAACTGCTTGCCCCACATGAGCCCGGCGATGGCCTGGCGCGCGACCAGGGCCTCGTCGGCGGTGGCGGCGGCCGGGATGACGCTGTCGAAGAAGCGGTTCGCCTCGGCCCGGCGCGCCCAGAGGACGGTGTCGAACCCGTCGCCCAGGTCGGCCGGGGCGGGTGGCGCGGCGGCCGGCGGCGGCGCGGTACGGGTCAGCCGCAGCCGGATCTGCCGCTGCTCGCCCGCCGGTACGTCCAGCACGTAGTGCAGCGCGCCCTTGGTGCCGGTGCGGTCCGGGTTGACGGTGGCCGCGCCGGCCACGACGTGGTCGTTGATGCCGTCCTTCGGGTACGCCGACCGCCCGGGCAGCCCCCACAGCCGCTCGGCGTTGGTCTCGTTGTCGCACAGCAGCGGCACCGGGTCGCCGTCGCCCTCCAGCAGGATCTGGCCGAGCACCCAGTGGTCACCGACGAGCCGGGCGCCGCCCCGCGCCCCGGCCTCCTCGCCGGTCAGCTTCGGCATCCGGTCGGTGCCCGGCAGGCCCCACGCCCAGGTGTTGCGGAACCACAGCGTCGGCAGCACGTGCAGCGTCGCGTCCTCGTCGCCCCGGTTCGCCACTGTGACCAGCACGCACATGTCCGTCGGCGACGCCTTGGCGTAGTCGACAGTCACCGCCCAGTACCTGTCGTCGTCGAAGATGCCGGTGTCCACCAGCTCGTACTCGGTGTCGTCCCGGCCGCGCAGCGCGTTCACCGCGACCAGCTCGTCGTACGGGAAGGCGGCCTGCGGGTAGTGGTAGCGCCAGCGCATGAAGGAGTGCGTCGGCGTGCTGTCGAGGTACCACCAGTACTCCTTGACGTCCTCCCCGTGGTTGCCGCCGTCGCCGCCGAGGCCGAACATCCGCTCCTTGAGGATCGGGTCGCGCCCGTTCCACAGCGCGAGCGCGAAGCAGAACGTCTGCCGGTCGTCGCAGACGCCCGCCATGCCGTCCTCGTTCCACCGGTACGCTCGGGACCGCGCGTGGTCGTGGGGGAAGTAGTCCCACGCCGTGCCGTGTTCGCTGTAGTCCTCCCGGACCGTCCCCCACGCCCGCTCGGACAGATAGGGGCCCCATGCGCGCCAGTCCTGCTCCCCGGCGTCGGCCTGGGCGAGCCGGTGCCGCTCGGGGTCGGGGGACGCGGAGGTCGACCGGTCGGTGATCACTGGCACATCTTCGACGCCGCCGGGGTACATCTCCACAGCGGCCATTGTCGCCGTGGCATGTCACACCTCGCTGCCGGTGGAGGAAAGTTGATCGACATCCGTTTCGGGCCGCGGGTCTGCGGCGAGCTGTCCGCCGCCGCCGCGCGGGAATGGCTGGTCACGGACGGGCGCGGCGGGTACGCCATGGGCACCGTCGCCGGACTGCGTACCCGCCGGTATCACGGGCTGCTCGTGGTGGCCGGTGACACGCCGGCGTCCCGCAAGGTGGGACTCGTGAGCCTCGACCCGGCGGTGACACTGCCGTCGGGGCGGCAGGTCCGCCTCGGCGCGCACGAGTGGTCCTCCGGCGTGGTCGACCCGCGCGGCTTCGAGCTGCTGGAGCGCTTCGACCTGGCCGACGGGGTGCCCCGCTGGCGCTGGCGCATCGGCGACGTGGTGATCGAGCGGGAGATCGCCATGACGTACGGCCGTTCCTGCGTGGCGGTGGTGCACCGGCTGATCTCCGGCGGCCCGGTGCGGCTGGACCTGGCCGCGGCCTGCACCTGGCGCGACGCGCACGGCGAGCGGCGCGCCGACGGCCCGGCGCCCCGGCTGGAACCGGCGGCCGGCGGCGCGGTGATCGACGGCGCGTACCGCCTGGCCGGGCCGGACTGGACCCCGGAGGGGCAGTGGTGGCACGGGGTGCGCCACCGGACGGAGGCCGAGCGCGGCCTGCACCCGGACGAGGACCTCTGGTACGCGGGCCGGTTCACCGGCGCGCTCGACGAGCCGGGCGCGACCGTGTCGGTGCTGGCCTGGGCGGACGACCTGGCCGAGGAGCCGCCACCGGCGACCGCCGTGGTCGAGGCGGCCCGGCGGCGCAGCCGTGCGGTGGTCGCGGCGGCGGAACCCGGCGACGCGGTCGAGGCGACGCTCGCGCTGGCCGCCGACGCGTTCGTGGTACGCACCGCCACCGGCCCGGACGTGGTCGCCGGCTACCCCTGGTTCGGGGCCTGGTCGCGGGACACGATGATCTCCTACGAGGGCCTGTTCCTGTGCACGAACCGGGCCGACGAGGGCCGGGACCTGCTGCGGGCGTACGCGGCCACGCTGAACGAGGGCATGCTGGCGAACACGGCCGACACCGGCCGGGTCGAGTACAACACCGTCGACGCGACGCTGTGGTTCCTGCACGCGGTGCACCGGCACGTCACAGTCACCGGCGACACCGACCTGGGCGACGAGCTGCTGCCCGCGCTGCACGGCGTGGTCGAGGCGCACGTGGCGGGCACCCGGTACGGCATCGGCGTCGACCCGGCCGACGGGCTGCTGGCCCAGGGCGGCCCGCCGGACGTGGCGCTCACCTGGATGGACGCCCGGGTGTACGGGGTGCCGGTGACCCCGCGTACCGGCAAGCCGGTCGAGGTCAACGCGCTGTGGATCAACGGGCTGGCCGGGCTCGCCGAGCTGACCGAGCTGGCCGGACGCGACGCCGCCGCGCTGCACGCCCTGCACCGCCGGGCCACCACCGCGTTCCGGGAGCGGTTCCCCGCCCCGGCCGGCTGGCTGCACGACGTGGTCGACGCCCCGGCGCCCGCGTACCCGCTCGGCGGGGCCGCGCACCACGACGACGACCTGCTGCGCCCCAACCAGCTGCTCGCCTGGTCCCTTCCGCACGCCCCGCTGGAGCCGGACGAGGCCACGCTACGACGGATCACCGAGGCGCTGTTCACCCCGCTCGGATCGCGCAGCCTCGCCCCGGACTCCCCCGGCTACACCGGACGGCACCGGGGCGGGCCCGCCGAGCGGGACTCCGCGTACCACCAGGGCACCGTCTGGCCGTGGCTGACCGGGCCGCTGCTGGACGCGCACCGCCGGGCCGGGCTGCCCACCGACGACCTGCTGGTGGGGCTCGTGGGCCACCTCGCCGAGGACGGCCTGGGCTCGGTGAGCGAGACAGCCGACGGCGCGGCGCCGCACGCGGCCACCGGATGCCCGTTCCAGGCGTGGTCGGTGGCCGAGCTGCTACGCGCCCGGCGGATGCGCCGGTAACGCGTTACAGACCGGCAACCGGCGCGTCGCCGCCGGTTATCGACCCCTCGGCAGGATGGGCGGCGACCTCACCCGGCACCGCGGCGATGCCGCCGCCGGGGTGGGGACGCCACAACTCAAAGGGGGCCGCGTGTCAGCTGACGCCGAAGTGATCGACATCCAGCCCGCCCGGCGCCTGCGGGTGCTGCTGCTCTCCTGGGAGTACCCGCCGGTGCTCGTCGGTGGCCTCGGCCGCCACGTCCACGCGCTGTCAGTGGCGCTTGCCGCCGCCGGGCACGAGGTCACAGCCGTCACCCGCCACGCCGAGGGCGCTCCCCTGGAGGAGTACGCCGACGGCGTCCGCATCGTCCGCGCCGCCGAAGATCCGGTCCGGTTCCCGCTCGCCACCGATTCGCTGCTGGCCTGGACGATGGCGTTCAACCACACCCTCACCCGGGCCGCGCTGCGCGCCGCCTCGTCCGGCACCTACGACGTGATCCACGCCCACGACTGGCTGGTCGCGCACACCGCCGTCACGCTGGCCGAGCACCTGGACGTGCCGCTGGTGACCACCATCCACGCCACCGAGGCGGGCCGGCACCAGGGCTGGCTGCCGGAGGAGATGAACCGCACCATCCACGGCGTCGAGCACTGGCTGAGCAACGCATCCGGCCGGGTGATCGCCTGCTCCGGGTACATGCGTGACCAGGTGGCCCGGCTGTTCGGCGTGCCGGCCGGACGCATCGACGTGGTCGCCAACGGCGTCGACGACCGGGCCTGGCGGGCGCGGCCGCACGCGGTCGCCTCCGCCAGGGCACGCTTCGCCGCGGGCGGGCCGCTCGTCGGGTACGCCGGCCGGCTGGTCTACGAGAAGGGCGTGCAGCACCTCGTGCACGCCGTGCCGCACCTGGCGAAGCGGCACCCCGGCCTGCGGGTGGTGATCGCCGGGGACGGGCCGTACCGCGACGAGCTGGTCGACCAGGCGCGGCGGCTGCACGTGGGAGACACGGTCCGGTTCGCCGGTTTCATGGACGCCACCCAGCTTCCCGCGGTGCTCGCCGCCACCGACGCCACGGTGATCCCCAGCCTCTACGAGCCGTTCGGCATGATCGCGCTGGAGGCGGCTGCGGCCGGAGCGCCGCTCGCTGTGGCGCGTACCGGCGGGCTGGCCGAGATCGTCGAGCCCGGCGTCACAGGGGTGACGTTCCCGCACGGCGACCCGGACGCGCTGGCCGGCGCCGTCGACCGGCTGCTCGGCGACGAGGTCTTCGCCCGGCGGGTGGCGCGCAAGGCGCGCAGCATGGTCAGCCGGCGCTACACCTGGTCGGCGATCGCCGCCCGGACCGCCGCCGCCTACGCCACCGCCCGCCGCGACCACGACGCGTTCCAGACCCGCCGGGTCACCGCCCTGCTGGCCGGTGACCGGTCCCCGATCACCGTCCCGGAGGGGAACCTGCTCGCCGGCGCGGCGAGTTAGGAACAGGACGCGCTGACATGCGATAGGTACCGTCCGATCCGTTGGCTATTGTGGACCACTGACCAGCGGTGAGGAGTGCGGTGCAGGAGGTAGTGATCGCCGGGCGGTACCGCCTGCTCGAACTGGTCGGCCGCGGCGGGATGGGCCAGGTCTGGCGGGCGCGCGACGAGGAGCTGCAACGCGAGGTCGCGGTGAAGCAGGTCGTGCCGCCGAACTGGCTCGCCGAGAACGAGCAGGACGAGCTGCGCGCCCGTACGCTGCGCGAGGCGCGGACGTCCGCGCGGCTCAACCACCCCAACGTGGTGCGGGTCTACGACGTGGTCCGGGTCCAGGGCGAACCCTGGCTGATCATGGAGTACGTCCCGTCGCGCTCGCTCCAGGAGATCATCGAGACCGACGGGCCGCTGCCGCCCGGCCGCGCCGCCGAGATCGGCCTGTCGGTGCTCGCCGCGCTGCGCGCCGCGCACGACGCCGGGGTGCTGCACCGGGACGTGAAGCCCGCGAACGTGCTGCTGGCCCGGGACGGGCGGGTGCTGCTCACCGACTTCGGGCTGGCCGTGTTCCAGGGCGGCGACGGCGCGATGACCCGGCCCGGCCTGGTCCTCGGCTCCCCCCAGTACGTCGCACCGGAGCGGGCCGCCGAGGGCGTGTCGAGCGTCGAGGCGGACATGTGGTCGCTCGGCGCCACGCTGCACGCCGCTGTGGAGGGCCGCTCCCCGTACGCCCGCAGCACCGCGATGGCCACGCTCGCCGCGCTCGCCACCCGGCCGCCCGACCCGGCCCCGCACGCCGGCCCGCTGGCGCCGGTGCTGGCCGGGCTGCTGCGGCGCGATCCGCGTACCCGCCTGGGGCACCGCGAGACGGCCCGCCTGCTCGGCGTCGCCGCGGTGTCGGAGGCCGACGCGGAGGCCGCCGGCTCTGCGGGCCGTACCACCGCTGCGTCGTCCGACCGGCCGGCCGGCGGCCGCGATGCCGACGTCCCGGCGGGTGACGAGCCGGGGTCACCGGGGAACCCGGCGGCTCCGGGCGGCATCTACCCGGACCTGATGCCGCCGGCCGCCGCCGCCCGCGCGTGGAGCCGGGCGGCGAAGCGCAGCGAGTGGGCCCCGCCCGCCGAGGGCGACCGCGCGCCACCATCCGGGGACGCGGCCGGCGCGGCTGGTCCGGCCGGTCCCTCCGGTACAGCCGGGCGCTCCGTCCCGGCCGCCCGCGCGGAGGCAGGGAGGACGTCGTCCCCGGCCGGCGGCTCGGGGGCGGTCGGGCGCGTGGACGCAGGCGGTCCCCCGTCCCCGGGCAGCCGGTCGGATGCGATCAGCCGTCCGGACGCGAACGGCGGCTCGGGTGCGGTCGGCGGCTCGGGTGTCATCGGCGGCCCGGCCGCGGCCGATGGCTCGGGTGCGGCCGATGGCTCGGGTGCGGTCGGCGGCTCGGGTGCGGTCGGCGGCTCGGGTGCGGTCGGTCGCTCGGCGGCGGTGGGCCGGGCGGCGCCACCGGGCCGCGCCCGGACCGGTGACCCGGAGCGGAGCCGGACCGGTGACCCGGAGCGAGGCCGCACGGGTGAGCCGGAGCAGGGCGCCCCGGACGCGACCCCGGACCCGCGCCGGAGCGGGCCGGCCCGCCCGGGTCCGATCAGCCTCGGCCCCACCGTCCTCACCAGCTTCGTCGACCCGGGCAGCCCGGCCGGCCCCGAGTCGGCGCCCCGCGCCGACGCCCTCAGCCCGGTGCACATCGTCGGCCACGGCGCCGCGCCGGTCGCCAAGCCTCCGCCGGTCGCCCACAGCGGACCGGTCGACAGCGGCGCGGTACATCCCGCCCCGCCCCGGCCCGCCGGGGTACCCCGCCCCGCCGATCCCCCGCTCACCTCCGGGGACGGGAACCCGCTGCACCGCTGGGGACTGGTGCTGGGAGCCGTGCTGCTGGCCGTGGTGACGGGTGTGGGCACCGCGCTGGCGATCACCAGTGGTCGCGACGAGACGCCGCAGGCGGGCAGTTCCACCGAGGCCGTCGCCCGCCCCTGGGACCGCCCGCCCGGGCCGGGCGTGCCGCCTCCGCCGTTCCCCTGCGTCCGGCCCGACGTGGCCGGCACGCCGGTCCGCAAGGGGCCGCCACCGGACGACCCGCCGGTGACCGTTCCGACCGGCTGGGTCTGGCCCGCCGACACCGGCGGCTTCCGCATCGCCCTGCCCGCCGGCTGGCTGCAACTGCGCTCCGGCGACACCACCTGCTTCCAGGACCCGGAGACGCGGCGCATCCTGGGCGTCGAGCCGTACCCGGGCGGTGATCCGGTGGGCCGGCTGAAGTCGTCCGAGCGGGATCTGACCTCGGCCGGCCGGCTGCCGCATTACCAGAAGGTCCGGCTGGAGTCCGACGGTCCCGGCGCGGCGTGGGAGTGCCGCTGGACCGCGCCCTACGGGGAACGGATGCGCGCGTTGCGTGTCCTGCCCGGCGAACGGGCCGGCTGGACGCTCGGCTGGACCACCTCCGACGCGGACTGGCCCGCCGCCTCGAAACAGTTCGCCGTCATCCGCGCGAGCCTCGGCACGGTCCGGCCCACCCGTACCGCGGGCTGATGCGGCGGCCGCGGCGCGCCTTCCCCAGTGGACCGTCCGGCTGATGCCCCGCTGTCACACGGGCTGACTACAGTGGCGTAGTTTTCTGGATCAAGATCTTCGGGAAGGGCGAGCCGAGATGATGGGACCGTCCCACGCGCTCTCGGGCGCGGCGGCGTGGCTGACCGGCTCCTGGGCGATGGCCCAGTTCGCGGACTACCACCAGACACCGCTGGCCCTGGCGGTGGGCACCGCGGTCTGCGCCGGTGGGGCGCTCTTCCCCGACCTCGACCTGTCCGGGAAGGTCACCCGCAACCAGGGCGGCGCCACCGTGGCCCGCACGTTCGGTGTGGTCAGCCTCTTCGTCGCCGAGGTGATGGAGAAGATCTCGCTCGGCGTCTACTACGCCACCAAGCTCAGCAAGGATCCCCGCCGCAACAACGGGCACCGCACGCTGACCCACACCATCCCGTTCACCGTGCTCGTCGGCTGGGGCACCACCGCGCTCTGCGCCCACTACGGCAAGTGGGCGGTGGTCGGCATCCTCTTCTTCATGATCGGCCTGGCGCTGCGCGGGCTGTTCGACCAGTGGGCCGAGCGCGCCGGCTGGGTGGTGGTCACGCTGGTGTCCGCCGCCGCGGCCTGGTTCACGTTCGCCAACCTGCCCGGCGACCGGGGCTATCCGATGATCGGGCTCGCCGTCGGCGTGGGCTGTTTCGTGCACATCCTCGGCGACATGATCACCCGGGCCGGGGTGCCGATCCTGTGGCCCATCCCGATCAAACGCCGGATGTGGACGATGATCGGCCTGCCCAACAAGATCGCCCTGCGTACCGGCAGCAAGGCCGAGACGGTGGTGCTGCGCACCGCGATGACGATCCTGGCCGTGCTGGCCGCGGTGGGGCTGGTCGCCCCGTCGGTGCTGCAGCGCTTCGACATCCAGGTGTAGGTCAGCCCGCCTCGGCGCGTACCGGGCGGGCGGTGGCCGTCCGGCGCCGGATCAGGCGGGCGGTCCAGCCCACGCCGCGGGCGGTGAGCGCGTACGCCGCCGTCGGCGGGAGGACCAGCAGCGCGGCGATCCCGGCCACCAGCGGCACCCGGGCGCCGGGCACGTCCGTGGCGACCGCCACCGCGGCTGCGTACCCGGCGGCCAGCACGACCGCGACGAGCCCGGCGAACGCGAGCGCCGGACCGGTCCGCCGCCGACCCGCTGCCGCACCGAGCGCGACGGCCGGCGCGAACAGCAGCGGCAGCGCGGCCACGCCGAGCAGCGCCGCGATCAGCACCAGCAGCGGCCCGGCCAGCGGGCCACCCGGGTCGGCGCCGGTGACCAGCGCGTACGCCAGCAGGCCGAGGTAACCGGCGACCGCCTCCGCGACGACGACGAGCCAGGCCGCCGTGGCTCCGGCGAGATGACGAGCGACAGTGGTGCCCACGTTGTCCCCTCCCCCGTGCGGACGGCGCCACGACCGTCCCATGGGAACGGTAGCGCCCGGGGTGGCAGCAGGAAGGGGCCACCCAGCATCACTCTGGGTAGGGAAGCAGGCATCGTCGATCATCCGGGGCGGACGATCGACGACACGCTAATGCGCATTAGTGCCGAGGTCCGCCTACTGTCGCTCGCCCGGTCGGCCCTTGTCAAGATCCCCGCTCGAACAGCTGCCGGAGAGAGTCGAGCGCGGCTACTAATGCGCATTACTCCAGGGAGTTCATCGAACGGAAATCTTCCGGCCACCCCTTGACAGGACGGCGGGACAGCAGAGAGGCTCCATCCCGACCCGATCGCTAATACGCATTAGCGGAAGTGGAAGGACCGACGTGACCCCTCCCCCCAGGCGTGTCACCCAGCGTGACATCGCGCGAATGGCCGGCGTCAGCCAGGCGACCGTGTCGCTGGTGCTCAACAACCGCACCGACGCCGACGTCCGGATCGCGCCGGAGACACGGGACCGGGTGTTGCAGGTCATCGCCGAGACGGGTTACGCCGCCGACCCGGCCGCCCGCCGCCTCGCCTCCGGGTTCAACCGGATCATCGGCGTCTTCACCTACGAGCCGGCCTTCCCCAGCGGCAGCCGGGACTTCTTCCACCCGTTCCTGCTCGGCATCGAGGAGTACGCCGAACGGGTCGGCTGCGACCTGCTGCTGTTCACCAGCGCCCCGGTGGTGGACGGCCGGCGGCGCATCTTCCACCAGGACAACCGGCTGCGGCTGGCCGACGGATGCATCCTGCTCGGCCGGGAGATCGACGGCGCGGAGCTGCTCCGGCTCAACCGCGACGGGTTCCCCTACGTCGCCGTCGGGCGCCGCGACGACGCCGGCGGGCCGGTGCCCTACGTCGGCGCCGACTACGCCAGCGCGGTCCACCGGCTGGCGGAGCGGGCGCTGGACCTGGGGCACCGGCGCCTGACGTACGTGGGCATGGGCACCGCGGCCGAGTCCTCGCACGACCGGCGCAGCGGCTTCCACGCCGGCGCGGCCGGCGCGGAGAGCGCCCGCCAGATCACCGCGACGGCGGAGACCGCCGACGCCACAGTGGACGACCTGCGGGCCGACGGCAGCACCGTCGCCTTCGTGGAGGACTTCGCCACCGCTGTCGCGCTGGAGTCGGCCGCCCGCCGCAAGGGACTGACGGTGCCCGGTGGCCTGTCCGTCGTGACACTCGGCGACCCGACCGTCCCGGTGCCCACCGACATCACGTTCACCGGGTTCCGCATCCCGCGCGAGGAGATGGGCCGCCAGGCCGTCGAGGTGCTGACCGGCGTCATCGACGGCAGCGCCGGCGGCCTCCAGCAACGGCTCCTGCCCTGCGAACTCGTCGAGGGCGACACCCTCGGCGTCCCTGGATCGGCGGCCGACCGGCGCTGACACGCCCGGCCGCGCAACTGGAAGGAAGCAAGTGGTACTAATGCGTGCGGACGTCCTCGTCGTCGGGGGCGGACTGGGCGGTGTCGCCGCGGCGCTGGCCGCGGCCCGTGCCGGCCGGTCCGTCATCCTGACCGAGGAGTTCGACTGGCTCGGCGGGCAGCTCACCAGCCAGGCGGTCCCGCCGGACGAGCACTCCTGGATCGAGCAGTTCGGCGCCACCGCGAGCTACCGGGAGCTGCGCGACGGCATCCGCGACTACTACCGCCGCCACTACCCGCTGACCGAGCGGTCCCGGGCGTGGACCGACCTGAACCCGGGCGCCGGCTGGGTGAGCCGGCTCTGCCACGAGCCCCGCGTCGCGGTCGCCGTCCTGGAGCAGATGCTCGCGCCGTACCGGGGGTCCGGGCGGCTGACGGTGCTGCAGCCGTACCGGCCGGTCGCGGCCGAGACCGACGGCGACCGGGTCACCGGCGTCACGCTCGCCCACCGGGACCGCGACGAGCGGATCGAGGTGGAGGCGCCGTACGTCCTGGACGCCACCGAGACCGGTGAGCTGCTGCCGCTGACCGGCACCGAGTACGTGACCGGGTTCGAGTCGCAGGCGCAGACCGGTGAGCCGAGCGCGCCCGCCGAGGCGCAGCCGCTGAACATGCAGGCGGTGTCCGTCTGCTTCGCGCTGGACCACGTCGACGGCGACCACACCATCGACCGTCCCGCCGGTTACGACTTCTGGCGCGACTACAAGCCGGACTTCTGGGGCGACCGGCTGCTGTCCTGGCGGTCGCCGCACCCGCGCACGCTGGAGATCGTGGAGCGCAGCTTCACCCCCAACCCGGACGACGACCCGCTGGGCGTCAACGCCGACCAGCGGCTCAACCCGGGCGACGGCAACCTGTGGACGTTCCGGCGCATCGCGGCGCGGCGCAACTTCGTCGACGGCGCGTACGGCAGCGACATCACGCTCGTCAACTGGCCGATGATCGACTACTTCGAGGGCCCGGTCATCGACGTGCCGAACGCGTCCTGGCACCTGTCCCAGGCGCGCGAGCTGTCGTACTCCGTCCTGTACTGGCTCCAGACCGAGGCGCCCCGCCCCGACGGCGGCACCGGCTACCCGGGGCTGCGGCTGCGCGGCGACGTGACCGGCAGCCCCGACGGGCTGGCGCAGGCGCCCTACATCCGGGAGTCGCGCCGCATCCGCGCCGAGTACACGGTGGTCGAGCAGGACCTCTCCCTCGCGGTACGCGGCGAGCACGGCGCGGTGAGCTACCCCGACTCGGTCGGCGTCGGCATGTACCGCATCGACCTGCACCCGTCGACCGGCGGTGACAACTACATCGACGTCGGCTCCTGCCCGTTCGAGATCCCGCTCGGCGCGCTCATCCCGCAGCGGATGGAGAACCTGCTGCCGGCCGGCAAGAACATCGGCACCACGCACGTCACCAACGGCAGCTACCGACTGCACCCGGTCGAGTGGAACGTCGGTGAGGTCGCCGGCCTGCTGGCCGACTTCTGCCTTGCGCGGGGCGAGTCCCCGCGCGCGGTCCGCGGCACCCCCCGCCTGCTGGCCGAATTCACGGACCGCATCTCGGCCGCCGGCGTGGAATGCCGCTGGCCGCAGATCGCGGGCTACTGAACCCCCGGTGAGGAGAAGAAAGTGAGATACGGAAGACTGTCCGGCCTGGTCGCGGCGACCATGACCGGTGTGCTCGCCCTGACCGCCTGCGGCGGTGGCGGCGACGCGAAGGACGACGGTCCGGCGAGCCTGCGGATGACCGTCTGGTCGGCGAACGAGGCGCACCTCAAGCTGTTCAACGAGATCGCCGACGAGTACCGCAAGAACAACCCGGACGTCGCGGAGATCAAGTTCGACCCGCTGCCGTTCGAGAACTACACCACGACGCTGACCACGCAGATCGCCGGCGGCAACGCGCCGGACCTCGCGTGGATCTTCGAGAACTCGGCTCCGGACTTCGTCGCCTCCGGCGCGCTGCGCCCGCTCGACGACACGCTGAAGAAGGCCGACGGCTACCAGTACGACGACCTCTCCCCCGCCACGCTGAAGCTCTGGCGAAACGACGGGAAGCTCTTCGCGTACCCGTTCTCGACCTCGCCGTTCGGCGTGTTCGTCAACAACGACATGCTCAAGAAGGCCGGGCAGAAGACCCCGGCCGAGCTGATCGCGGCCGGGCAGTGGAACTGGGACACCGCGCTCGCCGCGGCCGGCGCGACAGCGGCGAAGTCGGGCAAGGCCGGGCTCGTGGTCCGCGACTTCGACTACAAGGGCTGGGACAACCTGGCCACGTTCTGGACCGGCTGGGGCGCCCAGGCGTGGAGCGAGGACGGCCGCAGCTGCGGGTTCAACAGCCCGGAGATGGTCGAGGCGATGACCACGCTGCACAAGGCGATCTTCACCGGCAAGGCGCTGCCCGGTCCGGGCACGACCGCCGACTTCTTCGCCGGTGACGCCGCCATGACCGTCACCCAGATCTCCCGCGCCTCGCTGCTGAAGGAGAACGGCTTCGACTGGGACCTGGTCCCGCTGCCGGCCGGCCCGAAGGGCCCGTACGCGGTGGTCGGCCAGGCCGGCATCGGCGTGATGAAGAAGAGCCCGCACGCCGAGCAGGCCGCCGACTTCCTGGCCTTCTTCACCAACCCCGCCAACTCGGCGAAGCTGGCCCAGTTCTTCCCGCCGCCGCGGCAGTCCCAGCTGACCGCCGAGACGCTGGCCAAGACGAACCCGAAGCTCAAGCCGGAGCAGCTGCAGAAGGTCGTCATCGACGGCATCACCAACGGCACTGTCAAGCCCAGCCACTCCGGGCAGGCCGAGCTGAGCCAGCAGGTGCGCGCCGCGCTCGACCCGCTGTGGAAGGCGGACGCGGACGTCAAGGGCGTACTCGACGGCGTCTGCTCCAAGATCCAGCCGCTGCTGGCGAAGTAGGGCCGAGGATCATGACCCAGACGGACACCAGGGTGGGCCCGGCTGCTGCCGGGCCCGCCCCGGGCCGGGCCCGGCCGTTCTGGACCACCCGCCGCCGGGACCAGCTCACCGGATACCTGTTCATCACCCCGCAGCTGCTCGGCAGCGTGGTCTTCGTGATCCTGCCGCTGGTCCTCGTGGTCTGGTACAGCCTGCACGAGTGGAACGTGCTGGCCGGCAGCTTCGACTACATCGGCACCGACAACTACGCCGCGCTGGCCGACGACCCCAACCTGGGCCCGGTGCTGCGGTCGACCGGCCTGTTCTCGGTCGGCCTGGTCGTGTTCAACCTCGGCCTGGCGTTGCTGCTGGCCGTCCTGCTCAACCAGAAGCTGCGCGGGACCATCGTGTTCCGCACCCTGTTCTTCTCCCCCGTGGTGGTCTCGCTGGTCGCGTGGACCATCGTCTGGGGCTTCCTGCTGCAGGACAACGGCGGCATCAACGGCCTGCTCGACACCATCGGCGTCGACGGCCCCAACTGGCTGCGCGGCGAGGGCACGGCGATGCTGTCGGTGATCGTCGTGCAGGTGTTCAAGAACGTCGGCCTGAACATGGTGCTGTTCCTGGCCGCCCTCCAGGGCGTGCCGGCCGATCTGTACGAGGCCGCCGAGGTCGACGGCGCGAGCCGGATGCGCCAGTTCTGGCGCATCACCGTGCCCCTGATCAGCCCCACGATCATGCTCACGTCGATCATCACGGTGGTCGGCTCGCTGCAGGTCTTCGCGCAGATCGCGGTGCTCACCCAGGGTGGGCCCGGCACCTCGACCACTGTGCTCGTCTACTACCTCTACCAGCAGGCCTTCCAGTTCCATCACTTCGGCTACGGCGCGACGCTGTCGATCCTGCTGTTCGTCATCGTGCTCGCGCTGACAGTGCTGCAGTGGCAGATGCGCAAGAGGTGGGTCTTCCATGAATCGTGACCTGTCCCGGCGGACCAAGCTGGTGCTCTACGGGGTGCTGATGGTCCTGGCCGTCCCGTTCGTGTTCCCCACCTGGTGGATGGTCACCTCGTCGCTGAAGCCGGTGGCGGACATCTTCTCCTTCCCGCCGCAGCTGCTGCCGACCGATCCGCGGCTGGACGCGTACCAGCGGGTGTTCGAACTGCAGCCGTTCGGGCAGCAGTACCTGAACAGCCTCTACATCGCGCTGCTGGTCACCGTCGGCACGCTGGCCGTGGCGTCGCTGGCCGGGTACGCGTTCGCGCGGATCCGGTTCCGGGGACAGAACGTGCTGTTCCTGGTCGTCCTCGCGGGCCTGCTCATCCCGAGCGAGGTGACGATCGTGCCGCTGTTCCAGATGTTCTTCAAGCTCGGCCTGATCGACACCCACTGGCCGCTGATCCTGGTGCCGATCTTCGGGGCGCCGAGCGTGCTGGCGACGTTCATCATGCGGCAGTTCTTCATCAGCCTCCCCGGTGAGCTGGAGGAGGCGGCGCGGGTCGACGGGCTGGGACGCTTCGCCACGTTCTGGAAGATCGCGCTGCCGCTGTCCCGGCCCGCGCTCGGCGCGGTGGCCATCTTCACGTTCCTGCACAGCTGGAACCTGTACCTGGAACCGATCGTGTTCCTCTCCTCGCCGGACAAGTTCACCCTGCCGCAGGCGCTCACCCAGTTCGTCGACGCGTACGGCGGTCCGATGTGGGACGTCCAGCTCGCGGCGGCGTCGATGACCGCGCTGCCGGTGCTGGCGGTGTTCGTCATCGCGCAGAAGCAGTTCGTCGAGGGCCTCGCGCACACCGGTCTGAAGGGATGACCGGTCCGGTCGTCGGGATCGACATCGGCGGCACCAAGACCGCCGCCGCCCTCGTCGGTCCCGGTGCGCGGGTGCTCGGCCGCCGCGAGGCGCCCACCCCCGCGCGCGGCGGGCCGGCCGCGGTGCTGGACACCGCCGCCGGCCTGGCCGCGGACCTGCTCGCCGCCGCCGGCCCCGGGCCGGTCGGGGTGGGCACCGCGGGCACCGTCGACCCGGCGACCGGCGCCATCCGGTACGCGACCGACAGCCTGCCCGGATGGGCCGGCACCCCGGTCGCCGACGAGCTGGCCGCGCGGCTGGGCCGGCCGGTGCGCGTCACCAACGACGTCGCCGCGGCGGCGCTCGGCGAGTGCTGGGCCGGCGCCGGACAGGGCCTGGGGCACGTGCTGCTGGCCGCCGTCGGCACCGGCCTGGGCGGCGCGATCGTCAACGACGGGCGGGTCGAGGGCGGCGCCCGGGGCGCGGCCGGCCAGCTCGGGCACCTGCCGGCACCGGGCGCACAGCGGCTGCGCTGCGGCTGCGGCCGGTACGGGCACCTGGAGGCGATCGCCTCCGGCACCGGCCTGGCCGCCGCGTACGCGCTCGCCGGCGGTGACCCGGTCACCGGCCGGGAGGTGGCGCGGCGCGCGGCGGCCGGTGACGCGACCGCCCGGCAGGTCGTCGACCGGGCCGGCGCCGCGCTCGGCGCGGCCCTGGCCGGGCTCGTCGCCCTGCTCGACCCGGACGCGGTGGTGGTCGCCGGCGGCGCCGCCGCCACAGTGCTTCCCGCCGCGACGGCCGCCTACCGGGCGGAGCTACCAGGCGGCTGGGCGCACGTGCCGCTGCTTCCCGCGGCGCTGGGCGCCGACGCGGTGGTGGTCGGCGCCGCCCGGCTCGCCACCGCACCGATCCACCACGACGGAGGAACAAGCACGTGAGTGTCCTGGACGAACTGGCCGGCGGGCTGGTCGTGTCCTGTCAGCCCCTGCCCGACGACCCGGACGACCCGATGCGCGACCCGTACGTCCAGGCCCGCTTGGCGGCCGCCGTGGTCCGCGGCGGCGCGGTGGCGGTCCGGGTCAACGATCCCGACGACGTGCGGGCGGTACGCGCCGCCGTCGACGTGCCGGTGATCGGGTTGTACAAGCACGGCACGCAGGGCGTGTTCATCACCCCGACCGCCGGGCACGCGCTGGAGGCGGTGCGGGCCGGGTCGCACGTCGTCGCGGTGGACGCCACCGACCGCCCCCGGCCCGACGGGCGGACCTTCGCCGACACCGTCCGCGCGGTGCACGAGCAGAGCGACGCGCTGGTCCTGGCCGACGTCTCCACAGTGGCCGAGGGCGTCGCCGCCGTCGAGGCCGGCGCGGACGCGGTCGCCACCACGCTGTCCGGCTACACGCCGGCCGGCCCACCGATCGACGGGCCCGACCTCGGGCTCGTGGCGCGACTCGCCGCGCTGCTGCCCGTACCGGTGATCGCCGAAGGGCGCTACCGGACCACGGAGCAGATCAGCCGGGCCTTCGAGGCGGGCGCCCACGCGGTGGTGATGGGCAACGCCGTCACCTCGCCGCTGTGGATCACCCGCCGGCTGGTTCCGGCCACCCCCCGGGCGGCGAGCGCGCCGGAGAAAAGGGAGCATCGATGAAGAGAAGAACCCTTCTTGCGGCCACCGGCGCGGCCGGCCTGGCCACCGTCGCCCTCGGCGGCCCCGCCTTCGCCCGGCCCGCCGGCCGGCGACCGAGCGTGGCGCTGGTGCCGCTGGACGACCGGCCGGTCAACACGTACTGCGCCGAGATGACCGGTGCGAGCGCCGACGCCGAGGTGCTGCTGCCGCCGCGGAACCTGCTGGGCCGTTTCTTCACCCCCGGTGACGGCGCCGGCATCGCCCGCTGGCTCGACGGCACCGACGGCACCGACGGGTACGTGATCTCGGTGAGCATGCTCGCGTACGGAGGGCTGATCGCCTCGCGTACCGCCGCACCGGCCCTGGCCGACGCGTTGCGCAACCTGGAGGCGATCCGGCGGCTGCGCGCACGCCGGTCCGACGCGGTGATCGAGGTGCACGACACGATCCAGCGGCTCGCCATCACCAGCACCGGCACCGACCTGGACAACTACCGTGACCTGCTGGTCCAGTGGGCCAAGCTGTACGACCAGGTGGTCAACCTGGGCCAGGAGTCGCTGCGCGGCCAGCTCGACGCCGTGCGGGCGCGCATCCCGGACGCCGTGGTCGAGGACTACCTGGCCGCGCGGGCACGCAACCACCAGGTCAACCGGCTGATGGTGGAGTGGGTCGCGGACGGGACGATCAGCCACCTGGTGCTCTCCGAGGACGACACCGCGCCGGTCGGCCTGGCCCGCGCCGAGCGGGTCGAGCTGGAGGCGCTCGTGGCGCGGCTCGGCGTCGGCGACCGGGTGGAGATCTTCCCCGGCGCCGACGAGGTCAACGCGCTGCTCGTCGCGCGGGTCGTCGCCGCCGGCGCAGCGCCCACCTACCGGGTGGAGTACGCCGGGGTGTCCGGCGAGGGCTGGACCGCAGCGCTGGAGGGCATCCCGTTCGCGGAGAACATCCGCCGGCACGTCACCTCGGTGGGCGGCCGGATGGTGACCGGCGACGCGGACATCGTCCTCGCGGTGAACACCCCCTCGGCGGCGGCCGGACAGCGGGCCGCCGACCTGGACGCCTTCGTCGGCCGCATCGGTGAGCTGCTGGCCGCCGGCACCCCGGTGATCGTGGTGGACCCGCTGATCGTCAACAAGGGCGACCACGACCTGGTGTCCCGGATGGAGGCCCGCCTGGACCTGCCGGCGCTGCTGTCGTACTCGGGATGGAACACCGGCGGCAACGCGCTCGGGCTGGCGCTCGCGCACGGCACCGCGCGGTGGGCGTACCTGCGCTCGTCCGGCAGCGGCTTCGGCGTGCCGGAGCTGCGCGGACCGGCCCAGGCGCACGCCGAGTACCTGCTCTACCGGTTCGTCAAGGACGACCCGTGGAAGAACGTGGTGCAGGTCGAGGCGTACGCGCACGCCCGCGCGCAGGGCTGGGATCCGCTGGCGCTGACCGCCGAGCAGAAGCGCTACTTCGACGGCTGGGTACGTGACCGGCTGGTACCGCTGACCGAACGGTACTTCGCCGACCACTTCGCCGGGCGCGAGCTGGTGCTCGGGGTACGCGGACGCAGGACGTTCACCGCGACGCTGGACCGGGTCACCGCGGTGCGGGTCGAGCTGCCGTGGGACCGGCTGTTCGAGGTCACGCTGGAGCCGAGCCTGCGACTGCGCTGATCGGTGCGGGTGCGGTCCCCCGGGGCCGCACCCGCCTCAGCGGGGCGTCAGGAGGCAGAACTCGGTGCCGTCCGGGTCGGCCAGCACCACGTCGTCAGCGGTGTGTTCTCCCGTACCGACCCGGGCCGCGCCGAGCGCCAGCAGCCGGTCGACCTCCGCGTCCCGGTCACCGTCCGCGACCAGATCCAGGTGTACGCGGTCCCGCCCGCCGCTGGGCATCAGCGGCGGGCCGCTCCAGGTGACCTTCGCGCCCCCGCGCGGCGACTGGATCGCTGTCTCCTCGTCCTGGTCCCAGACCAGCGGCCAGCCCAGCGCCTCGCTCCAGAAGAGGCCGGCCGCCCGGGTGCCGTCGCAGTTGACAGCGCCGACCGGGCCGCAGCCGGCGAGGAAGTTGTTGCCCGCCTCGATGACGCAGAACTCGTTGCCCTCCGGGTCGGCGAGCACCACCTGGTCGTCGTCCGGCCCCTGGCCGATGTCGATGTGCTGCCCGCCCAGCGTCAGCGCCCGGTCGACGGTGTCCCGCTGGGCCTGCGGCGACGCGCTGGTCAGGTCGAAGTGGATCCGGTTCTGCACTGTCTTCGGCGCAGTGCTGGGCAGGAACCGGATGCGGAAGTCGCTGTGGGCGTCGCCGCCCAGCGCCACGCCTTCGCGCGGGTCGTCGAGGATCTCCCGGCCGAGCACCCCGGACCAGAACCGCGCGAGCCGCCGCGGGTCGCCCGCGTCGAGGCTGACCGCGTAGAGGTGAACCGCCATCCGCCCGTCTCCGATCCGCCGCCGTCGTCGGCGGCAGGTCAGGAGCGTAGGCCGGGCGGCCCGGCCGCGCAGCCGGATTTCCCCGCTGTCGCGCTACTTCGCCGGGAGGGTGCGCGCGAAGCGGACGCCCCTGCCGACCCAGCGGGTCAGGTCCGGGTCGCGCTCGCAGGCATCGGGCGACACGGTGACCCAGCCCCGCATCTCCCGGCCCCGCATGACTGTCGCCTCGGCGCCGGGCTCGGCCAGCGCACGCTCGGCCTCGGCCGGGTCGACCCGGACCATCAGGCCGCCCGCGCCGCGCACCACCACCGCCATGTTGCCGCGCAGCATCATCGCCAGGCCGCCGAACATGCGCCGCTCGGTGATGCCGGGCTCGTGCCCGAGGGCTTCCCGTACCCGGTTCGCCAGGTCCTCGTCGTAGGCCATGACGGCATCGTGGCATCCGGGTCCGACAGCGGGCGCGCCTCAGGCGCCCACGCGCTGTTCGGGGATGGACAGGCCGTACAGCGCCATCAGCTCCGGGCTGTCGATCCGGCTGCCGTCGGCCACCGCGTCGCAGGCGATGTCGACGATCTGGTCCTTGTGCGCCAACAGGTACGGCCGCGCCCCCACGTCCGCGCTGGCCAGCGTGGCGATGCCGGACCAGTGGCGGCGGCCGAACAGCATCGGGTAGCCGCGCAGCCCGTCGTAGGTGGCGCAGACCAGCACGTCCGGGTACGGCAGCGCGGTCACCCGGCGGACCGCCGCCGCGGTGAGCCCGGGCATGTCCACAGGCACCACGACGACCGCCTCGATGTCGTCGTCGGTGAGCGCGGCGAGCCCGGCCCGGATCGAGGAGCCCACCCCGGTGCCCCAGGCGCGGTTGACCACCACAGTGGCGCCGCTCAGGTCGGTGGTCTGCCGCACCTGCTCGGCCGCCGCGCCCAGGACAACCACGACCTGTGCGCAGCCCGCCTCGGCCATCGTGTCGATCATCTGGCTGACCAGCGGCTTCTCGCCCTGGTGCAGCAGCGCTTCGGGTCCGCCGATGCGGCGGCCGCCACCGGCGGCGATGATCATTGCAGCGATCCGGTTCAGCGGTGCCCCCTCGATCAGGGGACGGACCGGGCACAGCCGCCCGGTCCGTCCCGTCGTACGCACACCGGGCCCAACGAGCGCGGCCGGGGGCGGGTAGCGGGGCAAAACGGAAAATTGCGTGACTATGCCGCGTTCGCGTAGCAGTCCACTGTCGACAGGTCGAGCGGGAACCGGACCGGGGTGTCGCCGAACAGCAGCCGGGTGGCCCGCCCGCCGGCGGCGGTGACCGCCTCGGCGACCGCCGCCGCCTGCCCGGCCGGGCAGTGCACCATCACCTCGTCGTGCTGGAAGAAGACCAGCTCCGCCTCCGTGCCGGCCAGCTCGGTGCGCAGCGTCGCCAGCAACGTGGAGGCCCACTCGGCAGCAGTGGCCTGGATGACGAAGTTGCGGGTGAAGCGCCCCCGCGAGCGGGCCGCCCGGGCCGACGGGCTGTGCGGATCGGCCCCGCCGTCGGGCATCGCCTCCTCCCCCTCGGCGAACCCCGCCGACCCGGGCGGGCAGGTGCGGCCCAGCCAGGACCGGACCAGCCCGCCCGCCTCACCGGTGCGCGCCGCCGCCTCGACGTAGCCGAACGCGGTCGGATAGTTCTTCCGCAGCACCGTCAGGGCCGGCACGGCCGCCCCGCCGGTCTGCCCGTACATCGCCCCGAGCAGGGCCACCTTGGCCTTCGCCCGGTCACCGGCGAACGCGTCCCGGGCCAGGGCGGCGTAGAGGTCACCGGCGCCGCCCGCCGCCGCCAGCCGCTCGTCGTCGGAGACCGCCGCGAGCACGCGCGGTTCGAGCTGGCCCGCGTCGGCCACCACGAACGTCCAGCCCGGGTCCGCCACCACTGCCTGCCGGATCACTTTCGGGATCTGCAACGCCCCGCCGCCCCGGGTCGCCCACCGGCCGGAGACCACGCCGCCCGGTACGTACTCCGGGTGGAACCGGCCGCCGGAGACCCAGGCGTCGCGCCAGGCCCAGCCGTGCGCCGTCCAGATCCGGTACAGCTCCTTGTATTCCAGGACCAGCGGCGCCGCCGGGTGCTCCACCCCGCGCAGCACCCAGGCGCGCGTGTTGGGCAGATCCACGCCCACGCGGGCGAACGCCCGCAACAGCTCCGCGGGCGAGTCGGCGTGCACCTGGCGTACGCCGAACGCGTCAGCGATCCGGGCCTGCAACTCGGCCAGCCGGCGCGGTGGCCCGCCGACCGGGGACGGCTCGCCGAGCAGGTCGGCCAGGATGGCGTCGTGCACGTCGGCGCGCCAGGGCAGACCGGCCGCGCCCATCTCCGCCGCCACCAGCGCGCCCGCCGACTCGGCGGCCACCAGCAGCCGGAACCGGCCGGGGTGGGTGGTCGCGGCGATCCGGGCGAGCTGGTCGGCGTACACCCGGGTCAACGCCGTGATGCCCGGACCGGGCGGGCCCGACGGCGGCTCGAAGAGCGCGGCCTGGGCGTGGCCCGGCGGCTCCGGCGGGCGGGGCGCCGGGTCCGGCGGGACCGGCGCTCCGGTGACCCGGGCCCAGGCGGCTGGCAGCGCGCGGGGCTCGCCCCACCGGCCCGCGTGCCCGAGCAGCAGCGCCTCGGTCAGCTCGACGTCGTGGCAGCGGTCGAGCCGCACCCCGGCGCGCAGCAGCGCCGGGTAGACTCCCGCCCAGGCGGCCCAGACCCAGCGGGGGTGCCCGGCGCCCTCCCGGGCGGCCACGGCGGCGGCCAGGTCGGTGACCTCCTCGGCCGGGCCGGACGGGGTGCCGTCGGCGTGCAGCGGTTGCAGCACGCCGCCGCCCCGCTCGTCCGCCACCACCGCCACCAGCACGGACGCATTCTGCCCCCTCCCCCTGACACGCTCCGCGTGGAAGGAAGGGCCCCCTCTTAACGCCTGCGGTAGAGGAAGGGCCCCTTGTTAACGCTGCGCGTTAACAAGGGGCCCTTCCTTACACCCCGGAGGGTTACTTGCCGACGCCGGCGGTGAGGCCGGACTGCACCTGGCGCTGGAAGACGATGTACACGATCAGCACCGGAAGCATCGCCATGGTGACACCGGCGAAGAGTCCGGACCAGTCGGACTTGTAGCCCTGGTTGACCGACAGCTCGATCAGACCCTGGGCGATCACCTGGTTCTTCGGCTCGCCGGACACCGACTGCATGAGCAGCGTCGGGAGGTACCACTGGTTCCACTGGCCGAGCACGTTGAAGATGCCGATGCTGATCAGGCCCGGCTTGGCCATCGGCAGCATCACGCTGAAGAACGTGCGGGTGTGCGAGGCCCCGTCGACCTGGGCCGCCTCGGCGATCGAGTCGGGCAGCGTCCGGAAGAACGAGTGCATGAAGAAGATCGTGAACGACAGCGACCAGGCCACGTAGACCAGGATCAGCATGAGGTGCTTGTTCGGGCCGAGCAGCGGGAGGCTCACCCCGGTGTTGTAGACGCCCTTGAACAGCGGCACAGCGGCCAGGTAGATCGGCAGCGTCAGCCCGGACAGGAACATCCAGTAGATCAGCCGGTTGCCGCGGAACTCGTAGCGCGCCAGGGCGTACGCGGCCATCGAGCCCAGCAGCATCGTCAGCGTCACGCTGAACACGAGCACGAGCAGCGTGTTCAGGAAGAAGCTGTCGATCCCGGCGGTCCAGGCGCGGGCGAAGTTGTCCCACTGCAACGCGTCGGGGATCAGCGACAGCGGCTCGCGGATCACCTCGGAGTCGGTCTTGAGCGCCGACATCACCACCCACAGCAGCGGGTAGACCACCATGATCGCCCAGACCGCGAGGAACAGGTGCGAGAAGCCGTTGAAGATCCGGCCGCCGAAGCCGTTGCCGACGTCCTTCGCGCGCCGGTCCGCCGGCGGCCGGTCCGGCGGCACCGTGTCGGACCGGGCCGGGCCGGAGGTGTGGGTCACAGTGCTCATCGTCCAGACCTCCTCAGTACTCGATCCGCTCACGGCGGGTGATCCTCAGCTGGAGCGCGGCCAGCAGGATGGTGAAGATGGCCAGCGCGACGGCGATCGCGCAGGCGTAACCGAACTGGCCCTTTTGGAACGCGTTGAACTGGATCACCGAGGCGAAGATCTCGCTGGCGTGGTTCGGCCCGCCCTGGCTCGGCGTCATGACGAAGACCAGCGCGTACATGTCCAGCGCGATGAAGCCCAGATAGACCCAGGCGACCGAGATGCTGTCCCGCAGCAGCGGCAGGGTCACCCGGAAGAACGTGTGGAACCGGCCCGCGCCGTCGAGGATCGCGGCCTCGTAGATGTCCTTCGGGATGGACTGCATCGCGGCGGAGAACAGCACCATGTAGAAGCCGGCGCCGCTCCACACCGCGATGAACAGCAGCCACCAGAGCACCGCCGGCACGCCGAGGAACGGCTCCGGATCGGCGGTGAAGGCGATCGGGTTGTCCGCGTCGACCAGCCCGATCTTGATGAGCAGGCCGTTGATCAGGCCCTGCCCGTCGGTGCGGTAGATCTGCTGCCACATGACGGCGATGACCACCAGCGACAGCACCTGCGGGAAGAAGAAAATGACCTTGTAGAGCCCGGAGCCGAACACCCCGCGGATGCCGGCCCTGTCCTCGCGTCCGCCCACGTTGAGCAGGAACGCGAGGAACAGGGCCAGCGCGATCGTGAACAGCGGCACGGTGACCAGGAAGAACACGTTGTGCCAGAACGCCTTCCGGATCAGCTCGTCGGAGAACAGCCGGACGTAGTTGTCCAGCCCGACGAAGCGCTGGGAATCGGAGTACCCGCCCCAGTCGGTCAGCGAGTAACCCGCCGCCTGGGCGAACGGCCACACCACGTAGAACAGGTACAGCGCGACGGGCAGGGCCAGGAAGCCCGTGACGAAACGCGCGACTCCGTGCCGCATTGGACTCACTTCCTCGCGGTGATCAGGCGGTGCGGGTCTGCTTCTTGATCGACGAGTCCTTGGCGACCTTGTCGGCGGCCGCCTGCATCTTGTCGACGAACTGCTGCGCGGTCAGGCGGCCGGCCATCAGCTCCTCGGAGAGGTTCTGGCTCTCCTTGTCCAGGTCGGCGTAGAAGTCCGGGAACTTCACCGAGATCAGGTCCGAGCTGCCGTTCTTCATCAGCGAGTTCGCCGACGCCAGCGCGGTGTCCTGGACGTTGTCGCCGGAGCCCTTGGTAGAGGCCAGCGACTTGGTCAGCTCGGCGAACTTCGCCGAACCGGCCTTGGAGAGGATGGCCCGCAGGAACTCCTTCGCGGCCTCCTTGTTCGGCGCCTTGCTCGGCACCACGAACCCCTCGCCGGAGGAGGCGAAGACGTCCTTGGCGGCCTTGTCCCCGCTCTTGCTCCAGTAGTCGGAGATGGTCATCTCGAAGCCCGGCGGGATGGTCGCGGCCATCTCGTTCTTCAGCCAGGTGCCGACCTGGATGAAGGCCGCCTTGCCGTCCAGGAACGCCTGCTGCGACTGGGTGTGGTCGAGCTTGCCCGGCAGCAGCAGCTTGTCCTTGACCAGCTTCTCCCACGGCTCCAGCGCCGCGACGATGCCGTCGGCCTTCCAGGCGCCGTCCTTCAGGTTGTCGATGTCGACGACGGCCTGCTTGCCGACCGCCTTCCAGATGCTGGCGAACAGCGCCCAGCGCGGGTAGTAGCCGTGCACCGCGTCGTGCACGTACGGCGCCATGCCCTTGGCCTTGATCTTCGGCGCGAGCGCGAAGAACTCGTCCCAGGTGGTCGGCGCCGTCCAGCCCTCCTTCTTGAACAGCGCGGCGTTGTACCAGTTGCCCCACACCGTGTACGCGACGTTCACGACGTAGAACTTGCCGTTCTGCGTACCGTCGGCGACCGTGCCCGGCAGCAGGCTGTCGGCCACGGTCCCCTCGCTGTCCCAGGCCGGCGCCGTGAGCAGGTCGTCCAGCGGCTCGATCGCGCCCTCGTTGATCAGCGTGCTGCGGTCCATCATGTCGGCGCCCGAGTTCATCACCAGATCGCTCGGCTGCGTCGCCATCTTGGGCTGCTCTTCGGTCTTGATCTTCTGGGTCGAAGACATGTTGACCGTGATGTTCGGGTGCTTGGCGTTGAAGATGACCTTGTCTTCCTTGGCCCACTGGTCACCCAGGCCACCGTTGAAGACGACCACCTTGACCGCGCTGCCGTCCTTGACGCCGAACGGGTTGTCCTTGCTCTTGGCCGCGCCGCCGCCGTCGGACTTGCTCGGCTCGCTGCCGGCGCACGCGCTCAGCAGACCCGCCGCCGGTACGGCCAGCAGACCGGCCGCCGCGGCGCGCCGCAGCAGGGTCCGACGGCTGACGTCGCCGAACTTCTCGGGGGAAACCGACATCTTGTCTCTCCTTGTGGGTCGGGTCAGGCGGTCCGCCGGAGACGCCCGGCGTACCGCGACTCGAGGGCGAGGTTGTGCTCGTCCCCACCGGGGACGTTGGCGGAGAGGTAGACAGGGGGTACCTCTCCGGCCTGGTGGAACCGTCGTACGACCTCGGCGGTCAGCAGCTGCGCCAGCAGCGCCGCGGTGACCGACGAGACCGCACAGACCGCGCCGCCGCCCTCGAGCGGCAGCAGTGCGTCGCCGTACGGCGCGCCGTTGTCCAGCACGACGTCGGCGAGGTCGGCGAGCCGGTGCCCGGAGGGGTGCCGAGGAGCTACCCGGGCGGTGTGCTCGACCGAGGTGACAGCGATCAACGGATGGCCGCCGCGCTTGACCAGCGTCGCCAGCTCGACCACCGAGCCGTTGATGCCGGACTGCGAGGCGACCACGAACACGTCCCCCGGCTGCGGCGCCGCCAGGGCGTAGAGCTGGTGCGCCACGGCCGGGTCGCGTTCCAGCTTCGGGTCGGCGAGCACGTCGCGGGGCGCGTCGCCGTGCAGCACGAGGTCGTGCAGGGAGAGCCGGTTGGCGGGGACCAGGCCACCGGCCCGGGCGACCAGCTCGGCGGCGAACGCCTCCGAGTGGCCGGCGCCGAACGCCTGGAGCACGCATCCTGCGCGCAGCCCGGAGGCGATCAGGTCGGCCGCGCGATCCACCGCCACGGCCTGGCTGTCCACCAGCCGGTCGAGCACCGGGCGGACCGCGTCGGCGTACCGCTGGGCACTGATCATGAGAGGGCCCCCTTCGCGGCCTTGTGCCCGTCGACGGCCTGGGCGGTACGCCGGAAGGCCGCGTGGGCGCGGTCGTGGGTGCGCTGCGCCACCGCGATGTAGAGCAGGTCGAGCACGACGAGCTGCGGGTGCCGGGCGGAGAGCGCGTCCGGCCGGAACGTGGTGGCCTGGCTCGCGGTCACCAGCACGATGTCGGCCAGCTCGGCCAGCGGCGAGCGGGGGAAGCCGGTCAGCGCGACTGTGGTGGCCCCGCGACTGCCCGCCTCGGCGAGCAGCTCGATCGTCTCCCGGGTCTGCCCGGTGTGCGAGATGCCGAGCGCCACGTCCCCGGCGCCCAGCAGCGCGGCACTGGCGAGTCCCTCGTGCACGTCGCTCCAGGCCCACGCGGCGACGCCGATGCGGTGCAGGCTGAACTGCATCTCCTCGCCGACGAGCGCGCTGCCGCTGGCCCCGAAGATGTTCACCCGGCTGGCCCCGGCGATGGCGACCGCCGCGCGTTCCACCTCGGCCAGGTCGAGCAGCGCGGCGGTGTCGTGCATGGCCCGCGTGTCGGCGGCCATGATCTGGTCGAGCACCCGGGACAGCGGGTCGCCGGGCTGGATCTCCCGTCCGATGTCGACGGTCCAGCCGGCCGAGCGGGCCCGCCCGGTCTCGGCGGCGATGCCGAGCCGCAGGTCGGCGTAGCCCTCGAAGCCCATCGCCCGGCAGAACCGGGTGATGGTCGCCGGTGACGTGCCGCTACGCTCGGCCAGCTCGACGATGGTGGCCCGGGCCGCCGCCTCCGGGTCGCTGAGCACGTGCTCGGCGACCCGGCGCAGCGCCCCGGTCAACTCCCCCGTACCGGCCCGGACCCTGGCCAGCACCCCGTCGGCGCCCAGCCGGTCGGCCGGACCGGCATCGACCACCGCGGTCGCCGCGGAAGTCTCCACCTCGTGCTCGACCATCGGCGGAAGCCTTTCGGAAAAGAGTGTTAACTGTTAGTGGTAAAAGTTCTTACTGAAGGGCCCTCCGTGTCAAGGGCGTGGGCGAAGTTTTCAAACTGTTACCTGGCGCACCGGCGCGATCTTGCGCCCGGCGACGCGGCCGACCAGCATGAGGACCATGTCGGACACCGTCGTGCTCGGCCTCGATGTCGGGGGCACGTCCACCCGCGCGACCGCGCTGAGCCTCGACGGCACGCGTCTGGGCGCCGGCCGGGCCGGCGGCGGCAACCCCACCAGCCACGGCGCCGAGCGGGCCGCCGCCGAACTGCTCGCCGCCCTGCGCGCGGCGCTCGCCGACATCGACCCCCATCGGGTACGCGCCGGCGTCATCGGCCTCGCGGGGGCCGGCCGCCTCCTGGCCGACCCGCGCGGCCGGGACGCGTTCGACCACGCGTGGGCCGAGGCGGGGCTGCGATGCCCGTACGCCGTGCACGGCGACGCGCTCGTCGCCTACGCCTCCGGCACCGCCGCCCCGGACGGCACCGTGCTCGTCGCCGGCACCGGCGCCATCGCCGCCCAGGTACGCGACCTGCGGCTGGACCGCACCGCCGACGGCCACGGCTGGCTGCTCGGCGACGCGGGTTCCGGGTTCTGGCTCGGCCGCGAGGCGGTCCGGCGGCTGCTGACCGACCTGGACCGCGCGGAGACCCCCGGTGAGCTGGGACGCCGGGTGCTGGCGGAGCTGACCGGCACGACCGCTGTGGACGCTCAGCCGCGGGCGACGGCCGGAGCCGTGGTGCAGGCGGTGACCCGGCGGCCGCCCGTGGAACTGGCCCGGCTCGCGCCGCTCGTGGTGTCGTCGGCACGGGACGGGGAACCGGCAGCCGCCGCGCTGATCGCCGAGGCCGCGGCGCTGCTGGCGGAGAGCGTGTCCCGCATCCGCCCGCCGGGCGCGGCCGATCCGGTGGTGCTCGGCGGCGGGCTGCTCACCGGTGACACCCCGCTGGCCGGCGCGGTACGCGCGGAACTGGCCGAACGGTGGCCCGGCGCACCGCTGCACGGCGCCGGGGACGGTGCGGCCGCCGCGGCCTGGCTCGCCGCCCGGGACCTGCCCGAGGTGACCGACCCGACCGCACTGCACACCCGCCTGGTGCCCCCGCCCACCTGACCCGCCCTGCTGGCCGCCCCGCCGCGCTGGCCTTGCCGCGCTGGCCGCCGCGCTGCGGCGGCCGCTGTTGGGTGGAACGCCATGGGTGTCAAAACGGCGGTTTGACACCCATGACGTTCCACTCGCGGCTTCCGGCAGTTCTCGGCGTGAGCCGGGGCGCTCCGGCTGATCAGTATCGGTCCTGCGAACCCGGCTGAGCCTGGTGCCAGCCCTGCGGCGCGGGCTGACCCGGGTGCCCCTGCGGCGCGGGGCCGTACTGCGTGGGCTGACCAGGGTGGCCCTGGGGCGCGCTGCCCTGAGGCGCGGGCGGATTCGGGTACCAGCCCTGCGGGGCGGGCTGACCCGGGTGCCCCTGCGGCGCGGCGCCGTACGGTGCGGGCTGCCCCGGGGCGTGCTGGCCCTGGGCGGGCGGGAACGCCGGGCCGGGCTGACCGTGCCCCGCCCCCGGGTACATGCCGGGCTGCTGCTGCCCACCCGGGTACTGCTGGCCGCCCGTGAACGACGGCGCGCCCGCGAACTGCTGGCCGCCCGCGAACTGCTGCGCCGCGGCCTGCTCGCGGGCCTCCTTGCGTGCCTTCACCGCGCGCACGATCAGCAGGATCGGCAGCACGAAGACGTAGAAGAAGATCCGGTAGCTGTCGCCGTCGAAGAGGAACAGCAGATAGAAGCCGTACCCGAAGAAGGCCAGGCCGATCACCACGTTGAGGATCCGGGAGCCGGTCCCCTGTTCCTTGACCGCCACACCGACGGCGATCATCGCGATGCCACCGAGCAGCAGCAACAGCGTGTAGAGGAGGAAGAACATGAGATTCCTGTCGATAGATGAGCGTGCCGGCCCACCCTAGGTCAGCTCGATCTTCCCCACTGTCCCGTTGCCTGTGGCAACCACCTCACTTGAGCTGCCCGGCGGTCAGTCCGGACTGGACCTGACGCTGGAACGCCACGTACACCACGAGCACCGGCAGCACCGCGATGGTGAGGCCGGCGAACAACTGGGCGTAGTCACCGGCGTAGCCCTGGCTCACCGCGAGCGAACTCAGCCCCTGGGCGAGCATCCGGTCCTGGCCGTCGCCGGGCAGGAGCACCTGCGGCAGCAGGAACTGGTTCCAGTGGCTGAGGAAGTTGAAGATCCCGACACTGATCAGTCCCGGTCTCGCCATCGGCAGCATCACCCGGAAGAACAGCCGGAAGTGCCCGCATCCGTCGATCAGCGCGGCCTCCGCCACCGACGTCGGCAGCGTCCGGAAGAACGCGGTCAGGAAGAACACGGTGAACGGCAGCGAGTACGCGGTGTAGACCAGGATCAGGCCCGGCCAGGTGCCGAGCAGACCGACGCTGCGGACCACGAAGAACAGCGGCACCAGCGCCAGGAAGACCGGGAACATCATGCCGCCGACGAACAGGTAGTAGACGACCTGCCGGCCGCGGAACTCGTACCGCGCGAAGACGTACGCGGCGGTGGCGCCGAGCAGCATGGTCAGGCTCAGCGAGCCGGCCACCACGACCAGGCTGTTGAAGAAGAACCGGCCGATGTGGGCGCTGGTCCAGGCGCGCGACCAGTTGTCGAACCGCAGCGCCTCGGGCAGCCCCCACGGCTCGGCGATGATCTCGCCGTTGCTCTTCAGCGAGCTGAGCACCATCCAGGCCAGCGGCAGGACGGTCATCGCCGCCCAGAGCAGCAGGAAGCCGTGCGAGAAGACGTTCGCCACGCCCAGCTCGCGGCGCGGCGGCCGGTCGGCGGATCGGCCCGCGCCGGCCGGGTGGGTCGCGTCGTCCGGGCGGGTCGTGCCGGCGGTCGTGGCGCCGGTCGCCGCACCGGGGTCCACTGTGGTCACGAGTACTCGATCCGATCACGCCGGGCGGTGCGCAGCGCCAGCACCGCCACCGAGAGGGTCAGGAAGAACATCGCCACACCGATCGCCGAGGCGTACCCGAACTTGTTCTCGCTGCCGAACGACGTGTCGTACATCCTCAGCCCGATCACGTCGGAGGAGAAGTTCGGTCCGCCGTTGGTCATGAGCTGGACCAGGATGAAGCCGTCCAGCGCGGCGATGGCGAGGTAGATCCAGGCCACCTGGATGGTGTCCCAGAGCAGCGGAATGGTGATCTTCCGCAGCATCGTGGTGCGGGACGCGCCGTCGAGCAGCACCGCCTCGTAGATGTCACGCGGGATGGCCTGCATGGCGGCGCCGAAGAGCACCACGTAGAAGCCGACGTTGCTCCACACCATCACCGCCAGCACGCACCAGAACGCGAAGCGCGGGTCGCCGAGCCAGGCCGGGGTGGCCAGCCCGACGGCGCGCAGGGCGCCGTTGAGCAGGCCACTCGTCGGACTGTAGATCTCCTTCCAGAGCAGCGCGATGATCACCACCGAGAGCACCTGGGGGAAGAAGTAGACGAGCCGGTAGACCGAGGTGCCGCGCACCCCGGTCACACCGGCCCGGCCCTTGCGGCCGCCCATGGTGAGCATGCTGGCGAAGAACAGGCCCAGCCCGATCGTCACCACCGGCACCACGGCGAGCAGGATCGCGTTGTTCTTCAACGCGTTCCACACGTACCCGTCGTGCAGCAGCGTGCGGAAGTTCGCCATGCCGACCGGGTCGGCCTGCGCGGAGTAGCCCATCCAGTCGGTGGTGGAGATCTGAAAAGCCTGGAGGTACGGCGACAGCACGAAGATGCCGTACAACGCCAGTGGTGGCAGCAGGAACGTGAGGATCAGGGGGAGGCGGCCCTGTCGCATCACGCGGACCGCTTGTACTTCTTGACCGAGTTGTCCTGGGCGATCGAGTCGGCGCCCTTCTGGCACTGGTCGAGGAACTCGGCCGGGGAGATCCGGCCGCTGAAGAACTCGCCGCAGGCCGCGTCGACCAGGTTGCGCTCCAGCTTGCGGTAGTAGTTGTTGTAGACCCAGTTGAAGCCGTTGGACCCGGACGCGTCGAGCGCCTTGACCACCGTGCTGAGCCCGTACGGCAGGTCGATGCCCTCGGTGGCGTCGGCGACCACGGGCAGGCTGGCGACCTTCTTGGTGAAGTCCTGGGCGCCCTTGCGGGACAGCATGGTCCGGAAGTACTCCAGGCCGCCGGCGACGTTGCGCGCCTTCGCCGGCACCATGAACGGCTCGCCCGCGGTGCCGCGGATCGCCTCGTACGGCAGCTTGTCGCCGCTGCCCAGGCTCGGCGTCGGCGCGACCGTCATGTTGAAGCCGGCCGGCGTGACGTCCTTCTGCTCGCTCTCCAGCCAGGAGCCGCAGGAGATGAACGCGGCCTTGCCCTGGCACCAGGCGGTCTGCGACTGCTTGTGGTCCAGGCCCGGGGAGCCGTCGAGGATGAACTTGTCCTTGACGATCTGGTGCCAGGCGTCGGCGGCGGTCTTCATGGCGTCCGACTTCCAGGCGTTCGGCTCCAGGTTGTCGATCGCCAGCGCCACGGACGGGCCGCCGAGCTTGATCGCGGTGGAGATCAGCGGCCAGCTCATGTAGCGGGGGTGCACACCGGCGTACGTCCAGGGGGCGATGCCCGCGGCCTTGATCCGGCGGCAGAGCGCGATGTGGTCGTCCCAGGTCTTGGCGTCCTCCCAGCCTCGGTCGGCGAACAGCTTGGTCGAGTGCCAGATGCCGTACACCGTGTAGGTGTAGTTGAGCACCAGGAACCGGCCGTCGTAGGAGCCGACCTCGACGGTGCCGGGCAGCAGCGTGTCCTTGACCGTCTTGCCGGGCGTGTCGAGGCTCGGCGCGGCGAGCAGCTCGCCCAGGTCGGCGAGCGCATTCTGGGAGACCAGGCCGTTGAAGTCGATCTGGCCGGCGCCGGAGTTGTTGACCACGTCCGGCGGGCTGCCGTCGACGAAGCGGGGCTGGAGCGTCTTGCTGATCTCCGCGGTGGCCGAGTGCTTGATCTCCGCCTTCGGGTAGCGCTCCTTGTACATGGCCTCGTGGGCCTTGGCGTAGTCCTCCCCGAACCCGCCGTTGAAGATCACCACCTCCAGCGGGGCGTCCTCGGCCACGCCGAGCGGGTTCTGCTCGCTCTTGGTGCCCTTGTACGCGCCCTTGTCGCCCTCGTCGCCCCCACCCGACGTGGCGCAGCCGGCGAGCAGCCCGGCGGCGGGGGTGGCCAGCAGACCGGCGGCGGCGCTGCGCCGTAGGATCTCACGCCTGTTCATCGCATCTCCTCGGTCCGGGTACGCGCGGTGAGCACCCTGTCGCTTGTCTTCACAAGACGCATTTCCAATGAAGAATTTCTACGACAGTGCGACGGGGACCACAAGACCTCTCGACCGATCCGTTATCCGTACCGGTCGGGCCCGGCTGGCCTAGCCTGAGCCCATGCGCCGCCTGCGGCAGCTCGCGCAACGCACGCCGCCGGGGCGGGAGCGTTACGTCGACCTGCTCCGGGCGCTGGCCATCACCATGGTCGTGCTCGGCCACTGGGGTGTCACAGCCATCGGGTACGACAACGGCCGCCCCGCCGGCCACTCCGCGCTGGCCGACCTGCGCTGGGCCTGGCCGCTGACCTGGGTGGCCCAGGTGATGCCGGTGTTCTTCCTGGTCGGCGGCTACGCCAACGCCGCCTCGCTGGCCGCCCGCCGGCGCCGGGGCGGGTCGGCAGCCGGGTGGCTGGTGGACCGCAGCGCCCGGCTGGTCCGCCCCACCACCGTGTTGCTGCTGGTCCTGTCAGCGGGCGCGGGGATCGCCACGCTGCGCGGCGCCGACGCGGGGCAGGTGCGCACAGTGGTCTGGTTCGCCACCATCCCGCTGTGGTTCCTGGTCGCCTACGTCGCGGTGGTGGCGCTGACCCCGCCGATGTACGCGCTGCACCGCCGGTTCGGGCTCGCCGTGCCGACGGCGCTCGTGGTGCTGGTCGCGCTCGGCGACCTCGGCCGGCTCCTCGGCCCGGCCGCGCTCGCCGACGGCAACTACCTGTTCGGCTGGCTGGCCGTCCATCAGGTCGGTTTCGCCTGGTACGACGCCGCCCGGCCGGACGCCCGCCGCATCGGCGACGCGGCCGACGCCGGCGCGGCCGATGCTGGTGAAGCAGGACCTCGGGGCCTGTTCCGCCGCGGGCTGCCGCTGTCCGGCCGGGCCGGCGCGGTCCTGCTGGGCGGTGGCCTGGTCGCGCTGGTGCTGCTCACGGTGGCCGGGCCGTACCCGGTGGCGATGCTCCACGTGCCGGGCGAGCGGCTGGACAACGCGGCACCGCCGAGCCTGGCGCTGATGGCCGCGGCCGCCGCCCAGCTCGGCCTCATCCTGCTGCTGCGACGCCCGGCTGGGCGCTGGCTGCGCCGGTCCGGCCCCTGGCAGGCGGTGCTCGCGGTCAACGCCGTGGTGCTCACGCTGTTCCTCTGGCACCTGACCGCCGCGGTGCTGCTCGTCGGCCTGCTGGACGCGCTCGGCGTGCTGCCTGCTCCCCCTGTCGGTTCGGCGGCCTGGTGGGCGTGGCGCGTACCGTGGCTGCTCGCGCTGGCCGCGGTGCTGGCCGTGCTGGTCGCCGTCTTCGGTCCGGTCGAGGCCCGCACCCGCCGCCCGGTCGCGACCGGGCCGGCCGGAGCGGGTGGCCGGCGGCTGCGCGCCGCCCTGGCCGTCGCCGGGTACGCGGGCGTGCTGGTCGGCCTGCTGCTGAACAGCCTCGCGCCCAAGGCGGCGCCGGAGCCGCTGGGCCTGCCCGCCCCGGCGCTGGTGGCGTACCTGGCCGGGGCGGGTCTGCTGCGGCTGCTCAGGTCCGGACGGGCGGGACGGCGCCGGCCGGGTTGACGCTCACGCCTCGATCGAGGCGCGGATCGCGTCGACCATGATCGCCAGACCCTCCCGGGCCTCGTCCTCGGTGAGCGTCAGCGGCGGGCCCATCCGGATCACGTTGCCGTAGAGGCCGCCCTTGCCCACGAGCAGGCCGCCGGCCCGGCACGCCTCGAAGACGCGGGTGGTCAGCTCCGCGTCCGGCTCGACGGTGCCCGGGTGGACGAACTCGACGGCGAGCATCAGGCCCTTGCCGCGTACCTCGGCGACCTGGTCCAGTCCGGCGACGGCCGCGCGCAGGCCGTCGCCCAGGATCGCGCCGACCCGGGCGGCGTTGCCCTGGAGGTCGTGGTCGAGCAGGTAGTCGAGCACCGCGTTGCCGGCGGCGGTGGAGACCGGGTTGCCGCCGAACGTGGAGAAGCTGATCGCCGGCACCGACTCCAGCACCTCGGCCCGGCCGACCACCCCGGCGAGCGCGAACCCGTTGCCGATGCCCTTGGCGAACGTGAGCAGGTCCGGCGTGACGCCGTGCGCCTGGTAGCCCCAGAAGTGCTCGCCGGTACGCCCCCACCCGGTCTGCACCTCGTCGCTGATCAGCAGGATGCCGTGCTCGTCGAGGACCTTCTTCCAGGCGGCGAAGAGCCCGTCCGGTCCGTGCACGAAGCCACCGACACCCTGGACCGGCTCGGCGATCAGGCAGGCCACGTCGCCCGCGGTCTGGGTGGCGAGCACCTCGCGCAGGTCCTCGACCGCCGCGTCGACCCGGTCGGCGGCGTCGAGCCGGGCCAGCAGCCCGCGCAGCCGTTCACCGGAGTGCAGCCAGGCCACCTGCAACGGGTTGAGGGCGCTGGCCGACCAGCCGCGGTTGCCGGTGACGCCCATCGTCGCGTACGACCGGCCGTGGTAGCTGTTGCGTACCGCGAGGATCTGGTGCGAGCGCCGGTGGTTCGTGGCGACCAGCAGCGCGGCCTCGTTCGCCTCGGTGCCGGAGTTGGTGAAGAACACGCGGGCGTCCGGGATGCCGGAGAGCCGGGCGATCTTCTCGGCCAGCTCGACCTGCTGCCGGATCAGGTAGAGCGTCGAGGTGTGCACGAGCCCGGTCCGCAGCTGTTGTTCGACCGCCTCCCGGATCTCCGGGATGTCGTGGCCGACCATCGTGGTCAGCACCCCGCCGAAGAAGTCCAGATAGGTCCGGCCGGCCGCATCGGTGACCCGGCGGCCGGAACCGGCGACGAGTTCCAGCGGTTCGGCGTAGTAGAGCGGCATCCAGGAGGGGAGCACGGCCCGGTGCCGGGCCAGCAGGTCGTCGGAGGTCATCGGCGCACCCTTCAGCGGAGGTGGACCCCCGCACGCTCCCACCGCGACCGGGGCAGAAACAACTGTCCCGGGCGGTAGCATCCGCCGGGTGCGGACGGATCAGGTGACGCTGCCGGGCGGCGCGGCGGGCACGACGCGGGCGCAACTCCTGGCCGGGATCCGGTCCTGGGTGGAGTCGGCGCCGGTGCGGCGTCTCGTGGCGCACTTCGGCGGTGACTGGCCCGGCGGCGACCTGGCGGCGGTGCTGGCCGGGCTGGACGCGTTCTCCGCCCGCCGCTGGGACTTCCGGCAGGGACGGGAACGCCCGGACGCCCGGGAGCCGGCGTTCGACCCGGCCACCGCCGGACTGGTGCTGAGCGCCGCCGCCGCGCTGGGCCTGGTCCGCGCCGTGGCGCCGGCCCGATCCAGGTACGCGCACCTGCTGGTGCTCGGCGGGCTGGCGCACGCCTGCCTGCGGCGTACCGCGTACGCGGCGGTGCTGGCCCGGACGGCGGCCGAGGTGACCGGCGAGGTGGCCGTGCTCGGCAGCTTCCGGCCACTGTCGGCGGCCGAGTCCCGCACGCTCGACGCCGCCGGCCTGTCCGGCTGCGCCACCGAGGTGGACGTCCTCGACGCCGGGGTGCGGCTGGCGTTCGGGGTGGACGAGCCGGACGACGAGCGCGGCGAGCCGGCCGATCATCCGCACCGGGCCTGGTCCTCGCGCACCTACCGGCCGGCCGGGCTGCCCCCGGTACGGGTGCTCGCCGCGCCGTCGAGCGAACCGGACCACCGTCGCGCGCACACCGCCGACACGCAGCGGTTCTGGGCCGAGCATGTGCGGCTGCGCGCGGACGACCCGGTGCTGATGGTGACCGCCCCGATCTACGTGCCGTTCCAGCACTGCGACGCGCTGCGGACGCTCGCCGTGCCGTACGGGTGCGGCATCGAGACGGTCGGGGTGGACCCGGCCGCGCGTGCCGCGGTGGCGGTACCGGAGCCGACCCTGACTCCGGGCCGCTACCTCCAGGAGATCCGGTCGGCGCTGCGGTCGATGCGCGCGCTGCACGCGACGCTGACGGCCGGCTGAACCGGCGTGCGGGCCGGCGCCCGGCGAATCGCCGCGCACCGGCCCGAGAGCCGGGTGTCAGTTGACGTAGACCGCCGGGCTGCCGGTCTTGCTGGTGTCCTTCACCGGCGAGTACGACGCGGTGAAGTACGCGGTGCCGAAGCACAGCGACGGGCCGGAGAACTTGGTCAGGGGCTGGTTGGTGAAGCTGATCGAGTTGGTGGCGTTGGACGCCGTGCCGGTCAGCGAGTTCGTGCTGGTGCGGTAGACGCAGGTGATCGCGCCGAGCAGCGAGTTGAGCACGACGGTGCTCTGGATCGGCGCCGCCGTCGTCCCGGAGATCTTGACCACGCCGGCGCTGGTCACCGAGGTGGTGTACGGCAGGTTGTTGACCGTGACGCTCTGCACGCCGGTGGTGCCGAAGACGTTCGTCGTGCAGCTGGTGAACGACTGCGCGGTGAGGCTCTCGGTCGCGGTTCCGGGTGCGGTCGGGTTGGTCAGCACCTTGGCGCTGAAGCTGGACGCGGCGCACTTGATGCCGGTGGTGCCGCTGGTCGAGGAGTAGAACGTGGCGTTGGTGCCGCTGCGCAGGCTGGCCTGGATGACGTCGCCCACCGACACGGCGGTGCCGGCGACGGTCGGGTAGGTCAGCACGGCGCTGGCGAGCGAGGTGGAGGGTGCGGCGGTGGCGGGGGCGGCGCCGACCAGACCGGTCAGCAGCGCCAGGGCGGCGAGGCCCGCGCCGATGCGTCCGTACCTGGGCATGGTTGTTCCTTCCGGCGGTGGGACAGGAAACGGTGCCGGCGGCGTCCGGCATGGACGGAGCCGGTGGGCGCGGCGGCCGGGATCGGGCCGCCGCAGGTGGTGGTGCGCCGCTGCGGCCTCAGCGGGCCGGGCGGCGTGGCGCAGTGCGGCGACGCCGCGTCACCTGGATCTCTCCGGCCTTGGGGGGACGGGTGCGCGCGGCGATAATGGCAGCCATCCGGCCCTCCTTCGACGCGTTCGGGTGACCGACGAGAAGAGATCACCAGCGGTGACGAGGCGTGAACTGAGCGTGTCGAAAGTTATAAACCTCGGAGGGTCGTAAAGTCAACGCATCAAGAAAGGTCGATGAGTGACAGTCCCGAGCCCGCCGTCGCCGGCGCCCGTACCCCTGCCGGGTGCCCGCCACGGCCGCGACCCGGACCGCGCCATCAAGCGCGGCCCGCGACGCGTGCCGGCCGAGGAGGTGGCGGCGACCCAGCGCGACCGCCTCTTCGACGGGCTGGTCCGGGAGGTCGCCACCCGGGGGTACGACAACGCCCGGGTCAGCGACATCTGCCACGCCGCCGGGGTCACCCGGCCCGCGTTCTACGCGCTGTTCAGCGGCAAGCAGGACGCGTTCCTGGCCGCGTACCGGCACGGCATCGCGGTGGTGTCGCACCTGATGGAGGACGCCTACCGCGACGCCGGCCCGGACTGGCCGGAGGCCGCCCGGGCGGCGCTGCGCACGCTGCTCGACGTGCTGGCGAGCGTGCCCGCCTTCGCCCGGATGGCGCTGGTCGAGGTGGACGCGGCCGGCCCCGACGCACGCCGGGAGCGCGACGCGCTGCTGAGCAGCTTCCGCCGGTTCTTCGCCGACGCCGGGCCGGATCCGGCCGGCGTGGACCGGGACGCACTGTTGTCCATTGTGGTCGGCGGCATCCACGCCACCATCCGTGAGCGGGTGGCGCAGGGGCGGGCCGAGGAGCTGCCGTTGCTGCTGCCGGCGCTCACGTACGCGGCCACCGCGCCGTTCCTCGGCCCGCGGGAGGCGGGCCGTGTCGCCCGGGCGGCCCGGGCGGACGACGGCCCGGCCGCGACCGCGCCCTGCGCGCCCGGCCAGCCCTGAGCGGTGGAAAACCGCAGCGGTTTTTCACTTTGGCCGCTTTTGGCAAATACCGCCCAACGATCTGCTACAGGCAGTTGACCGCCCCTTTACTCAGCGGTAACTTCGGCCTGCGCCCCTCGGCGCGCACATCCTGCGAAGCCAATTCACATCGTCGCAGATGAATTGATCTCGAAAGGGGCCGGCATGTCGGAGCAGATCGAGCAGATCGAGACCGATCAACCGAGAAGCGGCGTACGCTGGCGCCGGTTCGCTGTCACGTTCGGCGCCGTGGCGGCCGGCGCGGCCGGCATGGTGGTGCTGACCGCGCAGGGTGTGCTCGGCGCGCAGTTCGCCATCTCGGGCATGCCGTTCACTGTCACCGCCGACAAGCTGGAGGGCACCGGGTTCGAGCAGTTCGCCACGCTCGACCAGATGATCCCGGACAGCCCCAACCAGGGCGACACCGGCGGGCAGGTGCTCGTGATCGTCTCGGCGATCGACAAGGCCGAGCTGACCAATCTCTGCCAGAGCATCAACCTGGGCGGGACCAACCTGCGGATCACCGCCGGCAATTCCGGCAAGCCGGTGACCGCCCGCACGCTCGTGGTCGACGGCGACGAGATCGCCGGTAACGCCTCCTTCAAGAACATCGACGTCGGGCAGGACGCCAGCACCGTCGACAAGGTCCCCGGGGTCAAGGGCAACCCGGGCGTGTTCGCCCAGCAGGCCGACACCGTGACCATCACCAACCTGCGGCAGAACAACTACGCCACCACCGCCGCCGTCTTCACGCTGCCCAACCTGCGCATGGGCTTCAGCTCCGAAGGGTGCTGACGTGACCGCAGGACAGCACTCGGCGCCCGCCGCCGGCGTCCGTACACGCTGGCGGCGCTGGCGCCGGGCGCGGCCGTTCACCGCCGGGCTGCTCATCGCGCTCGGCGGCGCGGAGATGCTCGTGACGCTGCGCGCGCCGCTCGGGGTGCTGCTGCACGTCGGGCCGCAAGGGCTGGCCGCGTACCTGGTCCCCCTGGTCCTGGTGATCTGCGGCGTGCTGCTGATCACCACGCCGCAGCAACGCGTCTTCTACGCGGTGCTCTCGCTCGTGCTCGGGCTGGTCTCCTGGCTCACCTCGAACCTGGGCGGGTTCCTGATCGGCATGCTGCTGGCGCTCGTCGGCGGCGCGCTCGCGTTCGCGTGGACGCCGGTCAAGCGCCGGGCGACCGACGTCGGCCCGGCGGCCGCGCAAACCGAGGTCGCGCCGGCACCGCGCGAGCCGGTCGACAGCTCGGCGCCCACCGAGTCCCTCGACGCGATCCTGTCGGCCGAGCCGGGGCCGCCGCGGCACACGCGGGCGGAGCGCGGCTGACTCAGCGGGCGGTGTCGGCGACCGCCTGCGCGAACACCTCGGAGCGGTGCTCGAAGTTGCGGAACCGGCCGTAGCTCGGCGCCGCCGGGGACAACAGCACCACCCCGCCGGCCGGGGTGAGCTTGCGGGACAGCCCGACGGCGGCGACCAGGTCGTCGGCCAGTTCGGTACGCACCGACGGCAGCCCGGACAGCGCCTCCACGATGCGGGGGCCGCTGTCCGGCACGCCGATCACTGTGATCTCCCGGCCGGCCAGGTGCGCACGCAGCGGGCTGTAGTCCAGCCCTCGGTCGGCCCCGCCGACGATCACGGTCAGCGGCCGTCCCTCGTACGCGTCGATCGCGTGCATGGCCGCGTACGGGCTGGTGGCGAGCGTGTCGTCGACGAACGTCAGCCCGGACGGATCGGCGATCTCGGTGAGCCGGTGCGCCAGGCCCTGGAACTCGGCGACCGCCACGGCGAGGCTGTCCTTGCGCGCCACCACATCGACGCCGAGCGCGTCCAGCACCGCCAGCGCGACGCAGAGGTTGCCCTCGTTGTGCCGCCCGACCAGCGGCAGCACGGCGCGCGGGAACAGCGGCGTGTCCCGCAGGTGGAACCACTGCGTGCCGTCCGGCCCGGTGGCCACATGCGTGGTGTCCGGCGAGCCGACGCGTACCGCCGCACGGTCGCCCAGCTCCGCCGCCAGCCGCGGGTCGGCGCCGTTGACCACCACGGCGTGCGGGCCGTGCGCGATCAGGTTCAGCTTGTCCCGGTAGTACTCCCGCTCACCGCCGTGCGCGTCCAGATGCTCCGGGAACAGCGCGGTCACCACCGCCACCCGCGGCGAGTCGGTCAGGTCGGAGCACTGGTAGCTGGACAGCTCCAGCACGTACAGCTCCGCCTCGGGCAGGTCCAGCAGCGGCACCCCGATGTTGCCGCCGAACACGTTCGGCCGGTCCATCGCGGTGAGCAGGTGACTGATCAGGCTGGACGTGGTGCTCTTGCCCTTGCTGCCGGTCACCCCGACGGTCCGGTCCGCGTGGTCGGCCATCCACAGCGCGCTGCCCTGCGTGACGGGCACTGACCGGCGGCGCAGCTCCACCATCCACGGGTGGGTGTTCGGCACACCCGGCGAGCGGACCACCACGTCGGCGGCTGCGAGGCGTTCGAATCCCTCCTCGCCGGTGACGAGCGGCGCGGCGGCCAGCGGACCGTCCCAGGGCAGGGTGAGGAAGTTGGCGCTGTCGTCGACGACGACCAGGCCGGCCGGCCCGTGCGCGGCGATCGCGGTCACCGCGGCCCGGCCCTCGCGGCCGGCACCCCAGACGGCGACATGACGTCCGCGCAGATCAGACAGGCGCACGGGCTCTCCTCGGACTCGGTCGACGGCGGGCAGGGTCCGGCCCAGCCGGACACGGACGGACGAACCAGGGCCTAGTATGGCGTGTGCCCAACGAGCAGCTGCGGCGGATGGACGCCTTCACCTTCCCGTCCTACTCGATCGACTTCGCCACCGGCGAGGTCCTGTTCGACTACGCCCTGACCGGTCCCGGCGGCGAGCAGCGGTTCACCGAGGTGATCACGCTTCCGCTGCCGGCCGAGCCGGTCTCCGACGCCACAGCGGCCACCCTGGCCCGGGTGCTGGAGCTGCTGCACGTGGTCGCCGGCGTCAGCTACTACAAGGCCGCCGCGCCGCCCCGGCTGGTGCTGCCCGCACCGCTGGGCGCCGCCGCCGTCGCGCTGGTCACCGCCGTCTACACCAAGGGCCTCGCCGAGTACGCGTACCGCAACGAGCTGCCGCACGTGCTGGAACTGCGTCCCGAGGTGCCGTCGGGCACCGTGGACCCGGCGGTGCCGGTGGACAACTCCGACCGTCGTCCGCTGTCGGCGGTGGGCGGAGGCAAGGACTCCATCGTCACGCTGGAGGCGCTGCGCCGCGCCGGCCTCGACCCGGTGCCGTTCTCGGTCAACCCGAACCACGTGATCGTGTCGGTGAACGAGGCGTCCGACCTGGTGCCGCTGGCCGCCCGGCGGCGGCTCGACCCGGTGCTGTTCGAGCTGAACGCGGCAGGCGCGCGCAACGGGCACATCCCGGTCACCGCGATCAACTCGCTGATCGCCGTGGCCACCGCCGTCCTGCACGGGCTCGGCCCGGTGGTGATGTCGAACGAGCGTTCCGCGTCCGACCCGAACCTGATCTGGAACGGCCACGAGATCAACCACCAGTGGTCGAAGGGCGTCGAGGCGGAAGGGCTGCTGCGCGCGGCGCTGGCCGAGCACGCCGGGCTCACCGAGCCGTACTTCTCGTTGCTGCGCTCCCTGTCCGAGCTGCACATCGCCCGGCTGTTCGCCGAGATCGACCGGTACGACGCGGTGGTGACCAGCTGCAACGCGGCGTTCAAGCTGCGCGACGCGAGCGAGCGCTGGTGCCGCGACTGCCCGAAGTGCCGGTTCGTGTTCCTGGCCATGGCGCCGTTCATGCCCCGGGAGCGGCTGACCGGCATCTTCGCCGGTGACCTGCTGGCCGACGAATCCCAGATCCCCGGCTACCGGGAGCTGCTCGGCATCGACGGGCACAAGCCGTTCGAGTGCGTGGGCGAGGTGGAGGAGTCGGTGGTCGCGCTGAGCCTGCTCGCCCAGCAGGACCAGTGGCGCGACGTCCCGGTGGTGCGCGCTCTGGTGGCGGCACTGCCCGACACCGCCTGGCAGGCGGCGGCCACCTCCGACGTGTTCACCCCCGGCGGCGACAACTACGTCCCCGCCCTCTACGCCAAGACCCTGACCGCCCTGACCTGACCGCCCACACGTCATCGATCTTGGAGTTGTGGCACCGCGCAGACCTCGCTTCAGGGGCATTACGGGCGCCACAACTCCAAGATCGACGCGGGACAGCGCGGAGGGGCGGAGGGCGGGACGGGCAGGGTTTGGCCCGGGCGGCGTCAGGGGGTGCGGATGGCGTCCAGGGCGAGCAGGGCCACGTGCAGGGACAGGCACCTGTCCACCGAGTCGAGGTCGGCGTCGAGGATGCGGCCGATGCGGGCCAGCCGTTCGTAGAACGCCGGCCGGGACAGGTGCGCGGCGGCCGCGCCGGCCGACTTGTTGCGCCCCTGCTCCAGGTACGCCCGCAGCGTGCCGAGCAACTGCTCCCGCGGGTGCTGGGCGTCGTAGGCGAGCAGCGGCCCGAGTTCACGCTCGACGAACGTCTGCAACCGGGGCTCGTCACGCAAGAGGTGCAGCAGCCCGGCCAGCCCCACGTGCGGCAGCCGGTAGCAGGGCAGGTCCCGGGGATCCCGCCGCGCCGCCTCCGCCACCTGCCGCGCCTCGATCAGTGACCGGCGTGCCTCGCGCAGGCTGCTCACACCGGACCCGGCCGCCACCACGATCGCGGCCCGGGGCGGCGCGTCGGCCGGTCGCGCGCTCCCCGATGTCACGGCCCGTCCGGCGGGCCGGTCAGGCGACTCCGACGGGCGGGACGCCGGGCGGGCGGCGGGGGCGGCGTCGAGGCGTACCCGGCGCAACGCCGCGGCGAACGCGGACAGTGCCTTCTCCTCGGCGGCCGGGTCGGGGAGCGCCAGCAGCGCGCCCACGGCCTGGTCGTCGAGCGGGCTGGTCAGCGCGGTGAGCTTGGCGTCCCGGACGGCCTGGCTGACCGCCTCGGCGAGGTCGCGCAGCCGGGCGGGGCCGGCTTCCGGGTCCTCGGCGTCGGTGTCGCGGCGCGCGCCCCGGCGGGCAGCCGGCTCGTCGTCGGGGGCGCCCGTGTCACCGGACGGCTCGTCGGCGCGGTGCCGGACCACGACGCCGACCAGGTGGCGGCGGTCCAGGACGACGCCGAGCGCCTTGGCGCGCAGCGCCACCTCGTCCACCGGACGGGTGTGGTCGATCAGGGCGGTCAGCAGCGTACGGTGGATCTGCCGTTCCAGGCCCTCGGCGTCGCGCCGGATCAGCCGGCCCAGCGCCAGCGTGGAGGCGGCCCGTTCGATCAGGATGGTCAGCCGGGTCGGCGGGGTGGACTCGGTGGCCGGCCAGCGCAGCAGCAGCCGTCCCCAGTCCTGTCCCCGCGCGCCCACTATGGTGACGAGCCAGCCGCTGTCCGGGTCGTACGCGGTGCGCCCGGGCGGGCGGATCTGCCGCGAGTGCCGTTCCCAGCCGTCCAGCAGCAGTTGGGCGTTCTCCCCCGCCGGGTCGTACGCGAGCACCTGCCGGGACAGGTTCTCCAGCACCATCGGGCAGCCGGCCAGTTCGGCGGCCTGCCGCAGCACCTCGGCCGGTTCGGCGCCCTCCACCGACAGTTCGGTGAACCGCTGGTGGATCTCCTCGGTGGCGCGCAGCTCGGTGAGCTGGGCGTCGACGATCAGCGCGTGCACCGCCTCGGTGATCCGGACGAACGGTGTGCCCCGGCGCAGCTCGATCAGGGGCAGGCCACGTCGTTCGGCGGCGGCGGCCATCACGCGTGGCACTCCGCTGACATAGCGGCGGCCCAGTTCGACCACCAGCCCGGAGACGCCGACGTCGGCCAGGGCGCCGATGAACTCGCGGAGGCCGGCGTCGTCGCCGGGAAGGCCGATCCCGGTGGTGAGGACCAGTTCCCCGCCGCCGAGCAGGGTGGCGATGTCGGGCACCTCGGCGATGTGCACCCAGCGCACCGACCGGTCCAGCCCGGCGTTCCCCGCGACCAGGCGCGGCGCGCCGTGGCGCACGGGCACCAGGTCCAGCACCTCACGCACGGTAGGGAACACGGGCGACACGCTACCCTGCGTCACCACCGTTGCCGAAAGCCACACCGCCCGCCGGCCCGCGGGGAGGCGGGACCGGCGGGCGGTCAGGTGAGACGAGCCGCGGACCGCTGCCCGGAGGGACGACGGTCCGCGGACGGCGGCGATCAGTCGACGCCGAACTCCATCGCGGCCCGGTCGAGCGCCTCGTCCTCGGCGGTGGGCACGCCCCGGGAGGCGATGGCCTCCGCGCCGCCCTGCGGCATGGCGCCGATCAGCCCGGTCGAGGCCGCCTGGGCGGCGCCGACGATCCGCTGCGGGGTGCCGCCGCCGACCATGCCGACGGAGGCGTACTGCTCCAGCTTGGCCCGGGAGTCGGCGATGTCGAGGTTGCGCATGGTGAGCTGGCCGATCCGGTCGGCCGGGCCGAACGCCGAGTCCTGGGTGCGCTCCATCGACAGCTTGTCCGGGTGGTAGCTGAACGCCGGGCCGGTGGTGTCCAGGATCGAGTAGTCCTCGCCCCGGCGCAGCCGCAGCGTGACCTCGCCGGTGACCGCCGTGCCGACCCAGCGCTGCAACGACTCGCGCAGCATCAGCGCCTGCGGGTCCAGCCAGCGGCCCTCGTACATGAGGCGGCCGAGGCGGCGGCCCTCGTTGTGGTAGTTCGCGAGCGTGTCCTCGTTGTGGATCGCGTTGACGAGCCGCTCGTACGCGGCGTGCAGCAGCGCCATGCCGGGGGCCTCGTAGATGCCGCGGCTCTTGGCCTCGATGATCCGGTTCTCGATCTGGTCGGACATGCCCAGGCCGTGCCGGCCGCCGATGGCGTTGGCCTCCAGCACCAGGTCGACGGCGCTGCCGAACTCCTTGCCGTTGATCGTCACCGGGCGGCCCTGGTCGAAGCCGATGGTGACGTCCTCGGCCGGGATCTCCACGGACGGATCCCAGAACTTGACGCCCATGATCGGCTCGACGGTCTCGATGCCGGTGTCCAGGTGTTCGAGCGTCTTGGCCTCGTGGGTGGCGCCCCAGATGTTGGCGTCGGTGGAGTACGCCTTCTCGGTGCTGTCCCGGTAGGGCAGGCCGCGCTCCAGCAGCCACTCCGACATCTCGGTGCGGCCGCCCAGCTCGGTGACGAAGTCGGTGTCCAGCCACGGCTTGTAGATCCGCAGCTGCGGGTTCGCCAGCAGGCCGTACCGGTAGAACCGCTCGATGTCGTTGCCCTTGAACGTCGAGCCGTCGCCCCAGATCTGCACGTCGTCGGCGATCATCGCGCGGACCAGCAGCGTGCCGGTCACGGCCCGGCCCAGCGGCGTGGTGTTGAAGTAGGCCCGCCCGCCGGAGCGGATGTGGAAGGCGCCGCAGGTCAGCGCTGCCAGCCCTTCCTCGACCAGGGCGGCGCGGCAGTCGACGAGGCGGGCGACCTCGGCGCCGTAGCTGAGCGCGCGGCCGGGCACCGAGGCGATGTCGGGCTCGTCGTACTGGCCGATGTCAGCGGTGTAGGCGCAGGGGACGGCGCCCTTGTCGCGCATCCACGCGACGGCTACCGAGGTGTCGAGGCCGCCGGAGAAGGCGATGCCGACACGTTCGCCGATGGGCAGGGAGGTGAGAACCTTGGACACAAGGAAGATTATGCACGGTCTCGCATGGTCATGCAAGCCGTACGTCAGAGCGCGTCGTCCCGCCCCAGCTCCCAGAACGCCACCGCCGCGGCGGCCGCCACGTTCAGCGAGTCCACACCGCGCCGCATCGGGATCACCACCCGCACGTCGCTGGCGGCCTGCGCCGCCGCGGTCAGCCCCGGCCCCTCCGCCCCGAGCAGCAACGCCGCCCGCTCGCGCTGCGCCGGGGTCAGCCGCCGCATCGGTACGGCATCAGGCGCCGGTGTCATCGCGAGCACCGTGAACCCGGCCGCCCGGACCTGGTCCAGCCCGCCGGGCCAGCTGTCGAGCTTGGCGTACGGCACCGCGAACACCTCGCCCATGCTGACCCGTACGCTGCGCCGGTACAGCGGGTCGGCGCAGGTCGGGGACAGCAGCACCGCGTCGACGCCGAGCGCGGCGGCGCCCCGGAAGATCGCGCCCAGGTTCGTGTGGTTGTTGACGTCCTCCAGGATCACCACCCGCCGGGCGGCGGCGAGCACCTCGTCGGCGGAGCGCAGCGGCTTGCGGTGGAACGACGCGAGCACGCCCCGGTGCACGTGGAAACCGGTGGCGCGCTGGAGCACGTCCGGCGTCGCCGCGTACACCGGCGCGTCACCGGTGTCCAGGTCGGCGAGCTGGTCCACCCGCTTGGCGTCGACCAGGTACGACCGGGCCGGGTAGCCGGCCCGCAGCGCCCGCCGCAGCACCAGCTCCCCCTCGGCGATGAACAGCCCGTGCGGCGGTTCCCAGCGGGTACGCAGCTCCACGTCGGTGAGCGCGCGGTAGTCGGCGATCCGGTCGTCGTCGGGGTCGGTGATCTCGTGGACGGGCACCAGGCGATTCTGCCCGGCCCGCCCGGCCGCTCCGGCGCGGGCCGGGTTTCCGTCGTCCCGGGCGGGGAACGGAGCCGGAAGGCCGACGGTGACGGAGGGACCACGATGGGCGCGGATCACGACGGCAACCTCCCCCGCGACGCCACCGTCGCCGACTACCTGGTGGCCCGGCTCGCCGAGTGGGGCGTGCACCGCTACTACGGCTACCCGGGCGACGGGATCAACGGCATGACCTCGGCGTTGCAGCGGGCCGAGGGGCGGGCCCGGTTCATCCAGGTCCGGCACGAGGAGACGGCCGGTTTCGCGGCCGGCGCGCACGTCAAGTACGGCGGCGGCCCGCTCGGCTGCGTGGTGGTGACCAGCGGCCCCGGCGCGATCCACGCCCTCAACGGCCTCTACGACGCGAAGCTCGACCACCAGCCGGTGGTGGCGCTGCTCGGGCACACCGCGCTGCCCGCCGAGGGCGGCGGCTACTACCAGGAGGTGGACCTGCTCTCCCTCTACAAAGATGTGGCGTCGGCGTTTCTGGCCCAGCTCGACGACCCGTCGCAGGCCCGGCACCTGGTCGACCGGGCCTGCCGCACGGCGCTGGCCCGGCGTACCGTGACCGCCCTGGTCCTGCCCTCCGACGTGCAGGACCTGCCGGCGGTGCCGCACCCGCCGCACGCCCACGGCTACTACCACACCAGCGCGGTGCCGAGCAGCGAGCCGACGGTGCCGCCGGAGGCCGACGTGCGCCGCGCCGCCGAGGTGCTGCGCGGCGGCGAGCGGGTGGCGATGCTGGTCGGGCAGGGCGCGCTGGGCGCCGAGGACGAGGTACGCCGGATCGCCGACCGCCTCGGCGCCGGGGTCGCCACCGCGCTGCTCGGCTTCACCGCCGTCGACCACCGGCAGCCCTGGGTGACGGGCGCGATCGGCCTGCTCGGCAGCCGGCCGAGCTGGCAGCTCATGCGCGAGTGCGACAGGCTGCTGATCGTCGGCAGCCAGATGCCGTACTCGGAGTTCTACCCGCCGGAGGGCCAGGCCCGGGCGGTGCAGATCGACATCGACGGCACCCGGATGGGGTTGCGTTACCCGACCGAGGTGAACCTGACCGGTGACGCCGGGCCGACGCTGCGCGCCCTGCTCAAGGAGCTGGGCCCGGGGCCGGGCCCGACCGCCTGGCGGGCCACCCTCGCCGACGCCACCGGCAAGTGGCGGGCCTCGCAACGCGAGGTCGCCGCCCAGCCGGCCGACCCGGTCAACCCGCAGTCGCTGTTCACCTCGCTCGACGACTCGCTACCGGGCGACGCCATGCTCGCCGTGGACTGCGGCACCGCCACCGCCTGGTACGCCCGGCACGTGCGGGTCCGCCCCGGCATGCTGGCCAGCCTCTCCGGCACGCTGCTCTCAATGGGCGGCGGCATGCCGTACGCGCTGGCGGCGAAGTTCGCCCACCCGGACCGGCCGGTGATCGCGTTGCTCGGCGACGGCGCGATGCAGATGAACGGCGTCAACGAGCTGATCACGGTGGCGAGGTACTGGCGGGAGTGGGCCGACCCCCGGTTCGTGGTGCTGGTGCTCAACAACCGGGATCTGGCCTTCGTCAGCTGGGAGCAGCGGTCCGGCGAGGGCACGCCGATGTTCCCGGACAGCCAGGACCTGCCGGACGTCGCGTACCACAGGTGGGCCGAGGTGCTGGGCCTCGGCGGTGAGCTGGTCGACTCCCCCGACCGGGTGGACGGCCTGTGGCAGCGGGTGCTCGACGCGGACCGCCCGGTGGTGGTGAACGCCGTGGTGGACCCGGCCGAGCTGATGCTGCCGCCGCACTTCACCGTCGAGCAGGCCCGCAAGACCGCCGCCGCGGTGCTGCGCGGGGACAGCGACCGGGCCGGCATCATGCGGCGCGGCGTGCCGGCCGCGCTCGCCACGTACCGGCCCCGCCGCCGGGGCCGCTGAGGCGTCAGGCCCGCCCGTAGCGCAGCAGCACCGACCGTCCGTCGAACCGGCGCGTCTCGACCAGCCGCAGGCTCTGCCGGGCCAGGCCGGGCAGCACCTGCCGTCCGCCGCCGAGCACCACCGGGTGCACGATCACCTCGTAGGTGTCGACGAGCCCGAGCGCGGCCAAGGCCGTCGCCGCGCCGGTGCCGCCGGTGACCAGCAGGTCGCCGGGGAACCGCTCACGGACCTCGGCGAACTCCTTCGCCAGGTCGCCGCCGCCGACCACCACGGCGCCGTGGGAGGCCTCGGCGAGCGTGCGGGAGACCACGATCTTCGGGGTACGCCGCCAGATCGGCGCGAACGCCAGGTCGTGCGGGTGGTCGGAGATCGACTCGACCTGCGGCCAGTAGGAGGACATCATCTCCCACACCCGCCGCCCGTAGACGAAGGCGTCGGCCCGCTCGGCCAGCCCGATCGAGTACGCGGACAGTTCCTCCCCCATCTCCGGCCAGTCGAACTCGCCGTTCGGGCCCTCGATGAAGCCGTCGACCGACGTGTGCACCCCGTAGACGACGTTGCCCATGCGCTGCTCCTCCGCGTATCGGCGCGTCCCGGTCGGACACGCTCACCGGTGGGTCGGAGCCGCCCGGCCGGATCCGACACGTGCCGTGGAGAGTTGTCCGGGTGCGTTAGCGTCCGGGCCCATGGGCCGCCCCGTGATGATCGCGCTGATCGGCGTCGACGGCTCCGGCAAGACCACCCAGGCCAGGGCTTTGGCGGCGCGGCTGCGCGAGCAGGGCGTCCGGGCTCGGTACTTCGAGAACGCCGGTGGGCGGCCGCTGTGGAACCGGCTGGCGCGGGCGCTCGGCCGCACCGACGGGATGGCGCTGTTCGGCCGTACCGTCTATCCGGCGCTGGAGGCGACGGTGCGCGCGGCGGCGATGGCCCGGACCGTCGCGGTGGCCCGCCTGACCGGACGGGTGGCGGTGCTGGACCGGTGGACCTGGTGCCAGGACGTGATCATGGCGGCCCGCGGCGACCGGGGACGGCGCGCGGTGCGCGCCGCGTACGCCGTCTTCCCGCGCCCGGCGGTGGTGTGCTTCCTCGCCACCTCGCCCGGGGTGGCGCAGCGGCGGGTGGCCGCGCGGGGCATCGACACCGAGGAGCTGGCGCACCTGCGCGCGCTGGACGCCGCCTACCGGGCACTGCCGGAGTTCGGCTCGTTCGTCACGCTCGGCGGCGACGGCACCCCGGACGAGGTGGCCGCCGCCCTCGACGCGGTCGTGGACGCGGCCGTCGACGCGGTTGCGGGTCCGGCGCCGCGGCGCGGCGTTAAGAAGGGGCCCTTCCTCTACCGGAGGCGTTAAGAAGGGGCCCTTCCTTACCCGCGGCCGCGCAGCCAGCGCAGCACGTCGGAGGGCAGCTCGCTGTCCTGGCGCTGCTCGCGGCGGTCCGGCTCGGTCCGGCGGGGCGGCTGCGGGCGCTGCGGGTCGCCGACCAGCGCCCGGCTCGGCGCGGTGAAGTCGGCCACCGGCTTGCCGGCGAGCGCCGTCTTGATGGTCCGGGCCACCGCGTCGATCACCTTGGCCTGCACGGCGGAGCCGACCAGGTCGGTGACGTCGTCCGGGTTGGCGGCGATGCCTGCCACCGCGACCTGCGGGGTGTAGCCGACGAACGTCTCGGTGGCGTTGCGCTCCGAGCTGCCGGTCTTGCCGGCCACCGGGCGGCCGACGATCCGGTCGACGGCGGTGGCGGTGCCGCCGTTGCACTGGTCGAACGCGGACTGCTGGCCGACCGGGCAGCGGGCCGCGTCGGTGGCGGCGCGGGCCACGTCCGGTTCGAGCACCCGCTTGCAGGACGGCTGCGCCACGTCGACGGCGCCGCCGTCCGGCGCGGTCACCGAGACCACCGGCAGCGGCGTGCAGTACGTGCCCTCGGCGGCCACCGTGGCGTACGCGTTCGCCAGGTCCAGCGGGGTCGTGGCGGCGACGCCGAGCGTGAACGCGCCCCAGTTGGCGGCGTTGTCGCGGGCGAACGCGGCGTCGGAGTCGGCCCGGAAGGTGATGCCGAGGCGCTGGGCCATCTCCACCACCTTGTCCTCGCCGACCTGCTCGGCCAGCCAGACGAAGTACGTGTTGACGGAGCGGCCGAAGCCGTCCCACATCATCCGGTAGCCGTCCATCCACTGCGGGTTGGCGTTCGCCGGGCACCACGTGCCGTCGCAGTTGCCCTCGTCGTCCGAGGCGTACCGGGTGGGCAGCCTGCTGGGGGCGTCGAAGCCGGTGGACAGCGGCTTGCCGGCCTCCAGCGCGGCCAGCATGGTGAACATCTTGAACGTCGAGCCGGCCTGGTAGCCGTCGACGCTGGCGCCGCCGGAGATCAGCGGGTTGACCGTGTTCGGGTGGTTGGCCTGCCCGTCCGGGTTGGCGTCGAGGCTGTAGTGCCGGTTCACCGCCATGGCGAGCACCCGGCCGGTGCCGGGCTCGACCGCCGCGATCGGCAGCGCCCGCTTGTTGCCGTACCCGTAGACCTTGGTGGCCTGCTCCTGCGCGGTCTGCTGGATCTCCGGGTCGAGCGTGGTGACGACGCGGTAACCGCCCCGGCGCAGTGCCTGCTCCCGCTCCTCGGGCGTGCTGCCGAAGGCCGGCTGGGTGAGCCACCAGCGGCGCAGGTAGTCGCAGAAGAAGCCCCAGTCGTCGTGCCCCTGGGCGGTGGCGGTGCAGCCGTTGGGCTGGGCGGTGGGGCGCAGCGTCAGCGCCTCGGTCTTCGCCGCGGCGGCCTGCTGCGCGGTGATCGCGCCGGTCTCGGCCATCGCGTCGAGCACGTACCCGCGCCGGGCCAGCGCCTGGTCCTTGTCGCCGTCGATCGGGCTGTACGCGTCGGGCGACTGGACCAGGCCGGCGAGCAGCGCCGCCTCGCCCAGCGTCAGGTCGGCCGGGGCCTTGCCGAAGTAGCGCTGGCTCGCGGCGGCGACGCCGTACGCGCCGGAGCCGAAGTACGCGATGTTGAGGTAGCGGTTGAGGATCTCGTCCTTTGAGAGCGACTGCTCCAGCGCGTTCGCGTACCGGATCTCCTGGAGCTTGCGCCCGACGGTCTGCTCGGTGGCGGCCTGCCGCTCCTCCGGGGTGCGGTTCGGGTCGGTCTTGAGCACGTTGCGGACGTACTGCATGGTCAGCGTGGACCCGCCCTGCTCGGTGCCGCCGCCCTTGACGTTCGCCACCAGCGCGCGGGCGATGCCGCGCAGGTCAGCGCCGCCGTGCGAGTAGAACCGCCGGTCCTCGGCCGCGATGATCGCCTGCCGCATCACCGGGGCGATCTCGTCCAGCGACACGTCGGTGCGGTTCACGTCGTAGAACGTGGTGATCAGGGTGGTGCCGTCGTTGGCGTAGAGGTAGGAGCGCTGCGGCTGCACGGGGGTGCGCAGCGCGTCGGGCAGGTCCGCGTACGCGCCGAGCGCGGCCCGCGCGGCGAACCCGCCGAGCAGGCCGCCGGGAAGCGCGGCGAGCGCGAGGACGAGCCCGGCGAGCAGGCCGGCCAGCAGCACGGTGAACAGCCGCGACAGCGGCGACCTGGGAGACGGCATGGACTCCAGGATTGCCACGAAAGCCGCCTACCGGCCACCTCGCCAGGCAACTGTCAGTTACCTCACGGCAACCGTTCAGCTCCCGGCGGCCGGACGAACCGGTCATCCGGCGCCGAGTGGGCCCTTCGGTGACGTCGGCGGCACCGGTGCGGCGGCGACGCTGGCGGCTGCGGCGTCCCGGGCGATGGTCTCGGGCACCAGGCGGCCGCTGCGGTAGCCGATGCCGATGCCGGCGACCAGCACGAAGATCGCGCCGAACGTCTGGAGCGAGCCGATCAGCGCGCCGCCCAGGCCGAGCAGCGGGGCGGCGATCATCAGCATGGTCCCGTCGCCGTAGGAGAACATCCCGGACCGGGCGACCGACCAGCCGGTCAGGAACCAGCCCACGCTGTAGAGGGTGGCGCCGAACAGCACGATGCCGCGCGCGGTCACGCCGAACACCGGCGTCTGCTCGGCCAGCCCGGCGAACGGCAGCATCAGCACCATCCCGCCGATGCTCGCCAGCAGCCCGGCCAGCGCGACGCGGCGGCAGCGGGTGGCGGCGAGCAGGCCGGTGAGCGCGAGCAGGGCGAGCAGCCCCAGCCACACCGAGGCGACCCAGCCGACCAGGTAGAGCGGCCGGCCGTCGGCCGGATACGGGTCGTTGCCCACACCGCCGTCGCTGGCCATCGCCACCAGGCCGTAGAGGACCGCGTACGCCGGGAGCAGCCAGACCGCCGCGCGGGCGAACCGGCGGATCGACCAGGCCCAGGTCGCGTCGGTCGCCGGCGCTCCCGGGCCGGGTTCGGAGACGAACGGCAGGACCCCGAAACCCCCTCCGGTACGCCGGGAGCCGATCGGACCGGCGGGGTCGTGCGCGCCGGGGACCGGGGTACGGGAGAACAGCCGGTTCGCCGGGTCCTTCATGCCTCACCTCGTTCGCGCCACGGGCGGCCCGGGACGCGCAAACGGCGCTCCGGCCCTGCTCACCACCCGTCCTGAAACCGATGGTGGCAGTCGCCGGAGCGCCGTATGAGGGATTCTCGGATTTGCCGGTCAGCCCCGCTCGCGCTGGTCCGCCGGGTCGTTCACCAGGCTGGCCGGGGACACCGGCTCCGGCGCGGGCAGACCCTTCGGGTTGTTGCCGCCGGTGGCCTGCGCCTCCGCCACGCGTACCTCGTCGTGGATCTCCTGGGCCGCGACGGCCGCGGCCTGGGCGGCCTCGGCGGCCTCCCGCTCGACCTCGCCGGCGCTCTTGGCGGCCTCCGGCGACGGCACGTCGCCGGCCATGTTCGCGAGCCCGCCCAGCGCGCCGCCCATGCCCTCCAGGGCCTTGGTCAGCTCGGTCGGGACGATCCAGACCTTGTTGGCGGTGCCGTTGGCGATCTGCGGCAGCGCCTGGAGGTACTGGTAGGCGAGCACCTTCTGGCTCGGGTTGGCGGTGTGGATCGCGTCGAAGACGGTACGGATCGCCTTGGCCTGGCCCTCCGCCTGGAGGATCCGGGCCTGCCGGTCACCGTCGGCACGCAGCACCGCGGCCTGCTTCTCACCCTCGGCGGTGAGGATCTGCGACTGCTTGTGCCCCTCGGCGTTGAGGATCGCGGCACGGCGGTCCCGCTCGGCGCGCATCTGCTTCTCCATCGAGTCGCGGATGCTCGGCGGCGGCTCGATCGCCTTGATCTCGACCCGGGTCACCTTGATGCCCCAGCGGCCGGTGGTCTCGTCCAGCACGCCGGACAGGTGCCGGTTGATCTCCTCGCGGCTGGTCAGCGCGCGCTCCAGGTCGAGCGAGCCGATCACGTTACGCAGCGTGGTGACGGTGAGCTGCTCGATGGCCTGGAGGAAGTTGGAGATCTCGTAGGTGGCGCGAACCGAGTCGACCACCTTGAAGTAGAGGACCGTGTCGATCGAGACGACCAGGTTGTCGGAGGTGATCACCGGCTGGGGCGGGAAGCTGACCACCTGCTCGCGCATGTCGACCTTGGTGCGCACCGCGTCGACGAACGGCACCAGCAGGTTAAGGCCCGGGTTCAGCGTGCGCTTGTACCGGCCCAGCCGCTCCACCACGTCCTGACGCTGCTGCGGCACGATCCGCACCGCCTTGAACAGCGTCACCACACCGATCAACGCCACCGCGATCATCAGGATCGCCAGAAACTCCATACCGTTCACCTTTTCGCTTCGGGCAGCTCACCCGGGGTGGAAATGTCGTCCTGCCATACCAGGGCGGTAGCGCCCCGGACCTTGATCACCTGCACCCGCTCACCCTCGGCGTACGTGCGCGTCGCGTCGTACGAGCGGGCCGTCCACAGCTCACCATCGATCTTGACCATGCCCCGGTCGGCGTCGACCGGCTCCAGGACCACGGCGGTGGCCCCCTCCAGCGCCTCGACCCCGAACGGCTGCTCCCCGGTCTCCAGCGTCGGCCGGGCGTGCCGCCGGACCACCGGACGGACCACCGCCACCGACAGCGCCGACACCGCCGCGAAGACCACCGCCTGGAGCGCCACCGGCGCACCGAGCGCCGCGGCGCCGGCGGCGGCGAACGCCCCGACCCCGAACATGATCAGGAAGAGCGTCGTCGTGAAGATCTCGGCGACCGCTAATACCACACCCAGAACGATCCAGAACACGGCGTCCACGAGAACAATCCTGACACGTCAACGCACGTGTCATCGAACTGTCATGATCGCTAGGCTCGGCACGGCGTACCGCGGCACCCGCCGACGAGGAGGACGACATGCCCCTGCTGCCCGAGACCGCGCGTCAGGTGGACCTGCTGGTCGCCCGGGCCCAGGCCGAGGGGCGCGGTCCCTCGCTCGCCCTCGGCGTGGTCCGCGACGGCCGGCTGGCGCACCTGGCGGTCGCCGGTGAGACGCCCCGCCCGGACGGCGACCTCCAGTACCGGGTCGGCTCGATCACCAAGACCATGACCGCGGTGCTGGTGATGCAGCAGCGCGACGCCGGCCGGCTGGCGCTCGACGACCCGCTCGACGCCCACCTGCCCGGCACCCCGGTCGGCACGGTGACGGTGCGCCACCTGCTCGGGCACGTCAGCGGCCTGCAACGCGAGCCGGACGGCGACTGGTGGGAGCGCGCCGAGGGCACGGACCTGGACACGCTGCTGGCCGGGCTGACGCCGGACAAGATCGCTCATCCGCCGCACTTCGTCTACCACTACTCGAACCTGGCGTACGGGCTGCTCGGCGCCGTGCTGGAACGGATCACCGGCACCCCGTGGGCGGACCTGCTGACCGAGCGGCTGCTGACACCGCTGGGCATGCGCCGCACCACGTACCACCCCACCGAGCCGTACGCCCCCGGTTACGTCGTCCACCCCTGGCACGAGACGCTGCGGGAGGAGCCGCGTACCGACACCGGGGCGATGGCCCCGGCCGGGCAGCTCTGGTCGACGGTCGAGGACCTGGGCCGCTGGGCGGCGTTCCTGGCCGACCCGGACCCGGCGGTGCTCTCCCCCGCCACGCTCACCGAGATGTGCGCCCCAGTGGTGATCAACGACCTGGACTCGTGGACCGGCGGCCACGGCCTCGGCGTGGAGCTCTACCGGGTCGGCGACCGGGTGTACGTCGGGCACGGCGGCTCCATGCCCGGGTACGTCGCCGGCCTGGCCGTGCACCGGCCCACCCGCACCGCAGTGGTCAACTTCGCCAACGCGTACGGGCTGCGCGGCCACCACGTCGGCGCGCTCGGCCGGGAGGCGCTCACGCTGGTGCTGGACGCCGAACCGGCCGCGCCCGCCCCCTGGCGCCCGGCCGGCCCGCCCGCCGCCGACGTGGCCGCGCTGACCGGCCGCTGGTGGTGGATGGGCGGCGAGTACGAGTTCCGCGTCGACGCCGCCGGTGACCTGGTCGGCGGTCAGGTGGGCAGGCCGGTGCTCCGGTTCACCCCGGAGGGCCCGGACCGGTGGCGGGGCCGATCCGGCTCCCAGGACGGCGAGATCCTCACCGTCATCCGAGACGGTTCCGGCACCCCGACAGCCCTGGACATAGCCACATTCGTCCTGACCCGCACCCCCGACGAACTCCCCTGACAGCCCCGCCCGACGCCCCACCCGCGCCCGCCCCCACCACGCCCCACCCCGCCTCGCCTCGCCCCCGTCGATCTTGCACTTGCGGCCCGCACTTCGCCCCATATGCCCGATCCACGCGGACCACAACTGCAAGATCGACGCACACTCCGGCCACCCTCACCCCGGTGATCAAGGAGTTTGTGTCGGCGTTGATCTCCGATACGCCCACAAACTCCTTGATCAACCTGGCGAGAGGCGCCCGGGACCGGAGACGAGGGGTTCGGGGCGGGCGGGGTCGGTGCACGGCGGGTCCGGGGGCGACCGTGACCGGCGCAGGGACCAAGCCTGACCGCCCGGAGCCGGGCACGGTCGCCCCCGGACCCCAACCGCAACCACAGCCCTGACAGCGACCACAGCCTGACAGCGACCACGACCGGGCAGCGACGGGTCACCCGGGCTCGGTGACGAAATCGATCAGGCGCTCCATCGCGTTGATCAGCGGCGTCTCGACGTCGGCGAAACTGTTCACCCGGGACAGGATGTGCCGCCACATGTCGGCCGGCTCGCCCACCCCGAGCGCCGCGCAGACGCCCTCCTTCCAGGGCTGCCCCGGAGGCACCACTGGCCACGCCGCGATACCCAGCGCCGCCGGGCGTACCGCCTGCCACACGTCGACGTACGGGTGCCCGGTCACCAGCACGTGCGGCGAGTTCACGCGGGCCACGATGCGGCTCTCCTTCGAGCCGGGCACGAGGTGGTCGACGAGCACGCCGAGCCGGTGCCCCGGGCCGGGGCCGAACGCGCGCACCTCGTCGGCGAGCGCGTCGATGCCGTCCAGCGGTTCCACCACCACGCCCTCGATGCGCAGGTCGTCACCCCAGATCCGCTCGACCAGCGCGGCGTCGTGCACACCTTCGACCCAGATCCGGCTGGCTTTGGCGACCTGCGCCCGTACGCCGTCCACAGCGATCGACCCGGACGCGGTACGCCGGCGCGCGGCGGGCACCGGGACGCGGACCGGCCGTCGTAGCGTGACCGGCTTGCCGTCGAGCAGGAACGCGGCGGGCAGCAGCGGGAAGTTGCGCCGCCGGCCGTGCCGGTCCTCCAGCACCACCGCGCCGGAGTCGAAGCCGACGACGGCGCCGCAGAACCCGGAGTCGGCGTCCTCGACCACCAGGTCGGGTTCGGCGTCGACCTCGGGGGTCACCTTCCGTCGTCGCCAGTCGCCGGCCAGCACGTCCCCGTCGTATCGCCCCGCCATGCCGCTGACGCTAACCAGTGCCCCGGCGTGTCGCCCGGCGACGCGCCGACCGGGCCGTCATCCGTCGGCACGAAACGGTGCGAAGGGGGTAGTTGGGGCCAGGTCGCGCCGCCGGTGCGGCAGCCGAGACAGCAGCGGCGCGGAGCACGTACCCTTTCCGCATGTCCTCCCCCGCAACGGGCGCGGCCACGCTGGCTGCGCGCCGGTCGAGCCGGTTCGTCGCCTGGGTGCGTGCCTGGCGCGCCGGCCTGGTGCCGTTCGACGAGGTGGCCGACGCCGTCGCCGGCGACGAGGAGCACCTCGTCGCCGACGCCCCGGGCACCTGGACCGACGTGTCGCTGCGGGAGGCCCTGCCCAGCCTCGCCAAGCATTCACCCGACGACATCCGCCTGGTGCTGCCCGCGCCCGGCGACCCGCGCGGCCTGCCCGGCCCGGGCGCATTCGCCGGGGCGGCGCTGGTGGCGGGCGAGGCGGTGGTGGCGAGCGGGATGGGGCTGGTGCCCGAGGTCCGTACGCACACGTCCGGCTCGGGGATGACCTGGGAGACGGTGCTCTGGCGGGTCCATCCGCTGCCGGCGGACGCACCGAAGGCGTCTCTGGCCACGCCGGGTGCGGCGGAGGCCGAGGCCGAACTCGCCGCCGTGCTGGCCGAGACCACCGCGACGCTGACCCGGCTGGACGTCGCGCAGTGGCGGCCGGAGCTGGCCGGTGCGCTCGCCGCGCTGCGCCGCCCGGACGGCGCCACCGACCTGCCGCCCGGCTTCGATCCGCGGGCCCGCCGCCTGTTCGCCCGCGCCGCGGTGCTGGACCGGGTGCTCGCGCTGGCCGGCGAGAGCGCACCGGGCGGCGCGGTCAACACCTACGAGGCGCAGCAGCGGGACGCGGCGCTGCGTCCGCTCACCACCGCGTGCCGGCAGGCCCTGGTGGCCGCCTGCAACGCGCCGCTTCGGCTCTAGCGCCGCAGACCCCGGCTCAGACCTCGTCGATCAGGTCGGCCACCGAGTCGACGATCCGCGACGGACGGTACGGGTACCGCTCCGCCTCGGTCCGGCTGCTGATGCCGGTGAGCACCAGGATCGTCTCCAGCCCGGCCTCCAGGCCGCACAGGATGTCGGTGTCCATCCGGTCGCCGATCATCGCGGTCGACTCGGAGTGCGCGTCGATGGTGTTCAGCGCCGAGCGCATCATCATCGGGTTGGGCTTGCCCACGAAGTACGGGTCGACGCCTGTCGCCTTCGAGATCATCGCCGCCACCGAACCGGCAGCCGGCAACGCGCCCTCCACCGACGGGCCGGTGGCGTCGGGGTTGGTGCAGATGAACCGGGCGCCGTCGTTGATCAGCCGGATCGCCTTGGTTATCGCCTCGAAGCTGTAGGTGCGCGTCTCCCCCAGCACCACGTAGTCCGGGGCGAAGTCGCTCAGGATGTACCCCACCGCGTGCAGCGCCGTGGTCAGGCCGGCCTCACCGATCACGTACGCGGTGCCGCCCGGCCGCTGGTCGGCCAGGAACTGGGCGGTGGCCAGCGCCGAGGACCAGATCGCCTCCTCCGGCACGTCCAGCCCCATCCGGGCCAGCCGGGCCTGGAGGTCGCGCGGGGTGTAGATGGAGTTGTTCGTCAGCACCAGGAACGGCTTGCCGGAGGCGCGCAGCTTCTTGACGAACTCCGGGGCGCCGGGCACCGGCTGCCCCTCGTGCACCAGCACGCCGTCCATGTCGGTGAGCCAGCTCTGCACCGGCTTGCGGTCAAGCATCGTGTCGTCCCCAGGGGTGTCGTCGGGTCGGGCTCAGGGCCGGCGGGCCGGGGGCACGCAGCACAACGCCGGGCAGGTGTCCCAGGCGGGCAGCTCGCCGAGTCGGCGGCGCAGCCGCTCCCCGTTTGGGGCGGTGCGCTCTCCGACCAGCTCGCGGACCATCGCCACGAACCGCGGGTCGACCCCCGGGGTGCCGGCGCGGACGAAGTCCAGGCCGAGCTGCTTGGCCGTCTCCAGCGCCTCGGTGTCCAGGTCCCACACCACCTCCAGGTGGTCGGAGACGAACCCGATCGGGCTGACCACCACGCTCGTCACGCCCTGCTCGGGCAGCGTGGCCAGGTGGTCGTTGACGTCCGGCTCCAGCCACGGCACCTGCGGCGGCCCGGACCGGCTCTGCCAGACCAGGTCGTACGCCAGGTCGGGCGCGGCCGCGGCGTGCACCAGCCGGGCGACCTCCTCGAGCTGGGCGGTGTAGCGGCCGCCGTGCGGGCCGGCGGTGGCCGCCGCCGACATCGGTACGGAGTGCGCGGTGAAGACCAGCCGGGTGCTGTCCCGCTTCGCCGGGTCGAGCTGGGCCAGCGCGGCGCGGACCGCGTCGGCGTGCGGCTCGATGAAGCCGGGGTGATCCCAGAACTGGCGCAGCTTCTCGATCAGCGGGGCGTCCGGGCCGACCGCGGCGCGGGCCGAGGCGATGTCCTCCTGGTACTGCCGGCAGGACGAGTAGCCGCCGTACGCGCTCGTCACGAACGCCAGCGCCCGGGTGATCCCGTCGTCGCGCATCCGCGCGACGGTGTCGGCGAGCATCGGATCCCAGTTGCGGTTGCCCCAGTAGACCGGCAGGTCGACGCCGTTGGCGGCGAAGTCCTCGCGGATCGCGGCGAGCAGGTCGCGGCACTGCTGGTTGATCGGCGACACCCCGCCGAAGTGCAGGTAGTGCTCGGCGACCTCGGCGAGCCGCTCCGGGGGCACCCCCCGCCCCCGGGTCACGTTCTGCAGGAACGGGAGAACGTCCTCGGGCCGCTCCGGGCCACCGAAGGAGACCAGCACCAACGCGTCGTACGCCATGGGGCCATTCTTCCTCGCCCGCCGTCACGGCGTGGCGACGCCCCCTGGTCGGTGTGGTGACCACCCGGGCCGCGACGTGTTAAGAAGGGCCCCTTCCGCTGCACGAGGCGTTAAGAAGGGGCCCTTCCTTACATCTCAGGCGCCGATGGCGTGGTAGCCGCCGTCGACGTGGACGATCTCGCCGGTGGTGGCCGGGAACCAGTCGGACAGCAGCGCCAGGCAGGCCCGCGCGGCGGGCTCCTGGTCGGTGAGGTTCCAGCCCAGCGGGGCGCGCTCGGTCCAGGCGTCCTCGAACCGGTCGAAGCCGGGGATGGACTTGGCCGCGATGGTCCGCAGCGGGCCGGCCGCGACCAGGTTGCTGCGGATGCCCTGCTTGCCCAGGTGCAGCGCCAGATAGCGGGAGGCGGACTCCAGCCCGGCCTTGGCCACGCCCATCCAGTCGTAGACCGGCCACGCCTTGGTGGCGTCGAACGTGAGACCCACCACGGCGCCCCCGGCGGACATCAGCGGCAGCGCTGCCATGGCGAGGGACTTGTACGAGTAGGTGGAGACCTGGAGCGCTGTCGCCACGTCCGCCCAGGGGGCGTCGAGGAAACCGCCGCCGAGGCAGCTCTGCGGGGCGAACCCGATCGAGTGCACGACGCCGTCCAGGCCGTCGACGTGCTCGCGCACCTTGTCGGCCAGCCCGGCCAGGTGCTCCTCGTTGCTGACGTCCAGCTCGATCACGGGCGCCGGCTCGGGCAGCCGCTTGGCGATCCGCTCCACCAGGGAGAGCCGGCCGTAGCCGGTGAGCACGACCTGGGCGCCGTTCTCCTGGGCGAGCTTCGCCACCGAGAAGGCGATCGACGCGTCGGTGATGACGCCGGTGACCAGCAGCCGCTTACCGGCGAGAAGTCCGGACATTGCGTGTCTCCTCCGTGCTCTGCTCAGTGGCCCATGCCGAGGCCGCCGTCGACCGGGATGACGGCGCCGGTGACGTATCCGGCCGCGTCCGAGGCGAGCCAGGTGACGACGCCCGCGACCTCGTCCGGGGTGGCCATCCGGCCGGCCGGGATCGACTTGCGGATCTCCGCCTTGCGCTCCTCGGGCAGGCCCGCTGTCATGTCGGTGTCGATGAAGCCGGGCGCCACCACGTTCGCGGTGATGTTGCGGGTGCCCAGCTCGCGGGTGATCGAGCGGGCCACGCCGACCAGGCCGGCCTTGCTGGCCGCATAGTTGACCTGGCCCGCGCCGCCGGAGAGGCCGACCACCGAGGAAATGAAGATCATCCGGCCCCAGCGGCCGCGGAGCATCTTCGTCGAGGCCCGCTTGGCGACCCGGAACGAGCCGGTCAGGTTGGTGTCGAGGACGCGCGCGAACTGCTCCTCGGACATCCGCATGATCAGCGTGTCGTCGGTGATGCCGGCGTTGGCGACCAGCACCTCCACCGGGCCGAGTTCGGCCTCGATCGCGGTGAACGCGGCGTCGACCGACTCGGCGTCGGTCACGTCGCACCGCACCCCGAACAGGCCGTCGGGAGCCTCGCCGCTCCGGTACGTCACCGCCACCCGGTCGCCCTGCTTGGCGAACGCCTGCGCGATGGCCAGGCCGATCCCCCGGTTCCCGCCGGTCACCAGCACGGTTCGGGCCACGGATCCCCCTCTGCTCCAGTGATCTCTCGGTCGGTCGGAGCCTAGGGGTTACCGACAGGTAAGCGCTAACCCGCGCAGGTCACAGGGCCCACCCCGGCCGACGTCGGCGGGGGTCCGCGGAGGCTGCCGGCCGCGCGCGCGACACCCACACCCCCGGTGTACGATGATCGCGTCTACGGGCCGCTCCGTGCCCGCTCCGGGCCCCGCCGACCGCAGGAGGTGATCGCTGTGCGAGATAGCGATCCTCCCAGTCGTGGCCGGGCCCACCGTCAGCCCCGCTGAGCCACGGCTCGGTCCACCCGGCTGACCCGCTTCCCGCCCTCCGCACCGCATCCGCTTCCCGGCGACCACGCCGGGGTGTGGCCTGCCGCGCGGCGGAGCACCCGGTCACGACTTCGTGCGCGTACGCCCCGACCCCCCACGGCCCTCACCGGCCGACCGTCGCCACGGAGCACACTCATGAGCCGTTACGTCGCCCCGCTGGGCTTCACCCTCGCCGCCGTCTGGGTGGCCGTCCTGTTCGTGCTGGCCGGCGGCGGTCACTGACCACCGCCGGCCGGTTCCGGCTCAGACCAGCCGGGACGTCCAGAGCAGACTCAGCCCGCCCGCGCACAGCGCCAGCAGCAACGCGATCCCCGCGTACCACTGGGTGATCTCGCGCGGCTCGGTCCGGTAGCCGATCGAGCTGCCCATGTCCTGGTAGACCTGCTTCAGTTCGCTGGCCGACGCGGCCTCGTAGAAGAAGCCCTGCGTGGTCTCCGCGAGCTGGGACAGCGCGGTGCGGTCCACCGGCACCCGCTGGAGCTGCCCGCCGATGTCGACCTGCCCGGAGTCGGTGCCGAACGCGATTGTGGACACCGGCACGTTCGCCGCCTGCGCCGCCGCGGCGGCCTCCTCGACCGAGCGGCCCGACGTGCGGTAGCCGTCGGACAGCAGCACGATCCGGGCCGGCGGGATGCCGGCGGCGCCGTCGGCCGGCACCGAGCGGATCGCCTCCAGGCAGGTGAAGACCGCCTCGCCGGTGGCGGTCGCCTCGGCCAGCACCAGCCCGTCGATGGCGGTGGTGACGGCGGCCCGGTCCTTGGTCGGCGGCACCAGGACGTTCGCCGACTTGGCGAACGAGACGAGCCCCAGGTTGTAGCTCTCCGGCAGCTCGCCGACGAACTGCTTCGCAGCCTCCTGAGCCGCCTCCAGGCGGTTCGGCGACACGTCGTCGGCCTGCATCGACAACGACACGTCGATGGCGAGCATCACCGTGGCCCGCTCCAGCGGCTCCCGGGTGTCGATCGCCGGCCGGGCCAGCCCGGTCGCCAGCACCAGCAGGCAGAGCAGGAACGCGGTGGCCGCGACGTGCCGCCGCCAGCCCAGTCCCTTGGGCGCGACGGTACGCAGCAGGTCGACGTTGGTGAACCGCAGCGCGTACTGCCGGCGGTGCAGTTGCCGCCAGACGTACGCGGCGGCGAGGGCGAGCACCGGCAGTACGGCGAGCAGCCACCACGGTTGCAGAAAACGGATCATCGCGTCGTCCCTCTGGTGCGGGCGTGCCGCTGCGCGGCGACGAAACGCACCATGTCCAGCAGCCAGTCTCGGTCGGTACGCAGGCGCAGGTGGGCCGCGCCCGCGGCGCGCAGCTCGGCGGCGATCGCCCCGCGCTGGGCGGCCGCCGCCTCGGCGTACCGGCGGCGCAGGCCCGGGTCGGCGGTCTGCACCTCGTGCAGTTCACCGCTCTCCGGGTCGACCACCGGCAGCACCCCCACGTCGGGCAGTTCCAGTTCCCGCGGATCGACCACCTCGACGGCCAGCACGTCGTGGCGGACCCGCAGCTTACGCAGCGGCCGGCCCCACTGCTGCGGCGGCGCGAGGAAGTCGGAGATCACCACCGCCACGCCGCGCCGCCGGGGCGGGCGGTTGAGCATGTCGACGAGCGCGCCGAGGTCGCTGCGGCCGGGCCGGATCTCGGCGCCGGCGACCGCACGCAGCAGCCCCTGGGCCTCCTTGCGACCGGAGCGGGCGGGCAGCCGCAGCATCGTCCCCGGCCCGCCGGTGCCGACCACCGCGCCGATCCGGTTGCCGCCCCGCACGGTGAGGTGGGCCAGCGCGGCGACCGCGGCGACCGCCACGTCCCGCTTGAGCCACCGGCCGGTGCCGAAGTCCAGGCTGGCCGACATGTCGACGGCCAGCCAGGTCTCCAGTTCGCGGTCGGCCACCGTACGCCGGACGTGCGGCATGGTGGTGCGGGCGGTGACGGGCCAGTCCATCCGGCGCACGTCGTCGCCGGGCCGGTACTCCCGGGACTCCCCCGCCTCGCTGCCCGGTCCGGGCAGCAGCCCGGCGTAGTCGCCCTGGAGCAGCCCGTCCAGCTTGCGGGTCACCATGAGCTGGAGCCGGGCCAGCACGGCCCCCGAGCGGTCGCCGGCGGCGCTCAGCGGGGTGGGCGAGGTCACGGCCGCTGCCCGGGCCATCCGTTGTGCGGGACGGCCGGTGGCGGCGGTGTGGCCTGCTGACGGGGCGCGACGGCGGGCAGCGGGATGGTCGACATCACCCGGTGCACGATGTGGTCGGCCGGTACGTCGTCGGCGAGCGCGTCGTAGCTGAGCACCAGCCGGTGGCGCAGGATGTCCGGCGCGATGTCCTGCACGTCCTGCGGCAGCGCGTAGTCCCGCCCGCGCAGCAGCGCCAGCGCGCGGGTGGCCCGGACCAGGCCGAGCGAGGCGCGCGGGCTGGCGCCGTACTGGATGAGCTGAGCCACGTCGGGCATGCCGTGCTCGGCCGGCGCCCGGGTCGCGAGCACCAGCCGGACCGCGTAGTCGACCAGCGCGTTGTGCACGAACACCTGGTCGGCCTTGTGCTGGAGGGCGACCAGGTCCGGGGTGTCGAACACCCGGGCCGGCTCGGGCGGTGCCACGCCCATCCGGTAGACGATCTCGCGCTCCTCGGCGTCGGTCGGGTAGCCCACGACGATCTTCATGAGGAACCGGTCCCGCTGCGCCTCCGGCAACGGGTAGACGCCCTCCTGCTCGATCGGGTTCTGGGTGGCCATGACCAGGAACGGGTCGGGCACCCGGTGGCTCTCGCCGCCGATGGAGACCTGCCGCTCGCTCATCACCTCCAGCAGCGCCGACTGCACCTTGGCGGGCGCGCGGTTGATCTCGTCGGCGAGCAGGAAGTTGACGAAGACCGGGCCCAGCTCGACGTCGAACTTCTCGCTGGACTGCCGGTAGATCCGGGTGCCCATGATGTCGGCGGGCACCAGGTCGGGGGTGAACTGGACCCGGGCGAACGAGCCGCCGACGACCCGGGCCAGGGTCTCCACGGCGAGCGTCTTGGCCACGCCCGGCACGCCCTCCAGCAGGCAGTGACCGCGCGCCAGCAGCGCGACGAACATCCGCTCGACCATCCGGTCCTGGCCGACGATCACCCGCTTGGTCTCGAACAGCGCCCGCTCCAGCAGCGTGGCGTCCTGTGCCGGGGTGGTGCCCGCCGGGGGCGGCGCGTCCGGCGCCACCTCGGTCGGGTTCGGCACGTCGGGTGTGGTCGGCTGGGCCACCGGTCCTCCACAGCAGGTTCGTCGTCGCGGCGTGGTGCGTATCAAGACTGTCATGCCTCGCTGAGAGCCGAGGGTGGGAGAGGCACGATTTTCGCCGCGCCGTCCGGCCACGCCGTCCCGCCGCGCGGGAAACGCTGAACACGGGTGGACAACAAGGGGTCCGCAGTGTGTACGATTCACCCCGTCGCCGGGCGGCTCCCCCCGTGGCCGCCCGGCGCTAAAACTCCCGGCGTGCGGCCTCTAGACTCGCCCCGGTGACGACTCCCACCATCCCGGACGAGACGCTGATCTGCTCGGCGCGGGGGTGTCGCGCGCCCGCCGCCTTCCAGCTCCGCTGGCACAATCCCCGCCTGCACGCGCCCGACCGGCGCAAGACCTGGCTGGCCTGCCCGGACCACCGGGGCTCCCTCGGTGACTTCCTCGACGCACGCGGCTTCCTCCGCGAGGTGGTCCCGCTGCCCTGATCGCCTACGCTCGAAGCGTGAGCGAGCAGATGACCCGAGCCCGTACCGGCGGCGAGCACGGCAGGTCCTCCCGGTGAGCGGTGACGGCCCGGCCGGCCTCCCGCCCGCCTCGCGCAGCGCGTTGGAGCCCTGGCCGGACACGGTCCGCTGGCAGCCGATCTCCCGCGACCTGATCTGGGTGGAGCTGATCCGGCTCGGCATCGGGCTGGCCGTGGCGCTCGTGGTGCTCGGCGTGGCCTGGGCGCTGTCCGGGCACTGGCTGCTCGGCGCCGCCGTCGGCGTGGCGGTGCTGATGGGCGTCTGGCGGTCGGTCACCATCGTGCGGGCGGTCCGCGCCTGGGGGTACGCCGAGCGCGACGACGATCTGCTCGTGCGGCACGGCCTGCTGGTGCGGCGGTTGTCCATCGTGCCGTACTCGCGGATGCAGTTCGTCGATGTGAGCGCGGGTCCGCTGGAGCGCGCCTTCGACCTCGCCACCGTGCAATTGCATACGGCCGCGGCCGCGAGCGACGCGCGGGTGCCCGGGCTGCGTCCGGCCGAGGCGTCCCGGCTGCGCGACCGGCTGACCGCCCTGGGCGAGGACCGGGCGGAGGGCCTGTGAGCGAACGGAGCGACTCCGGCGCCCCGCCGCCCCAGGACGACCGGCCCGAGCCGACGCCCGGCCCGCCCACGCCGGCCGACGCGGCGCAGCCACCGGCTCCGGGTCAGCAGCCCAACGGGTATCCGTGGCCGCCCGCGCCGGGATACGGACCGCCGCCCGTCCCCGGACCACCATCCGGGTACGGGCCTCCGCCCGGCTACGGACCTCCGACCGGGTACGGACCTCCGACCGGGTACGGGCCACCTCCCGGGTACGCACCGCCACCCGGCTACGGGCCGCCCGGCTCGGCGGCACCCGGGTACGGGCCGCCGCCCGGACCCGACGCGGCGCCCGGGCCGTGGCCCGCGCCGCTGCCGCCGTACCCGGGACCGTGGGGTCCGGCGGCCGGGCCGCCCGCCGGTGGTGAGGAGCCCCGGCAGCGGCTGCATCCGCTCAGCCCGGCGCTGCACGGCGCGAAGTCGCTGGTCGTGGTGATCGCCGGGCTCTCCTGGTCGACGCTGTCGCGGGTCGGGTTCGGCTGGTTCGCGGTGCTGGTCACCGTCTTCGTGCTCGGCGCCACGGTGCTGTCGGTGGTGAGCTGGTGGAACACCGGCTACCACCTGGTGGGCCGCGAGCTGCGGGTCTACGAGGGCCTGCTGTGGCGGCGTACCCGGGCCATCCCGCTGGAGCGGTTGCAGGCGGTGGAGGTGGTCCGGCCGCTGCTGGCCCAGCTCACCGGCCTGGCCGAGCTGCGGCTGGAGGTGGTCGGCGGGGGCAAGACCGAGGCGCCCCTGGCCTACCTCAGCGTCGCCGAGGCCACCGCGCTGCGTCAGCGGCTGCTCGCGGTGGCCGGTCGCTCCGCCCCGGCGCCGGTTCCGGCGGCCGAGCCCGGCGCGCCGGTCGCGCCCGTGCCGGAAGGGCGCCGGCTGCACGCGGTACGCAACCAGGACCTGCTGATCAGCCAGTTGCTCACGCCGCAGGCGTTCCTGCTGCCGTTGGGCCTGGTGTTCGTCGGCGCCCAGTTCCTCTCCGAGGGCTCGTGGTCGTTCATCGCGGTGGCGAGCACGCTCACCGCGATGGCGGGCGTGGTGCTGCAACCGATCCGCCGGGTGCTCGACGACTGGAGCTTCCGGCTCGACCGGGACGACGGCACGCTGCGCGTGCACAACGGGCTGCTGGAGACGCGGATGCAGACCGTGCCGCTGCACCGGGTGCAGACCGTACGGGCGACCTGGCCGCTGCTCTGGCGGATGAAGGGGTGGTTGCGGCTGCGGCTGGAGGTGGCCGGCTACTCGGCCGGTGAGCCGGACGACCGCAACCGCCCGGACCGGCTGCTGCCGGTCGGCGACGCGGGCACCGGCGCGATGGTCGTGGCGGAGGTGCTGCCCGGCGTACGGCTGGACGCGCTGCCCGCCACACCGCCCCCGTCGCGGGCCCGGTGGCTGCGCCCGCTGAGCCGCAAGGTGGTCGGCGCCGGTCTCGACGAGCGGGTCTTCGTGGCCCGCTCCGGGCTGCTGACCAGGCAGTTGACGCTGGTGCCGTACGCCCGGATCCAGAGCGTGCGCGTCACCCGCGGCCCGGTGCAGCGGCTGCTGCGACTGGCCACCGTGCACGCGGACACCGCCGGTGGGGCCGGGGCTGCGGCTGTCGACCGGGATCTGGCCGACGCGTGGGAGCTGGCCGCGGAGCTGACCGAGCGGTCGCGCGCCGCCCGCCGTACCGACAGCGGCCGCTGACCCCGGCGGCCGCGACGCCACGGCGAACCACGGCGGCGCGCAGACGACCCGGCCGCCCGTGACGGCGGCGGGGGGCCTACCGGCGCTCGGCGGGCACCGCGTCCCGGTCGTCGGCGGCGCGGTCCGGGGTGTCGGCGGCGGTGTCGCCGTCGGCGGACGGGGCGCCTGCGGCGACGGCGGGCTCACCGGCACGCCGGGCCTGCCGCGCCGCCCACCAGCGCTCGGCCAGGCCGACCACCAGGAACGTCATGCCCACGTACGCCCAGCCGACCAGCACGTCGATCAGGTAGTGCTCGCCGCTGTACATCAGCGTGAACGTCATGGCCAGCGGATACGCCAGCATCAGCGGCCACCAGCGCTTGCGCACCGACCGCATGAAGAACAGCACCACGAACAGCGCGAACGCGGTGTGCAGCGACGGCATCGCGGCCACCGGGTTGGAGGCGATCTGCCCGGCGTTGAGCAGGTTGCCCGCGCCGTGCATGCCGATCTCCTTCCACCCCCGGGTGGAGATCCGCGCGACCTCGGTGAGCAGGCCGTTCTGCGCCGCCCACCACGGCGGCGCGGCCGGGTAGGCGAAGTAGGTGACCAGGCCGGCCGCGCACAGGAAGCCCCAGCGCGACATGTACGCGATCCAGCGCCGCCGGTTACGCATCCACAGCACCGCGGCGGCGGCGAACGTCGCCACGAAGTGCGAGAAGTAGATCCAGCTCACCAGCACGTCCCACCAGCGCACCTCGGACGCGTCGTACAGGCGCTCCTGGAGCCAGATCGTCGGCACCTCGCCGCCGGTGAGCCACCCGGTGAGGAAGCGGTCGGCGACGATCAGCTCCATCGCGTGCGGGGTGGCGCCGTTGTCGGCGAACCCCCGGGACAGGTTGTACGCGGCGAGCAGCAGCACCACCGGGATCCAGTCCCGGGCGAAGCGCAGGTGGCTGCGCCACGGGCGGGCCGAGTTCCACGCGACGGTGCCGGCCCAGATCCACAGGAACGCGTACGCCGGGTCGGTGGGCAGGCCGATGGCGAGCCAGGCGACGACGAAGGCGACGCCCCAGATGGTCATCGCGATCACACGGCGGCGCCCACCGTCGGGCGATTCGGTGGTCGCGTCGGGGGCGGGGGTCGGAGATTGTGTCAGCTCGGCCATCGCGGACAAGGTTAACGGCGGGCGACGGGCGGGCATGCGGGCGGGCGGTGGCGACCGGACCGGCGGCGGCCCGGACGCCGGACGGCCGCGGGTCGGCTGCACTAGGCTCGGCCGCATGCAGGAGCAGCCGGAGTCGCCCTTCACGCCGGGCCTGACCGCCCGGGTCGAGCTCACAGTGACCGACGCCGACACCGCGCAGGCGGTCGGCTCGGGGGACGTGCCGGTGCTCGGCACACCCCGGGTGCTGGCGCTGGCCGAGGCCGCGACGGTGGCCGCCACCGCGACCCGGATGCCGTCCGGGTCGACCACTGTCGGCGTGCGGGTGGAGCTGGAGCACCGCGCGGCCACGCCGGTCGGTCGTACCGTGGCCGCCCACGCCGAGCTGGTGAAGGTCGACGGGAAGCGGCTCGTCTTCGACGTGACAGTCACCGACGGGCCCACCGTGGCGGCGCAGGGCCGGGTCGAGCGGGTGCTCGTCGACCGGCAGCGCTTCGTCGAGCGGGCCGTGCGCCAGTCATGACGGCCGGGTTCTCCGAGGTCGCCGCCGGGGTGCACGTGCTGCGCGAGCCGACGCTCGCGGTGAACGTCGTGCTGGTGGCCGGTGACGGCGCGGCGCTGCTCGTCGACACGCTCTCGACCGCCGGGCAGGCCCGGGAGCTGGCGGAGGCGGCGCGGGCGGTGACGCCGCACCCGTGGACGATCGTGAACACGCACCACCACTTCGACCACTGCTTCGGCAACGCCACGCTGGCCGGGCCGGACACCGCGATCTACGCGCAGGCCCAGGCCGCGGCGGCGCTGCGGGACCGGTCCGACGCGGTGCGCCGCGCCGCGTACGAGGAGATGCGTGCCGGGCACCCGGCGCTGGCCGAGGAGCTGGCGCGTACCGAACTGCGGGCGCCGACGCACGAGGTGCACGAGGAGACGGTGCTCGACGTCGGCGGCCGGCGGGTGGTGCTGCGCCATCCCGGGCACGGGCACACCGACGCCGATCTGGTGGTGCACGTGCCCGACGCGGACGTGCTGGTCGCAGGCGACCTGGTGGAGCAGAGCGGGCCACCGGCGTTCGAGGAGTCGTACCCCCTGAAGTGGCCGGACGCGCTGGCCGACCTGCTGCGGCTGACCACGCCCGCGACGGTGGTGGTGCCCGGCCACGGCGAGCCGGTCGGCGTGGACTTCGTCCGCGAGCAGCACGCGCAGCTCGCGCGACAGGCGTGGCTGATCCGCGCCGGGCACACCGGCAGCGCCCCGCCGGAGCGGGTGGCGGCCGAGTCGCCGTTCGGCGCCCGGCCGGGCCTGATCGCTGCCCGCCGCGGCTACGCGGAGCTGGACGGCACGGCCTGACCGGCGGCCGCGCTCAGCCGGCGTCGGCGAGGATCTCGCGGAGACGGTTGCGGCACTCGGCGACGAACGCCGGGAACGTGTCCCAGTAGTAGGAGACGCCGCTGGCCGCCACCCCGAGCGACCAGGCGCGGGCCCGCGCCCAGGTCACGTCGTCCACGCCGAGCGCCTCCCGGTAGGCGTGCCGGGCCTGCGGCGGAAGGTCCCAGATCGGCGCGTGTTCGGCGTCGGGGTGCCCGACTGTCAGGCCGCCGAAGTCGATGACCGCCCGCAGCCGGCCGTCGTGCACCAGCAGGTTGGTGGGCTTGAGGTCACCGTGCAGCCAGACGTGCGGCCCGGCGGGTTCGGGCAGGGTGAGGGCGTCCCGCCAGAGCCGGTCCAGGGTGTCGACGTCCGTCTCGTCGCCGATCCGGTTCCGGCAGTCGTCGAGCGCCGCGGAGATCCACGTGTCGCAGGGATGGAGGCTGCCGCCGCGGTATCCGCTGAGCGGGCCCGCGCGGGTCGCGCCGAGCAGGTCGGTCGCGTGCAGGTGCCTGACGAACGCGGCCAGGTCGGCGCCGAGGGCGGCCCAGTCCTCGACCGTGCCGGACCGGACCTCGTCGCCCGGTATCCACCGCTGCACCGACCACGGCAGCGGGAAGGCGTCGGCCGGGACGCCGGCGTACACCGGTTCCGGCACCCGGTACGGCAGCAGCGGCGCGAGCCGGGGCAGCCACTGCTGTTCCTTGCGCAGGGCGCCGGCCTTCTCGGCGGTGCGCGGCAGCCGGACGAGCAGGTCGGCACCGAGCCGGTACATCGTGTTGTCGGTCCCGGCCCCGGCCGGCGTCAGCGGCAGCGCGGCCCACTCGGGGCGCTGGTCGGCCAGCAGCGCCCGGACGACCTGCTCGTCCACGGGTATCTCGTCCTGGTGCAGGGCCATCCGGTGATCATGCGGGGCGGGACGGCGCCGCGGCCACCGGGTTTCCGGAGGCCCGTCCGGGCGGTTCCGGCCGGGCATGGCCCCGCAGTGCGCCGAGCAGCGCGTCGAGGTGCGGGGCGGCGGCCAGGATCGCCTCCCTCGCCGCCGGGTCCAGCTCGGCCAGTGCCTCGTCGAGCAGCGCGGCGCGGTTGGTCTCGTAGTCGGCCATCCGGGCCCGGGCGGCCTCGGTCACGCGCAGCCGCAGCACCCGGCGGTCGCCGGGGTCGCGGTCACGGGCCAGCAGCCCGGCGTCGGTGAGGTCGCGGACCAGCGTGCTCACCGTGTTGGGCGCGGTGCAGAGGCGCCGGGCCACCTCCTTGCCGCTGATCCCCTGCGTCTCCCGGACCAGCAGCAGCAACTCCACCTGCGCCTCGGGCAGCGGGTCTCGTCCGACGCGCGCCCCGGTCCGGCGGCGCAGGAGGCGGTGCAGCTCCCCCACGACCGCTCCGACGCGCGCGACCTGCTCGTTCGTCGCCACGGGGTCACCCGCCTCACATCGCAATAGTTCTGACTACAGATGTAAGGTACCCGGACGCACCGGATCCAGGGGGTACCCACTCGTGAGCAACGCCGCGCCGACCGCCGCGCGCCCGGCCGCCGACCGCACCACCGCGTCCACCGGCGGCGTGACGCTGCTGGTGCTGCTCGGCACGCTCACCGCGATCGGTCCGCTGTCGCTGGACATGTACCTGCCGGCGTTCCCGGCCATGACCCGCGACCTCGGCGCCGACCAGGCCGGCATCCAGCTCTCGCTGACCACCTGCCTGATCGGCCTCGCCCTGGGCCAGCTCGTCACCGGTCCGCTCAGTGACCGCTGGGGGCGCCGCCGCCCGGTGCTGGTCGGCGTGGTCGCGTACACGGTGCTGGCGCTGGCGTGCGCCGCGGCGCCGAACGCCCCGCTGCTGGCCGCCGCGCGGTTCGCCCAGGGCGTCGCCGGCGGCATGGGCGTGGTGGTCGCCCGCGCGGTGGTCCGCGACCTCTACTCGGGACGGGACGCCGCGAAGTACTTCTCCCGGCTCACCCTGGTCTTCGGCGTGGCACCGGTGGCGGCGCCGGGCGTGGGCAGCCTGGTGCTGCGGTTCGGCTCGTGGCGGGCGGTCTTCGTGGCGCTCGCCGTCATCGGGGCGGTGCTCGCCGTGGCCGTCGCGCTGCGCCTGCCGGAGACGCTGCCGGCCGAGCGCCGCAGCACCGGTGGCCTCGGGGCCACCGTACGGACCATGCGGTCGCTGCTCGCCGACCGGGTCTATCTCGGGTACGCGCTGACGCAGGGCTTCGCGTTCGCCGGGCTGTTCGCGTACATCTCCGGGTCGTCGTTCGTGTTCCAGGACGTCTTCGGCGTCTCCGCGGCCGTGTTCAGCGTGATCTTCGGCGTCAACGCGCTCGCCCTGGTCGCGGTCGGGCAGGCCAACGCCCGGCTGCTCGACCGGTTCACGCCGCGCCGGCTGCTGGTCACCACGCTCGTGGTCGGCCTGGTCACCGCGGTCGGCGTGCTGAGCGGCGCGCTGGCCGGCAGCCTGGCCGTGACGGCGGTGGCGCTGTTCGCCTTCGTCGGCTCGCTCGGCATGGTGATGCCGAACAGCACCGCGCTGGCGCTGGACGCGCACGCCCGGCACGCGGGCACCGCTGCGGCGCTGATGGGCGGCATCCAGTCGGTGGTCGGCGCGCTCGCCGCGCCGCTGGTCGGGCTCGGCGGCGAGGGCAGCGCGCTGCCGATGGCTGTGGTCCTGGCCGGCGCCGCGTTCCTGTCCCTGACCGCCGTCCTGACGATGACCCGTCCGCGCGCCTGAGCTCGCCCTCCGCGCGTGACGCCGGCCTCCGCGCGTGGGGCGGGTGTTAAGAAGGGGCCCCTCCTCTACCGGAGGCGTTAAGAAGGGGCCCTTCCTTTCACGCGAAGCGGGCTTCGACAGCGGTGCGGGTGGGCATGGCTGTGGCGCCGCCCGGTGACTCGCACACCACCGCCGCCACCCGCAGCGCGAACGCGACCCGCTCCCGCCACCCGGCCGGGTCGGCCGGCTCGCCGGCGGCCAGCAGGTCGGCCACCAGCGCGCCCATGACCGAGTCGCCCGCGCCGGTGGCGTCCACCGCGTCCACCTTCGGCGCGGGCACGCGTACCACGTCGTCGGCGGCGGCGACCAGGGCGCCGTCCGCGCCGAGCGTGACCACGACGGTGCTCGCGCCCAGTTCCCGCAGGTACGCGGCGACGCCCTCGACCGGCTCGTCCGGGTAGAGCAGCCGCGCGTCGGCGCTGCTGAGCTTCACCAGGTGCGCGGCGGCCGCGAACTCGGCGACCACCGCCCGCAGCCCGTCCAGCGCGCCCGGCGTGGTGAGCAGGCGGGGCCGCACGTTCGGGTCGAACACCCGCAGCGCGCCCGCGATCGACCAGGCGCGCCGGGCGGCGGCCAGCACCGGCGGGTCGAGCAGCACGATCGAGCCGCAGTAGAGCACGTCCGCGCCCTCGACCAGCGCCACGTCCAGGTCGTCCGGGCCGAGCAGCGCGTACGAGCGGGGTTCGCCGTAGAAGCGGAAGTCCGGCTCCGCGCCGGCGAACGTCGCCACGGCGAGCGCTGTGGGCGCCGGCACCGTGACAGTCCCGCTCACGTCCACACCCGCGTCGGTGAGGAACGCGCGGATCCGCCCGGCCAGCGCGTCGTCGCCGAGCGATCCGACGAACCGCGCGTCTCCGCCGAGCCGGGCGATCGCCACCGCCACGTTGAGCGGGCCGCCGCCGATCGCCTGCCGGTAGACGGGTTCTCCGTCGTGCTCGGCGTCGAGCAGGTCCACCAGCGCCTCGCCGAGCACCACCGCGTACCCCATCCTGGCTCCCCTCGTCGTCCTCCCCCGATCCTGGCGCATGGCGGGGTCGCGGCGCGCCGCGACCCGGACATCGAGCAGCACCTATTGCGGGCGGCGTCCGGACGTGGTGGGATGGCGATGCCGGGTAACGACGCGGGGGGCTGCCGCGTCGCCGGCCGCCGGGTCGAGCCGACGCGAGGGCATCCACGGTCCGTGGCAACGGACCGCAGGCGGTGCGCGCCCGCCGACGGCCCCGGCCGCACGCCGACCGGGCGCGGGCACCGCGATCGTCGCATCCGCTCGTCGCAGCGGGGCGGGCCGAACCGGGCCACGCTCCGCGAGTCAGGAGATCCCCGTGCACCGATCCCGTACGGCCGCGTTGCTCACCGCGGCCGCCACCCTGGCCCTGGGCGCGTTCGCCCTGGCCACCAACTCCGGACCGGCGGCCGCGCACGGCGCGGCCATGACGCCGGGCGCCCGCACCTACCTGTGCTGGAAGGACGGCCTCACCGGAACCGGTGAGATCCGGCCGAACAACCCCGCCTGCTCGTCGGCGGTGGCCGCGAACGGGGCGAACTCGCTGTACAACTGGTTCAGCGTGCTGCGCTCCGACGCCGGCGGGCGGACCGTCGGGTTCATCCCCGACGGCAAGCTGTGCAGCGGCGGCAACCCCGGCTTCAGCGGGTACGACGCGGCGCGCAACGACTGGCCGATCACTCACCTGACGGCGGGCCGGTCGATGGAGTTCCGGTACAGCAACTGGGCCCACCACCCGGGCACGTTCTACTTCTACGTGACCAAGGACAGCTGGAGCCCGAACCGGCCGCTGGCCTGGAGCGACCTGGAGGAGCAGCCGTTCCTGCAGGTGACCAACCCGCCGCAGCGCGGCGCGGTCGGCACCAACGACGGTCACTACTACTTCACCGGTAACCTGCCGTCGAACAAGAGCGGCCGGCACATCATCTACTCGCGCTGGGTCCGCTCGGACAGCCAGGAGAACTTCTTCGGCTGCTCCGACGTGACGTTCGACGGGGGCAACGGCGAGGTGACCGGGATCGGCTCGGGCGGCAGCCCCGGCCCGACCACCCCGGCGCCGACCACGCCCGCCCCGACGACGCCCGCGCCGACCACCCCGGCCCCGACCACGCCCGCGCCGACGACGAGCCCGACCATGCCGTCCGGCACCTGCATGGCGGTGTACAAGGTGGTCAGCGCCTGGAACGGCGGCTTCCAGGGCGAAGTGACGATCATGAACCACAGCACCCGGACGTACTCCGGGTGGACCGCGAACTGGACCTGGCCCAGCGGTCAGACCATCAACCAGGTGTGGAACGGCACGTTGAGCGGCAGCGGGGCGTCGGTGAGCGTCTCCAACGCCGCCTACAACGGCAGCGTCCCGCCGGAGGGCACCACGACGTTCGGCTTCACCGCGAACTTCTCCGGCACCAACTCCCTGCCGACGGTCACCTGCACCGGCAGGTGATCCCGTAGCGGGAAGGGCCCCCGGGGGCGTACCCCGGGGGCCCTGTCATGTCTGGCGGGTCAGCGGACCATGCTGCCGACGACCGGCTTGGTGAGCAGCGCGGACTGGTTGCGCTGGATGCCCGGGTCGAGCGTCTTGGCCACGAAGATGGCGTGCCAGATGCAGAAGATCAGCACGGTCCACACCTTGCGGGAGTGGTCGGCCTCCTCCCGCTTGTGCTCGTCGAGCAGGCGCATCGCGTACGACAGGTCGATCAGGTCGCCCGCGCCCGAGGTGGCCAGCACGTGCCGCGCCCACTCGTACATCTCGCCGCGCAGCCAGACCCGGGTCGGGGTCGGGAAGCCCAGCTTCTTGCGGTTGACGATGGCCGGCGGCACGACGCCCTGGAGCGCCTGGCGCATCGCGTACTTGGTGGCCTCGGAGCGGGGCGGCAGCTTCAGGTCGACCGGGATGCCGGCGGCGACGTTGAACACCTCCCGGTCCAGGAACGGCACCCGCACCTCCAGCGAGTGCGCCATCGAGATCCGGTCGGCCTTGACCAGGATGTCGCCGCGCAGCCAGGTGTAGAGGTCGACGTACTGCATCTTGGTGACGTCGTCCAGCTCGGTGCACTCGGCGTAGATCGGCGCGGTCACGTCCGTGTAGCGCACCGAGGGGTCGTAGCGGCGCAGCAGGTGCTGCTTCTCCTCCTCGGTGAACATCCGGGCGTTGCCGTAGTAGCGCTCCTCGATCGGGGTGGTGCCGCGCTCCAGGAAGCTCTTGCCCTTGACGCCCTGCGGGATCGCCTTGGACACGGCGCGCAGGCCCTTCTGCACACCGTCGGGCAGGCTGTTGACCGCGTTGAGCGACAGCGGCTCCCGGTAGATCGTGTAGCCGCCGAAGAACTCGTCCGCGCCCTCGCCGGAGAGCACCACTGTGACGTGCTCGGCGGCCTTCTTCGCCACGAAGTACAGCGGCACCAGCGCCGGGTCGGCGACCGGGTCGTCCAGGTGCCAGACGATCTTCGGCAGCGCGTCGATCATGTCCTGCGGCCCGATCTTGGTCGGGATGGTGGTCACGTCGAGGTGCCGGGCCGAGTCCTGGGCCACGTCGATCTCGGAGTAGCCGGGCACGTCGTAGCCGACCGTGAAGGTGAGGATGTTCGGGTTGAACTCGCGGGCCAGCGCCACCACCGCTGTGGAGTCGATGCCGCTGGACAGGAACGAGCCGACCGGCACGTCCGAGCGCATGTGCATCCGTACGCTCTCGCGCAGCGTCTCCCGGATGTCGTGGTAGAGCCGCTGCTCGTCGGAGACCGGGGCCGGCCGGAACACCGGGCGGTACCAGCGGCGCACCTCGATCCGGCCGCCAGGGGTCCAGGTCAGGTACTCCCCCGAGCCGATCCGGCTGATCCCCTTGTGCAGGGTGCCCGGCTCGGGCACGTACTGCAGCGTCAGGTAGTGGCTCAGGTTCGCGGTGTCGATACCAGCGTCGCCCTGGTACGCCGAGTGCGCGAACGGCAGCAGCGCCTTCTTCTCCGAGGCGAGGTAGAGGCCGTCCTGTGTCTCCAGGTAGTGCAGCGGCTTGATGCCGAAGTAGTCCCGCGCGCCGAAGGCCCGCCGCTCCTGCCGGTCCCAGATCACGAACGCGAACATGCCGCGCAGCTTGGTGAGCACCTGCTCACCCCAGTAGTGGTAGCCGGCGACGATCACCTCGCCGTCGCCGTTGGTGGCGAACTGGGCGCCGTAGTCGCGGATCAGCTCCTCGCGCAGCTCGATGTAGTTGTAGATCTCGCCGTTGAAGGTGAGCAGGTACCGCCCGCCCGCGTACGGCAGGGGCTCGTGGCTCAGCGCCACGTCGATGATCGCCAGGCGCTTGTGCGCGAACACGCCGTCCGCGTACCGGCCGGAGGCGTCGCCGACCACCTCGACCCCTGTCTCGTCCGGGCCGCGGTGGTGCAGGCACTCCAGTGCGCCGGCGATGTTGTCGCGGTGGGCGGCGGCGTCGCCGCGCGCGCTGAAGAAGGCCAGGAGTCCGCACATGGCCGCCATCTTTCCACGCGCCGGAAGCCACCGTCGCGGCACCGCAGGCACCTCCCGCTGTCGTGCGCGCGGTACCGTCGGGACCAGCGACGAGGCTCAGGGAGGGGCGGATCATGGCCGAGGAGCGGACCGGGCAGGGCAAGGCGGCGGACGGCACGGAGTCGCACGACCCGGATTTCCCGGAGGCGTTCCTGTCGTTCATGCGGCAGGGCTGGCGGGACACCGAACTGCCGGTCACACCGCGCGCAGAGGTGCCCAACCACGCCAAGCGCCGGGCCGCGCTAGCCGAGGCCTTCCCGGGCGAGACGCTGGTCATCCCCACCGGCAACGAGAAGGTACGCGCCAACGACACCGACCACCGGTTCCGGCCGGGCAGCGACTTCGCGTACCTGACCGGCGACCTGGAGCCGGACAGCGTCCTCGTGCTGCGGCCGGGCGGCGAGGCCACGCTGTTCATGCGGCCCCGGTCGTCCCGGGCGACCGACGAGTTCTTCCGCAGCCGCCACGGCGAGCTGTGGGTGGGCCGCCGGCCGACGCTGCGGGAGAAGTCGACCGAGCTGGGGCTGCCGACGGCCGACCTGAGCGAGCTGGACGCCGCGCTGGCCGAGCTGGCGCCGGGGCGTACCCGTGTGCTCCGCGGTTTCGACGCCCGGGTGGACGCGGCGGTGCGTCAGTACGACGGCGCGCGCGCCGAGGGGCAGCCCGGCCGCGACCGGGAGCTGGCGATCGCGATCGCCGAGCTGAAGCTGGTCAAGGACGAGTGGGAGATCGCGCAGCTCCAGGAGGCGTGCGACGCGACGGTGCGCGGCTTCGAGGACGTGGCACGGGCACTGCCCGCCGACCGCGGGGTCTCCGAGCGGCTGCTGGAGGGCGTCTTCGCGCTGCGTGCCCGGCACGACGGCAACGACGTCGGCTACGGCTCGATCGTCGGGGCCGGCGAGCACGCCACGATCCTGCACTGGGTGCACAACCACGGCGCCACCCGTCCGGGTGAGCTGCTGCTGATGGACATGGGCGTGGAGAACCGCAACCTCTACACCGCCGACGTGACCCGGGTGCTCCCGGTCGACGGCCGGTTCACGCCGTTGCAGCGTCAGGTCTACGACGCGGTGTACGCCGCGCAGCAGGCCGGCATCGAGATGTGCCGGCCCGGCGTAGCGTTCCGGGACGTGCACCTCGCCTCCATGCGGGTGCTGGCCGAGGCGTTGAAGGATCTCGGGCTGCTGCCGGTCAGCGTGGACGAGGCGATGGACCCGGCCTCCACGGTCTACCGGCGGTGGACGCTGCACGGCACCAGTCACATGCTCGGCATCGACGTGCACGACTGCGCCAACGCCCGCAAGGAGACCTACCGCGAGGGGCCGCTCGGCGAGGGGTACGTGCTCACCGTCGAGCCGGGGCTCTACTTCCAGCCGGAGGACGAGCTGGTCCCGGAGGAGCTGCGGGGCGTCGGCGTGCGGATCGAGGACGACATCCTGGTCACCGCTGACGGCCCGGTGAACATGTCGGCCGGGCTGCCGCGCGCCTCCGCCGAGGTGGAGACCTGGCTGGCCGAGCAGCGTGAGGCGGGCCCCCGCCTGCCTGGCTGATCCCCCGCGGCCGCGAACTCCCTCGGGCCCCACCACCGCGCCTTTCCGCCAGGTGGTGGGGCCCGCCGCCGTTCCGGGCCGTTCCCGTACCGCTCACGTGGTTGGTCACCGACCGCCGTTCGTGGGAGGAATGCGGGCTTTTTTCGGATACGTCTTCCTCGCGAGGAACCTTCTCATACGGTGCTGATCAGAGGCTACAACCGGTTTGTAGCTGGTCGCCCGGCCTGGGGCGGTGCGACCCGTTTGGGAAGAACCGAAAGGGCTCTCATGTCGAACGACGTAACGACACCCGACGGCGGCGCGCCGATGGCGCCCCCGCCGCGGACGAGCAAGCGGCGGGCGCTCTGGGTCGCCACCGGCGTGGCCGGGCTGACCGGCGTCGTCGGGCTGGCGGCACTCGGCGGTCTCGCCGCCCGCGACGACAAGTCCGGCACCGAACCGGTGGCGGAGAACCACGCCGCCGCGCCGCAGAACGCCGCTGACGACTCCCGCGCCGAGGGCGGGAAGGGCGGCGAGAAGGGCGAGGACGGGTACGGCAAGGGCGGCCGCGACCGTGGCGAGTGGGGCCCGGACAAGGGCGAGTGGGGCAAGGACGGCAAGGACGACCACGGCAAGACCCGCGAGGTCCCCTGCAAGGACGACGCCCTGATCGACGCCCTCGAACTGGCCAACCGCGACCACGGCGGCACCATCAAGCTCGCCGAGAACTGCACCTACGAACTCGGCGTCAAGGACCGCAAGTTCGGCTCCGCCCTGCCCGAGATCAAGCAGGACGTCACCATCAAGGGCAACAACTCCACCATCAAGCGCGACGCCGAAGACACCTTCCGCATCTTCCGCGTCGTCGACGGCGGCGACCTCACCCTCAAGGACCTCACCGTCAAGGGCGGCAACGCCAACGAGTTCAAGTACCCCGGCGGCGGTGGCCCCGCGCCGACGACGCTCGTCCCGGACGGCAAGGACGACGACAAGCGGTTCGAGGGTGACGGCGGCGCGCTCCTGGTGGAGCGTGGCGGCAGCGCGCACCTGTCGAACGTGAAGCTCGTCGACAACAACGCCGAGGGCGACGGCGGCGCCATCGCCAACTACGGCCGCACCTGGCTCAAGGAGAGCAAGGTCGTCGGCAACCACGCCCAGGGCGACGGCGGCGGCGTCTACAACGAGGGCATCCTCAAGGTCGAGGAGACCCACGTCGACGACAACACCGCAGGCGGCAACGGCGGCGGCATCGCCAACGGCGGCGGTGAGCACCACGACGGGCCGGTCGACCTGACCTCGGCCGCGAAGCCCGGCAAGGGCGACAAGGGCGAGCACGGCAAGCACCACGCGGGCACGGTCGAGATCATCGGGGCGCACGAGGGCAAGGACGCCTCGCTGAGCACGCTGAGCCACAACCGGGCCGGCCACAACGGTGGCGGTCTGTTCAGCAGCGGCGGCTGGGTCACCGTCTCGTTCACCGCGATCGGCGGCAACGTCGCCTGCGAGAACGGTGGCGGCGTGTACGCCGAGAACACCGACCTGCTCCTGGAGAAGGTCCACGTGGCGGGCAACCACGCCGACGGCGACGGCGGCGGCGTGGTGACGACCGGTGGTCGGGACTGGGCCGGTAACGGCGCCGAGAAGGACGGCCTCGCGGGTAGCGCCACGATCGCCGACAGCGCCGTCGTGGACAACACGGCCGGCCGGTTCGGTGGCGGCATCTTCAACGGTGAGTGGCTCGTCAAGATCGAGGACGGCTTCATCGTCCGCGACCACGACAAGGACGACAACGCCACCCTCACCATCCGCGACACCGACATCAAGGGCAACACCGCCCTCAACGGCGGCGGCATCTTCAACAACAAGGCGAAGATCACCCTGACCAAGACCCACGTCACCAAGAACACCGCCACCGACTCCAGCAAGCTCCACCGGGTCGCCGGCGGCGTCCTCAACAACGAAGGACGCGTCAAGCTCGACGACAAGTCCCTCATCAGCAACAACGACCCCACCAACTGCGCCAACACCGTCGAGGACTGCTTCAACTAACGGAACCACCACATAACCGGGAAGCCCTCCTCGCGCCGTGTCGCGAGGAGGGCTCCCACCCCGGACAGCCCGGCTGGCCGTGGTGTCCCCCGCCGGGGCATCCGGGCCGCACTGCGCCCGCCCATCCCACCCACACCCTTATGCGGGTTTTTTTCGTGTATGACCACGAGGCGAAGAAGGTTCTCATACGGTCATCTTCAGCAGCTACAACCGATTTGTAGCGAAGGCCGCCTCGCCAGGGCGAAGCGACCTTGTCAGGTACAAGGAGAGGGCAGAGAGCTCCGATGTCCAACTACCTTCGCAATAACGATGACGCCACCAGCAAGACCATCTCCCCGCTCCGGCGTCGCCGGATGTGGCTCGCCACCGGCGTTGTGGGCCTGACCGGAGCGGTCAGCCTCGCCGGCGTGGCCTACGCGACCACCGGGGCCACCGGCCCGCACCGGCTCGCCGACGTCAAGTGGTCGACCACGCAGCAGCTCAGCGACGGCGACTACGGCGACAAGGGCGCCGAGGGCGAGTACGACAAGGACGGGTACGACAAGGACGGGTACGGCAAGGACGGCAAGGACCGCGGCAAGGAAGGCCGCGACCGCGGCGAGTGGGGCCCGGACAAGGGCGAGTGGGGCAAGGACGGCAAGGACGACCACGGCAAGACCCGCGAGGTCCCCTGCAAGGACGAGGCCCTGATCGACGCCCTCGAACTGGCCAACCGCGACCACGGCGGCACCATCAAGCTCGCCGAGAACTGCACCTACGAACTCGGCGTCAAGGACCGCAAGTTCGGCTCCGCCCTGCCCGAGATCAAGCAGGACGTCACCATCAAGGGCAACAACTCCACCATCAAGCGCGACGCCGAAGACACCTTCCGCATCTTCCGCGTCGTCGACGGCGGCGACCTCACCCTCAAGGACCTCACCGTCAAGGGCGGCAACGCCAACGAGTTCAAGTACCCCGGCGGCGGCCAGCCGCCGGCCGCCGCCCCGGCGGTAGCGGCCCCGGCTGTCGCGGCCCCGGCTGTCGCGGCCCCGGCCGCGGCGACCACGGCCGCCGCTGTCACGCCCGTCGCGGACGGCATGAACGGCGGCAAGGACGACGACAAGCGGGTCGAGGGCGACGGCGGCGCGCTGCTCGTCGAGCGTGGCGGCAGCGCCTACCTGGACAACGTCAAGCTCGTCGACAACAACGCCGAGGGCGACGGCGGCGCCATCGCCAACTACGGCCGCACCTGGCTCAAGGAGAGCAAGGTCGTCGGCAACCACGCCCAGGGCGACGGCGGCGGCGTCTACAACGAGGGCATCCTCAAGGTCGAGGAGACCCACGTCGACGACAACACCGCAGGCGGCAACGGCGGCGGCATCGCCAACGGCAGCGGCCTGTCCGGTGGGCACGGCCCGGCGGCCTCCGCCGGGCCGAAGGGCTACGACCCGAAGGGCAAGCACCACGAGGCCGGCATCGTCGAGATCTTCGGCTCCGACCACGGCAAGGACGGCGTCAAGTCCACCCTGTCGGACAACCGCGCCGGCAAGAACGGCGGCGGTCTGTTCAGCAGCGGCGGCACCGTCACGGTCTCCTTCACCGCGATCACGGGCAACACCGCCTGCGAGAACGGTGGCGGCGTGTACGCCGAGAACACCGACCTGCTCCTGGAGAAGGTCCACGTCGCCAAGAACCACGCCGACGGCGACGGTGGCGGTGTGGTGGTCACCGGTGGCAAGCACTGGGGCTACCCGGACAACAAGGAGCACGCCAGCGCCACGATCGCCGACAGCAAGATCGTCGACAACACCGCCAACCGCTTCGGCGGCGGCATCTTCAACGGTGAGTGGCTCGTCAAGATCGAGGACGGCTTCATCGTCCGCGACCACGACAAGGACGACAACGCCACCCTCACCATCCGCGACACCGACATCAAGGGCAACACCGCCCTCAACGGCGGCGGCATCTTCAACAACAAGGCGAAGATCACCCTGACCAAGACCCACGTCACCAAGAACACCGCCACCGACTCCAGCAAGCTCCACCGGGTCGCCGGCGGCGTCCTCAACAACGAAGGACGCGTCAAGCTCGACGACAAGTCCCTCATCAGCAACAACGACCCCACCAACTGCGCCAACACCGTCGAGGACTGCTTCAACTGACCTGACGGCCCGGGGTACGCGACCGGCCCCCTGCCACGAAACGTGGCAGGGGGCCGGTCGGCCGTGCGGTCAGCTCTGGACGAACACCGCCACGCTGCGCGCGGGCACGGTGAACGTGCCGGCGGCCCGGTCGAACGACGCGGTACGCAGCGCCGGGTCGGCCGAGTCCCGCAGCACCGGATGCAGTGCCACGTTCGCCCCGCGCAGCCCGGTGACTGTCTGCTTCGCCGTCTCCGGCGTGGCGTTGAAGACGACTGTCACCGACTTCCACCTCCCGTCCAGCCCTCGCGCGTCGAGGGTCATGGTGAGCACGCCCGGGGTCTCCTTCGTCCCGGACAGCGGGAACGCCACCCGCTTCTGCACCTGGGCGGCGGTGTCGAGCCCGAACACCGGCGAGGACCGGCGGACGCGCAGCAGCTCCGCGTACCGGGCGTCGGCCAGGTCGATCGCCGCGCAGTCCGGCACCAGCGACGGATCGGCCAGCAGCGGCTTCGCGTACGACCACTTGTCCTTGTTGTCGGCCTCCGGCGGCAGGCCGGCGCCGAACCCGTTGCCCTGGGCGCAGTCCCACCGGATCTGGTTGAACCAGTCACCGGAGTTGTACGAGTTGCGGTCCAGCGACTTCGAGCGCAGCCGCTCCGAGCCGGTGGTCACGAACCCGGCACCCTGCCCGAGCGCGGTGGTCGCCAGCGCGAGCACCTGCATCCGGGCCCGGTCCTGCGCCGAGGTCCCCTGCGGCAGCTTGTACGCCAGCGCGTCGTACAGGATCTCGTTGTCGTGCGCGTCGACGTAGGTGACCGCCTCGCCCGGCGCGGCGGTGTACCCGGCCGGGGCGCCGTTGTAGTCGACCTGCGCCCCGGTGACCCGCTTGCCGGTGGAGTCGGTGAACCGGTAGCCGCGCAGGTTCCCGGTCAGCCCCACCTTGATCAGGTCGTGCTGGTGCAGCAGCCGGGCCCGCTGCTCGGCCGCCGAACCGTTGACGTCGTCGCCGTTGGGGTCGGTGTAGAGGCCGGAGGCGAAGCCCTGCGCCCGCGGGTTGGCGTCGAACGGGCCGCCGCCGCGCACCGCGTCGCGGAGCCGGTCGTTGAATGTGCCGACGCCGGTGCCGGCCATGTTGGCCTGGGTGGCCTGCGTGAACCGGGCGTCGTCGGCGACCTCGCCGAAGTTCCAGCCCTCGCCGTACAGCAGGATCTTGCGGCCGTCCACGCCGTCGCGGGCGAGCGTGAGCTTGTCCAGCGCGGCCCGTACGGCGAGGATGTTCGCCTTCGGGTGGTGGCCCATCAGGTCGAACCGGAAGCCGTCGACCTTGTACGCCTTGGCCCAGGTCACCAGCGAGTCCACCACGAGCTTGCCCATCATGGCGTGCTCCGGCGCGGTGTTGGCGCAGCAGGTGGAGTTGGCGACCGTCCCGTCCTCCAGGAGCCGGTGGTAGTAGCCCGGCACCACCTGGTCGAGCACCGACTTCGGGTCGGCGCCGGCGGCCGAGGTGTGGTTGTAGACCACGTCCATGACCACCCGCAGCCCGGCCTTGTTGACTCCGGCGACCATCTGGCGGAACTCGGTGGTGCGCTTCGCGCCGTTCGGGTCGGTGGCGTACCCACCCTCGGGCACCGTGTAGTGCAGCGGGTCGTACCCCCAGTTGTAGCCGTCGGTGCCGGCGACCGCCGCGACGCACTTCTGCTGCTCGTCGGAGTCCGGCGGCAGCGCGGCCAGGTCGCAGTTCGGCCGGGCCTGGTCGGCCCGCTTCTCCGGGATGGTGGCGAAGTCGAAGGCCGGCAGCAGGTGCAGGTGGTTGACCCCGGCGTCGCCGAGCTTGCGCAGGTGCTTCATGCCGGCGCTGTTCGGGTCGGTGAACGCCAGGTAGGTGCCCCGCCGGTCGGCGGGAACCGTGGTGTCGGCGATGGAGAAGTCCCGTACCGACAGCTCGGAGATCTGGACCTTGGACGCCGGCGGCGCGGCCGGCTTGCGCAGGTTCGCCCAGCCGGCCGGCGCGAGCGCCGGGTCGGTCAGGTCGACGATCTGGCTGTGCGTGGAGTTCGGCGCGAGCGCCACCGAGTACGGGTCGGTCACCGACGCGGTGACCATCTTCTGCGTGGCCGGCTGCCACGCCTGCACCCGGTAGCGGTAGTAGCGGCCGTTCCACGCCTTCGAGCCGCGTACCGACCAGACGCCGGTGCGGTCGTCGCGGCGCATCGCCACGGTGGCCGGCTGGGCCGTGGGCGAGTCGAACAGTTCCAGCGACACGGTCCGCGCGGTCGGCGCCCACACCGCCAGGGTGGGCACCCGGCCGGCGAACGTCGGCCCGAGCTTCGCGCCGGTCGCCGCCGCGTAGACGTCGTCGAGCACGCCGGGGATCTGCACGCCGGTGGCGGCGAGCAGCGCGCCCTCGGCGTCCCGCTCGGTCACCACGATCTGGCCGCGCAGCGCCGCCGGCACCCGGGCCAGGTCGGCGCGGTCCAGCGAGAAGGCGCGCGAGGCCCAGAGATGGGGGTACGCCTGCCGTTGCGCCTCGGTCAGCCCGTTGCGCTGCGCCCGCAGCGCGATGGTGGTGTACGTGCCGGTCAGCTCACCGTCGGCGAGGCCGATCCCACCGGCCGGGGCGACTGCCAGCGCGTACCGCCTGCCGTCGGTCGGCCCGGTCGCCCACGCCACCGTGGACCTGTCGATCCACTGCGCCTTCTGCTTGGTCAGGTCGAGATCCTTCGCGGCGCCGGACGTGGTGGTCGGCAGCAGCCGTCCCTTCACGCCGGCGAGCAGCCACACCTCGCGCCCGGCACCGGCGAAGTCGAGCCGCTGGTCCTCGGGCTGATCCTTCTCGTCGCCTCGGTGGATGATGTAGCTCAGCCCGGTCGCCCCGGCGGCGAGGGGCACCCGGAACACCGCGCCGTACGCGTCGGTCTTCTCCGGCTTGAGCGGGGCGGCCCAGTCGGTCGGGTTGGCCGCGCCGTCCCACAGGTGCAGGCCCCAGCCGTCGTAGTTCCCGTCGGCCTTGCGCCAGTGGATCAGCGCGGTGTCCTGGGCGACGGGCGGGTCGGGTTCGCCGGTGGCGGCCTGCCGCGTCGGGTAGACCGCCGGGTCGCCCTGCTTGACCCAGACCTCGCCGGTCGCAGTCACGTCGATGGTGCGGTCGTTCGCGACGTCCTTGTTGCCGTCGCCGTCGATCACGAGGAACCCGACCGTCTTCGCACCGGGCTTGAGCTTGACCCAGGCGAACCGGCCGTACGAGTCCTCACCGGCGAACGGCTGCCCGGCGGGCCACTGCGTCACGTACGCCGGGTCGATGTCGCCCCAGGCGTAGAGCCGCCAGTCGTCGTACCCGCCGGCCGGACGCTGGTAGTGCACGATCGCCCAGTCCCGCGACGCGCCCTGGGCGGGGGTGCCGACGGTGCCGGTGGCCCGGGCGGTGGCGGTGCGGCCCTTGCCGTCGCGGACCACCGCCTTGTACTCCACGCGGGTGCCGCCGGGCAGGCCGGTCAGGTCGTGGTGCACGGTGTACGGCGCGCGGTGCGCGGTGCCCAGCAGCGTCCACTTGCCGCCCGCGACCCGGGCGGCGAACGTGACGGTGGCGAGCGGGTCGCCGGTCACCTGGGCGGTGACGGCGGCCTTGCCGGGGACCGGGGTGTCGCCCGGCTCGGTGATCGTGATCTTCGGTGCCCCGGCCTGCGGGATCGCCCGGTCGGCCTTGAGCACCAGCGCCGACATGGCCGGCACGGTGACGCTCAGCTTGCCGTCCGCGCCGGCGGTCGCGCCGGTGGCGCCGCCGTACACGCCGGTGAAGCGGGCGCCGGCCGACCAGGTGTCCACTGTGACAGTCTGCGGCGTCGCGGCGTTGTTCACCGCCGCCACGTACTCGATCCGGTCGGCGGGCAGGACGCGGGAGAACGCGAAGACGCCCGGCCCGTCGGCCGCGTACCGGGTCACCTGCACGCCGTCGCGCAGCGCCGGGTGCGCCGTCCGCAGCTCGCCCAGCTCGGCGATGGTCCGGTAGAGCGGGTGGTGGGTGTCGTACTGGTCGGCGGCGTGGGTGCGGGTGGTGCCGATCAGGTCGTCGTCGAGGTAGTCGGCGGTCCGCGAGGCGAACATGTCCTGCCGGGCGTCCTTGTCGCCGCCCGGTCCGGTGAAGCCCTGCTCGTCGCCGGAGTAGACGACCGGCTGGCCGCGGGTGAGGAACATGAGCTGGTGGGCGAGCCGGCTGCGGTTCAGCTGGGTGGCGTCGTCACCGCCGGCGGCGGCGACGAACGAGCCGATCCGGCCCATGTCGTGGTTGCCCAGGAACGTGGTGAGCCGGTTGGCGTTCGTGTCCCGCGCGGAGTACAGGTCGTCCTTGGCGTAGACGTCGGCGAGCGTCTTGGCCGAGCCGTCGGCGGCGGCGTACCCGCGTGCCGCCTCCTGGAACGAGAAGTCGAGCGTGGCGGGCAGTCCGCCCTGCCGCACGTAGGTGGACTGGATCTCCTGCTCGGCGCTGTAGACCTCGCCGAACATGAAGAAGTCCTTCTTGCCGGCCTTCGCGGCGGCGGCGTCGATGCCGCGGGCGAACTGCGGCCAGAAGTCGAGGTTGGCGTGCTTGACCGTGTCGAGGCGGAACCCGTCCACGCCGGCCTTGCCGATCCACTGGGCGTAGATGTCGGTCATGCCGCGGACCACCTCGGGACGCTCGGTCCACAGGTCGTCGAGGCCGAAGAAGTCGCCGTACTCGCTGTTCTCCCCGGCGAAGGTGGAGTCACCGCGGTTGTGGTACATGGTCGGGTCGTTCAGCCACGCCGGTACCTTGACCTTCGCGTCGGCCGGGGTGGCGAACACCGGGGTGTACGGGAACGACGTCGAGTTCACCGCCGGGAACTTCCGGGTGCCGTCGGCGTAGTTGCGGTCCTCGAAGGGACGCCCCTGCGCGTCGCGGTACGGCGCGGTCTTCTTGTCCACGTAGCCGTACTTGTCCTCGGCGTACCGGATGACGTCGGCGGTGTGGTTGACGATGATGTCGAGGTAGACCTTGATGCCCCGCCGGTGGGCCAGGTCGACCAGCTTCTTCAGCTCGGCGTTGGTGCCGAAGTGCGGGTCGACCTGGGTGAAGTCGGTGATCCAGTAGCCGTGGTAGCCGGCCGAGACGTCCGCGCCGGTGCCCTGCACGGGACGGTTCTTGAAGATCGGCGCGAGCCAGATGGCGGTGGTGCCGAGCCCTTGGATGTAGTCCATCCGGTCGATCAGGCCCTTGAGGTCGCCACCGTGGTAGAAGCCCTTGTCGGCCGGGTCGAGGCCGGTGGTGAGCCGGCCGCCGGTCAGACCGCCGGTGTCGTTGCGCTTGTCGCCGTTGGCGAACCGGTCGGGCAGGACGAAGTAGAACTGCTCGGCCTTGGCGGTGCCGGTGCCGGCCTTGAGGAGCGCGTCGGGGGACGGCTCGCGGTTCCACTGCGGAGCATTGCCGGCGGCCAGGACGTCGGGGGTGGCGGCCGGGGCGGTGGCGTCGGCGCCGAGCTGGTGGAGGGCCACCGGCACGCCGACGAGAGTGAGTACGAGGGAGGTGACCAGGGCGAGCAGCGCCTTGGGGGATATCGGCGGCGGTTTCATCGACGGCCTTTCTCTGGTCGCTGATTCGCCCGCACGCTAGCCCTTGCCGAAACATTCTGCAATACCTTGCAAACCATGCCGCAACAAAGCAGTCACCTTGCAAGAGGAGACACTCGCGCCGACCCCGACCGGGCCGCCGGATCTAGCGGTCGGTGCAGGGCGTGCCGTCGACAGTGCAGCTCACCGGCCGGGTGCCGGCCCGCTCGATGTGGAACCGCACCGGCACGGACTGCCCGGGGGCCAGGTCGAACCCGCTGCGGTAGGTGAACACGCCGTCGTCGAAGCGGAACACGCCCTGCTCGGCGCCCTCGACCCAGGCGGTGACCAGCCGGCCACCGGGGAACACCGCGCGCACCGTCCAGCCCTGCGGCGTACGCGCGGTGTTGACCAGCAGCACCTCGCCGATGAAGCCGCCGTCGAAGGCGCTCATCACGCTGTACCGGCCGGTCACCGCGGACGGCGGCGGCGCGGGAGGCGGCGGCGCGGGCGGCACCGGCCGGGCCACGCCCCGAGGGCTGGGGGTCGGCGCGGCCGGCGTCGGCCGGGCGGGCAGCACCGTGGACCGGGGAGACAGGCCCGGCACCACCGGAGCGGTGGCGGCCACCGGCGACGGGCCGGTGGCGCTGACCGCCGTGGGCGTCAGCGGGACGTGCGGCAGCGACATCACCGGATCCGCCGGACCGGCCGCCGGGAACGTACGCCGGCCCCGCACCGAACCGAGCGCCACCACCAGCAGGACCACCATCACGACCACGCCCGCGGCGACGAGGATCCAGGGGGACGAGGTCATGGCGGTCCCGGGCTGCGGGCCGGGACGACGCGTGCGGGACATGGTCCTCCTGTCGGGGTCCGGGCCAGCGTAGCCACACGGACCGGGTCGCGGCGAGCACTCCGATCGGGGCCTGCCGCACGGCGTGGACACCTGATACCTTGCACGCCGATCAATGACCACAATGGCTCGTCGAGCCGGTAGGACGGTTGGCCAGTGAGTGAGTGGCAGGGCAACATCCGGCGGGCGTCCACGGCGGACGCAGCCGTCGTGACCGCGATCCTCGCCGAGGCGTTCATGCGGGATCCGGTGAGCGGCTGGGTCTTCCCGGCCGACGACCACCGCGCCCGGGTCCATCCCGCCTTCTTCGGACCGTTCGTCGCGCTGGCGCTGCGCACCGGTGAGGTGCACGTCGCCGGCGACGGCCTGGGCGCCACGCTCTGGCTGCCCACCGGCGAAGGACACGACGCCGACGAGGGCGACGAGTTCGACGAGATGGAGGCCGCGATCGGCGCGGAGGCCATGAAGCGGTTCGGCGTGCTGGACGAGATGATGAGCGCCCGGCACCCGGCTGAGCCGCACTGGTACCTGCCCTTCATCGCGGTACACCCCGACCATCACGGCAAGGGCGTCGGCTCGGCGCTGCTGCGTAACAAGCTGGCCGAGCTGGATCAGGCCGGCACCGCGGCGTACCTGGAGGCCAGTTCGCCGCGCAACGCCGCGCTCTACGAGCGGCTCGGATTCCGGCGCCGCCCGCTCACGCTGGACCTGCCGGAGGGCCCCAGCCTCTACCCGATGTGGCGCGACCCGGCCTGACCGGTACCGTCCCGCCCCGGCTCGGCCCGGGGCGGGACGTCATCGCCGTACCGTCGTGGTGGTGACGTCGAGCGCGCCCACGACGGCGGCGAGCAGCCCTTCGAGCTGAGCCGGCAGGAACCGGCGGCAGTCGCGCATCCGCGTGGCCACCTGCGGATCGAAGATGTGCGTGGCCAGCCCGACCGCCTCGGCGAGGGTCGCCAGCAGCAGCGTGCCCGGGTCCAGTTCGGCCGGGGACGAGTGCATCAGCATCGCGGTCAGCCGCACCCGCGGTGAGGCCGCCTGGTTCGGGTCGATGGCCGGCCAGCGCACCATCCGGCCGATCAGCTTGCCCTGCTCGCGCCGGAGCACGCCAGCGGTGACCAGCCGGGTGCCGACGCGCTCGTTGATGTTGAGCTGGGTCCGCAGGTAGCGGATCCACAGCCGGGCCGGATGCGCACCCTCGCGGCGCAGGATCTCGGTGATCAGCAGGTCGGTGAGCGGCTCCTGCCACAACCGCGGATCGACAGCGGCGATCCCCCCTCCGTCGAGGGCGATCCGGCCCTCGAACATCAGCTCGGCGAGCGCGGCGCCGGCCAGCCCGCACTCCAGCCGGTCGACGGCGACATGTGGCTTGCCGGTGAACTCGTCGTGTCCGATAAGGAACAGCGCATCCGCAAGCCGGTAAGTGGCCTGCGCCCCGGGGTAGGTCATGGTCCATCCTCGAACGGTGGCCGTGATCGTCGACACGGGACGGTACGGCATGACCACGCACAGCTCAATTCCGGCCGATCACGCGCACCCCAATCGATATCGAAGCGGGGTTGTCACGATCAGTGATCACCAATACCCTGCTTCAGGTTGTTCCGAAGTAGACACCTCAATCCCCTCACCCCCTCCCCTGGAGAAGCCTTGTCCTCCGATCCGTTCTTCTCCGACGGTGGGCTGCGCCGCGGTCGTCTCGGCACCGCCCACCTCGTCTTCTTCACCGTCGCCGCGTCCGCCCCGCTGACCGTTCTCGGCGGTGGTGTCACCACCATGTACGCGGTCAGCGGCAACATCGGCGCCGCGCTCGGATACGTGCTCCTCGCCGCCGTGCTCGCCGTCTTCGCCACCGGCTACGCCGCGATGAGCCGGTACGTCGCCAACGCCGGCGCGTTCTACGCGTACATCGCCAACGGCCTCGGCCGGGCCGGCGGGGTGGCCGGCTCGGCTGTCGCGCTGGCGGCGTACAACGCGATCCAGATCGGTCTCTACGGCCTGCTCGGCGCGATCCTGGGCGACTTCATGGACGCCAAGACCGGCATCAGTCTCGACTGGTGGGTCTGGGCGCTGCTGGCCTGGGTGTTCATCGGCGCGCTCGGCGTCCTGCGCATCGACCTCAACGCCACGGTCCTCGCGGTGCTGCTCATCCTCGAGTGCGTGGCCGTGCTGATCTTCGACCTGGTCGCCTTCGCCAACCCCGACGGCGGCACCGTCACCACCGCCGGCATCAGCCCCGGCCACCTGTTCGGCGCCGGCTTCGGCGCGGTGCTCGCGTTCACCATCGCCTCCTTCACCGGCTTCGAGAGCGGCGCCATCTACAGCGAGGAGGTCAAGGACCCGCGGCGCACCGTGGCCCGGGCCACCTACATCGCGGTCGCGTTCACCGGTCTGTTCTACGCCTTCTCCGCCTGGGCGCTGACCGTGCTCACCGGTCCGGAGAACGCCCCGGCGGCCAGTGCCGAGGCGGGGCCGGGCATCATCTTCGGCGCACTCGACCAGTACACCGGCGCGGTCGTCGCGGACATCGCCAACGTCCTGTTCATCACCAGCGTGCTGGCCGCCCTGCTGTCGTTCCACAACGGCGTGGCGCGTTACCTGTTCGCCCTGGGCCGGGAGCGGGTGCTGCCGGGCTTCCTCGGCGCCACCTCCAGCCGCAGCGGCGCGCCCGTCGCGGGCTCGCTCGTGCAGAGCGTCCTCGCAGTGGTGGTGTTCCTGGCGTTCGCGATGACCGGCCGTGACCCGGTCATCGACCTGTTCACCTGGCTGTCCGGCGCTGCGGCGGTCGGCGTCGTGCTGCTGATGACGCTCACCTCGGCCTCCGTGGTGGGCTTCTTCCGGGGCCGCCCCGGCCCGGAGAGCGCGTGGCAGCGGGCCATCGCCCCGGCGCTCGGCACGGTCCTGCTCACCGCCGTGCTGCTGGTGCTGCTGTTCAACTTCGACGCGCTGCTCGCCCCCGACACGGCGAGCTACCTGAAGTGGCTGCTGCCGGCGATCCCGGTGGCGGCGGGCGTGGTCGGCCTGATCTGGGGCGCGATCCTGCGTACCAGCCGGCCGGACACGTACCGCCGGATCGGCCAGGTCACCGAGGAGGGCCTGCACGAGCCCGGCCTGCACCCGGCCCCCGAGGCCGACCGCTGGGCCGGCGCCCACCACCGCTGACGTCAGTCGGTGCGGCGGCCGGCCCGCGTGGCCGGCCGCCGCACCACCACGATCAGGCGGTACGGATGACGGTGCAGATCACCGGGCCGTCCTCGGTGGTGCGCAGCAGATAGCGGTAGCGCTCGCCGGGCACCGCGCCGCCCTGGCTGTCCAGGAACTCCCAGCGCACCGCCACCTCGGTGAGCAGCGCCGAGATCTGCTGCACGTCCTCGATCTGCGCGTTTGCCGCGACGAGTTCCCGCTCCTGGTAGTCGGGCGCGGCGCCGACGAAACTGAGCGCCACCGCAGCGGGCGAGGTGAACGAGAAGCTGTAGGTGTCGGCGACCACCAGCCCGGGCAGGGCGTAGCAGCCGGCGATGGCCGGCACGTCGGCGGTGGTCAGCGCCACGCCGTACCGGTCGAAGAAGTCGGTGAGCGTGTCGAGGTCGGTGGAAGCCGTCACGACGCTCCTCATTACCGGCACGCCCCGGCGGCAAACCTGGTCAGCGCGGCGGGATCCGCACCTCGATCTCGGCACCGAGGTGCGCACCGCCGTTGAGGGCCAGGTCGTCGCCGCTCCAGAACCGCCCCGGGTCGTACCAGTTGGGCCGTCGCCCGGCGGGCAGCAGGCCCATCGCCTCGTAGGTAACAGCGACCACCTCGGCGCAGTACGCCGTCTCCAGTGCTGCGGCGTTCTCCCTGCTGGTGTCGCCGATCCTGCTCGTGTCGGCGGTCCTGCTGGTGTCGGCGGCCCTGCCCCGGAGGCCGCCGAGGCTCAGGCGGGGCGGGTGCGGCAGCCGCCCCCGGGCCCACCGCCAGGCGAGCTGCGCGGTGGACGGGAACGGTGTCCCGTCCAGACGAGCCACGGTACGCAGCACCGCCTCCTCCATCGCCGTGTCGGCCGGCGGTTCGAGCTGGCGCAGCCAGCCCCGCTGGCCGTACCGGTTGCCCCAGACGCAGACCGCGTCCCGCAGGTCGTGCAGCTGCACGCCGCGCTGGTGGGTGCCGGTCCACATGTCCGGCAGCGAACGGCCCAGCTCGGCGTGCCACATCAGCGGCGGCATGTCGTCGAGCACCACGGCCATGCCCACGTGGTTCACCGGGCTGTTCGTGGTGAGCTGGATGGCCCGGTCGGGCACGCTGCGTCCGCGGAACACCCACAGATCGCCGGTGCGGGTCAGCTCCACGGCCTCGTCCAGGCTGATGCTCATGGAGGACTACCCTATGCGGATGCGGCAACGGATGCGGTGGTGGAAGGTACTCGGGCTCGCGGGTCTCGCCGGCGTCGCGGCGACCGGAGTGGTGGTGGCGCGGGCCGAGCGACGGCGCCGGGCGTACACCCCGGAGGAGATCCGGGACCGGCTGCGCGAACGGCACGCCAAGGCGTCCTCGTCGTCCTGACCGGACAGTCGCGGGCGGCGGATTCTCCTACCATCGCCATGATGGGAACCGTTTTCTGGGAGAGCCCGTTCGTCCTCGATCCCCCGCCCGCCGCCGTGGAACGGCACGGCGACGTCGACCTGCACGTGCCCGCCGGCGACGGTCGGCATCCCGCTGTCGTCGTCGTGCACGGCGTACCGGGGCCACCCGAAGCACCCGACGCGCGGGACTGGCCGCTCTACCGCGGCTACGGCGCGCTGCTCGCCGAGGCAGGCGTGCTGACCGCGATCCCCCGGCTCACCGTCGCGAGCCCGGACGACCTGTACACGGTCGCCGCGCGGGTCGCCGCCGCCGCCGAAATGCTCCGCGCCGACCCGCGCGTCGACGCCGACCGGCTCGGGCTGTGGTTCTTCTCCGGCGCCGGCCTGCTGCTCGGCGACTGGCTCCGCGACCCGCCCGCCTGGCTGCGGGGCGTGGCCGCCACCTATCCCCTGCTGGCGCCGCTGCCCGGATGGCCGCCGGTGGACCCGCGCTTCCGCCCGATCGACGCCCTCGACCTGCCCGCCGGCGCAGGTGTCGGAGCCGCGCAGACGGAGGGCGCGGCACGGCCGACGCTCGTGCTGACCCGGGCCGGGCGGGAGCGGCCCGAGGTCGCCCCGACGATCGAGGCGTTCACGGCTGTCGCGCGGCGTCGCGGCATCCCGCTGTGCGTGGTGGACGTGCCGAACGGGCAGCACGGATTCGACGCGCTGGACCACACCGAGGAGTCCCGCGACGCCGTCCGCACCGCCCGCGACACCCTGCTCACCCTGCTCACCGCCCCCTGACCGCCGGCACGCACCCCGCCCCGTCGATCATGAAGTTGACGGCGTTTCCTGTCCGTTCTGTCGCCGCCAACTTCATGATCGACGCTCTGGAGTGGTCGGGTCGGGTGCGGCCGGTCCACCGCGACCCCGCACTGCTCGCCGCCCCACCCACCCACATCGGTGATCAAGGAGTTTGTGCCACTGCGGGAGCTGCTGCAGGACACAAACTCCTTGATCAACCGGGTGGGGGCGGGCAGCGCAAGGGTGAGGCGGGGCCTGGCGAGGGCAGGCAGCGCAAGGGCGAGTGCCGGGCCGGGCGAGAGCGGGACCAGGCGAGGGCGGCGGCGCAGAGGCGAGGGCAGGCCGGGGCAGAGGCAGAGGCGAGGGAAGGCGCTGGGGCGGGGGTCAGCGGTCGGCTGCGGGGACCGGGGTGGGCTGGTCGGAAGGCTCGGACACGTGCAGGCGCTTGGCCCGGCGGCGCAGCCAGGCGGTACTCACCACGCCGGCCAGCACGGCCAGCACCAGCCCGGCCCAGGAGATGTCCTTGAGCCAGTGCTCGGCGGCCTGCCCGAGGTAGAACAGCAGGTAGGTGGTGCCGAACGCCCACACCAGCCCGCCTGCGGCGTTCGCGACCAGGAACCGGCGGTACGGCACGCGCAGCGCCCCGGCGAGCGGCCCGGCGAGGATGCGCAGCAGCGCGACGAACCGCCCGAAGAACACGGCCCAGACGCCGTGCCGGGCGAAGCTCAGCTCGGCGCGGGCCAGGTGTGCCGGGCCGAGGTGTTTCGGGAAGCGCTGGCCGAGCCGTTCCAGCAGGGGGCGGCCACCACGGCGGCCGACGGCGTACCCGACGGAGTCGCCGATGATGGCGCCTGTCGCCGCGGCGGCGGCCACCCACTCGGGCCCGACGGCGCCTGTGGCGGCGAGCAGGGCGGCGCTGACCAGCACGATCTCGCCGGGCAGCGGGATGCCCATGCTCTCCACGCCGATCACCCCGCCCACGAGCAGGCAGATCAGGGCCGGTGGGAGCGCGGCGAGCCAGTGCTGTACGTCGACCACCCGCCCGACCCTACCCGCGCCTGGTCAGCCCGCGGGGGCCAGAAACTCCAGCCGGTTGCCGTGCGGGTCGTACGTGTGGAACCGACGCATGCCGGGAATCTCGTCGTCGCCCCAGGTCACTGTGTGTCCGGCGGCGTCGAGGCGGGCGGCCAGCTCGTCCAGGTCGGTGCGCAGCAGCGCGGGGTGCGCCTTGCGGGCCGGGCGGAAGTCGTCCTCGACGCCCAGGTGCAGTTCGGCGTCGTACCCGGTGAACCAGCAGCCACCGCGGGCGGCGAGGGCCGGGGGTTTGGGCTTCTCGGTGAGGCCGAGCAGGCCCGCGTAGAAGGAGCGGGACGCGTCCTCGGAGCCGCGGGGGCAGGCGAGCAGGACGTGATGGATCATGGTGGCACCTCCTCGTCCCGCAGCGTGGCACGAGGTTGCACGAATAGCAAGACGGACGTACGGTTTTGTAGAGACCGACGCAGGTAAGTGTTGCCTAAGCACGGCAGCGCCCCGGCCGGTGCGACAAACTGCTCAGGACTACTCACGGTCGCTGGTGTGAAGGAGTACGACGTGGCGAGCCTCGACACCTTCGGTGCGAAGACCCAGCTACGCGTCGGAGACGCGAGCTACGAGATTTTCAGGATCGACAAGGTGGAGGGCCACGAGCGACTGCCCTACAGCTTGAAGATCCTGCTGGAGAACCTGCTGCGGACCGAGGACGGCGCGAACATCACCGCCGACCACATCCAGCAGCTCGGCGCGTGGGACGCCACCGCCGACCCGAGCGTGGAGATCCAGTTCACCCCGGCCCGGGTGCTGATGCAGGACTTCACCGGCGTGCCCTGCGTGGTCGACCTGGCCACCATGCGCGAGGCGGTCCGTGACCTGGGCGGCGACGCCACCAAGGTCAACCCGCTGGCCCCGGCCGAGCTGGTCATCGACCACTCGGTCATCGCCGACCTGTTCGGCCGCGAGGACGCCTTCGAGCGCAACGTCGAGCTGGAGTACGAGCGCAACAAGGAGCGCTACCAGTTCCTGCGCTGGGGCCAAACCGCCTTCAACGAGTTCAAGGTCGTCCCGCCGGGCACCGGCATCGTGCACCAGGTCAACATCGAGTACCTGGCCCGTACGATCATGGAGCGCAACGGCCAGGCGTACCCGGACACGGTCGTCGGCACCGACTCGCACACCACCATGGTCAACGGCCTGGGTGTGCTGGGCTGGGGCGTCGGCGGCATCGAGGCCGAGGCCGCGATGCTCGGCCAGCCGGTCAGCATGCTGATCCCCCGGGTCGTCGGCTTCAAGCTCTCCGGTGAGATGCCGGCCGGCACCACCGCCACCGACCTGGTGCTGACCATCACCGAGATGCTGCGCAAGCACGGTGTGGTCGGCAAGTTCGTCGAGTTCTACGGCCCGGGCGTGAGCGCGGTGCCGCTCGCCAACCGCGCCACCATCGGCAACATGTCGCCGGAGTACGGCTCGACCGTGGCGATCTTCCCGATCGACGCCGAGACCGTCCGCTACCTGGAGCTGACCGGCCGCGACGCGTCTCAGGTCGCGCTGGTCGAGGCGTACGCCAAGGAGCAGGGCCTCTGGCACGACCCGGAGCGCGAGCCGGAGTACTCCGAGCGTCTGGAGCTGGACCTCGGCACCATCGAGCCGTCGCTGGCCGGCCCGAAGCGCCCGCAGGACCGGGTGCCGCTCGGCAGCGCCAAGACGCTGTTCCGCGCCGCGCTCAGCGACTACGTGGCAGCCGACGAGACCGGTGGCGACCCGGGCCGCAAGCCGGGCGTGCCGCAGCAGGAGAAGCCGTTCGGCGCCGACGGCCCGGCCGACGAGGCGTCGGCCGAGTCGTTCCCGGCCAGCGACTCCCCCGCCAACGGCGTGAACGACCCGGCGGACGCGCCGCGCGACCTGGAGACCGCCGCCGTGGGCGCGGGCGGCCGGGCCAGCAATCCGGTACGCGTGACCGGCGCCGACGGCGTCGAGTACGAGCTGGACCACGGCGCCGTGGTGATCGCCGCGATCACCTCCTGCACCAACACCTCGAACCCGCAGGTGATGATCGGCGCCGCGCTGCTGGCCCGAAACGCGGTGGACAAGGGCCTGGCCCGCAAGCCGTGGGTGAAGACCACCCTGGCGCCGGGTTCGAAGGTCGTCATGGACTACTACGACCGCGCCGGCCTCACGCCGTACCTGGAGAAGCTCGGCTTCAACCTGGTCGGCTACGGCTGCACCACCTGCATCGGCAACTCCGGCCCGCTGCCGGAGGAGGTCTCCGCCGCCGTCAACGACGGTGACCTCGCAGTCGTGTCGGTGCTGTCCGGCAACCGCAACTTCGAGGGCCGGATCAACCCGGACGTCAAGATGAACTACCTGGCGTCCCCGCCGCTGGTGGTCGCGTACGCGCTCGCCGGCACCATGGACATCGACCTGGCGAACGAGCCGATCGGCGAGGACGCCCAGGGCAACCCGGTGTTCCTGCGGGAGATCTGGCCGAACAGCGCCGAGATCCAGGACGTCATCGCCTCGGCGATCGGCGCGACCGGCTTCAGCGCCGCGTACGCCGACGTGTTCGCCGGTGACGAGCGCTGGCAGTCGCTGCCGACCCCGACCGGTGACACGTTCTCCTGGGACGGCGAGTCGACGTACGTGCGCAAGCCCCCGTACTTCGAGGGCATGCAGCAGGAGCCGGCCCCGGTCCAGGACATCGCCGACGCGCGGGTGCTGGCGAAGCTGGGCGACTCGGTGACCACCGACCACATCTCCCCGGCCGGCTCGATCAAGGCGGACTCCCCCGCCGGCAAGTACCTGGCCGAGCACGGCGTGGCCCGGCACGAGTTCAACTCGTACGGCTCCCGCCGCGGCAACCACGAGGTGATGATCCGGGGCACGTTCGCCAACATCCGGCTGCGCAACCAGCTCGTCCCGGGCGTCGAGGGCGGCTTCACGGTCAACCACCTGACCGGCGAGCAGACCTCGATCTACGACGCCTCGATGGCCTACCAGGAGGCGGGCGTCCCGCTGGTCATCCTGGCCGGCAAGGAGTACGGCTCGGGCTCGTCGCGTGACTGGGCGGCCAAGGGCACCATGCTGCTGGGCGTGAAGGCGGTCATCGCCGAGTCGTACGAGCGGATCCACCGCTCGAACCTGATCGGCATGGGCGTGCTGCCGCTGCAGTTCCCGGGCGGCGAGACCGCCGAGTCGCTGGGCCTCACCGGCACGGAGACGTTCTCGATCAGCGGCGTCACCGCGCTGAACGACGGCGACACCCCGCGCACGGTGAAGGTCACCACCGACACCGGCCTGGAGTTCGATGCCGTGGTCCGCATCGACACCCCGGGTGAGGCGGACTACTACCGGCACGGCGGCATCCTGCAGTACGTGCTGCGCCGCATGATCGCCAGCTGAGTTCTTCATGTAAGGAAGGGCCCCTTCTTAACAGACGTCTGTTAAGAAGGGGCCCTTCCTTACATCTCAGCGGAGGCGGAGCGCGACGGCGCGTGCCTCGGCGTCGGTGAGCGGCAGGAACCACAGGAAGCGCCGCACGATCGCGATCGGGTCCGGGCCGTCGGGCCGGCCGCGCAGGTCGCGGATGGCCTGCCGGGTGAGCCGGGAGAACTCGGGGATCATCGTGGCGCGGCGGGCGGCGTCGGTGGGCGCGGCCCGCAGGGTCGGGCACGGCCAGGGCTCGCCGCAGCGGTCGCAGCGCCAGGCCGGACCGCACGCGCGGTGGCCGGTCAGCGGCAGCACCACCCGGGGGTACGCCGATGTGGGTGTCGGTTCGGTCATGCCTCCACCGTGCCGAGGGTGCCCGAACAATCACACAGCGTTGTGTAATCTCCTTCGGACGGTTCTTTTGCTCCGGGGAGGAATGGGCATGAACCATGCCTTCGTCACCGCGCTGGCCGGCGCCGGCCACACCGCCGAGAGCCTGGCGGAGCGGCTCGGCCTGCACCCGAAGACGGTGGCCCGGTGGGCGAACCCCGGGCACATCCCGCAGAGCCGGCACCGCGCGACTGTGGCGAACCTGCTGGGCCAGCCGATCGAGGCGCTCTGGCCCGACGCGGTCCGCCGCCGCGAGCCCGTCTGGTTCCGCCCGTGGGTGGACATCGAACGCGAGGCGGTCGCGCTACGCACGTTCGAGCTGGCGTGGGTGCCGGGTCTGTTGCAGACCGAGGCGTACGCCCGGGCCACGTTCATCGGCCAGCCGCTGACCGCCGACGAAGTCACCGACCTGGTCACCGCCCGGCTGGACCGGCAGGGCATCCTCACCCGGCCGCGCGGACCGCTGTACGTCGTGGTGCTCGACGAGCAGGTGCTGCGCCGCGCCGCCGCCGGCGACCGGGCGCTGATGGCCGCGCAGGTGACCCACCTGCTCGCCTGCGCCGAGCTGCCGAACGTGCAGCTCCACGTGGTGCCGGCCGACACGCCGACCTATCCCGGGCTGGACGGGCCGTTCGTCATCGCGGAGCTGCGCGACGGCAACCGGGTGGCGCATGTGGACAGCCAGGCCCGCGCGCAGATCATCGAGCAGCCCTCGGAGATTGCTACCCTGGAGCGTCGGTGGGAACGCATCCGGGGCGAGGCGCTGCCCCGCGCGCGGACCCTGGAACTGCTGAGGGAAGTGGCGGCGGCATGGACCTGAGCGGCGCCCGGTGGCGCAAGAGCACCCGCAGCGGCGGCAACGGCGGCAACTGCGTCGAGGTCGCCGGCAACCTGCCCGGTGTGGTCGGCGTCCGCGACTCGAAGGACCCGGCCGGTCCGGTGCTCACCTTCACCCCGGCCGCGTGGACCCGGTTCGTGACGTCGGCCCGCCGCTGAGCCCGGTCAGGCCAGACGCGCGGCGTACACGTGCACCGGATCCCCCGATTCGGGCGTCGTCGCACGCTCGAAGCTCAGCCCGATCCGCTCCGCGACCCGCTGTGAGGGCATGTTGTCCGGGTGGATGATCGCGACGAGACGGTCGACGCCCAGCCGATCGCGCGCGTGGTCGCGACACGCGGCCGCCGCCTCCGTGGCGAATCCGCGACCCTGCATCCCGGTCCGCAGGTGGTAACCGACTTCGACCTCCATCACCCCGTCCACCGGCTGCGGAGTGAGACCGCAGTCGCCGACGAACTCGCCTGTCGCCCGTGACCTGAGCACCCACAGTCCGAAGCCGTGGCCGCGGTAGAGGTCCTCGTTCCAGCGGATCCAGTCCAGTGCCTCCGCCCGGATCTTCGGTCGCGGGTAGTAGCGCATCACGACCGGGTCGCCGAGAAGGGCGGCCATGTCGTCGAGGTCGTCGACGGTCATCTCGGCGAAGGTCAGTCGTCCGGTGGCGGGCGGCGGATCAGCAGTCATCGTGGCCCCGGCCCCTTCGTCACGGCTTCGAGGCTACCGAGGCCGAGCGCCGCTCACGAACCGGCGGCAACGAACGACCGCTGAAGCCGGCATCCCACTCATCGCGAAATTGCAATTCGGTGATGTCCCTCGCCCCCCCCCGATCGCACATCCGACACCGCAAACAATCGACGTCCATGATTCGTTGACACGCTCCGAAGCCCGTCGATACGTTGCCGATATCGCGATGCACAACGGGGGCGCTCCAGTTTCGATCCGGGAATCGAACACTGGGAAGGATTTCATGAAGACGACGATCAGACTTCTGGCCCTGCCGGCCCTGATCCTGCCGGCGATCCTCGCCGGCACTCCGGCACTGGCCGGCACCGGCACCGCCGCAGGCACGGCCGCTCCGGCTGCTGTCACGTCGATCGAGCGCAAGGCGGGGTCGTCCTCGCAGGCCAGGGCCTACTGGACGGCCGAGCGCATGGCGGCGGCCACTCCCGCCGACGAGGTGGAGAAGGCCGCCGGCCCGGTCACCCAGAGCCCCACCGCGGAGCGGGTGCGGCGCTTCGCGGAGGCGGTGGCACCGAAGGACGGCAGCGGCTTCGGCACCCAACTGAACGAGTCGATCACGGTGGGGAAGATCTTCTACACCAGTTCCACCGACGGTCTCGGCCACTACTGCTCGGCGAGCGTGGTGAACAGTCCGGCGCGCAACATGGTCTTCACCGCCGCGCACTGCGTGCACGACGGGCCGGGCCGGGACTGGCACACCGCGAACTGGATGTTCGTGCCGTCGTACCGCAACGGCGCGCAGCCGTACGGCACCTGGGACTGGTCCACGCTCGCGGTGCCGAGCGGCTGGATCAGCACCCGTAAGCGGCAGTACGACGTGGCCGTCGCGCTCGTCTACGGCAGCCGGTCGATCGTGGACGCGGTCGGCGCCAACGGGCTGCTCACCGGCGGTGGCCGGGCGTACCACTACGACATCTTCGGCTACCCGAGCAACAAGGACAGCGGCGAGATCCAGTGGGTCTGCTCGGGCACGTCGCGGGACGCGGGCAGCAACCGGATCGAGATGAACTGCGGCTTCGGGGGCGGTTCGAGCGGCGGCCCGTGGTACTACAGCTACGACAACACCACCAGGCGTGGTGACGTGCACGGGGTGATGAGCTACTCGAGCGGCTCGAACACGAACGGCTCGCCGTACTTCTCCGCCGCGGTGGTGGGGACGCTCTACAACACGTACGCGAACGACACCTGGTGAACGACGGTCCGCCTGGTGTGCCACCCGGCGCACCAGGCGGGCCGGCACCAGGCGGACCGGCACCCGGCCCGGAGGAGGCGACATGTCACATCGTGTGCTGCTCGGCGCGGCCGCCGTCGCGGCGCTCGCCGTCGCCGCGGCCGTCGTGGTCCTCGCGGCGCGCGAGGGCGACGCGGGGCGACCGGCGCCGCCCGGCCCGGTGGTCGCGACGCACAATCCGAGCCCCGGCGCCACCGACCCGTCCGAATACTGGACGAGGGAACGAATGCGGGACGCCATCGGCGACTGAATCACCGAATTGCGTTCGCCGGACTGCGTGAGCCGGACTGCGTGAGCCGGATTCGAACGCCGGCGCACCGGTGCGCCGAATTCCCTCCCGCTCACGATCTCCGGCCGAGCCCGGCCGCAATTCCCATTTCAGTGAACATGCGTGCCGGCGAGCCGTTCACGGACCGGTGTCGGAGTAGACCTCGACGTCGTAGAGCAGTTGCACGTTGCGGCGCCCGTTGGTGATGCCGACGAAGACCGGGTCACCGGCCGGGGTGCGGCCCTGGCGCCACACCTGTTCCCGGGCCGCTTCCCGCGACTCGTGATGGACGCCGCCCTCGCGATGCAGGTGCAGGACTCGGCGGGCCGTGGCCGGGTCGCTGTCGAGGTGGACTCGCAGCAGAGGCATGCCGTGCCCTCCTTGCCCACTGTCGAGGCCGGACTTTCGTCTGTTCAATGAGCTTACCGTTGTTAAGCTGCCTGTCCAGTGAACTAGAGTGGCTCCATGACCGCGACAGATCCCGGTGCGCCGACGACACCGGTGTGGCTGCGGGCAGGGCCGCCGCGGGCGCGGCGCAAGCCGCCACTGACCCTCGAACGCATCGTGGAACTCGCGGTGACGGTGCTGGACGAGCACGGCGTCGAGGGCCTGACGATGCGCCTGCTCGCCCAGCGGCTCGACGTGACCGCCACCGCCCTGTACTGGCACGTGAAGACGAAGGACGACGTCCTCGACCTGGCCGTCGACCGTGTCTTCGGCGACGTGCCGGTTCCGGATGCCGGCGACGACTGGATGGAGGACATCCGCGTCCTGGTCCGGGCCTGGCGCGGCGTCATGCTGCGCCATCCCTGGGCACCGAAGCTGGTCGGACGTCCGATGCTCGGGCCCAACGTCCTGGCCCGTACCGAATTCCTGCAGTCGGCGCTCGTGCGGGGCGGCTGTCACGGACTTCGGCTCGCGGTGGCCACGCGACTGCTCGCCAACTACGTCATCGGCGCCTCGCTCACGGAAGCCACGTGGCACCGGAGCGCGGACCCGGACGCGAGAGCCGCAGCCCGCGACCACATCGCCGCGAACGCCGACGCCTATCCGACCCTCGACGCCTCCGGCCATCTCGACGACACCCGATGGGACGACGACCTGCTGTTCGACGAGGGCCTCGACGGCATCCTCCGGACGGCGGCACGGACGGGCACGCCGGAATGACCACGGGCGCCGGTCAGCCGGTGGCGCTCTCCAGTACGGCCTTGAGCCGGGCCAGGTCCGCCTCCACGAGCGCGGTGTCCCGGTCGAAGTCCGCGTCGCTCATGCCGGGCATCCGCCGCAGGCTGAACACCACCTCGGTGGCGTCGCCGTCGGCGATGGCGCGCAACGGCACGTACACCGTCTCGCCCGACGGCGTCAGCACCTCGTGGTCGAGCACGCCGTACTCGTTGGCAGGGGCGAACGTGAGCCGCGCCCGCCCTTCGGGTGTGTCCACGAACCAGTGGCCGTCGACGGGCACGACCGAACCGCCGAGGCCCGGCGCCCAGCGGGCCAGGTTCGCCGGGTCGGCGGCGAAGGCGTAGACCTCCGCCACCGGACGATCGATGTGGACGCTGAGGTGCCGGGTGTCAGTGGCCATACGCCGATGATCACACGGCTGTCGGACGCCTGCGTTACGCTGCCGCCGATTTCCACAGACACCCCCCGGGGAGACGACCACATGGGCATGGTGTTCGCCGCACGCCGGCTGTCCGGCGCGGAACTGGCGACGGTACTGGCCGATCCGGACACGGTCGGCACGCTGTTCCAGGGCGGTCCGGACGAACTCGACCTCGACAAGGCGTGGCACGGGCTGCACTACCTGCTGACCGGCACCACGTACGAGATCCGGGGCGACGCCGGGCCGGCGATCGTCGGCGGCGACCCGATCGGGCCGGATCTCGGCATGGGCCCGGCCCGGCTGCTCATGCCGGATGCGGTCCGCACCGTGGCCGCCGGGCTCGACGCGGTGGACGACGCGACGCTGCGGGCCCGCTTCGACCCGGAGGCCATGTCGGAGGCCGAGATCTACCCGCACATCTGGGACGACGGCGACGACGAGTTCGACGGCTACCTGCTGCCCTACTTCACCGCGCTGCGCGACTTCTACCGCGACGCGGCGGCGAGCGGCGACGCCGTGCTGCTCGCCGTCACCTGAGCCGCCGCGAATCGGCGCGCGGGCACCCGAGCGGTCGCGAGCCGGTGCGCGGGCACCTGAGCCGCCGAAACCGGCGCGCGGCGCCGGGGCGGGCGCCGGTAGCGTGCCGGCGTGGGACTCGACGCGTTCGTGTACTGCCGGTGCTGGCAGGACGGCCTCGCCACGCCGTGCCCGATCGGGCCGGTCGGCTACGACGAGGACGGGTGGCTCGCGCTGGTGCAGGCCGGCGAGTACGACGGGGCCGCCGACAACGCCTTCTACGCGTGGATGACCGGGGACGCCTGCCCGCACCGGCACATGGAGCTGGTCAGCGAGCGCGTGTCCAACTGGGCCGGCGTACGCCTGTTCCAGCAGGCGTTGCGCGCGGCCGGCGAGCACCGTTTCCCGACGCTCGCCGCCGCGCTGCCGGACGCCAACGGCGGCTCGCTGCCCGCCGACCGGGCAGCGGTCGCGCTCGCCGAGCTGGACGTGATCGCAGGCACCGACCGGATCACCGACGAGGTCGAGCTGATCGACGAGGCGACCGGCGCGGTCGTGATGCAGTACGTCGAGGCCTACCGCGGGTTGTTCATGTTCGGCCCGGGCTTTCAGGCGGGCGTCGACCCGGACGGCTTCTTCGTCCTCGACCGCGCCGACCCGCCGGTGACGCTGTTCCGGGCCGTCCGGTTCGGCCAGCGGCCGCTGCCCGGCGACCGGGTGGAGTTCACCGCCGGCGGGACGCGGACGACAGTGGCGATGCGGCCGGTGGGCGAGCACGGCGAGCCGCCGCCCGAACGGCTCGCGGTGCGGACCCGAAGCCGGCCGGGCGAGGACTTCGCCTACATCGTGGAGCCGCTGCGCCGGCTGTGCGCGGCGTCGGTGGCCACCGGCAACCCGGTCATGTGGTGCTGACGGGCGGCGCTCACCACGGGATCGTGCCCGCGTCCTCGACGTAGCCGCCGGTCGGCCCGTCGTCGGGCAGCGTCGCCAGCTTGATCGCGACCGCCGCGCCCTGCTGTGGGGTCCGCACGCCCCGGAAGCCGTTCAGGTCGGTCGCGGTGAAGCCGGGGCAGCCGGCGTTGACCAGGATGTTCGTCCCGGCGAGCGCACGTGCGTACTGGATCGTCACCGCGTTGAGCATGCTCTTGGACGGCGCGTACGCGACCGACAGCGGACCGGTCTGGTCCTCGCCTGTGGAGGCGCTCTGCCGGGTCAGCGAGCCGACGCCGCTGGACATGTTGACGATCCGGGGCGAGGCCGAGCGGCGCAGCAACGGCAGCATCGCCTCGGTCACCCGGACCACCCCGATCACGTTCACCTCGACGGCGGCCCTGATGGTCGCGACGTCCACGTCACCGGGGTGCTGGGGCACGCCACCTGTCACGCCGGCGTTGTTGACGAGCACGTCCAGGCCACCGGCCTCCGTCTCCAGCAGCCGGGCGGCGGCGGTCACGCTCGCGTCGTCGGTCACGTCCAGCGGTACGGCGAACGCGTCCACGCCGCCCGCGCGCAGCTTCGCCACCGCCTCGGCGAGCCGCTGCCCGTCCCGGGCGCCGACGCCCACCCGCCAGCCGAGCGCGCCCAGGCCGGCCGCGATCTCGTACCCGATTCCCTTGTTCGCGCCGGTCACCAGCGCGATCGTCCGTTCACTCATGGTGTCGATCCTGTCCGCGCGGCGGGCGGGCCTCCAACACCACCTCGGTAGCGGGCGATACCCGACGGGTATCGATCCGGCGGTACGGTGGCGGGATGGAGACGCGAGAGCTTCGCTACTTCGTCGCGGTCGCCGAGGAACTGCACTTCGGCCGCGCCGCGCGCCGCCTCGGCATCGCCCAGCCGCCGCTGTCGCGGGCGATCCGCCAGCTCGAACGGCGCCTCGGCGTGACGCTGCTGGAACGGGACAGTCGCCGCGTCGCGCTCACCGGGGCCGGGTCGGTGCTGCTCCGCGAGGGCCGCGCGGCCCTGGACGCCGTGGACGCCGCGGACCGCCGTACCCGCCGCGCCGGTGAGGCCGCGAACGGCGGCGCCGGGCTCGTGCTGGCGACGAAGGCGGGGGCGTCGAGCGAGCTGCTGCCGAAACTGCTCGACGCGTACGCCGCCGAGCCGGACGCGGTCCGGGTGGAGGTGCTGCTGTCCGGCATCGGTGAGCAGGAACGGCTGCTGCGCGACGGTCGGGCCGACGTGGCGCTGCTGCACCTGCCGTTCGACTCGACGACCGGACTGGACACCGAGGAACTGGTGACGGAACAGCAGGTGGTGGTCCTGCCGGCGGGGCATCCGCTGGCCGGGCGGGCGCAGCTGCGGATGGCCGACGTCGAGACGCTGCCCCGCCTGCCGCTGCCGCGCTGGCCGCTGCGCGACGGCACCTACCCGGACGGGCCGGGCCCCGAGGTGCGGGACCACTCCCAGTTGCTCCAGCTGGTCGCGCTCGGGCGTACCGCGGTGCTGCTGCCGGAGTCGTGCCGGTCGCTGCTGTGGCCGGACATGGCCGCCGTGCCGGTGCCGGACGCGCCGACGGTGACCACCGTGATCGCCTGGCCGCCGCACAGCAGGTCCCGGGCCCTGGCCGGGCTGGTCCGCACCGCCACCCGCCTGTGAGGACCGGCGTTAGGACAGATCCTTGCGCATCTGCTGGGTGACCACCCGGTAGCCGGACGTCTCGTACAGCTTGCGGGCCGTCTCGTTTGCGCCGAAGACGTTCAGCTCCAGCGCCTGCGCGCCGTGCTCCCGGGCCGCCCGCTCCCCGGCCGCGAGCAGCGCCCGCCCGAGGCCCCGGCCCCGGTGCCCGGCGGCCACCTCGATGTCGTAGAGGAACGCGCAGTCGGCGAGACCGCGCGGGTGGGTCAGGCCGATCCACAGCCGGCCGACCGGTGAGCCGTCTGCCAGCTCGCCGACCAGGAACAGCATGCCGGGCGTGGCCATGCCCTGCGGCAGAAAGCCGGCGGTGGCCTCCCGGGCCCGGCCGAGCGCCTCCTCGGGCGTCCAGTTACCGGCCGTGACGTGCTCCCGCGCGTACCCGGCGGCCAGCTCGTCCTGCCATCTGTCGAACTCGTCCGGGTTCATCGCCCGGACCGTCACCTCGGTCATCGCCACTCCCCCGTCGATGTTGTGACCGCTCAGTCCTCGGCGGCGCGGCGGCGCGCCTCCCGCAGCTTCATGGCGTGCTCCAGCAGCGTGATCAGCACCTCCTTGGCCGACTCCCGCTTGCGCGCGTCGCACAGCACCACCGGCACACCCGGGTCCAGGTCGAGCGCGGCCTGCACCTCGTCCAGACGGAACGTCTTGGCGCCCTCGAAGCAGTTCACCGCCACCACGAACGGCGTACCGCGCCCCTCGAAGTAGTCGATCGACGGGAAGCAGTCGGCCAGCCGGCGGGTGTCGGCGAGCACCACCGCGCCGAGCGCGCCGAGCGCCAGCTCGTCCCAGACGAACCAGAACCGGTCCTGCCCGGGCGTGCCGAACAGGTAGAGCACCAGGTCGTCGCTGATGGTGATGCGGCCGAAGTCCATCGCCACAGTGGTGGTCGACTTCTCCTCGATGCCGGACAGGTCGTCGATGCCGATCCCGGTCTCGGTCAGCACCTCCTCGGTCCGCAGCGGGCGGGTCTCACTGACCGCGCCGACCATTGTGGTCTTGCCGACGCCGAACCCGCCCGCGATCAGGATCTTGATCGCGGTGGGCAGCGGCGCGGCGCCCGCCGGCCGCTCAGAGCGCCCGTAGTCCATTGATAACCGCCTCGAAAACGTGCTCGTCGGGAAGGCCGGCGGTGGTCGCGCGCGGCTCGCGTACCTGTACCAGGCTGCGGGCGGCCAGGTCTCCGAGGAGGACCCGGACCGTGCCCACCGGCAGGTCGAGATGGGCGGCGATCTCGGCCACGGAGAGGATCCGCTGGCAGAGGCCGACGATCGCCACGTGCTCCGGGCCCAGCCCGGACTCCGACCCGACATCGGTGCGGGTCGAGGTGACCAGCGAGATCAGGTCGAACGTGCCGGTGACCGGGCGGGCCCGGCCTCCGGTCACCGCGTACGGGCGCACCACCGGGCCGGCGTGGTCGTCCACCCACTCCTGCTCCGCGGAGTCCCCCCGGCCGGTCATCGTGCCGCGTTCTCGCCGAGGGGCTGTTCCCGGGTCGGTGACGCGACGAACCGGCCGACCCGGGTGACGAGCATGGCCATCTCGTACGCGATCAGGCCGACGTCCGCGTCCTCCGAGGCCAGCACCGCCAGGCAGGCGTTGCGCCCGGCCGCGGTGACGAACAGGAAGGAGGACTGCATCTCGATGATGGTCTGCTGTACGTGCCCGCCACCGAACCGCTTGCCCGCGCCGCGGGCCAGGCTCTGGATGCCCGCCGCCATCGCGGCCAGGTGCTCGCCGTCGTCCCGGCTCAATCCGCGGGACGAGGCCATCAACAGTCCGTCGGTGGAGAGCGCCACGGCGTGCTCCGCCTGCTTGACCCGGCCGACCAGGTCATCCAGCAGCCACGTCAGATCCGCGCTCGAAGCCGTCTTCTGCGCCACTCGTCGTCCTCATCTTCCCGGCTGGTGTGCCGTCAGCTTCCGGTTTCCGTCGCGTCGACGTCCCGGTCAGGTAACCTGCTCGTCCGCGTCGGCCGGCCCACCGCCGGCCCCCTGCGCTCCGCCGAGCAGGCGCGCGGCATCGGTACGGCCGCGTCGGGTGCCGCTCTGGTAGGAGCTCATCATCCGGCGCACCTGCTCCGGTGCACGCGCCGTGTCGTCGTCGGCGGCGTCGTCGTCCGCCCCGGTCTGGTCGTGCCGCAGCTCCGGCACGAGGCTGGCCTGGCGAACCCGGACCGGCAGTCCCGCGTCGGTGACCGGCGCCGTCTCCGCCTCGGTCTCCGGCTCCGCCGCCGGCGACGCCTCTGCCGCGTCGGTCGTGGCGGCGGGCCGACGCTCCACCACCGCGAGCTCCGTGGTGGGCCCCGCCACCGCGGGCTGCCGCTTACGGGTACGGGCGGGCAGCCCGGAGGGGGTCAGCCGAGGTGCCTGGGTCACCGGCTCCGGCGCCTGCGGGGCGGGCTCGGCCGGCTGGTCCGGTTCGGCGCCGCCGTCCGGGCCGGACGGGATCGCCGGCCCGTCGCCGTCGCCGGCCGGCGTGCTCCGCGCCGGGTCCGGCGCGGGCGCCGCGGGCAGGGCCGTCCCGGGTGCGGGAAGGGCGTCGGCCTCGTCGGCGCCGTCGGCGGTGATCAGTTCACGCGGGATCAGCACCACTGCGGTGGTGCCGCCGTACGCGGACTCCTTGAGCTGCACCTTGACGCCGTGCCGCTCGGTGAGCCGGCTGACCACGAACAGGCCGAGCCGGGCGGCGTCGGCGAGGTTCAGCTCGGACCGGTCGACGATGCGCGCGTTGGCGGCGGCCAGCTCGTCGGCGCTCATGCCGAGGCCGCGGTCCTCGATCTCGATGGCGAAGCCGTTGACCACGAGCTGACCGCGGACCTCCACAGTGGTCTGCGGCGGCGAGAAGGAGAGCCCGTTCTCGATCAGCTCGGCCAGCAGGTGGATCACGTCACCGACGGCGCGGCCGGTGAGCGACACCTCGCCGAGCGGGAACACGGTGACCCGGGTGTAGTCCTCGACCTCGGCGACCGCGCCGCGGACCACGTCGACCATGGGGACGTTGCGCCGCCAGGCCCGGCCCGGCGTCGAGCCGGAGAGCACGATCAGGTTCTCCGCGTTGCGCCGCATCCGGGTGGCCAGGTGGTCGACCCGGAACAGGTCCTCCAGCTCCTCGGCGTCGTGTTCCCGGCGTTCCATCGCGTCCAGCAGCGTCAGCTGCCGGTGCACGAGCGCCTGGGTGCGCCGGGCCAGGCTGAGGAACACGTCGCGGACACTGCGGCGCAGTTCGGCCTGCTCGACGGCGGTCCGGACGGCGGTCTCCTGCACGACGTTGAACGCCTTGCCCACCTGGCCGATCTCGTCGTCGCCGAACTGCAGGGGTGGCGCCTCGCGGGCGACGTCCACCTCCTCGCCGCGGCCCAGTCGCTCCACGACGCTCGGCAGCCGTTCGTGCGCCAGCTTGAAGGCGGCCTCGCGGAGCCGTTCGAGCTGGCGGACGAGCGCCCGCGCCGTGGTGATCGACACGACCACGGAGGCGATGACGGCGATCAGGCCGAGACCGGCGGCGAGCACCAGCCGCACGATGACGCCCACCGCGACCGGCGTGGCCCGGGAGACGATGTCCTCACCGCCAGCGAGGATCACCTCGCGCAGGTCGGCCATCGCCTTCTCGGCGGCGGCCTGCCAGGCCGCGGCGGTCACCGGCGGGCGCACCTCGGCGCCCTTGGCCGCGAGCACCTGGTCCTGGAGCGTGCGGAGCTGCTGGAACGCGTCGCCCTCGACCATCCGCTCGAAGCGGGCACGGTCGCCGGGGGCGAGTTCGCGGGCGGTGCGGTCGGCGAGGAACCACTGCGCGCCGACCAGGCGGGCGAACGCGGTCTGCTCGCCGACGGTGATCCGGTTGGCCGCGATCGCGCCGGTGAGCAGCGCGTCCTGTTGGGACAGCAGCTCCCGGGACCGGTTGAGGTCGATGAGCGCGGCGGTGTCCTCGGCGATCTCGTCGTCGTCGAGGCCGCCGAGGGCGTCGAAGACCGCGAAGATCCCGTCGACCGCGTCGTCGTACGCGATGAGCGTGGTGGTCCGGTCGATGGTCTTGCGGCTGACGTCGGCGCGTACCTGGCCGAGCTGGTCCAGCTCGGCCTTCAGCTCGTCGAGCCGCTGCATCAGCTCCTCGCTGGCCGGGATCTCGGTGCGCCAGTCCCGCACCGAGCGCCACAGCGCGCCGGCGGTCTCGTCGGTACGCGCGCGCTGGGCCTCCAGCTCCTGCAACCGGCTCGGGTCGGACTCGCCGAGGTAGCGCAGCGACAGCCGCCGCTCGGCCTGCAGCTCCAGAAGCAGCGGGTCGCTCGGTTCGAAGACGCGCGCGTTGAGCGTCTGCACGCCGAGCAGGTTGAATCCGTCCCGTACGGTCACCCATGCGGCGAACGCCCAGAGCGCGGTCAGCGACGCCAGCAGCGCGATGATCTTCGTACGGAGATTCGTACTGCGGGAACCCATCACACCGTCCTGGCCCGGTCTTCGGTCGGTCCGAAATCCGATCGACTCCGGCGCACGCTAGCAGCCGTCGGGAACCTCATTCAAGCGATCCTGATCATGGTAGGTGCGGCCCCGTGCCGGGCCGCCCCGGCACGGCCGGAGGCCGCCAGCACCGCGGCGCGCACGATCCGCGTCGGGCGGTAGAGGTCCTTGTCGTGCCATAGTGCCGGTTCACCGTCGCATCCGTCCAGCTCGGACAGTCGACGGCGCCCCCGCGCCAGCGCCGACGTGATCCGGGAGTCGCCGGACCGGCCCGCGTCGGCCAGGGCGAGCACCGCGTACGCGGTCTCCTCGGCGGTGCCGTCCCACCGTCCCCAGGAGCCGTCCGGGCGCTGCGTGTCCAGCAGCCAGGCCACCCCCCGCTCGACCGCGGTACGCGCCGCGCCGTCCGGCGCGTGGTCGGCGAGCGCCAGCAGCACCGCGTAGGTGGCGTAGTACGGCGAGGCGTGCCAGCGGTCCTCCCACCGCCCGTCCGGCTCCTGCCGGCCCAGCAGCCACTCGGTGACCCGGCGCCGGGCGCCGGTGACGCCGGGCGCGCTCGGTTGCTCGCCGAGCGCGTCGAGCACGTGCGCGTTCGTGGTCAGCGACGCCCCGTCCTCCCCCGGCCAGGTGCAGAAGTGCCGTCCGGTGTCGAACCCGGCCAGCGGCGCGACGCCGGGCGCGCGGCCCAGCCGGGCCAGCGCGTAGAGCGTGACCGCCGTGGTGTCGGCGTCGGCGGGCAGGCCGGGCGCGGTGGCCGCACCGGCCGGTCCGACAGCGGCGCGCAGCTCGGTCAGCACCGGGTCGGGCGCGCCGACCGGCACGCCGGCCCGGACCAGGATGCCGAGCACCCAGGCCCGTTCGAAGACGGTGATCGGGCTCGCGCAGGGCACCGGACCGGGCCGGGCGACAGCGTTCAGGTAGTCCAGTGCCGGCCCGGGCTCCGGACCGCCCAGCCAGGCGGCGGTCGCGGCGGGTGAGGCGCCGACCGCGCCGCTGGCCGAGGGACGCACCCCGGGCGCGCGGTACGCCAGCTCGCCCGCCACCTCCAGCGCGTGCGCCAGCTTCTCCGGTACCGGCCTCCCGGTGGCGAGCAGTCCGCGTACCCGGGTCAGCCGGGCCGCGTCGAGACCCGCCGGCAGCGGCAGACGGGGCCGGCCGGCCCACTCGGCCAGCCCGGGTGGCGGACCGGCCGGCCCGTCGAGATGCCGGTCCACAGCGGTCAGCAGCGCCGGCACGATCAGGTCGGTGGCCGGCAGGTCCGGCGGGGCGCCGGCGCGCAGCGCGCCGGTCAGGTACGCCAGCCCTCGGTGCGCGGCGGCGGCGGGCGCGGCGGCCGGGCCGTCGCGGTGCAGCACGGTCAGCAGCGCCTCGACCGCGCTCAGCGTCGGCACCAGCGCGTACCCGCCGGCACCGCCCCAGCCGCCGTCCGGACGCTGCCGGTCCAGCAGCCAGGCCACGCGCCGGTCGTGGCCATCGAGCCAGGGCGCGAGCGCGACCAGCCGTCCGGTCTCGTAGACCGACGGCGACGTCTGCCCCTCCGGTTCACCGCCGAGCGCCGTGATCAGGTCGTGCGTGGTCCCGGACCGGGTGGCGGGCACCGATCCGGCGGTGAGCGTCACCGCACGCCCCAGAAATCGGTGTTCCGGTAGAAGCCGGTGGTGAAGCCGAGCTGCCGGGACAGGAAGTCGGCCTCCCGCGGCACCTCGCCGGCCAGCTTCGCCAGCAGGACGCGGCAGTGGTCGACCTGCTCGGCGAAGCGCCGCTCGACCTCGGCCGGGTCGTCGACCAGCAGCAGCGCGTTGAGGTCGCCGGACTCGGCGTCGCGGCGGTGGGTGCCGAGGTCGTTGACCAGGCGCAGGGCCCGCTGGACCTCGTCGCCGACCTGGATCAGCCGCTCCAGCGTGCCGGCGTCGGACACCGATCCGGTGTGGATCCAGTGCGCCACGTTCACCACTGTGGCGGCGAGGTTGTCGGCGTTGGCCAGATAGTCGTCCAGGGTGGGGCGGCCGGTGCCCCGCCAGTCCCACTCGCGGGCCATCGCGTCGAGCGTGCGCGCCATCGTGTCCCGCCAGTGGCCGCGCAGCGCCGGATAGGCGGGCGCGGCGGCGACGTCGTCCCGCAACTCGGCGAGGAACCGGCCCAGCGGGTCGGCGGACTCGCCGCCGTCGAGCACGTCCAGGCAGACGCCGGTGATCCGGTCGACCTCGGCCCGGCTGGTGGCCTGGTGGTCGACCAGCCAGTCGACGGCGAAGCCCCAGAGGACCGCGCGGTTGGTCACCGCGAGTTCGGCGGCGGTGTGCCAGGGGGCGCTGAACGCCATCGCCTGCGCGATGCTGCTGAACAGCGTCGCGTCGAACGGGTCGCCGGGGAACAGCTCGGGATGCGCGGCGGCGGCCCTGCGCAGGCCGCGCTGGCCCTGCGCGGCGAGCGCGCAGACCCGGCCCTGCTCCGCGGCGACCGCAAGCGGATCGGGTGTCGGCCCGTCGGTCATGCCGGCTCCGTCCGCCCGGCGGCGACGAGCGTCAGCTCGACGCGTTCGCGCGGCCGCAGGGCCGCGGCCAGCCGCAGTCCGGGTACGCCGGGGCGGTGCAGCCGGAACCGGTAGCGGCTGAGCATGGTGGCGAGGATGAGCTGGGCCTCCAGGTAGAACAGGTACATGCCGAGGCACTGGTGCGGCCCGCCGCCGAACGGGAAGTGGGCGTACCGGTGCCGGGCCCGGACCCGCTCGGGGCGGAACCGTTCCGGGTCGAACTCGTCCGGACGGTCCCAGAACTGCCGCATCCGCTGGGTGATCAGCGGGCTGACCGCCATCGTGGCGCCGGGCTCGATCGGCACGCCGTCGATGACGTCCTCGGCGACCGCGCGGCGCGGGATGATCCACCCGATCGGGTAGAGCCGCAGCAACTCGTCGAGCACCATCCGGGTGTACGTGAGGCGGCTCAGGTGCTCGCGGCGTACCGGCTCGCCGCCGACCACCTCGTCGATCTCGGCGTAGAGCCGCTCGGCCACCTCGGGGTGCTGGTCCAGGTGCGGCCAGGCCCAGGTCAGCACGTTGATGGTGGTCTCCGTGGTGGCGGCGAACATCGCCACTGTGTCGTTGCGGACCTGCCGCTCGTCGAGCTGCCGCCCGTCGTCGGTGCGGGCCTGCCAGAGCGTCGAGATGACGTCGTCGCCCTGGTCGGCGGACTCGCGTGTCTCGCGGACGATCGGCACCAGCACGTCGTCGACGATGCGGACGGCGCGGGCGAACGTGCGGTCCCCCGGCATCGGCAGGGACAGAGGCGCGAACGGCACGATGATCCGGGGGATGACGGCGGTGGCGATCCGGTCCTGCGCCTCGATCACGCGCATCGCGTCCGGCACCGAGATCCGGTCGGCGAAGAGCACCTTCATGATCGCCCGGCTGACGATCCGCGCCTGCTCCACGCCGATGTCGACCGGCTGCCCGGCGCGGGCCGGCTCGTCCAGCTCCTCCACCGCGTCGCGGATCGCGTCGGCCATCCCGTCGACCAGCGCCTCGACCCGCTTGGCGGTGAACATCGGCTGGAGCATCCGGCGGCTGGCCGACCAGATCTGCCCCTCGCCGAGGATCCCCTCGCCGAACAGCCGCTTGACCGGGCGCCAGAACAGCCCGTCACCGGCCCGTTCGTAGTTGTCCGCCCGGTCGCGCAGGACGTGCTGCACGTGCTTGGGGTGGGTGACCAGGTAGGGACGGAACGAGCCGAGGTTGAGCCGGACCAGGTCGCCTTCGGTACGGTTACCGATGTCGATGAGGGCCCGGGCGGGGTCGCGGAGCACCGCCGGCAGGATCTGCCGCAGCGGCACGGTTCGGGGTCGGCCGGTGGGCCTCGGTGTGTCCGTTGGTTCGGGCACCTGAACGCTCCCTCGGTTGACTCAGGGTCGCGACTCCGTATCGACCCGTGACGTTGCTCGCGAGCATGCCATCCTGAGCCGCAGATCAAAAGGCAGGTCGGAGGATATTTCACGTAGCAACAATCTCTTTGTCGAGAATGGAGCCGGTGGGATATGCGTCACTCGCGTACACAGTGGCCGTTGCGGAGAGCGAGCAACGCTCACCTCCGGCGGACGGCGGCAGAACGCGGGCGCGGACCCGTCCGCTGTGCCAAGCTTCGGGCATGGACGACAAGACCATCCTCAGCCGGATCTCGGAACTCGTCGACGAGGAGCACCGGCTGCGTGCCGACGCGCAGCAGCACGAGGCCGGCACCGACGACGAGGCGCGGGAGCGGCTGCGCGCGCTGGAGGAGTCCCTGGACCAGTGCTGGGACCTGCTGCGCCGCCGCCGGGCCGCCCGCCAGGCGCACGGCGACCCGGACGCCCAGGGCGAGCGCCCGGTGCCGGAGGTCGAGCGCTACCTCCAGTGACCCGGACCGGCGGGCGTCCCGGGCGGTCTCCCGCCCGGGACGCCCGCCGGGTCAGCGGATGCCCGCCTCCCGCAGCAGCGCCTCGGTCAGCGCCATCGGGTCGGTCACCGTCGCGGGCATCCCGCGGGCGGTGAACCAGGCGGCCACCACCCGCACGTCGCGGGCCAGGAAGTCGGCCCCCTGCGGGTTGGCCACCACGTCGACCACCTGCGGCAGGTCGATCATCACCAGCCGGCCCGCGTGCACCAGCAGGTTGTACGGCGACAGGTCGCCGTGTGCGTACCCGGCCCGGGCGAGCACAGTCAGCGCCTCCACGAGCTGGTCCCACAGGTCGCGCAGCTCGTCGTCGTCGGGCCGGACCTGGGCCAGCCGCGGCGCGGCCTCCCCCGCCTCGGCGTCGCCGACGAACTCCAGCATCAGCTCGGTGCCGAGCAGCTGCACCGGGTAGGGCACGGCGATCCGCCCGGAGGCGGCCCCGATCTCCCAGAGCTGGGACAACGCGGCGAACTCGGCCGCCGCCCACTGCCCGGCGATCATCTGCCGGCCGAACGCGGTGCGGCCGGTCATCGCCCGCATCTCACGGGACCGGCGTACCCGGCGGCCCTCCAGGTAACCGGCGTCCCGGTGGAACAGCCGGTGCTGGGCGTCGCGGTACCGCTTGACCGCCAGCAGGCACGCGCGGTCGGTGCCCGGCACGGCGCGGCGGACCAGGTGGACGTCCGCCTCCTTGCCGGTCTTGAGCACCCCGAGCTCGGTGTCCCGGGCGGCCAGTTCGGTGACCAGCCACTCCGGGTGCGGCTCGGGGCCGTGGACGGCCTGGTCCCAGGAGGACCAGGCGTCCTCCGCCTCGGGCTCGGCGTCCGGGTCGGTGAGGGTCGGCGGGGTGTGCCGCCCCCGCTTCAGGAAGTCGGGTTCGTCGTCGTCGAAGCGGCTCTTGCCGCGGCCACGGCGCTGCGGCGCCGGGATGTCGTGATCGCGCACGGGTGGATCTGTCCTTCGATCGAGGCTGGTGGAGGCAGGTGGTACGACCCTGCGAAAACGGCCATGACCGACCCCCTCTCCTCGACCGGGCACACCCGGCTGCGCACTCGCGCGGCACCATGCTCGTGCCCCGCCCGCGGCGGGTCAACGGATTTTCCGCGTGGTGCGCCGCTGTGCCGCCGCGCTGCCTGCCGGCCGCGCCGCTGCCGCCGTCAGCCGGCCAGTACGGCCGCGACGGCCGCGATCAGACCGTCCTCGATCCGGGTGGGCGCGAACCTCGGGTCGGACCAGCGGCGTCCCCGGTGCAGCCAGACGCTGGGCAGGCCCACGGCGGTCGCGCCGCCGATGTCCGCCTCCGGACTGTCGCCGACCACCCACGCGCCCCGTAGCGGCATCCGGGCCCGCTGGGCGGCGAGCGCGAAGATCCTCGGGTTCGGCTTGCTGACGCCCGCCTCCTCGGAGATCACCCAGTCGGCGACGTACCGGTCCAGGCCGGTCTTGCGGATCTTGGCGTCCTGTTGACGGGACGCGCCGTTGGTGACCACCACCGGCACCCAGCCGGCGTCGGCCGCGATCCGCAGCGCGCAGGCCACCAGCGGATCGAGCCGCATGTGGGCCACCACGCCGTCGTGCAGCTCGTCGACCAGGTCGATCGAGGGGATGCGCAGCGCGTACCGGTCGCGGATCGCATCCGCCACGTCCCACCTGTTGGTCAGCCCGTCCGCGTCCACGGACACCAGCCAGTCGAGGTCGGCCCGGGGCGCGCCGATGCCGTCCAGGAAGCGTTCTCCCCAGGCGCGGAACGGCCCGTCGCGGTCCAGCAGGGTGTTGTCCAGATCGAGCAGGAGCAACGGCACCTGGGCACCCTACGGGAACGGCTGGAGCACCGACAGGGCCGAGGGCCCCGCCACGGCGATCAGGCGACGAGGACGGCGCGATCCGCCCCGGCGTCGAGCGGGCGGTCCAGCAGCATCGTGTGCGCCGCGCGGGTGGCGGCCAGCGCGTCCGGGTCGAGCGTGGCCACCAGCACGTCCTCGCCGGTGTCGGCGCCCCGGGCCAGCGGCCGGCCCTCCGGGTCGTACACCGCCGCGCCGCCGTTGAAGCGCCACGGATCGGTGCCGCCGACCGAGTTGGCGAACACCACGTACATCGTGTTGTCCAGCGCCCGGGCGGCGTAGTAGAGGTCGCGGCGGTGCGCCGAGCCGGCCAGGTAGCCACTCGGGCAGAGGTAGCCGTGTGCGCCGTCGCCGGCGGCGGCCCGCGCGTGCTCCGGGAAACAGCCGTCGTAGCAGACGCCCAGACCCAGCCGCCACGTGTCGACCTCGATCGTGGCGCCCCGGCGTCCGGCGTCGAACAGCTCCCGCTCGCCGCTCCAGAGCTGCTGCTTGTCGTACGCGGCGGTGACAGTGCCGGCCGGGTCCACGACGAGCGAGGAGATGGTGCGCCGCCGGTCGGGGTGGCGGACGGCGGCGCCGATCACCACTGCCGCGCCCGCGTCGGCGGCGGCGGAGCGCAGCGGGTCCAGCCGGGTGTCGGTCACCCGGCCGTCGGCGTCGGCAGCCACGTCCGTGGCGTCCGGATCGGCGCCGAGCGTCGGCGGGTGGTACGCCGGCAGGAACAGCTCGGGCAGCACCACGACGCGGGCGCCTTCGGCCCGGGCGACGAGGCGGGCGGCGGCACCGGCGTTGCCGGCGACGTCGCCGGGGACCGGCTGGGCCTGGACGGCGGCGACGGTGAGCGGGCGCGCGGGAGGGGCGGTCACCCGCCGATCGTAACCACCGGACGGCGGCAGATGATCAAGCGTCGGAGCATCTCAAGCCGTACGTACGGTTTGCATCGGCCGGTTCCACCTGCGACGATCCGTTCGTGCCCAGAGTAAGTCAGGACCAGCTCGACGCGCGCCGACAGGAGATCCTCGCGGCGGCGCGGGCGTGTTTCGCCCGGCACGGCTACGAGGGCGCCACCGTGCGGCGGCTGGAGGAGGCCACCGGCCTGTCCCGGGGCGCGATCTTCCACCACTTCCGGGACAAGGACTCCCTGTTCCTCGCGGTGGCCGAGGACGACGCCGCCGCGATGGTGGAGACGGTGGCCCGCAACGGCCTCGTGCAGGTCATGCGCGACCTGCTGGCCCGGGCCGTCTCGCCGGACACCACCGGCTGGCTCGGCAGCCAGCTGGAGGTCTCCCGCCGGCTGCGCACCGACCCCGCCTTCGCCAAGCGCTGGGCGGAGCGTTCCGAGGCCATCGCCGGGGCCACCCGGGAGCGCCTGCTGCGCCAGCGCGAAGCCGGCGTGCTCCGCGACGACGTGCCGATCGACGTGCTGGCCCAGTTCCTGGAGCTGGCCTACGACGGGCTGGTGCTGCACCTGGCGATGGGCCGTCCGGCCGGCGACCTGGCCCGGGTGCTCGACCTGGTCGAGGAGGCCGTCCGCCGGCACTGAACCGGCGCCGGTCTCGGTCCGGTAACTACCCCGCTCCAGGAGATCGGCTCTGGCGCGCCTGCTCCACAATGAGCCGCGACCCCTCCGCGCGACAGGAGCAGACGATGACCCCTTCCGACACCTGGGGCATCCCCGGCCCCGTCTTCCTGCGCTGGTACCTGCTGCTCGCCGTCGTCCTGGTGGTCGGCGCGATCGTCTACCGGCGGCGGATGCTGGCGGGCACGGCGGTGACCGCGTACGGCGACCTGGGTCCGCAGCAGGTCGCGTACCTCAACGGTGGTGACCAGCTCGCCGTCTGGGCCGCGCTCGGCGGGCTGCGCCACTCCGGCGCGGTCGGCGTACGACCGGACCGGCGGCTCACCACGGGCGGCCCGCTGCCGGCCGGGGCCACCCCGCTGGACCAGGCGGTCCACCACGCGGCGAGCCGGGGTCTGCGTACCCGGGAGCTGGCCGCTGACGAGTGGGTCCGGCGCGCGCTCGACGACCTGCGCGACGGCCTGGTCCGCCGGGGCCTGGCACTGGACCAGGAGCGGCGCCGGACGCTGCGGCGCGGCGCGCTGCTGGTCGGATTCCTGCTGGCGATCGGCATCGTGCGCGCGGTCTCCGGGCTGCTCAACGACCGGCCCACCGGCTGGCTGCTGCTCGGCCTGTTCCCGCTCGGCCTGGCGTTCTTGCTGCTCAACCGCGTGCCCTGGCGGACCCGGGCGGCCACCGCCGCGCTGAACGACATGCGCCGCCGGCACGCCTGGCTGCGGCCGGCCGCCGGGCCCGCGTACTCCACGTACGGCGCGACGGACGTGGCGCTGGGCGTGGCGCTGTTCGGCACCGCCACGCTCTGGACCATGGATCCGGGCTTCGCGGAGCAGGCCGAGATCCAGCGGCAGGCGATGGGCAACGCGGGTGGCGCCAGCTCCGGCACCTCGTGCGGCGGCGGGGCGACCGCCGGCGGCGGCTCCTGCGGGGGCGGCAGCTCGTGCGGCGGGGGTGGTGGCTGCGGCGGGGGCGGCGGGTGCGGCGGATGAGCGGCCCGTCCGGCGTCGGCATCGGCTGGCGCCCCGAGATCGCCGGTTTCGTCGCCGGGCTGCCGGGGCTGCGCTTCGTCGAGGTGGTCGCGGAGGCGGTCGCCCCGGCCGGGCCGCTCCCGGACGGGCTCGCCGAGCTGCGCGGACGCGGCGTCGACGTCGTACCCCACGGGGTGCGGCTGTCCCTCGGCGGCGCCGAGCCGGTCGACAGGGCGCGGGTGGCGCACCTGGCCGGGGTGGCCGCGGCCCTGGACGCGCCGCTGGTGAGCGAGCACATCGCGTTCGTGCGGGCCGGCGGCCTGGAGGCCGGTCACCTGCTGCCGCTGCCGCGCAGCCGCGAGGCCGTGGCAGCGGTGGTGGCGAACGTCCGGCGGACGCAGGCGGAGCTGCCGGTGCCGCTGGCCCTGGAACCGATCGCGGCGCTGTTCGACTGGCCGGACGACGAACTGGACGAGGCGGACTTCCTCACCGAGATCCTCGACGCCACCGACGCGCTGCTGCTGCTCGACGTCGCGAACGTGCACGCCAACGCCCGCAACCGGGGCGGCGACCCGGCCGCGCTGCTGGACCGGCTGCCGCTGGAACGCATCGCCTACGTGCACGTCGCGGGCGGCGCCGAGCACGGCGGCTTCTACCACGACACGCACACCGACCCGGTGCCCGCCGCCGTGCTGGACCTGGTCCGCGAGCTGTGCGCCCGGCGCCGGCCGCCCGCGCTGCTGCTGGAACGCGACGGGCACTACCCACCCGCCGCCGAGCTGCGCGGCGAGCTGGACGCGCTGGCCGCCGCGTCCGGCCACCCGGTGGTCACGTGAGCGGCGACCTGGCGGCCCGGCAGGCCGAGCTGGTCGCCGCGCTCGTCGCCGGTGGACCGCTGCCGCCCGGCTTCGCCCCGGCCCCGGTCGAGGCGGCCCGCCGGGCGCTGCTGCGCAAGCGGGCCGGCGACGTCGCCCGGCACTGGCCGCTGGTCGCCGCCGGCCTCGGGTCCGCCTGGCCGGCCGCGTTCACCACGTGGGCCGACGGCCGTCCCACGAACGGGTCGCTGCGCGACGGCTGGGACCTGGCCCGCGACCTGCACGATCGGGACGCGCTGCCGCCGCTGGGCGCGGAGGAGCTGGCCGTGCGCGAGGCCGCGAGCCGCTACGACGGCCGCCGCCCGCCCCGGCCACGCCGGCTGCCGGCCCTCGCCCGCGTCGGCGGCGCCGTCGCGGTCCAGGTCGCCGGCCGGGTACGCCTGGTGCGGCCCGCCCCGCGCTGACAGGCACCCGCCGGTACGGCAGGATCGGTGCATGGATCTCGGACTCGCCGACCGGGTGTACGTGCTCACCGGCGCCTCCGGCGGCCTCGGCTTCGCCACCGCCGAACAACTCGTCGCCGACGGCGCCCGGGTGGTCGTCTCCGCGCGTAACCCGGAACGGGTGGCCGCCGCCGTCGAGGCGCTCGGCGACCCGCAGCGGGCGATCGGGCTGACCGCCGACGTCGCCGACCCCGCCACCCCGGAACGGCTCGTCGCCGCCGCCCGCGAACACTTCGGCCGCCTCGACGGCGCGCTGATCTCGGTCGGCGGCCCGCCGCCCGGCACCGCCGCCACCGTCACCGACGAGCAGTGGCGGGAGTCGTTCGAGACGGTCTTCCTGGGCAGCGTCCGGCTCGCCCGTACGGTGGCCGGCGCGCTCACCGACGGCGGCGCGATCGGGCTGGTGCTGTCCACCTCGGTACGCGGACCGCTACCAGGCCTCGGCATCTCCAACGGCCTGCGGCCGGGTCTGGCTGGCGTGGCCAAGGACATGGCCGACGAGTTCGGCCCGCGCGGTGTCCGCGTGGTCAGCCTGCTGCCGGGACGGATCATGACCGACCGCAACCGGGAGCTGCTGGCCGGTTCCGGCGATCCCGAGCGGGCCCGCGCGCAGGCCGAGGCGGCGATCCCGCTCGGGCGCATCGGCGACCCGGCGGAGTTCGGCAGGGTGGCCGCGTTCCTGCTCTCCCCCGCCGCCGGGTACGTCACCGGGATCACCGTTCCGGTCGACGGCGGCGCGCTGCGCGGGCTGTGACGGTGGCTGCGGTGGTCGGGCTTCCCTCGGCGGGCCGGTCACCCGGGACGGTGGGCCGGTGAGCGATCGACGGCGGCCGGCCGGTGGGCGGCCCGAGGCCGCGCCCGGACCGGGCACGCCCGCCCGCCGCCACCCCCGGCCCAGCCGCGAGCAGCTCGCCGCGGCGGCCGACCGGCTGCTGCCCGACGTGATCGCGCCCGGCCTCGACGTGCTGTTCGTCGGCATCAACCCGGGCCTGTGGTCGGCGGCCACCGGCTGGCACTTCGCCCGCCCGGGCAACCGGTTCTGGCCCGCCCTGCACCGGGGCGGCTTCACACCACGCCTGCTGCACCCCAGCGAACAGGACACGCTTCCGGCGCTGGGCCTCGGGATCACCAACATGGTGGCCCGGGCCAGCGCCCGCGCCGACGAGCTGACCGCCGACGAACTCGTCGACGGCGCCGCCACGCTCACCGCGAAGGTCGAGCGCTACCGGCCGCGCTGGGTGGCTGTGGTCGGTGTGACCGCGTACCGGATCGGGTTCGCCCGGCCGAAGGCCGGTTTCGGGCCGCAGCCGGAGACGCTCGCGGCGGCCCGGCTCTGGGTGCTGCCCAACCCGAGCGGCCTGAACGCCCACTTCACGCCGGAGACGCTCGGCGCCGCGTTCGCCGAGCTGCGCGCCGCGGTCACCGCGGGCTAGTTGGCGGCCGCCGGGGGCATGGCCTCGTGGGCGACGTAGGTGCCCATCGGCACCGTGGTCACCACCGGCTCGGGCTGCTCGGCCTCGGTGTGGGGCGCCGGCGAGTCGGTGACCGCGAACTGGGTGCGGTACAGCTCGGCGTACAGGCCGCCGACCGCCACCAGCTCGTCGTGCCGGCCGCGCTCCACGATCCGGCCCTCGTCGAGCACGAGGATCTGGTCGGCGTCGCGCACTGTGGAGAGCCGGTGCGCGATCACCAGCGCGGTACGCCCGGTCAGCGCCACGGACAACGCCCGCTGCACCGCAGCCTCGCTCTCCGAGTCCAGGTGGGCGGTGGCCTCGTCGAGGATCACGATCGACGGGGCCTTGAGCAGCAGCCGCGCGATGGCGATGCGCTGCTTCTCGCCGCCGGAGAAGCGGTAGCCCCGCTCGCCGACCGTCGTGTCGAGCCCGTCCGGCAGCGCCCGGACCAGGTCGGCGACCTGCGCGCCGGCCAGCGCCGCCCAGATCTCGTCGTCGGTGGCGTCGGGCTTGGCGTAGCGCAGGTTCTCCCGGATCGTCTCGTGGAACAGGTGCGAGTCCTGGGTGACCACGCCGATCTCGTCGCGCAGCGAGGCGAGCGTCGCGTCCCGCACGTCGACGCCACCGACCAGCACCTGGCCGTCGCTGACGTCGTAGATCCGGGAGATCAGCATGGACAGCGTCGACTTGCCCGCCCCGGAGGGGCCGACCAGTGCCACCATCTGCCCCGGCTCGACGGCGAACGAGACACCCCTGAGCACCGGCTCGTTCACCGTGCGGTCGAGGGTCGAGACCTCCTCCAGGGAGGCGAGCGACACCTCGGCGGCGCTCGGGTAGCGGAAGCGCACGTCGCGGAACTCGACCCGGCCGTTGCCGCGCGGCACCGGCACCGCGTCGGGCTTCTCGGCGATGGACGGGCGCAGGTCGAGCACCTCGAAGACCCGGTCGAAGGAGACGAGCGCGCTCATCACGTCGACCCGGACGTTGGACAGCGCGGTCAGCGGGCCGTAGAGGCGGGTCAGCAGCAGTGCGAGCTTGACGACGGTGCCGGCGCTGACCGCCCCGGTGACCGCCAGCCAGCCGCCCACGCCGTACGTCAGCGCCTGGGCCAGCGACGCGACGAGCAGCATCGCGACGAAGAACGTCCGCGAGTACATCGCGGACTGGATGCCGATGTCGCGTACGCGCTCGGCCCGGCGGGCGAACCGGTCGGCCTCCACCTCCGGCGCGCCGAACAGCTTGACCAGGAGCGCGCCCGCGACGCCGAACCGCTCGGTCATCGTGGCGTTCATCTTGGCGTCGAGGTTGTACGACTCGCGGGTGATCTCGGCCAGCCGCCGGCCCACCCGGCGGGCCGGGATGATGAAGATCGGCAGCAGCACCAGCGCCATCACGGTGATCTGCCAGGACAGCACGAGCATCGCCCCGGCGGTGAGCACGAGCTGGATGACGTTGCTGACCACGCCGGACAGCGTCGAGGTGAACGCGCGCTGGGCGCCGAGCACGTCGTTGTTGAGCCGGCTGACCAGGGCGCCGGTCTGGGTGCGGGTGAAGAACTGCAACGGCATCCGCTGGACGTGGTCGTACACCCGGGTGCGCAGGTCGAGGATGATGCCCTCGCCGATGCGGGCCGAATACCACCGCTGGACCAGGGAGAACAGCGCGTCGGCCACGGCGAGCGCGGCGATGATCAGGGCGAGCCGGACCACTGTCGAGCGGGCGTCCGGGCCGCCCCCGGCGATCGCGTCGATGACGTCGCCGGCGAGCAGCGGCGTGGCCACGCCGATCACCGCGGCGACGATCACGGTGATCAGGAAGACGACGATGTCGCGCCGGTAGGGCCGGGCGAACGCGACGATCCGCCGGGCGGTGCCGCGCTTGAGCTCGTGGGCGGAGACCTCGTCACGGTTACGCAGCGACCGGAGCATGCTCCAGCCGCCCATGCCGCCGCCGGCCATCGGGTGGGACACTCGTCACCTCCGGGTCGTCGGGGCAGCATGAACCGTCGGAATCCATTCTCCCGACGCCTGTGACAACCTCGCGAGTAACCCGGATCTTCCCGAACGGTCCTTACGAAATCGCCGTACCGGCTATTCGCCCCGCCCGGCCAGGTCCCGGATCCGCCGGGTCTGCGCCTCGCGCTCGGCGCGCTGCTGCTCGGCGTGCGAGCGCACGGCCGCGCCCGCGAGCAGCGCCTTGATCTCGATGATCGCGTCCCGGTTGTTGGCGAGCAGCCCGGCGGAGAGATCACGCACGGCGCCGTCCAGCTCGTCGTTCGGCACCACGAGCGTGGCCAGGCCGATCCGGTCCGCCTCGGCGGCGTCCATCCGCCGGCCGGTGGCGCAGATCTCCAGCGCCCGGGAGTAGCCGACCAGCTCGACCAGGCGGCGCGTGCCGGCCAGGTCGGGAACCAGGCCGAGGGTCACCTCGGCCATCGAGAGCTTCGCGTCGGCGGCGAGCACCCGCATGTCGCAGGCCAGCGCCAGCTGGAAGCCGGCGCCGATGGCGTGGCCCTGAACCGCGGCGATCGACACCACGTCCGGCCGGTGCAGCCAGGTGAAACCGTCCTGATAGCCGGCGATCCGGTCGGCGCACTCCGCCTCCGGCATCGCGGCCAGCTCGGCGAAGGAGCCCGGCCCGGTCGCACCGGCGACCGCCAGGTCCAGGCCCGCGGAGAAGGCGCGCCCCTCTCCGCGTACGACGACGACGCGTACGTCGCCGGGCAGGTCGCGGGAGAAGTCGCTCATCGCGCGCCACATCGCCGGGGTCTGGGCGTTGAGCACGTCGGGCCGGCACAACGTCACCGTCGCGACCGGCCCGTCGCAGTCGAAGCGCACTCCGGTCGTCTCGGCGGTCACCGGACACCCCGGAACGCGCTGATGGACGACGCTGGGGGGCGGGTCACGCCTTCTTCCGGCGCCGGGCGCCGCCGCGCTGCCGCAGCTGCACCCCGGACTCGGTGAGCACCCGGTGGATGAACCCGTAGGAACGGCCGGTCGAGGCCGCCAGAGCACGGATGCTCTCTCCGCCGGTGTACCGCTTTACCAGGTCTTTGGCGAGCGTCTGACGCTCGGCCCCGACGATCCGGCGACCCTTCTCAGTGCTGGTGGCTGTGCCGGTGGCTGCCATGCTGATTCCTCACGTCCCAGACTGTGCGGTTCGGATACGGTCCCACCTATTAGACCGCCTCGGACGATCATGCGCCAGATATCAACTATTCGCCAACCGACACGCTACGCAATGTCAGCTTCCCGATAGAGTGATCCTTCCGGCCGGCTGATCCGTACCGGCCCGCCGGACGAACCCGCCGGACGAACCCGTCGGCGCCACTTCGGCGAAGTGGCGGCATCGCCGCGCTCCGGACACCTCCAGTTCGGCGAGCTGGTGTGGATCATGCGGATGACGGGTGCGCGGGGGCCGTATCGTGCCCGGGGTGTTCGACGTGATCACGGCCGCGGCGGGTGCGGCCGGCGTGTTCGCCGCCACCAACCTCGACGACATAGTCGTGCTCACCGTGCTGTTCGTGGCGGCCCGGCACAACGGCCGGCCCCGGCCCTGGCAGATCGTCGCCGGGCAGTACGCGGGCATCGGCGCGCTCGTCGCGGTCGCGGTGGTGGCCGCCGCCGGGCTGCTCGTGGTGCCGGATCCGTGGCCCGGCCTGCTCGGGTTGCTGCCGGTCGCGCTCGGCGTCCGCGCGCTGCTGACCCGGCGCGACGACGACGAACCGCCGGCGGTGGTCGGCAGCCTGCTCGGCGTCGCCGGGGTGACGATCGCGAACGGCGCCGACAACATCGCCGTCTACGTGCCGGTGTTCCGCGCCCTCGACACGGTCACCGGGCTGATCTGGCTGCTGGTGTTCGCCGTGCTGGTGGCCGTGTGGTGCGCGGTCGCCGCCGCGCTCGGCGGGCACCCCCGGGTGGTGGCGCTGGTCGGCCGCGCCGGCCACTGGCTGGTCCCGGCGATCTTCATCGCCATCGGCGCGACCATCCTGCTCACCTCCGGCGTCCTCCCCCACGTGGCCGCCCTCCTGCCCTGACCGCCCGCCCCACCCGCCCACCCCGTCGATCATGAAGTTGACGGCGATCTGGATCTCCAGAAGTGCCGTCAACTTCATGATCGACCGGCAAGAAAGGGGGTGGGGGGTCAGGCCAGCTCTACCAGCTCCAGCAGGTCGTCGGACCAGGCGTCCTCGTCGCCGTCGGGCAGCAGGATGGCGCGGTCCGGCTTGAGCGCGGTGACCGCGCCCGGGTCGTGCGTGACCAGCACGATCGCGCCCGGGTAGCGGGCGATCGCGTCGAGCACCTGCTCGCGGCTGACCGGGTCGAGGTTGTTCGTCGGCTCGTCCAGCAGCAGCACGTTGGCGCCGGAGCAGACCAGCGTGGCCAGCGCCAGCCGGGTCTTCTCGCCGCCGGAGAGCACACCGGCCGGCTTGTCCACGTCCTCGCCGGAGAACAGGAACGCGCCGAGGATCTTGCGCAGGTCGGTGTCGGTCTGGTCGGACGCGGCGCTGCGCATGTGCTCCAGGATCGTCCGGTCCACGTCGAGCGTCTCGTGCTCCTGGGCGTAGTAGCCCAGCCGCAGCCCGTGCCCGGGGCGTACCTCGCCGGTGTCCGGCTCCAGCAGCCCGCCGAGCATCCGCAGCAGCGTGGTCTTGCCTGCGCCGTTGAGGCCGAGGATGGCCACCCGGGAACCCCGGTCCACAGCCACGTTCACGTCGGTGAAGATCTCCAGCGACCCGTACGACTTGGACAGGCCGGTCGCGGTCAGCGGCGTCTTGCCGCACGGCGCGGGGCTCGGGAACCGTACCTTCGCGACCTTGTCCGCGACGCGGACCTCGTCCAGGCCGGAGAGCAGGCGCTCGGCGCGCCGGGCCATGTTCTGCGCGGCGACGGTCTTGGTGGCCTTGGCCCGCATCTTGTCCGCCTGCGCCATCAGCGCGCCGGCCTTCTTCTCGGCGTTGGCCCGCTCCCGGCGGCGGCGCCGCTCGTCGGTCTCCCGCGCCTCCAGGTACGCCTTCCAGCCCAGGTTGTACGTGTCGACCACGGACCGGGTGGCGTCCAGGAACCAGACCTTGTTGACCACCGCCTCCAGCAGCGAGGCGTCGTGGGAGATCACGATCAGGCCGCCCTTGTGGTTGGCGAGGAAGCCGCGCAGCCAGGTGATCGAGTCGGCGTCGAGGTGGTTCGTGGGCTCGTCGAGCAGCAGGATGCCGCCGCCGTTCTCGCCGGCGTCGCGGAACAGGATCCGGGCCAGCTCGATGCGGCGGCGCTGACCGCCGGAGAGCGTGCCGATGGTCTGCGCCAGGGCGCGGTCGGGCAGGCCGAGGTTGGCGCAGATCCGGGCCGCCTCGGCCTCGGCCGCGTAGCCGCCGAGCGAGGCGAACTGGTCCTCCAGCGCGCCGTAGCGGCGGACCAGCCGCTCGTCGTCGGCGCCCTCGGCGAGCTTGTCCTCCAGCTCCTTCATCTGCGCCATGAGCACGTCCAGGCCGCGGGCGGAGAGCACCCGGTCCCGGCCGGTGACGTCCAGGTCACCGGTACGCGGGTCCTGCGGCAGGTAGCCGATGGCGCTGCGCCGGTCGATCTGGCCGCCGTACGGCTGTCCCTCCCCGGCGAGCACCTTGAGCGTGGTGGTCTTGCCGGCGCCGTTGCGGCCGACCAGGCCGATCCGGTCCCCCGGCTGCACCCGCAGGGTGGTGTCGGACAGCAGGATCCGGGAACCGGCGCGCAGTTCCAGGCCGGTGGCAGTGATCATCTCGGAGTACTCGCTCTCGGGTCCGGAAGGGCTGACTCAGGGCACGCGAAAGCGCCGGCGGGTGGTGATTTCCCGTCGGCGCGGGGCCGTTCAGCCTTCGCAGCGCAGCACGGGGGCAAGTGTACCGGGCTCCGCGGGGCCACTCCCCCGGATTACCGTGCAAGATCATCGGGTACGGAAACCGCCGTCCGGACCCGGTCCGGTACCGCAACCACCACATACGGACACATCGGTGATCGGGGTCAACATGGAGCTGAACGAGAACGCGCGGGTCGACACCAGCCAGGTGGACGACCGGCGAGGGTCCGGCGGGGGCGGCGGGATGGGCATTCCGATCCCGATCGGCGGCGGCCGGGGCGGGATCGTGGGCATCATCATCGCCGTGCTCGTCGCCCTGGTGGGCGGCGGGTTCGGCCTCAACGCCGCCACCAACGGCGGCGGTTCCGAGCAGGGCGACAACACCTCGCTGGAGCAGAAGTGCTCGGCGCAGGACGCGCTGAAGCAGCTCGACTGCCGCAACGCGCTCTACGTCAACTCGATCCAGGCGTACTGGCGTACCGCCATGCCGGAGGCGTTCGGCGAGCAGTACCGGCCGTCGAAGACGGTGTTCTTCAGCCAGAACGTGAGCACCGCCTGCGGCGCGGCCGACTCGGGCGTGGGCCCGTTCTACTGCCCGGCCGACGACCTGGTCTACATCGACCTCAGCTTCTACAAGCTGCTCGCCGACCAGCTCGGCGCGGAGGGCGAGTTCGCCCAGCCGTACGTGCTGGCCCACGAGTACGGCCACCACGTGCAGGACCTGCTCGGCACCGAGGCGCAGATGCGCCGCCAGCAGCAGCGCGACCCGCAGAGCGCGAACGCGCTCTCGGTCAAGCTGGAACTCCAGGCCGACTGCTATGCCGGGGCCTGGGCGAAGAACGCCACCGGCACCGCCGACGACAAGGGGCAGAAGATCTTCACCAGCATCACCGAGCAGGACATCTCGCAGGCCATCGACACCGCCGAAAAGATCGGCGACGACGCGATCCAGCAGCGGTCCGGCCGGCCGGTGAACCCGGACGAGTTCACCCACGGCAGCTCGGAGCAGCGCAAGCAGTGGTTCACCAAGGGCTTCACCACCGGCGACCCGAAGTCCTGCGACACCTTCGGCTCGGGGGCCTGAGCCGCTCCGCGCACCGGCCCGCACCGCTGACCAGGTCAGCGGTGCGGGCCGGTGCCGTTGACTGGGCCGGTCAGGCGGGCAGGGTCACCTGACCCGGGGTGGACCGGTTGACAGTCGTCCCGTCGCCCAGCTGGCCACCGCTGTTGTCGCCCCAGCACCACAGGCCGCCGTCGGTGCGGATCCCGCAGCCGTGGTCGGTGACCGCGAGGCCGCCGGTCCAGGTGGTGGCCGTGCCGACCTGGGCGGGCGCGGACCGGTGGGTGGTGCTGCCGTCGCCCACCTGTCCGGCCGAGTTCTTGCCCCAGCACCACACGCTGCCGTCCGTACGCGACGCGCAGGACGTGTCGCTGCTGGCGGCGATCCGGCTCCACGTGGTGACGGTGCCGATCTGCACCGGCGCGGTGCGGTACGTGCCGCTCACGCCGAGCTGCCCGTATCCGTTCTCACCCCAGCACCACAGCGCGCCGGAACGGACCCCGCAGGTGTGCGCGTACCCGGCCGCGACGCCGGTCCACCCGGTCGTGGTGCCGACCTGCGCGGGCGCCGTCTGGGGCGCCAGGTTGCCCAGGCCGAGCTGGCCGTCCGAGCTGGACCCCCAGCACCAGAGCGTGCCGCCGGTCCGGATACCGCAGGTGTGCCCGAAGCCGGTCGAGACGCTCACCCAGTCGGTCGCCGTGCCGACCCGCAACGGGGTGTTGGCGACGTACGGCGAGGCGCCGACGCCCAACTGGGTGGTCCGGTTGAAGCCCCAGCACCAGAGCGTGCCGTCGGTGCGTATCGCGCAGGTGTGCTGGGGGCCGGCGTCGACCCGGGCCCAGGTGGTCGCGGTGCCGACCTGCACCGGGGCGCTGCGGCTGGTGGTGGTGCCGTCGCCGAGCTGGCCCCGGAAGTTCGAGCCCCAGCACCACAGCGTCCCGTCCGTGCGGACCGCGCAGGTGTGCCCGGAGCCGGCGTCGACATTCGTCCAGGTGGCGGTGCCGACCCGCGCCGGGGCGCTGCGGTTCGTGGTGGTCCCGTCGCCGAGCTGGCCGCCGTAGTTCGAGCCCCAGCACCACAGTCCCCCGTCGGTGCTGATCGCGCACGTGTGCGCGCCGCCCGCGGTGACGCTGGTGACTGCGGGCGCGGCGAGCGCGGCGCGCTCGACCGGGCCGGCGGCCGCGTTCGCCGTGCCGGCCGTCAGTGTCGCGGTGAGCACGAGGCTTCCGGCGCTCATCGCCGCCGCCGCGACGAGGAGCCTCGTCGCACGGCGCCACCGGGTCCGCAGCCGGCCGTCCTGATATCCGCTCATGAAGTTGTTCTCTCCCAACGATGTCGGCGTGATGGCGGAGGCGAAGCTGGCCCTGCGGGTCGCCCGGAGACCCGCCGCTTCATGACACCGACCTTATGCATCGAGTCGATTCGATGCATCATCGACGAGCGGGATTGCGCCGTCTTGAGGTGATCTTTCCTGTTCAGCGGACCAGGATGTGGACCGCCCGGGCGGCGGCGACTGCCGCCACCAGCACCGCGTGCCGGGGCTCCGGCACGTCGAGCAGGCGCGGCGCGCGCAGTGCCGCGAGCGGGGCCAGCCGCCGGTCGGCCAGGACCGTGTCCACCGCGCGCCGGTCGCCGCCGCACACCAGCGCCGCCAGCGTGCCCGCCTCCGGCAGCAGCAGGCGTACGGCCAGCTCGGCCGCGTCGACCAGGGCGGCCTTCGCCTGGTTGTCGCGCCGCCTGGCGAACCGCTGCTGGGACCAGCCGCCTGCCGCGGTACGCCCCTGCACGTACCGGGTGTCCACCTTGGAGACCACCAGGTCGGTGCCGTCGGCGACGCCGACCGCGACAGCGCCCTTGCGGGCCAGCAACAGGCCGAGCCGGCGGGCCGCCGTGGCGGAGGCGACGAATCCGGGTACGTCCGCCGACGCGCTCGCGCCGGGCGGGGTGTGCAGCTCGGCGGTGGCGCCGTCCGGGGCGGTGAGCAGGAGCCCGTACTCCTGCGCGGTCGTCGTCGGCGGGCCGTGCCGGCCGGTGAAACCCTCGACCCAGCGGGCGACGCGGCCGGGGTCGACCTCGACCCACCGGCCACCCCCGGCGGCGGGTCGGCTGCTCATGGCCCGACGGTACGCCATCCACGGACCCGGGAACGCAACGCGGGAGGACATCGCTGCCGGTGCCCTCCCGCGTCTACCGCGTGGATCAGTGGACGGTGAGGTTGCCGCCCTTCAGCTTGACCTCGGCGGTCGCGCCGCCCGTCCAGTCGGACGACAGGAGCAGGGAGCCGCCCTTCCACAGCGTGACCCCGACGGTGTCGTTCCTACCGGGGGCGCCCCGGTCGGTCACCGTCACGGCCAGGGTCAGGCCGGAGGCCACCAGCTTGCCCTTGTTGTCGTACAGGGCGGCCTGGTAGCGCACCTGGGCGGTCCGGCCCGCCGAGGTGACGCCGAGCGCGTCGACGGTGCCGGCCTTGATCGTGTACGACTTCCCGCCGGAGCGGAACTCGACCTCGGCCCTGCCCGTGGCGGGCTTGTTCGCCTTGCCCGGCTTCGCGTTCAGCTCCACCTCGACCGTGGAGTTCACGTCGGCCGGGTAGGTCCCCGCCGAGCGGGTGGCGGTGAACTCGCCGCCGCCGGTGAGGAACCCGCCGTCGGAGACGGCGACCGTGACCTGGGCGGTGGTGCCGCCCGTGTAGTTGCCGCCCACCGTCGCGGTGACGGTGTGCGTGCCCTTCGGCAGGGTGGCCGTGCACGCCGCGGACGCGGTGGTGGTGGCCGTGCCGAGCAGAGCCGGCACGGCGGTGCACAGCGTCACGCCGTCCCTGGTGAAGGTGACTGTGGCGGTACGGATGTCACCGGCTGTGGTGTCCGTGGCGCCGGGCAGCACCGAGCCGTCCCGGAGCACGGCCCGCAGCAGCGCCTGGCCGGACGCACCGCCGGTCGCGGTGTTCACGAGCGTGTCACCGGCCCAGCTGACCGCCGCGTCCTCGGCGGCGACGGTGACGGTGAACGAGGTGCTGCCGGTCAGCCCGGAGCCGTCGGACACGGTCACGGTGACCGGGTAGTCGCCCGGGGCCGCCGTGGTGGTGCCGGCGACCGTCCAGGTACGCGTACCCGGGCGGGCGTCCGTCGCCGAGGTGCTCGTGACGGCCAGGGACAGGCCGGCGGGCAGCCCGGTGGCGGCGGCGGTCAGGTCCGCGCCGGTGGTGTCGCCGTCGGTCGCGGTGACGGTGACGGCCGGCGAGAGCGCGTCGCTGTACTGCACGCTCACGCCACCGCCGGGGGCGGTGCTGGTGACGACCGGGGCGGACCGGATGGTGAAGTCGGCGTCGTTGACGTCGAAGAAGACGTTTCCGACCGCCTCGATCTTGATCCGGGCCTTCTCGGTCGCCACGTTCGGCAGCGTCACAGTCGCGGTGCCGGTGTTGGCGGTCTGCTCGGCCAGCACATACGGGAAGGTCTGCCCGCCGTCGGCGGACAGCGAGATCTTCACCTGCGCGGCGTTCACCGGCGCCACGTCGGTGCCGGCGACGTCCCACGTCACGGTCCGGGTCGAGCCGCCGTCCAGGACCGCGGCGGTGTCCTGGGAGGTCACCAGGAACGGACCCGCGTCCGGTGCCAGCACCACGGCGACGTCGGCGCTGCCGATGCCGCCGCCACCCAGCCGCCCGTCCCGGGCGGTGAGCTTGAAGTGCAGGGTCCGGTCACCGGCGATGCCGACCCAGTCGCGGGTGGGCAGGAACTCCGAGTAGCAGTCGACCAGCTCGGCCGGCACGTTCGAGGCGCCACCGGTGGCCGGCGGTGCCGGGGCCGCCGGGCAGGTGCCGGTGGCGGCGTTGGTGTTGCCGGCCAGGATCTGCCTCATGTCGGGGAAGACCCGGGTCGAGTCGGTGGTGACCGAGTTCAGACCCGGCGAGTAGTACTTCAGCGTGTCGGTCGGCGACACGATCGCCGCCTCGCCGAACACCCGGAACAGCGGACCGTTGACCTTCGTGTTGTTCGTCAGCGCGGTGCCGGTCGTGGCGCCCCTGTCGTTCTGCTCCCACAGGTACGTGACAGTGTCCCCGTCGGCGTCGGTGGCGCTGCCGGTCAGCGCGAACGGCGTACGCACCGGGATGGTGACGGTGTCCGGGACGGTGACCACCGGGGCGTGGTTGGAGGTCTCCTCGACCAGCCAGCCGCCGTTGTCGACGGCGCCGCCCTTGGCCGTCTCGCCGACGAACCCGGAGGCGCCGGAGGCGTTCGTCAGCTCCAGCGACGCCACGTTCGTGGTCGCCAGCGTGCCACCGAAGGTCACCTGGAAGCCGTTGTCGTTGAGCGTGCCGCTGCCACCGAACGCGGCCACCGTGACCGTCGCGCCGGCCGGCCAGCCGGCGATGCCCTCGACGGCGGCCTTGATGCCGGCGGTGGTGTAGTTGACGCCCCGCACGATCGGCGCCGAGTCGGCGCCCGCGTAGCGGACGGTGAACGAGTCACCGTCGGCGTCGAACCCGTACAGCGAGACGTTCTGCACCTCGTTGATCGCCGGGCGGTTCGAGGTGACGTAGTTGGTGATCTCGGTGTAGCTGCGGTGCGACCAGTACGGGTCGCTGTGCGGCTGGAGGTTGTCCTGCTGGCAGATGCCCGCGTACGCCATGATCGACGAACCGCTGCCCGGCTCGTACGAGTTGGCCGCGCTGCGGTTGCCGCCCGAGCAGTTGTACTGCGTGCCGTTGAAGGTGTGGTTGCCGGCGAACTGGTGACCCATCTCGTGCGAGACGTAGTCGACCGCGTAGAAGTCGCCGACCGGCGTCGGCAGGCCGGTGCAGCCCTGCGCCTTGCCGTTGCCGCCGATCACGCCGAGGCTGGCCACACCGCCGCCGTTGACGCCCAGGCCGACGTGGCCCACGTCGTAGTTGCTCGCGCCGACGAGCTGGCCGAGCACGATCCGGTTACGGCTGAGCGTGCCGCCGCCGCAGGAGGTGAGCTGCGCCGGCGTGAAGCAGGCAGCCGCGCCGCACGGACCGTTCGGCTCGGTGGCCAGCGCCGGCGTGTTCAGGTTCGTCTTGTCGGTGTCGTTGATCAGGACGAGCCGGATCGCGGTCTCGTCCTCGTAGATCTGGGTGACCCGGTTCATCAGCGTCACCTTCGCGGCGGTGACGTTCTCCGCGCCGAAGTAGGTGGCGTAGGACGGGTCGGTCACCAGCGCCACCCGGTAGGTGCGCAGCTTCACCAGCGGCCCGGCCGGCACCTCCGCCTCGGCGATCTCCTCGGCCAGCGCGTGCGCCTCCTGCGTGACGTCCTCACGCTCGACGAACTCGCCCTCCGGGTGCTCCAGGTCGCGGGCGAAGTAGCTCGCGTACAGGCTCTGGTCGCGCTGGTAGTACGGGTCGATGTACCAGTTGCCCTCGGCCGAGCGGACCGAGGCGTGGAACCCGAGCGGGGTGAGGTCCGCGCGGATGGTCGCAGTCGGGTCGTCCAGGCCCTTGCCGGCGTACGTGGTGATCTCCGGGTGCTTCGCGGCCAGGCCCGCCTCCATGACCGGCGAGTCGACCAGCTCGAACCGTTGGAACGTGCCGTCCGGAGCGGGCAGCGACACCACCTGCTTCGCCACGCGGGCCACCGCGACGCGCTTCTCGGCCGGAGCCTTGTCCAGCAGGCCCTTCATGCTGCCGCGGTCCAGCTTGTACGCGGTCAGCCGCTTGGCCTTGACGGCGGCCTTGCGGCCCGCCTTGGTGGCGGCCGGCTTGCCGTCCACCTTCTGCCACGGTCCGTGGACAGCGGGTGCGGCGGAGACGGGCGCGGGCGCGGCGAGAACGGGAAGTGTCGCCGCGGCCAGCGCGGCGACGAGGAGGGCAGCGGTCCGTCCGCGCCGAGCCCGGCCGGCGGGTTGCCGGTGGCGCGGCGGACGCCCCAGGGTGATCCTCAAGTCTTCTCCCTGCGGTCGGGTGTGGACTGATGCACGACCGGCGGGGATGACCGGGCGTACGTGAACGGTCCACGGATTGTTCCGTGACCCTAGGACCACTCGCGACCTCGAACATCAACCGGAAAGACGATGCGGTTCTACCTGGACGGTGATCCGCGCCGTCCCGGCCTGCGGGATCCGCGCTTCGCAAGGGCGAGCCGGCCGACCTGACGGCCGAGGACACCTGCGGTCGAACGCCGGGCCGGGAATGGATCTTTCCGCCGCCCGGGACTGCCGGTTCGGCCGATCCCCCGGTAACGGATCGCGAACGGCCCCGTCATCGGCCCGACATGTCGGGCCGTCCCCGTCGGTCAGACGCCGAGCACAGTGGCGACCGCGAGAGCCGCGATGATGACGCTGGACAGCAGCGCGGTGACCCGCCGCCCACGGGGACCGGTGAGGGCCCGGCCGATCAGCGTGCCGCCCCCGGCGATCAGCAACTGCCAGCTCGCCGACGCGAGGAAGACCCCGGCGGTGAAGGCGGCAGCGCCCGCCGGACCGGAGCCGAGCACGTCACCCCGGCCGAGGACGAGCGCCACGAAGTAGACCACAGTGGCCGGGTTGAGCAGGGTCAGCGCGAGAACCGCGGCGAACGCGCGCACCGGCGTGTCCAGCCCACCCCGCGCGCCCGGCTCCTGCGTCGTGCTCGGCGGGTGCGTGGTGGCCGACGGATGCGTGGTGGCCGACGGGCTCGGCGGGTGCGTTGTGGCCGGTGGACGCAGCGCGCGCCGGGCGGTGAGGCCGGCGAGAGCCAGCAGCACCCCCGCGGCGACCAGCCGCAGCGGACCCGCGAACGGCGCGAGCCCGCTCGCCACCGCGGCCCCGCCGAGCGCCGCCAGCGCCGCGTAGAGACCGTCGGCGCTGGCCACGCCGAGTGCCGCCGCCGCACCGACCCTGAACGAGGTACGCGCGCTGAGTCCGAGAATGAGGATCGCGATCGCGCCGACCGGAATGGCGACGCCGTAGCCGGCGACCAGGCCGGCCAGGAACGCCCCGGTCACGACGACGGGTGATGGGTCGAGGCGGCCGAGGGCCGGGTGCGCTGTCGACGCGCGGCGGTGGCCGCACGGACAGGAGCCTGCTTCGGGTACGCCTCGATCACCCGCTCATCCTGCACCCGGCTCCCTCACTCGGCGACCGCTTTTCCCGCGCGCCCGCACGCGCACCCCGCGGCTGGGCTGGGCTGGGCTGGGCTGGAGATCTTGGTACGAATCTGCCTCCTCGGGGGCGATCTCATACCAAGATCTCGCCGTTCCCGGCCCGACGCCGATGGCAGTGCCGTCAGCCCACCTTGATCGACACCACTACGCCGAGGTGGCGGCATCAAAGCGACTCCGACCACACCACTTCGGCGTAACGGTGTCGATCAAGCCGAAAAGGCGGACAGTTTCCCACAACGAGGGAGCCGGATCCCGGCATGAGGGAGGCGAGGAGGTCTTGGAAGGAAACGGCCACCCAAGGGGCGACTTCGTACCAAGATCTCGCCGTTCCTCGCCCCGCCGCCGGCGGCAGTGCCGTCAGCCCACCTTGATCGACACCACTACGCCGAGGTAGCGGCATCAGAGCCACTTCGACCACACCACTTCGGCGTAACGGTGTCGATCAAGCCCGCAGACACTACGGACGCGGCAACCCCTTGGCAGGGTGCCGCGCCCGTTGCGGTGACCGGGAGAACGGTCAGACGTTGAAGCCGAGCGAGCGGAGCTGGTCGCGCCCCTCGTCGGTGATCTTGTCGGGGCCCCACGGCGGCAGCCAGACCCAGTTGATCCGGATGTCGTTGACCAGGCCGCCGCCGGGACCGGTGGTCAGCGCCTGCCGCGCCTGGTCCTCGATCACGTCGGTCAGCGGGCAGGCCGCCGAGGTCAGCGTCATGTCCAGGGTGGCGACGTTCTCGTCGTCGACGTGGACGCCGTACACCAGGCCGAGGTCGACCACGTTGATGCCCAGCTCGGGGTCGACGACGTCCTTCATCGCCTCCTCGATGTCACCGATCGCGGCCTTGCCGCCGGCCGGCGCCGCCGCACCCGCGGCCGCACCGTCAGCTCCGTTGACGGCCGCGCCACCGGCAACCGTGCCGTCGGTCGCCACCGCGCCGGTCTCCGAGGTCATGTTCTCGTCGCTCATGCCTTCACCTCCGGGCTCACGCCCACCCCGGCGCGTGCCGCGGCGTCCTTGAACGCCATCCACGACAACAGCGCGCACTTCACCCGGGCCGGGTAGCGCGCGACACCCGCGAACGCCACCCCGTCTCCGAGCACGTCCTCGTCCGGCGTGACCTGGCCCCGCCCGGACATCAACTCCACGAACGCCTCGTGCACCACAGCGGCGTCGCTCGCGGCCTTGCCGCGCAGCAGCTCGTGCAGGATGCTCGCCGACGCCTGGCTGATCGAGCAGCCCATCCCGTCGTACGAGATGTCGGTGAACACGCTGCCGTCTGTCGCCACCCGTACGGTGATCTCGTCGCCGCAGGTCGGGTTGACGTGGTGCGCCTCGCCGACCCGGGCGGCCGGATCCGCCGCCTCCCGCAGGCCACGGCCGTGCGGGTGCTTGTAGTGGTCCAGGATGATCTCCTGGTAGAGGGATTCGAGCTGCATCACTGGAACACCTTCCGCACCCGCTCCAGACCCGCCACCAGGGCGTCGATCTCCGCGGTGGTGGTGTAGAGGTAGAACGACGCCCGAGTCGTGGCCGGCACCCCGAAGCGGGTGCACACCGGCTTGGCGCAGTGGTGGCCCACCCGCACCTGCACGCCGAGCGAGTCGAGCACCTGCCCGACGTCGTGCGGGTGCACGTCACCGAGCGCGAACGAGATCGTCCCGCCCCGGCCGACAGGCACCGTCGGGCCGAAGATCCGCAGGTCCGGCACTGTGGCGAGGGCGTCGAGCGCGTACGCCGTCAGTTCCTTCTCGTGCCACTGAACAGCCGGCATGCCGATCGCGGTGAGGTAGTCCACGGCCGCGCCGAGCGCCACCGCCTCGGCGATCGGCGGGGTGCCCGCCTCGAACCGGGCCGGCGGCGCGGCGAACGTCGAGCCCGCCATCGTCACCGTCTCGATCATCGAGCCGCCACCCATCACCGGGGGCATCGCGGCGAGCAGCTCGCCCCGGCCCCAGAGCACGCCGATGCCGGTCGGCCCGCACATCTTGTGCCCCGTGAAGACGATGAAGTCGGCGTCGTAGCCGACCACGTCCATCGGCAGGTGCGGCACCGACTGCGAGCAGTCGAGCAGCAGCAGCGCGCCGACCTCGCGGACCCGCGCGGTGATCCGCGAGGTGGCGTTGACGGTGCCCAGGATGTTCGACATGTGCACCAGCGAGACGATCTTCGTCCGCTCGGTGACCAGGTCGTCCAGGCCGGACTCGTCGAGCCGGCCCTGGTCGGTGACGGGGAACCAGCGCAGCGTCGCGCCGGTACGCTCCGCCAGCAACTGCCACGGGACGATGTTCGAGTGGTGCTCCATCTCGGAGATCACGATCTCGTCGCCGGGGCCCAGCCGGAACCGCTCGTCCGTCTCGCGGGACGGGGCGACCGGCGCAGCGCCGTCCGCGCGCAGCGAGGCGTTGGAGAACGCGTACGCCACGAGGTTGATCGCCTCGGTGGAGTTCTTGGTGAACACCACCTCGTCAACGCTCGGCGCGTTGATGAACGCGGCGATCTTCGCCCGCGCGCCCTCGTACGCCTCGGTCGCCTCGGTGCCCAGCGTGTGCACCGAGCGCGACACGTTGGCGTTGTGCAGCGCGTAGTGCTCGGCGAGCACGTCGAGCACCTGCCGCGGCTTGTGCGAGGTGTTCGCGCTGTCCAGGTAGACGAGCGGGTGACCGTTGACCTCCCGGTCGAGGATCGGGAAGTCGGCCCGCACCTTCGCCACGTCGAAGCGCGGCACGTCGTCGTACTGCGGCATGCCCGCCGGGATGGCCATCGAGGTCATGTCGAGTCTCAGGCCCGCGCCGCGCCGGCCCCGGCGACGTACCGCTCGTAGCCCTCTTCCTCGAGCTTGTCGGCCAGCTCCCGGCCGCCCTGCTCGACGATCCGGCCGGCCACGAAGACGTGCACGAAGTCCGGCTTGATGTAGCGCAGGATGCGCGTGTAGTGGGTGATCAGCAGCAGGCCGGTGTCGCCGGTGTCGCGCACCCGGTTCACACCCTCGCTGACCACGCGCAGCGCGTCCACGTCCAGACCGGAGTCGGTCTCGTCGAGGATCGCCATCTTCGGCTTGAGCAGCTCCAGCTGCACGATCTCGTGCCGCTTCTTCTCGCCGCCGGAGAAGCCCTCGTTGACGTTGCGCTGGGCGAACGCCGGGTCCATCTGGAGCTTCTCCATGGCGCCGCGCAGCTCGCCGGCCCAGGTGCGCAGCTTCGGCGCCTCGCCGTCGATGGCGGTCTTAGCGGTACGCAGGAAGTTGGCCACCGACACGCCGGGGACCTCGACCGGGTACTGCATGGCCAGGAAGAGGCCGGCGCGGGCCCGCTCGTCGACGGACATGGACAGCACGTCCTCGCCGTCGAGGGTCACCTCGCCGCCGGTGATCTCGTACTTCGGGTGACCGGCGATCGAGTACGCCAGCGTGGACTTGCCGGAGCCGTTCGGGCCCATGATGGCGTGCGTCTCGCCGGAGCGCACGGTCAGGTCGACCCCGTGCAGGATCGGCTTGAGCTCACCCTCGGGCAGCTTGACCGACACCTTCAGGTCGCGGATCTCCAGGGTGCTCATCAGCGGGTCACTCCATTGCTCGGCAGCGGACGGCCGTCGCCGTCCACGGAAAGGTAGATGTCGCCGTCGCGGACTTCGACGGGATAGACGGGTACGGGTTCGGTCGCGGGCAGCCCGGTGGGCTCACCGGTACGCAGGTCGAAACGGGATCCGTGCAGCCAGCATTCCAGCGTGCAGCCCTCGACCTCGCCCTCGGACAGCGCCACGGCGGCGTGCGAGCACTCGTCGTGCACCGCGTAGAACACGTCGTCCTCGCCGTGCACGATCGCGACCTGCACGCCGTCCACGTCGGCGCTGATCACGGTGCCCTTCGGCACGTCCTCGGTGGAGCAGATCTTGAGCATCAGGCGCCCGCCTTGGCCAGCCGCGCCTCGATGGCGTCGCCGAGGCGCTCGCGCAGGTCCTCGACCGGGATCTTGTTGATCAGCTCGGCGAAGAAGCCGCGCACCACCAGGCGCCGCGCCTCGGCCTCCGGGATGCCCCGGGCCATCAGGTAGAACAGCTGCTCGTCGTCGAACCGGCCGGTCGCGCTGGCGTGCCCGGCGCCGGCGATCTCGCCGGTCTCGATCTCCAGGTTGGGTACGGAGTCGGCCCGCGCGCCGTCGGTGAGCAGCAGGTTCCGGTTGATCTCGTACGTGTCGGTACCCGTCGCCTCGGCGCGGATCAGCACGTCGCCGACCCAGACCGTGTGCGCGTCGTCGCCCTGCAGCGCACCCCGGTAGCCGACGTTGCTGCGGCAGTCCGGCACGGTGTGGTCGACCAGCTGCCGGTGCTCCAGGTGCTGGCCGGAGTCGGCGAAGTAGACGCCGTACAGCTCGGCCTCGCCGCCGCGCTGGGTGTACTCCACCGACGTGTACTGCCGGACCAGGTCGCCGCCGAGGCTGACCTGCACGTGCAGGATCCGGGCGTCGCGGCCCAGCCGCACCTTGAGGTGCTGCGCCTGCACCGCGTCGTCGGCCCAGTCGGCGACGGTGACCAGGGTCAGCTTCGCCCCGTCGCCCACAGTCACCTCGACGTTGTCGGCCAGCGTGGCCGAGCCGACGTGCTCGATCACCACTGTGGCCTCGGCGAACCGGTCCACCTCGACGAACGTGTGACCGAAGGCGAGCGCCTCGGCGTTCTCGCCGACCACCCGCAGGCGCACCGGCCGCTCCACCACCGCGTCGCGGTCGACGCGCACCAGCAGCGCGCCGTCGGCCCCGCCGTACGCGAGCGCGCTGACCCGGTCGAACGGGGTGAGCACGCTGCCCACCCGGGGGTCGTCCCGGCCGATCCGGTCGACGGTGACGCCCTCGGGCAGGTCACCGTACTCGTGCCGGACCGCGCCGGTCGCGCCCTGCGCCGACGCGGTCAGGCCGCGCAGGCGCTTGAGCGGGGTGAAGCGCCACTCCTCCTCCAGGCCGGTCAGGGCCGGGAAGTCGGCGACGTCGTACGAGCGGAGCGCCTGCGACTTGGTCGTGGGCGGCGCGGAAGCCTGGGTAGTCATCTCTTCCTTGGTCTGTTCTGCGACGAGGTGTCAGTGAGTCGGAGGGCGGGCGGCCGGCGTCAGCCGACCGCGCCCTCCATCTGCAGCTCGATCAGGCGGTTGAGCTCCAGCGCGTACTCCATCGGAAGCTCCTTGGCGATCGGCTCGATGAAGCCGCGCACGATCATCGCCATCGCCTCGTCCTCGCTCAGGCCCCGGCTCATCAGGTAGAAGAGCTGGTCCTCGCTGACCTTGGAGACGGTCGCCTCGTGCCCCATCGACACGTCGTCCTCGCGGATGTCGACGTACGGGTAGGTGTCGGAGCGGGAGATCGTGTCGACCAGGAGCGCGTCGCACTTGACGGTGCTCTTGCTGCTGGTCGAGCCCTCCAGCACCTGCACCAGACCGCGGTACGAGGTGCGGCCGCCGCCCCGGGCGATCGACTTCGACACGATGGTCGAGGAGGTGTGCGGCGCGGCGTGCACCATCTTGGCGCCGGCGTCCTGGTGCTGGCCCTCGCCGGCCATGGCCACCGAGAGCACCTCGCCCTTGGCGTGCTCGCCGGTCATGTAGACCGCCGGGTACTTCATGGTGACCTTGGAGCCGATGTTGCCGTCGACCCACTCCATGGTCGCGCCCTCGTGGCACACGGCGCGCTTGGTGACCAGGTTGTAGACGTTGTTCGACCAGTTCTGGATGGTCGTGTACCGGCACCGGGCGTTCTTCTTGACGATGATCTCCACGACGGCGCTGTGCAGCGAGTCGGAGGAGTAGATGGGCGCGGTGCAGCCCTCGACGTAGTGCACGTACGCGCCCTCGTCGACGATGATCAGCGTCCGCTCGAACTGGCCCATGTTCTCCGTGTTGATCCGGAAGTAGGCCTGCAGCGGGATGTCCACGTGCACGCCCTTCGGCACGTAGATGAACGAGCCACCGGACCAGACGGAGGTGTTCAGCGCGGCGAACTTGTTGTCGCCGACCGGGATCACCGTGCCGAAGTACTCCTTGAACAGGTCCTCGTGCTCCTTGAGCGCGGTGTCCGTGTCCAGGAAGACGACACCCTGCTCCTCCAGGTCCTCACGGATCTGGTGGTAGACCACCTCGGACTCGTACTGCGCCGCGACACCGGCGACCAGGCGCTGCTTCTCCGCCTCCGGGATGCCGAGCTTGTCGTAGGTGTTCTTGATGTCCTCGGGCAGGTCCTCCCAGGAGGTGGCCTGCTTCTCGGTGGACCGCACGAAGTACTTGATGTTGTCGAAGTCGATCCCGGTGAGGTCGGCGCCCCAGTTCGGCATCGGCTTGCGGCCGAACAGCCGCAGGCCCTTGAGCCGCAGGTCGAGCATCCAGGCCGGCTCGTTCTTCTTGGCCGAGATGTCCCGCACCACCGCCTCGCTGAGGCCGCGCTGGGCGGACGCCCCGGCGACGTCGGGGTCGGCCCAGCCGTACTCGTAACGGCCGAGGGCCGCGAGCTGCTCCTCCTGGGTCAGGGGCTGGACGATCTGCTCGGTCATCTATCTGTCCTCACAGTGGTGACGGTGGAACCGGACTGGGCGGGAATGTGCGTGGTGCACACGCCGTCGCCGTGCGCGATGGTGGCCAGGCGCTGTACGTGAGTGCCGACCAGACGGGAGATCACTTCGGTCTCGGCCTCGCACAGCTGAGGGAACTCGGCGGCCACGTGCGCCACCGGGCAGTGGTGCTGGCAGAGCTGGCCGCCGGAGGCGATCGTGGACGCGTTGGCAGCGTAACCCTCGGCGGTCAGCGCGCCGGCGAGCGCCTCCGCCCGCGCGAGCGGGGCGTCTCCGGCGTCCTCCATGGCCGACCGGCAGCGGGCCTCCAGCGCGGAGACCTGCTCGGCCGCGAACGCCGCGACCGCCTCGGTGCCGCCGGTGCGGGCGATCCACCGCAGCGCGGCGGTGGCCATGTTGTCGTAGTGGTGGGTGCCGCAGCGACCGCGGCCCGCCTCGGTGAGCGCGAAGACCTTGGCCGGGCGGCCGCGCCCGCGGCTGCCGCGGACGGTCTGGTCGCGGGCGACCACGTCACCGTCGGCGAGCATCGCGTCGAGGTGGCGGCGGATCGCGGCCGGGCTCAGGCCGAGCGCCGAGCCGAGCTGCGCGGCGGTGGTGGGGCCACGCTCCAGCAGCAGCTGGGTGACCCGGTCGCGGGTCGACAGGTCGGCCGGAGCGGTCTCCCGCTCGCCGGGCCGTACGCCGCGACGTGCGCGCGAGCCACCGGCGACCGGACCGGTCACCGGCGTTCGGGAGAGCGCCGCCGCGTTTTTCACAACGGCAACGTTACGTAATTCGCCGAGGGCCTGCAAACCCGGGGTCCGGTGATCCCGACCACCGGGGTGCCGGAGTCACCCGATCGGGATCAACTACGGTGCGTAGGATTCGCTTCGTGAAGCGATCCGTCCGGTTTCCGGTCTCCGCCACGCTGCTGCGCCGCCTCGCGCTCGCCTCGATCATCGCGAACGTCGCGATCGTGGTCACCGGCGGGGCCGTCCGGCTCACCGCCTCCGGCCTCGGCTGCCCCACCTGGCCCCGGTGCACCGAGGACTCCTACACCACGACACCCGAGATGGGCGTGTACGGGGTGATCGAGTTCGGCAACCGGCTGCTCACCTTCGCGGTCGGGATCATCGCGCTCGCCGTGGTGCTGGCCGTGCTGGCGCACCGCCCCCGCCGCCGCGGGACGCTGCCGCTGGCCGTGGGCGTGCTGTTCGGCATCCCGGCCCAGGCGATCATCGGTGGCATCACAGTGCTCACCAACCTCAACCCGTGGGTGGTCGGGCTGCACTTCCTCGCCTCGATGGCGGTGATCGCGGTCGCGTACGCGCTCTGGCGGCGCATCAAGGACCCGGACGGGCCGGTGGCGCCGACCGTGCCGGCGCCGCTGCGTACGCTCGCCTGGATCACCACGGCGGTGAGCGCGTCGGTGCTTGTCGTAGGCACCTGGGTGACCGGCAGCGGACCGCACGCCGGTGACCACGGCGCGGCCCGCAACGGCCTGGACCCGGCGGCGATCTCCCAGGTGCACGCCGACGGCGTCTTCCTGCTGATCGGCCTGTCGGTGGCGCTGTACTTCGCGTTCCGGGCGGTCGGCGCGGCGCGGGCGGCCCGGGCCGCCGCGGTGCTGATCGCGGTCGAGCTGGGCCAGGGCGTGATCGGCTTCGTCCAGTACTTCACCCACCTGCCCGCCGTGCTGGTCGGCGCGCACATGCTCGGCTCCTGCCTGGTGCTGCTGGCCACCCTCGGCGTGCTCTGGGCCACCCGGGAGCGGCTGCCGGCCGCCCCGGAGGCCCCGGCCGCGCCCTCCGCGCAACGGGTGGGCGCCGCCGCCTGAGCGCGGGCGTTACCGCGCGGCGGGAGCGGGAAAGCGGCACGGGCCACCGACAGTCGCCCGAGGGGAGCTCCCCGTGTCGCGCAAGAGCCTCTCCACCACCACCCCGCAACGGCTGACCCCGGTCGCCGGCGCGCCGCTGTGGTGCGACGCCCGCGAGCACGGCCTCACCGGCGACGGGGTCACCAACGACCAGCCCGCCCTGGCGGCGCTGGTGGACCGCCTCGGCGCCGGGTACGACGCCGACGGCCGGGCCCGGGTGATCTACTGCCCGCCCGGCCTGTACTCGATCCGCGACGCCGGCACCGTCTGGCGCAGCGGCGTCTCGCTGATCGGCGCCGGACCGGCAGCGACCCGCTTCCTGCTCAGCAACGAGGGCAACCGCAGCGCACCGGTCCCGCTCGCCTTCTGGACCACCGTGCAGCACGGCGCGGACCGGGACCGGCACATCGCCGACTGCTCGTTCGCCGACTTCGAGATCGACGGCTCCGGCGTGGCCCAGACGTCCTACGACTACCTGGCCAAAGGGCTGGGCCTGCAGTACGTGGTGCGCGGCGTGTTCCGCAACCTCTACATCCACCACACCGGGGCGACCGGCCTGGGCTGTGACTTCCTCCAGGACAGCCTGATCGACGGCGTGGTCGTGGTGGGATGCGGCCGGCTGGACAACGGCGACCAGATGGGCGGCGCGGGGATCGGCGTCGGCATCGGCGGCTGGGGCGACGTGGAGCGCCTCACCATCGCCAACTGCACCACCATCGGCAACGGCACCAACGGCATCTTCCTGGAGCTGCAGAAGGACTACTGGACCCCGCCGCGCGGCATCCGGATCGTCGGCTGCCACAGCCAGGCCAACCGGTTCGGCATCTCCGACTGGGGAGCGGACGGGCTGATCGTCTCCGCCTGCACCATGACCAACAACCTGGAGGCCGGCTTCGACGTGTCGGGCAACGGCACCGCCGGGGTCGCCGGGCGCGGCGGCCTGGTCACCGGCTGCGTGATCGACTACAACGTCGGCGACGGCATCAGCATGGGCAACACCCCCGGCCCGTACGCGGTGCAGGCCAACCGGATCAGCCGCAACGGCGGCTTCGGCTACCACGAGCATGACCTGGGCCACGGCTACCGGGGCGCGGCGGCCGACGTGGTGATCCAGGACAACGACATCCGGGAGAACGCGCTGGACGGCATCCGGATCGACCGGCCGATGCTCGACACGTCGATCGTCGGGAACCGGATCCGGGACAACGGCCGCCGCTCCGCCCCGGCCTGCTCCGGCTCCGGCGAGGCGGTGCGGTACGGCCCGCGCGAGGTCGCCGACGGCAACGCCGACTGGCCGGCCGGCGGGCACCGGGGCAAGGTGGTCCGGGTCGGCTCGCGGGACGCGGTGGTGTCCGACAACAGCGCCACCGGGCTCTCCCTGGCCGAGGTACGCCCGGACGGCTCCACCGGCTGGAGCGCGGACACACCGGGGCCCGGCACGGCGTACGAGCTGCCCGACTCGCCACCGGCGTGCGGCGGCATCACGATCGCCGCGCCGTTCGACTCGGCCACCGTGCGCGGCAACCGGATCTGGCACCGGGACGCCGACACCCAGGCGTACGGGATCTGGGTCACCGAGGCGGGCAGCTGCGTGTCCTGCGCGTTCGAGGACAACGACCTGGCCGGCACCGAGGCCGCGCTGCGGCTGGACACCCCGCCGATCGGTGGTCGCTGGGCACGTAACCACAGCGACCGCGACTGAGCGGGCTGTCGCCGCCTCCGGGCGGTCAGGCGGACGCCTCGGCGGCGAACGCCAGGGCGACGAGCGTTCCGTTGCTGACGGCATGGGCGAGGATCGGCACCCAGAGGTTGCGGTGGCGGTGCAGCAGCCAGGCGAACAGCAGCCCGGCGAAGAGCGCGCTGACGGTGTTGAAGACCCGGGGCAGGTGTACGACGGCGAAGAAGGCCGCCGACAGCACCACGGCGGCCACGGCGGGCAGCCGCGCGGCCAGCCCCTGGTAGAAGACACCCCGGTAGAGGATCTCCTCGTAGAGCGGGGAGACGACGGCGCCGAAGGCGAACGCGAAGGCGAACTGCGCGAGCAGGCTTCCGGCGGGGTAGCCGCCCTCACCACCGCCGCCCTCGACGAGCGCCGCGGGCAGCGCCACCACGAGCACGAGGGTGAGCGCGGCCTTGGCCAGGCCCCAGCCCACCGCGGCGCCCACCTGGCGGCCCGCCGGGCGGACGAGCCGCAGCGGCCGGGCGATCTCGCCGAAGCGGTGGCGCACCACCGCGAGGCCGACAGCGAGCTGGGTGCCGTTGATCAGGGCCCAGGCGATGGTGGACGCCGCCGTCTCCGGCATGCCCAGCCGCGCCGGTCCCCGGGCCAGCAGGTCCGCGACCGCCGAGTTGGCCAGGCCGACGCCGACGGCGAGCACGAGCGCCATGTCGAGGTAGCTGAACCGGCGGGTGTCGCGTGCGGTGTCGGTGAGGGGTGCGGTCATGCCGGGCAACGTTAGGCGGCCGACCTATATCGGTCAAATGACCGACAATCTATGATCACCTCGTGCCCAAGGTTGTGGACCACGAGGAGCGGCGGCGTCATCTCGGCGCGGCGGCCTGCGTCGTACTGGCGCGGGCGGGGTCGGCCGGGATGACGGTGCGGGCCGTCGCCGCCGAGGCCGGCATGCCGCTGGCGACCGCGCAGCACTACCTGCCGGCTCGGGAACTGATGGTCCGGGCGGCAATGGACCACCTGGCCGGACGCGTGGTGGCGCGGGCCCGGACGATCCCCGCCGACCCGGTCACGCCGGAGGTGATCCGGCAGGCGGTGCGCCAACTCGTCCCGCTGGACGCCGAACGCGCCTTCGAGGCCCGCGTCTGGCTGGTCCTCACCGCCGAGGCGCTCGTCGACGAGCAGGTCGCGGCGATCCTGGCGGAGAGCGAGGCGCAGATGCGGGCCAACGTCGAGCGGCTGCTCACGCTCGGCCGGGCCGCGGGTGGCATCGCCGGGCACGTGGACGCGCGGGCCGAGGCCGCCGCGCTGGCGACGCTGCTGGACGGCGTCACGGTACGGATCCTGACCACCGGCCTGGATCCCGCGGACGCACGTGCGGAGATCGACGCCCACCTGGCCCGGCTCACGACGGCCGGCACCTGAGACGGCCGGCATCCGCGACCCGGCTCGACCGGGCCCGGGGTCAGCGGCGGCGGGCCAGGTGGGTGAGCACCGCGTCGGCGAGCCGGTCCGGGGCGCCGTCGGCGTACCCGACGAACAGGCTCGGCTCGGTCAGCTCCAGCTCGACCAGCACGGGCTCGCCGTCCGGGCCGGGGATCAGGTCGACGCGGGCGTAGAGCAGGCGGTCCGGGCCGCCGGGCACCACCGCGAGCACCTTGTCGGCCACCGCGCGCTGCTCCGCCGTGGCGGCGCGGGCGTCGATCCGCTCCTCCTTGTAGAGCGCGGCCTCGCCCAGGTCCGGCCCGGTCAGCATCGGGCCCTTGCGGATCGCGTGGCTGAACGCCAGGCCGCCGGGCCCGGCCAGGAACAGCAGCGCGGTCTCCCCGGCGATGTCCACCGCGTCGAGGTACGGCTGGACCATGGTGACCCGCCCGGCGTCGGAGAGCCGCCGGACGTGGGCCGGCGCCAGCTCGCGGTGCTCCGGGTCGGTCAGGTCGTAGCGGCCGGTGTCCTGGCTGCCGGCGCTGACGGCCGGCTTGATCACGTACTCGCCCCCGGGCGGCGGCGTCCACGCCTGCCCCGGCTCGACCCACTCGGTCGGCACGGTGGGCACCCCGGCGGCGGACAGCTCGGACAGGTAGCGCTTGTCGGTGTTCCAGGCGACCACGTCGGCCGGGTTGACCAGGGCCGGCACGGTACGCGCCCAGGCCACGAACTCGTCCCGCCGCAGGGCGTAGTCCCACGGGGAGCGGAGCACGACCAGGTCGTACCCGGACCAGTCGACTGCCGGGTCGTCCCAGACGGCGATCTCGGCGGTGACGCCGCGGGCGGCGAGCGGGCCGAGCGCGAGCCGGTCGTCCGGGTCGAGGTCGGGCAGCTCGGCGCAGGTGACGAAAGCGACCCGGGGTCTCCCCCGGGTCGACTGGTGGTGGTCGGTCATTCGGTATATGTCAACGGGCCATCGTGCGCCGGGCCATCGACCGCCACAGGTCGTTGCTCGGACGCATCTGGTCCATCAGTTCACGCTCCCAGGCGTTCTCGACGTCGACCCCGGCCTTGGCGCAGGCCTGGCGTGCGACGTCCGTGCCGTCGGCGAACTGGTCCGCCCATACCCCGTCGGAACCCACGAGGACGATCCGTGCGCCGCGCTTGCCGACGTACTCGATGACCGCCTTCGCGCCGCCGTGTCCGGCGGCGAACGACTTGATGCCCGCGACCAGGCCGTTGGGGGCCTGCTCGGCGGTCTTGTCAGCCGTCAGCGTCGTATCGGAACCATCTGCCATGACGCGAAGCCTAAGCAGAGTTCCACCCGGATGTGCGAGAACCATGAACTGAATGTGATGCCAATTACCCATCGGTTTAAGAAGAACCACAGGTAATTTGCCTGCATATGTCGCTTATATCCGGGCGAAGCGGACGGGCGGGATCGTCACAATCTGTCCGGGTTGAACACGTCCGGGGAAGCCCGAAAAAAATTTCTGATGAACCGCCGGACGGGCGGGTCAGAGCAGCGCGTCGAGCGCGACGGCCGCGAAGAGGATCGTGAGGTACGTGGTGGACCAGTGGAACAGCCGCATCGGCTTGACCGCCTCGCCGCGCGTCGCGCGCCGGCACAGCTTGTGCGCCTCGACGAGGAAGATCCCGCCGACCACGAGCGCGGTGACGCCGTAGATCGGGCTCATCCCGAGCGGCCACACCGCCAGCGAGGAGAGCACCGTCAGCCAGGAGAAGCCGATGATCTCGGCGTTCACCCGCCGGACCGAGGCCACCACCGGCAGCATCGGCACCCCGGCGCGGGCGTAGTCGGCCTTGTACTTGATGGCCAGCGCGTAGAAGTGCGGCATCTGCCAGAAGAAGACGACAGCGAACAGGCCCCACGCGGCCGGTGCCAGCGTGCCGGTGACAGCGGCCCAGCCGATCAGCACCGGAGCGGCGCCGCAGATGCCGCCCCAGAACGTGTTGGCGGCGGTGGTCCGCTTCAGCCACAGCGTGTAGACCAGGTCGTAGTAGGCGATCGCGGCGACCGTCAGCACCGTCGCCAGCCAGTTCGTCGCCACCGCCATCAGCGCCACCGACACGGCCGCCAGCACCAGGCCGAAGACCAGCGCGCTGCGCGGCGACACGGTGTGCGCGGGCAGCGGGCGGCGCTTGGTGCGCCGCATGAGCTGGTCGATGTCGCGGTCGATGTAGCAGTTGATGACGCTCGCCGCGCCGGCCGCGAGCGACCCGCCGACCAGCACCACGGCGACCAGCCACAGCGACGGCATCCCGCCGTGGGCCAGCATCATCGCCGGCACTGTGGTGACCAGAAGCAGCTCGACGATCCGCGGCTTGGTCAGCGTCACGTACGCCGCCACCACGGCGCGTACGTCCCGCCGGCCGCTCGCCGGCGCCTCCGCCACCGCGCCCACCGGCGACTGCCCGGCAGGGTTGCTGACGGGGCGCTCGGTGATCATGCTCACGGATTGCCACCTTCCGGCATCGGCGGGGGAGGTCGTTCGGCCCGGACCGCTGCGGGTCCACACACCGCCCCACACACTACGCGGCGTCGTTTTCGCTGCCCCGTGGACCCGGCAACGGTGCGAGCCGTCACACCTGGGGTTGAACGACCGAACGTCCGCGATCCGTACAGAACAGCATGCTGAGATCCCCGGGCGGACGTTTAGCACCGCTCGATAGGGTCATCAGTGAGGGTTCCGCCCATCTGCCGAGGAGCACAACCATCGTGGCTGCCAACCGACCCGAGCTTCCCGCTCTCAACTGGTCCGACCTCGACCGCAGGGCCGTCGACACGGTCCGCGTGCTGGCCATGGACGCCGTGGAGAAATCCGGCAACGGCCACCCGGGGACGGCGATGAGCCTCGCCCCGGTGGCGTACCTGCTCTTCAACCGGGTCATGCGGCACAACCCCGCCGACCCGAACTGGGCCGGACGCGACCGGTTCGTGCTGTCGGCCGGGCACTCCAGCCTGACTCTCTACATCCAGCTCTTCCTCTCCGGCTACCCGCTGGCGCTGGACGACCTCAAGGCGCTGCGCCAGTGGGGCTCGCTCACCCCGGGCCACCCGGAGCACGGCCACACCCCGGGCGTGGAGACCACCACCGGTCCGCTCGGCCAGGGCCTCGGCAACGCGGTCGGCATGGCGATGGCGGCCCGCCGCGAGCGCGGCCTGTTCGACCCCGAGCCGGACCGCGCCGACTCGCCGTTCCGGCACGACATCTGGTGCATCGCCTCCGACGGTGACATCGAGGAGGGCATCACCCACGAGGCCAGCGCGCTCGCCGGTCACCAGCAGCTCGGCAACCTCTGCGTGATCTACGACGACAACGAGATCTCGATCGAGGACGACACCCGCATCGCCAAGAGCGAGGACGTGGCGGCCCGCTACGAGGCGTACGGCTGGCACGTGCAGACCGTCGACTGGCGCCGCGGCGACGCCGACCAGGGCGACTACCACGAGGACGTGGAGGCGCTGTACGAGGCGCTGCTGGCCGCCAAGGCGGAGACCGGCCGGCCGTCGTTCATCGCGCTGCGCACGATCATCGGCTGGCCCGCGCCGAACAAGAAGAACACCGGCAAGATCCACGGCTCGGCGCTCGGCGCGGACGAGGTGAAGGCCACCAAGGAGATCCTCGGCTTCGACCCGCAGCGCACCTTCGAGGTCGACGAGGAGGTGCTCAAGCACGCCCGTCAGGTGCTGGAGCGCGGCGCGCAGGAGCAGGCCGAGTGGACCACCGGGTTCGACGCCTGGGCGCAGGCCAACCCGGAGCGCAAGGCGCTGTGGGACCGGATGGCCACCCGTACGCTGCCGACCGGCTGGACCGACGCGCTGCCGACCTTCCCGGCGGACGCCAAGGGCGTCGCCACCCGGGCCGCCTCCGGCAAGATCCTGGAGGCCCTCGCGCCGGTGCTGCCGGAGCTGTGGGGCGGCTCGGCCGACCTGGCCGAGAGCAACAACACCACCATGAAGGGCGAGCCGTCGTTCGTCCCGGCCGCGCACGCCACCAAGGACTTCCCGGGTGACGAGTACGGCCGCACGCTGCACTTCGGCATCCGCGAGCACGCCATGGGCTCGATCCTCAACGGCATCGCCCTGCACGGCGGCACCCGCCCGTACGGCGGCACGTTCCTGGTGTTCAGCGACTACATGCGCCCGGCGGTGCGGCTGGCCGCACTGATGAAGCTGCCGGTGACGTACGTCTGGACGCACGACTCGATCGGCCTCGGCGAGGACGGCCCGACGCACCAGCCGATCGAGCACCTGACCGCGCTGCGGGCCATCCCCGGCCTGGACGTGGTCCGCCCGGCCGACGCCAACGAGACGGTCTGGGCGTGGCGGCAGGCGCTGGAGCACACCGACCGGCCGACCGCGCTGGCGCTCAGCCGCCAGGCGCTGCCGACGTTCGACCGCACCGACCTGGCCGGCGCCGAGGGCGTCGCCAAGGGCGGGTACGTGCTGGCCGAGGCGTCGAACGGCAAGCCGCAGGTGATCCTCGTCGGCACCGGCTCGGAGGTGCAGCTCTGCCTCACCGCGCGGGAGCGGCTGGAGGCCGACGGCACCCCCACCCGGGTCGTCTCCATGCCCTGCCAGGAGTGGTTCTTCGCCCAGGACGAGGCGTACCGGGAGTCGGTGCTGCCTCGCGGGGTAAAGGCACGGGTGAGCGTGGAGGCGGGTATCGCCATGTCGTGGCGCGCGATCGTCGGCGACAGCGGCGAGTGCGTGAGCATCGAGCACTACGGCGCCAGCGCGCCGCACACCGTGCTCTTCGAGCAGTTCGGGTTCACCCCCGACCGGATCGTGGCCGCCGCGCACGCGGCGCTGACCCGGGTGGGCGACATCACCGGTTTCACGACCGGCAACTGAGGGGAGCGTGGACGGCATGACGGACAGGCTGAAGGAGCTCCAGGGCGCCGGTGTGGCGATCTGGCTCGACGATCTCTCCCGGGTACGGCTGACCTCCGGCGGGCTGGACAAGCTGCGCCGGGAGAGCCACGTAGCCGGGGTGACCACCAACCCGACGATCTTCGCGAAGGCGTTGAGCGACGCCGACGAGTACGACTGGCAGCTTCGTGACCTCGCCGTACGCGGCGTGGACGTCGAGGAGGCGGTCCGCATGCTCACCACGTACGACGTGCGGTGGGCCTGCGACGTGATGCGCCCGTCGTACGACGTCAGCGGCGGCGTGGACGGCCGGGTGTCGATCGAGGTGGACCCGCGCTCGGCGCACGACGCGGCGAAGACCGTCGCCGAGGCCAAGGCGCTGTGGTGGCTGGTCGACCGGCCGAACCTGTTCATCAAGATCCCGGCCACCGAGGAGGGCCTGCCCGCGATCACCGCGACCCTGGCCGAGGGGATCAGCGTCAACGTCACGCTGATCTTCGGTCTGGACCGGTACTCGCAGGTGATGGACGCCTTCCTGGCCGGCCTGGAGCAGGCGCAGGCCAACGGGCACGACCTGTCGAAGATCGGCTCGGTCGCCTCGTTCTTCGTCTCCCGGGTCGACACCGAGGTGGACAAGCGGCTGGAGAAGATCGGCTCGGACCAGGCCAAGGCGCTGCGCGGCAAGGCCGCGGTCGCCAACGCCCGGCTGGCGTACGAGCGCTACGGCGAGGTGTTCTCCTCGGCGCGCTGGCAGAAGCTGGCCGACGCGGGCGCCCACCCGCAGCGCCCGCTGTGGGCCTCCACCTCGACGAAGAACCCGGACTACCGGGACGTCATCTACGTCGAGGAGCTGATCGCGCCCGGCACCGTCAACACCATGCCGGAGCCGGTCGTCCACGCCTACGCCGAGCACGGCGAGACGAAGCCGGACACCGTCACCGTCGCGTACGACGACGCCCGCCAGGTCTTCGACGACCTGCTGGCGGTGGGCGTGGACCTGTCCGACGTGATCGCCACGCTGGAGCGCGAGGGCGTGGAGAAGTTCGAGGCGAGCTGGGTGGAGCTGCTGGAGGGGGTCAAGAAGTCCCTCGCCGAGGCGGCCAAGGGCTCGGGCAGCCCGCACCGGGCCGCCGGGAAGAACGCGCAGGCGGCGCAGCAGGCCGGCGGCAACGCGTGACCGACGGCGTCCGACGCGTCCCGGGGCCCGGCCCCGGGACGCGTCGCGCCGTACCGTGGACCGGGTGAGGTGGTCTGCCTTGAGCGAGCCGAGGTGGCGCGGTGAGTGACCTGCTGGCCGGGCGGGCGGACATGGCCGCCGGCCTGGCCGTGCGCGGCGCGGACGCTCTCGGCGCGTCCACGCGCGCCACGCTCGTCTCCCACGACGTCCCGGCCCGGCTCGCCGCCGCGGACCCGGCCCTCTGGGGGCCCGCCGCCGAGCCGGCAGCCCTCGACCGGCTGGGCTGGCTGCACGCTCACCGGCGCAGCCGGGACCTGCTCCCCCAGCTCGCCGAACTGGCCGCCGAGCTGGGCGACCTGGACCACGTGGTGCTGGCCGGCGCACACGACGACACGCTCGCCGCGGAGGTGCTGGCCGAGTGCCTGGGCCGGCCGCTGACGGTGCTCGACACCGCCGACCCGGGACCGATCCGGGCCGCGCTCGCCGACCGTCCGGCGCGTACCCTCCTGGTGCTCGCCGCCCGGCACGGCCTCGACCCGGCCACCGACGCCCACCTGCGCGCCTACCGGCAGGCGTGGGCGGACGAGGGCCCGGACGCCGCCCGGCACGTCGTGGTGGTCACCGAACCCGGCTCGGAACTCGCGGCGCGCGCCGACGAGCTGGGCGCGATGGTGATCCCGGCCGAGCCCGGCGTGTCCGGGCCGTGGGCCGCGCTCACCGCGTCCGGCCTGGTCCCGGCGGCGCTGGCCGGCGCCCCGGTGGCCGAGGTGCTGGACGAGGCCGAGGCGCTCACCGGCGCGCTCGACCGGGACCGGGACAATCCGGCCCTGGCGCTCGGCGCGGCACTGGGCGCGGCGCCCGGCGCCGGCCGGGACACGATCGCGCTGGTTCCCGACGGCACCGGCCTCGACGGTCTGGGCCGCTGGGCCGGCGCGCTGCTCGCCGACGCGACAGGTGGACGGCTGCTGCCCGTGGTCGCGGAGTCCCCCGACTCCCCCGGCGCCACCGGGCCGGGCGTGCTGACGGTCGGTCTCGGCGGCGCCCTCGGCGCCGGTGTCGGACCGGGCGTGTCCGCCGACGTCGCGGTCAACGGACCACTCGGCGCGCACCTGCTCACCTGGGCCTACGCGGCGGCGACCGCCGCGGTGACGCTGCGGACCGACCCGTTCGCGGCGCCCGCAGCCGCAGTGGCCGGCGACGCGCCGGAGAGCGGGCCGCCGTCGTCGGTCGAGGGCGCGATCGAGGTGTACGCCCCGAGCGGCGCCCCGGCCGACCTGACCGGCGCGCTGCGCTGGCTGCTCGACGGGCTGGGTGAACGGGAGCACCTCGTGGTGACCGCGTACCTCGACCGGCACGCCGACGCGGCGGTCGCCGGGCTGCGCCCGCTGCTGGCGCGGGCCGCCGGACGGCCGGTCACCTTCGGCTGGGGACCGCGCCGGCCGCAACACACCGACATCCACGGCCGGCACCTCCAGATCACCGGTGCGGTCACCGATGATCTGGAGGTGCCCGGTCGTCCGTACACCTTCGCGCAGCTCCAGGCGGCCCAGGCCGCCGGCGACCGGCGGGCCCTGGCCGGCCGGGAGCGACCGGTGCTGCGACTGCACCTGACCGAGCGGGCGACGGGCGTCGCCCAGCTCCTGGAAACGGCCGGACGGACACGCACGTGACGATCAACGACCTGGAATCAGCGGACCGAGACGCAGGAGGAGGTGGCCCGGTGAACCCGCTGCGCGATCCGCAGGACCGGCGGCTGCCCCGGATCCCCGAGCCGTGTGCCCTGGTGATCTTCGGGGTGACGGGTGACCTGGCCCGCAAGAAGCTGCTGCCGGCGGTCTACGACCTGGCCAACCGAGGGCTCCTGCCGCCCGGCTTCGTGGTCCTGGGCTTCGCCCGCCGCGACTGGGGCGACGGCGAATTCGAGTCGGTGGCGCACGACGCGGCCAAGAAGCACGCCCGCACCCCGTGGCGGGAGGAGGTGTGGGCCCGGCTCGCCGGCAACATCAAGTTCGTCGGCGGCTCGTTCGACGACGACGCGGCGTTCGACCATCTCGCCGCCACGCTCGACGAGCTGCGCGGCTCGCACGGCATCCCCGGCAACGCGGCCTTCTACTTCTCCATCCCCCCGGCGGCCTTCCCGGTGGTGCTCAAGCAGCTCGCCCGCACCGGCATGGCGGACAACGCCAAGTCCGGCGGCTGGCGGCGGGTCGTGGTGGAGAAGCCGTTCGGCAACGACCTGCCCTCGGCCAAGGCGCTCAACGACCTGGTCGACGACGTCTTCACCCGCCAGGACGTGTTCCGGATCGACCACTACCTGGGCAAGGAGACGGTCCAGAACATCCTGGCGCTGCGCTTCGCGAACAACCTGTTCGAGCCGCTGTGGAACTCCAAGTACGTCGACTCGGTGCAGATCACCATGGCCGAGGACGTCGGCATCGGCACTCGCGCGGCCTTCTACGACTCGGTCGGCACCGCCCGCGACGTGCTCCAGAACCACCTGCTCCAGTTGCTCGCCCTGGTCGCGATGGAGGAACCGACGAGCTTCGACGCCGACGAGATCCGGGCCGAGAAGCTCAAGGTGCTCAAGGCGATCACCGTGCCGCGGGACGTCTCCGAGGACACCGTGCGCGGCCAGTACCTGCCCGGCTGGGTGGGCGGCGAGCGCGCCAAGGGCTACCTGGAGGAGGAGGGCGTCCCGGAGGGCTCCACCACCGAGACGTACGTGGCGGTGAAGCTGGGCATCCAGAACCGCCGCTGGGCCGGGGTGCCGTTCTACATCCGGGCCGGCAAGCGGCTGCCCCGGCGGGTCACCGAGGTGGCCATCATGTTCAAGAAGGCGCCGCACCTGCCGTTCAACGCCGCCGACATGGAGTCCCTCGGCCCCAACCAGCTCGTCATCCGGGTACAGCCGGACGAGGGCGTGGTGCTGAAGTTCGGCTCCAAGGTGCCGGGCACCACGATGGAGGTCCGCGACATCGCGATGGACTTCCAGTACGGCGAGGCGTTCACCGAGTCCAGCCCCGAGGCGTACGAGCGGCTGGTGCTGGACGTGCTGATCGGCGACCGGACGCTGTTCCCGGACGCCGCCGAGGTGGAGCAGAGCTGGCAGGTCGTCGACCCGCTGGAGCACGCCTGGGAGGGCACGACCCCGGAGCCGTACCGGGCCGGTGAGTGGGGGCCCCGGGCCGCCGACGAGATGCTGGCCCGCGAGGGCCGGGCTTGGAGAAGAGCATGATCGGGCTGTGGGACACCACCGGCAACGAGGTGGTCAAGGCGCTGGCCGCAGAACGGCGCAGCGCGGGCGGGGTGGCCAGTGGCATGGCGCTCACGCTGATCGTGGTGGTGGACGAGAAGCGGGTACGCGAGGCCGAGGCGGCGGCCACCATCGCCGCGGCGGCGCACCCGTGCCGGCTGCTCGTGGTGGTCCGCTCCGACGTGGAACGCGACCGCAACCGGCTGGACGCGGAGATCGTCGTGGGTGGCCGGCTCGGGCCGTGCGAGGCGGTGGTGACCCGGATGTACGGGCGGCTCGCGCTGCACGCCGAGTCGGTGGTGATGCCGCTGCTGGTGCCGGACGTACCGGTGGTGACGTGGTGGCACGGCGAGCCGCCGGAGGAGATCTCCACCGACTTCCTCGGCGTGGTCGCGGACCGGCGGATCACCGACGCGGCGCAGGCGGCCGACCCGATCGCCGAGCTGCGGCAGCGGGCCCACGACTACGCCCCGGGCGACACCGACCTGGCGTGGACCCGGATCACCCCGTGGCGCACGCTCGTGGCGGGCGCGTTCGACACCACCCAGGCCCGGGTCACCGAGGCGAGCGTGGTGGCGCCCCCGTCGGACCCGACGGCGGCACTGATGCGCGGCTGGCTCAAGGCCCGGCTCGGCATCGACCCGGTCCTGACCGCCACCGAGGAGTTCCCGCGGATGCGCCAGGTGCAGCTGCGCTGCGCCAACGGCGACGAGCTGACGCTCACCCGGGACGACAGCGTCGCGGTGTTCCGGCGTACCGGGCAGGAGGACCGCACGCTGCCGCTGGTGCGCCGGCCGCTCGGCGACGAGCTGGCCGAGGAACTGCGCCGCCTCGACGCCGACCAGGTGTACGCGGAGGCGCTAGGCGCTGCGGCCGGGATCACCGGCCTCGACCAGCGTCCGGCCCAGCGGGTGCACGTGTGGAAGGATCCGGCGACCGCCCAGCGGGCCGAGGCCGGCGTGACCGCGCACGCGGGCGCGACCGCGAACGAGTGACCGCCCGGACCGGGTGGTCGGAGGCACAGGTGACCGCCGGTGGGCGGTCGGAACACGAGGGCTCGACGGATGACTGAGGCGAGTGTCGCCGTACACGCCGACCCCGACCTGCTGGCGCAGGCGGTGGCGGCCCGGTTGGTGGTCAAGCTGCTCGACGCGCAGGCCGAGCGCGGCCAGGCGTCGGTGGTGCTGACCGGCGGGCGGATCGCCGCGGCGGTGTACCGGGCGGTCGGGCAGCTGCCCGCCCGGGACGCCGTCGACTGGTCCCGGGTCGACGTGTGGTGGGGCGACGAGCGGTTCCTGCCCGGCGGTGACCCGGAGCGTAACGAGACGCAGGCACGGGCGGCGCTGCTGGACACGGTGCCGCTCGACCCGGCCCGGGTGCACCCGATGCCGGCGTCGGACGGTCCGGCCGGTGACGACCCGGAGGCGGCTGCCGCCGGGTACGCGCGGGAGCTGGCCGCCGCGGCCCGGCCCGGGAACGCGGTGGTGCCGCACTTCGACGTGCTGATGCTCGGCGTCGGCGAGGACGGGCACGTCGCGTCGGTGTTCCCGGAGCACCCGGTGCACCACGACAACCGGCCGGTCAGCGCCGTGCGGGGCAGCCCGAAGCCGCCGCCGGTGCGGACCACGCTGACGCTCCCGACCATCAACACGGCCGAGGAGGTCTGGCTGATCGCCGCCGGGGCGGACAAGGCCCGGGCGGTGGGCATGGCGCTGGCCGGGGCCGGGCCGGTGCAGCTGCCTGCCGCCGGGGTGCGGGGCGTCTCCCGTACCCTCTGGCTCCTCGACCGGGCCGCTGCGGCCAGCGTGCCGCCGCGGCTGCGCAGCCTGCGCTGAGCATGTAAGGAAGGGCCCCTTCTTAACGTCTCCGGTAGAGAAGGGGCCCCTCCTTAACACCTCGGGTCAGGCGCGACCGCGGCGACGCCGCAGCGCGTCGAGGGCCTCGGCGAGCAGCGCCTCCCCCTCCTCCGGCGTACGCCGCTCCTGCACGTACGCCAGGTGGGTCTTGTACGGCTCGGCGCGCTGGCGGCCCGGCGGGTCGCCCGGGTCGGGGCCGGCCGGCTCGCCGCAGCGGGGGCACTCCCAGGCGGCGGGCGTCTCCGCCTCGGCGGCGATCAGGAACTCGACGCGGTGCCCGTGGCGGCACCAGTAGACGACCGGCCGGCGCGGCGCGGGCTCGACCCGCTGGTCGAACCGCTCGGGGGCGGACCCGATCCGGGTGCCGCGGATGACGTTGTTGCTGGGCACGGTTGCTCGCTCCCTGTCGTCGGAGGGGACCGCCGCCGGAGGGGGTGGGCGACGGGCGACGTGCGGAGAAACAAAACTGCGCGCGGTCCGTGACGGACCGCGCGCAGATTGTACGCTTCTCAGCGTCGGCTCAGGTGCCGCTGGCCATCTGCAGCCGCAGCCAGAGCCCAAGCCCGACGATGCACGCGAACCAGACGATTCCCACCAGAACGGTGTAGCGGTCGAGGTTCTTCTCGGCCACCGACGAACCGGCCAGGCTGGAGCTGACGCCGCCGCCGAACATGCTCGACAACCCGCCGCCCTTGCCGCGGTGCAGGAGGATCAGCAGGGTGAGCAGGACGCTCGTGATGACCAGCAACACGATCATCGTGTAGGCGAACCAGATCGGCATGGCGGGGGTCAGTCCTCTCGTTGCGATCACTGCCCCGACCTGTCGGGCACGGCGGCACCGACCGGTGGACGGGCAGCGTCAAGGATAGCGAGCGATCAGCGGGTGATGTGCTCCGGGAACCGGCAGATCTGCGCGAACTCCTCCGCGTCCAGGCTGGCGCCCCCGACCAGAGCCCCGTCCACGTCCGGCTGCGCCATGATCGCGGCGACGTTCGACGCCTTGACCGACCCGCCGTACAGGATCCGGACCTGCTCGGCGGTGCCCTCGTCGTAGGTCTCGGCGATGCGCTTGCGCACCGCGCCGCAGACCTCCTGGGCGTCGTCCGGGGTCGCCGTCTTGCCGGTGCCGATCGCCCAGACCGGCTCGTACGCCACGACGACCTTGGTGACCTGCTCGGCGGTGAGCCCCTTCAGCGCGCCGTCGAGCTGGTCGCAGCAGTGCCGTACCTGACCCGACTGCTCCCGGACCTCCAGGCCCTCACCGATGCAGAGGATCGGGGTGAGCCCGTTCGCCAGCGCCGCCGACACCTTCGCGTTGACGAGCGCGTCGTCCTCGTTGTGGTACTGCCGCCGCTCGGAGTGCCCGACCACCACGTAGCCGCAGCCCAGCTTGGCGAGCATCGGCCCGGCGATGTCACCGGTGTACGCGCCGGACGGGTGCGGCGACAGGTCCTGCGCGCCGTAGCCGATCAGCAGCTTGTCGCCGTCCACGGCGGTCTGCACGGTACGCAGGTCGGTGAAGGGCGGCAGCACCACGCACTCGACGTCGGTGAGCTGCTTCTCGTTCAGGCTCGCGGCAAGCTTCTGCACCAGCAGGTTGGCCTCGAGGTGGTTCAGGTTCATCTTCCAGTTGCCGGCCATCAGCGGCCGGCGGGTCGTGCTCGCCATTCAGTTCTCCAGGGCCGCGATGCCGGGGAGGGTCTTGCCCTCCAGGTATTCCAGGGAGGCGCCACCACCGGTGGAGATGTGCCCGAACGAGGACTCGTCCAGGCCCAGCGCGCGCACCGCCGCGGCCGAGTCGCCGCCGCCGACCACGCTGAACGCGTCGGCCTTGGTGATCGCCTCGGCCACGCCGCGGGTGCCGTTGGCGAACGCCGCCATCTCGAACACGCCCATCGGGCCGTTCCAGAAGACGGTCTTCGCCTGCGACAGCGCGGCGGCGAAACCGGCCACCGTCTCCGGGCCGATGTCCAGGCCCAGCCGGTGACTCGGGATGCCGTCGGCGGGCACGGTGTCGTGCGCGGCGTCCGGCGCGAACGCGTCGGCGACCACCACGTCGACCGGGAGCATGATCTTGCCCGGCGCGCGCTCCATCAGGTTGCGGCAGGTCTCGACCATGTCCTTCTCCAGCAGCGACGTGCCCACCTCGTGGCCCTGGGCCTTGAGGAAGGTGAAGCACATCCCGCCGCCGATGAGCAGCCGGTCCACGGTCGGCAGCAGCGCCTCGATCACTGCGAGCTTGTCCGAGACCTTCGAGCCGCCCAGCACCACCACGTACGGCCGCTCCGGCTCGCCGGTGAGGCGGCTGAGCACCTCGACCTCGCGCAGCACCAGCCGGCCCGCGTAATGCGGCAGCCGGGCCGGTACGTCGTGCACGCTGGCGTGCTTGCGGTGCACCGCGCCGAACGCGTCGTCCACGTAGGCGTCGCCGAACGCCGCGAGCTGGTCGGCGAACGCGCCCCGCTCGGCGTCGTCCTTGCTGGTCTCGCCCTTGTTGAAGCGCAGGTTCTCCAGCAGCGCGACCTGGCCGTCGGCCAGGTCGGCCACGGTGGACCGCGCCGAGTCGCCGACGGTGTCCTCGGCGAAGTGCACCGGGGCACCGAGCAGCTCACCGAGCCGCCCGGCGACCGGGCGGAGGCTGAACTGCGGGTCCGGCGCGCCCTTCGGGCGGCCCAGGTGCGAGCAGACGACCACCTTCGCGCCGGCCTGCACCAGCGCGCTCAGCGTCGGCAGGACGGCCCGGATCCGGCCGTCGTCAGTGATGTCCCCGGTCTGCTTGTCGAGCGGGACGTTCAGGTCGGCGCGCACCAGCACGCGCCGACCCGACACCCCCTCGGCGAGCAGGTCGTCGAGGTTGCGGATCGTCACAGAGCTAGCCCTCCGTTCGTGACTGCGGGGCTCGCAAGCTCGCTCCTCGCACTCACAGGGACTGACCGACCAGCTTGACCAGGTCGACCAGGCGGTTCGAGTAGCCCCACTCGTTGTCGTACCAGCCGACGACCTTGACCTGGTTGCCGATCACCTTGGTCAGCGGCGCGTCGAAGATGCACGACGCCGGGTCGGTCACGATGTCGGCGGAGACGATCGGGTCCTCGTTGTAGGTGAGGATGCCCCGCAGCGGGCCCTCGGCGGCGGCCTTGAGCGCGGCGTTCACCTCGTCCACAGTGGTCTCCCGGCCGACCTCGACGGTCAGGTCGGTGGCCGAGCCGGTCGGGATCGGCACGCGCAGCGCGTAGCCGTCCAGCTTGCCCTTGAGCTCCGGCAGGACCAGGCCGATGGCCTTCGCGGCACCGGTCGAAGTCGGCACGATGTTGAGCGCGGCGGCCCGGGCCCGGCGCAGGTCCTTGTGCGGCGCGTCCTGCAGGTTCTGGTCCTGCGTGTACGCGTGGATGGTGGTCATCAGACCCTGCTTGATGCCGAACGTGTCCTGCAGGACCTTCGCCATCGGCGCGAGGCAGTTGGTGGTGCAGGAGGCGTTCGAGATGATGTTGTGCTTGGCCGGGTCGTACTGGTCCTGGTTGACACCCATGACCACTGTGACGTCCTCGTTCTTCGCCGGAGCGGAGATGATGACCTTCTTGGCCCCGCCGTCGAGGTGCGCCTTCGCCTTGGTGCCGTCGGTGAAGAAGCCGGTGGACTCGATGACCACGTCGGCGCCGGCCTCGCCCCACGGCAGCTTCGCCGGGTCCTTCTCGGCGTACGCCTTGATGGTCTTGCCGCCCACGGTGATCTCGTCGGCGGTGGCCTTCACCTCGTGCGGGAGGCGGCCCAGGATGCTGTCGTACTTGACAAGGTGGGCGAGCGTCGCGTTGTCGGTCAGGTCGTTGACCGCCACGACCTCGATGTCAGCGCCGGACGCCAGCACTGCCCGGAAGAAGTTGCGGCCGATCCGGCCGAAGCCGTTGATGCCAACCCGGATGGTCACAGGTCCCATCTCCTCGCGTTCTGGTCCGCCGGCGCCAGACCGCTGCCGGCGGAGGTGTGTGCGCCGACCGTTGGAGCCGGCCGTCGACATGTCATCTCGGCCACCCCGCCGCGGTCACGGAGACCTGACCGCCCGAGGCGGTGAGCACGGCGAGGAGCGCCTGTTCCGGCCCCCTTGCCGTACGCAGCGACCATATCCGAGCGCGCGGCGTCGCGCTGCGGCGGGTGGTGATCCCGCTCGCGGTGCACTGCCGCCCGAGTCCTATCAGACCACGAGCATGTCCGGCGTGACTGCCGCTTCCGTATCCGGGATGCCCAGGTCACGGGCACGCTTGTCGGCCAGCGCGAGCAGCCGGCGGATCCGGCCGGCGATGGCGTCCTTGGTCAGCGGCGGCTCGGCGAGCGCGCCCAGTTCCTCCAGCGAGGCCTGACGGTGCTCCAGGCGCAGCCGTCCGGCCGAGGTCAGGTGGTTCGGCGCGTCGTCGGCGAGGATCTCCAGCGCGCGGGTCACCCGGGCGGCGGCGGCCACCGCAGCGCGCGCGGAGCGGCGCAGGTTGGCGTCGTCGAAGTTGGCCAGCCGGTTCGCGGTGGCGCGCACCTCCCGGCGTACCCTCCGCTCCTCCCAGGCCAGCACGCTGGAGTGCGCGCCTATGCGGGTGAGCAGCGCGGCGATCGCGTCACCGTCCTTGACCACCACCCGGTCCACGCCGCGCACCTCGCGGTTCTTGGCGGTGATGCCGATCCGGCGGGCGGCGCCGACGAGCGCCAGCGCCGACTCCGGACCGGGGCAGGTGATCTCCAGTGCGCTGGAGCGGCCCGGCTCCGTGAGCGAGCCGTGCGCCATGAACGCGCCCCGCCACGCCGACACGGCACAGCAGACGTTCGCGGCCACCACGTGCGGCGGCAGGCCGCGCACCGGGCGGCCCCGCACGTCGAGCAGGCCGGTCTGCCGGGCGAGCGCCTCGCCGTCCTTGACCACCCGCACGATGAAGTGGCTGCCCTTGCGCAGCCCGCCGGAGGCGAGCACGTGGATCTCGCTGGAGTAGCCGTACACCTCGGCGATCTCCCGCCGCAGCCGGCGCGCGACCGCGCCGGTGTCCAGCTCCGCCTCGACCACCACGCGGCCCGACACGATGTGCAGGCCGCCGGCGAAACGCAGCAGGGCGGCCATCTCCGCCCGCCGACAGCAGGGCTTGGGCACGTCGACCCGACTCAGCTCGTCCTTGACCGCAGCCGTCATCGCCATAGTGCGCCCCCTCACGGACCGGTTCCGGCGTGTCGCCGGTGATTACGTACGTGTCTAACGATCGGCGCGCAGGACAGGCACCAGCGCGGCGCCCAGGGCGGCTGGATCATGACGGGGCGTGCCGTCCAGGACGGCGACGGGAGCGAGGACCAGCCGGGCACCCAGCGATTCTGCCGCACGTTCGACCGCCGCGGGATCACCCACCGCCGTGGAGTCGGCGAGCACCCGGTCCACCTTCAGCTCGGGCAGATAGCGCCGCAGTGTGTCCAGATGGTCGGGCAGGGAGAGCCCCGAGGTCTCCTTCTCGGCCACCAGGTTGAGCGTCACCAGCCGCCGCGCCGGGCTGGACACGATCGCGTCGGCCAGCCCCGGCACCAGCAGGTGCGGCAGCACACTCGTGTACCAGCTGCCCGGCCCGAAGATCAGCCAGTCCGCGGCGCGTACCGCTGTCACCGCCTCGGCGCACGCGGCCGGCGCCGACGGGTTGAGCCGCAGCGACTCGACGGTGCCCGGGGTGACCGCGACCTGGTGCTGGCCGCGCACCGTGGACACCTCGTCCGGGTGCTCCGGGTCGGCGCCGCGGACCCGGGCCTCGATGCCCACCGGCTGGCGGGACATCGGCAGCACCCGCCCCACCGCGCCGAGCATCGCCCCGGCGTGGTCGAGCGCGGCCACCGGGTCGCCGAGCAGCTCGGTGAGCCCGTGCAGCAGCAGGTTGCCGACCGCGTGGCCGGCGAGCGAGTCGCCGACCGCGACCGGCACCGGCGCGGCCGGCGTCGGCGCCTGCGGCACGGCGGCGGCGAAGCGGTGCTGGAACAACGCCGCGCTGCGCCGGGTGGCCGGATGGTCACCGGCCAGCGCGACGAGCGCCTGCCGCAGGTCGCCCGGCGGCAGGCCGCCGCGCTCGGCGCGCAACCGGCCGCTGGAGCCGCCGTCGTCACCGACGGTGACCACCGCGGTGATGTCCAGGTCCAGTTCGGGTACGCAGTGACGCAGCGCCCGCAGCGACGCCGAGAGCCCGTGCCCGCCGCCGAAGGCGACCACCCTGGTCAGGGTCACTCCCGCCCCAGGTCCCGGTGCTGGGCGTTGGCGGCGATGCCGGAGTGGCGCAGCCGGGAGGCCAGCTCCTCGGCGATGGCCACGCTGCGGTGCTTGCCGCCGGTGCAGCCGACCGCCACGGTCAGGTAGCGCTTGCCCTCCCGCTCGAACCCGGCGGTGGTGGCGTTGACCAGGTCGGCGTACCCGGCCACGAACGCGTCGGCGCCCTCCTGGCCCAGCACGTACGCGCTGACCGCCTCCTCGCGGCCGGTGTGCTCGCGCAGCTCCGGCACCCAGTACGGGTTCGGCAGGAACCGGGCGTCCATCACGAAGTCGGCGTCCGGCGGCAGGCCGTACTTGAAGCCGAACGAGATCACGGTGATCCGCAGCCGGCGGGCGTCCTCGCCGCCGAACAGCTCCTCGACCCGGCGGCGCAGCTGGTTCACGTTCAGGTGGCTGGTGTCGATGATCACGTCGGCCTGCTCGCGGGCCTCCTCCAGCAGCGCCCGCTCGACAGCGATGCCGTCGGCCAGCCGCCCGTCGCCCTGCAACGGGTGCGAGCGGCGCACGCTCTCGAACCGCCGGATCAGCACCTCGTCGTCGGCGTCGACGAAGACCACCCGGGGCTGGAAGCCGCGCTCACGCAGCTCGCGGATCGCCCCGGCCAGGTCGGTGGAGAACGCGCGCGAGCGCACGTCCAGCACCATCGCCGTACGCCGGGCCGCGCCACCGGCCTTGAACGCCAGCTCGGCCATGTCCAGCAGCAGCGCCTGCGGCAGGTTGTCGACCACGTAGTAGCCGACGTTCTCCAGCGCCCGCGCCACGGTGCTGCGCCCGCCGCCGGACAGGCCGGTCACCACCACCAGGGAGGTGTCCGACTCGGCCGGCGCCGGTCGCACCGGCGTCGTCTCCGCCTCGGTCGGCCCCAGGTCACCCGCTGTACGCGCCTCGCTCACCCGCTACCCCCAGCCGTGGCGCCGCGGCCCGGTCGGCCGCGCATGGTCAATCAGCGACTCTAACGGCTGCGACCCGGCCCGGGATTCCACGGGGTGACGACCGGAACAAGTCGCCGCGCTCGTGACGGCTCGCCGGGACGGTCGGTGTCGGGGGACGCTCGTAGACTGCGCGGATGGTCTCCCCCACCGACGAGCGGACCACCTCCCCACCGGCCGGCGACGCGCTCGACGTGTTGCGCCGGGTCTTCGGGTACGACGCCTTCCGCGGCTTCCAGCAGGAGGTCGTCGAGCACGTGGTGGCCGGCGGCGACGCGCTGGTGCTCATGCCCACCGGTGGCGGCAAGTCGCTGTGCTACCAGATCCCCGCGCTGGTCCGCGACGGTGTGGCGGTGGTCGTCTCGCCGCTGATCGCGCTCATGCAGGACCAGGTCGACGCCCTGACGGCGGTCGGTGTCCGGGCCGGGTTCCTCAACTCGACCCAGGATCCCGCGCAGCGGCGCCGGGTCGAGGCGGCCTACCTCGCCGGCGAGCTGGACCTGCTCTACCTCGCCCCGGAAGGGCTCGCGGTGCGGTCCACGCTCGGCCTGCTGGAACGCGGCCGGGTCGCGTTGTTCGCGATCGACGAGGCGCACTGCGTCTCGCAGTGGGGGCACGACTTCCGCCCCGACTACCTCAACCTGTCGATGCTGCACGAACGCTGGCCGGACGTGCCGCGGATCGCGCTGACCGCCACCGCGACGCAGGCGACCCGCACCGAGATCGCCACCCGGCTGCGGCTCACCGAGGCCCGGCACTTCGTGGCCAGCTTCGACCGGCCCAACATCCAGTACCGCATCGTGCCCAAGCGGGAGCCGCGCCGCCAGCTGCTCAGCCTGCTGCGCGACGAGCACTCCGGCGACGCCGGCATCGTCTACTGCCTGTCCCGCGCCTCGGTGGAGAAGACCGCCGAGTTCCTGGTCGCCAACGGCATCCCCGCGCTGCCGTACCACGCCGGGCTGGACGCCTCGACCCGCGCCGCCAACCAGCAGCGTTTCCTGCGCGAGGACGGCCTGGTCATGATCGCCACCATCGCGTTCGGCATGGGCATCGACAAGCCCGACGTGCGCTTCGTCGCCCACCTGGACCTGCCGAAGTCGGTGGAGGGCTACTACCAGGAGACCGGCCGCGCCGGGCGCGACGGGCTGCCGTCCACGGCCTGGCTGGCGTACGGGCTCCAGGACGTCGTGCAGCAACGCAAGATGATCGAGACGTCGGAGGGCGACCTGGCGCACCGGCGCAACCTCGCCGCCCACCTGGACGCCATGCTGGCGCTCTGCGAGACGGTCCGCTGCCGCCGCGCCCAACTGCTCGAATACTTCGGCGAGACCGGCGTGGCCGACTGCGGCAACTGCGACACCTGCCTCGAACCACCGGAGTCCTGGGACGGCACCGTCGCCGCGCAGAAGCTGCTGTCCACCGTCTTCCGGCTCGACCGCGAGCGCAACCAGCGGTTCGGCGCCGGGCACAGCATCGACATCCTGCTCGGCAAGCACACCGACAAGATCGACCAGTACGGCCACGACGCGCTCAGCACGTTCGGCATCGGCACCGAGCTGCGCGAGGCCGAGTGGCGTGGGGTGGTGCGGCAACTGCTGGCCGAGGGTCTGCTCGCGGTCGAGGGCGACTACGGCACGCTGGCGCTGACCGAGGCCAGCGCGGACGTGCTCGGCCGCCGCCGTACCGTCACGCTGCGCAAGGAGCCCGAGCGCCCGGCCGGCCGGTCCGCCAAGCCGCGGGGCGCGGCCACTGTGGTCGCCGACCTCTCCCCCGCCGCCGCGCCCGTCTTCGAGCGGCTCCGCGCGTGGCGCGCGGCCACCGCCAAGGAGCAGGGCGTCCCGGCGTACGTCATCTTCCACGACGCGACCCTGCGGCAGATCGCCGCCGAGCCGCCCACCTCCCTCGCCGAGTTGTCCCGGTTCAACGGGGTCGGCGAGAACAAGCTCGCCAAGTACGGCGAGGCGATCCTGGCCGTCCTCGCCGAGTCCTGACGCACGCGGAAGGGCCCGACCCCGTGGTGGGGTCGGGCCCTTCCGGTGTGCTGTGGCCTCGCTGGGGGTCACGCGGTGGTGCTCTGGTCCGCGAGGTCGTGCTCGCCGCATTGGCTGCGTTTCTTGCTTTGCAGCCGTGGGTGCGGCGGTGTTGGTCTTAGCTGGTGCTGTAGCCGCGGGTGGCGATCCAGTCGGCGAGGTTGTCGATGTTCATGCGGTAGGTGGCGGTGGTGGGGTCGGCGCTGTCGGCGATGGTGACGGTGTTGCCGTTGTCGCGGTAGCCGATGACGCTGATGTAGTGGCCGCCTTCGAAGGAGTGGGTGGTGCCGTCGGTGTCGGTGGCGGTGCCGGCGATGTTGGCGACCACGGCCCGTCCGGCGTCGACGGTCTTGACGACGTCGGCGCGCAGGGTGTCGGTCTGCTTGTCGTCGGCCTTGGGGGTGCTGATCTCGACCGACTTGTAGGCGTCCTTGGTGCCGGTCTCCTTGTTCAGTACGGGGGTGATGTCGTTGATGCTGTTGGTGCCGGCCTCGGTGGTGCCCATCTCGCGGGCCATGGTGTGTACGTCGATGTTCTTGCCCTGCACGCTCAGGGCGTTGCGGGCGGCGGCGGGGCCGCAGAAGTAGAAGTTGGGCTGGGCTTCGTAGCGGACGTCGAGTTCCCGCTCGCCGTGGCCCTTGCGGTCCGCCACCACGCTGGTGGTGGGGGCGGCGTGGGCGGCGATCGCGGGGCCGGCGATGCCGCCGGCGGTGGCGGCGATACCGGCAGCGGTCAGAACGGTCTTACGCAGCAGAGTGGTAGCCATGATGGTTGCCTCCCTGAAGTGGGGGATGACGCGGCGGGGGATGCCGCGCGAAAGGGGGGAAAGTCTTGGGGGTGCCCGTCGATAGGGCTGGCGCGCGGGCGACCCTGGGGGGCCTGCTCCGCGGCTCGGGGATGTAACGACGACCGGGCCGGGCCGATTCCCTGACCTGGCGATCCGCTCCCGGGTGCCGGGCGGGCCGGTGTCCGGCGCTCGACCCGGTTCCTCGGCGGTCAGCCATGTACAACGCCCCGCGCCCGCCACCGATTCCACGCTGACGATGGCACCGACCACAGCCCCGATCATCTCAGCGAACCGGACACCGCCTACCAAACCCACCAGCCGGGGAGGGGATCCGCGAGATCCCGGGCCCCAGCAACAAGATCCACCCCTGCCCGCGCGCGATCTTGCACTTTGGTGCCGGACATGCCTCGCGAAACGGGCATTCCACGGGCCCAAAGTGCAAGATCGCGGAGGAGGGCGGGGCCGGGGCCGGGGCCGGGACGGGGACGGGTGGCGGGGGCGGGGGGCGGGGGGCGGGGACGACGGGTCACCCGCCCTCGCGTGGCGACACAACCCGCACCGAACCACCCGCGGAACCCTCCCAGGAAGCGGGATGACGCTTCCGCCCATCGGGACCAGCGCCGTCGGTGGAACGTCATGGGTGTCAAATGCGGGCGGAGACACCCATGGTGTTCCACTCGGGCGTTGCCGGCGGGCCGGACAACGGGCGCGAGCAGGAACGGGCAGGAGCCGGGGAACGGGTCAGGGGCGGGGGGCGGCTTCGGTGGTGGTGGTGGTGGAGCCGTCCAGCGCGGCCAGGATCGCCTCGGCCGTACGCCGGCCCACCCCGGGCACTTCGGTGATCTCCTCCACCGTGGCGGACGACAGCCGCTTCAGTGAGCCGAAGTGCCGCAGCAGCGCCTTGCGGCGTACCTCGCCGAGGCCGGGGACGTTGTCCAGCGCCGACTCGGTCATCCGCTTGGAGCGCCGCTGCCTGTGGAACGTGATGGCGAAGCGGTGCGCCTCGTCGCGGACCCGTTGCAGCAGGTAGAGCGCCTCGGAGGTGCGCGGCAGGATCACCGGGAACTCGTCGTCGGGCAGCCAGACCTCCTCCAGCCGCTTCGCCAGCCCGCACAGCGCCACGTCGTCGATGCCCAGCTCGGCGAGCGCCTTCGCGGCGGCGGCGACCTGGGGCGGGCCACCGTCGACCACGACGAGCTGCGGTGGGTACGCGAACTTGCGCGGTCGCCCGGTGGTCGGGTCGATGCCGGGCCGGTCGGGGTCGGAGGCGGTCTCCTCGCCCAGCTCACCGGTCTCGGCGCGGGCGTCGAGGTAGCGGGCGAAGCGCCGCCGCAGCACCTCGGACATGGCCGACAGGTCGTCGGTGGCGCCGCGCACGATGAACCGGCGGTATTCGCTCTTGCGGGGCAGCCCGTCCTCGAACACGACCATGCTGGCGACCACGTCGGTGCCCTGAATCTGGGACACGTCGAAGCACTCGATGCGCAGCGGTGAGGTGTTCATGGCGAGCGCGTCGGCGATCTCGTCGAGCGCCTGGCTGCGGGTGGTCAGGTCACCGGCCCGCATGAGCTTGTGCCGGGCCAGCGCGTCCCTGGCGTTGCGCTCGACAGTCTCCAGCAGCGACCGCTTGTCGCCGCGCTGCGGCACCCGCAGCGACACCCGGCTGCCCCGGCGGGCGGTGAGCCAGTCGGCGAGCGCGTCGGCGTCGCCTGGTAGCTCGGGGACGAGCAGCTCGCGGGGCACGTCGGCCTCGCCCTGCTCGCCGCCGTACACCTGGGTGCAGAAGTGGTGCACGAGGTCGCCGGTGGTCAGCTCCTCGGTCTTCTCCACCACCCAGCCGCGCTGGCCGCGCACCCGGCCGCCGCGGACGTGGAAGACCTGCACGGCGGCTTCGAGCGGGTCGTCGGCGAACGCGACCACGTCGGCGTCGGTGCCGTCGCCGAGCACCACCGTCTGCTTCTCCATCGCCCGGCGCAGCGCCGCGACGTCGTCGCGCAGCCGGGCGGCCCGCTCGAACTCCAGCTGCTCGCTGGCGTCGAGCATCTCCTTCTCCAGCCGCCGGACCATGGTGTCGGTGCGGCCGGCCATGAAGTCGCAGAAGCCGTCGACGATCTCCCGGTGCTGTTCTGCGGTGACGCTGCCGACGCACGGCGCCGAGCACTTGCCGATGTAGCCGAGCAGGCAGGGCCGGCCGACCTGGCCGGCCCGCTTGAACACCCCGGACGAGCAGGTCCGCGCCGGGAAGACCCGCAGCAGCAGGTCGAGCGTCTCGCGGATGGCCCAGGCGTGGGAGTACGGCCCGAAGTAGCGCACACCCTTGCGCTTCACGCCGCGCATCACCTGCAACCGGGGGTATTCCTCGTCGAGCGTGACCGCGAGATAGGGGTACGACTTGTCGTCGCGGTAGCGGACGTTGAACCGGGGGTCGTACTGCTTGATCCAGGTGTATTCCTGCTGGAGCGCCTCGACCTCGGTGGCGACGGTGATCCAGTCGACCGACTCGGCGGTGAACACCATCTGCCGGGTGCGCTGGTGCAGGCCGACCGGGTCGGCGAAGTAGGAGTTGAGCCGGCTGCGCAGGTTGCGCGCCTTGCCGACGTAGATCACCCGGCCGGTGCCGTCGCGGAAGCGGTAGACCCCTGGCGACTCCGGGATGGTGCCGGGCGCGGGACGGTAGGTCGAGGGGTCAGCCACGGCGTCAAGCCTAGTCCGCACCCCTGACACGCGACCGTCACCGCGCCCCCGCCGACGACCGGCCGACGGGGGCGCGGAACGGGTCAGGCCAGCGTGATCTGGTCGCCGTCGACCTTGATCTCCTTCGCCGCGAGCGGCTTGGTGGCCGGGCCGCCCTTCACCGAGCCGTCGACGATCGAGAACCGGCTGTTGTGGCAGGTGCAGTTGATCGTGCCGCCGTCGACGTTCGACACCGGGCAGCGCTGGTGCGTGCAGATCGGGTCGAACGCCTTAAACTGGCCGGCCTCGGGCTGCGTGATCACCACGCCCTGGCTGGCGAAGACGGCGCCGCCGCCCACCGGGATGTCCGAGGTGCGCGCCAGCGCGCTGCCGCCGTCACGGTCGCCGCCGCCGGCGTCGCCGGTCGCGGTGGCGCCGGGCGGGCCGCCGCTGGTCGGGGCGAGCCCGGGGGACGCGTCGTCGTCGCTGCCGCAGCCCGCGAGCACCACGGCCGCGCCGATCGCTCCGGCTCCGGTGAGCAGGGTACGGCGGCTCTGGGTGACCGGTCGGGTCAGCGCCTGATCATCACTCATATCCGGCCTTTCTCTCGGCTTACTGCGGAAACACGCACCAGCGTGGGGCACGGTTCATACTGGCGCGTCACAGACCGGGCACCGACGGCCCGGCCTGCGAAAACGCGTACCGGATGGGTCAGCGCGCCCCGGCGGGGACCTTGCGGGTCCGCGTCTTGGCGCTGCCGTTGGCCTTGGCCGCCCGGGTGGTGGCCGCCTTGGCGCCCTTGGCCTCGCCGTCGAGCTTGAGGATCGGCCGCAGGAACTGCCCGGTGTGGCTCTCCGGCACCTCGGCGACCTCCTCCGGCGTGCCGGTGGCGAGCACGGTGCCGCCCCGGTGGCCGCCCTCGGGGCCCATGTCGATGAGCCAGTCGGCCGTCTTGATCACGTCGAGGTTGTGCTCGATGGTGATGACCGTGTTGCCCTTGTCGACCAGGCCCTCCAGCACCATCAGCAGCTTGCGGATGTCCTCGAAGTGCAGGCCGGTGGTGGGCTCGTCGAGCACGTAGACGGTGCGGCCGGTGGAGCGCTTCTGGAGTTCGGAGGCGAGCTTGACGCGCTGCGCCTCACCGCCGGACAGCGTCGGCGCGGGCTGGCCGAGGCGGACGTAGCCGAGGCCGACGTCGACGAGCGTCCTGAGGTGCCGGTGGATGGCCGGGATGGCGGAGAAGAACTCGGCCGCCTCCTCGATCGGCATGTCCAGCACCTCGGCGACCGTCTTGCCCTTGTAGTGCACCTCGAGCGTCTCGCGGTTGTAGCGCGCGCCCTTGCACACCTCGCAGGGGACGTAGACGTCCGGCAGGAAGTTCATCTCGATCTTGATCGTGCCGTCACCGGAGCACGCCTCGCAGCGCCCGCCCTTGACGTTGAACGAGAACCGGCCCGGGCCGTACCCGCGCACCTTGGCCTCGGTGGTCTCGGCGAAGAGCTTGCGGATGTGGTCCCAGACACCGGTGTACGTGGCGGGGTTGGAGCGCGGCGTCCGCCCGATCGGCGACTGGTCCACGCCGACGACCTTGTCCACGTTCTCCAGGCCGGTGATCCGCGTGTGCCGGCCGGGCACCAGCCGGGCGCCGTTGATCTGGTTGGCGAGCACTGTGTAGAGGATGTCGTTGACGAGCGTCGACTTGCCCGAGCCGCTGACGCCGGTGACCGCGATGAGCTGGCCGAGCGGGAAGCTCACGGTGAGGTTGCGCAGGTTGTGCTCGCGCGCGCCGTGCACCACCAGCTCGCGCCCCGGCGTCTGCGGCCGGCGGGCGGCCGGCGTCGGGATGGACTTCCGCCCGGCCAGGTACGCCCCGGTGACCGACTCGGTGTTGTCCAGCAGCGCCGGCACCGACCCGCTGTGCACGATCTTGCCGCCGTGCTCGCCCGCGCCCGGGCCGATGTCGACGATCCAGTCCGCCACCCGGATGGTGTCCTCGTCGTGCTCGACCACGATCAGCGTGTTGCCCAGGCCGCGCAGCCGCAGCAGCGTCTCGATGAGCCGGTGGTTGTCGCGCTGGTGCAGGCCGATCGACGGCTCGTCGAGCACGTAGAGCACGCCGACCAGGCCGGAGCCGATCTGGGTGGCCAGCCGGATGCGCTGGGCCTCACCGCCGGAGAGCGTGCCGGCCGGGCGGTCCAGCGAGAGGTAGTCCAGACCGACGTCGAGCAGGAACTTCAGCCGGGCGTTGATCTCCTTGAGGACCCGCTCGGCGATCATCTTCTGCCGGTCGGTCAGCTCGATGCCGGCGAGCAGGTCGGCCGCCTCGCCGACGGAGAGGTTGCAGACCTCGGCGATGCTCTTGCCGGCCAGGGTGACCGCGAGCACCTCCGGCTTGAGCCGGGTGCCGCCGCAGGCCGCGCAGGGCACGTCCCGCATGTAGCCCTCGTACTTGTCCCGGGACCACTCCGACTCGGTGTCGGTGTGCCGCCGCTCGATCCACTGCACCACGCCCTCGAAGCCGGTGTAGTAGGAGCGCTCGCGGCCGTACTTGTTGCGGTAGCGCACGTGCACCTGGTCGTCGGAGCCGTGCAGGATCGTCTTCTGCGCCCGCGACGGCAGCGCCCGCCACGGGGTGTCGATGTCGAAGTGCTCGGCCTCGCCGAGCGCCTCCAGCAGCCGCAGGAAGTATTCGAGGTTGTGGCCGGTGGCCCAGGGCTGGATCGCGCCCTCGCGCAGCGTGCGCTCCGGGTCGGGGATGACCAGCTCGGGGTCCACCTCCTTCTTGGTGCCGAGGCCGGTGCACTCCGGACAGGCGCCGTACGGGGCGTTGAAGGAGAAGACGCGGGGTTCCAGATCCTCGATCGCGAGGGGGTGGTCGTTCGGGCAGGCCAGGTGCTCGGAGTAGCGGCGCTCCCGGGCCGGGTCGTCCTCCGGCAGGTCGACGAAGTCGAGCAGCACCAGGCCGCCGGACAGGCCGAGCGCGGCCTCGACCGAGTCGGTCAGCCGCTGCTTGGCACTCGGCTTGACGCTGAGCCGGTCGATCACCACCTCGATGGTGTGCTTCTCCTGCTTCTTGAGCTTCGGCGGCTCGGTCAGCGGGTGCACCACGCCGTCGACCCGGGCGCGGGCGTAGCCCTTGGCCTGGAGTTCGGCGAACAGGTCGACGTACTCGCCCTTGCGGCCGCGCACCACCGGCGCGAGCACCATGAACCGGGTGCCCTCGGCCATGGCCAGGACGCGGTCGACGATCTGCTGCGGGCTCTGCTTGGAGATCCGCTCGCCGCAGATCGGGCAGTGCGGCTCGCCGATGCGGGCGAACAGCAGGCGGAGGTAGTCGTAGACCTCGGTGATCGTGCCGACGGTGGAGCGCGGGTTGCGCGAGGTGGACTTCTGGTCGATGGAGACGGCGGGACTGAGGCCCTCGATGAAGTCGACGTCGGGCTTGTCCATCTGGCCGAGGAACTGCCGGGCGTACGACGACAGGGACTCGACGTAGCGGCGCTGGCCCTCGGCGAAGATGGTGTCGAACGCCAGGCTCGACTTGCCCGAACCGGAGAGCCCGGTGAAGACGATCAGGGCGTCCCGGGGCAGGTCGAGACTGACGTCACGCAGGTTGTGCTCGCGCGCGCCACGGATGATCAGTCGGTCGGCCACGGTGCGTGTGCTCCCGGAAGAAGAATATGAGGCGGATCTGTGCACCAGACGCCGGGTCTGGGTGGTTTTCACAGGTTGTCGGGCGCAGAAAAGACGCCTCGGCAACTCTAGCCCCGACGTATGACAACTTCCGTCGCGCGAACATTCCCCCAGCTCAGGCCGGTCGGGCGGGAACCACGCAGGTCCACCCGACCGGCCCGGGCCGGCTCAGAATGCCCCTGGTGCGGGCGGGGTCGCCGGACGTCCGGTGCGTCGCCGCCCGGCCCGCCATCCGCCCCGCCGTTCGGCCGCCAGCCGGGCCGCGCGGCGACCGCCCTCGTGCTCGATCTCCCGCTGCAACCGGCGCCAGCTCTCCCAGCGGCGCACCGGCAGCTCGCCGTCGTCCATCGCGGCCCGCACCGCGCAGCCCGGCTCGGCGTCGTGGGCGCAGTCGGCGTACCGGCAGCCGGCGGCCAGCTCGGTGATGTCGGCGAACGCCCGGTCCAGGCCGGCCGCGCCGTCGAGCAGGCCGACCGCCCGTACGCCCGGGGTGTCCAGCACCGCTCCCCCACCCGGCAGCGGCACCAGCGACCGCCAGGTGGTGGTGTGCCGGCCCTTGCCGTCGACCCGGCGGATCGCCTGGGTGCGCATCACGTCCGCCCCGGCCAGCGCGTTGACCAGGCTCGACTTGCCGGCGCCGGAGGGGCCGAGCAGGCCGAGCGTGCGCCCCGGGGCGACGTGCCTGCGCAGCGGCGCCAGGCCGGTGCCCCGCTCCGCGCTGACCGGCAGCACCGGCACCCCCGGCGCGAGGTCGGCCAGTTGCCGGGCCACCGCCGCCGGGTCGGCGGCCAGGTCGGCCTTGGTGAGCACGACGAGCGGCTCCGCCCCGGATTCGTGCACCAGGGAGAGCAGCCGTTCGATCCGCGCGGCGTCCGGTTCCGGGTGCACCGGCTCGACCACCGCGGCGGCGTCGAGGTTGGCGGCCAGCACCTGGCCGCTGGCGTCCTTGCCCGCGGTACGCCGCACCAGCGCGGTACGCCGCGGCAGCACCGCCTCCACCGTGACCGGGCCGTCCGGCCAGGTGGACAGCAGCACCCAGTCACCCGCGCAGGGCAGCGCGGTCAGGTCGCGGGCGGCGGCGGACAGCACGCCGCCGCCGAGGCTGGCCCGCACCGGCCCCTGCGGGCACAGCACGGTGCAGACGCCCCGGTCCACCCGGGCGACCCGCCCGGGACGGTGGCCGGCGCGCCGGTCGAGATGGGCCGCCCAGCCGGCGTCCCAGCCGAGGGCGGTCAGATCGAGAGTCATGGTGTCCTCATCGGTGTCGAGGGGAGGTACGGCGGAACACACGCGCTGCGACCGGCATGCGCACCACCTCCCCTCCGACTCCCGGTGCCGCGTACCCGACGACGTGGAGCCCGGCGCGTCCGGCGCCGGCCCTATGTCGTCGGCCCCGACGGTAGGTGGCACGCCGACGCGCCGAAAGCGATTTCCCCCCGGGCACGGCCCGGTCCGGCCCGCTAGGGTCGGACGGGTGAGAACGCGATGACCGCCGACCCCCTGCTGCTGACCGGCGCGCTGGCCGAGGCGAACGACCGGCTGCTGCGTACCGTGTCCGGTCTGACCGCCGCGGACGTCGCGGCGCCCTCGCTGCTGCCGGGCTGGACCCGCGCGCACGTGCTCACCCACCTGGCCCGCAACGCCGACGGGTTCGTCAACCTGCTCACCTCGGCGCGCACCGGCGAGGAGATCCCGATGTACGCCTCGGCGCAGGCCCGCGCCGACGACATCGACGCCGGCGCCGACCGCGGCCCGGCCGACCTGCTGGACGACGTACGCCGCAGCGGCCAGCGCTTCGACGCGGCGGTCGCGGCGATGCCCGTGGACGCCTGGGGCGCCACGGTGCAGACCCGGCGTGGCCCGTGGCCGGCGGCGATGCTGGTCTGGGGGCGGCTGCGCGAGGTCGAGGTGCACCACGTCGACCTGGCGGCCGGTTACCGGCCCGCGGACTGGCCGGAGGCGTTCGCTCAGCGGCTGCTGCACGAGGTGGTGACCGGGCTGGCCGGCAACCCGGCCGCACCGGCCATGGTGCTGCGTTTCGACGGCGCGGCGTCCGAACTCGTCGTGGGTGACCCGGAGGGGGCGCCCACGGTCACCGGCCCCGCGCCGGAACTCGCCGCCTGGCTGACCGGCCGGGGCGCGGGCGAGCTGCTCACCGTCGAACCCGACGGCCCCCTGCCGAACCCACCGGAATGGATCTGAACATCGTCATGACCTACACCGGAGACGTCACGCCCGGCGGTCCGCCGGCCGTGCGCGAGCTCGACCGGCTCACCGTCACCAAGCTGTCGGTGGGCCCGATGGACAACAACGCCTATCTGCTGCGCTGCAACGCCACCGGCGAGCAGGTGCTGATCGACGCCGCGAACGAGGCGCCGCGCCTGCTGGAGCTGGTCGGCGACGGCGGGCTGGCCGCCGTGGTGACCACCCACCAGCACATGGACCACTGGGTCGCGCTGGAGGAGGTGGTGGCCAAGACCGGGGCGCGCGCGCTGGTGCACGCCGACGACGCCGAGGGCCTGCCCATCGAGGCCGAGCGGCTCGCCGACGGCGACACGGTGCCGGTCGGTGACTGCGGGCTGGAGGTCATCCACCTGCGCGGGCACACACCGGGCTCGATCGCGCTGCTCTACCGCGACCCGGCCGGCACCCCGCATCTCTTCACCGGGGACTCCCTCTTCCCGGGTGGCGTGGGAAACACGGACCAGGATCCGGAGCGCTTCGGCCGGCTCATCGACGACGTCGAGGCCAAGCTGTTCGACCGGCTGCCGGACGACACCTGGTTCTACCCGGGCCACGGCAAGGACAGCACCATCGGCGCCGAGCGGCCCGCGTTGCCGCAGTGGCGCGCCCGCGGCTGGTGAGGACGCCCGGCCCGGCCTCCCCCGTGACGGCCGGGCCGGGCGCGGTCAGGCGGTGAGCGCCCGCAGCCGGCGCCGGGTGGCGAGCAGCACCGGGCCGGCCAGCAGCAGCCCGACCGCCATGGTCAGCACCGTGGGGTTGAGCGCCCCGGGGAGCAGGCCGGTCAGCGCCCGCGCGGCGAGCCCCAGCGCCACGTAGAGCCCGGCCCACGCGGTCGCCCCGGCCGCCGCGCAGACCAGGAACCGCCGGTACGACATCCGCAGCCCGCCCGCGGCCAGCGGCAGCAACGCGTTGAACACCGGCAGGAACGGCGCCACCAGCACGATCCGTCCTCCGCCGCGGTGCAGCAGCGTCTCGGCTGCGGCCCAGCGGGACTCGCCGATCCAGCCGCCCACCCGGCTGTCCCGCAGCCGCCCGCCCCAGCGCCGGCCGGCGAAGAAACTCAGCGACCAGCCGACCAGGCAGCCCGCGACCACCGCCGCGACGGTGAGCGCCCCACCGGCCGGACGACCCGCGCCGACCGCGGCCAGGACCGCGGCGTCGCCGGGCACCAGCACCCCGATCAGGGGTACGGCGTCGGCGAGCATGACCACGCCGAGCAGCCCCATCAACAGGGTGGTGGGCAGCTCACCGGCGGCGGCCACGAGTTCGTTCATGAGCTGCACGCTATGCGGCGGCGGCACGCAGGCGCATCGGGCATGATCCCCCAGTGGTCCCCGACACCCGGCCGGGGAGACCCCTAGGGTCAGCCGGGCTCATCGGGGCCGGAGCACCTGCACCCGGCGTACCGGGGAGTCGACCGAGGGTTCGGTGGTCGGCACCGGGTAGCTCGCCACCAGTTCCAGCCCGTCCGGCGGCAGGTGGCCCCGGTCCGGGTCACCGACCAGCACCTGCACGCCGTGTGCGGCGCAGCGCCGCAGGTAGGGCAGGACCCGGGCGGCCAGGCCCGCGTCGTAGAGCGCGTCCCCTGCCACCAGCAGGTCGGCGCCGGTCACCCCGTCGAGCAGGTCGGCGCCGTCGGCTGTCACCCGGACCCGGTTGGCCCGGGCGTTGACGGTGACCGCCGCCACCGCGTACGGGTCGATGTCGTTGGCAATGACCTGGTCGGCACCGGCGAGCGCGGCGGCGATGGCGACCAGCCCCGAGCCGGCGCCCAGGTCGAGCACCCGCCGCCCGGCGGCCAGCTCCGGGTGGTCCAGCAGGTGCCGGGCGAGCGCCTGGCCACCGGCCCAGACCGACGCCCAGTACGGCGGCGGCAGCGACCGCCCGGCGGCGGCCTCCATCCGGGCCCACCACAGGATGGCGTCCTCGGCCAGGTACAGGCGCACCTCCGGCACGAACGGCGTACCGACCAGGCGCAGGCGGTCCGGGCCCCCGCCGGGCGCCGCGATCTCCTGCTCCAGGTCGGCCAGAGCCGTCTGCCTGCTCATCGGGGCAAGCATGCCGTGCCCGGCCCGACGGCGGGGTCTTTTTCCGGTCGCGCACGTATTCACGGGCGCGCCGCGCGCTTCCGGCAGCGGATTCCGGTCCGGACGGTTACTGTCAGGGTGGTACAGGGCGATCACCGGCCGCGGAGCCGGTGCTCGCTCGCATTGAACAGGGAGAGACGCATGGCAACCGGCACGGTCAAGTGGTTCAACTCGGAAAAGGGCTTCGGCTTCATCGAGCAGGACGGCGGAGGCCCGGACGTGTTCGTCCACTACTCGGCCATCCAGAGCAGTGGCTACCGCGAGCTGAACGAGGGCCAGAAGGTCGAGTTCGAGGTGACCCAGGGGCAGAAGGGCCCGCAGGCGGACAACGTTCGTCCGATGTAGCGCGTGCCGGTGGCGGCGGTCGGGCTCCGACCGCCGCCGCAGTGCATCCTCAGAACGGCGCGGCCGGCAGGTCGCGCCGTTTCCGTAGTGGCCCGGCCAGCAGGATCAGCGGGGTCAGCGCCAGCCAGGCGGTCATCACCCGGATCGCGCCGCCCGGCCCCCACGCCGCGCCCAGCGCCCCGGCGAGCAGGGCGGCCAGCGGAATCGTCCCGTAGTTGAGCAGCTGCATGCTCACCGTGACGCGGCCGAGCAGCCGGTACGGCGTGTACGTCTGCCGGAAACTGCCCTTGACCACGTTGCCGACGGCGACGCCGAGGCTCACCAGGATCCCGCCGAGCACCAGCCAGCCGGTGCGCGCGCCGGGCCCGGCGAGCGGGATCAGCAGCGCGGGCGGGCCGGTGAGGGCACCGGCGACCAGCAGCGTCCGGGCGCTGCCGAGCCGCCGGGACAGGCGCGCGGCCAGCGCGGCGCCGATCACGCCGCCGAGGCTGGCGAGTCCGATCAGGAGGCCGACCAGCCCGGCGGGCAGCTCGGCCGAGCGGACCAGGAACACCACGAGCACGGCCTGGTAGCCGGTGAGCCCGATGTTGCTGGCCGCCCCGAAGACCGTCAGCACCCGCAGGTACGGGTCGCGGACGACGAACCGCAGCCCGGCGGCGACCTCGCGGCGCAGCGACGTCGTCCCGGCGGGACGGTGCGGCCGGGGTTCGGCCGCGCGGATGCGGCGCAGGCACAGCGCGGAGAGCAGGAAGCTCAGCGCGTCCAGCGCCACCGCGGCCACCGCGCCGACGAGCTGGGCGACCAGGCCGGCCAGCCCGGGCCCGACCAGGTAGCTCGCGGTCTGGGTGGCGTGCAGGCGGGCGTTGGCCTCGGGCACCTGCCCGGGACGCAGCAGCGTGGGCAGGTAGACCTGGTCGGCGGTCTCGAAGAAGACCCGGGCCAGTCCGGCGCCCAGCGCCACGACCAGCAGGTGGCCGACGGTGAGCAGGCCGAGCAGGGCGGCCACCGGCACGCTCGCGAACAGCGCGGCGGCGACCAGGTCGGCGGCGATCATCACGGGCCGGCGGCGGACGCGGTCGACCCACGCCCCGACCGGCAGCCCGGCGAGCAGCCACGGCAGCCACGCCGCCGCGGTGAGCACCGCCACCTGGAACGTGGTCGCGTCGAGCACCGCGACCGCGACCAGCGGCAGCGCCACGACGGTCATGTTGTTGCCCACGGCGCTGACCGTGTGGGCGGTCCAGAGCAGCCGGAAGTCGCGGTGCCGGAACAAGCCGCCGGGCGGCGCGTCGACCGGGCCGGACGTCCGCGCGGTGGCGGTCACGGCCGGCCCGGGACGCCGTGGGCGAACACGAAGACCGGTTCGCGGCGGCGCCCGTCGTCGGGCACCGTCCGGTCGGCCCACCGGGCCAGCAGCTCGATCACCTCGCGGCTGAGTTCGGCCAGCTCGTCCGGGGTCAGGTGCAGCCACTTGTCGGTGCTGAACGGCCCTTCGCCCCACGCGGCGTGCGCCTCGTCGGGCGCCGCCTGCCAGGCGCGGACCAGCTCGGCGTGCCGCTCCAGGTTGAGTGAACTGGCCGCGTCGGCCACCACCCGGGCCGCCGGGTCGTCGTCGAAGTCGCTGTTGGACCAGCGCACCCCCCGGTCGCGCAGCCGCCACCAGCGTTCCCGGCGGTCGCGGGCCAGCTCGGGCGCCTCGACCAGCAGGTCCGCGGCGGCGAGCACCTTGAGGTGGTGGCTCACGTTCGCCGGCGCCTGGCCGGTGTGCTCGGCGAGCGTGCCGACTGTGCACGGGCCGTACACCTTGAGCACGTCCATGAGCCGGCGGCGCAGTGGGTGGGCGAGCGCGGCGAGCACCCGCGAGTCGGTGACCTGCCGGACCGTGGGCTGTTCCATCCGGCGAGTCTGACATTCGCAAGAGCTGTTGCGCAATATCTCTTGCCGAATGAGCCGGACCGGGGCGCCGCGACACGACGGTCGCGGCGCCGGACGGTCAGGCGGTCAGCCGGCGGGACAGTTCGTCGGCCACGTCCCGGGCGATCTGCGGCGGGATGGCCTCGGCGATCTTCTCCGGCGGCAGCCCGGCCAGCACCCCGGAGACGATCTGCTGCTCGTCGGTGAAGTCCTTGCCGGACAACTCGTTCACCTGCGCCACGAGTGCCGGCCAGGCGCGCAGCATCGCCAGCATCTGCTGCAACGGCGAGTTCGCCATGGGCGGGTTGACCAGCCCGGTGGTGTTCGCCGGCGAGATGAGCCAGTTGCGCAGGTTCTGCAGGTCGGCCAGGACGTCGCCGACCGTACGGCTCTTCGAGCCGGTGTTCCCGATGAGCTTGTCGGTCTGTTCCATGTCGTCCTCCGGTTTCACGACGGCGATCATCCCGATCGCGGTGAGGTAGCGGCGGAACAGCGGGGTCTGGTCCCGCCCCGCCTTTGTGGAGTCGCGGAAGAAGCTGAAGTGGGTGTGGAACAGGTGGCTGCTGTCGCCGCCGGTCCGCCGTCCCAGCCGGTCCCAGCGGCGCACCGTCCGCCCGTCCGGGGAGTAGATGATCTCCCGGATGTCCCGGGTGTCGGCCGCGTTCGCGGCGCACTGCGCCACCATCCAGGCGGAGAAGGTCCGCAGGTTGTGCGTGCCGCCGCCGGAGCGGACCGAGAACGTGCCGACGTCCAGCGCTGACGCGTACAACGTGAGCCCGGACCGGTCCCGGCTGGACTCCACCACCGAGTAGTCGTTCGTGACGACCCGGTCGGAGCCGCAGTGGTAACCGCCACGGTGGTTCACGTCGCCGACGATGCCGACCTCCGCCGGCTCCAGGTCGTCGGCGCGTACGGCGTTCTTGTCGACGTTGAGATAGGTGAGTAACAGGTTCCGGACGGCCAGCAGGTTCGCCGGGGCCGACGTCATGGCAGCTCCCCTTCCGATCGATGACCGGCGAGGGCACGACAATCACACCGCGTGATGACATGCGATCCGCGGACGCGCCCCGCCGGATAACTGCACGGCACCGGGCACTTGCTCCGAGCTTAACCACGGTTAGGCAGAAGTGCCCAGCTCAGGGGCGCTTTTTTGAACTATCAGCCCGCTGTGGACGGTGTCGGCACGAGCGGCAGCACCAACGCCGAGGGATGCTCACGATCGTGGAGGATCTCCCGCCAGCCAGCACGGAGGGTCACAGCGGTGCCGAGCGGCTCACCGGTGCCGGGGTTGCGCGCGTAGCGGGGGTGGGCGCCACCGGAGACCTGCACCCGCAGCCGGTGCCCGGACGCGAAGCGGTACGCCGTCGGCCAGAGCGTCACCGGCACGGTGACCACTCCGGACGGATCGCGCGGGAACCGCCCGGGCTCGACGCGGACCAGGCCGTCGCAGACGTTCCAGGAGCGCCCGCGCCGGTCCACGTCGCACAGACGCACGAACACGTCCAGGTACGACAGTTCGCTGCGCAGGTGGATCTCGGCGCGTACCGGCCCGGCCACCTCGACCGGGTCGCGCAGCGGCTCGCTGGTGTAGGTGAGCACGTCCGGGCGCGCCTCGACCGGCCGGTTGTCCACCGCGCCGGCCCGCTGGGCCACCAGCAGCGGGCCACCGAGCGACGGGGTGGGGTCGGCCGGGTCGTACCAGATCCGGTCCGGTGCGCCGTGCTCCTGCGGTTCCGGGGCCAGCCCGCCGGCGGATCGCAGGTGCCATCGCGCGGGTGTGGCCGGTGGCGGCCAGTCCGGCAGGTCGCGCCAGCCGCCGCCGTCGCCGCCGACGTGCACCCGTACCGGCGCGCGTTCCGGCCCGGGCCGCCCGGCCAGGTGGGTGTCGAGCCAGTCCAGGCCCTCCCGCAGCGACGCCAGGAGCAGCCCCGGGCTGCCGTGCGTCCACGGCCCGACGACCAGGCGGGTCCGCGTCCCGGCGGCCCGCAGACGGGCGTAGTCGTCGAGCTGGGCCGGCAGGAAGATGTCCTGCCAGCCGCTGACCATCGCCACCGGGGCCTGGACCTCGGTGATCCGGTCGCCGAAGACCCGGGTACGCCAGTAGTCGGCGTCGGGCGTGTGGTGACGCAGCCACTCCTGGAAGAACGGCACCGTCACGCCGGTGGCGACCCGGTCCGCCTCGGCCAGCGGCAGGTGCGCCAGGGCGCGGGCGAGCCGGGGCTGGCCGCGTTTGAGCTCCCACTGCCGGGCCAGCCAGGGCACCGTCTGCGCCTGGAGCAGCTCGGCCCAGGTGAGCACCGTGTCCAGCGCGAACGACTCCCCCGCGTACGTGGAGTCGCGGGTGGCCGACGCGGTCACCACGGCGACCATCGCCCGCAGCTCATCGCCCGCCTCGGCCGCGAGCGCCCACTGCACGAAGCCCTGGTAGCTGGCGCCGAACATGCCGAACGCGCCGGTCCACCACCGCTGGCGGCGCAGCCAGTCCAGCGTGTCCAGGCCGTCGTCGCGCTCGTGCACGAGCGGCGCGAACTCGCCGCCGGAGCCGAACGTGCCGCGGCACGACTGGATCACCACGTGGAAACCCCGCTCGGCGATCAGGCGGCCCAGCAGCCGGATCGGCCCGCCCCGCCCGTACGGGGTGCGGATCAGCACGCACGGCGCGGCGGGCAGACCGGGCGCGTAGTGGTCGGTGCGCAGCGTCACCCCGTCGCGTACCCGGACCGGGATGTCCCGGGTGACGGCGACCCGCCCGGTGCGGGCGGCGGGCAGTCGCAGCGCCGCGGTGGCGGCCCGGGTGACCAGCCGCATGATCAGTCGGCCGGGCCGGAGGCGTCGCCGCGACGGGGAGCGGCGCGGATCTCGTCCCGGTGGGTACGCATGGAGTGCACCATCTCGGCCATGAACCGGTGCACCACGGCCAGCTCGTCGTCGCTGAAGCGGTCCATCACCTCGTCGGTACGGCGACCCAGCGGCCCGAAGAAGCTCTGCGCCAGCGTCGCGCCGCGGTCGGCGTAGTGCAGGAGGATCTTGCGACGGTCGGCGGTGTCCCGGTCGCGCCGGATGTGGCCGCCGCGTTCCAGCCGGTCGACCAGCGCGGTCACCGAGCCGGAGGAGAGGTTGAGCGCCTCGCCGAGCCGGCCGGGGGTGATCGGGTCGCCCACCAGCTCGGCCTCCATGACCGCGATCAGGGCGTACAGGTCGGTGGCGTTGAGCCCGTGCAGCCCGGCGAACGCGTGCCCGATGTGCTGCGCGTCGACCGAGTAACGACGCAGGTCGTTGGTGATGTCGGCCACCATGCGCCCGCGTGGGTCGTCACGTCGCCGGTACATCCTGTGCGCCGCCACCGCTTGCCGCCACCCCCTGTCGAACAGTTCCGGTTGCAGCATAGAACCACCGCGGATAATCTCGCTCATCAAGATACTCGTTAAGGGAGAATCCCCCGCGACCAATATGTGAGGGCATCAGATGTCTCTGTTCACCCGCGTCGTCCGGGGCCGGCTGGCCGCCTGGCTCACGCTGGCCGCCGCACTCGTCGTCGGCGTGGTCGCCTTCGGGCTACCGAAGCCGGACAATCCGGCGCCCGTCTCCGACACCGGCCTGTCCGTGGAGTGGCAGTCGACGCAGGTCGAGCGGCTCCAGGAGCAGTTGCCCTCCAAGGACGCCCAGACCGCCCTGGTGGTGGTCAGCCGCGCCGACCGGGCCCCGTTGAGCGGGGCCGACCGCAGCGTGCTCGACGGCCTCGGCGGCGAGTTGAGCTCGCTCGCCGCCGGCGGGCGGGTCTCCCCCGCCCAGGTCTCCCCGGACGGCACTGTGGCGCTGGTCGCGGTGCCGCTGTCCACCGCGGGCGGCCCGTCGGCGGTGGTCGACGAGGTGGAGAAGCTCCGCGAGGCCGTCGGTGACCTGCCCGGCGAGCTGACCGTCGAGGTCACCGGCGGGCCCGCGTTCACCGCCGACCTGGGCAAGGTGTTCCAGGGCGCGGACACCACCCTGCTGCTGGTCACCGCCGCCGTGGTGGCGGTGCTGCTGCTCGTCACCTACCGCAGCCCGTTCCTGTGGCTGGTACCGCTGCTGGTGGTGGGCGCCACCGAGCAGATCACGCTGCGCGTGGTGGAGTCCCTCGTCCCCGCCTTCGGCATCTACCTGCCCAGCGGGCAGGTGACGGGCATCGCCAGCGTGCTGGTGTTCGGCGCCGCCACCAACTACGCGCTGCTGCTCATCGCCCGCTACCGGGAGGAACTGCGCCGCGAGGAGGACCGGTTCGCCGCCATGCGGTCGGCGCTGCGCCGCACCGCCGAGCCGATCCTGGCCAGCGGCAGCACCGTCGTCCTCGGCGTGCTCACGCTGCTGCTGTCCGAGCAGGAGACCAACCGGGCGCTCGCCCTGGCCTGCGCCACCGGTGTGATCCTCGCCATGCTCTCCGCCCTGTTCGTGCTCCCCGCCGCGCTGCTGCTGTTCGGCCGGGGCCTGTTCTGGCCGTTCGTCCCCCGCGTCGGCAGCGCCGCCCGCGAGGGCCGGATCTGGGGCCGCCTCGGCGAACTGGTGGTCCGCCGGCCGCTGCCGGTCGCCGCGCTCGCAGTCCTGCTGCTCGCCGGCCTCGCCCTCGGCGGCCTGGGCATCCGCACCGGGCTGTCCGAGACCGAGCAGTTCAGCGAGAAGCCCGAGGCGGTCGCCGGAGCCGAGACGCTCGCCCGGGCGTTCCCGGCCGGCAGCACCCAGCCGGTCGCGGTGCTCACCACCCCGCAGGCCGCCCAGGCGGTCCTCGCCGCGGCCAGCGGCGTCGACGGGGTCGCCTCGGCGCGGCCCGGCGCCGCCGGGGACCGGGTCGCCCAGATCGACGTGGTGCTCACCGCCGAGCCGGGCAGCGCCGCCTCCGACCGGGCCGTGGTGGCGCTGCGCGACGCCGTGTCCGCCGTACCGGACTCGGCACCGCCCGCCGTGGAGGGCGCGGACGCCCCCGACGGTGCCCTGGTCGGTGGCTCGGTCGCTGCCACCTACGACTCGAACGAGGCCAACACCAAGGACCTCCAGCTGATCCTGCCGCTCATCCTGCTGCTGGTCGGCGCGGTGCTGGTGCTGCTGCTGCGCGGGCTCCTGGCGCCGCTGCTGCTGGTGCTCACAGTCATCGGCTCGTTCTTCGCCAGCCTCGGCGCGGCCTGGTTGCTCTTCGACCACGTGCTGGACTTCCCGGCGCTGGACAGCGGGGTACTGCTGCTCGCGTTCGTGTTCCTGGTGGCGCTCGGCGTCGACTACAACATCTTCCTGGTCACCCGGGCCCGGGAGGACGCGCGCCGCACCGGCACCCGCGACGGCATGCTGTCGGCGCTGCGGGTCACCGGCGGCGTGATCACCAGCGCCGGCATCCTGCTGGCCGCGGTGTTCGCGGTGCTCGGCGTGCTGCCGCTGATCACGCTCACCCAGATCGGCATCATCGTCTGCATCGGCGTGCTGCTGGACACGCTGCTGGTCCGTACCGTCCTGGTGCCGGCGCTGGCGTTCCTGCTCGGCGACCGGTTCTGGTGGCCCGGGCGGATCACCCGGGACGCCGACGCGCCCGCCGCGACGCCGGCCGAGCCGGTCACCGCACGGGACTGACGACACGGGCGGGGGCCGGCGCGTACGCCGGCCCCCGCCCGTTCGTCCGGTCGCTCAGAAGCTCAGGCACTCGCACTCGGTCATCAGCGCCCGCACGTTGCGCACGTACTGCGGGTTGGGGATGGTCAGCGGCTGATCCTCCCGCGCGACCGCGCCGTGCCCGTAGTTGTAGGCCGCGATCACGGCGTTGAGCAGGCAGGAGTTCAGCTCGGCGGTGCACAGCGAGGCGTCGAGCCGGTAGTCGGACTCGAAGTACATGTCGCCGATGTACTTGGTCAGCCAGGCCAGGTAGGTGCCGCCCAGATAGGCGTTGTCCCGGTAGGCGTCGATGTCGTACGACTGGCCGAAGCGCTGGTTCATCCACTCCGCCGTGGCCGGCATGACCTGCATCAGCCCGACCCCGCCGTCACAGGCGATGATGTTGGACTGCCACCCGCTCTCCTGCCAGGCGGTGGCCTTCAGCAGCGCCGACGGGATGCGGATGTCCGGCGCCGACGTCGGCCAGTACGTCCGCGCCGCCGCGTCGGCGAGCGCCGCCTTGACCTGACTCTGGCTGGCCTTGGTGCCCCGGTAGCTCGGCTTGCAGCCGTCGTCCACCGGCTTCGGCGGCGCCGGTGGCACCTGGGTCTCGGTCGGCGGCTTCGGCCGGGCCAGCGGCGCCGTGGTCGTGCGCGACGGCTTGGCCCGCGGCTTCGGTTTCGCCGACGCGCTCGGGCTGGGCCGGCCGCCCATCGCCGCGACCGCCGGTGGCTCCTCGCTCGGCGCGTCGGCGGGCGCCTCCTGCGGTTGCTCCGCCGGGGCCGCCGTGGGCAGGTCCGCAGCGACCTCCCGGACCGGCCGTTCCTCCTCGCCGCACGCCGTCAGCGTGGCCGCCGCGAGCAGCGCCACCACTGTCACGGCCCATCGGCCGAGTCCTCGCCGCATCGGACCTCCCCGTAGTCCCCCGTCGGCGCACCCTAGCAAGGATCGACGGGTCCGGGGGGTACCCGCGACGCGGACCGGCGGCGCCGGGGCCGGGGCGGCGACTCCCCCGCCACCGCGTCGGCCGGCCGTTCGCCGCGGTCCGCGCCGGCCGGTCGCTCGTCCCGGTCGGCCAGCCGGTCCCGGGTCGCCCACGCCACCACGAAGACGGTCGTCCACGCGAGGCCCAGCAGCACCGCCGTGACGGTGCCGCTCGCCGTACTGAAGCCCAGGTAGAGCCGCGCGCCGGTGACAGTGACCACCCCCGCCGACGCGGCCGTCCACACCGCCGCGCCCACCGGCCAGCGGGCCCCCCGCGACAGCAGCCAGGCGAGCGTGCCGAAGCTCGCGGTCACCACCGCGTTCTGGGTCGGGAACAGGTCACCGGGGCGGTCCGGGCCACCCGGGCCGGTCAGGTCCGCGACGACGACGAGCAGCACCAGCGGCACGGCGGCGCCGACAGTACCCAGCACGCCGAGCGGGTCGGCCCCCCACGCCCGGCCCCGCCGCGCCACCACCGCGGCGACCAGGGCGACCGCGGCGATCAGCACCCAGCCGCGCAGCACCGACACCGCCAGCAGCGCCGTGTCGACCACCCCGGGGGTACGCCGGGCGGCGAACCAGTCGGCGACCAGCCCGTCGAGGACCCCGAGCCCGCTGTGCGCGACGACCGCCTCCAGCAGGACCGCCACGGCCAGCCCGGCGACGAACAGCAGCGCCAGTCCCAGCGCCAGGTTGATCAGCAGCGTCCAGGCCGGGCCGACCCGCATGGCGACCAGGAAGAACAGCACCCCGTACCGGGCCCGCACCCAGCGCAGCGGCGGCAACGCGGCGGCCCGCGCCGTGAGCGCGCGTACCGGGTCCGGGTTGCGCCCCAGCCAGCGGCCCGCGAGGACCACGGCGAGCAGGCACAGCAGCAGGGCCAGCACCGCGCCGGTGGCCCGGCCGAGCAGCTTCGACACCCGCTCGTACGACTCACCGGCCAGGTAGCCGGCCAGCACCGAGGCGCCGACCCAGCTCGCGACCCCGGCGAGGTTCCACGGCGCGAACCGCCGGTACGGCATCCCCGCCGACCCGGCCAGCCGGGGCGCCAGCGTGCGGGCGAACGCGATCCAGCGGGCCGCGAGCACGCCCCGGCCGCCGAGGCGCTCCAGCAGCGAGTCGGCCCGCCGCCACCGGTGCGCGCCGATCCGGGCACCCACGCCCGAGGCGCGCAGACGGGGGCCGTACCGGCGGCCCGCCCGCCACGCGAGTGTGTCTCCGATCACGGCGGCGGCGGTCATGGCCACCAGCACGGGCGCGAGGCGCAGCGTCCCCGCGTACGCTAGGAAGCCGACCAGAAGCAGGGTCGCCTCGCCGGGCATCAGCAGCCCGACGATCACCGCGGTCTCCGCCGCGACGATCGCCGCGGCGGCCACGTAGATCAGCAGGGGCGGCAGCTCCTGCAGCCAGCTCAGCAGGTCAGGCATCGGACACCCCGCACGGGTGTCAGCATGCCAGTCGCTGGAACGGTCGGCACAGCACTTTCGACGCAGATCCGGGTTGTCTCGGGGTGACCCCGAGGCGTGCCCCGGCAACCGCAGACAGGAGTATGGAGGGTATGCAGCTACGCACCGACCTCCGCAACGTCGCCATCATCGCCCACGTCGACCACGGCAAGACGACCCTGGTCGACGCCATGTTGCGGCAGGCCGGCGCCTACGGCGCCCGTGGTGAGACCACCGAGCGGGTCATGGACTCGATGGACCTCGAGCGCGAGAAGGGCATCACCATCCTCGCCAAGAACACCGGCGTGCGGTACCTGCCGGCGGACGGCTCGGAGGCCGTCACCATCAACATCATCGACACCCCCGGTCACGCCGACTTCGGCGGCGAGGTCGAGCGCGGCCTGACCATGGTCGACGGTGTCGTGCTGCTCGTCGACGCCAGCGAGGGTCCGCTCCCGCAGACCCGGTTCGTGCTCCGCAAGGCGCTGCGCGCCCGGCTGCCGATCATCCTGGTGATCAACAAGGTGGACCGTCCGGACGCCCGGATCAAGGAGGTCGTGGACGACACCTACGAGCTGTTCCTCGACCTGGACGCCGACGAGGAGCAGATCGACTTCCCGATCGTCTACGCCTGCGCCCGCGACGGCATCGCCTCGCTGACCCAGCCCGCCGACGGCGCGGTCCCGGATGACAGCAGCAGCCTGGAGCCGCTGTTCCGCACCCTGCTGGACACCATTCCCGCGCCCGCGTACGACGAGGGCGCGCCGCTGCAGGCGCACGTCACCAACCTCGACGCCTCGCCGTTCCTGGGCCGGCTCGCGCTGTGCCGGGTCCGCCAGGGCACGATCAGCAAGGGCCAGACCGTGGCCTGGTGCCGCACCGACGGCAGCACCCAGCGGGTACGCATCTCCGAGCTGCTGATGACCGAGGGCCTGGAGCGTAAGCCGGCCGAGTCCGCCGGGCCGGGCGACATCATCGCCGTCGCCGGCATCCCGGAGATCATGATCGGTGAGACGCTCGCCGACGCCGAGAACCCGGTGCCGCTGCCGCTGATCACCGTGGACGAGCCGGCCATCTCGATGACCATCGGCACCAACACCTCGCCGCTGGTCGGCCGGGTCAAGGGCGCCAAGGTCACCGCCCGGATGGTCAAGGACCGGCTCGACAAGGAGCTGATCGGCAACGTGTCGCTGCGGGTGCTGCCCACCGAGCGGCCGGACGCCTGGGAGGTGCAGGGCCGCGGCGAGCTGGCCCTGGCGATCCTGGTCGAGCAGATGCGCCGCGAGTCCTTCGAGCTGACCGTCGGCAAGCCGCAGGTCGTCACCAAGGAGATCGACGGCAAGACCTGCGAGCCGGTCGAGCGGCTGACCATCGACTCCCCGGAGGAGTACCTGGGTGCCATCACCCAGCTCCTGGCCACCCGCAAGGGCCGGATGGAGCAGCTGGTCAACCACGGCACCGGCTGGATCCGGATGGAGTGGCTGGTCCCGGCGCGCGGCCTGATCGGCTTCCGGACCGAGTTCCTCACCGAGACCCGCGGCACCGGCATCCTGCACCACGTCTTCGAGTCGTACGAGCCGTGGTTCGGCGAGCTGCGCACCCGCAACAACGGGTCGCTGGTCGCCGACCGGGCCGGGGCGGTCACCGCGTTCGCGATGACCAACCTCCAGGAGCGCGGCCAGCTCTTCGTCGAGCCGGGCACCGAGGTGTACGAGGGCATGATCGTCGGCGAGAACTCCCGCTCCGACGACATGGACGTCAACATCACCAAGGAGAAGAAGCTCACCAACATGCGCTCGTCGACGGCCGACGAGACCGAGAAGCTGATCCCGCCGCGCAAGCTGTCCCTGGAGCAGGCGCTGGAGTTCTGCCGCGAGGACGAGTGCGTCGAGGTCACCCCGGCCGCGGTGCGCATCCGCAAGGTGGTGCTGGACCAGACCCAGCGCGGCCGGATGGCCGCCCGCCGCAAGCACGCCGGCTGATCCACCAGCTCACCAGCCCCACCCGGAGCCCGGCCCGCCCTAGGCGGACCGGGCTCCCCCCGTCCCCACCGTCCCCACCGTTCCCCTCACCCGTCTCCGCCCGCCCCGCCGCTGCCCGCCGCCGGACGATCATCAGGTTGGCGGCAGTCAAGGAGATCAAATCCGCCGCCAACTTCATGATCGACGGGGTGGGCGCGAGGCGGCGAGGGCGAGGGTGGGGGTGGGGGTGGGGTCAGTGGGGTTTGGTGGCCTCCAGGGCCAGGACGTCGGGGATCGGGCCGGAGCCGGACTCGACCACCCGGGTCAGCCGCAGGCCGGCGGCCGCCACGGCGTCCAGCAGGCCGGCCAGGGGCAGATGCCACGCGCCCACCCGCGCCCGCACCCCGGTCGCGTTCCACGAGCGGACCGTGCGGTCCCGCGAGGCGTACCCGCCGTCGATCACGATCCGCTCCGGCTCGGACCGGTCGGCGAACGCGCCCACGAAGCACGGGTGCACCCCGACGTGCAGCAGCCGGCCGCCGGGCGCCAGCACCCGCGCCGCCTCGGCGACCGCCGCCGGATAGTCCGGCATGTCGGTGTGCGCGAGCACGCAGACCACCGCCGGTACGGCGCCGGTGGCGAGCGGCAACGCGGTCGCGTCGGCGCGGGCCACCGGCAGCCGGGCGCGGGCGTGGCGTAGCTGCCCGCCGGACAGGTCCACTCCCACCGGTGTCCACCCGAGACGCCGCAGCTCGGCCGCGTGCGCCCCGGTGCCGCAGCACAGGTCCACGCACCGCCCCGGGCCGTCACCGAGCAGGTCGGCCAGCACCGACCGGACCCGGTCCATGTAGACCGACGAGGTCTCGCTGGCGTACTCCTCGTACCAGTCGGCGATGTCGTCGTACAACGGGGTCGTCATCTCCGCACGCTAGCCCCGCCCCCGTGGTCGCCGCTGCCCCGCGTACGCCCCGAAGATCGGCTACGGTGCGCACATGATCTGGGAGGACCTCGACGCGCACCTGGACCGGGTGCCCGGCACCGTCTCCGCGTACGTGGGCCGTCCCGGCGCGCGGCCCACGTGGACGCGGCGGGCCGACGCCACCCACTACGCGGCGAGCACGATGAAGCTCGCCGTGCTGGTGGCGCTGTTCCGCGCCGCCGAGGCCGGCCGGCTCGACCTGGACGCGCCGGTGCCGGTGCGCAACTCGTTCGACTCCGCGCTGCCGGGCGTGCCCCGGTTCGCCAACGACCGCGACTACGACAACGACGAGGCGGTCTGGGACCGCGTCGGCGGCGAGGCGCCACTGCGCTGGCTCGCCGAACGGATGATCATCCGGTCCAGCAACCTCGCCACGAACATCTGCATCGGCCAGGTGGGGCTGCCCGCGGTGGCGCAGGCGTGGGCGCTCGCCGGGGCGCGGCACAGCGTCACCGGCCGCGGCATCGAGGACTTCGCCGCCCGCGACTCCGGCATCGACAACCTGGTCACCGCCGCCGACCTGGCCGCCGTGCTCGGTGAGCTGGCGCTCGGCGCGACCCGGCCCGGCCGGCTCGCCTCGCCGGCCGGCTGCGCCGCCATGCTCGACGTGCTCGTCGCGCAGGAACACCGCGAGGACCTGGCCGCCGGGCTGCCCGACGGCACCCGGATCGCGCACAAGAACGGCTGGGTACGCGGCGTACGCCACGGCGCGGGAGTGGTGTTCCCGGACGACGCGCCGCCGTACACGATCGTCGTCTGCACCACCACCGACCTGGCCGACGGCGGCGCGGACGGTGACGAGGTCTCCGACGACGCGTGCCGGCTGATCGCGCACGTCTCCGAGCGGGTCTGGGCCGCCCGGCACGACCTGGCCGGCTGACCCGGCTACTCCAGCAGCCGCTCGCGCAGCGCGGCGCGGTCCGCGTCGGTCACCCCCAGACCGTCCCGCAGGTACGCGTCGAACGAGCCGTGCGCGCGGCGCACCTCGTCGTAGGCGGCGTCCAGGTATTCCGGGCGCACCTCCAGCAGCGGCCGGGCCACCGCCGGGTCCAGGTCCGGCCGGCGCTGGATCATCGCGGACAGCAGCACCTCGCGCAGGCTCTCGGTCAGCTCGTTGTGCACCAGGTAGTCGGCGCGGATCGCCTCATCCTCCACGCCCAGCGCGGTCAGCAGCACCACCGACAGCCAGCCGGTCCGGTCCTTGCCGGCCGAGCAGTGGAACAGCAGCGGCAGGTTCGCGCCTTCGGCGGCCAGCCGCACCGCCGCACCGAACCCGGCCCGCGCCGACTCCCCGGTGACGAACCAGCGGTAGATCGCCGTCATCGCCCCCGGCATGCCCTCGCGGGCCAGCGCCGCGTACGCGTCCAGGTCGTGGCCCTGCAACACCGCCGAGACGTACGTGAACACCGGGTGCGCCGCGTCGTAGACCGGCAGGTGCACGGTGCGGGGCTCCCCGACCAGCCGGTCCGGCGGGGCCACCGCCTGCTCGTGGACGTCACGCAGGTCCACCACGCACGCCGGTCCCAGCTTGCCCAGCACCGGCAGGTCCTCGTCGGTGAGCCGGCCCAGCGCGGGCGTGCGGATGAGCCGCCCCGCCCGTACCCGCCGCCCGTCGGTCGTCGGCAGTCCACCCAGGTCACGCGCGTTCGGCGCGCCCACCAGCTCCCATTCCCGCCCGGCCATCGGCCCTCCCCTGCTCGCCGCCAGTTGGCTATAGGGTGCCCCACATGACGATCGCCGCGGTACGCACCCACCGTCTGTCGGCCCCCTTACACACCCCGTTCGTCACCGCGCTGCGCCGCACCACCACCGTGGACACCCTGGTCGTGGAGGTGGTCGACGGCGACGGCCGGTCCGGCTTCGGGGAGGCGCCGCAGGTCTGGCAGGTCACCGGCGCGTCGGTGGCGGGCGCCGAGGCGTGCGTACGCGAACTGCTCGCGCCGCTGCTGATCGGCCGCGACGCCGACGACCTCCAGGCCGCCTGTGCCCTGGTGCACCGCGCCGTGGTGGGCAACGAGTCGGCGAAGGCGGCGCTCGACGTGGCGCTGCACGACCTGGCCGCGCGGCGGCTCGGCGTACCCCTGGTGCGTCTGCTCGGTGGCACGGCGCTGCGCGTGCCGACCGACGTCACGCTGGCCGCCGGTGACGCGGTCGACCTGGCCGCGACGGCGGCGCGGCGCGGCGCCGAGGGGTTCACGGTGCTCAAGCTCAAGGTCGGCACGGACGCCCGCGGCGACCTGGACCGGGTCCGCGCGGTGCGCGCCGCGGTCGGCCCGGACGTACGGATCCGGCTGGACGCCAACCAGGGCTGGACGCCCCGGGAGGCGGTGCGGGTGATCCGCGCGATCGAGGACGCGGGGCTCGACGTGGAGCTGGTCGAGCAGCCGGTGCACCGCCGCGACCTGGACGGGCTGGCCTGGGTCAGCGACCGGGTGGACCTGCCGATCCTGGCCGACGAGTCCGTCTTCGACGTGCGCGACCTGGTCGAGGTGATCCGGCGGCGGGCCGCCGACATGGTCAACGTGAAGCTGGCCAAGTGCGGCGGCCTGCAACCGGCCCGCACGCTGCTCGACCTGGCCGCCGCGCACGGCATGGGCACCATCGTCGGCTCGATGATGGAGGGCCCGGTGGGGGTCGGCGCCGCGGCCAGCCTGGTCGCCGCCTACGGCACCACTGCCGTGTCGGACCTCGACGCCGCCTGGTGGCTGGCCTGGTCGCCGGTCAGCGGCGGCATCCGGTACGAGGGCGCGAGCGTGCTGCTGCCGGACGCGCCGGGCCTGGGAGTCACCGGACTGCGTGAAGCTAAAATTCAGACACATGCTTGAGCAACGTCAGAATTTTTCATATGGTCGCCCCGACGACCACCGCAGAGAGGGGTACGCGTGGCGCCTCAGCCCGGCCGCCGGGCCGTCGTACGGGTACCGGTGGCGACCCTCTGGACCGCGCCCGAGGCGGTACGTCCGATCGACTGCCCCGCTCTCGCCGGCTCCCCCGACGTCGCCGCCTGGATCGCGGGCATGGACCGCGACCAGCTCGTCGGCGACTGCGTCCTGACCCAGCTGCTGCTCGGCGAGCCGGTGCGCGTCACCGAGACCCGGCCGGACGGCTGGGTGCGGGTGGTGGCGCTGGGCCAGCCCGCGGCGAAGCTCGGTGCCGACGGCTACCCGGGGTGGCTGCGGGCCGCCCACCTGGCCGATCCGGCCGACGCCGACCCGTCCTGCCCTGATCCGACCGACGTCGGCCCGGCCGGCCCCGCTCTGTCCGGACCAGGACCGGCCGCACCGGCACCGGTCGGTACCGGCCCGGCCGGTGCTGGTCCGGCCGGTTCCGGCTCGGCCGCCGACGCCCCGCTGACTGTCGACGTCGCCCACACCGCGTTGCGCGCCGAGCCGGACGGCGACGCGGCGCTCACCGGCGTGGTCCTCGGCACCCGGCTCACCCCGGCCGGCCCGCCGGTGGACGGCAGACGCCCGGTCCGCGTACCCGGGCGGGCCGACCCGCTCTGGGCCGCGGAGGACGACCTGGTGCCGCTGCCCGCCGAGCGTCCCGAGGCCGAGAAGGTGCTCGCGGTCGCCGAACGGCTGCGCGACCTGGTCTACGTCTGGGGCGGCATGTCCACCGACGGCATCGACTGCTCCGGGCTGGTGCACCTGGCCTGGCGGCGGTACGGGATCACGCTGCCGCGCGACGCCGACGACCAGGCGGCGGCGACCTCGCGGGTGCCGCTGGACGCCGAACGCCCCGGCGACCTCTACTTCTTCGCCCGGCCCGGCCGGCGCATCCACCACGTCGGGATCGTGTCGGCCGAGCCGCGCGGCGGCCGGCGCCGGATGCTGCACGCCTGCTACCTGACCCGCCGGGTGGTCGAGGAGGAGCTGCCGGCCGACCGGACCGCCACCCTGGTCGGCGCCTACCGCGTCTGACCCCTGACACGCCGCGGGGCGCCCCCGGGGATGGGAGCGCCCCTACGGTACGGGCGGGTCAGCGGCGGGCCTGGGCCAGTTCCCGGCGCCGGTCCCGGGACGACTTCGCCAGGCTGGCAGCGGTGGCCACGGCCAGGGTGCCGAGGATGACAGTGAGCGAGAGCCAGATCGGGATGTGCGGGGCCCACGCCACGTGCTCGCCGCCGTTGATGAACGGCAGGTTGTTCTCGGCCAGCGCCTCCAGCACCAGCTTCACGCCGATGAAGCCGAGCACCACCGCCAGGCCGTAGCTGAGGTAGATGAGCCGGTCCAGCAGGCCGCCGAGCAGGAAGTAGAGCTGCCGCAGTCCCATCAGCGCGAACACGTTGGCGGTGAAGACCAGGTACGGCTCCTGGGTGATGCCGAAGATCGCCGGGATCGAGTCCAGCGCGAAGATCAGGTCGGTGGTGCCGATCGCGATCATCACGATCAGCATCGGGGTGAACAGGCGCCGCCCGTGCTCGTGGGTGGTCATCCGCGCCCCGTCGTAGTCCCGGGACAGCGGGAGCGCCTTGCGGCTCCACCGGATCAGCAGGTTCTCGCTGAACTCGTCCTCGTCCGGCTCGCCCTGCCGGGCCAGGTTCACCGCGGTGTAGATGAGGAACGCGCCGAAGATGTAGAACACCCAGGAGAACTGGGAGATCAGCGCCGCGCCGGCCGCGATGAAACCACCACGCATGATCAGCGCCAGGATGATGCCGACGAGCAGCACCTTCTGCTGGTACTGCCGGGGCACCCCGAACCGGGCCATGATGATCACGAAGACGAAGAGGTTGTCCACCGAGAGGCTGTACTCGGTGAGCCAGCCCGTGTAGAACTCGCCTGCGACGCGGCCCCCCGCGGTCAGCCAGAGCACCACGCCGAAGAGCAGCGCCAAACCGACGTAGAAGCCCACCCACAGGCTGGACTCGCGGACGCTCGGCTCGTGCGGCCGCCGGCCGATGATGAACAGGTCGGCGAGCAGGACCGCGATCATCGCGATCAGCGTTACCGCCCACACCAATGCGGACACGTTCAAATCCATCCTCCGGCAGACACGCTGCGTCGGGCACACCGTACGCCGGGTGTTGGTGCCGGGGTGCGTCGACGCTGACAGGGGTGACTGTCGGAGGTCTCTTCCGCCGGAACCCGGGTGCCGGGTTCCGACCGGCGGAGCCGGGTCGGGCCACCGGGGGTGCCGGCGCTCTTCCGTGCTGACGACTCCGTCGCGGGGGAATACTCCCCTCCTCGGCCGCCATTGTTCACCATCGCACCCAGGTGGCGCATCTCCGGGCCACCCGTCGATCTCTCGACGTGCTGCGGCTCACGTCGCGCGGCGCGTCCTAGGAGGCTAGCCATCCCTTGTGGGCGGCGCGCCGGGACGTCACCCGGGACGTACCGGCGGCGGGCTGGCATGGCAGGCTGCCTGCATGGTTCTTGAGGTCGCGCTGATCGATGTCACGCCCGGACACGAGGACGAGTTCGCCGCCGCCTACGCGCAGGCGCGGCCGATCCTCGCCGGCGCCGAAGGCTGCCGCTCCGTTCGGATGACCCGGGGCGTGGAGTCGCCCACCCGGTTCGTGCTGCTCGTCGAGTGGGACTCGGTCGAGGCGCACGACGTGAACTTCCGCCAGACCGAGCGGTTCGCGCAGTGGCGCGGGCTGATCGGCCCGCACTTCGCCGGCCCGCCGCTGGTCGAGCACTTCATCGACGTTCCGGCCTGAACTGTCGTACCCCTGCCGTAGCCTGCGCGCTGCGCGGCCACCGGTCCCGACGGGCATCGGGGGCGCCGGGCCCGGTGGTCGCGCCTCACCGGCGGCGGGCCGTGCGGCTCACTCCAGCTCGTGCGGATCGCGCGGCCGGGGCACCGGCGCCGCACCGAGCCGCCGGGCCACCAGCTCGGCGGAGGCGTCCGCCGGCAGCGCCGCCGCCAGCAGCCGCTCGATGACCCGCTCGTAGTGGGCCACATCCGCCTCGGCGACCAGCCGCAGGTCGGTGGTGAGCGTCTCCACCAGCACCGTGCGCGGGTCCTCCGGATCCGGGTAGGCGTAGTACGAGAACGGCGCCAGCGGGTGCGGCCCGCCGCCGCTCGACGCCGCGGACCGCAGCACCCGGACGGTGACGCGTGGCCGTTCGGCGAGCGCGAGCAGATGCCGCATCTGGTCGCGCCACACGTCCGCGGGCAGGCCGTCCGGGTCGCAGACACGCTCGTCCAACAGTGCGGTGTAGTGCGGCGGGTCCGGCCGGATCAGCAGTTCCTGGCGTGCCACCCGGGCGCGCACGTCGGCCTCCACGTCCACCTCCCCGCCGAGTGCCGCACCGGCCGACACGCGCAGGCGGGCGTACGCCGGGGTCTGGAGCAGGCCGGGCACGAGCACGCACTGGTACTCCACGATGCGCTCCGCGCCCGCCTCCAGCTCGGCGTACGCCCGCTGGCGCTCCCCCATCTCGCCGAGCGCCTTCGACCAGCCCCGGCCGGTGGCGGCGTCGCGGGCGATGACGATCAGCTCGTCGCGCTGCGGTGACGGCACCTCGTAGACGTCGAGCAGGTCGAGCACGTCGGCCAGGTCGGGCCGGCTCTGCCCCAGCTCGATGCGGGACAGCTTCGACGTGGACGCCCAGCCCAGCCGGGCGCAGACCTGTTCGAGCGTGAGCGACTCGCGACGACGCAGCCGGCGCAGCTCCACGCCGAGCCTCGCCCTCCGGACCACAGGACTTGCTGACAACGGCATGCACGCCTCCCGGGAGGGAGCGTACGCATCACCGTCACGCTCGGCAATACCTCGCCCACACAGCGCAACCGTGCGGGCTGAGCGCTCAGGGGCGGTAGGTGCCGAACGACCACACCAGCCCGGCCAGGTCGCGGGCGGCGTAGTCACGGGAGCCGTAGTCGGTGTCGAACGGCGCCCGGACGATCTCCGCCCCGGCCGCCCGGGCCCGCTCGTGGTGCGCGTCCACGTCGTCGAGCGCCACGTAGACGCGGTAGTCGTCGTCGGCGGGCCGGGACCGCGGCGCCGGGCCTGGGCCGAGCATCACCAGGTCGTCGCCGTACGCCAGCTCGGCGTGGCCGATCGTGCCGTCGGGAAGTTCGTGGGCCTCGCGCACCGTGAAGCCGAACGCGGAACAGAGGAAGTCGGCGGCGGCTCGCACGTCGGGATACCGCAGGACCGGATAGATGCTTCGCATGAACGTCAGTCTGCCGCCGGGGCGGTCAGGCCGGATTGGACGAATGCGATCCGGGCGCGGTCAGCGCGGCCGGAGTGGCGCCGGCGAACTCGCGGAACTCCCGGATCAGGTGCGACTGGTCGTAGTAGCCCCACCGGGCGGCCCGCTCCGCCCACCCGGAGTCGTCCGGCACGGCGGCGTCCGCGGTGAGCAGCGTCCGGCCCAGGCTCGCGTACGCCCGCTCGAAGCGCAGCAGGCGGGCGACGGTCTTCGGCGGCAGGCCGAACTCCCGCCGGAACCGGACCGACAGGTGGCGGCGGGACCAGCCCAGTTCCCCGGCGAGCGTGGTCACGCCGACCGCTCCCCCGCTGCCGTCCAGACGCCGCCAGGCCGCCAGCAGGTGCGGGTCCAGCGGCGCGGTCGCCGCCAGCCGTGCGGCCAGGGCGGCGTCGAGCCGGGCGAAGCGCTCCGGCCAGCCGGGCTCGCCGGCCAGCTCGTCGCGCAGCCGGGCCAGCCAGCCCGCCACCGCGTCGAGAGGCACCGCCCGGTTGGTCAGCTCGGCCAGGGGCAGCCCGAGCAGGCGGCGTGCCGCCGGGGCGGTGAGCAGCACCTGCACCCCGGTGCCGGTTCCGGCCGTCCGGGTGGCGCACCAGCCGTCGAACGGGCCGGCCAGGAAGGCGTTGGCGGCGTACGCGCCCTCACCGGGGGCACGCGGGTCGGTCACGTCGAGGGGGTCGCCCCAGCCGAGGATCAGCACCACGAACGCGCCCGCCACCTCCCGGCGTACGAGCGGGACGGGCGCGTCCTCGCGGTAGCCGAGGTAGCGGTCCACCCACTGGCGCAGCCGCGGGTCGGGCCGCCCGATGACGGCCTCGGTCAGCATCGCGCCGCCTCGGCCGTCACGCCGGTCACCGGACCCCTGCGGCGTCCATCCCGCGCAGCTCCTTCTTGAGGTCGGCCACCTCGTCGCGGATCCGCGCGGCCAGCTCGAACTGCAGCTCGCGCGCGGCGGCGAGCATCTGGTCGTTGAGCTCCTGGATGAGGTTGGCCAGGTCGGCCCGGGCCATCCCCTCCCGCGACGGGGTGGCCGCCGCGCCCCGGCGGCTGCGGGTCTCCTTGACCGGCGCCTTGCCCCGCGACAACTGCCGCACCGCACCGCCGACGTTGCTGTTCTCGGTGTCCTCCGCCTCGCGGTAGATGTCGTCGAGGATGTCGTGGATCTTCTTGCGCAGCGGCTCCGGCTTGATGCCGTTCGCCTCGTTGTGCGCGATCTGCTTGGCCCGGCGCCGGTTGGTCTCGTCGATCGCGTCCGCCATCGACGGCGTGATCTTGTCGGCGTACATGTGGACCTGGCCGGAGACGTTACGGGCCGCGCGACCGATGGTCTGGATCAGCGACCGGCCGCTGCGCAGGAAGCCCTCCTTGTCGGCGTCGAGGATCGCCACGAGCGAGACCTCGGGCAGGTCGAGACCCTCCCGGAGCAGGTTGATGCCGACCAGCACGTCGTAGTCGCCCTTGCGCAGCTCGCGCAGCAGCTCGACACGGCGCAGGGTGTCGACCTCGGAGTGCAGGTAGCGCACCCGGATGCCGTTCTCCAGCAGGTAGTCGGAGAGGTCCTCGGCCATCTTCTTGGTGAGCGTGGTGACGAGCACCCGCTCGTCCCGCTCGGTACGCAGCTTGATCTCGTGCATGAGGTCGTCGATCTGCCCCTTGGTCGGCTTGACCACCACCTCGGGGTCGATCAGGCCGGTGGGCCGGATCACCTGCTCGACGAACTCGCCCTGCGCCTGCTCCAGCTCCCACGGGCCGGGGGTGGCGGAGAGGAAGACCATCTGGCCCACCCGCTCCAGGAACTCGTCGAAGCGCAGCGGCCGGTTGTCGGCGGCGCTGGGGAGCCGGAAACCGTGGTCGATGAGCATCCGCTTGCGGGAGGCGTCGCCCTCGTACATGCCGCCGATCTGCGGGATGGTCACGTGCGACTCGTCGACCACCGTGAGGAAGTCGTCGGGGAAGTAGTCGAGCAGGCAGTGCGGCGGGCTGCCCGGCAGCCGGCCGTCGATGTGCATGGAGTAGTTCTCGATGCCGGAGCAGAAGCCCACCTGGCGCATCATCTCGATGTCGTAGGTGGTGCGCATGCGCAGCCGCTGGGCCTCCAGCAGCTTGCCCTGCCGTTCCAGCTCGGCCAGCCGCTCGCCCAGCTCGGCCTCGATGTCGCGGATCGCCCGTTCCATCCGCTCGGGACCGGCGGCGTAGTGCGTGGCCGGGAAGATCATCAGGCTGTCGACCTCGCGGACCACGTCACCGGTCAGCGGGTTGAGGTAGTAGAGCTTCTCGATCTCGTCACCGAACAGCTCGATCCGGACCGCTAGCTCCTCGTACGCCGGGATGATCTCCAGCGTGTCGCCGCGGACCCGGAAGGTGCCGCGCTGGAAGGCCATGTCGTTGCGCGCGTATTGAATGTCGACCAGCCGGCGCAGCAGCTGGTCACGGTCCAGCTCCTGCCCGACCTTGACCCGCACGGCCCGGTCGAGGTATTCCTCCGGCGTGCCCAGGCCGTAGATCGCCGAGACGGTGGCGACCACGATGACGTCCCGCCGGGTGAGCAGCGACATCGTGGCCGAGTGCCGCAGCCGCTCCACCTCCTCGTTGATCGAGGAGTCCTTCTCGATGTAGGTGTCGGTCTGCGGGATGTAGGCCTCGGGCTGGTAGTAGTCGTAGTAGGAGACGAAGTATTCGACCGCGTTGTGCGGCATCAGCTCGCCGAACTCCTTCGCGAGCTGGGCGGCGAGGGTCTTGTTGGGGGCGAGCACCAGGGTCGGCCGCTGGAGCCGCTCGACCAGCCACGCCGTGGTGGCGCTCTTGCCCGTGCCGGTCGCGCCGAGCAGCACCGTGTTGCGGTCGCCGCGCCGCACGCGACGCTCAAGATCGTCGATGGCAGCCGGCTGGTCACCGGCCGGCTGGAACTCACTGACGACCTGGAAGCGGCCGTCGAGCCGGGGAATGTCGAGCGCCATGACACCAACCGTACGCCCGCGGTCCGACACTTCCGGCCACGACCACCGACCGTCCCTGATCGGCTTCGATATTCCCATTGTGTGGCTCATCTCACCGGTCTACCCTCGTACCGTAGGCCGCTCGCGGCGGCCGACCGGGCCGGTGATCGCCCCTCGCGGGCCGGTCGCCCCCGGCGCCAGGGCCGCAGCACCCGGGACGACCGGCGTGCGCGCCGACGGTGGTCGCGCGCAGCGCTGACCGGCCGCCGCGAGCGCCCCTGCTCGTCACCGAAACCCCGCTCTCGCGTTCTCCACTCGTGGGGACCTCTCCCGACCGCCGGCCGCGACGCGAGCCCGACACCGGCACACCCCCGCCCGCCGACGAGCCGGGCCGCCAGCGCGCCGTGAGCCGCCCGCACCGGCTCTCCGCACGTGGCGACGGCGACCAGGCCGTACCCCGGGAACCGGGTCGCGGCCACCGCCGCGGCCGCACCGGCGCACCGACCCGGCCCGCCACCGTGGCCGGCCGGCGCCGCCGCGCCGACCCGCTCGCCGGCCGCCGTCCCACACTCACCACCCGGCCGGGCGGCGACCCGGAACTGGACGGCGCCGACGACCCGCCGGACGGGCCGGACCGGCGCCGGATCGCGCTCGCCGCGCTCGTGGCAGCCGCCGCGCTCTCCGCCGCGACGCTCGTCGCCGGGCTGCTGACCTGGGTACCCGGCCGCGGCGACGACACCGGGACGGCACGCCCGCTCACCGCCGCCGAGGCCGACCGGGTGGCCGCGCTGCGGGTCACCAACCTGCGCGACGTACGCGCCGGCGTCCGGGTCACGGTCGGCACCGGCGGCGCCCGTACCGAACTGGTCGGCTGGGTCGACTGGGCCCGCCCCCTGGTCTATCTGGACGTCGGCGGCCCGGGCGCGGGCGACGACAGGGGCCTGGTCCAGGCCACCGCGTCCGCGCTGCTGGTGCGGCCAGACCCCGGCGCGCTGCCCACCCCGGCCCGGCCCCCGCTGGTGCCGCCGGCGGACCGGTGGCGGATGCGGTCCCCGGCCGGCGGGCACGGCCTCGGCGCGGTACGCGACCTGCTGATCGGGCTCGGCGCCGACCGGGTCGACAGGCCCGCCGCGGACGGCCGGTGGCTACGCGCCGACCGGGTCGGCGGCATCCCGGTGGACGTGCTCCAGGCACCCCTCGCACCGCCTGGTGACCCGCGGCCGACGCTGTGGGTGGACGCCGACGCCCGGCTGCACCGGCTCACCGGCCGGCTGGCCGACGGCACACCCGTCACCGTCGACCTGACCCGCGCCGACCGGCCCACACTGCATCCGGTGGACGCCCTCGGCGGCCGGCCCGGGCAGCCCCGGGCGCTCACCGACGACGAAATCGCCCGGCTGGCCGCGCTGCCCGCCCGGCTCCGGGCACTGCGCGGCGCGGCGGTGACGGTGGCCGCTCCGCTCGCCCCGTCGGCGAACCTGCGGGCCACCGGCACGGTGGACTGGACGAGCCCGTCGGCGTACCTCGCGGTGACCGAGGAGGGCAGCGGCAGGCGTACCCTCCGGTGGGTCCGGCCGGGACGGGTGGCCGAGGTACAGCGGTCCCCCGACGGGCCCGCCACTCCCCCGGCACCGGTGCCGGCCGCGCTGCTCGCGGCCCCCGCGCGCCCGCCCGGCGACGACCTGGACCGGCTGTTCGACGCGGCGCTGCGGGCGGCCCGGCGCGCGCCCGCCGGTGACACCGTCCGGGTCCGGGAGGACCGGCTGGGCGACCGGACGGTCGACGTGTTCGAGGTGCCGGGCGGCAGACGCCTGTGGCTGGACCGGGGCGGTGTGCCGCACCGGATGGAACTGCGGACCGGGCCGGGCGTGTGGATCCGGCTGGACCTCACGCCGGGCCGTGCGGCGGGCAGCGGCGGATCGTCGGCCTCGACGTCGCGCTGAACCGGCGCCGCCTCCGCGGTCCGCTGAACCGGCGCCGCCGGGACGGCCCGGTCAGGGCCGCCAGCCGGTCTGCGCGGCCCACTCCTCGGCGCGCAGGTGCTCCTCGTCGAACCAGGGATCGGTCACCGTGCCCCAGGCGGCGTGCTCCGGCGCGGCGGCCGCCAACTCCCGCTTCACCTGGAGGTAGTCGGCCCGCCGCGCCGGGTCGGCACGCAGGTGGTCGCGCATCAGCAGCGCGTACCGCCAGCCGGGCGAACCGGCCTCCCGCAGGTGCAGGCGCACCGGACGCGCCGGGTCCGCGCCGCCGTGCAGCCGCTTGGCCCAGCGCACCGGCTCCGGCTGTCGCGGGGCGTCCCACCACTCGCCCGGCAGCCGCGGGAAACCCGCCTCGGCCAGCCGCTGCGCGAGCGGCCCGTCCGCCTCGTTCAGCGAGGACACAGTCACCTGGATGTCGATCACGTCCGGCGCGGCGAGTCCCGGCACGGCGGTGGAGCCGACGTGGTCGACCCGGATCTCACCGCCGGCCGCGTGGCGGATCCGGGCGGCCAGCCGGGCGTACTGCTCGGGCCAGGTCGGGTCCGGTCCGGCGAGCGCCGTCGGGTCGGGCGGGACGGCGCGGCGTTCGCGGACGTTGCGCTCGTAGGGCGACAGGCGGTCCCGCCAGAGGGCGTCCACGGCGGCGTGCAGGTCGGTGAGCGTGCCGTCGTTGGTCAGGAGCACGTCGGCGATCGCACGGCGGGTGGCGTCGTCGGCCTGCGCGGCGATGCGCCGCTCGGCCTCCGCCGGGGCCATGCCCCGGTCGCGGGTCAGCCGGGCCATCCGGGTCGGCACGGCCGTCTGCACCACGACCACCAGGTGGTACGTCGGCGCGAGTCCCACCTCGGCCAGCAGCGGTACGTCGTTCACCACGATCGCGTCGGCGGGGGCGGCGGCGGCCAGCTCGGCGCTGCGCGCGCGTACCCGGGGGTGGGTGATCCCTTCGAGCGTGCGGCGGGCCGCCTCGTCGCCGAAGACCAGCGCGCCGAGGGCGGCCCGGTCCAGCGCCCCGTCGGCGTCCAGGACCTTCTCGGAGAAGGCGGCGACCACCTCGGCCAGCCCGTCGGTGCCGGGCGCGACGATCTCGCGGGCGATGCGGTCCGAGTCGACGATCACCGCGCCCAGCGTGGCGAGCCGGCTCGCCACCGCGCTCTTGCCCGATCCGATTCCGCCGGTCAGCCCCACCTTCAGCACCCGGACAGTCAACCGGATCTGCCGTCCGCATGCCAAACCCTCCCGGCGTACGACGCGGGCCCCGCCCCCGGCGCTCCGCTGGTGCGGAACGCGGGGACGGGGCCCGTCGTCAGAGGCAGTCGCCGGTTCGTCCGGTGGGACGAACAGGCGTCAGCGTCCGGTCACTTGCCGCCGGCGAGCTTCTCCCGCAGCGCGGCGAGCGCCTCGTCGGTCGCGAGCGTGCCGGCCGGCTCCTCGGCCTGACGGCTCGGGGCCGAGGTCGAGGTGGTGGTGCCGGTGGTGGCCGGAGCCGGGTTGGCGGCGGCCTCGGCGTCGGCGGCGCGGGAGGTCTGCACCTGCTTGGTGTGGGCCTCCCAGCGCTGACGCGCCTCGGCGTACTGCTGCTCCCAGGTCTCGCGCTGCTTGTCGTAGCCCTCGAGCCACTCGCCCGTCTCCGGGTCGAAGCCCTCCGGGTAGATGTAGTTGCCCTGGTCGTCGTACGTCGCGGCCATGCCGTAGAGGGTCGGGTCGAAGTGCTCCTCGCCCTCGACGAAGCCCTCGTTGGCCTGCTTGAGCGACAGCGAGATCCGGCGGCGCTCCAGGTCGATGTCGATGACCTTGACCATGACCTCGGAGCCGACCTGCACGACCTGCTCCGGGATCTCCACGTGGCGCTCGGCCAGCTCGGAGATGTGGACCAGGCCCTCGATGCCGTCGTCCACGCGGACGAACGCACCGAACGGCACCAGCTTGGTGACCTTACCCGGCACGATCTGCTGGATCGCGTGGGTGCGGGCGAACTGACGCCACGGGTCCTCCTGCGTCGCCTTCAGCGACAGCGAGACCCGCTCGCGGTCCAGGTCGACGTCCAGGACCTCAACCTCGACCTCCTGGCCCACCTCGACGACCTCGGACGGGTGGTCGATGTGCTTCCAGGACAGCTCGGAGACGTGCACGAGGCCGTCCACGCCGCCCAGGTCGACGAACGCGCCGAAGTTGACGATCGAGGAGACGACGCCCTTGCGGACCTGCCCCTTCTGGAGCTTGTTGAGGAACTCGGTGCGCACCTCGGACTGCGTCTGCTCCAGCCAGGCACGGCGGGACAGGACCACGTTGTTGCGGTTCTTGTCCAGCTCGATGATCTTGGCTTCGAGCTCGCGGCCGACGTACGGCTGCAGGTCACGCACACGCCGCATCTCGACGAGCGACGCGGGCAGGAAGCCACGCAGGCCGATGTCGAGGATGAGACCACCCTTGACGACCTCGATGACCGAACCGCGGACGACGCCGTCCTCGTCCTTGATCTTCTCGATCGTGCCCCAGGCCCGCTCGTACTGCGCCCGCTTCTTGGAGAGGATCAGCCGACCCTCCTTGTCCTCCTTCTGGAGGACGAGGGCCTCGATGTGGTCACCCACCGAAACGACCTCGGCCGGGTCCACGTCGTGCTTGATCGACAACTCCCGAGAGGGGATGACACCCTCGGTCTTGTAGCCGATGTCGAGCAGGACCTCGTCCCGATCGACCTTGACGACGGTGCCTTCGACAATGTCGCCGTCGTTGAAGTACTTGATGGTCTCGTCGATCGCGGCGAGGAAAGCTTCCTCAGAGCCGAGGTCGTCGTGGGTGACCTTGTTGGCGCTCGAGGTGGCCTCGATGCTGCTCGTCATGTGGGCGGTTGCTCCGGTCGGATGGGTTGTCACAGCGGGCATGGGTGTCGCGGTGACTCTGCCGCGCCAACGGATCCGTCGCCGGGCACACCGAACGATCGACGCGAGAAGATCATTAGTGGCTCCGGTGACCGCGCACCTGCTCCCTGCCGAGGCACACGATCCGCGAGCGCATCGTCTAGCCTACCCGCTGCATTACCACAGCGTGCAAGCCCTCCCGGGTCCGCGCGAACTCATCCGCTGCGAAAGCGGAGATTTTGCGCGGTAAGGTGCCACAGCTGTCTCGTCCGTCACATCCGCCCCAGCCACCACCCCACCGCACCGGGTCCGGGCCGCCGGACCTAGCGTGAACCCGTGGACGACGACAGGGTGACCCGCCGACGGGTCGACGCCGGGGAGATCCGCCGCGCGAACCGCGGATGGTGGGACACCGACGCCGACACGTACCAGGCCGAGCACGGCGCGTTCCTCGGCGACGCCGACTTCGTCTGGTGCCCGGAAGGGCTGCGCGAGGCCGACGCCCGGCTGCTCGGCGACGTCGCCGGGCGGCGGATCCTCGAACTCGGCGCCGGGGCGGCCGCCGCCGCCCGCTGGCTCGCCGCCCAGGGCGCCCGGCCGGTCGCGCTGGACCTGTCCGCCGGCATGTTGCGGCACGCCGCCGAGGCCGCCGGGCGCACCGGGGTACGCGTGCCGCTGGTGCAGGCCGACGCGCTCGCCCTGCCGTTCGCCGACGCGGCGTTCGACACCGTCTGCACCGCGTTCGGCGCGATCCCGTTCGTGGACGACTCGGCGGCCGCGATGCGCGAGGTGGCCCGGGTGCTGCGCCCCGGCGGCCGATGGGTCTTCTCGGTCACCCACCCGATGCGCTGGATCTTCCTGGACGACCCGGGCGAGGGCGGGCTGACCGCCGTGCACTCGTACTTCGACCGCTCCCCCTACGTCGAGCAGGACGAGCACGGGGTGGCCACGTACGTCGAGCAGCACCGCACCCTGGGCGACCGGATCCGGGAGCTGGTCGGCGCCGGGTTCCGCCTGCTGGACCTGGTGGAGCCGGAGTGGCCGGCCGGGCACGAGGGGATCTGGGGGCAGTGGAGCCCGCTGCGCGGGCGGCTGTTCCCCGGCACCGCGATCTTCGTCGCGGAGAAGCCGGCGGACTGAGCGCGTCGCACGTCCGGTGCGACACGGGCTCCGGCACCCGGCGGTACGCTCGCCGCATGAGCGCCGAGCCCATCCCGGCGTCACCTGGCCCCTGGTGTCCGGACCCGATGCGGCAGCAGCGTGCGGACTACACGCTGGAGGATCTGCTCACCCTGCCGGACGACGCCCCCCGCGTCGAACTCGTCGACGGAGTCATCCAGGCGACACCCTCCCCCACCCTGGGCCACCAGACAATCTCCAGCCTGCTGTGGCTCTGGCTTCGATCGCACGCACCGGTTCACCTGCGGGCGTCCCAAGCCGTCGGGGTCGGGCTCAGCCCCAACACCAGCCGCCAACCGGACGTCCTGCTCCACCACGCCGGGCTGCCGAGCGACAGGTCCCTCCTGCGACCGGCGGACGTCGTCCTGGCCGTCGAGATCGTCTCCCCCGGCACCCGGCGGGTCGACCGGTTCGCCAAGCCGGGCGAGTACGCCGCCGCGGGGATCCCGTTCCACTGGCGGATCGAGCAGGATCCGGTGCACCTCTACGCGTACCGGCTCGGTGACCGGATCGGCCCCGGCGGCGAGCGGCAGTACGAGCTGGTGGACGACAGCAGCGAGGTGATCGAGCTGTCCGATCCCTTCGCGATCAAGCTGCCGATCGCGGAGATCCGGCCCTGACCACGCCGTTACTCGGTACCCGCCGCGGGTAACCGGGCGGCATGGCCGAGAACGAGTTCCGCGCCGGCGACCACGTCTCCTGGGCCAGCCACAGCGGCCGGGCGTACGGCGTCGTCAAGGAGAAGCTGACCGAGCGCACCCACGTACGCGGGCACACGGTGAACGCCTCGCCCGAGCAACCGCAGTACCGGATCACCAACGACGACTCGGGCCGCGACGTGGCCCACCGCCCGGAGGTGCTTCGCCATGAGTCGCGCTGAGGACCCGCAGCAGACGTACCGGGAGTTCACCGACGCGGTGAACATGAAGCCGGGCGAGCTGTCCCGCTGGCTGGAGAGCGAGGAGTCCAAGCACGTCGGCTGGCACAAGAAGGGCACCCAGGGCGGCGAGTCGGTCGGCCACGACTCCGGCCGGCGCATCGTCGACCTGCTGCGCCGCAAGCGCGCCGACCTCACCGCCGCCGACTACAAGCACATGCGCAAGGTGATCGGGTACGTCCACCGCCACCTGGCGCAGCGGCCCGCAGGCGACGTCCGGGACACCAGGTGGCGCTGGTCGCTGATGAACTGGGGTCACGACCCGCTCAAGGGCTGAGCCGCCCGGTCCGTTAGCCGCGCGTTGGTACCGTGCCGGCGATGACGACAGACGTCCCGACCGCCGGCCGTCATCCCCGTGCCGGGCGGGTGGTCCTCGTGGCGGGCCTCGGGCTCGTCGCCGTCGCGGCGCTCCTCCTGGTGGTGACCGGGAACACCGGCATCCGGTACAGCGCCGACCACGACGGCACCGTACCGATGTGGAGCCGGTGGATACCGGCGCTGGCCGGGATCGCGCTGATCCGGCTGATCCCGCCCGCACCCGACCCGAGGTGGCCGGACCCGGTCGCGCCCTACCGCGAGGCGGTGCCGCTGCTGCTGGCCGGGATCGCGTTCGCCGCCGTCATGCCGCTGCTGGGCGGCGAACCCGCGTACACCGTGTTGAAGCTGGCGCTGCTGCTCGGCGTGCCCACCGTGGTGTTCCTGGTCGCGCGCCGGTGGCCGCCGCGGTGGCGGCCGGGCCCGGCCCCGGCGGACGCCGCCCACCGGTGGGGTCCGGCGCTGCCGGTGGCGGTGTGGCTGGTGCTCAGTTACGCGACGCCGCTGGCCGTGCCGGCGAGCGACTGGGGGCGGACCGTCACGCCGGTCGAGCTGGCCGTCACGCTGCTGGTGGCCTTCGCGGTGAACGCGCTGCTGGAGGAGGTCTTCTACCGGCGGTGGCTGCAGACCCGGTGGGAGTCGCTGCTGGGACGCTGGCCGGCGATCGTGCTCGCGTCGCTGGTGTGGGCGGCCTGGCACGTGGCCATCCAGGGCAGCGGCCGGCCCGCCGTCGACCTGGCGTCGGTGATCGTGAACCAGGGGGTTGCCGGGCTGTTCCTCGGCTACCTGTGGTCGCGGTACCGCCGGATGTGGCCGCTGCTCGTGGTGCACGGCGCGGTCAACGCGATGCCCGTCCTGCTCGGCCTCTGAACTCCTTGATCAACGCCGGGGCGGGTGAGTGGGCGGGCGGGCGGCGGTGGCCGGCGCGGGTGGGGCGGCGGTGGCGTCAGTGGTCGGCGCTGTTCCAGTCGCGGCCGTCGCCCACCGAGACCTCCAGCGGCACCGACAGCGGGTACGCCTCGCCCATCTGCTTGCGCACCAGCGCCTCCAGCGTCTCCCGCTCGCCCGGGGCGACCTCGAAGACCAGCTCGTCGTGCACCTGCAGCAGCATCCGCGACCGCAGCCCGGCGTCGCGCAGCGCGCTGTCGACGTGCAGCATCGCGACCTTGATGATGTCGGCCGCCGAACCCTGGATCGGGGCGTTGAGCGCCATCCGCTCGGCCATCTCGCGGCGCTGCCGATTGTCGCTGACCAGGTCGGGCAGGTAGCGGCGGCGGCCCAGGATGGTGGAGGTGTAGCCGTCCTGGCGGGCGCGGGCCACCACCTCCTGGAGGTAGTCGCGGACCCCGCCGAACCCGGCGAAGTAGTTCTCCATCAGCCCGCGCGCCTCCTCGGCGCTGATGCCGAGCTGCTGGGACAGGCCGAACGCGCTGAGCCCGTACGCCAGGCCGTAGTTCATGGCCTTGATCTTGCGGCGCTGGTCGGCGGTCACGTCGCCGACCTCGACAGTGAAGACCGAGGACGCGGTGGCGGCGTGGAAGTCGTGCCCGGAGTTGAACGCCTCGATCAGCGCGTCGTCCGAGGACAGATGCGCCATGATCCGCATCTCGATCTGGCTGTAGTCGGCGGTGAGCAGGCACTCGTAGCCCTCGCCGACCACGAACGCGCGCCGGATCCGCCGCCCCTCCTCGGTGCGGATCGGGATGTTCTGCAGGTTCGGCTCGGTGGAGGACAGCCGCCCGGTCGCCGCCACGGTCTGGTTGAACGTGGTGTGGATGCGGCCGTCGTCGGAGACGGACTTGAGCAGCCCGTCGACAGTCGACTTGAGCTTCGCGACGTCACGGTGCCGCAGCAGGTGGTGCAGAAGCGGGTGCTCGGTCTGCGCGAACAGCCACTGGAGTGCGTCGGCGTCGGTGGTGTAGCCGGTCTTGATCCGCTTGGTCTTGGGCAGGCCCAGCTCGGTGAAGAGGATCTCCTGCAACTGCTTCGGCGACCCGAGGTTGAACTCCCGGCCGACCACCTCGTACGCGCCCTGGGCGGCGGCCTTCACCTCGGCGGCGAAGTGCGCCTCCAGCTCGGAGAGGTAGTCGGTGTCGGCGGCGATGCCGGTGCGCTCCATGGTGGCGAGCACCCGCATCAGCGGCAGCTCCACGCCGGCCATCAGCCGGGCCGACTGCTCGCCGTCGCGGGACAGCTCGGCGTCGATCGCGTCGGCCAGGTCGAGCGTGGCGCGGGCCTGGAGCATGAGGTTCTGCTCGGCCACGCCCTCGTCGCCGAGCCCGTCGAGAGTGAGCTGACCGGTCTCCGGCGCGTCGACGCGCAGCTCCCGGTGCAGGTAGCGCAGCGCCAGGTCGGTCAGGTCGTAGGAGCGCTGGTCGGGGCGGGCCAGGTAGGCGGCGATCTGCGTGTCGCGGGCGATGCCGTGCAGCTCCCAGCCGTGCGCGGCGAACGCCAGCACCGCCGGCTTGCTGTCGTGCAGCACCTTCGGGCGCTCCGCGTCGGCCAGCCAACCGGCCAGCGCGGCCTCGTCGTCGGCGTCCAGCCGGCTCGGGTCGAACCAGGCGCCCGCGCCGGCGGCGGTGGCCAGCGCCATCGCGGTGACCGTGGCGGTGTGCCGGCGGTTGGGGCCGGTGTCGAGCGTGACCGCCAGGCCGACCGGTGCGCCCGCCGGGGCGTGCGTGCCGAGCCAGCCCGCGAGCGCGCCCGGCTCGGTGAGCACCTCGCCTGCGAGATCGAAGCCCGCCTCGGCCTCCGGCTCGACCGCTTCCAGGTATTGGTAGAGCCGGTCACGCAGGATGCGGAACTGGAGCGTGTCGAAGACCTGGTGCACCGCTTCGCGGTCCCAGCCCTGCCAGCGGGCGTCCTCGGGGCGGACCGGCAGATCCAGGTCGGAGACCAGGCAGTTGATCTCGTAGTTGCGGATCACGTCGGCCAGCCGCTCGCGCAGGCTGTCGCCGGCCTTGCCCTTGATCTCGTCGGCGCGGGCCACCACGCCCTCGACGCCGCCGTACAGGTTGATCCACTTGGCGGCGGTCTTCGGGCCGACGCCGGGCACGCCCGGCAGGTTGTCGCTGGTCTCGCCGACCAGCGCGGCCAGGTCGCGGTAGCGGTCCGGGGTGACGCCGTACTTCGCCTCGACCGCGGCCGGGTCCATCCGGGCCAGGTCGGAGACGCCCTTGCGCGGGTAGAGCACCGTCACCCGCTCGCCGACGAGCTGGAACGCGTCCCGGTCGCCGGTGGTGATCAGCACGTCCATGCCCTGGTCGCGGGCCTGGCAGGCGAGCGTGGCGATGACGTCGTCGGCCTCGTAGCCCTCCTTCTCGACCACCGGCACGCGCAGCGCGGCGAGGACCTCCTTGACCAGGCTGACCTGGCCCTTGAAGTCGGTCGGGGTCTCGCTGCGGCCGGCCTTGTACTCCGCGTACCTGTCGGTGCGGAAGGAGCGGCGGGAGACGTCGAACGCCACGACGATGTGCGTCGGCTGCTCGTCGCGCAGCACGTTGATCAGCATCGAGGTGAAGCCGTAGACGGCGTTGGTCGGCTGCCCCGTGGTGGTGGAGAAGTTCTCCACAGGCAGGGCGAAGAACGCCCGGTATGCCAGGGAGTGTCCGTCGACGAGGAGCAGGCGCGGCGTCGTAGCTGTCACGGCTGCGACTCTAGTCCGTACGCCCGACAACTCCGGCCTCCGGTGCGGCGCGCGCCGCACCGGAGGCCGAGGTCAGAGAACCTTGGCCAGGAACGCCTTGGTCCGCTCGTGCTTCGGCGCCGAGATCACCTCGCGCGGGTCGCCCTGCTCGACCACGACGCCGCCGTCCATGAACACGAGGTGGTCGCCCACCTCGCGGGCGAAGCCGATCTCGTGGGTCACCACGATCATCGTCATGCCGTCGCGGGCCAGGTCCTTCATCGTGTCCAGCACCTCGCCCACCAGCTCCGGGTCGAGCGCGCTGGTCGGCTCGTCGAACAGCATCAGCTTCGGCCGCATGGCCAGCGCCCGGGCGATCGCCACCCGCTGCTGCTGGCCGCCGGAGAGCTGACCGGGGTACGCGCCGAGCTTGTCGCCCAGGCCCACCCGGTCCAGCAACTGCGCGGCGTGCTCGCGGGCCTGCGCCTTCTTGGCCTGGCGCAGCAGCACCGGCGCCTCCATGACGTTCTGGAGCACCGTCATGTGCGGGAACAGGTTGAACCGCTGGAACACCATGCCGATGGCACGGCGCTGCGCGGCGACGTCCTTGTCCCGCATCTCGTACAGCTTGCCGCCGCGCTCCCGGTAGCCGATCAGGTCGCCGTCCACCCAGATCCGGCCGGCGTCGATCTTCTCCAGGTGGTTGATGCAGCGCAGGAACGTCGACTTGCCGGAGCCGGAGGGCCCGAGCAGGCAGCACACCTCGCCGGAGCGGACCTCCAGGTCGATGCCCTTGAGCACCTCCAGCGGCCCGAACGACTTGTGCACCTGCTCGGCCCGCACCATCAGCCCGGGCTCGGCGGTCGGCGTCTGCGGGGAAGCGGTCATATCCGTCATTGCGCCGTCCCACTCGTGGTGCTGCCGCTCTCCGCGGCGAGCCCTCGTAGCCGCTGCCGAGCCCGCCCGCTGCGTCCGAACCCCTTGGAGTAGTGCCGCTCCAGGTAGTACTGCCCCACCAACAGGACGCTGGTCAGCAGCAGGTACCACAGGGTTGCGGCGACGTACATCGGGAAGGGCTGGAAGGTCCGGGAACCGACGGCCTTGAGCTGGAAGAACAGCTCCATCGACACCGGCACGAAGGCCACCAGGGAGGTGTCCTTGAGCATCGCGATGGTCTCGTTGCCGGTCGGCGGGATGATCACCCGCATCGCCTGTGGCAACACGATCCGCCGCAGGATCTGCGCCCGGCTCATGCCCAGCGCCTGAGCCGCCTCGGTCTGCCCCTCGTCAACCGACTGGATGCCAGCCCGGACGATCTCGGCCATGTACGCGGCCTCGGACAGGCCCAGCGCCAGCATGCCGGCGACGAAGCCGGTGAGGATGTCCACCGCGCTGAACCCGAACAGCCGGGCCTCGAAGTCGTGCAGCCCGAACAGGGCGCCGATCTGCCGGTCGAACGGCAGGCCGAACTCCAGCCGCGACCAGAGGATGCCGAGGTTGCCGAAGAGGATCGCCAGCACCAGCCGGGGCACCGCCCGGAAGAACCAGGTGTACACCCAGGCCACGCCACGCAGCACCGGGTTGGGCGACAGCCGCATGATCGCGATGACGATGCCCAGGCCGATGCCGATCACCATCGACGTGATCAGCAGCAGGATGGTGCCGCGCAGCCCTTCGATGATCGGCGGGCGGAACATCTCGTCCACCATGAACGACCACTGGAACGCGGAGTTCGTGACCAGCATGTGCACGAACATCGCGACCAGCACGGCGATGACCGCCACGCCGACCCAGCGCCCGGGGTGCCGCACGGGCACGGCCTTGATCGGTTCTGGCCGTGCCCGTCCGGATGTGTCGACCGACATGGTCAGACCGACGGGTTCAGTTCAGCGTTGGTGATGGCGCCGCCCTCGACACCCCACTTGGCGAGCGCGGCCTTGTAGCTGCCGTCGGCGATGACCGCCTGCACGGCCTCCTTGAGCACCTCGGCGAACGCCTGCTGGTCCTTGTTCACCGCGTAGCCGTACGGCGCCGACTCGTAGATGTCGCCGAGCACCTCCAGCTGGCCGTTGCTCTGCTTCACCGCGTACGCGCCGACCGGGGAGTCGGCCAGCATGGCGTCGTTCTTGCCGCTGCCCACGGCGGCGGTGGCGTCGCTCTGCGCCTGGTACTGGTCGATCTTGATGGCCGGCTTGCCGGCGTCGGTGCACTTCTTCGACCGGGCGGTGATGTCGTCGAGCTGGACCGTACCGACCTGCACGGCGATCTTCTTGCCGCAGGCGTTCTCCGGGTCGACCCCGGCCGGGTTGCCCTTCTTGGTCGCCCACTGGGTGCCCGCCGAGTAGTAGCTCACCATGTTGACGGTCTTGAGACGGTCGGGGTTGATGGTGAACGACGAGACGCCGACCTCGTACTTGCCCGAACCCACGCCGGGCAGGATCGCGTCGAACGGCGCCGACTCGTACTCGGCCTTGAGACCCAGCTTCTGCGCCACCGCGTTGAACAGCTCCACGTCGAAGCCGACCACGGTCTTGCCGTCGGCGTCGAGGAACTCGGCCGGGGCGTAGGTCGAGTCGGTGCCGACCTTGATCACGCCGTCGGCCTTGATGGCGTCCGGCACCTTCGCGGCCAGGGTGGAGTCGGCCGTGGCGGACACCGACGGGCCGGAGCCCGGCTCGGCCGAGTTCTCCTTCTCGCCGCACGCGGCGAGAGAGAGCAGCAGGACGGCCGCACCGGCGACGCCGAGCGCCGCCCGCCGTCCGGGGTTGGGGTGGAACATGGCTGTACTCCTTTTGCGAGGGGTCGGTCAGGCCACGCCGAGGTAGGCCTCTTTGACCGAGGGGTCGTGCAGCAGGTCCGCGCCGGAACCGCTCTTGACGATCCGGCCGGTCTCCAGCACGTACGCCCGGTGGGCCCGCGCCAGCGCCTGCTGGGCGTTCTGCTCCACCAGCAGGATTGTGGTGCCCTGCTGGTTGATCTCCGTGATGATCGTGAAGATCTGCTGGATCAGCATCGGCGCGAGACCCATCGACGGCTCGTCGAGCAGCAGCAGCTTCGGCCGGCTCATCAGCGCCCGGCCGACCGCGAGCATCTGCTGCTCACCGCCGGAGAGCGTGCCGCCGGGCTGCTTGCGCCGCTCGGCCAGCCGCGGGAACAGCTCCAGCACCCGGGCCAGGTCCTGCGCGATGCCGGCCTTGTCGCGCCGGGTGTACGCGCCCATGTCCAGGTTCTCCAGCACCGACATGCCGGGGAAGATGCCCCGGCCCTCGGGCGCCTGGCACAGCCCGCGCCGCACCCGCAGGTCGGCCCGGAGCTTGGTGATGTCCTCACCGGCGAACTTGATCCGGCCGGAGGCGACCGGCCGGATGCCGGAGATCGCCCGCATGGTGGTGGACTTGCCGGCGCCGTTCGCGCCGATCAGCGCGACGATCTCCCCTTCGTCCACGGTCAGGCTGATGCCGTGCAGCGCCTGGATCCGCCCGTAGAGCAGGCTCACGTCCTCGATCTCAAGCAGCATCGTCCGGCACCCCCAGGTACGCCGCGACCACCTTCGGGTTGTCCCGCACCTCGGCGGGCAGCCCTTCGGCGATCTTCTTTCCGAACTCCAGGACCACGATCCGGTCGGTCACGCCCATCACCAGGCGCATGTCGTGCTCGATCAGCAGCACCGTCACGCCCTGATCCCGGATCTGCCGGATGAGCTGCAGCAGCTCCTCCTTCTCCGCCGGGTTGAAGCCGGCGGCCGGCTCGTCCAGGCAGAGCAGCTTCGGGTCGGTGGCCAGCGCGCGGGCGATCTCCAGCCGGCGCTGCTCGCCGTAGGACAGGTTGCGGGCGAACTCGTGCATCCGGTTGCGGATGCCGACGAACTCCAGCAGGCGCTCGGCCTTCTCCCGGCCCTCGCGCTCCTCCTTCCAGTGCCGCGGCAGGCGCAGCAGGGCGGAGATCACGCTGGTCTTGTGGTGCGCGTCCGCGCCGACCTGGACGTTCTCCAGCGCGGTCATCTCCGGGAAGAGACGGATGTTCTGGAACGTACGGGCCATGCCCATGCGGGTGATCTGGTGGCGCTTCTTGCCACTGATCTTCTGGCCCAGGAACCGGATCTGCCCCTCGGTGGGCTGGTAGATGCCGGTCATCGCGTTGAAGCAGGTGGTCTTGCCGGCGCCGTTCGGGCCGATGAGACCGAGGATCTCACCCTTGTAGAGGGTGAAGTCCACGTCGTTGAGGGCCACCACACCGCCGAAGCGCAGCGTGACGTGGTCGACCTCCAGCAACGGCTCCCGCTCGTTGACCGTCTCGACGGCGGGGGCCGCCGCCTGGGCCGGAACGGCCGGGGTCTGCTCGGTGTCACTCACCGACGATCACCTCCTTGCGGCGGTCCTTGAACTCCGCCGCTCGTCGCCGGTTCGGGATCAGGCCCTGCGGCCGGAAGATCATCATCACCACGAGCACCAGGCCGAAGAAGAGGAACCGGTACTCGTACAGCTCGATGCCGAACAGCTCGATGCCACGGAACCGCTCGATCATGTACGCCACCAGGCCACCGCCGACGATCGCACCGACGATGTTGCCCGAGCCGCCGAAGATGACAGCGGCCAGGATGATGATCGAGTTGAGCAACTCGAAGTTCTGCGAGTTGACGAAGTTCTGCTTACCGGCGAACAACGCGCCGGCCAGGCCGGCGATGGCCGCGCCGGAGGCGAACGCCCACAGCTTGAACTTGAACGTCGGCACACCCATCAGCTGGGCCGCGTCCTCGTCCTCGCGGATCGAGATCCAGGCCCGGCCGACCCGGCTGTGGGTCAGGTTCCGCACCCCGATCACCACCAGGATGATCAGCGTGAGCACCAGCCAGTAGTACGGGCGGGCGTCGAGCACGCCGAACCACGGCCGGCCGTCGGCGTACTGGCCGGGCGGGTGCGGGATCTCGCTGAAGCCCCGCTGTCCCCTCAGGAACTCGGAACTGACCGCTGCGATCCGGATCATCTCGGCGAAGCCGAGCGTCACCAGCGCCAGGTAGTCACCGCGCAGGCGCAGCGTCGGCGTACCCAGCATGACGCCCGAGACCATGGTCAGGCCGATCGCGATCGGCACCACCAGCAGCCACGGCCACAGCGTCTTGAGGTTGCTGCTCGGCGAGGTCAGCACCGCGACCGTGTACGCGCCGACGGCGAAGAAGCCGAAGTAGCCGAGGTCGAGCAGGCCGGCGAAGCCGACCACGATGTTGAGCCCGACCGCCAGCAGCACGTAGATCGAGACCGTGAACAGCACCTGGGTGAAGTTCGCCCCGGGCGTCGGGATCGGCCCGAGGTACTGGTAGAACTCCTTGTTCGGCAGCGCGTAGAAGAACACGATGACCGCGGCCAGCAGCACCCAGCGCACCCAGCGCGGTGCGTGATGCCAGCGCTCCGAGATCGCGTGCCGACCCTGCCGCAGCTTGTCCGCCGCCGTCTCCCGCCGCTCCGGCGGGTCGATGGTGGTCGTCATGCGCGTGCCCTCCCCAGTGATTCGCCCAGCAGACCGGTCGGCCGGAACATCAGCAGCACGACCAGCACCGCGAACGCGGCGAAGTCCTTCCACTGACTACCGAACAGGCCCGAGGCGTAGTTCTCCACGACGCCGAGCAGCAAGCCGCCGACCAACGCGCCGCGCAGGTTGCCGATACCACCGAGCACCGCCGCGGTGAACGCCTTGAGGCCCAGCAGGAAGCCGACGCTGTAGGTCAGCGTCTGGATCCGCACGTCGTAGAGCAGGCCCGCGACACCGGCCATGGTGCCACCGGCGATGAAGACCATCAGGATGATGCGGTCCTTGTTGACGCCCATCAGGGCCGCCGTGTTGGCGTCCTGGGCGACCGCGCGGATGCCACGGCCGGTACGGCTGCGGTTGATGAACTGGTCCAGCGCGAACATCATCACCAGCGCGGACCCGATCGTGAGCAGCTGCACCGCGTCGATCGGCACGCCGGCGATGTGGAACAGCGGCTCCGAGCTGACCAGCCGGGGCGCGCCCTCCGGCAGACGCCGGGTGTAGACGCCGAACGCCTCGGAGATGGCGATCGAGGCGCCGATCGCGGTGATGAGGAACGCCAGCGGCGGCGCGTTGCGCTTCCGCAGCGGCCGGTACGCCACCCGTTCGATCACAGTCGCCGTGCCCGCCGAGGCGATGGCCGCCACGATCATCGCCACCAGCAGGTAGAACAGGATCGAGCCGATACCGCTTACCTGCGAGTTCTGGTCGAGTCCGAAGCCGTTCCAGGTCCAGATCGCGGCGAAGGCGCCGGCGATGAAGACCTCGGAGTGGGCGAAGTTGATAAGCCTGAGCACGCCGTAGACAAGCGTGTAGCCGAGCGCGACCAGGGCGTAGATGGCGCCCTGCGTCAAGCCGGTCGTGGTGAGTTCCCCGAAGTTGGAGAACAATCCGTCGAAGTCCAAGGGAGGGACGCTCCGTCGCTCAAGAGAAAAAGAGGGTGCGGCCGGGAGCCAGCTCCCGGCCGCACCCGCGATCACAACTCAATCGCCAGCCCAGCGATCGACCGATCAGGACTTGGGGATCTCCTGGTCCGGGACGACCTTGCCGCCCTGCACCTTGAACGCCCAGACCTTGACCTGCGCCGGGTCGAGCTCGCCGCCCTCGACGAACTTGTAGGTGGACGCCACGCCCTCGCCGCTGTAGCCCTTGACGAACTCCAGCAGGTCGGCACGGCTGGTCTTGCCGGCCTTGATGCCCGCCAGCAGGATGTTCGCCGCGTCGAACGCGGTGTCGCTGTAGGTGCCCGGCTCGGTGCCGTTGAGCGCCTTGAAGTCGGCGGCGAAGGTGCCGCGCGCCTCGGTGGACGGCTGGCAGGGGCAGGTGAGGATGGTGCCCTCGGCAGCCGCCTGGCCGGCGGAGGTGATGTAGGCGCCGTCGTTCACGCCGTCACCGGCGACCAGCGGAGCGGTGACGCCGGCAGCGGTGAGCTGCTTACGGATCAGGCCGGCCTCCTGGTAGTAGCCGCCGTAGAAGACCGCCTTCACGTTGGCGGCCTTGACCTTGGTGACCACACCGGAGAACTCGACCTGCTTGCCCTCGCCCTGGACCTTGTCGCTGCCCACGACCGCGGGGCCGAGCACCTTCTTGACCTCGTCGGCCAGGCCGGCACCGTAGGCGGACTGGTCGTCGATGACGTAGACCCGGTCGGCCTTGAGCACGTTCTTCATGTAGACGCCGGCGGCGGGGCCCTGGCTCAGGTCGTTGCCGACCGCACGGAAGAACGTCTTCCAGCCCTTGGTGGCCAGGGTCGGGTTGGTCGCGGAGGGGGTGATGGTGACCAGGCCGGCCTCGTTGAACAGCGGGCCGGCGGCCTCGGACTCACCCGAGTAGGCCGGACCCACGACACCCAGGATCTTGGTGTCGTCGATCGCCTTCTGGGCCAGACCCGGCGCCTGGTCCGGGCTGCCCTGCGAGTCGAGCTCGGCGAGCTCGACCTTGCAGTCCGGGTTCTCCTTGTTGTACTTGTCGACGGCCAGCTTGACGCCGTTCTTCTCGTTGATGCCCAGCGCGGCCGAGCTACCGGTCAGCGCGCCGAAGAAAGCGATCTTGCTCCCGCAGGCGCTGCCCCCGGAACCCTCATCGTCGCTGCCGCTGGAACAAGCGGTGCCACCGGCGACGAGCGCCAGCATGGCGACCCCGCCGATCACGCGTGCGAGCTTCTGCCTCAAGGCCCGAACCCTCCTCCGTCCATGATCCGAACCACCCGCCGCTGATTGGCCCTTGCGGGGTGGACGAACCAAGACCGTCGTCGCCGGTCTGGGCCGGGACGTTATCCCACCGCGAGCGGTGGCGTAAGACCTGGAAAGCGGGGTTGACCGAACCGTTACACGCCGTGGCGGATTCAAGCCCATCGGCGTAAGAAGCGAAGGCGGGCAAAGGCTTTCACCGACTATTCCTCGGTAACGGGCCAGGCCCTCCCCACCCGCTACCGATCGACGGCGGACAACGCCCCCCACCAGGCACGGGATGTTTTTCCGTCGTCGGCGACCACGAGCAGCCCGTCGTCGCGGACGGCCACCGTCAGCGCCGCGTCGCCCCCGTCCGGCACCGGCACCGGCGTGATCACCGGAAGCCACGACGCACCGCCGTCACGCGACATCCAGAGCCGTCGCTGACCCCCGTCCCCGGTCACCGCGACGAGCCGCCCACCGGACGCCGCGAGCGCGTCCACCGACGACACCCCGGGGCCCGCCGAGCCGAACCCGCCGACCCGCCGCCACCCCTGCGCCGCACCCGCCGAACCGGCGGACGGCGAGCCGCAGTCGTCGCACCCGCGCCACACGGCGAAGCGGTCACCCACCGGGCCGACCGCCACCGGCCCGCCGTCGGCCGGCACCACCCGCTCCGCCGCCCCGGAGGTACCCGCCGGCATCGGCAGAGCCACCCGCCGCCACACCCGGCCGTCGGCCGAGAACCACGAAAGCGGCGTCCGGGACGTACCGCCGGGCGGCAGCAACGACCCCACCACCAGCCAGCCCGGCCCCACAGCCGCCACGTCGTACGCCGCCGTCCGGCCCCGGCCGTCGCCGGCCAGCTCCGCGACCCCCTCGCGCAGGACGAACCCCTCCGCGTCCGGCGACGACCACACCGCCGCACCGTCCGCGCGCGCCCCGGCGACCAGCCAGCCGGCCGGACCCGCCGCCAGCCGCGACGCGCTCACCGCGCGCGGGCCGCCGAACAACTCGAACGCCGCCGGAATCTCCCGCAACGGCCCACCCGGACGCCACACCCACGTTCCGGTACGCGGATTGCCGTGCACGCCACCGGTCTTCGCGCCCAGCGCCGCCATCCCGTCGTCGCGGCACGCCACCGCGTAGAGCACGTGCTGGCGGCCGTAGAACGTCTGCGCGCGCACCGGAATCGGCGACCAGGTCACGCCGTCCGATGAGGACCACGCAGCCGGGCGGGTCTCCCCCGCCGGATCGACCAGCCCGCCCACCACGTACCACCGGCCGGCGCACCGCGCGACGTCGCGCAGCACCGGACGTCCGGTGGCGCCGGCGGGAAGGGCCAGATCGACGGGCTGCCACTGCGGGCGTACCGGGGCGGGCTCGGGCAGCGGTCGCGGCGTCGCGTGGCAGGCTACCGGGAGCAGCGCGGCGACGACGGCGACGAGGACCGGCCGGGCGCGCGCGGAAGGCATGGATCCGATCCTATCGATCGGACGCCTCCGCGGGAGGTCAGGACGCGGGCTGCTCCACCTCGCCGCCGGTGGTCTCCGCGAGGATCCGCTCGGCGACCTCCTTCATGGTCATCCGGTGGTCCATCGCGGTGCGCTGGATCCACTTGAACGCCTGCGGCTCGGTCATCCCGTACGTGGTCATCAGCGCACCCTTGGCGCGCTCGACGGTCTTGCGGATCTCCAGCCGGTCGGTGAGACCGGCGACCTCCGACTCCAGCGCGGCGATCTCGGAGTAGCGGGACAGCGCGATCTCCACCGCCGGCACCAGGTCGCTCTTCTGGAACGGCTTGACCAGGTACGCCATCGCGCCGGCCGCCCGCGCCCGCTCCACCAGGTCACGCTGGCTGAACGCGGTCAGGATGATCACCGGGGCGATGCGCGCGCCGGCGATCCGCTCGGCGGCGGCCAGCCCGTCCATGATCGGCATCTTGATGTCGAGGATGACCAGATCCGGCTTGAGCTCCTCGGCGAGCTTGACGGCGGTCTCGCCGTCACCGGCCTCGCCGACCACCTCGTAGCCCTCTTCGACAAGCATCTCGGCCAGGTCCAGCCGGATGAGCGCCTCGTCCTCGGCGATCAGAACGCGCTTGCGCTCGGCGTCCGCCTGCATCTCGCCCACGAGCCACTCCCACCGGTTCGAGCCCGACACCCGCCCTGCCGGGTGTCGCCGCCCTCAGCCTAGCGGGTAGGCTGTCGAGGCCGAATCACGGAGCGCCCTCGTAGCCCAACTGGCAGCAGGCAATGGATTCAAACTCCATACAGTGTGGGTTCGAATCCCACCGAGGGCACCAGAAATGTCATACAGGCGTTCGACCATAGGGCTGTGCATCCACCCGAACTGCGCGCCCGGGCGCGGCGTCTCTACCTCGACGGCGCCACCGTCGCCGAGGTGGCGCGGACCGTGGGGCTCTCCTATCCGACGGTCCGCCACTGGTGCAAGGATCGGCCGGTGCCGAAGCAGCAGGGCACCGCACTGCGATGCTTCCGCTGTCGTGACGACATGCACGCTCCGGCAGACCCGGCGGCCTACGCCTATCTCCTCGGCCTCTACCTCGGCGACGGGCACCTCGTCACCAAGGCCCGGGTGCCGGTACTCCGGATCGCCTGCAGCGACTGCTGGCCGGGCCTGATCGAAGCGTGCGACGACGCCATGCGAGCGGTGCTGGCCGAAAAGGTGCAGCGGGTCTCCAAACCGGGCTGCGTCAATGTGCAGAGCTACGGCAAGCACTGGCCGTGCCTACTACCGCAGCACGGGCCCGGCAAGAAGCACGAGCGGCCGATCGTCCTGACCGACTGGCAGCGACCCATCGTCGAGGCCCATCCGGGCGACTTCCTGCGCGGCCTGTTCCACTCCGACGGCTGCCGTTTCGCCAATCAGGTGGTCGTGCGCGGCAAGCGCTACGTCTATCCGCGCTACATGTTCGCCAACGAGTCCGCCGACATCATGGGCCTCTGTCAGCAGGCGCTCGACCGGCTCGGCATCGCCTGGCGGATGAACCGCCGCAACTCCCTGTCGGTGGCGCGCCGGGAGGCAGTGGCCGCCCTCGACCGGCACGTCGGCCCGAAGGCGTGACTTGACCTCAGAACGCCAGCAGCGGCGAGTCCCTTCGAGGACTACCGTTTCGCTGTCGACACCTACGATCAGGCTATAACGCTACGGGTGAGACCGCCAAGCCTAAGCTCGACCCAGGCTCCCTCACCAACAGCAACCGAGACTTCGCCGGTACGCGAAATATCGCTTCCTAATCCGCCACTCAGCCGACCCATTCACCTTAAAGGCACCGGTATCGGTGCAACTAGGCAGTAGCAGGCGGGAGAGCTATCGCAGAAATCGAGACACCGTCCGCAGATGCGAAGCACCACAAAGCCATTTTTCGCCGCGGATGCCCCGCATCTGCGAACTACTCAGCGCTACGTGAGCCTGACGTGGACATTCAGTCCGCAACTAGCAACGGAAGCTGCTTCCGCTATTACTCAGATAGGCGTCGGAAACCCAGCCATTCCAGGTGCCGGACCCATTCCCGTACCTGACGTAACTCCACGAGGTGATGCCGCTGACAGAGTCCCCGTAGTCGAAACACTCCAGGGTGACCCAGTGCGAGTTCGGAACTCGTTTGATCAATCCACAGCTTGTATGCGGCCCAGTCCGCATGGCAAGCCCGGTCGAACCAGCACCCACGACTTGCTCACTCCCGGGATCCTTGTCTGAGTGGCCGTGGCTGCAGCTCGCAGCAGCCGGCGTCCCACTAATCGCCACAGCACCACCCGCAGCGGCTAGCACCAATGCCATTTGCACCGCCAGCACAGCCGACCGACTGCGGCGCCAATGAGGAATGGACACTGAACCTCCCCGTGATCCGACGCACCACGTCCGGCGCGATCATGGAGAGGAGCCTAGCAGAGGAGGTTCTGACAATCAAGATCCTGGATATCTAGTCGATTATGGCTGGCGGCAGATGGAAGGATCACCCTATTCGATGACCGAGCCTAGTAGCGACTTCCGCCAGTCGTCCATCAAGACCCAGCGTGCGGTGCCCCAATACCCGCTATCCACACCCCTTAGCAAAAGCGCGAAGCTGACGCGCCAAGAGCCCTCCGATCCACTCAGCCCACTAGTGCAGGCATTGCACAGATCAGTGCGTTCCAAATAGGGCATTCGTCAAGTCCGCCCGCAGGTCCTCCGGGTCCTCCAGGCCGACCGAAACCCGCAGTAGCCCGCCGCACGGCTTGGCGTCGCCCTCGACCGGCCGGTGGGTGAGCGAGGCCGGGTGCTGGATCAGCGTGTCGACGCCGCCGAGCGACACGGCGTGCGTGATCAACTCGCAGGCGCCGGCGACCTCGGCCGCGGCGGGCGCGCCGCCGCGTACCTCGAAGGCGAGCAGGCTGCCGGTGCCGGACATCTGGCGGCCGACCAGTCCGGCCGGGTCGTGCAGCGACGGGTGGTGGACGCGCTCGACGGCGGGGTGCCCGGCGAGCCAGGCGGCGAGCTTCTCCGCGCCGGCCTGCTGGGCGCGGACGCGCAGCGGGAGGGTCTGGATGCCGCGGTGCAGCAGATAGGCGCCGAGCGGGTGCAGGACGGCGCCGGTGACGGCGCGGACCTGACGCAGCCGGGCGGCCCACTCGGGTCCGCAGGCGACGACGCCGGCGAGGACGTCGCCGTGGCCGCCGATGCTCTTGGTGGCGCTGTGCAGCACGAGCGCGGCGCCGTGGCGGGCGGGCTGCTGGAGCACCGGGGTGGCGACGGTGTTGTCGACGAGCAGCGGGACGTCACCGGCGGCATCGGCGAGCGCGGCGATGTCGACCAGGTCGAGGCTGGGGTTGGCAGGCGTCTCGACCACGACCAGGGCGGTGTCGGGGCGGATCGCGGCGGCCACGTCGGCGGTGGTGGCCCAGGTGACAGCGGTGCCGAGCAGGCCGGTGGCGAGGACGTGGTCGGTGCCGCCGTAGAGGGGGCGGACGGCGACGACGTGACGCTTGCCGTCGCGGGTGGCGGCGAGCAGGGTGGCGGTGAGCGCGGCCATGCCGCTGGCGAACGCGACGGCCTCGGCGGTGCCTTCGAGCTCAGCGAGGGCGGTCTCGAACCGGGCCACAGTGGGGTTCCAGAGGCGCTGGTAGACGGCGCTGCCGCCGGCCGGGAGGGTGCCGCCGGTGGCGAGTGTCTCGTAGTCGTCACCGCCGCCGGCCACCGAGGGCAGCGGGTTGGTGGTGGACAGGTCGATCGGCGGGACGTGGACGCCGAGCCCGGCGAGGTCGGCGCGCCCGGCGTGTACGGCTGCGGTGTCCACGGAAGTCATGGGGGAAGCGTCGAACATGACGACGGCTAGAGGCAATAGCAGCGAACAAGATTCTGACGATCACGCTTTCGCCCGGCTGCGATTCGGTGAAGGATGGTCGCATGCCTGCCGCACCGAATGATGTACGGCCGTTCGCCGGCCTGGACGACACCGACCGCGCGATCCTCACCGAGCTGGCGGCCGACGGCCGGCTGCCGAACAACGCGCTGGCCGAGCGGGTCGGGGTGGCGCCGTCGACGTGCCTGACGCGTACCCGGGCGCTGCGGGAGTGCGGGGCGATCCGCGGGTTCCACGCCGAGGTGGACCCGGCGGCGGTGGGCCTGCCGTTGCAGGCGCTGGTGTCGGTGCGGCTGACCGCGCACGAGCGGGCCGCTGTTGACGCGTTCCGCGCCCGGTCGGTACGGCTGCCCGGCGTGGTGTCGGTGTTCCATGTGGCGGGCGCGGAGGACTACGTGCTGCACGTGCGCGCCGCCTCCGGCGACGCGCTGCGGGACTTCGTCCTGGATCATCTGGCTGTCGATCCGGCGGTGCAGCACACGCAGACCAGCCTGATCTTCGAGCAGGCCCGCGGTATGGGGTAGCGCACCCGGCGGAACAATTCCGGCACGTCGCGGGTTGCACCTGCCTGTGATCGACGTACCCATGTCTGTTCTTGATCTTGCCCCGGTGGCGGCGACCGGCAACGCCGGTGAGGCGCTGCGGTACACCACGGAGCTGGCCCGCCGCACCGAGGAGCTGGGCTACCGCCGGTTCTGGGTGGCCGAGCACCACAACATGCCCGCCATCGCGAGTTCCGCCCCGGCGGTGCTGCTCGCGCACCTGGCGGCGAACACCAGCACGATCCGGCTCGGCTCGGGCGGGGTGATGCTGCCCAACCACGCGCCGCTGGTGGTGGCCGAGCAGTTCGGCACGCTGGAGGCGCTGCACCCGGGCCGGATCGACCTGGGCATCGGCCGGGCGCCGGGCACCGACCAGGTGACCGCGCTGGCGCTGCGCCGCACCATGGAGGGCCTGTCCGCGGAGCACTTCCCGCGTGAGCTGGCCGACCTGATGAACTACTTCTCCGGCGCCGAGCCGGGCCCGATCACCGCGACGCCGGGCCGCGGCCAGTCGCCGCAGGTGTGGCTGCTCGGGTCCAGCGGGTTCAGCGCGCAGCTGGCCGGTCTGCTCGGGCTGCCGTTCTCGTTCGCGCACCACTTCAGCTCGCAGAACACGATCCCGGCGTTGCAGCTCTACCGGCAGAACTTCCGGCCGTCGCAGTGGCTGGACCGGCCGCACGCGATGGTGGCTGTCAACGCGGTCTGCGCGGAGACCGACGAGCGGGCCGAGTGGCTGGCCGGACCGTCCGGGCTGTCGTTCCTGAAGCTGCGGTCGGGGCGGCCGGAGCCGCTCGTCACGCCGGAGGAGGCGGCGGCGTACCCGTACTCGGAGTTCGAGCGGGAGTTCGTCGCCCAGCGCCGCGACGGCCAGGCGACCGGTTCGCCGGAGACGGTGGCCCGGCAGCTCGGTGAGTTGCTGGCGCGCACCGGCGCGGACGAACTGATGCTCACCACGATGGTGTACGACGTGGCGGACCGGGTCCGCTCGTTCGAGCTGATCGCCGAGAAGGTGGCGGGCGGGCTGCGCCGGGAGGGCTGAAACACGCTCTTCATAGCGACGTCACCGCACCGTCGCGTGGGACGCATAACTTTGTCCCCGGTGGTGGTACGGCATTCCCGGTCGGGACGGGTCGGGAATGCTGCGGTGTGGTGCACCGGGTCGCCGGCGGAGCGGATTCCGCGGCCGGCGACCCGGTGCCTGCCGTTTCAGCGCAGGTAGATGTTCGGCGCGGGCGGGGTGCTCATGCCGTCGCCCAGGAAGTAGCCGGGGTGCGGCGGCTGGTTGTAGGCGGTGTTCTGCCAGGCCACCGCCACCCGGTACTGCGGGTCGTGCATCAGCGTCGGCAGGCGCAGCCCGGTGGTCACAGGCGTGCTGTAGATCCGTAGCGCGGTGCTGTCGGAGGTGCGCCAGACGACCTCCTCGCGCCAGTCGCCGAGCAGGTCCGCGGAGAGCGCCGGGGTGGACTTGGTGCCGTTGTTCGAGGCGACGCCGCTGCCGGTGAGCAGCCGGGTGTCGCCGCCGGTGCCGTACTTGTCGATCTTCGTGGCGTCGAGCAGCTCCCGGACCGGGTCGCCGTCCCACCAGATCAGGAAGTTCGCCGACGACGGTTTGCGCCCGACGTTCTGGCCCCGGGTGTTCAGCAGCCCGTCGACAGCCGACGACCAGGACTCGGCACCCGGGCTGCCCGCCCAGACGTCGCCGGAGACGCCGCGGCCGTTGTCGCCGCTCGGCGCGGTCTGCCAGATGATCTGCCCGGTACGCGCGTCGGCCATCCAGGAGCTGGGCTTGCTGCCGTCCTCGTCGACCTTGAACACCTCCAGGCCCGCGCGGGAGGGGTCGAGGTCGCCGACGTGCAGGGCGTCGCCGTGGCCGTTGCCGGTGGAGTACAGCAGCCGGCCGTTGTCGTCGATGGTGGCGGCGCCGTACACGATCTCCTGGCGGCCGTCGTTGTCCACGTCGGCCACGGAGAGCTGGTGGTTGCCCTGGCCGGCGGCGGCGCCGTTGCCGGAGGCGTTCGAGTCGAACGTCCAGCGCTTGCGCAGCGTGCCGTCGCGGAAGTCCCAGGCCGCGACGACGGCCCTGGTGTAGTAGCCGCGCGCCATGATCAGCGAGGGGCGCTGCCCGTCCAGGTACGCGGTGCCGGCGAGGAACCGGTCGACCCGGTTGCCGTACGAGTCACCCCAGGACGAGACGGTGCCGCGCGGCGGGTCGTAGTCGACGGTGGACAGCGCCGCGCCGGTGCGGCCGTCGAACATGGTCAGGTACTCCGGTCCGGCGAGCACGTAGCCGCTGGAGTTGCGGTGGTCGGCCGAGCCGTTGCCGATCACCTGGCCGGTGCCGGAGCGGGTGCCGTCGGCGGTCTTCACGGCCACCTCGGCGTCCCCGTCGCCGTCGTAGTCGTACACCTGGAACTGGGTGTAGTGGGCGCCGGCGCGGATGTTGCGGCCGAGGTCGATGCGCCACAGCCGGGTGCCGGTGAGCGTGTACGCGTCGACGTAGACGTTGCCGGTGTAGCCGGACTGCGAGTTGTCCTTGGCGTTCGACGGATCCCACTTGAGCACGAACTCGTAGCGGCCGTCGCCGTCGAGGTCACCGACGCTCGCGTCGTTCGCCGCGTAGCTGTACCCCTCCCCGGACGGGGTGGTGCCGCCGGGCGGCGGCTGGATCGGCACGTCCAGGTAACCGTTGGCGAACTGGAGCGCCGGGGCGGACGCCGCCTGCTCGGCGCCGTTCACCACGGCCCGCACGGTGTACGCCGATCCGGCCGCCGCGCCGCTGTCCAGGTACGTGGTGGCGCCGGTGATCGGACTGCCGTTGACCTTGGTGCCACCCCGGTAGAGGTTGAACGAGACCCCCGTCGTCTCGGTGCCGAGCAGCCGCCAGGAGACCAGGTTCCCGCTGCCGGAGCGGACGCTGATCAGGCCCCGGTCGAGGTCCTCCATCTGCTTCGCGCCGGCCGGCGGGGTGGTCGGTGGCGGGGTGGTGGGCGGGGGTGTGGACGGCGGAGGCGTGGTGGGCGCGGGCGTGCTCGGTGGTGGCGTCGACGGTGGCGCGCTGGTGGACGGCGCGCCGGTGCAGGCGGTGCCGTTGAGCGTGAACGCGGCCGGAACCGGGTTCGACGCGTTGTTCCACGAGCCGTTGAAGCCGAAGTTCGCGGTGCCGCCGGTGCCGATGGCCGCGTTGTAGCCGGCGTCGCGGGCGCTGACCTGGGCGCCGGACTGGCTGACAGTCGCGTTCCACGCCTGGACGACCTGCTGGCCGGCGGCGAAACTCCAGCCGAGGGTCCAGCCGTTGACCGGATCGCCGAGGTTCGTCACTGTCACGTCGGCGCCGAAGCCGCCGCTCCACTGGTTGGTGATCCGGTAGTCGACCCGGCAGGCGGCGGCAGCCGCCGCGGCGGTCATCGTGGTGAGCGCGCCGGCCGACAGGGTGACCGCCGAAGCCGCGGCGAGCAGCGCGATCCGGCGGCGTGGGGTGGTGAGGTGCACGGGGAATGCCTTTCGCGGAGGTCAGGCACGGGGCGAGCGCCGGCCTGCCCGGACCGGCGAATTCGTGCCCTGACGCGACGAGCGACGTCAACACATCGACGTCCATGATTCGGCTCCGCGCTCCGTCAGCCTAGGTCACCGCTGGACACGCCCACAAGCGCCGGACTCACCGGGCACGTCGCACGCGCCCTTCACCCCGTCCCGTCGCGGTGGCGGCCGGCGCGGCGGCACGGCAGGTCGGCGGCACGGCAGGTCGGCGGCACGGCAGAGTCGCGGCGGGCGGCGAGAAGGGACAGCCGACAACCGATATGCCTCTCGGTCATATTTATGACCGAGAGGCATATCGGTTGGAGTGCTTGTGTCTCCGGAGGGCGACACGCCGAGGAACACCCCTCGCGGGTGCGGGGGCGCCCCGGGAAGGCCCAGAGGCTCAGCCTTCGACGGCGGCGGCGAGCTTCCGCGACTCCGCGGCCTCGGCGGACTCCCCCGAAGCCGCGGGCTCCGCCGACGCGGCGGACTCACCCGGCTTGGCGAACTCCGCCGGCTCCGCCGACGCGGTAGGCTCTCCTGCCGGAGCAGGGCCGTCGGCGAGGGCCGCCTCGACTGTGGCGCGTGCCCGGCGGGTACGGCGCAGGGCGCGCACCGCCAGCCCGACGGCGACCAGCCACGCGACGCCGAGCAGCACGTACACCACCACCGGCACCGAGCCGCCCACGCCGCCGGCGCTCAGCAGCGTGCGGGCGTTCGTCAGCACGATCACGCCGCCGATCACGGCGCCGAGCAGCTGGGCGGGGACGATGCGGACCAGCCAGGCCGCGATCGGCGCGGCGATCAGGCCGCCGACCAGGAGAGCGGCCACAGTGGGCAGCAGGAAACCCTCGGAGCCCAGGCCGATGAGGAAGCCGATGCTGGCCGCGCCGGCCACCACGAACTCGGAGGTGTCCACCGAGCCGATGACCTTGCGGGGTTCCATCCGGCCGGAGACGAGCAGCGCCGGGGTGGCGACCGGCCCCCAGCCACCGCCGCCGGTGGCGTCGACGAAGCCGGCGACCAGGCCGAGCGGGGCGAGGAAGCGGCTGCGCAGCCGGCCGGCCGCGCGGTTGGCGCGCAGCGGCCGGGAGAACCGCACCAGCAGGTACGCGCCGAGCGTGAACAGGATGGCGGCCATCCACGGCGCCGCGGCCTCGGTGGAGATGGAGCTGAGGAACGTCGCCCCGGCGAACGCGCCGATCGCGCCGGGCAGCGCGATGCGGCCGACCACCCGCCAGTCGACGTTACCGAATCGCCAGTGCGAGACGCCCGCGGCGAGCGTGGTGCCGATCTCGGCCAGGTGCACCGAGGCGGACGCGGCGGCCGGTGCCACACCGGCGAACAGGAGAAGCGTCGAGGAGGTCAGCCCGTACGCCATGCCGAGCGCGCCGTCGACGAGTTGCGCGGCGAGCCCGACGAGGGCGAGGACCAGCAGCTTGCGCACGAGCGCCCCCTGACTTTTCGGTATCTCCTATCAACTTGGTCGACAATGCGGCACGGAGGCGCCCCGGGTCAAGTCCCCCATCCGGTTGGTAGGAGACGCCGGACGGTGTGCCGGGGTGTGCGGAAGCCGGCGTCAGCTCCAGGCGCGCGGGTCGGCGGCCAGCTCGTTGACCCGGCCGGGCAGCGCGCCGGCGGCCACGTCGGCGATGGTGACCAGCTCGAGGATCTCCCGCTCGCTGGCCCGCAACGCGATCCAGACGTCCTGCAACGCGCGGGCCGCACCCTGGTAGCCGAGCTGTTCCGGGCGCTGCCCGCGTACGTGCGCGAGCGGACCGTCGATGACGCGGATCACCTCGGCCAGGGAGATCTCCCCGGCCGGCCGGGCCAGCCAGTAGCCGCCCTCGGGGCCACGCTGGGCGTGCACGATGCCGCCCCGGCGCAGTTGCAGCAGGATGCTCTCCAGGAACTTCGGCGGGATGTCCTGCGCGCGGGCGATCTGCTCGGCGGTCACCGGCCGGCTCCGCCCAGTGGTCCCCCCGACCGCGACCGAGGCCAGCTCAGCGGCCGCGCGGAGGGCATAGTCGACCCGGGCGGAGAGACGCATACGGCCAGGTTAGTCCGCTGCGGTGCGGGCCGGCCCCCCGACCCGCACCCGGACGATCACCGATCGGGCTCTCAGCCGCCGACGCGCCGCAGCAGCCCCTCCTGGACGGCGCTGGCGATGTGCCGGCCGTCGGTGGTGAACATCCGGCCCGTGGCCAGGCCGCGGGCGCCCGATGCGGACGGGCTCCAGCAGTCGTACAGGAACCACTCGTCGGCGCGGAACGACCTGTGGAACCACAGCGCGTGGTCGAGGCTCGCACCGACCACACCGCCCGGGCCCCACACCTCGCCGTGCACCGACAGCACCGAGTCCAGCAGGGTCAGGTCGGAGGCGTACGTGAGGGCGCACGCGTGCAGCAGCGGATCGTCCGGCAGCTTGCCGTCCAGGCGCATCCACACCCGCTGGTGCGGTTCGGCCGGGCGGTCGCCGGGGCGGACCCAGCCGGGCTCGCCGACGTAGCGCACGTCGATCGGGCGCGGGATCATCCCCCAGATGCCGAGGCGCTCCGGGTAGCGGGAGAGCCGGTCGGTCATGGTCGGCACGTCGTCCGGGCCGGGTACGTCCGGCGGGAGCGGGGCGTGGTGGTCCAGCCCTTCCTCCTGGCGCTGGAACGACGCCGACATGAAGAAGATCGGCTTGTCGTGCTGCAACGCCACCGAGCGACGCACCGAGAAGGAGCGGCCGTCACGGACGTTCTCCACCTGGTACTCGATCGGCTCGGCCGGGTCGCCGGGGCGCACGAAGTAGCCGTGCAGGGAGTGCACGGCCCGCTCCGCGTCGACGGTGCGGCCAGCTGCGACCAGGGCCTGGCCGGCGACCTGCCCGCCGTAGACCCGCTGCGGACCCACCTGCGGGCTCATCCCCCGGAAGGTCATCTCCCCGGCACGGGCGAGGTCGAGCACCTCCAGCAGCTGGTCGACCGCCGCCTGCCCGGTCGCCACCCCACTCACTGTGTCACCTTCGTTCGCGACTGCGGGGCTCGCAAACCCGGCTCACTCCTCGCACTCACTGTGTCACCTTCGTTCGCGACTGCGGGGCTCGCAAACCCGGCTCACTCCTCGCACTCACTGTGTCACCTTCGTTCGCGACTGCGGGGCTCGCAAACCCGGCTCACTCCTCGCACTCACTGGAGCGCCCGGGCCGAGGCCGCGTCGACCAGCGAACCGAGCTGGTGCACGCGCAGCGTGTTGGTGGAGCCGGGGGTGCCGGGCGGGCTGCCCGCCACGATCACCACGTAGTCACCCGGGTTGGCCCGGTTGAGGCCGAGCAGCGCCTGGTCGACCTGGCGGAACATGTCGTCGGTGTGCTCGACGAACGGCATCAGGAACGTCTCCACGCCCCAGGAGAGCGCGAGCTGGTTGCGCACCTCCGGCACCGGCGTGAACGCCAGCAGCGGCAGGTCGCAGTGCAGCCGGGCCAGCCGCTTGACGGTGTCACCGGTCTGCGAGAACGCGACCATGGCCTTGGCGCCGATGGCCCGGGCGATCGACGAGGCGGCGACTGTGAGCGCGCCGCCGTGCGTACGCGGGTCGTGCTGCAACCGGGGGACGGCGATCGAGCCGGCCTCGGTGGTGGTGATGATCTTCGCCATGGTGCTGACGGTGAGCACCGGGTACTTGCCGACGCTCGTCTCGCCGGAGAGCATCACCGCGTCCGCGCCGTCGAGCACCGCGTTGGCCACGTCGGAGGCCTCGGCGCGGGTCGGGCGGGAGTTCTCGATCATCGAGTCGAGCATCTGGGTGGCCACGATGACCGGCTTGGCGTTCTCCCGGCACAGCTGCACGGCACGCTTCTGCACCAGCGGCACCTGGTCCAGCGGCAGTTCGACGCCGAGGTCGCCGCGGGCGACCATGACCCCGTCGAAGGAGAGCACGATCGCCTCCAGGTGATCGACCGCCTCCGGCTTCTCGACCTTGGCCAGGACCGGGCGGCGCACGCCCTCCTCGTCCATGATCGAGTGGACGAGCTTGATGTCCTCCGGCGAGCGGACGAAGGAGAGCGCGACCAGGTCGACGCCGAGGCCGAGGGCGAAGCGCAGGTCCTCGGCGTCCTTGTCGGACAGGGCCGGGACGCTCACCGCGACGTTCGGCAGCGAGACGCCCTTGTTGTTGGAGACCGGGCCGCCCTCGGTGACCAGGCACCGGATGTCGTTGCCGGTGACGTCGCTGACCTCGACCGCGACCCGGCCGTCGTCGATCAGCAGCCGGTCGCCCGGCTTCACCTCCTGCGGCAGCTTGCGGTAGGTGCAGGAGACCCGCTCCTTGGTGCCCACCACCTCGTCGCCGGTGATCACGACGGAGTCGCCGGTGCGCCACTCGTGCGGGCCGTCGGCGAACCGGCCCAGCCGGATCTTGGGCCCCTGGAGGTCGGCGAGCACCGCGACCGGGCGCCCGGACGCCTCGGCGGCCTCCCGGACCAACCGGTAGACCGATTCGTGGTCGGCGTGACTGCCGTGGCTGAAGTTGAGCCTCGCCACGTTCATGCCGGCTTCTACGAGCCCGCGGATACGCTCCGGGGAGGCGGTTGCGGGGCCGAGAGTGCAGACGATCTTCGCGCGGCGTGTCACGCCCATCAGGCTAGTCTCTCCTCCGGATCGGCCTCCCGGCCGACCCCTTGCGGACTGCGGAACATTTGTCCAACGACGCGCGTCAACCGCGTGGGCGGGCGGTAGGCGTACCGCACCGGAACGTCGTGTGGCGGGCATCGGCGACCGCGCGGTGAGAAATCGTACCGCTCCCCGTCACGGGCCGGCCGGGGGCACTGTGGGGCCGCCGCGCCCGGCCGTCCGGCCGTGGGCGGGCACTGGGTACGCGGCAGTGGGCGGTGCCGTCGGAGGGGCTCGCTCGGAGCCTCAGCTCTCCGTCTTGACCAGCGGGAACTCCAGTGAGCCGGCCGGGCAGAGGAAGGTGAGCACCTCGACCCGGTAGAGCCCGGCCTGCACCGCCGGGTCGGCCTCCATGACGCTGCGGACGTCGTCCACCGAGCCGGTCCGGGCCAGGCCGAAACCGATCGGCGGGTCGGGTTCCCGGGCCGGGCCGTCGACCGACCCGTCCACGAGCACGATGCCGCGCCGTTGCAGCGCCCGCATGTGCTGGAGGTGCTCGGCCTGCAACCGCTGCACTGTCTCGTCCGGCAGGGCCCGTCCCGAGGGCCCCGGGTAGAGCACGATGCACTCGTACGTGTCCAGCGCGAAGTCGAGCCGTGGCGTCGCGGCCATGCGCACCTCCTGACCACCGTCCCGCCCAGCCTCCCACGGCGGCCCGGTGCGCCGGGGCCGCTCGCCGCAACTGCCGGTGCTTCGCCGCCACGATTCGGGGAATGTCCAGGGGTCGGGGCGCAGCACCGCCCCGCGAGGTACGTACGAGCACAGGAGGACCGCGAATGGCCACCAGCACCCAGCCCGCCAAGGCGTCGGGCAGCTACCGGATCGGTGGCGACCTGCCGGTCGACCGCCTCGGCTACGGGGCGATGCAGCTCACCGGCCCCGGCGTGTGGGGCGACCCGAAGGACCCGGCCGAGGCGGTGCGGGTGCTGCGCCGCGCGTACGAGCTGGGCGTCACGTTCATCGACACCGCCGACTCGTACGGGCCGTTCGTCAGCGAGCTGCTGATCCGCGAGGCGCTGCACCCGTACGCCGACGACCTGGTCATCGCGACGAAGGCCGGGCTGACCCGCTCCGGCCCGGACGACTGGCGGCCGGTGGGCCGCCCGGAGTACCTGCGCCAGCAGTGCGAGCTGAGCCTGCGCCACCTGGGCCTGGACTGCATCCCGCTCTACCAGCTGCACCGCATCGACGCGAAGGTGCCGCTGGCCGACCAGCTCGGCGAGCTGGCTCTGCTGCGCCAGGAGGGCAAGATCCGGCACATCGGGCTGTCCCAGGTCAGCGTCGAGGAGATCGAGGCGGCCCGGGCGATCGCGCCGATCGTGTCCGTGCAGAACCTCTACAACCTGGCCGACCGCAGCGCGGAGGACGTGCTGGAGCACTGCGAGCGCCACGACCTGGCGTTCATCCCGTGGTTCCCGATCGCCACCGGCAACCTGGCCCGGCCCGGCGGCCCGCTCGACGCGATCTCGACCTCGCACGGCGCCACCCCGGCGCAGCTCGCGCTGGCCTGGCTGCTGCGCCGGTCGCCGGTGATGCTGCCGATCCCCGGTACCTCGTCGGTGGCGCACCTGGAGGAGAACGTGGCGGCGGCCGGGGTGGAGCTGACCGACGACGAGTTCGAGGCGCTGGCCAAGGCAACCTGAGCCGGCCGCCGCACCTCCGCCGACCGACCCTTTCGCGGACTGTGATCGAGCAACTACTGTCAGAGGGATTCTCGCGAGTGGGGGTCCGCTGTGGAGGAGTTCGACTACGTCATCGTGGGGGCCGGTGCGGCGGGGTGCGTGCTGGCGAACCGCCTCACCGAGGATCCGGGGACGCGGGTGCTGCTGCTGGAGGCGGGCGGCTGGGACCGCAGCCCGTACGTGCGGGTGCCGAAGGCGTTCTCCCGGCTGATGGATGACCAGCGCACCGCCTGGCACTACCCGGCCACCACCGGGCCGGGCCGCCAGGAGATCTGGCAGCGCGGACGGATGATCGGCGGCTCCACGTCGGTGAACGGCATGATCTGGAGCCGCGGCGCGGCCCGGGACTGGGACGCCCTCGAACCGCTGGGCTGGGGCTGGTCGGCGATGCGGCGGGTGTTCCCGCAGTTGGAGGACCACCCGCTCGGGCCCGCGCCGCACCGGGGCGTCGGCGGTCCGGTGCGGCTGTCCGTCGCCACCGGCACCGACCCGCTCGCCGAGGAGATGGTGGCCACCGGCGCCGAGCTGGGCTGGCGCCACGCCGACGACCTGGACGCCCACGACGACGAGCGGATCGGCTACCCCACGGCCACGATCCGCGCCGGACGCCGGGTCAGCGCCGCGGACGCGTTCCTGCACCCGGTGCGGCGCCGGCCCAACCTGACCGTCGAGGTCGGCGCCGTCGTCCTGCGGGTGCTCGTCGAGGGCGGCCGCGCCACAGGTGTACGGGTGGCGCGCGGCGGCGGGGAGACCACGTACCGGGCGGCGGGTGAGGTGATCCTCGCCGCGGGCGCCCTCGCCACCCCGCACCTGTTGCAGGTCTCCGGCATCGGCCCGGCGGACACGCTGCGCGCGGCCGGGGTGCCGGTGCTGCTCGACCGGCCCCGGGTCGGCGCAGGGCTGCGCGAGCACCGGTCGATCGTGCTCCAGTACCGCCTCGCCGAACCCGGCGGCCACAACATGACCATCGGCAGCCCGCTCGGGCAGGCCCGGGCGACGCTGCGCTGGCTGCTCACCCGGGGCGGACCGCTCGCCCTGCCGGTGCTGGACGTGGCGGCCCACCTCAAGTCCCGGCCGGAGCTGGATCGCCCGGACGCGCACCTGCTGATGGCGCCGTTCTCGGCCGCCCCGCCGCGCCCCGGCAAGGCGCTGGAGCTGGAGCGGGAGCCGGGCCTGATGTGCCTGGGCACCGTCACCCGGCCGGACAGCGAGGGCAGCCTGACGATCACCGACGCGGACCCGCGTACGCCGCCGGCCATCGTGGCGAACTACCTCACCACGGAGCACGACCGGCGGGTGGCGGTGGACCTGTTCCGCCGGATGCGGGAGTTCTTCGGCACCGGCCCGATCGCGAAGCGCATCCAGGCCGAGACGGTGCCCGGAACGGCGACCACCACCGACGCGGAGATCGTCGAGGCGGCTGTGGCACGCGGCTACTGCGGCTACCACGCGATCGGCACCTGCGCGATGGGCACCGGCGACGAGCACGTGGTCGACCAGCGGTTGCGGGTACGCGGCGTGGACGGGCTGCGGGTGGTCGACGCGTCGGTGCTGCCGGTGATGGTGGCCGGCTGGACCAGCGCCCCGGTGACCGCGCTGGCCTGGCGGGCCGCCGACGTGATCAGGGGACGGGACGCGGACTGACCGCCCGGACCCGGCCGGCGCCCGCACCGGGGCCCGGCCGGACGTGCCCGGACCCGCGCGACGGCGGGTCCGGGCACGTGGCTCAGACCGCGAAGCAGTTCGGCTGGACCGGGGCGCCGGCGAGCACCTGGCGCACCGCCGTGTACGTGGTGCCGTCCAGCACCAGCCCGAGGTGGCCGACGACCCGCAGCGGGCACCACGCCTGCACCAGGATGTTCGTCGCACCGTCGGCGAGCACGGCGTTGTCGACCGGCCGGACCAGCTCGTCCTGCCAGGTGCGCACGGTGGCCCAGCGGACCGGGCCGGGCGTGTCGTCCCCGGCGTTGAGGTCGGCGAGGAAGCTCGACCCGATGGTCATCTGCTGGCAGGCGATCACACCGGCGCAGCTGCCCAGCCCGAGGACGGCGACCAGATTCGCGACGTAGGTGCCGTACTGCGGGCTGCCCAGGCTGACGTACTGGTCGACGGTGGCCGCGCCGCCGAGGTACTTGACGTACCAGCGGCTGACCAGCCCGCCCTCGGAGTGGCCGACCAGGTCGACGCGGGCCGCGCCGGTGGTGGCGCGCACCCGGTCCACGTAGGACGACAACGCCCGGGCGGACTCGCGGATGTCGCCGAGACCGAGGTTCGGCAACTGGAAGATCGAGACCCGGTAGCCGTCGGCGCGCAGCCGGGCGGCGATCGGCTCGTACGCGATGGAGATTCCACTCAGGCCACCGACCACGATCACCGGGTCGGCGGCCGCGGCGGCGGCCCGTTGCGCGGCGGTGGCGACGGCGGCCGTGTTCGACGGGGTGGCGGGTTCGGCGGTGGCGGCCTGGGCGGCGGCCGGGACGAGCAGGACGGTGGCGGCGGTGGTGGCGGCCAGGATCGTTCGGAGCAGCATGGGCTGCACCTCCGGGGGGAGGCACCCGGGCGGACCCGGGGGGGACGGGTGGGATCCGATCGATCGTGGTCACGATGATGCGTGTCCGATTTCACACACGTCAATGAAAAGTTACGCGGCGGTAACCCTTGTCGCGCCCTCAGCGCAAACCGGCATGCCGGACCGGGCTCAGTTGCCCAGCGCCTGCACCTTCGCGATGGTCTCCTGCACGTGCTGCCGGGCCGGTTCCCCGCCCTGCGCGGCCTGCGCCAGCGCCTGCCGGTAGGAGTCGATGACCCCGATCAGCGGGCCCGCCGTGGCCCCCTCCAGCGCGCCCGCCACCAGCGCCCGCGCCTCGGCCGCGTCCTGCGCGGCAGCGGCGGTGCGCGCCTTGGCCTCGTCCAGCTTCTGTGCCGCCGCCGCCAGCCTGGCGATGATCTCCGCCGCGCTCACACGCCCTCCCCCAGCTCACCCGCCCCGGAAGCCTACCTCCCCACCCCGCCCTCCCACCTTCGCGATCTTGCAGTTTCCGCCCGTCCAAAAGCCACCAATGCCGCACCCCGGAGGCCGCAACTCCATGATCGACGGAGTGGTAGGGGCCGGGTCAGCGGAGGAGGCGGAACAGGAGGAGGTAGAGGCAGAAGAAGGACGGGGAGACCAGCGCGCAGATCACGAAACCCAGCGGCACGTACCGTCCGGCCGGGGGCGCGTCGCCCTCCACCGTCGGGCGGCCCCAGCGGGCGAGCACCACCTGACCGGCCACGAAGGACATCAACGGCACGCCCGCGCAGCTCAGCGCCGCCACCAGGTCCAGCCCGCTCACCGGCAGCGACGAACCCACCATCGCGATCAGCATCAGCAGCGAACCGGCGAGCGCGCAGCCCGCGTACACCACCACCGCCCGCGCCGGCGCGGACCAGGTGGGCAGCAGCACCGGCGTGCGGGCCAGCGCGTCGGCCTGCTGCCCGAACACGTCGGCCTCCTCGGCGAGCCGCCCCGCCGCCGCCAGCTCCCCCGCCGGGTCGCCGGCCCGCGGCGCCGGAACACCACCCGATGGGTACGCCCCGACCTCCGGCCGCCCCGGCGCGTCGGCTACGCCGCCGGTCACCCCGTCACCCGGTCCGGGCGCGGGACCTGGTGCTCCCCCACCGGCCACCATCGCCGGTGCCGGCTCCTCCGCCGGGACCGAGGCCATCGGCACACCGATCGCCTGCCCGAGCCGGTCGAGGTGCTGCCCCTGGGCGGCGAGCCGCTGCCCGACCGAGTCGACGGCGGCCTGGAGGCCGCGGCGGCGCTCCGCCTCGGCGGCGATCTCCCGCTCCCCGCCCCGCTGCCGGGTGGACAACTCCCGCAGCAGCGCCGCGTACTCGTCGAACCCGCTCATGTGATGTCTTTCGTTCGCGACTGCGGGGCTCGCAAACCCGGCTCACTCCTCGCGCTCACAAGGCCGTCTTTCGTTCGCGACTGCGGGGCTCGCAAACCCGGCTCACTCCTCGCGCTCACGGGGTGACCTCACTCCCGGCGGCGAACGGCACGATCAGCGCGGTGCGGTGCTCGTGCCGGTCGACGAGCAGGGCGCGTCCCTCGCGCGGGACGTACGCGAGGTCGTGCACGCCGAGGTGCAGGCCCAGGTCGGCGGCGGGGACGTTCAGCGCGACCAGGCCGGTCACGTCGTCGCGGTGCCCGCTGCCGCCGAGGTCGTCGGCGAGCCGGCGCAGCCCGCGCCACCAGCCGAGCACGTGCACACCGCGCGACGGTCCCTGGCGCAGCACGGCGCGCAGGTCGTCGTACCCGGAGCGGAACGTCGCCGGGTCGGAGGCGGCGAGCGTCGTGGCGGCGGCGTCCATCCCGAACACCACGAGGTAGGTGCGCCCGGCGGCCGGGGCGTCCCCGGTTGCGGCCTCGGCGAGCTGGGCGCGCAGCGCGCCGGCGTCGAGGCGCCGGACCGGATGCCCGGCGGCGGCCAGCGTCATGGCCAGGTCGTCGGCGGCGTCGGTGGTGCCCGGTGCCAGCGGCGCGAACAGGAACCGGGCGGTGCCGGGGGCGTGCTGGCGGGCCAGGGACAGGGTCGCCGACCGGAGCACGTCCGCGCCGGCCGCGGCGGTGCCGACCACCGCCAGGTGCCGGCCGGGGCTGGCGTCGAGCGCGAACCCGGCCGGGCTGCCGGGGACGTCGACCACGCGGCCGACGAGCGCGTACGGCGGGTCGGCGCCCGGCGTCAGCGCCGCCCAGGCGGGGTCGTCGGTGAGCCGGGGCGTCTCGTGTCCCCGGAAGACGGCAGGCGGGCGTGACCCGGCCGGGCGGGCCGCGTGCAGCTCGTGGCGCAGCGCGGCGAGGTCGGCCGAGGCGGCGTGCGCGTCGGGGAACCGCACCTCGGCGTCCGAGCCGGGCGCGCCCGCGCCGGTGTTCACCACTGCGGTGCCGACGGTGAGCCCGCGTGCGGCGTCGTTGCGCGGGTCCAGCACGGCGTCGCCGCCGGGCAGCGCGATCCGCAGCGGGAACTGCCCGAAGATCGCCTCGGCCCGGCCGTAGAGCGCCTCGATGCCGGTGGTGCTCTGGCTCGCCAGCACCAGGTGCAGGCCGTACGAGCGGCCCTTGCGGGCCAGTTCCTCGATCAGGTCGACGGCCTGCCGGGCCAGCGCGTCGTTGCCGGCGAACAGCACGTGGAACTCGTCGACCACTGTGACGATCCGGGGCGGCCGGGCGTTCGGCGGCAGGTCGGCCAGGCGGCTGACGCCGTGCCGCTTCAGCAGGTCGGCGCGGCGGCCCAGTTCGGCGCGCAGCTCGCGCAGCACCGCCACGCCGTACTCGCGGTCGGACTCGATGCCGACCGCGTCGGCGTGCGGCAGCCAGGACGGGTCACGGTCGGTGGGCACGAACTCGGTGAAGCTGACGCCCTCCTTGAAGTCGAGCAGCATCAGCCGCAGCTCGGCCGGGGAGTAGCGGGCGGCCAGCCCGTACAGCACGTCGAGCAGCAGGACCGTCTTGCCGGCGCCGGTCCGCCCGCCGATCAGCCAGTGCGGGGTGGCGTCGTCGAACGCCACGCTCAGCGGACGGCGTCCGGCCCGGCCGAGCACGGTACGCAGCCCGGACGCGGCGGACCCGGCCCAGCGCTGCGCGGGCAGCAGGTCGGTGAACGTGACGCCGTCCTGATCGGCGGCCTCGGCGTACCGGCGGGCCAGCGCGGTCACAGTGGCGTGCGACGGGTCGCCGTCGAGCACCACGGGTGCGGCCAGCCCGCTGCCGTCGGTGCTGAACGGGCGCCCCGGCGGGTCGCCGACGAGCGTGTACCGCTCGGTGACGCGAAGCTGGGTGGTGGCGCCCAGCGGCGGAGCCGCGCTCGGCCCGGCCGGTGGGTGGCCGGCCAGCAGCACGCAGACGGCCGCGGCCGGGCCGGCGTGGGTGAGCGCGGCCAGCCGGGCCAGTTCCCGGGGCGGCGGCGCGGACGCGGCGACCACCACCAGCAGCTCGCGGTCCTCCGGCGCGGACCGCTGGGCGGTACGGGCGTGCCGCTCGGCCAGGTCGAGCAGGGCCGTCGTCTCCGCCTCGGTGGTCGCCGCCGCGGCGAGCACCCCGGCATCCTGGAGCGGGCGCAACGGCAGGAACGCCGCGCCGAAGGCGGCCTGGTCGATGCCGGCCACCCGGATCGCGCCGGCCGGCGCGGCGGTCAGCAGCCGTACCACCACCGCCCGCAGCAGCTCGCCGACGCGCGGGTCACGGGCGTCCGCGTCGACGGCCAGGTGCGCGCCCGCGCCCACCGGCACGAGCACCGGGAACGCGCCGTCGACAGTGGTCGCGGCGCCGAGGCGTACCGGAACGGGGTGGGTGGCGACGCGGGCGGTGCCGGGCACCGCGGCGGCCAGCTCACCGCCGAGGCGGGCCAGCCGCGCCACCAGCTCCGGGCTGCCCACCGGCGCCGGGCCCGCGGCGCCCAGCAGCCGCCGGGCCGCCTCCCAGTGCCGCACCGCCCGCCGATGCCGATCGACCGCCTGCCGGTACGCCGCCGCGAGTCTGCCCACCGTCCGCCCTCCGACGTTTGCGATCGAAGGGAACCCTAACGGACGCGCGCCGCACCGGCACGGGGCGCTCCGCACCGGGGATTCGTCCACTGTTCACCCGGCTACGGACGGGCGCGCCGCACGCCGTTCCCCCGGCCCGGTTTGCCTTCCCCCAGGCAATCGTGCGCACAGGAAGGCGACGACGTGACCACCTCACCTCTTCCCCGGCGGTCCCTGCTGCGCGGCGGCGTGGCCGGCGGACTCGGCATCATGGTGGCCGGCAGCCTGGAGGCGATCGCCGGACCGGCGGCGGCCCGGCCCGCCTGCCGCCCCGCCGTCGGCTACGGCGACCTGGTGCCGGACCCGGCCGGCCTGCTGGCGCTGCCGCCGGGCTTCTCGTACACGGTCGTCGCGCAGGCGGGCGCGACGCTCCTGGAGTCCGGGCAGCCCACCCCGAGCGACGCGGACGGCACCGGCTGCTTCCGCGGCCCGCACGGCTCGGTGCTGGTGAACAACCACGAGATCGGCGGCGACGAACCGTACCCGGTGCCCGCGCTGCCCGGCCTCACCTACGACCCGGGTGCCCGCGGCGGCACCACCACCATCGAGGTGGACCGGCACGGGCGGCGGCTGCGCGAGTACGTCAGCGTCGCCGGCACGCACAACAACTGCGCCGGTGGCATCACCCCGTGGGGCACGTGGCTGACCTGCGAGGAGACCGAGCAGCGGGCCGGTGGGCGGTATCTGAAGGACCACGGGTACGTCTTCGAGGTCGACCCGCACGACCGGTCCGCCAACACCGACCCGGTGCCGCTGACGTTCCTCGGGCGGTACTCGCACGAGGCGGTGGCTGTCGACCCGTACACGCACTCGATCTACCTGACCGAGGACGCGAGCGGGCCCAACGGCCTGTACTTCCGGTGGACGCCGCCGCCCGGCTTCCGGGCCGGCAAGGGCGCGCTGCGGGCGCTCGCCCAGCGGCCCGACGGCGGCACCGCCGGCAGCCTCGCCGCGATGCGCTGCCTGCGCGGCGACACGCACGTGGCCGACCTGTCCGAGGCCACCACGCCCGGCACCCGCTACCGGGTGGAGTGGGTCGAGGTGCCGGACCGCGACGCCCGGACCGTGTCCGTACGCAAGCAGTTCACCGACGCCGAGGTGACCCGCAGCCGCAAGCTGGAGGGCGCCTGGTGGGGCGACGGCGGCGCGTACTTCGTGGCCAGCTACGCCCGACACGACGACGGCAGCGCCAACGAGCACGACGGGCAGGTGTGGTTCTACGACCCGCGCCGCCAGACCGTGACGCTGAAGACCATCTTCGGGGTCAACACCGACCCGGAGGCCGACACCGGCAACTACGACGGGCCGGACAACATCACCGTGTCGCCGTACGGCGGGGTGATCCTGGCCGAGGACGGCGAGGGCGTGTCGCACCTGGTCGGCGTCACCGAGCAGGGCAAGGCGTACCCGCTGGCCCGCAACGAACTGAACGACAGCGAGTTCACCGGGCCGACGTTCAGCGCGGACGGGAAGACGCTGTTCGCCAACATCCAGTCACCGGGGTACGTGTTCGCGATCACCGGACCGTGGGGGCGGCCTGGTAACGGGCACCGCTGAGCGGGTGGCCGGCGGTTCCCGGGCGGGAGCCGCCGGCCGATCCGCCTCTCCTCGGCGATCTTGCACCTGCAGCCCTGAAGAATGGGTGCATAAGCCGCATTTCGCCGCGCGAAAGTGCAAGATCGGCGCACTGGACCGCGCCGACGGTTGCCCGCGCGACGCTCCCGGCGATCGCGGAGCGTGGCGGGGTCGGCTGAACCCGGCCGCACCCGCCACTTCCTCCCGCACAGAGCAGCCCTTGATGCGTCACGTCAACAAACGGCCGGACGTATCAATTCATGCCCGCCGGCGGGCGCAGGCCGTCCAGCGCGATGGCCAGGACGCGGTCCCGCTGGGCCGGGTCCGGGAACTGGTACGCGGCGAGGCCGCTGATCAGCCGGATCACGTCGTCGAAGCCGGCGTCCGGCCGAGCTTCCCCGGCGGCCTGGGCGCGGCGCAGCAGCGGCTCGCCGGTCGCGTAGATCTCGGTGCGGCAGCTGCGGAACACCTCGGAGTCGTGCACCAGCTCCTCGGCCAGCGCCCGCTTGGTGGCCACGTAGGCGACGAACCGGTGCAGCCAGCCGACCAGGGCGTCCCACGGGGGCTCGTCGGCCAGGTCGGCGGCGGAGGCGCTGAGCGCGCGCACCTCCTCGACGTAGACCGCCTCGAAGAGGTCCCGCCGCTGCGGGAAGTTGCGGTAGAGCGTGCCGATGCCCACGCCCGCCCGGCGGGCGATCTCCTCCAGCGACGCGCCCGCGCCGTGCTCGCCGAAGACCTCGCGGGCGGCGGCGATCAGCGCGTCGTAGTTGCGGCGGGCGTCGGCCCGCTTGGGGCGGCGCGCGAAGACCTCGCCGGACACGTCGGCGTCAGCCATGAGGCGCGTCACCCCTTCCGCCTTGCAACCGGAGGCACCCCTCCGCTAGGTTAATGGAGGCAAGCCTCCGGTTACTGACCGGAGCCACCCCTCCGGATAGCTTACTCCGGACTTCCGGCCGCCCTCCGGCCACGCGATCCTCGCGCCACGACACGGACCCGGGAGGTCCCACCATGCCCGCCGACCGCTGAGCGCCCGCACGACCCGGCCGCCACCGCCGCACGACTGCGCGAGCGGCCACCAGTCTCGTACCGACAACGGGGAGTTCTCCCACATGATCCACTCATCAGGGCGCGGCTCGCGCCGACTCACCTTCCTCGTGCTGGCCGCCGGCACCGGATTCTTCGCGATGCTCCAGTCGCTGATCACGCCGGTGCTGCCCACCATCCAGCACGACCTGCACACCTCGCCCAACACGGTGACCTGGGTGCTCACCGCGTACCTGCTCTCCGCGTCCGTCTTCACGCCGATCGTCGGCCGCATCGGCGACATGGTCGGCAAGGAGAAGACGCTCGTCTTCTCGCTCGCCGCGCTCGCGCTGGGCTGCCTGCTGGCAGCCGTCGCCCCCAGCATCGGCGTGCTGATCGCCGCCCGCGTGGTGCAGGGCATCGGCGGCGCCGTCTTCCCGCTCTCGTTCGGCATCATCCGCGACGAGTTCCCGGCCGCCCGGGTCAGCTCGGCGGTGGCCTCGATCTCCGCGGTCGTGGCAGTCGGCGGCGGGCTGGGCGTGGTGCTGGCCGGGCCGATCGTGGCCACCCTGGGCTACCGGTGGCTGTTCTGGATCCCGCTGGTGGTGGTCGGGCTGACCGCGCTCGCCGCGCACCGGTTCGTGCCGCGCTCGCCGGTACGCACCCCGGGCCGGATCAACTGGCTCAGCGCCGTACTCCTGTCCGGCTGGCTGGTGGCGCTGCTGCTGCCGGTCAGCAAGGGCGCCTCGTGGGGTTGGGGCTCCGGCCGGGTGGTCGCGCTGCTGGCGCTGGCCGCGGCGCTCGCGGCCGCCTGGCTGGCGACCGAGGCCCGGGCCGCGAACCCGCTGATCGACCTGCGGATGATGCGCCTGCCCGCGGTCTGGACCACGAACCTCGTCGGGCTGCTCTACGGCGCCTCGATGTTCGCCGTCTACGCGTTCCTGCCGCAGTTCGCGCAGATCCCGACCAGCGCCGGCTACGGCTTCGGCGCCAGCGTCACCCAGGCCGGGCTGCTGATGCTGCCGATGCTCGTCGGCATGTTCGTGGCCGGCCTGCTGGCCGGACGGCTGCAGTCCCGGTTCAGCGCCAAGGCGCAGCTGAGCACCGACGCGGTGTTCAACGTGGCGGCCGCCGCCATGCTGACCGTCGCGCACGACACCCGCTGGCAGGTCGGGATCGCCGGCGGCCTGGTGGGCCTCGGCATCGGGCTGGCGTTCGCCTCGATGGCCAACCTGATCGTGGCGAACGTGCCGGCCGGGCAGACCGGCGCGGCGACCGGCATGAACGCCAACATCCGTACCATCGGCGGCGCGATCGGCGCGGCGCTCGCCAGTGCCGTGATCACCGCGAATCCGCAGCCGAGCGGGCTGCCCCGGGAGGCCGGTTTCACGGCGGGCTTCCTGCTGCTCACCGGCATCTCGGTGGCCGCGGCGCTGGCCGCGCTCGCCGTACCCTCCGGTCGCCGCCGGTGGCCCCGGCGGCGGATCGGGCCGGCGGTGCCGGACCTGGCGCCGGTGCCGGCCGCGGAGCTGGTCCCGGCCCGCTGACCTCAAGGGGTACGAGCAGACGAGAGCCCCGCCCGGCGCGTGCCGGGCGGGGCTCCGCGGTGCCGGCCGCCTTCGCGGCTACGGTCCGAGCGGCGCGAGAAATGATCCTTGCCTCCCTGGCTGCCCAGCACGGCAACCTCGAACCCCAACCATGATCACGAATGGCGGCTGCGCACTAGCGTGGGGCGACGCGGCAGCCGGGGTCGGGGCCGGTGTCGGCCACGCCGCAGTGGAACACCTCGACCGGGGCGGCGTCCACGTCGGGCACCTTCGACACGGTGAGCAGCGCCAGCCGCTTCGCCACCGGTTCGCCTGAGTCCGGGGCGTACCGGATGAGGCCGCTGACCCCCGGGTAGCCGCCGGCGGCGTTCTGCCGCAGCACCTCGGCGTGCACCCCGACCGGGTTGACCGAGCGGGGCTCCCAGCGGCGGCCGGTGTCGGCGTGGCGCAGCCGGGCGGCGAGGCTCTCCAGCGCGCGTACCGTCATCATGGTGGCGTCGTAGGCCAGGCTGACCCGCTCGCCGACCGGCGGGCCGGTCCCGGCGCGGCATCGGGGCGGGTCGAGCAGGCCGTCCGCGCCGATCCAGGTGAGGAAACTGCCCCGGGCGTCGTCGCGCCCGGCCTGCGCGGCCCGCAGCGACGCGCAGGTGGCCAGCGCGGCCTTCGACACGTACGTGACCGGCAGGTTGCCCGGCGCGCTGGCGCGCAGCCCCGGGTTGGCCATGTAGCGGTTCACCGAGTCGTCGGCGACCAGGTGCCGGGGCGGATTCGCGCCGCACTCCTTGAGCGCGCGCATGAACCCGTCGAACTCCGACCAGCGGCCGGCGAAGAAGAGCATCCCCGGGTAGCCGCACTCCTGGGTGAGCCGCCGCCCGCTGCGCCACTCGTCGAGCCGGGTGATCCGGTCGCCGAAGCGTTCCCGCAGGCCGTCGACGAGGGTGGCGACGTACAGGTCGTCGGTGAGCGAGCTGCCCTCGCCGGTGGTCCAGTAGACGTGCGCCTCCCCCGCCCGCAGCACCTGCCGGGCGTACGCCTCGACCATCCGGGCCTGGTCCCGGTTCGGCGCCGACATGGCCAGGTAGAGGCTGGAGTTGGCGTCCATCCGGTCGGCCGACAGCGTGGGGGCGAGCACCGGCAGGCCGACCCGGTTGAGTTCGCGCAGCGCCGCCGCCGTGCTGGTGCGGCTGTCCACCAGCCCGACCACGCCGAGCACTGTGGGGTCGTCGCGGGCCAGCCCCTCCAGCATCCGCACCGCGTCGTCGGCGTGCCGCATCTGCCGCCCGGCGTTCGCCACCACGATGTGCAGCAGCGCCGCGTCGTCCGCCGCCGCCGACTCCTGGAGCAGGGCGTACTGGGCGGTGGCCATGCCCTCCAGTTCCTCCCGCTCGGAGACGTAGGACTCCTCGTCCGCGCGGGTCCGGTTGCCGGTGAGGCTGCCCAGGTAGACAAGCGTCAGGTAGGGGCGGCGGTGCTCGCTGCGCCGCCACACCTCCTCGGCGGCCCGGTTCTGGGCGAAGATGCGCCGCTGCACGGCGCGCAGCCGGTCCTGCCCGGGTTCGCTGTTGAAGACCTGCCCGGCGGTGTCGCTGTAGCCGACGCACTCGCCGCCGACGAGCCGGACGGTGACCCGGTCGGTGGGCCAGGGGCGGCAGTCAGGCGCCCACCGCCCGTGCGCCCACACGCCCAGCCCGGCGACGAGCGCCAGGGCCACCGCGGCGGGCAGGAACCGCCGCGCCCACCAGGGCGGGTCGGGTGCGACAAGGGCCGGCGGGACGCCTCCCACCGGGGCGTCGACGTCCCGGTCGTCCGCCTCCAGCAGCATCAGCCAGGCGCCGGAGCGACGCAGCCGGCGGTTCTCCGGCAGCGCCTCGGCCCACTCCTCGTACGCCTCCTCGGCCTCGGTCAGCGGCCGCGAAGCGGCCGGTTCCGGCGGCGGGTCGGCGGCGACCGCGACGACGAGCAGCGGGTCGTTGCGGCCGGTCTCGTTGCGCACCTCGTCGACGAGCCGGACCAGCGTGTGCCCGACGTTGTCCGGCCGCGCGCCGTCGAGCACCAGCACCGGATAGGCGGTGCGGCGCCAGTCCCCGGGCCGCCAGAACCGCCGCCGGTACGCCAGGCGCAGGTCCTCCAGGAACGCGTGCAGCAGCAGCTTCTCCACCTGGGCCGGGTGTTCGCCGTCGCGCCAGCCGGCGGTGAGCCGCTCGGCGAAGCCGAGGAACGTCACCGACTGGCGGGGCGCCAGGTACTGCTGGCGCATGAACCAGCGGTACTGCCGTCCGACGAGCGGCACCCGGCCGGAGACGGCGATCCGGAACACGACGCCGGGCACGGCCCGCCACAGCAGCCAGAGCAGCAGGTGCAGCGCGGCGCCGAGGCCGGAGTCGCCGCCGACCTGGGGGTCGTCACCGGTCCGCCGTCCCCGCCAGTCCCGCAGCCGGCGGACCAGCGCGGCCCGGCCGCTGTCGGCGGCGTCCAGGTCCACGGCGAGCGTCTGGTGCATCAGCCAGTCGGCCAGCGGGTAGTGCCGGAACCGCAGCCGGGGCGCGCCGAACGCCTCCACTGAGAGTTGCCGGTGCAGTTCGCGCAGCACGGCTGCGACGTCGTCGCCGGCCGGGCGGCCGGTCAGGTCCAGCACTACGTGCGGCACCCGGCGCCCGGCCCGGCGCGCCGCGAAACGCCGTAGCAGGGCCGCGACCGCGCCGTCCCCGGTGGGCCGGACCAGCCAGAGCAGCGGGAGCCGGCGGTCGCCGCGGCGTGGACGCCGCAGCAGCCGGGCCAGCAGGGTGAGCAGTTCCGGGCCACCGGCCGGGAGTTGCTCGCGGACCGGCCGCGGCCGGGTCGCCGGTTCACGCATGGTCACCTCCGGGTCGCATGCGGTGTCGCACCATTGTCGACGTTCGATGCAACCCGGCACGGCGGGGCCCCGCTCGACGGACGGGTGTCGAGCGGGGCCCTCCTCGCGTGCGGATCAGCCGATGGCGGCGGTCAGCGCGGCCAGGTAGCCGTAGCGGTAGCCGTTCGCGTTCGGGTGGTACGCCTCGATGACGCCGCTGACGTCGCGGATCCACGGCTCGGCGGCGCACACGCCGTGCCCGGCGAAGAACGGCCGCGCGTCGACGAAGGTGCCCCCGGCGGCGGTGGCCCGGCCGGAGATGACGCCGTTGAGCGTGTCGGCGGCCTGGTTGAGGATGGTGCGCTTGTAGCTGCTCATGGCGAGCAGTCCACAGGAGCCGGTCTCGAACAGCCGCGGGTAGCCGAGCACCACCAGCCGGGCGTTCGGGGCCCGGTTGCGGATCGCGGTGTACGTGGCGTCGAGCCGGGCGGGCAGCGTGGCGGTGGCGAACGCCTTCGACTCGTTCACCGCGCTCTCGCAGCTGGACGTGCTGCCGAAGCGGCAACTGGTCATCACGTCGGCGAAGCCGGCGTCGTTGCCGCCGATGGTGATGGTGACCAGCGTGGTGCTGCTGCTGAGCTGGCCGACCTGGTTGGCCAGCACGTCGGCGGTGACCGCGCCGCCGCAGGCCGGGAACTTGAAGCTGGTGACCGAATGGGCGGCCGCCCAGAGCGGGGCGTACGACTTCTGGCTGCGCAGGCAGGTGGACAGGTCGTACGGGCCGGCGCCGACCCCGGAGGAGTAGGAGTCGCCGAGGGCGACGTAGTTGACGGTGGCCGCCCGGGCGGCGCCGGGCAGGAGCACGGCGCCGAGTACGGCCGCCAGGAGGGCGGCGAACACGGTACGGACGCGACGGGGCATGGCAGAGCCTCCACGGGGCAGGGGTGGTGGAGCCCGTTGACCGCGCGCGTGGCCGAGGGATCGGTGCTGTTACTGGTCGGTAATGCTATCGAAACATTCGTCGAAATTGAATAGCCCCGATCGGCCGGACAGGACAGATACGTTCACATGTGTCGATTAGTTTGACGGTGACGACACCCGACGGAGGGAGTCCCACCGTGCGACGCGCACTCACGGCGGCCATCGCCGCCCTGACCCTCACCGCAGCCGGCACCACAGTGACCGGTGCCCCCGGCCAGGCTGCCCCCACCGGCTGGGGCCGGCCGCAACCCGCGGCGGCCACCCCGACGCCGGGCAGTCCCGGGCTGGGCGACAGCTACTTCCCCGACTACGGCAACGGCGGCTACGACGTCGGCCACTACGACATACGGCTGCGCTACGAGCCGGCCACCGACCGGCTCAGCGGCACCACCACGATCCTCGCCACCGCCACGAAGGACCTGTCCCGGTTCAACCTGGACTTCGCCCTCGACGTCGAGTCGGTGCGGGTGAACGGGTGGGTCGCCGGGTTCGCCCGGGCCGGCGACCACGAGCTGGTGATCGCCCCGGCCCGGCCGCTGGCGAAGGGCCAGCAGCTCACCGTCGTGGTGAAGTACGCCGGCGTGCCGTCGCAGACCACCGTCTACGGTTACACCGCGTGGACCCGTACCGCCGACGGGGCGCTCGCCGTCAACGAGCCCGAGTCGGCCTGGTGGTGGTACCCGAGCAACGACCACCCGAAGGACAAGGCCACCTGGGACGTCTCGGTGTCGGTGCCGACCGGCGTCGAGGTGATCAGCAACGGCGTGCAGCCGCGCGACCCGCTGCCCGAGGCCGGCAACCGCACCCGGTGGAGCTGGCGCAGCGTCAAGCCCGGCGCCACGTACCAGGCGTTCCTGGCCATCGGGCAGTACGACATCGTCACCGGCACCGCGCCGAACGGGCAGCCGGTGGTGAACGCGTACAGCACCACGCTGGGCGAGCGCCTGCCCGCCGCCCGGGCCAGCATCGAACGCACCGCCGAGATCGTCGACTGGGAGAGCGGGCTGTTCGGCCCGTACCCGTTCGAGGCGCAGGGCGGCGTGGCCGGGCCGGTCGACGGCATCGGGTTCGCCCTGGAGACGCAGACCCGCCCGGTCTACGGCCCGGGCTTCTGGCGGCGCGGCGCCAACACGTACGTGGTGGTGCACGAGAACGCCCACCAGTGGTTCGGCGACTCGGTGTCGGTGGCCGACTGGCGGCACATCTGGCTCAACGAGGGCTTCGCGTCGTACGCCGAGTGGCTCTGGTCGGAGGAGCAGGGCGAGGGCACCGCGCAGGAGCTGTTCGACTTCACCTACGACAGCTACCCGGCCGACTCCGAGTTCTGGCAGGTGCGACCCGGCGACCCGGGGCCGAGCGGGATCTTCGACGCCGCCGTCTACGACCGCGGCGCGATGGCGCTGCACCAGATCCGGCTCGCCGTGGGCGACGCCGCGTTCTTCCGCATCCTGCGCACCTGGACCGCCAAGCGGCAGTACGGCAACGGCACCGTCGCGCAGTTCCAGGCGCTCGCCGAGCGGATCTCCGGACGGGATCTCGACGCGGTGTTCACCACCTGGCTGTTCACGCCCGGCCGGCCCGACGTGGCGACCGCCGCGCGGACGACAGCCGCACCGGCGCAGCCGGCCTCGTGGGCGAAGATCCGGGCCGCGCACGACCTGCTCGGCCGCTGACATCCGCCGCCGCGCGGCGCGTCGTCCACGGACAGCGCGCCGCGCGGCGGGGGATGTTAAGAAGGGCCCCCTCCTCTACCTGAGGCGTTAAGAGGGGGCCCTTCCTTTTCACCTGGCGACGAGCGGCTGGCGGGCCGGGTCGACAGGGGCGGGCAGCTCGCCCACCCCACCCAGGTACGCGTGGATCGCCGCCGCCGCGGCGCGTCCCTCGGCGATCGCCCAGACGATCAGCGAGGCGCCCCGGTGCATGTCACCGGCGACGAAGACACCGTCGGCGGCCTGCCAGTCGGGGCCGGAGTCGATCGCGCCCCGGCGGTTGCGGGTCACCCCGAACTGGGCCAGCAACGGCTGCTGCTCGGTGCCCTCGAAACCGATGGCGAGCAGCACCAGGTCGGCCGGGATCTCCCGCTCGGAGCCGGGCAGCGGCGTGACGATGCGGCGACCGTCCACCTTCTCCACTGTCACCTCGGCGATCCGGACCGCGCGGACCCGGCCGGTGCCGTCGTCCACGAACTCCTGCACCGCGACGGCGAAGACCCGCTCGCCGCCCTCCTCGTGCGCCGGGTAGTTGCGCAGCACCCACGGCCAGGTCGGCCACGGGTCGCGCTCCGCGTCCCGCTCCGACGGCGGCTCCGGGTAGAGGTCGAGCTGGTGGACGCCGGCCGCGCCCTGCCGGTGCGCCACACCGAGGCAGTCCGCAGCGGTGTCGCCACCACCGATGATCACCACGTGCTTGCCGGCGGCGTCGATCGGCGTACCGTCGGGCAACGTCGCGAGGGCGGGCCGCCCGTCCCCGGCGGCGGCCACCACCCGGTTCGCGGCGACCAGGTGCGCCATCGCCTGGTGCACGCCGCGCAACGCCCGGCCGGGCGTCTCCGGGGTGTCCCGGCCCTGCAACGCACCGCAGGCCAGCAGCACCGCGTCGTGCTCGGCGCGCAACTGCTCGGCGGTCACGTCGACGCCGACGTCGACGCCGGTCCGGAAGCGCACACCCTCGGCGGTGAGCTGGGCCAGCCGCTTGTCGATGTGCTGCTTCTCCAGCTTGAAGTCGGGGATGCCGTAGCGGAGCAGGCCGCCGATCGCGTCGTCGCGCTCGTACACGGTGACCGTGTGACCGGCGCGGGCGAGCTGCTGCGCGGCGGCCAGCCCGGCCGGGCCGGAGCCGACCACCGCCACCGACCGCCCGGTCGGGGCGGAGGCGGGCCGGGGCCGCAGACCGTCGCGGGCCACCGCCGCGTCGGCGATCTCCACCTCGACCTGCTTGATGGTGACCGGCTGCTGGCCGCCGAGGCCGAGCACGCAGGCCGCCTCGCACGGCGCCGGGCAGAGCCGGCCGGTGAACTCGGGGAAGTTGTTCGTGGCGTGCAGCGACTCCACCGCGGCGTCCCAGTTGCCGGTGCGGACCAGGTCGTTCCAGTCCGGGATGCGGTTGCCCAGCGGGCAACCGTCGTGGCAGAACGGGATGCCGCAGTCCATGCACCGGGTGGCCTGCTCGCGGATCAGCTCCTCACCGGCCGGCGGGTAGACCTCGCGCCAGTCGGAGATGCGCACCGGCACCGGACGGCGGGCCGGCAGCCGCCGGTCGTAGCGCAGGAAACCGTTCGGGTCAGGCACGAGCCACCTCCTGGGCGACCGCCCGGGGCGCGGGCGGTACCGGCGCGGCCGACGGCACGCTGAGCGCGCTCATCACCGCGTCGTCGACATCTCGGCCGGCGGCTTCGGCGGCCCGCATGATCTCCATGACCCGGCGGTAGTCCCGGGGCACCACTGCGGTGAACTCCTCCACCGCCTGCGGCCAGCGCTTGAGCAGGTCCTCGGCGACGGCCGAGTCCGTCTCGGCGAAGTGCCGCTGGACCAGCTCGTGCAGCCGGTCGCGTTCCTCGTCGCGCAGCGGCGACAGGTCGACCAGCTCGGCGTTCACCAGCCGCTGGTCGAGCCGGTGCACGAACGCGGTGCCACCGGACATGCCGGCGGCGAAGTTGCGCCCGGTCGGCCCGAGCACCACGACCGTGCCGCCGGTCATGTACTCGCAGCCGTGGTCGCCGAGGCCCTCGACCACCGCGACCGCGCCGGAGTTGCGCACCGCGAACCGCTCCCCCACCCGGCCGCGCAGGAACACCTCGCCGCCGGTGGCGCCGTACAGGATGGTGTTGCCGGCGATGATCTGGTCCTCGGCGCGGCGGCCCGGCGTGGCGTCCACGCCGACGAACGGCGCGTCGGCGTCCGGCCGGACCACGATCCGGCCGCCGGACAGTCCCTTGCCGACGTAGTCGTTGGCGTCGCCGTACAGGCGCAGCGTGACCCCGCGCGGCAGGAACGCGCCGAACGACTGGCCGGCGGTGCCGCGCAGCCGGAACTCGATCGTGTCGTCGGGCAGCCCGTCGCCGCCGAAGCGGCGGGTCACCTCGCCGCCGAGCATCGCGCCGACGCTGCGGTGCTCGTTGCGGACCTCGACCTCGACCCGGACCGGGGTACTGTCACGCAGCGCCGGCCCGGCCAGCTCGATGAGCCGGTTGTCCAGCGCCGCGTCGAGGCCGTGGTCCTGGGCGCGTACGCCCCGGCGGGCCGCGCCCTCGGGCAGCTCCGGCAGGTGCAGCACACGGCTCAGGTCGAGCCCGTGGCCCTTCCAGTGGTCGATCGCGCCGGCCACGTCGAGCAGCTCGGTGTGGCCGATCGCCTCGTCGATGCTGCGGAAGCCCAGCTCGGCCAGGTAGCCGCGGACCTCCTCGGCGAGGAACAGGAAGAAGTTCTCCACGAACTCCGGCTTGCCGGTGAAGCGCTCACGCAGCACCGGGTTCTGGGTGGCGATGCCGACCGGACAGGTGTCCAGGTGGCACACCCGCATCATCACGCAGCCCTCGACGATCAGCGGCGCGGTGGCGAAGCCGAACTCCTCGGCGCCGAGCAGCGCCGCGATCAGCACGTCCCGGCCGGTCTTGAGCTGGCCGTCGACCTGCACCGTCACCCGGTCGCGCAGCTTGTTCAGCAGCAGCGTCTGCTGCGCCTCGGCCAGGCCCAGCTCCCACGGGGTGCCGGCGTGCTTGAGCGAGTTGAGCGGGGACGCGCCGGTGCCGCCGTCGTGCCCGGAGATCAGGATGACGTCGGCCTTGAGCTTGGCCACGCCCGCCGCGACGGTGCCCACGCCCACCTCGCTGACCAGCTTGACGTGCACCCGGGCGGCCGGGTTGACGCACTTCAGGTCGTGGACGAGCTGGGCCAGGTCCTCGATGGAGTAGATGTCGTGGTGCGGCGGCGGGGAGATCAGGCCGACGCCGGGGGTGGCGTGCCGGGTCCGGGCGATCCACGGCCAGACCTTGTTGCCTGGCAGCTGCCCGCCCTCGCCGGGCTTCGCGCCCTGCGCCATCTTGATCTGGAGGTCGTCGGCGTTGACGAGGTATTCGCTGGTCACGCCGAACCGGCCGCTGGCGATCTGCTTGACGGCGGAGCGCCGCGCCGGGTCGTGCAGCCGCTCGACGTCCTCGCCGCCCTCGCCGGTGTTGGACTTGCCGCCGAGCCGGTTCATCGCGATGGCGAGCGTCTCGTGCGCCTCCGCCGAGATCGACCCGTACGACATGGCGCCGGTGGCGAAGCGCTTGACGATCTCGGAGGCCGGCTCGACCTCGTCCAGCGGCACCGCCGGGCGTACGCCGGTGCGCAGCGTGAACAGCCCGCGCAGCGAGCCCGCCTGCGCGGCCAGCTCGTCCACCTTGGCGGTGTACTGCCGGAACACGTCGTACTGGCGGCTGCGGGTGGCGTGCTGGAGCAGGAAGACCGTCTCCGGGTTGAACAGGTGCAGTTCGCCCTCGCGGCGCCACTGGTACTCGCCGCCGACCTCCAGCCGGTCGGTGGCCTGCGCGCCCGGTGCCGGCCAGGCCCGCACGTGCCGGGCCGCCACCTCGGCGTGGATCTCGTTCAGGCCGATGCCGCCGATGGTGCTCGGGGTGCCCCGGAAGTACCTGTGGACCAGGCGGGTGTCCAGGCCGACCGCCTCGAAGACCTGCGCGCCGCAGTACGACGACACGGTCGAGATGCCCATCTTGGACATGATCTTCAGGACGCCCTTGCCGAGCGCCTTGACGTAGTTGCGGACGGCCTTGACCCGGTCCACGCCGGCCAGCACGCCGGTGGAGATCATGTCCTCCACCGACTCGAAGGCCAGGTACGGGTTGACCGCCGCCGCGCCGTACCCGATCAGCACCGCCGCGTGGTGTACCTCGCGGCAGTCGCCGGACTCGACGATCAGCGCCACCTGGGTACGGGTCTGCTCGCGGACCAGGTGCTGGTGCACCGCGGCGGTGAGCAGCAGCGACGGGATCGGCGCCAGGTCGGCGTTGGAGTCCCGGTCGGAGAGCACCAGGATGCGGACGCCGTCCTCGATCGCCTCGGAGACGTGCCGGCAGATCTCGGTCAGCCGCGCCTTGATGCCGGCGCCGCCGTCGCGCAGGCGGTAGAGCCCGGAGACCCGGACCGCCTTGAAGCCGGGCAGGTCGCCGTCCTCGTCGATGGACAGGATCTTGGCCAGCTCATCGTTGTCGATCACCGGGTACGGCAGCACGATCTGCCGGCAGCTCGCCGGGCCCGGGTCGAGCAGGTTGCCCTCCGGCCCGATGGTGGACGCCAGGCTGGTCACCAGCTCCTCCCGGATGGCGTCCAGCGGCGGGTTGGTGACCTGCGCGAAGAGCTGATGGAAGTAGTCGTAGAGCAGACGCGGCCGGGTGGACAGCGGGGCGATCGGCGTGTCCGTGCCCATCGAGCCGATCGGCTCGGCGCCGCTGCGGGCCATCGGGCCGAGCAGGATCTTCAGCTCCTCCTCGGTGTAGCCGAACGTCTGCTGGCGGCGGCGTACCGAGTCGTGGGTGTAGACGGTGTGCTCGCGCGGCGGCAGGTCGTCCAGCTCGATCAGGCCGGCGTGCAGCCACTCCTGGTACGGCTGCTCGGCGGCCAGCTCGGTCTTGATCTCGTCGTCGGAGACGATCCGGCCGTTGACGGTGTCGACCAGGAACATCTTGCCCGGCTGGAGGCGGCCCTTGGCGACCACGGTGGCCGGGTCGAGGTCGAGCACGCCCGCCTCGCTACCGAGCACCACCAGGCCGTCGGCGGTGTGCCACCAGCGGCCCGGCCGCAGGCCGTTGCGGTCCAGCACCGCGCCGACGATCTCGCCGTCGGTGAACGCGACCGACGCCGGGCCGTCCCACGGCTCCATCAGGCTGGCGTGGAAGCGGTAGAACGCGCGCTTGTCGGCGCGCATGTCCGGGTCGTTCTCCCACGCCTCGGGGATCATCATGAGCACCGCGTGCGGCAGGCTCCGCCCGGCCAGGTGCAGCAGTTCGAGCACCTCGTCGAAGTTGGCCGAGTCGGACGCCGCGGGTGTGCACACCGGGAAGACCCGGCGGATGTTGCCCGGAATGCTCGGGCTCCGGAGCAAGGCCTCGCGGGCCTGCATCCAGTTCCGGTTGCCGCGGATCGTGTTGATCTCGCCGTTGTGCGCGATGAAGCGGTACGGGTGCGCCAGCGGCCAGGACGGGAACGTGTTCGTGGAGAAGCGCGAGTGCACCAGCGCGATGGCGCTGACCACCCGCTCGTCGGTCAGCTCCGGGTAGAACGCCGGGAGCTGGTCCGGGGTGAGCATGCCCTTCCACACCATGGTGCGGCCGGACAGCGACGGGAAGTACGCCGGCACGCCCCGCTCGGCGGTCTCCCGCTCGACCTGCTTGCGCAGGCAGAACGCCACCCGGTCCAGGTCGAGCCCGGTCAGCGGGGAGCCGGCCGGGCCGTCCGGCGAGCCGGTCAGCCGGTGCGCGGCCACGAACAGTTGCCGGACCCGGGGCATCGCCGCGAGCGCGGTCTCGCCCAGGCCGGACGGGTCGGTCGGCACCTCGCGCCAGCCGAGCACGTCGGCGCCCTCGACCAGCGCGTACTTGTCGACCACCTGGCGGGCGCGGGCCTCGGCCGCGTCGTCGTCGGGCAGGAACACCAGGCCGGTGGCGTACTGGCCGGCCGGGGGCAGCGGGAAGTCGACGATGCCGCGCAGGAACGCGTCCGGCACCTGGATCATGATGCCGGCGCCGTCTCCGGTGTTGTGCTCCGCGCCCCGGGCGCCCCGGTGGTCCAGCCGGCACAGCGCCCCGAGGCCGTTCGCGACGACCTGGTGCGAGCGCCGCCCGTGCAGGTCGGCCACGAAGGCCACACCGCAGGCGTCGTGCTCGTACGCGGGGTCGTAGAGCCCGGTCGCCTGTGGGGCCGACTGCGGGCTGTGAGGGTACGGAAAGGCCACCGGGCCTCCTGTCGTCACTCAGGATGGATCATGGTGGGGACGACGTCGGCCCTCTGCGGTTTATTGAGTCTACGTTAGGGCTTCCGGCGCAAGGCCAGTTCAGATTGATCACACTTCCAGATGCTGGGACGTGTAGTCTCGCGCGGTGGATCTCGCACGCGTTGACGTACTCGACCGGTTGGAGCGGTTCTACGACGCGGTGCCCCGCGACGGGGCCCGGACCGAGGATTACGGCGCCCTGGTGCTGTTCGTCCGCGACGGGGACGGCTGGCCGTTCTACGCCCGGCCCCGGCTCGACGCCACCGAGCATCCCACGCTCGCCGACGTGACAGCGGTCCGCGCCCGGCAGCGGGAGCTGGGCCTGCCGGAGGCGTTCGAGTGGGTGCACGAGCACCAGCCCGACCTGCTGGCGGTGGCCCGCTCGGCCGGGCTCAGCGTGCTGGAGGCGCCGCTGATGCTGCTGGAGCCGGAGCGGCTGCCCGATCCGGGGACGTTCAGCGACGTACCGGTGCGGGTGCTGGACCCCGGCGACCCCGGCTTCGCGGCGGACATCGCGCTGCGACGGGCCGTCGCGGCGGTCGGCTTCGCCAACGGCGGCACCGCGCGCGGCGACGCCGGACCGGCCGAGCGGGACGCCGCCCTCGCCCAGCTGGACGTGGCGGCGCTGGAGGAGGAGGCGACCCGGGTCGCCGACGGGCGGCGTATCTCGGTGCTCGCCGAGACGCTCGACGAGGGCGCGCTCGCCAGCGGGATGGCGATGCGGGTCGACGACGTGGCGGAGATCGCCGGGGTGGCCACGCTGCCGTCCGCCCGGCAGCGCGGACTGGGCGCGGCGGTGACCGCCACGCTCGCGCGGGAGCTGCGCGCCGCCGGCACCGACCTGATCTTCCTGAGCGCCGGCAGCGAGGACATCGCCCGCGTCTACCTGCGGGTCGGATTCCGCCGGATCGGCACCGCCTGCATCGCCGAGCCCGCCGCCGTCATCTGACTACTTACCCGGCTGTCGGGCCGGGCCGGTCGCCCGGGGACCGCGCCGACTGCGGGCCGGGCCGCCGGGGAGCCGTGCCGCCCGAGGGACGTCCGCACGAGGACAGGCCGCGCGCGCGGACGGTCAGGACGGCGGCTGCCAGGCGGCGGCCGCCGCGGCGGCGGTGTTGCGCAGTCGCGGGCTGATCGTGCCCAGAGCCGCGTCCCGCGCGCGCAGCGCCAGCCGGCCCCGGGCCTGCAGGACCGCCGACATCCGCCGGGTCTGCCGGACCATCGTGGCCGCGCGGGGGCGGCGCAACCTGTCGTACGCGGTCACCGCATCAGGCAGCCGCGACTCCCGTAGCAGCCCGGCCAGCGTCGCGGCGTCCTCGAACGCCAGGCAGGCGCCCTGGCCGAGGTGCGGCGGCATGGCGTGCGCGGCGTCGCCGAGCAGCACCACGCCGCCCGGACCGGCCGGGAAGCCGTACGCCTTCGGTAGCGGGCGCAGCTCGCGGATCTCCTGCTGGACGACGTCCTCCGGGTCGGTCGCCTCCAGCAGCGTGCCGATCGGGGCGGGCCAGCCCGCGAACCAGCGCTTCAGCAGCGCGAGCTGGATCTCCGGCGGCTCGGGGCGGGGCGCGCCCGCGGCGGTGGCGACCCAGTAGACGCCGCCCCGGCGGGACGCGCCCGCGGTGCCCCGCTCGCCGAGCGAGGCGGCCAGGAAGCGGTATCCGGCACCGAGCGTCTCGCCGTGCACCGGCTGGTCGTCGGGCAGCTGCGGGGCCCGGTACCAGGGGATGACCGCCCGCCAGGCCGCGCACCCGGAGCTGACCACGGCGGTCTCCGGGGCGAGGTGCCGCCGGATCTCGCTGTCGGTGCCGTCGGCGGCCACCACCAGGTCCGCCTCGTAGGTGTGCCGGCCGTCGCCCACCGCCGGGCGCTCGCCCGACGCCGCGCGTACGGTCCGCACTGTCACCCCGGTACGCAGCTCGACCCGGTCACCCAGGCCGGCGATCAGCGCGTCGTGCAGGTCCTCCCGGTGCACCACCACCGGCATCCGCTCGGCCGGCGTGGACCGGGCTTGCACCAGCCAGTGCCCGTCCGGGCGGCGCACGCCACCGTCGGGCAGCGGGGTGGCGATCGCGTCGAGCCCGTCGCCCAGACCGAGGGCGCGCAGCGCGCGTACCCCGTTGGGCCAGAGCACCACGGCGGTCGCCTCCGGGCGGACCCGGTCGGCGCGTTCCAGCAGCGTGACCTGCCAGCCCGACCGGGCCAGCACACCGGCCGCCGCCATTCCGCCGAGGCCGGCGCCGACCACCACCGCGCTGCGCATGACTCCCCCGCTCAGCTGTCCCGGTCCGCCGGGCGCCCGCCGCTGTCGGCCCGGCCGGCGTTCGTGCGCTCCGCGTCGGCCCGCTCCGGGTCCGTGTCGTCGCCGTCCGCGTCCGCGCGGCCGGTGGCGTCCGCACCCTCGGTGGCGGCGGAGCCGGTGCTCGCGCGTCCGGCCTCGTCCGCGTCGTCCGGGGCGGCGTCGGCCCCGGTGGCGGCCTCCGGCCGTTCGTCGTCGACCGGGGGCAGCACGCCGGTCTGCCGGTACGCGTCGAACTGTTCCTCGGTCACCACCCGGTAGCCCTCGGGCGCGGCCGGCCGTTCGGCGGCCTCCCGGGCGGAGAGGTCGACCTGGGACACGTCCCCGGCCGGGCCGGTCGCAAGGGCCGGCTCGCCCACCGGCACCAGGTATTCGCGGGGACCGCGGACCCGGATGAAGTAGGCGAGCGCGCCGAGGAAGACCAGCGCGGCGGTCCAGACGTTGAGGCGTACGCCGAGGATCAGGTTCGCCTCGTCGGTGCGCATCAGCTCGATCCAGAACCGGCCCGCCGTGTAGCCCATCACGTAGAGCGCGAACGCCCGGCCGCGGCCGAGCCGCAGACGACGGTCGAGGAACAGCACCAGCGCGGCGACGCCGACGTTCCAGAGCGCCTCGTAGAGGAACGTCGGGTGGTAGAGCCCGGGCTGGAGCACCGGGTTGCCGGCGTCGTCGCGCAACGCGTGACCCGGGTTGTCCGAGTCCATCACGTGCACTTCCAGGCCCCACGGCAGCGTGGTCCGCCCGCCGTACAGCTCGTTGTTGAACCAGTTGCCCAGGCGGCCGACGGCCTGCGCCAGGGGCAGCCCCGGCGCCAGCGCGTCGGCGATCACGGTGAACGGGATGCCGAGCTGCCGCGCGGCGAGCCACGCGCCGACCGCGCCACCGGCCACCGCGCCCCAGATGCCGAGGCCGCCCTCCCAGATGTAGAGCGCCTTGATCGGCTCACCGCCGGCACCGAAGTATTTCTCCGGCGAGGTGATCACGTGGTAGATCCGCGCGCCGATGATGCCCGCGGGCACGGCCCAGACGGCGATGTCGAGCACCGCGCCCGGCGCCACACCGCGGCGGCGCAGCCGGTACTCGGTGACCACGCAGGCCACCACGATGCCGAGGATGATGCAGAGCGCGTACGCCCGGATCGGAACCGGACCGAGCTGCCAGACGGCGGTGCTGGGGCTGGGCATGGCCGCCAGTGGGGTCATCGGGGCGAGGGTCACGGGTGCACACGGTACCGGTGCGGACTGTGTGTGCGGCACCCCGGGCCGCCTGCCGCGCGGGTCGGATGACTTCTGTTTTGCACGGTCGTAGGCTGTTTGTCCATGAGCCCGCTCACCTGGGCGGTCGCCGCTGTCGTCACCGACGGGTCCGGCCGGCTGCTGCTCTGCCGCCGGTCCGAGGGGGCCCGGCGCTGGGGCCTGCCGGGCGGGCGGCTGCGTCACGACGAGAGCCCGGCGGACGCCGTCGTCCGGGCGGTCCGTGCGGAGACCGGCTGGGCGGTGACGCCGGTCGACCTGGTCGGCCTCTACCGGGTCACCGACCCGCAGGCGCCTTCGCCGTCGGCCGGGCGCTGCGGCGGGCGGCCGGACGTGCTGGTGCACGTGTTCCGCGCCGCGCCGGCCGGCGCCGAGCCCGCGGGCGATCCGGTGGCCGGGTGCCTGCCGCGGTGGTGGCCGCCGCAGGAACTGCCCGACGTGCTGACCCCCGCCACGCGCGCGGCGGTCGCGGACGCGCTCGCCGGTCGCGCCGGCGTGCTGCGGCACACGACCGCCGCCGACGCGCTCACGCCACCCGGCGACGGGCCGCCCGCCCCGCCCGGCCAGCGCGCGTCCGAGCAGGCCGACAGCAGTAGCCGCTGACCACCCTCCCGCTCACGCGGAACGCCTTCAAGATCTTGGTAGGTTTCGGCCCCTGTGAGGGCCGTTTCGTACCAGGATCTCGGGCGGCCGGGTCGCGCTCGCGCATGATCGATACCAGTTCGGCGCAGTGGCGAGGTCCTGGCGTCTATGACCACGCCAGCTCGGCGTAACGGAGTCGATCAAGGGCATGGCGAGCCGGCGGTCAGCGGGCCGGGTTGCGGACGCCCTCGGCGAGTTCGGCGCTGAGCTTGCGCAGCGCGGTCAGGCCGGCAGCCTGGTCCGGAGCGTCCAGCACGCAGCGGACCAGCGCGCTGCCCACGATCACCGCGTCGGCGTACCCGGCGACTGTGGCGGCCTGCGCGCCGGTGCCGACGCCCAGCCCGACGCCGACCGGGATGTCGGTGACCTCGCGCAGCCGGGAGACCAGGATCGGTGCCGCCTCGGAGGTCTGCGCGCGGGCGCCGGTGACGCCCATGATCGCGGTGGCGTAGACGAAGCCGCGGCAGTGCTCGACTGTCATCCGCAGCCGCGCGTCGGTCGAGGACGGCGAGACCAGGAACGTGCGGTCCAGGCCGTGCGCGTCGGAGGCGGCCAGCCACTCGGCGGCCTCGTCCGGGATCAGGTCCGGCGTGATCAGGCCGGTGCCACCGGCGGCGGCCATGTCGCGGGCGAACGCGTCCACGCCGTACTGCTCGATCGGGTTCCAGTAGGTCATGGTGACCACGCTCGCCCCGGTCGCCGCGACCGCCTCGACGACGCGCAGCGCGTCGGCGACGCGGACACCGCCGGCGAGCGCGATGTCGCTCGCCTTCTGGATGACCGGGCCGTCCATCACCGGGTCGGAGTACGGGATCTCCACCTCGATGACGTCCACGCCCGCCTCGACCATGGCCTTCATGGCGGCGATGCTGCCCTCGACGGTCGGGAAGCCCGCCGGCATGCAGCCGACCAGCACCGCCCGCCCGTCCGCCCGCGCCTTGTCGAAGGCGACCCCGATGCGGCTCACGCTGTCACTCCTTGTCGAGGATGCCGAAGTACGCGCCGGCGGTGTGCACGTCCTTGTCGCCCCGCCCGGACAGGTTGACCACGATCACCGGCTCCCGGCCCAGCTCCTCGGCGAGCCGGGGGGCGATCGCGCGGGCGCCGGCGAGCGCGTGCGCGCTCTCGATCGCCGGGATCACGCCCTCGGTGCGGCAGAGCAGCTCGAACGCGGCCATCGCGTCGGCGTCGTCGACCGGCAGGTAGGTGGCCCGGCCGGTGTCGTGCAGCCAGGCGTGCTCCGGCCCGACGCCCGGGTAGTCCAGGCCGGCCGAGATCGAGTGCGACTCGATGGTCTGGCCGTCGGCGTCCTGGAGGACGTACGTGCGGGTGCCGTGCAGCACGCCGGACGAGCCGCCGGTGATGCTGGCGGCGTGCCGGCCGGTGTCGACGCCCTCGCCGCCGGCCTCGAAGCCGTAGAGCCGGACCCCGGCGTCCGGCACGAACGCGTGGAAGATGCCCAGCGCGTTGGAGCCGCCGCCGACGCAGGCCGCCACCGCGTCCGGCAGCGCGCCGGTCAGGTCCAGGCACTGCCGGCGCGCCTCCTCGCCGATGCCGCGCACGAAGTCGCGGACCATCTCCGGGAACGGGTGCGGCCCGGCGGCGGTGCCGATCAGGTAGTGGGTGCTGTCGACGTTGGCGACCCAGTCCCGCATCGCCTCGTTCATCGCGTCCTTGAGCGTGCGCGAGCCGGTGGTCACCGGGACGACGGTGGCGCCGAGCATCCGCATCCGCGCCACGTTCAGCGCCTGCCGCTCGGTGTCCACCTGGCCCATGTAGACGACGCATTCCAGGTCGAACAGGGCGGCGGCGGTGGCGGTGGCGACGCCGTGCTGGCCGGCGCCGGTCTCCGCGATGACCCGCCGCTTGCCCATCCGCTTGGTGAGCAGCGCCTGGCCCAGCACGTTGCGGACCTTGTGCGCGCCGGTGTGGTTGAGGTCCTCGCGCTTGAGCAGGACCCGCGCGCCGATCTGCGCGGAGAACCGCCGGGCCTCGTAGAGCAGCGAGGGCGTGCCGGCGTAGTCGCGCAGCAGCGCGTCGAACTCGGCGAGGAAGTCCTCGTCGCCCATCGCCTTCCGGTACGCCGCGTCCAGCTCGTCGAGCGCGGCGACGAGCGCCTCGGGGACGAACCGGCCGCCGAACCGGCCGAAGTGACCGGCGGCGTCGGGGACCTGGCCGGTTGCGGGTGCGGCGCTCATCGCGGGCGTCCTCTCGGATCGGGTGCCCGGCGGCTCAGCGCACCGGGCGGGGCGTGGCCGGGTGGTTACCGGCGTTGACCAGCTCGGCGACGGCTTCGCGCGGGCTCTTCTGGGTGACCAGGCCCTCGCCCACCAGCACGGCGTCGGCGCCGGCGGAGGCGTACCGGATCAGGTCGTGCGGACCGCGCACCCCGGACTCGGCGATCTTGACGACGCTGCTGGGCAGGCCGGGCGCGATCCGCTCGAACACGGAGCGGTCGACCTCCAGGGTACGCAGGTCGCGGGCGTTCACGCCGATGACCTGCGCGCCGGCCTCCAGGGCGCGGTCCGCCTCCTCCTCGGTGTGCACCTCGACCAGCGCGGTCATGCCGAGCGACTCGATCCGCTCCAGCAGCCCGACCAGCACGTTCTGCTCCAGCGCGGCCACGATCAGCAGCACCAGGTCGGCGCCGTGCGCGCGGGCCTCGTGCACCTGGTAGCTGGAGACCACGAAGTCCTTGCGCAGCACCGGCACGTTCACCGCGGCCCGCACCGCGGCGAGGTCGTCGAGCGACCCGCCGAACCAGCGGCCCTCGGTCAGCACGCTGATCGCCCGCGCGCCACCGGCCGCGTAGTCACCGGCCAGGTCGGCCGGGTCGGCGATCTCGGCCAGCCGCCCCTTGGACGGCGACGAGCGCTTCACCTCGGCGATCACGGCCACGCCGGGGCGGCGCAGGGCCGCGTACGCGTCGAGCGGTGGCGGCGCGGCGGCGGCCAGTTCACGGATCCGCTCCAGCGGAACCTGCTCCTGGCGCCGGGCCACGTCCTCGCGCACGCCGGCCAGGATCTCGTCGAGCACCCCTGCGGACGGCGCCGCTCCGGCGTCGTCCCCCTCCGCGTGCGCATGCTCAGCAGTCACCAACGGACTCCCCTCTCCGGGCGTCATGGGCCGATGCTAGGGGGCGCCACCTGGCGACGAGTGCCGGGGGGTATGGCGCACCTCACGACATGGGCTGTGGCATGATGGCCGACTTCCGGTGAACGCCATGTCACGCAGCGCCACCGCTGGCATCGACCGTCACCCATCCCCTATCTCACCACGATCGTTCCGGCCCCGCAGGACGGGTTCCGGCCGTGGGCTGTGACCAAGCTCAAGGACCTCCGGCCCTGCCCAGGTCGTCCCCGGTGCGACAGCGTTGACCTGTGCTTCACGGCGGCGAAACGTCCGCCCGGAAGCATCGTCGTCGGGCACACTCGACGGCGGCGGCTGCCGACCGTCGCCAACGATCTCGTATGGGGTGACCATGAGCGCCAACGGGCCGACCCAGACCATCGGCTTGACCACCATCTCCCGTACCGTCGCCTCCCTCGCCGTCGGCGTGGTGGACACGCTCGAACGCGCGGTCGCCGGGGACGGCCGGACGCGTACCGCCCGCGGCAACGCCTGGGAGGCGGTCTGCGCCGACCGGGCCCGCGCCGCCCAGCGCCGCGAGCTGGAGCGGCTGGTGGCCGAGCTGGCCGCCGCGCGGGCCGCGGCCCGGCAGCGGCGCGACGCCCGCGAGGCGCAGCCGGTCAGCTGACCGTCGGGTCCTCGCCCCGGTCCAGCGCGTCCCACGCGTCCCGGGTGCCACGCTCGACGGCCGGCCGGCCGGGCTCGTCCGCCGGGGCGGACCGCCGCTCGTACCGGGCGCCCATCGCCGGCCAGCCGTCGCCGCGCAGCGCGGTGAACGCGCCGCCGGCCGCCAGCGCCAGGCCGCCGGCCAGCACCAGCGCAGGCCACTGCCGGCTCACCCCGGCCTCGGTCAGGCCGATCCCGCCGCCGACCGTCACGGCCACGCCGACACCGGCCAGCAGCACGCCCAGCAGCCGGCGCAGCCGGCCCCGGGTGGCGAGCACCGCGCCACCGCCGGCGAGTCCCACGTAGGTCAGCGCCAGCACCCAGGGCAGCAGGTCCGTGCCGGTGCGCTCGGCCCGCCCGGACGGCAGCGACCCCCGGGCGGTCACCTCCACCGCCCAGGTCCGGGTCACCGCCCAGCAGGCCAGGCCCGCGCCAGCCAGGCAGAGCAGCACCGCGTACGCGAGTTCGCGCCGGCCGCGGGCCGCCGGCGCGGTGGTGCCGGGCGCGCTCACCGGGCCGCCCGCAGCGTCTCGGCGGCCGCGATGGCGGCGAGGACGGCGGCGGCCTTGCTCCGCGTCTCCTGGTCCTCGGCGGCGGGGTCGGAATCGGCCACGATCCCGGCGCCGGCCTGCACGTACGCGCGGCCGTCGCGGATCAGCGCGGTCCGGATCGCGATGGCCATGTCCAGGTCGCCGCCGAAGGCGAAGTAGCCGACGGTGCCGCCGTAGACGCCGCGCCGCACCGGCTCCAGCTCCTCGATGATCTCCATGGCGCGCACCTTGGGCGCGCCGCTGAGCGTCCCGGCCGGGAACGTCGCGGCCAGCGCGTCGAACGCGGTGCGATCGTCGCGCAGCTCGCCGACGACAGTGGAGACGATGTGCATGACGTGGCTGTACCGCTCGATGGTGGCGAACTCGGGCACCTCGACGGTGCCCGGCCGGCACACCCGGCCCAGGTCGTTGCGGCCCAGGTCGACGAGCATCACGTGCTCGGCGCGTTCCTTGGGGTCGGCGAGCAGCTCGGCGGCGAGCTTCGCGTCGCCGTCCGGGGAGCCGCCGCGCGGCCGGGTGCCGGCGATGGGGTGCAGCAGCGCCCGCCGCCGCCCGTCCGGCCCGGCGCTGACCTTGAGGTGCGCCTCGGGGGACGACCCGACGATGTCGAAGCCGTCGAAGCGCAGAAGGTACATGTACGGGCTGGGGTTCGTGGTGCGCAGCACCCGGTAGACGTCGAGCGGGTCGGCGTCGGTGGGGCGCTCGAAGCGCTGGCTGAGCACGATCTGGAAGCACTCGCCGGCCCGGATCGCCTCCTTGGCCGCCTCCACCGCCTCCGGGTAACCGCCCTCCGGGGTGCGGCTGACCACGTCACCGACGCCGGGCCGGCCGACTGTCGAGACCATGGGCGGAATCGGTCGGGACAACGCTGTGGTCATCGCGTCGAGGCGGCCGACGGCGTGGTGGTACGCGGCCTCGACCCGCTCCGCCCGGCCGGGGTCGTCCAGCGGCGGCAGCACCGCGTTGGCGACCAGGATCGCGGACCCCTCGTAGTGGTCGAGGACCACCAGGTCGGTCGCGAGCATCATGCCCAGCTCGGGCACGTCCAGCTCGTCCTCGGTCAGCTCGGGCAGGCGCTCGAAGCGGCGGACCAGGTCGTACCCGAGGTAGCCGACCAGGCCGCCGGTCAGCGGCGGCATGTCACCGGCCGGATCCCAGCCCGGCCCGGCGAGCGCGGCGACTGTCTCGCGCAGCACGGTGACCGGGTCGCCGCCGGTGGGCACGCCCGCCGGTGGCGTGCCGGTCCAGCTCGCCGCGCCGTCGCGCTCGGTGAGCGTGGCGCTGCTGCGGACGCCGATGAACGAGTAGCGCGACCAGGCCGTGCCGGCCGAGCCGACGCCCTGCTCGGCGGACTCCAGCAGGAACGTGCCGGGGCCGCCGGCCAGCTTGCGGTAGACCCCGACCGGCGTCTCCGCGTCGGCGAGCAGCCGCCGGGTCACCGGCACGACCCGCCAGCGGGCGGCCAGGTCGGCGAATGTGGACCGGTCCGGGCTGACCGTGCCGTCGGTCACGGGGTCGCCTCCGGGGAGCTGACCGGCAGTTCGGTGAAGAAGCAGGTGCGCTGCCCGGTGTGGCAGGCCGCCCCGACCTGCTCCACGCTGACCAGCAGCGCGTCGCCGTCACAGTCGAGCGCCACCGAGCGGACGTACTGGTGGTTGCCCGAGGTGGCGCCCTTGACCCAGTACTCGCCGCGGCTGCGCGACCAGTAGGTGGCCCGGCCGGTGGTGAGCGTCCGGTGCAGCGCCTCGTCGTCCATCCAGGCGACCATCAGCACCTCGCCCGAGTCGTGGGCGCGGACCACGGCGGCGACCAGGCCGTCCGGGGTGCGGCGGAGCTTGGCCGCGACGGCCGGGTCGAGCCGGGACGGACGGGCCGGTCCGGGAGCGGGGGCGCCGGTCAGCGGCGCGTCAGGGGCGGGCACGGTTGACCATTCTCCCGCACGCGGCCCGGGCACCGCCGACGTGTCCCGGGAGGCGGGCGTCACCGTCCCCAGCGCCCGGCCCAACCGGCCGAGGTAGCGGTCCACCCGGCCGTCGACCAGCGCCTCGGCCAGGTCCGCCCCGTGGGTGGCGGCGATCTCGTCGGCGTACGGGCGGATCAGCGGCAGGATGCCGGTGACCAGCCGTCCGGCGGCGGCGCCGACCTCGGCCGGGTCGCCGGCGCGCAGCCCGAGGCAGAGCAGCATGTCGTGGCGGTAGCCGGACGGGGCGACCGGCAGGTCCAGCGCGGCGGTCAGGGCGGCCCGGCGGGACACCACGCGCACGCTCGGGTTGGCCGGCCGCAGCACCGAGGGGCAGAGCCGGGCCAGGTCGGCCGCGGCGAGCCGGACCCCGACCGGGTCGTCGGCCACACGGGCCGCGGCGACCTTGCCCAGCGTCGCGATCAGCTCCTCCAGGCGCGGCTCGTCGGCGGGCTGGCAGAGCACCGGCAGGTCGATCCGGCGGCGCCATTCCGGTACGGCCCACAGCAGCCGGGCGGGCGCGGTGACCGGGAGGCCGAACGCCCAGTCGGCGGGCTGGCCCAGCCGGCGCACCCACGAGCGGACGTCACGGGCGGCCACCGACACGTGCACGAGGCGACCGGCGAACTCGGTCAGGTACGCCCGCCGGGCCGCGTACGGCGTGCCGCGGCGGGACGCTGCCTGCCGGGTGCCCGTGCCGGCGGTCCGTCCGTCGTCGGCGACCACGAGCACGTCCACGTCCACGTCGCTGTGCTCGGTGGCGGCCCGCCGGGCATGGCTGCCGCGCAGCATGATCCCGACGACCGGCCGGTCGGCGGCCTGCCGCAGGCGGGCGGCCCAGTCGTCGAGGAACGCGGTGTCGGGCAACTGCGCTGGACCCACGGCGCCATGGTGCCGAAATCCGATCTTCACCGCAATGACCGTTGCCGGACCCACTGTCCGCCACTGGGGCGTTCAGCCTGATTCCTCCTCGGCCCGGCGGTACGCGTCGATCTTGTGTTCGAGGACCTTCAGGTCCTCCTCCAGCTCGGCCATCCGGGCCAGCACGCGGGCCCGGTGCGCCTCGAACAGCGCCCGCCGCGCGCCGAGCGTGCTGTCCCCGTGCCGGGCCAGTTCGGCGTAGCGGCGCATGTCGCGAACCGGCATCCCGGTGCGCCGCAGCCGGGTGAGCAGGAACAGCCAGTTGACGTCGGACTCGGTGTAGCGCCGGCGGCCCGACGAGTCCCGCCCGACGCGGCCCACCAGGCCCTCCTGCTCGTACCAGCGCAGCGTGTAGGTGGTCAGGCCGACCCGTTCCGCCGCCTCACCCACGGTGAGGCTCATCTCCCGCGTGCTGATGTCCACGCCCTCCAGGCTTCCAGTTCGAGCGCACTCGAAGTCAAGTCCCTCATTGCCAGGCGCACGCAATTCACCTACCGTTGAGTTCAACGGGTGATGAATTGATGGAGGCGAGCATGGACGACGCGGTGTCGGTCCGCGAGCTGGTGGTCGACCGGGGCGGGCGGCGGGTGCTGCACGGCATCAGCTGCGAGGTGCCCCGGGGCACGGTGACCGGGCTGCTCGGGCCCAGCGGCAGCGGCAAGACCACGCTGATGCGCGCGGTGGTCGGCGTGCAGACGGTCGGCTCCGGCACCGTCGACGTGCTCGGCCGCCCGGCCGGCTCGGCCGACCTGCGCCGCCGGGTGGGCTACCTGACCCAGGCCCCGAGCGTCTACGCCGACCTGACGGTGCGGGAGAACGCCCGCTACTTCGCGGTGCTCCAGGGCCGGGGCCGCGCCGAGGCCGACCGCGCGGTGGCCGACGTAGGCCTCGCCGAGGCGGCCGACCAGCTCGTCGGCACGCTCTCCGGCGGCCAGCGCAGCCGCGCCTCGCTCGCCTGCGCGCTCGTCGGCGAACCCGAGCTGGTGATCCTCGACGAACCGACAGTCGGCCAGGACCCGGTGCTGCGGGCCGACCTGTGGGCCCGGTTCCACGCCATGGCCGCGAACGGCACCACGCTGCTGGTCTCCAGCCACGTGATGGACGAGGCCGCCCGCTGCGACCGGCTGTTGCTGATCCGCGAGGGACGGCTGGTCGCCGACGACACCCCGGCCGCGGTCCGCGCCGCCACCGGGACCGACGACCTGGAGGAGGCGTTCCTGCGCCTGATCCGCGACGCCGAGGGAGAGGCGCGATGAACGGACGGATCCTGGCCGCCACCACCGGGCGCATCCTGCGCCAGCTCCGGCACGACCGGCGGACCGTGGCGCTGCTCGTGGTGGTGCCGTCGGTGCTGCTCACGCTCGTCTACTTCATGTACGTCGACCAGCCCGCCCCGCCCGGCGGGCCCAGTACGTTCGACCGGGTGGCCCTGATCATGCTGGGCTTCTTCCCGTTCATCATCATGTTCCTGGTGACCAGCATCGCCATGCTCCGCGAGCGCACCACGGGCACGCTGGAGCGTCTGCTCACCACGCCGCTGGGCAAGCTCGACCTGCTGTTCGGCTACGGCATCGCGTTCGGCCTGGCCGGGGTGCTCCAGTCCACAGTCGCCTCGGTCGTCGCGTACCGGGTGTTCGGGCTGGAGACCGCGGGCAGCGCATGGCTGGTCGTGCTGATCGCCGGGGTGAACGCGGTGCTCGCGGTGGCGCTCGGGCTGTTCTGCTCGGCGTTCGCCCGCACCGAGTTCCAGGCGGTCCAGTTCATGCCGGTGGTGGTGGCGCCGCAACTGCTGCTGTGCGGCCTGTTCGTGCCGCGCGGCGAGATGGCCGGCTGGCTCCAGGCGGTCAGCGACGTGCTGCCGCTGTCGTACGCGGTCGAGGCGTTGCAGGAGGTCGGCGCGCACGCCGAACCGACCGGGACGATGTGGCGGGACCTGGCGATCGTGGCCGGGGCGGCGGTGGCGGCGCTGGTGCTGGCCGCCGCGACGCTGCGCCGGCGCAGCGGGTGAACGCGCGGCGCACCGGGCGGCGGCCCGGCACTCCGGACACCCGCGAGGCCATCCTCGCCGCGGCGCGGGAGGCGTTCGCCGAACGCGGCTTCGACGCCGCGTCGATCCGGGCCATCGCCGCCGCGGCCGGCGTGGACCCGGCGCTCGTGCACCACTACTTCGGCGGCAAGGAGGAGCTGTTCCGGGCCGCGACGGCGTTCCCGGCCGACCCGGGACGGCTGCTGCCGGCGGTGCTCGCCGGCGGCCCGGACGCGCTCGGCGAGCGGATGGTCCGGGTGTTCCTGGAGGTCTGGGACTCCCCCACCGGCACGGCGGCGGTGGCGCTGCTGCGGTCGGCGGTGAGCAACGACTGGACCGCGCGCCTGCTGCGCGAGTTCCTGGTCACGCAGGTGCTGCGCCGGGTGCTCGACCAGCTCGACGTCGACCCGGCGCAGCGCGCGCTGCGCGGCGGGCTGGTCGCCACGCAGCTCGCCGGGCTGGCCATGATGCGGTACGTGCTCCGCCTCGACGCGGTCGCCACGGCCGAGCCGGCGACGCTGGTGGCAGCCATCGGCCCGACGGTCCAGCGGTACCTCACCGGCGACATCACCTGAGCCGGCCCGGCCGACGGCTCCGACGGCCGGGACCGCGCTGCTCGGGCAGCCGGGCCGGCTGTGCTCAGGCGGCGGCCCGGGGGCAGAGCATCGGGTGCAGCAGGCGGGACAGCTCCGCCACGTCGGCGACGGGCCGGGGGAAGGCCAGCCGGGCCCGCCGGGTCGCGCCGGGCCGCCCGTGCGCGACCAGCAGCCCGTACCTGTCGATCCGGACCACCTGCGGCGTCTGGTCGCCGGGCAGGTCCAGCCGCCGCCGCAGGTAGTCGCCGACCTGCTCGGCGTGGTGGTCGGCCAGGTCGGCGAGGAGGTCGGCCTCGACCGGGTGCAGCGGGTCCGGCTCGGCCTCCGCGTACGCCTCCGGGTCGACCCGGCGCACGCGCCCGGCGCGTTCCCAGCGGGCCTCGGCCACCTCGAAGCGGTGCAGGTGGAAGCGGCTGCCCACGTCGAGCAGGTCGCCGACAGGGTCGGTGGCGGCGAAGTCGACTGCCGCGTCGCGCGCCTCGTCCCCGTCCAGCCGCTCGGCCCAGCCGGACACCCAGGCCCGGCCGAGCGAGGGCGCCCCGGCCGCCGGCGGCAGGTCGAGCACGTCGAGCACGGTGGCCACGTCGGTGTCGCCCGCCGGCGGCACGAGCGCCGCGGCGAGGTCACTGACCACGGGTACGAGCAGCAGCACCCGCCCGTCGGGGTCGACGGCGTGCCGGACCTGGTGCGGGCCGGGGTGCCGGGCCAGGTGGACGAGGGCGGGCAACCGGCCCGCGACAAGGGTTCGCACGATCTCCGCCGGGCTGGGCCGCATGATCCCGACCTCCTCAACATAGGTTAGGCTTACCTAAGAAGCAGGCTAGACGATCGGAGACGTCGACGTGAACCACCCCCGGCCCAAGGCCCGGCTCTCCCGCGCCCTCGGTATCCCGCTGACCCGCAAGTGCGTGCGGTACTTCGAGCGGCGCCCCTATCCCCCGGGTGTGCACGGCCGGTCCCGCCGCACCACCTCCGACTACCAGGTGCGGCTGCTGGAGAAGCAGCGGCTGCGCCACCAGTACAACGTCAGCGAGGCCCAGCTCCGCCGCCTGTTCGACGAGGCCGCCCGGGGCGCCGGCAAGACCGGCGAGACGCTCGTCGCGCTGCTGGAGCGACGCCTCGACGCGGTGGTGCTGCGGGCCGGGCTGGCGCGCAGCATCTACCAGGCCCGCCAGCTCGTCGCGCACGGCCACATCACCGTCGACGGGCGCAAGGTCGACCGGCCGTCGTACCGGCTGCGGCCCGGCCAGGTGGTCGGCGTACGCGAGCGCAGCCGCGCGCTGCCGCCGTTCCAGCTCGCCGCCACCGGCGCGCACGCCGACGCGCAGCCCCGGCCGTACCTGTCGGCGCAGCCGGCCGAACTGCGCGCCACGCTGGTGCGCGAACCCGCCCGGCACGAGGTGCCGGTGGTGTGCGACGAGCAGCTGGTGGTGGAGTTCTACTCCCGCTGACCGCCGCTCCCGAGCAGACCCGCCAAGGTCAGCGGGTCTGCTCCAGCCAGGACGCGTACAGCAGGGCGTACACCGAGTCGGCGTCGCGGACCAGTTCCTCGTGCGGGCCACGCTGCACGATCCGGCCCCGGTCCACCACGATCACCTCGTCCGCCGCCTGCGCGGTGGACAGCCGGTGCGCGATGGCGAGCGTGGTCCGGCCCCGGGTCACCGCGTCGAGCGTCCGTTGCAGGCGGACCTCGGTGGCCGGGTCGACAGCGCTCGTCGCCTCGTCCAGCACCAGCAGGTCCGGGTCCGCGACGTACGCCCGGGCCAGCGCCACGAGCTGCCGCTCGCCGACGCTCAGCGCCTCCCCGCGCTCACCGACCGGTGTGTCCAGCCCGGACGGCAGGCCGTCCAGCCAGTCCGAGAGGCCCAGCTCGGCGAAGGCGGCGGTGAGTCGCTCGTCGGTCAGGTCGGGGCGGGCGAAGCGGACGTTCTCCCCGACCGTGGCGTCGAACAGGAAGCCGTCCTGCGGCACCATCACCACCCGGGAGCGCAGCGAGTCGAAGCGCACCTGCCGCAGGTCGACCCCGGAGAGCAGGACCTGCCCCTCGGTGGGGTCCATCAGCCGGGTGAGCAGCTTGGCGAAGGTGGTCTTGCCGCTTCCGGTCTCGCCCACCACCGCCACCCGGCTCTTGGCCGGGATGTCCAGCGTCACGTCGTGCAGCACCGGGGGCCCGCCCGGATAGGCGAACGTGACACCGGCGAAGCGGGCGTCCAGCGGCCCGGGTGGCAGCTCCCGCCCCTGCTCGCCCGGGTCGGCGACGTCCGGGGAGACGTCCAGCACGTCCAGCACCCGGCGCCAGCCGGCGATCGCGTTCTGCGCCTCGTTGAGCACCTCGGTGGCGATCTGCACCGGCTGGATGAACAGCGTGACCAGGAACAGGAACGCGGTGAGCTGGCCGACCGTCAGCGTGCCGTCGACGCCCAGGCTGACCCCGACCACCACCACGCCCGCCAGCGCCAGGCCGGCGGCCAGCTCCCCCACCGAGCTGCCCATGATGCTGATCCGGATCGCCCGCTGCTGGGCCACCCGCTGCCCGTCGATGGCCGTGTCCAGCCGCCGCGCGGTGCGCCCGGCGATGCCGTACGCCCGGATCACCGGCGCGCCCACCACGCTCTCGCCGATCGCGCCGAGCAGCGTGCCGGTGCGCTGCCGCACCAGCCCGTACGCACCGGCGAGGCGGCGCTGCAACTGCCGGATCACCAGCACCGCGGGCGCGAACGCGACGAGCACCACGAGCGTCAGCTGCCAGGAGTACGCGAGCATCACGGCGGTGGTCACCAGCAACTGGCCCAGGTTGACGATGAGGATCACGCCGCCCCACTGGAGGAACTGGGTGATCTGGTCGACGTCGCTGGTGACCCGGGAGACGAGCGACCCGCGCCGCTCGGACTGCTGGTGCAGCATGGACAGGTCGTGCACGTGCCGGAACGCCCGGGTGCGCACACCGGCCAGCGCGGTCTCGCTCACCGTGAACAACCGGCGCATCATCAGGTACCCGCAGGCGGTGGTGACCACCAGCACGCCGGCGGTGATGGCCACGGTCAGCGAGATGACGTTCAGGTCGAGGCCGCCGACGATGCCGTGGTCGATGCCGCGCTGCACCGCCACCGGCACGGCCACCCGGCCGACCATGTAGACCAGCGCCAGCGCCAGCGTGCCGGCGAGGCCGGTGCGCAGCTCCGGGGAGAGCGCCAGCCCGCGCCGCAGCGTCCGCCAGGTCGACTCGGTGGCCTCGGTGGTCTCGGTGGTCTCGGCCGTGGTCGTACTCACCGGGCCCGCCGTTCGTTCGCGACTGCGGGGCTCCGCTCCGCTGCACTCCTCGCGCTCACCGGTCCACCTCCAGGCCCGAGGTCAACGGCGTGACCTCGTCGTACGTCCGATTCTGCTCGCGTTCCTGCTCGGCCTGCTCGTACGCGGTGACGAGGTCGGCGTAGCCGGGCACGGTGGACAGCAGCTCGGTGTGGGTGCCGCGGGCGACCACCCGGCCCTGCTCCACGTAGATCACCTCGTCGGCGAGCGCGATGGTGGCCCGGCGGTACGCCACCACCAGGATCGACGCCGGGGCGCCGTCGGCGGGCGCGCGCAGCCCGGCCAGGATGGCCGCCTCGACCCGCGGGTCGACAGCGCTCGTGGCGTCGTCGAGCACCAGCAGCCGGGGTCGCCCGGCGAGCGCCCGGGCCAGCGTCAGCCGCTGGCGCTGGCCGCCGGACAGCGACGTGCCCCGCTCGCCGACCATGGTGTCCAGCCCGTCCGGCAGCGCGGCCACGAAGCCGTCCGCCTCGGCCAGCCGCAGCGCCGCCCAGACCTCGTCGTCGCCGATGCCGGCCCGGTCGAGAGCGATGTTGGCCCGGACCGTGTCGTCGAAGACGAACGGCACCTGCGCCACGAGCCCCGCCGTGGCCGCCAGCGAGGCGGCGGTCAGCTCCCGCACGTCCACGCCGTCCAGCGTGACCCGGCCGGCGCCCGGGTCCACCAGGCGCACGGCGAGCGACGCGATCGTCGACTTGCCCGCGCCGGTGGGGCCGACCAGGGCGACCGTCTTCCCGGCCGGGACTGTGAACGTCACCTCGCCGAGCACCTTCGCGCCGGGCAGGTGCGCCTCGGCCGGCTCGTACGCGAAGTGCACGTCGTCGAAGGCGAGCGTGGCCGGCTCGCGGGTGGCCGGGTCGAGCGTCGTCGTGCCGTACGGCATCTCGCCGGTCGCGTCGAGCACCCGGCGGACCCGGTCCCACCCGGCGACGCTGCGCGGCAGCTCGGCCAGCACCCAGCCGATGGCGCGTACCGGGAAGGCCAGCACGGTGAACAGGAACGCGACGCTGACCAGCTCGGTCACGGTGATCGCGCCCTCCCGCAGCCGCAGCGCGCCGACCACCAGCACGGCGAGCGTGCCGAGGCTGGGCAGCGTCTCCAGCATCGGGTCGAACACGCCACGCAGCCGGCCGACCGAGATCAGCGCGTCGCGCAGCTCACCGGCGCGGGAGGCGAAGCGGGCCGTCTCCTGGGCCTCGCGGCCCATTGTCTTGACCACGAGCGCGCCGTCGAAGCTCTCGTGCGCGATGCCGCTGACCTCGGCCCGCAGCCGCTGCGCCCGGGCCTGCCGGGGCGCCATCCGGCGGGAGTAGACCACGTTGAGCGCGAACAGCGCCGGGAACACGGCGAGGCCGACCAGGGCCAGCGCCCAGTCGGTGAAGAACAGTGAGGCCACCGCGCCGACGAGCATCACCAGCGTGCCGACCGCGAACGGCAGCGGCGCGATCGGGTACCAGGCCGCCTCCACGTCGGAGTTGGCGTTCGACAGCAGCGTGCCGGTGGAGTTGCGGTGGTGCCAGGCCAGCGGCAGTTCCAGGTAGCGGCGGGTGACCCGGCGGCGGTAGGCGGCCTGGAGCCGGTACTGCATGTAACCGGCGCCGAGCCGGCGGCCGAAGATGCCGACGACACGCAGCACGCTGATGCCGAACAGCGCCGTCGCGGCGAGCGCCAGCGCCCCGCGGGCCACCTCGCCGCGCTCCACGGCCGGTACGACGACGTCGCCGACCACCCCGCCGACCACGTACGCGCTGGCGATCACCAGGAGGCCGAACAGCACGCTGCCGCTGACCGCGACCGCGAAGATCCGTGGCTGTTCCCGGATGGCCCGGCCGAGCACCCGTAGCCCTCTGCCGAGCACGTCCCGACTTGTCCCGCTCGCCACGCTCTCCCCCGCCGTAAGCCGCAGTTTTCTCCCCCATCCTTACCGCTCGCCGCCCGTCCCGCCGACCCGGCCGGGATATGTCCGCCGTCACGTTCCCGCCGGAGCTGGGCCGACGGCGACCGGAGGCGGTCCGGCGGCGTGGTCGCGCCGGGCGTGGCGCGCCGATCGGCCGGGACCGGCCTACGATCGGCCCATGCCGCGGTACGCCCGAGCGGAGCGCGAGGCGCTCGCCGACCTGATGCTGGAAGTGGGACCGGACGCACCGACTGTGAACGAGGGGTGGACCACTCGTGACCTGGCGGCGCACCTGCTGGTGCGGGAGCGCCGGCCGGACGCGGCGGGCGGGATCCTGCTGCCGCCGCTGCGCGGCTACGGCGAGTCGGTCCGTCGGCGGATCGCCGCCGGGCCGTACGCCGACCTGATCGCCCGGGTACGCCGTCCGCCGGTGTGGAGCCCGGTGAGCAACCCGCTCACCGACGAGCTGGCGAACGGGATGGAGTTCTTCATCCACCACGAGGACGTGCGGCGCGCCCGTCCGGGCTGGCATCCGCGCGACCTGCCGGCCGGGCAGCAGGCGGTGCTGTGGAAGCGGGTCGCGCTGCTGGCCCGGATGGCGCTGCGGCGGTTCCCGGCCGAGGTGCTGGTGCAGGCGCCGGGCTACGGCGAGCTGCGGGCCGGCGGCGGCGGCGAACGGCTGCGGCTGGTCGGTGCGCCGGGCGAGCTCGTCCTGTTCCTCACCGGACGGCAGCGGGTGGCCCGGGTCCAGGTGGACGGTCCGGCCGACCGCGCCGAGCGCCTGCGCACCGCCGAGCTGGGACTCTGACCGAGGGTGTGTAGCCGATCGCTCGCTGACTGTGGAAAGTGGACGGACCGGCTTCGATAACGGTTACGTCCTCCCGTACGCTCCTGCGCACCGGCCCGACCCCGCGGGGCGGCGGACAGGGGACGACGACGATGCGCGACTTCGCCCTCTCGGCACTGCACGAGCCACCCTTTCCCTCCCGGCGCCACCCCGCCGTCGACCAGGCGGCCGCGGAGAGCGCGGCCTGGGTACGCGACTTCGGCCTGGTGGAGGACCAGGCCGGGCGCCGGCGGCTGGCCGGGGCGCACGCCGCGGAGCTGGCCGCTCGCGCCTGCCCCGAGGCGTCGCCGTCCGGATTGCGCCTGCTCACCGACCTGATCAACTGGCTGTTCGTGGTGGACGACGCCTGCGACGACGACGGGCTCGGTGCGACGCCCACGCTGCTGGCGCCCACGCTGGCCGCGCTGCTGGCGGTGCTCGACCGGCACGGCGACCCGGAGGCGCCCGCACCGGCCGACGGCGGGCCGATCGCCCTGGCGCTGCACGACCTGTGCCGGCGGGCCCGCGACCGGGGCCGGCCGGCCCACCTGCTGCGCCTGGTCAGCCAGTTGCGGGAGTACCTGCTGGCGCTGCTCTGGGAGGCCGCCAACCGGGAACGCCGGCGGGTGCCGGGGGTGGCCGAGTACACGCAGATGCGCCGCCACACCGGCGGGGTGCGCCCCAGTTTCACTGTGACCGACCTGGCCCGCCCGTCCGCGCCCCGCGCCGACCAGCGGGTCGCGCCGGCGCTCACCGTGCTGGACGCCCTCGCCACCGACCTGATCTGCTGGTGCAACGACCTGTTCTCCTACGGCAAGGAGCGGGGCGCCAGCCCGGAGGCGCACAACCTGGTCACCACGATCGCGGGCGAGACCGGGCAGGACGAGTCGGCGGCGCTGTACGCGGCGGCGGACCGGTTCAACAAGACCCTCGCCACGTACGCGGAGCGGGACGCGGCGCTGAGCGCCGTGGCCGATAAGGGGATGCGGGCGTTCCTGGACACCCGCCGGGACTGGATCCGGGCCACCTACGACTGGTCCCGCGCGGCCAGCCGGTACGCCTGACCGGTTCCAGCAGGCGGGACCGCTGACGACTCGGCCGATCGGGGCTAGCCGCTGGCCGGGTGCACGCAATACCCTTCGGTAACCGCAGACCGGCGTGACCCCCGTCACGTCCCTCCACCCCTGAAGGCGGCTACAGCGATGGCTCTCGATGTACCGTACCGTTCCGTACCGGACATGTTCCTCAAGCGTGTGGCGGACTCCCCCGACCGGCACGCCTTCGCCCACCCCGCCCCCGACGACTCGGGCCCGGTCTGGCTGACGTGGGAGCAGGTCGGGCAGCGCGCCAAGGCGATCGCCGCCGGGTTGCACGGGCTCGGTGTCGGCCTGGAGAACCCGGTCGCGATCCTGGCCAACACGCGCCTGGACTGGGTGCTCGCCGACTTCGGCATCATGTGCGCCGGTGGTGCCACCACCACCGTCTACCCCACCACCGAGCCCGAGGACGCGGTCTACATCATCGCCGACTCCGGCTCGAAGGTGCTGTTCGCGGAGAACCAGGCCCAGGCGGCGAAGATCGCCGGGGCGGACCTGCCCGCGCTGACCCACGTGGTGCTCTTCGACGGCACGCCCGACCCGGCGGCGGCCGTCCCGCAGCTCACCCTGGCCGAGCTGGAGGAGCGGGGCGCCGCCGCGCTGAGCGCGGAGCCGGACCTGATCGACATGCTCGTCGCCGGCATCGGCCCGGACCACCTGGCAACGCTGATCTACACCTCGGGCACCACCGGCCGCCCGAAGGGCGTGGAGCTGCTGCACGGCGGCTGGTGCTGGGAGGGCGTGGCGCAGGCCGAGCTGGGCCTGCTGCGCGTCGACGACCTGCAATACCTGTGGCTGCCGCTGTCGCACTCGTTCGGCAAGACTCTGCTCTGCGGCGCCACCCACGTCGGCCTGCCCACGTACGTCGACGGCCGGGTGGACAAGCTCGTCGAACTGCTCGGCGTGGTGCAGCCGACGCTCATGTGCGGCGCGCCCCGGGTCTTCGAGAAGGTCTACAACAAGGCTGTCACCACCGCTCAGGGCGCCGGCGGCGCCAAGGCCAAGATCTTCGCCTGGGGCGTCGGGGTCGGCAAGGAGAAGGTCGCGCTGGAGCAGGCCGGCAAGCCGGTCCCGGCCGGGCTGCGGATGAAGTACGCGCTGGCCGAGAAGCTCGTGTTCAGCAAGCTCCAGGCCCGGCTCGGCGGCCGGATGCGGGTGCTGGTCTCCGGCGCGGCGCCGCTGAGCAAGGAGATCGCCACCTTCTTCGCCGCCGCCAACCTGCCCATCTCCGAGGGCTACGGCCTGACCGAGACCAGCGCGGGCGCGTTCGTGAACCCGCCCGACGGGCTGAAGATCGGCAGCGTGGGCCGGGCCATGGGCGACCTGGAGTGCCGGATCGACACCGACGGCGAGGTCCTGTTGCGCGGCAAGCCGGTCATGCGCGGCTACCACAACCTGCCCGAGGAGACCGCCGCCGCGTTCACCGAGGACGGCTTCTTCCGGACCGGTGACATCGGCACGCTCGACGCCGACGGCTACCTGCGCATCACCGACCGGAAGAAGGACCTGGTCAAGACGTCCGGCGGCAAGTACGTCGCGCCGTCGCACATCGAGGGCATGTTCAAGGCGGTGTGCCCGTACACCTCACAGGCCGTGGTGATCGGGCAGGCGCGCAACTACTGCACCATGCTCGTCACGCTGGACCCGGACGCGATCAAGGGCTGGGCCGCCGGCACCCCGCTGGAGGGCAGCGACTACACCACGATCGTCACCTCGCCGCAGGCGCGGGAGATGGTCGAGGGGTACGTGGCCGAGCTGAACGCCAAGCTCAACCGCTGGGAGACGATCAAGAAGGTGACGATCCTTCCCCGCGACCTGACCATCGAGGACGGCGAGGTCACGCCGTCGCTGAAGATCAAGCGCCGCAGCGTGGAGACGAACTTCGCCTCCGAGATCGACAAGATGTACGAGGGCACGCTCGCCGAGCTGTAGCCCGTACCGCCACACGGTCGCGCCGGCCGTGCCCCACCGTCCCGGGGCACGGCCGCACGCCGTTCACAGGTGCCCCCGCCGCCACCGGCTCTGTTCGGCCTCGGCGGCGATCTGCTCCTCCAGCGCGAGCCGGCGTACCCGGCGCCGGAGGCCGTCCTCGCGGCGCGTCTCCCAGGTGACACCGACGCCGGTGATCACCGCGAGCACACCGAGCGCGATCAGCTCCGGGATACGGAAGACGAACGGGCCGACCACAACCAGCGCCACCACCGTGAGCAGCAGCGGCCGGTGCACCTCGCGTAGCGCGAGCCACCAGCACCCGGCGAGGCTGAGCAGGTGCAACGCCACCCCGCCGAACAGGATCGCGCCCCAGAAGTCGCCCAGCGGCAGCCCCCAGGTGGGCGTGGCCGGGTCGGCGGCCTCGGCCAGCAGATCCTTGAGGCCGAGCGCGTAGAGGATGATCCCGGCGACCATCGGCAGGTGCATGAACGTGTAGACGTCCCTGGCCAACCGGAGCCGGGTGGCCTCGTCCCGGGCGTGGTGCAGCGCCTGTTCCATCGCGAAGGCGAGCGTGTCGAAGTACGCCCACCACAGCGCCGCGACGACCACGATGCCGAGCAGCGCCGACACCGCCACCGGCCCGGTCAGCGGCAGCCCGTGCTTCGGGCCGAAGCCGAGGGCGATGATCGACTCACCGAGCGCGACCAGCACGATCAGCGCGTGCCGTTCGGCCCAGTGCCCGGCCGAGACCACCACCCACCACTGACGGGCGAGCGTCACCCCGCCGACGTACTCGACGAGCAGCGCCAGCGTCCAGAGCGCCAGTTGCAGCGGGATCGCGAACCGCTCCTGCGGCAGCCGCGTCGGCACGGTTCCGGCGATGACCAGCAGCACCGTGGCGGCGGCCGGGAACGCGGCGCGCAGCAGAAGCCGGCGGCGCCGGACCGGGTCGGCGCGGTCCACCCAGCCGAAGACGGTGAGCTGGGCCATCCGGATCACGAAGTAGCAGCCGGCGAAGACCAGCGGGCCGGGCAGCCCGCCGGGGAGGTCCTCGAACGCGCTGGGCTCGCTGAGCACCAGCATGAACGTCGCCGCCACTGTGACGAAGCCGACCAGCGGCAGCACGCCCTGGTCGGCGCGGAAGAAGTTGCCCATCCGGGCGAAGCCGGTCCACGACCACCAGAGCAGCGCCAGCACCAGCAGGAAGCGGTAGAGGTTGGCCGGCGTGAGTTCCGAGGCGGTGAGCGTGGTGACGTTCAGGAACGCGAAGACGAAGACCAGGTCGTAGAAGAGTTCCAGCCGGGTGGTGCGGGAACCCGGGGCGGCGGACCGCACGGTCCACGACCGCCGGACTCCACTCCCGTTCCCCACCCGGGCAGTGTGCGGGCACCGTCCGTCCCGCAGCCGTCGTTCGGCGCATTCACCACCGGAACGGGCACCGCGCGCTCAGGCGATGACGCTCGGCTCCCGCCACTGCGGGCGGCTGGTGCGGTCCAGGTCGTAGCGGACCGCCGCGAGGCGCCCGACCGCCTCCACCAGCTCGTCGGCGGGCAGCGTGAAGGGCAGCCGCAGGAAGCGCTCCAGCGTCCCGTCCAGGCCGAACCGGGGTCCGGGCGCCAGCCGTACGCCGACCTCCTCGGCCGCGCGGGCCAGCGCGCTGGAGATCGGGCCGTCCAGCTCGGCCCAGAGCGTGACACCGCCGCTCGGCACGCGTACGCGCCAGTCGGGCAGCCGGTCGGCGAGCGCGGCGACCAGGGCGTCCCGCTGGGCGACGAGCTGGGCCCGGCGGGCCGCCACGATGGCCGGCGCCTCGGTGAGCAGGTGCACGGCGACGAGCTGGTCGAGCACCGGGCTGGCCATGTCCACCCCGACCCGGGCCGCGGCCAGCCGCTGCACCTGGGGCGCGGAGGCGCGGACCCAGCCGATCCGCAGCCCGCCCCAGTAGGGCTTGCTCATGCCGCCGATGCTGATCACCCGGGAGTGCCTGTCGAAGACGGCCACCGGCGGCGGCAGCGTGGTGTCGTCCAGCGGCAGGTCGACGAAGGACTCGTCGACCACCAGGTCGGTGCCGGCCGCGTGGGCCGTGCCGACCAGCCGCTCGCGCAGGTCGGCGGCCATGAGGTGGCCGGTCGGGTTCTGGAACTCGGGGATCACGTACGCGAGCTTCGGCCGGGTCTGCCGGAGGCTGCCGAGCAGAAGTTCGGCGTCCCAGCCCTCGTCGGACAGGCCGTGCGTGGCGATCCGGGCCCGCCGGGCGGACAGCGCGGCCAGCGCGTTGGGGTAGGTGGGCGACTCGACGAGCACGGCGCCGCCGGGCGACAGGGCCAGCCGCAGCACCAGGTCCAGCGCGTGCTGGGTGCCGCTGGTGACCATGATCTGCTCCGGGCTGGTGGGCAGACCGCGTTCGGTGTAGGCGCGGGCCACCGCCTCGCGCAGCTCGATGATGCCGGTCGGGTGGTAGCCGGCGCCGCCGAGGTAGCGGGGCAGGTCCTCGGCCGCGGCCCGGGCGGCGGGGACGAGCTGCGGGGGCGCGGACAGCGCGGCCACGCCGAGGTCGATCATGTCGCGGTCGTCGAGCGGCGTCCACAGGCCGGTGCTGGCCACCCGGTGCCCGCCGGGCAGCATGGTCCAGCTCCCCGCGCCCCGGCGGCTGGCCAGGTGGCCGCTCTCCCGCAGTTCCCGGTACGCGGCGGTGACAGTGGTCCGGCTGATCCGCAGCGCCTCGGCCAGCTCCCGCTCGGCCGGCAGGCGTACCCCGAGAGGCAGCCGCCCGTCGGCGAGCAAGCCGCGGACGGCGCCGGCGAGCGCGGCGTAGTCGGGGCTGCGCCGACGGCCCGGCAGGGCATGCCACTGGCCGAGGAGTCGCGCCAATTGGACGCCGCGCACCTGGCTGGTCATGGCCACACCTCCGAAATTGGCACCCTTGATAGCCGCGATTGGCCCCTAGGGTGGCATGCATGGCACAGCTTGGCAATCTCCGGCACCGACCGGTGCGGCGGCTCACCCAGCTCTACGCCGGGCTGGTCCTCTACGGCGTGAGCATGGCGCTGATGATCCGGTCGGAGCTGGGGCTGGACCCGTGGGACGTGTTCCACCAGGGGCTCGCCCGGCAGACCGGCCTGTCCTTCGGCACCGTCACCATCGCCGTCGGCGCCCTCGTGCTGCTGCTCTGGATCCCGCTGCGGCAGCGGCCCGGCCTCGGCACGGTCAGCAACGTCGTGGTGATCGGACTGGTCGTCGACGCCACCCTGACCGTGCTGCCGCCCGGAGAGGGCATGCCGGCACGCGTCGCGCTGCTCGTCGCCGGGATCGTCGCCAACGGCGCCGCCACCGGCCTCTACATCGGCGCCGGGCTCGGCCCCGGCCCGCGCGACGGGCTGATGACCGGCTTCGTCGCCCGCCACCCCCGCTTCTCGGTCCGGCTGGTCCGCACCGTCATCGAGATCACCGTGCTGGCGCTCGGCTGGCTGCTCGGCGGCACCGTCGGCCTCGGCACGGTGGCGTACGCGCTCACCATCGGCCCGCTGGCCCAGTTCTTCATCCCGGTCTTCGCGCTGCCCGCACGGCCGGCGGCGGGTGCGTACGCTACGTGACCGCAGCCGGGCCGACCGCCACGGCCCGGTACCGACCGCAACGCGCTGAGCTGCGACGACGCACAACCGGGAAACCAGGTGTTTCCTCCGCCGTCGCGGCCGGGCATCATTCCTGCATGGGGGAGAACGGATGGCGTTGGAGCGACGCCTGGATCTTCGTCGCGCTTGTCATCGCCAGTGGCGCCGGCCGGCACCGGCGGGCCGCCGCGACACGCCGCCCCGAAGGCGTACGGCTGGCCGACGTCCTCTCCACAGCCGACCACCTCAACCAGGCCATCCCGGAGCGGCACGAGGTGGAGGGCGCAGTCCGGCGGCTCGTCGGCGCGGGCCTGGTCAGCGTGGCCGACGGCTGGTTCCGGGTCACCCCGGACGGTGAGCGGCTCTGGCGCACCCGGCCCAGCGCCGGTCTCGGCACCACAGTGGACACCGTGCAGGGCGTGCTGACCCGGCGGCACCCGCCCGCCGAGTCCGAGTGGCACCTCGACGAGGACGACCACGCCGCCGCCGTGCAGGAGTACGTGGTCCGGTCGATCCCGATGCCGCGCCGCTCCCCCGAGGGGCACTCCGGCCGGCAGTGACCGCCGCCTCAGCGCACCGGGTGGCCCGCGCCGCGCAGCGCGTCCTTGACCTCGCCGACTGTGAGTTCGCCGAAGTGGAAGACGCTCGCCGCGAGCACCGCGTCCGCCCCGGCGCCGACGGCCGGCGGGAAGTGGGCCACCTCGCCCGCGCCGCCGCTGGCGATCACCGGCACGTCGACCACCTCGCGGACCGCCTGGATCAGCGGCAGGTCGAATCCGGCCTTGGTGCCGTCGGCGTCCATCGAGTTGAGCAGGATCTCGCCCGCGCCCAGCTCGGCGCCGCGCGCCGCCCACTCGACCGCGTCCAGCCCGGTGCCCCGCCGGCCGCCGTGCGTGGTCACCTCGAAACCGCTCGGCGTCGTGCCGTCCGGTGCGCGGCGCACGTCCAGCGAGAGCACCAGGACCTGCCGGCCGAACCGGTCGGCGATCTCGGCGATCAGCTCCGGCCGGGCGATGGCCGCGGTGTTCACGCCGACCTTGTCCGCACCGGCGCGCAGCAGCGTGTCGACGTCGGCGACCCGGCGGACACCGCCGCCCACTGTCAGCGGGATGAAGACCGACTCGGCGGTGCGCCGCACCACGTCGAGCATGGTGCCCCGGTCGCTGGACGAGGCGGTGACGTCGAGGAAGGTCAGCTCGTCCGCGCCGGCCCGGTCGTACGCCGCCGCCAGCTCCACCGGGTCGCCGGCGTCACGCAGGTCGAGGAAGTTGACCCCCTTGACCACGCGCCCGGCGTCCACGTCCAGACACGGGATGACCCGTACCGCCACCGTCATGCCCCGAGCCTAACGAACGCGCGGGCGGTGGTGACCCGCCGGTGAGGCCGGTCACCGCCGCCCGCGGTGGAGTGCGTTCGCACCGGTCAGAGACGGACCAGCATCTTGCCGAGGTTCTCGCCGCGCAGCAGGCCGAGGAACGCCTCGGGGGCCTGCTCGATGCCGTCGACGATCGTCTCGTCGTACGACAGCCGGCCCTCCCGCAGCCAGCCCGCCACCTCCTGCACGAACTGCTCCCGCAGGTGACCGTGGTCACCGACGAGAAAGCCACGCAGCGTCAGCCGCTTGCCGATCACCAGCGCCAGGTTGCGCGGCGCGGCGGGCGGCTCGGTGGCGTTGTACTGCGCGATCATGCCGCAGATGGCGGCCCGGCCGTGCAGGTTCATCGCCCCGATCGCGGCCTCCAGGTGATCGCCGCCGACGTTGTCGAAGTACACGTCGACGCCGTCCGGGGCGGCCGCTTTGAGCTGCTTGTACACCGGGCCGTCGTGGTAGTCGAAGGCGGCGTCGAAGCCGAGCGCGGTGAGTCGTTCCACCTTCGCCGCGGAACCGGCGCTGCCGATCACCCGGCCGGCGCCGCGCAGCTTCGCGATCTGGCCCACCATGCTGCCCACCGCGCCGGCCGCGCCGGAGACGAACACGGTCTCCCCCGGCTTCATCGCCGCCACGTCGAGCAGCCCGGCGTACGCGGTCAGCCCGGTCATGCCGAGCACGCCCAGGTACGCGGTGACCGGCGCCAGGCCGGGGTCGACCTTGCGCACGCCCTTGGCGTCCACCAGCGCGTACTCGCGCCAGCCGAGCCCGTGCAGCACCGTGTCGCCGGGCTTGACGCCACCGGCCTCGCCGGCCACCACCTCACCGATGGCGCCGCCGTCCAGCGGGGCGTCGAGCGCGAACGGCGGCACGTACGACTTGACGTCGTTCATCCGCCCGCGCATGTACGGGTCGACGGACATGAACCGGTTTCGGACCACTACCTGTCCCGGGCCCGGCGTCGGCACCTCGGTGGTGACCAGCCGGAAGTTCTCCGGCGTCGGCCAGCCGTCCGGCCGGGACGCCAGATGGATCTCCCGGTTGACGCGCGCCTCACTCATCGGGCCTCCTCGGTTCGCACTGCGGGGCTCCGCTGCGCTGCACTCCTCGTGCTCACAGGGCCTCGCGGACCGTGCGGGTCACCTCGACGTTCCCACGGGTCGCGTTGGAGTAGGGGCAGACCTGGTGGGCCGCGTCGACGAGCTGCTCGGCAGCCGCGCGCTCGACAGCGGGCAGGTCCACCACGAGCGTCACGGCCAGGCCGTAACCGCCGCTGCCGTTCGGGCCGATGCCCACCTCGGCCTCGACGACGGAGCCGGAGACGTCCGCCTTGGCCTGGCGGGCCACCACGCGCAGCGCGGAGTGGAAGCAGGCCGCGTAGCCGGCCGCGAAGAGCTGCTCCGGGTTGGCCGCGCCGCCGGCGCCCCCCATCTCCTTCGGTACGGCGAGGTCCAGCTCGACCGTGCCGTCGGAGGTCCGGACGTGACCGTCGCGGCCGTCGCCGGTGGCGCGGGCGGAGGCGGTGTAGAGCACCTGCATGTCACTGCTCCTTCTGTCGGTGGATCGTCTCGGTGACCCGGGTGAGGATGCCGTGGAGGAAGACCAGCTCGGCCTCGGTGAGCCCGGTGGCGGATGCCACCTGCCGCGGCACGTCACCCATCCGCTCCCGCAGCGCCCGGCCCCGGTCGGTGAGGCCCACCTCGACCCGGCGCTCATCCGCCGCCGAGCGGGTACGCACCACCAGACCGGCCGCCTCCAGCCGCTTGAGCAGCGGGGAGAGCGTGCCGGAGTCGAGCCGGAGCGCAGCGCCGAGCTCGGAGACCGTGGGGGCGTCGTCGTCGTGCTCCCAGAGCACCAGCAGCACCAGGTACTGCGGGTAGGTCAGCCCGTGCTCGTCGAGGATGGGCCGGTAGACGTCGGTCAGGGCGCGCGACGCCGCGTAGAGCGCGAAGCACACCTGCCGGCGCAGTACCAGATCATCGGTCACGCCCTGAACCGTAGCGCGCAATCAAGTTGTGCACAACTTATCGGGGCGTGGAGCGGTGCGGCGCCGGTCACCCGGCACCGCTCAGCGGTCCGGCAGGTACGCCTCCAGCTCGACCTCGACCAGGAGATCCGGGTCGATCAGCCCGGCCACCACCACCATCGTGGCGACCGGGCGCACCGGGCCGAACACCGCGTTGTGCGCCCGGCCCACCTCGTCGGCGTAGATCCGGTCCGTCACGTACATCCGGGTCCGCACCACGTCCCCCGGCCCGGCGCCGACCTCGGCCAGCGCGTCCAGGCCGATCCGGATCGCCTGCGCGGTCTGCGCCGCCGCGTCGCCGGCGTGCGCGACCCGGCCGTCCACCGTGGACGTGCAGCCGGCCGTGATCGCCAGTGCGCCGGCCCGGACCACCCGCGAGTAGCCGTAGAGCGCCTCCCACGGGCCGCCCGAGCCGAGCCGGGTCACCACCCCGGCGTCCACCGGCCTCTCGGCCGGCTCGGCCGTCACGCGCCGGCCCGCAGCGTCGCCAGCGCCTCGGCGACGGTGAACGCGCCCGCGTAGAGCGCCTTGCCGGCGATCACGCCCTCCACCCCCACCGGCTCCAACGTGGCCAGCGCCCGCAGGTCGTCCAGCGTGGACACACCACCGGAGGCGATCACCGGGGCGTCGGTGCGGGCGCACACCTCGCGCAGCAGGTCCAGGTTCGGCCCGCGCATGGTGCCGTCCTTGGTGATGTCGGTGACCACGTACCGCGCCGCGCCCGCGGCGTCCAGCCGGGCCAGCACCTCGTAGAGGTCACCGCCGTCGCGGGTCCAGCCGCGCGCCGACAGGGTACGGCCGCGCACGTCCAGCCCGATCGCCACCCGGTCGCCGTACTCGCCGCAGATCCGGTCGCACCACTGCGGATCCTCCAGCGCGGCGGTGCCGATGTTGACCCGGGCCGCCCCGGTGCCGAGCGCCGCCCGCAGCGACTCGTCGTCACGGATGCCGCCGGACAGCTCCACCTTCACGTCCAGCTTGCCGACCACCTCGGCGAGCAGCGCGGCGTTGGAGCCCCGCCCGAACGCCGCGTCCAGGTCGACCAGGTGGATCCACTCCGCGCCGTCGGACTGCCAGGCCAGCGCCGCGTCCAGCGGGTCGCCGTACGCGGTCTCGCTACCGGCGGCGCCCTGCACGAGCCGGACGGCCTGGCCGTCGGCGACGTCCACGGCGGGCAACAGGGTGAGGCTCAACGCTTCTCTCCTCGGATCCTCAACGACGGTCCAGCGCGATCACCACGATCGCGGGCAGGACCAGCAACAACAACACGACCAGCACCAGCCGCAGCGCGAGGTCGTCCACCAGATTCCAGATGGCGGCCACCGCCACCACGGTGAGCACCAGGATCGTCGCCCGCTCGCGGCGGGTGTGCCGGCGCAGCCGGCCGGTACGGCCGCGCCGCAGCGATGGCGTCAGCCGGTGTACCAGAGAACGACGCCGCTCCCGGCGCGCCACCCGGCGGGCGCGGACGGCGCGCGCCCGCTCCTGCTCGGCCTCGCGCGCCGCGCGGCGGCGGGCCCGCTCCTTGCTCACGCGGACGCCCGCGTGCCCGCCAGCGGGCCGGTCACAGCGTGCCGAGCCAGTTGCGCAGCAGCGCGGCACCGGCGTCGGCCGACTTCTCCGGGTGGAACTGCGCGGCCGACAGCGGCCCCCGCTCCACCGCCGCGACGAAGTCCGCGCCGTGGTGCGAGGTGGTCACAGTGGCCCCCGCCTCGGCCAGCGCCGCCGGGTCGGTCACCCCGTAGGAGTGGACGAAGTAGAACCGGGTGCCCGCCGGCAGTCCGGCGAACAGCGTCGAGCCGGCCGGCGGCCGCACGGTGTTCCAGCCCATGTGCGGCAGCCGCCGCGCGGGCAGCCGGGTCACGCCGCCGGGCAGCAGCCCGAGCCCCTTGGTGACCACGCCGTGCTCCTCGCCGTGCCCGAACAGGATCTGCATGCCGACGCAGATGCCCAGCACCGGCCGCCCGGCGGCGACCCGGTCGGCGATGACCGGCCCGGCGCCCAGCGCCTCGATCCCGGCCATGCACGCGGCGAACGCGCCCACGCCCGGCACCACCAGGCCGTCGGCCGACGCGGCGGCGTCCAGGTCGTCGGTGACAGTCACGTCGGCGCCGGCGCGCGCCACCGCGCGCTCGGCCGACCGCAGGTTGCCCGAGCCGTAGTCGAGCACCACCACCCGCCGCGTCATCAGCTCTCCCCCGGCAGCAGCCAGAGCACCCCGGCAGCGGTCGCCAGCAGGGCCAGCAGACCGGTGATCACCACGGCGGCGCGAGGGGCGCCCTGCTTGAGCAGCGACCACGTCCCGCCGACCAGCAGGCCGGCCAGGATCAACAGAAGCGTGGGCAGCACCTTCATCAGAGCCACCTTCCATTCGCGACTGCGGGACTCCGCTGCGCTGCGTTCCTCGCGCTCATCAGAGCCACCTTCCATTCGCGACTGCGGGACTCCGCTGCGCTGCGTTCCTCGCGCTCATCAGAGAGCGCCCTTCGTCGACGGCACCACACCCGCGTTACGCGGATCGATAGCGGTGGCCTCGCGCAGCGCGCGGGAGACGGCCTTGAACTGCGCCTCGACCACGTGGTGGGCGTCCGGGTGGCCGCCGGGACGAGCCGCGCGCAGCACGTCCACGTGCAGCGTGATCCGGGCCGACTGGCCGAACGACTCCCAGATGTGCCGGGTCATGCTCGTCGGGTAGACCGGCCCGATGTACGGGGCCAGCGCCGGCTCGTCGTGCACCACGTACGGGCGGCCGGACAGGTCTACCGCGGCCCGGACCAGCACCTCGTCCATCGGGACGGTGGCCGAGCCGTACCGCCGGATGCCGGCCTTGTCACCCAGAGCCCGGTCGAACGCCGCGCCCAGCGCGAGCGCCGTGTCCTCCATCGTGTGGTGCGCGTCGATCTCCAGGTCACCGACGGTGTGCACGGTCAGGTCGAAGCCGCCGTGCCGGGCGATCTGGTTGAGCATGTGGTCGTAGAAGCCGACGCCGGTCTCGATGTCGGCCTTGCCGGTGCCGTCGAGGTCGATCTCGACGAGCACCTTCGTCTCGTTTGTGACCCGCTCGATCCGGGCGATCCGGCTCATGAAACTGTCTCCATCGCGGTGAGGAAGGCGTCGGTCTCGGTCGGGGTTCCGGCGGTGACGCGCAGCCAGCCGGGCAGGCCGACGTCGCGCACCAGCACGCCGGCATCGAGCAGGGTACGCCAGGCCACCGCCTGGTCCCCCTCGACGGCGAACAGCACGAAGTTGGCGTCGCTGTCGGCCACCCGGTGGCCCCGGGCGCGCAGCTCGGCGACGATCCGGTCCCGCTGCTCCTTGATCGCGGCCACGGTGCCGAGCAGAGCGTCCCGGTGCGCCAGCGCCGCGCGGGCGGCGGCCTGGGTGAGTGCGGACAGGTGGTACGGCAGCCGGACCAGCTGCACCGCGTCCACCACCGCCGGGTCGGCCGCCAGGTAGCCGAGCCGGCCGCCGGCGAACCCGAACGCCTTGCTCATGGTGCGGGTCACCACCAGCCGCGGGTGACCGGGCAGCACGGCGAGCGCGCTCACCGTGCCGGGACGGGCGAACTCGGCGTACGCCTCGTCCACGATCACCATGCCCGGTGCCTCGTCCAGCACGGCGGCGACCACCGCCGGGTCGAGCGCGGTGCCGGTCGGATTGTTCGGCGAGCAGAGGAACACCACGTCCGGCCGGTGCTCGCGGACCTGGGCCACCGCCTCGCCGGCGGTGAGCCCGAAGTCCTCGCCGCGCCGGGCGGGCACCCACCGGGTGCCGGTGCCGAGCGTCAGCAGCGGGTGCATCGAGTACGCCGGGGTGAACCCGAGCGCGGTGCGCCCCGGACCGCCGAACGCCTGGAGCAGCTGCTGCTGGATCTCGTTGGAGCCGTTCGCCGCCCACACGTGGTCGGCGGTGAGCCCGTGGCCGAGGTAGGCGGCCAGGTCGGCGCGCAGCGCCACCGCGTCCCGGTCCGGGTAGCGGTTGAGGTCGCGCAGCTCGGCGGCGACCGCCTTGCCGATCGCCGCCACCACCGGCTCGGGCACCGGGTAGGAGTTCTCGTTGGTGTTCAGCCGCACCGGCACGTCGAGCTGCGGCGCCCCGTACGGCGTCCGTCCGCGCAGGTCGTCGCGGATCGGCAGGTCGTCGAGCGTGGTCACGACGGGCCGCCCCCGGGGAACCGGACGCTGACCGCCTGGCCGTGCGCGGGCAGGTCCTCCACGGTCGCCAGCGTGACCACGTGCGGCGCCACCTCGCGCAGCGCGTCCTGGGTGTATTCGACCAGGTGCACGCCGCGCAGGAACGACTGCACGGACAGCCCGGAGGAGTGCCGGGCGCAGCCGCCGGTGGGCAGCACGTGGTTGGAGCCCGCGCAGTAGTCGCCGAGCGACACCGGCGACCAGGCGCCGACGAACACCGCCCCGGCGTTGCGGACCCGCAGCGCCCAGTCGCGGGCGTTCTCGGTCTGGATCTCCAGGTGCTCGGCCGCGTACGCGTCGACCACCCGCAGCCCTGCCTCCAGGTCGTCGACCAGGACCACGCCGCTCTGCTCGCCGCGCAGCGCGGTGCCGATCCGCTCGGCGTGCTTGGCCGCCGGCGCCTGCCGGGCCAGCTCCGCGTCGACCGCGTCGGCCAGCGCCGTGGACGGGGTGACCAGCACGCTCGCGGCCAGCGGGTCGTGCTCGGCCTGGCTGATCAGGTCGGCCGCGACGTGCGCCGGGTCGGCGGTGTCGTCGGCCAGGATCGCGATCTCGGTCGGGCCGGCCTCGGCGTCGATGCCGACCACGCCGCGCAGCAGCCGCTTCGCGGCGGTGACCCAGATGTTGCCCGGACCGGTGATCATGTCGACCGGCTCGCAGCGCTCGTCCCCGGCCGGGTCGACGCTCGCGCCGTACGCGAGCATGGCGACCGCCTGGGCGCCGCCGACCGCGTACACCTCGTCCACGCCGAGCAGCGCGCAGGCGGCGAGGACCCGGCGGTCCGGCAGCCCGTCGTTGTCCTTCTGCGGCGGGCTCACCACCACCAGGGAGCGCACCCCGGCCGCCTGGGCCGGGACCACGTTCATCACCACCGTCGACGGGTACATGGCCAGGCCGCCGGGCACGTAGAGACCGACCCGGTCGACCGGCACCCACCGCTCGGTCACCGTGCCGCCGGGCACCACAGTCGTGGTGTGGTCGGTGCGGCGCTGGTCGGCGTGGACCTTGCGGGCACGGGTGATCGACTCCAGCAGCGCGGCGCGTACCTGCGGGTCCAGCTCGTCCTCGGCGGCGCGGATCGTCTCGACCGGCACCCGCAGCCGCTCCGGCGAGACGCCGTCGAACCGTTCGCTCGCCTCCCGGATCGCCGGGTACCCATGGTCCCGGACCGCCTCCACGAGCGGGCGGATCCGCTCGACCGCCACGGAGACGTCGAGCTGGGCACGGGGCAGCAGGCGGCGCGGGTCACGGGCCCCGCCGCGCAGGTCGATCCGATTCAGCACGCCTGCGAGTCTAGGCCGCCGCCGGTGTCACCGGCCGGGGCCGCCCGCACGCCGGGACGGTGAGCCGGGACACGCGCGGGCGGGCGGGTTGGCGATACGCTCGATCACGTGAGCGCACGGCTGCCGGTGTTCCCGCTCGGGACCGTCCTCTTCCCCGGGCTGGTCCTTCCGCTGCACATCTTCGAGGAGCGCTACAAGGCGCTGGTGCGCCACCTCGTGGGCCTGCCCGAGGGCGCGCCGCGCGAGTTCGGCGTGGTGGCGATCCAGGCCGGCTGGGAGGCCGGGCCGCCGGGGCGTTCCGGGCCGCCCGGCGGCGACGTCACGCTGCACGAGGTCGGCTGCACCGCCGAGCTGCGGCAGGTCACCGAGTTGGCCGACGGCGGCTTCGACATCGTCACCGTCGGGCGGCGGCGGTTCCGGGTCGCCGAGGTGGACGCCTCCGCCGAGCCGTACCTGACCGCCGAGGTGGAGTGGCTGCCGGAGCCGGACGGCCCGGACGAGGTCTCCGACCTGCTGGCGGCCCGGGTGATCTCGGTGTTCCGGCAATACCTGGGCCTGATCCGGCCGGACCAGCAGGAGATCACCGAGCAGCTGCCGGAGGATCCGACGGTCCTGTCGCACCTGGTCGCCGCGACCGCCGCGCTGACCGTCGCCGACCGGCAGCGGCTGCTCGCCGTCGACGACACCGCCGGGCGGCTGCGCGCCGAGCTGCGCCTGCTCAACCGGGAGACGGCGTTGCTGCGGCAGGTGCGCGCGGTGCCGGTGCCGCTCAGCGAGCTGGCTGGTCCCCCGGCGCCGAACTGAACCCGGGCGGGGGCGGCGGCCAGGCCGCGTCGGGCTCCGGCTCCGGCCGCAGCGACGGCCACCGCGACCAGCCCGCCAGCAGCGTGTACGTGACGGCGGCGCCGAACGCGGCGAGCAGCAGGTTCCCGTGCGGCACCGGCAGCGGGCCGTACCAGTCGACGCCGCCGGCGCGCAGGTCGACGGGCTTGGTGAAGGCGGTGCCCGGCGGCGCGGTCTCCACCAGCCGCTGGAACGTCGACAGCCCGATCCGGCGGCCGACCTGCCAGGCCACCACCGCCGCGCCGAGACCGCCGAGCGTCACCGCGAGCAGGCCGGCCGGGCCGCGCCGGCGGCGCAGCAGCACCCACAGGGCGATCGCGGCGAGCACGCCGAAGCCGAGCGTCAGGAGGCTGAACCAGCCGTCCGCGGCGATCGGCTGCTCCGGCTGCGTGGTCGCGTAGACCGTGCCGGCGGGGGTCTGCCGGACCGGGGTGGCGGGCGCCGCCCATGCCCACAGCAGGCCCAGCGGCGCGCCGAGCGCGGTGAGCAGTGCGACCACGCCGAGCGTGGTGAGCAGCGGGCGGCCGGATCGGGTGGCGTCGGCGCCGGGTAGCTCCGCCACCACGCCCGGGTATCCGGCGAGCGGGTCGGCGCCGGGCGCGGTGACCGGCGTGCCGGCGGGTACCGGCAGGCCGCCGGGCCAGCCGGGCGGCTGCTCGCGCTCGGGCCACGCGCCGCCGGGAAGCGGGGCCGCGTCGCCGGTACGCGCGTCGGTGCCGTCGGTGCGCGCGTCGGTGCCGTCGGTGCGCTCGCGCGCCCGCTCGGGCTCAGGGGTGTCCGGACTCACCCGTTGATCCTCTCAGGCCCGGGCACGGCTCGGGGCGGTGGTCGGCGCTCAGCGCGCGAACGGTTCCAGCATCACCGCTGCCGCCTTGAGCCAGGCGTTGCGGGTCTCGGCCTGGAGCTGGTGGTACTCGATCGAGGAGCCGGTCTCCAGCGCCGGGTCGTAGGGCACCACGGCGACCGCCCGGGTCCGGGTGGCGAAGTGCCGTTCCAGGTCGTCCTGCAACGAGGTACGCCCCGGCGTGGGGCAGGAGATCAGCGTGACCGCGTTGTCGGCCAGCTCGCCCATGCCCACCTCGTGCAGCAGGTCGAGCATCCAGTCCGCGCTGAACGCCGCGTCCTCGCGCGGCACGGTGGTCACCACGAGCTGGTCGGCGGCCTGCATGACGGTGCGCCAGTTCGGGCTCTCCACGTTGTTGCCGGTGTCCACGCAGACCACCTCGTGGGTGCGGCGCAGCAGCTCCAGCACCCGCTTGACGGTGAACTGGTCGAGCCGCTGGGCGAAGCGCGGGCTCTCCTCGCCGGCCAGCACGTCGTACGAGCCGTCGGAGGCATGCCGCAGGTAGTCGTCGAGGTGCGACAGCAGCGTGTTGCCTTCGAGGATCTCGATCTGCGCCAGGTCGTGGATCAGGTGGCGGATGGTGCGGGCGTGCCGGGCGCTGCCGGCCCGCAGACCGAGCGTGCCGCGCAGCTCGTTGTCGTCCCAGGCGAGCACGCCGCGCCCGCGGACGCTGCCCACCGTCGCGGCGGCGAGCACGGTTGCTGTGGTCTTGTGCACCCCGCCCTTGGGGTTGGCGAAGGCGAGCACCCGCGGGGTGCCCAGCTCGCGGCGCAGCACGCTGGTGGCCCGTTCCAGTTCCGGGTCCGGCTCCGGGGCGCGCCACTGCACCTGGGCCGCGTCGACCCGGCCGGAGCGGCCCTCCAGCGGGCGGCGGGGCGCGGGCACCACCGGCTCCGGGGCGGGCGGCGTGTCCGGCCGGTAGCGGCCCCGGTCGAGCAGCGCGTAGCGGGACTCGGGCGGCGGCGGCGCGGGCCGGTAGCCGCCGTCGAGAAGGGAGTACCGGGACTCGGCCGGCGCCTCGGCCCGGCCGCGCGGCTCCGGACGGGCCGGGTCGGGCCGCCAGGACGGTTCCGGGCGCGGCTCGGCGGTGAACGGCTGCTCGGGGCGCGGGTCGGGCGCGAACGACGGGTCGGCGCGCCAGGACGGGTCGGGCGGATAGGGCTGCCCGGCGCGCCACGACGGTTCGGGGTCGCTGCGGTAGGCCGGTTCGGCCTGGTAGGCCGGCTCGCCGTCGTGCCGGGGATCGGCGCGGAAGGCCGGGTCGACCCGGAACGTGGCCTCGGCCCGGTAAGCGGGCTCCGCGCCGTACGACCCGTCGGGGGCCCGGCCGACGGCGGTGGCGCGGCCGGTCCACCCGGTGCCCGCGCCACGGCGGGGCAGCGGGTCGGGCGGCGGCGCCGGTTGCTCCTCGACGTGCCGGTCGGCGTCGGCGTGCTCCGCGCCGCGACCGCCGAGCCGGGCCCGGTCGAGCAGCGCCCGCCACCGCGGTGCCGGCTCGCCCTGCCGACCCCAGCCGGTCTCGCTGCCGTCCAAGGATTCGCCCTCCCCCAGCCCATCGATCTCCGCCTGACAGGCTACGAACGAAACCCTATTCGGACCACTCCCCGCGCCGCACATCGCCCGGTGGCCCGCCGCACCATGGGATCGGCCCGGTCGCCGTGTGCCCCGATGTCTCAGGAGGTGGGAGCGGGATTGGGCGCCCCGGAGCCGGTGACGGACCCGGGGGCGGTGGGTGAAGGTCCGCTCACCGTCCGTGCGGCTTCCGACGAATCGCCCATTCCGCCTGCCTCGGCCGGCCCGGTGTCGGCCGGCGGCCGGACCACGTCACGCTGCTCGGGAAGCGGCGGGGTGAACACGGTCCGGTCCAGACGTGTCACCTCCGGCGCCGGGTCCACCACCCGCACGCCCGGACGACCGGCCAGCCCGCGCAGGGCGTCCGGCGGGGCACTGACGACCGCGGCGTAGACGCAGGCGCAGCCCGTCCGGTACGCCTCCGCCTCGCGGGCGGCGACCTCGGCGCCGCTGTCGTACACCCGGCGCAGTTCCGGATCGGCGGTGGCGGCGGCGCGGGACCGGTAGTCCGCGGTCTCCCGGTCCTTGCGCGTCGCGACGCCGGCCATCCCGGCCACCACGTCCCGGGGCAGGGTCAGCGCCGCGATCCGGACGATCTCGGTCTGCCGGCCGGGCAGCGGCACCCGTGCCACCACCGCCGAGACCCGCGTGCCGTCCAGCGTGGCGGCCGCCCGCGCCGGGGTCAGGTAACCGTCGAACGAGACCAGCGCGTAGCCGTCGGGCGCGTCGAGGCGGGCCAGTTCGTCCCCGGCGGCGCGCAGGTACGCCGGGATGCTCGCGCCGTCGATCACACCGACCCGGGTCACCTCGCCCACAGTACGGTCGCTCACCGGGCGGTCCCGCCGCTGTGCCACCGCCACCACGAGCACCACCAGCGCGCAGGCCAGCGCGAGCCAGGTCAGCGCGGCGGACCGGGACCGGCGGGGCCGCGCGGCGTCGTCACTCACGTCAGTCGCGCAGGATCTCCAGCGCCCGGGCCAGGTCGTCCGGGTACTCGCTGACGAACGTCACCTCGTCGCCGGTGCCCGGGTGCGCGAAGCTCAGCGAGCGGGCGTGCAGCCACTGCCGGGACAGCCCGAGCCGGGCCGACAGCGTCGGGTCCGCGCCGTAGGTCAGGTCGCCCACGCAGGGGTGCCGCATGCTGGAGAAGTGCACCCTGATCTGGTGCGTACGCCCGGTCTCCAGCCGCACGTCGAGCAGGCTGGCGGCGGGGAACGCCTCGAGCGTGTCGTAGTGCGTGATGCTCGGCTTGCCGCCGGAGACCACGGCCCAGCGGTAGTCGTGGTGCGGGTGCCTGTCGATCGGCGCGTCGATGGTGCCGCGCAGCGGATCCGGGTGACCCTGCACCACGGCGTGGTAGCGCTTCTCCACCTCGCGGTACTTGAACGCCCGCTTCAGCGCGGTGTACGCGCGCTCGCTCTTGGCCACCGCCATGATCCCGGTGGTGCCCACGTCGAGCCGGTGCACCACACCCTGCCGCTCCGCGGCGCCGCTCGTGGAGATCCGGTGGCCGATGCCGGCCAGCCCGCCGATCACTGTGGGGCCGGTCCAGCCCGGGCTCGGGTGCGCCGCCACGCCGACCGGCTTGTCGACCACCACGATGTCGTCGTCGGCGTACACCACTGTCAGGCCGGGCACGGCCTGCGGCACCACGGCGGGCGGCGCGGCCGGCGCCGGCAGCGTGACCTCCAGCCACGAACCCGCCTTGACCTTGTACGAGTTGGGCCGGGCCACGCCGTCGACGAGCGCGTCGCCCGCGTCGATCAGGCCGGCGGCGGCGGTACGGGAGAGCCCGAGCAGGCGGGACACGGCCTGGTCCAGGCGCATGCCGTCGAGGCCGTCCGGCACGGGCAGGGAACGGGTGTCGCCGCCGGCGGCGAACGCGGAGGTCACGCGCTCTCCCGCTGCTCGGCCGGGGCGGCGTCGTCGCGCTTCTCGTCGCGCAGCCGGGAGCCGTCGCGCTGCCGGCCGGTCAGCTCCAGGAAGACCGCGAGCACCACGCCGCACACCAGTGAGCTGTCGGCCAGGTTGAACACCGGCCAGACCTGGCCGTACGGGTCGAAGAGGCTGATCATGTCGACCACGTGGCCGACGAAGTGCCCTGGAGCGCGGAAGATCCGGTCGATCAGGTTGCCGAGCGCGCCGCCCAGCACCAGGCCCAGCGACACCGCCCACGGCAGCGAGCGCAGCCGCAGCGCCATCCAGGTGATCCACCCGATCACCACGAACGTGATGATCGGGAAGATCCAGGTGTGGTCGGAGCCGATGCTCCAGGCCGCGCCGCTGTTGCGGGTCAGGCTGAGGTAGACCGCGCCGCCGAGCAGCGACACCGGCTCCCGGCCGGTCAGCTCGGCCAACGCGAGCTGCTTCGTGCCGAGGTCCGCCAGCAGCGAGAACAGGGACACGCCGAGCAGCAGGCCGACGGCCTTACGGCGGGGCGCGCCGGCGCCCGTCTCGGTGGTGCCGGACCCGGCGGGCGGTGCTGCGGTCATCTGCTCCCCATCGACGCTTGCGACGGCGTGGTCACCGTCTGCCGTACGGCCGCCGGGGAGCGGTGATCAGCGCCGCTCCGCCAGCTGCTTGCACGTCACGCAGAGGGTGGCCGACGGGAACGCGGCGAGCCGCTCCACCGGGATCGGGTTGCCGCACCGCTCGCACCAGCCGTAGCCACCCTCGTCGAGGCGCTCCAGCGCGCGCTCGACCTGCGTGATCCGTTCCTTGATGCTGTTGGCGAGAGAGATCTCCTGCTCCCGCTCGAACGTCTTGGTGCCGGTGTCGGCCTGGTCGTCCCCGGCCGAGTCGGTCAGCCGGTCGCGCTGCAGCTCGGTGATCTCGCTCAGCGTCTGATCGTACTCGGCGTTGAGCTCGTCCCGCCGTGCCGCCAGGGCGGCCCGGATCTTCTCGGTCTCCGCCGCGCTGCGGGTGGCCTTCGCCACCGGCTTGCGACCGGCGGTCCTGGTGTCGGCTGGCTTCGCCATCGTCAGCTCCCTCAGCCGCGTGGCGCGGCGGTCAGCGGTGCGTGGGCGGGACGCCGTCGTCGGCGTCGTCCGCGTACGGAAGGGTGCACGGCGAGCGGGCCCGCCGTGCACTCCGGAGGTTGGCAAGAATACGGAACGTACAGGCGTCCGACAACGTGCCGCACCGTCGTCCCACGTATCCGCCCCGGACTGCCATCAATCGGGGCAAAAGGAACGGTAGCAGATCAGCGGGCCGGCTCCTCGCCGTACTCCCCGAACCACCTCGCCAGCCGGCCCCGGCGGCTCACCGCCCGCAGCCGCCGCTCGGTCTCGTCCCGTACACCCGCGGTGGCGACGATGAGCAGGCTGTCCCCGACCTTGAGCCGGGTGTCGGCGCCCGGCACGAAACCGGCACCGTCGCGCAGCACGAGCGTCACCGCCGCGCCGACCGGCAGCCGCAGCTCGTCCACGTGCACCCCGGCCAGCCGCGACCCGGCCGGCACCTCCATCTGGAGCAGGTCGGCGCGCATCCGTTCCAGCGGGGCGGTCTCCAGCAGGATCTCGCTCGCCTCGGCCGGCGCGGTCACCCCCAGCCGGCGGGCCGCCGGCGCCAGCGTCCCGGCCTGGAGCAACGTGAAGATCACCACCAGGACGAAGACGGCGTCGAACAGGCGGGCCGCGCCCGGCACGTGCAGCGACAGCGGGATGGTCGCCAGCACGACCGGCACCGCGCCGCGCAGCCCGGCCCAGGACAGGAACAGCTGCTCGCGCAGGTTCACCCGGAACGGCAGCGCGGAGACCGCCACCGACAGCGGCCGGGCGAGCAGCAGCAGGGCCAGCCCGGTGATCACGGCCGGCAGCACCGCCGCGTCCAGCCGGCTCGGCGAGACCAGCAGGCCGAGCAGCACGAACAGGCCGATCTGGGCCAGCCAGGCCAGCCCGTCGGCGAAACCGAGGATGGCCTGGCGGTGCGGCAGCCGCGAGTTGCCGAGCAGCACGCCCGCGACGTACACGGCGAGGAAGCCCGAGGCGTGCAGCACCGAGCCGGCCGCGTACGCCAGCACGGTGAAGCCGACCACCGCGATCGGGTACAGGCCGGCCGACGGCAGCGCGGCCCGGCGCAGCGCGTACCGGCCGGCCAGGCCCGCGCCGACACCGACCGCCGCGCCGGCGCTCAGCTCGTAGCCGAGCAGCAGCACCTCGTACCACCAGGGGTGGGCGGCCTCGACCCCGGCGCGGGACAGCAGCAGCACCAGCAGCACGACCGGGGCGTCGTTCACCCCGGACTCGGCCTCCAGCGCGGCCACCAGCCGGGGCGGCAGGCGCAACCGGCGCAGCGTGGCGAACACGGCCGCCGCGTCGGTGGAGGAGAGCACCGCGCCGTAGAGCAGCGACAGCCGCCAGTCCAGGCCGAGCAGCAGGTGCACCACCACGCCGACGACCACGATGCTGACCACGACGCCGACCGTGGACAGCGCCGCGGCCAGGCCCAGCACCGGCCGCAGCGTGCTCCACCGCGCGGTCAGCCCGCCCTCCGCGATGATCACGATGAGCGCGCAGAAGCCGAGCACCCGGGTCAGTTCGACGTCGTCGAACCGGATGCCCAGGCCGGCCTCGCCGAGCAGCACGCCCAGCGCCAGGTAGACCAGCAGGCTCGGTACGCCGAGCCGGGTGGAGAACCGCACCGCGCCCACCGCGACCAGCAGCACGGCAGCGCCCACGAGCAGCGCGACGTCGAGCCCCGGGGTCATCGCCGGCCGGCCGGACCGGACCTCACGCCGTGCTGCCGTCGCGCAGCCGGCGCAGCACCTCGGGCAGCCCGTCGTGCGGGCGCTCGACCAGGAACAGCTTGTCCCGGCTGGCCGCGCCGGACCGCAGCGACACGGTCGCCGGCCGGATGCCGAGCGCGTCGGCGAGCGCGCGCCGGGCCGCCTCGGTGGCGCGGCCGTCCACCGCGGGCGCGTGCACCGCGACGACGAGCGCCGGACCGTACGGCCCGTCGAACCGCCCGCCCACCCGGGCGCGGGCCGCCCCGGGCTTCACCCGCACCGCGACGGTGAGTGTGTCCGCGATCGTCATGGTCAGCGCGGCCGGGCCTCGGTGAGCAGGGTGGTGGCGGCGGCGCAGTGCGCGCACGGGGTGAAGCCCAGCGCGACCGCCTCGGCGACCGGCAGCGGTTCGTCCTCCCGGCCCACCAGGTGCGGGCAGCCGGGCAGGTGGAAGCGGGGATGGCCGTCGACCACCAGGACCTCGTCGGGCAGCCGGACCAGCCGGGCGACCTCACCGGTGGAGAGGAACTCGGCCGGCGGGTCGCCGTCGAACGCCTCGCCCGGTGCGGGCGAGGTGGGCCGTGCGGTCTCCGGCACGCGCGGGCCGGGCGGCGAGTAGGGCGCCGCGTCCGCGACCACCGGATCCGGCGCCGCGTACGGCCCGGCAGCGGGCTCGCCGTCGAACGCCGTCGTGTACGGCCCAGCAGCGGGCTCGGTGTCGGACGTCGTGTACGGCCCGGCAGCGGGCTCGGTGCCGGACGCCGACGTGTACGGCCCGGCGGCGAACGGCTCGGCCGGCGGCGAGTACGCGGCCGGCGGCGGGGCGTCGTCCGGTTCGGTCACCGGCGACCCGGGCGGTTGCCGCCACCCGGATCCGCCGGTGCCGAACGTGGACGTGTGGTGCGGGACCGGGCTCACCGGCTCGTCCGGGGACGGGACGGTGTGCGCGGTCCGCAGTCGCGGCCCGGTCTCCCGGCCGGCCGTGGCCCGCGCCGCGGCGGCCTGGCGGGCGAACGCGACGAAGGCGACGGCGGACAGCAGGCTGGCCGCGATCGAGACGATGAGCAGGAGGCTGGATCCGCCGGCGAGGCCGGCGATCAGCAGCACGACCGCGACGAGGATGAGCAGGATGCTGGCGGCTACCACGGCTCACCCCCGGCCGCGTCGTGTCGGTCTGGGCGGTCGGTGGCCGTCACGGGGACGGCCACCGACGCGGGATCAGCGGCCGGACTCGAGCGAGCCCGCGCGGCCACCGCCGTAGGAGCCGGCGAGACCGGCCGCGGCGAGACCGTTGCTGCCGGCGGCACGGGTGCCCTCGGCGCGGTTCATCTCCACCTCGAGGCCCTGGCCGCGACCGTCGAGGTCACGCAGCTGGCTCTCCAGGTACGCCTTGAGGCGGGTGCGGTACTCGCGCTCGAACTGCTTGAGCTCCTCGATGTGCTTCTGCAGCGCGGTGCGCTTGGCGTCCAGGCCGCCCATGGCCTCCTGGTGCCGCTGGCGGGCGTCCCGCTCCAGGGCGTCGGCCTTGGCGCGCGCCTCCCGGGTGACCTCCTCGGCCTTCGAACGGGCCTCGGAGAGCAGCTGGTCGGCCTCGCGACGGGCGTCGGAGACGTGGTCGTCGGCGGTGCGCTGGGCCATCATGAGCACCCGCAGCGCCTGCTGCTCGCCGTCACCGGTCACGCCGGCCGGGCCGCCCTGCGTGCGCACCTGCTCCAGCTCGGCCTGCATCGCGCGGGCCGCCTGCTCGGCGGCCGCCTTGTCGCGCTGCACCCGGTCGAGCTGGGCCTTGACGTCGTTGAGCTCCGCCGCGAGGCGGGCGTCACCGCCGGGGCCGGCGGGAGCGCCACCCCGACCGCCGCGCTCCACCTGGGCGCGCAGCTCGTTGTTCTCCTCGATCAGACGGGCCAGCTCGCGCTCGACCTCGTCCAGGAAGGCGTCGACCTCCTCCTCGTCATACCCCCGCTTGCCGATCGGCGGCTTTTTGAAGGCGACGTTGTGAACGTCGGCCGGGGTCAGCGGCATCGAAACTCCTCGGGTCAGTTGCGGCCGCGAAAGCGCTCTGGTCAGGCAAACGCGAAGATCAGGCGCCTAAACACGAACTCCATCAGCACGAACAGGATAACCAGGAGCACAAGGGAGGCCAGGTCGATGCTCACGGTACCAATTCGCAGTGGCGGGATCACACGCCTCAACGCTCGCAGGGGCGGATCAGTGACGCTCCACACGACTTCCAGTCCCGCCGACGCTCCCCGCCCCGGTTGCCAGCGGCGACCATAGGCCAGCACCGCCCCGAGAACAAATCGCGCCAAAAGGACAATTAGGAAGATGTACAGCAGCAGGTAGAGCACCTGGAACAGGATCGACAACACGGCAGGCGACGTCCCTCGGTCGTGCGGCTCAGCTCAGGCTGAAGAAGCCGCCCTCAGCGATCTTGGCCTTGTCCTCCGCGGTGACCTGGACGTTGGCCGGTGAGAGCAGGAACACCCGGTTGGTCACGCGCTCGATCGTACCGCGCAGACCGAACGCGAGCCCGGCGGCGAAGTCGACGAGCCGGCGGGCGTCCGCCTCGTCCATCTCGGTGAGATTGATGATCACCGGTACGCCGTCGCGGAAGTGCTCGCCGATCGTCCGCGCCTCGCGGTACGTGGTCGGGTGCAGCGTGGTGATCTGGTAGCGCTGCTCGTCCTCCGGCGCCACGCGCTCCCGCTCCCGCGGCTGGGCCTGCGGCGCGAGCGCGAGGTTGTCCCGGGTGTGGTAGGTCAGCGCGCCCGAGGTGTCACCGGCGGAGGACCGGGTGATCGACCGGACGCTGGACCGCTCGGCCCGCTCCGGGCGCTCGGCCTCGGCCCGGTCGGCGTCGACCGCGCGGCTGGAGGCGCGCTCGGACAGCCGGCCCCGGTCGCCGAGCCGGCTCCGCGTCGTCGGCGGCTCCTCGGCCTCGTCGTCGTCCTCGTCGGCGAACTCCTCGGCGTACCGGCTCGACCGGTAGCGCGACGATTCCCGGTAGCCACCCTTGTCGTAGCCACCGTCCTCGTACGCCCGCTCGTCGTCCTCCTCGACGAGACCGAGCCAGACCCCCGCCTTGCGCAGTGCACCCATCCCCGCGCCCTTCCGTCCGCCGTGCGGCACGCGCCCCCGTGCCGTGTCGCTTGATCACGAGTGGACGATCATGCCCACCGGACCGGATCGGCAATCCCCTGACGCGCGGTTCGCGGTCCGCCCGTCACGGCCCCCGGCTACGGGAACGCCGTCCTGAACAACACTGATGTAATTTGCTTCCGTCGTGGTGAGGCTACCGCAGCGCAGGGCGCATTCCGAGCAACGCGCTGCCGACACGGACATGTGTCGCGCCGTACCCGATCGCGCTCTCCAGGTCTCCGCTCATGCCCGCCGACAGCACCGTCGCGTCCGGATGATCGGCCCGCAGTGCCGCCGCCACCTCGGCCAGCCGGGCGAACGCCCGGTCCGGCTCCCAGCCCAGCGGCGCCACCGCCATCAGGCCCGCCAGCCGCAGACCGTCGGCGCCGGCCACCGCCGCGGCCACCGGGTCGAGCCCTCGCTGCGGATCGGCCGCGCCCGGCAGCGCCCCGCCCCGGGCCGGGTCGCCGTCGATGCTCACCTGCACCAGCACGTCCAGCGGCCGGTCCCGGACCGCGCCGGCCGCGGCGTCCAGCGCGGCGGCCAGCCGGACGCTGTCCACCGACTGGACCACGTCGGCGTACCGGACCACCGAGCGGGCCTTGTTGCGCTGCAACTGGCCGATGAAGTGCCAGCGCGGCGCGGCCCCGGCGGCGGCGACCGCCTCCGCCTTCGGCGCCGCCTCCTGGTCGCGGTTCTCCCCGACGTCGCTCACGCCGAGCCCGGCCAGCGCGACCACGTCCGCCGCCGGGTACGTCTTGGTCACCGCGACCAGTGTGACCTCGTCGCGCTGCCGCCCGGCCGCCGCGCAGGCGTCGGCGATGCGGGCCCGGACCCGGGCCAGGCCGACCGCGAGTTCGGCACGCCGCTCGGGCCGCACCGCCGTCTGTGACTCCGTCATCGGCGCGGCTCAGGACCCGTTCTTCAGGAAGTCGGGCACGTCGACGTCGTCGAAGAGCACCCGGCGCGACGGCTGCTGCGGCGCCGGCATGGTGGCCGGCGGGCTCACCGGCGCGTTCGGCTGGGCCGGCGGGTTCTGGTTGCTCTTGCGCGGCGCTTCCACCGCCTTGTACGCCGGCGTGCCCCCGTCGAAGCCCGCCGCGATCACGGTGACCCGCACCTCGTCGCCGAGCGCGTCGTCGATGACCGCACCGAAGATGATGTTCGCGTCCGGGTGGGCCGCGTCGGTGACCAGCTGCGCCGCATCGTTGATCTCGAACAGGCCGAGGTCCGATCCGCCGGCGATGGAGAGCAGCACGCCGCGCGCGCCGTCCATGCTCTGCTCGAGCAGCGGGCTGGAGATCGCCGCCTCGGCCGCCTCGACGGCGCGGTTCTCGCCCCGCGCGCTGCCGATGCCCATGAGCGCGCTTCCGGCGCCGCTCATCACGCTCTTCACGTCGGCGAAGTCCAGGTTGATCAGACCCGGCGTCGTGATCAGGTCGGTGATGCCCTGGACACCGGAGAGGAGCACCTGGTCGGCGGTGCGGAACGCGTCCATCATGGAGATGTTGCGGTCGCCGAGCGCGAGCAGCCGGTCGTTCGGGATCACGATGAGCGTGTCGCACTGGTTGCGCAGTTCCTCGATGCCCGCCTCGGCCTGGACCTGCCGGCGCTTGCCCTCGAACGAGAACGGCCGGGTGACCACACCGATGGTGAGCGCACCGAGCTTGCGGGCGATGTTCGCCACGACCGGCGCGCCGCCGGTGCCGGTGCCGCCGCCCTCGCCGCAGGTCACGAACACCATGTCGGCGCCCTTGAGGACCTCCTCGATCTCGTCGCGGTGGTCCTCGGCGGCGTTCTTGCCGACGTCCGGGTTGGCGCCCGCGCCCAGTCCCCGGGTCAGCTCCCGGCCCACGTCGAGCTTGACGTCGGCGTCGCTCATCAGCAGCGCCTGCGCGTCGGTGTTGATCGCGATGAACTCGACGCCCTTGAGCCCAACCTCGATCATCCGGTTGACGGCGTTGACGCCGCCGCCCCCGATGCCGACGACCTTGATGACCGCCAGGTAGTTGTGCGGAGGTGTCATCTCCGGTCCTTTCCCTTCGAGATTGGCATGGGCCGACCCCACACGGCTTGGCCGGATCAGCGGTCGAGCACGCCCCCGTGCCCTCCGGCGGCTGAACTCTCACCCTCTACTAGAGGCTTAGAGTTATGTCAACCACTGATCTCTTCGGGGCAACGTATGCGCCGCCGCGCCAGGAGCCAAGGACCTGTTCCGGCGTGTCGCCGACCGAGCGACAGGGGACACAGCGCGGGCTCGCTGAGCCACGGGTCACTCGAACGTGACCACGTCCGGCGCGCTGACGTCGATCCGGTCCGCCTTGCGGCTCAGCAACGAGGTGGCCACTGTCGACTTGTCGGTGCCGCGGGAGGCGTCGCCCCAGAAGACCTGACGCTCGCCGCGCAGCAGCAGCGTGATCCGGGCCAGGCCGGCCACGTCCACTGCGACCAGCTCCGCGCGCAGCTTCTCTCCCAGCGCGGCGAGCACCGCCAGCCCGGCCCGCGTACCCGGGTCGTCGGGGCCGGGCCGGGCGACCCGGACCTGCGGCAACCCGTCCGGCGCCCGGTCCAGTCGCTGGAAGACCACACCCGAGCCGTCGACGACCACGAAGCCGTCGCCCTGCGGCACCGCCGCCACCGCGGTGCGCTCCTGCACCCGGATCACCAGCGTGTCCGGCCACTGGCGCTCCACAGTGGCGCGGGCCACCGGCGGCAGCGTGCCGACCTTGCGCGCGGTCGCGTCCAGGTCCACCCGGGCCAGCGGCTCGTTGTCCGGCACCGCCGCGGCGTCGCGGATCTGCACCGGGGTGACCAGTTGCGCGCCGACCACCCGCACCTCGCGGACGCCGAACAGGCCGGTGCCCAGCACCGTCCACGCGACCAGGCCCGCGACGGCGAGCACCGCCGCGGCGACCGCCCAGGGCAGCGCGGCCCGCATCCGCCGTTGCCGGGCCCGGGCCATGAACCGGCGGGTCGACGGCGGCACGGCGTCCGCGTTCGCCCGCACGAGCTGCCAGCGCCGGGCCGGGCTGCGCCGCCCCGCCCCGCCGTCCGGTCCGGGGGTACGGCCGCGGGCCGGACCGGGACTCATCCGGCGGGGGTCGCCGCGCCGTCCGGGTCGACGCCGGCGCCGAGCCCCGTGCCCCCGGCGGAGCGGGCGAGCAGGGCGTCGAGCAACTGGTCACCCATCAGCGAGATCGGCGGCGCGCCCATGGTCACCACCACGTCGCCGGTCCGCGCCCGCCGGGCCACCTCGCCCGGCACGTCGTCCCACGCCTCGACGAACACCTTGCGCTCGGCCGGCAGCGGCACCTCCTGGATCAGCGCGGCCGAACCCTCGCCGGGACGGCGCGTCTCGCCGGGGCCGAAGACCTCCAGCAGCACGACCTCGTCGGCGATGCCGAGCGCGGCGGCGATCTCCGCCTGGTTGTCGCGGGTGCGGTAGAGCCGGTACGGCTGGAACAACACGATCAGCCGGCCGTCGCCGGCCACCTCGCGCAGCGTCTGCAACGCCAGCGTCATCGAGGTCGGGTGGTAGGCGTACTCGTCGTAGACCAGCACACCGTCCGCCGCGCCCTTGCGCTCGAAGCGGCGCCGCACGCCGGGGAACGCGCCGAGCGCGGCCTCCGCCGCGGCCACCGGCAGGTCCAGCAGGTACGCGGCGAGCACCGCGGCGGCGCTGTTGAGCGCCATGTGCCGGCCCGGTACGGGCAGCCGGATCTCACCCAGCGGCCGGCCCTCGACCTCGGCCTGGAAGCGCACCCCGTGCGCGGACGAGACGACCTCGCTCATCCGCAGGTCCGCGTCGGCGGACTCGCCGTACGTCCAGACCCGGCGGCCCTCGGCGCGCAGCGTCTCGGCCAGCCGGCGCCCGCCCGCGTCGTCGGCGCAGGTGATCACGAAGCCGGCCGGGTCGGTGAGCCGGGCGAACTCGGCGAACGCCGCCTCCAGCGTGGCCAGGTCGCCGTAGGTGTTGAGGTGGTCCGCCTCGATGTTCGTGATGATCGACACGAACGGGCGGTAGATGAGGAAGGAGCGGTCGCTCTCGTCCGCCTCGACCACGAAGTGCTCGCCGGTGCCGTGGTGCGCACCGGAACCCACCTCGGAGATCTCGCCGCCGATCACGAACGACGGGTCGGTGCCGGCCTGCTGGAGCACCATGGTGACCATCGACGTGGTGGACGTCTTGCCGTGGGTGCCGGCCACCGCCACCGTGCGGCGCCCGGTCATCGCGGCGGCGAGCGCCTCGGAGCGGTGCAGCACCCGCAGGCCCCGGCGACGCGCCTCGACCATCTCCAGGTGGTCCTGCGGGATGGCGGAGGAGTAGACCACCGTGTCCACCCCGTCGAGGTTCGACGCCTCGTGGCTGGAGTGGATGGTGCCGCCGAGCGCCCGCAGGCCGGCCAGCGACGGCCACTCCCGCAGCTCGCTGCCGGAGACCGGCAGACCCCGGGTGAGGAAGAGCCGGGCCAGCCCGGCCATCCCGACGCCGCCCACCCCGATCAGGTGGATCCGGCCCAGGTCCTCCGCCGTCATGGTGCCGGCGGGCGTGAACTGCGCGGTGTTCATCAGACGTACCTTCCCGTCGCGGTGCCCCTCATCAGCGGGCCACCGCCTCGTAGACGAAGTTCAGCAACGCCACGTCGCCGTCGCGGCGGCCGTACCCGGCTGCGGCGTGGCTCATCGCGTACAGCCGCTGCGGGTCGCGGATCAGCGGGATCACCGTCCGCTCCAGCCACGCCGGGGTCATCTCGGCGTCGTCGACCAGCAGACCGCCGCCCGCCTCCACCACCGGCAGCGCGTTGCGCTTCTGCTCCTGGTTGCTGTGCGGGTAGGGCACGTAGATGGTGGGCAGGCCGATCGCGGCCACCTCGGCGCAGGTCATCGCGCCGCCCCGGGCCAGCATCAGATCGGCGGCGGCGTAACCCAGCTCCATCTCGGACAGGTACGGCAGCGTGACGTACGGCACCGGCAGGTCGGTCGGCACGGAGACCGGCTCGTTGCGGGCGCCGATGACGTGCAGCACCTGCACACCGTTGCGGGCCAGCTCCTTCGCCGCGCCGGAGACGGCCAGGTTGATCGAGCGGGCGCCCTGCGAGCCGCCGGCGACGAACAGCACCGGCAGGTCGGGACGGAGTCCGAAGTGGGCGCGGGCGGCGTCGCGCAGCGCGGCCCGGTCCAGCCCGGCGATGCCCCGGCGTAGCGGCACGCCGACCACGCGGGCGTCGCGCAGCGCCTCGGCCTGGGCCGGCTGGTGCGGGAAGCCCACCGCGACGTTCTTGGTGAACTTCATCCCGAGCCGGTTCGCCACGCCCGGCGGCACGTTCACCTCGTGGATGACGATCGGCAGCTCCCGCCGCCACGCGGCCAGGTAACCGGGCACCGAGACGTACCCGCCGAAGCCGACCACGGCGTCGGCCTGGACCTCGTCGATCACCTTGCCCGCGGCGCGCGCCGCCTTCCACATCCGGTCCGGGGTACGCACCAGGCTCATGTTGACCGACCGGGGAAGCTGGTAGGCCGGGATCTGCCGCAGGTCGTAGCCGGCCGGCGGGATCAGCTCGTTCTCCAGCCCCTTGGGTGTGCCCAGACAGGTGATCCGGACGCTCGGGTCGTGTCGGCGCAGGCAGTCGGCGAAGGCGAGCAGCGGGTAGATGTGCCCGCCCGTACCCCCTCCGCAGAGCACCACCGAACGCAGCGGACCCATCAGCGTCTCCTCTCGCTCGCCGCGCCGGTGCGCGCCCGGTCGGACCGGGCGCCGCGGGGCGCGGCCTGATCGTCCTGCCGCCGCTGCCGGGACCGGGGCACGGACCCTCGGTCGGCCGGGGGCGGCGCCGGTCTGCGGCGCCGGCCGGGAAGCGGCGGCAACGGGGCCCACACTAGTCGGACCCATCGGGCGGGCGGACGGGCATGCAGCGCTCGCGCCGCGTCCGGCTCGGCGCGGGCGAACGAGGCGAGCATGCCGATCGCGGCGAGCGTCACCACCAGGGCGCTGCCGCCGTCGGAGATGAACGGCAGCGGTACGCCGGTCAGCGGCAGCAGCCCGGTGACGCCACCGATGTTGATGACGGCCTGGCCGACCAGCCAGGCGGTCACGCCGGCGGCGGCGAGCCGGCGGAACGGGTCCTCGACCCGGCGGGCGATCCGCATCCCGGTGTACGCGAGCACGGCGAACAGCGTCAGGACCACTGTGCAGCCGACCACGCCCAGTTCCTCGGCGACGATGGCGAAGATGAAGTCGTTGTGCGCCTCGGGCAGGTAGTTCCACTTCAGCGAGCTCTGGCCCAGGCCGACGCCGAACCAGCCGCCGTTGCCGATCGCGTAGCGGGCCTGCACGAGCTGGTAGCAGTAGTCCAGCTTCTGCTCGAAGCAGGTCTTCGGATCCGGCGGGTCGAGCCACATGGTGAGACGGCCGAGCCGGTAGTTGTCCGCGTCCCGGGAGCCGGAGCCGGCGCCGAGCGAGGCGGCGGCCACCAGCAGGCCGATGCCGGCCAGGCCGATCGCGGAGAGCGCGGCGAAGACCCGGCCCCGCACGCCGGCCGCCCAGAGCAGCCCGACCACGAGCGCCAGCAGGCAGAGCATGCTGCCCAGGTCGTTGAAGCCGACCAGCACGAACAGCAGGCCCACCACCGGGAACAGCGGTGTCGCCAGTTCCTTCCACCAGCCCAGCGAGGCGCCCTTGCGGGCCAGCACGTGCGCCGCCCACAGCACCAGCGCGAACTTCGCCACCTCGACCGGTTGCAGCGAGATCGGGCCCAGGGAGAGCGAGAGGAGTTCGGCCCGCAGCGGCCCGATCGACGTCACCCCGAACAGCGAGTTCAGCGCGACGAACAGGTTGAGCGTGAGCAGCAGCGCCACCGCCACGCCGAGCGCCGGGCGGCTCACCGCCCGGAACGTGCGCGCGGGCAGCCGCTGGCAGGCCCAGAACGCGCCGATGCCGATCACCGCGAACACGGCCTGCTTGGTCAGCGACGCGGACGCGTCACCGCCCTCGGCGAAGTCCTTCACGCTCGTGGCGGAGAAGACCATGGTGAGGCCGATCAGCAGCAGCAGGCCGGCGCTGGACAGCAGCAGGTAGTAGGAGGCCAGCGGCCGGGCCAGCAGGCCGCGCAGCGCGGCCAGGCCACCGGCCGGATCCCAGCGCGCCGCGGGCGGGTCGGCCGGTGGCGTGGCCGCCGGGGCACGGCGGGCCGGCGGGTCGCTGGTCACCTGGATGTCTCGTCCCTCCCCCACAGGCCCATCATGGCCGCTCGACCCGCGCGCCCGTGGCGCAACCGCCCGGTCGGCGTGTCGGATCTGAAGGAAGGGCCCCTTATTAACAGACGTCTGTTAATAAGGGGCCCTTCCTTACACCCGAGGCGTCAGCTGACCGCGGCGAGGAACTCGCTGTAGAACAGGCCCAGCGCGATGGCCACGCCGATACCGGCGATGATCCAGAACCGGACCACGATGTTGACCTCGCTCCAGCCCGCCAGCTCGAAGTGGTGCTGCAACGGCGACATCCGGAACACGCGCTTGCCGGTGGTACGGAAGGAGATGATCTGGATGACCACGGACATCGTGATGATCACGAAGAGGCCGCCCAGGATCGGCAGCAGCAGGATGGTGCGGGTGGACATCGCCATGCCGGCGATCAGGCCGCCCAGCCCGAGCGCGCCGGTGTCGCCCATGAAGATCCGCGCCGGTGACGTGTTCCACCACAGGAAGCCCACGCAGGCGCCGGCCGCCGCGCCGGCGATCAACGCGATCTCCAGCGGGTCGCGCACGGTGTAGCAGTACGACTCGGTGTAGTTCGGGTCGGCGCACCAGTGCCGGTACTGCCAGAACGCGATCAGCGCGTACGCCGCCAGCACCATCACCGAGGCGCCGGTGGCCAGGCCGTCCAGGCCGTCGGTGAGGTTGACGCCGTTGGTGGCCGCCATGACCACCATGATGATGACGATCACCGCGCCGATCTTGCCGATCTCCAGCGCCGGGATGTCCCGGATGAAGCTCAGCGTGGTGCTGCCCACGGTCTCGGTGTTCGTCGCGTTGCCGCCGGCGTCGGTCATGCTGGACGGGAAGTAGACCGCCACCGCGCCGAAGACCGCGCCGACCAGGATCTGCCCGGCCAGCTTGCCCCGCTTGTTGAGACCGCCGCTGTGGCGCTTGCGCACCTTCAGGAAGTCGTCGATGAAGCCGACCGCGCCGGAGAACACCATCAGCCCCAGCAGCACCAGCGCCGTGATGGTCGGCTCGACCTGGGCGATCTGCGCGTCCGGCAGCGTGGTCAGAGCCAGGTGCCCGGCCACGTACGCGATGACTGTGGCCAGGATGAAGACCACGCCGCCCATGGTCGGCGTGCCCTTCTTGCCCTCGTTGCTGGCGAGCCCGAGGTTCGATCGGATCGGCTGGCCGGCCTTGAGCCGGGCGAACACCTTGATCGCGATCGGGGTGCCGAACAGCGAGATCAGGAACGCGACCCCGATGGCGACGATGACCGCCCTCATGCGGCGCCGCCCTCCGTCGCACCCTCCCGGGCGTCCGCGCGCAGCGCGTCGGCCACCTCCCAGGTCCGGTACCGGGAGCCCTTCACCAGCACCACGTCTCCCGGACGCAGCTCGCTCCGCAGCACCTCGACGGCCGCCGCCTGATCGGTGAGCAGCACCGACTCTCCTCCCCAATTACCTACCGCTGTCGCGCCCTCGTGGATCGGCGCCGCCGGCTCGCCCACCACGAGCAGCCGGTCCACTCCCAGTTCGGCCGCGAGCCGGCCGACCTGCTGATGCCCCTGAAGTTCGAAGTCACCCAGCTCGGCCATGTAGCCGAGCACCGCGACGGTACGCCCCTCGCCACGCATGCTGGCCAACGCCCGCAGCGCCACGCCGGTGGAGGCGGGGTTGGCGTTGTACGAGTCGTCGATCACGGTCACCCCGTCGGGACGCTCGAAGACGTCCATCCGCCGGGTCGAGACCAGGCCCAGCTCGTTCAGCGCCGCCGCCAGGTCCGGCAGCGGCAGGCCCAGCTCCCGGCCGACCGCCGCGGCGGCGAGCGAGTTGGAGACCTGGTGCCGGCCGGTCAGCCCGAGCCGCACGGGCGCGCTGCCCTCCGGGGTGACGAGGGTGTACGAGGGCCGTCCCCGGCCGTCGACTGTCACGTCCACGGCGCGTACGTCGGCGCGCTCCGACTCGCCGTAGCGGACCACCCGGGCCCGGGTACGCGACGCCATCGCGTCGACCCGCGGGTCGTCGGCGTTGAGCACCGCCAGCCCGTCGGAGGGCAGCGCCTCGACCAGTTCGCCCTTGGCGAGCGCGATGGTCTCCACCGAGCCGAACTCGCCCAGGTGCGCCACGCCCACGTTGAGCACCACGGAGATCCGCGGCGGCACCACGTCGCACAGGTAGCGGACGTGCCCGACCCCGCGGGCGCCCTTCTCCATCACCAGGTAGCGGGTCTCCGGCGTGGCCTGCAACGCGGTGTACGGGTGCCCCAGCTCGTTGTTGAACGAGCCGGGCGGCGCCACCGTCGGGCCGAGCCGCACCGCGAGCTGGGCGATCAGGTCCTTGGTGGTGGTCTTGCCGGACGAGCCGGTCAGCCCGATCACGGTCAGCCCGGGCAGCCGGTCCACCACCGCGCGGGCCAGCCGGCCCATCGCGTCGAGCGCGTCGCCGACGAGCACCATCGGCACGCCCGGCACCTCCCGGGTGCCGAGCACCGCGACAGCGCCGGCGGAGATCGCACCGGCCGCGTAGTCGTGGCCGTCCACCCGTTCGCCGGGGAAGGCGACGAACAGCCCGCCCTGGTTCACCTTGCGGGAGTCGAACTCGACGGTGCCGGTGACCCGGGCGTCCGGGTCGGCGCCGACGAGCCGGCCGTCGACGGCGGCGGCCACCTCGGCCAGCGTCAGCGGGATCACCGCTGACCCACCAGGTCACCGAAGCGGGCGCGCAGCGCCGCCGCCAGCTCCACCCGGTCGTCGAACGGCAGCACCTCGCCGCCGATCTCCTGGCCGCGTTCCTGGCCCTTGCCCAGCACCGCCACCACGTCACCCGGTTCGGCCACCCGGACCGCCTCCTCGATCGCAGCCCGCCGCCCGGGCACCTCGATGACGCGGGCCGGGGTCGCGGCGGCGTACGCGCCGGCGAGCACCTCGGCCCGGATCGCGGCCGGGTCCTCCGTCCGCGGGTTGTCGTCGGTCACGAGCACCACGTCGGCGCCGCGCGCGGCCACGCCGCCCATCACCGGCCGCTTGCCCCGGTCCCGGTCGCCGCCGGCGCCCAGCACGCAGATCAGCCGGCCTTCGGTCAGGTCGCGCAGCGCGATGAGCACCGCCTCGATCGCGTTGGCCTTGTGCGCGTAGTCGACCACCCCGCGCACCGGGGCGTCGCCGCTGACCAGTTCCAGCCGGCCGGGCACGCCACCGCAGGCGGCCACGCCGCGCGCCGCGGTCTCCGGGTCCACCCCGACGGCGACCAGCAGCGCCACCGCCAACAGCGCGTTCGCCACGTTGTGCCGGCCGGGCAGCGCCACGCCGGTGGGCAGCGCCAGACCGTCCGGCCCGTGCAGCGTGAAGCGCTGCGCGTAGCCCTCGCCGTCGATGCCGTCGGCCCACCAGGTCGCGTCCGGGTCGCCGGCCGCCGAGTAGGTGACGGTGCCCGGCTTGTGCAGCGGACGCAGCGCCGGGTCGTCGTGGTTGAGCACCTCGACCCGGCAGCGGCCGTCGAACAGCTTGGCCTTGGCCGCGAAGTAGTCCGCCTCGTCGGCGTGGAAGTCCAGGTGGTCGGAGCCGAAGTTGGTGTAGCCGCCGACGTCGAACCGGACGCCGCCGACCCGGCCCATGGCGAGGGCGTGGCTGGACACCTCCATGACCACCGTGTCCACCCCGTGCTCGCGGGCCACCGCGAGCATGGCGTGCAGGTCGGTGGCCTCCGGGGTGGTCCGGACGCTGTCGATCACCAGGTCGCCGAGGCGGGTCTCCACGGTGCCGATCAGCCCGGTGACGTGCCCGGCAGCCCGCAGCCCCGACTCGACCAGATAACTGGTGGAGGTCTTGCCGGCGGTGCCGGTCACCCCGATCACGGTCAGGCCGGCGGTCGGGTCGCCGTAGACGGTCGCGGCCACCTCGCCGAGCGCGTCGCGCGGGTCGGCGACGACGAGCACGGGCAGGCCGGTCCCGGCGGCCAGCGCCACACCTGCCGGGTCGGTCAGCAGGGCCACCGCGCCCGCCTCCGCCGCCGCTGCGGCGAACTCCGCGCCGTGGCGCCGGGCACCGGGCAGGGCGGCGTACAGGTCGCCGGGGCGTACCTCCTGGCTGGCGTGGGTCACGCCGGTGACGGCCAGGTCGGCGGCCTCCTCCGGCGGGGTCGCCGCCACGCGGTCGGCGAGGTCGCCGAGCCGTACGGGACGCACGGTTGTGGGACGTGGATTGCCGGGCACGGCGTCAGACCCTACCCGGTCGTCCGGTTCCGACCGCACAGCCGCCCCGGTGGTTCGTCGCCACTCACCGATGATGTCCCGCCGTCCCCGCTCAGCGCGGAAAGACCTCGAACTTCGGGGACTTGTTGGTGAGCGACGGCGGCACCCGGTAGTGGCGGAGAGTGAAGCCCATCATCTCCCGGAAAGCCGGCGCGGCGACCGCGCCGCCCCCGCCGCCGGGGCTCCACACGAACACCGCGACCACGTACCGGGGGTTCTCCGCCGGGGCCATGCCGATGAACGAGCCGACCTCGCCGGGCTGCTGCTTGCCGCCGTCGTAGCGCAGACCGGTGCCGGTCTTGCCGGCCACCCGGTATCCGGGTACGGCGGCGGCCAGACCGGTCGCCCGGCCGTCCGGGCCGTCGACCGTGGTGACCGCCTCCATCATCCGGCGCAGCGCCGCCGCGTTGGCCGGGCTGAGCACCGAGCGGGTGGTGGGCGCCGCGGCGGGGCTGCGCTCGCCGTCCGCGCCGATGGTCTCCTTGACCAGGTGCGGCTGCACGTACGTGCCGTTGTTGGCGATGGTGGCGTACGCGGCGGCCATCTGCAGCGGCGTGGCGTCCACGCTGTGCCCGATCGGCACCGACCCGTACGCCGAGCCGCTCCACTGGTCCGGCGGCAGCAGCCGGCCGGCCGCCTCGCCGGGCATGCCCTCACCGGTGGCCTGGCCCAGCCCGAACCGCTTCTGGTAGTCGAACAGCCGGTCCTTGCCCAGCTTCTCGGCGATCTCGATGGTGCCGACGTTCGACGAGAAGGCGAGCATGCCGGGGATGCTCATGGTGCGGCCGCCGACCGGGTGGGTGTCGCGGAAGGTGACGCCGCCCCGGACGATCGTGTCGGCGACCGGGAACGCGGTGTCCGGCGTGATCACGCCCTCCTGGAGAGCCGCGCCGTACGTGATCGCCTTGTGGATCGAGCCGGGGTCGACCACGAACGTGGTGGCCGCGTCGTCCCGGTCGGCCGGGGAACCGACCTTGGTGGGGTTGGCCGCGTCGTACGTCGGCTGGCTGGCCTGCGCCAGCACCTCACCGCTCGGCACCTCGATGATCACCGCGGCGCCGACGCTGCCCTTCACCTTGGCCGTCTGCTTCGCCAGGATCCGCTGCGTCATGAACTGGAGGTCCCGGTCGACGGTGAGCTTCAGCGAGCTGCCCGGCTGCGGCTGGGTGGTGCGGCTGTAGCCGCCGGGGATGGGCGCGGCCAGGTCTCCGAGGCCCACCTCGTAGGTCCGCTTGCCGGCCTGTCCGCGCAGCACGTCGTCGTACTTGGCCTCCAGCCCCTCCAGGCCGTTCATGTCCTGGCTGACGAAGCCGATCAGGTTCGCCGCCAGGTCGCCGCCGGGCACCTCGCGCCGCTCGTCGCGGTGCACGTTGATGCCGGCCAGGTCGAGTTCCATGATCCGCTTGGCGGTGCCGATCTCCACACCGCGGGCCAGGTAGACGAACTGCAACGGGGTGTCGGTGCCGGGCAGGGTGCGCTTGCGCATCTTCTCGGCCAGGTCGGACACGGGCACGCCGAGCAGCGGGGAGAGCAGGCGCGCGGTGGCGAACCGGTCCTTGACCCGGGTGGGGTCGGCGAACACGTACCGGGCCTCGACGCTGTGCGCCAGCGGCTCGCCGCCGCGGTCGAGGATCGCCCCGCGCGGGGCCGGCAGCTCGACCACGGCGAGCCGGTTGGGCAGGCCGCCGTCGGCGTACGCCGGGGTGTCCACGGTCTGGAGGTAGACCAGCCGCACGCCGATGCTGGCGAACAACGCCAGCGCCAGCACGGTGCCGAGCCGCAGCCGCCGGCGCGGGTCGCCGAGTCGCGGCGGCCGGCGCGGCTTGCGTACCGGCCGGCGGGGCTGCGCGGCCGGGCGGCGCGGCTGGGACCGGCGGCGCGGCGGCGCGTCCTCGTCGTCGTCGTCGAACGGTTCCCGCACCGGCCGGGACGAGACGGTCCGCACCACGCCGGCCCGGCCGCCCGCGGCGGTGGACCGGCGGCCGGACCGGGCGCCGTCGGTCGCGGGCTCGCGGGTGCCGGCACGCCCCGCCCGGCCGCCGTCGAGCACCTGCAACGCGGGCCGGAACGGGTCGCCGGACCGGTTGCTGCGGGGGGTACGCCGTTGCTCCGCGCCGCCGCCCTCGCGCACGGTCCGCCCGCGCGGCGTGTACGCGCGGGCGTCGGAGATCCCGCCGAGGCCCGGCTCGCGCGGCTCCGACCCCCGCGACGATCCGCGCCGGGAGCCCGTGGCGTCCCGGCGCGGATCATCCGATCTCGGCGGCATCGCTCAGCCTCCGTTGCCCTGCTGGCTGGTGACCGACGGGGCACCCTGCGCGGGGTGCGGCACCCCGATGGTCTGCCCGTCCGGCAGCCGGATGTAGGCCGGGTCCTCGGACTCGACCAGGCCGAGCCGCCGGGCGTTGGCGGTCAGGTTGCCGGGCGCCTCCTGCTTCGCGATCTCCTTCTTCAGCTCCTGCTCGTCCACGTCCAGCTTGGCCTGCTGCTGCTGGAGCTTCTCCAGCTTGAACGCGTTCTCGTTGATCTTGGTGTTGACCGCCAGGATGCCCAGCACCCCGCCGACCACCAGCACCAGGATCAGCGCGACGAACGGTGCCCGGGGCACCCGGATCGGCGCCGGCGGGGCGACCCGCAGGCGCGGCGCGGGCGCACCGGTGACCCGGGTACGCTCGGCCGGCCGCAGGGCGGCACTGCCCTGCGTCGGGAACTCGCGCGCCCCCCGGGCGCGAGTCGCCTCCCGGCGGTCGGTCGCCGTCGTGTCCCGCGTGGTGCGCTGCGCCGCGGTCCGGCCCCCCGACCGCGGTGCGCGCTGCCCGACGGCTCCCCGGCCGTCGCGCTTCTCGACGTTCATGTCCCCTCCCCCTCCTCGTCCGTCCCGTTCGCGTCCCCCGGGGCCGACCGCGGGTCCTTGCCGGACCCCGGTGACCCCGTCCCCGGTTGGTGCATCGCCTTCACCCGGCGGCGGTACCGTTCGCGGTCGGTACGCCCCTGCCGGGCCGCCTCCGGGTCGAGCCGTTCCGCGGCCCGCAGCCGCACCGAGGCGGCACGCGGGTTCGCGGCCACCTCCGCCTCCCCGGGCAGCTCGGCGCCCCGGCTCAACAGCCGGAACGTCGGGCCCGACCCGGGCAGTTCGACCGGGAGGTCGACCGGGCCCTTACTTCGGACCCGGTCGGCGAGCGCCTGCTTGGTGAGCCGGTCCTCCAGCGAGTGGTAGGACAGGACCACCATGCGGCCGCCCACTGTGAGCTTGTCCAGAGCAGCCGGCAGCGCCGTCTCCAGCGCTGCCAGTTCTCTGTTTACCTCGATCCGCAAAGCCTGAAACGTTCTCTTTGCCGGGTGTCCACCGGTTCGTCGGGCCGGTGCCGGAATGGCGTCCCGGACCAGCTCGGCCAGCCGGGCCGAGGACGTGATCCGGTTGCGCTCCCGTTCCCGGATGATCGCCGAGGCGATCTTCCCGGCGAACTTCTCCTCGCCGTACACCCGCAGCAGGCGGGCCAGGTCCGGGTGGGAGTAGGTGTTGACCACCTCCTCGGCGGTCACCCCCCGGGTCTGGTCCATCCGCATGTCCAGCGGCGCGTCCTGCGCGTACGCGAACCCGCGGTCGGGCGCGTCGAGTTGCAGGGACGAGACGCCGAGGTCGAACAGCACCCCGTCGATCGCCGGGTAACCGAGCCGGTCGAGCACCTCGGGCAGCTCGTCGTAGACGGCGTGCTCCAGGTGGATCCGGTCGGCAAACCGGGCCAGGCGGACCCGCGCGTGGGCGAGCGCCTCGGTGTCCCGGTCCAGGCCGATCAGCACCGTGTCCGGATGCGCCGAGAGCACTGCCTCGGCGTGCCCGGCCAGGCCGAGCGTGGCGTCGACGTGGACGGTGCGACCGGGCCGGCCCAGTGCGGGGGCCAGCAGCTCGAGACACCGCTCGAGCAGCACCGGCACATGCGTGCCGCGTAGCTCCCCCATCTCGACCCCCACCCCGTTCGCCAACCGTTCCGTCACGTGTCCGTCGTCGCCACGACGCCTCGCCATACCGCCAGATCCCCATCCGCTCCCGCCCGCCGGAGGCCGCGGCCCTCCGTGTCGGATCGTGCGCCTGGCACCGGGGAAGGGGTGCCAGGAACTCGAAAGCGGCTGGAGATCTCGCAGTACGTCGGGCGCCGTCACGCCCTACAGACCGCCGGGCAGCACCCCCTCCTCGATGTCGGCGAAGTCGTCTTCGCTCTCCGCGAGGTAGGCCTCCCAGGCCGCCTTGTCCCAGATCTCCACCCGGGTGCTCGCTCCGATCACGACCAGATCCCGGTCCAGTGCCGCGTACGACCGCAGGTGGCCGGGTATGGTGACCCGCCCCTGCTTGTCCGGCACCTCGTCGTGCGCGCTGGCGAAGAAGACCCGGCTGTAGGCCCGGGCCGCCTTGCTCGTCATCGGCTGCGCGCGCAACTGGTCGGCGATCCGCTGGAACTCGGGCATCGGGAAGACGTAGAGGCAGCGCTCCTGCCCTTTGGTGATCACGACACCCCCCGCCAGTTCGTCCCGGAACTTCGCCGGCAGGATCAACCGGCCTTTGTCGTCCAGGCGCGGAGTGTGGGTGCCGAGGAACATCGGCCCAACCCCCTCGCCCTGAGCGGCGTTCGCGGCGCCGCTGACCCCCCGGGCCGGTGTGGCCCTCCCGGCCTCACCATCGCGCCCCACTCTACTCCACTTCCCTCCACCTGCAACCAGAATCGCCCGCGCGGCGTGGCGTTTCCGCGCGCAAAACCGCACGTCAACGCGGGTGGGGCGGAGTGGAGGGGGTGGGGCGCGCCCCACACCGTCCGCTACCCGACATCGACCGCCGCCGTCCGGCCCCGCGCGCTCCGCCCGTCCGCCGGGCCGTCCCCGGCCGAACGGTTCGCCGTCGGCGGCGATCTGGTGGAGGTGGCGGTCCGGTAACCTCGCTCGGGTGACGGACGCGAAGATGCCCTTGCGGGCAAAGGTGGCCAGCTCCGTGTCGCGCACCGCCGCGGCGCTGTCGCGGGCCGCGGGCCGTGGCGACGGCTCGGTGATCGGCGGCTGGATCGGCCTCAAGATCGACCCGGACCTGCTCGCCCATCTCTCGGCCGGGCGCGCCATCGCCCTGGTGTCCGGCACCAACGGCAAGACCACCACCACCCGCCTCACCACCGCCGCGGTCGGCGTGCTGGGCCGGGTCGCCACCAACTCCTTCGGCGCGAACATGCCCACCGGCCACACCTCGGCGCTCGCAAAGGCCGGCAGCACGCCGTACGCGGTGCTGGAGGTGGACGAGCACTACCTCGCCCAGGTGCTGGAGGCGACCGAGCCGCACGTGGTGGCGCTGCTCAACCTCTCCCGCGACCAGCTCGACCGCGCCAAGGAGGTCGCCATGATGGCGCAGCTCTGGCGCGCCGCCCTGGTCCGGCACCCGCGGGTACGGGTGGTCGCCAACGCCGACGACCCGATGGTGGTGTGGGCCGCCTGCCCGCCGGCCGACCCGGCCCAGGGCCACGTGCCGCCGCACGTCACCTGGTTCAGCGCCGGGCAGCGCTGGCACGACGACTCCTGGGTCTGCCCCGAGTGCGGCTCCACCATCCAGCGCTCCGGCGAGCAGTGGTGGTGCACCGGCTGCCCGCTGCGTCGCCCCGAGCCGCACTGGACGGTCGAGGACGACGGCGTGCTCGACCCCACCGGCGCCTGGCACAAGATCCAGCTCCAGCTCCCCGGCAAGGTCAACCTCGGCAACGCGGCCACCGCGCTGGCCGTCGCCGCCGAGTTCGGCGTACGCCCGGTGGACGCGGTGTCCCGGCTCGGCACCGTCACCTCGGTGGCCGGCCGCTACGCCCAGGTGGACCGCGACGGGCGCAACATCCGGCTGCTGCTGGCGAAGAACCCGGCGAGCTGGCTGGAGGCGTTCGACATGGCCGACGTCGCGCCGACACTGCTGTCCATCAACGCCCGCGATCCCGACGGGCTGGACACCTCGTGGCTGTTCGACGTGGACTTCTCCCCGCTGACCGGCCGGCAGGTGCTGATCACCGGCGACAGGGCGTACGACCTGGCGGTGCGACTGGAGGTCAACGGCGTGCCGTTCCAGCACGTCCGCAGCTTCGACGAGGCCGTCCGCGCCGTGCCACCGGGCCGGCTGGAGGTCATCGCCAACTACACCGCCTTCCAGGACATCCGAGCGGAGCTGGACCGTGTCAACTGAGAGCCTGCGCATCGTCTGGATCTATCCCGACCTGCTGTCCACATACGGCGACCGGGGCAACGCGCTGATCCTGGCCCGCCGGGCCCAGCTGCGCGGCATGCCGGTCGAGGTGCTCGAGGTCCGCTCCGACCAGCGGCTGCCCGCCACCGCCGACATCTACCTGCTCGGCGGCGGCGAGGACGGCCCGCAGGCGCTCGGCGCCCAGCGTCTGATCGCCGACGGCGGCCTGCACCGGGCGGTGGCCCAGGGTTCGGTGGTGTTCGGCGTCTGCGCCGGCTACCAGCTTCTCGGCACCTCGTTCTTCGCCAAGGGCACCCGCTGCGCCGGCCTGGAGCTGCTCGACCTCTCCTCCGACCGCGGACCCACCCGGGCGGTGGGCGAGCTGGCCGGCGAGGTCGACCCGCGGCTCGGCATCCCGCACCTGTCCGGGTTCGAGAACCACGGCGGCCGCACCCACCTCGGTCCGGGCGTGTCCCCGCTGGCCCGGGTCACCACCGGGGTCGGCAACGACGGGGCCACCGAGGGCGCGTGGCGGGGCAAGCTGCTCGGCACCTACTCGCACGGCCCGGCGCTGGCGCGCAACCCCGACCTGGCCGACCTGCTGCTGCGCTGGGCGACCGGCATCCACCAGCTCCCCCCGCTCGACGACACCTGGGCCGACCGCCTCCGCTCCGAGCGCCGCACCGCGGTGGCCGCCGCACCGAGGCCGTGACCGACGCCGCCCGGCCGGGGCGGCGACCGGTGGCCCGCCGGCTCGCCGGGTTGCTGCGGCAGCCCTCGGCGCGCCGGTTCGGGCTGCTCCTGCTGCTGCTCGCCGGGTTCGGCGTGACGCTGCTGCTGGTGCCCCGGCCGGACCCGGCCGACCTGCCCCGGCTCGCCGACTCGCTGGGTGGCTACGGCCCGCCCGCGGCTGTGGTCGGCGGCGCGCTGCTGCTGGTGGCGCTGGTGCCCCGCACGTTCGTCACGCTGGCCGCGGGCGCGATCTTCGGGCCGGTGCAGGGCGCCGCGTACGCGCTCGGCGCGGCGCTGCTCGCTGCGGCCATCGGCTTCACGGTCGGCCGGGTGCTCGGCCGCGACTTCGTCGCCGAGCGGGTACGCGGCCGGCTGGCCCGCCTCGACGGCTGGTTCGCCCGGCAGAGCGTCTTCGGCGTGGTCACCGTACGGCTGCTGCCGATCGCCGGGTTCGGGCTGGTCAGCTACGGCTACGGCACCACCGCGGCCCGGGTCATGCCGTTCCTGGCCGGCAGCGTGATCGCCTCCGCGCCCACCGCCATCGGCTACGCGGCGATCGGCGCGGCCGTGACCACACCCGGTTCGATCAACTGGTACGCGGCCGCGCCGGCGAGCCTCGGCCTGATCGCCAGCGTGCTGATCATCCACCGCTGGTGGCGGGCCGAACGACGGCGTCGCGCGCCCTGACCGTCGGTGGGCGTGTCCCCGAAGTGGACACGCCCACCTGCGGGCGTCAGGCGACGACCGAGACCATCCGGCCCTTCACCACGATCACCTTGCGCGGCTCCTTGCCGCCCAGCGTGCCGGCGACCGCCTCCAGCGCCGCCGCGCGGACGGTCTCCTCGGACGCGTCGGCGGGCACCTCGACCCGGCCCCGGACCTTGCCGTTCACCTGCACCGGGTAGGTGACCGACTCGGCCACCAGCAGGGCCGGGTCGGCGACCGGGAAGTCCGCGTACGCCAGCGACGTGTCGTGGCCCAGCTTGCGCCACAGCTCCTCGGCCATGTGCGGGGCGAACGGGGCGACCATCAGCACCAGCGGCTCGGCCACCTCGCGCGGCGTACGCGCCAGCCGGGTCAGGCCGTTGGTCAGCTCGATCAGCTTGGCGATGGCGGTGTTGAACCGGATCCCGTCCATGTCGGCGCGGACCCCGTCGATCGCCTTGTGCAGCAGCCGCCGGGTCGCCTCGTCGGCCGGCTCGTCGGTGACCCGCAGCTCACCGGTCTGCTCGTCGACGACGGTGCGCCAGACCCGCTGCAGGAACCGGTACGAGCCGACCACCGCCCGGGTCTCCCACGGGCGGGACACCTCCAGCGGGCCCATCGACATCTCGTACACCCGGAACGTGTCGGCGCCGTACGCCGCGCACATGTCGTCCGGGGTGACCACGTTCTTCAGCGACTTGCCCATCTTGCCGTACTCGCGCCGGACCTCGGTCTCGCCGTGGAACCAGCGGCCGTCGACCTCGACGACCTCCTCGGCGGGTACGTAGGCGCCGCGCGGGTCGACGAACGCGTACGCCTGGATCATGCCCTGGTTGAACAGGCGGCGGAACGGCTCGAACGACGAGACGTGGCCCAGGTCGTACAGCACCTTGTGCCAGAAGCGCGCGTACAGCAGGTGCAGCACCGCGTGCTCGGCACCGCCGACGTACAGGTCCGTGCCACCGCAGTCACCGTCGCGGCGCGGGCCCATCCAGTACGCCTCGTTCTCCGGGTCGGCGAAACGCTGCGGGTCGGTCGGGTCCAGGTAGCGCAGCTCGTACCAGCAGGAACCGGCCCACTGCGGCATCACGTTGGTCTCGCGGGTGTAGCGCTTGGGCCCGTCACCCAGGTCCAGCTCCACCTCCACCCAGTCGCGCCGCCGCGACAGCGGGGTCTCCGGGTTGCTGTCGGCGTCGTCGGCGTCGAACGTCTTCGGCGAGAAGTCCTCCACCTCGGGCAGCTCGACCGGCAGCATCGACTCGGGCAGCGCGATCGGCGCACCGGACTCGTCGTACACGATCGGGAACGGCTCGCCCCAGTAGCGCTGCCGGGAGAACAGCCAGTCGCGCAGCCGCCAGGTGACCGCGCCGGCGCCGTGCCCGTTCGCCTCCAGCCACTCGATGATCCGCGCCTTGGCGTCGGTGACGCCCAGGCCGTCCAGGTCGATGCCGCGCTCCGGCGCGGCGCTGTTGATCGCCGGGCCGTCACCGGTGTACGCCTTGCCGTCGAAGCCCTCCGGCGGCTGCACGGTCCGCACGATCGGCAGCTCGAAGACCTCGGCGAAGTCCCAGTCCCGCTCGTCCTGGGCGGGCACCGCCATGATCGCGCCGGTGCCGTACCCGGCCAGCACGTAGTCGGCGATGAAGATCGGGATCTGCCCGCCGGTCACCGGGTTGGTGGCGTAGGCGCCGACGAAGACGCCGGTCTTCTCCTTGCTGTCCGCCTGCCGCTCCACGTCCGTCTTGGCCGCGGCGGCCTTCCGGTACGCCTCGACGGCCTCACGCGGGCCGGCGTGCCCACCGGTCCAGGCGTCCTTCGTCCCCTCCGGCCAGGCGGCCGGCGTCAGCACGTCGACCAGCTCGTGCTCGGGCGCCAGCACCATGTAGGTGGCGCCGAAGACGGTGTCCGGCCGGGTCGTGAACACCCGCACCGGGGCGGCGGCGGTCGGGAAGTCGATGTGCGCGCCGGTCGACCGGCCGATCCAGTTGCGCTGCTGCAGCTTGATCGGCTCCGGCCAGTCCAGTGTGTCCAGGTCCTCCAGCAGCCGGTCCCCGTACGCGGTGATCCGCATCATCCACTGCTTCAGGTTGCGCTTGAAGACCGGGAAGTTGCCGCGCTCGGAACGGCCGTCGGCGGTGACCTCCTCGTTCGCCAGCACGGTGCCCAGCCCCGGGCACCAGTTCACCGGCGCCTCCGAGACGTACGCCAGGCGGTGGTCGTCGACGACGCGCCGCCGCTCCCCCACTGACAGCTCGGCCCACGGACGCCCGTCCGGGGTGGCGCGGGTGCCGCCCTCGAACTCGGCGATCAGCTCGGCGATCGGCCGGGCCTTGCACGCGTCCGCGTCGTACCAGGAGTTGAAGACCTGCAGGAAGATCCACTGCGTCCAGCGGTAGAACTCGGTGTCGATGGTCGCCACCGACCGCCGCTCGTCGTGGCCCAGCCCCAGCCGGCGCAGCTGCTCCCGGTACCGCTCGATGTTGGCCTCGGTGGTGGTCCGGGGGTGGGTGCCGGTCTGCACCGCGTACTGCTCGGCGGGCAGGCCGAACGCGTCGAAGCCCATCGCGTGCAGCACGTTGCGCCCGGCCATCCGCTGGTAGCGGGCGTAGCAGTCGGTGCCGATGTAGCCCAGCGGGTGCCCGACGTGCAGGCCGGCGCCGGACGGGTACGGGAACATGTCCAGCACGTACAGCTTCTCGGCGCCCGCCCGCGGGTGGCCCGGGTCGGCCAGCGGACCGACCGGGTTCGGCGCGTGGAAGGTGCCCTCCCGCGCCCAGGTGTCCTGCCAGCGGTGCTCGATCTCGTCGGCCAGGGCGGCGGTGTACCGGAACGGGGGGATGTCGGTCGCCGGTGCGGCTGCCTCACTCATGGCGTCTCCTCGGCGCGGATCGATTCGAAAAAATTGTGGGCGGTCTGCTGCGGGCACAAAAAAGCCCCTCGCGCAGGAGGGGCGGCCGTGCTGTCGCGCGTTCAGCGCATCAACACGGCTCGGTAAGAAGCAGGAAGAACCCGGCCATGCAGGCAGTGTACCTCGCACCCCTCGGCGGCGGCGCGCCCGTTCCACCCGCGGCGGCCGGTCCCCCGGTCCGGCGAATATTCCGGGCGTAACCGACCGACCACCTGCGGGAGTCGGCAGTAACGACAAACATGGTTAGCCTGAGATACCAATGAGATTTCTGCGGCAGACGAGGCTCGGCGTCGCGAACCCAACGGCGGGTCCAGGTGCTCTATAAAGAGCTGCCGTCCAGGCGACGAGGAGGAGGCCCGTGACACAACAGACCTGGGACGAGGTGGGCGGTCTGCTGCCGCACGACGAGTTCCGCGCCGCCAGCGAGGCCATCGTGGCCAACATCGAGCAGGTCATCGAGGGCAAGACCGCCACCGTCCGGCTCGCCCTGGCGGTGCTGCTGGCCGAGGGTCACCTGCTCATCGAGGACGTGCCCGGCGTCGGCAAGACCAAGCTCGCCAAGGCGATGGCCCGGTCCATCGACTGCTCGGTCCGGCGGATCCAGTTCACCCCCGACCTGCTTCCCAGCGACGTCACCGGCGTCAGCGTCTACAACCAGGAGACGCACGACTTCGAGTTCCGCCCCGGCGCGGTCTTCGCCAACCTGGTGGTCGGCGACGAGATCAACCGGGCCTCGCCGAAGACCCAGTCGGCGCTGCTGGAGTGCATGGAGGAGCGGCAGGTCACGGTCGACGGGGTCACCTACCAGTTGCAGACGCCGTTCATGGTGATCGCGACGCAGAACCCGATCGAGATGGAGGGCACCTACCCGCTGCCCGAGGCGCAGCGCGACCGGTTCACCGCCCGCATCGCCATGGGCTACCCGGACCCGCGCGCCGAGCTGGCCATGCTCGACGGGCACGGCGCCACCGACCCGCTGCCAGGGCTGCGGCCGGTCTCCGACGCGGCCACCGTCCGCCGGCTGATCGGCCACGTCCGGCAGGTGCACGTCGCCGACGCCGTCAAGCAGTACGCGATCGACCTGGTCACCGCCACCCGGGAGGCGCCCGACCTGCGCCTCGGCGCGTCCCCCCGGGCCACGCTCCAGTTGCTGCGCACCGCCCGCGCGGTGGCCGCCCTGGAGGGCCGCGACTACGTCCTGCCGGACGACCTCCAGGTCCTCGCGGTGCCGGTGCTGGCGCACCGGATCATCCCGACCGCCGACGCGCAGCTGGCCCGGCGCACCACCGACGCGATCGTCTCCGAGCTGGTGCACCGCCTGCCGCTGCCGCACGACCGGCAGCGGTCGCCGTACGACACCCGCCCCGGCGGCGGCAACAACGGCCGCGGGCCGTACGAGCCGCGGAGGCCGTGACGTGCGCGACGGCCTGCGTGGGCTGACCACCCGCGGCCGATCCTTCCTGGCGGCCGCGGTGGCCGCCGCGATCTCCGCCGGCATCCTCGGCGAGAAGGACCTGCTCCGGGTGGCGGTCCTGCTCGCCGTGCTGCCGCTGCTGGCCGCCGCATACGTCGGGCGCAGCCGGTACAAGCTGGCCTGCAACAGGTCGCTGGAGCCGCACCGGGTGCCGGTCGGCGCCAGCTCCCGGGTGGTGCTGCGGCTGCAGAACCTGTCCCGGCTGCCCACCGGCACGCTGCTGCTGGAGGACCGCCTGCCGTACGCGCTGGGCAGCCGGCCCCGGGTGGTGCTGGAGCGGCTCGGCGCGCACCAGGCCAGCTCGGTGGCGTACACGGTCCGCGCGGACGTGCGCGGCCGCTACGAGGTGGGGCCGCTGGTGATCCGGCTGACCGACCCGTTCGGCCTGTGCGAGCTGACCCGGTCGTTCCCCAGCACGGACCACCTCACGGTGATCCCGCAGGTCACCCCGCTGCCGTCGGTCCGGCTGCCCGGTGAGTACGCCGGCAGCGGCGACAGCCGGGCCCGCTCGGTGGCGGTGCACGGCGAGGACGACGCCGCCACCCGGGAGTACCGGATGGGCGACGACCTGCGCCGGGTGCACTGGAAGTCCACCGCCCGCACCGGTGAGCTGATGGTGCGCCGCGAGGAGCAGCCGTGGGAGAGCCGGGCGACGGTGGTGCTGGACACCCGCGCCGCCGGGCACCGGGGCGAGGGCCCGACGGCCAGCTTCGAGTGGGCGGTCTCGGCCGCCGCCAGCATCGCCGTGCACCTGCGCGAGGCCGGCTACAAGCTCCGGCTGGTCACCGGCAACGGCGCCGACGTCGGTGCCGCCGAGGCAGGCGGCGAGGGACTGCTGCTCGACCACCTCGCCGACGTGCACCTGGACCGGCGCGGCGAGATCACCACGCTGGTGCAGCAGGTCCGGCAGCGGGCCGACGGCGGTCTGATCATCGCGCTGCTCGGCACGCTCGGCACCGCCGAGGCGGAACTGCTGGCCGGGCTGCGCGGCAACGGGGCCACCTGCGTGGCGTTCCTGCTCGACAGCAACACCTGGCTCAACCTGCCCCCGAACGCCCGGACCGAGGCGGAGCGGGCGCACGGCGCCGCCGCGCTCGCGCTGCTGCAGAGCGGCTGGCGGGTCATCGGGGTGGAGCACGGCACCCGCCTGCCGATGCTGTGGCCGCAGGCCGGGCGGGGCTCGCAGGGCTTCGCGCTGCGGGCGGCCATGGCCGAGACGGTGGCCGGCGGACGACGATGACCGGAGGGATGGTCCTGTGACCCCGCACCGCAACATCGGGTTCGTCGCCGCGGCGGCGACGCTGCTGGCGGCGGCCCCGCTGTCGGCGATCTTCGAACGCTGGACCTGGCTGATCCAGGCCGCCGTCGTGGTCGCCGTGGTGGCCGGCTCGGCCGCGTTGAGCCGGCTGGGCCGGATGCCGCTGTGGGGGCAGGTGCTGGCCATGCTGGCCGGGCTCACCCTGGGCCTGACGTGGGTCTTCCCCGGCGGCACCGAACTGCTCGCGTTCGTACCGACCCCGGCCACGTTCGCCCACTTCGGCGACCTGCTCCAGACGTCGTTGCAGGACATGCGCTCGTACGGCGTGAAGGTGCCGGACGTCGACTCGCTGCTGTTCCTCGCGGTGCTCGGCATCGGCGCGGTCGCTGTGGTGGTGGACGTGCTCGCGGTCGGGTTGCGCCGTCCGGCGCTGGCCGGCCTGCCGATGCTCGCCATCTACTCGGTGCCGGTCGCGGTCTACGTGGACAGCGTCCCGGCCACCCCGTTCGTGGTGGGCGCCGCCGGTTACCTCTGGCTGCTGGTCACCGACAACGTCGACCGGGTACGCCGGTTCGGCCGCCGGTTCACCGGCGAGGGCCGCGACGTGGACGTCTGGGAGGCGTCCCCGCTGGCCGCGGCCGGACGGCGGCTCGCAGTGGTCGGCGTGATCGTGGCGGTGGCGCTGCCGCTCGCAGTGCCCGGGATGACCGGCGGGCTGCTGAACAACGTCGGCGCCGGGCCCGGCGACGGCAGCGGGCGGCCGGGCCAGGGCGGCAGCTCCGGCCGGGTCGACCTGTTCGCGGCGCTCAGCGGCCAGCTCAACCAGAGCGAGGAACTCGATCTGGTCAAGGTCAGCACCAACGAGACGACGCCGTTCTACCTGCGCCTGGGTGTCGTCGACGACCTGCGCCCCAGTGGCTTCCAGGCACGCGTGCCGACCGGGCGGCCGATCACCCGCCCGCTGCCCGACCCCGGGGAACGCGCCCCGCGCGGCGTCGACCAGCAGCGCTACCGCGCCACGGTCGAGGTGACGAAGAACCTGAACATGCCGTTGATGCCGGTCTACGCCGAGCCGGTCAAGACCGACGACCTCAACGGCAACTGGCTGTACGACCCGAACCAGCAGGTCGTCTTCTCCAACCGGGACAACGCCCGCGGCAAGAGCTACTCGTTCGACTACGTACGGTCCACATTCAGCCCGGCGGCGCTGCGCGCGGCCCCGTCGCTGCCCTCGGACAGCCCGGTGATGCGGCAGCAGACCGAGCGGCCGTCCGTCCCGGCCGTCGAGGAACTGGTCGCGCAGCTGGTCAAGGGCAAGTCGAACGACTACGACAAGGTCCGGGCGATCTACGACTACTTCTCCGTGGAGAACGGCTTCACCTACGCGCTGTCCACCCGCAACGGCAGCAGCGGCGAGGACATCACCGACTTCCTCGCCACCAAGGTCGGCTACTGCCAGCAGTACGCCGCGGCGATGGCCTGGCTGGTCCGGGCCGCCGGCATCCCGGCCCGGGTCGCCGTCGGGTTCACCAACGGCAGCAAGGCCGACAGCGGCACGTACGTGCTGACCAACCGCAACCTGCACGCCTGGACCGAGGTCAACTTCAGCGGGATCGGCTGGGTGCCGTTCGACGCCACCCCGGCGGCGGCCGTGACGGGCTCGGTCCGCTCGGCCTGGGCGCCGGACATCGACGCCCCCGAGGAGGTCACCCCCTCGACCGGCAGCACCAGCGCTCCCGACGCGGCCGGCCCGTCGGCCGGGCCGAACGAGGCGGACCGGCTCGACAAGGACACCGACCAGGGCCTGACGCTGAACCAGGGCGGCCCGGCCGAGGAGAGCCCGGTCTGGCCGTGGTGGCTGGCCGGTGCGCTGGCGCTGCTGGCGCTGCTCGCCGTACCGGCCCTGCGCCGCTCCGCCCTGCGCCGCCGCCGGCGCGTCCGGGCGGTCACGCCCGCGGCCACCGCGCTGCCGGTGCCGGGCCAGCGCGGCGAAACACGGCAGGTCGTCGTCGGTGTGGACGCCGAGGCGGCCCGCGCCGACGCGCACGCCGCCTGGGACGAGCTGCTCGACACGCTCGTCGACTTCCACGTCCGGGTGGACCGCACGGAGACCCCACGGGCCACCGCCGAGCGGCTGGCCCGGGAGGCGCTCGCCGAGAGGGGGGACGCCGCAACGGGGGTACGCCTGCTCGGCCGCGCCGAGGAACGAGCCCGTTACGCCCGTGACCCGCTGACCGACACGGAGTTGCAGCCGGCGCTGCGTACGGTCCGGGGCGCGCTGGCGGCGGGCGCGGACCGCCGTACCCGGCTGCTGGCCGCGCTGCTGCCCCCGTCGGTGCTGCAGCGTTGGCGTACCGGCCTGGCCGAGCGGTCGGCGAGGGTGGTCACCACGAGCGGCCAGGTCCGGCAGCGCATGTCGCGCTGGAGCCCGCGCCGCCTCCTGGCCCACCGCCCCGCCCGCTGACCCCCGCCCGCCCCTCCCTCCCCTCCCCGTCCCGCCCCGCCCCTCCCACCCCCACGGCGTTGATCAAGGAGTTTGTGTCCAAATCCAGCCCTGCTGAAGACACAAACTCCTTGATCACCGCTTCTGGGCCGGATGCGCCCGAGATCTTGGTACGAAATGGCCCCCATAGGGGCGCTTTCCTTCCAAGATCTACGGCGGCTCCCGGGATACGGGAAGCGAATCCCGCCTGCCGAGCGAGCAGGGGCTGATCAGGCGAGCTGGGCACACCGCCCCACCTCGGCGATCTTGCAGTTTGTGCCCGGGTGAACGGGACATTCTGGGCACCGCTCTGGCCGAAAGTGCAAGATCGCGGGTGAAGGGCGGGTGTGCGCCTGCTGGTGAGCGGCGGGGAGGTGCTCGCCGTGCGCTGAGGCGGGGAGGCTTGGGCACGAGGGGGTGAGCTGCCCTGCCGCGACCCGGGCGCGGTGCACATGCTCACGTGGCGGGGCGACCCGGGCGCGGTGCACACGCTCACGTGCGGGGCGGCCCGGGCACCATGTGCTGACGGAGGCGCCGGCGGTGTGCAGAGGAGGCGGACCGCCGGGGGCGCGCCGAGCGGCGGTCCGGACGGTGAGTGGCGGACGGTGGGACCGATTGCGGGCACGGTTGAGCGCGGGCTCTCGCCCGCGTTGCCACGGCGACCGGCAGCAGGTCGCCCCGGCGGCGCTTGCCGGCCTGTTACGGAGGCGCCGCCGGTTTCCCGCCCCGGGTCAGGGGCGGGACGCGGTCAGCGGTGGCCCTCCGGGCGCTGCCGCCAGCGGTCCTCCATCCGGTCGAGGAAGGAGCCCCGGCGACCACCACCACTGCGGCCACGGGGACGACGCCGGCTCGTTGTGCCGCCGACCACGTGCAGGTCGGGCGACTGGGATCGGCGGTGCGACTGCACCGCGTAGCCCAACGAGCCCAGCATGACGACGAAACCCGCCACGGCCACCGCGGGAATCTTGATCACGGCACCGTAGATCAACAGGGCCAGACCAGCGACGACCACGCCGGCAGCGACGAGCACGCGACGCCGCGCGTGGAAACGCGGGTCGCTGGCGCGCACGGCCGAGGCGAACTTGGGGTCCTCGGCAAGCGACCGCTCGATCTGCTCGAACAGCCGCTGCTCGTGCTCCGAGAGCGGCACGGCACTCCTCCCCGGTCACGTTGGTCGGCCCGGGCGGGCCGACAGACCGTGGCAGCCAACCGGCTGCTTACCCGCAAGTCTACGAGGGCCCCCGCGCGTCGGAAAGCGGGACGACCTACGGCCGGGTCGGTTTTTCGACTTGTCGTGTATCACGACGGCCGAGAAGACTGGCCGGACCTATGACGGACCGCCCGAATCGGGCAGCCGCCGCATCGGCCGCCGCCTCCGCCTCGCGCCAGCCGCGCTCGGGCGCACCCAGGGTGAGCTGCTGCGGGGTCTCCCCTGCGGGGGCGAGACCTTCCATCCGGACCCCGACCAGCCGAACCGGCTCGCCGGGGGCCAGCGCGCCCCACAGCGCCCAGGCCGTGTCGAACATCTCCCGGGCGGTGTCGGTGGGCACGGCGAGCGTGCGGGAGCGGCTGATCGTCCGGAAGTCGGCGAAACGGACCTTGAGCGACACGGTACGGCCCACCTGCCCGGCCGCCCGCAGCCGAGCGCCGGCCTTGTCGGCGAGCGCGAGCAGGGACCGCCGGATCTCGTCCGGGTCGCTCACGTCGGTGTCGAACGTGACCTCCGCGCCGATCGACTTCTCCACCTGCTCGGGCGTGACCCCGCGCGAGTCACGCCCCCAGGCCAGCTCGTGCAGGTGGGCGGCGGACGCCTCGCCCACCGCCCGGCGCAGCAGGCCGGCCGGTGCCTCGGCGAGGTCGCGTACGGTGCGCAGACCGAGGCGGCGCAGCGCGTCCGCGGACCGCTCCCCCACGCCCCACAGGGCGGACACCGGCAGCGGGTGCAGGAACTCCAGCACCCGGGCGGCCGGGACCACGAGCAGGCCGTCGGGCTTGGCCCGGGTGGAGCCGAGCTTCGCCACGAACTTGCTCGGCCCCACGCCCACCGAACAGGTCAGCCGCTGTTCCTCGGCGACCCGGCGGCGGATCAGCGCGGCGATGTCGGCGGGCCGGCCGAACAGCCGTCGGGCGCCCGCCACGTCGAGGAACGCCTCGTCCAGAGACAGCGGCTCGACCAGCGGCGTGACGTCTCGGAAGATCCGCATGACCGCCCGGGACGCCTCGGTGTAGGCGGTGAAGTCGGGCGGGAGGTAGACCGCGCCGGGGCAGAGCGCCCGGGCGCGGGCGGTGGGCATCGCGCTGCGGACGCCGTACCGCCGGGCCTCGTAGCTGGCGGAGCTGACCACGCCGCGCGGGCCGACGCCACCCACCACGACCGGCCGGCCACGCAACTCGGGGCGGCGGCGCACCTCCACGGAGGCGTAGAACGCGTCCATGTCGACGTGCAGGATGGTGCAGCCGGTGTCGTCGGCGTCCGGCCCGAAGCGGGGGTCACCGCCTCGGGGCAACGACTGGCTGCGGCCCATGCCAGCAGGCTAGCCCGCCGGTCCGACAACCCCACCGCCCGCCGACCCCGCACGAGGCGGGGCCGACCCGGACCCGCGGCCACCAGCACGGACGAACCGGGATCAGCCCCGGACCACCAGCAGCGGGACTGTCATCTCGGCGGCGGTGTCCGCGCCGTGGTACGCCACCAGCCGCGACGCCATCGGCGGTTCGGAGCGGGTGGCGACCACCGCGTACGTGTCCCGGCAGACCACCACCACGTCGCCGATCCGGGTCAGGTGTGCCTCGGGCACCGGCCCGAACCAGCCGGTCGTCACCGCCTCGGCCCGGGTCAGCACCTGCGCGGCCGGGCCCAGCACCTCGGTCCAGGCGGCCACCACGTCGGCCTCGGCGCCCGGCTCGACGTGCAGGTAGCGGACCCGGGGCTCACCGGCGACCACCCGTACCCCGGCGCGCAGCCGGGGGTCTGTGTCCAGGTCCATCCGGTGCCCGGCGGGCACGTCGAGCTGGCCGTGGTCGGCGGTGACCAGCAGCGCGGCGTCCGGCGGCAGCCCGTCGACGAGCCGGGCCAGCAGTACGTCCACCTCGGCGGCGGCGGTCCGCCAGGGCGCGGAGTCGACGCCGCTGAGGTGCCCGTGCCGGTCCAGGTCGGGGTGGTAGCCGGAGACCAGTGCGGGCCCGTCCCCGGCGGCAAGCGCCGCCAGCATCCGGGCGGCGAGCGCGTCGACGCCTGCCGCACCCCGGTAGTCGCCGCCCCGGTTGGCGGCGAGCGTGAGGCCGCTGCCAGCGAACTCGGGTCGGCTGACCACAGTCACCGCGACCCCGGCGGCGCGCGCCCGCTGGTACCAGGTGGGCACCGGCTGCCAGCTCGCCGGATCGGGGTCGCCGGTCCAGTCGACGTGGTTGAGCACCCGATCGGTGCCGGGCACCCGGACCGTGAAGCCGAGCACGCCGTGCGCGCCCGACGGGGTGCCGGTGCCGAGGCTGACCAGGCTGGTCGGGGTGGTGGACGGAAAGCCGGTGGTGAGCGGTCGGCCGACGGTGGCGGCGAGGCCGGCGAGCGTCGGGGCGTACGGGGCGGCGGTGGGGATCTGGTACCAGCCGAGGCCGTCGACGAGCAGCACCGCGATCCGGCGTACCCCGGCCAGGCGCGGGGCCAGGCCGAGCCGGTCGGTCGCGCCCGGTACGCCAAGCAGCGCCAGCGCGCTGGGCAGCACGTCGATCAGGCTGCCGCCGTCGTAGCGCGGCGCCACCGGGTCGAGCGGACCGGGCGTCGGATCGGGAGCCGGGCCGGTCATGCCGGGCGGCGGGCGAACAGGTGCAACTGGGCGGCTAGATCCCGGTACGGGGACCGGGCGGCGAGGGCACGCTCCAGCTCCACCAGTGCGGCCTGCTGGCCGTCGGCCACCGCGGCCGGGAGCAGGTCGGCGAGCACCCGTACCCCGTGGATCTCCTCCACGACGAGGCCGGCGGCGGTGAGCAGCGCGCTCGCGTCGGCGGCGTCGTAGCGGCGGCGCAGCGTGTCCCGGCCGCCGGTGGTGCCGTGCGGGTCGGCGGCGAGCGCGGCGGCGGCGTCCAGTTGCCCGTTCATCGCCCGGCCGAACACGGCGGCGGCCCGGCCGGCGACCAGCACACTCGCCGCACCATCCGGGCGCAACGCGGTGACCAGCGCGGACATCACCGGTTCCGGGTCGTCGACCACCTCGAGGACGGAGTGGCAGAGCACCAGGTCCACGGTGGCCGGCTCGACCAGGCCGGTGAGCGCGTCGGCGTCGCCCTGCGTCGCGCGTACCCGATCGGCGACCCCGGCCTCGGCGGCCCGGCGGGTCAGCGCGGCGAGCGCGTCGGGGCTGGCGTCGACCACTGTGACCCGGTGACCGGCCTCGGCGAGCGGGACGGCGAAGCCGCCGGTCCCGCCGCCGACGTCGAGCACGGAGAGTCGTTCGCCGGCCCGCCGGTCCAGCTCGGCCCGGAGCACCGACCAGATGACGGCGGTGCGGGGGGTGAGGGTTCGGATCTGCTCCACGCGCCGAGCCTAGTCACCCCCCGGCCCGGGTTCAGGACTCGCCGCCGCCGGCGGGGTCGTCCTCGGCGCGGGAACGCTGGTGGTTGGCCACCGGGCCGTCGGTCACCTGGTATTCCCGCGGCTCGGCCTCGTGGGTGGGCGCCCAGTCGGCGCCGAGGCGGGTCCGTCGGGCGTTCGCCACGCCACCGGCGTTCGTGCGGTGAAAGGTCATCGGTTCATCCCCCATACCCCGGGTGGGCCACTCTGCCCACCCGCGTCGGGAGTCTCCCGCCTCCGGCTCGGAGAAACCGTAATGTGGATCACTCCATCAACGGAAATCCCTGGATGCCGGTGTGACGGGGGGCTCGATCGCGTCCAGCCGGTCCGCGGTGAGGTTCGTGACGCCCTCGTGCCGCTGCAGCCGGCCCCGCACCACAAGTGCTCCGCTGGTGCGGGCGACTCGACGGTATCTCTGCCACAACCCCGGGGAGCAAGTGACATTGAGCATCCCGGTCTCGTCCTCCAGGTTGAGGAACGTGACGCCGCCGGCCGTCGCCGGGCGCTGCCGGTGGGTGACGATCCCGCCGACCCGGATCCGCTGCCCGGGTGGCACCTGGCCGAGGCGGGCGATCGGCACCGCGCCCAGTTCGTCGAGGCGGTCCCGGATGAACCGGGCCGGGTGGCTCTCCGGGGACAGGCCGGTGGCCCAGACGTCGGCGACCAGGCGGTCCACCGCGGCCATGCCGGGCAGGGTGGGCGGGTCCGCGCCGGTCACCGTGCCGGGCAGCCGGCCGGGCCGGTCCTGAGCCGCCGCGCCGGCGGCCCAGAGGGCCTGCCGCCGGGTCAGCCCGAAACAGGCGAACGCGTCGGCGGTGGCCAGCGCCTCCAGCTGCGCGGCGGTGAGACCGACGCGGCGGGCCAGGTCCGGCATGTCCCGGTACGGCCCGTGCGCGGCGCGTTCCGCCTCGATCCGCTCGGCCACGTCCTCGCCGAGGGTACGGACGCTGCCCAGCCCGAGCCGTACCGCCGGGCCGCCCAGTCCCCAGGCGTGCGGCGGCTCGCCCGGCACGCTGCCCCACCGGGTCTCCGGGGTGGACTCCAGCACCGCCTTGGCGCCGCTGGCGTTGATGTCCGGCCGGCGTACCTCGACGCCGTGCCGGCGGGCGTCGTCGGCGAGCGTCTGCGGCGAGTAGAAGCCCATCGGCTGGGCGTTCAGCAGCGCGGCCAGGAACGGGCCGGGGTGGTAGCGCTTGAGCCACGAGCTGGCGTACACCAGGTAGGCGAAGCTCATCGCGTGGCTCTCCGGGAAGCCGTAGCTGGCGAACGCGGTGAGCTTGCGGTAGACGTCGTCGGCCAGTTCGCCGGTGATGCCCCGCTCGGCCATCCCGGCGTAGAGCCGGTCGGCGATCTGCGCCATCCGCTCCACCGACCGCTTCGCCCCCATGGCCCGGCGCAGCTGGTCGGCCCCGGCCGCGTCGAACCCGGCCAGGTCGATGGCGAGCTGCATGAGCTGCTCCTGGAACAGCGGTACGCCGAGCGTCTTCTCCAGCGCGTTGCGCATCAGCGGGTGCGCGTACGTGACCGGCTCCTGGCCGTTCTTGCGCCTGATGTACGGGTGCACCGAGCCGCCCTGGATCGGGCCGGGCCGGATCAGCGCCACCTCGACCACCAGGTCGTAGAACTCGCGCGGCTTGAGCCGGGGCAGCGTGGCCATCTGGGCGCGGCTCTCCACCTGGAACACGCCCACCGAGTCGGCCCGGCAGAGCATGTCGTAGACCTCGGGGTCGTCCAGCGTCATGTCGCCCAGGTCAAGGCGGGAGCCGATCAGGTCGTAGCCGTAGTGCAGCGCCGAGAGCATGCCGAGGCCGAGCAGGTCGAACTTGACCAGGCCCACGGCGGCGCAGTCGTCCTTGTCCCACTGGAGCACGCTGCGGCCGGGCATCCGGCCCCACTCCACCGGGCACACCTCGATCACCGGCCGGTCGCAGATCACCATGCCGCCGGAGTGGATGCCCAGGTGCCGGGGGAACGTCTGCAGCTCGTTGGCGTACGCGACCACCTGCTCCGGGATGTCCGCCACGTCGACCGCGGCGACCGAACCCCACCTGTCGATCTGCTTGCTCCAGGCGTCCTGCTGGCCGGGTGAGAAGCCGAACGCCTTCGCCACGTCCCGCACCGCCGACCGGGGCCGGTACGAGATGACGTTGGCGACCTGGGCGGTGTGTTCCCGGCCGTAGCGGGCGTAGACGTGCTGGATCACCTCCTCCCGGCGGTCGGACTCGATGTCCACGTCGATGTCGGGCGGGCCGTCGCGTTCCGGGGCGAGGAACCGTTCGAACAGCAGCCGATGCCGGACCGCGTCCACGTTGGTGATGCGCAGCGCGTAGCAGACCGCCGAGTTGGCCGCCGAGCCCCGGCCCTGGCAGTAGATGTCCTGCGCCCGGCAGAACGCGACGATGTCGTAGACCACCAGGAAGTAGCCGGGGAAACCGAGGTCTTCGATCATCCGCAGCTCGTGTTCCAGCTGCGCGTACGCCTCCGGGTGCGCCTCGGGCGGGCCGTAGCGCTCGCGGGCGCCGTCCATGGTCAGCCGGCGCAGCCAGCTCATCTCGGTGTGCCCGGGCGGCACCGGGTACGCCGGCAGCCTCGGCGCCACGAGCTGAAGGTCGAAGGCGAGTTCCGCGCCGTACTCGGCGGCCCGCGCCACAGCGCCCGGGTACGCGGCGAACCGCGCCGCCATCTCCGCGCCGCTGCGCAGGTGGGCGGTGGCCGCGGCGGGCAGCCAGCCGTCGATCTCGTCGAGGCTGCGCCGGGCCCGGACCGCCGCCACGGTGGTGGCCAGCCGACGCCGTCCCGGGGTGGCGTAGTGCACGTTGTTCGTGGCGACGGTGGGCAGCCCGGCCGCGGCGGCCAGGTCGGCGAGCGCGTCGTTGCGGTCGGCGTCGACCGGATGGCCGTGGTCGGTCAGCTCCACCGCCACCGTCTCCGCGCCGAACAGCGCGGTGAGCCGGTCCAGTTCCCGGGCCGCCGCGTCGACGCCCTCGGTGAGCAGCGCCGCGGGCACGTGCCCCTTGCGGCAGCCGGTGAGCACCAGCACGTGGTCGCGCAGCTCGGCGGCGAGTTCCTCCAGCTCGCCGTAGACCGGGCGGCCCTTCTCCCCGCCGCGCAGCTGGGCCCGGGAGATGGTGGCGGCCAGGCGCGCGTACCCCTCGTGGCCGTGCGCGAGCACCAGCAGGTGCCGGCCGAGCGGGTCGGGTTCGCCGTTCTGCGGGCCGGGCAGCCCGAGGGACAGCTCCGCGCCGAAGATCGTCGGCAGCCGCAGCGCGCGGGCCGCCTCGGCGAAGCGCACCACGCCGTAGAAGCCGTCGTGGTCGGTGACGGCGAGGGCGGTGAGCCCGAGCCGGGCCGCCTCCTCGGCCAGTTCCTCCGGGTGGCTGGCCCCGTCGAGGAAGCTGAAGTTGGAGTGCGCGTGCAGCTCCGCGTAGGGCACCACGCCGTCCGGGCGGGCCAGCTCCGGCGGCCGGTACTCCTGGCGCTTGCGGCTCCAGGCCGGTGAGTCGCCGCCGTCGGCGTCGACCGCGAGCGGGTCGACCACGTGCAGGTGCCGCTCGCCCCCGGCCCGGCCGGAGAGCACCTGCTCCAGCTTCGACCAGGGCATCTTCGGGTTGTGGAAGCTCACCCCGCGCTCCCCCGGCGCTCAGTCATAGATCGCCTCCACCAGCCACTGCCCGCCCTCGACCGCGAGCAGCAGGGCGGCGCCGTCGGCCAGGCTCACCTGGAACCGGGCCCGGCGGCGCGCCTCGGCCGGCGCCCACCAGCGTTCGTCCACCGGCCACGGGCCGGCCCACCCGGTGATCTCGGCCGGGCGGCCGTCGCCGACTGTGAGCCGGGCCGGCGCCGCGCTGACCGCCAGCCGGGCGCTCACCACGACCGGCTCCCCGGCGGCGTCACGCACGTCGGCCGGCAACGGGGTGGGCAGCACCACGGCCGGCGACGGTGGCGGAATCCGCCCCGGCCACGGCGGCTCGGCCACCGCCCGGCCCCGCCCGGCCCGTCGCCCCGCACCACCCCCGGCGGGTACGACGACAGGGGCGGACACGGCACCCGGAGCGGCCCCGGCGGGCGGCAGGGGTGGCGGGCCGGGACGTGCGGGCGCCCGCTCGTCGCCCCACGGGACCAGGCGCACCTGGTCGGCCGGGGACCGCCCGCCGCCGAGCACGGCGGTGACCACCGCCTCGGGGCCGAGGATGCCCTGCACCCGGCTGAGCGCCCGGTGCGCCCGCTCCCGCTCCTCACCGGTCTCCCCCCACAGCCCGGGTTGCAGGCCCGCCTGGGCGAGCACCCCGTCCGGCACCAGTCGCAACCGGACGATCCCGGCGGTGGGCCGGGCCGGACGCGTCCCGCCCCGGCCGTTGCTGCCGGAGAGCCAGCCGTCGAGCTGCCAGCGGACCCGGTCGGCGATGGCCGCGGCGGTGAGCAGGCCGTCGTGCCGCCAGACCCGGTGCAGCTCCTGGCCGTGGGCGGTGACCGCCTCGATGCCGAGGCGGGTGCAGGCCAGCCCGTACCCGGCCAGCCGTTCGTGCAGCCGCTCGGCGAGCATGCGGGCGGCGAACGCGGCGGCGTCGACCCGGTCGACCGGCTCGTCGTAGTCGGCGGTGACGGTCAGGTCGGCGGGCGGCTGCCGGACCGCCAGCGGACGGTCGTCCCGGCCACCGGCGAGCCGGTGCGCCAGCGCCCCGTCGAAACCGAACCGGGCAAGCACGTCCCCGGCCGGCAGCGCCGCGAACTCGCCGAGGGTACGGACGCCGAGCCGGCGCAGCAGGTCGGCCAGCGCGGGCCGGCCGAGCGCCTCGACCGGCCGGGCGGCCAGGAACTCGCGGGTGCCGCCGGGGGCCACGATCCGGCCCTCCCGGGCGGCCAGCCCGGCCGCGAACACCCCGTCGGCGATGCCGGCCTGGCTCTCCACCGCGCAGCTCTGCGCGACGTGCTCCACGATCCGCTCGGCCGCCGCCTCCTCACCGCCGAGGTAGCGGCTCGGCCCCCGGGCCGCCGTCGCGCAGGCGCCGGGCCGGATCACCTCGACGCCGGCGACCACCTCCTCCACGGCGGCCACCACCGGCTCGAACGCCCGCACATCCCGGCCGGGGTCGTGGTCGACCACGGTGAGGTGCGGGCAGCGCCCCTGCGCCTCGCGGCGGCGCAGCCCGCGCCGGATGCCCTCGGCGCGGGCCCGCTCGGAGCAGGCGATCACCCGGTTGGCGTGCAGCACCACGACCGGGTCGGTGGCGGGCACCCCGTCGACGATCTCGGCGGCGAGGACCGGCCAGTCCGGGCACCAGAGCAGCAGCGTCCGCTGCGGTACGCCGCTCACGCCGGACCGGCCGCGGCGAGCGTACGGGCGGGTGGGGCGACCACGCGCAGCCGGCGCGACGGCGCGGCGGACGGGGCGCCGAGCCCGGCCGAGCGGGGGATCACCCGGGTCAGCTCGTCGCCGGGCAGCCACACCTTGATCTCCTTGGGACGGGCGGCGGCGCCCCGGCCCCGGGCCGAGACGGTCACCTCGCGGCGGCGCAGCCGCCCGCGACCGGCGCCGAGCCCCTGCCAGACGCCCCGGACCACCTGGAGTGTGACGTCCGCGCCGTCCCACCGCCCGTACGGGACGAGCACGCTTCCGCGCTGCCGGGCGCGGGCGGCCAGCCGGGTGGCGACCGAGGCGGAGACGGTGGCCGGCACGGCGGTGACCACCACGTCGACCCCGTCGATGAGCGCGGCGACCACCGTGGGCCACTCCGGGCCGGGGTCGGGCACCAGGGCCAGCCGGTCCAGGGCGATGCCCGCCTCGGCTGCGGCGCCCGCCCCGAATGTGGGTACACCGACCACCGCGCACCACGAGCCGGCCCGGGACGCCTCGGCGAGCAGCGCGAGGATCAGCGAGGTGGCGCCGCTGCGCCGGGGCTGGCCGGCGCCGACCGCCACGGTGCTGCCACGCCGCAGACCGCGGTTGGGCAGCAGCCCGGTCAGCTCGGCCCGGACGGGCAGCACCCGGTGACCGCCGGCCGGGTCGGGCGCGCTCGCCGGACGGACCAGATCGGCCAGGGCGGCGGAACCGACCACCATGCGGCCCGCCATCGGACCAACCCCCCGTCGTGTTTCGCCACGGGCCTCGCCCGTGGATGGTGCTGTGGATCGTGTCGTGCGCGGCACGCGTGTGCCGTGGGTGCGGCGCCCGGCCACCCGGGGTCCCGCCGGTGGTGGCCGGGCGCCACGAATCAGGCGGCGGCTGCTCCGGGCCGGGGCGGTGAGTCGGAGGCGCCGAGCCGCAGCGGGCGGGGCAGGCCGTCGAGTGCCGGCTGGTGCGCCAGGCCGAGGGCGGTCTCCACCACCGTCACGAACTCCTCGGCGGCGCGCAGCAGGTCGTCGGCCTCCCGGGCGGTGACCACGCGGGGGATGCCGGCCTCGGCGGCAGCCCGCTTGCTCGCGCCGGCGGCGAAGTAGGCAGCCCACTCGTCCAGCTCGGGGGCGACGGTGGCGAGCAGCACCCAGACGCTGGTGATCCGGTGCCGGCGGGTGGGCGCGGGACGGGCCCGGGCGGCGAGCACGGCGGCGGCGGCGCGCAGCGCCGCCAGGTGGGCGGCGGCGTACCGGAGGCCGTCGGGGCGGGTGCGGGCGGCCTCGGCCAGCCCGTCGCGGGCCACCGCGAGCAACTGGGCGGGGGTGCGGTGCGGCAGCACGTGCGCGGGCACCGTGGGCGCCTGGGCCGGACTGATCGGCATGGGTCTCTCCTCCGCGTGTGGCCGGGGCGGGCGGTCGCGCGACGGGGAACGTCGCCCGGTCGCCCGGAGCGGTCGGTGCGGAGGAAGACGCACCTTTCAGGTGGCGGCCGGCCGGATGTGGACGCTTCCCCACACCCACACCCGGCCGGCGTGCCGGCGGGTCCGTCGCCCGCCGCCCGGGGGTCGTGGGCGGCGGGCGACGACCTGCCTGACGGGCCCGGACTCGCGACTGTCCGAGACCCGGTGCGGCCCGCGGTGCCGCACCTCCCGGAAGCCGGTGCCGCGAAACACCGCTTCCGGAGCGTTCGACGAGTGCGCGACCGGCTCGGATCAGGCCGGGCCAGCCGGGGAGCTGAGCCGCTTGCCGTTCGGGTCGAACCGAACGTCGAGCGAACCTGACTTCGAGCCGGAATCGAACACTCGTTCTAACTACCCTGACAGTACACCTCCCCACCGACGAAAACGCAACGTGTGACGCGCCGGGGACGCACGGGAGGGCGACGGCCCCCGGCGAGGCCATCCCGGGGTGGGGGAAGAATGGGTACATGCAGCCACACCCGAACGTGCAGGCGGTGCAGCGCGCGCTCGACGACGCGGGCGCGCGGAACGGATCGGGCGAGGCCAGCCTCGTCCGACTGCTGCCCGACGCGGTGCACACCGCCGCCGCGGCGGCCGAGGCGCTCGGTGTCGCCGTCGGCGCCATCGCCAACTCGCTGATCTTCGACGCGGACGACGCGCCGCTGCTGGTGCTCACCTCCGGCGCGCACCGGGTGGACACCGCCGGGCTGGCCGCCACGCTGGGCGTGACCCACCTGCGCCGGGCCACCCCGGAGTTCGTCAAACAGCACACCGGGCAGGTGATCGGCGGCGTCGCACCGGTCGGCCACCCCGCTCCGCTGCGCACCGTCGTGGACACCGCACTGGCCGGGTACGACGAGGTGTGGGCCGCTGGCGGCGTACCCCGGGCGGTGTTCCCCACCACGTACGCGGAACTGCTGCGGATCACCGCCGGCACCCCGGCCGAGGTGGCGTGAACCCCGGACTCGTCACGCTGCACGTGTGGCGTGTGCCCCGCCGGGCCGTACCCGGTGTGCTGGGCCGGATGGCCACCCACCCGGCACGGCTGCGCCGGCTGCCGGGCGTCCGCTTCGCCAAACTGCTCGGCACCGGGACCGGCACCGGCTTCGGCCCCGGCGACGCCGACCTGACCCGGTGGGCCGCACTCGTGGTCTGGGAATCCCCCGCCGACGCGGCCGGCTTCGACGCCTCCCCGGTCGCCCGCTCCTGGGCCCGGATCGCCCGCGCCGCGGTACGGGTGGACCTGCGCCCGCTGACCAGCCGCGGCCGGTGGTCCGGCCGCGAGCCGTTCGGCACACCGTCCGGCGGACGGGTCACCGGGCCGGTGCTGGCGCTGACCCGGGCCCGGCTGCGGGCCCGCCGCGCGGCCACGTTCTGGCGGGCGATCCCGCCGGTCGCCGGCGCCCTGCACGCCGCGCCCGGCCTGCTCGCCCGGTTCGGCGTCGGCGAGGCACCGCTGGGCTGGCAGGGCACTGTGAGCGTGTGGCGCGACCCGGCGGACCTGGTCGCGTTCGCGTACCGTTCCCCGGAGCACCGCGCCGCGATCACCCGTACCCCCACCGAGGGCTGGTACGCGGAGGAACTGTTCGCGCGGTTCGCGGTGGGCGACGTGGTCGGCGACCGTACGGTGCTGGGCTGGGCCGCCGAGGGCGCCCCGGAGACGGCGAGAGGGCACGCATGAGGCTGGTGCGGTGGACACCGGACGACCTGGTCCGGCGGCTGGACGACGTGGTGGCCGTCTACGGCGAGGCGATGGGCTACCGGCCCGACCTGCTGGAGGCCCGCCGCGGCTACATCGCCACCCACGTCCGCCGGCCCGGCTTCCGCGCCGTCGCCAGCCTGACCAACGAGGGACACCTGGCCGGTTTCGGGTACGGCTACCGGGGCGCCACCGGGCAGTGGTGGCACGACCAGGTGCACCGGGCGCTGAACGCGCAGGCCCGGCAGCGCTGGCTGGCCCACCCGTTCGAGGTGGTGGAGCTCCACGTCCGCCCGCCCGCGCAGGGGCACGGCCTGGGCGCCCGCCAGTTGCGCGCGCTGCTCGCCGTGGCCGAGGGCGACACCACGCTGCTGTCCACGCCGGAGGCCGACGAGGAGAAGTCCCGGGCCTGGCGGCTGTACCGCCGGTTCGGCTTCGTCGACGTCCTGCGCCACTTCCACTTCCCCGGCGACGAGCGGCCGTTCGGCGTGCTCGGCCGGGACCTGCCGCTGCCCCCGCCGGATGCCCCGTGAGCGCGAGGAGTGAGCCGGGTTTGCGAGCCCCGCAGTCGCGAACGAAAGGGCGACACCGTGAGCGCGAGGAGTGAGCCGGGTTTGCGAGCCCCGCAGTCGCGAACGAAAGGCGGCACAGTGAAAGCCGCCCGGCTGCCCTGGGCGCTGCTGGCCGTGCTGGTGCTCGCCCAGATCTGCTACCCGCTCACCGGCGGCGCGACCCGGGCCGGGCTCACGGTGGCCACCGTGGTCCTCGGCTGGCTGCTCTCGGTCGGCCACGCGCTGCTCACCCGCGGCGTCCGTACCGCCGTCGCGCTGGTCGCGGTCGTCACCGGCGGCGGGTTCGCGGTCGAGGCGATCGGCGTGGCCACCGGGTTCCCGTTCGGCAGCTACGACTACTCCGGCGAGCTGGGCCCGAAGCTGGCCGGGGTGCCGCTGATCATCCCGCTCGCCTGGACCTGGATGGCCTGGCCGGCCTGGCTCACCGCAGTCCGGCTGGTCCGTTCCCGCATCGCGCGGATCGCGCTCTCGGCGGTCGGACTGGCCGCCTGGGACCTGTTCCTCGACCCGCAGATGGTGGCCGAGGGCTACTGGACCTGGCTCGACGCCACCCCGGCGCTGCCCGGGCTACCCGGCATCCCGGTCAGCAACTACCTCGGCTGGCTGGGCTTCGCGGTGCTGCTCGCAGTCGCGCTGCGCCCGCTCGCCGGGCCGTCGGCGGACCGGGTCGACGGCCGGGACGCCCCGATGTTCGCGCTCTACCTCTGGACGTACGCCTCCAGCGTGCTGGCGCACGCGGTGTTCCTGCGGCTGCCCGCGTCGGCTCTGTGGGGCGCGGCCGGGATGGCGGTGGCGGCGGTGCCGCTGGCGGTGACGCTGTGGCGGGCCCGTCAGGACCGGACCGGCACGCCGGAGCCGGAGCCGCGCGTCGACGCCCCGGCATGATCGCCGCCCTCGCGCTGGCCGTGGCGGTCGCCGCGCTCACCGGGCACACGCTCGTCAACGCGCTCGCCTGGCTGCGCCGCCCGGCCACCGGCCCGGCCGAGGTGGACGAGCCGGTGGCGGTGCTGCTGCCGCTGCGCGACGAGGCCGAACGGGTCACCCCGTGCCTGCGCGCGCTGCTGGCCCAGCGCGGCGTACCGGACCTGCGGATCGTGGTGCTCGACGACGGATCGACCGACGGCACCGCCGACGTGGTCCGCGCGGTGGCCGGTGACGATCCCCGGGTCACGCTGCTCACCGGCGTCGCCCCGCCGCCGGGCTGGCTGGGCAAGCCGCACGCCTGCTGGCAGCTCGCCACCCGTACCGGCCCGGAACCGGCCGTGCTGGCCTTCGTCGACGCCGACGTGGTGCTCACCCCGTACGCGGTGGCGGCGGCCGTGACCGAGTTGCGCGCGGCTGACGCGGCGCTGCTGTCGCCGTACCCCCGGATCGTGGTGCGGACGGCGGGCGACCGGCTGGTGCAGCCGCTGTTGCAGTGGTTGTGGCTCACGTTCCTGCCGCTGCGCGCGATGGAACGCTCGCGGCGGCCCTCCCTCGCGGCGGCGGGCGGGCAGTTCCTGGTCGTGGACCGGGCCGGCTACCTGCGGGCCGGCGGGCACGCGGCGGTGGCCGACAAGGTGCTGGAGGACATCGAGCTGGCCCGGGCGGTGAAGCGGGCCGGCGGGCGGATCGCGCTCGCTGACGGCTCCCGGCTGGCGTCCTGCCGGATGTACGACACCTGGCCGCAGCTGCGCGACGGCTACACCAAGTCGCTGTGGGCGACGTTCGGGCACCCCACGGCGGCGGCGGCCGTGCTGGCGCTGCTGTTCGCGCTCTACGTCGCGCCGCCGCTGCTGGCCGCCGGGGCGCTGCTCGCCGGCGCGCCGGCGGTGGCCGCCGTGGCGTTCCTGGCCTACCTGGCCGGCGTCGCCGGGCGGGTGGTCAGCGCCCGCGCCACCGGCGGGCGGGCGTGGCCCGACGCGCTGGGCCACCCCGTGTCGGTCGTGGTCCTCGGTTGGCTGACCGTCCGGTCGTACCATCTGCGGAAGCGACGCCGGCTCACCTGGCGGGGTCGCCCGGTCACCTAGGAGGGGCACGCCATGGCGCGCATCGTGGTCATCGGCGCCGGGGTGGGCGGGCTCGCCACCGCCGCCCGGCTCGCGGTCACCGGGCACGAGGTCACCGTCCTCGAACGGGCCGGCACGGTCGGGGGCAAGCTCGGCCGGTACGCCCACCACACCCCGGAGGGGGTGTGGCACTTCGACACCGGGCCGAGCCTGTTCACCCTGCCGCAGGTCTTCCACGACCTGTTCGAGGCGACCGGGGCGAAGCTCGACGAATACCTCGACCTGGTCCCGCTGGACCCGATCGTGCGGCACGTCTTCCCCGGCGGCGGGCAGGCGCTCGACTCCTGCGCCGACCCGGACGAGTTCGCCGCCCGGATCGGCGCCGCGTTCGGGGACCGGTCCGCCGCCGACTGGCGCGGGCTGTGGCGGCGCGCCGGCCGGGTGTGGGCGGCCTCGCACCGGGACATCCTGCGCCGTACCGTCGACTCGCCCCGCGACCTGGCGGCGCTGGCCTGGCGGCTGGGCGACCTGGCCGCCATCGGCCCCGGCCGCAGCCTGCGCGGGCTGGGCCGCCGGCACCTGTCCGACCCGCGGATGCGGATGCTGCTGGACCGGTACGCCACGTACACCGGCGCCGACCCGCGCCGCGCCCCGGCCGCGCTCGTCGCCGTCCCCTACGCCGAGCTGGCGTACGGCGGCTGGTACCTGCGCGGCGGGCTGGGCACGCTCGCCGACGCGCTGCTGTCGCGCTGCCTGGACCTGGGCGTGGTGGTGCGCACCGACGCCACCGTCACCCGGATCGACGCCGCGGGCGGGCGGGTGCACGGGGTACGCGTGGCCGGGGCGGCCGCACCGATCCCGGCCGACGTGGTGGTGGCGAACGTGGACGCGCTCACCGTCTACCGGGACCTGCTGCCCGACCCGCGCCGCCTGGCCGCGCTCACCGACCGCAGCCTGGCCGGGTTCGTGCTGCTGCTGGGCGTACGCGGCGACTCCGGGCTGGCCCACCACACCGTCTTCTTCCCCCGCGACTACGACGCCGAGTTCGACGCCGTGTTCGGTGACCCGGGTCGCGGGGTGCGAGCCCGCCCGGCGCCCGACCCGACCGTGTTCGTCACCGCCGCCGACGACCCGGCGGTCCGCCCGGACGGCCACGAGGCGTGGTTCGTGCTGGTCAACGCGCCCCGGCACGGCACCGCCGCGAGCGCCGTGAACTGGCGGCGGCCCGGCCTGGCCGAGGCGTACGCGGACCGGATCCTCGACGTGCTGGCCGAACGCGGTGCCGACGTGCGGGACCGGCTGGTGTTCCGGGAGATCCGCACCCCGGCCGACCTGGACGCGGCCACCGGCGCGCCGGGCGGAGCGATCTACGGCACCGCGGGCGGGCTGCTGCGCCCGGCCAACCGGGGTCCGGCGGCCGGGCTCTGGCTGGTCGGCGGCTCCAGCCACCCGGGCGGCGGGCTGCCCATGGTCACGTTGTCCGCGGAGATCGTCGCCGAGGCGGTCGGCCCGGCCTGGTGAGGGTGTAAGGAGGGGGCCCTTCTTAACGCCTCCGGTAGAGGAAGGGCCCCTTCTTAACACGGGCTGACCGCCGCGCCGGCTACGCGGGCGCGGGCGCGGCGGTCAGCCGGCGTCGACCAGGGCGCGGCGGACGGCGGAGAGCAACTGCCCCAGGCCGAACCCGGCGAGCAGCACCCAGACCGTGGTGGCCATGGTGATGGTGCCGGCGGTCAGGTCGGCGTCGATCAGCCCGGTGAGCCCGGCGACCAGCAGCCCGACCAGCGCGACGCAGACCCGGGTCGGCCGCTCCCCCACAGTCACCGCGCCGATCTCCCGCATCCCGGCCGAGACCGCGCGCGCCCGCACGTACTCGTGCAGCCAGGACAGCCCACCGGCCGCCGCGACCAGCGCGCCCGGCGCGCCGAGCAGCCAGAACGCGACCAGCCAGGCCACCTCGCCGAGCCGGTCGGCGACCGAGTCGTACACGTAGCCCAGCCGGGTGGTGCGGCCGGTCGCCACCGCCACCGCGCCGTCGACGCTGTCGGCCACGGCCGCCAGCAGCACGAACAACGCGCCCAGGAACGGCCCGTTGCCGGGCCGCTCCACGAACAGGGGTACGCAGAAGCAGAGCAGCACCCCGAACACGGTCACCGGGGTCGGGCCGACGCGCAGCCGGCCCAGCACGTAGCCCACGTGGTAGGCGAAGCGCAGCCAGGCGCGCACCACCGGCGCGGCGGTACGCGGATCGAAGCCGCCGTGCAGCCGCGCCCACGCGGTCGCGTACTGGTCCCAGTTCAGCTGTGTGCCCACCACGGATCAACCGTAGAAGCACGGCGCGGGTGTCGTGTGGCGGGTGGTCACACCCGTGCGGCGGCGCGCAGCCGCTGCCACACCTCCCGGGTCGCAGTGGACCGGTTGAGCGTGATGAAGTGGATCCCCGGCACGCCCTCGTCGAGCAGCTTCTCGCACATCTCGCTCGCCTGCTCGACGCCGAGGCGGCGGACCGCCTCCGGGTCGTCGGCCACCTGCTCGAACCGCTCGGCCAGCGCCGGCGGGAACGGCGCGCCGGACAGCTGCACCGAGCGTTCGATGGTGCCGATCTGGGTCACCGGCATCACCCCGGCCAGGATCGGCGTGTCGCAGCCGGCGGCTGCGACACGGTCGCGCAGACGCAGGTAGTCGTCGGCGTCGAAGAACATCTGGGTGATCGCGAACTCCGCGCCGGCCCGGCACTTGCGGACGAAGTGCGCGGTGTCGCTGTCCACGTCCGGCGAGCGCGGGTGCTTGTACGGGAACGCGGCCACGCCGACGCTGAAGTCGCCGCTGTCGCGGACCAGCCGGACCAGGCCCTCGGCGTACCGGACGCCCTCGGGGTGGGCGATCCACTCGCCGCCCGGGTCGCCCGGCGGGTCACCCCGCACGGCCAGCACGTTGCGCACCCCGACCGAGGCCAGCCGGCCGATCACGTGCCGCAGCTCGGCCACCGAGTGGTTCACCGCGGTCAGGTGCGCCATCGGCAGCAGCGTCGTCTCGGTGGCGATCCGCTCGGTCACCGCGACAGTGGTGTCGCGGGTCGAGCCGCCCGCGCCGTAGGTGATCGACACGAACGAGGGCCGCAGCGACTCCAGCTCGCGGATGGCCTGCCAGAGCAGTTTCTCCCCGGCCGGGGTCTTCGGCGGGAAGAACTCGAAGGAGAACGTGGGGCGGCCGTCACGGATCAGCTCCCCGATGGCCGGCTGGGGATTGGGAAGGACCGAGGGAAGACCGAGCGCCACAGACCGACTGTAACCGGGACGGCACGCCGCATCGGGAATCTTCCCAGCCCGCGAACACCTGTCCCGGCGCGACGTCGTACCCCGGGGGTAGAAATGCGGCAGCGCGGTGGGGCGGCCGACGGCCGTTCCGGGGGCCCGCGCGGGGGTCGCCACGACGGCGACGCGCCGGCGCCGCCACTGGCCGGGCGTCCGCGTCGCCATCCGCGCCGTCGCCCCGGAGGTTCCGATGATCCCGTCCCCGCCGCCGGGCCCGCGCCTGCTCGGGCCGCTGCTGGCCGAGTTGCGGGCCGCCCGTGGCTGGAGCCAGCAGCGGCTGGCCGCCGAGCTGTGCGCCGCCTCCGGCGTGCCCACGCTGACCCGCAACGAGGTGTCCCGCTGGGAGCGCCAGCTGCGGCTTCCCGGCGACTTCTGGTCCGCCTGGCTGGCGACGGTCCTGGGGGTGCCGGGCGAGGTGCTGGCCGGGGCCGCCGCGCGCAGCCGCCGGCTGGGCGTGGCGCCTGCGGTGGTCGACCCGGCCGGGTCCAGGGCCCGGCTGGCCCTGCTCACGCTCGCGTACCGCTGGGCGGCCGACCCGGGCGGCCGCACGCCGGCCGGCCCGTTCGCCGCCGCGCCAACGCCGCTGCCCGGCCGTCCCGGACGGGACGACGAGCACCGGACCGGCCGTCCCGCCCCGCGCATGTCCGTCGCGGACGAGTCCGGGCCGCTCGGCGTCCACGTCCTGCGCGGGCCGGACGACGAGCCCACCGGTTCCGGTCGTGGTCACCCGGCGGACGGGGTGACGCTCGCCACGCTGCGGCGCTGGGACGACCTGCTCGGCGGCGGCGACCTCGCCGGGCACGGCGCCCGCCGGCTGCGGCAGGCGGTCCGCGGCTACCGGCGCGCCGGGCCCGCCGGCCGTCGCGCGATGCTGCCCGCGCTCGCCGAGTCGGCGCAGTTCGCCGGGTGGCTGGCCGCCGACGCGGGCGACCTCGGCGGGGGCCTGGTCGCGTACCGGCTGGCGCTGCGGGCGGCGGTGGCCGCCGGGCAGGCGCCGCTGGCCGGGCACGTGCTCGCGTCGGCCAGTCACCTGCTGGCCGACGCCGGCGACCCGGCCGGCGCGCTGGTCCTGGCCCGGATCGGGTACGCCGCCGGCCGTGCCACCGCCTCGCCCGGCCTGCGGGCGCTGCTGCTGCACCGGGTGGCGCTCGCCGCCGCGCTCGCCGGGCGTCCCCGCGCGGCCCGGCAGGCGCTGGCCGGTGCCGATCGGGCCGGCACGCCGGAGCCCGGCCGGGAGCCGCCCTGGCTCTACTGGCTCGACGCGGCCGAACTGGCGGCGATGACCGGGCGCACGCTCGTCGCGCTGGGCCGTCACGCCGCCGCAGTGCCGCTGCTGACGCCGGCGGTGGGCGCGCGGGGCCGCCCGCGCCGGTCGGCCGTGTACGGCGGCTGGCTGGCCCGCGGGCACCTGGGCCTGGGCGCGGTGCCCGAGGCGTGCGCGGTGGCCGGCGAGGCGCTGCTCGACGCGGTCCGGTCCGGATCCCCGCGGGCCGTCGGCCAGCTCACCGCGTTCCGTCGCGGCCTGGCGCACGCGCCGCCCGGTCCGGCGACCCGGGGGTACGCGCGACTGGTCACCGCGGCCCGCCCCTACCTGCCGTCCGGCGTGCCGCGCCACCTGCGCGACAGTCCGCGCCGGTGAGCCACGAGGCACGCCGGGGCGGGGGCGCGGCGGGAACGGGTGCGAACCGCTAGCGTCGTGGCGTGACCCACGCTGCTCCCGTATCCCCCGTCGACCGTGCCGGCCTGCGCCAGCGGATCGACAAGGCGCTCACCGAGTTCCTCGCCGGCCAGCGCGGCTGGCTGACCGCCGTCGACGACGGCCTGCTGCCCGTCGCCGAGGCGATCGAGGCGTTCGTGCTGGGCGGCGGCAAGCGGCTGCGTCCGGCGTTCGGCTACTGGGGTTACCGGGGCGCCGGCGGGGTCGACTCCGACCAGGTCGTCGCCACCCTTGCCGCACTGGAGTTCGTGCAGGCCAGCGCGCTGATCCACGACGACCTGATGGACCGGTCGGACACCCGGCGCGGCGAGCCGGCGATGCACAGGCGGTTCGCCGCCCGGCACCGCACGGCCGGCTGGGGCGGCGACGCGGACTCCTTCGGCGACGCCGCGGCGATCCTGCTGGGCGACCTGTGCCTGGTCTGGTCCGACGAGCTGCTGCACTCCTCCGGCCTGCCGCCGGCCACCGTGGCCCGGGCCCGGCCGGTCTTCGACGAGATGCGTACCGAGGTGACCGTCGGGCAGTACCTGGACGTGCTGACCCAGGCCACCGGGGACACCTCGCTGGACCGGGCCGCCAAGGTGGCCCGGTACAAGTCGGCGAAGTACACGGTCGAGCGTCCGCTGCTGCTCGGTGCCGCGCTGGCCGGCGCGCCGCCCGAGGTGCACGCCGCGTACTCGGCGTACGGGCTGCCGCTGGGTGAGGCGTTCCAGCTCCGCGACGACGTGCTGGGGGTGTTCGGCGACCCGGAGCGCACCGGCAAGCCGGCCGGCGACGACCTGCGCGAGGGCAAGCGGACGTACCTGGTGGCGGCCGCACTGGAGGCGCTCGACCCGGCCGGCCGGGAGGCACTGCTGGCCGGTCTCGGCGTACCGGACCTGGACGCGGCCGGGGTGGACCGGCTGCGTGAGCTGATCACGACGAGCGGCGCGCTGGATCGGGCCGAGCGGCACATCACCGCGCTCACCGAGAGCGCCCTGGCCGCGCTCACCGCTGTCGACCTGGACACCGAGGCCCGCCAGGCCCTGGTCGACCTGGCCATCGCCGCCACCCGCCGCCCCGCCTGACCGCCCCCTCGCCCACCCGCCCACCCGCCCCCACACCCGCCCCCGAAGCGGTCGATCATGAAGTTGGCGGCATTTTCGGAGATCGACTCCGCCGCCAACTTCATGATCGACGAGAACGGTGAGGCGGTCCTCGGGGTTAGAAGGCGACTGCCTGGGCTCGGCGTTTCACCTCTCGGGCCAGGTCGCCGCCGAGGGCTACGGCGGGGGTGCCGGGAAGAGTGGGGTCCTCCCGGTAGAGCCAGCGCAGCGCCTCCTCGTCGTCGTAACCGGCGTCGGCGAGCAGGTTGAGCACTCCGGGCAGGTGCTTGAGCACGGTGCGGTTGGCCACCAGGTCGGCCGGGATCCGGCGGACGCCGTCGCGGCGCACCGCGATCAGCTCACGGTCGCGGATCATCTGGTGCACCTTGCTGATCGACAGGTCCAGGCGCTCGGCCACGTCGGGCAGCGTCAGCCAGCCGGCCGGGTCGGCCGGTCCGGCCAGCTCGGGGCCGGTCTCGGCGGGTACGGAATCGGTCACCCGACCACCCTGCCACGTGCCCGCCGGACCCGGTGCACGGCACCCCGCACCGCCGCCGGGAGCGCGGCGGTCCCCCCTTGTCGCAACCCGGCGGTAGCATCCTGTTCTACCTTCATCCCTCCGACACATAGACTGCCTGCCGATGGACACACAGGTCGCCGACACGTTGCTGGGCTCGCTGATCGAGGGGCGCTACCGCATTCGCGGGCGCGTCGCCCGTGGCGGCATGGCGACCGTGTACACCGCCACCGACGAGCGCCTGGAGCGCACCGTGGCGGTCAAGATCATTCACCCGACCCAGGCGCCGCAGGCCAAGGCCCGGATGGCCGGCTTCGTCGAACGCTTCACCGACGAGGCGAAGACGATCGCCCGGCTCACCCACCCGAACGTGGTGGCGGTCTACGACCAGGGCATCCACGCCGGCCTGCCGTACCTGGTGATGGAGTACGTCCGCGGCCGCACGCTGCGCGACGTGCTCGCCGAGCGCCGCCGGCTGAACCCGGACGAGGCGCTCGCGATCACCGAGCAGATGCTCGCCGCGCTCGCCGCCGCGCACCGGGCCGGCCTGGTGCACCGCGACGTCAAGCCGGAGAACGTGCTCGTCGCCGAGGTGCCCACCGGCGGGAGCCGCAACCTCGTCGACAGCGTGGTCAAGGTGGCCGACTTCGGGCTGGCCCGGGCCGTCGAGGCCAGCGCCGAGGACGAGAACGGCAACCAGCTCATGGCGACGGTGGCGTACGTGGCGCCGGAGCTGGTCACCCAGGGCCACGCGGACCCGCGCACCGACGTCTACTCGGCCGGCATCGTGCTGTTCGAGATGCTCACCGGCCGGGTGCCCTACGACGGCGACCGTCCTGTGGAGGTCGCGTGGCAGCACGTCGACCGGGACGTACCGGCGCCGTCGACGCTGGTGCCGACGCTGCCGCCGGCTCTCGACGCGCTCGTCGCCCGGGCCACGCGGCGGGATCCGGCCGGCCGGCCGGCCGACGCCGCGGCGCTGCTGAGCGAGGTGCAGGCGGCCCGCGAGGAGCTGGGCAACCCGCACGCGCACACCACTGTGCTGCGGCAGCTCAGCGACGACACGGCGGTCCTGAGCCAGCCGACCCAGGTGGTGGCCGCGCTCCAGCCGGTCGAGCGCCCGGCGTGGGCACGGCTGCCCGAGAGCGGCGCCGCGCAGCGCCCGCACCGGCGCCGCGCCGTCGAGGAGGACGGCCCGGGGACCGGGTTCGCCGCCCTGCGTACCCGGATCATGGGCTCGCCGCGCGGACGGCTGGCCGTCGCCGCGGCGGTCGTGGTGCTCGGCCTGGTCGCCGCAGTGGGTGGCTGGTGGTTCGGCGTGGGCCGCTACACGGTGGCGCCGCAGATGGTCAGCCTGACCAAGGCCGACGCGGAGGCGCAGGCCCAGCGCGGCGGCTTCACGCTGAAGTACGCCACTCCGCGCCACGACGAGAACGTCCCCAAGGACACGGTGCTCGGGCAGTCCCCCGGCTCGGCCGCGCGGATCGTCAAGGGCGGCACGATCACGCTGACCCTGTCGCTCGGTCCGGAGCGGCTGCCGGTGCCGGACGTGGTGGGCAAGGACTACGCGCTGGCCCAGGCCGAGCTGGAGGGCGCCAACCTGGTTGTGGCCAAGGGCTCCTCCCGGTACGACGACACGCTGCCCGCGGGTGTGGTGCTGGCCACCGACCCGAAGGTGGGCACAGTGGTCAAGCCCGGGGCGAAGGTGACGGTGATCCTCAGCAAGGGTCGCGCGCCGGTGACGGTGCCCAACCTGGTCGGCAAGAGCCTCACCGAGGCGCGCACCATCCTCGCGCAGCTCGGGCTGAAGCCGGTGGAGAACGTCAAGGACTCCGACAAGCCGAAGGACGAGATCCTCGGCCAGAGTCCGGCCGACGGCACCGGCGTGGAGAAGGGCGCCCAGGTCAAGCTGGAGATCAGCAAGGGCCCGCCGCAAGTGGCCGTCCCCCGGGTGGTCGACATGCCCTGCCAGCAGGCCAAGCAGACGCTGGAGAGCCAGGGCTTCCCGGTCAACGTCCAGCTCAACCCGAACGGCATCGTCCGGATCCAGAACCCGGTCGAGAACACGCCGGTGCCGCCGGGTACGACGATCACTGTGACGTGCCTGTGAGCGGATGTGACGGACGCCGGCGGGTGGGGTCGCACACCCCCACCTCCGGCGGTCTGGCCCGGGCGGCCCTGCCGTACGCGGACGCGGCCGAGTCCGAGGTGGTGCAGGTCTACGTCTCGAACTCGCGCGGCTGGGCGCTGCCGTCCGGCGACCCGGCGCAGGACGCGTTGTTCCGCGACGGGTGCGGCGAGCGCGGGCTGCCCGTGTTCATCCACGCCTCGCTGCTGGTCAACCTCGGCTCCCCCACCCCGGCGACTGTGACCCGGTCGGCGGAGACGCTGGCGCACGCGCTGCGGCGGGGCCGGGCGATCGGTGCCGAGGGCGTGGTGTTCCACGCCGGCAGCGCTGTCGACGCCGGTCACGCCGAGGTGGCCCTGCGGCAGGTCCGCTCGGCGCTGCTCCCGCTGCTCGACGAGATCGCCGCCACCGGCGGGCCGATGCTGCTGGTCGAGCCGAGCGCCGGGGGCGGCCGGTCACTGGCGTCCCGGGTCGAGCACCTCGGCCCCTACCTGGACGCGGTCGACCGGCACCCGATGCTCGGGGTCTGCTTCGACACCTGTCACGCCTGGGCGGCCGGTCACGACCTGGCCGCCGAGGGTGGCATGACCGCCACGCTCGACACGTTGGTCGCCACGGTGGGCGCGGACCGGCTGCGACTGGTGCACGCGAACGACTCGAAGGACCTGTGCGGCTCCACCCGGGACCGGCACGAGAACATCGGCAAGGGCACCATCGGCGAGCCGGCGTTCGCCGAGCTGATGCGCCACCCGGCGACCGCCGGGGTGCCCGTGCTGGTGGAGACCCCCACGGAGAAGCACATCGGCCACGCCGCCGACATCGCCACCCTGAAGCGCCTCCACCCCTGACGGGTCCGCCCGCCCCCCTCGCGGGGAGCGCGGGGCGCAGTGGGGCCCGCGGGTCAGGCGCGCAGGGCGGTGTTCAGGATGGTGGCGGTGCGGTCGATCTGCGCGTCGGTGACGTCCAGGTGGGTGACCAGCCGGGCGGTACGCGGGCCGAGCACCGAGATCAGCAACCCCTCCGCCCGCGCGGCAGTCGCCAGCGCGTGCGCGTCCAACGGGTGCTTGGTCAGGTCCAGCGGCACGATGTTGGTCCGCACCACCGACGCGAGCACGCCGTGCGGGGCGACCGCCTCGGCCAGCCGGGCCGCCTTCACGTGGTCGTCGGCGAGCCGCTCGACGTGGTGCGCCAGCGCGTACCGGCCGGCGGCGGCGAGGATGCCGACCTGCCGCATGCCGCCGCCCATCCGCTTGCGCAGGAACCGCGCCCGGGCGATCTTCTCGGCACTGCCCACCACAAGCGAGCCGACCGGCGCGCCGAGGCCCTTGGAGAGGCACACCGAGAGCGTGTCGAACAGCACGCCGTACTCGGCCAGCGGCACCCCGTCGGCCACGTGCGCGTGCCAGATCCGCGCGCCGTCGCAGTGCAGGGCCACCCCGTGCTCGTCGGCGACCTCACGCATCCGGCGCAGCGTCGGCAGCGGGATCACCCCACCGCCGCCCCGGTTGTGGGTCTGCTCCACGGCGATCGCCCGCGTGGGCACCGCGAAGTAGCCGTCCGGCCGGATCATCCCGGCGACCACGTCGGGGTCCAGCTCCGCGCCCACCGCGGGCCAGGTCCGCGAGGAGATCCCGCCGTACGCGGCGGCGGCGCCGACCTCGTACGTGACTACGTGCGCGTCGGCGTCGCAGAGCAGCTCGTCGCCGGGTGGTACGTGCAGCTGGAGCGCGATCTGGTTGGCCATCGAGCCGCTCGGGGCGAACAGCGCCGCCTCGTGACCGAACAGCGCGGCCACCTCGGCCTCCAGCGCGGTGACCGTCGGGTCCTCGCCGTAGACGTCGTCGCCCACCTCGGCGGCGGCCATCGCCTCCCGCATCCCCGGCGTCGGCCGGGTCACGGTGTCCGTCCGCAGATCGATGACGTCAGCCACTGTGCCTCCTCCGGCTGCCGACTGCGGGGCTCGCAAGCTCACTCCTCGCGTCAGCCACGGAGCATCTCCGCCACCAGGAACGCCAACTCCAGCGACTGCTGGGTGTTCAGCCGGGGGTCGCAGGCGGTCTCGTACCGGTCGGGCAGGTCGAGATCCTCGATGCCCTGGGCACCGCCGAGGCACTCGGTGACGTCCTCGCCGGTCAGCTCGACGTGCAGGCCGCCCGGGTGGGTGTCCAGGCCCCGGTGCACCTCGAAGTAGCCGAGCACCTCGTCGACGATCCGGTCGAAGTGCCGGGTCTTGTAGCCGTTCGAGGACTCGTGCGTGTTGCCGTGCATCGGGTCGCACTGCCAGACGACCTTCGCCCCGGCGGCGGTGACCTTGGCGACGATCGGCGGCAGCGCGTCGCGGACCCGGTGGTTGCCCATCCGGCTGATCAGCGTGAGCCGGCCGGGGATGTTGTCCGGGTTGAGCTTCTCGCAGAGCTCGATCGCCTCGTCCGGCGTGGTCGTCGGGCCGAGCTTGACGCCGATCGGGTTGGCGATGCGGGAGATGAAGTCGATGTGCGCCCCGTCGATCTGCCGGGTCCGCTCACCGATCCAGAGGAAGTGCCCGGAGAGCCCGTACGCCTTGCCGTTGGAGATCCGGGTCAGCGCCCTGTCGTACTCCAGCGCCAGCGCCTCGTGCGAGCAGTGCAGCGTCACGGTGCGCAGCGCCTCGTCGTCGGTCATGCCGCAGGCGCGGATGAAGGCCAGCGCCCTGTCGATCTCGCGGGCGATCGCGTCGTAGCGCTCGCCGGCCGGGGACCGCCGGACGAAGTCCTTGTTCCAGTCGTGCACGGCGTGCAGGTCGGCCAGCCCACCGGCCAGGTACGCCCGGAGCATGTTCATCGCGGCGGCCGAGTTCGCGTACGCCCGGATCATGCGCTGCGGGTCGGCGACCCGCGCCTCCGGCGTGGCCTCCAGGGAATTGATCATGTCGCCGCGATAGGCCGGCAGGCCCCGGGCGTCGGTCGGCAGCGACCGGGGCTTGGTGTACTGGCCGGCGACCCGGGCGACCTTGACCACCGGCAGCGACGCGCCGTAGGTGAGCACGATGGCCATCTGGAGCAGCGTGCGGGCGTTGGCGAGCAGGTGACTCTCGGTGTTGTCGGCGAAGGTCTCCGCGCAGTCACCGCCCTGGAGCAGGAACGCCTTGCCCTCGCAGACCAGCGCGAGCCGCTGCCGCAACTGGTCGACCTCGTAGGGCGCGACCACCGAGGGCACCGTGTCCAGCACCCGGCAGACCTCGGCGACCTGGGCCGGGTCGTCCCAGGGCGGGGTCTGCGCGCGCGGCAGCTCCCGCCATCGGTCGAGGCCGAGGGCCGCGTCCTCGGCGGAGTCGGCGGTCGGGCGGCTGGTCTGCAGACCAGGGCTGCCCACGGCGGGGTGACTCAGCTGATGCCACTCATGGCGCATGAAGGAAAGCGTACGGCGACCGTCGCGATCACTCACCGCCGAGGGGGATGGTTCCGGTCACTGGGAGGACACCGGCGAGGGCGCCATCGCCGGTGGCGGCGGCCCCGCCGGGTCGGCGGTCGGCTCGACCGCGCGCTCGCCGGGCGCCTCGCCGGAGATGCACCAGTCTGCGCCGTTGCGGGTGACGGTGAACAGCAGCGACCGGGCGGCCTTGCGCGAGCCGGCGGCAACGGTGATCGAGGCGCTGACCTCCTGACCGTTCGGGCCGGAGCGGACCTCGGTGATCGTCGCCTCGGGGACGGTGAAGTGGTCGGCGAAGTCGCCGTTCGGGCCGGTGGCGGCGGAGTCGAAGGCGGCGTGCATGGGCGCGCAGAGCTGGCTGCGGCCGGCGGCGGCGTCGCGGGCGGTGAGCGCGTCCAGGTACGCCTGCACCCGTTCCCGGCTCTTGGCCGCCGCCTCCTCGGCCGGCGCCTTCCCGCTGGGTGGGGTGTCGCCGCCCTGGCCGCCCGAGCCGCAGGCGGCCAGGGCGGCCGGCAGGAGCGCGAGGAGGGCGAGCCCGGTGAACCGGCCCCGGTGGCTGCGACCCATCTGTCCTCCCGTCGCGTGGACTCGTCGAGCGGCGAGTGTGCCACATCCGGCCAGATCGGTCGGATGACTCCCCATCCTGACCCGGATCGGCGCGCTCGGCCAGGACGGCACGCGGGCGGGGAGGGGCCGGTGCGGCCCCTCCCCGCCGGGTGGGTGGTGCGTCGGCCCTCGGCTCAGCCGAGACCGCCCTTGATGGCGCCGATCAGCTCACCGTTGCTGGTGTCACCGGAGAGCTCCCAGAAGAACGCGCCACCGAGGCCCTGGCTGTTGGCGTAGCTCATCTTCCCGCCGATGGTCGACGGGGTGTCGTAGCTCCACCAGTTGCTGCCGCACTTGGCGTACGCCGTGCCGCCGACGGTGCCGGTGGCCGGGCAGCTGTTCTTGAGCACCTTGTAGTCCTCGATGCCGGCCTCGTAGGTGCCCGGGGCCGCGCCGGTGGCGCTGCCGCCGGGTGCGGCCTGGGTCACACCGGTCCAGCCGCGTCCGTAGAATCCGACGCCGAGCAGCAGCTTGCTGGACGGTACGCCCTTGGACTTGAGCTTCTGGATCGCCGCGTCCGACCAGAAGCCCTGCTGCGGGATGCCCGCGTAGGAGTAGAGCGGCGAGTGCGGCGCGGTCGGCCCCTGGGCGTTGAAGGCGCCGAAGTAGTCGTACGTCATCGGCATCAGCCAGTTGAGGTTGTTCGCGGCGCCGGCGTAGTCGGTGGCGTCGATCTTGCCGCCGTTGCTGCCGTCGGCGGTGATCGCCGCGGTGACCAGGAAGCTGGAGCCGAACTTGCCCCGCAGCGCCGAGACCACGTTCTTGAACGCGTTCGGGCCGCTGCTGTCGCACTGGAGGCCGCAGGCGTTCGGGTACTCCCAGTCGATGTCGATGCCGTCGAAGACGTCCGCCCAGCGCGGGTCCTTGACCAGGGAGTAGCAGGAGTCGGCGAACGCGGCCGGGTTCTGCGCGGCCTGGGTGAAGCCGCCGGACCAGGTCCAGCCGCCGAAGGACCAGAGCACCTTCAGGTTCGGGTACATCTTCTTCAGCTTGCGCAGCTGGTTGAAGCTGCCGCGCAGCGGCTGGTCCCAGGTGTCGGCGACGCCGTCGACGCTGTCCGCCGCGGTGTACGCCTTCTCGTAGTCGGCGTAGCTGTCCCCGATGCTGCAGCGGCCGCCGGTGGTGTTGCCGAAGGCGTACAGGATGTGGGTCAGCTTCGCCGCCGAGCCGCTCGTGTGGATGTTCTTGACGTGGTAGTTGCGGGCGTAGACGCCCCACTCGGCGAAGTAGCCGACGATCTTCTTGCCGCCGGGCGGCGGCGTGGTCGGCGGCTGCGTGGTCGGCGGGGTGGTCGTCGGCGGCGTGGTGGTGGGTGGCGTGGTGGTCGGCGGCGCCGTGGTCGGCGCGGTGGTCGTCGGCGTGCCGCCGCCGGTGCAGGAACCGCCGTTGATCGTGCAGCTCACCGGCGCCTTGTACGCGCCGGTGCCGTTGTAGCCCCAGCTGAAGCTGGCGCCGGGGGCGAGCGTCGACGCCCAGCTCTTGTTGACCGCCACGTAGCGGTCACCGCTGCGGGTGATGTCGGCGTCCCAGGAGCTGCTGATCGAGGTGCCGGAGGGCAGCGTGAACTCGATGCGCCAGCCGTTGACGGTGGAGCTGGTGCCGTTGGTGACTGTCACCCGCCCCTCGTGGCCGGTCCCCCAGTCCTGCACCTTGGCGAACGTGGCGGTGACGCTGCCGGCGGCCGACGCGGTGGTCATGGGCACCGCGGCGACCGCGAGCGCGACCACGGCGCCGGTGGCCCACAGGGCCCGGCGGAGCGATCTCTTCATACGGCGTCCCTCCAATAGTTAGGAAACTTTCCAAATTGATTGCTGAGACGCTACTCACGCCGTCACCACTTCGTCAAGATGTAGATGCATCGATTTCACGGGTGACGCGGGACGGTGGGCGCGAGGGGTCGTAGCCTCGTCCCATGACCGTTTTCGACGTCCAGATCGACGCCCTCACCGGCGGCCCGGCCGACCTCGGCCGCTACCGCGGCCGCGCCCTGCTCGTGGTCAATGTGGCCTCCCGCTGCGGCCTCACCCCGCAGTACGCGGGCCTTCAGGAACTCGCCGACACGTACGCCGGACGCGGGCTGACGGTGCTCGGGGTGCCGTGCAACCAGTTCGCCGGCCAGGAGCCGGGCAGCGCCGCCGAGATCGAGGAGTTCTGCCAGGTCAACTACGGCGTGACGTTCCCGCTGACGGAAAAGGTCGACGTCAACGGGCCGGACCGGCACCCGCTCTACGCGGAGCTGGTGTCCACGCCGGACGCCGAGGGGCACACCGGCGACGTGCGCTGGAACTTCGAGAAGTTCCTCGTCGCGCCGGACGGCACGGTGGCCGCCCGGTTCGGCCCGCAGGTCACACCCGAGGATCCCGAGCTGCGCGCGGCGATCGAGAAGGTCCTGCCGGCCTGACCGGCGCACCCGCCGCCGGGCACGGCGAAGCGGCACGCCCCCCGGGGAGGCGTGCCGCTGCCGCGGATCGGGTCAGCCGGCGGCGGCCCGGAACACCGGGTAGTAGCCGCCGGACTGCCCGGCGGCCGTCGGGTGGTACGACTTGCTCAGGCTCAGCACGTTGAGCGCGTGCAGCCACTTCGTCCCGTAGCTGCACAGCTGGTGGCCGACGAAGATGGAGCGGACGTCGGCGAAGGTGAAGCCGGCCGAGACGGCGGCCGTGCGGGTGATGTCGTCGAGCAGGTTGATGCCCTCGTTGATCTTCGCCCGGGACGTCGCGCTGAGCCCGACGCAGGGAGTGCCGAGCTGGTAGAAGACCGGGTAGCCGACCACCACGACGCGGGCCGAGGGCGAGCGGCTCTTGATGCCGTTGTAGACGTTGGCGAGCCGGCCCGGCATCGAGGTACGGGCCACGTTCATGGCGGACTGCACGGCCGCCACGCACTGGGTCTCCCCTTGGAGCACGCAGGTGCTCATGATGTTGGCGAAGCCGACGTCGTTGCCGCCCACAGTGACGCTGACCAGCGTGGTGGTCGACGAGAGCGCGGAGAGCTGACTGTTGATGACGTCCGCCGTGGTGGCGCCGGAGCAGGCGACCGAACGGTACGACGCGGGCTTGATGTTGGTGTTGTAGAGCGCCGGGTAGGCGTTCGTGCTGCGTAGACAGTTACCGCTCTCGGAGGTGTAGCTGTCGGCGCCGACGCCGGAGGCGTACGAGTCGCCGAGCGCGACGTAGCGGTCGGACGGGGCCGCTTGGGCGGGGGCGGCCAGAGACAGAGTGACCCCGACCGAGGCGGCCAGAGTCAGGGCGAGGGTGGCAAGACGGGATCTCCGCACGTCGCACTCCTGGAGGCGTGAAGTGGTGGTGAGAGATAGATATCAATAAGATCACGGGGGATGGAAGATCACCGATTTGCGGGCCGGCGCGCATAGCGACTTACGCCTACAAATCGTTGCCGGTTTCGCGGAGCGGGCTGAAGGATTCCGCCAGTGGGGGCAGATCGACGCAGATCAGGCGCGGACGGGTCGACTCAGACCGGACGGCGGCCGGCGAAACCGCACTCGACCCGGTGATACCACCGGATGTCGGTGTCGCCCTCCAGCCAGCACCAGAGCACCGCCCGGCCGTCGCGCTCACCGGGGAAGTCGAGCAGCACCGGGGCGATCCCCTTGACCGCGATCTCATGCTGGTGGAACTCGTCCACCACCACGTGCAGCCGCGCCTCCAGCGCCTTCACCTCGGCGAGCCCGCCGAGCGCGCTGACGCCGTGGTCGGCCAGGTCGACCCGCAACTCGGCCAGGTCGGCCCGCAGCCGGATCAGCTCGTCGACGCGCGGCCGCAACGTGGCCACCAGGTGACGCGCCTGGGCGAGAGTGAACACCGGGCCAGTATGCGGCACGACCGTCCAGAGGGAAGCTTCCACACGGCACACGCCGCACCTCGATGCACGTCGTGGAACGCCGGGGCCTGGGCGTCACCGCCGCAAACCGGCGCCGGGTATCGGGCATGGTCGCGCTCGGGTATACAGATGGTTCCTCCCGGATCGGCCATCGGCTTGCCCGGACGCCCCTCGCCCGTCGTCGGAGGCTCACTGGCATGAGCGATCGTTCGCCCAGCTCCAGCACCCCGGACCCGCGGTACCTGTTCCGGTACCGGGACCTGGTCGCCGACACCCTGCCCGAGCATCGCGCCGTCCTGCAGGAGCGTGGTTGGTGCTGGTGGGGCTGGTGGAAACGACCCAACGAACCCGGCCGGCTGGAGGTGTGGAAGGCGCTCGAACGCGAGACGCTGGAGGGACGTCGGGTGCCGATCGGGCTGTTCCACTCCGGGACGGGCCTCGTTCATCCCGCCATCGTCGAACGCGTGATCCTGCCGCAGCCGGACGAACTCGGGGCCTTCACCTCGCTCAGTCCGCCCGACGCCGAACGGGACGGCGTTCCACCCTATTATCGGGCGAGTCGGCACAGCCGGGGTTGGCTACGGCTGGTGGCCCTGGCCGAGGAGCCGATGGAATTCTTCGGGAGGTTCTCCTTCGCCTCCGCACCGCCGTTGCCCCATCATCCACGGAGCCAACTGGAGCGGCTGGTGGGTAAGCGGATCCTGGACGCTGACGAGCTGCGCGCGATGGACACCACCATCTGGGAGATCCGGCCGGCCCAGCCGGCTGACTCCAGCGAGCGGTTCCTGACCGCGTCGCCACGCCAGGACGGCGCGCTGTCTCCCGAGCCGATCGCCTGCCCGGGGCCGTGGCTGCTGCACCTCACCGATCCGCACTATGCGACGGGGCGGTTTCGGTCGGAGCATCAGTGGCGGCTGGAGACCGAGGACGGCGCTACCCGCCCGACCATGGTCGACGCGATCTCCGATGCCCTGGCTCGTGACCAGCGGCCGGTCGGAGCGGTCCTCGTCACAGGCGATCTCACCTATGTCGCCCACCGCGACGAGTTCGCGGCGGCGCGGGCTGGCCTCTTCAAGCTCACCAATGGGCTGCTCGGGCTGGGCATGGAGCACCTCGTCGTCATACCCGGCAATCACGACATCGCCTGGACCCGCGGTGACTCGTACGAATATGGAGCACCGGTCGAGGTGGCTCCGGCGGCGGCAACGGCCAACTACCGGGAGTTCTTTCGAGCGCTCTACGGATACCCGGCCTCGCCCCACCTCTCGATGGCTCGCCGTTTCATCTTCCCTGGCGGCAACCTTGTCGACATCGCCGCGGTCAACTCCAGCTCACTGGAACAGGGGCAGTCGTTCCTGGCGGGCATGGGCCGGGTGCAGGAGTCCGCGTACCGCGAGGTGACCAGCGCGCTCGCCTGGTCGAACCCTGGATCAGCCCTGCGCGTGCTCGCGCTGCATCATCATCTCGCGCTGACCGAGGACCTCGAATCGCCCGACGAGTACGCGACCGGTTTCGGGATCGCCATCGACGCACCCAGGATCCAGCGCCTAGCCGCCCGTGACGGGGTGCACCTCGCGGTGCACGGGCACAAACACCGCGCGTTCGTCTGGCGTACCGAGGCGTACCATCTCCCCGAATACAGCAACGAACGCTGGGACCTGGGACGCTTCAACATCGTCGGTGGTGGGAGCAGCGGCTCGAGATCGTCAGACGGGCGGCGTAACTTCTTCAACCTGATCCGGATGGCGGGTCCCGTCGTGGAGTTGGAAATGTACCGGAGTCAACAGCAGGGCTCATTCGAGCGCTTCATGACCTGGCGGGCCCCGCTGGTAACCGGGGCAGACGGCCGACTCGAGATTGCTCCCTGGAAGGTCGTTTCCCCATGACCACCAGGCGCCCGGTCGTGCACGCCCTCATCCTCGACATGGACAACACGCTGTACGACTGGGTGGCGTACTTTGTGCCCGCAGTGCGGGCGATGGTGGCCGTGGCCGCCGAGATCCTCGACGTGTCCGAGGACGAGTTGCGGAGCGACCTCCAGGCCGTGCACCGCAACCACGGCAATACCGAGCACCCCTTCGCGCTGCTCGAGACCTCGGCCGTCGAGCGACGCCTGCCCGGGATGAGCCAACGAGCACGACACGAGCACCTGCTTCCGGCCTTCGCCGCCTTCAACGAGGTCCGGCGACGCCACCTCCACCTCTACCCGGACGTGGAAAGCACGCTCCAGACCATCAAGGCCACAGGTTGTCACGTTGTGGGGCACACCGAGGCCAAGGACGTGAACATCAGCAGTCGAGCGAGGTCGCTCGGGTTGGACGCGATGTTGGAGGCGATCTACGCGCCCCGGTTCGTCGGGCCGCCTCACCCTTTGGGCGCCGATCGACGGTCTGTTCCGGCCGCAATCGAGGTTCGGGTACTGCCACCGACGGCACGCAAGCCCAATCCGGAGATCGCCCGTCAGATCGCCGAGCAGCTGGGCGTTCCGGCCGCCCACTGTCTGTACGTGGGCGACAGCTTGAGCAAGGACGTGGCAATGGCCAAGCGAGCGGGGATGCTCGCCGCCTGGGCCCGCTACGGCACCCACCACGATTCCGACCTCTGGCGCGGCTTGGTCGCGCTGTCCCATTGGGACCCCGCGGCCGTCACCGCAGCAGAAGCCAAGAGCGATGATCCGCCGCAATACGAGCCGGACGTAACGCTTGACGCATTTCACGAGTTACGCGAGCACTACACCTTCCGTGCAGCATCGCAACCGAGGCGGCCTCAAGTGATATCGGCCTGCTTGCCGTCAGGGCCGGCCGATTGACCCGCTCCGACAGAGGGGTGACCCGTTGCGGGCGACCATCCGTTCCGCCGGTTCAGGTCGCCGATGTTGCTCCGGAACTCACTCAGCCACTCGCCGGTCTCCGCCTCGACCAACTCGGCCGTCCGCCGCACGAGCACGCGGATTAGTTCCTCGCGCCGCCGTAGCACCGCTTCCTCAGTGGCTGAGGTGCGTAGTTCCGTGGTCACCCAGTCCAGCCGGAACTCGGTGAGCGCCCGCTGAAGCGCCTGCGCGGTAGCGATGTCGCGCATCCAGGCCGAGGACAGGCCGAAGAAGTGATCGAAGGCCAGACAGCCACCGGCCATGGCGAGCAGGACATATCCCCAGCTGGCGCCGCTCCCAGCGCTCGCCGCGCTAACCAGGGGTACGACTCCGCCGGCGATCCCCAGCAGGATGGCGCAGCCGCGCAGCAGGCGGGAAATTGTGCGGCGCACCGCCTTGTCGCGCAGGTACCAGGCAACCGCGTCCTCGGCCTGCCCCTCCGCCCACCCACGCAAGCGATCCAGGACGGCCTCAGGCTGTTGGTCCGCCGCCAAGACGGGGAATGGGCGGATGATCATGTCCCGCCGCGGGACTCGACGGCTTGACCTGTCGAGTCGGCCATTGCTCGTTAGCACGAGCCGTCCGATCCCAGCGCACGGCGAGGGCCGTATCCGGGTGGCGGGTCGAGGTTCGGCAGATGCTGTCGCCCCATACGCACAGCCTGCGTCATCGCGTTCCAACACTCAAGGATCAGACGTCTCGTCGTGCTTGCCGAGTGAGGGGACGGGTTACCAGACTCGAATCGATGGCAGGCACCCGCCTGTCAGGGTTGGACGCGTTCCGCCTCCTGCACGAAGGTATCGCTCCGCCGGGCCCCCATCCGGTCCAGTTCGTCCAGCACCGCACCCACCCCGTCCGCACCCACCAGCACTGTGACGCGCAGCCGGGCCGACAACGGCTGGTCCTGCCAGTAGCCACGCGGCAGCAGGCTCGCCTGCGGCGTCGTCGTCGCCACGGCGGCGTCGCTGACGATGACCGAGATCGCGCCCGCGCGCAGCAGCGCGTCGCGCAGGTCGGCGCTGTTCGCGGCCGGGTCCGGTTCCAGCAGCGCGGTGACCACCCGTACCCGCTGTCCGGGCGGCACGGACGGTTCGCCGGCCGGTGCCGCCGTGGTACGACGCCGGGGCGCGCCCGGCGCGGTCAGGCTGGTCACGCCGCCCAGGTGGTACGCGTCGGCGCCCTGTTGCGCCTGGTCCAGGCGTTCCTGGTCGGCACGCGGCACACGCAGGCCGATGAGCGCCTGCACCCCGGCGGCGATCAGCCAGGTTAGGACGAACGAGAACGCGACCACGCTCACCACGCCGACGAGCTGGCGCCACAGCAGGCCGCCTCCGCCGCCGAGGAACAGCCCGTCGGCGCCGAGCGGGTTGACCCCGCGGTTGCCGAACAGGCCGAGCAGGAGCGTGCCGAGCATGCCGCCGACGAAGTGCACGGCGAGCACGTCGAGCGCGTCGTCGAGGCGTAGCAGGTACTTCAGCTTCAGCGCGAAGTGGCAGACCAGGCCGGCCAGCGCGCCGATCGCGACGGCCGAGGCCGCGTTGACGTACCCGGCGGTCGGGGTGACCGTCGCCAGGCCCGCCACCGCGCCGGAGACCGCGCCCACGACGGTGCTGTGTCCGTCGGTGACGCGTTCCAGCGCCAGCCAGACGAGCATCGCCGCGGCGGCGGCGAGGTGCGTGTTGAGGACGGCCTGGGCGGCGAGGCCGTTGGCCTGGAGGCCGTCGCCGCCGTTGAAGCCGAACCAGCCGAACCAGAGGATGCCGGCGCCGACGATGGTCAGCGGGATCGAGTTCGGTGGTGCGGCGGTGTGCGGCCAGTCCCGGCGTCGGCCGACGACGAGCAGGACGGCGAGGACGGCGGCGCCGGCGCTGGCGTGCACGACGAGCCCGCCGGCCCAGTCCTGGGTGCCGAACTTCGCCAGCCACCCGCCGGGGTGCCAGAGCCAGTGCGCGATCGGCGCGTAGACCACTATCGACCAGACCGCGAGGAACAGCACCCAGCCGCCGAAGCGCAGCCGGCCCGCGGTGGCGCCGGTGACGAGCGCGGGTGTGATCACCGCGAACATCATCTGAAACAGCACGAACGCCAGCGTCGGGATGGTGATCCGACCGTCGACCACGTGCAGGTTGGGTGCGGGCGGCACCTTCAGGTCGGTGAGCCCGAACAGTTCCAGGTTGCCGAACAGCCCGCTGCCGGCGTCGTCGCCGAAGGCGATCGTGTAGCCGACGAGCACCCAGGTCAGGCTGACCACGCCGAGCGCGATCATGTTCTGCTGCAGCATCGCCAGCACGTTGCGGGTGCGGACCATGCCGCCGTAGAACGCGGCGAGCCCCGGCGTCATGAACAGGACGAGGCCGGCGCAGACGAGCACCCAGGCGGTGTCACCCGCGTTCGGAGCGGACACGGTTTCCCTCCTTCTATCGCAGGTTGACGGAGTCGCGGACGGTGTGCAGCACGGTGTCCTTCACCCGTTCGTGGTTCGGTACCGGCGCGAAGTGCCGGTCCGGCAGCAGCAACAGCCAGGTCGCGATGTTGAACGGCCCGGTCAGCACCGGGATGCCGAGCGGCGTGAGCATGGTGGTCAGCGCCATCTGCACGAACAGCGTCAGCGCGATGCCGAACAGCGTGTAGACGGTCACCAGCGCGCCGGGGCGGTTCGCCACAGCGCCCACCACGATCGCGGTCAGGACCGCGTTGAAGGCGAACAGCCCTTTGTCCAGGGACGCGCCGTCGGCGCCGAACCAGAGCGCCAGCAGTGTCGCGCCGACGGCGCCGATCACCGCGAACAGCGCCGACCACCGGGAGTTGATCAGCAGGGCGACGAGGATGAGCAGGCCGGTGACCCAGCTCTCGATCAGGTAGACCTGGGACACGCCCTTGAAGAAGACGGGGATGAGGCCCCAGTCGAACGTGCCGCCGGTCAGCGATCCCTCACCGGGGAACTTCGGCGTCAGCTTGGTGAGCACTGTGAACCTGTCGAACTGGTACGCCGCCATCAGCAGGAACCAGGTCGTGAGCACGAACGGGAACGTGTAGGCGGTCAGGTTCCAGCGTTTGAAGACGGCGTTGAGGGCGAGCGTGACCACCACCGTGCCGATCGCGCCGAGCACGAGGTAGAGCCACATCAGCGGGCGCTGGTCGAGGAACGTGGGTACCGCGAGCCCGGTCAGCAGCGGGCTGAAGCCGAACAGGCCCTTGCGCCAGCTGGACATGTCGACCCGTAGCGCCAGCGCGGTCGCGGTGCCCACGACCAGGCCGAGCACACCGCCGCCGAACACGCGGGGCGTCCCGTTCTCGAACGCGCCCCAGGCGAGCGCGATCAGGATGAGCAGGCCGCTGAGCGGGTTGTTCTGGAGCACCACCTGCGCGGCGCCGCGCAGGCCGGCGTCGACGAACCGGACCAGCGGGTTCCGGTCGGCCAGGTGGCGCCAGCCTCGTCCGATGTCGGCCATGTCGCTGCCCTCCTCGCCTCAACGCCAGCTGAAGACCGGCGGGAAGGTGCAGCCGGTCACCTCTTCGCGGGCGGCCGTGCAGAACGCGCGTACCGCGGCGCGGACCGGTTCGGTCTCCTGACCGAGCACCTTGAACACCAGGCCGGCGTCGTTCGGCAGCCGGCTGACCGCGGTGGCCAGCGGTGTCTGCTCGTCCCACACCGGCGTCGCGGTCCGTTCGAAGACCCGGGCCGCCCGGTCCGGGTCGGTGAGCAGCACGACGTTGCCGAAGACGTGGAAGCGGTCCATCATCCCGATCCGCGACACCGGGAAGCGGCCGGGCGTGATGACGAACTTCTCGACGAACAGCGGCCGTCCGTCGGGCCGTTCGGCCCGCAGGGTGGTGGAGAACAGGTCGTACGCGAAGATCTCGCCGTCGCGGTAGTACTTGCGGCCGGGCTGGAGCACCTCGGCGTACAGCATGGTGGCGGTCTCCGGCAGCCGGACCACGGTGTCGGAGACGAACCGGCTGCGCCGGAACGGGATCACCGGCTCGGGCAGGAACTCCAGGTAGGCGTCGTCGGCCAGGGTGAAGCTCTGGGCCTGGGTGCCGTAGTTGGCGTCCATCTCCTGGATCTTGGTGGCGGCCTGGGTGACCAGGTGCGCCTGCGCGCCCGGCCCCAGGTCGACGTCCATCCGCAGCCGGTCGCCCTGGAGCACGCCGCCGGAGGTGGTGAGGATCATGACGCAGGGCAGGCCCGGCATCTCCTCGTCCCAGTACAGCGCCCGCTGCACCAGCAGCGGGGACTGCCGGAAGACGTCGCGCATGATGGTCCGGTCCTCGCGCCGTTCGAACCCCAGCCGGAGGATGCCCACCTTGCCGTTCGCGGCGGCCGGCAGCTGCGCCGGCTGATCCTGGTACGGCGCGAGTTCCCGGACGGAGTCCAGAGTGGTCATGCGAGGACTTCGGCGTCGAAGAGCGCGTTGCGGCGGACCAGGTCCACCAGGTCGTCGATGCCCTCGCCGGTCTTGCAGTTGGTGAAGACGAACGGCTTGCCGCCGCGCATCAGCTCGGCGTCGCGGGCCATCACGTCCAGGTCGGCGTCGACGTACGGGGCCAGGTCGGTCTTGTTGATCACGAGGATGTCGGACTTGGAGATACCGGGGCCGTTCTTGCGCGGGATCTTGTCGCCGGCCGCCACGTCGATCACGTAGATGAAGTAGTCGACCAGCGCGGGGCTGAAGGTGAGCGTGAGGTTGTCGCCGCCGCTCTCGATGAGCACGACGTCGCTGTCCGGGAACCGCGCCTCCATGTCCTCGACCGCGGCGAGGTTCATGCTGGGGTCCTCGCGAACAGCGGTGTGCGGGCAGGCGCCGGTCTCCACGCCGACGATGCGTTCCTCCACCAGCACGCCGGTCAGGGCGCGGCGGACGTGCTTGGCGTCCTCGGTGGTGACCACGTCGTTGGTGATGACCAGGATGCGCAGGCCCTGTTCGACCAGGCGGGGCACGACGGCCTCGATGATGGCCGTCTTGCCGCTGCCCACCGGGCCGCCGACGCCGATCCGACTCGCTGATTTCATTTCCGAAAGCCCTTCAGGTGGGTGAGCGCTCAGCTCATGAACATCCGTACGTGTGCGTGCTGGTGCGCGCCGGCCAGCACGTCGAGGTGCGGTGCGAAGCTCTGCATGTCGTCGAGCCCGGCGGTGTGCACCTCCTCGTAGTCCTCGCCGACCCGATCGTTGACCGCGAAGAGGATCGACTGGGTGTCGAGGTGGTCCACCCGCATGAGCCGGACCGCCGCGCCGAGCACCATGGAGGCCGCGCCGTACTGGTGGGCGGCGAACGCGTCCGCCTCGCCCACGCCGAGTTCGGCGAAGAGCACGCCGAGCGCGACCGGGTAGGTGACCGGGACGCCGCCGCCGCTCTCCGCGACGCGCTTGCGCAGCAGGGACTCCCCCACCACCCGTTCGGCGGCCTCGGCCAGCTTGCGCCCCATGCGGACGGTCATCGTCCGCGTCTCCTCGTTGATCTTGCGCAGGTGTACGGCCTCGTCGGCCGCCCGGATCCGGTCGAGGTCACCGGCGCGGGCGGCGCGGTGCGCCACGAGCAGCGCCACCCCGTCACCGGTGGCGGCGGCGCGCGTGACGGTACGCACGAACTCCTGCAACGTGGTCCGGTCGTGCACCGCGCCCTGCTCGACCGCCGTCTCCAGCCCGTTGGAGAAGGAGAAGGCGCCGACCGGGAAGACCGAGTCGCCGAACTGGAGCAGTTTCAGTGCCTCGGTCACCGTGGACACCCCGGCCCCTCAGTTCAGGTCGGCGGGCAGGTGCGTGTGCGGGGTCGAGTCGGCCCCGCCGAACAGGCGCCGCGACTCGTGCGGGGCCAGGTACGCGATGATCTCGGTGCCGGGGATGAACTCGTGGGTGAGACCGGTGAACGCGTGGGTCCGCATCACCGAGTCCATGACCTTGCGGTCCACAGTCAGCGGGACGTACATCTTGGTGCCCTTCACCACCGCCGGCCAGTGCTGGTTGCCGATCGCGTGGCCCAGTTCGACGGCCGAGCGGATCACCATGTCCAGCGACTCCCCGTGCAGCGTGTCGAGGTGCACGACCATCACCTCGCCGAGCGCGATCCGGGCCACCACCGCGGTCGCGGTGGCGTCGTCCCAGGCCAGCACGTCGCCGTCGCGCAGCCGTACGCCGCGGGCCAGGGACAGCGCCAGTTCGGTGCCGAGGCTTGTGGTCCGGCGCAGCCGGCTCTTCTGGGCGTCCCACTGGTCGAGGACGAGGTCGTCGACCTTGGCCTCCCGGAGCCGCTCGGTCCAGGCCGGCTCGTTCACGTTGCCGAGTACCGTTTCGACGAGCATGTGTTCTCCTTTCACGCGACCCCGCCACCGGCCCGGCCGGGGGCGGGCACCGCGCCGGGTCAGCTGAAGAAGTAGAGCTGGCTGAGGGGGAGGTTCTTGGCCGCCGGCACTGTCGCGTGCACGCCGTCCATCTTCACGGCGAAGGTCTCCGGGTCGACTTCGAGCTTCGGCGTACGGTCGTTGCGCACCATGTCGCGCTTGGTCAGGTTGCGGCAGCCGTAGACCGGCATGACCTGCCGTTGCAGACCGAGCTGTTCGGCCACCCCCGCCTCGTGCGCGGCCCGGGACACGAACGTCACGCAGTTCTTGGCGACCTGGGAGCCGGTGGCGCCGAACATGGGCCGGTAGTAGACCGGCTGCGGGGTGGGCAGCGACGCGTTCGGGTCGCCCATGATCGACCAGGCGATCATGCCGCCCTTGAGCACCATCTTCGGCTTCGTGCCGAAGAACGCGGGCTCCCAGAGAACCAGGTCGGCGAGCTTGCCCGGGCTGACCGAGCCGATGACGTGCGAGACGCCCTGGGTGATCGCCGGGTTGATGGTCATCTTGGCGACGTAGCGCAGGACGCGGAAGTTGTCGTTGGCGTCGGAGTCCTCGGCCAGCTTGCCGCGGACGTTCTTCATCTGCCCGGCGAGCTGGACGGTGCGCAGCCAGGTCTCCCCCACCCGGCCCATGGCCTGCGAGTCGCTCTGCATCATCGAGATGACGCCCTCGTCGAGGAGCACGTCCTCGGCGGCGATGGTCTCGGTGCGGATCCGGCTCTCCACGAAGGCGACGTCCGAGGGCACCTTCGGGTTGAAGTTGTGGCAGACCATGATCATGTCGTACAGCTCGGACTGGCTGTTGATGCCGTACGGCACCGTCGGCGTGGTCGAGGCGGGCAGCACGTTCATCTGGCCGGCGACCTTGATGATGTCCGGCGCGTGCCCGCCGCCGGCACCCTCGGTGTGGAAGGTGTGGATGGTCCGGCCCTCGAAGGCGGCGATGCTGTCCTCGATGTAGCCGCTCTCGTTGAGCGTGTCGGTGTGGATGCTGATCTGGACGTCGTACTCGTCGGCGACGGCCAGGCAGGACCGGATCACCGCGGGCGGCGCACCCCAGTCCTCGTGGATCTTGAAGCTGGGCACCCCGGCCATGATCTGCTCGACGAGCGGCGCCCGGCCACTGCTGTTGCCCTTGCCCAGCAGGCCGATGTTGATCGGCAGGTTCTCGAACGACCGCATCATGTTGTGGATGTTCCAGGGACCGGGCGTGATGGTGACGCCGTTGGTGCTGTCGGTGGGCCCGGTGCCGCCGCCCCAGAGGGTGGTGACGCCGTTGCTGAGCGCGGCGTACACCTGCTGCGGGGTGACCAGGTGGACGTGCGCGTCGATGCCGCCGGCGGTCAGGATCAGGTGCTCACCGGAGATCGCGTCGGTGCCCGGACCGGTCACCAGGCCCGGGGTCACCCCGTCCATGATGTTGGGGTTGCCGGCCTTGCCGATCCCGGCGATCCTGCCGTCCTTGATCCCCACGTCCGCCTTGACCACGCCGAGCAGCGCGTCCACGACGGTCACGTTGGTGATCACCAGGTCCACCACGCCCTCGGCGCTCGTGGCCTGGCTGGCACTGCCCATGCCGTCGCGCAGGGTCTTGCCACCGCCGTACATGACCTCGTCGCCGAGGACCCGCAGGTCCTTCTCGATCTCGATGTAGAGGTCGGTGTCACCCAGACGGATCTGGTCGCCCGTGGTCGGGCCGTACATTCCGGCATATTCCTGCCGTGAGATCTGACTCATGCGTTGTCGCTCCAGCTCTGGCACGTCGAAGGATTGCCGGGCTACCTGTCGCCCTTGCCGCTCTTGTCCTGGCCCTTGCCCTGGCCCTTGCTCTGGCCCTTGCCCTGGTCCTGCTGCTGCGACGTGGTCTTGAAGCCGCGCGTCTGGGCCTGGTGGAGCGCCTCGGCCCGGTCCGGCCGGTAGCCGGGGATCGGCCCGTCGCCGGTCCAGCCCTGGACCAGGCCGTTGAAGCCGTACACCCGCTGGGAGCCGCCGTACGGGACGAGCTGGACGGTCTTGCGGTCGCCGGGCTCGAACCGGATCGAGGTCGTGGCCGGGATGTTCAGCCGCTTGCCGAACGCCGACGGACGGTCGAACTCCAGGAAGCGGTTGGCCTCGAAGAAGTGGAAGTGGGAGCCGACCTGGATGGGCCGGTCACCGGTGTTGTGCACGACCACCTCGGTCACCGGCCGCCCGGCGTTGAGCTCCAGAGGTTGGTCGCTGAGCTTGTAGCCGCCGATGGGCCGAAGGTGCTTGGAGTTCGGTCCCGGGTGTTGCTTCGCCATGTCGCCCCCGCTCTGCCGGAGACCGTGGCCTCCGGTCGCTGCTCTACTGGATGGGTGAGTGGACGGTGATCAGCCGTGACCCGTCGGTGAAGACCGCCTCGACCTGGAGCATCGGGATCATGTCCGCCACGCCGGGGATCACGTCGTCGGCCGTGAGCACGTGGCTCGCGTCGTTCATGACCTCCTCGACGGTCTTGCCCTCGCGCGCGCCTTCGAGCGCCGCGGCGCAGATGACCGCCACCGCCTCGGGGTGGTTGAGCTTGACCCCGCGCGCCTTGCGGGCGTTTGCCACCATCGCCAACGAGTGGATCGTCAGCTTGTCGAATTCCTTCGGCGTGAGATGCACTTCGCGACCCCTTCGTCCGCACCTTATGTACGGTTTCAGCTATTCCGTCACGGTAAGAGCGGTTTGGTCCGCCCGCAGCTCGTTCAGGGAGATTTCAGGAACCGGTGTGGGCCCGCTCGCGCCGGTGGTAGTCGGCGACCCACATCTGCTGGATCTGCTCCAGCGTCCGGCCCTTGGTCTCCGGCAGGTAGCGCCGGACGAACAGGAAGCCGAGCACGCACAGCCCGGCGAAGAGCGCGAACACGCCCGACCGGCCCAGCGCGTCGAGCAGGCTCAGGAAGAACTGCGTGATCAGGTACTCGGTGCCCCAGTGGGTCGCGGACGCGATCGCCACGCACCGGCCGCGGATCGGACCGGGATAGATCTCGTTGATCACGGTCCACGCGCCCGGCCCGATCGACACCGCGTAGAACGCGACGAAGAAGACCACGCCGACCAGCAGGAACAGGCCCGAGGTGGTGATCCGGCCGTCGCCGCGCCCGGTGCCCGCGCCCAGGAAGCTGACGCTCACCACGGCGAGCGAGACCGCCATCCCGGCCAGGCCGACCAGCAGCAGCGGCCGGCGGCCGACGCGGTCGAGCAGGCCCACCGCGACGAGCGCGAACGCCGCGTCCACCGCGCCGATCGCCCAGGTGGTCGCGGAGAGCTGCGCCTCCGGGGTACGGAATCCGGCCGCCGAGAAGATCGAGTCGGCGTAGTAGATGATGCCGTTGATCCCTGTCGTCTGCTGGAACAGCGCCAGCCCGACGCCGAGCGCGAGCGGACGCCGCCACTGCGGTGACAGCAGCTCCCGCCAGCTCGCCGTGCGGCCGTGCAGACTCTTCTCGATCTCGCCGAGGCGCTGCTCCACCCGCTGCTCGGGAACGGTGCGGCGCAGCGACTCCCGGGCGCGGCGCCGGTCGCCCCGCTTGAGGTACCAGACCGCCGAGTCCGGCACCACCACTGTCACCAGGATCAGCGCCACGCCCAGCACGACCGCCGCGCCGAGCAGGTAGCGCCACGACTCGCCGCCGGTGAACAGCTCGTCCGCCAGGTAGCCGATGAAGATCGCGAAGGTGGTCGAGAACTGGTAGACCGCGAGCAGGCCGCCGCGGATCCGTTCCGGCGCCGCCTCGGCCGCGAACATCGGCCCGGCGACCGAGGCCACGCCGATGCCCACGCCGAGCAGCAGCCGCGCGCCGAGCAGGGCGCCGATGGCCGGCGCCGCGGCCTGCACGATCGTGCCGACGACGTACGCCCCGGCGGCGACCCACAGCGCGCCGCGCCGGCCGATCCGGTCGGCGAGGTGACCACCGGCGAGCGCGCCCGCCAGCGCGCCGAGCGTCACCCAGCTCGCCGCCACCTCCACCTCGAAGGTGTCCACGTCGAACGTGTGCCGGATGTCGTGCAGCGCACCGCTGATGACGCCCTGGTTGTAGCCGAAGAACGCGCCGGACAGGACGACGATCGACACGATCGCCACGAGGTTGTGGCGGGGCGGCCGGCCGGCCGCGCGTCCGCTCGCCGCCATGTCACCCCGTCCGCCGGCGACCGCCCACCGAAACGGCCGAAAACCTACATATGCGACATATAGTAGGTTCGCCGCAGCGGTCCGACAGCGAAACGATGACGCTGCCGGGGTCGCTCCTGCACACGGACGGGGGAAGGGTGAACCGGTCGGCGCCGTACGGCCCCGCGGACTCCTACCGCGAGTTCCGGCACCCGCTCGCAGCGCTCGTGCTCGCCGTCGTCACCGCCGGCGCGCTGGACGCCTTCGCGTTCCTGCGGTACGGCGCGTTCGTCGCCAACCAGTCCGGCAACGCCATCTTCCTCGGCATGGGGCCGGCCGGCGGGCATCCCACGTGGCCCGTCTCGGCGGCCTCGATCGTCGCGTTCGCCACCGCCGCCGGACTGGTGAATCTGCTCCGCCGCCAAACCCGGCCGACGGTGGCGCCGCTCGTCGACATCGCGGTCACCGAGGCCGCCATGATCGTCTGGACGGTGCTCAACCTGGTGCTCGCGTACGGCCGGCACGGCACGGCGTCCCGGGTGCTGCTCGCCGCCGCGGGCGCGGTAGCCATGGGCAGCCTCACCACCCTGGCGAGCCGCACCGCGGGCATCGCGACGCCGATCACGTACCAGTCGGACACCACGACGAAGACCGGCGAGCGGGCCGCCCGCTGGCTGCTCGGCCCCACCGCGGGCCGGGGCCGGGCCCGGCGGGGCACCCTGCTCGGGCTGCTCGCCCTGGTCAGCTACAGCGTCGGCGGCGCGGTCGGCACACTCGCCCAGCACCGGCCCCGCTGGGTGCCGCTGTGGGGGACGCTCGCGCTGGCCGTACTGATCCTGCTGCTGCGCCGGCACCGGCAACCAGGACCGGCGTCGCGGCCCGGCTGAGCGTCAGTCCGCCTGGGCGTCAGTCGGCCTGGGCGGCGAGTTCCCGCGCCCGGTCCCGGGCCGCCTCCAGCGCCGCCAGCATGGCCGCGCGTACGCCGTGGTTCTCCAGCTCGCGGATCGCCGAGATGGTGGTGCCCGCGGGCGAGGTGACCGCCTCGCGCAGCTTCACCGGGTGCTCGCCGGAATCGCGCAGCATCACCGCCGAGCCGATCGCGGTCTGCACGATCAGCTCGTGCGCCACCTGGCGCGGCAGGCCGAGCAGGATGCCCGCGTCGATCATCGCCTCGACCAGGAGGTAGAAGTAGGCCGGGCCGGAGCCGGACAGCGCGGTGACCGCGTCCTGCTGCGATTCGGGCACCCGGACGGTGGCGCCGAGCGGGGAGAACATCTCCTCGGCCAGGGCCAGGTGCTCGCCGGTGGCGTACGCGCCCGCCGAGATCGCGCTCATCGCCTCGTCGACGAGCGCCGGGGTGTTCGTCATGACCCGGACCACAGGGGTGCCCTCGGGCAGCCGGCGGTTGAAGAAGGCGGTCGGCAGGCCGGCGCAGAGAGAGATGACCAGCTTGTCGGCCGGCACCTTCGGGCCGATCTCGTCCAGTAGCGCGGCGGCGTCCTGCGGCTTGACCGACACGGCCAGCACCTCGGCCTCGGTCACGGCGGTGAGGTTGTCCACCACCCGTACGCCGTAACGGTCGGCCAGTTCCCGCGCCCGCGCCGGCCGCCGCGCGGTGGCGAGCAGCCGCTCCACCGGCCAGCCGGAACGCAGCAGCCCGGAGAGCATCAGCTCACCGATCTTGCCGGCGCCGATCACCGCGACCGTGTGCACCTCGCGTGCCATCAGCCGTACCCCTTCCCGGGTCACGTGGGCACGGCGTGGCGGGCCGGGTCGCCGGCCCGCCACGCCCGTGCGCCGTCGATCAGCTGCCGAAGAAGACCTCGGCCTCGGCGTACCGCTCCAGCGGCACGGTCTTCAGCTCGCGGGTGGCGTCGGCGAGCGGGACGCGGACGATGTCCGTGCTCTGCATCGCGACCATCTTGCCCCAGTCGCCCTCGTGCACGGCGTCGATCGCGTGCAGGCCGAGCCGGGTGGCCAGCACCCGGTCGAACGCGGTCGGCGTGCCGCCGCGCTGGATGTGGCCGAGCACCACGGTGCGGGCCTCCTTGCCGGTCTTCGCCTCCAGCTGCTCGGCCAGCCACTGGCCGATGCCGCCGAGACGGACGTGACCGAACGCGTCCAGCTCCTGGTTGTGCAGCACCATCTGGCCGTCCAGCGGCTGGGCGCCCTCGGCGACCACGACGATCGGGGCGTACTGGTGCTGGAAGCGCTTCTCGACGTAGCCGGCGACCTGCTCGACGTCGAACTGCCGCTCCGGCAGCAGGATCACGTTGGCGCCACCGGCGAGACCGGCGTGCAGGGCGATCCAGCCGGCGTGCCGGCCCATGACCTCGACCACGAGCGTGCGGTGGTGGCTCTCCGCCGTGGTGTGCAGCCGGTCGATCGCCTCCATGGCGATGTTGACGGCGGTGTCGAAGCCGAACGTGTAGTCGGTCGCACCGAGGTCGTTGTCGATCGTCTTCGGCACGCCGATGACGTTGACGCCCAGCTCGTGCAGCTTGGTCGCGACGCCGAGCGTGTCCTCGCCGCCGATCGCGATCAGCGCGTCCACGCCCTGGGCGGCGAGGTTGTCCTTGATCCGCTCCACGCCGTTCTCGATCTTGAACGGGTTGGTGCGGGACGAGCCGAGGATGGTGCCGCCGCGGGGCAGGATGCCGCGCACCTCGGCGATGCCGAGCGGCTTGGTCAGGCCCTCGAGCGGGCCCTTCCAGCCGTCGCGGAAGCCCACGAACTCGTGACCGTAGGTGGCGACGCCCTTGCGGACCACCGCCCGAATCACCGCGTTGAGACCTGGGCAGTCGCCGCCGCCGGTGAGCACGCCGATACGCATGATCTGCTCATCCTCCTGGAGCATCAGGTGAAGCCCGGATAAGCCCCAGGATATGTGTCAGATCAGACCATCGGCGCCGTTGCCGGCCCGGGGCGGGCCGTCACTGCGCACTGTAGTCGGCGCAGGTGTACGCCGGCACCGCACCCCGGGCCGTTCCGGACGGCGGACGGGCTACCCGTCAGTAGCCGACCTCGTGGTTCTCCCCCGCCTTCGGCGGCTTGCCGGTCACCGCCGCCTTGGCGAAGCCGAGCAGGTTGACCACGGTGCTGCCGGGCGAGTCCCAGTACTCCGCCGACCCGGCGTGCACCTTGATCAAGGTGATCCCGGGCGTGTCCAGCCCGTCCGGGAACCACGCCTTCAGCAGCGGGCTCCACAGCTCCTTCGCCCGGCCGGCGTCCCACTCCTCGGTGGCGGTGCCGGCCACCGACACCCAGGCGTGGTGACGCTGGTCGGAGAAACCGACGTTCACCTGCGGGTTCACCCGGATCTGCCGGACCTTCGCCGAGTCGGCGTACGCGAAGAACCACAGGTCGCCCTCGAAGTCCGCCTCCTGCAACCCCATCGGACGGCTGACCAGACGCCCGTCCACGCCGGTGGTGGTGAGCAGGCAGATCCGGGCGTCCCGGATCAGCTCGGTGACCCGGCGGCGGGCGTCCGCGGCGTTGGTCGGCTCATTGCTCATGGGGCACTCCTGTCTCGGATCGGCGCAGATGCCGCTCCGGTGCCCTGGGCGGAACCGGTCAAACCTCCCGCGCCGTCATCGCCCGCCACCGCGCCAGGTTGTGCCGGGCGTCGACCAGCGCGTCGTGCCGGTCGGCCTCGGCGTCCGGCAGCCGGGGGCGTCCCCGGTCGTCCCAGAGCTGACGCAGCTCCTTGGTGAAGCGGGGGATCTCCCGCGGCAGCGCCGGCATCGCGCCCCAGAGCTGGGCCAGCACGACGTGGTCGTAGGCGGCGTACCAGGCCCACAGCTCCAGCTGCTCGCCCGGCCGGTCCCGCACCGGCTCCAGCAGGAACTCGTGCAGGTCGTCGCGGATGCGCGCGCGGGAGCGCCAGGCCCGGTCGGCCGGCGACGGGAGCTTGTCCAGCACGTTGCGCCGCACCCAGGGCACCGCCCGGGAGTCGTCGAACTCGGTGGAGACCGCGTAGAACTCGCGGCCGTACTCGTCGACGACGCCGATCGACACCAGGTCGACGATGCGGCCGTCCTCGATGAATTCGCAGTCGTAGAAATAGCGGTAGACCATCGCCCCCCATCCTCACCCATCACCGGCACGCGCCGGTCGCCGGGGCGTCCGCCGAGGTCGGCGGGCGTGCCGTCGGCGGCCGGGCATGGTCACGGAAGTGTTTCCGGGGGTGTACAGCACGCGACGAGAGCGTCATGATCTGATGTGTACCGCCGTCGGGCGCCGAACCGGTTGAGCTGCCTCGTACCGGGACTGACAGCTTCACCCGGTGTGCGAGTCGTGACTTCTGACCGGGGAGGGGTTGAGCCGTGGAGTCTCGCCTGCCGGAGCCGGGTGACGCGCTCACGGGTGTGGAGATGTTCGCCGGGCTTGAGCCGGAGGTGCGGCAGCGTGTCATCGCCGCGGCCGTACCGCGCACCTACCGCAAGGGCCAGCTGCTCTTCGTCGAGAACGACCCCGGCGAGTCGCTGATCGTGCTGCGCCGCGGCGCGGTGGCGGTGTTCCGCACCGCCCCGACCGGCGAGCGCGCGGTGCTGTCGGTGATCCGACCCCCGGACGTGCTCGGCGAGGTGTCCCTGTTGGACGCCTCCACCCGCTCGGCGTCGGCCGAGGCGATCGAGGACTGCGCCGCGCTCGCGCTGTCGCGGCCCGCGTTCATGGAGCTGGTGCACTCCAACCCGCGCATCCTGGACGCGGTGATGCGCTCGCTGGGCCAGCTGATCCGCCGGCTCACCGAGCAGAACGCCGACCACGTCTTCCTCGACCTGCCCGGCCGGGTGGCCAAGACGCTGGTCCGGCTGGCCGGCGAGAGCCAGGCCCCGATGATCACGATCGAGCTGAACCAGAGCCAGCTCGCCGAGATGGCCGGCGGTTCCCGGCAGAGCGTCAACCAGGCCATCGGCTCGTTCGCCAGCCGGGGCTGGCTGCGGACCGAGGGACGCCGCATCGTGGTCACCGACGTGGCGGCGCTGCGCCGCCGGGCCGGCATGAACGACCGCTGACACGACGACGGCGGGGGCCGGCGGTCGTCCCGCCGGCCCCCGCCGCGTTCGTCGTACGCCCGTTCGTCGTACGCCCGGTCAGTCGTTCGTGGTGTCGGCCGGGGGCGAGCTCGGCCCCGGGCCGATCTTCGACGGGTCGGTCTTCTTCGGCGGGGTCGTCGTGGTGGTCGTGGTCTCGGTCGATCCGCTACCCGCGGGCTGCTCCACCATGCCTTTTTCCTCCAGTTCGGCGAGGGTGACAGCGTCCACGTCGACCGTGTCACCGACGGCCCACACCGTCCCCCGTGGATCGGTCCATGAGGCGGACAGCCGGACGTGCACGGCAATCTCCCTGTCGACGGGACTTCCTGCTAGGGGAGACTAGACCCGGCCGAACAGCCGTGACGTCCCGCCGACCCGTCGGGTACCCGACTGCGCGGCCGCGCGGGACACTGGGGACCTCACGCGTACGGAGCCGGACATCGACCTCACCTGTGGACACTGCGCCCGGACCGCCGGGCCGGACGACCGTTTCTGCGGTGGGTGCGGCCGTCCGCTGGCCGCGGCCTGCCCAGGCTGCGGCCACGCCAACGACACCGGCGCCAACTTCTGCACCAACTGCGGTCAGCCGCTGCGCGACCACGCGGTCACGGTGCAGGAGGACCGCCGCCAGGTCAGCGTGCTCTTCATCGACATCGTCGACTTCACGACATACGCCGAGCGGGCCGACCCGGAACAGGCCCGCAGCCTGCAACAGGTCTACTTCGCCACGGTGCGCCGGCTGGTGCACCAGTACGGCGGCGTGGTGGAGAAGTACATCGGCGACGCGGTCATGGCGTTGTTCGGCGCGCCGGTGGCCACCGACAACGACGCGCTGCGCTGCGTACGCGCCGGGCTGGAGCTGCAACGCAGCCTGGCCCGGCAGCCGGCCGGACCGCACCCGCCGCTCGGGTTCCGGGTCGGCATCGCCACCGGCGAGGCCCTGGTCGACCTGGCCGCGGCGCGCGACGGCGGCCAGGCGTTCGTCACCGGCGACGTGGTGAACACCGCCAGCCGGTTGCAGGGGCTCGCCCCGGTCGGCGGCGTGGTGGTCGACGAGAGCACCTGGGCGGCCACCCGGCGCGAGATGGAGTACGACGACCAGCCACCGGTGACGTTGCGCGGCCGGTCGTCGGTGAGCCGGATCTGGCTGGCCGTACGGGCGCGGCCCCGGCGCGACGGGCAGACCGCCGAGCTGACCCCGATGGTCGACCGGGACCACGAGCGGGGCCTGCTGGTCAGCGCATTGCACCGCACGCTGACCGAGCGCACCTCGCAGCTGCTCACCGTCTTCGGCCCGGCCGGGGTGGGCAAGAGCCGGCTGCTGCGCGAGCTGGCCCGGCACGCCGCCAGCCTGCCCGGCACCCGGGTCACCTGGCTGACCGGCCAGTGCCCGCCGTTCGGCGAGAACGTCACCTACGCGGCGCTGGCCGACATCGTCCGGAGCTGGGCCGGGCTGACCGGCGCCGACGACCCGGCCACCATCCGGGACCGGCTGCGCGAGCGACTGGGCCACCTCGCCGACCCGCACGCGATACGGCTGGCCGAGGCGCTGGGCCCGCTCGTCGGCGTCTCCGGCGAACGGCTCACCTCGGCGGAGACCGAGGCGGCGTGGCGGCGCTTCCTGCTCACCCTGGCCGCGACCGGCCCCACGGTGCTCGTCTTCGAGGACATGCACTGGGCCGACGAGGCGATGCTGTCCTTCGTCGAGCAGCTCGGCGCGGCGGCCCGCAACGTGCCGCTGCTGGTCGTCGCGACCGCCCGGCCGGAACTGCGCGAGCGGCACCCGGCCTGGACCGGCACGATCAGCGGGGCGATGTCCATCTCGGTGCCGCCGATGCACGACGGGGACATCGACACGCTCTACTCGCTGCTGCTCGGCCAGGCCACGCTGCCGCAGGACGCACGGGCGCCGCTGATCGAGTTCGCCGACGGCAACCCGCTCTACGCCCAGGAGTACGCGCGGATGCTGCTCGACGGCGGGCTGGCCGAGCGGACCGCCGGGCTGGCGCTCGTCGATCCGGCCGGGGGCGCCGGGATGCCGCGTACCGTGCAGGCGGTCATCGCCAACCGGCTGGACCTGCTCGACCCGGCCGACCGCGCGGTGCTCCAGGCCGCCTCCGTCGTCGGCGTGCAGTTCTGGGCCGCGCCGGTGGCGCTGGCGCTCGGCCGCCCGGTGGAGTGGGTCGAACGCGCGCTGCACCACCTCCAGCGCCGTGACCTCGTCTACGAGCTGCCCGTGTCGACAATGCCCGGACAGGCGGAGTACCGGTTCCGGCACGTGCTGGTCCGGGACGTCTGCTATCAGCGGCTGCCCCGGGCCGAGCGGGTCGCCCGGCACCAGCGCACCGCCGACTGGCTGGAGCAGCTCGCCGACGGCCGGCAGCACGACCTGGCCGAGGTGCTGGCCAACCACAGGTGGGCGGCGCACGAGATCGCCCGTACGGTCGGGCTGGACCAGACCCCGCACGCCGCCGCGACCCGGTCCGCGCTGCACCGGGCCGCACGCCGGGCGTACGACCTGCACGCGCTGGAGACCGCGGCCACGCTGGTGGACCGCGCGTTGAGCGTGGAGTGCGGTCCGGACCCGGCGCTCGAGCTGTTCCAGGCCGAGCTGGCGTTCTACCGGGACCGGGACGGCTTCCTCGACGGCGGCGGGACGGCGCTGCTCACCACCCTGGCCGGCCGGCTGGCCGGCGCGGGTGACCGGCCCGGTGCGGCGAAGGCGTGGCGGCTGCTGGCCACTGCGGCCTTCGCGCGGGCCGACCGCTCGGAGTTGATGCGCTGCCTGGACCGGGCGATCGGGCTGCACGCCACGCTGCCGGACAGCGAGGACAAGGTGGGCGTGCTGCTGGAGCTGGCGCGGGCGCACATGCTCGACGCGGAGACCGAGCCGGCGTGCGTGGCCGCGCGCACCGCCGCCGAGCTGGCCGAGCGGCTGGAGCTGCGCGAGGCGCGGGCGAACGCGCGCATCACGCTGGCGGTGGTCCGTTACCAGGCCGGCGCCGAGGAGGCGTATGCCGAGCTGGCCGACGTGACCGAGGAGTGCCGGGTGGAGCGGCTGACCAGCCGCCGCCGCGCGGTGCACAACCTGGCCTGGGTGCTCCAGGAGGAGGGCGACCTGACCGGCTCGGCCCGGCTGGTCGACGAGCAGCGCTCGCTGGACCTGGCCGGCGAGCACGCCCTCACGGTGAGCTTCAGCGACCAGTGGGCCCGGTCGTACTACAGCGGGGACTGGACGTCGGCGCTGCGGATGGCCGAGGGGTCGACGCGGCGCCCGACCGACGAGTGGGACCTGCACATCGTGGCCGTGTCCGGCTGGATCCGGGCGCTCGGCGACGACCCGGCCGGGCCGGGCACCGGCGAGGACCTGGTGGACCAGGCGCTCGTCGCGGCCCGGCGCAGCGGCTTCCAGCGCGTGCTGCGCTCCACGCTGGCGCACGCCGCGCTCTGCCGCGCGGTGCAGGGCCGCCGGGACGAGACGATGGCGCTGCTGACCGAGCTGGACGAGGACTGGCGGCAGACCAAGATGATCCCGTTCGCCGAGTGGGTGCCGGCGGTCGGTCACGTCGCCGCGCTGCTCGGCGGCGACGCCGCGGTGCTGGTGCGCGACCTGCTGGCCCACGCGCCACGGGTGACCCGCTGGGCACGGGAGGCCGGGCGGTCGGCCGAGGCGGCGCTGGCCCGGGGCGACGGGGACGCCGCGCGGGCGGGCCGGCTGCTCACCTCCGCCGCCGAGGGGTACGCGGAGATGACCGACGTCACCGACCAGATGATCGCGTCCGCGCTGGCGGTCGGGCCGCTGACCGAGGCGGACCCGCCGGCCGCGGCGGCGACGCTGGCCCGGGTACGCGCGTTCGCCGGCCGGCACGCCGCCACCGGGCTGCTCCGGATCGCCGGGGCGGGCTGAGGTCAGGCCGGGACCGGCTGCCCCACCGCGGCGCTCTTGGCCTTCTGGGCGTACGTGTCGACGTACTCGCGGCCGGACAGCTCCATCAGCTCGTACATGATCTCGTCGGTGACCGCCCGCTCGACGAACCGGTCGCCGGCCATCCCGGCGTAGCGGGAGAAGTCCAGCGGCGGGCCGAAGCGGATCCGCACCCGGCCCAGGTTCGGGACGATCTGGCCGGTGGGCTGGATCGCGTCGGAGTTGAGCATGGCCATCGGGACGACCGGGGCGCCGCTCTCCAGCGCCAGCCGCGCCACGCCGGTCTTGCCCCGGTAGAGCCGGCCGTCGGGCGAGCGGGTGCCCTCCGGGTAGATCCCGGCGATGCCACCGGCGCGCAGCACGGAGAGCTGGGTGTCGAGGGCGGCCCGGGCGGCCCGTCCGCCGGAGCGGTCGACCGGGATGGTGCCGGAGCCGACGAAGAACATCTTGGTGAGCCGGCCCTTGAGGCCCTTACCGGTGAAGTATTCGGCTTTCGCGATGAATGTGACTTTTCGCTTGACGATCAGCGGTGTGAAGATCGAATCCGAGAAGGAGAGGTGGTTGCTGGCCAGGATCACCGGCCCGGTCTCCGGAACGTGCTCCAGCCCTTCGACCTGCGGGCGGAAGATCAACCTCAGCAGTGGGCCGAGAACGACGTACTTCAGCAGCCAGTACAGCACCGGCGTCCTTCCCGTGTCGGTGGCGGCGGACGGGTCGCCGCGTGGCCCCGGAGGCGCCGGCGGCGCCCACGGGAGTCCGGGAAGAGGGTACGAACGACGAGCGGCACGCCACAACGCACTCCCGGAACCGGGTGCCGACGTGTCACGATTCAGGGCACGGGCAGGGATCGGCGAAGGGGGTGTCCGGTGTCAGGGGGCGGGCCCCGTCGGGGACGACGGGACAACGGGCTCGACGCGGCCGAGTACGCGATCGCGGGCGACGTCGATCCACGCGTCGGCGAGCACCTGCTCGACGTGCTCGCCGCCGGTGGCATCGCGGCCTACCTCCAGCCCTCGGCCGACCTGAACCCGGTGACCCGCACCACCACCGTCCCGGCCCGCCCGGTCGACCGGCTCTACGTCGACAGGTCGCACCTGACCACCGCCCGCGACTACCTGACCCAGCTCGCCGACGAGGGCGGGGGCGACCCGCCGCGCGCCGACGAGCCGGACATCGAGGCCGAGTGGGCGAAGATCGTCGCCGGTTTCCACACCGCGCCGAGCGCCGGCAGCCACCCCTGGCCCGCCGCCGAGGACGTGGACGACCCGCCCGCGCCGGGCACCGCCGCCGGCGGCCGGGCCGAGGAGCCCGCCGGCCCGACCGCCACCGACGTGCGCCGGCTGCCGTACGCCGCCGACGTCTCCGGTGTCTCGCTCAGCCGGGACCGGCACGACGAGCCCTCGCTGCTCGACGGCCTGGACACGTTCGGCGCGAACCTGCCCGACGAGGCGTCGGACGAGGAGCACTACACCCCGCCCCCGCCGCCCCCGCTGCCCCGCTTCTCCAAGTACGCGGTGCTCGGCGTGGCCTGCATCGTGCTCGGCTTCCTGCTGTTCCTGTCCCCCACCGTGGTGTCGCTGGTCGACCCGTCGGTGGTCACGCTGCTCGGCTTCACCGGCATCCTGGCCGGCTTCGTCATGCTGATCTGGCGGCTGCGCCCGGGCGACCGGGACGACCACGACCCGGACGACGGCGCGGTCGTCTGACGCCGCGCCGGACGCTGCCCGGATGGCGGGACGCCGCCCGCCCTGGGCGGGGGCGTAACAAGCGTGTAACTTACAGTCAGTAGGAATAGGCCGAACGTCACGTCCCGCACCGGCTGTCCGGCTTGCGACTCCTCCGGGTTGCCGGTCCCCTGCTGAGCGGAATGCCCGAGATGCGACAGAGCCCCCTCGTGGTGGTGGCCAACCGCCTCCCCATCGACGACAGCGTGGCGCCCGACGGCGCCTTCGAGTGGCGCCGCAGCCCCGGCGGCCTGGTGAGCGCCCTGCACCCGCTGCTGCGGCACACACCCGCCACCTGGGTGGGCTGGGCCGGCGGCACCGGTCCCGCGCCCGACCTGCCGGACGTGGACGGCGTCCGGATGCACACCGTGCCGCTGAGCGCCGAGGACTTCCGCGACCACTACGAGGGCTTCGCCAACGCCACCCTCTGGCCGCTCTACCACGACGCCGTCGAGCAGCCGGAGTACCACCGCCGCTGGTGGGAGGCGTACCAGCGGGTCAACCAGCGGTTCGCCGAGGCCGCGGCCCGGGTGGCCGAGCCGGGCGGTCTGGTCTGGGTGCAGGACTACCACCTCCAGCTGGTGCCGGGTCTGCTCCGCGAACTGCGCCCCGACCTGCGGATCGGGTTCTTCCTGCACGTGCCGTTCCCGCCGCCGGAACTGTTCATGCAGCTGCCCCGCCGGGCCGAACTGCTGCGCGGCATGCTCGGCGCCGACCTGGTCGGCTTCCAGCGGGCCCAGGCCGCGCACAACTTCGCCCAGCTCGCCGCCAAGGTGCTCGGCCTGCCCGCCACCGACCGGCGGATCGGTGTGGACGGCCGGGTGGTGCGCATCGGTGCCTTCCCGGTCGCCATCGACACCGCCGAGATGTCCGCGCTCGCCGCCCGCCCCGAGGTCGCCGAGCGGGCCCGCCGGCTGCGGCAGGATCTCGGCCGGCCCGAGCAGGTGATCCTCAGCGTCGACCGGATGGACTACACGAAGGGCATCGAGCAACGCCTCAAGGCGTACCGGGAGCTGCTCGCCAACGGCGACATCAAGGTCCGCGACACGGTGCTGGTCCAGGTGGCGGTGCCCAGCCGCGACCGGGTGGCGCAGTACCAGATCCTCCGCGACCGGGTGGAGCACCAGGTCGGCCGGATCAACGGTGAGTTCGGCCGGGTCGGCGAGCCGGCGATCCACTACCTCACCCAGCCGTTCGACCGCGCCGAGCTGGTGGCGCTCTACCGGGTCGCGGACGTGATGGCGGTGACGCCGCTGCGCGACGGCATGAACCTGGTCGCGAAGGAGTACGTGGCGGCCCGGGTCGACGGCACCGGCGCGCTGCTGCTGAGCGAGTTCGCCGGCGCCGCCTCCGAACTGGAGCAGGCGTACCTGGTCAACCCGCACGACCTCGACGGCCTGAAGCAGGGGCTGCTGGCCGCGCTGCGCGCCGGCCCGGAGGACGTCGCGGCCCGGATGCGCGCGATGCGCGAACACCTGGCCCACAACGACATCCACGCCTGGGCGGCGTCCTACCTCAGCGCACTGGAGGAGAGCGGAACGCTCGTCGGCCGCCGCCCCGCCACCCGGTGACCCGAGCCCCGGCGCTCACCCCTGGGCGGGCGCCGGGTCCTTGTCCAGCCAGTCCAGGATCGCGTCGATCGGCTCGCGCCAGCGGGCGTCGAGCATCAGGTCGTGCCCCATGCCGGGGAACAGCAGCGGCGCCGAGGCGTACCGCCGGGCGGCCCTGGTCAGCGCCGTGGCCGGCAGCACCCGGTCGTCCGGGCTGCCGAGCACCAGCACCGGCGGGCGGCCCACCGCAGGCTCCGGCGACCGGCCGGTCAGCAGCTGCCACTGCGCCCGCCGCCCGGCCCGGCCCAGCCGGGCCAGGTGCCGCCGCGCGTCGGCGTCCGGCAGCTCCCGGCTGAACAACTGCCGCCGGTTGAGTCGCAGTCCGGCGCCGAAGACCGCAGGCACCGTGCCGACCGGGTTGCGCCGCAACGCCGTCCCGAACGTCCCCCAGCCGCCGAGCACCGGCGCCACCAGCACCGCGGCCCGCGCCGGGTAGCGGGCCATCGCGTGCGCCACGACCCGGGCGCCGACGCCGTGCCCCACCAGCACCGCCTGCCGCGGCAGGCTCGCCGCCACCTGCGTCACGTCATGGGTGTACGACCGCAGCGTCGCCTCCGGCGCCGGCTCGCTGCCGCCGTGCCCGCGCAGGCTCAGCGCGTACGCCGGGAAGCCGCGACCGGCGGCGTGCCCCAGCCAGTGCTCGGCGAACGCCCACGCCCCGTGCCCGAACCCGGGCACGAACAGCAGCGGCGGCTTCGCCTCCTCCCGCTCCGGCAGGGCGGCGAGCACCTCGCGGCGGGCGGGCCGCTCCGGGCGGGCCCACTCCCAGGACCGGACCACCCGCACCCGCTCGGCCGCCGTCATTTACCCTCCTCCAGCTCGTGCAGCGCCCGCTGGAGCGCGCGCAGGTAGTCGGCGTGCCCGACCTCGAACCAGTGCCGGGTGCTGTCCTTGACCTTCGCCGAGTACCGCTCGCCCAGGCCGGCCCGGACCTTGCGGTCGAACGCGGCGGCCCGCTCCGGCCGGGTGGCGCGCAGCGTGAGCAGCCGGGCGAACAGCACGCTCTGCCAGTGCGAGATCGGGAAGATGCCGGAGTCCGGCTGCACCAGGCCGACCACCGCGAGCGTGGGGTGACCGGCGGTGAACGCGTTGAGCCACAGCCGGGGCCGCCCGGAGCCGTCCTCGTCGCCGAGCACCCGGCCCTTGAGGAACTCGAAGCGCGGCAGGTAGCCGGTGGCGAAGACGACCAGCTCCGGGTCGATCCGGCGGCCGTCGGTCAGCTCCACCGCGCGGTCGTCGAACCGGGCCACGTCCGGCACCGGCGTGACCTCGCCGTGGCCGACGTAGTAGACGAGCTGGCTGTTGGCGATCGGGTGCGTCTCGTAGACCCGGTGGTCAGGCTTGGGCATGCCGAACCGGGTCAGGTCGCCGACGGTCAGCCGCAGCGTCCAGTGGTAGAGCCACTGCCGTACGCGCAACGGCACCCGCAGCGCCAGCAGCGTGTCGTTCACCTGGTCGGCGGGGCGGCCGAGGACGTACTTCGGGGCGTACCAGTAGCCGCGGCGGGTGGAGTGCCAGCAGTGCGACGCCTGCTGGGCCGCCTCCACCGCGATGTCGCAGCCGGTGTTGCCGGCGCCGACCACGAGCACCCGCTTGCCGCGCAGCTGCGCCGGGTCCTTGTAGGACGAGGCGTGCATGACCTCGCCGCGGAACTCCTCCAGCCCCTCGTAGCGGGGCAGCTTGGGCGACCAGTTGTGGCCGTTGGCGAGCACCACGGCGGCGTACCGGGAGGTGCGCTCGGGGCCGTAGCCGCCGGTGCTGCGCGTGGTCACGTCCCAGCGGTCCCCCTCGACCGGCTCGACGCGGACCACCTCGGTGCCGAACCAGACGTGCTGGCGCAGGTCGAAGTGGTCGGCGTACCGCTCGAAGTAGGACAGCAGCTGGCTGTGGTGCGGGTAGTCCGGCCAGTCGTCGGGCATCGGGAAGTCGGGGAACTGGGTGAACGGCCGGGACGAGATCAGGTGGGTGCTGGCGTACACCGGGCTGCGGTCGTGCCGCCAGTTCCAGGCGCCGCCGACGCCGGTCTCCCGCTCGTAGCAGTCCACGCCGAAGCCGGCCTCGCGCAGGTTCTTCACGGCGGTCAGGCCGCTGGCGCCGGCGCCGATCACGCAGACCGTGTCGCCCCGGTCGGAGACCGGGCGGTCGTCGCGGACCGGGACGTCCGTCCGGTCCGGATCGGGGCGGCCGGGGTCGGTGGAGGAGGACACCGCGAATTCTCCTTTGTGCGGCACGCGTGCCGGGTCGGAGCGAAATCCTGCCGAGAATGCCCGCCGTTGTCCAGCCATCGGATCCGGCACCCGACGCCCGCCCGGCTCCCCTGACTCAGCGTCACCGCAGAGCCGGTCACCGAGCGTGAGTGGACCGGCGGCGCGGGAGGCGTACCCTCTTTGGCCCTTTGCTCTGCAGCCACGGACGCAGCACCCCCGGGAGCTGCGCCGATGTCTCGCGGCCGTCCGGCCGGGACACGGCCCGCCGGTCACGGCGGGTAGCTGGTGCGCATATGGCGGCAGAGCAAAGGCGGCGAAGCGGTTGTCCTGCCGGCCGCCGGGCGCCTGACCGTGCGTCACGGCCCGGCGGTCCTCGCGGTCAGGCGGTGGGCAGCAGCAGGTCGACCAGGACCGGGAAGTGGTCGCTGGCCCGGCGGGCCGCCGGCGTGTCCACCACGTCGTAGTCGACCACCGTGATCCGGGGGTCGACGAACAGCGCATCGATGCGGCGGCGCGGGTCGGCGCAGGAGAACGTGTGCCGGTCGGCCCGGTCGGCGGCGAGCGCCGTGTCGGTGAGCCCCTCGGCGAGCGTCTGCCAGGCCGGCCCGTCCGGGCCCTCGTTGATGTCCGCGCCGGCCACCACGGGCAGCGTGGACGCGGCCAGCTCACGCTTGAACGCCGCCGCCTGGGCGGGCCGCTCGGCCGGGTCGGTGGACAGGTGCGAGCCGGCCAGCAGCACGTCGACGCCGCCGACCCGGCAGTGCGCATACGCGGCGCCGCGCATGTGCCGTCCCGGCGTCAGCGGGTACCGCTGGCAGCTGGTGTCGACGACCCGCAGCCGCAGGCTGGTCAGCAGCACGTTGCCCAGCGACGGCAGGCCACCGGCCGCCACCACCATGCCGAACGACTCGGCCAGCGCGGCGGTCTTCTGCCGCCACCGGAACCGGCGCGGTCCCTCCTGGACGATCACCACGTCCGGGGCTGCAGTCCGGACCACCTCGGCCAGCGCGGCCGTGTCGTCGCGCTGGCTGTGGATGTTGTACGACACGACCCGCAGCGGCACACCCGCATCAGTCATGTCAGATCCGCCGGGCCAGGTCGGCGGCACCGATCACACCGGCGGTGTTGCCCAGCTCGGCCGGGCGCACCTCGGCGACGGGTAGGCGGCTGCGCTGGGCCAGCGCGTCGGCGAACGACCGCCGGGTCGGGCCGAGCAGCAGGTCACCGGCGTCGATCACGCCGCCGCCCACCACCAGCACCTGCGGGTCGAGGATCTGCGCCATGTCGGCGAGGCTGGTGCCGAGCCAGCGGCCGACCTGGGCGAACGCCTCGGTGGAGACCGGGTCGCCGCCCTTCGCGGCGGCGGTCACCATCGGACCGGTGATCGTCTCGGCCTCGCCCCCGGCCAGCTCCAGCAACGCGGCCGCCCGGTGCGGCTCCTGCCGGGCGGCGGCGCGGGCGAAGCGGACCAGCGCGCTGCCGCTCGCGTACTGCTCGATGCAGCCCAGCCGGCCGCAGCCGCACTGGTGGCCGTCCGGCACGGTGAGCATGTGGCCCAGCTCGGCGGCGATGCCGTTGGCGCCGCGGACCAGGCCACCGCCGAGCACGATGCCGCCGCCGACACCGGTGCCGATGGTGAACATGACCATCGAGTCGTCGGCGTCGCGGGCCGCGCCGTAGCGGAACTCCGCCCAGGCTGCCACGTTCCCGTCGTTCTCCACGATCACCGGCAGGCCGGTGGCGTCGCCGACGTACGCGCGCAGCGGCTCGTCCCGCCAGGCCAGGTTCGGGGCGAACAGCACGGTGGAGCGGGAGGCGTCGATCCAGCCCGCGGCGCCGATGCCGACCGCCTCCACGGCGTGACCGGCGGCCAGTTCGGTGACCACCTCGATGATGACGTCACGGGTCTTGGCCACGTCGTCGGCGGGGGTGTCCCGTCGCGTCTGCACGAGTACCGTGCCGGCGTCGTCCACGACACCGCCGGCCACCTTCGTGCCACCGACGTCGACTCCGATGGTCAGCGTCACCGCTGCCACTCCCCTCTGCTGTGCTGCCCGGGGACCGGCCGAACCGGCCGTACGGTCCCGGGATGTCCGGTGGTCAGGCCCCGTCGCCTGGTGCGTCCGCGCCCACCTCTCCGGACGCCCGCGAGGCGGGCACCACGGGACGGCCGGCCGGTGTCCGGCTCGTGTCCGGCTCCGGCGGCCCGGCGGCGTCGGCGGTGGCACCCGAATCGGCCGCGCCCTCCCCCCGGGTGGCGGCGGACCACACGTCCTGCTCGGGTGCCGGCTGAGAATCATGCCCGGTACGGGTCGCCTCGCGCCACACGTGGTCCCCGGATCCGGCCGGTGCGGCGGTGCCGGCGTCGGCGGTTCGCTCCGGCTCGGCCGGGGTGAACGCGCGCAGCAGGCTGGCCACCCCGGCTGCCAGGTCCCCGGCGCCGGTGGCAAGCCGCTCGGCGAACTCGGGACTTGGATCCCGCAACGCGGCGATACCGCGACAGACGGGGCAGACACAGCATTCCGGCGAGCCGGTGGCGAAACCGGCGGGCGCGGGCGTCTCCGGAGCGGGGCCGGCGCCGGGCGGGGTGTGACCGAGGACACCGGAGAGGATCCCACCGAGCGGACCCCAGGCGCCGGAGCCGGGTGCGGCGGCGGCCATCTTCGCGCCGGCGAGCAGTGTGGCGACGAGGCGCTCGGCCTCTTCCCGGGCCGAACCCGGATCAGTGGTGCCCATGGTTCGGCTCCTCCAGCGTGACTACCGGGACGACGGTCGGGTCATTGCGCCGCACCGGGTGCTTCTACCCGGCGCTTGAGCTGCTTCAACGCCGCGTCCATGATCATTTTCTCGGCCTTGCGGCGGAACATGCCGAGCATCGCCACGGACAGCTCCACCTCAAGGGTGTACGTCACCGTGGTCGTCCCGTCCGGGTTGCCCACCAGGTCGTACGACCCGCGCTGGGAGCGCTGCATCTTCGACGGGGCGACCAGGTGCCACTCGATCCGGGAGATGTCCTCGGCGTACTCGTAGGCCAGCACGTACTCGTCGGCCATCACGCCCGCGTCGAGGGTGAACCGGACCTGGCTGGCGTAGCCGTCCTCGTACTCCTCGATCACCTCGGCCCGGCGTACCGCCTCGGCCCACTCGGGATAACTCGGGAAGTCGCAGATGACGGCCGCCACCCGGTCCGGTGACGCGCCGACGATGATCGACTGGGTGGAGGAGTCCGCCATGTGGGGAGGCTACCCGGCCGCCTCCCGCCCGGTCCCGCTCCACCCGCCGGACGGCGTCCCACCAGCCGGGCGGGCAACCTCCCTGGCAGACCCCCCGGGGTGTGCGGGTAGGTTTCGACAGAGCCGACCAGGCCGGCCCCCGCCGGTAGAGCACGAGGGAGTGCAGGTGCGCGAGTTCTCCGTCCCGCCGATCGTCACCGTCGGCGACGCGGCCAACCTGACCGACCCGGTCTGGGAAAACGCCGAGGTCGCCCCGGACACCGTGCAGTTCGTCCGCCCCGGCGCGGGAACGGACGCGCGCGAGGATGTCACCTGCCGCCAGTTCCGCGACGAGGTGGTGGCGGTGGCGCAGGGCCTGATCGCCGCAGGCGTCTCGCCCGGCGACCGGGTCGGCCTGATGAGCCGCACCCGCTACGAGTGGACCCTGTTCGACTACGCGATCTGGGCGGCCGGCGCGGTGACCGTGCCGATCTACGAGACCTCCAGCGCCGAGCAGGCCGCCTGGATCCTCGGCGACTCCGGCGCCGTGGCGGTGGTGGTGGAGAGCACCGCGCACGCCACCATGGTCGCCGGCGTCCGGGACCGGCTGCCCGAGCTGCGCGAGGTGTGGCAGATCGACCTGGGCGCCGTCGACGACCTGGTCGCCGCCGGCGCGTCGGTGGACCGGGCCGAGGTGGAGACCCGCCGCTCGCTGCTCAAGGCCGACGACGTCGCCACGATCATCTACACCAGCGGCACCACCGGCCGGCCCAAGGGCTGCGTGCTGACCCACCGCAACATCTACTCCGACATCGCCAACGCGGTGCCGGTGCTGCCGAACCTGTTCCGCCAGGGCGCCTCCACCCTGCTGTTCCTGCCGCTCGCGCACGCCTTCGCCCGGCTCATCCAGGTCGGCGTCGTGCACGCGCGGGCCACCATGGCGCACTGCGCGGACACCAAGAACCTGGTCGCCGAGCTGCAGGACTTCAAGCCGACGTTCGTGCTCTCCGTACCCCGGGTCTTCGAGAAGGTCTACAACGGCGCGCGGCAGAAGGCCGAGTCCGAGGGGAAGGGCAAGATCTTCGACCGCGCGGAGAAGGTCGCCATCGCGTGGAGCGAGGCCCAGGAGCTGCCGGGCGGTCCCGGCCTCGGGCTGCGCGCGCAGCACGCCCTCTTCGACAAGCTGGTCTACCGCAAGCTGCGGGCGGCGATGGGCGGCCGGTGCCGCGACGCCATCTCCGGCGGCGCGCCGCTGGGCGCGCGGCTCGGGCACTTCTTCCGCGGCGTCGGGGTGACCATCTGCGAGGGGTACGGCCTCACCGAGACCTCGCCGGCCGCCGCCGCCAACCTGCCCACCGGCACCCGGATCGGCACCGTCGGCCGCCCGCTGCCCGGCGTGACCATCCGGATCGACGACGACGGCGAGGTCCTGATCGCCGGCGACATCGTCTTCCAGGGCTACTGGCACAACGACGCGGCCACCGCCGAGGCGATCAGCACCGACGGCTGGTTCCGCACCGGCGACCTCGGGCACCTGGACGACGACGGCTACCTGAGCATCACCGGCCGCAAGAAGGAGATCATCGTGACCGCCGGCGGCAAGAACGTCGCCCCGGCGGTGCTGGAGGACCAGGTGCGGGCGCACCCGCTGATCAGCCAGTGCGTGGTGGTCGGCGACCGGCAGCCGTTCATCGCCGCGCTGGTCACCATCGACGAGGAGGCGCTGCCGAAGTGGCTGGCCGGGCAGGGGCGCCCGGAGACCACGAGCATGGCCGAGCTGCGCGACGACGCGGCGCTGCGCGCCGAGGTGCAGTCCGCGATCGACCAGGCCAACCAGGCGGTCTCCAAGGCCGAGGCGATCAAGGTGTTCCGGATCCTGCCGCATGACTTCACCGAGACCACCGGCGAGCTGACCCCGTCGCTGAAGGTCAAGCGTCAGGTCGTGCACAAGACGTACGCCTCGGAGATCGCCGAGATCTACCGGGGCTGACTACCATCCGTCACGTGCCCGCCTCCACATCCCGCCAGCCGTCGACGCAGCCCCTCGCGGCGGCGGCTCGCGCGGTCCTCCTCGCGCTGGTCGCCGCCCTGACCCTGTTCGCCACCCGCGACGCCACCCAGCTCTGGTGGATCGCGCTGCTGGGCGTCGCCGGCCTGCCCGCCGTGCTCGCCCCCCAACACCGGCTGCTCGCCCCGATCAGCCGCTTCGCCGAGGTGGTGGTGCTCGGGCTGGCCGCCAGCCAGGTCGCCGCCGACACCCATCTGTCCGGCGTGACCGGCGGGGTGGGCGCCTCGGCGGTACTGCCGTACCTCGCCGTGCCGGTCACCGTGACCGCGCTGAGCCGCCGGTTCCGCGAGGGCGCCGCGCTGCTCGCCGTGGCGGCGGCGACGCTGCTGGCCAGCGCCGCGTTCACGCAGGTCGACGGCGGGCCGCAGCTCGGCCAGGTCGGCTACCTCGCGGTCTGCGCCCAGTGGCTGATCCTCGCCGGGCTCGGCCTCTACACCGCCGGCACGCTCCAGCGCGTCATGCGGGTGCGCGGCGAGGGCAAACCCCAGCCGTACGCCGAGGCGACCCGCCTGCTCACCCAGCTCCGTACGGTCGCCCGCCAGCTGCCCGGCGCCACCCTCGACCCGGGCGGCATCTCCGAGCACCTGCTGGAGGAGCTGCGGGTGGTGGCCAAGACCGACCGGGGCGCGGTGCTGTCCGCCAGCGGCGGCGGCCGGCTCGTGGTGCTCGCGCAGATCGGCGCGGACCGGGTCGACTGGGAGACCACGCTCGACGCCGACTCCGCCATCGCCGACGCCTGGGCCAGCCAGCAGCCGACCGTCTCGGCCCGCTCGCAGGCCCGGTCCCGGCGCTCCGGCGAGGTCTCCGCGCTGATCGTCCCGCTGGTGGCGGGCGTACGCACTGTCGGCCTGGTGGTGATCGAGGCGGACACCGCCGCCGCGTACCCGCCGCCCGTGGTGTCCCGGGTGACGGCGCTGACCGGCCCGGCGGCGCTGCGGCTGGAGGCCGCGCTGCTCTTCGACGAGGTGCGCTCGCTGGCGACCAACGAGGAGCGGCAGCGGCTGGCCCGGGAGATCCACGACGGGGTCGCCCAGGAGCTGGTCATGGTCGGGTACGGCATCGACAACGCGCTCGCCACCGTGCACGAGGACGCGGAGGAAACCGCCGACTCGCTGCGCACGCTGCGCCAGGAGGTCACCCGGGTGATCACCGAGCTGCGGCTGAGCCTGTTCGAGCTGCGCAGCGAGGTGGACCGGCACGGTGGCCTGGCCGCCGCCATCGCCGAGTACGCCCGCACCGTCGGCGCGTCCGGCGGCCTGCGGGTGCACCTGTCGCTGGACGAGTCCACCGCCCGGCTGCCGGCCGCCACCGAGGCCGAGTTGCTGCGCATCGCGCAGGAGGCGGTGACGAACGCGCGCAAGCACGCCGGCGCGTCGAACCTGTGGGTCACGTGCGAGGTGGATCCCCCGTACACCCGAATCGAAGTGTCGGATGACGGTCACGGCATCGGTGACCAGCGCCCGGACGGGCACTATGGCCTTGCGATCATGGCCGAGAGGGCGGAACGTATCCGAGGCCGGTTGGAGATCAGGCCGCGGCAGCCGAGTGGGACGACTGTGGCGGTGGTGCTCGGTTCGTCGCCCCGGCGCGATAAGGTGCGCGGCAGCGCCGCAGCAGCAGAAGGGGAGTAACCCGAGGATGACCAGCAGTCCGACACCGGCCACCCGTACCAAGGTTCTCCTGGTCGACGACCACGACCTCATCCGCAAGGGGCTGCGTCACGCGTTCGAGCGCGACCGTCAGTTCGAGGTCGTGGGCGAGGCGGCCACCGCTGCGGAGGGCGTGCGCCAGGCCGGCGCGCTCCAGCCCGACGTGGTGATCATGGACCTCCGCCTGCCCGACGGCAGCGGCCTGGAGGCCACCCGCGCCCTGCGCAAGTCCAGTGCGTCCATGGGCATCGTCGTGCTCACCATGTACGCCGGTGACGACCAGCTCTTCGGCGCCCTGGAGGCGGGTGCGAGCGCGTTCGTGCCGAAGACCGCCCCGGCCGACGAGGTGGTGGCCGCCGCCCGGCACGCCGCCTCCTCCCCCAGCGCGTTCACCGCCGCCGACCTGGCCGAGGCGATGAAGCGCCGGCTGGCGCCGTCCGGCCCGCAGCTGTCCCCCCGTGAGGGCCAGGTGCTGCGGCTGCTCGCCGACGGCATGAGCGTGGCCGGCATCGCCAAGCAGCTGTTCGTCAGCGAGTCGACCGCCAAGACCCACATCTCCAAGCTCTACGAGAAGCTGGGTGCCGCCAACCGGGCGCAGGCGCTGATGACCGCGCTGCGGCTGGGGCTGCTGGAGGCCCCGGACGCCCCGAAGTTCTGAGGCGTACCGCCGGAAGAGGCCCCGTCCACCACGGACGCGGGCCTCTCGGCGTTCCCGGCCACGTGTGGTCGCGTACGGTGAGCAGCCGGACGCGTAGCGACGGCGGTCTTTGCACCGCGACGGCGGAGGGGCAGAATACCCGGGTGATCCGCGCGGCGGTGACGACCGCGTGTCGCCGACACCCGAGGGGCAGGACATGCAGCGGCCGGACTGGGCACCCGAGACGATCGACATCGAGCGCCCCAGCGTCGCCCGCATGTACGACTACTACCTCGGCGGCTCGCACAACTTCGCCGCCGACCGGGCGGCCGCCCGCGCGATGGTGGAGGCGGTGCCGGAGGCGCCGCTGATGGCGCAGGCCAACCGCGCGTTCCTGCGCCGGGCGGTGCAGTACCTCGCCCAGGCCGGCATCCGCCAGTTCCTCGACATCGGCTCCGGCATCCCGACCGTCGGCAACGTGCACGAGATCGCCCAGCGGATCGACCCGGAGTCGCGCGTGGTCTACGTCGACGTGGACCCGGTGGCGGTGGCGCACAGCCAGGAGATCCTGGCCGGCAACGAGCACGCCGCGGTGCTCCAGGAGGACCTGCGCAACCCGGAGGCGATCCTCGCTCACCCGGAGGTCACCCGGCTGCTGGACTTCACCCGGCCGGTCGCCGTGATGGTCGTGGCGGTGCTGCACTTCATCCCGGACGCCGACCGCCCGGAGGAGATCCTGCGGACGCTGCGCGGGGCGCTGGCGCCCGGCAGCCACCTGGTGCTCTCCCAGGCCAGCGAGGACGGCCGCGCCGGCACCGGCGAACGGGCCGAGGCGGAGCGGGTCTACCGGCGTACCGACAGCCAGCTCTGGATCCGCAGCCGGGCCGAGATGACCGCGCTGTTCGACGGCTTCGAGCTGGTCGACCCGGGCGTGGTGTGGGTGCCGCAGTGGCGGCCGGACTCCCCCGACCAGGCGGAGAACGCCGAGCGGGCCGTCTTCATGGGCGGGGTCGGGCGGCTCGGTGGGTGACGACGCGGCCCGCAGCAGGCCCGGCGTCTTCGCCCGGGCCTGGGCCAAGGCGGTGTCCGGCACCAGCTACCTGCCGATGACCCAGTCGCAGCTGGAGGAGATGCTGCAACGGCTCACCGACCGGCTGGCCCAGGCGCTGCGCGCCGAACCGTTCGACCTGCGGATCGGCCAGCAGGTCGGCGCGGAGCTGGTGCAGGCGCACATCGCCTCCGCGGAAGGGCTGGGCCGCACCGTCGAGGTGATCCAGCTGCGCCTGGTCCGCGACCTCGACCTGGTCGTCGACGACGTCGAGGACCGGATGGCCCGGCTGCTCGCCACGGTCGCCACCGGGTACGCCCGCGCCCTGCGCGACCGCACGCTGGACGAGCAGGAGTCCATCCGCCGGGCCGCCATGATGGCCCGTGCGCAGGCGGAACGGGCGCTGCGCGACAGCGAGGCCCGGTTCCGGCACCAGGCCACCCACGACCCGCTCACCGGCCTGCCGAACCGCACGCTGTTCACCGAACGGCTGACCGCCGCGATCACCGCGCCGGGGCGGGGCGCCGACCGGGTCGGTGTCTGCTTCCTCGACCTGGACCGGTTCAAGGTCGTCAACGACTCCCTCGGCCACCAGATCGGCGACTCGCTGCTGGTGACGGTGGCGCAGCGCCTGCACCGGGCGCTCGGCGAGCACCTGGTGGCCCGGCTCGGCGGCGACGAGTTCGTGATCCTGGTCGAACGCACCGTCGGCACCGACGACGCGGTGAAGGTCGCCGAGGCGGCCCTCGCCGCGGTACGCGAACCGGCGCTCGTCGACGGCCACGAGCTGACCGTCTCCGCCAGCATCGGCATCGTGGAACGCCCGGTCGCGGGCACCTCGCCGATGGACCTGATGCGCGCGGCCGACAGCACGCTGCACTGGGCCAAGGCCGCCGGCGGGGCCCGCTGGTCGCTGTTCGACGCCGACCGCAACCGCCGCGACCTGGCCCGGTACGCGCTGTCCGCGGCGATCCCCGCCGCGCTGGACCGGGGCGAGTTCTACCTCGACTACCAGCCGCTGACGTCGTTGCGCGACGGGCGGGTGCTCGGCATGGAGGCGCTGGTGCGCTGGCGTCACCCGGAGCTGGGTGTGCTGCGGCCGGACAGCTTCATCCCGCTGGCCGAGGAGACCGGGTTGATCGTCCGGCTCGGCAGCTGGGTGCTGGCCGAGGCGTGCCGCGAGGCGGGCACCTGGCCGGACGCGGAGGGCGACGCGCCGTTCGTCAGCGTCAACCTCGCCGTCCGGCAGTTGCACCGCACCGACCTGGTGACCGAGGTACGCGGCGTGCTCGGGCGCACCGGCCTGCCGCCGCACCGGCTGCAACTGGAGATCACCGAGAGCACCATGATGAGCACAGTGGTCGAGCCGGTGCGGGCCCTGCGGGTGCTCGGTGACCTCGGGGTCCGGGTCGCCATCGACGACTTCGGCACCGGCTACTGCAACCTCGCGTACCTGCGGGACCTGCCGGTCGACGAGCTGAAGGTGGCGGGCGAGTTCGTGACCGGCCTGCGCGCGCCGGGCAGCGGCACCGACGAGCGGATCCTCGCCTCGCTCGTCTCGCTGGCGCACGCGCTGGACCTCACAGTCACCGCCGAGGGCGTGGAGACGGCCGACCAGGCCGACCGGCTGCGCGCGATCGGCTGCGACGCCGGGCAGGGCTGGCACTTCGGCCGTCCCGGCCCGGCCGCGCCGCACCTGGGCCGGGTGCCCGCCCACGTCGACGCGGCCTCCTGACGCGGCCGTCGCCCTGACCCGGCCGCCGCCCTGACCCCGCCGCCGCCTGACCCGGCCGGCCCGCAGTTGCCCTGATCCGGCCGGCACGCGGCCTGCCGGCCCGGCCCGCGCGGGGTCAGCCGGCCAGCAGGGCGGCCATCCGCTGTGCCTGCGTCTCCCAGCGCCACTCCCGCTCCACCCAGGCGCGCCCGGCGGCGCCGAACTGCCGGGCCAGATCCCGGTCGGCGAGCAGCGTGGCCACCCGGTCGGCGAGCTGTGCCACGTCCCGGCCCCCGACCACGTACCCGGTCTCCCCCTCGCGCACAGCGTCCGGCGCGCCGCCGGAGTCTCCGGCCACCACCGGCAACCCGGTCGCGCTCGCCTCCAGGTAGACGATCCCGAGGCCCTCCACGTCCAGCCCGCGGTTGCGGGTACGGCACGGCATCGCGTAGACGTCGCCGGCCGCGTAGTGGGCGGGCAGCTCGGCCGAGGGCACCGAGCCGGTGAAGACCACATCGCGTTCCAGCCCGGTCTGCCGGGCCAGCTTCTCCAGCGTCGACCGGTACGGGCCGCCGCCGACCACGAGCAGCGCGGCGTCCGGCACCCGCCGGCGGATCTCCGGCAGCGCGCGGATCAGCATGTCCTGGCCCTTGCGGGGCACCAGCCGCGACACGCACACCACCACCGGCCGGTCGGCCAGCCCGAGCCGTGACCGGACCCGCCCGCCGTCGACGTCCGGGTGGTAGGTGTCCACGTCCACGCCGGGCGCGAGCCGCCGCAGCTCGGTGAGCCCGTCCAGCACGCGGGCCAGCCGCGCCCGGGTGTACTCGCCGAGGTAGGTGGTCACGTCCACGCCCCGCCCGATCCGGCGCAACGCCGACCGGGCGCCTGGGAGCGCCGCCCAGCCGACCTCGTGGCCGTGGGTCAACGCCACCGCCCGGCGGATCCCGGCCCGCCGCCGCAGGCCCGCGGCGAGCAGCCCCAGCGGGGCCGCCGCGCCGAACCACACGGTGTCGCAGTCGTACGCGCGCGCCAGCCGCGCCGCCCGCCGGGCGATCAGCGGGGTGGGCAGCAGCACCCGGGTCCGCTCCCGGACCACCTCGAACGGCTGGTCGGCGTCGAACTTCTCCGCCCCGCGCCAGCTCGACGCGTACACCACCACCGAGCCGGGCTGCTGGCGTACCGCGAGGTTGTGCACGAACGACTGGATGCCGCCGGGGCGCGGCGGGAAGTCGTTGGTAATCAGCAAGGTGCGGCTCATCGGCCGGACTCCCTGGCGTAGGCGCGGGCGGCAGCCATCCGCTCCACGGTGGACGGGTGGGTCGCCGACCAGAGGCGCTCCCAGCGCGGCGGGTCGGGGTCGGCCAGGTTGACCCCGGCCAGTCGCCGCTGCATCGCCTCGAACGTCGCCGGGTCGCCGGTGAGCGCCAGCGCGTGGGCGTCGGCGCGGGCCTCGATCCGGCGGGAGACGAGCGCCTGCACCGGGGTGGAGAGCAGGCCGGCGACCGTGACCAGCACGATCAGCAGCGGGAACGCCCGCGGCTGGGCGATCGAGTCGACGCCGGCGAGCCGCAGCAGCGGCGTCCACGAACCGATCAGGTAGAGCGCCACCACCGCGGCGGCGGCACCGAGCGCGCCGAGCACCGTGCCGGTCCACACGTCCCGGTCCTTCGCGTGCCCCAGCTCGTGAGCGACCACGCTTGTCACCTCGGCCGGTTCCGCCTCGCGCAGCAGCGTGTCGTAGACGACCACCCGCCGGGTCGGGCCGAGCCCGGAGACGTACGCGTTCACCGCACTGGTGCGCCGGGACGCGTCGGCGACGAGCACGTCGCGCACCGGTACGCCGTCCCGGGCGGCCATCGCGGTCAGCTCGCTGCGCAGCGGGCCCGGCTCCATCGGGGTGAACCGGTTGAACACCGGCTCGACCAGCACCGGCAGCACGAACGACAGCACCACCACCAGGACCGCCGCGCCGGCCGCGCCGAACGCCCACCACCAGCGCGGGGCGAGCCGTACCACTGTGTAGAAGCCGAGCAGGACCAGCGCGCCGATCACCGCGCTGACCGCGTACGACTTGAGCAGGTCGACCGCCCAGCCGCCCCAGGTCTGGGTGCTCAGCCCGTAGCGGACCAGCACGGTCCGGCGCCAGGCCGCGAACGGCAGCGTGAGCAGGTCGGCGAGGAACATGACGGCGAGCCCGCCGAGCACGGCCTGCGCGATCCAGTGCCCGCCGAAGGGCCGGCCGGCCAGTTCGACAAGGCGCCCGCCCAGCGGGGTCAGCCCGAGCAGCAGCGCCACCACCAGCCCTACTGCGAGCGCCGACCAGGCCGCCGGGCGCAGCGCGCCGTGGAACGCCCGGCCCCGGGTCACCTGCTCGGCCGGGAGGTCTCGCAGTGCCGCGAGCTGGTCGGCGCGGGGCGCCGGCGGGCGGCTCCACGGCACCAGCAGCGCCACCGCCACGAGCAGCGCGACCACCAGGCCGCCCAGGGTCAGCAGCGCCCAGGCGCGCGGGGTCACCGACCCACCCCGCCGTCGTGCCCCGTCCGCGTCATGCCGCTCCCCTCCCGCCGTGACCGCCCATCCTATTGCCCGGCCCTCGATCGGGACCGCCGTGCCCGACGCGCGACCCGACAGCGTGGCCCGGCATCAGTCGGGCAGGGCTCAGGCACGGCGCCGGGGCCGAGGGCCGGGCAGCGAACGGCCGACAGAGCTCAGGGTCGACAGAGCCCGGGCAGGCAGGCGGTGTCAGGCGATTCGGCGACGGCCGCCACGGCGGGGCACCGGTGCCCGTGTCTCAGCCGGTGGGGACGGCAGCACCTCCACGTCGAATCCGGCCCGCGCGAACACCTCGATCGCCCGGTGCTCGGCCGGGCCGAGATCGGCCGGGCCGGAGTCGAACAGGGCGGTCACCAGGCAGCCGGAGCAGCCGGCACCACGGTTGCCGCAGGTGTCGCAGTCGATCAGCATCAACGCCTCCTGACGGGTCGCCGGCGGCGGCCGGGGAAGGAGCCACCACCGTCGGTCACCACGACGCTAACGCTCGGGTACGACAGAACCGGACATCGAGGCAGCAGCCGCCGCGAAACAGAACCACTACGCCGAAGTGGCGCGATCAGCACGCGCGCGACCCCGCCACGTCCCCGAACTGGAGTCGATCAAGCGGCAGAAAGGACGGGCTCAGGAACGCGCCAGGCGCCGCAGCAGCGAGTCGGCGCCCAGCGGGTACGCGCCGTGCCGGCGTACCCCGTCGGCGACCTCGCGGTCCGAGGAGACCACGACCACCGGCCGCCCGGCCGGCTCGGCGCGGACCAGCCGGCGGATCAACTCGTCGGCGGTCTCCCCCTTGCGGGAGAACAGCACCCGCACGCCGCGCGGCGCCGGTGGCAGGCCGTGGATCCGCTCGGCGCCGTCGAAGACGACTGTGACCTCGTCCCCGGTCTGCGCGGCGATCCCGCCCAGCCCGGTGATGAGCCGCTTGCGCTGCTGCTCCAGGGACATCTCGCCGAAGCCGCGCTTGGTCACGTTGTAGCCGTCCACCACGAGGTGCGCCCGGGGCAGCGCGAGCAACTGGTCGAGGCGGGCCGGGTCGTCGGTGTCGCGGGCCCGCGTCGACGGGCCGGCCGGTGCGGTGCCCGGCTGCTCGGCGAACGCGTCGGCGACGAAGTCGGCCGGGAGCTTGTCCACCGGGTCGAGCGCCAACTCGCGGCGCAGCCCCACGGCGGCCTGGCCGATCGTCTCCAGCAGCAGCCACAGCCGCGCGTCGTCGACCGAGCGGGCCTCCTTGGCGCTGGCCCGGGCCACTCCGGCGGCGGCCTCCGCCTCGGCCAGCCGGGCCCGGGCGCGGCGCAGTTCGGCGTCCGCGTCGGCGGCGGCGCGGGCTGCCCGCCCCCGCTCGGTGGCGAGCATCTCGGTGGCCTTGCGCTCCCGGGCCTGGGTCTCCCGCAGGGTACGGGTCAGCTGGCGGGCCTCCTCGCGGAGCTGCCCCAGTTCCTCCCGGACCCGGGCCAGCTCGTCGCGCAGCTTCTCCGCCTCGACCCGGGCCACCGCACGGTCGTGCTCGGCGCGGGCGGCCCGCTGCTCGGCCTCGCGTACCAGTTCGGCCACTACCGCGCTGTCTGCTTCGGCGCGTACCGCCTCGCCGCTGGCGTCGATGAGTTCCCGCCAGCCGCGGGGCCGGGCCAGGTAGGCCAGGGCGGCCACCTCGACCGGGTCGGCGGCGGCCGGTGCGGTGCCCTCGACCACAGCCGCGCCCAGGTCACCGGCGTCGGCGAGGACCCGGGCGGTGATCCGCTGCCGGAACAGCGGGTCGGCGGTGAGCTGCGCGGCGATCGCGGGCGCGCCGAGGCGGGCGCGGCGGTTGGGGGCGAACTTGGCGACCCGCCGCAGCGGCACCGGCACCTCGTCGGCGGGCAGGCCGGGCAGCACGGCGGCGGTCAGCGTGACGATCCGCTGCCGGACCGGCTCGGGCAGCACGGGCTCGGGCTCGATCGCGGGTGGCGCGTCCTCATCGGCGGGCACGCCGACCACCGGCTCCTCCACGGAGGAGTGGTCGTCGTACGGCTCGGTGAGGGGCATGAGGCAAGTCTCCCACCCCGAACGGGCCCACCGCCCGGTGAGTGAGCCGATCTCTCATCGTACCCCCGTGGTATCTCCTGGGGCGGCAGTGACAGGAGTGTCGGACCGTGCCGCTAGCGTCCCGCGGGTGACACGAGCGGAGTACGTCCAGGAGTCGCTGGCCGGCCTGGACCCGGCGGGCAGCGGTGTCGACCCGGCGCTGCCGCTCTACGCGACCACCTTCGTGGTGGTCGACCTGGAGACCACCGGCGGCGCGCCCGACGGCGGCGGGATCACCGAGATCGGCGCGGTGAAGGTCCGCGGTGGCGAGGAGCTGGGCGTGCTCGCCACGCTCGTCAACCCGGGCGTGCCGATCCCGCCGTTCATCACCGTGCTCACCGGCATCACCCAGGCCATGCTGCTGCCCGCCCCGCCGATCGAGCAGGTGCTGCCGAGTTTCCTGGAGTTCGTCAGCGACGCCGTGCTCGTCGCCCACAACGCGCCGTACGACGTGGGTTTCCTCAAGGCGGCCTGCGCGAAGCACGGCTACCGCTGGCCCAACCCCCGGGTGCTGGACACGGCCGCGCTGGCCCGGCGGGTGCTCACCCGCGACGAGGTGCCCAACCGCAAGCTGGGCACGCTCGCCGCCTACTTCCGCACCGCGACCCAGCCCACCCACCGGGCGCTCGACGACGCGAAGGCCACAGTCGACGTGCTGCACGGGCTGATCGGCCGCCTCGGCGGGCACCGGGTCGGCACGGTCGGCGAGGCGATCGAGTTCGCCCGCGCGGTCACGCCCACCCAGCGCCGCAAGCGGCACCTCGCCGACGGGCTGCCGAAGGTGCCGGGCGTCTACATCTTCCGGGCCGCCGACGACCGGCCGCTCTACGTGGGCACGTCCGGCGACATCGCCACCCGGGTCCGCAGCTACTTCACCGCCGCGGAGAAGCGGGCCCGGATCTCCGAGATGCTCGCCGCCGCCGAGCGCGTCGAGGCGGTCGAGTGCGCCCACTCGCTGGAGGCGGAGGTCCGTGAACTGCGGCTGATCGCGGCGCACGCGCCGCCGTACAACCGCAGGTCGAAGTATCCGGAGCGCCAGGTGTGGCTGAAGCTCACCGACGAGGCGTACCCCCGGTTGTCGATCGTGCGCGACATCGCGCCCACCGACACGGCCTACCTGGGGCCGTTCCGGTCCCGGCAGGCGGCGGAGCTGGCCGCCGCCGGCTTCCACGACGCCGTGCCGCTGCGGCAGTGCACACACCGGCTCTCCCGGCGTACCACCATGCCGGCCTGCGCGCTGGCCGAGCTGGGTCGCTGCCCGGCGCCCTGCGAGCACCGGATCACCCCCGAGGAGTACGACGACGCAGCGGCGACGCCGTTCCGCACCGCCACCAGCGACGACCCCGGAGTGGTGGTGGACGCGCTGCTCGCCCGCATCGAGGTGCTGTCGGCCGCCGAGCGGTACGAGGAGGCGGCCGTGGTCCGCGGCCGGCTCGTCGCGGTGCTGCGCGCGGCGGTCCGGATGCAACGGCTGGCCGCGTTGACCGGCATCGCCGAGCTGGCCGCCGCCCGTCCGGCCGCCCGGGGCGGCTGGGAGCTGGCGCTGGTGCGGCACGGCCGGCTCGCCGGGGCCGGGGTGTCCCCGCCGGGTGTCCACCCGCGACCCACCATCGCGGCGATCCGCGCCACCGCCGAGACGGTGCTGCCCGGGCACGGTCCGGTGCCGGCCGCGACCGCCGAGGAGACCGAGCGGATCCTGTCCTGGTTGGAACGACCGGAGACCCGGCTGGTCGAGACGACCGACGGGTGGGCCTCGCCGGTGGCCGGTGCGGGGCGTTTCCGCGACCTGCTGACGAAGGCGGAGAACGGCGGATCCGCCAAACTCTCGACCGAACGCTCATGACCAACTGACCGATCGGACTACCTCGACTCCCTTAGTCTGTTAAAGGAGTGCAGACCTGCCCGATTCGCGGGCTCTGCTCCCGGTCGCCGGTTCCCGGTGGCCGAGGGCCGGGGTGAGGAGGTGTCCCAGGTGGACGTCGACGCCGGACACGGCGCCGCCCTGGGTGGCGCGCTCCCGACCCAGGGCGAACTACCGCTCACCCGCCGCCTGCGTTCCCTGCTCACCTGGCCGACGGCCGACGGCGACCCGGTCACCACACTGGTCCGCGCCCACCGAGGCATCCACGCGAGCGCCGACGCCTCGGTGCTGCGCCGGGCCTACACGATCGCCGAGAACATGCACCGCGGCCAGTTCCGCAAGAGCGGCGAGCCGTACATCACCCACCCGCTGGCGGTGGCGCAGATCTGCGCCGACCTCGGCATGGACACCATCACCCTGGTCGCCGCGCTGCTGCACGACACGGTGGAGGACACCCGCTACACGCTCCAGGCGCTCCAGGAGGACTTCGGCCGCGAGGTCGCCCACCTGGTCGACGGCGTGACCAAGTTCGACAAGGCGTTCTACGGCAAGGCCGCCGAGGCGGAGACCGTCCGCAAGATGATCGTGGCGGCCGGCAAGGACGTCCGGGTGCTGGTGATCAAGCTGGCGGACCGGCTGCACAACATGCGTACGCTCGGCGTCCGCTCGGCCGCCTCCCGGGAGCGGATCGCCCGCAAGACCCAGGAGGTGCTGGTCCCGCTCTGCGACCGGCTGGGCATCCAGACGCTCAAACGCGAGCTGGACGACGTGGTGCTGCTGCACCTGCGGCCGGAGGAGCACGCGCGGATCGCCCGGTTCGTGCACGACCGGCCCGGCTGGGACGCCTACCTGGCCGACGTGGTGGCCCGCACCCGGGCGGCGTTGCGCCGCAACCGGGTCGACGCCGACGTCTCCCCCCGCCCCCGGCACCTCTACTCGATCTGGAAGGACACGGTCGCCGGCGACCACGCCGCCCCGTTCGACCTGCCCCGCATCGCGATCGTGGTGGACGGTCCGGCGACCGACTGTTACGCCGCGCTGGGCGCCGTGCACGGGCTCTGGCGGCCGGTGCCGGGCCGGTTCAAGGACTTCATCGCATCCCCGAAGAACAACCTCTACCGGTCGTTGCACACGAGCGTCTGCGGCCCGCAGGACCGCACGGTCGAGGTGCTGATCCGCACCACCGAGATGCACCGCTCCGCGGAGTACGGCGTGGCCGCCCACTACCGCTTCCCCCGGGCCGCGGGCCGGGGCGCCGACCGGGCGGACGAGCTGGCCTGGCTGCGCCGGGTGCTCGACTGGGAGCAGGAGACGGTCGACCCGACCCAGTTCATGGAGTCGCTGCGCTGTGATCTGTCCGAGGCGCAGATCCAGGTGGTGGCCGACGGGCGGCAGGTGGTGCTGCCGGCCGGGGCGACACCTGTCGACCTCGCGTACGAGCTGGGCACCGAGCGCGGCGACCACTGCCTGGCCGCCCGGATCAACGGCCGGCTCGCGCCGCTGTCCTCCGAACTGGAAGAGGGCGACGTGGTGGAGATCTTCACCGAGAACGACGCGGAGAGCGGCTTCGAGGCGGACGTGGCCCCGCGCGGCCCGCGCCGGGAGTGGCTGGGCTTCGTGAAGTCCCCGCACGCCCAGATGCAGATCAACCGCTGGTTCGCCGAGCACACCGAGCCGGGCATCTCGATCGCCGACAAGGTCCGGCTCGGCCGGGCCTCGATCGGCCTGGCGTTGCGCAAGCACAACCGGGGCCTGGCCAGCGACCTGCCGCTGCTGCGGCTGTCCGAGGAACTGGGCTACCCCGACCTGGAGACGCTGCTGGTGGCGGTCTTCGACCGCACCGTCGAGCCGGACACCGTGGTCCAGCAGTTGATCGATCTGGTCGACCACAGGCAGTAGACGGAGCCGGTCCGCGCCGGGACCACTAGCCTGGACGGCATGATCCCCCGCGCGCGTGCCACCGGACGGGCCCTCGGCTACCAGATCTTCTACCGGCTTCCGGTCCCGCTGCGACGGCGGCTGGTCCGGCTGGCCGTACCGAAGTACATCGTCGGCGCGGTCACGCTGGTCAAGGACACGGAGGCCACCGGCGCGGGCCGGATCCTGCTGCTGCGCCAGCCGCCCGGCTACAGCTGGACGCTGCCGGCCGGGCTGCTGCAACGCGGCGAGGCCCCGGTGGTCGGCGCCGCCCGCGAGCTGTACGAGGAATCAGGCGTCCGTCTGTCCCCCGACGCGCTGCGCCCGGCGGTGCCGAACGCGGTGGTGCACGCCAAGGGCTGGGTCGACGTGGTCTTCGAGGCGGAGGTGCCGGCGTCGACCACCGAGCTGAAGGTGGACGGCGCCGAGGTGTTCGAGGCCGCCTTCCATCCGCTCGACGACCTGCCCCGGCTCAGCCGCGCCACCGCCAACCTGCTCGGCTACTACGGCATCGGCCCGCGCGCCGGCGAGCACCCACCGGCCGCGTGAGCACCCCGTACGCGGGCACTGCGGCACCCGGGGTCGAGGTGTGCGCGGTGGTGCTGGCCGCGGGCGAGGGCACCCGGCTGCGCCCGCTCACCGAGCGGGTGCCGAAGGCGCTCTGCCCGGTGGGAAACGTCCCGCTGCTGGACCGGGCGCTGGCGCGGCTGGCCGGGCTCGGCCTGACCGGCCCGGAGCGGGTCGCGGTGAACGCCTGCTACCTGGGCGACCAGGTGGTCGCGCGGGTGGGCGGACGGGCCCACCTGTCGGTCGAGCCGGACGCCCCGCTCGGCACCGCCGGGGGTGTGGGCCGGCTGCGGGACTGGATCGACGGCCGGGGCGTGCTGGTCGGCAACGCCGACGCATACCTGGCCGACCCGCAGGCCCCGCCCGGGCCGGACATCGCCGCGCTGCTGGACGGGTGGGACGGGCACGGCGTACGCCTGCTCGGCCGTCCCGCCGACGACCCGCACGCCCCCGGGACCTTCGACGGCCACGAGTTCGTGGGTTTCTCGCTGCTGCCCTGGCGGCTGGTCCGCGACCTGCCACCCACGTTCGGCGACCTGGTCCGGGCGGTGTGGCGGCCCGCGGAGGCCGCCGGGGCGCTCACAGTCGTGCCCTACCGGGGGACGTTCTACGACACCGGCACCCCGGCCGACTACCTGGCCGCCAACCTGCACGCGGCGGGACCGGACGGACTGGTGGACCCGGCCGCGACGGTGGACGGCCGGGTCACCGGCTCGGTGATCGGCGCGGGCGCGCGGGTGCACGGCGACGTGGACCGGTCGGTGGTGTGGCCTGGTGCGACAGTCGCGGCCGGGGAACGCCTGCGCGAGGTGATCCGGGCCGGGGACGACCTGACCGTCCCGGCGGCGCGGTGAGGGGCGCGGGCTCTAGCATGGGCCTCGTCGCCGACGAACGGAGAACCGTCCCGTGATCACCGCGATCGTGCTGATCGACTGCGCCACCGACTCCATCCCCGAGGTGGCCGAGACCCTGGCCAACCTGCCCGGCGTCAGCGAGGTCTACTCGGTGGCCGGGCACGTCGACCTGATCGCCATGGTCCGGGTCCGGGAGTTCGAGCAGATCGCCCAGGTCATCGCCGGCAGCATCTCGAAGGTGCCGGGCGTGCTCAACACCGAGTCGCACATCGCGTTCCGCGCCTACTCGCAGCACGACCTGGAGGAGGCGTTCGCGATCGGGCTGGCGAACGCCGACTGACACGAGCCGGTGACCGGCCCGCCCTCGCGGGCGGACCGGCCACCGTCGACCGTGCGGTACGTCAGCTCTGGCTGGGCACCGGGGTCTCCGTGGTGCCCGGAGCGGGCTCCTCGGTCTCGGTGCCGCCCGGAGCCGGCGACTCGGTGCCACCCGGGGACGTGGTGCCGCCCGGGCTGGGCGTGCCGCTGGCGCTGGTCTGCGGAACCGGGACGCCCAGGGTCTGGGCCAGGGCCACAAGCGCGTCGTAGTGCGCCTGGAGGACCGGCAGCGCGTCCTGCGCGATCTGCACCACCGACTGCTCCGAGCCCTGCGAGATCTCGGTCTGGGTGGCCTGGATCGCCTGGACGTGGCCGGCGAGCTGCGCGGTCACCCACGCCTTGTCGAACTCGGCCCCGCTGAGGTTGTTCAGCTTGTCCAGGACCTTCTGCTGGTCGGCGGTCGGGTCGGCCGGCAACTGCACGTTGAGCTGCTGCGCGGTCGACTGCACCGTCTGGTCCAGCTGGGTGTGGTCCGTCACGAACATCTTGCCCAGGTCCTTGACCTGCTGGTTCTGACCCTTCTGCTGGGCCAGGTTACCGGCGGTGATCTCGAACAGGTTGACCTGGTGAACCGCCTGCAGGTACTGCGTGTCCTGCGTCGACGGCTGTGCCGCCGCCTGCGCCGCGGCGGCGGGCGCCAGCCCCACGACCACCAGCGCGGCCAGCAGGCCCAGGCGTTTGATTCCCAACATTCGTTCCTCCCCCATGAGACGTCGGACCGCACGGATACCCGGCTGACCGGGGTTATTCCTGCGATTCCACCCGTCCGTGTCGGGGGCGACGGCCGTCGGCGCACCGGCCTCCCGCCGTACGCGGGAGGGAACGGGACGACCGGTGCGGAAACGGCAGTGGCGCCCGCCGGAAGATCCGGCGGGCGCCACTGTCAGTCGTACCGGGGAGGGTCAGCGACGGCTCTCGCCGCTGCCGATCTCCTCCCGCTCCGGCCGGGCCTCGACCGGCGGGTGCCCCGGCGAGACCGGCGCCTCGGCCGGCTTCTCGATCGGGTAGAAGAAGCCCCGGATCGCCGGGCCGAGGGCACCGAGCCGGTTCATCTTCTTCGGCACCACCCAGCCGACGTAGTCCAGCGCCGGCGGGTGACCGTCGTGGCCGTCGGCCGAGGTGAGCGGCTGGTGGACCTCGACGAACCGGCCGTCGGGCAGCCGCTTGATGATGCCGGTCTCCACGCCGTGGGCCAGCACCTCCCGGTCGTGCTGCTGCAGACCCAGGCAGATCCGGTACGTGATGTAGTACGCGATCGGCGGCAGGATCAGCAGGCCGATCCGGCCACCCCAGGTCATCGCGTTCAGGCTGATGTGGAACTTGTCCGCGATGACGTCGTTGGCGCCGGAGAGGGTCAGCACAACGTAGAAGGCGAGCGCCATGGCGCCCACGGCGGTCCGGGCCGGAACGTCCCGGGGCCGCTGGAGCAGGTTGTGGTGCTTGTAGTCCTTGAGGCGGCGCGCCTCCAGGAACGGATACATCGTCGACAGGCCGACCAGGATTCCGGGTAGCACCACAGTCGGCCAGAACAACGGTGGGATGACGTACCCGTTGCCGATCGGGATGTGGATCTCCCAGCCCGGCATGAGGCGGGTCGAGCCGTCGAGGAACATGACGTACCAGTCGGGCTGGCTGGCGGCCGAGACCACCCACGCCTCGTACGGGCCGAACAGCCAGATCGGGTTGATCTGGAACATGCCGCCCATCAGCGCGATCACGCCGAAGACGACCATGAAGAAGCCGCCCTGCTTGAGCGCGTAGCGCGGGAACATCCGCTCGCCGACCACGTTGGAGTTGGTCCGGCCGGGGCCGGGCCACTGGGTGTGCTTCTGCTTGAACACCAGGCCGAGGTGCACGCTGATCAGCGCCACCAGCAGACCCGGGACGAGCAGCACGTGGGCGATGAAGAAGCGGCTGATGATGATGGTGCCGGGGAACTCCCCGCCGAAGATCGACGAGCTGACCCAGGAGCCGATCACCGGGATCGACAGGATGATCGCGGAGGCGATCCGCAGACCGGTGCCGGACAGGCCGTCGTCCGGCAGCGAGTAGCCGGTGAAGCCGGCCAGGAAGCCAACCCAGAACAGCAGCGAGCCGATGATCCAGTTGGTCTCACGGGGCTTGCGGAACGCGCCGGTGAAGAAGACCCGCAGCATGTGGACCACGATGGCGGCCATGAACAGCAGGGCCGACCAGTGGTGCATCTGCCGCATGATCAGACCACCGCGGACATCGAACGAGATGTCCAGGCTGGAGGCGTAGGCGGCCGACATCGGGGTGCCCCGCAGCGGCGCGTAGCTGCCGTTGTAGATGACCTCGGTCATCGCCGGCTCGAAGAAGAACGTCAGGAAGACGCCGGTGAGCAGCAGGACGATGAACGAGAACAGCGCGATCTCGCCGAGCAGGAACGACCAGTGATCGGGGAAGACCTTGTTCAGCAGCTTGCGCAGGGGCGTGGCCACCTGGAAGCGGTCGTCCACCGCCCGCGCGCTCTTGGCCGGCAGCGCTGCTGCATCAAACTTTCGGCGCTTCATGGCCGCTCCCAGAAGTCGGGACCGATGGTCTCGGTGTAGTCGGACTTCGCCACGAAGAAGCCCTCCTCGTCCACCTCGATCGGCAGCTGCGGCAGCGGCCGGTTCGCCGGGCCGAAGATCGGCTTGGCGTTGTCGGTGATGAGGAACTGCGACTGGTGGCAGGGGCAGAGCAGGCGGTTGGTCTGCTGCTCGTAGAGGCTGGCCGGGCAGCCGGCGTGCGTGCAGATCTTGGAGAACGCGACGTAGTTGCCCCACATGTAGTCGCCGTGGCCCTTGCGCTCGTTCGCGGCGCGCGACTTCTGCGCGTCGTCCTCCCGCAGGTGGATGAGCAGGGTCGGCGAGTCGGCGTGCAGGTTGCTCACGCCGCCGTCGATGCCCGGGAACACGGTGAGCTGGCCGCCGACGCTGACGTCGGCCGGGCGGATCGGGCGGCCGTCCTCACGGATCAGCCGGATCTTCTTGCCGCCCTCGCCCGGCTGGAAGCCGGTGGTGAACATCTGGTTGTTCTTGTGCGGCTGCTCGATCAGGCCACCGATCAGCGGGGCCGCGGCCACCGCGCCCACCGGCGCCAGGCCGGCGAGCAGCGAGATGCCGAGCAGCGGCCGGCGACGGACGCCCATCTCGTCGGCCAGGTAGAGCATGGTCTCGCCGGTGATCTTGCGACCCTCCGGGTCGTCGGCCTGGTCGTGCCGGTCCTGGATCGAGACCTCCTTGGGCAGCAGCTTCTTGCCCCAGGTCAGGATGCCGAAACCGATGCCCAGCAGCGCCAGGCCCAGCGTCACGCCGAGCAGCGGCGTGTAGAGCTTGTCGCCGCCGGTACCCGGCTCCCACTGCCACGGACACCAGATGTAGACCACCAGGAAGGCGGTCGCGAAGACGCCGGTCAGCAGGAACATCAGGGCGACCGTGCGGGTCAGCCGGCGCTCGGCCTTGCTGCCCGGGACCACCTGCGGCTCGTAGTGGACGATCTCGATGTCGTCCCGCCGCGCGCCCTCCTGGACGATGTCGAACCGGGAGAGCCGGGGGTCGTTCACGTCGAGCGGCTCCGGGCCCTGCTGGGCCTGGTGCTCGGTGTGGGTGCTCATGCCGTCACCTCGCTACGGGTGACGCCGGGGGTCGGCGCCACAGCACTGGAAGCATTGATCCGTCCGGTCACGACTTGCCCGCGATCCACAGGCTCGCGAAGACCAGCGCGACGATGCCGACCAGGAAGATCGCGAGACCCTCGGTCGACGGGCCGTAGCGGCCCAGGTTGAAGCCGCCCGGATCGCCGTCGTGCTTCAGCGTCTCCTGGATGTAGGCGATGATGTCCGCCTTCTCCTCGGGCGTGATCTGGTTGTCGCCGAACACCGGCATGTTCTGCGGGCCGCTCAGCATCGCGGCGTAGATCTGCCGGTCGCTGGCCGGCGCCAGGCTCGGCGCGTACTTGCCGGAGGACAGCGCGCCGCCGCCGCCGCTGAAGGCGTGGCACTGCGAGCAGTTGATCCGGAACAGCTCACCACCGGTGGACAGGTTGGCGCCCTCACGCAGGTCGCCGTTGGGGACCTCCGGGCCGCCGCCGAGCTCCTGGATGTACTGCCCGAGCTGGCGCACCTGCTCGTCGGTGAACTGCGGCGGCTTGCGCATGGCCTGGGCCTCCTGCCGGGCCATCGGCATGCGACCGCTGCTGACCTGGAACTCGACCGAGGCCGCTCCGACGCCGATCAGGCTCGGACCGCGGCCCTCGACGCCCTGGGCGTTGCGACCGTGACAGGTCACACAGCTCACATCGAACAGCGCCTTGCCCTCGTTGCCTGCGGCGGTCAACGGAGGGTTGTCCTGCGCCTGCACGCCGGGGGCGAAGACGGTGTAGGCACCGCCGGCCAGCATCAGCGCGGCGAACAGCCGGACCGCGGCACCCAGCCGGCGGCGGCCCCTGCTGCGCGCTACGGGCCGCCCGCGCAGCCGCGCGAGCAGACCGCGTCGGCGGTCGTTGTCAGAAGTCATGACCTGTGTCCTTAACCGGTTGGACCTTGTCTCAGGGGACGGAGCAGCGGCGCGGTTCGTGACGCGCCAAGATCACTGGAGCCAGTAGATCATGGCGTAGAGCCCGATCCACACGACGTCCACGAAGTGCCAGTAGTAGGACACGACGATCGCCGAGGTCGCCTGGGCGGGGGTGAACCGGCCCATCGTGGTACGGATCATGAAGATCACGAAGGCGATGAGGCCGCCGGTCACGTGCAGACCGTGGAAGCCGGTGGTGAGGTAGAACATCGACCCGTAACCGTCTTCGTTGATCTTCACACCCTCGTGCACCAGGGTCCGGTACTCGTTCAGCTGACCGAGCACGAAGATCAGACCCATCACGAAGGTGATCGTGAACCACCGGCGCAGAGCGTGGACGTCACCGCGCTCGGCCGCGAACACGCCGATCTGGCAGGTGATCGAGGAGAGCACCAGGATCACCGTGAACGTGGTCGCGTACGGGATGTTCAGCACCTCGGTGTGCTTCTCCCACTGCTCCGGCGCCGCCGCGCGGATGGAGAAGTACATCGCGAACAGCGCCGCGAAGAACATGAGTTCGCTGGAGAGCCACACGATCGTCCCGACGCTGACCATGTTGGGTCGGGTCAGGGAGTGGATCCGGCTCTTGTCAATGGCTGGGGCCGCAGTCACGCGGTCATTATTGCCCCTGACCGGGACCGACGATCAGCGGGGTGCCAAACCGGTCCCTTCCGTGGCCCGATCGTGGTGGTCCGCTTCGCCTGACCTACCCTGAAAAGCGTGCTGCACGTCGATCAGATCCGCGCCGTCACCTCGGCTGTTCCGGCGACACTGGCGGCGGGAGGCGAGGGCGCCCCGCCGCCGTTCACCGTGACCCGGGTCCTCACCGAGACCCGGCTGGACAGCTGGCTCACGCTGGGCATCGTCCTGGCCGCCGGCCTCTACCTCTACGGGGTGCACAGGCTGCGGCTGCGCGGCGACCGCTGGCCGGTCGTCCGTACCGTGTCGTTCCTCGGCCCCGGCCTCGGCGGCATCGCCCTGGTCACGCTCACCGGCCTCGGCGCGTACGACACCGCCCTGCTCTCGGTGCACATGGTGCAGCACATGGTGCTGTCCATGATCGCGCCGATCTTCCTGGCGCTCGGCGCCCCGGTGACGCTGGCGCTGCGCACGCTGCCGGTGCGGCCCCGCAAGCGGCTGCTCGCGATCGTGCACAGCAAGGTGATCCGGATCTACAGCTTCCCGCTCGTGGCGTTCGCCATCTTCGTGGTGAACCCGTTCGCGCTGTACTTCACCGACCTCTACGAGTTCACCCTGCGCCACGAGTGGGCGCACGAACTGGTCCACGCGCACTTCATCGCCACCGGCTGCGTCTTCTTCTGGCCGCTGCTCGGCCTGGACCCGCTGCCCGGCCGCTGGCCGTACCCGGGGCGCGCGCTGCTCATGCTGCTCTCGGTGCCGTTCCACACCGTCCTCGGCCTGACCATCATGCAGAGCACCACGCTGTTCGGCGGCGACTGGTACCCGTCGCTCAACCTGTCCTGGTCCGACCCCTGGAACGACCAGGTGGTCGCCGGCGGCATCCTGTGGGCCGGCGGCGAGTTCGTCAGCGTCACCATGCTCGCTGTCCTGGTCGTCCAGTGGGTCAAGCAGTCCGAGCGCGAGGCCCGCCGGCTCGACCGCGAGCTGGACCGCCAGGAGGCCCGCCAGCGCGCCGCGGAGGCGAGCACCTGACGGCACGTTCCGGGGTACGCCCCGAGCCCGCCGGGCGGGGCGACGGCCCGGATGTGACGACCGCTACGATCAGCGGGCAGCTACGAGGTGGGAGCCACGTCACGATGAGCGATCGTCTTTGCACCGTCCTGCTCTACAGCGACGACCCGAAGGTCCGCGACCGGATGCGGCTCGCCGTGGGCACCCGGCCGGCGCCCGGGATCGAGATCGAGTTCGTCGAGGCCGACGACTACAACGCCTGCATCCGGCTGGTCGACGACTACGAGATCGACCTGCTCCTGCTCGACGGCGAGGCGACCCCGGGCGGCGGCATCGGCATCGCCCGCCAGATCAAGGACGACCGGGACGACGCGCCGCCGACCTGCGTGGTGCTGGCTCGCGCCGCCGACCGCTGGCTGGCCGCGTACGCCGAGGTCGACGCCACGCTGACCCACCCGCTGGACCCGGTGGTCGCCGGCAGCACCGTGGCGGAGCTGCTGCGCCGCACCCACGCCGCGGCCTGACCCCTCCGGTCCTCGCGCGCCACGGCCACGCGGCCGTGGCGCGCCCCAACCGCATTCCTCACGCCGCTCGGGAGGCCCGCCATGGGCGAACGGACCTGGCCGCTTCTGCTCAACGCGCTGCTGCGCGGCGAGGAGCTCTCCACCGCCGACACCGCGTGGGCGATGGGCGAGATCATGGCCGGCTCGGCCACCCCGGCGCAGATCGCCGGGTTCGCCGTGGCGCTGCGCACCAAGGGTGAGACCCCCGCCGAGCTGGGCGGCCTGGTCGAGGCCATGCTGACCCGCGCGGTGCCGGTGCACCTGCCCGAGGACGTACGCGCGACCGCGCTGGACGTGGTCGGCACCGGCGGAGACCTCGCGCACACGGTGAACATCTCCACCATGGCGGCGCTGGTGGTCGCCGGGGCCGGGGTCCGCGTGGTCAAGCACGGCAACCGGGCCGCCTCCTCCTCGTGTGGCACCGCCGACGTGCTGGAGCAGCTCGGCGTACCCCTCGACCTGGCACCGGAGCAGGTGGCCCGCTGCGTCACCGAGGCCGGCATCGGCTTCTGCTTCGCCGCCCGCTTCCACCCCGGCATGCGCCACACCGGCCCGGTCCGGCGCGAGATCGGCGTACCCACCGCGTTCAACTTCCTCGGCCCGCTGACCAACCCGGCGCGGCCCCGCGCGGGCGCGGTGGGCTGCTTCGACAAGCGGATGGCCCCGGTGATGGCCGCCGTCTTCGCGGCCCGTGGCGACTCCGCGATCGTGGTACGCGGCGAGGACGGCCTGGACGAGTTCAGCACCGGCGCCCCCACCCGGGTCTGGGTGGCGCAGCAGGGCAGCGTCACCGAGGCCGTGCTGGACGCGACGGACCTCGGCGTGCCCCGGGCCACCCTGGCCGACCTGCGCGGCGGGGACGCGGTCTACAACGCCGACGTCGTCCGCCGCCTGCTCGCCGGTGAGACCGGCCCGGTGCGGGACGCGGTCCTGGTCAACGCCGCTGTCGCGCTTGCCACCCAGGGGCCGCTCGACGGCGATCTGCACGAGGTGCTGCGGGCCAATCTGGACCGGGCCGCCGAGGCTGTCGACTCGGGCGCCGCCGCGGCCGCGCTGGAGCGCTGGCTCGAGGTGGCGCGCACCGCCTGACGGCGGCCTGGCGCGGGTGTTGTCGTACCCGCGTGCCAAACTACACGGGAGTTATTTTCCGTTTTCGGTCTTTCGTTTTCGGTCTCTGGTCCGCCGGCCGGCGTCTCACCGCCTGGGCCGGTGCCCGGAGCGAGAGGAGCCTCCCGTGTCTGACCGCGAGCTGCACTGTGACACCTGCGAGGGCGTCGTGCTGTTCGAGGCGCCGCCGTGCGGCGACGGGCACGGCGCCGACTGCCCGGAGCTGATCTGCACCGGTTGCGGCGCGGCAGTGGTGATCGCCACGTTCACGTTCCGCGAGACCCGCCTGGCGAGCCGCCGCACACCCCGCCGGCCGTCCCACCCCCGGGCCGCCTGACCGCCGCTCCCTCCCGCCCTCCCGCCCTCCCGCCCTCCCGCCCGTCCGCGCCCTGTCTGCGCGCCGCGCCTGTCCGCGCCTCTTTGCGCCCCCGCGCCGGTCCGCGCCTCTTGCCGCCCTCGCGCCTCTTTGCACCCCCGCGCCTGTCCGCGCCTCTTGCGCCCTCGCGCCTCTTTGCGCCCCCGCGCCGCGAGCGGCCGCCCACCCTTCTCCACTCCGCCCCGCCCCGCCCCACCCCGCCCGACAGCCCAACCGTCCGCCGCTCGTGATCAAGGAGTTTGTGTCCCCCACGGTCGCCCCGGTGGACCCAAACTCCTTGATCACCGCTTGGTGGCCGGGGTGGCGAGGGCTCTCCCCGGCCGAACCGGTGATCAAGGGGTTTGTGTCATCGACGGCGCGCGAAAGTGCCTCAAACTCCTTGATCAACAAGGCCGGGCCCGCGCGGGAGCGCACGGTGGCCGGCGCTCGCCTGGGCGGTCGGCGGTGCGCGCAAGGCGTGAGGGCGGGCGTCGGGCCTTCGGGCGTGAGTGTCGGCGCTGACCCGTCACGGCACCCGGCCTTGGACGCGGACAAGCGGTGCGGTGAGCGAGATCTTGGAAGGAAAGGGCCCCTATGAGGGCGCTTTCCTTCCAAGATCTCCTGTGGTCCTGGCAAGTGGAACGGCGCTTCCGGTGAATGGAACGGCCCGGTGAGCGAGAACCCGGGTGGTGAGTGTCGGAGGTGGAGCGGGCACCAGGCCGACCGCACGGGCGACGATCATGAGGTTGGCGGGGACAAAAAGGACCGCCAGCGCCGTCAACTTCATGATCGACGGGGACGGGCGGAGGGCGGGGGGCGGAGGGTGGGGGGCGGAGGGCCGGGGGGGCGGAGGGCGGGAGGCGGAGGGGGGGTGGGGGAAAGCGGCAGGCCCGCCTCCCCCGGTGGGGGGTGGCGGGCCTGCGGCGGTGGGTCTGTCAGTGCTCGGCGGTACGGCGGGTGCCCGAGTAGTACTCGAACAGCAGCCCGCAGGTGGCGAGGACGACCGCCACCAGGCCCAGTCCCAGCAGCCAGAACTGCCAGAACACCAGGCCGAGACCGGCGATCGCGGCGGCCAGCGCCAGCCCGAACGGCCAGTAGCTGCCAGGGCTGAAGAAGCCGACCTCACCGGCGCCGTCGGCGATCTCGCCGTCCGGCCGGTCCTCGGGGCGCAGGTCGATACGGCGGGAGACGAACCAGAAGAAGCCGCCGCACATCGCGCAGAGCAGGAAGGACAGCAGCAGCGCCACCGTGCCGATCCACTCGACGTGACCGCCGCTGTCGGCGTACGTCCAGGCGCCGTAGAGGATCGTCGCGCCGAGGAGGAACGTGGCGATGGTCAGGAAGATCTTCCACTCGGTCTTCATGCCGGACCCCTCAGCTTCCCGCGCCGGCCGTCGCGTCGGACGGGTTGAAGTTGTTCACGTCGCGCCGGGTGTCGAACGGCTTCGTCTCGGTGGCGTACTCTTCCTCACCGATCGCGCCGAGCGCCTCCTGGGTCGACTTGCCGGCCTTCTTGGCCGCCAGGAACTGGTCGTACTTCTCCGGCGAGACGACCCGCAGCTCGAAGTTCATGAAGGCGTGGTAGCTGCCGCACAGCTCGGCGCAGCGGCCGACGAACGCGCCCTCCTGGTCGATGCTGGAGACCTCGAACGTGTTGCGCACGTTGCCCGGCATGACGTCCCGCTTGAACAGCAGCTCCGGCACCCAGAACGAGTGGATGACGTCGCGGCTGGTCTCCTCGAAGCGGATCGAGCGGCCGCTGGGCAGCACCAGCACCGGGATGACCTCGCTGGTGCCGAGCACCGAGGCGACGGTGTTGGCCTCGGGGCCCTGGCCGTCGCGGTAGTTGAACTGCCAGTTCCACTTGAACGCGACGACCTCGACGGTGACGTCCGGGTTCTTCGACTGCTTGTTCACGTCGGTCTGCACGACCGCCGTGTAGTAGAAGAGCACGGAGACCACGAGGATCGGCGCGATGGTGTAGAGGAACTCCATCGGCAGGTTGTAGCGGGTCTGCACCGGCAGCTCGTTGCCGCGCTTGCGGTAGCGGACCACGCACCAGAAGATCAGGCCCCACACGAACACGCCGACGGCGAGCGCCGCGATGCAGGACGCGATCCACAGGTCGTACATGCGGTGCGACTCGGGCGTGATGCCGCCCTGCGGCCAGCCGAACCCGCCGAACGCCTTACCGACGTCACAGCCGGTGAGCGAGACCAGCAGCGCCGCCGCGCCGAGACCGAGCCCGGCGATTCGACCAGCACCACGCCGCCGGCGTCCACCGGCCCCCGGGGAAGCGCTGTGCCGTACGGCCGAGCGCCGTACCTCCGAACTCCTTGCGACCACCTGGTCCTGCCTCCCTAGCGCGCCGCGGCGGTTGTTCTCCTTGACACCGACGGCAAAGGCGTCACCGACGGTCGCAGATTACTCGACCATGACCGGCCAGGCCGTCTTGGGGTCGCTGTCCACCCCCATCGGGGGGATCTTGGGCGTAACCGGGCGATAGCGTGGAGCCTCATGAGCGTCTCCCCGGTCTACCTGGACGCCGCCAGCGCGGCGCCGCTGCATCCGGTCGCGCGGCAGGCGATGCTGGCCGCACTGGACGACGGCTGGGCGGACCCGGCCCGGCTCTACTCGGCGGCCCGCCGGGCTCGCCAGCTCCTCGACGCCGCGCGCGAGGCCGCCGCGCAGACGCTCGGCGTCCGCGCCGACGAGCTGTCCTTCACCCCCAGCGGTACGGCGGCAGCGCACGCCGCCGTACTCGGAGGCCTGGCCGGGCGGCGGCGGGCCGGGGCGACGCTGGTGCACTCGGCGATCGAGCACTCGGCGGTGCTGCACGCCGCGGAGCGGCACACGGCAGGTGGCGGCGCGGCGGTGTCCGTACCCGTGGACCGGTCGGGCCGGGTGGACCTGGACGCCTGGGCGGCGGCGGTGGCCGCGCCCGGCGTGGCCCTCGCGGCGTTGATCGGGGCCAGTCACGAGGTGGGCACTGTGCAGCCGGTGCCCGCGGCGGCGGAGCTGTGCGCCGAGGCGGGCGTGCCGCTGTACGTGGACGCGGCGCAGCTGGCCGGGCGGGCGCCGCTGCCGTCGGGCTGGTCGGTGCTGACCGCCAGCGCGCACAAGTGGGGCGGACCGCCCGGTGTCGGACTGCTCGTGGTGCGCAAGGGCACCCGGTGGGAGTCGCCGTACCCGGCCGACGAGCGGGAGTCGGGGCGTACCCCCGGGGTGGTGAACCTGCCGGCGGTGGTCGCGGCGGCGGCGAGCCTGCGCGCGGCGGCGGCCGACGCGGCGGCGGAGGCGGCCCGGCTGGGTCCGCTTGTCGACCGGATCCGGGCGCGGGTGGCGGCCGAGGTGCCGGACGTGGAGGTGGTCGGCGACCCGGTGGACCGGTTGCCGCACCTGGTGACGTTCTCCTGCCTGTACGTCGACGGCGAGGCGTTGCTGCACGCGCTGGACCGGCGCGGGTTCGCGGTGTCCTCCGGCTCGTCGTGCACGTCGTCGACGTTGCGCCCGTCACACGTGCTGGAGGCGATGGGGGTGCTGTCGCACGGCAACGTGCGGGTGTCGCTGCACCGGGAGACCACCGAGGCGGACGTGGAGCGGTTCCTGGCCGAGCTGCCCGGGATCGTGGCGAACCTGCGGGCGGAGGCGGGGGTGACGGACCTGTGAGCGCGAGGAGCGAGCCGGACGAGGTGCTGGACTGCCGGGGGCAGCGCTGCCCGCTACCGGTGATCAATCTCGCCCGGCTGGTGCCCGGCCTGCCGGTCGGCGCGGTGGTACGGGTGCTGGCCGACGACCCGGCGGCGGCGGTGGACATCCCGGCGTGGTGCCGGATGCGCGGCCACGAGTTCCTCGCCGAGCGCCCGGGGCCCGCCTACGACGTCCGGGTGTAAGGAAGGGCCCCTTCTTAACGCCTCAGGTAGAGGAAGGGGCCCTTCTTAACGCCGGCCGACCAGCAGTCAGCGCAGGTACGCGAGGATGCCCGGCAGCGGGTCGGCGGCCACGGCGGTGTCGACCACCAGGCGCGGGCCGATCAGCGGCTCGTACTCGGCCCGGCGGCGCAGCGTCTGCTCCCAGGTGCCGTGTTCCTCGGGCGGGCGGGCCTCGACCCGGCGGCGGTGCTCCGCCTCGTCGCCGCAGTGCACCTCGATCACCCGCAGCGGCACGCCGGCCCGTTCGGCCACGTCGTGCCAGAGGCCCCGGGCGCTGGCGACCGGGTTCACCGCGTCGACCACCACGCTGAGCCCGAGGCCGAGCTGCACCTCGGCCAGCCCGGCGACCGCGCCGTAGGCGGCCATGCCGGGTACGTCGCCGGTGAGGCCGTAGCGGTGCAGGGCGCGCTCGACCGGGTCGACCGGCAGGACCGGGGCGCGCAGGGCGGCGCCGACCCGGGCGGCGAGCGTGGTCTTGCCCACGCCCGGCAGCCCGGCGAACGCGACGAGCACCGGACCGCCGCCGCCGGGGCGGACCTCCGGGTCCACCCCTCCGGCCGGGGCCGCCGGGCCGGTCACAGCAGGTGCGGCCGGACGTCCTCGGCGGCCGCGTCACCGTACGACTCGGCGAGTCGCTTCACGAACAGGTCGCGGCGGACCTCGTACTCCTGGCCGCCGAAGTTCTCCAGCACGAGCGTGGCCAGCAGGCAGCCGACCTGGGCCGCCCGCTCCAGGCCGACGCCCCAGTCGAGCGCGGCGAAGAAACCGGCCCGGAAGCCGTCGCCGACACCGGTCGGGTCGACCGCCTGCATCTCCCGCGCGATCGGCACCCGGATCGTGCCGATCTCCCGGCCGGCGATCTCCACACCCTGCTTGCCCAGCGTGGTGACCCGCACCTTGACCCGGTCCAGCAGCTGCTCGTCGGTAAGGCCGGCCTTGCTCTGGAGCAGCGACTTCTCGTACTCGTTGGTCATCAGGTAGTCGGCACCGTCGATCAGGCCGAGCACGTCCTCGCCGTCCATCCGGGCCAGCTGCTGCGACGGGTCGGCGACGAAGGAGTAGCCGCGGTCCCGGCACTCGCCGGAGTGCCTGATCATCGCGGCCGGGTCGTTGGCGCTGACCAGCACCAGGTCCAGACCGCCGAGGCGCTGCGCCACCGGGGCCAGCTCGATGTTGCGGGCCTCGCTCATCGCCCCGGCGTAGAAGGAGGCGATCTGGCACATGTCGGTGTCGGTGGTGCAGACGAAGCGTGCCGTGTGCGCGACCTCGCTGACGTGCACCGAGTCGCAGTCGACGCCGTGGCGCTCCAGCCAGGAGCGGTAGTCGGCGAAGTCGGCGCCGACCGCGCCGAGCAGCACCGGGCGCAGCCCGAGCTGAGCCATGCCGAAGGCGATGTTCGCCGCGGTGCCGCCGCGGCGGAGCACCAGCTCGTCGACGAGGAAGGACAGCGAGACCTTGTCGAGCTGGTCGGCGATGAGCTGGTCGGCGAATCGGCCGGGGAAGCTCATCAGGTGGTCGGTCGCGATCGAGCCGGTCACGGCGATCTTCATGTCAACCCTCGGGGTCGGGAGCACGGCGCGGTCAGCCTACCGGCCCCCGGGCCGCACGGACGGCGGTCGGTCACCAACCGGTCGATCGGCGCACATCCGGACGTCACGCGCAGGGGGTACGACGAAACGGCGGGCCGCCCCACCCGGGACGGCCCGCCGTTGTCGGTCGGTCTGTCGACTCAGCTGAAGGAGTCGCCGCAGGCGCAGGAGTTGCCCGCGTTCGGGTTGTCGATGGTGAAGCCCTGGGCGTCGATCCGGTCGGCGAAGTCGATGGTGGCGCCGGCCAGGTAGGGGGCGCTCATCCGGTCGACGACGACCTCGACACCGTCGAAGTCGGTGACGACGTCACCGTCGAGCGAGCGCTCGTCGAAGAACAGCTGGTACCGCAGGCCGGAGCAGCCACCCGGCTGCACGGCGACCCGGAGCCGCAGGTCGTCGCGGCCCTCCTGCTCGATCAGGGCCTTGACCTTCTGCGCCGCGACGTCGGTGAGGACGACGGTGCTGGGGGCCTTGGCCTCGGTCGACTCGGTCTGCGCTGGCGTGGTCACGTGGAAGTCTCCCTGCGCGGTATGAGGTCCGGACGTCCTGGCCAACGCCGCACGTCCGCCAGTGATTCCCGGTGTGGTCCGTCTTTCGATCGTACGCCGCCTCCGGCGTCACCACCCCGCGGCGTGACCAGCGGAACCGGTCAGCGGCTCCATTGCCGCGCCAGGCGGGCGCCGAGCGCGCGCAGCCCTTCGGCCGGGCGGGCCATCGCCGCGTCCACTCCCCCGTGCTCCTCGCCGCCGAAGTGCTCCACGAGGCTGTGCGCCTCGGTGACACCGGCCGCTGCCGCCTCCCGCCGCCCGGTGCTCACCCGTCCCGCCAGCACCACGCAGGGCACGCCCCGGTCCCGGGCCGCCCCGGCCACACCGGCGACCACCTTGCCGCGCAGTGACTGGTGGTCGAACGAGCCCTCGCCGGTGATCACCAGGTCGGCGGCGTCGAGCTCGGCGTCCAGCCCCACCGCGCGGGTGACCAGGCCGATGCCGGATTCGCACCGGCCGCCGAGCGCCAGCACCGCCGCACCGAGGCCGCCTGCGGCGCCGCCGCCGGGCAGCGCGCCCAGCCCGGACGGGCAGCCGGGCAGGCGCTCGGTCAGCACCTCCGCCCAGCGGGTCAGCGCGGCGTCCAGCAGCAGCACGCCGGCCCGGTCGGCGCCCTTCTGCGGGCCGAAGACGCTGCTCGCGCCGTGCAGCCCGAGCAGCGGGTTGTCCACGTCGGTGGCGGCGACGAGCGTCGCGCCGCGCAGCCGGGGCTCCCCGTCGAGCGCGGCCACCTCGGCGAGCGCCGCGCCGCCGTACGGCAGGGCCCGGCCGGCGCCGTCCAGCGGCGTGACGCCCAGCGGGACGAGCATCCCGGCACCCCCGTCGTTGGTGGCCGAGCCGCCCAGCCCCACCACCACCGTCCGCGCGCCCGCCTCGACCGCGGCGGCGACGAGCAGCCCCAGCCCGTACGAGGTGGTGGCCTTCGGGTCGCGTTCGGCGGCGGTGAGCAGGTGCAGTCCGCACGCCTGCGCGCTCTCCAGGTACGCCGTGCCGTCGTCGGTGAGCAGGATCTCACCGGCGGCCGGGCGGCCCAGCGGGTCGACGGTGGGCACCGGCACCCGGCGTCCGCCGAGCGCCCCGGCGAGCACGTCGACGAACCCCGGCCCGCCGTCGGCGAGCGGCCGGGCCAGCAGGTCGTCGCCGGGCGCGACGTCACGCCAGCCGTCGGCCACCGCGGCGGCCACGTCGGGGGCCGACAGCGTGCCGGCGAACTTGTCCGGACAGAGCAGCACGCGCATGCGCAGCAGTGTGGCAGGCCACATCGGGGACGGCTGCGCGGTGGTCGCGCTGTGGGACCATGGGGGCGTGACTTCGACCTGGGTTGAGCCGTCCAACACCGCCACGGCGCTGCTGCTTCTCGGCCGCGGCAGCGACCCCGCCACCGAGCGTGGCGTGGAGTGTCCGGGTGATCTCCCCGCGCCGAGCGACCCCGACCTGGTGGCCCGTGCCGCCGCCGCGAAGGCCGCGCTCGGCACGAAGGTGTTCGTCCTGGGCCACCACTACCAGCGCGACGAGGTGATCCAGTTCGCCGACGTGACCGGCGACTCGTTCAAGCTGGCCCGGGAGGCGGCCGCCCGCCCGGACGCGGAGTACATCGTCTTCTGCGGCGTGCACTTCATGGCCGAGAGCGCGGACATCCTCACCTCGGACGCGCAGAAGGTGATCCTGCCCGACCTCGCCGCCGGCTGCTCGATGGCCGACATGGCGGTGCTGTCGCAGGTCGAGGCCGCGTGGGACACGCTCACCGATCTGGGCATCGCGGCGGAGACCGTGCCGGTGACGTACATGAACTCCTCGGCGGACATCAAGGGCTTCGTCGGCCGCAACGGCGGCGTGGTCTGCACCTCGTCGAACGCCAAGCGGGCCCTGGACTGGGCCTTCGAGCAGGGCCGCAAGGTACTGTTCCTGCCCGACCAGCACCTCGGCCGCAACACCGCGGTGCTGGAGATGGGCTTCTCGCTCGACGACTGCGTGCTCTACGACCCGCACAAGCCGAACGGCGGGCTGACCCCGGAGCAGCTGCGCGACGCGAAGATGATCCTGTGGCGGGGTCACTGCTCGGTGCACGGCCGTTTCACGCTCGACAGCGTCAACGACGTACGCGAGCGGGTGCCGGGCGTGAACGTGCTGGTGCACCCGGAGTGCCGCCACGAGGTGGTGAACGCCGCCGACCTGGTCGGCTCGACCGAGTTCATCATCAGGACCATCGAGGCGGCCCCGGCCGGCTCGGCGTGGGCGGTGGGCACCGAACTGAACCTGGTGCGCCGGCTCGCGCTGGCCCACCCGGACAAGCAGATCATGTTCCTCGACCGGGCGGTCTGCTACTGCTCGACGATGAACCGGATCGACCTGCCGCACCTGGTCTGGGCGCTGGAGGAGCTGGTCGCCGGACGCGTGGTCAACCAGATCACCGTCGACCCGGAGACCGCCCGACACGCCCGGTCGGCGCTGGACCAGATGCTCGCCCTTCCGGGAGCCTGATCACCGTCGGTGACCCCGCTGGCACGGAAACGCACCGGACACCCCGGTTCGTGCCCTCGCTGGCGATGTGACCGATTCCATTCCCGTCACGGAGGGCTATGCTGCCGGGGCGACGACACACGCGGCCCGTTTTCCCATGACCGCGTTCCGGGTAGCGATGAACTTCGTGCACCCATCACTAGACACGGCAGCACCCAACGCGCTGGAGGTTGCGTTGACCGACGACGTCCTGGTCGTACACGGAGGCACTCCGCTTGAAGGGCGGATCCGCGTGCGCGGCGCGAAGAACCTGGTGTCCAAGGCGATGGTGGCCGCCCTGCTGGGCGACACACCGAGCCGGCTGTTCGACGTGCCGCGTATCCGTGACGTCGAGGTGGTCCGCGGTCTGCTCGGCCTGCACGGCGTGAAGGTCAGCGACGGCGTGGAGGAGGGCGAACTCGTCTTCGACCCCACGAACGTCGAGAGCGCCAGCACCGACCAGATCAACGTGCACGCCGGGTCCAGCCGGATCCCGATCCTGTTCTGCGGCCCGCTGCTGCACCGGCTCGGCCACGCCTTCATCCCCGACCTGGGCGGCTGCCACATCGGCCCGCGCCCGATCGACTTCCACCTCCAGGCGCTGCGCGAGTTCGGCGCCACCGTCGAGAAGACACCGGAGGGCCTGCACCTGTCCGCGCCCAACGGGCTGCACGGCACGAAGTTCGCGCTGCCGTACCCGAGCGTGGGCGCCACCGAGCAGGTGCTGCTCACCGCGGTGATGGCCGAGGGCGTCACCGAACTACGCAACGCGGCGGTCGAGCCGGAGATCATCGACCTCATCTGCGTGCTCCAGAAGATGGGCGCGATCATCAAGGTGCACACCGACCGGGTGATCGAGATCCAGGGCGTCAAGAAGCTGCACGGCTACACCCACCGGCCGATCCCGGACCGGATCGAGGCGGCCAGCTGGGCGGCGGCGGCGCTGGCGACCCGCGGTCACGTCGAGGTGCTGGGCGCCCAGCAGGCCGACATGATGACCTTCCTGAACATCTTCCGGTCGGTCGGCGGCGAGTACGAGGTCACCGACCTGCGTCCGCCGCGCGGCGGCAGCCCGGGCCAGGAGGGCGGCATCCGGTTCTGGCACCCGGGCGGTGAGCTGAACGCGGTGGCGCTGGAGACCGACGTGCACCCCGGTTTCATGACCGACTGGCAGCAGCCGCTGGTGGTCGCGCTCACCCAGGCCCGGGGCCTGTCGATCGTCCACGAGACGGTCTATGAGCAGCGGCTCGGCTACACCGAGGCGCTGAACACGATGGGCGCCAACATCCAGGTCTACCGGGACTGCCTCGGCGGCACCCCGTGCCGCTTCGGCCGGCGCAACTTCAAGCACTCCGCGGTGATCGCCGGGCCGAGCAAGCTGCACGCGGCCGACCTGGTCATCCCGGACCTGCGGGCCGGGTTCAGCCACCTGATCGCGGCGCTGGCCGCCGAGGGCACCTCCCGGGTGTACGGCGTGGACCTGATCAACCGCGGCTACGAGGACTTCGAGGCCAAGCTGGCCGACCTCGGCGCCCACGTCGAGCGTCCCTGACCGTCCCGTTCCGCGTCGCGACAGCGCCCCTGTCGCGGCGCCACGACCGGAAGCGGCCGCGCCCGGTGCACCCGTGATGTGCACCGGACGCGGCCGGTTGGCTACCCTTGCCGCGTGCCGTCGCTGTTTCGCCGCAAGCCCGCCGACCTCGTCGAGGATTCCGTCACCACTGTGACGACCGACGAGGAGTCCGCCGCCCGCCCTCGGGGCTACACGCCCAGCAAGAAGGAACTCGGGCAGGTCACGCCGAAGCGTCCGGTCGCCGGTCGCCGGCCGACCGCGCCGGCGAAGCCGCTGACCAAGGAGGAGGCCCGCGCGCAGCGCCGCGCCGCCCGCGCCGAGGCCGCCGCCGAGTTCCGCCGCGAGGGCGGCCCGCGTGACCGGGGCCCCGAGCGGCTGCTGGCCCGCAACGTGGTCGACTCCCGCCGTACGATCGGCACCTGGTTCTTCGGCGGCGCGCTGATCGTGCTGTTCGGCTCCAACCAGGCCATGCCGCCGATCGTGCGGCTGCTGTCGAACGTGCTCTGGGGCGCGCTGGCGCTCGGCGTGCTGATCGACTCGATCCTGATCTCCCGGAAGATCAAGCGGCTGGTCCGCGAGCGCTTCCCCAAGAGCACCGAGAAGCTCGGCTCGCTCTACTTCTACGCGATCATGCGGTCGATCACGTTCCGCCGGATGCGCGCTCCCGCGCCCCGCGTGAACATCGGCGACAAGGTCTGACCGGACCGGCCCCGACTCGGCCCCTCCCCGCCCCCGGCGGTGGGGGGCCGTTCTCGTGCGAGGACCGGCCTCAGGCCACGCCGAGCAGGCGCAGCACCGCGGTGGTGGCCGCCGCCGCGACCACGACCAGCACGAACGGCGCCCGGCGCCAGGCGAGCAGCAGGCCGACGAGCACACCGGCGGGCCGGGCGTAGCCGGCGAAGCCGCCGGCCTCGGTGAGCGCCGCGGTGGCGGCGAGCGCGGCCAGCAACGTGGCAGCGCCGATCGGCAGCAGGTGACGGGACCACTCCGGCAGGTCCAGCCGGTCCCGCAGCAGCACCCCGGCGACGCGGAACCCGTAGGTGCCGGCGGCCAGCGCGAGGATCACGGCGATCAGCACGAGACCTCCCCGGCCCGCACACTCCGGCCGTCAGCCGCTTCGTCAGCGGTCCCGTCCGGCGCGGCATCCGGATCGTGCGACGCAGCCGTCACATCGGACGGCGCGGCGGGTAGCCGGCGGCGGGCCAGCAGCGGCAGGGCCAGCGCGGCGAGCGCGAGCAGCACCGGCAGCCCGGCCGGCAGCAGCGGGGTCGCCAGCACGGCGAGGCCGGCGCCGAGGAGCGCCACCCGGCGGGTCTCCCGGTCGCGCAGGCTGGGCAGCAGCAGTGCTGCCAGCCCGGCGGGGAACGCGGCGTCGAGTCCCAGCGTCGCCGGGTCGCCGGCCGCGCCGCCGGCGAGCACGCCGAGCGCGGTGCCGGCGTTCCAGGCCAGGAACAGCAGCACCCCGGCGAGCCAGAACGCCCGGCGCCGCTCCGGCCCGGCCGGGCGGGCCAGCGCGAACGCTGTGGCCTCGTCGGTCATCAGGTGGCTGCCGAGCAGCCGATGCGCGCGCCGCGAACCGAGCGCACCACCGAGGGCCAGGCCGAACGGCAGGTGGCGGGCGTTGAGCAGCAGACCGGCGAGGACCGCCGCGAGCGGGCTGCCGGCCGCGACGAGCCCGACGGCCATGAACTGGGCGCCGCCGGCGTAGACGACCGCCGACATGGCGAGCGTGGCCCAGACGGGCAGGCCGGCGGCCACCGCCACGGCGCCGAACGACGCGCCCACGGCGAGCATCGCCGCGCCGATGGCGGCGACGTCGCGGAGCACCCGGGCGTCGCCCGTTCGGTATGCCGTACGCATGTCCATTATCCTGAACGGAAGCACGCTGGTTCGTCAAACCGAACAAACCGACCGATGGAGCGAACATATGGCGATCGACCCCGCTCCCCCGCTCGCCACCATCGCCGCCGCGCTGCGCCGCGAGCGCGAACGCGCGGGCCTGTCGCTGACCGAGCTGGCCCGCCGCGCCGGGATCGCCAAGTCCACCCTGTCCCAGCTGGAGTCCGGGTCCGGCAACCCCAGCGTGGAGACGCTCTGGGCGCTCGGCGTGGCGCTGGACGTACCGTTCAGCCGCCTGGTCGAACCACCCACCGCCGCCGTCCGCGTGGTCCGGGCCGGGCAGGGGCCCCGGATCCGGTCCGAGCACGCCGACTTCTCGGCCACCCTGCTCGCGGCCGGGGCGCCACACGCCCGGCGCGACGTCTACGTGATGGAGCTGGAACCCGGCGCGGTACGGCTCGCCGAGGCGCACACCCCGCGCAGCGTCGAGCACGTCGTGGTAGCCGCCGGGCGGATGCGGGTCGGCCCCGAGACCGACCTGGTCGAGCTGGAGCCGGGCGACTACGCCACCTTCCCCGGTGACACCCCGCACCGGTACGAGGCGCTGGCCCCCGGCACCTTCGCCGTACTCGTCATGGAACACCCGTGACCGCGGACGGCGCCCGGTAGAGCCGGGTCACCACCTCCTCGATGTCCGGCTCCACGATCGAGATGTCCCGCAGCGTGGTCAGGCCGGCCAGCCCGGCCACCACCTCGGCGACGCTCGCCCGTTCCAGCGCGAAGACCAGCCGCCGCCCGTCCGCCTCCACCCGCTGCACCGGCGCGCCGGGCAGCACCGGCGGCTCGGGCAGCGCCGCGTCCAGCTCGGCGACCACCATGCGGCGCGAGCCGTACCGGCGGTGCAGCTCCGCGATCGACCCGTCGTGCACCACCCGCCCGTGGTCGATCACCACGAGCCGCCGGCACAGCCGCTCGATGTCGGCCAGGTCGTGCGTGGTGAGCACGAGCGTGGTGTCCCCGGCCCGGCCCAGCTCGGCCAGGAAGCCGCGCACCGCCTGCTTGCTCACCACGTCCAGGCCGATCGTCGGCTCGTCCAGGAACAGCACCTCCGGGCCGTGCAGCAGCGCCGCGGTCAGCTCGCCGCGCATCCGCTGACCCAGCGAGAGCTGCCGGACCGGCGTGTCCAGGAACCCGTCCAGGTCGAGCAGCTCCCGGCAGCGGGCCAGCCGGACCGCGTGCTCGCCGGCCGGCACCCGGTAGACGTGCCGCAACAGGTCGAACGAGTCCCGCAACGGCAGGTCCCACCAGAGCTGCGAGCGCTGCCCGAACACCACCCCGATGCGCAGCGCCAGCCGGGTCCGGTCGGCCACCGGACGCAGCCCGCACACCCGGGCCCGCCCCGCCGACGGCGTCAGCACGCCGGTGAGCATCTTCAGCGTGGTCGACTTCCCGGCGCCGTTCGGACCGATGTAGCCGAGCATCTCGCCGCGCTCCACCCGCAGGTCGACCCCGTCGACGGCGGTCACCGTCCGCTTCTCGCGCCGCAGCGGCCCGGCCTTCACCCGTACCGTGAACTCCTTGCGCAGCCCGTCCATCTCGATGACGCTCATGACCCCGTACTCCGGTAGTGACGGACCCCGACGCGCCAGGCCAGGGCGGCCAGCGCCGCCGCGACCACCGCGACGCCCGGCGCGGCCCACCCCGTCCAGGGCGGCAGGCCGAGCGGGTCGGCGCGGCCCAGCAGCGCCAGCGCCGGGTGGTAACTGACGAAGGCGAACCCCATCCCGTACGCGAACAGCGCGCGGAACCAGCCGCCGTACACGGTGATCGGGTACGAGGTGAAGTCGCGCCCGCCGTAGGTGACCGCGTTCGCCAGCTCGCCCGAGTCGACCCAGTAGAACGACACGGTCGCGGTCAGCACGAAGACCGAGCCGAAGAAGACCACGGCGGCCGGCGGGGCGACCACCGCCAGCGCGACCCGCCCCGGCGTCCAGTCGATTCCGGCCGAGACGAGCGCGAACAGCAGCACGGCGAGCCCGAACACGGCCCGGGACAGCTTGCGCAGCGGCAGGTCCATCAGCAGCAGCTGCGGCAGCGCACCGAGCGGGCGTACCAGCACGGCGTCGAAGAGGCCGGTGCGCACGTACCGGGGAAGCCGTTCGATGTTGCCGACCAGCAGGTCGGCGGTGGCGAAGCCGCACGACGACAGGCCGACCACGACGAGCGTCTCGCGCAGCGTGAAGCCGCCCAGCTCCCGCGTCACGCCGAAGATCACCAGGACGGTGACCACGTCGAACACGGTGGCGCCCACGTTGCCGACCAGGTCCACCACGAACGACGTGCGGTACGCCGCCTGCGAGCGCGCCTGCGCACCGAGCAGCGCCCGGTACGCCCGTAGTTCACCCACCTCAGCCACCCTGGGGACGCTCGCGCGCTCAGCCACCCTGGACCACCAGGCGGCGCTCGGCGCGACGCTGCACCAGCCGGCACAGCGCCAGCAGCAGCACCGCCCAGCCGGCCTGCACCGCGACCAGGGTGAGACCGGTGGCCATCGGCTCCCGCTCGACGAGCACGTCCAGCGGCACCTGGAGGATGCTGGGGAACGGGGTGGCGTACCGCAGGACCGCCTCCAGCGGGCCGGGCAGGAACCCGAGCGGGAAGTAGAGCCCGGCCAGCACGCCGGAACCGAGCGTCCACAGGATCATCGGGCCCCGCACGTCCTGCAACCAGTACGCGGTGGCGTTGACCAGGTAGCGGCAGCCGAAGCAGACCACCACCGCGAGCAGCGCGGAGAGCAGGAACAGCGGCACCGTGGCCCAGTGCCGGGGCACGTACACCGCGAAGAAGAACGGCCCGACCACCAGCGGCGGCACCAGCCGGGCCAGCGACGCGAACCCGGCCCGGCCGAGGTCGGTGGCGAGGTAGCTGGTCACCGGGTGCACCGGCCGCAGCAGGTCGGCGGCCACCTCACCGGTGCGGATCCGGTCGGCCAGATCGGTCCAGCCCCAGATGGCGATGACCGCCAGCAGCCCCTGGCCGGCCCAGACGAACGTGGCGAGCTGCGCCCTGTCGTAGCCGGCCACGGTGCCCGCCGCACCCGTCGCCGCGAGGAAGATGTAGCAGCGCAGGAAGCCGAACACGGTGTTGGTGCACAACCCCGCCACGGCGGCCTGCCGGTAGGTCGCGTGCCGCCGGAACCCGGCCGCCGCGATCGCGCCGAATGTCCGAAACCATGGGGTAACGTGTGCGCCGGTGGGTGGTGCCACAGTGGCGGTGACCGAGCCCACGCCGTTACCCTCCTTCCGCAGCCACGACGTGCTGGACCGGGCGACTGTACCGGCACGTCCGGCGCCCCAGCGCGAGAATTTCCAATGAGGTGACACCGCCGTGAGCGAGCGACGCGAGCCGGCCCCGGGGCCGTCCCGCGCGAGCGGCCGGAGGGGTTGCCGATGAGTGGCTGGGGCAGCTGGCGCGAGCCGGCCGAACCGGCCTGGGCCGCCGAGCCAACCCACGAGTGGCAGCCGCAGTTCCCCGGGCAGCGCTACCCGGGTGACATCGGCATCGAGAACCTGACGCCGCGTCCGCGCCCCGTTGTCGGCCGCGCCGAGGTACGCCCGGTCAGCCCCGCGCCGGACGAGGACACGTACCCGGTGAGCCCCGCCGGTTCCCGGCCCCCCGGGCACGAGGGCGGACGTCCGGCGGGTCCGGCCGGTCCACGCGACGCCTACCCGGTCAGTCCGGCCGGCGGTCATCCGGTCAGCCCGGCCGGCCCGCGCGGCGGTGAGCCCGTCAGTCCGGCCGGCCCGCACGGCACATACCCGACCAGTCCGGCCGGCCCGCACGGCACATACCCGACCAGTCCGGCCGGTCCGCACGGCACCTACCCGGTCAGCCCGGCCGGTCCGCACGGCGCATACCCGGTCAGCCCGGCGGTCCCGCGCGTTGCGTACCCGATCAGTCCCGCGGCCCCGCCCGGGGTGCACCCGACCAGCCCTGCCGGGCCACGCGGCGCGCATCCGGACGGAACGGCAGACCCACGCGGCGGGCGTCCGGACGGACCGCCAGGGCCACGCGGCGGGCACTCGAACACGCCAGCGCCACGCGGTGTGCATCCGGGCGGATCGGCAGGGCCGCGCGGCGGGCACTCAGACGGGCCGGCAGGACCACGCGGCACGTACCTGGACGGGCCGGCCGCCTCGCGCGGGGCGTACCCGATCGGTTCCGCCAGTTCCGGCGGACAGCGTCCCGCGGGGCCGGACGAGCGGCGCGGGCATCCCGACGGCCCCGGCGCGGACGGCCGTCGGCCCCACCGCCCCGGTCCGCCTCCGGAGCGGCTCGACCAACGCTGGGTACGCCCCGACGGCCCACCGCGCCAGGCCGTCCAACCGGGCTGGATGCCGGAGCCGAACGAGACCCCGCACCCCGCTCCGCGCAGGCACGCCCCGGCCGACGGTCGTCCGGCGGCTTCCGGTGAACGATGGGGCACGCCACCCGACGCTCGCCAGGACCACTCCCCCGGCGGACGCCGCGAACCCCTGCCCGATGGTCGTCGCGGCCCCTTCGTTGAGCCGTCACCGGACGATCCGGCCCATGGTCGGCGCGGTCCCGGCGTCGACGGGCGTGACCAGGCCGTGCCGCCGTCGGAGCGGAGCACTGCCGGCTGGGGCGAGCCGGGCCGGCGTGAGCCAGGCCGGGCCGAGCCCGGCCGCGACGGCCGACGCGAACCAGGCTGGAGCGAGCCGGGCCACGACGGCCGGCGTGAACCCGGTTGGGCCGGTTCGGGCCACGACGGCCGGCGTGAGCCCGGGCGTGACAGCTGGCGCGAGCCCGGCCCACGTCCCCCGGCGGACCGGCGCGACCCGGCCGGTGGCCGATGGGACGATCGTGCGCCGGGCCGCGAGGCCGCCGCCTACCCCGAGACCCAGCGCCGGGCACCCGAGAACGGGCGGCCCGCGCAGCAGGGCGAACCCGGCCGGTACGGCGCGCAGGGGCACCGTCCGGCTGACCCGCAAGCCTCCGCCCCCGTGCGGCCGGGCGCCGACCAGCGTTGGCAGCGCCCGCCGGCCGATCGTCCCCGCCCGCACCAGGGCGAGTGGCCCGTCATCGAGCCCCGCCCCCGGCCGGAACCCGACGCGTACCGGCCGGACGACCGGCACCGCCCACCCGTGGACCGGCCGATGCCGCCCCGGCACCCGATGCCGCCCCCCGACGGTCCACGCCCCGACGCGCGCCGTCCCGAGCAGGACGGGCCCGTCCGTCCGGACCCACGCGACGCTCGGCCCGCCGGTCCGGGCGCGCAGCCCGACGGCACCGGTCCGCGTCCCCACGCCACCCGGCCGCCCATCGCCCCGACGCGCCCCGACGCCGCCCCGACGCGCCCGGAAGCCGGTCGAGCGCAGCCGGAGCAGGACCGTCGCCGGCCGGACGAGGTCGCCGCGCGTTCCGACGATTCCCGGACGGCGCGGCCAGACGAGCGCCGGACGCCGCCGGACGCACCGGGGACGACGCGGCCTGGGCGATGGCCCGATGCTCATCCGGTCCGCGGCGCCGAGGGCAGGAGCACGGCCGGGTCGGCCGGGCACCCGCGCCCCGACGACCGTCCCCGCCCTGCCCCGGCGGCGCCGGATCCGCTGTCGACACCGCGCACGCCCGCGCACTCCGGTGACGGCTCGCCGTCGACCGGCCAGGCCCCGCTGCGGCCCGTGCCACCAGCTGGTACGGACGAGCAGCACCGGATGCCGGCGCCGGGTCGGTACGAGGCGACCCGTCCGCCGGTGACCGAGCCCGACCGACGCGTCGCCGACGGCGGTTCCGCACCGGCCGTTCCCGTCCGAGACGAGCCCGGTGCGTCCGTCTCGGGTGCGCCCGTCTCGGGTGCGCCCGTCTCGGGTGCGCCCGTCTCGGGTGCGCCCGCCTTGGGTGCGCCCGCCTCGGGTGCGCCCGCCTCGGGTGCGCCCGGTTCCGGCGCACCGGTCTCCGGCGGGGTCACTCCCCCCGCGCCGGCTGTCGGCACGCCCAGAGGCGATGCGCAGGCTCCGACAGGCACGGGACGAGCGGAGCCCGTCCACCCCACGCCGCCGCATGGGCGGACCGAGGAACGTCAAGAGCTTCCTTCGGCCGGTCCCGTCCAGCCGACCGAGGCCGCGCCGGCTCGTCCCGCTCCGCCCACCTATCCGGGCCCTGCCCCGGCCCGGCCGACCACGCCACCACCGGTCGTCCCGGCGATGGGCCCTGCCGCCCCGGAAGCACAGGCGGCTCGGCCCACGACCGGCACGGGCAGCCGACCCGCTCCGCACACGGACGCCAACCGTCTCGAAGCCGACGCCGGAGCGACCTCCGGAGTAGGCATCCGACCCGCGCCGGGCACGGGCACGAATACGGGCACGGGCACGGATACAGGCACGGGCACGGGCACGGGCACCACGGGCACCGGCACCACGGGCACGAGCACGGGCGCGGGCGCGGGCGCGGGCACCAACGGTCCCGGATCCGGCGCGTACTCCGGAGCGACGCCCGGCACGAGCACCCGTGCGGTCCCGGGCGCGGACGCCGATCGCCCCGTAGCCGACCCGCGTCCCTGGACCTCGCCCGGCACCCCGATCACGCCGAGCACGGACTCCGACCGTCCGGTGGTCGACCGTCCGGTGGTCGACGCGCACGCCGGGACGACGTCCCGGACCGCCACCCACGCCACGCCGACCACCGGCCGGCCGCAGGCCGATGTGGACGTCCCAGCAGAGAAGGGCGGCCGGGGAGCCGACGCAGGCATACGGCCCGAGTCCCGCTCGGACGGAAGCCGGCCCGATGCCGGAGTGGACGTCCAAGCTGTGTCCGGGGCGGACCTCGTCCGTCCGGAAGCCGACGCGGACACCCGGCCCACACAGGGCACGGAGCGCCTCGGAGCCGGCACGTCCTCTGTCCGGAGCGACATGCCGTCGGAGAACGGCCGACCGGCGGAGACGACGCCTCCACCGTCCCCCGGCGCCGAGGCGTGGTTCCGCCCGAACCAGCCCGCGGAAGCCCCGAAACCGCCGGAGATCTTGGACGATTTCGGCCCCTCTGGGGGCCCTTTCGTACCAAGATCTCTACCCGGCCAGGACTCGATCGCACCGTCGGGTGGCGAGCGCAGTGGGGTGCCGTCCGTCGAGACGCCGGCGGCATCCCTCGGCGCGCCAACGCTGGGCACGCACCCGACCGTTGACGACGGGTCTCCAGCGGTGGCGGAGGCTTCGGAATCGGCGGCGAAGGGGCCGGAAGCCGCAACGGACCAAGCGGAGACGAACGCAGCGGACGCGAGGAGGACTCCGGAACTCGATGCCGCGGTGCCGCCAGGCGCTGCCGTGCTCGCCGTGCCCGGTGCGAGCGGCGGTCAAGCACCGGCGTCCACTGCCGATGCGAGCGCACCCGCACCCACCAGCGCCAGCGAACCCGCGGGCACCCTCGACGCACCGCCGGCACCCGAACTGGCGCACGCACCCGCACCTGAACCGGCACCCGCACCCGCACCCGCACCCGCACCCGCACCGATCGTCACCGCCTCCGCCATGGACGCGTCGACCGCCGGCGCATCGGCCGATGCCGCCGCCGTGGACGCGTCGACCGCCGGCGCATCGGTCGATGCCGCAACGACCACCGACGCACCGGCCGCACCCGTGCACGCGCCGATCACCCCGCCGCCGGCCGAGCCGACGACGGCGGACACCAGCGTTCCCGTACCCGACGGTCCGCGCGCCGAGCCCGAGCCGCACGGCGCGATGGCTGCCGCACCCGAGCGGCTCAGCCCTGCGCCGGAGCGCACTCCGAACGATGTCGCCGCCTCCGGCACCACCGAGACCCGGCAGGACGACGCGGCACCGGAGAGCACTGCCGACGAGACGACGCGCGAGACCATCGCCGACGGCTCAGCCCAGGGACCAGCGGCGGCCGACGGCACCGGCCACTCCGCGCCCGCACCGTCCACCCCGGAGCCGGTCGACACGGCCGCTGATACGGACGCCACCGTTGCCGCACCCGTGCAACAGACGCAGGCCGACGACGCCGAACCGACCCCGACAAGCACCGAGCACGACGCCGACCACGCCGGCAGCGCCGAGCACACCAACAGCACCGAGCACGCCGACGCCGACGCCGCGCAGGATCGGCGTACCCCCGAAGAAGCCGGAACCGACGACGGCGCCGAACCTGCGGCGGACGCCGAGCCGCCGCCTCCTGTCGACCCGGAGCAGGCCCTCGCCGCGGTCGGCTGGGAGCTGGATCCGCGTACGCTGCGCGAGCAGGCCCCCGACCCGGCCCAGTTGCGGGTCATCCGGGACGGGCTCACCGGCAAGCTCGACACCACGCTCGACAACCGCAGCCGGGCCCGGCTGCTCAGCCTGCGCGCGGTGGCGTCCCGGGTCCTCGGTGACCTGGACGACGCGCTCGGGGACGCGCGGCTCGCCGTCACGTACGCGGAGGCCACCGGCGAGTTCCGGCGGACCGCGCTGGCCCGCGCGCGCCTCGCCGAGGCGCTGCGGTGGCGGGGTGAACACGCGGAGGCGGACCGGCTCTTCGCGGAGGCGAACTCGCCGGAGCTGCCGGACCGGCTGCGTGCGCTGCTGCACGAGCACGCCGGGCGGTGCTGCTACGACCAGGGCCGGCTGACCGAGGCGTGCCTGCACTTCGAGCGGGCGCTGGACCTGCGCCACGGCGAGGACGCGCAGCTCAACGCCCGGGTCGAGGTCGCGCTGGACGCGGTCGCGGAGCGGGCCGCCGCCGACGGCTTCGGGCCCGCGCCGCGCCGGCCCGAGGAGGTGCTCGGCACGCCGCGTCCGCCGATGCCGACGTTCGACGAGGAGCAAGAGCTCTGGGGGTACGCGGACGCCGACGGCGAGATGGTCATCGCGCACCGGTACGCCGAGGCGCAGCCGTTCCACGAGGGAATGGCCTGGGTGCGCCGGCCGGAGGCGTCCCGGTGGGCGCTCATCGACACGTCCGGCGCGGCGCTGATCGAGGCGAACAACGGCTACCGGGCGGTGGTGCCCTTCTCGGAAGGGCTGTCCTGGGTGTCGATGGACGGCAAGGGCCGGTGGATGGCCGTCGACCGGATGAACATCGTGAAGATCCCGCCCGGGTACGAGGAGGCCAGGCCGTTCCGCAACGGCCTGGCGGCGGTACGGCAGAACGGCGGCTGGGGCGCGGTGGACCTGACCGGCGAGGTGGTGGTGCCGACCCGGTACCACCGTCTCGGCACGCCGCTCGCGGACGGTCGCGAGGTCGACGGGTTCACCGCCGACGGACTGGCGGTGGTCGAGCTGGCCGGTCGCCGTGGCGTGGTGGACCGGGCCGGCCGGGTGGTGGTGCCACCGGCGTACCCGACGGTGGTGGTGCATCCGGTGGCGTTCCTGGTCGCCACCGAGTCGGGCCGGTGGGGCGCTCTGGACCGGCGCGGCGAGCCGCTCATCGACCCGGTGCATCCGGGGCGCGCGGCGGTGGTCGCGGAGATCGACCGGCTGCTCGCCGACGCCAGCCCGGTGCTCTGACCCGCGCCCGGCACGCCACCTCGAGCGGCGGACGCGGCCCGTCAGCGTCTGGCAGCCCCGGCGACCCCGGCTCGGCCGCTCACGCCGTCGGCGGAGGGCCCAGCAGTTCGATGCCGTTGCGGGCTGCGGCGTGCCCGAGCGCTGCCGGGTCGATCGGCGCAGGGTCGGGCAGCCGGCGGTGCGGAGCCGGTACGCCTGCTTCCGCGGCGAACCGCTCGAACCCGGCCGGGGTGGTGATCTGGAGCGCGCGCAACGGCTCGTCCGGGCCGACCACGAACGTGTGCGCCAGGCCCACCGGCAGCAGGACGAAGTCACCGGGACCGGCGGTGAGCGTCTCGCCGTCGCAGTGGAACCGGGCGGTGCCGGAGAGCAGGTAGAACATCTCGTCCTCGACCTGATGGCGGTGCAGGGGCGGAGCGAAGCCCGGCGGGTTCACGAACTCGGCGACGGTGAGGCGGTCCCGGGTGTGCCGGCCACCGGCCTTCAACGTGCACAGGTTGCCGAGGAACCAGTACGCCTCGCCGTCGTCGGGGCCGAGCAGGTAGGGGCGGACGGACATGGGTGGCCTCCGATTTCAGTGAATGCGGGAACATTCGATAGCCAGGAGTCTAGTGAATAGATTGTTAGTATCGCGAGGTCATGGCTGGAGTCAAGGACGGCAAGTCGACGCGCCCCTACCGCTCGGCGGTGCGCGAGGAGAGCGCCCGGCGTACCCGTCAGGCGGTCGTGCGGGCGGCGACCGACCTGTTCGTGACGCGCGGCTACGCGGCGACGTCACTGGCCGACGTGGCCGCCGAGGCGGGCGTCGCCCGGCCCACCGTGTTCGCCGCATTCGGCTCCAAGGCCGCCCTGCTGCGCCAGGTGCTCGACGAGGCGCTCGCCGGCGACGACGAGCCGGTGCCGGTGGCGCGCCGCCCCTGGTTCCAGCCGGTCTGGGAGGCGTCCGACCAGGGCGCGGTGCTCGACGCGTACGCCGGGGTCTGCACGCTGATCGGCCACCGCGCGGCCGGCGCCTTCGAGACGGTCCGCCGCGCGGCGGACGAGGCGCCCGAGGTGGCCGAACTGTGGGAGACGCTGCTGCGCAACCGCCGCGCGGGCGCCGCCATGGTGGTCGACCGGCTGCTCACCCTGGACGGCCCGCTCCGGCCGGACGCGGGCACCGACCGCGCGGTCGACGCGCTGTGGTTCTACAACGACCCGGCGCACTACGCGGCGCTGGTGCAGCGGTGCGGGTGGACGGAGGAGAGTTTCCGGCAGTGGCTCGCCGTCCGGATGCGCGACGCGCTGCTGGGGGCGTGAACGCCGGACGGCGTCCGCGACCGGGCGGGTCTAGGGTCGGGAGCATGGAATTCCGTCACCTGGGCCGCTCCGGCCTGATGGTCAGCGAGATCTCGTACGGCAACTGGATCACCCACGGCTCGCAGGTCGAGGAGGACGCGGCGGTCGCGTGCGTCCGCGCCGCGATCGACAGCGGCATCACCACCTTCGACACCGCCGACGTGTACGCGGGCACCCGCGCCGAGTCGGTGCTCGGCCGCGCGCTCAAGGGCGAGCGTCGCGAAGGGCTGGAGATCTTCACGAAGGTCTACTGGCCGACCGGTCCCGGCCGCAACGACAGGGGTCTGTCCCGCAAGCACATCATGGAGTCGATCGACGGCTCGCTGCGCCGCCTCCAGACCGACCACGTGGACCTGTACCAGGCCCACCGCTACGACTACAGCACTCCGCTGGAGGAGACGATGGAGGCCTTCGCCGACGTCGTACGCTCCGGCAAGGCGCACTACATCGGCGTCTCCGAGTGGAAGGCGTCCCAGCTGCGCGAGGCGCACACGCTGGCCCGTGAGCTGCGCATCCCGCTGATCTCGAACCAGCCGCAGTACTCGATGCTGTGGCGGGTCATCGAGACCGAGGTGATCCCCACCAGCGAGGAGCTGGGCATCGGCCAGATCGTCTGGTCGCCGATGGCCCAGGGTGTGCTGTCCGGCAAGTACCTGCCGGGCCAGCCGCCGCCCGCGGGCTCCCGCGCCACCGACGAGAAGTCCGGCGCCGGGTTCATCGCCCGGTTCATGACCGACGACGTGCTCACCCGCGTGCAGCGGCTCAAGCCGCTGGCCGAGCAGGCCGGGCTGACCATGCCGCAGCTCGCCGTCGCCTGGGTGCTCCAGAACCCGAACGTCTCCTCGGCGATCGTCGGCGCGTCCCGGCCGGAGCAGGTGCACGACAACGTGAAGGCGGCGGGCGTGAAGCTCGACGCCGACCTGCTCAAGGCGATCGACGAGATCGTCGAGCCGGTCACCGAGCGGGATCCGGCGAAGACCGAGAGCCCGGCTCAGCGCCCGTGACGTCGCGTCGTTCCCGGGCCGGCTCGGACCGGCCCGGGAACGACCGGGCCGGCTACTCCCAGAAGCGGATCAGGGCGTAGCCGATCTGGTACAGCTCGCGCGGCAGGCCGAGCGCGTCGCCGACGGCGAAGACCGCGCCGAAGAACGCCCGGTTGATCTGCGGGCTCCACAGCAGCGCGAAGAGCAGAATGAAGCCGTACGGAGCGAACAGGTCGTACATCCGCCGGTAGGCGGGGCTGAGCCAGGGCTGGAGCATGTTGCCGCCGTCCAGGCCCGGCACCGGCAGCAGGTTGAGCACGCTGGCGGTGAGCTGGAGGAACGCGAGCAGCCCGACGCCGGCCCAGAACTCCAGCGGCCCGCCCAGTTCCGGCCCCCATGCCACCGCCGCGACCAGCACCAGCGTGAACAGCACGTTCGTCGCCGGCCCGGCCAGGCTGACCAGCGTGTGCCGCAGCCGGCCGGGGATCGCGTGCCGGTCCACCCAGACCGCGCCGCCGGGCAGGCCGATGCCGCCGAGCAGCACCACGACCACCGGCAGCACGATCGACAGCAGCGGGCTGGTGTACTTCAGCGGGTTGAGCGTGAGATAGCCGCGGTGCGCGATGTCCCGGTCACCGGACCGGTACGCGACCACGGCGTGCGCGTACTCGTGCAGGCACAGCGAGACCAGCCAGCCCGAGACGACGAAGAGGAACACGTCGAAGCCGACGTTGCCGTACCGGTTCCAGGTCATCACCCCGGAGGCGACGAAGAGTGCCACCAGGGCCAGGAAGATCGGGCTGGGCCGGAACGCCGCCCGGGGCACGCCGAGGATCAGCGGCTCGCCCGGGCGGTCGTAGCCCGTCATTCGGCCGGGGGTTGCAGGCTCATCCGGTAGTCCACCCGGTCGTCCTCGACCAGCACGACTGTGGTGACGCCGGATGCCGCGAGCTCCCGCCAGGCCTGGCCGATCCACGACTCGGCGTCCGCCTGGCTCGGGAACGACTCGGCCGGCCCGTCGGCCGCGTCGCCGTTCGTGCCCTCGTACCGCCAGCTCCACGCCATGCCGCGTCTCCCCTCGCCGCCGTCGTCCCGTGGGACGCCAAACCTCCGCAAGCCTAGTCGGCCCCGCCGACGACGGCCCGCCACCACATGGATCATGCCCACCCCCACCGCCGGGCCGCACCCGCGATCTTGCGGTTAGTGCCCCGACAGAGCGGTCATTCCCGGCATCCCGGGGGCCACAAGTGCAAGATCAGCGCCGCGAGAGGGCGGGGTGAGGGCGGGGAGGGGCGAGCTGCCCGGAAAGCGGGCGGGCGAACTAAGGTACGGGCATGTCCGTTGACGGGTGGCACACCCTCCTGGTGCTCGGCGGTATCCGCTCCGGCAAGTCCGAGTTCGCCGAGTCTCTGGTCGCCGACGCGCCCACGGTCCGGTACGTGGCCACCGCCCCGGCCGGGGATCCGGAGGACACCGAGTGGGCGACCCGCCTCGCGGCGCACCGCGCCCGCCGCCCGGGGAGCTGGAGCACCGAGGAGACCGCGGCGGATCCGGGCCGGCTGGTCGAGGTGATCGCCGCCGCCGGGCCGAACGAGACGCTTCTCGTGGACGACCTGGGCGGCTGGGTGACGGTGCTGCTCGACCCGGCCCACCAGCCGGCCGACGACACCGCGACGATCGCCGAGCTGGCAGCGGCGGTGCGCTCCAGCACGGCCCGGCTGGTGCTGGTGAGCCCCGAGGTGGGCCTGTCCCTGGTGCCCACCACGCCCCTGGGCCGGGCGTTCACCGACGCGCTCGGCGCGACCAACCGCGCGGTCGCCGACGCCTGCGACGCGGTCGCGCTCGTGGTGGCCGGTCAGACGGCGTGGCTGAAGCCGGCCACTTCGGCCCCCGCGCACGCCGTGCCGCCCGCGGCCACGTCGCCCGAGACCGAGCCCGGCCGCGCCGCCGCGCCCCATCACGCGGCGGCCCAGCCCGCGCCGACCCAGGCCGTACCGGCCGACCTCGGCGCCGGGGACGTGACGCTGCCCGAGGTGCTCACCCCGGCCGCCGCCCCGGTGCCCGCCCCGGCCACATCCGACGAGCCCGGTACGGGCGACTGGGCCGCCCCCACCATGGCGCTGCCGATGATCGCCACCGGCCTGGTCATCCAGCCGGGCATGGAACTGCCGATGCCCGACGACTACACCGGACCGCAGGCGGTCGACCGGCTCGCCACCCTCGACATCGCCGGTGCCGGTCTCGGCGTACTGGAACAGGTGGTCGGCTTCGCGGCCGCCACCCAGGGCACCTCGACGCCGCGTCCGTGGGACTCGGTGCGCGTCCTGCTGATCCAGGGCGACCACGAGGGCGGCGCGTCGGCCGGCGCGACGCCCGGTGAGTCGGCGCGCCGCGCCCGGCAGGCCCGCGCCGGCCGGGGCGCACTGGCCCGGCTCGCCGCCGAGAACCGGGCCGGCCTGCAGATCGTCGAGGCGCCCGTCGCGGCGCCGATGGAGGACGGCCCGGCCCTGTCCGCCGACGAGGTCGAGGCGGCGCTGCGCTACGGCTGGCGGCTCGCCGAGCAGGCCGCCGACGCGGGGGTGCAGCTGCTGGTGCTCGCCGCGTGCGGTGCGGGGGCCGAGGCCGCCGCCGCGGCGGTGCTCGCGGCCACCGCTGGCGCGGAGCCGCCGATGGTGCTCGGCCGGGTGGTCACCGAGCAGGGCGAGATCGACGACACCGCCTGGATGGTCCGCTGCGCGGCGGTGCGGGACGCGCTGCACCGCACCCGGCGCTCCGCCCGGGAGGCCAAGGACGTCCTGGCCGAGCTGGGCGGTGGCGACATCGCGCTGGCCACCGGCGTACTGCTGGGCGCCACCGCCCGCAAGGTGCCGGTGCTGCTGGACGGGCCGGTCGGCACCGCCGCCGCCATGGTCAGCCGCGACCTGGCCGGGCAGGCCCGGCACTGGTGCCTGCTGCCCGACCACGGCGGCCGTCCGGGCGTACGGCTCGCCGCCGACGTGCTCGGTCTGACCCCGCTGGTGGACCTGCGGCTCGACCTGGGCGAGGGGGCGACCGCGCTGGCCGCGCTGCCGCTGCTGCGCTCCGCGTTGACGCTCGCCGCCACGCTGCCGGTGCACCCGTCGCTGGGCGGCCCCGACCACAGCGGCACCGACGACGACAGCGGCACCGACGACGACGCCGGCGACCGCACCGACACCGGCACCGGTACCGGCGAGCCCACCGGCGACGACGGCAGCGGCGACGGCCGGACCGGCGACGACGAACCGGACTTCGCCGAGCCGGAGCCGGCCGGGCCGGGACCGACCACGATCGGGTCGGACGAGCCGGTCTCCCCCGGCCGACGTGCCGACTGAGGCGCGGCTCGCCGACGGCATCCGGCTGGCGCTCACCACGTTCACCACCCTCCCGGTACGCGCCGGACGGGTCGACCGGGCCGCCGCGGGCATCGCGATGGCGCTCGCGCCGCTGGTCGGGGCGCTGCTCGGCGCCGTACTCGGCGGGGTGCTGCTGCTCACCGGCGCGCTCGCGCCACCGCTCGTCGCCGCGGTGGTCACAGTGGGGCTGGGCGCGCTGCTCACCCGGGGCCTGCACCTGGACGGGCTGGCCGACACCGTCGACGCGCTCGGCTCGTACCGGCGCGGTCCGGCCGCGCTGGAGATCATGAAGCAGCCGGACGTCGGCCCGTTCGGGGTGGTCGCGCTGGTGGTCGTACTCCTGCTCCAGAGCGCGGTGCTCGCGGAGCTGGCCGGCCGGGGCGCGCTCGCCGCGTTGGCCGCCGTGGTCGCGGCCACCGCGGCCGGGCGGCTCGCCGTCGGCCTGGCCTGCCGGCGTGGCGTGCCGGCGGCCCGGCCGGAGGGCCTGGGCGCGCTCGTCGCCGGCACTGTCGGGTGGACCGCGCTGACGCTCGGCGCGGTCGCCGTCGCGCTGGCGGCGGTGCCCGCGGTGCCGGACCGTCCGTGGCAGGGGCCGCTCGCCGTCCTCGCCGCGCTCGCCGTCGCGGCCGGGCTGCTGCGGCACCTGGTACGCCGCTTCGGCGGCATCACCGGCGACGTGCTCGGAGCGCTCGTGGAGATCGTCACCACGCTGTCCTACCTGGGACTGGTGCTGACCGGCTGAGCGTCACCGGTCCGGGCGGGTAGCGTTCGGGGCGAGTGCACCGGCGCGGTCGAGGGGGACGGCATGCTCATCACGGACGACTTCCTGCCGGTACCGGTGCCCGAGTCGCTCGACGCGACCTATCTGGTGCCGATCACCGGGCTGCCCAAGGTGAGCCCGAAGACAGCCGTGGAAGGGCTGGCCGGCCGGCTCTCCGAGCCGGTGCACGGGCTGGCCAAGCAGATGCTCGACAGTCCGCTGATGACCGTGGACACCCGCACCGTGGACGAGTTCCCCGAGCTGCCGCCGGACCTGCTCACCGCGTTCGGCGCCACCGAGGAGCAGCTGGCCCGGCTGGCCGCCGCCACCCACCTCGTGGTGGTGCAGGCCGAGTACCGGCCGGGCTGGCCGCCCGCGCACGAGTGGGCCGCCCGCGCCGTGGCCGCGGCGGTGGCCGAGACGGTCGGCGGGGACGTGGTGGACGTCTTCGGGCTCCAGTTCCTCGACCCGGCGGCGGCGCTGCGCTCGCTGCCCGACGAGCAGGGCCGGATCCGGCTCGTCGACTGGGTGCTGGTGCCCTACTCCTCGGACTCCGACGGGCTCTGGTTCACTACGAAGGGACTGCGCCGGTTCGGGCTGCTGGAGTTGCAGGCGCAGGGCGTACCGGACCACCTGACCCGGGCGTGGGGCGCGGTGATGACCGGCGCGGCCCGGCGGCTGCTGCGGGACTGGACCGACGGGCTGGCAGGCGAGGAGGTGCCGGCGTTCGTGCAGCTTCCGGTGCTGGCCACGGTGACCGGGCACGACATCGCCGTGGCGTACGGCAATCCGGAGCAGCACGGCGCGACCGCGCCGGTGCTGCTGCGGCTGGAGCTGGACCCGGCCACCGACCCGGACGCCGACTCGTTCCTGAGCCTCAACCCGCCGCCCGGGCATCCGGGTCCGCCCGGCCGCTACTTCGCCGCCGCCTGCGCGACGCTGTTCAACGGCATCCAGCCGGACGTGCGCTACACCCGAACCGGGGACGCGATGAGCCGCGCGGTGGAGACCGCCCGAGAGGCGCTCGGCGACATCCGGGCCCGGTTCCTGGCCGGGCGGCTGCCCGAGGAGAGCCAGCTCGTGGTCAAGTACGGCCTGCCCGGCGACGACGGCCCCGAGTACGTCTGGGCCGGGGTGACCTCGTGGGACACCCCGGAACGGATCGTCGGCGCCAGCGCCAGCGACGCCAACACCGACCCGAGCGTGCGGATCGGCTCGCCGGTGGTGGTGGAGGCGTCGGACGTGGTCGACTGGGCCGTGCTGGACGGCACCGGCGTGCTGGAGGGCGGCTGGACGCAGGCAGTCCTCGACGCCGGGGAGCGCGGCGAGGACTGACCCGCGCGGCTCAGCGCACCGAGGGCTTGACGAACGGCGGCCTGGTCAGGCGCATCCGGGCACGGCGGCCCCGGATGTCCACCTCCAGCTCGTCGCCGTCGGCCAGCTTCGGGTCGGTGTCGACCAGCGCCAGCGCGACGCCGTGCTTGAGCGTCGGGCTGAACGTGCCGCTGGTGACGGTGCCGACCTGCCGGTCGCCCGCGTACACGGCCATGCCGGGGCGCGGGATGGCCCGGTCGACGGCGGTGAGGCCGCGCAGCGTACGGGCCGGGCCGGCGGCCTTCTCGGCGCGCAGCGCGTCGCGGCCCCAGAACGCCGGCTTGTCCCAGCCGACCGCCCAGCCGGAGCGGCCCTGCACCGGGGTGATCTCCGGGGACAGGTCCTGCCCGTGCAACGGGTAGCCCATCTCGGTGCGCAGGGTGTCCCGGGCGGCCAGGCCGCAGGCGCGTACGTCGTCTGCGGCGGCGAAGAGCGCGTCCCAGACGGCGACCGCGTGCTCGGACGCCACGACCAGCTCGTAGCCCAGCTCGCCGGTGTAGCCGGTGCGGCACACGGTCAGCTCCACCCCGTCGAGCGTGGCGGTGGAGAAGCTCATGTAGTCGTGCCCGGTGGGCAGGCCGAGCGCGCCCAGCAGCTCAGCCGAGCGCGGTCCCTGCACGGCGAGCACCGCGTACGCCTCGTGCTCGTCGGTGACTGTGACGCCCTCGGGCGCGGCGGCGCGCAGCCGGCGGGCCACCTCGGCGGTGTTGGCCGCGTTGGGCACCAGGAAGACGTGGTCGTCGGCGTGCAGGTAGGCGATGATGTCGTCCACCACGCCGCCGGTGGCGTCGTCGCAGCAGAGCGTGTACTGCGCCTGGCCGGGGGTGATCCGGCCGAGGTCGTTGGTGAGGCAGGTGTTGACGAAGTCCGCCGCGCCCGGCCCGGTGAGCCGGATCTTGCCCAGGTGCGAGACGTCGAACACGCCGACGCCCTCGCGGACGGCCGTGTGCTCCTTGAGCACGCCGCCACCGGCGTACTCCAGCGGCATCTGCCAGCCCCCGAAGGGGGCGAACTTCGCGCCGAGCGCGGTGTGCCGCTCGTGCAGCGGGGATCGGCGCAGCCGGGTCTCGGCGGCGTCGGAGGTCACCTCGGTCATGGGTGGCAACTTACCGGCCCGGACCGCTGTGGTTAGCATCGGCGGGATCCCGTCGGCACGCATCGGCGGGACAGCCACGCCTCCCGGCGGGTAGGTTGCCGCCGGAGAGACCTTCATCGCCGGTACGCGACGACGCGGCCGGCCCGGCCCGCCCGGAGTAGCTTTCGTGACATCGCCCCGCACCACCCTCAGCCTGGTCGACACCGACCCCGCCGAACTCGCCGTCGACGCGATCGTGATCGGCGTGCACAGCCAGACCACCGAGCCGGGCAGCGGCGCACCCGCCCACGCCCTGCTGCTGGCCACCGGCGGGGAGAGCATCGCCGCCGCGTTCGACGGAAAGCTGACCGAGACGCTGGCCCTGCTCGGCGCGACCGGTGGCCCGGGCGAGGTGATCAAGCTGGCCACGCTGGGTACCGTGACCGCGCCGCTGGTCGTGGCGGTCGGCCTCGGCCCGGAGCCCTCGGGCGCCGCTCCGGCCCCGGAGTCGCTGCGCCGGGCCGCCGGTGCCGCGGTGCGGGCGCTGGCCGGTGCCCCGCGCGTCGCCCTGGCCCTGCCTCTGCCCGACGACGCCGACGCCCCGGCCGCGCTGCGCGCGGTCGCCGAGGGCGCGCTGCTGGGCGGCTACCGGTTCGCCGGCTACAAGACCAAGCCGCAGCCGGCCCGGCGCGAGCCGGTGGCCGAGGTGCTGGTGGCGGTGCCGGACGCGGCCGACGCGACCGCCCAGGCCGAGATCGCGCGGGCACAGGCGGTGGCCGGTGCGGTGCGGACCAGCCGGGACTGGATCAACACCGCCCCGAACGAGCTGCGTCCCCCGGCGTTCGCCGACGTCGTCTCCGCCGCCGCCCGCGAGGCGGGGCTGGAGGTCGAGGTGCTGGACGAGGCGGCGCTGAAGGCCGGCGGCTACGGCGGCATCCTCGCCGTCGGTCAGGGCTCCGAGGCCCCGCCGCGGCTGGTGAAGCTCACCTACACGCCCGCCGGCGGCGGCAACGGCAAGCGGGTCGCGCTCGTCGGCAAGGGCATCACGTTCGACACCGGCGGCATCTCGATCAAGCCGGCGCAGGGCATGTGGGAGATGAAGTCGGACATGGCCGGCGCGGCGGCGGTCGGCGCGGCCATGCTGGCGGTCGCGGCGCTCAAGCCGTCGGTCACCGTCACCGGCTACCTGCCGATGGCGGAGAACATGCCGTCGGGCACCAGCTACCGGCCGGGTGACGTGATCAGCATGTTCAACGGCAAGAAGGTGGAGGTGCTCAACACCGACGCCGAGGGCCGGATGGTGCTGGCCGACGCGATGGCGCGGGCCTGCGCGGACGGCGCGGACTACCTGTTCGAGACCTCCACGCTGACCGGCGGCCAGGTGATCGCGCTGGGCAAGCGGATCGCCGGTGTGATGGGCACCCCGGAGCTGTGCGAGCGGGTGCGGGTGGCCGGTGACGCGACCGGCGAGCCGGCCTGGCCGATGCCGCTGCCCGACGACGTGCGCAAGGGCATGGAGTCGGACGTCGCGGACATCTCGCAGGTCAACGCCGGGATGGACCGGGCCGGGCACATGCTCCAGGGCGGCGTGTTCCTGCGCGAGTTCGTGACCGACGACGTGGCGTGGGCGCACATCGACATCGCCGGTCCGGGCTACCACTCGGGCGAGGCGACCGGTTACTGGACCAAGGGCGGCACCGGCGTGCCGGTGCGCACGCTCGTGCACCTGGTCGAGGACGTCGCCACCAACGGCTGACGGGTAAGGAAGGGCCCCTTCTTAACGCCTCGCGTTGTAGAAGGGGCCCTTCTTAACACCCGCGCGCGAACGGCTCAGAACAGCTCGGGGCGGCGCTTGCGGCGCTCGTTGTAGTCGCGCATGCGCTGCGGATAGCCCATCAGCCGCACGTCGTAGATCGGGATGGCGATCCGGTGCGCCCAGCGGCGTGCTTCGTCCGGCCCGCCGACACGCCGCCGGGTCCACTCGCCGTCGTCGGCGATCAGCATGATCGTGGTCTCGGTGACCGTCGTGCGGGGCTCGATGTACGCCTCGACGCCCTTGCGGGTCCGGACGAAGTTCTCCAGATGGTCCAGATCGGCGCGGTCGGCGGCGCGGTCGCGGCTCGCCGGGGCCGCCCGCTTACGTCGTCGGAACAGCCCCACCGAATCCACTCCTCCCCCAGCGCCGTCATCGAAGACGGTGCCAAGGGTACGTGTCACCGACGTGTCGTTGGGCACCTCGGTACGCGCTCGGTCCGTGGTGGTGACAAGATGACCGAGGTGGGGTGTGCCTGTTACTCCGCCGTAACCCCCGATGCAGTGACGCGACCTGGGAGTTGGATGTGAGCGAGCCGAACGACACGACCTTCGACATCGTCATCCTCGGAGGTGGTAGCGGCGGCTACGCGGCGGCGCTGCGTGCCGCCCAGCTGGACCTCTCCGTCGCCCTCATCGAGAAGAGCAAGCTGGGCGGGACCTGCCTGCACAACGGGTGCATCCCGACCAAGGCGCTGCTGCACGCCGCCGAGATCGCCGACCAGACCCGCGAGTCCGAGCAGTTCGGCGTGAAGGCCGAGCTGGTCGGCATCGACATGAAGGCCGTCAACTCGTACAAGGACGGCGTGATCTCCCGCCTGTACAAGGGCCTCCAGGGCCTGGTGGGCGGCAACAAGAAGATCACCTTCGTGGCGGGCGCCGGCAAGCTGGTCGGCAAGAACGTCGTCGAGGTCGACGGCAAGCGCTACACCGGCCGCAACATCGTGCTGGCCTCCGGCTCGTACGCCAAGAGCCTGCCCGGCCTGGACGTCGACAGCGAGCGGATCATCACCAGCGACCACGCGCTGACGCTGGACCGGATCCCGTCGTCGGCGATCGTGCTCGGCGGCGGCGTGATCGGCGTCGAGTTCGCCAGCGTCTGGAAGTCCTTCGGCGTGGACGTGACCATCGTCGAGGCGCTGCCCCGCCTGGTCGCCGCCGAGGACGAGGAGTCGTCGAAGGCGCTGGAGCGGGCGTTCCGCAAGCGGAAGATCAACTTCAAGGTCGGCAAGCCGTTCGAGAAGGTCGAGAAGACCGACAAGGGCGTGAAGCTGACCATTCAGGGCGGCGACACGGTCGAGGCCGAGCTGCTGCTGGTCGCCGTGGGCCGCGGCCCGAACACCGCCGGCCTCGGCTACGAGGAGCAGGGCGTCAAGATGGACCGCGGCTACGTGCTGACCGACGAGCGGCTGCGCACCAGCGTGCCGAACGTCTACGCGGTCGGCGACATCGTGCCCGGCCTGCAGCTCGCGCACCGCGGCTTCCAGCAGGGCATCTTCGTCGCCGAGGAGATCGCCGGGAAGAACCCGGCGGTGATCGACGAGGCCGGCATCCCGCGCGTCACCTACTGCGACCCGGAGCTGGCGTCGGTCGGCCTGACCGAGGCGAAGGCCAAGGAGCAGTACGGCGCCGACAAGATCAAGACCTACAACTACAACCTGGGCGGCAACGGCAAGAGCCAGATCCTCAAGACCGCCGGCCACGTGAAGCTGGTCCGGGTGGACGACGGCCCGGTGGTCGGCGTGCACATGGTCGGCGCCCGGGTCGGTGAGCTGATCGGCGAGGCGCAGCTCATCTACAACTGGGAGGCGTACCCGGCCGAGGTGGCGCAGCTCGTGCACGCCCACCCGACGCAGAACGAGGCTCTGGGCGAGGCGCACCTGGCCCTGGCCGGCAAGCCGCTGCACGCGCACGCCTGACACGACAACCGCGGCGTCCGGCGACGGGCGATGATCCCACCAGGGGAATGAAGGAGTCTGGAGAACATGCCGGTATCGGTCACCATGCCCCGGCTCGGCGAGAGCGTCACCGAGGGCACCGTCACGCGCTGGCTCAAGCAGGAGGGTGACACCGTCGAGGTCGACGAGCCCCTGCTCGAGGTGTCGACCGACAAGGTCGACACCGAGATCCCGTCCCCCGCGGCGGGCGTGCTGAGCCGGATCGTGGTCGGCGAGGACGAGACCGCCGAGGTCGGCAGCGAGCTGGCGGTCATCGCCGGCGAGGGCGAGGACGCGGGCGCGGCTCCCCCGGAGAAGGCCGAGCCGGCCACCGAGCCGACGGCCGCCGCCGAGGGCACCGGCCCCGAGCCGGAGCAGGCCCAGGAGGCCGAGGAGGCCGCTGCCGAGCCGGGCGCCGAGGCCGAGCAGCCGGCCGTCGAGGAGCCGGCCGAGCCCGCGCCGTCGGGCGAGGGCACGCCGGTGACCATGCCGGCCCTGGGCGAGAGCGTCACCGAGGGTACTGTCACCCGCTGGCTCAAGCAGGTCGGCGAGACCGTCGAGGTGGACGAGCCGCTGCTGGAGGTCTCCACCGACAAGGTCGACACCGAGATCCCGTCGCCGGTCGCCGGCACGCTGCAGGAGATCAAGGTCGCCGAGGACGAGACCGCCGACGTCGGCGCCGTGCTGGCGATCGTCGGGGTGGCCGGCGCCGCGCCCGCGAAGGCGGAGCCGAAGCCCGAGCCCAAGCCGGAGCCCAAGGCCGAGGCGAAGCCCGAGCCGAAGCCGGAGCCGAAGGTCGAGGAGCCCACGCCGGGCGCGTCCTACAACGAGCCGGCCGCCGAGGCGGAGCAGGCCGCGCAGCCGGCCAAGGCCGAGCAGGCGGCCCAGCCGGCCGCGCCGGCCGCCGCGCAGCGCCCGAGCGTTCCGTCCGAGTACGGCGAGGACGCCGCCGGGTACGTGACGCCGCTGGTGCGAAAGCTCGCCGCCGAGCACGGCGTGGACCTGGGCTCGATCAAGGGCACCGGCGTGGGTGGCCGCATCCGCAAGCAGGACGTGCTGGAGGCGGCCGAGAAGGCGAAGGCCGCCAAGCCCGCGCCGGCCGCCGCCGCTGCCCCGTCCGCACCCGCCCCGGCCAAGCCGGCCGCCAAGCCGGAGCCGAGCGCCAAGCGGGGCACCACGGAGAAGCTGCCGCGGATCCGTTCGATCATCGCCAAGCGTCTCCAGCAGTCGCTGCACGAGACGGCGCAGCTGACCACCGTCGTCGAGGTCGACGTCACCAAGGTCGCCAAGCTGCGGGCGCGGGCCAAGGACTCGTTCCAGGCCAAGCACGGCGTGAAGCTGTCCTTCCTGCCGTTCTTCGCGGTGGCCGCGATCGAAGCGCTCCAGACGTACCCGATCATCCAGGCCAGCATGGACCTGGACGGCGGGACGATCACCTACCCGGGCGCCGAGCACCTGGGCATCGCGGTGGACACCGAGCGCGGGCTGCTCACGCCGGTCATCCACAACGCCGGCGACCTGAACATGGGTGGCCTGGCCAAGCGGATCGCCGACCTGGCCGAGCGCACCCGGGCCAACAAGATCACCCCGGACGAGATGGCCGGGGCGACGTTCACGCTCACCAACACCGGCAGCCGGGGCGCCCTGTTCGACACCCCGATCGTGCCGTCGCCGCAGTCGGCGATGCTCGGCACGGGTGCCGTGGTGAAGCGTCCGGTCGTGGTGAACGACCCGGAACTGGGCGAGGTCGTGGCGATCCGCTCGATGGTCTACCTGGCTCTGTCGTACGACCACCGGCTGATCGACGGCGCCGACGCGGCCCGCTTCCTCACCGCGGTGAAGGAGCGGCTGGAGGGCGGCAACTTCGAGGCCGAGCTGGGTCTGTAGATCCGAGACGGCGAGGGGCGCGCGGCGACATGCCGCGCGCCCCCTTCCTCGTTTCCGCGGGTCAGCCGCGCAGGTGCGCCTCGGAGACGGTCCAGAGCTGCTCGGCGGCCTCCGGGTCCCGGGCGTACGCGGCCCAGCCGGTGCGAGTGCCCGGCTGGTTCGGCCCGGCCTCCTGGCAGTCCTCGAAGTACCGGCCGCCGACGCCGTCGAGCAGCGGCGAGGTGGCGACCAGCACCGAGGTCGCCGCGCCCTGCTCCGGGGTCTTGAAGGCGGCCGCGTTGCCGCTGCGCATCCGCGCCAGCTCCTCCTCGCTGATGTAGCGCTGGAGGTTGGTCCGGATCGCGCCCGGCATCAGCGCGTTGGTGTAGATGCCGTCGTCGGCCCAGCGGCGGGTCGCCTCCACCGCGAACAGCACGTTCGCGGTCTTGGACTGCCCGTACGCCAGCCACGGGTCGTACGGCCGCTGCCGGAAGTGGATGTCGGAGAACACCACCGGCGAGCGCAGGTGCGCCGCCGAGCTGACCGAGACGATCCGCGCGCCGTCGGCCGCGGCGAGCGCCGGGCGCAGCCCGGTGGCGAGCGCGAAGTGCCCGAGGTGGTTGGTCGCGAACTGCATCTCCCAGCCCTGCTCGGTGCGCATCTCGGGCGAGGCCATGATCCCGGCGTTGTTGACGAGCATGTGCAGTGGCCCGTCCCAGGTGCGGACGAACGCGGCCACCGAGGCGAGGTCGGCGAGGTCGAGCGGGGCGACCAGGATCCGGTCGTTGCCGGTGGTGCCGATGATGTCGTCGGCGGCACGCTGCCCGGCCTCGGTGTTGCGGACGGCGAGTGTGACGTCGGCTCCGGCGGCGGCGAGCGCGCGGGCGGTCTCCACGCCGATCCCGGAGGCGCCGCCGGTGACGACGGCCCGCCGGTCGGTCAGGTCCAGGTCGCGGACCACCTCCAGGGCTGTTGTCTCGGCGGAGAACGGGGTGGTGACTGGTGTCGAGCTGGTCATGGTCCATCCTTGTCGACGGCGACGCGGACCGATGTCCGCCCGCTACGATGAGAAGCGGAGGATCCTCCGTTACTCCGCCAGCATAATCGGAGGGGGCTCCGGTTACCATCGTGCCGGGCCGGCGACCCGGTCGAGGGAGGAGTGCCCGTGCCCGACCGACAGCTGCGCGCGGACGCGCTGCGCAACCGGCAGCGGCTGCTGGACGCCGCGGTCCAGGCGTTTTCCCAGGACGGCCCGGAGGTAACGCTGGACCGGGTCGCCAAGGACGCCGGCGTCGGCATCGGCACGCTCTACCGCCACTTCCCGAGCCGGGAGGCACTGATCGAGGCGGCGTACCGCAACGAGCTGGAGAAGCTCTGCGACGCCGCTCCGGCGCTGCTCGCGGCCCAGCCCGCCGACGCGGCGCTACGCGCCTGGATGGACCGGTTCGTCGACTACCTCGCCACCAAGCGGGGCATGGCCGACGCGCTGCGGCTGGTCATCGCCTCCGGCGCCAACCCGTACGCGCAGAGCCGCGACCTGCTGCTCGCCGCGCTCGGGGCGCTGCTCGCGGCGGGCGCCGCAGCGGGCGTCGTACGCGCCGACGTGGCCGCCGCCGACGTGCTCGCCAGCCTCAGCGGGGTCTCCCTGGTGGCGGGCGAGCCGGACCAGCGTGCCCAGGCCGGACGCCTGCTCGACCTGCTGATGGACGGGTTGCGCCACCGGCCGGGCTGACCGGAATCGGCCCGCGGCCCGGACCGGCGCTGACAGACTCGGCCGGTGGGCTCGTACGGGTGGCGGGGACGCCTGGGGCCGGCCGTGCCGGTGGCCCCGGGCGCCCGGGTCGACCGGTTCGAGATCTTCTTCGACCTGGTCTTCGTCTTCTCGTTCTTCATCATCACCCGGGCCACCGCGCTCGAGGTGACCGGCAGGGCGCTGCTGCACGCGCTGCTGGTCCTCGCCGTGCTCTGGTGGTCGTGGGTGGTGCACAGCGTCGTCGCCACCCGGGTACGCCTCGGCGAGGGCTTCGTCCCGGTGCTCATGACAGTCGGCATGGCCGCGCTGTTCACGTTCGCGCTGTCGCTGCCGCACGCGTTCCGCGATCCGCGCGGCAACGAAGCCGGGCCGATGGTCGCGGCGCTCAGCTACACCGTCCTGCGGCTGGTGCACCTGCTGCTCTACCGGCACGCCGTCCGGGACAGCCCGAACGAGCGCCGGCAACTGATCCGGTTCGCCCCCGAGGTGGTCGGCAGCACCGCGCTGCTGCTGGTCGCCGCGCTGTTGCCGCCGAGGATCGACGACCTGTTCTCGGCGGCGGTGCTGCGGGACGTGCTGTGGGCCGGCGTCATCCTGCTCCAGTACGGCACCGGCATCCTCGCCGGCACGTGGGGCTGGGGCGTCGCGTCCGCCGAACACTGGACCGAGCGATACGACCTCATCCTGATCATCGCGCTCGGCGAGTCGGTCATCTCCGTCGGCGTGGGCAGCAACCTGCTCGGCCAGCCGCCCACCTGGCCGGCCGTGGCGGCGGCGGTGCTCGGCATCTTCTTCACCGCCGCGCTCTGGTGGGCGCACTACGACATGGTCGGGCCGGCCGCCCGGATCGCCCTGCACGCCGCGCAGGACGGTCCCCGGGTGGCGATGGCCCGGGACGCGTACGCGTACCTGTTCCTGCCGATGATCGCGGGCATCATCCTGTTCGCGCTCGGCGCCGAGACGATCGTGCACGGGATCGCCGACCCGAACGTGCCGCCGAGCGAGCCGGCACACGGTCCGGGCGTGCCGCTGCTGTACGGCGGCGTGATCTGCTACCTGTGCGGCAACATGCTGTTCCAGCTGCGTACCCTGCGCACGGTGAGCTGGACCCGGGTCGGGACGGTGCTGCTGCTCGGCGTGGCCATCCCGGTCGCGGAGCGGGTGCCGGGGCTGGCCGCGCTGGGCATCCTGACCGCCCTCACAGTGGGCATGGTGGCCGTCGAGGTGATCGTCTTCGCCGAGGGCCGGCAGGCGCTGCGCAAGCTGGTCTTCGAGGAGCGCGCCAGCCACGAGGCGCACGAGGCGGCCTGGCGGGCCCGGTGGCACGAGCAACCCGAGGACCGCGACACGAACAGATGAACGCCGCCGTGTGACGTTCGGCCGTCGGCAGAATCTGCGTGTGCGGGGTGGCCGGCGGCGCGGCGTGCGCCGATGCTGAGGCGATGGCGACCTTCTCCGTACAGGCGCAGCCCACCGACGCGGCGAGCTGGACCGAGCTGGCCCGTACCGTCGAGGCGGCCGGCTTCGACGCGCTGTTCGCGGCCGACCACCCCGGCTCCTGCGCGTCGCCGTTCGTCGCGCTGGCCGCCGCGGCGGCCGTGACCAGCAGGCTGGGCCTCGGCTCGTACGTCTCCAACGCCGGCGTACGCGAGCCGATCCTGCTCGCCGCCGACGTGGCCACCCTGGACGTGGTCTCCGGCGGGCGGGCCCGGCTCGGCCTCGGCGCAGGCCACACGCCGGCCGAGTGGCGGGCCGTCGGGCGCGAGCGCCCGGACGTCGCCGGCCGGGTACGCCGCTGCGTCGAGGTGGCCGAGGCGGTCCGGGCGCTGCTGGCCGGCGACGAGGTCACCGTGGACACCGGGGACCTGACGACGTACGCGGCACGGCTCGACCGGCCCCGCCCGGTCCAGGACCGGATCCCGCTGACCGTCGGCGCTTCCAACTCGACGCTGCTGCGCTGGGCCGGAAGGCACGCCGACGTGGTCGGCCTGGCCGGCTTCGGCCGTACGCTGCCCGACGGCCACCAGCACACCGTCCGGTGGCGGGCCGACCAGATCGAGGCGCAGCTCGCGCACGTGGCGGCCGGAGCGGCCGGCCGGGAGACGCCGCCGGTCCTGGAGGCGCTGGTCCAGCACGTCGCCGTCACCGACGACGCGGAGGCGGCCGCCGCCGGGACGGCCGCCGAGACCGGGCTCACCCCGGCGGAGGTGCTGGCCACCCCGTTCGTGCTGGCCGGGACGCCCGCCGAGATCGTCTCGGCCGTGGCCGGGCACCGGCGCCGCTGGGGCGTCACCCGCTTCGTGGTACGCGCCGGGGCCGTCGACGCGCTCGCCCCGCTCCTGCCCCGGCTGGCGGGAAAAGGGCTGGACTTCGAGCACACTCGAAAGTGAACACTGGGCGCATGACGACGACACGACGGCTGGGCCGCAGCGGCATCGAGGTCAGCGCGATCGGTATGGGCTGCTGGGCGATCGGCGGCCCGCTCTGGGACGGCACCCAACCGCTCGGCTGGGGCGAGGTGGACGACGACGAGTCGGTGCGTACCGTCCACCGGGCGCTCGACCTGGGCGCGACGCTGTTCGACACCTCCAGCAACTACGGCGCGGGGCACAGCGAGCGGGTGCTCGGGCGCGCGCTCGCCGGCCGCCGGGACCGCGCGGTCATCGCCACCAAGTTCGGCTATCCCACCGACGAGGCGACCCGCCAGGCGCTCGGCGAGGACGCCAGCCCTGACTACGCACGGCGCAGCCTGGAGGGGTCGCTGCGCCGGCTCGGCACCGACCACGTCGACCTCTACCAGCTCCACCTGGGCGGCCTGCCGGTGCCGCGGGCGCTGGACCTCGTCGGCACCCTGGAGGACCTGGTCGCCGAAGGAAAGATCCGGGCGTACGGCTGGAGCACCGACGACCCCGCCTCGGCGCGCGCCTTCGCCGAGGCCGGACCGCACTGCGCGGCGATCCAGCACGACCAGTCGGTGCTGCGGGACAACGCCGCCATGCTCGCGGTCTGCGCTGAGTTCGACTTGGCCGCCCTGAACCGGGGGCCGCTGGCGATGGGCCTGCTCACCGCGAAGTACCAGGATGCTCCCACCGCCCGGGGCGACGACGACGTGCGCGGCGTGGCACCGGAGTGGCTGGACTGGTTCACCGGCGGCGTACCGCGCGCCGAGTGGGCCGAGCGGGTGGCCCGGGTCCGTGAGGCGCTGACCACCGACGGCCGCACGCTCGCCCAGGGCGCGCTGGGCTGGCTGCTCGCCCGCAGCCCGCACACCCTGCCGATCCCCGGCTGCCGGACCGTCGGGCAGGCCGAGGAGAATCTCGGCGCGCTGGCGTACGGGCCGCTGCCGCAGGACGCGTTCGCCGAGGTGGAGCGCCTGCTCGCCGACCTGCGCACCGCCCCCGCCGACGCCTGACCGCCCGGGTCTCGCCGCGGGGGGACGCCTCAGAGGTGTCGGCGGACCTCCGCGGCGAACCGGGGCAGGCCGGTGCGTCCCAGCAGTACGAGCAGACCCGGTACGGTCGTCGGCTCCCTGCGGTAGGCCGCTGCCTGCCGGTGCAGGACGTCGAGTGTCTGCCCCGGATAGAGGTCCAGCTGATCGAGCAGGAAGTCGTCCGGATGCACCGCCACGATGTCGAAGGACTTGAGCGACGGCTCGGGGAAGTCACCGACGTTGAACGTGACCAGCACCTCCGCGTTCGCCCGGACGGCGGCAGCCAGCACGTGCCGGTCCTTGGGATCGTTGGACATGCCGTCGATCAGCGACTCGTACCCGCTGACCATGGCGTCCGGAAAGGCTTCGGCCATCTGGCCGATTCGGCGGTCGACCCGCTCCTCCGCGATGCCTCGTACGATCAGGTTGCGTCGCAGCTCGTCCAGGACGTCCTTGGACCAGAGGGGTCGGTAGGCGGCGACCTCGGCCAGCCGCAGCAGGGTGTCGCAGAGATTCGCCGGGTAGAGGACGCAGGTGTCGAGAAACGCCGGGAACGCCACTCAGGTCACGCTCATCTCGTCCTGCGCGGTGTGGCCGTCGCGTCGTACAGGCCGTCTTCCTCGGCTTCGGCGGTCATCCGGTCGAGTGTCCGGCGGCGCGCCTGCCGGGTCCGCTCCTGGTAGTCGAGAACGTCCCGGAGCATGACTCGCCGGTGACGGCCGCGCATCGTGTACGGCATCTCGCCCTCGGACAGCAACCGGACCAGCGTGGGCCGGGAGATGTTGAGCAGGTCTGCCGCTTCCTGGGTCGTCAGCATCGTGTTGTGCGGCGCGATGGAGATCGCGAGCCCTTCGGACAGTGCCGTCACCACGTCCCGCAGCACGCCGTACAACTCGTCGGGGATCTCGATCTCGGACCCGTCCGGCCCGACCAGCCTGGCCCGCGCACGACCGCCGGCGCTCCGCAGTTCCTGCACGAACCGGGCCAGCTCAGCCGGGTCGTCCGGGGGAAGGACCGTACGTTCACGCAGGGCGTTGCTCATGACGCAAGCGTATCTCTATTCGAAAAAAGCGCAACGCGTTTAGCGTGCGTGACCGGCGGGCGTGACGAGTGAGTGATTTCGCTCAACGCATCCGAATCGCGCCGCGTACTCGAAGATGTGAGCATGCGGATCCTCATGGCCGGCGCGTCCGGTTTCCTCGGCACCCGACTGGTCGACTGCCTCACCGCGGACGGCCACCAGGTCACCCGCCTGGTCCGCCGCCCGCCACGCACACCCGTCGAACGGCAGTGGAACCCCTCCGCCGCACAGATGGACCCGCAGTGTGTCGCCGACGCCGACGTGGTGGTGAACCTGGCCGGCGCCGGGGTGGGCGACAAGCGCTGGAACGACGAGTACCGGAAGGTGATCCGGACCAGCCGGGTGGACAGCACCACCACGCTCGCCATCACGATCGCCGGCCTGCCCGCCGCCGACCGGCCGACGGTGCTGCTGAACTCCTCCGCCGTCGGCTGGTACGGCAACACCGGCGACCGGACGGTAACCGAGGAGGCACCTGCGGGTGAGGGGTTCCTCGCCGATGTCTGCCGCGTCTGGGAGGCCGCGACCCGCCCGGCCGAGGACGCGGGCGTACGGGTGGTGCGCCTGCGTACCGGACTGCCGCTGCACCGCGACGGCGGCCTGCTCAAGCCGCAGTTGCTGCCGTTCCGGCTCGGCGTCGGCGGCAAGCTGGGCAACGGGCGGCAGTGGCTGCCGTGGATCTCGATGCGGGACTGGCTCGACGCCGCGAAGTTCCTGCTGAACCGCGACGGCATCGCCGGCGCGGTGAACGTGGTCGGCCCGGCGCCGGTCACCAACGCCGAGTTCACCAGGGAACTGGCCCGCCAGCTGCACCGCCCGGCGATCATGCCGATCCCGGCGGTGGCGCTGAAGGTGGCGCTCGGCGGTTTCGCGCAGGAGGCGCTGACCAGCGCGCGGGTGCTGCCCGCCGTGCTCGACAAGGCCGGCTTCTCCTGGGCGCACCCGGACCTGGCGGGCGCGCTGCGCGCCGCCCTCTCCGAGTGACCGGCCGAGGGCGGCGCGACGCGGCGGATCAGCAGCCGATCACCCAGTACGCGGGCCCGGTCTGCTTCAGCGTGCTCTTGTAGAAGGTGTTGTAGAGGCCCATCCGCTGCCCGCTGCCGAGCGCGTAGGCGTAGCCACCGGACTGGTAGGCCCGCCCGGCCACCACGTGCGCGTAGTTGCTGGCGGTGACGCAGACCGGCGCGCTGGTCGGCGTGGGCGAGGCGGTCGGCGTGGGCGAGGCCGTCGGCGTGGGTGACGCGGTGGCCGTCGGGGTCGGGCTCGGCGAGGCGCCGCCACCGCCGAGCCCGAAGAAGACCGCGTCCCGGTACGTCGAACAGATGGTGTCCAGGAAGTACGCCCCGGCGGTGCCGCACTGGTCCGCGCCCGTACCCGGGTCGACGGGGGTGCCGTGGCCCATCCCGGAGACCCGGTAGAGGCGGACCTGGTCGGCGCCGTAGACCTCCAGGCCGGTGCCGGCCGGCAGCGTGGACGTGCTGGTCGGGGTGGTCGACAGGCCCAGCACGTTCGTCCACTGGTCCCGCGACTCGGCGGCGTTCGCGGTCGCCACGGTGGTGTCGCTGGTGCCGTGCCAGATCGCCACGCGGGGGCGCTTGCCGGTGTATCCGGCGTACGCGCCGCGGACCAGGTCGCCCCACTGCGCCGGGGTCTTGTCCACGCCCGGGTTCATGCAGCTGAACGCGGTGACGGTGCTGGTGGCGCAGCGGTACGGGATGCCGGCGATGATCGAGCCGCCGGCGAAGACGTCGGGGTAGGCGGCGAGCATGGCCGCGCTCATCGCGCCACCGGCGGAGAGGCCGCTGACGTAGACGCGGGCGCCGTCGGTGCCGTAGGTGGTCTTGGCGTAGTCGACCATCTGCTTGATCGACAGCGCCTCGCCCTGGCCGCGTGCGGTGTCACCGGTCTCGAACCAGTTGAAGCAGGAGTTGGCGTTGTTGCCGCTGGGCTGCTGCGGCGCGATGAGCGTGAACTTCCACTGGTCGGCGTACTTCTGCCAGCCGGAGTTGGTGACGTACGTCGAGGCGTTCTGCACGCACCCGTGCAGCAGCACCACGGCGGGCGCGCCGGTGGGCAGGCCGTCCGGGCGGTACGCGTACATGGCCAGGTTGCCGGGGTTGGAGCCGAAACCGGTGACCTGGGTCAGCGAGGCGGCCTGGGCGGGAAGGGCGGCGACCAGCGCGGTGGCCGCGGCCAGCACGACCCCGGCCGCCGCCCCGGCGACGCGGGCGATGAGGGATGAGGAGCGGGGCACGGGGACCTCCCGATCGTGGAATGTGAACTGAGTCACCTCCGAGTTGCCGAGACGTTACGGCCGCGTTTCGTCACACCGGAATGGCCGCCGCTCACACATTCACGGTCACCGAAGTGTGCGGCGAGTTCCGTGTCCGGGCGGTCTGCCCAGGTCCGGTTGGTAACGTCCGCTGCGTGCCCTCCTCCCCGTCCCCGGCCGCCGGCCCGGCGCCGACGCGCGTCCGCGACCGGCGCGCCGACCTGCTGGTCACGCTCGCCGCGCTGGCCCTGGCCCTCTGGGTGACGAGTGGCATGTGGCGGGATCCGAACAGCCGCGCGATCACCGTCAACTCCAGTGACCAGGCGCTGTTCGAGTGGCTGCTGGCGTTCGGCGGGCACGCGCTGACCCACGGGCAGAACCCGCTGTACACCACCTTGATCAACGTCCCGGACGGGGTGAACCTCGCGGTGAACACCTCGATCACCGTGTACGCGGCGGTCTTCGCGCCGCTGACGTACCTGATCGGGCCGCCCGCGACGTTCCTGGTGATCCTCACGCTCAACCTGGCCGCGACGGCGGTGGCCTGGTACTGGCTGCTCAGCCGGCACCTGGTGCGCAGCCGGCTGGCCGCCGGGGTGGGCGCGCTGTTCATCGCCTTCTGCCCGGCGATGGTGTCGCACGCCAACGCGCACCTGAACTGGACCGCGGGCTGGCTGGTGCCGCTGCTGATCTGGGGCGTGTTCCGGCTGCGCCGTCCGGGCCGGGCGGTCACCGGCGGGATCGTGCTCGGCCTGCTGGTGGCTGTCGCGTTCTCGATCGCCGCCGAGGGTCTGTTCTTCACCGCGCTGGCGCTCGGCGTGTTCCTCGCGGTGTGGGCGCTGCACCCGGCCCGCCGGTCCGAGGTACGCGCCGCGCTGCCCCGGATGGCGGCCGGGCTGGGCGTGACAGCGCTCGTCGCCGGGGCACTGCTGGCGTACCCGCTGTGGCTGCACTTCCTCGGACCGCAACGGTTCCACGGCACCGGGTTCGACCCGTTGATCCACTCCGAGGACATCGCCGCGTACGGGTCCTATCCGCGCCGGTCGCTCGCGGGCTGGGCCGGGTGGGGCACCTCGCTCGCGCCCAACCCGACGGAGGAGAACTCGTTCTTCGGCGTACCGCTGCTCCTGCTCGCCGCCGCCTGCTTCGCGCTGCTGTGGCGGCGCGCGGACCGCGCGTTCCGGGCCACCCTCGCGGCGCTCGGGGTGACCGCAGTGGTCTTCGCGGTGCTGTCGTGGGGGCCCACTGTGAAGTGGAACGGCCGCCGCTTCGACCAGACGCTGCCGTTCGGGGTGCTGGACAACCTGCCGGTGATCAACGCGGCGTTGCCGTCCCGGCTGGCGCTCGTGGTCGCGCCGGTCATCGGTCTGCTGCTGGCGTACGCGATCGACTCGCTGCGCGCCCGGCCGCCCCGGCGCCGGGTGAGCGGGCTCGCCTGGGCGCTGGGCTTCGCCGCGGCGCTGCTGCCGCTGGTGCCCACGCCGCTGCTGACCAGCGTCCGCGAGCCGATCCCGCAGTTCATCACCAGCGGCGCCTGGCAGCGCTACGTCCCGCCCGACGGGGTGCTGACGCCGCTGCCGCTGACCGTGGACGTCTACCCGGACGGGCAGCGCTGGCAGGCGTACGCGCTCGCCCACCGGCAGGGTGAGTTCCGGATCCCGTCCGGCTTCTTCCTCGGGCCCGGCGGGCCGGAGGGCCGGGGCCGGATCGGCCCGGTGCCGCGCACCTTCGACTCACTGATGGACCAGGCGGGCCGGACCGGGCTGGTGCCGATCATCACCGACGGCAGCATCCGCGAGTCCCGGGCGGACCTGCGCTACTGGGGGGTCCAGGCGGTGGTGCTGCCGGACCGGGTGCACGGCGCCAAGTTCGACGTCGACGAGGAGGCGCTGCGGCGCACCGCCACCGCGCTGCTCGGCCCGCCCGAGCGGGTGGAGGACGTCTGGCTGTGGCGGGTGCCGGCCTGACCGTCGCCGTGTCCCCCGCGATGGCGACGAGGCTCACGGGTCCGGTTCCCGGAGGGCGGGACTAGGCTGGACGGGTGAGCGTGACGACTTCCGGGCTGACCGCCGTCCGCGCAGGCCTGCTCGACTACCAGGCCGCCTGGGACGAGCAGCGCCGGCTGCACGAGGCGGTGGTGGCCGGCGAGCAGGGCGACACGGTGCTGCTGCTGGAGCACCCCAGCGTCTACACCGCCGGCAAGCGCACCGAGCCGTGGGACCGGCCGATGGACGGCACCCCGGTGGTGGACGTGGACCGCGGCGGGAAGATCACCTGGCACGGTCCGGGGCAGCTCGTCGGCTACCCGATCGTCCGGCTGCCCGACCCGGTCGACGTGGTCGCGTACGTCCGGCGCACCGAGCAGCTCCTGATCGACGTCTGCGCCGAGTTCGGGCTGTCCGCCGGCCGGGTCGAGGGACGCAGCGGCGTGTGGGTGCCGGAGGACGACCGGGGCCCGGCCCGCAAGGTCGCCGCCATCGGCATCCGGGTGGCCCGCGGCGTCACGCTGCACGGCTTCTCCGTCAACTGCGACTGCGACCTGGGCTTCTTCGACCGGATCGTGCCCTGCGGCATCCGCGACGCCGGGGTCACCTCGCTGACCGCCGAGCTGGGCCGGCCGATCACCGTCGCCGACGTGCTGCCGGTGGTCGAGCGGCACCTGCCGACGTTGACGCAGGTCTGAGCCCCGTGCGGCTCGACCTGGTCACGCTCGTCGTGACCGAGTACGACCCCGCGATCGCCTTCTTCACCGAGGTGCTCGGGTTCGAGCTGGCCGAGGACAAGCCGTCGCTGACGAACGACGGCCGGCCCAAGCGCTGGGTGGTCGTACGCCCGCCGGGCGGCGGCACCGGCCTGCTGCTGGCCCGTGCCGACGGCGAGCACCAGGCCGGCGCGGTCGGCGACCAGACCCACGGCCGGGTGGGCTTCTTCCTCCAGGTCGACGACTTCGAGGCGGTGCACCGCCGGATGGTCGACGCGGGCGTCGAGTTCGTCCGGCCGCCCCGCACCGAGCCGTACGGCCGGGTCGCGGTCTTCCGCGACATCGCCGGCAACTCCTGGGACCTGCTCGGCCCGGCCTGACCGCTCGGGCGGCGCGGTGTGCGACCGGTCCGGATCGCCGCCCGCCCAGACCCGCCGCCCACCCAGGCCCCGCCTCGCCGTCGGTCACGTTGAGTCACAAGGCTGCGCCCGCAGCATGTGGCCTCCCGCCGACTTTGCTCTGCAGCCGGATCCGCAACGGTCACTCCCGGTCAACCGCTGCGCCAGTGGCTGCAGAGCAAAGGGCGCAGACACCCTTCCCTCCCTCCCGAGGGCTGTCCGCCATAACCCCAGCTCAGCGCAATCCACCGGCGTTGAGGGCAGCTCGACCACCCCGAAACAACCCTCACCGAGCGTGACCACAAGGCCGAGCGACCTATCGTCACTATCAGTGGCAGATCCGAGCCGATTCCGGAGAGCAAGCGGCGAGACCGACGGTCCCGATGGCGAGCCCGCGCCCCGCCGTCAGGGCGTGAGGCGGTGCAGGTCGCGCGGGAAAGCGGTCACCTCCCGGACATTCGCCGCCCCGGTCAGCCGGGCGACGAACCGCTCCAGCCCGATCGCGAAACCGCCGTGCGGCGGCATGCCGTGCCGGAACGCGTCCACGTACCCGGCGTACGGCTCCACCGGCTCGCCGCGCGCCGCCAGGGCGGCCAGGTAGTCGGCGTGCCGGTGCAGCCGCTGCCCGCCGGTCACCAGCTCCACGCCCCGGAACAGCAGGTCGAAACCGTTGGAGTACGCGGGCCGGGCCGGGTCCGGATGGGTGTAGAAGGGGCGCTTCGCCATCGGGTACCCGGTGACGAAGAGGAAGTCGCTGCCGTGCTCGCGGAGCGCCCACTCCCCCAGCGCCCGCTCGTGCGCCGGCGCAAGGTCGGGTTCGTCCGCCGGCGCTCCGGCGATCTTCAGCGCGTCGGTGAAGTGCACCGCCGGGATCTCGGCCGGCACCTCCGGCACCGTCACGCCGAGCGTCGCCAGCGCGCCACCGGCCCGCTCGCCGACCGTCGCCACCATCCCGGCCAGCGTCTCCCGCAGCACCGCCATGACGTCCCGGTGGTCGGCCACGAAGCCCAGCTCCACGTCGAGCGACGTGTACTGGGCCAGGTGGCGCACCGTGTCGTGCGGCTCGGCGCGGAACACCGGCCCCACCTCGTACACCCGCTCGAAGACGCCGACCATGAGCTGCTTGTAGAACTGCGGCGACTGCGCCAGGTAGGCCGGCCGCCCGAACCAGTCCAGCGCGAACACGTTAGCTCCGCTCTCGGTGGACGAGGCGACCACCTTCGGCGTGTGCACCTCGACGAAGCCCCGCCCGTCGAGCGTGGCCCGGAAGCCGGACACGGCCGCCGCCGAGATCCGCAGCGCGGCGGAGCGGACCGGGTGCCGCAGCGCGACCGGCGCGTGGTCGAGCTGGGTGGGCAGGGTGGCGGTGAGCACCGGCCGGTACAGGTCGAACGGGGGCGGGACGGCGGGCGGCCCGAGCGGACGTACCGTCGGCTCGACGACCTCGACCCCGGCGGGCGCGGTGGGGTTCGCGACCACCGTGCCGACGACCTCGACGACAGTCTCCTCGGTGAGCGCCTCGACCTGCTCCCGCACGGCGGGCGCGGCGACCACCACCTGGGCGAGCCCGGCGGCGTCCCGGACGATCAGGAAGGCCACCGACTTGAGCAGCCGGCGGCGGTGGACCCAGCCGGCGAGCCGCACTGTGGCGCCCACACGGGCGGGGAGTTCTGTGGACAGGATGCGTTGCACGACGACTACCTCCTTGACCAATCGCAACGCGATCCCCAGGGAGGTGTGGGCGAGCGGGAACCTCGCGGTGCCACCACACCTTCGCCCCCGCCAGGGCGGGAGCCTCGTTCGTCGCCTTTTCACCGGGGCCGGCCGGGCGGGCTCTACTGGGCGCGAAACGCCGTTCTTCCCGCAGCTCGGGAGGGTCTTCGCGGACCGGCGCCAGACCGCCTCACAGCAACCGGCGGCTCTCTCGACTGGCGGATCGGCCCGTTACTCGGCTCCGTCACAGCTCTGCCCGGCACGCTAGCACCGCACGCGCCGCGCTGTGACCGGGTTTTTTCGCCCTTGGTGTCCGGTGTCACAGCCATTCCGGCGTGACGGCCGTCGCCCTCGTTCATCGACCGGCACCGACCGGCGTACGCTCGGTTTTGTGACGATCGAGCAATCCGCGCCGACGACTGAGCAGCCAGCGCGCACCGCGACTGTCGCCCCGGAGGGGCGGCGGATGCTGCGGATCGAGGCGCGCAACGCCGAGACGCCGATCGAGCGCAAGCCGCCGTGGATCAAGGTCAAGGCCAAGATGGGCCCGGAGTACACCCAGTTGCGCGGGCTCGTCTCGCGCGAAGGGCTGCACACCGTGTGCCAGGAAGCCGGCTGCCCCAACATCTACGAGTGCTGGGAGGACCGGGAGGCCACCTTCCTCATCGGTGGTGACCAGTGCACCCGGCGCTGCGACTTCTGCCAGATCGACACCGGCAAGCCGGCCGAGTTCGACGCCGACGAGCCGCGGCGCGTCGCCGAGTCGGTCGCCGCGATGGGTCTGCGCTACGCGACCATCACCGGTGTCGCCCGCGACGACCTGCCCGACGGCGGGGCCTGGCTCTACGCCGAGACGGTCCGGCAGATCCACGCGCTTCAGTCCGGCTGCGGTGTCGAGCTGCTGATCCCCGACTTCAACGCGGTGCCCGAGCAGCTCGCCGAGGTCTTCGGCTCGCGGCCCGAGGTGCTGGCGCACAACGTGGAGACCGTGCCGCGCATCTTCAAGCGGATCCGCCCGGCGTTCCGCTACGAGCGTTCGCTGGACGTGATCCGCCAGGCGCGGGCCGACGGCCTGGTCACCAAGAGCAACCTGATCCTCGGCATGGGCGAGGAGCGCGCCGAGGTGTCCCAGGCGCTGCGCGACCTGCACGAGGCGGGCTGCGAACTGATCACCATCACGCAGTACCTGCGTCCCTCCCCCCGGCACCACCCGGTGACCCGCTGGGTCAAGCCGGAGGAGTTCGTCGAGCTGCGCGAGGAGGCCGAGGAGATCGGCTTCGCGGGCGTGATGAGTGGTCCCCTGGTCCGCTCGTCGTACCGCGCGGGCCGCCTCTACCAGCAGGCGCTCGACGCCCGCCGGGAGGTCACCGTCGCCGGCTGAGGCCGGCCGACCACCGCGTCACCCGCCGCCGGCCGCCTGCCGGATGCCATGATCACAGGCATGACCGCCGGGGTACGCGAGGAGCCACGCGAAGCCGTGCGCCCTCGTACGCCCCGGCGGCTGCCGTTGCCGACGCTGCTCGCCCTGCTGGTCGGGTTCGCCGGTGTGGGCTACCGGCTGGCGCTGCTGTTCGCCGACGCGCCGCCCACCAACAGCGACGAGGCGACGATGGGGCTGGCCGCCCTGCACATCGCCCGCGGTGACGGCTTCCCGGTGTGGTTCTACGGCCAGGCGTACATGGGCACGCTGGAGGCGTACCTGGCCGCGCCGCTGGTCGCGCTGGCCGGACCGTCGGTGCTCGTGCTGCGGGTGCCCACGCTGGCGCTGTACGCGTTGTTCCTGCTGCTGTCCTGGCGGCTGACCCGGCGGCTCGGCGGTGACCGCTGGTACGCCCTGCTGGTGGTCGCCGTGCTGGCGCTCGGCGCGGACCGGGTGGTGAAGAACCAGCTGATCGCCGGTGGCGGCTACCCGGAGCTGAACCCGGCCGGTGCCGCGCTGGCGCTGCTGACGGTCGGGCTCTGCCTGACCGGGGCGGGCGCGCGGCTGCCCCGCTGGGCGGCCTGGGGACTGGTCGCCGGAGTGCTGCTCTGGGTGGATCCGCTGATCCTGCCGTACGTGCTGACGCTCGGCGCGCTGCTCGTAGCCCGCCGGTGGCGGGAGCTGGCCGGCCGGGCCGGGGTGGTGCTGACCGCCGCGCTGCTGCTGGGCGCGGCGCCGATGCTCGTGGACAGCATCCGGCACGGCCGCAACCCGGTGACCGCGGTACTGGCGGCCGGTGGCACGGGCACACCGGCCGACTGGGCGGACCGGCTGCACGGCGCGCTGGTCCTCGGGCCGCCGCTGGCGATGGGCTTCTGCTCCCCCGGCCGGTGTGCCACCTGGCAGCTCTGGTGGGCCGTCGTCTTCCCGGTGCTGCTGGTGCTCGCCGCGTTCACCGCGTGGCACACGCTTCGCCGTACCTCGGGCGGGCCGGGCTCACCGGAGCGGGTGCAGGCCGGGGTGCGGCTCGCGCTGCTCGGCGGCGCGGCGGGTGTGCTCGGCGCGTACGCGGTGAGCAACGCGGCCGGGCAGACGCCGATCGAGAGCAGCCGCTACCTGTCGTGCCTGGCGGTCGCCGTGCCGGCCCTGCTCTGGCCACTGTGGCAGGCCGCCCGCCCGCTCGCTGCTCACCCGTTCGCCGCCCGCCGGCTGACGGCGCGCCGCCAGCTCGCCGAGGTGGCGGCATCGGAGGAGGGTGGATACCGCCATCTCCCCGAAGTGGAGTCGATCAAGGCGGCGGGCGGGCTGCCGGCTGGGCGGAGGGCCCGGATGGCGGGGGTCGGGGCGCTGGCGGTTATCGCGGGGGTGCTCGGCACCGGCGTGGCGGCCACTGTGGACGTGGCGCGGACCGCGCCGGGCGTGCACGCCGAGGCGGACCGGCACCGGTCGCTCGTGGACACGCTCGGCGCGCTCGACGTGCGGAACGTCCGCGGCGGCTACTGGACGTGCAACCGGCTCACCTACGCGACAGGCGAGAACGTGCTCTGCGCCGTGGTCGACGACGACCTGACCCCCGGTTTCGACAGGCTGCCCGCGTACCGGCGGGAGGTGGCCGCCGACCCGGACGCGGCGTGGGTGGCACCGGCCGGCTCGCCGCTGGCCGCGCGGCTGGACGAACGCGTCGGCGCCGAATCGGGGACGCTCGACGTCGTCACCGTGGCCGGCTGGCGGATCTACCTGCCCCGCCGCTGACGCAGGCCCGGCACGGCTACCGGCCCGGCCCGGCGCTCGGCTGTGACGGTCGGCTGGCCCGGCGTCCGGCCGGCCTAACGCTCGACCGGCCCGACGCTCGACCGGCCCGACGCCCGGCCGGCCCGACGCTCGACCGGCCCGACGCCCGGCCGGCCCGACGCCCGGCCGGCCCGACGCTCGACCGGCCCGACGCTCGACCGGCCCGACGCTCGACCGGCCCGACGCTCGACCGGCCCGACGCTCGACCGGCCCGACGCTCGACCGGCCCGACGCTCGACCGGCCCGACGCTCGACCGGCCCGACGCTCGACCGGCCCGGCGCGTCCTGACGCGAAGCGGGATGGTCCGGCGCGCTACCTGGCGCGGCGCTGTGCCGGGACGGGTGGCTGGGGGTCGAGCAGGCCGAGGCGGTGCGCCAGCGCGGCGGCCTCCACCCGGTTGGTCACGTCGAGCTTGGCGATGATCCGGGAGACGTGCACGCTCGCCGTCTTCGGCGAGATGAACAGGCGCTCGGCGATCCGGCTGTTGCTGTGCCCCTCGGCGACCAGCCGCAGCACCTCCTGCTCCCGGCTGGTCAGCAGGTCCGGCCCGGGGCGCCCGGTGCCGCGCAGCCCGACCCGGCGGGCAAGCGTCGCCGCCTGCTCGCCCAGCGGGGTGGCACCCAGCCGGGCGGCCAGCTCGGCCGTCTCCCGTACCGCGGCGGCCACCTCGTCCCGCTCGCCCGCTGCCGCGGCCGCCTCGGCCAGCCCGAGCAGCGCCCGGCCCAGCGGGTACGGCTGCCCGGCCGTCCGCCACGCCGCCACCGTCGCCCGCCACGCGGCGAGCGCGTCGGCGGGACCGGTGGGCGCCGTCCCGCCGAGGATCGCGGTGACGTGGGCGGCGTGGGCGTGCTCGGCCGGGTGCCGGGCCGGCAGCGCGGCGGCCACCGCCGACACGTCGGCGGCGAGCGTCGCGTCCCCGGTCAGCGCGGCGGTACGCGCCAGCGCGTTCAGCACCGGCCAGCCCTCGCGGGGCAGGTCGGCCAGGTGCGCGTCGGCCAGGGCGGCGCGCGCCGCGCGTACCGCCTCGGGCTTGTCGTCGGCGGCGAGCGCGGCCTCCACGCGCAGCTCGTGCAGCGGCAGCCGGTGGTTCGGCCAGAGGTACGGGCGGCCGAGGAACGCCAGCGCCCGCCCGACGACCTCGTCCGCGCCCGGATGGGCGCGGGCGAGGTGGAGCCCGGCGCGCAGTTGCAGCCAGTGCAGCCCGGACACGCCGGGCGGGTCGATGCGGGCGGCCTCGGCGCAGGTGGCGTCCGCCTCGTCCCAGCGGCCCAGCGCGATCAGCGCCTCGGCCCGGTTCGACAGCAGGTACGCCCCGATCGAGCGGCTGATGCCGACCCGGCGCGCCTCGCTCACCCCGGCCGAGGCCGCCTGTTCGGACTCGTCGTATCGGCCCAGCTCGTAGAGCACGTCGGAGAGGAAGACCAGTGCGCTGACCAGGGCCCACGAGTCGTCGGCCGCACGGGCCCGCGCCTCCACCCGGCGCAGCTCGGCCAGCCCCAGCTCCGGCGTGCCGTCGATGCGGTGCAGCAGGGCGATCCGGGTGGGCAGCAGCACCAGGTCGGTGCCGACCTCGGACGCGCCGGCCGCGGCCTCGGTGGCGACCGAGGCGGCCTCCCGAGGGTCGACCTTCATCAGGTGCGACGCGATGTCGGCGAGCACGCCGAGCCGTTCCGGGCCGTGCGGCGCACCCGCCGCCAACCGGTACGCCTCGCGCAGCTCGGCCGCGCCGTCGCTCTTGCCGAGCAGCGCGAACAACCGGCCCCGGTGGTCGAGCAGGCGCGCGGCGCGCAGCGGTTCGGCGTCGGAGTCGACCTCGGCCAGCGCGGCCCGGGTGAGCGTGAGCGCCCGGCTGAGGTCTCCGGCGGTCACCGCCGCGGTGAGCGTGTCCTCCAGCACCCGCAGATGGTCCATGCCGAGCCGGTCGGCGGCGTCGGGCACCTGCTCCCAGAGTTCGAGGACGCGCTCCAGCAGCCGGCTCTGCTCGGCGTACGCGTACCGCTCGGCCGCCGCCTCGGCGGCGACCCGGGCCGCGGTGAGCGCGCGCGGGTGGTCGTGTGCCGCGTACCAGTGGTGGGCGATCTCGGCCGGCGCGCGACCGGCGGCGACCAGGTGCGGGTTGGCCTCGATCGCCGCGGCGTACCGGGCGTGCAGCCGCGCGTGCTCGCCCGGCAGCAGGTCGTCGTGCACGGCCTCGCGGACCAGCGCGTGCCGGAACTCGTAGTCGCCGTCCGGGTCGGCCACCACGAGCTGACCGGCGACGGCGGCGCGCAGCGCGTCCTCCAGTTCGGCCTCGGGCAGGCCGGCCACCTCGGCGAGGAGCTGGTGGGCGAACCGGGTGCCCCCGGCGGCGGCGATCCGCAGCACCCGCTGGGCCGGCTCGGGCAGCCGGTCGACGCGGGCCAGCAGCAGGTCGCGCAGCGTCTCCGGGATGGCCGCGCAGCCGACCGGGCCACCGGCGGCGGCCAGCTCCTCGATGAAGAACGGGTTGCCCTGGGTGCGTTCGTGCACGTCGTCGACGGTCCGGGCGACCTGCTCGGTGCCGAGCAGGTCGGCCAGCACGGCGGCGGTGCCGTCGCGGTCGAGGCGGCCCAGCTCGATCCGGTCCACGCCGCGGACCCGGTCCAGCTCGGCGAGGAACGGCCGCAGCGGGTGCCCCCGGTGCAGCTCGTCGGTGCGGTACGTGCAGACCACCAGCAGGCGGGTGGCGCGGGCGGCCCGCACCAGGAAGCCGATCAGATCCCGGGTGGACCGGTCGGCCCAGTGCAGGTCCTCGATCACCAGCACCAGCGGGCGTTCCTCGGCGATCCGCCGGAACAGCTCGGCGACCAGGTCGAACAGATAGCCGCGCGGGGTGTCGGCGAGGGCCGGCCCGGCGGGCGCGGCGACGCCTGCGGGCATCCGGGCCAGCTCCGGCAGCAGCCGGGCGAACTCCGCCTCGTAGCCGGCGAAGGCGGCCGGCCCGTCGTGGCGCAGCACGTCGCGCAGCGCGGCGGCGAACGGGGCGAACGGGAGGCCCGCCTCGCCCAGCTCCAGGCACTGGCCGACGAGCAGGCGCGCGCCGGCGGCGTCCACCTGCGTGCCGAACTCCTCCAGCAGCCGGGTCTTGCCGACGCCCGCTTCGCCGCCGACGAGCACCGTCGCCGGCTCGCCGGTCCGGGACCGGGCCAGCGCGTCGCCGAGCGCGGCCAGCTCGGGCCGGCGGCCGACGAGGACGGTGCTGGCGGCGCGTACGGTCACGCCGTCGAGCATGCCACGGCCCTCCGACGGCCCTACCGGGCCGATCGGACGGCGGATGGCCGCCGGTCCGGCCGCCCCCGTGACGGCCGGACCGGCGAACTCCCCCACGGCACCGGCCGCGCCCACATTCCCGGGGACGGCCGGGCCGGCGAACTCCCCACGACCCACAGCACCGGCCGCACCGGCGAGCCCGGCGACGGCCGCCGGTGCGGTCACCGGCGGGCGTCGGCGGGGCGGGCGTTGTGCTGGCGGCGGCTGAGCCAGCCGCGCGGGTGCCGGCGGGGCAGCGACCGGGCGAGCCGGTCCTGGGCCGCGTCGGCCTGCAGCTCGGCGGCGTGGCTGCGGTGGATGCTGAGGATGAGGTCTGCGTCGTTGCCGAACATCTCGGATCTCCCTGTCGTGCGGTGTGTCCCTGTCGAGATCGACTCTCCGCGCGAAGGTGCCCCCGGGGCATGGGTACGCCGCCTGATCTTCGGCCGTCCGGCCTCCTTACCGGCGGGCCGATTCGGGACGGCGCGGCGGTAAGGTACTCAGCCCACGGCGCAGGAGGCGGCCACGGATCAACGGGGTGCGCGCCGACCACTAGACTCTGCGGTATGGCAAAGCCCCAGGAGAAGGTCTCGTTCGGCCAGCGGCTGAAGCAGATCGGGATGGTGTTCCGGTTCACCGCCAAGCAGGACAAGTGGTTCGCGCCGCTGACCGCGGCGGCGGTGCTGATCCCGCTCGCGCTCACCGTGGTCGCGGTGATCGCCTGGGGCTGGATCTGGTTGCCGATCGGCATCCTGCTCGCCCTGCTCGCCGTGCTGATCGTGCTCAACCTGCGCTCCAACAAGGCGATGATGAACGCCGCCGAGGGGCAGCCGGGCGCGGCGGCGCAGATCATGGAGAGCATGCGCGGCGACTGGCGGGTCACCCCGGCGGTCAGCTCCACCACCCAGATGGACATGGTGCACCTGGTGGTGGGCCGGCAGGGCGTGATCCTGCTGGCCGAGGGCAACCCGCAGCGCGTCCGCGGCCTGCTCGGCCAGGAGAAGCGCCGCCTGGCGAAGGTGATCGGCACCGCCCCGCTGCACGACTACGTGATCGGGCAGGGCGAGGGTGAGCTGCCGGTCCGCAAGCTGCGGATGACGCTGATGCGGCTGCCCCGCGCCCTGTCCCCGAAGGACGTCAACGCGCTCGACAAGCGGCTCAAGGCGCTCACCGCGCGGCCGCAGATGCCCAAGGGCGCGATCCCGAAGAACATGCGGCCGGCGCGTGGCGCGTTCCGGCAGACCCGGGGTCGCTGACCTCCGGCGTACGCGAGAAAGGAGCCGGTCCCGTGCGGAGCCGGCTCCTTCTTCGTGCGGGTCAGCGGCGCGGGGCGTCGGTGACGACGGACCCGGCGAGCCGGTCGTGCAGGCCGCGCCGGTGCTCGTCCATGAGCAGGGCCGGCACCACGAGGGCCAGCAGGAAGCCGCGCAGCAGTCCGCGGAGCAACCCGATCCGGCCGCCGTCGGCCCAGGACACGCAGCGCAGCCGGGTCAGGTACATGCCGGGGGTCTGGGCGAACAGGCCGATGAAGAAGCCGTACTCCAGGATCAGCACCAGGACCGGCGGCCAGCCGTCGCGGACCGGGTCGGAGAAGGCCCGGGCGACCATCAGGCACAGCACCCAGTCGATGATCAGGGCGCCGAAGCGGCGGCCGAGGCTGGGCGGGGTGAAGGCGGGGTTGGTGGCGGGCGGCACCGGTGTGGCGGCGGTATCGGTCACAGCGGCCAGGGTAGCGCCGCCGCGACCCCTGACGAAAAATACGACATTCGGCATCAGAGGGTGCCGGGATGACGCTCCGCAAGCGACGTAACACGGCGGAAACAGACGAGACACGGCCGGGCAACCCCCCGGCCATAGCGTCGCCAGTAGCCAGCTAACGGAGTGGACCTGCCAGGAGGACGTGTGTTCGCCAATTCCGAGGAACTCCTGCGATACCTCGCCAACGAGGACGTGAAGTTCGTCGACGTACGTTTCTGTGACCTGCCCGGCGTGATGCAGCACTTCAACCTGCCGGTCGAGTCGTTCGACGACAGCGTCTTCACCGACGGCCTCGCCTTCGACGGATCCTCGATCCGCGGCTTCCAGGCCATCCACGAGTCCGACATGCTCCTGCTGCCGGACGTCGCCACCGCCTTCATCGACCCGTTCCGGGCCCAGAAGACGCTCGCGCTCAACTTCTTCATCCACGACCCGTTCACCCGCGAGGCGTACTCCCGCGACCCGCGCAACGTGGCGAAGAAGGCCGAGGCGTACCTGGCGGCCAGCGGCATCGCCGACACCGCCTACTTCGGCGCCGAGGCGGAGTTCTACATCTTCGACTCCATCCGCCACGAGACCTCGGCGCACCAGTCGTTCTACTACATCGACTCGATCGAGGGCGCCTGGAACAGCGGCCGGATCGAGGAGGGCGGCAACCGCGGCTACAAGACCGCGTACAAGGGCGGCTACTTCCCGGTGCCGCCGGTGGACCACTACGCCGACCTGCGCGACCGGATCGTGCGGCGTCTCGTCGACGGCGGCTTCACGGTCGAGCGGTCGCACCACGAGGTCGGCACCGCCGGCCAGTCGGAGATCAACTACAAGTTCTCCACCCTGCTGCACGCCGCCGACCAGCTCCAGCTGTTCAAGTACATCGTCAAGAACGAGACCTGGGCCGCCGGCAAGACCGCCACGTTCATGCCCAAGCCGCTGTTCGGCGACAACGGCTCCGGCATGCACACCCACCAGAGCCTGTGGCGTGGCGGCGAGCCGCTGTTCTACGACGAGACCGGCTACGCCGGGCTGTCCGACACCGCGCGCTGGTACATCGGCGGCCTGCTGCACCACGCCCCGTCGCTGCTGGCCTTCACCAACCCGACGGTGAACTCCTACCGTCGTCTGGTGCCGGGCTTCGAGGCGCCGGTCAACCTGGTCTACTCGCAGCGCAACCGCTCCGCGTGCACCCGCATCCCGGTGACCGGCAGCAACCCGAAGGCCAAGCGCGTCGAGTTCCGGGTGCCGGACCCGTCGAGCAACCCGTACCTGGCATTCTCGGCGATGATGATGGCCGGCCTGGACGGCATCAAGAACAAGATCGAGCCGCCGGCGCCGATCGACAAGGACCTGTACGACCTGCCGCCGGAGGAGTGGGGCGACGTCAAGCAGGTCCCGGGTTCGCTGCCCGAGGTGCTCAACGCGCTCGAGGCCGACCACGACTACCTGCTCGACGGCGGCGTGTTCACGCCGGACCTGATCTCCACCTGGGTCGACTGGAAGCGGGCCAACGAGGTCGACCCGGTGCGTCTGCGCCCGACCCCGCACGAGTTCGCGATGTACTTCGACTGCTGAGGTAGATCAAGGCGCCGACCCGCACGAATCGGGTCCGCCCTGACGGACGGCGGTCATGCCGGCTCACAGCCGGCGTGGCCGCCGTTTCGTGTCGAGCGGTCGCGTGCTGATCGTGGCATGGCCGGATGTCAGCGATGATGAGGCGACCGCTCGTAGGGGTAGTGATGACAACACGACCGACGCTGTTCCTGACCGTAGGACTGCCGGGCACCGGGAAGACCACGGAGGCGCGGCGCATAGAGGTCGAGGAGAAGGCCCTTCGTCTGACGAAGGACGAGTGGGTGAAGGCCCTCTACGGGCTGGCGAACCCGCCGTCGGCTTCGGACGTCATCGAGGGACGGCTCATCGAGATCGCGCTGCGGGCGCTCGAACTCGGCGTCAACGTCGTCATCGACTTCGGCCTCTGGGGCCGAGATGAGCGCTCGGCGCTACGACAGGCAGCAGCCGACCTCGGAGCGTCGGTGACGATGCGCTACTTCCAGCTCACACCGGCCGAGCAGCGGCAACGGCTTGACCGGCGGCAGGCCGAGGAGCCGCACACGACCTGGCACATGTCCGACGAGGAACTCGCCACGTGGGCTGCCGTCATGAGCATCCCGACGCCGGGGGAACTGGACGGCAGTGAACCTGTCGACGATCCACCGGCCGGGTTCGCCACCTGGGACGAGTGGCGCAGGCACCGCTGGCCTGCCTTCATCTCCTAGAACCGCGTGGGAACGTCCACACGACCGCCACGACCACCACCAGCGCCGTCATCAGCACCGCGCCCGGTGCCTTGCTGAACCGGGCCAGGTTGGATCCGTCCGGCAGGGTGAGCGCCGAGGCCACCGCGCAGGGCGCCACGAACCAGACCTGCCGGGCCAGCGGCACCGCCGCGACCGCGAGCACTGTCAGCGGCCAGATCGCGTACCAGGGGTGGAAGACCGGGGCGAGCAGCACCGTGGCGGCGAGCGCCAGCCCCGCGCCGAGCAGCGCCACCCGGGGGCGGGCCAGCGTCAGCCGGGCCACCCGCTGCCGGGCGTCGTTGAGCCGCCGCAGCGCCGTCCACGCCTGCCACCAGAGCGCGACGAGCGTCCCGGCGAGCAGCACCAGCGCGACCGTCCGGGCCACCGGCACCGCCGCCGGCCGCTGCCCGGCCAGTTCACCGGCGTAGTCGATCACGAAGCCGATCGCTGTGGGCGGGGAGGTCCACTGCTGCGAGTCGCCGCTGTGGCCGAGCCCTTCCACCCAGCCCAGCCCGAGGCCGGTGGCGAGCGACACGACCAGCAGCGTGCCGAGCACCGACGCGGCCAGCTGCCCGCCGTCGCGCAGCAGCGCCCGCCAGGTGTAGCGGCCGAGCACGGCGGCGAGCGCCGCGAACGGCAGCGCCACGACGGCGACCGCCTTCACCGCCACGGCCAGGCCGAGCAGCACCCCGGCCACCAGCAGCGCACGCGGCTTGCCCGGCAGGCGGACCAGCACCAGCAGGCCGAGCAGGAGCAGCCCGAGCGCGAGCGCGTCGTTGTGCGCGCCCGCCACGAGGTGGATCCCGACCAGCGGGCACGCGAGCACCAGCCAGGCGGCGCGGCGGGTGGGCACCCCGGCGGCGCGGGCCAGGCCGGGCAGGCAGAGCGCGGCCAGCAGTACCCCGGCCACCGCGACCAGCCGCAGCGCCACGATCGTCCCGATCAGGCCGCCACCGGCGAGGACTGCGAGCCCGGCCAACAGCACGAAGAACGGCCCGTACGGCGCCGGGGTGTCCCGCCAGATCGGCGACACCGAGTCGGTCCACGGGCAGCCGGCCGCGGCGACCCCAATCCGGTACGGGCTGAGCCCCTGCGTCCACGTCCAGCCCTGGCAGGCGTACGAGTAGACGTCGCGGCTGCCGATCGGCGGCGCGGCGAGCAGCGGCAGCGACCAGAGCCCGGCGGTCACGTACGCCCACCGGCCGGACGGGGCGCCCCACCGCAGCGACCACCAGGCGCCCACGAGCAGCAGCGTCCCGGCCAGCCAGCAGCCGAGCGTCACCGGCCCGTGCGGTGCGGCCCAGATCGCGGCGAGCGTGCCGCGCGGTGGTGTGCCCGGTAGCGCGCCGCCGAGCCATCCGGCGACGGTGAGCAGTACGGCACCGGCGAGGCCGGCGTAGCGGGCGAGACCGGCGGCGATCGGCCGGACGGGTCCGTCGGGCTCGCTCACCGGCACACTCCTCAGTCCACGGGAACCGGCTGCCGGCCCTTGCGAGCCGACCGTACCAACCACACGACCACCCCGATCACGAACAGGGTCATCAAGGGCGCACCGGGCATCTTGGTGTACCGGGGTAAACCGGTGCCGTCGGCCAGCACCAGGAACGACGACACCACTGTGACGATCGAGAACCAGAGCGTGCGGTGCGCGGTGGCGGCGAGCACGGCCAGCGGCCACAGCCAGTACCAGGGGTGGAACAGCGGGGAGAGCGCGACGGTGGCGGTCAGCGCCAGCCCGGCGTGCCAGAACGGCTCACCGCGACGGAACGACCGGAACCAGAGCCAGATCAGCACGGCGACCAGCACGACCATGCCGATCGCCCGGGTCACCGGCAGTGCATCGACGTGCACGCCGAACGGCGCGAGCAGGTAGCCGACGGTCTGCCCCACCGCCGTCGGCGGCGACGTCCAGGCCACCACCAGCCCGCCCTGTTCCAGCCCGCCGACGAACCCCAGCCCCAGCCCGGAGGCGAGGGTCACGGCGGCGAGCGCGGCGAGCGAGCCGCCGACCACCCACCCGCCGTCGCGCACCAGCGTCCTGATCCGGTACGCCCCGACGATCGCGGCCAGCGCGGCGAACGGCATCACGACCAGCGCGGTGATCTTGACGGCGGCGGCAAGTCCGAGCAACGCCCCACCGGCGAGCAGCGGTCCGGGCCGGCCCGGCCGGGCGGCCACCACGGCCAGCCCGGCCACGAGCAGGCCGATCATCAGCGCGTCGTTGTGCGCGCCGGACACCAGGTGCACGGGCACCAGCGGGCTCGCCAGCGCCAGCCAGAGCGCCCGCCGTGGCGGCACCCCGCAGCGGCGGGCCAGCACCGGCAGCGCCCACGCGGTGAGCGCCACCCCGGCCACGGCCAGTACCCGGAACAGCGCGACGGCGGCGAGCAGCGAGCCGGTGGCCTCCACCACCGCGCCGGCGAGCAGCACGAACAGCGGCCCGTACGGCGCCGGGGTGTCCCGCCAGATGTAGGAGATGGTGTCCAGCCAGGGGCAGGGCAGCGCTGAGACGCCCTGCTCGTAGGGGTTGATCCCGGCCGAGAAGCTGGCGCCCTGGCACGCGTACGCGTACACGTCCCGGCTGCCCAGCGGCGGCGCGACCAGCATCGGCAGCAGCCACAGCGCGACTGTGACCAGCACCCACCGGGACGACGGCACCCGGTCCCGCAGCGACCACCAGGCCCACGCCAGCAGCGCGGTGCCGACCAGCCACAACCCGATGATCAGCGGCCCGTTCGGGCCCTGCCAGATGCTGAGCGGCGTGGGACGCAACTCGCCGTCGGGCAGGGCGCCGCCGAGGAACGCGGCCACGGCGAGCAGCACCGAACCCGCCAGGCCGATCCAGCGCGAGAGGTGGTGAGGCACGTCCGACATGCTGCCAGTACGGTGGTTCGCGATCAGGAGGTGGGCATGCGGGGCGGTCGGGTGGTGGCGGTCTCCGCCGTGTCGGCGCTCGTCCTCGCCGTGCTCTACCTCACGCTGCCGGCCACCGGCTCCGACCTGTCCGCGCAGGTCGCCCGCGCCGGGTTCTTCGCCGACCACGGGGCCGCCCTGGTCGACCTGCGCTGGTACGGCGGCGTGCACCCGTGGGGCTACAGCCTCGTCTCACCGCCGCTGATGGCACTGCTCGGGGTACGCGTCACCGGCGCGCTCGCCCTGCTCGCCTCCGCCACCGCGTTCGCCGCCCTGCTGGTACGGACCCGGGTGCCCCGCCCGCTGCTCGGCAGCCTGGTCGGCGTGGTGACGATCGCCGGCAACCTGGTGTCCGGCCGGGTCACGTACGCCCTCGGCGTCGCGTTCGGCCTGGCCGCGCTGCTCGCGCTCACGGTCCCCGCCCGCCGAGCCCGGCTCGTCGCCGCCGGTGCCGATGGTGTCGCTGCCGGGCCGGCCGGTCCCGGCGCTGCCGGTGGCGGCCGGAACGTCTGGGCGGCCGTCGCCGCCGGTGCCGCCGCGCTGCTCGCATCGGCGGCCAGCCCGGTGGCCGGGCTGTTCGTCGGGCTCGCCGGCGTCGCGCTGCTGCTGTCCCGCCGGTACGCCGACGGCCTGCTGCTCGCCGTACCGGCCGCGGTGCCGCTGGCGGTGACCGGGCTGCTGTTCGGCGAGGGCGGCTGGATGAACATCAGCACGGCCGACACCGTGCACGCCGTGGTGACGAGCCTGGTCGTGGCGGCTCTCGTGGCGTACCGGCCGGTGCGGGTGGGCGCGCTGCTGTCCGCGGCCGGGGTGCTGGCGTCGGCGCTGCTGCACACACCGGTCGGGCTGAACGCCACCCGCCTGGTGGTGATGTTCGCGCTGCCGCTGCTGGCCGCCGCGGCGACGCCCCCCGCATGGTTCACCGCGAGCCGCCTCGGCGGCCGACTCGGCGCGGGCCGACTCGGTGCGGGCCGTCCCGACAGCGACGCGCATGGCATTGACCGGCTCGGCCAGGGTCGGTCCCGCCGGGCTGTCGGAGCGGCCGGGCTGGCCGCCCTGCTCGCCGTCGTCTGCTGGTGGCAGCCGCCGGTGGTCACCGCCGACCTGCGCAGCGCCGACGATCCGACGGCCGACCCGGCGTACTTCGCTCCGCTGCGCGCGGAACTGGCCCGGCGCGGGCTCACCGGGCGGGTGGAGGTGCCGCCGACCCGCAACTACTGGGAGGCGGCCCGGATGGGTGAGGTGCCGCTGGCCCGGGGCTGGCTACGCCAGGCCGACATCGACCGCAACCCGCTGTTCTTCACCACGGTGCCCGGCGCGGACGGCACCGGCATTCCGCTGACCTCCGTTACCTACCGGGACTGGCTGGCCGACAACGCGGTGCAGTACGTGGCAGTGCCCGATGCCGAGTTCTCCTGGGTGGGGCGATCCGAGGCGAAGCTGGTCGAGCTGGGCCAGCCGTACCTGACCGAGGTCTGGTCGAACCGGCACTGGAAGCTGTACGCGGTGGCCGAACCCACCCCGATCGTCGGCGCGCCCGGTGAGCTGATCAGCCAGGACGGCGCCTCGATCACGTTCCGCGCCCTCGCCCCCGGCCCGATCCCGATCCGGGTACGCCACGACCGCTGGCTCACCGTCTCCAACGGCGCCACGGTCACCCGAGCCGGCAGGTGGACCACCGTAACGGTCCCCCAACCCGGCACCTACACCCTCACGAGCTGACCCGGGTAGAGATCTTGGTACGAAAAGGCCGCCATAGGGGCCGTTTGCTACCAAGATCTCTCGGCGCTCCCGAGATGCGGAACGCATGGCTCGCGTGTCGGGACAAGCCTCGGTAGAGGAGCAGCGAAGGCGGTCAGCGAGGCCCCGGCACGCCGCGGCACCCGGGCCGGCATCCGGGCCCGGGTCTAGAGGGGGGACTCCAGGATTCGCTGGACGACTGTGCGGGAGTGGCGTCCGGTGCGCAGGTACTCGTCGAGGAACTCGCCCTGGTCCTCGCGCCCCAGCAGCCGCACCACACCGGCCAGCTCCACCCCGTGCCGGGGCAACTGGTCACCGGCCCGGCCGCGTACCAGCATCAGCGCGTCGCGCACCTCGGCGGCGAGCGTCCAGCCGGCTGCCAGCTCGGCGGCGTCGGAGGCGTCGAGCAGCCCGGCGTCGCGGGCGGCGGCGAGGGCGTCGAGCGTACGGGTGCCGCGCAGGGCGGGCACCTGACCGGCGTAGCGGAGCTGGAGCAACTGCACCGCCCACTCGACGTCGGCGAGCCCGCCCCGGCCCAGCTTGGTGTGGGTGGCCGGGTCGGCGCCCCGGGGCAGCCGCTCGGTCTCCACCCGCGCCTTGATCCGCCGGATCTCGACCACCTGCTCGCGGCTCAGCCCTTCGGCCGGGTAGCGCACCGGCTCGATCATGGCCTCGAACTCGGCGCCCAGGTCGGCGTCGCCGCAGACGAACCGGGCCCGCAGCAGCGCCTGCGCCTCCCACACGCGGGACCAGCGCGCGTAGTACTGCGCGTACGCGGCCAGGCTGCGGACCAGCGGGCCCTGCCGGCCCTCGGGGCGCAGGTCGGCGTCGACGCCCAGCGGCGGGTCGGGGGCGGGCGCGGACAGCAGCCGGCGCAACTCCTCGGCGATGGCGTGCGCTGCTGCGCTCGCCGCGCTCTCCTCCACCCCGGGCGGCGGGTCGTAGACGAACAGCACGTCGGCGTCGGAGAGGTAGTTCGACTCGTACCCGCCGAGCCGGCCCATGCCGATCACCGCGAAGCGCAGGCCGGGCGGTCCGGGGTGGACGGTACGGGCGGCGCGCAGCGCGGCGGCCAGCGTGGCGTCGGCGACGTGCGACAGCGCGGTGCCGACAGCCGTCACGTCCACCACTGTGGGCCGGCGTTCCCCGCCGCCGACCGGGCGCGGGGTGAGCGGGGCGAGCGAACCGGCGCGGCTGAGCACGTCGGCGGCGGCGATCCGGACCAGTTCCCGGCGGCGCAGCGCGCGGACCGCCCGGATCGCCTCGACCGGGTCGTCGTGGCGGGCGGCAGCGGCGGCGAAGCCGTCGACGAGCGTCTCCCGTGGACGCGGGGTCAGTTCGCTGTCCTCGGCGAGCAGCCGCAGCGCCTCCGGTTCGCGGGCCAGCATGTCGGCCGCGTACCGGGACGAGGACAGCACCCGGGCCAGCCGGCGTGCCACCGGGCCGGAGTCGCGCAGCAGGCGCAGGTACCAGGGGGTGCTGCCGAGCTTGTCGGAGACCTGCCGGTAGTTGAGCAGGCCGCGGTCCGGTTCGGGGGCGTCGGCGAACTCGTCGAGCAGCACCGGCAGCAGCGTGCGCTGGATGGCGGCGGTCCGGCTGACCCCGCCGGTGAGCGCCTGGAGGTGCCGCAGCGCACCGGCCGGGTCGGCGAAGCCGAGCACCTCCAGCCGGTGCCGGGCCGCCTCGGGCGTGAGGCGCAGCCCTTCGGCCGGTACGCGGGCCACGGATTCGAGCAGCGGCCGGTAGAGCAGTTTGGCGTGCAGCCGGCGTACCTCGGTGGCGTGGGTGACCCACTCGGCGCGGAACTCCTCGACGGCGCTGCGGCCCGGCGTGGCCGCGTAGCCGAGCGCGGCGGCGAGCCAGCGCAGCGCGGCCGGTTCGGTCGGCACGGTGTGGGTGCGGCGCAGGGCCTGGAGCTGGAGCCGGTGCTCGACGGCGCGCAGGAAGCGGTAGCCGCGCAGGAGCGCCTCCCCGTCGGCGCGGCCCACGTAGCCGCCGGCGACGAGCGCGCGCAGCGCCGGCACGGTGCCGGGCACCCGCAGCGACTCGTCGCCCCGGCCGTGCACGAGCTGGAGCAGCTGGACGGCGAACTCGATGTCGCGCAGCCCGCCCGGGCCGCGCTTGATCTCGCGTTCCAGCTCCTTCGGCGGCACGTTGTCGAGGATCTTGCGGCGCATGGACCGGACGTCCTCGACCGCCTCGGGGCGTTCGGCGGCGGTCCACACGAGCGGGGCCAGCGCGTCGATCCACTCCTTTGCGAGTTCCAGATCGCCGGCGGCCGGGCGGGCCTTGAGCAGCGCCTGGAACTCCCAGGTGCGCGCCCAGCGCTTGTAGTAGGCGAGGTGGCTGGCGAGCGTGCGCACCAGCGGCCCCCGGTTGCCCTCGGGACGCAGCGCCGCGTCGACCGGCCACGCCACCAGCCCGCAGATCTGGATCAGCCGGGTGGCGATCTGGGTCGCGGCGGGCAGGTCGTCGTCGGTGGCGGAGACGAAGATGACGTCGACGTCGGAGACGTAGTTCAGCTCGTCGCCGCCGCACTTGCCCATCGCCACCACTGCCAGCCGGGGGCGCGGCGTGCCCTCCGGCAGCTCGTCGGCGGCGATGTCGTAGGCGGCGGCCAGCGTGGCGTCGGCCAGCCCGGACAGCGCCGCCATGGTCTGCTCCAGGCCGCGCCCGCCGGTCAGGTCGGCCGCCGCGATCCGCAGCAGCGCGAGCCGGTACGCCTGCCGCAGCAGCGGGACCGCGCCGGTGACGGTGGTGAGCCGGGCGGCGACGCCGAGGTCGAGCCGCCCTTCCGCGGTGGGGGCGAGCCCGTCCGGCTCGGTCGCCAGCACCGCCCACTGCCCGGGGTTGGCGACCAGATGGTCGCCGAGCGCGGACGAGGCGCCGAGCACCGCGATCAGCCGGCGGCGCAGCCCGGGGTCGGCGGCCAGGGCGTCGCGTACGGCCACCTCGTCGCCGGAGCGCCGCTCGGACTCGACCAGCCGGTGCAGCTGACGCAGGGCCAGGTCCGGGTCGGCGGCGCGGGACAGCGCGGCGAGCAGTTCGGCGGCGCGTTCGTCGGCGGGTTCCTGGGTGTCGGGCCGCCACAGGGCGAGCCCGTCCGGGCCGAGCAGGTCCGCGGCGCGGGTGGCGCCGTCGCCCTCGGCGAATCCGTAGCGGGCCAGGCGCCCGCGGGCCGGCCGGGTCACCGTCAGGCCCCGAGCAGCGGCAGGCTGCGGCGCGGGTTGTCGTCGCCGAGTTCGCCGAGCGCGAGCGCGGCGAACCGGATCGCGAACGGCTGCCACGCCTCCTCGACGTCGGCCATCACCCGGTCGCAGGCCGCCACCACCAGCTCCGGGTCGTAGCCCAGCTCGGCCAGCACGGCCGAGTCGCGGGACCACTCGGCGATCATCGCGGTGTCGCACTCGATGTGGAACTGCAGGCCCCAGGCCCGGTCGCCGAGGCGGAACGCCTGGTGCGGGTAGCGGGTGGACGCGGCGAGCAGCGTCGCGCCGTGCGGCAGTTCGGTGATCTCGTCGGCGTGCCACTGGAGGACGTCGGGCATCAGCGGCACGTACCGGAACAGGGGGTCGTCCTCGGCGGCGTCGCGCCGCCCGACGAGCGCCGGACCGACCTCCGGACCGGACGGGCTGCGTTCGACCCGGCCCGCGTGCGCGGTGGCCAGCAGTTGCGCGCCGAGGCAGACGGCGAGCGTGGGCACGCGCCCGCGGACCGCCTTGCGCAGCAGCCCCTCCAGCGCCGGGAACCAGGGCGCGCCGGGGCCGCCGTCGGACCCCGGGTATGCCTGCTGGTCGCCGCCGAGCACCACGAGCGCGGCGTACCCCTCCAGGTCGCCGGGGAGCGGGTCACCGGCGTGCGGACGCAGCACGCGCAGCTCAAGGCCCCCTTCGCTGAGCCACTCCCCCAGGCGGCGGAGGTCGTCGGTCGGGTCGTTTTCGATCACCAGCGCGGTCGCCACGACGTCGAGGCTAACCGGTACGCCCGACAGGGCACGGTCCGGCAGGCCCTAGGCTCCGATCGTGCCTGACGACTGCCTGCGCCCACCGGCCCTGCGTCCCGGCGACGCGGTGATGCTGGTGTCCCCGTCCGGGCCGACCCGTCCCGAACGGGTGGCCCGCGGCATCGAGCTGCTCACCGGCTGGGGGCTGCGGCCGGTGCCCGCGCCGAACGCGTACGCCAGGCGGGGTTACCTGGCCGGCGACGACGCGCTGCGGGCCGCGGACCTGAACGCGGCGTTCGCCGACCCGGAGATCCGCGGGGTGATCTGCACCCGGGGCGGCTACGGCGCGCAGCGGGTGGTCGACCTGATCGACATGGCGGCGGTACGCCGGGATCCGAAGGTGGTGGCCGGGTTCTCCGACATCACCGCGTTGCAGTTCGCGCTCTGGCGGGGCGCCCGCCTGGCCGGGGTGCACGGGCCGGGCGCCGCGTGGCGGGACGAGCGCACGCCGATCCGCTCGGCCGAGTCGCTGCACGCCGTGCTGACCAGCGCCGAGCCGGTGACGGTGACGGCGGTCGAGGCGGAGGAGACGTTCCCGGTGCGGGTGCCCGGCCGGGCCGAGGGCCGGCTGCTCGGCGGCAACCTGTGCCTGATCACCGCGTCCATCGGCACCCCGGACATGCCCGACCTGACCGGGGCGATCCTGCTGGTCGAGGAGGTGCAGGAGCCGCCGTACAAGATCGACCGGATGCTCACCCACCTGCGCCGCTGCGGTGCGCTGGACGGGATCGCCGGGGTGGCGGTCGGCCAGTTCACCGAGTGCGCGGACGGCTGGGACACCACGGTCGTGGACGTGCTCACCGACCGCCTGGGCGACCTGGGCGTGCCGGTCCTCGGCGGCCTGCCCATCGGCCACGGCCCCAACCAGCTCACCGTCCCGGTGGGTACCCCCGCCACCCTGGACGCCACCACAGGCACCCTGACGGCGACCGCCGCCGTCCGCCAAGGCTGAGGCCCACCCCGGCGATCATGAGGTTGGCGGCAGTTCAGAGATCCACAACTGCCGCCAACCTCATGATCAACGCGGCGAGGTCGTGAGGTGGGCCACGGCGCCGATCTCCAAGGCGGCCCAGACCGCGCCGTCGGGGGTGACCGTCAGGCCGTGGGGTTCCGAGGCCGGGGTGGGCAGGGTGTGGGCGGTGATGTGGCCGTCCGGGTCGATGTGGCCGACGCGGTTGGCGCCCCACTCGGTGAACCAGCAGCCACCGGCCGGATCGGCGACGATGGCGTGCGGGCGCGCCGCCCGGTCCGGCAGCGGGAACTCGTCGATCCGCCCGTCCGGCATTATCCGGCCGATCTGCCCGGCGACGATCTCGACGAACCAGAGCGCGCCGTCACCGCCCCGGGTGATGCCGACCGGCCCGGCCGCCTCGGTGGGCAGCGGATGCACAGTCACCGACCCGTCCAGGCCGACCCGGGCGATCGCGTTCGCCTGGTTGAGCGTGAGCCAGAGCGCGTCGTCCGGGCCGGCCGCCAGCATCGACGGGAAACCCTTGGTCACCGGCAGCGGGAAGGACGTCACCTCCCCGTCGACGCTCACCCGGCCGACCGTGTCGTCGCTCATGCCGGCGTACCAGAGCGCGCCGTCCGCACCGACCACCAGCCCGCAGGGGCCGCAGCCGGGCGGCAGCGCCACCGAGCCGGTCTCGCCGTCGACTGTGATCCGGCCGAGCCGGTCGTCGCCCGAGCGGGTGTACCAGAGCGCGCCGTCGGGGCCGCCGACGATGATCAGCGGGCGGCTGCCGGGCGGGTCGTCGCGGTAGGTCCGTACCTCACCGTCGAGGCCGAGCCGGGCGACGCCGCCGGAGCCGGCCAGCGCCAGCCAGAGCGCGCCGTCGGGCCCGACCGTGATCGAGTACGGCCCGGAGCCCGGCCCGGTGAGCGGGATCTCGCGGATGGCGGACTGTGTCATCGAGTGGCCTTCCGTCGGGTTTCGCCCAGCCTCGCGGGCGCTCCGGCACCCCGGCAACACGAATAATTCGGGCTTTCCGGACGGGATTGCCAGCTCGCTGACAGGTTAGCCACGGGTGGCCCTCAGTTCCGGCGACCACTGTCGGTGACGTCATCGCACCACCACCGAACAGGAGAATCGCATGATCCGCACGATGTCGAAGAAGCACCTGCTGGCCGGCCTGGCCGCCGCCGGCGTGCTCGGCGTCGGGATCGCCGCCCCGACGGTGGCGCTCGCCGACGACAAGAGCCCGAACCCGTCTTCGAGCGCCAGCAGCACCACCGACCAGGGTGACGACCGCCGCCAGAAGCACGCCGACCGGCAGGCCGAGTTCGCCGAGGCGCTCGCCAAGGAGCTGGGCGTCTCGACCGACAAGGTCACCACGGCGCTGGAGAAGCTGCACGAGCAGCGCCAGGGCGATCGCCCGGAGCGGCCGGAGCGGCCGTCGACCGAGGACCGGCAGGCCGCGCTGAAGGAGCGGCTGGACCAGGCCGTCACCGACGGCAAGCTCACCCAGGAGCAGGCCGACGCGGTGCTCAAGGCCGCCGAGGCGGGCGTGTTCCCGGGCCCGGGCAAGGGCGGCCCGGACGGCAGGCCCGGCCACCACGGCAAGGGTGGCGACAAGGGCGGCCCGGAGGGCAAGGCCGACCAGGGCGCCGAGGCCGAGCAGGAGGGCCAGGGCGGCAAGTGACGCGGTGGCCCCGCCGCCCCTCACCGGCCGTTCCCTCCTCCTGGCCGGCGCCCGGCGGGGCCACCCACGCCTGATCCCCTCGGACCGCGGCGGGGTGGTGGTGCACTCGCACCGCCACCCCGCCGCGCCCGTGTCAGCGCAGGTACGGCCCGTCCGCGCCGATCTTGCCCGGCGCCGGGTTGCCGGGCAGGTCGAGCACGTAGACCCGGAGGTTGCCCTTGCCGCCGGCCGCGGCGGTGAGCGTGCCGTCGGTGACCGTCTTCACGTCGCCGGTGACCGCGTCCACGTACCGGCCGTTCGGCACCCCGCGGAACGTGGCGCCGCCGGACACGGTGACCAGCGCGAAGCTGTCCACCGCGCCCTGGGTGAAGCGCCGCTTGTACGCCATCGCGCCGCTCACGCCCTCGGTCGAGTACTGCCCCTTCTGCAGGGCCGGCACTGCCCGCCGGATCAGGTTGAGCCGTTGCACGTGCTTGACCAGCGGCTGGGCGAGCGTGGTGGCCACCGCCCCGCCGGCCGAGCCGACCACCCCGAAGTCGGCGGCGGTGACGCTGCCGGCCAGGTGGTCGCCGTAGTAGGCCCGCCCGGTGGTGGCGAGCGGGCAGGTCGGCCCGCAGTCGATCCGGGCGCCCTTGCGGAACTCGATCTCCGAACCGTAGTAGAGCGTCGGGATGCCGCGGAACGTCCACATCAGGCTCATGTTCTCCGCCCAGGCGTCGGTGCCGCCGGTGTACCGGGTGGAGGACTTGTTCGGCCCGTAGTCGTGGCTGTCGACGTAGACCACGTTGTACGTGGCGTCGTTGTAGCTGTCGTCGGAGTCCTTCCCGTTGCCGAACGCGTTGCCGGCGTCGGAGAAGTTCATGTGCATCCGCATGTCGATGACGTTCATGCCGGAGAACTGCGAGCGGTCCGGCGCGTGGTACGTGTTGCCGCGCAGGAACGCGTTGTCGGTGGTCGGCTGCCCGTTCGGGCCGAGCAGCTGCTCGTGGTCGTACTGCTCGATCGCGGCGCGTACGTCGTCCGGGCTGTACTCCTTGCGCTCCTTCCAGGTGAAGAACTGCGCGGAGTGGTTGACCGAGCCGCGGTTCCACTTGTCGTTGACGAACGCGGCCACCTCGCCGAAGACGTAGAAGTCCTTGCCCTTCTCGCCGAACCGGGCGACCGCGTGCTGCTGGATGGCGGGCAGGAAGCGCCGGTTCCAGGTGACCCGGGGGATGTGCACGGCGGTGTCGATCCGGAAGCCGTCCACGCCCATGTCGATGAACCGGTTGTACGCGTCGATCAGGTACTGCTGCACGGCGGCGTTCTCGGTGTTGAAGTCGGCCAGGTCCTCGTGCAGCCAGCAACTGCGTGAGTCCTCACCCTCCCAGTTGCCGATCCAGCACTGGTGGTACTTGTCGGCGGGGAAGAGCTTGCTGGTCGGGACCGGCCACTGGCACTGGTAGAGCGTGTAGCCCTCGGGGCTGCGCCCGCCGGTCGGCGTACCCCAGTTCAGGCACTGGTTTCCGGCCGGCGCGGCGGACGACCACACGTCGCCGTTGTAGGGCCGGCCCTTGGCCTTGGCGTTCTGCGCCGGCGTGAGCGCCGGGTCGTTCCCGGTCGCCTCGACCATCGGGTCGTACTCCCGGCCGGCCTGCGGCTGGTCGTAGTACCACTTCCACTGGTCGTCGCGGGTGCCGTAGACGGTGGGCGTGAACAGGCCCTTGGCGCCCCACCGGGAGCTGTGGTTGTAGACCACGTCCTGGAAGATCTTGATGCCCTTGGCGTGCGCGGCGTTGATCAGGTCCTGGTAGGAGGCGCCCGCGCTCTCCAGCCGCGGGTCCACCCGGTAGAAGTCCCAGCCGTGGTAGCCGTGGAAGTCGTAGTCGGACCGGTTGAGCACGACCGGGGTGATCCAGAGCGCTGAGAAGCCGAGCGCCTTGATGTAGTCGAGTTTGTCGACCAGCCCCTTGAAGTCGCCCCGGAACATCGGGTCGTCGTTGGCCGCGTTGCCGGAGGCGACGTGCTGGCTGCCGCCGCGGTTGTTCGTGGGATCGCCGTCGGCGAACCGGGCGGTCATCACGAAGTAGATGGTGTCCTCGCGCGGGTCGCCGCCGAGCGGGGCACCGCCGGTCTGCGGGGTGCCGGTGGTCGCGGAGGCGGGCGCACTCGCCGCCGACCGGTTGCCGGCCGCGTCCAGGGCCCGCACGGTCCAGGTGTACGCGGTGCCGGGCCGCAGGTCGTACGCGACGTGCCGGGTGGTGGCGCTGGTGACCGTGGTGCCGCCGGCTCCCCCGGTGCGGGTCAGCTCGTACCCGGTGACGCCCCGGTCGTCGGTGGCGGCGGTCCAGGTCAGGGTGACCGCCAGACCGTCGGCGACGGCGGTGAGGCCGCCCGGCGTGGACGGCGGGGTGGTGTCCGGGGTGACCGGCGCGCACGGGTCCGCGGCGGCGGCGGTGACCCGGCCGTTGTCGACGACGCTGCGCCCCGCGCCCAGGGTGTAGTCCGCGCCGCCGTTGTTGTCCCAGGCGCCGGCGGTGTTGTTGAACGCGGCGGTCAGGCCGGTGGCCGTGCCGAGGTCGACGATCCGGCGGGCCCAGCCGGCGCAGCGCGTCTCCATGGCGACGCCCGGCGCGGTGGTCCAGGTGCCGCCGGCGGGCCGGTAGTGCAGGTTCGCGGCGGTCCAGCCGCGCGGCGTGAGGTGGTACCAGACCTCGGCGGTGTTTCCCGGCGTCGGGCTCGGCGCGACAGTGGCGGACGGGCTCGGAGTCGGGGTGCCGGACGGCGACGGGGTGGCGCACGGGTCGCCCGTGCCGATCCGGCCGGCGGCGACGGTCACGGTGCCGGCGCCGAGGCGGTAGTTGGCGCCGTTGTTGTTGTCCCAGACGCCGCTGCCGTTGGTGAAGACGACCTGGGCGCCGGTGGCAGCGCCCAGGTCGACGGTCTTGCGACGCCAGCCGGCGCAGGCGGTGTCCATCGGCACGCCGGGCACCGGCGTCCAGGCCTGCCCGTCCACGCCGTAGTGGATGTTGACGGACGTGCCCCAGGCGGCCGGTGGCTGGTAGTAGACGGTGACGGTGTTCGCCGCCGCGGCGGCGGTGAACGGCAGCAGCGCGGCGAGCACGCCGGCGGCGAGCGCGAGCGCTCCCCACCGGCGGCGGTTGGTGGTGGTGCCCCTCATGGCGCTCTCCTGACACCCACGCCCGCACGACGGGCGCAAGGGGATGAAGGCGTTGCAAGAACTTGCGACGCGTGGTGCCAGGAAGTTACCAGCTTCGATTCCACGAAACCAGTGGTTCACAGTAGACATGGGCGTAACGGATTGCACGGCCCGCAACGACTTGCTCCCGGTCGGCGACCGGCCGGGCCGGGAGCAAGGGCGCGGCGCTCAGCCCTCGGCGGGCGGGGTGAACACGCCGAGCAGGTTGCCCGACGGGTCGCGCAACAGGGCACGCACCAGACCGGTCGGTGTGGTCACCGGCGCCGTCAGAACGGTGCCGCCGGTCGCCTCCGCCCGGCGGCAGGTCTCCGGCACGTCCGTCACCTCGGCGTAGAAGATCGCGTAATTGCCGGTGTCGGTGTCCCGGATCGCGCCGCCGATCCCCCGCTCACCGCCGGCCGCCGTCTGCCGGTACGACAGGCCCGGGCCGCCCTGCTCGTCGAAACTCCAGCCGAACAGCTCGGAGTAGAACCGCTGCGCCTCGTCCGGGCGGTCGGAGCCGATCTCGAACCAGGTCACGGGCGTGCTGGACATGCTGCCTCCTCACCGCGCCGGCCGGTCGGCCGACGTCGTCAGGAACCAGCCTCGCGGGTGTCCCCGACAGCGTCCTGTCGGTGTTTCTCCGCCAGCTCGGCCCGCTCCCCCACCAGCAGATCCAGCCGCCGTGCCCGGTCGAGCCGGTCACCCTGGTGGCGCGCGACGAATCCGGGCAACGTCACGGGCACCTCCGGCACGAAGCCTCGTTCGCGCAGGCGGATCACCGCTTCGATCGTCGCCGGATGGAGTGGGTCGGGCGAGACGACCTGGGCGGCGATCACGTCACCCACCACCGCAGCGAACCTGCGGTCCGCCGCCCCGTCGGCCCCCATCGCCCGCTCGACGCACTTCAGTAGCGCGACGCAGACCCCCGTGTCCGTGACCAGGGAGATCCGGCAGGCCGACAGCACATCCGCGACCACCTCCGCGGAAGCCTCGTGGTCCAGGGCGAGCCGGTCCAACAGGAGGCGCAGGAAGGCCGCCCGGTCCCAGGACGCGACCAGATCCGCCACCTCATCCGTCAGCCGCACGCAGCGCAGGTACACGTCCCGGCGCTGCCGCTGACTCGTCGGTCGTAACGGCAACAGCCATGCGGTGAGCAACGCCCGGGCGGCCGAGAAAGCCGGGCCGCCCGCCGGAGTCTGGTAGGCCGTGAGCGCGGTGTGCAACTGGTCGATCATCGGTTCCAGCGCGTGCAGCAGCATCGTCTCGCCCCGGTCGCAGCTCAGGTGTGCCGCCCGCCGCAGACGCGTCAGCACCTCCACCGGGAGCCGGTAGCCGGATCCCGGCCCGCCGGTCGGCAGCCCGGACACCCAACCCGGGTCCGGCTCGGGGGGTACGGCGAGCCGGCCGTCCACCCGGATGCGGACGTCCCGGGTCGACGCCTCACCCGTTCGCTCCAGGGCGAGCAGGTCGGCGAGGCTGTCCCACTCGTCGGCGGCGAGCTGTGACCGCCACAGCCCGACCTGGGCGCGCCACTCGTCCACCGGGGCCACCGCCTCCGGGAACAGCTCGTGCCCGGTCACCTCCCCCGCCGCCGACAGGACGAGCAGCAGCAGGTTCGCGCTGTAGGCGGCGTGGCGGGCGGCCACCCGCAGGCGTCGGGGCCGGTAGCCGTCGAAGCGGCGCGGCCCGGCCTCGTACGCCGCACCCCGGAACAACCGCAGCAGCAGGTGGACGGAGGTGCCGCGCTGTGCCTCACCCCACCCCGCCACCTGTTCGACGAGGAAGCCGAGGACGGTGGCCCGGCTGGTCAGCACCGCGTGCGACAGCAACGCGTGCAACAGGTCGTCGGTGGCGGGTCCGCCGCCCCAGGACAGGCTGGCGGCGGACTCCCGGGTCACCAGGTCGGCCACCACCTCAGCGGTGAGCCGCGCGACCAGGAACTCACCGAACGTCGCGTGCAGGAACTCGTACGTCTCGCGGCGCCGCTGCTCGGCGGCGACCTGTGCCCGGTGGACGAAGAAGAACCGGCCCAGCACCAGCTCGGCGGCCGGTAACGAGACGCGCAGCCCGTCCGGCCGGACCTCCGCCGCGCCGGCGATGGGCAACGTCGCCAGGTCGGCGCCCAACTCCTCGGCGGTGACCCACTGGGTGCCCCGGTTGAACATCGCGAACGCCACCACGGCGAGCCGGCGCAGCTCCGCCTCCACAGCCCGCTCCAGGTCCGGCCCGGGCAGGCCCGCGCGGTGCTTGCTCACCTCCCGCCGGGCGAAACGCCGCAGCAGCCGCTCGTACAACTCGCCACGGCGCAACTCCCCGGCCTGACGCAGGTCGCGTCCCTCGGCGTCGTAGAGGGCGAGCATCATCAGCAGCAGCGGCTGTTCGGCCAGTTCCCGGTGGGACAGCACGATGGCCGGATCGAGCGGGCGCGCACCCGGGACCCGGAACGCGGCCGCGTTGACCCGGTTCCAGGAACGCACCCAGGCCTCCACGCGTGGCTCGTCGAACGGTTCCAGCCGCACCGCCACGGTGCCGGGCGGCGCCTGCGCCCGGTCGGCCACGCTGGTGCGGCTGGTCACCAGCACCGCCACCGGCCGTCCCTGGGCCGCTTCGCGACGCTGGAAGGCCACCACCCGCTCCAGGTAGTCGCTCTGGCTGACGCCGGTGGCCTGGAGCAACTCGTCGAAGCCGTCCAGCAGCACGACCGGCAGCGCGTCCCCCGCCGAACGGGCCAGCGCCGGCCACTCGAGACGCTCCCCGGTGTCGTTGCGGATCGCCTGCTCGATCTGGTCCTGCAGGTCGCCGGCCGCGTACACCTCGCGGAGCACCACCCGGACCACGAGGAAGTCCGCCGCCGGTAGCTGGGCGGCGAGGGCCCGGGTGAGCACCGACTTACCCGATCCGGGCTGCCCGAGGACCAGCAGCGGCGCCCGGGTCCCGCCGGGCCCGGTGAGATGGACCACCAGGGACTGCCAGAGATCGACCCGCACCGGCTGTCCGGCCCACCAGGTCTCGTCGCCGGGACGCGCGAGCGAGCCCAACTCGGCGATCCGGCACAGCGGCGGCACGTACGCCTCGCCGAGGGTCGGCACGGTCAACCCCGCGGGCACGTCACCGGAGGAGATCACCGGCCGACGCAGCTCGGCGGCGTACGCGGCGGCGAGCGCGGCCCGGCGCGGGTCCGGGGCACGGCCGATGGACAGCTCGGCCAGGGACTGCCGCAGGTCGGCCAGTCCGAGCGACAGCCGACGCACCTCCGCCCGGGTCGCCTCGTGCTCGTGCAGGTCGAGCCAGAGCGACACCTCCGGGAAGTCGGCGGCGAGTCGGGTGAGCAGGTCCCGGTGCCGGTCGGCGGCGACCGAAGGCAGCCGCAGCAGCGCCCGGCGGACCGGGAGGCTCCCGTCGACGTCGCCCAAGCCGGCGAGCCCGTCCAGGAAGTAGACCAGCGGCCGGAGCAACCCGTCGTAGTAGCGGACGAGCGCCTCACGGAGCGCGGGATACGGCAGGTGCGGGCCGGGCAGCGGCACGGGGATGGCGAAGAGGTGGTCGTCGACGTCGTCGTCGGGCAGCACCGGCCCGGCCCCGGCCAGCGTCACCTGCTCCGCCGCGGTGACGCGAAGCTCCTCGACATCGAACGGGAGGTCGATCTCGCGGAGCGCCTCGAAGAACGCGGTCACCGCGATCACCGCGTGCGCCGCCTCCAGCCGCTGCGTCCGCCCGTACCGGGACAGCCCGGAGCGCTTCTCGGACGCCGTGCGCACCAGCTCGTGGCCGAGCCGGACGAACTCCGCCTTGGCGTCGAAGATGCCGAGCAGCGCCGGCACCGGCACCGACGCGACCAGCAAGGCGCCCCCGGTCAGCTTGTCGAACCAGTCGACGACCCTGCTCTTCTCGCCACCGAGCAGGCGCACGGCGTCGGCATAGCTGAGCGTGTCGGGCACCGGCGTTCCTCCCCAGGGACGGCAGACCCACCAGGATCGCCGAGGCAGGCGACCCGCGCTGTCGGGTTTCAGACCAGGGTGAGCGGGCGCACCCGGTCGACCGGCACGTCGAGGTCGCCGGGACGCCACTCCCGGGTCACCGGCTCGGCGCGCGGGTGCACCGAGCGGATCCGGTCGGTGCGGAAGCAGCGCACACCGTCGCGCAGCCGGCACCAGGCGACCAGGTACCAGTGCACCGAGTTGCCCAGGTAGGCCAGCGGCTCCACGTCGCGCGCCGAATCGGCACCGCCGCGGTCGGCGTACCGCAGGCGCAGCACCCGCCCGGCGGCGACCGCGTCGGCGACGGCGGCCGGGACGGGTGTGCCCGGCCCGTCGCCGACCAGGTGCACCCGGCCGGCGAGCCGGTGCGCCTCGGCCACCGCGGCCGGCGGCATCACCGCGACCAGCTTGCGCAGCGCGGCGCCGGCCGCCGGGGCGAACGGTGAGCCGCCGAGCCGGTGCAGCGCGACGGCCATCGCCACCGCCTCGGCCGGTGTCAGGTTGACCGGCGGCAACGTGCGCGCCCGGTCGACCACGTAGCCGCCGGTGCGGCCCGGCTCGGCCCAGATCGGCACCCCGGCGCCCTGCAACGCGGAGATGTCGCGCTCGACGGTGCGGGTGCTCACCTCGAAGCGGCGGGCCAGCCAGGTCGCGCTGCGCGGGCGCGGCGAGACCGCCCGCAGCTCCTCGACCAGGGCGTAGAGGCGGTCGGTGCGGTTCACCCCCGGACGCTAACCCGGGGGTACGACACCCCTCAGGCGATGCAGGCGCAGACGATCAGCGCGGCGCCGAAGTGGGTGGCGGCGCTGACCCGGGCCGCCGGGTGCGGCTCGTCGGCGGCGATGACGTCGCCCAGCTTGCCCGGGGTGAGCAGGTCCAGCACCAGGAACGCCAGCGCCATCACCAGCAGGCCGACCAGCCCGAACACCACAGTGGACGCGAGCCCCTTGGCGAACGAGCTGTAGCTGGTCAGCACGGCGGTGAAGACGATGCCGGCGATGCCGAGCTGGTTGGCGGCGAGCAGCAGCGCGGCGTTGCCGTTGCGGCGCACCCAGATCAGCTCCCGCAGCTTGCCCGGGGTGAGCAGGTCGACGAGCAGGAATCCGGCTGCCATCAGGGCGACCCCGACCATCCCGAACACGATGCTCTGCCACGCCCCGTCGAGCAGATCTCCCAGCACCAACGCCTCCCCGGCTCACGCCGCCCGGCGGTGGTGCCGGGGCGGTGCCGCAGACGATAGCGGCACCGCGCCAGCGTGATCTAGAGCGAGAGGTAGCGCTGCCGCTCGTACGGGGTGACCTCGCGGCGGTACTGCTCCCACTCGGAGCGCTTGTTGCGCAGGAAGAAGTCGAAGACGTGCTCGCCGAGCACCTCGGCCACCAGCTCCGAACCGGCCATCACGTCGATCGCCTCGGCCAGGTTCTCCGGCAGCGCCTCGTACCCCATGGCGCGGCGCTCGGCGCTGCTCAGCGACCAGACGTCGTCCTCGGCGCCCGGGGGCAGCTCGTAGCCCTCCTCGATGCCCTTGAGGCCGGCGCCGAGCATCACCGCGAACGCCAGGTAGGGGTTGGTCGCGGAGTCCAGCGAGCGGACCTCGACCCGGGCCGAGTTCGGCTTGCCGTACGCGGGCACCCGCACCAGCGCGGACCGGTTCAGGTGACCCCAGCAGACGTACGCGGGGCTCTCGGTGATCCGGTCCGGCAGCGCCTGCGGGAACAGCCGCTTGTACGAGTTGACCCACTGGTTGGTGACGGCGGTGTACTCCCGGGCGTGGGTGAGCAGCCCGGCGATGAACGACTTCGCGACCTTGGAGAGCTTCATCGGGTCGCCGGCGTCGTGGAACGCGTTGCGCTCCCCCTCGAACAGCGACAGGTGCGTGTGCATGCCGCTGCCCGGCTGGTCGGTGAACGGCTTCGGCATGAAGCTGGCCTGCACGCCGGTGGAGAGCGCGACCTCCTTCACCACGTGCCGGAACGTCATGATGTTGTCGGCGGTGGTGAGCGCGTCGGCGTAGCGCAGGTCGATCTCCTGCTGGCCCGGGGCGACCTCGTGGTGGCTGTACTCCACCGAGATGCCGATCCGCTCCAGCGCCAGCACGGCCTGGCGGCGGAAGTCCCGCGCGACGGCGTGCGTGGTGTGCTCGAAGTAGCCGCCGGTGTCCACCGGGGTGGGCACCGAGCCGTCCTGCGGACCGTTCTCCAGCAGGAAGAACTCGATCTCCGGGTGGGTGTAGAAGGTGAAGCCCTTGTCGGCCGCCCGGGAGAGCATCCGGCGCAGCACGTGCCGCGGGTCGGCCCAGGAAGGGCTGCCGTCGGGCAGCATGATGTCGCAGAACATCCGGGCGCTCTCGCCGCTGACCCCGCCCTCGAACGGGAAGACCTGGAACGTGGTCGGGTCCGGCATGGCCACCATGTCCGACTCGAACACCCGGGCGAAGCCCTCGATCGCTGAGCCGTCGAAGCCGATGCCCTCCTCGAAGGCCGCCTCCAGCTCCGCCGGGGCCACCGAGACGCTCTTGAGCGTGCCGAGCACATCGGTGAACCACAGCCGGACGAAACGGATGTCCCGCTCTTCCAGCGTGCGGAGGACGAACTCCTGCTGACGGTCCACTTCCACCCCTCGTGACACGTACGTCCGCACCGGTCGGGCCGGCCCGGCCTGACCGCCCAGTCTCCACCGGGCTCGTTACGCCGACGTTACGCCTTCCCCGGCCGGCCGTCCCGCCGTGTCCGGACGGGCGGGACGCGCGCTGCGCCGCCCCGGTCTCCCGCGACCTGTCGGATTCGGCCCGGACGGCTGGGGGAAGATAAACGCATGCCCACCCTGCGTCTCGCCCTGTGCCAGGTCAACCCGACGGTAGGCGACCTCGCCGGAAACGCCGGCCTGGTCCGCTCGTGGACCCGTCAGGCCGCCGACGCCGGCGCCCAGCTCGTCCTGTTCCCCGAGCTGATGCTCACCGGTTACCCGGTCGAGGATCTGGTGTTCCGCCGCTCGTTCGTGGCCGCGTCCCGCGCCGCGCTGCACCGGCTCGCCGCCGACCTGGCCGCCGACGGCCTCGGTGACCTGCCGGTCCTGGTCGGCTACCTGGACGCGGACGGCCCTCCCCAGGTCAGCTCGGACGCGGAACCGGGCCGGGGCGCCCGCAACGCGGCAGCGGTGCTGCACCGGGGCGAGGTGGTGGCCACCTACTTCAAGCACCATCTGCCCAACTACGGCGTCTTCGACGAGGACCGCTACTTCGTGCCCGGTGACACGCTGACAGTGGTGCGCGTCGGCGGGGTGGACGTGGCGCTGACCATCTGCGAGGACCTGTGGCAGGCCGGCGGGCCGTTCGCGGTGGCCCGGGAGGCGGGCGTCGGGCTGGTGCTGAGCATCAACGGCTCGCCGTACGAACTGAACAAGGACGACGCGCGACTGCCGCTGGTGCGCCGGCGCGCCGCCGAGGCCGGGGCCGCCATCGCGTACGTGAACATGGTCGGCGGCCAGGACGAGCTGGTCTACGACGGCGACTCGATGGTCGTCGCCGCGGACGGCATGCTGCTGACCCGGGCGCCGCAGTTCGTCGAGCACCTGCTGGTGCACGACCTGGAGCTGCCGGCGGCGACCGGGGCGCCCGGCGGGACCGTCGCGCCGGCCGACGGGATGCGGGTGGCCCGCCACGAGATCCCGGCGATCCCGGCCGCGCCGTCCGGTCCGGCTGCGGACGGCGGGATCATCGAGCCGGTCGCCGACGAGGCCGAGGTGTGGCACGCGCTGGTGCTGGGCCTGCGCGACTACATCGACAAGAACCGCTTCCCCTCGGTGGTGCTGGGCCTGTCCGGCGGCATCGACTCGGCGGTGGCGGCGGCCATCGCGGTGGACGCGGTGGGCCCGGAGCGGGTCGTCGGAGTCTCGATGCCCAGCCAGCACTCCTCCGAGCACTCCCGCACCGATGCCGAGGACCTGGCGAAGCGCACCGGCCTGGACTACCGGGTCGAGCCGATCCAGCCGATGGTGGACACGTTCCTGGCGAACATGTCGCTGTCCGGAGTGGCGGTGGAGAACCTCCAGGCCCGGGTACGCGGCGTGATCCTGATGGCGCTGTCGAACCAGGAGGGCCACCTGGTGCTCACCACCGGCAACAAGAGCGAGCTGGCGGTGGGCTACTCGACGCTCTACGGCGACTCGGTGGGCGGATACAACCCGGTCAAGGACGTCTGGAAGACGCTCGTGTGGCGGCTGGCGAAGTGGCGCAACACGGACGCGGTGCGGCGCGGGCAGACGCCGCCGATCCCGGAGAACTCGATCGGCAAGCCGCCGTCGGCCGAGCTGAGCCCCGGCCAGCTCGACAGCGACACGCTGCCCGACTACGACGTGCTCGACCCGATCCTGATCGGCTACGTCGACGGCGACCTGGGCCGTGACGGCCTGGTCGAGTCCGGCCACGACCCGGCCGTGGTGGACAAGGTGCTGCGGATGGTGGATACCGCCGAGTACAAGCGACGGCAGTCCGCGCCCGGCACCAAGATCTCCATGAAGGCGTTCGGGCGGGACCGGCGGCTGCCGATCACCAACCGGTGGCGCGAGGACGGCTGACCGCTCCCCCGGGCCGGGGAGTGACATCCTCCACTCCGACCTGCCCGCGGCCCGCCGCCCGGTGCGACGATCGCGGGGAACCCGGGGACCGCGTGCGCGGCCTCGAGGAAGGAGATTGTCATGGTGGAGTCCACCCCGGCCGAGGTGGCCGCCCTCTACGGCGGGCCGGCCACCCGGCGGGTACGCACCCGCGACCTGATCGCCGCCAAGGAGCGCGGCGAGCGGTGGGCGATGCTGACCTCGTACGACCAGTACACGGCCTCGATCTTCGACCAGGCGGGGATCCCGGTGCTGCTGGTCGGCGACTCGGCGGCGAACAACGTCTTCGGCTACGAGACCACGCTGCCGGTGACCGCCGAGGAGCTGCTGCCGCTGGTGCGTGCCGTGGTACGGGCCACGAAGCACTCGCTGATCGTCGGTGACCTGCCGTTCGGCTCGTACGAGGAGGGACCGGCGCAGGCGCTGCGCACCGCGGTGCGGTTCATGAAGGAGGGCGGCTGCCACGCGGTGAAGCTGGAGGGCGGGCGACGCTGCGCCGCCCAGATCGAGGCGATCACGGGCGCCGGCATCCCGGTGATGGCGCACATCGGCTTCACCCCGCAGAGCGAGCACACGCTCGGCGGCTACCGGGTGCAGGGCCGGGGCGAGGCCGCCGAGGAGGTGCTCGCCGACGCGCGGGCGGTGGCCGAGGCGGGCGCGTTCGCGGTGGTGCTGGAGATGGTGCCGGGTGAGGTGGCCAAGCGGGTCACCGCCGAGCTGCCCATCCCCACCGTCGGCATCGGGGCCGGCCCGGACACCGACGGGCAGGTGCTGGTCTGGCAGGACATGGCCGGGTTGCGGACCGGCCGGGCGCCGCGCTTCGTGAAGCGGTACGCCGACCTGGCGGGCGCGCTGACCGACGCCACCCGCCGGTTCGCCGACGAGGTGCGCGGCGGCGAGTTCCCCGCGGCCGAGCACACCTTCTGAGGTGTAAGGAAGGGCCCCTTCTTAACGCCTGGCGTAGAGAAGGGGCCCCTTTTTAACACGCGCCGCCGCGACGGCGGCGCGACGCGTCAGAGGTCGGTGACCCGGATGCCGGCGTGCGCCTTGTAGCGCTTGTTGATCGCGATCAGGTTCGCGGTGAACGCCTCGATCTGGTGGGCGTTGCGCAGCCGCCCGGCGTAGATGCCCCGCATGCCGGGGATCCGCGCGGCCAGCGCGCCGACCACGCCCACCAGTTCCCGGTCCTCGGTGCAGATCAGCACGTCCAGGTCGATCCGGTCGATCTCCGGGTCGGCCAGCAGCGGCGCGCTGACGTGGTTGAACGCGGCGCAGACCCGGGACTCGGGCAGCAGTGCGGCGGCCTGCTGAACGGCGCTGCCCTCGGCGACGGTGAGCGCGTACGGGCCCTGCTTGTCGAAGCCGAGCGGGTTGACGCAGTCCACCACGATCTTGCCGGCCAGCGGTCCGGCGAGCGCGGCGACTGTGGCCGCGTGCCCGTCCCACGGCACCGCCACGATCACCACGTCGCTGCGCCGGGCGACGTCCTCGTTGTCGCCGCCGGAGACGACGGCACCCTCCGGTACGTACGGCAGGGCGGCGATCTCGGCGGCGGCCTGGGTGGCCCGCTCGGCGGTGCGGGAGCCGATCAGCACGGTCTGCCCGGCCCGGGCGAACCGGTAGGCGAGACCCCGTCCCTGGTCGCCGGTGCCACCGATGATGCCGACGGTCAGCCCGGAGACGTCGGGCAGCGTGGTCGCGTCGTAAGCCATGCGCTCATCCTCGCAAAGCGGGGCCGCGAGCGGTGCATCCCGATGCTGTGACAATCGCCGCGCTGGTCACGCCCGTTCGAAGGCCACCCGGCGCTGGGCCGGGTCGGCGGCGGTGAGGCGTACCCGGACGCGTTCGCCCAGCGGCAGCTCACCGGCGCAGCGGGCGCGCACCGGCGGCTCGTCGAGCGCGATCGTGCCGCCGGGCGGACGGCCGGGGCGGCCGTTACCCGCCGGACGCGGTTCGTCCACGTCGAGCACCGCCGCCTCGAACGTCTCCCCCACCCGGTGCGCGAGCAGCACCGCCTCGGCCAGTTCCACAGCGCCGCGGGTGGCGGCGCCCGCTGTGCGGTCGGTCGCGGCCATCACCTCGGGCAGTTTCGGCAGCGCGGCCCGTACCTGCTCGGGCACCTCGCGGCCCTCGTGCAGCGCCAGGCAGACCTCGGTGGCGTAGCGGTCGGCGAGGCGGCGCAGCGGCGCCGTGACGTGCGCGTACGCGGCCGCCACCCCGCCGTGCTCGGGCTGCTCGGGCAGGTCACCGTCGAACGAGGTGTACGCGGCGCCGCGCATCAGCTCGGCGGCCTGGTCGACGAAGGCGGCCACCCGGGGGTGGGAGGTGTCCAGCCCGTCGAGCACCTGACCCACGGGTGTGCCGTCCGGCCAGGGCACGCCGAGCGGGCCGGCGGCGAGCCGCAGCCGTTCGACCGCCTCCGGGCGGGGGCGCGGCATGGTGCGCAGCAGCCCGATCCGGCCGGCCAGCATGATGTCGGCCGCGGCCATCCCGGTCAGCAGCGAGATCTGCGCGTTGTGCTCCTCCATCGGGCCGGGGCCGCGCAGCACCAGCCGCCACCCGTCGCCGTCGGGCTCGACGTCCTGCTCGGGCAGCGGCAGGTTGATCGCGCCCCGGCTCAGGCCCCGCGCGGTGAGCAGCGCCCCGATCTCGGGCAGCAGGGCGATCGGCTCGGGCAGCCGTCCGGCGTCGGCGTCGCGCTGCACGCCGCCGTAGTCGAGCTTGGCCCGGCTGCGCACCAGCGCCCGCTCCAGCGTGACCGCGGCGGTGCCGCCGTCGGCGTCCAGGTCGACGGTCCAGAGCACGGCGGCCCGGTCGGCGTCGGGCAGCAGGCTGGCCGCCCCCTCGCTGAGCGTGTGCGGGTGCAGCGGCACGTTGCCGTCGGGCAGGTAGACCGTCTGCCCGCGGCGCCACGTCTCGGCCTCCAGGTCACCGCCGAGGCGTACGTGGGTCAGGACGTCCGCGATCGCGTACCGGACGCGGTAGCCGCCGCCGGGACGGCGGGTGAGGTGCATGGCCTGGTCGAGGTCGCGCGAGGTCGCCGGGTCGACGGTGACGAACGGGATGTCGGTCCGGTCGGCGACTGCGGGCGGCGGCGCGGCGGCCGCCAGGTCGGCCTCGCGCTGCGCCGCGGCCGGGAAGCCCTCGGGCAGTCCCAGCTCGCGGCGCAGCGCGCCGAAGTCGATACGGGGCGCCAGTACGCGTCGGATCACCACGCGGTCAATCCTGACAGTGCCCCGCACGTTCCGCTCCCCGGGAGGGAGCGGTGTCCGCGGCGTCAGGCGCGGCGGGCCGGCGCCTTACGTGCGGTGGTGCTCTTGGCTGCGGTGCTCTTGCGGGCCGGCGCCTTCTTCGCGGCGGTGGTCTTCTTCGCCGTCGTGGTGGTCTTGCGCGCGGTGGTGGTCTTGCGGGCGGGCGCCTTCTTCGCCGCCGCCTTGCGCGCCGTGGGACGCGTCGAGGCTGTGGTCTTCTTCGCCGCTGTGGTCTTCTTGGCGGCGGTCGTCTTCTTCGCCGCCGAGGTGACCTTCCGCGCGCCGGTGGTCTTCTTGGCCGCCGTCGTCGTCTTCTTCGCCGCCGTCGTCTTGCGGGCCGGCGCCTTCTTCGCGGTCGCGGTGGTCCGGGGCGTCGTGGTGGTCCGGGGCGTCGTGGTCTTCCGGGCCGCTGTGGTCTTCTTCGCCGCCGTCTTCTTGGCCGCTGTGGTCTTCGTCGCGGTCGCCTTCTTCGCCGTGGTCTTCTTCGCAGGCGCGGTCTTGGCGGTGGCCCGGCCGGCCGGCGCCGTACGAGCGGCGGCCTTCTTCGCCGTCGTCCTGCTTGTGGTGGCCTTGGTGGCCGGCGCCTTACGAGCCGCCGACACGACCTTCCTGGCGGCCGCCTTCTTGGCCGCCGCCTTCTTCGCCGGTGTCCGTCCGGCGCCGGCGCCCGAGGCGTTCGGCGACGCCTTGGTGACCGTCGTCGTCCTGCCCGCGGCGGTCCTCTTCGCGGTCGTCCGTTTCGCGGCCGGGCGGGTGGCCTGCTGTGCTTCGGCCATCTCGGTTCCCTTTCCTGGGGACGTGCTCTCGCCCTCGCGGAGCACGGATCACCTCGACGCGGGCCCTCCCGCGCCGTCTAGCAGCCCTCCCCGGCCCAACGGGCGTCCTCGGCGTCCCACGCGTCGTTACGCTCCCGCACTGTCTGCAGGGCGTTGTCCGCGTCGGCGGCTGAGGCGTACGGTCCGAGAACGTGCTTGGCGGGGCACACGTCGGCATCGGTCTCGACCCGGTGGTGTCGCGTGCACCAGTAGTAGTGCCCACCACTTCCGTCGTCGCTCATGCGATCACTGTGCACCGGGAACCGCCCGGCCGCCACCGGAACGGCACAAATAGTCACGTCCTTCTCCACATTAGACCTGGTCGGGGCGGTTGCGGCGGGGAACGGCGGAAGACCCCGGACATGCCCGCCCTCGTCCGAACGGGGTGTGGCTGCTGTTCGCGTACCCCTTCCCGAACCTCGCCGTGGTCGGCGGCGTGGCGCTCATCGCGCTCGCGGTGGCGCTGCGGCCGCGTTTCGGCCGGCTCGACCGGGACCTGGACGTGCTCACCGAACGCGAGGCGCCCGAGCTGCACGCCCTGGTCCGGGAGGTGGCCACGGCGGTGGGCGCACCGACGCCGCACGTGATCGGCGTCGACGGCGGCATCAACGCGTACGCGACGTCGGTGGGCTGCGCCGGCGGCGTGTGCTCGGCCTCGGGCTGCCGCTGTGGGGCGCCCTGGACGGGCCGGCGCGGGTCGCGCTGCTCGGCCACGAGCTGGGCCACTTCGTCAACGGCGACGTCCGCCGTGGGCCGGTGACCCAGCCGGCGCTGACCATGCTCGGCAACGCCGCCGACCTGTTCCGGCCCCGGGGCGGGTCCGACGGCGGCGGGCTGCTGGTGATGGTCGGCGAGTGGCTGGGGCACCTGGCGTCCTGGGCGCTGTCGCGGCTGCTGGACACGCTGCTGCGGACCGGCTCGGTGGCCACGGCGGTACGCAACGCGGTACGCGGCGGCCACGGGCCGGGCACCTGGCGGGTGGAGACGGGACGCGCGCCGCGCGGATCGACGCCGAGCTGGCCGGGCACTACGAGCGGGCCGGCCGGGCGCTGAGCTGGAACGCCTGACGCTCAGGCGGGTGCCGGGACGGGCTCCGGACCGGGTACGGCGGCGGGCGCCGGGCGGGCCGCCGCGATCGCGTACGCGAGGGCGTAGGGCGTGCAGGCCAGATGGAACATCGGCTCGACGAGCACCCGGTCGGTGATGAGGAACCGTTCCCACCCGGTCGGCCGGGGCAGCCCGAACGACGAGTCGGTCCAGCAGGTGAACAGCCAGAGCGGCGCGGAGATCCGGTCCACCGCGTCCGGCGGCAGGCCGTCCGCCACCGGCGCGGTGGCCGGGATCGAGGTGACCACCGCGAGCACCACCGCCGCGTCGGCCGCCACAAGCGCGCCGAGCAGCCCGGCCGACCACGCGAGCCGGACCCGGCCCCGGCGGGCCAGCGCCCCGGCGGTCCAGAGCGCCGCCGTCAGCAGCGCCAGCCAGAGCAGCAGCCCGGGCACCGTCTCCCACACCCGGCTCTCACCTCGCGCGGCGAGCAGCGCGAGCGTCGCGGTCACCGTCGCGGCGATCGGCAGCACCACGCCGAGCGCGGTGGGCAGCGCCCCCACGCGTACGGTCCGGCGTGCGGCCCGGGTGACTCCGAGCGCGAGCGCCGTGCCGAGCAGCGCGGTGAGCGCCGACCAGGTCGGCAGCTGCGCGGCTGCGGCCCACGGCACGCGCATCTCCAGCCACCCGTGGGTCAGGGCCATCACCGCGCCGGCGAGCACGAGCACCGCGACGCAGGCCGGCGGCGCGAGCAGCAACACCCCTGCGGTACGCCCCAGCTGCCGCGACCCGGCCCGGCCGGTCAGTGGCGTGGCCGCCCGGCGCGCCGCCAGGCTCGCGGCGAACCGGAGCATCCCCCAGCGGCGGCCGGTGCGGGCCAGCTCGTGCAGCTCGGCGGCCCACTCCCGGGCCAGGCCGGCACGCAGCTCCGCCGGCCACCGGCGTACCGCGACCCGCAGCAGCAGCGCCGCCACCCGCCGGGTCACCACGCCGGCGCCCCGGCCGGGTCCGCGCCGCCGGCACGTTCGGAGGGTACGAGGGCACGCAGCTCGGCCAGCGCCAGCCGGGCCGACCGGATGCCCTCGCCGGTGAGGCGGTAGTAGCGGCGGGCCGGGCGGCCGGCGGTCACCGGGTCGACGTCCTCCCAGTCGGCGGCGAGCCAGCCCGCCGCCTGGAGACGGTGCAGCACCGGGTAGAGCGTCCCGCTGGGCAGGCCGGTGAGCCGCATCAGGTCGAGGCCGTAACGCGGCGCCTCGGGCTCGGCGAGCAGCGCCGAGAGCACCTTCGCCACCGGGATGGTCAGTCGCACAGCGGCACTCTATCGGAACTCTACATAGGGCGGGTGCACCCGAGGTAGCAGGACGAACGGTGATCGACAATGGGACGGTGTGTCCCCTTCGGCGGAACCGGTGGCCGGTCCGGCAGGGCCCGCTCAGGTGGATCACCGGTGGCCCGGGTGCATCGCACGACTCCATATGCGAGCCTCGACGGACGAATCCGCTGTCGCGCTTCCAGCGGACAGCGACCCGAGCTGGGGAGAGAAAATCGTGGGCAACCTTGACATCGCGCTGAAGAACGCGATGAACATCGACGGCGCGATCGGGGCCGCGCTCGTCGACTACACAAGTGGCATGACCCTCGGCGTCGCCGGCGGCACCGGCGAGATCGACCTGACGGTCGCCGCCGCCGGCAACACGGACGTCGTACGCGCCAAGCTGCGCACCATCGAGATGCTCAAGCTCGACGACGAGATCGAGGACATCCTGATCACGCTCGGCAGCCAGTACCACCTGATCCGCCCGCTGAGCAACCGCACCGGCAAGGGCCTGTTCCTCTACCTGATGGTGAGCAAGAGCCGGGCCAACCTCGCGATGGCGCGGCACCAACTGCGCACGATCGAGGAGAGCCTGGAACTGTGAGCCGGGTGGACGACCTCCCCCGCCGTACGCGCGCCCAAGCCGGCACCCTGCCGCCACCACGGGCGCTTCCACAGTCGCTGGCCGGCAACCCGGCACTGCCGTACCCGGCCATCGCCCAGGAACTCTCCGCGCTGCGGTTGCAGATCCCCGGCGTGCACGGCTGCGTCCTCGGCGGCGTCGACGGCCTGCTCGTCACGCACAACCTGCAGAACGGCGCCGACCCGGACGACCTGGCCGCGCTCGCCGCCACCACGTACGGACTCGGCCGCCAGGTCGGGTTCCGGCTCGGACAGGGCGACTTCCAGCAGTCCACGGTGCGCAACGCGGGCGGCTACCTCAGCGTGTACGCGATCAACGGAGAGGCGCTGCTCGCCGTGGTCGGCACGGACAGCATCAACGTGGCGCGGCTGCACCTGCACGCCCCGACCACCGCGGCCCGGCTCGCCGAACTGCTCGACGGCGTCAGCCCGGCCACGTCCTGACGTACGCCGGTCGTCCCGATCCCACCCGTCCGGACCGGAGGCGGCCGGCGTACCCCCGGGTTCTGTCGTTCGTGTGGCGCGGCGGTCGCGCGGCGCGGTCGCGCGCTTGGCGCGGCGGTCGCGGCGGTCGCGCGGCGCGGTCGCGCGCTTGGCGCGGCGGTCGCGGCGGTCGCGGCGGTCGCGGCGGTCGCGGCGCGGCGGGTCAGAGGCCGAAGCGGCCGGCCCACGCGGTCACGTCGGCCACCGTGGCGTTGCCGCCGCAGACCACCAGGCCGATCCGGGCGTCGGCGCCCACCCGCTCGACCACCCGGCGGGCGGCAGGCAGCAGGCACCCGGCGGCGGGCTCGGCCCACACCTTGGCGTGCTCGGCCAGCTCCAGCGTGCCCCGCACCGCCTCGGCGTCGGAGACCACGAGGACGTCGCTGACCAGCGCGGTCACATGGTCATAGGTGAGCTGCGAGACGCTCGGCGCGCTGAGCGTGGTGACGATCGACGACAGCGGCACCTCGACTGGGCCGCCCTTCGCCAGCGCCTGCGACATCGCCTGCGCGCCCTCGGTCTCGACGCCCCAGATCCGTACCCCCGGTCGCCGCGCCCGCAGCGCCGCCGCCACGCCCGAGATCAGCGCGCCACCGCCGATGCTGACCAGCACGTCGGTCAGCTCACCGGCGTCGTCGGCGAACTCCAGCCCGACAGTGCCCTGCCCGGCCAGCACAATCGGGTCGTCGAACGGGTGCAGCAGCGTGACGCCCTCGTCCCGCAGCCGGTTCATCAGCGCGAACGCGCCGGCCATGTCCTCGGTCAGGCGCACGTCCGCCCCCGCGGCGCGGGCCACCTCGACCGCGCGGGCGGGCGCCGTCCGGGGCATGACCACTGTCGCCGCCACCCCGAGCGCGCCGGCCATCACCGCGACCGCGATGCCGTGGTTGCCACCGCTGACCGCTACCACCCCGGCCGCCCGCTCCGCGTCGTCGAGCGCGAGCAGCTTGGCCGCCGCACCACGGGCCTTGAACGAGCCGGTACGTTGCAGCAGCTCCAGCTTGGCGGTGACCGGTACGCCGAGCAGCTCGGTCAGTCCCGGGCTGGGCACGGTCGGAGTGTGTACGACGACGTCGGCGATCCGGTCGGCGGCCGCCTGGATGTCCGCAAGCTCGATCACCCCCGCAGCGTCCCACACCGGCCCCCGTGCCCCGCGCCGTCCCACGCGCGGCGCCCCACCGCTCCGCCGCCCCGCGCTCCGGCACTCGTCGATCTTGGAGTTGTGGCACCTCGCAAACTGCGCGGAAGGGCTGTTCCGGGCGCCACAACTCCAAGATCGCTGGAGGGGGACGGACCTGTCACGGTCGGCTGGCGGCCACCTCGGCGTCGCTGCGGAGGATGCAGAACTCGTTGCCCTCCGGGTCGGCGAGCACCACCCAGCCGGTGCCGTCAGGCTCACGCCGGTCGGCCACCACCGCCGCGCCCAGGCCGGTCAGCCGGGCCAACTCCTCGTCGCGCGTGCCCTCGACCGGGCGCAGGTCGAGGTGGATGCGGTTCTTGACCTGCTTGGCGTCCGGTACCTCGATGAAGAGCAGGCGGTGCCGCCCGTCCCGCGAGTAGATCATGCACTCCTCGTGGCCCGGCTCGTTCGGATCGTCCGGGTCCTCCCGGTAGTCGAGGACGGCTTCCCACCAGCGGGACAGGGCGTAGGCGTCGGCACAGTCCACGGTGGTGTGGGACACGTAGGAGGTCATCACCGGATCATCGCAAGTCCTGATGGCCCCCGGGCTACCCAGCCGTTCCCGGACCGGCCACCGGCTCCCTAGGTGTCAGCACCGCTCACGGACGCATCCCCGGCAGCCAGTCCGGCGTCGAGCGCGGCCAGGAAGTCCAGCAACTCACGCCGCGCGGCCTCGTCATGCGTGCGGTGGTTCAGGACGTCCGACGCGACGCAACGGGAGCGGTCCTCGACCACCTCGATCAGCTCGATGAGTTGAAGCCGAGCCTCGATCACCGCGGCCGAGCCCACCTGGCGACACCATTCCTCGATCAGGTCGGGGTCCGTGGAGACGGCATCGATCCCGCAGCATCCGACAACGCACTCGACCTCGCAGAAGGCGATGCACGTACGCAGGGGCGACGGCACATCGACCGATACGTCCGCCATCGCCTCTCCTCCCCTGAGCCCGCCGCGACAGTGACGGGTGGCCGATGCTAGCGCCACGACCGCCTGGCACTCCTGCGAATTCGGCGACCACTCCGGAGCCAGAGCGTCGCGATCGTCGAGGAGGTTGCCGGTGGACACCGCGTGGAGCGCTACGTCTCCCTCGTCAACCGCCCGCTTCAGCTGTCAGTCGTCGAACTCGAACCCGCGCGCTTCGGCGTCGTTGACCAGCCGCCGCATACGTTCGCCGCCAGTGGCTACCGCCTTCATCAAGGCCTCCAGCTCTTGCAGCGCGCCTCGATCGGTGCCGTAGGCGCAGAACATGCCGGCCTCAGGGTCATAGGCGAATCGACCTTCGAGCGTCGGGGCCTCGGTGCTGACAAGAACCTCCGCGACGCCTGCCCAGAAGTACCCGTTGGGCTCGTGACCAAGCTCCCCGATCACACTGTCGACTGGAGTGGTCCCGGCATCCAGCAGCAGCGAATACTGTCCGGGAGTGGTCTCGATCAGTCTGAGCAAGGTCATCTTCGAAGCCTGACAGTGGTCGGTGCTCGTGGCAAGATCCGAAGTCTCCGTCGCACGCTCAGTTCCGCTCCTCCAAGCGGCACGGTCATCTGCAAATCTCACACTGAACAGGCACGAGGTGCTGCGATGTTCGCTCCGGCGGGACTGTCCGGTATCACGATCAAGGCAGCGGGGGCGACGTGAGCAGCGACGTAACCACAGTGCTGTGGCGCCCCCTGGGACAGCAGGAACTCGACCTCGTCCGCGAGGCAGGGGGGCGCAGGTGGCCGCCACTCTCGCCGGAGCAAACTCACTTCTTCCCGATGCTCGACGAGGCTTTCGCGGTCAGGGCTGCGCAGAACTGGAACCTGTTCGGACCCGTGCGCTACGTGGCCCGCTTCCACGTCGAGACAGGTTTCCTGGGCCGCTACTCGACACGGCCCTTCGGCGGATCCGCCGCTCCGATGCTGTGGGTTGCAGCCGACGAACTCGACGAGTTCAACGCGCACATCGTCGATTCGATCGAGGTCATCCACGAATTCCGATAGTGGGTGACCGGTACAGACGGCGGCCATCGGAGGATCCCGACGACGTGCGGCCGGTTTGGCTGGACGACGCCGCGCGGAGGCAGCACCGCCGGGACGACGGGCGACGTCGGCACCGCGAGAGCTTGCTGACCAACGACGACCGTCGACGCGTACTAGAAGCAGCTCAGAATCTTGATCAGAGCTCTGAGCTGGGTGGGCGACGGACGAGTCGACCTGTACGCCGGACTAAGATCACCGCACCCCCTCCAACCAGGAGCGGAGCCTCACGAAGGCTGCTGCAGGCCGCCGCCAGGCCGTCAGAGAGCGCTGAACCCATCGCCCGCAGGACTGGAGCGTTGCAGATCGTCGATGGTGATCGAGAAGTCGCGCCCCTCGGACTCGGCGTTGGCCTTGACCCGCTCCAAGATCTTCTCAACGCGCTTGATCGCTTGCGGATCGCCGTGCCTTGCGGCCTCGATCACTCGCTTATACTCAACCCACCGGATATAGACATCTCGCATGAGCTTGGTCTTATAGGTCACGCTAAGGTTCGCCCGGGGTCCGAAAATGGTGTCGGTATGCAACTGCCACCAACCATCAGCGGGAATCCCGTCATTCACATACGCAAGCGCCTCTTCCCTACTCTCGCAGGGGTCCATGATGTCGTGACATTGTCGGCATAGCAGGACAAGGTTTTCTGGCCTGTTTGAGCCACCGAGGGCCAAGTCCTGCAAGTGTGCTCTATCAAGCCAGCCACTAGCCGAGTTCCAGACAGCAGCAAGAGTGGCCTGCGTGTCATCTACCGGGGCCAGCCAGCCGCATCTGAAGCAGAACGGCTCGCCCCAGCCGATAGACCAGGCCCTTAGGTGCGGAAAGACCTGCTCATACCTGCTCCTCCAGTACTCCACGATGCCGTAGGGAGTTGGCATATCGCGACGGCTGTACCCCATCAACTCAACCCCATCCTGAAGAGTCAGCTCCATGGAGAGACGAACAGCAGGACGTACTGTAGAGCCGACCTACGACAACCTGAGCCCAATCGAGCCCCAGACCCGCGAGGTTTCGCGTGAGTCCGTAGAGGACGCGAACATCAAGGCACCGCGCTGCGCGCGGTGCGGGGGCGGCAAGCCCGGCCGGCGGCAAGCCGCCCCGGCCGCCTACGGCGCCGGGGCGGTGAGCCACCGACAGCCGCCGGGAGACCGCCCTCAACCGGGAGTAGCAGCCAGTTGCAAGCCAGGCCGTGACGGAAGCCTGCGGGGCCACTCTGCGCGGGTGGCCGGGGCTTCCGCCTGCCGCGCCAGTCCAACCCCAGGACTGGCTTGCCACCGGATCACCGGGTCACCGATCGCGCTCCGCAGCCGTACCCTCGTGGTCGTCGAGGAGGTTGCCGGGTGCCCATGTCGTGGAGCGCCACGTCTCCGACGTCAGGGAAGTTCGCTCCGGTGGAACGGTCGGACTTCGCCAGCCTCACCGAGCGGTTCGACGAGCTGCGTGCCCAGGGGCGCGGCTACCTCGAAGTACGGGGCAGCGCCGCGTTCCCTGTGCTGACGCTCGGGTTCGCGGGTTCTGCGGCGGTCGTCCATCTGATGACGGACGAGGACGCCGTGTCCCTCCTGGCCGCCGATGAGCCTGCGGACGCAGATGCGGCAGTGGTGGTGCTCGACGGCCTGGTCGACTTCACCGCGGACTTTGTTCTCAATCTCGAACGCGCCTGGCAGGTTGTCGAGGAGTTCGTCCGCACGGGTGATGCTCGTCGGGCAGGAGAGTGGCACGAGTTGAAGTGATGGCTATGGCGGATTGCTCCCGCGCGTTGCCGCAGCGGCCAAGCCAGCACGAGGCTTACTGAGCCAGCACTCAGGCCGTCTCCAGGCCGTCTCAGGCCGTGGCCAGGCCGTCAAACGCCACCCAACGATGACCAAGGTCAACCAACAGCACCGGATAAACGGCCAGCTCAGAGCCATGATCACGGCTCTGAGCTGGTGGGCGACGGACGAGTCGACCTGTACGCCGGATTCTGTGACCGGCACGCCCATAGGCGCACCGGCGGCGGCCATCCATCTCGGCCTGCCGTTGCCGGCAGGCTCCAGCGGCCTACCCGCAGACATCGGGCGGGCAGCCCTCAAGCGTCTGCGCGGGTCGTCATCTTGCGGTGACGGCCCTTTCTTGGCCTTGCTCCGGGTGGGGTTTACCGAGCCACCCCGGTCACCCGGGGTGCTGGTGGGCTCTTACCCCACCGTTTCACCCTTACCGTCCCGTTACGGGCCGGCGGTCTGTTTTCTGTGGCACTGTCCCGCGGGTCACCCCGGGTTGCCGTTAGCAACCACCCTGCCCTGTGGAGTCCGGACGTTCCTCGGCGACGGGCCGGAGCCCGTCGACGCGACCGCCCGGTCGACTCGTCCGTCGCGCCCTCATCCTAACGACGCACCCGCCGCGCCCATTTCCACCCCGCCCCACCATCTCGTCCACCAGTTCGGGGAGGTGGCGGCATCAACCGGCCCGGGATACCGCCACTTCCCCGAACTGGCGCGATGCGCGCCCGAACTGGCGCGGTGCGCGTCCGAACTGGCGCGGTGCGCGCTCGCCGCCCCGACCGACTAGCCTCGGGGGACCATGGATCTCTCCGACGCCGCGCTCCTGCTCGCCGCCGGTCTCGCCGCGGGCACTGTGAACGCGGTGGCCGGTGGTGGCTCGCTGATCACGTTCCCGGCGATGATCGCCACCGGCCTGCCGCCGGTGGCGGCGAACGTCTCGAACTCGGTGTCGGTCTTCCCGGGGTACGTGGCGAGCGTGGCGGGCAGCCGGGTGGACCTGCCGCGCGGGCGGGAGCTGTGGTCGCTGCTGCCCACCGCCGTCCTCGGTACGATCGCCGGGTGCGCGCTGCTGCTGGCGACTCCGGCGCGCGCGTTCGAGCTGGTGGTGCCGTTCCTCGTGCTGGGCGCTACCGCCGTACTCGCGTTCCAGGGTCCGCTGCGCCGGCTGGTCGGCCATCCGGAACGGTTGGGCGCGCGCCGCCGTACCGTCACGGTCCAGACCATGGTCGCGCTCGGCACTGTGTACGGAGGCTACTTCGGCGCGGCCCTCGGGGTGATGCTGGTGGCCGGGTTGGCGCTGGTGCTGGACGCGACGCTGGCCCGGGTGTCGGCGATGAAGAACCTGCTCTCGGCAGTGGTGGGGCTGACCACGCTCGTGGTGTTCGCCCTGTTCGGCCCGGTGAACTGGGCGGCCGTCGCGGTGGTCGCGCCGGCCACCCTGTTCGGCGGGTACGCGGGCGCGCGGCTGGCCCGCCGGCTTCCGCAGGTGGTGTTGAAGACGGTGATCGTGGTGTTCGGCACCGCCATCGGGTTCTACCTGCTGTGGCGGGCGCTGGCCTGACGCCACCCGGCAAGACCGGACCCGTCAGTAGGCCTCCCCCACCGGCTCCTCCGGTGCGTGCTCGGCGCGGCGGGCGGCCCGGTTCCAGATGACCCGTTCGCCGTAGCCGGCCGCCATCAGGTGCCCGAACGCGAGGTACGCGAGCACGCCGGCGGCGAGCACCCCGAAGCCGACCCAGAACGGCAGCGCGAGGCCGTGTTCGGCCAGTTTGCCGGAGATGATCGGCGCGGGCGCGGCGGCGCCCCAGCGGACCAGGTTGAACGCGCCGGTGGCGACGCGCCGGTCGGCGGAGCCGAGCCCGAGCGCCAGGTCGGTCAGGTTGGCGTTGGCGAGGCCCATGAACAGGCCGGCGACGACGAGGACGACGAGCGACATGGCGGTGCCGGTGGAGGTGGCGAACAGGACCATGCAGACCAGCAGGCCGAGCAGTGCGACGCCGACTGTCTGCACCGCGCCGATGCGGTGGGCCAGCCGGTGCCCGATCAGCAGGATGCCGGCCGCCAGGCCGAGACCCCAGCCGGTGAACGCCAGGCCCAGCGGGATGACGTCGAGGCGCAGGAACAGCGGCGTGTAGCCGAGCACGACGAAGAAGACGAAGTTGTACGCGGCGGTGACCACGCACAGCGTCACGAACGCGGGCTTGCGGTAGGTGGCGAAGATCTGGCCGAGGCGTACCGGCTGTTGCTTGTTCACCGGTTCGCGCAGCTTGCGGGCGGCGACGCCGAGCGCCAGCACCATGAACACGCCGCAGACGAAGAACGGCAGCCGCCAGCTCACCTCGCCGAGCAGGCCGCCGATCAGCGGGCCGACCGCGAAGCCGAGCCCGAGGGCGGTCTCGAACAGGCCGACCACCCATTCCCTGTCGTTCGCGAGGTTGACCAGCACGACCATGGCGGTGGCGAAGAACATCGCGTTGCCCAGGCCCCAGACGCCGCGCAGCACGGAGAGCTGCACGATGTCGTTGCTGAACGAGGCTCCGATGGCGGCCAGGCCGACGACCGAGACGCCGGTGACGAGCACCGGCTTGAAACCGAACCGCCCGCTGGCGAGCGTCGCCGGGATCATGCCGACGGCCATGACCGCGATGTACGCGGTGAAGAGCAGCTCGACCTGCCAGGCGGTGACGCCGATCGCCTCGCCGATGGCGGGCAGGATCGGGTCGACCACGGCGATGCCGGCGATCGCGAGGAACGCCACGAGCGTGGTGGCGTAGATGGCACTGCGGTTGGGCTCGGATCGGCGATCCACTCCGCAACCTCCCATATAGCTGTATCGTACAGGTATTTTTCTTGTATCATACAGCTATGAGTGACGACGTCCACGCGCCCGAGGTCACCCTCGGCCGGATCGAAACCGAGGTCGCGTTGCTGATGCGCCTGGGTGAGGCCACCCGCCGGGGCACCGGCACGATGGAGCACCGGCTGCTGGACCGCGCCGCGTACGTGATCCTGCGGCACCTGGACGCGGCCGGCCCGCAGAACGTCTCGGCGCTCGCCGCGCGGCTGAACCTGGACGGCTCCACCGTCACGCGGCAGGTCTCCGCGCTCCAGCGCGACGGGCTGATCTCGCGTACCCCCGACCCGGCCGACGGGCGCGGCACGGTGATCTCCGCGACGGCGGCCGGGCTTCAGCGGATGGCCGCCGTCCGGGCGGCCCGCACCCGGTTGTACGGCGACATCCTCGCCGCCTGGCCCGAGGCGGACCGGGAGACACTGGCGGACATGTTGCACCGCCTCAACGAGGCGCTCGACGCGCGCAACCGCCGCCGCTGAGGTATTAGGAAGGGCCCCTTATTATGCAGAATGCGTTAATAAGGGGCCCTTCCTTTCACGCCACCGGCTCCCGCGCGGAGTCTCCGCGATCGGCGGTCGCCGTCACGCGCGGGTCGCCCTCGTCGGCGAAGTAGTCGTCCGGCGTGGTGCCGTCCGGCCCGTCGGCCACCCTGGCGGCGCGCAGCACCAGCGTGAGCAGCGCGGCCACCACCAGGTTCACCAGCACCGCAACGATGCCGACGTAGATGGTCTTCGGCGTGTCGAAACCGAACTTCTCCAGCGGGAACGCCGATCCGGCGAAGTGCTTCTTCCCGGTCGCCGGGTTGCCGATCTGGTAGAGCATCCACATGCCCAGGCCCATGCCGGCCGCCCAGCCCGCGATCAGCGCGCCCCTGTGGAACCAGCGGGTGTAGAGGCCCAGCGCCACCGCGGGCAGCGTCTGGAGGATGATCACGCCGCCGATGAGCTGGAGGTCGATGGAGAACTGCGGGTCGAGGAAGACGATGCAGGCCACCGCGCCGACCTTCACCACCAGCGAGGTGATCTTCGAGACGTTCGCCTCCTGCGCCGGGGTGGCGTCCCGCTTCAGGTACTCCTTGTAGATGTTGCGGGTGAACAGGTTCGCCGCCGCGATCGACATGATCGCCGCCGGCACCAGCGCGCCGATGCCGATTGCGGCGTACGCCACCCCGGCGAACCAGTCCGGGAACTGCTGGTCGAACAGCAGCGGCACCACAGTGTTGCCGTCGGTCGTACCCTCCTTCGCGCCGGGCAACGGCTTCACGTTCGCCGCGATGGCCATGTAGCCGAGCAGCGCGATCAACCCCAGCAGCAGGCTGTACGCGGGCAGCGCGGACATGTTCCGCTTGATCACGTCGCGGTTCCGGCTGGCCAGCACACCGGTGATGCTGTGCGGGTAGAGGAACAGCGCCAGCGCCGAGCCGAACGCCAGCGTCACGTACTGGATCTGGTTGTTCTGGTTGAGCAGGATGCCGTCGCCGGGCGCGGGTGACGCCTGGAACTTCGCGTCTGCCGCGTCGAAGATGGCGCCCCAGCCGCCGAGCTTGTACGGCAGCCAGATCACCGCGACCAGGATCACGATGTAGATCAGCGAGTCCTTGACGAACGCGATCAGCGCCGGGGCGCGCAGCCCGGACTGGTACGTGTACGCGGCCAGGATGGCGAACGCGATGATGATCGGCAGGTGCCGGGCCAGCGCGCTGTCCCCGGTGACGCCCATGGTCTTGAGCACCGCCTCGATGCCGACCAGTTGCAGCGCGATGTACGGCATCGTGGCGACAATGCCGGTGATCGCCACCAGCAGCGCCAGGATCGGCGAGCCGAACCGGTTGCGGACGAAGTCGGCGGGGGTGACGAATCCGTGCCGGTGCGAGACCGACCAGAGCCGGCACAGCACCAGGAACACCAGCGGGTAGATGACGATCGTGTACGGCACCGCGAAGAAGCCCGCCGCGCCGGCCCCGAAGATCAGCGCCGGGACCGCCACGAACGTGTACGCGGTGTAGAGGTCACCGCCGACAAGGAACCAGGTGATCCAGCCGCCGAAGCTGCGCCCGCCCAGTCCCCACTCGTCCAGGTGGGCCATGTCCGTCGGTCTGCGCCACCGTGCAGCCACGAAACCCATGGCGCTGACCAGCAGGAACAGCAGCGTGAAGACGATGATCTCGGTGAGGTGGTCCCGCCACATCAGCGGTCACCCCGCTTCTTGGTCATCTGGTAGACCAGCGTGGTGGTGCCGACGCCGAGCAGGATCCAGACCAGTTGCAACCAGTAGAAACGCGGGAAGCCGAACAGCCGGGGCGAGTCGGCGTTGAACAGTGCCGGGATCAGCGGCACCACGATCGGGATGAAGAGCAACCAGTTCCAGGGACTCTTGTCCTTCGCCCTGGATCGCGCCGTGTCGAGCGCCTCCGGTTCCGGTGCGGACATGTGACACCCCTCCGGGCATTCGTAGCGGGCCATGTGACGGCCGGAGGCTACGACCCTGTGACGGGGGTCACGTCCGATCGGGTGATGTCGATGCGCCGAACGGCCGCCGGCATGCGCCGAGCGGCCGTCAGGCGTCCGCGAGGTGCGAGGTGTCGTTGACCGAGCGGACCGCGACGCCGCCGTCCGGGTACAGGTCCAGCACCGAGATGCCGGCCGTGTCCAGGTAGAGCCGGTGCAGGAACGCGTCGCCGGCGGCGAGCGCGTCGCGCAGCACCAGCTTGATCGGCGAGACGTGGGAGACCACCACGACCGTCTCCCCCGGGTACGCCGACCGCAGCCGGTCGACCGCCCGCCCGGTCCGCTCGGCGACTGTCACGAACGACTCGCCCCGCGGCGGCGCGACCCGGGTGGAGGCGAGCCAGGCGTCCAGCTCGGCCGCCCAGCCCTCGCGTACCTCGGCGAACGTGTGCCCCTCCCAGACGCCGAAGTCGCACTCGATCAGGTCGTCGTCGGTGCGTACCGGCGGGTTGCCGACCTGCGCGGCGACCGCCTCGGCGGTGGCCGTACACCTCGACAGCGGGGAACTGACCACTGCGGCGACGGACGGCGCCAGCGCGGCCACCCGGGCGGCGGTGGCCCGGGCCTGGGCCCGGCCGCGCCCGGTGAGCGGCACGTCGCCCCGGCCGGAGTAGCGCTTCTGCACGGTGCGCTCGGTCTCCCCGTGCCGCACCAGGATCAGCCGGGTGGCCTCCTCGGTCGGGCGCGGCTCCCAGGAGGCGGGCGTGGTGGCCGGGTCGGTGCCGGTGGCGCGCACGACAGTCGCCTCCCGCGCCTCGGCCGCCGCCGCTGCCGGTGCGGCGCCGGACGCGGCGGCGTCCATCGCCGCGTTGGCGAGCGCGTCGGCGTGCCGGTTGCGCTCCCGGGGCACCCAGGTGAACCGTACGGCGGCGAACCGGCTGACCAGCCCGGCCGCCTGGGCGGCGAGCGGACGCAGCCCGGGGTGCTTGATCTGCCAGCGGCCGCACATCTGCTCGACCACCAGCTTGGAGTCCATCCGCGCCTCGACCTCGGCCGCGCCCAGCTCGGCGGCGGCCTCCAGCCCGGCGATCAGGCCCCGGTACTCGGCCACGTTGTTCGTCGCCGTACCGATCGCCTCGGACCGTTCGGCCAGCACCTCACCGGTCTCCGGGTCGCGGACCACGGCGCCGTAGCCGGCCGGGCCGGGATTGCCCCGGGAGCCGCCGTCGGCCTCGATCACGACCGCGCGCGCCGCCACGACGGCTACAGTCCCGACTCGTTGGTCCGGACCATGATCCGCCGGCACTCCTCGCAGCGGACCACGTCGTCCGGGTCGGCCTTGCGGATACGGGCCAGGTCGGCGCCGGACATCTCCAGCCGGCAGCCGCCGCAGCGGCCACCGGTGAGCAGCGCGGCGCCCATGCCGGTGTCCTCGCGGATCTTGTCGTAGAGACCGACCAGGTCCGACGGGAGGTCACCGGCGAGCGGCTGGCGGGAGGTGCGCTTGAACTCCTCCTCCTTGGCGATCTCCGCCAGGGTCTCGTCGCGGCGCTGCTCGGTCGCGGCGCGGCGCTCACGGGCCTCGGCGAGCCGGCTCTCGATGCCGTCGAGCACACCCTGCGCGGTCTCCCGCTGCTCCATCAGCTCCAGCTCGGCGTCCTCCAGGTCGCTCTGCCGGCGGTTCAGCGAGACCAGCTCGTGCTGGATCGCCTCCAGCTCGCGGGCCGGGCCGCTGCCCGAGGCCAGCCGGGCCTCGTCCTTGCTCTTGCGCGCGCGCACCTGGTCGACGTCCTTCTCGATCCGGGCGATGTCCCGGTCCAGGTCGTCGACTGCCACCTGGGCGCGGACCCGCTCGTCCTCCAGCGCGGACAGCTCACGCGCGAGGGCCTCCAGCTCGGCGCGCTCCGGCAGGGTGCGGCGGCGGTGCGCGAGCTGGGCCAGCGCGGTGTCGATCGCCTGGAGGTCGAGCAGGCGGCGCTGCACCTTCGGGTCAGCCTTCACGTCGGGGCTCCTTGTCGTCCGGCCGGGGCGCGGCGGCGTGCACGGTCCACGGGTCGGTGTCCAGGTCGGACACCACGGTCTCGACGTCCAGCTCGGCGGCCAGGTAGGCGGCCAGGTCGTCCAGCCAGGGTCGCTCCGTCGCCCAGTGGGCAGCGTCCAGCAGCGCCGGGCCACCGGCGGCGAGGTGTTCCCCGGCCGGGTGGTGGCGCAGGTCCGCGGTGAGGAACGCGTCCACCCCGGCCGCGGTCGCCTCGGCGAGGAAGCCGTCCCCCGAGCCGCCGCTGACGGCGAGGGTACGAACCATACGCCCGGGATCCCCGGCGGCGCGAACTCCCCAGGCGGTGACCGGGAGCACGGCGGCGGCCAGCCGGGTCAGCTCGGCGAGCGTCATCGGGGTGGGCAGCTCGCCGATGCGGCCGATGCCCCGGCCGGGCCCGGCGGCGGGCGAGCCGGGGCGGGGCGGGTGCAGCGGACGCAGCCCGGTGAGCCCGAACCGGGCGGCGAGCGCGTCGGAGACCCCCGGGTCGGCCACGTCGGCGTTGGTGTGCGCCACGTGCAGCGCGACGTCCGCCTTGATCAACCGGTGCACGATCCGGCCCTTGTACGTGGTGGCGGCCACCGAGGAGACGCCACGCAGCAGCAGCGGGTGGTGCGCGACGATCATGTCCGCGCCGGCGTCGAGCGCCTCGTCCACGGTCTCCGGGACCACGTCCACCACGCAGGCGACCCGGCGTACCGGGTGGTCGGGCTCGCCCAGCACCAGGCCGACCCGGTCCCACTCCTCGGCCCACGCGGGCGGGTAACGGCGGTCCAGGGCGGCCACCACGTCGGCGACGGTGTGCGGCGATCCGGTTGTGCTCACGGGCGGCCAGCTTACCGGCGTCCGGGCCGGTACACGCCGACCGTCGCCGGGCGCGGCCCCCGGCGTCTGCCGGGGGCCGTGCCCACCGCGCCTCTCAGCCGACCGGGGCGACCGGCCGGGCCGCGCCGCGCAGGGCGGCCAGGCCGGCGTCCCAGGGGAAGGCGTCCGCGCGCCGGTCCCCCGTGCCGGGCGGGTGCAGGCGTACGACGTGGTCGCCGAAGACCATCCGGACGCCCCACTGCACGAGCCGGTCCAGGCTGGCCCGGAACGCCGGGTGCGCGGCCATCGCCTCGTTCGTGTACGGGACGGCAGCGATCGGCACCCCCATCCCCTGCGCCTCGATCAGCAGGCCCAGCGCCAGGGTGTCCGTGATGCCGACCGCCCACTTGTTGATCGTGTTGACGGTGGCCGGGCACACCAGCATGGCGTCGGCGGGGGGCAGCACGTCCGGGTCACCCGGGTTCTTGTAGTGCGTACGGACCGGGTGGCCGGTCTGCCGGGCCAGCTCCGTCCGGTCGACGAACTTCGCGCCGTCCGGCGTGGTGACCACGCAGACCGTCCAGTCCTCCCGCTGGGCGAGGTCGACCAGCCGGCCGACGTGACGGGCCAGCGGCGAACCGCAGGCGATGACGTAGAGCACCCGCCGGTGCCCGTTGGCGGTCTTCGGACCGCTCATACTCCGACTCCCATGTGCTCAGCCAACTCCGCGATCGGCGGAGGCGGCGCACCACGTGTGCGACGGAGAATCTCGGACATCAATTCGTGCGCTATCGGCCGGCACCGGATCTCGGAGGGCGCGAGCCGGTCACCGCGCAGCAGCATGTCCCCGGCGTTGGCGACGTCACCGATCTGGGAGTAGCCGCGGGCCAGGTCGAGCAGGTGGTGCGCGCGCCGCTCCGGCAGCAGCGCGTTGAACGCCGGCTCGGACAGCCGCATGTGGGTCTCCACCGCCCGGCCGCCGTCGCCCAGCTCGACCGCCGCCGCCGCGCGGTGCAGCTCCAGGTTGGTCGGGCCGAAGGAGGTCCAGTAGTGGTTGTGGTCGCCGCCGAGCATGGTGGCCGCCTCACCCGCGCCGGCGAGCAGGTCGTCCACTGTCGCCGAGTCACCGATCCGGGCGGCGGCCATCGCGCCCTGGAGCAGCAGCATCCCGTACACCGAGAGCCGTTCCGGCCGGACGTCGTTGTCGCCGCCGGGCGCGAGCCGCCCCGCGATGCGGACGTTCAGCTCCAGCGCCGGGCGGGGGCGGCCCATCGCGACGAGCGCGTTGCAGACGCGCGTGGTGGCGATGCCGGCCAGCAGCGGGTCGTCGGCGCGCTGGGCCACCGCCATCGACCGGTCGGCGGCGAGCCAGGCGAGGTCGCACTCGCCGAGCTTGCGCAGCACCGAGGAGGCGATCTGGTAGACCTGCCCGAGCAGGTGGGCGGCCTCGCGTACCTGGTCGCCGGCGGCGTAGCCGGCGTCTGCCGCCTGGGCGTCGCGCAGCAGCTTGGGCAGCGCGCGGGTGAGCATGCCGTAGCGGCCGTACTGGTAGGTGAGCCAGGCGTGGTTCACCGCCTTGCGCATGTCGGCCAGCGGCGGGGGGTAGGGCGCCGCGTCGAAGTAGGCGCTCATCGAGTCGTACCGCTCCAGGGCGGTGCGGATCTCCTCCACCTCGACCTGGTCGATGCAGTTGAGCGCGTCGGTACGCCGTTCCGGGTCCTTGCCGTGCAGCAACTGCACGTCGATCTGGAGGATGTCGGCGATCTCGTAGAGCACGGAGAACTTGTCCAGCCGGCGGACGCCGCGCTCCACCTTGTCCACCCAGCTCTTGGACTTGCCGAGCCGGTCGGCGAAGACCTGCTGGGACATCTTGCGGCGGCTCCGCCAGTACGCCACCCGCCGGCCTATGGGCAGTTCGTCCATTCCCGCTCCCTCCCCCTCACGGCGCCGGCCGGTCCCCCCACGTCCCTCAGGCTCGCGCCGATCGCACAGGTTGTGCGTCCACCGTCCAGCCAGTTCTCGTAGTTTTCGTGCAAGTTGCACCGACCGTTAGTCACCTCAACGAGCGTGGGTTACGGCAGTGACGGCTTTCGACGTGTGGCTTGTGGACGGTTCGGCGGGACCAGAGGGGACGACAGACATGTGGAGGAACGTCCGACCGCGCGTCGCTCACCTCTCGCCGCTGGAGCGGGTCCGGCTGCGCCGCGTCGCGGTGCGGTACGCGCTGCACGGCTGGCCGGTCACCCCCGGCGCCTGCCTGGCGAACAGCCGCTTCGTCTGCGGGCGGGCCGGCTGTCCCACAGTGGGCTGCCACCCGGCGCTGGAGGACTGGGAACACGCCGCCAGCGCCGACCCGGCCCGGGTGGCCACCTGGTGGCGCAGCCGCCCGCACGGCATCCTGCTGCCCACCGGCCGCGCCTTCGACGTCCTGGAGGTCGCCGCCCACCTGGGCCGGCAGGTCCTGGAAGCGGTCGCCACCCACCCCGCCGGCTTCGGCGTACGCGGCCCTGCGCTGGTCACCCCGACCGGCCGCTGGATGTTCCTGGTACGCCCCGGCGACCCGCTGCGGCCCGAGCTGGAGCACTGCTTCCACGTGGTACGCCACGGACCCGGCTCGTGGATCCCCGCGCCACCGACCCGGCTGCCCGAGGGGACGGTGCGCTGGGTGGTCGCGCCCGAGCAGGCCCGGTGGCAGCTACCCGACTCGTACCTGGTGCAGAACGCGCTGATCGCCGCGTTACGGGCGGCCGGGGTGACGCTCGGCGCCGACCTGTTCCCCGGTCATCTCCCGCTGCCCCGCCGCGGCCGCTGACCTCCCAGCACCCGGCCGGTGCTTCCGCAACGCGTGCTCCGACGCCGAGCGTTCTCCCTGGTCACAGCGGGTCCGGTGACCCGGACGGGTGGCCGACAGCGACCTCCCCGGCACCGGGCTCGTTGTTCCTGGCGAGGGCGCGTCCGCGCCAGAGCGGGGGTTTGACCATGTCCAGGGACGACGCTGCCCGCCACACCGGCGGTACCGAGCCGGCGCGGCCCCGCCGCCGCCTGCACCCGTGGGCCTTCACCCGACCGCTGGGCGTCCGCCCCGGCCGTCCTCGCCCCACCGGCTCCCGCCCCGCCATCCTCCACCGCCCCCTCCGCTGACCCCGCCTGCACCCTTCCCTTCCCCCTCTCCCTTCCTCCCCCACCAGCCCACCGCCGGTTGATCAAGGAGTTTGCGTCCGCCCAGCACGTTCTGGAGGACACAAACTCCTTGATCACCGCACCAAGGGCAGGCGGAGGGAAGGGCAGCACGCAAACGCACCGGCGGGGGCGGGAGGCGGCGGTCAGGGCAGGGTGGGGAGGGTTCGGGAGTGGTGTTGGTGTGCCTCGTCCGTGACCACGGCGTGCTGCCACGGGGACGCTAGGCGGTCCAGCCAGGCCAGGCCCGATGCGCCCATCGCCACCGCCGCTGTCGCATACGCGTCGGCCACGCCCAGATCCGGCCCCACCACAGTCACCGAGCGCAAACCCGTCGCCGGTACGCCCCGGCGCGGGTCGACCACGTGGTGGCCGCGCTCGTACACGCCCGAGGTGGCGACCGCCATGTCGGTGCCGGTCAGCACCAGACAGGTCGCCCCCGCGTCCCACGGATGCCGCACCCCGATCCGCCACGGCTCACCGGCCGCGTCGCGGCCGCGTACGCGCACGTCGCCGCCCGCGTTCACGCAGTGGTTCGGCGCGCCCGCGGCCACCAGCCGGTCCGAGGCGACCTGCGCCGCCCAGCCCTTCACGTAGCCGGACGGGTCGAGACGACCGGTCGCGTACGCGTCGAAGAACCCGTCGGTGACGGTCCACAGGTCGGCGCAGGCGGCCAGCACGGCCCGCAGGTCGGCGGAGGCGTCGGCGACCCGCAGGTCGCCCCGGTCGATCCGGCACACCTCGCTGTCGTCGCGGTACGTGCTGAACCGCGCGTCCACCTCGCGCAGCCAGCCGAACGTGTCTTCGGCCAGTTCGTGCAGGGTCTCCGGGGGCAGGTCGTCGGCCAGGTCGAGGCTGATCGCCGTACCCATGATGTGTTCGACCCGGCGAAGGCCGCGCCGGGCGGACGGACCGGGACCGACGGCACCGGCACCGGCATGAGCCGGCACGGTCACGCCTTGTCCAGCGCGGCCTGCAACGACTGCTTGTACGCGGTGCTGGTGTAGGTGGCTCCGGACACGGTGCTCAGGTTGGCGCTCTGCCGGGCCACGACCTCGCCGGAGGTGCCGCTGTAGCGGGCCTGCACGTCGTCGCTGCGCTGCCCGGACTGCCCGCCCAGCGGCAGCCCGATCGCCGTGGCGTCGACGATCCGGCTTCCGCTGAGCGTGATCCGGACCTGGAGCGAGCCGTACTCGTAGGTGACCGACGGCCCGGTCACCGTGCGGATGGTGGCCTTGGGCGCGCTGGTGGTGGTCCGGGGCGCGGCCGGTGTGGTGCGCGTGCGGGTGCCACCGCGGCTGGCCGCGCTGCGGTCGGCGGACGGCTTCGGGGTCGGCTTCGACGAGGCGCGCGGCGACGGGGTGACGCCGGGCGCGGAGCCGGTGGGCGAGGGCGGCTCGGGCGCGGCGGAGCCGCCGGGGGCGACCGGGGCCAGCGCGGCCGGTACGTCCGCTCCGGCCTGCCCGGCGCCCGGCGCGCCCTTGAGCACCACCAGTGCGGTGGTGCCGGCGGCCAGTCCGGTGATCGCGAGCAGCGCGCGACGCATGGGCGGTGCCTCTCCTACAGCTCGAACGCGGTCAGGTGGATCTGGCGGCGGGGCACGCCTGCCGCACGCAGCGCGGCGACTGCCTCGTCGACCAGACCGCCGGGGCCGCACAGGTAGACGTCGCGGCGGGTCAGGTCGGGCACGAGCCGGCGCAGGCCCTCGGGGTTCATCACCTGGCGGGGGCCGGGGTCGTCGCGGCGGCCGACGACGTACCAGACGGAGGTCTGCCGGGCCTGCGCGAGCCAGTCCAGCTCCTGGTGCAGCAGCACGTCGGCGGGGGTACGCGCCCGGTAGATCAGCGCCGCGCCGGGCGGCAGCTCCTCCAGCATCGCCCGCAGCGGCGCGATGCCGCTGCCCCCGGCGATGAGCAGCGCCCGTTCCCGGGTGCGGTGCGCGGCGGTGAACGTACCGGAGGGGCCCTGCGCCCAGACCCGGGTGCCGGGCGTGAGGTCGCGCAGCTCGGCGGTGTACCCGCCGACGACCTTGACGGTGATCCGCAGCCACCTGTCGTTGGCGGCGGCGGAGACGGAGAACGGGTGCGACTGCCACCAGCAGCCGGGGTTGAGGAAGCGCCAGCGGAAGAACTGGCCGCCGAGCAGGTCGATCTGGTTGAGCCGTTGCCCGGTCAGGTAGACCGAGACGGTGTCCGGGCTCTCCGCCACCACGTCGGCGACGCGCAGCCGGTGCCGCAGGTTGAACACCAGCGGCGCGAGCATCCGGCCCCACACCAGCGCGGCCACCACCAGCAGGTACGCGGCGATCCAGCCGGTACGCACCGGACCGGGTTCGTAGAGCTGCGCGCCGTTGCTGAACTGGTGCGCGTACCCGAGCAGCAGCGTGAGGTAGCTGGCGGCGTGCAGCAGGTGCCACAGCTCGTACGGCAGGCGGCGCCGCACCGCGCGTACCGCGGTGAACGCGACAGCGACCAGGATGCCCGCGGCGACGAACGCGGAGACCATGTCCTCGTAGTCGGTCAGCAGCGCGCCGACCTCGCCGAGCACCGTCTTGCGTTCCTGGCGGGAGTAGCCGACCACCAGCAGCGACATGTGCGCGAGCACCGCCACCAGCAGCGTCGCGCCGAGGTCCCGATGCAGCCGGGAGATCCGCTCGCCGCCGAGCGCGCGTTCCAGCACGCCGAGCCGGCTCATCATCAGCACCTGGACCAGCAGCAGGTAGCCGGCGAGCAGCCCGGTGATCCGGCCACCGGCGGTGAGCAGGTCGGCGGTGTCGGCGAGCGATCCGGCCGGGGTGTCCAGCCACCACGGCAGGACCGCGGCGACCAGGCCCAGCCAGAAGAGCGCGGCGAGCGCCCGCCGGCCGCCGGGTCCGCGACGCGGACGACCCGGGGGTACGGGGGCAGCCGGACGGCCGCCGTACGGGGCGGGATGCCCGGTACGGCGGCCGGCGGCGCGGGTGTCCTGGTACGTCACGCGTAGATCTTGACCGGGGTGAACTTCTGCCGGGGGAAGACCTTGTCCACCTGGGCGGTGGTCAGGCCGAAGCGTCCCTGCGCGACCGATCCGTAGACGTTGAACATGTTGTTGTACTCCGGCACGTCGCCGCTGTCCAGCTTGTCCAGTCCGTTCCAGGTGCCGAGCAGCGAACCGGCCAGCTTGCGGCCGGACAGCACGGTGACCACACCGCCGTGCCCGTGGTCGGTGCCGCCGCCGTTCGAGCCGACCCGCCGGCCGAACTCGCTGGACACCATGATGGTCACGTCCGCCGACCGGTCGCCCAGGTCGGTGAAGAACGCGGCCATCGCGTTCGCCAGTTCGTTGAGCCGCCGCCAGAGCTGGCCGCCCTCGCGGGTGCCCTGGTTCTCGTGGGTGTCGTAGCCGCCCATGCCGACCGTCGCCACCCGCACGTTCGCGCCGCCCTTGATGAGCTGGGCGAGCTGCTTGAACGCGTTCCCGACGCCCTGGTACTCGACGCCCTCGGCGGCGGCGTACGGCTTGGCGGCGAGCTTCTGCGCGGTGGCCAGCGCGCCCATCCCCTCCTGCACCGCCTCCTCGACCGGGTGGTTGATGCCGGTGAACAGGCCGCGGATCGCCTTCTCGGTGGCCGCCCGGAACTTGTCGTCGCCGTTGAGCCGCAGGTCGCCGACGCTGTTGAGGGAGATCGCGCCGTTCACGCCGACCAGCGAGCGGGGCAGCGTGCTGCCGATGCCGACGCTGCGGAACGCGGTGCCCTTGCCGAGCGAGTCGACCAGGCTGTCCAGCCAGCCCCGGCCGCCGGTCTCGCCGGGCAGGCCACCCAGGTTGCACGCGTCGGCGGCCTGGAAGTGGCTGCGGGACAGCCGCGGGTCCGACACGGCCGGCACGAAGCCGAGCTGCCCGGCCTTGAGCCACTTCTCCAGCGGCGCGAACGCGCTGGTCAGCTTGAAGCCACGGGCCAGCGCCAGCGAGTCGTCACCGAGCAGCAGGTCGGGGCGCGCCTTGGCGAGCACCGGGTCGTCGGCCGGTGCGACAAGGCTCAGCCCGTCCAGCCCGCCGTAGAGGAAGACGTGGATCAGCGTGCCGGTCTTGGTCGCGGCGAACGACGCCGAGGTGGTGACGAACTGTGCCGTCGCGAGCGCGGTCGCGGTCGCGGCGGCGCCGGCGACGAAGGTACGCCGGGTGACGCCCCGGCCGTCCTGCTGCGCCTCCTCGATCTCCTCCAGCCGGCGGTACCGGTCGGTCTCGGCCGCGTTCTCGGCCGCGACGATGTCCGCCTCCGCGCGCAGCAGCGCCTCGGCCGGGTTGTCGGCCAGCCGCCGCAGGTCGGGGCACTCGGGGTGCAGGGGGTACGGGTTCACGGTCATCTCCATCGAATGCCTCACCGGAGGTGGTGCTGGGGGGACGCGAGGATCGTCCGCGCGACAGCGGCGATGGCCCCGTTGAAGGTGGCGTCGACCTTGGCGCTCTCGGCCACACCGGCCACGGCGAGCACGAGCTTCTTCTCCTTGGCGCTGAGCTTCTGCTGCACCAGCCGCTGGGCCAGCGCGTCCACGTACGCCCCGGCGGTGGCCGGCGGCTTCGCGACCAGCTTCTCCGGCTTGACGAAAGTGAACTGCTTGCGCCAGCCGCCGATCAGGTCACCGGCCTCGTTCCAGCCGTCGATCATCGTCCCGGCCGAGGTCCAGGCCAGGTAGACGTCGGCGTAGCCGTCCGGGGTGGGCTTGCCCATCGGGTACTGGCCGAGTTCGCGCATCTTGTCCTGGATCTGCCGCAGCCCCTGCGCGAACGGGGTGCGCCGGTTGTCGCCGGTGAAGCCGGGGGCCGCGTCCGGCGAGACGCCGAGCACCCGGTACGTGGCGACCAGGTACTCCATCGGGCGGCGTACCTTCTGGCCGATCGCCGCCCAGAACTCCGAGGAGCTGAACAGCGTCGCCAGCACCGGCCGGATCTGCCCCTTGTTCGTGGTGTACGCCTTCGCGAGCCGGTCCACCACGGACTTCGGCGGGGTGTCGGAGACGAACCGGGTGGCGAGGTTCTGTGCCACGTACCGGGCGGTCGACGGGTGCATCGCGATGTAGCGGATGTACGAGTCGATGACCTTGTCGGCGGCCACCGGGTCGTCGGAGTTGTTGGCGTGGCTGAACCCGAGGATCTTCACCTTGCCGAGGTAGTGCCGCTCGGCGAAGAACTTGTACTTGCCGTCGGCGACACCGCGTCCGGTCTGGAGCAGCGCGGCCTGGCGGACGTCCTTCTCGGTGTAGCCGCCGTCGACGCCGACCGAGTACAGCTCCAGGTTCTCCCGGGCCAGGTTCTCGTTGACCGCGTCCTTGCGCGAGTCGACCTGGTTCAGGTAGAGCAGCAGCGCCGGGTGCTTGTTCGCGGCGACGAGCATCTCCGGGTAGCTGCCCAGCGCGTGCTTGCGGATGACGTCCCGGTCGAACGCGTTGCGGTAGTTCTCCCCGCCGTCGAAGTCGGCGGCGACGTGCAGGAAGTCGTTCCAGAAGTCGACCATCACCTCGAAGAGCTGCCGGTCCGACCAGATCTGCCGGGCGATGGTGGCGTCCACCGTCTCCCGGGCCGGGTCGACGCCCTTCTCGTTGAGCTGCTCGCGCTGGTCGCGCAGCTGCGTCGGGCTGAGCTTGAGCGACTGCAGCTCGGCCAGCTTCAGCTCGGCCTTCGTCGGGGCGATCTTCTCCGGTTCGAGCTGCTGGCGCAGCCAGTCGTCGATGCCGAGCCGCTTGATGTCGGCCATCACCTTCGGGGTGGCGGCGAACGTGGTGCGGGTGGCGAGGTGCCGGATCGGGTCCTTGGCGAGGACCGTCTTCACAGTCACCTTGGTCGCCTCGGCGGCGGCGGCCGGGCTGCCGTAGAGCCGGCCACCGGACGGCGCGTTGCGCTTGAGCGCCTCGCCGGCCCGGGAGCCCATGTAGCTCTCGTTCTGTTCGGTGTAGGTCCGTACCGTGCTCGGCTGCTGGCCGCTGGGCCGGGCCGCGTTGCCGTCGGTGGTCACCGTACCGGTGGCGTCACCGGCCGGCGCGTCACTGAACAGGCCGCGCACCTGCGGGGACATGGCCAGGGCGGCGCCACCGGCGACCACCACGGCGCCGCCGAGGGTGGCCAGCGCCCGGCGCCGGCCCCGCTTCGGGGCCTCGTCGCCGTCGTCGTCCAGGTCGGGCAGTCCACCGCCGGGCGGCGGGCCGTACCCGCCGCTGGGCTGGCCGTAGCCGGACTGGGGGTAGCCGGCGGGGGCCGGCGCGGCGGGGGCGAAGCCGTTCGGCCCGACCCACTGCGGGCCCTGGGCGGGGTGGGCGCCGGGGTGCGGCGCGTGCGGGTCGCGGTACCCGTCCGGATGGGGGTGCTGGTATCCGTCCCAGCCGCGGTCGTCCCGGGGTCGACGCGGTGGCACGTTCAGGTCGGCCATGTACCTATCCCGTTTTCTTCGAGCGCCGGCACGCCTGCCACCCGATGGGGGTCGGGGTGGCGCAGGGGCGGCGACGGTTGCCGGAGAAGTTGCCTACGGGAAAGTAGCCATGCCGTCCCGGCCGCTCAAGGCGCGCCGAACGCGCTCGTGAGCGCACTTAAGACGGTGCTCAGGCCCGCCGGGGAGGGCCCGCCGCGGCGGCGGGGGCGCGGCGGCGTCCGGAGCAGGGCCGACCCGGGCGCGCACCGCCCGGATGCGAGGTTTCGCACAGCGGCGACGCCGCCGGGGGCGTTCATTGCCTCACCGAAAATTAAGGTACGGATAAGCCTCCGCTGAGAACCTCGTTCCGCCTGTCCGGTCCGGCGAAACAGCAGCAGCGGCGGCGCGTGACCGGCCTCCGATCCGGGTATGCCGCCGAACCGCTGAAGCCGTGAGGGGAAGGGCACCGCCATGCTCAGCCAAGAGGATCAGCGCAGGTTCGAACAGATCACCCGTCATCTGCGGGAGAGTGATCCACGCTTCTTCGCCCGGTTGGACAACCGGATCAAGGGCCGCCGGGGCCGGTACATGATGCTGTTGACGATCGTGCTGTGGGCGTCGCTGCCGGCGATGACAGTGCTCGTCGGACGGCTCGCCGGGGCGATCTGCGCGGTGGTGCTCGTCGCCAACGCCGCAGTGATGTGGCGCTTCCGCCGCCGCCTCCTTTAGGTGCAAGGAAGGGCCCCTTCTTAACGCTTCCGGTAGAGGAAGGGCCCCTTATTAACGCTTCCGGTAGAGGAAGGGCCCCTTATTAACGCTCGCCTGCGGCCTCGCCGCGACCGAACTCCCTGGGGGACGCGGCTTCGCCGCGACCGAACTCCCGGTACGCCCGGCGCAGCCGCTCGGCCAGGCCCGGCCCACCGATCATGGCACCGGGTGAACCGAGCTGGCGCAACAGCAGCTCCGAGCCGGTGGCGAGCGTGGGCGGCCGGTCCGGCAGCGGCACCGGCGACAGCCAGAACCGGTCCGGTTCGGCTTCCGCCTCGACCGGCGGCAACCCGGCCAGGGCCCGCGCCGCGCCGACCACCGGCACACCGGCCGGCCCGGCCGGCTCCGGCACGGCGCCCGAATCCGGCCCGGCACCCGGGACCGGTTCCGCGCCCGCACCGCCGCTTCCGCCCGCGCCACCGGCCCCGCTCGCACCACCGGCTCCGCCGGCACCGCCGGTTCCACCTGAGCTGCCGGTTCCACCTGAGCTGCCGGCGTCGGCGCCGCGCAGCGTACGCAGCCGGTCGAGCAGTTCGGCGCGGGACCGGCCGCGCCAGTGCAGCAGGTGGAACGGGTCCGCGTCGAACGCCTCGGCGAGCAGGTAGAACGTGGCCGCCAGATGTTTGCACGGCACCGCGAAGTCAGGGCAGCCGCAGCGCTGGTCCAGCTCGCCGATCGCAGCCGGGAACAGCGGCGCGCCCGCCTCGGCGAACAGTTCCTCCAGTTCGGCCGGCAGGTCACCGGCGAGCAGCCGGGCGCTGAAGAACGCCTGCCCGGCCAGCTCGGCCTCGATCCGCCGCCACGTCTCCTCCGGGTACGCGGCCAGCCCGATCCGCACCGGGTAGGGCCGCGGCCGGGATCCCTGCACCTCGGCGGTGACAGTCCCCGGCGACACGTCCAGCCGGAGCGCCTGCCCCCGCCGCGCGTACGCCCGCCCACGGGTGAGCCGGGAGCCGAGCGCGAACGACTCCAGCACCTCGATGAACCGCCGGGACCACCAGGACTGCCCGATCGCGCCCCGGGTGCTGCGCGCCCGCAGGCCACCCTCGACGCGCACCGGCGGACCGTAGTCGTCAAAACCGGGGCTCACTCGACCACCGCCCCGACTCCAGCCGGAACAGGTCGCGCAGTGTGTCCGTGGACAGCTCGGTGACCCACTGCTCGCCGCTGCCCACCACCGACCGGGCCAGGCTGCGCTTGTCGGCGATCATCGCGGCCACCTTCTCCTCGACCGTGCCGGCGCAGACGAACTTGCGTACCTGCACGCGGCGGCGCTGTCCGATCCGGAACGCCCGGTCGGTGGCCTGGTCCTCGACGGCGGGGTTCCACCACCGGTCCACGTGCACCACGTGGTTGGCGGCGGTCAGGGTGAGCCCGGTGCCGCCGGCCTTGAGCGACAGGACGAACAGCGGCGGACCCTGCGGCGTCTGGAACCGGGTCACCATGGCGTCCCGTTCGGCCTTGCCGACGCCGCCGTGCAACAGCAGCACCTCCCGGCCGGTACGCGCCGACAGGTGCCCACGCAGCATGCCGCCGAACTCGGCGTACTGGGTGAACAGCAGCGCCTTCTCCTCCGCCGCGAGCACCTCGTCGACGATCTCGTCGAGGCGTTCCAGCTTGCCGGATCGGCCGTCCAGCGCGGAGCCGTCGTGCAGCAGCTGGGCGGGATGGTTGCAGACCTGCTTGAGGCGGGTCATGGTGGCGAGCACCAGTCCGCGCCGCTCGATCCCGTCGCTGGACTCGATCTTCGCCATCATGTCGTCGACCACTGCGCGGTAGAGCGCGGCCTGCTCGGCGGTGAGGTTGCAGACCACCTCCATCTCCAGCTTCTCCGGCAGGTCGGTGATGATCGACGGGTCGGTCTTGAGGCGGCGCAGCACGAACGGGCCGGTGATCCGGCGCAGCCGCTCGGCCACCTCGGCGTCGCCGTGCCGCTCGATCGGTTCGGCGAAGCGCTTGCGGAACGTCGCGGCCGGTCCGAGCAGCCCCGGATTCGCGAACTGCATGATCGACCAGAGGTCGGCGAGCCGGTTCTCCACAGGCGTACCGGTGACCGCGACCCGGTGCCGCGCGGGCAGCGACCGGACCGCCTCGGCCTGGCGGGTCGCGGCGTTCTTGATCGCCTGCGCCTCGTCCACCACCACGCGGTGCCAGTCGACGCCAGCCAGCTCGAACGCGTCCCGGGCGGCCACCGAGTACGTGGTGAGCACCAGGTCCGCCTCGCCCACTGCGGCGGCGAAGCCCTCGCCGCGGGTGCGCTCGGCGCCGTGGTGCACGTGCACGCGCAGCCCCGGCGCGAACTTCGCGGCCTCCCGCTGCCAGTTGCCGACGAGCGACATCGGACAGACCAGCAGTGTGGGCCCGGCCTCCGGCGGGTCACCGGCGAGCAGCGCGAGCAGCTGCACGGTCTTGCCGAGGCCCATGTCGTCGGCGAGGATCCCGCCGAGTCCGAGCGACTGGAGGAACGCCAGCCAGGCCAGCCCGCGCCGCTGGTACGGCCGCAGCGTCCCGCTGAAGCCCGGCGGCGGGTCGGCCGGGGTGAGCCGCCGTTCCGCCTCACCTGCCAGCAGTTCGCCGAGTGCGCCGTCGGCGACCACGTCCAGCACCGGCAGCTCACCGGCCCGGTCGTCACCGGACAGTCCCATCCGCAGCAGGTCGGCCACTGTCAGCTCACCGGAGGAGCGCAGCAGCTTCAGCCCGGCCTCCAGCCGCTGCGGGTCCAGCTCGACCCACCGGCCGCGCAGCCGGACCAGCGGCGACTTCAGGTCGGCCAGCGACGCCAGTTCGTCGGCGGTCAGCGGCTCGTCGCCGAGCGCCAGCTCCCAGCGGTAGTCGACGAGCGCGTCCAGACCCAGCTTCCCGGCGGTGGTGGCGACAGCGCCCGGGGCGGTACGGCTGCGTGCCCGCAACCGCGCCCCCAGCCGCGACGAGGAACGCCGCCACCACGACGGCAGCAGCACCCCGAACCCGGCCGCGTGCAGCACCGGCGCGCCCTCGCGCAGGAACCGGTGCGCGCCCTCGGCGTCCAGCTCCATGCCCTCGGGCGCGGCGGTACGCAGCGCGGCGTCCACCTCGGGCCACAGCCGGCTGGCCCGGCCCAGCTCGGCGAGAAGCGTCTCCTGCGGTTCCACGCCCCGGGCGGCGAGCGCCGGCGCGGGCCGCTGCCAGATGTGCGCGGCGTCCACCACGAGCCCCGGCTCGTCGGCCGGGTGCAGGCCGAACTCGACCCGCCAGGCGGCGTCCTCGACCAGTTCGGCGACCGGGTCGACGGCCGGCTCGACGAGCCGGAACGTGGCCCGTACCGCGCCGCCCGCGGCGTCGCGCTGCCAGGCGTCCAGCTCGTCGCGCAGCGTCGCCAGCGCGTCCGGCTCGGCCGGGAAGGCGCGCTCCGGGCCGGTCAGCGCGGCCAGCCAGCGCGGCACCGCGCCGACCGGGCGCATCCCCCGGTGCAGCCGGGTGTCGGCGAGCGCCACCCGGGCGGCGGCGTCGACCAGCGCGTCCAGCGCCTCTGCGACCAGCTCACCCGCCCCGATGTCGTCGGCCCGCCCGCCCCACGCGTCGTCCGCCGGGCCGCCCGCCCCGCCGCGATCGCCCGCCCCGACCGGTGCCGCCGCGACGGCCACCGGCGCACCCCAGGGCTCGGGCCGCCATTCCCGGGCGGCGCGAGCCGCCGGTGGCAACGCCATCGCCAGGTCACGCGCCCAGGTCGCGTCGGTGCCGGTGAGCAGCGGCCGCCAGAGCGCCCATCCGGTCGCCACGTCGTCCGCCCCCACGGCCCGCAACCGCCGCCCGGACCCCGCGACGCCCGAGGCCGCCGGCACCCGCACCGCCGAGGTCCGCCGGCCGGTCGCGGCCGGTCCACCGTCGGGAACACCACCGGGGTACGCCTCCAGCACGCCCGGCAGCAGCCGCCCGCGTACGACCAGGTCGGCGGCGAAGCCGGCCAGCTCGTACAGGTGCCGCAGGCTCGCCCCGACCGGGCCCGGCATCGGCGCGCGCAGCAACGCGTACGCGTCGTCCGGGGCGTACCCCAGGGCGGGAGCCCGCCATCCGGCGCGGGTGACCGGGCCGCGGACCGGTTCCCCGACGGTGGCCCGGACCAGTTCCGGCGAGTCCAGCGGCGAGCCGGCCCGGGTCGGCAGGTCCAGCAGGACGGAGATCGGCTCGCCCGGCATGCCGTCGAGCGCGGCGGCGAGCGCGGCGTGGCCGGCGGCGAACGGGTGCGGGCGCTCGCGCGGGACGCGGCCGGGACGGCGGGGCACGCGGGCCGGAAGCGTGCTGTCCTCGGCCCACAGGGCGAGCCCGGCGCCGGGCAGCCACAACCCGTGGATGACCAGCACTGTTCCCCCTCGACGACGTCCCCGGGGCCGGAAGACGGCGCCCGGGGAGCCAGGATAGGCCGCCGGACGCCGCTATCGTCGGCGCCATGGTCGACCTTCTCGTGATCGGCGGGCTCGGCGTGGACATCCGCGCCCGGGTGCCCGCCCTGCCGCCGCCCGTCGCCGACTCGCTGCTGGTGCCGCCGATCGACCTGCGGATCGGCAACACCGGCGCCGGGGTCGCGCTGGCCGCGCACGCGCTCGGCCTGCGGGTGGCGCTCGTCGACGTGCTGGGCGCCGACCCGGCCGGCGACGTGGTGCGGGCGGCGCTGGCGCGTACCTCGATCCGGACCACGCTCGCCGACGCGCCGGCCGGCACCCGCCGCTCGGTGAACCTGGTCGACCCGGCGGGGCGGCGGATGTCGCTGCACGACCCGCGTCCCTGGTCGGGGCCGGCGCCGTTCGGCGAGGCGGAGCTTGCCGCGCTCGTCGCCGAGGCCACCCACGTCCACCTGTCGATCATGGATTGGGCAAGGGACTCGCTGGCTGTCCTGCGCGCCGCCACGTCGATCTCCACCGACCTGCACGACTGGGACGGCGAGAACGACTACCACCGCCCGTTCGCCCGGATCGCGGACCTGGTCTTCGTCAGCGACACGCGGCTCGGCGAGCGGGCCGCGAAGGAGGCGGCCGAGCTGGCGCCGCGCACGGTGCTGGTCACCGGCGGGGCGGCCGGCGCGACGCTGCACACCCCCGGCGCCCCTCCGACGCACGTGCCCGCCGCCACCCCGCCAGGACCGGTGGTGGACACCAACGGCGCCGGGGACGCCTTCGCCGCCGGGGTGATCGCCGCCCGGCTGCGCGGCGCGGGCATCCTCGACGCGGCCCGGTACGCCGCCCGGGTGGCGGCTGCCGCGTGCACCCACGACGGGATGGAGTACCCGGACGGGCTGCTGCCCCGCGAGTGACCCGTCAGATCGAGCCGGTCTCGCCGTCGGTCAGCTCGCGCAGGATGTCGGCGTGCCCGGCGTGCCGGGCGGTCTCCTCGATCAGGTGCACCAGCACCCAGCGCAGCGACACCTCGCCGAGCTGCGGGTGCGGCACCACGTGGTCGAGGTCGAACCGCTCGGCGACCCGGCGGGACCGGTCGCAGGCCGCCTCGTACGCGGCGGCGAGTGTCTCGACCGTCTCGCCGGCGCCCAGCGTGAAGCTGGCGTCGGCGTCGGCCTGGGAGGTGACGTAGACGTCGCCCGGCTCGGGGGCGAACAGGCAGCGGAACCAGTTCCCCTCGACCAGGGTCAGGTGCTTGAGCAGCCCGGCCAGTGTAGTCAGCGAGGGCACCAGGCGCCGGGCGGCGTCGGCGTCGGTCAGGCCGCGCGCCTTGCGCAGCACGTTGGCACGGTGGAAGTCGAGGAACGCGTCGAGGATCGCCCGTTCGTCGCCCGTGCGGGCGAGGACCGGACCGAGTGCCGGATCGATCGTCGGGTGCGCCATCCCCGGACCCTAGTACGCGGTGTGTACGGTCCGCTGCCCCGCGTGATCCCCTGCGCGGGCGGGCCGGCCGGGGCAGGATGGGCGCATGGCTTCCTCGGTGCAGATCCCTCTGGTGGGCGGCGCGGCCGACGGCGAGACCGTCACCGTCGAGCTGGACGTCAACGGCCGTCCGCCGCTGACCCACCACCACCTCGGGTCGAAGGGCCTCGCGGAGGCGCAGATCTACGAGCTGGAGTCGGACGACCAGCCGGGCCGGGAGTGGGTCTACGCCTGGCGCGGCCCGGCGGTCTGACGGCCCGGCTCACACCGCCGGCGTCAGCGTGCGGGCCCGGATGCTGTCCAGCACGCTGCGGGTCACCTGCGAGGTGCCGCGCGCCTGCTCGCAGACCTCAGCGACCCGGCGTGCGGTCTCGTCGGCCCGGGCCGCCCGTTCGTCCCACAGCCGGTCCACCTCGGCCAGCAACGGGCCCTCCACCTCCCGCTCCACGCCGCGCAGCGCCGGCACACCGAGCCGCTGGGCCAGGTCGAAGACCTTTCCGGCGTACGGCAGCGGCAGGAACGGCGTGCCCATCATGGCCGCGAAGATCAGGAAGTGCAGCCGCATGCCGACCGCGAGGTCGAAGTGGCGCATCAGCCCGAGGATCTGCGCCGGACGGTAGTCGCCGTGCAGGATCCGGCCCCGGTCGGCGGCGGTCATGTGCGACAGCACGCCGTGGGAGTGCCGGATGTCGTCGCGTTCCATCGGCACGAACAGCACGTACGCGTCGATCCGGTGCACCAGGAAGTCACCGATCTGGGCGAGCAGGCGGTGGTAGCCGTCCACGTCGAGCCGTTCGGCCGCCCGGCCCGGTTCGCGCACGCTGAGCCCGACCAGCCGGGAGCCGGCCGGTACGCCCTCCTCGCGCAGCCACTGCTGGGGGAACTCCTCCGGTTCGAGCAGGAACGCCGGGTCGGCGGTGACGGTGATCGGGTTGACCAGGCCGGCCTCCTCCAGCACCATCCGTGACTCCTGGTCGCGAACTGTCACCTCGACGGCCTGCGCCAGCGTCTCGCGCACCATGCCGCTGTCGAGCGTGTCGGTGAGGGGGCCGACCCCGACCGCGTACGTGATCAGCGGTAGCCCGCGCTCCTGGGCGACCCGGACCACCCGCAGGTAGCGCCGGGCCTCCTTGTCGTAGAGGATCCCGCCGCCGCCGAGGATGAGCAGGTCGAGCTGGTTGAGCACCGGGGACGAGTCGACCCGGCTGACGCCCTCCCACGGCACCGCCTCGACCTCGGGGTGGGCCAGCGCGGTGTGCGCCGGGTTGCGGGAGAAGACGATGATCCGGGCGTTGGGCTCGTGGCGGCGCAGATCGTCCAGCAGACCCGTGAGGATCGCCTCGTCGCCGAGGTTGCGACCGCCGTAGGAGCCGAGCACGCCGATGGTCAGTCCGGTGCGTTCCCTCATCCGTTGCTCCTTCCCAGGGGCGTCCGCCCCAGCGTTCCCGCTGGCCGCCCCGGGTTAACGCACGGCGAGGAGGCTCAACCGGTGGCGTCGCCGACCAGACGGGAGACGAGGTCCGAGACCACCTGATCGGTGTCGAACCCGGCGTCGATCGAGGTGGTGAGCAGGTCGAGCAGGAGCCCGTCGACCGCGTAGTGCAGCAGCGCCACCTCGTACGCCCCGCCCGGTAGTCCGGCGGCGGTGTGGTGGGCGACGTCGTCGGCGTACCCCCGGCGCAGCACGCCGCCGAGCGCGGCCCGCAGCTCCGGGCGGCGCGCGGCCTCCAGCCGCAGCTCGAACAGCGCCCGGGTGAGGCCCGGCTCGCGGGTGGTGCGGGCGACGATGTCGCGCAGGTAGTCGGTCATCAGCGCGAGCGACGGCTCCCGGCGGCCGAGGTCGGCCAGCACGGCCGGGTCGGGCGCGATCCGGTCGAAGATGCGTTCGGCCAGGCCGGCGAGCAGCGCCGCGCGGGACGGGAAGTAGTTCGAGGCGGTGCCGGTGGGCACGCCCGCCTCGGCGTCGACCGCCCGGTGGGTCAGCCCTCGCGCGCCCGCGTCGGCGAGCACCCGCAGCCCGGCGTCGGCGAGCAGGGTACGGCGTTCCGGATTCCTGGCCACGCGAAAACACTAGCAGCAACCACGACAGGTGTTGTACATTCACCACCTAACCACGACAGCCGTCGTGGATCACCTCAGACATCGGAGCCGGTTTGCGCAAGCTCGTGTACTTCGTCGCCAGCACCCTCGACGGCTTCATCGCCGCACCCGACGGGTCGTTCGACTTCCTCCCGCTGACGCCCGACCTGGCGCCCTACCTGGTGGCCGAGTGGCCCCAGACGCTGCCCACGTTCGCCCACGCCCAGCTCGGCATCGACTCCCCGCCCGGCGGCCGCTTCGACACCGTGCTGATGGGCCGCGGCAGCTACGAGCCGGGTCTGAAGGTCGGCGTCACCAGCCCGTACGCCCACCTGGAGCAGTACGTGTTCAGCCGCTCCCTGCCCCCGGCCGACTACCCGGACGTGCACGTCGTCGACGGCGACCCGGCCACCCTCGTCCGCGAGCTGAAGACCCGGCCCGGACGTGACATCTGGCTCTGCGGTGGCGGGCAACTCGCCGGCCAGCTCGTCGACGAGATCGACGAACTGGTGGTCAAGCTCAACCCGGTGGTCGTCGGAAGCGGCATCAAGCTCGTCGACAGCGGCTTCGATCCGCGGCGGCTCACGCTCACCTCGGCGCGCCCGTTCGACGCCGGCGTGGTCGTCCTGCGCTACACGCGCAACGATTAACCCGGTTGCCCCGGACGGCGGGCGGCACGCACCGTGGAACCGTGACGACTCAGACGAAGACCCGGCTGCACTGGCACGAACTGCCCGCGCACGTCCGCGACGGCGTCGAGGGCGTCCTCGGCGACCGGGTGGTGGCGGCGCGGTCGCAGCCGGGCGGCTTCTCCCCCGGCACCGCCGACCGGGTCCGTACCGCAGGTGGTGACCGGGCCTTCGTCAAGGCGGTCAGCCCGGCGCAGAACGACCGCAGCCCCGACCTGCACCGCGCCGAGGCCCGGATCGCCGCAGCCCTGCCGCCGGACACGCCCGCGCCCCGGCTGCTCGGCAGCTACGACGACGGCCACTGGATCGCACTCGTCTTCGCCGACGTGGAGGGCCGGCACCCGGTCACCCCGTGGCGGGCCGACGAGCTGACCGCCGTGCTGTCCACACTGGAGACGATGGCCACCGCGCTCACCCCGGCGCCCGCAGCCGCGACCACACCCACCGCCGCCGAACGGCTCGCACACGACTTCGGCGGCTGGCGGCGCCTCACGGCCGACCCGCCGCCCGACCTCGACCCGTGGGCCCGGTCCCACCTGCCCGAGCTGTGCGCCGCCGCCGACCGGGGACTGGCCGCACTCGACGGCGACACGCTCTGCCACGTCGACGTGCGCGCCGACAACCTGCGGCTCGGCCCGGACGGTTCGGTCACAGTGGTCGACTGGCCCTGGGCCTGCCGCGGGCCGGCCTGGCTGGACACGCTGCTCACAGTGGTCAACGTGCAGGTGTACGGCGGACACGACCCGGACGCCCTGCTGGCCGCCCGAGCGGTGGCCGCCGACGTGAACCCGGCCGACCTGACCGGAGTGCTGGCCGGGTTCACCGGGTTCTTCCTCGACGGCGCCCGCCAGCCACCGCCTCCCGGCATCCCGACCGTACGGGCATTCCAGCGCCTACAGGGCGAGTCCCTGCTCCCCTGGCTAACCCACCGCCTGAAGCCCTGACCGCCCCTGACCGCCCCGGCCCGGCCCGGCCCGGCCTGGCCCGGCCCGGCCCGGCGCGGCCCGGCGCGGCCCGGCCCGGCCCGGCGATCTTGCAGTTTCGGCCTCTGGGACGCCGGTTTGGCGCGCTTTGTCGGGGCCGGAACTGCAAGATCAACGCGATCGAGAGGGCTGGAGGCGCGGCGGTGCACGGCGCGGCTCACCCGGCAGTGGGGACGCCCAGGGGGTCGGCGAACAACGGGGAGAAGCCCAGTTCGGCGGCGCCGATCAAGGTGGCGTCGTAGCCGAGTGCGGACACGCGCAGGCGGGCCTTGTCGCGGGAGATGGGCAGCACGTTCGCGGCGATCCGGCTGCGTACGTGGGCGGCCGAGGCGGGGAAGACCTCCTGGAGCGTGCCCCCGAAGATCACCACGCCGGGGTTGAACAGGTTGATCACGTTCGCCACGCCGATGCCCAGCCAGTCACCGATGTGCCGCAGCGCGTCCCGGGCGGCCGGCTCTCCCTGAGCGGCGGCGGCGACCACCGCGCGTACCGCTTCGCGCCCCTTCTCCCGCGCCGGGCGGCCCGCGACGTCGAGCAGCGCCCGCTCACCGACCTCGGCCTCCAGGCACCCGCGCGAGCCGCAGCCGCACGGCCGCCCCTGGTACGGGTTCACGAGCATGTGCCCGACCTCGGAGGCGTACCCGCCGTCGCCGTCGAGCAGTTCGCCGCCCACGATGATCCCGCCGCCGACACCCACGTCACCGTGCAGGTAGACGAGGTTCTGGACGCCGACACCGGCGCCGCGCTGATGCTCGGCCAGCGCCCCGAGATGCGCCTCGTTGCCGACCAGGACGGGCAGGCCCAAATCGAGCCGCCGGGCCAGCTCGGCACCGAACGCCTGGTCCACCCACCCCATGTCCGGTCCGAAGCGGACCATCCCGTCGCCCGGCCGGATCATGCCGCAGTAGGAGGCGCCCACGCCGACGCAGACCGATCCGGGTGGCGCGGCGTGGTGCAGCGCCCGCCCGAAGTCGGCGAGCACCGAGACAACGGAGTCGAGGTCGGCGCCGGCCCGTGGCCGTTCCGCCTCCAGCCGCGCCGCCACCACACCGCCGAGCCCGACGCGGGCGGCCACGAGCCGGTCCACAGCGATGTCGAAGGCGAGGACGTAGACGGTGTCGGAGGCGGGACGCACCACACGCGAGGGACGCCCGGCCCGCCCGCTGCCACCCGCCGTCACCTCGCGGACCAGGCCGGCCGCCGCCAGTTCCGCGGTGAGCGCCATGACCGTGCTGCGGTTGACGCCCATCCAGTCGGCCAGCTCGACGCGCGTGACCGGGCCGGTCAGGTGGACGCGCCGCAGCAGCGCGCCGAGGTTGAGCCGGCGGCTGTCCCCCTGCGCGTGCCGGTCTGCTGCCAGACCTTTCAGCATCGACAACTCCGTCGGATGGCGACTGGCTCGTGGCCCGAGGATAGTTCCCGCACATCGACGGGTGCCAGCGCCCGCCGAAGGGACGGCCGTCTCAACCATCCTGGGCCCGACCGGCGTTCTAGCAGGTCTCCTGGTGGCGCCGCCGGCGGGTGGCCGAGCGGCTGGACGCGACGCCGGCCGAGCGCGGCGGCGGCGACCACACCGACGAGACGGCGTTGCGGCTGAGCGTGGTGGCGGCGCTGCGGCGGCTCACCGCGCGGCAGCGGGCCGTGGTGGTGCTGCGGCACTACGAGGACTTGACCGAGGCGCAGGTGGCCGAGGTGCTGGGCTGCTCGGTGGGCACCGTGAAGCGGCACGGGCACGACGCCGTACGCCGGCTCCGCAATCTGGTCCCCGAACTTCTGGAGCGGACTCCGGAGAGGAGCGAGCGGTGAGCGTACGGCTGCGGGAGGCGTTGCGGGAGGCGGCGGCCGGGGTGCCCGCGTACCCGGTGCACGACCGGGCGGTGCGGACCGCGCGGCGCACGCGGTGGCGGACCGTCGCGGTGGTCACGGCGGTGCTGGCGCTGGTGGCGGCCGTGCCGCTGACGGTACGCGGGGACGGCCGGCCCGCCCCGGCGGGCTCGGGCGGGGCGGCGCTGCCGGACCGGCTCGGGCTGCCGCCGCAGGCGTCAGTGACGCGGTGGAACGCCACGGGTGTCTCCCCGGCCGGGGAGACACCCGTGAGGTCGGCGCGGAGGACTACTCGGCTTCGCGGACCGGGCTCTGCGGCACCACCATCACCGGCCGGTGGGCGCGGTGCAGCGTGGCCATGGCGACGCTACCGAGCAGGATCTTGCGGACCGCCGTGCGGCCGCGCGAACCGACGACGACCACGCTCGCCTTGCGCTCGGTGGCGACGACGGAGAGCGCGTCGGCCACCGCGCGGCCCGGAGCACCGCCGCCGGCGCGGACGCGCACCGTGGTCACCGGCTGCCCGTCGACAGTCTCCGGCGCATCCCCCTCGTCGCCGTCGACGGCGACCAGGACGACCTCACGCTCCGGGAAGAGGCGACGGGCGGCGGCGAGCGCGGCCTCGGATCCGGCCGAGGCGTCCCAGCCGACCACCACCGGCCCGCCGGCGAGCGCGTCGTACTCGTCGGTCAGCAGCGGGTGCGGCACGACCAGCACGGGACGCGGGCTGTAGTGCACGGCCATGTCGGAGACGCTGCCGAGCACCGCGCGGGCGCCGCCGAGGCCCCGCGAGCCGAGCAGCAGCACGTCGGCCTGCTTCTCGTCGGCAAGCTCGGCGAGCCGGAGCCCTTCGCCGCCGTAGCTGCGGCACACGAGCGGCTCGGCGTCCCAGCCGGCGGCCCGGCCCAGCATCACGCCGACCGCCGTCATCCGGTCGGCCTCCCGGCCGCCCTCGCGCTCGATCGCCTCCACGAACACGTTGATGTTGCGGGTGCCGGTCCAGAGCCGCTTGCGCAGTTCCTCGCTCGCGAACGGAGGCGTCCACAGATGCCCGATCCACGCGTGCGCGCCGGGGAACAGCAGCGCGCCCACCTCGATGGCGGCGCTAGCGGCCGGAGACCCGTCGTAACCCACCACCACTTGCCTGCCGTGCTCGTCGCTCACCGCACCCAACCTCTCTCACCGACGACATCTCACAAGATCGTATCCGGGCCCGGACCGGATCCGAGCCGGATCATCCGCCACGGAATCATCGGTACGCTGGGCGGATGAGCACCCCGGACCTGTCGTACCTCCTCGACCACACCAGCCACGTGTTGCGTACCCGGGTGGCGGCGGCGCTCGCCGAGATCGGGCTGACCGCACGGATGCACTGCGTGCTCGCGCACGCGCTGCCCGAGGAGCGTACGCAGATCCAGCTCGCCGAGATGGGCGACATGGACAAGACGACGATGGTGGTGACGGTGGACGCGCTGGAGCAGGCCGGGCTGGCCGAGCGGCGTCCGTCGCGTACGGACCGGCGGGCGCGGATCATCGCGGTGACCGAGGAGGGCGCCCGGGTGGCCGCGCGCAGCCAGGAGATCGTCGACCGGGTGCACGCCGAGGCGCTGGCGAGCCTGCCCGACGACGAGCGGAAGGTCTTCCTGCGCGCGCTGGAACGCCTGACCGCAGGCCACCTGGCCACGCCTGTGCAGAGCCCGAAGCCGGCCCGCCGGGCCCGCCAATAGTCCCTCAATAGATTGTCTGTAACGGAACTATCCGCTACGGTCTCTCCTGTCGCACCTCTCGACAGGAGGACTCCATGTCCGCTCCCCGCTCCCGGCGGCTCGCCCTCGGCGTGCTCGCCACCGGCGCCCTGATGACCATCCTCGACGGCAGCATCGTCACCGTGGCGATGCCGGCCATCCAGCGCGACCTGCGCTTCTCCCCGGCCGGCCTGAGCTGGGTCGTCAACGCGTACCTGATCGCGTTCGGCAGCCTGCTCCTGCTCGCCGGCCGGCTCGGCGACCTGATCGGGCGCCGGACGATGTTCCTCGGCGGCACCGCGCTGTTCACCGCCGCCTCCGTGCTGGCCGGGGTGGCGGCGAACAGCGCCACGCTCGTCGCGGCCCGCTTCCTCCAGGGCGTCGGCAGCGCGGCGGCCACGGCGGTGAGCCTCGGCATCCTGGTCACGCTCTTCCCCGACGCCGCCGGGCGGGCGCGGGCGTTCGCCGTGTTCGCGTTCACCGGCGCCGCCGGCGCGGCGATCGGCCAGGTCGCCGGCGGCCTGCTCACCGACGCACTGGGCTGGCACTGGATCTTCCTGATCAACCTGCCGATCGGCCTGGCGACGATCGCGCTCGCGGTCCGTACGCTGCCCGCCGACCGGGGCCTGGGCCTGGCCGCCGGCGCCGACGTGGCGGGCGCGCTGCTGGTCACCGCCGGGCTCGTGCTGGGCATCTACACGGTGGTCACGATCGAGCGGTACGGCGCGACGTCGGCGCACACGCTCGGACTGGGCGCGCTCGCCGCCGCGCTGGTCGCCGGGTTCGTGCTCCGGCAGGCCACCGCGCGCCGCCCGCTCATGCCGCTGCGGCTGCTGCGCTCGCGCGGCGTCGCCGTGGCGAACGTGGTGCAGATCCTCACCGTGGCCGCGACGTTCGCGTTCCAGGTCCTCGTCACGCTCTACCTCCAGCAGGTGCTCGGCTACGACGCCACCCGCACCGGGCTGGCGCTGCTCCCGGCGGCTGTCGTCATCGGCGCGGTGTCGCTCGGCGTCTCGGCCCGGCTCAACGCCCGCTTCGGCGAGCGGGCCGTGCTGATCGCCGGGCTCGTGCTGCTCGCCGCCATGTTCGCGTTGCTGGCCCGGGTGCCTGCGGACGGCCGCTACCTGCCCGACGTGCTCCCGGTGATGCTGCTCGCCGGCGGGTTCGGGCTGGTGCTGCCGGCGCTCACCGCGCTCGGCATGTCCGCCGCCCGCGCCGAGGACGCCGGTCTCGCCTCCGGGCTGTTCAACACCACCCAGCAGCTCGGCATGGCGTTCGGCGTCGCGGTGCTGTCCACGCTGGCCGCCGCCCGTACCGCCGACCGGGTCGCGCTCGGCGACGACAGAGCAACGGCCCTGACCAGCGGCTTCCACGCGGCGTTCGCGGTCGGCGCGGGGCTCGTGGTGGTCGCCGTCGTGCTCGCGTACGCGCTGCTGCGCCCCCGCACGGCCGAGCGGGCCGAGGCTCCGGCGCTCGTGGGGTGAGTCAGCCGGGGGCACGCGCCGGATGGGTGAGGAACGGCAGCACCGCCGCCGGCAGCGCGGGCGAGGCCACCACGTCGTAGTGGGTGAGCCCCGGCAGCACCGCGAGCCGGGACGCGGGACGGTCGGCGCCGTCGCCGCCCGCGTCCCGGTGGCCGCCGCCGAGCAGGCCGAAGAACTCCGCCGCGTGGCTCACCGGGATCGCGTCCGCGTCGGCGAAGACCAGCAGCACCGGCATCGGCAGCGCGGCCACCTCGGCGGACCAGTCGTAGTCGCGCCGCAGCAGGTCCCCGCTGCGGGCCCAGAGCAGGGGCCAGTCCTGCGGGCGGGGCGCGACCCGCGCGTACCGCTCGTACGGCGGGGTGCCGCGCATGCGCTCGGCGGCGCGCTCGTCGTGGGCGGACATCGCGGCCAGCGTCTCCGGGTACCAGCCGTGCCGCCGGAACGGCGTGGAGACGAGCACCAGGCGGCGGACCAGCGTGGGGTGCTGGATCGCGGTACGCAGGGCCACCCCGCCGCCGAGCGAGTAGCCGAGCACGTCGGCGCGCGGCAGGCCGAGGTGACGCAGCAGCCCGGCGACGTCGTCGGCCATCGACTCGTACCGCAGCGGCCGGTCCAGACCGCCGGTGCGGCCGTGGCCCCGCAGGTCGACGGCGATCAGCCGGCGGCGCGCGGCGAGCGCCTGCCGCACCGGCGCGAACGTCTCCGTCGAGCCGTATCCGCCGTGCAGCAGGACCAGCGGCTTGCCGGTGCCGTGTTCCTCGTACCAGATCCGCAGCCCGCCGACGTCCGCATAGGTCACCCGCCGATCGTCGCGCCCCCGGCGCCGCGGCGGGCGCGTTCGCGGACGCCGCTCAGCGGGACGCGCGGGGGCGGGCGCGCAGGTGGGCGCGTTCGCCCTGGCTGCCGAAGAGGCTGAGGAACTCCACCCCCTCGCTGTCGGCGCGGCCGAACCAGTGCGGTACGCGGGTGTCGAACTCGGCCGCCTCACCGGGTTCGAGCACCAGGTCGTGTTCGCCGAGCACGAGCCGCAGCCGCCCGTTGAGCACGTAGACCCACTCGTACCCCTCGTGGGTCTTCGGCTCGGGTTCGGACCGCCCGCCGGCCGGAATGATCAGCTTGTACGCCTGGATGCCGCCCGCGCGGCGGGTGAGCGGCAGCATGGTCATCCCGTACGCGGCGACCGGCCGCAGGTGGACGCGCGGGTCGCCGGTGGGTGGGGCGCCGACCAGTTCGTCGAGCGTGACGCCGTGCGCGCGGGCCAGCGGGAGCAGCAGTTCCAGCGTGGGCTTGCGACCGCCGGACTCCAGCCGGGACAGCGTGCTCACCGAGATGCCGGTGGCGGCGGAGAGGTCGGTGAGTGTGATCTCCCGCTCGCGGCGGAGCGCGCGCAGCCGGGGGCCGACCGCGTCGAGGGCCTGGTCGAGGTCGTCGTCCATGCCGGCCAGTTTGCCACATCGGCAACAGAGTTTGCAGTTATGCCGGCTCCGGCCGCAGTCTGGTCGCGGAGGTGGTCACGATGACCGAGAACTACGAGGTACTGGTGATCGGCGGCGGCGCGGCCGGGCTCAACGGCGGGCTGATGCTGGCCCGGGCACGCCGCTCGGTGCTGGTGGTGGACGGGGGCGAGCCCCGCAACGCGCCCGCCGACGGCGTGCACGCGCTGCTGGGGCACGACGGCGTGCCGCCGGCCGAGCTGCTGGCGCGCGGCCGGGACGAGGTGCGCCGCTACGGCGGGCACCTGACCGAGGGCCGGGTCGAGACGGTGGACCGCGACGGCGACGGGTTCGCGGTGGCGCTCGCGGACGGCCGCCGGGTACGCGCCGGGCACGTGCTGGTCGCCACCGGCCTGGTCGACGAGCTGCCGGATGTGCCCGGCCTGCGCGAGCGCTGGGGGCGGGACGTGGTGCACTGCCCGTACTGCCACGGCTGGGAGGTGCGCGAGCGGCCGATCGGGGTGATCGGCAGCGGCCCGATGTCGGTGCACCAGACGCTGCTGTTCCGGCAGTGGAGCGACGATGTGGTCTACCTGCGGCACACCGCGCCGCCGCTCACCGACGAGCAGGCCGAGCAGCTGGCCGCGCGCGGCGTGCCTGTGGTCGAGGGCGAGATCGCGGCCGTCGAGACGGCCGGGGACCGGCTGACCGGGGTACGCCTGCGCGACGGCCGCACCGTCGACCGCGAGGTGCTCACAGTCGCGCCCCGGATGGTGGCGCGCGCCGCGTTCCTCGCCGGGCTGGGCCTGCGTCCGCAACCGCACCCCAGCGGGATGGGCGAGTACCTGCCGGCCGACGAGTCGGGGCGTACCGATGTGCCTGGGGTGTGGGTCGCGGGCAACGTGACGAACCTGTCGGCGCAGGTCGGCGCCGCCGCGGCGGCGGGCGCCTGGACCGCGGCAATGATCAACGCGGACCTGGTGCAGGCGGAGACCCAGCGGGCGATCGAGGCGCACCGTGGCGCGCGGGCGGGTGGGTGACCACGAATCACCCCTAACCTGACAATTCTTCCCCTAGGTTGAGTCGGAGAGGGCAGTCGGAACCTGGGGGGCGATGTGAAGGGCTATCCGGCGATCGAGGATCACGGGCTCATCGGCGACCTCCAGACCGCCGCGCTGGTGACCTGTGACGGCACGATCGACTGGTTCTGCGCTCCGCGCTTCGACTCGCCGAGCATCTTCGCCGCGCTGCTGGACAAGGAGAAGGGCGGCTTCTTCCAGATCGCCCCGCACGAGGTCCGGTACGTCACCAAGCAGCTCTACCTGCCCGGCACACCGATCCTGATCACCCGGTTCATCAGCGCGGACGGCGTCGCCGAGGTGATGGACTTCATGCCGGTCACCGGCGAACGGGTCACCGACTCGCACCGCATCGTGCGCATGGTCAACATGGTGCGCGGCAGCATGCGCTTCCGGGTGGAGTGCCGGCCCCGGTTCGACTACGCACGCGAGCGCCACGACCTGGAGCGGCACCGCAACGGCTACCTGTTCCGCAGCCCGTCGGCGACGCTCACCTTCAACCCGATCGACCCGGTGCGGCAGCTCTGGGCCCAGACCGGCGAGATCCGCATGGAGGGCGGCGACCTGATCGCCTACGGCACCCTGAAGGAGGGCGACACCGGCGGGGTGATCCTGGAGACCGGCAGTGAGGAACCCCGGATCATCCCGCCGGAAGAGGTCCAGGGCATGTTCGAGTGGACCCGGGACTACTGGCGGCGCTGGGTCGAACGCTCCCGCTACACCGGGCGCTGGCGGGAGATGGTCGAGCGCTCCGCCATCACGCTCAAGCTCATGACGTACGCGCCGACCGGCGCGATGATCGCCGCACCGACCGCCGCGCTGCCCGAGCTGGTCGGCGGCTCCCGCAACTGGGACTACCGCTACACCTGGGTACGCGACACCTCGTTCTCGGTGCACGCGCTGCTCGGTCTCGGGTTCACCGAGGAGGTCAGCCGGTACATGGACTGGCTGGACGAGCGCATCCGCGAAGCAGGCGACCACCAGGACCCACTGAAGATCATGTACCGGGTGGACGGGTCCTCGGACCTGCACGAGGAGGTGCTCGACCACCTGGAGGGATACCGGGGCTCCCGCCCGGTTCGGATCGGCAACGGCGCGGCCGACCAGCTCCAGCTCGACATCCACGGCGAGGCGCTCTACGCCATGCACCTCGCCGACGAGCAGGGCATCCGGGTGTCGCACCAGGTGTGGAAGAGCACCGTGCGCCTGGTCGACTGGCTCTGCCACAACTGGGACAAGCGCGACGCCGGCATCTGGGAGAGCCGGCACCACCCCCGCAACTACACGTTCGGCCGGGTGATGTCCTGGGTGGCGCTGGACCGGGCCATCCGGCTGGCCACCCGGACCGGCCGGCCCGGGGACATGAGCTGCTGGACCGAGCAACGCAACCGGATCTACAACCAGGTCATGGCCCGCGGTTTCCACCGGGAACGCGGCAGCTTCGTGCAGGCGTACGACGAGAACGTGCTCGACGCCGCCCTGCTCTACATGCCGGCGGTCGGCTTCGTCACGCCCAGCGACCCGCTGTGGCTGTCCACCCTGGAGTCGATCGAGCGGGATCTGGTCTCGGACAGCCTGGTTCACCGGTACGACCCGCTGCACTCCCCCGACGGGCTGCCCGGCCACGAGGGCACGTTCAACATGTGCACGTTCTGGTACGTCGAGGCGCTGGCCCGCTCCGGCCGGCTGGACGACGCCCGGCTCACCCTGGAGAAGATGTTCACCTTCAGCAACCACCTCGGCCTCTACGCCGAGGAGATCGCCTCCACCGGTGAGCAGATCGGCAACTACCCGCAGGCGTTCAGCCACCTCGCGCTGATCAACTCGGCGCTGGCGGTGAACGACCTGCTCGACGCCGAGGCCGACGCCCGCCTCCGCCGGTAACTCCGGTGATCTCCGGCCCGGTCCCGGGTAGCCTTCACCGCATGAGGTTCCACGCCGCCGTCATGAAGCCCTGGTCCCTCCGCTGACGGCGGCAGGGTGACCGGCTTCTTCTGACGTACCAGCTCTGCTCCGCCGTCCTGGCGTTCCCGCCGGGCGGTGTCCTCGCGCTGCCCGGCTCCACGACGAGCCGAGAGCGGACTGTGAACAACCTCGACCACGTACCTTCATCCCCATCCACCTCAGGCGGTTCGCTGCCCGCCGGGCACCGGGCGCACGTCCGGGCCGACGGCGTTCGCGTCGTACGCGGCGGCCGGGTCGTGCTGTCCGACGTCGGCGTGACCGTCTCCGCCGGATCCCGCCTGGCGGTCGTCGGCGAGAACGGCCGCGGCAAGACCACCCTGCTCCACGTGCTGGCCGGCATCCTCGTGCCCGACCAGGGCACCGTGGAACGGCTGGGCACGATCGGCGTCGCCCGGCAGAACCTGGAGGCGCGCAACGGCGAGACGGTGGGCACGCTCGTCCACGGGGCGATCCGTGAGTCCGAACGCGCACTGCGGGCGCTGGACGACGCCGCCGACGCGCTGGCCGAGGGCCGGGCGGGCGCGGACGACGCGTACGCCACAGCGCTCGACGCGGCGACCCGGCTGGACGCCTGGGACGCGCAGCGTCGCGTCGACGTGGCGCTGGCCGGTCTCGACGCCTGCCCGGACCGGGACCGCCCGCTGGCGACGCTGTCGGTCGGCCAGCGCTACCGGGTCCGGCTGGCGTGCCTGCTCGGGGCCCGGGTCGACCTGCTGATGCTGGACGAGCCGACCAACCACCTCGACGCGGCCAGCCTGGCCTTCCTCACCGCGCGGCTGCGCGAGCACCCGGGCGGCGTGGTGCTGGTGACCCACGACCGCGCCCTGCTGCGGGACGTGGCCACGGAGTTCCTCGACCTCGACCCCAGCGCGGACGGGCGCCCGCGCCGTTACGCCGGGGACTACGCGGCCTGGCAGGACGGGCGTCGCCGCGACTTCGCGCACTGGGTACGCGACCACGAGGCGCAGCAGGCCGAGCACCAGCGGCTGGCCGACGCGGTACGGGAGGCGCAGGGCCGGCTCAGCACCGGCTGGCGTCCGGAGAAGGGCCACGGCAAGCACCAGCGCCAGTCCCGCGCCCCCGGCCTGGTGCAGGCGCTGCGACGCCGGCAGGAGGCGCTCGACGAGCACCGGATCACCGTCCCGGAGCCACCGCAGCCGCTGCGCTGGCCGCCGCTGGACACCCGGCCCGGACTGCCGATCCTGCGGTGCCACGACGTGACGGTGGCCGGGCGTTTGCGTACCCGGGTCACGCTCACGCTCAACGGCGGGGACCGCCTGCTGGTGACCGGACCCAACGGTGCGGGCAAGTCGACGCTGCTCTCCGTACTGGCCGGCGACCTCGTGCCGTCGACCGGGGAGGTCCGTCACCCGTCCGGGGCGCGGGTGGCGTACCTCGGCCAGGAGGTGCCCGACTGGCCGCCCCTGATGCTCGCCCACGACCTGTACGAGCAGCACGTGGGCCGGCTGCGCTCCACCGGGCGCCTCGGCTCCGGCACGCCTCTGCCGCTGGGCGCGACGAACCTGCTCGACGCCGAGGCCCGGCGTACCCCGGTCGGCCGGATGTCGCACGGACAGCAACGGCGGCTGAACCTGGCGCTGCGCCTGGCCGAGCGTCCCGACCTGCTGATCCTCGACGAACCCACGAACCACCTGTCCGCGCCGCTCGTCGACGACCTCACCGCCGCCCTGCTGACGACCAGGGCCGCGGTGGTCGTCGCCACCCACGACCGGCAGATGCTCCAGGACCTGGCGGCCTGGCCCACGCTGCCCCTCACCGCCGGCGACGCCGGGCCGTCCGGTCACCCAGGGTCATGCCTGCCTGAAGGTTGATGACTTCGAGCGATATGACTGAGAGGCATATTTATGCCTCTCAGTCATATCGCTCGCGCGGACGGGCCTCCCGGGTCCACCCGACGAAGCGGCGGTGCAGTGCGCCGGCCGGCGCCCACGGCATGTCCTCCGAGGCCTGCACGAGGTAGGCGCCGAGGTACAGGGCCAGCGACACCGGCGCGCCGGCGTACTCCGCCCGCAGCTCCCGCCTCCGCGTCGGGCACGGCCAGGGCAGGTCGCAGCCGCCGCAGTTCCAGATCGGCATGACCGGGCCGTGGGTGGTCACCGCGCGCCCTCCAGGAATCGCGCGGTGACCGCCCGCGCCTGCCGGCTGGTCGCCCATTCCACCTGCCAGCAGGGGTACGGCGTGAGCCGCGCCCACCACGCCCGGCATCCGGCACACATGCCGTCGAGTCCCCGGACGTGAACCGCGAGGATCGTCTCCTCCGGCCCGCCGATCACTCGTCACTCCCCTGCGGCCAGTGACCACGGTTGATCGGAATCCGATGCCGCGAATGACAGGGCAGGTCGGCGCCGCACCGGCAGACCCGTCTCCACCGCCGCCAGCACCAGACCGGCCGATGCCGCCGGGCGAACGTCAACGCGGCGGCGGACAGGTACGCGTCGTACGAGACCCGGCGCTCCCGCGAGGCGTCGCCGTCCGGGGACCGTTGCCCGCCTCGCGCCTGGTCCAGCAAACGGCGCCGGGCGATCTCCTGCTCCCGGGCCTGGAGGCGCTCGCCGAAGCCGGACACCGCCGACGACGGAAGGTACCGACCGACGCCCTCGCCACGAGCCGCCTCAGCAGCGGCGAGAGGTCGCCTCTCTGTCGCCCCTCGGTCCACCGCGTGGATCAGATCGCTCCGGCTCATCGACGGTTCGTCGCCAGTGCTCGGCATCTCCACCTCCGCCAGGGAAAACGCGGCATCCCTCTCAGCCGCCGCCTGTCCACAGTGACGTGCAGCTGTCACCGATCGCGACGGCACAAGAGCCGACAATCCGACCACACAGGTGGCGACATTTAGGCGACATCGCATTATCGTGGCGGGCATGACCGCCCCCAACACGGTTCTGCGCGGCGTCCGTACCGGAATGCGCATGAGCCAGGACGACTTCGCCCGCGCGCTCCAAGCCGCCGGCCACCGCGTCGGCGAGCCCAACGACGCCAACAAGCGACTCGTCCAGCGATGGGAGTCAGGCGTGATCGCCGCACCGCGCCCCGTCTACGCTCGCGCGCTGGAGGTCGTGACCGGCCTGCCCATCTCACTGCTCGGCTTCGCCGCAGTGCCCGGCGGGCACGTCGCCGACGACCAACACGGTGGCCACGACCTGACCTCACCCGTATCGGGCCTGGCCACGCCGACGCCGACGGCCAAGCCGGCCACGGCCCACAGGTCGTACGAGGGCGTATGGCTCAGCCGCTACCAGTACTACTCCAGCGGCCGGGAGGAGTCCTTCGCCGGACAGCACTTCGTCGTCCTGCTGCAGCACGGCGACAGGTTGACCGCGCGAAGCTTGCCCGGATCGGCGTCCTCGTCCCTGTCGCTGGACCTCACCGTGGACGGCGCCGTCATCACCGGCACCTGGGTGGAACAGACCGACCCGGCCGGTTACTACCGGGGCGCCCGCTATCACGGGGCGATTCAGCTCCTGGCCGAGCCGACGGGCCGACGGATGGCCGGGAAGTGGGTCGGATTCGGCAAGGACATGGACGTGAACACCGGCCCGTGGGAGCTCGTCTTCCGCGACGCGTCGACCTCCAAGGCGACGCTGGACCGGTACAACACGCCAGCGACGTAGAGATGCCGCACCATCGCCTCGACTGGCGGACATGAGCGGAATGCGGCACGGCAGGGTGTTCGCATCCAGGCGAGGCGCACATCGTGCTCGCGACGAGCACGTGCTCGGTGCCCGGAAGGCCAAGCGGATCGCGATGTTCGGCAACGGCACGCTGCATGGCAGCGGCGGACATCGTTGCGGGAGACGGTGACGCCGAGGACCTGGCGTACGAGATCTACTGGCACGCGGCCTATTCCCAGTTGCCGGAACTGCGACCCGTGGCCGATCGTTTCCTGGAGCTGTACGTCGGATGGGGCCCGGCCTTCGACCAGACGGAGGAGGCGATTGCGGCCGCTAAGGTGGCGGCCCAGTCGTTCCTGCGCGACCATCCAGCCTGAGCGGCTCCCGCGTGTCTCGTCTACCGCAGCGACCGCGCACGGGCAAACGCCAGACGTGATGAGCCATATGCTGCACCCCGAGTGGAAGCGGGGATTCGTGAGGATCGTTGATCGGGTTCGCGGCGGATCATTTGTCGCCGGCGTACTGGTGGTGCTGGGCCTTGCCGGCTGCGTCACACGAGCCGACCCGCCACCGCCTCCGGCGCCCTCCGTGAATCCCGCGCCGTCGGCATCGCCCACCGAGCAAGAGGCGCTGATGGCGACGATTCGCCAGCTGGTCGAGCGGGCCGACGTCGGCGACGACATCCGGGAGCGCACGATCGAGGTCGGCGAGCCCTATGAACCCTGCGACCTGCTCATTGCCGACCCCGACCGGTCGAACGGGGGCGGGTTGGAGTTCGATCAGGTGTGGGGCGCGGGTCTGGAGGTCAACCCCGTAGGGACCTTCGTCGACGTCCAGCCCCCGACAACCCTTCTGAACGTCACAGTGATCGGTTTGCGCGATGCCTCCGCGGCATCCGCGGCCGCACGTACGGCGCGCACCGCACGTTGCTCGAGGAACGATTTCCGCCTCAACATCGGCATGGCCACCGCCCGGTGGGCCGCACGCACGATGACCATCGGATCGACGAGCGCGCGGCTGACCACGGCGACGGTGAGCCGGGTGAACCCGGAAAGCGCGGAAGGAATGCCGTTCCTGCCCGGCGACGCGCGGCTGATCTTCGCGCACGGTTCGCTGCTCATCAGTGTCGAGGCGCTCACCTTCTGGTCGCCCAAGCTGAGCACCGCCGCCGACGTCACCGCAACCGCTCAGGAGAAGGCCACGTCCCTGGCAACGGCTATTGTCAGGACCGTCCCCGCGCCAGGCTAGGACCGAGCAGCCCGCTGGCGTCGATACGCGCTGGCCGAACACCTGATATCGGCGTTGGATTTCAGGCACTCCTCCGCCCAGACAAGTCAGTCGGGTGTGGCGGATCTGCCCGGCTGAGCGCGGCGCAATCCAGGTCCTTTCCGGGTCGGCGGGTGCCACCTTCGTCGCTCTACGATTCCGTCGTGGTGCCGAACGCTGCCCGCCGCGCCAGGCGTCGAGGCAAGGCGATTCTCGCGTCCCTGGTTGTGGTGCTCGTGCTGCTGTCCACGTACCTCACGATCACGCTGAGGTACAAGCTGCACCAAGGAAACTTCGGAGCGAACCCGCAGGCGTTGTCGAGCGCCACTGCTGGTCTCTACACGGAGTACCGGTACCTTGCGCAGCCCGGTCGAATCATCGAATACGGGTTCAGCATCGCCAACCGCGGACCGCTGACCGTCCGCCTCAAGGAGGTGACCAAAGACGGCGGCCCCGGCTACGCTGTTGATCAGGTTCACGTGAACATGGATGTCGGCCGTGAGGGCTTCGAGAGGGGAAAGGCCACTCCCTTCGAGCCGTTCGACCTTCCGGCGGGCGATCAGATATTCGTGTGGGCGACCCTGCGCTTCTCCGAAGATCTCCTTCTGAACTATCAGCCTCCGTGTGCGGGGTTCTCTTTCGCAACGCACGAAGTGCGATTCAACGTCCTCGGGATGCAGCGCGAGCAGAGAGTGCCGATCGGCTACCTCATCCGCGTCGAGACGCCTGACGCCGAAGGACGGCCCTGCCGCAGTGACGAGCAGATGTCGTCTCCCGGCTGATACTGGACATGATCGTTCTGGCCGAGGCGCTAGCTTGCCGGGGTGGGCTACGACATGTTCGTTCAGCGTTTCGCGCAGGGCTACGCCGCCCCGATGGCGGCTGACGCCTTCCTGGCTGTCTTTGCGCCCCGTGTCGACCGCCGAGCACCGCAGCACAGCCATTGGCACATCAGCGCCGAGGACGGCGGCACGGCAGATGTCTACGCCGCCCTCACCGGCGACACTCTCGACAGTTTCACGATCAGCCGATTCTCCGCCGGCGCGGTTCTCGACATGCTCGTCGAGTTCATCGGGCTCTCCGATGCCGTGGTACTTCCACCTGGCTCCCCCACCCTGCTCGCGCACGAAGGGCAGCGGGACCACCTTCCCGAGGAACTTCGCGCCAACGCCGTGGTCGTCCAGGCCGGCGCGGACGTCGAGCGCGTCATCCTGAACTGCTAGGCAACGTGTGAACGTCCGACGGTGCTGGACAGGCGGCAGCCGGCCCGCCGACTGCCCGCTCTAACCACGCCGGACAGCGCCCTGTCTTTCCGCGGCGGCCTTGCGGTCTTCCCGCTCTCCGCGTCAGTCGCCGGGCATCAGGCGTGTCCTCCGTCGGCTGAGTGCGACACCTCGGCGTGCCGATACGGCATAAGCGAGTGTTGAGGGCGGCTCGGTGGATCTAGGGTCCTCGTCCATGCCCGACAGGATGTGGTCGCTGGCCGATTTCCGCTTCGACGAGGCTATCGAGGCTGCCGAGGTGTACCTCGACAGCGGGACAGAGCTGAAGCGGATGGCCCGGGACGAGGCGATCGCCTTCGCCCACGAACGGGGTGCCAGTCTCGTGGCTTGGTGCCCGCCGTCCGACGAGGCGGTCCCCTCCTGCGTATTGGCGAAGGTGAGCCTCCCGCTGCGTTGGGAGCAGGCTCCGCTCGATGAGCCGGTGATCGATGAGCGGCTGTGGTTTGAGGCTCCCTGCGGGCGTGACGTCCTGGTCGGTAACGGCCACACGTTCACCGGGCGAATGGCAGCGTGGTGTCCCCACGAGAACGTGGGTTACAACGTCTCGCGCACCGAGATGGCGGCGATGTCGGACGAGGCCCGCTACTTCGTCGCGGGTTTCCTGGCCGGCAGCGAGCCCCGACACCCGGTGGACGTTGACGGCGAGACCGACGAGGCGGATCTGAACGCTTGGCGGGCAGCCCTCTCCCGATTTCGGCGCACGGGATCGTGGTACGGCCGCTGGGGAACTTGCCAGGTGTGCGGGTGTGTCCTGCTGCCGGACACCGCCGGCGACCGATGCCACCAGCACTTGGTCGTCGACTGAGCCCTTCTTACGCCCGCCCGTGCTGTCAGCGACTCCCAGCGCGGGGATCAGGCCCGGCGACGAGGTTCTCTGCCGCTGACACCACCGTACGGAAGCGGGACGCCCAAGGCTCGCCAGAGGTCACGGAGCACCCGTCCGAGCCGCTCGCTGTCGTCCATCGACAGCTCAGCGATGGCCATGCCGGCGGCCTGGTGCTCCCCGACGTTGTAGATCAGGTCGGCAAGCGCCGTCGCTGACGGTCGGTCGAGACGAAGAACGACTTCCTCTTCCTCAGGCATGTCCGGCACCCTACGGCTCCAGCAGCATTCGACGCTCGTCCGTCGTCCCACCAGAGGTGTCTCGTGCGGCCAAGGTCCCCACGTGATGTGGAACCATGACCGCATGGACCAGGAGACTGCGCCACAGGGGTGGATGCAGCAGCACATGGCCTCCTGGCTCCGCCTCGCCACCACCTTGCAAAGCGAGGGCTGGGAGGCGCAGATGACGTGTGAGGCAGCTCCGGTGCAGATGGAAGGTCACTTGCCGAGTGGCGAGCGGTTCTACTTCCGTGCCCGTCACAGCGATGTATCGCTCGGCATCGGAGGCGAAGACCCTTCCGACATCCCTGAGTGGGAAGAGAGCGAATCACACGAGGAAGCAAGCTGGCTACCAGCTACCGACGGGGAGGCCATCATCCGACGACTCGCGCTCCGATATGCGGGGCGGAAGCGTTGAGGTGTGGCCGGGATTCGCTTCGCGTGGTGGCACCCTTCCCTTGATGGTGGGAGCGGCAGGTTTCGAACCTGCGACCCCTCGCTTGTAAGTTCTGGGTGCTCCGTCTGCACGGTCACCGTTGCTGTCGGCCGCCGCGCCCTGGCCCGTCTCACGTCTAGGAGTTGCCGGTCATGGCCGTAGGCAGCTTGCCGCAGCGGACCTGGCGCGGCTGTGGTCCAGCGGTTGCTGGGCGACGCGTCCACTGAACGCCGATCAGTGCAGGCGGCCGATTGGACCGGTGCTCTTCACATGACTTGGCCGGTGCTCTTAACATGATCGGCCGCCGGTCGCGTAGCCGGCGGGCATCGGCCGGGGGTGTGGCGTGGGCAAGCGATCACGTGTCGAGTGGCACGACAACGGCGCGCTCACCTGGACTTGGGGGCTGACGCTGATCGTGTCGGGCGTCGGGCTGCTGCTGTTGGCCGTTGCGGCGGTCCTCTGGGCGGTCCGCACTCCGGCCGAGGTCGCCGATGGAGGCGGCAGATTCATGGTCCCGGCGATATTCGGTGCCGTCGCGCTTCTGGTAGCGGTGGCTGGACGAATCACCTCGGCCAACGCCCTGAGGTACGCAGAATCGACCCTGCCGAAGGTTCCCCACGAACTGGGGGTGACACACCACGTCGGGAGGCAGCGGCGCTCGCTACGACGTAGCAGCGGCATTGCCTACCTGTATATGGCGGTCATCGCTGGCGGGCTCGCCGGCGCCGCTCTGGTGAACTGGGATGAGCAGCCCCGCGCTGGCAGCCTGCTTGAACTGGCGCTCGCCGCGAGCGGCGTTGCCGGCTGCTACCTGGCCGGGCCGGCCGCCCGGTTCGTCGTCACACCGGAATATCTCCGCATCGAGACGGCGCTGCGCCGCATATCGATACCCCGGCACATGCTCGGCGACTTCTCCCAGCGCGGCGTAAAGATCCGTCTCGACCTGAGCAACGGCGACTACGTCCAGTTCCGGGTCGACTCACCCATATTGGACGCCGGCAACAGCAGGTACCGAACCAACGGGCGGACCCAGGCGCGCACCGTCGAGCGAATCGTGGCGATGCTGAGCGACGTGACCAGCGCCGGTAGCACCGACAGTCAGGTCGTAAGAGCGCCGAGGTGGGCCATGATCACCCTCGCCGTCGCCGCCGGGCTGGTGTCGGTCGCAGCGTTCATCGCGCCAGTCTTGCTACCGGCGCTTAGACCCTGACCGAGAGACGCTGCACAGCCTCATCCCAGGAGCGCGCCGTTACAGCCACCGAACACCGATATCTGCGCAGCAGACCCTTCTTGGCTTCGCGCTGGTGATCTCGCCCTGCACTTCGCCGGCCTCCGAGAGAAAGCCGGCTGCCCCGAGGTCCGGCTGCACGACCTGCGGCACACCGTCGTCTCGCTGCTGACGGAGTTGCGCGTCCCGCCGCACGTCGTCCAGGCCATCGCCCGGCACGCCGACGTAAGCCCCTGTTGCTGTCGCCGCCCCGAGGAATGATCTTCTCGGGGCGGTTCACTGCTGGTGGGTGGTGGGCGCGGCAGGTTTCGAACCTGCGACCCCTCGCTTGTAAGGCGAGTGCTCTCCCACTGAGCTACGCGCCCGGAACGCCCGTACGGCGGGCCGGAGCGGCCAGCTTACCTGCCCGCCTCCGGCCCCGCGCAACGACGTGCCTGGGGTGTGGGACTCAGGCGGCGACGGCCTCGGCCAGTGCCTTGCGCCAGCCCTGCTGGTCGCGCGCCTCGCCGGGCATGTTCATCTCGGCGAACCGGACCACGCCGGCCTTGTCGATGACGAAGGTGCCCCGGTTGGCGATGCCCGCGACGTCGTTGAAGACGCCGTACGCCTGCGCCACCGCGCCGTGCGGCCAGAAGTCGGACAGCAGCGGGAACTGGTAGCCCTCCCGGTCGGCCCAGATCTTGTGGGCGTACACGGAGTCGACGCTGACGGTCAGCACCTGGACGTCGTCGTTGACGTACTCGTTGAGGTTGTCCCGCACCTCGCACAGCTCGCCCTGGCAGATGCCGGTGAAGGCGAGCGGGTAGAAGACCAGCAGCACGGTCTTGCTACCGCGGAGGTCGGAGAGCCGGACCTCCTGGTTGTTCTGGTCCTTGAGCAGGAAGTCGGGCGCCTCGGCGCCAACCTCGATGGGCATGCGTGCTCCCTCGGGATCGGGTCTGGAGATGATCAGCCTGCCACACCCGGCGACCGCGGTCACCGGGTGTGCGGCGCCGCCCTACTTCTTGCTCTTGGACCCGCGACGCATGACGAGGCGGGCCCCGCTCCAGTCGCGGCCGGCGTTGATGGTGGAGGTCTGCTGGAGCCCGGCGGTCTGCGCGCTCTCCGCGACCTCGCTCGGCTCGACGTGACCGTCGCGGCCGGCCTTCGGGGTCAGGAGCCAGACCACGCCGTTGTCCGCGAGCGGCCCGAGGGCGTCGACGAGGAGCTCGAACAGGTCACCGTCGCCGTCGCGGTGCCAGACCAGAACCGCGTCGACCACCTCGTCGGTGTCCTCGTCGACGAGTTCCCCACAGCGGTCGGTCAGGGCGTCCCGGAGATCGGTGTCGACGTCGTCGTCGTAGCCCATCTCCATGACGACCATGCCCGGCTCGATACCGAACCGGTCCGCCAGGCTGCGTACCCCGTCGGCCTGGCCAGCGGTCGCGCTCACTGTCGAGTGCCTCCTCATCTATCCCTGCTCGTGGCGTCGGGTGACACCGTCGGGCTCAGTCCACACAGTTGCGGCTCGCCGCGCAAGTGGCGCACCGGGTGGAACGGAATTTACCGTGCCAGCAGCGTACGGGCACCCTGGGTGATGGCTTCCGCGGAGACCAGTACCTGACGGGCAGCCGGACCTAATGGTACAAACGAGTCAAGTGCGGCTACGCGGCGTGCAGCGCCCACGTACCCGGTGTCGACGAGCGCGGACAGGACGCCCTCGCCCACCCCGCCGGTTCGCCGCGTCTCGTCCACCACCAGCACCCGGCCGGTCGCCGAGGACTCCCTGATGATGTCGGCCACCGGCAGCGGGGCCAGCCAGCGCAGGTCCACCACCCGGCTGCCCACGCCCTCCTCGGCGAGCGTGGCGGCGGCGCGCAGCGACATCCGCACCCCGTTACCGAACGTGATGATGGTGAGGTCCTCGGCGGAGCCGATCCCGTAGACGCGGGCCCGCCCGATCGGCACGTGCCGGTCCGCCCAGGCGCCCGGCTCGGCGTACTCGGCGGTCCACTCGTCGTCACCGTCCGTGTACAGGTCCCGCACGTGGTAGAGCGCGATCGGCTCCACGAACACGCAGACGCCGCCGTCCACCCGGGCCGCCGCCAGGCAGGTCCGCAGCATCGGCGCGGCGTCGTCCGGCCGGGCCGGCACGGCCACCACCAGCCCCGGCACGTCCCGCAGCGCCCCCAGCGAGTCGTCGTTGCGGTCGTGGCCGCCGAGTCCTTCCGGGCTCGCCAGGCCGGGCACCCGCACCACCATCGGGTTGCGGAACGCGCCCCGCGACAGGAACCGCATGGTGGCCGCCTCACCGCGGAGCTGGTCCTCGGCACCGTGCAGCAGCGTCAGGTGGCGGATCTCGGGCACCGGCAGCAGGCCGGCCAGCCCGGCACCCAGCCCGAGCCCGAGGATCGAGGTCGCGTCCGGCAGCGTGTCGAACACGCGCGCCGCCCCGAACCGGTCCCGCAGCCCCTCGGTCACGCCGTACACCCCGCCGTGGGCGGCCACGTCGTGGCCGAACACCGCCGTCCCGGGGTGGTCGAGCATGCCGTCGGCGAGCGCGGCGTTGATGCTCTGCGCCAGCGTCAGCGGGCCGGTCAGCTCCGGCGGCTTGCCGCCGAACGCCTCCGCCCGCGCTCCCGCGCCCGGCCCGGCCGCGTGCGCCGCCGCCTCGGCGACCGCGCGGGACACCCGTACCGGCCGGCGCGGCGCCAGCTCCCGCACGATCTCGACCGGGGAGGCGAGCTTCGGCTCGTCCAGCACCTCCTCGGCGACGCGGCGCAGTTGCCAGCCCCGCTCGTCGTAGCGGGCCAGCAGTTCCTCGCCACTGGCGTACCCGGAGGTCACCAGCAGCCGCGCGGTGGCCAGCAGCGGGTCGCGGGCCGCGTCGCCGTCACCCTGCTCCATCAGGCGGACCGCGCTCAGGTGCAGCACGGCGGGCCGGCGCTGCCGGCGTACCCACTCCGCCGCCTCCGCCGCGACCCGGTAGGTCGCGGCCACGTCCGTGCCGTCGGCGGCGAAGTACCTGATGCCGGGCCGGGCCCGCAGCGTGGCGGCCACCCAGCCCTCGGCGGAGGCGCCGCCGTCGGCGCAGACGAACAGCACCGGGATGCGCAGGCCGGTGTGGTCGTACCAGCCGGTCGTGTTCAGCGCGGCGGTGGCCGCGGCGTGGTCGGCCGCGCCGTCGTCGAAGGCGCAGACCACCACGGCGTCGGCCGGCCAGGGCGCCGCCTCGGCCTCGCCGTCGGCGGGTCGCGCGCCGCGGCGCAGCCGCTCCAGCGCCAGCCCCAGGCCGACGGCGCGCGGAAGGTGCGAACCGGCGGCCGAGGTGGTCGGCACGACCGCCAGGTCGGCGCGGCCGAAGACCTTCGCCCGCCCGCCGGCCGCGGGCTCCTCGGCGGAGGCGACGATGCCGCGCAGCACGTCGCGCGCCGCCGCCGCGAACGCGTCGTCGGGCGCGGGCTGCGGCAGATCGGGTACGACGACAGTCGCGTCCCCGTCCGCGTCCACGACGATCCCGGCGCCCACGGGGAGGCTGGCCGCCTCCGTCTCCCCCGGGTCAACGTCGAGATCTTGGTGGGAAACGGCCCCCGGAGGGGCGCTTTCGCTCCAAGATCTTCCCGGTTCCGGGGTGGTGGGTGGGGCGTCGGCGCCGGTCGCGGGCGGCAGGTCCGGCGGGGCTGCGGGGAAGGCGCCGGCGGCCTGGGCCGCGCGCAGGCAGTAGAACGCGCCGGAGCGGGCGTGCAGCAGCGCGGGATCGGTCGGCCGCAGCGCGGCTGCCACCGCGGCGTCGCCCTCGTGACCGGCCGACTCGACAGTGAAGTACCCCTCACCGAAGCCCGACAGCCACCGCCCGGCCAGGTCGAGCAGCCGGCTGGTCAGCTGCGCGTCGAACAGGGCCAGCGCCTGCGCCCCGGTCAACGCACCGCCGTCGGGCAGCGGTTCGCCCAGGTCGCGCCGCTGGTCGGGCGCCCCGAGCGCGGCCAGTTCGGCTCGGAGCCGGTCGTCGAGATCGTGCGGGGTGGTCACGCGGACAGCATTACCGACTCGGGCCCACCTCGCCCACTCGGACACGTTCCGCCCGGCGTGGCTCAGACCTGGCCACACTCCTGCGGGCAGCCTCCGTCGGAGACCTTGAGCACCAGGTCCCGCAGTGTGGCCAGTTCGTCGGTGCTCAGGGCGTCGAGGAGTCGGGAGTCCGACATCACCTGGCGGACCCGGTCGCGTACCTGCCGCCCCCGCCCGGTGACCACGAGCGCCTTCTGCCGCCGGTCGGCCGGGTCGGTACGCCGTTCCACCAGCCCGGCCTGCTCCAGCTTGTCGGCCAGGCCGGTGACGTTGGACCTGTCGCAGCCGAGCTGCTCGGCGAGGTCACGGGCCGGGAGCGGGCGGTCCGGGTCCAGCTCGTGCAGCGCCCGGGCGACCGCCGGGGTGAGGCCCAGCGCCGCGATCCCCTCGTCCTGGTGGTGCCGCAACGCGGCGGCGACGTGCAGGATCCGGCGCACGGTCTCCCCGGCCAGGTCCGCCCGGTCACGGACGGTGGGAACGGTGGATTGCGCCATCCGATCATCGTATGGGCGAGTCGATCTTCGATCAGCCGAACGGTCAGGCACCTCCTGCAACCGATTGCCGATCATGAAGCGCTGTTCGGCGGAAATTCCCGGCCGGTCGTCCGCCCTTCACCTGACGGCCATCGACGTCCGTGAGGCTGCCGGGAGTCGACGAACCGGACTCCGGGGAGGAAAACCGTGGCTCTGTCCCGACGTACCATCCTGCTCAGCGGCGCGGCGCTCGGCGCCGCCGGCGCGGCAGCCGGCCTGCCGGTCGCGGCCGCCGCGTCGCCCGGCCCGCTGCGCCGCGACCCGTTCACGCTCGGCGTGGCCTCCGGCGACCCGGACCACGAGGGCTTCGTGCTCTGGACCCGGCTGGCGCCGGAGCCGCTGGCCGAGGACGGCCTGGGCGGCATGCCGTCGCGGGTCGTGCCGGTGTCCTGGGAGGTGGCCGCCGACGAGCGCTTCCGGCACGTGGTGCGCCGCGGCGTACGGCTGGCCCGCCCGGAGTCCGCGCACAGCGTGCACGTCGAACTGGACGGCCTGCTGCCCGGACGGGAGTACTTCTACCGGTTCCGGGCCGAACGCTGGGCGTCCCCGGCCGGGCGCACCCGCACCGCCCCGGCGCCGTGGTCGATGCCCTCCGCGCTCGCCATGGGCTTCGCCTCCTGCTCGCAGTACGAGCACGGCTACTTCACCGCGTACCGGCGGCTGGCCGAGACCGAGCCGGAGCTGATCCTGCACCTCGGCGACTACCAGTACGAGTACGCCAAGGACACGTACAACGTCCCCGGCGGCAACCCGCGCGACCACGAGGGCCCGGAGACCCGGACGCTGGCGAACTACCGGCAGCGGCACGCCCAGTACAAGACCGACACCGACCTCCAGGCGGCGCACGCGGTCGCGCCCTGGGTGGTGGTCTTCGACGACCACGAGGTGGAGAACAACTGGGCCGACGAGGTGCCCGAGGCGCCCGACCCGGAGTTCCCCGCACGGCGGGCGGCGGCGTTCCAGGCGTACTACGAGAACATGCCGCTGCGCCGCACCTCGATCCCGCGCGGCATCGACATGCAGCTCTACCGGCGGGTGCGCTGGGGCCGGCTGGCCACCTTCCACATGCTCGACACCCGGCAGTACCGGGACGACCAGGCGTGCGGCGACGGCTACAAGAGCTGCGCCGAGGCGTCCGACCCGGCCCGCTCGATCACCGGCGCCGCGCAGGAGGCGTGGCTGCTGGACGGCTTCCGCCGTTCCGAGGCCCGCTGGGACCTGCTCGGCCAGCAGGTGTTCTTCGCCCAGCGGGACAACAACTCCGGTCCGCTGACGGTGACGAGCATGGACGCCTGGGACGGGTACGTCGCATCCCGGGACCGGATCACCCGGGGCTGGACGGCCGCCGGGGTGCGCAACCCGGTAGTGCTCACCGGCGACGTGCACGCGCACTGGGCCAGCGACCTGAAGCTGGACTACGCCGACCCGACCTCGCGCACCGTCGGCAGCGAGCTGGTCTGCTCGTCGATCACCTCGACCGGGGACGGCGCCGACTCGCCGACCGGCTCGCACCCGTGGCTGGCGTTCAACCCGCACCTGCGCTTCCAGAACAACCTTCGGGGGTACGTCCGCACCACTATCACCCCGACCGAGCTGACCGCCGACTTCGACGTCCTGCCGTACGTGAGCCGGCCGGACGCGCCCGCGTACACCCGGGCCACGTTCGTGATCGAGGACCGCGTACCCGGGCTGAACCTGACCCACGACCGGCCGCCGGCCGCGGCGCGCACCGCCGCCCCCGGCGTCGACCAGGGCCGGCAGACGGTGGAGGCGGAGACGGTCCGCCCGTGACGGCGCGGCCGGGCCGGGCGTCGCACGCCCGGTCCGGCCGGTCAGCCGGCCAGGAACGAGAAGCGCACCTGACGGTCGGGGTTGTCGCCGTTGGTGTCGACCAGGCAGATCGACTGCCAGGTGCCGAGCTGGAGCCGCCCGCCGAGCACCGGCAGCGTCGCGTACGGCGGCACGAACGCCGGCAGCACGTGGTCGCGGCCGTGCCCGGGAGAGCCGTGCCGGTGCCGCCACCTGTCGTCGGTGGGGAGCAGGTCGTCGAGCGCCCGGAGCAGGTCGTCGTCGGAGCCGGCACCGGTCTCGATGATCGCCAGCCCGGCGGTGGCGTGCGGGACGAAGACGTGCAGCAGGCCGTCGCCGGCCCCGGACACGAACCGCTCGGCCTCGCTCGTGATGTCCCGGACGGTCGGCCGGGAGCCGGTCCGGACGGTGATCACCTCACTGCGCATACGGCGCATTCTGCCGCAGTGCCCGGTTCACCGCCCCGCCCGCCGATAGCGCATCCGGTGATAGCGCAAAGTTACTGATGGGTACCTGTGTTCAGCGTCGCGTCTGGGGGTGGGAGAGGTGACGGCACACGCCACCAGGGGGCAGGATGGCGCTAGAGACCTATCCCACACGAAACCGAGGGAACGCCTGTGGCTACGGAACGCAAGCGCCCGGTGATCACCGCTGGTCTGCCGAGCCAGCTTCCGGACATCGACCCTGAAGAGACCAGCGAATGGGTCGAGTCACTCGACGGTGTCATCGACGAGCGCGGGACAAAGCGAGCCCGGTACGTCATGCTGCGCCTGCTGGAGCGGGCCCGCGAGCGGCAGGTCGGGGTGCCGTCACTGACCACCACCGACTACATCAACACGATCCCGCCGGAGCGCGAACCGTGGTTCCCGGGTGACGAGCACGTCGAGCGGCGGCTGCGGGCGTACATCAGGTGGAACGCCGCGATGCTGGTGCACCGGGCGCAGCGCCCGGAGATCGGCGTCGGTGGGCACATCTCCACGTTCGCCAGCTCGGCGTCCCTCTACGAGGTGGGCTTCAACCACTTCTTCCGGGGCAAGAACCACCCGGGCGGCGGCGACCAGATCTTCTACCAGGGTCACGCCTCCCCCGGCATGTACGCGCGGGCGTTCCTGGAGGGCCGGCTCAGCGAGAGCCAGCTCGACGGCTTCCGGCAGGAGCTGTCGCACCCCGGCGGCGGGCTCCCGTCGTACCCGCACCCGCGGCTGATGCCGGACTTCTGGGAGTTCCCCACCGTCTCCATGGGCCTCGGCCCGCTGAACGCGATCTACCAGGCGCGGTTCAACCGCTACCTGCACCACCGCGGCATCAAGGACACCTCCCAGCAGCACGTCTGGGCGTTCCTCGGCGACGGTGAGATGGACGAGGTCGAGTCGCTCGGCGCGATCGGCGTGGCCGCCCGCGAGGAGCTGGACAACCTCACCTTCGTGATCAACTGCAACCTCCAGCGCCTGGACGGACCGGTCCGCGGCAACGGCAAGGTCATGCAGGAGCTGGAGGCGTTCTTCCGGGGCGCCGGCTGGAACGTCATCAAGGTGGTCTGGGGCCGCGAGTGGGATCCGCTGCTCGCCGCGGACACCGACGGCGCGCTGGTCAACCTGATGAACACCACGCCCGACGGTGACTACCAGACCTACAAGGCGGAGTCCGGTTCGTACGTGCGGGAGCACTTCTTCGGCCGCGACCCGCGGACCCGCAAGATGGTCGAGCACCTGTCCGACGACGAGATCTGGAACCTCAAGCGGGGTGGCCACGACTACCGCAAGCTCTACGCGGCCTACAAGGCGGCGATGGAGCACACCGGCCAGCCGACGGTGATCCTCGCCAAGACGATCAAGGGCTGGACGCTCGGCTCGCACTTCGAGGGCCGCAACGCCACCCACCAGATGAAGAAGCTGACGCTGGAGGACCTGAAGCTCTTCCGCGACCGCCTCTACCTGGACATCCCGGACAAGCAGCTGGAGGAGAACCCGTACCTCCCGCCGTACTACACCCCGGGCGAGAAGTCCGACGAGATCGCGTACCTGAAGGACCGGCGTCAGCAGCTCGGCGGCTACCTGCCCACGCGCAGCACCGCGCGCAAGACGCTGGCCATCCCGGGCACCGAGCGGTTCTCCGACGTCAAGCGCGGGTCGGGCAAGCAGAAGGTCGCCACCACGATGGCGTTCGTCCGCCTGCTCAAGGACATCATGAAGGACAAGGAGTTCGGCAAGCGCTGGGTGCCGATCATCCCGGACGAGGCCCGTACCTTCGGTATGGACTCGCTGTTCCCGACCCAGAAGATCTACTCGCCGCACGGCCAGCGCTACACCTCGGTGGACCGGGAGCTGTTCCTGTCCTACAAGGAGTCGACCACCGGCCAGATCCTGCACGAGGGGATCAACGAGGCCGGTTCGGTGGCCTCGTTCACGGCCGCGGGCACGGCGTACGCCACCCACGGCGAGCCGATGATCCCGCTGTACATCTTCTACTCGATGTTCGGCTTCCAGCGCACGGGCGACGGGTTCTGGGCGGCGGCGGACCAGATGGCGCGGGGCTTCGTGCTCGGCGCGACAGCCGGCCGGACCACGCTCAACGGTGAGGGCCTCCAGCACGAGGACGGCCACTCACTGCTGCTCGCCGCCACCAACCCGGCGGTGGTCTCCTACGACGCGGCGTTCGCCTTCGAGCTGGCGCACATCGTGGAGAACGGCCTGCACCGGATGTACGGCGAGGCGCAGGAGAACATCTTCTACTACCTCACCATCTACAACGAGCCGATCTTCCAGCCGGCCGAGCCGGAGGGCGTGGACGTCGAGGGCATCCTCAAGGGCATCCACCGCTACTCCCCCGCGCCGCAGGTCGGTGACGACGCGCCGAAGGCGAACATCCTCGCATCCGGCACCGGGATGCAGTGGGCGCTCAAGGCCCAGCAGCTGCTCGCCGAGGACTGGGGCGTGTCCGCCGACGTGTGGTCGGTGACGTCCTGGACCGAGCTGCGCCGCGACGCGGTGGAGTGCGAGGAGCACAACCTGCTCAACCCGGGCGAGGAGCCGCGCGTGCCGTACATCGCGCGGAAGCTGGCCGACGCCGACGGGCCGAAGGTCGCTGTGAGCGACTGGATGCGCGCGGTGCCGGACCTGATCGCGCGCTGGGTACCCGGGGACTACACCTCGCTCGGCACCGACGGCTTCGGCATGTCGGACACCCGGCACGCGCTGCGCCGCCACTTCCACGTGGACGCCGAGTCGGTAGCGGTCGCCACGCTGCGCCAGCTCGCGCTGCGCGGCGTGGTGCCGGCGCACGTGCCGGCCGACGCGGCCCGCAAGTACGCGCTGGACGACGTCAACGCCGCCCCGGTCGGCGAGACCGGCGGCGACAGCTGAAAGGAAGGGCCCCTTCTTAACGCCTCCGGTAGAGGAGGGGCCCCTTCTTAACACCTCGGGCACAGACGACGACGGCCCGGCGTCCCTGGCGGGAACGCCGGGCCGTCACCATCGCGGGCGACGCCGGGACGGGCTCGGTCAGCCGACGGCGGCCAGGTCGGTCAGCCGGGCCAGCGAGTCCTCCAGGTCGGCGCCGACCCGGCGCAGGCCGAGCCGGAGCAGGGCCGCCTTGACGGGTCCGGCGGGCCACCGCACGACGATCAGGCGTACGACGGTGCCGCCACCCTCCTCGTCCGGGGTCAGCTGGACGTAGATCTCGGTGCGCGCCTCGGCCCGGGCGCCGGCGCCCTTCGCGCGTTCGCGCCAGCCGATCAGGGTCGGCTCCTGGAAGGCGATCACCTCGGCCTCGTGCGCGGCGCCGCGTCCGGCCTGGACCAGCTGCCGCCGCCCGAATCCCTCCCCGGACAGGACCTCGGCCGCGCGGACTCCCGCCAGCCAGGCCGGCAGCTGCTCGGCGCGCTGCACGACGTCCCAGACCACATCCACCGGCGCCGCCACGTGCGCGCTTCGTTCCACGAGGATCATGAGTATCTTTCCCCCACTTAAATCACATCCGCGATATTTGGCACTCTATGTGTAAATCGGACTTAAGCGGACGGGTTCGGAAAAGACACGCCGAACTCCCTTGCGTCACCCAGTCATCTCGGCCTATGGCGCGTCGGTCCGCAGAGCCCTAGAGTCGCGAGCACGCTTCACGTTCCTGGAGGGTGACTTGACGACCGCGCCGATGCCCGAGTTCCCCGCCGGCTTCCGCTGGGGGGTCTCCACCTCCGCGTACCAGATCGAGGGTGCGACCACAGTCGACGGGCGTGGTCCGTCCATCTGGGACACGTTCGCCCACGACCCGGGCCGGATCGCCGACGGCAGCACCGGCGACCAGGCGTGCGACCACTACCACAGGTACGCCGAGGACACCGCGCTGCTGGCCGGGCTGGGGGTGTCCGCGTACCGGTTCTCGATCGCCTGGCCCCGGATCCAGCCAGCCGGCACCGGCCCGGCGAACGCCGCCGGGCTGGACTTCTACGACCGGCTGGTGGACGGACTGCTCGCCGCCGGTGTGGACCCGGTCGCCACGCTGTTCCACTGGGACCTGCCGCAGGCGCTGGAGGACGCTGGCGGCTGGCTCAACCGGGACACCGCCGCCCGCTTCGCCGAGTACGCCGACCTGACCGCGGCCCGCCTCGGCGACCGGGTGAAGCTCTGGATCACGCTCAACGAGCCGTTCATCCACATGAGCCTCGGCCACGGCATGGGCGAGCACGCGCCGGGCCGCACGCTGCTGTTCGACGCCTTCCCGGTGGCCCACCACCAGCTCCTCGGGCACGGCCTCGCGGTCGCCGCGCTGCGCGCCCGCAGCACGTCCCCGGTGGCGATCGCCAACAACTACTCCCCGGTGCGCCTGGCCGGCGACACCGACGCGGACCGGGCCGCCGCCGCGGCGTACGACGCGCTGCACAACCGCCTGTTCACCGATCCGCTGCTCGGACGCGGCTACCCGGACGCGCTCGGCCCCGACCCCGCAGTGGTACGCGACGGCGACCTGGACGTGATCGCCGCCCCGATCGACGTCCTCGGCGTCAACTACTACAACCCGACCGGCATCCGGGCGCCGGAGGCGGACTCGCCGCTGCCGTTCGAGATCGTGCCGCTGGACGGCTACCCGCGTACCGCGTTCGACTGGCCGGTGGCCCCGGACGGCCTGCGCGAGCTGCTGCTCCTCCTGCACGAGCGGTACGGCGACGCGCTGCCGCCGATCCAGGTCACCGAGAGCGGCTGTGCGTACGACGACGCGCCGGACGCCGACGGCCGGGTGCACGACCCGGAGCGGATCGCGTACCTGGACGGGCACATCCGCGCGGTGCGCGAGGCGATGGCCGGGGGCGTGCCGGTGACCGGGTACTTCGTCTGGTCGCTGCTGGACAACTGGGAGTGGGCCGAGGGCTTCACCAAGCGGTTCGGCCTGGTGCATGTCGACTTCGACACCCAGCGGCGGACGCCGAAGTCGTCGTACACCTGGTTCCGGGATCTGGTCCGGCGGTGACCACTGTGAACCCGACGCCGGCCTCGCTGCCGGCGGCGCTCGCCGAGCCGACCGTCCCGGTACGGCGGAGCTGGATCGCGCTGATCTTCGCGGCCAACCTGGGCGTCTGGATGGCGTTCTTCACCCCGATCCAGGTGCTGCTGCCGCAGCAGGTGGAACGGATCGCCCCGGCCGACAAGGAGGCCATGCTGGCGGTGGTCACCGGCATCGGCGCGCTCGCCGCGGTGCTGGCGAACCCGCTCGCCGGGGCGCTGTCCGACCGCACCTCGCTGCGGCTGGCCAACCGCCACTTCGGCCGCCGCCACGTCTGGACCGCGCTCGGCGCGGTCATCGGCGCGCTCGCCCTGGTGCTGCTGGCCCGGCAGAACACCATCGCCGGGGTGGCGGTGGCCTGGGTCGCAGCGCAGGTCTGCTTCAACGCGATGCTGGCCAGCCTCACCGCCGCGATCCCGGACCGGGTGCCGGTGGCGCAGCGCGGCGGCGTGTCCGGCTGGGTGGGCATCCCGCAGGCGCTGGGTCTGGTGCTCGGCGCGGTGCTGGTCACCGCCGTGGTCACCGGAAACGCCGCCGGGTACGCGGCGATCGCGCTCGCCGTGCTGCTGCTGTCGCTGCCGTTCGCGCTGCTGACCCAGGACGACCACCTGCCCCGGGAGCACCGCTCACCGCTGCGGCTGCGCTCGCTGTTCGCCTCGATGTGGATCAGCCCGCGCCGCCACCCCGACTTCGCCTGGGCGTGGTTCACCCGGTTCCTGGTGCAGACCGGCAACGCGCTGGGCACGCTCTACCTGCTCTACTTCCTCACCGACGGGGTACGGGTGGCCGACCCCGAGGGCTCCCTGCTGGTGCTGATCCTGCTCTACACGCTGGGCATGATGCTCACCGCGGTGGTCGCCGGGCGCATGTCCGACCGCTCCGGCCGGCGCAAGGTCTTCGTGATCACCTCCGGGCTGATCATGGCGGTGGCGGCGGTGCTGCTGGCGGCGGCTCCCACCTGGCCGATGGCGATCGTCGCGGCGCTGCTGCTCGGCGCGGGCTACGGCGTCTACCTGTCGGTGGACGCGGCCCTGATCACCCAGGTGCTGCCCGCCGCGACCGACCGGGCCAAGGACCTCGGCGTGATCAACATCGCCAACTCGGCGCCGCAGGTGCTCGGGCCGGCGCTGTCCGCGCCGATCGTCGTGCACCTCGGCGGCTACCCGACGCTGTACGCGGTCACCGCGGCGGTCACCCTGCTCGGCAGCGCCCTGGTCGTGAAGATCAAGTCGGTGCCCTGACCCGGCCCCCTGCCGGAAACCCCTCGCGGCCCGCCGTAGGCTGGGGGGCGTGACGGTACGTGTACGCTTCGCCCCTTCCCCGACCGGTATGTTCCACGTCGGCGGCGCCCGTTCGGCGCTGCAGAACTGGATCTTCGCCAAGCAGCAGGGCGGGGTGTTCGTGCTGCGCATCGAGGACACCGACGCGGCACGTAACCGGCCCGAGTGGACCGAGGGCATCCTGTCCGCGCTCGACTGGATCGGCATCGCCCGGGGCAGCTACGAGGGCCCGTACTTCCAGTCCTCGTACGCGGGCGAGCACCGGGCCGCCGCGCAGCGGCTGTACGAGGGCGGCCGGGCCTACTACTGCGACTGCACCCGCGAGGACGTGCAGGCGCGTACCGGCCCGCAGCAGCGCGGCTACGACGGCTTCTGCCGGGACCGCGGCCTGGAGCCGGGCGAGGGACGGGCACTGCGTTTCCGGACGCCGGACGAGGGCGAGACAGTGGTGGTCGACCTGGTCCGCGGCGAGCCGACGTTCGAGAACAAGCTGATCGAGGACTTCGTCATCGCCCGTGGCGACGGCTCCCCGGTGTTCCTGCTGGCGAACGTGGTCGACGACATGAGCATGGGCATCACCCACGTGATCCGGGCCGAGGAGCACCTGCCGAACACCCCGAAGCAGCAGCTGCTGTGGGACGCGCTCGGCGTCAAGCCGCCGATCTGGGCGCACGTGCCGGTGGTGGTGAACGAGAAGCGGCAGAAGCTGTCCAAGCGGCGGGACAAGGTCGCGCTGGAGGCGTACCGGGACGAGGGCTACCTCGCCGACGCGATGCGCAACTACCTGATGCTGCTGGGCTGGGCGCCGTCGGGCGACCGGGAGATCGTGCCCTGGTCGGTGATCGAGGAGGAGTTCCGGCTGGACGAGGTGAACCCGTCCCCGGCGTTCTTCGACGAGAAGAAGCTGCGCGCGTTCAACGGCGACTACATCCGGGCGCTGCCGATGGAGGACTTCGTCGAGGCGTGCCGGCCGTGGCTCACCGGCACCGAGACCATCGCCCCGCCGCCGTGGCAGCCCGACGAGTTCGACCCGGCCGCGTTCGCGGCGGTGGCCCCGCTGGCGCAGACCCGGATCGCGGTGCTCAGCGAGATCGTGCCGAACGTCGACTTCCTGTTCCTGGCCGACCCGCTGATCGACGAGGCGGCATGGGCCAAGGCCATGAAGGAGGGCGCCGCCGACCTGCTGGACGCGGCGATCGTGGCGTTCGAGGCGCTGGAGTCCTGGGACGCCGAGTCGCTGAAGGCCACGCTGGAGGCGGTCGGCGCGGAGCGCGGGCTGAAGCTCGGCAAGGCGCAGGCGCCGGTACGCGTCGCGGTCACCGGACGCACCGTCGGCCTGCCGCTGTTCGAGTCGCTGGAGGTGCTCGGCCGCGACCGTACGCTGACCCGGCTGCGCGCCGCCCGCGTACGCCTGGTCTGAGCCGCGGCACTGCGCCCGTTCCCGACGCTCGGGCGTGTCGTGGCCAGAAAGCGGTTCCTCTATTGGCCGATATGCCTCTGAGTCATAATTATGACTCAGAGGCATATACGTTTTCGGCGATCATTGCGCCGGCAGTGTCACGCAGAGTGGTCCCGCGCACTGGCCACGATCACCGGCGGGTGGCCCGGCGGCGCAGCAGCAGCCCGCCGCCCAGCGCCGCGAGCACCACCACCGTGCCGGCCGCCCACAGCCAGCCCGTACCCCCGTCATCGTCCGCCCCGGCGGCGGCCGGGGTGGGGCTCGGCACCGCGCTGGTGGGCAGAGCGGCGGAAGTGGCGGGGGCGGCGCTGGTGGGCGGCACCGTCGCCGACGGCGACTCGGCCGGAGTGCCGGTGGTCAGGGTGAACCGGACCTCCCCCTTGATCGGGTGGCCGTCGTCGGAGGCCAGCCGGTAGGTCACGATGTAGAGGCCGGCCGCGCCCGGCCGGAACGGCACGATCACGCGCTTGCCGGAGAACGTCGGCGCGCCGCCGGTAGCGGCCACGTTGTCCGGGCCGGTGACTGTGACCTCGGTCGTCGCCTCCTTCGGCGTGGCGAGGAACCGCAGCTCGATCCGCTCCGGTGCGGCGGCCAGCCGGGCCCCGTCGCGCGGATCACTGCCGGTCAGCGAGTTGTGCGCGGCGGCGGGCGCGGCCGGCAGCAGCGCGAACGCCGCGACCACCCCGAGCACCACCGCCCAGGTACGCGCCACACGGGCGACCCTGCCCCCCATGGTTCCCTCCGTCCGGGTAGGATCCGGCCGATGATCATCGACCGCTCATTGGTCGGTCTCAGCTCGCAGATAGTTCCAAATACTCTTCCACCAGCTGCAACCGAGCGCCGTTCTGCGGAGTCTTTGTGGTGGACACCGGTCCAGTGTGACCTGCAGCGGAAGCCAGCCATCGAACGGGGCGAGGAGGCGGCGATGATCCGAAGGGTGAAACGGCTGCTGGTCGCCGTGACCGGGAGCGTGGCGGCCCTGGCGTGCACGCTGGCCCTGACCGGCACCGCGGCGGCCCAGGCGGCGCCCAAGCCGAAGCCGGCCCCCACCGGTGTCGACATCAGCGGCGAGCGGCTCGACGCGCCGCTGAAACTGCGCGCCGACACCAGCCCGAACGAGGTCAACCTGGTGATCGACCAGGTCAAGTGGCTGGGCACGACCGGCCAGCTGCGCGGCCCGGCCGCGAAGGATCTCGGTCCGAAGTACACGGTGGTGGTGCTCGCCGCCGCCGGCCCGCAGCGCACCTACGACCTGTTCCCGCTGGCCAAGGGCGGTCCCCGGATCTACCGGCCGGGCAAGCAGCCGGACCTGAGCAGCACCCGGGCCGGCTGGTTCTTCGGGCGGCTCAACATGCCCGAGACGCTGCGCTCGGTCGGCGTGCCGATGCCGGCGCAGTTCGACACGCTCGCCGGAGGCGTCGGCGGCGGCGAGCGGGTGCTTCCGGAGGAGGCGCTCGACCCGGTGCAGAACATCGACACCGCGCTCGGCGAGCTCCAGCGGCTGCTGCTGCTCAACGTGGGCATCGTGCTCGTCATCACCGCCGGGCTGGCCGGCATCGCGCTGCTGGTCCGCCGCCGCACCCGCTGAGCCCGGCCGCACCCGCTGAGCCCGGCCGCACCCGGTCAGCCCGGCAGGCGGCGCGTCAGCACCAGCGGCGCGGCGGGCGCTCCCGGCGTGTGGTGCGGTTGCGCGGGCGTACCGCGCCGTGACGGTGGGCTCCCGCCCAGCCCGACAGGTCGCTGCGGCAGCTCCGGTCGGCCGGCTCGTCGTCGGCCAGGTGCGCCGGCTCCGCCGCCCGCTGCCGGGGCACGCCCGGCTCGTCCTCGGCACGCTCCGGCACCCGGCCGGCCGGCTGCTCCCCCTGGTGGTTCAGGCACGGCCGGCGCGGGTGCGTGGCAGTCGCCGGCTGGTCGTGACCCCGCCGGCAGGCCTCACCCTGGGCGCAACCGTGCTCGGCCTCCCCCTGCGCCATCCCCGGCCCCCCTCACGCGTCGCCCTCGCCCGCCCGGCCGGAGTCTGGCCCGGCGTGCCCTGACACCGTACTGGCCCGGCCGCACGAGATCGTCAGCGCGTACCGGTGGAGATCGTCACGCCGCGGTGAGGGCGTCACCTCGAAGTGGATCCGCTGGTCACGCCGTGTCAGGCTGGTGCGGTGAGCGAACCGGGCGGAACGGAGACGTCGGCGACGCTGCGTCGCATCGAGCGGGCGGCGGGCGGCCTGGCCACCGCCAGCGTGGCGCGGATGGACGAGACGCTGCCGTGGTTCCGTGAGCTGCCCGCCGACCAGCGCTCCTGGGTCATGCTCGTCGCCCAGGCCGGCGTGCGCTCGCTGGTGCTGTGGCTGCGCCAGGGCGGCGGCGCGACCGACCGCACCCAGGAGGTGTCGGACGAGGTCTTCGCCGCCGCACCGCAGGCGCTGGCCCGCTCGATCAGCCTCCAGCAGACCGTGGCGCTGATCAAGGTGACCATCGACGTGGTCGAGGAGCAGGTGTCGGAGCTGGCCGTACCGGGCGAGGAGCAGTCGCTGCGGGAGGCGGTGCTGCGCTTCTCCCGGGAGATCGCGTTCGCCGCCGCACGGGTCTACGCCCGGGCCGCCGAGAGCCGCGGGTCCTGGGACGCCCGGTTGCAGGCGCTGCTGGTCGACGCGCTGCTGCGCGGCGACTCCCCGGACGTGCTGGCCAGCCGCGCCGCCGCGCTGGGCTGGACGGACGCGCCGCCGGTGGCGGTTGCGGTGGGCCGCTCCCCCGGCGGCGAGGTGGCAGCCGTGCTGCACACCGTCTACCGGCAGGCCCGGCGGATCGGCGTCGAGGTGATCGGCGGCGTGCACGGCGACCGCCTGGTCATCGTGCTGGGCGGGGCTGCCGATCCGGTGGCGGCCACGGAGAAGCTGCGTACCGCCTTCGGTGAGGGGCCGGTGGTGGTCGGGCCGGCGGTGCCCAGCCTGGACGAGGCCACCGAGTCGGCGCGGGCCGCGCTGGCCGGGTTCCGGGCCGCGCCGGCCTGGCCGACCGCGCCGTGCCCGGTCGCCGCCGACGAGCTGCTTCCGGAACGCGCGCTGGCCGGTGACACCGAGGCCCGCCGCCGGTTGCGCCACGACGTGTACGCGGCACTGGCCCGCTCCGGCGGCGAGCTGCTGGAGACGCTCGACGCGTTCTTCGCCGCCGGCGGCACGCTGGAGAGCGCGGCCCGGGCGCTGTTCGTGCACCCGAACACCGTGCGCTACCGGCTGAAGCGGATCGCCGAGGTGACCGGATTCTCGCCGCTGGCCCCGCGCGACGCGTTCGCGTTGCAGGTCGCGCTGACAGTGGGACGCCTCGACCCGGTGGTGCCGACGGTCTCCGACCGGCGATGATCGCCGACAATCTTTGTAGGATTCCTCTAAAGGTTCTAGTGCGGTTTGGTGCCGTACGTTACAGCGCGGCACGCCGGTATCCGTCAGAGTCGTACACGTGCTCGCCGTACTCTCTCCCGGACAGGGTTCGCAGAAGCCCGGCTTCCTCGCGCCGTGGCTCGACCTCCCCGGCGCCGAGGCGCGTCTGCGCTGGTGGTCGGCGCTGGCCGGGGTGGACCTGATCCACCTGGGCACCCGGGCGGACGCGGACGAGATCAAGGACACCGCCCGTACCCAGCCGCTGCTGGTCGCCGCCGCGCTGCTCGCCGCCGAGCACCTGCCGATGCACGACGTCGGGCTGGTCGCCGGGCACAGCGTCGGCGAGCTGGGTGCCGCCGCGCTGGCCGGGGTGCTGCCGGCCGAGGCCGCCGTGACGCTCGCCGGCGTACGCGGGCGGGAGATGGCCGCCGCCTGCGCGCTGGAGCCGACCGGGATGGCCGCCGTGCTCGGCGGCGACCCGGACGAGGTGCTCGCCGCGCTGACGGCGCACGGGCTGCACCCGGCCAACCGCAACGGCGCCGGTCAGATCGTGGCCGCCGGCGCTGTCGACGCGCTCGACAGGCTCGCCGCCGAGCCGCCGACCCGCACCCGGGTCATCCGGCTCCAGGTGGCGGGCGCGTTCCACACGCCGTACATGGCGCCGGCCGAGACCGCGCTCGCCGCGGTCGCCGCCGGTGTCCCGGCCTCCGCCCCGGCCCGGATCCTGCTGTCCAACCTCGACGGCGCACCGGTCGGGCACGGCCCCGAGACGGTACGCCGGCTGGTCCGGCAGGTGACCGCTCCGGTCCGCTGGGACCTGTGCACGCGTACGCTGGCCGACCTCGGCGTCACCGGCGTGATCGAGCTGCCGCCGGCCGGCACCCTGGCCGGGCTGGTCAAGCGGGAGCTCAAGGGCGAGGGCGCGCCCGAGATCGTCACCCTGAACACGCCGGCCGACCTGCCCGCCGCGCGCCGCCTGATCGCCCGGCACGCCGGTCCCGCCGCCCGGCCGACCGCGCCGTCGTTCCGGGTGGTCGTCTCCCCCGCCGCCGGCCGCCTCGACCTGTCGGCCGGACCGGCCGAGGGCGCCGGGGTACGCGCCGGACAGGTCCTCGGCCACGTCACCACGGGCCGGGGGCCGGTCGAGGTGACCGCGCACGACAACGGGCCGCTCGTCGAGTGGCTCGCACACCACGACGACCCGGTCGCACCGGGCCAGCCCCTCGTCCGTATCGGAGGAACGCACTAAATGGCCGGCAGCCGGATCGTCGCGATGGGGCACTACCAGCCCTCCCGCGTCGTCACGAACGACGAGATCGCCCAGATGGTCGACACCAACGACGAGTGGATCCGGGACCGGGTCGGCATCGTCACCCGGCGGATCGCGGGCGACGAGACGGTGGCCGACATGGCCACCGCCGCCGCCGGCAAGGCGCTCGCCAACGCCGGGCTGACCGCCGCCGACATCGACCTGGTCGTGGTGGCGACCTGCACGTCCGTGGACCGCAGCCCCAACGTGGCCTGCCGGGTCGCGGCCAAGCTGGGCATCAACGCGCCCGGGGCGTACGACCTCAACACCGCCTGCTCCGGTTTCGCGTACGCGCTGGGCACCGTGGACCACGCGATCCGGGCCGGCGCGGCGCGCAACGCGATCGTCATCGGCGCGGAGAAGCTCTCCGACTTCACCGACTGGACCGACCGCTCGACCTGCATCATCTTCGCCGACGGCGCCGGGGCGGCGGTGGTCAGCGCGACCGCCGACGACGAGCCGGCCGGGATCGGGCCGGTGGTCTGGGGCTCCGCGCCGGAGAAGAGCGACGCGGTCCGGATCGAGGGCTGGCAGCCGTACATCACCCAGGAGGGGCAGTCGGTGTTCCGGTGGGCCACCACCGCGCTGGCCCCGCTCGCGCTCCAGGCGTGCGAGCGCGCCGGGGTGGACCCGTCGGAGCTGGCCGCGTTCGTGCCGCACCAGGCCAACGCCCGGATCATCGACGGCATCGCCAAGCGGCTGAACATCCCGGACGCGATCATCGCCAAGGACATCGTCGAGTCCGGCAACACGTCGGCGGCGAGCATCCCGCTGGCCCTGTCGAAGCTGGTCGAGCGGCGGGAGGTGCCCTCGGGCGCCCCGGTGCTGCTGTTCGGTTTCGGCGGCGGCCTGACCTACGCCGGTCAGGTCGTGCGCTGCCCCTGAGACCCCCTCGGGCGCGAACGCGCCGAGGTGTGTGACCGGCGACGCCGGTCACCGGTAACCCCCGATGAGAGGAACCAACCGCAATGACCCGTGACGAGATCACCGCCGGCCTCGCCGAGATCCTCGAAGAGGTTGCCGGGGTGAACCCGGACGACGTGGCCGAGGGGAAGTCCTTCACCGACGACCTCGACGTCGACTCGCTCTCCATGGTCGAGGTCGTGGTGGCGGCCGAGGAGAAGTTCGGCGTCAAGATCCCGGACAACGAGGTGCAGAACCTCAAGACCGTCGGGGACGCGGTCAGCTACATCGAGGCGCAGTCCTGATCATGAGTCGTCCCGACGTCGTCGTCACCGGGCTCGGCGCGACGACCCCGCTCGGCGGGGACGTCGCGTCGACCTGGGACGCCATGCTCGCCGGCCGCTCCGGGGTGGGTGCGCTCACCCAGGAGTGGGCCGCGCAACTGCCCGTCCGGATCGCCGCCGAACTGGCGGTCGACCCGTCCGAGGTGCTGGACCGGGTGAAGCTGCGCCGGCTGGACCGCTCGGAGGCGATCGCCATCATCGCCGCCAAGCAGGCGTGGGCAGACGCCGGTCTGGACGAGGCCGGGCCGGACCCGGAGCGCCTGGCGGTGAGCGTCGGCTCGGGCATCGGCGGCGCCACCACCCTGCTCGCCCAGGACGACATCCTGGAGGCGTCCGGACCGCGGCGGGTCTCCCCGCACACCATCCCGATGCTGATGCCGAACGGCCCGGCCGCCTGGGTCGGTCTGGAGCTGGGCGCCAAGGCCGGGGTGCACACCGTGGCCAGCGCCTGCGCGACCGGCGCGGAGGCGATCGCGCTGGGGCTGGACATCATCCGCGCCGGCCGGGCCGACGTGGTGGTGGCCGGCGGCACCGAGGCGGTCATCCACCCGCTGCCGATCGCCGGCTTCAGCTCGATGCGGGCCATGTCGACCCGCAACGACGAGCCGGAGCGGGCCTCCCGGCCGTGGGACTCGGGTCGCGACGGCTTCGTGCTCGGTGAGGGCGCGGGCGTGGTGATCCTGGAGCGCGCCGACCACGCCGCCGCCCGGGGCGCCCGGGTGTACGCGCGCCTGGCCGGCGCGGGGATCACCTCGGACGCGTACGACATCGTGCAGCCGCACGCCGAGGGTGAGGGCGCCATCCGGGCCATCGCCCGGGCGGTCGCCGACGCGGACGTGGCCCGTACCGACATCGTGCACGTCAACGCGCACGCCACCTCCACCCCGGTCGGGGACATGCTGGAGATCGGCGCGCTGCGTCAGGCGGTCGGCGACCACCCGGTGCTCACCGCCACGAAGTCGATGACCGGGCACCTGCTCGGTGCGGCCGGCGCGCTGGAGTCGATCGCCACCATCCTGGCCATCCGGGACGGCGTGATCCCGCCGACGATCAACCTGGACGACCCGGACGAGGGCCTGACCCTGGACGTCGCGGCGCACAAGGCACGTCACATGGAGATCCCGGCGGCGCTGAACAACGCGTTCGGCTTCGGCGGGCACAACGTGGCGCTGGTCTTCACCCGCCCCTGAGGTTCCGCCCTGAGGTAAGGAAGGGCCCCTTCTTAACAGTGACTGTTAAGAAGGGGCCCTTCCTCTACCGCAGGCGTTAAGAGGGGGCCCTTCCTTACACCTCAGCCGCGGTTGCGGGGGTGCTGCCGGGCGGTCCGCTCGTTGCCGCGCCGGTAGTTGCCGGTCCACCGGGCCATGGCCAGCTGCGGGTCGTCGCCGACCTCGGCCAGGAACTGCGCGGCCCGGCCGCCGCGCAGCGTGCCGGCGACCCGGCCGTGATGCGTGATGACCACCGTGCCGTCGGCGCGCTCGACGTAGCGGAAACCCTGTGCTGCCTCTCCCATGGGCGCCACCCTGCCAGCCGGGGCCGCCCGGACGCATCCGGGTTTCGGCGCGATCCGGGCGGGCGGCCGGGTCAGGTGCGGCAGGTGGTGGCCGGCAGGCCGGAGACCGGCACCGGGGAGCGGCCGGCCGGGCGGGCCTTGCCGGCGAGCACCGCGGCGAGCCCGGTCATCGAGGCCCGGGTGGAGGAGTAGGTCGCCATCAGCGTCGGGGACTTCGCCCCGGACAGCACGTACGGCGTGTCCATCGCCACCGTCACGGCGGCGCCGGCGCTCAGGTCCTTCGCGCCGTCGCCGTAACCGACCAGGTGCACCACCGTGCCGCCGGAGGGCACCACCTTGACCCCGGCCGCGGTGAGCGCCTCGGTCAGCAGCTTGCGGGTGCGCTCCCGGCCGCCGGAGGAGGTCACGCTCACCGGGCCGGTCACCGCCCCGCCGCACTTGCCGCGCAGCACAGTCACGGCGGCGGTGGCCAGGTCGTCGGCGGCCTTGCGGTGGGCTGCGCCGTCGAGCGTGGACAGCGCGGGCGCGTCCCGCCCGGCCAGCCGGAACTTCATGGTCAGCACCCGGGTGACCGCCTCGACCAGGCGGGCGCGGGGCAGCGAGCCGTCCTTGAGCGCGGCGCGCAGCCCGTCGTACGCCTGGGTGACGTTCGGGGTCATCAGGATGAGGTCGTTGCCGGCGTTGAGCGCGCGTACGGCGGCCTCGCCCGGCGACCACTTCTTCGCCGGGGCCATGTTCATCCCGTCGGTGATCACCACGCCCTGGAAGCCGAGCTGGCCGCGCAGCACGTCGGTGAGCAGCTTGCGGGAGAACGTGGCAGGGGTGCCCGGGTCGACTGCCTTGACGTCCAGGTGGGCCGACATCACCGCCATGGCCCCGGCGCCGATGCCGGCCCGGAACGGCGGGAACGCGAGGCGGTCCAGCTCGGCGCGGGACTGCTTGATCACCGGCAGTTCGGTGTGCGAGTCCTCGGCGCTCAGGCCGTGCCCGGGGAAGTGCTTGACCGCGGCACCGACGCCCTCGGCCTGCAGGCCGCGTACCGCGCCCGCCACCTGGGGGGACGCGGTCGCCGGGTCGGCGCCGAAGGACCGGGAGCCGATCACCGCGCTGCGGGTCGCCAGCACGTCGGCGACCGGCGCGAAGTCGAGGTTGACGCCCATGGCGGCCAGCTCTGCCCCGGCGGCCCGCCAGGCGGCCTCGGTCAGCGCCGGGTTCCCGGCGGCGCCGGCGGCGAGCGGGCTGGGCAGCAGCGTCACCCCGTCGGTGATCCGGGTGACCACGCCGTACTCCTGGTCGGTGCCGATCAGGAACGGCGCGGCACCCGCGGGCAGCTTGCCGGCGGCGGCGCGCAGTCCGTCGGTGAGCGCACGGACCTGCTTGGGGTTGTCCACGTTCGTGGTGGCCTGGTTGCCCGAGGTCGGGTCGTCGGCGCTGAAGCCGACCAGGATCAGCCCGCCGAGCCGGTACTTCGCCACCATCTCGGCGGGGGTGTCGACCCCTGCCAGCGCCCGGTTCCCGGCGGCCGACCCGGCCGACACCTCGGTGGCCGAGCTGCCGTACGCGTACGGCATCAGCACCTGCCCGACCAGGTCCTCGTCGCTCAGCGTGCCGACGAGCGCGGCCGCGCGGGCGGCCGGATCGGCGGCCGGCGGGTCACTCGGCGCGGGCGCTGCGGACGACGGCGCCGGGCTCGTCGGGGCAGGTCGGGGCCGGTCCGGCCCGTCCGAGCACCCGGAGACGAGCAGCGCGGTCAGTGCGGCGAGCGCGACGGCGGAGCGCCGCGGGGAAATCGACACGCGGCCCACCGTATCGGGGCAACTCGGCCGCCGTCACCCGACCCGGGTGAGCAGCGTCACCGGAGCACCGTCCCCGGCGTACCGGTAGGGCTCCAGTTCGGCGTCCCAGGCGGTGCCGAGCGCCTTGTCCAGGGCGTGGGCCAGCGCCTCCGGGCTGCGTGCGGCGGCCATCAGGCTGCGGAGCCGGTCCTCGCCGAGCTGGATGTCGCCGGCCGCGCCGACAGCGGCGCGGAACAGGCCGCGGCCCGGTACGTACATGAAGCGCTCGCCGTCGACGCCGGGACTGGGTTCCTCGGTGACCTCGAAACGGATCATGGGCCACTGCCGGAGGGCAGCGGCCAGCTCCGCGCCGGTCCCCGGGCTGCCGGTCCAGCCGCACTCGGCGCGGCGGGCGCCCGGGTCGGCGGGCTGCGCCGTCCAGTGCAGGTTGACCGGCGCGGCGAGGACGCGCGCGATCGCCCACTCGACGTGCGAGCACACGGCGAGCGGGGTCGAGTGGACGTATACGACGCCACGCGTTGGCACGGTGACCTCCCGATGAGCCGAGGTGCGTCTTCCCCTACGACCTCGTCCTACCGAGTGGTACCTGGCACACATGATGACCCGTGTGACTGGTGGTGCGCCAGCGAATCGGAAAATTCGCCGGGCCCCGGAGCGGGAAATACCCGGGTGGTGGACCTGGTTGTGCCCTCTGACGCCGCGACGACCAGCCAGGTGTCGTGGTCGTGTACAGTTCTCTGGGCGGTTCTGTGCCGCCGTACATCTTCGCGGGCCGGCGCCCACCCGGGCGTCATCCGCATACAGCCCCCGGACGGCTTCCGTCCCCACCGTACGTCTGCAAGGAGTACCTCCGTGGCGAGCAACACCTCTAAGACCGCGCGCGCGTCCGTCCGGGCCGGCCAGGCTGGCCAGGGTGGCGCCCTCAGCGTGCTGGGCGAGTTCAAGTACCTGATCCCGCTCAACGGCGGCAAGCACGCCTACGTGCGCAACCTGACCAACGGCAAGACCGCGCACCTGCGCACCGACTCCGACGCCTTCGTCGAGGAGATCCGCGTGCTGGCCGCCGCCGGCCACGCCGCCAAGATCCGCGCCGAGATCAACGGCCTGGCCGCGTCCTACCCGGACCACGGCTGGGACGCCACCGAGAAGCGCCTCGTCGAGGCCGGCGTCTTCGAGGGCTGAGCGCTCTCACCCGCACCACCGCGACCGCCCGCCGGGATCACCCCGGCGGGCGGTTTCGCGTCTGCTCCTGCGGCAACAGCGTCACCTCGCCCGTGGCCAGGTCGTAGAGCGCGCCCTCCACTGCCAGCTCACCTGCGTCCACCGGCCCGGCCAGCCGGTCGTCGCGGCGCAACGCCGCCACCGTGCGCCGGACGTGGCGGCGGATCGCCAGCGGATGCGCGTCCGGGTCGTCCACCCCGACGTCGGTGACCGCCGGGGCGATCCGGTCCACCACGTACGCGAGGTCTCCGCCGGGCCGGCGTCCGGTGCGCAGCGCCTCGACGGTCGAGCCGACCGCGCCGCAGCGCTCGTGGCCCAGCACCATCACCAGGCGTACGCCCAGTTGCTCCACCACGTACTCGATCGAGCCCCGGACGGCCCGGTCCAGCACGTGCCCGCCGGTACGGATCACGCAGATCGAACCGAACGTCTGGTCGAAGATCGCCTCCAACGGCACCCGGGAGTCGATACAGCCCAGCACCACCGCGTACGGCTGCTGGTCGCCGGAGGCCGCCGCCGCGGCGGCGGTGACGTCGTGCCCGTGCACCGGCTGCCCGCTGACGAAACGGCGGTTGCCGGAGAGCAGCTCGGCCAGCGCGGCGCGCGGGCTGGTGGACGGCATGCCTCCCAGCCTGGTCACCGATCCGACCTCGTGGGGCCGGACGGGAATCTTCTCTCCGGGCCGGTTGCCGTGGTCTCATGGCGGGTAACGCCGGTGTCACCGCCGGGTCATCCGGTGGACACACATCGGCGGGCCCGGGAGGTGGACGATGCCGGACCTGGAACTGCGGCTCCCCGACGACGTACGCCTGCACGTCAGCGTCACCGGGCCGGTCGACGCCGAGGTGACCGCCGTCCTGCTGCACGGCTGGACGCTGGACGGGCGCAGCTGGCACCGTCAGGTCGCCGAGCTGCGGGAACGCTTCGGCGGCCGGGTCCGCCTGGTCACGTACGACGCGCGCGGCCACGGCCGGTCGAGCTGCCTGGCGCTGCGCGACGCCACCCTCGCGCAGCTCGGTGACGACCTGGCGGCGGTGATCGACGAGATCGTCCCGTCCGGTCCGATCGTCCTGGTCGGGCACTCGATGGGCGGGATGACGGTGATGGAGTACGCCCACCGGCACCCCGGCCGGTTCGCCGCGCGTACCGCCGGGCTGGTCTTCGTCTCCACCACCGCCGAGGGGCACACGCACACCGCGTACGGCCTCTCCCCCCGGATCACCCGGCTGATCCGCCTGGCCGAGACGACAGGCGCCGGGGTGCTGGCCCGCTGCGGCGGCTGGCGGCCCCCGCACGCGCTGCTGCGCGCGCTGCGCCCGAGCATCCGCTGGATGCTGTTCGGCGACCGCTGCGACCCGGCCGACATCCGGCTGGTCACCTCAGCGGTGGCCCGGGCCACGCTGCGCTCGATCGGCGGTTTCCGCGCCTCGATCGGCGCCCAGCACCGGCTGGAGACGCTCGCCGCGCTCGGCGGGCTGCCGGCCGCCGCGCTGGTCGGGGACCGGGACCGGCTCACCCCGCCGCCCTGCGCCGAGTCGATCGCGGCGGCGCTGCCCACCACGGAGCTGACCGTCTGCCCGGGTGCCGGGCACATGCTCATGATGGAGCGCCCCGACGAGGTGAACGCCGCCCTCGCCGGCGTGCTGGACCGGGTGCTGGCCGGCCGCCCGGCGACCCGCCTCTGAGCGTCTCCGCTCGCGAGCGGCACTGACGTACGCCACGTGCGCGGCATGCCCCGGCGTGGCGGTTGCCGGCGGCCCGTACCCTCATTCAGCCCGTCGTGCCCTCCGAACACAGGAGCATCCGCGTTGACCGACCAGACCACGCTGGACCGGGAGATCGCCGCCGAGCAGCGCCACCTCGACCGGGTGTACGCCCGGCTGGCCGAACTGCGCCGGTCGGCGGCCGACGCCGAGCGGGAGGGCTACCGGCTGGCCCGGGTCGGCAACTTCGGCGCGCTGGTCGAGCGGGACGCGATGGTCTTCCACGCCGCCCAGCGCCGGCACGTGCTGGACGCCGAGCACGAGGGGCTGGTGTTCGGCCGGCTGGACCTGCGTACCGGGCAGGTGCTGCACGTCGGCCGTCTCGGCGTGCGGGGCGTGGACGCGGAGACGCTGGTGGTGGACTGGCGGGCCCCCGCCGCCGCCGCGTTCTACCAGGCCACGCCCGCCGAGCCGCGCGGTGTGGTGCGCCGGCGCACGATCCAGTCCGCGTCCGAGAAGGTCACCCGGATCGAGGACGACCTGCTGGACCCGGAGGCCGCGCCGCCGGACATGGCGGTGGTCGGTGACGGGGCGCTGCTGGCCACGCTGTCCCGGGCCACCGGCCGGGGCATGCGCGACATCGTCGCCACGATCCAGCGCGAGCAGGACGAGGCGATCCGTTCCCCCGGCAACGGCGTCACGATCGTCTCCGGCGGCCCCGGTACCGGGAAGACGGCGGTGGCGCTGCACCGGGCCGCGTACCTGCTCTACTCCGACCGGGCCCGGTACGCCGGCGGCGGCATCCTGGTGGTCGGCCCGTCCGGCGTGTTCGTCGAGTACATCGCCTCGGTGCTGCCGTCGCTGGGCGAGGAGACCGCCACGCTGCACTCGCTGGGCTCGCTGTTCCCCGGCCTGTCCGCGTCCCGGACCGATCCGCCGGACGTGGCGGCGGTGAAGGGTTCGCTGCGGATGCGCCGGGTGCTGGAACGCGCGGTACGCGACGCGGTGCCGGACTCCCCCGCCGAGCTGCGCCTGCTCTACCGGGGCGAGCTGCTGCGCCTGGAACGCCCCGCGCTGGACGCGATCCGGGACCGGACGCTGGCCCGTGGGGCACGCCGCAACGAGGTACGCCGGGCGGCGTTCGACGCGGTGCTCGCCGCGCTCTACGCGCAGGCCCGCACGCTGCGGGTGGGACGCCTGCCGGAGCAGCCCGCGTTCGAGGACGAGATCATCGAACGGCCGGAGTTCCGCGAGTTCCTCAAGGCCTGGTGGCCCCGGCTGCACCCGAGGCACGTGCTGGACTGGCTGGCCCGCCCGGACCGGCTGCGCCGCTACGCCGGTGGGATCCTCTCCTCGGCGGAGATCCGGCTGCTCGGCGACGCGTACCGGAGCCTCGCGACCGAAGGGCTGACGGTGGCCGACATCGCGCTGCTGGACGAGCTGGACGCGCTGCTCGGCAAGCCGGTGCGGCGGGCCCGCCCCAAGCGCGACCCGTACCAGCTCGCCGGTGGCGTGCGCGAGCTGAGCACGTACGCCGATCGGCAGCGCGCCGCCCGCGCGGCGGCGCGGGAGCGTCCGGACGACTACCGCGACTACGCGCACGTGGTGGTGGACGAGTCGCAGGACGTCTCGCCGATGCAGTGGCGGATGGTCGGCCGGCGCGGGCGGCTGGCGTCCTGGACGGTGGTCGGCGACCCGGCGCAGACCGCCTGGACCGGCGACCCGCAGGAGCTGGACCGGGCCCGGGACCAGGCGCTGGGCCGGCGCAAGCGGCACCGCTACGAGCTGACCACCAACTACCGCAACTCTGCGGAGATCTTCGCGGTGGCGGCGGCGGAGATCCGCCGGCTCTACCCGGACCTGCCGCTGCCCGACGCGGTGCGGTCCACCGGCGTGCCGCCGGTCGAGCGCACGGTGCCCGCCGCCGACCTGCCGGCGGCCACCGTCGAGGCGGCCGAGGCGCTGCTCGCGCAGGTGGAGGGCACCGTCGGGGTGATCACGCCGGTGCCGCGCCGGGACGAGGTGGCCGGCTGGCTGGGCGGGCTCGGCGCGGGCCGCCTCCAGGTGGTGACCAGCCTGCAGGCCAAGGGCATGGAGTACGACGGCGTGGTGCTGGTGGCGCCGAGCGAGATCCGGGCCGACCCCGGCTCGGGTGTCCGCACGCTCTACGTGGCGCTGTCCCGGGCCACCCAGCGTCTCACCACGCTCGACCCCTCCTGACGGACACCCGACGGTGACCCGGCGGTCACCCATCGTTCAGTTGCATACATAGCGATGTGAACATACATTGGGCCTGGCCGGTACGGGGCAGGAAGGGTGTTGGCGTGGGCGCAGGTCATGACCACAGCGGCGCGGTGACCAACGCGGCGCACCGCCACCGGGGCCGCCTCTGGGCCGCCTTCGCGCTGCTCGCCGCCCTGATGGTGGTCGAGGCGGTGGCCGCCTTCACGACCGGCTCGCTGGCCCTGCTCTCCGACGCCGGGCACATGTTCACCGACGTCCTCGGCATCGGCATGGCCCTCGCCGCGATCACCGCGACCCGCCGCGCCGGCACCGACCCGCAGCGCACGTTCGGGCTCTACCGGCTGGAGGTGCTCGCCGCCCTCGCCAACGCCGTGCTGCTCGGCGCCGTCGCCATCTACGTCCTGGTCGAGGCGGTACGCCGGTTCGGCGAGCCGCCGGAGGTGCTGGCCGGCCCGATGCTCGTGGTGGCGGTGCTCGGCCTGCTCGCCAACATCGTCGCGTTCGCGCTGCTGCGCGCCGGGTCGAAGGAGAGCATCAACCTGCGCGGGGCGTACCTGGAGGTGCTCGGCGACCTGCTCGGCTCGCTCGGCGTGATCGCCGCCGCGCTGGTCATCGCGGCGACCGACTGGTGGTGGGCGGACCCACTGGTCGCCGTCGGCATCGGCCTGTTCATCCTGCCGCGCACCTGGCGGCTCGGCCGGGCCGCGCTGCGCATCCTGGTGCAGGCCGCGCCGGAGCACCTCCAGGTCACCGCCGTGCACGACCGGCTGGCCGCCGTACCGGGCGTGGCCGAGGTGCACGACCTGCACGTCTGGACGCTCACCTCGGGCATGGAGGTGGCCTCGGCGCACCTGACCACCGATCCGGGCGTGGACCCGGGCGTGGTGCTGGCCGCCGCGCGGGCCGCCCTGCACGAGGACTTCTCCATCGATCACGCCACGTTGCAGGTCGAACCCGGAGCGTCGGCCGGAGTGTGCGGACAGACCGAGTGGTGATTAGGACACACTTAAATCACTGTGGCTAATGTAGTCTTATGCCGGTTTTGCCCCGCCTAGTGGCACTGCTCCACGGAGCCGTGCCCGGGCAGCGCCGGTAGTCTCGGTCGCGGCCGCACCCGCGGGCGCCACCCGGCCCCGGTGGGGCGGCCGTCGCCTAATCGTCCGCAGGGACGAGCCGGGGAACCACGTACGTGGGGTGCATCCGCGTCAGCGGTAGGGATCTTCCGTCCCGAACCCGTCAGCTAACCCGGTCGGCGTTGACGGAAGGACGTGTGAATGCCCCCAGTGGCACCTGTACGACGGACGGCCGCCCGGTTGGCGGCCCTGCTCGTCGCGACGCTGACCCTCGGCGTCGCGACCGTTCCGGTCTCCCCCGCCTCGGCGGCGCCGGCGACCGGCCTGCTCGCCGCAGCGCCCGGCGACGACGAGGGTGGCACGCCCGAACTGCGTGCCCAGCTCGACGCGGCCAGCAAGGGCTGGCTGGAGGCGAAAGCCGCGCTGAACCGGTCGGTGAGCCGCCAGAAGCAGCTGAACGAACAACTCAAGACGGTCGGCGCCGAGCTGGCCGTACGCGACGCCAAGGTCGGCGAGATCGCCGCCGTGGCGTACCGCAACGGCCGTCTGGGGACCGCCGGGGCGCTGCTCGGCAGCAGCAGCCCGGAGGGCTTCATGGACCGGGCCGCCGCGCTGGAGCAGGTCGCCGCGCACGAGGACCGTACGCTGCGCGACCTGATCACCACCCGGGACGAGGCCACCCGCACCCGCGCCCAGCTCGACGGAGAGATCCGCGAGCAGCGCAAGCAGGTGACGGTGATGGCCAAGCGCAAGGAGCAGGCCGAGCGCGCCCTGGAGGTGGCGAACGACCGGGCCTCGCGCAGCAGCAGCGGCGGTGGCAGCGTCCAGGGCACCTCCAGCAAGAACGCGAAGCCGGCACCGCGCAACTCGGACGGCTCCTGGCCGTCGGAGTCGTGCAGCGTCAACGACCCGACCCCGGCGAACGGCTGCATCACCCCGCGAACGCTGCACGCGCTGCAACAGGCCAAGGCGGCGGGCTTCACCCGGTACGTCTCGTGCCACCGGCCCAGCGGCTCTGGTGAGCACCCGAAGGGGCGGGCCTGCGACTTCGCCGCGCAGAAGAACGGCTTCGGCGGCGTGGCCACCGGTGGTGACCGGACGTACGGCAACAACCTGGCCGCATACTTCGTGCGCAACGCCGACCCGCTCGCCGTGCTCTACGTGATCTGGTTCAAGCAGATCTGGCTGCCCAGCAGCGGGTGGAAGTCGTACAGCGGCGGCAACGGCGACCCGTCCAGCGACCACACCAACCACGTGCACCTGTCGGTGTACTGAGCGCGCCCCGAGAGGGCCGGCCGGATCAGGCCGGCCGGCCCTCCAGGGTCGCTCCGAGACGAGCCGCCAGGCCCAGGTGAGCCGCCCGGGCCTGGCGGAACGCGTACCCGAACAGTGGCGCCGGAGCGGTGAGCGTGATCTCCACGTCGATGCGTACCGTGCCGTCCGGCTCGTCGCGCAGCCGGGTGTGGTTGCGGACCGTCGTCGCGGGCTGCTGACGCGCCACTGTGACGACCTCGTCCTCGCCGGCGATCAGCACGTCCGCCTGGTACGTGACCGGGAAGTGCAGCGGGCCCAGTTGCAGCCGGTCGGTGATCGCGTAGCTGGCCAGCGCGCCTGGCCGGGCCGGCAGCTTCCGGACCCGGACGATCAGCGGATGCAGCTCGCCCTGGCGACTCAGGTCACCCAGTAGCGCCACCGCTTCGGCCCGGGTGCACCGGGCCTGCACGGTGTAGCTGAAGCTGTCGCTGCTCTGCAAGCGGGCCCCCTCGCCGTCGTGCGTCGCGACGATCGTCCCGTACCGACGCCGGACTGGCAACGGGTAGAAAGTCCCCTGGCTGCAGGGGGTGTGGACGGCGCGCTCAGGCGCCGGGCAGCACCTCGGGGGTGTCGTCGGCGAACCACGGCTCGGGCGCGCCGAACAGGCCGAGCAGGCCGGTCACCCAGAGCTGCCGGTGCACGAACCGGCTCGGCTCGGTGACCACGAGCTTGACGCCGCTGACCTCGCAGGTCTGGAAGCCGGCGACCATGGCGCTGATGCCGACCGAGTCGATGAACGTGACAAGCCGCATGTTCAGCTCGATCCGCGCGGGGCGGCCCTTGGCGAGCACTTCGGCGATCGCTTCCCGCACCTCGTACGCGGTGTCGACGTCGATCTCCCCACGGGGCGCGATCTGGACGACACCACCCGGCCGCACCGACTTCACGATCGACAGGCTCACGCGAGCACCTCCACTCGCCCATGACGGGCGCCTCATCAGTACGCGGGCCGCGACCGAGAGTATTCCTCCAACGGCCCGGTCGCCACCCCCCGGGATGAGCAATTCGCGAACTGGGCACACCTGGGCGTACCCAATCCGGACCTCCGGGTTCCAGTTTCCCCTGTATGGCGGGTCGCGGCCAACCGTGCGACCGGGCGGGCCCGCCGATCCGCCGACCAGGGTAGCGGGCGCACGCACGTCCCGTGGGCACCGGTCCCGGCGCGTTCGGGTGGTTCGTCCCGTTCGCAGCTCACGGCCGGGAACCACGGCGTGGTTTGCCACGCGCCCCGGTGGGGCACTGCCCGAGACAGTGAACCCGCCGGATGGACACCGGAGTCCGAAGTGGCCGCCGGCCTTCGGCACCCGAGGAGGTAGAACGATGTTCGGATCCAACCTGCTGGACCGCCGGGGCAAGGCCGAGCGGGTCGCCGACCAGGCGTGGCAGAACCTGCTCTCCGCCGCCGGTTCCGCCGGTGACAGCGTGCGCGACGCCACCCGGACCGCCCGCCGCAGCTCCTCCGGCCTGGCCGACGACGCCACCGACCTGGTCGGCTCCGCCGCCGACGAGGCACGCCGCCGGGCGTCCCTCGCCTTCGACGCGCTCGCCGGCCGCCGGCCCGCCCTGCCCTGGACGCTGCTGATCGCGGCGGCGCTGGCGGGCGCGGCGATCGGCTGGGCCGCCGGCACCGCGGCGCGCGCCGCCGGCAGCCGGGACCGGGCCGCGGACGAGATCGAGTTCGTGGACGTGGACCGGCCGAACTCGCCGGCCGGCCTGGACGGCTGACCCGCCCGTACGACACGACGACGGCCGCTCCCGGGACTCCCGGGGGCGGCCGTCGTGCTGCCTCACCCGCCCCGGGTGAGGCCCGCTCACCCGGGGCGCGCGCAGGATCGCGGGTGCGGGACCACGTGCCCGCGCCGCGATCGACGGGAGGGGAGCCGGATGGCCACCGACACGATCACGCGTACCGACCGGGACATCCAGTCCGCCGTGCTCGACGAGCTGACCTGGGAGCCGCGGGTCGGCCCGGACGAGATCGGGGTGACCGTCACCGAGGGCGTGGTGACGCTCACCGGACGGGTGGACAGCTACGCCAAGAAGTGGGCCGCCGAGCGGGCCGCGCACCGGGTCGCCCGCGTCCGCGCGGTCGCCAACGACATCGCCGTCCGGATCGACACCGCGGCCGGGCGGGAGGACCCGGAGATCGCGGTCGCGGCCGTACGGGCGCTGGAATGGGACGCGTTCGTGCCGATCGAGGCGTTGCAGGTGACGGTGGCCGACGGCTGGGTCACGCTGCACGGCGAGGTCGAATGGGAGTACCAACGGCGGGCCGCCGAACGCTCGGTCGCCCGGCTCACCGGCGTGTGCGGGGTGAGCAACGGCATCGCGGTACGCCCCGCCGTGCGCGCCGACGGCGGTGACCTGGCCGAGCGGATCGTGGATGCGCTGGCCCGCAACGCCGCCACCGAGGCCGAGGAGGTCGACGTGCGGGTGCACGGCGACACGGTGCTGCTGGACGGGCAGGTCCACTCCGCAGGCGAGCGCGAGGAGATCGAGCGGGTGGTGTGGAACGCCCCGGGCATCCGGGAGGTGCGCAACCACCTCGCCGTGCGCTGACGGAACCACCCCGCCCGGGTGAGCCCGCCTCACCCGGGCCGCGGCCATGGTGGGAGGCATGAGTGATCCGAACGGGCTGATCACACCCGGGCGGGCCGCGCCCGGGTTCACGCTCCCGGCGGCGCCGGACGGACGGGAGGTGGGCCCCGGGCAGTTCCGGGGCCGTCCCGTGGTGCTGGCCTTCTACCCGGCGGACTGGTCACCTGTGTGCGGCGAGCAGATGACCCTGTACCAGGCCGCCCTGCCCGAGCTGGAGCGGTACGACGCGGTGCTGCTGGGCATCTCGGTGGACAGCGTCGACTCGCACCGAGCGTTCGCCGAGAGCCGGGGTATCCGGTTCCCGCTGCTCGCCGACTTCGAGCCCAAGGGCGAGGTGTCGCGCCGGTACGGCGCGTACGCGCCGCACGGGCAGTCGGACCGGGCACTCGTGGTCCTCGACCCGGACGGCCGGGTGGCCTGGAGCCATCTGTCCCCGCCCGAGGTGAACCCGGGCGTGGACGGGATCCTCGACGCACTGGAACAGCTGGACGCGGATCGGCGGGTGAGTACCGGATGACCACGCCCCTTCAGGTCACCACCGCGCGGCTGCGGATCCCGGTGACCGAACGCGACCATGTCCGCGGGCCGGTGGACGCGCCGGTCACCGTCGTCGAGTACGGCGACTTCCAGTGCCGGTTCTGCGGCGCCGCCTACCCGAACCTGGCGGAGGTGCTGCGCCAGCGGGCCGACATGGTGCGTCTGGTGTACCGGCACTTCCCGATCACCAACGTCCACCCGTACGCGGAGACCGCCGCGGAGACCGCCGAGGCCGCCGCCGCCCGGGGCCGGTTCTGGGAGATGTACGACTGGCTCTACCAGCACCAGGACCAGCTCGACCAGGTGCACCTGTCGCTCGGCGTCGAGCAGATCGGCCTGTCGCCGGAGGAGATCGCCGCGGAGGTCGGCCGGCAGGAGTACGCCGACCGGGTCCGGCAGGACTTCGTCGGCGGCATCCGCAGCGGCGTCAACGGCACCCCGACGTTGTTCGTCAACGACGTCCGGCACGACGGCGGCTACGACCTGGCCGAACTGCTGGCAGTGGTGGACGCCGCCACCGACGACGGCTGACTGTCAGATCAACCGCAGCTCGCGCGCCCGCCGGACGGCGTCCCGCCGGCGGGTCGCGTCGAGCTTGCGGTAGATGTTGCGCACGTGCGTCTTGACCGTGTTGACCGACAGTGACAGCTCGGCGGCGATCTCCACGTTGGACAGGATGCTCTGGAGATAGCGCAGGATGGTCAGTTCCCGCTCGGTGAGCGGCTCGTCGAGCGACCGGGCCGGACCGTCGGCCGGTGCCGCTGCCGGTTGCGCGTCCACGCCCCGGACCAGCTCGCTCACCGTGGCCCAGTACGCGGTGCCCGAGTCCAGGCGCGCGGCGAGCAGGTCCCGTACCCCCGGGTCGGCCCGGGTGAAGACGCGCCGGAAGCCGTCCGGCTCGGCGAGCGCCAGCACCTCCTCCAGCAGCCGCCCGGCGCGCCGAGCGTCACCGGAGGCGTCGGCGAGCGCCGCGTCGAGCAGCCCGGCGCCCAGCCGCACCGGCAGCGGCCAGTCCGCCGCGTCGGACGCGGTCCAGTCGGGCAGCGCACGCTCGGCCGCGCGGGCGTCACCGGCGCGCAGCCGCAGCCGCGCGGCCACCAGCGCCGGCGCCGGCCCGTCACCCGCCGCGTCGAGCAGCGTCCGGGCACCGTCGACGTCGCCGACGGCGGCGCGTACCTGGGCCTCGTCGGCGGCGAACCATTCGCCCAGCTCCGCGCCGGGCGCGACGGCGCGCGCCCCGGTGAGCGTGCGCAGCGCGCCGCCCGGGTCGCCGCCGTCGGCCAGCAGCCCGGCCCGGCACAGCGCGGTGAGCGCCGCGCCGCCCGGCTCCGCACCGGCCGGCCCGGCGAGCGCCAGGTGGGCCGTGGCCTCCGCCGGCCGGTCCCGCTGCCAGTCCACGAACGCCAGCGCCAGGTACGCGTAGCCGCAGTCGGACCGCGACGACCAGCCCTGACACGGCGGCATCGCCAGCGCCTCCCGGGCCAGTTGCTCTGCGGCCCGCAGCGCGCCCCGGGCCGCCTCCAGCAACGCCGAGCGGCTGACGCAGAGCAGTTCGGTACGCGGCCGCCCGGCTCGCCGCGCCGCCTCCCGCGCGGCGGCGAACCGGTCCCGGGCGGTGGACAGCTCCCCCTCGGCCAGCGCGACCAGCCCGTGCGCGGCACCGGCCACCGCGCGCACGTCGTGCCGCTCGGCCGTCCCGGCGCGCGGATCGCCGGCATCACCGGCAACGGCACTGTCGGCGTCCGGGCCGCCCGGGGACTCGTCAGCGGCGATGGTGGCCAGCAGGCGGTCGGCGGCCCGGCGTACCTCCTCGTGGTCGCCGCCGAGCCGGGCGAGGCTCAGCTCCACGGCGGCGGCCAGCCGGCCGAACCGGTCACGGCGGGGCGCGGGCAGGCCGGCGGCCTCGGCCAGCGCCCGCCGCAGTTGCGCGTCGGCGGCGGCCCGATCCCCGGCGTACGCCCGTTCGGCGGCGGCGGCCAGCGCCAGCTCCGGATCCCGGCGGACCGCCTCGGCGGGCGGCTCGGGCGGAGCGGGTACGGCGGCCGGTTCGTCCGGCGCCAGCTCGGGCCAGCGGGTGACGAGCAGTTCGGTGGCGTCGGCCCACTCACCGGCGAGAAGCGCGTGCCGCAGCGCCTCGGCCGGACGGTCGTGGGTGCCGTACCAGCCGGCGGCCCGCCGGTGCAGTTCCCGCACCTCGTCGGCGGGCAGCCGGTCCAGCTCGTCGCGCAGCACGTCGGCCAGCAGCGGGTGCGGCCGGTACCAGGGTGGGCTGCCGCCGTCCTGGTGGAGGAAGCCGCCCTCCCGGGCCGCCTCGGCGAGCAGGTGCCCGGCGTCGGGCCGCCCGGTCAGCGCGGCCGCCAGGTCGGCGTGGACCGCGACGGCCACCGCCACCCGGCGCAGGACGTCGCGGGTCGCCGGTTCCAGCGGGGCGAGCACCTCGTCCCGCAGGTACGCGGCGACGTCCGGCTGGTCACCGGCGAACCGTTCCACGGTGCGCGCCGGGTCGGCGCCGTCGCCGAGCGCGAGCGCGGCGAAGCGCAGCCCGGCCGGCCAGCCGGTGGTCCGTTCGACGAGCCGGGTCACGGCCGGGGCGGGTACGGCCACGCCGTGCGCGACGAGCAGGTCGGCCACCTCGTCGGCGGTGAACGCCAGGTCGTCGGCGCCGATCACGGTCAGCTCGCCGGCCAGCCGCCAGCGGTGCAGCGCCAGCGGTGGTTCGCCGCGCGCGCCGGCCACCAGCCGCAAGCGGCCGTCGGAGTGCCGGAGCAGGAACTCCAGCCCGGTCAGGGCGGCCGGGTCGGTGACCCGGTGCAGGTCGTCCAGGACCAGCAGCACGGGTCGTTCACGGGTGGCGAGCGCGGCGGCGAGCGTTTCGAGCTGCTCGGGCCGGGGCGGCCCGTCCGGCATCGGTGGCGGCCCGTCGTCCGGATCGTCGGCGGCGGCGGTACGCAGGGCCGCCGCGAGGTAGCCCCAGAGCCGCCGGGTGGTCTCCCCCTCGGCCACCGTGACCCAGGCCGGCGCCGGCCCGTCCCGTTCCCCCTGCGCCCAGGTCGACAGCAGCGTCGTCTTGCCCCAGCCGGCTGGCGCGCAGACGAGCGTCACCGGCCCGGACGCGCCCTGTTCCAGCCGGTCGAGCAGCCGGGGACGCAGCAGGACCGGCTCGGGCGGCACGGGCGGCGTCAACCGGGACGCCAGCAGCGGCGGGCCACCCGGCAGCGCACCACCGGCGACATCGGGCGAATCGAGGCCGGTGGTGAGCAGATCGGGCGTACCGGTGATGTCGCTTGTGCCGCTCGGTGCGGTGACGACCTGGTCTGCCTCCTCCGGCATGCGTCCCTCCCCCCGTCGGTGCGGGCAGCGGTTACCCGCAGCGCGCCGGTTCACCCCTTCGGGGCGAACCCCGCTCACCCGGGCGGCGCGCACCCTGTAGGCACGCGGGGTGGCCGGCCGGGTTGGCCGGCCACCCGGGGACGGCGGGAGGTCAGGTGGCGCGGAGCGGGCGGCTGGCGGCGGGCGTGCTGGTGCTGGCGGGGGTACGGGTGCTGGCTCCGGCGGGCGCGCGGGTGCTGGCCCGCCGCCGGGCGCGGCGGTCCGGCGCCGACCCGCGGCCGGGCCGGTGGCAGGTGGTGACGATCGCCGGGGCGCCCGAGCAGGTGCTCCCGGCCGGGCGATGGCCCGAGCCGCTGCGCCGCCTCGACGGCGCGGTCGAGCTGTGGGCCCGTCCGGCCCCCGGCGGTCGCGGTACCGAGCTGGCGGTCCGCCCGCTGGGCGGGGAGTGCACGCTCCCGGGGTTCGCCGCACACCTGGTCGGCGACGACCCGGGCCGGTTCCTGCGCCACGTGCTGCGGCAGACCAAGCAGCTCCTGGAGACCGGCGAGGTGCTGCGGGCGGACCGTTCGCCGCTGGACCGGCCGGGGACCGTGACGTGAGGGCGCTGTGCTGGGCGGGAGCCGGTCTCGTGGAGGTGCGCCGCGTCCCGGACCCGGAGCTGCGCAACGCCCAGGACATGATCGTCCGGGTCCGGCGGAGCACGACCTGCGGCGCGGACCTGCCGCTTCTGGCCGGGCAGGTGCCCGAGGCGTCCGCCGGGGAGGTGCTCGGACGCGAGTTCCTCGGCGACGTGGTCGAGGTCGGTCCGGAGGTACGCCGGCACCGGGTCGCCGACCGGGTGGTGGTGGGCGCGGCGGTGGCCTGCGGGGCGTGCTGGTTCTGCCGGCAAGGACTGCCGGCGTGCTGTGACAACGGCACGAGCGGCGTGGCGGCCGAGCCGGAGTGGGGGCAACCCCCCGCCGGCGGGTACGGCCGCCCGGCCCGGCTGGGCGGCTTCGCCGGTGGTCACGCCGAGTACGTGCGGGTGCCGTACGCCGATGTGGGCGCGTTCGCCGTGCCGGAGTCGGTGAGCGACGAGCGGGCGGTGTTCGCCGCCGACGCCGCACCGGCCGGCTGGTACGGCGCCGAGCTGGGCGAGGTCGCCCCCGGCGACGTGGTGGCGGTCTGGGGCGCGGGCGCGGTCGGCCAGCTCACCGCCGACGCGGCGGTGGCCCGGGGCGCGGACCGGGTGGTGGTGGTCGACGACCGGGACGACCGGCTGCGGATGGTCACCGGGCACGACGGCGTGGAGGCGCTCAACCACAGGTACGTGGACGTGCTCGCCGAGCTGCGCGAACGCAGCGGCGGCCGGGGCCCGGACGTGTGCGTCGACGCCTCCGGGGCGCCGGCCGCGCCGGGCCGGTGGCCGGTGGCCGAGCCGGACGGCGGGGCGGCGCTGCGCGAGGCGGTGCACGCCTGTCGCAAGGGCGGCGTGGTGGTGGTGCTCGGCGCCCGGCCCGGATTCGTGGACCGGTTCCCGCTCGGCGCGTTCGCCGACAAGGGGCTCGCCGTCCGCGCCGCCCGGCGCCGGGGCAGTGCCGCGATCCCGGCGCTGCTGGAACGGATGGCCCGCGACGAGCTGGTCACCGAGCACCTGGCCACCCATCGGATGCCGCTGGAGCGCGGCGCCGAGGGGTACGCGTTGTTCCGGGACCGGGCCGACGGCTGCGTCCGGGTGCTCTTCACCCCGTGAAGGTGGGCGCTGTGGATGGCACACTCGGCGGATGCGCGCAGACCGTCCGTACGACCTCGTCCTGTTCGGCGCCACCGGCTTCACCGGCGGACTGACCGCCGAGTACCTGGCCCGGCACGCGCCGGACCGGCTGCGCTGGGCACTCGCCGGGCGCAACCCGGACAAGCTGGCCGCGGTGCGGGACCGGCTGGCCGCGATCGACCCGGCCCTGGCCGACCTGCCGCTGCTCACCGCCGACGTGACCGACCCGGCGTCGCTGCGGGCGGTGGCGGAGAGCGCCCGGGTGGTGGCCACGACAGTCGGCCCGTACGTGCACCACGGCGAGCCGCTGGTGGCCGCCTGTGCCGCGGCCGGCACCGACTATCTCGACATCACCGGCGAGCCGGAGTTCGTCGACCGGATGTACGTGCGGCACCACGCCGAGGCGGTGCGCACCGGGGCGCGCCTGGTGCACGCCTGCGGTTTCGACTCGATCCCGCACGACCTGGGCGTCTGGTACACGGTCAAGCAACTGCCGGCGGACGGGCCGATCGCCGTGGACGGCTACGTGCGGGCCGGTGGCCGGTTCTCCGCCGGGACGTACCACTCGGCGCTCACCGCGTTCTCCCGTACCGGTGAGATGAGCCGCGCGGCGCGGGCCCGCCGGGCGATGGAGCCCGGCCCGGACGGACGCCGGGTCCGCGCGGTGCCGGGCAAGGTCGGCCGGGTACGCGAGTTCGGCCAGTGGGCGGTGCCGCTGCCCACCATCGACCCGCAGGTGGTCCGCCGGTCCGCGGCGGCCCGCCCGGAGTACGGCCCGGACTTCCGCTACCGGCACTTCGCGGCGATGAAGCGGCTGCCCACTGTGCTGGTCGCCGGCGTCGGACTGGCCGGTGTGGTGGGGTTGGTGAAGGTGGCGCCGACGCGGCGCTGGCTGCTCGGGCGGCTCGCCTCCGGGCAGGGCCCGACCGCCGAGCAGCGGGCCAAGTCGTGGTTCCGGGTGCGGTTCGTGGGCACCGCCGGCGACCGGCGGGTGGTGACCGAGGTGGCCGGCGGCGACCCGGGTTACGACGAGACGGCCAAGATGCTCGCCGAGTCGGCGCTGTGCCTGGCCTTCGACGACCTGCCGGAGACCACCGGGCAGGTCACGCCGGTCACGGCGATGGGTGACGCGCTGCTGGATCGGCTGGTACGCGCGGGCATCACGTTCCGCACGCTGCCGGCGTGAGGTTGACCCTCGACCCGCTTGAGGTCACAGGATGACGGCCGTGGAGAGCGAGCTTCGCAGCATCGGCGAACTGGCCCGGGCCAGCGGGTTGACGGTCAGCGCGCTGCGGTTCTACGACCGTTCCGGCGTGCTGGCCCCGGCCCGGGTGGACCCGGTGACCGGCTACCGCTGGTACACCGAGGAGCAGGTGGACCCGGCCCGGCTGGTGGCCGGGCTGCGCCGGGTGGGGATGCCGCTGGCCGGCATCGCCGAGGCGCTGCGGAACCGGCACCGGCCGGCCGAGGTGCACCGGCTGCTGGACGCGCACCTGCGCCGCCTGGAGGACGGCCTGGCCGACGCGCGTCGCGAACTCTCCCGGATCCGTAGCCTGATCGACCCGGAGGAGATCACAGTGACCACCCGCCTCGTGCTGTCCCGCACCGACCTCGCCGCCGCCGTGGACGCCGTACGCTTCGCCGTCGGCGCCGACCCCGGCCTGCCGGTCCTGTCCGGCGTGCTGGTGGAGGTCGAGCCGGACGGTGTCCGGCTGGTCGCCACCGACCGGCACCGGCTCGCCGTGGCCCGGGTCGGCGGCACCGTCGACGGCCCGCCGGTGAGCGCGCTGCTGCCGGTGGCCGCCGTCGACGAACTCCGCGCGCTGCTGGACCTCGACGGCGCCGACTCCGCCGAGGTCGTCGTCGCCACCGACCGGGTGACTGTCACGGTGGCGGGCCGGCCGCTGACCGCCGTCCCGTTGCCGTACGACTTCCCCGACTACCGGCGGCTGCTGCGGGCGCAGCTCGGCGACGTGCCCACGTACCGGATCCCGTTCGACGGCGCGGCGCTGCGCGCGGCGCTCACCGCCGACGGCGTCCCGGTCTGCCACCGCGCGCACGAGGGAGTCGAGCACGAGGTGGTGGCGCTCGGCCTGGACGGCCGGGGTGAGCTGCGCCTGGTCGACCCGAACGGCGTGGTCGCCGCCGGGGGCGTGGAGGGCGGGGCGGGCGCGGGCGGCCCGGATGCGCTTCGGGTGGCGGTGAACCGCGAGTACCTGCTGGACGCGCTGGGGTCCGGCGACGGCCAGCTCGTGCTGGAGCTGGACGGCCCGATCGCCCCGCTGGCCGTACGGCGGGCCGACGACGCGCACGCCTTCTCGGTCCTGATGCCGGTACGCCTCTGACGTTCCGCGCTCGCCGGCGTCGGTACCGCTCTGCGGCAGGCATCCGTGACTGTGCGTGACGCCGCCGCCCTCCTGGGTGCGTCACCCCTCGCGCACTTTGCTCTGCAGCCATCGGCGCGACGCTGACGCTCCGTCGAACGCCGCGTCGGTGGCTGCAGAGCAAAGTCGCCGGAGGGGCATGTCCGCCGGAGAGCGGATCCGCGAGATTGACCAGTTCAGCGAACTAGCGAGCCGCAGCGGGGCGGCATCAGCACCGGAGCACCATCACGGAAAGTGAGAACGGCGCACCGACGGCGGCACCACCACGCACCGTCACCGGAAAGGGCCTCGCGGCGGCGGGCTGCGCGGGCCGGGCCGGGGCGGCGGGGGCGCGACGGTAGCATCTGGAGGTCCCACCTGACTGCCTGGACGGAGGCGTACGAGCAGCATGCTCGACATGGAGTTGATCCGGAAGGATCGCGAGGCGGTGGCGACCGCGCTGGCGAAGCGTCTGGATCCCGCCGAGGTCACCCGGGCGCTGGACGACATCCAGCGGCTCGACCAGGAACGACGCGCCCTGATCACGGAGATCGACGCCGAGCGGCAGCGCCGCAAGGCCGAGGCGCGCGCGTACGCGGAGGCGAAACGGTCCGGCGGCACGCCGCAGCCGGTCGCCCCGGAGGCCGAGCGCAAGCAGCTCGCGGAGCTGGAGTCCCAGCTCGACGAGGTGCAGTCCCGGCTCCGCTCGGCGATGAGCGAGCTGCCGAACCTGCCCGCCGAGGACGTGGTCCCCGGCGGCAAGGAGGCCAACCGGGTGGTGCGGACGTTCGGCGAGGCGCCGGCCATCGAGAAGGTACGCGACCACGTGGAGCTGAGCCGCGCGCTCGGCCTGGTCGACCACGAGCGGGGTGTGAAGCTCGGCGGCTCGGGCTTCTGGATGTACACCGGCCTGGGCGCCCGGCTGGAGTGGGCGCTGGTGAACTGGCTGATCGAGCAGAACATCCAGGCCGGCTACGAGTTCCTGCTCCCGCCGCACCTGCTGCTGGACAGCGCCGGTTTCGCCGCCGGGCAGTTCCCGAAGTTCCACGACGACGTCTACCACATCGACAAGCAGTCGTCCTCGCGCGGCCAGTTCCTGCTGCCCACCGCGGAGACGGCGATCCTCGGCGCGTACCAGGACGAGATCCTGGAGACGCCGAAGCTGCCGTTGAAGGCGTTCGCGTACACGCCGTGCTACCGGCGCGAGGCGGCCGGTTCGCACTCCGACGAGCGCGGCACCGTGCGCGGCCACCAGTTCAACAAGGTGGAGATCTTCCAGTTCACGCTGCCGGAGCAGGCGGGCGAGGCGCTGGAGGCGATGGTCGGGCACGTCGAGGGCCTGGTCGGCAAGCTCGGTCTGCACTTCCAGACCAGCCTGCTCGCCGCCGGTGACGCGAGCGCCTCGATGAAGAAGACGCTCGACGTCGAGGTGTGGATGCCGAGCACCGGCAAGTACAAGGAGGTGTCGTCGGTCTCCTGGGCCGGTGACTACCAGGCCCGCCGGGCGGCGATCCGCTACCGCGAGCCGGGCGCGAAGCAGACCCGTTTCGTGCACACGCTCAACGGCTCGGCGCTCGCCACCAGCCGCCTGTTCCCGGCCATCCTGGAGCAGTGCCAGCAGCCCGACGGCTCGGTGGTGGTCCCGGAGGTCCTCCGCGACAAGCTCGGCACCGACCGCCTCACCCCGCGCTGACCCGCGTCCCCGTCCCCGCCCCCGCCTCTCCCCCGCGATCTTGCACTTCCGGCCCGCGAGAAGTCCGCTTCACCCCTTCCGCCCGGGCACCAACTGCAAGATCGCGGGAGAGGGAGCGGGGGCGGGAGCGGGAGAGGGGGCGGGGGCGGGGGCGGCGGGTGAGGGCGGCGAGGAGCAGCGCGGCTAGGAGCAGCGCCGTGAGGACGGCGGGGCCTAGCGTGTCGACTGTGCTCACCACTGACTGCTGGATGCGGGCGGCGGTGCGGATGACCGGGTCGGTGAAGGCGTCGTAGCGGCCCTGGGCGAGGCGTATCTCGTACCAGCCGTACCAGGCGACGTAGCCGCCCGCTACCAGCAGCACCAGGCCGCTCAGCCGGGGCACCCACGCGCCCGCGCCGCGCAGCCGCGCCACGACCCGGCCGCGCAGCAGCGCCACGGCGAGCGCGGCCACGCCGACCACGAGCGCCATCCCCAGCGCGTACGCGCCGAACAGCGCCAGGCCGCGCAGCGGCGACCCGGCCCGCAGGCTGGTCACCACGATCGCCAGGAACGGCGCGATCGCGCAGGTCAGCGACGTGAGCGCGTACGCCGCGCCGAACAGCGCCATGGACGGCCAGGTGCGGGTGAGCCGGGGCGCGACACGCAGCGGGCGCGGCGTGGGCAGCTTCCGACCGGCGAGCAGCCAGCATCCGGCCAGCGCCAGCAGCACGCCGAGCGTCACCGTCAGCCACGGCAGCCGGGGCCGCAGCCAGTCCGCCGCCGGTGCCAGGGCGAGCCCGAACGCGCCGAACACCAGCACGTACCCGAGGGTGAGACCGGCGGTCGCGGTGAGCGCGCGTCCGACCGCGCCGCGCCCGCCGTCGGGGCCGGCGACGAGCAGCGAGAGGTACGCGGGCAGCATCGCGAAGCCGCACGGGTTGACCGCGCCGAGCATGCCCGCGGTGAGCGCGAGCAGCAGCGCGCCGGTCATCCCCGGGCCAGCGTCTCGACCTGCCGGGTCAGTGCCTCGCCGTCCAGGAATCCCTGGTGGACGACCCGGCCGGTGCGGTCCAGGACGACGAACGTGCTCTGCTCGGCCACCTTGAACCGGCGCCACAGCGCGCCCGCCCGGTCGTCGATCTGTGTCGTGCCGCCCAGGTCGAACTCGGTGACGAACGACTTCATCGCCTTCTGCTCGCCGAGTCCGGCGACGCCGACGATCGGGACCGTGTCGCGGTAGGTGGGGGCGATCTCGGCCACCGTCCACGCCTGGCTGGCGCAGGTGGCGCACCAGGGCGCCCAGAACCAGAGCACGACCGGCCGCCCGGCCAGGGCGGCGGCGTCGAACGCCGTACCGTCGAGGGTCTTGCCGGTGAACGACAGCGCGGCCGGCACCGTGGCCGGTGACGCGGACGCCGGACCGGATGCCGGCCCGGTCGGGGACGCGGCGGCCGGGGGTGCCGGTGCGACCGCTCCGGCCCGGTCCCCGGGCTCGGGCCCGGCGGCGCAGGCGGTCGCGGCGGCGAGCGTGGCGGCCAGTACGGCGGCGGCTGTCACACGAGCGGCGGTACGCATCGGCGGCTCCTGGTTCTACTCGGCCCGGACCAGGCGGAGCGCGAGTTCGGGACAGACCTTGACCGCCTTGAGCGCGCCCTCGCGCAGCCACGTCGGCACCGGGGTGGGCGGGAACGCCGGGTAGCCGTTGCCGTCGAGCCGGATGAAGTCCGGTACGACGTGCGCGCAGAGCCCGTGGCCGTCGCAGCGCGACCAGTCCAGGGTGAGCTTCTGCGGATTGGCGTCCGGCGCGCCGGGCAGGCCCATCATGCCCTTGACGCGTTTGCCGCAGCCCTCGCCGGTGGCGTGCAGCCGCAGGTCGTCGGCGAACACCTCCATGGCGGACAGCGCGAACCGGGCGGTGCCGTCCGGGTGGCTGCACGCGCCGCGTCCCTTGACGTCACCGGCGGCGGCCCGGACCAGCTCGACGGGTGCGCTGCCGGAGACCGCGAGGTCGACCGAGCGGGCCAGGTCGGGCAGGCCCATCTTGCACGGGCCGCACTGCCCGGCGGACTCGCCCGCCAGGTAGCGCACCACCTGCGCGGCCTCGCCGAGCGGGCAGGTGTCGGCACCGAGCGGCACGATGATGCCGGCACCGAGCGTGCCGCCCACTGCGGTGAGCCCCTTGCGGGACACCTCGGCCCGCTCGGCGGCCGCCGCGGTGATCCACTTGCCGTGGTAGCCGCCCATCAGGATGCCCGGGCCGGGCGGCACCTCGCACAGGTCGAGGATCTCCCGCAGCGGTGTGCCCGCGGCGCACTCCACAACGGCGGGGCGCTTCGCCGACCCGGTGACTGTGAGCAGCACGGTGCCCGGCTCGTCGTCGGTGCCGAGCGCGGCGTACTCGTACGGGCCGATCCGGGCGGCGACGGCGAGCTGGGAGTACGTCTCGGCGTTCGACAGCAGTGTGGGCAGACCGCCGACGCCGGAGTCGCTGGAACGCTTCTTCGTGCCGGGCGGGATGTGCGGCAGGCCGTTGATGCCGTTGACCAGCGCGCCGCCCTCACCGGAGATGAACCGGTGCGGCACCGTGACGATGGTGGTCGGCACCGGCATCCGCCGTTCCTGCAACGCCTCGGTCAGCGAGGGCCGGCCCACGTCGTCGTCGGCCACCCCGATCACGATCTCCTCGGCGTCGAGCGCGAACGCGGCGAGCGCGGCGCCGTCCAGGATGAGGTGCGGGGCGCGGGTGAGCAGCACCTTGTCCTTCCAGCTGGCCGGCTCCCCCTCGGTGGCGTTGACCACCACCACGGCGCCGAGGTCCTGCCGCTCGCAGGACTCCAGCACGGCGCGCAGCTTGCGGGCGAACGGGAAGCCCGCGCCGCCCTTGCCCTTGAGGTCGATCGCCTCGGCGAGTCGCAGCAGCGCCGCCGGTTCCATCGGGCCGATCGGGCCGTGCACCTCCTCGTGGGCCAGCAGGTCGAGCCGGCCGAACTCGGCGAACCCGGCGGTCAGGCGGGGCTCGCCGACACAGGCGACCGGCGGGACCGTCGTGCGCGTCACCGGGCCTCACCTCGCAGCCCGGCCCAGTACGCGCCGTCGACCGCGTCCGCGTCGGCCCGCTTGCGACGGCCGGACCGGCTCTCCTTGCCCGCGCGCATCGCCCGGCGGGAGGCGAGGTCGACGAGCGTCGGGGTGTCGTCCACGAACGCCTCGTCGGCGGCGTAGCGGGCCGGCGGGCGCCAGTAGTCCGGCTCCTCCGGCACGTCCTCCTCGTCGCGGTAGCGGCGGCCGGACCCGCTGAGCGGTTCGGCCGAGAGCGGGGTGCCGGAGATCGGGCCGGCCGAGATCGGCTCACCGGAGATCGGGCGGCTCTCCCAGCGGCGCGGGCTGTCCCACGGCTCCTCCGGCTCGTCGGTCGCGCGCGGCGGCGCGGAGTAGCGGGCAACCTCGGCCGCGGTGGCGTACCGGCTGCTGTCCGGGGGTGCGGAGTGGCGGCCGCCGGTGTCCGGCGGCGCCGAGTGCCGGCCGCCGCTCTCCGGCGGAGCCGAGTACCTGGCGACCAGATCCTCGTCGTCCCGGGACCGGCGGCTCACCCGCTCCTCGTTCCGGGACCGGCGGGTCACGCGCTCCTCGTCGTCGCGGCGACGGCGGCGGGGCCGCTCGCCGTCGGTCCGGCGGGCCGGCGCCGCCTCCTCGTCGCGGGCGCGGACGACGGGCTCGCGCTCCTCGTCGCGGCGGCGGGCGGGCGCCTCCTGGGTGCGGGCGCGCCGGGCAGGCGCGTCCGGTTCGGCGTCGCGCCGCCGGGCGGCTGCCGCGCGGACCGGCTCGCGCAGCGACCCGGGTTCCGGCACCACGGGTACGGCGAACCGCTCCGGGTCGCGCCGCCGGGCGGTGCCCGCCGGTGCGGTCCAGGTGGCTGTCGCCTCGGCCCAGCGTCCCCGGCCGGCGCCGCTGTCCTCCTTGTCCGCGGCCTTCTTCCGGGTGAGCGCGGCGAACACGCCGGTACGCTCCTCGCCCTTGCCGGCCATCGCCTTGTTGAGCGCGACGGCCTGGTGCTGCTCGCGGCTGCGCTTGCCGAGGTGGACCGAGACGCGGACCAGCAGCGCCATCACCACCAGCACCACGCAGGCGAGGTAGCTCAGCACCACCCAGCCGGCGGCGGGCCGGCCGGCGTTGAGGCCGTGCACGAGCGCGAACGGCCAGGACACGTACGCCATCGAGTGCAGTCCGCGCCAGAACCACTTCGGGCCGACGCCGGCGAACCGGACCCGGATCAGGCCGGTCCAGAGCACGCCCACCATGAGCAGCGCGGCGACGGTGCCGAGCCCGATGTAGAGGCCGCTGCCGCTGATGAACGGCACCACCGCGTCGGTCGGCCCGGCCCGGCCGATCGCGACCTTGGTGATGACGTGGAAGACCAGCCCGGCCACGCCGAGCACGCCGGTGGCGCGGTGCGCCGACTGGAGCAGCACGCGGTGCCGGATGAGCAGCACCAGGCGGTCGGTGGCGAGCAGGCCCAGCATCACGGTGATGCTGAGCGAGACCAGGGCGACCACCCCGGCGAAGAACTCGGTGAAGAAGAATCCGTACGAGTACATGACGCCGCCGGCGCCGGCCAGCTCCACCCCGGCCCACGCGAGGCCGAGCGCGGAGGCGGTCAGCGCCACCATCGCGGACTTCGACATCGTCCGGGCACCACGACTGGTGGTGGTGGTCCGGACGGTCGTCGCCTTCTCGTTCTGCTGTGCCCGGGCCATCTGCTCCTCGATCGTCTCGCGGCGGCGCCCCCACCGGCCGACCCTGCTCCCACCTCAGGTACGGAGGGACGGCGCGGACGGATCACCTCCGGTGGCGAATTTCTCGGCCGGATTCTCGAACCGTCCGGACCGGACGCGCGTGTAGCGCCTGACGCAACGACGGATGCCCATGCGTTGACAGACTTTGCAACAGGCTCGTAACCTTGCCGCAAAATTTCAGGCTGGTTGCAAGAAGCCGGCACTGATACAGGCTCCACTCCCCCGCATCCCCGCACCCCGCAGGAGTCCTGATGCATCGACGCCGATGCCGCGCCGCCGCGCTCGCCCTGGGTCTGGCCGCGAGTCTGCTCGTCCCCCTCACCGCGGCGGCGCCCCCGGCCGCCGCCGCCACCCCCGGCGCCAAGAAGGTCATCGTCCAGCTCTTCGAGTGGAACTGGACCTCGGTTGCCGCCGAGTGCACCAGCACGCTGGGCCCGAAGGGCTACGGCTACGTGCAGGTGTCCCCGCCGCAGGAGCACGTCAACAGCAGCCCGTGGTGGGTGTCGTACCAGCCGGTCAGCTACCGGATCGAGTCCCGCAAGGGCACCCGCGCGCAGTTCCAGTCCATGGTGAACACGTGCCACGCCGCGGGCGTCAAGGTGATCGTCGACGCCGTGGTCAACCACATGTCCGGGCAGGAGAACGGCGGCACCGGCTGGGCCGGCTCGTCGTACGGCCACTACAACTACCCGGGCGTCTACTCGGCGCAGGACTTCCACTACTGCGGCCGCAACGGCAACAACGACATCGCCAACTACAACGACCGGTACGAGGTGCAGAACTGCGAGCTGGTGAACCTCGCCGACCTCAAGACCGAGTCGGAGTACGTGCGCGGCCGGCTGGCCGCGTACCTCAACGACCTGCTCTCGCTCGGCGTCGACGGTTTCCGCCTGGACGGCAGCAAGCACATGCCGGCCGCCGACATCGCGGCGATCAAGGCCAAGCTGAACCGCAGCGCGTACCTGGTGCAGGAGGTCATCTACGGCGCCGGTGAGCCGATCCAGCCGACCGAGTACACCGGCAACGGCGACGTGCACGAGTTCCGGTACGGCAAGGACCTGGCCCGGATGTTCAACAACGAGCGCCTCGCGTATCTGCGGAACTTCGGCGAGTCCTGGGGCTACCTGTCGAGCGCGAAGGCGGTGGTCTTCACCGACAACCACGACACCCAGCGCGAGGGCGGCGTGCTCACCTACCGCAACCGCGGCACGTACGCGCTCGCCAACGCGTTCATGCTGGCCTGGCCGTACGGCACCCCGGCGGTGATGTCGAGCTTCACGTACAGCGGCCGGGACCAGGGCCCGCCCGCCGACGGCAGCAACCGGATCACCAACGTCACCTGCTACTCGGGCTGGGAGTGCGAGCACCGCTGGCCGGTCATCGCCAACATGGTCGGCTTCCGCAACGCCACCGAGGGCGCCGGGGTCTCCAACTGGTACGACAACGGCTACCAGCACATCGCGTTCAGCCGTACCGGCAAGGGCTACCTGACGATCAACGACGAGGACAGCGCGGTGAACGGCCGGTCGTACTACACCGGGCTGCCGGCGGGCCGCTACTGCGACGTCGTCCACGGCACATTCAGCAACGGCTCGTGCAGCGGCCCGGTGATCACCGTGGACTCGTCCGGCTGGTTCGCCGCGAACATCGCCGCGCACGACGGAATCGCCATCCACATCGGCGCGAAGCTCAGCTGAGCCACCCGGGCCGCGAAGCCCCCGTACCCGCAGTACCGGGTACGGGGGCTTCCGGTCGGTTACAGTCGGTTTCGTGCTTTTCGACCGGTTCGCCACGCGCCGGCCTCCCGGCTGGCTGATCGCCGCGCTCGCCGTACCGCTGCTGCTCGTCACCGCGCTGCTGGTCGGCCGCGCGCTCACCGCCGCGCCTGCGCGCCAGGCGGCGCCGCCCGCCGCCGCGCCCCCGGCCACGACCGCCGCGCCGAGCCCGTCGCCGGTGGAGTCGGTGCCGCCCGCCGCGCCGGCACCGGACGACCTGCCGGTGGTCACCTACGACCCGGCGCCGCGCGGCTTCCCGCCCGACCCGGACCCGGCCGACACCCGCCCGCTGAGCGAGGGGCTGCGCCCGAACCGGAACGTGGCCGCCTACGACGCACCGGGCGGCCGGCCGCTGGCGTTCCTCGCGCCGACCATCAGCGGCGTACGGCTCACCGTGCCGATCGTCGACCGCCGCTCGGGCTGGACGGCGGTGTTGCTGCCGTCGGCGAACCGCACCATCGCCTGGCTGCCGTCCGGCGGCTGGACCACTGTGGTGCTGCGCGACCAGATCGTGGTGGAGCGGCGCACCCACCGCCTCACCTGGAGCCGGGACGGGCGCGCGATGCGCACCTGGCCGGTCAGCCTCGGCATGTCCGGGCAGCTCACCCCGCTGGGCCGCACGTTCGTGCTGGGCCGCACCCCGCCCCCGGAGGCCGTCTACGGCGGCGTCGACATCTTCGCCCTCGGCGCGATCCCCGACGACCCGGGCGCGGTGCCGACCGGGCTGCGCGGGGCCCACATCGGCCTGCACAGCTGGTACAACGACGACACGCTCGGCAAGAACGTCACGAACGGCTGCATCCGGCTGACCCGCAGCGCCCAGCGCCTGCTGCTGACCGAGGTCGAGCCGGGCACCGCCTTCGTGGTGGTCGACCGCCTGCCCTGACCGGGCTCGGCCCAGCAGCCGGCCGTCGGCCCGGATCCGCTCAGGCCGTCGCGCCGCCGTCGACCGCGATCGACGCGCCGGTGATGTGCCGTCCGCCGGCGCCCACCAGGTGACTGACGGTCGCCGCCACGTCGTCCGGATCCGCGTACCGGCCGAGGGCGATGTGCGACCGCTGCCCGTCCGCGCCCGCGCTGTCCGCCGGGTTCATGTCGGTGTCGGTCGAGCCGGGCAGGATCAGGTTGACGGTGATCCCACGCGGACCGAGCTCGCGGGCGAGCGCCCGGGTCAGCCCGTTCACGGCGCTCTTGGTCATCGCGTACGCGCTCACCCCGGGTGCCGGGACACGGCTGGCGAAGCTGCTGCCGATGTTGACGATCCGCCCACCCGCGCCCATGTGGCGTACCGCCGCCTGGGTGACGAGGTAGACCCCGCGCACGTTCACCGCGATCGCCCGGTCCAGGGCCTCGAGGCTGACCGACTCGATCGGCCCACCCGCGAACACCCCGGCGTTGTTGACCAGGATGTCCAACCGCCCCAACTCGGCGACGGTCCGCTCCACGGCGCCGACCACGGCCGTCGCGTCGGTGCTGTCCGCATTGATCGCCAGCCCGGTCCGGCCGTACGCCTCGATCTGGCTCACCACGGACTTCGCGCTGTCCTCCGCGGTGCGGTAGGTGAACGCGACGTGGATGCCGTCCTCGGCCAGCCGGCGCGCGACGGCAGCGCCGATACCCCGGCTCCCGCCCGTCACCAGGGCAACCCTGTCGGCAAGTCTGACCGTCATGCCGTCATCCTGACAGTCGACTCAGGACGCTGATCATCCGGGCCACCCGTCCGTGCCCTGTCCGTTCGATCAGACAGGATTGCCGGCACCCAGTCCGGGTACGCGCGGGCCGTCCAGCGGCGAAACGGGGAGACTAGACATGAGCGCACCGACGGGACGGGTCGACACGATCGTGCTCATCCACGGGCTCTGGATGACCTCGCGGAGCTGGGAGCACTGGGCGCAGCGGTACGCCGCGCGCGGCTTCCAGGTGCTCACGCCCGCCTGGCCCGGCATGGACCGCGAGGTGGAGGAGCTGCGGGCCGACCCGGCGCCGATCGCCGCGCAGCGCATCGCCGACATCGCCGACCACTACGAGGCGATCATCAGGGACCTGCCGCGCCCGCCGATCATCATGGGTCACTCGTTCGGCGGCCTGATCGCCCAGTTGCTGGCGGACCGCCGCCTCGGCGCCGCGGTGGTCGCCGTGCACCCCGCGCCGGTACGGGGCGTGCTCAAGCTGCCGCCCAGCACGCTGCGGTCCGGGTACTCGATCCTGCACAACCCGGCGAACCGGCACCGTGCCGTGCCGTTCACCCCGGAGGACTTCCGGTACGCCTTCGGCAACACCATCAGCCAGGAGCAGTCCGACGCCGCCTGGGAGCGGTACGCCGTACCGGGCGCCGGGCACGTGCTGTTCGAGGCGGCGTTCGCCAACCTGGACCCGAACTCGGCCACCGAGATCGACAAGAAGCGCAGCGACCGCGCCCCGCTGCTGATCACCGCGGGCGGTGAGGACCACGTGGTGCCCGCATCGCTGGCCACCAGCATCTCCAACCTCTACCGGAGTTCGACGGCGCTCACCGGCTACCGGGAGTTCCCCGGCCGGTCGCACTTCGTCGGCGGCGAACCGGGCTGGGAGGAGGAGGCGGACTTCGCGCTGGAGTGGGCGGTGGAGGCGGCGAACGAGTTCTCCCCGACAGTGGTCGCCGAGGCCCCTCGACGGCGCTGACCACGCCCGACACCGCCGCAGACGTATATCAAGAAGCCGAGAAATTGATATCATCGCCTCGTTCGCCTGCTGGACGAGGAGGCACGCCATGTCCCGCACCATTCTCGATGTCGACGACGACCTCCTGGCCGAGGCCGCCGAGATCCTCGGCACGGGCACCAAGAAGGCCACTGTCAACGCCGCGCTGCAGGAAGTGGTCAACCGGGAGAAGCGCCGGGAGTTCGCCGACTGGCTCAAGAGCGGCGGCCTGCCGGACCTCACCGACCCGGGGCAGGCGTCGAAGCCCGAAGCGGCATGACGCGGGAGCGCTACCTCCTCGACAAGTCGGCGCTGGCCCGGTGGCCGAAGCCCGCCGTGGCGCCAGTCCTGGACGAGTTGTCCGATCGCGGTCTGCTGGCGGTCTGCGGCGCCATCGAGATCGAGGTCGTACACAGCGCCCGCTCGGCCAAGGACGCGAAGCGCGCTCGATGGCTGCTCCGCGGTTTCGACTGGCTCGCCATGCCCGACGACATCTGGGATCGTGCGATCGACATCCAGGTGCAGGCGCTGCACAAGGGCAACCACCGCGCGCTCTCGATGGCCGATCTGCTGATCGCCGCGACGGCCGAACGGCATGGCGTGACCGTTCTGCACTACGACGGTGACTTCGACCTGATCACCGCGATCACCGGCCAGCCGACGACGTGGGTCGTCCCGGCCGGGAAGGCCGACTGACCGACTCCGGCCCTCGATGCCGGGTGGGCCGCCGGGAGCAGCGCCGAGGTGTCCAGGACGAGCCCGTTCACGCGCCGGCCGCCCCGTCGCCCCCGAACTGGCGCAGCCACTCACGTTCTCGACCACGGCTCGTGCATATTCCGCTTCCGGTTGCGGGCGTCCGACGCTGCTCCGGCGCATGCTCATCGCGGCCGGAACCGCCGGGAGCACTCACCGTCGTGTCCGGGCCGGAGCAGACACCGCTGCCCGCCGGGCAGCAACCGGTCGCAGAACACCCAGTGCCGGACGTTCTGGTCGTCCTCCGCCGAGACAGTGGTGCCGCCGGGCTCGGTCTGTGGCAGGACGTGGGTCCAGTGCGCCACCACCCGGGCCAGCCGCTGAGCGGAGAGCAGGTCGTTGACGACGACCGGCAGGTGGATCACCCATCGCTCGGTCACCTGTCGTATCCCCGTTCGTTGCGCGCCTGGGCCTGCTCCGACTGCCAGCGGCGCAGCGCGTTCTTGATCCGGTCCGTCTCGCGGCGGCTCTGCGCCAGCGCGTCGTAGACAGCGGCCAGGTCACCGGCGACGCGGTCGAGGAACTCCCGCACCTCCTGCGGGTCGAGCCCGCGCCGTCCCAGCGGGGTCGGCCGGAAGCTCCGCTCACGCACCTGCCAGGGACGCAGCGGGTGGTACGCCGACGAGCGGTAGCAGGTCGACCCGAGGACCGACCGCCGGCTACCTCGTCCCCGCCGAAGGAAGACGCGCATGACAAGACCTGCCTCTCACCATCGAGATCGAACCGTGGAAGGGCGGGTCCGCCGGCCCGCCCCGCACCGGCGGACCCACCCCGGCACCTGCCACCGCAGCCTTCGACCAGCAGTACGTCAGCAGGGCTCACATGGCCACTGAGCAGCAATAACTCCACAGTGGCCGCAGAGGCAGTGAAGCACCGCATCGGATCTAATGCAACGTCTAACAAAAGGTGTACTAGCAGCGCTGGACATCATTCATAGAACTCAGCGTGACGTGTCTATTGTTTCTGATACATGGGGGGCGCTAAATTGAGCGAACGCGCGTCAACCGCTACCTGACCATCGGAGGCAGGGGTGTCACAGGCCGTAACGGGATCCACGATGCTTCGACGGCAGCTCGGCAGGAAGCTCGAATCACTTCGCAAGGCTGCCGGGCTGACGATGGAGAAGGCGGCCGAAGAACTGGACCGGGCGCGGGCAACCCTTTACCGCATTGAGAGCGGTGCCGAGAACGTCCGCTTCCGCGCAGCGGACGTCAAGGAGATGCTCAAGCTCTACGGAGCTTCCGAGGAAGACACCGAACTGGTCCTCGCGATGGCATCGGCCACGCGAGAGAACAAGAACTGGTGGCACGACTACATCGGCTCGGGCCTTCCGCGCTGGTTCCAGCTCTACATCGGCCTTGAAGCAGCGGCGTCCAGCATCCGGCAGTACCAAGCCGAGTTGGTTCCCGGCCTACTCCAGACCCGCGCCTACGCAGAGCAGCTCTTCCGGATGCCCGGCGGCGCCATCGAGGCAGGTGACCGCGAGGGCCAAGAGCGAGCCATCCAGCTCCGCGTGGAGCGGCAGGCACTTCTCACCCGCTTCTCCGCCCCACAACTCAGCGTGATAATCAACGAGGCGGTGTTGCGGCGTCCGGTTGGTGGAGCGACCATCATGACCGAGCAGCTACACCAGATCCTGAAGGCCGCAGAGCTACCCAACGTAACCGTGCAGGTTCTAGCTTTTTCTTCCGGGCTGCACGCCGGAGCGATGGCCGGGGCTTTCTCGATCCTGGAATTTCCGCGAGACAGCAGCGGCAAGGAGGTGGAACCGCCGGTGACATACCTGGAAGCCGCTACCGGTGCCATCTACCTCGACAAGCCACACGAGACCGACGCCTACAACACCATCTGGACTGACATAGCGAGCCGCGCGCTGAGCGAGTCCAAGTCGAAGAGCCTGATCCAGCATGTCGCAGAGGAGTACTCCCGTGCCTGACCTGACCGGCGCCGCCTGGCGCAAGTCGACCCGCAGCAACAACGGCGGGGAGTGCGTGGAGGTGGCCGACAATCTCCCCGACGTGGTCGGCCTGCGCGACAGCAAGAACCCCGCTGGCCCGGCCCTCGCTTTCCCGCCGGGCACTTGGGCCGCCTTCATCCGGGCCGTCAAGAGCGAGACGCTGAGCCGCTGACCGTTGCCCGCGCCTACACCGGAGCGGCGGCATCATGATCTCACCGGACTCAGGCTCAGAGCGTGTCATAGACATCGCCACGATGGCCGAGGTGAACCACGAGGACGATCAGTTCACGATCGCGGACGGTGTAGATAATGCGGTAGTCACCGACCCGTACGCGCAGTAGACCGGGATGCCCGGCTAGCGCCTTCACCCCGGCCGGACGGGGCTCGATGGCCAGCGAGGCGAGGGCGTCGACAAGGCGGGCCTGCACGGGTCTATCGAGTTTGCGCAGCAGCTTGGCAGCGGCTCGATCGACCCGGACGGCGAAGACCGGCTCCGGTGGCAGCGTCACAGGCCGAGCTCGTCGCGCAGGTCGGCCAGCGGGACGGGGGTGTCGCCGGCGTCGATACGGGCCAGGGCATCGCGGGCCGCCGAGACATCTGCGGCGTCCTCGGCTCGCTCGATCGCTTCGGCAAGCTCGGCGGGGACGATGGCCGCCAAGCGCTGCCCCCGGCGGGTCACGTAAGTGATCCGCCCGGCGTAGTGGGCACGCGACACGACATCCGCGAGGCTGTCTCGGGCATCGGAGATCGGCAGTTCGGCGGCGGGCTCACTCATATCCCGATCGTACAGCTCGTACGACTCGTACAAGTGCAAAAGTGCCGCCTGCCGGCCCTGGTGTGCGGGTGGGTGCGCCGGGTATGACGGGAACATGAGGGCGAGTTTCCGTCTGGGTCGAATCGCCGGCGTACCGGTCGGCGTCAACTGGAGTGTCCTGGTCATCTTCGTGCTGATCGCGTGGGCGCTGTCGGCGAGCCTGTTCCCTTCCTCGTACCCCGGTCACTCCCCCGTCGCCTACATCGCGGCCGGCCTGGCCGCCGCTGTGGTCTTCTTCCTCGGCCTGCTCGCCCACGAGGTGGCGCACGCGGTGGTCGCCAAGCGCAACGGCATCGAGGTCGAGGGCATCACGCTGTGGCTGTTCGGCGGCGTCGCCGAGCTGAAGGGCGAGGCGAAGAACCCCGGCGCCGAGCTGCGGATCGCCGGGGTCGGGCCGCTGGTCAGCCTCATCATCGGCGTGTTCTTCGCCGCGATCGCGGTGGCGGTCGCGGTGACGGCCGGGGACGGCCTGCTGCTCGGTGCGCTGTCCTGGCTCGCGGGCATCAACGTGCTGCTGGCGATCTTCAACGTGCTGCCCGCCGCCCCGCTCGACGGCGGGCGGCTGCTGCGCGCGGCGGTCTGGAAGTTCACCGGCGACCGGACCAAGGCGTCTGTGGTGGCGGCCCGCGCGGGCTGGGTGCTCGGTGTCGTGCTGATCGGGCTGGGGCTGTGGCGGTTCTTCACCGGCGCCGGGTTCGGCGGGCTCTGGCTGGCGCTGATCGGCTGGTTCCTGCTCGGGGCCGCCGGCCAGGAGGAACGCGCCGCCCGGATGGGCGACGCGCTGCGCGGCATCCGGGTGGGCGACGTGATGACGCCGCAGCCGCAGACCGCGTCCGGCGACGTCACAGTGGCCGACTTCGTCGACCACTACCTCTTCGCGTACCGGCACTCGGCGCTGCCGCTCACCGTCGACGGCAGGCCGGTCGGTCTGGTCACGCTCGATCGGGTACGCGGCATCGCGGCGGACCGCCGCGCCTCGACCACGCTGGCCGAGGTGTCCTGCCGGGCCGACGAACTGGTGCTCGCCCGCCCGGACGAACAGCTCACCGACCTGCTCCCCCGGCTCAACGAGTGCACCGACGGCCGGGCGCTCGTGGTGGTCGACGACCAGCTCGTCGGCATCGTCTCGCCCAGCGACATCAGCCGGGCGGTCCAGCGTGGCAGCCTGCGCCAGCAGGTGCCGGCCGGGCGGTAACTCAGTCCCGGGGGAAGTAGCGGTCCATCTCGGCGGTGCGGAACTTCCCCTTCGGGTCGAACTCGCGCAGCAGCGCGGCGAAGTCGGCGTGCCGGGGGTACGCGGCGGCGGGATCGCGCTCGAACAGCTTGCCCCAGTGCGGGCGCGGCGCGAACGGGGCCAGCCGCTCCTCCACCTCGGCCAGCACCGGCGCGACAGCCATCGGGTCACCGATCCAGGTGAAGTGCAGCGCCAGCGAGTCGCGCCGGAAGTTCGGGCTGAGCCACAGCTCGTCGGCGGCGATCGTCCGCAGCTCGCAGATCTGGAGCACGGCGGCGATCCGGTCGGCGACCGGGTCGAGCGCGGCGAGCGCCGCCGACGCGTCGGCCCGGGCCACGTGCCACTCCGACTGCAACTCGTCGCCGCTGCTCGGGGTGAAGCCGAGCCGGAAGTGCGGCAGCCGCTCGTGCCACGGCCCCGGCTCACCGAGCTGCGCGGTGCAGTGCTCCGGCGACATGCCGGGCACCGGGTGCCGGGGCGAGTCGGCGGCCACCGTGTCCAGCCAGTCGGCGGGCGGCGGGGCCTGGTCGGCGTACTGCTTGACCCACACCTGGTCGAAGCGCTCCGAGCGCCACGAGGTGAAGACGCTGACGCTGTACGCGGCGTCCAGCGCCTCGTCCAGCGCCGCGCGGGGCAGGCCGAGGCGCACGTGCTGGCGCACCGCGTACGTGGGCACCACGTCGAGCGTGAGCCGGGTGACCACGCCCAGCGCGCCCAGGTTGACCACCAGCCCGGCGAACCGTGGATCATCCCGGTCGACGGTGATCAGGTCGCCGTCGGCGGTGACCAGTTCCAGCGCGGCGACGGCGGCGGCGAGGTTGCGGTTCCGCGCGCCGGACCCGTGGGTGGCGGTGGCGACCGAGCCGGCCACCGAGATGTGCGGCAGCGAGGCGAGGTTCGCCAGCGCGTACCCCTGAGCCTGGAGCGCGGTGGCCAGGTCGCCGTAGCGCAGACCGGCCGCGACGGTGACCGCGCCGCGGTCGGCGTCGAGCGCGACGGTGGGCGGCAGGCCGTCCAGCGCGACCTGGATGCCGGTGGTGTCACCGAGCCGGTTGAACGAGTGGCCGGTGCCGACGGCCCGGACCAGGTCGGCCTCCGCGACCAGCCGGCGCAGGTCGTCGGTCGAGGTCGGCCGCGATCGGGTACGCGCCGACCAGCTGACGTTTCCGGCCCAGTTGGTGTCCGTCATGCGCTGCATCATCCGCCATCATGCGGCGGCAGGGTTGCCCCGGCCACTCGGCGGGAATCCTGGCGGGATGAGCAGCTACCGCGACCCGAGCCTCCGCGGCGACGTGTACCCGTCGGAGGAGGAGATCGACCCGACCGGCGTGGACCCCGACGCTGCGGAGACGCCGCCCGCCGCTGTGGGGGTGGCGCCCGTCGCTGTGGGGATGCCGCCTGCCGCCGTGGGGGTGACGCCTGCCGCTGTGGGGATGGGGCCTGCCGCGACCGCGCCGGTGCCGGGGCCCACGCCGGAGCCCGAGCCGGACCCGGTGCCTCATCCGGGGCCGCCGCCACGCCAGGCGTCGGGCCGGTCGATCGTGACCCGGCATCTGGACGGTTCCGTCGAGGTGGTGACCGACCTGGACGGCGACGGCGTGGCCGACGTGGTGCAGATCGACCTGGACGGCGACGGTGTGCCCGACGTGACGTACCTGGACAGCGACCGCGACGGCCGCCTCGACACCGTCCGCCGCGCCACAGCGAGCTGACCGTCCGCCGCCCACCCTCACGCCCCGCCCCGCCCCGACCGGCTCGGCCCGCCCCGGCCCGTCGATCTTGGAGTTGTGGCGCCCGGATTGTCGCTCAGGCGAGGCTTGTCAGGTGCCACAACTCCAAGATCGACGGGGACGGCCGGGGCGGCGGGGCCGGGCCGCAAAGGGGCGGGCGAGCCCGGGTCAGAGCTGGGGCATCACCTCGGCGGCTACCAGCTCCAGGTGGTCCAGGTCGGTCAGGTCCAGCACCTGGAGGTAGGCGCGGGAGCTGCCCGCCTCGGCGTACCGGCCGAGCGTGTCGACCACCTCGGCGGGCGTGCCGGCGGCGCCGTTCGCACGCAGCTCGTCGGGGTCACGGCCGATCGCCTCGGCGCGGCGCTTCACCTCGGCCTCGTTTCGGCCGCAGCAGAGCACGAGCGCGTTGGACCAGGTCATCGTGGACGGGTCGCGGTCGATCTGGGCGCACGCGTCGCGTACCCGCCCGAACTGCGCGACGGTGTCCTCGACCGAGGCGAACGGCAGGTTGAACTCGTCGGCGTACCGGGCGGCCAGGCGGGGTGTGCGCTTCGGGCCCATGCCGCCGAGCAGGATCGGCGGGCGGGGGCGCTGCACCGGCTTGGGCAGCGCTGGCGAGTCGCTGACCGGGTAGTACGTGCCGGGGAAGTCGAACGTGGAGCCCGCCGGGGTGGACCAGAGCCCGGTGATGACGGCGAGTTGTTCCTCCAGCCGGTCGAACCGCTCCCCCAGCGACGGGAACGGGATGCCGTACGCGGAGTGCTCCTCGGCGTACCAGCCGGTGCCGATGCCCAGCTCGACCCGGCCGCCGCTCATCTGGTCGACCTGCGCCACGGTGATCGCCAGCGGGCCCGGCAGCCGGAACGTGGCGGCTGTCATGAGCGTGCCGAGCCGGATCCGGGTGGTGTCGCGGGCCAGGCCGGCGAGCGTGGTCCACGCGTCGGTCGGGCCGGGTTCGCCGCTCACCGAACCCATCTTCAGGTAGTGGTCGGAGCGGAAGAACGCGGCGAAGCCGGTCTCCTCCGCGCGGCGGGCCACGGCGAGGAGCTGGTCGTATGTGGCCCCCTGCTGGGGCTCGGTGAAGATCCGCAGTTCCATCCCCCGAGCATATGGAGCCCGCCGGGCCGGGGCGGCGCGACCTGTCATTCCTTGCCAGGCATATAACCGATGAGGCATATTGCGAGGGTGACCGTCGACGCCTTCACCGTGCTGGCCGAGCCCTCCCGGCGCCGCATCCTCGACCGGCTGCGCCGAGCGGAGAGCAGTGTCGGCGAGCTGGTGGACGCGCTGGGCATGAGCCAGCCGGCGGTCTCCAAGCACCTGCGGGTGCTCCGCGACGCCGGCCTGGTCACCTGCCGCACGGCGGCGCAGCGGCGGATCTACCGGGTCGACGTGGCGCCGCTACGCGCAGTCGACGACTGGCTCGGGCCGTACCGGTCGATGTGGACCGCGCATCTCGACGCCCTGGAACGCCATCTCGACAGTCAGGAGTGACAGATGGACCGCGACACGTTCCGTCCCGGCCCGCTCGCCCGGGTGCATCTGGAACCCGCGAACGACAGGTGGGACCTGGTCTTCGTCCGCGACCTGCGGCACCCGCCGGAGACGGTGTGGGCCGCGCTCACCGACCCGGATCAGCTCGCCGCGTGGGCGCCGTTCCTGGCCGACCGCGACCTGGGCCGCACCGGTGACGCCGTGCTCAGCACCGTCGACGGCGAGCAGGCCCACCCGGCGCCGGCCCGGGTGCTGCGCGCGGACCGGCCGCACCTGCTGGAGTACACCTGGGGCGACGACCTGCTCCGCTGGGAGCTGGCCCCGACCGGCGACGGCACCACGCTCACGCTGCGGCACCGGGTCGGCCGGCCCGACCTCGCCCCGATGACTGCCGCCGGCTGGCACCTCTGCCTGGACGTCGCCGCCCATCTGCTCGACGGAGACCCGGTCGGCCCGATCCGGGGCGCGGAGGCGAAGGACTTCGGCTGGGCGGAGCTGCGCGACGCGTACGCCGAACGCCTGAACCGCGACTGACGACGGTCGTCACGCGGTCCGGCGGCGCAGCCACCCGGCGGCGCCGCCGACCAGCGTCGTCCCGATGGTCGTGCCGATGGCCACGAGCGCCGCCCCGACCGCCCACAGGCCGGTGTCGTCGGTCGAGGCGGCGTGCACCGCCCACGGGACGGTGAACGCCACTGTCATCACCGTTGCCACCAGCCAGATGTTCAGCCACCAGCCGCCTACCGCGGCCAGCGCGCCCAGGGTCAGCACCGCGGCGGCGACCTGCCAGACCGCGTACGGCCCGCTCATGTCGCCGGTCTGCGGGTCCACGGTCCAGCCGGACTCCCAGCTCAGCCAGGCCACCCAGGCGCCGGCCGTGGCCAGTGCCAGGAGCAGACCGCCGAGCAGCGTACGTCTCGTTGTCACGCATTCGATCCTGCCCGGCCGACGGGCCGGGCGAATGAGCACGCGTACTCGATTCCGCCGCCGCTCTCTCATCCCCCGTCCGCCGCAACGTGGCAAGATCGCGGGCGTGACGAGTGTGTCCCGCCCGCTGCCACGGCTCGTGGAGGCGGAGGCGTTCGCGGACGTACCCGCCGAACGGCTCCTGGCGGTGCTGGAGGCGGTCACGATGGTCCTCACGCTCCCCCACCGCGCCGCCGAGCGGGTGGACGCGCTCGTGGTGCCCACCGGCCAGGGCGAGGACTGGCGTCTCACCGACGCGATCCGTGCCTGGGAGACCGGCCCGGCGCTGCGGCACCTGCTGGTGGCGAACACCGATTCGGCCGAGCGGACCTACCGCCCGCTCACGCTCGACCGGTTGCGCGGGCTCGGTCTGCGCCGGACCGGCGGGGTAGTTCTCCAGGCCGAGCCGGTCACCGGCACCGGCCGGCAGGCCACGTGGATCGCGGAGCAGGTGCGGGCGCTCGGCGTCGGCAGCGTCGCGCTCGTCGTCTCGCCGTACCACCTGGTCCGGGTCTATCTCACCGTGCTGCGGGCCTGCGACGACGCCGGTCTGCGGATCCCGATGGTCCCGCTGCCCGTGGCTGTCGCACCGGACGCCCCCGTGCCGGAGACCGGCGCGGCCGGGTACGACCTGGTGGCCGGCGAGGTCAGCCGACTGCTCCGCTATCCCGGCCAGGGCTGGATCGCCACCCCGGAACGGCTACGCGACTACCTGCGCTGGCTCTGGTCCGAGCACCGCCCTCTGCTCACCGGCGCCTGAGGGTTCGCCACCTCGGGACGCATCGAGCGGGCTACGCGTCGGGGATGCGAACCGTGAGCACCCGGGTGAGGACGCGGAAGCCGGCCGCGTCGTACATGCGGCGGGCCGGGTTGCCGTCGACCACCGACAGGCCGACTGACGGCAGCCCGACCTCCCGCGCGCCGCGCAACGCGTGCACGAGCAGCGCCCGGCCGAACCCGCGCCGCTGTGCGCGGGGCGCCACACCCAGGTTGAGGATCCAGACGCAGTCGTCGTCGGTCCACGGCACCGGCCCGGCGCACAGCACGTGCCCGGCGCTGCGGCCGTCCGGGTCGATCAGCCGGGCCGAGGCGGGCACCAGGGGTGGCACCGGCTCGCCGGTGTCGAACATCGCCCGTACCTCTTCGGTATCGCTCGGCTGCCAGCGGCCGTCCGGGTGGTCCGGGCCGTACGCCGCGTCCAGCCCTTCGGCGAGGTCGTCGTCCCAGCCGGGGGCGCCGAGCGACCAGCCGTCCGGCAGCGCCACCGGTTCGGGTACGCCGGTCAGGTCGTGCCGCATGTCGGTGGCGGCCCGGTCCAGCTTCAGCCCGTCGGCCACCAGTGCCGCCGCCAGCGCCTCGTCCGGCGTCTCCAGCCGGTGCCCGGCCAGGTCGCGCCGCACCTGCGCGACGAGCCGGGTGAGCGGCGCCTCGGGCAGCGGCCGGACGTCGGCCGCGACCGCCGTGCCGTCGTCGTCCCGCAGCCGCATCCGGGCCAGCGGGGTGTCGTCGTCACCGAGCAGCAGCGAGTCGTGGAGGTGTTGTCGTACCGGCATTCGCGGCAGCGTACCGGGCGCGCCCCGCTCCCGCTCCCCGCCGATCTTGGACTTGTGGCGCCTGAATCGCCCGTCTCAGCCGCATTCGTTCACGACCACAACTCCAAGATCGACGAGGAGCACCCGCGGGCGGGAGGGTGCGGGCCTAGGGTTGGGGGGTGAGCAGGATCGATCGGGGCAGCAGGACGATCGCCGCGCCACCGGCGGCGGTGTACGACGCGCTCGTCGACCGGGCCGCCCTGGAGGCGTGGTTGCCGCCGGACGGGATGCGCGGGCGGATCGAGCGCTGGGATCCACGGCCGGGCGGCGGGTTCCGGATGGTGCTCACCTACCTCGACCCGGCCGGCAGCCCCGGTAAGACGTCGGACGCGACGGACGTGGTCGACGTCGGGTTCGCCGAACTCGTACCGGCACGCCGGGTGGTGCAGACGGCCGTGTTCCAGGCCGACGACCCGGCCTACGCGGGCACCATGACCATGACCTGGCACCTCGCGGCGGCAGGCGACGGCACCGCTGTGACGGTCACCGCCACCGGTGTGCCGCCGGGCATCGACCAGAGGGTGCACGAGGAGGGCATCGCGTCCTCGCTGGCACACCTGGCCGCGTACCTCGAACCGGGCGCCTGACCCCGGCGGAGGCCGGGAATGGCGGCGGCTTTTGCGGGTAGCCGCCGGCGGTGACCGGGCAGCGGGCGGGGCGCGGCGGCCGGCGGGGGTCGTCGCGGCGCGCCGGCCTGGACGCGGAACGGTTCGACGAGGCGTGGGAACGCGTGAACGAGCGCGGCCGGGCCGCCGGGCGGGACCGGATGCAGCAGTTGCGGATCAAGTCCGTACTCGCCGTGCAGGCCGGACTGGCGGCGGCGCTGGCCTGGGCCGCCGCGCGCTGGCTCACCGGCATGCCGAGCCCGATCTTCGCCCCGGACGCGGGCGTGCAGGTGCATGTCGTGCCGTCCGTCGTCGTGCACGGCCGCGCTGCGTTCGGCTAGGGTGCGCCTGTGGCAGTGACGGCAGCGGGCGTCTTCCGGCGTACGCCGCAGGAACGGGCCGACCAGCGACTCGCCTGGGAACGCGCCGACCAGCCGTTCTTCGCCGCCGGGGCCTGCCACATCCTGGCCTGGGTGTGCCGGGACACCTACCCGGATCGGCCGATCGGTCTCGCGGGGTTGCGGTTCGCGGGTCAGAGCCAGGTCTTCCACGTGTACGCGACCTGGGCGGACCGGGCGTTCGACCACGCCGGCTGGAACCCGGAGGCGGATCTGCTCGCGGCCAACCGGGAGTTCGAACGGCGCCCCCTGGAGCGGATCGCGATCGTCGACGATCTCGCCACCTTCTGCCGGGAGCACTTCTCCCGCATGCCACACCAGTACTGGGGTGATCCGCTCCCCCGCGCCCGCGACTACGTGAACCGGCACGCCCCACCGTGGGAGTGACGCCGAACGTCGGTAGGGCCGTCTCTCTCCCCCCGGCTCGGATCGGCCGGGCGTACCCGCATGGACTGACCGCGCCGAGGGCCGGGCCCGCCACGGTCGGGGCGGGCCCGGCTCTCGCACCGGCCCGGAGGGTGCCGGCGTACGACGGTCAGCGCCTGATGGGGCTGGGCGACGGCATCGCACCGCCCGGCGGGCTCGTGCCCTCCGGGCCTACCGGGACGGGCGACGGTGCGCCCGGGCGAGTCGGGTCCGCGCCGTCCGGCATCCGCCGGCCGTCCGGGCCGACCGGGACGGGCGACGCCAGGCCCGGCGGGGGCGGAACGGGCTCGGTCCGGTCCGGCTGCGGGGCGCTCGTGCCCGGCTGCGGCGAGATCACCGGGTCGTCGCCGCGGCCGGCGTAGGCGAACGGCGCGCCGATCACCAGCACCGCCAGGATGCCCGCCGCACCTGCCGCCACCGTGTTGCGTCGACGGTTACGCACGCGCCGTTCCGCCCTGGTCAATGAGTCCTGCACAGTCGGTGCCTCCTCGGCGATGTCGGTGAGGGTGGAGCGGAGCAGACCTTCGAACGGATCACTCATCGCCGCATCTCCAGAAGCTCGCTGTCCGGCAGGATCTGACGCAGTCGGGTGACCGCCCGGTGGGTCCGGCTGCGCACCGTCCCGACCGAGCAGCCCAGCAGTTCGGCGACCTGGGCCTCCGGCAGGTCCTCGTAGTAGCGCAGGACCACGACGGTGCGCTGCGCGGGCGGCAACTCCCACAGCGCCGCCCGCAACGCCAGCCGGAGATCCGTACCGCCGGCCGGGTCGGCCACCACCGGCTCGTGCACGCCGGCCGGGGACTCCCGGCGACGACGCAACCGCCGCCACCAGCTCACCTGCTCCCGGTACATGACGGCACGGAGGTAGCCCTCCGGGTCGGCGTGCCGGATGCTCCGCCACTTCGGAATGATCTTCGACAGCGCCGACTGGAACAGATCCTCGGCACTGCTGCGGTCACCGGTGAGCAGGTAGGCGACCCGTATCAGCGCCGGGGCACGGCTCGCCACGAACTCGGCCAGCACCGCCCGCTCGTCCTCGTCCACCGCACCACCCTCGTCTCCTCGTTCACCAGTGACAGACGCCGGACGGCACCGCCGCTATCCCGGGATCGGCGAAACGGTTTCCGCGGGCGTCGGCACCGTCCCCGGTCCAGGCTCGGCCCCGCCTACACTGCGGCGGGTGGACCAGGCCGCACCGCACACCGTCAGCTCGATCGCGTACGACCTGCGCGTGCTCGGCATCGTCCCGGGTGACGTTCTGCTGCTGCACTCGTCGTACCGGAGTCTCGGGTTCGTCGCCGGTCGCACCGAGGCGGTGGTGCGGGCGCTGCTGGCGGCGCTCGGGCCGGAGGGCACCCTCGTCGTGCCGACGCACACCCCGGAGAACACCGACCCGGCCGAGTGGCGGCATCCGCCCGTACCCGAGGCGTGGTGGCCGGTCATCCGCGAGCAGACGCCCGGCTTCGACCCGGCGTGCACGCCGAGCCGGTGGATGGGCGCGGTCGCCGAGACGGTACGCACCTGGCCGGGCGCCCGCCGCAGCGACCACCCGCAGGTGTCCTTCGCCGCGCTCGGCGCGCACGCCGCCGACGCCGTGGAGGGACACCGCCTCGACGACGCGCTGGGCGAGCACTCACCGCTCGGCGCGGTGTACCGGCTCGACGGCAAGGTGCTGCTGCTCGGCTGCGACCACAGCTCCAACACCTCGCTGCACCTCGCGGAGTGGCGGCAGGCGTCGCCGCCGCGGGCGGTGACGGGCTCGGCGGTACGGCTGCCGGACGGCACGAGCCGGTGGACCACGTGGACCGACGTCGTCACCGACGAGGGCGACTTCGACCGGCTGGGCGCCGACTTCGAGGCGACAGGCAGCGCGACGACCGGCCAGGTCGCCAGCGCGACGGCACGGCTGATGCACCAGCGCACCCTGGTCGACTTCGCCACCGCCTGGATGGCCACGAACCGCGGGCGTTGACCTTCCGCCTCGGGCGGGCTTTCGTCGATCTTGGAGTTGTGGCGCCTCGGATGTCCCGCACGCGGCTTTTGTGAGGTGCCACAACTCCAAGATCGATGTAGCGAGGGCGCCGGGAACGACGGGCCGCGCGCTCAGTCCGGCGGCTTGGGGGCGAAGGGGTTACGGCGGGGCTGGCGTAGTTCCCACTCCGCCGGGCAGAGGTGGGTCCACGCGGCTCCCGTCACCGATCGCCGATCGGGCAGCTCGTCGCCCCAGGCCGGCGAGCGGTTCTCGACCTGCCGGACGTAGCGCTCGAAGACGACAAGCTCCCGGTACTCCGGATCGTGCCGCCAGAGCGCGTACGGCTGCTCGCGCAACCAGTCGCATGCCGCGTCGCCCTCGGCGACCAGATCCGCGGTCGGCGGCAACACCGCCAGCGGCCGACCGTTCTGCCGGTCGCCGTACTGCTTCAGGTACGCCAGGTATCCGTCCTCGTCCCGAGGGTGGGTCACGTGGACGCCGACGACGGTCACCGGCAAGGCGAGCAGCGCGGTCACGGCCAGTGCCGACACCACCCACAGGCGTCTGTTCACGCGGCAACCATAGACTGCGGTGCATCTGCCCGCCGCCCCCTGGCAGCGGCGCGCCACGCCTACGATCTCGCGCATGAAATCGCCGCGCCTGCGCCTTCTCAGCTGCCTCGCCGTTCCGTTGCTGGCAGCCTGCGCCGCCGAACCGTCCGAGACGGTAACGGAGGTGCCGCCGCCGGCGTACACCTGCTGCGAGGACCTGGACGTCGACAAGCCGTACCAACCGGGCCAGACCCTGACCGTCCACTGGACGGTCGAGTCCCCGGACGAGCCGGGCTCCACCTCGCCGCAGGTCGAGTTGACCGCACGGCTGACGGGCCCGTACGGCACTGTGGACGACCTCAAGGCCGCTTCGGCGGTGCCCGGGCTGGTCACCTTCACGGCGACACCGGTCCGGCCGACCGGCACTCCGGGCGAGCGTCCCGTCAGCACGATCGTGATCGGTCCCGACGCCAAGCCGGGCTTCTACGACCTGGTCACCTCAGTGATCGACGGAGGCAACGCCACGTCCAGTGGCAGCAGCATCGTCCGGGTCGTGCCCGAGCGATGAGCGCCGGCTTCCAGGAGCAGGCATCTCCCGAGGCGGCCCCGGCTCGGCGCGGCACCAACCGCCTCGGAACTCCACTCCGGGGATTCCCTCGATCAGGCGGCCGATGTCGACCACCGCCCCGAGAGAGTCGGCGACGCTGCCGCGCAGTTCTCCGACCGCCGATTCGAGGTCGTCGTCTTCCGTGCGCCACTCGACATCCGCATCTCGCAGCTGGGCCACTGCGCGATCGGTGAGAGCCTCCGCGTCGGTGACCAGGACGTCGACTCTGCAGTACAGGTGCAGAGCGAACGGCGTCGAGGCGTGCGGGTTCTCCATCCGGTCAGCATGCCGAAGCAGGCGTGAGTTGGGTAGAGCGCTCCCGACGGGCCCGGCCCTCGCCGTGGTAGAGGTCCGCCCGGTCCTGGAAGCCCATGACCCGGGCGAGTTCATCAGTGGAATGCGCGGGGCCACCCCACTCGGCCAACCCGCGCCGTAGCAGGAACCGCTGATCCGAAGTGAGATCAACCGTTACGACGTCAGCAGCGCTCATGCGCGCGATTGTCACCCGGGCGGTCCATCTGGTTGATGGCCGCCACTGCGTCCGACATGTATCGTCACGCTCCCGCAAGATCGCGAGATGGGATACGACGTGACGGTACGACGGTTCGGGCTCTACGTGGCGGTCGCTGCGATGCTGCTCACCGCCTCGGCGTGTGGCCGCGCCGACGAGACGCCGGGCACGCCCACCGCCGTGGCGGCGAGCACCGATACGGAGTCACCCACTCCCATGCCCTCGGCGCCGACGGCCACACCGAGCCTCGCGCCCGAGCCCTCGCCGACCCCCCGCCCCTCGCCGACCTCACGCTCCTCGGGCACCCCGCGATCCTCGACGGCCCCCGCAGCTCCGACCACGACCAAGAAGGCCACGCAAGTGGCCACCGCCAGCAACAAGGTGGCCTGCACCGCCGTCAAGGGTCCGTTGGAGAAGGCCATCGCCGGCCTGATCATCCTGGTCGGGGTCGCCTCCACTTCGACAGTGGAGGCCGAGCTCGTCAACGCCCGGGCGGAGGCGTCCACCCGATTGGTCAACCTCGAGGCGGTGGCGAACAGGGTGGCCGGCGAGCAGACCGACCGCACGCTGCAGAAGAAGTTCCAGGTGCTCACCATGGCCGCAGGCCGGAAGGACGTCGAGGTCCGCTCGATCAAGCCCAAGCTCGAATATGCGGAAGCGATCGTGAAGGTGGCGAGCGACACGGGCGACCTGGAGAGCGCGGTCGACAAGCTCGAGCCGACCTGCGGCAGGTACTGGTAGCTCGGCTGAGCAGGGCGTCTCGCGTGGCAGGGCGGGCGGCATCGAACGCATCCCGCCTTTCGGTACGGTGACGCTTCACGGGTCGCGCCCCAACCGTCGAAGGCCTCGCCGTTCAGGAGGTGACGCGCGTGCGATGGACCAGCCGCATGTTGTGGTGGCCGCTCAGCGTCTGCCTGATGGTGACGCCAGCAGCCTGTACGTCCTCAAGCGGTTCCGGCCAGGGTGAGGCCCGACCACCCGCACCAACTGCATCTCTGGGTACTGACCCGAGCGCGTCCCCGTCAACTGACGGGAGCGCCAGGCAGGAGTCATGCACTGTATCGGTGGATGCGATGCAGGAACCGCCGGCGGGCTATCGGCTCGTGGGAGAGGACGTCGCGGTACCTGACCGGCCTGTGCTTCAAGCAGAGGAATCGGGGCAACCGGACCCGGCAGCCCGGCTGTTCGCCAAATGGGGATTGGTCGTACGCGGCGGCGCAGTGGTCGATCTTCGGGTGGCACCCGGCTGGGAGGACAGGGCGCGTCTCGGATGGGGCTCGTCAGTGGTGCCGGCCGTGCGCGCCCGTGTGCGCGCCTGCGCACCTGTCGACGACCAATCTCAGTGGCTGGCCTTCGTCGGCGGCACGTGGGTTGCGCGGGCGACCTGCCTACCGCTCACAATTCGGTCGCGGGGGCAGACGGCGCAAGTACAGCTAGGTATCGGTGTCCCGTGCGACGGAACCGACCCGCCAAGTTCCTAGGAAGGCTCGCCAGGAACTTCGCTGTCTCCTCGTCGCAGTGACCGGCCTCAGTGCGGACCGAGAGCGTCGGACCGGACCTCGACGCGGTACGTCCGGATCGCCGCCAACATGGCTGAACAGGGAAAACGGGTGGTGGGGCGGGCGGGGTTCGAACCCGCGACCGAGGGATTATGAGTCCCCTGCTCTAACCGGCTGAGCTACCGCCCCGTGACCGCGCCGGATCGTAACCCGCCGATCGCTGCGCGGACCACCACCTACCGGGCGGAAACACGGCCGCGACAGCACGATGGGCAACGCGAGGATAACAACGCGCTACCCGCCGATGGCTCACCCGCGCCGCAACTCCGCGAGGACCGCGCCGACCGTACGCCACCCGCTGGCGAGCGCCCCCTGGATGGACGGGCTGTCCCGGTGGTCCCCGGCCACGTACAGGCCGTCTCCGAGCGCCACCGGCTTGCGCAGCCGGCCCTGTGGTGGCGGTGCGGCCGGGAGCGCGTCCGGCACGGCGACTGTGGTGAGGTGGGTCCAGTCGGCGGTGGAGCGGCCGTAGAGGCGGTCCAGTTCGCGTCGGATCACCGGTTCGGGCGGCGCCTGCGGGCCGACCACCGAGGTGGCGACGAGGTGCTGGCCGTCCGGCGCGTACGTGGGCGCGGCCCGGCTCACCACCACCGTGTTGGCGATCAGTTCCCGCCGGTCGCCGTCGAGCAGCAGGATCGGCTCGTCCAGCGGCGCCGTGTCGGTGCGGTGGTAGTAGGTGGTGTACGCGTGCATGCGTACCTTCGGCAGCCCTGGCAACAGCGTGGCCGCCGCGGGCGGGTCCACCGCGACCACGACGGCGCGGCAGGTGATCTCGCCGGCCGGGGTGCGGACCCGGCCGGGCGCGACGTCGGTGACCGGGGTGTTCAGCTCGATCAGCTCGGCGGGCAGCGGCGCGGCGAGCGCCTTCGGCAGCGCCTGCATCCCGTCCGCGGGCAGGCCGATCCGGCCGCGGGCGAAGGAGCGCATGACGACCGCGAGGACGTGGCTGGAGGTGGCCAGCTCGCGGTCGAGCAGCACGCCGGACAGGAACGGCCGGAGCAGTTCCTCGATGATCGCGTCGGAGAGCCCGGCCCGGCGCAGCGCCTTCTCGGCGCTGGTCTCGGGTGTGTCGAGGAGCCGCCCGACCGGCACCGTGGCGTAGCCGGCGGCGAGCGTGGCGAACCGCAACCGATCGGTCAGCGATCCGATGCCGGCGGTGAGCGTGCCGGGTGCGCCGGTGGGTTCGCGCAGCGGGTTGACCAGGCGTTCCAGCCGGTCGCCGCGGCGCACCAGCACGCCGGAGGTGAACCAGCCCATCGTGAGAGTGCCGACGTCGACCAGGCCGGTGAGCCGCGGGTACGCGGTGTTGAGCACCTGGAAGCCCCGGTCCAGCAGGAACCCGTCGACGCGGTCGGTGGCGACCCGCCCGCCGAGCCGGTCGCCGGCCTCCAGCAGCCGCCACGGCACGCCGGCGCGGTGCAGCCGCCGGGCGGCGGCGAGGCCGGCCAGGCCGCCGCCGACGATCACCACGTCCGTGTCAGGCACGGTCCACCCCCGCCCCGGCCCGGTCGCCCTCGCGGTGCGACCGCGACAAGCGGCCCGGCCACCAGACCTTCGGCCCGATGTCGTACGCGAGCGCGGGCACCAGCAGCGAGCGGACCACGATGGTGTCGAGCAGTACGCCGACAGCGACCGCCACGCCCAGCTCGACGAGCACCACGAGCGGCAGGACGGCGAGCGCGGAGAACGTGGCGGCGAGCACGATGCCGGCGGAGGTGATCACGCCGCCGGTGACGGCCAGCCCGGCGAGCACACCGGCGCGGGTGCCGCGGCGCACCGACTCCTCACGGACCCGGCTCATCAGGAAGATGTTGTAGTCGATGCCGAGCGCGACCAGGAACACGAACGCGAACAGCGGGAACGACTGGTCGACGCCGGGGAAGTCGAAGACGTACCGGAACAGCAGCGCGCACAGGCCCAGCGTGGCCAGGAACGACAGCACCACGGTGGCGATCAGCAGCACCGGGGCGACCAGGGCGCGCAGCAGCAGCGCCAGGATGACCGCGATGACCAGCAGCACCACCGGGATGATCACGTCGCGGTCGCGTACCGAGGCGTCGGCGGTGTCCACGTTGATCGCGGTGAAGCCGCCGACCACGGCGTCGGCGCCGGGTACCCGGTGCACCGCCTCGCGCAGGTCGCGGATGGTGCGTTCGGCGCCGTTGCTGTCCGGCGGGTCGGCGAGCGTGACGTTGAGCTGCACCCGCCCGTCGACCACCTTGGGGGGCGCGTTCGGGTCGGGCGGCGCGTTCTCGCCCCGCTCACCGAGCGGCAGCACCGAGGCGACTCCCGGTACGCCCTGCGCCACCTGGGCGACCTGCCGGGCGGTGCCCTCGGTGGTGAAGATGGTGGCGGGGCTGCCGGTGCCGGCCGGGAAGTGCCTGTCGATGACCTCCTGCCCGGCCACCGAGTCGGTGCGCTGGGTGAACAGCTGGGACTGGCCGAGCGTGGTGGCGCCGAGCTGGGTCACCCCGATCGCGAGGGCGGCGAGCACCACGGCGGTGACGACCCAGACGGTACGCGCGCGGCGCGCCACGAAGCCGGCGATCCGCCCCCAGATGCCGTGCTCGGTGCGCGGGTCGGCCTGGTCGTAGCGGGGTCGCCGGGGCCAGAACGCCCAGCGGCCGCCGAGGACCAGCAGCGCGGGCAGGAAGGTGAGCATGACCAGCAGCGTGGCGGCGATGCCGACGGCGCTGACCGGGCCGAGCGCGCGGTTGGAGTTGAGGCTGGACAGCAGCAGGCAGAGCAGGCTCACGATGACTGTGGCGCCGGAGGCGATGATGGCCGGGGCGGCGCCCTTCCAGGCGGTCCGCATGGCGTCCCACGGGCGCTCGTGCCGGTGCAGTTCCTCCCGGTAGCGGGCGATGAGCAGCAGCGCGTAGTCCGTGCCGGCGCCGAAGACGAGCACGGTGAGGATGCCCTGTGCCTGCCCGTTGAGCTTGACGATGTCGTGGTCGGCGAGCAGGTAGACGAAGACGGCGGCGAGCGAGTACGACATCCCGGCGGCCAGCAGCGGGAAGATCCAGAGGACCGGGCTGCGGTAGACGACGAGCAGGATGACCAGCACCACTGTCAGCGTGACCAGGAGCAGCGGCCCGTCGATCGCGCCGAACACCTCGATCAGGTCGCCGAGCAGCCCCGCGGGTCCGGCCACGTCGACGGTGAGCCCGTCGCGGTCCGGGCCGGCGATGTCGCGCAGGCGTTCCACAACGGACCGGATCTGTTCGCCCTCGGAGCTGTCGATCGGCACGATCACCTGGGCGGCCTGCTCGTCCTGGCTGACGACCGGTGGCGGCAGCGGGCCGACCACGCCCGGCACCTCGGCGAAGCGGGCCGCGTCGGCTCGGATGCGCTGCTGGTCGGCGGGGGTGAGGCCGCCGGGTCGTTCGTAGACCACGAGTGCCGGGGTGGTCTCCCGGTCGACGAATCCGGCGGCCAGGTCCTGCGCCCGGGTGGCCTCGGCGTCGGCCGGGAGGAAGGAGGCGTTGTCGTTGGTGGAGACCTCGCCGAGCTTGCCGGAGTAGGGGCCGGCGATGCCGCCGACGATCAGCCAGCCGAGCACCACCGCCACCGCGATCAGCGTCGCGGTCCAGCGGCTGCGTCCTGCGGCCATCTCCACCGTCCTCGAATCGACGCATCAATCGACGCAGCGGGAGTCTAAGTCGACGCCGACCATCCTGCCGGGCGAACGAGGACTCGGGGGCGGAAACCGGGCAGCCGGGCACGCGAAGGGGGCCAGCGACGACTAACGCCCGCCGACGATGCCGACGGGCGTGACGTGGAGCGAAGCTCCCCCGATTGGACTCGAACCAATAACCTGCCGGTTAACAGCCGGCTGCTCTGCCAATTGAGCTACAGGGGACCGTGCACCGCTCGGTTCGGATCTCTCCGCTCCGTGCGACGGGGACAAGAGTACAGGACATCGGGGGGTGGCGCGCCAGGGGGTTACCGGAGGAGGACCGGACCGGCTGACGCGCCAGGATTACGGACAAATCGTCATCTCGGCACAGGGAGGCATGAGCGGAGAGCAGGATGGGTAGTTAGCCGTCGACAGAGAAGCAGGCGCGAGACGGTCATTCCGCCGAGCTGGCGGAAACCGGCGAGAGCGTCAGGTACGGAAGGAGCCGCCATGCGCGGAAAGATCATGTTTCTTGGCGGGCTGGCTGCGGGATTCGTCCTGGGCGCCCGTGCCGGCCGGGAGAAGTACGAGGAGCTGGTGGTCCGCGGGCGCAAGGTGCTCGACCACCCGACCGTCCAGGAGGCGGCCGGGGTCGCGCAGGCCCAGGCGACCCGGCTCTACTCGGAGGGCAAGGACAAGCTGGGGCAGACCAAGCTCGGTGAGAAGCTCGCCACCAACGGCGGCAAGCCGGGCATGACCGACGCCGACAAGCCGTTCGCCGGCACGCCGGCCGCGGTCGGCAGCCGCAGCGCCAACGGGACGGGCTCGACCAGCGCGTCCGGCTCGACCACCACCGGCACGAGCACCAAGCCGTCCAGCACCGGCAACACGCTCTGACACCAGCGGACAGCGGGCCGGCCACCTCCGGGTGACCGGCCCGCTCCCGTGTGCGCGGGCGGCGATGTGGCACATTCTCCGTGGGGAGGTGACCACATGCCGATGGTCGGACCGGAGACGGCGGACCAGGCGCGACTGCTGCGCCTGCTGCGCGACGACGGCCCACGCTCCCGGGTCGAGCTGGCCGACCTCCTCGGCCTTCCCCGGGCCCGGTTCGCCGCCGAGGTCGACCGGCTGACCACGCTCGGCCTGGTGGAGACCGCCGGACCGGCCGCGTCCCGGGGCGGACGCCGCTCGTCGCTGCTGCGCGTCGGCGCGCAGGTCCGGTTCGGCGCGGTGCTCGTCGGCGACGGCCTCCTGCGGGTCGCGCTCACCGACGGCGAACTGAACCCGCTCGCCCGGCACGACGAGCCGGTGGACGTCCGGCTCGGCCCGGACGTGGTGGTCGGGCGCATCGTCGAACTGCTCGGCAAACTGCGTGTCGAGGCGGGACTGTCGTCGCTCACCGGCGTCGGCGTCGCGCTGCCCGCGCCGGTCGAGGTCCGCGACGGCACGCCGGTGTCCGCGCCGGCCCTGCCCGGCTGGCACCGCTTCCCGGTACGCGACACGCTCGCCGCCGAGCTGGGCTGCCCGGTGCAGGTCGACAACGACGCCAACGCGATGGCCCTCGGCGAACGGCACGCCGGCACCGGCCGCCCGTTCGACGACTTCCTCTACCTCAAGCTGGGCGAGGCGATCGGCTGTGGGCTGGTGCTCGCCGGCGCGCTCTACCGGGGTGCGGCCAGCGGGGCCGGCGACATCGGCCACTTCCAGCTCACCGAGGACGGGCCGCTCTGCGGCTGCGGCAACAACGGGTGCGTCGAGGCGTACTGCGGGGATGTCGCACTGGTGCGCGAGGCGGTGAGCGCCGCGCGGGCCGGGCGCTCGACGGCGCTGGCGGACCGGCTGGCCGCGGCCGGGACGCTGTCGGTGGCCGACGTGGCGGCGGCGGCCACCGAGGGCGACCCGGCGGCGCAGACGCTGGTGCGCGACGCCGCCCGCCGGCTCGGGCGGGTGCTGGTCGGGCTGGTCAGCTTCGTCAACCCGGCCATCGTGATCATCGGCGGCGCACCCGGCGGGATCGGGCCGGTGCTGCTCGCGGAGATCCGGGGCGTGGTCTACCGGCGCTCCACGCCGCTGGCCACCGGCAGCATGCCGATCGTCCTGTCCGACCTCGGCGACACCGCCGGCCTGGTCGGGGCGGCGCGCCTGGTCAGCGACCAGGTCTACGCCGCCCGCTGACCGGTCAGTCGCGGCTGCTGCTGAAGGCGGCGTCGAAGGCCGCGGACGGGGCGTCGAACGCCAGGCGGCGGACGAACTGGAGCGCCTCCGGCGCGCCGACCAGGCGGTCCATGCCGGCGTCCTCCCACTCGATCGAGATCGGGCCGTCGTAGCCGATCGCGTTGAGCGCCCGGAAGCAGTCCTCCCACGGCACGTCGCCGTGGCCGGTGGAGACGAAGTCCCAGCCGCGCCGCAGGTCGGCCCAGGGCAGGTGGGAAGAGAGCCGGCCGCGCCGCCCGTCGCCGGTACGGACCTTCGCGTCCTTGCAGTCGACGTGGTAGATCCGGTCGGCGAAGTCGAAGATGAAGTTCACCGGGTCCAGGTCCTGCCAGACGAAGTGCGACGGATCCCAGTTGAGCCCGAACGCCTCCCGGTGCCCGATCGCCTCCAGCGTGCGCTTCGTCGTCCAGTAGTCGTAGGCGATCTCGCTGGGGTGCACCTCGTGCGCGAACCGCACCCCCACCTCGTCGAACACGTCGAGGATCGGGTTCCACCTGTCGGCGAAGTCCTGGTAGCCGCGCTCGATCATGGCCGGCGGCACCGGCGGGAACATCGCCACCGTGTGCCAGATGGACGAGCCGGTGAAGCCGACGACGGTGTTCACGCCGAGCTTCGCCGCCGCCCGCGCGGTGTCCTTGATCTCCTCCGCGGCCCGCTGCCGCACCCCCTCCGGCGCACCGTCGCCCCAGATCCGGGCCGGCAGGATGTCCTGGTGCCGCTCGTCGATCGGGTGGTCGCAGACGGCCTGCCCGACCAGGTGGTTGGAGACGGCGAACACCTGGAGGTTGTGCTTGGCGAGGGTGGCCCGCTTGCGCTCCACGTACGAGTCGTCGGCGAGCGCCTTGTCCACCTCGAAGTGGTCGCCCCAGCAGGCGATCTCCAGCCCGTCGTAGCCCCACTCGGCGGCGAGCCGGCAGACCTCGTCGAACGGCAGATCGGCCCACTGGCCGGTGAAGAGCGTGATGGGTCGCGCCATTGTCCTTCTCCCCTGTGGTGATGGGGGATTCCGTCGCGGACCGGGGCGAGGACGACCGGAGGCGGCGGCGCGTGGGAACCGGTGGACGCCGGAGCGTCTGCTCCCGGACGGGTTGCGCCTCCCGCCGGGTCACCGGCCACCTCGCGGTCGCCGCCTCCACTCTATGGCCTCCGTCAGGGCAGGGTCCAGCGCTGGTTCGCCGCGCCCGTGCACGTCCACAGGTGCACCGCCGTGCCGTCGGCCGAGTTGTTGCCGGACACGTCCAGGCACTTGCCCGACTGCGGGTTACGCACCGTGCCGTCCGCCTGCGCGGACCAGTTCTGCGCGCCTGTGCCGTTGCACGTGTAGAGCTGGATCTTCGTGCCGTCCGCACTGCCGCCGCCCGACACGTCCAGGCACTTGCCCAGCGCCTTCACCGGCCCGTTCGGCGTCACGGTCCACGACTGCGCCGACGAGCCGTTGCAGGTGTAGAGCTGGATCTGGGTGCCGTCGGCCGACGATCCGCTCCGCACGTCCAGGCACTTGCCGGCGAGGCCCTTGATCGGGCCGGCGCCGCCGGTGCCGGTCGAGCGGACCAGCGTGAAGTCGTCGACGTCGAACAGCCCGGAGCCGCTGCCGGTGAACGTCAGGTGGACCGTCTGCGTACCGGACGGCACGCCGGTGAGCGCGGTGCTCACGTCGGCGAACGTGGTCCAGCTACCGGTGTTCGGCACCGCCACCTGGCCGAGCACCGGGCCGCCCGGCGAGCCGGTCCGCACCTGGAGTGTGCCGCCCGGGCCGCCGGAGACCACCCGGGCGCGCAGCGACGTCACACCGGTCAGGTCCAGACCCGGGTACGCGGCCCAGTCGCCCGGGTCCACATACCCCAGGGTCTGGCCGCCGTTGGCACCGGCCTTGGGGTACGCGCTGACGCCGCTCGCCGAACCGAACGCCTCGGCCTGGACGGTGGTGTTGCCGGTCGGCGGCGGCGTGCCACCGAGTTCCTTGATCCGGATGTTGCGGAACGACACGTCGTCGCCGGTGCCGTGGTTCTGGATGCCGACGTGCCCGGCGAGCGACCGCACCGGGTCGGTGTTCGTGAAGTCGTTGATCCGCACGCCGTTGAGGAAGACCTGGAGCCGCTCGGACTCGACCAGGATCTCGTAGGTGTTCCACTCCCCCGCCGGGTTGAGCGCCGCGTCCCGGGCCGCCAGGTCGGCGGACTTGAAACCGTAGATCGCGCCGGTGGTCCGGTCGGCCGCGTCGGTGGGGTCGATCTGGATCTCGTAGCCGTTGTTCACCGCCGAGTTCGGGTCGCTCGACGGCGGGAAGCCGACGAACACGCCCGAGTTGTCGTCACCGGCCAGCCGCCAGTCCAGCTTCAACGAGTAGTTGGTGAACTGCTTCGCGCTGTACCAGTACAGGCCCATGCCGCCGACCGAGGTGAGCGTGGCGTCGGCGTTGGTGAAGCTGCCCGGCCCGGCTTGCGACCAGCCGGTGGTGCCGCCGTTGTAGAGCGCGGTGTAGCCGGTCTCCGGCCGGCAGTCGGCCTTCGTGCGCCCGGCGGCGTAGCGGATGCCGCCGAGCAGGTGCGCCCGGAACGCCGCGTCGGCGTAGGACGCCTGGGTGTGGCCGCCGCCGGTGTAGAAGGACCGGCCGCCGCTGTACGTCTTGCACCAGGCGTGCGGGTGGTCGCCGCCCATCGAGCCGCCGGAGTACGTGGACTCGTCCAGGCTGGCCAGCACGTGCGCGGTGGAGCGGGCGTTGGTGCGGTAGTCGTACCACTCGTCGGTGCGGTTCCACCGCTGCGGCAGGTGCGCGGTGGCGGCGTGCGCCCGGTCCTCCACCTTCACCGTGGCCGGCTGGATGGCCGGGTGGGAGGCGAACCAGGCGCCGACCAGGTTGCCGTAGAACGGCCAGTCGTACTCGGTGTCGGCGGCGGAGTGCACGCCGACGTACCCGCCGCCGGCGCCGATGTACGCCTCGAACGCCGACTGCTGGCTGGCGTTGAGGACGTCCCCCGTGGTGTTGAGGAAGATCACCGCCTCGAAGCGGGCCAGGTTGGCGGTGGTGAACTGGGCGGCGTCCTCGGTCGCGGTGACGGTGAAGTTGTTGGCCGCGCCCAGCTCCCGTACGGCCTGCGTGCCGACCGCGATGGAGTCGTGGCGGAAGCCGGCGGTCTTGGAGAAGACGAGCACGTCGTAGGGGGCGTCGGCGGCGGCTGCCGGGCCCGCGGGGACGGTGCAGGCGATGGTGGCGAGGACGGCGGTCACCGCCCCCAGTGCGGTACGCACGAGTTTCATCTGGTTCTCCTTCATCCTCACGGCAGGGTCCAGCGCTGGTTCGCCGCGCCGGTGCAGGTCCACAGGTGCACCGCCGTGCCGTCGGCCGAGTTGTTGCCGGACACGTCCAGGCACTTGCCCGACTGCGGGTTGCGCACGGTCCCGTCGGCCTGCGCGGACCAGTTCTGCGCCCCGGTGCCGTTGCACGTGTAGAGCTGGATCTTCGTGCCGTCCGCGCTGGCCCCGCCGGATACGTCCAGGCACTTGCCCAGCGCCTTCACGGTGCCGTTCGGCGTCACGGTCCACGACTGCGCCGTCGTGCCGTTGCAGGTGTAGAGCTGGATCTGGGTGCCGTCGGCGGTGGCGGCGTTGCGCACGTCCAGGCACTTGCCGGCCAGGCCCTTGACCGGGCCGGTACGGACCGCCGACGTGGTGAGCGTGAACGCGTCCAGGTCGTAGAGCGCCCCGGTGCCACCGGCGAACGTCAGGTAGAGCGTGGTGGTGCCGGCCGGCGGATTGGCGATCGTGCCGGTGACTGTGGTGAACGTGTCCCAGGCGCCGGTGACCGGGACGGTGGCCGAGCCGAGCACGGTGCCGGTGGCCGAGCCGGCCCGCACCTGGAGCGTGCCGCCGGCTCCGGCGGACGACACCCGGGCGGTGAACCCGGTGGCGTCGGCGAGCAGGTACGGCTGGAACGCGATCCAGTCCCCGTTGTGGATGTCGCCGACGGTCTTGCCGCCCTCGGCGGTGGCCTTGTCGAACATGTTGATCCCGGACGAGGTCTTGAAGTGCTCGGCCTGCCGGTGCCGGGGCTGGAGCGTGTGCTGGGTGTGCGTGGTGAGGCCGCCGGAGTCGGTGTACTCGGCGTCGAAGACGGCGAAGATGTTCGCCGCGTCGTCGTGCTCACCGTCGACGGGTACGGCGATCGAGCCGGTGCAGCCGGTCGCCGAGGTGATCTGGTGGCCGTGCTGGTCGTGGCCGAGCACGTAGGTCATCTTGACCTTCGTGCAGTCGATCGTGGCGTCCTCCGGGTCGGTGACGGTGATCCGGAACGGCACGGTGTCGCCGAAGGAGAACAGCTTGCCGTTGCCGGGCGTCTCGATGACGACTGTCGGCGCGGTGTTGCCCACTGTGATCGTCACGCTCGCGGTGCCGGTGGCGCCCTGCGGGTCGCGCACGGTGAGGGTGGCGGTGTACCTGCCGTTGGTGGTGTAGGTGTGCGAGGGGTTCGCGGCGGTCGAGGTGCCGCCGTCGCCGAACGTCCAGGCGTACGTCAGCGCGCCGCCCTCCGGGTCGGACGAGCCGGCCGAGGAGAAGGCCACAGTCAGCGGCGCGGCGCCGGAGGTCCGGTCGGCCGCGGCGCGGGCCACCGGGGCGCGGTTGGCGCCGCCCAGGTAGTCGAAGCGGTAAAGCGCCGAGTTGGCGTCGCCGTTGAAGTAGCCGGTGCCGTAGTCGAGCACGTAGTACGCGCCGTCCGGGCCGAACGCCGAGTCCATCACCTGCTTGCCGGTCCACGGGAAGCTGTCGATGGTGCCGGGTGAGCCGTCCGCGCCGACGTGGATCGGCTTGATCCAGCCCCGGCCGAACTCGGTGGCGAAGAACTGCCCGTCGAAGGACTGCGGGAACTTCGTGGTGGACGGGTTCGCCGCGTCGTACCGGTAGACCGGGCCGCCCATCGGCGACTCGGAGCCGCCGCCGAACTCGGGCGGGCTGCCGGCGTCACCGGCGTAGCGGATCCAGGACGGCTTCGCCGCCGGCAGCGTGGCCAGGCCGGTGTTGCGGAACGAGTTGTTCGTCGGCCCGCCGGTGCAGTTGAACTTCGGGCCGGCGGTGCCGGCGGCGAAGTCCCACTCGGCGTACGTCTCGGTGGCGGTGTTGGTGCCGGTGCAGTACGGCCAGCCGTAGTTGCCGGGCGCGGTCACCCGGTTGAACTCGACCTGCCCGGACGGGCCGCGGGCCGTGGTGGTGCCGGCGTCCGGCCCGTAGTCGCCCACGTAGACGACGCCGGTGGCCTTGTCGACGCTGATCCGGAACGGGTTGCGGAAGCCCATCGCGTAGATCTCCGGGCGGGTCCGCGCGGTACCGGGCGCGAAGAGGTTGCCGGCCGGGATCGAGTAGGTGCCGTTGGCGTTCACCTTGATCCGCAGGATCTTGCCCCGCAGGTCGTTGGTGTTGCCGGCGCTGCGCTGCGCGTCGTACCCGGGGTTGCGGTTGGTGCGCTCGTCGATCGGCGCGTAGCCGGCCGAGTCGAACGGGTTGGTGTCGTCGCCGGTGGACAGGTAGAGGTTGCCCGCGGCGTCGAAGTCGATGTCGCCGCCGACGTGGCAGCACAGCCCCCGGTCGGCCGGTACGTCGAGCACGTCGACCTTGCTGGCCTGGTTGAGCGTGAAGTCGGCGTTGAGGGTGAACCGGGAGAGCCGGTTGACGCCCTGCCAGGCGGAGAAGTCGGTGCCGGTGGCGGGCGCGTCGCCGGCCGGGGTGGACAGCGGCGGCGCGTAGTAGAGGTAGATGTGCCGGTTGGAGGCGAAGCCGGGGTCGACGCCGACGCCCTGGAGCCCCTCCTCGTCGTGGGTGTAGACAGGCAGCGTGCCGATGACTGTGGTGGCGCCGGCCGCGTCGGTGCGGCGCAGCGTGCCGTTGCGGGCGGTGTGCAGGACCGACCGGTCGGGCAGCACCGCGAGCGACATCGGTTCGCCGGTCTCGGCGACACCGCGGGCGAGTTCGACCTGCTGGAAGTCGCTCGCCGGGATCGGGTGGGCGGACGCCGGGACGGACGCCGCGGCCACTGTGACGGTGCCGGCGGTGGCCGCGAGCAGCAGCGCTGCGGCAGCGGCGAACGGTCGTCGGGCACGGGGGTGGTGGTGGCTGGACATGCTGTGCTGTCCCTTCCTGACGCGCGCAGCCAGGAACGGGCGCGCGTCGCGCCGGATGCCGAGCAGGGGGATGCTGCGCCGGCCTGCCGGGGAGGTCGGCGGGCCGCGACCTCCGGTCGGGACCGGAGGTCACCTCGCCGAGGCGGGCGGTGCGGGGCGGTCGCCTCGGCGAAACAGCGTTGTGCTGTGCACGACATTAAAACCTTTCGATCAGCCTGTCCATAGCTTCTGATCGATCGGCTTTGACTTTCGGCGCTCTGCGACAAAAGTAGGTGTCACTCGTGGCGGTCGACCGCCCGCTCCGCGAGCGCCGCCAGCACCCGCCGCGCCGGCTCCGCCAGCGGCAACGCGTCCAGCGCGACAAGTGCCGCGTCGGCCCGGGTACGGATCATCCGCTCCACCGCCTCCCGGGCGCCGGACTCCTCGACGATGCCCCGCACCTCGGCCGCGGCCGACTGGTCGAGGCCGGGATCGCCGACCAGCTCCCCCAGCCGGGCCGCACCGGCCGGCGAGGCGGACGCCCGGGCCAGCGCCAGCAGCACCGTCGGCTTGCCCTCACGCAGGTCGTCCAGGTTGGACTTGCCGGTCACCGACGGGTCACCGAAGACGCCGAGCAGGTCGTCGCGCAGCTGGAACGCGTCACCGAGCGGGTCGCCGAACCCGGCCAGCGCGGCCACCTCCTCCGGCGCCGCACCGGCGAGCGCGGCGCCGATCTGCACCGGACGGGTCACCGTGTAGCGGGCCGTCTTCAGCCGTACCACTGTGAGCGCGTTCGCCACCGAGCCGTCCCCGGCCGCACCGACCACGTCCAGGTACTCCCCCGCGATCACCTCCGAGCGCATCCGGGCCAGCAGCACGTGCCCCCGGCGCAGCCGCTCGGGCGGCAACCCGCACCCGTGGAACATCTGCGCCGACCAGGTGGCGCAGAGGTCGCCGCAGAGCACCGCGGCCTGCCGCCCGTACGCCGCCGGGTCGCCCGGCCAGCCGGACGCGGCGTGCAGCTCGGCGAAGAACCGGTGCAGCGTCGGCGCGCCCCGGCGGCGGTCGCTGCGGTCCACGATGTCGTCGTGGATCAGCGCGAACGCGTGGAACAGCTCCAGCGACGCCGCGGCGACCACGATCGGCGCGGCGTCCGGGCCGCCGAAACCCCGCCAGCCCCAGTAGCAGAACAGCGGGCGCATCCGCTTGCCGCCGGCCAGGACGAACCAGCGCAGAGCAGTGTGGACGGCCCCCGTACCGTCGTCCGGCCGATCCGGCTCTCTCGCGTCCAGGAACGCGGCTAGCGCGGCGTCGAAGCGGCCCCGCAGCAGGGCCGGATCGGTCGGTGCGACGGTTACGGTCATGGTGCCTCCCTGGCCAGTCCGGCGAGTTCGAGCAGCAACGCCTTCACATCGGTGGCCTCCACCCGGGGCCGGATCGCGGCCCGGTCGGAGCAGAGCAGCACCGGGCCGTTCGCCGGGTCGGCGGGCAGGCGCCCGTGTGAACCACGCACCGCACGCGCGCCCGCGTCCAGCCCCACCACTGACATCAGGTAGCGCAGCCCGAGCTTCTTGCGGGCCAGCGCCACCGCCGCGCGGCGCTTCGCCGCACCCGGCGCGGCCGGGTCGAAGAACAGCTCCGCCGGGTCGTAGCCGGGTTTGCGGTGGATCTCCACCAGCCGGGCGAAGTCGGGCGCCCGCGCGTCGTCGAGCCAGTAGTAGTACGTGAACCAGGCGTCCGGCTCGGCCACCAGCACGAGCTCACCCGAGCGGGGGTGATCCAGCCCGTACCCGGCCTGCCCGGCGGCGTCGAGCACCTCGGCCACGCCCGGCAGCGACGCGCAGAGCTTCGCCACCGCCGGCACGTCCGCCGGATCCTCGACGTAGACGTGCGCCACCTGGTGGTCGGCCACCGCGAACGCCCGTGAGGTCCACGGGTCGAGATATTCCATCCCGGCCTGGGTGTAGACCCGCAACAGCCCCTCGGCGCGCAGCATCCGGTTCACGTCCACCGGGCGGGACACGTCGGTGATGCCGTACTCGGACAACGCCACCACTGTGGCGTCCCGCTCCCGCGCGGCGTCGAGCAGCGGACCGAGCACGGTGTCCAGCTCCGCCGCCGCGGCGGCGGCCTGCGGGCCGGACGGGCCGAAGCGTTGCAGGTCGTAGTCCAGGTGCGGCAGGTAGACCAGCGTCAGGTCGGGAGCGTGATCGGCGAGGATGCGCTGCGCCGCCCGGCTGATCCACGCCGAGGACGGCAGCCCGGCACCCGGCCCCCAGTAGCTGAACAGCGGGAACGTGCCGAGCGCGTCGGTGAGGGTGTCCCGCAGCTCGGGCGGGTCGGTCCAGCAGTCGGGCTCCTTGCGCCCGTCGGCGTAATAGACCGGGCGCGGCGTGACCGTCCAGTCCACGTCCGCGCCCATCGCGTACCACCAGCAGACGTTCGCCACCCGGTAGCCCGGCTCGACGCGGCGGGCCGCCTGCCACACCTTCTCGCCGCCGACGAGCCCGTTGTGCTGCCGCCAGAGCAGCACCTCGCCCAGGTCGCGGAAGTACCAGCCGTTGCCCACCACGCCGTGCCCGGCGGGCAGCTCGCCGGTGAGGAACGTGGACTGCGCCGAGCAGGTCACCGCCGGCAGCACGGTGCCCAGCTCGGCGGCGAACCCGGCGTCGGCCACCGTGCGCAGCCGGGGCATGTGCGCCAGCAGCCGCGGCGTCAGCCCGACCACGTCGAGCACCACGAGCCGCCGGCTCACGAGGGCGCCCCCACCGTCGTGGCCAGGCCGAGCGCGGTCAGCTCGTCGCGGGCGAACGCCAGCTCGGCGGCGATGCCGGCGGCCAGCTCCGCGTCGCCGCGCGGCCGCCGCGCCTCCGGCAGCACCCCCCAGGTGTACGTCTCGACGTCGAGGTGGTCGCAGCCGGCGACGGGACCGGCGTACAACGCGGCCAGCGCCTCGCGCAGCACCGGCGCTGTGGAGCGCAGCGGCGGCTCGGGCGGGGCGTGCAACGGCACGTGGTAGTGCACCCGCCACGCCCCGGGCAGCCGCGCGTCGAGCGCGGCGTCGAGGTCGTCGGCCGCGTACGCCGGATCGGCCGGATCGGCGGCGCCTGCGCAACCGGCAGCCCGCGTCTGGTGCAGGAAGCGCGGTTCGACGAACCGGCGCAGCGCCGCGCTCGCGGCGGGCGGGTCAGCGGCCTCGACCGCTGCGGACACCTGGACCTTCACCACGGGGAGACCGGCGGCACGCAGCCCGGCCAGGGCATCCGCCGGCTGCTCCCAGGCACACGCCAGGTGCGCGAGATCCACGCAGATCCCGAGTCGGTCGGTATCCATGTCTGAGAATACCTCGCGTGCTTGTCCCGTCGACTCCACCAGACAGCCCGGCTCCGGTTCGAAGCCGACCCGGATCACCCGGCCCGTCTCCCGCTGCACCGCGGCCAGGCCCTCGGCCAGCGCGTCCAGGCGACGCCGGGCGATGGCGGCCCGCCCGGCGTCCCACGGGGTGCGCCAGGCGATCGGCAGCGTCGAGATCGAACCCCGGACGGCGTCGTCGGGCAGCAGGTCGGCGAGAACCCGCGCCAGGTCCAGCGTGTACGCCGACCGTTGCGGCGTGGTCCAGTCCGGGTGGTACACCGCGCCCTTGACCACAGGGGCCTGGAACGCGGCGTACGGGAAGCCGTTGAGCGTGACCACCTCCAGCCCGCGTACCGCCAGCTCGTGGCGCAGCCGGCGCCGGGCCGGCGGGTCGGCGGCGAGCGCGGCGGCCACCGGCGCGGCCAGCCAGAGTCCGAGCCCGAGCCGGTCCACGTCGAGCGCCCGGCGGACCGCCACCGCGTACCTGTCGAGCTGGGCGACGACGCCCGGCATGTCCTCGGCCGGGTGCACGTTCGTGCAGTAGCCGAGATGGACGGTCGTGCCGTCGGCGTGGCGCAGCCGCATCACTGCCCCCCACGGGCGATCGAGTTGCCGGCGAAGGTGGGGTCGCTCGCCTCCAGGTCGGTCAGGTCGAGCCGGCCGGACTGGCCGTAGAACTCCACCGGGTTGCGCCACAGCACCCGGTCCACGTCGTCGGCGTCGAACCCGGCCAGCAGCATCGCCTCCCCGGTGGCCCGGGTCAGCAGCGGATCCGACCGGCCCCAGTCGGCCGCCGAGTTCACCAGCATCCGTTCGGTGCCGTACCGCTTCAGCAGCTCCACCATCCGCGGCGGCGACATCTTCGTCTCCGGATAGATCGAGAAGCCCAGCCAGCAGCCGGTGTCCCGGACCAGCTCGACAGTCACCTCGTTGAGGTGGTCGACGAGCACCCGTCCCGGCGCGATGCCCGACTCGGCGACCACCGCGAGCGTCCGCTCGACGCCGCGCGCCTTGTCCCGGTGCGGCGTGTGCACCAGCGCCGGCAGGTCGTGCGCGACGGCCAGGGCGAGCTGACCGGCCAGCGCGGCGTCCTCGGCCGGCGTCATCGCGTCGTAACCGATCTCGCCGACCGCCACCACGCCGTCCTTGTCCAGGTAGCGGGGCAGCAGGTCGAGCACGGGGCGGCAGCGCGGGTCGTTCGCCTCCTTCGGGTTCAGCGCCACAGTGGCGTGGTGCCGGATGCCGAACTGGCCGGCCCGGAACGGCTCCCACCCGATCAGCGAGTCGAAGTAGTCCACGAAGCTGTCCACGCTCGTACGCGGCTGGCCCAGCCAGAACGCCGGCTCGACCACCGCGCGGACGCCCGCCGCGGCCATCCGCTCGTAGTCGTCGGTGGTGCGGGACGTCATGTGGATGTGCGGGTCGAAGATGCGCATGTCACGCCTCCGTGGTGGGGATGGTCAGCCGGCGCAGCAGGTCGGTCGCGTCGGCGGGCATGTCGCGGCCGGCGGCGTGCCGTTCGGCGGCGAACGCGGCGAGCATCCGGGCCAGCTCGCCGTCGGCCCGCTCCGGCAGGCCGTCGACAACCGCCAGCGGCACGCCGGTGAACACGCACTTGAGCACCGCCTGCCGCCAGGTCGCCTGCTCCAGGTGCCGGGCGTACGGGCCGAGCGCCGCGGCCACCAGCCGGGTGTCGTTGGTGCGGGTCGCGTCGTGCAGCAGCGGCACGCACTCCGCGCCGATCGGCAGCAGCGGCAGCGCGCGCAGCACGGCGCGTTTCTCGGCGGCGTCGCCCTGCCGGTACAGCGTCTCCGCGCCGGCGGCGTGGCCGTGCGGCAGCGCGGTCAGCAGCAGCGCCCGGGCCGCCTCGTCCGCCGTCCAGCCGGGCGGGTCGGGCAGCGGCAGGCGACCGCACCGCCGGGCGGCGGCGGCGAAGAACCGCCCGATCGCCGTGGGTTCGGTCGCGACGCGGCGCAGCGCCGCGTCCAGCCACTGCGGATCGGGTACGCCCCGAAGCGCGGCGCGCAGTCGGTCGGGTGTCATGCCGTCTCCCCTCTGCCGGGTGGAAGGTGGTGGGTCACCGCCCCTCGCCGCGCGAGGCGGCGGTGCGCAGGAAGTCCAGTGAGCGGGCGGCGACGGCCGGGGCGGCGTGCGAGTGGCGGGGCAGTTCCACGGCCACCAGCCCGCGGTAGCCGGCGTCGGCCAGGGCACGCAGCACCGGCGGGAAGTCGATCTCGCCGGTGCCGAACTCCAGGTGCTCGTGCACACCCCGGCGCATGTCGTCGATCTGCACGTTGACCAGGTGCGCGGCGACCTCGGTCACGCACTGCGGCACCGGCATCGGCTCCAGGCAGCGACAGTGCCCGATGTCGAGCGTGATGCCGAAGCCGGGCGGCGCGCCCAGCGCCTCGCGCAGCCGCCACCACCCGGCGATGTCCTCGACGAACATGCCCGGCTCGGGTTCGAAGCCCAGCGGCACGCCCGCCTCCGCCGCCGCGGCGCACACCGTCGCGCAGCCCGCCACCAGGCGGTCGGCGGCGACGCCGGGTGGTACGCCGGGTGGGCGTACCCCGGCCCAGAAGGAGACCGCCTCCGCGCCCAGGTCGGCGCCGATCCGGACGGCCCGGCGCAGGAACTCCACCCGCCGGGCCGGGTCGTCGTGCAGCAGCGTCGGCGCGTGCTTGTGCCGCGGGTCGAGCAGGTACCGGGCGCCGGTCTCGACCACCACGGCCAGCCCCAGCGCGTCCAGCCGTCGACTGATGGCCGCGACCCGGCGGGCCAGGCCGGGGGCGAACGGGTCCAGGTGGTCGTGGTCGAGGGTGAGCGCGACGCCCACGTAGCCGAGGTCGGCGAGGACCGCGAGCGCGTCCCCGAGCCGGTGGTTGGCGAAGCCGTTGGTGCCGTACCCGAAGCGCAGCGCGCCCGGCCCGGACAGCGGGCCGGCGGTGGGCCGGGTGGCCGGCGCGGCGGTCATGTCGGTGAGATCAGTCGGGCCAGGCGGCGGCCGAGCGGCGCGGCGCCGGCCACGGCGAGGCCGAGCAGCCGGGCCCCGGCGCGGGCGGTGAGCGCGCCCTGCAACGCGGGCAGCCCGGTGATCCCGGCGCCGACCGCGGCTCGCACCCGGGCCGGTGACGGGTCGGCGAGCACGCGGGCCTGCGCCCGGCCGTAGCGGACGGCGTACCCGGCGGCGAGCACCGCCGGAACCAGCTCCCCGAGCCGAAGGAAGGGCCCCCTCTTAACGCATCCGGTAGAGGAGGGGGCCCCGCTTAACACGGTCGGCCGGGCCGGGGTGGTGAGCGCGATCAGCGCGGTGCCGGCGAGCGTGAGGCCGGGCAGCCGCCGGTCCGCGCCGGTCACCTCGCGGCGGGACAGCGCGGTCACGGTCCAGGTGTGCGCGGCGACTGTGAGCGCGGCCGGGAGCGCCCGGACCACCCGCCCGCCGGACGCGCCGAGCAGCACGTCCAGCCCTCGGCACGCGGCCATCACCGCCGGCCCGGCGGCGGTGTTCTTCGCGCGCAGGTCGTACCCCCAGATCGTGGCCGCGAGCGGCAGCGCGACTGCCGCCGCCCGGCGGCCCCCGGCGGCGGTGGCGACCGCGAGCCCGGCGGCGGTGAGGCCGGACGCGACGCCGAGCGCGACCGACGGGCGCACCCGGCCGGACGGGATCGGCCGCTCCGGCCGCTCGACCGCGTCCAGCCGCCGGTCGGCCCAGTCGTTGGCGGCCATCCCGGCCCAGTACAGCAGCACCGACGCGCCGGCCAGGGCCGGTGTACGCGGACCGAGCGCACCGGCGGCCGCCGCGCCGGAGAGCACGTCCCCGGGTACGGAGAGCGCGGCGGGCGCCCGGACCAGCTCGGCCAGGTCGGCCAGGCGGGTCACGGCGTCACCCGGGCGTGCAGGGCGGCGGCGAACTCCCGCAGCACCGTCCACTGTTCACCGAGCGCGTGGCCGGTCGCGCCGAGCGGGTCCTTGAAGAAGAACGCCAGCTCGGTCAGCGGGCCGTGGCGGCCGGCGGCGTGCGCGGCGGCGGTGAGCCGGGCCAGGTCCAGCACGAGCGGCGCGGCCAGCGCCGAGTCGCAGCCGTGCCAGGTGAACTCCATCCGCATGCCGGTGCCCAGGAAACCGGCGAACGTGACCAGGTCCCACGCGGTCTTGAAGTCGCCGAGTTCCTCGACGTACTCGATCCGGGTGTGGCCCTGCGGCAGGTAGCCGAGCGTCTCGGCGAGCACCCGCTGTTTGCTGCCCACCTTCGCGGCGTTGGCGGCCGGGTCGGCGAGCGTGGCGCCGTCGCCGCCGCCGAGCAGGTTCGTGCCGGACCAGGAGCGCACGGCCAGGTGCCGCATCGCGAACATCGGCGCGAGCACCGACTTGAGCAGCGTCTCGCCGGTCTTGCCGTCGTGCCCGGCGTACGGCAGCTTTCGTTCGGCGGCGAGCGCGGCCAGGGCCGGCAGGCGGGCGCCCGTGGACGGGGTGAAGTCCACGTACGGGCAGCCCGCGGTGAACGCCGCGTACGCGTATCCGGAGCTGGGCGGCAGCACGTCGGCCGGGCCGGTCAGCGCGTCGCGCAGCGCGGCCAGGTCGCTGTGGGCCGGGTGCGGGGCGGGCGCCGGTTCGGTGGCGGCGACGTTGACCACCACCACCCGGTCCAGCCCGTTCCGGCGGCGGAAGTCGGTCAGGTCGCGCACCACCGCGGCGATCCGCTCGCCCTGGCCGCCCTCGGTGGGCGCGGGCCGCAGCGACGCCTCGACGGCGGCCAGGTCGGGCGCCACGGCGTCGGCCAGCCGGGCGGGCAGCACGCCTGCGGCGGCAAGCGCCTCGGCGCGTTTGGTGAGCGGGGTGGCGACCACGTCGTGGCCGCCGAAGACGAGATCGGCGAAGCCCGGCAGGGCGGGCCCGCGCAGGTCGGGCAGCTCGGTCACGCAGCCGGTCGGCGCGGTGAGCCCGGCCCGCAGGGCCAGTCCCCCGACCACGCTCGTGGTGGCGACCGAGCCGCGCGCACCCACCAGCCAGACACCCGTACGCATTCGCGCTACCTCCCCAGGTATGGCCGGTCCACCGGTGCGGCCGGGGAATCCCGGTCCGGCCGCACCGGAGGGCCGTGCTGGTCGTGCCGGCGGACACCGGCGGCACGCTCCCCGGAGCCGGCCTCGTCCCCGCCGCGGGGCGCAACCGCGGCGGGCCCTCGCCGGCCGGCGCCGGTGAGTGTCGACGGACCCCGTAGGGGCCGTCTCGGGTCAGGCGGAAGCTTCGGCCAGAGCGGGCTCCACCTCCGTCCAGGCGGCCCGCTCGGCCGAGCGGGTCACCGCGTCGAGCACGAGCTGGACCTGCAACGCGTCGGCGAACGACGGGGCCGGGTCGGCGCCGGTGGCGACCGCCTCGACGAAGTCGCGCGCCTGGTGGGTGAAGGAGTGCTCGTAGCCGATGATGTGGCCGGGCGGCCACCACGCACCCAGGTACGGGTGGTCCGGCTCGGTCACCAGGATCCGGCTGAAGCCCTGCTCGGCGGCCGGCCGGGTGGCGTCCAGGAACTCCAGCTCGTTGAGGCGTTCCAGGTCGAACACGACGCTGCCGCGCGAGCCGTTGATCTCGACCCGCAGGGCGTTCTTGCGGCCGGTGGCGAACCGGGTCGCCTCGTACGTGGCCAGCGCTCCCCCGTCGAGCCTGGCCACGAACACCGCCGCGTCGTCAACCGTCACCTGGCCCGTCGCGCTGCCGTTGCCGTCGGCCTGCGCGGCCAGGCCGCTCGACCCGGCGACGAGCGGCCGCTGACGCACGAACGTCTCGGTGAGCGCGCTGACCCCGGTGACGAGCTGACCGGTGACGTACTGGGTCAGGTCGATGATGTGCGCGCCGATGTCACCGAGCGCGCCGGAGCCCGCCCTGTCCTTCTGCAACCGCCACACCAGCGGGAACTGCGGGTCGACGATCCAGTCCTGGAGGTAGGTCGCCCGGACGTGCCGGATCTCGCCGATCCGCCCGTCGGCCACCAGCTGCCGCATCAGGGCGACAGCGGGCACCCGCCGGTAGTTGAAGCCGCACATCGCGCGTACCCCGGACTCGCGTGCCCGGGCCGCGGCCTCGGTCATCTCCCGAGCCTCGGCGACGCTGTTCGCGAGCGGCTTCTCGCACAGCACGTGCTTGCCCGCGGCGAGCGCGGCGAGTGCGATCTCGCGGTGGCTGTCCCCCGGCGTGCAGATGTCGACCACGTCGATCTCGTCGGACTCGACGAGCCGCCGCCAGTCGGTGGTGTAGCCGTCCCAGCCGAGCCGGTCGGCGGCCTCGGCCACCTTCGGCTCGTCGCGGCCGCAGACGAGCGCCATCCGCACCCGCGCCGGCAGGTCGAACACCCGGTTCACGGTGCGCCACGCCTGGGAGTGCGCGGCGCCCATGAACGCGTAGCCGACCATGCCGACCCGAAGGATGCTGTCGTGACTGGACAAGGTGGGTCTCCCCCCGTGTGTCAGAACCCGAGCTTCAGGTAGTCGCTCGCGTTCTCCTTGGTGATCGTCTCGGAGGCGAGCACGATCTCCTTCGGTACCTGGAGTTCGACCAGGTCGGACATGCCCTTGCCCTGGCCGATCAGGCGAGCCAGGGAGATGGCCGAGGAGGCCATCGACGGGCTGTAGGTGACTGTGGCCTTGAGGACCGTGTTGTCGGCGGCGATGTCCTCCATGGCCTTCTTGGAGCCGGCGCCGCCGACCATGACGAATTCCTTGCGGTTGGCCTGGTTGACCGCCGCGAGCACACCGATGCCCTGGTCGTCGTCGTGGTTCCAGACCGCGTCGATCTTCGGCAGCGCCTGGAACAGACCGGTGGCGGCCTGCTGCCCCGAGTCCACTGTGAACTCCGCGGGCCGCCGGTTGGCGACCTTGAACCCGTACGAGGCGAGCGTGTCGGCGAACCCCTTCGACCGTTCCTGGGTCAGCTCCAGCGACTCGATGCCGGGGATCTCGCCGATCACCGGGTTGCTGACGCCCTTGGCCTTGAGCTGCTCGGCGATGTAGGTGGCGGCGGCCACCCCCATGCCGTAGTTGTCGCCCTTGATCTGCAGCCGGTAGGCCCGCGCGTCCGGGAAGGCCCGGTCCAGGTTGACCACCGGGATGCCGGCCTTCATCGCCTCCAGGCCGAACGCGTTGAGTTCCTTGCCGTCGTGCGGCAGCAGCACGATCACGTCGGGCTTCTGCGAGATCAGCGTGGACAGCGCCGCCCGCTGGGCCGCCGCGTCCGCGCCGGCCTCGACCGACTTCAGCTCGACGTCCTGGTACGCCCCGGCCTGGGCCTTGGCGTTGTTGGTGATGGCGGCGATCCAGCCGTGGTCGGCGGCCGGGGCGGAGAAGCCGATGCTCACCTTCTTGCCCGTCTCGGTGTTGGCGCCGGAACCGGCCGCCTTGGTCTGCGCCTCGGTCGGGTTCTGCTCGTTGCTGGTGCAGCCGGCGAGCAGCACCCCGGCGGAGACGGCGGCCCCGCCGAAGAGCAGCCGGCGGCGGGACAGGTCATGGCGCGGTGTTCTCATGACGCCTCCTGGGATGAGGTGGTGGGGTGGTTTCGGGTGTGGCGGGCCGGACCACAGTCGGTACGACGGCAGCCGGGTGTGCGCGTGGGGTCAGGTGGTGGTGGCCCGGTTGCGGGCGAGGAACTGGGTGAGACTGCCGAACTGCACCTGCTGGACCAGGACGGCGGCGACGATGATGCCGCCCTTGACCATGTTCTGGGCCTCGGCGGAGAGGTTGTTGATGGCGAACAGGTTGGTGATGGTGGAGAAGATGATCACCCCGAGCAGGGAGCCGATGATCGTTCCCCGCCCGCCGCTGAGCAGCGTGCCGCCGATGATCGCGGCGGCGATCGCGTCCAGCTCGTAGAGGTTGGCCATCGCCGCCTGCGCGGAGGTGGCCTGCGCGGTCAGCATGACCGCGGCGATGCCGCAGCACAGGCCGGACAGCGCGTAGAGGAGCACCGTGTGCCGGCGGACGTTGATGCCTGCCAGCCGGGCCGCCTCCGGGTTGCCGCCGACCGCCACCGTACGGCGGCCGAACGTGGTCCGGTTCAGCAGCACCCAGCCGGCCGCCACCACCGCCACCAGGATGTAGACCAGCAGCGGGATGCCGAGCACGTTCGTGCTGGCGATGCCGTTGATGAACGTGTTGCCCGACACCTGGGTCTGCTTGTCGGAGATCTCCGCCGCCAGCCCCCGGGCGGCCACGAGCATGGCGAGCGTGGCGATGAACGGCACCAGCCGCCCGTACGAGACGAGCAGCCCGTTCACCACGCCGACGGCGAGCCCGACTGTGAGCGCGGTGAAGATCATGCCGCCCGCGCCGTAGCTCTGCGTGGCCACTGTGGTGCACCAGACCCCGGCGAGGGCGACGATCGCGCCGACCGACAGGTCGATGCCCCCGCCGATGATCACGAAGGTCATGCCGACGGTGACCACGCCGACCACCGAGGCGAGCTTGAGGATGGTGAGCGTGTTGCCCCACACCCAGTTCGGGTCGCCGTAGAGGTCGGGGCGGGTCAGGACGCCGATGACCACCAGCACGACGAGCGTGGCGAGCAGGCCGAGGTTGCGCTTGACGCCCTCCCCGCCGTCACCGCGCCACCAGGAGAGCTTCGCCGGCGCGCCGGCCTTCGCGGTCTCCGTCCGCTCCACCGGCGGCGACTGCGCGGGCAGCGAGGATTCTCTGACATCGCTCATGCCGGTGCGCCTTCCATGAGAGACCCCGCCATGACGAGGTCGAGCACTGTGTTCTCGTCCAGTTCGCCGGCCGGGGCCTCGCGGACCACCCGGCCCTCCCGCATCACCAGCACCCGGTCGGCCAGGCCCAGCACCTCGGGCACCTCGCTGGAGACCAGCAGCACCCCGACGCCACGGGCGGCCAGATCGCGGATCACCTGGTACAGCTCGGCGCGGGCGCCCACGTCCACGCCCCGGGTCGGCTCGTCGAGCAGCAGCAGCCGGGTGTCTCCGAGCAGCCACCGCCCGACCACCACCTTCTGCTGGTTGCCGCCCGACAGCGTGCGCACCGGTCGGCGTACGTCCCGGGGCCGCAGCTCCAGCGACGCGGCGATCCGGTCCGCCTCGGCGCGTTCCCGTCCGGTGTCGGTGAAGCCGAGGCGGGCGTACCTGCTGAACGTGGCGAGCGTGACGTTGCGGTAGATCGGTTCGCCGAGCAGCAGCGCCTGACTCTTGCGCTCCTCCGGCGCCATGCCCATCCCGGCCCGTACCGCCGCGCCCACACTGCCGGGACGCAGCGCACGGCCGTCCACCCGGACCGTCCCGGCGTGCGCCCGGCGCGCGCCGAAGATGGTCTCCAGCAGTTCCGACCGGCCGGAACCGACCAGCCCGGCGATGCCGACGATCTCTCCCGCCCGGACCCCGAGCGAGACGTCGGCGAACTCGCCGTGCCGGGTCAGCCCGTCCACCCGCAGCAGCTCCGCGCCGCCCCCGTGGTCGGCCGGGCGCTGCGGGAAGACGTACTCGATGGTCCGCCCGGTCATCCGGGCGACCAGGTCGCGGGTCGGCGTCTCGCGGGCCGGCAGGCTCGCCGCCGTGGTCCGGCCGTCCTTGAGTACGGTGACCCGGTCGCCGATCTCGCGGATCTCCTCCAGCCGGTGCGAGATGTAGATGACCGCGATGCCCTGCGCGGTGAGTTCCCGGATGATCCGGAACAGGTTCGCCACCTCGTCGTGGGCCAGCACCGCGCTCGGCTCGTCCATGATGATCAGCCGCGCCTCGTGGGACAGCGCCCGGGCCATGCTGACGATCTGCTTCCCGGCGGCGGGCAGGTGCCGCACCAGCCGTCCCGGCGGGATCTCCGGGTGGCCGAGCCGTGCCAGGATCTGCCGGGTACGCCGGGCCATGTGCCCCCGCCGGACGAAGCCGAACCGGCGCGGCTCGTGGCCGAGGAACGCGTTCTCCGCCACCGACAGGTCGTCGACCAGGTCGAGTTCCTGGTAGATCGTGGCGATGCCGGCGCGCATGGCGGCCTGCGGGTTGGCGAACGAGGCCGGCTCGCCCCGCCAGAGCACCTCGCCGGAGTCCGGCCGGTGCACCCCGGCCAGCACCTTGATGAGTGTGGACTTACCGGCGCCGTTCTGCCCCAGCAGGCAGTGGACCTCTCCGGCCCGCACCTCCAGTTGCACGCCGTCGAGCGCGCGTACCCCCGGGAACGTCTTGACGACGTCGGTGAGGCGCAGGACCACCTCGCCCGCGACGGCGTCCGCGGGCGCCTCGACGAGCGGCTTGCCGGTGTCGTTCACGCTGCCTCCCCGAATGCGAGGTCACTGGCCAGCACCGCCGCGCCGGCGACGCCGGCGCGCGGGCCCAGCTCGGACAGGACGACGGGCAGGTTGCCGGTGGCCAGTGGCAGCGAGCGGCGGTAGACCACGCTGCGGATCTCGGCCAGCAGGATGTGCCCGAGCTGGGCGAGCCCGCCGCCGATGACGATCATCGACGGGTTGGTGAAGCTGACCAGCCCGGCCAGTACGCTCCCGACCCGCCGGCCGCCGTCGCGGATGAGCTGGATGCAGGTGACGTCCCCCTCGATCGCCCCCTGCGCCACGTCCAGCGCGGTCACCATCCCCCGGGCCGCGAGCCGCTCGGCCAGTGCCGGGGACACCTCGGTGCGGGCCGCGACTGTCGCCTCCCGGGCCAGCGCGGCGCCGCTGAACACCGCCTCGAGGCAGCCGAGGTTGCCGCAGCTGCACATCGGGCCGTTCGGGTCGACCTGGATGTGGCCGATGTCCCCGGCGCAGCCGTCGGTGCCCCGGTAGACCTCGCCGTGCAGGTAGATGCCGCAGCCGATACCGGTGCCGATCTTGATGAACAGGAAGTCGTCGACCGAGTGGGCCACGCCGCCGTGCCGCTCGCCGATCGCCATGATGTTGACGTCGTTGTCGACCACGGCCGGGCAGCCGTGCTCACGGGTGAGCAGCTCGCGGACCGGGAACCGGTCCCAGCCCGGCATGATCGGCGGGGAGACCGGCACGCCGTCGCGGAAGCTGACCGGCCCCGGTACGCCGATGCCCACCGCGTCGAGCCGCTCGTACGCGCCGTCCACCTTGGCCTTGTGCAGCAGCTCGTTGACCCGCTGGAGCGTCACCTTCGGGCCGGAGCGGATGTCGGCGGTCTCGGTGTAGGCGGCCACCGTCTCCAGCCGGCCGTTCACCACCTCCACGTCGATCGAACTGGCGCCCAGGTCGACGGCGGCGAACCGCAGGTGCGGGCTCAGTTCGACGAGGGTGGAGCGCCGCCCGCCCCGGGAGGCGGCCAGCCCCGCCTCGGCCACGTAGCCGAGGGAGACCAGGCGTTCCAGCTCGGCGAGCAGGCGCGGGCGGGGCATCTGGAGCCGGTCGCCGAGTTCGGCGCGGGACACCGCGCCCTCGTCCCGGAGCAGTCGCAGAAGCCGTACGTGCAGGGGGTCGACCGTCCGCACCGGCAGTCACCTCCGCATCGGAAGTCCGTCACATCGACGACAGCGATGTGTGTTGTGTCCGACACAGTAGGAGCCTTCCGGGCCGCATGTCCATAGCTTCGGCACGTCTGATGCAAACTTTTGTCCATACGAACAAAAGCGAGTTCCGGATCATGAAAACGCATCGCCCCGCCGGGGATTCTTCCGGGCGGGGCGATGCGTTCTGGGGGTCAGCGGGAGTGCGCGCGGCCCTTCTTGCGCAGCTTGCGGTCGTCGCGCAGCTCGACGTAGGGCTCCTCGTCGGCCGGGTGCCCGGCGGCGATGGCGCGGCTGCGCTCCAGCTCGGCGTCGAACTCGGCGCCGAGCAGGATGGCGACGTTGCTCAGCCAGAGCCACACCAGGAAGATGATCACGCCGGCCACCGCGCCGTACGTCTTGTTGTACGAGCCGAAGTTGCTCACGTAGAGCGCGAACAGGCCGGACACCACCAGCCAGAGCACCACCGCGAGCACGCCGCCGGGGCTGACCCAGCGGAAGCCGCCGTGCCGGGCGTTCGGCGAGGCCCAGTAAAGGATCGCGAACATCAGGCTCACCAGCACCAGCAGCACCGGCCACTTGGCGATGTTCCACACCGTCACGGCGGTCTCGCCCAGCCCGATCGCGTTCCCGGCCTGCTCGGCCAGCCCGCCGGTGAACACCACGATCACGGCGCTGATCAGCAGCATCACGCCGATCACCGCGGTCACGCCGAGGCGTACCGGCAGCGTCTTCCAGATCGGCCGCCCCTCCGGCACGTCGTAGATGCTGTTCGAGGCCCGCATGAACGCGGCGACGTAACCGGACGCCGACCAGAACGCCGCCACCAGACCGACGATCGCCGCGATGCTCGCCAGCCCGCCGGACTGGCCCGCCTGGTCGATAGCGCTCTCGATGATGCGGCGGATGTTCTCCTCCGGCACCGCCTGCCCGACGGTGTCCCGCACCCCCTCGGTGGCCCGGTCCCCGAGCAGGCCGAGCACCGAGATCAGCACCAGGACGCCCGGGAAGATGGAGAGCACGCCGTAGTAGGTGAGCGCGGCGGCCCAGTCGGTCAGGCTGTCGTCCTGGAACTCCCGCACGGTCCGCTTGAGGGTCGCCATCCAGCCCGTCGCCGACAGGTCGGCCGGGCTGTCCGGCCCGTCGTCCGGCCCCACCGGTCCGGCGTGCTTCCGCCCGTCCGGCCGGTCGTGCCCGGCGCGGGCGTCGTCGCGCGTGGTGGGGGCGTCCTCACGCCCGTCGCGGGTGTCCTCGTGGACGTCGTGGGCGTCGTCGCGGGCGGCCATGGCACCTCCTCGTCGTCATGTCGTCCCGCACGACATGCCCTGACGAGGGCAGCGATAACCACCGCACCCGCAAACCGGCCACTCGACCGCCGGCGACCGTCCCCACCCACCTCCCTGCCGGCCCCTTCCGCGACCCCGCCCGGCCCTCAACTCCCACCCGCTCCACTGCCCGCGCCCTGTCACCGCCTCCCCCGTCGGCACCTTCCGCCCGCTCGCCGCCTCTGGCTCTGCAGCCACGCGCGCGACAGACACGCTCCGTAACCATGTGCGCCGATGGATGCAGAGCAAAGGCGGCGGGGGCAGCGCTCCCACCGCCGCCCCGCCACTTCCCGCCCGAATCCCGGCGAGCCGTCGCTCCACCGCGACCACCGATCGCCACCATCACGACGACCGTCACGACGAGTGGAACGTCATGGGTGTCAAACGGGGCCGGAAGCACCCATGACGTTCCACTCACCGAGGGTCGGCCACCGGTTGACCGGCCACCGTGTGCGGAAGCGAGAGCGCGGTGTGCGGGCGGCGAAAGCCGGGGCGCTGGGGTAACGCGTGATCCGTCTTCCGATGCCACCACCTCGGCGAAGTGGAGTCGATCGTGGAAACGTGAGACGGCGAAGACGCTTTCCAGCCATTTCCCAACCGGGTGAGCGTGGCGGGCGCGAGCGCACACAGCGCGGCGCGAGCGGGGCGCTACGGGCGCCGTCCGCGCGAGCCGCCACGAAAGACGCACCCACCTCAGTGGACACGTTGCGTGACGACAAGCATCCCCGGCACGTTCATTCTTCATCGTTGTAAGTGATATCGGGAGAGAGCCGGGAGAACCCTTCTCCCGCCATTGCGAAACAGTTTCAAGAAATAAGTGACGCGAGTGAGCGAAGCTCCATTCCGTCACTCATTGCAATCACGATCGGCAATGTTCCCAACATGCGCGCTATTCGCGTATCGTGCCCCCTCGTGCCGCCCGTTCGCCCCTCCGACGCGACTCCCCCCAAACCCCGGCCGCCGTCCGGCGGACGACCGGGGTCCGACGTGGACGCCGAGGTGGTGTCGCTGCCGCCGGACGACGGAAGCGTCGCCGGGCCCGAGTGGGCCGACGACGGGCCGGGCGAGACCCACCACCACAGCCGAGCAGCGCACCGCACCGCAGGCGAGCACCACACCGCGGACGAGCACCACACCGCAGGCGAGCACGAGACCCGCGACAAGAGCGAGAGCCAGGAACAAACCCAGGACGCCCGCGAACTGGCCGCCCGGTTCGAGGAGGAGAAGCCGGGACGCGTACTCGCCGGACCGGTCGGTGTCCTCTTCACCGGCATCACCGTCGCGGTCGGGCTGCTGACGCTCTGGCAGGTGTTCTTCCCGCTGGCCCAGGGCAGCAAGTACTACCTGATCTTCTTCCTGGCCGGCGTCCTGCCGATCGTGTTCCTCGCGTACCCCTCGGGGGTGCGGCTGCGACGCGTCAAGGCTGACGCGGCCGACGCGGACGACCGGCGCGGACCGACGCCCGTGGACTGGCTGCTGGCCCTCGCGGCGCTCGTCGTCTGCCTCTACCCGGTGCTGCCGGTCACCATCGGCGCCGGTGGCGGCGGGTACGACGCCTTCCTCGACCGGCAGGGCCTGCTCGATCCGCTGGACGTGGCGTTCGGCACCGGGCTGCTGCTCCTGCTGCTGGAGGCGTGCCGGCGCACGACCGGATGGATCCTGCCGGCGGTCTGCGTGCTGTTCCTCGGGTACGGCTACTACGGCGGGCTGCTGCCGCAGTCGTGGCCGGTGGCGCACGCGGGGCTCGACTTCGGGCAGCTCGTCGACGCGTTCTACAACTCCGACAGCGGCTTCTACGGCACCCCGCTGGACGTGGCCGCCTCCTACATCGTGCTGTTCACCATCTACGGCGCGGTGCTCAACCTGTCCGGCGCGGGCCGGTTCTTCGTGGAGCTGTCCGCCGCCGCGTTCCGCCGCTCCCGGACGGCCGCCGGGCGCACCGCAGTCGCCTCGGGTTTCCTGCTCGGCACGGTCTCCGGCTCCGGCGCCGCCACCACGGTCAGCATCGGCGCGGTGACCTGGCCCATCCTGCGCCGCGCCGGCTACCCGGCCGAGCGGGCGGGCGGCATGCTCGCCGCCGCCGGTGTGGGGGCGATCCTGTCGCCGCCGACGCTGGGCGCCGCGGCGTTCATCATCGCCGAGTACCTGGGCGTCTCCTACCTCCAGGTGCTCGGCTGGGCAACGGTGCCGACGATCCTCTACTACCTGGGCATCCTGCTCTCCGTCGAGATCGACGCCCGGCGCTCCGGGGTCCGCCCGGTGGTCATCGACACCGGCTCGGCCTGGCGGCTGCTGGCCCGCTTCGGCTACCACTTCCTCTCGCTCTTCGTGATCATCGTGGTGCTCGCGCTCGGCGCGTCGGCGATGCGCGCGGTCGTCATCGCCACCGCGCTCGCCGCCGTGCTGTCCTTCCTGGACCGGCGACACCGTCTCACGCCGGCCCGGCTGGTGGAGGCGCTGCGCGACGGCGTACGCGGGGTGCTCGCGGTGAGCGCCGTCTGCGCCGCGGCCGGCATCATCACCGCCACCACCACGAAGACCGGCCTCGGGCCGCAGGCCGCCGCGCTGCTGATCGACGGGGCGCAGGCGGTCAGCTCCGAGCCGGCAGTGGTGCTGGCCCTCACCGCCGTGCTCGCCGCCGTCGCGCTCAGCCTGCTCGGCCTCGCCGTGCCGGTCACCGCCTCGTTCGTCATCGGCTGGGTGATCATCGGTCCGGCGCTGCTCAACCTGGGCGTCGAAGCGCCCGCCGCGGCCATGTTCGTCTTCTACTTCGCGGTGCTGTCCGAGGTCTCGCCGCCGACCGCGCTCGCAGCTGTCGCCGCCGCCGCGGTCACCGGCGGCCGGCTGGTGCCGACCATGTGGCAGACCCTGCGGTACGCGCTGCCTGCGTACCTGATTCCGCTGGCCTTCGTGATCACACCGACCGGTCTCGGCCTGCTCGGCATCGGCGGCGCCGGGCGGATCGTGACGGCCGGCCTGGTGTCGGCACTGGGCGTCGCCGTGCTGGCGGTCGCGGCCGGCGGCTGGCTGCCCGGTGTGGGCCCGGCCGGCGTGCCGGAGCGGATCGTCGGCGCGATCGCCGGGCTGGTGCTGCTCTGGCTGGAACCACTGCCCATGGCGATCGGCGCGGCGCTCGCCGCGCTCGCGGTCGCGGGCGTGTACGTCCGACGTGGCGCCGCCGGGCACGCCGGCCGCCCGGCGGTCGAAGAATCCGTGGACCTTGGGGAGGAGAGAGAGTGGGACGGATCGACGCGAGGATAGTGGCGGGTGTCGGGGCACTGGTCCTGGTCGCCGCCGGTGCCGCCGGCTGCGGGGGCCGTCAGGACGGCGCGGCGAAGGACGACGCCGCCCGCGAGGTCAGCTGCAAGGTCACCAAGGACACCCGGGTCGGCATCGCCACCGGCAACGCCACGGGCGTCTACTACGTGGTCGGCAACGCGCTCGCCGGTGAGCTGAGCAAGTCCACCGACGGCAAGCTCACCGGGACGGCCGCCGAGACCGGCGCCTCGGTGCAGAACGTCGAGCAGCTCGTCGCCGGCCAGTACGACGTGGCGTTCTCGCTGTTCGACACCGCCGTCAACGCGGTGCAGGGCAAGGGGAGCTTCAGCTCGCCGCAGCCGGTGAAGGCGCTGGCCCGGATCTACGACAACTACACGCAGGTGGTGGTCCGCGCCGACGCGGGGATCACGTCGGTGGCCGACATGAAGGGCAAGAAGATCTCCACCGGCTCGCCCAAGTCCGGCACCGAGGTCATCGCCAACCGGCTGCTCACCGCCGCCGGACTGGACCCGGCCAAGGACATCCAGGCGCAGCGGCTGGACCTCACCAAGACCGTCGACGGCATGAAGGACGGCAGCATCGACGGCTTCTTCTGGTCCGGCGGCGTGCCGACCGGCGGGGTCACCGACCTGTTCACCACGTCGGGCGACAAGGTGAAGTTCGTCGACATCAGCCCGCTGCTGCCGAAGATGGCCGAGCTGAACCCGGCGTACCAGGCGGGCACCATCGGCAAGGACATCTACCGGACCCCGGCCGACGTGCCCACCATCGTGGTGCCGAACGTGCTGCTGGTGCGGGACAACCTGGACGCCGACGTGGCCTGCGCGATCACCCGTACGGTGTTCGACTCCAAGGACGCCCTGGCCCAGGCGAACCCGGCGGCGAAGGGCATCGAGCTGGGCAACGCCCGCAAGACCGACCCGGTGCCGCTGCACCGCGGCGCGGAGCGGGCGCTGAGCGACCTCGGCGCGAGCTGACCCGAACGGGCCGGGCCCGGACGCGCGTCCGGGCCCGGCCCACCGACCCGACCCGGAGACCCCCGTGCCGCTGCCCCACCCGGCCCGCGTACGCCGGCATCACCGCTCCGCGGACCGCACCGGACGCCTCCGCTCGGTCCGCGTCCAACTGCTGGCCCCGATCCTGGTGGCCACTGCCGGTCTGGTCGTGCTGGGGGCGGCGCAGACCGGCGCCGCGCTCGACGCGTCCGCCGACGCCGACCGGGCCCGCGTGCTGGCCGGCACCGCCACCGCGACCGTACGGCTGGTGCACGAGCTGGAACGAGAACTGGCCGAGACGGCCGCGTTGCGCCAGCGCGGCGGTACGTCCGGCCGCCCGCTCGTGGACGCGCAGCGTCGGCGGGTGGACACGGCGGTGGAGCGCTACCGCTCGGCGCAGGGTGACGCGCGCCGGGCCGCCCCGGATCTGGCCGGGGTGCTCGACGACGTGGGCGGGCGCCTGGCGCAGCTCGCACCCACCCGGGACCTGGCGTTGGCCGGTGAGCGCGGCGACCCGGCGTACGTGTCGCTCGTGGAGTCGCTGCTCGCGGTCGCGGACGCGCTGCCGAGTCAGCTCCGCGACGCCGACCTGGCCAACCAGGCGCGCGAGGTGGCAGCGGTGGCCGCCCAGGAGCACCTGTCCGCGCTGGAGCGCGACCTGCTGCGGGCGGTGTTCGTCAGGGGTGGACTGCAAAGTGGCGAGCTGGCCCGGCTGGGCCGGCTGCGGGGTGCCCGGGAGCAGCGGCAGGCCGAGTTCCTGCGGATCGCCTCCGCCCCGGCGAACAGGGCCTGGTACCGGCTGGTCGACGGCACCGACGTGACCACTGCCCGCCGGATGGGTGACGCCGTGCTCGACTCCGACGGCGCGCCGGGCACGGTGAAGACCGACGGTGACGCCTGGTACGTGGCGCAGAGCGGCGCGATCCGCCGGTACAACCTGCTCGGCCGGGACCTGACCGACGGGCTGGACCGGGACGCGGCGGACCTGGCCGGGACGGCCCGGTTGCGTGCGGTGCTGACCGCCGGCGCGACGAGCACCGTCGCACTCGGCTCGCTCGTCACCGCAGTGCTGCTGGCGGTACGCACCAGCCGCCGGTTGCGCCGGCTGCGGGTGGCCGCGCTCACCATGGCGAACCGGGAGCTGCCGGAACGGATCACCGCGATCGCGGCGGGCGAGCGGACCCCGGCGGAGGGTCCGGCGACCCGGATGACCGACGGGATCAGGCGCGGCAAGGACGAGGTGGCGCAGGTCGCCGAGGCGTTCGACACGGTGAACCGGGCCGCGTTGCGGCTGGCCGGGCAGCAGGCCGAGTTGCGGCTGGACGTGACCCGGATGGCGGAGGCGCTGGCCCGGCGCATCCGTACGCTCATCACCCGGCAGCTGCGGCTGCTCGACGACTTCGAGCGCGAGGAGACCGACCCGGACGCGCTGGCCCGCCTGTTCGCGCTGGACCACCTCGCCGCCCGGTTGCGCCGCAACGGCGAGAACCTGCTGGTGCTCGCCGGTGGCGAGCCCGGCCGGGGGCACGAGGGCGCGTTGCTGCTGGACGACGTGGTGCGGGCGGCGGCCTCCGAGATCGAGGACTACCCGCGGGTCGAGATCGACGTGCCGACCGCTGCGGTGCACGGCGCGGCGGCCGGCAACCTGGTGCACCTGCTGGCCGAGCTGCTGGAGAACGCCACCGTCTACTCGCCACCGGAGGCCCGGGTGCTCGTCGACGGGCGGCGCACCGTCGACGGGCTGGTGCTGCGCGTACACGACCAGGGCATCGGTGTCAGCGAGAGCCGGCTGACCGAGATCAACGATCGGCTGGCCGCGCCGGCCACGCTGTCCAGCGCGGCGGCGGGCAGCATGGGCCTGCACGTGGTGGCCCACCTGGCCGCCCGGCACGGGATCCGGGTGCAGTTGCACAACCCGGGCACCGGCACTGTGGCACAGGTCGACGTACCGGAATCGGTGCTGACCCGGGTCGAGTCGGTGGCGTCCCGGCCGACGGCCGAGCGGCGACAGCGCGCCGCGGCCTGGTTCAAGTCCGGGCCGGCCGGTGGCCGCAGTCTCGTCACCAGCGCCACGACCGTCGGCCCGGTGCGCGGCGTCGCCGCCGTCCGCACGCCCGGTGGCGCGCTGCTGGCGCCGAGCGCGGCGCGGATCCGGCCGGTGAGCGTGCCGCCGACGCCCGTCCCGACCACCGCCGCCGGGCTACCACGGCGGCAGGTGGGCGGCCACCTGCCCGAGCCGATGCCGGACACCACCGCGCCGCCGCCGGCGATCGACCTGCTCGACCCCGAAGTGGTACGTGCCCGGCTGTCCGCCCTCGCCGAGGGGGTGGCCAGCGCGACCCGCCGTGCCCCGAACACCACACCCAACGGGAGAAGACCATGACCTCACCGTCCTCCGCCGGCCTGGACTGGCTGCTGGCGAACTTCGCCGAGCAGGTGCCGGACGTCTCGCACGCGCTCGCGGTCTCCGAGGACGGGCTGCGGCTGGCGTCCTCACCCGACCTCGCCCCCGACCAGGTCGACCAGCTCGCGGCGGTGATCAGCGGGCTGGCGAGCCTGACAGTGGGCGCGGCCCGGCTGATGTCCGCCGGCCGGGTACGCCAGCAGATCGTGGACATGGACGGCGGGGTGATGCTGGTGATGGCCGTGGGTGAGCGGGCGCTGCTCGGCGTGCTGGCCGCGCCCGGCTGCGACCTGGGGCAGATCGGCTACGAGACGGCGACGCTCGTGCAGCGGGTGGCGGAGGCGCTGGAACCGGCGGTGCGACGGTGACCGGCCGCCCGCTGCGGCTGCTGGCCGCGCTGATGACGGCGGTGCTGGTGGTCGGCTGCGCGGCCGAGGACTCCACCCCGGAGGCGTGGCACGGCGGGCGGATCTTCCTGGCCACCGGCAACACCACAGGCGTGTACTACCAGCTCGGCGGCGGGTACGCCGACCTGATCACCCGCCACCTGCCCGGGTACGAGGCGCGGGCGGAGCCGACCGGCGCGTCGGTGGAGAACATCACCCGGGTGGCCAGCGGGGACATGGAGATCGCGTTCAGCCTGGCCGACACGGCGGCGGACGCGGTCGACGGGCGAGGGGCGTTCGACAAGCAGCCGCAGCCGGTACGGGCGCTGGCCCGGGTCTACAGCAACTACACCCACGTGATCGTCCGCGCCGACGGAAAGATCGGCAGCTTCGCCGACCTGCGCGGCAAGCGCATCTCCACCGGTTCGCCGAAGTCCGGCACCGACATCATCGCCGGGCGCCTGCTCACCGCCGGCGGCATCGACCCGAACCGGGACATCCAGCGGTTCAACCTGTCGCTGCCGGAGACGGTCAAGCGGATGCGCGCCAAGGGCCTGGACGCCATGTTCTTCTCCGGCGGTCTGCCCACTCCCGGTGTGAAGGATCTGCTCTCGTCCGCACCGGGCACGTTCCGGCTGCTGCCGATCGACGAGCTGATCGAGCCGCTGAGCGCCCGCTTCGGCGCTGTCTACACCACCGCGACGCTGCCGAAGGAGGTCTACGGCACGCCCGAGCCGACGCCGACCATCACCGTGTCGAACGTGATCCTGGTGGCGGCGGACATGCCGGAGCAGCTCGCGTACGACCTGACCCGGGTGCTGTTCACCTGGCAGGGCGAGTTGATCCAGGTGCACCCGGAGGCGGCGAACTTCAACCGGTCCAGTGCCGCGGCGACCCGCCCGATCCCGTTGCACCCGGGCGCGCAGCGGTTCTACCGCACCGGCTGAGCGCGGGACCGCCTGCTACGGCGTCCAGTCGCGCCGCAGCAGGCCGTAGATCACCAGGTCGGTGAAGCCGTCGCCGTCGTACTCGCGGTCCCGCTGGGTGCCCTCGTGGACGAAGCCGCACCGCTCGGCGGTACGCCGCATGGCCGTGTTGCCGGCGAGCGTCTCGATCTCCAGCCGGCGCAGGTTGCGGTTGCGGAAGCCGTACCGGCAGAGCAGCCGGATCACCTCGGTGCCGTAGCCCTGGCCGCGCGCCTCGGGCAGCAGCGTGATGCCGAGGTGGGCGTACCCGTTGAAGGCGTTGATGCCCCAGAGCACGCCGGTGCCGAGGAACGTGCCGTCGGCGACGGTCTCGGCCAGCAGCGACACCGGAGCGGCGGCCTCCGGCTGCTCGGCGGCACGCTTCTCCAGCCGGGCCCGGACCTGCCCGACGTGGTGCGGCAGGAACGGCTCGTCGTCGGTGACCAGGTGCAGCTCCGGGTCGCTGTGCAGCCGGAACATGTCCGGCGCGTCGTCGGGGGTGGGCGGACGCAGGCGGACCCGGTCGGTGGCGAACATGCCGCGACGCTAACGGCGGACGGGTGGGCCGACAACCGGATTTGGCTCCCCTACCAACCGGTCGGTAGGGTGGTGCGTATGACCCCGCTCGTGCTCGCCACCGCCCTGACCAAGACCTACGGGACGCGCGACGCCCTGCGCGCGCTCGACCTGACAGTCGCGCCGGGCAGCCGGTTCGTCGTGCTCGGCCACAACGGCGCCGGCAAGTCCACGCTGCTGGAGATCATCGCGACGCTGCGCACCCCGACGTCCGGCTCGGTACGCGTCGGCGGCTTCGACACCGTCACGCAGGCGCGGGACGCCCGGCGCCTGATCGGCCTCGCGCCGCAGTCGAACGCCCTGGACCCGCTGGCCACCCCCACCGAGGTGCTCGACTTCCACGGCGTGGCGCTCGGGCTCGGCCGCCGGGAGCGGGCCCGCCGTACGCGGGAACTGGTCGACCTGTTCGGCCTGGGCGAGCACCGCGCGGCCCGGGTCGCCACGCTCTCCGGCGGCACCCGCCGCAAGCTCGACCTGGCCGTGGCGCTCGTCGCCGAGCCCGCCGTGGTGATCCTGGACGAGCCGACCACCGGCCTGGACCCGCTCGCGCGCATCGACTTCTGGACCGAGCTGACCCGCCTCAACCAGGCCGGCACGTCGCTGCTCATCTCGACCCAGGACCTGCACGAGGCGGACGTGCTCGCCACCGAGATCGCGGTGCTCCGGGACGGCCGGGTGGTCGCCCAGGGTTCACCGGCGTCGCTCAAGCAGCGCGTCGGCGCCCGTACGCTCACGCTCGACCTGTCCGGCGCCGCCGCCGCTGCCGCGTTCGCCGCCGCGTCCGAGGCCGGGTTCCGCGCCGACCCCGACCGCCCGGACCGGGTACGCCTCAGCGTTCCCGACGACCCGCGCGCCCTGGCGAAGGCCCTGGTCGAGGCCGGAGACGCCGCCGCCGACATCACCCGGCTGCACCTCGCCGAGCCCTCCCTCGACGACGTCTTCGTCGCCCTCGCCGCCCGCTGAGGCGTGATCCCACCGCACCCCGAAAGGCCCGAACCCGTGCTCCCGCTCGCAGTCGCCCCGCCCCGCCACTCCCCGGCCCCTGTCGTCCTCGCGGCGATCAGACGCTCCACGCGTGCCGTGCTCCGTACGCCCGCACTGCTTGTCGCCCCGGTCGCCCAGTCCCTGTTCTTCCTGCTCGTCTACGCCGGGCAGCTCGACGCCGTCGGCAGCACCTACCTGGACGGGACGAGCTTCATCGCGTTCCTGCTGCCGCTGATCCTGCTCACCGGCGTCGCCACCGGCGCGGGCGCCGCCGGCACGCTGGTGCTGGGCGACCTCAGCAGCGGATACCTCGACCGCCTGCGGCTCGCCCACGGCACCACGACACCGTTCCTCGTCGGCCCGGTCGTCGCCGCGCTGATCGCCGTCGTCCTCCAGATGGCGGTGACAGTGGCCGGGGCCGCGGCGATCGGCTACCGGCCGGCGAGCTGGTCCGGCGTCGCCGGGATGCTGCTGCTGATGCTGGCCCTGGGCGTCGGTGTCGCGCTGCTGAGCACGGCGCTCGCGATCCGGTCGGCCTCGGCGTCGGCCACCAACCTGGTCACGCTCGCCGTGTTCGGCCTGTCGTTCTTCACCGGCGTGTTCGCGCCGGTCGACGAACTCGCCGGCTGGATGCGGGTGATCGCCGTGGTCAACCCGCTCACCTATATCGTCGACACCGCCCGCCAGCTCGGCGGCGACGCGGCGCTCACCGCGGCCCCGATCGGCGTGGCGGCGATCGTCACCCTCGCCGTCGCTGGGACCGCGGCCTGCGCCCTCGCCCTCCACCACGCGAGGAAGAACCGATGAGCCCAGCCGACACCCGCACCCAGATCATGGACGCCTTCGCCGAGCAGCTCGCGGCGACCGGCTACCGGGGCATCTCCCTGGTCGGCGTGGGCCGCAGCGTCGGCATCCAGAAGCCGTCCATCTACCACCACTTCCCCGGCGGCAAGGAGGATCTCTACATCGCGGTGGCGGAGCGGTACATCCGGGACGTCGGCGCCCGGATCTCGGCGGCGCTGGCCGGCCCCGGCGACGTGCCGCACCGGCTGCACGCGCTCGCCACCGTCGCCGCCGGTCAGCACGGCGACGCCGTCACGTTCGAGCAGCGCATCTACGACACGCTGCCGCTCGTCTCCGCCGCGACCAGCGAGCACGTCTCGGGCCTCTACGTCGCCCTGATGCTGGCGCCGGTGACCCGGTTCTTCGCCGACGCCCGGTCCGAGGGCGTCGTCACCGGCGAACCGGAGTTCCTGATGAACGCGTTCCTGCACCTGGCCCGCGCCGCCGACCTCACCGACGAGACCGGACCCGCCCGGATCGTCGCGCTCTTCCTCGACGGCGCCCGCCCACGTGCCTAAACTAAGGACTTAGCTAACCGAGGAGGTCGCGCAATGTCGGCTGAGGCTGTGCACTACAACATGCATGACGCCAAGACCCACCTGTCGCGCATCATCGAGCGGGTGGAACGCGGCGAAGAGATCATCATCGACCGGGCGGGCACCCCCGTGGCGAAGGTCGTGCCGCTCGTGCGCCGCGCCAACCGCACGGCGGTCGGCTCCCTCGCCGGGCAGGTGGACCTCTCCGGTGACTGGGACTCGCCACAGACCAACGCCGAGATCGCCGCCGACTTCGGAATCGGCGCATGACCCTGCTGCTGGACACCCACGTCGCGCTCTGGGCCATCACCGGCGACGCCACCCTCGGTGTCGAGTTCCTCGACCGGCTACGCCACGACCCAGATGTCTTCCTCTCCCCGGTCAGCCTCTGGGAGATCACCATCAAGCAGCAGGCGGGGAAGCTCTCCGGCCCGCCCGATCTGGCCGAACGGGTACGCGACATGGGTTTCCGTGAACTACCGGTGACCCACGACCACGCCATCACCGCGGGCCGCCTCCCGCCGCATCACCGTGATCCCTTCGACCGCATGCTGGTGGCTCAGGCGATCACGGAGAATCTGACCCTGGCCACGCGCGACGCTTCCATCCCGCTCTACGAGGTCGACGTCCTCAAGGTGTAGGTGTCAGGCGTCGGCGGGGGTGGTGGCGGCCCGCGCCGCCGCGACCAGCCGGACGGTCTCGTCGGTCACCGCCTGGTCGTCGGTCGGCGTCCCCGGGTCGTAGCGGACCGTCCAGGTCAGGCCGTCGACCCCGGGCACCCGCCGGGCCGCGATCCGCCCGGAGCCGCCGGGCACCTCGTGGTGCGAGGTGTACGCCACCGAGCCGGTGACCCGGGCCCGGACCTGGTGCGGCAGGTCGCCCGGGTCGACGAGCAGGTACGTCTCGGGGAGGCCGTCCGCGACCACCAGGTAGCCGTCGCGCTCGGCGACCGGCTCGGCCGGGGTGACTGTCAGCTCGCGGCCGGACCAGACCGCCTTGAGGATGTCGTGCCAGCCGAGGCGATCCACGCGGCCGGGCAGCCAGAGCCCGCGGTTGCTGGCGACCAGCACGCCGTCGTTGCCGCCCTCGCCGGTGCCGGCGGCGGCCCAGGCGAGCACCCGCTCGTCGGCGGCCAGCGGCGGCCGGTCGGCCGAGGGCAGTTTCGGCCGGCGGTTGAACAGACCCATCACAAACCTCCGGCGGCCTGCTCGCGCAGTGCCCGTGCGTGCTGTTCCAGCGAGAGCAGTTCTCCGAACAGGGCGAAGTACTCGTCCTTGTTGCTCACCGGGTTGACTCGCTGGATCTTCGACTTCAGGTCGCGGATGCGGCCCGTGACCGAACTCCACTGGAGCCGGGCCATGGTGATCGAGACGTACCGCGGGTCGGGCTCGCCGTCGATGCGCAGCGGCTCCACCGCCAGCTCACCGATCAGCGCCTGCCCGGCCAGGTCGTCGCAGGCGTCGCGGACCCGCTCGATCCAGACGGCGCCGCCGGTGGCGCCGGACGCGCCGCCGGCCGCTGCGACTGCGGCGCGTACCGCGACGTGCACCGGGTGCTGGTAGTCGGTCGCCTCGACCGCGTCGAACATCGGGCCGGCCAGGACCGGCTCCTGCAACGCCAGCTTCAGCGCCTCCCGCTCCACCATGGACCGGGGACTGTCCACGCTGGGCGCCCCCGGGCGGGGGCGCGCGGGTGCGGCGGGCGTACCGGGCGCCGGTTGCCCGTTCGCGGCGGTGAGCACCGCACGCTGCACCGGCTCGATCTCCATGCCGAGGTCACCGGCGAGCTTGCGCACGTACTCCGGGCGCTTCTCCCGGTCCTTGATCTTCGCCACCAGCGGCGCGGCGCGGCGCATGGCCTCGACCCGGCCGTCGACGGTGTCGAGGTCGAACCGGCTGATCACGTGCCGGAGGGCGAAGTCGACGAGCGGCTCACGGCGGGCCACCAGGTCACGCACGGCCAGGTCGCCCTTTGCCAGGCGCAGCTCGCACGGGTCCATGTTGTCGGGGCTGACCGCGATGAAGGTACGCCCGACGAAGCGCTGGTCGTCCTCGAAGGCGCGCAGCGCCGCCTTCTGGCCGGCGGCGTCACCGTCGAATGTGAAGATGATCTCCCCGGCCCGTTCGTCGCTGTCGAACAGCACCCGGCGCAGCACCGAGATGTGGTCGCCGCCGAACGCGGTGCCGCAGGTCGCGACCGCTGTCGGCACGTCGGCGAGGTGGCAGGCCATCACGTCGGTGTAGCCCTCGACCACCACCACCTTGCCCTGCTTGGCGATCTCCCGCTTGGCCTGGTCGATGCCGTAGAGCACGTGCGACTTCTTGTAGATCGGCGTCTCGGGCGTGTTGAGGTATTTCGGGCCGTCGTCGTCGTCGAAGAGCTTGCGGGCGCCGAAGCCGATCACGTCGCCGGTGATGTCCCGGATGGGCCACATCAGGCGGCGGCGGAACCGGTCGATCAGCGAGCCGGAGCGGGCCGGGCGGGACAGGCCGCCGGTGACCAGCTCGTCGTGGGTGAAGCCCTGCTGGCGCAGGTGCTTGGTGAGCAGGTCCCACCCGTCGGGGGCGAAGCCGCAGCCGTACCGCTCGGCGGCGGCCCGGTCGAAGCCGCGCCCGGCGAGGAACTCGCGGGCCGGGCGCGCGCCGGCGGTGGTGAGCTGGGCCCGGTAGAACTCGACGGCGGCGGCGTGCGCGGCCACCAGACGCTGCCGCTGCCCCTGCTGCGGGCGGGTACGCGGCGTGGACCGGTCGTCCTCGACGTAGCGCAACTGGATGCCGGCGCGGGCGGCGAGCCGCTCGACGGACTCGACGAAGCTGAGGTGCTCGGCGTCCATCAGGAACTTGATCGCGTCGCCGCCGACCCCGCAGCCGAAGCAGTAGAACACGTTGCGGGCGGGCGAGACGTTGAACGACGGGCTCTTCTCGTCGTGGAACGGGCAGAGCCCCTTGAGGTTGCCGCCGCCGGCCGACTTGAGCGTCACCACCTCGGAGATGACGTCCGCGATGGCGGTGCGCTCGCGGACGAGCGCGATGTCCTCGTCCCGGATCCGCCCCGCCATGACCGTCACCCCCTCGGCGTACATCCTGCCCTGCCGGACCGACGTTCCGGCGGCCGGGGGGACGGGCGTGTGGCCGGCCACGCCCGTCCCCGCCGGCTCAGGCCGAGCGGGCCGCCGCGGGGTCGCCGATGCGCGGGAACGGCTCGATGGAGAAGACCACCTCGACCGGCACCTCGAAGTACGCGGCGATGCGCAGCGCCAGGTGCAGGCTGGGCCGGAACTCGCCGCGCTCCAGGTAACCGACGGTCTGGTAGTGCACACCGAGCGCGTCGGCCAGTTGCCGGCGGGAGATGCCCCGTTCGGCGCGCAGCACCGCGATCCGGTTGTGCACGGTCTCGCTCATCGACGCCCTCTCATCCGACCCGCTGCATGGCCCGTTCCCGCCGGGCCGCGACCCGCGAGCCGGACTCCCGGCGGGCCATCCGGCGCAGCACCACCGGGGCCAGCACGAGCCCGAGCACCGCCCAGGCGCCGAGCACGCCGACCGTCTCCAGGTGCCGCCAGGAGCCGCCGAGTTCGACAGCCGCCAGGTCGCCCGGGAGCAGCGCCGAGCGCATGCCCAAGCCTAGCCAGTAGAGCGGGAAGACCTGGGCGACGCCCTGGAGCCAGCCGGGCAGGCCGTTGATCGGGTAGAAGATGCCGGACAACGCGATGAGACCGAAGATCGGCATCACCACCAGGCCCATGTTGCGCGGGTTCTCGACCAGCGAGCCGATCACCGCGCCCAGCGGCAGCGTCGCCACCAGCCCGAGCGGCACCACCCAGGCCAGCGTGAGCCAGGCGCCGGGGTCGCCGAGCCGCAGCCCGTCGAGGAAGAACAGGCCGGGCGTGAGCTGGATGACGACGCCGATCAGCGCGACCGCCGACACCAGCACGATCTTGCCGACCAGGTAGCCGAGCATGCCGTCCGGGATGGCCTTGGCGCGCAGCAGCGTGCCGTCCTCCCGGTCGATGACGAGCTGGTTGGCCAGCCCGAGCAGGCCGCCGAAGAGCAGGCCCATGCCGAGCGCGCTGGGCAGCGTACGGGCGCCGAGGGAGAAGTCGGTGCCGGGCACCGTCGAGCCGCGCATCCAGAACACGGCGACCAGCAGCACCACTGTGGGGAAGAAGTAGGTCCAGAGATCCTGGCCGTTGGTGAACGTGGCGCGCAGCTCGATCACGCCGCGCCGCAGCCCGGCCCGCAGCGCGTTGGTGGTCGGGTTCATCGGTTCGCCTCCTGCTGCCACACCCGCTCGGCCCGGCCGGTACGGATGCCGGTCTCCTCCTCGTGCACCAGCGCCAGGTACGCGTCCTCCAGACTGGCCCGGCGCACCTCCAGCTCGCGTACCCGGTCGCCGTGCTCGCGGAGCAGGTCGCGCAGGAACGCGGTGGCGTCGCCGGTGGCGTGCACGTACCGCTCGCCGTCGCGGGTCCAGCGCACCTCGGCGTCCCCCGCGACGCGCCGGGCGAGCTGGTCGGGCGACCCCTCGGCGATGATCCGGCCGCCGGCCAGGATGAGGATGCGGTCGGCCAGCTTCTCCGCCTCGGCCAGGTCGTGCGTGGTCAGCACGATGGTGGTCTCGTCCAGGTCGGCCAGGCGGTGCACCAGCTCGTGGAACTCGCGCCGGGCGGCCGGGTCGAACCCGACCGTCGGCTCGTCCAGGAACAGCAGTTCGGGGCGGCCGACGATGCCGACAGCGACGTCGAGCCGACGGCGCTGACCACCGGAGAGCCGGGCCACCCGGCTGCCGGCGTGCGCGCTCAGGCCCACGGTCTCCAGCAGCTCGTCGACCGGCCACGGGCGCGGGATCCGGTCGGTGGCGTACGGCGCGTAGAAGTCGCCGAGGTGTGCGAGCAGCTCCCGCACCCGCCACTTGCCGTGGTCGCGCCAGGACTGGAGCACCACGCCGAGCCGCGCGCGCCACCGTTCGTCGCCGCGGGCCGGGTCGGTGCCGAGCACGCGCACCGTGCCGGCCGAGGGCAGCCGGAAGCCTTCGAGGATCTCGATGGTGGTGGTCTTGCCCGCGCCGTTGGGCCCGAGCAGCGCCACCACCTCGCCCCGCCGGGCGGTCAGGTCGACGCCGTGCAGCACGTCGACGGCGCCGTAGCGCATGCGCAGATCCCGCACGTCGAGGACGAGATCCTCGTCGGGAGGTCGGGGGGACGCGACGGCCCCCGGGAGTTCGACCGCAGTCATGCCCCGGAATGTAGCATCCCTACTACAAGACGAGGTACCCCCACTCAGGGGCGGGGGCGATGGAACCAGCGCGTGACGGGAGCCGGATCCTCCTCCTCGTACGACCGGGCCGCGTTCACCGCGGCGGCCAGGCCGGAACGGCGGGGCCGGGGCCCGGCGCGCAGCATCGGATCGGCGGCCATCTCCCGGAGCACCGCGACGGCCAGGCCCAGCATCACCACGACGAACGGCAACGCGACCAGGATGGTCGCCTGCTGCAGCGCGGCCAGGCCACCGGCCAGCAGCAACGCCGCCGCGACCGCGCCGATCAGCACGCCCCAGAGCACCACCACCCCGCGATGTGGCCGCAGCGCGCCGCGCGAGCTGAGCGAGCCGAGCACCAGCGACGCGGAGTCCGCGCTGGTGACGAAGTAGAGCGCGATCAGCACCATGGCGAGCACGCTCGTCAGCGTGGCCAGGGGCAGCGCGTCGAGCAGCCCGAACAGCGCCTGCTCGGAACCGGCGCCCACGTCCGCCACCAGGTCCCGGGTGCCAGTGGTCTGCGTACGCAGGGCGGTCCCGCCCATCACCGCGAACCAGACGGTGCTCGCGCCGCTGGGTATCAGCAGCACCCCGATCAGGAACTGACGGACCGTACGGCCGCGCGAGATGCGGGCGATGAACGTGCCCACGAACGGCGCCCAGGAGATCCACCACGCCCAGTAGAAGACGGTCCACGAGCCCAGCCAGGCCGGGTCGGAGAACGCCCCGGTACGCGTCGACATGCGCACCAGGCCGCTCAGATAGTCACCGACCGAGGCCGGCAGCACCTCCAGCGTGTAGACGGTCGGACCGACCACGAACACGAACAGCATCAGCGCGACGGCGATCAGCACGTTCGTGGTGGACAGCCACTTGACGCCCCGGTGCAGTCCGGAGAAGGCGGACACGACGAAGGCGAGCGTGAGCGCTCCGATGATCGTCAACTCGACGGCCCGGCTGTCCGGCACCCCGGCCACCAGGTCGAGGCCGGCCGCCACCTGGAGCGCACCCAGCCCGAGACTGGTCGCGGAGCCGAACACGGTGGCGAAGACGGCGAGCAGGTCGATCCCGCGGCCGAGCGGGCCGTCGGTCCGGTCCCCGAGCAGCGGCGCGAACGCGGACGAGATCCGGTTGCCCCGCCCCTTGCGGAACGTCGAGTACGCCAGGGCCAGCGCCGCGATCGCGTAGATGCCCCACGGGTGCAGCGTCCAGTGGAAGAGCGTGTACTGCATGGCCGCCGAGGCGGCGGCGCCGGTCTGCGGCTCGACTCCGGAGGCCGGCGGCGGCGTGGCGTAGTGCTGCATCGGTTCCGCGACGGCGAAGAACACCAGGCCGATGCCCATGCCGGCGCTGAACATCATGGCGACCCAGGCCAGGGTGTTGAACTCCGGCTCGTCGTCGTCGGCGCCCAGCCGGATCCGGCCGAACCGGGAGGCGGCCACGACGACCGCCAGCACCAGAAAGGCGTCGGCCGCGACCACGAAGAACCAGCCGAACGTGCTCACGGCCCAGGCCAGGCCGGACTCACCGAACCGGGCCAGTGAACCCCGGGCGAACACGCCCCACAGCACCACCGCGAGCACACCGGCTACACCGGCGCCGAGCACCACCCGGTCTACCCGCTGGGCAACGGCCCGCCGCCCCGATTGTCCCGTCATGCCTCCATCGTCGGCGGGCCGGGCGCACCGCCGCGCCGGAATGCCGCAGGAACCACGTCAGGACACGACGGCGGCGGCCTCCTCGGCCTCCACTGCGGCGTTCCAGGCCGGCTTGGTGGACCGCCAGCCCTCGTCGTCCATGCCACGCCGCCAGTAGCCGGAGATGGACAGGTCACCCCGGGGCACGCCGCGCTCGACGCGCAGCAGCCGCCGCAGCTCCTTCATCGCCCCGGCCTCACCGTGCACGAACGCGTGCACCCGGCCGGGCGGGAACGCCAGCGCCCGGACCGCCTCGACCAGCGGCTCGCCGTACGGACGCCCGTCGCGGTGCAACCAGCACACCTCGACCTCACCCGCGCTGGTCAGGGGCAGCTCGTCGGCCGGGCCGCCGACCTCGACGTACACCTTCGCGGGCGCGCCCACCGGCAGCCGTTCCAGGGCGGCGGCGATGGCCGGCAGCGCGCTCTCGTCGCCCGCCAGCAGGTGCCAGTCGGCAGCCGGGTCCGGCGCGTACGCGCCGCCCGGCCCGGTGAACAACACCCGGTCGCCGGGACGCAGCGCCGCCGCCCACGGCCCGGCCAGACCCTCGTCGCCGTGGTGCACCACGTCGACAGTCATCTCACCGGCCGCGGCGTCCCAGGCCCGGACCGTGTACGCGCGCAGGCGCGGCCACTGCTCCGCCGGGAACTCCCGCTTGATCGTGGCCAGGTCGACCGGGTCCGGGTAGGTCACCCCGGCCGGCGGGAAGACGAACTTCACGTAGTGGTCGGTGTACGCGCCCACCGGCAGCCCGGCCAGCTCGGCGCCGCCCAGGACCAGGCGGATCAGGTGTGGGGTGGGCCGCGTGGTCCGGACGACCGTGGCGGCGGTGAGCTTCTTCGGGCGATCCGTCATGCGCTTAGGCTAGCCTAAGTTCGATGGCTCGCCCCGGGCACGATGCGGTCAGCTCGGCGACACCAGGCGGGCGTGCCAGGCCAGCGCGGCCGGATCGGTGAGCGAGGCGACCTGGTCGATCACCACGCGCAGCCGCGCGGCGTCGTCCGCCGCGTCACGCCACAGCGGCGCGAACACCGGGTCGAGCGCATCCGGCGCCCGGTCCAGCAGCGCCGCGACCAGCCCGGTCAGGACGTCGCGCTGCCGCGCGTAGCGGTCCCCCGCGCCGGGGCGGCGCATCACGTACCGCAGCGCGATGCCCTTGAGCAGCGCGCACTGCGCCCGGATCCGGCGCGGCACCTCCAGGTCGGCGTCGTAGCGGCGGTGCGGGCCGGGACCGTGGCGCTGCTCGGTCGCGGCCACCACGCCGGCGACGAACCGGCCGGTGAGCACGCTCGTGGTGGCCTTCAACGCGGCGAGCGCGCGGTGGCTGCCGTCGTACGCGGCAAGCGGGGCGAGCACCGGATCGGCCAGCAGGCCGGCGAGCACCTCGCCCAGATCCTCCGGCGCCTCACCCGAGTAGGCGGCGGCCACGTCGGCGCAGAGCGCCCGCCGCTCGTCCGCGTCGGCCAGCAGCGGGCGCAGGTCGACGTACCCGCCGTGGATGCCGTCCTCGACGTCGTGCACCGAGTACGCCACGTCGTCGGCCCAGTCCATCACCTGGGCCTCCAGGCAGCGCCGGTCGCCCGGCGGGGCGCCTTCGCGCAGCCAGTCGAAGACCGGGCGGTCGTCGGCGTACACGCCGAACTTGCGCTCGCCGGGGCGGCGCGGCCACGGGTACTTGCTCACCGCGTCCAGCGCGGCCCGGGTCAGGTTCAGCCCGGCCGAGCGCCCGTCCGGGGCGAGCACCTTCGCCTCCAGCCGGGTGAGCACCCGCAGCGTCTGCGCGTTGCCCTCGAAGCCGCCGCAGTCGGCGGCCAGCTCGTCCAGGGCGTACTCGCCGTTGTGCCCGAACGGCGGGTGGCCCAGGTCGTGCGCCAGCCCGGCGGTGTCCACCACGTCCGGGTCGCAGCCCAGCCGGGCGCCCATCTCGCGGGCGATCTGCGCGACCTCCAGCGAGTGGGTCAGCCGGGTACGCAGGAAGTCGTTCGTCCCGGCGGTGTGCACCTGGGTCTTCGCGGCGAGCCGGCGGAACGCCGCCGAGTGCAGCACGCGGGCGCGGTCCCGCTCGAACGGCGACCGGCCGTACCCGGTGTCCTTGGGCGCCTCGTCGACCAGCCGCGCCGCGTCGATCATTTCTCCCGGACTGGCAGAGGGTCGCGACTGCGGGGCTCGCAAGACCGGCTCACTCCTCGCGCTCCCGGAGCACGCAGAACTCGTTGCCCTCCGGGTCGGCGAGCACCGTCCACTCCACGTCCCCCTGGCCGATGTCGACGTGCCGGGCGCCCATGTCGACGAGGCGCTCCACCTCGGCCTCCATGTCGGCCGGGCGCAGGTCGATGTGCAGCCGGTTCTTCCCCTCCTTCGGCCCGGAGACCGGGACGAAGACGAGACCGGGCGTCGTGTCGGGGGTCCGGCGGATCTCCACCTCGTCCGGCTTGTCGGTGATCACCTGATAGCCGAGGGCCTCCGCCCACCAACTGGCGAGCCGGGACGGATCCCGGGCGTCGATGGTCAGGTTCTCCCAGACGGCGGTCATGCGGCCACCCCTCCTGATCGACACGTGGCGGAAGCTCAGGCTACGCCGAGGAGGCCGGAAAGGCGCGCCGGGCGTACGCGGGGCCGCCGGCGAGCACCGGCGGCCCCGCGCCGCGTCAGCGGGAGTCCGAACCGGTGGTGGTGATGGACGCGCGGCCTGCCTCCAGCCGGGCCACCGGCACCCGGAACGGCGAGCAGGAGACGTAGTCCAGGCCGACCTCGTGGAAGAAGTGCACCGAGTCCGGGTCGCCGCCGTGCTCGCCGCAGACGCCGAGCTTCAGGCCCGGACGGGCCGCCCGGCCCTCCTCGGCGGCGATGCGAATCAGCCGGCCGACGCCGTCGGTGTCGATCGACTCGAACGGCGAGATACCGAAGATGCCCAGCTCCAGGTAGCGCCAGAAGAACGCGCCCTCCACGTCGTCGCGGGAGAAGCCCCAGCCCATCTGGGTCAGGTCGTTGGTGCCGAAGGAGAAGAACTCGGCCGCCTCGGCGATCTGCCCGGCGGTCAGCGCCGCCCGGGGCACCTCGATCATCGTGCCGATCAGCACCTCGACGCCGCTGTCCCCGACCACCTCGGCGATGATCCGCTCGGCCTCGGCGCGTACCGTCTCCAGCTCCTGCACGGCCCCGACCAGCGGCACCATGATCTCCGGGCAGGCCTTGCCGCCGTCGCGGACGACCGCGACGGCGGCCTCCGCGATCGCGCGGACCTGCATGGCGAACAGGCCGGGGATGACCAGGCCGAGCCGGACGCCGCGCAGGCCCAGCATCGGGTTCTCCTCGTGCATCCGCCGTACGGCGGCGAGCAGCGCCTCCTCCTTGGCGACGTCCTCGCCGCGCTCCTGTGCCACCGCGACGTTGACCGCGAGCTGTTCCAGCGGGGGCAGGAACTCGTGCAGCGGCGGGTCGATCAGCCGCACGGTGACCGGCAGGCCGTCCATCTCGCGGAAGATCTCGATGAAGTCGGCCCGCTGCAGCGGCAGCAGCGCGGCGAGCGCGTCCTCCCGGTCCCGCTCGCCGGAGGCCAGGATGAGCCGCTCGACCAGCTCGCGCCGGTCGCCGAGGAACATGTGCTCGGTGCGGCACAGGCCGATGCCCTCGGCGCCGAAGCGCCGCGCCCGGGCCGCGTCCGCGCCGGTGTCGGCGTTCGTGCGCACCCGCAGCCGCCGCGCGGCGTCGGCGTGCGTCATGATCCGGTGTACGGAGCGGACCAGCGCGTCGTCGGTGTTCTCCGGGTCGAGCTCGCCCTCGAAGTACTGCACCACCTCGGACGGCATGACCGGCACCTCGCCGAGGTAGACCTTGCCGGTGGTGCCGTCGATCGAGACCACGTCGCCCTCGCTCACCACGTGGTCGCCCACAGTGAACTTCTTCGCCGGTACGTTCACTTCCAGCTCGTCCGCGCCGGAGACGCAGGTCTTGCCCATGCCGCGGGCCACCACGGCGGCGTGGCTGGTCTTGCCGCCCCGGGAGGTGAGGATGCCCTTGGCGGCGATCATGCCGTTGAGGTCGTCCGGGTTGGTCTCCCGGCGGACCAGGATCACCGACTCCCCCTCGGCGGCCAGCTCGACCGCCCGGGCCGAGGTGAAGACGACCTTGCCGGACGCGGCACCCGGGGAGGCGCCGATGCCCTTGGCCACCGGCTCGAACTCGTGGTCGAGCTGGAAACGCGGGAACATCAACTGGGCGAGCTGCGCGCCGTTGACCCGGTGCAGCGCCTCGTCCAGGTCGATCAGACCCTCGTCGACGAGCTGCCCGGCGATGACGAACGCAGCGGCGGCGGTGCGCTTGCCGACGCGGGTCTGGAGCATCCAGAGCTTGCCGCGCTCGATGGTGAACTCGATGTCGCAGAGGTCCTTGTAGTGCTCCTCCAGCCGGGCCATGATGCCGAGCAGCTGGTCGTAGGAGGTCTTGTCGAGCTGCTCCAGCTCCTGCAACGGCACCGTGTTGCGGATGCCGGCGACCACGTCCTCGCCCTGGGCGTTGGCGAGGTAGTCGCCGTAGATGCCCTGCGCGCCGCTGCCCGGGTCGCGGGTGAACGCGACGCCGGTACCGGAGTCGGGACCGAGGTTGCCGAAGACCATCGTCACCACGTTGACGGCGGTGCCCAGGTCGGCCGGGATGCGCTCCTGGCGGCGGTAGAGGATCGCCCGCTCCGCGTTCCACGAGTCGAAGACCGCGCGGATGGCGAGGTCGAGCTGCTCGCGCGGCTCCTGCGGGAACTCGCGGCCGGTATGCTTGGCGAAGATCTGCTTGTACGCGTCGACAAGCCCGCGCAGGTCGTCGGCGTCCAGGTCGAGGTCGTTGTGCGTGCCCTTGGCGCGCTTGATCTCGTCGAGCGCGTGCTCGAACTCCTCGCCCGGCACCTCGCAGACGGTCTTGCCGAACATCTGGATCAGCCGGCGGTACGAGTCCCAGGCGAACCGGTCGTTCCCGCCCGCCTGGTTGCTCAGGCCGACCACGCTGCGGTCGTTGAGGCCGACGTTGAGAACCGTCTCCATCATGCCCGGCATGGAGAACTTGGCGCCGGAGCGTACCGAGACCAGCAGCGGGTCGTCCGGGTCGCCGAGGCGCCGGCCCATCTCGCGCTCCAGGGACTCCAGGTGCGCCTCGATCTGGGCGGCCAGGCCGTCCGGCTCGCGCCCGGTGGTCAGGTACGCCTTGCAGGCCTCGGTGGTGATCGTGAAGCCGGGCGGAACCGGCAGGCCGAGATTCGTCATCTCGGCCAGGTTGGCCCCCTTGCCGCCGAGCAGATCCTTGAGATCCTTGTTGCCCTCGGCGAAGTCGTAGACGTACTTCTGCTCGACCGGATCGTGCGCTGCCACCAGAGCCTCCCACGCGCGCCATTGACACTTAACGAAGGTTCAGTTCGGACATACCCCGGTAGTGACCACCGGTAATCCCGGCTCGTCAGCGTCGGTGGGGCGAAGGCTAGGCGAGTTTCGAGAAACCTGGGAGCGTTCGGTGACTTTCGGCACAACGGTCACCACAATCCGCGTTCGTACGGGTTTTTGGGAACGCTTCCACGAGCACGATCACGCAATTCCGATCCCCCTCGTACTCTTGACGTCACTGCATCTCGCGGAACCTGACCTTTGCCATATCCCGCGCGAATACACCCTCGGAGCCGTCGCCGTGCCGACCAACCCCGCCGCCCCGGAGACCGGGCCGGAGCCGACCGACACCCGTCCCACCAGCCCTTCCAGCGACGTACCCGCTGTGCCGCTGCCCGGTGTGCCGGCACCCGCGGCCGAGCTGGCCCGCGACGCCGCGGGCCGGGCCGCCGAGGCGCTCGCCGGACCGGCGCCGGTCCGGCTCGGCGACGTGGTGCCGGCACCCGAGCACGTGCGCCCGGACCCGGCCGGCGACTTCACGCTGAGCGCGGACGCGGTGCTGCGGGTCAGCCCCGCCGGGCGGGACGTGGCCGAACAGCTCGCCGGCTGGCTGCGCCCGGCCACCGGCTTCCCGCTCCCGGTCGCCGACACCGGCGAGGACGGCCCGCTGACGCTCACGCTGTCCGCGGCGGTTCCCGCCCGGCCCGGCGAGCCGGACGACGCGCGGCTCGGAGACGAGGGCTACCGCCTCGACGTGACCACCGGCGGCGTCCGGATCACCGCCGCCACCCCGGCCGGGCTGTTCCACGGCGCGCAGACGCTGCGGCAGCTGCTACCCGCGCCGATCGAGAGCCCGACCGCCGTCGCCGCGCGCTGGGCGGTACCCGGCGGCACGATCGTCGACCGGCCGCGCTTCCCCTACCGGGGCGCGATGCTCGACGTCGCCCGCCACTTCTTCGCGGTCGAGGACGTGCTGCGGGTGGTCGACCACCTGGCCCGCTACAAGCTCAACCACCTGCACCTGCACCTCACCGACGACCAGGGCTGGCGGATCGCCGTCGACTCCTGGCCACGGCTCGCCGAGGTCGGCGGTGCGACAGCGGTCGGCGGCGGCCCCGGCGGCTGGTACACACGTGACGACTACCGCCGCATCGTCGCGTACGCCGCCCGCCGCCACGTCACAGTGGTGCCCGAGATCGACCTCCCGGGCCACACCAACGCGGCGCTCGTCGCGTACCCCGAACTGGCGCCCGGCAAGATCGCGCCACCGCCGTACACCGGCACCGAGGTCGGCTTCAGCTTCGTCGACCCCGCCGACGAGCGGACGTACGCCTTCGTCGCGGACGTGGTCGGCGAGGTGGCCGCGTCGACGCCCGGGCCGTGGCTGCACCTCGGCGGCGACGAGGCGTTCAAGGTGCCGGCCGACAGCTACCGCTCCTTCGTGGAGCGGGCGCAGCGGCTGGTGGCCGCCACCGGCAAGACCGTCGTCGGCTGGCACCAGCTCGCCCCGGCCGCACACGTCGACGGACGCGTCCTGCAGTGGTGGGGCACGAACGGTGACGACCCGGAGACCGCCGACGCGGTACGCCGGGGCGCCCGGCTGATCCTCTCCCCCGGCAACCACGCGTACCTGGACATGAAGTACGCCCCGGACACCCCGATCGGACACGACTGGGCCGGTCTGATCGACGTGCGCCGGGCGTACGAGTGGGATCCGGGCAGCCACGTGCGGGGCGTACCGGCCGAGGCGGTGCTGGGTGTGGAGGCGCCGCTGTGGACCGAGTCGATCACGACGCCGGCCGAGGTCGAGTTCATGCTCTTCCCGCGCCTGCCCGCCGTCGCCGAACTCGGCTGGTCACCGCGCGAGACGCACGACTGGTCCCGGTTCCGCAGCCGGCTGGCCGCACACGGCCCGCGCTGGTCCACAGCCGGCATCGCCTTCCACCCCTCCCCCGAGATCCCCTGGCCCACCACCCCAGCCCAGGTCCCCACCCAGCCCACCCCCACCCCCACCACCCCCTGACCGCACACGGGGGCGCCGAACCCCGTCGACGCCGAACCCCGTCGATCATGAAGTTGACGGCGACAAACCGGACACAAAACGCCGTCAACTTCATGATCGACGCCCTCATCCCCGGGCCGGCGACATCCAGCCGCCCCTCGCCGTCGCGCACTCCCTCCCGAGCGCCCCGAGCACCCCGAGCACCCCGAGCACCCCGAGCGCCCCGCGCGCCCCGAAGATCTTGGTACGGAACGGCCCTCGGAGGGGCGCCGATCTACCAAGATCTCGAAGCTCACCCGCCCAGAGCCCGACATCGGGCACCAAGGCGACTCCCCCCCATCGGATCGGTGATCAAGGAGTTTGTGCCCGGTGCACGGCCTCAGACGGACACAAACTCCTTGATCAACGGGGTGGGGGGTGGGGGGAGCCCTTGAGGTGGCCGGGGCGGGGTGACTGCGGCGAGGGCGGGCGGGGTTCGGTGTCGGCGGCAGCCCTGATGAGCTCGGTGTCCGGATTCGGGGTGGTCGGGGTCACCGGTGGGGTGGAATCGGGGGTGGGTGCGGGGCGTTGTACATGGCAGACCGCGCCGCACCCGCCGACCGCCCGCCCCCTCGGGCCGGGAATCAGGCCGGGACGCCGGTCGTTACATCCCCGGGGCCGCCGAGCAGGCCGACAGCGCCTGTCGAGCCGGCCCCACCGCCGGGCAGCACCCCCGGGAATGACCCCGGGCCCCCGGTCGTTACATCCCCGAGCCGCCGGAGCAGGCCACCCCCCCTGGTCGCCCGAGCGAGCCACCGGCCCGACGCACATACCGGGCCACCTGATCTTTATTCGCGGCATCCCCCATCGCCGCGTACCCCCGACAGAGAGGCAACTGATCATGGCTACCACTCTGCTGCGCAAGACCGCTCTGACCGTCGCCGGTATCGCCGCCACCGCCGGTGGCATCGCCGGCCCCGCCATCGCCGCCCAGGCCACCCCGGCCGAGCGCGCCGCTCAGGTCGTCACCACCGACCGCAAGCACGGCGAGCGTGAGCTGGACGTGCGCTACGAGGCGCAGCCCAACTTCTACTTCTGTGGCCCCGCCGCGGCCCGTAACGCGCTGAGCGTGCAGGGCAAGAACATCGACGTGGACGCCATGGCCAAGGAGATGGGCACCACCGAGGCCGGCACCAACTCCATCAACGACATCACGCCGGTGCTCAACAAGGAGACCGGTAAGGACGTCTACAAGTCGACCGAGATCCCGGTGGACAAGGTCGGTGACAAGGTGGAGAAGCTGCGTGCCGACGTGGTGCGCACTGTGGACGACGGCCGGGCCGTGGTGGCGAACATCGCCGGCACCGCGACCGACACCGACGGCACCACCCACTCGTTCGAGGGTGGCCACTACATCAGCGTGGTCGGCTACCGCGACGGCGGCAAGGTCGTGACGATCGCCGACTCGGCGAACCCGGACCAGGCCTCCTACCGGATCGACGTGGACGAGCTCGCCCGCTGGATCGCCAGCCGCGGCTACAGCTCCTGACCGAGTGACCATGGCGAAGGGCCCGACCCCGGAACGGGGGTCGGGCCCTTCGGCGTGTCCGGGGTCAGCGGTCAGCCGCCGGAGTCGTCCAGCTCCGCGCCGTCGGGCGGGGTGTCGTCGTCGCGGCTGGCCAGCCAGCCGTCGGGCAGGAAGACCTTGCCCGGGGAGTTGGTGCGGCCGCGCGGCTGGCCGAGGTTCTCCACCGGGAACGGTACGACAGGGTCGAGCTTGCCGAGCAGGTCGTCGAGCTGCGCCAGGCTCTCGATCATGGCGAGCGAGCGGCGCAGTTCGCTGCCGATCGGGAAGCCCTTCAGGTACCAGGCGACGTGCTTGCGGAAGTCGGTGCAGCCGTCCCGCTCGCCGCGGGCCGGGTTGCGCGCGCCCGCCACGAACTGCTCCACCAGCAGTTCGGCGTGCCGCCGCATGGTCACCGCCACCTCGCCGAGGCTCGGTAGCCGCCGCTCGGCGCTCCCGTTGAACGCGGCCTCCAGGTCGGCGAACAGCCACGGCCGGCCCAGGCAGCCGCGCCCGATCACCACGCCGTCGACGCCGGTGTGCGCGACCATCCGCAGCGCGTCGTCGGCCTCCCAGATATCGCCGTTGCCGAGCACCGGCACGTCGAGCGCCGACTTGAGCGTGGCGATCGCATCCCAGTCGGCGGTGCCGGAGTAGCGCTGCGCGGCCGTACGCCCGTGCAGGGCGACCGCCGCGACGCCCGCGTCCTGGGCCGCCAGCCCCGCCTCGACGTACGTCAGGTGGTCGTCGTCGATGCCCTTGCGCATCTTGACGGTGACCGGTACCCCGGCGGGTGACGCGGCGTCCACCGCGGCCCTGACCAGCCGGGCGAACAGCCGGCGGCGCCACGGCAGGGCCGAGCCGCCGCCCCGGCGGGTCACCTTGGGCACCGGGCAGCCGAAGTTCAGGTCGATGTGGTCGGCCAGGTCTCGCTCGACCACGATCCGCACGGCGGCGGCGGTGATCTCCGGGTCGGTGCCGTAGAGCTGGAGGCTGCGGGGCTTCTCCTCGGCGCCGAAGGCGATCATGCGCAGCGTCTTGGGGTTCCGCTCGACGAGCGCACGAGTGGTGATCATCTCGCAGACGTAGATGCCGCCGCCCTGCTCACGGCAGAGCCGGCGGAAGCCGACGTTGGTGATCCCGGCCATCGGCGCGAGCACCACCGGCGGCCACACCCGGTGCGGGCCGATGGTCAACGCGGGCAGGGTCGGGGCAGTCACCGCACAAGTGTAAGGAAGGGCCCCCTCTTAACGTCTCCGGTAGAGCAGGGGCCCCTTGTTAACAGGGCACATATCACAGCCGGCCAGCCCGGCGGGCGTTCTCCACAACCGGGGCGGCTGTCCACAGGCCGAGCCCACGGGCCGGAGGAGCAGCGGTCGAGCCCGCACGCTGCCGGGCATGCGCGAACAGCCACCCGAACTCAGCGACCTGGCCGAGCGCCAGCAGCAGATCGTCACCCGGACGCAGCTGCTCGGCGTCGGATACGACGACATGTACCTGTACCGGCAGACCCGGCGCGGCCTGTGGCAGCGCGTGCTGCCGGCCACGTACGCGCTCGTCACCGGCACCCTCACCGACGAGCAACGACGAATCTCGGCGGCGCTCTACGCGGGCGCCGACGCCCAGCTCACCGGCCTGGCCGCCCTGATCTGGTACGGCTTCCGGCACAGTCCGCGCACCGCTGACGTACACCTGATCCTGCCGCACCACGTGCGGCGCCGCTCGGCCGGTCACGCGGTGATCGCGCGGGCCCTGGAGCTTGATCCGCGGGCCCGGCGGACCGCGCTGTACCCGGTGTGCTCGCCGGCCAGGGCGGTCGTGGACGCGGCCCGCGACCTGCGCCGGCTGCGGCCGGTACGGGCGACGGTGGCCGAGGCCGTGCAGCGCGGTTTCACCGACCTGGACAGCCTGGACGCGGAGATCCGCCGGGCCCGGCGCAGCCGCACCGCCCTGATCCGGAAGGCGTTCGCGGAGATCACCGACGGGGTCCGCTCGGCGCCGGAAACGGAACTGCGGGAGTGCCTGGGCGGCAGCGGCGTGCTCGGCGGGATCCTGTGGAACCCGCGGCTGTCGGCGGCCGACGGCACCCGCCTGCCGACGCCGGACGGCTACCTCGCCGACTGCGCGGTGGCGCTGGAGGTCGACTCGCGGGAGTACCACCTCAGCCCGAACGACTGGGCGCGGACGCTGGACCGGCACAACGAGCTGAGCCGGTACGGGGTGCTCATCCTGCACTTCACGCCGGCGCAGATCCGCCGGGAGCCGGGCCGTGTGCGGCGGATGGTGGAGGACGCGTACGCGGCCCGGCGCGGGCTGGGCGCCGGGACCGGCGTACGGGCGGAGCCGATCTCCCCCGGATGAGGGGTGTTAAGAAGGGGCCCCTTCTCTACGCGAGGCGTTAAGAAGGGGCCCTTCCTTACATCGGGTCAGCAGCCGGGCAGGCGCTCGATCAGGTAGCGCTCGACCTGGTCCAGCGAGACGCGCTCCTGGGCCATCGTGTCCCGGTTCCGGACCGTGACCGCGTTGTCGTCGAGCGTGTCGAAGTCGACTGTGACGCAGAACGGCGTGCCGATCTCGTCCTGCCGGCGGTAGCGGCGGCCGATCGCCTGCGAGTCGTCGAACTCGACCACCCAGCGCTTGCGCAGGTCGGTGGCGAGCTGCTTGGCCTTCGGCGACAGCGCCTCGTTGCGCGACAGCGGCAGCACGGCGACCTTGACCGGGGCCAGGCGCGGGTCGAACCGCATGACGGTGCGCTTGTCCACGCCGCCCTTGGTGTTCGGCGCTTCGTCCTCGTCGTACGCCTCGAGCAGGAACGCCAGCACCGCGCGGGTGAGGCCGGCGGCCGGCTCGATCACGTACGGCATCCAGCGCTCGCCCTTGCCCTGGTCGAAGTACGACAGGTCGACGCCGGAGTGCTTGCTGTGCGTGGACAGGTCGAAGTCGGTGCGGTTGGCGATGCCCTCCAGCTCGGCGAACTCGCTGCCGCCGAACCGGAACCGGTACTCGATGTCGACGGTGCGCTTCGAGTAGTGGGAGAGCTTCTCCTTGGGGTGCTCGTAGAAGCGCAGGTTCTCCTCGGACAGGCCCAGGTCGAGGTACCAGTTCCAGCGCTCGGAGAGCCAGTACTCGTGCCACTGCTCGTCGGTGCCCGGCTCGACGAAGAACTCCATCTCCATCTGCTCGAACTCACGGGTCCGGAAGATGAAGTTGCCGGGGGTGATCTCGTTGCGGAACGACTTGCCGGTCTGCGCGATGCCGAACGGCGGCTTCTTGCGGGCGACCGTCTCCACGTTCTTGTAGTTGACGAAGATGCCCTGGGCGGTCTCCGGGCGCAGGTAGTGCATGCCCTCGTCGCTCTCCACCGGGCCCAGGTAGGTCTTCATCAGGCCGTTGAACATCTTCGGCTCGGTGAAGGTGCCCTTGTTGCCGCAGTTGGGGCAGTTCAGCTCCGTCAGCGAGGTCAGCGGCTTGCCGTGCTTGGCCTCGTACGCCTCTTCCAGGTGGTCGGCCCGGAACCGCTTGTGGCAGGACTGGCACTCGGTCAGCGGGTCGACGAACTCGGCGATGTGGCCGCTGGCCTCCCAGACCTTGCGGGCCAGGATGACCGCCGAGTCGAGGCCGACGACGTCGTCGCGCTGCTGCACCATGGTCCGCCACCACTGCCGGCGGACGTTCTCCTTCAGCTCGACGCCGAGCGGACCGTAGTCCCACGCCGACCGGGTGCCCCCGTAGATCTCGCTGGAGGGAAAGACGAAGCCCCGGCGCTTGGCGAGGCTGGTGACGGCGTCGATACGGTCGGCTGGCATGTTTCCTCCTACGCCGGCTGGCGGTCGGCGCGGTTGAGATGGATGGAACCGGGCTGTTCGGGACAACGGTACGACCGTGTCCGTCCCGAGCCCAGCAGAATACCGGGGGCCGGTCAGCTCACCCCGCAGACCTCCACGCCGCCCGTCTGCTGGTCCGGTGCGAGCGTCACGGTCTGCGCCTCCCGCCGGCCGCCGGCGAGCGTGACGTCCACCGGCACGGTGAGCGTGGTGAGGTCGACCTCGCCCACCCGGTAGCCGGAGATCTGCGGCTCGGTCGCCACCCGGCGCTCGAACTCGCGTCGGGGCTCGCGTCGCCGGATGTCGTCGCAGAGCGTGTCGTACGCCTTGGACCACTCCCGGGCCACGAGCGCCTGGTAGTAGTCGTTCGTGACCGCCCGGCCCTGCTCACCGATCGCCTGGGCGTTGCTCACCGCCAGGCCGACCACTGCCGCCCCGCCCCCACCGCAGCAGATCAGCACTGCGAGCGCGCCCGCGCCGAGGCCGAGCCAGAGCCGGGTCCGCCCGCCCTCGGTGGGCGGGGCGGCGAACGGCGGCGCGGCGCCGGGCCCCTGCGGCGGCGCGGGCACCCCGTGTTCCGCCGGCAGCGCGGGCGGAACGGATGACGGGGGTGGCGCGGCCGGTCCGGGAGCGGTCATACGCGCCAGGGTAGTGCCCCGGCACTCAGCGATACGGACCTGCGGCGCGATCGCTGGCGACGACGACGATCTCACCCTCGGGGGCGGCGCTGGCGAGCGTCTCGTACGCCGACGGCTCGTCCACCGATCGGGCGAGCAGCGGCACGGCGGTGACCTTGACGTCGAATCCGCCGAGCGCCCGCCGGTACGCACCGACCGACTCCCACTCGGTGATCAGGACCCAGTGGTCCGGGTCGTCGAGCGCCCGCAGCAGTTCACCGCGCAGGTAGCCGGGGCGGGCGGCGAGCGCGGCCAGCGCGGCGTGCGCCGCACGGGTGAACTCGTCCACCGTTTCGGCTTCCACCACGAAGCGGTTGGTGACCAGCACGGGGTTCCTCCTCGTAGAGTTTGTGGCATGCAGCGTACGCAGAGTCCTGTGCTGTCCCGGTTGGCACGGCTCAACCCGACGGCGGTGTTCCTGGCCGCGCTGGCCCTGGTGCTTGTCGGCCTCTTCGCGCCCGGCCCGGCGGGCGGCGTCCTGCTGCTCGTGCTGGCCGGCGTGCTGGTCTGGCTGATGTCGGTCACCTGGCCGGTGCAGGCCCCGGCGACCCGGATGCTCCGGCTGGTGATGCTCACCTTGTTGATCGCGGTGGCGCTGGCGAAGCTCATGGTCGGCTGACTCGGGAAAGCAGAACCGAGCTGACCTGCGCTGACATGCAATCATGCGTTTTTGACAATAGTTTTCGTTGTCGCGGACAGTTGAGCCCATGACCGTTCGTGCACCTCGCCGTATCCTGACCACCGCAGCCACCGCCCTGCTCGCCGCCGCCGGCCTGACCGCCTGCGCGGACGGCACAGGCGGCGCGAGCGCGCCGGGCAGGGTCGACGTGGTGGCCGCGTTCTACCCGCTCCAGTTCCTGGCCGAGCGGATCGGCGGCGACACGGTCGCGGTCAGCAACCTGACCAAGCCCGGCGCCGAGCCGCACGACCTGGAACTCAACCCGCGGCAGGTCGGCCAGGTCGTCGACGCCGACGTGGTCGTCTACCTCAGCGGCTTCCAGCCGGCGGTGGACGAGGCGGTGGAGCAGAACGGCGGCGACCGCGCGTTCGACGTGGCGGGCGTGACGCCGCTGCGGGACGCGGCCGCCGGTGGCCACGACCACGATCACGAGGGCGAGGCCGGGCACGCCGAGGAGGGCGGCGGCAAGGACCCGCACGTCTGGCTCGACCCGACCCGGCTGGCCACCATCGGCGACAAGCTCGCCGAGCGCCTCGGCAAGGCCGACCCGGACCACGCCGCCGACTACACCGCCCGCGCCGGCGCGCTGCGCACCGAGCTGACGACGCTGGACACCGAGTACGCCGACGGCCTGCGCACCTGCCAGCGCCGGGAGATCGTCACCAGCCACACCGCGTTCGGCTACCTGACCGAGCGCTACCAGCTGGAACAGATCGGCATCAGCGGGCTCACCCCGGAGTCCGAGCCGTCCCCGAAGCGCCTCGCCGAGGTCGCCGAGGAGGCCCGGGAGCACCAGGCCGGCACGATCTTCTTCGAGACCCTGGTCAGCCCGAAGGTCGCCGAGACGATCGCGCGTGAGGTCGGGGCGAAGACGGCCGTCCTGGACCCGCTGGAGGGCCCGCCCGCCGACGGCGACTACCTCTCCGCGATGCGCACCAACCTGCAGACCCTGCGAACCGCTCTGGACTGTTCATGACCTCACCCGTGATCGAGATCGCGCACGCCACCGTCGGCTACGACGGCCGCCCGGTGCTGCGGGACGTCTCGTTGACAGTGACCGCCGGCGAGGTGGTCGCCGTGCTCGGCGCCAACGGCTCCGGCAAGTCGACGCTCGTGCGCGCCGCGCTCGGCCTGGTGCCGGTCGGCGCCGGGTCGGTCGCCCTGTTCGGCACGCCGCAGCGCCGCTTCCGGCAGTGGCACCGCATCGGGTACGTGCCGCAGCGGCTCGGCGCGGGCAGCGGAGTACCAGCCACCGTGCGCGAGGTGGTGGCGTCCGGGCGGCTGGCCCGCCGGGGCGTGCTGCGTCCGGCCGGGCGGGCGGACCGGGAGGCGGTGGCGGCGGCACTGGACGCGGTCGAGCTCGCCGACCGGGCCGGTGACCCGGTGTCCACGCTCTCCGGCGGCCAGCAGCAGCGCACCCTGATCGCCCGCGCGCTGGCCGGCGGGCCGGAGCTGCTGGTGCTGGACGAGCCGACCGCCGGGGTGGACGCTGCGAGCCAGGAGGCGTTCGCCGGGGCGCTGCGCGCGTTCCGCGACGGCGGCGGCACGGTCCTGCTCGTCGCGCACGAGCTGGGCCCGCTGCGCCCGCTGATCAGCCGGGCCGTGGTGGTGCACCAGGGCGGGATCGCCCACGACGGCGCGGTGCCCGAACCGGCCGGCCACCACGCCGACCCGGACCACGAGCACGTGCACCCGCACTGCGACGAGGAGCCCGCCCGGCTCTGGACAGGCATCTGAGATGGATCTCTTCCAGTACGACTTCATGCTCCGCGCCCTGGTCGGCGCGCTGATCATCGGGCTGGCCGCCCCGGCGCTCGGCATCTACCTGGTGCAGCGCCGGCTGGCGTTGATCGGCGACGGGCTCGGGCACGTGGCGCTCACCGGCGTCGGTGCGGGACTGCTGCTCAACCGCTCCCCCGTGCTGGTGGCGGTGATCGCCGCGACGCTCGGCGCGGTCGTGATCGAGCTGGTCCGCGCGTACGGGCGCACCTCCGGCGACCTGGCGCTGGCGTTGCTGTTCTACGGCGGCATCGCCGGTGGCGTGATGCTGGTCGGGCTGTCCGACGCCAGCAGCGGGTCGCTCAACGCGTACCTGTTCGGGTCGCTGACCACCACCTCCCGCACCGACCTGATCACCATCGGGGTGCTCGGCGTGGTGCTGCTGGTGACCATGCTGGTGCTGCGCCCGGCGCTGTTCGCGGTCTGCCACGACGAGGAGTACGCCCGGGTGTCCGGCCTGCCGGTACGGGCGCTGAACCTGCTCATCGCGGTCGGCACCGCGGTCACGGTGACCATCGCCATGCGGGCGGTCGGGGTGCTGCTGATCAGCGCGCTGATGGTGGTGCCGGTGGCGACCGCGCAGCAGGTGACCCGGGGCTTCCGCTCGACCATGACGGCGGCCATGGCGCTGGGCCTGTTCGCGGCTGGCACCGGGGTCTGGGTGGCCGCCACCGCCGACACCGCGCCCGGCGCGTCGGTGGTGCTCGTGGCGATCGGCTCGTTCCTGCTGGTCGCGCTGGCGGCGGCCGGTGTGCGGGCGCTGCGGCGGCGGGTGCGGGCCGACCGGGCCACGCCGCCGCCCGAGCCGGTCGAGCACGAGGTGCTGCTGCGGTGAGGCCCTGCCCGCCGGCGCAGCTGGGATTGGTTACCGTTACAGGGTGACCGGCACGAACGGGTACGACGCCTTCGAGGGTGCGGGTGACCTGCTGCGCGCGCTCTCGGCCCCGATCCGGCTCGCGATCGTCAGCGAGCTGGCCGAGGGCGAACGCTGCGTGCACGAGCTGGTCGAGAAGCTCGGCGCGCCGCAGCCGCTGGTCTCCCAGCACCTGCGGGTGCTGCGGGGCGCCGGGGTGGTGCGCGGGTCGCGGCGCGGCCGGGAGATCGCGTACGCGCTGGTCGACGACCACGTCGCGCACATCGTGGCGGACGCGGTCAGTCACGCCGGTGAAGGGTCGCACTGAGCGGGAAATCGGCCACGTGCCGACGCGCCCGCGCCGTGGGACGCTGTCCGGCGTGAAGATCTACGCCGACCGTTTTCCCACCGCCGTCCGCCAGTTCCTCACCGACCTGCTCGTGGTCGTCTGGGTGTACGCGGCGATCCGCTTCGCGCTGTGGCTGCACGACGTGGTCGAGAAGCTCGCCGTACCGGGGCAGAAGCTGGAGGGGGCCGGCGGCGGACTCGCCGACAACCTGGCCGACGCCGGCGGCAAGGTCGGCCGGGTGCCGATCGTCGGCGACGAGCTGACCGCGCCGTTCACCCGGGCCGCCGACGCCGCCCGCTCGGTCGCCGAGGCGGGCCGCGACCAGCAGGAGCTGGTCGGGCAGCTCGCGCTCGGGCTGACCGTCGCGGTGCTGGTGTTCCCGCTCGGCCTGGTGCTGTTCGGCTGGCTGCCGCTGCGCCTGCGCTGGATGCGCCGGGCCGGCGCGGCGAAGGCACTGGCGGGTGTCCCGGCCGGCCGGGACCTGCTGGCGCTGCGCGCGCTGGCCGGTCAGCCGCTGTCGAAGCTGACCCGGATCGCGCCCGACGTCGCCGAGGCGTGGCGGCGCGGCGACGACGCGACTGTCGACGCGCTCGCCGCGCTGGAGCTGCGCGAACTGGGGCTGCGCGGCGGCCGGTAAGGTGTGCCGGTGCTGTACTTCCTGATCGTCGTCGCCGTGCTGCTGCTGGGGTACGCCGGCGTGCTGGTGAGTTTCGTCCGCAAGGGCCGCAAGATCCCGCCGTCGGCGTACCTGGTGCTGGCCGGCCTCAACGGCCTGATCCTGGCCGGCATCCTGGCCTGGGCGATCGCGCGCTGACCGCCCGGCGGCCGCGCTCGGCGGCCGTCCGGGCGGCACGGCCGCCTGGTGGTCCGGTCAGCCGGCGGGCGGGATGCGACGGCGTACGTCCTGCTCGGTGGACGGCCCCGGCTCCCAGCGGGCCACCCATGGCAGGTCGGCGGGCGGGGTGACGACATCCTCCTCCACCGAGGCGTACCGGCCGGCGACGATCCGCTTGGCGGCGGCCACGTCGACCGAGTCGGTGTTCGACCACAGGCCGGTGAACAGCTCGTCGACGCGCAGCCGCGCCTGCCGGCAGAACAGGTCGGCCAGCTCGACGTTCTCCGGGTGCGCGTCCCGCTCGGCGTAGGCCCGGACGCAGACCGCGCTCATCGCGAACAGCTCCGCGCCGATGTCGACCACCCGGCCGAGGAACGCCTGCTTGCGCTCCATCTTCCCCTGCCACCGCGACATCGCGTAGAACGTCGACCGGGCCAGCTTGCGGGACGTCCGCTCGACGTGGCGCAGGTGCCCGGCCAGCGGCCCGAACTCCTGGTACGCCCCGGGCGTCTGCCCCTTGCCGACGGCGAGCGTGGGCAGCCACCTCGCGTAGAAGGCGCCGGCCCGCGCGCCCGCCTTCGCCTTGCGGCCCAGCCCGGCGTCGGGGTCGATGATGTCGCCCGCGACGGACAGGTGCGCGTCGACCGCCTCGCGGGCGATCAGCAGGTGCATGATCTCGGTGGAGCCCTCGAAGATCCGGTTGATCCGCAGGTCGCGCAGGAGCTGCTCGACGGCGGCCGGCCGTTCCCCCCGGGCGGCGAGCGAGTCGGCCGTCTCGTAGCCGCGGCCACCGCGGATCTGGATCAGCTCGTCGGCGATCCGCCAGGCCATCTCGCTGGCGTAGAGCTTGACCAGCGCCGCCTCGATCCGGATGTCGTTGCGGTCGTCGTCGGCGAGCATGCAGGACAGGTCGAGCATGGACTCCATGCCGTACGTGGTGGCGGCGATGAAGGCCAGCTTCTTCGCCACCGCCTCGTGCTCGCCCACCGGGCGGCCCCACTGGACCCGGTCCGCCGCCCACTCGCGGGCCACGTTGAGCGCCCACTTCCCGGCGCCGACGCACATGGCAGGCAGCGAGAGCCGGCCGGTGTTCAACGTGGTCAGCGCGATCTTGAGGCCCTTGCCCTCACCGCCGATCACGTTCTCCTTCGGCACGAACACGTCGTGGAACCGGGTGAGGCTGTTCTCCAGGCCGCGCAACCCGACGAAGGAGTTGCGCCGCTCCACGGTGATGCCGTCGCTGTCGCCCTCCACCACGAACGCGGTGATGCCGCCGCGCCGCCCCGCACCGGCCGGCACCCGGGCCATCACCACCAGCAGCGTGGCGAGCGTGCCGTTCGTGGCCCAGAGCTTCACCCCGTTGAGCCGGTAGCCGGTGCCGTCGGCGGTCGGCTCGGCGGTGGTGGCGAGCCGGGCCGGGTCGGAGCCGACGTCCGGCTCGGTGAGCAGGAACGCGGAGACCTCACCGGCGGCGAGCCGGGGCAGGAACCGTTCCTTCTGCTCGGGCGTGCCGAACATCTTCAGCGGCTGCGGCACGCCGATCGACTGGTGCGCGGAGAGCAGCGCGCTGACCGCCGGGTTCACCGAGCCGACGAGCATCAGCGCCCGGCAGTAGTGCAGGTTGCTCAGCCCCAGCCCGCCGTACTTACGGTCGATCTTCATGCCGAACGTGCCGAGCCCGGCCAGGCCGTGGAACACCTCGTCGGGGATGCGCGCGTCCCGCTCGATCGCCTCGCCGTCCACCTCGGACGTCAGGTACGCGCGCAGCGAGCCGAGGAACTCGTCGGCGCGGGCCACCTCGGCCGGATCGGGGCGGGGCCACGGGTCGATCAGGTCGAGCCGGAAGCGGCCGAGGAACAGTTCCTTGCCGAAGCTGGGCCGGTCCCAGGCCGACTCGCGGGCGGCCTCGGCGACCTGCCGGGCCTCCTTCTCGGAGACCTGGCCCGCCTCGGCGGGCAGCGGCCCCGCGCCGTCTGGTGACTCGGGCCGGCTGTTCTGTGTCGTGGTCACGGCTGCCTCCTCGTCGGTCCGGCTGCGTCGACGCGTTCGACGAAAACGACGCTACCCCCGGGTGTTACCCAGGGGTAGCGCTGCGTGCACGTCCGATTTGGCGGACGGTCAGTCGGTGAGCGTCTGCGGGTTGTCGTCCTCGTCGTCGATGTCGTCCTCACCCCAGTTGCGCCGGCTGAACGGCAGGATGGCCCAGAAGATCAGGAACCAGAGGCCGGTGAGCGCGCTGAGCAGGAACGCGATCGGCCGGTCCAGCACGAAGTCGGTGACCAGCAGGACCGAGCTGACCATCGCGATCAGCATGAAGAACAGGCCGCCGGTGGCCATCCGGTGGGCGAACCGGACCAGCTCCGGCTTACGCCCCTGCCGGAACAGCGCCCGGTGGAACGCGACCGGAGAAATGATCATCGCGGCGGACGCGGCGGCGGTCAGCAGCGCCACGATGTAGACGTCGCGCTGGAACTCCGTGGTCCGGCCGAACCCGTTGCTGAACGGCAGCGTCAGCAGGAAGGCGAAGAGGATCTGCACGCCGGTCTGCGCGACCCGCAGCTCCTGCAACAGATCGGCGAAGTTGCGCTGCCAGCGCTGCTTCTCGGATTCCTTGGACACTCGCGGACCTCCCCGGGAGACGGCACGGCCGGCGGGTGAACGCCCACCGGCAGGACCGCCTGTGCCCCGTACGGATGATCACGAAACCGGTTCAGGAACCGCGGCGGATCCGGCCCGCGTACCGTGCCTCCAGTTCGGCGTTGTGCTCGTCGCCGCCGGTGATGTTCGCGGACAGGTAGACCGGCGGGCGCTGCCCCGCCGCGACCAGCCGGGCCACCACCTCGGCAACGATCTGCTGGGCGAGCAGCGCCGCGGTGATCGAGGAGACCGCGCCGACCGCGCCGCCGCCCGGCAGCGGCAGCGTGGCGTCGCCGTACGGGGCGCCGTTGTCCAGCACCACGTCGGCGAAGTCGGCCAGCTTGCGGCCGGACGGGTGCCGCGAGGTCATCCGCGCCGAGTGCTGTGCCGACGTGATCGCCACCAGGCCGTGCCCGCGTTCCTTCACGATGGACGCGAACTCGACCATCGCCCCGTTCACGCCCGAGTTCGAGGCCAGCACGAACACGTCCTGCGGCCGGATCGGCGCCAGCTCGTAGAGGCGGTGCGCCACGGCCGGGTCGCGTTCCAGCTTCGGGCCGAGCACGTCGGCCGGGTCGCCGCCGATCAGCACCAGGTCACGCAGCGCGATCCGGTTGGTGGGCACCAGCCCGCCGGCCCGGCCGGCGATCTCCATGGCCAGCGCCTCGGAGTGCCCGGTGCCGAACGCGTGCACCACACCGTCGGCGCGCAGCGCCGCCGCGATCAGGTCGGCCGCGTCGGCCACGTTCTGCCGCTGCTCGGCGGCGACCCGGCCGATCGTCTCGGTCACCACCGCCAGGTACGCCTCGGCGCTCACCGTCATGCCTCCTCCGTTCCCGCGCACCGGGCGAGGATCGCCTCGGCCAGCGGGCCGGGCGCCTCGTCCGGGATCCAGTGGCTGACGCCGGGCAGCGTCACGAACCGGTAGTCACCGGTGACGTGCGCGGCGCACGCCTGCGCGGCCGTCCGGCCGATCGCCACGTCCTTGTCGCTCCACACGAACGTGGTCGGCACCCCGACCGGGGCGACCGCCTTCATGTCCGCACCGGTCATCGCGCGGTACCAGTTCAGCGCCGCCGTCAACGCGCCCGGCTCGCGCATCGGCTCGGCGTACCGGGCCACCACGTCGGCGTCGCCCACTCCGCTCAGCAGCTTGCGCAGCGTGGCGCCGTTCCACGCCAGCAGCACCTTCTCCGCCGTACCGGGCTTGCGGAACAACGCGATGTAGGCGGACTTGACCTTCTGCCGCGGGTCGGTGGCGAGCGCGTGGCCCATCGCGGCCGGGTGCGGCACCGACACCGCGGTCAGCGTCCGCACCCGCTCCGGGTGCGCCGCCGCCAGCCCCCACGCCACGATCGCGCCCCAGTCGTGGCCGACCACGTGGGCGCCGGTCACCCCGAGTGCGTCCAGCACCGCAGCCGCGTCGGCCACCAGCTCCGGAATCCGGTACGCCCCGACGTCGGCCGGACGCGCGCCGGGTGAGTAGCCGCGCTGGTCGAGCGCGTACGTGCGCAGCCCGGCGGCGTGCAGCGCGGGCGTGACCGCGTCCCACTCACCGGAGTGCTGCGGGAAGCCGTGCAGCAACAGGACCGGGTCACCGTCCTCGGGGCCGCCGGCGCGTACCTCGAACGTCAGTCCCCGCGCATCCACCAGCATGATCGCCACCATACCGACACTCGCCCTGCTGGGCCGGGGCCTGTGGTCGGTGCTAGCGTCTGCGACGAGACAACTTCACATCCGACAGGGGAGCGCACAGCGCTGAGAGTGCGGGCCGGTGCCCGCAGACCCTCGAACCTGATCTGGGTAATGCCAGCGCAGGGAGTTCGGTCGACCTCCAGCCGCGTCGCCGTCCGGTGACCACCGGGCGCGGCGTGCGTCTTCTCCTGGTTCACCTCGACGAACTGGGAGCCAACCGTGAACCACACCGACAGCAACCGCTGGCGTACCGTCGACATCGTCGTCGCCTCGGTCATCGCCGTCGCCTTCGGCGTCGTCTTCTGGGCCTGGGGCCTGCTCTGGAGCGCCACCGACGCGGCGTTCGCGTTCTTCCCGCCGGCGCAGGCCGTGCTCTACGGCGTGTGGCTGATCCCGGCGGTGCTCGCCGGCCTGATCATCCGCAAGCCGGGCGCCGCGCTGTACTGCGAGACGGTGGCCGCGATCATCTCCGCCCTGCTGGGCAGCCAGTGGGCGAGCATCGTGATCCTCCAGGGCCTGATGCAGGGCATCGGCGCCGAGCTGGCCTTCGCCGCGTTCCGGTACCGCTCGTTCCGACTGCCGGTGGCGGTGCTGGCCGGCGCGCTGACCGGCCTCGGCGCGGCGATCTTCGACTTCGTCTACTGGAACAAGGCGTTCGACTTCGCCTCCTACCGCCTCCCGTACGCGCTGATCACGATCGTCAGCGCCACGATCGTCGCCGGTTTCGGCGCGCACGTCCTCACCCGCGCGCTGGCGAACACCGGCGTCCTGGACCGCTTCCCCGCCGGCCGCGACCGAGCCCTGGTCTGACGCCTCCATCGTGTCGATCATGAAGTTGGCGGCCGTTTCGGCACCCGTCATCGCCGTCAACCTCATGATCGACGGAGAAGAGGGGGTGGGTGGGCGGTGAGCGGGGTGGTGCTGCGGGGGTTCGGGTGGCGGCACGGGGGACGGAAACGCTGGGCTCTGCGCGGGGTGGATCTGCGCGTGGAGAGCGGCGAGCGGGTGCTGCTGCTCGGACCCTCCGGCGCCGGTAAGAGCACGCTGCTGGCCGCGCTGGCCGGGCTGCTGCCGGAGGACTCCGGCGAGCAGGAGGGCACCGTCGAGATCGACGGGCTGGACCCGCGCAAGGCCCGCGAGCGCGTCGGCATCGTCTTCCAGGACCCGGAGACCCAGCTCGTGATGGCCCGCTCCGGCGACGACGTGGCGTTCGGGCTGGAGAACCGTGGCGTACCCGCCGGGGAGATCTGGCCCCGCGTCGACGAGGCGCTGCACCGGGTCGGTTTCCCGTACGACAGGGACCGCCCCACCGCAGCGCTCAGCGGCGGCGAGCAGCAGCGGCTGGCGCTGGCCGGCACGCTCGCGCTGCGTCCCGGGCTGCTGCTGCTCGACGAGCCCACCGCCAACCTCGACCCGGCCGGTGCCACCCTGATCCGCCGGGCCGTCGCGAACGCGCTCGACCCGGACACCACGATGGTCCTGGTCGAGCACCGGGTCACCGAGGCACTGCCGCTGGTCGACCGCGTCGTGGTGCTGGAACCCGGCGGCGGGGTGCGCGCCGACGGGCCGCCCGAGGCGGTCTTCGCCGCGCACGGCGACGCGCTGGCCGCCGCCGGGGTCTGGGTACCCGGCCACGTCGCGCCACCCCGGCACGCCACCACGCCGCCCGGCGACGTGCTGCTCACCGCGGAGCGGCTCGGCCTGTCGCCCCGGCTAGACCCCACCGATCTCCGGGTACGCGCCGGCGAGGCGCTCGCCGTCCTCGGCCCCAACGGCGCCGGCAAGTCCACACTGGCGCTGCTCCTGGGCGGCCTGCTGAAGCCCGGCACGGGCGCCGTCACCGCGTCGGCGGCACTCGCCGGGCGGGACGCGCGTACTCCCCCGCACCGCTGGCGGGCACCCGCGCTGGTACGCCGGATCGGTTCGGTGTTCCAGGACCCGGAACACCAGTTCGTCACCGCCACGGTCCGCGACGAGCTGGCGCTCGGCCCGCGCCGCACCGGCCGGCCCGAGTCGGCGGTGACCGCCACCGTCGACGAGCTGCTGCACCGGTTGCGGCTGGACCGGCTGGCCGGCGCCAACCCGTACACCCTCTCGGGTGGGGAGGCGCGGCGGCTGAGTGTGGCGACGGCCCTGGCCACCGCGCCCCGCCTGCTGATCTGCGACGAGCCCACGTTCGGCCAGGACCGGCGGACCTGGCTGGAGCTGGTCGACCTGCTCGCCGAGCTGCGCGACGCCGGGCACGGCGTGGTCGCGGTGACCCACGACGAGGACTTCGTCGCCGCGCTGGCCGACACGACGCTCACCCTGCACCGCTCCCCCGCCGGGGTGGCCACGTGATCGGCCTCGAACCGGTCGCCGCACCCGGCGCCCCGCTGGCCCGGCGCAACCCGGTGGCGAAGCTGGCCGCCGCTGTGGTCTTCACGCTGATCCTGGTGGCGACGCTCGACCCGGTCGCACCGGCCATCGCCATCGCCGTCGAACTCGCGGTGCTGCCGCTGTTCGGGGTCCGCTACCGGGTGCTGGCCCGCCGGGCCTGGCCGCTGCTCGCCGGTGCCGCCGGCATCCTGATCACGCTGGTGCTCTTCGCGGCCGACCGCTCCGGCCGGGTGCTGGTCGAGGCCGGCCCGGTCCTGGTCACCGAGGGCGTCCTCGTCACCGCGCTGGGCCTGGTGCTGCGGATGCTCGCCGTGGCGCTGCCCGGCATCGTCGTGTTCGCCACCACCGACCCGACGGACCTGGCCGACGCGTTGATCCAGAACGCGAAGACGCCCGCCCGGTTCGCCATCGGGGCGCTCGCCGCGTTCCGGATGGTGCCGCTGCTGGAACAGGAGTGGCGGATGATCAGCATGGCCCGCCGGGCCCGCGGCGTGGACGCCGGCCGCAACCCGGTGGCGAAGCTGCGGCTGTTCGCGTCCACCGCGTTCACGCTGCTGGTGGGCGCGATCCGGCGCGGTACCCGGCTGGCCGTGGCGATGGACGCCCGGGGCTTCGACGCGGGTACGCCGCGCACCGTGGCCCGCCCGCAGCGCTTCACCCGCGCCGACGCCCTGCTCGTGGCGGGCGCCGCGCTGCTGGCCGGCGGTGCCCTGGCCACAAGCATCGCCCTGGGCACCTTCCGCCCCTTGATCGGCTGACCCCGGGCCCGCCCCGCCCGCCCTCACCCCGCCCACCCTCGCCCCGTTGATCATGAAGTTGACGGCACCGGTTGCCCGTTTTGTCGCCGCCAACTTCATGATCGACGGGGCTGGGGTAGATCTTGGTACGGGATGGCGCCTCTAGGGGCCGGAATCGTCCAAGATCTCCGGGGGGACGCCCGGGCAGGCCCCCGATGAGGGGCCTGCCCGGTGAGCGGCTGACCGGGAAAGGGCTGTCGGTCAGCTGCGGCGGAAGGCGTAGAACCGGGTCTGGCCGGCGCGCTGACTACGCCCGGTGAACCGGGCCTGCCGCCCTGCCGGTGGGCCGGACCGGGGCGGCGTCGCGGATGCGCCCGGCAGGACCGGGGTCTCCAGGGACTCCGAGGGCGGCACCGTGTCCGGGGACGCGGCGGACGCCACCGGCTCCGTGGGGAGCACCACCGCGGGTGGCGTCACCGTGAGCGCGTCGAGCTTCGGCGGGGTCACCTGCGGCGACGACTGCTTGCGGGACTTCTTCGGATTGCGCTTCGCGGGCATTCGCGGGCCTCCTGTCGTGCGGGCGCGCCGACCGGGACGCGCCGAGCGGGGGCTCCGGTGCGTTCCGATCACGACAGACACCGCGACCGACGGTGGCGGGGAAGGAATGCGGACGCCCGGAGCAGGACGGGTCCACGGCACTGGCGGCGGTGGACCGGGCTCGGAGGTGGGGCGTCACTTACGCATGCGGCAACGCTATCCCGCCGCCCGGAGACCCCGCACCCGATTTACCGGGAGAGAACGCGAACGCGCCCGCGCGAGACGCACAGCCACCCGGCGATCACGCCCTGTCGACGTCCCCGCCCGCTCCCCCGGCGACCGCGATACGGTCGCAGAACGGCAGCACGAACGAGAGGTGGCGGTACGCATGGCAGAGCAGGCGACGGCGCAGATCGGGGTCACCGGTCTGGCGGTGATGGGCCGCAACCTGGCCCGGAACCTGGCCCGCAACGGCTTCGCCGTGGCGGTGCACAACCGGTCGCCGGAACGTACCCGCAGCCTGGTCGCCGAGCACGGCGACGAGGGCACGTTCGTGCCGTCGGAGTCGCTCGCGGACTTCGTCGGCTCGCTGGAGCGGCCCCGCGCGGTGATCGTGATGGTGAAGGCCGGCGCGCCCACCGACGCGGTGATCGACGAACTGGTCCCGCTGCTGGAGGAGGGCGACATCGTCGTCGACTGCGGCAACGCGCACTTCGCCGACACCCGCCGCCGGGAGGAGGCGCTGCGCGCGCACGGGCTGCACTTCGTCGGCACCGGAGTGTCCGGCGGCGAGGAGGGCGCGCTGCTCGGTCCGAGCATCATGCCCGGCGGGTCGGCCGAGTCGTACCGCAAGCTCGGGCCGATCTTCGAGAAGATCGCCGCGCAGGTGGATGGTGAGCCCTGCTGCCGGCACATCGGGCCGGACGGCGCGGGCCACTTCGTGAAGATGGTCCACAACGGCATCGAGTACGCCGACATGCAGCTCATCGCCGAGGCGTACGACCTGTTGCGGGCCGGTCTGTCGGCGAGCCCGGCGGAGATCGCGGAGATCTTCCGGGAGTGGAACGGCGGCGAGCTGGGGTCGTTCCTCATCGAGATCACCGCCGACGTGCTCGGCCACACCGACGCGGCCACCGGCCAGGCGTTCGTGGACATCGTGCTCGACCAGGCCGAGCAGAAGGGCACCGGCCGCTGGACCGTGCAGAGCGCGCTCGACCTCGGCATCCCGATCACCGGCATCGCCGAGGCCACATTCGCGCGGTCGCTGTCCGGGCACGCCGACCAGCGCGAGGCAGCCCGCCGGGTGTTCGCCGACGCGGGTGAGAAGTGGCAGGTGGACGACCGGGACGCGTTCGTCGAGGACGTGCGCCGCGCACTGCTCGCCAGCAAGATCGTCGCGTACGCGCAAGGGTTCGACCACATCCGGGCCGGCAGCCGGGAGTACGACTGGGACATCGACCTGGGCGGCACGGCCACCATCTGGCGGGGCGGCTGCATCATCCGGGCCGGTTTCCTGGACCGGATCCGGGAGGCGTACGACGCGGAGCCGGACCTGTCGACGTTGCTCGTCGCGCCGTGGTTCGCCGAGCGGGTCAGCGACGGCGTACCGGCCTGGCGACGGGTGGTGGCCGACGCGGCCCGGGCGGGCGTGCCGGCCCCGGCCTTCGGGTCGTCGCTGGCCTACTTCGACGCGCTGCGGGCGCAGCGGCTGCCGGCCGCGCTGATCCAGGGCCTGCGGGACGACTTCGGCGCGCACACCTACCACCGGGTGGACCGGGCCGGCTCGTTTCACACCCTCTGGGCGGGCGACCGCTCCGAAGTGGAGGCGTGAGCCGCGCAGACAGCCCCGCCGGACGGTTCACCAGGCCCGCTGACCGTCCGGGTCGGGCGCCCAGCCGGCGGCCGGCTCACCCGACGCCAGTTCGCCGATCTCACCGGAGCGGACCGCCGGGGTGTGCCCGAGGTCGGCGCACCACCGCTGGGCGACGTCGGCGCACAGTGCGGCCACCGCGTCCCGGCGGGCCGGCTCCACCAGGTCGGCGGCGGCCAGGGCAGCAGTCATCTCGTACCGGAGATCGCGCATCCTCCACCCCCGTGGCGGGCGCGCACCCGGCGGCGCGCCCTGCGCCGATCGTAGAGCGGAACGCCCCGCGCCCGGCGGGAAAGCCGGATGCGGGGCGTCACGGTCGGGCCGGACGTCGCGGTCAGAAGAACCGGCGACGCCTGGCCTTCTGCGGCCGGATCAAGTCGGCGCCCTTGGTCAGCAGACGGCTCACCCCGGACGGGCCACGACGGGCCTCCAGGGTGTGGCTGAGCCGGCGCGCGCCGGCCGCCGCCAGCGGCACGGCGACCGCCATGACCGCCCACTGCGCGATCCGCTTCTGAATCATGTGGTTCACCTCCGCGTTTGCTGTCTGGAGGTATCGGTACCCAGCGCGGCCCGTCGGTAAGCGTGACCTCAGGCGCCCGGGGCGACCGGGTTGGGCAGGGCACCGCCGAAGCGGCGGTCGCGCTGGGCGTACAGCTCGCAGGCGTACCAGAGGTGGCGGCGGTCGAAGTCGGGCCAGAGCGTGTCCAGGTAGACCAGCTCGGCGTACGCGGTCTGCCAGAGCAGGAAGTTGGAGATGCGCTGCTCGCCGGAGGGGCGCAGGAACAGGTCGACCTCGGGCACCTCGGGGTGGTAGAGGTAGCGCGCCACCGTCTTCTCGTTCACCTTGGCCGGGTCGAGCCTGCCGGCCGCGACGTCGCGGGCGATCCCGGCGGCGGCGTCGGCGATCTCCGCCTGGCCGCCGTAGTTGACGCAGAACTGCAGCGTCAGCGTCGAGTTGCCGCGCGACATCTCCTCGGCGGTCTGCAACTCGGAGATGACGCTCTTCCACAGCCGGCCGGCACGGCCCGACCAGACCACCCGGACGCCCAGGTCGACGAGCTGGTCGCGGCGGCGGCGGATGACGTCCCTGTTGAAGCCCATCAGGAAGCGGACCTCGTCCGGCGAGCGCCGCCAGTTCTCGGTGGAGAACGCGTACGCCGACAGGTAGGGGATCCCCATCTCGATCGCGCCCTCGACGGCGTCGAACAGGCTGTGCTCGCCCTGCTCGTGCCCCTTGGTGCGGGGCAGCCCGCGCTCCTTGGCCCAGCGGCCGTTGCCGTCCATCACGATGGCGACGTGCCGGGGCACCGCGGCGGGCGGCAGCGCCGGCGGACGGGCGCCGGAGGGGTGCGGGGTCGGCGGCACCGGCTCGCGGCGGGTCGCCCTCGTCGATCGGATCACTCGGTCATCTCCCTGTTCACTCCGGCGACGGGCCCGGCGCCGGAGCGCGGCGGGACCACATCCGGCCCCGCGCCGCCGGGCGACGGGACCGCGCCGGCCGCCGGGGCACCCCGGTCGACCAGCGGCAGCGAGCGTAGCGCGCGCTCCAGATGCCACTGGAGGTGCGCCGCGACCAGTCCGCTGCACTCCCGGCGTACGCCGGTCTCTGCGGCGTCGGCGTACCCCCAGTCGCCGGAGGTCAGCGCGGACATCAGCTCCAGCGTGGCGGGCGCGGGGTGGGCGGCGCCGGGGGGCCGGCAGTCCGGGCAGACGGCGCCGCCGGCCGGTACGGAGAACGCGCGGTGCCGGCCCGGCTCGCCGCACACCGCGCAGGCGACGAGCGCCGGCGCCCAGCCGGCGAACGCCATGCCGCGCAGCAGGTACGCGTCGAGCACCAGCGTGGTGGCGTGCTCGCCCCGGGCCAGCGACTTCATCGCGCCGAGGGTGAGCTGGAACAGCCGCAGCGACGGCTCGCGCTCGACCGGGGTGAGTCGCTCGGCGGTCTCGGCGATCGCACTGGCCGCCGTGTAGCGGGGGTAGTCGCCGAGGAACCGCTTGCCGTACAGCTCGATCGCCTCGACCTGGCTGACGGTGTGCAGCGAGCTGCCCTGGTTGCCCTTGGGATCACCGGCGAGCTGGAGGTCGACATGCCCGAACGGCTCCAGCCGCGCGCCGAACCGGCTCGTGGTGCGCCGCACGCCCCGGGCCACCGCGCGCAGCCGCCCGTGCCGGCGGGTGAACAGCGTGATGATGCGGTCGGACTCGCCCAGCTTCTGCACACGCAGCACCACCGCGTCGTCGCGGTAGAGCTGTCGGCGGTACCCGGCCATCAGGCCATTCTCCCTCCGGGTGCGATCTCAGGGTCGGCTCGGGGTGGACGGTCGGGCGATCCCCGATGTGCCGGGCGTCGGGCCGGACCTAGTGTGCTGGCCATGGCTTCGCTCCGCACCGTTCCCCGGCTACGCAGCGTTTTCCGGCTACGTGGCGCTTTCCGGCTACGTGGCGTGGTGGCCGCCACCGCGGCCACCGCCCTCATCGTCCTCGCCGGGTGTGACACCCTCTCGTTCCGCCGCCTCGACTTCGACCAGACCGAGCGGACGAAGATCACGAAGATCACGGTGGACGACGACGGCGCCGGCGACGTCGTGGTCCGGGCGAACGGCCCCGCCGACCAGGTACGCATCAAGCGCGTGGTCCGCTACCAGGGCGACGAGCCGACCAGCCGGTACGAGATCAAGGGAGACGAACTCGTCCTGCCCACCGACTGCGGGCACCGGTGCAGCATCTCCTGGGAGGTGACCGCGCCGCCCGGCGTGGTGGTGCGCGGCGGCACCGGCTCGGGCAACGTCGACCTCAGCGACGTCGGCGCGGTGGAGTTCACGCTCAGCTCCGGCGACCTGACCATCAGGGGCGCCACCGGCGAGGTCCGCGCCTCCACCACGTCGGGCAACATCCGGGTCGTCGAGGCGGCCGGCCCGGTGCGGCTGCGTGCCCGCTCCGGTGACATCGAGGCCCGCCGGCTCGCCTCCGCGATCGACGCCGAGACCACGTCCGGCAACATCGTCGTCGAGCTGGACCAGCCGGCACCGGCCCGGGTGCACGCCACGAGCGGAGACGTGGACCTGGCCGTGCCGGCGGGCCGCTACCGGGTGCGCGCCACCGCGACGTCCGGCGACACCGACGTGCGCGTCACCGACGACCCGACCGCGTCGGTGCAGCTCGAAGCGTCCGCCACCAGCGGCAACGTCACGGTCAGCACCCGCTGAGCGGACGGCGCACCTGGGCGGGCCGCGCCCGGTGGCCGCTCAGTCGGGCCGCGCCCGGTGGCCGCTCAGTCGCCGCCGGGCGTGTCCCGCCGGGCCGCCCGGACGCCGTCGCCCCGGCCGGGGTCCTCGGCCGGGCGGCGCGGCGCCGGCACCCGCGCCCCGACGCTCACCAGCGCGTCCTCCGCCCCGGCGGGGGCCGGGCTGGCCGGGGCGGCCGCCGCCCGGTCGGCCACGGTCCCCCGCGGCTTGCCGGGGACCAGTTCGGGGGTACGCCGGGCTGCGACGTCCTCGACCCAGCCGACCAGAAGCGTCACCACGCCGACGAGCGCGAAGACCAGCCCCACCCGCAGCCACAGGCCCACCGGGTCGCGCGGCGACCAGCCGACCAGGCCGACGAGCGGGGTGAGGAGCACCACGAACGGCATGTGCCAGAGGTAGATCGTCAGCGCACGCCGGTTCACCACCGTCACCGCCCGGCCGATCGCCGGCACGCGGTCGACCCAGGTCACCCCGGCCGGTGCCCGGCCGATCGCCACCAGGATGAACGCGGCCGACCAGAGCGCGTTGCCCAGCGGGATGTCGTTGATGTCGAATCCGCGCGGACCCGGATGGGTGACGATCCAGACCAGCCCGGCGGCGCCGACCACGGCGGCCACCGGCAGCAGCACCCGGTTGCGCATCCGGCGCAGCAGCCCGTCGTGGTGGGCGAAGCCGAGCAGCCAGGCGCCGAAGTAGAGGCCGAACTCGCGCAGCACCGTCGGCGGGTTCGCCAGGACGCCGATCTCGATCGCGACCAGCAGCAGGTACGGAGCGGCGAGCGTGGGCAGCGGCGCCCGGCGGAACAGCCAGAGCACGAACGGCGAGGCGAGCACGAACCACAGGTAGTCCCGCAGGTACCAGATGGGGCTGAGCGCCAGCCCACCCCAGTAGTTGGCCGGCGGGTCGCTGATCGGGAAGAGCCAGAGCAGCACCTTCGGGCTGAACGTCAGCCCGGTGAGCAGCATGGCCGGCACGAAGACCGCGGCCACCACCCACAGCGACGGCAGGAGGCGGCGCAGCCGGCGCCCGACCGCGCGTACCCCGCTGCGGTCGAGTGACGCCGCCATCAGCGACCCGGCCAGGGCGAACATCACCGACATCGCCGGAAACACCAGCGTGAGCGTGGCGTAGCCGGTGACGTGGTAGGTGACGACTCGCAGGATGGCCAGGAAGCGGAGCAGGTCCAGATAGCGGTTTCGCATCAGCTCACGGCGGGGTCCGGGGGCAGAGACAATGGTCCCTACCCTGCTCCGGGACGCTGTGAAACAGCCAAGAACACCTATGGAAAGTGAGATGTCCCATAGGTCTGGCTGATCCTGATCACCGACCCCGGAGCCCGCCCCGGCCGCCTGTCAGAAGCCCAGCTTGCGCAACTGCTTCGGGTCGCGCTGCCAGTCCTTCGCCACGCGTACGTGCAGGTCGAGGTAGACCCGGGTGCCGAGCAACTCCTCGATCTGCCGCCGGGCGGTGGTGCCCACGTGCTTGAGGCGGCTGCCCCGGTGGCCGATGACGATGGCCTTCTGGCTCGAACGCTCCACGTACACGTCGGCGTAGATCTTGGTGAGGTTGCCCTCCGGGATCATCTCCTCGACCACCACGGCGATGGAGTGCGGCAGCTCGTCGCGTACGCCCTCCAGCGCCGCCTCGCGGACCAGCTCCGCCACGAGCACCTGCTCCGGGTCGTCGGTGAGCATGTCGTCCGGATAGAGCTGCGGCGAGGGCGGCAGGTAGCCGGTCATCACGTCGACGAGCGTGTCGACCTGATGGCCGGAGACCGCGCTGACCGGCACCACGTCGGCGAACTCGCCCAGCTCGCTCACCGCGAGCAACTGCTCGGCCAGCCTCTTCTTGTCGACCAGGTCGGTCTTGGTGACCACCGCCAGCACTGTCGCCTTGAGGCTGGCCAGCTCGCCGGTGATGAAGCGGTCGCCCCGGCCGACCGGCTCGTTCGCCGGTACGCACAGGCCGATCACGTCGACCTCGCTCCAGGTCTCCCGGACCAGGTCGTTGAGGCGCTCGCCGAGCAGCGTGCGGGGCCGGTGCAGACCCGGGGTGTCGACGAGCACGAGCTGCGAGTCCGGCCGGTGCAGCACCGCCCGGATGATGTGCCGGGTGGTCTGCGGCTTGTTCGAGGTGATCGCGATCTTGGTGCCGACGATCGCGTTGGTGAGCGTCGACTTGCCGGCGTTCGGCCGCCCGACGAAACAGGCGAAACCGGCCCGGTAGGGGCGCGCCTCGGGCGTGGTCACTCGACCACCGTGCCGAGGACGGTGCCGTCCGGCGCGGCCACGTGGACCGGCGCGTCGGCGGAGAGGTCACGCACCGCGGCGTGCCCGGCCCCGTCCAGCGTCGACGCCTCGGTCACCACCACAGCGGCCTCCAGCCGGCTCGCGCCCGCCGCCACCGCCGAGGCGACAGCGAGCTGGAGCGCGGTCAGGGTCAGCGACGGCAGCGCCACGCTCGCCGCCGCGTACGTCCGGCCGTCCTGGTCGCGGACCGCGGCGCCCTCCACGGCCGCCACCCGGCTCCGCGCCCCCCGGGCCAGGACGACCAGCTTGGCGTCCTCGGCGCTCAGCTCGGCCGGGTCGGCGGGGGTGGGCATGGCGGCCGGTACGGCGGGTGACTCAGGCATCGGCGGGTTGCCTCTCCTCGGAACGGTTGTTGTCGCCACGGGAATCGGGCGGATCGCTTCGGTTGGTGCCCTCCGGCGCGTCACCCCGGTCGACCCGGCTCACCAGAACCGTGTCTATCCGGTTGCGCCGGCCGGTCGTGCCCTCGGCCACCAGCCGCAGGCCGGCCACCTCGGCCTCGGCGCCCGGGATGGGCACCCGGCCGAGCGCCTGGGCGAGCAGGCCACCGACCGTCTCCACCTCGTCGGTGGGCAGCTCGGTGTCGAACAGCTCGCCCAGATTCTCCACCGGCAGCCGCGCGGTCACCCGCACGGCCCCGTCCGGCAGGTGCTCGACCGGCGGGCGCTCGACATCGTACTCGTCGGTGATCTCCCCGACGATCTCCTCCAGGATGTCCTCGATGGTGACCAGCCCGCCGGTGCCGCCGTACTCGTCGACCACGATGACCAGGTGGTTGCGGGCCGCCTGCATCTCGGAGAGCAGGTCGTCCACCGGCTTGGACTCCGGCACGAACGTGGCCGGGCGCATCAGCTCGGCCACCGGCATCTGCCGGGCGGCCTGGTCGCCCTGCACCCGCCGGATCAGGTCCTTGAGGTAGAGCACACCGAGCACGTCGTCGACGTTCTCGCCGATCACCGGGATGCGGGAGAACCCGGAGCGCAGGAACAACGCCAGCGCCTGCGCGAGCGTCTTGCGTTCCTCGATCCACACCATCTCGGTACGCGGAACCATCACCTCGCGGGCGATGGTGTCGCCGAGCGCGAAGACCGAGTGGATCATCTGACGCTCGCCGTGCTCCACCACGCCGCGCTGCTCGGCCAGGTCGACCAGCTCCCGCAGCTCCACCTGGGTCGCGAACGGCCCCTCACGGAAGCCCTTGCCGGGGGTGACCGCGTTGCCGATCAGGATCAGCAGCGAGGCCAGCGGGTTGAGCGCGCGGCCCAGCCAGCGCACCAGCGGCGCGACCGCGCGGCCGACCGCGTACGCGTGCTGGCGGCCGATCGTCCGCGGGCCGACACCGACCACGACGAAGCTCACCACTGTCATCGCGCCGGCGGTCACCAGCGCCGCCCGCCAGCCCGCGCCGAACGTGTCGACAGCCACCAGCGCGACGAGCGTGGTGGCGGTCAGCTCGGCCAGCAGACGCAGCAGGAGCAGCAGGTTCAGATGGCGGACCACGTCACCGGCGACCGCCTGGAGAGCACGCCCGCCGCGGGCACCGTCCCGGGTCAGCTCCGCGGCACGGGCCGGCGAGACCGCTGCGAGCGCCGCCTCGGTCATCGCGATCAGGCCGGCGAGCACCACCAGCCCGGCGGCGAAGACCAGGAGTTGAAGATCAGGCAGACCGGCGGGGGTGCGGACCGCCGCCAAGGTGTCCATCACCGCGACCGGGTCGACCGCCAGCTGGCCAGCAGCCGGGCCTGGAGACCGAACATCTCCCGCTCCTCCTCGGGCTCGGCGTGGTCGTAGCCCAGCAGGTGCAGCACGCCGTGCACGGTGAGCAGGTGCAGCTCGTCGGCGGCCGAGTGCCCGGCCACGGCGGCCTGCTTGGCCGCCACCTCCGGGCAGAGCACGATGTCGCCGAGCAGGGCGGGCTCGCCGCCGGCCGGGTTGCTCTCCCCCGGGCCGTGGTCGACGCTGCCCTCGTCCATGGGGAAGGCGAGCACGTCGGTCGGGCCGTCGCCACCCATCCAGCGGTGGTTCAGCTCCGACATGTATTCGATGTCGACGAGCAGCACGGACAGCTCGGCGAGGGGGTTGACCCCCATCTCGTCGAGGGCGTGCCGCGCGACGGCGAGCACGGCGTCGGTGTCGACGTCGACACCCGACTCGTTGGCGATCTCGATGGACAACTGTCTTCCTCTGATGATGTGACGGCTTCCGCCGGTGGGTCAGCGGCGCCGGCCGGCCCGGCCGCCCTGGGCGGTCCGCCCAGGTACGGCGTGCACGCTCTGCGCCTGCTGGGTCTCCCGCTCGGCGTCCCAGCGGGCGTACGCGTCGACGATGTCGCCCACCAGCTTGTGACGCACCACGTCGGAGCTGGAGAGCTGGGCGAAGTGCACGTCCTCGACGTTGTTCAGGATCTCCCGGACCACCCGCAGGCCGCTGGTCGTCCCGCCGGGAAGGTCCACCTGGGTGACGTCACCGGTGACGACGATCTTGGAGCCGAAGCCGAGCCGGGTGAGGAACATCTTCATCTGCTCGGGCGTGGTGTTCTGCGCCTCGTCCAGGATGATGAACGCGTCATTAAGCGTGCGGCCCCTCATGTATGCCAGCGGCGCCACCTCGATCGTGCCGGCGGCCATCAGCTTGGGGATGGTCTCCGGGTCGAGCATGTCGTGCAGCGCGTCGTAGAGCGGGCGCAGGTAAGGGTCGATCTTCTCGTTCAGGGTGCCGGGCAGGAAGCCCAGCCGCTCCCCCGCCTCGACCGCCGGCCGGGTCAGGATGATCCGGTTGACCTGCTTGGCCTGGAGCGCCTGCACGGCCTTCGCCATGGCCAGGTACGTCTTGCCGGTACCCGCCGGGCCGATGCCGAAGACGATGGTGTGGGCGTCGATCGCGTCGACGTACTTCTTCTGCCCCAGCGTCTTGGGACGGATGGTGCGGCCGCGCCGGGAGAGGATGTTGAGTGTCAGGACCTCGGCAGGCCGCTCGGCGCCGCCCTGTTCGAGCATGCCGACGGTACGCCGTACCGCGTCTGTGGTCAGGGTCTCGCCTTTCTCGATCAGTTCGAGCAGCTCACTGAAGAGACGCTCGGCGAGGGCGTTGTCGGCGGGGGCGCCGGTGATGGTGATCTCGTTGCCGCGGACGTGGACGTCGCTGTCGATCGAGCGCTCGACGAGCCGCAGGATCTCGTCGCCCGCGCCGAGCAGGTTCACCATGATCTTCTGGTCGGGGACCGTGATCCTGGTCTGCACACGCGGCGTGCCGGGAGGTGGGGTGCCGGTCATAGGTCGGGCCGTCGGGCCCTGCGCCACCTGCTCTCCGCTTCTCGGGCGCCGGGCCCTGCCGGCGCGGCGTTCGGTTACCTCCATCGTATCGGGTCGGCACCGTACGCACCGCGCCCATTTCCGGTGGCCGGCGGTCAGTCGCCGGCGCGGAAGTCGTACCCGTCGAAGGTCTCCTGGGTGCGGGTGAAACGGTAGGTCGCCCAGTGCATCCGGACCACCACGCCCCGTTCGTCGCGGGTCAGCCGCAGCAGCTCCCCCACCTCGCGGCCGGAGACCGTGCGGAACACGTCCGGCCGGTCCGGCAGCGGCGCGAACACCGCCGGCGGCTTCCCGGCCGGATCGTCCGCGCCACGCGCCCGCAGCGTCCCGTCGTGCCAGGAGAAGACGTACTCGAAGCCCTCACCCCACCAGCGGCCCGGCACGCCACGCAGGTGGTCCGGCGCGGGCGGGCCGGGACGCCACGGCTCGATCTCCGCCGGGTCGTGCTCGGCGGCGGCGGCGAGCAGCCGGTGTGACAGGTCGAACACCTCCACGCCGGTGCCGGACGAGCCGAGCACCGCGACGCCCATCGCCCCGGCGGTGCCCTGCCCGCCGCGCCGCCCGTAGACAGCGGCGAGGAATCCGGGCATCGCGCCGTCGTGGCCCACGTGGATCACCCGCTCCGGCTGCGGGATCAGGATCAGCCCCAGCCCGAAGCCGGCCGACCAGACCGACTCGTCGGTGGGCGTGAGCGGCCAGCGCATCTCCTCGACAGTCGTCGCGGCGAGCACCGCGCCGTCCGGGTCCACCGCCGCCGGGTCGGCCAGGAACGCGGCCCACCGGGCCATGTCCGTCGCGGTGCTCCAGAGCTGCGCGGCGGGGGCCACCGCGCCGAAGTCGGCGGGTGGTTCCGGGTGGGCCTCGTCGGAGTACGCGTCGACCAGGAACCCGGTCGCGGCCCGCTCGGTCGGGTACGGGCCGGTGGCGGTCAGCCCGAGTGGGGTGAGCACCCGGTCGGCCAGCACCTCGGCCCAGGTGCCGCCACGCAGCCGGGCGACCGCCTCGCCGAGCAGCGCCAGGCCGAGGTTGGAGTAGTGGAAGCGCCGGCCGGTGGGCAGCACCCGCTCGACCCGGGCCAGGTCGGCCAGCAGTTCGTCGACGGCCGGGGCGCGCAGGCTGTCCCACACGTCGCCGTGCGGCTCGCGTTGCAGGCCGGCGGTGTGCGACAGCAGCCGGCGTACTGTCGCGTCGCCGTGCGCGGGCAGGTCGAGGTGCCGCCCGATCGGGTCGTCCAGGTCGAGCAGGCCCTCGTCGCGGCACTGCATGACGAGCACCGCGGTGAAGGTCTTGGTGACCGAGCCGATCCGGAACACCGTCTCCGGCCCCAGCGGGGTGTCGTTGCCGGTGTCGCCCACGGCGCAGGTCCATAGCGGCCGGTCGGCCCGGTGCAGGGCGGCCGACACCGCCGGGATCCGCCCGGTGGCCTGCGCCTGGCGCACCATCCGGCCGAGCCGGTCGGAGACGTCGGTCATCGGCAGAGCATCGGGCCGAGCGGCGCGCCGCCGAGCAGGTGGGCGTGCACGTGGAAGACCTCCTGGCCGCCGTACGGGCCGGTGTTGAACATCAGCCGGAACCCGTCCACGGTCAGGCCCTCCTCCTCGGCGACCACGGCGGCGGTCTGGAGCACCTCGCCGGCCAGCTCGGGCGCACCCTGGGCCAGCGTGGCCACGTCCGCGTAGTGCTCCTTGGGGATCACCAGCACGTGGGTGGGCGCCTTCGGGTCGATGTCCCGGAAGGCCAGGGTGGTGGCGGTCTCGCGGACGATGGTGGCCGGAATCTCCCCGGCGACGATCCGGCAGAAGAGGCAGTCCATCGCAGCAGTGTAAGGAGGGGCCCCTGCTTAACGCCTCCGGTATGGGAAGGGGCCCTTTTTAACAGTCTGGCCCGGTGCGGCAGGATGGCCGCCATGTCGGGACGGGCGGTGCTGGTGACGGGGGCCTCGCGGGGCATCGGGCGGGCGGTGGCGCGGGCGTTCGCCGCAGGTGGAGACCGGGTGGCGATCCACCACCGGGACTCGGCCGAGCTGGCCGAGCGGCTGCGCGCCGAGTTGCCGGGTGACGGGCACGTTGTGGTCCGCGCCGACCTGGCCGACGCCGACGCGGTACGGACCATGGTGGACGAGGCGGCCCAGCGGCTCGGCGGCCTCGACGTACTCGTGAACAACGCCGGGGTGTTCGGGCCGGCCGATCCCCCGCACCCGGTCTTCGAGAGCAGCTACGAGCAGTGGCGGGCGCGCTGGCGTGAGGTGCTCGACACCAACCTCGTCGGCGCCGCGAACGCCGCCTGGTGCGCCGCGCAGCACATGCGCGAACGCGGGGGCCGGATCGTGAACGTCTCGTCCCGGGGCGCGTTCCGGGGCGAGCCGGCCAACCCGGCGTACGGGGCCAGCAAGGCCGGGATGAACGCGATGGCCCAGTCGCTGGCGGTGGCCCTGGCGCCGTACGGCATCGCTGTGGCGTGCGTGGCGCCCGGCTTCGTCGAGACCGACATGACGAACGAGCACCTGAAGAGCGAGCGGGGCGAGGCGGTACGCGCCCAGTCCCCGTTCCACCGGGTGGCCCGGCCGGAGGAGATCGCGGCGGCGGTGCACTGGCTGGCGAGCCCCGAGGCCGAGTGGGCCGCAGGCACCATCATCGACATGAACGGCGCCTCCTACCTCCGCTCCTGACCCCCACGCCCTCCGCGATCTTGCACTTTCGGCCCCCACAAAGCGTCGAAAAAGGGGCGCAAGGCGGGCCGAAACTGCAAGATCAGCGCGCCGGGAGAACGCGGGCGGGGAACGAGGGCGCGGGTTTACCAGTGGGTCAGGCGGGTGGCCAGGACCGTCAGGGCTGCCACGCCAGCCGTGGACGTGCGCAGGACCGACGGGCCCAGGCGGACCGTACGGGCGCCCGCGTCGGCGAACGCGGCCAGCTCGTGGTCGGCGATGCCGCCCTCCGGGCCGACCACCAGCACGATCTCCCCGGCCGTCGGCAGGTCGACTGTGGTCAGCCGGTCCTGCGCGCCCTCGTGCAGCACGTACGCGCCGGCCGCACCCGCGATCCGGCGGGCCACCGTCGCGGTCGACTCGTCCGGGGCGCCGGCCACCACCGGCAGCCACGGGCGGCGGGCCTGCTTGGCCGCTTCCCGGGCGGTCGCGACCCACTTCTGCCGGGCCCGTCCGCCCCGGTCGCCGCGCCACTGCGCCACCGAGCGGGACGCCGCCCAGGGCACGATCTCGTCCACGCCGACCTCGGTCATCGCCTGCACGGCGAGTTCACCCCGGTCGCCCTTGGCGATGCCCTGCACCACGACGAGCCGGGGTACCGGCGCGTCCGCGTACCCCCGGCTGGTGACCCGCAGGTCGAGCGTGCCGCGGCCGACGGCGGTGACCACCGCGGCGGCGGTGCCGCCCCGGCCGTCGGCGAGCACCAGTTCCTCGCCGGCGCGCAGCCGCTGCACGGTGGCCGCGTGGTGGCCCTCCGGGCCGTCCAGCGTCAGCGTGTCACCGGTGGGCAGCGCCTCGACCAGGAACAGCGGGGCGGACACCTCAGGCGTGCCCGTTGAAGGCGTCGCGCATCCGGGAGAAGAAGCCGCCCTGCTTGGTCAGCTCGGCGACCTCCTCGCCGCGGGTCTTGGCGAAGTCGCGCAGCATCCGCTCCTGGTCGGCGTCGAGCTTGGTCGGGGTACGCACGTCCAGGTGCACGTAGAGGTCGCCCCGGCCGGTGCCGCGCAGGTGCGGTACGCCCCGGGCGCGCAGCCGCATCGTGCTTCCGGGCTGGGTGCCGGGCTTGACGTCGACCGTCTCCTCGCTGTCCAGCGTCTTGATGGTCAGCCGGGTGCCCAGCGCGGCCGCGGTCATCGGCACGGTGACCCGGCAGTGCAGGTCGTCGCCCTTGCGGGAGTAGACGTCGTGCGGCCGCTCGTGGATCTCGACGTAGAGGTCACCGGCGGTGCCGCCACCCGGCCCGACCTCGCCCTGCTGGGCCAGGCGGATCCGCATGCCGTCCTCGACCCCGGCCGGGATCTTCACGGTGAGTGAGCGGCGGGTGCGCACCCGGCCGTCACCGGCGCAGGTCGGGCAGGGGTGCGGGATGGTGGTGCCGTAGCCCTGGCAGACGGTGCACGGCCGGGCGGAGACCACCTGACCGAGGAACGTCCGCTGCACCGACTGCACCTCGCCCCGGCCGCCGCACGCCTCGCAGGTGGCCAGGTGGGTGCCGGCGGCGGTGCCGGCGCCGGAGCAGGTGGTGCAGAGCACGGCGGTGTCGACGGTGATCGGCGCCTCGACGCCGAACGCGGTCTCGTTGAGGTCCAGCTCCAGGCGCAGGATCGCGTCCGCACCGGGGCGGGTACGCGGACGCGGCCCCCGGCTGCCGCCCGCGGCGCCGCCGAAGAACGCGTCCATGATGTCCTGGAAGCCGACGAACGGACCGGCGCCGCCCGGGCCGCCGGGACCGCCCATGCCGCCGCCGCCCGGGGCGAGCGGGTCGCCACCCAGGTCGACGATCTGCCGCTTCCGGTCGTCCGAGAGGACCTCGTACGCGGCGTTGATGTCCTTGAACTTCTCCTGGGCCTCCGGGTCCGGATTGACGTCCGGGTGGAACTGCCGCGCCAGCTTGCGGTAGGCGCGCTTGATCTCGTCGTCGGAGGCGTCCCGGCTCACGCCGAGAATGCCGTAGTAGTCCCTGGCCACTGCGTTAGGTGTCCTCATGTTCGTCTCGCGTCGCTCCGGTCGTCGGCCGGAACCGGCCGTCGGCCCTGACTGGTCAGTTCTGGGCCAGCAGTTCGCCCACGTAGCGTGCCACGGCCCTCACCATGGCGATATTGCCGGGGTAGTCCATCCGGGTCGGCCCGAGCACGCCGAGTCCACCGACGATCGTGCTGCCCGGTCCGTAGCCGGTGCTGACCACCGAGGCGGCCCGCAGGTTGTCGAATTCGTTCTCGTCGCCGATGAGCACCCGGGTGGTGCTCGGCTCCGTCTCACCGATCAGCTTGAGCAGCACGACCTCTTCTTCGAGCGCTTCCAGGATGGGCCGCAGCGAGCCCTGGAAGTCGAGCAGGCCGCCCCGGGTGAGGTTGGCCTGTCCGGCCAGCGCGAGGCGCTCCTCGTGCCGTTCCACGAGCGTCTCCAGCAGCACGGTGGAGAGCGTGGTCATGGCCGGGCGCAGATGCGGCGCGGACTCCTCGACGAGCGCCTGCACCAGCGGCGGCGTCTCGGCGAGCTGGCTGCCGACGAGTTTCTCGTTCACCAGCCGGCGCAGGTCGGTCACGTCGTCGGCGGGCACCGGGGCGGGCAGCTCGACCAGCCGCTGCTCGACCCGGCCGGTGTCGGCGATCATGACGACCATGAGCCGGGTGGTGGAGATCGGCACCAGCTCCAGGTGGCGCACCTTGGAGCGGGCCAGGCTCGGGTACTGCACCACTGCCACCTGCCGGGTGAGCTGGGCGAGCAGCCGGACCGTGCGGTGCACCACGTCGTCCAGGTCGACGGCGCCGACCAGGAAGCGCTCGATCGCCCGGCGCTCGGCCGGGCTGAGCGGCTTGACCCGGGACAGCCGGTCGACGAAGAGGCGGTAGCCGCGGTCGGTGGGCACCCGGCCGGCACTGGTGTGCGGCTGCCGGATGTAGCCCTCCTCCTCCAGCACCGCCATGTCGTTGCGCACGGTGGCCGGCGAGACGCCGAGCTGGTGCCGCTCGACCAGGGCCTTGCTGCCGACCGGTTCCTGCGTGGCGACGTAGTCCTCGACGATCGCGCGCAGCACGGCGAGTTTGCGGTCGTCGAGACCCATTCCCCACCTCCTGACGCACCTCGGCCGGGCCGGCACGCGGCATCCGCCGGGCGGCTGGCACTCGACTGTAGCGAGTGCCAGTCTACGTCGGCACCCCCGCCGGCGCGATGATCGCCCGACGGACCTGCGGTGCGGCCCACCACACAGCGCCGCCCACCAGGGCCGAACAGCCGGTCATCGTCGGTCTGTGTCGCTCTGGTGCGAGTTGACCGGTGCCCCTACCGTGGCGACCATGACAGAACCTCCTCGCCCTCCAGGGGCAGGGGACTCCGGCCCCCAGCCCGACCCGTCGGCGCCCTACGGCTCGTCGCCGGGCAGCGAACCGCCCACCGCTCCACTGTCCGGGGCGCCGGGCACCGGCGGCTATCCCCCGCCCGGTGACTATCCGCCTCCGGGCGGCTACCCGCCCCCCGGTGGTTACCCTCCGCCGGGCGGCACGCCCGGCTACGGCGCCGGCTACCCCGCCGGTGGCGGGTACGGCCCCGCCGCGTACGCCAACAACGACGAGAAGACGTGGGCCCTGGTGGCGCACTTCGGTGGCGCCGCGGGTGTCATCGTCGGCGGCGGTCTGCTCGGCTGGGTCGCCCCGCTGATCGCGATGATGACCCGCGGTCAGCAGTCCCCGACGGTCCGCGCCCACGCGGTCGCGGCGCTGAACTTCCAGATCACCTGGACCATCGCCAGCGTGCTCGCCTGGGTGATCACGGTCATCACCTGCGGGATCCTGTTCTTCGTCCCGATGCTGGTCTGGCTGGTGCCGCTGATCTTCGGAATCATCGGCGGGGTCAAGGCCAACGAGGGTGTGCTCTACCGCTACCCGATGACCTACAACTTCATCAAGTGACACCGCCGGCCGGCCGAGGGGGCGGCCGGCCGGTGCCGGTCACGGCAGCAGGTCGCGTACCACCGCGTCGGCCAGCAGCCGGCCGCGCAGCGTCAGCACCACAAGCCCTCGCGCGTACGCCCCGGCGTCGAGCAGCCCGGCGTCCCGGGCCCGCTCGGCGCCCGCCCGGCCGGGCTCGTCCAGCACGTCCAGCGGCAGCCCGGAGGCGAGCCGCACCCGCAGCATCACGTCCTCCATGTGCTGCTCGTCCGGGGTGAGCTGCTCCCGGGCCAGCGCGGGCGAGGCGCCCTCGGCCAGCCGCGCCGCGTACGCGCTCGGGTGCTTGACGTTCCACCACCGCACGCCGCCGACGTGGCTGTGCGCCCCCGGGCCCAGGCCCCACCAGTCGGCGCCGGTCCAGTAGAGCAGGTTGTGCCGGCACCGGGCCGCCGCCGACCGGGCCCAGTTCGACACCTCGTACCAGGAGAATCCGGCCTCGCCGAGCGCGGCCTCCGCAGCCAGGTAGCGGTCCGCCGCCACGTCGTCGGAGGGGTACGGCAGCTCGCCGCGGCGCATCCGCGCGGCCAGCCGGGTGCCGTCCTCAACGATCAGGGCGTACGCGCTGACGTGGTCCACGCCCGCGTCGACCACCTGGGCCAGCGAGGCGACGAAGTCCTCGGCGGTCTCGCCCGGCGTGCCGTAGATCAGGTCCAGGTTCACGTGCTCGAACCCGGCGTCGCGCGCCTCCAGCGCGGCGGCGGTGGCCCGGCCCGCGCTGTGCCGCCGGTCCAGCACCGCGAGCACCCCCGGCGCGGCGGACTGCATGCCGAGCGAGATCCGGGTGTAGCCGGCGGCCCGCAGCGTCTTGAGCGACTCCGGGCTCACCGACTCGGGGTTGGCCTCGGTGGTCACCTCGGCGTCGGCGGCCAGCCCCCAGACGCGGTCGATGCCGTCGAGGATCCGGGCCAGGTCGTCGGCGGGCAGCAGGGTGGGCGTGCCGCCGCCGACGAAGACCGTGTCGACCCGGGGCGGCGGCGAGTCGCCCAGCACCCGGGCGGCCAGCGCCAGTTCGGCCAGCACCGAGTCGGCGTACGTCTCCCGGCTCGCCCCGCCGCCCAGCTCCGAGGCGGTGTACGTGTTGAAGTCGCAGTAACCGCACCGGCTGGCGCAGAACGGGACGTGGACGTACACGCCGAAGCCGCGCGCACCGACGGCGCGACGGGCGGTGGCGGGCAGCGATCCGTCGCGCGGGACGGGTTCGCCTTCTGGAAGGACGCCGGGCATGGCCACTAGTGTGCCCGGCATGACCTCTCCGGACGCTCTCGTGCGAGTCGCCACGGCCCGTGGGGTGACCACCCTCACCCTGGACAGCCCGCACAATCGCAACGCGCTCTCCACGCCCCTGATGACCCAGCTGCTGGCCGGGCTGGCCGACGCGGTCGCCGACGACGCGGTACGCGCGATCGTGCTCGACCACACCGGCCCGGTCTTCTGCTCCGGCGCCGACCTGAAGGAGACAGCCGCCGCGTACGCCAGCGGCACGGTGCCCGCCGGGATGCTCGGCGACGTGCTGGTCGCGGTGCGGGAGTGCCCGAAGCCGGTGGTGGCGAAGGTGGCCGGGCCGGCCCGGGCCGGCGGGCTGGGCCTGATCGCCGCCGCCGACCTGGCGGTCTGCGCGCAGGAGGCGACGTTCGCGTTCACCGAGGTGCGGATCGGCGTGATCCCGGCGGTGATCTCGGCGACCGTGCTGCCCCGGCTGGGCCAGCGGGCCGCCGCCGAGCTGTACCTGACCGGCGACACGTTCGACGGCCGCCGCGCCGCCGAGATCGGCCTGGTCACCGCAGCGGTGCCGGCCGACGAGCTGGACGCCGCCGTCGAGCGCTACTGCGCCTCGCTGGTGAAGGGCGCCCCGGGGGCGCTGGCCGGGGCGAAGGAGCTGCTGCGCCGGCCCGCCGGTCCCGACCTGCGGGCCGAGATCGCCGAGTTGGCCGCGCTGTCGACCGGGTACTTCCTCTCCGACGAGGGACGCGAGGGCGTCATGGCGTTCCGGGAGAAGCGTCCCGCCGCCTGGGTGCCCGCCGGAGACTGAGGTTCGCGGCGGGCCCCGCGGGAGCCATTGCGGCCGAGGTGGGGCCCGCCGGTCGGCCGAGACCCGCCGTGGCGGGTGGGACGTACGCTTGTCGGACTGTCGGGACAGGGGGTGCGGGTGCGGACGCGAGCGGCGATCGTGGCATCTGGGGTGGCGGTGTGCGTGCTGGCACTGCTCGCGGTCTACGTCGTGACCAAGCAGTTCGGCGAGCACCTGCGGCTCCCCCTGGCCAGCCGGACCTGCACCGTGAAGGCCGACGGCGAGGTGGTGCTCGGCGCCGACCAGATGGCGAACGCGGCCACCATCGCGGCCATCGGGATGCAGCGCCGGATGCCCGAGCGGGCGGTGGTGGTGGCGCTGGCGACCGCCTACCAGGAGTCGCACCTGCGCAACATCGCCCACGGCGACCGCGACTCGCTCGGCCTGTTCCAGCAGCGCCCGAGCCAGGGCTGGGGCAGCCCGGAGGAGATCCAGGACCCGCGGTACGCGGCGAACAAGTTCTACGCCGCGCTGAAGAAGGTCAAGGGCTGGGAGCGGATGCGGATCACCGACGCCGCCCAGCGGGTGCAGCGGTCGGCGTTCCCCGAGGCGTACCAGAAGTGGGCGGACGAGTCGGAGGTCCTCACCCGCGCGTTGCTCGGCCACGCGACCGGCGCGGTGGCCTGCACGGTCAGCTCGCCGCCGACGATGCGCGGGCCGGCTGCCGCCAGCGCCGTGCTGGAGAGCCTGTCGCTGGACTGGGGGCTGCCCCGGCTGGCCACTGCGACGGACCTGACCGCGCTCACCGTGCCGGCGGGCGACGACCGCAACGGCTGGCGGTACGCGCACTGGCTGGTCTCGCACGCCGACGATCACGGCGTGAAGAAGGTCCGCTTCGGCAACCTGGAGTGGACCGCCGCGCAGGGCTCCTGGGCCCGGGTGAAGGGCGACCCGGCCACCGAGGTGCGGGCCGAGGTGTTCGCCGCGGCCTGACCGGCCCGCCGGGTCAGCCCTTCACGGCTCCCGCGACGAGGCCGGAGACCATCCGGCGCTGCACCAGCAGGAAGAAGACGATCACCGGCAGGGTGAACAGCGTGGACGCCGCCATCACCGAGCCCCAGGCGGTGTCGTCCCGGCCGAAGAAGAACGTCATGGCCACCGGCAGCGTGTACTTCTGCTGGTCGTTGATGAAGGTCAGCGCGAAGATCAGCTCGTTCCACGCGGTGATGAACGAGAAGATGCTGGTGGCGACCAGGCCGGGCGCAACGAGCGGGAACAGCACCTTGCGGAACGTCTGGGCCCGGCTCGCGCCGTCGATGGCGGCGGCCTCCTCCAGTTCCTTCGGCACCGCGGCGACGAAGCCGCGCAGCATCCAGACCGCGAACGGCAGCGAGAAGCCGAGGTACGTGAGGATCAGGCTGGGCAGCGTGTTGTAGAGGCCGAGCCGCTGGATCATCAGGAACAGCGGGATGACCAGCGCCTCCAGCGGGATCATCTGCACCACCAGCAGCATGATCAGGAACGTGGTGCGCAGCTTGAACCGGAACCGGGCCACAGCGGTCGCGGCGAGCAGCGCGACCAGCCCGCTCAGCAGCACCGTCGCCAGCGCGACGAGCGCGCTGTTGAGGAAGAAGTCGGCGAACGTGACGCCCGGGATCAGGTTGCCGGTGAGGATCTCCCGGTAGTGCTCCAGCGTCGGCTCCGCCGGCACCGGCCGGGGGGTGGACGAGAAGATCTCCCGGTTGGGCTTCAGCGAGGTCGCCACCATCCAGTAGACCGGGAACGCGGCGAAGAGCGCGACCAGCAGGCCCGCGCCGTTGAGGGCGATCTTCTTCATCATTCGTCCTCCTGCCGCAGCACCATGCGGACGTACAGGGCGGTCACCACGAGCAGGATCACGGTGAGGATGACCGCGATGGCCGAGCCGAGGCCGTACTTGGGCGGTGGTGAGAACGCCTCCGCGTACGAGTAGATCGACAGCATGAACGTGGACCGGTCCTGGGTGCCGCCGGCCAGCACGAACTGCTGGGTGAAGACCTTGAAGTCCCAGATCGTGGAGAGCACCACGAGGATGCCGAAGACCGGCCGCAGGACCGGGAACGTCACCGACCAGAAGACCTTCCACGGCCCGGCGCCGTCGACCCGGGCCGCCTCCTGCAACTCCGTCGGCACGCTCTTGAGCCCGGCCAGGACGCTCACCGCGATGAACGGGAACGAGTGCCAGACCACCACGAGCGTCAGGATGGCGAAGAACAGCAGCGGGTCGTTGAACCAGCCGTACCCGGTCCAGTCGCTGCGCCCGAACAGCGCCGTCGAGAGCCCGTCCGGGAGCTTGTTGAACAGCCAGGTGACCAGGCCGCTCGTGTCGTCGAAGATCCACTTCCAGACGATGGTGCCGGTCAGCGCCGGGGTGGCCCAGGCGAGCATCACGCAGCTCGCCACGAACGTGGCCATCTTCTTGCCCAGGCGGTTGAGCAGCAGCCCGACCAGCGTGCCGAGGATCATCGTGAGCGCCACGTTGGCGAGCGCGAACAGCACCGTGTTGCGCAGCACCGTACGGAAGAACGGGTCGCCGAGGATCTGCGCGTAGTTGGCCAGGCCGACCCACGGCCACTCGCGGTCGCCGCGCAGCTGCCGGACGCTGTCCAGCTTGTGGAAGGACATCCACACGACCTGGCCGAGCGGCCAGAGCAGCAGCACGGCGATGATCGCCAGGCAGGGCAGGAGGAGCAGGTACGGAAGGTGGTCCACCTGGCGACGGCGCCGCCGCGCGGGGGTCTCCCGCGCGGCGGCCTCGCCGGTGGCCTCGGTCAGCGTGGTCACTTGGCGTTGAGGATGCTTTCCATCTCGGTGGCCGCGTCGGCGGTGGCCTTCTCGACCGTCTTCTGGCCCTTGATGACCGAGCTGTTCATCGCCTGGGTCACCGTCTTGGTCCGGCTGACCTCGACCCACTTCGGGGTGAGCGGGGTCAGCTTGGTGTTCTGGATGGCGGTGGCGAACGCGGCCATCACCTTGTCACTGGCGTAGTCGCCGCTGCTCACCAGATCCTGGTAGACCGGGAAGAAGCCGAGGCTGCTGGCGAACTCCTTGTCCTTCTGCTTGCTCAGCAGCACGGTCATGTAGTCCCAGGCCAGCGCCTGCCGCTCGCTGTCCTTCCAGATGGCGATGTCGGAGCCGCCGGCGAACGCCGGGGCGGGCTTGCCGTCCGGGCCGGGGATCGGGAACGTGCCCCACACCTTCTCGATGTCGGGGTTGTCCTTCTTCATCGCGCCGCCCTGCCAGCTACCGGCGAACGCCATGGCGGCCTTGCCGGTGGCGAACTGGGTACGGGCGTCGACCTCGTTCCACCCGGCGGCGGCCGGCGGGGCGACCTTGTGCACTGTCACCAGGTCGGTCCAGAACTTGACCGCCTTCTGCGCCTCGGGGGTGTTGTAGCCGGACTTCCAGCTGTCGCCCTCCTTGGTCGCGATCTCCCCGCCGGCACCCCAGAGGAAGGAGTAGAACGGCAGCTCGGAGTTGCCGGGCAGGGCGATGCCGTAGGTGCCCGGCTTCTTGGCCTGCACGGCCTTCGCGGCGGCGACCATCTCGTCCCAGTTCGTCGGCGTCTTCACGCCCGCCTCGGCGAACCAGTCGGTGCGGTAGTAGACGGCGCGCACGCCGGCATACCACGGCACGCCGTACTGCTTGCCGTCGAGCTGGGCGTTCTTGACCAGGTCGGGCAGGATGTCCTTACCCTCGGACCAGCCGTTGAACTTGTCCGAGACGTCGGCCAGGGCCTCCTGCGCGGCCCAGCCCTGGGTCTCGGTGTTGCCCAGCTCGGTGACGTCCGGGCCCTCCCCGCCGGCGAGCGCGGCCTGGAACTTCTTCGGCGCCTCGAGCCAGGGGATGTACTGCACCACGACGTCGGTCTCGGGGTGCTTCTTCTTGAACTCCGCCTCGACGCTGTCGAGGAACTTGGTCTGGGCGTCGCCGCCCTCACCCATCATCCACACAGTGAGCTTGCTGTTGTCGGCGGCCTTGTCGTCGTCGCCGGAGCCACCGCATGCGGTCAGCACCAACGCGGCCGACGCCACGATGGCGGTGACCGGAGCCAGCCGCTTCCACCTGTTCACGCCATATCTCCCTCAGGGCCGTTTGGCACTAACCTTCTCCGCCGCACCTTAGTAGGAAAATTTCCTTTACAACAGGGGGTGTTCGTGACGGAGGGCACAGGCGACCGTATCGCAGCCGGAGGCCCGGCCGACATCGATGCCGTCCGGGCAGTTCAGGGCTCACATACGCCGACGGGCGCCCGGCCGGTGAGGCCGGGCGCCCGTCGAGGCGCGTGGTGCGGGGTCAGTAGCGCGAGACGCCGCGGCGACGGCCGACGCCGGCCACCAGGGCCACGCCGATCGCGGCGAAGAGCACCTGCAGCATCAGCTCGCGCCAGTCGATACCGGCGGTCTCGGCGAAGCCGGAGGCCCGGGCCACGATCGTGCCCAGAAGCGCGGCGCCGACACCGATCAGCATGTGCAGCCAGATCGGCATGTTCTGACGGCCCGGCACGACCAGCCGGCCCAGCGCGCCGACGATCAGACCAACGACCAGCGCGGTGATGATGCCCCAAACGGTGAGCTCCATGGTCGCCCTCCTCCTTAAGATCCGGTCACACGTTTTTGTGTGTTCACTGTCGTGATCGCTAAGTTCCCGACCGCCCGGAAATCCAAACCGACTCCGATGACGAATTGTGCAGACGTACCCTGACCTGCTGCTTCTCCCCGAAACCCGGCGCGGCGGGCGGTCCCGGCACACCGACGGGGTTCAATGCCCCGAATACGCCGACGGGCGCCCGGCCGGTGAGGCCGGGCGCCCGTCGAGGCGCGTGGTGCGTCGATCAGTAACGCGAGACGCTGCGGCGGCGGCCGACGCCGGCCACCAGGGCCACAGCGATGGCGGCGAGCACGACCTGCACGGCCAGCTCGGCCCAGTCGATGCCGGCGGTCTGCGTGGCGATGCCGAGCGCGCGGGCCAGGACGGTGCCCAGCAGCGCCGCGCCGACACCGATCACCATGTGCAGCCACATCGGCATGTTCTGACGGCCCGGCACGACCAGCCGGCCCAGCGCGCCGACGATCAGACCCACGACGAGCGCGGTGATGATGCCCCAGACGGTGAACTCCACGGTCGGTCCTCCTAAAGCGATTTCGCACGTTCTGTGCGTTTGCTGTCGTGCCCGCTAAGTGCCCGACGCATCGAAAACCGAAACCGGCGGCATCGGCCGCCACTCCCCCGGCCGGAACGAACCCGCAGGTGGGAGCGCTGCCAGCAGCTGAAAATTTCCTGGGTACGCGAACGGCCGGCGCCCCTGCGAGGGGACGCCGGCCGGTTCGTGGGCTCTGGCGGCTACTTCTTGCCGGCGGGCTTGCCGTCGCCGGAGTCGGACGAGAGCGCCGCGATGAACGCCTCCTGAGGGACCTCCACCCGGCCCACCATCTTCATCCGCTTCTTGCCCTCCTTCTGCTTCTCCAGCAGCTTGCGCTTCCGGCTGATGTCACCGCCGTAGCACTTGGCGAGCACGTCCTTGCGGATCGCGCGGATGGTCTCCCGGGCGATCACCCGGCTGCCGATGGCCGCCTGGATCGGCACCTCGAACTGCTGGCGCGGGATCAGCGTGCGCAGCTTCGCCGCGATCGTCGTGCCGTACGTGTACGCCTTGTCCTTGTGCACGATCGCGCTGAACGCGTCGACCGGCTCACCGTGCAGCAGGATGTCGACCTTCACCAGGTCGGACGCCTGCTCGCCGGAGGGCTCGTAGTCGAGCGAGGCGTAACCCTTGGTGCGGCTCTTGAGCTGGTCGAAGAAGTCGAAGATGATCTCGGCCAGCGGCAGCGTGTAGCGCAGCTCCACCCGGTCGGCGGAGAGGTAGTCCATGCCGAGCAGGCTGCCCCGGCGACCCTGGCACAGCTCCATCACCGCGCCGACGTAGTCGTTCGGCGTCAGCACCGTGGCCCGCACCGTCGGCTCGTACACCTCGGCGATCTTGCCGGTCGGGTACTCGCTCGGGTTGGTGACCACGATCTCCTCGCCGTCCTCCTGGATGGCCCGGTAGACCACGTTCGGCGCGGTGGAGATCAGGTCGAGGTTGAACTCCCGCTCCAGCCGCTCCCGGATGATCTCCAGGTGCAGCAGGCCGAGGAAGCCGCAGCGGAAGCCGAAGCCCAGCGCGCCGGAGGTCTCCGGCTCGTAGACCAGCGCGGCGTCGTTGAGCTTGAGCTTGTCCAGCGCCTCACGCAGGTTCGGGTAGTCCGAGCCGTCGATCGGGTAGAGCCCCGAGTAGACCATCGGCTTCGGGTCCTTGTAACCGCCGAGGGCCTCCTTGGCCGGGTTGTTGTTGATGGTGACCGTGTCACCGACCCGGGACTGGCGCACGTCCTTCACGCCGGTGATCAGGTAGCCCACCTCGCCGACGCCGAGCGCGTCGGCCTTCACCATCTCCGGCGAGATGACGCCGATCTCCAGCAGCTCGTGGACGGCGCCGGTGGACATCATCTTGATCCGGTCCCGGGCCGAGATCCGGCCGTCGATCACCCGGACGTACGTGACCACGCCCCGGTAGACGTCGTACACCGAGTCGAAGATCATCGCGCGGGCCGGCGACTCGGCCTCGCCCACCGGCGGCACGAACTGCCTGACGATCTCGTCCAGGAGGTAGGGCACGCCCTCGCCGGTCTTGCCGGAGACCCTGATGCAGTCCGCCGGGTCGCCGCCGATCAGGTGGGCCAGCTCCTCGGCGTACTTCTCCGGCTGGGCGGCCGGCAGGTCGATCTTGTTGAGCACCGGGATGATGTGCAGGTCGTTCTCGAGCGCCAGGTAGAGGTTGGCGAGCGTCTGCGCCTCGATGCCCTGCGCGGCGTCGACGAGCAGGATCGCGCCCTCGCAGGCGGCGAGCGAACGGGACACCTCGTAGGTGAAGTCCACGTGGCCCGGGGTGTCGATCATGTTGAGCACGGCGGTCTCACCGGCCCGGTCGCCCTCGCGGATCGTCCACGGCATCCGCACGGCCTGGCTCTTGATGGTGATGCCGCGCTCGCGCTCGATGTCCATCCGGTCCAGGTACTGGGCGCGCATCTGCCGCGGGTCGACCACACCGGTGAGCTGCAACATCCGGTCGGCCAGGGTCGACTTCCCGTGGTCGATGTGGGCGATGATGCAGAAGTTCCGGATGCGCGCCGGGTCGGTGGCACCAGGAGCGTTCGCGCCGGGATCGAGCGTCGGTGGCACAGCGGTCCGTTCTGGTCGGCTGACGTGAGCGGGCCGGCGCGCCGCCGGCCCCCTCCATGGTCCCACGTCGCCCGGGGCGCGCCCGGGCTCCCCCTTCACTCCACCGCTATTCCAGGGGTGGCCCGACTATTCCGCGGGTGGCTCGACGAAGAGGGCGGCCAGCCTCGGCAGGCGGCGGCGGGCCTCCTCCTCGTCGTCGAAGTCCCAGAAGTCGTTCAGATCGGGCACCGGGACCGGGTCACGCTCGGCCGGCAGGTCGGACGCGGTGGCCTTCCGGTACGCGTCCCACGGCACCGCCAGCATCTGCTCGCACTCGAACTCCTCGCCGCTGAGCGCGGCGGCCCGGACCTGCGGCAGCTCGGCCAGCGCGTCCGGGTCGCCGACCGCCCGCGCGAACACCGCCCGGCCCTGGGTCATCAGCCAGCCCCGGAAGTACTCGAAGCCGTCGTCCGAGGCGCCCCCGTTGATCAGGTAGGCCGCGCCCCACAGGTCGACCTTGTAGGAGGCGGCGAGCACCCGCCGCTGGTGGTGGGCGTATCCGACGATCTCCTCCGGGTCGCACTCGGCCAGCAGCGCGACCGCCCGGGCGGCGACCGCGTCGGGCTCTCCCCCGGCGCCGGCGCGGGCCTCGTCGATCAACTGCCAGAACTCGTCGGTCCTCATGGTGGGCAGTCTGGCAGAGCCCACCGACGTGCCGGTGCGACGTGCGGCGGTGCGGCGGTGCGGCGGTGCGGCGGTGCGGCGGTGCGGCGGTGCGGCGGTGCGGCGGTGCGGCGGTGCGGCGGTGCGGCAGCATGATGCGGTGCGCGCGATCTCCCTACCGCCCGTTCCGTACGGGTCGACGGCCGTACGGCCCGGCTGGGCCGACCTGCCGGCCGGGCTGCGGGACGCGCTGGCCGCCCGGATCGGCGGCCCGCCGGCGGCGGTCCGGGTGGCCGGTGGCGGGTTCACCAGCGGCTTCGCCGCCGTGCTGACCGGCCCTGCCGGGGAGAGCGTGTTCGTCAAGGCGGCGGCACTCGACGGGCAGCGGCACCTGGTCGACTGGTACGCCCACGAGGCAGCGATCCTGGCCCGGCTCCCGGCCGGCCTGCCGGTGCCCCGGCCGCGCTGGGCGCTCACCGAGTCCGGCTGGTACGCACTCGCGCTCGACGCGATCGACGGTCACACCCCCCGGCTGCCCTGGGCGCCGGCCGAGCTGGACGCCGCCCTCGCCACGTACGCCCAGGTGGCCGCCGCGCTCGCCGAACCGCCCGCGGAGCTGGCCGCGCTCCGGCTCCCCCGCCTCGCGGACCTGGCCCGCGACGACATCCTCTGGTGGGGCGAGGTGGCCGCCCGGCGCGAGCCGTTGCCCGAGCAGGCCGCCGGCGCCCCGCTGGCCGAGCTGGTCGCGCTGGAGTCGCGCCTGCCCGGGTACGCCGACGCCGCCCCCGGACTGGCCCACGGCGACCTGCGGGTGGACAACCTCCTGATCGACTCCGACGGGCGGGCGTGGCTGTGCGACTGGCCCTGGCTCTGCCACGGGCCGGCCTGGTTCGACCTGGCCGGGCTGCTGCTCACCGCGTACGCCGGCGGCCTGGACGCGGACGCCGCGTTCGCCGGCCACCCGGCGGCGGCAGGTGCGCCCGCTGATGCGCTGGACGTGACGCTCGCCGCGCTGGCCGGCTACTTCCTCACCGGCGCCGCCGCCGGACCGTCCACCGCCTCCCCGCACCTGCGCGCCCACCAGCGCTGGAGCGGGGAGCAGGCGCTCGGCTGGCTGGCCGAGCGCCGGGGCTGGTCCTGGACACGCCCCACCGCTACCCCTTGATCCACACCAGTTCGGCGAGGTGGCGGCATCCCACGGGCCCTGACCCCACCACCTCCCCGACGTGGCGCGCCGCTCGACCAGGCTGGGCGGAGGCGTTTTGGCTCGTCCGGGGCCGACCTGGTAGCCTGGCTTTTCGCGCGGCGATGACGCATGCTCGTCGTGCGCGTAAGCAGACCAACCCGAGCTATCAAGACGAGGCTGTCGCGTGGCGAACATCAAGTCCCAGATCAAGCGCAACCGGCAGAACGAGAAGCGCCGGCTGCGTAACAAGTCGGTCAAGTCGTCGCTGAAGACCGCCATCCGGAAGTTCCACGAGGCTGCCGAGGCGGGCGACACCGAGAAGGCCACCGTGCTCATGCGTGAGGCCACCCGCAAGCTGGACAAGGCTGCCAGCAAGGGTGTCATCCACTCGAACCAGGCGGCCAACCGGAAGTCGGCGATCGCCAAGCGCGTCGCCTCGTTCTCTGCCTGACCAGCGCTACAGATTTCACCGGAAGCCCCGGGGCCACGAGCCCACGGGGCTTCCGCCTGTCCGCACTCTCCCGCAGCGCGCGGTGCTGCGGCACCGCGCGCGGTGCCCGGAGATCTTGGACGATTTCGGCCCCTCTGGGGGCCATTTCGTACCAAGATCTCGGGGTGATCCGGCCCCGGCGGCGTCTTCGGCCGTCGGTCGCTCCGGCGGGACAGGACAGCACGGGGCGTCCGGAGGGCGCGGTGCGCGGTGTCGGGCGACGAGGTGCGAAAGCTGCACCCTGCGGGGCAAGGCGCGACGCGAGGCATCCGGGAGAGCGCGGGGCGCGGTGTCGGGAGACCCAGCGCGGGGCGCGGTGTCGGGAGGCGCAGCGCCGGGCGTCCTCCGGAGGGCGCAACGCGGGGCGTCGGGAGCGCGGGGCGTCGGGAGTGCGGGGCGTCGGGAGCGCGGGGCGTCGGGAGGGCGCAGCGCGGGGGGCCGCTACTGCTCGTTCGGGTGGTCGAATGTCGCGCGTTGCGGGTGGTGGTAGCGGACGCCCCGGGAGTCGGTGGTCGCGCCGCCCGGCCATGCGCGGGCGCTCGTCGGCGCCGCGCCGTGCGGCAGCGACCCGACGCTCGTCGCGCCGCCCGGGAGTGCGCGGGCGCTCGTGGGCACCCGGGCTCGCCCGATCACCGGCTCCATCTGGCGGCGGAAGCGGTCCCGTTCCTGCTCGGGCACCTGCGCGGCGGTGCGGACGACCATCTCGGCCACCACGTCGTTGAGCTTGACCATCGCCGCCACCGCGATCGGCAGCACCAGCACCGCCCACCAGCTCACCAGTTCGGCGAGCGCGAGCAGCACGGCCAGCGCCACCGCGCCCTCGAAGAAGAGGAAGCAGAGCACCCCACCCGGGTTGACGAAGCGCAGTCCCAGCACCCGGGCGTAGAGCGGACGGTACCGCTCCTCGTCCGTGGCCACAGTCGACCACGCTCGGGTCACCGGGCGCCGCCCTGCCGGGCCGCGGCCACCGAGAACACGGCCCGCTCCAGCGCGTACGCCCGGTCGTCGGCGCCACCCTTGACCGCCGCGTTGCACTCGGCTGCCACCCGCATCGCCTCGACCAGGCCCTCCGGCGTCCAGCCCCGGGCGCGCACCTGGGCCTTCTCGATCTTCCAGGCCGGCATGCCGAGCGTCTTGGCCAGCTGGAACGCGCTGCCCCGGCCGGCGGCGGCGACCCGGGCGACGGTCCGTACGCCGTCGGCCAGCGCATCGGCGATCGGCACCGGGTCCACGCCGACGTGCAGCGCCCACCGCAGCGCCTCCAGCGCGCCCGGCACGTCACCGACCATCGTCGCGTCGGCGACGGTGAAGCCTGTCACCTCGGCCCGTCCCCGGTAGTAGCGGGCGACAGTGTCAGCGCCGATCCGCCCGTCGGTGTCGGCGACCAGCTGCGAGCAGGCGGCGGCCAGCTCACGCATGTCGTTCCCGACGGCCGCGACCAGGGCGTCGGCCGCGTCGGGCGTGCACTTGCCGCCGATGCGGCGGATCTCGTCCCGCACGAAGGCGGCCCGCTCGCGGTCACCCTTGAGCTTCACCGCCGGCACCACAGTGGCGCCCGCCGCCCGCAGACCGTCGGCGAACGCCTTGCCCTTGGCCCCGCCCAGGTGCAGCACCACGAGCTGGACGTCCGGGTCGGGATTCTTCGCGTACGCCAGCAGCGCGGTGGACAGGTCCTTGCGGGCGTCCTGGCCGGAGCGGAGCACGAGCACCCGGCGACCGCCGAACAGCGACGGGCTGAGCATCTCGGCGATCTCGCCGACGGTGAGCGTCCCGGCCTGGTATTCCCGCACGTCCACGTCGGGGTCGACCTCGCGGGCCCGGGCGACGGCTTCGGTGACCGCTCGCGTGGCGAGCAGCTCCTCGTCGCCGAGGACGAGCACAATAGGAGGCAGGTCGGCGGGGGTCACGTCGCCCATACTCGCACGCCCTCCGACCCGGCCGGGCCTGCTCATCGGGGACTGTGACGGCGCAGCCCGCACACAGCGCAAATCCAGACATTTGACTTGATTCCCCATCTACCGCAACAAGATCCCCCTGGTTCAGCGTTGCGCTGCCGACTCGGCGCCGCGCCTCACCACCGCGAGGCGGGTGCCCGTCCGGACCGCCGCCACGTCCCCGTCGGTGTCGGTACGCAGCACCCGCGCACCGCCCCGGGTCAGCCGGTCCAGCAGCCCGGCGTTGGGGTGCCCGTAGTCGTTGTCGACGCCCACGCACACGAGAGCCACCGCCGGGCGTACCGCGGCCAGGAACTCCGGCGCTTGGTACGCCGACCCGTGGTGGGCGACCTTCAGCACGTCGGCGCGGATCGCGGCGGCCGGCGTCGTTTCCAGCATCGCCCGCTGCTCCTCCGTCTCGGCGTCACCGGTGAGCAGGATCCGTACCCCGCCCACGGTGGCGGCCAGAACCAGCGAGTTGTTGTTCGGATCCGACCGGCTGCCCCGCAGCGGGTACGGCGGCCCGACCGCGACCAGGTCCACCGCGCCCGCCCGCCACCGCCAGCCCGCCTGCACCGGGGCCAGCGGCGCACCGGCCCGGCGGGCCGCCTCGCGTACCTGGGCGGCGCCGTAGGTTGGCTCGGACCAGGACGGACCCACCACCGCGCCCACCCGCCGGCCCCGGAACACCCCGGCCACGCCGCCGACGTGGTCGACGTGGAAGTGGCTGACCACCAGCAACGGCACCTCGCGTACGCGAAGTCGGCGCAGGCAGGCGTCCACGCCGGACGGCTCCGGGCCGGCGTCCACCACCACGGCCCGGCCGGCGGCGACCGACAGCACCACCGCGTCCCCCTGCCCCACCGCGCACGCCACCACCACCCAGCCGCGCGGCGGCCAGCCCGAGGCGAGCAGCCGCACCGGCACCGCGCCGAGCACCACCGCCACCACGACGACAGCGATCAGCCGCCGCGCCCGGCGTCGCCGGAAGGCGAGCAGCAGCGCCACGCTCACCGCCGCCAGCAGCAGGGCCCCTGCCACCCCACCCGCCCACGGTAGGTTCCCGGCCGGCAGGTCCGCGCCGTACGCGGCCACCGCCACCAGCCAGCGCGCCGGCCAGCTCGCCAGCCAGGCGAGGAACTCCGCGCCGCGTGGCCACAGCGGCGACAGCACCGCCGCCAGCACGCCGAGCACGGTGGCCGGCGCGACGGCCGGCACCGCGAGCAGGTTCGCCGGTACCGCCACCAGGCTCACCGTCGCGGACAGTCCGGCGATCACCGGGCCGCAGGCCAGTTGCGCGGCGGCCGGCACCGCGAGCGCCTCGGCGAGCCCGGCCGGTACGCCCCGGCGCCGCAACGCGTCCCGCCATCCCGGCGCGAGCAGCAGCAGTCCACCGGTGGCGCAGACCGACAACGCGAAACCCGGGTCGCCCGCGAGGTCGGGGTCGTACAGGACCAGCCCGGTGACAGCGGTGGCGAGCGCAGGCAGCGCCGACCGGGACCGCCCGGCGGCGAGCGCGGCGAGCCCGATCGCGCCCATCGCGGCGGCACGCACCACGCTCGGCGAGGGCCGCACCAGGATGACGAACCCGACGAGCGCGAGGACGCAGAGCACGGCGGCGGTACGCGGACCGGCGCGCGCCCAGCGGGCCAGCAGCAGCACCGCCCCGACGACGATCGCCACGTTGGAGCCGGACACCGCGTTGAGATGCGTCATCCCGGTGGCCCGGAAGTCCTCCTCCACCTCCGGCAGCAGCCGGCTGGTGTCGCCCACCACCAGACCCGGCAGCAGCCCGCCCGGCGCATCGGGCAGCGGCTCGCAGGCCCGTTGCAGCCCGGCCCGCAGTACCCCTGCCGCTCGTTGCGGCCACGATGCGTCGCCGCGCAGCGTGGGCGGGTCGGCGGTGGAGAGCACGGCGGCAGTCAGGTCGCCGCCGCGCGGGGCGGCCAACCTCCCCCGGCTGGTGACCCGCTGCCCGGGAAGCAGTGGACGCCAGGCCGGGTCGGTGGCGAGCACCAGCGCGCGTACGGGGCCGGTGACCCGGACGCCGTCGGGTCCGGTGAGCCGGATCAGATCCACTCGGACCAGCAGCATCGGCGGGCGGCCGGGCGCGCCGCGTACCGGGCGGGGATCGTCGCGCAGCACCAGCTCGGCGGTGACCGGGGCACGGTCGGTGACGAGCGCGCGGATCGGGGCGGCGTCGCGGACCGCGACCCGCGCGCCGGTGGCCGCCGCGCCGCAGAGCACACCGAGCAGTACGGCGACCGCGATCCAGCCGTAGCGGCGGGCAGTCGCGCTCGGCCGCCCCAGCACGCCGCCCAGGTGCAGGCCCGTGAGCAGAGCCAGCGCGGTGGCGACAGCGGCCACCCACACGGTCGACCGGACACTCAGGTGCAGCCCGGCCAACGCGGCGAGCCACGCAGCCACCGCCAGTCCGGCCAGCCGCAGGTCGGGCACGTCGCGGTCCGGCGCCTTACCGTCGGTGGTGCCGGAGGCTGCGGAAGCGCCCGGGCCACGCTCACCACCCGCCGCAGCGCCGGGCAACACCCGCTCCGCGCCGATCGCCGCAGCACCCACTCGATTCGGGACGCTCTCACCGGCGAGGCCGGGGCGATCCGGTGCCCGGCGCGGTCCGCGACGGGCGGTCACACCGTCACCAGTTCCTTGAGCTGCTCGTACCGGGCGTCGCCGATGCCGTCGACCTGCCGCAGGTCGGACACGGACCGGAACCCGCCGTTGCGGTCCCGGTGGTCGAGGATCCGCTGGGCGAGCACCGGGCCGACGCCCGGTAGCGCGTCGAGCTGGGCCAGCGTCGCGGTGTTGAGGTTGACCGGGCCGGCGGGTGCCGCCGAGCCGCCCGGCGCACCGCCGCCCGCCGCCGGGCCGGGTGCGGCCTGCCCGGGTGGGGCGGTGACGCCGACCAGGATCAGCTCCCCGTCCGTGACCTTGCGGGCGGGATTGAGCAGCGCCACGTCGACGCCGGGCAGCGCGCCGCCCGCCGCCTCGATCGCGTCGGCCACCCGCGCGCCGGCCGGGAGGCGGACGAGGCCGGGACGCCGGACCTTGCCGGCGAGCGCGACGACCACCTGACCGGGTGAGCCCGCCGACATCGGCGCTCCGGGCACCGCGCCGGTCGTGGCACTCACCGGCGCCTCGGAGGACGCCGCGACCGGCTGGACGGGCTCGGCGCTGGGACGCGCGCGCCACGCCCAGACGGCAGCCACCACGACCACCACTGCGGCCACCGCCGCGAGCGCGCGTACGCCCCGGCGGCCGGGATCGAACGCCCCGGGGCCGGGCAGCCGCGACGCGAGCCCACGCTCGGTCGCCGGAGCGTCGCCTATGCCGTCGGCGTCCGGATCGGCGGAGGCTGGCTCCGACCCGAACGAATGCTCCCGCCCGCTGTCGTGCTCTGGAAAGCCGGGGCGCAGGCCGGGAACCGGCTCGATCTCGTCCGTAGCAGGCCCGGGCCGAGCTCGGAGATCGGGCCAGGGGACGCCGAGGGCGGGCCCGGCACCGGCACCGGCCCCGAAGACCGGCCCGGCTTCCCCGAGACCGGACACGCGACCGGGCCCGGAGACGCGGCCGAGACCGGACACGCTGCCGGACCCGGACACGGTGCCGGGCCCGGACAGGGACGGCCCCGGCCGCCGCGAGGACCGCTCCGCCCTGCCCGACTCGCCCAAGCGGTCAGCGGGGATCGGCGGAACAGCAGCGGCATCCGTGAACCCGAACAGCCGGGCGAGCCGCCGCCGTACCGTCGTCTCCTCGTCGTCTGGCACGGCTCGGGACGCTACGGCGACGGCTCGCCCCGCATCGGCCGGTGAGTCCTCGCCTGTGGACAGCACGGGCACTGTGGACAGGCACCCGATCAAGCCCCGGCTCTGCTAGGTGTGCCCGGGTGACGGATCGCCGGCGGCGGGCGTGGTCATGTCAACGTGCCTCCGGGTCCAGCCCGAGCACCGCCCGTCCTCCGTCGACCGGCACCGTCGCGCCGTTGACGAACGAGGCGCGGTCGGAGAGCAGGAACGCGACCACCTCGGCCACCTCGTCGGTACGCCCGATCCGGCCGGCCGGGTGCAGCCGGGCCACCTCCGCGTCGACGTGCGCCGCCTCCTCCGGGTCGAGTCCGGCGAGGTAGGCGGCGTGCCGTTCGGTGTGGATGGAGCCGAGCGCGACCGCGTTGGCGCGGATTCCGCGGGGAGCGTAGTCGACGGCGAGCGCCCGGGTCAGCCCCTCCAGCGCGGCCTTCGCGGTGGCGTACGGCAGGGCGCCCGGCACCGCCCGGCGGGCCTGGTGGGAGGAGACGTTGACGATCGCGCCGCCGGTCCCAGCCGCAAGGAACCGGCGTACGGCGGTGGCGGCCCCGGCCACGGCGGGGCGCAGGTTGAGCGCGATCAGGTCGACGACCTCGCCCGCGGGCGCACGGTGCAGGTCGGCGTTGCGGAAGACGGCGGCGTTGTTGACCCAGCCGGCCAGCGGCGCGTACGCCTCGGCGCGGTCGGCGGCCCGGCCGGTGACCGTCTCGTCGCCGGCGTCCCCGGTGACGGCGTGCAGCCGGTCGGCGAGCGGATGCCGGGCCAGCCAGTCCAGCGCGCCGGTGTCCCGCTCGACCACGACCACTGTGCCACCGTCGGCGGCCAGCCGTTCGACGACGGCCCGCCCGACGCCGCGCCCGCCGCCGGTGACGACGTACGACAGCAGGCTCATCCGGCCACCCTAGGGCGTGCGGCGGTGAACCACCACGCAGGCCAGCCCAGGTCCGGCGTGGGCGGCGACGACGGCTCCGGCCTCGGTGACGTACGTGTCGCGCAGGCGGTCGCCCAGCCGCTCGGTCAGCGCCGCCAGCAACTGCTCGGCCCGCTGCGGCGCGGCGAGGTGGTGCACCGCGATGTCCACAGGGGCGTCCCCTGCCGCCTCGACTGCGAGGTCGACCAGGCGTGCCACGCCCCGGCTGGCGGTACGGACCTTGTCCTTGACCACGATCGCGCCGTCCGGCATGTGCATGATCGGCTTGACCGAGAGGGCGGTGCCGAGCAGCGCCTCGGCCGCGTTGATCCGGCCGCCCCGGCGCAGGAACTCCAGGGTGTCGACGTAGAAGTAGATGGTGGTCCGGGCGACCGCGTCGAGCGCCGCGTCGCGTACCCCGGTCAGGTCGGCGCCCCGCGCGGCGGCCGCGGCGGCGGCGAGCGCCGGGAAGCCGAGGCCCATGCCTGTGGATCGGCTGTCCACGACTGTGACGCGGTCGTCGCCGACCTCGGCGGCGGCCAGCCGGGCGGCTTCGACGGTGCCGGACAGTTCGGCGGACAGGTGCACCGACACCACGCCGTCGGCGCCCTCGGCGAGCAGCGCGCGGTAGACCTGCGCGAACTGTTCGGGCGCGGGCCGGGACGTGCTCACCGAGACCCGCCGGCCGCTCAGCGCGCGGGTGGCGTCGGCCGGGGAGGTCTCGACGCCCTCCAGCCCTTCTGCGCCGTTGAGGACGACTGTGAGCGGGACGACTGTGAGCCCGCGTGCGCGGACCAGGTCGGGGGGCAGGTAGGCGGTGGAGTCGGTGACGACCGCGACGGGCATGACCGGCACGCTAGCCGATGGCGCTGTGACGTGCCGGGGCCGGAGGTGTCAGACCGCGTCGGTGAGCGCCGGCTGGGTGATCAGGCCGACGTTGTGTGCGCGCAGGTGCCAGCCCGGGCGGGTGCGCCGCTCCACGCCGTCGTTGTGGCGCAGCTCGGTCCAGTGGCAGTTCGCCAGCGAGCCGAGGCTGCGCAGCACCGTGTGGTCCCAGCCGAGCAGGTGCCCGACGCCCTGCCGGGCGCCGCCGCCGTGGGTGGTCACCACGACGGTGCCGCCGGTGGCGAGGTCGGCCGCGTCCTGGAACCCGGCGCCGAGTCGGGCGCCCAGGTCGCCCAGGGGCTCGATGCCGGCGCCGGGGTCGGGGTCGCCGGCCCGCCAGCGGGCGTACTCGTCGGGGAACCGCTCGGCCACCTCGGTCAGGGTGAGGCCCTGCCACTGGCCGAAGTGCCGTTCGCGCAGCCGGGCGTCGGAGCGGACCGGCAGCCCGGTCAGCGCCGCGAGCGCGGCGGCGGTGTCGGCGGCCCGGCGCAGGTCGCTGGCGACGATCGCGTCCGGGCGCAGCGCGGCCAGCACCGGCGCCGCGGCGCGGGCCTGCTCCCGGCCGAGGTCGTTGAGCGGCACGTCGGTCTGACCCTGGACCCGGCTCGCGGCGTTCCAGTCGGTGTTGCCGTGCCGCCAGATGATCAGGCGGGTCATTCCGCGGTGGCGGTGCCGGCGGCCGAGTCGGCCAGGTCGCGATCGGTGAACGGGATCTGCGGGCAGTCCTTCCAGAGCCGGTCGAGCGCGTAGAACTCGCGCTCCTCGGTGTGCTGGACGTGGACCACGATGTCGACGTAGTCGAGCAGCACCCAGCGGCCACCCCGCTCGCCCTCGCGGCGCACCGGCTTGGCCTTCTCCGGCAGCTCCAGCAGGCGCTCCTCGATGGCGTCGACGATGGCGAGCACCTGACGCTCGTTCGGAGCGGCGGCCAGCAGGAACGCGTCGGTGATCGCGAGCTGGTCGCCCACGTCGATGATGACGATGTCCTGTGCCTTCTTGTCGGCCGCGGCCTGGGCGGCGGCCATCGCCAGCTCGTGCGCGCGTTCGGAAACTGTCACCGTTCTCCTTCGATCAACCGTGCGACCCTCCAAGCCTCTCACACCCGGCGGTGCGGCGACTTGTCAGTTCTGGTCGATTTCAGGCATGAACCGGGATGTAAGGGGGCGAATCATCGCTGGTAGAGGCGCCGTTTCGCGATGTACTGCACCACACCGTCGGGCACCAGGTACCACACCGGCTCCCCGCGGGCGACGCGCGCGCGGCAGTCGGTCGAGGAGATGGCCATCGCGGGCACCTGCACCAGGCTCACCGAGTCGGCGGGGAGGTGCTTGTCGGTGAGTTCGAAGCCGGGCCGGGTCACGCCGATGAAGTGGGCCAGTTCGAGCGCCTCGTCCAGGTCCTTCCAGGAGAGGATGCGCTCCAGGGCGTCCGCGCCGGTGATGAAGAACAGCTGCGCCTTCGGGCCGTACTCGGCGTGCAGGTCGCGCAGCGTGTCGACGGTGTAGGTGGGACCGCCCCGGTCGATGTCGACCCGGCTCACCTGGAAACGCGGGTTGGAGGCGGTGGCGATCACTGTCATGAGGTAGCGGTCCTCGGCCGGGGTGACCGCTTCCTCCGCCTTCTGCCACGGTTGCCCGGTCGGCACGAAGACGACCTCGTCCAGGCCGAACCGGTCGGCCACCTCGCTCGCCGCCACCAGGTGCCCGTGGTGGATCGGGTCGAACGTGCCGCCCATGATGCCGACCCGCCGGATGTCTTCCTCCACCCAGCGATCGTAGGCCGCGCGCCGGACGGGCCCGGGCGGGGTCGGCCACGCCGGGCGGATCAGCCCGCCCGGCGTGCCCCGGTCAGGCCGACGCGGCGGCCACAGCCGTCCGGGCCACGAGCGCCCGGCGCATGTCGTCGTCCAGGTCGGTCACCCATCGCCGCAGGCCGGGCGTGAGGTCGTCGCGGGCCAGCAGCGCCGCGGCCATCTCCCGGGTGGGTTGCGACACGGCGTAGCGGGGGTACGCGGCCACCGTGACCGCGTCGGCCACCCACGCGGTACGCAGACGCGCCGCCCCCGGCATGTCGGTGAAGTAGCGCTCCACGTACCCGGCGGTCAGCTCGGCCTGCTCGGGCTGCCAGAAGCCCTCGGCGGTCGCCTCGACGAGCCGGTTGGACAGCTCGGTGCTGCGGGTGACGATCTCCCAGGCGGCACGTTTCGCGTCGGCGTCGGGCAGCGCGGCCCGGCACGCGGCGGCCTGCTCGGCGCCGGTGGCGCTGCGGTCGCCGTCCGCCTCGGCGTCGATCTCCGGCGCACCGGCGGCGCCGAGCACCACGAGCCGGCGCAGCACCGCCCAGCGCAGGTCGGCGTCGACCGCGAGCCCCGGCGGCACGTCCTTGCCGGCGAGCCAGCCGGTCAGCATGGCCGTGTCGGTGGTGGCGCCGATCAGACCCCGCACCGCCGCCAGTTGCAGGGAGCCGCCAGCGGGCGCCGAGTCGAGCAGCGCCCCGCAGGCGGTCGCCACCCGCAGCAGCGCCGCGTCCCGGGCGAGCGGGCCGAGGTAGCGGTCGATCAGCCGGCGGCTGAGCAGCAGCACGTCCTCGACGATCGTCACCTCGGTCTCGGCGGGCAGCGCCGCCGCGATCAGCCCGGCGAGCGCGCCGGCCGGCCGTTCCCCGTCGGTGACCGCGTCCAGCGTCTCGGCCCAGAGCAGCGCCCGGGCCAGCGGGTCGTCGAGCCCCGGCAGCAGCAGCGGCACCGCGTCCGCCGAGGCCGGGTCGAGGCGGATCTTGGCGAACGTCAGGTCACCGGCGTTCGGCAGCACGAGCCCGGTGGCGGGCCGCCCGACCAGCTCCGGCAGCGGCGTGCGACCGCCGTCGGCGTCGGGGTCGAGGTCGACCTCGAACCGGTACGCCGGGCCGTCGGCGGTGTGGTGGGCCACCCCGATGCGGTGCGGCCGCTGCACCGGGTGGCTCGCCGGGGCGGTCTGCACGATCGCCACCTCGGTCCACCGCCCGTCGGCGTCCACAGCGGTGTCGACCCGCAGCGTGTTCACCTGCGCGCGGCGCAGCCAGCGTTCCGCCCAGCCGTCCAGGTCACGGCCGCTCGCCGTACCCAGGGCGGCCAGCAGGTCGGCGAGCGTGGCGTTGCCGAACCGGTGCGCCGCGAAGTGTGCGTTCAGCCCGGCCAGGAACGCCTCGTCACCGAGCCAGGCGACGAGCTGGCGCAGCACGCTGGCGCCCTTGGCGTACGAGATGCCGTCGAAGTTGAGCAGCGCCTGGGCGGCGTCGGCCACCTCCTCCGGTGCCACCGGGTGGGTGGAGGGACGCTGGTCGGCGGTGTAGCCCCACGCCTTGCGGCGGCTCGCGAACGTGGTCCACGCCCGGTCGAACCGGGTCGCCTCGGCGGTCACCCGGGTGCCCAGGTATTCGGCGAAGGACTCGTTGAGCCAGAGGTCGTCCCACCAGCTCATGGTGACCAGGTCGCCGAACCACATGTGCGCCATCTCGTGGGCGATGGTGGTGGCGCGCAGCTCCCGCTGGGTGTCCGTGACGGCGGAGCGGAAGACGTAGTCGTCGCGGATCGTGACCAGGCCCGGGTTCTCCATCGCGCCGGCGTTGAACTCGGGCACGAACGCCTGGTCGTACTTGCCGAACGGGTAGCGCTCGGCGAACAGCTCGTGGAAGCGGTCGAAGCACTGCCGGGTGACGGTGAAGATCTCCTCGGCGTCGGCGTCCAGGTGGGCCGCGAGCGAACGCCGGCAGTAGAGGCCGAGCGGGATGCCGTCGTGCTCCGCGCGCAGCACGTGCCAGGGCCCGGCGATCAGCGAGACGAAGTAGGTGGCCAGCGGCTCGGTGGTGGCGAACTCCCAGCGCCCGGGCGCGGGGCGGTCGGCGAGCGGCCCGTTGGCGGCGACAGTCCACTCCGGCGGCGCGGTGACCGTCAGCGTCACCGGCGCCTTCAGGTCGGGCTGGTCGAACGCGGCGAAGATGCGCGGCCCGTCGTCCAGGAAGGACATCGCGTAGAGGTAGGTCTCGCCGTCGGCCGGGTCGACGAAACGGTGCAGCCCTTCGCCGGTGTTGGAGTAGGCCATCTCGGCCTCGACTGTGAGCGTGTTCGTCGCGGCCAGGCCGGTCAGCGGCAGCCGGTCGCCGGCCAGCAGGGCCGGGTCGATGGCGCGGCCGTTGAGGCGGGCGGCGAGGAGTCGGCGCGGCTTGACGTCGACGAAGGTCTCGGCTCCGGGGGTGGCCCGGAACCGGATGGTGACGGCGGAGCGGAACCGCTCGGCGTCGCCGGTCAGATCGAGGTCCACATCGTAGGACTCGACGGTGATCGACGCGCGGCGCGCGGTCGCCTCTGCACGGGTGAGGCTCGGCATCCGCTTATCCTGCCCGATGAGGTCCGCTCGGGCCGTCTCGTTACGCATGGCGATGGAGGAACAGCGATGGGTCAGCACCCCAAGGGCGATTTCGACCTCTCCCGGGCGGTTTGGCAGCGGGCTGAGGGCGACACCTCCGAGGGAGCGGTCGAAGTGGCCTTCGTCGACGACCTGATCGGTATGCGCAACTCCGCCGAGCCGGACGGGCCGGTGCTGGTCTTCACGCAGGCCGAGTGGGACGCGTTCGTCGCGGGCGCCCAGGACGGCGAGTTCGACCTGGACTGAGCGCGCCTCAGTCACCGTCGCCCCAGCCGAGGCCGCCCGGACCGGGCGCGTGGTGGAAGCCGGGGTGACCGGCCACGTCGGCGCAGCGCTCGCCGTCGGGCCCGGCGGCGTCGCAGAACAGCCGCTCGGCGCGGTGCCAGGCGTCCGCCGGGGACAGCGCCGCCGCGCCGAGCGCCAGCTCCGGGCGGAGCAGGCCGAGTGCTTCGGCGTACGCCACGGCGTGCTCCCGCGCGACGGCGGGATCGGTGGCGGCGAAGCCCAGGTGCACGGTGAAGTAACGCGGCGGGCGGCCGGCGGCGCGCCGGGGCGTGCCGATCAGCGGCCCGTCGCGGCCGTCGCCGCGCAGCCGGGCCGGTGCCTCGCGGTGCCGTCGTGCCGCCCTGTCGTCACGCATCGGTGCCCTCCCCCGTGGTCGGTGACGCCCGCCGGACGTCGCGGCGGCGGGCGGCGGGCCGGTCGCCGCCGGTCCGCGAACCCGAGCCAACCAGCTTTTCCGTGCCCGGGGAGGGGCCAGCACCGGCTCGCGTGGCCGGCCCCTCCCCCACGGGGCCGGAGCTGCTGGAATGGAGGGTTCGGCCGCGCCGACCCGGGTAGGTAGGCAGCGCCGCCGAACCGCGTCAGGAGCAGCCGAGATGAGTACCATGCCGAGCGACCGGAGCCCGGACAGCACGCTGGCGTTCCTCCGGGAGGGCTACCGCTTCGTCGGCGACCGCTGCGACCGCCTCGGCACCGACGTCTTCCAGACCCGGCTGCTGCTGGAGCCGACGATCTGCCTGCGCGGCCGGGAGGCCGCCGAGCTGTTCTACGACGAGGAGCGGTTCGTCCGGCGCGGCGCCATGCCGATGCGCGGGCAGCGCACGCTCACCGGCGTCGGCGGCGTGCAGGGCCTCGACGGGCAGGCCCACCTGGTCCGCAAGGCGATGTTCATGTCGATCATGACGCCGGCCGCGATCCGCCGCCTCGGGGAGATCTTCGACGAGCAGTGGCGGGCCCGGATCCCGGTCTGGGCACAGGACGGCCCGGTGGCGCTCTACGACGAGGTGGGAAAGATCCTGACCCGTACGGTCTGGGCCTGGGCCGGGGTACTGCTGGCCGAGGCCGACGTGCCGCGCCGTACCGCCGAGATGCACGCGATGATCGAGGCGCCGGCCGCGCTGGGCCCCCGGCACTGGCGCGGACGGCTCGGCCGCCGGCACGCGCAACGCTGGGCCGGCGACCTGATCGAGCGGGTACGCGCGGGCGCGGTGCCCGCACCGGAGGGCAGCGCGCTGGCGGTCGTGGCCGGGCACCGGGACGAACGAGGGCTGCCGCTGCCCCGCCGGATCGCCGCCGTGGAACTGCTGAACGTGCTGCGCCCCACCGTCGCGGTCGACCGGTACGTGGTCTTCGCCGCGCTGGCGCTGCACGACCACCCGCACTGGCGGGACCGGCTACCAGGCGACGACGCCGCGACCGAGCAGTTCGTGCAGGAGGTACGCCGCTACTACCCGTTCTTCCCGGTCGCCGCGGCCCGGGTCCGCCGCTCGTTCCAGTGGCGGGGGTACGCGTTCCCGCAGGGCCGGCGGGTGCTGCTCGACCTGTACGGCACCAACCACCACCCCGGCGTGTGGCCCGAGCCGGAACGGTTCCGCCCGGAGCGTTTCGCCGGCTGGCGCGACGACCCGTTCGGCCTGGTCCCGCAGGGCGGCGGCGACCACTACACCGGCCATCGCTGCGCCGGTGAGTGGATCACGATCGAGCTGATGAAGCGGGCGGTGACGAACCTGACCGGCGCGATGAGCTACCGCGTACCGCCGCAGGACCTGGCGCTCGACCTCGGCTCCATGCCGGCGTTGCCGCCCGCCGGGCTGGTGCTCGACGGGGTGCGCCCGGCCGACGGCGCACGCCCGGCCGGTGGGGTACGCCCGCCGCGCTGAACCGGGCCAAGCCGGGGTCGATCTCGCCGGCCGCGATACCCGACACAGCCCGGCCGAAACGGTTTCAGCAGCCGCATTCCGGGCAAGTCGCGTCACCCGGCACGAGGGGAGACGACATGACCCGACCGACCGCCGCGCAGCCACGCGACGAGGGCGCCGCGTCCGCGCCGGTCCGGCTGCCGATGGCGTACGTCCTGCCGCTGCGCGCCCACGACGACGGCGGCCTGGACGAGCTGACCGGGTACCTGCGCGAGCTGAGCCGGTGGGTCGACGTGGTGGTGGTCGACGGATCGGCGCCGGAGCTGTTCGCCCGGCACGCCGAAGCCTGGCGCGGGCTGGTCCGGCACGTGCCGCCGGACCCGGCGCTGCGCGGGCGCAACGGCAAGGTGCTCGGCGTGCTCACCGGCGTCGCGCTGGCCCGGCACGAGCACGTGGTGATCGCCGACGACGACGTCCGGTACGACCGGGCGGCCCTGTGCGCGGTGCACCAGCTGCTGGACGGGGTGGACCTGGTCCGGCCGCAGAACCACTTCGACCCGCTGCCCTGGCACGCCTGGTGGGACACCGGCCGGACGCTGCTCGCCCGCGTGTTCGGCGGGGACTGGCCGGGCACGCTCGGGGTGCGGCGGAGCACGTTCCTGGCGATGGGCGGCTACGACCCCGACGTGCTCTTCGAGAACCTGGAGCTGGTCCGCACCGTGCGCGCGTACGGCGGCAGCACCGCCACCCCGGCGTGGCTGTACGTGCGGCGGCTACCGCCCGCCGCCGCGCACTTCCTCGGGCAGCGCGTCCGCCAGGCGTACGACGAGACGGCCCGGCCGGTGTGGCTGCTCGCCGCGCTGGCGGTGCTGCCGGCGACGGCTGTCGCGCTCGCCACCCGCCGGCCCGGGCTGCTGCTGCGCGCCGGGCTGGCGACGGTGGCCGTGGCGGAGCTGGGCCGGCGACGGGCCGGCGGCGCCCGGGTCTTCCCGGCGCACACCAGCCTGGCGGCTCCCGCCTGGGTGCTGGAACGCGGCCTGTGCGCGTGGCTGGCGGTGGGCCGGCGGCTGCGCGGCGGGGTGCCCTACGCGGGCGCCCGGATGCGGACGGCGGCCCACCCCACACGTGTCCTGCGCCGGCGGATGACGCGGCGCCGCCCCGACGATCTGGTGCTCTGGGTGGAGACCGGGGCGCTGCCCCCACCGTTGCGCGCCGAGGTGTAAGGAAGGGCCCCTTCTTATCGCCTGGCGATAAGAAGGGGCCCTTCCTTACCGAGGGCGCGGACCTTCAGGACCGCACCTGCTCGGCGCTGTGCCGGACGTCGTGGGCGGCGGCGCGGCCGTCGTCCTTGACGGTGTGCGCGGCGTCCTGCGCGGTGGCCTTCACCGACTCGGCGGCGTGCTGCGCCGGCTCGCGCAGCTCCTCCTTCAGCTCACCGGCGACCTCGCCCAGCTTCTCCTTCACCACCCCGCCGTGCTCGGCGGCCTTCTCCTTGACCTGCGCGGCGACCTGCTGCTCGCGGCGAGTGGCCGGGATCAGCGAGGAGACCAGCATGCCGACGCCGAAGGCGATCACGCCGGCGGCGATCGGGTTGCCCTCGGACTTGCGCCGCACCACCTGCGGCGCCCGGTGGGCGGCGTCGCTCACCGTGGCGGCGGCGGACTGCGCCTTGTCGCCCACGGAGGAGGCCATTGAGGAGGCGTGGTCGCCCACCGAGTGGGCGGCGTGGCCGGTGCTGTGGCCGAGGTCCGAAGCGGTTCCCATCACCTTGTCCTTCACGTTCGTCAGCGCGCTGCGCACACGCTGCTTGCGGTCGTCGACGATGCGGCTCGGGCTGACCTTGTACGCCAGGGCGTCCACGTCCGAGCTGAGGTTGTTGCGGGTGGCTTCGATCTCGCGGCGGATCTGCTCGGGATCGGTGCTCATCGGATGACTCCCTCCGGGTGCGGCTTGAGCGCGTCGGGGATGCGCTGCACGCTGTCGTTTGTCTGCTTCAGGCCGCGGATCCGCTCGGCGTTCTTCTTGCCCATCGAGTACAGGACCGCCGCGACAGCGGCCCAGATGACGGCCACGATCAGCGCGGCCAGCCCGGAGTCCATGACGTTGTCGAGGAACTGCCAGATCGCGATCGAGACGAAGAGCGCCACCATGTAGCCGCCGAAGCCGGCGCCGCCGAACAGTCCGGCGGCCTTGCCCGCCTTCTTGCCCTCCTGGCGGATCTCCGCCTTGGCCAGCTCGACCTCCTGGCGCATCAGCGTGGACAGGTCGGTGGTGACCTGGCGCATCAGGTCGCCGAGCGAGCTGCCGCGCACCTCGTCGGCGTGAGGCGGGGCACCAGCCGCCTGATAGCCGGGGTCCTGCGTGGGTACGGTCATGCCGTCGCCTCCCTTCTGCCGGTGCGGCCGGTCACGGGCGGGGAGCGCCGGTCGACGGGACACCCGGCAGCGGGTCGGTGCGCTCCGGCGGCGGCAGCGGCTGACCGGTGCCACCCGCCGGGTCGGCCCAGGTGTTCGGGGCGCCGCCGGCCGGGTAGGTCGCGCCCGGCGCGGAGTAGCCCGGGTCCGGCTCGGCGTAGCTGCCCGGCGTCGGGTCGAGGTAGCCGCCCGGCGGCACCTGGTCCGGCACCTCACGCGCGGTCGGGATGACGGCGGTGCGGTCCGGGTCGTACGCCGGCCGCGCCGTGCTGTCGTCGCCGATCGCGGCGATGTTGCGGGTGAGCCGACCGGCGACCACGCCGAGCAGCGCCGCACCGACGAGGAACGTGCCGGGGTTGCGGCGGGCGTAGGTCTTCACCTCGTTGAGCAGGTCGCCCGGCTCGCGCTGCTCCAGCCAGCCGGCCACGCCGTGCACGCGCTCGGCCGCCTGGTGGGCCAGCTCGGTGACCGGCCCGGAGCCGCCACCCTGCTGCGCCATGGTGCGCATCTCGTCGGCGAGCGACCGCAGTCCGCTGGCGGCGCGCTGCTGCTGCTGACCGGCCTGCGCGGTGACCTGGCTGCGGGTCTCGCCGTAGAGGTCGCGGGCCTGCCGCTTGGCCTCGCCCACCACCTCCCGGCCCTGCTCCTTGGCGGTCTGCGCGACGGCGCCGCCCGCGTTCGCGGCGTCGGAGCCGACCTGGCGGGCCTGGTCACGCACACCGCCACCACCGTTCGTCGACTGGTACGTGGCCGAACTGGGGGAAAGATCCTGAGTCATGGTGTCCCTTCCGCTCGTACTTCCCAGCGGGTGTCTTCGGGGGGTACGCGGATTTGTTTCCGCGTGACAAGTGCCCTACCCCAGGTCGGTGGCTCCATGCCTGATTCGTGAATTCTCTGCGGGACCGGCCCGCCCCGGTCAGACAATGAGGTGCCTGCCCGCCCGGGGCGGCGGCGAGTTCCACGGGGGTGACAGGGATGGCACGTGACGTGCGCGAACACGCGTCCGCCCGGCCTGCGGTGCAGAAGGTAGCCCTCGCGGCGGCGGCTCTCTTCGCGCTGATCGGCGTGCTCGGCTTCGTGCCCGGCATCACCACGCACTACGGCGAGATGACGTTCGCCGGGCACCACTCCGAGGCGAAGCTGCTCGGGGTGTTCCAGGTCTCGGTGCTGCACAACCTGGTGCACCTGCTGTTCGGCCTGGTCGGTCTGGTGATGGCCCGGCGGCTGGCCGGGGCACGGGTGTTCCTGGCCGGTGGCGGCGCGCTCTACCTGGTGCTGTGGCTGTACGGCTTCGCCATCGACCGGGACACGTCGGTCAACTTCGTACCGGTGAACGACGCCGACAACTGGCTGCACCTGGTCCTCGGCTTCGGCATGCTCGCCGCCGGCCTGCTGCTGAACAACAACCTCGGCACCGGCACTCGGGTGGAGGCCCCCTTCGACCGCCCCTGACCAGGCGCGACACGCCGGTGCGGCGTTTGCCCCGGCCCGACGCCGGGCAGGAGGGCAACCGCGAGCGGGTCGAGGAGGTCCGGCGATGCCACGGTGGTTGCGCGACAACATGCTCTCGGTCGCCATGCTCGGCGCGTTCCTGGTCTTCCTGCTGCTCCAGAGCGTGTTCGGCTGGCAGGTGCACAACGAGGAGCTGAGCCGGTACGGCGCCGAGCCGCTGAGCTGGTGGGCCTATCTCGGCACCGGGCACTTCGCCGAGGCGGTGTTCGAGAACTGGGAGTCGGAGTTCCTCCAGATGGGCGGCTACGTGCTGCTCACCGCGTACCTGGTGCAGAAGGGCTCGGCCGAGTCGAAGCCGGAGGACCAGACGGACCGGCCGGAGGACAACCGCGACCACGCCCGCCCCGATTCGCCCTGGCCGGTACGCGCCGGCGGGCTGCCGCTCGTGGTCTACCGCAACAGCCTCGCCGTCGCACTGCTGATGATCTTCGGCGGCGCGTTCCTGGGGCACCTGTTCGGCGGTGTGGCCGCCTACAACCAGGAGCAGGCGCTGGAGAGCGGCGCCGCCCCGATCAGCGCGTGGCAGTTCCTCGGCACCAGCGACTTCTGGTTCCAGTCGATGCAGAACTGGCAGAGCGAGTTCCTCGCCGTGGGCGTGCTGATCCTGCTCAGCATCGTGCTGCGCCAGCACGCCAGCCCCGAGTCGAAGCCGGTCACCGCGCCGCACGCGCAGACGAGCGCCTGAGCGTCAGGCCGCCACCGGCAGCCGCTTCGCGAAGCAGACGCTGTACGGGTTGTCCACGTACTCGCCGTAGACCGGGATCGGCTCGTAACCGCTGGACCGGTAGAGCCCGATTGCGGCCGGCAGGTAGGTGCCCGTCTCCAGGCACACAGTGCGGTGCCCCTGCTGGAACGCCAGCTCCTCCAGCGCCACGAGCAGCTGCCGGGCAATGCCCCGCCCCCGGTACGCCGGCCGTACGTACATCCGCTTCAGCTCGCCGGTGTCGGCGTCGAGCGCCTGGAGGCCGCCGCAGCCGACCGCCCGGCCGCCCACCACGGCGGCCAGGTAGTGGATGTCGGTGTGCACGACTGTGACCTGCCCGTCCAGCCCGCCGTCCGCGTCGCGCAGCTCACGCTGCTGGGCGACGACGAGCGCGGCGATCTCCGGATCGGTGGCGGGACGGGACTCGATCAACATGTCCGTACGCTAGATCGGCCGGATTTCGCGCAGGTTTCCCGCCACCGACCCGCAAACGGCTACTCGGCGTCCGCTTCCGCCGCGGGCGCGGCCTCGACCTCGTCCTCCGGCCGGACCCGGCGGGCCTTGCGGGCCGCCAGCCGGTCGGACGCCGACGGACGGTTCGACTTCTCCTCCAGCCGTACGTCGGTGCCCCGGTTACCGGGCACGAAGTCGACACCGGCGTAGAGCGTCGGCTGCCAGTCGAACTCCCGGTCGCCGATGCGCACCAGGTCACCGGCCTGCGCGCCGGCCTTCGCGAGCTTCTCCTCGACGCCGAGGCGGGCCAGCCGGTCGGCCAGGTAACCCACTGCCTCGTCGTTGTCGAAGTTGGTCTGCTTCACCCAGCGCTCCGGCCGGCTGCCGCGCACCGTGTACGAGCCGTCCGGCTCGGCCTCGATGGTGAAGCCGGCGTCGTCGACCGCCTTCGGGCGGATCACGATCCGGGTCGGCTCGGCCGGTGGGGCGGCCCGGCGGCCCTGGTCGACCAGCTCCGCCATCGCGTACGTCAGCTCCCGCAGGCCCTCCCGGGTGGCGGCCGAGACGTCGAACACGCGCAGGCCGCGCGCCTCCAGGTCGGGGCGGACGATGTCGGCGAGGTCCTTGCCGTCCGGCACGTCGACCTTGTTGAGCGCGACCAGCCGGGGCCGGTCGGCCAGGCCGCCGTACTGGGACAGCTCCGACTCGATGGCGTCGATGTCGGCGAGCGGGTCGCGGCCGGGCTCCAGCGTCGCGGTGTCGATCACGTGCACCAGCACGGCGCAGCGCTCGACGTGGCGGAGGAACTCCAGGCCCAGGCCCTTGCCGCTGGCCGCGCCCGGGATCAGGCCCGGCACGTCGGCGACGGTGAAGGTGTGGTTGTCCACCCGCACCACGCCCAGGTTGGGCACCAGCGTGGTGAAGGGGTAGTCGGCGATCTTCGGCTTGGCCGCGGAGATCACCGAGATCAGCGACGACTTGCCCGCCGACGGGAAGCCGACCAGGCCCACGTCGGCGACGCTCTTGAGCTCCAGCACGACGTCCAGCCGGTCGCCGGGCTCACCCAGCTCGGCGAAGCCCGGCGCCTTGCGGCGGGCGTTCGCCAGCGAGGCGTTGCCGCGCCCGCCCCGGCCGCCCCGGGCCGCCTCGAACGTGGTGCCGACGCCGACCAGGTCGGCCAGCACCTCGCCGTCGAGGCTCTGCACGACGGTGCCGTTCGGCACCTTGATGACCAGGTCACGGCCGTTGGCGCCGTCCCGGTTCGAGCCGGCGCCGCCCTTGCCGTTCTCGGCCTTCAGGTGCGGCCGGAAGTGGAAGTCGAGCAGCGTGGTGACCTGCGGGTCGACCACCAGCGACACGCTGCCGCCGTGGCCGCCGTTGCCGCCGTCCGGCCCGCCGAACGGCTTGAACTTCTCCCGGTGGATCGAGACACAGCCGTGCCCGCCGTCGCCGGCCTGCATGTGCAGGACGACCCGGTCAACGAACGTCGTCACGACGCCAATCCTTCCAGCGGGGTCCGCCCCGCACGGGGAAAAGCGAAGCGGGCCGGGACTCGAGGTCCGCGGCCCGCAACGCTTACAGAACTACTGCTGAGGCACGATGCTGACGGTCTTGCGACCGCGCTTGGTGCCGAACTGCACCGAGCCGGCGGCCAGCGCGAACAGCGTGTCGTCGCCGCCACGGCCGACCAGGTCACCGGGGTGGAACTTGGTGCCACGCTGACGGATGAGGATCTCACCCGCGCTGACGACCTGACCACCGAAGCGCTTCACGCCGAGCCGCTGGGCCGCGGAGTCACGGCCGTTACGCGAGCTGGACGCACCCTTTTTGTGAGCCATTGGAGGACGACCTACTTCCCGCTGGAGATGCCGGTCACCTTGACCTGGGTCAGCGGCTGGCGGTGACCCTGGCGCTTGTGGTAGCCGGTCTTGTTCTTGAACTTGTGGATCCGGATCTTCGGGCCCTTGGTGTGCGCGGCGATCTCGCCGGACACCGCGACCTTGGCGAGCTTCGCCGCTTCGGTCACCAGGTCGTCACCGTCGACGAGGAGCACCGCGGTGAGCTTCACCGCGTCGCCGGGGGCACCGGCGAGCTTCTCGACCTCGATCACGTCGCCCTCGGCGACCTTGTACTGCTTGCCGCCGGTCTTGACGATCGCGTACATCGGAGGCGGACTCCCTGTCGTTGAGGCTGCTGGCGTCTATTGCACCGTTGCCGGCTGTCACACCGTCGACGGTCGTTCCCACGGCGTCTCGCCGGGAGCCGTGACACCGGCGGCGCGGGCACGCGGGAACTCGGCACACCAAAGTGCGCCGCAGGCAAGCGTACGCCATACCCGGCCCGCCCCCCAAACCGGGCTGCCGGTCGGTGCCTCTCCGCCCTGCTCGGCGGACACGACAGGGCCCCCGCCCCGCCTCTTCCCGGCGGATCGGGGGCCCTGTTCGCGCAGGTCAGCGCGCTAAAGCCTCACGGCCGCGTACGCCGCCGGGCACCACCACGGCGCGCCCGCCGACGCGGGGCGCCGCTGTCGTCGTCGTTGTCTCCGTCACCGATCGCGTCCGGGTCGTCGGCGGCGGCCAGCCGGGCCGAGTCGCCCTCCTGGCTGTCCGCGATCGCCGGGGCGGCGGGCGTGTCCGTCTCGAACCGGGACAGGTCGTAGCCCTGGGTGTCGTAGTAGTCGTCGTCGGTCTCGACCACCTCGGCGACGGTCCGCTCCGGGCCGGCCGGCGTCTCGGTGACTGCCTGCGGCTGCGCGGAGGGCTGCTCCGGCGCGGCCTCCACCGCGGGCTTCTCCGCGGCGGCCTTGCGGCCCCGGCGGCGGCCCTTCTCCTCGGCCGGCGCGGCGACCGCCGAGGCGACCGCCTTGACCTTCTCCCCCGCCCCGCCGCGCGGCTTCTCCGGCACCGGCTCGGTGTGGATGATCACGCCCCGGCCCTTGCAGCACTCGCAGGTCTCGCTGAACGCCTCCAGCAGGCCCGCGCCGATGCGCTTACGGGTCATCTGCACCAGGCCGAGCGAGGTGATCTCGGTGACCTGGTGCTTCGTACGGTCCCGGCCGAGGCACTCGGTGAGCCGGCGCAGCACCAGCTCCCGGTTCGACTCCAGCACCATGTCGATGAAGTCGATCACCACGATGCCGCCGAGGTCGCGCAGCCGCAGCTGGCGCACGATCTCCTCGGCCGCCTCCAGGTTGTTGCGGGTGACCGTCTCCTCCAGGTTGCCACCGGAGCCGGTGTACTTGCCGGTGTTGACGTCGACGACAGTCATCGCCTCGGTGCGGTCGATCACCAGCGAGCCGCCCGAGGGGAGGAAGACCTTCCGGTCCAGCCCCTTGAGGATCTGCTCGTCGATCCGGTACTCGGCGAACACGTCCGCCACCCCGGCATGCCGGCGCAGCCGCGCCACCAGGTCCGGCGACACGTGCGACAGGTACGACTCGACCAGGTCGTACGCGGGCTCGCCCTCGATGACCAGCTCGCGGAAGTCCTCGTTGAAGAGGTCCCGGACCACGCGGATGACCAGGTCCGGCTCCTCGTAGAGCAGCACCGGAGCGCCGCCCTCGGTCGCCTTGGCCTGGATGTCCTCCCACTGCGCCTGGAGCCGCTTGACGTCGCGCGCCAGCTCGTCCTCGCTGGCACCCTCGGCCGCGGTCCGGACGATCACCCCGGCGCCGTCCGGCACCAGCTTCTTCAGCACGTCCCGCAGCCGCTTGCGCTCGGTGTCGGGCAGCTTGCGGCTGATCCCGGAGGCGTTGCCGTTGGGCACGTAGACTAGGTGCCGGCCGGAGAGCGCGATGTGGCTGGTCAGCCGCGCGCCCTTGTGCCCGATCGGGTCCTTGGTCACCTGCACCAGGACCGAGTCGCCGGAGCGCAGCGCCTGCTCGATCGAGCGGGCCCGGCCCTCCAGGCCGGTGGCGTCCCAGTTGACCTCACCGGCGTACAGGACCGCGTTGCGCCCGCGCCCGATGTCGACGAAGGCCGCCTCCATGCTCGGCAGAACGTTCTGGACCTTGCCCAGGTAGACGTTTCCGGCCATCGTGCCGGACGAGTTCCGCGTGACGTAGTGCTCCACGAGCACGCCGTCCTCGAGCACCGCGATCTGGGTGCGGTCGCCGCGCTGGCGGACCACCATCACCCGGTCCACCGCCTCGCGGCGGGCCAGGAACTCCGACTCGCTCAGGATCGGCGGCCGCGTACGCCGCTGCTCGCGGCCGTCCCGCCGGCGTTGCCGCTTGGCCTCCAGCCGGGTCGAGCCGGAGACACCCTGCACCTCGTCGACCGGCTTGCGCGGCTCACGGATCTTGACGACGGTCGGCACGCCGTCCTCGGCGGCGGTGTCCGCCTCGCCGGCGCCCCGGCGGCGACGACGGCGACGGCGACGGGTCATCCCCTCGCCCTCGGCCTCCTCGTCCTCCGCCGGCTCCTCGGCCTCACCCTCGGCCTCGGCCGCGGCGGGCTCCTCGACGTCCTCGTCGTCGGCCTCGTCCGCGCCGCCCTTGCCCCGGCCACGACCCCGGCGGCCCCGGCGGCGGCGACGCCGGCCCGCGGCCGTCTCGTCGTCCTCGTCCCCCTCGGCGGTCTCCTCGGCCTCGGCGGCGAGCTCCTCCTCGGCGACCTCCGGCTCGACCTCGGCCTCGACCGGCTCGACCTCACGGCGGCCGCGACGGCGGCGCCGGCCGGTCTCGACCGCTTCCTCGATCGGCTCCTCGGCGGCCGGGTACGTCACCTGGACGGCCGGCGCCTCGTCGGGCTGCGGCGCCATGAACAGGACGGTCGGCGCGGAGAGCGCGGCACGACGCCGGCGGCTGGTGGCCGGCGGCGTCTCGGCCGGCTCCTCGGCCGCGCGCGGCACGGCGGCACCCGTCGACACGACGCCCGTCGCGTCGGCCGGGCCGCCGCTGCGGGCCAGGTTCACCTCTTCGGTACGCGCAGCCGCGGCGCTCGCGTCTGCCACGGCCTCGGCCTCGGCGTCCTCGACGTCCTCGCCGGTGGTCTCACCGATGCCGCCGGTGCTCGCCTTGCCGGCGCCGGCGGCCTTGGTCCTGCTGGTGGTGGCCCTGCGCCGGCCGGTGGGGGCCTGCGGTGCAGTCTCGGCGGCGGTACCCGCGGTGACGGCCTCGCCCGGTGCGGCGGTCTCGCCGCCGTCGATGTCGGCGCGTCCCTCGGCGATCAGGTCGCCACCGGGCGCGGAGACCGGTCCGTCGATCACGCCGTCCGCGGGCGCCTGCCCCGCGGCGGTGGTCTCGTCCGGCGCGACGGTCTCGGCAGCCGGCGTGGCCTTGCGACGGCGGGTCCGGGTCACCTTGACCGGCGGCACGACCTCCTCCGAGGCGGCCTCCACACCGGCCGCGGCCACCGGCTCCTCGACCGCCTTCGCCGGCGTCGCCTTACGACGCCGCCGGGTGGTCTTCGGCGCGGTGTCCAACTCACCGGCCACCGGCGCGAGCACCTCGGCCTGCGGCGACTCGCCGCTGCCGGTCACCGTTGTGGACGCCTCGACCGGCGCGTCGGTCTGCTCCGGCTGGTTCAGCGGAGCGGCCTTGCGGCGGCTGGCCCGCTTACGGGCGGGCGGCTTGGTCTCCGCGACGCCCTCCACGGTGCCTTCCGTGGTGGCTCCCCCGGCGCCGGCAGAGGTCGCGCTCGCGGCGCTGCCGGAGGCGGTGGTGGCGCTGTCGGCGGTCGTCCCGGCCGGCTCTGCGCCGGTCCGTTCGCCGCCCTCGGGCTCGTTCTCGAGCATGGACGTTCTCCAGTTCTGGCCGCCCCGGGCGCGGGTGAGCGCTGCCACGCAGGGTTGCCGCAAAGGTGTTTCCGCCGGGCGCGCAAACGCGCGACCGCCGAAGTCTGCCTGCCAGAGCGTTGACCGACGGTCAGCGCTCTCCGATGGTTGCCCCGTCGCGATCCGCTTCCAACGGATCGACGATCTCGCCCTGCGCGGTCAGCGTGCCCTGCGCCAGCCGGATCACCTTCGGGGTGACCGGCGGCTCCAGGGCGGCCACCGCACGGAGGCCGGACAGGACGTCATCGGGCCGAACGGACGGGGTGACCTGCCGCACGACCAGTTCGAGTATCGCACACGGTACGGCCGCCGCCCCGGAAGGCGTCTCAGCCGGAGCCATGGCATCGATCGACACCACTGCCGCACGGGCGTCGAAGGTACGCCGCCCCTGCTTGGTCATCCGCTCGACCTGGATCTCCTCGGCAGCCGTGAAGGCAGCCACGGCCTCCGCGAGCACCTTCGGGTCGACCTCGGGCAGTTCGATCCGCCAGTACGACGCCTCGATCCGGTCCGCCAGGCTGCCACCGACGGCCTCCACCGCGTCGATCACGTCGAGCCCGGGCGAGAGAGCGGCGTCGAGCGCCTCACGCAGCCGTGCCGGGTCGACCGGCTCACGGAGCCCGATCTCCAGGTACTCGGCCTCGCTCGCCACTCCCGTCGGGGCGGCCGAGGCGTACGAGATCTTCGGGTGCGGGGTGAACCCCTGAGAGAAGGCGATCGGCACGCCGGCCCGGCGCAGCGCGCGCTCGAAGGCCCGGGCGAAGTCCCGGTGCGAGGTGAACCGCAGCGGCCCACGCTTGGCGTACCGGATACGGACCCGCTGGACGACGGGGGCCTGGCCGCCCTCGGGTTGAGGCTTTCTGGCGATCGTGAGCTCCTCGGCTGTGCCTGCGTATCGGTCTCATCCTGACGCAGCGCCCACCGCGCCCCACACCCGGGGCCACCCCACCCACCCCAAACCCCCACAAACCCCGCCCCCCGCCCCCACCCCACCCCACCCCATCTCCACCCGGTCGATCATGAAGTTGACGGCGAAATCGGAGATCAACTTCGGCGTCAACTTCATGATCGTCGGGTTGGGCGGTGCGGGGGTGGGGGTGGGGGCTTGTGGGGCGGGTCGGGTGCAGGGTCGGTCAGGGGCGGGGGTTGCCGGGTGGGGCGTACGGGCTCTGGCCGGGTGGGGTGTGGGCCTGGCCCTGGGGCGGGTAGGCGCCCGCGCCGGGCTGGGGGTACCCACCCGGCTGGGGGTATCCGCCCGGCTGGGGGTGCGCGCCGGGTGGCGGGTAGCCGCCGGGTGGGCCGTAGCCGGGCGGCGGGGCGGCGTGACCGGCGGGCACCGGCGGGCCCTGCCCACCGGCGTCCATCCGGTCCAGTGCCTCGTCCGGGATGGAGCCGACCTTCGCCAGCTCACGCCGGTGACGGCGGCGGTTCCAGATCAGGAACACCACGAGCGCCAGCAGCACCACGAGCGCCACGGCGATGCCGATGCCGATCACCATCACCTGCTGGTCGGTGGGGCCGCCCCGGTCGCCGTACTTCGTCACGTCGAAGTTGTCGTCCTCGGCGGCGGCCGGTGGCGCGGACGCGCTCGGCGCGGCGGCCCCGAGCAGCGGGTTCGCCGACACCGACGGCACGTCTGCGGTGAGCGCCGCCACCGGGTCGATCCGGCCGAAGCCGAACCGCGGGTCGCGGCCGGGCGGCCCGGCGTCCCGGGCGGTACGGATCATCCGGTTGATCACGTCGGGCGCGGAGAGCTTCGGGTGCTTCGACCGGATCAGCGCCGCGACACCGGAGACGACGGCGGCGGCGTCGGATGTGCCGTCCCCCCAGCCGTAGCCCCGGTCCGGGCCGATGTTGTAGACCTCGTCGCCGGGCGCGGCGATCACCGCTTCCGGGCCCTGGGCCGATCCGGACCAGAAACCCCCGCCCCGGACCGTGCCGGTCACCGCGATCACGCCGGGGATCTTGGCCGGTGAGACGACGTCCGGGCCGGCCTGCCGGACGTTGCCGGCGGCGGCCACCACGACCACGTCGCGCTCCAGCGCGTACCGGATCGCGGCCTCCTCGACCTCCTCCACGGGCCCGGCGCCGCCGTACGACAGGTTGAGCACCTTCGCACCGCCGTCGACGGCCATCCGGATGCCGGTCGCGGAGTCGTCCTTGGTGGCCGCCGCGCCGACGGGCTTCCGGATGGGCAGGATCCGGGCGTCGGGCGCGATGCCGACCACCCCGGTCCCGTTGGCCGCGATGATCCCGGCCATGTGGGTGCCGTGGCCGTCCGGGTCGCGCCGGCCGTCGCCGGAGTCACGGGTGCTGCCCCCGGCCAGGACCCGGCCCCGCATGTCGGGGTGCCCGGCGTCCACACCGGTGTCCAGCACGCCGACGACGACGCCCCGCCCGGTGGAGATCTGATGCGCCCGGTCGATCCGCAGCTCGTCCAGATACCACTGCTCGGCGCGGCGCGGCGCGGCCACCGCCGGCTGGGCGGCACCCAGCAGCATCAGTCCGGCAAGCAGACCGGCCGTCACCGGCCGGAGCGCGCCGACGTGCACCTTCATCCGTCCGTCCTCATCGCAGGATGCCCGGGGACGCACCGTCACCGGCACCCCACGGATCGTCGTCCTCAGTCAACCATGACGAGTGCCCCGCCGCGTCGCCGCCGTGACCGGCGCCGCCGTGACCGCCCATCATTCCGCCGCCCATCATCCCGGCGCCGGCCATCCCGCCACGCGCGCCGCCCGCGCCGCCCGGTCCCGCCGCGGCCGCGGCCTTCAACGCGCTGGCCGCGCTGGTCAGTGGCGGAACCTTGCCGTTGCCGCCGCCGACCATGCCGGGCAGGCCGCCCATGGCCATGCCGCCGGCCGCGCCGATCCCACCGCCGCCGATCCCGCCAGCCGAGCCCAGGCCGGCGCCACCACCGCCGAAGCCGCCGCCACCGGCGCTCAGTCCACCCGCGCCACCGCCGCCCAGACCGAGCGTGCCCGGCCCGCCTGCGGTGATCGTGCCGGGCCCGCCCGCGCCGGCCAGACCACTGCCGTACTCCGGGGTGCCCGAGCCGGGCGCGCCACCGAGCTCGGGGATCCCCCCGGTGGTCGGCGGGGTGTAGGAGCCGCCGCCGGGGATGCCGCCGCCGGGCCCACCCGGGGGCGGCGTGAACGAACCGCCGCCGGGCGTGCCACCACCGATGCCGGTGCTGCCGATGGACGGCATGGGGCCGCCACCGCCGGGCATGCCGCCGCCGGGCGCGCCGCCACCCGGCAGGCCGCCGCCGGGCACACCCGTCGGGGGAACGCGCGGGTCGCCGCGGTAGCCGTCGCCCAGTTCGCTGTCCGTGGGACGGGGTACGGCCAGCTTGGGGCGCTCGGCCTCGACCGCTGCCGGCAGCGGCGACATCGCCTTGTTGGCCGCCTGCTGGTTGTCGCGGTACCAGTTGTCGAGGTGCGACTTGGTGTCCCACCAGCCGCCCCGCTTCTGGTCGCTGGCGTTGCCGTCGATCTTCATGGTGGCTTCGAGGTCGTCGGCCTTGTCGCGGAACGCGCCGTCGGCGTACAACGCCTGGTTGCCCTGGTAGTCGCTGCGCAGCGCGGCGAGGAAGCCGGACTGGCTCTCACCGTCGCGCGCGTCGTCCAGCTCGGTGCCGCCGGGCAGACTCCACTCGTTCCAGCCGAAGTTGTCCATCAGCGGGATCGGGATGCTCGCCACCGCCGTACGGATGTCGCCCTCGATCCGCGACAGCGCGCCGCTGACGTTGCTGGCGTGCGTGATGAGTTCCTCGATGTCCTTGCCGATCTCGGACAGGTGCTCGCGGTACGCGTCGCCGCCGCTGCCCTTCCAGCCGGCGAGCATCCCGGGCAGGCCGCCGGTGTGCGGGCGCTCCTGGCCGGCCGCGATCGGGCCGACGAACGAACGGCCCACCAGCGAGTCGCGTAGGTGGCCGAGCGCCGTGGAGAGGTTCTTCCAGCCCGCGCCGACCGATCCGACGGTTTCCGGGTCCGCCGAGAGCGTCACCTCACGGACGCAACGCTCCCAGGTGCCTCCTGCCATGACCGTCTCCCCCTCAGGCCGTGTACGGGTAGGTGGGCTGCTGACCGGCGTCCGGCGGCGGGGCCGCGGACTCCAGCAGACGCTCGATGTCCTTGCCGTTGGCCGCGTTGCGGGCCTCGGCGTCGCGGAACGCCTTGGCGATGTCCTGTGTGCCCTGCTTCAGGCCGGCCAGCTTCATGGAGATGGCCTTGAGGTGGGCCTCCATGCTGGCGGTGGACGTGGTCAGCGCCTGCCACTGCATCCGGGCGTCCTCGTACGCGCCGAACGGGGTGCCGTTGGGCACCGTCTGCGCGTTGCCGCTGTCGCCCTTCATCCGCTCCTTGATGCGCTCCATCTCCCAGGAGATGGTGTCCTCGACGTACTGCTTGAGGCGCTCGATGTACTCGGCCGCCGCATCCAGGTCCTCGACGCTGACGTGCAGATCGCCGGTGTCCGGCGGATTGATGCCCATGCTGCCTGTCCTCCCCGCTGCCGGCCCCGGCCGGTCCATTACGGACGCAGCGTATCGAGGAAGGACCAGTCGGGGCACCCCCACCCCGCGTACCGCGACGGTCACCGGGAAGGACGACGGAGCGCGGGAACCCGGTCGGGTTCCCGCGCTCCGGTGAGTGCGGGCGGCGTCAGCCCTGGGCTGCTGCGGGCAGCTTCAGCCCGTTGACCGGGGTGAGCGGCAGCAGCTTGCGGCCGGTCGGGCCGATCTGGATCTCGGTGTCCATGGACGGGCAGACGCCGCAGTCGAAGCAGGGCGTCCAGCGGCAGTCGTCCTGCTCGTACTCCGACAGCGAGTCCTGCCAGTCCTGCCAGAGCCAGTCCTTGTCCAGGCCGGAGTCGAGGTGGTCCCAGGGCAGGACCTCCAGCTCCTCGCGCTGCCGGGTGGTGTACCAGTCGAGGTCCACGCCGTACGCCGGCAGCACCTCGGTGGCGGCGTCCACCCACCGCTGGTAGGAGAAGTGCTCGCTCCAGCCGTCGAACCGGCCGCCGTTCTCCCAGACCTTGCGGATCACCGCGCCGACCCGGCGGTCGCCCCGGGAGAGCAGGCCCTCGATCAGCGACGGCTCGCCGTCGTGGTAGCGGAAGCCGATCGCCCGGCCCAGCGACCGGTCGCTGTTGATCGCCTGCTTGAGCAGCTTGAGCCGGCCGTCGATGACCTCCGGCCGCTCCATCGAGGCCCACTGGAACGGGGTGTGCGGCTTCGGCACGAACCCGCCGATGGAGACCGTGCAGCGGATGTCCTTCGACCCGGTGGCCGCGCGGCCGGCCCGGATCACCTCGTGCGCCATGTCGGCGATCTCGAGGACGTCCTCGTCGGTCTCGGTGGGCAGGCCGCACATGAAGTAGAGCTTCACCTGCCGCCAGCCGTTGGAGTACGCGGTGACCACCGTACGGATGAGGTCTTCCTTCGACACCATCTTGTTGATCACCTTGCGGATCCGCTCCGACCCGCCCTCGGGCGCGAAGGTCAGACCGGTCCGCCGCCCGTTGCGGGACAGCTCCTGGGCCAGGTCGATGTTGAACGCGTCCACCCGGGTCGACGGCAGCGACAGCGAGACGTTCGTGCCCGCGTACTGCTCGGCCAGGCCGGAGCACATGTCGCCGATCTCGGAGTGGTCGGCCGACGACAGCGACAGCAGGCCCACCTCGTGGAAACCGGAGAACTCCAGCCCTTCCTTGACCATCTGGCCGACGGTGGTGATCGACCGCTCCCGCACCGGGCGGGTGATCATGCCGGCCTGGCAGAACCGGCAGCCACGGGTGCAGCCCCGGAAGATCTCCACCGCGTACCGCTCGTGCACCGTTTCGGCGAGCGGCACCAGGGGCTTCTTCGGGTACGGCCAGGCGTCCAGGTCCATGGTGGTGCGCTTGTGCACCCGGAACGGCACGTCCGGCCGGTTCGGCACGACCCGCTGGATCCGGCCGTCGGGCAGGTAGTCGACGTCGTAGAAGCGCGGCACGTACACGCTCTCGGTGCGGGCCAGCCGCAGCAGCAGCTCGTCGCGGCCGCCCGGGGAGCCCTCCGTCTTCCACTCCCGGACGATGGCGGTGATCTCCAGCACCGCCTCCTCGCCGTCGCCGAGCACCGCGGCGTCGACGAAGTCGGCGATCGGCTCCGGGTTGAACGCGGCGTGCCCGCCGGCCACGATCACCGGGTCGGCGTCGGTGCGGTCGGCGGCGAGCAGCGGAATGCCGGCCAGGTCGATCGCGGTGAGCAGGTTGGTGTAGCCCAGCTCGGTGGAGAACGAGACGCCGAACACGTCGAAGTCACGCACCGGGCGGTGGGCGTCGACGGTGAACTGCGGCACGCCGTGGGCGCGCATCAGCTTCTCCAGGTCGGGCCAGACCGCGTACGTCCGCTCGGCCAGCACGTCGGGCAGCTCGTTGAGCACCTCGTACAGGATCTGCACGCCCTGGTTGGGCAGGCCCACCTCGTACGCGTCCGGGTACATCAGCGCCCACCGGACGGTCGCGGCGTCCCAGTCCTTGACCACCGCTCCCAGCTCTCCACCCACGTACTGGATGGGCTTGGTCACCTGCGGCAGCAACGGCTCCAGCCGGGGCCAGACCGAGTTGGCGGCGGCGGGACGCGGGGTCGTGGACGGGGCACTCATGATGCCCAAGCGTACGCGGTGCCCCCGCCTTCTCCCGCGCCCGCGCCCGTGTCCGCCGCGTTGATCAAGGAGTTTGTGTGCTGTCCGGCGCTTCCACGGGCACGAACTCCTTGATCACCGGAGTGGGGCCGGGGACCGGGGCGGAATTCGTCCCGGGTGGCGGGGCGGTACTAACCTCGCAACGGGCCGAGAGGAGATTGCCGCGATGCCGCAGCCGCAGCCGGGGGCGGACCGGCCGGCCGACGGGGCCGAGATGCCGTCCGTCACCGAGCCGGCGACCGCCGCCGACACCGAGGACGCCACGGGCGCCTCGGCTCCGGCGTCCCCGCCCGGCACACCGGAGGCCGCCGACGACCGGACCTCCGGCGCGACGGCGGCCGACCAGCCGTCCGGCGCCGCCGACAGCGAGCCCAGCGAGCAGTCGGAGCAGGCCGGAACCGCGCGGCCGGACGAGCCGGCCGAGCAGGCGCTGCGGGACGACCGCCCGGAACCGTCCGAGCAGGCTGAACCGGCACGGCGGGACCAAGCAGCCGAACCGGCGGACCCGGCCAGCACCGCCCCGCTCGACAGCGCGAGCCCGCACCCACCGGCCGACGACGCCGCCGCCCCCACCGGCAGGGCCGGCCCCCAGGCGAGCGCGACGACCGCCGACGCCCTCTCCGGCAACGCCGGAACGCCGGCCGACGCGCCTATCGGCGACGAGGCTCCGACTGCCGACGCCGGAGCGCCGGGCGGCACTCCGCCCGTACCGGTCATCCGGGCTCGGGGATCCGCGGCGGTTCCGGGCCGCACCACACCCGTACCCACTCCCCGGACCGGGCGGCAGCCGGATCCGACCCGGATCGACGTCGCGCCGCAGCCGCCCCGGGCCGCGGCCACGCCTGACCCCACCAAGGTCGAGAACGCCCAAGACCGCATGCCGTCGGCGAACACGCCGGACCCGACCCGCGTGGAGAACACCCCCGATCCGACCCGGGTCGACGCGCCCGCGCCCCGCTGGAGCGGTTCCGCCGCCGTCCCGCCACCGCCACCGCGACGGCCCGCCTGGGGCGAGTCCGCCGAGCCCACGCCGGTGCCGCCGCTGGCATCGCCGGAGCACGCCACGCCGGTCGACCCGTGGGCGGGGGTGGACACCACCGGCTGGGAGCTGCACGCCCCCGAACTGCCGCCGCCGACGCCGACGCTGCCCTACACCGCGCCCTGGGCCGCGCCGGACAACCCCCACCCGGCCCATCCGGCGCCACCGGCGGCCCACCCCGCCCCGCAACCGGCGCCACCGGCCCGTCCCGCGCCGCCCGCAGCCCGGCCGGTCTCACCACCGCCGCACAGCCCGCCGTACCCCGGACCGGCCCGGCCGGTCTCGCCGCCGCACCACCCCGGTCCGCCCGCCGCCCGGCCGCTGCCGCCCGCGGCGCCCGTCGCTCCGCCGGCGAAGCCCGGACGGCCGCCGAAGCAGCGCCGGGGCAAGGCCGGCCCGCCTGTCGCACCGCCGCCGGGCTGGCAGCAGCCGCCCAAGCGGACCCGCCGCCGGCGCCGCTGGCCCTGGGTGCTGCTGCTCTCCGTCGCCTGCTGCTGCGGCCTCCCGCTCTGGTGGTTCCAGCCGATCTCCAGCCAGTACCCGGCCAGCGCCACCCTCCCGGACCAGATCGACTCGATGCGGCTGCGCCAGGACGAGAGCAGCCGAACCGCCGCCGAGGAGCTGAAATCCCAGGTACGCGAGGCGAACCTGCTCGCCGAGGACACGTTCGCCGGCATCTACAGCACGAACGACGGCAAGCGGGTGACGTTGTTCGGCAGCACCGGGCTGCGGTTCAGCCCGGAGTCGGACGCCAAGGCGGAACTCGACCGCCTCGCCGGGGACTACGCCCTGAAGGAGTCGGTGGCCGTGGACACCGGCGTACGGGGGCGCCACGAGCGCTGCGCCGTGGGCCGGGCGGACGGCGACTCGGTGGTGGTCTGCGTCTCGGCCGACCACGGCAGCCTCACCACGGGTGTGTTCACCCGGCTGTCGGTGGACGACAGCGGGCGGCTGCTGAACGACCTGCGCCAGCGCGTGGTGGTGCCGAAGTCCTGACCGCTCAGGCGGTCTGCTCGCCGCCGGCCTGGTCGCCTGCGGTCTGGTCGGCGCGCTTCGGGGCGTAGCGCGGGACGTACTCCTGGCCGCTGAGCTTCTGGATCTCGGCCATCATCTCGTCGGTCATCGCGCGCAGCGAGGTGCGGTCGTCGGGGCGGCCGGTGAAGTCCAGCGGCTTGCCGAACTTGATGGTGATCTTGGCGCGGCCCGGTCGCGGGATCCGCGTACCGATCGGCTGGGCCTTGTCGGTGCCGGTCACGCCGACCGGGATGATCGGCACGCCGGCGGCGATCGCCAGCCGGACGGTGCCGGTGCGCCCGCGGTAGAGACGCCCGTCCGGGGAGCGGGTGCCCTCCGGGTAGACGGCGACCAGGTCACCGGCCTTGAGCACCGGGATCGCCGCGTCGAACGCGGTCAGCGCGGCCCGGCCGCCGGCCCGCTCGACCGGGATCGCGCCCAGCCCGGTGAGCACGAACTTGGAGAAGCCGCCCTTGAGCCCGGTGCCCTTGAAGTACTCCGACTTGGCCCAGAACGCCAGGTGGCGGGGCACCACGGTGCCGAGGAGCAGTTCGTCGGCGACGGAGAGGTGGTTGCTGGCGAAGATCGCGCCGCCGGTCGCCGGGATGTGCTCCAAACCCTCCACGTGCGGACGGAAGGCCAACCGGAGCGCGGGCGCCACGGTGAGCTTGCCGATGGTGTAGAGCAGGGGCACGGGTCCTCCGGCGGTCGTACGTGAAACAGGCGCTGTCACGGTAGCCGACGCGGCCGTCCGCCACCGAGCGGGTGGTCCGCAGTCCACTCGCTGGGTGCGGGTGTTAAGCAGGGGCCCCTCCTCTACCTGAGGCGTTAAGAAGGGCCCCCGCCTTACATCACACCTTGCGGACCGTCACTGTCACGCGCTCGCCCTCGCCGGCCTCACCGTCGAAGCCGTCGAGGCCCTCGGCGAAGTCGATGCTGTCGGCGAGCACCTCCCGGGCCACGAACCCGGTGTACGCGGCGACGGCCGCGCGCACCTCCTCCGAGGCGGAGACGGCCACCGTGATCCGGTCGGACACGTCGAGGTCGGCCTCCCGGCGGGCCTGCTGCACGACCCGGACCACGTCCCGGGCCAGCCCTTCGGCTGCGAGTTCCGGTGTGACCTCGGTGTCCAGCACGACCACTCCCTCACCGCCGGGCAGCGGCGCGGAGTGCTCGGCGTCGGCGGCGACCAGGCGCAGCTCGTACTCGCCCTCGGCGAGCGTGACCCCGGCGGCGACCGGGGCGCCGTCGCGCAGCTCCCACTCCCCCGCCTTGACCGCCTTGATGACCTGCTGGACGGCCTTGCCGACGCGCGGGCCGAGCGCCCGCGGCACCACGGTGAGCACCTGCTGGCAGTACGCGGACACCTCGTCGGTGAGCACGACCTCCTTGACGTTCACCTCGTCGGCGACCAGGTCGGCGAAGGGCCGCAGCTGGGCGGCGACGGGCGACGCCACTGTGAGCTTCGCCAGCGGCAGCCGTACCCGCAGGCCCTTGGCCTTGCGCAGCGACAGCGCCGCCGAGGCGACCGCCCGGACGTTGTCCATCGCGGAGACCAGCTCGTGGTCGGCCGGGAACTCCTCCGCCTGCGGCCAGTCGGTCAGGTGCACCGACCGCTCGCCGGTCAGCCCGCGCCAGATCTCCTCGGCGGTCAGCGGCGCCAGCGGCGCCACCACCCGGCAGAGCGTCTCCAGCACGGTCCAGAGCGTGTCGAACGCGTCCGCGTCGCCGGCCCAGAAGCGGTCCCGGGACCGGCGCACGTACCAGTTCGTCAGCGCGTCCAGGTAGGACCGCACGGTGGCGCACGCACCGGAGATGTCGTACGCGTCCATCTGCGCGCCGACGGTCGCCACCAGCTCGTTCGTCTTCGCCAGCACGTACCGGTCGAGCACGTTCGTGGAGTCGGTACGACGACGCGCGGTGTGGCCGTCGGCGTTGGCGTACAGCGAGAAGAAGTACCAGACGTTCCACAGCGGCAGCAGCACCTGGCGCACCGCGTCCCGGATGCCCGACTCGGTGACCGCCATGTCGCCGCCGCGCAGCACCGGCGAGGACATCAGCATCCACCGCATCGCGTCCGACCCGTAGGAGTCGAACACGTGGTAGACGTCCGGGTAGTTGCGCAGGCTCTTGGACATCTTGCGCCCGTCCGAGCCGAGCAGGATGCCGTGGCTCAGGCAGTTGCGGAACGCCGGCCTGTCGAACAGCGCGGTGGCCAGCACGTGCATGGTGTAGAACCAGCCGCGGGTCTGCCCGATGTACTCGACGATGAAGTCACCCGGGTAGTGGTGCTCGAACCACTCGCGGTTCTCGAACGGGTAGTGCACCTGGGCGAACGGCATCGAGCCGGACTCGAACCAGCAGTCCAGCACCTCCGGCACCCGGCGCATCATCGACTTGCCCGTCGGGTCGTCCGGGTTGGGGCGGACCAGGTCGTCCACCGCCGGCCGGTGCAGGTCGGTCAGGCGTACGCCGAAGTCCCGCTCGATCTGCTCCAGCGAGCCGTACACGTCCACCCGCGGGTGGTTCGGGTCGTCGGACTTCCACACCGGGATCGGCGAGCCCCAGAACCGGTTCCGGCTGATCGACCAGTCCCGGGCGTTCGCCAGCCACTTGCCGAACGAGCCGTCCTTGATGTGCCCGGGGGTCCAGTTGATCTGCTGGTTCAGCTCGACCATCCGGTCCTTGAACGTCGACACGGCGACGAACCACGACGACACCGCCTTGTAGACCAGCGGGGTGTCGCAGCGCCAGCAGTGCGGGTAGGAGTGGGTGTAGGTGTCCTGCCGCAGCACCACCCCCCGCTCCTTCAGCTCCCGGATCACCGGCTTGTTCACGTCGAAGACCTGCTCGCCCTGGTACGGCGGGACCAGCGCGGTGAACCGGGTGTGGTCGTCCACCGTCACGACGGTGGGGATGCCGGCGGCGTTGCAGGTGTTCTGGTCGTCCTCACCGAAGGCGGGCGCCAGGTGGACGATCCCGGTGCCGTCCTCGGTGGTCACGAAGTCCGCGCCGAGCACCTGGTACGCGTTCGGGCCGGCCGGCTCGACGAGGAAGTCGTACAGCGGCGTGTAGCGGCGTCCGACCAGGTCGCGGCCGTACACGGTGCCGACCTGCTCGTACCCCTCCAGTTCCTTGGCGTACGCGCCGAGGCGCGCGGCGCCGACGACGTAGCGCTCACCGTCGCGTTCCAGCAGCGCGTACTCGATGTCGGGGCCGACGGCGAGCGCCAGGTTCGACGGCAGCGTCCACGGCGTGGTCGTCCAGACGCCCAGCTTGACCGGCCCGCGCAGCGGCTCCGGCGCGTTCTCGTCGGCGGTCAGCTCGAACCAGACGGTGAGCGTCGGGTCGTGCCGGTCCCGGTAGACGTCGTCCATCCGGGTCTCGGTGTTCGACAGCGGCGTCTCGCACCGCCAGCAGTACGCGAGCACCCGGAAGCCCTCGTAGACCAGACCCTTGTCGTGCAGGGTCTTGAAGGCCCACATGACGCTTTCCATGTAGTCCAGATCGAGCGTCTTGTAGTCGTTGGCGAAGTCGACCCAGCGGGCCTGCCGGGTGACGTACCGCTCCCAGTCGTGGGTGAACTCCAGCACCGACGTGCGGCAGGCGTCGTTGAACCGGGCCACGCCGAGGTCGAGGATCTCCGCCTTGGTGGTGATGCCGAGCTGCTTCTCGGCCACCACCTCGGCGGGCAGGCCGTGGCAGTCCCAGCCGAACCGGCGCTCGACGTGCCTGCCACGCATGGTCTGGTAGCGCGGCACCACGTCCTTGACGTAGCCGGTGAACAGGTGGCCGTAGTGCGGCAGGCCGTTGGCGAACGGCGGGCCGTCGTAGAAGACGTACTCGTTCTCGCCGTCCCGGCCGGCGTCGCGGGCCTCGACTGACGCCTCGAAGGTCTTGTCGGCCGTCCAGTGCTCCAGCACCCGGCGCTCGACCGCGGGCAGGTCCGGGCTCGCCGGTACACCGGCGCCGGTCGGGTCGTGCAACGGATAGGCCATCGCCTGTCGCTCTCCCTCAGCAGCTCACTCGTCCGTGGTCTGCGAGGACGAGCCGAATCCGGTACGCCGTGACCGGCGCCCGGGTGTGGCCCGCGGTACCACCCCGCTTGGCGGCCGAGGTGCGACCGCCCGCTCGTTGGCCGGCTGTGACGGGCCGGTCCCGTCCGGTTCTACTGAGCCGGTGACCCGGCCGTTCTTCCGGAGGCTCGCCGGTGATGGCCGGGTCGTCGCCTGTGCCCGTCAAGCGTACTCGACCCCCCACCCACCGCGCCGCCGAGTATCACCCGCCCCGCCTCTCCCCGCCCCGCCCCTGCCCCGTCGATCATGAAGTTGACGGCCAGATCCGAGATCCACATCGCCGCCAACTTCATGATCAACGCATCCAGGGCGGGGTGGGGTCAGCGGGAGGTGGGGGCGGGGAGGGTGGTGGTCCAGAGGGAGGCGCCGGTGCGGTCGCGGAGGTGGACCGTGAGGGCCGCCGACGGGCCGTCGACGGTCACCTCGCCGAAGTGCTGGAAGCCCTCGGCCGGGGAGGTGTTCGCGCGCGGCGGGGCGTGCACGAAGACCGCCTTCGGGCCGAACGTGCCGTCCAGCGCGTTCGGGCCGAACGCGCCGGCGTGCGCCGGGCCGGAGACGAACTCCCAGAACGGGCTGAAGTCCCGCACCGCGGCGCGCGCCGGGTCGTAGTGGTGGGCGGCGGTGTAGTGCACGTCGGCGGTGAGGAACACCAGCCCGGTCACCCCGGCCCGGTGCGAGGCGCGCAGCACCTCGGCGAACTCCAGCTCCCGGCCGGCCGGCGCGCCGTGGTCGCCCTGCGCGACGCCCTCCTGGGCGCCTGCCCCGTCCGGCACCACCAGGCCGATCGGCAGGTCGTTGGCGATCACCTTCCAGGTGGCGCGGGACGCGCGCAGTTCCCGGATCAGCCACTCCCGCTGCGCCTTGCCGAGCAGGCCCCGGTTGCGGTCGGCGTACGTGTTGCCGTCGTTGGGGTCCTTGTAGGTGCGCATGTCCAGCACGAACACGTCCAGCAGCGGCCCGTACGACAGCTTGCGGTACATCGGCCCGCCCGACGGCACCGGCAGCCACTCGTGGAACGCCTGCCGGGCCCGGGCGGCGAGCACGTCCACGCGCTTCTCGCCGTACCGCTCGTCGGTCAGGATCTCCCCCGGGTACCAGTTGTTCACCACCTCGTGGTCGTCCCACTGGTTGATCTGCGGCACCTGGGCGGCGAACGCCCGCAGGTGCTCGTCGAGCAGGTTGTACGCGAACTGCCCCCGGTACTCGGCGAGCGTCTCGGCCACCTTGCTCTTCTCCGGCGTCACCAGGTTGCGCCAGGTCCGGCCGTCGGGCAGGACCACGCTCTCGGTCAGCGGCCCGTCGGCGTACACGGTGTCGCCGCTGCACAGGAAGAAGTCCGGGCGGCGCTCCCGCATGGCCCGGAAGATCGCCAGGCCGTCGAAGTCAGGGCTGATCCCCCAGCCCTGCCCGACGATGTCGCCGGTCCACACGAACCGCACGTCACGCCGCTGGTGCCGCCCGGGGGCGGTGGCGAACGAACCGGTCAGCGGCTCGCTGCACAGGCCGTGCCGGTCCAGGCTCTCCACCCGTACCCGGTAGTGCAGCCGCTCCCCCGCGGGCAGGCCGCGCAGGCGGACCTTGCCGGTGAGGTCGCCGGTGGGGTCGACCACCGGGCCGCGCACCAGGCGGGCGCCGCGCAGGTCCGGCCGGCGGCTGACCTCGACCAGCATCCGGCCGGGCCGGTCCGCGCGGGTCCAGACCAGCGCCGAGTCGGCGGTCACGTCGCCGCTCTGCACGCCGTGGGTGAGCAGCGGCCGGCCGCTGCGCCGCAGGCCGGGTGCGGCGGGCGCGCCGGGCGCGCCGAGCAGCGCGCCGCCGGCGACTCCGGCACCGGCGACCAGGCCGGCGCGGAGCAGGGTACGTCGATCGAAGTGCGTCATGGGTTCTCCCGGTCTCGGCAGTGTCGCCGGCCCCGGTCTACCGGCCGCAGGTGGCCGGGAACTCCGGTCGAGGTGACCGGCACGTCAACGACTGCTGTCCAGCGCCCCGGCATGACCACCGTCACACCGCCGGGCCGTCACACCGCGCCCGCCGTGCCCCGTCCTGTGCGCGTACCCGAACCCTCAAGGAGGCGGCGATGAGCCGGATGGACATGGCGGCGGTGGCGCCCGAGGCGTACCAGGCCGTGCTGGGCCTGGAGAAGTACGTCCGGGCGAACGTGGACCACACCGTGCTGGAGCTGGTGAAGCTGCGGGCGTCGATGCGCAACGGCTGCGCGTTCTGCGTCGACATGCACAGCCGCGAGGCGCTGGCGGCCGGGGAGGACAGCCGCCGGCTGTTCGCCGTCGCGGCGTGGCGCGAGGCGCCGTTCTTCGACGAGCGGGAGCGGGCCGCACTGGCCCTCACCGACGCGGTGACCCGGCTCGGCGAGCACGGCGTGCCGGACGACGTCTGGGACGCCGCGGCGAAGGTGTGGTCGGAGAAGGAGCTGGCGGACCTGGTGATGGCGATCGCCACCATCAACGTGTGGAACCGCGTCGCCGTGACCTGCCGGACGCAGCCGCCGGCGCAGGTCTGATCGCTGACACACGACGGCCCCGGTCCCGCCAGGAGCGGGCCGGGGCCGTCGGCGCGTCGGTCAGGCCAGCTCGGGGAACCAGAGCGCGATCTCGCGCTTGGCGCTGTCCGCCGAGTCGGAGGCGTGCACCAGGTTCTCCCGGTTCGACAGCGACAGGTCACCGCGGATGGTGCCGGCGGCGGCCTTGCGGCCGTCGGTGCTGCCGATCATCGCGCGTACCACCTCGACCACCTGGTCGCCGGAGAGCACCAGCGCCACCAGCGGGCCGCTGGTCATGAACGTCTTCAGCGGCGGGTAGAACGGCTTGTCGACGTGCTCGGCGTAGTGCTGGTCGGCGAAGCCGCCGTCCATGGTCCGGCTCACCATCGCGTCGATCCGCAGGCCCTTGCGCTCGAAACGGGACAGGATCTCGCCCACCAGACCGCGGCGCACCGCGTCGGGCTTGATCAGTACGAGCGACCGCTCGTCCGGGCTGCTGCTGGACACGCTGGGTTCCTCCTGCGCACTCAAACGGGGTTCGGCTGGGTACGGTCAGCGTAGCGACCCGGTCCCGGCGCCGGCGCGGCGGCTGCGTCTTCCCTGGCCCGCCGCGGCGGCCTAGCCTGGCCCTGGAACCCCTGGGAGGTCCACTGTGGCGAATGGCGGGAACCGCACGATCGCGCCGGTACGCAAACTGATCGGCGCGGTGCTGGGCACCGTCGCCACCTTCGTGACCGTGTTCGGGCTCGGCATGACCAGCTGGGCCATCGTGGCCCTCGGCGTCGCGCTGCTGGTGCTGGCGATCGCCCTGGCCACGGTACGCGGCGGCGGCCGCACCTGGGTGATCGGCCTCGGGCACGTGCACAGCGCCTCCGAGCCGCCCACCCAGTACGCGTTCGGCCGGTGCGAGCTGCAACTGGTCATCGACGCGCCGGGGCTGCCGCCCCGCTCCAAGAAGATCATCGAGCCTCGGGTGCCGGTCGCCAAGTGGCCCTCGCTGGGCCAGGCGCTGCCGGTCCGGGTGGCGCTGGACGACCAGCGGCACGTACGGGTGCTCTGGGACGAGGTGCCCACGCACGCGGAGAGCGCCGCCGCGGTGGCCGACCTGCCGCCCGAGTACGCCGCCGAACCGGACCCGCTGGACGAGCCGCTGATCGCGCAGGAGGCGCCGCCGTGGGCCGGGCGCGCGCCGGAGGACGACTTCCGCGACGACTACCCGCCCGCGCCGGACCCGTACCTGGACGACGTCCCGCCCCGGGCCGAGGAACGCGAGCCGGTGGTGCTGCACCAGAGCCCCGGCGGCCCGGTGGTGCTGGAGGGGCAGCTCGTCGAGCGGGCCGAGCGCGCGGCCGGCCCCGGCCCGCTCCCCCGCCGCGCCCCGGCCCCCCGCTCGCCGGCCGAGGAGCCGGTCGACACCGTGCCGGTCGAGACCGTGTTCGCCGACTCCGGACGGTCCGACCCCGGACGGTCCGACACCGGACCGGCCGGATCCGGACCGGCCGACACCGGACCCGACCCGATCGACGTGCCGCTGGACGACCCCTCGGACGCGCCGCGGCGCTCCGACGCGCCGCCGACCGCCGAGGAGCTGGACGAGGCGATCTTCGGCCCGTCCGGCGCGGCCGAGCCGGACGAGCTGGCCAGCCCGATCAGCGGCGTCGGCATCACGCTGCTCGTCACCGACCTGGACCGGTCCCTCGACTTCTACCGGGAACTCGGCTTCGACGAGCTGGACCGGGGCGAGGGCAACGCCGTGCTCTCCTCCGGGCCGACCCGGCTGGTGCTGCGCCGGGTGACCGGCGCCGCCCCGATCAGCCGTCGCCTGGTGCACGTGAACCTGGAGGTGGACGACATCCAGGGGGCGTACGAGCGGTTGCGCGACTCCGGCGTCCGGTTCACGTACGCCCCGCGCGTCGTCAACCGGGGCACCAAGCTGGAGGTGTGGGCGGCTGCCTTCCGCGACCCCGACGGCCACGGCGTCGCGCTGACGCAGTGGCGCACGCTCGCCCAGGTGTAAGGAAGGGCCCCTTCTTAACGCCTCAGGTAGAGGAAGGGGCCCTCTTAACACGCGCAACCGCGCGACGGCGCTCAGCCGAGGATGACCCGCCGCACGTGCAGCGCGTACGCCCACACCAGCGCGAACATCACACCCAGCGCGAACAGCGACCAGTGCAGCAGCCCGGAGAGCAGCAGCAGTCCCTGGATCACGGTGCCGGCGTGCCACGCCCACGGGCGGCGCATCATGCCGGCGAGCACCACACAGGCGACCGCCAACGCCACGATCGCGCCGATCGCCGCGCCGCTCAGGTCACCGCCGACCACCCGGATCGGCTGGATGGCCAGCAGCAGCACCAGCGCCTCCAGCGACATCGTACCGGCGCCGAGTCCGCGCACTGCCTTGTCCGGGTTCCGCAGCCCGGACCGCCGCACGCCGCCCACCGGCTCCGAGCCGCCTGCCTGCTCCGAACCGGCCGCCTGCTCCGAACCGGCCGCCTGTTCCGGACCGACCGGCCGCTCAGCGCCGCCCGCCTGCTCCCGCCCCGTCGGCTGCTCAGCGCCGGTCGGCTGCTCAGCGCCGGTCGGCCGCTCAGCGCCGGTCGGGCGCTGCTGCGGGCCGGTCATCGCTTGAGCAGCCGGCGGGCGTCGGCCACTGTCACCACCGATCCGGTGATCAGCACGCCCACCCCGGACAGTTCGCCCGGCACGTCCGACTCGGTCTCCGCCACCGCCGCCTCGATGGCGTCCGGCATGTCCCGGGCCACCTGCACCCGCTCCGACCCGAAGATCTCCCGCGCCAGCCCCGCCAGCTCGTCCACCGGCATCGCCCGGGCCGAGCTGTTCTCCGCCACCACGATCGAGTCGAGCACCGGTTCGAGCAGTTCCAGCAGGCTCGCCGCGTCCTTGTCGCCGAGCACCGCCAGCACGCCGACGAGCTTGCTGAACGCGAACTCCTCCTGCACGGCGGCAACTGTCGCGGCCATCCCGTGCGGGTTGTGCGCGCCGTCGAGCAGCACCGTCGGTGCGGTACGCACCCGCTCCAGCCGGCCCGGCGAACTGGTCGCGGCGAAGCCCTCACGGACCGCCTCGATGTCGAGCTGCCGCCGGGCGCCGGCACCGAGGAACGCCTCCACCGCCGCAAGCGCCACCGCCGCGTTCTGCGCCTGGTGCGCGCCGTGCAGCGGGATGAAGATCTCCTCGTACACCCCGCCCAGGCCCTGGATGGTCAGCACCTGGCCGCCGACCGCGACCGCGCGGCGCAGCACGCCGAACTCGGCGCCCTCGCGCGCGACGGTGGCGTTGACCTCGGCGCAGCGTTCCAGGATCGGTCGGGCCGCCTCCTCCTCCTGCGCCGCCGCGATCACCGTGGCGCCGGGGTGGATGATGCCCGCCTTGTGCAGCGCGATGTCCTCGATCGTGTCGCCGAGCCACTCGGTGTGGTCCAGCCCGATCGGGGTGATCACGGCGACGCCGGCCTGGATGACGTTCGTCGCGTCCTCCGCGCCGCCGAGCCCGACCTCCACCACCGCCACGTCGACCGGGGCGTCGGCGAACGTGGCGAACGCCAGCGCCGTGGTCATGTCGAAGTACGTCAGCGGCTCGGCGAACCGCTGGTCGACCAGCTCGGCCAGCGGCGCGATCTCACGGTACGTGGACACGAACCGCTCCTCGCCCACCGGCTCGCCGTCCAGGCTGATCCGCTCCCGGACGGTCTCCAGGTGCGGGCTGGTGTAGCGGCCGGTGTGCAGCCCGAACGCCCGCAGCAGCGAGTCGATCATGCGGGCCGTCGAGGTCTTGCCGTTGGTGCCGGTCAGGTGGATCGACGGGTACGCCCGCTGCGGGCTGCCCAGCAGGTCGAGCAGGGTCTCGATCTTCTCCAGCTCGAAGTGCATGCGGGTGAAGCCGCGCGCGTTGAGCGCGGCCTCCACCTCGGCGAACTCGGTGCGGTCGGTCATGCGGAGCCATCTTTCGTTCGCGACTGCGGGGCTCGCAACCCCGGCTCACTCCTCGCGCTCACGAGGGCAACGCCTCCAGGGCGGCGTCGATCCGGACCAGGTCCGCCTCGGCCACCGCCAGCCGTTCGCGGATCTTCGCCACCACCGGCTCGGGCGCCTTGCCGACGAACGCCGGGTTGTCCAGCTTCGCCCGCGCCTGGGTGGCCTCCTTCTCGGCCGCCGCCCGGTCCTTGGTGAGCCGGGCGCGCTCGGCGGCCACGTCGATCGAGCCGCGGGTGTCGAGCGCGACGCTCACCGCGCCGGGCATGGCCAGCGTGGCGCCGGCCTGGAAGTCGTCGCCGGGCGCGTCGAGCCGGGCCAGCGAGCGCACCAGCGGCTCGTGCGCCGCGATGCCCGCGCCGGCCAGGCCGTCGAGGCGCGCGGCGACCCGCTGGGTCGGCCGCAGCCCCTGGTCCGACCGGAACCGCCGGACCTCGGTCACCACCCGCTGGAGGGTGCCGACTTCGCCCTCCGCGGCGTCGTCGATCAGGGTACGGTCGGCGACCGGCCAGGACGCCGTCAGTACGGTCTCGCCGCCGCTCAGCGCGGCCCACAGCTCGTCGGTGACGAACGGGATGACCGGGTGGAGCAGCCGCAGGAGCTGGTCCAGCACGTGGCCCAGCACGCGGCGGGTGGCGTCGGCGGCGGGGCCACCCTCGGCCAGCACCGGCTTGCTCAGCTCCACGTACCAGTCGCAGACGTCGTCCCACGCGAAGTGGTAGAGCAGGTCGCAGACCTTCGCGAACTCGTACGCCTCGAACTGCTCGTCGACCTCGGCGGTGACGTGCGCCAGCCGGGACAGGATCCACCTGTCGACGGTGGAGAGGTCACCGGCGGCCGGCAGCGGTCCGTCGGTGTGCGCGCCGTTGAGCAGCGCGAACCGGGTGGCGTTCCAGAGCTTGTTGCAGAAGTTGCGGGAGCCCTGGCACCACTCCTCGCTGACCGGCACGTCCTGGCCGGGGTTGGCGCCCCGGGCCAGCGTGAACCGGGTGGCGTCGGCGCCGAACCGGTCGATCCAGTCCAGCGGGTCGACCACGTTGCCGAACGACTTCGACATCTTCTTGCCGTGCTCGTCGCGGACCATGCCGTGCAGCGCCACCACGTCGAACGGCTGCTCTCCGTCCATCGCGTACAGGCCGAACATCATCATCCGGGCGACCCAGAAGAACAGGATGTCGTAGCCAGTGACCAGCACGCTGGTCGGGTAGAACTTCGCCAGGTCCGGGGTGCGCTCGGGCCAGCCGAGCGTGGAGAACGGCCACAGGCCGCTGGAGAACCAGGTGTCCAGCACGTCCTCGTCCTGCCGCCAGCCCTCGCCGGACGGCGGCTCCTCGTCCGGGCCGACGCAGACGATCTCGCCGTCCGGGCCGTACCAGACGGGGATGCGGTGGCCCCACCACAGCTGGCGGGAGATGCACCAGTCGTGCATGTTGTCGACCCAGGCGAAGTAACGCTTGGCCAGCTCGGCCGGCTCGATCTTCACCCGGCCGTCGCGCACCGCGTCACCGGCGGCCTTCGCGAGCGGGGCGGTGTTGACGAACCACTGCAACGACAGCCGCGGCTCGACAGTCGTCTTGCACCGCGAGCAGTGCCCCACCGCGTGCAGGTACGGCCGCTTCTCGGCCACGATCCGGCCCTGCTCGCGCAGCGCCGCGACGATCGCCGGGCGGGCCTCGTACCGGTCCAGGCCCTGGAACGGGCCGGGCGCGGTGATGACGCCGCGCTCGTCCATGATCGTCAGCGACGGCAGGTCGTGCCGCTGGCCGATCTCGAAGTCGTTCGGGTCGTGCGCCGGGGTCACCTTGACCATGCCGGTGCCGAAGCTCGGGTCGACGTGCTCGTCGGCGACGATCGGGATCCGCCGGTCGGTGAGCGGCAGCTCCACCTCGGTGCCGATCAGGTGCCGGTAGCGCTCGTCGTCCGGGTGCACCGCCACCGCGGTGTCGCCGAGCATGGTCTCCGCCCGGGTGGTCGCCACCACGACCTCGTCGCCGTAGCGGATCGAGACCAGCTCGCCCTCGTCGTCGGTGTGCTCCACCTCGATGTCGGACAGCGCGGTGAGGCAGCGCGGGCACCAGTTGATGATCCGGTTGGCCCGGTAGATCAGCCCGTCGTCGAAGAGCTTCTTGAACATGGTCTGCACGGCCCGGGACAGGCCCTCGTCCATGGTGAACCGCTCGCGGTCCCAGTCGACCGCGTCGCCCAGCCGGCGCATCTGGCCGAGGATCGCGCCGCCGGACTCGGCCTTCCACTGCCAGACCCGCTCGACGAACTTCTCCCGCCCGAGGTCGTGCCGGGACAGCCCCTCACCGGCGAGCTGCCGCTCGACCAGGTTCTGGGTGGCGATGCCGGCGTGGTCCATGCCCGGCAGCCAGAGCGCCTCGTAGCCCTGCATCTTCTTGCGCCGGGTGAGCGCGTCCATGAGGGTGTGCTCGAACGCGTGACCCATGTGCAGCGAGCCGGTGACGTTCGGCGGCGGGATGACGATGGTGAACGGCGGCTTCTCGCTGTCCGCCGACGCCCGGAAGTGCCCGCCGGCTACCCACTGCTCGTACCGTCGCTGCTCTACCTCGCCGGGCTGGTACTGGCCGGCGAGGGTCGGGGCGTCGGGGCGTCGGGCATCCAGTCTCTCGGTCACCCTGAAAGTCTACGGAGCGCTTTCGGGGACCCGGCGTGCACCACCTGTGATTCGCGTACGGTGGCGGTCATGTCCGACGCGCATCTCACCGAGCGCCCGGTCGACGGGGGTTCCGATCCGTTCGAGCTGACCGAAGAGCCGATCGAGCTGAGCCGCCGCGATCCCGCGCAGGAGCCCGAACGCCGTCCCGTCTCCCGACGCCGGAAGATCGTCATGGCCGCTCTCCTCGCGGCCGGGCTCGCCGGCGCGGGCGCGCTCGGGCTGGGCGGCTGGCGGGTGCTCCAGCAGAAGGACACGACTCTCGGCCAGCCGGCCGAGGTGGCCGGGCTGGTACGCGACGACAGCGAGCGGGCTCGCAGCACCGCCGACTACCTGCGCGACGGACTGGCCGCCGACATCGAGCTGGACCGCGGCTACGGCGCCGTCTACTCCGACGGCGGGGACGCCAAGCGTTCGGTGCTGCTGTTCGGCGGCACCACGCTGCTCTGGCAGCCCGAGCGTGACCTGGACACCCTGTTCGGCCTGATGGCCGACGAGACAGGCCGGGTGGCAGGGCTGCGCGAGGTGGACGCGGGCCGCCTGGGCGGCGTGATGAAGTGCGGTACGACGAGCGGCGACGGTGGCGACTTCGCGGTGTGCGGGTGGGCCGACCACGGCAGCGTCGTGATGGGCATGTTCCCGGGCCGCCGGGTCGACGACGCCGCGGCCCTGTTCCGCGACATCCGCGAGTCCGTCCAGAGCCGCTGACCCGCGACCTCGGCGCTCACTCGTCCACGCCGGTACGAAGAGGTGCCCACTCACGCCTTGCCCCGCCCCCGCCACGTCGCGGTGTCGGCGACCCCCTGTCCCCTCCCATGCCACCAGTTCCGGGGTAATGGCTCCCAGCCCTCCTGTTCGCGGGAGGTGGCTGGATGCCGGGCAGTCCGTCCCGCCATTTCGGGGAAGTGGTGGGCCGGTTCGCCAGCTCGGGGTAGTGGCTGGATCCGGGCGTTCCGTTGCCGCCACTTCGGCGTAGTGCTGACCGGCACACCAGTTCGGCGAAGTGGCTAGGTCCGGGGTACTCCATTAACGCCAGCTGGGGGGAACCTGCTGCTGGTTCGCCATCTCGGCGAGGTAGCCGGATGCCGGGCGTTCCGTTGCCGCCACTTCGGGGAAGTGGTGGGCCGGTTCGCCAACTCGGGGAACTGGCTGGATCCGGGGCACCTCGCCACCGCTACTTCGGGGAAGTGGCGGCCTGGTTCGGCGTTTCCGGAAAGTAGCGGGCGGTACGGCTAGCCGGTGCAGTGCCGGCAATGGGGTGGGCAGTCCATCGCTCACGCGCGTCCGGGGCCGGCTTTGCGGCCGGTCCGGTGGTGTTTTCCGGGGGGCAACGCAATTCAGGGCCACCCCGGTTGGGGGTGGCCCTGAATTGGAAGATTGTCCGGCGGTGTCCTACTCTCCCACACCCTCCCGAGTGCAGTACCATCGGCGCTGGAGGGCTTAGCTTCCGGGTTCGGAATGTGACCGGGCGTTTCCCCTCCGCCATGACCGCCGTAACTCTATGAACATGTCAACCAACCCAACAACATGGGTGGTGGTTTGTTCAGAGTTGCACAGTGGACGCGTAGCAGCTTAGTAGTCAAGTCCTCGGCCTATTAGTACCGGTCAACTGAACCCGTTACCGGGCTTACATTTCCGGCCTATCAACCCAGTCGTCTAGCTGGGGGCCTTACCCCACAAATGTGGGTGGGATACCTCATCTTGAAGCGAGCTTCCCGCTTAGATGCTTTCAGCGGTTATCCCTTCCGAACGTAGCTAACCAGCCGTGCCCCTGGCGGGACAACTGGCACACCAGAGGTTCGTCCGTCCCGGTCCTCTCGTACTAGGGACAGCCCTTCTCAAGTATCCTACGCGCACGGCGGATAGGGACCGAACTGTCTCACGACGTTCTAAACCCAGCTCGCGTACCGCTTTAATGGGCGAACAGCCCAACCCTTGGGACCTGCTACAGCCCCAGGATGCGACGAGCCGACATCGAGGTGCCAAACCATCCCGTCGATATGGACTCTTGGGGAAGATCAGCCTGTTATCCCCGGGGTACCTTTTATCCGTTGAGCGACACCGCTTCCACATGCCAGTGCCGGATCACTAGTCCCGACTTTCGTCCCTGCTCGACCTGTCAGTCTCACAGTCAAGCTCCCTTGTGCACTTGCACTCAACACCTGATTGCCAACCAGGCTGAGGGAACCTTTGGGCGCCTCCGTTACCCTTTAGGAGGCAACCGCCCCAGTTAAACTACCCACCAGACACTGTCCCTGAACCGGATAACGGTCCGAAGTTAGATACCCAAATCAACCAGAGTGGTATTTCAAGATTGCCTCCACCCATACTGGCGTATGGACTTCACCGGCTCCCACCTATCCTACACAAGCTAATTCAGATACCAATGTCAAGCTATAGTAAAGGTCCCGGGGTCTTTCCGTCCTGCCGCGCGTAACGAGCATCTTTACTCGTAATGCAATTTCGCCGGGCCTGTGGTTGAGACAGTGGGGAAGTCGTTACGCCATTCGTGCAGGTCGGAACTTACCCGACAAGGAATTTCGCTACCTTAGGATGGTTATAGTTACCACCGCCGTTTACTGGCGCTTAAGTTCTCCGCTTCGCTCGTGAGAGCTAACAGGTCCCCTTAACGTTCCAGCACCGGGCAGGCGTCAGTCCATATACATCGAATTACTTCTTCGCATGGACCTGTGTTTTTAGTAAACAGTCGCTTCCCCCTGCTCTCTGCGGCCATACAACGCTCCACCCGCGCGGGGCTTCACGTCTCCGGCCCCCCTTCTCCCTAAGTTACGGGGGCAATTTGCCGAGTTCCTTAACCACAGTTCGCCCGATCGCCTCGGTATTCTCTACCTGACCACCTGTGTCGGTTTGGGGTACGGGCCGCTAAGAACTCGCTAGAGGCTTTTCTCGGCAGCATAGGATCACTGACTTCACCTGAATCGGCTCGGCATCACGTCTCAGCCTATATGCGCCGCGGATTTGCCTACGGCACGGCCTACACGCTTACCCCGGCACAACCACCGGCCGGGCTCAGCTACCTTCCTGCGTCACCCCATCGCTTGACTACTACCCGCCAGGTTCCCACGCTCCCCACCATTGGTCCGAAGACCGCCGGCAGTTCGGGTGGTTAGCACAACGAGGTTCGTCAGGGTCGCTCTTTCGCGGGTACGGGAATATCAACCCGTTGTCCATCGACTACGCCTCTCGGCCTCGCCTTAGGTCCCGACTCACCCAGGGCGGATTAGCCTGGCCCTGGAACCCTTGGTCATCCGGCGGAAGGGTTTCTCACCCTTCTTTCGCTACTCATGCCTGCATTCTCACTCGTGCCGCGTCCACAACTGGGTCACCCCGCTGCTTCACCCCCGGCACGACGCTCCCCTACCCATCCACACACCTGCATACCCCATCAAGGAGGCACGAAGTTAAAATGTGAATGCCACAGCTTCGGCGGTGTGCTTGAGCCCCGCTACATTGTCGGCGCGGAACCACTTGACCAGTGAGCTATTACGCACTCTTTAAAGGGTGGCTGCTTCTAAGCCAACCTCCTGGTTGTCTATGCGACCCCACATCCTTTTCCACTTAGCACACGCTTAGGGGCCTTAGCTGGTGATCTGGGCTGTTTCCCTCTCGACTACGAAGCTTATCCCCCGCAGTCTCACTGCCGCGCTCTCACTTACCGGCATTCGGAGTTTGGCTGATTTCGGTAAGCTTGTGGGCCCCCTAGACCATCCAGTGCTCTACCTCCGGCAAGAAACACGCGACGCTGCACCTAAATGCATTTCGGGGAGAACCAGCTATCACGGAGTTTGATTGGCCTTTCACCCCTAACCACAGGTCATCCCCCAACTTTTCAACGTTGGTGGGTTCGGCCCTCCACGCGGTCTTACCCGCGCTTCAGCCTGCCCATGGCTAGATCACTCCGCTTCGGGTCTAGAGCATGCGACTGAAAACGCCCTATTCAGACTCGCTTTCGCTACGGCTCCCCCACACGGGTTAACCTCGCCACATGCCACTAACTCGCAGGCTCATTCTTCAAAAGGCACGCCGTCACCCCGCAAGGCTCCGACGGATTGTAGGCGAACGGTTTCAGGTACTATTTCACTCCCCTCCCGGGGTACTTTTCACCATTCCCTCACGGTACTTGTCCGCTATCGGTCACCAGGAAGTATTTAGGCTTACCAGGTGGTCCTGGCAGATTCACGGCAGATTTCAGGAGTCCGCCGCTACTCGGGAACACCCACAGAAGACCAGCAGCTTTCACCTACCGGACTATCACCGTCTACGGTCAGCCATTCCAGACTGTTCGACTAGCCACTGGCTTTGTAACTTCTCCAACAGATGTCAGTCTGTTGAGCAGGGTCCCACAACCCCGACCACGCAACCCCTGACAGGTATCACACGCCGCCGGTTTAGCCTCAATCCGCTTTCGCTCGCCACTACTCACGGAATCACTATTTGTTTTCTCTTCCTACGGGTACTGAGATGTTTCACTTCCCCGCGTTCCCCCCACACACCCTATGTGTTCAGGTGCGGGTGACATCACATGACTGATGCCGGGTTTCCCCATTCGGACACCCTGGGATCACAGCTTG
>NZ_MDRX01000001.1:4625000-5780000 GCF_001855515.1 Micromonospora sp. WMMB235 | reverse complement strand
GCGTGCAGAGAGAAAGTTACGCGGACCCGCCCCGGAAGGCAAATCAATGATCGTCATTGGGCGAGCGTGACGGGTCCACCGGAATGCCGGCGCCGAAGAGAGCGTTCCGGAGCGGTCCCGTGCCAGAGTGGTCGGCATGGATGATCCGTCCCCGGTCCCGGCCGTCGCCGAGGACGCTCTGCTCGGCCTCCTGCTGCCGTTCTGGCAGTTGGTGATCGGGGCCGTCGTGCTCGCCGTACTGGTGCTGTCGATCAGGCGCCTGGCCCGGCGCGGCCCCTCCCGGATGACCACCGCTCTCCTGGTCACCGCGGCGGCGATCGCCGGGATCGCCGCCCTGGGCCTGCTCTTCGGAGGCTGACCGCGATCAGAGCCGGCGGTTGGCCAGGCTGGGCAGCTCGGCGCGGATCGTCCGCAGGCGCTCCAGGTCGATCTCGGTGACCGCCAGCCCCGGGCCGTCGGCGACCTGGCTCAGCACGGTCCCCCACGGGTCGACCACCATGCTGCGCCCGAAGCAGGTCCGGCCCGGGTCGTGGTCACCTGTCTGTCCGGCCGCCGCCACGAAGCACTGGTTCTCGATCGCCCGGGCCCGCAGCAGCACCTCCCAGTGGTCCCGCCCGGTGTGCATCATGAACGCTGCGGGCACCACGAGCAGTTCGGCGCCGCCGTCGGTCGCGAGCTGCCGGTACAACTCCGGGAACCGCAGGTCGTAACAGATGGACAGACCGACCCGCAGACCCTCGACGTCGACCGCCACTGGCTTCTCGCCCGGCGCGACGGTTGCCGACTCCAGGTAGGAGACGCGGCCGGGGATCTCCACGTCGTACAGATGGATCTTGCGGTAGGCGGCGGCGAGCGCGCCCTCGCGGTCGAAGACCAGGGAGGTGTTCCAGGTGTGCGCCGGGTCCGGACCCGCCTCGTGGAACGAGCCGGCGATCACCCACATGCCCAGCCGGCGGGCGGTCTCCGCGAAGAACCGCCCCACAGTGCCGTCGACCGGCTCGGCCGGCGGCATCCGGTCGGCGTGACCGAGGTAGTCGACGTACTCCGGAAGGAGGGCGAGGTCCGCGCCGGCCGCCGCGGCCCTGACCAGCAGGGCCTCGGCGGCGGCGAGGTTCGCCGCCCGGTCGTCGCGGGCGTTGAGCTGGCAGACGGCGACGCGCATGACCCGAGGGTACGGGCGGAAGCAGGCGCGCGACAGGGCTCAGACGCTGGACAGGACGAGCGCCGCCGCGGCGAAGCCGAGCCCCGCGACCTGTGCCGGCCGGAGTCTTTCCCGGTCGACGGCCAGTGCGAGCAGGACGGTGCTCGCCGGGTAGAGCGAGGCGATCGCGGCCACGACGCTCAGGTGCCCCCGGCCCGCCGCGGCGAGGAAGAGCGCGTTCGCGGCGGAGTCGAGCAGGCCCGCGGCCGCGGCCCAGCCGAGCACCCGTCGCCCCAGGCGCAGGCGTGCGCCGGTACGGACGGCGAGCGCGAGGCCGAACGCGATCGAGCTGACGCGTACCGCGAGAACCGGCCACATGCCGGCGGCCTCGTCGGCCTGGCCGAGCAGCGCGAAGAAGACGCCGAAGAGCAGTCCGGCGGCCAGTGCCATGCCGATCACGCGGCCGGAGACGCGGCGTGCCGCGCCGCGCTCCCCCAGGCTGACCAGCCCGATGGCGACCACGGCGAGCCCGGCGCCGCCGAGCGCAACAGCACCCGGCGAGTGCGCGAGGACCAGGCCGGCGACGATCGGCACGATCGCCGCGGTGATCGCGGTGACGGGCGCGACGACAGCCATCACGCCGGTGGCGAGCGCGCGGTAGAGCAGCATGACGCCGCCCGCGCCCGCCACGCCGGCGAGCAGTCCCCACCCCAGGTCGAGCGGGCTCGGCGTGCCGGGCACCACGAGGACGAGGACGAGCAGCAGCGGAACGCTGAGGATCTGCGACACGACAGTCACGGCGATCGGGTCGGCGCGCCGGGACGCCTTGCCGCCGGCGAAGTCGGCCGTGCCGAAGGCCAGCGCGGACACGGCGGCGAGGACAATGGGGAGCATCCCGCAGTCGTACCACAATAGTGACCGTGAAGGACAGTGTGATGACCGATACCGGTGGACGGGTCGGCGCGGTGACCTCAGCGGTCGCCCGCCAGGTACGTGACCTGCGAGCAGCACGCGGCTGGTCGTTCGAGGAACTGGCCGGCCGGTCCGGAGTCAGCAAGGGCATGCTGGTGCAGATCGAGGGGGCGCGCACCAACCCGAGCATCGGCACGCTCTGCCGGGTCGCCGACGCGTTCGGCGTCAGCATCGCCCGGCTGCTGGAGCCGGCCGAACAGAGCACGGTGCGGGTCAGCGCGGCCGACGAGGCGCCGGTGCTGTGGCGCGGCCCCAACGGCGGCCTGGCGCGTCTGCTCAGCGGCCTCGGCGAACCCGACCTGGTCGAGCTGTGGGACTGGCGGATGGAACCCGGGGAGGCGTTGCGGTCCCCCGACCACGCCCACGGCACCCGGGAGATCCTGCACGTGCTCGACGGCGTCGCCACTGTCACAGTGGACGGCGTCGACCACGACGTACGCGCCGGCGAGACGGTCGAGTTCCACGCCGACCGGGAGCACGGCTATCGCACGGCCGGTGACGGGCCGGTGCGCCTGATGATGGTGGTGGTCACCCCGTCGGGCGAGTGGGACCGGCGGACCCGCTCACGCGGACCGCGCCCGAGCTGACCCGGGCGCGGTCGCGAACGGCGGTATCAGGCCGACTTCTCCTCGCGGTCCCGCCGGCGCCGGCCGGTGAACTCGCGGGGCACGATCGTCGGGTTGACGTTCTCCAGGACGACCTCGCGCGTGATCAGCACCCGGGCGGCGTCGGGGTTGCTCGGCACCTCGTACATCACGGAGAGGAGCACCTCTTCCATGATCGCCCGCAGGCCGCGGGCGCCGGTGCCGCGGAGCATGGCCTGGTCGGCGATGGCCTCCAGCGCGGGCTGCTCGAACTCCAGCTCGACGCCGTCCAGCTCGAACAGGCGCTGGTACTGCCGGACCAGCGCGTTGCGCGGCTCGGTCAGGATCCGCACCAGGGCGCTGCGGTCGAGGCTGCGCACGTTGGTGATCACCGGAAGCCGGCCGATGAACTCGGGGATGAGCCCGAACTTCAGCATGTCCTCCGGCATGACCTGGCTGAAGATGTCGTCGGTCGACCGCTCGGACACCGACCGGAGCCGGGCGCCGAAGCCGGTGCCGCCGGAGCCGGTGCGGGCCTCGATGATCTGGTCGAGCCCGGCGAACGCGCCACCGCAGATGAACAGCACGTTCGTGGTGTCGATCTGGATGAACTCCTGGTGCGGGTGCTTGCGCCCGCCCTGCGGCGGCACGTTGGCGACGGTGCCTTCGAGCATCTTCAGCAGCGCCTGCTGCACGCCCTCGCCGGAGACGTCACGGGTGATCGACGGGTTCTCCGACTTGCGGGCGATCTTGTCGACCTCGTCGATGTAGATGATGCCCGTCTCGGCGCGCTTGATGTCGTAGTCGGCGGCCTGGATCAGCTTCAGCAGGATGTTCTCGACGTCCTCACCGACGTAGCCCGCCTCGGTGAGCGCGGTGGCGTCGGCGATGGCGAACGGGACGTTGAGCATCCGGGCGAGCGTCTGCGCCAGGTGCGTCTTGCCGCAACCCGTCGGGCCGAGCAGCAGGATGTTCGACTTGGCCAGCTCGACGCCGTCGGTGCCGGAGCCCGGCGCGCCTGCGGCCTCGGCCTGGATCCGCTTGTAGTGGTTGTAGACCGCGACGGCGAGCGCCTTCTTGGCCTGCTCCTGACCGACGACGTAGTTGTCGAGGAACTGGCAGATCTCCATCGGCTTGGGAAGCTCTTCCCACTTCACCTCGCCGGACTCGGCCAGCTCCTCTTCGATGATCTCGTTGCAGAGGTCGATGCACTCGTCGCAGATGTAGACACCAGGGCCCGCGATGAGCTTCTTGACCTGCTTCTGCGACTTGCCGCAGAACGAGCATTTCAGTAGGTCGCCGCCGTCACCGATCCGTGCCACCTACGTTCTCCCTGCACTCGTCGGCCGGAACGCCGGCCCTGACCTGCGAGCGCCGGAGCGCCCGTCCGTCCTGTCGTCCCACCATGCTGTCGGCTCCACCTGATCCGACCGGCGGAGCGGTACAGACCCGACGTTACCCGGTGGCCGGGTTTTCTCCGACCCCCAAAACGGGTGTGTCAGAGGTCGACCGGGAACGATACCCCGACCGACCTCCGACCACACGTTGCTCAGCCCGCGGCGTGCGACGCCAGCAGACCCTTCTTGCGGCTGGTCAGGATCGTGTCGACCAGCCCGTACTCCTTGGACTCCTCGGCCGTCATGATCTTGTCACGGTCGATGTCCTTGCGAACCTGCTCGATCGGGCGGTTGCAGTGCCGGGAGAGCATGTCCTCCAGCTGCGTCCGCATCCGCAGGATCTCCCGCGCCTGGATCTCGATGTCCGAGCCCTGGCCGTAGCCGCCCTCGGTGGCCGGCTGGTGGATGATGATCCGGGAGTTGGGCAGCGCCATCCGCTTACCCGGCGTGCCCGCGGAGAGCAGCACCGCCGCCGCGCTCGCCGCCTGCCCGAGGCAGACGGTCTGGATGTCCGGGCGGACGTACTGCATGGTGTCGTAGATCGCCGTCATGGCGGTGAAGGAGCCACCGGGCGAGTTGATGTACATGATGATGTCGCGGTCCGGGTCGGTGCCCTCCAGCGTCAGCAGCTGGGCCATCACGTCGTTGGCCGACGCGTCGTCCACCTGCACGCCGAGGAAGATGATCCGGTCCTCGAAGAGCTTGTTGTACGGGTTGGACTCCTTCATCCCGTACGACGTGCGCTCGACGAACGACGGCAGAACGTAGCGGTTGTGCACGGCCGCGAACTGGGGCGGCAGGCTCAGGTCGGTCATCGTCAGCTCCTCGGTCAGCTCAGGGTCCCGGCGCCATCCGGAACCTGCGCGGCCCCGATGATCACCTTGTCGATGAAGCCGTAGTCCATGGCCTCCTGGGCGGTGAACCAGCGGTCACGGTCCGAGTCCGCCTCGATCTGCGCCTGGGACTGGCCGGTGTGGAACGCGACCCGCTCCTGGAACATCCGCTTGGTGTAGAGCATCTGCTCGGCCTGGATCGCGATGTCCGACGCGGTGCCGCCGAGGCCACCCGAGGGCTGGTGCATCATGATCCGCGCGTGCGGCAGGGCGTAGCGCTTGCCCTTGGTGCCCGCGCAGAGCAGCAGCTGGCCCATGGAGGCGGCCATGCCCATCGCCACGGTCGAGACGTCGTTGTCGATGTACTGCATGGTGTCGTAGATCGCCATGCCGGAGTAGACCGAGCCACCCGGCGAGTTGATCCAGAGGAAGATGTCGCGGTCCGGGTCCTCCGCCGCGAGCAGCAGGAGCTGCGCGCAGATGCGGTTGGCCACCTGGTCGTTCACCTCACTGCCCAGGAAGATGATCCGTTCCTTGAGCAACCGGTTGTAGACCGAGTCGTCGAGGTTGCCAATGGAGTCGCCACCGCGGGCCTCGTTCACCCGGAGCGACTTCTTGGGGATGTGCATGTCGGTCATGGCAGCCCTTCGCTCTCCGTACCGTCCTACCCGACACTAACCGCTCAGCCGGGAGGCGTACTCCCGGTCGGGGCACTGTTCGCTCTCAGCGCAGTCACCCGCACGGCGTACCCCGGAAAGGGTTTCGGCCGCCTCCCGGCGCGCAGCGCGGGACGGCGGCCGACACCCCCGATGGTCAGTGCTGGTGGTCGTGCTCGGCCTCGTTCTGGGCCCGCAGCGCGTCGAGGGAGACCTCGTTGCCCGCCGAGTCCTTGATCTTGATCTTCTCCATCACCGCGGCGAGCGCCTTGCCCCGGCGGACGTCGCCGAAGACGGCCGCGGCGGCGCCGGAGCGGACCAGCTGGTCGTAGTACTGCTGCGGGGCCATGCCGGCGCGCTGCGCACGGTGCACGATCTCGTGACCGAACTCGTCGTCGGAGACCTGCACGTCCTCGGCGTCGGCCAGGGTGTCCAGCAGGAGCTGGATCTTGACGCCGTCGGTCGCCGCCTCGGTCAGCTCGGTGTCGATCTGCTCCTCGGTCTTCTCCTCCGCCGCGAGGTATTCCTCCAGGGAGGCGCCGATGCGCTCGAGCTGGTCGACCATCGCGGCCTTGCGGCTCTCGACCTCCTCCTTGACGACGCCCTCGGGCGCCGGCACCTCGGCGGCGGCCACCATCTGCTCCAGGGCCTTGTCACGGGCGGCGTAGATCTGCTCGACCTGCTTGCCCCGGGTGACCCGCTCCCGCAGGTCGGCGCGCAGCTCGTCGATGGTGTCGAACTCGCTGGCCATCTGCGCGAAGTCGTCGTTGAGCTCGGGGAGCTCCTTCTCCTTGACCGTGCGGACGGTCACCGCCACGTCGGCGTCACGGCCGGCGTAGTCGCCGCCGACGAGCTGCGTGGTGAAGGTGGTGCTGTCGCCGGCGGCCAGGCCGACCAGCGCCTCGTCCAGACCCGGCAGGAGCTGCTTGCTGCCCACCTCGTGCGAGATGTTGCTCGCCGAACCGCCCGGGACCTCCTCGCCGTCAACAGTGGCGTTCAGGTCGATCTGCACGAAGTCGCCCTCCTGGGCGGCCCGCTCGACGGTCTTCAGCGTGGCGAACCGCTCGCGCAGGCTGTTGATCTGCTCGTCGATCTCGCTGTCGGCGATCTGGATCTCGTCGACGGTCACCTCGATGGTGGCCGGGTCCGGCAGGGTGATCTCCGGCCGGACGTCCACCTCGGCGGTGAAATTGAGCGAGTCGCCGTCGTTGAACTCCGTGATGTCGACCTCGGGACGGCCGAGCGTCTTCAGGTCGTGCTCCCGGACCGCGGCGAGGATGTTCTGCGGGATGGCCTCCTGGATCGCCTCGTTGAGGACGGTCCCCCGGCCCACCCGCTGGTCGATCACCGCGCTGGGGACCTTGCCCCGGCGGAAGCCGGGAACCTGGACCTGCTGGCCGATCTCCCGGTACGCCTTCTTGAGGCTCGGCTCGAGCTCGACGAACGGCACCTCGATGGCGAGCCGCACGCGCGTCGGGCTCAGAGTCTCGACGGTGCTCTTCACAGGCGTACTCCTTGACGGATCTGGGTGTTGAGTCTGGGGCGTGATTGCGCGCATCGAGTGTAGGCGAGCCGGCCGACGGCATCGGCAGGGCCCGGGTACCGCGCGAAAAAAACCGGCGGTTCCCGGGACGATCCGGTCGCGAACGACAGTCGGGGTGGCGGGATTTGAACCCACGGCCCCTCGCTCCCAAAGCGAGTGCGCTACCAAGCTGCGCCACACCCCGGTGGCGACGAAGAGTGTATGCCGTCCGGCCCCTCGCGCGGGTGACCGGGGCACGGCGCGCGGTGTGGCGGGCGCCGCCGGGGCGCCGCCGGGTGCCGCCGGGTGCCGCCGGGTGGCGTCGGGTGGCGTCGGGTGGCGTCGGGCGCCACTTCGGGGAAGTGGCTGGGTCCGGGGGCGCAGGAAGGCGCCACCTCGCCGAAGTTGTGTGGATCTTGACAGTCGGCGGCGTGCGCGGGGTACGCGCTGCACGGCGGCGGGGGTGATTCGGTACGCTGTCGGCGCGCCCTGCTGTGGTGGGGCGCTCGCGGGCGTAGCTCAATGGCAGAGCTTCAGTCTTCCAAACTGACGGTGCGGGTTCGATTCCCGTCGCCCGCTCCACGGCCTCCGGCCCCGGTCAGAGGACGCATCCCCCGAGCCTGGGCCGGTCGGCGACTTTCCCGCTCGGGCCAGCCGTGGCCATCAGCTGCTCCGGCCGCCTGCGAGGATCCGCCTCACGAACTCAACGGCTGGGCCCCTGGAGCGCCGAAGCCAGCAGTTCGTACGTGGCCTGGTCGAAGGCGACCAGGCGGACGTGCTCGACGTTCGTCGGTGTCGCTCTGATGGTCGAGATCGCGATCTTCGCTGCCTGGTCGGTCGGGAACCCGTACACACCAGTAGCGATGGCGGGGAAGGCGACGCGGCGAGCGGCGATCTCATCGGCAACCTCAAGGCTGCGCCGGTAGCACGACGCCAGGACATCGGCCTCACCGTAGCCGCCGCCTTCCCACACCGGGCCGACGGTGTGAATGACATGGCGTACCGGTGGGTCCAGATCGAACGCCGGCGTGGCGACCGCGTCGCCCGGATCGCACGGTGCCAGGGCAGCACCCGCCTGGGCCAGCCGCGGTCCGGCTGCACGATGAATCGCCCCGTCCACACCGCCGCCACCCAACAGCGACTCATTCGCCGCGGTGACGACGGCATCGACGTCCTCTCGGGTGATGTCACCGAGGACAACTTCGATCACAGGCACGGATCGATGATGCCACCAGAGCACCTCGCCGGCAGATGACCCCCGCCGCTCTCATCGACCGAGGAACCCCACGACGGCGTCGCGCAGATGCCGGTCCGGCTCGCGAGGTTCAAGGTCCGGGTCGGAGAACGGGCGATCGGCGACGAGTTCGGCCAGAACAGATCGCAGCCGCTCCCGTTCGGGTCGCAGGCCCGACCACGCCGGCTCGGGGAGCCGCAGCACGTTGGCGAGCAGGTCACCCGGGTAGTAGTCGCCCTCCGCCAACGGATCGCGAAGCAGGACCTGCAACGCGAGAGGTAGCAGAGCCGGCACGCCGATTTCTTGCCCGAGCATGATGCGCAGGTCTTCGACCGTGAACTCAGCCAGCGGTTTGCGTCGTAGCTCCACGCAGCGCCTCACGAGAGACGTGGCCTCCGGGCCGGGGTCCGGCCAGACGTCCCGTTCACGCTGCTCGATCGACGTCACGGCGGTCAGGCTAGCCCGCACCCTGGGATCGCGTTCTAGTTCCCGGGCCGCTCCCGGTCTTCGCCGGGAACGTAGCCGCGCGGCGAATGGACGAACAAGCGGAAACCCATCGGCACCCGCTGGTGGCGAGGCAGGCCGAGCACGTCGTAGCCGATCGCGAGGTCGTCGAAGACGAGTCCTCCCCCGGGCGCCTGCTCGACGTCCGGAATCGTGATCGTCACGAAGACCGGCAGTTCCCTTCCCGGTCCTACTTCGGTCGACCGGAGGGGTGACGCCGTAGCCGGATCGAACACGAGAGCAGCGGGCTCGCCGACAGGACTGCCCGCTGTCAGTCGAGCGACCTTGAACACGTGCCGGTCGGCAGGACCGTCGTCGACCGCGACCCCCGTGATCGTGACGGGCCACGGCCCGGGATTGCGGATGGACACACCGAAGGTGATCTGCCCGCCAGGGCTGAAGGCGAAGCGCACTTCGGTCGTCGACCCTTCCGTGCGAGACGCCGCGTCGGCGCCGTGCCACCACGAGCTGCCGTGGTCAAGGCGGTGACCCAGGGTGCTCACCAGATAGCCGGTGCACAGCATGACGGCCAGCGCGGCGGCCAGGAACCGACGACGGCGCTTCACAGGAGCTCCATGCGCGTGCAGCGGGTGGGCGATGTCGTGCTGTCCCGGCCGGTGTTCGCGGTCGTCCGCGGGCGTGCGAACACCCTCCGGGACTGCGTGCCGTACGACGAGTCGGGCGTCCACTGATCAGCCCGCACGACCAGTAGCGACCGGATCGGTGACGGGCACGGCCGGATCCCGTCGCTTCGCGAGGACGATCACGCCGATCAGAAGGAGCACGAGCCAGAGCGGCACCAGCACGGGAGCGAGCCCGCGCCAAACGGGCCACACCGGCTCGGCGAGCCGATGCACGGCCAGATCCGTCCAGGTGAGGGCGGCCCCAGGGAACAGGGCGACGGTCACCAGGGTGCCGACCAGCAGGGGTACGGGCCGACGACTCCGCGCCACCACCCAGAACAGCACCGCACCGGCGACGGCGCCGAGCAGGGTGCCGGTGATCGTGGCGGCGCGGAACCCTCCGGGGGCGGACTGCGTGATGCTCAGCCTCGACCCGTGCGCCGGGTGGGTGAGCGTGACCGTCATCCCGTCTCGCTCGGCCCGCCAGCCGTCGCACGAGGCGCCCGGCACCCGACGGAGTTCCCGCCATCCGCGCGTCTCGGCGGCCCGCCGCATCTGCTCGGACAGCGCGCAGGCGGCGCCGTCGCCGTACTGGAACTCGATCCGGCTCCCGCCGACCTCGTCGGCGGCCAGAGAGACGCCGTACCGGTAGCCCTGCACTGTCGTCGAGCCGCTCGGCTCGACACCGGGAAGCAGTTCGCCGGCCGCGCTCCGAGTTGCCTCGGCGCTCAGCGGCTCGGCGCCCCGGCCGCCGTACCAGGAGCCGAGGGCCAGGCCGGCCGTGCCGAACAGCAGCGCGCCGAGCAGCGCCATCGCGACGTGCCCCAGCCGACGCCCCACCGGCCCACCCCCTGTCGCCGTGCGGCACAGCGTAGGCGTCGCACGCCGTCCGCGGTGCCCCGCAGCGGAGGCGATCTCGGCGCTCAGGCGGAGAAGCGCCGACGTGCCTAGTAGTGGTCCTCGATCGGCCGGCGTGCCTCGTCGAACAGCGCCGGCCCGTCGTACCGCACCGGGCGCGGCGCGGGCGTCGCGGGCTTGACCTGCTCGAACTGCTCGGTGGACAGCGCAAAGACGACCCGGCCGAGGCCTGATGCGTTGATCGCGACTGTGCACATCGGGCAGGGCTGGCAACTGGTGTACATGGTGGTGGCGACGGCCGCCTCGGGGGCGAGCTGCCGGGCGGCCCAGCGGGCCAGCTTCAGCTCCGGGTGGGCGGTGACGTCCTTGTCGGAGACCACAGTGTTGTGGTCCTCGATCAGGACGGTGCCGTCCGCGCCGACGAGCAGCGACGCGAACGGCCGCTCGCCGGACGCGCCGGCCCGGTCGGCGAGTTCCACGGCGCGGCGCAGGAACGCCTCGTCGTCGGGTGTCATCAGCCCTCCACGTGTTCAGTCTGCGGCGATCTGCTCGACGGATCGGGCGGCCAGGGCGAGCAGGGCCGGGTCGCCGCTGCGGGCGTACGCGTCGCTCAGGGTGTCGATGAATTTGATCGCGTGCGCGTCCCCGGTGTCCAGCGCCCGCGCCATGACCTCGTCGAGTTCCGGCCCGGCGGCCGGCGGGAGGGCACGGGCCCCGGCCGGGGCGTAGGCGGCGGTGACGGCGGCGGTCGCCGCCCAGGCGGCGGCCAGGCTCGGCTGCCACAGCGCCGGCGGCAGGGCCGGCAGCGTTCGCAGGACGGCGTTCGGCGCGGTGGCGGCGTGCACGAGCATCACGGGACCGGCGTACCCGTGTGTGCCGTGCCGGACCACGGCGGCGTCGACGACAGCGGCGAGCCGGGCAGGCACGTCGCGCCACGGGTCGCCGGCCAGCTCGCGGTCGAAGAGGTCGAGCCAGTCACCGGCACGTGGTTGGACAGCCACCCGTCGCGCTCGGGACCGGTGTGGCGTACGCGCTCGTACGCCTCGTCGAGTACGGAGTTCAGCACACCGGGAGCGTCCGACCTGAAGTGCGGTTCAGGTCAAGCGGCGGCGGATCCGCGCCATGTCCGCCTCGGGGAGCGCATCGGCGACCAGCAGCCGGGGCAGCAGCTCCGTCTCCAGCGTCGTGGCCCGGAACACCAGCGCCACAGTCACGTCGTGGTCGGGCCGGTGCACGACCTCGACCGGGTCTCCGGCGCCGACGCTGCCCGGCGTGACCACCCGCAGGTACGCCCCGGGCCGTACCTCCTCGGTGAACCGCTTGATCCAGCCGCGTTCGCCCAGCCACCCCTGGAACGTGCCGCAGGGGATGCGCGGGCAGGAGACCTCCAGCACCAGGTCCGGCCCGATCCGCCACCGCTCGCCGATCAGCGCGCCGTTGACGTCCAGCCCGGTGGTGGTCAGGTTCTCGCCGAAGCTGCCGTCGGCGAGCGGGCGGCCCAGCTCGGCCTCCCAGTGGTCGAGATCCTCCCGGGCGTACGCGTAGACCGCCTGGTCGGTGCCGCCGTGGTGGGCCACGTCGTAGACCCGGTCACCGGCGAGCCCGACGTCGCCGTTGCCTTTGGGGCCGGGCGCGGTGACGGCGACCCGGCCGTCCACGGGCCGCTTGTCGATGCCGGTGGCGCCGATCCCCTTCCACGGGTTCGGTTGCGGTCGGCCCACGTTGACGGAGATCACCCTCATGACGGCGACGGTATGCGGCCGGGCGCCGGACCGGCCAGTCCATTCCCCCGGGCCGGGTGCGCGGCGAGGCGGCGCGGCCTGCGTACGATGCGGGCCGGACATCCTCGTCGGGTGGTGGAGGTAGCCGCGGATGGCAGGCCAGCAGGACGGTTTCGCCCTCGGCGTGGACCTCGGCACCTCGAACACGGTGGCGGTGCTGCGCTGGCCGGACGGGCGGACCCGGCCGGTCCTCGTCGACGGCCACCCGATCCTGCCGTCCGGCGTGTACGCCGACGCGGACGGGCACCTGCACGTCGGGCGGGACGCGCAGCGCCTCGCCCAGGCCGACCCGGCCGGCTACGAGCCGAACCCGAAGCGCCGGGTCGACGAGGAGACGGTGGAGCTGGGCGGGCGGGCGTACCGGCCGGCGGAGCTGCTGGCCGCGACGCTGCGCGCGGTTGCGGACGCAGCGGTGGCGGCGGTCGGGATGCTGCCCCCGGCGGTGGTCACCCACCCGGCGGCCTGGACGCCGGCCCGCCGTCAGGTGCTGCACGACGCGCTGGAACTCGCCGGCTGGCCGGCGGCAGCCGAGCACACGCTCGCCGGGCCGATCGCGCCCGGCACCCGCCTGCTGCGGGAGCCGGTGGCCGCGGCACGCTACTTCACGCAGGTGCTGCGCCGGCCGGTGCCGGTGGGCGGCGCGGTGGCGGTGTTCGACTTCGGCGGCGGCACGCTCGACGTGGCGGTGCTGCGCAACGAGGGCGCCGATCCGTGGGGAGACTCCGGCTTCCAGCTGGTCGCCACCGGCGGGATCCCCGACCTCGGCGGTCTCGACCTGGACGCGGCCCTGCTCGGGCGGCTCGGCGAGCTGGTCGGCCCGGCCCATCCGGGCGAGTGGGCCCGGCTGACCGACGCGACGACCACCGCCGAGCGGCGGGACCGCCAGCAGTTGTGGGACAACGTGCGCGGCGCGAAGGAGATGCTGTCCCGGGCCATGGTGGCGCCGGTCGCCGTACCGGGGGTGGAGGCGGCGGTGCCGCTGTCCCGGGAGGACTTCGAACGCCTGGCCGCGCCGCTGCTGGCCCGGGCCGTGACGGAGACTCGCGAGGTGACCGCCGCCGCCGGGCTGCGTCCGGAGCAGCTATCCGGTCTGTTCCTGGTCGGCGGGTCGACCCGGGTGCCGCTGGTGGCCCGGCTGCTGCACGCCGAGCTGGGCATCGCGCCGACGGTGCTGGAGCAGCCGGAGATGCCTGTCGCCGAGGGCGCGCTCACCGACCTGCCGCTGCCCCGGCGGTCCGGCCGTCCCGGCGTGCCGGTCCAGGCCGCGCCGGCACCACCCGCGCCGGCCCAGCCCGAATCGACACGGCCCGCGCCGCCCGCGGGCGGGACCGACGCCGGCACGGCGAGCGCCGCCACGGTCCCGGCCGGTGCGACGAGGCCGAACCCGACCGCGCCGCTCGGCGGTCCGGACGCGGCGTCCGCCGGACCGCACGGCACGCTGGTCGCCGACGGCCCCGTCCCGCAGACCCCCGCCACCAGGTACGACGGCACACCGGGCCCGGTTCCGCCACAGCCCACGAGGTACGACGGCATGCCGGCCGCCCACGGTCCGGTTCCGCCGCACCCGGCCGCGGGCTACGGCGTACCCGGACCGTCCGCTCCCCCGCCCGGCGGCTGGCAGCCCGGCGTACCCGGGGCGCCCTTCTCCCCCGCGCCGGGCGGTGTCCGGCCGGGCGGCGGCCGGTCACGGCGTGGCCGGTGGATCGCGCTCGGCGCCGGCCTGGTGGTCGTCGCCGTGGCGGCGTCGGTGCTGCTCTGGGTGTTCCGGGACCGGCACCCGGCGCTGGACTTCCACACCGCGGAGCTGGTGAAGACTGTGGCCGCCGGTGACGCGCGGCCGGACCAGATGTTCACCGCGACGCTCGGGGAACGCGCCTACCTGGCCCGTTCGCTGCCCGACGACCACCTCCACGTGACTGCCGTCGAGGCGGCCACCGGCAAGACGGTCTGGGAGAGGCGGACCGACGCGACAGCGCAGCGGTGGGCGGGGATCCGGGCGCTGCCCGACGGGCTGCTCGTCCTCGGCGATGCCACCGGAAGTGACACCCCCCGCGTGCTCGCGGTGCTCGACGAGGACTCCGGCGACCAGCGCTGGCGGACCGACGTCGGTCGCGACGACACCCTGTACCTCGGGCCCGACACGATCGTCCGGCTGGACCGCGCCGGTGAACGCCTGGTCGGGCTGCGACTTGACGACGGCCGGCAGCGGTGGGAGCGGCCCAACCCGCGCACCGAGTACGGCGACGCGCGCACGAAGGTGGTACCGGTCGGCACCGGCGCGGCGCTGGACGGGCCCGGCAACGCCGAGGGCTCGCCGCTCGCCCCGTGGGCGGGGAAGGCGGACCGGCTCGTGCAGGTCGGCGCGGACCGGTCGCTCCGGGTCGTCGACATGCGCAGCGGGAAGATCCTCAAGGACCGGGGCAACGTCGCCGGGCTCGACGATCCGGTGGCCGCCCGCGACGACCGGCTGTACGTGGCGGAGAACGAGCGCGGCCTGCGGCTGCTCGCCTACGACCTGGGCGGTCTCGGCACGCCGGGCGTGCTGTACGAGGCGCCGGAACAGGGCGGCCGGGTGAAGGATCTCGTCACCTGCGGGGAGCGCCGCGTGTGCCTGCTGGAGACGCCCGGCAGCGGCGCCGACGACACGCGGGTGGTGGCGGCGACCGAGGGTGAGGGCACCCGGCAGTGGCCGGCGCCGCGTGCCGAGTCGCTGGTGCCGGTCGGTGAGCACGTGCTGGCCGGGCGGGACTCGCCGGACGCGGTGACGCTGTTCGCGCCGGACGGCACGGCGGTGCTGCGCGACCGGGACGGGACGGCGGTCCGATTGGACGCCGGCAACCTGCTGATCTTCTCCGAGGCACCGAGCGCGTACGAGGACGACCGCGTCCTCGCCGGGACGGCGGTGGACGGCAAACCGGTCGAGATGGGGCAGCTCAAGCAGATCCGCAGCGAGTCCTGCTCGTGGAACACCGAGATGCTCGTGTGCGGCGCGGAGAAGGAGTTCCGGTTGTACCGGTTCGCCGGCTGACCGGAACTGAGCTTGACAGCGATCGATGCCTCGGCTGGTGTGAACGGCAGAGAGATCGACGTTCGTCAGGAGGCCCCGTGATCGTCCGACGACGGTGGACCGCACTCGCCACCACCAGCATCCTGATCGCCGCGGCGCTGGCCCATCCCGGGCCGGGCGCCGCCGCACCGCCCTCCCCCGCGATCACGCTCGCCCCCACCGAGACCGCGCTGGTCCGCGTGCGGCTCGCCGACCGGGCGCAGCTCGACCGCCTGGTGGCCGGCGGCGCCGACCTGGCCAACCGTCCCCGCTCGCGCGACGGCGAGTGGACCGCCGACCTGGTCCTCACCGGACGGCAGCTCGCCGACCTCACCCGGCAGGGGGCCACGGCCGTGCAGGTGGTGCAGCGCGCCGACGACGGGGCCCGGCACCTGGCCGAGAGCCGCCGCGCCGCGCAGGAGCGCACCCGCGCCGGGCTGCATACGAGCGGCGCCGCCGCTGTCGACACGCTCCAGTTCCTCCAGGCGTACTGGTGGACCACCGGCGGCCGGACGTTCCTCCAGGCCCAGGTCGCCACCACCGCCACCGACGACCCGGACGTGGAGATCACTGTGAGCTGGCGGACGGCCGACGGCGCCACCGGATCATTCCCGCTGTACCGCTTCGAGGACTCGGGCGAGTACCAGTACCACTACGCGCTGCCGCAGCCGGTGCCGAGCCGTCCGGTGCAGCTCACTGCCACCTCCACGCTGGGCGGCACGAGCCGGCCGATGACGCCGTCGCTCTGGCCGAACGCGACCCCGCCGCCGCAGCCGGCCGGCTATCAGAAGGACTTCATCGACGCCTACCTGACGCCCGTCGACATCAAGGCGCGCATCGCCCGGCTCGGCCGCCAGTACCGCGACCTGGTGGACGTCATCGACCTGCCGAACAAGACCCAGGGATACCGCCGGACCGCCGCCGCCTACCTGGGCGACCCGGCGGCCGCCGCCGTGGTGGTGGAGTCGGTCCGCTTCGGCGACCAGGGCATGAACGGCGTGCAGGTACGCACCGTCGACCCGGGCCGGCCGAACCGGCCGCTGAACATGCGCTACCGGGACCGGGTGCTGACCATCTCGCTGGCCACCGACGGCGCGGGCACTGTGACGAGCACCACCGACGACGTCGCCGCCCTGATCAACGCCCCGCGGGGCGCCCGCTTCCGGGCCAGCGTGGAGGACGGCTCGGCGGGGCTGCCGATGCCGGTGGCCGGGCCGGTACGCCTCGACGACGGCTTGCAGGGCACCGAGGTGCCGGCCCGGCCGTGGACGGTGCAGGCGCTGCGGATCGGCAAGCACCGCGACGGCTCCCGGATCGGTGTGCTGGCGTACTCGCAGGAGCACGCCCGCGAGTGGGCGACCCCGCTCGTCACGCTGGAGTTCGCCGAGCGGCTGCTGGCGAACGCGCGTACCGACGCGGCGACCCGCAAGCTGCTGGAGCAGGTGGACGTGTTCGTCATCCCGACTGTGAACCCGGACGGCGCGAACTACTCGTTCCACGACTACAACTTCCAGCGCAAGAACCTGGTCAACCACTGCACCGGCGCCTCCCGTGACCCGAAGAACCGCACCATGTGGGGCGTCGACGTCAACCGCAACTACACGGTCGGATCCCTGTTCGACGGGTACGTGGGCGCGAGCGCCAACTGCCTGTCCGGCAACTACGCGGGCACGGCGGAGCTGTCCGAGCCGGAGAGCCGCAACGTGATCGACCTGGCCAAGGCCCACCCGAACATCAAGTTCGCGATGAACGTGCACTCGTACGGCGGCTACTTCATGTGGCCGCCCGGGGCGTACAAGGCCGACGGGCGGGTGACGCTGCCGCGCCCGTCGATCGACGAGTCGACACTCTTCCTGGGCAGCGCCCGGCGCATCGTGGGCGCGATCGCGGCCGAGCGCGGCACCGTCACCTGGCCGTCGCAGACCGGCCCGGTCGCCGACGTGCTCTACTCGGCGGCCGGCAACTCGGCCGACCAGCTCTACTACGAGCTGGGCATCTTCGCCTGGGACTTCGAGGTCGGGAACGACAGGTGGAACGAGACCACCGGTCAGTGGGACGGCGTCGGCTTCCAGCCGCCGTTCGACGAGGCGCACGCCGAGGCGCAGGAGTACGCCGGCGGCCTGGTGGAACTGGTCCGCGTCGCCCGCGACTACGCCGCCGGCAACCCGGTCCGGCGCTGACCGCAAGCGGTCCCCGGCCGGTGGAGTCCGGCCGGGGACCGCTTCAGCTCGTCCGGGGCGGGTCGGCCCTGCCTGGCTCAGTCCGCGGTGCCGAGGTCGCGGAACACGGCGAGCGCGCCCGGGTCGTCGATGGTCGCCGGGACCGGCTCGTCGCGCCCCTCCACCAGGCCCCGCATGGTGCGGCGGAGGATCTTCCCGGACCGGGTCTTCGGCAGTGCCGGGACCACTGTCACCCGGCGGAACGCGGCCACCGGGCCGATCCGCTGCCGGACCAGCGCGACCAGCTCGGCGGCGAGCGCGTCCGGGTCCACGTCGGCGCCGGCCTTGAGCACCACGTACCCGCTGGGCACCTGCCCCTTGAGCGCGTCGGCGACGCCGATCACCGCGCACTCGGCCACCGCCGGGTGCGTCGCCAGGACCTCCTCCATCGCGCCTGTGGACAGGCGGTGCCCGGCCACGTTGATGACGTCGTCGGTGCGGCCCATCACGTACAGGTAGCCGTCCTCGTCGAACCGGCCGCCGTCGCCGGTCAGGTAGTGGCCGGGAAAGGTGGACAGGTAGGAGCGGACGAACCGCTCGTCGTCACCCCAGAGCGTGGGCAGGCAGCCGGGCGGCAGCGGCAGCCGGATCACGATCGAGCCGTCCGTGCCGGGCGGCACGTCCCGGCCCGCACCGTCGACCACGCGCACGTCGTAGCCGGGCACCGGCACCGACGGCGACCCCGGCTTGATCGGCAGCGGCTCCAGGCCGCGCGGGTTGGCCGCCACCGGCCAGCCGGTCTCCGTCTGCCACCAGTTGTCGACCACCGGTACGCCGAGCCGCTCCCCCGCCCAGGCCCAGGTGTCCGGGTCCAGCCGCTCACCGGCGAGGAAGAGGGTACGCAGCGCACTCAGGTCGTACCGGGAGATGTGGCTGCCGTCCGGGTCCTGCCGGCGGATCGCCCGGATCGCGGTGGGCGCGGTGAACAGGGCGGCCACCCGGTGCTCGGCGGCGACCCGCCAGAACGCCCCGGCGTCGGGGGTGCCGACCGGCTTGCCCTCGTAGAGCACGGTGGTCGCGCCGGTGAGCAGCGGCGCGTACACGATGTAGGAGTGGCCGACCACCCAGCCCACGTCGGAGGCGGCCCAGAAGACCTCGCCCGGCTCGATGCCGTAGACGTTGCGCATCGACCACCGCAGCGCCACCGCGTGCCCGCCGTTGTCCCGCACCACGCCCTTGGGCCGGCCCGTGGTGCCGGAGGTGTAGAGGACGTAGAGCGGGTCGGTGGCGGCCACCGGCTCGCACGGCGCCGGTTCCGCGTCCGCCATCACCTCGGCCCAGGTCAGGTCGCGGCCGGGCACCAGCGGGGCCGGCTCCTGCGGGCGCTGCACCACCACGCAGCGCTCCGGCGCGTGCGCGGCCTCGTCGAGCGCGGCGGCGAGGATCGGGTGGTACGGCACCACCCGGTCGGCCTCGATGCCGCAGGAGGTCGCCACCACCACCTTCGGCCGCGCGTCGTCGATCCGGACGGCCAGCTCGTGCGCGGCGAAGCCGCCGAAGACCACCGAGTGCACCGCGCCGATCCGGGCGCAGGCCAGCATGGCGATCGCCGCCTCCGGGACCATCGCCAGGTAGAGCAGCACCCGGTCGCCCCGGCCGACGCCGAGACGGCGCAGCGCCCCGGCGAACCGGGCGGTCTCGGCGAGCAGTTCGGCGTAGGTGAGCGTACGTACCGCGCCGGTCACCGGGCTGTCGTGGATCAACGCGGGCTGGTCGCCACGCCCGGCGGCGACGTGCCGGTCCAGCGCGTTGTGGCAGGTGTTCAGCACCCCGTCGGGGAACCAGCGGTACAGCGGCGCCGCCGAGTCGTCGAGGATGCGCTCCGGCGGGATGACCCAGTCGATGTCGGCCGCCGCGTCCCGCCAGAAGCCGGCCGGGTCGGCGATGCTCCGCTCGTACGCTGATCGATACGCGCCCATGCCGTCATGCTGCTCCCCGGCAACGCGCCGGCACGACGGCCGGACGGGTCCGGTGCGCCGGAAGCACGCCCCGGCTCGCTGAACGGCCGCTCACGGCGGTGGGCGGTACCCGTCGCCTGTCGTTCCGGCGGCCCGGGCGTCGAGGACCCGGCGGCCCGGGTCGCGTCGCCGAAGGCCGACGAGCAGCGGCGACGGCTCAGCCCAACGGGCGACGGATGAAGCCCGCGGGGCGGGGTAAGGCAGCACGGTCCTGGTGGAGCGACGACCGGTGTCGCGGCGTACCGCGGCCGGGCACGCGGGCGGGCGGCGCGAATGCCGCCCGCCCGCGCATCCCGGGGCCGACCCGGGCAAACCGAGTTTGATCAATGACGGGCATCGACTAGCGTGCCCAGACGTGAAAACGAACCGGATCTTCCCGATCCTCCTGACCTGTGCCGTGCTGGGCCTCGCCGCGTGCGGCGACGAGAAGCCCTCGACCACGGCCGGGCCGGCAGCCACCTCGGCCTCCGCCGCACCCTCCTCGGCTGCCCCCTCGCCGTCGGCGGCCGCGATGAGCGACAAGGAACTCTGCACCGCCGCAGAGAAGATCAACAAGGACATGCGGGCGAAGCTCATGACCGTGGTGCAGGCGGGCGGCGACCTGACGAAGAAGACCGGCGCGATCCTGACCGAACTCGGTGACCGGGTGACCGAGCTCGCCGCGACCGCCGGCGACGGCAAGGCGGCCACCGCCCTGAAGGAGTTCGGCGCGGAGGCCGGCAAGGCGGGCGCGGCCGCCGACCCGGGCACCGCCGCCGACAACCCCGCCATGGAGAAGGCCAGCAAGGACATCAACGCCGCCTGCCAGACGGCCGGCGCGCCGACCACCTTCTGACATCGACGCCCCGGGTCGTCCGTCCGGCGCCTACCGGACGGACGACCTGTCGGCTCAGTTGCCGGTCACCCAGTTCCAGGCGGAGACCACCCACTCGGTCTGCTGGAGATACGCCACACCGACGCCGACCAGGAACAACGCGGTGACCAGGTGGGCGCCCCGGGCGCTGCGGCGCACCCGGCCGAACTGCCGCTCCAGGATCAGCCGGCCGAGCAGCCGGGCCAGCGCGAACAGGCCGACCGCGGTGAGCAGGCTGAGCACGAACGTCAGCAGCGGGGCGACCAGGTTGCCCCGGCCGGAGATCGCCCAGATGCCCCAGCACACGAACGCGAACAGGGCACCGGCGGCGCTCAGCTCCCCGCCCTTGCGCGCCTGGGCCAGGTGCCAGCTCATCGGCCGGCGGGGCGCCGGCTCCGCCGCCCAGTCGCCGTGCTCGACGGTGGGGAACTGCTCGGTACGGGGCGTACGCGACGGGCGCGGCTGACCGACCGCCGCCACCCCGCGCTGGAACGCGTCCCGCTGCGGGGGCACCACCCCCGGCTGGGGCGGCACCTCCACGGTGCGCTCGGCCCACGGCTGTGTCTGGTCCGCCATCTTCGTCCTCCCCCTCGACCGATTCCGGCCCCGGTTCCGAGGGTAGCCAGCCCGCAAATAGGGTGCCGACCCCCATCGCGGTGCGATACACACGTGCCGTGACTGACGTGGTGGTATCCCGGGCCGAGGACTTCGACGACATCGCGGCGCTGCTGGCGCTGGCCTTCCACGGCGATCTCGACCCCGAGGTGCAGGCGCTCGAACGCCCGATCTTCGAGCCGGACCGGTCGCTGCTGGTCCGCGACGGCGGCACGGCGGTGGCGCACGCCGCCGCGTTCAGCCGCGACCTCGCGGTGCCCGGCGCGGACCTGCCGGCCGCGCACGTGACGATGGTCGCGGTCGCGCCGACGCACCGGCGGCGCGGCCTGCTCACCACACTGATGCGGCGCCAGCTGCGGGACGTCCGCGACGCCGGCCGCGAGCCGATCGCGGTGCTCTGGGCCAGCGAGGGCCGCATCTACCCCCGCTTCGGCTACGGGTCCGCGGCCCCGCGCTACGTGCTGTCGGTGGACACCACCGGCCTGCGGCTGCCCGCACCGGCGCCCGCCGAGGGCAGGCTGCGACTGGACCGTCCGGACGCGCACCGGGACGAGCTGGCCCGGCTGTACGAGCGGGTCCGCACCGAGCGTCCCGGCTGGTCCCGGCGCGACGAGCGCTGGTGGTCGTACGTGCTGGCGGACCTCAAGGCGCACCGGGGCGGCGCCACCGAGCGCCGGGTGCTGCTGCACGAAGGCGCCGAGGGCCTCGACGGGTACGCGCTCTACCGGACGAAGGACAGCTCGTCGGCCACCGGGCCGCAGGCCGAGGTGCAGGTCGGCGAGGTGGTGGCGGCGACGCCCGAGGCGTACACGGCGCTGTGGCGGCTGCTGCTCTCGGTCGACCTGACCCGCCGGCTGTCGTTCCCGATCGCGGCCCTGGACGAGCCGTTGCTGCGGCTGGTGGACGAGCCCCGCCAGCTCTCCCCGCAGCTCGCCGACGCGCTCTGGGTACGGGTGGTGGACGTGCCGGCCGCGCTCGCCGCCCGGCGCTACGCCACGGACGTCGACGTGGTGATCGAGGTCACCGACGAGCTGCTGAAGGAGAACACCGGCCGCTGGCGGCTGGTCGGCGGACGCGACGGCGCGCAGTGCACGCCCACCACCGCCCCGGCCGGGCTGGCGTGTGACGTACGCGCTCTCGGCGAGCTGTACCTCGGCGGCGCGAGCCCGTACGCGCTGGCCGCCGCCGGCCGCGTCCGGGAGCTGATCCCGCACACGCTGACCGCGCTGACGCCCGCCTTCACCTGGCACCGCACCCCCTCCCCCATGGAGGTCTTCTGACCGCCCGCCCGCCCCACTCCGCCCGGCCCGGCCCCGGACCGGCCCGGCGATCATGAAGCTAGCGGCGCAAACCGTCCGGTTTGTCCCGGCTAACTTCATGATCGTGCGGCGGGCGGGAGCAGGGAGCGCTGGCAGCAGCGGGCCCCGCACACCCGTCGGGGAAACCGTTTGTGATCGTCGGCGCCCGCCTCGTCGACCTTGGAGTTGTGGCACCTCGCATACCTCGCTCACGGGGCACTCCGGGCACCACAACTCCATGATCGGCGGAGGCTGGCTGGATCGGGTACGCCGGGGAGCGTGTGCGGGGAAGCGCGGGGTACGAGCGGCGCGCGGGTGGCCATGGGGACGGTACGGTCGGGGGATGGGTGAGGCGGAGCGACGGCGACGGCGGCTGCGGCATCAAGGCGAGGCCGCCCCGCCGACGGAGACCGCCGGAACCGGTGCCGGTACCGGTGCCGACGGCACGGGCACCGGCGGCACCACTGCCAGTACGACACCGGTACACGACGACGTGGCGCCCCGGTCACCGCGCGGCGGCCGGCCGGGCGAGCCGGAGCCCCGGGGACGCCGCGCCGCCGCGCCCGCCGAGGAGGGCGAGCGCGGGCTGCGCGGGCTGGTCGGCTCCGGTTCGTCGCAGGTGAGCGTGACGGCCGCGCTGCGGGCACGGGACGCCGCCCGCCCCACCGAGGACGACCTCGCCGAGGCCGAGCAGCGCGTGGTGCTCATCCGCCGCAACTGGGTGCCGCGCGAGGAGTTGCCCCGCAACGGGCGGTGAGCCGGAGGCGTCCGCTCAGGCGGGCAGCTCGGGCAGGCGGCGGCTCTGCTCGTAGGCGGCCACCTGCTCGATGCGCCGGCTGTGCCGGGGGTTGCCGGAGAACGGCGTAGTGAGGAACGCCTCGACGAGCGCTGTGGCTTCGTCCAGCGTGTGCTGCCGGGCGCCGATGGCGACGACGTTCGCGTCGTTGTGCTCGCGGGCCAGCTGGGCGGTGTCGACGTTCCAGGCGAGCGCCGCCCGGACGCCCGCGACCTTGTTCGAGGCGATCTGCTCGCCGTTGCCGGAGCCACCGATCACCACGCCGAGGCTGCCCGGGTCGCCGACCACCCGGTCACCGGTGTGCAGGCAGAACGCCGGGTAGTCGTCGTCCGGGTCGAAGACGTGCGGTCCCACGTCGACCACCTCGTAGCCCTGCTTGGCCAGGTGGTTGGCGAGGTGCACCTTCAACTCGAAACCGGCGTGGTCGGATCCCAGGTAGACGCGCATACCGCGCAGTCTGACAGGCCCGCCTCCGGGCCGGCGCGCGGGCGGCGACCCGGAGGCGGATTCGTCACACGGTCAGTGCGGCAGCTCGGCCACGACCAGGCCGGCCCGCGCCTTCGGGGTGAACCAGGTGCTCTTGCGCGGCATCTTCTCTCGGGCCAGGTTCACCGCGACGAAGTCGTCGACAGTTACCGGCGCGACGAGCACCGCCAGCTCGGCCCGGCCGGCGTCCACCTCACCGACGAGCCAGCTCGCCGGGTAGTCGCCGCCCACGTACGTGATCCGCTTGTCGCCCGGGTCGAGGCCCAGCGCGTCGCGCAGCAGCAGGCGCTCGACGAGCGCGTGGTCGAGGTTCTCCAGCCGGGCGGCGCCGACGTGCGGCAGCGTCACCGCGTACCCCCGGCCGCCGAGGTAGAGGTGCACGACGCCGCCGGTGGCCGGCACGTCGACCGGCCCGTCCACCGGGGTGACCTCCGCGCCCGCCGCCCGGAGCCGGTCGAGCAGCTCGTCCGGCGTGGTGGTCAGCTCGCTGACCAGCCGGTTGTAGGGCTGGATGGCGACCGACGCGGGCGTGGTGACCACCGCCAGGAAGCGCGGGAAACCGCCGGTCTGCGCGGCCAGGCTGCGGTGGTTGCCGTCCGCGACCACCAGCTCCCCGCCGCCGGCCAGCGCGGTCAGCTCGTCCTGCGCCGGGCCCGGCCCGAGCAGCCAGATCGCGTGCGTCCGGCCGGACTGGTCGACGTCCGTCGCGGCGGGCGCGCCGGCCGCGTCGGTCGCCGCCGCGAGCGCGGCGTGCAGCTCGTCGCCCTTGCCGGTCTGGAGCAGGAGTACGGGCGAGAGCAGGTGACCGAGCGCCTCGGCCAGCGCGACGCGCTCGCGCACCTTGGCGATGAACACGTCCTCGTTGCGGATCACCAGGCCCGGCTCGTCGGCGCGGGTGGAGATCTGGTCGGTGTCGACCATGGCCCACAGCCCGTACGCGCTCTCCTCGCCCGGCGCGCTGATCCGGTAGAGCACCACCACCTGCTCGGCGGGCGTGTAGCTGCCGTCCGCCTTCGCCTCGGCCAGGCGCGCCACCGCGTCCGGCAACGCGTCGAGGAAGGACTTCCCGAGGCTGCCGGGCGCCCGGTGGGGCATCTCGATGCCCAGGGCGCTGTGCGGATTCGCCTCGACGATGGAGGTGATCTCCGCGTCGTCGGCGAACTCGTCGTAGTTCTGCGCGCCGGTGCCGCCAGTGGTGATCCAGGCCCGGGTGATCGGATGCACGACCGTCATGTCCGCTGACGCTACCCGGGACCCGATCGGCGCCGCCGCCGGACTCACCCGCTTACCACCAGGTGAAAGGAAGGGCCCCCTCTTAACGCCTCCGGTAGAGGAAGGGCCCCTTCTTAACGCCGGGAAGGGCAGCTCAGGCGGTGGGGTTGCGGTGCCGGCCCGGCGTCGGGCGGCGGGTCGCCGGGGCGGGGCGGGAGCCGGCGTTGAGGCGTACCGTCGTCGCCCCCGCGGCCGGGTGGGCGGCGGCGCCGGGCCGCGACGGCGCGCGGCCGGGGCGGCCGGTCTCGCCCGGCGGTGTCATCCGCGAGGTGGCCACCACCCGGGCCACGCCGACCACGATCGGCGGGGCCAGCAGGTCGGCCACCTCGGCCGGGCCGGCCGGCCAGTGGCTCTCGGTCACCGACCAGTACGTCGCACCGGAGTCCTCGGTCGCCTGCCGCGGCGCGTCGTCGGACATGTGGCGGTGCTTGGCCATGGGAACGCCTCCAGGAGCTGCCGTGTTGCGGCCCCGCGGGCCGTCGGCTGGGACACCCGGTGAAACGAGCCCCGCACCGGCCCGGTGACGGGCGGGTGCGGGGCTCGGGGCGTGCTGCCGGTGTTAAGAAGGGGCCCTTCCTCTACCGGAGGCGTTAAGAAGGGGCCCTTCCTTACCCCTCAGTCGAAGATGGGGCCCTGCTCCCGGGTGCGCTTCAGCTCGTAGAAGCCGGGGGTGCCGGCGACGAGCAGCACGCCGTCCCAGAGGCGGCCGGCCGCCTCGCCCTTCGGCGCCGGGGTGATCACCGGGCCGAAGAAGGCGACCTGCCCGCCGTCCGGACCCGGGGCGTGGATCACCGGGGTGCCCACGTCGGTGCCGACCGGCCGCATGCCCGCCTCGTGGCTGGCCCGCAGCGCCTCGTCGTACTGGGTGGACTCGGCCGCGTCGGCGAGCGCCGGGTCCAGGCCCACCTCGGTGAGCGCGCCCACCAGCATGTCCCGGCCCAGGCCCTCCTTGCCGAGGTGGATCCGGGTGCCCATCGCGGTGTAGAGCTTCGCCAGCGCCTCGGCGCCGTGCGCCTGCTCGACGGCGATGCACACCCGCACCGGGCCCCAGCCGTCGCGCATCAGGTCCCGGTACTCCTCCGGCAGTTCCCGGCCGTCGTTGAGCACGGACAGGCTCATCACGTGGAACCGGATGTCCACATCCCGGACCTGCTCGACCTCCAGCAGCCAACGGGAGGTGATCCACGCCCACGGGCACAGCGGGTCGAACCACATGTCCGCGGTGACACGTTCGGTCACGGTGTTTTCCCTTCACGGCATCGTCGCGCCGGGGACCCGGCGCGGTCACCTCCGATCCTCACCCCGTACCCCGTCGACCGGTACCGGAATGAGAGCGTGACCTCGACCACCGGGAGCGGTCCGTGCATGGAAGACTCGGTTCTCGACGGGCCGTCACGAGCGGCCGGGCAGAACCGGCGCCGCGGGGCGCGGCGAGACGAGTGGGATGGAGACGAACAGTGCCGGGAGTGCGCAACCTGACCCAGGTCGAGGCGACGGAGCGGGCCCGCCTGCTCGAGGTGACCGGGTACGACATCAGCCTTGACCTGTCGACCGCGGTGCAGCCCACCGGTCGCACGTTCCGCTCGGTGACCGAGGTCCGGTTCCGCTGCGCCGAACCGGGGGCGACCACGTTCATCGAGACAGCCGCCGAATCGGTGCGGTCGGCCACACTCAACGGCGAGCCGGTGGACCTGTCCGGCTGGTCCGCCGAGAAGGGACTCACGCTCAGCGGTCTGGCCGCCGAGAACGTGCTGGTGGTCGACGCCGACTTCGGCTACTCCAACAGCGGGCAGGGTCTGCACCGGACCGTCGACCCGGTGGACGGCGAGACCTACCTCTACAGCCAGTTCGAGACCGCCGACGCGCAGAAGGTCTACGCCTGCTTCGACCAGCCCGACCTGAAGAGCGTCTACACCTGGCACGCCACCGTCCCGGACCACTGGCGGGTCGTGTCGAACATGCCGGTGGCCCGCGAGGAGGCCGCCGGTGAGGGCCTGAAGACGGTGCACTTCACCGTGTCGGAGCGGATGAGCACCTACATCACCGCGCTCTGCGCCGGGCCGTACCACGAGGTGCGGCGCACCCACGACGGCATCGACATGGGCTACTTCTGCCGGGCCAGCATGGCCCCGCACATGGACGCCGACGACCTGCACCTGATCACCACGCAGGGCTTCGACTTCTTCCAGGAGAAGTTCGGGGTGCGCTACCCGCTGCCCAAGTACGACCAGCTCTGGGTGCCGGACTTCAACGCCGGCGCGATGGAGAATTTCGGCTGCGTCACGCACGCCGAGTCGCACTACATCTTCCGCTCGCAGGTCACCGACTTCGAGTACGAGCAGCGCGCCAACACGATCCTGCACGAGCTGGCGCACATGTGGTTCGGTGACCTGGTCACCATGCGCTGGTGGAACGACCTGTGGCTCAACGAGTCGTTCGCCGAATGGGCCAGCCACTGGTGCAACACGCACGCCACCCGCTTCACCGACGCCTGGACCACGTTCCTGTCGATCCGCAAGAACTGGGGTTACCGGCAGGACCAGCTCTCCTCCACCCACCCGGTCTACTGCGAGATGCCGGACCTGGAGGCCGTCGAGGTCAACTTCGACGGCATCACGTACGCCAAGGGCGCGAGCGTGCTCAAGCAGCTCGTCGCGTACGTGGGCGAGGAGCCGTTCCTGGCCGGCCTGCGCGCCTACTTCGGCAAGTACGCCTGGGGCAACGCCACCTTCGACGACCTGCTGTCCGAACTGGAGGCGGCCTCCGGCCGGGAGCTGCGCAAGTTCGCCGCCCAGTGGCTGGAGACCGCGCAGGTCAACACGTTGCGCCCGGAGGTGACCATCGGCGCCGACGGCACGTACGAGCGGGTGGTGGTCCGGCAGGAGGCGCCGTCGGCCTACCCGACGCTGCGTACCCACCGCATCGGCGTCGGCCTGTACGACCTGACCGACGGCCGGCTGGTGCGCCGCGAGCTGATCGAGACGGACGTGACCGGCGAGCTGACCGAGCTGTCCGAGCTGCACGGCAAGCCGGCCGCCGACGTGCTGCTGCTCAACGACGAGGACCTCACGTACGCCAAGCTGCGGCTGGACGAGCGGTCGATGGCCACTGTGGTGCAGCACATCGCCGGCTTCGACTCGTCGCTGGCCCGGGCGCTGTGCTGGACCGCCGCCTGGGACATGACCCGCGACGCCGAGCTGTCGGCCCGCGACTACGTGGCGCTGGTGCTGGCCGGGCTGACCGCCGAGACCGACATCAACCTGGTGACGGCCACGCTGCGGCAGGCGACCACGGCGCTCACCTTCTACGCCGACCCGGCGTGGGCGCCGACCGGCTGGGCCGACCTGGCCCGTACCGCGCGGACCGCGCTCGCGGCGGCCGAGCCGGGGAGCGGCTTCCAGCTCGCCTGGGCCCGGTCGTACGCCTCGTCGGCCCGCTCCGGTGAGGACCTGGCCACGCTGCGCGGCTGGCTGGACGGCAACGGGGTGCCGGAGGGGCTGACCGTCGACACGGAGCTGCGCTGGACGGTGCTCCAGTCGCTGGTCGCCAACGGCGCGGCCGGTGCCGCCGACGTGGACGCGGAGCTGGCCGGCGACCGTACCGCCAGCGGCGAGCGGGAGGCCGCGTACGCGCACGCGCTGGTGCCGACCGTCGAGAACAAGGCCGCGGTGTGGGCGCTGCTCACCGGCCCGGACGCGCTGCCCAACTGGCGCAACCGGGCGCTGTTGCAGGGCTTCACCCACGCGGCGCAGGTCGAGCTGACCGCGCCCTACCGGGAGCGGTACTTCGCCACGGTGGACCAGGTGTGGGCGCAGCGCGACAGCGAGCCGGCGCAGGAGTTCGTGCAGCTCGCCTACCCGGCGCACCTGGTCGAGGAGGACACCGTCGCGGCCACCGACGCGTGGCTGGCCCAGGACGGCCGGCCGGCGTCGCTGCGGCGGCTGGTCGCCGAGGGCCGCGACGGCGTGGTCCGCGCGCTGAAGGCCCGGGAGCGGGACGCGCGCAGCGCCTGAGTGAGGCACGTCGGCCGGGGCCGGCGCGGGTGGCAGTCCGCGCCGGCCCCGGCCGTTGTCGTGGGCCAGCCCCGCTGACACGAGAAAGCCCGGCCCACGCGTACGCGGGGCCGGGCTTCGTCGTGTGTGCGGGCGGGGATCAGCCCTTGCCGGCGTGGCTGGCGAGCTGGTCGAGGCCCTGGATGATGCCGCCGGCCAGGTCGCCGCCGCCGAAGGAGGCCACCATGGAGAGCGCGGCCAGCTTGGCGTACGTGTCCGGGATGCGCTTGCGCGCGTACTTGCCGGTGACGATCTCCAGCTGCCGCTGGTTGGGCGACACCGCGATCAGCACCGAGCGGTCCGGGTCGGCGAGCTGGCGGTGCAGCCGCTCGGCGTGCTCCCGGATCGGCTCGTCGAGGCCGCCGACGTAGACCGAGAAGACCAGACCGGTGCCCTGGTCGGCGAGGCGCAGGGCCTCGTCGATGCGGAGCAGCTGACGGGTCGAGAACGGTCCGTCCAGCACCTCGGGCGGGGTGCCCGTCCCCGTCGTGGGCCGCGCTTCACCAACGGTCACTTGCGCCTCCGGTTCCACCGGCCGGCGCCTCCCGGCCGGCCTGCTCCTGCTTGCGGCTGGTCAACGCCGGCGCCTGCGCCCCGGCGGCCAGCGCCGTGCCGGCCGAGTCGGCCAGCTGCTCCGGACGGCCCAGGAACCAGACCGGAGTGAAGTCGAAGGGCCGGCCCGGCCGGTAGCGCTTGGCGCCGCCACCGTTGCCGCGGCTGCCGACGGCCGCCAGGGCGGCGATCAGCAGCACCGCGGCGGCCGGGATGCCGACGAAGACCACCAACGTCTCGGTAACAGACAATCCCAACGCCCCCAGGCGGAAAGAGAGACCAGGAATGGTGCGGGTCGGCCGGTCAGGACCGGTCGCGCCCCACGTCACTTGTGATGTTCACGTTAGCGGAGTCGGCGGCCCGCCAGATTGCGGGGTGCTGATCCCATCCGTCACTCCGGTACTCCAGTTGCGCGGCAGTGGCGAGCAGTGTCGCGTCGTCGCCGTACCGGCCGGTGAGGAGCACCCCGACCGGAAGCCCGTCGGTGGTCCGTCCGAGAGGTAACGAGACGGACGGATCGCCCGTGACGTTGAAGACCGCGCAGTACGGTGAGAAGCGCCGCTGCCGGTCGAAGTCCTCTGCCGGTTCGAGGGCGGCGAACGCGCCCACCGGCGCCTGCGGGGCCGCGAGCGTCGGGCAGAGCAGCAGGTCACACCCGGCGGTACGGCGGACGCCACGGCGTACCTGCGCCTGGAGTTCGCCGAGCGCGGCCATCAGCCGGGCCGCGCCGAGCGCCTCGCCGCGCTCGCGCAGGTAACGGGTCAGTGGCAGCAGGTCGCCCTCCCGCCCGGCCGGGACCGGGGTGACAGCCAGCGCGTACCAGACGGTCTCGAACAGCGGCCACGCCTCGGGGCCGAGCGGCGCGGGGACGTCGACCACCTCGTGGCCGGCGTCGGTGAGCAGCGCGGCGGCCCGGTCGACGGCGGCCACGCAGTCCGGGTGGACCGGTTCGTCGGCGAGCATCGGCGTGGTGAAGCGGCCGACGCGCAGCCGGCCGGGGCCGGTGACGCGGGCGGCGCGGGTGACGCCGAGGTAGCCGCCGGCGGGCGCGGCCGGCGGCAGGTACGGCTCGCCGGGCACCGGGCGGGCGAGCACGTCGAGCAGCGCGGCCACGTCGGCGACGGTGCGGCCGATCGGCCCGTTCACCGGCAGCCCGAAGCCGCCGAAGCCGAGCGGCCCGCCGGAGACCATGCCCCGGCTGGGTTTGTAGCCGACCAGGCCGCAGAGCGCGGCCGGGATGCGCAGCGAGCCGCCGCCGTCGGAGCCCTGCGCCACCGGCACCAGCCCGGCGGCGACCGCTGCTGCCGCGCCGCCGCTGGACCCGCCCGCGGTGTACGCGAGGTCCCACGGGTTTCGGGCCGGCGGCGCCACCAGCCCTTCCGAGTAGAGCGAGCAGCCGAGTTCGGAGGTGGTGGTCTTGCCGAGGCTGACCAGGCCGGCGTCGGCCAGGAGGCGGACCACGTCGGCGTCGACGGGTGGGACGAAGTCGGCGAAGGCCGCGGAGCCGAAGGTGGTGCGGACCCCGGCGGTGAGCGTGAGGTCCTTGATCGCGGTCGGCACCCCGTGCAGCGGGCCGCGTCCCTCGGCCGCGAGCGCGTCGGCGGCACGGGCGGCGCTCCGGGCCTGCTCGGCGGTGACTGTGACGAACGCGCCGACGGTGTCGCCGAGCCCTTCGACCCGGCGCAGGTGGTGCTCGACCAGTTCCAGGCTGGACAGCTCGCCCCGGCGGATCGCGGCGGACTGCTCCAGCGCGGTCAGGTCGTGCGGCTCGGCCATGCCGTCCATCCTGCCGGTCCGGCGGCCGGGAGGCCGGGCGACACGTCCGGCGGCAGGTCCATATGCGGGTGACATGACCGGTTCGGGATGGTCCGCCGGGCGGGCGTGACGCGCAGGATGTGGAGATCGACCAAAGTCGATCGAAGGCCGCCCCACCACCCCGAGGAGCACGCCGTGCACCACGCACCCGGCACACCGGACCGCCCGTCCCGGCTTCCGCGCGCCCTGCGCCCCCTGCTCGCCCTCGCCCTGACCGCCGCCGGCCTCGCCGCCCTGCCGGTGACCCCGGCCGGTGCCGGTGACGGCGGGCCGGCGGCAGCGCTGGCCGCGAACCCCTACGAGCGCGGCCCCGCGCCCACCACCGCCTCCATCGAGGCCGCCCGGGGCCCGTTCGCGACCGCCCAGACCACCGTCTCCGCATCGAGCGTCAGCGGCTTCCGCGGTGGCACGATCTACTACCCGACCAGCACCGCCGAGGGCACGTTCGGCGCGGTCGCGATCTCCCCCGGCTTCACCGCCGGCCAGTCGGCAGTCTCCTGGCTCGGGCCGCGGCTGGCCTCGCAGGGCTTCGTGGTCATCACCATCGACACCCTCTCCGTCTACGACCAGCCGGCCAGCCGCGGCACCCAGCTCCTGGCCGCCCTGGACTACCTGACCAACACCAGCGCGGTACGTACCCGGATCGACCGCAACCGGCTCGCCGTGATGGGGCACTCGATGGGCGGCGGCGGCAGCCTGTCGGCGGCGAACGCCCGGCCCGCGCTCCAGGCGGCGATCCCGCTGACCGGCTGGCACACGACGAAGAACTGGTCGTCGGTACGCGTGCCGACGCTCGTCATCGGCGCCGAGAACGACTCGGTGGCGCCGGTGTCGTCGCACTCGGAGCCGTTCTACACCAGCCTGCCGGCCACGCTGGACAAGGCGTACCTGGAGTTGAACGCGGCCAGCCACTCGGCGCCGACCTCGCCGAACGTGACAGTCGCGAAATACAGCATCTCGTGGCTCAAGCGGTTCGTCGACGACGACACCCGCTACGAGCAGTTCCTCTGCCCGGCGCCTCGCGGCACCGCGATCGAGGAGTACCGGGACACCTGCCCGCACTCCTGAACCGTTCCGGGTGCGTCTGCCCTCGGCAGACGCACCCGGAGTTCGTCAGCGGCCGAGGAACCGCAGCGCGTTGCCGCCGAGCAACGCGTCCCGCTGCGCGTCGGTGAGGAAGTCCGCCCGGTGCACCACCTGGCCGACCGGCCGCTCCCCCAGCGGGTACGGGTAGTCGCTGCCGAGCAGCACCCGCTCGGCGCCCATGGTGTCCACGAGCAGCCGCAGCGCGGCCGGCTCGAAGACCACCGAGTCGACGTGGAACCTGTCGACGTACGAGCTGGGCGGCGCGCTGGACGCGCCGCGCACCAGGTCTCCGCGGCGGTGCCAGGCGTTGTCGGCGCGGCCCAGCCAGAACGGGAAGCTGCCGCCGCCGTGCGCGAAGCAGATCCGCAGCGTGTCCGGCACCCGGTCGAACACGCCGCCGAGGATCAGCGCGAGCACCGACAGGTGCGTCTCGGCCGGCATCCCGGTCAGCCAGCGGGCCATCCACCGGTCCAGCCGGGGGCCGCCGGGCATGTCCCACGGGTGCACGAACACCGGCGCGCCGACCTCGGCGCAGTGGGTCAGGAACTGCACGATGCCCTCGTCGTCCAGGTCCCGGTCGCCGACGTGGTTGCCGATCTCCACGCCGGCGTGCCCCGCCGACAGGCAGCGGTCCAGCTCGGCGCAGGCCGCGTCCGGGTCCTGCAACGGCACCTGGCAGAACGGCACCAGCCGGCCGTTGCCGGCCGCTGTGACCTCCAGCGTGAGGTCGTTGAAGATCCGGGCCACCTTGACCGCCTGGTCGGCCGGTCGGTCGTAGCTGAAGAACACCGGGGTGGGCGAGACGACCTGCACGTCCACGCCGTCGGCCTCCATGTCGGCCAGCCGGGTCGGCGCGTCCCAGCACTGCGCGCCGATCGGGCGGAACTCCGTCTCCCCCACCATGATCATGGCGGCGCGCTCGGAGTCCACCCGCAGCCAGGGCCAGCCGGACCCGCCGCACGCCGCGGCGAGGTCCGGCCACCCCTTCGGTACGACGTGCGTGTGCACGTCCACGACCGGCACGCGTCAGCCCTTGCCCGGGTGCAGCGCGCCGCAGTTGTCGCAGGTACGGGCCTTCTCGTCGGCGTAGAACGCGGCGAAGACCGGGGGCAGGTCGGCGGCGATGTCGCGGACCTGCAACTCCACCTCGTGCACCTTGTGGTGGCACTCGCCGCAGTACCACTGGAACTTCTCCAGCGTGCCCTCCTCGCGGACCCGCTCGATCACCATGCCGATCGAGCCGGCCTCGGGACGCTGCGGCGAGTGCGGCGTGTTGCGCGGCAGCATCCACATCTGCCCCTCGCGCACGTGCACCGTACGCGGGCCCTCGGGCAGCATCAGGTTGATGTGCATGTTGCCCTTGACCTGGTAGAAGAACTCCTCGTACGGGTCGACGTGGAAGTCCGTGCGCTGGTTCGGGCCGCCCACCACCATGACGATGAAGTCGTCGCTGCCGGGCAGCATCTCCTTGTTGCCCACCGGGGGCTTGAGCAGGTGCTGGTTCTCGCCGATCCAGCCGGAGAAGCTGAACGGCTCGGCGATCTCACTCATGGGAACCTCCCGACGGAAGTAGGGCGACGGCCTGCATCTCGATCAGCAGATGCGGATGCGGAAGCTGGTGCACGGCGACTGTGGTGCGGGTCGGCCCGGTGGCGTCGAAGAACTCCGCCCACACCTCGTTGTAGCCGCCGAAGTCGTTCATGTTGACCAGGTAGCTGGTGACCTGCACCAGGTCGTTCAGGTCGGCGCCGACCGAGCGGAGCAGGTCGCGGATGTTCTCGACCACGGCCCGGGTCTGCTCCCGGATGTCCAGGTCGGTGGTGCCGAACTCGTCCACCGACACCCCGGCGAACGTGTTGTCCGGCCGGCGCGACGACGTACCGGAGACGTAGACGAACCCGCCGGCCACCTTGACGTGCGGGAACGCCCCCCGCGGCACGGCCTTCCCGGCCACCACCCGGGCGGTCACGGCAGAACCGCTTTCCGTCCGCGACTGCGGGGCTCGCAGACCCGGCTCACTCCTCGCGCTCACCGGGCCGCTTTCCGTTCGCGACTGCGGGGCTCGCAGACCCGGCTCACTCCTCGCGCTCACCGGGCCGCTTTCCGTTCGCGACTGCGGGGCTCGCAAACCCGGCTCACTCCTCGCGCTCACGAGAGAGCCTTCATCGAGGCGGAACCCAGCTTCTCCACAGTGGCGCGGACGTGCGCACCGGGGCGCAGCGGCACCGCGGCGGTGGCCGCGCCGGCCAGGAACACCCAGCCCTTGCGCAGTCGTACGCCGTGCCGGCCGGCCAGCCGCAGCCCCTCGTCCAGCGCGCGGCGCGGGTCGCCGAGGATGGCAGCGGTCGAGCCGACCTGCGCCACCCGCCCGTCGATCTCCAGCAGCACGCCGAGGTTGTCCAGCCCGTCCGGCACCGGTGACCACGGCCCCACCACGAACGCGGCGGCCGAGGTGTTGTCGGCGATCACGTCCGGCAGCGAGAAGGTGAAGTTCGCGTACCGGGAGTCGATCAGCTCGATCGCCGGGGCGACCGCGCGGACGGCACGGGTGAACGAGCCGACCGGTTCGCCCGGGTCGGGCAGCCGGTCCAGCAGGAACGCCACCTCCGGCTCGACCCGGGGGTGGATGAAGTCGCCGACGTCGACGCCGCCGCCGTCGGGCACCCGCATCACGTCGGTCAGCCGGCCCCAGATCACCTCGTCCACGCCGACCTGCGCCATCTTGGCCTTGCTGGTGAGCCCCATCTTGAGGCCGACCAGCCGCTCACCCCGGTCGAGGCGGCGCTTGACCAGCGCGGTCTGCACCGCGTACGCGGCGTCGACGTCGAGGCCGGTCTCGGCGGCCAGCTGCGGGATCGCGGTGGCGTCGTCGGCCGCCGCCCCCAGCTTCTCCGCGATGCCGGCGATGTCCGGCCCGATCATGAGTTCTCCCTACCCGCCAGGTCCAATGCCACGTCCACGATCATGTCCTCCTGGCCGCCGACCATCCGGCGGCGGCCCAGCTCGACCAGGATCGAGCGGACGTCCACGCCGTACTTGGCCGAGGCCCGCTCGGCGTGGCGCAGGAAGCTGGAGTAGACGCCCGCGTACCCCAGGGAGAGCGTCTCCCGGTCGACCTGGACCGGCCGGTCCTGCAACGGGCGGACCAGGTCGTCGGCGGCGTCCATCAGCGCGAACACGTCGCAGCCGTGCTTCCAGCCGTGCAGCTCGGCGACCGCCACGAACACCTCCAGCGGTGCGTTGCCCGCGCCGGCGCCCATACCGGCCAGCGACGCGTCCACCCGGACGGTCCGTCCGGACGGCGAGCCGAGCGGGCCGTCGCCGAGGATCCGGCCGTGCTCGACCGCCAGCACGCTGTTCGCCACACCCAGCGACAGGTTGTGGTGCGCGTGGATGCCGATCTGCGTCTCGGGTTCCAGCACCTGCCGGTACGCGTCGACGCGCTGCGCCACGTCCGACATCAGCAGCCGCCCGCCGGAGTCGGTGACGTAGACGCAGTGCGCGCCGTACGACTCCATCAGCTTGGCCTGCGCGGCCAGCCCGGCCGGGTCGTTGAGGTGCGACATCATGAGGAACCCGGAGACGTCCATGTCGTTCTCCCGGGCCCAGGCGATGTGCTGGGCGGAGATGTCCGCCTCGGTGCAGTGGGTGGCGATCCGGACGCTGGTCACGCCGAGCGCCTTCGCCGCCTTCAGGTCGGCGATGGTGCCGATGCCCGGCAGCAGCAGCGTGGTGAGCCGCGCGGTGGTCAGCACCTCGGCGGCGGCGGCGATCCAGTCCGCGTCGGCTGCGGCGCCGTGCCCGTAGTTGACGCTGGAACCGGCCAGGCCGTCGCCGTGCGCCACCTCGACCGCCGCCACGCCGGCCGCGTCGAGCGCGGCCGCGATGGTACGCACCTGGTCGACCGTGTAGCGGTGGGCGACGGCGTGCATGCCGTCGCGCAGCGTCACGTCCTGGATGTAGAGGTCGGTCATCGGGCACTCACCTCCGGGGAACGCAGCGCCACCAGCCGCTCCGCGGTACGCAGCGCGGCCGACGTCATGATGTCCAGGTTGCCGGCGTACGCGGGCAGGTAGTGCCCGGCGCCGGAGACCTCCAGGAACACCGACACCTGGAGGCCGGTGAAGTGCCGGCCCAGCACCGGCGCGTACGTGTCCACGGCGTCGAACTGCACGTCCTGCTTGAGCCGGTAGCCGGGCACGTACTCCTGCACGGCCTTGACCATGTCGGCCACCGAGGCGGCGATCGCGCCCCGGTCGGCGTCGGCGTCCGGGCACAGGCAGTAGACCGTGTCCCGCATGAGCAGCGGCGGGTCGGCCGGGTTCAGCACGATGATGGCCTTGCCGCGCTCGGCGCCGCCGACCACCTCGATGGCGCGGGCGGTGGTCTCGGTGAACTCGTCGATGTTGGCCCGGGTGCCGGGCCCGGCCGACTTCGAGGCGATCGAGGCGACGATCTCGCCGTACGCGACGGGGGTGACCCGGCCGACCGCGTGCACGATCGGCACTGTGGCCTGGCCGCCGCAGGTCACCATGTTGACGTTCGGCTCGCCCAGGTGCTCGTCGAGGTTCACCGGCGGCACCACGTACGGGCCGATCGCCGCGGGCGTCAGGTCGACGACGGTACGGCCGTGCGCCCGCAGCACCTCGTCGTGACGCTTGTGCGCGCCGGCCGAGGTGGCGTCGAAGACGAGCTGGACGTCCGCGAACTCGGGCAGCGCCACGAGGCCGTCGACGCCCTCGGCGGTGGTGGTCACGCCGAGCCGGCGGGCCCGGGCCAGACCGTCCGAGGCCGGGTCGATGCCGGCCATCGCCACCATGCGCAGGCTCTCACTGAGCCGCAACACCTTGATCATCAGGTCGGTGCCGATGTTGCCCGACCCGAGCACCGCCACTCCGACAGTCATGACGTTCCCTCCGAGGAGAAACAGGTACGCACCGAGCCGAGCCCGGAGATGCGCGCCTCGTACGCGGCGCCGGGCGTGACCGGCACCATCGGGCCGAGCGCGCCGGAGAGCACCACGTCACCGGCCTTGAGCGGGGCGCCCGCCCGGGCCATGGTCGCGGCCAGCCACTGCAACGCGTGCAGCGGATTGCCGAGGCAGGCCGCGCCCGCGCCGACCGAGACCGGCTCACCGGCGTGCTCCAGCACCATGCCGCACAGCCGCAGGTCCACGTCGGCGAGCCGCCGGGGCGCGGTGCCGAGCACGAACAGCCCACTGGAGGCGTTGTCAGCGACCGTGTCCACGATGGAGATGTCCCAGTCGGCGATCCGCGAGTCGACGATCTCGATGGCCGGCAGCACGTGGTCCACCGCCCGGATCAGGTCGACTGTGGTGACCCGCTCGTCCGGCAGGTCCGCGCCGAGCACGAAGGCGATCTCCGCCTCCACCCGCGGCTGGAGCAGCCGGCCGATCGGCACCTCGACGCCGTCGCCGACGGCCATGTCGTCGAACAGCACCCCGAAGTCGGGCTGGAAGACGCCGAAGCTCTCCTGCACGGTCCGCGACGTCAGCCCGATCTTCGCGCCGACGCGGCGGTGTCCCTTGCCCAGCCGTTGCCGGGTGTAGACCTGCTGCACCTGGTACGCGGCCTCGATGTCGCCCTCGGGCAGCAGCCGGCCGCGCAGCGGCGGGCAGGGCTTGCCCTCCTGCCGGGCCACTGCGAGTTCCCGGTTGGCGGCCTCGATGTCCACGGTCATGGCGGCTCCTCGCTTACGTCGCTGGGGATTCCGGCCATTCTGCCCACCGCGCGCGCCCGCGCCAGTCCGCGCGCTCATGTGAGGTCCACGCAGACGTTGGTGAGCTCGGAGTAGAAGTCGAGCGAGTGCACGCCGCCCTCGCGGCCCACGCCGGACGCCTTCACGCCGCCGAACGGGGTGCGCAGGTCGCGCAGGAACCAGGTGTTCACCCAGACGATGCCGGCGTCGAGCCGGGCGCCGGCCCGGTGCGCCCGGCCCACGTCCCGCGTCCACACCGTCGCCGCCAGGCCGTAGGCGGTGCCGTTGGCCAGCGCGAACGCCTCGTCCTCGTCGTCGAACGGCGCGACGTGCACCACCGGGCCGAAGATCTCCTCCTGGTTGGTGCGGGCGTCCGCCCCCAGGCCGGTGAGCACCGTCGGCTGCACGTACGCCCCGCCGTCGCGGGCGTCCCCGAAGCGCGGCGTGCCCCCACCGGCGCGCACCTCGGCGCCCTCGGTACGGGCCAGCGCGTAGTGGCCGAGCACCTTGTCCCGGTGCCCGTGCGAGATGAGCGGCATGTTCGCCGTGGCCTCGTCGTCCGGCCAGCCGTACGCCAGTTCGTCGGCGCGCTTGGCCAGCCGCGCGGTGAACTCCTCGAACACCGGCCGCTGCACGTAGATGCGCTCGGTGCACAGGCACACCTGGCCGCCGTTGGTGAAGCTGGACCGCACCGAACCGGCGACCGCCGCGTCCAGGTCGGCGTCGGCGAACACCAGGCCGGCGTTCTTGCCGCCCAGCTCGAAGCTGACCGCCTTCACCCCGTCGGCGGCGGCGCGCATGATCGCGCTTCCGGTCGCCGACTCGCCGGTGAACGTGATCGCGTCCACGCCCGGGTGCCGGGTCAGGTGCTCGCCGGCCGAGCCGGGGCCGAAGCCGTGCACCAGGTTGAACACGCCGTCGGGCACGCCCGCCGCGGCCATCACCTCGGCCAGCAGCGTGGCCGACGCGGGGGTCTCCTCGCTGGGCTTGACCACCACGGCGTTGCCGCAGGCCAGGGCCGGGGCGACCTTCCAGGTGAGCAGCAGCAGCGGCAGGTTCCACGGCACGATCACCGCGACCACGCCGACCGGCTTGCGGACCGCGTAGTTCAGCGCCCGGCCCCCGGTCGGGGTCACAGTGGTGAACGACTCGGTGGGCGCGGTGGCCACGATCTCGGCGAACGCCCGGAAGTTCGCAGCGCCGCGCGGGATGTCGAGCGTACGGGCCTGCGAGATGGCCTTGCCGGTGTCGGCGACCTCGGCGGCGACCAGGTCGTCGAAGCGCCGCTCCAGCTCGTCGGCGACCCGGCGCAGCACCTCGGCGCGTTCCCGCTCCCCCATCCGGCCCCACGGGCCGCGCAGCGCCGACCGGGCCGCGGCGACCGCGTCGTCCACTGTCGACTGGGACGCCTCGACCACCTCGAACACCGGCTCGCCGGTGACCGGGCTGCGCTTGGTGAACCGGCTGCCGACGTCGACGAACTCGCCGCCGACGAAGTTGCGCAGCAGGCCGGGACCGTCCGGCGCGTGGCCGGTCATCAGGCGGGGATCCCAGAGCGTCATCGCCGCCTCCCCAGCGCCGCGCGGACACCGCCGGCCAGCAGCGCGACCGCGCCGGCCGCTACCGCGCCGACCACCGCGTACTGCGCGCGCACCCGGCGGCGCACCTGCGCGTACGGGGTGGTGGAGAACGAGACCAGCTCGTACTGGGAGACGTAGCGGCCGGGCAGCGCGCGCTCCAGCGCGTGCTCGACCTGCTTGCGGGTGCGGAACACCGGCGAGGCGACCTTGTCCCGCATCTCCACGAAGTTCGCCAGCGCCATCCGGGCGATCGCCTCGGCGTTGTCCTGGCGGCGGTGCTGGAACAGCGGCAGCGCGGCGGCCCACTCGTCGTCGCACTCGTCGAGGCAGCGGTCCAGCTCGACCACGTCCTCGAACGCGCAGTTCGCGCCCTGGCCGTAGAACGGCACGATGGCGTGCGCGGCGTCGCCGATCAGGCCGACCCTGCCTGCCACCTGCCACGGCGTGCAGCGCACGGTGCCGAGCACACCGACCGGGTTGTGCTGGTAGTCGTCGACCAGGTTCGGCGCGAGCGGGACCAGGTCCGGGTAGTGGGTGGCGAAGAACTGCTCGATCGCCGCCGGGCTGCTCAGCGAGGCGAAGCTGCGGGTGCCGTGGGTGGGCCAGAACAGCGTGCAGGTGAAGGAGCGGTCCGGGTTCGGCAGCGCGATCATCATCGAGGTGCCGCGCGGCCAGATGTGCAGCGCGCCCGGGTCGAGCGCGAACTCCCCGCCCAGCGGCGGGATGGTCAGCTCCTTGTAGCCGTAGTCGAGGAAGTCCAGGCTCTCGGTCAGGCCGCCGTACGCGAGCAGTTGCCCACGCACCGCGGAGCCGGCGCCGTCGGCGCCGAGGACGACCGAGGCGGCGGCGGTGACCTTGCCCTGCGGGGTCTCGAACGTCATCTCGCCGCCGAGCGGGTCGAGCCCGACCAGCCGGTGGTCGAACGCGACGCGCACATTCGGCAGCGCGGCGGCGGCGTCGAGCAGCGCGTTGTTCAGCGCGCCCCGGCTGATCGAGTTGATCGCCCGGTCCCCGGATCCGCTGTAGGACTGGAACTCCGGCTCGCCCTCGACCGGGTGGATCATGCGGCCGCGCATCGGCAGCGCGTCCGCCATGACCTCGTCCTCCAGGCCGATGCGGCGCAGCGCGTCCAGGCCACGCTCGGACAGCGCCAGGTTGATCGACCGGCCCCGCTCGGCGGTGCCGGTACGCGGGTCGGGCCGCCGCTCGTAGAGGGCCACCGGGTAGCCGCGCCGGGCCAGGTAGCAGGCCAGCAGACAGCCGGCCAGCCCGGCGCCGACCACGGCGATCTCGTCGCGCTCGCTCACGAGCCCTCCTTCTCAAACGTTGCCGCCAGCGCCTCGGCGACCCGCCAGCAGTCGTGGTACGAGGAGTACAGCGGCACCGGCGCGAACCGGACGATGTCCGGCTCCCGGGCGTCGGCGACCACGCCGTGCTCGTGCCGCAGCCGCTTCGTCAGCTCGTTCGCGCTGCCCACCCCGATCCGCACGGAGAGCTGACAACCGCGGCGGGCCGGGTCGCGCGGGGTGACGACTGTCAGCGGGCGGCCCGGCGTCACCTCGTCGAGCAGCTGCTCCAGCCAGGCGGTGAGCCGCAGGCTGCGCTCGCGCAGCGCGGGCATGCCGACGGAGTCGAACAGCTCCAGCGAGGTACGCACCGGGCCCATCGCGAAGATCGGCGGGTTGGAGATCTGCCACGCCTCCACTGTGGCGGGCGGCCGGGACACCGGGGTCATCTCGAACCGGGTGGCCGCCTCGGTGCTCCACCAGCCCTCGAAGCGCGGGATCGACGGGTCGCCGAGGTGCCGCTCGTGGACGAAGACGCCGCCCAGCGCGCCAGGGCCGGAGTTGAGGTACTTGTACGAGCACCAGGCGGCGAAGTCCACGTCCCAGTCGTGCAGCGCCAGCGGCACGTTGCCGGCGGCGTGCGCCAGGTCCCAGCCGACCACCGCGCCCGCGGCCCGGCCGGCAGCGGTGATGGCCGGGATGTCCATCAGCTCGCCGGTCAGGTAGTTCACGCCGCCGAGCATCAGCAGCGCCACCGTGTGGCCCTCGCGGGCCAGGAAGTCCAGCACGTCCTCGGTGCCGAGCGTGTCCGAGCCGGGGCGCGGCTTGAGGCGTACCACAGTGGTGTCCGGGTCCAGGCCGTGGAAGCGGGCCTGGCTGCGCACGGCGTAGCTGTCCGAGGGGAACGCGCTGTCCTCGATGACGATGCGGGTGCGCTCGCCGGCCGGCCGGTAGAAGCTGACCATCAGCAGGTGCAGGTTCACCGTGAGGGAGTTCATCACCACGGTCTCCGCGGGCAGCGCGCCGACCAGGCGGGCGGCCGGTGCGGTCAGCAGCTCGTGGTACGGCAGCCAGGGGCGCTCCGACTCCAGGTGCCCCTCGACGCCGAGGCGACTCCAGGCGTCCAGGTCGGCGAGGAGTTCGTCCCGGGTGGCCCGGGGCTGCAGGCCGAGCGAGTTGCCCGCCAGGTACGCCGTGTCGGGGTAGCGCCCGCCGTCGGCGGGTGGGATGTGGAACAGGTGCCGGTGGCCGGGGTCGGCGGCGTCGCGGCGGAGGGCTTCGTTCTCGGGGGTGTGCATGCTGTTCTCTCTCGTCACATCGCGGTGCGGGCCGACCACAGCTCCGGGAAGACCACCCGGGCCATGCTGCGCTGCAACCATGCCAGTCCGGCGGAACCACCGCTGCCGACCTTGGCGCCCATCGTGCGCTGGACGGCCTTGACGTGGTTCCAGCGCCAGTCGCCGAACTCCTCGGCGATCTCGGTCAGCGCGTCGCCGAGCAGGCGCAGGTGGTTGTCCGGGCCGTTGTCGCCGTAGATCCGGACCCAGGCCGCCTCGATCGCCGGGTGTCCCTCGTGCTCGGCGTTCACGTCCCGCGACAGCAGTTCGGCCGGCACGTCGAAGCCCTTGCGGGCCAGCAGCGCCACCACCTCGTCCCAGAGGCTCGGCGTGGCGAGCGCGGCGGTCAGCTCGTCGTACACCTCGGTCTGCCGGCGGAACGGGCGGATCAGCGCCCGGTCGCGCAGGCCGAGCAGGAACTCCAGCTGCCGGTACATGGCGGACTGGAAGCCGGAGCCCTCGCCGAGCCGGTCGCGGAAGCGGTTGAAGTCGGCCGGGCTCATCCAGCGCAGGCCGTGCCAGGCGGCGTTGAGGCCCTCCAGGTGCAGGGCGGCGCGGCGCAGCGGGGGCAGGGCCTCCCAGATCCGGTCCTCGCGCAGCTCGCGCTTGGCGTGCCGCAGCTCGTGGCAGGTCAGGCCGAAGTACAGCTCCATGATCTGGCTGACCATCAGGAAGGACATCTCGCCCGGGTCGTCGCTGAGCGGCTCCTGGAGCCGGTGCAGCGTGCTGGCCCGTACGTACGCGTCGTACGGCACGCGGTCGGCGAACTCCAGCGTCGGCTCGCCGCCGTTGCGCGCCGCCCGAGCCGCCCGTTCCTGGGGGGTTACCGGGCGCACCGCCGTCGTCTGTTCCACAGTCATTCTCCGTCCGTGCGCGGGGTAGAAGTCATGATCCCGCTGGTGGACGGCCGAATGGAATGCCTGTTCAACGGCGGTATGGTGGTCTCACTTCGCGAACCGAAACCATCTCGCGTCGCTGTCTTTACGGAAGGAAGGTCCGCGCGTGGACGACATGGACTGGGCGCTGCTGCGCGAGCTCCAGGCCGACGCCCGGCTCTCGTACAGCGAGTTGTCCCGCCGGGTCCACCTGTCGCCGCCCGCTGTGGCCGAGCGGGTACGGCGGCTGGAGGAAGCCGGTGTGATCACCGGCTACCACGCCCACGTCGACCTCACCCGGGCCGGACGCACAGTGCTCGCGCTGATCCGGATGTCCTGCTACGGCGCGCGCTGCATCCTCAACGACCCCGACGTCGCGGGCTGGCCGGAGATCATGGAGATCCACCGGATCACCGGGGACGCGTGCAGCATGCTCAAGGTCGCCGCCACGAACATGGGCGAGTTCGAGGAGGTCATCGACCGTCTCGCGCCGTACGGGCAGCCGTCCAGCACGATGGTGCTGTCCACCCCGCTGGCCTGGCACCCCGTGGTCAAGGCGCCCCGTTAGCTACCCCGCCCTCCGGGAAAGCAGGCGCCGCTGCCCGTCAGTGGTCCGGCGCATCGTCGCGCCGGGAGGGGGGAACCATGCGAGGGCTCGTGTCACATCGTGCGTTGTCGTCCCTGTTGGGCCTGCTCGGCCTGGTCGCGGCGTTCGTCCTGACCACCGCGCCGCCGGCCCGGGCCGGGGAGAGCGTGTTCATCGAGGTGACGCCGAACAGCGTCCAGGCCGGTTCCCGGGTCAACCTGCGGGCCGGCTGCGACAACAGCAACAACCGCCAGGCGCAGGTCACCTCGGACGCCTTCGGGCGGGTGACGCTGCGGTCCGACAACGGCTTCCTCACCGGCTCGGTCACCGTGCCGGGCAACAAGGCGCCCGGCGACTACCCGGTGAACCTGGACTGCTCCAACGGCAACACCGCCTCGACCATGCTCACAGTGCTCAACATGGCGCAGCCGAGCAAGGGGCCGGCGACCGGCGGCGGTGGCACCGCGGGTAGCCGGGGCACGGGCTCGCTGCTGCTGGTCGGCGGCCTGGTCGCGGTGGCAGTGGTGGCCGGTGTGAGCGCCCGCCGCAAGCCCGGCGGCCGCGTCTGACGAGAGGTGCCGCAATGGCCCGCTCATCACGCCGCCGGGACCGTACCGGCCCGGCGGCGGACCGCACCCGCCGCGCCGCCGCCCGTCCCGGCCGCCGGTCGCCGGAGCGCGCCGGCCGGCTCCGGGCCGCGCTGCGGCTGACGTCCCGGGCCGCGCGCCGGTTCGCCCACGTCGCCGGGCACGCGTTCTCGGCCAGCGTCGCCACCGCCGACCCGCAGTCCCGGCCGGTCGAGGCCCGCGCCGGACGGACCACCACCCGCCGGTACGCCCCGAGCCGCAGCCCCGGCGTCCCGGTGCTCGTGGTGGCGAGCGTGATGGCGCTGATCGTGGCCATGCTCGGCGTGGAACGGGTGACCGGGGTCAGCGTGCTGCCGGACCGGATCGTCGCCGGCCTGCGCCCGCCGCCGAAGAAGTTCCCGGTGCTGCCGGCCAGCCCGCCGACGGACCTGAGCATCGGCAAGCTGAACCTGCGCGCGCCGGTGCACCGGGTCGGCATCGCGCCGGACGGCAGCATCGCGGTGCCGGACGTGGAGCGCGCAGGCGAGGTCGGCTGGTACGACCAGGGCCCCACCCCCGGCCAGTACGGACCGGCCGTGCTCGTCGGGCACGTCGACACCACCACCGGTCCGGCCGTCTTCCACGGGCTGAAGGAGCTGGACGACGGCGACCGGATCGAGGTGACCCGCGAGGACCGGTCGGTGGCGGTGTTCGAGGTGACCTCGATCGAGCGGTACGGCAAGGAGAAGCTGCCGGTGGAGGACGTCTACGGCGACTTCAGCCGGCCCAACCTGCGGCTGATCACGTGCGGCGGGCGCTGGGTGGGCGGCGAGACCGGGTACGCGGACAACCTGGTCGTCTACGCCGCGCTGGTCAAGGCGCGCTGAGCGGGCCGGTCAGGCCGCCTCGGGCTCGGGTTCGCGCAGGTCGAGCCAGTCCGCCCAGCGCGGGTCGGGGGCGCGGTGCCCGAGCACCCGCCACGCGGCTCCTTTGGGCGCGGCCGGCAGGTGGTGCAGCCGCCAGCCCAGCTCGGCGGGCGTCTTGTCGCCTTTGGTGTGGTTGCACCGCGCGCACGCGGCGACCACGTTCTCCCAGGCGTGCCGGCCGCCCCGGCTGCGCGGGAAGACGTGGTCGATGGTCTCGGCCGGCCCCCGGCAGTACGCGCACCGCCATCCGTCGCGGGCGAACACGGCCCGCCGGGACAACCCGACGTGGGTGCGGTACGGCACCCGGACGTAGCGGGTCAGGCGCACCACCGAGGGCACCGGTAACGCGTTGCGCGCGCTGTGCAGGATGCCCTCGCCGTCGGCGACGCAGACCGCCTTGGCGGAGAGGACGAGGATCGCGGCACGACGCACCGACACGACGCACAGGGGCTCGTAGGTGGCGTTGAGAACGAGTGCACCGGAGCCCGCCGTGGGTCGTATGTCAGGCATCGCGCTCACCCTCCCGGTCCAGTCGCTCCCGCCTCGTCTGCGCCGGAACCGCCCCGCGGACAGCGCGGGACGGCTCCGACGCCGGCCGGATCACCGACGTCCGTTGCGCCAATAGTCCCTGATCGCGCCCCGGATTGCACGTACTAATCCGGGGCTACCCCCCGGGTAGCGACACTTCGCCGAGGTGGCGGTGTCCGCCGCCCGCCAGGCGTGCGGTACGAAAGCAGAGTGAACGTCTCCGACCTGATCTCCGCCGTGCTGGCCGCCGTCTCCGACCGGAAGCCGGACTGCCAGGGCAGCAGCTCATGCGAGTGGGTGTACCGAGTGACGAACTCCGCCTGGTTCGCCGAGAGCAGCTACTGGATCCTGTTCAAGCCGCTGCGGGTGGCGCTGATCCTGCTGCTCGCGGTGGCCGCCCGGTGGGCGCTGCACCGGACCATCAACCGGCTGGTGCGGACCACCACCGACGGCGCGGTGCCGACCATGCTCCGCCCGCTGCGCGAGCGGATCCCCAGCGCCTCGCTCGACCCGGACCAGTTCGTGCCGGAGCGGCGGCGGCAGCGGGCCGAGGCGATCGGGTCGGTGCTGCGCAGCATGGTCACCGCGTTCGTCTTCGGCATCGCGCTGCTGATGGTGCTCAAGGAGTTCAGCTTCGACCTGGCCCCGCTGCTGGCGAGCGCGGGCATCGCCGGCGTGGCGCTCGGCTTCGGCGCGCAGAGCCTGGTCAAGGACCTGATCGCCGGCCTGTTCATGCTGATCGAGGACCAGTACGGCGTCGGCGACACGGTCGACCTGGGCGAGGCCACAGGCGTGGTCGAGGCGGTGGGGCTGCGGGTCACCACGGTCCGGGACGGCCGCGGCGTGCTCTGGTACATCCGCAACGGCGAGATCGTCCGCGTCGGGAACAAGAGCCAGGGCTGGGCGCTCGTCGTGGTCGACCTGCCGATCGGGTTCGCCGGCACCGAGGAGGCCACCGCCGTGCTGCGTACCGCGGCGGCGTCGGTGGCGCTGGACCCGGAGCTGGCGCCGAGCATCGTGGAGGAGCCGGAGGTCCTCGGCGTCGAGCAGATGACAGTCGACGGCGCGGTGATCCGTACCGTCGTCAAGACCACCGCGGACGGGCAGTTCGCGGTCGGCCGCGAGCTGCGCCGCCGCCTCGCGGAGGCGCTGGAGAACTCCGGCATCGTCGCGCAGATCGCGGCCGCACGGCTGTTCCCGGGCCTGCCGGTCCAGCCACCGGCGCCGCCCGCCGCCGAGGGTACGGGCACCGGCGGACCCACCTGAGTCGCCGGACGAGCCGGACGATTTCCGGGGTTCCGCACCGCGCGGCCCCTCGGGTATCGTCCGTTCGTTCAGTCGGAGATGCGACGATCAATCCGTTCGCCCTAGCCAGTTGTCAGACGATCGGGCAGAATCCGGTGCACACGCTCCACCGGGGGGCGTGCTCGTGTCCTCGCTGATCGGTTGATCTGACGACGGTTCCCGGTCGGGCCATCACAAGTGGTCGACCAGGAACGATGGAGGCGACGGTGTCCGACGCGCGACCCGCCCGGGAGGCCCCGGCCACCTTCCGGGACGTCTTCGGTCAGTCGGAGTTCCGCGCCATCTTCGCCGCCAACACCCTCTCCTGGGTGGGCGACTACCTGGCCCGCGCCGCGGTCACGGTGCTCGTGCTGCGCGAGACCGATTCGGTCGCGCTCTCCGCCGCCGCGTTCGCCGCCAGCTACCTTCCCTGGCTGGTCGGCGGCCCGCTGCTCTCCGCGCTCGCCGAGCGGCACAACTACCGCCGGGTCATGGTCGTCTGCGACCTCCTCCGGATGGCGCTGATGGCGCTGGTCGCGATGCCCTGGATGCCGACCTGGTCGATCTTCGCGCTGATCTTCCTGGCCACGCTCGCGAACCCGCCGAGCCAGGCGGCGCGGTCGGCGCTGATGCCGCATCTCCTGACCGGCGACCGGCTGGTCGTGGGCCTGGCCGCGTTCACCAGCGCCGGCCAGGCAGCCCAGGTCGTCGGTTACCTGATCGGCGCCACGGTGGCGGCGCTCAACCCGAACACCGCGCTGCTCGTCAACGCCGTGACCTTCGCCGTCTCGGCCGCGCTGGTCCGCTTCGGCGTCCGCGAGCGGCCACCGGCGATGGCCGAGGTGCACCGCAGCCACCTGCTGCGGGAGACCGTCCAGGGCTTCCGGATCGTCTTCGAGCGGCCGGTGCTGCGCGCCATCGCGGTGCTGGTGTTCAGCGCGATGCTCTTCTCGATCGTCCCCGAGGGACTGGCAGCGGGCTGGGCCGCCGACCGGACCGACGGCCGGATGGACGCCGGCACCGCGCAGGGGCTGATCATGGCCGCCGTCCCGGTCGGCTACATCCTCGGCGGGCTGACCATCAGCCGGCTCGTCGGCCCGGAGCGGCGGCTGACGCTGATGCGACCGTTGATGATCATCGCGCCGGCGACACTCGTACCCGCGTTGTTCAACCCGCCGCCGACGGTGGTGGCGCTGCTGGCCGGGGGGTGCGGTTTCGCCGTCGCCGGGCTCGTCCCGGTCGCCAACGGCCTGTTCGTACAGGCGCTGCCGGACGGCTTCCGGGCCCGGGCGTTCGGCGTCATGGCCAGCGGCACGCAGATCATCCAGGGTGCCGCGGTGCTGGTCACGGGCGCGCTCGCGGAGCGGTTCTCGGTCCCGTCGGTGGTCGGCGTCTGGAGCGCCGCCGGTGTGCTGATCATGACGGTCGCGGCGCTCGCCTGGCCCCGGCCACAGGTGATCCACGAGGCCGTCGCGGCCGCCCGCGCCGAGTCGGCGGCCGGCGGCGGGCCGGCGCACGCGCACGCGCCCGGCCCCGCGTCCGGTGACCGGAACCGCGAGCACGGGCGACACCGGCACGCGGTGACGTGATCCGCGCCGCCCGGCGGGCGGGCGCGGGTGCCGGGCCGCACCTGGCAGGATGGAAGCGTGACTTCCCCAGGCGAGTCGATGACCCTCTTCGAGGCGATCGGCGGTGAACCGGCCTTCCGCAAGCTGGTGGACGAGTTCTACGCCGGTGTGGCCGACGACCCGCTGCTGCGGCCGATGTACCCGGAGGAGGACCTGGGCCCGGCGGCGGACCGGCTGACCCTGTTCCTCATCCAGTACTGGGGCGGACCGCACACCTACTCCGAGCAGCGCGGCCACCCGCGGCTGCGGATGCGGCACGCCCCGTTCCGGATCGGCGCGGCCGAGCGGGACGCCTGGCTGCACCACATGCGCCGGGCGGTGGACACGCTCGACCTGCCGCCGCAGCTCGCCGCCGCGCTCTGGGACTACCTGGAGCGGGCCGCCTACTTCATGGTGAACGTGATGGAGGACCCGGCCGCGGGCTGAGCCCGGCTCAGAGCAGGGCGCCCTCGTCGTGCAGCCAGTCGACGAACGTGACGGCGACCGCGGCACCGCAGTCGAGCATCTCGACGAGCAGCGCGTCGTGGGCGCCGGCGCCGAGCGGGACCTGCAACTCGGCGTAGATCGGAAGCTGACCGCGCTCGGTCGGGTCGCCGATGTACGCCTTGCAGAAGCGCCGGGTGTGGTTCCACTCGTTCACGACGCGGTAGGCCCGGTCGGCCCAGTCCGGCGGGACCGTCGCGTGCGGGCGGGCCCGCATCACCAGGATCTCGTCGTCCGGGCCCTCCAGCGCGACGAGCACGGCGTGCCGCTCCCACATGGCCAGCAGGTTGCCGTCGCCGTCGGCCAGATAGCGGACGTCGAGCAGGTCGAGCGCGTCGCAGACCCGGCTCAGGGTGACCGGCGCGACGGTGGCCGGCATGTCCGCGAGGACCGGCCGCTCAGGTGGCGCCACGTCGTCCCCCGGCTGGCGAGGGGTCGGTGGGCCGACCCGGATGGTGTCATCCACTGTGGTCCCGCTTCGAGTCTCCGGCTCCCCGCCAGCGGCGGGACCAGGGCGCCATGACCACCACGGCATCGCTCGCGCACCTCACTCCCCAGCGGATCCGGACGCCTACGGTGCGTTGGATCCGAGGATGGACGGTACCCGGACAGACGGCGTGAGGCATCCCCCCAACGACCGCCCCAAACCGGAAGGACGAAGCGGGGTCATCCGTTCGGATGACCTACCGTCGGCCTGAGTGCAAGATCGGCGACGGTACGCGACCAGGCCGCCCCGAACGGTCCGACGAGTCCGACCCATCGACCAGCCGTACGCACCTGAACGTCGTCCGCGCCCGCGCCGAGGAAACCCATCCGAACCAGGGCCTGCACCAGCCGCTGCGACACCTCCACGGGTGTGCGAGGCGCCTCGTCCGGGGTCACCACCACGGCGACGTGGTCCAGCAGCGCGTCCCGCAGCACCCGCTGCCCGACCGCGCGGCCCGCCACGCCGTGCGTGGCCGCCTCGCGCAGCGTCCCGGCCGCCGCCTCCGCGATCCGGAGCAGTTCGGCGCCGGGCAGCGCCTCCACCGCCCGGCTCGCGGCCGGTGGGAGCTGCCACCGCCAGCCGTCGTCCCGGCGTACCGGAAGCGCGGCGCCCCCGGCGGAGAGTTCGGCCAGCAGTTCCCCCGCGGCGACCGTGACGTCCCCGGGAGCGGCGCCGGGCACGGTTCGGACCACGAGCACCCCCCACGGCAGACGCGCCCAGAGGGCGGTACGGCCCGCCCCGGGCACCGGCCGCAGCCGGACCAGCGTGGCCGGGTCGAACCGGACCAGCCGGGCCAGGAAGGCCCCGGCGTCGGCCGTCCCGGTCAACCCGTGCCCGGTCATCCGCTCAGCCCCGGCGCGTAGCGGAGCAGGAACGCCCGCTCCTCCGGCGAGATCCGGCGCGGGCGCTGCGCCGTCAGGTCGAACGGCACCAGCAGCGACCGGGCGGTGCCGGCCAGCGTGTCGCCGTCGTACAGCTCGTACGCGACCGAGAAGGAGGCGGCCCTGATCTGGTCCACCCACAGCTCGATCCGTACCGTCGGGGCGGCCTCCGCGCTGGCCCGGCCGAGCGCGTAGTCGACCGGGCGCAGGTAGTCGACCTCGTGCCGGCGGATGACCACACCGTCGGCGAACGAGCCCACTCCCCACGCCCGGCCGCCGGCGAACATCATCGCCACCCGGGCCTCCTCGTAGAGCGTGAGGAAGCGGGCGTTGTTGACGTGGCCGTACGCGTCCAGGTCGGACCAGCGCAGCGTGCAGTGGTAGACGAACCGGTCAGACAAGGGTCGGCCCCGGTCAGTCGCGGGTGAGCTTGCGGTAGGTCACCCGGTGCGGACGGGCCGCCTCGGCGCCGAGCCGGTCGACCTTGTTCTTCTCGTACGCCTCGAAGTTGCCCTCGAACCAGAACCACTTGGCCGGGTTCTGGTCGTCGCCCTCCCAGGCCAGGATGTGCGTGGCGACCCGGTCCAGGAACATCCGGTCGTGGGAGATGACCACGGCGCAGCCGGGGAACTCCAGCAGCGCGTTCTCCAGGCTGGACAGCGTCTCCACGTCCAGGTCGTTCGTCGGCTCGTCGAGCAGGATCACGTTGCCGCCGATCTTGAGCGTCAGCGCCAGGTTGAGCCGGTTGCGCTCGCCGCCGGAGAGCACCTTGGTCGGCTTCTGCTGGTCCGGCCCCTTGAAGCCGAACGCGGCGATGTACGCCCGGGACGGCATCTCGACCTTGCCCACCATGAGGTGGTCCAGCCCGTCGGAGACGACCTCCCAGACGGTCTTGTCGCCGTCCAGGCCCTGCCGGTTCTGGTCGACGTACGACAGCGAGACGGTCTCGCCGACCCGGACCGAGCCGCCGGTCGGCTGCTCCAGCCCGACGATGGTCTTGAACAGCGTGGTCTTGCCGACGCCGTTCGGGCCGATGATGCCGACGATGCCGTTGCGGGGCAGCGAGAACGACAGGTCGTCGATCAGCACCCGGTCACCGAACGCCTTGGTGAGGTTCTGCGCCTCGATGACCGTGTTGCCCAGACGCGGGCCCGGCGGGATCTGGATCTCCTCGAAGTCCAGCTTCCGGGTCTTCTCCGCCTCGGCGGCCATCTCGTCGTAGCGGTCCAGGCGGGCCTTGGACTTGGTCTGCCGCGCCTTGGCGTTCGAGCGGACCCACTCCAGTTCCTCGGACAGCCGCTTCTTCATCTTGGCGTCGCGGCGTCCCTCGACGGAGAGCCGGGCGGCCTTCTTCTCCAGGTAGGTGGAGTAGTTGCCCTCGTACGGGTAGGCCCGGCCGCGGTCCAGCTCCAGGATCCAGTTGGCCACGTTGTCCAGGAAGTACCGGTCGTGGGTGATCGCCAGGACGGTGCCGGCGTACTTCGCCAGGTGCTGCTCCAGCCACTGCACGCTCTCCGCGTCCAGGTGGTTGGTGGGCTCGTCGAGCAGCAGCAGGTCCGGCGCCTCCAGCAGCAGCTTGCACAGCGCCACCCGGCGGCGCTCACCACCGGAGAGCTGGGTGACGTCGGCGTCCGGCGGCGGGCAGCGCAGCGCGTCCATGGCCAGTTCGAGCTTGGAGTCGATGTCCCACGCGTCGGCGGCGTCCAGCTCCTCCTGGAGCTTGCCCATCTCCTCCATCAGCTCGTCGGAGTAGTCGGTGGCCATCTGCTCGGCGATGGCGTTGAACCGCTCCAGCTTGGCCTTGGTCTCGGCGACCGCCTCCTCGACGTTGCCGAGGACCGTCTTCTCCTCGTTGAGCGGCGGCTCCTGCGCGAGCATGCCGACGGAGTAGCCGGGCATGAGCCGGGCCTCGCCGTTGCTCGGCCGGTCCAGCCCTGCCATGATCTTGAGGAGGCTGGACTTACCGGCGCCGTTCGGACCGACCACCCCGATCTTGACACCCGGCAGGAAGTTCAGCGTCACGTTGTCGAGCACGACCTTGTCGCCGTGCGCCTTGCGCGCCTTGTCCAGGACGTAGATGAACTGGGCCACGGTGCGGGCTACCTCCGTCGGTTGCGATCGCGGGCTTGTCGGGTGCGGGGCGCGGGCGTCGATCTCCGCCTGCCGCCGCCGGCCGGGAGCCGGCCGCGCGCACGCCGCCGTCAATCCTGACAGGTACGGACCGCCACGCCCACATCACCCCACCCCAGGGGTACGGCGGCGAGCCTCGTCGCCGACGCCGGTAGCACTCGTGGACGTCTCCGGTACGACCGGGAAGAGCCGAACTGCGGGCCCGGGTGTCGACAAGATCACGCGTTGGGTTCGGCGGTTCTGGGACGGGTAGGTAACTCCGGCACGGGGGATCAGACGCCGCAGCTACGCTCAGTACGCTCATCGCGGTGGACCCGTCAGTACCCGGAGGTGGCCGATCGTGACCGTCCGTAGCTCCTTTGTCGTAGTGGCCAACCGTCTGCCGGTCGACGAGGTGAGCACACCCGAGGGGCGGCAGTGGCGGCGCAGCCCCGGCGGGCTGGTGACCGCGCTGCACCCGGTGCTGGCCGAGCACCAGGGCACCTGGGTGGGGTGGGCCGGCGGCACCGGCGCCGCGCCCGAGCCGTTCGACCTGGAGGGCATCCGGCTGCACCCGGTGCCGTTGAGCGCCGAGGAGCTGGAGCGCTACTACGAGGGCCAGTCGAACGCGACGATCTGGCCGCTCTACCACGACGCGGTGGAGACGCCCGCCTACAAGCGGCGCTGGCGCGAGGCGTACCGGCTGGTGAACGCCCGGTTCGCGGAGGCCGCGGCGGACGTGGCCGCCGAGGGCGCGACGGTCTGGGTCCAGGACTACCAGCTCCAGCTCGTGCCGGCGATGCTCCGCGAGCTGCGGCCGGACCTGCGGATCGGCTTCTTCCTGCACATCCCGTTCCCGCCGATCGAGCTGTTCATGCAGATGCCGTTCCGCACCGAGATCCTCCGTGGACTGCTCGGCGCGGACCTGGTCGGCTTCCAGCAGCGCCTGGCGGCGCAGAACTTCGTCCGGCTGGCCCGGCACCTGCTCGGCCTGCGCTACGAGGGCCAGATGATCCAGGTCGACGGCCGGCAGGTGAAGGCCGGCGCGTTCCCCATCTCGATCGACACCAAGGAGATGGAGCGGCTGGCCGAGGACCCCGCGATCCAGGCCCGGGCCAAGCAGATCCGCGAGGAGCTGGGCAACCCGAAGACGATCATCCTGGGCGTCGACCGGCTCGACTACACCAAGGGCATCGAACTCCGGCTGAAGGCCTTCCGAGAACTCCTCGCTGACGGAAAGTTGACAGTTCCGGACGCGGTTATGGTGCAGGTCGCCACGCCCAGCCGCGAGCGCGTGGAGCACTACCAGGCACTTCGGGTGAAGGTGGAACGCGAGGTTGGCCGGATCAATGGTGAATTCGGCCGGGTCGGCGTGCCTGCAGTGCATTATCTGCATCAGTCGTACAGTCGCTCCGAACTGGCCGCGATGTACGTCGCGGCCGACGTGATGATGGTGACCCCGCTGCGAGACGGAATGAATCTGGTGGCCAAGGAGTACGTCGCATCGCGCGCCGACCAGGGCGGCGCGCTCGTGCTCAGTGAGTTCGCCGGCGCCGCGACAGAGCTGCGCCAGGCGTTCCTGTGTAATCCGCACGACCCGGACGCGGTGAAGGACGCGTTGCTGCGGGCCGTGCATGTCGAAAAGCCCGAAGCCCGCCGCCGGATGCGCGTCATGCAGCGCCATCTGCGCAGCCACGACGTGGGCCACTGGGCCAAGTCGTTCCTCAGCGAGCTCGGCGTCCCCGATACGGAGGCTGCGTGACCTCGCCCGCCCCCGCCGCCGCCCACGGCGGCGTGCTGGATCCCGAACTGCGTGCCGCCATCGGCCGTATCGCCCGGGTTCCGCAACTCCTGGTCGCCTGCGACTACGACGGCACGCTGGCGCCGATCGTCGAGGACCCCAGCAAGGCAGTGCCGCTGCCCGAGTCGGTGGCGGCCGTACGCGCGCTCGCCGCGCTGCCGCAGACGAGCGTCGCCGTCGTCTCCGGCCGGGCGCTGCGCGACCTGGCCACGCTCTCGCGGCTGCCCAGCGAGGTGCACCTCGTCGGCAGCCACGGCTCGGAGTTCGACATCGGCTTCGTCGAGCGGCTCACCCCCGAGCTGATCGCGGTCCGGCACCGGCTCCGCGAGGCGCTGCGCGAGATCGCCGCCGAGCACCCGGGCATCCGCCTGGAACGCAAGCCGGCCAGCGTCGCAGTGCACACCCGCGGTGTGGACCCGCACATCGCCGCCCGGGCCGTCGAGGCGGTCCGCAACGGCCCCGCGACCTGGGAGGGCGTGACAGTCACCCAGGGCAAGGAGGTCATCGAGCTGTCGGTGGTCGTCACCAACAAGGGCACCGCCGTCGACCAGCTCCGCACCCAGCTCGCCGCGAGCGCGGTGCTGTTCATCGGCGACGACGTCACCGACGAGAACGCCTTCGGCAACCTGACCGGGCCGGACGTCGGCATCAAGATCGGTCCCGGGGAGACCCGGGCCGACTACCGGGTGGCCGAGCCGATCGAGGCGGCCCGGGCGCTCGGGCTGCTGCTGGAGACGCGGCGGCACTGGCTGTTCGGCGAGCGGGCGGTGCCGATCGAGCGGCACTCGATGCTCGCCAACGGCCGTACCGTCGCGCTCGTCACACCGGAAGCCAAGATCACCTGGCTGTGCCACCCGAAGCCGGACTCGGCGGCGATCTTCGCCGACCTGGTCGGCGGCAGCCCGGCCGGGCATTTCACGGTCGGCCCGGAGCGGGGCGGCATCCCGCTGGGCCAGCGCTACCGCAGCAACACGATGACGGTCGAGACCCGCTGGTCCGGCCTGACCGTGACCGACTGGCTCGACCTGCCGGTACGGGAGACCACGCCGGACGACCCCGCAGTGGTCAGCGGCGACTCGACACTGGTCCGGGTGCTCAGCGGCACCGGGCGGGCCCGGGTCGAGTTCGCGCCGCGCCCCGAGTTCGGGCAGGTGGCGGTGCAGCTCCAGCCGCTCGACGACGGCCTGCTGGTGCTCGGCTCCAACGAGCCGGTCGCGCTGCACTCCCCCGGCGTCGAGTGGGAGGTCACCAACGACGCCGGCTACGAGACCGCGAAGGCGGTGGTCGACCTGTCCGCCGCCGGTGGCCAGGTGGTGCTGGAGCTGCGCTTCGGCACGCAGAGCCTGGAACCGCACCGGCTGCCGCTGCACGAGCGGCAGGCCGCCGCGGAGCAGCCCTGGAAGGACTGGGTGGCCTCGCTGCGGCTGCCCGCGACCGCCCGGGACCTGGTCGCCCGCAGCGCGCTGACGCTGCGCGGCCTCTGCCACGAACCGACCGGCTCGATCCTCGCCGCGGCCACCACGTCGCTGCCGGAGGAACTGGGCGGTGTCCGCAACTGGGACTACCGCTACTGCTGGCTGCGGGACGCCGCGATGACCGCCCGCGCGCTGGTCGACCTCGGCTCGACCGAGGAGGCCGAAGGGCTGCTGCGCTGGATCGACGGCGTGGTCGAGCGCACCGGCGGGCACCCGGAGCGGCTGCACCCGCTCTACACGGTGGACGGCTTCGAACTGGGCGCCGAGGCGGTCATCGACACGCTGCCCGGCTACGCCGGCTCCCGGCCGGTACGCGTCGGCAACCTCGCCAACCACCAGCTCCAGCTCGACGTCTTCGGCCCGGTCGCGGACCTGATCGCGGCGGTGGCCGACGCCCGTGGCTCGATCCGCGACGACGAGTGGCGAGTGCTGGAGAACATGGTCGAGGCGGTACGCCGCCGCTGGCACGAGCCCGACCACGGCATCTGGGAGGCCCGCCTCCCCCCGCGGCACCACGTCTTCTCCAAGGTCATGCTCTGGATGACGGTGGACCGCGCGCTGCACGTCGTACGCCGCCACGGCGGCGAGGACCGGCCCGAGTGGGTCGAGCTGCGCGACCGGATCGCCTCGAACGTGCTGGAGCACGGCTGGCACCCGGAGGCCGAGGCGTACAGCGTCGCCTACGGGTACGAGGAGATGGACGCCTCGTCACTGTGGATCGGCATCTCCGGGCTGCTCGCCGGCGACGACCCGCGCTTCCTCTCCACCGTGCTCAAGATCGAGGCGGAGTTGCGCAGCGGTCCGGTCGTCTACCGGTACCACTGGGACGACGGCCTGCCCGGCCGGGAGGGCGGCTTCCACATCTGCACGTCGTGGCTGATCGAGGCGTACCTGCGCACCGGTCGCCGCAGCGATGCCGAGGAGCTGTTCACCCAGATGGTCGACACGGCCGGGCCGACCGGGCTGCTGCCGGAGCAGTACGACCCGCTGGCCGAGCGCGGGCTGGGCAACCACCCGCAGGCGTACAGCCACCTCGGCCTGATCCGCTGCGCCCTGCTGCTGGACAACATGCTCAAGCAGTGACCTGACCGAAGCACAAGACGGCGGCGAGGACCCCAAGGTCCCCGCCGCCGTCCCCGTCCCACCCCAGCCCCAGCCCCAGCCCCGCCTCCAGCCCGGCGATCTTGCACTTGCTGCCCCGGCGAAGGGGCTATAACGGGCACCGAGCGGGCACCAAGTGCAAGATCGGCGCTATCAGGGGGCGGCGGGCGGGGTCAGGGCGTGGACCACGTCGCCGAGCACCACGATCGCGGGTGGGCGCAGCGCGGCGGCCTCGACGTCGGCGGCGACCCGGCCCAGCGTGGAGCGCAGCATCCGCTGGGCGGCTGTGGTGCCCTCCTGGATCACCGCGGCGGGAGTGTCAGCCGGCTTGCCGTGCGCGATCAGGGTGGCACCGATCGCGGCGAGGTTCTTCAGGCCCATCAGGATCACGAGCGTGCCCCGCAGCCCGGCCAGGGCGTCCCAGCGCACCAGCGACGCGGGCGCGTCGGGCGCGAGGTGCCCGGAGACCACTGTGAACTCGTGCGCCACGCCCCGGTGGGTCACCGGCACCCCGGCCACCTCCGGCACCGCGATCGCGCTCGTCACGCCGGGCACCACAGTCACCGGCACGCCCGCCTCGGCGCAGGCCAGCAACTCCTCGCCCCCACGGCCGAAGACGTACGGGTCGCCGCCCTTGAGCCGTACCACCACCTTGCCGGCCCGCGCCCGGTCCACCAGGATCCGGTTGATCTCCTCCTGGGCACGGGACGGCCCGTACGGGATCTTGGAGGCGTCGACCAGCTCGACGTCCGGGCGCAACTCGTCCAGGAGCAGGCCGGGCACGAGCCGGTCGGCGACGACCACCTCGGCCTCGGTGAGCAGCCGCCACCCCTTCACGGTGATCAGCTCCGGGTCGCCCGGTCCGGATCCGACAAGTGCGACGCGCCCTCCGGTGTTAAGAGGGGGCCCTTCCTCTACCGCAGGCGTTAAGAGGGGGCCCTTCCTTCCGAGCAGGGCGCGGATGGCGTCGCGGGTCGCCATCGCTCGGCGGGGGTCGCCGCCGCCGAGGACCGCCACTGTGACCGGTCCGTGCCGGGTCACCGCCGGGGTCCACGCGCTCGCCGCCGTCCGGTCGTCGGCGCGTACGCAGAAGATCCGCCGCTCGGCCGCGGCGGCGCTGACCGCAGCGGCGGCGGCCCGGTCGTCGACCGCCACCTGGACCAGCCACGCACCGTCCAGGTCGCCGGGGACGAACCGGCGCGGCTCCCAGTGCAGCCGCCCGGCGTCGACGTGCGCGCGCAGCGCCGGGGTCAGCTCGGGCGACACCAGCAGCACGTCCGCGCCGGCGTCGAGCAGCGCGGGCACCCGCCGGGTCGCGACCGCTCCCCCGCCGACGACGACCACGCGCCGCCCGCCCAGCCGCAACCCCAGCGGGTACGGGCTCGGCGGCGTCGGCCCGGTCACTTCTCCGCCACCCCGGCGGAGTCGAACGTCGCCACCTCGTGCAGCACCCGGACCGCGCCGGTGACCACCGGCAGGGCGAGCAGCGCTCCGGTGCCCTCGCCGAGCCGCAGCCCCAGGTCGATCAGCGGTTCCAGGCCGAGGTGCCGCAGCGCCGCCGTGGCGCCCGGCTCGGCGCTGCGGTGCCCGGCGACCATGGCGCCCACGGCGTCCGGCGCGAACGCGGCGGCGGCGAGCGCGGCGCTCACCGCGATCACGCCGTCGAGCAGCACCGGCACCCGGCGCGCGGCGGCGCCGAGGATCAGGCCGGTCAGCGCGGCGTGCTCCAGCCCGCCGACGGTCGCCAGCACGCCCAGCGGGTCGGCCGGGTCGGGCTCGTGCCGGGCCAGCGCGGCCCGCACCACAGCCACCTTGCGGGCGTACGTCTCGTCGTCGACCCCGGTGCCCCGGCCGGTGGCCGCCTCGGCGTCCACGCCGGAGAACGCGGCGATGAGCGTGGCGGACGGGGTGGTGTTGCCGATGCCCATGTCGCCGGTGAGCAGGATGCCCGCCCCGGCGTCGATCAGTTCGCCGGCGACCCGGATGCCGGTCTCGACGGCCGAGCGGGCCTCGTCCCGGGTCAGCGCCGCGGTGACCGTCATGTCGCGGGTACCGGGCCGTACGTTCGTGGCCACCAGGCGCGGCCCGGCCGGGTCACCGGGCTCGTCGGCACCGGGGATCGGGGTGGCCACGCCGACGTCCACCACTGTGATCGAGGCACCGGCCTGGCGGGCGAACGCGTTGACCACCGCGCCGCCGGCCAGGAAGTTGGCGATCATCTGGGCGGTGACCTCCTGCGGCCACGGGGTCACGCCCTGGGCGTGCACGCCGTGGTCACCGGCGAAGATCGCCACCGCGGCCGGTTCGGGCAGTGGCGGTGGGCAGGCGCCGGCCAGCCCGGCGAGGCGTACCGAGAGCGGCTCCAGGGCGCCGAGCGAGCCGGCGGGCTTGGTCAGCCGCCCCTGCAACTCGCGGGCCGCCGCCATGGCGGCCTCGTCCAGCGGCCGGATCGCCGCGACTGTGGACTCCAGCATCATGCCTCCAGGATCCGTGCCAGCGTCTCGATGAACGCGTCGGTGGTGCGCCGGTCGCGTACGGCGATCCGGAGCCAGTCCGGGCCGAGCCCGGGGAACGTGTCGCCCCGGCGTACCGCCCAGCCGTGGGCGCGCAGCCGCTCGCGTACGTCGGCGGCGCCGACCACGTGGATCAGGACGAAGGCGGCGGCCGGGCGGCCCGCCACGCGTACCCCCGGCAGGCCGGACAGGCGGGCCACCAGGTGGTCGCGGTCGGCGGCGAGTTCGGCGGCGATGGCGCGTTCGGCGGCGACGGCGGCCGGCGCGGCGCAGGCGGTGGCGGCGGCGAGCGCCGGGGTGGAGACCGCCCAGAGCGGCTGCGCGGCGGCGAACCGGGCCAGCAGCGCGGCGTCGCCGAGCAGGTAGCCGATCCGCAGCCCGGCCAGGCCCCAGGTCTTGGTGAGGCTGCGGACCACCACGAGGCCGGGGAGGTCGCGGCGGGCGGCGAGCGACTCGGGCTCGCCGTCGACGCCGGGCGCGGCTGTGGTGTCGGCGAACGCCTCGTCGACCACGAGCACCCGGCCGGGACGGGCCAGCGCGGCGATGGTGTCCGCCGGGTGCAGGACCGAGGTCGGGTTCGTGGGGTTGCCGATCATGACCAGGTCGGCGTCGCCGGGGACGCGGGCCGGGTCCAGGCGGAAGCCGTCGGCCGGGTCGAGCAGCACCCGGTCGACCCGGTGCCCGGCGGCCCGCAGCGCGGCCTCCGGCTCGGTGAACTGCGGGTGCACCACAACGGGGTGGCGGACGCCGGACAGCGCGCGGGCGATCAGGACGAAACCCTCGGCGGCGCCGGCGGTGAGGAGTACCTCCTCCGGGGGTCGCCCGTGCCGGTGAGCGACGGCGGCGCGGGCCGGGGCCGGGTCCGGATACGCGGCCAGGTCGCCCAGCGCCGCGGTGATCGGGTCGGCCAGCCAGTCCGGCATCGGGGCGCGGCGCACGTTCACCGCCAGGTCCACCAGGCCGGGAGTGGCCTCGGCGTCCCCGTGGTGGCCCAGGTCGGGCTCGTCGAGCGCGGCGGCGCTCCCGGTCGGTGCTGCGGGCATGTCCGCGATCCTGCCGGGTAGCCGCCGCCCGGGACAGCGCATCCCGGCGTGGGTCGCGTCACGGTCCGCCGGTTTATGAGTTCTTCTCATTTTCGAATCGGAAATGTCATAGCTTGACCCCGTGAGCAGTCGTCCCCTTGCTTCCGCTGGCCGTCTCGTTCCCCTTCTCCGCGCCGGGCTGATCGCCGGCATCGTGGTCGCCGCCGCCCTGTATCCACTGGTCGCCGTAACCGGCATCGGGGCCAAGGCCACCGCGCACGCGATCGAACAGAAGACGAGCATCCTCAAGACCGCGCTGCCGGCCGAGACCTCGTACGTCTACGCGCCGGACGGCAAGACCGTGCTGACGATGTTCTACGAGGAGTACCGGCAGTACACCAAGATCGAGAACATGTCGCCGAACATCCAGCAGGCGATCGTCGCCGCCGAGGACAACCGCTTCTACCAGCACCACGGCGTCGACCCGAAGGGCGTGGCGCGTGCTTTCGTGTCCAACGCCCGATCCGGCGGCGTCTCCCAGGGCGCCTCGACGATCACCATGCAGTACGTGCGGATGGCGCTGCGGGACAGCGCGACCACGCCCAAGGAGGTCCAGGAGGCGACCCAGCAGACCAGCCTGCGCAAGGTCAAGGAGATGCGCATGGCGCTGGACATCGAGAAGCACCTGAGCAAGGAGCAGATCCTGGAGCGCTACCTCAACTCGGCCTACTTCGGTCACCGCGCGTACGGGATCTACGCCGCCTCGCAGATCTTCTTCTCCAAGACCCCGGCCACGCTCACCCCGGTCGAGGCGGCCACGCTGGCCGGGCTGGTGAAGTCGCCGTCGGAGTACGACCCGATCACCTCGGACCAGAAGGACGCCACCGGCCGGCGCAACTACGTGCTGGACAACATGGCCCGCCTCGGTTACCTGTCGCCCGATGCCGCCGCCGCGGCCAAGGGTCAGCCGATCAAGCTGAAGCTGACCACCCCGCCCAACGACTGCGCCGCGATCGACGGCGGCCACCGCAGCTGGGGCTTCTACTGCGACTACCTGAAGAACTGGTGGAGCTCGCAGCCCGCGTTCGGCGAGAACCGGCTGGAACGGATGGACAAGCTGCGCCGCGGCGGCTACCGGATCGTGCTCGCCGTCGACCCGAAGACCCAGGCGGCGGCGGAGAAGAACGTCGGCGCCAAGGACAACACCGGCAGCCCGTTCGCCAACGGCATCGTGGTCGCCGAACCCGGCACCGGACGGATCAAGGCGATGGCGGTGAACCGGAACTACTCGCTCGACCTGGCCGAGAACCCGAACAGCTCGAACCCGGAGGCCGGCCCGAAGGTCAAGGCGAACTACCCGAACACCGTGGCGCCGCTGCTCGGCGGCGGGACGCTACCGGGCTACCAGGCCGGTTCGACGTTCAAGATGTTCCCGATGCTCGCCGCGCTGAACGCCGGGATGCCGCTGTCCACCGCGTACGACTCGCCGCACACGTACAAGTCGGCCGTCTACGACGGGTGGGCCCCGTCCAACGCCAGCGGCGCGATGACCGGCCGGCAGACCATGTGGTCCGGGTTCGGCAAGTCGGTGAACACGTACTTCGTCCAACTGGAGGAGAAGATCGGCGCGGACGCCGGGGTGCGCCTGGCCGAGCAACTGGGGCTGCGCTGGCGTACCGACGTGGACAAGGAGCAGGCGTCGCCGGGCAAGGCGAAGAAGTGGGGCGCGTTCACGCTCGGCGTCTCCGACGCCACCCCGCTGGAGATGGCGAACGCGTACGCCGCCATCGCCGCCGACGGGCGCTACTGCGAGGCCATCCCGGTCAACGCGATCATGAACCGGGACGGCACGCCGGCCACGTACACGACGGCGGGCGGGGTGCAGCGGGAGGTCGCCAAGCCGCGGTGCCGGCAGGTGGTGAACGCCGACGCGGCCCGCGCCGCCACGGACGCGGCGCGCTGCCCGACCGGCGACACCCCGGCCAAGGGGAGCTGCGGCGGCTGGTCGACAGCCGACAGCGTGCGGGGCACCGTGGGCCGCCCGGTCGCCGGCAAGACGGGTACGACGGACAGCACCCGGTCGGCGTGGTTCGTCGGCTACACGCCGGAGCTGGCGGCGGCGAGCTTCATCGCCGACCCGGACAATCCGTTCAACGCGGTGGGTGACGGCCAGTCGCAGATCCCGGTGAACGCGGTGGCGCAGACCCTGCGGGACTCCCTGAAGGGCCAGCCCACCCGCCAGTTCACCCCACCCTCCGACCAGATGGTCGGCTGACCCACCTGATCCGCCCGGGGGTGCGCCCGGGTAGTTGATCAAGGAGTTTGCGTCCCGGATCGGCCGATCCGCCGACGCGAACTCCTTGATCGACGTTGTGGGGCGGGAACGGTCAGCGGAGGTCGGCGGCGACGAAGGACCACAGCTCCAGGTCGACCCGGGCGCCGCGGACGATACCGGCGTTGCGCAGCAGGCCCTCGTAGCTGAAGCCGGCCTTCTCGGCGACCCGCCGGGACGCCACGTTGCCGGCCGCCACCCGCAGCTCCACCCGCTGGAACCCGTGCTCCAGGATCAACGCGATGGCCACCGCGTCCACCGCCTCGACCGCCAGGCCGTAACCCCGGGCGTGCGGCGCGATCGCGTACGACAGCTCGGTGAGCCGGGCGCCCCAGTCGGTACGGCGGGCCCAGAGCGAGCCGACCACCCGCTGGTCCTCCCGGCGGACCACCGCCCAGTGGTCGCCGTCGCCGCTGTCACGCCGCTGCCGGGCCAGCTCGGTGCACCACGCCCGCCCGTCGATCTGCCCGGACGCCTCGGCCAGCGGCAGCCAGCGCTGCGTCTGCCGGTCGGCGAACACCTCGTCCACCGCCTCCGCGTCGGCGACGACGAGGTGCCGCACCTCGATGCGCGGGGTCGAGACGGTGAGCGCCGGGAACCGGCGTACCGCCACCTGCCCGATCACGCCGGCGCCCCCACCGGCGCCAGCGCGGCGGCCACCAGCCGGGCCGCGATGTCCGGATGCGCGGCCCAGTGCGGCACAAGCTGCGAGGCGTGCACCGCCTGCCGGACGAAGCCCTCCGGGTTGCCACCCTCCCAGCGCCAGGCCGGACGGTCACCGGCCCGCGGAGTGAGCACTGCGGCGTGCTGCTTGTGCCCGGTCACCGTCGTGCCGGCCGCGGCCACCACGCTGTCGGTGACAGCGGTGGCCGTGCGGTAGCCGACCACCAGGCCGTCCCGGATCGTGCCGACCGCGTCGAGCACCCCGCACATGGGCAGGCCGTCCAGCTCCCGGGCCAGCCAGAGCAGGCCGGCCCCCTCGGCGATCACCGGGCGGCCCGAACGGGCCAGCTCGGCCACCGCGATGCAGAGGCGGCGGTTGGCGGAGAGCTGCTCCGCGTACGTCTCGGGCAGCCCGCCGCCGACGACGAGCGCGCGCGCCCCGGCGGGCAGCGCCTCGTCGCGCAGCGGGTCGAGCGTGACCACCTCGGCGCCCGCGGCGCGCAGCAGCTCGGCGGTCTCGGGGTGGCTGTAGGCGCCGGCCGGTCCGCCGGCGAGCGCCACCACCGGCCGCTCCCCCGACGGCTGCGGCGCGTCGGCCGGCTCCGGCGACCACGGCTCCACGGTGAGCGCGGGGGCGGAGCGGGCCAGCGCCAGCAGCCGGTCGAGGTCGACGGTGGCGGCCACCGCCTCACCGAGCCGGCGTACGCCGCGTTCGGCGTCCGCGTCGGCACGCACCACGGGACCGGTGCCGTACCGACGGGCGGGCAGCACCGGGGGCAGCTCGTGCCGGCGCAACGCCCCGTAGACCGGCACGCCCACGTCGTCGAGCGCCTCGCGCAACAGCGCCTCGTGCCGGGGCGAGGCCACCCGGTTGAGGATCACGCCGCCCAGCCACAGCTCGTCGTCGTACGCCCGGAAGCCGTGCACCAGCGCGGCCACCGACTGGCCCATCGCGGCCACGTCCACCACGAGCACCACCGGGCTGCGCAGCGCGGTGGCGACTGCTGCCGTGGACTCGCTCTCCGGTCGTCCGCCGACCGAGTCGTAGAGGCCCATCGTGCCCTGCACCAGCGCGAACCCGGCGCCGGCCGCGCCGTACGCGAAGAGGGGGGCGATCCGCTCCGGGCCGACGAGTCTCGGGTCCAGCGTGCGCCCGGCGCGCCCGGCGGCGAGCCCCAGATACGCCGCGTCCACCTGGTCCGGCCCGACCTTGAACCCGGCCACCGGGATCCCCCGGTCGGTGAACGCCGCGAGCAGGCCGAGGGAGACGGCGCCGGTGCCGTGCCCCGAGGAGGGCGCACTCAGCACGACGCGCGGCACGTCGGTCATCATCGACTCCTGATGTGGGTGGTTTCCGCCCGCGTGACCATACCCGTCCGGCCCGGCGCGCGAGAGCCGCGCACACCGCCGTTTCTGCCTGGCAGCGGCGAGTGGCATCGCTCATACGGGTAGCCTTGGCCAACGTGTACCGGTTCCTGCTGACCCCGCGCTGGCTCGGCTACCTCGCGCTCACGCTCGTCGCCGCCACGGTGATGGTGTTCCTGGGCAACTGGCAGCTGGACCGCTACCGGGGCCGGACGGCCGTCAACGAGCGCATCGACGCCGGGGCCACCATGACGCCCGCGCCGCTGCGCGACGCGCTCCCCGCGCCCAGCGGCGGCGACGTCGGTCCCGCGCCGTCCGAGGAGCTCACCTGGAGCCGGGTCACCGCCACCGGCCGGTACGACAGCGCGAACACCGTCCTGATCCGCGGCCGCACCGTCGACCGGACCGTCGGCTTCGAGGTGCTCACCCCGCTGGTGCTGGCCGACGGCACCGCGGTGCTCGTCGACCGGGGCTGGATCCCGCCCGTGCCGGGCGCCGGCGCGACAGTCCAGCCGGAGGTCCCGGCGGCGCCGGCCGGCGAGGTGACAGTGACCGGCCGGGTGGTCGGCAGCGAGAGCGGCGGCGGCGCGGTCAGCCGGCGCGACGGCAAGCTGGAGGCCCGGCGCATCGACATCCCCCGCCTGGCCGAGCAACTCCCCTACCCGGTGACCGGCGGCTACGTGCTGCTCGACGGCCAGACGCCGGCCGCCGACCCGGCCTTCCAGGCGGTCCAGATCGGGCACACCAACAACTGGCAGAACTTCGGCTACGTGTGGCAGTGGTGGATCTTCGCGGTGATGAGCCTGTTCGGCTACGGCTGGGTGGCGCGCCGGGAGGCCCGCCGCCGGGCCGGGCTGGACACCCCGGGTGAGCCGGTGGACCGCGCCGCCGAGCCCGCCGCCCCCACCTCCGCCTGAGTACGTCGCCCTCCCGGTGGGCACACCTGGGGGCGGGGACGTTGTAGGGTCCGCGGATGATCGTCAATCGTGGGGGTCGCGGTGACCTCTGACGCCACGACGCCCCCGGCCGCCGAGCCACCCGCGTACGACCCGTGGTCGGCCATGCCGCCTGCGGTCGCGCCGCCCACCGAGCAGTTCCCGGTGATCGCCGCGCCGGAGGCACCCGTCACCCCCGCCCCCACCGCGCAGTTCCCCGCCCCGCCGGTGGCCCCGCCTTACTCCGCGCCGCCGTTCTCGGCCCCACCGGCGCCGCTCTCCGCGCCGCCGGCCACCGCGCAGTTCCCGGCCGCGCCGCAGTTCTCCGCGCCGCCCGCGCAGTACTCCGCGCCGCCCGCGCAGTTCTCGGCGCCGCCCGTACCGCCGGCCGGGGTGGTCGCGCCGTACTACGGGCCCGCACCCGGGGCGTATCCGCCGCCCGGGCCGGTGCCGCCCACGCAGTCGGCGGTAGCCGTGCAGATCGCCGAGATCATGGTGACGCCGCCTGTCATCCGCACCCCGGCCGGCGTCCTGCCGCTCGCCGGCGCCTCCTGGTACGTGACCGACTACTGGCAGAAGGAGGAGAAGATCGCCCAGTGGGCCATCGTCGCCGCGATCCTCGGCTTCTTCTGCCTGACCGTGTTCAGCCTCCTCTTCCTGCTGGTCAAGGAGACGCGGCACTACGGCACCGTGCAGGTGACGGTGAACAGCGGCGGGCACCAGTACGTCGCGCGGATACCGGTGACCGACCAGTTCCAGGTGCAGCAGCTCAACAACCAGGTCAACTACGCCCGGTCGTTGTCGGCCGGCTGAGCCGTCAGCCGGTGACCCGGCCGGCGTGGATGGCGCGGACCGCGTCGATGGTGTCCGCCTCGGCGGCGGTCTTGTCGTCGCGGTAGCGCAGCACGCGGGCGAAGCGCAACGCCATGCCGCCCGGGTACCGGCTGCTCGTCTGCACCCCGTCGAACGCGATCTCGACCACCTGCTCCGGCCGGACCCGCACCACCCAGTCGCCCTTCTCCACGGCGAGCGACAGGAACCGTTCGGTCTGCCAGCGCAGGAGCTCGTCGGTGAGCCCCTTGAACGTCTTGCCGAGCATGACGAACTCGCCGGTGCGCGGATCGCGGGCGCCGAGGTGCAGGTTGGACAGCCAGCCCTCCCGCCGGCCGCTGCCCCACTCGACCGCGAGGACCACCAGGTCGAGCGTGTGCCGCGGCTTGACCTTGACCCAGGCCGAGCCGCGCCGGCCGGCGTCGTAGGGCGCGGCCGGGTCCTTGACCACCACGCCCTCCTGACCGGCGTCGACAGCCGCGGCGAACGCCGTGGCCGCCTGCTCCACGTCGTCCACCTCGATTCGGTCGACGAGCAGCGAGGCGTCGACCGCGCCGGCCAGGGCCGCCCACCGCTCCCGTCCGGGCGCGTCGATCAGGTCGGTGCCGTCGAGGTGCAGCAGGTCGAAGAAGTACGGCGTGAGCACCGGTTCGCCGGTGCGCTCGGCGGCGGCCAGCACGGCGGGCGCGACCGGTGCCTGCCCGGTGGTGCTGGGCGTGGTGCGCCGGGCTGCCCGGCTGGACGTCTCCTGGAACGGCAGCGGCCGGCCGGCGGCGTCCAGCCCGATCGCCTCGCCGTCGAGCACCAGCTCGCGGGCGGGCAGCGCGCGGACGGCGGCCACCACCTGGGGCAGCCGGCCGGTGATCTCGTCCAGGCTGCGGGTGAAGACCGCGATGTCCGGGCCGGAGCGGTGCACCTGGATGCGGATGCCGTCGAGCTTCACGTCGACCATCGCCGGCACGCCGGTGGCGGTGAGCGCCTCGTCGACCGAGGGCGCGCTCTGCGCCAGCATCGGCGCGAGCGGCCGGCCCACCTGGAGCCCGAACCCGGCCAGCGCGGCGGCGCCGCCGGTGAGCGCCGCGACCGCCACCGCCCGCAGGTCACCGGCGAGCAGCAGGGCCCGCCGGACGGCCGTGACCGGGACGTCGGCGGCGCGCGCGACCGCGTCGGCCAGCAGCCCGGCCTGCGCGCCCTGGCGCAGCTCGCCCCGGAACAGGCCGGTCAGCAGGCGCTGCTCGTCGGCGGTGGCGGCGGCGAAGAGACGGCCGACCAGTTCCCGGCGCCGGGCCTGCGAACCGGCCCCGGCGACGCGGGAGATCTCCTCGATCGCCGCGTCGACGGCGGCGACGGTGAGCGTCGGCTCGGCGGCCGGCGGAGGCAGGTCACGCAGGCCCGCCCAGCCGACACCGGTCTGACGCTGACGCAGCTCACCGGCGAGATAGCCGGCACCGGCCGGGATCTCGCCCGGCTCCAGCCCGCGCAGCGCGGCGGCCAGCAGCTCCACCTTGGCCCGTCGGCCGCTGGTGGCCCCGACCGCGGCCGAGGTGGCCGCCAGCTCCGCGAAACGCACGCCCACATCCTGCCAGTCGCGTGTGACATCGGGGTGGATCCGGCGGCCCGGCACACCGCACGGGTGCGCCGGGCCGACGGGCCGACGGTCAGGCCGAGACCGGTTCCTCGATGCGCAGGCCGCGCCCGCGCACGCCCTCGGCGACCCGGGTGAGCAGCGCGTCGAGCGTGACCAGGGCGGCGGAGAGCTCGCCGATCTGTTCGTTGAGCGTGTCCTCGGACCACGCGGAGACGTCGACGTCCCCCAGAGCACGGACGGCGGCCTGGAGCCGCTCCATCTCGTCGTTCGTACGCATGTTCGAAAGGCTATAACACCCCGCCCGCCGACACACCACAAACTCCGACATCCGCCCCGAAGTTACGGTTTCGACACCTCAGGCGCGGTTTCCGGCCTCGGCCACCCGGGCCAGCAGCAGCGCCTCGGCCAGGCACACCCGCGCGAACTCGCCCAGGTGCAGGCTCTCGTTCGGCCCGTGCGCCCGCGCGTGCGGGTCCTCCACACCGGTCACCAGGATCGCGGCCCGCGGGAACATCTCCTGGAACGTGGCGATGAACGGGATCGACCCGCCCACCCCGATGTCGACCGGGTCGGTGCCGTCCCAGGCCGTCCGGAACGCCGACCGGGCCGCGTCGAACATCGGCCCCGAGGCGTCGATGACGCAGGGCGCGCCGTCGTGCTCGAACGTCACCGACACCTGAGCGCCCCACGGCGCGTGCCGCTCCAGGTGCGCGGTCAGCGCCGCGTACGCCTTCTTCGGGTCGTCGCCCGGCGCCAGCCGTACGCTCAGCTTCGCCTTCGCGGACGGCACCAGCGCGTTCGGAGCCTCGCCGGTGGACGGCGCGTCCACGCCCAGGATCGCCAGCGCCGGCTTCGTCCAGAGCCGGTCGGTGATCCGGCCGGTGCCGAACAGCCGCGCGCCGTCGACCAGGCCGGCCTCGGCGCGGAACCGGTCCTCCGGGTAGTCGACGCTGGCGCCCTCGCGGGCGGCCAGCCCGTCCACCGCTACGTCACCCGCCTCGTCGTGCAGCGTGCCGAGCAGCTTCACCAGCGCGGTGAGCGCGTCCGGCACGGCGCCGCCGAACATGCCGCTGTGCACCGCGTGGTCGAGCGTGCGCACCTCCACGAAGCAGTTCACGATGCCGCGCAGCGAGGTGGTCAGCGCCGGCACGCCGACGTCCCAGTTGGTGGAGTCGGCGATCACGATGACGTCCGAGGCCAGGTCGTCACGGTGCTCGGCGAGCAGCCGCTCCAGCGAGTCCGAGCCGTACTCCTCCTCGCCCTCGATGAACAGCACCACGCCGACCGGCAGCCGGTCGCCGAACGCGCGCAGCGCGGCGACGTGCGCCATGATGCCCGCCTTGTCGTCGGCGGCGCCCCGGCCGTAGAGGCGGCCGTCGCGCTCCACCGGCTCGAACGGGTCCGACTCCCACAGCGACAGGTCGCCGACCGGCTGCACGTCGTGGTGCGCGTACATGAGCACTGTGGGCGCGCCGGCCGGGGCCGCCTTCGTGCCGATCACCGCGGGCTGGCCGCCGGACCGGACGATCCGCGTGTCGAGGCCGCAGCCGCGCAGCAGCTCCGCCACCGCCTCGGCGGAACGCTCCACGTGCGAGTGGTCGAAGCCCTCGAAGGCGATGCCCGGGATGCGGACGAGTCGCTCGAGGTCGGCACGGACGCCGGGGAGTTCCCGCTCGACGGCGGCCCGCACCTCGGACTCGGAGAGGATCGGAGTGGTCATGACCGGAATCGTATGCTGGCCTTACCCCGCCACGTCGCCCGAGCCCGATCGCCGCCCCACGCGCACGTAGTAGCGGTCCGCGTCGTGCGGCAGGTCCGGGGCGCCGTCGACGACCAGGTCCACAGCGGCCTCGGTGCCGTCGGCGGCGAAGTGCGACCGCTCCCCCGCGTGCCAGCGGCGCAGCTCCGGCAGGATCTGCTCGCCGTCGCGGGCCAGCGCCCGGCGCAACCGCAGCTCGGCCGGCGCGGTGACGAGCACCGACAGCGTCAGCTCGGGGCGTACCGCGGCGCGGGCGGCGCTCACCCCCTCGACGATCAGCACCGGACCGGCCGGCACCGGCACCACCCGGTCCAGGAAACGACGGCGCACCCAGCTGTAGCGGCGGTAACCGCCCGCCCGGCCGGCCCGCAGCGGGCCGAGGACCTGCTCCTCCAGCCGGGTCCAGAACGTGAGCTGGTCGTCCCAGCCGTCGAGCAGGTCGTCGGTGTGCACGAGCGGCGGGCGGACGCCGCCCGCCCCCGCCGCCAGGGCGTCCGCGAGGCGCGTCGCGAACCGGCTCTTGCCCGCGCCGCTGGGCCCGTCGACGGCGACCAGCCGGGTACGCCCCAACCGCGCCGGCCCGGCCAGCACCCGACGGGCCAACCCGGCGTACGCCTCGATCAGGGCAACGTTCACCCGACCGACGCTAACGTTCCCCCGTCCGCTGGAAACTGCGACCCGGGCGGACCGTTTCGCCGAGCGGCGGTGCGGCGCGCTGGGCATCATCGGGGGGTGCTCCATGACGTGATGTGTCCGGGCGTCGACGCCCTCCTGGAACAGGCCCGCGCCGGTCTCCGCCGGCTCACCCCGCACGAGACCGTCGAGGCGGTCCGTGGCGGCGCGCTGCTGATCGACACGCGTACCGAGGCGCAGCGCCGCGAGGAGGGTGAGCTGCCCGGCGCGATCGTCATCGACCGCACGGTGCTGGAGTGGCGACTCGACCCGGCCAGCGCGTGGCGCATACCCGAGGCCACCGGGTACGACCGCGAGATCGTCGTGGTGTGCCGGGAGGGGTACAGCTCCAGCCTGGCCGCCGCCAGCCTCCAGACGCTGGGGCTGCGGCAGGCCACCGACATGATCGGCGGCGTGCAGGGCTGGCGGGAGGCCGGACTGCCGATGTCCGACCGCCCGGCCGACGTGCGCTACTGAGCCGGTGGCGCGCCGGGTGGCACGAACGGCAGTCCCGGCGGTGGGCCGGACTCGATCAGCCGCCACAGCGCGTCGGTGTCGAGGTGCTCCTCCACCAGGTCGCCCAGCAGGTCCAGCGTCCGTTCCCGGGCCGCCGCGAAGGACGTGTCCGGCGCGACCTTGAACCCGGTCCGTCCGGCCGCCTCCGCGACCTCGGTCAGGAACCGGCGGCGGAACGCGTCCGAGGAGAAGGCGCCGTGCCAGTGCGTGCCGTACACGGTGCCGAGGCGCGCGCCCTCGCCGGTGCCGTCGGCGTAGCGCAGCAGCGGCGCGAGGCCCGGGTCGGCGGCCGTGACCCGGCCGTGGTGGATCTCGTACCCGTGGACCGGCACGTCGCCGGCGGCGGTGCCCTCGGCCCGGCGGACCGTCTTGCGGGGCTCGAAGGTGATCTCGACGGGCAGCAGCCCGAGGCCGGGTACGGTGCCCCGGCGGCTCTCCACCGCATCGTGGATCGCCCGGCCCAGCATCTGGAAGCCGCCGCAGATGCCGAGCAGCGGCCGTCCGGCGGCGGCGTGCGCCCGGACCGCGTCGGCCAGGCCGGTCTCCCGCAGCCAGGCCAGGTCGGCGACTGTCGACTTGGTGCCGGGGAGCACCACCAGATCGGCGGCGGCGAGTTCGGCCGGCTCGACGGTGAGGCGTACCCGCACACCCGGTTCGGTCGCCAGCGCCTCCACGTCGGTGGCGTTGCTGATCCGGGGCAGCCGGACCACTGCGACGTCGAGCCAGTCGGTGCCCCGGGGCGCGGGCGGTCGGCCGAGCACCCGCCCGTACGCGAGCGAGTCCTCCGCGTCGAGCCACAGGTCCAGCGCCCAGGGCACCACCCCGTACGTCGGGCGGCCGGTGACCCGGCGCAGCATGTCCAGCCCCGGCTGGAGCAGGCCGCGGTCACCCCGGAACTTGTTCACCACGAACCCGGCCAGCAGCGCCTGGTCGGCCGCGCCGAGCAGGGCGACGGTGCCGAACATCGAGGCGAACACGCCGCCCCGGTCGATGTCGCCGACCACGATCGTGGGCAGCCCGGCCTGCCGCGCCAGCCCCATGTTGACGTAGTCGCCGTCGCGCAGGTTGATCTCGGCGGGGCTGCCCGCGCCCTCGCAGATCACCACGTCGTACTCGGCCCGCAGCTCGGCCAGCGCCGCGTACGCCGTGGTGGCGAGCCGAGCCCGTACCTCGTGGTAGTTGCCGGCGGTGACCGTGTCGACGGCTTCGCCGAGCAGCACCACCTGGCTGGCGTGGTCGCTGCCCGGCTTGAGCAGCACCGGGTTGAAGCGCAGGTCGGCGTCCAGCCCGCAGGCGGCGGCCTGCATCGCCTGGGCGCGGCCCAGTTCGCCGCCGCGACCGTCCGGGCCGACCACCACGGCGGAGTTGTTCGACATGTTCTGCGCCTTGAACGGGGCGACCCGGACGCCCCGGCGGCGCAGCCAGCGGCAGATGCCGGCGGTGAGCACGCTCTTGCCGGCGTCGGAGGTGGTGCCGGCGACCAGCAGCCCGCCGATCACCGCCCGCTCCCCCGGCCTGAGCCACGGGCCGCTCGGGTGACGGCACCCAGCGCGGCCCGACCGGCAGCGCCGACCAGGCGACCGACTGTCACCGGGTAGAGCGCGGCCAGGCCGAGCGCGGCCACACCCACCGCGCCCGAGACCCGGGCGGCCCGCTTCAGGTGCCGCGCCTCGGGGCGGGGCCCGTCACCGAGGAAGGGCCGGGTCTCGGCACGGCCGAAGTAGACGTTGCGCCCGCCGAGCCGGACGCCGAGCGCGCCCGCCATGGCCGCCTCGCACTGACCGGCGTTCGGGCTCGGGTGGTCGGCCCGGTCCCGTCGCCACACGTGCCAGGCGGCGGCGCGGTCCCCGTGTGCCACCGGCGCGACGGCCACCGTGAGCAGCCCGGTGAGCCGGGACGGCACGAGGTTCAGCGCGTCGTCCAGCCGGGCCGCCGGGGTGCCGAAGCGGGCGTACCGGGGCGAGCGGTGGCCGACCATCGCGTCGAGCGTGTTCGCCGCCCGGTAACCGAGCAGGCCGGGTAGGCCCGCGACCGCGCCCCAGACCAGCGGGGCGACCACGGCGTCCGAGGTGTTCTCGGCGACCGACTCGACCGTGGCGCGGGCGAGTTCGGGCTCGTCGAGGGCCGACGGGTCGCGTCCGCAGAGGTTGCCCAGGCGGGAACGGGCGCCGGGCAGGTCGGCCCGGCCCAGTGCCCGCGCCATCACCCGGGACTCGTGCCGCAGCGTGCGCCCGCCCAGCACCGTCCAGGTGCCGGCGGCCACCAGCGCGGCCCGGGCCACCGGATGGCGGCGGGTCGCCAGCGCGGCGGCGGCGCCGAGCAGGACCGGCGCGCCGACGGCGAGCGCAGTGAAGGCGGTGCCGGCCGTCCGGTCGGGGCGGTAGACCCGCCGTTCCAGCGCACCGGCCGCCGTGCCGAAGCCGGCCACCGGATGCCACCGGCGGGGGTCGCCGAGCAGGGCGTCGAGCGCGTAGCCCGCCACCAACCCGGTCGCGTTCGCCATGGCGGTCGCCTGCCGCACCCGTCACCACCTCCGGCCGGCCAGCCTAGTCGTACCGCGGGGTGGTGACGCCGACGTCACCACCCCGCGCCCCCGTCGGACGAAGGGTCAGGCGGGCACCGGGGTACGCCGCCGGCCACGACGCCCCGACGCGGTCCCGGCGGTCCCGCCCGGGCTCGCGCCGCCCGCCTCGCCCTCACCCGGCCCGGAGCCACCCGGCCCGGAAGCACCCGATCCTTCGACCTCCGAGGGCGGGACCTCGCCCAGCTCGTCGTCCTCGGACGTGACCGGCCCGTCGTCCTCCGTGTCGCCCAGCTCGTCCTCCTCCGGACCGCCCGGCCCGCGGTCGTAGTCGGTGGCCCGCGCACCGGGCCGGGTGTCGAACGGGTCGGGCTCGCCCACCCGCTCGACGGTGCCGACCAGCCCGACCCGGCTGCCCCCGTACTCCGGCGGCGGGAAGTCGTCGTCGAAGGGCCGGTCGTCGAACGTCGCCGGCGCCTGGGCATCAGGCACCGGCTCGGTCGCCTCGCCGTGCACCCGCTGCTCGGCCTCCGCGTCCTCGACCGTGCTGGTGGCCGCGCGGGGCTGGTTGCGCAGGAAGCGGGCGCGGCCCCGGGACAGGTCGTGCCCGACGGCGACCGCCTCCAGCTCGTAGAGCGTGCGGTGGGTGCCCGCCTCGTCGGTCCAGTCCCGGGTGTAGAGGCGCCCGGCGACGATCACCGGATCACCGACCGCCACCGAGGCGGCCACCCCCTCGGCGAGGCGGCGCCAGCAGTTGACGCGCACCCGAAGGCTGTTGCCGTCGACCCAGCGGCCGCTGTCGCGGTCGAGCCGGCGGGCGGTCGAGGCGACCTTGAAGTTGGCCACCAGCGTTCCGCTCTGCGTGGTCCGGCGCCACTCCGGCGCGGTCAGCACGTTGCCGACGATCGTCACGTACGTATCGAACATCGCCCCTCCCAGGGATCGACTTGTCCCGGTGAGCGTCGGCCGGTCGCCCGGCCCGGGCCACCCGCCGGCCCGGACCTGTGGACGACGGGCCGCCCTGTGGACAACCACCTGATCAAGGTCCCGGTCTGCTAGGCCGACCGGCCCTACGTGCCTGACCTGCGGCGACGCATGATCGAAAGGAACCGGCAAGCAGGCGTTCCGGAATCCCGCCGGTTGGGTAAGTACTTGATCAACCGAGAGAAAGGGAGCTCCCATGCTTCTCCGAGACGTCCGCGAGGCCGCGCGATGAGCGCCGTGGCGAACCCCGCGACCGTGGCCGAGTGCCTGCGGGTCGGCGCCGGGTTCTCCCAGGGCGACCGCAACTGGATCGCCGAGCAGTTCGCGACCCTGGACGCCCGGCTCGCCGGCTTCCACGCCGACGCCACCGAGCTGGAGGTGTCCGTCAAGGACCGCGAGGCCCGGGGCCAGAAGGTGACGCTGGAGTGCTGGGTCGCCGGGCGGCAGAAGATCGTCACCACCTCGACCGAGGAGGATCTGCACGCCGCGCTCAACGACGTCCGGGACGACCTGCGCCGCAAGCTCAACGACGCGAAGACCCGGCAGGAGCCGCGCCACAACAAGCACCTGCGCGCCGTCGACCAGCCCGAGGGCACCCCGTTGCAGGACGCCGAGCGCGAGGACGCCGAGACCGCCTGAAGTCCGGCACGGCCCGCCCGCACGGTGCCGGCGGGCGGGCCGTGCCGTTTGTTAACAAGGGGCCCTTCCTCTACCGGATGCGTTAACAAGGGCCCCCTCCTTACAACCCAGCACCCCTACCGCCGGGTAGCAAGGCGGCGTACCGTCGCGGTCGTGGAACCGGACGTGCTGGGCGCCCCCTACGAGCGGCGGACGATCGAGCTGGGCACCGACGACGAGGGGCCGGTGGTCGCGACCCTGGTGCGGCGGCGCGCCGACCGCCCGACCGGCCGCGCGGTGCTCTACGTGCACGGCTTCGTCGACTACTTCTTCCAGACCCACGTGGCCGACTTCTTCGCCGAACGCGGCTGGGACTTCTACGCGCTCGACCTGCGCAAGTACGGCCGCAGCCTGCTCCCGCACCAGACCCCGAACTTCTGCCGCGACCTGAGCGACTACTTCCCCGAGCTGGACGCCGCCGCGGAGATCATCCGCGCCGAGGAGGGCCACGACACCCTGCTCGCCATGGGCCACTCGACCGGCGGCCTGATCATCTCGCTGTGGGCGCACGACCGCCGCGACACCGGCCTGGTCGACGGCATCGTGCTCAACAGCCCCTTCTTCGACATCAACGCGCCCTGGATGGTCCGTCGACCCCTCGCGGCCGCCGTCTCCCGCCTGGGCCGCAGGGCGCCGCAGCGTGTGCTGCCGTTCGGCCTGGGCACCGTGTACGGCGAGAGCCTGCACGCCGACCACCGGGGCGAGTGGCGGTACGACCTGGCCTGGAAGCCGCTCGCCGGGTTCCCGGTGCGGGCCGGCTGGATCAACGCGATCCGCGCCGGCCAGCGCCGCCTGCGGGCCGGGCTGGACATCCCGGTGCCGGTGCTGCTCGCCTGCTCCACGCGCAGCTTCCGGGGCACGAAGTGGCACGACAGCGCCACCGGCGCCGACGCCGTGCTCGACGTCGAGCACATGGTGCGCTGGGCGCCCCGCCTCGGCCGGCACGTCACGCTCGCCCGCTTCGACGGCGGGCTGCACGACCTCACGCTGTCCAGTCCCGGCGTACGCGAGAAGGTCTTCGCGGAGGTCGGACGGTGGGCGGAGGGATTCCTGCGCGCCGGGCCGACCGAGCCGGAGCCCACGACGCCGCCGTCACCGCGCCGACCGGCCGACGCGACCGCCGAGGGCTGAGGCCGGTCCGCCCCCGCCGGCGGGACGCCCGGCTCGGTCGGCCGTCCCGCCGCCGGACGGCCGGTTCAGTCGGCGACGACCGCCGTGAGCGCGGCGCGGATCCGGTCGAACGTGGCGATCGGATGGCCACCGGCCTGCGGCGGCAGCACCACGCCGAGACAACGCAGCGCGGGCCCGCCGTCCGGCCCGGCCTCGACCGCGAACACCGGCGCGCCCACGTAGCCCGCGGGCAGCTCCGCCGTGACCCGCACCTCGCCGCCGTCGCGGGCGACCCGCTCGACCACCGCCTCCAACGGCCGCGAACCGCCGTCGCCGACACCGAGGGCCAGCACGAACGCCGAGGCGGGCGCCGCGCCGATCCGGGCGACCGCTTCGGCCGGTGCGGCCACCGCCTCGGTGACCTGCTGGGTACGCCAGCGCCAGCCCCGATCGTCGGCCCAGCCGTGCAGACCGCCGGTCGGCATCGCGGCGAGCCCCAGTTCCGGCAGGTGCAGCCAGTGGTCGGCGAAACCGGGCAGGTCGATCGGCTCGTCCGCCCCCTCGGCCGGGTCGGTGACGCTCGGCCGCAAGCCGATCTCGCCGTACGCGCGGTCGGTCAGCGCGTCGGCGGTGAGCAGCCACTCGTGCGCGATCTCGCCGTCGTCGGTGGCGCCGACCAGCTCGCTGTAGAAGAAGGCGGTGCCGAGCACGCCCGCCGGAGCGCCCGGCGCATCCGAGCCGGTGAGGGGCAGGATGGCCCGCCCGAGGAGCTGGCACAGCTCGAAGACGATCTCGTTCTCGGTTTCCTGGTCGAGCAGCATCCGACGAGGGTACGGATCGCGTCCCGCCCGCCCGCGCCGGACCCGCCGCAACTGTGGTGCCGGTCCGGGCCCCGGCATGGGACGCTGAGGGGCGGAACGGACGCGCCGACCCGTACCCCCGGGCACGCCGGGACCGGCGGTACCCTCTTGGCGCGACGACAGTCGGCGCGCGCCCGTAGCTCAGCGGATAGAGCAGGGGACTTCTAATCCCAAGGCCGCAGGTTCGAATCCTGCCGGGCGCACAGGCAATTTCCCCTTCTGACCCGCTCGCGTGGGGCCATTCGTGGTGCGAGCGCGCTAACGGTGGTCCCGTGGCAGCCTCGAACGGACGCACCAAGCGCCAACGCGGCGAGATCGAAACGCTCCCCAGCGGGTCACTACGCGTGAAGGTCTATGCCGGCGTTGACCCGATCAGCGGTAAGCGGCACTACCTGACCGAGGTCATCCCCGCCGGCCGCACTGCCGCCAAGGAAGCCGAGAAGGCGCGTACCCGGCTGCTGGCCCAGGTGGACGAGCGGCGCAACCCGCGAACCCGCGCCACGCTCGACCAACTTCTAGACCGGTGGCTAGAGGTGGCCGACATCGAGGCCACCACCCGTATGGGCTACGTCAACAAGCTCAACAAGCACGTACGGCCCGTGCTCGGCAAGCTGCCGGTCGGTCGGCTCGACGCCGAGACGTTGGAGTCGTTCTACGCGAGCCTGCGCCGTTGCCGCGACTGGTGCGGCGGGAAGGCGTTCGTGAAGCACCGTGTGGAGGGCGAGCACACTTGCACCGCGAAGTGCCGGCCGCACGTCTGCAAGCCGCTCAGCGCTTCGTCGGTGCGGCAAATCCACTGGATCCTCAGTGGTGCTCTCAGCCAGGCAGTCCGGTGGCGTTGGATCGCCGTCAACCCCGCCGGGCAGGCCGAGCCACCCGCGCCGCCGCACCCCGACCCGCAGCCGCCGAATCCCGCCGATGCGGCCCGCATCATCACCGAGGCGTGGCGCGATCCAGACTGGGGCGCGCTGGTCTGGCTCGCCATGACGACCGGCGCCCGTCGCGGCGAGTTGGCCGCGCTGCGCCGGCACCATCTCGACCTAGCCGCCGGTGTACTGACGCTGCGGCGCAGTGCCTACCTGGATGAGCATGGCCAGCTACAGGAGAAGGACACCAAGACGCACCAGCAGCGGCGGGTGGCGCTCGACCCGGAGACGATTGAAGTGCTACGCGAGCTGCACGGCCGGTACGTCGACCGCCTGGCGCAGCTCGACGCAGACGCCGACCCTGCCGACTACGTCTTCTCCCCCCGAGCCGGACAACAGCCGCGGCTACCGCCCCGACACCATCACCCAGCGGTACGGCCGGCTCGCCGGCAGACTGGGTATCGACAGCCACATCCACGCGCTCCGCCATTACTCAGCAACTGAGCTGATCAACGCGGGCGTTGACGTGCGGACGGTCGCCGGACGGCTGGGGCATGGCGGGGGCGGCACGACCACGCTAAGGGTCTACGCCGCCTGGCTGTCCGAGTCGGACCAGCGTGCTGCCGGAAAGCTGGCCGCCCGAATGCCACCACGGCCGCTCACACCGACGCAACGGGCTACGCCCAGCAGCCCGTACCAGTCGGTCGCCGCTAATCTGCGTCAGCAGATCACCACTGGTCAACTCCGGCCCGGCGACCAGCTCCCCGCGGTTCCCAAGCTGGCGGCCGCACACGGCATCTCTGTCGGTACAGCGCACCGCGCTGTCGCCCTACTTACGGCAGAGGGTCTGGTAAGCGTTGTCCGAGGTCGGAGAGCAACCGTCGCGCATGCCCGCCACTAACCTGCAGATTCCCGGCGATCGTCCTATCTCAACCCTTCATGCCCCCGGTCGTCCCTCAGCGTGGCCCGGCCGATGCCGGCCCGCAGGTCGCCAGCAGGCCCGGGCTAGCGGGCGCGGCCCAGTTCGCGGGCCGCCTTGTTCCTAACGAGGCCAATTCGGCAGTCTCTCGCGGGCACTCGGGGGCATTTTTATGGCACCTCCGGCAATCGACGGATGCTGCACTTCGAGGTATGTTGCCCTTGTGCATATTGATGAGCCACTGCCCGTGCCCAACTGGTCAAGCGAGCTGGGGATTAGCCCCGGAGACCCAGCCAGGGTGAAAGTTTGGGCAAAGTCAATTCAACTGTTTCACAATAAGTCCTATGATTTGCCAGCACCCGGCGTCACCGCCATTGTTGGCGGAAACAACAGCGGGAAATCAACATTACTTCGTCAGCTCAATGACAAACTGCACAGCCCCGGAAACCTGTTGTACGGTCCAGTTGACATCGTTACGAATGCCACTTCAGTGCGCACTGGAACTGCGGCCGACTTTCTTTCCTGGTTCGCTCAGCACGCTACTTACTTCCCCGGTGGTGATCGCCAGGAGTCCTACTTCAGACAGCCCAACGGCGGCTGGAGTTCGACTGCGCGGGCGCTCGCTAGCCAATGGGAGCATGAGGAACAGATTTCAAGCTTCGGCCCAGGTGCTCAATCGCTGATCTTTTATGCAGACGCGCAAAGTCGATTCGGATCAGTGGGAGGTGTCGGGCAGCGGAATGAGCCGGCGGACCCGCCAACACATCCTTTCCACCGGTTTCAGGACGACATCACTCTTCTTCACAGGCTGAATGGAATATGTGAGCGCATATTCCAGCAGAGTTTAACCCTAGACGAGTTCAGCGCCACGATGAGGTTGAGAGTTGGCAAGGTTGGCATACCTGCACCCGCACGTGATCAAAGTCAACGGGCATATAGAGAAGCACTCGCGAGGCTCCCACTCCTTGAGGAGCAGGGAGATGGGATGAAGAGCCTCTTAGGGCTCATAATCCCGATTGTCGCCGCAGCCCACCCGACTGTCATAGTCGACGAGCCGGAGGCTTTCCTGCACCCTCCACAAGCTTATGCACTAGGATTGGCCTTGGGGGAACTCTCCAGAGAATCCCAGACACAGGTAATCCTCGCAACTCATGACAGGAACCTGCTGGGTGGACTCGTTGCCTCAAGTGCACCTCTATCGGTTATCCGACTGAACCGCGAGGGCAACACCACTAGCGCTTCACAACTCTCATATGAGCAACTTCGCGAGTTGTGGGACGATCCAGTTCTTCAATACAGCAACGTCCTCGACGGCCTTTTTCATCGCCTCGTTGTACTAGCCGAGGGTGAACGGGACTGCCGTTTCTATCAAGCAGCATTAGACGAATATGCAAGAGTAAATTCTCGCGCCAAAGACACTGGACACCCGATACCGCCGCCAAGTGACGTCCTTTTCCTTCCGTCGTACGGCAAGGACGGCATGTTTAGGCTGGCAGAAGTACTGAGAGCGGCCACCGTACCCGTGATCGCCACTCCCGATCTGGACATTCTCAATGAAAGGCCGAAGATCGAGCGGCTCGTAAAGAGCCTTGGCGGCGACTGGAACCCGCTTGACAAGGACTACAGGATTGCCACGCAGCCGTTTAGACAGCCGACGGAAGGTGTCCCACTTAGTCACATCCGGAAAGAGTTGCTGCTCGCCATAGAGGAGAAACTTAAAGAAGACCCTGACACCCTTCATGATGCGGCCACCAAGAAGGAATTGGGGTTGATAATCCGCGCACGAGAAAGTCGATGGCATTTGTTGAAGGACTTCGGGATGCAGGCATTTAATAGAGGTCAGTCCGGCCCAGCCACCAAGTCTCTCGTAAGGGATTTATCCAAGGCGGGGGTGGTACCGGTAGCCGTGGGAGAGCTTGAGCGGTTCGCAGGCCCCGACCTAGAAGTAGCGAAGGGGAAGGAATGGCTGCCCGCCGCACTGGAAGCTGGGATCCACAAGCAGCCAGCCGCTCAGTCGCATATGGCGGCGATCCTAAAGTCTGCCGAGGAACTCGCCGGGCGGCTGGATTAAATGCAAGCGCACAACTAGATGCGGGTTAGCAGGCCGGGGCCGAGCAGGCGCGGCGCACTTGCGGGCCGCCTGGTCTCAATCACGTGACCAACTCGGCAACTGGCGGCCGGCACCCTCCGCCGACCGGCCGGTCGTCCCTACTCGGCATGATGGGCCTATGCGTTTGCTAGTGCTCGGCGGAACCTGGTTTGTGGGACACGCGATTGTCACGGCTGCGATCGATGCCGGCTGGGAGGTGACGACGTTCAACCGGGGCACCTCCGATCCCTTCCTGGAAGCCGTGCGGGCCATCCGGGGCGACCGGAACCGCCCCGAGGACGTCGCCGCCCTCGCCGCCGCTGGCCCTTGGGATGCCGTGGTGGATACCTCGGGCTACGTGCCTAGAAATGTTCTCGACGTGGCTCGCGCTCTCGCTCCTGTCGGAGGTCGCTACGTCTTCATGTCCACGGTCAGCGTCTACCGGGACTGGCCACTAAAGCCCCTCAGCGAGCAGTCCGAGGTGCTCTACTGCCCGCCCGACGTCGGCCCCGACTACGGCACCGACACCGAAGACGGACCGACCCGGTATGGCTACCAAAAAGCCGGCTGCTCACCGGTCAAGCCGGACGCTGGCGCGGCGACCACGTCATCCGCGCCGGAAACAACGAACGCGGCGACCGGGCCGTCTTCTGGGTCGAACGCCACCAGGACTGAAACCCGCTGAACCATCTCCGCAACTCCGCAACGCCGCACCAACCCCCTGCCACCAGGGAAGACACCCTACGGAGATCAGACCATCAGGAATCATCGATCTCCGCATCTCCGCACGATCTTGCGGAGATCACCATCCCTTGCGGAGATCTCCCTCAGCAGCACTCCGCATCTCCGCAAGCATTCGCCCAGCGCACAGCCATGTTTGCGGAGATGCGGAGATGCGGAGATGGTTCAGCCCACCACCAGCGACAGCGACGCCGCACGAGCCGCACGGCCAACACGGCATCACGGCATCACGGCATCACGGAGCCAGCAGCACATCGAGGTCGTCGCCGAACGGGGGTACAACGTAGATGCCCTTGCCAGCTACCAGCCATCTTGCAACCGCCTCCCGTTCGGGGCCTACCCACGAAGGAGAAGCAGCACCTCGGACCAAGAACCGCGCAACGGCACTGAACTCCTCGTCCACCCGCTGCATTTCACCAACGACTGCATTGGTTCGCGGCTTCACGAAGAAGGTTTTTCCTGCTACCGGATGATAAAACATACTGTCAAATGGCGTGAGATCGACAGGGATGTTCCGGAACCCAGACCTTGAAGCAAAGTGATATTCGGGAACTAGGCGCGTTGATGCCGAATCTGCCTGCGTCCAGGCAACAATGGGGTCAATAAACGGCATGGGGTTAGCAGCAAATTCTTCAGCGACGAGCAGGCGCGTTCTCACATGGGCGAGAAGGTCTACAGGTGGCGAGCTATTCGCGCGGCCGACAAAATCATCCAAAATCCGTTTCATCCATTGAGTGTCGGCCGTCATGGCCGACACAACGTCTTCCCCATATAGATCCAAGCAAGCCTCGTTAACCGCATTCCATACGTCGGAAACGCTGCGCAGCTTTCCACTGCATCGCTCGTGAAGCCATTTCAATATATCGAGTAACCGACTAGAAGGGGCTATGCGATGCCACAAATCGGGATCTTCATCGAGCTTGGAGGCAAACAAATTTTCAAACCGCCCCATGAGTGAAGCGACAAGAATCGGGGGCCAAATCCGCGTATTAACGGCTTGCCCGCCCTCCCCCAGAAGCACTGGGGGAGGGCCGATATCCAACGCAGCAAGAATGTCGCCCAGCCAAACATACTCTTCCCGCCATCGAACCATGTTTCTCGGCATCGATGCCACAACCTCGATTGCCTCGTTCATCGGCAGCAGCCATTCTGCGGGGCCCACTTCAAACGTGGTCGCAAGAGCCTCTAGCTGCGCTCCACCACTAAACCCGTGTGGAGCCCGCTTCGCACTGTAATGATCTCTCCTCACCCGTCGCGCATGATTCGCTGCGAGCCGCACTCCTAGCCACTGGTGAGAGTCAGGAATAGGCATCGGCACTTCGTAGAATGAGGTCATCACCTCATCTTCCATGAAGTGGATAGGGACGATGAGTGAACCAGACATTCCCAGCAAGGCCGGCACGGTTTGTTTAACTTGGCCCCAAAATCTCGAAACCCAACTACCATAATTCGTCAGGTGATAGTCGAGGTAATGACGCTGCTCGTGGGCAACAACCATTGCCCTATGAAACTCGCTCCGCACCAGGTGCGCCGAAAAATCCTGACGATCGAAGACCCCGTCGAGATTTCTTCGCAGGGGGTTTCCGGCATCAAGCAAGACGTCGTCGGGGAACAACGACGACGTCTCCATTACGACCCGCATAAGAGATGGATCGAAGTGTCCCATCAGTCACGAGAGCCTTTTTCCACCTTAGACAACACGGCATCAATGACCGCAGCGTCTAACTGATCGCCGGAATACATGACCTCGCCGGTTCGCAGGTTGCAGATAAAAATCTGAGATGAAGTGTCCGCAGAATCCCCACTTCGCTTACTGCGGACCTTCCGCCAAGCCTCCAGCAGGAGGCGCATTGCCTCGACAGAGCCAGCAACAGCTCCGGCCACCTCTAATGCTTGAAGCGCCAAGCCGGCATCGAGCGGAAAGGCAAGGCCGTCACCAGCGGTATCTAACGGCCTGCGCTCTGAGATCTTGACCTCCTGCAACGAGCTGGCCGCGCTTATCAGCAGATCCATGTCCTGAGCAGAGGCAGCAACTGCAAGCCCAACCGGCACGTCGCATCCTTCCAGCAAAAATGGGTTATCGGTGCCATCGTATAGATGGGCGGCAACAGCCGTCTGGGCCCGCCAAGTTGGCCTGCCAAGCACGAAGCTGACCCCGCCCGAGACGCAGCCACGCTGCCTAGTGAGCACTGGCCCACCCCTAGGGCCGATGCAAGCGGGGCATGCTTGTGGGGCCAACCGTGGTGCGAAATGCAGGACACCAGGGCAAGCCAACGACACCGAGGGAAGGGTTTGTGCAGCTTGAGAAGGAGCAGAGGCTGCAGCTCGCTACCGCATCACCACTTCTAATCCCAAGGCCGCAGGTTCGAATCCTGCCGGGCGCACCTCACCACCGTGAAGCCAAGTCGGCCGAAGACGAGACGTCCTGTCATGCCGATAGCCGCGTGGGCCTCGCCTGGATAGCGTGGGTGGCGTGACGGAGCCTGACTACAGACTCGCGAAGATCAGGGTCCTGGAGTTCGACGACTCCGTACGCGAGCGACCTGGTATGTATTTCGGGGTGGGCAGGGACGATCCTCGTCTGGCGACTCGGGTGCTGTGCGCGGTGGTGGGACACGCGTTTCACCCGGCAACCATTGTCGCCGCGAGCCACACGCCCGACGTCGTAGCGGAGATCAACGCTGACCTCATCTTCTCGGTGACCGACGACCAGGCGGACGTCCTGACCGGCCGGGGCATGCCGAAGCTCGGCTACTACGGCTCGCTGCTCACGAGCGAGCGCTGGTCGAGCGCCGCGGCGGCGGCGGTGAGTCTGCAGACCACTGTCGAAGTCTGGCGACACGGCCACGGCTTTCGGCAGCGCCTCGTCGGTTTGCGGCCGGTCGAGCCACCTGCGGAGTTCTCCGCTCCCCTCGGGGCCGGTACCCGTGTGGCCTTCGTCCTCGATCCCGCTTACTTCGGCTCGGCCGCGATCACCACCGATATCGCCAGCCTCGACGTACACGGCCCGGACTGCACCACTACCGTCGGGTCCGGCAAGGTCGTCATTCGGGACCGCAGAGAGCGGAGTCGCCCGAACGAATACCGGTGTGCCTGACTGCGGGCATCCGGATCTGCCGCCCGATCGCGCTTCGCGCAGCGGCACAGTCGGTCGGGGCGACGCGCAGGGGCTACCGTGCCCTGATGGCCATCTCCTCGCACCTGGCCCGGCTCCGCACGATGATCGGCCACGAGTTGATCCAGATGCCGTCGGTGTCGGTCATCGTCGTCGACGATCGCGCACGGATCCTGCTGGTACGTCACGTCGAGGACGGGAACGGGTGGGCGGTACCCGGCGGCGCTGTCGACATCGGAGAGTCCCCGGCCCAGGCGGCCGTGCGCGAGATCCGCGAGGAGATCGGCATTCGGATCTGCCCGCCGCGGCTGCTGGACGTGCTCGGCGGCCCAGATTTCGAGGTGACCTACCCCAACGGCGACCGGGTCGCCTACGTCACCGCGGTCTACCAGGCGACCATCGCCGACGGAGAACCGATCGCGGACCGCGAGGAGATCAGCGAGCTGGACTGGTTCACCCCACCGCAGCTAGCCGGTGCCAATCTCAACCGCTTCTCCCGGGCGCTGCTGCGAGCCACCGGCCACCTCGCCGGGTGACGGCGACCGCTTCGCGCAGCGACCCCGCCGACGACGGCCGACGGCTCCGCGTCGAACGCGGCCACGGCCGGGACCGTACAGCCGGCCCTCCGCGTGCACGGCGCGACGGACGGGCCGGCTGAAACACCTCAGGCCGCCGCCAGCGCCGCCAACGCCCGGTCCATCGCGGCGTTGAACTCCTCCGGCGTCAGCGTCAGCCGGGACTTGACGTCGCGGCTCCACTGGTCGGCGAGGACTTCGGCGGCACCCGCCTCGACGCCGTCGAGCGCCGCGTCGGCCAGGTCGGACGGCGCGATCTTGTCCACGGGCCAGCCGGCTGACATGTCGGTGTCGGCCAGGCCGAGGTGTACCGCCGTCACGAGCGTGCCCCGGTCGGCGAGTTCCAGGCGTACGCCGTTCGTCATCGCCCACGCGGCGGCTTTGGTCAGGTGGTACGCGCCTGCGCCTCTGGTCCCGAACCACGACATGGCGGAGAGCACGTTCACGATCGCGCCTCCGCCGTTGCGGGCGAGTGCCGGCGCGAAGGCGCGGATCATCTCCAGGTGGCCGAGCACGTTGGTGTCCACCTCGTGCCGCACCGCGTCCAGTGAACCGGCCACCAGGTCGGTTCCGGTCTGGATCCCGGCGTTGTTGACGAGCAGCGTGACGTCCGGGGCGGCAGCGGCGACGGCGCGTACGGATGCGGGACTGGTGATGTCCAGCGGCAGCACCTCCACGCCGGGCAGGTCCACGGTCTCGGGCCGGCGGGCGGTCGCGTAGACCTTGTGGGCGCCGCGTTCGAGCAGGCGCTGGGCGAAGGCGCGGCCCAGGCCACGGTTGGCTCCGGTGACGAGGGCGACCGAGTTGTTGATGTCCATGCCCGGTACGCTAAAACCTGACGTTGACGTCAGAGGCAAGTGTTCATCGCCGAGACCGGGGTGAGAGGAGTCACCGTGACCGAGCCGCTGATCCGCATCGGCGACGTGGCGCGCGACGCAGGTGTGTCGGTGCGGGCCGTGCGCTACTACGAGGAGCAGGGTCTTCTCTTCCCCAGGCGCAGCGCGTCCGGCCAGCGCCTCTACCGGCCGGACACGATCACGCTGGTGCGCTTCATCCAGCAGATGTACGCGGCGGGCCTGACCAGCAGCCGGATCGCCGAACTCCTGCCGTGCTGGGACGCCGGGCACACCGACCCCGGGCAGCGGGCCATGCTGCGCGCCGAGCGCGAGCGCATCCAGGCCAAGGTCGACGACCTCCGGGCCGCGCTGGACCGCCTCGACGAGGTCATCGCGATCACCGACACGCACCCGTAGGCGCGGCCCGCCGGACGCCGTGGGTTCTCAGCGGCCCGCGGTCTCGCGGTGGGCGCGCAGTGCACCGGCGACCGCCAGCCCCACGCCGCCGAGAGCTACAGCCGTCTCCACTGCCGAGGACACCTCAAGGGCGCCTCCCGGAGCAGCACCCACGCTCATCATGATTCCCGGTTGCAGGAAGGCGTCCTCGGCGGGCCTGACCAGCGGCCGCCAGCTCGCCCAGGCGGCGGCGAGATCGGCGCAGACCCGCACGGCGACCAGCGACAGCAGAACCATCCCCGCCGGGAGGAGCCCGCGCCGGTCGCCCCGCCGTCCGGACAACGCCAGCACCCCGGCCGTCACCAGCACGGCGAGCAACGCCGGCCACACCGCCGCGAACAGGTCGGGCAGCGGCGGTTCGCCGGGCGTCAGCGCCACGCTCGCCACGCACCAGACGAGCACTGCCACCGCCAGGACCGTCGTCACCACACCCCGCCGCCCGCCGCGTGCCGGCAACGCCGACACGGCAGCGCCAAGCAGGAGTACGCCGAGAGCCAGGCCCCCGGCTGTCAGCCGCTGCCGGTCGATGCCGTACTGCCAGCTCTCCAGCAGGTACGCCCCCGCCCCAGCCTGGCCCCGTGCCGGCTCGCCCACCTCCGCCACCTGTTCCCGGTACCGGTGCAGGTTCGCCACCGCCACCAGGGCGAACAGCCCGGCACCGGCGGCGACGCCCCACTTCACCCGGGGCATGGCGGTGGCGGTGAACGCGTGGCCGGCCAGCGCAGCCAGCGTGACCACTGCCCACAGAAGCGACGCCTCCCGCATGGCGAGCAGCGCCGCTCCGACCGACAGCAGCCCGGCCACCACCGCGGCGACTCGCAGACCCGACGACAAGCGCATGGCGCAGAGAGTGGCACAGGAATCCGGGCCACGATGACCCGCCGGTTTCGTCGGTGGTCTCGGGCATGATCGCGTGCGCCGCCGTGCGGTGCCGGATCCCCGGACCGCGTTGGCGAACTGCGCCGCCAGGTCTTCGGGGCCGGGAACTAGCGTGCCGTTCCGGCGAGCAGCCACCGCCGGACGGGCACCTCCAGCAGCACCCGGTCCCCGTCCGGGGTGACCGGCTGCCGGATGTCCCATCCCCCGTACTTCTCCGCGAACGCCGCGACGACCCCGGACGGGAAGCCGGCACGGTGCAGGCGGGCGGTGCCCTCCGCGACGACCGGGTGGACCCCGTCCTCCAGGGCGAGTGAGACGCGGGGGTCGGCCGCCACGTTGCGGGCCTTGACGCTGCGCCCCTCGCAGCCGATCCACCAGACGCCGTCGGCGTAGACGAACCACACCGGCGTGACGTGCGGGGAGCCGTCACGGCGCAGCGTGCAGAGCCAGACGTTGCGTTCGCGGGCGAGCCGGTCCGCGACGGCCGGCGGAAGCGGTGCGGTGGGAGGTGGGGCCATGCGACAAGTGGATCAGGTGCGCGCGGAGGCCCGCTACCGGCTCACTCGCAGATCCGCCACTCCCCGTCCTCCTTGACCATCGGGAACGACTGCGTGACGTTGGTGCCGACCGCCGGGGTGAAGCGGATGGTCGTCGACCCGCTCACCCGCCCGTTGTTGTTCGACACGTTCAGCCCGGTGATGTCGTAGCCGGTGAACTCCGGCTGGGAGGACTGCTGCCGGGTGAAGTCCGCCTCGCTGACCCGGTCGCGTACGCGGGTGCAGAGCTGCCGGTACGCGGCGGGATAGTCGCGGTCGACGATCGCCTCGGCGAACGTCTCCGCTGTGGACCGCGCCGGGCCGGTGGCCTCCTGCACGGCCCGGAAGAGGAAGAAGCCGCCGAGCACACCGCCGGAGCAACAGATCGCCAGCACCACGCCCAGCACGATGAACAGGGTTCGCTTGGACTTCTTCGGCGGCACCATGGCCGGCTGGTATGCCATGCCCGGCAGGGTAGGCGGGCCGGGCAACCGCTAAAACGGATGCCCGTGCTCCGCTTCTCGGCGACCATCGATCGATGCCCGCACACCGCCCGGCCGAGCCGGACATCAGTCGCTACTACACCGAGATCTACGTCGAGGCCGACCGGCTGGACGGGTCGCCGCAGGGCCGGCTGGAGGCACGGCGTACCCGGGATCTGCTCGCCCGGCTGCTGCCCGCCGCACCGGCGGACGTGCTGGACGTCGGCGGCGGTCCCGGGGCGTACGCGGGTCCGCTCGCGGCGGCCGGCTACCGGGTGCACCTGGTCGACCTGGTGCCCGCGCACGTGGCAGCCGCACGGTCGGCGTACCCGCTGGTCACGGCGTCGGTGGGTGACGCCCGCGCGGTGCCGTCGCCCGACGCGGCGGCGGACGCGACGCTGCTGCTCGGCCCGCTCTACCACCTGCCGCGGCAGGCCGACCGGGTGGCGGCGGTGCGCGAGGCGGCGCGGGTGACCCGGCCGGGCGGGACGATCGTGGCGGCGGCGATCAGCCGTCACGCCGCGCTGATCGACCTGAGCGTGCAGGGCCGCCTCGACGAGGACAACCGGCGGTCGTTGCGCGCCCAGTACGAGACCGGGGTGAACGACCCGGCCACCGGCTTCACCACCGCGTTCTTCCACCGGCCGGAGGAACTGGTCGCCGACTTCGTCGCGGCCGGACTGCCCACCCCGGAGGTGTACGGGGTGGAGGGTCCGCTGTGGCCGCTGCTGAACGCGCTCGGCACCGGGCCGCACGAGCGGTTGTTCGCCGACGCGGTGGCCTGCGCCGAGACGTTCGAGCGGGACGCCGCGATCCTCGGTGCCAGCGCCCACCTGCTCGCCGCCGCGCGCCGCTGACCGCCGGGCCGGAGAGCCGGCTGCTTTACGCCGGAGCGAAACTCGTCAAGCACCAAGGGTGACCAGTTGCGACAAACCATGTTATTCTCCAGCGTCAATCTATGCCGCGCGGACCCGGCCGGGTCGCTGCCGGAAGGACATCCCCCCGATGCCGGTCGCTGCCGCCATGCCTCTGTCACGGGCCCCGCTGGCCCGCCCGGCGGGTGACGCGTTCAGCCTGATCTTCACCACCCTGCCGGCGCTGCTGCGGCTCACCTGCGGCCTGGTCGGCGCGGTGGTCGCGCTGGCGGTGCGTACGCCGCCGGTGCGGGTGGCGCTGCTGATCCCCGCGGTCGTCGTGCTGACCGCCTGGTCGGTCTGGTACGCGTTCCGCGCGTTCCGGCACGGCATCGGCGGCGCGCTGGTCGCCGGTGACGTGGCGCTGACCACCGCCGCCGCGCTCGCCGTCCCGTGGCTCGTCGCGCCGGAGGTGCTGCCGGGCGAGGCGAGCTGGATCGCGGTGCTGGCCAGCTCGACAGTCATCAACGCGCAGGCCACCGCCCCGGCCCACTGGTCCGTGCCGGCCGGCCTGCTGGTCACCGCCGCGTACGTCACCGGCACCACGCTGGCCGGCAACCCGGTCGAGGCGCGGGCGCACGCCGGGACGCTGCTGGTGCAGACCGGCAGCGCGGCGGTGATGACAGCGGTGATGCGCCGCCGGATCGCCCGTGCCGACGCCGCGTTCGCCGACTACCAGCGGTTGTCCCACGAGGCGGTGGTGGCGCGCGCCGCCCGCGAGGCCGAACGGCGGCAGAACCGCGACCTGCACGACACCGTGCTGGGCACGCTCACCATGGTCGGCCTCGGCGCGGTGCCCGACTCGGCGACGTTGCGCGAGCGGTGCGCGGACGATCTGCGTACCCTCTCCGCCCTGGCGGGTGCGCGGACCACCACCGCGGCCGGCGAGGCCGACCTGGACGAACGGCTGCGCGAGGTGCTGGCCGGGACGGCGGTGACCGCCACGCTTGCGCCGTGCCGGCTGCCGGCGGAGGTCGCCACGGCGCTCGCCGACAGCGCCGCCGCCGCGCTGGCGAACGTGGCGCGGCACGCGCCGGGGGCGGCCGCGTCGCTGCGTCTGGCCCGCGAGGGCGGCACCGTCGTGGTCGAGGTGGTCGACGACGGTCCCGGTTTCGACCCGTCCACGGTCCCGGCCCACCGGTACGGGCTGCGCGAGTCGATCCACGGGCGGATGAGCACTGTGGGCGGCCGGGCGGTGGTGACTTCCGCCCCTGGCGCCGGCACCCGGATTCGGCTGGAGTGGTCCGATGTCGAGTGAGTCGGGCACGGCGGTGACGGCCGCCCCCGCGCTGCGCCCGCTGCCCCGGCCGCGGGCGGCGACGCGCTCCGGAGCGGTCACCGCCCCGCCCGAGGCGCACGCGGTGGCCGACGCGTCGGACCGGGGCGCGCGGGTCGCCGCGATCGTCATCGCCGCGGCCTGGCACCTGGCTGTCGCGTTGCCGGCCGTGCTGCGGGCCGGGCAGGGGATGGCGGCCCCGGCCGTGGTGGCGGCGGGCTGGCTGGTGACCGCGCTGGTCGGGGTCGGAACCGGGGTACGCCTGCTGCGCGGCGGGCTGCCGGCGGCCGGGCCGCTGGCACTGGCGCTGCTGGTGGTCGACGCGGCGGTGGTCGCGGGCACCGGCGAGCGGTTCCTGTTCAGCACCGCCAACTGGGTGTGGGGCGGCCTGGCCTGGTTCTTCCTGCTGGTGCTCTGGCGGCGGCCGGTGCGCTGGCTGCTGCTCATGCTCGCCGCGCACGGCACGATCGCGCTGGTCGCGGTGGTGCTGTACGGGGCGACCGCCCCGGCCGACCTGAGCCGGACCGCGATGTACGTCTACGGCACCTCCACCCTGCCGGTGGCGGTCTTCGTCGGCGCGGCGGCGATCACCGCGCAGGCCCGGGACCGGGCCGCGACCGCGGCGGCGACGCTGGCCGTGGCGGCGGAGCAGGAGGCGGCCGAGCGGGCCCGCACCGAACGGCAGGCGCGGCTCGCACTGGTCAGCGGCACCGCCGAGGAGGTGCTGGCCGAACTGGCGGCGGGCGACGCCGACCCGGCCGACCCGGCGGTACGGCGACGCGCGGTGCTGGCCGCGGCCCGGCTGCGCCGGCTGATCGCCGAGTCGGACGACGTGCCGGACGCGCTGCTGCACGAACTGCGCGCGGCGGCCGACCTGGCCGAGCGCAACGGACTGCCGATCGACCTGGTGTCGGTCGGTACCCCACCGGAGCTGCCGGTGGAGATCCGGCGCGGGCTGGCCGACCCGCTCACCGCAGCGCTCGCCGCGGCCGAGGGCTGGGCGCGGCTCACAGTGGTGGCGGGCCCGGACGAGGTGGTGGTCAGCCTGGTGGCACCGGATCACGACGGCCCGGACGAGCCGGCGACCGGCGGGGACGGGCCGGTGGAACACCTGCACGAGCGGGACGGGGAGATCAGATGGACGCAGACCCGCTGGCGGCGGACGTGAACGCCGGAACCCCGATCGGGGTGGCGATCGTGGACGACCATCCCGTGGTGATCGACGGGGTGCGCGCCTGGCTGGCCGGCGAACCGCGGTTGCGGGTGCTGGCCACCGGCGACGACCCGGACGAGGTCCTGCGGGCCGCGCCGGACGCCGAGGTGGTGCTGCTCGACCTTCGCCTGCACGGCCGGATGGTGCTGGACAAGCTGGCCGAGCTGAGCGCGGCCGGGCGCCGGGTGGTGGTCTACTCCGAGCACAGCGACCCGCAGACCATGCTCGCCGCGCTGGACGCCGGGGCGGTCGCGTTCCTGGCCAAGCACGAGGGGCGCGAGCACTGCGTGGCGACGGTGCTGGCGGCGGCGAGCGACCGGCCGTACGTGCCGCCGGCGCTGGCCGGGGCGATGGTCGGTGACGCCCGTCCGGACCGTCCGTCCCTGTCGGACAAGGAGCGCGAGGCGCTGCTGCTGTGGTTCCAGTCGATGTCGAAGGCGTCGGTGGCGCGCCGGATGCAGATCAGTGAGCACACCGTGAAGCAGTACGTCGACCGTGCGCGGATCAAGTACACCCGAGCGGGCCGTCCGGCCGCCACGAAGGCGGCGCTGCTCGCCCGGGCGATCGAGGACGGACTCGTCCGACCGGAAGATATCGGCATCTACCGGTCGCAGGCTTCGGCCGACCGGCCGACCCCCTAACAGGTGTCATGACAGTCACCCCAGGAATCGGGCAGGCTCACCGGTACCGCCAACCGTCATCGGGAGGTCGTACCGTGCCGGAGGACGCCACACCCTTCTTCGTCGGACCGCATCGGTTCGACGCCGACGACGACCCCACCCGTCCCGTGCTCGACCGGCGTTACGAGCTGGTGCCCGAGCCGGGCGAACGCCTGCTCGGTCAGCACGTCCTGCGCGTCGCCGGTCACCTGCTCGGCCCGACCGAGGACGTCCGCTGCTGGTCGCTGCCCGCCCCGGCGACGATCACCGTGACCGAGCGCCGGCTGGCGTACGTCTGCACCGGCTCGGACCTGTCGGTGGTCTCCGGGCGGGACAGCCGGGCGGCCGCCCGGCACCGGCGTCCGGTCCGGCTGTCCCGCCTGGTCAGCGGGCAGATCCGCTGGCAGTGGCCGTCCCGGCTGGAGCTGGCCGAGGTGGGCGACGGCATCGGCGAGCTGCGCATCGTGTGCGACGCGCTGCGCACCATCCGGCAGCCGGCGCTGGCGCTGACCGGCCCGGTCGGTCAGGTGGCCGCGCTGGCCCGGCAGGTACGCCGCTCGGTGGCCGGTTTCCGGCTCGCCAACGCCGAACTGGTGGACCTGTCCCCGCCGGAACGGGACGTCCTCGCCGTCCGGGCGGCCGCCTCCCCCGGCCCGACGCTGGGCACCGTGACGCTGCCGGGCTCGCTGCCGGTGGAGTTCCTGTCCCGCGACGACTACTACCGTCCGCCGGAGGACGAGGCGTCGCCGTGGGCGTGGTCCGGCTTCCCGGCCCACGGCCAGCCCGGCTCCGCCTGCTGACGGTCCCCCGTCACGGGCGGCCGGCCGGGCGCGCGGGCGCGGTCAGGAGGCGCTGCGGGTGCGGCGCTCGGACCGGTCCAGCTCGACCGCCTCCTCCGGGGTCGGCGCGCTGCCGCCCAGGTGGGCCGGCTGCCACCAGGTGTCGTCCGGGCCGGGCTTGTCCGGGTACTCCCGCTGGGCCCGGTCGACCAGCGCCGACAGGCGGGTACGCAGGTCGGCGGTCATGGCCGTGGCGTCCGGGTAGGCGGACGGGTCCATCGGCTCGCCGACGATGATGGTGATCGGCGTGTGCCGGCGGGTCAGCGTGCGCGGGCGGCCCTTGGTCCACAGCCGCTGGGTGCCCCAGAGCGCGACCGGCAGCAGCGGCACGTCCGCCTCCTGCGACATCCGGGCCGCGCCGTTCTTCAGGTCCTTGACGGTGAAGGAGCGGCTGATCGTCGCCTCCGGGAAGACGCCGACCACCTCGCCCCGGCGCAGCGCGCCGACAGCGGCGGCGTACGACCCGGCGCCGGCGGCCCGGTTGACCGGGATGTGCTTCATGCCGCGCATCAGCGGACCGGAGACGCGGTGCCGGAAGACGCTGTCCTTGGCCATGAACCGGACCAGCCGCTTGGCCGGGTGCGCGCCGTAGCCGCAGAAGATGAAGTCGAGGTAGCTCACGTGGTTGGACGCGAGCACGGCGCCGCCGGTGTGCGGCACGTGCTCGCTGCCGGACACGTCCAGGCGCAGGTCGAGGAGCCGGAACATCGTCTTCGCGGCGGTGATCACAGGGGGGTACACGAGTTCCGACATGTCGAAACTTTACCCCGAGTAGGTTACGCGACCGTAGGGCCGATCTGCCCTCGGCAGACCCGGGTCGCGCACCGGCCCGGGCCCGGCGACGATGGCGTCATGACCGAACGCGCGGTGCTGCTCTGGATCCACGGCGGAGGCTGGCGGGCCCGCGCCGAGGAGGACGGGGCCGCGCTCGCGTCCCTCGGGCTGCGCGTGGTCGAGGCCACGTACCGGTTCTCCCACCAGGCGCGCTGGCCCGCTCAGCTCGACGACGTCCGCGCCGCGGCACGGGCCGCCCGGGCCGCGGCGGGCGGCCTGCCGCTGCTGGTGGCCGGTGACTCGGCGGGCGGGATGCTGGCCCTCCAGCTCGGCCTGCGCGGGGTGGACCGGCCCGGCGACGTGGCGGGCGTGCTCGCGTACTGGGCCCCCGTCGACCCGCTCGACCCGGAGCAGCGGCGCCGGCGCGCCCCCGGCGACGACCCGTGGACGGACCTGCTGGGCCATCCGCCGGCCGCCGGTGACCCGGCCACCGTCGACGCGACGGTCGCCACCCACCTCGGCTCCGGCGTGCCGGTGCTGCTGGTCCAGGGCCGCGACGACGTGGCGGTGCCGGCCGCCCAGCCGGTCGAGCTGACCGGCCGGCTGCTCGCCGCCGGGCACCCGGCGCATCTGTGGCTCACCCACGGCGGGCACGCGCTCGACCTGGCCCGGCCCGACCTGCGCGCGGCTGCCGCCGCGTTCCTGGACAGCGTCCTGCCCGCCGTCGCGGGCGACTAGGTTCGAGGCATGCCCGATCTCGCCGCGATCGTCATCCACTGCCGCGACCCCTACCTGCTGGCCCCGTTCTGGAGCGCGGTCACCGGGCTGCCGGTGGTCGAGGCGGACCGGGTGAAGCTTGCCGAGGGCACGCTCGCGCCGACCGAGGCGGTGCTGCTGCGCGATCCGCACGGGCGGCGTCCGGACCTGTGGATCAGCCCCGCCGACGTGCTGCCGGAGCCCGGCCGGATCCACCTCGACCTGGTCGGCGACGCCGAGGAGCGGGCCGCGGTGCTGGAGGCGGGCGCGACAGTCGTCCGCGAGCTGCCGCGCTGGACCGTGCTGGCCGACCCGGAGGGCAACGAGTTCTGCCTGCTCCCGCCGAACGAGGCGCACACGGCGTCGCCGCCCGGGCACTGAGCCGGCTCAGTCGGCCAGTTCCTCGATGTTGAGCCGGCCCCGGGCGAACGCGTCCACCCGGCCCCAGCGACCAGGGATGTCCAGCACCTCGATCCGTCCCATGCCCACCGGCAGCCGCGGGTCGACAGCCAGGTACTGCTCGTGCGGCTCCAGACCGAGCATGGTGCGCAACAGCAGCAGCGGCGCCCCCGTGGACCAGGCCTGCGGGCTGCACGCGGTCGGATACTCCACCGGGAACTTGGTCAGCTCGCGCGGGTAGCCGCCGAACGCCTCCGGCAGCCGGCCGTCGAAGTAGGTGGCCGCGTCGAGGATGCCGTTGGCCACCGTGGCGGCCTCCTCGGCGAAGCCGTACCGGCGCAGACCCCAGGCGACGAACGAGTTGTCGAACGGCCAGATCGTGCCGTTGTGGTAGCCGATCGGGTTGTAGCGAACCTCGCCCTCGGCCAGCGTCCGCACCCCCCAGCCCGACCAGAGCCGGGGACCGACCAGATGCTCGGCGACCTTCGCCGCCCGCTCGTCGTCCACGATCCCGCTCCACAGCAGATGGCCCATGTTGGAGCTGAGCACGTCGCACTGACGCCCGTCCGGGTCCAGCGCGAGCGCGTAGAAGCCTCGGTCGGCGACCCACCAGTCGTTGTTGAAGCGCCGCTTCAGCTCCGCCGCCTCGCGTTCCAGCTGATCGGCGTACGCGGGGTCGTCCCAGAACAACCGGGCCATCCGGGCGGCCCGCATCTTCGCGTCGTACGCGTACCCCTGCACCTCGCAGGTGGCCCGGGGGAACGGCGGCAACGTGCCGTCGGCGTACGAGATGGAGTCCCACGAGTCCTTCCAGCACTGGTTCTCCAGGCCGGTGTCGGTGTTGCGCCGCTCGTACCAGATGTAGCCGTTGCCGAGCAGGTCGGCGTAGTCGTCGACCCACTTCAACGCCGCCCGGCACTCCCGTTCCAGCTCCTTCACCAGCGCGCCGTCGCCGCTCCACCGCTCGTACTCGTCGAGCAGCACCACGAACAGCGGCGTCGCGTCCACCGAGCCGTAGTACGGCGAGTGCGGCTGCTCCTCGAACGCGGCGGTCTCGCCGTACCGCATCTCGTGCAGGATCCGGCCCGGATCCTCGTCCCGGAAGTCGTCGAACCGGGTGCCCTGGAGCGCGCCGAGGATCCGCAGCGTGGTCTTCGACATCTCCGGCGCGAACGGCAGCACCTGGAGGCAGGTGAGAATGCTGTCCCGGCCGAACATGGTCATGAACCAGGGCAGGCCGGCCGCGGGCAGCGTCTGCCCGCCGAGCGACAGCGGCGAGAAGCGCAGCGCCGCGAGGTCGACGAGGCTCCGCCGGTACGTCGCGGCGAGTTCCTCGTGCTCGCTGTTCAGCTTCGGCGCCCGGCTGATCCACTCCTCCAGGTCGTGCTGGAGCGCGAGCCGCTCGGTGCCGTGCGCGCGCAGCCCCATCCGCAGGTCCCGGCCGCCGGGGCCGATCGCGAACGTCTGCACGTCGATGACCGCTTCCCACTGCTCGTTGGGTTCCAGCCGGATGCTCCAGGCGAAACCGCGCTGGTCGTAGCGGGCCGGCTGGTTGGCGGAGACGAGCGTCTCGCGCCGGAAGTTGCCCCGCCGGTAGCCCAGGCGCAGCCGGTCCGACTCGGCCTCGGCGTAGTGTTCGCCCTTCTTGTTCAGGATCTCGTCCTTGACCTGGAACAGGTCGGCGAAGTCCGATCCGGCGTCCATCCGGATCTCCAGGTCGACCGGCTTCTCGTCGTGGTTGAGGATGGTCAGCGTCTCGCGGAAGCTGCCGCCGACCGCCCGCTCCCGGATGACCGACAGCTTCGCGTCGATGTAGTGCGTGGCCATGCCGGGCACCAGGAAGAACCGGGCCTCGTAGTACTGGAGGTCGTCGTAGGACAGCGCGTTGAGCCGCTCGCCGTTGATCGTGAGCACCCATTTCGACAGGTACCGCGTGTCGAGCGAGAACAATCCGGTCGGCTCGCTCGGTGTGGCCTCGATGTCGCCGGTGTCCTCGCACACCACGAACGTGTTGCCGTCCAGGATCCGGACGGAGTTGCTGCCGGGCATCAGGCACCCCTCCCGCCGAACGTGTGGTGCGGTCCCCGGGAGTCCGGCGGACCGGGGAAGACCCGCTCGACCTGCAACACGAGCCGCAGGTCGCCGACGACTGTCATGTCGCCCCGCAGCAGCGCCGCGACGGCGTTCTCCTCACCGCCGACCAGCTCGGCGAACAGGCGCGGCTCGGTACCGACCACCGAGTCCGCCTCGCCGTCCTCCTGCCGGACCCGCAGGTTGCCGTGATCGATCTCCAGCAGCCAGTGCGTGGTGTGCGGGCCCTCGTGCAGGTCGAAGCGGAGCGTTCCGGATGTCTTGACCAGCAGCGGCTCGAACCCCCGCCGATCCAGGTCCTCGAAGAATCTCGTGGTCATGTCCACCATCCGGGCGACTCCTCCCGCGATCCGCGGTCTACCTGTCGAGGCTCGTGTCCCCACCCGATCCGGGGTCAACCTCGCCCGAACGGGGTGAGCGCGGCGCCACGGCACGGACGCGCGACGCCGGCCCCCGAACCGGGAGCCGGCGTCACCGCGGCAGGCAGGTCTAGTTGTTGGGCTCGTCGGCGCTGATGTCCGCGAGCACCGACTGGGGTTCCCGCTCCACCGCCAGGTCACCCATGGAGATCAGGCCGACCAGCCGGCCGTCGTCGATCACCGGGAGGCGACGGACCGCGTACGTGCGCATCAGGTCCGCGGCGGCCACGGCGTCGTCGTACTGGCTGACGGTCACCACGTCCTTGCTGGTGACCTGGTTGAGCCGGGTGGCGGTGGGGTCCATGTTCTCGGCCACGCCCCGCACCGTGATGTCCCGGTCCGTCACGATGCCGACCACGTTGTCGCCGTCGGTCACCACCACGTCGCCGATGGCACTGTCGCGCATCTCCTGCGCCGCGGCCATGAGCGTGTCGTTGCCGTCCATCGTCACCAACCGGGTCGTCATGAACTCTCCGACCGTTGTCATGGTGCTCCCCTCTCGCTGTCGGCACCGCGGTCTACCCGCCAGCGCAGGCGGGGTAACGCGTGCCTCACCGCCGGTGGCGCAGCCGTCGGCGCAGGTCATAGGAGCCGTTGCTGGACAGCCCGTAGAAGATCGGCAGCAGCAGGAGCACCACGAGCGCCGCCGGCACGCTCAGCAGCACGCCCACCAGACCGGCGATCGCGTACGCGAGCACGCCGAGCAGGGCCCGGACGCATTCGGCCTCGAAGAACCGCAGGTCATCGGCACCCCCGCCCTGCCGGCACGGGGCGGCCGGCGACCCGGCGGGCATACCCGCTGAGCAGGCGTCCGTGCCGGGTGGCCCGGCACGGACGCCCTGGCGGGTCAGCGCTCGGCGGCGACCAGCTCGGCGAGCTGCACGGCGTTCAGCGCCGCGCCCTTGCGCAGGTTGTCGTTGGCGCAGAACAGCGCGAGCCCGTGCTCGACGGTCTCGTCGGCCCGGATCCGGCCCACGTACGTCGGGTCCTGGCCGGCCGCCTCCAGCGGCGTCGGCACGTCGCGCAGCGCCACGCCGGGCGCGCCGTCGAGCAGCTCACGGGCCCGGTCCGGGTCGATCGGCCGGGCGAACCGGGCGTTGATCTGCAGCGAGTGGCCGGTGAAGACCGGCACCCGCACGCACGTGCCGGAGACCTTCAGCCCGGGGATCTCCAGGATCTTGCGGCTCTCGTTGCGCAGCTTCTGCTCCTCGTCCGTCTCGAAGGAGCCGTCGTCGACGATCGAGCCGGCCAGCGGGAGCACGTTGAAGGCGATCGGACGGGCGAACGAGCGCGGCTCCGGGAACTCCACCGCCCGGCCGTCGAAGGCGAGCCCGGCGGCGTCCTCGGCCACCTTGCGGACCTGCTCGTCCAGTTCCGCCACACCGGCCAGGCCGGCGCCGGAGACCGCCTGGTAGGTGGCGACGACGAGGCTGACCAGTCCGGCCTCGTCGTGCAGCGGGCGCAGCACCGGCATGGCGGCCATCGTGGTGCAGTTCGGGTTGGCCACGATGCCCTTCGGGCGGTCCGCGATCGCGTGCGGGTTGACCTCGGCCACCACCAGCGGCACCTGCGGGTCCATCCGGAACGCCGAGGAGTTGTCGATCACCACGGCGCCGGCCTCGGCGACCCGGGGAGCCAGCTCCTTCGCGGTTCCCTTGCCCGCCGAGAAGAGCACGATGTCCAGGCCGCGGTAGTCCGCGGCGGCCGCGTCCTCCACGGTGACCTCGCCGTCGCGCCAGGGCAGCGTGCGCCCGGCCGACCGGGCCGAGGCGAACAGGCGCACCTGCTCCGCCGGGAACTCGCGCTCCGCCAGCACCTGCCGCATGACGCCACCGACCTGGCCGGTGGCTCCCACAATGCCGATCCTCATGCCCGCGAGGCTACCCAGCCTGGCGGTGCGGGTGGGAAACGTTTCCCACCGCGCGGATACGGGGCGACGGGAATCACAGGCCCGCCGCCCCGCCCGGTCACGTGTGGTCGACCACCTCGCCGAGACCGCTGGCGACCAGCTCGTCCCGGATGACCGCCGCGTCCCCCTCGATCACCATCGTCAGCGACTCCGGGTGCAGATAGGTGGCGGCCGCCGCGGAGACGTCCTCGACCGTCGCCGCGAGCAGTTGCTCCCGTAGCCGCGCGTGGTAGTCGTCCGGCAGGTCGTGCACGACCAGCGTGGTCAGGGCCGCGGCGATGGCCCGCGGGCTCTGCAACTCGACCGAGAGCTGCCCGGCCCGCCAGGAACGCGCCACCTCCAGTTCGTCCTCGGTGACACCGGTGAGCTGGGTACGCGAGATCTCGCCCACCGACTCGACGAGCGCCGGGGCGGTCACCGCGGTCTGCACGCCGGAGCTGACCGCGAACCGGCCGAACCGCCGGGACGAGGCGAAGTCGCCGCGGATCCCGTACGTGTAGCCGCGTACCTCCCGGATCAGGTGGTTGAGCCGGGACGTGAACGCGCCGCCGAGCACGGTGCCGGCGAGCGTCATCGGCACGTGGTCGGGGTGGGCGCGATGCGGGGACGGGTGGCCGAGCCGCAGTGTGGACTGCACCGAGCCGGGCCGGTCGACCAGGATGACCCGGCGCTGCCCGGCCAGCGGCACGTCGATCGGGCCGCCGCGTTCCACCGGGCCGCCGCCGGCGCCGGCGAACGCCGTCGCGGCGAGCGCGTCCAGGTCGATCCGCTCCAGGTCGCCGGCGACGACGAGCGTGCCGGGGCGGATGAACCACTCCGAGTGGAAGACGGTGACGTCGTCCACCTCCAGCGCGGCCACGCTGTCCGGGTCGCCGTAGAGCGGGCGGCCCCACCGGTGCTCCGCGCCGAACAGCTCGGCCCGCAGCACCGCGTCGGCACGCGGGCCGGGGTTGGCCCAGTCCATCCGCAGCGCGGTCGCCTCGTCGTCGCGTACGCGCAGTACGTCGGCCGGGTCGAGCCGGGGCGTACGGACCGCCTCGGCCAGCAGCTCCACCGCGGCGGTCAGCCGGTCCACCGGCACCTGCACGCTCACCTGGAACGAGTCCCAGTCGAGCCCGGTCGCCAGCTCGGTGCCGAGCGCCTCGATGGCCAGCGCGTACGCGGTGGCGTCCCGCTGCGCGGTGCCCTCCTCCAGCGCCTTGGCCAGCACCGCGCCGAGGCCCTCCTTGCCGACCGGCTCCCGGCCCGCGCCGCCGTCGAGCAGCAGCAACGCGACGGCGAGGTTCTGCCCGGGCAGGTGCGCGGCGACCACCTGACCGCCGGCCACCGTCCGCCGGACCACCTGCGGGAACCGGTAGGCGCGGGCGGCGCCGGGGCCGGGACGGGTGGCGATCAGCGACATCAGTTCTCCTCGGGCAGGTAGGTCAGGATCACCCGGTCGGCGGCGCCGAGCAGCTCGGCGGCCTGCTCGGCGATCTGCTCCGCGGTCACCGCGAGCCAGGCCGGCAGCCGGTCGGCCGCGCGGGCCGGGTCGCCGAACTGGGTGGCGTAGCGGCCGAGCGTGTCCGCCCGACCGTCGACGGTGGACATCTGCCGCCACCACATGGTGCTCAGCAGCGCCTTGGCGCGGTCCAGCTCGGCGGCGGTCACCGGCACGGTGGCCAGCTCGTCGACCACCTCGGCGAGCCCGTCGCGCAGCCGCTCGGCGCTCACCCCGGGACGGGCCGTGGCGGTGGCGATCAGCGGGGCGGGCGCGTGCGCGAGGTCCACCCCGTACGCGCCGACCAGGTCCGGCTGGGCGATCCGCTCACCGTCGGCGAGCCGCTGGTAGAGGCGGCTGCCCCGGCCGCTGCCGAGCACGGTGCCCAGCACCGTGGTCACGTCGTACCCCTGGGTGCCGAACGGGTGGGTGCGGTGCGCGACGTAGACGCGGGGGGCGGGCACGTCGGCGGTGACCGTCTCCACCGCCGGGCGGCCGGTGGCCGGCACGGTGCGGCCGTCCGGCGCGGCCGGGATGTCGGCGCGCGCGGTGAGACCGCCGAAGTACTTGTCGGCGAGCGCGAACACCTCCGCCGCCTCTGTGTCGCCGACCACTGTGAGGACCGCGTTGTTCGGCGCGTAGTACGTGCTGTGGAACTCCTGGAAGGTGGCCAGGTCGGCGGCGTTCAGGTCGGCCATCGACCCGATCGTCGCGTGGTGGTACGGGTGGCCCGGCGGGTAGAGCAGCGGCAGCAGCCGCAGCCACGCGTCGCCGTACGGCACGTTCTCGTAGCGCTGACGGCGCTCGTTCTTCACCACGTCACGCTGGTTGTCCAGCGTCTCCTGGGTCAGCGCCGGCACCAGCCCGCCCATCCGGTCGGCCTCCAGCCAGAGCGCCAGTTCCAGGTGCTCGGCCGGGACCGTCTCGAAGTAGTTGGTCCGGTCCGGGTTGGTGGTCGCGTTGAGCGAGCCGCCCGCGCCCTGGATCAGCTTCATGTGCTCGGTCTTCGCCACGTTCACCGAGCCCTCGAACATGAGGTGCTCGAAGAGGTGGGCGAAGCCGGTCTGTCCCGCCGGTTCGTGGCGTGAGCCCACGTCGTACCAGAGGTTGACCGCCACGGCCGGGGCGGTGCGGTCCTCGCTCACCACCACACGCAGGCCGTTGTCCAGTCGGGTCGTCTCGATCGGCCAGGGGAAACCGCTGTCGGGCATGAGACGACGCTATCCGATCTCGGAGGCGGAAAGGTGACACGCGCGCCGGAGCATCGTCGGTGCGCGCCGGGGTACCCGTGCGGGCATGGCCGCCACCACACCCTCCGCCGTCGAGCGCGCCGCCGCCGCGCTGGCCCGGCTCCGGCACGCCCGGCTGCTGCACCCGGCCGGGCGCACGTTCGCCGGCGAGACCCGGATCTGGGGTACGCCGGGACCGCCGACCGGGGTGCCGCTGCTCGACCTGCCGGGCCGGTGGCCGGCCACGATCCGCCTGTCCAAGGGCGTGCCGACGCCGGGTGGCTGGCCGGACGTGCTGGGCGTGGCGGTACGGCTGCACCGCGATCCGGAGCCGCCGGTGGACCTGCTGTGGAGTTCCAGCGCCGCCGCGCCGGTGCTGCGGAACCTGCCGCTGCCCCGGCGGCGCTTCTCCGGGACGTACACGTCGATCATGCCGTTCCGGGCCGGCGGGCGGCGGCTGTTCCTGGCCGTGCTGGCCGACCCGGAGTCACCCGACCTGGGTCGCGGCCTGGCCGAGGCCGGCGCGGCGGTGGCCGGCGACGAGCCCCGGCTGGTGCTGGCGGTCGCCTCGGCGGTGGGCCGGTGGCGGCCGTTCGGCGAGGTACGCCTCGACGACGAGCGCGGCGCCGCCCAGGACGCCGCGCTCGCGTTCGACCCGATCGGCAACGTGCCGCCGGGGTTGCGTCTGGCCGGCCCGCTGGCCCGGCTGCGGGACGACAGTTACCGGGGTTCCCGCCGGGCCCGGGGCGCCGGGCTCAGTCGGGCGGCTCGACGGGGGTGACGGTCTGCTCGGAGGTGCGGTGCTCCAGCACCGTGTCGGGGGCGGCGTTCTGGTCCGCCTCGCGGATGTCGGACTCGGTGAGGATCGCGTCGGCCTGCGCCTCCGCGTCGTCGCTGCCGGCCGCCGCCTCCTCCGGCAGCAGATGCGCTCGGGACTCGATCCGTTCCTGGTCGCTCGGGTCGTGGCTCGTGGTCATGCCGATCACATACCCCGCGTTCCGCACTTCGGAACGACAGCGGGCTTTCCGCTGCGCGTCGGGTACGCTGGCCGACGTGACGCGGTCGTATCGATGGTTTAGGCAGCCGGCTGGAGGAGCCGGTGACTCGACCATGAGCTGACGTCACCACCTCTTCGAGCCGGCGGGCAGGGATCGATTTCCCTGCCCTTTCGTATGCGAGCAGCCGGCTCGATCCCCCGGACCCGGCACGGGGGCACGGTCGGCGGAAGGAATCCCCACCGTGACCACGTCCCAGGACGCCCATCGGGTCATCGACCAGCGCATCGACCGTGTGGTGCCGCTGACCACCCCGGCCCTGCTGCACCACCACCTGCCGCTTGAGACCCCGCTGGCCGAGGCCGTCGTGGCGGGCCGCCGTGCCGTCGGCCGGGTGCTGGACCGCGACGACGACCGGCTGCTCGTCGTCGTCGGCCCCTGCTCCGTGCACGACCCGGCCGCCGCCCTGGAGTACGCGGGCCGGCTGCGCGAGGCCGCCGCCCGGGTCGCCGACGACCTGCTCGTGGTGATGCGTGTCTACTTCGAGAAGCCGCGCTCGACGGTGGGCTGGAAGGGTCTGATCAACGACCCGGCGCTGGACGGCTCCGGCGACGTGAACACGGGCCTGCGTACCGCGCGGGCGCTCCTGCTCGACGTGCTGCGGCTGGGCCTGCCGGTGGGCTGCGAGTTCCTCGACCCGATCACCCCGCAGTACATCGCGGACACGGTGGCCTGGGGCGCGATCGGCGCGCGGACGGTGGAGAGCCAGGTGCACCGGCAGCTCGCCTCCGGGCTGTCCATGCCGATCGGCATGAAGAACCGCCCGGACGGCAGCATCGCCACCGCCGTGGACGCGATCCGGGCCGCCGGGGTGCCGCACGTCTTCCCCGGCATCGACGTCTCCGGCACCCCGGCGATCATGCACACCCGGGGCAACGCGGACGGGCACCTCGTGCTGCGTGGCGGGGGCGGCCGGCCGAACTACGACGCGGAGTCGGTGGCCGGGGCGCTGGAACTGCTGCGGGCCGCGGGCCTGCCGGAGCGGGTGGTGGTCGACGCCAGCCACGCCAACAGCGGCAAGGACCACCGCAACCAGCCGCTCGTCGCCGCCGACGTGGCCGCGCAGCTCGCCGCCGGCCAGCGCGGGATCGCCGGCATCATGCTGGAGAGCTTCCTGGTGCCGGGCCGGCAGGACCTGGACCCGACCCGGGAGCTGGCGTACGGCCAGTCGGTCACCGACGCCTGCATCGGCTGGGACGCCACCGCCGAGGTCCTCGACCACCTCGCCCAGGCCGTGCGCGCCCGCCGGGCCACGCTCCCGGCGCCGGCCTGAGCGGGGTTGGGGCGAGTTTGACCGGTTCGGTGCCGGGTAGGTGGTCGGCGTGACCGATGACGCGCCCGTGACCGAGCAGCCCGACACCAGGCCGCTCGACGACCTGCTCGACGACATCTACCACGGCCAGGAGCGGATCACCCAGGCGGACATCTACCGCCGGGCGGTGGCCGCCGAACTCCCCGCGGAGCTGCTCACCCGGATCGCCGCACTCCCCCAGGGCGAGTACGCGGCGGACGAGGCGGCGGATCTGCTGGGCGGCACGGTCGCCTGAGCCCCCGGAAGACCGAGAGGACGCGAGATGACCGATCGCAACCCCGACCACGAGCACCTGGCGGCGCTCGGCCAGCCCCCGGAGGGCGTCGACACGCTGCCGGAGCCGGACTTCGCCAACGAGCACGAGCGCACCGCTGTGGACCGGGACGTCGTCACCGGGGAGGACGAGGACGAGCGGGAGCCGGAGGCGTCGCGCGGCTGGGCCGGCGAGGACCACGGCACCACCCCCACCTGACCGTGAGAGACACGGAAAAGGGGGCCGGCGAGCGCCGGCCCCCTTTTCCGTGTCCTCGGGTCACGCCTCGTGGCGACCGCCCTCGGCCGCCTGCTGGGCGACCGCATACCCCATCTGGAGGAAGTCGGAGGCGGCCACCGCGGTCAGCGCGGTGGCGACCAGCCGGGTCAGCCGGGGCGCCAGCACCAGGCCCCCGGTGAGCCCGGTGGCCACCCAGACCGCCAGGCAGAACGGGCAGCTCACCAGCTCGCCGAGCGCGTGCCTGGTCGGGCTGCCCTCGTCGCGGACCTGCTCCATCACCTCGCCGCTGCCGATCGGGTGGTCGTAGCGGGTGAACGGCGCCCGCAGCGGGCTGGTGATCGCGTCCTTGGACAGCAGCCGGCTGAGCTTGTGCGTGGCGATCGAGAGCAGCACCACGTCCGCGGGCGTGGGCCGCTCGGGCACCGGCCGGCCGGTCGCGCGGACCAGGCCGACGAGCGCGGCTGTGACACCGGCGTACGTGCCCATCGCCTTCAGGTAGCCCTCCAGCGGCCGGTGCTCGTGCGGTGCGTACGCCTGGCGCAGGCGCGCCACCTTCTGCTTCAGGCCACTCCCGGTCAACCCGGCCTCCTCGTGCTCGTCGTGCGGGCCGGGCTCAACCGGCGGTCAGGTTGTCGGCCACCTCGCGGTCGAGGTTGGCCAGGATCTCGTCGGCCAGGTCGTGGTCCGGCCCGGCCAGGTCCAGCCGCACCCGGGCGCCGCCCGCGCCGGCCGGCTCCACGTCGATCTCGGCGGACCAGTCCGCGGCACTCCACCGGGCCCGCATGTCGTCGGCGTCGACGACCTCGACCCGGCAGGTGCCGGAGCTGCGCAGCCGCTCGGGCAGCCAGGCCGAGGAGCGGTCGGGATCGGTGGCCGTGTTGAACACCACCTCCGGCGGCGCGGACATGCCGCGCTCGGCGTGGCTGGCCATCAGGCGTCCCGCAGCCGGCTCGGGTCGACCTCCCGGCCGGGGTGCCGGGCCAGGTACTCCGTCTCCAGTTCGGCGGTGCGCCGCAGGTGGTTGGCGAGCGCCGAGTCGGTGGCGTGCCGCAGCGTGTCCAGCCGGGTGCGGTGCAGGCTCTGCATCTCCCGGACCAGGTCGTCGTCACCCAGCTCCACCGGGTCCACCCCGAGCTGCTCGCCGTCCGCGTCGACGGTACGGGCGTGGTCGCCGTCCCACTCCGCGACCCGCTGTTCCGGGCTCGCGTCCCGGCGTACCGATTCGGTCATCGTCGCCCCCTCGTCTCGTTCGGGTTGGCACCTGTTCGGATGCCCAGCGGGCGTGTCACCAAACCCCGCCCGGACTACGACGCCGCGTCGGAGACGACCGGCGGCCCCGGTACTCTCGTTGGCATGAATCGGCTCTGGACACCGGCGTGGATCGTCCGCCACGTGGCCATGGTCGTGCTCGTGGCGGGTTGCCTCGGCATGGGCTGGTGGCAGGTCACCCGCGCCGCCGGGGGGAACGCGATCAGCTTCGGTTACGCGATCGAGTGGCCGGTCTTCGCCGGTTTCGTGATCTTCGTCTGGTGGCGTGAGGTCCGCCAGACGCTGCGCGCCGCCGACCCGGCGTCGTCGGCGGACCCGGCGGCGTCGGCCGGTCCCGCGCCGTCGGTGACCGCCGGCACCCCGGCGGTACGCCGGCCGGTGCGCGTCGTGCGGGCGCCTGCCGCCCCGGCCGACGGGGCGGACGACGCCGAGCTGGCCGCGTACAACAGCTACCTATCCTGGTTGAACGCCAATCCGGGCGCCCGGCCCGGCGACTATCCCGGCTGAGGCCGGTGCGGAAGGACGGACGACGGTGGGCGGAGCCTTTACCCGGTACCGCGTGATCGCCTGGATCGTGGGCGTGGCGCTCGTGGTGCTGGTCCTGATCGGCATGCCGCTGAAGTACGGCTTCGACAACCCGAGCGTGGTGGCCGTGGTCGGCGTGGCGCACGGCTGGCTGTACATGCTCTATCTGGCGCTCACGTTCGATCTGTCGCGCCGGGCGAACTGGCCGCTGAAGCGGATGCTGCTGGTGATGCTCGCCGGCACCGTGCCGTTCGTCTCGTTCTACGCCGAGCGGCGGGTGAGCCACTGGGTGGCCGCCGAGGCGCGGTCGCGTACGCCGGAGCCGGTCGCGGGCTGACCGCGTCTCACCGGGCCGGCCGCCACGGCTCGGCCGCCGGCGGGTCGGCCCAGCCGCCCAGCCGCGCCGCCTCCCGGGCTCGCCCCAGCGCGCGGGCGACCTGGCCGAACTGCCGCTCGTCGTCGCTGCTGAACAGCAGCACCTCGGTGCCGCGCACCCGTCCCCACAGCTCGTGCGAAGGGGGCCGCACGCGGTCGCCGATCAGCACGAGCAGCAGCGGCACCAGCCCGACGGCGCCGAGCATGAGGTACGCCCCGGCGGTGAGCCGGTGCAGGCCGCCGGTGAAGCCGAGCAGCAGGCCCACCCCGGCGATCATCGCGGCGGACACGGCGACCGCCCGGATCGCGAGCCGGTCGTGCGGCCCGCGGTCGGTCCGGAGCTGGGTGATCTCGGCCACCGGCCAGCTGTTGCGGCCGACGGTGAAACGCTCGGCGGTGACGACGATGCCGGGCCGGGCGTAGAGCAGCCTGGGTGCGGCCGGTCGCGGCGAGCGGGGCGGCTGGGCGGCGGAGCGGTCGGTCTGCACGGCGGCCTCCCGGGAGCAGGGATCCCGTGGTGGGATTTCCCGTCCGGGCTTCATTGTGTTGGCCTCGCGCCACCTGACCTCGGGGTTTCGGCGGTCGCGGGGGGCGTCGGCCCGGCCCTGCCCGCCGGAAACAGAGAACGATTTCCGTCTTTGTCATGACTTTGCCTGGCGTTGCCTGGCGACATCCGCCCAGAACGACGAATCGGGCGAGTCGCCTCATCCACCCACCGGTTCCCCTCATCACTTTCCGCCACTTTGCCAACTTTCGCCCCTGCTTGAACTCCCGACTACTGCGATCACGGGTTAGGTTGTCCAGGTCGGCCCGGTCGACAGCCGTCCACCCGGACGGCCCCGGGCCGGTGTCGCCGGGTCGCGAACGCGCCCGGCGACCGGTGGGAGAGGAGCTTTCCGCTCTTGTCGTCCTTACGGATGCTGCTCCGCTCGCTGGCGGTGGCCGGCCTCTCGGCCGCATTGCTCGCCCCGGCGCAGGTGGCCCGGGCCGAGCCGACCCCCGCCGAGCTGACGAAGCAGATCGAGAAGTCCTCGACTGAGCTGGAGCGAATCGTCGAGTCCTACAACAAGCTCAACGAGGACATCAAGACCAACAAGGCCACCGCGGCCAAGTTGGAGGCCCGGATCGGGCCGCTGCAGGAACAGGCCGAACGCAGCCGCGCCGACGTGGGCGTGCTGGCCGCGACGGCGTACAAGACCGGTGGCATGCGCACCGCGGCGGCCCTGCTGGACCCGGGCGGCCAGGCCACCCTGCCGGAGCGGCTGGGCACGCTCGACCAGCTCACCCGCCAGCGGCAGCGCACCATCAACAGCTTCACCGCCGACCAGAAGCGGCTGATCGACCAGAAGACCGCGCTGGACGTCACGCTCGCCCGGGAGGCGGCGCAGGCCAAGCAGCTCAAGTCCGCGAAGACGCGGATCGAGGCGGACCTGTCCGACCTCTACGAGATGCGGCGCAAGGCGTACGGGCGGGCCACCGAGGCACCCGGCAACCCCAGCTCGGCGGGCAAGCCGCCGGCCGTCTCCGGCGACGCCGGCACGGCGGTGCGGTACGCCTACGGCGCGGTCGGCAAGCCCTACGGCTACGCCCAGGACGGCCCCGGCAGCTACGACTGCTCCGGCCTGACGCTCGCCGCCTGGCGGGCGGCCGGGAAGTCGCTGCCGCACAGCGCGGCGCAGCAGTGGGGGGCCACCACGCGGATCAGCCGCAGCCAGCTGCAACCGGGTGACCTGGTGTTCTACTCCGGGCTCGGGCACGTGGCGCTCTACGTCGGCAACGGCCAGATCATCGACGCGCCCAGCGCCGGACGCAACGTCAGCAAGCGCGGCATGAACATCATGACGATCGCCGGCTACGGCCGGGTCTGAGCACCGCGAAGACGGCGAACGGCCGGCGTCCCCCTGTCGGACGCCGGCCGTTCGCCGTTCATTGTTACCAGGTCAGGCCGCCTGGAGCCCCTCCGCGCGAGCGAGCTCACGCAGCCGGCCGAGAGCCTGGATCTCCAGCTGGCGGATGCGCTCGCGGGACAGCGAGAACCGCGACGCGACCTCGGTCAGCGAGTGCTCCCGCCCGTCCTCAAGGCCGTACCGCGCCCGCATGATGCCGGCGGAACGGTCGTCGAGGTGGTTGAGCAGGCCCTCGATCCGCTGCCGCTCCAGGCCGGTCAGCACGATCTCCTCGGGCGACGGCGCGTCGCTGTCGGCGACCAGGTCACCGAGGTTGGTGTCACCGTCGTCACCCACCGGGGTGTCCAGCGAGACGGTGTCCTGCGACCAGCGGACCAGCTCGTTGACCCGCTCGACGGTCACGCCGAGCGCGGTCGCGATCTGCTCCGGCTCCGGGTCGCTGCCCAGCTCACGGGTGAGCTGCCGGGCCACGTTGCGCATCCGGTTGACGTCCTCGACCAGGTGCACGGGCAGCCGTACGGTCCGCTCCTGCTGGGCGATCGCCCGGCTGATGGCCTGACGGATCCACCAGGTCGCGTAGGTGGAGAACTTGAAGCCCCGCTCGTAGTCGAACTTCTCGACCGCCCGGACCAGGCCGGTGTTGCCCTCCTGGATCAGGTCCAGCATGGGCATCCCGGAGCGCACGTAGCGCCGGGCGATCGACACGACCAGTCGCAGGTTCGCGCGGATGAACAGGTCCTTCGCGCGCTCACCCTCGGCGACCAGCCGCTCCAGGTCCTCCCGGTCGACGCCGTCGGGGATCCGATCCTCGTCGAGCAGGTGCTCGGCGTAGAGGCCCGCCTCGATCGCCTTGGAGAGGTCGACCTCCCGGGCGGCGTCGAGCAGCGGCGTCCGGGAGATCTCGTGCAGGTAGACGCCGACCAGGTCCCGCTCCTCGGCGACCTCGTCGGTACGCATGCCGATGTTCTTGTCCACGATTGCCACGGTCCCCTCGCTCGCGCCGGTTGCCCGGTTCCTTGCCATCCCCACGTTCATCAGCCCTCCCCGTAACCTCCGCTGTGCCCGTAGGTGCTGACACCTACACAACAGATGTGACGCGTCGGGGATTCCATGTCGTGAGTCGAAACTGTCACGAATGCCTGAGTAGTAGCTGAGAGCCCGGTCCATGTTTCCTGTTACCGGCCCGGTTCGGGCGGCTCGCGGGCGCCGTTTTCGGCGCACACCGGAGCTGCGAAATCGCCGTTCGCCCATGGAATGGCACCATTGCCTGTTCCATGAACACAGCGAGCCGCGTCACCGAGTCGTTGCGATCCTGGTCACTGCGAGATACGCGCCTGCGGACCGGTCGGTTCAGCCGTGCTCAAGGATTACCCTCCGCCTCGTTGAACAATCCGTGCGGGAGGAGTCGTCCCCTCCCTGCACGTGATACGCGTCGCACCCGCCTGGCGGATGCGCCGGGCGGGTGGATCGGCGGTACGGGCGGGCCGAACGGTCAGGAGGCGAGCAGTTCGAGCGCGCCGCGTACCTGGTGGGCGGAGCGGGCCAGCGCGGCCCGGGCGGCCGGCACCTCGGCGCCGGAGACGAGCGCGACGAGCGCGGTCTTGAGGTCGCCGTCGGCCTCCCGCAGGGCGACCCGGCACACCTCCTCGGCGCAGCCGGTGGCCTCCATGAGAATCGAGATCATGCGGCCGCGCAGTTTGGCGTTGGTCGCCACCATGTCGATCATGAGGTTCGAGTAGACCCGGCCCAGACGCACCATCACGGCCGTGGAGAACGTGTTGAGCACCAGCTTCTGCGCCGTGCCGGCCTTCATCCGGGTCGACCCGGTGACCACCTCCGGCCCGGTGTCCACCCCGATGAAGACGTCCACCGACGCGGCGGCCTCGGCCTCCGGATTCGCGCAGAGCAGCACCGTACCGGCCCCCTGCGCCCGGGACGCGGCGAGCGCCCCGAGGACGTACGGGGTGCGCCCGCTGGCCGCCAGGCCCACCACGAGGTCGCCGTGGCGTACGCACTCGGCGGCGTCGGCGGCGCCACCGCGCTCGTCGTCCTCGGCGTCCTCGACGGCCCGCCACATCGCGTCCGGGCCGCCGGCGAGGTGCGAGCAGAACCAGTGCCGCGGCGAGTTGAACGTCGGCGCCAGTTCGGCCGCGTCCAGCACGCCGAGGCGACCGGAGGTGCCGGCCCCGAAGTAGTGCACCCGGTGCCCGTCGCGCAGCGCGGCCACGGCCAGGTCGACCGTCTCGGCGATCTCGTCCAGCACCGCGGCGACCGCGGCCGGCACCCGCCGGTCCGCCTCGTTGATCACGGTGAGCACGTCCCGGGTGGACATCAGGTCGAGGTCGACGCTGTGCGGGTTGCGCCGCTCGGTCGGCGCGCCGACGCGCACCACCGGTCGCACCGCCGCCACGCCGTCCCGCTCCACCCGACCCGCCGTCATCCCCGCCTCCGCCCGGGGCCGACCCGGTGCGACTGGACCGCCTCGGCGGTGGCCTCCAGGGCCTTCTTCGTCCGGGCCCGGCTGCGGGCGGCCACACCGACGAAGAGGCAGTCGACCACTGTGAGCTGGGCCAGCCGGCTGGCGGTCGCGCCGGAGCGGTATGTCGTCTCCCGGGCGGCAGTGGTGAGCACGTGGTCCGCGACCTCGGTGATCGGCGAGCGCGGGAAGTTGGTCAGCGCCACTGTCGTGGCACCGCGCGCCCGGGCCTGCTCCAGCACCTCGATGACGTCGGACGTGGTGCCGGTGTGCGAGATGCCGACCGCCACGTCGCCGCGGCCCAGCAGGGCGGCGGAGGTGAGCGCGGTGTGCACGTCCGGAAAGTAGAACGCGATGCGGCCGATGCGGTGCAGCTTCTGCTGGAAGTCGGAGGCGACGAAGCCGCTGGCGCCCGCGCCGTAGACGTCGATCCGGCCGGCCGCGCCGATCGCCTCGACCACTCGCTCGCAGACCGCCGGGTCGAGCTGCTCGGCGGTCTCCTCCACGGCCCGGGCGTCGTTGAACGCGATCGTGGCGATGATCTGGGCGAGGTCGGCACCCGGCGGGATGTCGCCGCCGACCACCCGCGCGTCCGGCGGCTCGATCCGGCGGGCGGCCTCGGCGGCGAGCCGGATCCGCAGCTGGGGGTAGCCGTCCATGCCGACCGAGCGGCAGAAGCGGATCACTGTCGCCTCGGACGTCTCGGCGGCGGTGGCGAGGTCGGTGATCGTACGCCGGGCCGCGTCCGCCGGATCGGCGACGACCAGCCGGGCCACCCGCTGTTCGGCCGGGGACAGCGAGGGCAGCAGGCCGCTGATGTGGACGATCAGTCCACCGGGCTCGTGACTCGCAGAAATCTTCGAACTCTTCGCCACGGATGAAACTTACTTTCACACGGCGTGAGCGTCAACCATGACACCGCGTATCGGGAAATTTACCGTCTTCCGTGCCCGCCCCCGGGCCAAGGATCCCATTGTCGCAGCCCCGCCGCCTCATCCGCTCCGGTCGAGTCACTCCTGCCGCCCGACGTGCCGGTCCGCCGTCGCGCGGCAGGGCCTGCCTGGTCGGCCTCGACCGGACGGGCCGGACGGCCCACCGGTCCGTCGGCAGGGCGGTTGGCTAGCGTGTGTCCATGACGGAACGCACGGTGCTGGTGACCGGAGGCACGGGTGGGCTCGGCGGCGCGGTCACCGCCGCCTTCCTCGACGCGGGCTGGCGGGTGGTCGTACCCCAGCGGGAGCCCGGGACGGACGACGGCCCGGTCCGGGTCGTGGCCGACCTGCTGACGCCCGAGGGGGCCGCGCGGGCGGTCGAGGCCGCGACCGCCGAACCGGCCGCGCCGCTGCGCGCGGTGGTCAACCTCGTCGGCGGGTACGCCGCCGGCGCCCTGGTGCACGAGACCCCGGTCGAGGACTTCGAGCGGATGCTGCGGCTCAACCTGCGCCCGACGTACCTGGTCACCCACGCGGCGCTGCCGCACCTCATGGCGTCCGGCGACGGCGCGGTGGTCTGTGTCTCGGCCCGGGCGGCGGTCACGCCGTTCCCCGGCGCCTCCGGCTACGCCACCGCGAAGGCCGCGGTGCGGGCGTTCGCCGAGACGGTCGCGGTCGAGTACCGGCAGCGCGGCGTGCGGTGCAACACCGTGCTGCCGAGCGTCATCGACACCCCGGCCAACCGCGCCGCCCAGCCCGACGCCGACCACGGGCGCTGGGTGCCGCCGGCCGAGATCGCCGAGGTGATCCGCTTCCTGGCCTCCCCCGAGTCCGCGCCCACCAGCGGCGCGAGCATCCCGGTCTACGGGCGGGCCTGAACCGGCACCGGCCCGTCCCGCCCGGCGCCACCGACCGGGCGGCGCGGGCCGGCCGGAGCCGGGCCGGCCGGAGCCGGGCCGGGACCGGCTGACGGGTCGTCGGGCAGCCACTCGCTCAGGTGCGCCCGGATCCGGCGGGCCACCTCCTCCGGCGGGCCGGTGCCGTCCACCACCACGAAGCTGCCGTACTCCGGCAGGTCCCGGTACGCGGCGGCCGCGGCGGTCAGCCACTCCATGGTCTCGTGGTCGGTGCCGCGCCGCTCGATCCGCCGGTACGCCTCGGCGGGGTCGACGGTGAGCAGGAACGTCACCCGGGGCGCCGGGAAGATCCGGTACCCGGCCCGGGCCAGCCGCTCCCACCGCTGCCCGCCGTGTGCCCGGATGCTGGCGTACTGGCAGGCGGACCACCTGTCCATCACCGCGGTACGCCCGGTCACCAGACAGCTGAGCAGCGCGAGCGCGATGGCCAACCATCGCAGCACCGACTCGACCACGAGCAGGCCGTCGCGCCCGACGAGCCGCTGCGCGTCCGGACGGCCGACCCGCTGGGCGATACGGCCGAGCCAGCGGCGGCCACCGGCGTTGCGGTGGTACGTGGCGGGACGGCCGGCCGCGGTGAGCGCCTGGGCGAGCCGGTGGGCCTGGGTGGTCTTACCTGAGCCGTCGATGCCGATCAGGGCGACGGTGCGCAGTCGGGCCCTGCCCCGCCGCGTCCGCAGTGAGCTGGCCACCCTCCCGAGGTTATCCGACCGATGCTCACACCGGCCCGTATGTCGCTTTCCTGCCCTGGCGGGCCGATCGCGCCGCAACAGGTGTGACCGGAGCGTCCGCCGGGTACGCATCGTGGTCCCACCGCCCAATGACGACGAGGGAGCCGCAGATGGCCGAGCGCGGGGACGAGACCCTGGTGCACACGCTGAAGAAGGTCGCCGCCGTGCTCAAACAGTCCGAGATCCCGTTCGCGCTCGGTGGCAGCTTCGCGGTGTACGCGCACGGCGGTCACTCCAGCGACCACGACGTGGACTTCCTGCTCCGCGAGGTGGACGTCGACCGGGCGCTGGAGGCGCTGGTCGAGGCCGGCTTCACCGCCGAGCGCCCGCCGGAGGACTGGCTGGTCAAGGTCTACGACGAGGACCGGATGGTGGACCTGATCCACCGGCCGGTGGAGACGCCGGTGACCGAGGAGACGTTCGCCGACACGATCGTGCGCCCTGTCGACGCGATCCACATGCCGGTGCTCTCGGCCAGCCAGCTCATGGTGCACAAGCTGCTCAGCTTCTCCCAGCACTACTGCGACTTCGCCCGCGCCCTGCCGCTGGCCCGCTCGCTGCGGGAACAGATCGACTGGGAACGGGTACGGAAGGAGACGCAGCACTCGCCGTACGCGGAGGCGTTCCTGGTGCTGCTCGACCGGCTGGACGTGCTGCCCGGCGGCGCGCCCGGAGGAAGGGAGACCCTGTGACCGGACTGTCCGGCGACGTTCCCCCCGACGAGTACGTCGAGGCGGAGATCCAGAGCATGCTGGCCGAGGACCCGACCGTGGCCGAGCAGGGCATCACGGTGGTGCGGCGGGAGAACGGGCTGGTGCTCTACGGCGAGGTGGAGAGCCCGCACCGGCGGGAGGAGATCCTGCGGCGGGTGGCCGAGCGCTTCCCGGGCACCCACGTGACGAGCGACATCGGGGTGATCCGCACGCAGGCGCCCACCCAGGTCGAGGAGTTGCCGTGAGGGAGGTTCGATGGTGATCCGGATCGCCGCCGTGGGCGACGTGCATCTGGACGAGGACGTGGTGGGCCGGTTCCGCCCCGCGCTGGAGGAGTTGCCCGGCTGCGCCGACGTGCTCCTGCTCGCCGGTGACCTGACCCGGCACGGCACCGAGGCCGAGGCGCGGTGCGTGGCCCGGGAGTTCGGCGACCTCGGCGTACCGGTGATCACCGTGCTCGGCAACCACGACCACCAGTGCGACGAGGTGCCGCAGGTGGTGAAGGTGCTGGAGGACGCCGGGATCACGGTGCTGGAGGGCACCGGCGTCGTGGTGGACACCCCCGGCGGACGGCTCGGGGTCGCAGGCGTGAAGGGGTTCGGCGGCGGGTTCGCCGGGCGGTGCGCCAGCGACTTCGGCGAGCCGGAGATGAAGGCGTTCGTGCGGACCACCAGGGAGAGCGCCGACGCGCTGACCGACGCGCTGCTCTCGCTGGACTGCGACGCGCTCGTCGCGCTCACCCACTACTCCCCCGTACCGGACACGCTCGCCGGCGAGCCGCTGGAGATCTACCCGTTCCTCGGCTGCTACCAGCTCGGTCAGGCGATCGACTCCGCACCTACCGCGCTGGCGCTGCACGGGCACGCCCACCACGGCACCGAGCGCGGCACCACACCGGGCGGGGTCCGGGTCCGCAACGTGGCCCACCCGGTGATCAAACAGGCGTACAGCGTCTTCCACCTGGGCGGTGATCAGCTCGACTGAGCGGGAGGTTTCCGGTATCGGGCGCACGGGTATCCAGCCGACATGGAGCTGATTCTCTGGATTCTCGCAGTCGTACTGGTGGTCGCCGGAATTCTCGCCCTGTTCCGCCGGCAGATCCTCTGGGGCATCGTCCTCATCGTCGTCGGCCTGCTGGTCGGCCCGGGTGGCGTCAGCATCTTCAACACGTAACAGCGGTTCTCGTACCCGCCGGGGTCGCCGGGCCCGGGTGTTCCGTCCTGCCGGACCGGAACGTCCGGGCCGGGTGACTCCGGCTTTTCCGCGTCCGGGTCCGGCGGCGCCCGGGCGTTTGCCGGGCCGGTCGAGCGGAAACATCTCGGCCATGGAGATGTCGCAGAGTGTCACCCGGCGCACCGCCGGAGCCCGCCAGTGGTTGGCGTTGCTCGGCTTCGGCGCCGCCACCTTCGCCGCCGCCGCGATCGGCGGGCTGGGTGTCCAGGGCACCTCCGCCGAGTACCAGGGCCTGGAGCAGCCCGCCTGGGCGCCGCCGTCGTGGCTGTTCGGCCCGGTCTGGACCGTGCTCTACGTGCTCATCGCGATCGCCGGCTGGCTGGTCTGGCGGCGGGTCGGTTTCGGCCTCGCGCTCTGGGCCTGGGTCGTGCAGCTCGTGCTGAACGCGATCTGGACCCCGCTGTTCTTCGGCGCCGGGGCGTACGGGCTGGCGTTCGCCGAGATCGTGCTGATGTGGCTGGCGATCGGGGTGACGGTGGCCCTGTTCCGGCGCGTCTCCCGGCCGGCCACGCTGCTGATGCTGCCGTACTGGGCCTGGGTGACGTTCGCGTCCGCGCTGAACTTCGCGGTGTGGCGGCTGAACTCCTGACCGGTACGGGCGCGGGAGCCGCTCGCCCCCGCGCCCGCCGGGTTCAGCAGCGGGGTACGCCCGGGATGTAGCCGTCGTACCCGGTGTAGACGTACGCGTCGGAGATGAACCGGCCGGAGCCGATCCGGTCCCAGATCGAGCTGGTGCCGTAGGTGCCGGTGACGCTGGTGCCGCTGGTCTGGCACTGGATGGTCACCTTCGCCCCGTCGGCCACCGTGCCGACCGAGCTGTAGCCGGTGCCGGGGCCGGAGCGGACCGTCAGCGGGGAGCCGGCCGTGTTGACGGTGCCCTCGCCGGTGTTCGTCCCGCCGCAGCCGTTGTCACTGGTGTAGGTCTTGGTGCCCCAGTAGAGCGCCTGGACGCCGTTGAACTTGATCTTCACAGAGCTGCCGTTGAGACGCTGCTCGTAGTGCAGGTGCGGGCCGGTGGAGCCGCCGGTCGTGCCGACGTACCCGATCACCCGGCCGTAGCCGACGGTCTGCCCGACGGAGACGTTGAAGGCGTTCAGGTGGGCGTAGTAGGTGGTGTGACCGCCGCCGTGGTTGATCCGGACGTACTTGCCGTAGCTGGTGTCGCCGAGGTTGGTCACCACGTCGACAGTGCCGGGTGCGCTGGCGACCACCGGGTCGCCCAGGTCGTCGGTGCGGTTGAAGTCGATCGCGTTGGCCGGGCTGTGGTTGGTCCGGGTCTGACCGGACCAGGACTGGTTGCACGGGAACGGGACCTTGAACGTCGGGGCGGCCATCGCCGGCGCGGCCGGTACGAGGGTCGCCGCCAGGACCGCGGCGCTCGCCCCGAGGGCGAGCCATCGCTTACGCATCCACTGCCTCCAATGTTGAAAGTCTTCAATGTGATGCGGACATCCTGACAGAAAGTTCCGTTCCCGGGAAGATTCGTGGGAGCGCACCCATCACCGGTGGTCAGGGTTTCGGGATTGTTACCGGGCCGTGTCCGGCCAGGGGTGGACCCGGCACGATGCAAGCGCTTACATGTGAGGACGACCATCGGACCGGCGCGGGTTCGATCCCCCCACGCGCCGGCAAGGAAGGAGATCGGCATGGCGTTTGCCAGATCGCGCCAGGCGCTCGCGGTCGCCGGCGTCCTGGGGCTGGCGCTCGGCGTCGCCGCCTGCGGCACCGGCAACGACAAGAAGAGCAGCAACGCGGGCTCGGCCGAGTGCGGCGCATATGAGAAGTACGACGGTCACGACGGCAAGAAGGTGACCATCTACTCCTCGATCCGTGACATCGAGGACGAGCGCCTCCAGCAGTCCTGGAAGGAGTTCGAGGACTGCACCGGCATCGAGATCGACCACGAGGGCTCCGGCGAGTTCGAGGCGCAGCTGCCGGTGCGGGTGGACGGCGGCAACGCCCCCGACCTCGCCTTCATCCCGCAGCCGGGTCTGCTGAAGCGGTTCGTCGACTCGGGCAAGCTCAAGCCGGTCGGCGCCGACACCAAGGCGATGGCCGAGCAGAACTACTCCGCCGACTGGCTGAAGTACAGCACCGTCAACGGCCAGCTCTACGGCGCCCCGCTCGGCTCGAACGTGAAGTCCTTCGTGTGGTACTCGCCGAAGACCTTCAAGGAGAAGGGCTGGACGGTCCCCACCACGTGGGACGACATGATCAAGCTCTCCGACCAGATCGCGGCCAGCGGCACCAAGCCGTGGTGCGCCGGCATCGAGTCCGGTGACGCCACCGGCTGGCCGGCCACCGACTGGATCGAGGACGTCCTGCTGCGTACCGGCGGCCCGGACGTCTACGACAAGTGGACCACCCACGAGATCCCGTTCAACGACCCGCAGGTGGCTGACGCCCTCAACCGGGCCGGCAGCATCCTGAAGAACGAGAAGTACGTCAACGGCGGCTTCGGCGGCGTGAAGAGCATCGCCACCACCTCCTTCCAGGAGGGCGGCACGCCCATCACCGCCGGCAAGTGCGCGCTGCACCGCCAGGCGTCCTTCTACGCCAACCAGTGGCCCGAGGGCACCAAGGTGGCCGAGGACGGCGACGTCTTCGCGTTCTACTTCCCGGCCATCGACCCGTCGAAGGGCAAGCCGGTGCTGGGCGGCGGCGAGTTCGTCGCGGCCTTCGCCGACCGTCCCGAGGTCCAGGCGGTGCAGACCTACCTGGCCTCCGGCGAGTACGCCAACAGCCGCGCCAAGATCGGTGACTGGGTCTCCGCGAACAAGAAGCTGGACCTGAACAACGTCCCGAACCCGGTGGACAAGCTCTCCGTGGGCATCCTCCAGGACGAGAAGACGGTCTTCCGCTTCGACGGCTCGGACCTGATGCCGGCCGCGGTCGGCGCCGGCACCTTCTGGAAGGGCATGGTGGCCTGGATCAACGGCAAGGACACCACCGCCGTCCTGAACGACATCGAGGGCAGCTGGAAGTGATCTAGCAGGTGGCCCGGTCCGCGGACGCGGACCGGGCCACCTCTGCTAGCCGAACCCTTGAGGGAGGGTCGATGGAGTTCGACTTCGCGGCGGAGCAGCCGAAGTTCCTCATGCTCATGTACGGGCTGATCGCCTTCGTCGCGGTGGTGGGCGGGCTGCTCCTGCTTCTCGACGTGGTGCCGTCGTTCTTCGCCCGGCGCCGGGAGGCGCAGCTGGTCGCGGCCTCCGCGAGCGGCGCGCCGCTGCCCCGCCGGCGCAAGCAGCGCGAGGGCACGTTCGCGTTCTTCTTCCTGTTGCCGACGCTGCTGCTTCTCGCCGTCGGGCTGGTGGTCCCCGCCATCCGCACCACGCTGCTCTCCTTCATGGACTCCGGCAGCAACAACTGGGTGGGCCTGGACAACTACCGCTGGATGTTCGCCGAGGACTCGATCGTCCGGGTCCTGATCAACACGCTGATCTGGGTGCTCCTGGTGCCGCTGGTGGCCACCGGGTTCGGCCTGATCTACGCGGTCCTGGTGGACAAGGCCCGGTTCGAGGCCGTGGCCAAGTCCCTGATCTTCCTGCCGATGGCGATCTCGTTCGTCGGCGCCTCCATCATCTGGAAGTTCGTCTACGCCTACCGGGGCGAGGGCGACCAGATCGGCCTGCTCAACCAGATCGTGGTGAGCCTGGGCGGCGAGCCGAAGCAGTGGCTGCTGGACTCGCCGCTGAACACGTTCCTGCTCATCGTGATCATGGTGTGGATCCAGGCCGGTTTCGCGATGGTGGTGCTCTCCGCCGCGATCAAGGCCATCCCGGCCGACATCGTCGAGGCGGCCCGGCTGGACGGCACCACCCCGTGGCAGATGTTCTGGCGGATCACCATGCCGAGCATCCGGCCGGCGCTGATCGTCGTGGTGGTGACGCTGTCCATCGCGACGCTCAAGGTCTTCGACATCGTCCGGACCGCCACGAACGGCAACTACGACACGAACGTGATCGCGACCGAGATGTACAACCAGGCGTTCCGCTACCAGGAGAACGGTCAGGGCTCGGCGCTGGCGGTGTTCCTGTTCGTCCTGGTGATCCCGATCGTGATCTACCAGATCCGCAACCTGCGCAAGCAGCGGGAGGGCTGAGATGACCACCGCCACGCCCACCGTCGGAGTCGGCGCCCAGGCCACCGAGCCGACCACCCGGGGCGCCCGGGTGCGCAAGCGCCTGAACAGCCGTACCGCCACGCTCGTGTCGATCGTGATCGCGGTGCTCTGGACGATCCCGACCTTCGGCCTGTTCATCTCCTCGATCCGGCCGGAGAACGAGATCAAGACCACCGGGTGGTGGACGTTCTTCAGCAACCCGCAGATCACGCTGGAGAACTACCAGGAGGTGCTGTTCAGCCGCGGCTCGTCCGGGCAGCTGGCCAGCTACTTCATCAACTCGCTGGCGATCACCATCCCCTCGGTGCTCTTCCCGCTGGCCTTCGCGTCGCTCGCCGCGTACGCGCTGGCGTGGATGAACTTCAAGGGGCGGGACTGGGTCTACATCGGGATCTTCGCGCTGCAGATCGTGCCGTTGCAGATGGCCCTTGTGCCGCTGCTGCGGTTCTTCTCCACCGGCGTCACCATCGCCGGGGTGCAGATCCTCCCCGCGTGGGACCTGGTCGACGAGCAGAAGTTCGCCCAGGTGTGGTTCGCGCACACCTGCTTCGCGCTTCCGTTCGCCGTGTTCCTGCTGCACAACTTCATCTCGCAGCTCCCCGGCGACCTGATGGAGGCGGCCCGGGTCGACGGGGCCACCCACCCGAAGATCTTCCGCACCATCGTGCTGCCGCTGATCACGCCCGCGCTGGCGGCGTTCGGCATCTTCCAGTTCCTCTGGGTCTGGAACGACCTGCTGGTCGCGCTGATCTTCGCCGGCGGCGGCGACGAGACCGCCCCGATGACAGTCCGGCTCGCGGAGCTGGCCGGCACCCGCGGCAACGAGTGGCAGCGGCTGACGGCCGGCGCGTTCGTGTCGATCGTCGTACCGCTGATCGTGTTCCTGTCCCTCCAGCGCTTCTTCGTGCGAGGTCTGCTCGCCGGCAGCGTCAAGGGTTGATCCGGCGCCCCGCCGCCGGCACGGCCGGCGGCGGGGTCCGGGTCACAGCGGGGAGCTCACGATGACCAGGATTGACGACGTCGCCCGTCTGGCCGGGGTCTCCACGGCCACCGTCTCCCGGGCGCTGCGGGGCCTGCCGACGGTCTCGGCCGCGACCCGCCGCCGGGTGCTCGCCGCCGCCGAACAGCTCCAGTACGCGGTGTCGCCCAGCGCGAGCCGCCTGGCCGGCGGCCGGACCGGCACCGTGGCGGTGGTGGTGCCCCGGATCACCAGATGGTTCTTCGGCACCGTGGTGGAGGCGGTCGAGGAATTCCTCCAGGACAGCGGCTACGACCTGCTGCTCTACAACCTCGGCGGCCGGGAGCAGACCCGGCAGCGGGTGCTGCGCACGGCGAGCCTGCACAAGCGGGTGGACGCGATCATCCTGGTCGCGACCCCGCTGCGCGCGGCCGACGTGCACGCGCTGACGAAGCTGGACCTGCCGGGCGTGACGATCAGCTCCGGCAGCGAGGTGCCCGGGTGGCCCTGCGTCCGGATCGACGACGTGGCCGCTGCCCGGACCGCCACCCGCCACCTGCTCGACCTCGGCCACACCCGGATCGCGCACATCTCCGGCGACCCGGACGACGAACTGGCCTTCACCACCCACCTGGACCGGCGGCGCGGCTACCAGGAGGCGTTGCGGGCCGCCGGGCTGCGGCCCGACCCGAGCCTCGACGTCGAGTCGCGCTTCACCATCGACGGGGGCACCCGGGCCACCACCGAGCTGCTGGCCCGGGGCGAGCCACCGACGGCCATCTTCGCCGCCTGCGACGAGATGGCGATGGGCGCGATCACCGCGCTGCGCGACGCCGGGCTGCGGGTGCCGGAGGACGTCAGCGTGATGGGCATCGACGACCACGACCTGGCCGGCGTGCTCGGGCTCTCGACGATCGCCCAGCCGGCCGCCGAGCAGGGGCTGCTCGCCGCCCGCATCCTGCTCGACCCGCTCGGCGTACGAGCCGCCGAGCCGTACCCGGGCCTGGTGCCCGCGCCTCGCGGTGCCGACACCGACGACGGGACACCGCCCCCGGTGATCCTGCCCACTCGCCTGGTGGTGCGCGAATCGACAGCGCCGCCCCGGGCACACTGAAGAACTCGCTCGTCCCGCACCACCCAGACAGGAGTAAGGCGCTGAACACCGACGCGACGCAGCAGGCCCCGGGCACCGGCTGGTGGACCGAGGCGGTCATCTACCAGGTCTACCCGCGCTCGTTCGCCGACTCCGACGGCGACGGGATCGGCGACCTGCCGGGCATCACGTCCCGGCTCGACCACCTCGCCGAGCTGGGAGTCGACGCGCTCTGGCTGTCCCCGTTCTACCCGTCCCCGCAGGCCGACGCCGGGTACGACGTGTCCGACTACCGCGACGTCGACCCGCTGTTCGGCACGCTCGCCGACGCCGACAAGCTGATCGCCGAGGCGAAGGCCCGCGGGCTGCGGGTGATCGTCGACCTGGTGCCCAACCACACGTCGTCCGCGCACCGCTGGTTCGAAGCGGCAGTCGCCGCCGCGCCGGGCAGCCCGGAACGGCAGCGCTACGTCATCCGCGACGGCAGGGGCCCGGACGGCGCCGAGGCGCCGAACGACTGGGTGAGCGTGTTCGGCGGCCCCGCCTGGACCCGGCTGCCGGACGGGCAGTGGTACCTGCACCTGTTCGACTCCGGCCAGCCCGACCTCAACTGGGACAACCCGGAGGTGCGCGAGGAGTTCCTCGACGTGCTGCGCTTCTGGCTGGACCGGGGCGTGGACGGCTTCCGGGTGGACGTGGCGCACGGCCTGATCAAGCAGGCGGACCTGGCCGACTGGCAGGAGCCGCAGGAGATCCTCTCCGGCAGCGAGGTGGACAAGCCGCGCCCGCCGATGTGGGACCAGGACGGCGTGCACGAGATCTACCGGGAGTGGCGGCGGGTGCTCGACTCGTACCCCGGTGAGCGGATCCTGGTCGCCGAGGCGTGGGTGGAGCCGGCCGAACGCCTGGCCCGGTACGTGCGCCCCGACGAGATGCACCAGGCCTTCAACTTCGAGTACCTGCTGGCCGCGTGGACCGCGCCGGCCCAGTACGCGGTGATCACCCGCTCGCTGGAGGCCACCGACTCCGTCGGCGCGCCCACCACCTGGGTGCTGTCCAACCACGACGTGGTCCGGCACGCCTCCCGGCTCGGGCTCGGCACCGCCGGCGGCCGGGCCAACGGCGTCGGCGTGGACGACCCGCAGCCGGACGCCGCGCTGGGCCTGCGCCGGGCCCGGGCGGCCAGCCTGCTGATGCTCGCGCTGCCCGGCTCCGCCTACCTCTACCAGGGTGAGGAACTGGGGCTGCCGGAGCACACCACGCTGCCCGACGAGGCCCGCCAGGACCCGACCTGGAAGCGCAGCGGGCACACCGAGCGCGGCCGGGACGGCTGCCGGGTGCCGATCCCGTGGGAGGCCGACGCCCCGTCGTACGGCTTCGGGCCGACCGACGCAAGCTGGCTGCCCCAGCCGCCGGTGTGGGCCGAGTACGCGCTGGACCGGCACCGCGGCGTGCCCGGCTCGACGTACGAGCTGTACCGGACCGCGCTGCGGCTGCGCCGCGAGCACGCGCTGGCCCGGGGCCCGCTGCGGTTCCTGACCTCCGGCGACGAGGTGCTCACGTTCACCAACGGCGACCTCACCGTGCTGACCAACTTCGGTGCCGACCCGGCGCCGTTGCCGGCCGGCGCGCAGGTGCTGGTGTCGAGCGCGCCGCTGGACACCGCCGCGGTCCCCACCGACGTCACGGTCTGGTTCCGGGTGTAAGGAAGGGCCCCTTCTTAACGCCTCCGGTAGAGCAGGGGCCCCTTCTTAACACTCACCGTTAAGAAGGGGCCCCTCCTTCCTCCAGGCGCTCGGCGCGGGCGTGCAGCAGGTCGTGCACCTGCGCGATGTCCCGCGGCGACGTACGCGCGGCCAGCCAGTACATGATCCCGGTCGGGATGAAGAAGAGCTGGAACGCGGCCAGCCCGACCGCGTAGTTCAGCGGCGGCGGGAAGGCCGCCCGCAGCCCTGCGAACGCCACGCCGACCAGCCCGTTGCCCGCCGCCCGGCCCACGCCGTTGACCAGGTTGCCCAGGCTGTAGACGGTGCCCCGGTGCTCGGGCGGGTTGACGTCGGCGATCAGGGCGAACCAGTTCGGCGAGTTCGCCGACGTCAGCGCCAGCGCCACCACGGCGGTGAGCAGGCTCAGCCCCACCGACGGCTCGGTCAGCACGCTGGACAGCACGGCTGTCACCACCGCGCCGGAACCGGCGCCGTCGGGCACGTCGATGCGGATCGGCACGAAGAACAGGACCAGGTAGAACGGCAGCGCCGCGAGGATGCCGACGGCCGCGACCATGGCCCGGCCGCTGGGCGTACGCCGTTGCAGCGCGTCGCCCACCAGACCGCCCACGATGGACAGCACACCGCCGAGCTGGAACAGGGTGGCGAAGACGCTGCCCACCACCACGGCCGTGGCCGGTGAGTAGCCCTGCGCCTCGGCCCGCTGGCTGAACAGCACCGGCAGCCATACCAGCGAGCCGAACGCGGCCTGGGCGGTCAGCCCCTGCATGATCAACCAGCGGTTGGTCCGGCGGGCCAGGATCCGGGGCAGGTCGGCACGGCTGATCCGGTAGTCGTACTCGTTCCCGGCGTCGATCGCCCCGGCCAGCTCCGGTTCGCTCTGCCCGCGCCGGATATCGTAGGTGAACAGGTACGCCACTGTGGCGGCCAGGCCCACGCCGGTCAGCAGCAGGAACGGCCGCCGCCAGTCGGTCGCGCCGAGCACGCCGCCGAGCAGCGTCCCGGCCAGCGTGCCGACGCCCTGGGACAGCCCCCAGAAGCTCATCACCAGGCCCCGGCGGCGCGGCGAGATCAGGTCCGTGACCACCGAGAAACCGACCGAGCCCACCGCGCCGAGCCCGACCGCGCCGACGAACTGCGCGACCAGGAACGTCGCGTACCCTTCGGCGAGCGCGCTGCCCCCGGTGCCGGCCGCCCAGAGCAGCGTGCCGACCATGAGCAGCGGCTTGCGGTTGGTGCGGTCCCCCACGTAGGCCCAGGCCACCGCCGCCACCGCGCTGACCAGGAAGCTGACGGCGGTGACCAGGCCGAGCATCCGCTGGGGTACGTCGAGGGCGGTGGAGATCGGCCCGTACAGCGGAGGCACCAGGCCGATCGCCACGTTGTCCAGCGAGGCGAGCACCACGAAGACCACGACGCTGTAGAACCGGTGTGCCGTGTTCCCGCGCCGGGAGATCCTCGTGCCCTTCATGCAGGGCAGCCAATCAGGTGCGGGCCGGATCCGGGACACCGCCCCCGGCCGGCGCGCGTGTTAAGAAGGGGCCCCTCCTCTACCGCAGGCGTTAAGAAGGGGCCCTTCCTTACCCCCGGGCGTGGGCGTAGCGCTCGCGGATGGCGGGCACCGCCTCGCCGGTGTACTCCTCGGTGTCGCCGATCGACCAGGCGGGCGGGGTCTCGCCGCCGAGCGCCACCCAGGCGGCCTGCCGGGCCGCGCCGTCGGCCACGTACTCGCCCGGCGGCGGCACCACCACCGGGCGGCCGAAGACCTGCGGCGCGATCCGGCGCACCGCCTCGGACCGGGCGCCGCCGCCGACCAGGATGATCCGGTCGGCGCGGGCACCCTGTGCGATGAGCGCGTCCAGGCCGTCGGCCAGCCCGCAGAGCATGCCCTCCACCGCCGCCCGGGCCAGGTGCGCCGGGGTCGAGGTGCGCAGCGTCAGGCCCTTCAGCTCGCCGGTGGCGTGCGGCCGGTCCGGCGTCCGCTCCCCTTCCAGGTACGGCACGAGCACCAGCCCGTCCGCGCCGGGCGGGGCGGACAGGGCCAGCTCGCCGAGCCGGTCGAGGTCGACGCCGAGCAGCGTCGCGGCGGCGTCCAGCACCCGGGCGGCGTTGAGCGTGCACACGAGCGGCAGGTACCGGCCGGTGGCGTCGGCGAACCCGGCCACCGCGCCGGTGGAGTCGGCGGCCGGCGTGTCCGCCACCGCGAAGACGGTGCCGGAGGTGCCGATCGAGACGACCACGTCGCCCGGACCGGCCCCGGCGCCGAGCGCCGCGGCGGCGTTGTCCCCGGTCCCCGGCCCGAGGAGCACCGGGCCTCCGGACGGACCGGCCGCGCCGGACGCCGAACCACCGCCGAGCACCGCCGGGTCGAGATGCCCGGCCACCTCGGCGGGGCCGAGCACGACCGGCACCTTCGGGCGCCGGCCGAAGGCCCGCTCCAGCAGGTCCAGCCGGTACTCGCCGGTACGCGGCGACCAGTAGCCGGTGCCGCTGGCGTCGCCCCGGTCGGTACGCAGCGCGTCCAGCCCGGGCGCGCCTGCGAGCCGCCAGGTGAGCCAGTCGTGCGGCAGGCAGACGGCGGCGACCCGGTCGGCGTTGTCCGGCTCGTGCCGGGCCAGCCAGCGCAGCTTCGTCGCGGTGAAGCTGGCCACCGGCACCGCGCCGGTCGCCTCGGCCCAGAACCGGCGGCCGGTCTCCCCGCCGCCGGCCTCCTCGACCAGTTCCCGGGCCGCGTCGGCGGAGCGGGTGTCGTTCCACAGCAGCGCCGGGCGGACCACCTCACCGGAGGTGTCCAGGCAGACCATGCCGTGCTGCTGGCCGCCGACCGAGACGGCGGCCACGTCGCCCAGGCCACCGGCCTCGGCGACCGCCGCCCGCAGGGCCTCCCACCAGGCGTACGGGTCGACCTCGGTGCCGGGCGGGTGCGGCGCGCGGCCCTGCCGGACCAGCGCGCCGGTCTCCGCGTCCCGGACGACCACCTTGCAGGACTGGGTCGACGAGTCGACCCCCGCGACGAGCGGCATGGCGGCCCGCCTCAGCGCGCGCCGAGCACGTGCTCGACGGCGAGCTGGTTGAGCCGGACGAAGCCGAAGCCCTTCGCCCCGGCGGCCTCCGGGTCGAACTCCTCGAACGCGGTCCGGTCGGCCAGCAGCTCGCGGTAGCCCTCACCGGGGTTGAGCGTCGGGGTGGCCAGCTCGGCCACCCGGGCGGCGGCGAGCGCCTCGACCACCTCCGGGTCGGCGCGGAACGCCGCGGCCCGCTCCTTGAGCAGCAGGTACGTCCGCATGTTCGCCTCGGCGGAGGCCCACACGCCGGTCATGTCCTCGGTGCGGGACGGCTTGTAGTCGAAGTGGCGCGGGCCGTCGTAGGCCGGGCCGCCGTTCGGGCCGCCGTGCTCCAGCAGGTCGACCAGGGCGAACGCGTTGAGCAGGTCGCCGTGGCCGAAGACCAGGTCCTGGTCGTACTTGATGCCGCGCTGGCCGTTGAGGTCGATGTGGAACAGCTTGCCCTGCCAGAGCGCCTGGGCGATGCCGTGGGCGAAGTTCAGCCCGGCCATCTGCTCGTGCCCGACCTCCGGGTTGAGCCCGACCATCTCCGGGCGGGCCAGCGTGGAGATGAAGCCGAGCGCGTGGCCGACCGTGGGCAGCAGGATGTCGCCGCGCGGCTCGTTCGGCTTGGGCTCCAGGGCGAAGCGCAGGTCGTAGCCGTTGTCGACGACGTACTCGCAGAGCAGGTCGACGGCTTCGCGGTAGCGGTCCAGCGCGGCCTGGACGTCCTTCGCCACGTCGTACTCGGCGCCCTCCCGGCCGCCCCACATGACGAACGTCTTCGCGCCCATCTCGGCGGCCAGGTCGATGTTGCGCAGCACCTTGCGCAGCGCGTACCGGCGCACGTCGCGGTCGTTGCTGGTGAAGCCGCCGTCCTTGAACACCGGGTGGTTGAACAGGTTGGTGGTGACCATCGGCACGACCAGGCCGGTCTCGTCGAGGGCCTTGCGGAAGCGGCTCAGCCGGGCGTCGCGGGTGGCGGCGTCCGCGCCGAACGGGACCAGGTCGTCGTCGTGGAAGGTGATGCCGTACGCGCCCAGCTCGGCGAGCCGGTGCACCGCCTCGACGGCGTCCAGCTCGGGCCGGGTGGCGTCACCGAACGGGTCACGGGCCGGCCAGCCCACCGTCCAGAGACCGAAGGAGAACTTGTCCGCGGGGGTGGGGCGGGGTGCCATGGCAGACCTCCAGGTGGTGGTGTCGTCCGCGATTTGTTCAGCGGTTGAATTAAATGGCGGCGATGTGGCAGTGTCAAGAGGTGACAAGCGCCAGCACCGCCGGGGCGGTCCGGCAGGGCAGCCTGCGCGAGTTGAACCTCGCAGTGGTGCTGCGGCGGATCGCCGCCGCCGACCGGCCGCCCTCGCGCGCCGGGATCGCCGCCGACACCGGCCTGACCCGGGCCACCGTCTCCGCCGTCGTGGACGACCTGATCGCCGGCCGGCTGGTCGCCGAGGCGGAGCCGGAGCCGCGTACCGGTGCGGGCCGTCCCGCCCGGGGCCTGGTGCTCGCCTCCGACGGCCCGGCCGGGCTCGGCCTGGAGGTGAACGTCGACTACCTGGCGGCCTGCGTCGTCGACCTGACCGGCACGGTCCGGCACCACCTGGTCCGCCGCGCCGACCTGCGCCCGGTCTCCCCCGCCGACGCGCTCGCCCGGCTCGCCGCGCTCGCCGCCGAGGCGCGCGCTGCCGCCGTACGCGACGGGCTGACCCTGGCCGGCGCGGCGCTCGCCGTGCCGGGCCTGGTGGGCGACGGCGGCCTGGTCCGGCTCGCGCCGAACCTGGGCTGGCGGGACGTGGACGTGCCGGCGCTGCTGGCCGGGCACCCGCTGGCCGAGCCGGTCGACGGGGTGCCGCCGCTGGTGGTCGACAACGAGGCGAACCTGGCCGCGCTCGGCGAGCTGTACGCCGGCCCGCCCGGCCCGCGCAGCTTCCTGCACGTCACCGGTGAGATCGGCATCGGCGCCGGGATCGTGCTCGACGGCGCGCTCTACCGGGGCGCGCGCGGCTGGAGCGGAGAGATCGGTCACTTCCCGGTGCAGCCGCAGGGGCGGCCGTGCCGCTGCGGCGGCCAGGGCTGCCTGGAGCGGTACGCGGGCCAGGAGGCGATCCTGGCCGCCGCCGGGCTGCCCGGCGCGGAACTGCCGGCTGACACCGCCGCCACCCGGCTCGCCGACCTGGCCGAGGCCGGTGACCCGGCCACGCTGACCGCCCTGACCGACGCCGGCACCGCCCTCGGGGTGGCGGTGGCGGGCGTGGTGAACCTGCTGGACCTGGACACGGTGGTGCTCGGGGGCGGATACGCCCGGCTCGCGCCCTGGCTGCGGCCGACTGTGGAGGCGGAGGTCTCCCGCCGGGTGCTCACCGCCGGGTGGGCGCCGGTCACTGTGCGGCCGGCCGTGCTCGGCGCGCAGTCCGCGGCGGTCGGCGGCGCCGGGTCGGTGGTCCGCCGGATCGTCGACCGGCCGGTGGGCTGGCTGGCCCGGACCACCTGAGCCGGGATGATCCTCGACGGGCATTCCGTGCCTGCGCTCGGTACGCTTGCCGCCGGGCAACAAGTCCGCCGAGCGAGGGGTGCACCGACAGCATGCGCAGGGGTCGACCGACCGAAGCGCCCGGCCACCGGAGGTGACCGCCGCGCGCCGGGGCGGTGTCGCGGGGCCGGTCAGCGGCGGTGGACACGCCTCGCGGAGACGGCCCCGGCGGGTTGCCGAGGCCGCGCTACCGGCTGACGACCGTCTGGCCCGGGAGCTGCTGGACGGGCTCGCCGAGGCCGTCGTGACGGTCGACCACGCAGGCGTGGTGACGCTCGTCAACGCGATGGCCGCCGACCTGCTCCCCGAGGTGGCGCCCGGCGTCGACCTGGCCGCGTGCCGGGTACCGGCGCTGGCCGACGCGGCCGCCGCCGGATCGGACGCGTTCGAGACCGAACACCACGGCCGGCGGCTGCGCGGCCTGCGGCGTCCCCTTGCCGACGACCGCAGCGCCTGGTACGTCCGGGACGTCACCGAGGAACACGCGCGCACCGACGCGCTGCTGGCCGAACGGTCGCGCACCGCGTTCCTCGCCGAGGCGGGCAGCCGGCTCGGGCTGTCCCTGCACCGCGAGCAGACGCTGCGTACCGCCGTGACGCTGCCGGTGCCCTACCTGGCCGACGCGGCAGTCGTGGTGCACCGCCCGCCTCCGCCCGCCGAGGACCAGCCGCACTGGATCCGGTACGCCACCGGCGATCCCGGCCCGGTCACCGGCCAGGCCGGCTGGCACACGGTGGAGTCCGTCCCCGGCCTGGTCGAGGCGCTCGAAGGCGACCTCACCGAACCGAGTCCCTGGCTGGACGCCGAGCTGGCCGACCTGGCCGAGGTGCTGCCCGCCGGGTTCGGCCGCCCGGGCACCGTGTTGATCAGCCCGATGCCCAGCGCGGGCGGCCCGGCCGGCGCGCTGGTGCTGGCCCGCCGCCGGGAGCGGCCCGGTTTCGACAAGCGGGAGATCGGCCTGGCCCGGGAGTTCGCCGGCCGGGCCGGCGCCGCGCTGGCCGCAGCCGAGCTGTACGGCGAGCAGGCGCACCTGGCCCGGGTGCTCCAGAACAGCCTGCTCCCGCCGGCGCTGCCCCGCCTGCCCGGGATGACGCTCGCCGGCGGTTACCGCGCCGCCGGGGACAGCCTGCGCATCGGCGGCGACTTCTACGACCTGTTCCCCACCGGCGACGGCGGCCTGTTCGCGCTCGGCGACGTCTGCGGCAAGGGCGTCGGTGCGGCCGTGCTGACCGGCCGGGTCCGCCAGTCACTGCAGACCCTGCGCCTGGTCGAGCAGCGTCCCCGGGAACTGCTGGAGCTGCTCAACCGGGCGCTGCTGGACGCTCCCGACGCGGCCCGCCGGGCCCAGTTCACCACGCTCCTGCTCGGCGCGCTGCGCCGTGAGCCGGACGGCGGGCTGCTGATCCGGATGGCGGGTGGCGGGCACCCCGCTCCGCTCGTCGTCCGTGCCGGCGGCGGCGTCGAGACGATCCGGGTGGGCGGCATGCCGGTGGGCGCGCTCACCGACGCCCGGTTCGCCGACGCCGAGGTCCGGCTGGCCCCGGGTGACCTGCTGCTGGCGTACACCGACGGGGTGACCGAGGCCAGGGGCGGCCCGACCGAGCCGGCCATGTTCGGCGACGCCCGGTTGCGTCAGGCGCTCGCCACCGGCACCGGGCTTCCGCCCGCCGCGCTCGTGGACCGGGTGCTCCAGCTCGTCGACGAGTGGCTGGACGGGCAACCCCACGACGACATCGCCATGCTCGCCGTGGCGGCCGGGTGACACCACCGCCGCCTGACCGCCCCACCCCCGCGGCCGGGCGCCGGATCGGGCCGGAGACGCTCGCCGCGTACCTCGACCACCTGGACGCCGCCGACCGGTCCGGCGCTGTGGCGCTGGCGCGCGGCCTGCTGGCGGACGGCTTCTCGGTCGCGGACGTCCTGGTCGACCTGGTCGCGGTGGCGCAGCGGGAGGTCGGCCGGCGCTGGCTCACCGGCTCGTGGAGCGTCGCCCAGGAGCACGCCGCCACTCACGTCAGCGAGCAGGTGGTGGACGCGCTGGGCGCGACGGTCGGCCCGCCGCGACGCGGGCACGTGGTGATGGCCTGCGTGGAGGGCGAGTGGCACGCGCTGGCCGCCCGCATCGTCACCGAGGTGGTCCGGGCGGCCGGCTGGCGGGTGACGTTCCTCGGCGCCAGCGTGCCGGCCCGGCATCTGGTCTCCTACCTGCACCAGACCGGCCCGGACGCGGTGCTGCTGAGCTGCGTGCAGCCGAACCGGCTGGTCCGGGCGGCGCGGATGGTGGAGGCCAGCCGCGCGGCCGGTGTGCCGGTGCTCGCCGGTGGTCCCGGCTTCGGCCCGGACGGCCGGTGGGCCACCGCGATCGGCGCGGCGGGCTGGGGCGCCAGCGCCCGGGACGCGGTGGCGCTGCTGGAACGGCCGTTGTCGGCCGCGCACACCGGGTCGCCGCCGCCCCCGCCCGACGACGCGTACGTGGCGGTACTGCACCGGCGGCGTGAGCTGGTCGGGCTCGCGCTCGCCGCGGTGGACCCGCCGCAGGAGAGCGCCGAGGAGGTCGCCGCCGGCATCGCGCACCTGGTGGACGCGCTGATCGCGGCCGTGCGGGTGGACGACGACCGGCTGCTGCGCGACTTCGTCGGGTGGCAGGAGGAGGCGCTGACCTCCCGGGGCGGCCGGGCGCTGCTGGACGAGGTGCTCGGCACGCTGCAACGGGCGCTCACCGAGCATCCCCGGGTGGCGGCCCGGCTGCGGGCCGCCCGCGAAGCCGCGCCGGACGGCCGTTCAGGCTGAGTCAGGCGGTACGGGCCACCGGCGGCTCACCGGACGGCCGGGCGGGGTCGCCGATCCGTTCCCCGGACGGTTGCAGCATCGGCCAGCCCTCCGCCACCGGGGCCTCGCCTCGCCGGCCCACCTCGTCGAACTCGCGCATGCCGCGTACCAGCGCGGCCCGGCCCTCCGGGCTCATCCCGGCGAGGATCCGCTCCAGCCGGTGCCGCCGGTCGGCACGCAGCTCGGCGAGGAGCCGGAGGGCGGCGGGCGTGAGGTGCAGCGAGATCTCCCGCCGGTCGTAGCGGCCCGGCTCGCGTTCCAGCATCCCGGCCGCGACGAGCCGGTCGCACAGCCGGCTGGCGGAGGAGAGCAACATGTCGGTGAGGGTGGCGAGCCGGCGGAGGTTGATGCCGTCATACTGCTCGACGACCATGATCGCGCGTAGCTGGGCACTCGACAGCCGGCTGGTGGTGCGCTCCCGGGCCGCCTCCCAGACGGCGAGCAAGGTGCCTGCCGCCTCGTCCAGTGCGGCGGACATACTCGTTTCAGGTTCCCGGGGACTGCGCTCTTCGGTCATGGTGGCCCGAGACTACTCCCCGGATCTGCCCGGCGACCTGTGCAAAGGAGCAAAGATGAGCGGAGCGGAGGGCCGCGCGCGCCGGGTCCTGACCGAGGCGCCGACGGATCTCATCGTGGACCGGCTCGCCGCCGAGCTGGCGCGCACGTACGGCGTCGCCCGCACCGAGCTGTACCAGGTCGACTACCGGCTCGCCGAGCTGCTGCCGCTGGATGACGGCCCGTCGGTCACCGGCCCCGGCCACCCGGCCTGGCGCGCCTTCGACCACCAGGAGCCGGTGATCGCCGACGGCGTCGGCTGGTTCCCGGTGGGCATGCGCGGCGAACGCCGGGGCGTGCTGAAGGTCTCGCCGGTACCCGCCGACCCGCACGCCCGCCGGGAGCTGGACACCATCGCCACTGTGCTCGGGCACGAGCTGAGCGCGGTCACGGCGACCACCGACATCTACCGCACCGCCCGGCGCAGCCGGCGGCTCACGCTGGCCGCCGAGATGCAGTGGGAGCTGCTGCCCGGGCGCAGCCGGATCCGGCCGTCGTTCAGCCTGGCCGGGCAGTTGGAGCCGGCGTACGCGGTGCGCGGGGACAGCTTCGACTGGTCCGACGACGGTCACCGGCTCTGGCTGGCGGTGCTGAACGGCTACGGCGAGGGGGTTGCGGCGGCGCTGCTCGCCTCGCTGGCCACGTACGCGCTGCGCAACGCGCGCCGGGCCGGGCTCGACCTGGCCGACCAGGCGGCGCTGGCCGACCAGGCGATCTACGCCCAGCACCGGGGCGAACAGCACGTCTCCGTGCTCCTGATCGAGCTGGACCTGGCCACCGGCGAGATGACTGTGGTCGACGCCGGTTCGCCGCGGCTGCTGCGGCTGCGGGCCGGTGAGGTGACCGAGCAGGAGCTGGACAAGCAGTTCCCGCTCGGCATGTTCGAGGGCACCGACTACCGCCCGCAGCGGTTCCGGCTGGAGCGCGAGGACCGGCTCTTCGTGGTCAGCGACGGCGTGATCGACGCCACCACCGAGCAGGTGCGCTACGGCGAGGTGGCGCTGGACCGGTTCCTGCGCCGGACCGGCCCGATGGAGCCGCTGGACGCGGTCCGGTCGCTGATCGGCGACCTGCGGGCCTTCGTCGCCGGTGACCTGGTGGACGACGCGGTGGTGGTCTGCCTGGACTGGCTCGGGCCGCAGCCCTGACCCGCCCCCTCAGTACGCGCCGCGGCTGTTGAGCACCGCGCCGAACGTCTTCCAGAGGATGGTCAGGTCCGCGGCCAGCGACCAGTTCTCCACGTAGTAGAGGTCCAGCCGGATGCCGTCCTCCCAGCTCAGGTCCGACCGGCCGCTGACCTGCCAGAGGCCGGTCATGCCGGGCTTGACCAGCAGCCGGCGTGCCACGTCGCCGTCGTAGCGGGCAACCTCGGACGGCAGCGGCGGGCGCGGACCGACCAGGCTCATCTGGCCGAGCAGCACGTTGGCGAGCTGGGGCAGCTCGTCCAGCGACCACTTGCGCAGCAGCCGGCCGACCCGGGTGACGCGCGGGTCGTCGCGCATCTTGAACATCAGGCCGTCGGTCTCGTTGCGCGCGGCCAGCTCGGCGAGCAGGGCGTCGGCGTTGACCACCATGGTGCGGAACTTGAAGACGCCGAACTCCTCGCCGCCCTGGCCGACCCGGGTCTGCCGGAACAGCACCGGGCCGCGGCTGTCGATCTTGATAGCCAGCGCGATCACGATCAGCAGCGGCGCCAGGACGAGCAGGGCGATCAGCGAGAGGGACCGGTCGACGAAGCCCTTGACCAGCTTGCGGGCGCCGCGGAACTCGGGCGCCTCGACGTGGATCAGCGGCAGGCCGGCGACCGGACGGGTGTGGATGCGGGGGCCGGCCACGTCGGTGAGCGCCGGCGCCACCACCAGGTCGACGCCGGTGCCCTCCAGCTGCCAGCCGAGGCGGCGCAACCGGGTCGCGGTCAGCTCGCCCGAGGCGGTGACCGCCACCGTGTCGGCGCCGATCGCGGTGGCGGCCTCCGGGATGCCCCGGAAGCTGCCAACCACCGGCACGTCGCCCAGCCGCTGCGGCACCGGGGCGAGCAGCGCGTCCGGGATGCACGCGCCGACCACCTGGTAGCCGGCGTACGGCTCCCGGCGCAGCGTGTGCACCAGCTCCAGCACGTGCGCGGTGTCGCCCACCACGAGCACCTTGCGGGACCAGCCGGCGCCCCGGTCGCGGGCCCGGTGCAGCCGCTTGCGGGCCGCAAACCGCGCCACCTCCAGGCCGATCGTGCCGACCGCGAAGGAGATGGCCAGGAAACCCCGGGAGACGCCGACGTCGGCGATGTACCCGGCGATGGCGATGCCGCCGGCGAGTCGCATGCTGGCCGCGCTGACCCGGCGGTACTCGTCGGCGCCGTAGCCGAGCACCTGGTCGTCGTAGCAGCGCATCGCCTTGAGCGAGACGAGCCAGACCAGCAGGAGCGCCGGGGCGACCACCACGTACGGGATCTCGGACCCGGTCGGTTCCTCGTCGCCGAACCGGGCCAGGTAACCGACCAGGATGGCCACGGCGAGCACGGCGGTGTCCAGCACCACCAGGACCCGGATGTAGGCCCGCTCCGCGGCTCGTGTCGTCTTGCCGGGGCGTTCACCACCGGGTCGCGACGACGTGGCAGGGGTCAACAGCGTCGCCGAGGTCACCGGCCCTCCCCACTTCGCTCAGGACCGCCCCGTCGCCGCCCGGCTCCGGTGTGGAGCCCGCGGTCGAGGCACCCGGTCATCATGCCTGGACAATTATGGTTACCGATTGATTCGGACGCATTACCGTCAGTTCTCATCCCGTGTCTTGACCCGGGAAGCCTTCCGCCGTACCGGATTTCCGGTACGGCGGAAGAGTAGCGCTGAGCTTCAGGTCAGCGGGGGGCGGGCGGCCGCAGCGCGATCGCCCGCAGGAAGATCTCGCCGATCTTGCTGGGGTCGGTGGTGACGAAGGCGCCACCGCCGGTGACCTTGGTGATCGACTCCAGCTCGGCCCGGTTCACCTCGGTGCCGATGCCGATGATGATGACCTGGACCGGCTGCTCGTCGTCCTTCAGCTTGTTCAGCTGGTCCAGCAGCGCCTTCTGCGAGATGCCGTCGTCGTCCTCGTTCTTGCCGTCGGTGAACAGCACGATCGAGTTGACCTTGCCCGGCTCCCAGTCCTGCTGCACCTTCTTGTACGCCGCGAGCATGGTGTCGTACAGGCCGGTGTTGCCGCTGGAGGGCTTGATCGAGGCCAGGCCGCGCTGGAGCGAGCCCCGGTTGCTGGACAGAGGCTTTATTCCGACCAGCTCGCTCCAGTCCTGCGAGCCCTGGAGGTTGGTGGAGAACGTCCAGAGGCCGATCGACCAGGAGTCGTCGAACAGCCCGAGGCCCTGGCTCGCGGCGGCGACTGTGACCTGCTCCCGACTCGCGCCGTTGGCGGTCGCGACCGGCTTCTTCATCGAGCCGGACACGTCGATGACGCAGAGCATCCGGCCCGACTGGGTGGCCACCGACCAGGTCGTGGTCGCGGTCGAGATGGCACCCGGGTCGAGGTCGGCCGCGCCGCCCTGGCCCGACGGCGGCACCTGGCTCGCACCGCCGTTGGCCGGGCTCGGCGCGCCGGTCGGCGCCTGGAAACCCCGGCCCCAGTTGCCGTCCGGTGCGCGCAGCGCCTGCGAGGCGAGCCGGTCCTTGAAGCCCGGCGTACGCAGCACCTCGAAGAGGACCCGGGCGGCGGACGCCTTGGTCGGCTCGATGCCGGGCAGCACCGCGAACGGGTAGTCCAGCGGGATCGGCGCCGGCTCCAGGTAGAGCGCGGCGAGCCGGATCGGCGGCTTGGTGCTGTTGTAGGCGATCACGTCCTCCTCGGACAGCGCCGCCGCCCCCAGCCCGTTGGCGATCGCCGTCGGGTCGGACGAGCGCGGGAACCGCGCGAGGAGGTCCTGCCGCAGCGAGGAACGGTTGGTCGCCAGCGCCCGCAGTGCGCCGACCATCGCCTCCTGCGCCTTCGGCGAGCCGGACTCGCCGGTGGAGCTGGCCGCGGCGGTCAGCGACAGCAGGCCGGACAGGCCGGCCGCGTCCTGGGTCGGCTCGACGATCCCGGCCCGCAGCGGCTTGCTGGCGGTGACCTGGGTCAGCAGGTCGGACCAGCGGAGCTTCTTGTCCGGCCACCCTATGCGCGAGGCCACCGGCTCGGGCAGCGCCACCACGACCGGGCTACGGGCGATCGAGGCGCCGTTGGTCGGCGCGAACGCGCTGGCCCCGCCGCTCTTGAGCCGGACCAGCCAGGTCGACGAGTCCGGCACCCAGACGTCGGGGGTGACAGCGGTGCCGCTGGCCTGCCCGACGCCGGCGAGCGTGGCGCCGTGCTTGCTCGCCACCGCGGCGGCCACCTCGACCGACTCGGACGAGGAGATGTTCACCGCGATGCAGGTCCCGCCCACCGCCGCACCGTCGGCGACCCACTGGTCGGCGGCGGCGCGCACCGCGGGGGCGATCTCCGGGGCGGTCGCCACCGACAGCTCGATCCGGCCCGAACAGTTCGGGCCGGCCAGCTGCTGGTAGCCGAACCAGGAGCCGGCTACGACGGCGACCAGGGCGGCCGCCACGGCGGCGGCACCTGCTCCGCGGAGGTGAGAACGCATGCGATGGCGGCCAGACACGGTGACCATCTTGCGTACCTCGTGGGGTTACCACCACAACCGTTCGGACGAAAGTTACGCAGCAGAAACAGTTGATCAGCTAACTCATACGCTAAGTTACTGGTCAGTCATTTATGGTAATGTCAATCCACTTCGGACCGCCAATTGGTAACCGTCCGGTCACGGTAGGACGCACGTCGGGCTCGCCACCGGCACCGGCTCCCCCACCGGCTCGAGCACCCCGCCGTCCGGATCGACCCGGAAGATCCTGATCATGTCGGCCCGCTCGTCGGCCACGTACAGGTGCTCACCGGCGAACGCGAAGTGCCGCGGCCACTCACCGCCGGTGTCGACCTCGGCCACCAGCTCCGGCGCGGCGCCGTCCAGCGCGAAGACAGCGATCGTGCCCACGCCGCGGTTGCCCACGTAGAGGAAACGCCCGCCCGGCCCGACGGCCACCTCGGAGGGCTGGACGTGGCCGGTCCGGCCGCTGGCGTCGACACGCGTCGACTGACGCGGCCCGTCCGGCGTCAGCTCGTACGCGGTGACAGTGGCGTCCAGCTCACCGACGAGCCAGCAGCGCCGCCCGTCCGGGTGCCGGGCGAGGTGCCGGGGACCGGTCCCGGGCGCCGTCCGCAGCCGGGGCTCCCGCTCGGCCAGCCGGCCGGTGGACGCGTCGACGTCGTACCGGTAGACGGAGTCGGTGCCCAGGTCGACCGCGAGCAGCCCACCCCCGGCCGGGTCGGGCGAGACCATGTGGCAGTGCGCGTGCTCCTGCCGCTGCGGGTCGGCGCCGTGGCCGGAGTGCCGGACCAGGTCGGTGCGCTCTCCCGGCGCGCCGTCGGCGTCCAGGCCGAACACCGCCACGCTGCCGCCGCCGTAGTTCGCCACGAACAGGTGCCGCCCGTCCGGGGCGACCGCCAGGTGGCACGGCTCCGCGCCACCTGTCTCGCGGACGCCCAGCGGCGTGAGATCGCCGTCCGGGGCGAGCCGGAACGCGCTCACCAGCCCGTCGGGCAGCTCGTTGCACCCGTACAGCACCGGCAGCGCCGGATGCCGCACCAGGAACGACGGCGACGGGGTGACCGCCACGACGCCCAGCGGGGTCAGTTCCCCGGTCGCCCGGTCCCGCCGGGCCGCCACGACGCCCTCGGCCCGCCCACCCGTCTCCGCCGTGTAGCCGCCGATGTGGACGATCTCGTCCTGCCCGGTCACCGCTCCCACCTCTCGTCGGTCCTGACTGCGATCCAACCAGAGGCTTCCCGGTGACGCGCCCGGTCAGTCCTGCCAGACCCGACGGATCGGGCGTCGAGGGCTCAGCCCACCGGCACCGGCTCGCCGCGCTGCCGCGCCACGTGCTCGACGAGCGAGATCAGCACCAGCTTGCCCGACTGCCGGTCCCGGGCGTCGCAGAGCACGAGCGGGACGTCCGGGTCGAGGTCCAGGGCGTCGCGGACCGCCTCCAGGCCGAACCGGCGGGAGCCCTCGAAGCAGTTGACGCCCACCACGAACGGGATGCCCCGCTGCTCGAAGTAGTCGATCGAGGGGAAGCAGTCGGCCAGCCGCCGGGTGTCGGCGAGCACCACCGCGCCGAGCGCGCCGAACGCCAGCTCGTCCCAGAGGAACCAGAACCGGTCCTGGCCCGGGGTGCCGAACAGGTAGACCTGGAGGTCGTCGTTGATGGTGATCCGGCCGAAGTCCATCGCCACCGTAGTCGTCGACTTCTGCTCGACCCCGGAGACGTCGTCGGTGCCGAGCCCGGCCCCGGTCAGGACCTCCTCGGTCTGCAACGGCCGGACCTCACTCAACGCGCTGACCAGCGTCGTCTTTCCGGCGCCGAAGCCACCGGCGATGAGGATCTTCAAAGCCAGCGGCACTCGCGGCGCCCCCGGCTCCCGGTCATAGCGCACGGAGTCCACTGACCACCGCCTTGAGGATGTTGTCGTCGGGCAGGTACGCGGTGGCCGGTGGCCGGTGCACCGCGACGAGCCCATGGGCGAGAAGGTCGCCGAGCAGCACCCGGACCACGCCCACGGCGAGGTCCAGGTCGGCGGCGAGGTCGGCCACGGCCTTCGGCCGCCGGGCCAGCTCGATCAGGCGGCGGTGCTCCGGCTGCAGACCGGGCGTGCCGGCCGGGTCCGCGTCAGAAGTGGCGAGCACGAACGCCAGCAGGTCGAAGCCGTCGACGGGTGGGCGCACCCGGCCGCCGGTGAGCGTGTACGGACGCACCACCGGCCCGGCGTCGGCGTCCAGCCACTCGTGCTGCGGCCCCGGCGACTCAGCGCGCATCGGTCCGCTCCCCCGCCACCCGGCTCGGCGCGGCCAGGTTCTCCCCGACCCGGATGACGAGCATCGCCATCTCGTACGCCACCAGGCCGATGTCGGCGTCGGCGTCGCTGGCCACCGCCAGGCAGGCGCCCTGCCCGGCGGCGGTCACGAACAGGTAGGCCGACTCCATCTCCACCACCGTCTGGCGGACCGCGCCGCCGCCCAGGTGCCGGGTGGCGCCCTTGGCCAGCCCGGAGAAGCCGGACGCCAGCGCGCAGAGGTGTTCCGCGTCGGTGCGGTCCTGGTCGGTGGAGGCGCCGAGCAGGAGCCCGTCCGCCGAGAGCACCACCGCCTGGCGGGCGGCGGGGACACGCTCCACCAGGTCGTCGAGCAGCCAGTCGAGATCGGCGTTCTGCCGCGTCGTGTGCACCACTAGGCGTCCCTCTCAGTCGCGGTTCGTTGGTCCGGCGCCGGCGGGGCGGGCTGAACGGCCGGCCCCGCGGTGGTGGACGGCGTACCGGTGTCGCGCGGTTCGGTGGTGGGGGTGGTCGGATCGGTTCCGGCGGCGCGCGAGCCGTCCCGGCGTCCCCGCGCGGTGCCGGCCTGCAACGCGGACATGGCCCGGCGGGCCTCCTCCGGGGTGCGGTGGGCCGGGGTGTCGGCGACCGCCGCGCGGGGTCGCGCGGTCGCGCCGCGGCGCCGGATCCGGCGAGGCAGGCCGTCGCCGTCGGCGGGTGGCTCCACAGTCGAGGCGCGGGCCGACTGCAACGGGACGACTGTGTTCTCCGACCGGTCCCGGCCCGGCCGGGCCGGCCGGCCCGGCCGGGGCACAGTGGTCAGGCGGGTCACCTTGGCCAGGCGCCGCCGTTCCGGCCCGGCGGAGGCGTCCGCGCCCACCGGCGGCTCGTCGGTGATCAGTTCCGACGGTACGAACACCGCGGCGACGATCCCGGCCGGGCGGGACGGCCGCAGCTCCACCCGTACGCCGTGCCGGGCGGCCAGGCGGGCCACCACGAACAGCCCGAGCCGGGCACTGCCGGCCGGGTCGAACTCCGGCGGCTCGGCCAGCTTGCGGTTGGCCTCGGCCAGAGCCGGCGCGGACATGCCCAGCCCCCGGTCGGTGATCTCGATGGTGTAGCCGCCCGGGACGCTCCGGCCGCTGACGTCCACCCGGGTGCCGGGCGGGGAGAACGTGGTCGCGTTCTCGATCAGCTCGGCGAGCAGGTGGATCACGTCGCCGACGGCCCGCCCCAGCACCCCGGCCGACGCCACCTCGCCCACGTCGACCCGGTCGTACGCCTCGACCTCGGAGATCGCGCCGCGCATCACGTCGACAGCCGCGACCGGGCGGCGCCAGCCCCGTCCGGGCGCGGCACCGGCGAGGATGACCAGGTCCTCGGCGTGCCGCCGCAGCCGTGTCGCCAGGTGGTCGACCTGGAACAGCCCGGCCAGCTCGTCCGGGTCCTCGGTCCGCCGTTCCAGCCGGTCCAGCAGCGCCAGCTGCCGGTGCACCAGCCCCTGGCTGCGCCGGGCGAGGTTGAGGATCACCTCGTTGAAGCCCCGGCGCAGCGTGACCTCGTCGACGGCGGCGCGGACAGCGGTCCGGCGCACCTCGTTGAAGGCGCGCGCCACCTGGCCGATCTCGTCGCCGCCGTGGTCCAGCTCGGGCGCCTCCCGGGCCACGTCGACCTCCTCGCCCCGGCGCAGCCGGGCGACCACGTCGGGCAGCCGGCGTTCGGCCACCTCGGTCGCGGCGGCGCGTACGCCGGTCAGCCGCTGCGCCAGCGACCGGCCGACCCGCAGCGCCACCAGCACGCACACCACGATCGCGATCAGGCCCAGCACACCGGCGGCGGCGAGCTGCACGAGGATCCGGGTGGCCATCGGCACCGACCGCTCGGCCAGGGCGTCCGCGCCGCGCAGCTCGAAGTCGCGCATGCTCTGCCAGACCTCGGCGTGACCGGTGTCCCACGCCCGCATGTCGAACCGGGCGGGCAGCGCGGACGAGCGGATCAGGCTGTCCTGGAGCGCGCGCAGCTTGAGGAACCCGGCACCCTCGGTCATCCGCTGGTACGCGGTCCGCTCCCCCGGCGGCAGGTCGGCGACCGCGATCTCGGCCAGGAAACGCTGGTTCTCGACTGTGCGTACCAGTTGCTCGTGCTCGCCCTCGGCGTACCGGCCCGCGGTGACGGCGCCGGCCAGCAGCGCGTCGGCCTGGCCGAGCAGCTCCCGGGACCGGCCCAGCGCGGTCAGCGCCGTCGCCTCCCGGTTGAGCTGCGCGTCGGGCAGCGCGGCCATCGCGCCGAACGCCTGGAACGCCGAGCCGATCATGCCGCTGTAGAGCCCGACGGCGCCGGCCCGGTCGACCTTCCGGTCGTCGATGAAGGCGCGCCCGGCGGGCAGCGCGTCGAGCGCCGAGACCAGTTGGTCGAGCCGGTTGTCGAGCTGGGCGTCGGCGACGTCGCGCAGGTCCCCGCCGTCGACCTTGCGGCGCAGCTCGACGATCGCGTCGTCGGTGCGTACCCGCTGCTCGGTCAGCTCGGGGAGGGCGCGGTCACCGGCGAGCTGGACCACCGACAGCCGCCGCTCCCGTTGCAGCTCGGCCACCACGGCCTCGCCGGGACGGCCCAGATCGTAGAGGAGGGTACGCGCGGAGAGCAGGTCGAGCGCGGGCCCGAAGGTGAGCGTGGTGGCGAAGATCCACAACGCCAGCAGCCCGGTCACCGGGCCGATGACCAGCGCGGTCAGCTTGGCGCGGATCGGCCAGTCACGGGTGTTCAATCAGACCTCGCCCGGGAAGGTGTCGCTCGGTGGCGCCGGCAGCGGCCGTCACGTTCGCCGGCCACGACGCCGGGCCCCGGCCCGGACGCCTTGGGCAGGATACGTAATCCGGGGCGGATGCACTACCGGCCGTCTCGGCTCTCGCTACGGTCCGAGACGGGCAGGAGGGCCTCAGTCGGACATCGGCCCGGCACCGGACGGCGGTCGCGACATCGCGCCTTTTCCCGGCCGGGGCGGAAAGTACGGCACAACGGGATTGGCGATCACCCGCGCGAGGGAATACCAGCGTGCGAAGGAGGAGCCATGTCGTCCACCCAGGTAGTCGTCATAGTCATCGTCGTCGCCGTCATCGCCGCGCTCGTCGCGGTCGCCGTGGTCGCCAGCCGCCGCCGGGCGCTGCGCGAGCGCTTCGGCCCCGAGTACGACCGGGTCGTCGCCGAGCAGGACAGCCGCAGCGCCGCCGAGCGTGAGCTGCGGGAACGCGAGCGCCGGCACGCCGAGCTGGAGCTGACCCCGCTGAGCCCGGAGTCCCGGGCCCGCTACGCCGCCGCCTGGGAGGAACTCCAGGTGCGCTTCGTCGACTCCCCCGCGGAGACCGTCGGCGAGGCCGACGAGCTGGTGAGCCGCCTGATCGCCGAGCGCGGATACCCCACCGGGGACTTCTCGGACCAGATCGCCCACCTCTCCGTCGAGCACGCCCGCACCCTCACCCACTACCGCGACGCCCACGAGATCCGGCAGCGCAACGAGCGCGGTGAGGCCGGCACCGAGGACCTCCGGCAGGCGCTCGTGCACTACCGGGCCCTCTTCGCCGACCTGCTCGGCGAGGAGCCGGTGCCCACGTCCACGCAGCAGCCGGAGCAGCGCCACCCCGACCACGACCACGACGTCCCGAGCCGCTGAGGAGGCCGCCGCCATGCGCCAGGAGGAACAGCAGGTCACGCAGGACCACCCCGAGGCCGTCCGGTCCGCACCGGTGCCGGTGCCGCAGCCGGGTGAGCACACCGACGCCGGCCGGCGCGACGCCGACCGGGCCGACGTACCCGAGGACGCACTGGACGACCGGGGCACCTTCGACGACCCGGCGGTCGCCGACGAGCGGCGCGACGCCGAGGTCGACGAGACCCGCGCCTACGACGCCGGGGAGCTGCGCGACGCGGCCGACCGGACCGACGACGACGGGCGGGCCCCGTACCACGAGCCGGCGCCGCTGCCGACGGCGTTCGGGGCGGCCACGGTGGGCGACGCGGTCGCCGCCTCGGCCCTGGCGGGCGGTCGTCCGCAGGACGAACGCGACGCGCGCGACGAGGACACCGCGGCGCCGGGCGACGGCGCGCCGGGACGTACCGGCCCGCTGGACGACGAGCGGGCCGACCCGACGGCCGGGGACCGCCTGCACGACCGCGACCGCTGGGACGCCGAGCACACCGACGGCGCCGACCGCGACGGCGTCGTCCGGGACCACCGCACGGTCGACGGCATGGTCCGGGACGACGCGGTCGCCGACGGCGCGGTCGGGTACGGCAGCGCCGAGCCCGGCCTGGTCGACCCGGACGCCGAGGCCGTCCCCGCGGCCGACGGCGCCGACCGGCGGCACGACCGGGTGGACACCGACACCGCCACCGCGGCGGCGGGCGCGGCAGCCGCCGGCGCGGCGCTGTCCGGCGCGGAGCGGCCCACGCCCGGCGCGGTACCCGCCGACGCGGCGACGCTGTTCGCGCCGGAGGCCGCGCAGGGTTTCCGGGATCGCTGGCGCGACGTGCAGCTCCGCTTCGTGGACGACCCGCGCGCCGCGGTCGGCGAGGCGGAGTCGCTGGTCGAGGAGGCGATCGAGGCGCTCTCCACCGCCCTGCGGGAGCAGCGCACCCGGCTCGGCGCCTGGCAGGAGTCCGGCTCCACCGACACCGAGCAGCTCCGGGTGGCCGTACGCGGCTACCGCGACTTCCTGGACCGCGTGCTGGGCCGCTGAGAAACCGCCACGAAGCCCCGGCCGGTGACCGGCCGGGGCTTCCGCGTACCCGGACCGAACAGCAGGTATGAAACCTCGCAATCGGGGTAGGTGCGGGCAGCGGTGCACACGAGGGGAGCACGGGCATGGGCGGCGGCGGCCTGCGGTTGAACATGAACGCCCTGGACTATCTGATCCTGGCGCTCTACTTCGTCACGGTGCTCGGCGTCGGTTTCGCCGCCCGGCGCGCGATCCGTACCAGCGTGGACTTCTTCCTCTCCGGCCGCTCGCTCCCCGCCTGGGTCACCGGCCTGGCGTTCGTCTCGGCCAACCTGGGCGCGCTGGAGATCATCGGCATGGCCGCCAACGGCGCCCAGTACGGCATCATGACGGTGCACTACTACTGGATCGGCGCCGTGCCGGCGATGGTCTTCCTCGGCATCGTGATGATGCCGTTCTACTACGGCTCCAAGGTCCGCAGCGTCCCCGAGTACCTGCGGCTGCGCTTCAACCGCCCCACCCACCTGCTCAACGCAATCAGCTTCGCTGTCGCGCAGGTGCTCATCGCGGGCGTGAACCTCTACGCGCTGGCCCTGATCATGCAGGCGCTGCTGGGCTGGCCACTCTGGTTCGCGATCATCGTCGGTGCGGTGATCGTGCTGGCGTACATCACCGTCGGCGGGCTCTCCGGCGCGATCTACAACGAGGTGCTCCAGTTCTTCGTGATCATCGCCGGTCTGGTGCCGATCACGGTGATCGGGCTGGTCAAGGTCGGCGGCGTCAGCGGCCTGATGGACGCGGTCCGCGACTCCAGACTCGGCGAGGCCGGACTGCACGCCTGGGAGGGCACCGGCAGCACCGGCAACCCGCTCGGCGCGCACTGGCTGGGCATCGTGTTCGGCCTGGGCTTCGTGCTCTCCTTCGGCTACTGGACCACCAACTTCGCCGAGGTGCAGCGCGCCCTGTCCGCACGGAACATGAGCGCCGCCCGGCGTACGCCGATCATCGCCGCGTACCCGAAGCTGCTCATCCCGGCGGTCACCGTGATCCCCGGCCTGATCGCCCTGGTCACCGTGAAAGGGCTGGGCGCCGACGAGGGCGACCTGGTCTACAACAACGCGATCCCGCTGCTCATGCGCGACCTGCTGCCCAACGGCGTGCTCGGGATCGCGGTCACCGGCCTGGTGGCCTCGTTCATGGCCGGCATGGCGGCGAACGTCAGCGGGTTCAACACCGTCTTCACGTACGACATCTGGCAGGCGTACTTCCGGCGGGACCTGCCGGACGAGCACTACGTGAAGGTGGGCCGGATCGCCACCGTCGGCGCGGTGGTCATCGGCATCGGCACCGCGTTCATCGCGGCCGGGTTCAGCAACATCATGAACTACATCCAGGCGCTGTTCTCGGTCTTCAACGCGCCGCTGTTCGGCACGTTCATCATCGGCATGTTCTGGCGGCGGATGACGCCGCTGGCCGGGTTCTGGTCGCTGCTGTCCGGCACTGTCGTTGCCACCGCCACGTACCTGCTCTACAAGGGCGGCGTGATCAGCTTCAACTCCGACCTGGAGGAGAGCTTCTGGGGCGCGGGCCTGGCCTTCGCCACGGTCGCGGTGGTGGCCGCGATCGTCACGCCGCTGACCCGGCCGAAGACCGACGACCAGCTGACCGGGCTGGTGTACGGCCTCAGCGACACCACGCTCGCCGACGACTCGCTGGCCGGCGACACCGCCTGGTACCGCTCCCCGGTGCTGCTCGGCGTCGTCGCCGTGATCCTCGCCGCCCTGTTCTACATCCCGGTCTTCTGAAGGAGGGGACGCACGCCATGGCAGACAACGCGGACCGCCACTACCAGGGCGGCGAGGCGCACGACCCGCTGGTCGACGAGACCGAGGACGCCCGGGAGGAACGCTCCGCCGCGGCCCGGCTGTTCGACATCCGCCGGGTCATCGGCGGCCTGTTCGTGGTGTACGGGCTGATCGTCGGCCTGATGGGGCTGTTCGACACGTCCGCCGAGATCGACAAGGCGCAGGGCGTCCGGATCAACCTGTGGGCCGGCGCGGCGATGCTGGTGTTCGGCCTGCTGATGCTGCTGTGGCAGCGGCTGCGCCCGACCGAGACGCCGGAGCCGCACCGCGACGAGTCCTGACCCCTCCGCCCGCATGGCGCGGCCCGCACCGGGTAGGCCACGGGGATCACGCGAAGGGACAGGAGGGCAGCAGCATGACCGATCGTGACCGCGGTGGCGAGCGGCCGCTGGAGGAGACCCCCGAGGTGGCCGCGGCGGTGGACGACGACAGCACGGTGCCCCAGTTGCGCAACGACGGCACCGACCCGGACAACCCGACCTTCACCGAGCCCGACGGCGCGGTGCCGGACACCGGGTCGCCGAACCTCATCGGTGACCCGTACGCGGCCGGGACCGGCGCGACCGGCACCGGTACCGGCGCCGCCCCGGACGACATCCGCACCGGCGCCGAGCAGCCCTGGGATCCGGAGGACCTGGTGCAGGCCCGGGGTCAGGACGTGACGCCGGAGAACCTGGAGCGGGCCCGCCGCGACCTGGCCGAGCTGGGCCGGGCGGCGATCGAGCGCACCGTTCCCTGACACCGGAACGGCCGAGGGCCCCTGGCCGACGTGGGCGTCGACCAGGGGCCCGGGGAACCCGCGCGGCGGTGCCTCACTCCCGCCGCCGCGGGTGGCCCTCACCGCGGCTCAGGAGAGCGGCGGGTACGCGTTCTGCATGAGCTGCTGGAACTGGGCCGGGAACCACGCGCCGGAGATCGGCGCGTCCGGCAGGGCGCCGGACATGCTGTTGCCGTTGCGGGCGTTACCGGTGTAGGTCGGGTCGCACATCCGGTCGAAGCCCTTGCCCTCGTTGTTCGGGATCTCCTTGCTGGAGCCGTCCGACTCACCCGGGGGCTTCACCCAGACGTAGGCGTCGATCCCGGTCTCCGGGTTGGCCCGCGGCCGCTCGCCGAGACCCGCGCCGGCCTGGTTGCACCAGTTGCCGGCGTGAATGCGCCGGTCGACCCGGCCGCCGTTGACGTAGGCGTCCACGCTGGTCATGGGGCCCGGGCCGGTGGGCCGGGCGGAGCCGCCCCAACCGTTACGGGAGGTGTCGATCAGCATGCCGATGTTGCTGTCGAAGCCGACCGAGACCAGCTTCTGCCGGAACGCCTGGGCGAACGACAGCTCGTCGACGTACTGGTTCCAGTCGATCCACTTGGACTGCCGGACCGTCTGGCCGTTCACCGAGTCGGTGACCTTGACGTACGGCTCCTTCAGGGCGGAGTAGTTCGCCGTGTTGACGATGAAGCCCTGCACGTTGGCGACGGTGCTGCCGGACGCGACGGCGGCGGCCTTGAGCTGGTCGGCGACCGGGCCGAAGTTGCTGTCCCAGCCGATCCAGCCGTGGTGGGCGGCGTCGATGTAGTTGTAGACGTTGCCGATCGCGCCCAGCTTCGCCAGGGCGTAGCCGACACCGTTCACGTACGCGCCGTTGGCCTTCACCGTGTCGCACATGACCGTGCCGCCCGGGTTGCCCGAGGTGTTGGTCACCAGGTTGGGCAGCGAGTCGATCTCGATGATGTTGACGATGCGCAGGTTCCGGTACTTCGAGTCACCCTGGATCGCGGCGATCGGGTCGATGTACTCGGCCTTGTAGCGGGGCAGCTCGTCCGGGCCCAGCTCGCCGTTGGAGGCCAGCGCTGCGCAGTCCCGGCCGGGCAGGTTGTAGATGACGAACTGGATGTAGCCGGCGCCCTGGGCGAGCGCGGCGTCCAGGTGGTCACGGACGCCCATCGCGCCGTTGGAGCTGCTGTCCGGCGTGCCGTTGATGGCGGCGATCCGGTCGATCCAGACCGCGGTCGGGTTGTTCGACACCCGGCTGCCGCCGGACACCGATTCGGCCTTGGCCTTCCACTCGGGGTTCACGTACCCCTTCACACCGACGTACGGGTTGTCGACCCGCTGCCCGGGCGGCGGGGTGCTCGTCGGCGGCGTCGAGGTCGGCGGGGTCGACGTCGGCGGCGTGCTCGTGGGCGGCGTGCTGGTCGGCGGCGTGCTCGTCGGCGGCGTGCTGGTGGACGGCGTGCCGCCGTTGCACACAGTGCCGTTGAGCGTGAACTGGGTCGGCTTCGGGTTGCTGCCGCTCCAGGAGCCGTTGAAGCCGATGGTGGTGCTGGCGCCGCTGGCGAGCGACCCGTTGTACGACTCGTTCTGCGCGGTGACGTTCTGGCCGCTCTGGGACCACCTCGCGGACCAGCCGTTCACCACCCGCTGCGAGCTGTTCGGGAAGGTGAAGCCGAGGTTCCACGAGCTGAGCGCGTCACCGATGTTCTTGATGGTCACGGTGCCGGTGAATCCACCGGGCCAGTCGCTGGTCGTGTACGTCACGCTGCACTGGGTGGCGGCCTGCGCCGCGGTGACCGGGAGGGTCACCAGTCCACCGGCTACCAGGACGCCGGCGCCGGTGAGCGCGAGCGTCCGGTTCCGGCCGGACAGCCTTCTCCACAGATTCATGCCACTGATCTCCTTGGGCGAGACCGGATCCGCGTACGGCCCGGCGCAAATGGCGGCGGCAGTCGTCCTGCGGGAACGACCGTGCGCGCCACGGGTTTCTTCGGGGGACGCCCGACCCGGACGGGCGTTGTGGGGGTGGTGGTGCCGACCGGTCCGCAGGACCGGCCGATGGAGCCGGACGTCGGCCGGTGGTGCCGGCTGCCCTCGACGTCTGAGCTCGCGGTGTGGCTCCCCGAACCGCGTGCAGCGATTCTTGCATGGGAGCGCTTCCATGGCAATGGCTCGATACGCCTGCCGCCCACCCTACCGGCGCCCGGCGCCACCACACCCCCACTCCCCGCCGCCCACCGGCGCCCCTCAGGTCGGGTGGAACGTCATGGGTGTCAAAACGACCCGGAGACACCCATGACGTTCCACTCGGTACGCGGACCGCGCGGAGGGGCGCCGACAGCACGAGTGGGACCGGCGTCGCGGGAGCGCCGTGGAGAGCCTGATCGGCGCTACCGGTCGGGCAGCACGCGCCGGGGCCACATCACCGGCAAATCCCTAAAAGCGAATCTTTCCCCGGATAAGTCGCGAAAAGGTCTAACGTCAGCCTTAGCTCGACTGACGTCGGGCTCAGGACGAACAGGGATGGAGACGCTGGTCATGGCTAAGAAGATGCTCGGGAAGGTGGTCGCGGGCGCCGCCCTCGGCGGAGCCGGCCTTCTCGCGTTCACCCCGGGAATGGCCTACGCGGGCGGGCACGACGAGGGCAAGGTCATCGCCAAGCCCCACGTGGTGAAGGCGGGGGACACCGTCGAGCTGCTCGCGATCTGCTCCGAGCCGCAGAAGCACGCCACCGTCTGGTCGAAGGTGACCGGCAAGGTCGACCTGCACCCGGCCCGCGACGGCGAGCACGGCGACTGGGCCGACCGCGGCGGCGACTGGGGCGGCGACCAGGACTGGGGCTGGGACGACAAGGGCCCGGACGGCAAGGACGACCACGGCAAGGACGACCACGGCAAGGGCCCCGACGGCAAGGACGAGCACGGCAAGGGCCCGGACGGCCGCGGCGAGCCGGGCGGGGAGGGGCACGGCCCGGACGGCAACGGACCCGGTGGCAACGGGCCGGGCGGGAACGGCCCCGGTGGCAACGGCCCGGGTGGCGACGGGCCGGGCGGGAACGGGCCGGGTGGCGACGGCATGCCGCAGCCTCCGGCGAACCAGCCCCAGCCGCCCGCCGGCCAGCCGGAAGGGCAGCCGCAGCCGGGTGGCGCGGGCGCCGGCGCGGCCGTCGACCCGGGCGACTGGCAGGGGCACGACGAGTACGGCCAGGACGCCGAGCCGGGCTGGGAGAAGGAGAAGGCGGGCGCGCCGGACTGGACCAAGGACGAGCACGGCCCCGACGGCAAGGACCGGTACGGCAAGGACGCCAAGGACGAGCACGGCAAGGACGACCGTGGCGGCCGGCCGGACGACAAGGGCAAGGACGGCAAGGACGAGCACGGCTCCTGGCAGGACGGCAAGGACGACTGGCAGGGCGGCAAGGACGACTGGCAGGCGAGCGGAGGCGCCTGGCAGGAGGACAAGGGCGACTACGGCAAGGACGCCGAGCGCGACTACGGCAAGGACGAGTGGGAGCACGGGAAGGACTTCGTCTACTACGGCGAGGCCACCGTGTCGCACGACGCCCGGCCGGGCCGGTACGAGCTGCGGGGCACCTGCGGTGAGGGCGAGCTGGTGGTCCTGCCGCGCGGTGGGGTCGACGGCGGCGACGGTGGCATGACGACCACCGGCGTGGACCGCAACCTCGCCACCGGCGGCGCGGGCATGATCGGCGCCGCGGCGCTGGGCGGCCTGGTGCTGCTGCGTCGGCGGCGGGCCGGTGGCCTGGTCTGACCGGACGACGACCCGGGCCGGCGGCCGTCACGGAAGTCCGTGGCGTGCCGCCGGCGCGGCCGTCGTCGTCCTGCTCGCCATGGCCGGGGCCGGTCTGATCGGCGCGTCCGTCCGGACCGCCCCGCCACCGTCCCCACCGCAGCCGATCTCGCAGGCGGCTCCCGTCACCACCGACCCGCTGAGCGATCCCCCCGGCGCCTACGCCGACCGGGACGCCGAGGGCCGACCCGCACCGGGCACCGAGGGCCAACCGGCACCGGGCACCACCGGCCAGTCCACACCGGACGGCACCGGCCAGCCGGCAGCGGACGCCGCCGGGGGCGGCCCGGCGACGCCGGGCCCACTGACCGGCGCACCCGGCGCCACCCCGGGCGCCGCAGCCGTCCCGGGCACCCCGGACACGACGGGCGCCGCCCCGGCTCCACTTCCCCGGTCCGCGCCGGTCACCATCTCGATCCCCCGCATCGGGGTGCAGGCGCCGATCATGTCGCTCGGCACGAACCCGGACGGCACGGTCCAGGTGCCCCCGCTGGACCAGGCCATGAACGCCGGCTGGTACTCCCCCGGCGCCAGCCCGGGCGAGGCCGGCAACGCGGTGATCGTCGGTCACGTCGACTCCGCCCAGCTCGGCCCGGCGGTGTTCTTCAACCTCGGCGCGCTGGTGGCGGGCGACACGATAGTGGTCGCCCGGCAGGACGGCTCGTCCGCCACGTTCACCGTGCGGGAGGTCGCGTCGTACCCGAAGACCGCCTTTCCCGCCGCGCAGGTCTACGGTCCGTCGGACGTCCCGGCCCTGCGCGTGGTGACCTGCGGCGGGGTGTTCGACAAGACGGCCGGGAGCTACCTGAACAACATCGTCGTCTACGCCCCGATGACCAGCTGAGGGCGGGAACGGCAGTGGCCCGGTGGTCGGGGAACCGACCACCGGGCCACTCGTGCGTCAGCGGTCAGGCCGCCGCCGAGGTCCGGACCAGGGTACGGATCTGGCGCAGCAGCACCGACAGCGCGGACAGGTCGGCGCGGGACTCGTCGAACTCCCCCATCGCCCGGTGCGCCCGGTGGATCGAGGTGGCGTTCGCCTGCTCCCACTCCTGCACCCGCTCCACCGGCGGCACGTCCTCCGGCGTGGACCCGAGCACCTCGGCGGTGAGCGCGGCCAGCGCGGCGTACAGGTCGTAGCGCAGCGCCATCCGGGCCAGCGTCTGCCACCGGTCCTCGCGGGGCAGCAGGGAGATCTTCGACAGCAGCGCGTCGACCCGGAACCGGTCGGAGAGCACGAAGTAGACCGAGGCCACCTCGCTCACGTCCCGCCCGGTGCCCTGCGCCGTCTCCACGATGTCCAGCAGGCCGAAGCTGTACATCAGGCGGGTCGCCTGCTCGGCCAGGTCACGCGGCAGCCCACGCTCGACCAGCGACTCGATGTGCGCCGCGATGGCCTCCCGCTCGGTGCCCCAGAACCGGTTCTCCAGGTCCGGCAGGAGCCGGGCCACACCGTCGCGCAGCCGGGCGATCTCCGCCGGCACGTCGATCGGTGACCTCCGGTTGGTGACCAGCCAGCGCACCGCGCGGTCGAGCAGCCGCCGGGTGTCCAGGTAGACGGCCGTCTGCAACTCGGGCGAGACCTTGTTGTCCAGCGCCTCGACCGCGTCCCACAGGTCACGCAGGCCGAACACCTCGCGGACCACCACGTACGCCCGGAGCACGTCCGCCGCGGACGCCGCCGTCTCCTCGACCACCCGGAAGACGAACGAGATGCCGCCCCGGTTGATCGCCTCGTTGACGAGGACGGTGGTGACGATGTCCCGGCGCAGCCGGTGCCGGCCCATCCGCTCGGCGAAGCGCTGCCGCAGCGGCGTCGGGAAGTAGTTGACCAGGACGTCGGTCGTCCACTCCTCGTCCGCCAGGCCCTCGCCGACGATCTCGCGCTCCAGCACGATCTTGACGTACGCGAGCAGCACCGCGAACTCCGGCGCGGTCAGGCCGCTCTCGGTGCGGACCGCCAGTTCCTCGTCCGACGGCAGCGCCTCCAGCGCCCGGTCCAGCGCGCCGGACCGCTCCAGCTCGTTGATCATCCGCCGGTGCACCGGGAGCAGCGAGGCGGCCTGGGCCTGGGCGTTGTTGAGCGCCCGTGCCTGGTCGTAGTTGTCCCGCAGCACCAGCTCGGCGACCTCGTCGGTCATCTGGGCCAGCAGCTCGTCGCGCTCCGGCCGGTCCAGCTCACCGTCGGCGACGGCCGTGTTGAGCAGGATCTTGATGTTGACCTCGTGGTCGGAGCAGTCCACACCGGCCGCGTTGTCGATGAAGTCGGTGTAGATGCGGCCGCCGGTCGAGGCGTACTCGATCCGGCCCTGCTGGGTGAAGCCCAGGTTGCCGCCCTCGCCGACCACCCGGCAGCGCAGGCCCTTGCCGTCCACCCGGATGGCGTCGTTGGACTTGTCCCCCACCTCGGCGTTGGTCTGGCTGGACGCCTTGACGTAGGTGCCGATGCCGCCGTTCCAGAACAGGTCGACCGGCGCGGTGAGGATCGCCTTCATCAGCTCCTGCGGGCTGAGCTGCGTGACGTCCTCGTCGAGGCCGAGCACCGCGCGGACCTGCGGCGATACCGGCACCGACTTCGCGGTACGCGGGTGGACGCCGCCGCCTTCGGAGATCAGCTCGCGGTCGTAGTCCTCCCACGACGAGCGCGGCATGTCGAACAGCCGCTTGCGCTCCTCCCACGACCGGGCCGAGTCCGGGTCCGGGTCGAGGAAGATGTGCCTGTGGTCGAACGCGGCCACCAGCCGGATGTGCCGCGACAGCAGCATCCCGTTGCCGAACACGTCACCGGACATGTCGCCGACGCCGACCACAGTGAAGTCCTGCGTCTGGGTGTCGTGCCCCAGCTCCCGGAAGTGCCGCTTGACCGACTCCCAGGCACCCCGGGCGGTGATGCCCATCTTCTTGTGGTCGTAGCCGGCCGAGCCGCCGGAGGCGAACGCGTCGCCCAGCCAGAAGCTGTGCGCCTCGGAGATCTCGTTGGCGATGTCGGAGAACGTCGCCGTGCCCTTGTCGGCGGCCACCACCAGGTACGGGTCGTCGCCGTCGTGCCGGACCACGTCCTCGGGCGGCACGATCTCGCCGCTGACGATGTTGTCCGTGACGTCGAGCAGCGCGGAGATGAACTCCTTGTAGCAGATCACCGCCTCGTCCCGGTCACCCGGCTTCTGCTTGAGCACGAAGCCGCCCTTGGCGCCGACCGGCACGATCACGGCGTTCTTCACCATCTGCGCCTTGACCAGGCCGAGCACCTCGGTCCGGAAGTCCTCACGCCGGTCGGACCAGCGCAGGCCGCCGCGGGCCACCGGCCCGTAGCGCAGGTGCACGCCCTCGAACCGGGGCGAGTAGACGAAGATCTCGAACTTGGGCCGCGGCGCCGGCAGGTCCGGGATGGCCTGCGGGTCCAGCTTGAACGCCACGTACGCCTTGGGCCGCCCGCCCACCGGCTTCTGGTAGAAGCTGGTACGCAGCGTGGCCTGGATCAACGTCAGGTACGACCGCAGGATGCGGTCCTGGTCGAGGCTGGCCACCTCGTCCAGCGCCTCGCCGATCGCGTCGACCAGCTCGCCGCTGCGCTGCCGGCGCTCGTCGAGCGTGGTGGCGCCCGGCGCGAACCGGGTCTCGAACAGCTTCACCAGCAGTTCCGCGATCTGCGGGTACGCGATGAACGTCTGCTCCATGTACTCCTGGGAGAAGACGGTGCCGGCCTGCCGCAGGTACTTCGCGTACGCGCGCAGCACGACGACCTGCCGCCAGGTGAGCCCGGCCCGGAGCACCAGCTCGTTGAAGCCGTCCACCTCGGCCTCGCCCCGCCAGGCGGCGGCGAAGGCGTTCTCCACGTGCGGGCGCACCTCGGCCAGGTCCTGGTGCCGCTCGGGCAGCTCCAGACCGAAGTCGTAGAGCCAGATCCGGCCGTCGACACGCTCCACCTCGTACGGGTGCTCGTCGACCACCTTCACGCCGAGCGAGTGCAGCACCGGCAGCACGGCGGAGAGCATCATCGGCTCGCCGTACCGGTAGACCTTGAACCGCACGTCCATCGCCTCGTCGGCGTCGGCGGCGCGGGCGGCGTACGGACGCGGCGGCGCCTGCTTGCGGAACAGGTGCATCTCCAGCTGGCCGGGCTCCTCCAGCAGCTCCAGCTTCGCCAGGTCCTTCATCGCCTCGTACGGCGTGTGCCCGTCCTTGTAGCCCTCCGGGAACGCGTCGGCGTACCGGGCGAACAGGTGCTTGGCCTGCTCGTCACCGAGCTTGCGTTCCAGCACCAGCCGGTAGTCGTCGTCCCACAGCCGGGTCGCGTCGGCCAGCTCCTCGGCGAGCAGGTCGGCGTCGATGTCGCCGGGCGGGTTGTTCGGGTCGGTACGCACGATGAAGTGCACCCGGGCCAGCATCGACTCGGTCACCCGCGTGGTGTAGTCGACGCCGACGCCGTTCAGCTCACGCAGCAGGATGTCCTGCATGCGCAGCCGGTTCTGCGTGGTGAACCGGTCCCGCGGCAGGTAGATCAGGCAGGAGATGAACCGCCCGTACGCGTCGCGGCGCAGGAACACCCGCAGCTGCCGGCGACCCGCCATCCGCAGCACGCCGATCACCGCGTGGTAGAGGTCGTCGGTCTTGATCTGGAACAGCTCGTCGCGCGGATAGGTCTCCAGGATCTGCAACAGGTCCTTGCCGGAGTGGCTGCGCAGGCTCAGGCCCGAGCGGTCGAGCACCTCGGCGACCTTGCGCCGGACCACGGGCAACTCCTGCACGCTGGTCCGGTACGCGGCGGTGGAGAACAGGCCCAGGAAGCGCCGCTCCCCGACCACCTCACCGGCCTCGTTGAAGATCTTGAAGCCGATGTAGTCGAGGTACGCCGAGCGGTGCACTGTGGCACGCGAGTTGGCCTTGGTGATGATGAGCAGGCGCTTCTCCAGCACCTTCTCGTGCGCCTCGGGCGTCATCGAGTTCAGCGACCGGGCCTCCGGCGAGTCGGAGCGCAGGATGCCCAGCCCGGTGCCGAGCACCGCCTCCAGGGCCTGCCCGCCGCGCGCGCCGTCGGTGTCGACCAGCCGGTACTCCCGGTAGCCGAGGAACGTGAAGTGGTCGTGCGCCAGCCAGCGCAGCAGCTCCACCGAGTCGGTGATGTCCTTCTCCGGCACCGGCGGGCGGTTGTCCGACGTCCGGGCGGCGGCCAGCTCGTCGGCGAGCGCGAGGGCCCGCTGCCGCATCTTCGGCCAGTCCTCGACCGCCTCGCGCACGTCGGTGAGCACCCGCTGCAACTCGCGCCGCAACGTCTCCCGCTCGGCCGGGTCGCGGACCGGGTCGATCTCGATCCGCATCCAGCTCTCGACCAGGTCACCGGCGATCGCGTCGTCCGGCTCCACGTCCGCCGACACCTCGGTGAGCCGGCCCAGCGGCTCGCGCCGCACCACGACCAGCGGGTGCACGAGCAGGTGCACGTCCAGGTGGCGGGAGTTCAGCAGGGCGGTCACCGAGTCGACCAGGAACGGCATGTCGTCGGTGACGATCTCCACGACCGTGTGGTGCTGCTCGGCGTCCGGCTCGTGGATGCGGAGCTTCAGCTCGCCCGGCACCCGCTGCTGGGCCAGGTCCCGGTGGGCCCGGGCCGCCTCCAGCATCTCCTCGGCGGTGAAGCCGATCAGCTCCTCGTCCGGCGCGAACCGCCAGAAGCGGTCCACGAGTGTGGCCGCGTCGTGGTCGTCGCCTGCCAGCGCGACCGCCTGGGCGACCAGCCGCTCCGCGTTGGGAACGGGCTCGTCCAGCTCGGCGTCCTCCGACTCGTCGGCCAGTGCCTGCGCAGGCAGGCCCAGGTCGTAGAGGGTGTCGATGCTGGAACCGGTCATCCCGGTCACTCCTGTGTCGAGACGGCTGAAACCGTCTCCGTCGGTCGCCGAATCGAAGCTGTCGTCGTCCCGGCCGGTGTCAGCCTGCCGGAGGTCGGGTCCCGGTTTGATCGCCGGACGCCGGTCCATCGGTGCCACTCCCCTCGACCCACCGCGTTGTGGGTCACTCTGCCGCCCAGCCTAGGCCCTACCGCGCGGTACCTCCCGCGGCGGACCACTGGCCGGACGTCCGGATCGGGACTCTGTCCTTTCACCCGTTGCGGGTCCGTGGTCGGCCGCTCGCGGAGTACCCCGACTGGCGATGTTCATCACACTGCCACACGCCGCTTCTGGCGCTGCCGGAGGCCGTGGCGGGGCGGTGGGGAACGCCGGGCCGTACTAGCGTGCAGGGCAGTTGAGCACCGGAGGGACTGCTTCATGCCCGTGTCGTACCCCGTCCGCCCCCGCCGTCACACCCGTCACCGCGCCCTCGCGGCGCTGACCGCCGTCCTGGTCACGGCCGGCGCGCTGACCGGATGCTCCGGGGACGACGGCCCGGAGACAGCCGTCGAGGCGTTCCTCGGCGGCTGGCGCTCCGGTGACCTCCAGGCGGTCGGCTTCGTCGAGCCGACCGGCGGGCGGCTGCCCGCCGGTGAGGTGACCAAGCAGATCCAGGCACTCGCCGGCGCGCTCGCGGCCGACCCGCCGGAGCTGGCCCGCACCGGCGACATCACCACCAAGGGCGACGTCGCCACCGCCCGGGTCAAGGTGAGCTGGGCGCTGCCCGGCGGCGGCACCTGGGCCTACGAGAATCCGGTACGCCTCAAGCGCGGCGGCGACGACCGGTGGCAGGTGATCTGGGAGCCGTCGGTGGTGCACGAGAAGCTGGAGAGCGGTGACAAGATCGCGCTGCGGCGGGAGCCGGCGCAGCGCGCCGGTGTGCTGGACGCGGCCGGTCAGCCGATCGTCGCGCCACGCCCGGTGGTCCGGGTGCAGCTCGTTCCCGGCGAGGTCGACGACGTCCCCGGCATGGTCCGGAAGCTGGACGCCGCGTTCAAGGCGATCCGGCCCGCGCTCACCCCGCCGGTCGACCTGGGCGACCTGCCGAAGCGGCTCAAGGAGGCCAAGCCGGACGGCCTGGTCGAGGTGGTGACGTTGCGCGACGAGGCGTACCGGCAGATCAAGCCGCGCATCTACGACCTGCCCGGCACCCGGTTCGTCTCGGAGCAGCTCATGCTGGCGCCGACCCGCGAGTTCGCCCGGGCGCTGCTCGGCTCGGTCGACCAGGCCACCGCCGACGACCTCCAGGCCCACCCCGACCGGTACGCGCGCGGCGACCTGGTCGGCCACGGCGGTCTCCAGGGCCGGTACGACGAGCGGCTGCGCGGCGTCCCCGGCGTCACCGTGATCACCCAGCGGACCACCCCGGACGGCAAGGTGGAGCCGACCGGCACGGAGCTGTTCCGCGCCGACCCGAAGCCCGGTCAGCCGGTGAAGACGACAATCGACGCGGCCACCCAGAACGCCGCCGACGCCGCGTTGCGCGGGCAGACCCGCCGCTCCGCCCTGGTCGCCGTGCGGATCAGCGACGGCGCGGTGCTGGCCGCCGCGAACGGCCCGGGTGCGGCGGGCGACAACCTCGCCTTCACCGCCCAGGTGCCGCCCGGCTCGACGTTCAAGATGGTCAGCGCGCTCGGCCTGCTCGACCGGGGCGCGGTGACGCCGCAGACGACAGTGGACTGCCCGAAGACGTCGACAGTCGAGGGCCGGGTCTTCAAGAACTCGGACAACTTCGAGCTGGGCCCGGTGCCGTTCGCCACCGACTTCGCCAAGTCGTGCAACACCGCGTTCACCGCGCTGGCGCCGAAGCTCGGCCCGGACGGGCTGGCCCAGGCCGGCCGTACGCTCGGCCTGGAAGCCGCGTGGGATCTGGGCACCGAGGCGTTCACCGGCAAGATCTCCGCCAACGGCTCGGCCACCGAGCAGGCCGCCGCCGCGATCGGCCAGGGCACCACGCTGGTGAGCCCGCTGGCCATGGCGAGCGCCACGGCGGCGGTGGCCCGGGGCAAGTTCGAGCAGCCGAAGCTGCTGCTCGACCCGGCGCCGGCCAAGCCCGCGCCAGCCGGCGAGGCGCTCAAGCCGGAGTCGGTGACGGCGCTGAAGTCGATGATGCGCGGGGTGGTCACAGCGGGCAGCGGCAGCGCGCTGGCGGACGTGCCGGGCGAGCCGGTGCACGGCAAGACCGGCACCGCGGAGTACGACAACAACCCGGCGCACACGCACGCCTGGTTCGTCGGCTGGCAGGGCGACGTGGCCTTCGCCGTCTTCGTCGAGCAGGGCGGGGCGGGCTCGAAGGTGGCGGCGCCGATCGCCGAGAAGTTCCTGCGCGGCCTGGCCGCGAGCTGAGGCGTACCGGTCAGGCGATATCGATGCCGGAGCGGGCCGGGTCCGGCTCGTCTCCGGCGGGGGCGCGGCGCAGCAGGCCGGGCCCCAGCGGGTCGTCGCCGAGGTCGTCGCCGACGGTCGGGTCGGGGCCGATCGGCTCCACCGCGACCGCCGGCGCCGGTACGGCCGCCGGGGCGGGCAGCGGCTCGGGCTCCGGCCGGCTGTCGGCGGCGCGGGGCGCCGGTGCGACAGGCCCGGCCGGCAGCAGCCGGGGCGGCACGGCACCCGGCGCGACCACAGGGGCGAGCCCGGCCACCACTGTGTTCACGATCTCGGCCGCGTACGCCCCGTCCGGGTCGTAGTCGGGGTCGAAGACTGTCAGCTCGACGCCGAGGCAGTGCGGGGTGTCGACCAGCCCGGCGAGCAGGATCTCCAGCTCGGCGAAGGCGATGCCGCCCGGGTCGGGCGCGTCCACGGCGGGCATCACCGCCGGGTCGAGCACGTCCACGTCGATGTGCACCCAGTAGCCGGCGCAGTCGACGAGCTGCTCGTGCGCCCACTGAGCGGTACGGGCGGCACCCTCGGCGCGCAGCGCCGGCACCGGCCGGGTGGTGATGCCGGCGGCCTGGAGGTCGAGCCGGTACTCGTCCTGCGCGCGGATGCCGAGCACCACCACGTCGATGTCCCGGAAGTACGGCCTGCGGCCCTCGATCGCGGCCAGGTCGGGCTGTCCACGGCCGGTCACCAGGGCCAGGTCCTCCCCGGCGGCGGCGCCGACGTAGGAGGCGTTGCCGGGGTGCCGGAAGTCGGAGTGGCCGTCGACGAAGACCAGCCCGATCCGCCCGCCGACCGCCTCGCCGAGGCGGTGCATGGCCAGCGCCGAGCCGAGCAGCACCGAGCAGTCGCCGCCGAGCACCAGCGGAAACTCGCCCCGGTCGATGATCGCGCCGATCCGGTCGGCGAGCGCCACCGAGTACGCGGAGATCTCCGGCGCGTGGCAGACGCCGTCGCCGGGCCGCCAGTCGCCCGGGTCGTACCGGGGCGGGGTGAGGCAGCCGGCGTCGCGGGCCCGCAGCCGCGCGAGCAGGCCGTGGTCGCGCAGCGCACCAGGCGCCTTGCCGCACCCGGGGACGGAGCTCGCGGTGGGCGGGCGCAGTCCGAGGTTCGTCGGCGCGTCGAGGACGGCGATCCGGCGCATCATGGGCTCCCGTCCTCGGCGGTCGGGCGGGCCGGCGGTGCGCCGGCCCGCGCGGGTTGACTCAGAACAGCGCGCTGGCCAGGGCGCGTCGGGCGGAGGCCACGGCGGGGTCGTCCGGGCCGGCGATGGTGAACAGGCCGAGCAGGTGCTGGCGTACCCGGTCCCGGTCGTCACCGGCGGTGCGCCGGACCAGGCCGACCAGCCGCTTGTACGCCTCGTCGGCGAGGCCGCTGAGCACCTCGATGTCGGCGGCCAGCAGCTGGGCGTCCACGTCGTCGGGGGCGGCCGCAGCGGCGTCCAGCGCGCCCTGCGGGTCGGCGCCGGCCACCCGGCGGGCCAGCCCGACCTGCGCCAGGCCCGCCTCCGCCGCCGCGTCCGCCGGCGACTCGGCCAGGATCTTCCGGTACGCCGCCTCGGCCGCGTCGAGGTCACCGCTCATCAGCGCGTCGTCGGCGGCGTCGAGGCGCGGGTCCTCCGGCTCGGCGACTGTGACGCCACCGGCCTTGAGGACCGCCTGGAGCCACTGTCGCAACTGCGACTCCGGCACCGGGCCGGGGAAGGCGTCGATCGGACGGCCGCCGACGATGGCGTACGTGGTGGGCAGCGTCTGGAGCTGGAACATCTGCGCGAGCCGCGGCTGCTGCTGCACGTCGACCCGGGCCAGCAGCCACGCTCCGCCGCCCTCGGCGGCCAGCCGCTCCAGCACCGGGGCGAACTGGTCGCTCTCCGGGTAGCCGGCGGCGCCGAAGAAGACCACCACCGGTGTGGTGAGCGAGCGTTCGAGCACCTCGGACTGGATGTTCGCCTCGGTCACGTCGATCACGGCGGCGGAGCCGGCGGGGCTGCCCGGCAGCCCGGTCGGCCCAGCGCCCTGGGACGGTGTGGCGGAGGAGGTGTCGGCCGGTGCGGGGGTGCGCAGCGCGCTGAGGTCGACCGCGCCGCGGGTGAAGATCGACGAGGTGATCCGTGGGTCGCTCATGGTTGTCTAGTCTCGCACGTACGCGACGGATCTCCGACCAGCCGCGACGGCGACAGTCACCACTCTCCCCCAGCTCAGCCCGCCCGCAAGGAAGGGCCCCCTGTTAACGCCTCCGGTAGAGGAAGGGCCCCTTTTTAACAGCAGCTGTTAACAAGGGGCCCTTCCTTGCAGAGCGGCGGGTCAGAAGCGGGCGGGCTCGCGGTAGACGCCCCACTCGGCGCGGAGGGCGTCGCAGATCTCGCCGAGGGTGGCCTCGGCGCGGACCGCGTCGAGCATGGCGGGGATCATGTTCTCGCCGGTCCTCGCCACCTCGACCATCCGCGCGACGGCGGCGGTGACCGCGGCGTCGTCGCGGGCCGACTTGCGCTCGGTCAGCACCCGGCGCTGCTCCAGCTCCACCTCGTGCGAGATGCGCAGGATCTCCAGGTCCTTGGCGACGGTGCCGGTGTGGCAGTTGACGCCGACGATCCGCTTGTCGCCCTTCTCCAGCGCCTGCTGGTAGACGAACGCCGACTCGGCGATGTGCCCGGTGAACCAGCCGTCCTCGATGCCGCGCAGGATGCCGGAGGTCATCGGGCCGATGGTGTGCGGACCCTCGCCGCCGAGCTGCTTGATCCGGGCGAAGATCTCCTCCGCCTCGGCCTCGATCCGGTCGGTGAGCGCCTCGACGTACCAGGAGCCGCCGAGCGGGTCGGCCACGTTCGTCACCCCGGTCTCCTCCATCAGCACCTGCTGGGTACGCAGGGCGATCTCGGCCGACTCGTCGGTGGGCAGGGCGAGCGTCTCGTCGAGGGCGTTGGTGTGCAGCGAGTTGGTGCCGCCGAGCACCGCGGCCAGGGCCTCCACGGCGGTGCGGACCACGTTGTTCACCGGCTGCTGGGCGGTCAGCGACACCCCGGCGGTCTGCGTGTGGAACCGCAGCCACTGGGCCTTCTCGCTGGTGGCGCCGTACACGTCGCGCAGCCAGCGGGCCCAGATCCGGCGCGCGGCGCGGAACTTGGCGATCTCCTCGAAGAAGTCCACGTGGGAGTCGAAGAAGAAGCTCAGGCCGGGGGCGAACATGTTCACGTCCAGGCCGCGCGACAGGCCCAGCTCGACGTACCCGAATCCGTCGGCCAGCGTGTACGCCAGCTCCTGCGCGGCAGTCGAGCCGGCCTCGCGGATGTGGTAGCCGGAGACGGACAGCGGCTTGTACCGCGGGATCTCCCGGGCGCAGTACTCCATCAGGTCGCCGATGAGGCGCAGGTGCGGCTCGGGGTCGAACAGCCACTCCTTCTGCGCGATGTACTCCTTGAAGATGTCCGTCTGGAGTGTTCCGTCCAGCGTGGACAGGTCGGCGCCCTGCCGTTCGGCGGCGACCAGGTACATGCAGAAGACCGGCACGGCCGGGCCAGAGATGGTCATCGAGGTGGTCACGCCGGCCAGGTCGATGCCGTCGAACAGCACCTCCATGTCGGCGGCCGAGTCCACGGCGACACCACAGTGGCCGACCTCGCCGAGGGACTGAGGGTCGTCGGAGTCGCGGCCCATCAGCGTCGGCATGTCGAAGGCGACGGAGAGACCGCCGCCGCCCGCGCCGAGGATCATCTTGTAGCGCTCGTTGGTCTGCCGGGCGTTGCCGAAGCCGGCGAACTGCCTGATGGTCCAGGTCCGCCCGCGGTAGCCGGTCGGATACAGACCCCTGGTGTACGGGAACTCGCCCGGCCAGCCGATCCGCTCGAACCCGGGGTACGCGGTGTCCTCCGGCGGGCCGTACACCGGCTCGACCGGCATTCCGGACAGCGTGGTGAAGTCCGCGTCGCGCTTGCGGGCGGCGTCGTAGCGGGCCTGCCAGCGGGCCCGACCGGCGGCGATCTCGTCAGCGTCCATGCGCGGAGCTCCTTCTCAAGTCGTCGTCCCGAGTCCGAGTGTAGAGCGAGATCCTGAACGATCCTTAAGGGCTCGCGTACCGGCCGGTAACCCGGCGACCGGCCCCGCCGGGGCGACCCATCACCGTCGATCCGCAGGTCAGGGCGCTGTCTCACGTGGCGGACGACTGCCCGGCGCAGCCTCCCGGCAGCCGGGTTCCCGTGCCACACTCCCGCCGTGGGCAATCGAATCGCGACCCGGCTGATTACCTAGGCGGCGTACGCCTCCGCGTGCGTCGCCGGCCAAGCGATCCTGTCGGCTCGTCCTAGTGAGGCCCCCGTGAGCGTGTCCGCATCCACCCCCGCAACCGTCGACCATCCCCGGCCCGCCCCCGGCCGCCCGTACGACGAGCCCGCCGCCGAGCACGGCACGCCGAGCACGATGGTGATCCACCTCGGCGTGGGCCACTCCACGACCGGCCTGCTCAAGGTGCTGTCCGTGCTGCACTCCCGCCGGGTCGCCGTCTCACACGTCCAGTACGTGCAGTGCCCCGACCGCTCCGCGGTGATGATCGTCGAGTGCACCCCCGGCACGGCGCCGCTGGAGACGGTCCGCAAGAGCGTCGCGAACGCCGTACCTGTGGTCAGCGTCAGCGTGCACAGCGCGCCGGCCCGCGACGGCGTCCGGCGCCTGCGGTCGGGCCGCGGCACCCACAGGTGACGGGTCAGCCGGTCGGCTCCGGGCCACCGGCGCGCATGACGTCCCGGGCGGTGAGCGCCACGTGCAGCGACAGGCGCCGCTCGCTCGAATCCAGGTCGACGCCGAGCACCCGCTCGATCAGCTCCAGCCGCTGGTAGAGCGCCGACCGCGACAGCGACATCGCATCCGCCGCGCGCCGCTTGTTGCGCCCCTCCACCAGGTACGTCTCCAGCAACGCGACGTGGTTCGTGCCGTGGCGCTGGTCGTAGGAGAGCAGCGGGCCCAGCTCGCGCTCGACGAACGTCTGGAGGCGCACGTCGTCGCGCAGCAGGTACAGCAGGCCCCGGAGACGCACGTCGTGCAGCCGGTAGAACGGGCGCGGCTCGGCGGTGTGCACTGTCGCATCGGCCACCTGCGCCGCCTCGACCAGCGAGCGCCGGGCCAGGTCGAGCGTCCGGACCACCGATCCGGCGGCGACCACGACGTCCGCGCCGGCCCGGTGGCCCGCCCGGGTGAGCGCGGCGGACAGGCTCCCCAGCGCCGCCTCGTCGGAGCCGGTCTCGTCGAGCGCGACGAGGAGGGTGACGCCGGTGCCGCCGGCCGCCTCGTCCACGTCGCCGGCGAGCGCGGCGAGCCCGCACTCGCGTACCGCCGTCTCCACCGCGTCGAGCAGTGCCCGCCGGTTCGCGTTCCCGTCGGCGCCGGTGCCCAGGGCCGGCCGGCGCCGCCGGACCACGACGCCGAGCAGCAGTCGCTGCTCCAGGACGACACCGAGCCCGCGCGCCCGCAGCGCCACGTCCCGGGTGGGCGCGGAGTGGTTGACGATGCTCAGCAGCAGACTGCTGCGGGCCTGCCGCTCGACCGACGACGAGTCCCGGGCGACGAGCTGGTTCAGCGCGATGGTGGACGCGGCGCGTTCCAGCAGCACCCGGGTCCGGGCCGGTGGCTCCTGGTCGCACAGCAGCACGAGCCGCCCCCACCGGTTGCCCCGCGCCTCGACGCTCGTCACCAGCCAGCCCGAGCGCGGCTCGTAGCCGGTGCCGGACGGGACCTCGACCGCGCGCGAGCGGGTCTCCCAGCGGTCGAGCAGCTCCTCGGCGGTCAGCGGGCCGGTCTCGTACGCCAGCACCTGGTGGGCGAGGTTCTCCAGCACCGCGGGACGCCGGGACAGGCGGGTGACCTCGCGGAGCACCTGCCGGGGCTCGGCGCCCTCCACCGACAGCTCGGTGAAGATTCGGTGGATCTCGTCCTTCGCGAGCAGGTCCGCCGTCTGCTCCTCGACGATCACCGAGTGGACGACCTCGGTCACCGCGACGAACCGCATCTCGCGCCGCAGCGCGATCAGGGGCAGGTTCCGGCTGCGGGCGTGCTCGACCAGGCCGGCCGGCAGCGTGCCGCCGAACCGGCGGCCCAGCTCGACCACCACACCCGCCACTCCGACGGCTGCCAGGCCGTCGATCCACCGGCGCAGCCCGTCGTCGTCCGGGGGCAGGCCGATGCCCGTGGTCAGGACCAGCTCGCCGCCGCGGAGCAGGTCGGCGATCTCGGGGATCTCGGCGACGTGCACCCAGCGCACCGGCGCGTCCAGCCGGTCCCGGCCCGCCAGGACGCGCGGCCCGGCCTGCTGCAGAGCCGGCAGTTCGAGCACGTCACGGACGGTCATCGGCATCGGAGCGCCTCCCCCTCTCCTCCGGCGCACAGTATGTGCGCTTCCCGCGGACGGGAACGACACAGTGCCCATTGCCCGGACCTGGGGAAGCACAGATGATCCCGGGCATGACCCAGACAGCACCCGGCACCGCGCCCGCTCCCGTCCCGCTGGAGCGGGTGACCCACTGGATCGACGGCAAGCCGTTCGCCGGCGTCACCGAGCGTACGGCCCCAGTTTACGATCCGGCGCTGGGCGCGGTCCGGACGGAGGTGCCGCTGGCCTCGGTCGACGAGGTGGACCAGGCGGTCGCCTCCGCCGCCGCCGCGTTCGCCTCCTGGCGGACCTCGTCGCTGACCAAGCGCACCCAGGTGCTGTTCGCGTTCCGGGAGCTGGTCAACCAGCACAAGCAGGAGCTGGCCGAGCTGATCACGGCCGAGCACGGCAAGGTCGTCTCGGACGCCCTCGGCGAGGTCACCCGCGGTCTGGAGGTCGTCGAGTTCGCCTGCGGCATCCCGCACCTGCTCAAGGGCGGCTACTCCGAGGGCGTCTCCACGAACGTGGACGTCTACTCGATCCGGCAGCCGGTCGGCGTCTGCGCCGTCATCTCGCCGTTCAACTTCCCGGTGATGGTCCCGATGTGGTTCGTGCCCATCGCCATCGCGGCGGGCAACACCGTCGTGCTCAAGCCCAGCGAGAAGGACCCGTCCGCGTCGCTGCTCGTGGCCCGGCTGTGGGAGCAGGCCGGCCTGCCCGCGGGCGTCTTCAACGTCGTGCACGGCGACAAGGTCGCGGTCGACCGGCTGCTGGAGCACCCCGAGGTCAAGGCGGTGTCGTTCGTCGGCTCCACGCCGATCGCCCGGTACGTGTACGAGACGGGCACCCGCAACGGCAAGCGCGTCCAGGCCCTCGGCGGCGCGAAGAACCACATGGTGGTGCTGCCGGACGCCGACCTCGACCTGGCCGCCGACGCGGCGGTCAACGCCGGGTTCGGCTCGGCCGGCGAGCGGTGCATGGCCATCTCGGCCCTGGTGGTCGTCGAGCCCGTCGCCGACGATCTGGTGGCCCGGATCCGGGAGCGCATCGCCACCCTGAAGGTCGGTGACGGGCGGCGCTCCTGCGACATGGGTCCGCTGGTCACCAAGGAGCACCGCGACCGCGTCGCGTCGTACCTCGACGCGGGTGTCGAGGCCGGCGCCGAGCTGGTGGTGGACGGCCGCGACGTGCGGGCCGACGGCGACGAGTCCGGGTTCTGGCTCGGGCCGAGCCTGCTCGACCGGGTGCAGCCGGAGATGAGCGTCTACACCGACGAGATCTTCGGGCCGGTGCTGTCGGTGGTGCGCGTCGGCAGCTACGACGAGGCGCTCGCGCTGGTGAACGCCAACCGGTACGGCAACGGGACGGCCATCTTCACCAACGACGGCGGCGCGGCCCGCCGCTTCCAGAACGAGGTCGAGGTCGGCATGGTCGGCGTCAACGTGCCGATCCCGGTGCCGATGGCCTACTACTCCTTCGGCGGCTGGAAGGACAGCCTCTTCGGCGACTCGCACGCCCACGGCGCCGAGGGCGTGCACTTCTTCACCCGCGGCAAGGTCGTCACCTCCCGGTGGCTCGACCCCAGCCACGGCGGCATCAACCTCGGCTTCCCCGAGAACGTCTGAGCAGCGGAGAGAGAACGCCGATGAGCAGCAGCGCACAACGCACCTACGAACTCGACCGCGCGCACGTCTTCCACTCCTGGTCCGCCCAGTCGCTGCTCGACCCGATGGTGGTCGAGCGCGCCGAGGGCTCGTACTTCTGGGACGGCGACGGGAACCGCTACCTGGACTTCTCGTCGCAGCTCGTCAACACCAACATCGGCCACCAGCACCCGGTGGTGGTCGCGGCGATCCAGGAGCAGGCGGCCCGCCTGTGCACGATCGCGCCGTCGTACGCCAACGACGCCCGCGGCGAGGCGGCCCGGCTGATCACGGAGCTGACCCCGGCCGGCCTTTCCAAGGTGTTCTTCACCAACGGCGGCGCGGACGCGATCGAGCACGCCGTCCGGATGGCCCGGCTGCACACCGGCCGGCCGAAGGTGCTGTCGCAGTACCGCAGCTACCACGGCGGCACCCAGACCGCGGTGAACCTCACCGGCGACCCGCGCCGCTGGCCCAGCGACAACGGCACCGCCGGGGTGGTGCACTTCTTCGGCCCGTTCCTGTACCGGTCGGAGTTCGGCGCCACGACCGAGGAGGAGGAGTGCGCGCTCGCGCTGCGCCACCTCGAACGCGTCGTGGAGATGGAGGGCCCGTCCACCATCGCGGCGATCGTGCTGGAGACGGTGCCGGGCACCGCCGGCATCATGCCGCCTCCGCCGGGCTTCCTCGCGGGCGTACGGGAGCTGTGCGACAGGCACGGCATCCTCTACATCGCCGACGAGGTGATGGCGGGCTTCGGGCGTACCGGCGCCTGGTTCGCGCTCGACCACTACGGCGTGACGCCCGACCTGATCACCTTCGCCAAAGGCGTCAACTCCGGTTACGTCCCGCTCGGCGGTGTGGTGATCGCCGAGCACGTCGCGGAGACGTTCGCCACCCGTGCCTACCCCGGCGGCTTGACCTACTCCGGTCACCCGCTGGCCACCGCCGCCGCCGTCGCGACCATCAACGTGATGCGGGACGAGCGGATCGTCGAGAACGCCGCCACGATCGGCGCCGACGTGCTGGGCCCGGGGCTGCGCGAACTCGCCGACCGGCACCCGAGCGTCGGTGACGTCCGTGGGCTCGGCGTGTTCTGGGCGCTGGAACTGGTACGCGACCGCGGGACGAAGGAGCCGCTGGCGCCGTACGGGTCGTCGTCGCCGGAGATGAACGAGGTGCTGGCCGCGTGCAAGCGCGGCGGTCTGGTCGCGTTCGCGAACTTCAACCGGATCCACGTGGTGCCGCCGTGCACCGTGTCGGAGACGGAGGCCAAGGCGGGCCTGGCGATCCTCGACGAGGCGCTGACACTCGCCGACCGCCACACGGTCTGAGGCACTGCCCACCACCGCCCGCCGGGTCCACCCCGGCGGGCGGTCCCGTATCCGAGAGATCCGCGAGACGGCCGGCGACCCCGGTGACGCGGAGACCGACGCACCCAGAAGGTGACGAATGACTACCGTAGATCTCGCCGACCCACCGGTCACCAACCCCTTCACCGGCACCACCGACCTTCCGCGTACGTCCGAGGGCTGGACCCAGCTCGTCACCCCGGACGGGCGCCTGCACCCGGACGTCGACGCCGACCGCGACGCCCTCGGCCGACTCACCCGTGACCTGTACCGGGGGATGCGGCTCGCCCGCCGCCTCGACGACGAGGCGTTCGCGTTGCAGCGGCAGGGCGAGCTGGGCCTGTGGCTGCAGTGCCGCGGCCAGGAGGCCGCCCAGGTCGGCTCGGTCGCGGCGGCACGCGCCGACGACTACGTCTTCCCGAGCTACCGGGAGCACGCCGCGGCGCTGTGGCGCGGCATCGGCCCGGCCGACCTGCTGCGTCAGTGGCGCGGCGTCGCGCACAGCGGCTGGGATCCGGAGCCGTACTCGTTCCACATCTACACGCTGGTCCTGGCCGCCCAGCTGCTGCACGCCACCGGGTACGCCCTCGGGGTGCAGCGCGACGGCAGCGACACGGTGGTCGTGACGTACTTCGGTGACGGCGCGGCGAGCGAGGGCGACGCGAGCGAGGCGATGAACATCGCCGCCGTCAACGCCGCCCCGATGGTGTTCTTCTGTCAGAACAACCAGTGGGCCATCTCGACCCCGACCGCGTCGCAGACGCGTACCCCGATCCACCGGCGCGGCGCCGGATTCGGCCTGCGCAGCGAGTGGGTCGACGGCAACGACGTGCTGGCGGTGTACGCGGTGACGTCCGCGGTGACCGAACACGCCCGGTCCGGCCACGGCCCCGCGATCGTCGAGGCCACCACGTACCGGATGGGCGGGCACAGCACGTCGGACGACCCGACCCGGTACCGCACCGACGACGAGTTGGCGGCGTGGCGGGCGCGGGATCCGCTGGCCCGGGTCGAGGCGCTCATGCGCGCCGAGGGCTGGAGCGACGAGGCGTTCCTCGGCGGGATCCAGGCCGAGGCGGACGAACTGGCCGACCGTACCCGCCGGGAGTGCCTGGCGCTGGAGGCGCCGGACCTCGCCGACGCCTTCGCCACAGTGCTGGCCGACGTGCCCCCGCTTCTGCGGGAGGAGCGCGACGCGTTCGTCGCCTACCGCGCCTCCTTCCTCGACTGACGCCCGCCCCGATCGGAGAACTCGTTCATGCTCACTCTCTGTCAGGCACTGAACTCCGGCCTGCGCCGTGCCATGGAGGACGACGACAAGGTCCTCCTGATGGGCGAGGACGTCGGCCGGCTCGGCGGCGTCTTCCGGGTCACCGACGGTCTCCAGAAGGACTTCGGCGAGGCCCGGGTGGTGGACACCACCCTCGCCGAGTCCGGGATCGTCGGCACCGCCATCGGGCTGGCGCTACGCGGGTACCGCCCGGTCTGCGAGATCCAGTTCGACGGCTTCGTCTACCCCGCGTTCAACCAGATCGTCTCCCAGCTCGCCAAGATGCGGGCCCGCACCGGCGGCCGTACCGCCCTTCCGGTGGTGGTGCGCATCCCGGTCGGTGGCGGCATCGGCGCGGTGGAGCACCACAGCGAGTCGAACGAGGCGTACTTCGCGCACACCGCCGGGCTGCGGGTCGTCTACTGCGCCAGCCCGGACGACGCGCACTGGATGATCCGGCAGGCCGTCGCCGGTGACGACCCGGTCATCTTCTACGAGCCGAAGCGACGCTACTGGGTCAAGGGCGAGGTCACGCCCGAGGAGGCCGGGCCGCCGCTGCCGCTGGACCGCGCCCGGACCGTGCGGCCGGGCACCGACGTGACGCTGCTGACGTACGGCGGCACAGTCGCCACCTGCGTCGCCGCCGCCGAGGCCGCGGCACAGGAGGGGCGCGACATCGAGGTGATCGACCTGCGGTCCATCTCCCCGCTGGACGTGGCCACCGTCGAGGAGTCGGTCCGCCGTACCGGCCGGGCGGTGGTGGTCCACGAGGCCCCCACGTTCGCCGGGTTCGGCGCCGAGGTCGTCGCGCAGGTGACGAGCCGGTGCTTCTACTCGCTGGAGGCGCCGGTCGAGCGGGTCGGCGGCTTCAACCTGCCGTACCCGCCGGCCAAGGTCGAGGAGGAGTACCTGCCCGACCTGGACCGGATCCTCGACGCCGTCGACCGCGTCCTGGCCGCGTGAAGGGAGAGGTACCCGTGAGCGTTCAGCAGTTCCGTCTGCCCGACGTCGGCGAGGGCCTCACCGAGGCCGAGATCGTCACCTGGCGGGTCGCCCCGGGCGATCCGGTCCGCCTCAACGACGTCATCGTGGACATCGAGACCGCCAAGGCCGTGGTCGAGCTGCCCAGCCCGTACGCCGGTGTGGTGGACCGCCTCCTGGCCGCGGAGGGGCAGACAGTCGAGGTCGGCGCGCCGATCATCGCGATCCGGACCGGGGGTGACTCGGACGCCACGGATGCCGCGCCGGCCGCCGCGCCGCCGGCCGCCGACGAGCCGGCCGTGGAACGTACCGCGGTGCTCGTCGGCTACGGGGTGTCCGCGCAGGCGCGGACACGCCGGCCACGCCGCGCGACGCCGTCCGTCCGCCCGGCCGAACCCGCCCGCCCGGCGCGCACGTCCCGGCCGCCGGTGCTCACCAAGCCGCCGCTGCGCAAGCTCGCCAAGGACCTCGGCGTGGAGCTGGCGGACGTCCGCGGCAGCGGCCCCGACGGCCGGATCACCCGCCAGGACCTGCTCGACCACACCACCGGCCCGGCGCCGGTGGCCGACCAGCGGCGGGACGAGCGCCTGCCCGTGCGCGGGGTGCGCAAGGCGACAGCCGCCGCGATGGTCGCCAGCGCGTTCACCGCGCCGCACGTCACCGAGTTCCTCACCGTCGACATGACAGGCACCGTCGAGTTCGTGGACCGGCTGAAGCAGGACCCGGCGTTCCAGGGGGTGAAGGTCAGCCCGCTGCTCGTGGCGTCGCTCGCGGTGCTGGACGCGGTCCGCCGGTATCCGGACGTCAACGCCCGGTGGGACGAGGAGAACCAGGAGATCGTCCGGTTCGCCGACGTCAACCTGGGCATCGCCGCCGCGACGCCGCGCGGCCTGCTGGTGCCGAACGTCAAGGCCGCGCAGAACCTTCCGGTACGCGATCTCGCGGTCGCCCTGAACGAGCTGGCGAGCACCGCGCGGGAGGGCCGAACCCGTCCCGCCGACCTGTCCGGCGGGACCATCACCATCACCAACATCGGGGTGTTCGGGGTGGATGCCGGCACCCCGATCCTCAACCCGGGTGAGGCGGCGATCCTCTGCCTCGGCGCGCTGCGCCGCATGCCGTGGGTGGTCGACGAGCAGGTCGTCCCCCGGTGGACGGCGCAGTTGTCGCTGTCGTTCGACCACCGGCTGGTGGACGGGGAACTGGGCAGCCGGGTGCTCGCCCACGTCGGCCGGTTCCTGGAGGACCCGCTGTGGGGTCTGGCCCTGCGCTGAGGCCCGACAGACGGACGGCGCGTGGACGGACGAGGAGGTCCGTCCACGCGCCGTCGCCGTACGCGCGGGCGCGCGTCAGTCCACGACCTCGAACCCGACGCCGGCCGACGGACGCGGCGCGACGTCACCCGCCGGGGCGATGGGCTCCCCCACCTCCTCGGACGCGGCGAGCCGGAACCGCACGTACTCCAGTTCGCCGGAGAACTCGTGCCGGGCCGGGTAGCTCGACGACACCGGCGAGTGGATGCTGCGCCCGATGTCCATGCCGGCGAACCCGTGGAAGAACGGCAGCAACCGCGGGAACAGCGCCTCGCCCGCCGCCTCGCCGTCCACGAACAGGCGGCCGGTGCCCTGGCAGTCGGCGGTCTTGGTCAGCTCGAAGGTCAGCTCCACCGGGCCCAGCGGCAGCTCGCCCTCGGACCGCAGCACGTAGTGGGTGCCGAGGTGGTTGTACTCGTACACCAGGTGGTTGTCCTTGATGTGCAGCACGTACCCGCCGCTGACGTTGCCGAGCACCACGATCACGCCGCCCTGCGCCGCGTCGGTGCGGTGCACGCGCGCGGTGATGGCGTGCGAGCGGTTCATCGTCGGCGGCACCGCCGCGCCGGAGATCGTCGGGACGCCGGCCAGGTAGGTGAAGTCCAGCCGGTCCCGCACCGAGCCGGGGCGCGGCACCCGGGCCCGGATCGCGAATCCCCTGTCGTCCAGCGGCAGCACGTCGTAGCGGGCCGCCTCGATCCAGAACTCCTCGATGAGATGCCGCAGCACCTCCGGATGCTCGGCGGCCAGGTCCCGGCTCTCGGTCGGGTCCTCGTCGATCCGGTACAGCTCCCAGCGGTCCTCGTCCCAGGAGGTGCCCCGCTCGTGGAACGCGACAGCCTTCCAGCCCTGGTGGTAGATGCCGCGGTGGCCGAACATCTCGAAGTACTGGCGGTCCCGCGACGGCGGCGCCGCCGGGTCGCGCAGCCCGTCGCGGAAGCTGCGGCCGTGCAGCGGCATCTGCGGGACGCCCCGGCGCACCGCGGGCGGCTGCACCCCGACCAGGTCCAGCACCGTCGCGGTGACGTCGATGCTGTGCTGGAACTGCGTCCGCACCTGCCCGCCGGGTACGTCACCGGCCGGCCAGCTCAGCACGAACGGCACCCGGACCCCGCCCTCGTGGGTGTGCTGCTTGTAGCGGCGGAACGGGGTGTTGCTGACCTGCGCCCAGCCCAGCGGGTAGTTGCTCTGCGCCCGCGGGCCGCCGATCTCGTCGATCCGGTCCAGGCTGTCCTGGAGGTTCTCCGGCACCCGGTTCTGGAACGCGGTGGGGTTGAGCGTGCCGAGCGGCGTGCCCTCGGGGCTCGCGCCGTTGTCCGACATGACCACGAAGATCGTGTCGTCCAGCCGGCCGATCCGCTCCAGGAAGTCGACCAGGCGCCCGAGCTGGGCGTCGGTGTGGTCGACCATCGCCGCGTACGCCTCCTGCATGCGGGCGAACAGGCGCCGCTGCTCCGGCGGCACGTCGTCCCACGGGACGACGCCCGGGTTGTGCGGCGGCAGCGGCGCGTCCGGCGGGATGATGCCCAGCCCGATCTGCCGCCGGTGCCGGTCCGCGCGGATGACGTCCCAGCCGGCGTCGTAGCGGCCGCGGTACTTCGCCAGGTACTCCGGCGGGGCCTGGTGCGGCGCGTGCGCCGCGGCGTACGCCAGATAGAGGAAGAACGGCTTCTCCGGGGTGAACGAGGTCTGGTCCCGGACGAACCCGATGGCCCGGTCGGTCAGGTCCTCGGTGAGGTGGTAGCCCTCCTCCGGGGTGGCCGGCGGGTCCACCTGGTGGTTGTCGTACACCAGCTCCGGATAGAAGTTGTCGGTCTCGGCCTCCAGGAAGCCGTAGTACCGCTCGAAACCGCGTCCCAGCGGCCACTGGTCGTACGGCCCGGACGGCGTGGTCTGCTCCAGCGGCGCGACGTGCCACTTGCCGACCGCCATGGTGTTGAACCCGGCGTCGGCGAGCATCTCCGCGACGGTGGCGGCGGCGTGGGTGATCCGCCCCCGGCCGCTGGGGAAGCCGCTGTCGAAGTTGGACAGCATGCGCATGCCGACGCTGTGGTGGTTGCGGCCGGTGAGCACGCTGGCCCGGGTCGGCGAGCACAGCGGCGAGGTGTGGAAGTTGGTGTACCGCAGCCCGGAGGCGGCCAGCCGGTCGATCGTCGGGGTGTCGATCTCGGCGCCGAAGCAGCCCAAGTCGGCGAACCCGACGTCGTCCAGCAGCACGTACACCACGTTCGGGGTACCCGCGGCGGCCGACGGCGGCGTGCTCCAGTGCTCCGTCGACTCGCCGTAGGTGCGTCCGATGGTCCCCTCGTACGGAGGGTCCGCCAGAGGTCCGGTCACGGTACGCCTCAGCCGGCCGTCGTGCCGCCGTCGAGGACGAGCGTGTGGCCCGTGATCATGCGCGCCTCGTCGCTGGCGAGGAACACCACCGCGTCGGCGGAGTCGCGCGGCGTCGCCATGCGGCCCAGCGGGATCGACGCCCGGAAGTTCTCCCGCGCGCTGTCCGGCACGTCACCCATCCCACCGAGGAACGCCGAGAGCATCGGCGTCTCGGTCGCCGCCGGGGCGATCGCGTTGACCCGGACGCCGTGCGGCGCGAGTTCCAGCGCCAGCGCCTTCATCAGGCCGATGACGCCGTGCTTGGCGGCGGTGTACGGCGCGTACCGGGGGCGGGCGATGACGGCCTGGAGCGACGCGGTGAACACGATCGCGCCGCCACCGGCCTCGATCAGCGCGGGCGCGGCGGCCTGCGCGGTCCAGAACGCACCCTTGAGGTTCACGTCGACCACGCGGTCCAGCGTCGCCTGGTCCACCTCGTCCAGCGGGCCGGTGAACGGCGTACCGGCGTTTGCGTGCATGAGGTCGAGCCGGCCGAACCGCTCGACGGCGGTCTCGACGGCGGCGTGGCAGTCCTCGGCCCGGGTGACGTCGCAGGCCACGCCCACGACGGCGGACCCGAACCCGGCGGCCGCCTCGGCGGCGCGGTCGCCGTCGAGGTCGGCGATGACGACGCGGGCGCCCTCCTCGACGAGCCGGCCGACTGTGGCCAGTCCGATGCCGCTGGCGCCTCCGGTGACGACGGCGACGCGGTCAACCAACCTCATGTGCTGCTCCTGTTGAATCGGTCCAGGAGGTCGCCGCTCAGGGTGGGCACCGCGGACAGCAGCCTCTGGGTGTAGGGGTGCCGGGGGTCGGAGTAGATCGACTCGGTGTCACCCGTCTCGACGATCCGGCCCTGGTTCATCACCGCGATCCGGTCGCAGAGGTACCGGACGACGGACAGGTCGTGGGAGACCAGGATCAGGGTCAGCTTGAACTGTTCGGCCAGGTCGGTGAGCAGGTTGAGGATCTGCGCGCGCACCGAGACGTCGAGCGCGCTGACCGGCTCGTCCCCCACGATGACCTTCGGCCCGGCCGCGAGGGCGCGGGCGATGGCGATGCGCTGCCGCTGGCCGCCGGAGAACTGGTGCGGGTAGCGGGTCACCGCCTCCTCGGGCAGACCCACGGAGTGCATCAGCTCGGCGACGCGGGCCCGGTGGTCGCCGGGCAGGCGCAGCGCGCGCATCGGCTCCGCGATGATGTCCGCGACGCGCATGCGCGGGTTCAGCGACGACATCGGGTCCTGGAGCACCATCTGCACGTCGCGGCGCAGGAACCCGAGCCGCCGCTCCGGTACGCCGCTGATCCGCTGCCCCTGGTAGAACGCGGTGCCGGAGGTCGGCTGGTCGAGGGCCATGAGGATGCGCGACAGCGTGGACTTGCCGGAGCCGCTCTCCCCCACGATGCCGAACGCCTCGCCCTCGTGGACCTGCACGCTCACGCCGTCGAGCGCGCGGATCGGCCGGCCCGGCGTACGCAGCGACCGCCGCGGGGCGCGGTACTCGCGCACCACGTCGACGGCTTCCAGCAACGGGGTGGTGGTCATGCGCTGGCCTTCCCGCTTCCTAGGGGCTGGTCGCTCTCGATCGGGTGGTGACAGGCCGCCCGCTGGGTGCTGCCGGGCGGCGCCGTCAGCAGCGGCACCGTGCCGCAGACGTCGTCGGCGCGCGGGCAGCGGTTGCGGTACACGCAGCCGGTGGGGAACGACCCGAGCGACGGGACGCGGCCCGGGATGGTGGACAGCCGGCCGCTCCCGTCGGTGCTCTCCAGCACCGTGGACGCCCGCAGGCCCGCCGTGTACGGGTGCCGGGGCGAGTCGAACACCGTCGCCACGTCGCCGTGCTCGACGATCGAGCCGCCGTACATGACGAGCAGTTCCTCGCAGATGCTCGCGACCACCGGCAGGTCGTGCGTGATGAGCAGCAGCGACGCGCCCTCCTCGCGCACCAGCGTGTCCATCAACCGCAGCATCTCCGCCTGCACCGTGACGTCCAGCGCCGTGGTGGGCTCGTCCGCGATCAGCACGGCGGGGTCGCACGCCAGCGCGATGGCCAGGACGACGCGCTGGCGCTGGCCGCCGGAGAGCTGGTGCGGGTACTTGCGCGCGGTGCGGTCGGGCTCGGGCAGCTGGACCCGTTCGAGCAGTTCGACGGCCCGGGCGGAGGCCGCCGCGCGGCTCATCCCCTTGTGCAGCCGCAGCGACTCGGCGACCTGGTTGCCGACCCGCATCAGCGGGTTGAGCGCCGTCATCGGCTCCTGGAACACCATGGCGATGTCGTTGCCGCGGACCGCGCACATCTGCTTGTCGGACAGGTCGAGCAGGTTACGGCCGTTCAGCAGCACCCGGCCGGACGCTGTCACGCCGTGGGGCAGCAGGCCCATCAGCGCGAGCGCGGTCAGGGACTTGCCGCAGCCGGACTCGCCGATGAGTCCCATCCGGCGGCCCGGCCCGATCTCGAACGAGACGCCCTTGACGGCCTGGATGTCGTGGACCTCGACGACGAGGTCCTCCACCACGAGCCCGCTCACGCCGCTCACCGTCCTCTCAGCCGCGGGTCGAGGGCGTCGCGCAACCCGTCGCCCATGAGGTTGAAGCCGAGCACCGACAGGGCGATGGCCAGACCGGGCCAGACGGCGAGCATCGGCTGCACGACGAAGTAGTTCTGGGCCTCCTGGAGCATCCGTCCCCAGGTGGGGGTCGGTGGCGGGGTGCCGTACCCGAGGTAGGACAGCGCCGCCTCGGCGAGCACCGCGTGCGCGAACGACACCGACGCCTGCACGATGAGCAGGGCCGCGATGTTCGGCAGCACGTACCGGACCATGAGCACCACGCCCCGGCGGCCGTAGCTGCGCGCGGCGAGCACGAAGTCGCTCTGCAGCACCTGCATCGCGCCGGCCCGGGTGAGACGGCCGAACACCGGCACGTTCGCGACGCCGATCGCGATCATGCCGGTGAGCGTGGAGGCGCCGAAGCCGGCGGCCAGGATGATCGCCAGCAGGATGGCCGGGAACGCGAACACGATGTCCAGCGCCCGCATCACCGGCTCGCTGAGCCAGCGGTGCCCGGTGGCGGCGAGCAGACCCAGCGGTACGCCGACGGCGGCGGCGATCGCGACGGCGACCACACCGACGAACAGTGTGGTCCGCGCGCCGACGAGGAGCTGGCTGACGATGTCCCGGCCGAAGTGGTCGGTGCCGAGCCAGTGGTCCCCGCCCGGGGACAGCAGCGTCTGCGACGGGTCGACCCGGGTGGGGTCGTACGGCGTCCAGAGGAACGACACCAGCGCGGTGAGGACGACCAGGCCCACCAGGCCGGCGCCGATCACCAGCGTGAGGTTCCAGCGGCGGCGCGGCTTGACGGGGCCGGCCGCGACGACGTCGGCGGTGGCGTCCGGTGGGGCGTCGGCGACTGATGTCATGCCTTGCTCCTCAGCCTGGGGTCGACCGCGTGGTACACCACGTCGACGACGAAGTTGATCAGAAGCACCGCGGCGGTCAGCACCATCACGGTGCCCTGCACCTTCAGCAGGTCGCGGTTGCCCACGTCCTGGAGCAGCATCCGGCCGAGACCGGGCAGGCCGAAGACGTTCTCGATCACGACGGTGCCGATGAGCAGCGTCGCGAGTTGCAGACCGAGGACCGTGATGACCGGGATGGCCGCGTTGCGCAGCGCGTGCCGGGTCAGCGCCTGCGAGCGGCTCAGCCCCTTGGCCCGCGCGGTCTGGATGAAGTCCTCCTGCATGACCTCGACCACAGCGGACCGGACGTAGCGCATCAGGATCGCGCCCTGGGCCACGCCGAGGACCAGCGCCGGCATCAGCAGGGCCTGCACGGCGCCGCCGACGTCGTCCCATCCGGTGAACCCGCCGGCGGGCAGCCACTGCAACTTCACCGCGAACACGGTGATGAGCAGGATGCCCAGCCAGAACGACGGCACGGCGATGCCGACCTGGCTCAGCGCCGACAGCGCCGTTCCGATCGCGGTACGGCTCTTCACCGCGGCGAGGATGCCCAGCGGTACGGCGATGAGCAGCGCCAGCGTCATCCCGGCCAGGATGAGCGGCACCGTCACGCCGAGCTTGTCGGCGATCTCCGAGCCGACCGACACCCCGCTGAGCGGCGAGATGCCGAAGTCACCGCGGATCAGGCCACCGGCCCATTCGAGGTACCGCTCGGTGAACGGCCGGTTCGTCCCGAACTGCTCCCGCAGCGCCTCCAGCGCCTCCGGGGTGGCGTTGACGCCGAGCATCGCCTGCGCCTGGTCGCCCGGCAGCAGCGCCAGCATCGTGAAGACGAGGATCGACGCGGCGAACAGCGATACCGCGAGGATGGCCAGCCGCCGGACGAAGTAGATCACCATGCGTGTGTGCTCCCACTCCGAGTCATGGCCTGATCATCACCATCTTGGTCACGGTCAGCTCCTCCATGGCGAAGCGCGGTCCCTCCCGGCCGATGCCGGAGTCCTTGACGCCGCCGTACGGCATGTTGTCGGCGCGGAAGCCGGGCACCTCGTTGACGAGCACGCCGCCGACGTCGAGACGGCGTACGACGTCCAGGGCGACAGCCAGGTCGCGGGTGAAGACGGCGGCCTGGAGCCCGTAGCGGGACCGGTTGACCAGCTCGACCGCCGCGTCCATGTCGGGCACCGACCGGACGCAGACCACCGGACCGAAGATCTCCTCCGCCCAGCACTCGGCGTCATCGGGGACGTCGACGAGCACAGTCGGTTGCAGCACCCGACCCTGCGCCGTACCACCGGCCAGGCAGCGCGCCCCGGCGGCGACCGCGCGGTCCACCCACGAGTGGACCCGCTCGGTGGACGCCTCGTCCACCAGGGCGGACACCCGGGTGTCGGCGGACCGGGGGTCGCCGGTGGTGACCGAGGCCAGCAGCGGCCGGAGGCGGTCCAGCAGCGCCTCCCGGACCGGCTCCTCGACGATCACCCGCTGCACGCTGATGCACGCCTGGCCGGAGGCGTAGAACCCGCCGCGTACGACGGCTTCGGCGGCCCGGTCGAGGTCGGCGTCGCGGCCGACGACGAGCGCCGCGTTGGACCCGAGTTCGAGCAGCACCTTGCGCGGGGCCGCGGCGCGGGCGATCTGGTGGCCGACGTGCGCCGACCCGGTGAACGACACGGCCGCGACGCCGGGGTGCGTGGTCAGGAGCTTGCCGACCTCGACGCCGCCGGTGACGAGCTGGACCCCGGCGGCCGGGCAGCCGGCCCGGCGGAACAGGTCGACCAGCACCAGCGTGGCCAGCGGCGTGTTCGGCGCCGGCTTGACGATCACCGGGCAGCCCGCCGCGACCGACGGCGCGACCTTGTGGGCGGCCAGGAGCAGCGGGTAGTTGAACCCGGTGATGCCGACGACGACACCGACCGGGCGGCGTACCCAGAAACCGAGCATGCCCTCGCCGGACGGCTGCATGTCCAGGGCCACCGTCTCGCCGGTCAGGTGCCCGACCTCCTCGGCGGCCGTCTCCAGCGTGACCAGCGTGCGGGCGACCTCGACCCGGCAGTCCACGAGCGGCTTGCCGGTCTCCAGGACCAGCAGCTCGGCCAGCGAGCCGGCGCGGGCGCGGACCTCGGCGGCGACTGCCGTCAGGATCGCGCGCCGCCGGTGGCCGGGCAGCCCGGCCATCTCCGCGGCGACCTCCTGCGCGGCTTCGACAGCCGCTTCCGCGTCGCCGGGGTCGCCCCACGGCGCCTGGGTGACGGTGCTGCCGTCGTACGGGAAGCGCACCGGCGCGGTCTGCGCGGTGCTGGTCCAGCCCGCGCCGATCGGCAGGCCGGCGGGCAGCGCGGTCAGCAGCTCCTGCGCGGTCACGACGCCGCACCCGCCCGGGCGCCGGTGGCCCCGGTGAGGAAGGCCAGGGCCGCCTCGGCGTAGACCTTCGTCTTACGGACGACGTCGTCGACCTCGACGTACTCGTCGGGCTGGTGGGCGATCCACTTCGGGCCGGGTCCGTACACCACGTTCGGGATGCCGCTGTCGCGCCACAGGATGGTGCCGTCGGTCGCGCCGGGCACGCCGCCGAAGACGGGCTCGGCGCCGGTGACGGCGCGGTGCGCCTCGGCCACGGCGAGCGAGACGGGGTGGTCCTCCGGGGTGACCGCGCACGGCCGGTCGTCGACGACCTCGACGGCGAAGGTGACGCCGTGCCTGGTGCCGATGGCGTCGGCGTCGGAGCGGACGCGCGCGGCGAGCGCGGCGTGGTCGACACCGGGTACGGTCCGGCAGTCCACGCCGAGGACGGCGCGGCCGGGGATGACGTTGAGCTGGTCGGCGGAGCCGGCGTCCAGGACCGTGGGGGTCAGGTACGTCAGGCCGAGGTGCTCGTGCTCACCCGGGTCGGCCTGCAGCTCCTTCTGGTACCGGCCGAGCGCGGCGACCAGCTCGGCCACCGCCGGTACGGGGTTGCGGCCGTGCTGCGGCATCGCGCCGTGCGCCATCTTGCCGGTGCAGGTGACCAGCAGCCGGACGGCGCCCTTGGCGACCGCGCAGATCTCCTCCGCCTCCGGCTCACAGATGATCGCGGCGTCCACCTCGCGGGCGAGCGCGGTGGTGGTGAAGTGCTTCGCCCCGAGCATCTGGCCCTCCTCGTCCACCAGGGCCGCCACCACGATCCGGCCCGGGAACGGCCCGGCCAGCTCGACGGCCCGGGTCGCGTGGATCATCGCGGCAACACCGGCCTTCATGTCGGCGGAGCCGCGACCGTACAGCCGCCCGTCGACGATGTCGCCGCCGAACGGGTCGACGGTCCACTCCTCGGGAGCGCCCTCGGTGACGACGTCGGTGTGCCCCTCGAACATCAGCGTCGGGCCGGGCAGGCCGCCGTCCACCACCGCGACGACGTTGGGGCGCCCGGGGACGACCTCGGTGACCTCCGGCCGCCAGCCGAATCCCCGCATGACCTGCGCGACGAGTTCCGCCACGGGCTGCTCGCTACGCCCTCGGCCCGCGTCCCAGGTCGAGGGGATGCGGACCAGGTCCTGGGTGAGCGACACGACGGCTTGTTCGTCCACGAGATGGCCGGCGCGGAGGGAGGCGTGGGTGTCCGACGTCATGGCGTCGGAGGTTACGAACTCCGCCCTCGGAGGGGAACGTCCAGTTTCCGGGTCGGTGGGGGTACCAGCCGTGGCCGGACCTGGTCTTCTACGGCCGCGGCGACCCGCCGCACCCCCTCCTCGATGCGGTCCAGCGGCATCACCTGGTACCCCAGGCGCAGGTGGTGACGCGGGGCGGGCCGGGTCGCCCAGTACGGCGCGCCGGGGTCCAGCAGGACGCCCTGCCGGCGCAACTCCCGGGCCAGTTCTCCGGCGTCCAGCCCCGGCGGGCCGGTGATCCAGCGGGCCAGCCCGCCGCGCGGCACCGGCTGCGGTCCCCAGCGCACGTGCCGCTCGACCGCCCGCACCATCTCCTCGTACAGCCCCTGGTAGTGGGCGCGGACGCGGCGCACGTGGCGGGCCAGGTCCCGGCTGGCGATCATCTGCGCGAGGGCGCGCTGCATCGGGCCGGGCGGGTGACGCAGCACGTAGCGGGAGCGGGCCCGCATGGCGTCCACGAGCGCCGGGGACGCCACCACGTAGCCGAGCCGCAGCCCGGGTGCCAGCAGCTTGCTGAAGCTGCCGAGGTAGACCACGCGGTCCTCGTCGTCGAGCGCCCGCACCGCCACCGCGGGCATCCCCCGGAACGTCATTTCCGGGTCGTAGTCGTCCTCGATCACCACCGCGTCCGCCGCGCCGGCCCGGCGCAGCAGCTCCTCACGCCGGGACGCCGACATGGTCGCGCCGGTGGGGTACTGGTGGCTCGGCGTGACGTACACGAGCTGGGCGCCGTGCAGGTCCGCCGGCAGGTCCTCGACGACCAGGCCGTCCTCGTCGACCCGGCCGGGCACCACGTCGGCGCCGGCCATCTGCATGATCGTCCGGGCGTCCGGGTAGCCGGGGTCCTCGACGAGCACCACGCTGCCCGGCCGGACGAGGACGCTCGCCAGCAGGTGCAGCGCGTGCGTCGAACCCAGCGTGATCATCACCTGGTCCGGGTGGGCGGAGATGCCGCGCGCGGGCAGCACGTGCTCGCAGAGCTGACGCACCAGCTCCGGGTCGTCGGCCTGGCCGGCGTCCCCGATGACCCGGGACAGCCCGTCCTGCCGCAGCGCCTCACGCTGCGCCCGCTCCCACGCGCCGATCGGGAACATGGACGGGTCGGGCTGGCCGACCACGAACGGGAACGGCGCCCGCGCCCAGGCCGGATCCCGGTGCACCGGAGTGGGCGGCGGCTCCGGCAGCCGCGCCTCCCAGTCGATCGGCTGCATCGGCGAGCGGGCGGTCCGCCGCGCGGCCCGCATCCGCACCACCGCGTCGGAGGAGACGTAGAGACCGCGCCGCGGGACGGTCACGATCAGACCCTGCTCCATGAGCCGGTCGTACGCGGTCAGCACGGTGTTCCGGGAGACGCCGAGCGCCTCGGCCAGGCGGCGCGTGCTGGGCAGCGGGCCGTCGTCGTACTGCCCCGCGAGGATGGCGTCCTCGAGCCCGGTGATGATCTGCTCGTAGAGCGGAACCGTGCTCTGCGGGTTGACCGGCAGCAGGAAATCCGCCACCTCGACCTCCCACTCCCGCGGGGGTCTCGCCTCGTCCCGTCGTCGTACGCCCTGCACACGCCCTGTGCGTCCCGCTGGTACTAGCCTAGCCGGAGACCTGGACCTGTTGCGGAGGGCCCGTTCCCGCCACGCTTGGCCGGGCGATGGCAGGTGACGGTCTCCTGCACGCGGACAGGGGTGGACTCATGAGCGCCCAGCGAATCGCGCTGGTGCCCGGCGACGGCATCGGACCGGAGGTCACCGCGCAGGCGGTCAAGGCGTGCGACGCCGCCGCCCGACGGTTCGGGATCGACCTGGTCTGGGAGGACTACGAACTCGGCGCGGACTACTGGCGGATAACCGGCCAGGTCGTGCCGCCGGACGTGGAACAGGAACTGGCCAAGGCGGACGCCATTCTCTTCGGGGCCGTCGGTGACCCGTCGGTGCCGCCCGGCGTGCTGGAACGCGGCCTGGTCATCCACCTGCGGACCGCGTTCGACCAGTACGTGAACCTGCGGCCGGTCAAGCTGCTGCCAGGCGTGCCCACGCCCATCGGCGGGCTCCGCCCGGAGCAGTGCGACCTGGTGATCCTGCGGGAGAACACCGAGGGCGCCTACGTCGGCGCCGGCGGCTTCATCCACCGGGGCGGGCCGGACGAGATCGCCACCCAGGAGTCGGTGAACACCCGCAAGGGCGTCGAACGCCTCATCCGGCACGGCTTCCGGCTGGCCCTGAGCCGCCGCAAGCACGTCACCCTGGTGCACAAGGCGAACATCCTCACGTACGCCGGCGACCTGTGGCAGCGGACCTTCGAGGAGGTCGCCGCGGAGTATCCGGACATCGAGGTGGACTACGTGCACGTCGACGCGATGTGCCTCTACCTGGTGACGCAGCCGGAGCGGTTCGACGTCGTGGTCACCGACAACCTGTTCGGCGACATCATCACCGACCTGGGCGCCGCCGTGCAGGGCGGTCTCGGCCTGGCCGCGAGCGGCAACCTCAACCCGACCGGGTCGGCGCCGAGCATGTTCGAGCCGGTGCACGGTTCCGCGCCGGACATCGCCGGCCGCGGCTGGGCCAACCCCGCGGGCTCGATCCTCAGCGCCGCGCTGATGCTGGAGCACCTGGGCCACCCCGAGGCGGCCCGCTGCCTGGAGGACGGGGTGAAGGCGGTGCTGCCGCGTCTGGGCGCCATGCGCGGGCCGGAGATGGGCATGTCGACCGAGGACTTCGGCGACGCGGTCGCCGCCGTCATCGGCGAGGGCGCGTACCAGGCGGACGCCCTGCCGGCGTGACACGGATGTGAGCACCGAACCGGTCGATCCGGGCGACGGCGGGGGCACTCCCCCGCCGTCGCCGTGTTGCGCGCCGCGACGCCCGCCCGCCGCCGCCGGCACCGGCGCCGCGGCGGGCGCGAGCGCCGTCCGCTCACCATTCCGGGGTACGGACGACCTGATCGCGCTGCCCGGCGGCACCTTCCTCATGGGCACCGACGACCCGGAGGGCTTCCCGGAGGACCTGGAGGGACCGGTCCGGCCGGTGGCTGTGGCCCCGTTCGCGATCGCCGCGACACCGGTGACGAACCGGCAGTTCGCCCGCTTCGTCGACGCCACCGGCTACCGCACGGACGCGGAACGGTACGGCTGGTCGTTCGTCTTCCACCTGTTGCTGGCGCCGTCCGCGCACCGGTACGTGCTGGACGCGTCGGTGCCGCAGGCGCCGTGGTGGCTGGCGGTCGAGGGAGCGCACTGGGCCGCCCCGGACGGGCCCGGTTCGGACGTACGCGGGCGCGAGCGGCACCCCGTCGTGCACGTCTCCCACCGGGACGCCGAGGCGTACTGCCTGTGGTCCGGCACCCGGTTGGCCACCGAGGCCGAGTGGGAGTACGCGGCGCGCGGCGGCCTGTCCCAGGCGCGCTACGCCTGGGGCGACGAGCTGACCCCGGACGGGCGGCACCTGTGCAACATCTGGCAGGGTGCCTTCCCTGCTGTCAACACCGCTGAAGACGGGTTCGCAGGCACCTCTCCGGTGACCGCGTTTCCGCCGAACGGCTACGGCCTGTACGACGTCGCGGGCAACGTTTGGGAACTCACGGCCGAACCCTGGCGCGACCGCCGCGGCCGTATCTCACCAGGTGAGAGCGTCATCAGGGGTGGTTCGTACCTGTGCCACGACTCTTATTGCAACCGTTACCGCGTGGCAGCACGGAGTCGGACCACCGTTGACTCCTCAAGTGGCAACACCGGGTTCCGCGTGGCGCGGTAGTCCGGCGCTGATTGGTACCTGCCGACCCCGCTGAACTGGCCCTTTTGCATCGGGTAGCACGCTCATAGTGTCCCGCCTCACAGGCTACGAGCGCCCTTGGCGTTCTTCGCGATGGGACACACGAATGAATCGGCTGAAGATAACGCTGCCCGCCGTGCTGCTCGCCACGGCGCTGGCTCTGACCGCGTGCAGTAGCGATGGTGACTCGGAGACCACCACCGGCGGTGGTTCCGGCAACGGTACGGTCACCCTCGGCGCCTACCTGGAGCCGGTGAGCCTCGACCTGACCGCCGAGGCCGGCGCCGCGATCCCGCAGGTCCTGCTCTACAACGTGTACGAGGGCCTGGTGCGCCAGAACGCCGGCACCGGCGAGGTGGAGCCGCTGCTGGCCAGCGAGTGGAAGGTGTCCGACGACGGCACCAAGTACTCGTTCAAGCTGCGCGACGGCGTGACCTTCCACGACGGCCAGAAGCTCACCGCGCAGGACGTGGTGTGGAGCTTCAAGCGGGTCACCGCCGAGGGCTCGACGAACCCGTTCAAGTCGCAGATGACAGTCGTGAAGACCGTCGAGGCGCCTGATGCCTCCACCGTGGACGTGACGCTGTCCCGGCCCAGCCAGAGCTGGCTGTTCGACGTCGCCGGCCGCGTCGGCGTGGTGCTCAAGGAGAACGCCACCGACCTGGGGACGAAGCCGAACGGCACCGGTCCGTTCAAGTTCGACAAGTGGAACCGCGGCGACAGCATCACGCTGGTGCGCAACGACGGCTACTGGGGTGAGAAGGCCAAGGTCGGCACCGCCGTCTTCCGGTACATCACCGACGCCAACGCGCTGAACAACGCGATGCTCTCCGGTCAGCTCGACATCGTGGCCAACATCCAGGCGCCGCAGCTGCTCGAGGTGTTCAAGGGCAACAAGCAGTTCGAGGTGGTCGAGGGCAAGACGACCGGTGAGGTCGTCCTGGCGATGAACAACGCCAAGGGCCCGCTGGCCGACGCCCGGGTGCGCCAGGCCATCCGCCACGCGATCGACCACGACGCGCTCATCAAGACCGTCTGGTCCGGGTACGGCACGAAGATCGGCAGCATGGTGCCGCCGAGCGACCCGTGGTACGAGGACCGCACCGGAGACTTCCCGCACGACCCCGCCAAGGCCAAGCAGCTGCTCGCCGAGGCCGGCCACGCCAACGGGCTCACCCTGACCATGGACGTCCCGCCGCCCGGCTACGCCCGCGCCTCCGCGCAGTTCGTCGCCTCGCAGCTCGCCGAGGTCGGCATCAAGGTGACCCAGAACAACGTCGAGATGCCGCAGTGGCTCGACAAGGTGCTCGGCAAGGCCAACTACGACCTGTCCATCATCGCCCACGTCGAGCCGCGTGACCTGGTCCGCTACAGCCAGCCGGAGTACTACTACCGCTACAAGAACCCGGCCGTCACGCAGCTCATGAACGAGGCCGACACGGCTCTGGACGCGGCGACCCGGGACAAGAAGTTCGCCGAGGCCGCGAAGGTCATCTCGCAGGAGGCCGCCAGCGACTGGCTGTTCCTGCTGCCGAACCTCGCGGTGATCCGCGACGGCGTCGAGGGTTACCCGAAGGACGCGGTGACCCAGTCCTTCGACGTCACCAAGGTGTCCAAGAAGTAGCCCAGCACCACGCACAGAAGGACCTGGTGGGCTCCCGCCCACCAGGTCCTTCCGTCATTCCCCCGCTCCCCCTCCCCGCTCCCCCTCCCCGCGATCTTGCACTTGCTGCCCCTGGTGCGGGGGATTTGACCCCGTTCGTCGGGACACCAAGTGCAAGATCGACGGTCCAGGAGGGCCGGGGTTGTCCGGGAGCCGTGGTCGGTGCGCAGTGGACTGTCGCAGTCGAGGTGTGTCGCCTCCGTGAAACCCTGCGCGCCCGGGGGCTCGGGGCGTCGACACAACGCACGGCCGAGTGAGGGCTGAACCGCGGGCGAACGCGTTCCACCCGCCCGACGACCACGCCCAGCCCTACGGTGTGGCCTCTGTGCTCTGCGCCAGCGCGACGCAACGAGCTGCCGAGGGCAGCTCGTTCCCGCTCCCTCGGCACACCGAAGGGCTGACGTGCTGCCAAGTGGCTCGGCTTTGAACGCCCTCCTCCGTCGATCTTGGAGTTGTGGCGCCTGGGATGCGCTGTATGCGAGCTGTGCGAGGTGCCACAACTCCAAGATAGACGGTCATACCGGGCGCGGACGATCCACCGGCCGGCGACCTGGGAACGACGCGAGGCGGGCCCCGTCCGGGTGGACGGAACCCGCCTCGATCGTCACGCGCCTACTGTGCCGGCGCGAGGTGAGACAGCGTGTGTGTCAGCTGAGCCGGGCGGACGGCGCCCGGCGGCGTCCCCGCAGGTGCATGCCCAGCAGGCCGACACCGAGGACGGCGGCGGCCAGCAGGCCCGTGGTCACGCCCGTCGAGAGCGTGGGGCCACCGGTGTTGCCGGAGGCGAGAACCATGCCGTTCTGCGACTCCTGACCGGCGTCGTTCGTGGTGTTGCCCGCCGGAGCGGCGTTCGGCTTGCCCTTGCCCTTGTCCTTGCCCTTGTCGGCACCGGCCGGCGCGGGGACCGGCGTCTGCTGCAGCGCCTGGGTCGCCTGGGCGAAGGTCTCCGGCGTCACGTCCGGGGCGTTGCCCTGCGTACGCCACTGCTTGAGCTGCTTCATGCCCTTGCAGGCCGAGGGGTAGCGGTCGCAGTAGCTGGTGGTGTTGCCGATGCTCTCGGACGAGAGGACCGCCTTCGCGATGGCACGGGCGAGCGTGCTGGCGCCGGCGTTGAAGATGGCGTTGAGCTGGCGGCTGTCGGCCGGGTCGTTGATCTGGAGCGCCTCGCCCTTGCCGGTGGACACCGCGAACACGGTGTCGCCGTCGCCGAGCGTGTGGATCGGGCTGATCGCGCGGGCCATGCCGTCGTGCGCGTTGCCGGACATGCGCTGCGCGGCGGCCTTCTCCAGCGGGGCGTTGGTGGCCACCACGGCGATCGTGGTGTTGGCCGGCTGCTCGGCGGCGGCGGCCGGCGGGGTCGGCGGGTTGCACTCCTTCTTCTTGGGAGCCTTGTACCCGGCGAACTCGTTGCCGATGCCGTACTTGACGCCGTACAGGGTGCAGTCGGCCGGGTCGACCGGGGAGCCGGCCGGGTTCACGATCACCATCGCGCCGACGTAGATACCGTCGCCGAGGTGGACGCTCGCGGTGCCGACGCCGCCGCGCATGCCGCCGCCACGGGCGCCGGTGCCGCCGCCGACGCCGCCCTGGCGAACGGGACCGTCCGAGGTGGCCTGTGCCGCGAGGTAACCCCACTCGGCGGAGGTGCGGGCCTTCGGGTCGCCGCCGCGGCCGAGGTCGAAGATGTCCGCGGCCGGCACGATCGGGGCCACGCCGCCGGCGCCGACGCGTACGCCCTCGCCCCGGTCCTCCAGCCAGCGGATGATGCCGTTGGTGGCCGACAGCCCGTACATGCTGCTGCCGCCGAGCTGGATCGCGTTGACGCCCGGGTTGGAGTTGAGCGGGCTGAGCAGGTCGGTCTCCTTGGTGGCGGGGGCGCCACCACGCTGGTCCACACTCGCCACGGACATCTGCGGCATGTAGACGACCGAGGTGCCGGTCAGGTACGGAGCGGTGTCGGACTGGACCTGGCCGACCTGGATGCCGGGAACGTCGGTGATGGCGTTGTGGGCACCCGGTGCGCCGGCGGCGGGGTTGGCCGACGCGGGCGACGCGACGAGCACGAGTCCCGGACAGACCAGGGCTGCCGCGGCGAGCGCGGCGAATCTGGACGACTTCATGCAGCTTCTCCCATGCGAAGCGGTGCGACCTCCGCCCCGATCCGGGGCGGTCGATGCATTGGGCAACTGGTGGTCCCCCGTGGTACACGACGAGATGTGGGGGAGGCTACTGGTCAGACCAGTTGAAGGGAAGAGCCTGCTCAGCTGATGGCCGCCTCGGATAATCCGAGGTCAGGCCACATCAGGCGGATTCAGAGCAATACGTCCACCATCGAGCGCCGCGCCTCCGGCACGTACTCGGCGTAGTAGTGGTGCAGTTCCTGGCGGGTCAGCCGGGCCACCTCGTCGGCCTCGCCCGCGCGCATCGCGTCGATGACCCGGCGGTGGTGCGCGAGCGTGCGCTCCATCAGCGCCTCACGATCCGGGGCCTCCGCGAGCTTCGTGGAGATCAGATCGAGCACCATGCTGCGGACCGCGTCGAGGCAGAGCACCAGAAGTTCGTTCCCGGACAGGCGGGCGACGTGCTCGTGGAAGCGGACGTCCGCCGCGCTGAACGCCTCGTAGCCGTCGGCCACCGCGTCCCGCATGCCCGCCAGCGCCTGCTCCAGTTCGTCCAACTCGGACGGTGACGCCTGCCGGGCCGCGACCGATCCCGCCGCCGATTCGATGATCATGCGGAACTGGAGCAGCTCCGCCACGCCGAGCCGCCGGCTGTCCACGACCCGGGCGAACAGCTTGCGCATCGCCGAGGCGGTCGAGGCGATCACCTGGGGCCCGAGCGGGTCACCGGGGCGCGAGCGGACCAGGCCGCTGCTCTCCAGCACGCGCAGCGCCTCACGCACGGTCGACCGGCTGACGTCGAACTGGGTCGTCAGCTCGCGCTCGCTGGGCAGCCGGTCCCCCGGCCGCAGATCGCCGGCGGCGATCCGCTCCTCGACCTGCCGGACGATCCCCTCGTACGCCCTCACGGTTCGCACTGGAGCGAACGAGACAGCCTTCGGCATGGCGAACCTCCCGACGCACGGCGGCCTCGCGCCGCTGGGAACAACGGTACGGGTCGTCTGCCCGCCGGAGGGGCAGGGTCAGGCGGCAGGAGGCGGCGAGCCCATCGCCACGTCGTCGACCTTGATGTTGATCTCGTCGACCCGCAGCCCGTACGCCTCGACGGCGGACGCGACAGCGGCCCGCACCTCGTCGGTGACCTGCGGAACCGGGTGACCGGCCGCGATCACGAGGACCAGGTTGATCACCGCCGCGCCGTTCGTGACGTGGGCCGAGCAGCCCCGGCGGGCGTCGCCGACCTGATCGAGCCCGACCCGGTCGAGCACCGCGTTGAAGAACCGGGCCACGTCACCGCCCAGCTCGGCCACCCCGGGCACCCCGCGGGTGGCGGCCACCGCGATCTTCTCCACCACCTCGTCGGAGACGTGCGTGGTCCCGCCCGCCACCGCGTCCGGCGTGATCGACAGTTCCTGGGTCGCCTCGTCAGCCATGCTCTCCCACCCGTCGCACCGCCCCGCGCCGACGGCGTGGGGCGGTGCGAGCGTACTAGGCGCGGGCGCTCCGCAGTGGACGGAGCCCGGTTCAGCGCGCCCCGGCCGGCGCCGGCTCGCCGACGATCCCGTCCAGCCCGCCGGAGGTGTCCGGCGCCGGGTGCGGCCCGGTTCCGCCGGCCGTCCGCTCCCGGCGCCGGAGCCACCAGTCGACGCCGAGGTTGAGCAGCAGGCCGACCGCTGCCCAGATCGCCACGACGGCGAGGTTCCGCCCGACGCCGACGCCGTCGAAGTAGGTGAGCGACCGGGCCGTGTCCACGGCGGCGGGCAGCGGCAGGACGCCCTGGAGCGTCCGGAAGAACTCCGGCACCATGTAGATCGACAGGCCGCCGCCGGAGGCCGGTACGCCGGCCATCATCAGCACCACCATCATCGGGACGATCGCGGCGAGGCCGAAGGTGCGGGTGAAGACCCCGGTCACCGACGACACGGCGAAGATGGTGAGGGCCCCGAAACCGATCATCTCCAGGGCGCTCCCGTCGACCGCGCCGATGATCACGTCGAACAGCAGCCACAGCCAGGTGGCCATGCCGATCGCCCAGCCGCCGAGGATCGGCAGGAACTGGCGCAGCCGCCGCAGGTGCGGTGCCCCGCCCCGGAGCACGGCGAGCATCAGGAACCCGGACATGATCCAGGACATGCCGACGTACAGGCTGTTGCTGCCCATCGTGTCGGTCCTGCTGAGCGGCGCCACGTCGGTGACCGCCAGCGGCGTCTGCTGCCCGGCGGCGACCTGGCGGAACATGGTCTGCACCATCATGTGCTGGCTGGAACCGGCGGCCGACGACGAGTACAGGGTCGCCTCGCCGCCCGGTGTCGCGGGCAGCACGTACGCGGCGACCAGGTCCTGGGCGAGGATGCGCTCCCTCGCCTCGTCCACCGACGCGGCCACGGAGATGTCGGCGACCCCGCCGAGACCGGCCCGCAGGCCGGCGGCGACCTGCTCCGCCTGCTCGGGGACGGCGGCGACCACGGCTACCGGGATGTCGTGCGGCTCGGGCTTGTGCATGGAGAAGCTCATCAGGCCCACCACGGCGACCAGGATGCTCAGCGGGAACGCCGCCACCGTCACGTACCGGAACCGCTTGGACCGCGGCGGGCCGCCGGCGAGCGCGGGCAGCGGCGTGTCCGGGCCGTCGACCTGCGGCGCCTGCGGGATCGGCGCCCCGCCGCGCTCCTTGAGCAGGCAGAGCAGCACGGCGGCGACGATCCAGGCGGCGAGCGTCAGCAGGTGGACGCCGATGCCCCGGCCGTCGAAGTAGAGCGCCGACCGCAGCGCCTCACCGGCCGCCGGCAGGGGCAGCACCCCGTGCAGGAACTGAAAGAAGCCGGGCATCGTGTCGACCGGCAGCGCCAGGTTCGACGCGGGCATGCCGAGCACGACGAAGAACAGCATCCCGAGCAGGACCGCCAGCGGCCCCATCACCTTGGTGAAGAGCAGCTGGGCGAGACCGACGGCACCGGTCGTGAGCATGCCGACGCCGAGGAACGTGAGGTAGTGGCCGTCGACCGCGCCCACACCGGGTCCGAGGATCAGCCAGATGATCGTGCTGGTCAGCGCCGACCAGCCGGCCGCCAGCGGAACGAACCGCCGCAGGCGCAGCAGGTGCGGGGTGGCCATCAGGAGCATGCTCAGCGGTACGTAGCCGGCGAGCATCATGCCCATCGCGGCGAACAGCACCGAGATGCCGGCCCGGTCGTCGTCGGGCAGCGGCGCGACGTCCTCGGTGGTGGACGCCCACTGCTGCTGCACGGCGACCGGGGCGAGGAGCTGTTGCGCGGTGCCGGCGCGGGAGGCGCCGGCCGCCGACGCGGTGATGATCGTCGCCTGGTCCGAACCCGCCGCCGGGAGCTGCAACGCGCCGCTGATCTCCCGGTCCCGCAGGAGTTCCACGGCGGCGTCCCGGGACGCGACCAGCCGGGCCTCGACCGGCTCGCCGGCTGTGGCGTTCAACGCGTCGACGACGCCCTGGGCCTCGGCGCCGCTGCCGATCACCGCCACCGGCATCTGGCGGGGGTGCGGCGAGTGCATCGTTCCCACGTAGGTCGCGAACATCATCGTGACCATGAGGAACGGCATGACGAAGAGGGCGACCGAGCGGATGATCCGCTCCTTGCGGTCGGCGGCGGTCGGCTCGGCGGGCGCCGGGTCGTTGGAGGGCGGCACAGGCAGGCTCCGGAGGGGTTCACGGCTGCGTCGGCAGCCAAACGTAAGTCAAGTGACTTACGAAGTGTAGGTGACGCGGTCGCCGGAGGACGAAACGACTAGGTTTGGCCTGCGCCACAGCTGGGCGCCGGTCCAGGGGAAGAGAGGGTTCATGGCACGGTCGGAGGCGGCCCGTACCGCGCTGCTCGACGCCGCCGAACGCCTGTTCGCCGAGACGGGGATCGCGCAGGTCTCCGACCGCAGGATCGCCGAGGTCGCGGGCAACACGAACCACTCCGCGGTGCGGTACTACTTCGGCGGCCGGGAGGGCCTGCTCCGGGCACTGGTCGCCCGGCACATGGACGCCCTGGCCGAACCCCGCCGGGCGATGCCCGCGCAACCCGACTCGGTGCTCGGCGACGTCCGCAGCCTCGTACAGCCGTCCATGGCGGTGCTCGCCGGCCTGCCCCGGCCGAGCTGGCGGGCACGTTTCCTCGCCCAGGCCCTGCACGACCCGACGCTGCGGGTGCTGATGCGCGAGGCGTTCGAGTCGGCCTTCGTCGACCTGCCGGTCCGCGCCTCACTGGCGTCCCGCCTGGCGCACCTCGATCCGGGGGTGGTGGCCGGCCGGGCAGCCCTGATCGCCCGCATCGTCATGACCGCCACCGCCGAGGTCGAGGCCCGCGCCGAACAGGACGGGCAGGACCCGCGCTGGCTGGACGTCGGGGACTTCCTCGCCGACGCCATCGCCGGCATGCTGGCGGCCCCGGTCAGCCGGGCCGCCGGAACCGCCAACCCGCTCACCGAAGCGGAACTCTGAGAGGCCGGCCGGGGCGACCCGGCCGGCCGCGCCTCAGGAGCCGAGCTGGGAGAGCAGTTCCTCCGCCGCGGCGTACGGATCGATGGCGCCCTCGGCCACCTTGGCCGCGAGCGTCGGGAGCTGCGTACCGTCGCGCAGTGAGCCGATCCGGGCGCGCAGCACGCCCAGCGCGATGGCCTCGATCTCGGCGGCGGCCCGCGCCTCCCGGCGGCGGCGCAGCTCGCCGTGGCGCTCCAGCCAGTCGCGGTGCTTGTCGATCGCGGCGGCGATGTCGTCGATGCCCTCGGCGCGGGCGGCGATCGAGCGCACCACCTGCGGCCGCCACTCCCCCGGCCCGCGCTCGCCGAGCGCGATCATGCCCTGGATGTCGCGGACGGTGGCGTCCGCGCCGTCCCGGTCGGCCTTGTTCACCACGAAGACGTCGGCGATCTCCAGGATGCCGGCCTTGACCGCCTGGATCGCGTCGCCCATGCCCGGCGCGAGCAGCACGAGCGTGGTGTCGGCCAGCGAGGCCACCTCCACCTCGGCCTGCCCGACGCCGACGGTCTCGACGAGCACCACGTCGCAGCCGGCGCCCTCCAGCACCCGCACCGCCTGCGGCGTCGCCGCAGAGAGACCGCCCAGGTGGCCCCGGCTGGACATCGAGCGGATGTAGACGCCCGGGTCGGTCGCGTGGTCCTGCATCCGGACCCGGTCACCGAGGATCGCGCCGCCGGTGAACGGGCTGGACGGGTCGATGGCCAGCACGCCGACCCGGTGACCGCGCGCCCGCAGCGCCCGGACCAGCTCGTTCGTGGTCGTCGACTTGCCCACGCCGGGCGAGCCGGTCAGGCCGACCACCTGGGCGTGCCCGGCGTACGGCGCGAGCGCCGCCGCCACCTGCGGCAACACCTCGTCGCCGGACTCGACCAGGGTGATCAGCCGGGCCACCGCGCGGGGGTCACCCGCGCGGGCCCGTTCCACCAGCATGGGTACGTCCCGGCTGCGGCGCACCGGGCCGGTGGCCGCCGCTGGGGCGTTACTCGCGTCGTTCAAGACAATCAGCTCTCGGCGCCGTTCGGTACGTGGATGATCAGCGCGTCGCCCTGCCCGCCACCGCCGCAGAGCGCGGCCGCGCCGGTGCCGCCGCCGCGCCGCTTCAGCTCCATCGCGAGCGTGAGGACGAGGCGGGCGCCGGACATGCCGATCGGGTGGCCGAGCGCGATCGCGCCGCCGTTGACGTTGACCTTGTCGGGGCTGATGCCGAGGTCACGGGTGGACTGGATGCCCACCGCCGCGAACGCCTCGTTGATCTCGATGAGGTCGAGGTCCTCGATGCTCAGGCCACCCTTCTTCAGGGCGTGGTTGATCGCGTTCGACGGCTGCGAGTGCAGGGAGTTGTCCGGGCCGGCCACGTTGCCGTGGGCGCCGATCTCGGCCAGCCAGGTCAGGCCCAGCTCCTTGGCCTTGGCCTTGCTCATCACGACCACGGCGGCGGCGCCGTCGGAGATCGGCGAGGAGCTGCCGGCGGTGATGGTGCCGTCCTTGGCGAAGGCGGGACGCAGCTTGCCGAGCGACTCGGCGGTGGTGTCCGGGCGGATGCCCTCGTCCTCGCTGATCACCAGCGGGTCGCCCTTGCGCTGCGGGATGACCACCGGGGTGATCTCGTCGCCGAAGTGGCCGTTCTTCTGCGCGGCGGCGGCGCGCTGGTGGCTGGCCGCGGAGAACGCGTCCTGCTCCTCGCGGGTGATGCCGTGCTTCGCGCCGTGGCGCTCGGTGGACTCGCCCATCGAGCAGCAGTCCCAGGCGTCGGTGAGGCCGTCGAGGGCCATGTGGTCCTTGACGGTCACGTCGCCGTACTTGTAGCCGGAGCGCTGTCCGAGCAGCAGGTGCGGGGCGTTGGTCATCGACTCCATGCCGCCGGCCACCACGACGTCGAACTCACCCGCCCGGATGAGCTGGTCGGCGAGCGCGATCGCGTCCAGCCCGGAGAGGCAGACCTTGTTGATGGTCAGCGCCGGGGTGGACATCGGGATGCCGGCCTCGACGGCCGCCTGCCGGGCCGGGATCTGCCCGGCGCCGGCCTGGAGCACCTGACCCATGATCACGTACTGGACCTGCTCGGGCGCGACGCCGGCGCGCTCCAGGGCCGCCTTGATCGCGATGCCACCCAGCTTGGTCGCGGGGAGGTCCTTGAGGTTGCCCAGCAGGCGCCCCATGGGGGTCCGCGCGCCGCTGACGATCACCGAAGCCATTGCCTGCCTCCGAGGGGGTGCCGACCTGTACGCCTTAACGATTGTTCGGTCAGACTAGCGTCATGGCTGAGAACTCCCCCGTCGAGCCCGCTGCCGAGTTTGTCACAGACATCGGCCTGCGCCGCATCGACCACGTCGGGATCGCCGTCGGCGACCTGGACGCCGCGATCGACTTCTACCAGCGCACGTTCGGGATGCGCTGCGTGCACACCGAGACCAACGCCGAGCAGGGCGTACGCGAGGCGATGCTCGCGGTCGGCCCGGACGCCTCCGGCGGCATGGTGCAGCTGCTCGCCCCGCTCTCGCCGGACACCACGATCGGCAAGTTCCTGGACAAGCGTGGTCCCGGCATCCAGCAGGTCGCGTACACGGTGGCGGACATCGACGTGGCCTGCGCGGCGCTGCGCGAGCGCGGCGTCCGGCTGCTCTACGACGCGCCCCGGCGCGGCACCTCGGACTCCCGGGTCAACTTCGTGCACCCCAAGGACGCCGGCGGTGTGCTGATCGAGCTGGTCCAGCCCGCCTGAGCCGCAAGGAAGGGCCCCTTCTTAACAGACGTCTGTTAAGAAGGGGCCCTTCCTAACACGTGGGAACACGCGCGGCAGTGCGCACTTGCACGTTCCCACGGACACCTCCACGCATCGGTGGATGCAGTTTTTCACAGAGGGGTTCCCGCTTTAGCTACCGTTCAGTAACGTCCGCCCGAACAGCAGCGGCGACCGGTGCCGGAAGTGTCGATTGCCGACATGGCGGTCCCGTCGCACCGGCGCCGACGATGGCAGCACCCCTGCCCGCGTCGTGCGGGTGCGGACTAACGGGAGGTCACCGTGCAGGACATCCTCGAAGCGATCATGGCGGCGGAGGGTTCGTCGCAGCCGGAGCGGGAGCTCGCCGGCCTCGCCGGACTGCCCGTGCCGGAGAGCTACCGGGGCGTGGTGGTGCGCGCCGAGGACACCCGCATGTTCGAGGGCATGGCCACCCGCGACAAGGACCCGCGCAAGGCGCTGCACGTGCAGGAGGTGCCCACCCCCGAGCTGGGCCCGGGTGAGGCGCTCGTCGCGGTGATGGCCAGCGCGATCAACTACAACACGGTGTGGACGAGCATCTTCGAGCCGCTGCCGACCTTCAAGTTCCTCCAGCGCTACGGCCGGCTCTCCGAGCTGACCCGCCGCCACGACCTGCCGTACCACGTGGTCGGCTCGGACGCCGCGGGCGTGGTGCTGCGTACCGGGCCGGGCGTGACCAAGTGGAAGGCCGGCGACGAGGTGGTCGCGCACTGCCTCTCGGTCGAGCTGGAGGACTCCGCCGGCCACGACGACACGATGCTCGACCCGCAGCAGCGGATCTGGGGCTTCGAGACCAACTTCGGCGGCCTGGCCGAGCTGGCGATCGTCAAGGCCAACCAGCTGATGCCGAAGCCGCGCCACCTGAGCTGGGAGGAGGCGGCCAGCCCGGGGCTGGTCAACTCCACCGCGTACCGGCAGCTCGTCTCGCACCACGGCGCGAACATGAAGCAGGGCGACGTGGTGCTGATCTGGGGCGCCTCCGGCGGCCTCGGCGGGTACGCCACCCAGATGGCCCTCAACGGCGGCGCGATCCCGGTCTGCGTGGTCTCCTCCCCGGAGAAGGCCGAGCTGTGCCGCAAGATGGGCGCCGAGCTGGTCATCGACCGCACCGCCGAGGGGTTCAAGTTCTGGTCCGACGAGCAGACCCAGGACCAGGACGAGTGGCGCCGCTTCGGTGAGCGCATCCGCGAGCTGACCGGCGGCGAGGACCCGGACATCGTCTTCGAGCACCCGGGCCGGGAGACGTTCGGCGCCAGCGTCTACGTCGCCAAGAAGGGCGGCACGATCGTCACCTGCGCCTCCACCAGCGGCTTCAACCACCAGTACGACAACCGCTACCTGTGGATGCACCTCAAGCGGATCGTCGGCAGCCACTTCGCCAACTACCACGAGGCGTGGCAGGCCAACCGGCTGGTCGCGCTCGGCAAGGTGCACCCGACCGTGTCGAAGACGTACGCGCTGGAGCAGACCGGCCAGGCCGCGTACGAGGTGCACCGCAACGCGCACCAGGGCAAGGTCGGCGTGCGGTGCCTCGCCCCCACCGACGGGCTCGGCGTCCGCGACATCGAGATGCGTTCGCGCCACGAAAGCGCCATCAACCGGTTCCGCGGTCACTGACCGTACGGTCGCCCCGGATTGCCTTTCCGGCCGACCCGGTCACCATTCGACTGACGTACGCAACAAAGGGCCGCGGGTTCCGACCCGCGGCCCTTTCGCGCCACCTTCCCCGGTGACGTCCCACTCGACCGACCCGCGCGGGAGCTGCCAAGATCGCCGATTGGTCCGGTCCGCACGGCCGACGGAGTTGACCATGTAAACCGGACGCGAAAGCTGCCGACCACTCTTGCGAACCACCCTGGGGGGTCTGCGAGTATGTCCCAATGCCCCAGCAGCAGTCCTCCCCTCTTGCGTTCTTCGATAACGCGAACTCACAGCCCGATTTCACCGTTGGCCTGCGTGGTTACAACACCAACCAGGTCGACGACTTCATCGGCCGCCTCAGCGCCGCCCTGAGCCAGTCCGAGCAGGCCCGTGCCGAGGCCGAGCAGCGGATGAACGACGCGCAGCGCCGGCTGCGGCAGGCCGAGCAGCGCCAGAGCGCGCTGGAGCAGAAGCTCACCGAGACCAACAAGCAGCTCGAGGAGAACAGCCGGCCGACGCTCTCCGGCCTGGGCACTCGCGTCGAGCAGATCCTGCGGCTGGCCGAGGAGCAGGCCAACGACCACCGCAACGAGGCCAAGCGCGAGTCGGAGGGCATCCTCTCCGCCGCCCGCCTCGAGGCGCGTGAGATCACCGACAAGGCCCGCGCCGAGGCCGCCGCCATGAAGGCGACCGCCGAGCGCGAGGCCGGCAGCGTCCGCACCGCCGCCGAGCGCGAGGCCGCCGAGGTCCGGGTGCAGGCCCGCCGTGAGGCCGACACGCTGCGCGCCGACGCCGACCGCGAGACCAAGCAGCTGCGTACGGTCACCGCGCACGAGGTGGCCGAGCTGAAGTCGACTGTCGAGCGCGAGGTCGCCACGCTGCGCGCCACCGCCGAGCGGGAGATCACCCAGCAGCGGGCCAAGGCCGCCCGGGAGGCCGAGGAGAAGCGCGCCGAGGCGACCAAGCTGCTCACCGACGCACGCGACAAGCGCGACAAGGACCTCCAGGCCCTGGAGCTCCAGCTCGCCGAGCGGCGGGAGAAGGCCGAGCGCGAGGAGTCGGAGCGGCACGCCGCCCAGGTCGCGCAGACCCAGAAGCTGGTGAACGAGGCCGAGCAGCGGGCCCGTGCCGCGCAGGAGCGCGCCAAGGAGATCGAGCAGCGGGCCGAGGCCCGGCGGGTCGAGTCCGAGCGCACCGCCAACGAGACCGTCGACAAGGCCAAGGCGCTGGCCGACAAGACGCTCAACGAGGCCCGTGCCGAGGCGCAGCGGGTGCTCAACGAGGCCCGCACCGAGGCCGAGCTGACCACGCAGGCGGCCCGTCGCGAGGTCGAGGACCTGACCCGCCAGAAGGACGCGGTCACCTCGCAGCTCGGCCAGATGCTGTCCGGCCTGGCCGGCATCGTGCCGGGCGTGCCGGCCGGCGGCAAGGCCGAGACGCCGAAGGCGGACGCCGCCGGGCAGAAGGTGACGGCCGAGTCGGCCGGCTGATCGGCACACCCGCTGTCGGGGGCATGAGCCACGGCGCGGGGTGACACCGGGTGACCGGTGTCGCCCCGCGCCGTCATGCTTGTGCGGCCCGTTTCGCCAGGAGGGTGAAGTAGCTCCCAGAAGGGGCGTCCGTATCGCCCCAGCAGAGCCGGATGCGTGTGAGGATGGGGGCATGTCGCACGGCGAGGAACTGTTCGCGCTCGGCGGGGACGTGACGACGGAGCCCAGCTTCGAGTCCGCCCTGCGGGGATACGAGAAACGACAGGTCGACCGCTACGTCGCTCGCGCGGAGCACGAGATCGCGGCGTTGACCACCGAGCGGGAACAGGCGTACACCCAGATCCACAAGCTGGCCGGTCAGGTCGAGGTGCTCCAGCGCGACCTGGCCCAGGTGCGCAAGCAGGCGGCGGTCGTGGACCGGGCGTCGTTCCGGCACCTGGGTCCGCGCGTCGAGCAGATCCTCACCATGGCCGAGGAGCAGGCCGACGAGATCCTGGCCGCCGCGAACGAGGAGATCGAGGCCCGTCGCGCCGCCGCCGAGCACATCGTCGAGGAGGCCCGGGAGCAGGCCGCCCAGGCGCTCAAGGACTTCGAGATCGCGCTGGCGGCCCGCCGGACCGAGGAGGAGCGGCACACCGCCGCCCGCAAGGCCGAGGCCGAAGCCACGCTGAAGGCCGCCAAGGACGAGTCGGCGAAGCTGCGCAAGGACGCGCAGGACGAGTCGACGAGGCTGCGCACGGCCGCCCAGGACGAGGCCGAGAAGCTGCGCCGGACCGCCCAGGACGCGCTGGCGAAGGCCCAGCAGGAGGCCACCCAGCTCCGCGACACCGCCAAGGAGATCCACTCCCGGGCACAGCAGGAGGCCGCGCGGCTGCGCGAGGCGGCCAAGGAGGCGCTGGCCAAGGCCCAGCAGGAGGCGAGCCAGCTCCGCGAGGCGGCCAAGGAGGTGCACGCCAAGGGCCAGCAGGAGGCCAAGCGGCTCACCGACGCCGCCGCCGAGGCCGGCCGGGCCACGCACGCCAAGGCGCTGGCCGAGGCCAAGAAGATCGTGGACGACGCGGAGGAGGCCGCCAAGGCCACCCGCGGCCGGGCCCGCAGCGAGGCCAACCGGCTCACCACCGAGGCCGCCGACGCCGGCAAGCGCAACCGCGCCGAGGTCGAGGCGTACGTGCAGCGCATGCGCACCGAGACCGAGGCGTACGTGCAGCAGGCCCGCGCGCAGACCCAGCAGGAGCTGGGCGCGTGGCGGGCCGGGGTGGAGAAGGAGGTCACGGAGCGGCGGGACGGCGCGGAGAAGGAGCTGGCCCAGCGCCGGGCCGCCGCCGAGCAGGAGTTCGCCAAGCGCCGCGACGAGCTGGACAAGCAGCACGCCAAGCGGCAGGAGGAGTTGGAGCAGGCGTACACCACGCGGCGCGACGAGATCGAGCGCACCGCCGCCGACGTCCGGCAGGCCGCCGAGGCCGACGCGCTGAGCATGCGGCAGCAGGCCGAGCTGGAGGCCGCCGAGCTGCTGCGCCGCGCCGAGGCGGACGCCGGCGCGCAGCGCCGCAAGGCCGACGAGCACGTCGCGGCCTCGCGACGCCAGTTCGAGGAGTACGCGGCCACGACCCAGCAGCACCTCGCCACGACGCAGCAGCACCTGGCCGCCACCCAGCAGGAGGTGGCCGCCGGCCGGCAGCAGCTCGCCGGCGTGATGCTGGAGATCGCCAAGGCCCAGCAGGAGCTGGCCGACCTGCGTACCGAGACGTGGAAGTCGCGGCAGGAGTCCGACGACCTGCAACGCCGCCTCACCGACCTGCGGCGCGACGCCGACTCGGCCGGGATCGCGGCCACCCCGGTCGACCCGGACGATCTCGCCGCCGCCTCCACCGGCCGGTCCACCGGCGACGGCACGCCGGCGGGCGAGGGCACGCCGGTCACCAGCGGCGCGGAGAGCCCCGGCGACACCCCGGCCGGCGGCGGTGCGCCGGTGGCCGCGAAGGGCACCGCCACCGCGGTCCCCAACGGCGCCGGGCCGGCCAAGGGTGACGGCGAGCCCGCCGACGCGGGCAAGGCGAAGCCGGTCGGCGAACCGGTGACCACGATGGACTCCCCCGGCGGAGCAGGCGTCGACGGCGAGCCCACAGTGGCTGCCGTGCCGGGTGAGGGCGGCCGGGGCGCCACCCCCACGAAGATCACCAGCACCGGTGAGAACGGCAAGCGCCCGACAAAGCCGACCACCGACGAGCGCAGCGCCAAGCCCAGCACGGTGACGGTCGACAAGGACTGATCCACCCCGAACTGGCGGGCCCAGCGCCACGTCGGCGAAGTGGCGGCATCCCACCCACCCGGACCACACCACCTCCCCGAACTGGCGGGCGACCCGGCGGGACGGCCCGCCGGGACGGCCCGGCGGGCGGTGGTGGGATGGTCGGGGCGGACGGCGGCGACTACCCTGCGGGCATAGGGCCGCGCGTCGGCCGTGGACGGCACCGGCGGGCGAGCCGGGCAGCGGGGAGGCACGGGTGTCACAGGAGGGTTCCGCCGCCCGGGACGACGAGGCCGCGGACGTGAACACCTCCGGCTCCCCCACCGGCGACGCGAGGCCCGCAAGCGACACCACGGGCACCGCGAGTGAGACCACGCGCACCGCGGAGCACACGCGGACCGGCACCGGCATGAGCGGCGAGCGGCCCGTCGACGTCGAGCCGGGTGAGTTCGAGCCGAGCGGGCGCTTCGGCGTACCGGGGCGGCCGCTGCGGCGCAGCGCCTTCCTGGTCGGGTTCACCGGCGCGCTCGGCGTGCTGCTGGCGTACGCGTTGTTCCTGGGCATCCGCAACGCCGCCGGCATCCTGGTGCTCGTGGTGATCGCGCTGTTCCTCGCGGTCGGCCTGCACCCGGCGGTGGTCCGGCTGCGCAAGTGGGGCCTGCCGCGCGGGCTGGCGGTGGCGGTGGTGACGCTCACCGTGGTGCTGCTGATCGTCGCCGGCCTGCTGGCGCTGGTGCCGCCGGTGGTGACCCAGTCCGGCCAGTTCCTCCAGCAGCTACCCGGCTACGTCGAGGAGCTGCGCCGCAATCCCACGGTCAACGACCTGGTGATCCGGTACGACGTGATGGAGCGGGTCCAGGCGGCGGCGAACGCGGACACGATCGGGCGGGCGCTCGGCGGCGTGCTCGGCGGGGCCCAACTGATCTTCGGGACGATCTTCCGCCTGCTCACGGTGCTGGTGCTGACGATCTACTTCCTGGCGTACTTCGACAAGCTGCGCGAACTCGGGTACGCGATGGTGCCGCGCTCGCGCCGGCAGCGGGTCCGGCTGATCGGCGACGAGATCCTCACCCGGGTCGGCGCGTACATGGTCGGCGCGCTCGCCATCGCGGTGCTGGCCGGGGTGACGACGTTCGTGTTCGCGCTGGCGGTCGGCCTGCCGTACCCGTTCGCCCTCGCCGTGGTGGTCGCGGTGACCGACCTGATCCCGCAGATCGGCGCGACACTCGGCGCGGTGGTGGTGACGCTCGTCGGGCTCGCCACGGACCTGCCGGTGGGCATCGCCTGCCTGGTGTTCTTCGTGCTCTACCAGCAGGTGGAGAACTACCTGATCTACCCGAAGATCATGCGCCGGGCAGTGTCGGTCAACGAGGTGGCGGCGTTGCTCGCCGCGCTGCTCGGGGTGGCGCTGCTGGGCGTGGTGGGCGCGCTCATCGCGATCCCCACCGTGGCCGCGTTGCAGCTGATCCTGCGCGAGGTGGTGCTACCCCGCCAGGACGCCCGCTGAGCGGTTACTCGGCGCGCCGCTGGGCCGGGCCGGGAACCGGGGTGTCCGCGAACGCGGCGACGGTGCGGTCGGCGTACGCGCTGACGTCGCCGGTCTCCATCGGGCCGTCCCAGGTGGTCGGCAGCGGCAACGGTACGCCGGGGGCGACCCGCCGGACGATCTCGTCCAGCACCTTCTCCGCGTCGCCGACCCAGAGGTGCTTGGCGCCGTCCACGCCCACCACCTCGGCCTGCGGCACGGCGGTGAACCGCTCCCGGGCCTCCTCCGGACGCAGGTAGTCGTCGAACTCGGGGACCAGCGCGGTGAGCGGCTTACCCGTCTCGGCCCAGACCCCCAGGTCCTCCGGCGCGGAGTAGCGCAGCGGCGGGGAGAGCAGGATCGCGCCGGCCACCGCCGGGTCGCAGCCGTACTTCAGCGCCAGGTCGGTGCCGAACGACCACCCGACCAGCCAGATGTTCGGCAGCTCGTGGAACTCGGCGTACTCGATCGCGGCGGCCACGTCGAACTTCTCGCCGACCGCGCCGTCGAAAATTCCCTCGCTGGTGCCGCGGACGCTGCTGGTCCCCCGGGTGTTGAACCGGAGCACTGCGAGGCCGGCCAGCGCGGGCAGCCGCCAGGCCGCCTTGCGGAACACGTGGCTGTCCATCATCCCGCCGTGGGTGGGCAGCGGGTGCAGGCAGACGAGCGTGGCGGCCGGTTCGCGGTCCAACGGCCGGGCCAGCTCGCCGACGAGCGTCAGCCCGTCGGCGGTGTGCAGCTCGATGTCCTCCCGGTGACCGGGCAGGATCGACGACGCGCGAATCGGAGTGCTCACGCCTGCCAGTCTCCCGCGTCGGCGGCCCCGCCGCCCAGCGGGACGGGAACCGGGTGATCCAGATCGCTCAGCCGTAGCGCGGGGCGCCCCGGCCGCGCTGGAGGTTCGGCCCGCGCCGGTCCCGGGCCCGCCAGCAGCCGGAGTGCCAGTGCCGGCGGTCGGTCAGGTCACCCCGGTCGTCGGCCGGCCAGGCCACCAGATGTGCCACGCCGGGACGGATCTCCTGGTCACAGCCGGGACAGCGGTACGTCTTGACTGATGCCCCGCCGCTGATCGCGCGCACCTGCCAGTCGCCGTCGCGCCACTGCTGCACGGTCGGCACGCCGTGGCGGGCACGCTCGGCGTCCAGGCCGGGGTTCTCCTCCCGGCGAGGGCGGTTGCGACGAGGGCTCACGGTCACCAAGCGTACGGTCCGCCGGCCGGACCGGCCCGGGTCGGGCGGTCCGGCCGACGGGCGGCCGCTCAGTCCCAGGTCTCCGGACGGGTCGGGTCCGGCGCCACCTGCACGCCACCCAGCACGAGCGCCGCGTCGAGTTTGTCGAACCCCTGCTCCGGCCAGCCGTAATCGGCGAGCAGGCGCGACTTCGGCACGCCCAGCAGCTCGACCCGGCCCTGTTCCGGGTAGAGGTGGGCGGGCCGCCCGGCGATCGTCATGTTGCCGTCCACCGTGCGGGGCGAGATCTCGGCCGCGTACTGGTAGGAGACGCTCATCGTCCGGGTGGAGGTGCCGACGATGCCGAACCGGGCGGTCACCAGCCGCGGGAAGCCGGTCACGTCGACCCGGCAGCCGGCAACCCGGGCGCCGTCCGGCACGGTCGTGAGGCGGACGGGCGCACCGCAGCGGCGCGCCTCGGTCAGCCGCAACGCCTCCACCGCGACGGTCAGCGCCGTGTCCTGCGGCGCCCACACGCTGGCCCGCGCGTACAGGCCGGGGGCCGGCTTCCACTGCCGGACCTGGATCGGCAGCCCGTCGACGGTCGTGCTGCTGGTCCGGCCGTCGAACGCCGCTTCCTCGGCGAACATACTGATCTTGAAGGGCACCCCCTCGGCGCCGGACTCCCGTAGCGTCCGCGACGAGCGCGCCAGCTCGACGGTGACCTTTCGCCCGCCGCCGACGTCCAGCTGGGCGCTCTCCAGGCCCTGCGCCACCTCCCAGCGCAGGTAGCGGACCTTGGTGGTGTCGACGCCGAAGTGCAGCACTCCGGCATCGGTGCCGACGACCTCCGGCGCGGCCGCCGCTCCCGGCGCGGCCGGCATCAGCGGTGGCGCCGCCTCGGCCGGGATGGCCGGGGCAGCCGGGCCGGTGAACGGCCGGTCCAGGCCCGGCAGGGCCGGGACGACGGCGAGGCCGCCGAGCAGCGCGACCAGGGCGAGACCGCCACCGAGCACGGCCCGGCGACGGCGTAGCCGACGACGGCCACCCGTCACGGCCCTGGCGGTCAGCCGGTCGATGTCCACGTCTCCTTCGGCCTGCTCCCGCAGCACCGAGGCGATCCGCTGGTCGAGGTCGGTCACGGCCGGCTCCCCTTGGTCATCGGGACGCCGCAGCGCTCCCGGAGGTGGGCGAGCGCCCGCATCGCGTGGGTGCGGACGGTGACCGGGGAGCAGTCGAGGATCTGGGCGATCGTGGCGTCGTCGAGATCCTCGTAGTAGCGCAGCACCAGCACGGCGCGCTGGCGGTCCGGGAGGGCGCGGATCAGCCCCCACATCTCGTCCCGGTCCGCCGCCTCGCCACCGAGGTCGCCGCGCTGGGGCCGGTCGGCGAACGTGTCCACCGCCAGCTCGCGGTTGGACCGCCGCCGCCACCAGGACGTGTTCGCGTTGACGAGCATCCGGCGCACGTACACGTCGGGCCGGTCGGCCCGGGCGATCCTCCGCCAGTGCACGTACGCGCGGGCCAGCACGTCCTGCGTCAGGTCCTCGGCCCGGTGTGTGTCGCCGGTGAGCAGCCGGGCCAGGCGCAACAGCGCCGGGCCGCGGCTGCCGACGTACTCCTCGAATGTCACACCAGGAAGACGCCGTCACCGCCGCCGGGCGTTGACCGGATCAGCGCCGGGTGTGGTCGCGGAAGCCCCGGCCGGACTTGCGGCCCAGGTAGCCGGCCGTGACCAGGTGCTCCAGCAGCGGGGCCGGGGCGAAGCCGGGCTCGCGCAGCTCCAGGTACAGCTCCCGCTGGATGGCCAGCGAGACGTCCAGGCCGACCACGTCGAGCAGCTCGAACGGACCCATCGGGTAGCCGCAGCCCAGCTTCATCGCGTAGTCGATGTCGTCGGCGGTCGAGTAGCTGGCCTCCAGCATCTTCACCGCGTCGTTCAGGTACGGGAACAGCAGCGCGTTGACGATGAAGCCGGACCGGTCGCCGCAGACCACGCCGGTCTTGCCGAGCTTCGCGCAGACCGCGCGGGCGGTGGCCGACGTCTCGGCGGAGGTGCGGATGGTCTGCACGATCTCCACCAGCGGCATGATCGGCGCCGGGTTGAAGAAGTGCAGGCCGACCACGTCGGCCGGGCGCTGGGTCGCCATCGCCACGTCGATCACCGGCAGCGACGAGGTGGTGGTGGCGAGCACGACGCCCGGCTTGCAGATCTCGTCGAGGCTGGCGAACAGCGCCTTCTTGACGCTCAGCTCCTCGATCACGGCCTCCACCACCAGGTCGACGTCGGCCAGGTGCTCCAGCGTCGCGGACCAGGTGATCCGGCCCAGCGCGTCGTCCCGGTCGGTCTCGCTGAGCTTGCCCCGCACCACGCCCTTGTTCAGCGAGGTCTTTACCGCCTCGCAGACCTTCGCGGACTTCTCCGCGCCCCGGGTCACCGAGATGACCTCGTACCCGGCCTTGGCGAACACCTCGATGATGCCGGTGGCCATGGTGCCGGAGCCGACCACGCCGACCTTCGCGATGGCGCAGGCGCCGTCGGCGAGCGCGGCGTCCGCGGCGAGCGGCGTGTACTCGTCGGGTACGACCTTCGGCGAGCCCGGCCGCTCGTAGGTGTAGAAGCCGCGGCCGGACTTGCGGCCCAGCAGCCCGGCGGTGACCATCTGCTTGAGCAGCGGGGCGGGGGCGTGCCGCCGGTCCCGGCCGCCGCGCCGGTACATGGTGTCGAGGATCTCGTACGCGGTGTCCAGGCCGATCAGGTCCATCAGCGCCAGCGGGCCCATCGGCAGGCCGCAGCCGAGCTTCATGGCGGCGTCGATGTCCTCGCGGGTGGCGTAGCGGGCCTCGAACATGCCGACCGCGTGGTTCAGGTAGCCGAACAGCAGCGCGTTGGCGATGAAGCCGGCCCGGTCGCTGATCGTCACGTCGACCTTGCCGAGCCGCTCGCAGAGCGCCTCCACGTCGGCGACCACGTCGGCGGAGGTGACCACCGTGCGGACCACCTCGACCAGCTTCATCACCGGGGCCGGGTTGAAGAAGTGGATACCGATGACCTGGTTGGGCCGGGTGGTGGCGACGGAGATCTCGGTGACGCTCAGCGAGGACGTGTTGGTGGCCAGGATCGCCTCGGGCTTGCAGACCCGGTCCAGCTCGGCGAAGATCCGCTGCTTGAGGTCCAGGTGCTCGGGCACCGCCTCGATCACCAGGTCCACGTCGTGCAGAGCGTCCAGCCCGACCCGGAAGTCGACCCGCGCGAGCAGGGCGTCCCGCTCGGCCTCGGCGAGCTTGCCCTTGGCGACCGCCCGGTCGGTGGAGCCGGTGAGCGTGGCCCGGCCGCGTTCCAGCGCCGCGTCGGAGATCTCGACGGCTGTGACGTCGACGCCGTTGCGGGCGAACACCTCCACGATGCCGGCACCCATGGTGCCCAGACCCACCACGCCCACCCTGGTGAACTCCCGCGCCACGACCGGCCTCCCCTGGCTCGACTCCGCCGTCCGCGACATGAACGGCCGCTAAGGTTATGCGCCGGAGTCTGCCACGTGACGCTGTGTTGTCGAGACGCCGTGGGATATTTCACGCACCGCGCCTCACCCGGTGGCGTTCTCCCCGGCCAGCGCCAGCAGTTCGGCGACGAACTCCGCCGGCCGCTCCAGGTGCGGGCTGTGCCCGCAGCCGGGCAGCACCACCTCGCGGTACGTCCCGCCGGCCGCCGCGTACCGGTCCAGCACCGCGCGGGTCTGCCCCACCATCGGCTGCGGCGGGCACTCCGCCTCACCCGGCCAGCCGGGCACCACACCGAGCCGGCCGAGGTACGCCAGGTCGAACAGCGAGGTGTCCGAGACGATCACGTCGGCGTCCCCGCGTACCCAGGTCACCGGCGGCTTGACCGGCACGGCGACCAGTTCGTCGGCGAGCCGGAAGTGGGCCGGGGCCAGCGCGTTGAGGACGCCGCGCGGCCCGGCGGCGGTCCCCGGCCAGTGCGCCGAGGCGACGGCCGTGCCCGGGTAGTTGTCGTCGCCGGTGGCGGTGGTCAGCATGCTCTCCAGCAGCAGGTCCTCGTCGTCGCCGAGTGACGCCGGGTCGGCCACGTACGCGGCGCGCAGCACCGCCCGCGGGCTGGTCGGGCCGTCCGCGCTCCGGTCACCGGCGGCGAGCCGGGCCACGAAGTCGGGGTTCGCGCCGCCGGCGCCGGTGCCGGCGAAGTCGGGCGTGGTGGGGGTGCCGTCGAGGTCCCGGGTGCCGCCGAAGCCGTACGGGGACACCGGCGCCTCCAGCAGCAGCGCGGCCACCCGCTCGGGGTGGCCGACGAGCAGCCGCATCGCCACGCCGCCGCCCAGCGAGTGCCCGGCCACCACCGGCCGGGCGCCGGGCGCGAACAGCCCCGGGGCGTCCAGCAGCGCGGCCACGTCGTCGGCGAAGTCGTCGAGCCCTCGGGTGGCGTCGACCGGCGCGGTGTCGGTCTCGCCGTAGCCGCGCAGGTCGGGGGCGACCACCCGCAGCGTCTCCGGCAGCCGGGCGAGCAGCGGTTCCCAGAAGGCGGAGGAGGAGACGTTGCCGTGCACCAGCAGCACCGGTACGCCGTCCGGTGGACCGGCCACGCGGACCGCCTGGGTGATGCCGTTGGCCTGGACGGTGAGCCGTGCGCTGCGCATCCGCGCATGCTGGCACGGGCACCGGCCCCCGGTCCATGTGCCCCACCGACACACCGGCCCGCCGAGAGGTGGGCGCCGGACCACCCCGCCCCCTCACCGCGTCGATCATGAGGTTGACGGCGACATATCGGACGCAGAACACCGCCAACTTCATGATCGACCGGGCCTGGGAGCCCCAACCCGTCAGCGGCCCCGAGGGCCCGGCGGATGCCCGGAGGTCTAGCTGACGTCGGCCGGCTGCGCCTCGCGCGCCTCGATCGGCTGGCGCGGCCCGGGGACGGGCAGCGGCAGGGTGGGACGCTGGTCGCGGCGCAGCGCGCCGAAGCTCATCCCGACCGGGTCGGTCCGGGCCACGCCCGGGTCGTAGAGGCGCAGGTCGGTGCGGCCCAGCCGGACCACGTCGCCGTCGGCGATCGCCACGCTGCCGGTGACCCGGGTGTCGTTGAGCCAGGTGCCGTTGGTCGAGCCGAGGTCGGTGAGCATCACCCCCTCCGGGGTGGCCCGGACGGTGGCGTGCCGCCGGCTCAGGTGCGGGTCGGCGAGCACGATGTCGGCGGTCGGCGCACGGCCGATCACCTGCGCGTCCTGGCCGACCCGGAACGTGAGCCCCCGCATCGCCCCGCCCGACACCGTCAGCAACGGCATCAGCTCAGGATGCTCCTCCATGGACAGTCGACCTCCACCCCACATCGCCCCGCGGCGTCAGCCTGCCACCTCACCGTAGTGGCTTGCACCACCGCGCGGTCACCCCCGCGACCCCGGCCGGTCATCTCCCGTTCGCCGTTTCGGACGGCACTTCCGTCGATGCGACGGCTGATCGTCGGCGCAGCGTACGGCGCGTTCGACACCTACCGGCGAGTAATCCTCGGGTCTAGACTTCGGCCATGACCGCTGTACACGTGCCGGGCGCCCCGCTCATCTCCGAGGGTCTATTGGTCTCGACCAGCCCGGCCACCGGCGCCGAGGCAGGCAGATTCCCGCTGGCCGACGAGGCGGACGTGCGTGCCGCTGTCGACCGCGCCCGGGAGGCCGGCGACTGGTGGGCCGGGCTCGGCTTCGCCGGCCGGCGGGACCGCCTCCAGCGCTGGCGCGGCGTGCTCGCCCGGCGGATCGACGAGCTGGCCGACCTGATGCACACCGAGGGCGGCAAGCCGGTCGGTGACGCCGTGGTGGAGATCCTCACCGCGCTGGAGCACATCGACTGGGCGGCCCGCAACGCTCAGCGGGTGCTCGGGCCGCGCCGGGTCCGCTCCCGCCTGATCCTCGCCGAGTTCACCGGTCACCTCGAATACCAGCCGTACGGCGTGGTCGGCGTCATCGGCCCGTGGAACTACCCGGTCTTCACGCCGATCGGCTCCGCCGCGTACGCGCTCGCGGCCGGCAACGCCGTGGTGTTCAAGCCGAGCGAGTACACCCCGGCGGTCGGTCAGTGGCTGGTCGACCGGTTCGTCGAGGTGGTGCCGGAGCAGCCGGTGTTCCAGGCGGTGCACGGCTTCGGCGCGGTCGGTGCCGCGCTGTGCCGCTCCGGGGTCGGCAAGGTCGCGTTCACCGGCTCGACCGCCACCGCGAAGCGGGTGATGGCCGCCTGCGCCGAGTCGCTCACGCCGGTGCTGCTGGAGGCCGGCGGCAAGGACGCGATGATCGTGGACACGGACGCCGACCTGGACGCCGCGGCGGAGGCGTGCGTGTGGGGCGGGCTCACCAACGCCGGCCAGACGTGCATCGGCATCGAGCGGGTCTACGCGGTCGACCAGGTCTTCGACACCTTCGTGGAGAAGGTGGTGGCGAAGGCCGGGCGGCTCACTGTGGGCGCCGACGGGTCCGACCTCGGCCCGATCACCATGCCGTCGCAGATCGACATCATCCGCCGGCACATCGACGACGCGCTCAGCCGGGGCGGCCGGGCCGTGCTCGGCGGCCCGGAGGCGGTCCAGCCGCCGTACGTGCACCCGACGGTGCTCGTCGACGTGCCGGAGGACTCGGCCGCCGTGCAGGAGGAGACGTTCGGCCCGACGCTCGTGGTCAACCGCGTCCGCGACGTGGACGAGGCGGTCGAGCGGGCCAACGCGCTGCCGTACGGGCTCGGGGGTTCGGTCTTCGGCCGGGCGCGGGCGGTGGCGGTGGCGCGGCGGCTGCGTTCCGGGATGGCCTCGGTCAACTCGGCGCTGACGTTCGCCGGGATGTCGACGCTGCCGTTCGGCGGCACCGGCGAGTCCGGCTTCGGCCGCATCCACGGCGAGGAGGGGCTGCGCGAGTTCGGCCGGCCCAAGTCGGTCACCCGCCGCCGGGCCCGGTCGCTGCTGCCGGCGATGACGTTCGAGCGCACCCCGGCCGACGTCGCCCGCCTGGTCAAGATCGCCAAGCTGATGTACGGCCGGGGCCGCTGAGGCGGCGCCTCAGAACAGCGTCAGCTCGTCGCGCTCGATGCCGCGCAGCTTGTCGTAGTCGACCACCACGCACCGGATCCCCCGGTCGGTGGCGAGCACCCGCGCCTGCGGCTTGATCTCCTGCGCGGCGAACACGCCGGCCACCGGCGCGAGCAGCGGATCGCGGTTCATCAGCTCCAGGTAGCGGGTGAGCTGCTCCACGCCGTCGATCTCGCCGCGCCGCTTCACCTCCACCGCCACCGCGCCGCCGACCGCGTCCCGGCAGAGCAGGTCGACCGGCCCGATCGCGGTCATGTACTCGCGCCGGACCAGCGTGTACCCCTCCCCCAGCGTCGCCGGGTTCGCGGCGAGCAGCTCCTGGAGGTGCGCCTCGACGCCGTCCTTGCGCAGGCCCGGGTCCACGCCCAGCTCGTACGAGGTGTCCTGGAAGATCTCCTCCAGCGTGATGCGCAGCTCCTCGCCGGCCTTGTTCACCACCCGCCAGACGCCGGGCGCCTCCTCCAGCCGGCAGGGCGGGCTCATCCAGTTCAACGGCTTGTAGGCCCGGTCGTCCGCATGGATCGACACCGACCCGTCCGCCTTCACCATGAGCAACCGGGTAGCCGGGGGCAGGTGGGCCGAGAGCCGTCCGACATAGTCCACCGAGCACTTCGCAATCACCAACCGCACCCGCCGAGGGTAGCCGAGGCCCCGGCGGACGCCGACGAGCGCCACTGGCGTACCGGTGCCATATTGAGATCGTGCTCGAAGTCCTCACCGGTTCCGGCCTGGCCGCCTCGGCGGGCCTGAACGCCTACATCCCGCTGCTGCTGATGGGGCTGCTGTCCCGCTACACCGATCTGGTCGAGCTGCCGAGCGGCTGGCAGTGGCTCGGCAACGGCTGGGTGGTGCTGATCCTCGCCGTGCTGCTCGCGGTCGAGGTGGTGGCCGACAAGGTGCCAGTGGTCGACCACGTCAACGACGTGGTGCAGACGGTGGTCCGGCCGACCGCGGGCGGGCTCGCGTTCGGCGCGGGCGCCGGCTCGGAGACGGTCACCGTGAGCGACCCGGACACGTTCTTCTCCACCCATCAGTGGGTGCCGGTGGTGGTCGGCGTGCTGATCGCACTCGGCGTACACCTGCTCAAGGCCGCCGCCCGGCCGGTCATCAACGCGACCACGGCCGGGGTGGGCGCGCCGGTGGCCAGCACCGCCGAGGACGCGACGAGCGTGGTCATGTCGGTGGTGGCGCTGCTGCTGCCGGTGCTGGTGCTGGTGTTCCTGGTCGCCCTGGTGTTCTTCGTACCGTGGCTGTTCCGCCGCCGCCGGGAGCGGCGCCGCGAGCGCGCCGCGGCCCGCGCCGCCGGCTTCCGCGTCTGACCCGCACCGACTCCCGAAACCCCTAAAATCGGGGCAAGACACCCAAGGAGGTACGGGAGATGACCGCGTCGTTGGAGATGCCCCGGGTCCAGGAGTGCGCCGTCCGGTCCTGCGCCTACAACCACACGAACGACTGCCACGCGTTCGCCATCACGATCGGCAGCAGCGACCACGCGCACTGCCACACGTTCGTGGAGATGCCGGTGCGCGGCGGCCTCGACCAGTTGGTCGCGCAGGTGGGCGCGTGCTCGCGCGCCGACTGCCGGCACAACGCCGACCTGGAGTGTCACGCCCCGGCCATCACCGTCGGCCCCGACATGGACATGGCCGACTGCATGACCTACGAGAGCCGCTGACCCACCCGCGCGGACGCGGCGCCTGCTTGCGGGCGCCGCTTTCGCGCGCGGTTGTTAAGAAGGGGCCCCTTGCCTACCGGAGGCGTTAATAAGGGGCCCTTCCTTTCACGACAGGGTGTTCGCCTCGCGGATCACTGTGACCAGCTCGTCGATGATGCCGGTGAGCGCGAAGTCCTTCGGCGTGAACACCCGGGCCACCCCGGCGGCCCGCAGCGCCTCGGCGTCGGCGGCCGGGATGATCCCGCCCACCACCACCGGCAGGTCGCCCCGCCCGGCCGCGCGCAGCCCGTCCAGCACCGCCGGCACGGCGGCCAGGTGCGAGCCGGAGAGCACGGAGAGGCCGACCAGGTCGACGTCCTCCTCCACCGCGGCCGCCACGATCTGCCCGGCGGTCAGGCGGATGCCCTGGTAGACCACCTCGAAGCCGGCGTCGCGGGCGCGTACCGCGATCTGCTCCGCGCCGTTGGAGTGCCCGTCCAGCCCCGGCTTGCCGACCAGCAGCCGCAGCCGCCCGCTGCCCAGCTCCCGGGCGGTCGCGACGACCCGCTCCCGCACCCCGGCGAGGGTCGCGTCACCGGCTGTGCCGACCGCCCCGGCCAGGCCGGTCGGCGCGCGGTACTCGCCGTACACCCGGCGCAGCGCGCCCGCCCACTCGCCGGTGGTGACACCGGCCCTGACACATCCGAGCGTCGCCGGCATCAGGTTCGCCGTGGTGGCGGCATCGGCGCGCAGCCGGTCCAGCGCCGCCTCGACCGCCGCCGCGTCCCGGTCGGCCCGCCACCGGCGTACGCCGTCGGTGGCCGCCTCCTCGACGGCCGGGTCCACCTGCTCGATCGCCTCCGCGCCGGCCGCTGTGAGCGGCGACGGCTCGGTCTCGGTGAACCGGTTGACGCCGACCACCACGTCCGAGCCGGACTCCATCCGGCGGCGCCGGTCGGCGAGCGAGGCCACCAGCGCGCTCTTGAGGTAGCCGGTCTCGACGGCGGTGACCACGCCGCCCATCTCCAGCACCTTCTCCAGCTCGACCCGGGCACCGGAGACGATGTCGTCGACCAGCGCGGTCATCACGTGCGAGCCGGCGAACAGGTCCGGATACTCCAGCAGGTCCGACTCGTACGCCAGCACCTGCTGCATGCGCAGCGACCACTGCTGGTCCCACGGGCGGGGCAGGCCCAGCGCCTCGTTCCAGGCGGGCAGCTGCACCGCGCGGGCACGGGCGTCGCGGGACAGCGTGACGCCGAGCATCTCCAGCACGATCCGCTGGATGTTGTTCTCCGGCTGCGCCTCGGTCAGGCCCAGCGAGTTGACCTGGACGCCGTAGCGGAACCGGCGCTGCTTCGGGTTCTCCACGCCGTAGCGGTCGCGGGTGATCTCGTCCCAGAGCGCGCCGAACGCGCGCATCTTGGCGATCTCCTCGACGAAGCGCACCCCGGCGTTGACGAAGAACGAGATCCGCTGGACGACGTCGCCCATCCGCTCGGGCGGCACCTGACCGGAGTCGCGCACGGTGTCCAGCACGGCGACGGCGGTGGCCAGCGCGAAGCCGACCTCCTGCACCGGCGTCGCGCCGGCCTCCTGGAGGTGGTACGAGCAGATGTTCACCGGGTTCCACCGGGGCATCTCGCGCAGCGTGTACGCGATCACGTCGGCGGTCAGCCGCAGCGAGGCCGCCGGCGGGAAGATGTACGTCCCCCGGGACAGGTACTCCTTGATGATGTCGTTCTGCGTGGTGCCGGCGCAGCGGCTCAGCTCCGCGCCCTGCTCGGCGGCGACGGTGCCGTAGAGGCCGAGCAGCCACATCGCCGGGGCGTTGATGGTCATCGAGGTGTTCATCTCGGCCAGCGGGATGCCCTCGAACAGCGCCCGCATGTCACCCAGGTGCGCCACCGGCACGCCGACCCGGCCCACCTCGCCGGCGGCCAGCTCGTGGTCCGGGTCGTACCCGGTCTGGGTGGGCAGGTCGAAGGCGACCGACAGGCCGGTCTGCCCCTTCGCCAGGTTGCGGCGGAAGAGCGCGTTGGTGGCCGCGGCGGAGGAGTGCCCGGCGTACGTGCGCATCACCCACGGGCGGTCCCGCTCGGGCAGCCGTCCCGGCATCGCGTCGTCCATGGCCGGAGTTTAAGTTACCGTTCAGTAAAAGGGAGTGTGGAAAACCACACAACCCGATGCCCGCACCGGTGGGCCGGCGGACAGCCGGCCCACCGTACGGGTCATTCGCTGCGGGCGGTCTCCGGGCCGGTGATCCGTTCCAGCAGCGGCAGGGTGGCGGCGACGACCGCGAGGCAGCCCAGGACGCCGAGGGCCGTCACCGCGGCGAACCCGAGCCCCGGCAGGCGCAGGTCGTACTGCATCTGCGCGCGCAGGAACAACTGCGCGGCGACCAGTCCCATCCCGACCGCTACCACGGCGACGGTCAGCAGCGGCACCACGCTCTCCACTGCCACCACCCGGCGCAGCAGCCGTACCGGGGCGCCGCTGAGCCGGAGCAGGCTGAACGGCCGCTTCCGTTCACTGAGGCCGGCCGCCACTGCGACGGCCAGGCTGCATCCGGCGAGCACGAGACCGGCCACCACGACGATGTCGGCCAGCCGCTGCCAGCCCCGCATGGTGTCGGCGAAGTCGGCCTCGAAGTCGCCTGGCACGTTCGGCGCCACGAAGAAGGCGGGGAACGCCGCTTCGAGGACCGTCCGGGCCCGCTCCACAGCGACCGGGTCCGCCGCCTCGACCGCCACCGAGCCCGCCGGGAGCCCCGCGAGGGCCGCCGGGTCCACCGGGGACGACGGCCAGATCCGGTCGGCCGAGGCGGACCCCCGCCAGGGGATCAGGTCCGGCGGCACCTCGGCGACGCTCGCCCCCGGAGCGCACCGTCCGTAGGCGGGCGGGATGTCCGCGCAGGCGATCACGCCGAAGTCGCGGCCGTTCTCGCGTACCGGGTTCTCCCGCACGAGCACCGGGTTGCGGACGCCGGGAATCGCCGCCAGGTCGGCCGGCAGCGTGCCGGGTACCGGCGGGTCGTCCGTCAGCACCATCGACAGCCGGCCGGCCTCCAGGGAACCCCGGGGTGCGGGACCGCGCTCGTACGTGATCGTCCCCATCACCCCGACCGCCACCGTCGTGACGAACAGCGCGAGCATCACCCCGCCCACCGCGCGGAACCCGGCGGCCGGGTTGTCGGCGAGCCGGCGCGCGGCGATGAGCGCGGCGGGCCGGCCGGCGCGAGCGGCCATCGCCCGGGCGCCGACCATGGTCAGCCACGGCCCGCCCGCGATCAGCCCGACCATGACCAGCAACAGCGCGGGCAGGAACAGCGCGGTCTGACCGTCCGAGGTGGGCGGCCGGTACACCAGGGCGAAGCCCAGCCCGGCCAGGCCGAGCGCGAGCGGGATCAGCCGGTACACACGGGGCGGCCGGGGCGTGACCCGGCGGGTGACGCCGAGCGGTGAGATCCGGACCCGGCGCAGCGCGATCCAGGCCGCAGCCGCCGCGCCCGCCGGCACGCCCACCGCCACCACGAGGGCCTCCGGCGCCCCGACGGCCATGTCCTCCGGGAAGAACGGCATGCCGGTGAACGGGATGCCGGCGAGCTGCCCGCGGAGCGCGAAGAACACCGCGAAGCCGACCGCCGCCCCGGCCGCCGCCGCGAGCGCGGCCTCGACGGCCGCGATGGCCGAGATCTGCCGGGGCGTGGCACCGACCAGCCGCATGGCGGCGAACCGCTGCTCCCGGCGGGCGGCGCCGAGCCGGGTCGCCGTGCCGATGAAGACGAGTACGGGGAACAGCAGGCCGCCCGCCACCACGCCGAGGATGAGGTCGACCGCGGCCCCGGGCAGCGGAGCGCTGTTGCCGTCGAGCCGGGTGACCTTCCGGACCTGGTCGAGCCCGCCCACCTGCTCCGGCGTTCCGCCGACCAGGACGAGCAGGGTGTCCGGCGAGGTGAGCGCCGCCGGCCCGACGGCGCCTAGGTCCCGGCCCGGATAGCGGTCGGCGAGCTGGTCGGCGGGGACGGTCGCCAGCAGCTTCCGCAGCGCCGGGGAGGCGTAGAACTCGCCGGGCCCCGGGGCTCGGGGAACACCGACCGGCGTGGGCGCGTCCGGGCCGGTCGCGGCGACGTCGACGCGGATGATCTGGTCGCCCCGGAAGTAGTCGGTCCGGGTGGACCACAGCAGCGGGTCGGCGGCCCCGTCGGCCGTCTCCTGCGGGTACATCGACGCGTACCGGGTGAGCTGGGCGTCGGTGGCGTGCACACCGGCGAGCGTGATGAGCAGCAGCCCGGTGCCCACAGCGACGGCGGCGGCGATGGCGACCAGCCGGACCAGCGCCTCCCGCCCGCCGGCGACGGCGAGCCGGAGCGCGAGCCCGATCACGAGACGACCCCGGCAGGGGCGTTGACCCGGCCGTCGCGCACCATGACCTCGCGGTCGGCGTACGCGGCGATGCGCGCCTCGTGCGTCACCAGGACGACAGTGGTGCCACGCTCGCGGGCGGCGTCCACGAGCAGCGTCATCACCTCCTCGCCGGTGAGCGAGTCGAGCGCGCCGGTGGGCTCGTCGGCGAACAGCACACGGGGCTCGGCGACCAGACCGCGGGCCAGCGCGACCCGCTGGGCCTGCCCGCCGGACAGTTCGCCGGACCGGCGGTGCTCCAGGCCGGCCAGGCCGAGCCGCTCGAACCAGCCCCGGGCGGCGCGCAGCGCCGGAGTGCGGCGGACGCCGCGCAGCAGCAGTGGCAACGCCACGTTCTCCGCCGCGGTGAGTTCCGGCACGAGCTGCCCGAACTGGAAGACGAAGCCGAAGCTGTCGCGGCGCAGCGTGCTGCGGTCGGCCTCGCCGAGGGTGTCGATCCGGGTGCCGTCGAACCGGACCTCGCCGGAGTCGGGGCGCAGGATGCCGGCCAGGCAGTGCAGCAGCGTCGACTTGCCGGAGCCGCTCGGTCCCATCACGGCGACGACCTCACCGGCCGACACGGCGAGGCTCGCGCCGCGCAGGGCGGGTGTCTCGCCGAACGCGTACGTGACGTCCCGGGCCTCGATCATCGGGCTCATGGCCGAACCGCCTTTCTCAGGGCGTCCAGCCGGGCGCCCGTCGTCTCGATCCACCGCAGGTCCGCCTCCAGGTGGTAGAGGCCGTGGTCGGCGAGCATCACGTCGACGAGTTCGCCGCTGCGTTTGATCTCGGTGAGTTCGCGCATCCGGCGCAGGTGGGCGGCGCGCTGGGTGTCCAGGTACTCCTCGGCCGGGCGGTCGAGCATCAGCGCGAGCACGACCTTGGTGAACAACAGGGTCTGGAGGTGCGGTTCCGGCTCGACCGGCTCGGTCAGCCAGTGCTCGACCTCGGTGGCGCCCCGGTCGGTGATGACGTAGCGCTTGCGGTCCGGCCCGGCGCCGGGAGCGACGTCGCCGACCACCACCTTGCCGTCGCGGGCCAGCCGGCTCAGCGTCGAGTAGACCTGCCCGTACGGCAGCGGCTTGCCGCGCCCGAAGAAGGTGTCGTAGTCGCGCTTGAGGTCGTAGCCGTGGCTCGGTTCGCGTTCGAGCAGCCCGAGCAGGGTCAGGGGAACCGTCATGACCAGAGACTACACTGAGTGTATACCCCGCGTATATAGCTGACCCGGCAGTGGAACGGGCGACCGCACGACGCACACTTGACGTCATGGAGAACGAGCTCGCGATTTCCGTGCGAGGGCTGCGCAAGGCGTACGGCGACAACGTCGCGGTCGCGTCGGTGGACCTGGACGTCCGCCGGGGCGAGGTGTTCGCTCTGCTCGGTCCCAACGGCGCCGGCAAGACCACCACGGTCGAGATCCTGGAGGGCTACCGGCAGCGCGACGCCGGCGAGGTACGCGTCCTCGGCGCCGACCCCGCCCACCCCGACGCCGGCTGGCGCTCCCGCGTCGGCATCGTGCTCCAGGGCACCGGCGAGTTCGACGAGCTCACAGTCGGCGAGGTGGTCCGCCACTTCTCCGGCTTCTATCCCGACGCCGACGACCCGGACAAGGTGGTCGAGCGGGTCGGGCTGGGGGCCAAGGCCAAGGCGCGTACGCACACGCTCTCCGGCGGGCAGAAGCGCCGCCTCGACGTGGCGCTGGGCATCATCGGCCGCCCCGAGCTGCTCTTCCTCGACGAGCCGACCACCGGCTTCGACCCGGAGGCCCGGCGCGAGTTCTGGGAGCTGATCCGGGACCTGTCCGCCGCGGGCACCACGATCGTGCTCACCACCCACTACCTGGACGAGGCCGAGGCGCTCGCCGACCGGGTCGGCGTGATCGCCGCCGGACGGGTGATCGAGGTCGCCCCGCCGAACGCGCTGGGCAACCGGCAGGAGTCGCTCGCGACCGTCTCCTGGCGTACCCCCGACGGGACGCCGGCCTCGGCGGAGACCGCGACGCCGACGGCGCTGGTGGCCGACCTGGCCGCGCGCTTCGGCGGCGAGGTGCCCGGCCTGACGGTGACCCGGCCGACCCTGGAAGACGTCTACCTGCGGATGATCGGACACTCATGACCACCACGACGAAGCCGGCGGCCCCGGTCGCCGCCACCTCCGCCCGGCGGTCCGGGGCGGGCGCGCTGGCACTGCGTCAGGGGCGGCTGGAGATCACCCAGTTCCTGCGCAGCCGGGAGTCCGTCGTGTTCACGATGGGCTTCCCGATCATCATGATCCTGATCTTCGCGGCGATCTTCAGCGACGAGATCGCGCCCGGGGTCAGCTACACCCAGTACTTCATCACCGGCATGATCGCGACCGGCCTGATGACCGTGAGCTTCCAGAACCTCGGCATCTGGATCCCGATCGAGCGGGACCGGGGCGTGCTCAAGCGCTACCGCGGCACGCCGATGCCGAAATGGGTCTGGTTCGCCGGCAAGGTGATCATGGTGGTGGTCATCGGCATCGCCGAGACCGCGCTGCTGCTCGCCGTCTCGGTGGCGATGTTCGACCTGCAACTGCCGCAGACCACCGGCAAGTGGCTGACGTTCGCCTGGGTCGCTGTCCTCGGCGTCACCGCCTGCACGCTGTGCGGTATCGCCATCTCGTCGCTGGCCCGCACCGCCCGCAGCGGCTCGGCCGTGGTCACCCCGGTCGCGCTGGTGCTCCAGTTCATCTCCGGCGTGTTCTTCGTCTTCACCAGCCTGCCCACCTGGATGCAGCAGGTCGCGGCGATCTTCCCGCTCAAGTGGATGTGCCAGGGGCTGCGCTCGGTCTTCCTGCCGGACAGCTTCGGCGCCCGGGAGCCGGGCGGCTCGTTCGAGCTGGGCACCGTCGCGCTGGTGCTGGGCGCGTGGTGCGTCATCGGCCTGGTGCTCTGCCTGACCACGTTCCGCTGGACCACCAAGCGCGACGGCTGAGGTGTAAGGAAGGGCCCCCTCTTAACGCCTGCGGTAGAGGAAGGGCCCCTTCTTAACGCGCGCCTCGCGGTGGCACACTCGCCGGCATGGCATCGACGCTGACCCGGCGTACCCTGCTCGGCGCCGCCGCCGGCGTGGCCGGCGCCGCGGTGGTCGGCGGCCTGGCCGCCCGGCAGCTCTCCGGCCCTCGCCCGGGACCGGCACCGGCCCTGCCGGACGCGCCGGCCGGCGACGAACGGCTCATCCGCATCGCGTCCGGCGCGCGCGGCCGCGAGGTGGACTTCTGGACGGCCGTGCCCGACGGGTACGGCGACGGCCGCGGCCTGCCCGTCTGCCTGGTGCTGCACGGCGCATCGGCCACCCCGCGCGACTACGGCCGGTTCGGGCTGGCCCGCTTCCTCACCGACGCGGTACGCCGCGGCGCCCCACCGTTCGCGCTCGCGGGCGCCACCGGCGGGCGGCTGTCCTGGCGCGCCGCCGGTGACGACGACCCGCAGCGGATGGTGCGCGAGGAGGTGCCCACCTGGTGCGCCCGGCGCGGGTTCGACAGCAGCCGGCTGGCCGTGTGGGGCTGGTCGATGGGCGGCTTCGGCGCGTTGCTGCTCGCCGAGACGTACCCGAAGTGGCTGCGGATGACCGCGGCCTTCTCCCCCGCGGTCAGCGCCGGCGACGCGGTCTTCACCGGCGTGGAGAGGCTGCGCGGCACCCCGGTCGGGCTCTGGTGCGGGCGGCAGGACAATTTCCTGAAGGACGTGCGCGCGCTGGCCCGGGCGCTGCCCGAGGAGCCGGTACGCGCCGCCTGGGCCGACGGGCGGCACAACTTCGGCTACTGGGGCACAGTCATCCCGGACGCGTTCGCGCTGATCGGCGCCGCGCTCAACCCGCCCCGGACGTGAACCGGCACCGCACGTGAACCGCCCCCGGCCGCGCGGGCCGGGGGCGGAACGACGGGCCGGTCAGTACGAGTAGAAGCCCTGGCCGGTCTTGCGGCCCAGGTCGCCGGCGGTCGCCATGCGCTGGAGCAGCTCCGGCGGGAAGAACTTCTCGTCGGCGGTGTCGGTGTAGATGTTGCGGGTGGCGTTGAGCAGCACGTCCACGCCGGTCAGGTCGACCGTCGCGAGCGGGCCCATGGCGTGGCCGAAGCCCAGCTTGCAGGCGGTGTCCAGGTCCTCGGCGGAGATCACGCCGGACTCGACGAGCTTGACCGCCTCCATCGCCAGCGCGCAGATCAGCCGGGTGGTGACGAAGCCGGCGATGTCCCGGTTGACCACCACGACGGTCTTGCCGATCTCCTCGGCGAACGACTTGACCGTGTCCATGGTCGCGTCGCTGGTCTTGTAGCCGCGTACCAGCTCGCAGAGCTTCATCATCGGCACCGGCGAGAAGAAGTGCGTGCCGACGACCGACTCCGGGCGCTCGGTGGCAGTGGCGATCTGGGTCACCGGGATGGCCGACGTGTTGGTGGCGAGCACCGCGTCCGCCTTGCAGATCTTGTCGAGCGCGCGGAACACCTCGTGCTTGATCTCGATCTTCTCGAAGACCGCCTCGACCACGATGTCCGCGTCGGCGGCGGCCTCCAGGTCGGTGGTCGGGGTGATCCGGCCCAGCGTCGCCTCGACGTCGGACGCCTCGATCTTGCCCTTCTCGGCGAACTTCGTCAGCGACTTCCGGATGCCGTCCACACCGCGCTTCGTGGCCGCGTCGTCGATGTCGCGCAGCGTCACCTGCCAGCCCGCCTGCGCCGCCACCTGGGCGATGCCCGAGCCCATCAGCCCGGCACCGACGACCGCGAGTCGACCCGCCATCTGCTTCTCCCTCGCCGTGTTCTGCAACGTCTGGGAGAACCCTACTTAACGAGGGATAAGCCCCGGCCGTCAGATGGCCAGGTCCGGCTCCTCCGGCGCGGTGCCGCGCTCCACCTCGACGCCGAGCGCCCGCAGGTCGGCCACGAAGTCCGGATAGCCCCTGTCGACGTGGTGCACGTGCGAGACCTCGGTGAGGCCGTCGGCGCAGAGCCCGGCGATGATCAGGCCGGCACCGGCCCGGATGTCGGTCGCGCGTACCGGGGCGCCGGACAGCCGCTCCCGGCCGCACACCAGGGCGTGGTGACCGTCGGTACGGATCTCCGCGCCCAGCCGCATCATCTCGTTGGCGAACATGAACCGGCCGTCGAAGATGTTCTCGGTGATCAGCGAGCCGCCCTCGCTGACCGCCGCCAGCCCGATCGCCATCGGCAGCAGGTCGGTGGCGAAGCCCGGGTAGGGCAGCGTGACCACGTCGACCGCCCTCGGGCGGTCGTCCATGCGTACCCGGAAGGCGTCGCCTCGCGTCTCCACCAGGCCGCCGGCCGCGACCAGCTTGTCCAGCGCGACCTCCAGGTACGCCGGGTCCAGGCCGGTCACCGTCACGTCGCCGCGGGTCATCGCGGCGGCGAACGCCCACGTGCCGGCCACGATCCGGTCCCCCACCGTGGCGTGCCGGACCGGCCGTAGCTCGGGTACGCCGACGATGTGCAGCGTCGACGTGCCGGCCCCCTCGATCCGCGCGCCCATCCGGTTCAGCATCGTGCAGATGTCGACGATCTCCGGCTCCCGGGCCGCGTTGTCGATCGTCGTGGCGCCCCGGGCCAGTACCGCCGCCATGACCAGGTTCTCGGTCGCGCCCACGCTCGGGAAGTCCAGCACGATGTCGGCACCGTGCAGCCCGCCCGGCGCCTCGGCGATGACGAAGCCGTGCTCACCGGAGATCTCCGCGCCCATCCGGGCCAGCCCGGCGATGTGCATGTCCAGACCGCGCGAGCCGATGGCGTCGCCGCCCGGGTGGGCCACCCGGACGTAGCCCCGGCGGGCCAGCAGCGGGCCGAGTACGCAGATCGACGCGCGCAGCCGCCGCACCAGGTCGTAGTCGGCTTCCGCGCCGGGCCGCTCCGGCACGTCGATGAGCACCGACCGGGACCGCTCCACACCGCCGTGGGCCACCATCGGGTCGACCGGGTCGTCCGGCCCGAAACGTACGCCGCAACCGAGCCGCCGCAGCACCTCGCCCATGATCGCGATGTCGGTGATCCGGGGCACGTTGGTGATCAGGCTGCGGCCGGGCGCGAGCAGCGCGGCGGCCATCAGCTTCAGCGCGGAGTTCTTCGCACCCACCACGTGCACGGTGCCGGCGAGCCGGGCGTCACCGCGTACCCGGATGACGTCGACGTCGTTGACCGCCGGATCTCCCGCGTCCCCCGGCCCCACCGGGCTCGGCCGGGCCGGGATGGTCAGGTCCGGTATCCGTAGGCTGTGCGTCATGGCCGTCCACCTCACGCGCATCTACACCAAGGCCGGCGACGCCGGCATGACCAGGCTGAGCAACAACGAGCAGGTGCCGAAGACCGATCCGCGCATCGCCGCGTACGCGGACGTGGACGAGTGCAACGCCTCGATCGGCGTCGCGCTCGCCCTGGGGCAGCTCCCGGACGAGCTGCGGGCCGTGCTGGAATCCGTGCAGAACGACATGTTCGACGTCGGCGCGGACCTGGCGACGCCTGTGGAGCCGGACCCGAAGTACCCGCCGCTGAGGGTGACCGAGGAGTACGTCGAGCGCCTCGAGGGCTGGTGCGACGAGTACAACGCGCGCCTGAGCAAGCTCGACTCCTTCATCCTCCCCGGCGGCACCGCGGGCGCGGCACTGCTGCACGTGGCACGGACGACCGCCCGGCGCGCCGAGCGTGCGGCATGGGCGCTGGTCGCACACGACCCCGATCGGACCAGTCCCCTCCCGGCAAAGTATCTCAACCGGCTCTCCGATTTGCTCTTTATCCTGTCAAGAACGGCAAATCCGGACGGCGACGTGCTATGGGTGCCGGGCGGGAAGCGCTGACCATCGGCGGCCTCCATCACGTGGAGGTGTGGGTACCCGACCTGGCCGCGGCCAGTCGTTCCTGGGGCTGGCTTCTCGGCGAACTGGGCTGGACGCCGTACCAGGACTGGCCCGCCGGCCGCTCCTGGCGGCTCGGCGCCACATACGTCGTGCTGGAGGAGTCACCGGCGCTCACCGGCCGCACCCACGACAGGCGTGCGCCCGGCCTGAACCACCTGGCCTTCCACGCCGGCCCGCCGGCCGCCGTCGAACGCCTGGTCGCTGCCGCTGGAGAGTACGGCTGGACGCTGCTGTTCCCGGACCGGCACCCACACGCGGGCGGCCCGGACAGCTACGCCGCCTACCTCACCGACGGGCAGGGGTACGAGGTCGAGTTGGTCGCGGAGACGTGAGAAGGCCGGCACCCCGTTGGTTCGGGGTGCCGGCCTTTCGCTGTGTCGTACTTGTTCGTCTTAGCTGTTCCAGTGCTGGGCGACGAGGTCGGCGGCCTGCTGCTCCCACTGGGCGTAGTGGTCCGGGTAGGCCGACACCTGGACGGTCTGGGCGGCCTTGGTCAGCGGCATGTCCTGCCAGCCGTCGACCTGCTTCAGACCCTTCAGGAACGCGGTGGTGGAGTATTCGGGGTCGGTGATCTGCTCGACCGTGCCCCAACCGCTGGAGGGGCGCTGCTGGAACAGGCCCTGCGAGTCGTGGTCGTTACGGTCGCCGAGGTGGCCGAGGTTCTCGAGCTTCGACTCCTGCAACGCCGTGGCGATGGAGACGACCGCGGCACGCTCGTCCATGCCGGCCTTCTTGGTGGCGGCGATGATCGCCTTCACATTCTTGATCTGCTCGTCGTTGAGGTCGATACGCGACTGCTCGCCCTGCACACCGTGCGGGATCAGCTTGTCACCCTGCACGCTCACACTGACCGGCTTCGCCACGTGCGGGGTCTCCGCCGCGTGCGCAGCCACCGGACCGGCGAACACGCCACCGGTGAAAGCCAGACCAGCAACACCCAGAATGCTCTTACGCAGAATCGTGTTCATCAGAAGTGCTCCATTCGGGGGTCGACACACCCCGCGGGGGGACGGGGGTGCGTGGGCACCGTCAGGCGCTCAAAAGATTGGGGGGATCGGCTGCTCGCGAGGGCCGGGGGGCCTCGTCGCGGCGCCGGAACACTGTTCAACGACCCGCCACCCGCCACCATTCCCGGGGGCGCCACACGCCACCAGAAAGCGGCGCGGGTTCACGTCGTCGGAACCATGTTCAACGACCAGTCGGCCAGGATGATTCCCGGGCTTGCGGATGCCACCCCGCTCGCAGGGCGCGCCGCCGACGCTCGGTCGTTCACCCGGTTACAACGCCACCCACCCGCCAGCGATTCCACCCCCAGAGTGCCACCCACCACCCCCGAACCGGACACCCCCGCCCACACCCGCACGGATCGCACCACACGCACCCGCCCCCGCGCCGTCGATCATGAAGTTGACGCCGACAAACCGGACACCAAACACCGCTAACTTCATGATCGACCCGAACCAGGCAGGGCTGACCCGGAGCGGGCTGACCCAGGGCAGGGCTGGCCCGAGCGGGGCTGGCCCGAGCGGGGCTGGCTCGGTGCGGGGGCGCGACGCCAATCGGGTCGCCCGCACGACCACCCGCGCGATCTTGCAGTTCGAGCCCTCTGGGCGTCTCATTTGCGAGGTTTGCCGGGCACCAAAGTGCAAGATCGCGGGAGGCGCCGGGAAGGGTGCGGCGATCTTGGAGTTGTGGTGCCTCACTAACGGCGCGAACCGGGCATTTCCCGGCGCCACAACTCCAAGATCGGCGTCAGCGGCGGCGACCCGGCACGACCCCCGTGACCCGTTGACGGGGTGTTGGGGTGAGGGTCAGGCGGCGGGCCAGTCCTGGGAGGCCAGACGCGGCGAGGCCGCCCCGGGTGGGGCGGCCTCGAGCCAGGACAGGAATCCGGTGACCGTGGATCGCGCCATGGCGATCTCGATCGGCGCGTGGTGGCTGGTACAGCGCAGGATCACCCACTCGGCGGGCATCGACATGCGCTCCTGCCCCTCGGGCAGCCGGCGACGCTCGACCGCCAGCCCCTTGCGGGAGAGCACCCGCTTGGGGCGCAGCGCGAAGCTGAACATGCGGTACCAGCGGAGTTCGTCGCCCACGAAGCGACCGAACCCGGGTGACCAGCCACGACCGTCGAGGATCGTGTTGACCCGGACGCTCAGCCGGATGATGCCACCGCTACGCGTGAACAGGGCCCGCCGGATGAAGAGGATCAGAAGCGCGACGACGACGATCGCGACGCCGATTCCGATCCCTTCGACGATCTCCATCGGCGGGTCGGCTCAGCGGGCCGGGGTGGCGGGGGTTGCGCTCTCGGCGAGGACTGTGACGCCCTCACCGGTCACCGACAGGAAGCCGCCGGCCACGTCGTACGCGATCTGCTGGCCACCGGCCTGCTTGATGCGTACCTGGCTGGGTTCGGCGAGCTGGCCGAGCAGCGGTGCGTGCCCAGGCAGCACACCGAGCTCACCCTCGGTCGTCCGGGCGACGACCATCTCGGCCTCGCCGGTCCAGACCTTCTCCTCGACGGCTACGAGCTCGACGTGAAGCTGCTGTGCCACGCTGTCTCCTTGCTGCGGCGGCGGATTGCCGAAAGTCTAGTCGCGACCCCGCAGCCCACCCAACGCGGGTGGTGAGAGCCGGACCACCACGGTCCCGCACCCGCTCAGGCTACTTGGTCTTCTGCTTGAAGTCGGGGTGCTCCAGCAGGAATGCGTCGAGCTGTTCGGTACGCAGGGCGGTGAAGAAGTCCTCCGCCGGTTCGAGCAGTTGCTCACCCCGGTAGTTGCTGCCGGTACCGATCGGGCCGCCCGGCAGCTTGATCGTCTCGATCGCCTCGGGCCGGATGTCCTTCAGGGCCAGCCCGAAGTCGACCACGCTGTTGCCGCGGCCGTTGAACACCAGCGATTTCCCGGCCGCGCGCAGCACTCGGTCCAGCTTGACCGGGTTGGCCACCACGTCGGCGCTGAACGCCTGGCTCACCATCGCCTTGACGAACTGCTGCTGGTGCCGCTGCCGGCCGTAGTCGGCGTCCGGCACGCCGTTCTTCGGGTAGCGCTGCCGGACGTAGTCCAGCGCCTGCCAGCCCTTGAGGTGGGCGTTGCCCTTCTTGTACACGGCCTGCGGCCCGAGGTAGCCACCACCGCCGGGCTTGAGCTGGCGCGGCGTGCCGTCCGGCTGGAGGTGCTCCGAGCGCACCTCCCGCTCGATGTACATGTCGACGCCGCCCATGGCGTCGACGATCTTCTTGAACCCGCTGAAGTTGATGATCGCACCGGCGTCGAAGCGCTTGATGCCGGTGACCTCCTGCACGGTGTTGGCGAGCAGCTCGAAGCCCTGCGGGGTGCTGGGGTTCTGCCCCGGCACGTTGCTGCCGTGCGACATGGCCGCGTTGAGCCGGTCGTTGGCGCCCGAGTAGTCGGCCTTGGGGAACTCCGGGATGTCCACCCGCAGGTCACGCGGCAGCGAGAAGAGGTAGCCGCGGTCCATGGTGGCGGGCACGTGCAGGACCATGATCGAGTCGGCGAGCGGGCGGGCGGTCGCGGTCCGGGGGTCCACGCCGACGAGCAGGATGTTGAGCGGGCCCTTGATGTCGCTCTTCTTCTCGTTGGCGCCGGCGGCCTGGTCACCGAAGAGGTCGGCCTTGCCCACCGATCCCTCGTAGCGGGCGACGAGGGCGCGCGAGCCGATCAGCACGGAGCCGCTGAGCACCACCATGACGATGCCCAGGATCGTGCAGACGCGGGCCCACCGGGGCACGCCGCGCCACATGGACCGCTTCCCGCGATCCGCGCCGCCCTTACCGCCCACGAGCATCTCCAATCGTCGCGCCCACGGGTAGGAAGACGGGCGCGGGGGTCCGTTTGGTTGCAGAGATCAACGGCCGGATGTGAAGTCGTGTCAGGAACGGTACCGCGCGATCCGGCGAACTGCTTGCCGGAGAACCGGGCATCTGGTAGTGCAGTGCCCGGAAAAGGCGAAGGCCGCCCCGGCTTTCGCCGGGACGGCCCTCGTGGGTGTGAGCGGGCTCTCAGCCCTCCTCGCCCATCAGCTCCTTGGCCTTGGCCCGCAGGTCGTCCAGGCCGCCGCACATGAAGAACGCCTGCTCCGGGAAGTGGTCGAACTCCCCCTCGCTGATCCGGCGGAAGGCGTCGATGGTCTCGGCGATCGGGACCGTCGAGCCGGGCACGCCGGTGAACTGCTCCGCCGCGTACGTGTTCTGCGAGAGGAACCGCTCGATCCGGCGGGCGCGGCCGACGGTGAGCTTGTCCTCCTCGGAGAGCTCCTCGATACCGAGGATGGCGATGATGTCCTGCAGGTCCTTGTAGCGCTGCAGGATCCGCTTCACCTCGGTGGCGACGGCGAAGTGCTCCTCGCCGACGAACTCCGGGGCGAGGATCCGGGACGAGGACGCCAGCGGGTCCACGGCCGGGTAGATGCCCTTGTCGGAGATCGACCGCTCCAGGTTGGTGGTCGCGTCGAGGTGGGCGAACGTGGTGGCCGGCGCCGGGTCGGTGTAGTCGTCGGCGGGCACGTAGATCGCCTGCATCGAGGTGATGGCCTGGCCCCGGACGGAGGTGATCCGCTCCTGGAGCTCGCCCATCTCGTCGGCCAGGGTCGGCTGGTAACCCACGGCGCTCGGCATGCGGCCGAGCAGCGTGGAGACCTCGGAACCGGCCTGGGTGAAGCGGAAGATGTTGTCGATGAAGAGCAGCACCTCCTGCTTCTTCACGTCACGGAAGTACTCCGCCATGGTCAGCGCGGACAGCGCGACCCGCAGGCGGGTGCCCGGCGGCTCGTCCATCTGGCCGTAGACCAGCGCGGTCTTGTCGATGACGCCAGACTCGGTCATCTCGGCGATGAGGTCGTTGCCCTCGCGGGTGCGCTCACCCACGCCGGCGAAGACCGAGGTACCACCGAAGTTGCGGGCCACACGGGTGATCATCTCCTGGATGAGCACCGTCTTGCCCACGCCCGCGCCGCCGAACAGGCCGATCTTGCCGCCCTTGACGTACGGGGCGAGCAGGTCGATGACCTTGATGCCGGTCTCCAGCATCTCGGTCTTCGGCTCCAGGTCGGCGAAGGCCGGGGCCTTGCGGTGGATGCCCCACCGGTCGTCGGCCTGGATGGTCTCGCCCTCGGTGAGGTTGAGGCACTCGCCGATCGCGTTGAACACGTGGCCCTTGACCGCGTCGCCCACCGGCACGCTGATCGGCGCGCCGGTGTCGCGCACCTCGGTGCCGCGGACCAGGCCGTCGGTCGGCTGCATCGAGATGGCGCGGATCAGGTTGTCACCCAGGTGCTGGGCGACCTCCAGGGTCAGCGTCTTCTCACCGCCGGAGAGGGTCACGTCGACGTGCAGGGCGTTGAACAGCCCCGGCATGGCGTCGCGCGGGAACTCGGCGTCGACGACCGGGCCGATGACCCGGACCACGCGACCCGTGGCCGTCTTGGTCTCAACTGCGGATACAGTCATCACACTTCACTTCCCGACGCGGCCAGCGCGTTCGCGCCGCCGACGATCTCACTGATCTCCTGGGTGATGCCGGCCTGACGAGCCGAGTTCATCTCACGCGTGTACTTCTCGATCATCTCTTCGGCGTTGTCGGTGGCGCTCTTCATCGCCCGCCGACGGGCGGCCGACTCACTGGCCGCCGACTCCAGCAACGCCGCGAAGATCCGCGTGTTGATGTACTTCGGCAGCAGGGCGTCGAGCAGCGACTCCGGCTCCGGCTCGAACTCGTACGCCGGCAGCAGGCCCTCGGACCGGGGCCGGTCCTCGACCTGCATCGGACCGACGATCCGGGTCACCGGGTTCTGCGTCATCAGGGACTTGAACTCGGTGTAGACGATGTGCAGCTCGTCCACGCCGAGGATCCCGTCGGCGCCGGCCTCGTTGTCGGTGTCGTCCGCGCCGGCGGTGAACGCCTTGATCAGCGTCTCACCGACCTCGCGGGCGTCCTCGAACGACGGCTGCTCGGAGAAACCCGTCCAGCTGGCGGCGATCTGCCGGTTGCGGAACCGGTAGAACGCCACGCCCTTGCGGCCGATGACGTAGAGCACGGGCTCCTTGCCGTCGGCACGCAGGCGGGCGATCAGCGACTCGGCGGTCCGGATCGCGTTCGAGCTGTAGCCACCGGCCAGGCCCCGGTCGGCGGTGACCAGCAGGACGCCCGCCCGCCGCACCCGCTCGCGCGGGGTGAGCAGCGGGTGGTCGATCCGCGCGTTCGAGGCCAGCGCCGTCAGCACGCCGGTGATCGCCTCGGCGTACGGCAGCGAGGCCGCCACCTTGGCCTGGGCCTTGGCGATGCGGCTCGTCGCGACGAGCTCCATCGCCTTGGTGATCTTCTTCATCCCCTTGGCGGAACGGATCCGCTGCCGGAGAACGCGTACCTGGGCGGCCATCGGATCAGCTCTCGGCCGGGCGGTCGGTGGTGCCGTCGCGGAAGCGGGTCACCGTCTCGCGGGTCTCCTCGCCCTCCAGCGGCTTGGCCGGCGCGTCGTTGACCCGGACCTCGTCCTCCTTGCCCAGGAAGACCTGCTTGAACTCGCTGATCGCGGAGTCGAGCGAGGAGATGATCTCGTCGTCCCACTTGTTGTCGGCGATTCCGGCCAGGACGCCCTCGTGCTTGTGGCGGAGGTACTGGAGGAACTCGGACTCGAAGCGGCGGACCTCGCCGACCGGGACGTCGTCCAGCTTGCCCTCGGTGCCGGCCCAGACGGAGACGACCTGCTCCTGCACCGGGTACGGCGAGTAGTTCGGCTGCTTGAGCAGCTCGACCAGGCGGGAACCCCGGTCCAGCTGGGCGCGGGAGGCCCGGTCCAGGTCGGAGGCGAAGGCGGCGAACGCCTCCAGCTCGCGGTACTGGGCCAGGTTCAGCCGCAGCGAGCCGGCGACCTTCTTCATCGGCTTCACCTGCGCGGCGCCACCGACCCGGGAGACCGAGGTGCCGACGTTGATGGCCGGACGGACGCCCTGGTTGAACAGGTCGGTCTCGAGGAAGATCTGGCCGTCGGTGATGGAGATGACGTTGGTCGGGATGAACGCCGAGATGTCGTTCGCCTTGGTCTCGATGATCGGCAGACCGGTCATCGAGCCGCCGCCCAGCTCGTCGGAGAGCTTGGCGCAGCGCTCCAGCAGACGCGAGTGCAGGTAGAAGACGTCACCCGGGTAGGCCTCGCGGCCCGGCGGGCGGCGCAGCAGCAGCGACACGGCGCGGTACGCCTCGGCCTGCTTGCTCAGGTCGTCGAAGACGATCAGGACGTGCTTGCCGCCGTACATCCAGTGCTGCCCGATGGACGAGCCGGTGTAGGGGGCGAGGTACTTGAAGCCGGCCGGGTCGGAGGCCGGGGAGGCGACGATGGTGGTGTACTCCATCGCGCCCGCCTCCTCCAGCGTCCCCTTGATGGAGGCGATGGTGGAGGCCTTCTGGCCGATCGCGACGTAGATGCAGCGGACCTGCTTCTTCGGGTCGCCGGAGCGCCAGTTCTCGCGCTGGTTGAGGATGGTGTCCAGGGCGACCGTGGTCTTGCCGGTCTTGCGGTCACCGATGATCAGCTGGCGCTGGCCACGGCCGATCGGGGTCATCGCGTCGACGGCCTTGATGCCCGTCTGCAGCGGCTCGTCGACCGACTTGCGGGACATCACGTTCGGGGCCTGGAGCTCCAGCTCGCGGAAGCCCTCGTTGGCGATGTCGCCGAGGCCGTCGATCGGCTCGCCGAGCGCGTTCACCACGCGGCCGAGGAACGCGTCGCCGACGGGCACGGAGAGCACCCGGCCGGTGCGCTTGACGCGCTGACCCTCTTCGATCCCGCCGAAGTCACCGAGGACGACGACACCGATCTCCCGGACGTCGAGGTTCAGCGCCACGCCGAGCGTGCCGTCCTCGAACTCCAGGAGCTCGTTGGTCATGGTCGAGGGGAGACCCTCGACGTGGGCGATGCCGTCACCGGCGTCGGCGACGGTGCCGACCTCCTCGCGGGAGACGTCGGCCGTGTAGGAGGAGACGTAGCGCTCCAGGGCGCCGCGGATCTCCTCCGTCGAGATGGTCAGCTCGGCCATCCTCTGCTTCCTTAAGTATCAGGGGCCCGGGATACCTAGTACCGACCGGTCCGATGGCGTCGAATCAGGGCTGCTAAGACGCTGGTCAGCGCTTCGCGAGCGCGTTGCGGGTCTCGTTGAGGCGGCGCAGGACGGTCCCGTCGTACAGGTCGGATCCGACCCGCACGCGCACTCCGCCGAGCACGTCGGGGTCGACCGTCTGCTTGACGGAGACCTCCCGACCGTACATCTGGGAGAGGCGGGCGCCGAGGCGTCGCTCCTCCTCGTCGTTCAGCGGAGCCGCCACGGTCACGTACGCGACCTGACGGTCCCGCCGGTCGGCGGCCAGCTCGACCAGCCGGGTGAGCGCACCGGTGAAGGAGCGTCCCCCGAAGCCGGCGAGCGCGGCCTCGACGAGGCGGACGGTGACCGGCCGGGCCTTGCCGGCCAGCAGCTGCTGGGCCAGTTCGGCCCGCCGCTGCACCGGGGCCATCGGGTCGGAGAGCGCGTTGGACAGCTCGCCGGAACCGGAGACGACCTTCCCGAAGCGGAACAGCTCGTCCTCGACCTCGCCCAGATCGCCGGCCGAGTCGGCGCTCGCGAGGAGCGCCTCCACGCCGATCCGCTCGACGCCGTCGAGCAGCTCCGACGGGGCCGACCAGCGACCGGAGACCAGCGTGGTGAGCAGGTCGAGCGCGTCCGCGCCGACCTTCCCGCCCAGGATCCCGGTGAGCAGAGCCGCGCGGTCCTCACCCGAGCGCGCCGGGTCGGCCAGCGCCCGGCGCAGCCGCGGCTCGCGCCGCAGCAGGTCGGCGACGGAGAGGATGTCGTCGGCGGTGGAGGCCACCGCCGACGGCTCCGCGCCGCGGGCGTACGCGTCGAGGCGCTCGGCCCCGGCGGAGTACGACTCCCGGCTGGCGGCCTGCATCAGCGGGCCCCCGTGCTCTCGAGACCGCTCAGGAACCGGTCGACGGTGCCCTTGCGACGCGCCTCGTCGGCCAGCGACTCACCGACGATCTTGCTGGCCAGGTCCACCGCGATGGTGCCGACCTCGGTGCGCAGCTCGCGCACGATGGTGGCCCGCTCCGCGGCGAGCTGCTCCTTGCCGGCGGCGATGATCCGGTCGGACTCCTCGCGCGCCTTGGCGAGGATGTCCTGGCGGATGCCCTCGGCGTCGGCCCGGGCGTCGTCCCGGATCTTGGCGGCGTCGGTACGCGCCTCCGCGAGCTGGGCCCGGTACTGCTCGAGCAGCTGGTTCGCCTCGGCCTGCGCGGCCTCGGCGCGCTTGATGCCGCCCTCGATCGCGTCGACCCGGGCCTGGAACGTCTGCTCCATGCGCGGGAAGACGAACTTCATCAGCACGAAGCAGAGCACGATGAAGGCGATCCCACCGACCACGATCTCCTGCCAGACAGGGATGATCGGGTTGTGGGTCGTCTCACCACCCTCAGCGGCGAGGAAGTACATCGGAAACCTCCCGGTCTCAGGGCCGAATTAGAGGTTGCCCTGCCAGATGAAGCCGAAGGCGATACCCAGCAGCGCGAGGGCCTCGATGACGGCGAAGCCGATCCAGACGTACGGCAGGGTCATCCGGGACGACTCCGGCTGGCGGGCGGTCGACTGGATGTAGGCCGAGAAGACCAGGCCCACGCCGATGCCCGGGCCGATGGCCGCGAGACCGTAGCCGATGGCGGCGGTGCTGCCCTCTACCGCGGCGTAGATGTCCATTGGTTGGTTCCTCCTGGTTATCACGCGTGACGGTCACGCGGGACGACAACGGTTGGTGCGAAAGATCGGATCAGTGCTCGTCGGCGAGGGCGCCCTGCACGTAGCTGGCGGTCAGCACCGTGAAGACGTACGCCTGCAGACAGATCACCAGGAACTCGAGGAAGGTCAGCGCCACAGTCATCGTCCAGGACAGCACCGAGACCGGTGCCAGCCAGGCGTTGGCGCTGATCATGGCGAACCCGCCGAGCGTGAAGACCAGCAGGAGCATGTGACCGGCGAACATGTTCGCGAAGAGACGGACGGCCAGCGAGAACGGCCGGACGATGAAGGTCGAGAACAGCTCGATCGGGATCAGCAGCGGCAGGATGAACCAGGGCGCCGGCGGGACCAGAGCGTTCTTGAAGTACTTCACGAAGCCGTGGTGCCGGATGCCGACGTAGTTGAACATCACGTAGCTGATCACGGCGAGGAAGGCCGGGAAGGCGATGTGCGAGTTCGGCGAGATCTGGAAGAACGGCACGATCGCGAAGAAGTTCGTCAGCAGGATGAAGCAGAAGAGCGTGGTGAAGTACGGCGCGAACCGCACTCCCGCGTGACCGATCATGTCCACGGCGATGTTGTTGCGCACGAAGCCGTAGATCGACTCGGCCAGCCACTGCTTCTTGGTGGGGACCAGCTGCGGCTTCCGGTACGTGGCCAGGAAGAAGATGATCAGCACGCCGACGGCGATCCACACCATCGCCGTGATCTTGGTGAACCAGTACGAGTTCTCCGCACCCCAGGGCAGGATGCTGGGCAGGTAGAAGTCCCCCACGCTCGGTGGGAATTCCGCCTGGCCCTGAGCCAGGACGTTCGCCTGTCCGAACACCGCGTCCCTTCCTAAGTAGGCGTGCCAAGTCGGCGGACGACCAGGATGATCCCCCCGGCCATGCCGAGCACGACCCCGATACCGGTGGCGATGCCGCCGGTGTCGAGCCAACGGTCGACCAGCCAGCCGATGAAACCCCAGACGAGCATGCCCCCGATGAGGTATGAGAGCGCGGTCCAACCCTGACCGGCACCGGACGGAACGTCGCCCGAGCCGCCAGTGTTGGGGGGTTTCTGGTCACCGGCCATGACGGGGCGAACGATATCAGTCGAGCAGAAGAGGTTGTGCCTCACCCCCCGCACAACCTGGTTGTGTGGGACACGGGCGGGCGAAGTCGTCTGGAGGAACGGTACTCCTCCCCCGCCACTGAGAGAATGACCGATCGCGGACAGAACCACGCGTCGCCCGAAGGGTGGGACGGCTCAGCGCAGCATCCGTCGGGCATGGACGGTCGTGAGCCACCAGACGTGCACGCCGGTCCAGACCACCACGCCCGCGGCGATGCCGAAACAGAACGGGATCAGTCCCGGCCAGCCGGTCGAGGCCACCAGCACCATCACCCCGCCGAGCGCGGTGATCTTGGCGACGTAGAGGCCCAGCCCGAACGGCAGCACGAGCTGCGGATCCTTCGAGTCCGCCCAGGCAAGCACCACTGTGGTGAGCGTGTAGCTCGCAGCCGTGACGGCCACCCCGGCCGCCGCGCCGAGCGCGCCGTCCGCGCCGCGCCACACCCCGCCGACCACCGCCGCGACAGCGGCCAGCACCGCCACCGCGGCCAGCAGCACCGGCAGATGGCGCAGTCGCCAGCCGCGGTCCGCCGTCGCCTCCGCCGCGCGCGTCCCGGGCTCAGCCACGGGGGTACGCCGGGAACTCGGTGACCAGCTCGGTCACGTCGGCGGCGATCCGGGTCAGCTCGTCGCCGCCCCCGGGGGACTCCGGATCGGTCCGCACCGCCCGACCGATCAACGTGGCGATCCGGCGCATCTCCCCTTCCCGCATGCCCTGGGTGGTGACGCTCGGCGAGCCCACCCGGATGCCGGAGGCCACCGCCGGCGGCTGCGGGTCGTACGGGACGGCGTTCTTGTTCAGCGTGATGCCGGCGGCGTCGCAGCGGGTCTCGGCCTGGGCGCCGGTCACACCGGTCTCGCGCAGGTCGAGCAGGGCCAGGTGGGTGTCGGTGCCGCCGGAGACCGCCGGCAGCCCCTCCGCGGCCAGCCCGTCGGCGAGCGCGCGGGCGTTGGTGACCACCTGGGCGGCGTACGTGCGGAACTCGGGCTGCGCGGCCTCGCGCAGCGCGACCGCCTTGGCGGCGACGGCGTGCATCAGCGGGCCGCCCTGGGTGAACGGGAAGACCGCCTTGTCGATCCGGGCCGCCAGCGGCTCCCGGCAGAGGATCATGCCGCCGCGCGGGCCGCGCAGCACCTTGTGGGTGGTCGCGGTGACCACGTCGGCGTACGGCACGGGCGACGGGATCGCGCCGCCGGCCACCAGGCCGATGAAGTGCGCGGCGTCCACCATCAGGTACGCGTCGACCTCGTCGGCGATCTCCCGGAAGCGGGCGAAGTCGATCAGCCGCGGGTACGCCGTCGCGCCGCAGATGATCATCTTCGGCCGGTGCGCGCGGGCCAGGTCGCGTACCTCGTCGTAGTCGATCGTCCCGGTGTCCCGCCGGACGGTGTAGCCGACCGGGTGGAACCACTTGCCGGAGAAGTTCACCCGGCTGCCGTGGGTCAGGTGCCCGCCGTGCGGCAGGTCCATGGCCAGCACCGTGTCACCCGGCTGCACCAGGGCGGCGTACGCGGCCAGGTTGGCGCTCGCCCCGGAGTGCGGCTGGACGTTCGCGTGCTCGGCGCCGAACAGCTCCTTCGCCCGGGAGATCGCCAGTTCCTCGGCCCGGTCCACCTCGGCGCAGCCGCCGTAGTAGCGCCGCCCCGGGTAGCCCTCGGCGTACTTGTTGGTGAGCGTGGAGCCCAGCGCGGCCAGCACCGCGGGCGAGGTGAGGTTCTCGCTGGCGATCAGTTGCAGGCCGCCGCGCAGCCGGTCCAGCTCACCCAGCACCACCTCGGCGATCTCCGGGTCGACGGTACTGAGCTGCTGAAAGTCCGGCCCCCAGAAGGTATCCCTCGCGTTCTCCACAGCGAAGGAGTCTACGGAGCCGCACACTGGATGCCGTGAGATGCCTCGTCACCGGTGCGACCGGCTACATCGGCGGACGCCTCGCGCCCCGGCTGCTGGCCGAGGGGCACACCGTACGCTGCCTGGCCCGCACCGCCGGACGGCTGCGGGACGTGCCGTGGGCGGCCGAGGCGGAGGTCGTCGAGGGCGACCTCCGCCGGCCGGAGACGCTGCCGGCCGTGTTCGCAGGCGTGGAGGTGGCGTACTACCTGGTCCACTCGCTGGGCCAGCGTGGTTTCGAGGCGGCCGACCGGGAGGCGGCGACGAACTTCGCCGAGGCGGCGCGCGCCGCGGGCGTACGCCGGATCGTGTATCTCGGCGGGCCGGAGCCGGCGGAGCGCGACGGCCTGCCCTCGGCGCACCTGCGCTCCCGGGCGGAGGTCGCGCGGATCCTGCTGGACAGCGGCGTGCCCACTGCGGTGCTGCGCGCCGCCGTGATCATCGGATCCGGTTCGGCCTCGTTCGAGATGCTGCGCCACCTGACCGAGCGGCTCCCGGCGATGGTCACCCCGCGCTGGGTGCGCAACCGGATCCAGCCGATCGCGGTCCGGGACGTGCTGCGCTACCTGGCCGGCTGCGCGCACCTGCCGGCCGACGTCAACCGGGCCTTCGACATCGGCGGCCCGGACGTGCTGACGTTCTCCGAGATGATGCAGCGGTACGCCCGGGTGGCCGGGCTGCGGCGCCGGGTCATCCTGCCGGTACGCCCGCTCACCCCGTCGCTCTCCTCGCACTGGGTCGGCCTGATCACGCCGGTGCCGAACGCGATCGCCCGGCCGCTCGTGGAGAGCCTGGTGCACGAGGCGGTGGCGCACGAGCACGACATCGCCCGGTACGTGCCGGACCCGCCGGACGGGCTGATCGGCTTCGACCAGGCGGTCGCGCTGGCGCTGACCAAGGTGCGGGACGCGGAGGTGGAGACGCGCTGGTCGAACGCGAGCGGGCCGGACGCGCCCGCCGAGCCGCTGCCGTCGGATCCGCACTGGTCCGGCGGCACCGCGTACACCGATCTGCGGGAGCGGACGGTGGACGCGCCACCGGCGGCGTTGTGGCGGGTCATCGAGGGCGTCGGCGGCGAGAACGGCTGGTACTCGTTCCCGCTCGCCTGGTCGGTGCGCGGCTGGATGGACCGCCTGATCGGCGGCGTCGGGCTGCGCCGGGGACGGCGCGACCCGCACCGGCTCCAGGTCGGCGAGGCGCTGGACTTCTGGCGGGTCGAGGAGATCGTCCCGGGTGAGCTGCTGCGGCTGCGCGCCGAGATGCGGCTGCCCGGCCGCGCCTGGCTGGAGATGCGCGCCGAGCCGGACGGGGACGGCCGCAGCAGGTACGTGCAGCGGGCCGTGTTCCTCCCGCGCGGCCTGCCCGGCCACCTCTACTGGGCCTCGGTGGCCCCCTTCCACGCCGTCGTCTTCGGCGGCATGGCCCGCAACATCGCCCGGGGCGCCGAACACCCCGCCGGTTAGGACGGAGAGCCGTTCTTCAGTGCGGGGCCGAGGAGCAGCCCTCCGTCGATGACGTACTCGGCGCCGGTAATGAAGGCCGCGTCCGGCGACGTGAGGAACAACAGCAGCGCGGTGATGTCGGCGGGCTGCCCGAGTCGCGGGACGGCGAACGGCTCGGGCGAGTAGAAGTCGGCGATCGGGGCGTCGCTGCCGGCCGCCGGCTCGGTGATGAACGGGGTGGCGACCACGCCGGGGTGGATCGCGTTGACGCGGATGTTGTCGCGGCCCAGTTCGAGGGCGGCGGTCCGGGTGAGACCTCGAACCGCCCACTTGCCGGCGACGTAGGGCGCGTAGAGGGCGGTACCGCCGAGGCCCGTGGTGGAGCCGATGTTGACGATCGTTCCTCCCCCCGCGCGCCGCAGCGCCGGGGCGGCTGCCCTGATGCCGAGGAACGTGCCGGTGAGGTTGACGTCGAGGATGCGGGCCCACGTGGCCAGGTCGGTGGACTCGATGACGGCCGGCGGGTTCTGCACCCCGGCGTTGTTGACGAGGATCGTGAGCGCACCGAATGTCTTCTCGGTCTCCGCGACGGCGGCGGCCCACGACTCCTCCCGGGTGACGTCCAGGCGGACGGAGAGGGCCCGGTGTCCCAGCTCGGCGGCGAGGCCGGCGCCACGGTCGGCGTCGATGCCACCGATGACGACGTTGGCGCCTTCGGCGTGCAGGGCGCGGACGTGGCTGGCCCCCTGCCCGCCGCTGCCTCCGGTGACGAGAACTGTCTGATCGGCGAAACGGGACATCGGATCCTCCGGTACGTACGGGACGACCACCCGGGACGGGTGGTGAGTCGAGCGACTCACCACTCGAAGCTACGCCCCCGCAGATGGTGAGTCAACCCACTCACCTCGCTATGATGGGCGCATGACCCCAGCGCCGTCGGCCTATCACCAGCGCGTGGCGGAGGAGAAGCGCGCGCTGATCCTGCAGGCCGCCACCGAGCTCTTCCTGGAGTCGGGCTACGACCGGGCGTCACTGGCGCGTATCGCCGAGAGTGCCGGCGTGTCGAAGGCGACGCTGTTCAAGCAGTTCCCGACGAAGGCGGCACTGTTCGATGCCATCGTCATCGACTCGTGGGCCCGCAACGACGTCGCCGACGTGCCGCCCGCCGGTGACCTGACGGCCGGCCTGACGGTTCTCGGGCGGCACTACGCGACGCTGTTGAGCCGGCCGGAGATGACCGATCTGTTCCGCATCGTGATCGCCGAACTGCCACGCTTTCCCGAACTGGCCCGAGCGCACTTCTCCCAGGGCAAACTGCCGTACTTCGAGTCCGTCCGGACCTACCTCGTGGCCGAGCACGAGGCGGGAGCCGCGGACGTCGACGACCCGGAGATGGCCGCTACGCAGTTCCTCGGGATGATCTCCAATTACCTGTTCTGGCCGCGCCTGGTCCTCCCGGACTGGACGGTCACCCCTGACCGCACGACAGCGGTGGTGGACGAAGCCGTCCGGACCACTGTCGCGCGGTACGGCAGGTCGACGAGCTGACGGAAGTCTCTCAGTTACCGGTGCGCGGGCTGGTGTGCTGGAAGGCCACCGCCTGGCCGGGCGGGACGAAGTCGCGTACCGGCTCGTCGCGCAGCGACCACGCGAGGATGCGGCCCACGGCGGCGATCTGCCGCTTCTGCACGCCGCCGCCGACCGCGTCCCGGGGGTCGTCCGGGTTCGCGGCGATCGTCGCCACCGACAGCTGCGGGGTGAACGCGACGACCGTCTCGGTGGCGTTCCGCTCCGAGCTGCCGGTCTTGCCCGCCACCGGCCGGCGCAGACCAGGGGCCAGTTCCTCGGCGGTGCCGCCGTCGCAGCGCCGGTACATCGACTGGTCGCCGACCGGGCAGCGACTGGCGTCGGCCGCCGCGCGGGCCACCTCGGTGTCGAGCACCTGCCGGCAGTCGGTGTTCCCGGCCGGCACCGTCCGGCCGCCCGGATCGGTGATCGAGGTGACCGGCGTGGGCCGGCACCAGGTGCCCTCGGCGGCCACCGCGGCGTACGCGCCGGCCAGGTCCAGCGGTGTGGTGGCGGAGACCCCGAGCGTGAACGGTCCCCAGCTCTTGGCTCCCTCGCGGGCCATCCGGGCGTCCGCCGGGGCACGGAAGACGATGCCCAGCCGCTGGGCCATCTCGACCACCCGGTCCGCGCCGACGCGCTCGGTCAGCCACGCGAAGTACGTGTTCACCGACCGGCCGAACGCGTCCCACATGTCCCGGTCGCCGTCCATCCAGTAGGTGTTGGCGTTCGCCGGGCACCACCGGCCGCCGCAGCTCGCCGGGCCGGCGCCGACCGGGTACTGCGTCACGTAGACGCGCGGCGCGTCGAACTCGGTGTCCAGCGGCAGCCCGGACTCCAGCGCGGCCAGCAGGGCGAACAGCTTGAACGTGGAGCCCGCCTGATAGCCGGTGATGCCGCCACCACCGGCCACCAGCTGGTTGACCGTGTTCGGGTAGTTCTGCTGCCCGTCCGGGTTGGCGGTCGTGCCGTAGGTGCGGTTCACCGCCATGGCCAGCACCCGGCCGGTGCCCGGCTGCACCACGGCGGTCGGCGCCGCCCGCGCGATCGTCTCCGGGTAGATCTCCCGCACCTGCTCGCTCGCCTTGGCCTGCACGTCCGGGTCGAGCGAGGACACGATCTTCCAGCCGCCGCGGCGCAGCGTCCGCTGCCGCTCGTCGACGTTCTCGCCGAACGCCGGCTGGGCGTTCCACCACTGGGTGAACCAGTCGCAGAAGAAGCCCCAGTCGTTGTGGTCGGCGGGCACCGCGGCGCAGTCGTTCGGTGTGGTGTTGGGCTTGAGGGCCAGCTCCGTTGCCTTCGCCGCCTCGGCGTCGGCCGCGCTGACCCGGCCGGACTCCACCATCCGGTCCAGCACGTACGCCCGCCGCTGCCGGGCCGCGTCGGCGTCGCCGTTGATCGGGTCGTCGGCCGGGGACCGGACCAGCCCGGCGAGCAGCGCGGCCTGGGCCAGCGTGAGCCGCTCCGGGGTGGTGGAGAAGTAGCGCTTGCTGGCGGCGGCGATGCCGTACGCCCCGGCGCCGAAGTACGCGATGTTCAGGTAGCGCCCGAGGATCTCGTCCTTGCCGATCTGCCGTTCCAGCGTCAGCGCGTACCGCATCTCGCGGATCTTGCGCCCGACGGTGATCTCGGTGGCGGCGGCGCGCTGCTCCTCGGTCAGCCGGGGGTCACCGGCGAGCGCGTTGCGCACGTACTGCATGGTCAGCGTGGAGGCGCCCTGGCGGGTGCCCTCGCGACGGTTGGCCGTGAACGCCCGCGCCACGCCGCGCACGTCGACGCCGTGGTGCTCGTAGAAGCGCACGTCCTCGGCGGCCACGATGGCGTCGCGCATCACCGGCGCCACCTCGCCGACCGGCACGTCCACCCGGTCCTCGACGTAGAACGAGGTGATGAGCGTCCGCCCGTCGTTGGCGTACAGGTTGGACCGCTGCGCCGGCTGCGGCGTCTTGAGCGCCTCCGGCAGCACCGTGTACGGCATCAGGTTCTTCACGCCCAGCCCGAAGACCAGCGCGGCCGGCAGCGCGGCTGCGGCCAGGGCCAGTCCGGCGAGCACGCCGGCGAGCACAACGGTGAACAGCTTGTCGAGATAGGCCCGGTTCATCAGCTCTCCCCGCAGGAGCCGGCCGTACGGACCCGTTCAGAATGACCGGAATGGCCGCTTTCGCCGCCGTCTTCCGCGAAATGCGCAGGAAGTTCGCGAGGAAGGATGAACCGCGATCAGGGGAGCAGCACGGCAGCCAGCGGCTGCACCGTCTCCTCGATCTCGTCGGCGACCCGGCTGAAGCACTGGTCGCCCCGCCCCCACGGGTCGTCCAGGTCGTCGGTGGGCAGCGCGGAGGCGTTCTGCCGGGCCGCGTCGACGGCCGCGACGAGGGCGACGCCGCGCGCGTACACGGCGTCCGGCGTCGGCTCGGCCGGCGGCAGGGCGGACCGGTCCAGCGCGCCGAGCAGGCGGCCGAACTCCCCGAGCACGAACGTGCGCGCGGCGGCGTCCGGCCGCAGCGCCACCACGTACTCCTGCTGGTCGGCGGTGGCGGTGAGCACCAGGTCGGCGGCGTCGATCAGGTCGGAGCGCAGCCGCCGGGCGGCGAACCCGTCGGTGTCACCGCCGCGCGAGATCACCTGCCGGGCGGCGGGCGGGTTCATCTCCTCCCCCGCGTGCCAGCCGCCGGTGCCGGCGCTGTGGCTGTGCACGAGCGCGTCCGACCCGGCCGGATCGACGTCGAGGCGGGCCAGCCGCTCCCGGACCGCGAGCAGCAGCAACCGCTCGGCCATCGGCGACCGGCAGATGTTGCCCATGCAGACGTGCAGGACGGTGAAGGGCGGCACTCAGACCCCCCGCTCGTCGAGGATGTCCGGCACGACCTCGCGCAGCTTCGCCAGCGTCACCGCGCCCTCGCGCAGCACCCGCGGCACGTCGCCGGTCAGGTCGACGATGGTGCTCGGCACCGGGTCCACCGCCGGCCCGGCCTCCAGGTACGCCCGGACGCCGTAGCCGAGCTGGTCACGCGCCTCCTCGGCGGTGAGCGCGGCGGGCTGGCCGATCTTGTTGGCCGACGCGACGGCCATCGGCCCGGTCTCCCGCAGCACCTCCAGCGCGACCGGGTGCAGGGGCATCCGCACCGCCACCGTGCCGCTGGAGTCGCCCAGGTCCCAGGCCAGGCTCGGCGAGTGCTCCACCACGATGGTCAGCGCGCCGGGCCAGAACGCCTCGACCAGGTCGCGGGCCGCGCCGGGCAGCGAGAAGACCAGGCCGTCGAGCGTGTGCCGGGAACCGATGAGCACCGGGGGCGCCTGCCGGGCGCCACCCTTCGTGTCCGCCAGGGCCTTCACCGCGTACGGGGTGAAGGCGTCCGCCCCGATGCCGTAGACCGTGTCGGTCGGCAGGACGACGAGTTCCCCGTTCTTGACCGCCTCGATGGCAGCGGCGATGCCGCGGTCCCGGTCGGCGGGCGACCGACAGTCGTAGAGCATCACGAGGAGTCAGTCTGCCACGCCCGGGCGGGGTCGGCGTGGGTGCCGTCCGCCCGCCGGGACGCGCTCGCCCAGCGGGGCCGCCCGGCCAGGTCCCGGTGCTCCTCCACCCGGTCGTAGCGGCCGTCGCCGCGCAGCAGCGCGGGCACCGCCGCCGCGTGCGTGTCGTCGTGCTCGATGCCGATCGCCCCGCCCGGACGCAGCAACGCGGCGGCCCGGCCGACCACCGGACGGATCACGTCCAGCCCGTCCGCGCCGCCGAACACCGCCTCGTCCGGGTCGTGCCCGGCCACCTCCGGCGGCACCGCTACCGACCTCGGCACGTACGGCGGGTTGCACAGCAGCACGTCGACCCGTCCGGCCAGGTCGGCCAGCAGGTCCGGATCGGTCACGTCGGCGGCCACCACCTCGACCGGCCGGTCCCCGGCGGCAGCGCGCCCGGCCGCGTTGCGCCGCAGCCAGGCCAGCGCGGCCGGGGACCGCTCCACCGCCACCACCCGGGCCGCGGGCACCTCCTGCGCGACAGCGAGGGCGATCGCGCCGGAACCGCTGCACAGGTCGACCACGAGCGGCGCGGCGTGCTCCCGGGCACGCTCGATCCCCCACCCGGCCAGCAGCTCGGTCTCCGGCCGGGGCACGAAGACGCCCGGCCCGACGGCCAGCTCCAGGTGCCGGAAACCGGCCGAGCCGAGCAGGTGCTGCAACGGCTCGCGGGTCACCCGCCGGCCGACGAGCGCGTCCAGGCGGTCACGTTGCGCCGCGGTGAAGCCGTCGGCGAGCGCCAGCCGGCCACGCGGCACGTCCAGGACGTACGCGGCGAGCTGCTCGGCCTCGGCGCGGGGCGCCTCGACGCCCGCCGCGGCGAGCGCGCGCGCCACCCGGATGATCACCAGCGAGGGGCGTTCGCGTTCTGTCCCTTCGGACGGGTGTTGCGGGAGTGCGGTCACGCAATAATCATGAGGCGTCGCGGCCCACCTCACGAGCGGGTGCGTCCGGGCGCACACCGCAGGGAGGTCGCGAGTGGGCTGGCTCGACCAGGTCGAGGACCAGGTTGACGCTCTCCGACGCGCTCGGTCACTCCAGGAGGCCAGCCGGTCCGCGGAGGCGTGTGCCCTGCTCGACCGCGTCATCCGCACCACCGACGACCCGTACGCCCGCGCCGACGCGCTCGTGCAACGCCTGTCCGCGCTGATCAATCTCGGCCGGACCGCCGAGTTCACCCGGGCCGTCGAGGACGCCTCCGCCGCCGTACGCGACCTGACCGAGCCCTACCTGCACGGGCACCTCAACGCGCTGGCCGCGCTCGCCGCACACCACCAGGGCGCGCTGGACCGATGCGTGATGCACCTGGTCCGGGCCGCCCGCGCGCTCAGCGCCGACGACACGCCCGACCGGGACACCGCCTGGGGCTGGCACGACCTGGCGATGGCGTACTCGTACCTGAGCTTCCACGGCCACGCGCTCGGCGCGATCGAGCGGGCCCGGGAGGTCGGGCTCAGCGTCGGCATCCCCGAGGAGACGTTCGCCGCCCCCGGGATCCGGCTGCGCAACGCGGTCGCGCTCGACCACAACGGCGACAGCGACGGCTGCCTGCGGGTGCTGCGCGACGTCGCCGGTGACCTCGCCCGGTTCCTGCGCGGCGGGGGTGCCGGCAACCTGCGCCCGAGCAGCCTGGCCGCGTACGGCTACGCCGCCGCCCGGCGGGCCGCGCTCGGCGACCGGGTGGAGTCCGCCGGGGACGCCGACCCGAACCGGCTGCTCGGCCACGGCGGTGACAGTGCCCGCGCCCGCGACCTGCGCCAGCTCGGTCAGGTCTGCCTCGCGGTGGCCGCCGGCCGCCCGATCGAGGCGGTCACCCGCCTGGACTCGCTGCGGGTATCCGACGAGACGCTCGGCGCGGCCGAGGCACCCCGGCTGCGCAGCGTGGCGCTGGCCCGGGCCGGTGACCATGCGGGCGCGCACCGGGCCGACCGGCACGCGTTCCGGCTGGCGGCGCGGCGCAGCGACCGGCTGCGGGACGTCTACATCGACGGCATCGCCGCCCGGATCGACCACGAGGAGATGCGCCGCGAGGCGGCCCGGTACGAGGGCGAGGCGCTCACCGACCCGCTCACCGGCCTGCCCAACCGGCGCCGGCTGGAGCGCTACCTGGGCGCCGTGGTGTCCCGGGGCGAGCGGGTGGTGATCGGCGTCTGCGACCTCGACGGGTTCAAGGCGGTGAACACCCGGCACGGCCACCACTCCGGGGACCTGGTGCTGCAACGGGTCGCCGGGGTGATCAACCGGGTGATGCGGCGGGGCGACTTCGTGGCGCGCTACGGCGGCGACGAGTTCGTCGTGGTGCTGCCCGACACCGGCATGCCGGAGGCGGTCGAGGTGGCCCGCCGGATCGAGGCGGCCGTCCGCACCGAGGACTGGGAGTCCCTGGTCCCGGGCACGCCGGTCGGGGTGACGATCGGCTTCGCCGAGGTCGACGGCAGCACCACCGTGAGCGTCCGGGAGGCGCTGGGCGCCGCGTTCGAGCTGGCCGACCGGGAGATGCTGCGCGCCAAGGCGCGGTTGCGGGCGAGCTGAGCGGTAAGGAGGGGGCCCTTGTTAACGCCTCCGGTAGAGGAGGGGCCCCCGCTTAACACCCCCGGCGGTCAGCGGCGGGACAGCTCGGTCTCGCCGGCCAGCCGGGCCGCGCGGTCCGCCTCGGCCAGCGCGTCGAGCACCCCGTCCAGTTCGCCGGCCAGCGCCAGGTCCAGGTTGTACGCGGTGTAGCCGATGCGGTGGTCGGTGATCCGGTTCTGCGGGAAGTTGTAGGTGCGGATCCGCTCGGACCGGTCCACGGTCCGGACCTGCGCCTTGCGGGCGTCCGACGCCGCCGCGTCCGCCTGCTCCTGGGCGGCGGCCAGCAGCCGGGCGCGCAGGATGCGCATGGCCTGCTCCCGGTTCTGCAACTGCGACTTCTCGTTCTGGCAGGAGACCACGATGCCGGTCGGCACGTGGGTGATCCGTACCGCCGAGTCGGTGGTGTTCACCGACTGCCCACCGGGGCCGGACGAGCGGAACACGTCGATGCGCAGCTCGTTCGGGTCGATGGTGACGTCCACGTCCTCCGCCTCGGGCAGCACCAGCACGCCGGCGGCGCTGGTGTGGATCCGCCCCTGCGACTCGGTGACCGGGACGCGCTGCACCCGGTGCACGCCGCCCTCCCACTTGAGCCGGGACCAGACGCCGTTGCCGCCCTCCGGGACGCCCTTGCTCTTGATCGCCAGGGAGACGTCCTTGACGCCGCCGAGGTCGGAGTCCTGCGCGTCGATCACCTCGGTGACCCAGCCGTGCCGCTCGGCGTACCGGGTGTACATCCGCAGCAGGTCACCGGCGAACAGCGCGGACTCCTCGCCACCCTCGCCGGCCTTGATCTCGACGATCACGTCCTTGGCGTCGTGCGGGTCGCGCGGGATGAGCAGTTCCGCGAGCCGTTCCTCAAGGGCCGGCAGGGAGGCGGCGATGGTGTCCGCCTCGACGGCGAACGTCGCGTCCTCGGCGGCCAGTTCCCGGGCGGCGGCCAGGTCGGCGCGGGCCTGCTCCAGCTCACCGGCCGCCTTGTGCAGCGGGACCAGTTCGGCGTACCGACGGCCGACCCGCCGGGCGGCGCCCTGGTCGGCGTGGATGGCCGGGTCGGCCAGCCGCCGCTCCAGCTCGGCGTACTCGTCGAGGAGGGCGGCCAGGCGCTCACTGCTCATGCTGCGGATGCTCCTTGGGGGAGATGAAACCGGCGCAAACGGACGAACGCCCGTGCCCGGCAGGAGCCGGACACGGGCGTCGTCGACGGAGCTACTTGGCCTTCTTGGCCTGAACCTTGGCGTACTTCTGCTGGAACTTCGCGACCCGGCCGGCGGTGTCCAGCACGCGCTGCTTACCGGTGTAGAACGGGTGGCAGGCGCTGCAGGTCTCGACGCTGATGGCGCCGCCCTTGGCGGTGCTGCGGGTCGTGAACGTGTTGCCGCAGGAGCAGCGGACCTCGGTGGTCACGTACTCCGGGTGGATGTTGGGCTTCATGTCGCCTCGGTCCTTTCGTCGGTGGTCGCCGGGTCGCCGTCGGTGCGCCCCGTCGTCACGACGGGCTCGGGCGTGAACCGGAACCGGTGGCCGATTGACCAGTCTGCCACGGGCATCTTCCACCCGGCACAGGAGGTCCGCCACCCCCAACGCCGGCCCACCCGTCAGCATTCCCACCCCCACCCCACCCACTCCCCCACCTGCCCGGGGCGCCGGGCCGACCCGGGCCCGATCTGCCCCGGCGATCATGAAGTTAGCGGCATTTCCTGTCGCTTTTGTCCAGGTCAACTTCATGATCACCGAGGCGAGAGCCAGGTGGGCGAAGGCCGGGGCGGGGCGGGGGGCGGGGGCAGGACCGGGGGTTACGGGGTGGTGGTCACCTGGGCCTCGGCCTTCACTCCGTTCACCGTCACAGTCAGCTGGACCTGGGCGCCGGGGCGCAGGGCGGTCAGTTTTCCGGTCAGCGGGTCGAATCGGGCGGCGTGCCAGGGACGTACGCCCGCGGCGCCGCCGATGTGCAGGTTCGGCGACCCGGACCAGTCGGCGCTGACCGGCGCGGCGACCGGCACCAGCCGGCCGCTGGGCTGGGTGAGCGTGGCCGTGACGTCGGCCGGCGTACGCCGGGACACCTGCGCGGGTGCGGTCAGCGCGAGCCGGTCGACGTGCGCGTGCATCTCCGCGCTCACCCACCGCGGTCCCTCGGCCAGCGGGTCACGGCGGGCCCGCTCGGCCTCCCCCGGCGTCACCGGGTCCACCCCGAACTCGGTCCACCCGGTGAACCCGCCGAGCGCCGCCGGGGTGGACGGGTCCTTGCCCGAGTTGCCGTTGATCACGTACGGCACGCCGTCCACCCGGTCGGCGTGGAACGTGCCGACGTGGCCGTTGACCATCAGCGCGCCCTTGCCGGTGCGGTGCTGGAAGTCGGCCAGCCACTGCTCGACCAGTGCCGCCTCCTTGCGGTCGCCGAGCTGGCTGGCCTTGGCCGGGCTCGGGTCGCGCGGCGGGTGGTGGAAGAACACCGCTACCGAACCGACCGAGCGGTCGGCGGCGGCCTGATCGAGCGTCCGGCGCAGCAGCTCCACCTGGTCGAACCCGCCGCCGCGCAACGAGCCGGTGGCGGTGCTCAGCGTGAGGAAACGGGTGCCCCGGTGGTCGAAGACGCGCGAGGTGTCCCCGAAGACGCTCCGGAAGTTGTCGATCGGCGCGCCCATGATCTCGTGGTTGCCGGGCACGTAGTGGTACGGCACCTCGCCGCCCAGTTCCTCGTCCAGGATGCGTTTGGCCAGGGCGAAGTCCGCCGGGTAGGCGGTGTCCACGAAGTCACCGTTGATGATCAGGAAGTCCGGCCGGGCGGCGCGGACCTCGCGCAGCGTACGGCGGGCCTGGGCGACCAGGTCGCTGTCCGGGTTCGCGGCGACGAACTGGGCGTCGGAGAGCACCGCGAAGCGCCAGGGCGCGCCGTCCACAGTGCCGTCACGCACCACCACCCGGTCGGTGCGGTTCGGCTCCGGCGGCGCCTGCACGTCCGGCGGCACCCGCGCCACCAGGTCGTCGATCACGACCTCGCTGCGGTACTGCTCGGCCGGGTCGGTCTCGGCCACGTAGAACCGGCGCACCCGCACCGGGTACTGCACGCCCGGCGGTACGGCGAACTCGACGTACTTCCAGCCGGTCCAGTCCAGGTACGGGCCGCGCAGCACGAACTGGGTGTCCTGCGCGTCGTGGAGGTGCAGGCTGGGCCACTCGCCGGTGCCGTTCGCCTTGATCCACATGCCGAACGCCTGCGGCTGGCCGGGTACGTCGATCCAGGCGGGCGGGTCGGCGTACGCGGCTCGCGTTCCGGTGGACTGGCTGAAGTCGTACGACATCCGCAGCCCGCCCCCGGTGTGCCCGTCGGCCGGTGCGACCGACCCGGAGGCGCGGGCCTGGCTGAACTTCCAGGACGCCGCGTCGTCGAACCCGGCCACCGGCACGTCGGTCAGCCCGACGGTCACCGGCAGGACCGTGGTGCGGTTGCCGACCCGCGCGGTGACCAGCGCCGAGCCGGTCGCGGCGAGCGCCGTGACGGACAGGTTGCCGTCGGCGGTGGGGGTGACGGAGAGCAGGTCGCTGTCGTACTCCAGCCTCAGGTCGGCCGGCTCGATCGGCGCGGTGTTGCCCTCGGCGTCGTAGCCGACGACGCCGAACAGGCCGCTGTCGCCAGCCCGGTCCAGGCCGACCCGGTCGACGGTGCCGTCGATGCGCGCGAGCGGGCCGAGCACCGTCAGCTCGATCGCGCCCCGGGCGCGGCCGCGGGCGGCGGTGACGGTGCTGCGGCCGGGGACGGCGGCCCGAAACACGCCGTCGCCGTCGACCCGTCCGTGGGTGGCGTGCCAGCGCGGCTCGCCGGCGGCCGGGCCGTACGTCTCGTCGTATCCGGCGGCGGTGAGCCGACGGGTGAGGCCGGGGAAGACCCGGTCCGGCCGGCCGCCGCGCACCGGCGCGACACCGGGTGCGGCGGTCGGGTCGCTGGCGGTCTCCAGCCAGTAGCCGGTGAGCCGGCCGCTGCCCTTCGGCGCGTAGACGGCGAGCCCGTTGGGCACCGGCCGCTCGCTGCCGTCGGACGGACTGTTCTCCACCTGGACCGTGGCCGCGCCCGGCTCCCGGGCGAGCAGCGTGGAGGAGCCGCCGCCGTCGAGGTTGAGCGCGTTCGCGGCGCCCAGCTCGGCCATCATGCGGCCCATCTCGGTCTGGGTGACGCCCCGGCTGTCCACCTGCCGGCCGTCCACGGTCAGCATGATCATCTTGCGGCCGTCGGCGGAGAAGCCGACAGCGGTCCGCGGGGCCAGCGACGCGTCGGCGATGCTCTGCACCACGCCGTCGCGGACCAGCACGTTGCCGCCGCCCACGGCGGCGCGCAGGTCACCGCCGTCGGAGGCACGCGGCCGCCAGGTCAGGTCCACCGCGTCGCCGGGACGCAGCGCGGCGAGCGCGTCGGCGCCGGCCTCGCGGCCGAGCAGCACGGTGCTGCCAGCCGGGATCGGCCCCTCGCCCGCCGTGGTGGCGACGCTCGCCACCCGGCCGCCGGTCAGCGTCACCTCGACCGTCCGGGCCGCGCCCTCCACGGCCCGCTTGCGGGTGTACGAGCCCCAGAGCGGCGTGAACACTCCGACGCCGTCGCGCTGCACCATGTTGTTGAACTGGGTGAGCGGCACCGGCCCGGCGGGCAGCGTCGCGGTGCCCTCGAAGCCGACCTGGACGACCCGGCCGATGCCCTGGGCGCTGATCCCGACGGCGTTGGGGTGCCCGGCGACTGGCGACTGCACCAGTTCGCCGGAGCGGACGCCGACGCCCTGGGCGGCTCCGGAGTTGTTGATGTCGAAGAAGTCGCCGTTCACCGCCGCGACGGCACGGGACCGGTCCACCGCGGCGCGCAGCGGCTCGTCCTTGGTGACCTCGCCGGAGTTCACGTAGTCGACTGTCAGCCCGCCGGCCAGGTCGGCGGTGAGGGCGTCGGCGCGCAGCCAGCCGGCCGCGTCGTACCTGTCGAAGGAGGTCAGGTCGAGGCCGGGCGCGACCGGCCGGGTGGTCTTGGCGGTCTCCAGGCCGCCGGCCGGTTCCACACCGGCCAGCGCGACGGCGGAGTCGGGGCGGGACGAGGCGCGTGGCGCGTCCTCGGCGGCGGTGCCCGGCGGCGCGACGGCCGACGGCGCTGCAGTGGCGGCGGACGGTGCCGGCGCGGTGAGGGTCAGCAACGGCGTCAGCAGCAGGACGCCGGCGAGGCGGGCGGGTCGACTGCGGGTTCGCATGGACGACAGTCAACCCGACGATGAACAGAAGTTTCAATACCTAGCGGCTTAACCGTAGAAAAACTTCACGACCTCCGACCCGGTACGCGACGAGGGGCACGGCCGATGCGGCCGTGCCCCTCGTTCGTCGGATCCGTCAGCTCACTCGCCCGGAGTGGACTTCGCGATCTGCATCAGGAACTCGATGTTGGTGCGGGACTGCTTGAGCCGGTCCAGCAGGAGGTCGAGCGCCGCCTGCGAGTCCAGCGAGTGCAGCACCTTGCGGAGCTTGTGGATGATCGCCAGCTCCTCCGGCGCGAGCAGGACCTCCTCCTTGCGGGTGCCGGAGGGGTTGATGTCGATCGCCGGGAAGACCCGCTTGTCGGCGATCTTCCGGTCCAGCTTCAGCTCGGCGTTACCCGTGCCCTTGAACTCCTCGAAGATGACCGTGTCCGCCATGGACCCGGTCTCCACCAGCGCGGTGGCGAGAATGGTCAGCGAACCGCCGTTCTCGATGTTGCGCGCCGCGCCGAGGAAGCGCTTGGGCGGGTAGAGCGCGGTGGAGTCGATACCACCCGACATGATCCGGCCGCTGGCCGGTGCCGCCAGGTTGTACGACCGCCCGAGCCGGGTCACCGAGTCGAGCAGCACGACCACGTCGTGGCCCAGCTCGACCAGGCGCTTCGCCCGCTCGATCGCCAGCTCCGCCACCGTGGTGTGGTCCTGCGGCGGACGGTCGAACGTGGCCGCGATGACCTCGCCCTTCACCGACCGCTGCATGTCGGTGACCTCTTCCGGCCGCTCGTCGACCAGCACCACCATCAGGTGGCACTCCGGGTTGTTGCGGGTGATCGCGTTCGCGATCGCCTGCAGCACCATCGTCTTACCGGCCTTCGGCGGCGACACGATGAGCGCCCGCTGGCCCTTGCCGATCGGCATGACCAGGTCGATCACCCGGGTGGTGAGGATGTGCGGCTCGGTCTCCAGCCGCAGGCGCTCCTGCGGGTAGAGCGGCGTGAGCTTGTAGAACTCCGGCCGGCGCTTCGCCTCGTCCGGCTCCATCCCGTTGATGGTGTCCAGCCGGACCAGCGGGTTGTACTTGTCGCGCCGCTGCTCGCCGTCCCGTGCGGCCCGCACGGCGCCGGTGATCGCGTCACCGCGGCGCAGGCCGTACTTCTTGATCTGGGACATCGAGACGTACACGTCGTTCGGGCCGGCCAGGTAGCCGGTGGTCCGGACGAAGGCGTAGTTGTCGAGCACGTCGATGATGCCGGCGACCGGGACGAGCACGTCGTCCTCGCCGACCTGCGGCTCGCGACCGCCACCGCTCTCGCCTTCGCCCCGCTCGCCGCGGCCGCGACGACGGTCCCGGAACCGGCTGCGCCGGCCCCGCCGGCCGCCGCCCTCGCCGTCGTCGTCGCCGTCGTTGTCCCGCTCGGCGCGCTGACCACGGTCGTTGCGGTCACCCCGGTCGTTGCGGTCGCCGCCCCGGTCACCGCGCTCGTTCCGGTCGTTGCGCTCGGCGCGCTCGCCCCGCTCGTTGCGGTCGCCACGCTCGGCCCGGTCGCCACGCTCGGCACGGTCACCACGCTCGGCACGGTCACCACGGTCGTTGCGCTCACCGCGCTCGGCCCGATCACCGCCGCGCTCGCCACGGTCGGCCCGCTCGCCGCCACGCTCGGCCCGGTCACCGCCGCGCTCGCCGCGCTCACGGCCCCGGCCCTCGTTGCGCTCACCGCGCTCGGCCCGGTCACCGCCACGCTCGGCGCGCTCACCGGTCTCGGCGGGCGCCTCCTCGGCGCGCGTCGTCTCGGCCGGACGCGCCTCGGTCGCCGGCGCCTCGGCCGGTCGCGCCTCGGTGGTCGCGGCGGCGGCCCGGCTGCGGCGACCACGGGTACGACCCTCGGTCACCTCGGCGGCCGGCGCCTGCTCGGCGGGGCGTGCCTCGGCCCGCTCCTCACGGACCTCCGCGTGCACCTCCTCACGGGCGGGAGCGGACGCAGCCGCCACCTCGGCTCGCGGTCGAGGGGTTCCGGCCGCGCCGCCCTGCTGCCGCTCGGTGATGGCACTGATCAGCTCGCCCTTGCGCATGCGAGCGGTACCAGAGATGCCGAGCGACGCGGCCAGGCTCTGCAGCTCCGGCAGCAGCATCGCCGACAGACCGGTGCCGCTCCGCCGGCGGCGCGTGGGGGCGGCGGTGGTGGCATCGCCAGCGACGTTGGAAACATCCGACGTCACGTCGGTGGTGTCGCTCAATGGATTCCTTCCCTCGATAGGCCGGGGCTGCCCGGAGTCGTGGAACCAGGTGGCCGGGCGGCCTCGGTGCACCCGCCTCGCATGGACGCGTCGCGGGAGTCTGTGACACAGCAGCCGGTGGTTTCCCAACTCACCACCATCGGTGAGCAGGTCTCGCCGTCTGCGGCGACCTGTGGAAACTGCGGTGCGGCGTGGGCCTTGAGCAGGGGTGACGGGCTACCGCCGAGAGCTTCGGGGGTGCGCCGAACCGCAGGAAGATCGCATGCTTCGCGGCTGTGCTAGGTCTAGAGCGTAATCGCCTCGTCCGACCTGCGGCAACAGGGCCCCGCTCGGCGTGTCAAAGTCTACCCCGGATGACCCGGGCACCGCTGACATCTATCGGCAACTCCCACCGGCGCCAATCTGTTCCCGCCTGGAATCCCGCCGGGACCTCGGAGAGCGCCAGCACCGTCGGCCCCGCCCCACTGACCACAGCCGCCACACCCGCCGCACGCAGCTCACCGACGAGCGCCGCCGTGGCGGGCATCCCCGGTGCCCGCTGCTCCTGGTGCAGCCGGTCGACGGTGGCCGGCAGCAGCAGCGCGGGATCAGCGGTCAGCGCGTGCACCAGCAGGGCCGCCCGGCCCGCGTTCGACGCCGCGTCGGCGTGCGGCACGGTGGCGGGCAGCGCCGCCCGGGCCACCGAGGTCAGGCCGCGCTCGGCGGGCACGAACACGGTCGGGCGCACGGCCGGCGCCACCGGCAGCGAGACCGCCCGCGCACCGCCCGGTTCGGTCCAGGCGATGGTGAAGCCGCCGAGCAGACAGGGAGCGACGTTGTCCGGGTGCCCCTCCAGCTCGGCCGCCAGTCGCAGCGCGGCGTCGTCGTCCATCCGCCGGTCGCCGTCGGCCACCAGCGCACGGGCCGCCAGCACCCCGGCCACGATCGCCGCCGACGACGAGCCGAGCCCTCGGGCCTGCGGGATGCGGTTGACGCACTCCAGCGCCAGGCCGGCCGGCTGCGCACCGAGCGCGTCGAAGGTGGCCCGCATGGCGGTGACGATCAGGTGCCGCTCGTCCGACGGCAGCTCGCCGGCGCCCTCCCCGGTGACCGACACCCGTACGCCGCCGTCTGTCACCTCGGCCGTGACGTCGTCGTGGCGGCCGAGGGCCAGCCCGAGCGCGTCGAAGCCGGGGCCCAGGTTGGCGCTGGTCGCGGGCACCCGGACCCGCACCGGGCCGGGGGTGAATGTGGTCGGCACCGGCTCATGCTAGGACGTCACCCCGACAACCCGGCCGGACCGCCCGGAGCGTGGGACCGGCGTGTCAGGCGGCGCGCTCGGGGGCCGGCGCGTCGACCGGGTCGGTGAGCGAGAGCCGCCGGGTGGCGAACCGCCAGCCGATCGCGTACACGACGGTGACCAGGCCGCAGCCGGCCAGCACGGTGCGCTCGTCCACCCGGTCCACCACGAGCGCCACCACGAGCTGGCTCACCGCGATGGCGAGCGTCGCCAGCATCATGTCGGTGGCGAAGACCCGGCCGCGCAGCCGGTCCGGCACCTCGCCCTGCAACGCGTAGTTGGACAGCACCCAGTTGCTGCCGCCGCCCAGGTGGGCCAGGAACACCAGGACAAGCACCAGCGGGAACCAGGTCACCACCGAGGCGCCCAGGTAGGCCAGGCCGTACAACGACATGGACAGTGCCAGGCCGGTGAGCAGCCAGGCCCTGTTGCTCAGCACCCGGCGCATCATGATCGGGCCGACCAGGGCTCCGGCGCCGCGGGCGGCGAAGAGCAGCCCGGCGCCGACCGCGCCCACCCCGTACACCCCGGCGAGCAGCGGGAAGACGGTGAGCACGCCGTTGCCCAGGCCGACCGCCGACTTGACCGTTACCAGCGCCAGCACGCGCGGGCGGTGGGCGATGTAGCGCAGCGCCTCGCGGATCGCCGCCCAGGTGCGCGGCACCGTCGCCGCCGGGTCGCGCGGCGCCTGCAACGGCCGGCGGATCAGCGCGGCCAGGCCCGCGGCGGCGACCAGGCCGACTGCCGCCACCCAGAAGCTGGCGTACGGGCCCGCGACGGCGCTCAGGATGCCGCCGAGCGAGGCCCCGACCACAGTCATCGTGCCCCACGCCGAGCCGGCGACCGCGTTGCCCGCGGCCAGGTCCTCCGGGTCGACCACGTTCGGCAGCGCGGCCTGGGCAGCGGGCGAGTAGAACGCCTTCGCCACCGCCACCAGCGCGATCGCCGCCAGCGCCAGCCAGGCCGTGCCGGCGCTGCGCACGCCGAGCAGCAGCAGCACACCGGCCAGCGCGCCCACGTTCGCCACCATCATCACCTTGCGGCGGTCGAACCGGTCGGCGATCGTTCCGGCGTACGGGAGCAGCAACGCGGTCGTGCCGGTGTCCACCGCCAGCACCAGCGCGCCCCAGACACCGCTGCCGGTCAGGTCGGGCAGCAGCACCAGCAACGGCACCATGACGAACCAGTCCGCGCCGAAGACCACCAGCTCGGCGAGGAACAGATGGCGGAAGTCGCGGTTGCGGACGAGGACCGAGAGGGTGGGTGACACGCGGGCACCCTACCGGGCCGCCCCGGGCGCGGCAGCGCGGCGCAGCAGGTCGGAGACCGTGACGAAGGTGTATCCCCGGGCCCGCAGACCGCCGATCATGTCGGGCAGGCCGCGGAGCGCGACGAGCCGGCCGTCGTTGCCGACGTCGTGGCCGAGCACTATCGTGCCGGGGCGCACGTCGGCGACGATGCGCCGGGCGTGCCCGGCCGGGTCGTGCGGGAACTCGCTCTCGACCATCTGGAGCGTCCAGAGGACCAGGCGGTAGCCCAGCCGGGCCGACGCGTACAGCACCGAACCGCCGAGGTGCCCCCAGGGCGGGCGGAGCAGCCGGGGCGCCGAGCCGGTGGCCGCCGTGATCGCGTCGTGGCTGCGGCGCAGGTCGTCGTAGACCGTCGCGGCGTCCATCCGGGCCAGGTCGCGGTGCGCCCAGCTGTGGTTGCCGACCTCGTGGGCGTCCATCCGGCCGCGGACCAGCGCGGCGTGCTCGCGGGCCCGCTCACCGACCAGGAAGAAGGTGGCCGGCACCCGGTGCTCGGCGAGCGTGTCGAGCACCATCGGGGTCCACTGTGGGCGGGGACCGTCGTCGAAGGTGAGCGCCACCAGGGGCTCTTCGGTGCGTACCCCCCAGACGACCTGCACCCCGCCGGTGCCGACGTCCTGATGGCGGTTGCCGAGCGTGGCGCTCGCCGGGCCGCCCGCGATCGGGAGCCTCCGATCGGCCACCCAGGTGCTCTCGGCGGTCGCGACGGCGCCGACCACGGCCCCGCCGAGCAGCAGCGCGGAGCGGCGCAGCACGGTACGCCGGTCCCACCGGCCCGCTCCCCCCGCCATCGCACCCCCGAACCGAAAGTAGGCAGCAGCTCACTGAGCGTACCGCCCGGCGCGGTTCGGGTGTGTCCCGCACGCCGAGGTGCCGGGAGGGGCCCGCGCGGGGCCCCTCCCGGTCCGTCACTCGGTCGGCGGGAGCGGCGACTGGCGGCTCTTGGGCAGGCGGAGCACCTCGAACTGGTCGGTGCCGTCGACCAGCGCGCCCGACGGGCGGGCCGGCGGCGGCGCCACCACGCCCCGTTCCTCGGCGCGCTCCCCGCCGCCGACCGCCACCGGCACCGGGTCCGGCTCCGGCTGCGGCTCGACCGGCTCGGAAGCGCCGCCCCGCCGCCGGTTCCGGAACGAGCCCTTGGTGTGCTCGACCATCGTGTAGAGCGTCGGCACCAGCACCAGCGTCAGCAGCGTCGAGCTGAGCAGGCCGCCGATCACCACGATCGCCAGCGGCTTGGAGATGAAGCCGCCCTCGCCGGTCAGGCCGAGCGCCATCGGCAGCAACGCGAAGATGGTGGCGACGGCGGTCATCAGGATGGGCCGCAGGCGGCGCCGGCCGCCCTCCACCACGGCCTCGGTCACGTCCATGCCCTGGGCCCGGTACTGATTGATCAGGTCGAGCAGCACGATCGCGTTCGTCACCACGATGCCGACGAGCATGAGCACGCCGATCAGCGCCGGCACACCCAGCGGCGTACCGGTGACCAGCAGCAGCCCGATCGCGCCGGTCGCGGCGAACGGCACCGAGATCAGCAGGATCAGCGCCTGGGTCAGGCTGCGGAACGTCGCCACCATGATCAGGAACACGATCGCGATGGCGGCCAGCACCGCGAGGCCGAGGTCCGCGAACGCGTCGGCCTGGTCGGCGCTGACGCCGCCGATCACGTACGTGGCGCCCGGCACGTCCAGCGCGTCCAGCCGCTTCTGCAGCTCCTGCGTGGTGGCGCCGAGGTTCGAGCCGGTCGCCGTACCGGTGACCGAGACGCTGCGCTCCCCGTCGATCCGGGTCACCTGCTGCGGGCCGTCGACCTGCTCGACGTCCGCGATCGCGTCCAGCGGCACCGCGCCGACCCGCAGCGCCCGCAGCTCGTCGACGGTCAGCGGCGGCCGGGCACCGCTGCTCAGCACCACGCTCTGCGCCGTACCGTCGAGCGTCACCTGCCCGAGCGGCGCTCCCCGGTACGTCTGCGCGACGAGCTGCCCGACGGCCGCCTCGGTGAGACCCGCGCGGGCCGCGGCCACCCGGTCCACAGTCACCTCGACGCGCGGCACCTGGGTGGCCAGGCTGCTGGTGACGTCCTCCACGCCCGGCGTGCCGGCCATCGCGCCCCGTACCGCCTCGGCTGCCCGCGTCAGCGTCTCCTGGTCGGCGGCCTGCACGACCACCTCGACCTGGTTGGCGGAGGCGTTCTGCCCGCCGCCGAACGTCAACTCGCCGACCTCCGGGCCGAGCGCGTCGAACTCCTTGCGCAGGCCCTGCCGTACCGCCGCGGCGTCGGTGTCGTCGGAGAGCGACAGCGACCAGGTGGCCTGGTCACTGCCGCCGCCGGCGAACGGGTTGTCCCCACCGCCGGCGCTGACCTGGTAGGTCTCCACCCCCGGGGTACGCCGCAGCACCTCCTCGACCCGGGCGGCGGCCCGGTCGGTGCCGGCGAGCGAGGTGCCGGCCGGCATCTCCTGCCGGATGGCGAGCGTGTCCTGGCCGGAGTCGTCCAGGAAGTTCGTCTCCAGCTTCTGCGCCAGGCCGAACGTGCCCAGGAGCACCAGCAGGCCCAGGCCCACAGTGGCCCAGCGGGTCTTCCGCGAGCGGGTGGCGAAGTCGATCACCGGCAGGTACGCCCGCTGCAACGGGTTGCGCAGCTCCTTCTCCTCGGCGGCGCGCCGGGCGGCGGCGTCGTCCGCACCGCCCCGCGGCCGCAGGAACCAGTACGCCAGCACCGGGATGACGGTCAGCGACACCAGCAGCGAGGCGAGCAGCGCCACCGTCACGGTGATCGCGAACGGGGCGAACAGCTGCCCGACGAAGCCGCCCACCAGGGCGATCGGCGCGAACACGGCGACAGTGGTGAGCGTGGACGCGGTCACCGCGCCGGCCACCTCGCGTACCGCGGTGAGGATCGCGTCCCGCTTCGGTTCGCCGTACTCCAGATGGCGTTTGATGTTCTCCAGCACCACGATGGAGTCGTCCACCACCCGCCCGACCGCGATGGTCAACGCGCCGAGGGTGAGCAGGTTCAGCGAGTAGTCGCCGGACCAGAGCACGATCAGCGCGACCAGCACCGACAGCGGGATGGACACCGCGGTGACCACCGTGGAACGCACCGACAGCAGGAACACCAGGATCACCACGACCGCCATGACCAGGCCGAGCAGGCCCTCGGTGGTCAGGCTCTCGATCGACCGCTCGACGAACGGCGCCTGGTCGAAGACCACGGTCAGCTCGGCGCCCGCGGCGTCACCCAGCTCGTCCAGCCGGTCCCGGATGTCGTGCGAGATGTCGACCGCGTTGCCGTCCGGCGCGGCGGTCACCGCAATGCCGAGGCTGGGCTTGCCGTTGGTCCGGGTCAGCGAGGTGGCGGGGGCGAGCTGCTGCTCCACGGCGGCCACGTCGCCGAGGCGTACCGGGGCGGCGGGAGCCGTGGTCAGCACGATGCCGCGCAGGTCGTCGATGGTCCGGATCGGCGTGCCCACCTGCACCGGCAGCGACCTGTCGCCGTCGGCGAGCGCACCGGCCGGCACGGCCACGCCGTTGCTCTTGAGCGCCGACGCGATGGCGGTCGGCGCCACCTTGGCGGCGGCCAGCTTCGCCGGGTCCGGCGTGATCGTCACGACCTGGTTGCGGGCGCCGGTGACGTCCACCGAGCGGACGCCGTCCAGCGCCTCCAGCTCCGGTACGACGGCGTTGCGCAGCTTCTCCGCCAGCGCCCGCTCGTCGCCGTCACCGGTCGCGGCGACCACCACTGCGGGCAGGTCGTCGGTGCTACCGGCGATCACCTGCGGGTCGACGCCCTCGGGGAGCTGGGAGTCGATCCGGTTGAGCGCGGTCTCCATCTTGTTGACCACGTCGTCCAGGTCGGTGCCGAACTCGTACTGCACCTGGACCGTGGCCGCGCCCTCGCGCGAGGTCGAGGTGACCTTGTCGAGGCCCGGGATGCCCTGGAGGCTGTTCTCGATCGGCTCGGCGACCTGGGATTCCACGATCTCCGGCGCGGCGCCCGGGTACGTCGCCACGATGAACGCGGCGGGGAACTCCAGCGACGGCAGGAGCTGCTGCTTCAGCGACGGCACGGCGAACAGGCCGAAGGCCGTGGTCACCAACGCGACGAGGGCGATCAGCCCCCGGTTGGCGAGGCTGAATCTGGCGAGCAGCGACATCGGCGTTACTCACTCCTGAAGAGGTGTCCGGCGGGGGTGTCTGAGTCTGCCGCACGCCCCGACACTCCCGGCATCCGCCCCAGCCGATGACACTTCCGCGCTCGGGGGTCGCCCGTGCCCGCCTTGATCGACACCAGCTCGCCGAAGTGGCTGCATCCCACCCACTCCGACCCCGCCACCTCCCCGAGCTGGTGTCGATCAAGCACGAAGCCGGGAGCGCGGACGCGCGAGGCGGGCGGGGATGCCCTCCGTCGGGCCGACCCGGCCTCACCCGGTCCTTCGGGTGTGGCCACCCCGTCCCACCTAGACCGGCCGCCTGCCCGAGTACCTCACCCCGCTCTTGATCCACTCCACCTCGCCGAAGTGGCGGCATTCCACCCACCCTGATACCGCCACCACCCCGAACTGGAGTGGATCAAGACGGGGGATGCCACCACCTCCCCGAGCTGGTGCAGATCGGGGGATGCCGCCACCTCCCCCAAGTGAGGTCCGGCAGAGGAAGCGCGGAGGCCCGCGAGGTCCAGCGGAGTGCGTCGCCCGAGGCACCCCGGACGGAGGTGTGAATCGGGGCCGGGCAAGGCCCGGGGAAGCCGCGGGGACGGAGCGATCAGACCAGGTCGAGCGAGCGGGCGGCGGCCAGCGCGTCGTTGGCGATGGTCACCGGGGCCGGTGCGGTGGAGATGGCCCACTCCGGGTCCTTCAGGCCGTGCCCGGTGACCGTGCAGACCACCCGCGACCCGGCCGGCACCCGCCCGGCCTCGGCCTGCTGGAGCAGACCGGCGACGCTGGCCGCGCTACCCAGCTCGACGAAGGCGCCCACCTCGCGGGCCAGCAGCCGGTACGCCGACAGGATCTCCCGGTCGGTGACCGCCGAGATCAGGCCGTCGGAGGCGTCCCGCGCGTCGATGGCCTTCGTCCAGCTCGCCGGGTTGCCGATCCGGATGGCGGTGGCGATCGTCGACGGCTCCGGCACCACCTGACCGGTGACGATGGGAGCGGCGCCGGCCGCCTGGAAGCCGTACATCCGGGGGGCCTTCGTGGCGTTGCCGTCGCGCAGGTCCTCGGAGTAGCCCATCCAGTACGCGGTGATGTTGCCGGCGTTGCCGACCGGCAGGCAGTGGATGTCGGGCGCGTCGCCGAGCGCCTCGACGATCTCGAAGGCGGCTGTCTTCTGGCCGTGCAGCCGGTCGATGTTGACGGAGTTGACCAGCGCGACCGGGTAGTCCTGGGCGAGCTTGCCGGCGAGCCCGAGGCAGTCGTCGAAGTTGCCCTGCACCTGGAGCAGCTTCGCGCCGTGCACGAGCGCCTGGGCCAGCTTGCCCAGCGCGATCTTGCCCTGCGGCACCAGAACCGCGCAGGTGATCCCGGCGCGGGCCGCGTACGCGGCGGCGGATGCGCTGGTGTTGCCGGTGGAGGCGCAGATGATCGCCTTGTCACCGGCCTCGACGGCCTTGGAGACCGCGACAGTCATGCCGCGGTCCTTGAACGAGCCGGTCGGGTTGGCGCCCTCGACCTTGAGCCACACGTCCGCGCCGACCCGGGCGGAGAGCACCGGTGCCGGCAGCAGCGGCGTGTTGCCCTCGTGCAGGGTGACGACGGGAGTCGCCCCGGTGACCGGCAGCCGATCCCGGTACGCCTCGATCAGTCCCCGCCACATGTCGTGCTCCTCGCCTCCGTCGCCCCGCTCCGGGGCCTGTCACCAGCGTGGACCAGCCTGCTCGGCCGGCCACCGGCACACCCTGCTCTAACCATCAGGCGGGACGCGCGGGTTACGCGCCACCCTCCACCCGCAGCACACTCGTCACCGAACGGACGATGTCGAGTCCGCGCAGCTCACCGACGGTGGCCGCGAGCGCGGCGTCCGGCGCGACGTGGGTGACGATGACCAGTTCGGCGTCCCCGCCTGCCGGACCCTGCCGGACGGTGGCGATGGACACCTCGTGCCGGGCGAAGACGCCTGCCACCCCGGCCAGCACGCCCGGCCGGTCGGCCACGTCGAGGCTGATGTGGTAGCGGGTGAGCGCCTCGCCCATCGGGCGCACCGGCAGGTCCGCGTACGCCGACTCGCTCGCCGCGTGCACCCCGGCGAGGCGGTTGCGGGCCACCGCCACCACGTCGCCGAGCACCGCACTGGCGGTGGGCGCGCCACCGGCGCCCCGGCCGTAGAACATGAGCTGCCCGGCGGCGTCGGCCTCGACGAAGACCGCGTTGAACGCGTCGCCGACGCTCGCGAGCGGATGCGTCAGCGGGATCATCGCCGGGTGCACCCGGACGTTGACGGTCTCCCGGCCCTCCGCGTCGACGCCCCGGGCCGCGATGCAGAGCAGTTTGATCGTGCAGCCCATGGCCTTGGCGCTGGCCACGTCGGCGGCGGTCACCTCGGTGATGCCCTCGCGGTGCACGTCGGCGGCGGTCACCCGGGTGTGGAACGCCAGCGAGGCGAGGATGGCGGCCTTGGCGGCGGCGTCGAAGCCCTCCACGTCGGCAGTCGGATCGGCCTCGGCGTACCCCAGCTCGGTGGCCTCCTCCAGCGCCTCGGCGAACCCGGCGCCGGTGGCGTCCATGGCGGAGAGGATGAAGTTCGTGGTGCCGTTCACGATGCCGGTGACCCGGGTGATCCGGTCGCCGTGCAGCGACTCGCGCAGCGGGCGCAGCAGCGGGATTGCCCCGGCGACGCTCGCCTCGTAGTAGAGGTCGGCGCCACCCTCGGCGGCGGCGTCGTGCAGGGCCGCGCCGTCCTCGGCGAGCAGCGCCTTGTTGGCGGTGACCACGCTCTTGCCGGCGCGCAGCGCCTCGACCAGCCAGCCGCGGGCCGGCTCGATGCCGCCGACCACCTCGACCACCACGTCCACGTCGTCGCGCTTGATCAGCCCGAGCGCGTCGGTGGTGAACAGCGCCGGGTCGACCGGCAGGTCGCCGCGGTCACGGCCGATCCGGCGTACGGCGATCCCGGCGATCTCCAGCGGGGCGCCGATCCGGGCGGCGAGGTCTTCCGACTGCTCGTGCAGCAGCCGGACCACGTCGCTGCCGACAGTGCCGCAGCCGAGCAGCGCCAAGCGAACCGGTGAGGTCATCCCACATCCAATGCCAGCAGGTCGTCTTCGGTCTCCCGGCGGACGATCAGCCGCGCCCGACCTTCGCGGACGGCGACGACCGGGGGCCGCGGGACATGGTTGTAGTTGCTCGCCATGCTCCGGCAGTAGGCCCCGGTGCCGGGCACCGCGACAAGATCTCCGGGCTGCACGTCAGCGGGCAGGAATTCATCCTTCACCACGATGTCCCCGGACTCACAATGCTTTCCCACCACGCGGGCGAGCATCGGCTGCGCGGTTGACGTGCGGTTCGCCAGCGTGGCCGAGTACGAGGCGTCGTAGAGCGCGGTACGGATGTTGTCACTCATCCCCCCGTCCACGCTCACGTAGGTCCGCAGGCCGTCCACATCTTTCACGGTCCCGGCCTGATAGAGCGTGAACACCGCCGGGCCGACGATCGCGCGGCCCGGCTCGACGGACAGATGCGGCACGGCCAGGTTCTCCGCCGCGCACTCCCCGTCCACGATCTTGCGCAGCCGCTTCGCCAGGTCGTGCGGCGACGCCGGGTCGTCCTGCGTGGTGTACGCGATGCCGAAGCCGCCGCCCAGGTCCAGCTCGGGCAGCTCCACGCCGCGGGCGTCGCGGATCTGCGACTGGAGGGCGAGCACCCGGCGGGCGGACACCTCGAAGCCGCTGGCGTCGAAGATCTGCGAGCCGATGTGCGAGTGCAGGCCGCGCAGCTCCAGCACGTCCTCGTCGAGGATCTTGAACGCGGCCGCCGCGGCGGCCCCGCCCGCGAGGGAGAAGCCGAACTTCTGGTCCTCGTGGGCGGTGGCGATGAACTCGTGGGTGTGCGCCTCCACCCCGACGGTGACCCGGACCAGCACCTTGGGGCGTACCCCGCGCTCGCGGGCCAGCTCGGAGAGCCGGTCGATCTCGGTGAACGAGTCGACGATGATCCGGCCCACCCCGGCGTCGACCGCCCGGGTCAGCTCCGCCACCGACTTGTTGTTGCCGTGGAAGCCGATCCGCTCGGGCGGCATCCCGGCCGACAGCGCGGTGGCCAGCTCGCCGCCGGTGCAGACGTCGAGGAACATGCCCTCCTCGGCGATCATCCGGACCACGGCGCGGCACAGGAACGCCTTGCCGGCGTAGTAGACGTCCGCGTCCGGGAAGGCCGCCCGGAACTCGCGGCAGCGCTCGCGCAGGTCGTCCTCGTCCAGCACGTACGCCGGGGTGCCGTACTCCGCGGCCAGGCCGCGGACGTCCAGGCCCGCGACTGTGAGCGCGCCGCCGGAGCCGCGCGCCACGTTGCGCGGCCACAGTTGCGGCACCAGGGCGTTGACGTCGACCGGGGTACGCAGCCAGGCAGGCCCTCGGGTACCGATCTCGCCGTGCAGTGCGCCTGCCTCGTGAGCCCGCATGTCGCTACATCCGCTCCGGCGCGGACACCCCGAGCAGGTGCAGGCCGTTGGCGATGACCACCCGGGTGGCGTCGTTGAGCCAGAGCCGCGCCCGGTGGGTGTCGGTGATCTCCTCGTCGCCCTGCGGGGCGATCCGGCAGTTGTCGTAGAACCGGTGGTACGCCTGCGCGACGCTCTCCTCCAGGTAGCGGGCCACCCGGTGCGGCTCGCGCAGCTCGGCGGCGGTGGCCACCACCGCGGGGAACTCCGCGAGCGCCTTGAGCAGCTCGTTCTCCTTGTCGTGGCCGAGCAGCTCCGGCTGGAACGCGGCGGCGTCACCCCGGGTCAGCCCGATCTCGGCCGCGTTGCGGGCCACCCCGGCGGTACGGGCCGCGACGTACTGCACGTAGTAGACCGGGTTGTCGTTCTTGGCCCGGGTCCACAGCTCCACGTCGATGTCGATGGGCGAGTCGGCCGAGTAGCGGGCCAGCGCGTACCGGGCCGCGTCCACACCGATCGCGTCGACCAGGTCCTCCAGCGTGACCACGGTGCCGGCCCGCTTGCTCATCCGCACCGGGGCGCCGTCGCGGACCAGGTTGACCAGCTGGCCGATGAGGATCTCCAGGTTGCGCGCCGGGTCGTCGCCGAAGCACGCGGACATCGCCTTCATCCGGCCGATGTAGCCGTGGTGGTCGGCGCCCAGCATGATCACGACCCGGTCGAAGCCGCGCTCCCGCTTGTTCAGGTAGTAGGCGCAGTCGGCGGCGAAGTACGTCCACTCGCCGTTGGACTTGCGCAGCACCCGGTCCTTGTCGTCGCCGAACTCGGTGGTGCGCAGCCAGGTCGCGCCCTCGGACTCGAAGACGTGCCCCTGCTCCCGCAGCCGGTCCAGCGCCGCGTCCAGCGCACCCCCGTCGTGCAGGTCCTTCTCGTTGAAGTAGGTGTCGAACTCCACACCGAAGTCGCGCAGCGAGGACTTGATCTCGGCGAACATCAACTGGACGCCCTCGTTCCGGAACACCTCCTGGGCGGCGTCCTCGGGGAGGTCGAGCACGTCCGGCCGCAGCCGGACCACCTCGGCGGCGATCTCCGCGATGTACGCGCCGCCGTAGCCGTCCTCCGGCGCGGGCTCACCCTTGGCGGCGGCCAGCAGCGAGCGGGCGAACCGGTCGATCTGCGAGCCGGCGTCGTTGAAGTAGTACTCCGTGCCCACGTCGGCGCCGGTGGCGCGGAGCAGGCGGCTGAGCGCGTCGCCGACGGCCGCCCAGCGGACCCCGCCGATGTGCACCGGGCCGGTCGGGTTCGCCGAGACGAACTCCAGGTTGATCCGCTGGCCGGCGAGCGTGTCGCTGCGCCCGTACGCCGGACCGGCCTCAACGATGACCTTGGCGAGCTGACCGGCGGCGGCCGCGTCGAGGCGGACGTTCAGGAAGCCGGGCCCGGCGATCTCCACCGACTTGATCCCCGGCGCCTTGGCCAGTTCGTCGGCCAGCGCGGTCGCCAGCTCCCGCGGGGGTACGCCCACCTTCTTGCTGAGCTGGAGCGCCAGCGTCGAGGCGTAGTCACCGTGATCGGGATTACGGGGTCGCTCGACGGTGGTCTGCGCGGGCAGCGCGGCGCGGTCCAGTCCCCGCTCGTCGAAGACGGCGTGGGCTGCGGCGAGGACGACCTCGGCGAGTTCTGCGGGAGTCACCGAACCATGTTATCGGGGGTAGACTCGGGCACCGCGGAGGCGACCCAGCATGTGAACCGGCCCCGCGCTCCCCTGACCGACCGACCTGACGAGGCACGATGAGCATCAGCACCCCGGGCGGCCCGGAGCGCCGTCCCACCGTGGTCAGCACCGGCAAGAAGCCGGCCGCCGGCCGGCCCGCGGCTGCCGACAAGCCCGCCGCGAAGGCCGGCTCGGGCAAGGCCGGGGGCGGCAAGGGCACGCCACGGCAGGGCGCCGGGGGCAAGGGCCGCAAGCCGGTCACCCCGGTGAAGGTGAGCCAGGGCCGCTCCTGGGGCCCGATCGCCCTCTTCGTCGCGGTCGGCGTACTGGCCGTGGGCATCATCGGCGTCGGCGCCTGGGCGGTCTACCAGGGCGGCCAGCCGTGGCAGAAGCGCGCCGAGGCGATCGACGGCATCGTCGACTACCGCGCGAAGGACAAGGACCTGGTCAAGGGCGGCAACCACCAGCCCGGCGCGATCAAGTACGACATCACCCCGCCGGTCGGCGGCCCGCACAACCAGGCGTGGCAGAACTGCATGGGTGACGTCTACGACGCCCCGATCGCCAACGAGCACGCGGTGCACAGCCTGGAGCACGGCACGGTCTGGATCACCTACCGCCCGGACCTGCCCGCCGACCAGGTGGAGAAGCTCCGCAGCAAGGTGCAGGGCAAGGAGAAGCTGATGCTCAGCCCGTTCGAGGGGCTGGACAAGCCGATCTCGCTCCAGGCCTGGGGCTACCAGCTCAAGGTCGACAACGCCGACGACGGCCGGATCGACGACTTCATCAAGACCCTGCGGGTGAACGCCTCCATCGAGGGCCCGAACGCGCTCTGCGACCAGGGCGTCACCGCCACCGGCACCACCCCGCGCGACAACCTCCAGAACACCATGCCCCAGCAGCCCACCCAGTAAGGACGCCGCGATGACCGCTCCGGTGACCACCGACAGCGAGACCGACGAGGCTCCGGCCGCCGACCAGGGCGGCCGGGGCGCGGTGCGCCGTTACGGCCTGCTGGCCGTGGCCGCCGCCCTCGTGGTCGGGCTGGTCCTCGGGTACGCGGGCGGCCTGCTCACCCCGACGCTCACCCGTCCGGGTGAGAACTCGGCGGAGGCCGGGTTCGCCCGGGACATGACCGCCCACCACAACCAGGCCGTCGCGATGGGTCTGCTGGCGTTCGGCCAGGGCCAGGACCCGGAGGTACGCCAGGTCGGCGTGGACATCGCCACCGGCCAGCAGGGCGAGATCGGCACCATGCAGACCTGGCTGCGCTCCTGGAAGCTGGACCCGACCGGTGACCAGGCCCCGATGGCGTGGATGAAGGACGGCGGCGGGTTGGTCAAGAACGGCCTGATGCCGGGCATGGCGACGCCGGAGGAGATGGCGAAGCTGCGCGCGGCGAGCGGCCGCGAGTTCGACGTGCTCTTCCTCCAGATGATGATCCGCCACCACATCGGTGGGGTGCACATGATCGACGGCATCCTCGACGAGGGGCACGACGACGACGTGCTGGCGGTCGCCCAGACGATGAAGAACACCCAGCAGAACGACCTGACCAACCTGGGCGCGGCGCTGAAGCGCCTGGGCGGCACCCCGTAACACCCGCCCCACCCGATCCACCGAGGCCCGGTCTCCCTCCCAGGGGCACCGGGCCTCACCGTCTCCGCGCTCCCTCACCCCCGTCCCCGCACCCGCCCCCGCCCCGCCGCGCCGCGCCGCCCCGGCGATCTTGCAGTTGCTGCCCCGGTGATGCCGGATTCACCCCGTTATCGGAGGGCGGCAAGTGCAAGATCGCGTGGGCGAGGGCGACGGCGTGGTCGCGCCAGGAGATCTTGGTACGGAAGGGCCCTCAGGAGGGCCGTTTCGTACCAAGATCTCGAACTCGGGAGCCTCAGGGCTGCCCGGAATGTTCTGTATGGGTGTTTGTAACGGTTTGGGGTTAACGGGTCATTGTGGAGGTTGGAGAGTTTTCTACCCACATATCGTGACCAGTTGCGATTCGGGCTCGTTGCCCAAGACGTGGGGGTTGCACTCAGAGACGCAGGGCGGTCGGTGACCAGCTGGTGCCGACGCCACACCATCGGCGGTGACGGAGCGGTGGCAGCCGTCCGTCGCGGACTGCGGCAGGGCGAGCCGGGAACGCTCAGCCGCGAACAGGAACTCGAACTCATCGACGTGCTCCGGGGGGTCCACCCCGACGAGTTCGGCCTCGACGAGGAGCTCTGGACACGACAGAGCCTGACCGCCCTCATCGAGCGCCGGTTCGGGCTGGCGATGGACGCCGGCACCGTCGGGGCGTACCTCCGGGCCTGGGGTCTGGGGCCGCGCGAGCCGCGCGAGCGGGCCTGCGGCCTGTGCGTCGGCGCGGTCGAGCGCTGGGTACGCAGCGAGTACCCGGCGATCACGCGGGCGGCCCAGGAGCACGCCGCGGAGGTCTACTGGATCGGCCGGGTACGCCTGCGCGGCACCATGCCCGCCGCCGATGTGGTGTCGGCGGTCTCCTCGCGGGGACGGGTGCGGTTCATGGTCACGACGCCGTCGGTGGATCCGCCACTGCCCCGGGACTTCGTGCTGCGGCTCAGCGGCGCCGAGGAACGCACCGTGCACCTGATCGTGGACGGCTCGTGGCCGCGCAACGAGTGGCCCCGCCGGCTGCCCCGCCGGGTCGTGCTGCACCCGCTGCCGAGCTGCGGTCGCGCCGTCGCCGCCGCCTGATCCGACGAAGATCGACTCGCGGGGGTACCGATTCGGTGATCCGGGAGGGGGTTTGCTACTCTTCTCGGGTCGCTGAGCCCCCGTAGCTCAGGGGATAGAGCACCGCCCTCCGGAGGCGGGAGCGCAGGTTCGAATCCTGCCGGGGGCACACTTGCTAAGAAATCGCACCAAGAGACCTTCACGAGCCCGACAGCCGCCCTGGCTGCCGGGCTCGTTCCGTTTCCGGGCGATCCCTCGGCAGGCCGGGCGCGCCGGCTCCCTTGACCACCGATCCACTGCTTTACTACGTTACTAGTAAAGCAGTGAGGAGCACCGTGTTCGTCTTCCGGCTCGACACCCACTCCGGCGTGCCGCCGTACCTGCAACTCGTCCAGCAGGTCCGGCAGGCGGTGCTGCTGGGCTTCCTCCAGCCCGGTGACCGCCTCCCGCTCATCCGCGAGGTGGTCGAGGACCTGGCGATCAACCCGAACACCGTCGCCAAGGCGTACCGGCAGATGGAGCAGGAGAACCTGGTCACCGGCCGGCCCGGCCAGGGCACGTTCGTCAACGCACAGCAGTCGGCCGTGATGTCGGCGTCGACGTACACGTCGCTGCGCCGCGGCCTGGAGACCTGGTTGCGCCGCGCCTACGCGGCCGGCCTCGACGAACAGGCGGTCGACGCGCTCTTCACCTCCGTCCGCCAGCAGACGAGGAACGAGGACGTGGCGTGACAGCGACCGGGTTCGCGCTGCGCACCGACGGTGCGGGCAAGCGGTACCGGAAGGGCTGGGCGCTGCGTGACTGCACCCTGGCGCTGCCGGCGGGCGGCGTGATCGCCCTGGTCGGGCCGAACGGCGCGGGCAAGACCACGCTGCTGCGCCTGGTCGTCGGGTTGCTGGCACCGAGCACCGGCACGGTGGAGGTCCTCGGCCGGGACGTCACTGCGAGCAGCCCGCAGACGCTGTCCCGGATCGGGTTCCTGGCCCAGGACCACCCGCTGTACAAGCGCTTCACAGTCGCCGAGATGCTCCGCTTCGGCCGGGCCTGCAACCTCCGCTTCGACCAGGCGTTGGCCGAGCGCCGGCTGGCGAAGCTGGGCATCCCGCTCGACCGCAGGGCCGGCACGCTCTCCGGCGGGCAGCAGGCCCAGGTCGCGTTGGCCCTGGCGCTGGCGAAGCGGCCGGACCTGCTCGTCCTCGACGAGCCGGTGGCCAGCCTCGACCCGCTGGCCCGGCACGAGTTCCTCCAGGTCCTCATGGGCGCGGTGGCCGAGGGCGGGGTGACCGTCCTGTTCTCCTCCCACGTCGTGCACGAGCTGGAGCGCGTCTGCGACCACCTGGTCGTGCTCAACCAGGGCCGGGTCACGCTCACCGGTGACATCGACACCCTCCTCGCCGAGCACCGGCTGCTCGTCGGCCCGCGCACGGCCGACGACCTCGACCGGGCCGGCACCGTCGTGGAGGCCGTCCACAGCGACAGGCACACGACCCTGCTGGTACGTGACGGCGGGCTCCCGGCCGCGCCCGGATGGCAGGCCCAGCCGGTCGCGCTGGAGGATCTGGTGCTGGCATACCTGCGCCGGCCGTCCGAGCCGGGCGCCGCGGTCACCTCGGGGGTGCCGGCGTGACGTGGTTGATCTGGCGCCAGCACCGGACCGAGGTCTGCGTCCTGGGTCTGCTCGTCGGCGTGTTCGGCGTCGCCCTGCTCGTTCTCGGGGCGCAGGCCCACGACCTGTTCCCCGGCGGTCCCGCCCGGTGCGCGGGACAGGCCGGCGTCGACACGGCCTGCACGGCCTCCTTCCGCCGGCTCGACGAGAGGTACGGGTACGTCGAGAACCTCCTGGCGGCCTTCTACCTGGTCCCCGTCGTCATCGGCGCGTTCCTCGGCGCACCGCTGCTGGCGCGCGAACTGGAGGACGGCACCTGGCAGCTCGCCTGGACGCAGGCCGTGCCGCGGATGCGCTGGCTGGCGGCAAAGCTCGCGGCACTGGCCGGCGTCACCGTCGCGCTCACCGGGGTGTTCACAGCGGTGCTCACCTGGTTCCGTCAGCCGTTCGACGCGTGGGAGGGGCGGTTCCAGTACGACGCCTTCGACCTGGAGGGGCTCGTCCCGGTGGCGTACGCGTTGTTCGCGTTCGGCGTGGCCACCGCCGCGGGGGCGATCCTGCGGCGCAGCCTGCCCGCGTTCGGCGTCGCGTTCGGGGCGTTCCTCGCCGCCCGGATGTCGGTGGGGCTGTTGGCCCGTCCCGCGTACGCCACGCCGCTCACCACCATGGAGCCGGTCCCCGCCGGCGGTTCGACGGACCGGGCGGGGCACCTGCCGGGCGTCGCCGACTGGGTGATCGAGCGCGGCTACGCCGACGCCACCGGGCGGCGGCTGAGCGGAGTCGAGTACGCCGAGCTGACGGACGCCGCCGACCGGGCCGGCACCAACCTCAACCAGTTCCTGCACGCGCGCGGCGTCCAGCAGTTCGGGGTCTACCACCCGGCGGACCGGTTCTGGACGTTCCAGCTCATCGAGACGGCAGTGTTCGTCACCGTCGCGGCGATCCTGGTCGGTGTGGTGGTGTGGCGGGTCCGGCGCCGCGTCATCTAGCGGCCGGCACCGGAGATCCGGAGCCGCCCTCACCTTTGTCCCCCGATTCGGGGATGAGCAGGTCGTGAGCTGGCTAACCTCGCGGTGAACGGGTCGAAACCCAGCACCTGCGAAGGTGAGCCAGTTGCCCGAGACGCCGTTGACCAACCGTCCCAAGATGCACACCGGCGTACCCTCGTCGCTCACCACCGCGCAGCGGTGGGTCCTGCGCGGTGTCGCCGTCGCGGACGCGCCCTGCGGCCTGTGGTTCCTCGAAGCGGTGGCCGTTCGCACCGGCACCACGCCGGACGAGCCGGTCGACGCGACGGTGGAGGAGCTGATCGCGCGCGGGTTCCTCGTCGACACCGCGGCCGGGCTGCGACTGGCCTCGATCGCGCTGCGCGACGACGTCCTGCGGGACACGCCGGCCTCGGTGCGCCAGGCGCTGCGCGAGGCGGCCGCCGAGGTGCTCGCCGACGCCGGACGCCCGGCCCAGGCCGCCCGGCAGCTCCTGCGGGTCCTGCCGGCGGTGAGCCGGTCCGCCCGGGCGCTCGCCACGCGGCTGGCGGCCGACCCGGCGGTCGGACCCAGCCTCGCCGCGGACCTGCTGCTGGCCGCCCCGGCACCGGGCCCGGCCGACGAGCGCCTGGCCTGGCTGGTCGACGTCGCCGACAACCTCTACCTGGCCGGCCGGGTGGACGAGACGCTGCGCATGCTGCACCGGGAGGTCGCCGCCGACAGGTACGGGCCACGGCAGCGGGCGATGCTGCTCGGGCGGCTCGGGGCCTACTACGCGACACAGCGCCCCTCGCTGTCCCTGACGTACCTCGGGCGGGCGCTGAACCAGGAGCTGGACGCCGCCGGGCGGAGCTGGACGCTCACCATGCTGGCGTCGCTGGCGGCCCGGTTCGGGCATCCCGACGCCGCCGAGCTGGTGGCGGCGGCGGAGCGGGCGCACGAGCGCAGCCCCTCCCCCGGCGGCGGCATCCGGCTGGCCCTGGCGAACGCGTCCCGGGCCACCGCCACCGGCGACCTGCCCCGCGCCGCGCGGATCCTGCGGGAGGTGGACGCGGGCGAGCCGGCTGCCCGTACCCAGGCGATCTTCCTGCGCGTCGACCGGGTGGCAAACCAGATCGCGCTCGGCCGGTACGTCGACGCGGCGACCGCGCTGGACGGCGTCGCCGGGGAGATCGACACGCTGGGCGCGGTGGCGCAGCCGCTGGTGACCGCGCTGGACTGCGTCCTGCGGCTGAGCACCGGCGAGCTGGCCGAGGCCGAGGCGCGGGCCCGCCTCGCGTTGGCCGAACGCGGTGTCGCCCTGCCGGCGCAGGCCCGGGTGGACCTGCTCGCCACGGTCGTGGAGGTGCTGCTGCGCCGGGGTGAGGTGGCCGCGGCCCGGAAGCTGCTGGCGGACGAACGCCCCACGGTGGGCTGGCCCGACGACATGCAGTGGTTCCGTCTGGGCTGCGCCGCCGCGGGCGACCCGGAACCGGGCCGGCACGCCGCGCTCCTGGGGGCCGCGTTGGCCATGCCGGACCGCTCGATGGCTCCCCTGCTGCTGGTGCCGCACCACGGCCCGCGGCTGGTCCGCGCGGCACTGGCGCTGGGTGACCGGCAGCGGGCCGAGATCCTCGCCGACCACCTGAAGCGGGCCGCCGGGATGGCGAACAACGCGCTCTGGCGCGGGGTGGCGCACCAGGTCGACGGGCTGCTGACCGATGATCCGGCGGCGCTGCACGCGGCGGTACGGCTGCTCCGCACCACCTCCGCCCGGCCGGCCCTGGCCGACGCGCTGCACGACCTGGCGCGGTCGCCCGGGCTGCCGCCGGCGGAGGCGCCCGGCCTGCTCGCCGAGTGCGCCGCGATGTACACCCGGATGGGTGCCGGCGTCGCCGGGGACGGGACGCCGGAGCCCGACGGCACGACGGGAGACGACGCCCGCCGCCCGGCCGTGGCCGCGCTGACCCCCGCCGAGGTACGGGTGGCCGAACTGCTCGCGGTCGGCATGACGAAGCAGGAGGCGGCCCGGGACCTGTTCGTCTCGTTCCACACCGTCGACACCCACCTGCGGTCGATCTACGCGAAGCTCGGCGTCCACAACCGGGTGGAGCTGGCGCTGGTCTGGGAGTCGCGGGACGAAGGTTGAGGAACGCGGCGCGGAGCGCGGACACCACAGGGTCGCGGCGTCCGCGCTCGGCATCGCGTTCTCAGTGCCGTTGCAGCGGGCTCTTCGTCTTCGGAAGGGCCTCGATCAGCTCGCGTGGCACGTTGATCGTGTCCGCGACCACCTCCGGCGGGACGTTGGCCAGCCACTGGGCGAGCGACACGTCCTCGAACTTCGCGGTCCGGAACAGCTCCAGGTAGACGAAGGGCTTGTCACCGATGTTCTCGATGTAGTGGCCCATCGAGATCGGCACGTAGCCGACGTCGCCGGTCTCCATGTTGAAGGTGCGCGCGGTGCCGTGGTTGGCGAAGACGCCCATGCGTCCCTTGCCCGAGATCACGTACTGCATCTCCGCGCCGTTCGGGTGCCAGTGCAGTTCCCGCATCGCGCCGGGTTCGATCTCCACCATGGCGACCGTGGTGGTGATCGCCGCGGCGAAGTTGCTCGAGTCGGCGATGCGTACGCTGCCGCCCTCGAACTTCTCCGGCGTCTGGGCGAGCAGGCTGTGCTTGAACGTCCGGGGCACGTCGCCGGTAGGGCTGAAGACCCGGTCCTCGGCCAGCGGCGGCGGGCTCTGCCCCGGGAAGATGTACCGCTCGGACTCCGGCGGGAAGTTGGCCATCTGCTGCATCGTCCAGCCGAAGTTCTTGGCGATGACCTCCTTCGGCACGTGCGAGAAGAAGTCCGTGAGCTGGAACGTGGCGTCCTCGGAGTAGCAGCCGTCGTCGAAGACGAGCAGGAACTCCACGCCCTCGTCGTGCGCCTGGATGTGGTGCGGGATGCCGGCCGGGAAGTACCAGAGGTCGCCGGCCTTGACGTCCTCCAGGAAGTTGCGGCCCTCCTGGTCCACGGCGGCGATCCGGCAGCTGCCGGTGAGGACGAAGGCCCACTCGGACTGGATGTGCCAGTGCAGTTCCCGGTACGCCCCGGGGTTGAGCTTCATGTTCACGATCGCCAGGTCGTGGGCGATCGGCAGGAGTCGGTTGGTGACCTCCCGGGTCCAGCCGCCGCTCTCCTGCCGGGTGTGCGCCAGCGAGAACGGGAACACCAGGTTCGGCATGAGCCCGTTGTCTGTCGACGGCGGATGCACCAGGTCGGGGTGTGACTGGTCGATCGCCGGATTCCGCGGGACCGTGCCGACCATCTGGTGGTCCTTGGGCGATGATCCCATTCCGGCACGGTCATTGGATCGGGGCATGACGGATTTCCTTCCGGGTGTGGACCGCCGATTCGGCGGCCCGGGACGGGACGAACAACGCCCGCAGGTGTTCCGGGCTCTGAAAGGCCACCGCGAGCGGAATCGCGACACAGAGGAACAGCGACGCCGCGATGCTCCAGACCGGAGCATCCGTGGCGACTCCGGCGACGGCCAGCGCCGCGATCGAATAGAACGTGACGCGGATTCTGGCGACGGGGAGCACGAACATGCGCTCGGCCTCCTTCGGCTTCGAGTCTCGCCGTCGAGACGCAATTGCGATGCTGCCGAACCGGATGCCATTGGTGAATAACGCGATCGCGCCATTCACCGGAAACGACAGGAAACACTTTTCCCGGCACTTCTGCGCATCGCGAACCGCAGCGGTTTCACGGGCGGAACGAGGGGTAGGGAGGGCGATGTCCAACAACGCGGAGGATCGCTGGCGGGTGGGGGAATACGACTTCCACATACCGTTTCTGGCACTTGCGCTCTCCACCGGCCTCGCCGGTGTGGTAGACGCCTTCTCGTTCCTCAAGTACAAGGTGTTCGTGGGTATTCAGACCGGCAACGTGGCGTTCGTCGGAATGGGTGCCGCCGATCACCTGCCGGCGTGGCCGTCCGCGCTGGCGTCACTTGTCGCGTTCGGCCTGGGCGGCCTGCTCGGCGCCGGGATCCGCCGCGTGCGCCCGGCCGGACCGCTCACCCCGCCGGGCATGGAACTGCTCGCCATGCTGGCGCTGCTCGTGCTCTGGGGGCTGGTGGACCGGTCCCTCGACTCGGGGCGCGACTCGCTGACCGAGCGCACGCTCCTGACCGCGCTGCTGGCGTTCCCGGTCGGCATCCTCGGCGGGCTCGTCGTCCGCACGTTCGGCGTGCAGACCGCCACGTCGTACCAGACCGGCACAGTGCTGCGCACCACGAAGGGCATCGCCGACTGGGTGTTCGAGCCGGAGGGCCGCAGCGCGGCCGGGCGGCTCGCCGCGACCGGCCTGCTCTGCCTGGTCAGCTACGCGATCGGCGGGTTCGTCGGCGCGGCCACCGAGACCCGCCCGATCTGGACGATGATCGTCACCTGGGTGCTGGCAGTGGTGCTCATCGCGTTCACCTGGGGCAAGCGGCCACCGGCGACGGCGACCCGGCGCCGCTGACGCGGACCGGCGTCACCCGGCCTCGCGGCGGGCCTTGGCGCGGCGCTTGCCCTCGTGCATCGCCTGCACCCGGGCCACCGGGATGGTCCGCCCCTGCTCGACCAGGTCCGCCGGCAGGCGCTGCGGCGCGGGCAGCGCCTCCGCCCAGGGATCCCGGTCCCCCAGCAGGCCCGGCACGGTCCGCACGGTGAAGTCGGCCGGGGTCGCGCTCTCCAGGTCGGTCCAGCCCACCGGGTACGACACCGGGGCGCCGGGCCGGATCCGGGGGCTGTAGGCGGCCACCACAGTCGCGCCGTACGCCCGGGTGGAGTCGACGAAGACGCGGCCGCCGCGGTCGGCGACGATGAACGCGGTGGTCGCGGCCGCCGGGTCGAGCCGTTCGGTACGGACGGCGAGAGCGCGGGTCGCGGCGGCGGCCTCCTCCGCCGTGGTGGCCGGGTCCACCGGCACGACCACGTGCAGCCCCTTGGCGCCGCTCGTCTTCACCGCGCCGGCGAGCCCGGCGTCGGCGAGCGCCTGCCGCACCAGCAGAGCGACCCGCACCACGGCGCCGAACGCGTCCCCCTCCGGCGGGTCCAGGTCGAGCACCAGGTGGGACGGGTGCTCGGGCGCACCGGCGCGGGCCAGCGTCGGGTGGTACTCCACCGCCCGCTGGTTGGCGAACCAGAGCAGCGTCCGCCGGTCGTCGCAGAGCGCGTACGAGATCCGCCGGTGCGACGCCTCCGCCCACACCTCGGTGCGGCGCACCCAGCCGGGCGTGTACTTCGGCAGGTTCTTCTGCATGAACGGCTCCTGGCCGGGCCGCACCCGCAGCACCGACAGCGGCCGGTCCCGCAGTTCCGGCAGGATCCGGTCGGCCATCGCGTCGAGGTAGTCGACCAGGTCGCGTTTGGTCGCCCCGGCGCCGTCGAACAGCGGCTGGTCGAGGTTGGTCAGCGACACTCCGGCCCGGGTCTCGTCGGCGGCACCCATCGGACCACCATCCCGGGCCGGGCCCGGCTCGGCAACCCCGACACGGTGCCCGGCGCGCCGCACCGGCCGGCACCTGCGACGATCGGGGGCGTGGGTGAGGCGGAGTCGGAGCGGTGCGGACCGGACGCGGCGGAGCAGGCGAGCGCCTGCACCGTGCGGGAGGCGCTGGACCGGGTCGGCGGCAAGTGGGCCATCGGCATCCTGATCGCCGCCTCGGCCGGCCCGGTCCGCTTCACCGAGCTGGAGCGCCGGGTGGAGGGGATCAGCCGCCGGATGCTCACGCTGACGCTGCGCAATCTGGAGCGGGACGGGCTGCTTCACCGGCACGTGCATCCCACGGTGCCGCCGAAGGTGGAGTACACCGCCACACCGATGGCCCGGGAACTGTACGAGTCGCTGGTGGCGCTGACGAGCTGGGCGGAGCGGCACCGGGAGGCGATCAGCGCGGCCCGGGCCGAGTACGACCGCACACACGGCCGCCCACCGGCCTGACCTGCGAAAACGGGTCGTTGTGGCGAACGCCACGCGCGCGATCTGACCGATCGGTCAGCACCTGACCGATCGGTCAGGCATGCTGGAGGACATGGCGCGACCCACCACCGCCACCCACGACGAGCTGCTGGCCGCGGCCGCTCGCCGGTTCGCCGTCACCGGGTACAAGGGCACCTCGCTGCAAGACATCGCCCGCGATGTCGGCTGCTCCAAGGCGACTGTGCTCTACCACTTCGCCAGCAAGGACGCCCTGCTCTGCGAGCTGATGGCGCCGGCCATCACGATGCTGGAGGAGCTGGACGTCCGCATCGCCGCGCACACCGGCGCCGAGGCCCAACGCGTCGCCGCGGACGGCTTCGTCGACCTGGCGGTCCGCTTCCGCCGGGAGATCGCGCTGCTCCGGGGCGAGTTCCCCGACCTGCTCCAGCAGCCCGCGTTCGCCCACATCCAGCAGATCTCCGAACAACTCATCGCCGCCTTCTCCGGCTTCTCCGACCGTCCGGAGGCACGCGTCGCGGCGCTCGTCGTGCTCGCCGGCATCGCCGAGACCTGCGGCGAGTTCCTGGACATCCCCGACGACCAGCTGCGACCCGCGCTGCTCGCCGTGGCGTACCGCGCGCTCGAAGTCACCACCTGATCCGAACCCCGAGGACAAGGAAGGTCCATGGCGACCCTGCTGTACCGGCTCGGCCGGGCATCCCTGCGCCGGCGGCGACTCGTCGCCGTCGTCTGGCTCGTCGTACTCGTCGGACTCGGCCTGGCCGCGGCCACGCTGAGGGGCCCGACGGCGAGCAACTTCACCATGCCGGGCACCGAGTCGCAGAAGGCGATCGACCTGCTCGCCGACCGCTTCCCGGCGGCCAGCGGCGCCACCGGCACGATCGCGATCAAGGCGCCGCAGGACGGCGCGCTGACCTCACCCGCCGGACAGGCGGTGGTCAAGCAGGTCACGCAGGAGGCGGCCACGCTCCCGGGCGTGGTCGGCGCGGTCGACCCGTACCAGGCGCAGGCGCTCACCCCGGACGGCCGGTACGCGCTGATCCAGGTGCAGTTCGCCGGCGGCGCGGACGAGGTGACCGACGAGCAGCGCGACGCGTACGAGAAGGTCGGCGCGCAGGCCGAGGCGCAGGGCTGGCAGATCGCCCCCGGCGGCGAGGTGCTCAACGGTGAGCCGGAGGTCGGCTCGACCGAGGCGATCGGCGTGCTGGTCGCGGCGATCGTTCTGGTGATCACGTTCGGCTCGCTCGTGGCGGCCGGGATGACCATGTTGAACGCGCTCATCGGCGTCGGCGTCGGCATGGCCGGTCTGTTCGCGCTCAGCGGCGCGGTCGAGCTGACCAGCACCGCGCCGATCCTGGCGCTGATGCTCGGCCTCGCGGTCGGCATCGACTACTCGCTGTTCATCACCTCCCGGCACCGGCAGAACCTGCTCGACGGGCTCTCCCCGGAGGAGGCGGTCGGCCGTGCGGTCGGCACCGCCGGCTCGGCTGTGGTCTTCGCCGGCGCGACGGTCGTGGTGGCGCTCGCCGGTCTGGCCGTGGTGGGCATCCCGTTCCTCACCGTGATGGGCCTGGCCGCCGCCGGCACCGTCACAGTGGCCGTGCTGGTGGCGATCACGCTGGCTCCGGCGCTGCTCGGCTTCGCCGGACACAAGGTGCTGCCGCGCAAGCTGCGTGACCGCAAGGCGGTCGAGGACCCGACCACCGGCTCGGAGGACCGCTCCGGCTTCGGCTTCCGCTGGGCGCGGTGGGTGACCAGACTGCGCATCCCGGTGATCCTGGTCGGACTGCTCGGCCTCGGCCTGCTCGCGATCCCGGCCCAGGACATGCGCCTGGCGCTGCCGGACGCCTCCGCCGCCGCCGAGGGCACCCCGGCCCGGGTCAGCAGCGATCTGATCCGCGAGGGCTTCGGCCCCGGCTTCACCGGCCGGCTCGCGGTCGTGGTGACCGCCGACTCGCCGCAGGCCACCCAGGCCGCCATCCCGCAGGTGACCGCGCTGGTCCAGAAGACCGACGGGGTGCTGGCCGTGGCCCCGCCGCAGGTCGACCCGTCGGGGCGTACCGCGCTGATCGGGGTGATCCCGAAGACCGGGCCGACCGAGGAGGCCACCGAGACGGTGGTGCACGACATCCGCAAGCAGGTGTCGGGCATCCAGAACGCCGACGTGCTGCTCACCGGCGTCACCGCTGTCGGCATCGACGTGTCGGAGAAGCTCTCCGACGCGCTGCCGGTCTACCTGCTGCTGGTGGTGGGCCTGTCGATCCTGCTGCTGATGCTGGTGTTCCGGTCGATCCTGGTGCCGGTCAAGGCGGCGCTGGGCTTCCTGCTCACCGTGGCGGCCACGTTCGGCATCACCGTGGCGGTGTTCCAGCAGGGCCACCTGGCCGACCTGGTCGGCCTGGACACCCCGGCCCCGCTGGTCAGCTTCCTGCCGATCCTGCTCATCGGCATCCTGTTCGGCCTGGCCATGGACTACGAGGTCTTCCTGGTCTCCCGGATGCGCGAGGACTTCGTGCACGGCGACACCGCCCAGCAGGCCACCATCAACGGCATGGGGCACGGCGCCCGGGTGGTCACCGCCGCCGCGCTCATCATGATCTCGGTGTTCGGCGGCTTCGTCTTCCTGGAGGACCCGATCATCAAGTCGATGGGCTTCGCGCTCGCGATCGGTGTCGCCATCGACGCGTTCGTGGTCCGGATGACGATCGTGCCGGCGGTGATGTCGCTGCTGAACAACGCCGCATGGTGGCTGCCGCGCTGGCTGAACAAGATCCTGCCCAACGTGGACGTCGAGGGTGAGGGCCTGCGCGCCCACCTCGCCGAGAAGCAGCACGCGAACGTGTGATCCGCACGGGTGGGGCCCTCGCGGGGCCCCACCCGTCACACACCCGCCGGATACGTCTCCATCTCACCGGGCGTGACGCACGTCGGCAGCGGGTGCAGCGCTGTGGCCTCGTCGCACCAGATGAACGCGTCGTAGCGTTCACCGAGCCGGGTCGGCACGTAGTTGCCCCAGGACTCGAAGCTCGGGTCGTACACCACCCCGATGGCCCGGTGGTCCGCCTCGCCGGTCACCCATTCCGGCTGGCCGTCGCCGCCGAAGACCAGCACCGCCCGGTCCGGCATCAGCTCGTGCAGCCGATGCTCCACCGAGCCCTCCCGCGCCGGTGGGACCACCATCGTCTCGGCCGGTGAGCCCCAGCGCGGCGCGGCCACCACGCTGCCGCGCCAGCTGCCGAAGCCGATCAGCGCCACCGCGTCCCGGCCGTGCCGTTCCCGGCCGAGCTGCCCGATGTTGACCATGCCGTCCGCCGCCATGTCGGTGGCCCGGGCATCGCCGACGTGCGTGTTGTGCGCCCACACGATGCCCCGCGAGCCCGGCCCGTACCGGTCGAGCAGCCGGTCGAGCGTGTCGGCCATGTGGACGTCGCGGACGTTCCACGACTCGGGGCCGCCGCCGACCATGGCCCGGTAGTACCGCTCCGCGCCGGCCACCACCTCCGCGTTCTGCCAGGCCGAGAAGCGGTCCGGGCCGTCCGTGGCGGCCTGTTCCCGGGTACGCGCCAACAGCCGGACCACCTCCTCCTCGCACCGGGCGGAGACGAACCGGCTGGCCATCCCGTACTCCTCGGCCCGTTTGCCGTACGGCTCGAAGCAGCGGTACGCCTCCTGGGCCGCCTCCAGCGAGGCCGGATCCTCCTCACCGAGGTAGTCGAAGATGGCCTGCATCGACTCCCAGAGGGAATACACGTCCAGCCCGTGGAAGCCGGCCCGCTCCCCCTCGGGGCGTTCCAGGTTCCACGCCCGCAGCCAGCGGCAGAAGCGGGCCACCTCGGCGTTCGCCCACATCCAGGTGGGCCAGCGTTCGAACCGTTCCAGCGCGGCGAGCGGATCGGCCGGCCCGTCCGGCGCGCCCACCACCGACCGGTGCACCCGGTCGCAGTCCGGCCAGTCCCCCTCCACCGCCACGAAGTCGAACCCCTGTTCGGCGATGAGCCGCCGGGTCAACTGCTCCCGCAGCCGGTAGTAGTCGTAGCTGCCGTGCGTCGCCTCGCCGATCATCACCACCCGGGCGTCCCGCACGCGGTCCAGCAAGGGGTCGAAGTCGCTCGGCGCGCCGAGCCGCTGTACCAGCATGTCAGCGGCTACCCGGGGCCCGCCGGGACAAACCGCCGCCGCTGGGTCCGGCGGCGGGCGTACGGCGGACCCGGGCCGTACCCGCCGGCGGGCATGGTGCCGGGCTCAGTGGGTAGCCGGGCGGCATGACCGTCACCGGTGCGCAGTTGCGGGAGTTCCTGGCCGGGCTCGACTACCCGGTCTCGCGGGAGGACCTGGTCCGCTGGGGCCAGGAGAACGGCGCCGACACCGAGGCGCTGCAGGCGCTGCGGTCCCTGCCGGCCGAGGAGTTCCACACCCCCACCGAGCTGGGCGAGGCGCTGGTCACGCTGGCCGACGCCTGACCGGTGGGGTGTTAAGCGGGGGCCCCTCCTCTACCGGAGGCGTTAAGAAGGGGCCCTTCCTTACATCTCGACGGTGCGGCCCTGGGCGCGGGCGGTCTGCGCGGCGTCCAGCACCGCCACCACCTCGCGGCCGAACCGCACGTCGCAGCGGTGGTCGCGGGTGCCGGCGTCGACCTCCTCCAGCAGCTGGTCGAGCGCGGCGCCGAACGCCTGGAGCGCGCTGCCGTCGCCGGGCGGGACGGTCTCGGTGCCGTTCTCGCCGAAGAAGACGAAGTCCCGGGTGACCGCCTCGGACGGCGCGTCCAGGGTGAGCGAGAGCGAACTGGTCGCGCCGCCGTCGTGGGTGAGCAGCAGGTGCACCAGGCCGCTCGGGCCGTCCATCGCGGCGACCCGGGTGACCCGGCCGAGCACCGGCAGGATCAGCGACAACGCGTGCGGGCCGATGTCCCAGAGCGCGCCGCGCTCCCGCCGCCAGGTCGAGTCGCCGTACGGGTTCCCGGGCTGGAAGATCGACGCGAACATGGTGGCGCGGGCGTGCTGCCAGCCGCCGGCCGCCGCGGTCGAGGCGAGGAAACCGGTGACGTTCGGGTGGAAGCGCTGGGTGAAGAAGACCACCGAGGCCACCCCGGACGCCTGCGCCGCGTCGACCACCCGGTCGGCGTCGGCGAGGTCGAGCGCCAGCGGCTTGTCCAGCAGCAGGTGCCGCCCGGCGGTGGCCGCCCGCACGGCGATGTCGGCCTGCACGTCCGGCGGGAGCGCCACGGCGACCGCGTCGCAGGCGTCGATGAGCGCGTCGACGTCGGTGAAGGCCGGTACGCCGTGCCGGGTGGCCAGTTCCTCCGCCTTCGCCGGGTTGCGCCCCCAGACGCCGGCGAGCCGTGCCCGCGGGTGCGCCTCGATGGCCGCGGCGTGCGTCTCCGCCGCCCAGTAACCCGTGCCGAACAACCCGAACCGCACCCCGGCCCCCTGCCGTCGACGTCCGCCACCGGCGTACGCCGGGACCGTGATCCACGCTAGTCCCCCGGCCCGTCCGGCGCGCCCCGACCCGGCGGGCGAGCCGCTACTACACCGGTTAGTAGGCTGTGCCGGTGAACGACACCGTGTCGACGACCAGCGCGGCGGCCGCCTCCGCCTCCCCGGTGGACGGGCCGCTCGCCACGGTCGCGATCGTGATCTCGCTGGCGCTCGCCGTCTGGGCCCTGGTGGCGGCGGTACGCCACCGGCCGCCGGACCGGATCCAGTTCGTCGGCCTGGCCGTGCTGGAGGTGGCGCTGCTCGCGCTCACCGTGACGGCAATCGTCGCGCTCGGCGGCGGGGAGCGGCCGGGTGAGCCGGGCGCGTTCTTCGGCTACCTGGCGACGCTCGTCTGCCTGCCGCCGCTGGCCTGGGTGCTGGCCCGGATGGAGCCGACCCGCTGGGGCTCGGGCATCGTCTGCGCGATCTGCCTGGTCACGCCCGTGGTGGCGGTACGGCTCCAGCAGACCTGGGAGGTCCTCGGTGGCTGACACCACGACCGCGCACGAGCAGCGCGCCACCAACCGCGGCCCGGGACGGCTGCTGATCGCCGTCTACATCGTCTTCGCCATCGCCGCGACCTCGCGGGCCGGCTTGCAGATCGCCACGAAGTTCGACGAGGCGCCGGTGGCGTACCTGCTCTCCGCGCTCGCCGCGCTGATCTACATCGTGGCGGCGGTCGGGCTGGCCCGCGCCGGGCACACCGGCCGCCGGGTCGCGCTCGCCTGCTGCACAGTCGAACTGGTCGGGGTGCTCGGCGTGGGCGTGCTGAGCATCGCCGACAAGGAGCTGTTCCCGGACGAGACGGTGTGGTCCGACTTCGGCAGCGGCTACGGCTACGTGCCGCTGGTGCTGCCGGTGCTCGGCCTGTTCTGGCTCTGGCGCACCCGGCGCGACCCCGCCTGAGCGGGCCCGCGCCGGGTGGGGCCGGTCAGTCCTTCGGGCCGCCGGCGACGTAGATGACCTGGCCGGAGACGAAGGACGCGCCCTCGCTGGCCAGGAACGAGATGGTGTGCGCGACGTCCTCCGGACGGCCGGGACGGCGTACCGGGATCTCGGCGGCGGCGTGCTTCTGGAGATCGTCGAAGTCGACCTTCATCCGCGCCGCGGTCGCCGCGGTCATGTCGGTGACGATGAAGCCCGGCGCGACCGCGTTGACGGTCACCCCGAACGGGCCCAGCTCGATCGCCAGCGTCTTGGTGAAGCCTTGGAGGCCGGCCTTGGCGGCCGAGTAGTTGGCCTGGCCCCGGTTGCCGAGCGCGGAGGTGCTGGACAGGTTGACGATCCGGCCCCACTTCGCCTCGACCATGTGCTTCTGCGCGGCCTGGCTGAACAGGAACGCCCCGCGCAGGTGCACGCCCATGACCGTGTCCCAGTCGCCCTCGGTCATCTTGAACAGCAGGTTGTCGCGCAGCACACCGGCGTTGTTGACGAGCACTGTCGGCGCGCCCAGTTCGGCGGCGATCCGTTCCACGGCGGCCTCGACCTGGGCCCGGTCGGACACGTCGGCGCCGACGCCGAGAGCCCGGCCGCCGGCCGAGCCGATGGCGTCCACCGTCTCCTTGGTGGCGGACTCGTCGATGTCGACCACGGCGACGGCCATGCCGTCGGCCGCCAGCCGGCGGGCGGTCGCCGCCCCGATGCCGCGCGCGGCTCCGGTGACGATGGCGACGCGGGGCTCCTCCGACATGCTTACCTCCCGGTAACTTGTGGCTCGATCGAAGGAGCTTAACCCGCCGGTACGCCGCCCCCTACCGCTCGTGGCCCCGGCAGAGCCGGATCCACCGGTAGCCGTACCCGCCGAGCTTGAGCCGGTCGAGCTTGCCCACGTCCTCGTAGTTGCGGTCGCTGAGCACGTCGATCGGCAGATCCGCCTCCGGCGCCAGCGTGCTCAGGTCGACCTCGACGTCTTCGGTGCCGAGGTTGTGCAGGAAGACCATGGTCCCGGTACGACCGTCGGCGCGGTGCGCGAGCACGCCCGGCGGCATCGGCACGTCGATGTGGGTGGTGCTGCCCGAGCCGGTCTCCGGCGCCTCGCGCAGCGTCCGGATCATCCGCTCGAACCAGCCGAGCAGCGACCGCGGATCCTTGCGCTGGGCGGTGACGTTGACCTTCTGGTAGCCGTACTCACCCTTGTCGATCACCGGGCGGACCAGCTTCTCCGGCTCGGCGGCGGAGAAGCCGGCGTTGTCCGCGTACGACCACTGCATCGGGGTACGGATCGCGTCGCGCCCGTCCAGCGACAGGTTCTCCCCCATGCCGATCTCCTCGCCGTAGCGCAGCACCGGCGTGCCGCGCAGCGAGAACTGGAGCGAGTACGCCAGCTCCATGTGCCGGCGGTCGTTGCCGAGCATGGGCGCGAGACGACGGCGGATGCCCCGGCCGTAGAGCTGCATGTTCTCGTCCGGCCCGAACTTCGCCAGCACGTCGTTGCGCTGGTCGGCGGTGAGCCGGGACAGGTCGATCTCGTCGTGGTTGCGCAGGAACGTCGCCCACTGGCCGCCGGTGGGCAGCTTCGGGGTGTCGCGCAACGCCTCGATGATCACCTCCGGGTCCTCCCGGGCCAGGGCGAGCATCAGCCGGCCGTTGAGCATGAAGTCGAAGAGCATGTGGATCCGGTTGCCCGAGCCGCTGCCGTCGCCGAAGTAGACGGGCAGCTCGTCCGGCTCGACGTTCGCCTCGGCCAGCAGGACCGCGTCGCCGCGCCGCCACTGCACGTGCTGGCGCAGGTCGGTGAGGAAGTCGAAGTCCTTCGGCGAGTTCGGGTTGCCCGGCTCGGTGCGCTCGATGATGAACGGCACCGCGTCCATACGGAAGCCGGAGACGCCGAGTTGGAGCCAGAACGAGGTGATCTTCTTGATCTCCGCGCGGACCTTCGGGTTCTCGATGTTCAGGTCCGGCTGGAACTTGTAGAAGCGGTGGTAGTACCACGCCTTGGCGGTCCGGTCGTAGGTCCACGTCTCGTGCTGCTCGCCGGGGAAGACCATGCCCTGGTGGCGGTCGTCCGGCTCGTGGTCGGCCCAGACGTACCAGTCCCGGTACGGCGAGTCGGGCGAGGACCGGGCGGACTGGAACCACGGGTGCTGGTCCGAGGTGTGGTTGACCACCAGGTCGATGATCACCCGGATGCCCCTGTTGCTCGCCTGGTGCAGCAGTTCGGCGAAGTCGCCGAGCGTGCCCAGGCGCGGGTCGACGTTGTAGAAGTCGGTGGCGTCGTACCCGTCGTCCTCGTTCGGCGAGGGGTGGATCGGGTTCAGCCACAGGCAGGTCACGCCGAGCCGGGCCAGGTAGTCCAGCCGGCCGATCAGCCCCTGGAAGTCACCCACCCCGTCGCCGTCGGAGTCCGCGTACGTGTCGACGTCGAGGCAGTAGACGACCGCCTCCTGATACCACCTGTCACCCATGCGAGGACTACTTCTCCGAACGCGCGCGGCGGCAAACCCGGTACGGTGCTCCGATGAGCGAGGAGGCGTACGACTGGTCCGCCGGCACCTGGCTGAACCCGCCGGAGCGGGCCGAGCCGGTCGACGGCGGCCTGCTGGTCGAGCCGCACGGCGGCAGCGACTTCTGGCGGCGCACCAGCTACGGCTTCGTGCACGACGACGGCTCGGCACTGCTCGCGCCGTTCCCGGCGGGCAGCGCCGTGGAGGTGTCGTTCGTCCTCGACTACTCGGCCCGGTTCGACCAGGCCGGCGTGCTGGTCCGGGTGGACGAGCGGCGGTGGACCAAGGCCGGGGTCGAGGTGAGCGACGGTTCGCCGCAGGTGGGCGCCGTGGTCACCGACGAGTTCTCCGACTGGTCGGTGGCGCCGGTGCCGCAGTGGTCGGGCCGGGAGGTGACGGTCCGGGTGAGCCGGGCCGGCGACGCGCTCACCGTGCGGGCCCGGTGCGAGGACGAGCCGTGGCGGCTGGTCCGCGTCGCCCCGCTCGATCCGGCGGCGCAGGCGTCGGCCGGACCGTACTGCTGCTCGCCCAGCCGGGGCGGCCTGCTGGTCCGCTTCACCGGCTGGCGGCGGGGTCCGGCGGACGCCGCGCTGCACCCGGAGGGCTGAGTCACAGGTGTGACAGCCGCCGGTCCGGGTAACACCTTCGGATCTCCGGCTCTCGCGTGGAAGGACCCCCATGGCCCTGGCCCAGGACGTCGACCCGAACCAGTTCACCGGGCTGACCGGCTGGGTGGCGAGCGTGATCGACTCGCTCGGCGCGGTCGGCGTGGCACTGCTGGTGGCGCTGGAGAGCATCATCCCGCCGATCCCGAGCGAGATCGTGCTGGCGATGGCCGGTTACCTGTCCGCCGAGGGCCGGTTCAACGTGGTGTTCATCGTGGTCGCCGCGACGGTCGGCTCGCTGCTCGGCGCGCTGGTGCTCTACTGGCTCGGCGCGGCGCTCGGCGAGGAGCGGCTCAAGCGCTGGCTGGACCACATCCCGCTGGTCGACCTGCAGGATCTGGAGAAGGCCGACCGCTGGTTCGAGCGGCACGGCCGGTGGGCGGTGCTGATCGGCCGGGTGGTGCCGGTGGTCCGCAGCCTGGTCTCCATCCCGGCCGGCGCGAACCGGATGCCGCTCGGTGAGTTCATCCTGCTCACCACGCTCGGCAGCGGGGTGTGGAACGCCCTGATCGTCGGCGCCGGGTTCACCCTGGGCTCGCGGTGGGAGGACGTCGACAAGTACAGCCAGTGGTTCAACTACGCGATCTTCGCCGTCTTCGGTTTCATGATCGTGAGCTGGGCGGTGAAGAAGGTGCGCCGGCGGCGCGCCCGGCAGTCGGTGACCACCGGGCGCTGACCGCCGCGCGGGTCAGAAGCCCGCGGTGATGCCGGTGAACTCCCAGGTGTTCTGCGCGATGCCGGAGCAGTTGGCGACCACGCCGCCGCCGGGGCAGGGCCGGTCCCGGTTGACCGACCAGAACGTGAACCGGGCCAGGCCGCGCGCCTTCGCCCAGTCGCGGATCTGCGTCCAGGTGGCCGGCGAGGTCAGCTCCTGCTGGTCGGAAAGGCCGTTCATGCCGGACAGGCCCATGTGCGCGTACGCGGTGGCGTCCGACCAGCCGAACGCGTTGCGCAGCGCGGTCTTCAGGCCCTCGGCCGCGTTCACGGTGTTCTGGTACATGTTCGCGCCGCCGCCGAAGTCGAACGGCATGATGGTGAACACGTCGATCCCGGCGCCCTTGGCCGCCGCCTGGTTGATCAGCCGGGTGCCGTAGTACGACGGCCCGGTGGTCGAGGTGCCGAACGTGATGATCGTCTTGATCCCCGGGTTGTTCTGCTTGACGATCTTCAGGGCGTCCAGGATGCGGTCCTGCACCACCTCGTTCTCGAACTCGTCGCTGTTCTCGATGTCGATGTCGATCGCCTTCAGCCCGTACGCGTTGATGACCTGCTGGTACGCGCCGGCCAGGGCAGCGGCGGACGAGCAGTTCGGGCCGAGCTTGTTGCCGCTCCAGCCGCCGAAGGACGGGATGACGTCGCCGCCGGCCGCCTTGATCGCGGCAATGGTGGCGGCATGCGTGCCGCCGGTCAGCGGGCCGCTGCCGTCCCAGGCCGGGGTGCAGCCGCCGCCGGAGAGCACGAACGCGATGGTGAACCACTTGACGCCGGTCGCGCCCATCACGGTGGCGGGCGCGGGCGGATCGCCCCAGCCCGGGTAGAGGTACGGCGCGGCGGCCATCGCGCCACCGCCGCCGGTGCAGCCGCTGGTGGTGGCCGCGACCGCCGCCGACTTCGCCGACTCGCCGGTGCCGTTGTACGCGGCCACGGTGTAGCTGTGCCCGCTGCACGCGGCCAGCCCGGAGACGGTGGCCGAGGTGCCGGTGACTGTGGCCTTGACCGTGCCGCCCTCGTACACCCGGTAGCCGGTGACGGTGCCGGAGACCGCGTTCCAGGCGAGCGAGACGGCGGACGCGGTGGTGCCGGTGACCCGCAGCCCGCCCGGCGTGGCCGGTGCGCCCGGGTTGCCGGGGTTGCCGCCGCCGGTGCAGGAGGCGCCGTTGACTGTGCAGTTCACCGGGTCGCCGGTGCCGCTGACGACGAAGCCGAAGCTGGTGCTGGCGCCCGGGGCGAGCGCGCCGTTCCAGGACTGGTTGACGGCTGTGACGTGCTGGCCGGAGGTGGTCAGCCGGGCGTCCCAGAACGAGCCGAGCGTGCTGCCGGACGGCAGGTCGAACTGGACGTTCCACGAGGAGATCGCGGCGGAGCTGTCGTTGGTGACTGTGAACCGGGCCTCGTACCCGCTGCTCCAGCTGGAGGTGCGAACGAACGCGGCGGTGGCGGCGGAGGCGGGTGGCGCGGCGAGCAGGGCACCGGCGACCACGGCGGTGGTCAGCGCGGCGGCGAGCGTCGCCAGGCGGGGGCGGAGTCTCACGGCGTCCTCCAGGGGACGGGCGGGGGTGGAGAGGGATTCACAACCGTCGACGTGCGCCTATTATTAAGAGTGTTAACTGTTTCTGTCCAGCACCGGTGCGGCCCGAACCCCGGAGGGGGTCCGGGCCGCGTCCCGGCCGCACTCAGCGGCGGAAGGTGAACCAGTTGACGTTGACGAAGTCGGACGGCTGGCCGCTGCTGAACGTCAGGTAGACCGTGTGCCGCCCGGTCACCGCGCCGACGTTGCCGGGCACCGAGCGCCAGGTCTGCCAGCCGCCGGTGTTGCCGACCGCGAAACTGCCGATCGGCGGCGCGGTCGGGCTGTCCACCCGGACCTCCACCAGCCCGCTCACGCCGGACGCCGCGCCGGAGGCGACCCGGGCCACGAAGTCGCGCGGCGGCGTCGAGCCGAAGTCGACGTTGTCGTAGCGGGCCCAGTCGCCGTTGGCGAGCCAGCCGATGTCCTGGCCGCCCTCGGCGCACGTCTCCACCTGCACGCCGTTCTGCGCGTTGAACGACTCGGCCTGGATCGTCGCGTACGCGTCGCGCACCCCGCCCGGCGGCGGCGTGGTCGGCGTCGGCGACGGGTTGCTCCCGCCGCCGCGGGTGTAGACGGCCACGTAGTCGACGAGCATCGACCGGCCGGGCACGGTCGACGCAGTGGGCGTCGCGGAGCCGGCCACGCCGTCCGGGAAGCCGCCGCCCATCGCCACGTTGAGCAGCAGGAAGTAGCCGGCGTGGTTGGTCATCTGACTCCAGTACGGCTCACCGATCTGGTTCTGCCCGACGGTGTGGAAGAGCTGGCCGTCGACGTACCAGCGCAGTTGCTGCGGGCTGGTCGAGGCGTCCCACTCGAACCGGTAGGTGTGGAACGCCGACTGGCAGGTGCTGCCCGGGCAGGCCCGGGAGGCGCCGATGCCGTTGAACTCCCCGCACGGGCCGCCCGGCGCGACGCCGCAGTGCAGCACGCCCCAGACCGAGTTGATCCCGTTGACGTTCTCCATCACGTCGAACTCACCGATGCCCGGCCAGTTCTGGTAGTTGCCCCGGTACGGCGAGCCGAGCGCCCAGAACGCCGGCCAGTACCCGGACGCCGCCGCGCCCGTCACGTTCGGCATCTGGATCCGGCCCTCCAGGGCCAGCACACCACCCGACGGCGGCTTGAAGTTCGCCCGTACCGTCTCGATCCGGGCCGAGGTCCAGCGGCCGGCCGAGTCCCGCAACGGCGTGATGCGCAGGTTGCCCGAGCCGTCGTGGGCCAGGTTCGCGGTGCTGGACGTGTAGGTCTGGATCTCGCCGGTGCCCCAGTTGGCCGGGCCGCCCGGGTAGCCGGTGCCGGTGTCGATGATCCAGTTGGCGGACGAGGGCAGCGTGCCGGCGGAGCCGGTGAAGTCGTCGCTCCACACCAGGCTCCACCCGGACGGTGTCGGGGGCACCGCGGCCTGGGCGGTCATCGAGACGCCCGCGAGCGCTGTGGTGAGCGCGAGGACACCGGCGGCCAGGGCGAGCCGGCGGCGTGTTCGGGGCACGGTGGCGGAGGCGGCCGGGGCCGCCGGGATCGGATTCATTCGGGGTGCCTCTCTGCGGGGACGGGTCCGGGAGAGCGCTCTCTGAGAGCGATTTCTACGCGCCCGCCCCCGCACTTGTCAACGCTTGTCGATGGCCGCCGCCGGCTGCGGCCGGCGCAGCACCACCTGCTCCAGCGCCGTCCACGCCGTGGTGGTGACCAGATAGAGCACCGCCGCCAGCGGCACCACGAGCGCCACCAGCACCGTGCCGTACGGCAGCAGCGGCAGCACCCGCCCGAGCACCGCCGCGCCCGGACCCTCGGCCAGCGTCCCGGCCACCGTGCCGGTGGCGGCCGCCGCCCGGCGCATCCGCCGCGACGACCACCAGGCCAGCGCCAGCAGCGCGGCCAGCAGCACGCCGAACACCAGCGGCACCGGGCCGGCCAGGCCGTCGCCGAGATGCCACCCCAGCGGTACGCCGGCGAGCCGCTCCCCCAGCAGCTCCGGCGCGCCGTCACCGGTGGCGAACAGGCGGTACATGACCAGGAAGAACGGCGCCTGCAACAGAGCCGGCAGACAGCCCGCCACCGGGCTGGCACCGGCGTTGCGGTAGAGCGCGAACATCTCGCTCTGGAGGCGGGCCGGATCGTCGGCGTACCGGCGCTGGAGTTCCCGTACCTCGGGGGCGAGCGCGGTGCGACGCCGCTCCCCGCGGACCTGGGCCACTGTCAGCGGGGAGATCAGCAGCCGGACGGCGACTGTGAACAGGACGATGGCGGCCGCAGTCGCGGCGCCGCCGGTGAGCGGGGCGAGCACGTCGGCGAGCCAGGTGACGACTGTGGCCGCGGCCGAGGCCGCGGAGTGCAACGGTGCGAAGGCGAGCATGGGTGGACCCCTCGATGGCGATTCCGGGTGTCCCGGGCGGCGACGTGCCGCACGGCGGGACGGATGACGACGGAATCGGCCGCGGAAGCCGGGATGGAGGGATCTACCGGCCCGCCGGCGCGGGCCGGAAGAAGGTGGCTACGCGGCCGAGGGGTGCAGGCCGGGAGCGCGGGGGCGCGGACGCCCCGGTGCGTCCGGGTCGACCTGCCGGGGCACCCCGCGACGGCGGGCGCGGGCACGCAGCGCGGCGGCGAACCGGGTGCCGGGCGGCGTGGGCAGCGCGCGGACCCGCAGCGCGAGCAGGGTGGCGAGCAGCAGCGCGGCGACGACCGCCGCACCGGCGATCAGCCCGGCCGGCCGGTCGGCGAACAGGGCGAGGGCGTACGCCCACGCTCCCGTCAGCACCGCCAGCATCCCCGTCACACGGCCACCCTAGCCCGCCGTGTCACGCCCCGCGGGCCCGTGCACGCCCACCGGCGGCACGACCCGTTCGGGCGAACCGGCGCCGACACACCCAGCGGCACGTTTCCCCAAACGGACACGGTGGGTAACAGGTCCTCGACCACGCGGCACGGTGCCGCGAGCGGTCCGGAGGAGACGGTGGTGACGATGAGTGGCTCAGTGGCGGAGCGGGAGCGGAGCGCCGCATCGGGCGGAACCGACCTGCTGACAGTCGGCGTCGAGGAGGAGTTCCTGCTCGCCGACCCGCACACCGGGACCGCCGTACCCGCCGTCGACCTGGTCATGGAGCAGGTGCCGGCCGAGCTGCGCGGTCAGGTGGAACGCGAGTTCCAGACCAGCCAGATCGAGATCGGCAGCCCGCCCGGGCTGGACCTGTCCTCGATCCGGCACTCGCTGTCGATGCTGCGCGCCGAACTGGCCGACGCGGCCGAGCGGGCCGGCGTACGGCTGCTCGCGATCGGCACCGGGCCGGTCGACGGGCCGGTGCCGCCGGTGGTGGACAAGCCGCGCTTCGACCGGATGATCGAGCGGTTCCGGCTGCTGGTGCCCGGTCCCGGCAACAACGGCATGCACATCCACGTCGGCATCCCCGATCCGGACACCGGTGTGCAGGTGCTCAACCACGTCCGGCCCTGGCTGCCGATCCTGCACGCGGTCACCGCCAACTCCCCGTTCTCCCGGGGCGAGGACACCGGGTACGCGAGCTGGCGCTCGGTGGAGTGGGAACGCTGGCCGTCGGTCGCGCCCACCCCGTACCTGGAGTCGCACGAGCACTACGAGCGGCTGATCCGGCAGCTCATCGCCAGCGGCGTGATGCTGGACGAGGGGATGCTCTACTGGTACGCCCGGCTGTCCGCGAAGTACCCCACGGTGGAGATCCGCATCGGCGACGTCTGCCCGTCGGTGGACGACGCGGTGCTGGTGGCGGCGCTGGTCCGCGCGCTCGTCGCCACCGCGCTCACCGACATCGCCGCCGGCCGCCCGGCCGTCAACACCGACCACCACCTGCTGGTGGCGGCGCACTGGCGGGCCGCCCACGACGGGCTGGAGGGCGAGGGCGTCGACCTCACCGACGGTGAGCTGCGCCCGGCCTGGGAGCTGCTGGACCGGCTCGTCGACCGGCTGCGCCCGGAACTGGAACGGCACGGCGACCTGGACCGGGTGACCGACCTGCTGGGCGGGCTGCGCCGGCACGGCAGCGGCGCGGCACGACAGCGGGCGGTGTTCGCGCGTACCGGCAGCCTCGTCGACGTGGTCGCGGACGTGGCGCGGCAGACCCGTGGCTGAGCGGCCACGCGGCCGTGGCCCGGCGTGACAGGATGGGCGACGTGGCCGAGCGCATGATCGTCATCGGCGGCGACGCCGCCGGGATGTCGGCGGCGTCGCAGGCGCGTCGCCGCCGCGACCGGTCCGAGCTGGAGATCGTCGCGTTCGAACGCGGGCACTTCACCTCCTACTCGGCCTGCGGCATCCCCTACTGGGTCAGCGGCCTGGTCGAGGAGCGGGACGAGTTGATCGCCCGCGACCCGAAGACCTTCCGCGACGACTTCGGCATCGAGGTCCGTACCCGGCACGAGGTCACCGCCATCGACCTGGACCGCCGCGAGATCCTCGCGCGTGACCTGGACGGCGGCGGCGAGGTCCGCGCCGGTTTCGACACCCTGGTGTACGCCACCGGCGCGTCCCCGGTGCAGCCGGACTGGGCACGCGACGACGTGTCAGGGGTGTTCGGCGTGCAGACGCTCGACGACGGCGCGGCGCTGATCGGCTGGCTCGAACGCGAGCCCCGGCCCCGGCGCGCGGTGGTCGTCGGCGGCGGCTACGTCGGCGTCGAGATGGCCGAGGCGCTCGTGCAGCGCGGGCTCTCCGTCCAGCTCGTGGAGCAGGCCGACCAACCGATGTCGACAGTCGACCCGGACATGGGCGAGCTGGTGGCCGACGCGATGCGCGCGACCGGCATCGGCGTCCGCACCGGCCTCCAGGTCACCGGTCTCCAGGAGCGGGACGGCCGGATCTCCGCGGTGGTCACGAACGAGGGGCCGATCCCGGCCGACGTCGTGGTGCTGGGTCTCGGCGTACGCCCCAACACCGCGCTCGCCGAGGCCGCCGGCCTGCCGATCGGCCCCTCCGGGGCGGTCCGCACCGACCGCCGGATGCGGGTGCCGGGCGTACCCGGCGTGTGGGCGGCGGGCGACTGCGTCGAGTCGCTGCACCGGGTCAGCGGCATGCCGGTGCACATTCCGCTCGGCACGCACGCCAACAAGCAGGGCCGGATCGCGGGCATCAACATCGGCGGCGGGTACGCCACCTTCCCCGGCGTCATCGGCACCGCCGTCACCAAGGTCTGCGAGCTGGAGGTGGGCCGCACCGGGCTGCGCGAGCGGGACGCGCGGGAGGCCGGCTTCGAGTTCGTCACAGTGCTGGCCCAGTCGACGAACCGGGCCGGCTACTACCCGGGCTCGCGGCCGATGACGGTCAAGCTGATCGCCGAGCGGCCCAGCGGGCGGTTGCTCGGGGCCCAGATCGTCGGCTGGTCCGAGGCGGCCAAACGGATCGACGCGCTCGCGGTGGCACTGTGGAACGGCATGACAGTGGACGAGATGACGGCGCTCGACCTGGGGTACGCGCCGCCGTACGCCCCGGTGTGGGATCCGGTGCTGATCGCCGCCCGCAAGGCCGTCGACGCCCTCGCCGCCGTGTAAGGAAGGGCCCCCTATTAACGCCTCCGGTAGAGGAAGGGCCCCTTCTTAACACCGACACCCGGGTTTGTCGGTGCCCGGCGTTAGCGTGTGCGCGTTGCCGGTTCGGCACTTCCCCTCGGAGGTATACCCCCATGTCCCAGGAGACGACCTACCTCGAACTGTCCGAAGTGGATGGTGGAGCGCACAAGTTCTACGAGGTGGTGGTCGACGACACCGCGATGACAGTGCGCTACGGGCGGATCGGCGACCAGGGCCAGGTGAAGACGAGCACATACCCGGACAACACCCGCGCCCGCGCCGCCGCCGCGAAGAAGATCGGCGAGAAGGTCCGCAAGGGGTACGCCCCGGCGGTGCCCGGCGTACGCCAGAAGCGCACGGTGTCACGCCGGCAGATCGTCAGCACCCGCTCGACCGCCCGCACCGCCCCGGTCCTCTGGCGGTACGCCTCGGGCGCGCCCGCCTTCGGCATCTTCGTCGACGACCGGCACTGCATGGTCGGCAACGAGCACGGCGTGATCACCACGCTCGACCACGACGCCCGGCTGGTCAACCAGGTCCGGCTGCCCGACGGGGTGAAGTGCATCGTCGCCGACGACGCCTGGGTCTACGCCGGCTGCGACGACGGCAACGTCTACGACCTGTCCGGCAAGGTGCCGCGCGCGGCGTACGCGATCGCGCCCGAGATCGACATCTACTGGCTCGACATCCACGACGGCGTGCTGGGCGTGTCCGACCGCGACGGCGGCATCTCCGCGATCGACCACGAGGACGAGTTCCTCTGGCGCCGGCCGGGGCGGGGCCGGTCGGCGTGGATGGTGCGCTGCGACGCCGACGCGCTCTACCACGGCCACTCGCAGGGGGTCACCGGTTACGACTGGCGCACCGGGCGCGAGCTGTGGCACACCGGCACCGGGGCCGTCCTGTTCGGCTGGCAGGAGCGGGACGCCGTCTTCGCCGGCACCGGCACCCGCGAGGTGGTGCGCCTGCGCAAGGACGGCCGGGCCGAGCAGGTCTACCGCTGCGACGCCGCGGTCTTCTCCTGCGCCACCGCCGAGGGCGGCCGGTACGTGTTCGCCGGTGACAGCGCCTCCTCGATCTACTGCTTCGACCAGGCCGGCAACCGGCTGTGGAAGCTCGGCACCGGCTGCGGCTCGGCGTACTCGATGCAGTACCACGACAACCGGCTCTACGTGGTCACCACGAGCGGCTACCTGGCCTGCATCGACGCGAGCGAGGCGGCGATCCGGGCGGCCGAGGCGGGCAGCGTCCCCGACGTGGTCGACGTCAAGGCGCCGGCCCGGATGCCCGAGATGGCCGCCTGGACGTCGGTCGAGGTGACCACCGACGACCGCGACGGCGTGCTGGTGCAGTGCGTCGAGCAGGGCGGCCGGTTGCGCGTCCACGTCCTCGCCGACGGCTACCGGCGGGACTGGTCGGTGCAGTTCCCCAAGGGCATCCGCGAGCCGGGCGCGCGTTACCTGGTCACCGAGGTCCGCGAGTCCGGCCGGGGCGGCTTCTACCGGGCGTACGGGGACATCCGCCGGCTGCGCTGACCGCAGACCGGCGAGCCCCGGCCCGGGACAGCGGATCGTCGCCGCACCGGTCAGGATGTGCCGATGCGGTGCGACATTCCTGACGGGCTGCGCTGGGTCGAGCAGACCAAGGCCGGCCGGGCGTGGCTCGCGGAGCTGCCCGGCCGGCTGGCCCACTGCGTCGCGCGGTGGGAGCTGACGGTCGGCCCGCCGTTCGCGTACGCGTTCGCCTCGCTGGCGCTGCCCGCGACACTCCCCGACGGCACCCGGGCGGTGCTGAAGCTCCAGTACCCGGACGACGACAGCGTCCACGAGGCAACGGCGCTGGCGCACTGGGACGGGCGCGGCGCGATCCGGCTGCTCGGGCACGACGCCGATCGGCGCGCGCTGCTGGTCGAGCGGTGCGACCCCGGCACGCCGCTGCACTCGCTGGCCGCCGACGCGGCGCTCGACGTCGCGGTCGGCCTGCTACCAGGGCTCGCGGTGCCGGCCGGTGAACCGTTCACGCCGCTGGCCGAGGAGGCGGCCGGCTGGGCGGAGCGGATGCCTGGTAACTGGCGACGGGCCGGCCGCCCGTACGAGCGGCGCCTGCTCGACACCGCGCTCGGGCTGCTCGCCGAGCTGGCGCCGAGCCAGGGTGAGCAGGTGCTCGTCAACCAGGACCTGCACGCCGGCAACATCCTGGCCGCCGGGCGCGAACCGTGGCTGGTGATCGACCCGAAGCCGCTGGTCGGCGAGCGGGAGTTCACGGTGGTGCCACTCGTGCGCGGCGCCGAGCTGGGTCACTCCCCGGCGGCGGTGCGGCACCGGCTCGACCGGCTCAGCGCCGAGCTGGGCCTCGACCGGGAGCGGGTACGCGGCTGGGCGATCGGCCAGACGGTGGCCTGGAGCATCGGCGGCGACCAGGTCTTCCCCGGCAACGTCGAGGCGGCCCGCTGGCTGCTCGACGAGATGTGACTCAGCCCGCCTGGCAGGTGGGGCACCAGTAGAGGTTGCGCCCGGCAAGCGCGCCCCGGCTGACCGGGGTGCCGCAGACGTGGCAGGGCGCGCCGGGGCGGCGGTAGACGTACACCTCGCCGCCGTGCCTGTCGACGCGCGGCGCACGGCCGGTCACCTCCGGCAGGTCGGCGTCGCGCACCGTGTCGATGCGGCCCCGCTCGACCGCGCGGGTCATCAGCGTCACCAGGTCCGCCCAGAGTTCGGCCCAGCCGGCCGGCGTCAGCTCCCGGCCGGGCAGCAGCGGCGGCAGGCCGGCCCGGAACAGCGCCTCGGTCACGAAGATCAGGCCGGTGCCGGCCACCACCGACTGGTCGAGCAGCAGCGCGGCCAGCGGGGTGGGGCTGCGGCGGATCCGGGCGTACGCCCGGTCCGGGTCGGCGTCGGCGCGCAGCGGGTCCGGCCCGAGCCGGTCGCGCAGCGCCGCCACCTCGGGCGGGGTCAGCAGCTCGCAGGCGGTCGGGCCGCGCAGCTCCAGCCAGTGCCGATCGCTGTGCAGGCGCAGCCGCAGCTGCCCGACCGGGGCCGGCGGCTCCCCCGGCCCGTCGGCGAACTTGCCGTACAGACCAAGGTGTACGTGCAGCGTCAACTCGCCCGCGTAGTGGTGCAGCAGGTGCTTGCCGTACGCCTCGGTGCCGTCCAGGACGGTGCCGCTCAGGCGGGCCGCGCCCTCGGCGAAGCGCCCCTGCGGGCTGTCGGCGTGCACCTTGTCGCCCGCGAACAGCTCGGCGTGCCGGGCGGCGAGGCGGTGGATGGTGTGTCCCTCTGGCACAACGACCAAGCGTAGCCAGCGGATCGGACCGCCGGCGACGTCGGGTCCTGGGACGACATTGAATCGATGTTCGTCGACTGAAAGACTGGCGGCGGTAGCGCTCGGGAGCCAGTGCGAGCCGCTCGATCCCACCGGAGGGACAAGCGCGGGGTGATGCGCCACCCCGGTGCCGGGCAGTCGTCTCCGGCGCTCCGCCGTGCCGTCACGGCGGCGACATCGCGGTCCACCACCACTCCGGCGCCGACCGCCCCCGGCGCCCCCAGCTCGGGAGAGACAGATGCTCCGTACGCTCGGCGCGGCACTGGCCGCCGCCCTCGCCCTCACCGGCCTGGCCGCCTCGGCCGGCGCCGACCGGTCGCCCGCCACCACGACGACGACGCTCACCACGGCGGCGACGCCGACCCCGACGCCCACGTTCGCGTGCCCGCCGGCGTTGCCGGTCAGCGGCCAGGTGACCGGGGCCACCACGACCAGCATCACCATCACCTACTGGATGGTGCTCAGCCCGCCCTGCGGATACGACCCGCCGCTGGTCGTCAGCCTCTTCGCCAGCCGCGAGGACGCCACCGGGTGGCGCGACCCGGTGGCCGAGGCGGTCACCGGGCCGGAACGGTCGGGCACTGTCACAGTCGGCGGCCTGACCCCGGGCACCGCGTACTGGTTCCGGTTCGGCGACACCAAGGGCGTACGGGATCCGTACGTGATCGGCGGACCGGCGCGCACGCTGTCGCTCTGCTCCGCGACGGCCACGATCGACAGCAGGTGGGGCGGTGGCTTCGTCGCCACTGTGACGGTGCGCAACGACGGCACCGATCCGGTCCCGGGCTGGCTGGTCTCGTGGCGGTGGTCCGGTGACGAGCGCATCCAGTCGGTCTGGGGCGGGGTGGCAGAGGGCTCCGGCCAGGACGCCGAGGTCCGCAACGCCTCCTGGAACGGGACGCTGGCGCCGGGTGCTTCGACGACGTTCGGCCTGCTCGTGGCGACGAGCGCGACGCCCGCCGCCATCACGCCGGTCTGCGGGCGGTGACCGGCATGCGGTGGACGGCACGGCACGGCGGCACCGGCCGCCTCCTCGCGGCGGGGCTGGCGCTCGCAGTGGCCGTCGCGGCGACGGTAGTGGGACCGGCAGCGGGTGCGCTGGCGGCGCCGGTGACAGTCACCAACGGCACCCAGTTCACCGACACGAGCGGCGCCGTGGTGCACGCCCACGGCGGCGGTGTCCTCAAGGTCGGCGACTACTACTACTGGTTCGGCGAGAACCGCAACCCGGACAACACGTTCCGGGCGGTCTCCGTCTACCGCTCCACGGACCTGCGCACCTGGGAGTTCCGCAACAACGTGCTCACCCAGTCGTCGGCCGCGGAGCTGCGGGTCGCCAACATCGAGCGGCCGAAGGTCGTCTACAACGCGGGCACCGGCCGGTTCGTGATGTGGATGCACAAGGAGAACGGGTCCGACTACAACGAGGCGCGGGCCGCCGTCGCCTCGTCGGCCACCGTGGACGGGAACTACACGTACCACGGCAGCTTCCGGCCGCTCGGGCAGCACATGTCCCGCGACATCACGCTCTACAACGACAACGGCACCGCGTACATGATCTCGGCGGCCGACGACAACTACGACCTGAACATCTACCGGCTCACCTCGGACTACCTCAACGTCGCCGCCCTCGTGGGCAACTTCTGGGACGGCGCGCACCGCGAGGCGCCCGCGATGTTCAAGCGGGGCTCCACGTACTTCCTGCTGACCTCGGGGGCGACGGGATGGAGCCCGAACCAGGCCCGGTACGCCACCGCGCCGAGCATCTCGGGACCGTGGAGCGGCTGGACCGACGTGGGCAACGGCACCACCTTCAACTCCCAGCCGGCCTTCGTGCTGCCGATCCAGGGCACGTCCGGCACCAGCTACCTCTATCTGGGTGACAGGTGGGCGGGCGCCTGGGGCGGGCCGGCCAACGACTCCCAGTACGTGTGGCTGCCGATCGCCTTCCCGACCGCCACCAGCATGAGCCTGACCTGGTATCCGTCAGTCACCGTCGACACGGCGGCGGGCACGGCCACCGGCAACTCGCCCACGTACTACCGCGTCACCGCCCGGCACAGCGGCCGGGTGCTGGACGTGATCAACGGCTCCACGGCGAACAACGCCGAGGTCAAGCAGTGGGGCTGGAACGGCGGCGGCAACCAGAGGTGGGAGTTCCAGGACGCCGGTGGCGGCTGGTTCCGCCTCGTCAACGCGGCGAGCGGCAAGTGTCTCGACGTCGCTAACGCGTCCACCGCCGACGGCGCCAACATCATCCAGTACACCTGCGGCAGCGGCGCCAACCAGCAGTGGCAGTGGGCCGCGCTCGGCGGCTGGTTCCAGTTGCGGGCCCGGCACAGCGGCAAGTGCCTGGACGTGGTCAACGCCGGCACCGGCGACGGCGCGGACGTCCAGCAGTACACCTGCGGTGCGGGCACCAACCAGCAGTGGTCACGCACGGTGTCGTGACCGGACGGCACGCCTGAGCGTGCGGAGCGAACCCAGGGGTGTCGATTTCGGCACCCCTGGGTACTTCCTGCTTGTCATGCGCGGCCTCCGCGCCTGGATCAGGAGGTGCCATCGTGAAGATCTTGTCCCGCCGGAACTCTCCGGCGACCAGTACCGATACCAACGGCGACGGCGTGGTCGACGAGCGCGACCGGACCGCCGAGCAGCTGGCCGGCCAGCCCGTGGTCACCGACCGCGACGAGGAGCGGACCACGTACCGCAGCGCCGCCACAGCGACCGACGACGAGCGCGCCCGGGACGCGGCGACCGACCGGGACGCGCGCGACCTCGGCGCGACGACGACCGACGGACGGAGGACGCCCACGACGACCGACGCCCGGATCGCGGCGGCCGACGACGAGCGGGACGCGGAGGCCCGGCGACGGGCGGCGGACCGGGGCGCGGCGGCGCGCGCGGTCACCGGCCGCCGGGTCGACGCCGACACGCGGACCGCTCCGGTGACCGACGCCCGGACCGTCGGCGCGGCGCCCGCCGCCGAGCGCACCGTGGACCTGGACCGCGACGGCCGTCCGGACCGCACCGACCTCGACCGGGACGGCCGCCCCGACGGTACGGACACCGACGGCGACGGCCGGGTGGACCGGCCGGAGCCGTACACCACGAAGCGTCCCCGGGCCAGCCTGCTCGCCACGCTCGGCCTGATCGTCTCGGTCGTCGGGGCGCTGTTCGTGCTCTCCGGCACGCTCGCCGGGTACGGCATCGGCGTCGGCGCGGTCGGCGCCGTGCTGGCGGTGCTGGGCCTGATCGCCACCCGTCGCCGGCACGTGGCGGGCAAGACCGACGCGCTGATCGGCATCGCTGTCGGCCTGGCCGCCGTGGTGCTCGGCATCGTGGCGATGACCGGCCAGTTCGACTGGCCGACCACCGACGGCGACTGGGTGGGCCGCTTCCGCGAGTGGCTCGACTCACAGTTTGGCAACTGGTTCTGACGGGCACTGTCCCGATCGCCGGCAGGGCCGGCCAGCCCGATCAGTTCCGGTGGTTCACCGGCCGGGCAACACCTCTTTCGGGGGCGGCGGTTCGCCGCCCCCGAAGTGTGTCCGGGGTCGGCGCAACAATCACCCGCTGCTGACCGATTCAACGCAACGTTTCGCTGCTCAACGCAACTTCCCGCGGTGGATGTCGTCTACCCGGGCCGCATAACGTTGGACCACGGCGCCAGCCCGTGGGCCGACGGTGGCCGGGCGCGCCCGACTCTGGGAGCACGACATGACGATGGACGCCATCCGCCAGCGCTTTCTGATGTGCCGGCCGACGTACTTCGCCGTCGACTACGCGATCAACCCGTGGATGGACCCCACCGCCCCGGTCGACGCCGACCTGGCGATCCGGCAGTGGGAGCAGCTTCGGCGCACGTACCTGGACCTGGGCCACGAGGTCGACCTGATCGAGCCGGTCGCCGGCCTGCCGGACATGGTCTTCGCCGCGAACGGCGGCACCGTGATCGACGGCAAGGCCATGGCGGTGCAGTTCCGCGACCCGCAGCGCGCCGACGAGGCGCCCGCGTACCGGGCCTGGTTCGAGGGCGCCGGCTTCGAGATGTACGACCCGAAGCACGTCAACGAGGGCGAGGGCGACGTCCTGCTGGCCGGTGACCACCTGCTCGCCGGCACCGGGTTCCGCACCGCGCACGCCTCGCACGCGCAGCTCCAGGAGGTCTTCGGCTACCCGGTGATCACCATGCAGCTCGTGGACCCCCGCTTCTACCACCTGGACACCGCGCTGACAGTGCTCGACGAGCGCACCGTGGCGTACCTGCCGGAGGCGTTCTCCCCCGGCAGCCGGGCGGTGCTGCGCCGGTTGTTCCCGGACGCGATCCACGCCACCATGGCCGACGCCGAGGTGCTGGGCCTGAACGCAGTCAGCGACGGCCGGCACGTGGTGCTGCCCGCGCAGGCCACCGACCTGGCCGCGAAGCTGCGCGACCGGGGCTACGAGACCATCGGGATCGACCTGTCCGAGCTGCGCAAGGCCGGCGGCGGACCGAAGTGCTGCACGTTGCGACTCCGTCAGGGAAAGGCGAGCAAGTGATCATCGACGACATGCTGCGGACTCCGTCCGCGGTCCGGGACGCGGAGCGTCACACGGCGCACAACTACCACCCGCTGCCCGTGGTGATCTCGTCGGCCGAGGGCGCCTGGCTGACCGACGTGGACGGCCGCCGCTACCTGGACTGCCTGGCGGGATACTCGGCGCTGAACTTCGGCCACCGGCACCCGAAGCTGATCGAGGCCGCGCACGCGCAGCTCGACCGGCTCACGCTGACCAGCCGCGCGTTCATCCACGACCAGTTCGCCGACTTCTGCCGCGAGCTGGCCGCGCTGTGCGGCAAGGACCTCGTGCTGCCGATGAACACCGGCGCCGAGGCGGTGGAGACCGGCATCAAGGTGGCCCGCAAGTGGGGCTACCAGGTCAAGGGCGTCACGCCGGGCCAGGCCAACATCGTGGTGGCGGAGGGCAACTTCCACGGCCGTACGACCACAATCGTCAGCTTCTCCACCGACGAGGACGCGCGCGCCGACTTCGGGCCGTACACCCCGGGTTTCACAGTGGTGCCCTACGGCGACCTGGACGCGCTGACCGCGGCGATCGACGAGAACACGGTGGCCGTGCTGCTGGAGCCGATCCAGGGTGAGCAGGGCGTCGTGGTGCCGCCGGAGAGCTACCTGCCGGGTGTGCGCCGGGTCTGCACCGAGCGCAACGTGCTGTTCGTCGCCGACGAGATCCAGTCGGGTCTGGGGCGTACCGGCGCGACGTTCGCCTGCGAGCACGAGGGCGTCGAGCCGGACATGTACCTGCTGGGCAAGGCGCTCGGCGGCGGCATCGTGCCGGTGTCGGCGGTGGCGGCGAACCGCGACGTGCTGGGTGTGCTCCAGCCGGGCCAGCACGGCTCGACGTTCGGCGGCAACCCGCTGGCCTGCGCGGTCGCGACCGAGGTGGTCCGGCTGCTCGCCACCGGCGAGTTCCAGCGCCGCTCGGCCGAGCTGGGCGAGCGGCTGCACGCCGGGCTGCGCGGCCTGATCGGCAAGGGCCTGGTGGCGGTACGCGGGCGCGGGCTGTGGGCCGGGCTGGACATCGACCCGGAGCTGATGACCGGCCGGCAGGCGTGCGAGCGGCTGATGGAGCGGGGCGTGCTGGCCAAGGACACGCACGGCTCGACCATCCGGCTCGCCCCGCCGCTGGTGATCACCGCCGACGAGATCGACCACGCGGTGGCGCAGCTCGCCGCAGTCCTGGCCGGCTGAGGCCGTACGCGACCGACTCCGTACGCGAGAAGGCGCCGGGACCGCGACGGTCCCGGCGCCTTCGCACGTGCCCGTCAGGGACGCGGCAGCCGCATCGCCATGGTCGGCGCCTCGGCCATCACCGAGTTCGGGGTGTACTTCGCGTCGCTGCTCATGTCGTCCGCGCGGCCCACCTGCACGCCCGGGTACAGCTCGATCAGGTCGCTCTCGGCGAGCACCCGGGACTGCTGCGGCGCCAGCGCGATCCGCTCGTGCTCGGCCATCGAACCACCGGGGCGTACGCCGGAGCCGTTGGTGCTGGTGTCGGTGACCACCACCTCGCCCACCCGCAGCTCCAGCCGGATGTGGCTGCGGCTGATCCAGCGCCGGGCCTCGTCGTTGAGCCACTGGCCGAGCGTCACCCCACCCGGGCCGTCCGGCGCCCGGCCGATCGCCACCGGCTCGGTCTCGGTGAGCACGAACCGCTTGCGGACCAGACCACCGATGCGCACGGCGAGCACAGCGGTACGCGGGCGCGGGCCGGCGTCGGAGAGCCGTGCGCCGTGCCGGGGGCAGGTCGGCGCGCCGGTACGCAGCGTGGGCGGCGGCTGCTCGGCCGGCACCCGGTCCACGGCGGCCAGGTCGGCGAAGGCGCCACCGCCCCCACCGCCCCCGAACAGCGCGCAGCCCGGCTCGGGACAGCGCCACTTCCGGGAGAGCACCTTGACGCCCGCGGGTGAGCGACTGCCGGTGGCCGGATCCTGGCCGCCGCCGACGTGCGCGATGAAGACCGGCCCGCCGGCGCCGGGCACCGGGGCGAGCACCCGGCCCGCCTGCCCGATCCACGGGTACCGCCCGACGAGCCCGTCCAGCCGCGCCCGGGTGAGCACCGGCAGGCCGAGCAGGTCGGCCACCTCCAGCATCCGGTCACCGGGCTGGTCGAGCACCTCCACCAGGCCGTCGTCGGCCCACCGGCGCACCACCATCCGCTCGTTGGAGGTCAGGTCGGCGTCGGACAGCAGCGCCCGGTGCACGATCGCGTAGACCGGGACGCTGTCCTCGCCGATCTGCCGGGACAGCGCGTCGATCACCATCCCGAGTCGCAGCAGGCTGGCCGGACGGCCGCCGTCCAGGTTCTGCCAGCGGATCACCTCGGCCAGGTCGACCACGGCCCGGGCCAGCGACGGATCGGTGCAGACCCGACCCTCGATGGCGTCGAGCACCTTGCTGATCTCGAATCTCATGCCGCAGCTCCGCACGATGTCGTCCCGTGACGCGGCCGGGGCCGGTCGGCCCGCCGCGCCGCGCGCCACCACCGCGGCGCGTCCTCCACCATGCGACGACCCTACCGGCCACCCCCGTCGGCGGCGTGGCGGCGCACTCCCGAAAGGGGCGCACGCCACCGGGCGGGCGCCGCTCGCCCCCGCCCGGCCCGCCGCGCTCAGGCCGCGCGCAGCGGCCGGCCCACGTCGTGCAGGTGCGCCAGGGCCTGCCGGTACGACTCGACCAGCCCGGTCTCCGCGTACGGGACGCCCTGCTCGGCGCAGTACGCCATCACGAGCGGCCGTGCCCGGCGCAGGTTGGCACGCGGCATGTTCGGGAACAGGTGATGCTCGATCTGGTAGTTGAGCCCGCCCAGCGCCAGGTCGACGAACCGGCCGCCGCGTACGTTGCGCGAGGTCAGCACCTGCTTGCGCAGGTAGTCCAGCTCGTCGTCGGCGGTGGGCATCGGCATGCCCTTGTGGTTCGGGGCGAACGAGCAGCCCATGTAGAGGCCCCACAGCCCCTGGTGCACGGCGACGAACAGCAGCGCCTTCGCCGGTGACATGACCGCGAACAGCAGCCCGAGGTAGCCGGCGGCGTGCGCGGCGAGCAGCAGCGCCTCCACGGCCCGGTGCCGCATCGGCACCCGCCACCGCCCGTCCGGTTCCCGGCCGATGAGCGCCTGCACGCTCGCCACGTGCAGCGCCAGCCCTTCCAGCAGCAGCAGCGGGAAGAACAGCCACGCCTGGCGGCGGGCCATCCACCGGCTCAGGCCGCGCGTCGCCGTCGCCTGCTCGTACGTCCAGACCAGCGCGCCCGCGCCGACGTCCGGGTCCTCGTCGGTGTGGTTCGGGTTGGCGTGGTGCCGGTTGTGCTTGTCCACCCACCAGCCGTAGCTGAGCCCGACCGCGAGGTTGCCGGCGACCAGCCCGGCCGCCTCGCTCGGCCCGCGCCGGCGGAACATCTGCCGGTGCCCGGCGTCGTGGCCGAGGAACGCCACCTGCGTGGTGGCCACCGCCATCACCACCGCCAGCGGCACCTGCCACCACGAGTCACCGACGAGCGCCACCACGATCCAGCCGGCCAGGAACGCGCCGAGCGTGAGCGCGATCCGCAGCGCGTACCGGCCGGGCCGCCGCTCGAGCAGTCCCGCCTCGGCGATCCGGCGGGACAGCCGCGCGTAGTCGCTGCCCCGCCGTGCCGCGGGTTCCGTCGACGTGGAAGTGGTCATGTCGCCCCCGATGCCGCGAGCCACGCTCCGTACGCGACTCTCCGTCACCGATTCTGGCAATGACCGTCGCCGTGGGTAATCCCGCAGACCCCCGGCTCGGAGGTGGTGCTGGCCCTACCTCTCCGGGCCGGCGCGGCGCAAACGATCTTCGTCACACCGCAGCGAGCCCGTACGACGGTGGGCGCACCCCCTCTGACCAGCTAATCTGTACGTAAAGATGAGTACCACTCAGCTGAACGGCCGATAGGCAGGCTGCACGGTCATCGACAGACGGGAGACAGCGCGGTGCGTGGATTGACGGAAAAGGTGGTGTTGGTGACGGGCGGCGGCTTCAGCCCCGACCAGGTGGGCTCCGGACTCGGCATGTCCATGTGCGTCGAGCTGGCCGCCGAGGGCGCGAAGGTGGTCGTCTCCGACCTCTCCCTGGAACGCGCCGAGGCGACAGTCACGCGCGTCAAGGAAGCCGGCGGCGACGCGGTGGCGGTGGCGGCCGACGTCACCGACGAGGACTCGGTGCGCGCCATGGTGAGCGCCGCCCTCGACGCGTACGGGCGCATCGACGTGCTGGTGAACAACGCCGGCGTGTTCGGCGCGTACGTGCCGCTGCTGGAGATCGAGAACAGCCAGTGGGACCGCGTCATGGAGGTCGACCTGAAGGGCGTCTTCCTCGCCACCAAGGCCACGCTGCCGCACATGCTGGAGCGCGGCAAGGGCGTCGTGATCAACGTGTCGTCGGCGTCCGGCGTGGTCGCCAGCGAGGTCGGCGCGGAGTACACCACCGCCAAGCACGGCGTCATCGGGCTGACCAAGCAGATCGCCTACGACTACGGCCACCAGGGCATCCGTGCGGTCGGCATCGGCCCCGGCGTGATCAAGACCGCCGCCTTCGAGGGCGCGGAGATCACCAGCGACTTCCCGTTCTACGACCTGACCATGCAGGCGCCCGCCGGCCGGTACGGCGAGCCGCACGAGATCGCCCGTGCGGTCTGCTTCCTCGCCAGCGACGACGCGTCCTTCATCCACGGCCACACCATCCCGGTCGACGGTGGTTCGCCGATCAGGTGAGGCGAACGGATCGGCCCGGGCGGGATCGTCTCCCGCCCGGGCCGCATCCCCGCCGGGTCAGCCGAGCCGGGCGACGGCGTCGCGCAGCCGGACCAGGTCGCGCCGGCGCCGCTCGTAGGTGGCGGCCAGCCCGATCAGCAGCAGCCCGCCGAGGCCCAGGAAGATCCAGCGGGGCAGCAGGTCCCAGCCCCGGGCCAGCTCGTGCAGCGCCAGCGGCACCAGCGTGGCCGCGCCCAGCACCACTGGCGCCTGCCAGCGCCGGGCCGCCCCACCGAGCACGACGGCGAGCGCCGCCGCGCCGAGCGCCAGCCGCCGCCACGGCTGCGGCTCACCTGACACCAGCACCGACACGAGGCTCGGCAGGAACGCCGCACCGAGTCCCGGACCGAGCGCCAGCCAGCTGGTCAGCCCGGGCCGGCGCCGCAGCGCCAGCAGCCCGGCACCCAGGGCGAGCGCCGCCGCCGGCAGCGTGTACGCCTCCAGCACGACCACCCCGCCCGCGGCGAGCAGCAGCCACCCGCCGACCAGCTCGCTGCCCGCGGCCACCGCCGCCAGCACGCGACGCCCGGCCGGCGACTCGCCCCGGCGCGGCACCCGGACCGCGACGGCCACACCCCACAGCACGCAGACCGCCGCCGCGTACCGCAGCGAGCCACCGGTGAGCAGCAGCGCGAGCAGCGCCACGGCCTGCGCCGCCGCCTCCAGCGCCCACGCACCGGCCAGCCCCGCGCCGACGCCGCCCGGCCCTCGGACCACGCGCAGCAGCGGCGCCGCGTGCAGCGTCACCGCCGCGACGGCCAGGGCGGCGAACGCCGCGGTACGCAGCGGCAGCCCCGCCGCCAGCGACGCGGTGACCGCGAACCCGGTGGCAGTCCCGACCGCGCCCAGCCACCCCGCGATCCGGACCATCGCCGGCCGCCCGGCCGCCCCGGTCACGGCACCGGCCACCACCAGCGCCCCGAGTGCGGCGAGCGTCCCCGCCCGGGTGGCGAGCAGGCCACCGAACCCGGGTACGGCCAGCACCGCCCCGAGCGGCACGAGCACCACCGGGCGCGCGCCGGTGAGCGCGACGACCAGCAGCGCTGCCAGCCCGACGCCGAACGCGACCGCCGGCACCACCGGCCAGGGGGCACCGGCCGCCTCCGCCAGCACCGGCAGCGCGACAGCGCCGAACGGCAGCGCGGCGAGCCACCAGGCGACGCGGCGGTCCGTGGCGGCGTACGCCCCGGCGGCGACGCCCAGGAGCAGCAGCACCAGCCCGGCGCGGGCGGTCCCGGCGGAGGCAGCCGCGGCGGCGGGCACCCCGGACCAGGGTTGCACCGGCAGGTCCACGAGCAACGTCAGCACCACCGGGGACACGGCCAGCAACGCCATGGCGGCCAGCACGGCACCGACCGCGCGCAGCGCGACCGCCGGCCGGGAGCCGGCCCCGGCGGCGAGCGCCAGCAGCACCCCCGCCGCTGCGTACGGCGCCACCGGTTCCCCGCCCGGCGCGACGAGCGGCCCGAGGCCGACCCCGGCGAGCGCGACGGCGAGCCCCGTCGAGGCGTACCCGATCAGGTCGGTCCACAGGCGACGGACGGCGAGGACGACGACGACCGGCACCACGACGGCGGCGGTCGCGCCGCGCAGCTGCCACCAGGCCGGCGCGCCGAGGCCGAGCAGCGCGACCGCCACGCCCGCCGGTACGGCGAGCAGCGAAACGGCCAGCGCGACGCCGCCGACGACCGGCTGCGCGCCCTGTCCACGCCGGCCCAGCGCGGCGAGCGCCGCGCCGAGCACCGCCGTGACGGCGAGCACGGCCACGGCCCCGCCCGGGGCGGCGCAGCCGACGAGCAGCGCGTGCCCGAGCAGTACCGCCCCGGCCGACGCGGTGACCGGCACGACGACCCGCCCTCCACGCGGCCGGGCCACCGCCGCCAGCAGCAGCGCGGCGGCCGTCGCAAGGTCCACGACCAGCACCAGCGGCCACGGCGTCGCCGTCACGGCCGGCGCGGCGAGGGCGACCAGACCGGCGGCGGCCACGCCGGCGAGCGGCCGGACGGCCCGGGGCGTCAGCAGCGCGACCGCCCCGGCGGTCAGCAGCAGGGCCACCGGAAGCTGCCAGCCCCAGGACGGGACCGGCACGTCCCGGCCGCCCTGCCAGGCCGGGAAGCCGACGCTCGCGGTGGACGCGCCGACCAGGCCGGTGAGCACGACCGCCACCTGGCCCAGCGCGGCGGCCACGGCGAGCGCGCCCACGAGCGGACCGGTCCGGATCGGCGCCGGCAACGCCCGGACCGCACCGGCGAGCGCCGCCACCACGAGGCCGGCGGCGATCAGCAGCAGCCCGGACCGCCACTCGGCGACCGGCCGGATCAGCGCGACCGCGAGCACCGGCACCAGCAGCCCGGTGGTCGTCGCGCGCCAGAGGCGGCCACCCGCGGCGAGCCCGCCGGCGACCAGCGCCAGCGCCACCACCAGCAGCGGACCGCCGGCCAGCAGCGGCGTGCCCGCCGCGTGGCCGACCGCCAGCGGCACCAGCGCGCAGCCGGCCGCCAGGACCAGCGCCGTGCCGTGCCCGGTCCAGCCCAGCACCCGCCCGGCCACCAGCGCCGTGCCATTGCCGGAGGTACGGCGGCGCAGCACGACCACGACCGCGAGGTCACCGAGCGCCACGGCGGTCAGCACCAGCGCCCAGCCGGCAGCGGTGGGCCGGAACGCGGCAGCGGCCAGCGGCAGCACCGGCTGCGCGAGCAGCCACGCCGCGAACCAGGGTGCGGTGAGGCGGCTGACCAGCGCGTAACCGGCGGCCACCGCGGCGCTGCCCGCCGCCACCAGCGCCGCGTACCGGCTGCCGGGCAGGCCGGTCACCCCGAACAGGTCCACCGACCAGGCGGCGGATCCGTCCAGGACCACCAGGAGCAGCGCCACCGAGGCGAGCGTCTCGGCGGTGCCGCGCAGCCCGCGGGCCCGGGCGACGAGCGGCGCGACCAGGGCCAGCGCGGTGACGGCGAGCAGGATCAGCGCCCGGCCGGCCACCCCGAACGTGCTCCAGGCGACGGCGGTGAACACCACGGCGGCGGTGCCGAGCAGCAGGCCACCGAGGACGAACAGCAGGCCCTGGACCGCGCGGGTGGAGGTCTCCGCGCCGCCGGGGCGTACCGCGACGGGGGTGGGCGGAAGCTGACGCGGCGGCGCCGGCGCCGGGAACGGCGCGGGAGCGGCGGCGCGCGGCGCGGGGATCTCCTGCCGGATCCGGGCCGCCAGCACCGCCCGCCGCTGCCGGGCCGTGACCAGCCGGCCGGACAGATCCTGGTACGTCAGCCGGGCCGCCTCGACGCGCGGCACCAGCTCGGTGATCTCCCGGTCCAGCCGGACAACCTCGGCGGCGGGCGGGTAGGGCGGGCGGCCGCAGGCGCGGCATCCGGCGACGAGGTCGGCCGGGGCGCCGCAACCGGGGCAGGGGTAGCCGGTGTTCTCCACCCCGCCAGCTTCGTCAGCGGCGGAGCGGACCGACAGAGTAGGAGTACCTAGGGCCGGGTCTGCTCGTGTACCCAGGCGGTGTAGCCGGGGTTGCCGCTGTCCTCCCGGCTGACCAGGATCTCCGGCACCTCGTACGGGTGGTTGGCGCGGAGCTGGTCGACCAGGGCGTCCACCCGGTCCGGCGCGGTCTTGAACCGCACCTGCCACTCGGCGGTGGTCTGGATCGCCGACTGCCACCAGTAGGTGCTGTCCACCGGGCCGCCGACCTGGGCGCAGGCCGCCAGCCGGCCGGCGACGGCCGCGGCCGCCAGCACGTCCGCGACCCCGCGGGCGTCCACCACAGTCGTCACCACGCAGATCTGATCCACCAGCGCACCCTACGTGGCGTACCGCCGCCACGCCGAGCAGGCGCGGGGGAATCGGTCAGGTGTCGGCCGCGCCGTTGCGGTTGGCGGCGATCCACGTGTCGATGCGGGCCCACCAGTCGAACAGCCAGTCGATGCGTTCCTGCTTGCCGGCCGGGATCTCCTCCGGCGGCACCGACCAGAACCGCATCACGATCCGCTTGTCCATCGGCAGCTCGCGCCACACGTCGGCGACGGTGAGCATCTGGTCCAGGCCGGTGTGCGCCACGAAGATCACGCCGGCGTCCGGCGCGGCGTCGAGCGCGGCGAGCAGCCCGCCCGGCTGCGGGGCGAGTACGTGCTGCAGCCGCTCGGCGCGCCGCGCCATCCGTTCCAGGCCGAGCGACCGCAGCCGGTCGATCGCGCGCAGCCGCCGCGACGGGGTGAAGTTGCCGCCCTCCGGGAAGATCACGAAGGCGTCGTCGTCGTCCAGGCCGGTGGCCAGGTGCCCGATCTGCCGCACCACCGACTCCCGCCCGTCCGGCCCGGCCGCGATGAACCGGTTGGGCAACCGGTTGAGCAGCACGTCGATGGCCGGATCCCACTGGAGGGTCTCCTTGAGCACGATCCGGGGTTCCCGCCTGAACCAGTTCACCAGCGCGTGGATCAGGATGAACGAGTCGCCCGGCCCGGCGTGCCGGCAGACCACGAGTTCGGGACGGCCCGGCAGGGCGGTGTCCGGGTCGGTGCCGACCACGTCGATGCTCAGCCGCAGCGTCCACCGGGCCTGCCAGAACATGATCCGCAGGAACCACCCGGCCAGGACGTAGTGGGCCCGCTGGAAGGCCGGCGCGCGTTTGTACGCGCCGAAGCCCGAGGCGAGCCAGAGCAGGAACAGGGCGAGCAGCGCGGCGGCGTCCCAGACCAGGTAGACGGTGCCGATCCAGAGCAGCCGCAGCGGGCGCAGCCGTCCCGGCACCAGCGGGGACGCGGCGAGCGCCAGCAGCGCCCAGGCCGGCAGCGTGGTCACCACGAGGAAGGCCAGCAGCACCACACCAGGGGCGAGCACCAGCCGGCGTAGCCAGCGGGGTGGCAGCGGCATTCAGCGCTCCAGCGCGGTGTCCAGGTATCGGCGGGAGGCAGTGTACGCGCGACTGATCCGCCGTCCCACCGCCGCCGTGTCCCGGTACGCCCACGGGCTGTCGTCGCGCGGCTCCAGCCCGCCGGTGGGCAGCACGTGCACCTCGACGTCCTCGGGCAGCGCCGCCATCTCCCGCGCGAACCGGTGCCGGCGGGCGATCTCGAACGCCACCTGGGCGATCTCCCAGGGGCGGCGCGGCGGCGTCAGCTCGCGTTCGATCCGGCCCACCTGGAGCACGAAGATCTGCTTCGCGCCGAGCAGCACCGCCTCGCCGACCGGGATCGAGTTGACCACCCCGCCGTCGATGTAGTGCTGGCCGTCGAGCTGGGCCGGGGGCAGCAGCCCGGGCACCGAGGCGGACGCGAGCACCGCCGGCACCAGCGGTCCGGTGTGGAACCAGTGCTCGGCCGCGCGCTCGATGTTCGCGGCGCAGCAGCGGAACGGCACGGCCAGGTCGGCGAACGTGGTGTCCTCGCCCAGCGCGCTCTCCAGCAGGCGGTACAGCGGCCGGGGCGAGTGCAGGTGGGTACGTGCCGCGAACCGGCGCAGCTGCCGGGCGACCGAGTCGCCGTACACCTCGCTGGCCTCGGGCGACGCCCAGAGCCGGACCAGCCGGTCGGTGACCGCCTCGGTCGGGTCGGCGGCGACCAGGGCGCCGTTGACCGCGCCGATCGACGTACCCAGCACGAGGTCGGGTCTGATCCGGGCGCGGAACAGGGCACGCAGCATGCCCACCTCGACCGCGCCGAGCACTCCCCCGCCGCCGAGCACGAACGCCACCGGACCTGCTGCCATGCCGTTCATCCTGGCACGCGGCCCACACCCGGCCGGGTGGCCGCCCCGACCGAGGTGGGAGCGTCACGCGACGCCGCCCGGGCTATGACACAGCGCGATCGTCAACGGGACGACTGTTGACAGGTCAGACACATTCCCGCAACCTGATAGCGCTCCCGAGCCCAGGCAGGTGCGAGCTGATGGCGACACTCCAGGCCGGCCGTCTGCTGGCCCGGCGGTACCGGCTCATCGACCGGATCGGTGCCGGTGGCATGTCGGTGATCTGGCGTGCCCGCGACGAGGTGCTCGACCGGGTGGTGGCGGTGAAGGTGCTCGCCCCCTCGCTCGCCGCCGACGCGCGGTTCCGCGACATGGTGCGCGAGGAGGCCCGCTCGGCCGCCCAGCTCGACCATCCGCACGTCACAGCCGTGCACGACTACGGCGAGACGGTGGCCCCGGACGGTTCCATCACCTCGTTCGTGGTGATGGAACTGCTCAGCGGCGAAGAGCTGGAACACCTGCTGACCCAGGGGCCGCTGCCCTGGCCGGCAGCGGTGGAGACGGGCGCGCAGGTGGCCGAGGCGCTGGCCGCGGCGCACCGGCTCGGCATCGTGCACCGCGACGTGACCCCGGCCAACGTGATGATGACCGGCACCGGCGCGAAGGTGCTCGACTTCGGCATCGCCACCCGGATCGGCACGCCGGACGACGACGAGGACGGCGGCACGTTCGGCACCCCGGCGTACGTGGCTCCGGAACGGCTCGACGGCGCGCCCGCCCAGCCGGCCACCGACGTGTACTCGCTCGGCGTGCTGCTGTTCGAGACGCTGACCGGGCACCCCCCGTACCCGGCGGAGACCTGGGAACAACTGAGCGCGGCGCTCGCGGACTGTCCGGAGCCCACACTGGACGACGTACCGGGCCTGCCCGGGCCGGTCGCTGACATCTGCCTGCGCTGCCTGGCCCGCGACCCGCGTCACCGGCCCACCGCGCACCGGGTGGCCGCCGTGCTGCGCGACCAGATGCTGCCCGCCGACCCGCAGGCGGCCACCATGCTGGCGCCGACCATGACGCTGCCCGCGCTGACCTCCCCGCCGCCGGCCGGCCCGGAACCGGCGGGGCCGCCGACCCCGGGCCAGGCCCCCGCGGCGCAGCCGATCCCGGAGCCGGGGCAGGATCCCGCCGCGCAGCCGGTTCCGGGCCGGCGGCGGACCCTCACGCTGGCCGCAGTCGGCGTGACTGTGGTCGCCGCGGCGGCGCTGCTGGCGTCCGCGCTGACGCCGGACCGGCCCGCCGGCCCCCGGGTGCTGCCGACCGCCGGGCCGGTGCAGCCGTCGCCCGCCGAACCGCCGGTGACCGAGGAGCCGGCCACCACGCCGCCGGCCGGGCCGACCACTCTGCCGCCGACCGGCGGCGTGCGCCCGCCGGCCGCCGGTCAGGCCGACGCCGCCGAACGGGTGGACGGGCTGATCGAGGCCGGGCTGACCGAGGGCCAGATCCGCGAGGACGTCGGGGTGGACCTGCGCAACCTGCTGCGCAACGCGGTCGCCGCGAACGGCGAGGGAGAGGTGACAGCCGCCGTGGACCGGCTCCGTGGCAAGATCGACGAGCGTCGCCGGGAGGGCAGCATCAGCCCCGGGTACGCGCGGCGACTCGACGCCGCCGCGGCGGAACTCGTGGCCGGGCAGACCTGACGGGTCAGCCGGCCACGACCGGCGCGACCGCCCGCTGTGCCCGTGCGGGCGCCCGCGCGGCCAGGAAGCCCCGGTAGACCGCCTCGTAGTCGGCGGCCATCCGCTCCACCGAGAAGTTCTCCGCCACGTGCGCCACGCAGTCCGCCGGGTCCAGGTCCGCCGCCGCCCGCAACGCCGCCGGCAGCTCGCCCGGGTGGTCGCAGACGAAACCGGTCACCCCGTCGCGGACCAGTTCCGGCACCGCGCCCCGGCCCAGCGCCACCACCGGCGTACCCGTCGCCATCGCCTCCACCATCACCATGCCGAACGGCTCCGCCCACTGGATCGGCATGATCAGGCAGCGGGCGTCCAGCAGCAGCCGCAGCGCGGTCACCCGATCCGCGTTCACCACGGGCGTCACGTCGTCGCCGAGCAGCGGCCGGACCACCTGCTCCAGGTAGCGGCGCTCAGCGGGCTCGTTGCACTTGCCCGCGAGCGTGAGCGGCAGCCCGGCCGCCCGGCAGGCCGCGATCGCCACGTCCGGGCCCTTGTCCGGGCTGAACCGGGCCAGCCAGAGCACCGGGCCCGCGCCCGGGCTGCGCTTGCGGGGGATGTCCCGCAGCGGCATCGCGTTGTGCACGGTGCCCGCCCAGGGCAACCCCGGGTTGGCCCGGCGCTGGGCGTGCGAGATCGCGATCAGGCCCACACCCCGGTCGGTGTTGCCGAGCACAGTGCCGTACTCGCCGACCGGGTTGCCGTGCACGGTGGCCACTGTGGGCACGCGGCGGCGGCCGGCCACCATCGGGCCGATCGTGGTGTGGTCGTGGATCAGGTCGAAGTCGGCCGGGTCGACCAGGCGGTCCACGTGGGCCAGGTGCGCCAGTTCGGGCAGCGACTCGCCCATCCGCTCGTACTGGAGGTCGTCGCAGGTGGAGACGAAGTCGGCGGCGGTGCCGTGCTCGGTCCCGGCGCCGAACAGCGTGACGCGGTGCCCCCTGTCGACGAGCGCGTCGACGAGCCCCGCCACCACTGTCTCCAGCCCGCCGTAGCCGGGCGGCGGCACCGACAGCCACGGCGGCACCACCATGGCGATCCGCAACGGCCCGGCCCACGCGCGCTCCGAGGACTGCTGGTTCACGGCCACGAGTCCTCCCCGTCGGTCCCCGGCGTACCCCGCTGCGCGCGGGTTCCCGGCCCGGCCCGCGGTAAACGACGGGCGGTCAGCCGGACACCACGATCCCGACGTGCACCTCCCGTACGCCGGGCAGCGCCCAGGCGGCCCGTTCCGCGTCCTCCCGCTGCCACCAGGCGCTCACCACTCCGTCGAGCACCACCGTGTCGCCGTCGACCCGGGCGTCGATCCGCTCGGTCCCGGTACGCCGCAGCAGCAGGCGGCGCAGGTCGATCCGCTTCTGCTCGTCACTCGGCGGGGTCGGCGGCCGCACCTCGACCAGGTTCGTCACCCCGCGTACGCCGCGCAGCCGGCGCAGTTCCCGTTCGGCGGTACGGCGCTGGAAGCCGAACTCGACCTCGCCGCGCAGCATGATCCAGCCGTCGGCGACGGTCACGTCCAGCCGCTCGGCGGGCACGAAGCTGTCCCACTCCAGCGCCCGGCTCGCAGCGATCGCGATGTCGGCGTCGGTACGCCGGTCCGTGGCGGGCAGGTCGACCGCCAGGTCACTGGCGACCGCCCGGACGCCGCGTACCCGGTGGGCGCAGCGCTCGACGGCCCACCGCCGGGCGTAGCTGTCCACCTGGCCGGTGAGCGTCACGACGCCCCGCGCGACTGTCACGCCGACCTCGGTGGCCCGGGTCTGCGCGTCCCAGTCCAGTTCGGCGAGGACGTCGCGCTGGATCTGCTGGTCGGTGCGCACGGCGGACGTGGTGGTCATGCCCCGACCCTCCCGCCGGTACGGGTGAGGCGCGCTCACCCGTACCGGGTGAGAAACGAGGAGGGGCGGCGGGTGACGGAGCCAACCCCCTTGGCTCCGTCACCCGCCGCCCGGGAGGGAGGCAGGTCCTCGGGACTATGACGTCTCGGCGAGCGTCACGGTTGCGTTCTCGGTGGATCCGTTTCGCTTGTACTGCACCTCGACCCGGTCACCGACCTTGCCGGCCTGCACGGCGCCGACCAGGTCGTTCGAGTCGTTGATCACCTTGTCGCCGAACTTGGTGATCACGTCGCCGCGCTGGATCCCGGCCTTCTCGGCGGGGCTGCCGGGCGTGACCGCGGCGACCAGCGCGCCGCCGTCCTCGGCGCCGTTCACGCTCACCCCGAGCGAGGGGTGGCTGATCTTCTCGCCGCGCTGGAGCTTCTCGGCCACGTTCTTGGCCTTGTTGCTCGGGATGGCGAAGCCCACGCCGATGTTTCCGGTGCTGCCCTGCCCGGCGGTGGCGATGGCGGTGTTGATGCCGATCACCTCGCCCCGGGTGTTGACGAGCGCGCCGCCGGAGTTGCCCGGGTTGATCGGGGCGTCGGTCTGGAGCAGGCCGGAGATCGAGCTGGCGCCCTGCTGCGGGTTCTGCTGGCCGCCCTCCCCCGCCTGGATGGTGCGGTCGCGGGCGCTGAGGATGCCGGCGGTGACCGAGCCCTGGAGGCCGAGCGGGCTGCCCAGGGCGAGCACCTGGTCACCGACCTGCATGGCGTCGCTGTCGCCGAACTTGGCCGCCTTCAGGTTGCTGACGCCACTGGCCTGGACCACAGCGAGGTCGGTCTTCGGGTCGGTGCCGACGATCTTCGCGGAGGCGCTCTTGCCGTCGGCGAAGACCACCCGCACGGTGTCGCCGCCGGCGCCGGCGACGACGTGGTTGTTGGTGAGCACGAACCCGTCGGCGCTGAGGATCACCCCGGAGCCCTCACCGCTGTTCGTCATGATCGTGACGATGCTGTCCTGGACGGAGGCCGCGATCTTGGGCAGGTCGGCGCTGTTGATCACCGGCGCGGCGGAGTAGGTGCGGGTGGGACCGTCCCCGTCGAGCGCGAGGGCGAGCGCGCCACCGGCCGCGCCGGAGCCGAGCATCAGGACCAGCGCCAGCGCGCCCGCGCCGACGAACTTCCCGGCCCGGCTGGGGCGTGCCGGCTGCTGCGGGCCCCACTGCGGCATCGGCTGCCCGGGCTGGTACGACTGGTATCCCTGCTGCGTCTGGTACGGCTGTGCCTGGTACGACGGCACCGGCCCACCGTGCTGCGTGGACGGGTAGCCAGCGGCGGTCTGCTGGTTCCAGCCGCCCTGCTGGTGCTGCTGCCCGTACCAGGGGTGCGGCTGCCCCGAGGCCGGGTACGGCGGCGCGGACGGCGTCGCCGGCTGCGGCGGGTACGGCCCGGCGGGCGCGGTGTTTCCGGCGTTCTCCGCCGGGTTCGTGTGCCCGGCGGGCGTGCTGGTTCCGGCGGCCGGGGAGTCGGCCGGAACCGACGCCGCGGCCGGGGTGCTGGAGGAGTCCGACGTCCCGCTCTCGACGCGGGGCAGCTCGGCGGTGTGGTGCGACGGCTCGGCGTCGGCGGGGGCCGGCGACCGCTGCGGATCGGTCTCGTGGTCGGTCATGCCACCAGCTTTCCCCGTAGCACTGTCACCAGCCTGTAATCCGCCTGGAAGTTTTCTGAATGTCACTCGCCGGGCTCGGGCTCCTCGGGCAGCAGCGGCAGCTTCACCCGGAAGGTCGCCCCTCCGCCCGGTGTCTCCGCCACCTCGACGGTGCCGTGGTGCGCGGCGACGAGCGCGGCCACGATGGCCAGGCCGAGGCCGGTGCTGATCGGCCCGCCGGCCCGGCGGGTACGGGCGGCGTCCACCCGGTAGAACCGCTCGAAGACCCGTTCGGCCTGCTCCGGGGTGAGGCCGGGACCGGTGTCCGCCACCTCCACCACGGCGAGGTTGCCCGCCTCGGCCCGCAGCCGCAGCGTCACCGAGGTGTCCGGCGGCGTGTGGGTGAGCGCGTTCGTCATCAGGTTGCCGATCACCTGGCGCAGGCGCGCGTCGTCGCCGAGCACCACCAGCGGCCCGGCGCCCGGTTCCCGCTCCAGCTCGATCCGCCGGTCCGGGGCGACCACCCGGGCCGCCTCGACCGCGTCGGACGCCAGCACCGGCAGCTCGACCGGGGCCAGCGCGATCGGCCGTTCCCGGTCCATCCGCGCCAGCAGCAGCAGGTCCTCCACCAGCAGACCCATCCGGGACGCCTCGTCCTCGATGCGGCGCAGCAGGTCGGCGGTCTGCTCCGGCGCCCGCGCCGCGCCCTGGCGGTACAGCTCGGCGAAGCCCCGGATGGTGGTCAGCGGCGTGCGCAGCTCGTGCGAGGCATCGGCGATGAACTGCCGCATCCGCTCCTCGGACCGGCGGGCCCGCGCCTCCGACGCCTGCGCGTACGCGGCGGCGTCCCGTGCGCCCATCTCGGCGCTGCGTGCCGCCGCCTCGGAGGCGGCCCGCGCGGTGAACGCGGCCTCGATCTGCGCGAGCATCGCGTTCAGTGCCCGGGACAGGCGGCCCAGCTCCGAGGTGGGGCACGGCCGCCCCATCTCCGGGTCGGGCACCCGCCGGGTCAGGTCGCCGCCGGCGATGGCGGCCGCCGTACGCTCTATCTCCACCAGCGGCTTCAGGCTGGTACGGACGATCCCGGCGCCCACCGACGCCAGCGAGATCAGCACCGCGCCGCCGACCAGGAGGTCTATCCAGACCAGCCGGCCGACCGCGGAGTCCACGCCGGTGAGGTGCTGCCCGAGCGCGATGATCCGCCCGTCGGGCAGGGCGGTGTAGAGCATCCGCCACCGGCTGCGGCCGTCCTCGGAGCGCACGGTGAACGGGTCGCCCACCCGCTCCTGGTAGCCCGCGTAGTCGGCGGGGAACCGGGGCAGTTCCTCTTCGCGCAGGCCCTCGTAGCGCGTCGGCTCCTCCGGCAGCTCACCGGGCGCCATCACGGACGCCACGTAGTCCGACGGAATGGTGATCTTGATCCCGCCGCCGCCGGCCTTGTCGAGCGTGTTGGCCACCGTGTACGCGCCGCCGCGGAGCTGGTCGTCCGCCTGCCCGATCAGATAGTTCCGCAGCAGGAACGCCGTCAGGCCGCTGATCACCACCAGCGCCACAGCCACGAGCGCGAGGACCGCGGCGACGAGCTTCAGCCGGAGCGGGACGCTGCGCAGCCTGCCCTTCGCGTCGTGGACGACGTTCACGCCGCCGGCTTGCGGAGCACGTATCCCACTCCCCTGAGCGTGTGGATCAGCCGGGGCTGGGTGTTGTCGACCTTGCGCCGCAGGTACGAGATGTAGGACTCGACGATGTTGTCGTCACCGCGGAAGTCGTAGTTCCAGACGTGGTCGAGGATCTGCGCCTTGCTGAGCACCCGGTTGGCGTTGAGCATCAGGTAGCGCAGCAGCTTGAACTCGGTCGGCGACAGCTGCACCCGCTGGCCGGCCCGGTGCACCTCGTGGGTCTCCTCGTCCAGCTCCAGGTCGGCGAAGGTGAGGCGGGACGGGGCCTGCTCACCGGTCGCGGTACGCCGCAGCACGGCCCGGATACGGGCGGTCAGCTCCTCCAGGCTGAACGGCTTGGTGACGTAGTCGTCGCCGCCCAGGGTGAGCCCGCGGATCTTGTCGTCGGTGGCGTCACGCGCGGTCAGGAACACCACAGGGGTACGCGTACCGCCCTCGCGCAGCATCCGGATGACCTCGAAGCCGTCCAGGTCGGGCAGCATCACGTCGAGCACCACCAGGTCGGGCCGGTGGTCCTTGGCGGCGTTGAGTGCGGCGCTGCCGCTGGTCGCGGTGGCCACGTCGAAGCCCGCGAAGCGCAGGCTCGCGGAGAGCAGTTCGAGGATGTTGGGATCGTCCTCGACGACGAGAAGCCGGGCCTCGGTCTGGGTAGCCGCCATGGCACCCATCATCCGTGCTCCGGCTGCGGCCGCGCTGGGTGCTCCCTGGAAACAACCTGTGAGATCAGCGGAGCAGCCGCCGCAGCCCTTCCAGCGCACCGTCGAGCAGCCGGATCGCGGTACGGAGCTGGTTGTCGCTGAGCCGCCGGGCCCGGACCAGCGCCCCGACCTCGACGGTGAACGCGGCGAGCCGCTGGTCGAAGTCGGCGAGCAGCGGCGACTCGTCCGGGCGGGCCGATCCCCCGTCGCCCGCCGGCCGGGTGGTCGCGGACGCCCTCCAGCCGCCCTGCCGGGTCTGCCGGGCCACCTCGCGCAGCTCCCGCTTCAGGTCGCGCACCGATCCGCGTACCTCGGTGCGTATCTCACCGGCCAGCGCGGAGAGGTCCTCGACGGCGGCGCCGATGTCGCTCTCCAGCGTCGACAGCTCGTCGGCGCGCTGCCGCAGTTCGGCGCGGCCCGCCTCGGTGATCTCGTAGACCTTGCGCCCGCCCGCGGCGGTGTGCGTGACCAGCCCTTCCGCCTCCAGCCGTTGCAGGCGCGGGTAGATGGTGCCGGCGCTGGGCGCGTACAGGCCGAGGAAGCGCTCCTCCAGCAGACGGATCAGCTCGTAGCCGTGCTTCGGGCCGTCGTCGAGCAGCTTCAGCAGGTAGAGCCGGAGCCGGCCGTGGCTGAACACGGCGGTCACGGCACGTCCTCCACATGGTCGGCGGGCGCGACCGGGCGGGCGAGCAGCGCGATGCTGCCGGAGGTCGCGGAGGCCCAGAGCCTACCCGCACCCCCACCGAGCACACCGTGGCTGTCCTTGATCGAGCCCAGCCCGCGCCCACCGCCGTCCACCTGGGGGAAGCCGCTGGTGATCTTGCCGGAGGTGGTGTGCAGGTGCACTGTGAGGTCGCTGTCCTCGCGGACCCGCACGGTGATGCTGCCGGAGATGGCGCTGAGCCGGATCTCGCTGCCGCGCGGGTTGTCCAGGTCGCAGGTGATCGAGCCGGAGACGGCGTGCGCGCGGACCCGCTCGGGCGCGCTGTCGGCGAGGATCAGCTCACCGGAGACCGTCTCCAGGTCCAGGTCGCCGCCGATGCCGAGCGCCTCGACCGGCCCGGAGATGACCTTCGCGCTGGTGCGTCCCCGCAGCCCGCGCAGCGTGACCTGCCCGGAGGTGACGTCGACCCGGGTCTCCCGGCGCAGCCCGGAGGCGACGAGCGCGCCGCTGACCACCGACAGGGTGGCGAGCACGTCCGGCGGAACGGCGACCGACACCTCGGCCCGGATCCGGTTGCCGAACCAGGAGAAGATGCCGAGCAGGCCGGGCTTGCGCTTGTGCCGGATCGTCAGCCGCCCGTCGCGTACCTCGACGAGAAGCGGCCGGCTGCTGATCCGGGTCACGTCGACCCGGGCCGGACCGTCGGCGCCGACCACGTTCAGCCGGCCGCTGATCAGCTCGGCGTCGAGCCGGGTGATCGGCTCGTCCAGCGTGATGCGCTGCGGGTTGTCGACCGTCCAACTGGCCATGACACGCTCCCCTCGTCGGCGTACCGGCCCACGGCACGCCAGGTGTTGCGAGGAGCGTAACGCGATACATCGCGACTGAACAAGACACTATCGCGACTATGTCGCGTCCCCGACGACGGCGCGGTCAGGCCGCCAGGTCGAGCTGGGTCGCGAGCACGGGACGCGGGGCCGGGCGGACCGCGGCCTCGGCGATCCGGGCCAGCGCCCGGCGGTCCGCGCCCTCGGCCGGGTGCAGCGCGGCGCTCACCGTCACCGACACGGTCAGGTCCCGGGCGGCGAGCACCCGGCGCATCGACGCCCAGAGCGTCTCCTCGCCGAGGAAGGCGGGCAGCGTGCTCGGGTCGCCCGCGTACCGGTAGCCGAGGCTCAACGGCACCACCGGCGCGCCCGCCGCCACGGCGGCCTCGAACATCGCCGGGCGGAAGCCGCGGCTCGGGCGGCAGTCCGTCGCGGCGCCGCACCAGGTCGTACCCTCCGGGAACACCGCCACCGACCGCCCGGACCGCAGCGCGCCGGCCACCCGCGCGACGGTGGCCGGCAGGTCACGCGGCCGGGACCGGTCCACGAAGACGGTGCCCGCCGCGGCGGCCAGGGCACCCACCAGCGGCCAGCTCCGGACCTCGCGCTTCGCCAGCATCCGGGCCGGCGACACGGCGAGCACCGCCAGGACGTCCAGCCAGGACACGTGGTTGGCGACCAGCAGCGCGCGCCCGCGCGGCACCCGGCCGCGGACCAGCAGACGCACCCCGAGGGTACGCAGCGTCCACCGCGCCCAGCCCCGCGACGCGGCCCGGCCCCGGGCGGCGGGCAGCACCGGCAGCAGCGCGACCAGACCCGTCCCGGCCAGGAGCATTCCGAGTACGCCGAGCAGCCGCCCGGCCCGGCGCAGCCACGACACGTCCGGGGCGGCGTGCGGCGGCAGACAGTCCGGCCCGCAGCCCGAGGCGGGCCGCCACAGGCCCTCCCCGGCAACCGGACCGGCCGCCCACGGCTCGGCGGCGGCGGTCACGACCCGGCCTCGCCGAGGAAGTGCCGCAGGTAGCGCGGGTTCATCCGGTCCAGCGAGAACAGCACGTAGAAGTCGGCGCAGCCGAAGTCCCTGTCGTACGCGGGCTCGCCGGCCACCCAGGCGCCCAGCCGCAGGTAGCCGCGCAGCAGCGGCGGCACGAGCGCCCGGCGTCGCGCCGGGGTGAGCGCGGCGAGGTCGGCGGCGGGCGCCTCGGCGGACCAGGGCCGGCGCGGGGTGACCCGCAGCAGCGGCGGGGCGAGGTGCCGGGCGGTGACCTCGGCCCACACCTGCGCGGCGGCGGTCCCGCCGTCGGCGACCGGCACCGAGGCGCAGCCACCGAGCCAGCGGGCGCCGCGCAGGTGCAGGTAGCGGCAGATCCCGGCCCACATGAGGTTGATCACGGCGCCGGTGCGGTGGTCCGGGTGGACGCAGGAGCGGCCCGCCTCGACCAGGTCGTCGCGGAGCGGGGCGAGCGGGCCCAGGTCGAACTCGGCGTCGGCGTACCGGCGGTCGGTGCGGCCGGGCGGCAGCAGCCGGTACGTGCCGACGACCTCCCCGGTCCCCTCGTGCAGCACCACCAGGTGGTCGCAGTACGCGTCGAACCCGTCGGTGTCGAGCCCGGTGGCGGCGGTCGGCAGGGTGGCGCCGAGTTCGCCGGCGAACACCTCGTGGCGCAGGCGTTGCGCGGCCGCGACCAGTGTCGGGTCGTCGGCGATCAGCAGGGTGTAACCGCTGGTCGTGAGCGGTGCGCCAGCGGCGTGCAGAACGGCCATGACTCCTGTGTAGGTGCCCCGGGTTGCCACCGGGCGGGATGAGGGGTGTCGATCCGGTGAACGCCGGTCGGCGGCGGCGTGCGAACCGGGACGGCCGGGACGGGACCGGCGTGTGCGAGGCTGCCGGGCGGACCGCCCGCGACGGCGCCGGCGGAGGGGAACCGGAGGTGCACATGCTGGTCGAGGCCCGCTTCCAGGGGCCGGACGGCTCCGGCAACGGCGGCTGGAGCGCCGGGATCTTCGCCGCGCTGATCGACGACCGGGGCCCGGTGGAGGTCACGTTGCGCCGGCCGCCGCCGCTGGACACGCCGCTGACCGCCGCCGACGGCGAGGTACGCGATCCGGACGGACACCTGATCGCCCAGGTACGCCGGGTCGAACCGGTCGACGCGGTGGTGCCGCCGGTGGACCGGGCGACGGCGGCCGACGCCGCGCGGGCGTACCCCGGTCTGGTCGACCACCCCTTCCCCCGCTGCTACGTCTGCGGCCCGGCGAACCCGGACGGGCTGCGGATCTTCCCCGGGCGGCTGCCGGACGGGCGGACCGCCGCGCCGTTCCGCGCGCCGGCCGACGTGGTGCCCGCGACTGTGTGGGCGGCGCTGGACTGCCCGGGTGGCTGGGCGGTGCTCGCGCCCGGCCGGCCGTACGTGCTGGGGCGGATCGCCGCGCAGGTCACGGCGCTGCCACCGCCCGGCGACGAGTGCGTGGTGACCGGCCTCGCGGTCGGCGGTGAGGGACGCAAGGCCGAGGTGCACACCAGCCTGTACGGTTCGGACGGCGCGCTGCTCGGCCGCGCCCGGGCCACCTGGGTGGCGCTGCCGACCCGGTGATCTCCTCCCTGAGGAGGACGGCGCGTACGCGTCCCGCCTGATTGACCCCCTTGCGCCGGGTTGGAAGGCTGTTGCCGGGTGCCCCCGCAACGGCGCCCCCACCGGCGCGCGACGAGCCCGCCGGGGCAGGAGAGGAGAATGATGTCCGACGGGCAGCCACGCCCCAGTGCCGGGACCGGCCAGATCATCGTGTCCGGCCTGACCAAGCAATACAAGACCGTCCGCGCGGTGGACAACCTGTCGTTCACGGTCGAGCCGGGCCGGGTCACCGGCTTCCTCGGCCCCAACGGCGCCGGTAAGACGACCACGCTGCGCATGCTGCTCAACCTGGTGACGCCGAGCGCCGGCACGGCCACCATCGGCGGCAGCAGGTACGCCGACCTGCCCGATCCGCTGCGTACGGTCGGCGCGGTGCTGGAGGCGTCCAGCGCGCACAAGGGCCGCACCGGCATCAACCACCTGCGGGTGATCTGCGCTGCGGCGGGCCTGCCGAAGGAGCGCGCCGACGAGGCGCTCGCCCTGGTCGGGCTCTCGCCCGCCGCCAAGCGCAAGTTCAAGGGCTACTCGCTCGGCATGAAGCAGCGGCTCGGCATCGCCGCCGCGATGCTCGGCAACCCGCAGGTGCTGATCCTGGACGAGCCGGCCAACGGCCTGGACCCGGAGGGCATCCGCTGGATGCGCGGCTTCCTCAAGGGGCTGGCCGCCGAGGGACGGACGGTGCTGGTCTCCAGCCACCTGCTCTCCGAGATGCAGCTGCTCGCCGACGACGTGGTGATCATCGCGGCCGGCAAGCTGGTCCGGCAGGGCCCGGTCGACCAGGTGATGGCCTCGATGACGCACGACGTGCGGGTGCGGGTGCGCACCCCGCAGGCCGACGAACTGACCGCGGCGCTGCGCGAGCAGTCGGCCGTCGTCGACACCGACCCGCACGGCGCGCTGCTGGTGACCGGCGTGGACGCGCCGGCTGTGGGCCGGGTCGCGCTGGCCGCCAAGGTCGAGCTGCACGAGCTGACCACCGAGCGCCCCGACCTCGAAGGGGTCTTCCTGGAGCTGACGGCCGGAAAGGCGGAGATCCGATGACGCTTGTCCGATCCGAACTGCTCAAGATCCGTACCACCAGCACCTGGTGGATCTTCGGGCTGATCAGCCTGGCGCTGTGGGCGCTCACGCTGTTCTTCAACTGGTTGCAGACCGAGGCGCTGGCCGGCGGGGACTTCGGCGAGGTGCCGGCCGACCAGTCCGACCAGTTGCAGGCCATCTCGGCCGCCGACAACCTGGCGGCCAACCTCTACACGAACGGCCAGTTCTTCGGGCTGCTCATCGTGCTGCTGCTGGGCATCGTGGTGGTGACCAGCGAGTTCTTCCACCAGACGGTGACCACCACGTTCCTCACCGCGCCGCACCGCACCGCTGTGATGCTGGCCAAGCTGGCCGCGGCCGGCGTGCTGGCGCTGCTGTTCTGGCTCGTCACCACGGTGCTGAACCTGGTCACCGCGCCGCTGATCCTCAGCTCGGTGGACGTCGGCTCGCAGCTCGGCAGCGGCGCCGTGTGGCGGGCGATCGCGCTCAACGGCCTGGCGTACCTGCTGTGGTCGGTGCTCGGCGTCGGGCTCGGCGTGCTGATCCGCAGCCAGATCGGCGCCACCGTGACCGGCATCCTGTTCTACCTGGGCGGCGCGATCGGCGCGGTCATCGTCCTCAGCCTCCTCGCGGCGCGGTACGGCGACTGGATCAACAAGCTCCAGCTGCTGGTCCCGTCGCTGGCCTCCGGGCTCATGGTCGGCGGTGACACGGACATCCCTGGTAACCCGCCGCAGTGGGCCGGCGCCCTGGTGCTGATCGGGTACGCGGTGGTGGCCGGCGCGATCGGCGTGGCCACGATCCGCAAGCGCGACATCTCCTGACCTCGCGTCGGGGACGGACCCCGGTCGGTGACGGACGTCATCGGCCGGGGTCTCGCTCGTCTAGCAGGAGTCGGCGGATCACGCAGCGTTTGCCGAACTTCTGGCATCTTCTGTGAAACGGACCACCAGCCGGAGGCGAGAATGCCTGCGCGCAGCGCACGGCGTAGCCTTGGCATCGGTTTACCCAGCGTCGGCAACCGGGGGTCACCGGGGGCCACCGTGACATTCACAACCGCGTGAAAGAGGCGATTAGCGGCCGTGTCGACCCAGCAGACTTCGCAGGAGAACCCACTGGCGGGTTTCGGCCCGAACGAGTGGATCGTCGAGGAGATGTACCAGCGCTACCTCGCCGACCCCTCGAGCGTCGATTCGGCCTGGCACGACTTCTTCGCCGACTACCGGCCGGCCCCGGGCGCCGCCACACCGCGCCCGGACGGGCAGGCCAAGCCGGCCGCGAAGCCGGAGCCGGCCGAGCAGCAGGAGGCGGTGGCGACCGTCACCGCGCAGCCCGCCAAGACCGAGCCGAAGGCCACCCCCAAGGCCGCGCCCGCTCCGGCCAAGCCCGCCGCCAAGCCGGCGGCGAAGGCGCCCGAGCCGGCCAAGAAGTCCGCCCCGGCCAAGCCGGCCGCCAAGGCGCCGACCGCGAGCGCCGCGGGCACCACGCCGCTGCGCGGCGTCGCCGCCAAGATCGTGCAGAACATGGACGCGTCGCTCGCCGTCCCGACCGCCACGAGCGTGCGCGCCGTCCCGGCCAAGCTGCTCGTCGACAACCGCATCGTGATCAACAACCACCTGACCCGCGGTCGCGGTGGCAAGGTCAGCTTCACCCACCTGATCGGGTACGCGCTCGTCCGCGCGGTCGTCGAGCACCCGGAGATGAACAACTCCTTCGCCGAGGTCGACGGCAAGCCGGCGATGGTCCGCCCGGAGCACGTCAACCTGGGCATCGCGATCGACCTGGTCAAGCCGGACGGCTCACGCAACCTGGTGGTGCCGTCCATCAAGGGCTGCGAGCAGATGGACTTCCGGCAGTTCTGGCAGGCGTACGAGGACGTGGTCCGGCGCGCCCGCCGCAACGAGCTGACCATGGAGGACTACTCCGGCACCACGATCTCGCTCACCAACCCGGGCGGCATCGGCACGGTGCACTCGATCCCGCGCCTGATGCAGGGGCAGAGCGCCATCATCGGCGTCGGCGCGATGGAATACCCGGCCCCCTACCAGGGCATGAGCGAGGCCACCCTGGCCGAGAACGCGGTCAGCAAGGTCATCACGCTGACCAGCACGTACGACCACCGGATCATCCAGGGCGCGCAGTCCGGCGAGTTCCTGAAGGTCATGCACGAGCTGCTGCTCGGCGAGCGCGGCTTCTACGACGACATCTTCACCTCGCTGCGGATCCCGTACGAGCCGGTGCGCTGGATGCGCGACGTGGCCGTCGACAGCGAAGGCCAGATCAACAAGACCGCTCGGGTGCACGAGCTGATCCACGCGTACCGGGTGCGCGGCCACCTGATGGCCGACACCGACCCGCTGGAGTTCAAGATCCGTAAGCACCCGGACCTGGACGTGCTCCAGCACGGGCTCACGCTCTGGGACCTCGACCGCGTCTTCCCGGTCAACGGCTTCGCCGGCCAGCAGCGGATGAAGCTGCGGTCGATCCTCGGCGTGCTGCGCGACTCGTACTGCCGCCGGGTCGGCATCGAGTACATGCACATCCAGGACCCGGAGGAGCGGCGCTGGATCCAGGAGCGGGTCGAGCGCAAGTACGAGAAGCCCAGCTCCGACGAGCAGAAGCACGTGCTGAACCGGCTCAACGCCGCCGAGGCGTTCGAGACGTTCCTCCAGACCAAGTACGTCGGCCAGAAGCGCTTCTCGCTGGAGGGCGGCGAGTCGCTGATCCCGCTGCTCGGCGAGGTGCTGGAGTGCTCCGCCGAGGCCGGGCTGGACGAGGTCGTCATCGGCATGGCCCACCGCGGCCGGCTCAACGTGCTGGCGAACATCGTCGGCAAGCCGTACGAGAAGATCTTCTCCGAGTTCGAGGGGCACCTCGACCCGCGGTCCACGCAGGGCTCGGGCGACGTGAAGTACCACCTCGGCCAGAACGGCAAGTTCACCACCCCGGACGGCGAGCACGCGGTCAAGGTGTCGGTGGTGGCGAACCCGTCGCACCTGGAGGCCGTGGACCCGGTGCTGGAGGGCATCGTCCGGGCCAAGCAGGACCGCATCGACCTCAAGCTGGAGGGCTACACCGTGCTGCCGCTGGCGGTGCACGGTGACGCCGCCTTCGCCGGCCAGGGCGTTGTGGCCGAGACGCTCAACCTGTCCCAGCTGCGCGGCTACCGCACCGGCGGCACCGTGCACGTGGTCGTCAACAACCAGGTCGGCTTCACCACCGCCCCGGAGTACAGCCGGTCCAGCCTCTACAGCACCGACGTGGCCCGGATGATCCAGGCGCCGATCTTCCACGTGAACGGCGACGACCCGGAGGCCGTGGTCCGGGTGGCCCGGCTCGCGTTCGAGTACCGGCAGGCGTTCAACAAGGACGTCGTGATCGACATGGTCTGCTACCGCCGGCGCGGGCACAACGAGGGCGACGACCCGTCGATGTCCAACCCGGAGATGTACAAGATCATCGACTCGAAGCGGTCCGTCCGGAAGCTCTACACCGAGGAGCTGATCGGGCGCGGCGACATCACCGTGGAGGACGCGGAGGAGCTGCTGCGCGACTACCAGGGGCAGCTTGAGCGGGTCTTCAAGGCCACCCGGGACGCCGCGACCACCCCGCGTCAGCTCAGCCGCCCGGCGCGGGAGGAGGAGCCGGAGCCGCAGGTCGACACCGCCACCGACGCCGCAGTGGTCAAGGCGATCGGCGAGGCGCACGTCAACCTGCCGGAGGGCTTCACCCCGCACAAGCGGATCCAGCAGCTGCTGGAGCGGCGCCGCAAGATGTCCGTCGAGGGCGGCATCGACTGGGGCTTCGCCGAGATCATCGCGTTCGGCACGCTGCTGCACGACGGGGTCACCGTCCGGCTCGCCGGGCAGGACTCGCGCCGCGGCACGTTCGTCCAGCGGCACGCCTCGGTGGTCGACGCCAAGACCGGCGAGGACTACCTGCCGCTGAAGTCACTCACCGCCGACGGCGAGCGGTCGCGCTTCTTCGTCCACGACTCGCTGCTCTCCGAGTACGCGGCCATGGGCTTCGAGTACGGCTACTCGGTGGAGAACATCAACGCGCTGGTGGCCTGGGAGGCCCAGTTCGGTGACTTCGTCAACGGCGCCCAGTCGGTGATCGACGAGTTCATCTCCTCCGGCGAGGTGAAGTGGGGCCAGCGCTCCGCGGTGACCCTGCTTCTGCCGCACGGCCACGAGGGCCAGGGCCCGGACCACACCTCCGGCCGCCCGGAGCGGTTCCTCCAGCTCTGCGCCGAGGACAACATGCGGGTGGCCATCCCGACCACCCCGGCGAACTACTTCCACCTGCTGCGCCGCCAGGCCCTGTCGCCCAAGCGCAAGCCGCTGGTGGTGTTCACGCCGAAGTCGCTGCTGCGGCACAAGCTCTGCGTGTCGCCGGTGGAGGACTTCACCACCGGGACGTTCCAGCCGGTGCTGGCCGACACCGCGGCTCCGGCGCCGGAGCAGGTGAAGCGGGTGCTGCTCTGCTCGGGCAAGGTCTACTACGACCTGTTCCAGGCCCGGCAGGAGCGGGGCGTCACCGACACCGCGATCCTCCGGATGGAGCAGCTCTACCCGCTGCCCGTCGAGGAGGTCCGGGCCGCGCTGGCGCAGTACCCGAACGCCGAGGACTTCGCCTGGGTCCAGGAGGAGCCGGCCAACCAGGGCGCCTGGTCGTTCGTCGCGCTCAACCTGCTGGAGCACCTGCCCGAGGTCCGGCTGCGCCGCATCTCCCGCCCGGCCGCCGCCGCCCCGGCGGTCGGCTCGGCGAAGATGCACGAGGTCGAGCAGAACGCGCTGATCGAGGCGGCTCTTCCCCGCCCGTGACATCACCGGCAGCGGCCCGTCCCGACCCGGGGCGGGCCGCTGCCGTACGACGACGAGAGGAACACCGTGTACTTCACCGACCGTGGCATCGAGGAGCTGGTCGAGCGCCGTGGCGACGAGCAGGTCAGCATGGAGTGGCTGGGCGAGCGGCTGCGTGACTTCATCGATCTGAACCCGGAGTTCGAGACCCCGATCGAGCGGTTCGCCACCTGGCTGGCCCGCCTCGACGACCCGGACGACGACTGACCGGGCGACGGACCGACGCGCCGCGCGGCCGGGTCTCAGCCGGTCGCGCCCCGCCCGGCGACCCGGAGGTCTCCGGTACGCCGCAGCTTCTGCCAGCCGAGCCGGCCGCCCGTCAGCGCGGTGCCGACGGCCTGGAGCAGCACCAGGTACATCACCTGCCGGTAGACGAACTGCTGCAACGGCAGCACCCAGAGCACGCCGAGCTTCTCCCGGTCCAGCCGGAAGGCGAGCACCGCGGTGAGGAGCTGGAGCGCGAGCATCGCCAGCCAGGCCACCACTGTGTCGCTGCGATCCAGGAAGATCAGCCCGTAGATCGCGAGCAGGTCGATCACCGGGGCGGCCAGCGGCAGCAGCACACCGAACAGCGTCAGGAACGACAGGCACCGGCGGCCGAACCGGCCCGACCGGCCGCTGTCGGTCACCGAGCGCCGGTGCTTCCACATCGCCTGGAGGGTGCCGTAGCTCCACCGGTACCGCTGCTTCCACAACTGGCCGACGGTGGTCGGGGCCTCGGTCCAGGCGCGGGCGCTCTCCTCGTACACGATGTGCCAGCCGGCCCGGCCGAGGGCGATGGTGACGTCGGTGTCCTCGGCCAGCGTGTCGTCGGTCATGCCGCCCACCTGCTCCAGCGCCTGGCGCCGGAACGCGCCGATCGCACCCGGGACGGTGGGCATGCAGCGCAGCGTCTCGTAGAGGCGGCGGTCGAGGTTGAAGCCGATGACGTACTCGATGTGCTGCCACTTGGCGATCAGGCCGCGGCGGTTGCCGACCTTGACGTTGCCGGCGACCACGCCGACCCCGGGGTCGGCGAACGGCTGGACCAGCCGGCGCACCGAGTCCGGCTCGAAGATCGTGTCGCCGTCGACCATGACGATCAGGTCGTGCCGGGCCAGCGCGACACCCGTGTTCAGCGCACTCGGCTTGCCGCCGTTGGGCTTGCGCACGACCCGGACGTTCGGCAGGCGCAGCGCCGCCACGATGTCGGCGGTGCCGTCGGTCGAGCCGTCGTCGACCACCACCACCTCGATGCCGCCGGGGTGGTCGCCCAGGGCCAGCGAGCGGACCGCCGCGGCGATGCCCTCCCGCTCGTTGTACGCGGGCACGATCACCGAGACCGGTTCGGTGACCGGCGGCCCCCAGGACCAGTCGCGGCGACGGCGGCGGGCCGCGTGCCGTGGTGCCATGACGAACAGCAGCAGGGTCCGGCCGACGGTGAGCACCCCGACGAGCACGAAGAAGACGCCGAGCATCCCGAACATGCCGTCTGCCACGCGTACCGCGCCGACCAGCACGTGTCCCCGCCACCGCTCGTCGAGCGGGGCCGCCGTCTGCCCGCCGACCGGGCCTGATACGCCTGCCGCCGCGAACGTCTGGTTGAGCCCTTCGCTGACCGTGGTGAAGCGGTAGCCGCGCTCCAGCATCATCGGGATGTACCGGTCCAGCGCGGCCACGGTGCCGGACCGGTCGCCGCCCGCGTCGTGCCAGAGCGCGATCGTGCCGGCCGTCCCGTCCGGCGTGGCGTTGGCGACCATCTCCTCGACCGACGGAAGCTCCCAGTCCCGGCTGTCGACGTCGTTGACCACTGTGAGGTAGCCCAGTTCGCCGGCCTGCCGCAGCATCGGCCAGTCCCGGTCGGTGTAGGCGTCCGCGCGGGACGAGTACGGGAACCGCAGCAGCGACGGCCGGACGCCTGTGGTGCTGGCGACGGCGAGCTGCGTCTGTGCGTACTCCAGTTCCCGCCGCCAGTCCGGCAGCGCGGCGAGGTCGGGATGGGTGAACGTGTGCACGCCCAGCTCGTGTCCCTCGGCCACCAGCCGGCGGGTCACCTCCGGGTTGCGGACGACCTGTGAGCCGATGACGAAGAAGGTGCCCTTCACCTGGTACTTGTCCAGGACGCGCAGCACCTCCGGCGTCCACCGCGGGTCGGGCCCGTCGTCGAAGGTGAGCGCGACGGTACGCGGCGGCAGCCGGTGCGACTGGGTCCGGCCCTCCGCGCCGACGTTGACGATCGGGCCGCCCCCGATGACCGAGCTGGGGACCTCCCGCTGGCTGCCGGGCGTCACCCGGTTGTCGGGCACGAACGCGGCGTTCGTGTACGCCTCGACGACCAGCAGACCGGCCAGGACGACCACGACCATCGTGACCAGGGCCCAGCTCGGCCGGGGCAGCAGACGCCGCCCACGGGACCGGCGCGCACCGGGGATCTGCCGCGCGCCGGGGATCTGCCGGACGTCCAGCACGACTGTGGGCGCGTCGTCCGGCCGCCGCCCGGCCCGGTGCCGGCGGGCGGCGTGCACGCGGCGGGGGTCCAGTGGGGCGGTGGGCTGGTCACCTGTCGACGGGCGGGCGGGCGCCTCGTCACTCATCGGCGGGATCGGCCGGCGCGACGGGGTCGGCGGGCGGGTCGACGACCGGCGGTGGATCGACAGCGGGTGGCGGCGGCACCTCGGCGGTGGGGGCGGTGGGCGGCGCGGTGGTGGCCGCCGGGGTGGTCCGCGGCACGGTCGGGGCGGTCCGGGTCGGCCGTGGGTACCGAGGGCTCGGCGAGGCCGTGGCGGCGGGGGCGACGGAGGTGGCCGGCACCCGCACCGGAGCGGTCCGGACGTCGGCGGGCGCGTCCGGCGTGGGACGGGTCACAGCGGGCGCGGGCGACGCCGGCGGGTTCGGCGAGGGCAGCCGCTGCTCGCTGGTCGGCTCGACGAACGGGATGACGCTGTCCGGGGTGATCGGCCCGCCGGCGAAGCTGACCCCGACCATGACCGTGTAGACCACACCCGCCGCGCCGGCGCAGTAGGCGAGACGGCGCAGCCGCCGGCGTCGCCGCCCGCTCGGGTCGACGAAGACGGGGGGCGATTCCGGTACGACGGGAATCAGTGCGGTCGGGCCATCCACGCGGCAAGTGTAGATGCGAAAAAATCCCGCCTTCTCCCCTGGCTAGCCGGTGTGACCAGGCAGAACGGGCAGCAGTGACCTCGATCTTGTAGGTTGGGTGCCGTGGCGCGCAGCGTGTACCTGACCGGCGTTGGTTCGGGCGGGGGAAAATCGACAGTGGCGCTCGGCCTGGCCGAGTTGTTGTCCCGCCAGGTGGAACGGATAGGTGCGTTCCGGCCGCTCGTCGCCGGTGACGGCACCGACCCGATCCTCGCCCTGCTCACCGAGCGCTACCGGATGGAACTGCCGGTCGACGAGCTGTACGGCGCCACGTACGCCGAGGCGAGCGCGCTCGTCGCGGACGGCCGCCGGGAGGAGCTCATCTCCCGGATCGTCACCCGCTACCGGGAGGTCGAGCGACGCTGCCCGGCGATAGTGGTGGTCGGCAGCGACTTCGCCTACGGCGACGGCACCGGTCCCCGCGAGCTGGCCTTCAACGCCCGGCTGGCGACCGAGTTCGGCAGCGTCGTGGTGCCCGTCGTGGACGGGTTCGGGCAGACGCCCGACACGATCGCGGCGGCGCTGCGCGGCGCGTACCACGATCTGGCCGACCTCGGCGCGACGGTGATCGCGGCGCTGGCCAACCGCGTGCCGGAGCCGATGACGCTGCCCGAGCTGCCGGTGCCCGCGTACGCGATCCCCGAGGTGCCGACCGTGTCGGCGCCGACGGTGGCCGAGGTGGCGGCGGCGCTGCACGGCACGGTGCTCACCGGCGACGAGACCGCACTCGACCGCGACGTGCTCGACTACGTGGTGGGCGCGGCGCACGTGCCGACGCTGCTGGACCACCTCACCGACGGGGCGCTGGTGATCACCCCGGGCGACCGGGCGGACCTGCTGGTGGCCGCCGGCGCCGCGCACGTGGCCGGGCAGGTGTCGCTGGCCGGGCTGGTGCTCACGCTCGGCGAGCAGCCCGATCCGCGGGCCATGCGCCTGGTCGAGCGGATGAACACCGGGCTCCCCGTGCTGTCGGTGCCGAGCGACAGCTACGACACGGTGGCCGCGTCCAGCCGGATCGAGGGCCGCCCCAGCACCGCCAACCCGCGCAAGGTCGAGGCCGCGCTCGGCGCGTTCGAACGCTGCGTGGACACCGACGACCTGGCCCGCCGGCTGCGGGTCAGCCGGTCCGCGCGGGTCACCCCGCTGATGTTCGAGAACGACCTGATCGACAGGGCCCGCGCCCGGCGCCGCCGGCTGGTGCTGCCCGAGGGCGCGGACGAGCGGATCCTGCGCGCGACCGAGGTGCTGCTGCGCCGGGGCGTCGCCGAGATCACCCTGCTCGGCCGCCCGGACGAGATCGCCCGGCGCACCCGGGAACTCGGCGTCGACCTCGGTGACGCCCAGGTCGTCGACCCGGTGACCAGCCCGTGGCGGGACGAGTTCGCGCAGGCGTACGCGCGGTTGCGCGCCCACCGCGGCGTCACCGTGGAGCTGGCGCACGACATCGTGGCGCAGCCCAACTACTTCGGCACGATGATGGTGCAGACCGGTCATGCCGACGGCATGGTCTCCGGCGCCACCCACACCACAGCCGCCACCATCCGCCCGGCCTTCGAGATCATCCGGACCGTGCCCGGCGTCTCCGTCGCCTCCAGCGTCTTCTTCATGCTGCTCGCCGACCGGGTGCTGGTGTACGGCGACTGCGCCGTCAACCCCGACCCGGACGCCGACCAGCTCGCCGACATCGCCATCTCGTCGGCCGACACGGCGGCCCGGTTCGGCATCGAGCCGCGGGTGGCGATGCTGTCGTACTCCACCGGCAGCTCCGGCGCCGGCGCCGACGTGGAGAAGGTCGCGGCGGCCACCAAGCTGGTCCGGGAACGCCGGCCGGACCTGCTGGTCGAGGGCCCGATCCAGTACGACGCCGCGATCGACCCGCAGGTGGCGGCCACCAAGCTGCCGGACAGCCCGGTCGCGGGGCGGGCCACGGTGTTCATCTTCCCGGACCTGAACACGGGCAACAACACGTACAAGGCGGTGCAGCGGTCGGCCGGGGCGGTGGCGGTCGGGCCGGTCATGCAGGGCCTGCGGCGGCCGGTGAACGACCTGTCCCGCGGCGCCACAGTGCCGGACATCGTCAACACGGTGGCGATCACCGCCATCCAGGCCGCCGCGGAGGCGTCGGAATGAGCCGCATCCTGGTCCTCAACAGCGGGTCCTCGTCGGTCAAGTACCGGCTGTACGACGGCGACGACGTCCTGGACAAGGGCACCGTCGAGCGGGTCGGCGAACCCGGCGGCGGGCCGGCCGACCACGAGAGCGCGGTCCGGGAGATCATCGGCCGGCTCGACCTGACCGGGCTGACCGGCGTCGGCCACCGGGTGGTGCACGGCGGGCGGAAGTTCAGCGCGCCGGTACGCATCGACGACGCGGTCGTCGCCGCGATCGAGGATCTGGTGCCGCTCGCGCCGCTGCACAACCCGGCCAACCTCGCCGGCATCCGGGTGGCCCGGGAGGCGCTGCCGGACGTCCCGCAGGTGGCGGTCTTCGACACCGCGTTCCACCACACGCTGCCCGAGGCCGCCGCCACGTACGCGATCGACAAGGCCATCGCCGAGCGGTACGGGGTGCGCCGCTACGGCTTCCACGGCACCTCGCACGCGTACGTCTCGCGTCGCGTCGCCGACCTGCTCGACCGCCCGTACGACCAGCTCAACACGATCACGCTGCACCTGGGCAACGGGGCTAGCGCGTGCGCCGTCCAGGGTGGGCGCAGCGTGGCCACCTCGATGGGCATGTCCCCGCTGGAGGGCCTGGTGATGGGCACCCGCAGCGGCGACCTCGACCCGACAGTCATCTTCCACCTGCGCCGCGAGGGCGGCATGGTGGTGGACGACATCGACGACCTGCTCAACCACCGCAGCGGCCTGCTCGGGCTGACCGGCGTCAACGACATGCGCGAGGTGCTGGCCCGCCGCGACGCCGGTGACCCGGACGCGACGCTGGCGTTCGACGTCTACTGCCGCCGGATCACCGGTTACGTCGGCGCGTACTACGCGCTGCTCGGCCGGGTCGACGCGATCGCGTTCACCGCCGGGGTCGGCGAGCACGCCGCGCCGGTACGGGCGGCGTCGCTGGCCGGGCTGGAGCGGCTCGGTGTCGCCGTCGACCCGGCGCGCAACGACGGCCACGGCGACCGGCTCGTCTCCCCCGACGGCGCGGAGGTGGCGGTGCTCGTGGTCGGCACCGACGAGGAGCGGGAGATCGCCCGCGAGACCCGTGAGGTGCTCGGCGTCTGACCGCCCGACCCTCCGCGCGGCCGGGCCGGATCAGCCACGGTCAGCCCGGGTCAGCTTGGGTCAGCCCAGAGCGATCCAGGCGACCAGGGCGACCACCACGACGGCGGCGACGGCCACGCCGGCGATCAGCGGCAGGCGGGACGGCGCCGACGCCGACGCGGCCGGCTCGGGAGAATCGACGAAAGCGCGGAACTGCGCGGTGTTGCCACTCGGGTCGGTGTAGTTCTCAGCCATGCGGCTGACCCTAGCGAAGCCGACCGGACCGGAATGTCCCGCCGGGCCGCCACCTGCGGATCCGGGTGGCGGGATCGGGCAAACCCGGCCACCCGGTGGAGGCGGGAGCCGCCCGGGTGGCGGCACCGACCGGCCCGGACGGCGGGCGCGGGCCGACCGCTCGGCTGCCTACCGTGCAGGTGTGAGGGGGCAGCGGCTGGTCGCCGCGCTGATGACGGCGCTGCTGGCCGGTTGCGGCCCGGCCGTGGCCACGCCCGACCCGGTCCCGGCCGCCGTCGGGCCCGCGCCGGAGCGCCCGTACTCGGTCGGGATGCGACAGTTCACGCTCGACCCGGACGGCAGGCGGCCGCTGCCGGTCACCGTCTGGTACCCGGCGCAACCGTCCCCCGCACCCCCTGACGTCGTCGACCCGCCGGTCGATCCCGCCGCCGGGTCCGACGTGTCCGGCCCGTCCGGGCCGCGCGCTGCGGCGGCCCTGCCGTCTCGCCCACCGGTCTTCGCGGCCCCCTCCGGCTCCGGCCACCCCACACCGGCGAGCCCCGGCCCGGAGCGCGGACCGCGTGTGCGGCCGGGTGCGCCGTTCGCGGCCGGACACTTCCCGGTGGTCCTCTACAGCCACGGGCTGCGCAGCCTGCCCGCCCTGCACGCCGCGCTGACCACCCGCTGGGCCGCCGCCGGGTTCGTGGTGGTCGCACCCACCTATCCGCGTACGAACCAGCGCGCCCGCGCCTACACCCGCGACGACGTGCGCAACCAGCCCGCCGACGCCTGGCGACTGATCCGTCATCTGGTCCGGCTGGGCGCCCGCCACGGGGATCCGCTCGGCGCGCACATGGCCGTAGACCGGTTCGCCGCCGCCGGGCACTCGGCCGGCGGGCACACCACGCTCGGCATGTTCGCCTCCGGGCAGCCGTCCCCGGTACGGGCCGGAATCGTGATCGCCGGTGGCCGGATGGTCGCCGGGCTCTCCCGCCCACTCGCACCGATGCTGTTCGTGCACGGGAGCGCCGACCGGATCGTGCCGGAGTCGATCGGCCGGGCCGCGTACGCTCGCTGCCTCGGGCCGGCCGCCTTCCTGAGCCTCACCGGCCAGGGCCACGGCGAGTACCTGACGCCGGGACGGCCCGGCTTCGCCCAGGTGCTCGCCACCACCACCGACTTCCTGCGCTGGACGCTCTACGCCGACCGCGCCGCCCTGCACCGCCTCCCCACCGACGCGACAGCGCCCGGCACCACCCTCACCACCCGCGCCCTCCCCACCTGAAGCGTCCACCTCCCGCCTCCCACCCTCCCTGTTGTCCCGTCGATCATGAAGTTGACGGCGTTCGCTGTCCGGTTTGTCGCCGCCAACATCATGATCGACCGGGTCTGGGCGGGGGGTGAGGGTCTGGGCGGGCAGCGGGGTCCGGGCGGGGTGGGTAGCGTGCGCGGGGTGGACGGGGTGGCGGGCCGGCAGCTGAGGGCGATCCGGGAGGTCGTCGACGTCGCCGGCGCGTGCGGGATCGACGTGTGGCTGCGCGGGGGCTGGGCGATGGACTTCCACCTCGGCGAGGTGACCCGTCCGCATGTCGACGTCGACTGGTACTGCTGGCGGCGCGACGCCGAGACGCTGGCCGACCGGCTCGGCGCGCTCGGCTGGCGCCCCGACCCCCGGATGCCCGCCACGACGCAACTCGACCTGCTGCGCGACGACGTCGAGCTGAGCTTCGCGTACCTCGACCGGGACGCGGACGGCCGGGTCGTCGTCGGCGCCGGACCGTGGGCGGGCACGGCCCTGCCGGAAGGCATGCTGGCCGGGCCGCCCGGCCTGATCGGCACGCTCGCGGCACCGGTGATCAGCGTCGCGGCGCAGATCGAGTTCAAGGAAATGTTCCCGGTCTGGATGCCGGAACGCCAGCGCCGGGCCAAGGACGCCGCCGACCTGGCTCGTCTCCGGGCGTCAGCGGACGGTCACCCGCCGCGCTGACCGGGCCTGGCCGCCGCGATCGCGAGGCACAATCGAGTTCATGCGCCGTCGTCCCGCCGCCCTGATCACCGCCGCCGTGCTCGGCGCCGCCCTCACCGGCTGCTCGGAGCAGCCCACCGCCCCGGCCGGGCGGCCCGCCCCCGACGCCCCACCGACCAGTGCCACGCCGGCGCCGCGCGTACCCGCCGGCAAGGCGCCCACGGAGAGCTTCGCGGTCGGCGTACGCCAGGTGAAGCTGAACCGCGACGGCGACCGGCCGTTGCCGGTGACGCTCTGGTACCCGGCGGCGGGCGCGGCCGGTGGCGCGGTCGAACGTTCCGCCCCGGCGGCGGACGGGCGGTTCCCTGTGGTGCTGTTCAGCCACGGGCTCAGCGCCCGGCCGGAGGACTACCAGGCGCTGCTGACCCGCTGGGCGGCGGCCGGGTTCGTGGTCGCCGCGCCGCGTTTCCCGCACACCTCCCGGGGCACCGACGGCAACCCGCTGGACGTGCTCAACCAGCCGGCCGACGTGTCGTACGTGCTGACGCGCGTGCTCGCGCTGGGCGAGAAGGCGGGCGATCCGCTGCGCGGCCGGCTGGACCCGGAGCGGGTGGCCGCGACCGGGCACAGCGCCGGTGGCGTGACCACGATCGGGCTGTTCACCGCGGGCCGGGACGAGCGGCTGGACGCGGGCATCGTCTTCGCCGGCACCGCGCTCGGTGTGGGCACCGCGTTCGCCGGTGCCGCCGCGCCGCAGCTGTTCGTGCACGGCGAGGCCGACGAGGTGGTGTCGTACGCCGCCGGCAAGGCCGTGTACGACGTGGTGCCGTGGCCGAAGGCGATGCTCAGCCTGCCGAAGGGTGACCACGGCCGGGCGCTGCTCGGCGACGGCAAGGCGCTGGGCGTGGTCGCCGACACCACTGTCGAGTTCCTCCGCTGGACGCTCTACGGCGACCCGGCGGCGAAGAAGCGCCTCCCGGCCGACGCCGCCCGGGGCGGCCTGGCCACCCTCGACGACCGCCTGTAAGGAAGGGCCCCTTCTTAACGTCTCCGGTAGAGAAGGGCCCCTTCTTAACAAGCCGCGCCGGCCGCGCGGCGCGTCAGGCGGTGTGGTCGACGACCACCTTGCCGAAGACCTCACCGGAGTGCAGCCGGGCGAACGCCTCGGAGATCTCGCTGAACGGCACCACCCGGTCGACCACCGGGCGCACCTCGTGCTCGGCGCAGAACGCGAGCAGCTCGGTCAGCTCGTCCGGGGTGCCCATCGAGGTGCCGAGGATCTCCAGTTGCATGGCGAAGACCCGGCGCAGGTTGATCTTCGGCTCGTGCCCGGAGGTGGCGCCGGAGACCACGATCCGGGCCGTCGGGGCGGCCGACTTCAGCGAGTGGTCGAAGGTGGCCGCGCCGACCGTCTCGATCACCACGTCGACCCGTTCCGGCAGCCGTGCGCCGGGCTCCAGCGCGGTCGCGCCCAGCTCGGCGATCCGCTCCCGCTTGGCGGCGTCGCGGCTGGTCGCGTACACCCGCTTGCCGAGCGCGACGCCGAGCGCGACGGCCGCGGTGGCCACGCCACCGCCGGCGCCCTGGACCAGCACCGACTCGCCGTCGGCGACCCGGCCCTTGGTGGTCAGCATCCGCCACGCGGTGAGCCAGGCCGTGGGCAGGCACGCCGCGTCGGTGGCCGACAGGCCGTCGGGCAGCGGCAGCAGGTTCATCCGGGGTACGGCGACACGCTCGGCGAACGTGCCCTGGTAGTGCTCGGAGAGGATGGAGACCCCGCGCGGGTCACCGGGGGTGGGCACCACCGGGTAGATGACCACCTCGTTGCCGTCCGGGTCGGTGCCGACCGCGTCGCAGCCCAGGATCATCGGGAGCTGGCCGGCGGTCAGGCCCACGCCGCGCAGCGACCAGAGGTCGTGGTGGTTGAGCGAGCTGGCCCGGACCTGCACGGTGACCCAGTCGTCCTGCGGGTGGGTCGGCTCGGGACGGTCGCCGACGGCGAGCGCGGCGAGCGGGTTGTCGGCGTCGAAGGCCGAGGCATAGGCAGCACGCATGATCGGCACGGTAACAAGCTGAGCAGCAGTTAAGAAGGGGCCCTTCCTCTACCGGAGGCGTTAGGAAGGGCCCCTTCCTTACATCTCAGCGGCGGGCGACCCCGTCGCGGCGGGCGGCCTCCGCGACCGCCTCGGCCACCGCCGGGGCGACGCGCGGGTCCAGCGGCGACGGCACGATCGCGTCGGCGGTCAGCGACTCGGCCACCACGCCCGCGATGGCGTCGGCGGCGGCCACCTTCATCGAGTCGGTGATCCGGGTGGCCCCGGCGTCCAGCGCGCCCCGGAACACACCCGGGAACGCGAGCACGTTGTTGATCTGGTTCGGGTAGTCGCTGCGCCCGGTGGCGACCACCGCCACGTGCCGGGCGGCCACCTCGGGGTGCACCTCCGGGGTGGGGTTGGCCAGCGCGAACACGATGCCGCCGGGGGCCATGCCGGCCACCGCCGCCTCCGGGATCTGGCCGCCGGAGACGCCGACGAGCACGTCCGCGTCGCGCAGCGCCTCGGTGATGTCGCCCTGGCGGCCCTCGGCGTTGGTGAGCTCGGCCAGTTCGGCCTTGGTGCCGGTCAGCTCGCGGTGCCGGCCGATGATGCCGCGCGAGTCGCACACCACCACCCGGTCCGGGTCGACGCCGCCGGCGATCAGCATCTTGGTGACCGCCACCCCGGCCGCGCCCGCGCCGCTGACCGCCACCCGCAGGTCACCGAGCTTGCGGTTGAGCAGCGCCGCGGCGTTGCGCAGCGCGGCGAGCACCACGATCGCGGTGCCGTGCTGGTCGTCGTGGAAGACCGGGATGTCCAGCGCCTCGTCGAGCCGGCGCTCCACCTCGAAGCAGCGCGGGGCGCTGATGTCCTCCAGGTTGATCCCGCCGAACGAGGGCGCGAGCGCCTTGACCGTCGCCACGATCTCGTCCACGTCCTGGGTGTCCAGGCAGACCGGCACCGCGTCCACGCCGGCGAACTGCTTGAACAGCACCGCCTTGCCCTCCATCACGGGCAGCGCGGCGCGCGGGCCGATGTTGCCGAGACCGAGTACGGCGGAACCGTCGGTGACCACGGCGACGGTGTGCGACACCCAGGTGTAGGTGTCGACGAGCGCGGGGTCGGCGGCGATCGCCTCGCACACCCGGGCCACACCCGGGGTGTACGCGAGGGAGAGGTCCTCGCGGCTGGTCAGCGGCACTGTGGAGGCGACTGCCATCTTGCCGCCGACGTGCAGGCGGAAGACGGGATCGGCGGGGTCCGGGGTGGACGAAGACATGGTGACTCCAGGATCTGTCGAGCAGACGGACCGGCCGGCGTGGTCAGCGGTGGTCAGCGACCGGCGGCGCGGCGGTGCGGGGGTCACCCGGGCACTTTTCGAGCATAGTCACGCTTCGGCACCCAGTATGTGAGCGGGGTCATATCCGCTCCGGTCGTTACCGTCCCCTGACCCGTCCCGGACGCGGCCACCAGCGGGCCACCACCCGGCCCCGGACGTCGGCCACGCCGTACGCGCGGGAGTCGTCGGCGACGAACTCGTTGTCGCCGCGCAACCACCATCCGCCGTCGCGGGGTTCCACCGCCCGCTTGACGACGAGCAGGTCGGGACGGCTGCGGAACACGGCGACGACCACGTCCCCGGGGCGTACCGGCCGGCCTTTCGTGCGGACCAGCACCGCGTCGCCGTGACGCAGCGTCGGGGCCATGGACGGGCCGGTCACCAGCACCGGCACCAGCGGGCCGCGCAGGGCCGGAGGTTCACCGGTGGGCGCCATGTCACCTCCCAGCCCCGGAGGGCGTCTCCAGGAGTAATGTCGTCTTGGATCATCGCAAACAACCCATGGAGGACCCTGATGCGCCTTCCCCGCATCCTCACGCCCCGGGTGACGGCCAGCGCTCACTGCGACCTGCCCTGCGGCGTATACGACCCGGCCCAGGCCCGGATCGAGGCCGAGTCGGTCAAAATGATCTGCGAGAAGTACCAGGCCAACACCGACCCGGAGTTCCGCACCCGCGCCATCCTGATCAAGGAGCAGCGGGCGGAACTGGTCAAGCACCACCTGTGGGTGCTCTGGACCGACTACTTCAAGGCGCCGCACTTCGAGAAGTACCCGCACCTGCACCAGCTGTTCAACGAGGCCACCAAGCTGGCCGGCGCGGCCGGCGCCAAGGGCGGCACCGACCCGGCCAAGGCCGACGAGCTGCTGGCGAAGATCGACGAGATCTCGAAGATCTTCTGGGAGACCAAGCAGGCGTGACGTCGCCCGACGGCACTCCGACGATCCGGCCGGTACGTCCCGAGGACGTACCGGCCGTCGTCGCCATGGTGCACGAACTCGCCGAGTACGAGCGCGCGCCCGAGCAGTGCCACCTCACCACGGCACAGCTCGACGCGGCGCTGTTCGGCCCGTCCCCGGCGCTGTACGGCCACGTCGCCGTCGACGCCTCGGACCAGCCGGTCGGCTTCGCGCTCTGGTTCCTCAACTTCTCCACCTGGGCCGGCGTGCACGGCATCTACCTGGAGGACCTCTACGTCCGCCCGGACGCCCGGGGCACCGGCGCGGGCCGGATGCTGCTCGCCACGCTGGCCGCGATCTGCGTGGAGCGCGGCTACCAGCGGCTGGAGTGGTGGATGATCCACTGGAACCCGGCGGCCCGCTTCTACGCCGCGATCGGTGCCACGCCGATGGACGAGTGGACGCCGTACCGCCTGGCCGGGCCGGCGTTGCACGAGCTAGCGACGCACGCGACGGCCGCGCCCACGCGCCCCGCCCGCTGACCGGGTAGAGTCCCGCACCGGGGGGAGGAGCCGTGACTCAACTGACCGGGCACCCGACGACCGATGACGACGTCGTCCACCTCACCGTGCCCGCCGACGGTGGTTACCTCGGCGTGCTCCGCACCGCCACGGCCGGCCTCGCGGCCCGGCTCCAGTTCGCCCTCGACGAGATCGAGGATCTGCGCATCGCCGTCGACGAGGCGTGCGCCATGCTGCTCGCCATCGCCACCCGCGACGCCGAGCTGGAGTGCCGGTTCGCGGTCACCGACGACGCGCTCACCGTCGAGGTGACGGTGCCGACGGTCCGGGGCGCCACGCTGCCGTCCGAGTCGTCGTTCGCCTGGAAGGTGCTGACCGCGCTGACCACCGGGGCGAACGCCCACGCATCAGGCGGCCGGGCCACCATCTCGCTGCTGACCCGCCGCGCCGGCGTCTACTGACCGACGCGCGGCCATGGGCCCGGCGGCGTCCAGGCCGGGCGGCTTCCAGGCCGGGCGACTTCCAGACCCGGCTGCGGTCCAGGCCCGGCTGCGGTCCAGAACGGGCCGCGTCAAGACCGGGCGGCGCTCAGCCGGCCGGCTCGCCGAATCCCAGCGCGCGGTTGGTCGGACCGCTCACCAGCAGCCCGACCATGCCGATCCCGAGCGCCATCAGCGGCACCCCGAGCCAGCCCATGCCGCCCTCGATCATGAACCAGCCGACCGGCAGCAGCATGAGCTGGAGCACGATCGCCGGCGCACGAGCCCCGGCTCGGCGGCGGGACAGCGCGCCGCCGAGCGCCCAGAGCGCCACCGCGCCGCCGACGGCGAAGACGGTCACCAGCAGCGCCGAGGTCAGATCCGTCGTGTCGGCGGTGAGGTCGGACCAGATGAGCCACACCGCGATCAGCCCCAGCGCCACCGCCTGGGCACGTAGCAGGAGCACCGCGGCGCGCAGCGTGCCGGGGAGCGGGTCGGAGTCGATCGTCACGGGCGCCACGATACCGGTGGGTAGTCGCGGTACAGTGCCGCCCATGCGGGCCGTCCTGGTGGTCAATCCGAAGGCCACCACCACCAGCGAGCGCAGCCGGGACGTGCTGGTCCGGGCGTTGCGCAGTGAAGTCGACCTGTCGGTGCGCTACACCCGCCGACGGGGCCACGCCACGGATCTGGCCCGGGAGGCCGCCCAGGAGGGCGTCGACCTGGTCGTCACGCTCGGCGGTGACGGCACCGTCAACGAGGTGGTGAACGGCCTGATGGCGGCGGAGCCGCCGACGTTCCGTACCGGACAGACCTCGGCCGAGCGGCTGCCCGCGCTGGCCACCGTGCCGGGCGGTTCGACGAACGTGTTCGCCCGCGCGCTCGGGCTGCCCCGGGAGTGGCCGGACGGCACCAGCATGATCCTGGAAGGGCTGCGACTGGGCCGGTCCCGCACGATCGGGCTGGGCCGTGCGGACGACCGCTACTTCACGTTCTGCGCCGGCTTCGGGCTGGACGCGGCCGTCATCCGCCGGGTGGAGCAGGCCCGCAAGAAGGGGCGCGTCTCCACTCCGGCGCTCTACTTCCGTTCCACGGCGAGTCAGTACTTCGTCGGCTCGGACCGCCGCCACCCGTCGATCACGCTGGAGCGCCCGGGTGAGGCGCCCGCGACGGAGTTGGCCACGGCGATCATCCAGAACACCGCGCCGTGGACGTACCTGGGCGACCGCGAGATCAACCCGAACCCGGAGGCGTCGTTCGATCTCGGGCTCGACGTGCTCGCGTTGCGGCGGCTCCGGGTCGCCAGCACGGCCCGTACGGCGGTGCAGTTCTTCTCGAAGCAACCGGATCCGCACGGCAAGCAGGTGTTGCGGCTGCACGACGTGGCGGAGTTCACGCTGGTCTCGGACCGGCCGTTGCCGTTCCAGCTGGACGGGGACTACCTCGGCGAGCGGGAGAAAGTCCGATTCACATCCGTACCGGCCGCACTGAGAGTAATCTGCTAGGTCTCGGGTATCCCAGTCGGTTGACGCGGACCGCCCGCCGCGCGGGCGCGGTGGCCGCCACGCCGAGGAAGGGTGCCGGAAATGTCAGCAACGTCACGCAGACCGTACTACATTGATTATCGACTGTGGCACGCCGGGTAACCAGGGCTCTGGCAAACCCGGACAAATGGGTGGTGAGCCCGCTCACTGTTCGGAGTTTTTCCGAGCGTCACCCTTGACATCGCTGTAGTTCGTGAAAGTATTCACAAGCGAACTCGTGTTGCCGGGACATTGCCTGGATATGCTCGTTCGGTTGAGCTGTTCCAGCAGGTCCGGGCACCCCACAGCCTGCTCACGCTGCGCCGAATTGATGGATGCTGACCGTCACCATTCGGCAATGCGGACGCATATAGAAATAGCAACAACGAAGCGTTATCTGGCCACCCACTAAGAATGAGGAGTGTTGCCGCCATGGACTGGCGCCACGATTCGGTCTGCCGCGACGAGGACCCGGAGCTGTTCTTCCCGATCGGGACGTCCGGCCCGGCCCTCCTTCAGGTGGAGCAGGCGAAGGCCGTCTGCCGGCGCTGCCCCGTGACCGACCAGTGCCTGCAGTGGGCGCTGGAGTCCGGTCAGGACGCCGGCGTCTGGGGTGGGATGAGCGAAGAGGAGCGTCGCGCGGTGAAGCGCCGCGGCGGCCTCCGGGTGCTGCGCGCTCACTCCGCCTGACCCGTACACGCTGACCGCCCCGGCCGGGATTCCGGCCGGGGCGTTCTGCTGTCCCGGACCGGATCAGCCCGCCACCGCCTCCACCCGCCGCCGGACCAGGTCCGCCAGCTCCGGCAGGTCGGTCAGGGGGTCCGCCACCGCCACCGCGCCGGCCGACCGGGCCGATGCGCGTACCCCGTCGTGGAACCGGCCCGGCGCCAGGAAGTAGGCGGCCACCGCGACCCGGCGGGCGCCCGCGGCGCGCAGTCGCGTGACCGCGCCGCCGACCTCCGGGGGCGCCGCCGAGGCGTACGAGACGCGGCAGGGCACTCCGAGCCCGGCGCCGAACGCCGCGGCGACCCGGCCCACCGAGGCGCGCGCCGCCGGATCCCGGGTACCGGCCGCCGCCAGCACCACCGCGTCCAGACCGCCCGGCCCGTCACCGGTCGCCTCCGCCAGACGGCGGCGCAGCCCGTCCAGCAGCCCGCCGTCCACCCCGCCGCCGGTCGGCCCCAGCACATCCGTCACCCGTACCTCGATGTCCGCGCCGGCCGCCGCGACCGCCGCCGGGATGTCCACCTTCCGGTGGTACGCGGCGGTCAGCAGCAGCGGCACCAGGACCGCCCGGGAGTGACCGGCGTCGGCCAGCCCGCGCAGCACCTCGGCCGGCCCGGGATCGGTGTGATCGAGCCAGCTCGGCAGCACCGGACGGCCGGGGCAGGTGTCCGCCACGGCCCGGGCCAGCGCCCGGGTCGCCTCCGCCGCACGCGGGTCACGGCTGCCGTGCGCCACCAGCACCACCGGCGGCCCGGCGCTCAGGTGTGCAGGCCGCACTCGGTCTTCTCGAACATCGCCCAGCGCCCGGCGCGCGGGTCCTCCCCCGCCTTCGTCCGCCGGGTGCACGGCCAGCAGCCGATCGAGCCGTAGCCGCGGGCGAACAGCTCGTTGACCGGGATGTCGTACCGGGCCACGTAGGCGTCCACCTCCCGCTGCGTCCAGGCCGCTATCGGGTTCACCTTGACCTTGCCGCGCCGCGCGTCGAAGCCCACCACCGGCGTGTTCGCCCGGGTCGGCGACTCGTCCCGGCGCAGCCCGGCGGCCCAGGCGTCGTACCCGGACAGCGCCCGCTCCAGCGGCTCCACCTTGCGCAGCTGGCAGCAGTCGTCCGGGGACCTGTTGAACAGGCGCGGACCGTACTGGCCGTCCTGCTGCCCCACAGTCATCCGCGGCCGGATCGAGCGCACCCGCACCGGCATCCGCCGGGCCACCTCGTCGCGGACGCGCAGCGTCTCCGGGAAGTGCAGGCCGGTGTCCAGGAACACCACGTCGACGCCGGGCGCGACCCGGGAGACCAGGTGCGCCACCACGCCGTCGGCCATCGAGCTGGTCACGCAGAACCGCTCGCCGAACGTCTCCACCGCCCACCGGGCGATCTCGATCGCGGGCGCGTCGGCCAGCTCCCGGCCGGCCTCCTCGGCCAGCGCGCGCAGCTCCTCCGGGTCGCGGCGCGTCGGCTCGGCCGCGCCGATCAGGCCGAGGCCGGCGGCGGAGACGAGGCCGCTCACCGGGTCACCGCCCGGCTCAGCAGGCCGGTGAACTTCACCGCGAAGACCCGCGCGCAGGCGTGGCACTCCCAGGCGCCGTGCCCGGCCTCGTGCGGTCGCAGGTCCTCCTCGCCGCAGTACGGGCAGTAGAGAGGCGCAGATCGGGCATCGCTCATCGGAGCTCCTCCTCGTCGACTCTGATCACCCAGTTGGCGAACGTCTCACCCTCGGTCCGGCCGGCCAGGTAGCGGCGGGCGAGCCGTTCCACGTACTCCGGAAGCTCCTCGGCGGTGGTCTTCAGACCGCGCAGCTTGCGGCCGAAGCCGGCGGTCTGCCCCTGCGCCATGCCGAGGCCGCCGCCGAGGTGCACCTGGAACCCCTCGACCTGCCGGCCGTCCGGGCCGACCACGAGCTGGCCCTTGAGCCCGATGTCGGCGACCTGGGTGCGGGCGCAGGCGTTCGGGCAGCCGTTGAGGTGGATGGAGATGTCCGCGTCGAAGTCGCGCAGCCGCTCCTCCAGGCGGGCGACCAGCTCCTCACCGCGCCGCTTGGTCTCGACGATGGCGAGCTTGCAGAACTCGATGCCGGTGCAGGCCATCGTGCCGCGCCGCCAGGCCGACGGCCGGGCCTCCAGGCCGATCCCGCGCAGCGCCGCGACCAGCGAGTCGGTCCGCTCCGGCGCCACGTCCAGCACGAGCAGCTTCTGGTACGGCGTGAGCCGCACCCGGTCGCTGCCGTGCGCCTCGACCACGTCGGCGAGCTGCGCCAGCTGCGTGCCGGACACCCGGCCCACCACCGGGGCCGCGCCCACGTAGTTCGTGCCGTCACTCTGCCGGTGCACGCCGATGTGGTCGACCGGCTTCGCCGGCAGGTCGGCGGCCGGACCGTCGAGCAGCGTGCGGCCCAGGTACTCCTTCTCCAGCACCTCCCGGAAGCGCTCCACGCCCCAGTCGGCGACCAGGAACTTCAGCCGGGCCCGGTTGCGCAGCCGACGGTAGCCGTAGTCGCGGAAGATGCCGACCACACCGGCCCACACGTCCGGTACCTCGTTCAGCGGCACCCAGACGCCGAGCCGCTTGGCGAGCATCGGGTTGGTGGAGAGCCCGCCGCCGACCCACACGTCGAACCCGGGCCCGTGCTCCGGGTGCTCCACGCCGAGGAACGCGATGTCGTTCGCCTCGTACGGCGTGTCGACCAGCCAGGAGATCGAGGTCTTGAACTTGCGGGGCAGGTTGGAGTACGCCTTGTCGCCGACGTACCGGCGGACGATCTCGTCGATCGCCGGCGTCGGGTCGAGCACCTCGTCCCGGGCCACCCCGGCGACCGGGCTGCCCAGCACGATCCGGGGGCAGTCGCCGCACGCCTCGGTGGTCTGCAGGCCGACCGCCTCCAGCCGGCGCCAGATCTCCGGCATGTCCTCGACCCGGATCCAGTGGTACTGGATGTTCTGCCGGTCGGTGATGTCGGCGGTGTCCCGGGCGAACTCGCGGGAGATGTCCGCGATCACGCGGAGCTGCGCCAGGTTGAGCTGGCCGCCGTCCACCCGGACCCGGAGCATGAAGAACTCGTCCTCCAGCTCGTGCGGCTCCAGCACCGCGGTACGCCCGCCGTCGATGCCGGCCTTGCGCTGGGTGTAGAGGCCCCACCAGCGGAACCGGCCGCGCAGGTCCTGCGGGTCGATCGAGGCGAAACCGTTGTGGGCGTAGATGTTCTCGATCCGGTCCCGCACGTTCAGCGGGTCGTCGTCCTTCTTGATCCGCTCGTTGGGGTTGAGCGGCTCACGGTGTCCGAGCGCCCACTGCCCCTCGCCGCGTGGCCGGCGGGGCGCACGGGCGGCAGGCGCCGGGGTGTCGGGACGGGTCGGGGTGCTGCTGACCGCCATCGCGGCGTCCTCCATGGTCTGCTGCGGTGCCTGGAGCGCGGACGCGGCGGCCGGCCCTGGAGAGGGCCGCGGACGGCGATGTCGATGACGGCCGGCGCGAGTACGCGCCCGAGACGGAAAGGTCGGGCGTCGTCAGTGGGCCGGACAGATCGCGCTGCGCACGCGGCCGTAATCGACGTGGCGACGAGCCACGAAGCGGCGGACGACAGCGGCGGTCATGTGCCTCATGCTGCCACACCACGCCCCGCACGACCACAGCTCCGCACTGTGATCCCACATCACGGGCCCACCACCCCCACATCGACCCCCATCCCCCTCCCCGCCCTCTCCCCCTCCCCGCCCTCTCCCCGCCCCCTCCCCGGTGATCAAGGAGTTAGCGTCCCCCAACCCACCACCCCAGGCCGCAATCTCCTTGGTCAACAAGCTCAACCCCACCCACCCGCTCCATTGATCATGAAGTTGGCGGGGACAAAAGGGACGGTGCGTGCCGTCAACTTCATGATCGACCGGGTCCGGGCGTGGGGCCGGGGCGAGGGCCGGGTCGGGGGGCCGGGTGGGTGGGAATCGGTGGAGCGGACGGGCGGGAAGGGCTGGGCGTGTGAGGCTGCGGGGGTGACGAGGTTCGCGCCCGCGTCCGTCCGCAGCCGGCCGGGTCCGGTGGTGTGGGTGATACCCGGACTGCTCACGCTCGCTGTGACACTGACCGGCATCGGGCACGCCCAGCCGTGGCGGGACGAGCTGGCGACCTGGAGCGCCGCCATTCGCCCGGTACCGGACCTGGTCCGGATGACCCGCACGATCGACGCCGCTACCGGGCCGTACTACCTGCTCGTGCACGGCTGGACCGCCCTGGCCGGCGCGTCGCCGACCGCGCTGCGGCTACCCTCCGCGCTCGCGATGGCAGTGGCTGCCGCGCTCACCGCCCGCCTCGGCGCGATGCTCGTCGGCAGTCGCGCCGGGCTGCTGGCCGGACTGCTGTTCGCGGTGCTGCCGGTCACCTCGCGGTACGGCCAGGAGGCCCGCCCGTACGCCCTCGCCACGCTGTTCGCCGTGCTGGCCACGCTGTTGCTGGTCGAGGCGCTGCGCCGGCCGACCTGGCGACGCTGGGCCGGGTACGCCCTCGCCGTCGCCGCGCTCGCCCTGCTCCACCTGATCGCGCTCACCCTGCTCGCCGCCCACGCCGTGGTGGTGCTGCTGACCGCCGCACGTGGCCCCGCGGCGGTCGTCGATCCGCCCGGCCGGTCCCGAGCCGAGATGCCCGACGCGAGCCGGCCATGCCGCAGACACCCGTGGCGTTCCACCCAGCCACGAGATCGAGCGCCGGTGGAACGCCACGGGTGTCACGGCGCCCCGCAGACACCCGCGGCGCTCCACCCAGCCACGAGATCGAGCGCCGGTGGAACGCCACGGGTGTCACCGCATCCCGGGAGCAGGGAGCACGGCACGGACGCGCCGGAAGCGGAACGGCAGGACGTGACCGGCGAGGCTCGGGAGGGGTCGGCGCCCGGCCGACGGGTGCTGGCCGGGTGGCTGCTGGCGCTGGTGCCGGTCGTCGTGCTCGTCACCCCACTGGCGCTGGTGGCGCGGGGGCAGCGTGGACGGCAACTCGACTGGGTGGACCCGGCGCGCCTGCCCGACCTGGCGGCGTTGCCGGGCGCGCTGGCGCAGAGCGGTGTCGTCGGCGGGTTCGTGCTCGCGCTCGCGGCGCTCGGCGCGGCCCGGCTGGGTCGCCGGGCGCTGCTGCCGGTCGCCGCCGTGCTGCTGCCGGTGGTGCTGGTCTTCGCCGCCGGAACGATTGTGCCGCTGTGGGTGACCCGCTACCTCGTCTTCACCGTGCCGTTCGCCTGTGTACTTGCCGGCGCCGCGCTGGCTGCCGCGCGGGTCACTCCCGCGCCGGCCCGAACGCCGGGAACAGCGACGCCCGCCGAACCCGAGCGCACGGCGACACCCGCCGCAGCCGGCCGCACTGCCGCGCCCGCGGAAGCAGAGCAAGGACCGACGTCGCCGCGCGGACGGATCGCGGCGGGAATCGCGGTGGTGGTCCTGGCCGGGCTGCTCGGGCTGCCCGACCAGGTGGCCCTGCGCCGTACCCACGAGTGGCCGCGCAGCGCACCGGTCGACTACGCGGGCGCGGCCGGGATCATCCGCGCCGAGCAGCGGCCGGGCGATGCGATCGTCTACTCGCCCCGGGACGGGTGGCTGTTCCCGGATCTCGGCATGGCGTACCACATGGGGCGGAGGCTGCCGCGCGACGTGCTCGTGGTCCGCGACCAGCGGCAGGACGCGAGCCTCTGGGCCGTGGAGTGCGACGACCCGGCGCGGTGCCTGGCCGGGGTGGACCGGGTGTGGCTGGTGGTCACCGGCCGCCGCCCCGACCCGCCGGCGGCGGTGCCTGGCGCGAAGGGCGACGCGCTGCGCGCGGGCTACACGGTGCGGCAGGTGTGGCCGCGGCCGGGGATCACGGTGGCCCTGCTCGTCCGGTGAGGCGGTCGGTGGTGCCGCGGGCCAGCGGTACGACGATGGCCGCCTCGGTGCCGCCGTCGGCGCCGTTGCGCAGGTCGATGGTGCCGCGCAGCTCGCCGGTGACGAGCGCCCGGACGATCTGGAGGCCCAGGTTGCCGCCGCGTTCGGCGTCGAACTGCTCGGGCAGCCCTCGGCCGTTGTCGGTGACGGTGACGTGCAGTTGCTTGCGGGCCCGGTGCGCGGAGACCACCACTTCGGGCCGGGGCGCGGAGACCACGGCCTCGGGCCGGGCCGCGTCCGCGGGCGAGGGCGAGGGCGAGGGGGCACCGGCCTCCTCGTCGGCCGGCGGGAAGCCGTGTTCGACGGCGTTGAGCAGCAGTTCGTTGAGCACCATCACCAGCGAGGTGGCGATCTCGGCGGGCAGTACGCCGAAGGTGCCGCGGCGGCGCATGCCGACGCTCACCTCGGTGGCGGCGACCTCGGTGGCGGCGCTGGCGACCCGGTCCACGATGCCGTCGAACTCGACCGCCTCGTCGCTGGACATGGAGAGCGTCTCGTGGACGAGAGCGATCGAGGCGACCCGGCGTACCGACTCTTCGAGCGCCACCCGCGCCTCGGGCATGGCGACCCTCCGGGCCTGGAGGCGCAGCAGCGCGGCGACGGTCTGGAGGTTGTTCTTCACCCGGTGGTGGATCTCCCGGATGGTGGCGTCCTTGGTGATCAGGGCGCGGTCGCGGCGGCGTACCTCGGTGATGTCGCGGACCAGCACCAGCGCGCCGATCGGCACTCCGGCGGGCATCAGCGGCAGCGCCCGGGTGAGCATGGTGGCGCCTCGCGCGTCGATCTCCCGGCGGGGTGGCGCCTCGCCGCGCAGCGCGGCGAGCACGGCGTTGCCCGCGTCGGTGCCTTCGAGGGGGTCGCCGGCGAGCCGGCGGTGCAGCTTGGCCAGGTCCTCCCCGACGAGGTGGGAGGCGTAGCCGAGGCGGCGGTACGCGGACTGCGCGTTCGGGCTGGCGTAGGTGACCTTGCCGTTGGCGTCGAGCCGCACCAGGCCGTCGCCGACCCGGGGTGCCGAGGTGGTCTCGCCGGGGTGCCGGGGCGGCGGGAACGTGCCGTCGGCGATCATCTGGGCGAGGTCGTCGGCGGTGGTCAGGTAGTTCAGTTCGAGCTGGCTCGGGGTGCGCGCGGTGGAGAGGTTGGTGTCCCGGCCCACCACGGCGATCACCTCGCCGGCTTCACCGTCGCCGGTGCGCAGCCGGACCGGGATCGCCTCGTGGCGGGCCGGGACGTCGCCGTACCAGACCGGGTCGCCCTCGCGCCAGATCCGTCCCTGCCGGTGGGCCACCTCCAGGTGGGCCACCTCGGCCCCGCCGACGATGCGCCCGACCTGGTCGTCCAGGTAGGCGGTCGGCGCGGTGGTGGGACGGACCTGGGCCACGCAGAGGAACGTGCCGTCACCGTCCACCGGCACCCAGAGCAGCAGGTCGGCGAAGGACAGGTCGGACAGCAGCTGCCAGTCGCCGGCGATCCGGTGCAGGTGGTCGATGTCGGCCGGGCGGAGCGCGGTGTGCTCCTCGGCGAGGTCACGGAGGGTGGACACGCCACACAGCGTGCCACGCCGGACCTCACATCGTCGCCGTGACCTTCTTCAAGCCGCGCGGCGCGTCCGGGTCCTCGCCCCGGGCCAGGGCCAGGGACAGCGCGAGCCGTTGCAGCGGCAGGATGTCGAGCAGCGGCGCGTACCGCTCGTCGACCTCGGGCACCGCCATCCGGGTCTCGCCGACCTCGGCGGAGCCGACCACGACCACGTCGGCGCGGCGTTCGCCGAGGCGGGGCAGCACCTCGCGCATCGACGTGCCGCCGGGGCCGGAGCCGACCACGGCGAGCACCGGGACGTCCGGGTCGGTCATGGCGAGCGGGCCGTGCAGCAGGTCGGCGCCGGAGAAGGCGAGCGCCGGGAGGTACGACGTCTCCATCAGCTTCAGCGCCGCCTCCCGGGCGGTCGGGTACGCGTACCCCCGGCCGGTGGTGACGAGCTGGGCGGCGAACCGGTAGCGCGGGGCGAGCCGGGCCGGGGTGTCGTCGGCGAGCGTCTGCGCGGCCAGCTCGGGCAGGCGGCTCAGGGCGGCGTGCTCCTCGGCGGGCAGCACGCCGTCGCCGGCGCGTACGCCCTCGATCAGCATGAGCAGCGCGAGCAGCTCGGCGGTGTAGGTCTTGGTGGCGGCGACCGCGCGCTCGTGGCCGGCGGCGATGTCGACGCTCAGCTCGGCGGTCTCCACCAGCGGCGAGCCGGGGTTGTTGGTGACCGCGAGGGTGAGCGCGCCGGACGCGCGGGCGACCCGCAGCACCTCGGCGAGGTCGGGCGAGCCGCCGCTCTGGCTGACGCCGACGACGAGCGCGTCGGAGAGGTCGGGCCGGGCGCCGAAGACGGTGATCGCGCTCGGGGAGGCCAGCCCGGCGGGCAGTCCGAGGCGGATCTCGGTCAGGTAGGCCGCGTAGAGCGCGGCGTGGTCGGAGGTGCCCCGGGCGGTGAAGACGACGTGCCGGGGGCGGCGTTCGGCGACGACGGCCGCCACCTCGGCGATGGCCGCCGCGTGCTCGGTGGAGAGCAGACGCTCGTAACCGGCCGGCTGCTCGTCGATGTCGGCGGCCATACCGGCCCCTGCTTGCGTCACTCCGGAACCTCCTTCTGCGCGTTTCCCGCGCGTTCGATGCTCAGTCTTGCACGTTTCAGTAGCCTCAATCAACGCAACGAGCAGGAGTGCGCAGTGGATCACTAACTGACGGAAGATCCCCTAGGCTTGCCCGGCTGACCGACCCGACCCGCCGAGAGGACGACGTGCCCGAGGACGACGCCGCGCTGTCGGCGGAGGAGGAACTCGCGCTGGCCCGGCTTGCGCTGGGCGAGGGCGACCTGCGGCACGCCGCCGACCACGTGGCCGCCGCGCTGGTCCGCTCCCCCACGCTGCCCGAGGCGCACGAGACGCTCGCCCGGCTGAACGCGGCCAGCGGCGGCGACCTGGACCTCTTCCCGCTCGGTCAGCAGGCGTTCGTCGGCGCCGTGGTGGCCCGCGCGCACCTGCTCGCCGCCGCCGGCCGGCCCGCCGAAGGGCTCGACCTGCTCGCCGCCGCCACCGGCTACGCGCCGGCCGCGCCCTGGGCCGCAGTGCCCTGGGTGACCGCCGCCGACCTGCCGGAACGCCTCGATCCCGAGCGCACCGCCCGGATCCTCATGCAGGTCTGCGCGGCGGCGCCGGACCCCGCGCCGCGCCGGCTGCGCGAGCCGCTCGCGCCGTACCTCACGCTGGCCCGCAACGCGATCACCGTCCATCCGGCCCATCCGCTGCTGCTGGGCGCGGCGTCCGCGCTGGCCCGGCGCCTCGGCGAGGTCACCCTCGCCGTCACCTGGGCCACCCGGGGGGTACGCGCACAGCCCACCAAACTCGGCGAGGTGTGGCTCGGGTACGCGTACCGCGGCGCCGGCCGGACCGCCGAGGCGCTCGCCGCACTGGAACGCGCTGTCGCGCTCGACCCCGACGACCTCGCTGTCTACGCGGACATCGCCGGCACGCTGGCCGACAACGGCCGGCTCGACGCGGCGCTGGGCTGGATCGACCGGGCACTGGCGAAGGACCCCACCTTCGACTGCGCGGTGCACACCGCGCACCGGCTGCGCTACCTGCGCGACGGCGACGTGGACCACCTGGTGGCGCTCGCCGACTTCGTCCGCGACCACCCGGACGACACGCACGAGCACGGTGACCTCGCCGAGTGCTGCCGGGGCCGCCCCTGGCTCGGGCAGGTGACCCCGGCCGGCGACGACACCCCGGCCCTCGACGGTCCCGCCCCCTCGGCGGCAGCGGTACGGCGGCTCCAGCAGCTCGCGCACCCGGCGTGGGCGCACCCGCCGGCCGCGTACGACGCCGCGGTCGGGCTCGCCACACTGGACCTCGCCGACCTGCTCGCCCTGCTGGCACACCCGCCGGAGGCACCGGCGACAGCGCTGGGCCGGGTGCTCGGCGGGCAGGATCCGGCACTGTGGACGCGCTGCGCGCAGGTCTGGGCCTGCCTCGGCCTGCTGCACCACCGCACCGACGAGCCGTGGGAGCTGTCGACCCGGCGTCGGGTGCTGGGGGAACTGGCCGCCGGTGATCTCGGCCCGGCCGCCGAGGCGGCGCTGTTCGCCCTGGTCACCGCCGCCTGGGTGCACCCGGACACCCGCGCCGACGTAGCAGCGCTGGTGTCCGGGCGGATCGCCGAGGTGGCGGCCGGGCCGATGCGGCGCACCCCGGTGGCGGTGTCGCTGGCGTACCTGGCTCGGGCCACCCCGGCCCTCGACCCGGCCGCACGTGCCACCGCCGACTCGCTCATCGCCGGCGCCGCCGGCGGTCCGCTGCGCCGTCTCTGGCGACGATTCACAGCCCTGTTCCGCCGGAACTGACCGCCGCCACTTCGCCGAAGTGGCGCGATCAACTCGCCCTCGAACCCGCCACTACCCCGAGCTGGCGAGCAGCGGGCGCGAGGCACGTCAGGCGACGGGGGCCTTGCCGAGCGCGGCCTCGGCCTCGTCCTCCGGTGTGGCGCCGGCCGGCGGTACGTCGTTCGTCGCGCGCAGCGGCACCTCCTTGATGAACCAGGCGAGCACCGGTACGGCCACCGTGAAGAGGACCGCCCAGAAGAAGACGTGCGAGATGGCGTCGGAGAGGCCGCCGAGCACCGCCTCGCGCATCGGGCCGGTGAGCTTCTTGAGTGCCTCCAGGTCCATCGCGCCGCCCTCGCCGCCCTCGCCGCCCGAGCCCGCGAACGCGGAACCGGCGGCCGAGTCGGCGAGGCGGTTGGCGAAGATCGCGCCGAAGAGGGAGACGCCGAACGAGCCGCCGATGGACCGGAAGAAGGTCGCAGCGCCGCTGGCCGCGCCGAGGTCCTTCTGTTCCACGCTGTTCTGCGCGATCAGCATCGAGGTCTGCATGAGGAAGCCCATGCCGACACCGAGCACGATCATGTAGATCGAGGACTGCGCCTTGCTGGTGTCCACGTCCAGCAGGCTGAGCAGGCCCATGCCGGCGACCATCACCACGCCGCCGACGATCGGGAAGACGCGGTAGCGGCCGGTCCTGGTGATGGTCCGGCCGACCACGAGCGACACCACGAGCATGCCGAACATGAGCGGGAGCAGCAGCAGGCCGCTGTTCGTGGCCGACGCCCCCTGCACGGTCTGCTGGTAGAGCGGCAGGAAGTTCATCGCGCCGAACATGGCGAAGCCGAGCAGGAACCCGATCACCGAGATCAGCGCGAAGTTGCGGTTGGCGAACAGGCTCAGCGGCAGGATCGGCTCCGGCACGCGCCGCTCCACCACCGCGAACGCGCCGAGGGCGAGCACCGCCAGCACGGCGAGGCCGAGGATCTGTGGCGATACCCAGTCGTACTCGTTGCCGCCCCACGTGGTCACCAGCACGATCGCGGTGATGCCGACGGACAGCAGCGCCGCACCCAACCAGTCGATCTTGTGCTCGGTGCGGTACTTGGGCAGGTGCATGGTGGTGGCGAGGATCAGCAGCGCCGCGCCGCCCAGCGGCAGGTTGACGTAGAACGCCCAGCGCCAGGAGAGGTTGTCGGTGATGAAGCCGCCGACGAGCGGGCCGGCGACCATGGCGATGGCCATGATCCCGGCGATCATGCCCTGGTAGCGGCCCCGCTCGCGCGGCGGGACCAGGTCACCGATGATCGCCATGACGCCGACCATCAGGCCACCGGCGCCGAGGCCCTGGACGGCACGGAACGCGATCAGCTCGGTCATGCCGGTGTCGGCGCCGCCGAAGACGCCGGAGCCGGACATGCCGCAGAGCGCGGAGCCGACCAGGAACACCACCACAGCGGTGAGGAAGACCGTCTTGCGGCCGTAGAGGTCGCCGAGCTTGCCCCAGATCGGCGTGGAGACCGTCGTGCCCAGCACGTACGCGGTGACCACCCAGGTGAAGTGGTCGGCGCCGCCGAACTCGAAGACGATCCGCGGCAGCGCGGTGCTGACGATCATGTTGTCGAGCATCGCGAGCATCATCGCGATCATCAGACCGAACAGGACGACCCGGACATTGGGTCTCGTGGTCACCTGGGCTGGTTGACTCATCGGTAGGCTCCCCCGCAGATCGGATGATCGACTTACTTGCCGCCCGGCTAGTTTGCTTACTAGCCGGACGGTAAGCTGATGGCGGGCGCACGTCAAGCGGATTGGAAGGATGTCGGCCGGTGAGGGAGACCACAGGTGGCACGCGCGAGCGGATCCAGGCCGTCGCCTTGGAACTCTTCACCGAGCAGGGCTACGAGAAGACGTCGCTGCGGGAGATCGCCGAGCGGCTGGGCGTGACCAAGGCGGCGCTCTACTACCACTTCAAGAGCAAGGACGAGATCGTCACCAGCCTGGTCGACGACCGGCTGCGCCGGATGGACGAGCTGATCGCCTGGGCCGCCGACCAGCCGCCCACCCTGGCCACCCGGCGCGCCCTGATCGGCAGGTACGCCGACAGCATGTTCGCCGGCGACCTGCCCCAGGTGATGCGCTTCTTCGAGCAGAACCAGACCGTGCTCAAGAGCCTCGTCGCCGGCCAGCAGATGCGGGACCGGATGATGCGGCTGGCGCACGAGCTGTGCCGGGGCGACGACTCGCCCGCCGCCCAGCTCCGCGCCGCGCTCACGCTGTTCGCGGTGCACAGCAGCTGGTTCGCGGTACGCGTGCCGGGCATCACCGACGACGAGCGCAAGCGGATCGCGCTCCAGGTGGCCGACGAGCTGCTCGCCAAGATCGGCGAGACCGGCCAGGGCTGAGCCGGTTCAGCCCGCCGCGGTCAGATCCAGCCGCAGGCCGCGCAGGTCGATGCCGGGCAGCGGCGTCCAGTCCTTCTCCGGGTACCTGACGAAACCGAGCCGCTCGTAGAGGCGGTGTGCGTTCGCCGCCATCCCGGCGCGGACGCAGATCACCACGGCGGTGCAGCCCAACTCCGTGGCGCGCGCCACGCACGCGGCCGCGAGCGCGGCGCCCGCGCCCCGGCCCTGCGCGGCCGGATCCACAGCGAGCATCCGGAACTCGGCCTCGCCCGGGCCGGCCAGTTCGGCGTACGGGGTGCCGGGCAGCACGAACGTCACCGCGCCGAGCACCTGGCCGGTGGCGTCGTCGACGGCCACCAGCACCTCGCCGGTCTCGGCGCGGCCGGCCACGTCGGCGAGCACCGGCGCGTACCCGCTCTCGTCCTTGAGCTGGCCGTCCGCCTCGTACGCGGCGACTGTCAGCCGGGCCACGGCCGGGAAGTCCGCCGGCTCGGCGCGGCGCACCCGCAGGCCGGTCAACCGATCTCCGCAATCAGGTCGCCGTCCTGCACCACGTCGCCCTCGTTGACGGCGAGTTTCTGCACCACGCCGTCGGACTCGGCGACCACCGGGATCTCCATCTTCATCGACTCCAGGATGACGAGGGTGTCGCCCTCGGACACCGTGTCACCGGCCGACACGACGACCTTCCAGACGTTCGCCACCATCTCGGCGCGGATCTCCTCGGCCATCTCGGCCCTCCCTCTCCCCGACAGCTCCCCGACAATCCTGCGAACGGTATCCAATCATGACGCCGGTCACGCCGGGCCGCGCACCACCGCCGCGCGCGATCCGCCCCGCCGCGCCCCGACCGCCGGCGACGGCACTAGCATCGTGCGGGTCGGCCACCGGCGAGCCCGGAGGGCCGCACCGCGACCTCCGCCGCGCCCAGCCGCGGACGGAACCGTGACCAGCACAAGGAGGCAGAGCATGGCGAAGAAGGCCCGCAAGAAGAAGGCCCGCAAGAAGAGCAGCGCCAACCACGGCAAGCGCCCCAACTCCTGATCATCCGATCAGGCGGCGCAGTCGCCGGACAGCGCAACGGCCCGGGTCCGTGATCGGACCCGGGCCGTTGCGTCGCTTGTCAGTCGGCCAGTTCGCGGGACTCGGTGCTCTCGAAGACCACCAGCTCGGTCAGCCGCAGGCGCAACCGCTCACGCAGCTTCTCCGGGGCCGCCTCGTTGCCGCAGCACCGGGCCACGAGCGCCTTGACCTCCTGCTCGATGCCGTACTCGCGCAGGCACGGTCCGCACTCGTCCAGGTGGTGCCGGATCAGCACCCGGCGCTCCTCGGCGCACTCCAGGTCGAGGTAGAGGTAGACCTCGGCGAGCACCTCGCGGCAGTCCGTCTCGTGCGGTTGTCCACAGCTCACGGTCACACCTCCCGGCCGGCGGCGGCGGTCGAACCCTTCTTCGACGAGGCGGCGCTGAAACCCCGCTCCGCCGCGTACTGCTCCAGCAGCTTCCGCAGATTACGTCGGCCACGGTGCAGACGGGACATCACGGTGCCGATCGGCGTGCCCATGATGTCGGCGACCTCCTTGTAGGAGAAGCCCTCGACGTCGGTCAGGTAGACGGCCAGGCGGAACTCCTCCGGCAACTGCTGGAGGGCCTCCTTGACGTCGCTGTCCGGCAGCCGGTCGAGCGCCTCCGTCTCGGCCGAGCGCAGGCCGCTGGACGTGTGCGACTCCGCCTCGGCGAGCTGCCAGTCGGTGATCTCCTCGGTCGGCGCCTGGATGGGCTGGCGCTGCCGCTTGCGGTAGGTGTTGATGTAGGTGTTGGTCAGGATCCGGTAGAGCCAGGCCTTCAGGTTCGTGCCCTGCTCGAACTGGTGGAAGGCGGCGTACGCCTTCAGGTACGTCTCCTGAACCAGGTCCTCCGCGTCCGCCGGATTGCGGGTCATCCGCAGTCCGGCAGCGTAGAGCTGATCGACGAAGGGCATCGCGTCCCGCTCGAAGCGGGCCCTGCGCTCGTCCGTCTTCTCGGTGGTCAACCGCACATCCCCTCGCGTCGGATGCTTTCCCGCCGAGGATACGCGTACCCACCTACCGGCAGATTCACTTCCGGAGTGTGTGCCGGTGCTCACGACCGACGCCGCCGCGGGCCACTCCGGCGCGTCGAGCAGCCGCCGGAGCTGACGCTCGTCCCGTTCGTCCCGTTCCCGGCTCCGTGTCTCGATCGGCACCGGTCACCCCCCTCGCGCTGGCTCTGTCGTCGTCCAAGGGAGATAACGCGAGTTGTGGGGCATGGCATTCCTCCGGCCCCACCCGATCCTGGTCCCGGCCTCGGCCGCGACCGACGCTGGGACCAGGAAGGGCCTGGGAGGGTGGCCCCGGCGCGCCCGAACCGGGCGGCCGGCACCAACCGGTGCAACGACCCGCCGCGGCGGACGGTCACGGCGCGCGCCGCCCGGTCAGGACGACCACCCGTGTACGCGCAGCCAGTCCCGCACCACGGCGGCCGTGCCGGCCGGGTCGCCGCGCAGGTCGTGGCGCTCCCCCGGCCGGACCACCACCTCGATGCCGGGGCCGGACTCGGGCACGCCGAACGGATCCCGGTCGCCGTTGACGACGAGCGTGGGCAGGCCGGTGAGCAGTTCCCCGGCCCGGGATCGCTCCGGTCGTCCCGGCGGGTGCAGCGGGAACGCCAGTGCGACGACTCCGGCCGCCCCGACGGCGGCGGCGGTACGGCACGCCACCCGGGCGCCGCTGGACCGGCCCCCGACCACCCAGTGGCGCACCCGCGGGGCACGCCGGCGCAGGTCGGCCAGCACCGCCGTCCACGCCTCGTCGAGGTGCCCGGCGGGAGCGGGCGCGCGTCGCCCGGCAACCCGGTACGGCTGGGTCACCAGGGCCACTCCGGCCCCGGCGGCGAGCACCGCGTCCCGGACGGCGGTCAGGTCGGGCGCGTCCACGTCACCGCCGGCGCCGTGACCGAGCACCAGCACCGTGGTGCCGTCGGCGGGTGGGTCGAACCGGAGCCGGGCGGGCCCCCGTGGTGTGTCGATCTCGTCGTCGTGCCGCACCGGCTCATTCTGCGCGGCCGGCCGGCCCGCCGGTGATCGGGCGCGGAAACGGACGTCGCCCGCGGCCTGCCGGAGCGGGCCACGGGCGACGTCGGGATCAGCTCAGCGGGACCAGCGTGAGCAGGCGGTCGCGCACCGGCGGACCGGCGTCGTCGAGCGCGTCCGGATCCGGCTGCACCTCGCTGCGCCAGGCCACCAGCATGGCGCGCCGCTCACGCGGCGTGGTGCCGCCCCAGACGCCGTGACAGTCGCCCACCTCCAGCGCCCAGGCCAGGCAGGAGCCCTGGACGTCGCAGGTGCGGCAGAGCGCCACCGCCGCGTCGGCCGGTTCGTTCGGTGCCGGAAAGAACGTCTCCGGATCGACGTTCTGACAGGTGCCTCTGGTGCGCCACGCGTCGTCCTGGCGTCGTTCGCTCAGCGCCCGCAGCAGTCGCGGATCGCGCCGCGCGGCGGCTACCTCGTGCGGACGCGGCATACGTGCCCGTGTCAATACACCCACCTCCCCCGTGGGAACCGGCGTAGATCTTTACAAGATCGATGGGTGTCATCCGCCCCGTGCGAACAGACGCCCATCACCGGCGCTGTGTTCTATCGCATTCGAATACGTAAGGACAAGAGTCTTCAATGAAACTGACTGAACGTCCGGGCGACTTTTCCGGCCCAACCCCGGCAAACGGGGCACGCAAATGTGGCGGAGCGTGATCAGAAGAGCGTCGGTCCGGCGGCCGTCCCGACACCCGCCGGAGCCACCGCGGCGATCAGCTCCGGGCCGTCGTTGCGGACGTCGCCGACGGCCCGGGACACGGGCCGGATCTCCAGCCCGGCGAGCAGGCCGGCGTCCGGCGGCTTGAGCAGCTCCGCCGGCTCCTCGGCCGGGCCGAGCCATTCCGCCCAGCGCTCCGGCGACAGCAGCAGCGGCATCCGGTCGTGCACCTCGGCCAGCTCGCCGACCGCAGCGGTGGTGAGCACGCTGAACGTGAGCCGGGCCGCGCCCGCCGACTCCCAGACCGACCAGATGCCGGCGAAGGCCAGGACCGAGCCGTCCCGCGGGGTCATGAAGTAGGGCTGGCGTCCGCCGTCGGCGAGGCGGACCCACTCGTACCACCCGTCGGCGGGGACCAGGCAGCGGCGGCGGGCGAAGGACGGCGCGTACGCCCGGCTGGTGGCGACCGTCTCGGCCCGCGCGTTGATCATGCGGGCGGCCCCGGCGGCGCTGCGCGACCACTGCGGGAGCAGGCCCCAGCGGCCGAGGGAGAGCAGCCTGTGCCCCTCCGGGCCGAGCCGGACCAGCGGCACCGGGTCGGTCGGCGCGACGTTGTAGTCCGGCGCCACCCCACCGGTCTCGTCGGCCGACTCGAACAGCGCGCTCAGATCGGCGGCGCTCCGGGTCGTGGCGTACCTCCCGCACATGGCGCCCACGCTAGCCGCATCCGGACGTTCCGGCTGTCCCGCCCAACGGGAGCAGCGGCGACGGGCGGTTCCACCGGCCCGTGAGCTTGGCAGAATGTAACGGTGAGCAATCCGACCGCGACGAGTCCGCCGCAGCCGTGGACCGCGCCGACCGCGAGCGACCCGGTCGCCGCGACGCTGCGCCTGCCCGGTTCCAAGTCGATGACCGCCCGGGCCCTGGTGCTCGGCGCACTCGCCGGCGGGCCGTCGACACTCGCCCGTCCACTGCGCGCCCGGGACACCGAACTGATGGCCGGTGGCCTGCGCGCACTCGGCGCCCACATGTCGATCTCGGACGACGACCGCTGGCTGGTCCGTCCCTACCCGCTGGCCGGCCCGGCGCACGTCGACGTCGGCCTGGCCGGCACCGTGATGCGCTTCCTGCCCCCGGTGGCCGGGCTGGCCGCCGGGCGGGTCACGTTCGACGGCGACCCGCACGCCCGGACCCGCCCGCTCGGGCCGCTGATCGGCGCGCTGCGCACGCTCGGCGTCCGCATCGACGCGCCAGCGGCCGGCAGCCTGCCGCTCGTCGTGCTCGGCGCGGGGCGGGTGACCGGCGGTGACGTGGTGATCGACGCCTCCGCGTCCAGCCAGCTCGTCTCCGGTCTGCTGCTCGCCGCGCCGCGTTTCGACAGGGGCGTCGTGGTCCGGCACGAGGGGCCGCCGGTGCCGTCCGCGCCGCACCTGCGGATGACGGTGCAGATGCTCCGCGCCGCCGGCGCCGCCGTCGACGACACCACGCCCGACGTCTGGACGGTCGAGCCGGGCCCGCTGTCCGGGCGCGGGTGGGAGATCGAACCGGACCTGTCCGGCGCCGCGCCGTTCTTCGCCGCCGCGCTGGTCACCGGCGGCGAGGTGACGCTCCAGGGCTGGCCGCGCAGCAGCCTCCAGCCGGTCGAGCAGCTCCGCGAGCTGCTGCACCGGATGGGCGGCGAGGTGAGCCTCGGCACCGACGGCCTGACGGTGCGGGGCACCGGCACCGTGCGCGGGCTGGACGCCGACCTCTCCGACGTGGGCGAGCTGACCCCGGTGCTGACCGCGCTCACGCTGCTCGCCGACGGCCCGTCCCGGCTCACCGGCATCGGCCACATCCGCGGTCACGAGACCGACCGGGTCACCGCCCTGGCCAAGGAGTTCACAGCGCTCGGCGCGGACATCACCGAGACCCGCGATGGCCTGGACATCCGGCCCCGGCCGCTGCGCGGCGGGACGTTCCGCACGTACGCCGACCACCGGATGGCGCACGCGGCGGCGGTGGCCGGGCTCGCCGTCCCCGGCATCGAGGTCGACGACGTGGCGTGCACCTCCAAGACCATGCCGGAGTTCCCGGCACTATGGTCGGGGATGGTGACAGGCAAGAACTGACAGCGGGGGGGACGTCCTGACGACGAAGCGGCGCGAGTACGACGAGGACGACGTCCGGGTACGACCGGGCCGGTCCTCGCGCCCGCGTACACGCACCCGGCCCCTGCACGCAGACGCCGTCGACGGCTTCGTCATCGCCGTCGACCGGGGCCGCTACACCTGTGTGATCCCCGGCGCCGGACCGGACGCGCCGCTCGTGACCGCCATGCGCGCCCGCGAGCTGGGACGCAAGTCGGTGGTGGTGGGCGACCGGGTGGGGCTGGTCGGGGACACCTCCGGTGCGCCGGGCGCGCTGGCCCGCATCGTGCGCATCGCCGAGCGGACCTCGGTGCTGCGGCGTACCGCCGACGACGACGAGACCACCGCCGAGGGGCGGCTGGAACGGGTGGTGGTGGCGAACGCCGACCAGTTGGTGATCGTCAGCGCGCTCGCCGACCCGCCGCCGCGTACCGGGTTCATCGACCGCTGCCTGGTGGCCGCGTACGACGCCGGCATCGAGCCGCTGCTCTGCCTCACCAAGGCCGACCTCGCCGGCCCGGAGGCGGTGCTCGGCTACTACACCGAGCTGGAGCTGCCGTACGTGCTGATCCGCCCGGACTCCGACCTGGCCGCGCTGCGGGCGCTGCTCGCCGGCCGGGTCTCGGTGATGGTGGGCCACTCCGGGGTGGGCAAGTCGACGCTTGTCAACCGCCTCGTCCCGGACGCCGAACGGGCGGTGGGCACGGTCAGCGCGATCGGCCGGGGCCGGCACACGTCGACCAGCGCGGTCGCGCTGCGCCTGCCCGCCGAGCCCGGCGCCGACGGCGACACCGGCTGGATCGTCGACACCCCAGGGGTACGCAGCTTCGGGCTGGCCCACGTGTCCGCCGAGAGCCTGCTGCACGGCTTCCCCGACCTGGTCGAGGCGACAGTCGACTGCCCGGCCAACTGCCCGCACACCGCCGACGAGGCGGACTGCGCGCTCGACGCCTGGGTGACCGCCGGGAAGGCCGACGCGCGCCGGCTCGCCTCGTACCGCCGGTTGCTGGCCTCCCGCAGCGGCGAGGGCGACCCGCGCGAGCCGGAGCGCAACCCCGGCGACCCGCTCGCCGGGTCCTGAGCGGCAGACCGGCGGCGACCCGCCGTCGAAGGCCGGGCCGCCGCCACTAGCGTGTCAGTCATGACCGGGTACGCCGACGACCTCGCCCTCGCCCACCTGCTCGCCGACGCCGCGGACGCCGTCTCCTCGGCCCGGTTCCGCGCGCTCGACCTGCGCGTCGAGTCGAAGCCGGACCTGACGCCGGTCTCCGACGCGGACACCGCCGTCGAACGGGAGATCCGGGCGCTGCTGGCCGAGCACCGTCCCGGTGACGGCCTGCTCGGCGAGGAGTACGGCGAGCAGCCGCCGGCCGGCCCCGACGGGCGGCGCTGGGTGATCGACCCGATCGACGGCACGAAGAACTTCGTCCGGGGCGTACCGGTCTGGGCCACCCTGATCGCGCTGCTGGAGCACGACCGGCCGGTGCTCGGCCTGGTCTCCGCCCCGGCGCTGGGCCGCCGCTGGTGGGGCGCGCTCGGCGCGGGCGCGTTCGCCGGCACCGGTCCGGCGGACGGCACGCCGATCCGGGTCTCCGGCGTGACAGCGCTCGGCGACGCGAGCTTCTGCTACTCGTCGCTGACCGGGTGGGAGCAGGCCGGGCGGCTGGACGCGGTGCTCCAGCTCATGCGCGACACCTGGCGCAGCCGGGCGTACGGCGACTTCTACGGCTACATGCTGCTGGCCGAGGGGGCACTGGACGTGATGGTGGAGCCCGAGCTGTCGCTGTGGGACATCGCCGCGCTGGTCCCGATCGTCACCGAGGCGGGCGGAATCGTCACCGACCTGGCCGGGCGGCCCGCCCCGGCCGGCGCCGACTCCGCCGACATCAGCGCCGTGGCCAGCAACGGGGCGCTGCACGACGACATCCTGGCCCGGCTCGGCCGTCCAGCCGAGCGCTGACCCGGGGGAAGCCTCTATCCTCGCCAGGTGGTTTCCTCCGGTTGGTGCTTCCTGGCGGCGATGATCATCGCGTACGGCTTCGCCAACCTTCTCCAGTCGGTCGCAGCCGCGCGGACCACAGTGCACCACACGTTCGATCCCGGGCTGCTGCTGCGCCTCGCCGGGCACCGGACGTACCTGATCGGCCTGGCCTGCCAGGTCGTCGGCTTCGTGCTGGCCTTCCTGGCCCGCCGTGACCTGCCGTTGTTCCTGGTCCAGGCCAGCGTGGCGGCCGGGCTCGGGGTGACCGCCGTCCTCGGCGTGCTGGTGCTCAAGTGGCGGCTGCCCGCAGCCGAGGTGGTGCTGCTGGTGCTGCTGTTCGCCGGCATCACCGCGCTCGTCCTCTCCGCCCAGCCCGCGCCGTCGCGGCAGCTCGGCACCGCCGGGCTGGTCGGCCTGGCGGTGGCGGTGGTCGCGATCGCCGCTTCCGGCTTCTTCGCCGCCCGGCTGCACGGCGCGCTCGGGTCGGTGGTGCTCGGCTCACTGGCCGGGATGGCGTTCTCCGCCGCCGCGGTGGCGGCCCGCCCGCTCGCCTCGGCCGGGTCGGTGGAGGCGTTCGTCCGTGACCCGCTGCTCTACCTGCTGATCGTCCACTCGGTGATCGGCCAGCTGCTGCTCGGGCTGGCCATGCAGCGCGGGTCGACCACGGCGGCGGTGGCCGCGATGGACGCCGCCGGCGCGGTACCAGCGGCGATCGTCGGCCTGCTGCTGCTCAACGACAAGATCTGGCCCGGCCGGGAGTGGCTGGCCGGGCTCGGCTTCCTGGTGACGCTCGCGGCGGTGGTCGGCCTGACCCGGTACGCCGAACCGCAGCACCACCACGCCGGCGCCCGCCAGAAGGCAATGGTGGGCGCCGGGATGGTGCCGGTTCAGGCCGCCTCGACCGGCCCGCGTTCGGAGACGACCACCTCGACCGGCGGCGTCACCTCGACCGGCGTCGGCTCGATCGGAGTAGCCGGGCGGCGCCGACCGATCACCCGCTCGTAGAGACGCTCCAGCGCGGCGGCGGTCCGTTCCCAGGTGTAGCTGCACCGGACCCGGTCCACCGCGGCGTGCCCGTACGCGAACCGGCCGGCGTTGTCCGACAGCAGCCGGCGCAGCGTGACTCCGAGCATGCGCACGTCACCCGGCGGCACCAGCTTGCCGGTCACCTCGTCCACCACCGCGTCCGCGATGCCGCCCATGGCGTAGCCGACCACCGGCACGCCGCAGGCCATCGCCTCCAGCGACACCCGCCCGGCCGACGCGTAGTGCGGCGTGCAGGCCACCAGGTCGGCGGAGCGGTACCAGGTGGCCATCTGGTCGTGCGGCACCGCGCCGACCAGCTTCACCTGCTCCGCCACGCCCGCCCGTTCGGCCAGCTCGCGCAGCCGGCGCGCCTCGGTGTGCCCGTCCAGCCGCTCCGCCGGCGGGCCGCCCGCGATCACCAGCTCCGCGTCACCGACCAGCCGCATCGCCCGGATCAGGTCGTCCTGGCCGTGCCCGGGCGCGAGCCCGCCGACGGAGAGGATCCGCGGCCGCTGGTCCCGCGGCGCCGCCTCGCCGTCCGGGTGGAACTGGCCGGTGTCCACCCCGGTCGGCACCATCGCCACCGACGTCCGTTGCAGGCCCATCCGGGTCAGCTCGTCGACCTCGTCGTTGCACTGGGCCACCGCCACGTCCACGGCCCGGGTCAGCGCCCGTTCCAGCGGGATGCGCTCCCCCGGCCCGCTGTACTCCCGGCCGAGGTGACGCAACTGCTCCACGCCGAGCGAGTGGAACGTCTGCACCACCGGGATGTCGGTCGCGCGTACCGCGTGGGCGGCCGCCAGCCCGCCGACCCAGTAGTGCCCGTGCACCACGTCGGGCGTCCAGTCCCCGGCCCACTGCCCGGCCAGCCAGCGGCCGTACTCGGCGACGAACGGGACCAGCTCAGCGGTGGAGAGCATGTCGGGCGGGCCGACCGGGACACGTTCCACCCGGTAGCCGTCGAGTTCGGTCAGGGCGGGCTGGGCGGACGCGGCACGACGCTCGTAGACGCGGACGTCATGGCCCCGGGCGGCGAGCTCCGCCGCCACGCGCGCAATGTGCTCCTGCGTCCCGACAGTGGGACCGTCGGTGGACGAGCCGGCGTGCGCGCATACAAGGCCGACGCGCATGGTGCACCTCCATGCGTTTCTCGCGAGCGGGGTCTCCGGTCAGAGCGTCCCATTAACCCAGGTCCGGTGCGTCCAAACCTGACAGATCGGGGTCACCCGGCCAGTGCGTCCCGTGGGCGGGACAGCCGACCGATGCCGATCACCGGCGAAAACGGTCGGCATGACCGCCCCGGCCCGGGGTACCGACGGGGAATGCCGCTGACCCGCAGCCTCTCCGACGCCACAGTCGTCATCACCGGCGCCTCCAGCGGGATCGGCGCGGCCACCGCGTACGCGCTGGCCCGCCGGGGCGCCGACGTGGTGCTGGCCGCCCGGACCGAGTCCGCGCTGCGCCGGGTCGCGTCGTTCTGCCGGGAACTGGGCGGGCGCGCCCTGGTGGTGCCCACCGACGTGACCGACCCGGAGGCGGTGGAGCGGCTGGCGGGGCGGGCGGTGGCCGAGTTCGGCCGGATCGACGCGTGGATCAACAACGCGGCAGTGGGCACCGTGGGGCTGTTCGACGAGATCCCGGTGGCCGAGTTCCGCCGGGTGGTGGACGTGAACCTGCTCGGCGCCGTGTACGGGACGCGGGCCGCGCTGCCCTGGCTGGGCGCGGCCGGCGGCGGGGTGCTCGTCAACAACGCCTCGGTGCTGGCCGAGGTGGCGATGCCGTACCAGTCGGCGTACAACGCGACGAAGCACGCGATCCGCGGGCTGGCCGACACGGTGCGGCAGGAACTGCGGGTGACCGGCCGGGGGAACATCTCGATCTGCACCGTGCTGCCCGCCACCATCGACACGCCGTTCTTCCGGCACGCGGCCAATCACTCCGGCCGGGAGCTGACCCCGCCGCCGCCGGTGTACCCGCCCGAGATGGTCGCCGAGACGATCGTCCGGCTGCTGCGCCGGCCCCGGCGCGAGGCGTACGCGGGCGGCGCGGCCCGGCTGATCGGGCTCCAGTGGCGGCTCGCCCCGGCGCTGGCCGAGCGCGTGCTGGGCTGGTACACCGCGCGCACCCAGTTCGGCCCCGGCGTACGCGACGACTCCACAGGCGCCGTGTTCACGCCGGACTCGGCGGCGGAGCGGACCGACGGATGGTCCGGCCGGCGCGGGCAGGTGCTGCGGCTGACCGCGGCGGTCGGGCTGGCCGCCGGCACGGCTGTCGGCACGGTGGCGGCGCTCAGCCGCCGGTCCCGGGCCGGCCGGCCGTGAGTCCCGTCGACCGGACCGGTGCGCGGGCGCGGACCGACGTGCACAATGGGGCGATCATGCCGACGGATGCGCGTTGCCTGGTGGAGACCGACGAGTCCTCCCCGACGGTCCGGCTGACCGGGGTCCTCGACCGTTCCGAGGTGGAGGCCGTACGGGACGCGCTGCTCGCCCGGCTGTGGCGGCACCCCGGGGTGCTGCTCGTGGACCTGTCCGGGGTGCGGATCCCCGACCCGGTGGCACGCGACGCGCTGGACGAGGTCTGCCGGGCGGTCGACGACTGGCCCGCCGCGCGGCTGCTGCTCGACCCGCACGGGCCGCCACCGGACGCCCCGCCCGAGCCGCTCGACGCCGAGCTGCCCCCGGTGGCCGAGGCCGCCCGGGAGGCGCGGGTTCTGGTGACCGGCGGCTGCGCCAGGTGGGGACTGCCGGAGCTGACCGAGCCGGCCTGCATCGCGGTCACCGAGATGGTCAACAACGTGGTGGCGCACGCGGTCACGCCGATGACGCTCCGGCTGGCCCCGCGCGGCGGCGCGCTGCACGTGGCCGTCCGGGACCACTCGACCGGGAGGCCCACGTACGGCGGGCCCGCGCCGGTGGACTCGGTGGGCGGGCGGGGGCTGCTGCTCATCGACACGGTGGCCCGGCGCTGGGGCAGCACGGCGCTGCCCGACGGCAAGGTGGTGTGGTGCGTGCTGTACGCCGAGGACGAGGCGGCGTACCGCAACTGAGGTGCTTTTCGCACTGTTTCTCCCGATCCACCCGGCCGGTCGCGGTTAGGCCGGGTAGCGCAGTGGGTAGTTCCCGGGCATGCGCGACGACGAGTACCCCACCCCCGTGTCCGATCCCGAGGCGGCGGGCCTGCCCGACACCGCCGACGACGACTCCACCGCGAACGACGACGTGCTGACCGGGCGCGAGGCGGACGGCCCCGAGCCGGCCCAGCTCCCCGGTGACCGCACGCCGGTCGCAGTGGACCAGTTCGGCACCACGGCGGAGGAGCAGCTCGACGGCGAGTCGCTGGACTACAAGCTCCAGCGCGAGCAGTACGAGCGCCCCGCCGACGACCCGCTCGCCGGCCCGGTCGACCCGGACATCGCCGCCGAGGCGGACAGCGAGGAGGCCGCCGCGCAGGCCCAGCTCGACGCCGACGTGATCGACCCGGGCCCGGTCTCGGACCCGCACTCCCCGGTGTCGGTGTACGACCACGGCCAGCTCGGTACCGTCGCCGACCACCAGGTGGGCCGGCTGGTCGAGCCGGACGAGGGCGCGCACACCGACCAGGAGACCGACAACGTCGCGTACGACGCGGGCGCGGCCGGTGGCGGGGCCAGCGCGGAGGAGCTGGCGGTGCACGAGACCCGGCCGCCGGAGGCGCGCTGACCGCTCAGTCGTCCAGGCCCCGCTCGATGGCGTACCGGGTCAGCTCGACCCGGTTGTGCAACTGGAGCTTGCCCAGGGTGTTCTGCACGTGGTTCTGCACGGTCCGGTGGGACAGGCTCAGCCGGTCGGCGATCTGCTTGTAGGACAGCCCCTTGGCGACCAGACGCAGCACCTCGGTCTCCCGTTCGGTGAGCCGGGGTGCGTCGTCGTGCGGGGCGGGCGGCTCCGCGGCCAGCCGCCGGTACTCCCCCAGCACCAGCCCGGCCAGGCCGGGCGTGAACACCGGCTCACCGGCCGCCGTGCGGCGCACCGCGTCCAGGAACTCCGCCGGTGCGGCCGACTTGATCAGGTAGCCGGTGGCGCCGGCCTTGACCGCGTCCAGCACGCCCTGCGGCTCGCCGCTGGCCGAGAGCATGAGCACCCGCACGTCGGGCAGCGCGGCGCGCAGGCCCCGGATCACCTCGACGCCGGAGATGTCCGGCAGCTGGAGGTCGAGCACGACCAGGTCGGGACGGGCCGCCGCGGCCACCCGTACCGCCTGCCGCCCCTCACCGCTGGTCGCCACCACCTGGTGGCCCGCCTCGGTGAGGTCACGGGCCACACCCTCGCGCCACATCGGGTGGTCGTCGACCACCATCACCCGGATGCTCACCCGCGGCTCCTCGGCACGACCAGCTCGATCTCGGTGCCGGCGCCGGGCGCGGAGACGATCCGCACCTCGCCGCCCAGGTCGGCCACCCGGCCCCGGATGGACTGCGCCACCCCGAGCCGCCCCTGCGCGGCGGCCTCCGCCAGCCGCCCCTCCGGGATGCCCGGTCCCTCGTCGCGTACCGAGACGGTCACCGTCTCCTCCTCGTCCTCGATCAGCACCCAGGCCCGCCCGCCGGCGTGCCGGGCCACGTTGTCGAGCGCCGCGCCGACCGCAGCGCCCAGCTCACCGGCGGCCCGCGCCGGCAACGGCACCGGTGTGGCGGGCGCGGACACCACGACGGTGGCCGAGGCGTACCTGTCGATCAGGTCGCGCAGATCCTGCTCGTCCCCGCCCGGGTCCGGCGGCGCGCCCGCCCGGCCGATCAGCGCCCGCAGCGCCGCCTCCTGCTCGCCGGCCAGCCGGGCCAGCTCGGCCGCCTCGCCGTCCAGGTCCGCGCCGCGCCGCCGGACCAGCGCGAGCACCTGGAGCACCGAGTCGTGGATGTCGCGGGCCAGCCGTTCCCGCTCGCGGGTGGCCGCCTCCAGCTCCACCGCCCGCTGCAACCGCTCCTCCGCCTGCACCGCCAGCCGGGCCACGTGCCCGACCACCACGCCGGCGAGCAGCATGAGGATCGCCCCGGTCAGCGCGGACGGGCTGATCCGGTCGCGGGTGGCGAGGTCGGCGCCGCCGAGGACGATCGCGGCCACCGCGCCGCGCCGCCGCCCGCCGGAGACCGCCCAGGCGAGCACCGGCCCGGCCAGCCAGGCGGCGGTCAGCATCGGCACCCCGGCGGCGAGCGCCGCGCGGCCCACCACCCAGGGCGTGACCAGGATGATCGCCAGCACCACGCCGAGGTCGGCCAGGAGCAGCGGCCAGCGCCGCCCGGCCGGACGGCCGTAACCGGCCGCCGTCACGCCGCTCCACGCCAGCATCGCCAGCAGGACGCCGCCCGCGGCGACCGGGTGCGCGTAGCGGTCCGCGTCGCGCAGCACGACCAGTCCGACGTACGCGAGCGCGGCGAAGCGGAACACCGCTATCGATCGCCAGAAGGGGCCCTCGAGGCCGGAGGACGACGGCATGTGCGACACCCTGTCACAGCCGGTCCAGGGCACCCCGGGCGGTGCGGCCCGAGAAACCCTGACGTACGGTGGAAATGCCGCGAAAGTCGTCGAGAACCATCGTCGGGACGGGGTCATGACAGACGCAGAACTCCCCGCACCGCGTACGGTTGTGCCCATCGAACCTTCCCTGCTTCTCGCCACGGCTTTCGACCAGGCGCAGGTGACCGGGCTGCGGCACTCGGTCACCTCCTGTGCGCACGGCTCGGGCCTGTCCGGCCAGCGGCTGGACGACTTCGTGCTGGCGATCAACGAGCTGATCACCAACGCGGTCCGGCACGGCGGCGGGCAGGGCTGGCTGCGGCTCTGGGAGCGGAACGGCGAACTGGTCTGCGAGGTCGCCGACCACGGGCCAGGGATCAGCGAACGGCGGCTGCGCGACCGCGAGCGGCCCGCGCCGGACACCGCCGGCGGCTGGGGCCTCTGGCTGGCCCGGGAGCTGAGCGACGCGATGGAGGTGGAGACCGGCGACGCCGGCACCGTCGTCCGGATCACCGCCGCGCTCGCCACCCGCCAGCCCGCCACCGGCCCGCTGGACGGCTGACCCCGCCGCCGGCGTCAGGCGAACAGGGCGCTCACCGACTCCCCGTTGTGGATCCGCCGCATCGCCTCGGCCAGGGCCGGCGCCACCGACAGCACCTCCAGCTTCGGCACCCGCTTCTCCGCCGGGATCGGCACCGTGTTGGTGCAGACGATCTCCAGGACGCCCTCCTGCCCGCCCAGCCGCTCCAGCGCCCCGCTGGAGAACAGGCCGTGCGTACAGGCCAGCCGGATCGAGCGGACCCGCCGCTCCCGCAGATGCGAGATCAGCTCGATCACCGTGCTGCCCTTGGCGATCTCGTCGTCCAGCACGATCACGTCCCGGTCCGCCACGTCACCGATGATCGTGCTGATCTGCACCCGGTCGTCGCTGAAACGCTGCTTCGCGCCGGCCGCCACGGGCGTACCCAGCATCCGGGCGAACGCCGCGGCCTCCTTGGCGTTGCCCAGGTCCGGCGAGACCACCACCGCGTTGCTCAGGTCGTACCCCTTGAAGTGGGCGGCCAGTTCGCGCAGCGCGTGCAGGTGGTCCACCGGGACGCTGAAGAAGCCGTGCACCTGCGGCGAGTGCAGCGTCATGGCCAGCACCCGGTCCGCGCCCGCGGAGGTGAGCAGGTCGGCGACGAGCCGGCCGCCGATGGAGATGCGCGGCGCGTCCTTCTTGTCCGAACGCGCGTACGCGTAGTGCGGCAGCACCACTGTGATCCGGGCGGCCGACGCGCCGCGGGCCGCGTCGATCATGAGCAGCAGCTCGACCAGGTGCTCCTGCACCGGCGGCACCAGCGGCTGGATGAGGAAGACGTCGCGCTCCCGGCAGTTCGCCTGCAACTGCACCTCCAGGCAGTCGTTGGCGAACCGGGACACCCGTACCGGGTGCAGCGGGACGTGGAGGTGGGCGCAGATCTCGGCGGCGAGGTCGGGATGGGCTGATCCGCTGAACACGGCAATGTCACGCACGTCTGATGATCGTACGGGCCGCCGGAGGGAGACGGTGGACGCTCGCGGCGGGTACGGTGCTGCCGTGACCGCAGAGTTCGTCGCCGCCATCGACCAGGGCACCACGTCCTCGCGCTGCATCGTCTTCGACCGGGCCGGTGAGATCGTCGCCGTGGCCCAGCGCGAGCACCGGCAGATCTTCCCCCGGCCCGGCTGGGTGGAGCACGACGCCGAGGAGATCTGGACGAACGTCGAGCACGTGGTGCGCGAGGCGCTGGCCAGCGCCGACATCGGCACCGAGTCGCTGGCCGCGGTGGGCATCACCAACCAGCGCGAGACCACTGTGGTGTGGGACCGGGAGACCGGCCGTCCGGTGGCGAACGCCATCGTCTGGCAGGACACCCGCACCGGCCCGCTGCTGCGGGAGCTGACCGAGGCGTACGACGAGGAGCGGCTGCGGGCCCGCACCGGCCTGACCCCGGCCACCTACTTCGCCGGCCCGAAGCTGCGCTGGCTGCTCGACAACGTCGACGGGCTGCGCGAGCGGGCCGAGCGCGGCGAGGTGCTGTTCGGCACCATGGACAGCTGGCTGATCTGGAAGCTGACCGGCCGGCACGTCACCGACGTGACGAACGCCAGCCGCACCATGCTGATGGACCTGGAGACGCTCGACTGGGCCCCGGAGCTGCTCGACGCGCTGCGCGTCCCGGCCGCCGTGCTGCCGGAGATCCGCAGCTCGGCCGAGGTGTACGGCACCGCCCAGGGCGTGCTGGCCGGGGTGCCGGTGGCGAGCGCGCTCGGCGACCAGCAGGCGGCTCTGTTCGGGCAGACCTGTTTCCAGCCCGGCGAGGCCAAGTGCACCTACGGCACCGGCAGCTTCCTGCTGCTCAACACCGGCGCCAGCCCGGTGCCGTCGCGGCACGGCCTGCTCACCACCGTGGCGTACCGGATCGAGGGCCAGCCCGCCGTGTACGCGCTGGAGGGTGCCATCGCGGTCACCGGCTCGCTCGTGCAGTGGCTGCGCGACAACCTCGGCCTGATCTCCTCCGCCCCGCAGGTCGAGGAGCTGGCCCGCACCGTCGACGACAACGGCGGCTGCTACGTGGTGCCGGCCTTCTCCGGCCTGTTCGCCCCGCACTGGCGCAGCGACGCCCGGGGCGTGATCGCCGGGCTGACCGGCTACATCACCAAGGGGCACCTGGCCCGCGCGGTGCTGGAGGCGTCGGCCTTCCAGACCCGGGAGGTGGTGGACGCGATGAACGCCGACTCCGACGTGGCGCTGCGCCGGCTGCGGGTCGACGGCGGGATGACCGGCAACGAGCTGCTGATGCAGTTCCTCGCCGATGTGCTCGACGTGCCGGTCGTGCGGTCCCGGATCACCGAGACGACCTGCCTCGGCGCCGCGTACGCCGCCGGCCTGGCCGTCGGGTTCTGGCCGGACCTGGCCACGCTGCGCGAGAAGTGGCGATCGGACGCGCAGTGGGAGTCGACGATGGACCCGGCGCACCGGGAGCACGAGCTGCGCCAGTGGCGCAAGGCGGTGCGGCGCACGCTCGACTGGGTCGACTAGCCCGATCCTCCGACCCGGGTCGGTGAGCGTCGTCCCCTGCATGATCGCGTCCGCCCCGGACGTGGCCCGGCCCGCCAGGCCCCACGGAGGCGCCGGCCCTGCAGCGGTTCAGGATGCGACGGTCTGGGCAACGGCCACGAACCCGACGACGGCGGTGAGCAGCGTGACGACCTGCGCGAATCGACGGTGCCGGTTCAACATCCCCGAGATCCAGTGCGGCTCCCGCGACGTGCCGTCCTCACGGTCGGGCCGGGGTGGCACCAGAAGAATGGCCGCTGCGATCGGCAGGCCGAATCCCACGCCGTACGCGATGCCCTGCCACCAGGGCGCGACATTGAGCAGACCGAGAACGATCAAGGCCCATGTCGCGGCGGAGATCCGGAACGTCGTCACGGCCAGTCCGGTGTCCAGTCCCCAGATCAGCGCCCCCCTGGTGTTGCCGTAGCGGAAGACCAGGTTCTTCGGGGTCTGACGGCGGAAGGTGATCGGGCACATCGTGCGGCGACGGAACGACAGGACGTCCAGCACGATCAGCGCGCCGATGCACACCAGTGCTGCCGCCAGGCGTGCCTTCTCCGGAAGCAGGTACGTGCCGAGGGCCATGCCGACGAAGTTGGCGATGCCGAAGAGTGCGGTCGCTGAGACTAGGAATCCGGCACAGAGCGCCCCTGTCGGCAGTCCTGCGTCACGGAACCGGTGAGCGAGTGAGTTGCCCCCCTGCACCAGAGGGGTTCGAGGGGTGCCGCTGAGAGCCAGCGGACGCAACATCCCCACGAACGAAACGCCTCAAGGACTGAACAACTGGGCGAAGCCCGCGGTCATGGCCAGGACCACCATGGCCGGAACGACGAAATCAGACGGAGCGGTCATACATTCTCCGGCGCCACCGCAGCCTGCCGGGAGCCACCGACGTCACGTACCGAGGCGCGGACGAGTTCGAGTTGCCGGATCGAAGGAATGCTACTGGCGCGGGTCATCCGCCCATGCTCGATGACGACTGCGGCAGGCGTCAGCTTGAGCCCCAGTCCGGAGGCGATCTTGCCATCGCGGTCGATCAGAGTCCGCTCGGGATCCAGCCGGTAGCTCAGCGCGAGCTCGCCGGCGCCGTCCGCCCCCTGGCCGGGCTCGACGACCAGGAAGAGGTCGGGGTGGACGCTGCCGTCCAGCGAGGCGGCGATCGAGCGGCATGTGCCGCATCGGTCGGAGAGCAGAAGCACGACCCCCCGGACCGCGGTGTCCAGAGTCGCCGGCAGGCCGGCTCTGCTCGGCGTGCGGTCGGCCGGCAGATCGAGCGGGATCGGCCGGTCGACCAGACCGCTGTACTCCCGAAGTTGCTCGATGGTCCGGTACATCTCGACCTGCGAGCCGAGAAGCAGCAGGAGCAGCGTTCCCAGCAGCACGACGGCCACCGACAAAGCTATTGTCATCGAACCCCTTCAATCGTGTGGAGGCCGACGACAATGTCGGCCCGAGACTCCGCGGCCTCCTCGATGGCCGCCCGGTAGGCCGCGTCGTTCCGCCAGGCTCGAACGACCTTGACGGCGTGCAGCCCGGAGGAGGCGACGACGGCCAGGGCCAGGAGATTCAGACCCTGCGAAACGGACCACTGCGGCGGGGACAAGGTGAGCACAGCAGCCGCCGCCAGCCACAGCGGAAGAAGGATGATCTGCTTCCGGCCGAGAAGTCCGTCCGCGGCAGCGCCCAGACACGAACAGGCAACGGGCTGTTCGGCACGCAGACTCAGCGCGCCGGCTGCGGCGAAGGCCACGCCGAGAGCGGCCACGGCAACCGAGGGCCACGCCATCGCAGGAAACAGCATCAGGCCGACGGCCGTGCCGAGTTCTGCGACCGGCACCAGGACACGGAGGGGTGGAATCAGAACGTCCGGCACTCCCAGGCCGGCCAATGTCGAGCCGAACGAGGACTGCGCTCTGAGCTTCTCCACCCCACCGACGACGAACACGGCAGTCAGTGCAAAGGCAACAAGTGCCGAAAACAGAACCACGCGGTTACCCTCTTGCCTCGATCAGCAGCCGATGCCGTCATCCGCACCCGGCGCCGTCGTCCCACCAGATGGAGCAGTAGTAGACACCGCCCTGCCAGCAAGTACCGCTGTCCCTCTGGCATTCTCCGCAACCGATGATGCGCATGCCCGCCTGGCACCACCAGTACCTCTTGTAGCCCTTGCTGCAGGAGAACCTCTCGTCGCACCCACTGCACCTCGTGTTGCTGGCAAGTGAGCAGCAAGGCGACGCAAGGCCGGCTGCGGCGGGCCTGGAGGCCGCGAACACGCCGGACAGCCCGGCGACGATAGCGAGCCCTCCGCGGCCGAAGAACTTGAGGACGCCGCGGCGCCCGTCAGTCATCGGTTCGAGCCGACCAGAGCCAGATGATTGGACGGACGCAGTTGTATTTTGGGCAGGCGAAACCAACGTATCCATTGACAAGTCCTTGGGTGAGGCGGTCTAGGAATTCTTCGGAAGCGTCGCGAATGCAGACACCGGCTTCACACTCACGCATGAGAGTTCGCCGTTCACATCATTCTTGACGCAGAAGGCGATCGATTCCTCGGACGTCGCGCTTCGCGAGACCGTCGTTCCCGGATTCTGCAACCTGACCGTTCGCCCGGCGATTCGGGCGGATGACCCCGACGTGCCCTCCAGGTGGCCACGGATCGGCTCGACGAGCGGCATGACGGCTCCCGAGCCGGACTCGTCCAGCATGCCGGCGAGAATCACCCGGTCGCCCGGCTGGAGCTGCCAGCCGGCGGGGAAGCCGGTCACCGGTGCCACATGTCTGGCGACCACGGACCCGGAGGACGACAACACCTCCACCTCGGCCGCGCCGCCGGAGCTTCTGATCACCCTGGCGATGCGGGCTCGGCCAGGTGAGCTTGTCGGAGCTGCGGCATTAGCGGCGGTTACACCGACAGCCGCCGCGCCGGCGGCACCCGCCACCAGAGCCGCCGATCCAGAGATCAATGAACGTCGTGACAACCTGCCATGGCCGGCCATCTGCCTCCCCCGTCTTTTGTGGAGATGCCCTCCAACTCGCAGCCTGCCATCGACATGGCAACATGTCAATGCATCATTACGCTGCGCATCGAATCGGCAGGCGCTTCTGTCGCAGTTCGGGGAACCGTCGCAAATGGGTTTGACAGACGCCACCATTCGACTTGTTGCGCTGCACCCCCTGGGCACAGAGAACGGCACCGACCCGGGTCGCAGTTCGACCCGCACGTGAGGTCAGTCCCAGCTGTTGCCGGTCAGCTTCTCGTACACCTCGACGTAGCGGGTCCGGGTCGCCTCGATGACCTCGGCCGGCACCTCGGGGGCGGGCGGCTGCTTGTCCCAGCCGCTCGACGTGGCCCAGTCCCGCACGTACTGCTTGTCGTAGGAGAACTGGGCGCGGCCCGGCTGGTACGACTCGGCCGGCCAGAACCGGGACGAGTCGGAGGTGAGCACCTCGTCGCCGAGGACCAGCGTGCCGTCCGGCGCCCAGCCCAGCTCCAGCTTCGTATCGGCGATCAGGATGCCCCGCTCGGCGGCGATCTCCGCGCCGCGCCGGTAGACGTCGACGGTGATCTGCCGCAGCCGCTCGGCGACCTCCGGCCCGACCTTGTCCACCACCTGCTCGTACGTGATCGGCTCGTCGTGCTCGCCCTTCGGCGCCTTGGTCGACGGCGTGAAGATCGGCTCGGGCAGGATCGACGCCTCGACCAGGCCGCGGGGCAGCGGCACCCCGGAGACCGAGCCGGTGCGCTGGTATTCGGCGAAGCCGCCGCCGGTCAGGTAGCCCCGGGCCACGCACTCGACCGGCACCATGTCCAGCCGCCGGCAGCGGATCGCCCGGCCGGCGAACTCCGCCGGCACGTCCGTCGCGGAGATCACATGGTTCGGCACCAGGTCGGACAGCTGCTCGAACCACCACAGCGACAGCGCGGTGAGCAGGCGGCCCTTGTCCGGGATCGGGGTCGGCAGCACCACGTCGTAGATGGAGACGCGGTCCGTGGCGACCAGGATCAGGTCCTCGCCGTCGGCGTAGACGTCCCTGACCTTGCCCGAGTGCAGAAGTTCCACGGCGCTAGTACACCATGACCGCCGGGGGTCGCCCGGCGCGCCCACCGGGCCCGCCCGGCGTTGACACCCCGCCGGGGGCCGGTGAAATGATCCGTCCACCCCACCTTCGGAGAGACCTTTGCGCGCTCCGCAGTCCGTACCCCGTCCCGGGCTCGACCGGCGACGGTTCCTCGGCGCGCTCACCGGGCTGCCGATCGTCGGCGGGCTGCCGCTGCTCACCGGGTGCAGCCCGGAGGAGGTGGCCGCCGACGACGGCCCGATCGAGCTGTCCGTGTTCTGGTGGGGCGGCGCCCGCCGGGCCGCGGCCACGGAACAGGCGCTGCGGCTGTACTCGCAGCAGAACCCGCGGGTCAGCTTCCGGGTGACCTGGCAGGGGCTGGGCGGCTACTACGACCGGCTCGCCACCCAGGCCACCGGCGGGAACGCGCCGGACCTGTTCCAGATCGACGACACGTTGCTCGCCGAGTACGCGGGCCGGGACATCCTGCTCGACCTGACCCGGTACGTCGCCGACGATCGGCTCGACCTGCGCGAGGTGCCGGAGCAGCTGGCCCGCTACGGCCGGGTGGACGAGCGCACGGTGGGCGTACCGGCCGCGCAGACGAGCGCGGCGCTGGTGTTCAACCGCCGGCTGCTGCGCCGGCTGGGCCAGCCCGAGCCGCGTACCGGCATGTCCTGGAAGGAGTACGTGAGCTGGGCCGCGCGCGTCACGCGCGCCTCCGGCAACCGGGTGGCCGGCACCATGGACGCCTCCGGCGACTACCGGGCGTTCTGGCTCTGGCTGCGCGGCCAGGGCAGCGAGCTGTACCAGGGGCGGCAGCTCGGCTTCAGCTCCGCCGAACTGCTCGCCTGGTTCGAGTTCTGGGAGGTGGCGCGGTTCGACCGGGCCACACCGAGCGCCGCGCTGGTCGAGCAGGCCGACAGCGGCGAGCTGGCCCGCCAGCTCGTGGTCACCGGGCACACCGCAGCCTCCTTCGCCTGGTCGCACCAGCTGCCCGAGTTGCAGAGCCTGACCGACGACGAGCTGGGCGCTGTCGCCTTCCCGGGTACGCCCGCCGCCCAGTGGCCGCGCGCATCGATGTACTGGGCCGGTTTCCGGGGCACCCGCCACCCGGAGGCGGTGGTCGACGTGCTCGACTTCCTGACCACGAACGTGGCCGCCGGCCGGCTCCTCGGCGTCGAGCGCGGCCTGAACACCAGCAAGCAGGTGCGCTCGTTCGTCGGCGCGGAGGTGACCGGCCGGGCCGAGAAGCGCATGGCCGCGCTCGGCGCCGAGCTGGACGACCTGGCCGGCCCGTCACCCGCGCCGCCGCCGAAGGGGCACGCCGAGGTGCGCGAGCTGCTGATCGACGCGGCCGAGAGCATCCGCGGCAAGCGGGCCGGTGCCCGTACCGCCACCTCCCGCTTCATGGCGCAGGCGAACGCCGCCCTCGCCGAGTGACCCGCCCTGCCCCGCCCGGCGCGGGCGGGGCGGGCAGGGGTGTCAGCGCGGGGGGCGGTTGCGGCGGCCGCGGGTGAGCAGCACCACGAGCAGCACGATGCCGCCGACCACCACGAGGCAGCAGAGCAGGCCGAGGATGCCGAACCCGCCACGGGACCGCCGGCGCGCCGCCTCCACCACGATCTCGCCGGTGCCGGACGACGCCCAGGCCGCGACCGGTACGAAGACCGAGAGCACGACCGTACCGAGGACCGCGCCCAGGCGGCCCCACCACTTGTTCCATGCAGACATGTCCCCATCCTCGCCGAGGCCTGCAACCGGGGCACGGCGGACAGGGCGGATGTCTCCGGACACGTCGCGTCGTCGCCGCAGGCCGGGTGGCTTTACTCACGATTAGCCGTCCATTTGGACTGTTACGGTTTCCTGGTGACCTCCTCCCCGCCCTCGGTCCCCGCACCGGCCCTCGCCGGGAAGCGGGAATGGGCAGCCCTCGTGGTACTCGTCCTCGTGGTCCTTCTCCTGGCCGTCGACGGGACGGTCCTCTACCTCGCGGTCCCGTCACTGACCGAGGACATCGGGCCCACCGCCACGCAGATCCTGTGGATCGGGGACATCTACGCCTTCGTGCTCGCCGGGCTCCTGATCACGATGGGCAACCTGGCCGACCGGATCGGCCGCAAGCGCCTGCTGATGATCGGCACTGTGGGGTTCGGCTCGGCGTCCGTGCTGGCGGCCTTCGCCTCCACCCCGGAGGTGCTGATCGCGGCCCGTGCGCTTCTCGGCCTGGCCGGCGCCACATTGATGCCGTCGACGCTCTCCATCGTCCGGTCGATGTTCGCCGATCGCGCTCAGCGCGCCCGGGCCATCGCGCTCTGGTCGGCCGGGGCGACCGCCGGGGCCGCGCTCGGCCCGCTGGTGGGCGGCGCGCTGCTGGAGCGCTTCTGGTGGGGATCGGTCTTCCTGATCAACGTGCCGGTCATGGTGCTGGCGCTGGTGGCGGGACGGCTGCTCCTGCCGGAGTCGAAGGGCGAGGCGCCGGCGCGGATCGACGTGGGTTCCTCGGCGCTGTCCATCGTCACGATCGTCCCGCTGGTCTTCGCCCTCAAGCGTCTGTTCAGTGACGGCGTCGACGCCCTCACCGTGGCGGCCACCGCTGTCGGGCTGCTGGCCGGATGGTGGTTCGTGCGGCGGCAGAACCGGCTGGCGGTGCCGCTGCTCGACGTCTCGCTGTTCAAGGTGCCGGCGTTCTCGGGCGCGCTTGCAGCCAACGTGCTGGCCATCTTCGGGTTCCTGGGGCTGCTGTTCTTCTTCTCCCAGTACCTCCAGCTGGTTCGCGGCTTCGGCCCCCTGAAGGCCGGCGCCGCCGAGCTGCCCGGGACACTCGCCGCGGTGCTCGTCGTGGCACTGATCGGCGTCCTGCTGTCGCGGCTGGGGGCGGGCCGCGCGATCGGGCTGGGACTGCTTGTCGCCGCCGTCGGGCTCGCCGTCATGGGGACGAGCGTCGACCTCCGGAGCTACTGGGGCCTGGGCATCGGCCTCGCCGTCATCGGGCTCGGCATCGGTGTCGCCATGACGCTCTCGACGGACGCCGTCGTCGGCGCCGTCCCGGAGCGGCGCGCGGGCGCCGCGTCGGCGGTGGCCGAGACGGCGTACGAGCTGGGCGGCGCGCTCGGCATCGCCGTCCTCGGCTCGTTGCACGGGCTGCTCTACCGTTCGTCGCTGACGCTCCCCGCCGGGACCACCGCCGCCGATCGGGCGCTGGCGGAGGACTCCCTGGCCGCGGCCGTGTACGGGTCACCGGCGCCCGGCGTCGTGGCCGCTGCGCAGGACGCCTTCGCCCAGGCGATGCAGTCCGCCACCTTCGTCGCCGCCGTGATCCTGGTCGGCGCCTCGGTGGTGGCCTGGAAGGTCATCCCCTCCGAGCCCGTGGCTGCTGGGGGTGCTCGTGCCGGCCACTGACCGTCGTCCGATCCGCGATCGCGCACGCACCCGGCGGGCCGTGCTGGACGCCGCCGAACGGGTGGTCACCCGGCACGGCGCCAACGTCAGCCTGGCCGCCATCGCCCGGGAGGCGGGTGTCACCAAGAGCGGCCTGATGCACCACTTCCCGTCCCGTGAGGACCTGTTCGCCGCACTGGTCGAGCAGGTGATCACCCGATTCTGGGAGGAGGTGAACGCCCACGTCGACCCCGGCGACGACCGGCCCGGCGCCTTCACCCGCGGCTACGTGCGCGCCCTCACCGGGGACAGCGCGTACCTGGCGGAACTGAACAGCGCCACCGGCCTGCTCGCGCAACTCGGGATCGACAGCATGGAGCACGTGCTCGCGGTGGATCCCGAGGACCCGGCGCGCTGGAACCGCGCCTTCGAGGCCGACGGCCTGCCACCGGGCCGCGTCTGGGCCGTCCGGTACGCCGCGGAGGGACTCGCCATCGGCATCGGCACCGCCTATGTCACTGACGAGCAGCTCCGGCTGGCCCGCGCGGAACTGCTCGCCCTCACCGAGACGGCCCCGGAATGAGTGCAGGCCCGGAATCCGTGGATTCCGGGCCTGCACCTTGGTAGCGGGGACAGGATTTGAACCTGCGACCTCTGGGTTATGAGCCCAGCGAGCTACCGAGCTGCTCCACCCCGCGTCGGCTCACAAAGCTTATCGCACCCCGATCCTGGAGATCAGCCGGGTACCCGGATCCGCTGCCGACCGTTCCCGGGACGCCTCGGGCAGGAACGGCGAAGGGCCCCGGAGAGAACTCCGGGGCCCTTCGTCACGAGTAGCGGGGACAGGATTTGAACCTGCGACCTCTGGGTTATGAGCCCAGCGAGCTACCGAGCTGCTCCACCCCGCGTCGGCTCGACAACCGTAGCGCACCGACCCGGGCGGGCGCAAAACGGGTACTCAGTCCAGCCACCGCCGGATCGCCTCGACCGCCCGGCGGCTGTCCGCGTCGAACTGGGCGCGCTGGGTCGAGGTGCTCTCCCAGCCCTGTTCCCACAGCACCGTCACCACGTCGCCGGAGCGCACCGCGCGTACCAGGTGCACCTCGTCGCCGCCGCTCGGATCGCCGTTGGCGTCCCGGTACGGCGTCCGCGTCTCGAACAGCACCGACTCGTCGCCGTACCCGCTGTCGGGCAGCAGACGCTGCCGCACCGTCACCGGCGGCGTGCCCCGGGCGGGCTGCTCGGGGCACGCCCGTACCGCCCCGCGCAGCTCGGCCAGCGCCGCGCCGGCGCCGCCGGACCGGTAGATCGTGATGCTGTGCCGGTAGTTGCCGGACGGCACCTCGTCGGCCGGTGCGCCGGCCCGCCGGTACGGCAGCGACCGGGCCCGCTGCGCGACGACCCGCTCGTCGCCGGGCGTCGCGCCGCACAGCACCGGCAGGACCGGTCCCGGGCCGAAGTAGTTGCCGGTGCCGGCGTCGTTCGCGGCGGGCAGCACGAAGAACGCCCGGTCCGGGATCGTGGTCGGGGTCGCCGCGGCCGGAGGCGTGGTGGTCACGATCGGACTGCGCGAGCCGGAGGTACGGCCGACGGCCGGCGGCGGCGTGGTGGGCGACGGCGCGACCGAGGGCGCGGCGGCCGACGGCCGCGGGGTGGGCGTACCCGCGGGGGGTGGAACCGGGACGGGCCCCGGCCCGGCGGCGAGCACCAGCCGGCTTCCGGCCACCGTGCCGGCGACCAGCCCGGCGGCGGCCAGGACGGTGATCGCGGCGCGGCGCCGGGCCCAGCGGTCGGCGCTGCGGCGCAGCCGGTCCGGTGCCGGCAGCACCCGCTCGTCGGTGTCGGCGGCGAGGGACCGGTAGTAGCGGTGCAGTTCACGCGACATCGTTGACCTCCAGCTCCTCGGCGGCGACGCCGGGCAACAGCTCGGCCAGCCGGGCCCGTCCCCGGGACAGCCAGGACTTCACCGTGCCGGTGGGCACGCCGGCCTCCCGGGCGATCTCCTCCACCGGCAGGTCGAACAGGTAGTGCAGGGCGAGCGCCTGCCGGTGCCGGGGCGGGAGCTGCCGCAGCGCCGCGACCAGCAGCACGGTGTCCTCGCCGGGCGGTCCGACATCGGGTGGCGGGCCGGTGCGGCTGGCCGCGAGGCGCCACCCGCGCAGCCGCCGGAACCGGTCGGTCGCCAGCCGGCTGATCACCAGCCGCAGCCACGCCTCCGGCGCGGGATGGCCGGCGAGCTTCGCCCACTGCCGCCAGGCCCGGGCGTACGCCTCCTGCACGAGATCCTGGGCCTCGGCCGGGTCGCCGGCCACCGCGTAGCCGTACCGGACGGCCCGTCCCGACGTGCTGCGGTAGAAGTCGTCGAAGCTGTCCGCGTCCCGCATGTGCCCTCCCGCCCCCACACGTTCACCTGCACTGTTGACGGCGCGGCGGGGTGCGGGGTTGCGGCCGGGGAGTCCGCTTCACGACACGAGCCCGTGGCCCGGGTGACCGTTGCGGTCCCGGACCACGGGCTCGTGGTGTCAGCTCGGCGTCAGCCGCCCGGTGTCGGCGCGGGCGACGTCGGCGCCGGTGGCGAGACGCTGCCCGACGGCGCCGGGTTGCCCGAGCCGTTCGCCGCGGCCTGGGCCTGCTGGAACGCGCTCATCGCCTCGTCCAGCGCCTTCAGCGCACGCCCGTACCGCTCGAAGTCGCCGGACGTCTGCGCGGCCTTGACCTCGGCGATCGCGGTCTGCACCCGGGCGGCCGCCTGGGCCAGCTCCCCGCTCATCGGCGGCGGCGTGTTGTTGTTGTCGCCCCCGGTGGGCGGCGGCGTGGGGTTGTCGTCGGTGCTGGGCGGCGGGTTGTTGTTCGGCGCCCGCTTGCCCTGCTCGACGAGCTGTTTGATGCCGTCGCTGAGGTTGTTGGCGAGCACCACGTACGAGCCGCCGTCACCGTAGGAGAGCAGCACCTTCTGCAACAGCGGGTACGCGTCCTGGCTGCTGCTCTTCACGTACACCGGCTCGACGTAGAGCATGCCGTCGGCGAACGGCAGCGAGAGCAGGTTGCCGTACTGCACCTGCGCCTGGTTGGACGAGAGCAGGTTGAGCTGCTGCCGGATGTCACCGTTGTTGGTCATCTGCTGGTGCACCTGCGTCGGCCCGGAGATCCGGGTCTGGTCCGGCAGCTCCAGCACCTCCAGCTTCGGCTGCCCGTCGACGTACGACCCGGAGACCAGCGCGGCGAGGTTCTGCCGCCCGTTCGGGGTGACCGCCGAGGTCAGCTGGAAGCGTGGACCGTCCTGCCCGGGGAACTGGGTGAACAGGTAGTACGGCGGCTGCTTCTGCCCGCTGTCCGGCGCGTCCGGCACGTTCGGCACCTGCCAGAAGTCCTGGCCGGAGTAGAAGTCGCCGGGGTCGGTGACGTGGAACTTGGTCAGCAGGTTGCGCTGCACCTTGAACAGGTCGGCCGGGTAGCGGAAGTGCTCGGCCAGCTCGGCCGGGATGTCGCCCTTGGGCAGCACCAGGTCGCCGCCGAACGCCTTGTTCCACGCCTTGAGCACCGGGTCGGTGTCGTCGTACGAGTAGAGCTTGACCGTGCCGTCGTACGCGTCGACAGTCGCCTTCACCGAGTTGCGGATGTAGTTGACGTTCTCCCGGGCGAGCTGGAACGTGCCCCGGCCGGTCAGCTCGTCGGCGGTCTCGGCCTGGAGGTTGACCCGCTCGGCGTACGGGTAGGTCGCGGCCGTGGTGTAGCCGTCGATGATCCACAGGACGCGCCCGTCGACCACCGCCGGGTACGGGTCGCCGTCGAGCGTGAGGAACGGCGCGACCTTCTCCACCCGGTCGCGCGGGTTACGCACGTACAGCAGCTTCGAGTTCTCGTTGACCGCCTCGGAGAGCAGGAAGTTCGACTCCTGCTCCTTGATCGCGTAGAGCAGCCGGCGCGGGAACGAGCCGATCTTGACGCCGCCCTCACCGGTGTAGGTGTAGTACTGCTCGCCGCCGGTGGAGGTGGGCCGGTCGAACTCGACGTTGCGCTCGCCGGTCTGCCCGACGATCGCGTAGTCGTCCGGCTCCATCCGCTCGCCGTAGTAGATCCGCGGCTGCTGGGCCGGGATCTCCTCGGCCGGCGCGGAGCACGCCTCCTGTGCCTTGTCGCCGAGGAAGCCGGAGACGAAGTACGGCTGGCCGCCGCAGACCACCTGGTTCGCCGGGGCGGCCACCAGGCCGTACCCGTGGGTGTAGACGGTGTGGCGGTTGATCCAGTTGCTCTGCTGGTCGGTCAGCTCGCCGTAGTTGATCTCACGGACGCCGACCACGTAGTCGGAGGTCTTGTCCTTGACCGAGTACCTGTCGATGTCCAGCTTCGAGCCGAAGTCGTAGAAGCCGCGGACCTGCTGGAGCTGCGTGTACGTCTCGGAGACCAGCTGCGGGTCGAGCAGCCGGATGTTCGACACCACTGACGTGTCGGTGGCCAGGCTGGCGGGTGGAACGAGGTTGCTGGCCGCGTACGGTGTGGTCTTCGTGCCGTCGAGGCTGAACGCGGTGCGGGTGGCCTTGATGCTGCGTTCGATGTACGGCGCCTCCTTGTCCCGGGCGCTCGGCTTGACCTCGAACGTCTGCACGGCCCACGGGTAGATGCCGCCGATCGCCACCGCGGAGACGCCCAGCAGGGCCAGCGAGATGCCCGGCCAGACCAGGTTCCGCATGACGGCGTTGGAGAACACGATGATCGCCAGCGCCACCAGGACGGAGATCCAGGCGAGGATCTCCTTCGCCGGGAGCAGCGCGTTCACGTCGGCGTAGCCGGCGCCGTAGAGCTTGGCGCCCTCGTTGTACTCCAGCAGCATGGCCCGCCGGTCCAGCACGTAGGCGACGGCCTTGAGCAGCACGAACACGGCTACCAGCGTGCTGAGGTGGGCGCGGGCGGCGTTCGTCATCCGGTCGCCGACGCCCTGGAGGCGCACGCCGCCGAAGATGTAGTGCACCGCCAGCGCGCCGAGCAGCGACAGCACCACGACTGTGAAGCCGACGCCGAGCAGGTAGCGCCAGAACGGGAGCTGGAAGACGTAGAAGCCGACGTCGACGCCGAACTCCGGGTCCTTCACGCCGAAGTCGCCGCCGTTGCGGAACAGCAGCCACTGACCCCAGCGGCTCTGCGCGGAGAGGCCGGCGAACAGCCCGACGACGGCGGCGGCGAGCGCGATCCAGGTGCCGAGCCGCGGGCTCAGCAGCATCCGGTAGCGCTCCAGCGTGGCCTGCTCGGCCGAGTGCGGACGCATCTTGGGCCGCAGCCGGTGGGCCAGCCAGAGGTTGCCGCCGACGAGCAGCGCCATGCCGACGCCGACCACGAGGAACAGCAGCAGGCGGGTGGCGAGCACGCCGGTGAAGACCTGGGTGTAGCGGACCTCGTCGAACCAGAGCCAGTCGGTCCAGGCGTTGACGCCCCACCCGAGGAGGGTGAACAAGATGAACACCCCGATCAGGACACCGATGGTGACGCGTCCGCGCCGGCTCATCCTCGGTAAGGGACTGCTACGCATGACCACTGTTGGCTCCGCACGCTCGATGTGATCGGCTCCGACCAGGCACCAAGAGTACGGGGTGTTCCTGAGCACGTCGGGTCAAGGTCACGTCACGATCCGCCCGCCGGCCGCCGCCCGGCCCGCCTCAGCAGCGCGTCGGCTGTCCCCCGGCGCGCAGCGTCTCGAGTGCCTTCAATGCCTCACCCAGCGTGGCGACCCTCAGCAGCGGCAGTCCCGGCTGCGGGTTGCGGACCGCCTCGGCGCAGTTGTCGGCGGGCACCAGGAACGCCTTCGCGCCCGCGTCCTTGGCGCCGACCAGCTTCTGCGCGATGCCGCCGATCGGACCGACGCGACCCTCGTCGTCGATGGTGCCGGTACCGGCGATGATCTTCCCGCCGGTGAGGTCGGCCGGCTCCAGCTTGTCGATGATGCCGAGCGAGAACATCAGCCCGGCGCTCGGCCCGCCGATGTCACCCAGGTCGATCTTCAGGGTGAACGGGTGCGGCTGCTGCTGGTCGATCTCCACACCGATGCGCGGGCGGCCGTCCTGCTCTCGGCTGGTCACCGTCGCCGTACCCGGTGTGTCACCCCGGGTGTAGCCGATCTTCAGCGCGGTGCCCGCGGGCTTCGCCCGGATCAGCTCGGTGAGCTTGGCCGCGCTCGTCACCGGCACCCCGTCGACCGACGTGACCACGTCGTCGGGGCGCAGCACGTCGACCGACGGGCCGCCCGGCGTGACCGCCTTGACCAGCACCTTGATCGGGTAACCCAGCTCGCGCAGCGCCGCCGTCTCGGCGCTGGTCTGCGAGTTCTGGAAGTCCTCCGCGTTGCGCTTCTCGACCTCTTCCTGCGACTCCCCCGGCGGATAGACCAGCTCCCGCGGCACCACCGCCTCGTCCGAGGAGAACCATCCGGCCAGCGCCGACCGCAGCCGCACGGTCGGCTGCACACCGACAGTGGTGAGCCGGAGCTGACCGGCGGAGGTGGACGTCGCGCGGCCGGTCACCTGGATGACCTCCTTGCCGTCCTCACTGCCCAGCGTGTTCACCGTCGGACCGGGGCCGAGCACCACGTACGGCAGCGGCACGCTCAGCACGCCGACGCTGAGCAGGGCGGTGAGCAGGGCACCGAGGAGGACGGTCACGCCGCGACGTCTCATGGGCCAGAGCGTACCGATCCGTACCGTGCCATCCGGCGCGGTGACCGGCGGACTTCGCCCTCAGCGCAACGCCGAGTGGCACGACCTGCGGCGGGCCCCGCGTACCGTAGACGTCGTGCCTGATATTCCGTTCGGCTTCGCGCTCCCGGGTGGTCAACCACCGGACCCCAACGATCCCGCGGCGATGCAGCAGTTCATGTCGCAGTTGCAGCACCTGCTCTCGGCGCCGGGCAGCGGGCCGGTCAACTGGGACCTCGCCCGGCAGGTAGCCGCCAGCCAGCTCGCCGCCGCCGGCGACCCGGCGGTGTCGCCGTTCGAACGCAACGCGGTCGAGGAGGCGCTGCGCATCGCCGACCTCTGGCTGGAGCCGGCGACCTCGTGGCCCTCCGGCATCCGCACCTCGGTCGCCTGGAACCGCAACGAGTGGATCTTCAAGACGCTCGACGTGTGGCGCAAGCTCTGCGACCCGGTGGCCAGCCGGATGGTCGGCGCGATGGGCGACCTGGTGCCGCCGGAGGCCCGCGCCCAGCTCGGCCCGATGCAGTCGATGGTCGCCACGCTCGGCGGCGCCCTCTTCGGCGGCCAGCTCGGCCAGGCGCTCGGCTCGCTCGCCGCCGAGGTGCTCTCCGCCGGTGACATCGGCCTGCCGCTCGGCCCCGCCGGCACCGCCGCGCTCGTCCCCGCCAACATCAAGGTGTACGGCGAGGGCCTGGAGCTGCCCGAGGACGAGGTACGCCTCTACGTGGCCCTGCGCGAGGCCGCCCACCAGCGGTTGTTCCAGCACGTGCCGTGGCTGCGCGGGCACGTGCTGACGGCGGTGGAGAACTACGCCGCGGGCATCCGGGTCAACCGGGAGGCGATCGAGGAGGCGATGGGCCGGGTCGACCCGACCGACCCGGAGTCGATGCAGGCGATCGCCCTGGAGGGCATCTTCACGCCCGAGGACACGCCCGCGCAGAAGGCGTCGCTGGCCCGGCTGGAGACCGTGCTCGCCCTGGTCGAGGGCTGGGTCTGCCACGTCGTCGACAGCGCCGCCGGTGACCGCCTCCCCAACGTCGTACGCCTCGGCGAGGCGTTCCGCCGCCGCCGCGCCGCGGGTGGCCCGGCCGAGCAGACGTTCGCCGCGCTGGTCGGCCTCGAACTGCGGCCCCGCCGCCTGCGTGAGGCGACGGTGCTGTGGGCGGCGCTGACCGAGCACCGCGGCATCGCCGGCCGGGACGCGGTCTGGGGCCACCCGGACCTGCTGCCCTCCGACGACGACTTCGCCGCCCCGGAGGCGTTCGCCACGACGAGCACCGACCTCGACGACGAACTGGCGAACTTCGACTTCTCCGCCCCCGGCGCCCCGGAGGAGAAGTCCCCGGGCGAGGACGACGACAAGCACTGACACGTACGCGAGCGGGGCCCGCACGGTTCACCGTGCGGGCCCCGTCCGCGTTCCCGCCCCCGCCCCGCCCTCGCCGCGCCCCGCCCATCTCACCGTCGATCTTGGACTTGTGGCGCCCAGGATGTCCCGAGTGCGGCTTCTGTGAGGTGCCACAACTCCAAGATCGGCGAATCGGCGGCAGGGCGGCCATGCGGGCAGCGCGGTGCGGGCAGGGCGGGCGCGGAGGCGGCGGGGTGGCGGAAGGTCTAGACGGGGCGGCCGGACAGCAGGGCGCGCGTCGCCTCCCAGCCCTCGACGGCCGGATCGAGTGCGGCCAGGTCAGCCGGGCCGCGCATCCGGTGCCAGCCGGCGGTGACCGCCACGTCGCCCGGGCTCGGTGCCGCCCGTCGCACCTCGGCCGGCGCGGTGGTGTCCAGGTCCAGCGCCGGCAGCCACGCCGGTACGGGCAGTCGCGCCGCCACTCCCAGCAGCCCGGTTCCGCTCCCCTCGACCGGGGCCACCGCCACCGGCCGGGTGGTGAGCGGCCGGAGCAGCTTGCCGAGCGTCAGACCGGGCACGTCCGGCGCGTCCGCCGCCACCACTGCCACCTGGTCGTAGCCGGCCGCCCCGCCATCGCGGGCCGCCCGGTCACCGGCCAGCGCCGCGAACACCGCGTTCGGCGTGGGCTCGGGCACCTCGTACACCTGGGTGCCGGGCCAGACCACGGCGTCGGCCAGCCATCGGTCCCGGCTGGTGACCGCCACCGCGGTCTCCACCTCGTTCAACGTGGCGAGCAGGTCCACCACGTCCTCGGCGAGCGCGGTACGCCATCGCGCCGGATCGATTCCGGGCGGCGTCCAGGTCACCGGGCCGAGCAGCGCCACCACCACACGTCGCGACATTCGCCGACCTTAACCCCCGCCCCACCCGCGTCCGTTCACGATCATGAGGTTGGCGGTGACGAAGCGGACGAAACGCCAGACCAACTTCATGATCGACCGCGATGGGCGGTGGTCAGGGGATGGCGGCGGTGGCGGCCACGCCCTCCAGGTAGCCGCGGGCGCGCTCCGACCTCGGGTAGCGGGCGACCAGCGCCCAGAAGTCGGCGTTGTGGCTGGGCACGATGAGGTGCGCCAGCTCGTGCAGCAGCACGTAGTCGATCACCCAGTCGGGCATGTCCTGGACCCGGTGCGAGATCCGGATGGTGCGGTCGGCGGGCGTACAGGAGCCCCAGCGGCCGTTCTGGTTGGTCACCCAGCGGACGCTGGCCGGCGCGGCAGCCGACCCGTGTTCGGGCAGGTAGAGGTCGATCAGTCGGGTGGCGCGGGCGAGCAGTTCGGCATCCGAGCGGGCCAGCCGGCCCTCGCGGGCGGCGAGCCGGGCGAGCATCCGGTCGACCCACTCGCTCTCCTCGGCCCGGGAGAACTGGTCGGGGATCAGCACGACGACGCGCTCACCGTCCCGGTACGCGGACACCGTGCGCCGCCGACGCTGGCTGCGCCGCACCTCGACGACGGGCTTCCGCGTCACGGCCATTACCGGTCCGCGCAGCCTCGGTTGACTGTCACGATGGAAAGCTAATGCGTACTGACCAGGACTCCGCAAGAGTCAACACGACGACACGCGCCCGGAAAGTGGCGGTTGATTGTCAGGAGTCCGGAAAAAATTCTTTGCGACGGTAGCTGACCATCACCTGACCGGCTCTGTTCACGTTAAGTGATCTACGACGGGTGACTGTCGGAGGGCCGCGCGAAGCGGATCTGGGTGCATTCATCCGGCGTGTCCGCGCGAAACTGACTTATCCGACGTTACTCGGCATGCACACTCTCGACGTCGACTTGCTCACAGAGTCGGCGTACAGCTGACATGGAACCGCCCAGACCTGGGTAGGGTCCGCCAACCACGGTCAGGTGACTGACCGCGGAGAACCCCCGGCGCCGGTGCCACGCGTGGGCCGCCGCAGGGAGACCCGCCGGGACACCTCCGGCGGACGAGACGAGGAGGCTACCGTGGCCGACCAGGCCCAGACCTACAACGGTTACTGCGTGAAGTGCAAGGAGAAGCGGGACTTCGAGGGGCACGTGGAGGTCTCGAAGACCGGCATGAACATGGCCAAGGGCAAGTGCCCGGTGTGCGGCACAACAGTGAACCGCATCCTGGGCAAGGCCAAGGTCTGACCCGTACGGCAGAAACGGAGGAGGACGGCCGTCGGCCGTCCTCCTCCGTCGTGTAGCCGACACAGTTACCGGCTGGTTGTGGAAAACCGGCGAGATCCTGTGGACAACGCTGGCCACGGCTCGCCGCACCTGTGGACAACGAGCGACGGAGCGCGTGGAGACGGTCACGATCAGTGGCGTGACCGATCCGACACCGCTCGTCCGTCCCGTCCTGCTGCCCGGCCTGACCCGGCTCTGGCGCGACCGGCACACGCTCCAGCTGGGCGAGCCGCCCGGCCGCGCGGTGCTGCTGGAGATGTCCTCGCCGGGAACGGCCCGCCTGCTCGACCTGCTCGACGGCACCCGCAGCGAACGCGCCGTGCTGGCCGGGGCGGGCGCCGCGCGAGTCCCGCCTGACGAGGCACGTGCCCTGCTCGACACGCTCCGGGACGCCGGGCTGGTGGTGCCGGCACAGGCACTGCTCCCCCGCGAGCTGGCCGGAGCGGCCCGGGCCCGGCTGGCCGCCGAGGCTGCCGCACTGGCGCTCGCGTCGCCCGACCTGCCCGGCACACCGGCCCGGCTGCTGCGCCGCCGCCGTGCCGCCCGGGTGCTGGTCACCGGTACGGGACGCCTCGGCGCAGCGGTCGCCGTCGCGCTGGCCCAGGCCGGGGTCGGGCACGTCGTACCCGATCTGGCCGGCCCGGTCGGCGCGGGTGACCTGGTCGGGACCGGCCTGACCGCCGCGGAGCTGGGCCGTCCGCTGGCCCCGGCGGTACGCGCGGCGCTGGAACGATGCGCGCCCGGAACTGTCACCGGCCCGTCCCGGGCGGCCCGGCCGGACCTGGTGGTGCAGCTCGGCGTCGACCGTCCGGCCGAGCTGCTGGCCACCGGGTACGCCCGCCGGCGTCAGCCCCATCTGCTGCTCGACCTGCGCGGCGGCGTACCGGTGGTCGGTCCGCTGGTCCGCCCGCCCGCCGGTCCCTGCCTGCGCTGCCTCGACCTGCACCGCGGCGACCGGGATCCGGACTGGCCCGCGCTCGCCGCCCAGCTCGCCGCCGACCGGGGTGCGCGGGCCTGCGCCGCCGCCACCGGGCTCGCCGCGGCGGCCTTCGCCACGGCCGAGGTGCTGGCCCAGCTCGACGGCGCCCAGCCGGAGACGCTCGGCGGCGCGGTGGAGGTCCGGGGTCCGGGTCGCGTCCGCTACCGACGGTGGCCCCCACACCCCTCCTGCGGTTGCTGCCGGCGTCGCCCGATCCGGTCGGCCCCGGCCACTACCCGCCGCACGGCAGCAGCGGAGGCCCCGCGTCGGTAACAATGGCCGGGTGACCGACATCCCGCGCCGGGCCGTGTCCCGCACCGCCAAACTCGCCGCCCTGCCGCTCGGGTTCGCCGGTCGAACCGTCCTCGGCATGGGCAAGCGGGTGACCGGCCTCGCGTCCGACGTCATCTCCGCCGAAATCCAGCAGCGCACCGCCGAGCAGTTGTTCAGCGTGCTCGGGCAGCTCAAGGGCGGGGCGATGAAGTTCGGCCAGGCCCTGTCGGTGTTCGAGGCGGCGCTGCCCGAGGAGGTCGCCGCGCCCTACCGGCAGGCGCTGACCAAGCTCCAGGAGGCTGCGCCGCCGCTGCCTGCGGCGACAGTGCACAAGGTGCTCGCCGAGCAGCTCGGCCCGGACTGGCGCGACCGGTTCGTCGAGTTCGACGACACCCCGGCCGCCGCGGCGAGCATCGGCCAGGTGCACCGCGCGGTCTGGCGCGACCCGGGGTACGGGCCGAACGGCGGCCCCCAGCACCGGGACGTGGCCGTGAAGATCCAGTACCCGGGGGCGGGTGACGCCCTGCTCGCCGACCTCAAGCAGCTCTCCCGGCTCGGCGGCATGTTCCGGGCCATCCAGCCGGGGCTGGACGTGAAGCCGCTCCTGGCCGAGCTGCGCGAGCGCATCACCGAGGAGCTGGACTACGAGCTGGAGGCGGAGTCGCAGCGGGCGTTCGCCGCCGCGTACGCCGACGACCCGGACATCTTCATCCCGGAGGTGCTCGACGCCGCGCCGCGGGTGCTGATCACCGAGTGGGTGGAAGGCATTCCGCTGTCCCAGATCATCCGGGAGGGCACCGAGGAGCAGCGGAACGAGGCCGGCCGACTGATGGCCGAGCTGCACCTGTCCGCGCCGGAGCGGGCCGGGCTGCTGCACGCCGACCCGCACCCGGGCAACTTCCGGCTGCTCCCGGACGGCCGGCTCGGCGTGATCGACTTCGGAGCGGTGGCCCGGATGCCGCAGGGCACGCCCGAGCCGATCGGCCGGATCGCAGCACTGGCGCTGCGCGGGGACGCCGACGCGGTGGTGGAAGGGCTGCGCGCCGAGGGCTTCGTCAGCCGCACCGAGTCGATCGACGCCCCGGCGGTGCTCGACTTCCTGCGTCCGATGCTGGAGCCGATCGCCGCGGAGGAGTTCCGCTTCACCCGGGCCTGGCTGCGCGGCGAGGCGACCCGGCTGGCCAGCCCTCGCTCCCCCGCCTACCAGCTCAGCCGGCAGCTCAACCTGCCCCCGTCGTACCTGATGATCCACCGGGTCACGCTGGGTTCGATCGGGGTGCTCTGCCAGTTGGAGGCGAAGGCGTCCTACCGGTCGATCCTGGAACGCTGGCTACCAGGCTTCGCGCCGGTGGTCTGAGCAAGCCGACCAGAGGCGGGCCAGCGAGCGCGCGGTCGGCGAGCGGGCACGGCGAAGGGGCGGTGACCTGTCGGTCACCGCCCCTTCCTCACGCGATCGTTCTACAGAACGCCCAGGTCGCGGGCCGACTGGCTGCGACCCCGCATGGCGACGGTACGGGCGGAACGGGTTGCCTCAGTGCTCGTGGTGGTGCGACCGGCCTGAGGCCGGCGCATTCGGGCCCTGGACAACGCTTCGTGGAGTAGTTGCATCTCGAATCCGTTCGGCAGGTTCAGCATCAGGGTTTCTCTCTCAAGTCGGCCGGTGGAGGGACACCGGCATCGGTCGGTTTCGGAACGTAGGTTTGTCAGGCTGCCAGCCGGACGGAGCTACGCGACTCGGACAGCCCGCTGGCCGCCAGTCGCGCCTCCGCCTCGACCCGGAGCTGCGCGTCACGGGCGAGGTCCTCCTTGCGCGGACGGCCACGGGGCCGCTTGCGCGGGACGACCGCGCCACGCTCGAAGATCTCGCCGCCCCAGACGCCCCAGGGCTCGGCTCGCTCCACCGCCCCGGCCAGGCACTCGACGCGCAGCGGGCAGTCCCCGCAGAGCGACTTGGCCAGCTCGAGCTCGGCGGGCGAGTCGGAGAACCACAGGTCGGGGTCGAACTTCCGGCAGGGCAGGTTCGCCTCCACGTCGACGCTCACGTCGAGGGGGGCCAACGCCAGACTCATCCTCCGGTCACCTCTCTCTCACTTCGATCTCGTGGATCGCATTCCGACGTACTTCGGCGGGACAAAAAAAACTGAGGCCGCGGATCCCGGTATGCGGGTTCCGCGGCCTCGAGGTGAGCCGGTGGTCTGATGGATCAGACCGGTCTACCTCGAGGTGGAACACCGCGGACATCCGTGCGCTTCTTGGCGCCATCGATGCCCTTGCCCGCGAAGCCACTGGTCCCCTCGACTCCGGCGATCGGCGCAACGGTCAGGTTCAGCTCGGCCTGAACCGGGACCTGGTGCACCTGCGGAGCCGACGGTCGAGCGGCGAGGGCCACCCGGACAGCCGACAGCGGAGCGACGGCAGACGGCATCGCCGCAAGACGCTCATAGGTGAAGATCTTCATTGGTGCCACCTCCCTACTCTCCTCGTGCCGACCGTGGACTCATCCCCTTTGAGCAGCCAGAACGGCGCCGCTCGCGAGGTGTGTCATGAGGCTATTCCTAGCCCTCGGGGGAGGGCAAACGATTTACGGCTAGTTTTCAGAAGTTTTCTGTGGGCAGACCTCGTCCACCGTGGCGCCCGCCACCAGGGCGAGCACCGTATCCCCGTAAAGCCCGACTTTTCGGGGCCCGATCCCGGCGATCGCCACCAGTTCCTCGGTGCGGCCGGGCTTCCGCTCGGCCAGCGCGGTGAGCGTGGCGTCGGTGAAGACCACGTACGCCGGCACCTTCTGCGCGCCCGCCACCCGCTGCCGCCACTCGCGCAGCCGCTCGTACAACTCCTCGTCGATGTCCGACGGGCAGGTCGGGCAGCGGCCCAGTTTGCGGTCCGCGCCGGCGAGCAGCGTGGCACCGCAGATCCGGCACGAGACCACCTGCGGCCGGCGCCGCTCGGCCCGCCGCGCCGGCCCGCCGCCGCCGGCCCGCTCCCCGCCGCCGGACCGGTCGAGCTGCGGCAGGAACCGCGAGGGCCGCCGGGCCCGCCCACCCGGCGAGCGCGCGGTGGCGTACGACAGCCAGAGCCACTCCCGGGCCCGGGTGATCCCGACGTAGAGCAGCCGCCGTTCCTCCTCGACCTGCTCCATGGTCTTCGCGTACGTGGTGGGCAGCGTTCCCTCGGCCAGCCCGACCAGGAACACCGCGTCCCACTCCAGCCCTTTCGCCGAGTGCAGCGACGCGAGCGTCACCCCCTCGACTGTGGGCACGTGCTGCTGGGCGGCCCGCCGGGCGAGTTCCTCGGTGAACCCGGTCAGGCCCGGTTCCTCCTCGGCCTGCGCCGCGTACTCCTCGGCGAGCTGGACCAGCGCGGCGAGCGCCTCCCACCGCTCCCGTGCGGCGCCGCCGGGCGGGGGCGCGTCGGGCGCCCAGCCGACGGCGGTGAGCGCCTCGACCACGGCGGCCGGCAGCGGGGTTCCCGCGTCGGCCGACCGGGTGGCGGCGCGCAACGCGATCATCGCCTGGCGCACCTCGGGCCGCTCGAAGAACCGCTCCGCACCCTGGAGCACGTACGGCACCCCGGCCTCGGAGAGCGCCTTCTCGTACGCCTCGGACTGCGCGTTGGTGCGGAACAGCACCGCGATCTCCCGCGCCGGGGTGCCGCCCGCCACGAGCGCCCGGCAGCGGGCCGCGACCGCGTTCGCCTCGGCCGGCTCGTCGGTGAAGATCCGCAGTTCCGGTTCCGGGCCGGGCCGGCGCTGGCCGTGCAGCTCCAGCCGTAGCCGCGCCTCGGTGCCCCGGGCCTGCGAGATCACCGCGTTGGCGAGCCCGACCACCTGCGGGGTGGAGCGGTAGTCGCGGACCAGCCGGACGACTGTCGCGCCGCGGTGCAGGCGGGGGAAGTCGACCAGGTACGACGAGGTGGCGCCGGTGAACGAGTAGATGGTCTGGCTGGCGTCGCCGACCACTGTGAGGTCGTCCCGGCCGCCCAGCCACGCCTCCAGCAGCCGCTGCTGGAGCGGGTTGACGTCCTGGTACTCGTCGACCACGAAGTGCCGGTACTGGTTGCGCACCTGCTCGGCCACGTCCGGGTGCTCCTCGATGCCCCAGACCGCGGCGCGCAGCATGTCCTCGAAGTCGATCACCCCGTTGCCGCGCTTGAGCCGCTCGTACGCGTCGAACACGTCGGCCACCCGGGCCGGCTCGTACGGCGTCTCGCGCAGCGCCTTGGCCGCGGCGACGACGTACTCCCCGGGCTCGACCAGCGACGACTTGGCCCACTCGATCTCGGCGGACAGGTCCCGCGCGGCGGCCCGGTCGGCGCGCAGGCCGACCTTGGCGGCGGCGAGCGTGACCACCCGCACCTTGCTGTCCAGCAGCTCCGGCATGGCCCGGCCGGCCAGCAGCCGGGGCGCGAAGTAGCGGACCTGCCGCAGCGCCGCGGCGTGGAACGTGCGCGCCTGCACACCCTGCACCCCGAGCACGCCGAGACGGCTGCGCATCTCGGCGGCGGCGCGGGCGGTGAACGTGACCGCCAGCACATGCCGGCCGGCGATGTCCCCGGTCAGCGCCCGGTACGCGATTCGCGAGGTCACCGCCCGGGTCTTGCCGGTGCCGGCGCCGGCCAGGATGCAGACCGGACCGGCCGGAGCGGTCACCGCGGACCGCTGCTCCGGATCCAGCCCGGCCAGCACCCGTTCCGCCGCTGAGTGAACGCCCACAGCAGGGAATCATCCCAGCATCGTGTGACGTTGCAGCGGTTAGCCTGGCCTGATCGGACCGGGCGCGAGCCACCCCTTGGAGGACCAGACCATGCTGACGATGTATTCCACCCCGTGGTGCGGCTACTGCCACCGGCTGAAGTCGCAGCTCGACCGGGAGGGCATCGCGTACGAGGTGGTCGACATCGAGCAGGACCCGACGGCCGCGGACTTCGTGATGGGCGTCAACGGCGGTAACCAGACCGTCCCGACGCTGCGCTTCGCCGACGGCAGCGCCCTGACCAACCCTTCGATCACCCAGGTCAAGCAGCACCTGGCCGCGCTGCCCGGCTGATCCGCCCGCGACGCCACGAGCGGCCGCACCCGATCCGGGTGCGGCCGCTCGCCGTCGTTCAGGAACCACCGCGGCTGAGCACCCCGTCGTCGGCCGGCTTCCGGGGCGCCGGGATCCCCACCGGTCCGGCGACCGGCATGGTCAGCCCGCGCCCCCGCCACAGGTAGAGGCCGGCCGCCGTGGTGACCGCACCGACGAGTGCGAACAGCAGCCGGTAGTCGAACACGCCGACGAGCAGCGCGCCGGTGCCGATGGAGAGCGCCTGCGGGCCGCTGACCAGCGCCTCGGACGCGGCGGTGACCCGCCCCAGCAGCCGCGGCGGCGTCCGCCGCTGGATCAGCGTGTTCAACCCCACCATGGTCAGCGGCAGCGAGAGGCCGGCCAGCAGCAGCGCCACCACCCCGAGCCACAACCGGGGGTACGCGAGCGCCAGCGCGGCCGGCCCGAAGAACGTCACGCCCGCGGCGAGCGCGCCGACCTCGCCGAACCGGCGGACCACGGCGGCCGAGAACAGGCCGCCGACCAGCCCGCCGACGCCCTGCACCATGACCAGCACGCCGACGAACGCGGCGTCGCGGTGCAGGCCCAGATCGACGTACGCGAAGATCAGCGACTCGGTGAAGCCCATCACCAGCGAGCCGAGCCCGTACCCGAGCAGCGCCCGGCGCAGCGCCGGCTCGCCGGTCAGGTGCCGCAGCCCCGCGCCCAGTTCGGACGGCCCGCGCCGACCCGGCCGCGACGGCGTGCTCTCCTCCACGCGCAGCCGCCCGACCACCGCCGCCGCGACGAGGAAGCCGGTCATGGCCAGCAGGACCAGCAGCCAGCCGCCGACTGCGGCGTAGACACCGGCCCCGGCCAGCGGCCCGATCAGCCGCAGACCCTGCCGGACGGTCTGGAGCAGCCCGTTCGCGTCGGCGAGCAGATCGGGCGGAACCAGATGCCGGATCAGTCCGTTGAGCACGGCGGTGAGGGTGATGTACGAGAGTCCGTAGAGCGCGGCGACCACGTAGATCACCCAGACGTCGGACCGGTCCCGGACCGTGAGCAGCGGACCGAGCAGCACTGCCGCGACCAGGTTGGCGGCGATGAAGAACTGACGCCTCCGGTAGCGGTCGACCACCCAGCCGACCAGCGGGGCGAGCGTCATCGGCGCGATGACCGCGAAGATGGTCGCCCCGGCCATGCTGTCCGAACCGGTCAGATCCTTGACCCAGACGGCCAGGGCGAGCAGCAGGACCGACTCCGCCGCCATGCTCGCGACGAGCGCGGCGAACAGGAGACGGAAGTCGGGGCGGCGCAGGACGGTGCGCATCGGTTCCCTCCGGCAGGGGTGCGCCACCAGGGCGCGTCGGGGGCGGGCGCTGGTGAAGACACCCTCCACGGTCCTCTTTTTGTCTCGTGACACGCCCTTGCCGGAACCTCCGACGCCGGTCGCGCCGTCCATACTGACCGTGGGGGGCGAATTTCATACAGTTACCGTCGCGTCAAGCGACGGTCGACGGGAAAGAGGACGCCGTGCCTCCTGCCGTACCAGGCCCGATTCTGCGCCGTCGTCGACTCGGCATCGAGCTGCGTCGGCTCCGCGAACAGGCCGGTCTGACCGGTGACCAGGTCATCGAGCGGATCGGCTGGGCCTCCGCATCCAAGTTGTCCCGTCTGGAGAACGGCCGCAGCCGTCCCGACCCGGACGACGTGGACGTGTTGCTGACGCTCTACGGCGCCGACGAGGAGCAGCGCGCGGAACTGACCGGGATCACCCACGAGGCCGGTGACATGCGCGGCTGGCTGCGCAACTTCCCGGTGATGACCCAGCAGCAGCGCGCCTTCGCCGAGCTGGAGGCCGGTTGCGCGGAGATCTCCGAGTACAACCCGGTGCTGGTGCCGGGGCTGCTGCAGACGCCCGGGTACGCCCGGCACCGGATCATGTCCGCCGCGCAGGTCGCCGCCGAGGCCGGCGACCCGGAGACCGAGGATCCCGAGACCGAGGTACGCGCGCGGCAGGCCCGCCAGTCGCTGCTGACCCGCTCCCCCGACGTGCCCCGCTACACGGCGGTGCTGGAGGAGGCGGCGCTCGGCCGCCGTGCCGGGCCACCGGAGGTGCTGCACGAGCAGCTCGTCCACCTGTGCGAGATGGCGCTGCTGCCGAACGTGACGCTGCGCCTGCTGCTGCGGGACACCCGGGTCGGTGACTGGTACCTTCCGCCGACCGCGTTCTCGGTCTACCGGTTCGCCGATCCCCTCGATCCGGAGACACTCGCCATCGAAGGTGGGTTCACCGACGTCATGTCGACCGAGGTAAACACCCTAAATCGCTATAAAGTGGTGTTCGAGTGGCTATGCTCGTCGGCGCTCTCCGCATCGGACACCCTCTCCTGGTTGATCGAGGCGACGGGACGGCTGACCGGCACGGCAGTCGAGTCCACGGTGGCGTACGGGCCGGCAACGGCGCCGGCCCAGCGACGCCGGGACTCGGGGCGCCTCACCACGGAACGGTGATCCGGCACGGACACCGCCCGCGCTCCGGCGTCGCTCGGACCCATCGGAGCACCTCACCAGGAGCAAGCACCATGAACGAGATCCACACCAGCACGACCGCCCGCTCGGGACGGCTCGCCGGCGCCGCCTGGCGCAAGAGCACCCGCAGCCAGACCTCCAACTGCGTGGAGGTCGCGCCGCTCGACTCCGGGCCGGCCACAGTGGCGCTGCGGGACAGCAAGGACCCGAGCGGACCGGTCCTGCTGTTCGACCGGGCCGGATGGCTCGGCTTCCTCGCCGGAACGAAGAGCGGTCAGTTCGATCTGGACTGATCCGGCGATCCCCGGAGGGCCGTCGGCGTGCGCCGGCGGCCCTTCGCGCGTCCACCCCCGACAACGGTGCTGACCTGGGATCCCCCGATCGGTCGAGCTGGCGCGTTCCCCTTGCCGGGCTGTCACATCGGCGTAACATGACGCGGGAGTGACGTGGAAGTTCCAGCGTGTAACCGCCGATTGTCCGGGGGACACCATGCGGTTCCTGATCGTCCGCACCGAGATCCGTACCGCCGCCGACGCCGACATCGCCGCCGCCTGGGCCGGCGGGGGCCGCCTGCGGGACGAGACGAGCACGCCGGAGCCCCGCCGCCAGGTCGTCCACGCCGAGGACCGGGACGCCGCACTCCTGCTCGCCCGCGCACTGTCCGCCGTCGGTGCGGTACGCACGGGCCGGCACCGGGTCAAGGTGCTGCCGATCGAGGAATCCGCTCCCGGGCACCCGTACCGCTGGGACGGTGGATGACCGGACGCTGACGTCCGTCGTGGCCGGACCGGCCTCCCCCGCCGTTCACCCGCCTCACCCGGCCTCGACGGCACGTGTTCCCGGCCCGCGACCGTCGCGGCAACGACGGTCCGGGTCGGGGCCGCGCCCCACCCCCGTTCCACCCGGCCCAGGTCCGCCCGGCCCAGGTCCGCCCGGCCTCGCCAGTTCGGGGAGGTGGCTGCATCCCACCGCCCTCGACCACACCACTTCCCCGAGCTGGTGCCACCCACCAGCCGAAACCCGCCAACCCGACCGCGAGTCCCGCCGCACGCACCCCCCCCCCGGTGGCACGACCACCGAAACCCGGCCGACCCACCAGCTCGGCGAAGTGGCGGTAACCGACCGCCCTCGACCACGCCACTTCCCCGAACTGGCGCCGCCCCGCCAGCCGAACCCGCCAACCCGACCCAACGAACTCGCCAGTTCGGCGAAGTGACGGCATCCCACCCACCCCACCCCGCAAGTCCGGGGAGGTGGCTGTATCCCACCGGCCTGGACCACACCACTTCCCCGGACTGGTGCCACCCACCAGCCCGAAACCCGCCAACCCGACCCCGAGTCCCGCCGCACGCACCCCCGGTGGCGGTCAGTTCGGCGACCCGCAGCGACAGGTCGAACCCGGGCGGCGCGGAAGCGCAACCGCCGAAACCCGGCCGACCCGCCAGCTCGGCGAAGTGACGGCATCCCACCCACCCCCACCCCGCCAGCTCGGCGAAGTGGCGGTAATCGACCGGCCTGGACCACACCACATCCCCGAACCGGCGCCGCCGCACCAACCGAACACGCCAACCGACGAGGGCCGGGCCGGGTCAGCAGTGGCCGTCGAGCCAGCGGTGCACCAGGAACAACGCGATCGACGACGGCGGCGGCAGGACCAGCCGGTCTCCCCCGCCCACCGGCACCGGCTCGCCCGCCAGCGCCGCGCCGATCTCCCGGCGGGTGAACCAGCGCGCGTGCGCGATCTCGGCCAGGTCGACCCGGATCGGCGCGTCCGCGTCGGCACGTGCCAGGAAGCCGAGCATCAGCGAGCCGGGGAACGGCCAGGACTGGCTGCCCACGTACGCGATCTCCTCGACCGGGACGCCCACCTCCTCGCGGACCTCGCGCAGCACGGCGGCCTCGGCCGACTCGCCGGGCTCGACGTATCCGGCCAGGCAGGAGTAGCGGCGCTGTCCCGGGGTGCGCGGCCAGGCCGCGTTGTTGCCGAGCAGGCAACGGCCGTCCGGGCCGTCCACACCGTCGTGCACCAGCACGATCATGGCCGGATCGGTACGCGGCCAGACCCGGCCGCCGTCCGGGTCGATCCGCGACCAGCCGGCCTCGTCGGCGCTCGTCGCCTTGCCGGTCGTCGACGAGTAGCCGTGCCGCAGGTGCCAGTTGAGCAGCGCCAGCGCGGTGCTGAACAGGCCCGCGTCCCGGTCGGTCATCAGGTGGCCGACCTCGCGCAGGTGAGCCGGGCGGGTGTCCGGCAGCGCCGGCAGCGGCCCGTCCACCGCGAACACGGGTACGCCGTCCGGCTCGACGCCGAGGAACATCGGCACCGACCGGGGCACCTCGGGCAGCTCACCGGGGCCGACCAGGACCAGCTCCGGCGGGGTAGACGCGCCCCGGACCAGCGCCCGCCCCTCGGCGGTGGAATCCAGCACCAGCACCCGGGCCCGTTCCCACGCCTCGGTCAGCCAGGCCGGATCGGTGCGCCGGTGCGCGGCCCGGTCGAGCGTCGACCGGGCCAGCGGCGGGTCGGATTCGCCGCTCATGCCGATTCCGTACGCACCGGTGTCAGCGCGGCGAGCGAGTCGGCCACCCGTTCGGCGTCGCCGAGCACGACTGTGACCGCGCGGGCCGGGGCCAGGTAGCGGGCAGCCACCTCGGCCACGTCGTCCACCGTCGCGGCGGCCAGCCGGGCGGCGTGCTCGGCGAGGAAGTCCAGCCGCAGCCCGTTGCCGGCGTACGCGCTGGTCAGCGACGCGAGACCGGCCTGGGTGGACATGCCGAGCTGGAGCGTGCCGAGCGCGTACTGGCGGGCCTGCTCCAGCTCGTCGGCCTTCGGCGGCACCGTCGCCAGGCGGCCCAGCTCGTAGTTCGTCTCCACCAGGGCCGCCGCTGTCACCTCGGTGGCCACCTCGGCGCCGGCGACGAGCAGCGAACCGGCCACCGAGTGCTCCACGAGCGAGTGCGGCCCGTACGTGTAGCCCTTGTCCTCGCGGATGTTCTCCACCCAGCGGGAGGAGAAGTAGCCGCCGAAGATCAGGTTGGCGAGCTGCAACGCGGCGTGGTCCGGGTGGGTGCGGGGCACGGCCGGCAGCGCGAGTCGTACCGAGGACTGCACCGATCCGGGCCGGTCGACGAGCAGCAGCGGCCCGGGTTCCAGCGGCGGCGCGGGAGGCAGTTCGGCGACGTGGCCGTCACCGCGCCACCCGGACAACGCCTGCTCGGCCGCGTCCAGCGCCCGGTCCGGCGCCACGTCGCCGACGAGCACCAGCACTGCACCGGCCGGATGCACCCGCTCGGCGTGCAGCCGCCGCAACGCGGCCGGGCGGACCGCCCGCACCTGGTCCGGGTCGGGCGTCTGCACCGCGTACGGGTGCCGGCCGTACACCCGCTTGAGCAGCGCGGTCCGGGCCAGGTGCGACGGCTGGCTCTGGGCGACCTGGATGCGGTCGACCAGCCGGTCCCGCTCGGTCTCCACCCAGTCCGCGGGGTAGGTCGCACCGGTGAGCACCTCGGCGAGCAGCTCCAGCATCCGGTCCAGGCCGGTGACCAGGCCCGCGCCGGAGAGCATCAGCCGGTCCGGGTCGAGACCGGCGGTCAGCCCGCCGCCGACCTTCTGCAACTCGGCCGCCAGTTCGGTGGCGCTGTGCGCCTCGGTGCCGGAGAGCATGGTCTGCGCCAGCATCGCGCCGCGGGCCAGGTGGGTGCGCCCGAACGGCATCCACAGTCGCAGCTCGACGAGCGGTACGGAGGAGCGGCGTACCGCGATCACGGTGAGGCCGTTGCGGAGCGTGCGCTCGGCCTGCTTGGGCACCTTGAGGCGGCGGTTCGGGCGCAGCGCCGGCAGCGGCCGGACGGTGGTGGTGGTGGTCATCGGGCACCTCCGGGAACGACCTCGACTGCCGCACGGCGCTCGGGCCGCAGGGTGGCGGCGGCGGCGCGGACCTGTTCCTCGGTCACCTCGCCGACCAGCCGGGGCAGGTCGTTGAGCAGGTCGGGTTCGCCCCGCTGCTGTTCCAGCACCGCCATCCGCAACGCGCGGCCGAGCACCGCATCCGTGTCGCGCAGCAGGTGGGTGGCCATCCGCGCCTGGGTACGCGCCAGCTCCCCGTCGGTCAGCCCGTCGGCCGCCAGCCGGTCCAGTTCCTCGTCGACGGTGCGCAGCACCTTGTCCACGTCGCCGCCGGGCGGCAGGTGGGCCTGGAGCAGCAGCGCGGTGGGGTCGCGCACGTCGAACGGGTCGCCCATGAAGCCGAGGTACCCGCCGAGGCCGGTGACCGACCGGTCGCGCTGCACCAGCCGCTCGACCAGCCGGGAGGCGTCGCCGTCGGTGAGCACCTCGGCCAGCACCACGTAGGGCAGGTAGCCGGCGAAGTCACTGATCGGGTCGGGCACCCGCCACGCGCCGGCCACCGCCGGGAGCGGGGCCAGCGCGTCGGTGTACGTGCTGCGCCGCTCGGCGGTCAGGTCGGGCTCGGCGAAGTCGGGCCGCTGCGGGGCGGGCCGGGCCGGCACGTCCCCGAAGTGCCGCTCGATGAGCGTGGTCGCCTCGGCCACGTCGATGTCGCCGCTGACCGCGAGCACCGCGTTGCCGCTGGCGTAGTAGCGGCGGAAGAAGTCGGCGGCGTCGGACACGGTGGCCGACTCCAGGTCGACGAAGGAGCCGTAGCCGTCGTGCGCGTTGGGGAAGGTGTCGAACATCACCGGGGGCAGCGTCAGCCAGGGGAACCCGCCGTACGGCCGGTTCAGCACGTTGACCCGGATCTCCTCCTTCACCACGTCCACCTGGTTGCGCAGGTTCTCCTCGGTCAGCCGGGGGCCGCGCATCCGGTCGGCCTCCAGGAACAGCGCCCGTTCCAGTGCGTTGGCGGGCAGCGTCTCGAAGTAGTCGGTGTAGTCCAGGTGGGTGGAGCCGTTGAACGTCCCGCCCGCGCCCTGGACGTGCCGGAAGTGGGCCAGCTTCTCCAGGTTCTCCGAGCCCTGGAACATCAGGTGCTCGAAGAGGTGGGCGAACCCGGTGCGTCCCTCGGGCTCGGAGCGGATGCCGACGTCGTAGACCACAGCGACCCCGATGACCGGGGCGCTGCGGTCCGGCGTGAGCACCACGCGCAGGCCGTTGTCGAGGGTGAACCGTTCGACCGGGTACTTCGTCGCTGGGATCTTCGCTCTCCGCGTCGGCACGAGATCGACACTAGCGCCTCGGTACCGGCTCTACCGCCGGTGTGCCCTGGCCGAACGGTGGACTGTCGCGGGACGGGACTTGACGCCGGCGGCCGCTTGCCCCACTCTTCCTACCAACTAAATAGGAATACTGCGGATTGGACATTCGATGAGACGGCTTCCCCTGCGCCGCCTGGCCACCCTGGCGGCCCTGGCCGCCCTCGGCGCGGCCACGCTCGGCACCACCGCCGCCTGCGGCGAGGACAGCGACGCCGCCGCCGGTTCCGGCCCGGTGACGCTGCGCCTCGGCTACTTTCCCAACATCACGCACGCCCCGGCTGTGGTCGGCGTCGAGAAGGGGATCTTCAAGGAGAAGCTCGGCAGCGACGTCGAGCTGGACACCAAGACGTTCAACGCCGGCCCGGCCGCCATCGAGGCCGTCTTCTCCGGCGCGCTCGACGCCACGTACATCGGCCCGAACCCGACAGTGAACGCCTTCTCCAAGTCCAAGGGCGAGGCGGTCCGGGTCATCTCCGGCGCCGCGTCCGGCGGCGTCGCGCTCGTGGTCAAGCCCGGCATCACCTCGGTGGAGCAGCTGCGCGGCAAGAAGATCGCCACCCCGCAGCTCGGCAACACCCAGGACGTGGCGCTGCGCTTCTGGCTCAAGGAGAAGGGCCTGGAGACCACCAAGGAGGGCGGCGGCGACGTCAAGATCGTGCCGCAGGAGAACGCGCAGACGGTCGAGACGTTCGGCAGCGGCGCCATCGACGGCGCCTGGGTGCCCGAGCCGTTCGTCTCCCGGCTGGTGAACGCCGGCGGCAAGGTGCTCGTCGACGAGCGTGACCTCTGGCCGGACAAGAAGTTCGTCATCACCAACCTGCTGGTCAGCACCAAGTTCCTCAAGGCGCACCCGGACGTGGTGAAGAAGCTGGTCGAGGGCCAGGTCGCGGCGAACGAGTTCGTCAACACCAAGCCGGACGAGGCGCAGCAGGCCATCTCCGACCACATCGGCAAGATCACCGGCAAGCCGCTCGACCTCAAGCTGATCAAGCAGGCCTGGCCGACGCTGGAGTTCACCAACGACCCGATCCCGTCGTCGCTGAAGACCGGCCTGGACCACGCGGTCGCGGTCGGGCTCACCCAGCCGGTCGACCTGAACGGCCTCTACGACCTGAAGTACCTCAACGAGGTGCTCAAGACGCAGGGCAAGGCCGAGGTCAGCCAGCCGTGACGTCGACGAGCACGACCCCGCGCAGCGCGACCGGCTCGGTCGCGCTGCGCGGCGTGACCAAGGTGTACGGCCAGGGCGAGCAGGCGGTCCTGGCGCTGGACGGGCTGTCGCTGGACATCGCGCCGGGCGAGTTCGTCTGCATGGTCGGCGCGTCCGGCTGCGGCAAGAGCACGCTGCTCAACCTGGTCGCCGGACTGGACCGGGCCAGCGGCGGCGCGATCGAGCTGGGCGAGGGCGTCAACCCGGGACTGATGTTCCAGGAGCCGGCGCTGTTCCCGTGGCTGACCGTCGAGGGCAACATCGAGGTGCCGCTGAAGCTGCGCGGACTCCCCCGCGACCAGCGCAAGGAGCGGGTGGCCGAGCTGCTGCGCACGGTCCACCTGTCCGAGTTCGGCCGCAAGCGGCCGCACCAGCTCTCCGGCGGCATGCGGCAGCGGGTCGCGCTGGCCCGCACGCTCGCGCTGGAGACGCCGGTGCTGCTGATGGACGAGCCGTTCGGCGCGCTGGACGCGATGACCCGCGACATCCTGCACGACGAGCTGGAGCGGATCTGGACCGAGCGCAAGCTCACCGTCCTGTTCGTCACGCACAACGTGCGCGAGGCGGCCCGGCTCGCCGACCGCATCGTGCTGCTCTCCAGCCGGCCCGGCCGGATCATCTACTCCACCGAGGTCGCCGTGCCGCGCCCCCGGCGGATCGACTCGCCGGAGGTCTCGGCCATCGCCGCCGAGGTCACCGACCGGCTGCGCAAGGAGGTGGGCCGGCATGGCCAGTGACACCCTCACCGGGTCGGCGCGTACGGACGCGGAGATCTCCGGACTCGACGCGCTGGAGATCGCCGGCCGGGAGAAGGGCCCGTCCCGGGTACGCCGCCTGTGGTCGGCCACCTGGCCCAAGTTCGCCGCGCTCGCGCTGGCCGTCGCCGTCTGGCAGGCGGTGGTCTGGTCCGGATGGAAGGAGCCGTGGGCGCTGCCCGGCCCGGCGGTGGTCTTCGGCGACCTCGGGGACTACCTGCTCAGCTCGGCGCTCTGGGAGGGCCTCGCCACCACCGCCCGGCGCGCGGCGGTCGGGTTCGCCGCCGCGGTCGCGGTCGGCCTGCTGCTCGGCCTGGGCGTGGCCCGGGTCAAGGTGCTCCGGGCCGCGCTCGGCTCGATGATCACCGCGTTGCAGACCATGCCGTCGATCGCCTGGTTTCCGCTGGCCATCCTGCTGTTCCAGCTCAGCGAGCAGGCGATCTTCTTCGTGGTGGTGCTCGGCGCCGCGCCGTCGGTCGCCAACGGCGTCATCCACGGCGTGGACTACGTGCCGCCGCTGCTGGTCCGGGCCGGCCGCAACCTCGGCGCCCGTGGGCTCAACCTCTACCGGTACGTGATCGCGCCGGCCGCGCTCCCCGCCATCGTGGCCGGGCTCAAGCAGGGCTGGGCGTTCGCCTGGCGCAGCCTGATGGCCGGTGAGCTGCTGGTGGTCATCGCCACCCGCACCTCGATCGGCGCTCAGCTCACGTACGCACGCGAGCTGAGCGAGGCACCCCGCCTGATGGCCATCATGATCGTCATCCTGGTCGTGGGCCTGCTCGTGGACACCGCGTTCGGGGCCGCCGACAAGGCGATCCGCCGCCGCTGGGGCGTGCTGGACCAGGCCGGCAACTGACGTCGTGTACATCTCCGCGCGCGCCGACTACGCGCTCCGGGCCATGCTCGCCGTCGCCGACGCCGCCGTCACCACAGGCGACCCGGCGGCCGGCGGCGGCGAGCTGGTCAAGGCGGCGAGCCTGGCCGAGAGCCAGGACATCCCGCTCAGCTTCCTTCAGGGGATCCTGCTCGACCTGCGGCGGGCCGGACTGCTGCACAGCCACCGCGGCACCGAGGGCGGGTACGCGCTGACCCGCCCGCCGGACGAGATCAGCGTGGGCGACGTGCTGCGCGCGGTAGGCGGCGCGATCACGAGCGTCCGGGGCATTCCCGCCGACCGGGCCGGCTACCACGGTGTGGCCACCGGCCTGCGGGACGTGTGGCTGGCGGTGGACGGCGCGATCGCCTTGGTCGTGGACCGGACCACACTCGCCGATCTGCTGAGCGACCGGGCCACGGCGCCCTGACGCGCGTCCGTCACGGGGCCGACGGCGGGACCGCATGATCGCTGTGCGGAAGCCCAGGGCGACGCGCCCGGCCGGTCGTCGGCCGCAGAGGCATGACTCCCGGCCGATATGACTCTGGGGCATATTTATGCCTGAGGGTCATATCGGTATCTCGGCATCGTCCGCCCTGGGCGGCTACTGAGTGTGCGGGGCGCGCATCCCGGGCGTGAAGCTGCGGGCGGCGCCGCGATCCGGCGAGCCGCCGTCGGACGGCTGCCACGGCCCGAACGCGGCCACCGCGGCGAGCGCCAGGCCGGCCCCCGCCACCGCGAGCACCAGCACCACTTCCCGCGCTCCGCCCGATCCGGCTTCCCCCGCCATGAACCGCTCCCTCCGCGTCCGGCCGACCCCCCGACCGGTCCCCCGCGCAGCAGCATCACCGTCGGGTTCCGGTCGCACAGTCGGGCAGCCGACCGAACATCGACTGATTCCCGACTCAGGAGCGAGCTCTCCGCCCGCTCGGAAGCGGCCCGCTCGGAAGCGGCCCGCTCGGAAGCGAGCCGGTCAGGCGCAGGCCGCGGTCAGCGGCGGCGCGGGCGCCGGCGAGGACGGGTTCCCGGGGCGGGATGCGCGGCGGCGGGCGCGGTGATGGTCACCGGCACGCCGGACGGCTCCCGGGCGCCGGTGAGCCGGCTCAGCTCGCTGTCGCCGGCGCGTACCCGCGTGGTCTTGGGGTTGATGCCCGCGGTGGTCATCAGCCGGGCGACGTCGCGGCGCTGGTCCGGCAGCACGAGCGTGACCACAGTGCCCGACTCCCCGGCCCGGGCGGTCCGGCCGCCCCGGTGCAGGTAGTCCTTGGCCTCGGTGGGCGGGTCGGCGTTGACGACCAGGTCCAGCCCGTCGACGTGGATGCCCCGGGCCGCCACGTCGGTGGCCACCAGCGCGGTGACCTGGCCGGTGCGGAACTGCTCCAGGATGCGGGTGCGCTGCGGCTGCGACTTGCCACCGTGCAGCGCCGCCGCGCGTACGCCCTTGGCGAGCAGCTGGCGGGCCACCCGGTCGGCGCGGTGCTTGGTGGCGATGAAGACGATGGTGCGGCCCTCGCGGGCGGCGATGTGCGCCAGCGCGGCCGGCTTGTCCTCCGCGTCCAGGTGCAGCACGTGGTGCGTCATCGCGGTGACGGTGGCGGTGCCCGGGTCGACGGAGTGCGTCACCGGGTCGGTGAGGAACCGGCGGACCAGCCGGTCCACGCCGCGGTCGAGCGTGGCCGAGAACAGCATCCGCTGCCCGCCCGGCGCGACCTGCTCCAGCAGCTTCGTCACCTGCGGCAGGAAGCCCATGTCGGCCATCTGGTCCGCCTCGTCCAGCACGGTGATGGTCACCTGGTCCAGCCGGGCGTCCCCGCGGTCGATCAGGTCGTGCAGCCGGCCCGGCGTGGCCACCAGCACCTCGGCACCGGCGCGCAGCGCGGCCGCCTGCCGGGTCAGCGAGAGCCCGCCGACCACTGTGGCGCAGCGCAGGCCGAGCGTGGCGGCGTACGGGGCGAGCGCTTCGGTGACCTGCGCGGCCAGTTCACGGGTGGGTACGAGCACCAGCGCGAGCGGGCGGCCCGGTCGGGCCCGGCGGCCGGCCGTACGGTGCAGCAGCGGCAGCCCGAACGCGAGCGTCTTGCCGGAGCCGGTACGGCCCCGGCCGAGCACGTCGCGGCCGGCCAGCGAGTCCGGGATCGTCGCCGCCTGGATCGGGAACGGCGCGGAGATGCCCTGCGCGGCCAGCTCGGAGACGAGCGCCGGGGCCAGGCCGGTGGCGGCGAACGTGGGCAGGGTGGTGGTCATGCGGAAAGCCTTCCTCGACGCGGCACGTGTCGAGGAAGGGCGCCGGACAGCGGCGCGTCACCGGCGTCGCCGGTGGTCACAAGCACGAACCGAAAGGGACGGGCCGGCCCGGCAGAGGCGGGCCGGCCCGTGCACCACGCCCGAGAGGGCGCGATGGTGGTGCCGGTTGATCCGAAGATCAGAGCGGGCGGATGTTCTCCGCCTGCGGGCCCTTCTGGCCCTGGGTCACCTCGAACTCGACCCGCTGGTTCTCGTCCAGGCTCCGGTAGCCGGAGGTCTGGATCGCCGAGAAGTGGGCGAAGACGTCGGCGCCGCCGTCGTCCGGGGTGATGAAGCCGAAGCCCTTGTCAGCGTTGAACCACTTGACGGTGCCAATTGCCATGTGTTTCGTCTCCTTGACGGAACGGTCGGCCCGCACGTGTTGCGGGCCGGAGAGGAGCACCCCGCGCGTGGAATACGCGGCGTGCCTGTCGCTGCTGGTCGCCCCGCCCGGAGAACTCCGGACACAACAAAGAGCGCCTGGGGCCACAATCCGCCAGGCGCACACAGAGTCTCTGGAAACCAAAACTGCAACCCAGCCAACGTATCACGGATTCGCGCGCTCCGGGAGATCCCCCGGGATTTCCGGCACGGCGGCCACCAAGGCGGCCAGTCCCTCCGCGTCGAGCAGATCGGCCGGGCGGACGGTGGCGGAGTCCCGCACGTAGTGGAACGCGGCGCCGACCCGGTCCACCGGCACCCCGGCCAGTTCCGCCCAGGCCAGCCGGTACACAGCCAGCTGCACCGCCGCCGCGTCGGCCTCCCGGCCGGCCGGCTGCCGCCCGGTCTTCCAGTCGACCACGTCGTAGCGCCCACCCGGGCGGGCGAACACGGCGTCCATCCGCCCCCTGATCACCACCCCGGCGATGACAGTGGCGAACGGCACCTCCACCTCCACCGGCACCCGGTCGGCCCACTCGCCGGCCAGGAAGCGCTCCTGCAACTCGGCCAGCGCCTCGTCCGGGGCCGCGTCCTCGTCCGCCGCGCCGGGCAGCTCGTCCACGTCGAGCAGCCGGTCGGTGCCGAAGCGCTGCTCCAGCCAGGCGTGGAACGCGGTGCCGCGCCGGGCGTACGGGTTCGGTTCGGTCGGCATCGGGCGGCGCAGCGTACGGGCCAGCGCCTCCGGGTCGCGGCGCAACGCCACGAGCTGGGTCACCGAGAGCTGGCCGGGTAGTTCGACCTCGACCGCCTCGGCCTGCCGGGCCAGCTCCGCCCGCTCGGCGAGCAGGAGATCAGCCTCGCGCCGCCAGCGGGCCACCTCGGCGTCGTCCGCCGCTCCCGTGGTGGCGAGCACTGCCGCCTCGCGACGGGCCGTCTCCGGGTCGGCCAGGTGGCGGCGGACCAGCGCCGCCGCCTCGGTCAGCGCCGGGCGGCGGGCACCGAGCGGGTCGGCCGGCCACTCGGCCCGCAGCACCGTCTCGGTGGTCGGGTTCACCGCGTCCCCGGCCGGCTCCGGCGTCCACGCGTCCACCACGTGCCCGTCCCCGCCCGCCAGGCAGGCGTCGTGCACCTCCCGCAGGAACACCGACGGGCCGCGGAACCGCTTGGTCCCCTCCCCCCACCAGTAGCCGGAGCAGAGCAGCAGCCGACGCGGGCGGGTCACCGCCACGTACGCCAGCCGGCGCTCCTCCCGCTCGTCGTGCGCCCGCCAGGCGTCGGTGAAGTCGGTCAGCGCCCGGGCCACGCCGCGCTGGTCCTCCGCCTCCGGCAGGGCCAGCTCGGGCAGCCCGTCCGCGTCGCCGCGCAACGGGAACGGCAACACGCCCAGCCCGCCCAGCCAGTGGTCGGAGTTGCGGACCGGCCCCGGCCAGACGCCCCGGGTCATCCCCGCCACCGCCACCACGTCCCACTCCAGGCCCTTCGCGGCGTGCGCGGTGAGCACCTGCACCGCGCCGGCCACCACCTCGACCTCGCCGGGCGCCAGCCCGCGCTCCTCGTCCTCGGCGGCGGCCAGGTACGCGAGGAAACCGGCCAGCGTCGCGCCGGGCGTCTCGCCGCTGAACCGGGCCGCGACGTCGCCGAGCGCGTCCAGGTGCGCGCGGGCCAGCCCGGCGTCGCCCGCGCCGTCCCGGCCGGCCCGGACCGCCACCTCGACGTCGAGCCCGATGGTCCGCTCGATGTCCGCGATCAGCTCCGGCAGGGACTGGTCCAGCCGGTAGCGCAGCAGCGCCAGCTCCATCCCGTACGAGCGCAGCCGCGCGTAGCCCTCGGCCGAGTACGCCTGCGCCGGCCCCAGGTCCGCCAGCGCCTCGACCAGCGTCGCCTCGTCCAGCGCGTCCACGGTGATCTCCGGGCCCTCGTCGCCGGTGAGCTCCCGGCGGCTGCGGGCGATGGCGCGGGCCCGGCGGTGCAGGGCGACCAGATCACGCGGGCCGATCCGCCAGCGCGCGCCCGTCAGCAGCCGCAGCAGCGCCGCCCCGTCGGTCGGGTCGGCGAGCACGCGCAGCGTGCACACCACGTCCCGTACCTCAGGGGTGTCCAGCAGCCCACCCAGGCCGACCACGTCGACCGGCAGTCCGCGGGCACGCAACGCCGCCTCGATCGCCGGGATCTGGCTGCGCAGCCGCACCAGCACCGCAGTGGTCGGGCGGCGGTCGGCGGGGATGTGCTCGGGCAGCGCGCCGGGCATCCCGGCCGCGCCCCGCCAGGCCGCCAGCACGCTGTCCGCGATCCAGTCGGCCTCGTCGGCGTACGTCTCCAGCAGCGCGCAGTGCACGGTGCCGCCGGCCTGCCCGCCCGGCGTGCGGTGCGGGATCGGGTCGCGGACGCTGAGCGCGGCGTGCAGCTCCGGCACGCGCGCGCCGGCCGCCCGCAGCGGCACCGACAGCGTGTTGGCCACGCCGAGGATCTCCGGACGGTTACGCCAGCTCGTGGTCAGGCTGAGCACGTCGGCGGGGCTGCCGTCGGTGCGGGCGAACTCGGCCGGGAACCGGTCGAGCGTGCCGGCGCTGGCCCCGCGCCAGCCGTAGATGGACTGGCAGGGGTCGCCGACCGCGGTGACCGGGTGGCCGCCGCCGAACAGCGCGTTGAGCAGCACCACCTGGGCGTGGCTGGTGTCCTGGTACTCGTCGAGCAGCACCACCCGGAACCGGTCCCGCTCGATCACCCCGACGCCGGGATGGTCGCGGGCCACCCGGGCCGCGCGGGCGAGCTGGTCGGCGAAGTCCATCGCCTCGAAGTCGTCCTTGCGCCGGGCGTACGCGCGCACGAGCGGCAGCAGCTTCAGCCGGGTCCGCTGGAGCTGGAGCGCCTTGCGGACGTCGGCGTAGACCCGGCCCGGCCGGGACTGCACGTCGGCGAAGAACCGGCCGGTCCAGGCGGCCAGCTCGTCCGGGTCGACCAGGTGCTCGTCCAGCTCACCGGCGAGCGCCAGCACGGCGTCGGTGATGGTCGACGGCATCCGGTCCACCTCGGACATGTCGCCGTCGTAGTTGCGCACCAGCAGGTCGACGAGCTGCCAGCGGGACGCCTCGGTGAGCAGCCGGGTGGTCGGCTCGTACCCGGCGCGCAAGCCGTGCTCGGTGACGATCCGCCCGGCGTACGAGTGGTACGTGGACACGGTCGGCTCGCCCGCCAGCGGGTCGTCGTGCGGATCCCGCCCCTGCCGGCCGAGCCGCCGGATGAGCTGGTCGAGCCGGGTGCGGACCCGGTGCGCCAGCTCGCCGGCCGCCTTGCGGGTGAAGGTGAGGCCGAGGATGTGCTCGGGGCGTACGTAGGAGTTGGCGACCAGCCACATCACCCGCGCGGCCATCGTCTCGGTCTTGCCCGAGCCGGCGCCCGCGACCACCAGCAGCGGCTCCACCGGCGCGGCGATGATCGCGGCCTGCTCCCGGGTGGGCGCCGGCAGCCGCAGCAGCCGGGCCAGCTCGACGGGCGTGTAGCGGGGCCCCGCGTCGGCGGTGCGCGGCGCGGGCGTGGCGGAGGCGCCGAACAGCGCCGGCTGAACAGTCATGGTCCAGTCTTTGTTCGCGACTGCGGGGCTCGCAAAACCGGCTCACTCCTCGCGCTCACGGCTGGTTCTCCGGTGGCGGCTCGACCACCTGGCGGCCCTGGCCGGACACCGGGCAGCTGGTGCGTACCGGGCAGACCCGGCACTTGGAGTTGGCCACTGCGGCGAACGTCGAGGCGGCCATCGTGTCTGCGGTACGGCGCACCAGCGCGGTGGCCCACCCGGCCTCCGGGCCCTCCCCGGCCGCCGCCTGGGTCTGCTCCTTGGCGTCCCGCGCGCCGGTGCCGAGCTGCACCAGCGCCGCCCCGCCCGGTTCCTCGCCGAACTCGGCGAACCCGCCCGCCTCCACGGCTGCCTGGTACGCGCCGAGCTGCGGATGTTCGGCCACCTCCCGCTCGGTGACAGCCGTCGACTTGCCGGTCTTCAGGTCGATCACCACGAGCCGCCCCTCGTCGTCGACCTCCAGCCGGTCGACCCGGCCGGTCAGCTGGATCGGACGGGACGGGTCGTCGAGTCGGACCGCGAACTCGTGCTCGATCGCGAGCAGCCGGCGCGGGTTGCCGGCCAGCCAGCGCAGCAGCTTGTCCACCATCGCCTCGGCGCGCTGCCGCTCCGGGCCGGCCATCCACCGGGCGGCCAGCTCGATCGCGTCGAACCGGGCGGCCACGTACTCCAGCAGCGCCTCCCGGTCGACGCTGGCATCCTCGGCCAGCATCGCGGCGGCGTGCACCAGGTTGCCCACGCCCTGCGCGGCGCTGGCCGGGCCGCTGCCGCCGTGCCGTTCCAGCAGCCAGCGCAGGCTGCACCGCAACGCGCTCTCCATCGCCGACGGGGTGACCCGCACCGGCTCGCCCTCGTCGACGAGCGGCCGGTCGTCGGACAGGCCGCGCAGCCCCCACCAGTCGTCCGGGTGCGCGCCGGGCACGCCGGCGGCGGCCAGCCGTGCCAGCTCACCCGCCGCCGCGTGCCGCCGGGTGATCGGCGTCGCCGGGTCGGTGACTGCGGTACGCAGCTCCGCCACAAGCGCGGACAGGGTGAGCCCACGCGGCGGCAGGGTGACCGGGAGCGCCGCGGGCGGCCCGTCCTGCGGATGCTCGTCCCCGTGCGGCACCGGCCCGTCCACGATGCCCCCGCGCGTGGCCGTACGTGTCGGGCCGTTCCCGGTCGGGTTCGGGCCGTTCGGGTTCGGGCCGTTCGGAGCCGGGCCGGTCGGGTTCGGGCCGGTCGGGGCGGTGCCGCCTCCGCCGGTGGCGGGTGGGTCGGCGGCGGCCAGTTCGTGCAGGAAGCGGCTCGGCTGCTCCTCGTGGTCGTCCCCGCCGACAGCGGCGGACGCCACTGCGGTGACCAGCAGCCGCCGTCGCGCCCGGCTGATCGCGACATGGAACAGCCGCCGCTCCTCGTCCAGCAGCGCCGACGTCTGCCCGACCAGGCTGGCCCGCAGCCCGGCGCCGTCGGCGCGACCGGCGAGCACGTCGACGAGCCGCTCCGAGCCGAGCAGGCTGCCGCGCAGGCGCAGGTCCGGCCAGACGCCCTCCTGCACCCCGGCCACCGCGACCAGATCCCACTCCAGACCCTTGGCGGCGTGCGCGGTGAGCAGGCGTACCGCGTCGCCCCGGTCGGCGGCGGCGGCGAGCGTGTCGGCGGGCAGCTCCTGCCCGAGGACGTGGTCGAGGAACACCTCGGTACGCGCGCCGGGCAACCGGTCGGTGAACCGGGCCGCCGCGTCGAAGAGGACGAGTACGGCGTCCAGGTCACGGTCGGCGGCCTCGGCCCGCCAGCGCTGGGCGGTCTCGTGCTCGCCGGTGGCCGCCCGCCCCCGGGTGATCGCCCCGGCCCAGCGTTCGGCCAGCCCGCTCTCCCGCCACACCGCCCAGAGCACGTCCTCGACTGTGGCGCCGGGCCGGCCGGCCGTCTCCCGGGCGGTCGCGAGCAGGTGCGCCACGGCCTGCGCGGGGGCCGCCCAGCGACGCTCGATGGTGGCCAGTTCGGCCGGGTCGCGAAGTGCCTCCACCAGCAGCTCGCCGGAGGGACGGCGGTCGCCGGCGGCCAGCGCCAGCGCCCGCAACCCTTGGCGCAGCCGCCGTTCGGCCAGCGGGTCGGCCCCGCCCAGCGGGGAGTGCAGCAGCGCGACGGCCGCCTCCTCGTCCAGCCGGTCGGGTTCGAGCGCGCAGCGCAGCAGGAGCAGCAGCGGGGCGACCGCCGGCTGGAGGTGCAGCGGCAGGTCCTCGCCGTGCACGACGGTCGGCACACCGGCCGTGTGCAGCGCGCGCCGCAGCGACGGCAGTTGCCGGCCGGTGGAGCGGACCAGCACCGCCATCCGGGACCACGGCACGCCGTCGAGCAGGTGCGCCTCGCGCAACGCGTGCGCCAGCCACGCCGACTCGCTGGTGGCGGACCGGAACGTCAGTACCTCCACCGTTCCGGCGGGCACGCCGGGAAGCGGGCGCAGCCGCCGGTGCCCCGCCGGGCCGCGCAGCCGCCGGGCCAGCCGGGCGGTCGCCGCCAGCAGTTCCGGCCCGGCCCGGTACGAGGTGGTCAGCGTGACCTGCGCCGCCGGAGCACCGGAGGCGGTGCGGAAGCGGTGCGGGAACGTGGTGACGCCCGCCGGGTCGGCGCCGCGGAACGCGTACGTGGACGAGTCCGGGTCGGCGAACGCGACGAGGGACCGGCCGCCTCCGGCCACCACGGCGAGCAGGTCGAGCTGGGCCGGGTCGGTGTCGGCCAGCTCGTCGACGTACACGTGGGTCAGGCGACGACGCTCGGCGGCGAGCAGCTCGGGGTCGTCGAGCAACATGCCGGTGGCGGCGCGCACCAGTTCCGCCGGGTCGTACGCCACCGAGCCCCGGTTGCTCACGTCACGCAGGGCGAGCACGGCGACGTACTCCCGCAGGAAGCGCGCGGCGGCCGGCCAGTCGGCGCGGCCCAGCTTCTCGCCGAGCCGGGCCAGCTCGACCGGGCCGACGCCGCGCTCCGCGGCACGCATCAGCAGGTCGCGGAGCTGCTGGGCGAACGCCCGGGTACGCAGCGCGGGGCGCAGGTCCTCCGGCCAGCCGACCGGGTCGTCGCCGGGTTCCTCCCCCACCACGTCGAGCAGCTCACGAATGATCAGGTCCTGCTCGGGGCCGGTGAGCAGCCGGGGCGAAGGCTCACCGCGTTCGGCAGCCGCGCGGCGCAGCAGCCCGAAGGCGTACGCCGGGAACGTGCGCACCAGCGGCTCACGGATCACCCGGTGCCCGCCCTCGGCGATGCGCGCCTCGATCCGGTGGCGCAGTTCGGTGGCGCCGCGCCGGCCGAAGGTGAGCACGAGGATCCGCTCCGGGTCGACACCCTCGGCCACGCGGGCCGCGACCGCCTCGACGAGCGTCGTCGTCTTGCCGGTGCCAGGGCCGCCCACGACGAGCATCGGCCCGTCGGTGTGCGCGATCACCTCGGCCTGCACCGGGTCCACCGCACGCACACGGCTCAGGCCCTGCCCGGCCCCGGTCTCCCGGGTCTCGTCGCCAGTCCGCGCTTCTTCGCCTCCCGCATCCGGCGTGGTCGCGGGTGGGGCAGCTCCGCGTGTGCCGGTGCCGGGTGTCGCGGGAGTCGTGGCGTCGGCGGGCGGCGTGATGGGCTCCGGGTGTGCGGCATCGCCCGCCGACCCCCCGGATCGCGGCTCCGCATCAGCCGGCCCACCGGGCCGACCCACCCCCTGCCCCGCCCCGGCGTCGTGGGTGACCCCCGCCTCCGCGCCGCCGGGCCGGCGCACCAACCGGTACGCCTGCATCACCGACATCCCACCACGCCGGTACGACACCCGGAAACCGACCGCCGTCCCGGCCGTCACCAGCTCACCTGCCCGCAGCGTGCACCACTGCCCGGCTCTGCCACACACCCCTAGATCAACACCACCTCGGGGAAATGGCCACATCACACACGCCCGGACACCACCACCTCCCCGAAATGGTGTCGATCAAGCCCGCCGAAACGGTGGTGAACAAGGACGGGCCGACCGGGCGGGCGGGGTGGGTCAGGTCAGGCGGGTGTCTATCAGGTCCAGGGCGGCGGGGACGCTGTCGGCGACCAGCAGCAGGTCCAGCGCGGCCGGCTTGAGGAACCGCTGCTCACCGAGCCCGCGGATCCAGTCGAGCAGCGGCCGGTAGAAGCCGTCCACGTCGACGATCACCATCGGCTTGGCGTGCAGGGCCAGGGTGGCGGTGGTCCAGACCTCGAACAGCTCGTCGAGCGTGCCGAGCCCGCCGGGCAGCGCCACGAACGCGTCGGACTTCTCGTCCATCAGCGTCTTGCGGCTGGCCAGGCTGTCGGTGACCAGCAGCTCGTCGGAGTCCAGGTCGGCGACCTCCAGGTCGACCAGGGACTGCGGGATGACGCCGACGGTGCGACCGCCGGCCGCCCGCGCGCCCTGCACCACGGCGCCCATCATCCCGACGCAGCCGCCGCCGCTGACCAAGGTGTGGCCGCGCCGGGCCAGTTCCTCACCGGTCTCGGTGGCGAGCGCCAGCCAGCGGGCGTCGAGGGTACGGGAGGACGCGCAGAAGACACAGACGTTGGCCACGGGTCAGCTCCGTCCCGCCGGGCCCTCGGGGGCGGCCTCGGCGGCCGCGCGCTGGTCGGCGGCCACCCGGGCGACCGCCTCCTCGCGGACCGCTTCCTGCTCGGCGGAGAGCACGGCCTCGGCCTCCACGATGTGCCGGACCGCCTCGTTGACGTCGTCGGTGAGGCGGATCAGGTCGAGGTCGGCCGGACCGATCTTGCCCTCGGTGGCCATGGTGCCGCGCAGCCAGTCGAGCAGGCCCTGCCAGTAGTCGGTGCCCATCAGCACGACCGGGAAGCGGGTCACCTTGCCGGTCTGCACCAGGGTGAGCGCCTCGAACAGCTCGTCCAGGGTGCCGAAGCCGCCGGGCAGCACCACGAACGCCTGGGCGTACTTGACGAACATGGTCTTGCGGGCGAAGAAGTAGCGGAAGTCGATGGCCAGGTCGACCCAGTCGTTGAGGCCCTGTTCGAACGGCAGCTCGATGCCGAGCCCGACGGAGAGGCCACCGGCCTCACCGGCGCCCCGGTTGGCGGCCTCCATCACGCCGGGACCGCCGCCGGTGATCACCGCGTACCCGGCCCGGGCCAGCGCGCCGCCCAGTTCCTCGGCCATCCGGCACTCGGGGCTGTCCGGCTTGCTGCGGGCGGAGCCGAACACGCTCACCGCCGGGGGCAGGTCGGCGAGGGTGTCGAAGCCCTCGACGAACTCGGACAGGATCCGCAGCGCGCGCCAGGCGTCCTTGGTCTTCCAGTCGCTGCGTCCCCGGGAGTCGAGCAGCCGCTGGTCGGCCGTACTCGTCGGAATCGCCCGGTTGCGCAGCGTCACCGCGCCGCGATGCCGTTCTCCCCGGTGCCGCTCCCCCCGCTGGCCGCGCCCGGCCGACATTCCGCTGCTCTCGCCCATGGGGTCACCGTAGTAGAGCGGCTCCGGCGGGGCGCGCAGGCCCGGGAGCCGAAGAAATCTTTGGGATCCGGGCAACTAATTCGGTCGCACGTACGTCTTACTATTCACATACCCGGTATACCCCGGGCGACGCGCCTTCGGGGGAGGAGCCAGCGTTGATCAGTAACAGCGAGATGATCCGGATCCGCCGTCAGATGCAGCGGCGGATCCGTGACGTGGTGGCCGAGCGCCGCCGCGCCCGGATGATGGAGACCCACCGGTCCGACCTGACCGGCGAGACCGGCGAGGCGGAAGCACCCCTGACGACGACCGTCTGACGGTCCCGGGGTCCGCGAGGCGGGCGCGGACCCCGGGATCGCAGCGCGTCAGGCCGGGGCCAGCCAGCGGTGCAGCGTCGCCGCGCCGTCCCGGATCTTGGTCAGTTCGACGTGCTCGTCCTTGTGGTGCGCCAGGTTCGGGTCGCCGGGGCCGAAGTTCAGCGCCGGAATGCCCATGGCCGCGAACCGCGCCACGTCCGTCCAGCCCAGCTTGCCGATCGGCGCCGCACCGACCGCCGCCAGGAACTCCTGCGCCGCCGGGCTCTCCAGTCCGGGCGGCGCACCGGCCGCCGCGTCGGTGACCTCCAGCTCGAAGCCGGCGAAGACCTCGCGCAGGTGCGCCTCGGCGCCCGCCGGGTCGCGGTCCGGGGCGTACCGGTAGTTGATCTCGATCTCGCAGCGGTCCGGGATGACGTTGCCGGCCACCCCGCCGGTGATCCGCACCGCGTTGAGACCCTCGCGGTAGTCGCAGCCCTCGATCGTCACCCGGCGGGCCTCGTACGTGGTCAGCCGCCGCAGCACCTCGCTCGCGCCGTGGATGGCGTTGACGCCGTGCCAGGAGCGCGCCGCGTGGGCCCGCTCGCCGTGCGTGGTGACCACCGCCCGCATGGTGCCCTGGCAGCCCGCCTCGACGATCCCGTACGTCGGCTCCAGCAGCACCGCGAAGTCGGCCTCCAGCCACTCGGGGTGGCTCTGCGCGACCAGGGTGAGGCCGTTGTACTTCGACTCGATCTCCTCCGCCTCGTAGAAGAAGTACGTGACGTCGTAGCGCGGGTCGGGCAGCGTCACCGCCAGGTGCAGCGCGAAGGCGACCCCGGACTTCATGTCGGAGGTGCCGCAGCCGTACATCAGGTCGCCACGCATGGTCGAGGGGAAGTTGCCGTTGAGCGGAACGGTGTCCAGATGGCCGGCGAGCACCACGCGCTGCGCCCGACCCAGGTCGGTCCGGGCCATGACGGTGTTCGAGTGCCGGTAGGTGGTCAGGTGCGGCACACCGCGCAGCACCTCCTCGACGCAGTCGGCGATGGCCTTCTCGTTGAGGGATACCGACTCGATGTCGACCAGGGCGCGGGTCAGCGCCACCGGATCGGCCAGGACCTCGGGGGTCAACGGGTTCTGCATGTCTCGCACGGTACCGTCATCCTCGGTGGGCGCGAGGGACACGTGCCGCGCCCCCGGCCGCGAGCAGCGGCGGACGCCGCCGCCGGAACGAGAGGTGACACAGTGACGTCCGCACCATCCGCCTGGGGCATCGGCCTGGCCACCGTCACCACGCAGGACCAGGTGCTCGACACCTGGTACCCGACCGGCAAGCTGGGTCTGGGCGAGCTGCCTCTGGTGCCCGGCGAGGACCGGGCCGACGTGCTCGACCTGCCTCCGGGCGCGATCGGGGAGCGGGCGCTGCCCGGGTTGCGCACTGTCGAGGTGACCACTGTGATCGGCTCGCTGGACGACCCGATCAAGGACGCCGCCGACGCGTACCTGCGGTTGCACCTGCTCTCCCACCGCCTGGTGCGGCCCAACGAGCTGAACCTCGACGGCATCTTCGGCAAGCTGGCGAACGTGGCCTGGACGTCGGCCGGGCCGTGCCCGCCGGAGCGGGTGGACGAGCTGCGTGTCATCGAGCGGGCCGCCGGCCGCCACCTGTCCGTGTACGGGGTGGACAAGTTCCCCCGGATGACCGACTACGTGGTGCCGTCGGGGGTGCGGATCGCGGACGCGGACCGGGTCCGGCTGGGCGCGTACCTGTCGTCCGGCACCACCGTGATGCACGAGGGCTTCGTCAACTTCAACGCCGGCACGCTCGGCACCTCGATGGTCGAGGGCCGCATCGTGCAGGGTGTGGTTGTCGGCGACGGTTCCGACATCGGCGGCGGCGCCTCGATCATGGGCACGCTCTCCGGCGGCGGGACCGAGAAGGTGCGCATCGGTGAGCGGAGCCTGGTCGGCGCGAACGCCGGTGTCGGCATCACGCTCGGCGACGACTGCGTGGTGGAGGCGGGCTGCTACATCACCGCCGCCTCGAAGATCACCCTGCCGGACGGCCGGACGGTCAAGGCCCGCGAGCTGTCCGGCGTCGACGGGCTGCTGTTCTGGCGCAACTCGGTGACCGGCGCGCTGGAGGCGAAGCCCCGCACCGGCCAGGGCATCGCGCTCAACGCCGCGCTGCACGCCAACGACTGAGCCGTACCCCCGTCCGGGTCCGCGACGGCGACCGCCGCGCGGACCCGGACGGCCGGCTCACCGCAGGCGGTACGCCTGGATGATCCGCTGGGTCACGGTGTTGCCGGCGTCGTCACGGGCGGTGGCCCGCAGCGACGCGTACCCCGGGCCGGCCGGGTGCCGGACGGTGGCCGTCCACGCCCCGCCCTGCTTCTTCAGGGCCGCCTTGTGCCAGGTCTTGCCACCGTCGTAGGAGACGTCGACGGTGAGCGCCACGACCCGGCCGGACGGCGCGCCGGGCTGGCGCTGCACCGTCACCGGCACGGTAAACGTCCGGCCCGCCGGGGCCGAGCTGTCCGCCGCCAGCGGCGGGGTGAACCGGACCGCCATGGCCGGCAGCCGGGCCGGCACGTCGCCCGGTACCCGCTTGGAGCGGAACGTCCAGCTCGCCGTGACCTCGGTGCTCAGGTCGGTGAAGCCGCGCGTCGCACTGGTCTCCAGCCGGTAGTTCGCCGTTCCCGGCGGCACTGTGAACTCGCCGTAACCCGGGTAGGGCGACTCGTCGACCAGCTTGCCGTTGCGGTAGAGCCGGGTGTGCTCGGTGTCGTTGAGCGAGCCGCCCGGGTGCCCGGCCGCGTCGCTGTGCACCGGCAGCGAGACGATGACGGTGTCGCCGGTACGGGTGATGCCCTGCTCCGGCCACTGCGGCTGCGGGAACGACGGGCCGAACGGGGCCTTGTTCCACTCGTCGCGGTAGCTGTGCCCGGCCTGATAGCGGGTCGGCACTCGTTCCAGCGCCGCCCGCGGCTCCAGCCAGCCCTCCTCGGCCCGCTCACCGAAGGCCAGCTCGGCGCTCCAGCGGGTCCGGGTGACGCTGAGGTGGTCGATCCGCTTGCCCGGCACCTGGACGGGCAGGACGATCGCCGAGCCGCCCATGTTGTAGTCGCGCTCCGCGTAGACGACCAGTTCGTTGTCCATCCCGGCGTAGCCGGCGGCGAACCGGTTCGTGACGGTGGCCAGGTCGGCCGGCCGGTAGTGCCGGACGAAGCCGGTCGGGAACCGGCCCGGGAACAGGTCGTTCAGGCCGTAGAAGTACGGGCTGCGCTCGGGCGCTGTCGGCTCGACCCACTGGCTGGCGAGCGCGCCGACGAAGACCTTGTCGGAGACGGTACGGCCGATCTGGGCCGAGTAGAGGCCCTCGAACCTGTCGGTCCACAGCCCGAAGCTGTTGTAGTAGTCGCCGAATCCCCAGGCCGCTGTGAGGTCGATCAGCAGTGGCGCCGCGCCGCGCTGCGGCACCGTGGTGCGGATCGGCTTCGCCCGCCGGGCGTCCAGCGCGAGCCGCTGGTTCCCGGCCACCACCAGTTCCGGCTGGGCGAGGAAGGAGACCTCCGACCAGCCCTGGTCACCGTCGACGAAGATCAGGCTCTGTACGCCGTACCGGCCCTTCGGCACCCGGATCCGGGTCTCGCCGCCGGCGCCGTAGACGTCCCGGTAGGTGCCGTCGTCGAGCCCGAGCAGGACGGTGTAGTAGCCGTCGGTCAGGGCGCCGGAGCGGTTGCGGTGGGTCACGGTCAGGTCGTAGCTCTCCACCTCGCGGTCGACAGCGAGCGGGGTCACCACCGCCGCGCCGCCGGCGCGGGCGAGCAGGCGGCCGGTCCAGTAGCCGTCGGCGCCGCCGAGCCGGGTGTCGATCACCACTGTCACCTGGGCGCTGTCGCCCGCCGGAACGGTGAGCCGCGAGGTGCTGAGGGTGAGCATGCCGGCCGGCGCGGTCCGCCCGCCCGGTCCGGTGAACTCGGTGCTCAGGTCCAGCGTGAGCGGGGCGGTCCCGCCGTTGCGGTAGGTGACGGTCCGGCTGACCGGCTGGTCGTCGGTGTGCGGCCAGGCCGCCACGCCGAACGAGACGGACGCCGGTTCGCTCGTCACCTGCTGGGTGATCGCGCGGGCGACGTCGACCCGGCCCGCACCCTGCTGGAACGCGGTCTGCTCCGGGTGCGGCTTCGCCGAGGCCATCAGCGTCGCCTTGTAGCGCTCGGGCGTCCAGCCGGGGTGCTGCTGGGCGAGCAGCGCGACCGCGCCGGCCACGTGCGGGGCGGCCATCGACGTGCCGGACAGCGAGGCGTACCGGTCCCCCACCGGGTCGCCGATCTGGCCGTGCGCGGCCCGCGCGGCCACGATCTCCACACCCGGCGCGGTGATGTCCGGCTTGATCGCCCCGTCGCCGACCCGGGGCCCGCGGCTGGAGAAGTCGGCGAGCGCGTCGTCCCGGTCCACAGCGCCGACCGCGAGCGCGGCGTCGGCGGTGGCCGGCGAGCCGACCGAACCGTCGGCGCCGTCGTTGCCGGCGGAGATCACGAACAGCGTCCCGTGCTGCTCGGTGAGCGTACCGACCGCCTCCTCCAGCGGGTCCACCTCCGGGGTGTCACCGCCGCTGAGGCTCATGTTGACCACAGTGGCGTGCTGCTCGGCCGCGGCCCACTGCATGCCGGCCAGGATGGCCGACTCGGTGCAGCCGTAGACCTCACAGACCTTCCCGGACAGCAGCGTGGCGTCCGGCGCCACGCCCCGGTACTTCCCGCCCGAGGCGGCGCCGCTGCCCGCGATGGTGGAGGCCACGTGCGTGCCGTGTCCGACGATGTCGTCCGGGTCCGCCTCCTCGGTGAAGTTGCGCGACTCGGCGACCTTGCCGGCCAGGTCCGGGTGGCTGAGGTCGACGCCGGTGTCGAGCACCGCGACCCGCACGCCCTTACCGGTCCAGCCGGCGGCCCAGGCGGTCGGCGCGCCGATCTGCGGCACGCTGTGGTCGAGAGTCAGCCGCCGCCGGCCGTCGAGCCAGATCCGGTCGACACCCCCCGCCGCGTCGAGCCGGGCGCCGGAGCGGTCGGCGCTCACCGCCTTCCAGAGCGCGCCGGTGTCGCCCTTGTCGGCGACGACGGCCGCGCCGGCGATCGCCGGCAGGTCGCGGGTCACCCGCGCGCCGGCGAGCGGGGCCGCCGTCCGCCGGGCCACCCCCGGCCGGTACGTCACGAGCAGCGGTACGCTGCCGCGCCGCGCGTCGTCGTACCCGGCCTCGATCAGCCCGCTCACGTCGAACAGGCGCCGGTCGAGCTTGCCGGCGCGGACCAGCGGGAGCGCGTCCTGCGGCATCACGGTGAGCCGGTCGCGCTCCCGCCCGACCAGGAACTGGATGCCGGCGCGGCCGGCGCCGGGGCGTACCGCGGCACGGCCGCCGGGGGCGACTGTGACCCGGTCGCCGGTGATCAGGGTGACGGTGACCGGGCCGGCGCCGGGCTGGGCGGACGGGCCGGCAGGGGCGGACGGGCCGGTCGGCGCGGTGGGCGCGGCGGCCAGCGCGGGCACCGGCAGGCCGAGCGCCAGCGCCAGGCCGAGGCCGAGCGCCGTCATCTTTCTGCGGTTCCGGAGCAACCTTCCTCCTTCGTCGGACGTTTCATCGATGAGAGACACATCGACGCGGGTATCAGGATTGCATACCGCGTATGCATCGGGAAGTCGCCGATCCGACGGAACCGCCGCCCCGGTCCCGGGCGGGCCGGGACGATCGAACAATGACCTCCATGAAGGACCGGATGCTGGCCGGCGAGCAGTACATCGCCGACGACCCCGCGATCATCGCCGATCTGGAGCGCGCGGCCCGGCTCGGCGAACGCTTCAACCGCAGCTCCGCCGACGACCCGGCGGGCCGCCTCGCCGCGCTGCGCGAACTGCTCGGCTCGCTCGGCGACGACGCCTGGGTCCGGCCGCCGCTGTACTGCGACTACGGCTTCCAGACGCACATCGGCCCGCGCACCTTCGTCAACTTCAACGCGGTCCTCCTCGACGTCGCCCGCATCACCATCGGCGCGGACGTCCAGATCGGACCGAACGTGCAGCTGCTCACCGCCACCCACCCGGTGGAGCCGGAGGCGCGCCGGGCCAAGTGGGAGTCGGCCCAGCCCATCACCATCGGTGACAACGTCTGGCTCGGCGGGGGCGTGATCGTGCTGGCCGGGGTGACCATCGGCGAGAACACGGTGGTCGGCGCCGGCGCGGTGGTCACCCACGACCTACCGGCCAACGTGGTGGCGGTGGGTAACCCCGCTCGCCCGATCAGGAACCTGGGCCAACCGTCCTGAGCTGCGGGAACAACCGTTCCAGCGGATGCGGATTCCCGCCCGGTCACGCACTCTGGGTAGTAGTGCGTTTACCGGGAGGCACAATGGAACGGGTCCTCGAACTGCGGGTGCATGGGGTCTCCAACACCCCGCCGGATCAGCTGCTCGGCCTGACCGCCGGTGTCAACGGTGACGGTGCGCAACCAACACTGGTCGCCGGCGGTCAGACCACCGGCTTCTACCGGTCCAGCACCGCCGGCCGGGACGACCCGATCACGGTCGAGGCGTACAGCTGGGGGCAGTTGACCTCCGGCGCGCGGACCCGGCGGGACGTGGAACGGGCGCTGTGGACGCTGATGCTCCCTTTCGCGCTGGCGAACGTCGCGCTGCACGCCCGCGCCGGCATCCCGCCCGACCCGGACCAGGAACGCTGGGCCAGCCGGTCCGGCATCACCGCCTGGTTGATCCGCCTGTTCTGCCTGAGCCTGACCTGCACGCTCGTCGTCACAGTGACCGGTGTCGGAGTGGACCTGGTCGGCTGGCAGTGCGTGGACGCGGCCTGCCTCGGCCGGCTCCCCGGCCCGTGGGAGTTCCTCGGCGACTCCTGGTGGCGCGAGGGCACCCGGGCGCTCGCGCTGGGGCTGCTGCTGCCGCTGCTCGTGCTGGCCGCGATCGGGCTCGTCGCCTTCCGCACCTACCAGTACGAGGCGCAGATGCCCGCCGACCCGCACCACCACGCGCCGGCCCGGGAGAATGGTGAGCCGGTCGAACGACCGAACCCGCGCGAGCCCCCGCAGAACCCGCTCCAGGACCCGACGTTCTGGAACGGGGAAGGGCAACTGCGCCGGGCCGCCGTGCTGCACCTGTGCACCGGCGCCGTCAGCGCCGCAGCCGTACCGGTCGCCGCGGTGCTGATCATGGATCCGCCGCGCGGCGTACGGGCCGCCGTCGCCTGGCCCACCGTGGCGCTGCTCGCCGCCGTGGTGGTGATCGCCGTGGTAGCGGTCGCCCGGCCCTGGCTGAGCCGACGGCAGGGCGCCACCCCGCTCGGCCGGTGGAGCGCGGCGGTCGCGACGCTCACCGCGCTCGGACTGGTCGGGGCGTTCGTCCTGCTGCTGCTCCCCGACGGGGCGGCCGGGCAGCCGCTGTCGGCGTACCGGCCGCCGGACGGGTGCGCGGCGCAACCGGACACCGCCGGCTGTCGCGCCGACCGGTCACTGCCCGGGTACGACACCGCGATCGCCTGGCTCGTCGCGTACCAGGTGCTGTTGCTGCTCGCCATCGCCGCGGCGAACCGCTCCGGCCGCCGGGCGCTGATCGGACCCGCCACCGGGATGCTGCTGCTGCCGCTCGGCGCGACATGGATCGAACGCGGCCTGCCCGTGCTGCCCGCCGCACCGGACGAACTGCACACCTGGATGCTGGTCGGCCCGGCCGTCGCGCTGGCCACCGCCGGACTGTTCCTGCCCCGTCTGCGGCCGGCGGTGCCGACCCAGCCGCTCGGCGCGTACACCGATCTCGCCTGGCACGGCTGCGCCCCGGCGGTCATCGCCGGGTTCGGCTGGATGATGGCGGTGGCGTACTGCGCCGGGCTGCTCTACTGGGTCAGCGACCGGCTCGACGCGTCGGCCGAGCCGAGCGGCCCGAGCCGGGTCGTGCCGCCACTGGCCGTCTTCTGGGCCGGGCTGGCCTGCGCGATCGGCCTGGCCGCGCTGATCGCGCTGCTGATCCGGGCCGTCGTCCTGCTGCACCGGCTGCGCCGGGTCGAGTACGCCGGGCTGGCCGCCACGCCCGGCCTGTCCGCGCACGACCTGCGGCGCTGCCGCGACGTCAGCACCTACCGGGCACTGCACCGGCTGGTCGGCGAGCACGCCGTGCGGCTCGTGGGCTGCTACGCCGCGTTCTGCGCGATCCTTGTCACCCTCTGCTGCGCCGCCGCGCTGTCCGGCGAACGGCCCAGCCCGCTGTCCCCGTCCGGCTGGCAGACCGCCATCCACTGGACCGCCGAGCGCGGCGACACGCTCCTCGGCTGGCTGCCGGTGGTGATGGCGGCGCTCGGGCTGCTCGTCTACCGCACCGACTCGGTACGCCGCTCGGTCGGCGTGATCTGGGACGTGTGCACGTTCTGGCCCCGGGCCGCGCATCCGCTCGCGCCGCCCAGCTACGCCGAACGCGCCGTACCGGAACTCCAGACCCGGGTCGCGGGGCTGCTGGCGCTGCCGCCGCACCACGGCGACCGGATGGACGGCGTCATCCTCTCCGGGCACAGCCAGGGCACCGTCATCTGCGCCGCGGTACTGCTGCAACTGCCCCGCCGGTGGCGGCGACGGACCTGGTTCTTCTCCTACGGCTGCCAGCTCACCCGGCTCTACGGACGGGTCTTCCCGTCCTACTTCGGGCCGGAACGGCTGCGGGCGCTGGCCGGCGCGCTCACCTGGCCCGGCGGGCACGTGGCCTGGACGAACTTCTGGCGGGACACCGACCCGCTGGGCTGGCAGGTCAGCGCCGGTCAGCGGGACGTGCCGGTGGCCGACCCGGAGGCGCTGCACCCGTCCGGCGGCGAGGTGGCCGACCCGCCCATCCGCAGCCACAGCGGCTACCCGGAGGCGGTGGAGTTCACCCGCGAGCGGGCGGTGGTGTCCAGGCTGCTGCGCCGCACCGTGCCGTCACCCCGGCAGCGGACCGGCTGACCTCGCCCGGCCTCCCGCCCGCGACGGACCGGCGCCCCGGCCCGGCGTCACGCCTGCGGCGGGTCGGCCAGGCGTACCACCAGGTCGGCGTGCCCGGCCGTGCCCGCGACCCGCCGGGCGTTCTCCTCGTCGCTGCCCAGAGCCCACGCGCGGGCCTGCTCCGGCGACTTCCCGTACGCCTCGTGGCGCGCGGTGAGCCGGCGCAGCCGCAGCTCCGCGTCCAGGTCCAGGAACCAGATCTGGTGTACGAGCGTGCGCACCTCCTCCCACGGGTCGTCCCGCAGCAGCAGGTAGTTGCCCTCGGTGACCACCAGGCGCACCTCGGGCGGCACCTCGATCGCCCCGGCGACCGGTTCCTCCAGGTCGCGGCGGAACTCCGGCGCCCACACCGACGTCGGTTCCACCCGGCGCAACCGGCGTAGCGTGGAGACGAAGCCGTTGACGTCGAACGTGTCCGGCGCGCCCTTGCGGTCGGCCCGGCCGAGCCGCGCCAGCGCCGACCCGGCCAGGTGGAAGCCGTCCATCGGGACCAGCCGGGCGACCGGGCCGAGCGCGGCCACGATCCGTTCCGCCAGCGTGGACTTGCCCGCGCCGGGCGCGCCCGCGATGCCGAGCAGCTGACGCGGGCCGTCCTCGGCCAGCGCGCGCGCCCGGGCGACGAGTTCGTCGAGCCCGAGCACCTCCGCCTGTGGCATCAGCCCAGCACCGGCTCGCTGATGGTGAACCGCGCCTCGACCGCCGCCTGCACCGGCTGCGGCGCCGGGTCCAGCTCCAGCTCGCGCTCCGGCTCGCCGGAGCGCGAGTACGCCGCCCCGACCATCATCATCGGCGGCCCGGCGCTCATCCCGGTGTCGGACAGCTCGCGCAACGCGATCACCTGGGCGCCGAGCGCCTCGGCGTACTCCCGGGCCCGGACCAGCGCGTCGGCGATCGCGGCCTGCCGCGCCTCCCGGTAGGCCGGGCTGTCCGGACGCAGCGACCACACCGGCCCGGCCACCTCGACCTGCTCCTGGTCGGCCAGGCGGAGCATCAGGTCACCGAGCGCGGTGAAGTCGGTGGTCGTCACTGTGGTGCTCACGCTGCCCTGGTAGGCCACCACCCGCTCGCCGGCGCGCTTCGTCACCGGCCAGACGTGGACCTGGCCGGTCTCCCGGCGCTCCACCACGGGCCCGGCCGCGTCGAGCAACGCGCGCACCGCGGCGGCCCGTTCGGCCAGCCGGGTCAGTGTGGTCTCCCGGTCCCGGTCCCGCGCCACCGCTGTCACGGTGAACCGGGCCAGCTCGGGAGCCACCTCCCGATACGCCTCACCGCGTACCGCCACGACCGGTGCGTCAGCCATGCCGCTCAGCCTAACGGCGGGGTGGCCGGCAGGTGCCCCATGTAGGTGACCGCGCCGGCCGCCTCCCGCACCTCGCTCAGGTGGCCGCCCGCCGCGCCCAGCTCCCGCAGGTACGCCAGCTCGCCCGCGTGGTCGGCAACCGCCGGGAACTCCCGCCGGTGCGCGCTGAACACGCGTGCCCGCAGCGTGGAGCGGACGTCCCGCCCCTCGGCGAACCGGTCGGCCAGCGCACCGGCGTCGCCGTCGCGCAGCGCCTCGGTCAGCTCGTTCAGGAACGCGCCGAGCGCGTCCAGCTCGGCGAGCACGCGGTCCCGGTTGCCGAGCAGCATGTTCGCGGTCCGCTCAGGTGGCCCGCCGGCGACCCGGGTGCCGTCGGAGAAGCTGCCGGCGGCGAGCGTCAGCACCGCGTCCCGCAACGCCGACCGGTGCACGGTGCCGGCCAGCGCGCCCGCCAGCACGTGCGGTACGTGCGAGGCGAGCGCGGCGGCGCCGTCGTGCTCCGGGGCGGACATGGGCACCACCCGGGCGTGGAAGACGTCCACCAGCAGCACTGCCAGCCGCCGGAACGCGCCCAGGCCGGTCGGCCCCGGGCAGAGCACCCAGGCGGCGCCGTCGAGCAGGTCCGGGCCGGCCGCGGCCGCGCCGGCCCGGTCCGCGCCGGCCATCGGATGGCCCGGCACGAAGCGGTGCCCGAGCCCCTGAACGGTGGCGGCGGTGCTCACCTCGGCCTTGACGCTGCCCACGTCGGTGAGCACGCAGTCGTCGTCGGTCACGGCGGCGACCCGGGCCAGTGTCGCCGGCAGCGTGGGCAGCGGGCCGCAGAGGAACACCACGTCCCGGCCGGTGACCGCCTCCTCGACCGTGTCGGGCACGTCGACGCCCCGGTCGCGTACCTGCCGGCGGGCCGCCGGATCGGGATCCCAGCCGGCGACGTCGAGCCCGGCGTCGCGCAGCCGCAGCAGCACCGAACCGCCGATCAGCCCGGTGCCGACCACCGCTGCCCGCGCCAGCCCGCCCGCCACGTCAGGCCCCGGCGAGCCGCCCGGCCACCGCGTCCACGTGCTCGTCGGACTCGGTGAGGGCCACCCGGACGTGCCGGGCGCCGGCCGGGCCGTAGAAGACACCGGCGGCCACCAGGATGCCCCGGCGGGCCAGCCGGTCCACGGTCTCCCAGCAGTCCTCGTCCCGGGTGAGCCAGAGGTAGAGCCCGGCCTCCGAGTGCTCGACTGTGAAACCCGCGGCGGTGAACGCCTCGCGCAGCTTCTCCCGCCGGACGCGGTAGCGCTCGCGCTGGGCGTCGGCGTGCTCCTGGTCGCCGAGCGCGGCCACCATGGCGGCCTGCACCGGGGCGGGCACGATCAGGCCCGCGTGCTTACGGATCTTGAGCAGCTCGGCCACCAGCGCCGGATCGCCCGCGACGAACCCGGCCCGGTAGCCGGCCAGGTTGGAGCGCTTGGACAGCGAGTGCACCGCCAGCACACTGTCGTACGAGCCACCGCACACCTCGGGCGAGAGCACCGAGACGGGCTCGGCGTCCCAGCCCAGCGGCAGGTAGCACTCGTCGCTGGCGACCACCGCACCGCGCTCACGCGCCCACTCGACCACCTTGCGCAGGTGGGCGGCGGGCAGCACGCGGCCGGTCGGGTTGCCCGGCGAGTTGACCCAGACCAGGCGGACCCGGGGATCCGGGCCCAGCGCGGTCAGCGAGTCGGTGCGTACAGTCGTCGCGCCAGCCAGCCGGGCCCCGTCCTCGTAGGTCGGGTAGGCCACCGACGGCACCACGACCACGTCACCGGGGCCGAGCCCGAGCAGGGTGGGCAGCCCGGCCACCAGCTCCTTGGAGCCGATCGTCGGCAGCACACCCAGGCCGTCGACGCCCGCGCCGCAGGCCCGCGCGACCCAGCCCGCGATCGCGTTCCGCAGGGCGGGCGTACCGGCGGTCAGCGGGTAGCCCGGTGCGTTGGACGCGTCGGCCAGGGCCTGCCGGATCAGGTCTGGCACCGGGTCGACCGGCGTGCCCATCGACAGGTTGATGAGACCGTCCGGGTGCGCCGCGGCCGTGGCGGCCGCGGCGTCCAGGGTGTCCCAGGTGAAGTCGGGCAGCCGTGCCGAGACCGGCGTGCGCCGGTTCAGTGGCCCTCGCCGCGCGGCGGCTGCGCGGCGACGAAGGTGGCGTCCTTCTCCACCTTGCCGATCTTCGAGGCGCCACCGGGCGAGCCCAGGTCCTCGAAGAACTCGTAGTTGGCCCCGGTGTAGTCCTTCCACTGCTCCGGGACGTCGTCCTCGTAGAAGATCGCTTCCACCGGGCAGACCGGCTCACAGGCACCACAGTCGACGCACTCGTCGGGGTGGATGTAGAGCATCCGGTTGCCCTCGTAGATGCAGTCGACCGGGCACTCCTCGATGCATGCCTTGTCGAGCACATCCACGCACGGCTCGGCGATGATGTAGGTCACCGGTCTTCTCCTCCGCAAGACTCGTCGCGATCAACCGCAACGGTAAGAGCCTAGTATCTCGCCGGGGAGGGGGTCGATCGTGCTCCGACAGCAGGACGTGGGACACCGGATCGTGGTCCGCCGGATTGTGGGGATTCGCGAGGGCCGCACGCTGTTCTCCGACGCGCTCGGCGAGCTCGTGGAGCTGAGCGAGACCCACATCACTCTGTCCACCGACGCCGGGCCGCTGCGCGTACCGGTGGCCGAGGTGCACCGGGCAAAGCGGGTGCCACCGGCCCGGCGGCCCACCGCCGCCGCCGTGGTCGCGCTGGAGCTGGCCGCCGACGAGGCCTGGCCCGCACCGGTACGCGGACGGCTCGGCGACTGGCGGCTGCGCTGGGCCGACGGCTGGACCGGGCGGGCGAACAGCGCGCTACCCGTCGGCGACCCGGACCGCCCGCTGCCCGCCGCGCTGGACGCGGTGCAGCGCTGGTACGCCGAGCGCGGCGGGTCCGCCCTGGTGAACACCCCGCTGCCGCTGGCCGCCCCGGTCGGCGCGGAGCTGGACGCACGCGGCTGGACGTCCCGGCCCCCGGTGCTGGTCCAGACCGTCCCGCTGCGCACCCTGACCGTGCCGCCCGCTGTTCCGCTGCCGACCTCCACCCCGCTGCCGACCGACGCCCCCGCCGACGCCCCCGCCGATGTGCCGCCGGTGACGCTGACGGACGCGCCCGCCGACGACTGGCTGGTGATCGCCGCAGGCCGCAAGGGCGGGCTGCCGGACGCCGCCCGGCAGGTGCTCACCGGGACGCCCCGGGTCCGCTTCGCCGAACTGCGCGAGGACGGCCGGCTGCTCGCGGTCGGGCGGGGCACGGTGACCGGCGCAGGCCGCTGGCTCGGCGTCAGCCTGCTCGAGACGGTGCCGGAGGCACGCCGTCGAGGGCTCGCCGCCACTGTCGTACGCGCCCTGGCCGGCTGGGGCGCCGCCGAGGGCGCCACCCACGCGTTCCTCCAGGTCGAACAGAGCAACAGCGCCGCTGTGGCGCTCTACCGCGGGCTCGGCTTCACCACCCACCACACCTACCTGACCCGGGTCGCCCCGGCGGCCTGAGCGGCGCTCCGGTCAGCGCCGGACGATCCTGCGGGGCCGGGTGCGCTTCATCTCGGCGTACCGCTTGAGCTGGCGGGACCGGTAGTCCCGGCCCAGCGCGGTCAGGATCAGGTAGCCGACCAGCACGCCCGCCGCGGTGGCCGCGAGATAGAGCCAGATCTGGGCGAAGAACAGGCCCGCGCCGCCGCCGAACGGGTTCTCCCCGACCAGCAGCGGACCGACGAACACGGTGAGCGCCAGCGCGACCGCGACCGCGGCGGCCAGGTCGCCGGCCCAGCGGCCCAGCGGCCGGTCGGCGCCCCACCGGAACGCGGTGCCCGCCAGGATCAGGCCGATGACCAGGAACATGGCGAGCGAGACGCGGCCGGAGGCGGTGTCGTCGTCCGGGAACGCGAGTTTGATGACCAGCCGGGCCACCACGTTCACCCCGAACAACGCGGCCGCCAGCACGCCTACCGCACGCCACCGCTGACCCATCGCACGCCTCCCGCCGTACCGCCCGCTCCCTCGGCGGGCCTCCTGGCAGGAATGTCTACCACCGCGAGCTGTGCGGCGTCAGCACCTCACCGTGCGTCGGGCGGCGTCACCAGGTGCCGGAAGCCCAGCACCGCGAACGTGACCGCGCCGGCCACGATCAACGCGAGGCCGAGCACGTTGTCACCGGCGAGCGCCAGATCGCCCTCGACGGTCCGGAACCCACCCACCACGATCACCAGGAACCACGGCAGCGCGCCGAGCGCCACCGCCCAGCGCGTACCCGTCGACCGGTGGGCGAACCGGCCCAGCAGCACAGTCGTCGCCACCACCGCGACGACGCCGGCCGCCACCAGGCCGACACCGAGAAGCGCCCGCAGCCCGCCGGAGCGGCCCTGCACGGTCTCCCAGGCCCAGGTCGCGAAGATCAGGTCGAGCAGCGCCAGCAGGACGCCGGCCCAGACCGTCACGACGCCGCCGGCCACCCGCAGCGCGCGGTCGAGCACCCGCTCCGCCGGGCTCGGCGTGGCGGCCGTCGGCGGCTGCTCGGGAAGGGTCGACACGGGTACGGCCGGCAGCGTCACCGGAGACCGGCCGCCGCGACCGGGGACCGCTGCGTACCGTCCAGGGCGATGCCGGCGAAGAGGTCGTCCTCCCAGCCGTACGGGCCGGCGCCCGGCCCCTTCTCGCCGACCGCGAGCGTGAAGTACTCGACGCCCATGAACTCGCCGCCGAAGTTGCCGGCGATCGAGTAGAGCCAGGAGTTCGCCGGGATCTGGGTGGCGTGGGCGCGCATCGCCGCCTCCTTGGCGGCGTGCTGGTCGGTGCCGTCGATCCGGGCGGCGATCTCCGCGTCCGGCGTGCCGAACGGCAGCTCGTCGGCGCTCTCGATGCCGGCGAACGGATTGTCCGACGACTCGGTGAACGTCTCCAGGCCCGCGTCGAGCACGCTGCGCGGCATCGCCGTCCAGTAGACCTTCGCCGGGGCGATCCCCTCGGCCGCGGCCAGCTCCACCGCCCGCATCGCCACCCGGTGCGCCTGGATGTGGTCGGGGTGGCCGTAGAAGCCGTCCGGGTCGTACGTGACGAGAACCTGGGGACGGACCTCGCGGATGACCTCCACCAGGTACCCGGCGGCGGTGTCCAGGTCGGCCTGCCAGAACGCCCGGGGGTGCTCGTTGGTGGCCAGGCCCATCATGCCGGAGTCACGGTAACGGCCCGCACCGCCGAGGAACCGGTGGTCGGTCACGCCGAGCACGGCGCAGGCGGCCGCCAGCTCGCCGATCCGGTAGCCGCCGAGCTGGTCCGCCTCGGCCGCGCAGAGCTGCGCCAGGGCCGGGACGTGGATCTCGCCCTCCTCGCCCAGCGTGCAGGTCACGAGCGTGACGTGGGCGCCGGTGGCGGCGTAGTGCGCCATCGTCGCGCCGGTGCCGATCGACTCGTCGTCGGGATGCGCGTGGACCAGCAGAAGGCGTCGGTCGGGCAGGGTCGTCACGCCCGTCACTCTAACCGGCGGTCCTGCCCGCTCGACGGTGATGCGTCCGCCCAGGTCGGCCACATCACCTCCGGCGCCCGCCTACTCTGCAGGCGTGGACTTTCCCGAGCTGGCCGCCCGTACCCGTCGGTTCAGCCACGGGGCGCCGCGTGCCGTCACCGTCGCGGGCGACGGCGCCCGGGTGATCTTCCTGCGTTCCGCGGGACCGGAGGACCCGGCCGACGCGCTCTGGCTGCTCGACGTCGACAGCGGCGAGGAACGACTGGTCGCGGACCCGGCGGTGCTGCTGGGCACGGACGCCGAGCCGGCCCGCCTCGCTCCCGGGGAACGGGCGCTGCGCGAGCGGTTGCGGCTCAGCTCCGGCGGCATCGGCTCGTACGCGCTGGACTCGGCCGGCCGGGTCGCCGCGTTCGCGCTGGCCGGGCGGCTGTTCCGGGCCGACCTGGTGCACGGCGACGTGATCGAGGTGGCAGCGATCGGGCCGGTGATCGACCCGCGGCCCGACCCGGCCGGTGAGCGGCTGGCGTACGTCACCGACGCCGCCGACGGGGTGCGCCGGGGTCAGTTGCGGGTGGTGGAGCCGGACGGTACGGACAACCTGCTCGCCGGTGAGGACAGCGGCGTCACCTGGGGTCTGGCCGAGCACATCGCGGCCGAGGAGTTCCACCGCTACCGGGGCTACTGGTGGGCGCCGGACGGGCGCAGCGTGCTGGCCGCCCGGGTCGACGAATCACGCCTGGAACGCTGGTACCTGCACGACCCGGCCGACCCGGCGAGCCCGCCGACGTCGCTCGCGTACCCCGTGGCGGGTGGGCCGAACGCGGAGGTGAGCCTGCACCTGCTCGACCTCGACGGCGGCTGGGTCGACGTGCACTGGGACCGCGAGACCTATCCGTACCTGAGTTCGGTGGACTGGACCGAGGGCGGGCCGCTGATCACCGTGCTGCGCCGCTCGCAGCAGCACGGCCTGGTGCTCGCGGTGGACCCGCGCACCGGGGAGACGCAGGTGCACGCCGAGCTGGCCGACCCGCGCTGGGTGGAGCCGATCCCCGGCACCCCGGCGCACCTGCCCGACGGGCGGGTCCTGGTCGGCGGCGAGCTGGCCCACGACGGGTACGACGCGCGTTGCCTGTTCGCCGACGGCACGCTGCTCACCCCGCCGTCGCTGTACGTGCGGCGGGTGGTCGGGCGGCTGCCGAACGGCCCGAACGCGGCGGCCGACCTGCTGGTGGAGGCGAGCGAGGGCGAACCGAGCCAGCGTCACCTCTACCGGGTGCGCACCACGATCGGCGGCGGCATGGACGCCCGCCGGATGGGCAGCGACCCGGGCTGGCACACCGCCTCGATCGGCGGGTCGACGCTGGCGGTGGGCATCGCCTCGCTGGAGCACGCCGGCGTCCGCTGGCGGGTGTGGCACGGCGACCGCGAGGTCGGTGAACTGCGCTCGTTCGCCGCCACCTGCTCGTACGCGCCGCGGCCGACGATGGTCCGGGTGACCGACCGGCGGCTGCCCAGCGCGGTGCTCTACCCGGCCGAGCACGTCAAGGGCACCCGGCTGCCGGTGCTGCTGGACGTGTACGGCGGCCCCGGCCACCAGGAGGTGGTCGCGGCCCGCAGCGTCTGGCTGGAACGGCAGTGGTGGGCCGAGCAGGGTTTCGCGGTGGTCACCATCGACAACCGGGGTACGCCGGGCATCGCGCCGTCGTTCGAGAAGGCGATCCACAGGCGGGTCGCCGACGTGATCCTCACCGACCAGGTGGACGCGCTCACCGCGCTCGCCGACAAGCACCCGGATCTGGACCTGGGACGGGTGGCGGTGCGCGGCTGGTCGTTCGGCGGCTGGCTGGCCGGGCTCGCGGTGCTGCGGCACCCGGAGTTGTTCAAGTGCGCGATCGTCGGCGCGCCGGTCACCGACTGGGCGCTGTACGACACGGCGTACAGCGAGCGCTACCTGGGCATGCCGGACGACGGGATGGACGTGTACGCCCACCACTCGCTGGTCGAGCTGGCCGCAGAGCCGCTCGGCGATCCGGCGCAGGCCCGGCCGATGCTGCTGGTGCACGGCCTGGCCGACGACAACGTGCTGGCCGCGCACACGCTGCGGCTGTCCGCGGCGCTGCTGGCGACGGGCCGCCCGCACGCGGTATTGCCGCTGACCGGCGCGAGCCACCTGGCCGCCGGCGGCGTGTCCGAGCGCCTGCTCCGGCTGGAGCTCGACTTCCTCCGCCGCTACTTGTAAGGAAGGGCCCCCTTTTAACGCCTGCGGTAGAGGAAGGGCCCCTTGTTAACGCGAGGCGTTAACAAGGGGCCCTTCCTTCACCTACGGGCTACTGCTTGACGTACGCGTTGACGAAGTTCGGGTAGCCGAACACGGAGGAGATGAACACCCCGCCCGCCTTGGAGCCGTGCACGTTGTACGCCACGTCCACGTAGAGCGGCACCACAGGAGCGTGCTCCTTCATGATCCGCTCGTCGAGCTTGCCCCACTCCGGGCCCTGCTCGGACGGCGGCAGCGCCAGGATCCGGTCCATCTCGGCGTTGATCGCGTCGTCGTTGAAGTACGACTGGTTGCTGTTGCCCTCGGCCTTGATGGTCCGGCCGTCGTAGAGCACCGGCAGGATCGACGCGCCGCTCGGCCAGTCCGCCGCCCAGTTACCGATGTACAGGTCCCAGGGGTTGTTCTTCTTCTTGACCTCGTCCAGCTTCGCGTCGTCCGGGATGTTCCGGACGGTGATCTTGAAGCCGGCGCGCTCCAGGTTGCCCTTGAGCTGGACCGCCTCCGCCTGCTCGGTCGTGTTGTCGGCGACGCCGAGGACCAGCTCGGGCGTCTGGCCGCCGAGCAGTTCCTTGGCCTTCTCCACGTTGCCGTTGGCGCCGGCCGGGTACGCGTCGTACGCCTTGTAGCCGATGGTCGACGGCGGCATCAGCGTGGTGATCGGCTGCGCGACGGTCTGGCCGCCGAGCGCCTTGACCAGTCCCTCGCGGTCGATCGCGTAGTTGAGCGCCTGGCGGATCTTCAGGTCCTTGACCCGCTGGGTGTTGATCACGAGCTGGTTGGCGCTCGGGGTCGGGGACAGCAGCGTCCGGGACTTCAGCGCCGGGTCACCGGCGACCTTGGCCACGAGCGAGGCAGGCACCGAGTTGAACGCCAGCGCGCTCTGGTCGGCGCCGTTGTCCGCGATCACCCGGTTGTTGGCGGCGTCGGCGGTCGGCCCGAAGCTCCACACGAACTGGTCCGGGTACTGGTGCCGCACCGGGTCGGTCTTCGCGTCCCAGTTCGGGTTGCGGTCGAGCGTGAGCTGGACCCCGACCTGGTTCTTCGCGATCTTGTACGGGCCGGACGAGAACGGCTTCTGGTCCAGGTTGACCCCGGTGTCCTTCTCCGGCTTGAGCGGCGCCGTGGTGGGCAGCGAGACCGCGAACGGCAGGTCGCAGCGCGGCTTGGCGAACTCGAAGCGCAGCGTCTTGTCGTCCGGCGTGGTCAGGCCCGGCGGCAGCGACGTCTTGTTCTTCTTGAAGTCCCACTTGGTGTCGTACTGCGCGGTGTCGGCCAGCCACTCCTGGATGTAGGTGGGGCCGCCGGTGAGGTCCGGGTCGAAGGAGCGGGCGATGCCGTACGCGATCTCCTTCGAGGTGATCGGGCTGCCGTCCTCGAACTTCACCCCGTCCTTGATGGTGAATTCCCAGACCTTGCAGTCGTTGTTGACGTTCTTGCCCGGCGTCTCGGCCAGGTCACCCACGAGGACCAGGCCACCCTTGCCGTCGTCCTTCCAGGTGGTCAGGTAGCGGGCGAAGAGCGGGTTGGCCATCAGACCGGCGAACGAGTACGTCCGCTGCGGGTCCAGGTGGGAGATGGGGGTCTCCCGGATGATGGTGAACGTCCCGCCCTTGGCCGCGCCGTCGATCTCGGCGGCCGGTCCCTGCGAGTCCTTGGGATCGGTCGCGATGACCCCGGTCTGCTGCCGGTTGCCGTCCACCTTGGTGCCTTCGCCCGTGTTCTCCGAGCAGGCACCGAGTGCCACAACCAGTGCGATGGCGCCGCCAGCGGCGGCCGCTGCGCGTGGTCGCATGTCCTACCTCCTCCACCCGTGCGCCGAGCGCATCCGCCGACGTCCCGAGGATCGTAAAGAAGAAAAGCTACGAGTTGGATAACAGTTGTCGATAAATTTCGTCGCGGTTCAGCCGAGCCGTACCCGCGGGTCGATCACCGCGTAGAGCAGGTCCACCACCACGTTCGCCAGCACCACGAAGACCGCCGCGATCAGCACGGTCGCCATGATCGTCGGCAGGTCGCCCGAGCGGACCGCGTCCACAGCGGTACGCCCCATCCCGTTCAGACCGAATGTCGTCTCGGTGATCACCGTGCCGCCCAGCGCCCCGCCCACGTCCAGACCGGCGATCGTCACCACCGGTGTGATCGCGGCGCGCAGCGCGTGCCGGCCGTACACCTTGCGTTTGGCCAGGCCCTTCGCCCGCGCGGTCCGGACGAAGTCCTCCGAGAGTGTCTCCAGCATCTGCGCCCGGGACAGTCGCGCGTAGATCGCGGAGAAGAGGAACGCCAGCGCCACCCACGCCAGCACCAGCCCGCTCGTCCACTTCAACGGATTGTCGAACAACGAGGTGTAGCTCGGCACCGGCAGCAGGCGCAGGTTGTAGACGAAGACGATGAGCAGCACCGCGCCGACGAAGTAGAGCTGCAACGAGGCGCCGGTGAGGGAGAAGCCGATCGCCGCCCGGTCCAGCCAGCTGCCCCGGCGCAGCGCCGAGAGCATGCCCAGGCCGACGCCGAGCAGCAGCCAGAGGATCGCCGCCGGGATGACGATGCTCAGCGTCACCGGCAGCACCCGGGCGATGGTGTCCGAGACCGCCTCGTTCGACACGTACGACCAGCCGAGGCAGGGGGCGTCGCACCGGCCGCCCTGGGCGCTGCCCAGGTCCCGGCCGGTGAAGATGCCCTTCATGTAGCCGGCGTACTGGCTGATCAGCGGATCACGCAGGCCCAGCTCCTGGCGGACCCGCTCCAGTCGCTCCGGGTTGCAGTTCTTCGGGCACATGCCGGTGACCGGGTCGCGGGGTAGCGCGAAGAACATCAGGAAGCTGAGCACGCTCACCGCGAACAGCGTGAGCGCGGCGGACAGCAGCCGGCGGATGAAGAATCGCGTCATGGGCCGGCCTCCTACCGGGACGACTTCGGGTCGAGCGCGTCGCGCAGCGCGTCACCGAAGAGGTTGAAGGCGAACACGAGCGCGAAGATGGTGATGCCCGGGAAGAAGACGTACGCCGGGTCGGTCTGCAGGTAGTCGAGACTGCGGTAGATCATGCGGCCGAAGCTCGGCGTCTCGTCGGTGAGGCCGACGCCGATGAACGACAACGCGGCCTCGCTGGTGATGTACTGCGGCACCGCCAGCGAGAAGGCGACCAGGATCGGCGCCCAGGCGTTCGGCAGCAACTGGCGGAACAGCATGTGCCCGAGGCCCGCGCCGCTGGCCCGCGCCGCCTCCACGAACTCGCGTTCGCGCAGCGCGATGATCTGACCCCGGACCAGCCGGGCCGTACCGGTCCAGCCGAACAGGGCGAAGATCGCGATGAGCACACCGATCTGGAAGTACGCCGGCACGGCCTCGCGCTGTCCGTAGAAGCGCAGCGCGACGGTCGGCATCAGGGCCAGCGCGATGATCAGGAACGGCATGGCCAGGGTCAGGTCGGTGATCCAGTTGATCACCGTGTCCAGCCAGCCGCCCAGGTAACCGGCGAGCGTCCCGAGCGTCACACCGATCACCGCGGTCAGCACGGCCGCCGCGAACGCGATGAACAGCGACGTCCGCAGCCCGTGCACCATCCGGATGAAGATGTCCCGGCCGAGACCGGGTTCCAGGCCGAACCAGTGCTCACCGGTCACGCCGCCGGCGTAGCCCAACGGCATGCCGTAGCCGTCGAGGCGGCTCTGGAACTGCTCCTTCGGCCCTACCCCGTACAGCGCCTCGATGAGCGGTACGGCGAGCGCGACGAGCACGAAGAACGCCAGCAGGCCGCCGCTGATCAGCGCGGTGCGGTCCCGCTTGAGCCGCGCGAGGGCGAGCTGGCCGGGTGACCGGCCGACGAACTCCTTCTTACCGCTCTCGTCGCCCTCGCCGGGCGACTCGATCTCGGCGAGCGCGACGCCCTCGACCGGCGACAGGCTCATTGGGACACCTCCACGGGTTCGCCGGTCGGCACGCCGACCGGTCCGCTCTCCGGGTAGTGGCAGGCGGCGAGCTGCCGGCCGTCGTCCCGGGTGGCGAGCGCCGGTTCTTCGGTGGCGCACCGGTCGGTGGCTTTCCAGCAGCGGGTACGGAAGCGGCAGCCCGACGGCGGGTTGAGTGGCGTGGGCACGTCGCCGGTGAGGCGGATCCGTCCGGCGGGGCCGAGGGTGGTGACGTCCGGGATCGCCGACAGCAACGCCCGGGTGTACGGGTGCTGTGGCCGCGTGTAGATGGTGTCGCGGTCGCCGATCTCGACGATCTTGCCGAGGTACATGACGGCGACGCGGTGGCAGAAGTGCCGCACGACGGCGAGGTCGTGGGCGATGAACACGAACGCCAGGTCGAGATCTTGTTGCAGGCTGCGCAGCAGGTTGATGACCTGCGCCTGGATCGACACGTCGAGGGCGGAGACGGGTTCGTCGGCCACGATGAGTTTGGGTTTGAGGGCGAGGGCGCGGGCGATGCCGATGCGCTGGCGTTGCCCGCCGGAGAACTCGTGCGGATACCTGTTGTAGTGCTCCGGGTTCAGGCCCACGAGTTCGAGGAGTTCCTGGACGCGTTTCTTGACGCCGCCGGGTGGGGTGATGCGGTTGACCTGCAACGGCATCGCCACGATCCGCCCGACCGTGTGGCGGGGATTCAGCGACGCGTACGGGTCCTGGAAGATGATCTGCAGGTCCTGCCGCAACCCGCGCAGCTCACCACGTTTCGCGTGGGTGATGTCCCGCCCCGCGAAGGTGATCGACCCGGCGGTGGGCTCCAACAGCCGGACCAGCATCCGCCCGGTCGTGGTCTTCCCGCACCCGGACTCCCCCACCAGGCCGAGGGTCTCGCCCGGGCGCACGTCGAAGTCCAACCCGTCCACCGCCCGCACCGCACCCGTGGTGCGCAGGCCCTGCCGGACGGGGAAGTGCTTGGTCAGCCCCCGCACCGACAGCAGCGGCTCGGTCTCGGTGCTCATCGGGCCACCCCCACCTGGGCTACCTCGTCGCGGTAGATCCGCTCCCGATCCCCCGCCGACAGATGGCAGGCGACCAGGTGACCCGGCGCTCCGGCCTCCCGCAGCTCGGGCACCTCGGTGCGGGACCGGTCGCCGTTCACGTCGGCCCACCGGCACCGCGGATGAAACGCACACCCCGACGGCAGGTTGATCAGACTGGGCGGGTTACCCGGAATCGGCAACAGGTCCGCATCAGCGTCACCGTGCAACGACGGCACACTCGACAACAACCCCCACGTGTACGGATGCTGCGGCGCCCGCAACACCCGCTCCACACTCCCGTGCTCCACCGCCCGACCCGCATACATCACCAACACGTCATCAGCCACCTGCGACACCACACCCAGGTCATGCGTGATCAACACGATCGCCGACCGAAACTCCTCCTGCAAATCGGCAAGCAGATCCAGGATCTGCGCCTGCACCGTCACATCCAACGCCGTCGTCGGCTCATCCGCGATCAGCAGATCCGGATCATTAACCAACGCCATCGCGATCATCGCCCGCTGCCGCATCCCACCCGAGAACTCATGCGGATACTGATCGAACCGCCGCGCCGGCTGCGGAATCCCCACCCGGCCCAACATGTCCACCGCGCGGCTGCGCGCCTCCCGCTTCCCGGCCCTCGGATGATGCACCCGGTACGCCTCAGCGATCTGCCTACCCACCGAGTAGTACGGATGCAACGCCGACAACGGATCCTGGAAAACCATCGCCATGTCCCGACCCCGCAGCCGCCGCACCTCCTCCTCACCCAACCCCACCAGCTGACGCCCACCCACCCAGATCTCCCCCGAGATGGTCGTCCGCTTCGCGTTGTGCAAACCCAGGATCGCCAGCGACGTCACACTCTTACCGGAACCGGACTCCCCCACGATCCCCAGCGTGCGACCCCGCTCGACAGCGAACGACACACCGTCCACGGCCCGCACCACACCGTCCTCGGTGTCGAACCGCACCCGCAGGTCCCTGACCTGGAGATAGGGCCCGTCGCCGGAGCGCTGCTCCGGCACCTCCGGGCGGTCCGGCTCCCCGGACGGCACCGCCTCCGACCTGCCCATTGACCGCCTCCCCTTCGGTAATGAAGAGAACTTACAGGAAATCCCCAGAGGCGAAAATAAGCTACATCGAGCGGCCTGTCAGCGGCCTGAGCGTAACGACTGGGTTTCCGTCTCGCACCCCCGTCACCTGGGACATCCACGCCCGCGACTGGCCGTCGTCGCCTCGTCGCCGCACTTGTGGTGCGACGATGGTCCCGGCGACGAAGGGACGATTCCCGTCGGCACGAGGTGGAGGCGACGATGACCGCGGCGGTGTTCGGCCACGACGGCCCGTGGACCGAAGAGGAGTACCTCGCCCTCGGCGAGACGCGGCAACGCGTCGAACTCTTCGACGGGAGCCTGCACGTGACACCGGCACCGACCCCGCGGCACCAACGAATCCAGCGGAACCTCGGCAACCTGCTGGAGGCCGCGGCCCGGCACGTCGGCCTGGAACTGCTGGAGACGGTGAACGTCCGGCTCCGGCCAGGCCGCATACCGATTCCCGACCTGGTCGTCACCGAGCCGATCGACTTCGACCAGCCCGTGATCGAGGCGCGGGACGTGCGGCTCGTGTGTGAGGTCATCTCACCGGGCAACGCGGCAACCGACAAGGTGCTCAAGATGCACTACTACGCCGCCGCGGGGATCGAGTGGTACCTGCTGGTGGAGCAGGAAACCGGCACGCTGCACCTGCACCGGCGGCAGGGTCGGCACTACCGCGAGGTGTCGGTGACCAAGCCCGGTTCCGCGCTGGAGCTGACCGAGCCCGTCCGGGCCACGATCCGGCCGGCGGATCTCGTCCCCTGACGGATGTCGGTGCGCTCGCCTAGGGTCGGGCGCATGAGCGAGCGTCGAGCGACCCATCAGGACAGCGCATGAGCGAGTTCGACGCGGCGACCGCCGCCGTACAGGCCGCTCTCGACGCGGGCGCCCGCTACGCCGACGCCCGGGTCATGCACCGCCGCTACGAGTCGATGTCGGCCCGCAACGGCGACATCGAGGAGCTGAGCCAGGACGAGAGCATCGGGCTGGGCGTACGCGCGCTCGTCGGATCGGGGTGGGGCTTCCACGCCGTACCCGATCTGTCCGACGCCGCGGCCCGCGACGCCGGCCGGCGCGCCGCGGCGATCGCCACCGCGAGCGCGCGGGTTCCCGGTCCGCCGATCGACCTGGTGCCGGCCGAGGCGGCGGTGGCGAGCTGGGCCTCGGAGTGCGCCGTCGACCCGCTCGGAGTGCCACTGTCGGACAAGGGCGACCTGCTGGTCCGCGCCACGGCGACGATGCGCGAGCACGGCGCCGACCTGGCCGAGGGGCTCTACCAGATCTGGGACACCTCGAAGTGGTTCGTCTCCAGCGAGGGCCACCGGATCGACCAGCACATCCGGGAGTGCGGCGGCGGCATCTCGGCCACCTCGATCGGTGACGGCGAGACCCAGCGGCGGTCCTACCCGAGCTACCGCGGGCAGTACGGCACCACCGGCTGGGAGCTGGTCACCTCGCTCGACCTGGCCGCGCACGCCGCGCGGATCGCCGAGGAGTCCCGCGAGCTGCTCACCGCGCCGCTCTGCCCGGCCGGCGAGACCGATCTGATCCTCGGCGGTGAGCAGCTCGCGTTGCAGATCCACGAGTCGGTCGGGCACGCCATCGAGCTGGACCGCATCCTCGGCTGGGAGGCGGCGTTCGCCGGCACGTCCTGGCTCGACCTGGCCCGCCTCGGCTCGCTGCACTACGGCTCCGAGCTGATGAACGTGACCATCGACCCGACCATCCCTGGCGCGCTGGGCAGCTTCGGCTACGACGACGAGGGCTCCCCGGCGGTCGCCCGGGACGCGGTCCGCGAGGGGCGGTGGGTCGGGGTGCTCGCCGGCCGGGACTCGGCCGCCGTCGCGGGCCTTGACTACGGCGGCAGCGTACGGGCCGACGGCTGGGCCCGGCTGCCGATGGTGCGGATGACGAACGTGGGCCTGGAACCCGGCCCGCACACGCTCGACGAGATCATCGCGGCCACCGACGACGGGGTGCTGATGGACATCAACCGGTCCTGGTCGATCGACGACAAGCGGCTCAACTTCCAGTTCGGCTGCGAGGTCGGCTGGGAGGTGAAGAAGGGCCGCCGGGGGCGGATGCTGCGCAACCCCACCTACACCGGCATCGGGCCGGTCTTCTGGCGCTCGATGGACATGCTCTCCTCGGAGACGGTCGCCTGGGGCACGCCCAACTGCGGGAAGGGGCAGCCCGGCCAGGTCGGGCACACCGGCCACCCGGCCGCGCCGGCCCGGTTCCGCGGCGTCCGGGTGGGGGTGCGGGCATGAGCGAGCGCGGCATGAACGCCGAGCTGGAGATCGCCGCCGGGGTGGTGGACCTGGTCCGGCACACGGCCGGTCCGGCCGCCGAGGCCGAGGTGCTGGTGACCCGCTCCGACCTGGCGCTGACCCGGTTCGCCAACTCGTTCGTCCACCAGAACGTGTCCGAGACCGGTGTCGCCGTACACCTGCGGTTGCACGTGGACGGGCGGACCGCTACCGGCAGCGGCAGCCGGGGCGACGCCGACGGGCTGGCCGCCCTGGTCGAGCGGACCCGGGCCGCGGCCCGGCTCGCGCCGCCCGACCCGGCCTGGCCGGGACTCACCGCCCCGACGCCTGTGCCGTCCGGCCCGGCCGTCGACGAGGACACCGCGTTCGCCTCGCCCGACGAGCGGGCCGAGCGGGTACGCGCGTTCGTGGACGCGGTCGAGGGGCTGGAGGCGGCCGGCTACTGCCGGACCTCGTACCGGTCGGGGGCGTTCGCCAACTCGGCCGGGCACACGGCTGTGGGCCGGGCGGCCGAGGCGGCGATGGACGGCATCGCGCGCGCCGGCGGCGCCGACGGGGTGGCGCGGCTCTGCGCCGACCGGCTGGCCGATCTCGACGGCGCGGCGCTCGGCGCCCGCGCGGCGGCCAAGGCGCGCGCCGCTGCGGACCCGGTCGAGCTGCCGCCCGGGCACTACGAGGTGGTGCTCGAACCGGCCGCCGTCGCCGACCTGCTCCAGAACCTGGCCTGGTACGGCTTCAACGGCAAGCGCTACGCCGAACGGCAGTCCTTCGCCGAACCGGGCACCGCTCAGTTCGACCCGGCGGTGACGGTGGTGGACGACCCGCTGCACGCCGGCACACTGCCGTTCGACCTGGAGGGCACGCCCCGGCGGGCGTTGCCGCTGGTCGAGGGCGGCACCACAGGGGCGGTGGCGTACGACAGGCGCGGCGGCGCCGAGGCGGGCGCCGGGTCCACCGGGCACGGCATGCCGGGTAGCGCGACGTTCGGCCCGATCCCGCACAACGTCCGCCTGCTGACGGGCACGGCGGGCGTGGCAGGCGCGGCCGTCGCCGCCGGACCGGTGAGCGCGGGCGTGACCGGGGCGGTGGGCGACCCGGACACCGCCGCGCTGGTGGCCGGGATGCGGCGCGGGCTGCTGGTCAGCGACTTCTGGTACACCCGCGTGCTGGACCCGAAGCAGCTCGTGGTCACCGGGCTGACCCGCAACGGGGTGTGGCTGGTCGAGGACGGCGTGCCGACCCGCGCGGTGCGCGACTTCCGGTTCACCGAGTCGTACCCCCGGGCGCTGGGGCCGGGGCGGGTGCTCGGCCTGGGCCGGACGGCGGTCCGCCAGCCTGCCCGCGTCGACGGCTCCTGGTACGAGACACCGGCGCTGCGGCTGTCCTCGTGGCACTTCACCGGCGGCGCGTCCGGGTGACCCGGCGCGCCGCCGGGCGCACCACGCCACCGGTCGGCGCACCGTTCGGCCGACCCGCCACATTGATCATGAACTGACTCTTTCCAAGCTGCGGGACACACGGGACACTGCGTTGCGCGGCCGGGCCGTGAAGATCGGCGTAACGTGTGTCACTTAGCCGCACCGGTTCGCCGGTGTGGCCTCGCGCGTGCGCAGGACGTGACAGTGACGTCAGGGAGATGACTCAGATGACAACTACGTCGGCCAGGACGCCGAGACCGCAGCCGCGGGGAGGGCGGGCACGCGCCGCCATCGCGGCGAAGACGTTGCGGACCGACAGATGGTGGATCGCCCCGCTGATCACGGTGGTGGGGCTCAGCGCGTGGGTCATCTACGCGACGGTCCGGGTCTTCATGCACAAGTGGTACTGGGTGGAGCAGTACCACTACCTGACGCCGTTCTACTCCCCCTGCGTCACCGACCGCTGTGTCGAGGGCTCCTCGCACTTCGGCCAGTTCCTGCCCGGCTGGTGGATCATCCCGGACGCGGCGCTCACCCTGCCGTTCCTGCTGCTGTTCCGGCTGACCTGCTACTACTACCGCAAGGCGTACTACCGGTCGTTCTGGCTGTCGCCGCCGGCCTGCGCGGTGCCGGACGGGCACCAGTCGTACAGCGGCGAGACGCGGTTCCCGCTGCTCGGGCAGAACCTGCACCGTTACTTCTTCTACGCCGCCGCGATCATCTCGCTGATCAACACCTGGGACGCGATCCTGGCCTTCCACTCCCCCGAGGGCTTCGGCTTCGGCCTGGGCAACATCATCCTGATCGGCAACGTGGTGATGCTGTGGGCGTACACGATCTCCTGCCACTCCTGCCGGCACATCATCGGCGGGCGGCTCAAGCACTTCTCCAAGCACCCGATGCGCTACAAGGCGTGGACCGGGGTGTCCTGGTTGAACGTCCGGCACATGCAGCTCGCCTGGATCACCCTCGGCACCCTGGCGCTCACCGACTTCTACGTGATGGCGGTCGCCGCCGGCTGGATCAACGACCTGCGGTTCATCAACTGAGAGCCTGGACATGACTGAGACGCGAATCGAACGACACCACTACGACGTCGTCGTGATCGGGGCCGGTGGCGCCGGCCTGCGCGCGGCGATCGAGGCCCGGCTGGCCGGCAAGAAGACCGCGATCATCTCGAAGTCGCTGTTCGGCAAGGCGCACACGGTGATGGCCGAGGGCGGCGCCGCCGCCGCGATGGGCAACGTGAACTCGCGCGACAACTGGCAGGTGCACTTCCGGGACACCATGCGCGGCGGCAAGTTCCTCAACAACTTCCGGATGGCCGAGCTGCACGCCAAGGAGGCGCCGCAGCGGATCTGGGAGCTGGAGACGTACGGCGCGCTGTTCGACCGCACCAAGGACGGGAAGATCTCGCAGCGCAACTTCGGCGGCCACGAGTACCCGCGCCTGGCGCACGTCGGCGACCGGACCGGCCTGGAGCTGATCCGCACGCTCCAGCAGAAGATCGTCTCGCTCCAGCAGGAGGACAAGCAGGAGTTTGGCAGCTACGACGCGCGGATCCGGGTCTTCTCCGAGACCACGATCACCGAACTGCTGCTCGACGGCGACCGCGTCGCCGGGGCGTTCGGCTACTACCGCGAGTCCGGCGAGTTCGTCCTGTTCGAGGCGCCCGCGGTGGTCCTGGCGACCGGCGGCGTCGGACGCTCCTACAAGGTCACCTCGAACTCGTGGGAGTACACCGGCGACGGCCACGCGCTGGCGCTGCGCGCCGGGGCCACGCTGATCAACATGGAGTTCCTCCAGTTCCACCCGACCGGCATGGTCTGGCCGCCCTCGGTGAAGGGCATCCTGGTCACCGAGTCGGTACGCGGCGACGGCGGCGTGCTGAAGAACTCCGAGGGCAAGCGGTTCATGTTCGACTACGTCCCCGACGTGTTCCGCAAGCAGTACGCGGAGACCGAGGAGGAGGCGGACCGCTGGTACACCGACCCGGACAACAACAGGCGTCCGCCGGAGCTGCTGCCCCGCGACGAGGTCGCGCGCGCGATCAACAGCGAGGTCAAGGAGGGCCGGGGTACGCCGGCCGGGGGCGTCTACCTGGACATCGCCTCCCGTAAGTCGGCCGAGGAGATCCGCCGCCGCCTCCCGTCGATGTACCACCAGTTCAAGGAACTGGCCGACGTCGACATCACCAAGGAGCCGATGGAGGTCGGCCCGACCTGTCACTACGTGATGGGCGGCGTCGAGGTGGACCCGGACTCCGGCGCGGCGTACGGCACCGTGCGCGGGCTCTACGCCGCCGGTGAGGTGTCCGGCGGCATGCACGGCTCCAACCGGCTCGGCGGCAACTCCCTGTCCGACCTGCTGGTCTTCGGCAAGCGCGCGGGCGGGCACGCGGCCACGTACACCGATCAGCTCACCACCCGCCCGGCGGTGTCGGTGGCGGCGGTGGAGGCCGCCGTGGAGACGGCGCTGGCGCCGTTGCAGCGGGACACCGGTGAGAGCCCGTACCAGCTCCAGCAGGACCTCCAGGTGGTGATGGGCGACCTGGTCGGCATCATCCGGCGCGAGGGTGAGCTGGCCGACGCGCTCGGCCGGCTGGCCGAGCTGCGGGAGCGGGTGGCGAAGGTCAGCGCGGTCGGCGGCCGGCGCTACAACCCGGGCTGGCACCTGGCGCTGGACCTGCGCAACATGCTCGTGGTCTCGGAGTGCACCGCGAAGGCGGCGCTGGAGCGGCAGGAGTCGCGCGGCGGGCACACCCGGGAGGACTACCCGGCGATGGACCCGAAGTGGCGGAGCATCAACCTGGTCTGCTCGCTGGACGGCGACACGGTCCGGCTGACCCACAAGCCGCTGCCGAAGATGCGGCCGGAGCTGATCGGACTGTTCGACCGGGCCGAGCTGGCCAAGTACCTGACCGACGAGGAACTCGCCGAGTTCGACGCCCTCACCGAGGAGGCGAACAACTGATGGGAAGTAAGCGCCAGTTCCGCATCTGGCGGGGCGACGAGACCGGCGGCGACCTGAAGGACTACACCGTCGAGGTGAACGAGGGCGAGGTGGTCCTCGACGTGATCCACCGGCTCCAGGCCACCGAGGCGCCGGACCTGGCGTGCCGGTGGAACTGCAAGGCCGGCAAGTGCGGCTCGTGCTCGATGGAGATCAACGGCAAGCCGCGGCTGGGCTGCATGACGCGGATGTCGACGTTCGAGGAGTCCGAGACCGTCACCGTCACCCCGCTGCGCACCTTCCCGGTGATCCGGGACCTGGTCACCGACGTCTCGTTCAACTACGAGAAGGCGCGGGAGACCCCGGCGTTCGCGCCGCCGGCCGACGTGGCGCCCGGCGACTACCGGATGCAGCAGGTCGACGTCGAGCGCTCGCAGGAGTTCCGCAAGTGCATCGAGTGCTTCCTGTGCCAGAACGTCTGCCACGTGATCCGTGACCACGACGAGAACAAGCCGGCGTTCTCCGGTCCCCGGTTCTTCATCCGGGCGGCCGAGCTGGACATGCACCCGCTCGACGCGCGCACCGACCGCCGGGAGTACGCGCAGTCGGACATGGGACTCGGCTTCTGCAACATCACCAAGTGCTGCACCGAGGTCTGCCCCGAGCACATCAAGATCACCGACAACGGGATCATCCCCATGAAGGAACGGGTCGTCGACCGCAGGTACGATCCCCTTGTGTGGCTCGGTAACAAGATCTTCCGGAGGGGTCAGGTGCCTCAGACCAGCGCGACCAGCGGGCATTCGAGCGGTGCCGTCACGTCCGGAGGGGCGCAGGGCGGGGCGCACGCGCACGGCGGCGGTTCGCACGCCGGCGGGGTGCACTCGCACGCGGGCGGCTCGCACGACAGCGCCGCCGAGCGTCAGGCCCAGCAGGGCGTCAACTGGCACCGCGAGGTGCCGCACCCGACCGCCCCGGCGGTGGACGCCAACGGCAGGCTGCCGCTGACCGAACTGACGTTCAACAAGGCCGCCGCGCCGTCGCCGTTCGGCGACGACGTGACGTTCCCGCTGCCGCCGGAGCACCTCAACTTCGCTCACCCGCAGCAGGACGAGCCGAAGCACTGAACAGCAGCGCGACGATGACGGGGGCCGGCGGCACGAGCCGCGGGCCCTCGTCCCGTTTCCGGCCGGCTGTCCGGTTCACCGGACGGCCCGGCTCGCGCCGCCGTCGTTCAGGGGGCGTCGAGCAGCGGGCGCAGCGCGGCCACGATCGGCACGTCGGCCGGCAGCCAGTCGACGCTGTCCAGCTCGGCGGCGGAGAGCCAGCGCAGCTCGGCGTGCTCCAGGGCCTCGGGCTCGTCGCCGTGCAGCAGGCGGGCGGCGTAGACGCGCAGCACGGACCGGCCGTGCGCCATCCGTACGTCCCGGCCGACACGCGCGCCGACGGCCACCCGTACGCCCAGCTCCTCGGCACACTCCCGGGCCAGCGCGTCGGTCTCGGCCTCGCCCGGCTCGACCTTTCCGCCCGGGAACTCCCATCGCCCCGCCACCTCGGGGGGCGCGGAGCGCTCGCATGCCAGCACCCGGCCACCCTCGATGATCGCCGCCCCGACGACCACCCTCGGCTCCCGCCGGTCGGCCTGCCCGCTTCCGCTAACCCGTTCGGTCCGCACGGGCCACCAGCGTGCCAGATCAATCGGCGGTTTGGGTAGCTGCGTCGGCCGTCAGGTCAGCAGAACACGGAAGTGTGGGCGTGGACACACCATCTGAGCGGCGAGAGACTAGAGGGCGTCGACTGGGACACGGGATGGCGACGATTTGGCCACAAGCCGGCAACGACGCCTGGGAGGTGCGGTGATGCGCGTGCTGTTCAGCGGCCGGGCGAAGCACGACTACCTCAGCGACGCGCTAGCCCTGCTGTCCGGATGGACGCGCGAGGGCGAACAGATCCGCCGCACGATCGTCCTCGACGACACCCAGCACGCCGCGCTCACCGAGCGGGTGGCGGTGGTCGCCGACGCGCTGCGGCTGCGCCCCGAGATCAGCCGCCGGGCCGACCGTACCCAGATCAGACTCGGGCACGACGACGGCGAGCCACTCACCGAGGGTGAGGTTCTGCTCGCGGCGCGCATCGAGGACGCGGTCCGCGCGGTCACCGAGCCCTGATCGGCTGGCACGCCCCGCCTACCCTCGGGTGCATGTCTGGCCCCACGTACGACCGCAAGGAACAGTTCCAGCAGATCCAGAGCGGGTTGCTGCCCGGTGAGCAGATCATCGCCGTCTACGACGCGGTCGGCACCGGCACCGGCTTCATCGGCCTGACCGACCGGCGCGTGATCATCCAGGACCGCTCCTTCGTCGGCAAGCGGTACGCGATCACCAGCATCCCGTACTCGAAGATCACCAGCGTGAGCGTGGTGAGCAACAAGTCCTGGGGTGGTTCGTTCTTCTCCACCGGGTCCATCGCGGTGCACGTCGGCACGCACACCTACGAGGTCGAGTTCCGGGGCGCGCAGAAGAGCCACCACGTGCACAACGTGATCCTGCACCACATCTCCTGACCCGCCTGGCACAATCGCCGCCATGCGGGGGCTGAGGGCGCGATGGCGGGCCTGGCGGGGCGAGCATCGGCGGGCCGTACGCCTGCTCCGCCGCCTCCTGGTGCTCGCCACCGCCGCCGTGATGCTGCTCGGCGCCGCCACGGTCGCCAGCGCGACCTGGGTCCGCGGCGCCGCCGAGGGCCGCCTGTTCGACGCCGCGGACGTGCCGGACACACCGGTGGCCCTGGTGCTGGGCACCAAGGTGGAGCCGGACGGCACGCCGGCGCCGTTCCTCGCCGCCCGGCTGGAGATCGCCCGCCAGTTGTACGCCGCCGGCAAGGTCCAAGTGCTCCTGCTCTCCGGCGACCACATGGACTGGGACTACGACGAGCCGGACGCGATGCGGCGCTGGCTCGTCGAGCGTGGCGTCCCGGCGGAGAAGACGGTGCTGGACCACGCCGGATTCGACACGTACGACTCGTGCGTCCGCGCGCACCGCGTCTTCGGGGTCCGGCGGGCCACAGTGGTCACCCAGTCGTTCCACCTGCCGCGCGCGGTGGCGCTCTGCCGGGACGCCGGCATCGAGGCCGTCGGCGTCGGCGACGACACCGCCCGCCGGTACGCCGACCAGTGGCGGATCAGCTCCACCCGGGAGTACGGCGCGTGCGTGAAGGCCGCCGTGGACGTGCTCACCGGGCGTGACCCGGTGCACCTCGGCCGCCGGGAGACCGGAGTGGACGACGCGCTGCGGGCTTAATCGGGTTGTCTGCTCGGCACGGCTGCTGATCTGCTGAACCCCTCGAAGCCGACCGGAGGGAGCACCGCCATGCCGAACGCTGCGAAGCCCAGCCGACCCGTCGTCACCTCATCCGAATCGAGGCTTCGTCTTGTCGTACCCCATTCCGGCGGAGGTCACTGACCTCTCGCCGCGTCGCGTCCCTTCCGCCCGGCGGGAGGGCGCGTGATGTCCGTCTTCGACGACCCCGGCCTGTTCGGCCGGCTCTGGGCCGCCACCTACGACGGCCCCGGCAATCCCGACCCGGCCCCGGCCGTCGACTTCCTCGCGCCGCTGGCCGAGGGCGGCCCGGTGCTCGAACTGGCTGTGGGCACCGGCCGGGTGGCCCTGCCGCTGGCCGCCCGCGGCCTCGCCGTGGAGGGTGTCGAGGCGTCCCCGGAGATGGTGGCGCACCTGCGCGCCAAGCCGGGCGGCGCGGACATGCCCGTCACCATCGGCGACATGTCGGACGTCCCGGTCGCCGGGCCGTACCGTCTGGTCTTCCTGGTGTTCAACACGCTGTTCAACCTGGTCTCGGAGGAGCGCCAGGCGGCGTGCTTCCGCAACGTCGCCCGGGTGCTCGCGCCCGGCGGGGCGTTCGTCATCGAGACCTTCGTGCCCGACCCGGCGGACTTCGACCGGGACGAGCAGGTCCAGGTGCGGGAGGTGACCGAGGACTCGGCCACCATCCGCCTGCACCGGTACGACCGGGCGGCGCAGACGTTCGTGCGGCAGACCGTCACCTTCGACGCCTCCGGCGTGCACCTGAAGCCGTTCGCCATGCGGTACGCCTGGCCGGAACAGATCGACGAACTGGCGGAGCGGTCCGGGCTGCGGCTCACCGAGCGGTACGCCGACTGGGACCGGTCGCCGTTCGAGGCGGACAGCCGCGCGCACATCTCCGTCTACCGGCAGCGGTAGCGCTCACGCCGAGGGGCCGGGCATCACGTCCCGGCCTCTCGGCGCGCGACTACGCTGACGACCGCCGGGCCCGGACAGGAGAGGCCGATGACAGTCTCAGTCGCCGCCATGGACGACTCGCACGCCGACTCCGTGCTGGAGATCTACCGCCTCGGCATCGCCGAGGGGAACGCCACGTTCGAGACCGAGCCGCCGGACTGGACGCGGTTCACCGCCACCCGCCTGCCCGGCCACCGCTGGGTGGCGCTCGACGAGGCCGGCGACGTCCTCGGCTGGGTGGCCTGCTCGGCGGTCTCCGACCGCTGCGTCTACGCCGGGGTGGTGGAGCACTCCGTCTACGTGCACCCGAAGGGGCGGGGTCGCGGGGTCGGCCGAGCACTGCTGGAGGCGCTGATCGCCTCCACCGAGGCGGCCGGGATCTGGACCATCCAGTCCGGCGTGTTCCCGGAGAACACCGCGAGTCTCGCGCTGCACGCGACGTGCGGCTTCCGCGTCGTCGGCACCCGCGAGCGGGTAGGCCGCCACCACGGCACCTGGCGAGACGTGACCTTGATCGAACGCCGCAGCCCTAGGATCTGACCCCCTCCCTCCTCCCGCGCCCTCGCCCCGGTGATCAAGGCGTTTGTGTCCGGTCGGCGCGGTCCGGGTGACGTAAACCCCTTGATCACCGGGTTGGTCAGGTGCCGACCAGGTGGCGGCGTACCAGGGCGTCCCGCTCCAGGATCAGGTCGACCATCTGCCAGAACTCGGCGAGCCGGGGATGGGTCAGGCCCTCCTCGCGGCTGAGCTTGCGGCCGAAGATCGGGCTGTCCCCCGCGACCTCACCACCGTTGACGAGCGTCGCGGCCGGCCCCGGCGAGCCGGCCACCGGCCCGACCCGGCAGCCGAAGGTGACGTGGTCGTCGAAGTCGTCGCGGCCCCAGCTGCCCAGGATCGCGTCGATCCAGACCTCGTGCACGCCGTCGTGGTGGTAGCAGCCACGGCGCGAACCCTAGCGAGCCCGCGTGCCGCCGCGCGTACCCGAAGGCACTTGACGGTTCCGGCGCCCAGGTGCGACGGTTAGCTACATGAGTAATGAACCGAAGAACCGGGATGGATGACGGGCGGCCGATCTTCGTCCAGATCGCGGAGCTGATCGAAAACTCGATCATCGACGGGACGCTCGCGGAGGAGACCCAGGTGCCGTCGACGAACGAGCTGGCGGCGTTCCACCGGATCAACGCGGCGACCGCCGCCAAGGGGATCAACCGCCTGGTCGATGACGGGATTCTCTACAAACGCAGGGGGATCGGAATGTTCGTGGCAACGGGGGCCGTCGAGACACTCCGGGAACGCCGCCGGCGCGAGTTCTCCGACCAGTACGTGCGGCCCCTCATCGAGGAGGCACGCAAGTTGGGCATCGGCACCGAGGAGCTGAAGAAGCTCATCGAGACAGGGGAGGAACAGCGATGAGCGTCGTGGCGGCAGCCGGCCTCACGAAGCGGTTCGGTGAGGTGACCGCTCTCGACGACGTCACCTTCACGTTGACGGGCAACAAGATCTACGGCCTCCTCGGACGCAACGGCGCCGGCAAGACGACGCTGATGCAGCTGATCACCGGCCAGAACAACGGCATCAGCGGGGACCTCACGCTCTTCGGCGAGCGCCCGTACGAGAACGAGCGGGCACTGTCGCGGGTGGTCTTCATCAAGGAGAGCCAGACGTACCCCACGACCTACCAGGTCCGGCACGTCCTGAGCCTGGCCAGGCGGCTGTTCCCCAACTGGGACGAGGACTTCGCGCAGTCCCTCGTGGACGACTTCGACCTGCCGCGCAAGCGCAACGTGCGCAAGCTGTCCCGCGGCATGCTGTCCGCGCTGGGCGTGACGATCGGACTGGCCGCACGGGCGCCGCTGACCTTCTTCGACGAGCCGTACCTCGGTCTCGACGCGGTCGCCCGGCAGCTCTTCTACGACCGGCTCCTCGCCGACTACGCCGAGAATCCGCGCACTGTCGTGCTCTCCACACACCTCATCGACGAGGTGGCCGACCTGATCGAGCACGTGCTGCTGCTCGACCGCGGCAAGCTGCTGCTCGACGCGCCCAGCGACGAGTTGCGCGGCGAGGTGATGGAGGCGTCCGGCCCGGCCGGGGCGGTGGACGAGTTCGCCGCCGCACACCGGGTGCTGCACCGCGGGCAGCTCGGCGGCGCGGTCCGCGCGTCGCTGCGCGGGTCGTTCGACAACGCCGAACGGATGCGCGCCAGGAAGCTCGGCATCGACCTGGCACCGTTGTCGCTCCAGCAGGCCGTGGTGCGCCTGACGACGGAAAGGACGAACACCCGATGACCCGCATCCTCGACGTCGCCCGGATGCACACCATCGCCCGGGTCGGCCAGCTGGACTGGCCGTGGGGCATCATGGCCATCTCGCTCGGCGTCAACCTGCTGATCTTCGCCTCGGTCGACGAGGCGGCGCCGGGCAAGAACACCACAGGCGGTCTGCTCAGCCTCTACATCGTCTGCGCGATCATCGCCGCCGCCTCGATCAGCCAGGTGTTCCCGTTCGCGCTCGGCATGGGCGTCACCCGGCGCACCTTCTACCTCGCCACAGTGCTCGTCAACGTGGTGCAGGCGGTCGTCTACGGCGTCCTGCTCTACCTGCTCAACCTGATCGAGGGCGCCACCGGCGGCTTCGGGATCGAGCTCCGGTTCTTCCGGATCCCGTACATCGACGTCGACAACGGGCTGTTGCAGATCGCCGTCTACGCGGTGCCGTTCCTGTTCCTGAACTTCCTCTCCGTCTTCGTATCCGTCTGGTACGTCCGGTTCGGCATGAACGGCCTGCTCGGCGCCGGTGCGGCGCTGATCCTGGTGACCGGCCTGCTCGTCGCGTTGATCACCTGGCAGGGCTGGTTCGGCGCCATCTGGCAGTGGCTGAGCAGCCAGCACCAGATCAGCCTGCTGGTGGGATGGCCCGCCCTGGTGGCGGCGGCGGCCGCACTCGGGGGTATGGCGGCCATCCGCCGGGCCAACGCCTGACGGTTACGCACACAGCGACCGCCGGTCCGCAGGACGCGGGCCGGCGGTCGTTTGCGCATCGGTTGTCGACCTGCCCTGGTGGAGCGTCGCCTCAGCGCCTGGTCTCGTACCTCGTCAGGAGCACACCGCCCGGGAACGTCCGGGTCTCCACCAGGGCCAGGTTCACCCAGTTGTCCAGGGCCGTGAAGAACGGCTTGCCGTCACCCACCAGAACCGGGTGGGTGACGAGCACGTACTCGTCGATCAGCCCGCCCCGCATGGCCGCAGCGGCGAGTGTGGCGCCGCCGATGTCCATCGGACCGCCGTCCTCGGCCTTGAGCCGGGTGATCTCGGTGACCGCGTCGCCGGTGACCAGGCGGGTGTTCCAGTCGACCGGCCTGGTCGTCGAGGAGAACACCACCTTCGGCATGTCCCGCCAGCGGCCGGCGAACTCGACCTGGGCCGGTGTGACGCCCGGCTGCTGGTCGGCGGTCGGCCAGTGGGAGCTCATCGCCTCCCACAGTCGCCGCCCGTAGAGCGCCGTGCCTGTCGCCCCCACCCGGTCGGACCACCACTGGAACAACTCGTCGCTCGGCGCACCCCAGCCGAGGTCGTCGCCGGGCGCGGCGACGTAGCCGTCCAGGCTCACGTTCATGCCGAAGGTCAGTTTGCGCATCGTGCCAGCCTCCCGTGGGTCGGTACTCGGCGTACAGACCAGCACGGCGTCGGCAAGACATCGGTCAGGCCACACCGAGGGCCGGCCCACGGGTGTTCCCGCGTCCGGGTGCGGGACCATGACCCCGTGGACGAGGAGACTGCGGGAGCGCCGTCGCGATGCATCGCAGGCACTGCTGTGGTGGCCGGGTAATTCCGATGACGGCCTTCGGGCGGGCAGCAAGGATGGTGCGTCGAGGGGGTGCGACCACGAATGTCTCTAACGGACGGCAGGGACCAACAGCATCGACCCGTCGCCCTGGTGACCGGTGCCGGCCGCAGCGCCGGCATCGCTGCATCGGTGGTGGTGACGCTGGCTCGGACCGGCTGGGATGTCGGCTTCACCTACTGGACCCCGTACGACGAGCGGATGCCCTGGGGAGCCGATCCCGAGGCCATGACGCAGCTCAGCAGCCAAGCCGCCGAGCATGGGGCAAGAACTGTCGCAGTCGAGGCTAACCTCGCTGATCCTCACACCACGGCTGACATCTTCGAGGCCGTGGAGCGAGAGCTGGGCTCGGTCAGCGCGCTCGTCCTCGCCCACTGCGAGAGCGTGAAATCAGGCCTGCTCGACACCAGCATCGAGAGCTTCGACCGTCACTTCGCGGTCAACACCCGGGCGAACTGGCTCTTGATTCGCGAGTACGCCCGACGGTTCCGAGGGGCACATGGCACGGGACGCATCGTCAGCCTCACCAGTGACGCTACCGTCGGCAACCTTCCCTACGGAGCCAGCAAAGGCGCTCTCGATCGGATCACCCTGGCCGCTGCTCAAGAACTGGCCCACCTCGGCGTGACCGCCAACGCCATCGACCCGGGTCCAACCGACACCGGCTGGATGACCGCAGAGATCAAGGATGCCGTCCTACGGGCCACGCCGCTCGGTCGCCTCGGACGCCCGCGGGATTGTGCGAACCTCGTCGCGTTCCTGTGCTCACCCGACGGGGGCTGGATCAACGGCCAACTGTTACGCAGCGACGGCGGCATCTCCTGACCTGTGACAACAGACCGAACTCAGACGTTGAAGCGGAACATAGACGGGCGCTCGCATGACCGGCGGCGACCCAGTCGGCAGGCTTGTCACGCCACATCTTGGGCTTACGCTGTTAGTGGCTGGTTGCCGACGTTTCACGCTGTCTTGTGCCCCCTGTGTGCCCCCGAAGGCTCTTTGGCCGCCAAGCGGCCGAGCCATCGATGCGCATTCTCCAGGCCCACTTCGTTGTCGGCTGCGCTCGTGATTCCGGTCAGATCGTCGGTAACGACTCGGCGGGCGAAGTAGTCAGCCTGCACCGCCCACCGAAACCGGAGCATGGCCAGCAAGCCGTGTTCCACCTCGGCGCGCGTCATCGTCTTGCTCTCTAGGTATGCCTCCACCAGGTAGTCCGCGTTATCGATGCCTCCGACATACATCACTGCCGACGCGAGGTCGTACAGCAGCGGACCGCTCATCGCGATACTCCAGTCGATCAGTCCGCACTCTCCCGTCTTGCGGTCGAGCCGGAATGCCTCTGGAGCCGGATCGGTGTGTAGCAGGCCCCACGACAAAGACCCGACATCAAGCGCCTCGTACCCCGCAAGGGCGGCCGCCACTGAGGGTCGAACCCAAGGACGAACTGCCAAATGTGGTGCCCGCGCATCGACCCAGTCAAACCGATCGGCATCCTTGATCGTCACGCTTCTAAGCGCTGCGTGCACTCGCGCCAGGGTTGCCCCGATCAGCCGTTGCTCGTCCGGGCTCCTGCCAAGCAGCCCGCTGCCTGCGACCCAGTTCAACAACCCGAGTGGCACTCCGTCGACATCGGCGACGACGCTTCCGTGCCTCGTCACTACCGGGGTGCCCGCCGGAACGCCTGCCGCCTCGACGTGAGCCGCGACCTCAAGGCCGCCCATGAAGGAACGGCGCGATCCCGGCGCAACCGCCTTGGCTACCCACCGTTCACCGCCCTCGGAAACGAACCACGTCGCCGAGTTCATTCCGCCGTTGTGCACCTGAACCGCCGCGTCCGCCAGTCCCCAATAGGCCGCGAGACACGCACGCAGCTTCCCGTTATCGATCACCAGCAAGAGTCAAACACCATCCACCGCAACTGGCTACGAACTTCTGACCTCACCGCGTGCCCACCTCGCCATCCCGTCTGCCATCGACCCGCCCTCCTGGGGAGCGGGCCGCCGCCCGGCCCGCCACGTCAAGCGGACCTTGACGGCTCGTACGGACGCTGGCGGGCCGGGCGGCGGTCTGCTCGGCTCGCCCGGGTCGATGGCAGGCGGGATGGCTCCCACCGCAACCACCCACGGACCGTGACCCGCCGACGGAGCCCCGGCCATCCTGGAGCCGGAGCGCCCCCGCCGGAGGCGCACTAACCGCAACCCCGCGACCGCCCCCACTTCGCCGACGCGGCCGGCGTGCCCTTCCCTACGCCGCGCGGGCTCGTGGCCGCGCGGCCCGGCCGGCTGCCGGCCCACCACCACCCGGTCAACGCCCCTGTCGTGCTGCGGCGGCCCACCGGGCTTCCCGCTGTCCGCGCCAGCCGCCGGGCATCAGGCGTGACGGCCGCAGAGCGACAGCGGCAGTGGCCGGCGCGCGCCCAGGCGGCGGCGCGTGCGGCCCGTCAAGGGCCGCCTTGAAGACGTACAGAAACTTTGAACAGCCTCGTCGGCAGTCGGCCGCATCCGTCGAGACAGTCCATGTCGGAGGTAGAGTCCGCGACCGTGGATGAGGTGACTTGGCTCAATGTCATCACCGTGCTCATTGCCCTGGGTGGCGTGGTCGTGGCGGTGCTGTCCTGGGTGGTGTCGCGTGGCTCACGTAGCGAGGCACGGCGCTCAGCCGACGCTGCCGAGGTGTCGGCAAAGGCAGCGCAGGACTCGGCCCGGGAGGCCGCCGCTATCGCGGCGATCGAGCGTGACCGGGAGCATGACCGGCTCGGCCCTGGGCGGGTACCCGGCATCGCTCTTGAGTTGGAGCCGAACCCACGCGATAGCGGTCTGCCCGAGACGCTGTTCGGCACGATCACCGTGCCTCGCGACTACCGCGTGCGCGCCGTCGCCGTACGGGGCAATTCCTCTGCGCCGATCGGCCTGGACTTGCTGCTGCATGCTGGTCGTCCCTACCGCTTCGCCATCGAGCAGATGCATCCGGATCGCGCTGAGCCCGTTGCGGAGTACGTGCTGTTCCGATTCTGGCCGCCTGCTGAGATCGATGACGTGGACACGTGGCGATGCCCCTGCGATCGACCACAAGCCGACGGGGATAACCGGCCTGGTCATTGGGAGTGGCGTGCTCCGGTTGAGTATCGACGGCCACCTACACAGGTGTTCGTGCTGCGCTGAGCCGGCGGTGACGGCAGAGCGGCTTGCGGGTTAGGTGCGAGTACCGGGGAACGACGATTGCAAGGCGGTGGCTCGTGACTCGATGAGCTGCATGCGGAGCTGCCACTCTTCGTTCGCGCTCCAGTCGCTCTGGGCCGTGATCTGGTCCGGGTGCTTCCGGTATAACAGCCCTGGCTCCGCGATGAAGTAGCCGTCGGTCACGACTGACGCGGCGATCAACAGCCCAGTGTCTTCCCCACCCGGCAGTGCCATCCAGCCGCCAAGGGCGAGGGCGAGTTCTCGCCGGATACACAGCGTGGCTGGGTGGACCGGAAGCCGGTATCCCTTACGGCGGAAGTAGTTCAGTACCTCGCCCTGGTGCAGGATGCCGCCCGGTGGGTCGGCGTGTTGCCAGCCAACCGTTGATCCGTCGGGCATTAGGTCGAGCACACTGCACGTCGTCCAGCCGACGTCGGGCCGCTTGCTGAGTACGTCGATCTCACGCGCAAGGGCGCCGGGAGCGAGCTGGTCGTCTGCGTCCAGGACTCGCAGCAGATCTCCGCCGCTGCGTGCCATAGCCATGTTGCGGGCGGTCCCTGGACCACCAGGCTTCCCTGTTCCGCTGAGAATGCGTGGGTCATCGGGAAGGGCGGCAGCAACTTTGCCGGTCCGTCCGTCCTCCTGGACCAACCATTCCCACGCCCACCCATCCGGCAACTCTTGCGAGCGGAGTGATTCGTAGGCGTCTGCCAGATAGGGAATGCTCGGGGCGTGGACTGGCGTGATCAGGGAGATCTTCACTCGGACCACCGCGCAAGCTTCGTTGTGTAAACGAACTCGGTCCGGTCGCCAGGGAGTACGACGTTCGAGACCTCCACGACGCAGTCCTTGGTGTCCACGGAGACCTTGCGAAGAACGAGCACTGAGACGCCTGGGGGCAGCTTCAAGGCTTCGGCTTCGTCTGCCGAGGGCGGCCGGGCCGTGATCTCGTCAACGATCCGGTCTAGCTCAATTCCGATGGTGAATAGCTGGTTCTGAGTACCGCCCGGCCACGGCTCGTTGTTGTCGTCGAGCAGCGCCGGGTTCTCGGCTACCACGTCATAGACCATGTAGGACGTGTTCAGGCTGAGCGGCACCCGCTCCTTGCGGGAACTAGTTCGGTAGACGCGCTCAAGCATCTTTGCGCCGACCGGAACTCCGAAGATCCGAGCCAGTTCAGCGCTCGCCGGAACCGTCCGGTACTCAGCCGAGAAGTCAAGGTCTTGCATGGTCAGTCCGGTGTCCCGCTCGGTTGCGCCTGTGCGGCGTCGCTGAGACTCGGGCAGCCGGGCTCGATCCTTCTCCCACTGATACCGCTCGGGGGATCGCCGTACTCGCTGTCGGGGGGCGCGGACGAAGGTTCCTCGGCCGTGACGTCGATCGACCAGACCTTCTGCTTCAAGCGTGTCGAGCGCCTGTCGGACGACGGGCAAGCTCACTTCATAGTCGGCTTTCATCTGCTGCTCGTTCGGCAGCTTCGTTCCAGGCGTGACCTCACCTGAATGAATCTTTTCGCGCCACTCTGCGGCGATTCGCTCCCACTTGGCCATTCTTCACACTCCTTCACGCCTGGATCCAGTTTAGGTCTTCATGAAGTCTTGACGCGACCGGACGACCGGCCGTACGTTGTCTGCACGTCTTCATGAAGACATGATGACGGTGGAGTGCGCCGACGAGCGGTGCCCCAACAGACAGGAGACGGCCTTGAAGCTGTACGTGGACACCACGAGCAAGCAGGTGACGGCGTCGAAGGACCCGGAGCCGAAGAACGACCAGAACGGCAACCAGAAGTCCGAGAAGAACACGGGCCGGCCCATGTGGTCCACGCAGGTCTTCGTGCTCGACGAGACGGGCGGCGAGGTCATCACCATCACCACGGCGGGTGAGAAGCCGAACGTGAAGGTGGGCGACTTCCTCGCGGTCGAGCAGTTGGAGGCCATTCCGTGGGCGACCAACGGGCGTAACGGCGTCGCGTTCCGGGCGGTGTCCCTGAAGCCGAAGACTGGTTCTCCGGCCAAGTAGGTCACTTCGCACGTCGTGCTGTGTGAGCCACAGGTGTCCGTGGCTTGCGAAGCGGCCTGATGGTCCGCTGATCCAACCCCATGCGGTTCCGGGAGTGTTCCTGACTCCTACGTTCCCGGTCCGGTCGTCACGACAGGTGGCGGCAAGAAGGAAATTGGCCCGGGGTCGGTACTGACTCCTACATCTGCCGACCCCGGTGCCGTCAACTCATCCGATCCCAACTGGCACTTGGGAGGACTCGTCGTGTCCAAGTCTAGCCCTCGCCGTTCCTTCGGCGGGAAGTCAACCGGAACGGTGACGGTCATTGAGGCCAGGGTTCACCGTTCCTCAGCCCGTAACGCCCGGCTCGCGTTCGTCCTGTCGGCGGTCATCGTCGGTCTTCTGTCGGCTGTGGTGGCCGCGTCCTACATGCACCCGATCCTGGCCCTGTTCCTCGGCGCGCTCGTCGGCGTGCCGGTCGGTGGGATCGCGTGGGTGCTGGTCCGGATCTGGCCGGTGCTGCGGCTGCTGTGGTGGTGGGCGATCGAGATCGTGCTCGCGGTCGCCGTGCTCACCTTCTGGGTGCAGCTCGCCAACCACACCCCGGCCGTGGTGACGCTGCTCGTGGTCACCCTGCTCGTCGGTGTCCCGGCCGCCGTGCCGGTCTGCCGCCGCCAGGTGATCGCCTGGGCGTGGTGTCTCGTGGTGAGGCATCGGCTGCGGGTGTGCTTCTCGCAGTTCATCATCGCCAACCAGTCCGGTTCGCTGCCGCTGATCCTGTGGGCTCGTCCCACGCCGGTCGGTGAGCGGGTCTGGGTGTACCTGCGCCCGGGCCTGTCGGCCAAAGACCTGGAAGGCCGCCTCGACAAGATCGCCGTGACCTGTCACGCCTCCACCGTGCTCATCGAGCGCGCCTCGGAGCGGACCGCCGCGTATCTGCGGTTCGACATCAAGCACCGTGAGGTGCTGACCGCCACTGTGGGTTCGCCGCTGGTCGACGTGATCGACCCGGACGCCCCGACGGTCGAGCAGGCACCGCTGACGGTGCCGACCGCCCTGGACCTGCCGGACGTCGACGTCCCGACGATCACCCTCCCGGCACAGGGCAAACCCGCCGGCAAGAAACCGGCCCCCACCACGACGGCCAACGGCAGCAAGCCCGCGGCTTCGTCCTCGACGCCCGAGGACGACGTTTCCGACTGGATCTGACCTTCAATTTCACCTGGGACGCGAGGAGCCCTGCGGGCTCGTTCGTGTGGTTCCTCGCGTCCACCAACCGCCCAAGGAGGGCACCGATGACCGCGATTCCCGCCCCCGCTGCTGCGGTGCCGGTGGGTCCTGGCCTGTCGATGTTCGACCCGATCTTCATCGGGATCGACGAGTTCGGCCAGCCCGTCTACATCACCCTCGCCTACCGCAACCTTCTCGCCGGTGGTGAGCCCGGCGGCGGTAAGTCCGGGCTGCTCAACTGCATCGCGGCCCACGCCGCGCTCAGTGTCGACTCCCGGCTCGTGCTACTCGACGGCAAGCTCGTCGAGCTGGGCCAGTGGGAAGACTCCGCTGATGCCTTCATCGGCCCGGACATCACCGAGGCCCTGACCGTCCTCAAGCGGCTGCAACTGGTGATGAACAACCGCTACGCCTGGCTGCGCGCCCACGGGCGCCGCAAGGTGACCGCCGACGACGGCCTGTCGGTCATCACCGTCCTGGTCGACGAGATCGCCTTCTACTCCGCCACCGTCGGCAGCAAGCAGGAGCAGGAAGAGTTCGTCGCCCTCCTGCGTGACCTGGTCGCCCGGGGCCGTGCCGCCGGTATCCCGGTCGTGGCCGCGACGCAGCGGCCGTCGTTCGACATCATCCCCACCTCGCTGCGGGACCTGTTCGGCTACCGGGCCGCGTTCCGCTGCACCACCCCAAACAGCTCGAACATCGTCCTCGGCCACGGCTGGGCCGAGCAGGGCTACACGGCCACCGACATCGCCCCCACCAACCAGGGCGCGGCCTACCTCATCGCCGAAGGCGGCGTCCCGCGCCGCATCAAGGTCGCCTACCTGACCGATGCCCAGATCGCGGGCATCGCCGACTACGCCGCCTGGATCCGCCGGCCACGCCGGTTACCGGACCAGGTTCCGGACCTCACCCGCGTCGACTTCGGGGTGGCGGCATGACCACCCGGGAACGCACCTACGCCAAGGCCAACAGCCAGCGGGCCGCGCAGTACACGGAACTGTGGATCGTCGGCCGTCCCGAGGACATCGCCGCCATGGTCCAGGTCGCCTCGGCCAGCGGCCGACTCGTCTACCTGTCCGCCCCGCGCCCGATGGGCGGCGACGACACCCGCCAACGCCGCTACTTGCGGCTGCGCACCACCCGATAAGCGGCCGACAGGACCAGGACATCGCCTGGCAGCAGTGCTGGTCCTGCCGACCTCCACCAACAGCCCCGAAAGGACGTGGCTGCCATGAAGGCTACCCAAAACCCTGCCACCGGAGTCCAGGTCACACCCGCTGACCTGCTCCGCTGCGCTGCCCTCTACCTGCGCCGGCACGGCTGGCACCAGGGCACCTACTACGCCCCCACCACCGACACCCCCACCCCGCCGGCCTGCGCCGCCGGGGCCATCGGCATCGCCACCGCCGGACACCGCGTCGAGCACTTCTCCCAGCTCGACCCGAGCGCGCTCGCCGACTACCTCGCGGCCATGGCCGCGTTCGTCGACTACCTCGACGACCACGCCCCGGTCTTCCACATCGACGAAGACGGCTACCTGCTCGACGAGCACACCTCCCCCTACTCCTGGAACGACGACCCCGCCCGCACCGCCGAGCAGGTCATCACCGCCCTCGACGCGGCTGCCGACGAGTGGGACCGCCTCCACAACCAGGGAGGCGAGAACTGATGTTCACCGTCAAGGCGTCCTTGACGCGCACCCCCTCCCGCCGCAAGCGGCGTGAAGTCGTCGAGAACAACGCGTTCGCCGCGTTCGCCCGCCGCATCATCCGCGCCCACGGCCGCCGCGTCGCCGCCGGTGACGTGGAAGCCCTCCGCGACCTCGTCGCACTGTCGGCCAACCTCGACGACGCCATCGGCGAAGCCGTCGTCGGCCTGCGGGCCTTCGGCTACTCCTGGGCCGAAATCGGCCAGCGCCTCGGCATCTCCAAGCAAGCCGCCCAGCAGCGCTGGGGAGGCCAGTCATGACCACCTACACCTACGACCCGGCCAACCCCGCCGACGAATTCCCCACCTACCCCTACCGGCTCGCCCCCGACGGCCTGGCCACCCGCCGCCAGCTCCGCGCCGCCGGACTCCGCCCGGGCGGACATCACGCGGTCGCGCAGATCCTGTGGCGTCGCGGTAAGCGCGTTGCGTACCTCTACCGCCTCGACCTCGCCGCCCCCAAACGGGTCGCGACCCCGGCCCAGCGGGCCGCTATCGCCAAAGCCCTGCGGGCTCGCCGCACCTGCCGCCACTGCGGCCAGACCAAGCCCTACTACATCCCCCGCCGTTACGGCTGCTGCCTCGACTGCCACGGAGGCGACCGATGACCTTCAACCTGTCCGACCCGTGCCTGTGGTGCATCGAGGGCAACTCGCCCGCTGGCGTCCACGACATCCTCGGCCCGGTCTACACGCCCTGCCCCGTCTGCCTCGGCCGCTGCGCCCTCTGCGAAGGCGACGGCCTCTTCCCCGCCGACTTCACCTGCCTGCCCTGCTTCCGCAACCAACTCGCCGCCCAGGGCCTGGCCCCGATCATGTGCGCCCACTGCTCCGGCGTGGTCGACCTCATCCCCCTCGACAGCATCCCGGCACCGGAGGTGACCCCCCATGCCCACCACTAACCCGCCCGCTGCCTGGCCCGCCCGCCTGGAAGGCGGCGTCCTGGTCCTCATCGTCATCTTCGTCGGCCTCGCCGCTGGGGCGGCTTCCTTCACCCACGTCCACGACTGGACCATGGCCAACAGCCCGGAAGGCACTTCCGGCTGGTTCGGCTGGGCCAACGCCGTCATCTCCGAACTCGTCCCCGTGGCCTGCCTGCTCGTCATCCGGCGTCGTAAGCGCCACGGCGGCCCGATCGGCTACCCGCTGGTCCTCCTGATCGCCTTCGCAGGCTTCTCCCTCGCCGCACAGCTCGGCGTCGCCGTCGGCCAAGTCGGCCCCTCCGGCTGGCTCCTGTCCGCCGTCCCCGCCCTGGCATTCATGGCCCTGGTCAAACTCGTCCTCGCCCCCGTCACAACCACCACCGACCCCATCGACGCCACCGACGACGTCGCCCAGCTCATCGAGGAGCCGCCGACCGTCGACATCCCGCCAGCCGCCCCGGCCGTCGTCGAGGCACCCGTCAACCCGGTGCCGATCACCCGACCCGAGGTGCCCGCGCACCTCATCCCCACCGCCCGCTTCGTCATCGGCCGCCACGAACAGAGCACCGGCCGCCCCATCACCATCGACGAACTCGCCGGACTGCTCACCATCACCCCCGACATCGCCCGGGAACTGCTGCACACCCTCAGCGGCCACACCACCGCCGTCAACGGCACCCCCGTCACTGGTGGTGCCCGATGACCATCCACGTCGTCGACATCGAGCAGGTCACCCACACCTGCCCCGCCTACCCGGACGAGCCGCACCCCTACGACACCCGACGCACCGTCATCCACGTCATCCCCGGCGGCCCCTGCCGGACCCCGGTCACCATCCGCTGCGGCCAGACGACCGCCACCATTCCCTGCCACCGGCACGAACCGGCCGCCCGCCAGTGCGGAGCCTGCCGGACCATCGTCACCCAGCACTCCATCACCAACCGGCCCGAGGTGGCCGCCTGATGGCGTCGACGCTGGACCTCACCCCCCGAGCCTCGGCCCGGGGGGTGGGCTCGAACGCCGACACCACCACCCCCGTCTACACCTACACCGCCGCCGGTTCCGCCTTCCAGCGCGCCACCCGACCCGACTACTTCGGCTGGCTCGACCACGTCCGCGCCGCCGCCGGCTGCACCCGACCCATCCGCCTCGCCGGGCAGCTCCTCACCGTCGAACCCGGCACCGGCCGCGTCCTCGACTCCCGGCACACCGACGCCATGCCCGATGCTGCCATCTACAAGGCATGCGGCAACCGCCGCGCCACCGTCTGCCCTACCTGCGCGCAGACCTACCAACGCGACGCCTTCCAACTCCTGCGCGCGGGCCTGGTCGGCGGCAAAGGCGTCCCCGAATCAGTCGCGCAGCATCCGGCGGTGTTCGCCACGTTCACCGCGCCGTCGTTCGGCACCGTCCACGCCCGAAAGGTCAAGCGGCACACCTGCCGCAACCGCCGCCGCTGCGACTGCCGCGCCGAACCCTGCCACGCCCGCCGCGACACCGGCCTCTGCCCCCACGGCCGACCCGCCGTCTGCTGGGCTAGGCACGAGCAGGGTGACGCCGCGCTCGGGCATCCGCTGTGTCTGGACTGCTACGACCACGACCACCAGGTCGTCTGGAACATCTTCTCCGGCGAACTCTGGCACCGCACCAAACAAGCCGCCGAACGCTGGCTGGCGAAACTCGCCCAACGCCGCGGCGTCCCCCGCGTCGAGATCTCGACCGCCTCCGGCAACACCCGGAAGGTCGCTCCGGTGCGGCTGTCGCCCGGGAAGGTCGCTGAACTGCAAGCGCGGGGAGCGGTGCACTTCCACGCCATCGCCCGCCTCGACGGCGTCGACGGCCAGGACCCCGACAACGTCGTGCCCCCGCCGGCCGGGTTCACCGTCGACGACCTCGTCGACGCGCTGCGCCACGCCGCCCGGCAGATCGCCTTCCACACCCCGCCCCACCCCGACCGGCCCGAGGGCTGGCCCATCGCCTGGGGCGACCAGGTCGACCTGGAACCGATCGCCACCGACGGCTCGGGGGAGGTCACCGATGGCATGGTCGCGGGCTACCTTGCCAAGTACGCCACCAAAAGCACCGAGGCCACCGGGCACACCTCCACCCGCCTGACCGCCGACACGATCGGGGACTACGCCGACCCCGACGGCGACCACACCGCCCGCCTCATCGACGCCTGCTGGCGCATCGGCCGACCAATCCACACCCCGGCCCCACTCTCCGAGCGGTCCCGGGAACCCCGGCCACGGCCCGGCTTCGTCCAGCGCTGGGAATGCCCCGACTGCGGCACCCACACCCGCTACGCCGCCTGCCCCACCTGCACGGCTGCGCGTCAAGCCGCCCTTGACACCGAACCGACGAAAACGGCGACAGCCAACCCGTACGCCCGGCTGCGCCGATGGGCGCACATGCTCGGCTTCGGCGGCCACTTCCTCACGAAAGCCCGCCGCTACTCCGTCACCTTCCGGCTCCTGCGCGACACCCGCGTCACCTTCCGGCGCCACGAACACCAGAACCACGAACACTCGGCCACCGCCGCCGGACCACCCGTCGAGCAGGTCGACGAAGACACCACGCTCATCGTCGGCACCCTCACCTTCGCCGGAGTCGGCTGGCACACCACCGGAGACGCGCTCCTCGCCAACACCGCCGCCGCCCTCGCCCGCGAGCGACACGCCACCGGCCGCGAAGAACTCGCCCACGAACTCGGCACCACCCCGGCCGGTATCGCGTCGGCCGCATAGCTGACGACAAGGAGGAGACAGCATTGGCAACCCGTGAAGCAGCGACCGAACTGTGGTCGATCGAGGAGGTGTCGGCGTTCCTGCGGGTGCCCGTCGGCACGCTGTACCAGTGGCGGTACCGCCGCACCGGGCCACGGGCGTTCAAGGTCGGCCGACACCTGCGCTACGACCCGGCCGACGTGCGCTCCTGGCTCTCGGGACAGGCGGCCTGACATGGGCAGCGTGGAGAAGCGGATACGCGACGGCAAGGTTACCTACCTGGCCCGGTGGCGCGACGACGCCCACCGCCAGCGCAAGCGCTCCTTCACGCGCAAGGTCGACGCCGATCGCTTCCTCGCCCAGGTCGAAGCCGACATCGTGCGCGGCCAGTACGTCGACCCGTCCGACAAGACGACCGTGGTCGAGTACGCCCGGCGCTGGGCTGCCGGCCGCGCTCACCGTCCAACAACCGCCCGGCGTGTCTCCAGCCTGATCGAGACGCATATTGCTGCGACTCCGCTCGGCTCCCGTCGCCTGGCGGCCGTCGTGCCCTCCGAGGTGCAGGCATGGGCGGCCGACCGTGGCAAGGTGCTGTCGCCGTCGACCCTGCGCAACCTTGTCGGGCTGCTCCGCTCGGTCTACGCGGCGGCCGTGCTGGACAGGCTCGTCGGCCGCTCGCCCGTGGTCCGGGTCAGCCTGCCGTCAGCCCACCGGGAACGCGTCGTGCCGCTCACCGTCGACCAGGTACGCAAGCTCGCCGACGCGATCCCCGCCCGCAACCGCGCCATGGTCCTCACCCAGGCCGGGTTGGGCCTGCGCCTCGGCGAGCTGCTCGCGCTGCGCGTGCAAGATGTCGACTTCGCCGCGCGCCTGGTGCGGATCGAGTGGCAGTTCGCGCCGCAGTCCAAGGTGCGGACGGTCCCCAAGACTCCGCGCTCGCGCCGGACCGTGCCGCTGCCCCAGGTCGTCGCTGACGCTCTCCGGGCGCACATGGCGCAGTTCCCACCGGCTGATGACGGCACGCTGTTCACGACCCGCTTCGCCGGCCCCTACCGCCACGACTACTACGGCTCGATCATCTTCGGCGCGGCTGTCCAGAAGGCGGGCCTGCCGGAGAGCATCACGACCCATGACCTACGCCACCATTACGCGTCGGTCCTGCTGATGCAGGGCGAGTCGGTCATCACCGTGGCCGAACGGCTGGGGCACGAGAACGCCACGCTGGTCCTATCGACGTACGGTCACCTGATGCCGGACTCGGAGGAACGCACCCGCCGGGCGGTCGATGAGGCGTGGGGTTGTGCCCCCGATGCGCCCCAGGGCGAGACACCAACGCTCTGACCTGCGAAAACAGCCCGGATTCAGACGTTGAAGCGGAACTCCACCACGTCGCCGTCCTGCATGACGTACTCCTTGCCCTCGATCCGGACCTTGCCGGCGGCCTTGGCCGCCGCCATCGATCCGGCCTCGACCAGGTCGTTGTAGGAGACCACCTCGGCCTTGATGAAGCCGCGCTGGAAGTCGCTGTGGATCACCCCGGCGGCCTCCGGCGCGGTCGCGCCGACCGGGACGGTCCAGGCCCGCGCCTCCTTGGGGCCGGCCGTCAGGTACGTCTGGAGCCCGAGCGTCCGGAAGCCCACCCGGACGAGCTGGTTCAGGCCGGGCTCGGACTGCCCGATCGACTCCAGCAGCTCGCGGGCCTCGTCCTCGGGCAGGTCCACCAGCTCGGACTCGATCTTGGCGTCCATGAAGATCGCCTCGGCGGGGGCGACCAGGCCGCGCAGCTCGTCGAGGAACTCGTCGTTGCCCAGCTCGGCCTCGTCGACGTTGAAGACGTAGAGGAACGGCTTGGTGGTGAGCAGATGCAGCTCACGCAGGTGTTCCAGCTCGACCTTCGCGGCGGCGGCGCCCGCGTACAGGGTCACGCCGTTGTCCAGGACCTCGACCGCCTTCTTGGCGGCCTCGACGGCGGCGGCCCGGTCCTTGCGGAGCTTGGCCTCCTTCTCCAGCCGGGGCAGCGCCTTCTCCAGCGTCTGGATGTCGGCCAGGATCAGCTCGGTGTTGATCGTCTCGATGTCGTCGGCCGGGGAGACCTTGCCGTCGACGTGCACCACGTTCGGGTCGGAGAAGGCGCGCACCACCTGGCAGATCGCCGAGGCGTCCCGGATGTTGGCGAGGAACGCGTTGCCCCGGCCCTGCCCCTTGGAGGCACCCCGGACCAGGCCGGCGATGTCGACGAACGAGACCGGCGCCGGCAGCACCTTCTGCGAGGAGAAGATCTCGGCCAGCTTGGCCAGCCGCTCGTCGGGCAGCCCGACCACGCCGACGTTCGGCTCGATGGTGGCGAACGGGTAGTTCGCGGCGAGCACGTCGTTCTTGGTCAGCGCGTTGAACAGGGTGCTCTTGCCCACGTTGGGCAGGCCGACGATGCCGATGGTGAGACTCACGACGAACCAGCTTACGCGCCTCGCCGCCACCGCCGGGCAGGCAGGTGCGCGAAGCCGGTCACCGCGGCGCGGCGGACAGCAGGCGCGGCTCGATCCGGGTCTCCCGGACGGTGCCGTCCTCGGCGCGCACCAGCTCGTACGCGGCCACGCCGGGCCGGTCGGCCACCGCTTCGGCCAGCCGGGTGCCCCGGTAGATCAGCCCCACGCCGTCGTCGGTGCAGTGGCTCGCGGGCAGCGTGCCGTCGGCGACCAGCCGGTGCATCAGCGGGCGGCGCTGCTCCTCGCTGTCGTAGTGCACGCCGTTGCCGTACGGCAGCCAGCCCAGCCCTTCGGTGAAGGGCCGCAGCGTCGGGCCGTAGCTGTCGGTGGCGCCGCCGGTGTGCCAGCAGATCGAGCCGGCGGACACCCCGCCGAGCACCACTCCGGCCTGCCAGCACTCGTGCAGGATCTCCGGCAGGCCGTGCACCCGCCAGACCGCGCAGAGGTTCGCCACGCTGCCGCCGCCGACCCAGACGATGTCCTGCGCGAGCAGGTGCGCGCGGATGTCCTCGACGTTCGGCATCGGGTAGAGCGCCAGGTGGGAGGCGCGGAACCGGGTGCCGGCGAAGGCGCCGTAGAAGACGGTGAAGCCGGTCGGCTGGTCGCCGGTGGCCTGGCCGAGGTAGCAGACGCGCGGCGCGTCACCGGCCCCGGCCAGGTCGGCCATCAGGTCGAACAGGGCGCTGGGCCGGGCGTCCCACGGGCCGCGGCGACGGCCGGCGAAACCCATGCTGGTGGCGACGATCGTCGGTTCGGTGGCGGGCACTGTTGTCCTCCCGGGCGGTGACGGCGCCGATCATTGTGCCGGATCCGCGGGGCCGGTCTCGGCCGCCGCGAGCAACGCGCGCAGCAGGTCGGCCAGCCGGTCCTGGTCGGCGGGCGGCAGCGCGTCGAGGATCCGCCGCTGCACCGCGAGGCCGGCCTCGGCCGACTCCTCGACCACCCGCCGACCGGTGTCGGTGAGCGTGACCCGCAGCGCCCGCCGGTCGGCCGGGTCCGGCGAGCGCCGTACCAGGCCCGCCCGTTCGAGGCGATCGAGCCGCCCGGTCATGCCGCCGGAGGTGAGCATCAGCGAGGCGGCGAGCGCCTTCGGCGCCAGCGTGTACGGCGAGCCGGAGCGCCGCAGCGCGGCCAGCACGTCGAACTCGCCCCGGCCGATGCCCCAGCCCGCGTACACCTTCTCCTGGCCGTCGCCGACCAGCCGGGCCAGCCGGTAGATGCGGCCGAACACGGCCATCGGCTCGGGCCGCATACCTGGTCGTTCCCGCCGCCACTGCTCGACGATCGCGTCCACCTCGTCGCCTGTCACGGCTGCCGATTGTGCCGCACGTCCCACTTCCCCTTTTCGCTCGGGGCTGATTAGCTTAGTGCTAAGATACTTAGAGCCGAGAGAGGCCGACATGAACCGCCGCTGGACCGACGTCGCGCTCACCGCCGCCGCCCCGATCACCTGGGGGACCACCTACCTGGTCACCGCCGAACTCCTTCCCCCGGACCGGCCGCTCTGGGCCGGGGCGATCCGCGCCCTCCCGGCCGGTCTGCTGCTGCTCGCCCTGACCCGCCGACGACCACACGGTCTCTGGTGGGGGCGAGCCGCCGTGCTCGGCGCGCTGAACATCGGGGTGTTCTTCCCGCTGCTGTTCCTCGCCGCGTACCGGCTGCCCGGCGGCACCGCCGCCGTCCTCGGCGCCGCGCAGCCACTGCTGGTGGCGGTGCTGACAGTCGCGCTGCTCCGTGACCGCCCCACCCGGCCGGCGCTGGTCGCCGCCGCGGTCGCCCCGCTCGGCGTCGCCCTCGTGGTGCTGCGCCCAGGTGCCGGCCTCGACCCGCTCGGCGTCACCGCCGGACTGGCCGGCGCCGTGGCGATGGCCGCCGGACTTGTGCTCACCCGCCGCTGGGGCCGGCCGCCCGGAACGGGCGTCCTCGCCGCGACGAGCTGGCAGCTCGTCGCCGGTGGCCTGATGATCGTGCCGGTCGCCGCCGCCGTCGAGGGCGCGCCGCCCGTGCCCGACGAGCCGGCCCTTCTCGGGTACGCGTGGCTCGGGCTGGCCGGCACCGCGCTGGCGTACGTGCTGTGGTTCCGGGGCGCGGCGCGACTGCCGGTGTCCCGCGTGTCGGTGCTCGGCGCGCTGAGCCCGCTCACCGCGGCGGCGCTCGGCTGGGTGGTGCTCGGTGAGGCGCTGGACCCGGTCCAGCTCACCGGTTTCGCGGTGGCCGTGGCGGCGATGGTGCTCGCGCAGATGCCGGGTCGATCGCCGCGCCCGCAGCCGGGCGGCGGCGCGGACAGCCCGACAACGACGCCGGCCGACCTTCGGGCAGGCGGCGGGACGGCGGCCCGGTGGCGGCGCGGTCAGCCGGCCCGCAGCCGACGCCAGTCGTCCGGCCACGCCTCGGCGGTGACGCCCTCGGGCAGCACACCGGCCGGTAGCTGCGCCGCGGCCGCGAGCGGCAGCGTGAACCGGTGCGCGGCCGCGGGACCGGCCGCGTACGACCGGTCGAGCAGCCACCGCACCTCGTCGGCGGTCCAGCCCAGGCCGGAGCGGGCGGCGATCTCGCGGACCAGCCGCAGGCCGACCCGGGTGTCGTCGTCGTAGAAGCGCATGCACCAGTGGTGCGCCCACATGCCGAGCGCGCGCAGCCCGTCCGGGTCGAGGGAGCCGGCCAGCCGCCCGCAGGCGGTGTCCGCGAAGGGGCGACCGGGGTCACCGGCCCGGTCGCGCTCGATCGCGCCGTACGCGGCCGGCGCCACCACCCGCATCCGCTCGTAGAAGCCCTCCACCACCGCGGCGTCCAACGGTGCTCGCCCCGATCGCATCAGCGGACACCCCGCCCGGCCACGCTCGCCATGCCCCGCACCTCTTCTTGAGTTGGTGGCGGGACGCTACCGACCACTTACGACACTTTCTCGGGTCCGCCGGTCATGATCCACGCCACCTCGCCGATGTGGCGGTGTCCCGGGGCTCGGGATACCGCCACTTCCCCGAGCGGGCGCGACTGCCGCACGTCATGTCTGAATCCCGCCAGCCGAGCGTCGGAGCTGCGAGGCAGGATCGTGGCATGGAACTGGACTTCGAGCGGTGCTACCGAGCCGTCGACAGCCGCGACCCGCGGTTCGACGGCTGGTTCTACACCGGCGTGACGTCGACCGGGATCTACTGCCGGCCGTCCTGTCCGGCGATGACGCCGAAGCGGCAGAACGTCCGGTTCTTCCCGTCCGCCGCCGCCGCGCAGGGGGCCGGGCTGCGGGCGTGCCGCCGGTGCCGGCCGGACGCGGCACCGGGCTCGCCCCAGTGGGACGTCCGGGCCGACCTGGTCGGTCGCGCCATGCGGCTGATCGCCGACGGCGTGGTGGACCGGGACGGGGTGCCCGGGCTGGCCACCCGGCTGGGCTACACCGAGCGGCACCTGCACCGGATGCTCCGGGCCGAGCTGGGCGCCGGCCCGCTGGCGCTGGCCCGGGCCCAGCGCGCGCAGACCGCCCGGATCCTGATCGAGACCACCGGCCTCGGCCTGGCCGAGGTGGCCTTCGCCGCCGGGTTCGGCAGCGTCCGGCAGTTCAACGACACGGTCCGCGAGGTCTACGGCGGCACGCCGTCCGAGCTGCGGGCCGGCCGACGTGGCCCGGCGGCGACCACCGGGGCGGGCACGCTCTCGCTAAGGCTGGCGTACCGGCCCCCGCTGCACGCGGGCGCGCTGCTGGACTTCCTCGCGCTGCGCGCGCTACCCGGCGTCGAGGTGGTCCGCGACGGCACCTACCACCGAGGGCTGCGGCTGCCGCACGGTCCCGCCACGGTGGCGCTGGCCCCTGCCGACGGCCACATCGACGCGACGCTGCGGCTGGCCGACATGCGTGACCTGGCCCCCGCGGTGGCCCGCTGCCGCCGCCTGCTCGACCTGGACGCCGACCCGGTAGCGGTGGACGCCACACTGGCCGCCGACCCGGCGCTGGCCCCGGCCGTCGCGGCCGAGCCCGGCGTCCGGCTGCCGCACGCGGTCGACGGTTTCGAGCTGGCCGTCCGCGCCGTCGCCACCCAGCAGGTCTCGCTGGCCTCGGCGCGGACCACGCTCACCCGCCTGCTCTCCGCCACCCGGGCAGCGAGCGGGGCGGCTGCCGACGACCCGGCGGACGGCCTGGTGGCGTTCCCCGGTCCGGCGGAGGTGCTCGCGGCGCCGGACACGGCGTTCCGGATGCCGGCGGCCCGCCGGGAGACGCTCCGTGCGCTGGCCCGCGCGGTCGCCGACGGCGAACTCGACCTGGAACCCGGAGGCGACCGGGAGGAGGCGGTCCGGCTCCTGGCCGCGGTGCCCGGTATCGGCCCGTGGACCACCGGCTACCTGGCCATGCGCGCACTCGGCGACCCGGATGTCGCGCTCACCACCGACCTGGGCGTACGCCGTGGCGCAGCGGCGCTCGGCCTGTCCGACGACCCGAAGACCCTGTCCGCGTACGCCGACCGCTGGCGCCCCTGGCGGTCGTACGCGACCATCCGACTCTGGAGAGCAGCATGAGCACTGTGGACAGCACCGTCATCGACACCCCCGCCGGCCCGTTGAGCGTGCTCGCCGGCCCGACCGGGGCGGTACGCGCGGCGGGCTTCACCGCCGACCCGGCGGCCCTGCTGCCGTTGATCCACCCGAGCCTGCGCGGCGAGCTGCGGGAACGGGCCGACCTCGGTCCGGTGACCGCCGCCGTGCGGGCCTACCTGGACGGTGAACTCACCGCGATCGACGCGGTAGCGGTGGAGCAGCACACCGGCGGCGCATTCCTGACGCACGCCTGGCAGGTGCTGCGCGACGTGAAGCCCGGCGACCCGGTCACCTACACCGGCTTCGCCGCGCTGGCCGGGCGACCGGCGGCGATCCGGGCCGCCGCGGCGGCCTGCGCGCGCAACGCCGCCGCGCTGTTCGTGCCCTGCCACCGGGTGCTGCGCACCGACGGCTCGCTCGGCGGATACCGCTGGGGCCTGGACGTGAAGAAGTGGCTTCTCGGGCATGAGGGACGGGTGACGGCTAGCTGACAGCCGGACTGTCACCCCCGGCGGCTACCGTCGGGTAGTGCCCGCGTCCAGCGACGGCAACCCCGCGGCGCATACCGGCGCCCGGTCCCAGCCGCTGCGCAACCTCTGGCGGCTGCGGCCCTACCTGCGCCCGTACGCGACGGAGTTCGCCTGGCTGCTGGTCGCGGCGCTTGCCGCCACCGCGGCGAGCCTGGCCGTTCCGCTCGTGGTGCAGCGGGTGGTCGACGGGCCGGTGGCCCGGCACGACGAGGCCGGGCTGCTCCGGCTCGGCGCCCTCGCGCTGCTGCTCGGCGTGGCCGAGGCGGTCCTCATCTTCATCCGCCGCTGGACGCAGTCGTCGTCCTCGGTGGGCATGGAGGCCGCCATCCGCGCCGACATCTACGCCCACCTGCAACGGCTTCCGGCCGGCTTTCACGACCGCTGGCAGTCCGGCCAGTTGTTGTCCCGGATCACCAGCGACCTCTCGGTGATCCGGCGGTTCCTCTCCTTCGGGCTGCTGTTCCTGGTCCTCAACCTGGTCACCTACGCGGCGGTGGTGGCGCTGCTGATCCGGCTGCACCAGTGGCTGGGGCTGCTGGTCGCGGCGAGCGCCGTACCGCTGTTCCTGATCAGCCGCCGCTTCGCGCGCCACTACCACGCGGCGTCCCGGCGCATGCAGGACCAGCAGGGCGACGTCGCCACGCTGGTCGAGGAGACCGCGCTGGGGTTGCGCACCATGCGGGCGTACGGGCGTGGGCCGGAACTGGCGGCCCGGTTCGCCGTCGGCGCGCGCCGGCTGCACGACACCGGGATCGGCAAGGCCCGGCTGCTGGCCCGTACCTCCGCGTTGTTCGACCTGGTGCCCAACCTGACCCTCGGCGCGGTCCTGGTGGCCGGCGCCGCGGCGGTCGCCGACGGCGTGCTGTCCATCGGGGAGCTGGTCGCGTTCGTCAGTCTCCAGCTCATGCTGATCTGGCCGGTGCAGTCGCTGGGCTGGATCATCGCCAACGGCCAGGAGGCCGCGACCGCCGCCGACCGGATCCAGGAGGTCCTGGACACGCCGCCGACCATCGTGGACGCACCGCACGCCCGGCCGCTCGACCGGGGCGAGGTGCGCGGCCGGCTCCGCTTCGAGGGGGTCGGCTTCCGCTACCCCGGCACGTCCGCGCCGGTGCTGCGCGATCTGGACCTGACAGTGGAGCCGGGCGAGACGATGGCGCTCGTCGGCGCCACCGGCTGCGGCAAGAGCACGCTGCTGTCGCTCGTCCCCCGGCTGCACGAGGTCACCCGCGGCCGGATCACGCTCGACGGGTACGACGTGCGTGACCTGCGGCTGGAGTCGTTACGGCGGCTGGTCGCCGTCGCGTTCGAGGAGCCGACGCTGTTCTCCATGTCGGTCTGGGAGAACCTCACACTGGGCCGCCCGGACGCGAGCGAGGACGAGGTCCGGGCCGCGCTGACGCTGGCCCAGGCGGAGTTCGCGTACGAGCTGCCCTGGGGGCTTTCGACCCGGGTCGGTGAGCAAGGGCTGTCGCTGTCCGGCGGGCAGCGGCAGCGTCTCGCGCTGGCGCGTGCGGTGCTCGGCCGGCCCGCGGTGCTGGTGCTCGACGACCCGCTCTCCGCACTCGACGTGCACACCGAGGCGCTCGTCGAGGCGGCCCTGCGCCGCGTGCTGCGGGACACCGCCACCACGACCCTGCTGGTGGCGCACCGCCCCTCGACCGTGGCACTGGCGGACCGGGTGGCGTTGCTCGACGACGGCCGGATCGTCGCCGTCGGCACCCACTCGGAGCTGCTGGCCCGCGTACCCGCCTACCGGGCGGTGCTGTCCGCCGAGCCGGAGCGCCGGAGCGACGGCGTCGGCCTGGTGCGCTCGTGACCGGCCGCGCGCCGCGGGTGCCCCGGCCCCGCGACGCGCCGAACGGTAACGGGACGACCGGCGCGCGCCACGGCGACGGTGAAGACCTGTCCCGCTGGCGAGGGCGGGCCACCGATCCGGACGCCGACCGCAGCCGGGCCGAGGACTCGTCCCCGGAGGCGGTGACCCGGCTGCGTGCCCGCAGCCGGCTGCTGCTGCGCCGGCTGCTGCGCCCGCACCGGCGGGCCCTCGGGCTGGCGGTGGCGTTGCTGCTGGCCCAGAACGCCGCCGCGATGTCCGGGCCGTACCTGGTCATGCTCGGCATCGACAGGGGTATCGAGCCGCTGCGGGCCGGCGATCCCGGCCCGCTGATCGCTGTCGCCGCCGCGTTCGTGGTCGCCACCGCTGTCGAGTACGCGGCCCGGCGCGCATTCCTCACCCTCGCCGCCCGGGTCGGCCAGGCCGTCCTGCTGGACCTGCGCCGCCGGGTGTACTGGCACTTCCTCCGCCTCGACGTCGGGTTCCATGAGCGCTACACGTCCGGGCGGATGGTGTCCCGGCTGACCAGCGACCTGGAGTCGATCGCCGAGCTGGTCGACGGCGGCATCGACAAGCTGGTGATGGCCGGGCTCTCCGTGCTGTCGGTGGCGGGCATCCTGCTCTGGCTGGACCTGCCACTGGCGGCGGTGACGCTGCTCGCCTTCCCGTTCCTGTTCGTGCTGTCACGCTGGTTCGCCCGCGCCTCGGCCGGGGCGTACCGGCGCACCCGGGAGGCGGTGGCGCTGGTCATCGTGCACTTCGTCGAGTCGCTGCGCGGCATCCGGGCCGTCCAGGCGTACCGGCGGGAGGACCGCAACGACCGCATCTTCGCCACTGTGAACGACGACTACCGGCGCTCCAGCCTGCGCGCGTTCCGGCTGATCGCGATCTACTCGCCGGGCATCCGGCTGATCGGCAACCTGACCGCTGCGGTGGTGCTCGGGTACGGCGGCTGGCGGGTGCTGGGCGGCGGCGTGGAGGTGGGCGTGCTCGCCGCGTTCCTGCTCTACCTGCGCCGGTTCTTCGAGCCGATGGAGGAGCTGAGCCAGTTCTACAACTCGCTCCAGTCGGCGACCGCCGCGCTGGAGAAGCTGGCCGGCGTGCTGGACGAGCGCCCGGCGGTGGCCGAACCGGCGCGGCCGGTGCCGCTGCCGGCCGGACCGCCGCGCGGGGCCGTCACCTTCCGCGCCGTCGACTTCGGCTACCGCCGCCGGGCGCCGATCCTGTCCGGCCTGGACCTGACCGTGCCGCCCGGGCAGACAGTGGCGTTGATCGGGCCGACCGGCGCCGGGAAGTCCACTGTCGCGAAGCTGGTGGCCCGCTTCCACGACCCCGACGCGGGCGTGATCGGGCTGGACGGGGTGGACCTGCGCGACCTCGCAGACGCCGAGCTGCGCCGGGCGGTGGTGCTGGTGACCCAGGAGACGCACCTGTTCAGCGGTTCCGTGGCCGACAACATCAGGTTCGGCCGCCCCGACGCCGACGACGAGGCGGTGGTCGCGGCCGCCCGGGCGATCGGCGCGCACGACTTCATCGCCGCGCTGCCGGACGGGTACGCCACCGACGTGCACCGGCGCGGCGGTCGGCTCTCCGCCGGGCAGCGGCAGCTCGTCGCGTTCGCCCGGGCGTTCCTCGCCGATCCCCGGGTGCTGATCCTCGACGAGGCGACCTCGTCGCTCGACGTGCCGACCGAGCGGCTGGTGCAGCGGGCCCTGCACAGCGTGCTGCGCGACCGTACCGCCCTGGTGATCGCCCACCGGCTCTCCACGGTGGAGACAGCGGACCGGGTGCTGGTGCTCGACGACGGCCGGATCGTGGAGGACGGCCCGCCGGCCGAGCTGATCGCCGCCGACGGCCCCTACGCCGCCCTGCACCGCCAGTGGCGCGACTCCCTCCTCTAGCCCTCGCCCAGGTCCCCGTCGATCTTGCACTTGCGGCCCGCGAGATGCCCGATCAGTGGCTTGTGCCGGGGCGGCAAGTGCAAGATCGACGAGGACGCGCGGGGTGGGGAAAGTCGTGGAGTGCGGCGGGGCGACTGCCTACCATCGGCTGATGACCGACACGACGAGGAGCGCCCGCGGCGGCGTCCCCGAGCGTCCGAGCCTGGACGGCCTCGAGGAGACCTGGGCCCGCCGCTGGCAGGAGGACGGCACGTACGCGTTCGACCGCACGAAGGAGCGGTCGGACGTATACGCGATCGACACTCCCCCGCCGACCGTGTCGGGCGAGCTGCACATGGGTCACGTCTTCTCGTACACCCACACCGACACGGTGGCCCGGTTCCAGCGGATGCGCGGACGCACCGTCTTCTACCCGATGGGCTGGGACGACAACGGGCTGCCCACCGAACGCCGGGTGCAGAACGTGTACGGCGTGCGTCCCGACCCGTCGTTGCCGTACGACAAGGACTGGCGCCCGCCGGCCGCACCGGTGGACGACGCGGCCCGGAAGAACCCGACAGCGATCTCCCGGCGCAACTTCATCGAGCTGTGCGAGCTGCTCACTGTGGAGGACGAGAAGGCGTTCGAGGCGCTGTGGCGGCGGCTCGGGCTGTCGGTGGACTGGTCGCTGACGTACACCACGATCGGGTCGGCGGCCCGCGCGGCGAGCCAGCGCGCGTTCCTGCGCAACCTGGCGCGGGGCGAGGCGTACCAGGCCGAGGCGCCGACTCTGTGGGACGTCGGGTACGGCACCGCCGTCGCGCAGGCGGAACTGGAGGACCGGGAGCGGCCCGGCGCGTACCACCGGCTGCGGTTCACCGGGCCGGACGGCCGCGAGGTGCTGATCGACACCACCCGGCCGGAGCTGCTGCCGGCCTGCGTGGCGCTCGTCTGCCACCCCGACGACGAGCGGTACGCGGACCTGGTCGGCGCCGCTGCGCGTACCCCTGTGTTCGGGGTCGAGGTGCCGGTGCGCGCGCACCCGCTGGCGGACCCGGCCAAGGGCACGGGCATCGCGATGGTCTGCACGTTCGGTGACCTGACCGACGTGACCTGGTGGCGGGAACTGCGGCTGGACACCCGCGTGGTGATCGGCCGGGACGGGCGCCTGCTGCCGGAGCCGCCGGCCGGCGTGCCGGCGGAGCCCTACGCGGCACTGGCCGGGCAGACGGTGAACGGCGCCCGGCGGACGCTCGTGGAGCTGCTCGCCGATGCGGGCGACCTGGTCGGCGAGCCGCGGCCGATCACCCACCCGGTGAAGTTCTACGAGCGCGGCGACCGGCCGCTGGAGATCGTCTCGACCCGGCAGTGGTATCTGCGCAACGGCGGCCGGGACGCCGGCCTGCGCGAGGAGCTGCTGGCCCGGGGGCGGGAACTGCGCTGGGTGCCGGAGCACATGCGGCACCGGTACGAGCACTGGGTGGGCGGACTCACCGGTGACTGGCTGGTCAGCCGGCAGCGGTTCTTCGGCGTGCCGGTGCCGGTGTGGTACCGGCTCGACGACGCTGGCGAGCCGGACTGGTCCCACCCTCTCACACCGGACGAGGCGATGCTCCCGATCGATCCGACGAGCGAGCCGCCGCCCGGATACGAGGAGTCGCAGCGCGGTGAGCCAGGCGGTTTCACAGGCGACCCGGACGTGCTGGACACCTGGGCCACCTCGTCGCTGACCCCGCAGATCGTCGGCGGCTGGGAGACCGACCCGGACCTGTTCGCCCGGGTCTTCCCGATGGACCTGCGCCCGCAGGGGCACGACATCATCCGGACCTGGCTGTTCGCCACTGTGGCCCGGTCCCACCTGGAACACGGCGCGCTGCCGTGGCACACAGCGGTGCTCTCCGGCTGGATCCTCGACCCGGACCGCAAGAAGATGTCGAAGTCCAAGGGCAACGTGGTCACGCCGATGGCGCTGCTGGAGCGCAACGGGTCCGACGCGGTCCGCTACTGGGCCGCCAACGGCAAGCCGGGCATGGACCTCGCCTTCGACCCGGCCCAGGTCAAGGTGGGGCGCCGGCTGGCCACCAAGCTGCTCAACGCGTCGCGGTTCGCGCTCGGGCTGGGCGCCGCCGACGCGCTGCGGGCCGCGGCGACCCAACCGCTGGACACCGCGATGCTCGCCGAACTGTCCGGCGTGGTCGCGACCGCGACCACCGCCTTCGACGGGTACGACCACACGGCCGCCCTGATGGCCACCGAGGCGTTCTTCTGGCGGTTCTGCGACGACTACATCGAGCTGGTGAAGGAGCGCGCCTACGGCACCGGGCCGGCCGCCGACTCGGCCCGGGCGGCGCTGGCGACCGCGCTGTCGGTGCAGTTGCGCCTGTTCGCGCCGGTGCTGCCGTTCGTGACCGAGGAGGTCTGGTCGTGGTGGCGGTACGGGTCGGTGCACCGCTCACCGTGGCCGACCACGTACGAGGTGGGCCGCGCCATGGAGGCGCCGGGTGACCCGGAGTTGCTGCGGCTGGCCGCTGACGCGCTGGGTCAGGTGCGCCGCGCCAAGTCGGAGCGGAAGCTGTCGATGAAGGCGGACGTGCCGCTGGCCGAGGCGCTCGGACCGGCGGCGGTGCTCGACCAGCTCGGCGCCGTCGCCGACGACCTGCGCGCGGCGGGCCGGATCGCGAAGCTGGACCTGCTGCCGGACCGCACCACGGAACTGGTCATCGCCTGCGCGTTCTGAACCGCCGCACGGCGGCCGGATGTAAGGAAGGGCCCCTTCTTAACGCCTGGCGTTGTAGAAGGGGCCCTTCTTAACACCCCGGAGGGCCGACCGGGCCGGCCCCTCGGCGGTGCATGCCTCACTCGGCCGCGCAGGCCGCCTTGAGCTTGTCCCGGGCGGTGGTCAGATCCGCCTTGCTCGGCGCCTTGCCCGGCGCCTTGGCCCAGGTGTCGGCGAGGTCGGTCATGGCGGTGGCGACCCCCTTCACCGCGGCGTTCACCTCGTCGCTGCTGGTGAAGGCGTGCGTGTAGAGCGTGGCCGCGCCCGCCGAGTACTGGGCGCTGACCGCCGAGTGGCCGGCTGGCGGGCCGATCTTCTCCGCCTCGGCCACCTCCTTCAGGGCGGCCGTGATGTCCTTCTCCGCCGTCGCGCAGGTCTTCCGGGTGGCCTCGTCGAGGCCCACCGGCGCCGGGGTCACCGGCGGCACGGAGGTGGCGGCGGGGGCGGAGGGCGCCGCCGGCCCGGCCGAGGGCTTGTCGTCATCGCAGCCGGACATGACGATCATCGCGACCGCGGCCGGAGCCAGCAGGGCGAGGCGAGCTGAACGCAAGGTGTTCTCCCCGTGTCGGTGTGCGTAGCCGCCGCAAACTAACAGACCGGACACGGCAGGGCAGAACCCGTTTTCCGGCGCTCGTGCCGGAAAACGGGTTCCGCCCCGGGGTTCAGCTCGTCTCGCCGGCCACGCTGAACGAGCGCAGGCGGTCGATCGCCAGCACTGTGAACCCGACCGCCACCAGGGCGGTGAGCACCGCCGCGACCGGCACCGAGACGGTGGTGCCGAGCAGCGGCGTCGGCGCCATCCGGTCGGCCAGGGCGATCACCCACTGCTGGATCGACAGCACCCGGGTGCCGCCGACGAACCGGCCCAGCAGCCCTTCCCAGATCAGCACGTAGACCAGGCCGAGCAGCACCGGCCGCCGGGTCACCAGGCTCAGCGCGAGGAACAGCGCCGAGTACGCCAGCGCGCCCGCCGCCGAGGCGGCGACCAGTGCGAGTCCGAGGCGTACCGAATCGGCGAGCACGCCCGCGACGTAGATCGGGACGCCGACGGTGACCGCTGTGACGCCGGCCGCGACCGCCAGCTTCGGCAGCACGATCTGCCAGCGCGGCAGCGGCTTGGTGAGGATGTGCACGACGGTGCCGTCGTCGATCTCCGCGCCGAGCACGCCGGTGCCCACGATCAGCGCCACCACCGGCAGCACCACCGCGAGGCCGAGGCCGACGAGCACCGGCGGTCCCCACTGGCCCGGGTCGACGCCGAGCGACCGGCAGAGCACCGCCAGGCCGATCAGGACCAGCGGCAACGGCAGCAGCATGAGGAACCGGCTCCGGCCGAACAGGCCGCGCGCGGTGATCCAGGTGACTGTCGACATCATGCCTCCACCAGATACGAGAAGACGCTCTCCAGCGACTCGTCCTCCGGCAGGAGCTGCCGGACCCGGATGCCGTGCCGGAGCGCGATCCGGGGCAGTGCCCGGGTGAACGCGCCGTAGTCGCCGGCCTTGACCGTCAGGCCGGTTCGGTCCAGCTCGACGCCGGAGACCGACGCCTCGGCCATCAGCGCCACCGCCAGCGCCCGGTCGTCGGTGGAACGCACCCCGAACACGTGCGGCCGGTTGGTCATCAGGCGGCGGATGGTCCGGTAGTCGCCGGAGGCGGCGAGCCGGCCGGCCACCATCACCTGGACCGTGCCGGAGACCTGCTCGACCTCCTCCAGGATGTGCGAGCTGAACAGGATGGTCCGCCCCGCGTCGCCGAGCCGGTGCAGCAGCGCCATCATGTGCAGCCGCTGGCGCGGGTCCATCCCGTTGAACGGCTCGTCGAGCAGCAGCACCTGCGGGTCGTGCACGAGCGCGGCGGCGACCCGGGTGCGCTGCCGCATGCCCTTGGAGTAGGTGCCGATCCGGCGGGTCTGCGCGTCCTCCATCTCGACCAGCTCGATCGCCCGCCGGGTGGCGGCCTCCGGATCGGGCAGCCGGTGCAGCTTGGCGCTGGCGAGCACGAACTCGTACGCGCTGAGGAACGTGTGCACCGCCTCGCGCTCGCTGACCAGGCCGAGCCGCCGGTAGACGGCGGGGTTGCGCCAGGTCGGCTCCCCGTCCAGCGTCACGGTGCCGCGCGACGGGGACAGGAAGCCCGCCATCATGTGCAGCAGCGTGGTCTTCCCGGCGCCGTTGGGGCCGAGCAGGCCGGTCACGCCGGGGCCGAGCCGCATGGTGACGTCGTTGACCGCCACCACGTTGCCGTACCAGCGGGAGACGCCCGCCAGGTCGAGCGTGCTCGTCGCGGCGGCGGGCGCGCCGGCCGTCGACTGGGTGCTGATCGCCGTCATCGGGCGGCCACCTTCCGGTATCGCAGGAGCAGCAGGCTGACGCAGGCGGCGACCAGCAGCACGGCGGCCACGGCGTAGACCGGCCCGAAGTCGCCGATCGGCATGCCGCCCCGTCCCTGGGTCAGCCGGTCGCCGAGCGCCCAGTTGCCCACGCCGCCGACGAGCGTCGGCGGAGAAGCCACGAAGGCCAGCTCGTTGATCGTCCGCGAGGGCAGGATGGACAGCACGCCCACGACCGGCGTGGTCATCAGGAAGACCGCCACGATGCCGCCGGCGGCGAACGCGCGCTTGCCGGTGAGCGAGGCGACGAGCAGGGCGATCGAGGCGAACACCACCGCCCACAGCCCGGCGTAGAGCAGCCCGGGCAGCAGGTCGAGCAGCTCGTCCCACACCCCGCGTACGCCCCGGTTCGTGGTGAACGCGGCACCGAGGAACATCACCAGCTGCGGGCCGCCGAGCAGCAGCCACAGCGCGGTCACCAGCGCCAGCAGCTTGGACAGGGCGTAGTCGCCGCGCGGCAGCGGCCGGGAGAAGTACAGCGGCAGCACGCCGCTGCGCAGGTCGCGGGAGACCAGCTCGGGCGCGGCCACCGCGGCGAAGAAGATGACCAGCCAGCTCATCGCGTCGGCGAACTGGGCGTACGTCATCACCACCTCGCCGATCTGGCTGCGCACCGCGGTGACGCCGGCGGCCACCACTGTGACCACGGAGACGACCAGCCACGGGAAGATCTTGGCCTTGGCGCTGCGGCCCAGCCCGAAGACGGTACGCACGCCGTGCAGGTAGAGCGCGCCGAAGACCTGCCGGCGGCCGAGCCGCGGACCGGTGTAGCGCTGGTAGCCGATGTCGTGGATGACCCCGGTCGCGTCAGACATGGCTGGGCTCCCTCGCGGCGAAGAGTTCGGCCACCCGGTGCCGCCGCTGGTCCAGCCGGTGCAGCGGCAGGTCCAGCTCGGCGACCGCGCCGAGGATCTGGTCGTAGGTGGCGTCGTCGGCGAGCGGGACGAGCAGCAGCCGCCCGTCGCGGGTCACCGGCAGGTCGAGCGCGGTGAGCCGGGCGGCCAGTTCCTCCGTGCCCTCGCTCACCTCGACCGCGAGCACGTCGGTGGCGGTGGTCATGGCGGACACCCGGTCCGCGCGCAGCAGCCGGCCGCCGTCGATGGCGACGAGCGTGTCGCAGATCCGCTCCACCTCGCCGAGCAGGTGCGAGCAGACCACCACCGAGATGCCGAACTCGGTGCCGATCCGGTGGATCAGCGCGAGCATGGCGTCCCGGCCGGCCGGGTCGAGGCCGTTGGTCGGCTCGTCGAGCAGCAGCAGGTCGGGATCGTGCACGAGCGCCTGGGCGAGCTTGACCCGCTGCTTCATGCCGGTGGAGTAGCCACCGACGGCCCGGTGCCGCTCCTCGTGCAGACCGACGTGGCGCAGCGCCTCGGAGGCCCGCTCGCGGGCGACTGTGCGCGGCAGCCCGCTGATCCGGCCCAGATGGGTGACCAGCTCGGCGGCGGACAGGTCGGGCGGGAGGGCGTCGTGCTCGGGCATGTAGCCGACCCGGGCGCGGACCGCGGCGGGGTCGGTGGTGGGGTCGAGGCCGAGCACCTGCACCCGGCCGCTGGTCGGCGGGAGCAGACCCAGCAGGATCTTGATCAGAGTGGACTTGCCGGCGCCGTTCGCGCCCACCAGCCCGATGATCCCCGGCTCGACCGACACGGTGAGGTCGGCCAACGCGGTGACCCGGCCTCCGTACGTCTTGGTCAGCGACTCGGTCGCGAGCAGTGTCACGCCGTTCAGCGTAGAACTCCGGTGCCTCGCCAGAGCCTCTCCTGACCCCTGCGATCCCCTGATCCTCGGCCTCCGCGGCCCTTAGGTGGCGGGAACGGCGGCGCGCCTCGGGTGGAGGACTCGCGCCGGCTCCGGTCCCGTCTCCGCCGAGCGGTCCGGCGGATACGGGACCGCGCGCTCGGCCGGTCGGCGCGCGCAGGCAGCCGTTCGCACGATCGACCGGCCGCGGCCCGCCGGTAAGGATTCGGTGACCCCGACTCGTCCTCGGCACGGTCGCCGGAACAGGCGATCACCGGGAGGCCGGGTGGCGCTCTCGACCGATCGCCGGTGGGCTGCGAAACTGTGTGCCGGCCGGTGAGTTGGGGGTTCGATGAGCAACGGGTGGCTGCTGCCCGAGGACGTTCTGCGGGATGCGCCGTCGTACGCGCCCAGACCCGCTGAGCTGGCCGATCTCCAGTTGTTGCTGAGCGGGGCGTACGCACCGCTCACCGGTTTCATGAGCCGGGCCGACCTGGCCTCGCTGAACCGGCGCGGCCGGCTGGCCGACGGCACGCCGTGGCCGGTGCCGGTGACACTCCAGGTGCCGGCGGCGCTCGCCGACGGGCTGGACCCGGCCGACCCGGCCCGCCGGGCGGTGGTGCTCACCGACGGCGAGGGCGCGCCGGTGGCGGCGATGGACGTGACCGACGTCTGGCCGGGCCGCGAGGGCATGGTGGGTGTCGGCGGCACGGTGCGCCGCCTGGGCGACGGCGGCCACGGGCCGTTCCAGCGGCTGCGGCGCGGCCCCGACGAGGTACGCGGGCTGCTGCCGCCGGGCCGGGTGCTCGGCGTGTTCGCCGACCGTCCCCTGCACCGGCCGCAGCTGGCGCAGATCGCGCACGCGGCCCGTACGCTCGGCGCGCACCTGCTGGTGATGATCCCGGTGGGCGAGGAGTCGATCGGCGGCCTGCCGGCCGAGTCGCTGGTGCGCAGCGTGTTCGCCGCCCGCGACCGGATGCCCCCGGCGACGCTGGTGGCGGTGCCGCTGGCCCGGCGGCGCGACGAGATCAGCGACGCGCTGCTGCGGGCCCGGGTCGCCGCCGCGTACGGCGTGACCCACCTGCTCTCCACCGAGGGCATGCTCTCCGGCGCCGGTCTGCGCGTGCTGGTCCCCCGCGAGCTGGCCTACGACAACCGGGACGGGCAGTGGCGCTGGCGCGAGGACATCCCGCCGCGCAACCGGCGGCTGGCGCTGAGCGCGCGCGAGATCGACGACCTGCTGGACCGGGGCTTCCCGCTGCCCGAGTGGCACACCCCGCCGGCGGTGGCGAAGGAACTGGCCCGGGCACGCCCGCCGCGGCGGCACCGAGGGCTGGTGATCTTCCTGACCGGCCTGTCCGGCTCGGGCAAGTCGACGATCGCCCGAGGGCTGGCCGACGTGCTCCGCGAGCAGGGCGACCGCACCATCACGCTGCTCGACGGCGACGTGGTGCGGCGGGAACTCTCCGCCGGGCTGGGGTTCAGCAAGGCCGACCGGGATCTCAACGTACGCCGGATCGGCTGGGTGGCCGCCGAGATCGCCCGGCACCGGGGCGTCGGCATCTGCTGCCCGATCGCGCCGTACGCGGCGGCCCGCGCCACCGCCCGGGAGATGGCGGAGACGGCCGGGGCGGGCTTCCTGCTGGTCCACGTGGCGACGCCGCTGGCGGTGTGTGAGCAGCGCGACCGCAAGGGCCTGTACGCCCGCGCCCGGGCCGGCCTGATCACCGGGATGACCGGCATCGACGACCCGTACGAGGAGCCCACCGACGCCGACCTGGTGGTGGACACCTCGGATCTGAGCGTCGAGGAGGCCATCGGGAAGGTGATGGAGCACCTGACCGAGACCGGCTGGGTGGAGCCCCGCCTCCAGCCCGCGTGACCGCCTGACCGCCGGCCGAGTCCCGGCACTCCAGCACCCTCGACCGCCGTCGTCCGGCTTCCGGACGGCGGCGGTCTCGCATCACCCCTCGTTGCGCGGTAGTGTTCGTCTTTGTTGGAACACGTTCGACCGCGTGGAGCGCCCGCGTGGGTCGGTGAGGCGCGGAGGTGAGCCGGGGATGCTGGCGCGGCAGCGGCAGACGGCCATCCTGGAACGACTGCGCCGCGCCGGCGGCGTCCGGGTCACCGAGCTGGCGGCCGAGTTCGGCGTCTCCGACATGACCATCCGGCGCGACCTGGACACGCTGCACGAGCAGGGCCTGCTCGCCAAGGTGCACGGGGGCGCGACGCCGGCCGGTCCGGGCTCGACCGACGAGCCCGGCTTCCACGCCAAGTCCGTCCGCCAGTCGGCGGAGAAGGCCGCCATCGCCGAGCATGCCGCAGGGCTGGTCCGGCCCGGCGCCGCGATCGCGCTCTCCGCCGGCACCACCACCGCCGAGCTGGCCCGGCGGCTGGTGGACGTGCCCGGCCTCACAGTGGTCACCAACTCGCTGCCGGTGGCGGAGGCCCTGCACGTCGGCGGCCGGCCGGACCAGACCGTGGTGCTCACCGGCGGCGTACGCACACCGTCGGACGCGCTCGTCGGCCCGCTCGCCGTGGCCGCGATCGCCGCGCTCCACCTGGACCTGCTCTTCCTGGGCGTGCACGGGATCAGCGAACGGGCCGGTTTCACCACCCCCAATCTGATGGAGGCGGACACGAACCGGGCGCTCGTGGCAGCGGCGGACCGGCTCGTGGTGCTCGCCGACCACACCAAGTGGGGCACCGTCGGCATCTCGTCGATCGTGCCGCTGGAGGCGGCGGACGTGCTGGTCACCGACGACCGGTTGGCACCCGAGGCCCGACGGGTACTCGACGACAGGGTGGGTGAGCTGGTGACGGTGCCCACGACGAGGGGGGCGGAGTGAAGCGTACGCAGATCGCGCTGGCCGACGGCCGCGAGCTGATCTACTTCGACGAGCGGGACGACGCGGTCCGCGACCAGCCGGACCGGCGGGACCTGCCCCCTCCCCCGCCCGCCTCGCAGCTGCGGTACGACCCGCTGACCGACGAGTGGGTGGCGGTGGCGGTGCACCGGCAGACCCGCACGTTCCTGCCCCCGGCCGACCAGTGCCCGCTGTGCCCGTCCCGCGGTGAGCGGCACAGTGAGATCCCCGCGCCCGACTACGACGTGGTGGTCTTCGAGAACCGGTTCCCATCGCTGAGCCAGCGGGTGGCCGACGAGCCGGCCGAGATCACGCCGTTCACCCCGGTACGCCCCGGACGTGGAAAGTGCGAGGTGGTCTGCTTCACCGACGACCACAACGCCTCCTTCGCCCGCCTCTCCCCGCGCCGGGTGCGGACGGTGCTGGACGCGCTCGCCGACCGCACCACCGCACTGAGCGCGCTACCCGGCGTCGAGCAGGTCTTCCCGTTCGAGAACCGGGGCGTGGAGATCGGGGTGACCCTGCACCACCCGCACGGGCAGATCTACGCGTACCCGTTCGTCACGCCGCGCACCCGGACGATGCTGGCCGCCGCCCGGCGGTACGCCGACCGCACCGGGGGCAACCTCTACGCCGACGTGCTGGCCACCGAACGCGCCTCCGGGGACCGGGTGGTGACGAGCAACGAGCACTGGACCGCGTACGTCCCGGCGGCGGCGCGCTGGCCGTTCGAGGTGCACGTGGCACCGCACCGGCCGGTGCCGGACATCCCGGCGCTGAACGACGCCGAGCGGGACGCCTTCGGGCCGCTCTACCTGGACCTGCTGCGCCGCTTCGACGGGCTGTTCGACCTGCCGATGCCGTACATCGCGGCCTGGCACCAGGCGCCGGTGCGGATCGACAGGGAGCTGGGCCACCTGCACCTTCAGCTGTTCAGCATCCGGCGGGCCAAGGACAAGCTGAAGTACCTCGCCGGGTCGGAGTCCGGCATGGGCGTGTTCATCAACGACATCGCCCCGGAACGCGCCGCCGAACTGCTCCGCGCCGCATGAAAGGAAGGGCCCCTTATTAACGCCTGCGGTAGAGGAAGGGCCCCTTCTTAACAGCCGCGGTCCGAGCATGGGCGCGGGGGGCCCGGGACAGGACCCCCCGCAGGGAAGGGACGGCTGGCTGCGCTCAGCAGCCTCGAAGGTCGGCCGGCCGGCGCGCGGCCGCGGCCCACCTTCATGGACGCGACTGGCATCTCGTCCACCCTGTGCAACGAGGGCGCACCGAACGAGGTCACGCCGCCCCGGCGAGCCTGAGGTGTTAAGAAGGGCCCCTTCTACAACGCGAGGCGTTAAGAAGGGGCCCTTCCTTGCACGTCAGGCGGCGAGCTTGCGCGCCAGGTTCTCGTCGAGCGCGTTCATGAACTCGTCGGTGGTCAGCCACGGGGCGTCCCGCGAGATGAGCAGCGCGAGGTCCTTGGTCATCTGGCCACCCTCGACGGTGTCCACGATGACCTTCTCCAGCGTGTCGGCGAACTCGGTGACCGCCGGGGTGCCGTCCAGCTTGCCCCGGTGGGCCAGGCCCCGGGTCCAGGCGTAGATCGAGGCGATCGGGTTGGTCGAGGTCTTCTCGCCCTTCTGGTACTGCCGGTAGTGCCGCGTGACGGTGCCGTGGGCGGCCTCGGCCTCGACGGTGCGGCCGTCCGGGGACAGCAGCACCGAGGTCATCAGGCCGAGCGAGCCGAAGCCCTGCGCGACGGTGTCGGACTGCACGTCACCGTCGTAGTTCTTGCAGGCCCAGACGTATCCGCCCTCCCACTTGAGCGCGGCGGCGACCATGTCGTCGATCAGCCGGTGCTCGTAGGTGAGGCCGGCGGCCTCGAACTCGGCCTTGAACTCGTTCTCGAACACCTCGGCGAAGATGTCCTTGAACCGGCCGTCGTACGCCTTGAGGATGGTGTTCTTGGTCGACATGTAGACCGGGTAGCCGCGGTCCAGGCCGTACCGGAACGAGGCGCGGGCGAAGTCCCGGATCGACTCGTCGTAGTTGTACATGCCCATGGCGATGCCGCCGCCGGGGAAGTTGGCGACCTCCATCTCCATCGGCGTGCCGCCGTCGGCCGGGGTGTAGGTGATGGTCACAGTGCCGGGGCCGGGGACGACGAAGTCGGTGGCCTTGTACTGGTCGCCGTGCGCGTGCCGGCCGATGATGATCGGCTTGGTCCAGCCCGGGACGAGCCGCGGCACGTTCGACATGATGATCGGCTCGCGGAAGACCACGCCGCCGAGGATGTTGCGGATGGTGCCGTTCGGCGACCGCCACATCTTCTTCAGGCCGAACTCCTCCACCCGGGCCTCGTCCGGGGTGATGGTGGCGCACTTGACGCCGACGCCGTGCTCCTTGATGGCGTTGGCGGCGTCGACCGTGACCTGGTCGTCGGTGGCGTCACGGTGCTGGATCGACAGGTCGTAGTAGTGCAGGTCGACGTCGAGGTAGGGCAGGATCAGCTGCTCCCGGATCTGCTTCCAGATGATCCGGGTCATCTCGTCGCCGTCGATCTCCACGACCGGGTTGTTTACCTTGATCTTCGCCATCGGCCGGCGCTCCTCTCGGGGGACACGTGCTCAAGCAGTACGAGCGTACTGGAAACTGACCGGCAGTCCCCAGGCGGCCCGGGTGGACCGCCGGAAAAGCGGGCTGCGCCGCGCCTCGGCCCGCTGGCATCATCGTCCGATGCCGCGCAGCCGCACCCTCGGGTCTATCACGGTCACCGCGCTCTCCGACGGCGAGGGGCCCTTCTTCCAGCCCCGCGGCGAGGCGTTTCCCGACGCCACGGAAGCGCACTGGCAGGCGGCCGACCGGCTCGATCCGGGCGCTGTCACCGACGACGGCCGGTGGTGGCTGCGGTTCCGCGCGTTCGCGGTGCGGGCCGGCGACGGGCCGGTCACGCTTGTCGACGCCGGCATCGGCCCGGCCGACTCCCTCGCCGCGAGCTGGGCGCCGGTGCCGGGCCGACTGCCGGCTGAGCTGGCCGCCGCCGGGATCGACCCGGCCGACGTGCGCACCGTGGTCCTCACCCATCTGCACACCGATCACGTGGGCTGGGCCGGCGCGCTGTTCCCGAACGCGGACCACCTGATCCAGCGCGCCGAGGTGGACGCGCTGGAGCTGTTCCACCCGGAACTGCCGGCCCGGCTGCTGACGCCGTTGCGCGCCGCCGGCCGGCTGCGGGTGGTCGACGGCGAGACCCCCCTCACCCCGGGGGTACGACTGCTGCACACGCCCGGCCACACGCCGGGTCACCAGTCGGTGCTGGTCGAGGCGGACGACGAGCGCCTCCTGATCACCGGCGACCTGCTCGTGCACGCGATCCAGTTGGTCGACCCGGAGCTGGCGTACGCCCACGAGGAGGACCAGCCCACGGCCCGCCACTCCCGGCAGCACCTGCTCACGTCCCTCTCCCCCACCGTCCTGGCCACTCCCCACCTGACCGCCCCCTTCACCACCCACCCCCCACCCCGTCGATCATGAAGTTGACGGCGGAATTGGAGATCGACTACGCCGTCAACTTCATGATCGACGGGGAGAACCGCGGGTGGGACGGCAGAAGGCCCGCCGGCGGAGCCGGCGGGCCTTCGACGCTGTGGGACGGGCGTCACATGCTGGCGACGTCGCCCTGCTTGGCGCGGACGGCCTCGGCGGCCTCCTTCAGCGCGGCCAGCTCGTCGGCGTCCAGGTCGGTCTCGACGACCCGCTTCACGCCCTCGGCGCCGATCTCGGCCTCGACGCCCAGGTAGACGCCGGAGATGCCGTACTCGCCGTCGACCCAGGCGCAGACCGGCATGACGGCGCCGGAGTCCTCGGCCACTGCCTTCGCCATCCGGGCCGCGGCGGCGGACGGGGCGTAGTACGCGGAACCGGTCTTGAGCAGCGCGACGACCTCGGCGCCACCGTTGCGGGTCTTGACGACCAGCTCCTCGATCTGCTCGGCCGGCATGACGTCACGCAGCGGCTTGCCGTTCACGGTGCTCTTGGACGGCACCGGGACCATCGTGTCGCCGTGCGAGCCGAGCGTCAGGGTCCGTACCGACTTCACCGGTACGCTCAGCGCCTCGGCGACGAAGTTGGTGAAGCGGGCGGTGTCCAGCATGCCGGCCTGGCCGAGCACCCGGTTCTTGGGGAACTGGGTGGCGAGCTGGGCCAGCGCGGTCATCTCGTCGAGCGGGTTGGACACCACGATGACGACGGCGTTCGGGGCGTACTTGGCGACGTTCTCGGCGACCTGCCGGACGATCTTGGCGTTGGTCTCCAGCAGGTCCATCCGGCTCATGCCCGGCTTGCGCGGCAGGCCGGCGGTGATGACGACGACGTCCGAGCCCTCGATGGCCTCGTAGCCCTCGCCGTTCGGGCCGGTGGTGACGCCGACGACCTTGGTCTCGAAGCCCTCGACCGCGCGGGACTGGTTGAGGTCGAGCGCGAGACCCGCCGGCTTGCCCTCCACGATGTCGGTGATCACGACGGTGTCGAAGACGTCGTACTCGGCCAGGCGCTGTGCGGTGGTCGAGCCGTAGAAGCCGGCGCCGACGACAGTGACCTTCTTACCCATGGTCGTCCCACTCCCTGATACCAGTCGGTTTTCCGGACCGTATCAGCCATCCTGGCACCGATCGGGTCAGGGGCGGACGGTTATGACCTGGGTGGGTGTCAGGCGGTCCGCTCGGCCCGTTCGACCACGTTCGTCAGCAGCATCGCCCGGGTCATCGGGCCGACGCCGCCGGGCATCGGCACCAGCTTGCCGGCGACCTCGGCCACCTCCGGGTCGACGTCGCCGGTGTAGCGGCCCTTGCCGTCCTCGCCGATGACCCGGGTGATGCCGACGTCCACCACCGTCGCGCCCGGGTTGATCATGTCGGCGGTGAGCAGCCCGGGCACGCCCGCGGCGACGATGACGACGTCGGCTGCGCGGGTGTGCGCGGCCAGGTCGAGCGTGCCGGTGTGGCAGAGCGTCACTGTGGCGTTCTCGCTGCGCCGGGTCAGCAGCAGGCCCAGCGGGCGGCCGACCGTGTTGCCCCGGCCGACGACAGCCACGTTCGCGCCGCGCAGCGGCACGTCGTGCCGGCGCAGCAGCTCCACGATGCCGCGCGGGGTGCAGGGCAGCGGCGCGTCGTACCCGAGGACGAGCCGGCCCAGGTTGACCGGGTGCAGCCCGTCGGCGTCCTTGTCCGGGTCGATCGACTCCAGCGCGCGCTGGGTGTCGAGGTGCCCGGGGAGCGGGAGCTGGACGATGTAGCCGTGGCAGGCCGGGTCGGCGTTCAGCTCGGCCAGCGCCGCGTCGAGCTGCTCCTGGCTGGCGTCGGCCGGCAGTGCGACCCGCAGCGAGGCGATGCCGACCTCGGCGCAGTCACGGTGCTTGCCGTTGACGTACGCCTGGGAGCCGGGGTCCTCCCCGACCAGCACGGTGCCGAGGCCGGGGGTGATGCCGCGTTCCGCGAGCGCCTTCACCCGGGCCCGTAGCTCGTCCTTGATCTCCGCCGCGGTGGCCTTGCCGTCCAGGATCGTCGCCGTCACGTCGTGATCGTCTCACGGCTGCGGGCGGGCCCGGACGACGACGGCCGACGATCACGCTGCGCAACGTGCCCTAACTCACGGAGAGTGACCAGTCACCGTGACACGGCGGCCCTGACACGCCCGGACGGGCAGGGACCGGACAGGCGGGCCGGACGTCGCAGACGCGCTTGACCGACCTCGAACGGACCACCAGGGGCGAACAAAAGGCCAGGTAGGGGCGGTGTTTAGCACGCGCGGACAGCAGCGGCAAGGCCCGCCGAACACGATCCGTCATCAGTTGACCACGCACTAGTTGTCGACGGGCCGGATGGCGACCTACCGTTACCGCTCGTTGCGCAGAGTCACCCAGCGCCGGGACGACCGCGCAGCGTGAGGAGATGAGGAGACTCCATGCGTGTTCGTAGGCTCGCGGCCTGGGCCGCGCTCCCGCTCGCGGTGACGCTCGGCCTGACGGCCTGCGGCTCGGGCGGTGGCGGCGGCGGTGCCGGCGACTCCGATGCGGCCGTGCGGATCGAGATCGCCGAGCCGCAGCACCTCGTGCCCACAAACACCAACGAGACGAGCGGCTCCCAGGTCCTGTCGGCCCTGTTCAGCCCGCTCGTCGACTACGACGAGGCGAACAAGCCGCACGAGGTGGCGGCCGACTCGGTGACGACGTCCGACAACAAGGTCTGGACGGTCAAGCTGAAGCCCGGCTACACGTTCCACAACGGCGAGAAGGTCACCGCCGACAACTACATCGACGCCTGGAACTACGGCGCGTACGCGCCGAACGGCCAGAACTCCAGCTACTTCTTCGAGAAGGTGGCCGGCTACGACGACCTCCAGGGCGAGAGCCCGAAGGCGACGACGATGAGCGGCCTGAAGAAGGTCGACGACCTGACCTTCACCGTGACGCTCAGCCAGCCGTACGTGGACTTCAAGTCCATGCTCGGCTACACCGCCTTCTACCCGCTGCCCAAGGCGGCCTTCTCCGCCCCGGGCGTGCTCGCCGAGGGCTACGAGCAGGCGCCGATCGGCCAGGGCCCGTTCAAGATGAAGGGCAGCTGGCAGCACGACGCCAAGGTCGAGGTGGAGCGCTACGACGCGTTCCCGGGCCAGCAGCCCAAGGTCGGCGGCGTCGAGTTCCGCATCTACCAGCAGCCGACCGCGGCGTACGCGGACGTGCTGTCGGACAACCTCGACGTGATCAAGACGATCCCGACCGAGAACCTGTCGACCGCCTCGACCGACCTGGGCGACCGCTTCCAGCAGAGCCCGGCCTCGTCGCTGCAGGTGCTGGCCTTCCCGACGTTCCAGGAGGAGTTCAGCAAGCCCGAGGTGCGCAAGGCGATCTCGATGGCGATCGACCGGGACGAGATCACCAAGTCGATCTTCAAGGACTCGCAGCAGCCGGCTCGCTCGTTCGTCTCGCCGGTGGTCGCCGGTTACCGGGAGAACACCATCGGCACGGCGGGCGCGTTCGACCCGGTCAAGGCCAAGGCCATGTACGAGGCCGCGGGCGGCCCGAAGAAGATCGAGCTGTCCTACAACGGCGACGGCGGCCACAAGGACTGGATCGACGCCACGTGCAACCAGCTCAAGGCCAACCTGGGTGTGGAGTGCGTGGGCACCGCCGAGCCGAAGTTCGCGGACCTGCTGACCAAGCTCAAGCAGAAGCAGCCGGTCGGCCTGTTCCGGATGGGCTGGGTCATGGACTACCCGTCCATGGAGAACTACCTCGGCCCGCTGTACAGCACCACCGGCTCGTCGAACTACTACGGCTACAGCAACCCGGAGTTCGACAAGCTGCTCGCGGAGGGCGCCCGCGCGGCGACCGAGGACGAGGCGATCAAGAAGTACCAGGCGGCGGAGGACCTGCTCGCGCAGGACATGCCGGTGATCCCGCTGCGGTACGGGCAGAACAACTTCGGCCACTCGACCAAGGTCAAGAACGTCCACGTGGACCTCTTCGACCGGGTGGATCTGCTGAAGATCGAACGCGCCTGACACCCCGCTGACGGGCCGGGCCACCCCCACCGGGTGGCCCGGCCCTCGCATTGGCACGTATTTAGCCTGGTTTCGGCAGACTTGCCAGCATGCTCCGCTTCATCCTGCGGCGACTGCTCCAGATGGTCCTCGCCTTCTTCGGGACCACGCTGATCGTCTACGCGTTGATGTTCGCCGGGCAGGGCGACCCGATCCAGGCCCTCGCCGGGGAGCGGCCGGTCACCGCCGCGCAGCGGGCCTACCTGACCGAGAAGTACCACCTGGACGCGACGGGTGTCGGCGGCTTCTTCTACCGCTACTTCGACTACCTGGGCGGCCTGGTCCAGGGCGACCTCGGGCAGTCGCTGACCGGGCGGCAGATCAGCGACATCCTCGCCGCCGCCTGGCCGGTCACCCTGAAGCTCGCCGTGATCGCGATGGCCGTGACGGTGATCTTCGGGGTCACCGCCGGCGTGATCGCGGCGATCCGCCGCTCCGGCGTGTTCGACCACGCCACGCTCGTGCTCACGCTGCTGGTGCTCGGCATCCCCACCATCGTGCTGGCCCCGCTGGCGCAGTACTTCCTCGGCGTACGCTGGCCGATCTTCCCGCCCACCGCCGGAGCGCAACCCTCCTTCTACGCGTTGCTGCTGCCCGGCATCGTGCTCGGCTCGTTGTCGCTGGCCACCGCGCTGCGGCTGACCCGTACCTCGGTGACCGAGAACCTGCGCGCCGACTACGTCCGCACCGCCCGGTCCAAGGGCCTGCGGCGGCGCCGCATCGTCGGCGTGCACGTGCTGCGCAACTCGCTCATCCCGGTGGTCACCTTCCTCGGCGTCGAGCTGGGCAACCTGATGGGCGGCGCGATCATCACCGAGGGCGTGTTCAACGTCCCGGGCGTCGGCTTCAACCTGTTCCGCGGCATCCGCACCGAGGACGGCCCGCTTGTCGTCGGCATCGTCAGCGTGCTCGTCGTGGTCTACCTGCTGTCCAACCTGGTGGTGGACGTGCTCTACGCCGTCCTCGACCCGAGGATCCGCTATGAGTGAGCGCAGCGAGGTGCCGCAGTGAGCGACTTCGAGACGGTGGCGGCTACCGAGAACCAGGCCGCGCGGCGCGGCGTGTCAGGCGAACCGGGCACGCCCGGGCGTGCAGGGCGGCCGGACCGGGCCCGCAGCCTGGCCGGTGACGCCTGGCGGGACCTGCGCCGCAACCCGGTCTTCTGGATCAGCCTGCTCCTGGTGGTGCTGGTCGCCGCGATGGCCGTGGCACCCGGGCTGTTCGCCGCCAACGACCCGCGCGACTGCGTGCTGTCCCGGCAGCACGCCGGGCCGTCCGGCGGGGCGATCTTCGGGTACGACTTCCAGGGCTGCGACACGTTCGCCCGCGCGGTCTACGGCGCCCGCGCCTCGCTGCTCGTGGGCGCGTTCTCCGCGCTGATCACCGGCGTGATCGCGCTCGTCGTCGGCATGCTCGCCGGCTACTTCGGCGGGTGGGTCGACGCGGTGCTGTCCCGGGTGATCGACATCGTGCTCGGCATCCCGCTGCTGCTGGCCGCGATCGTGCTGCTCAAGCGCGTCAGCACCAGCGGCGACACGGTACGGCTGTTCGCGGTGATCCTCGTCCTGGCGCTGCTCGGGTGGACCACGGCGGCCCGGGTGGTCCGCTCCTCGGTGATCACCGCCCGGGAGCAGGACTACGTGGCCGCAGCCCGGATGCTCGGGGCCGGCAACGGCCGGATCATGTGGCGGCACATCCTGCCGAACGCGCTCGCCCCGGCCATCGTGGTGCTCACCATCGCGCTCGGGTCGTTCATCGCGGCCGAGGCGACGCTGAGCTTCCTCGGCATCGGCCTGAAGGCGCCGACCATCTCCTGGGGCATCGACATCGACGCCGGCCGGGTGCACATGCGCGAGTCGGCGACACCGCTGATCGTGCCGTCGACGTTCCTGGCCCTGACCGTGCTCGCCTTCATCATGCTCGGCGACGCGATCCGCGACGCCTTCGACCCGAAGCTGCGGTGACTTCCTCATGACGCAGAACGCGGTCCGGCCCACGCCGGCCTCACCCACGCCGCCCGGCGGGCACCTGCTGGAGGTACGGGACCTGCACGTCGAGTTCCGCACCCGCGAGGGCGTGGCCCGGGTGATCAACGGGGTGACGTACCACCTGGACGCCGGTGAGACGCTCGCGGTGCTGGGCGAGTCCGGCTCCGGCAAGTCCGTCACCGCCCAGGCGATCATGGGCATCCTGGACACCCCGCCCGCGTACGTGCGCGCCGGGCAGATCCTCTACCAGGGGCGGGACCTGCTCACCCGCCCGGAGGAGGAGCGCCGGCAGATCCGCGGCGCCGAGATCGCGATGATCTTCCAGGACGCGTTGTCGGCGTTGAACCCGGTCTTCCCGGTCGGCTGGCAGATCGGCGAGTCGCTGCGCGAGCGGGCCGGGATGTCGCGGGCCGACGCGCGCAGGCGCACCGTCGAACTGATGGACCTGGTCCGGATCCCGGCCGCGGCGAAGCGGCTCGGCGACTACCCGCACCAGTTCTCCGGCGGCATGCGGCAACGCGTCATGATCGCGATGGCGCTGGCGCTGGACCCGAAGGTGCTGATCGCCGACGAGCCGACCACCGCGCTGGACGTCACGGTGCAGGCGCAGATCATGGACCTCCTGGCCGACCTGCGCCGGGATCTCGGCATGGCGCTCGTCCTGATCACCCACGACCTGGGCGTGGTCGCCGGCGTCGCCGACCGGATCGCGGTCATGTACGCGGGCCGCATCGTCGAGCACGCCGACGTGCATGCGCTGTACCGGGCGCCGGCCCACCCGTACACGAAGGGGTTGCTGGAGTCGATCCCGCGCCTGGACGTGCGCGGCCAGGCGCTGTCCAGCATCCGCGGGCTGCCGCCGAACCTGATGGCGATCCCGTCCGGCTGCCCGTTCCACCCCCGGTGCCCGTACGTCCAGCCGGTCTGTGTGGACGAGGTGCCGCACGACCTGGTGCTCGGCGACGGGCGGACCAGCGCGTGCCACTTCGCCCAGGAGGTGCACGATGACCGCGACGGCTGAACCCGCCAAGGTGCGCGGCGAGACGATCCTCGCCGTCGACCAGTTGGTCAAGCACTTCCCGATCAGCCAGGGCGTGCTGTTCAAGAAGACCATCGGCCAGGTCAAGGCGGTCGACGGCGTCTCGTTCGAGCTGCGGCGCGGTGAGACGCTCGGCGTGGTCGGCGAGTCCGGGTGCGGCAAGTCCACGCTGGCCCGGCTGCTCATGCGCCTGGAGACGCCGACCGCCGGGCGGGTCACGCTGGAGGGGCGCGACCTGCTCCGGGCGGCAGGGGCGGACCTGCGCCGGCTGCGGCGGAACATGCAGATGGTGATGCAGGACCCGTACACCTCGCTGAACCCGCGCATGACTGTCGGCGACATCATCGGCGAGCCGTTCGAGATCCACCCGGAGGCGGCACCGAAGCGCAGCCGGCGGCAGCGGGTGCAGGAGCTGCTGGACGTGGTCGGGCTCAACCCGGAGCACGTCAACCGCTACCCGCACCAGTTCTCCGGCGGTCAGCGGCAGCGCATCGGCATCGCCCGGGCGCTCGCGCTGCGGCCCGAGATCATCGTCTGCGACGAGCCGGTGTCGGCCCTGGACGTCTCCATCCAGGCCCAGGTGATCAACCTGCTGGAGCAGCTCCAGGACGAGCTGGGGCTGTCGTACATCTTCATCGCCCACGACCTGTCGGTGGTCCGGCACATCTCCGACCGGGTGGCGGTGATGTACCTGGGCCGGATCGTGGAGATCGGCACCGAGGAGCAGATCTACCAGCGCGCGACCCACCCGTACACCCAGGCGCTGCTGTCGGCGGTGACGGTGCCCGACCCGGAGGCCCGCGACCGGCGGACCATCATCCGGCTCACCGGCGACGTGCCGAGCCCGGCCGAGCCGCCGTCCGGCTGCCACTTCCGGACCCGCTGTTGGAAGGCCGAGGAGGTCTGCGCGACGCAGGACCCGCAGGCGGTACCGCGCGCGGCGGACCCGCACCCCAGCGCCTGCCACTTCGCCGAGGTACGCACCGAGGCGTGACGACGAAGGCCCCGTCCCCCGGAGGAAGAGGGGGCGGGGCCTCCGATGCGGGCACGCGTGCGGAAGGCGGACCCGGGACGAACCCGAGGCGGCCCGGCGGCGTGAGGCGCGCCGCCGTACCGGTGGACGGCAGCTCGCGGCGGAGACCGCCGGGTCGACGCGGCGGTGTCCGGTGCGGCGCGAGCGCGCGTCCCGGGTGCGGGCTGCGGGTTCGGTGCGGCTCAGGCGGCCGGCGGGGCGCGCGCGGCGAGCGGGCCGCGCGGCGGCAGCGGCACGACAGGCGGCCGGGGCGCGGGCACGACCGGCTCCGGCACCGCCGGACCGGCCACGCGCGGGAGCGCGGCCGGGGCCAGGTCGTCCGGTCCGTCGGCGTAGCCGAGACCGCCGCCGTGGTCGTGCCACGGCCCGGCGGCAAGCTCCGACCAGGAGATTCGGGGATACGCGGCACGCAGCGCGGCCGGGCTCGTTCCGCTCGCCGAGGCGGCGGCCGGCGCGGCGGCGAGCGCTTCGGCGGGTGGTGCGACGTCGGGAGCGGGCCGCGCGGCGGCGAGCGCTTCGACGATCGGGGCGACGGCCGGTGCGGTGACGGCGGGTGCGGCTGCCGCTCCCAGTCCGGCCAGGACGAACGCCAGCGTGACGACGACGGCGGTCAACCGGTCGCGAACGCGCATGGCACACCTGCCGGGCTCACAGACAGCGGAGACGCTCGATCGTCGCCGCACACACGCTAGCAACCGCCTCCCGCGGCGGGCAACGGCACGACGTCCGGGTGCGTCAGTCGTCGGATGGACGACCGACGCACCCGGAGGCCGGACTCGTCAGTGGAAGAAGTGCCGGGTGCCGGTGAGGTACATGGTCACGCCGGCCGCCTTGCAGGCCGCGATGGTCTCCTCGTCCCGGATCGATCCACCCGGCTGAACGATCGCCCGCACCCCGGCGTCGATGAGGATCTGCGGACCGTCGGCGAACGGGAAGAACGCGTCCGAGGCGCAGACCGAGCCGCGGGCCCGCTCGTCACCGGCCCGGCTGACCGCCAGCCGCGCCGAGTCCACCCGGTTGACCTGGCCCATGCCGACACCGACGGTGGCGCCGTCGCGGGCCAGCAGGATCGCGTTGCTCTTGACCGCGCGGACCGCCCGCCAGGCGAACGCCAGGTCGCGCAGCGTCGCCTCGTCGGCCGGGTCGCCGGTCGCGAGCGTCCAGCCGGACGGGTCGTCGCCGGGCGCGTCGACGGCGTCCCGCGTCTGCACCAGCACGCCACCGCTGACCTGCCGCCACTCCGCGGGCCGCACGGCGAACTCGGGCGCCCGCAGCAGGCGGAGGTTCTTCTTGGCCCGCAGCAGCTCCAGCGCGTCCGCGTCGAAGCCGGGCGCCACGAGCACCTCGGTGAAGATCTCCGCGACCTGGCCGGCCATCGCCGCGTCGACCGGCCGGTTCACCGCGATCACGCCGCCGAACGCGGAGACCGGGTCGCAGGCGTGCGCCTTTCGGTGCGCCTCGGCCACGTCCGCACCGACGGCGATGCCGCACGGGTTGGCGTGCTTGATGATCGCCACCGCCGGCTGGTCCGCGAAGTCGTTGGCGGCCCGCCAGGCGGCGTCCGCGTCGACGTAGTTGTTGTAGGACATCTCCTTGCCGTGCAGCTGCTCGGCCTGGGCCAGCCCGGCCGGCGCGCCCGGGTCGGTGTAGAGCGCCGCCGCCTGGTGCGGGTTCTCGCCGTACCGCAGCACCGCCTGGCGGCGCAGTGCCAGCCCGGCGAACTCCGGCCAGCCGTCCTCGACCGGCGACACGGTGGTGGCGAACCAGTCGGCCACCGCGACGTCGTAGTCGGCGATGTCGGCGAACGCGCGGGCCGCCAGCGCCCGGCGCCGGGCCGGCGTGAAGCCGCCCTCGGCGAGCGCGGCCACCACCGCCGGGTACGCGGCCGGGTCGGTCACCACCGCCACCGAGGCGTGGTTCTTCGCCGCGGCCCGCACCATCGCCGGACCGCCGATGTCGATCTGCTCGACGCACTCGTCGGTGTCGGCGCCGGAGGCGACGGTGGCCTGGAACGGGTACAGGTTGGAGACCAGCAGGTCGATGCCGGCGATGCCGTGCTCGTCGAGCTGCGCGGCGTGCGCGTCCTTGCGCAGGTCGGCGAGGAGGCCGCCGTGGATCTTCGGGTGCAGCGTCTTGACCCGCCCGTCGAGGATCTCCGGGAAGCCGGTGACCTGCTCGACCGGCGTCACCGGCACCCCGGCGCCGGAGATCGTCGACGCGGTGCTCCCGGTCGACACGATCTCCACGCCGGCCTCGTGCAGGGCGCGGGCCAGCTCGGCCAGGCCGGTCTTGTCGTAGACGCTGACCAGCGCGCGCCGGATCGGGCGGCGGCCGGCGTCCTCAGTGGCGTTCACGGGATGGTGACCTTTCTGCCGGTGATCGTCCAACCTTCACGGACCAGGCGGCCGACCTGCTCGACGAGCTGGCGCCGCTCGGCGGACTTGATGCGCTCGGTGAGCGTGTCCTCGTCGTCGTCGTCCTGCACCGGCACGGCGACCTGGGCCACGATCGGGCCGGTGTCCATGCCGGCGTCGACGAAGAACAGGGTGGCCCCGGTGACCTTGACGCCGTACGCCAGCGCGTCGCGGGGGCCGTGGATGCCGGGGAACGCCGGCAGCAGCGTGTTGTGCGTGTTGAGGTAGCGGTCGCCGAACGCGGCCAGGAACTCCGGACCGACCAGCTTGAGGAACCCGGCGCTGATGACCAGGTCGGGCCGGTGCTCGGCGACCCGCGCGGCGAGCGCCTTGTCCCAGTCGGCGCGGGTGGGGTGGTCCTTGACGCGCTCGACGAAGGACGGCACACCGGCTGCGGCGGCCCGGTCCAGGCCGGCGATCCCGTCCCGGTCGGCGCCGACGGCGACCACCCGGGCGCCGTACCCGGGGTCGGCGGTGGCGTCCAGCAGCGCCTGGAGGTTGCTGCCGGAACCGGAGACGAGGACGACGAGGCGGGCGACGGACGCGGGCTCGGTCACCGGGCAACCCTATCGGGCAGGTCAGGCGGCCCGGCCGCGGGGCGGCGGCTCATCGGGTGACCTCCCCGGTGGCGTGATCGCGGTACGCTGCCGGTCGCCCGGTGTCCGGCCCCGTGCCCGGCCCGCACCCCCAGTGAACCCGGCACGCCGCGTGCCACCGGACCGAGGAGTACTTCGAATGCAGCCCGGATACCCCCCGCAGCAGCCGCAGCAGATCGACAACAACATGACGATGTCCATCGTCGCGATCTTCCTGTTCTGGCCGCTCGCGATCCCGGCCATCATCAACGCGTCGAAGGTCAACCCGCTGATCCAGCAGGGTGACTACGCGGGCGCCCAAGCCGCCGCCGCCGAGTCCAAGAAGTGGTCCAAGTGGGCCCTCATCGTCGGCCTGATCTGGATCGGCATCATCGTGGTGGGATGTTGCCTCCTCGGCGGCCTTGCTGGTCTCGCCGGCAACAGCGGCAGCAACTGACCGACAACCCGAACCGATCTGAGGAGCACCAGACATGCAGCCCGGTTACCCCGGACAGGACCCGTACGGCCAGCAGCCGAACCAGGACCCGAACGCGCAGCCGCACGACCCGTATGCCCAGCCGCCGCAGGCCCCGCAGTACGGCCAGCAGCCCCCGTACGGGCAGCAGCCGCAGTACGGCCAGCAGCCGACCTCGGGCCAGCCGTACGGCCAGCCCACGTCGGGTCAGCCCGCCTACGGCCAGGACCCGTACGTGCAGCAGCAGCCGTACGGCGCCGCGCCGCAGTACCCGGCCGCCGGCTACCCCAGCGGCCCGGGGCAGGGTCAGAACAACACCATGGGCCTGGCCGGCATGATCGTCGGCATCGCGTCGATCGTGCTCGGCCTGTGCTGCCCGCTGCTGGGCGTCCCGGCCGGCATCGTCGCCGTCGTCCTCGGCGTGCTGGGCCAGAAGAAGGTCCAGGCCGGTGAGGCCAGCAACGCCGGCCAGGCCCGGGCCGCCCTGATCTGCGGTGCCGTCGGCGTGGTCGTCGGCATCGTCAGCGCCATCGCGGGCGCGGCGATCAACATGAACAACTTCGGCGCCTGACCGGCGTCCGACGAGGGGCGTCCACCATCCGGTGGGCGCCCCTCTCGCGTTCCCGAGCCGCGCCGCGAGGTCAGCGGGGAGCCGGGGTGGCGCGGGGCGGAGGGGTCGGGCGGGTCAGCGTGCGGGTGGCGGCGGCGCCGAGCGCCGCGCCCACCCCGATCACGAGCGTGGCCACCGCGGCCACCGCCCACGGTGACGGCCCGACCTCGGCCAGCCGGCCACCGCCGAGCGACCCGCCGGAGGCCGCCGCGAACAGCCCCAGCAGCGCGCCCGCGACCGGTCCGGCGAGCGCGGCCGGCAGCAGCAGCGCCGGCCAGCCCGCCTCGGTGCGTTCCTCGGCCGCCACGCGCAGCAGCCGCCGGGCCAGCAGCCAGCCGGCCGCCATGGCGGCCAGCACCGGCACGGCCAGCAGCGCGCCACCGAGCCCGTCCATCGGGCCGCGCGGCAGGCCCGCCAGCAGCGGTACGGCCGGCAGCGCGCCCACGGAGACCTCACTCGTGCGGACGGCGGTGTCGGTGCCGACCGCGAACCCGGGGCCGAGCAGGTAGCTCGCCGACCAGGCGGTCGCGTTCGGCGCGTAGGCGAGGCTGACCAGTGTGATGCCCGCCTGACCGGCCACCCCGGTCCGGTACGCCCCGATCATGTCGGCCGCGTCGCCGCCACCGGTGGCCACCGCCAGCCCGGCCGCACCGGCACCCGCGCCGCACAGCAGCAGCGCCGCCACCAGTCCGGTACGCAGACCGTCGCGCACCGGCGGTGGGCAGCGCTCGGCCAGCAGCGCCCAGACACCTGTGGTGCGCAGCGCGCCGACCAGGGCGGCGGGTACGCCGAACGCGGCGAACGTGAGCGCGGCGGTGACCGGGGAGACCCGCAGGCCGCCCGCGTCGACAGCGAACGCGGCGAGCGCGCCGAGCAGCGCGTACCCGATGCCGACGGCGACCGCGACGGTGAGCGCCTGGCGGGGTGAGCCGGCCCCGCGCGCGCCGACGGCCCGGCTGACGTGCACCCCGGCGCGGGTGAGCCGCCAGACGACGAGCGCGCTCAGCGCGAGCGGCGCCAGGCTGAGCGGCCCGGCGGTGGTCTGCAACGGCACCCCGTGCCCGAGCAGCCAGCCGGCCAGGCCGGCGCGCAACGCGCCGCCGAACGATCCGGCGTCCTCGCTGAGCTGGGCGAGGCCCAGCACGGCGGACACCGGCAGCCACGAGGTCAGCGCCGCCCAGAGCGCGGCCACCCCGGCGGCGACCGGCAGCGGGGCCCGGCTGCGGGGCTCCTCACCCGATCGGGGTGCGGGCACCCGCGCGGCCGGGCGGGCACGGCCGGGCGGCCGGGCGCCGGCGGGGGGACCGGTGGCCGGACGGCGGGGCTGGTCAGGGGTGACGCGTGACATCGTGTCTACTCTGGCACGCCGCGGGAAGGACGGCAGTCCGATACCGGGTCGGCAGCGTGGCGAGTTCGCCGAACCCCGGTCCCGCGGTGGTGATCCGGTCTAGCCTCGGCCTCAGACGCGACCGTTCCCGTCGCGGTGCCGACCGCTCGGAGGAAGCCGTGCACGCTCCGTATCCGCCGCCCCCGCCGCCACCGGCCGTCGGCCGGGACCGGACCACGCTCTGGGGCGTCCTCGGCATCGTCTTCGGCCTGCTCTGCTGCGGGATCCTGGGCATCGTCTTCGGCGCGCTGTCGATCCGCGACGCCCGGCGCAACGGCCGGTCGCAGTTGCTCGGCTGGCTGGCCATCGCGTTCGGCGTGATCAACATCGTCGCCAGCGCCATCGTGCGCGCCCGGGGCAACTCGTACTACCCGTACTGGTATCGCTGAACGCGAGGGGGCCGACCGGTTCCCCGGTCGGCCCCCTCGACACGTCACTCGACCGCTCAGCGGCCGGACATGATCTCCCGCATCAGGTTGGCGGTCTCGGTCGGGGTCTTGCCGACCTTCACGCCCACCGCCTCCAGCGCCGCCTTCTTGGCGTCGGCGGTGCCCGCCGAGCCCGAGATGATCGCGCCGGCGTGGCCCATGGTCTTGCCGGGCGGGGCGGTGAAGCCGGCGATGTAGCCGACCACCGGCTTGGTGACGTTGGCCTTGATGAACTCGGCCGCCCGCTCCTCGGCGTCGCCGCCGATCTCACCGATCATGACGATCGCGTCGGTCTCCGGGTCCGCCTCGAAGGCGGCCAGGGCGTCGATGTGGGTGGTGCCGATGATCGGGTCACCGCCGATGCCGACGCAGGTGGAGAAGCCGATGTCGCGCAGCTCGTACATCATCTGGTAGGTCAGCGTGCCGCTCTTGCTGACCAGGCCGATCCGGCCGGAGCCGGTGATGTCGGCCGGGATGATGCCGGCGTTCGACGCGCCCGGCGAGGCGATGCCCGGGCAGTTCGGGCCGATGATCCGGGTGCGCTCGCCCTGGGCCCGGTTGTACGCCCAGAACGCGGCGGTGTCGTGCACCGGCACGCCCTCGGTGATCACCACGGCCAGGTCGATGCCGGCGTCGATCGCCTCGACCACGGCGGCCTTGGTGAACTGCGGCGGCACGAAGATGACGGTGACGTCCGCGCCGGTCTCCTTCATCGCGTCCGCGACGGAGGCGAAGACGGGCAGCTCGGTGCCGTCGAAGTCGACGGTCGTGCCGGCCTTGCGCGGGTTCACGCCGCCGACCACGTTGGTGCCGGCGGCGAGCATCCGCCGGGTGTGCTTGGAGCCCTCGGAACCGGTCATCCCCTGCACGATGACCTTGGAGTCCTTGGTCAGCCAGATAGCCATTGTCAGACCCCCGCAGCTGCCAGCTCGGCGGCCCGCTCGGCCGCGCCGTCCATGGTGTCGACCCGCTGGATCAGCGGGTTGGCCGCGCCGTCGAGGATCGCCCGGCCGGCCTCGGCGTTGTTGCCGTCGAGGCGCACGACGAGCGGCTTGGTGGCCTTCTCGCCGCGCTGCTCCAGCAGCGCCAGCGCCTGCACGATGCCGTTGGCGACCGCGTCACAGGCGGTGATGCCGCCGAAGACGTTGACGAAGACGCTCTTGACCGACGGGTCGGACAGGACGATCTCCAGGCCGTTCGCCATCACCTCGGCGCTCGCGCCGCCGCCGATGTCGAGGAAGTTGGCCGGCTTGACGCCGCCGTGCCGCTCGCCCGCGTACGCGACCACGTCGAGCGTGGACATGACCAGGCCCGCGCCGTTGCCGATGATGCCGACCTCGCCGTCGAGCTTGACGTAGTTGAGGTCCTTGGCCTTCGCGGCCTGCTCCAGCGGGTCCACCGACGCCTGGTCGACCAGGGCCTCGTGGTCCGGGTGCCGGAATCCGGCGTTCTCGTCCAGGGTGACCTTGGCGTCCAGGAGCAGCAGCTTGCCGTCCTTGGTCGTGGCCAGCGGGTTCACCTCGACGAGCGTGGCGTCCTCGGCCACGAACGCCTGCCACAGCTTGACCGCGACCTCGACCACCTGGTCGGCGATCTCGGCCGGGAAGCCGGCCGCGGTGACGATCTCGCGCGCCTTCGCCTCGTCCACGCCGGTGTTGGCGTCGATCGGCGCCTTCACGACCCGCTCCGGGGTCTCGGCCGCGACCTGCTCGATGTCCATACCGCCGGCCACGCTGGCGATGCAGAGGAAGGTGCGGTTCGCCCGGTCGAGCAGGTACGAGAAGTAGTACTCCTCGGCCACGTCCGCGGTCACGGTGATCATGACCTTGTGGACGGTGTGACCCTTGATGTCCATGCCGAGGATGTCGGTGGCCCGGGCCACCGTCTCCTCCGCGCCCTCGGCCAGCTTCACGCCGCCGGCCTTGCCGCGGCCACCGACCTTCACCTGCGCCTTGACGACCACCCGGCCGCCGAGGCGTTCGGCGATCGCGCGGGCCTCCTCCGGGGTAGTGGCGACGCCGCCGGCGAGCACGGGCAAGCCGTGCCGCTCGAACAGGTCCCGCCCCTGGTACTCGTACAGGTCCACGATTGCGCGTCCCGTCCCGTCTCCGCGGCGCGCCGTCGCGCCGCCACCAGCTTCGGAAAATCAGTTTGACGCCTGTCATCAGATGAGACAGGCCATTTGCCGCAGCCTAACGAGATGGGAACGGGCGGCAACCGAGCGGGTGCGGGGTGTGCGGTAATGCACAGACCGGGCTCGGCCGGGCCGATCACCGCGGCGCCGGCGCACGGGGGCGTCAGCCGTCCGGGGGATGTCCGGGCCCGGGCGTAACCGCCCGTCGGGGGCGTCGTTGAGTGTGATGTCGGCGCGCTGGTCAAGCGCGGCGACGGGAGCGGCCGATGCCCTGTCGGTCGAGGGGTGGCGGCGGGGCATCGTGCATAGAGGGGCCGGGCGTGTGAGGGGTGCGTCCGGCCCCTCCCCCGTGCCCGGAGCCGGAAACGCGGGGGCCGGGCACGCAGGGGCCGGGAACCGGGCGGGGTCAGCCGACCGGCTGGGCGACGTTCTCCCGCACCCACTCGACGATCGACCCGGTGGTGGCGCCCGGGGTGAAGATCTTCGCGACGCCGAGCCGCTCCAGCTCCGGGATGTCGGCCTCGGGGATGATGCCGCCGCCGAACACCACGATGTCGGTGGCGTCCCGCTCGGTGAGCAGTTCGACGACGCGCTTGAACAGCGTCATGTGCGCGCCCGAGAGCACCGACAGGCCGACCGCGTCCGCGTCCTCCTGGATGGCGGTCTCGACGATCTGCTCGGGCGTCTGGTGCAGGCCGGTGTAGATGACCTCCATGCCCGCGTCACGCAGGGCGCGGGCGACCACCTTCGCCCCCCGGTCGTGGCCGTCCAGGCCGGGCTTCGCGACGACGACCCGGATACGAGAGCTCATCTGCGCACACCTTTCACCGGCACTCCTGACCTGAACGAACGGTAACCCGGCCGGACCGGAGGCGGGAAGCCGGGCCGGACCTTCCCACATACGAGCCGCCCCACTACCGCCCACCCGGGTACGCGGAAAGCCGGACACCTCCGCCGTTCGGTCACTGTCCGCGACGAATGGGCAGTCGACATACCATCCGACCGGCGGCACGAGCTATGACAAGGTCGGATGGAATTGGACATAACGAATCACCATTTCGGCGCTTCGGCTTGTGACAGGAGTGGCGGTTGGCTAACGTGTCCACGGTTGTCATCAGGTCCACGGACGGGTGACGACGCGGCACCGGAGGTTCGACCGAGCTTCACCGAACGGTCCGGAGTCGCATCGGATCCCCGACAACGGAGGGTGTGCGTGCGCCAGCGCCTGTCGTCTGAGCCCGATCGCTATCGCGGCCGCCGCCGCGTACCCACCCCCCCGCGGAGCCGCTACGCCGCGGTGGTCACCACCGCCTTCGTCGGCGCCGGCATCGTCGCCATCGGCGCGAACGCCCTCCCCGATGCCAAGAGCGTCAGCCCGTCGGTCCTCGACGAGCTCCGGCAGGCCTCGGTCGCCAGCCAGGACGCCGCCGCCCGCGCCGACAGCGCGGAGCGCCCGTCCCGTGCCGACCGCTCCGACAGCAAGGCCGCCGAGCAGGACCCGTGGCTCCTGCCGCTGCACGGCTACGACTTCAAGTCCCCCTACGGCATGCGGTGGGGCAAGCTGCACACCGGCATCGACCTGGTCGCCCCGGAGGGCACGCCCTACAAGGCGGTCCACGCCGGCACCGTCACCAAGGCCGGCTGGTTCGGCGGCTACGGCTACGCCGTCATCGTCCAGCACTCCGACGGCAGCGAGGCCATCTACGGCCACTCCTCCGCGGTGACGGTCAAGGAGGGCCAGGAGGTGAAGGCCGGCGACCAGCTCGGCCTGGTCGGCAACACCGGCCACTCCTACGGCTCCCACCTGCACCTGGAGATCCATGTCAAGGGCCAGCCGCAGGACCCGGTGGCGTTCCTCAAGGATCGCGGAGTGGACATTCAGCTCGAAGTCGAGGCAGTTTACAGCGACGTAGCCGCGTCCTGACGCTCCGTACCGCCCCATCACCGCCCGGACCGCACGGTCCGGGCGGTTTCGTCTGTGCCGATGTCTGCCACGTCACACCGGCCGGTGTGAGCGGGAGCACATCGCCGAATGATCGTCTCTTCGAGCGAACCGGCCGGCCGGTCCGAAACCGGACGCGCGGTGGCGGCGCGGGCCACCGCCTCCGCACCCCCGATACCCGCTGCGACCTGCACCGACACCAGTATTTCGAGGTCACGTGCCCCTCGAACCGATGAAGGATCCCGTGCAGCACAGCAGCCCCACCCCGGACAACGCTCCCGCCCGGCACCGGCGCCCGCGCCGCGCCCGGCGCACCGTTTACGTGGTCACCGGCGCGGTGGCCCTGCTCGGCCTCGGCATCGGCGGCGTGGTCGTCACCACCGCCCCGTCCGACCCGACGCCGGCCGCCGTCGACCTCGGCGTAGCGGCCCGCGCCGACGACGCCGACCGCGCCGACCGTTCGGCCCGCGAGCCGGTCACCCCGTCCGCTGTACCGGCCAGCCCGTCGCCGAGCCCGAGCGCGAGCGCGACCAGCCCGGCACCGAAGAAGACGGCGACGGCGAAACCCAAGCCGAAGCCGAAGAAGACGACAGTGGCGAAGAAGCCCACCTGGGTCATCCCGATGAAGGGCGCCGACATCACGTCGTGCTACGGGCCCCGCTGGGGCACCCAGCACGCCGGCATCGACTTCGCCATGCCGGCCGGCACGCCGATCCACGCCGCCGCAGCGGGCACCGTGGTCAAGGCCGGTGACGTGGGCGACGGCTACGGCATCTCGGTCTTCATCGACCACCACAACGGCTACCTGACCCACTACGCCCACCAGAGCCGGCTCGCCGTCGGCGTCGGCGACACGGTCAAGGCCGGTCAGGTCATCGGGTACGAGGGCTCCACCGGCGACTCCACCGGCCCGCACCTGCACTTCGAGGTGCACCAGGGCGCGATGTGGAACCAGATCGACCCGGCGCCGTTCCTGCGTGCCCGGGGCATCGGCGTGGCCTGCTGACGCAGTGGTCCACCGGCGTGGCCGGGCCGGTCTCCAGCCCGGCCGCGCCTGCGGTCCGCCCGCCTGACGCTCAGAGCTTGTCGATCGGGGCGTGCCGCAGCACCAGCCACATGGTCTGGTCGCCGAAGTCGATCTGGGCCCGGGCACCCGGCCCGGCCCCCTCCACCGCCAGCACCCGGCCCAGGCCGTACCGCTGGTGGTTGACCCGGTCGCCCACCGCGACCTTCGGAGCCTGCTTCAGCTCGCTCGCGGTGGCCAGCCGGCTGGCGTCCACGCCCAGCCGCTTCGCCAGCTCGGTCGCCTTGGGCGTGCCGCCGGCGAAGCCGCTGCGGCCCAGCCGGTCCGCCCGGCCGCCGACGCCCCCGCCTCCGCCGCCCCACGAGGTGTACGACCCCTCGGTGCGCTCCCAGCGGACCAGCTCGGGCGGCAGCTCCTCCAGGAACCGCGACGGCGGGTTGTAGGCGGGCGCGCCCCAGGCCGACCGGGTCACCGCGCGGGACAGGTAGAGACGCTGGCGGGCCCGGGTGATGCCCACGTACGCCAGCCGCCGCTCCTCCTCCAGCTCGCGGGTGTCGCCGAGCGAGCGCAGGTGCGGGAAGACGCCGTCCTCCAGGCCGGTCAGGAAGACCACCGGGAACTCCAGGCCCTTGGCGGTGTGCAGCGTCATCAGCGTGACCACCCCTTGGTGGTCCGGGTCGTCGGAGGGGATCTGGTCGGCGTCGGCGACGAGCGCCACCTGCTCCAGGAAACCGGCGAGCGTGGCTCGCTCGTCGTCGGCGCCGAGCGCCTCGATCCGCTCGGTGTACTCCCGGGCGACGCTCACCAGTTCCTGGAGGTTGTCCACCCGGCCGGCGTCCTGTGGGTCGAGGCTCTCCTCCAGCTCGGCCAGGTAGCCGGAGCGGGTCAGCACCGCCTCCAGCACCTCCTCCGGGGTGCCGGTGCCGGCCAGCTCCCGCGCCGCGTCGAGCAACGCGACGAACTCGGCGATGCCGTTCGCCGCCCGGGTGGAGATGCCCGGCGCGTCCTTGGCCCGGCGCAACGCGGCGCCGAAGGAGATGCGGTCCCGGGCACTCAGCGCCTCCACGCACGCCTCGGCCCGCTCGCCGATGCCCCGGCGCGGGGTGTTGAGAACCCGGCGCAGGCTGACCGTGTCGTCGTCGTTGACCACGGCGCGCAGGTACGCGAGCGCGTCGCGGACCTCCTTGCGCTCGTAGAAGCGCACCCCGCCGACCACCTTGTAGGGCAGGCCGACCCGGATGAACACCTCCTCGAACACGCGGGACATGGCGTTCGTGCGGTAGAACACCGCCACGTCGCCCGGGCGGGTCTCGCCGTCGTCGACCAGCCGGTCGATCTCCCGGGCCACCCAGTCGGCCTCGGCGTGCTCGGTGTCGGCGACGTACCCGACGATCTGCTCGCCGGACCCGGCGTCGCTCCACAGCCGCTTCGGCTTGCGGGAGGTGTTGCGGTCGATCACCGCGTTGGCGGCGTTGAGGATGGTCTGGGTCGAGCGGTAGTTCTGCTCCAGCAGGATCGTGCGGGCGTCGGTGAAGTCCCGCTCGAACTCCAGGATGTTGCGGATGGTCGCGCCGCGGAACGCGTAGATCGACTGGTCGGCGTCACCGACCACGCACAGCTCCGCCGGCGGGATCCCCTCGGTACCGGAGACCAGTTCCTTGATCAGCACGTACTGGGCGTGGTTGGTGTCCTGGTACTCGTCCACCAGCACGTGCCGGAACCGGCGCCGGTAGCTCTCCGCCACGTGCGGGTGCGACTGGAGCAGGTGCACAGTCGTCATGATCAGGTCGTCGAAGTCCAGCGCGTGCGCCTCGCGCAGCCGCCGCTGGTAGAGCGTGTACGCCTCGGCCAGCGCCCGCTCGTTCGGCCCCTTGGCCCGGCCGGCGAACTCCTCCGGGTCGACCAGCTCGTTCTTCAGGTTCGACACCTGGGCGGCCAGGCCCCGGGCCGGGTAGCGCTTCGGGTCCAGATCCAGCTCGCGGGCGACCATCTGCATCAACCGGCGCGAGTCGTCCGCGTCGTAGATCGAGAACGTCGACTTCAGGCCGGCGTGCTCGTGCTCGGCCCGCAGGATGCGTACGCAGGCGGAGTGGAACGTCGAGACCCACATGAGCCGGGCGCGCGGGCCGACCAGCGCGGCCACCCGCTCCTTCATCTCACCGGCGGCCTTGTTGGTGAAGGTGATCGCGATGATCTCGCCGGGGTGCACGTCGCGGGCGGCGAGCAGGTAGGCGATCCGGTTGGTCAGCACCCGGGTCTTGCCGGACCCGGCGCCGGCCACGATCAGCAGCGGGGAGCCGGCGTGGGTCACCGCGTTCCGTTGGGGGCCGTTCAGGCCGTCGAGGAGGGCGGCCGGGTCCGACCCGGCGCCCCCGGGACGGCGCGGCGGGGTCGGCCGGGACTCCGGCGCGGGCGGGGACTCCGGCGCGGGCGGGGATGTGGGAATGTCGAAGAGAGGATGCATCGCAGCCCGAGTCTATGCCGCCGGGCGGACACTTCCCCGCCCGCGCCGCCGCCCGGCGCACGCCGTCACGTCTCACCTGTTGGTGCGTCTTCTTGCGCGCCCGCCCGGGTGGTCGGCATACTCGACGACGTGTTCGATCAGCGCTTCTACTTTTACTACGGCACCGGGAGTCCGGCAGCCGTGGGTCGCGCCTGATCACAGACCTACGAAACGCCCCGGGCTCCCCGAGCCCGGGGCTTTTCCGTCCCGGGATCCGGGTACCGGGCCCGAGCCCCGAGAGGGACGACGATGATGACTGACGTGGTGGAGTCCAGCGGCAGCCTGGCGCGGCACGACCGGCCGGCCGGCGGCGACCCGACCGGCGCCGCGGCGGCCCGGACCGGCACCGACGACGCGGCGGCGGCGGAACGGATCGGTGAGATCCGGCGGCGGATCGACGAGATCGACCGCACCCTCATCGCGCTCTGGCAGGAGCGGGCAGCGCTCTCCCAGGAGGTCGGCGCGACCCGGATGGCGTCCGGCGGCACCCGGCTGGTGCTCTCCCGCGAGCGGGAGATCCTGGAGCGGTTCCGGTCCGAACTCGGCGCCGACGGCACCCAGCTCGCGCTCCTGCTGCTGCGCGCCGGCCGCGGCCCGCTGTGACGGCCACGGAGGCGCTGTGACGGCCACGGAGACGACGAACCGCCTGCCGGCGTCGGGCTGACGCCGGCAGGCGGTCCGGAACGGATCAGGCCACCTCGTGGGTGACGACGATCTCCCGCTTCTCCGCGAAATGGCAGGCGCTCGGGTGGTCCGAGCCCGGCCGGATCTGGAGCAGCGGCACCTCCTGGGCGCAGACGTCCTGCGCCTTCCAGCACCGGGTGCGGAACCGGCAGCCCGAGGGCGGGCTGACCGGCGAGGGCACGTCGCCCTGGAGCCGGATGATCGCCTTGCTCTCCCGCACGGTCGGGTCCGGCACCGGCACCGCCGACAGCAGCGCCTGGGTGTACGGGTGGGTCGGCCGCTCGTAGATCTCGTCCTCGGTGCCGATCTCCACCATCTTGCCCAGGTACATCACGGCGACCCGGTCGGAGAGGTGCCGCACCACCGACAGGTCGTGGGCGATGAAGACGTACGACAGCCCGAACTCGGCCTGGAGCTTCTCCAGCAGGTTCATCACCTGAGCCTGGATCGAGACGTCCAGGGCCGACACCGGCTCGTCGCAGACGATCACCTCGGGCCGCAGCGCCAGCGCCCGGGCGATGCCGATGCGCTGCCGCTGACCGCCGGAGAACTGGTGCGGGTACCGGTTGATGTGCTCCGGGTTGAGGCCGACCAGGTCGAGCAGCTCCTTGACCTTGTTGCGCCGGCTGCCGCGCGGGGCCACCTCGGGGTGGATCTCGAACGGCTCGCCGATCAGGTCACCCACCGTCATCCGGGGGTTCAGCGAGGTGTACGGGTCCTGCATCACCAGCTGGATCTGCCGGCGCAGCCGCCGCAGCGCGCCACCGGAGAGCTTGGAGATGTCCTGGCCCTTGTAGAGCACCTGGCCGCCGGTCGGCTTCTCCAGGTTCATCAGCACCCGGGCCAGCGTCGACTTGCCGCAGCCGGACTCGCCGACCACGCCGAGCGTCTCGCCGGCCTTGAGGTCGAAGGAGACGCCGTCGACCGCCTTGACCTGACCGATGGTCTTCTTGAACACCACGCCCCGGGTCACGGGGTAGTGCTTGACCAGGTCACGGACCTCGATGATGTTCTCAGTCACGGTTCACCAGTTCCTCGGCGAAGTGGCAGGCGCTGGCCCGGCCGTTGCCCAGTTGCAGCAGCGGCGGGACCTTCTCCCGGCACATCGGCTGCGCCATCGGGCAGCGCGGGTTGAACGCGCAGCCCGTCGGGATGTTCATCAGGTTCGGCGGAAGGCCCTTGATGGTCCGGAGCTCCTGCCCCTTCTCGTCCATCCGCGGGATCGAGTTGAGCAGGCCGAGCGTGTACGGGTGTGCCGGCTTGCGGTACAGGTCGTAGACGTCGGCTTCCTCGACGATCCGGCCGGCGTACATGACCGCGATCCGGTCCGCGACGTCGGCGACCACGCCGAGGTCGTGGGTGATCAGGATCATGCCCATCTGCCGTTCCCGCTGGAGCTCGCCGAGCAGGTCCATGATCTGGGCCTGCACGGTCACGTCGAGCGCGGTGGTCGGCTCGTCGGCGATCAGCACCTCGGGGTCCAGCGCCAGCGACATGGCGATCATGGCGCGCTGCCGCATACCGCCGGAGAACTGGTGCGGGTAGTTGCTGAACCGGCCCTTGGCGTTGGGGATCTTCACCTGGTCGAGCATCTCGATCGCGCGCTTCTTGGCGTCCGAGCGGCTCATGCCGCGGCGGATGCGGAACTGCTCGGCGATCTGGAAGCCGACTGTGAAAACCGGGTTGAGGGCCGAGAGCGAGTCCTGGAAGATCATGGCGATGCCCTCGCCCCGGATCCGCCGCCGCTGCTCGGGGGACATGGTGAGCATGTCCTTGCCGTGGAAGCGGACCTTGCCGCCGGTGACGAAGCCGGGCGGGGTGTCCAGGATGCCCATGATGGTCTGCGCGGTGACGCTCTTGCCGGAGCCGGACTCGCCGAGCACGGCGAGGGTCTCCCCCGCGTCGACGTGGTACGTGACTCCGTTGATGACCTTGGCGACGCCGTCCCGGGTGCGGAACTCCACCCGAAGGTCGTCGACCTCGAGCAGCCGACCCGAGGGGCGGCCGGATCCGTCGGCGCCCGGCGAGGACTGCTCGGACACGAGAATGTCGGACAACTCAGTTCCCCTATCGGAGCTTCGGGTCGAGGGCCTCGCGGACCGCCTCGCCGAGCATGACGAAGCTCAGCACGGCGGCGACGAGGAACGCGGAGGGGAAGAACAGCAGGTAGGGCGAGACCCGGATGTAGTTCTGCGCCTCGCTGATCATGATGCCCCAGGAGACGACCGGGCTCTTCAGGCCGATGCCCAGGAACGAGAGCGTGGCCTCCGCGCCGATGAACGAGCCGACCATGATCGTGCCGTAGACCAGCAGCGGGGCCAGGCAGTTCGGCAGCAGGTGCTTGAGGATGATCCGGCCGGTGCCGGCGCCGAGCGCGCGGGCCGCGACGATGTAGTCGGCCTCCTTGGTGGCGAGCACCGAGGAGCGCATCAGCCGCATCACGACCGGCCAGCTCAGCACGCTCAGGGACAGGATGACCAGGCCCATGATCGTCCACTCGCCGTTGTCGGAGCCGGACCCGTTGAACGTGGTCAGGATGACGATCGAGCCGAGCACGAACGGCAGGCCGAAGAAGATGTCCGCGATGCGGGAGAGCAGCGCGTCCACCCAGCCGCCGCGGTAGCCGGCGATGATGCCCATCGTGCCGCCGACCAGCAGCGTCAGGAAGGTGGAGACCACAGCCACCACGATCGAGGCGCGGGCGCCGTAGATGACCCGGGCGTAGACGTCGCGGCCCTGCACGTCGTAGCCGAACCAGGCGGCCGACGACGGCTCGACCCGGCTGCGGTCCAGCGAGCCGTTCACCGCGTCGCCGGAGGTGAACAGCCACGGGAAGGCCGCCATCACGAGGAAGACCAGGATGATCGTCGCCGAGATCCAGAACAGCGGCTTGCGGCGCAGGTCGATCCAGGCGTCACCGAGCAGGCCACGCGGCTTGTTCTGCTTCGCGCTCTCCGGCAGGCCCGCGTTGGTGGGCGCGCCCGACCCCGCCTCGGTGGGCATGGTCGCGGGCGGCGTCGACACGATCGACGCGGTATTCGGGTCACTCATGCCCGTACCTCGCTGCGCTCGGCACGGGCGTGGTTGCCCGCGCAGACTGCTGGGACGTTTCGTACGCTGCGGCGGTCACTCATAGCGGATCCTCGGGTCGAGGGCGGCGTAGAGCAGGTCCACCACCAGGTTCATGATGAGATAGACGAGCACCAGCACCACAACGATGCCGACAACGGTAGCGCTCTCCTTGGTGACGATCGAGCGGAGCACCTGCCGGCCGATGCCGTTGATGCCGAAGATGCCCTCCGTCACGATCGCGCCACCCATCAGCGCGCCGAGGTCGGTGCCGAGCAGGGTGACCACCGGGATGAGCGAGTTGCGCAGCAGGTGCACGCCGACCACGCGGCGCATCGGGAGACCCTTGGCGATCGCGGTGCGGACGTAGTCGGCACGCCGGTTCTCGGCGATGCTCGTACGCGCCACCCGGGCGATGTACGCCATCGATGCGCTTCCGAGCACGAAGCCCGGCACGATCAGTTCGCTGAACCGCATCTCGTTGGACACGGTCGGGTTGATGATGCCCCACTTCACGCCGAGCAGCCACTGCAGCACGAAGCCGATGACGAAGACCGGGAGGGCGATCAGGAAGAGGGTGGAGACCAGGACCAGGTTGTCCAGGAAGCCGTTGCGCCGCAGGCCGGTCAGGATGCCGGCGCCGAGACCGATCACGGCCTCGATGGCGAGGGCGACCACCGCCAGCTTCAGGGTGTTCGGGTACGACGTGGCGATGATGTCGCTGATCTCGCGACCGCCGAACGTGATACCGAAGTCACCCTGCAGAAGGTTCTTCATGTAGCTGGCGTACTGCACCCAGATCGACTCGTCGAGGTTGTACTTCTCGGTCATCATGGCGCGGTAGTTCGGCGGGCAACCGCGGTCGCCGCACTTGCCGGCGAAGGGGTCACCGGGCACCGACCAGACGAGCCAGTAGATCAGGAACGTCGTGCCGATGAACACCGGCACGAGTTGCAGCAGCCGTCTCAAGAGATAACGGCCCATGGGGTGGTCCTCCAGACAGGGAGCGCCGGGGCGGGCCGGCGCGGCGGCGACAACGTTTGCGAGGGGTTCGTTGTACACCCCCTCGCGGAACGGCCCCGGGCCGGGCTCACCGGTAGGCGAGCCCGACCCGGGGTCAGACCGTTCGGATCAGAGCTCGACCGAGGTGATGTCGAGCTCGCCGACGTTGGTCAGCTCCAGCTTCTTGATCTTCTCCGAGTGGCCGGACTGCTGGCCACCGAAGTAGATCGGCATCGACGGGACGTCCTGGTCGATGAGCTTGACGGCCTCAGCGAACTTCTTGTGGGCCTCCTCGATGCTGGGGGCCGCGGAGGCCTCCTTGGCGAGGGCGTCCACCTGCGGGTTGCTGTACTTGCCGTCGTTCGAGGAACCACCGGTGACGTAGAGCGGGTTGATCCAGTTCTCCACGTCCGGGTAGTCCTGCTGCCAGCCGGCCCGGTAGGCACCGGTCATCTTGTAGGCGTTGATGTTGGCGCGGAAGACCGCGAAGGTCGGCACGCCGACGGCAACAGCGTCGATGCCCAGGTTGGTCTTGATCTGCTGGGCGACGGCCTCCATCCACTCCTTGTGGCTGGCGTCCGCGTTGTACGACAGGGTCAGCTTGCCCTGGAAGCCACCGGCCTCCTGGAGGAGCTGCTTGGCCTGGGCCACGTCGAACTTGCAGGCGGTGCAGTTGCCCGGCTCGGCGCCCGGGGTCAGCGGGTTGGCCCAGCTGTCGGCCGGCTTACGGGTACCGAAGAAGATCTTGTCGGTGATCGACTGCCGGTCGATGGACAGCGAGATCGCCTTGCGCAGCTTCGGGTTCTGGAAGCGCTTGTCGTAGATCGGGAAGGCGATGATGCCCGTCGACGGGGTCGTCGAGGCCATGGCCCGCTCGGCCAGGTCGGTCTTCCACTTCTCACCGGCCAGCGCGGAGACCGGAACCTGCTGCTGGAAGTCCAGGTTGCCGGCGAGCAGGTCGTTGTACGCCGCCGTGTCGTCCTGGTAGATCTTGACGGTGACGTCCTTGACCTTCATCTTGTCGCGCAGGCTGTAGTCGTCGAAGCGGGTCAGCTTGATCTCGACGTCGTCCTGCCAGGAGACGAGCTTGACCGGGCCGTTACCGATCGGCTTCTTGCCGAAGTCAGCCGGGGTGGACGAGAAGAACGCGTCCGGCAGCGGCACGAAGGCGCTGTAGCCGAGCTTGGTCGGGAACACGGCGGTCGGCGCGGAGAGCGTGACCTCGAAGTTCCAGTCGTCGACGACCTTCAGGCCGGACATCTCCTTGGCCTTCGGCTCCGGGGCCTTCTGCGGGCCGTCCGGGCCGTCCGGGTCCTCGGTGTAGACCTCGTCGAAGCCCTGGATGTCGGAGAAGAAGGAGGCGTTCTGCGCGCCGTTCGGGCCGTACGCAGCCCAGTTCCAGGCCTTGACGAAGCTCTCGGCCTTGACGGTGGTGCCGTCGTGGAACTTGGTGTTCTGCTTGATCTTGACCTTGAAGACCTTCGAGTCGCTCGTGTCGATCGACTCGGCGAGCAGGTTCTGCGGCGCCCCACCGTTGTTGGGGTACTCGACCAGACCGCTCCACATCCAGTCGATGATCGCGCCGCCACCGGTCTCGGTGGTGTTCGCCGGAACCAGGGGGTTCTCCGGCTGGGTGCCGTCGATGACGATCGCGCCGTCCTTGCTGGCGCCGGCGTCGCCACCGTCGTTGTTCCCGCTGGAGCAGCCGGACGCGACGAGCGCGAATGCCGCGCCCACCGCGAGCGCGCCGCTCGCCCGCTTCGAGACTCTCATTCCGAGGGGCCTCCTCTTTCTAACCTGGTTCCGTCGTGAGTTTCACGCACGTCTTTGGGGGTGACACCACCGGCGACCCGAACCGCAGGACGCCGGTTTACCGCAGAGGAATTCGGGACACCCCAGGGGTACCGATCCGCCGGGCGCCACACCCTGGACGAGACACCGCGCAGGGTCGGCGACCACGCGGCGGCGCGAAAGACGGCGTCACGTGGTCGGCAGGCCCGACGAGATGCCTCACACCGGGGGGTGAGGTGCTGCCACTGTGACACCAACCGGCCCTTTCCGTGAAGGTGCCGTTATCAAGCCGTTAGTTGGTCGCCACGTTGCCGATACTTGAGAAAAGATCACAAAGCGCACGGACGATAGGGCCCTGAACAGGCAAGACGGGCACAGACAGGTCGACGGACATCCCTGCGACACGGGAGGCTGTGACGTTCACCGCGCCGGCGTCGGCCCCCTTCGCGGGTACCCGACTGCCGGGTTTTTTGTCCGTCCGGATGATGCCATGCCGACCGAGCGGGCACCACCGGCACCCCCGGGGTACGAGGTCGCCGAGGCCCCGCCCCCGGGCGGGCGTCGGTTCCTAGACCAGCCGGCGGTCGGCGGCCCACCGGGACAGCTCGTACCGGTTCGACATCTGGAGCTTGCGCAACACGTTGGAGACGTGCGTCTCGACCGTCTTGATCGAGATGTACAGCTCCTTGGCGATCTCCTTGTACGCGTACCCCCGGGCGAGCAGCCGCAGCACCTCGCGCTCGCGGTTGGTGAGCTGGTCCAGCTCGGGGTCGGCCACCGGCGCGTCCGGCCGGGAGGCGAACGCGTCGAGCACGAACCCGGCCAGCCGCGGGCTGAACACCGCGTCGCCGTCGGCCACCCGCCGGATCGCGTCGGTCAGCTCCTCCGGCGAGATCGTCTTCGTGACGTACCCCCGCGCGCCGGCGCGGATCAGGCCGATCACGTCCTCGGCGGCGTCGGAGACGCTCAGCGCCAGGAACCGCACCTGCGGGTGGGTACGCCGCATCGCCTCCAGCACCGCGCGGCCACCACCGTCGGGCATGTGCACGTCGAGCAGCACCACGTCCGGAGCGGTGGCGGCGATCCGGGTCACCGCCTCGGCCACCGAGCTGGCCTCACCGACCACCTCCACGCGCGTGCCCAGCTCGGCGCGGACGCCGGCCCGGAACATCGCGTGGTCGTCGACGAGGAACACCCGCAGCGGCCCGCTCGGCGCCGTACCCTCGACCGGTTCCTGCTCGGACATGTCACTTGTCCCTTTCCGCCGTGGAGCCGGAGCCGCTGATCGGCAGGATCAGCCGGACCTCGGTCCCTTCCCCCGGCTCGGACCGGATCTCCGCCCGGCCGCCGTGCCGCTTCATCCGTCCGATGATCGAGCCCCGGACGCCGTGCCGGTGATTCTCCACCGTATCCGGGTCGAAGCCCTTGCCCCGGTCCCGGACGAACACGCTCACCTGCTCCGGCTCCACCTCGGCGTACAGCGACACGGTCTGCACACCGGCGTGGCGGGCCGCGTTGACCAGGGCCTCCCGGGCGGCGGCCACGATCGCGCCCACCCGCTCGTCGGTCTCCCGGTCGCCGACCACCACCACCTCGACGGTGATGGCGAACGTGTCCTCCACCTCGGCGGCGGCCTGCTCCAGGGCGGCCGCGAAGCGCTCGGTGGGCGAGGCGGCCGGCTTGTAGAGCCAGTTGCGCAGCGAGCGCTCCTGACCCCGGGCCAGCCGCTGCACCGTCTTGACGTCGCTGGCGTTGCGCTGGATCAGGGCCAGCGTGTGCAGGACCTGGTCGTGCACCATCGCGGCCAGTTCGGCGCGCTCCTGCTCACGGATGCGGCCCTCCCGCTCGGAGCGGAGCTGGTTCCAGGTGCGCCAGAGCACCGGACCGGTGACCACACCCACGCCGGCCAGCCCGACCAGCGCGAAGATCACGCCGTTGAGCACCGCGTCGAAGTTCTGCGCCGGCGAGTAGACGGCCGCCACGCCGATGATGCCCACCGCGACGAGCACGCCGCCGCCGATGAAGCGCAGCACGAACGCGCGCCTGTCGCTCTCCTCCACCACCGCGCCCAGCCAGGGCACCGCCGAGTCGCCCCACTGCCGGCGGCGCTCCGGGGCGGACTGGTGCCAGATGACGCCCGCGCCGACCGCGATGATCGCCACCAGCCAGCCGGCGGTGCCGGCCGCGCCCACCGAGTTGAACGCGACCACCTGGAGCAGCAGCACGCCGAGCCCGATCACCACGAACGGCAGCAGCTGGGCGAGGTCGCGGCGGGGCGGGACGGCGGTGTCGCCGGGGCGGGGCGGGACCACCGCCCAGAAGGCGGCGTAGAGCAACAGGCCGAGACCGCTCAGCCCGAGCAGCACCATGAACGCCACGCGTACCCGCAGCACCGGGATGCCCAGGTGCTCGGCGATGCCCGCGGCCACCCCGGCGGCCAGCCGGTGGTCGGTGGCCCGGTAGAGGCGCGGGGCGTGCGGGGCGGGGGTGCTGCTGATCGGAGGCTCCCAGGTCGAGGCGGACGCGCCGGCGGCGCCGACGCCCCGATCGTCACACGGCCGCGACGCCCGGGACCACGGGGACGCCCCGGAGTTTCACCGGCGGAGGATCTCAGGGTGGGGTCAGGGTCGGGTCCGGAGGCTGCTCGGGCGGCCGGGGCAGCAGTATCGAAGGCATGAACGAGGACGCTGCCCGTCCGCCCCGCCCCTGGGCGGCAGCACAGGACGCCCCGCCGCCCCCGCCGGGAGCGGCACCCACCGACCAGGCGACCCCGCCGCCCGGCGGCGGCACGCCGTTCGGCGGTCCGCCACCCGGTGGGTACGCCCCACCGCCCGGCGCCGCCGGCTTCACCACCCGGTACGGCCTGGTACGCCCCCGTGAGGGCCGCTACCTGGCCGGGGTGTGCGCCGCCATCGGCCGGGCCACGAACACCGACCCGGTGCTGTGGCGAGTGCTGCTGGCCGTGCTCGGCTTCTTCGGCGGCATCGGGATCATCGTGTACGTCGCCGGCTGGCTGATCATCCCCGGCGAGGGCGACACCGCCTCGCCGGTGGAGGCCATGCTCGGCCGGGGCCGGTCCAGCATGTCCCCGATCACGGTGATCGTGCTCGGCATCGTGGTGGCGCTCGGCTTCGCCTACGTCGTCACCGACGGGTTCCGGGCGATCCTGCTCGGCGCGGTGATCCTGATCGGCGGCGCGCTCCTGCTCAACCGCGAGCAGCGCGGCCCGGCGCAGCGGCCGGCTCAGCCGGCGCCGCCGCACGGTTCCCCGCCGGGTCCGGTACCACCGGTGGCCTGGCCCGCGCCGCCGGCCCCGGCGCCGGGCACCTGGACCGCGGCTCCCCCCGCGGCACAGTGGACCGGCACACCCGCCGGACCGGCACACCCCGCGGCGGCGCCGTCCGGCGGCATGCCCGCCGAGCCCGGCTACCCGCCGGCGCCCGCCTCCGAGCCCGGCTACCCGCCGGTGTCCGCGTCCGAGCCGGGCTACCCGCCGGCGGCGCCGTCCGAGCCGGGGCACCCGGCCACGTCCGACGCGGAGCGCGAGCCGGGCCACCCCGGGCCTACTACCGGCTACCCGACGCTGCCGGCGCCGGGCTGGCCCGCCGCGGCCGGCACCCGGCCGGGCCCGTCCGAGCCGACGACCGTCGCGATGCAGCACGTGACCGGCCCGGTCGCCGACACCGCCACCTGGCCCGCGTACGGCGCGCGCCCGGCCTGGCCGGGCGCGCGGGACGCCGGGGCCCGGCTGGACGAGCCGGCCGCCGTGCCGCCGCCCGCGCCGGTGGGCGCACCGCTGCCGCCCGGCGGTTACCGGCCGCCGTTCGCCCCGCACGGCCCGTACGCCGGATCGCCGCCCGTCCCGCCGCCCTTTCCGCCACCGGTCCGGCCGCCGCGACCGCCGAAGCGGCCCAAGGAGCGCTCGCCGCTCGGCGCGATCACGTTCTCGCTGATCTTCCTGGCGCTCGGCATGGTCGCAATGCTCGACCTGCTCGACGTCTTCCCGGTCGGCGCCGCCGGCTACTTCGCCGCGGTACTCGCGACCATCGGCCTCGGTCTGCTCGTCGGCACCTGGTTCGGCCGGGCCCGCTGGCTGATCGCCCTGGGCCTGGTGACAGCGGCGGCGCTCGGCATCGCCACCGTCGCCGAGTCCTACGACCGGGTACGCGGCATCGACGGCAACGTCACCTGGGCGCCGACCGACCTGCGCGACCTGGCCGACCGGTACGAGAACAACCTCGGTGACGCGACGCTCGACCTGCGCGGGATCGACTTCGACAAGCAGGACGTCCAGGTGACTGTCGACGTGAACCTCGGCAACGCGACAGTTGTCGTACCGCCGGACGTCGACGTGACCACTGTGGCCGACGTGAACGCCGGCGACGCCACTGTCTTCGGCCGGCGCAGCGGCGGGCTCGGCGGTCGTCAGTGGGAGACCACCGACCCGGGCGCCGACGGTCCCGGTGGCGGCAAGCTGCGCCTCTACGTCCACGTGAACGCCGGCAAGCTGGAGGTGACCCGGTGAAGGCACACCGTACCGACATCGTGTCGTTCGCTTTCGGACTCGTCTTCCTCGGCCTGTCCGTCTGGTGGCTGCTGGCCCGGATCCTCGGCCTCTCCGTACCCCCGGTCGGCTGGTTCCTGGCCGGCGGGCTGGTGCTGATCGGACTGCTCGGGCTGATCGGCGCGCTGCGCTCGGGCCGCCCCCCGGAGCAGCCCACCACGCAGCCCGCGCCGGACGTCACGGTCTCGGCGCCGTACGGCTCCCCGGCCGCAGGCCCGGAGACCGCCGGCAGCGCGGAGACGACCGCCGGCCCGGAGACGCCCGACAGCGCCGACGAGTGGGCCACCGAGGCCACGACCGACTCCGCGGAACCGGCCACACGCGAACTGCCGCCGCTCGAGCCACCGGCCGACGAGGCGGCTCCGCAGCGCCGTACGCCGGGGGATCCGGCCTGACCGCGCCACTGCGGCGCCCTCCGGACGCGGCCTATGCTGGTCGGCGGAGATCTCGTCTCCGCCGGCCGGCCCGCGCACCCCGACCATGCCGGAGCCGCCGGCCGGGTCGCCGGAGCCCGCCCCGTCCGTTCGCTATCTCGTCAGGAGCCCGTCCGACATGACCCAGTCCCCCGCCGTGCGCGTCACCGCTCCCTCCGGTGCGGTCCGCATCGGCGAGCGCGCCGCCCGCACGCTCGTCAGCGAGTTCGCCCGGCGTAACGACCCGAAGGCCGGCCTGCTGGTCGGCGCGACCCCGGAGTCCGCGGTGCTGGCCGCCGCGATCGAGGCGCTGCTCCCCGGCGACCGGCTCACAGTGGTGCCGGCGGAGGGCGCCGCGGCGGCCGCGCTGCGCGAACACGTGACCGCGCAGGGCCGCTGGGTCGCCGACCGGGTACGCGTGGTCGACACCCTCGCCGAGGCGGACGCCGCCGCGGTGGTGGTCGTCGCCGAGCCGTTCAGCGGCACCGCGGACGAGGCGCGCGTCGCGATCGACGGGCTGGCGAAATACCTCGCCGAGGGCGCGGTGCTGAGCGTCGCCGCGCCGCTGTTCCGCACCGAGGGTGCCGACGGCGAGCTGGACCGGCAGGGCGTGCTGCACGGCGTACGCACCGACCTGGTGCTGCGCAACACCCCGCCGGTACGCGTGCACCACCTGCGGTTCACCCCGGCGCCGGTCGCGCTCGCGGCCTCGCTGTCCCCTGCGTACCGGCCGTCGAGCGTGCCGCTGACCCGGGGCATGCACATCGACTCGAACGGGGTGGCCGCGGCCGGCATCACGCTCGGCCTGGCCGCCCTGGCCCGGGCCGCGCGGCCGAAGTCGAAGCTCTGGCTGCTGCCGGCGCTGGCCGCCGCGCCGGTGGCCGCGTTCTTCCGCGACCCGGAGCGGGACGTGCCGGAGGACCCGTCGGCGGTGGTCGCCTCGGCGGACGGTCAGGTGCTGTCCGTGCAGCGCCTTCAGGACGAGCGCTTCGGTGACGGCGAGTGGCTGCGGATCGCGGTCTTCCTGTCGGTGCTGGACGTGCACGTCAACCGCGCTCCGGTGGCCGGCAAGGTGGTCGACTACTTCGTCGCCGACGGCGGGTTCGTCAACGCCATGAAGCCGGACGCCGAGCACAACGTGGCGGCGTACACGGTGCTGGACACCGACCACGGCACCGTGGTGGTGGCGCAGCGCACCGGGCTGATCGCCCGCCGGATCGTGCAGCGGGCGCCCGTGGGTTCGCTGCTGGCCCGGGGTGAGCGCTTCGGCCTGATCCGGTTCGGCTCGCGTACCGACGTCTACCTGCCGGCCGACGCCGCGGACCCGCTCGTCGGGCCGGGCGACAAGGTGGTCGGCGGCGCGACGGTGATCGCCCGCTGGCGCTGAGCGCCTGACATGAGAGAAGGGGCGCCGCGAGAGCGGCGCCCCTTCTGTCGTTCGCGGGTCAGGCGGTACGGCGCTGGTGCAGCCAGAGCAGCGGCCCGCTGACCAGGTAGCCCACCACCACGAGGGCGAACGTGAGCCGGATGTCGACGAGCGCGCCGACCACCGGGGCCAGCCAGAGCCACGGCGGCAGCTTCAGCAGCCGGGCGAGCTTCGCGTACGGGAAGCTGGACACCATGGCGAAGGCGAGCAGCGCCACGCCGGCCACCATGACCAGGCCGGGAACCGGCACGCCGATGGCCACGGTCAGGGCGAGCACTGCCGCCGCCATGGTGGTCGGCACGCCGCAGAAGAAGCGGCCGTCCTTCGGCGAGACGTTGAACCGGGCGAGCCGGACGGCCGCGCACGCGGCGACGAGCGCGCAGGAGACCGCGGCGGCCGCGGGCGGCGCCGAACCGGCGAGCGAGGCGTAGACCACGACCGGCGCGGCGAGGCCGAACGAGCACATGTCGGCGAGCGAGTCCATCTGCGCGCCGAACGGGCTGGCCACACCGAGCTTGCGGGCCAGCGCGCCGTCGAGGCCGTCGAACGCGACGCACGCGATCAGGCAGATCGCGGCGATCTGCACCTCACCGCGCATGGCCAGGAAGATGGCCAGCATGCCGAGCATGAGGCTGCTCAGCGTGCACGCGTTGACGAGCGCGAACTTGGCCCGGCGGGCGGCGGTGCGCTCACCCGGCAGGAGCGGGATCGACATCGCCGGGGACTCGTCGTCGACGGGTGTCGCCGGGGGAAGCGCCGGGCTGATGGGCCGTACCGCTTCGATGTCGGTGTCGAGCCGGCCGTAGCGGAGGCGCTGGCGGTCGGCGTAACGGTGGTCGGGGGTGACCAGGTCGGTCCCGGAGACGGCCGCGCCGTCCCGGCGGCCCACCCGGACCAGCAGCACCTGGCGGGCGAACGTACTGCTGCGGCGCAACCTGCCCGCCCAGCGACGCCCTGCGGGGCGCGGACTGTCAGTCGTACGACGCCGGCGCCATGGGGCTCTCGGCACGTTTCCTCCATCACCGGATCGGCTGGCCGCCCACTGCGGGGCGGGTGTCCGGCTGTCTCGTGCCGGACCTTTCGGGTCCGGCAGCCCTTTTGCGGAGTACACCATTGCACAGGGGACAGGGGCTTGGCGATAGCTGCCGGCGGTACTTATATCTCCCTTAACCGCGCGAACCGCCCACTCATTCCCATCTCGGGCCTCAACGCCCGTTTTCGTCGGTCAGCCGTACTTCCGACTGTACCGGAGGTCACCCAGGGCGGCTCGGCGAGCGATTCAGCTCACCCGCTGCCCGGTGGCCCGCGCCGCCACGTCGGTCATCGACAGACCGGTGACCTGCTCCGGGGCGAACCAGGCGGCCCGCGCGGTCGAGCCGCCGGCCAGCTCGGTCACCACCGCGTCGGTCGGCGCGTCCACGCGTACCCGGTAGATCACCCGGACGCCGTGCCAGTCCAGCGGGCGGCCCTCCGGGCCGAGCGCGGCCGGGTTGTGCAGGTTGTCCACGGCGATCAGGTCGACCACCCGGCCCAGCTGCCCGGCCTCCTCGACCAGCTCGCGCAGCAGCCCGGCGGCCGGCTGCTCGCCGTGGTCGGTGCCGCCACCGGGCAGGTGCCAGCGGCCCGCGCCCGGGTACCCGTCGGCGATCGTGGTGAGCAGCACCCGGTCGGCGGGGTCGGTGACCAGCCCGTACGCGGCGAAGCGCTGCCGGCGGTCGACGGACGGCCCGGCCGGCTCGGCGGGCAGCGCCCGGGGCAGGTCGGCCGGCAGCGGAGTCACAGGCAGGCCGAGCAGCTCGGCGGTGAACGGCATCAGCTGCCCGGCGGCTGCCTCGTCGGGCGTGAACCAGCCCACCTCGTCGCTGCCACCGGCCGGCTCCGGCCGCAGCCGCCCGCCGCGCGCCTCGACCTCGAAGACCAACCGATCGGTGTGCAGCGCGATCCCCAGGTCGGCGAACGCGGCCACGTCGGCCACCGCGGCCCGGATCGCGCCGGGCGCGACGGTGAGGCCGGTCTCCTCGGCGAACTCGCGTACCACCGTGTCGGCCGGGTGCTCGGCGTGTTCGACGCCGCCGCCGGGCAACTGCCACACCCCCGGGTACGGGCACCTCGCCGAACCGCGCGCCAGCAACACCCGCCCGTCGGAGTCCCGCAGCACCCCGTAGGCCCCGACCCGCCGCCGCTGCTCCACAGCACCCTCCCCCGCCCGCGCGCCCCCGCGCTCTCCCCGCGCCCCACTCCGTCGATCATGAGGTTAGCGGTACCGAGGCGGACATTTCGCGCCGTCAACTTCATGATCGCCGGGGTGGACGCCCGGAGGGCGGGGGTGGGTGGGTCAGAGGAGGTGGGCGGCCTGGACTGCTTCGGCCGTCACCTCGGTGAGGCGGTCGGTGGGGAGGGCGCCGAGTTCCTCGCGGCGGAACCAGCGGGCCTCGCAGGTCGAACCGCCGATGTCGGCAACGGTGGGCGGCGCGGGCTGGTCGACGACCACCCGGTAGAAGGCGCGTACGCCGTGCCAGTCGATCGGGTAGCCCTCCGGGCCGAGCGAGGCGGCGTCCCGGTGGCTGGCCACCCCGAGCAGCTCGACCAGGCGACCGGTCTGGCCGGTCTCCTCGACCAGTTCCCGGATCAGCGCCGCGCCCGGCTGCTCGCCGTAGTCGGTGCCGCCGCCGGGCAGGTGCCAGCAGCCGGCGCCCGGGTAGCCGTCGGACACCCGGGTCAGCAGCACCCGCTCCTCCGGGTCGGTCACCACCGCGTACGCGGCGAAACGCTGCGCCCGGTGCAGCCCGTCCGGGCCGGGGACGGCGTAGAACGAGGGGAACTCGGGCACCTCCTCCGGCACGATGTCGTCGGTGGAGGTGGGCAGGCCCAGGGCGCGTGCGGTGAACGACCGCAGCGGCAGCTCCCGGGCCTCGTCGAGGGTGAACCAGCGGGCCAGGTCGGTCGGGCGGTCGACCCGCTCGGTGAGCGTCCCGCCGCGGACCGACACGGTGTAGAGAAGCCGGTCGGTGTGGATCGTGATGTGCCGCTCGGGCAGCGCCCGCATGTCGGCGAGCACGTCCTGGAGGCCGGCGACCGCCACCGAGAGCCCGGTCTCGGCAGCGGTCTCCCGGACGACCGTGTGTTTGGGGTCCTCACCGTGGTCGACCGCTCCTCCGGGGAGCGACCAGGTGCCGGGGGTGCCGGAGCGCTCCGATGCGCGGACCAGCAACACTCGGCCGTTTGAGTCAGCACAAACTGCGTATGCCGCGATCCTGCGGAGCGGCTCCAGCGAGGTGGTCACGGGAGCAAATTCTCCCCGTAGCGGGTTACCGACATCGAAAAGAGTCAGATTCCTGACTCTCCGCTGGCGTCTCAGGGGCAGCTCAGGGTAGGCGTCCGGGCGGTCACCGAGGTCGCCCGCCGCGGCGCGCGGGACCGTTGACACATGACCTTCCCGAACCCCTCCCAGGCCCCGTACAAGCAGCTCCGCCGGCCGGTCAGCGACCGCATGATCGCCGGTGTGGCGAGCGGCCTCGGCCGCTACTTCGCCGCCGACCCCACGCTGATCCGGGTGATCTTCGCGACCGCCACCGTGCTCACCGGCGGGCTCGCCGCGCTCGCGTACCCGATCATGTGGTTCCTGATGCCCGAGGAGCCAGCCGGCGCGCCCGCCTGGCCGCACCCGCCGGGCACCGCGCCGGGCTGGCCGCCGGTCCCGCCGGCCGGGCCGGTCCCGCCGGCTACGCCGACCGAGCCGCGGACGCCGGGCGGGCCGCAGGCCGGCCCGCAGACGCCGCCCGCGGCCTGAGCCGCGTCACTCCCACTCGATGGTGCCCGGCGGCTTGCTGGTCACGTCCAGGACCACGCGGTTGACCTCGGCGACCTCGTTGGTGATCCGGGTGGAGATCCGGGCCACCACGTCGTAGGGCAGCCGGGACCAGTCGGCGGTCATCGCGTCCTCGCTGGAGACCGGGCGCAGCACCACCGGGTGGCCGTAGGTGCGCCCGTCGCCCTGCACCCCGACGCTGCGCACGTCGGCCAGCAGCACCACCGGGAACTGCCAGACACCCCGGTCCAGACCGGCCGCGGTCAGCTCCTGCCGGGCGATCAGGTCGGCCTTGCGGAGCACGGCGAGGCGCTCCTCGTCGACCGCGCCGATGATCCGGATGGCCAGGCCCGGACCGGGGAACGGGTGCCGCCACACCATCGCCTCGGGCAGTCCCAGCTCCAGGCCGATCGTGCGGACCTCGTCCTTGAACAGCGTGCGCAGCGGCTCGACCAGGGCGAACTTCAGGTCCTCGGGCAGGCCGCCGACGTTGTGGTGGCTCTTGATGTTGGCGGTGCCGGTGCCGCCGCCGGACTCGACCACGTCGGGGTAGAGCGTGCCCTGCACCAGGTATTCCACGTCGCCGTGCGCGGCGATCTCCCGGGCGGCGGCCTCGAAGACGCGGATGAACTCCCGGCCGATGATCTTGCGCTTCTGCTCCGGGTCGGTCACCCCGGCGAGCGCGCCGAGGAACCGCTCCCGCGCGTCGACCACCTTGAGCTTGATGCCGGTCGCCGCCACGTAGTCCTTCTCGACCTGCTCGGCCTCACCGGCCCGCAGCAGCCCGTGGTCCACGAACACGCAGGTGAGCTGGTCACCCACGGCACGGTGCACGAGCGCGGCGGCGACCGCCGAGTCGACACCGCCGGAGAGGCCGCAGATGACCTCCTTGTCGCCGATCTGCTCGCGGATCCGGGCGACCTGCTCGTCGATGATGTTCGACGGCGTCCACGTCGGCTCGATGCCGGCGATGTCGTACAGGAAGCGGGTGAGCATCTCCTGGCCGTGCGCGGTGTGCCCGACCTCCGGGTGGAACTGCACGCCGGCCCGGCGCCCGGCCAGATCCTCGAACGCGGCGACCGGGGCGCCCGCCGACTCGGCGGTCACGGTGAAGCCGTCCGGGGCCTCGGTGACGCAGTCGCCGTGGCTCATCCAGACCGGCAGGTCGGCCGGCAGGTCGCGCAGCAGCACACCGGGCTCGGTCAGGCGCGGGCGCAGCGGCGTGCCGCCGTACTCGCGGTTGCCGGTGCGCGCGACGGTGCCCCCGAGCGCCTGGGCCATGGCCTGGAAGCCGTAGCAGATGCCGAAGACCGGCACGCCGGCGTCGAACATCCCGGCGTCGATCTGCGGCGCGTCAGGCGCATAGACGCTGGCCGGGCCGCCGGACAGGATGATCGCGGCCGGGTTCTTGGCCAGCATCTCGGACACCGGCATGGAATGCGGGACGATCTCCGAGTAGACCTTCGCCTCGCGGACACGGCGCGCGATGAGCTGGGCGTACTGGGCTCCGAAGTCCACCACGAGGACGGGGCGAGGCGTGCTCATGTGCGCAAAGCCTACCGACAGTCACCGGCCGCGCGGACGCGCCCCGGCGGTGTGGCGGGGTGAACGTGTTAACAAGGGGCCCTTCCTCTACCGGAGGCGTTAAGAAGGGGCCCTTCCTTTCACCGCAGGGCGGCGGGGGCGTGCGCGGGGACGGCCGGCCGCCGCGGCGGGACCGGCTCGACCCGGGTGTACGCCGTGCCGAGCGCCGGGCGCGGGTCCGCCTCGCCCTTGTTCGGCCAGTACGACATGGCCCGCTCGGCCTGCGCGGTGATGGTCAGCGACGGGTTGACGCCCAGGTTCGCCGAGACCGCCGCGCCGTCCACCACGTGCAGCCCCGGGTGGCCGTACACCCGGTGCCAGGGGTCGATCACCCCCTCGTCCGGGGTGGCGCCGATGACCGCGCCGCCGAGGATGTGCGCCGTCACCGGGATGTTGAACGGCTCGGTGACCGCCCCGCCGGGGGTGCCGCCGATCTCCTCGGCGAGCAGCCGGGCCGCCGTGTTGCCGGCCGGGATCCAGGTCGGGTTGGGCGCGCCGTGGCCGGGGCCGGAGACCAGCCGCCCCTTGCGGTAGCGGGTGGTCAGCGAGTTGTCGACCGACTGCATGACGAGCGCGATCACGGTGCGCTCGGACCAGCGGCGTACCGACAGCATCCGCGCCGCCAGGACGGGCTGCCGGACGATGCTCCCGAGCCAGCGCCGGACCCGGCGGGGACCGCCGTCGACGAGCAGCGACTGGAGCAGGCCCATCGCGTTGGAGCCCTTGCCGTAGCGGACCGGCTCGATGTGGGTCTGCGCGTCGGGGTGGAACGAGCTGGTGATCGCCACCCCCTCGGTGAAGTCGAGGCCGCGCTTCCGGGCCGCGCCGGGCGCCACCGAGGCGCCGAGGATGGCCTCGGAGTTGGTGCGGGTCAGCTCGCCCAGCCGGGGCGAGAGCGCCGGCAGGGCACCCGTCGACTTCATCTCGTGCAGCAGCCGCTGGGTGCCGAGCGCGCCGGCCGCGAACACCACCTGGTCGGCGTGGATCACCTCGCGCCGCTTGCGCAGCCAGGCGCCGGTGCGCTCGGTGTGCACCGCGTAGCCGCCGGCCGGGTCCGGGCGTACGGCGGTGACCGTGGTCAGCGGGTGCACCTGCACACCGAGGCGCTCGGCCAGCCAGAGGTAGTTCTTCACGAGCGTGTTCTTGGCGCCGTGCCGGCAGCCGGTCATGCACGACCCGCAGTGGCTGCACCCGGTGCGGTCCGGCCCGGCCCCGCCGAAGTAGGGGTCGGCCACCCGCTCGCCGGGGCGCCCGATGTGCACCCCGACCGGCGTCGGGTGGTAGGTGTGCGCCACCCCCATCCGCTCGGCCACCGCGCGGACGGCCTGGTCCGCGCGGGTGTCGATCGGGTACGTGGTGACGCCGAGCATCCGCTTCGCCTGGTCGTAGTGGCGGGCCAGCTCGTCGCGCCAGTCGGTGATGTCCCGCCACTGCGGGTCGGCGTAGAACGCGTCGAGCGGCTCGTAGAGCGTGTTCGCGTAGACGAGTGACCCACCGCCGACCCCGGCGCCGGAGAGCACCAGCACGCCGCCTCCGGCCTTGCGGTCGGCCGAGCGCAGCAGCGTGATCCGCTGGAGCCCGAAGCAGCCGAGCCGGGGCGCCCAGAGGAACCGTCGCGCCCGCCAGGACGTACGCGGGAACTCGTCGTCGGCGAAGCGCCGCCCCGCCTCCAGGACGCCCACCGTGTAGCCCTTCTCGGCCAGCCGGAGCGCGGTGACGCTGCCGCCGAAGCCCGAACCGATGACGAGCACGTCGTAACGCATGAACGCATCATTACCGACCGGTAGCTATGGCGCCAGCAAGTGTTTTTTCGCAGATCATGCAGAGCGCTCGATTCGCCGGGATTCCCGCCGCTGCAACCTCCGGCGGCTCCCGGCGCGTCGAACACCACGGGGAGGAACGAACGTGACGAGACGACGCCTGCTGGGCCTGGCCGCACTGGTGGCGGCGCTGCTGGTGGCCACCGGAGCGGTGGTGACCACCCGGCTGGTGGCGAACCGCCCGGCCGCCCCGGCCGCCGGCCCGAGCACCGCGCCGCCGGCCTCACCGACGCCCGCCCCGACCACCGCCAGCCCGGCACCCCCGCCCGGCGCCGACCTGAAGGGCCCGCTCAACCTGCTGCTCGTCGGCGTCGACACCCGGGTCAGCATCCCCGGCTGGGAGCCGCACGCCGACGCGGTGCTGCTGCTGCACGTACCGGCCGGGCTGGACAAGGCGTACCTGTTCTCGCTCCCCCGCGACCTGGTCGTGGACATCCCCGCCTACCCGAAGGCCCGCTACCCGGGCGGCCGGACCAAGCTCACCCACGCGATGAGCTACGGCAGCCGGGTGCCGGGCGACAAGCGCAACCCCAGCACCGCCCAGGGGTACGAGCTGCTGCGCACCACCGTCTCCCGCTACACCGGCCTGCGCATCGACGCCGGGGCGGTGATCACGTTCGGCGGCTTCGACAAGCTGGTGGACACGCTCGGCGGCGTGGACCTCTACGTCGACCAGCGGGTCGAGTCCCGGCACCGCCGCCCGGACGGCACCATGCGGACGCTGACCGGTGGCGGCTACACCGGGCCGCAGATGGTCTACGAGAAGGGCACCCGCCACCTGACCGGCTGGCAGGCGCTCGACTACGCGCGGCAGCGCTACACCGCGGGCGGCGACTACACCCGGCAACGGCACCAGCAGCAACTGCTCCGGGCGCTGGCCCGCAAGATCCTCGACCAGGGCACGGCCCGCGACCCGCAGCGGGTCGAGCAGGTGGTGGCCGCGCTGGGCAGGACCCTGGTGTACGCCGGGGGCGGCCGGAAGCTGATCGACTACGCGTACGTCCTGGGTGGCCTGCCGGCCGACCGGCTCACGCTCGTCGTGCTGCCCGGCGCCGGGGTGAGCAGCGGCGGCGCGTACCGGGGTGAGCAGCTCAAGCCGCTCGGCCGCGACTTCCTCACCGCGCTGCGCGGCGGGCGGGCCGACGCGTTCCTGGCCGCCCACCCGTCGCTGCGCGTCAAGAACTAGAGGCCCTACAGCGGCTTCGGGGCGGGCGGGCGCTCGGTGCCGTACAGCCACGGGTCGAAGACCTTCGCCAGCTTCTTGCCGGAGATCCGCTCGGCCAGCGCGACGAAGTCGGCGGTGGTGGCGTTGCCGTTCTTCCGCTCCGCCGCCCAGGTGCGCAGGATGGTGAAGAAGGCGGTGTCGCCCACCGCCACCCGCAGCGCGTGCACGGTCATCCCGCCCCGGTCGTAGACCGAGCGGCTGAACAGGTTCGCCACGCCCGGCTTGCCCGGCGGCGTACGCCACACCTGACCGCCGGCGTTCGCGTACCTCTGCTCGAACATGCGCTGAACCGTTGTCGAGCCGCTGTGCTCGGCCCACAGCCACTCGGCGTACGTGGCCAGCCCTTCGTTGAGCCAGATGTCCTGCCAGCGCTGGATCGACACGCTGTTGCCGTACCACTGGTGGGCCAGCTCGTGCGCGACCACGCCGGTGTTGTCGCCCTGCCGGAAGAAGCTCGCCGAGTAGACCGGCCGGCTCTGCGTCTCCAGCGCGTACCGGATGCGTTCGTCGGCGATCACCACGCCGCCGTACGAGTCGAACGGGTACGGCCCGAAGACGCTCTCCAGGTAGTCGGCGACCTCGACCGTGCGCGCGACGGACCGGTCCGGCGCCCCCTGGGCGACCTGCGTGGTGACCGCGCTGTAGACCGGCCGTCCCTTGTGCTGCCCGGTGGTGACCCGGAACTTCCCGATCGCCACGGTGGTCAGGTAACTGGCCGCCGGCGCGGTCTCCGACCACTTCCAGGTGGTCCAGGCGCCGCTGGTCGCCTTCCCCTTCGGCACGCCGTTGGAGACCGCCGTCAGTCCCTTCGGGACGGTGATCTCCATGTCGTAGGTGGCCTTGTCCGACGGGTGGTCGTTGACCGGGAACCAGGTGCTCGCCGACTCCGGCTGCCCGAGTGCGATCGCCCCGTCGACGGTGTGCAGCCAGCCGCCCTCGCCCAGCGCCTCGGTACGCAGCGCCTCCGGCCTGCCGTCGTACCGGATCTCGGCGGTGAACCCGTTGCCGGAGGTCAGCCCGATCGCCGGGGTGATCACCAGCTCGTCCTCGGTGCGGCTGTGCCGGGCGGCGGTGCCGTCCACAGTCACCGAGCGGACGGTCAGCCCGGCCAGGTCCAGGTTGAACGCGGACAGGTCGGCGGTCGCGGTGGCCCGCAGCGTGGTGGTGCCGCTGAGCTTGTCCGTCTCCGGGTCGTAGCGCACCTTCACCGTGTAGTGCGCGACGTCGTACCCGCCGTTGCCGTAGCTCGGGAAGTACGCGTCGCCGGCTCCGGCCGCGCCCGGCGCGAAGCTGCGCGAGGTCGCCGGCGCGGGACCGGCCGGGGACGACGGGCCCGGGTCCGGCTCGGCCGAACCGCAGCCGGCCAGCAGCAGCGTGCCGCAGGTCAGCAACCCGATCCGTCGTCGTGCGCCGCGCCGCGTCATCGCCTCGATCCCTCCCGGGGCCCGTTCGGCGGCCCCGCCCACGGGCCGCTCCGACCGCGGCAGCCTACCCAGCGGCGGTCACGCGTGCGTCACGGCAGTCCCGGTGGCGTGCCCCCGACCAGCCAGGCGTCCAGCAGCGCCCGCAGCGGCCGCCCGGACGTTCGTTCGGCGTACCCGATGAAATCGGCAGTGGTGACGTTGCCGTCGCGGTGCTGCGCCAGCCATCCGCGCAGCACCCGGTAGAACGCCTCGTCGCCCACCGCGCGGCGCAGCGCGTGCACCGCGAGCGCGCCCCGCTGGTAGACCGCGTCGCCGAACATCCCGGCCCGGCCCGGGTCGACTGTGGGCCTCGACCAGTCGGTGGCCGCGTAGCGCTCGACGACGGTCTGCGCCACTGTGCGCCCGCCGTCGTGCTCGGCCCAGAGCCATTCGGCGTACGTGGCGAAGCCCTCGTTGAGCCAGATGTCGCTCCACCGGGCCACCGAGACGCTGTCGCCGAACCACTGGTGCGCCAGCTCGTGCGCGACCACCTCGGTGTTCGGCCGGTCCCCGCGGAAGAACGCCGGCCCGTAGACCGGACGGCTCTGCGTCTCCAGCGCGTACCGGATGCGTTCGTCGGCGACCACCACGCCGCCGTACGCCTCGAACGGGTACGGGCCGAAGCGCGCGGCCAGGAAATCGGCGACCTCGCCGGTGCGGGCCACCGACGCGGCGGCCGGACCGTCCGCGGGCAGCGCCGCGGCGACGGCGGTGACCAGCGGCTTGCCGGCGTGGGTGCCGCTGCTGACCCGGTAGTCGCCGATCACCAGCGTGCTCAGATAGCTGGCCATCGGCGCGCGTTCCGCCCAGCGCCAGGTGGTCCAGCCGCCGCTCGACGTCCTCCCCTCCGGCACGCCGTTCGACAGCGCGGCGAGGCCGTCCGGCACGGTGACCGCGAGGTCGTAGGTGGCCTTGTCCGACGGGTGGTCGTTGACCGGGTACCAGGTGCTCGCCGACTCCGGCTGACCGAGCGCTATCGCACCGTCCGGTGTGGCGTGGAATCCGCCGTCGCCCAGTTCGGCGTTCGGCAGCGGCTTCGGCACCCCGCCGTACGTGACCTCGACAGTGAACCGCCGCCCGGACGGCAGCCCGCCCGACGGGGTGACGATCAGCTCGGCGCCGTCGTGGCGGTGCTTCACCGCCTCGCCGTCCACCCGCACCCGCTCGACGTCCAGCCCGGCCAGGTCGAGCTGGAACCGGGACAGCGCCCGGGTGGCGGTGACGGTCAGCGTCGCGGTGCCGGTGAGCCGGTCGCCGGCCGGGTCGTACCGCACGTCCAGCGCGTAGTGGCCCACGTCGTAGCCGCCGTTGCCGGCCCCCGGCACGTACGGGTCACCGGCGTCCGCCGCGCCCGGCCGGAACCCGCTCTCGTCGCCGCCGGTGCACCCGCTCAGCGCGAACGCCGCCGCCACCAGCCCTGCCGCCCAGACCCGCCCCCGTCCCACCCGGCGAGCCTAGACGCGCGACGGCGCGGGCGGGGCCGGAACACGTCCGCGCCGCCGCCCGCGCCGCCGCGCGGTGCTCAGCCGATGCTCAGCGGTGCTCAGCGGTCGAGGACCAGCCCGACCTTCTGGAACTCCTTCAGGTCGCGGTAGCCGCACTTGGCCATCGCGCGGCGCAGGCCGCCGAAGAGGTTGAGCTGGCCGTCCGGCTCGTCGGCCGGGCCGAACAGCAGCTTCTCCATCGAGCCGAGCGGCTCACCGGCCACCTCGAACGCCCCACGGGGCAGCGACGGGTGGCTGGCCGCGGAGTGCCACCAGGCGCCCCCGGCCGGCGCCTCCTCGCACAACGACAGTGGCTCGCCGAGCATCACCGCGTCCGCGCCGCACCCGAGCGCCTTGGCGATGTCGCCGGAGGTCTGCATGTCGCCGTCGGCGATCAGGTGCACGTACCGGCCGCCGGTCTCGTCCAGGTAGTCGCGGCGGGCAGCGGCGGCGTCGGCGATGGCGGTGGCCATCGGCACCCGGATGCCGAGCACCGACTCGGTGGTCGACCAGTCGTCGCCGCCGATGCCCACGATCACACCGGCCGCGCCGGTACGCATCAGGTGCAGCGCGGTCTTGTAGTCGGTGCACCCGCCGACGACGACCGGCAGGTCCAGGTCGGCGATGAACTCCTTGAGGTTGAGCGGCTCGTCGGTGGTGGAGACGTGCTCGGCCGAGACGAGCGTGCCCTGGATGACCAGGATGTCCACGCCGGCGTCGAGGATCACCGGGGCCAGCGCCAGGGTGTGCTGCGGGGAGACCCGTACCGCCACCGTGCCGCCGCCCTCACGCAGCTCGCGGACCCGCTCGGCGATCAGGTCGGGGCGGATCGGCTCGGCGTAGACCTCCTGGAGGCGCTTGGTCGCCCGCGCGTCCTCGCCGAGACCGGCCAGCTCCTCCAGGATCTTGGCCGGGTTCTCGTACCGGGTCCAGAGGCCCTCGACGTTGAGCACGCCGAGGCCGCCGAGCTGGCCGAGCCGGACCGCCGAGGCGGGGCTCATGGTCGCGTCCGAGGGGTGCGCGACGCAGGGGATGCCGAACTGGTACGCGTCGAGCTGCCACGCGGTGGAGACGTCGTCGACGTCCCGGGTGCGGCGGCTCGGCACGATGGCGATGTCGTCCAGGTGGTAGCCGCGCTGCGCGGTCTTGCCCAGCCCGATCTCGACCACGTCACGCATGGGGGACTCCAGGTGGTTTGGGGGTGGTGGTTCAGCGGGAGTGGTAGTTGGGCGCCTCGACGGTCATCTGGATGTCGTGCGGGTGGCTCTCCTTGAGCCCGGCCGCGGTGATCCGGATGAGCTGGCCGCGCCGGTGCAGCTCCGGGATGCTCTCCGCGCCCACGTACCCCATCGCGGCGCGCAGCCCGCCGATGAGCTGGTGGGCGACGGCGGAGAGCGGCCCCCGGTAGGGCACCTGACCCTCGACGCCCTCCGGGACGAGCTTGTCCTCGGCGAGCACGTCCTGCTGGAAGTAGCGGTCCTTGGAGTAGGACTTGCCCTGGCCGCGCGACTGCATCGCGCCGAGCGAGCCCATCCCCCGGTACGCCTTGTACTGCTTGCCGTTGATGAAGATCAGCTCGCCGGGGCTCTCCTCGCAGCCGGCGAGCAGGCTGCCGAGCATCACCGTGTCGGCGCCGGCGACGAGCGCCTTGGCGATGTCGCCCGAGTACTGGATGCCGCCGTCACCGATGACCGGCACACCGGCCGGGCCGGCGGCGCGGGCCGCCTCCATGATCGCGGTGATCTGCGGTACGCCCACACCGGCCACGATCCGGGTGGTGCAGATGGCGCCCGGGCCGACGCCCACCTTCACGCCGTCCGCACCGGCCTCGACGAGCGCCTTCGCGCCCGCGTACGTGGCGATGTTGCCGCCCACGATGTCGATGGAGACGTCCCGCTTGAGCCGGGCGACCATCTCCAGCACGGCGCGCTGGTGGCCGTGCGCGGTGTCGACGATGACGACGTCCACGCCGGCGTCGACCAGGGCACGGGCGCGCTTGTAGCCGTCCTCGCCGACACCGACCGCTGCGGCGACCCGGAGCCGGCCCGCGTCGTCCTTGGTGGCGTTCGGGTACTGCTCGCTCTTGGTGAAGTCCTTGACCGTGATCAGGCCGCGCAGCTTGCCGCCCGCGTCCACGATCGGCAGCTTCTCGATCTTGTGCTGGCGCAGCAGGCCGAGCGCGTCGTCCTTGCTCACGCCGACCGGGGCGGTGATCAGCGGGGTGCGGGTCATGATCTCGCGCACCGGCGTGGCCGGGTCGGAGACGAACCGCATGTCGCGGTTGGTGACGATGCCGACCAGCTGGCCCTGCCCGTCCACCACCGGCACGCCGGAGATGCGGTAGCGCCCGCAGAGCGCGTCGACCTCGCGCAGCGTGTCGTCCGGGCTGGCCGTCACCGGGTTGGTGATCATGCCGGACTCGGAGCGCTTCACCAGGTCGACCTGGAGCGCCTGGTCCTCGACGGAGAGGTTGCGGTGCAGCACGCCGATGCCGCCCTGGCGTGCCATGGCGATCGCCATCCGCGCCTCGGTGACGGTGTCCATCGCGCTGGACAGCAGCGGCACGGTCAGCTCGATGTTGCGGGTGAGGCGGGTGCGGGTGTTGACGCGGCTGGGCACGACGTCCGACTCGCCCGGCTGGAGCAGGACGTCGTCGAAGGTCAGCCCGAGCGGCACCACCCGGGCCGAACCGGCCGGCAGCTCGGGCAGATGGCCACCCAACTCCCCGCCGTCGGTGCCGGCCGGGATCTCGGTGCTGGGCGAATTCTCCACGATTGCTCCCCTGAGCTGGTCGTACGGGCTGCAGCGAGGCGGCGCGCGGGGGCACCGGCAGGCGCCTGGTGACGGCGCGTCGCCTCATCGTACCCACTTGCCCGTCCGCGCCCGGGAAGCGGCGGGCCCGAGGGTAGGCCGGGCCACAGCACGGGCTGGGGCGGGCTTTCCTGCGGCGCGGGGTCTACGGTGAAGGGGTGCACGACGAGCCCATCGACCCGTTCAACGGCGACCCGGCCGATCCGGCTGCCGGCCTGCACGATCCCGGCGACGACGACGCGCTCGACCCGCTGAGCGAGGTCGAGCGCCAGGACGTCCTGGAGGATCTCGCCGATCTGGAGATCTACCAGGCGTTGCTCCAGCCGATCGGCGTGCGCGGCCTGGTGATCGAGTGCGAAGACTGCCGCGAGCCGCACTACTTCGACTGGGACCTGCTGCGCGGCAACCTGCGCCACCTGCTCAACTCGGGGCGTCCCCGGGTGCACGAGCCGGCCTACGACCCCGACCCGGACCACTACGTGAGCTGGGACTACGCCCGCGGCTACGCCGACGGCGTGCACGACACGCTCACCGAGGGCACCGACGACTCCGCGCAGGAGTGATCCCCGCGCGGGTCAGGCGACCAGGCCGGCCCGGAACCCGGCCGCCACGGCGTGCGCCCGGTCGCGCGCGCCGAGCTTGCGGAACAGCCGCCGGGCGTGCGTCTTGACCGTGTCCTCGGAGACGAACAGCTCCCGCCCGATCTCCGCGTTGCTCTTGCCCTCGGCCATGCCGAGCAGCACCTGAAGCTCCCGCTCGGTCAGCCCGATCGCGCTGCGCGGCGACCGCGCCGGCCGCTGGGCCGCACCGGGCCGGGGCGCCTCCGCGCCGTCGGCCGCCGCCGGGTCGTCCGGGTCCTCACCCCGCTGCACGGGCACCACTGTGGGCAGGCCCGCCGCGTCCACCGGCGCCGTCGCCGGCCAGCCGGGCCCACCCTGGGTACGCCCCGGCGCCGCCGGCCGGGTCGGCCCGCCCACAGCCGCCGCGTCCCGGGCGGTGTCCGCCACCCGGTGCCTGTTGCTCCGCCCGGGGGCGGAGAGCAGCAGCAGCGCCTTGGCGACCGCGCTGGTCAGGTCGTGGTCGGCGTTCTGGATCAGTCCGCGCGCCCCGGCGCTGATGGTGGCCGCCGCCGACTCCGACTCCTCGGCGCCGAGCAGCAGCACCGCCGCCTGCGGGGCACGGGCCAGCACCCGCCGGACGAAGCCGGCGCTGTCCGGACGGGTCAGGGCGGTGTCGGCGAGCACCACGTCCACCGGGCGCTCGGCGAGCCGCAACATCACCTCCGGATCGGAGACGGCCGTCCGGACGACGCCGGACAGCCCGAGCCGCGCCGCCGCGGAGGTCAGATGCTGGGCCGCCAATGGTGTCCGAACGCACACAAGAACACTACGCACAGTGGTCTCCTCTCCGACTCAGAGCAGACCATGCGGAGGTGGGCTCGGGAGGGGGTTCCGGGCAATCATCCGAACTTTTCCGACAGATGGGGCATATGCCGCCGAGTGTCCGAGGTTTTCGATCACAGATGTGTGAGCCGCGGACCGCTCGGGTACCGAGGGGTTCATCCGGAACCGGCATCCCGCGCGGACCGCCGCCCGGTAGCTGGCAACGAACATTCTCCGCGGTGCCGCGCGGGAGGAGGGGTGCTGATGTCGAACGTACGTAGGCTGCCTGGACCGATCGACGAGCTCTGGGACTGGCAGCGGCTCGGAGCCTGCCGTGGCCGCGACAGCGCGCAGTTCTTCCACCCGGACGGCGAGCGCGGCTCCTCCCGGCTGCGCCGCGAGATGGGTGCCAAGTCGGTCTGCCGCGCCTGCCCGGTACGCGCCGAGTGCGCCGCCCACGCGCTCTCCGTACGCGAGCCGTACGGCGTCTGGGGCGGGTTCAGCGAGTCCGAGCGGCTGCGGCTGCTCGCCCTCGGCTGGGAGGACCTGGCCGACCGCCGGCAGACCAAGGTGGACATCGCCCGGCTGGAGGCGCGCCTCGGCCGGCCGCACAACACCGCCGTGCCGGACCAGCGCAAGGTCGCCTGACCGGCTTCACGACCCCCGACGCCGCGCCCCGGACCCCGGGGCGCGGCGTCGTCGTGTCGTCCCGCCCCGCCGCCCCCCGCGTGATCAACACCAGCTCGGCGAAATGGCTATATCGCGGAGCCTCTGATGCCACCACTTCGGGGAACTGGTGTTGATCTTTCGGGGTGGGGCGGTCGTCAGGTGACCGTGACCCGCACTGTGTGCCAGCCGGTCGCGCCGTCCGGGGCGACCGGGGCGCGCTGTTCCGTCTGGGTCTCGCCGGTCGTGTCGGTCGCCCGCACCTGGAGCGTGTGCTCGCCCGGCGTCGCGTCCCACCGCCAGGACCACTGCACCCAGGTGTCCGCCGACACCGCCGGGGCCGGCGTCGCCTCCTGCCAGGGGCCGCCGTCGACGCGTACCTCGACGCGACGGATGCCGCGGTGCTGCGCCCACGCCACACCGGCCACGATCACCGGGCCGGCGGCCGGGCGGCTGCGGGGCCGGGGCGTGTCGATCCGGGACTGCGTCTTGATCGGGCCCTGCGCGGACCAGCCGCGCGGCACCCAGTACGCGTCGAAGTCGGCGAAGCTGGTCAGCTCCAGCTCGGTGAGCCACTTGCAGGCCGACACGTACCCGTAGAGGCCGGGCACCACCATCCGCACCGGGAAGCCGTGCTGGATCGGCAGCGGCTCGCCGTTCATGCCGACCGCGAGCAGCGCGTCCCGCCCGTCGCGCAGCACCGAGGTGGGCGTGCCGCAGGTCCACCCGTCGACCGCGCGCCCGACCACCTGGTCCGCGCCCTCCTCCGGGCCGGCCTCGTCGAGCAGTTCCCTGATCGGTACGCCGAGCCAGCGCGCGTTGCCGATCAGGTCGCCGCCCACCTCGTTGGAGACGCAGGCGAGCGTCACGTACCGCTCGACCATCGGGCGGGCCAGCAGGTCGTCGAAGCTCAGCTCGATCGGGTTGCGCACCCGCCCGTGGATCCGCAGCCGCCAGGTGACCGGGTCCACCTGCGGCACCACCAGCGCCGTGTCGATCCGGTAGAACTCCCGGTTCGGCGTCACGTACGGCGCGAGCCGGGGCAGTGACAGGTCGGCTCCGGCCGGCACCTGCGGGGCGGGCACGGCCGGGGCGGGCAGCGTCACCGCCTCCCGGGCCGCCGACACGCCGCGCCGCCCGGCCAGCCAGTGCCCGCCCAGCCCGGCCACCGCCGCAGCGCCGGTGAGCAGCCCGGCGCCGCGCAGGAACCGCCGCCGCGACTCCGCGTCGTCGTCGTGCCGTACCGGCTCCCAGCCACCCGGGGTCTTCTCCTCCCCCGCGAGCGCGGCGACCGCCGGAGGCGGCGCCGACGGCGGCCGGTCCGCCGCGTCGGCCCGGTCGCGCCCGGCCTGCTCCCGGCGTGCCGGGCCGGCGCCCAGCGGCCCGGCCACGAACGCCCAGAGCGTCAGCGCGCCGAGTCCGCCGCCGACCAGGGAGGGCAGCGCGTCGAACGCGTCAGCGCCGGCCCGGGTCAGCGCGGCGGCGACGCCGAGCACGGCGAACGCGGCGACGCCGGCCAGGCCGATCACCAGCCGCCGGGCCGCCGCCAGGCCGAGCAGCGCCCCGAAGGCGGCCAGCAGCAGCGCCGTCCCGACCAGCAGGGCGATCTTGTCGTACGTGCCGAAGACGTCGATGGCGAACTGCTTGACCGGCTCGGGCACCAGGTCGACGACGAGTCCGCCGACGGCGACGAGCGGCGCGGACCGGGGACCGGTCAGGACCGCCACGGGCTCGGCGGTACCGAGTGCCACCACGGCGGCGACGACACCGGCCAGTGCCGCGCGGCGGCGGGAGAGGGTGCTCACGGCGTCCAGTCTGGTCGACCCGCCGGCCCGGCTGCCAATGTCGTCAGCGTTCCGTAAGGGCATACGCGTCAGGGCACACCACCGGGTCGGCGGTGTGCCCTGACGTCGGGCCGTGCGGTCGGGTCAGAAGCCCGGGCCGTGCTGGTGGCCGTGACCGTGCGAGTGGCCGTGCCCACCGGCGGCCGGCTCCGGCTCGGCCGGCTTCTCCACCACGAGGCTCTCGGTGGTGAGCAGCAGGCCCGCGATCGAGGCGGCGTTGCTGACCGCGTTGCGGGTCACCTTCACCGGGTCGATGATGCCGGACTTGGCCAGGTCGACGTACTCGCCGGTGGCGGCGTCGAGGCCGTGACCCCAGTCCTGGGCGACGACCTTCTGCACCACCACGTAGCCGTCGTGGCCGGCGTTCTGGGCGATCCAGCGCAGCGGCTCGACGAGCGCCTTGCGCACGATCGAGACGCCGACCTTCTCGTCACCGGTGAAGCCCAGGTCGTCGTCGAGCGCCGGCAGGATCTGGGCCAGGGCGGCACCGCCACCCGGGACCGTGCCCTCCTCGACCGCGGCCTTGGTCGCGGCGATGGCGTCCTCGATGCGGTGCTTGCGCTCCTTCATCTCGACCTCGGTGGCCGCGCCGACCTTGATCACGGCGATGCCGCCGGAGAGCTTCGCCAGCCGCTCGGCCAGCTTCTCCCGGTCCCACTCGGAGTCGGAGGCCTCGATCTCCTTGCGGATCTGCGCGACCCGGTCGGCGACCTCGGAGGCCTGCCCGCCACCGTCGACGACTGTGGTGTTCTCCTTGTCGACCACGACGCGACGGGCGGTGCCGAGCACCTCCAGGCCGACCTGGTCGAGCTTGTAGCCCAGCTCCGGGGCGACCAGCTCGGCGCCGGTCAGGATCGCCATGTCCTGGAGCATCGCCTTGCGGCGGTCGCCGAAGCCGGGGGCCTTGACGGCGCAGACCTTGACGGTCTTGCGCAGCGCGTTGACCACGAGCGTGGACAGGGCCTGGCCCTCGACGTCCTCGGCGACGATGAGCAGCGGCTTGTTGTTCTGGAGAACCTTCTCCAGCAGCGGCAGCAGCTCCTCGATCGCCGAGATCTTCTGGGTGGTGATCAGGATGTACGGGTCCTCCAGGACCGCCTCCTGCGCCTCCAGGTCGGTGACGAAGTTCGGCGAGATGAAGCCCTTGTCGAACTGGAGACCCTCGGTCACCTCCAGCTCGGTGGTGAGCGCGGAGCCCTCCTCGACGGTGATGACGCCGTCGCGGCCCACCTTCTCCATCGCCTCGGCGATCAGGTCGCCGATGGCGGCGTCCTGCGCGGAGACGGTCGCGACGTGCGCGATCGACTCCTTGCCGGCGACCTCGACGGCCTTGCCGAGCAGCGCCTCGGAGACCTTGGCGGCCGCCGCGTCGATGCCCCGCTTCAGGCCGGTCGGGTTGGTGCCGGCGGCCACGTTGCGCAGGCCCTCGCGGACCATGGCCTGGGCCAGCACGGTGGCGGTGGTGGTCCCGTCGCCGGCGACGTCGTTGGTCTTGGTCGCCACCTCCTTGACCAGCTGCGCGCCGAGGTTCTCGTACGGGTTGGTGAGCTCGATCTCCTTGGCGATGGTCACGCCGTCGTTGGTGATCGTGGGCGCACCGAACTTCTTGTCCAGGACGACGTTGCGCCCGCGCGGGCCGAGGGTGACCTTCACCGCGTCCGCGAGGGCGTTGACACCGTGCTCGAGCAGGTGCCGGGCGTCGTCCGAGAAGCTGAGGATCTTCGCCATCAGTATCCCTTCGAAGCGACGTCGCCCCGGCCCGGCGAGCCGGACCGGGGCAACGACACTGATCGGTTGCTTACTTCTCGATGACCGCGAGGACGTCGCGGGCGGAGAGCACCAGGTACTCCTCGCCGGCGTACTTGACCTCGGTGCCGCCGTACTTCGAGTAGAGGACGGTGTCGCCGACCTTCACGTCGATCGGCACGCGGTTGCCCTTGTCGTCGATCCGGCCCGGGCCGACAGCGAGGACGGTGCCCTCCTGCGGCTTCTCCTTGGCGGTGTCGGGGATCACGATGCCCGAGGCGGTGGTGGTCTCGGCCTCGTTCGCCTGGACCACGATGCGGTCCTCGAGCGGCTTGATCGCAACCTTGGTCGCGGTAGTCACGGGCATACCCTCCCGGGTACTTGGTGTCGTTGCCGGCCGGCATGCCGACCAGCGTCAATCTGCCACATGCCACCGGGCGGGGCCGTCGTCGCGGGTGCCGGTCCGCCTGGCGCTCAACCCCCGGGCACGAGGCTCGGGCGTTGGCACCCTCAGGGTGAGAGTGCTAATCGCAGGTTATTCCTCGGCTAGCACTCCGTCAAGGAGAGTGCCAACGCGTCGCCCTCCGTGTCGCGCCGGAACCGGGCCGGGAGAATGAGCGCGTGGATCTCGACCAGCTCGCCGCGCTGCGTACCCCCGAGGGGTCGGCCGCGCTCGCCGCGGCCGAACGGGTGGCCGGCGGCGACCCGCTGGCGGCGGCGGCCGCGCTGCGTTCGGCCGGAATCCCCGGCGGGCTCGCGGCGGCCGCACTCACCCAGGCCGAGCTGCGCCGCCGGGCGGCCGGCAAGTTCGGCGCGGCGGCGGCCGGGATGTTCCTCACCCGGGCCGGGCTGGAGCAGGCCACCCGCCGCGCGGTCGCCGACCGGCGCGCCGCGCGGCTGCGGGCCGCGGGTGTGACCACGCTGGCCGACCTGGGGTGCGGGCTGGGGGCCGACGCGCTCGCCGCGGCCCGCGCCGGCATCCGGGTGTACGCGGTGGAGGCCGACCCGGTGACCGCCGCGATGGCCGCCGCGAACGCCGAGGCGGCCGGGCTGGCCGACCTGGTGACTGTCGAGCGCGGTGACGCCACGGCGTTCGACGCGACAGGGGTCGACGCCGTGTTCTGCGATCCGGCGCGGCGGCGGGCCGGCACCGGGCGGCGTGTGTTCGACCCGAACGCCTACTCGCCGCCGTGGGACTTCGTCACCGGCCTGGCCGCACGCGTGCCGCGCACGGTGGTGAAGGTGGCGCCCGGGCTGGACCACGCGCTGATCCCGGCCGGCGCCGAGGCGGAGTGGGTGAGCGTGGACGGCGACCTGGTCGAGGCCGCGCTCTGGTGCGGCGAGCTGGCCGAGGTCCCACGCCGCGCCACCCTGCTGCGCGAGAAGGAAGGGCCCCTTCTTAACGCCTCCGGTAGTAAAAGGGGCCCTTCCTATCACCTCACCGGGACCGGTGCGCAGGAGGCGCCGGTGGGACCGGTGCGGCGGTTCCTCTACGACCCGGATCCGGCCGTGGTGCGCGCGCACCTGGTCGCCGAGCTGGCCGCCGACCTCGACGCCACGCTCGCCGACCCGTCGATCGCCTACCTGTACGCCGACGAGGCCCGGCCCACGCCGTTCGCCCGCTGCCTGGAGATCACCGACGTGCTGCCGTTCTCGCTGAAGCGGCTGCGCGCCCTGCTGCGGGAGCGGTGCGTCGGCCGGGTCGAGATCCGCAAGCGCGGCTCGGCGCTGGAGCCGGAGAAGCTGCGCCGCGACCTGCGGCTGTCCGGTGACGAGGCGGCCGGTCTGGCGCTGACCCGGGTGGCAGGCGACCCCACTGTGCTCGTCTGCCGGCCGGTTCCGGCCGGCGGTTGACCCCGGCTCACGTTTCCGGCTCGCGGTGTCGCGGCGCGCGGGTTAGCTTGAGCCCGTGGCGGGCCCTGGCACTCCGGCGATCGCGTTGCTGAGCAAGCGGAAGATCGCCCACAGCACCCACACCTACGACGTCTCGCCGGACGCGCCGAACTACGGTGCGCTCGTGGCGACCGCGCTCGGCGTGGCGCCGGAGCGCGTGTTCAAGTCGCTCGTCACCGAGGTCGACGGCGGGCTGACGGTGGCGGTGGTGCCGGTGACCGGCGAGCTGGACCTGAAGGCGCTCGCCGCCGCGGCCGGCGGCAAGCGGGCGACGATGGCCGACCGTACGACGGCCGAGCGCGCGACCGGATACGTCCGCGGCGGCATCAGCCCGCTCGGGCAGCGCAAGCGGCTACCGACTGTCATCGACGCCTCCGCGCTGACGCACCCGACGGTGTACGTCTCGGCGGGTCGCCGGGGGTTGCAGGTGCAGCTCGCGCCGACGGATCTGGTGGCGCTCACCGGGGCGACGACGGCGTCGATCGCCAATGCCTGAGCGGCTCGTGACGGTACGTGTGGGAGCGTTTCCGGAACGCGCTCTCCCGGCGGTGTCCCGCGGGTGACAACCGCGTTGCTGAATTGTTACCGCCGCCAACAAACTTCTGACCTCGGCAGTCTTGCGGCGCATGGGAAGCGGGGAATACGTTGCCGGGCACAACAAAACATCACCACTCCCCCACCTCCGAAAGGACCCTGCACATGCGCAAGGGCTTCCTCACCTTCGCGGCCGTCGGTCTTCTCGCGACCGGCAGCATGGCCGCCTGCGGTGACAACGGCGGTTCTTCCGACGAGGCCGGCGGCTCCAACGCCAAGAAGCCGAAGATCGGCGTGATCCTGCCGGACAGCAAGTCCTCCGCCCGCTGGGAGGGCGCGGACCGCAAGTACCTCAAGGCGGCGTTCGACGCGGCCGGCGTCGAGTCCGACATCCAGAACGCGCAGAACGACAAGACCGCGTTCCAGACCATCGCCGACCAGATGATCACCAACGGCGTCAACGTCCTGATGATCGTCAACCTGGACTCCGGCACCGGCAAGGCCGTGCTCGACAAGGCCAAGTCGCAGGGCGTCGCGACCATCGACTACGACCGGCTGACCCTGGGCGGCTCCGCCCAGTACTACGTCAGCTTCGACAACGAGGCCGTCGGCAAGCTCCAGGGCGAGGGCCTGAGCAAGTGCCTGACCGACAAGGGCGTCAAGAACCCGTCGATCGCGTACCTCAACGGCTCGCCGACCGACAACAACGCCACCCTGTTCAAGAACGGGTACGACTCGGTGCTCAAGCCGAAGTTCGACTCGAAGGAGTACACCAAGGTCGCCGACGACTCGGTGCCGGCCTGGGACAACGCGCAGGCCGCCACGATCTTCGAGCAGCAGCTGACCAAGGCCGGCGGCAAGATCGACGGCGTGCTCGCCGCCAACGACGGTCTCGGCAACGCGGCCATCTCGGTGCTGAAGAAGAACAAGCTCAACGGCAAGGTTCCGGTGACCGGTCAGGACGCCACCAAGGAGGGCCTGCAGAACATCCTCGCCGGTGACCAGTGCATGACTGTCTACAAGGCGGTCAAGAAGGAGGCGGACGCCGCCGCCGAGCTGGCCATCGCGCTCGCCAAGGGTGAGCGGAAGGACACCGGCCAGACGGTCAAGGACCCGGAGGGCGGCCGGGACGTGCCGTCGGTGCTGCTGGAGCCCAAGGCCATCTACAAGGACAACGTCAAGGACGTGGTGGCCGACGGATACGTCACCAAGGAAGAGCTCTGCACCGGTGCCTTCGCGAAGCTCTGCACCGACGCCGGCGTGAGCTGACCCACCCGCCTCAGGCGGCGCCGCCCGGCACGGGGTTTCCCGTGCCGGGCGGCGCCCGCGCCGGACGGGATCCGAGACCTCCCTCCGCCCAAAGGAGAACCCCGTGTCCGCAACCCCCCTGCTGGAGCTACGCGGGATCGACAAGAGCTTCGGTCCCGTCCAGGTGCTGCGTGACGTCGCCTTCGCCGCGCACGCCGGCGAGGTGACCGCGCTGGTCGGCGACAACGGCGCCGGCAAGTCGACCCTGGTCAAGTGCATCAGCGGCATCCACCCCACCGACGCCGGCGAGTTCGTCTTCGACGGCCGCCCGGTGACCATCAACAGCCCTCGGGACGCCGCCGCGCTCGGGATCGAGGTCGTCTACCAGGACCTCGCGCTCTGCGACAACCTCGACATCGTGCAGAACATGTTCCTCGGCCGGGAGAAGCGCAGCGGCATCGTGCTCGACGAGCCGACCATGGAGCAGATGGCCGCCGAGACGCTCGCCGGCCTGAGCGTGCGCACCGTGAAGTCGCTGCGCCAGCACGTGGCCAGCCTCTCCGGCGGCCAGCGGCAGACCGTGGCCATCGCCAAGGCCGTGCTCTGGAACAGCCGGCTCGTCATCCTGGACGAGCCGACCGCCGCACTCGGCGTCGCGCAGACCGCCCAGGTGCTGGAGCTGGTCCGCCGGCTGGCCGACAACGGCCTGGCCGTGGTGCTGATCTCGCACAACATGAACGACGTCTTCGCCGTATCCGACCGGATCGCCGCGCTCTACCTCGGCCAGATGGTCGCCCAGGTGAAGACCACCGACATCACCCACTCGCAGGTGGTCGAGCTGATCACCGCCGGCCGCTCCGGCAGCCTCGGCCTCACCGGCGAGCCGGGCGGCAACGGCGCCGCGCCCGCCGACACCACTCCAGGAGCCGTCCGATGACCGCCATCGTCGTGAAGAAGGAAGGCCCGGCCGGCGTCACCCCGACACCGACCGTCGGCAGCCACGTGAACAACTACTGGCGCCGGGTACGCGGCGGCGACATCGGTGCGCTCCCCGCCGTGGTCATGCTCGTGGCGCTGGCGGTGGGCTTCTCGATCGCCCGCCCGTCGTTCTTCACCGCCGGCAACCTGGCGAACCTGTTCACCCAGGGCGCGGCGGTCACGCTCATCGCGATGGGTCTGGTCTTCGTCCTGCTGCTCGGCGAGATCGACCTCTCCGCCGGCTTCGCCAGCGGCGTCTGCGCCGCGATCCTGGCCAACGTGGTGACAGTGCTCGGCTACCCCTGGTACGTGGCGGTACTCTCCGCCGTCGTCACCGGTGTGGTGATCGGCACCGTGCTGGGCCTGCTGGTCGCCAAGGTCGGCATCCCCTCCTTCGTGGTCACGCTCGCCGGGTTCCTGGCCTTCCAGGGCGTCGTGCTGACGCTCATGGACGAGGGCGCCAACATCGCGGTCCGGGACGACGTGCTCGTCGCGATCGCCAACCGCAACCTCTCGCCCGTGCTGGGCTGGTCGCTCGCAGCCGTCGCCGTCGTCGGGTACGCGGCCGTGCAGTTGCTGCGGCACCGCAACCGTGCCGCCCGCGGCCTGCTCACCGATCCGATCGCGGTGGTCGCCGCGCGGATCGCCGGTCTGGCCGTGATCCTCGGCGTGGCGGTCTACGTGCTCAACCTGGAGCGCAGCCGCAACGTGCTCGTCGTCTCGCTCAAGGGCGTGCCGATCGTGGTGCCGATCATCGCGATCCTGCTCGTCGTCTGGACGTTCGTGCTCCAGCGCACCAGCTACGGGCGGCACATCTACGCGGTCGGCGGCAACGCCGAGGCGGCCCGCCGGGCCGGCATCAACGTCGACCGGATCCGCATCTCCGTGTTCATCATCTGCTCCTCGATGGCCGCGATCGGCGGCATCGTGGCCGCCAGCCGGGCCAACTCGGTCGACCCCAACACCGGGGGCAGTAACGTACTGCTCTACGCCGTGGGCGCGGCGGTGATCGGCGGCACCAGCCTCTTCGGCGGCAAGGGCCGGGTCCTCGACGCCGTGCTCGGTGGCGCAGTGGTGGCGGTCATCGACAACGGTATGGGACTGATGGGATACAGCTCGGGCGTCAAGTTCGTGGTCACCGGCGTGGTGCTGCTCGCCGCAGCGACCATCGACGCGCTGTCGCGTCGGCGGGCCGCCGCCACCGGCACGCGCTGACCCGGGGTACGGGAACACCATGGCAGTGGCAATGCGCGCGGGCCCCAGTCAGGACGAGATCCGTCGGCAGAACCTGGGCGCATTGCTCCGCTATGTACACGTCCACGGTGCCACCACGCGGGCCGAGCTGACCACAGCGCTCGGCCTCAACCGCAGCACCATCGGCGCGCTGACCGCGGACCTGGCCGGCGCCGGTCTGGTCAGCGAGGGGACGCCGAAGGAGACCGGCCGGGCCGGACGACCGTCACTCGTCGTCCGGCCCGAGTCGGGGCGGGTCTACGCGTACGCGTACAGCGTCGAGGTGGACCGGCTGCGGGCCGCGCGGGTCGGGCTCGGCGGTGAGGTGCTCGACCGCCGGGAGATGGAGCGGCCACGCAACCTGGTCGCCGGGGAGGCCGCCCCGCTGCTGGCCGGGGCGGTCAAGGAGATGCACCAGTCGGTGCCGCCGGACGCGATCTGTGTCGGCGCCGGGGTCGCGGTGTGCGGCATGGTCCGCCGCGAGGACGGGCTGGTCCGGCTCAGCCCCACCACCGGCTGGGTGGACGAGCCGATCGGCGCGGCGCTCGCCGTCGAGCTGGGGATAGACGTACCCATCACGGTGGGCAACGTGGCCGACGTGGCCGCGTACGCCGAGCACGCCCGCGGCGCGGCGGTCGGCTGCGACAACGTCATCTACATCTACGGCGACGTCGGCGTGGGCGCGGGCATCATCGCCGGGGGCCGGCGGCTGAGAGGGCACGGCGGCTACGGCGGCGAGGTCGGCCACATGGTGGTGGTCCGCGACGGGGTGCGCTGCGACTGCGGCCGGCGCGGCTGCTGGGAGACCGAGATCGGCGAGCACGGGCTGCTGCGCGCCGCCGGCCGGTCCGAGGCGCGTGGCCGGGACGCCCTGCTCGCCGTCTTCGACGCCGCCGACCGCGGCGACGCCCGCGCCCAGACCGCGGTACGGCAGGCCGGCGACTGGCTCGGCTTCGGCGTCGCGAACCTGGTGAACATCTTCAACCCGGAGATGGTCATCTTCGGCGGCACCATGCGTGACCTCTACCTGGCCTCCGCGGCGCAGGTACGCAGCCGGCTCAACTCCAACGGGCTGCCCGCGTGCCTGGAGCACGTACGGCTGCGTACCCCGAAGCTCGGTGGCGACGCGGCGCTGATCGGCGCCGCCGAGCTGGCGTTCGAACGACTCCTCGCCGACCCGCTGAACTGATCGGCCCGCCGATCCGTACCAGTGTGCGGACGGGCGGCCGGCTTGCGCGGCCGTCCACGACCCCGCGTACCGGTCCGGACCGAGGAGGCACCGCAACCATGGCATCGCTGGAATCCGCACGCCGCAAGCTGGCGCACCGGGTGGTACTGCTGCTCGCCGCGCTGGGCGCGGGGATCGGCGTCATTCCCGGGACGGCACAGGCCGCACCCAACCCCGGCGTGCAGATGAACGCCGCCGACATGACGCTGCTCAACGGCGTACGGCTGGCCGGGCTGTGGGAGATGCCGGCCGGGCAGATGGCGGCCGAGAAGGGCCAGTCCGCCCGGGTACGCGAGGTCGGCGCGGAGATCGCCAAGCAGCACGCGGAGCTGGACCTGCTGGTGGTCGAGGCCGCGAACAAGCTGGGCGCCACCCTGCCGACGGATCCGACGGCCGAGCAGAAGGGGTGGCTGACTGAGATGCAGAACGCCACCGGCGCCCGGTTCGACCAGATCTTCGTCACCCGGCTGCGGGTCGCCCACGGCAAGATCTTCCCGGTGATCGGCGCGGTCCGGGCCAGCACCCGTGACCCGATCGTGCGCAAGCTGGCCGAGGACGCCAACACGTTCGTCAACGACCACATGACCATGCTGGAGAGCACCGGGCTGGTGCGCTGGCAGCAGTTGCCGCCGGCCGCGCTGCCGCCCGCGCAGAGCGACTCGCTCGTCGCCGCCGCCCAGGCCAACGTGGGCAGCGGCGGTGGACTCCAGGTGGGCACCGGTGTGGTGTGGGCGGTGTTCCTGATCGCGCTCGGCACCGGCGGGTACGCGACCTGGCGGCTGACCCGCCGCACGTGACCCCCGGCCGTCGAGCGGGCCCCGGCACGTGTGCCGGGGCCCGTCGCGCGTTCTCAGCCGTGCCAGGAGCGCCACAGCGCGGCGTACGAGCCACCGGCCGCGACCAGCTCGTCGTGTGATCCCAGCTCGGTGATCCGCCCGTCGGCGACCACCGCCACGCGGTCCGCGTCGTGCGCGGAGAAGAGCCGGTGCGCGATGGCGACGACGGTACGGCCGTGCAGCACCGCCGCCAGCGACCGTTCCAGTGCCCGGGCCGCCCGCGGGTCGATCAGCGAGGTGGCCTCGTCCAGCACCAGCGTGTGCGGGTCGGCGAGCACCAGCCGGGCCAGCGCGAGCTGCTGCGCCTGCGCGGGGGTGAGCGGGTGGCCGCCCGCCCCGACCGCCGTGTCGAGCCCGTCCGGCAGGGCCAGCGCCCAGTCCAGCGCGTCGACCGCGGCCAGCGCCGCGCGTACCCGAGCCGGGTCGGCTTCCGGCCGGACCATCGCCACGTTGTCGGCGAGCGTCCCGATGAACACGTGGTGCTCCTGACTGACGAGCGCCACATGGGTACGCAGCTCGGCCAGGGGCATTCCGGCGAGCGGCCGGCCGTCCACTGTCACAGTGCCGGCGCTCGGCGCGTGCACGCCCGCCAGCAGCCGGCCCAGCGTCGACTTGCCCGCCCCGGACGGGCCGACCATCGCGAGCCGCTCCCCCGGGCGGGGTTCCAGCGTCACGCCGTGCAGCACGTCGTGACCCGGGCGGTACGCGTACCGGACGTCGTGCGCGGCGAGCCGGCCCGCGCCGCCCGCACTGCCCGCAGCGGCGGCGCGCTCGTCCGGCGTGGCGAATGCCTTGGCGCGCTCGTCCGGTTCGGCGGCCACCCCGAGCAGCCGGGCCAGCGAGGCGCCTCCGACCTGGAACTCGTCCAGCCAGCCGAGCAGCCGCTCGATCGGGTCGGTGAGCTGCTGGGCGTAGAGCGTGGCGGCGGTGACCTGGCCGAGGCTGGCCCAGCCCTTCAGGTGGAACCAGCCGCCGATGAGCAGGGTCGCCACCATCGGCACCAGGTAGCCGAACTCGGCCACCGGCCAGAACACTGTCCGCAGATAGAGCGTGTAGCGCTCGGCCGCGTACGACCGGCTGATGTCCGCGTCGCCGCGGGCCCGGCGGCGGGCCGCCTGCCGCAGCGCCTCGGTGGTCCGCGCCCCCTCGACCGTCTCGCTGATCCCGTCGGTGATGTCCGAGTAGGCGGCGTTCTCCCGCAGGTAGCCCTGCGGCGCGCGGCGCAGGTACCAGCGGGTGCCGGCCCACAGCACCGGCACCGCCAGCAGGCTGGGCAGCGCCAGCAGCGGGCCGGTCAGTACCAGCGCGCCCAGGATCAGCAGCACGGTCAGCGCGGCGATGAGCGTCTCCGGCCCGGCGAACCGGACCGTGCGGGACAGCGCGGCGACGTCCCGCGAGGTGCGGGTGAGCAGATCGCCGGTGCCGGCCCGCTCCACAGTGGCGAGCGGCAGCGCGAGCACCCGGTCGACGAACTCCTCCCGCAGCTCGGCGAGCACCCGCTCACCGAGCCGGGCCGAGGCGAGGTGCGCGAAGCGGACCAGCACCGCCTGCACCACCACGAACGCGGCGATGGCTGCCACGACCCGGTCCACAGTCGTCGCGGCGATGCCCTGGGAGATCCCCTCCACCAGGTCACCGAGCAGGCGCGGGGCGACGAGCCCGGCGCCGGCGGCGAGCGCGTGCAGGCCGAGCGCGACGGCCAGGCCACGCGGGTGACGGCGGATCAGCTCGCGCACGTACCGGCGGACCTGGGCGATGTCGGCGACGGGCAGCGCGTTGCTCATCGGTCCTCCTCCCGGCTCACCGTGGCGGCGTAGCGCGGCTCGCCGGCGAGCAGTTCCTCGTGCCGGCCCTCGGCGACGACCTTGCCGTCCTCGACGAAGACCACGTGGTCGGCGTGACCGAGCACCAGCGGGCTCGTGGTGCAGACGAGCGTGGTGCGGCCGCGGCGGGCCGGACCGAGCCGTTCGGCGATGCGCGCCTCGGTGTGCGCGTCCACCGCGCTGGTCGGCTCGACCAGGATCAACGTCTCCGGGTCGGCGACGAGTGCGCGGGCCAGCCGCAGCCGTTGCCGCTGCCCGCCGGAGAACTCCCGGCCGCGTTCGGCGACCTCGCCGTCCAGGCCGCCGGGCAGCGCCTCGACGATGTCGGTGGCACTCGCCGCGGCCAGCGCCGCCGCCACGGCGCCGGGCTCGGCCCGGTCGTGCGGGTCAAGCTCCGTGCGCAGCACGCCGCTGAACAGCTGCGCGTCGTTGTCGGCCACCAGGATCCGCTCCCGCACCGTCGCCAGCGCCACGTCCCGCAGCGGTACGCCGTGCAGCGTGACGTCCCCGTCGGTGTACCGGCCGAGCCGGTCGGCGATCTCGGTGGCGTCCTGCGGGGTGGCGGCGGCCAGCGCGGTCAGCCGGCCCGGTCGCAGCACCAGTCCGGAACGTACGTCCGCCAGCTCGCCCGGCCCGGCCGGTACCGGCACCGGGGTGGCCGGGTCGGTGAACTCCGGCGCGAGCCGCAGCAACCGGACGACCCGGCGGGCCGCGACGTGTCCCCGGGTCAGCTTGTCGGCCGCCTCGGTGAGGTTGCGCAGTGGGCTGACCAGGAACGCGGTGTAGCCGTAGAACGAGACCAGCTCGCCGGCGCTGATCTCGCCGCGCAGCGCGAACCGGGCGCCCAGCCAGGTCACCAGCACCACGAAGACGCCGGGCAGCAGGATCTGCGCCGCCTGCAACAGCGACTCGACCCGCGCCACCCGCAGCCCGTCCGCGCGCAACGCCTGCGAGCGTTGCCGGTAGCGCTCGGACAGCACCGGCTCGCCGCCGACTCCGCGCAGTACGCGCAGGCCCGAGACGATGTCCGCGGCCCGGGCGGTGAGCCGGCCGGTCGAGTCCCGGTACGCGGCCTGCTGCCGGTGCAGCGGGCGGATCAGCAACGCCACGAGCGCCATCAGCAGCGGCACCCCGAGCACCACCACGAGGCCGAGCGGCTGGGAGGCGCTGAGCAGGATCACCGCCACGGTGACGATGCCGACCACCGAGCCGGCGCCCCGGGCGGTGATGTCGATGGCGCTGCCGATGTGCTCGATGTCGGCGGTGCCGATACTCACCACCTCGCCCGCCGCGACCCGCCGGGGCAGCGCCGCGCCGAGGCGGTTCGTGGCGTCCACCGTGACCTGCACGGTGCGGTAGGCGGCGCCGAGCCAGTTGTGCACCGCGCAGCGGTGGCGCAGGATTCCGGCGACGGCCTGCACCAGACCCAGCCCGAGCAGGGCCAGACTCCAGCGCACCAGCGCGTCCGGGTCGCGTTGGGCCAGGCCGGCTTCCACGGCGCGGCCGAGCACGGCCGGCACCAGCGCCTGGGCCAGCATCCAGATCACGCCGAGCGCGAGCCCGGCGCCGAAGATGACGGGATGTCGCCCGGCGAGCCACACGAGATATCGGGTGGCCGACCGCGCGTCGGGGGTGCCGGGATCGCCGGCCGGTGAGAAGCGCATGGCGCACCGACGCTAGGTGCCGGGGCGACCCGCGCGCCAACCAATTCCGGCGGTCGTGACGACCCTCGCGTCAGCGGTCGACCTGTGTGAAGTCCCAGCTGTGCGGCGGGCGGGCGATCAGGCGCGCCGGCGGCTCGGGCAGCTCCCGAGGGCTGTTCCGCCACTTGGAGACGACCACCAGCCGGTGGTCGGTGGAGGAGAACACCTCGCTGGAGACGTGCATCGGGTCGTGCTCGAACTCGGGCAGCGCGGTCTCGCAGACCCAGGTGATCAGGTCGGCGAAGCCGTACGGCTCGGCCTTGGCCTCCCACATGCGGACGATCATGTCGGTCCCCTCCCCGCTCACACGCTGACCACTGTCAGCGGCATCGCCGAGTCGGCCGGCAGGTCCAGCCGGCTCGGCGCGACGCCCGCGGCGACCAGGTGGGAGCCGAGCGCGGCCACCATCGCGCCGTTGTCCGTGCAGAGCTTCGGCCGGGGCGTACGCACCCGGATGCCGTGCCTGCCGGCCCGCTGCTCGGCCATCGCCCGCAGCCGGGAGTTGGCCGCCACTCCGCCGCCGATCACCAGCGTGTCGATGCCGCTGCTGCGGCAGGCGTCGATCGCCTTGCCGACGAGCACGTCGCAGACCGCCTCCTGGAAGGATGCCGCCACGTCGGCGACCGGCACCGGCTCACCGGCCCGCTGCCGCGCCTCCACCCAGCGGGCCACAGCCGTCTTCAGGCCGGAGAAGGAGAAGTCGTACCGGTGTCCGACCAGGTCCTTCGCGGCGGTCAGCCCGCGCGGGAAGGCGATCGACGCCGGGTCACCGGCCCGCGCCTCGCGGTCGATGTACGGCCCGCCGGGGAACGGCAGCCCGAGCAGCCGGGCCACCTTGTCGAACGCCTCGCCGGCGGCGTCGTCGATGGTGGCGCCGAGCGGGACCACGTCGCGGGCCAGATCGTCGACGCGCAGCAGCGAGGAGTGCCCGCCGGAGACCAGCAGCGCGATCGCGGGCTCGGGCAGCGGGCCGTGTTCGAGCGTGTCCACCGCCACATGTGCGGCGAGGTGGTTCACGCCGTACACCGGCTTCTCCGCCGCGACCGCGTACCCCTTGGCGGCGGCGACCCCGACGAGCAGCGCGCCGGCCAGGCCCGGCCCGGAGGTCACGGCGATGGCGTCGATGTCGGCGATGGTGACGCCGGCTTCGCGCAGCGCCCGGTCCATGGTCGGCACGATGGCCTCCAGGTGGGCGCGGCTGGCCACCTCGGGCACCACGCCGCCGAACCGGGCGTGCTCCTCGACGCTGGAGGCGAGCGCGTCGGCGAGCAGCGTGTGCCCGCGCACGATGCCCACGCCGGTCTCGTCGCAGGAGGTCTCGATGCCGAGGATCAGGGGTTCGTCAGCCATGCGCGTCAGTCCTCGTTGCGCTGCATGACCAGCGCGTCGGTGTTGCTCGGTTGGTAGTAGCCGCGCCGTACGCCGATCGGCTCGAACCCGTAGGTGGCGTAGAGCCGTTGCGCGGGCGCGTTGTCCGCGGCGACCTCCAGCAGCGTGCTGCGGGCGCCGCGCCGGGCCGCCTCGGCGAGCAGCGCCTCTAGCAGCAGCCGGCCGATCCCCCGGCGGTGGGCGTCCCGGCGGACCGCGACGTTCTGCACCCACGCCTCGTCGGGCGGGGACACGGCCAGCCCGGCGTAGCCGAGGACGGCGCCGTCGTCGGTGGCGACCAGGTAGAAGTGCCCGTTGGCGAGTTCGTTCCAGAACATCGCCGCCGACCACTGCTCGGCGCCGAAGAGGTCCGCCTCGATGGGCAGCACCTCGTCGATGTGCCACCAGCGGAACCGGCCCAGCCTCATGGCAGGACCGGCTTGTGGCCGGTGGCCGCGACCGCGTCCGGGCGGCGCAGGTAGAGCGGGGTGAGCGTCTCGCCGGGCGCGCCCGCGCGGATCCGCGGCGCGGCGAGACGGGCCAGCGCCAGCGGGTCCGGGTAGCGCGGCTCGTCGCGTACCGGCAGCCCCAGCACGTCCGCGTACCGGTACGCGCCGTCGCCGACCGCGACGGTGACCGCCAGGTCGCGTGCCCGCTCGGCGACCACCGCCGGGGCGGCCACCTCCGGCCCGGCCAGGCGCCGGCCGGCGCCGTCGTAGACGGCCCAGTAGATCTCCCGGCGCCGCGCGTCGCTCGCCGCCAGCACCGGCTCGCCGGCGGCCGCCGGGTGGCCGAGCCCGTCCAGCGAGCAGACGCCGTACGTGGGTACGCCGAGCACCTGACCCATGGTGGCGGCGGTGACCAGCCCGACGCGCAGCCCGGTGAACGGGCCCGGGCCGAGGCCGGCGACGATAGCGGCCAGGTCGGCGGGCCGTGCACCGACGTCCGCCAGCACGGCGTCGACCTGCGGCGCGAGCAGCTCGCCGTGGGCGCGGGCGTCGACGGTGCACCGGGACGCGCGGACCGCGACGCCGTCCGCCGAGACCTCGGCAAGGGCCGCGGTCACCGCGGGCGTCGAGGAGTCCACCACGAGTACCAGCACGGTAAGCCAGCCTAGCCGTCCGCTCCGTCCGCCCCGTCCGCCCCCGGCACGCCCCCGGCACGCCCTCGGCACGCTCCCGGCACGCCCCCGGCACGCCCTCGCCGCTCGCCCGGTCACGATGCGTAGCGCCCGGATCAAAGAGAAGAGGTGAGAGCCTTATGCCTCTGGGTCATAAATATGACTCAGAGGCATAAGGCTAAGAAGAGGACTGCCATTCTCCGGAGATGACGGAGAGTCGCCTCGTTCGAGAAATCGCCCGGACCTTGCGGCGTGAACGCGAACAGGCAGGGCTCACCCAGCAGGCTCTGGCCGCCCGGTCCGGGCTCAGTCAGGCCGCCATCGCCCGGATCGAACGCGGCGACCGGCTGCCGAGCCTGACCGCCGCGGAACGCCTGCTCGCCGCGCTCGGCCGGCAACTGCGGATCGAGGTCGAGCCGCTGGACAGCCACCTGGACGCCGCGCTGGACGAGATGGCCGGGACGGTGCTTGCCGAGCGCGTCGAAGTCCTCCGGCTGGACCGGATCATGGATGCCCTGGGCGACCTGCCGTACGTGCTGTCGGGCGGCACGGCGGCGCTGCTGCAGGGCGCGCCGCTGCCGGTGGACGCGGTCGAGATCGCGGTGCGCTGGCGGGACTCGCCGCGGTTCAGCGCGCTCCTCGATCGGATCTACGCGCAGCGCTGGGACGCTCGATGGCAGGTGTGGGGCGGCATCCACACGGAGCCCGAAGAGCCGGGCGAGCACCGCTGGCTGACCCGCTACGGCGAGCTGCGGGCCCGGATGTGCGAGGAACTGCCCGAGCCCATCGAGGTCCGCCTCGGTGAACGTACGTACCCGGTCGAGCCGCTGGTCGAGGTGGAGGTGACCGACCGGCGCACGGCCGAGCTGCTGTCCCGGTACCGCCGGCGCCTCGCCGCGGCGGGCGAGGCGCCGGGCGGGTCAGCCGGCTGAGCGCTCCCAGTCGACGGTGGGCAGCCCCGCGTCGGCCAGCGCCTTGTTAGCGGCGCTGAACGGGCGGCTGCCGAGAAAGCCGCGCGGGTTCATCGGGCTCGGGTGCCCGGCCTCCAGCACCACGTGCTGCGGGTTGGTCACCAGCGCCGCCTTCTTGCGCGCGTAGCCGCCCCAGAGCAGGAACACCACGCGCTGGTCGAGCGCGTCGAGCGCCCGGATGGTGGCGTCGGTGAACTCCTCCCAGCCCTTGTTGGCGTGCGAGCCGGGCGTGGCCTGCCGGACCGTCAGCACCGAGTTGAGCAGCAGGACGCCCTGCGCGGCCCAGCCGTCGAGGTTGCCGCTGCGCGGCTTCGGCACGCCCAGGTCCTCGCCCAGCTCCTTGAAGACGTTGCGCAGCGACGGCGGCACCGCCACCCCCTCGCGCACGCTGAAGCTCAGCCCGTGCGCCTGGCCCGCCTTGTGGTACGGGTCCTGCCCGAGGATCAGCACCCGGGTGTCGGCCGGCCCGCACAGCCGGTAGGCGGAGAAGAGGTCCTCCAGCGGCGGGAAGACCGTGGCGGTCGCGTACTCCCGGGCGACGAACTCGGCCAGCGCCGCGGTGCGGGCCGGGTCCAGGTGGGGGGTGAGCACGGCACGCCAGGCCTCCGGCAGCAGCGCCGGCAGGTCCAGGGTGGGGGCGTCGGGCATCGGCAACCTCTCCTCGTCGGTCGCCATCTTCTTACCAGCCGCGACCGACACTCCCGGGCGGCGGCAGGGCCGGGTACTGGACGAGAAAAGTTACCGGAGCGTAACCTACTGGCAAGTTACTTACGCCACACCGCCACTGCTAGCTTGCATCCACCACCATCGATGCTCGCTAGGAGTGCCCGTGAGCAGGAGAAACACCCGTCCCCGCACGCCCTCCGCCGCCCCCTCCCCCCGCCGCACGACCGGCCTCCGGATGCTGGCCGTCGCCGCGGCTGCAGCCACCTACCTGGCCGGATCCGGCGCAGCCGCAGCCGCAGCCGCAGACGGCACCACGCCGGTGGTCTCCCGCGGCGTGACGATCCCCGCCTTCTACCACCCGCCCGCCGACCTGCCCGCCACCAACGGCACGCTGATCCGTACCGAGCCGCTGCCGCTCGGGCTCAGCATCCCCGGGCTCGACGGCCGCCCGATGCCCGGCACCGCCACCCGCCTGATGTACCGGTCCACCGACTCCAACGGCCGGGCCGTCGGCGTGACCGGCGCCTACATCGAACCGTCGGCGGCGTGGCGGGGCACCGGCCCGCGCCCGCTGGTCGCCGTCGCCTCCGGCACCATGGGGCAGGGCGACCAGTGCGCGCCCTCGTTCGCCCTGCAACACCCGCTCACCCTCACCGGCGACACCCTGTCCGTCGGCTACGAGGCCCTGGCGATCTACCGCCTCCTCGCCACCGGCGCCGCGGTCGTCGTCACCGACTACGTCGGGCTGGGCGCGACCGACCGGCTGCACACGTACGTCAACCGCCTCGACGAGGGACGTGCCCTGCTCGACGCGGCCCGCGCCGCCCGCACCGTGCCGGGCGCGTCGGTCACCGACCGGTCCCGCGTCGGTCTGTACGGCTACAGCCAGGGTGGCGGCGCCAGCGCCGCAGCCGCCGAACTCCAGCCCACCTACGCGCCCGACGTGCCGCTGGCCGGCACCTACGTCGGCGCGCCGCCGGCCGACCTGACCGCTGTCATCGGCGGCATCGACGGCAGCGCGCTGGCCGGGGCGCTGGGCTGGTCGCTCAACGGCTTCGCCCAGTCCGACCCGGCGGTGCGGGACGTCATCGAGGCGAACGTCAACGACGCCGGCCGGGCGGCGCTCACCGACACCTCGACCATGTGCGTCGGTGACGCCATCCTCCGGTACGCGTTCACCAAGAGCAGCAGGTGGATCACCGGCGGCCGGTCCCTCACCGCTGTCATCGCCGCCTCGCCCGAGGCAGCCGCCGTCCTCGACCGGCAGCGCATCGGCACGCTCAAGCCCGCCGGCCCGGTACGCGTGGCGACCGGCGTCCAGGACGACATCGTGCCCCACCGGCAGGCCCGTCAACTGGCGGTCGACTGGTGCCGCAAGGGCGCCAACGTGACCTACCAGGCCGTCAGCCTGCCCAACCTCGGTGACAAGCTCCTCACCAACCACCTGGCGCCGCTCATCACCGACCAGGGCGACGCGGTGGCCTGGCTGACCGACCGGCTCGCCGGGCGCACCGCCTACTCCAACTGCTGGACGATGCCCCTTCAGCCCTAGGACAGTTCGGCGACCCGGGCGGCCCAGTCGCCGCCGACCGGCTCCAGCGTGACCGCCCGGGTGTCGTCGTCGCGGCGGTCGATGCGTACCCGCAGGTGCGCGTCGACCAGCTGCTCGACCATCCCCTCGCCCCACTCCACCACGGTGACCGCCTCGTCCACCGAGGCGTCCAGGTCGAGGTCGTCGATCTCCGCGCGCGGGTCGGCGGCCTCACCCAGGCGGTACGCGTCGGCGTGCACGAGCGTCACCCGGCCGCCCCGCGCCGGGTCGGGCCGATGCACCCGGGCGATGACGAAGGTGGGCGAGGTGATGTCCCCGCGTACGCCGAGACCGGCGCCGATGCCCTGGGTCAGCGCGGTCTTGCCGGCGCCGAGCGGGCCGCTGAGCAGCAGCAGGTCACCGGCCCGCAGCACCCCGGCCAGCCGCCGCCCGAACTCGTGGGTGTCGTCGACCGTCTTCAGCTCCACGACCACTGTCATAGCGAGTCCAGGAACCTCTCCAGCGCCACGTTCACCTCGTCGGCGTGCTCCAGCATCACCACGTGCCCACTGTCGTTGATCTTCACGAACTCGGCGTGCGGCAGCCGCCGGACGATCTCCTCGGAGTGCGTCACCGGCGTGATCATGTCCTTGTCGCCCACGATCACCAGCACCGGCGTGCCGGCCAGCGCCGCAAGCGCCGGGAACCGGGAGTGGGTGGCGATCGTGCGCAGGTAGCGGGTGACCGTGTCGGCCGAGGTGCGCGAGTTCATCATCTCGACGTACGACACCAGGGCCGGGCTCGGCTTCGACGTGCCGAAGCCGTACTTGCGGGTGAGCAGCCAGGCCACGTTCGACGTCGACCGGCGCGCCCGGTCGATCACGGTCCCGCCGTACCGGGTGGCGTTGCTCATCATGTAGAGCACCGGCGAGCCGACGCGGCCGAGCAGCGCGGGCGCCACCAGCTTGGTCTCCGCCGCGAGGCCGCCCGAGGTGGCCATCAGCACGGTGCCGACCACGCGGTCACCGAACATCTCCGGGTACAGCTCGGCCAGCGCCATGATCGTCATGCCGCCCATCGAATGCCCGACCAGCACCAGCGGGCCGTCCGGGGCCACCTCGTCGAGCACCCGGCGCAGCGTGTGGCCCAGCGCGGTCAGGTCGTACTCGCCGCTCTCCAGCCGGCCGGAGCTGCCGTGCCCCGGCTGGTCGTACGCGACCACCCGGTAGTCGCCGCGCTCGGCGAGCCGCTTGCGCTGGAAGTGGAACGTGCCCATGTCCAGGCAGAACCCGTGCACCAGCACCACAGTCGGGTGCCCTGCGACAGGGCGGGTCGGCTCGACCACCTCGACGTGGATGTCGGTGCCGTCCGGCATCTCCAGCCGGTGCGCCTCGTCGTAACGCTGCTCACCGAAGACCTCGTCGGCGTACCGGTCGGTGGGGTCGTTCTTGAGCCGGCGGACCAGCACCCGCTCGCTGACCACGCCCGCCGCGAGCCCGGCGGCGGCAACGCCGACGGCGGCGCCGACCAGCCCGGCCACCTTGCCGGCGGCGGTACGCGGTCGCGGCAACCGGACACTCATGCGTGCTCGCCGTCGTAGACGCGGGGCACGCGCACACCGCCGAAGCGGGTCACGATCTCGTAGTTGATGGTGCCGACCGCCTCGGCCCAGTCGTCGGCGGTGGGCTCGCCGTCCGCGCCGCTGCCGAACAGCGTCGCCACGTCGCCGTCGGTCACCTCGTCGTCGCCGCAGTCGACCACGAACTGGTCCATGCAGACCCGCCCGGAGATGGTCCGGCGCTTGCCGGCGAGCTGCACCGGGCCGGTGTTGGAGGCGTGCCGCGGCACTCCGTCGGCGTAGCCGAGCGGCACCACCGCGAGGTTGGCCTCCTGCTCGGTGAGGTAGGTGTGGCCGTACGAGACGCCGGTGCCGGCCGCCACCCGTTTGGTGAGCATCACCCGGGCGCGGGCGGTCATGGCGGGACGCAGACCGAACTGCTCGCCCGCGACCGGCGACAGGCCGTAGACGGCGATGCCGGGCCGGACCAGGTCGAAGTGGGTGTCCGGCCGGGTCAGCGTGGCGGCCGAGTTGGCCAGGTGCCGGTAGCGCGGACGCAGACCGGCACGCGTCACCATCTCCAGCCCCTCCTGGAACACGGCGAGCTGGCGGTCGGTGGTGGGGTGACCGGGCGAGTCCGCGTACACGAAGTGGCTCCACACGCCGACCACCTCGACCAGACCGTCGGCCTGGGCCTTCGCGGCGGCCTCCAGCAGAGCCGGCCAGTCGGCGACGGTGGCGCCACCCCGGGCCAGCCCGGTGTCGATCTTGAGGTGCAGCCGGGCCGGGCGGTCCGCCCGGCGGCTCGCCTGGATCATCTCGTCGAGCTGGGTGAGGCCGGCACAGCCGAGGTCGACGCCGACGGTGATCCCGTCGTGCAGCGGCAGCCCGGGGCTGAGCAGCCAGGCCAGCACCGGCGCGGTGATGCCCTCCTCGCGCAGCCGCAGCGCCTCGTCCAGCGTGCAGACGCCGAGCTGGTCCGCCCCGGCGTCGAGCGCCGCGCGGGCGGCCGGCACCATGCCGTGGCCGTACCCGTCGCCCTTGACCACCGCCATCAGCTCGGCGCTGGTGCCGGCCTTGAGCCGGGTCACGTTCTCCCGGATCGCGTCCAGGTCGACGCGCACCTCCGACTGCCACATGTCCTCAGCCTACTTCCGTCAGTGATCATCAGCGCCGTGAGCCGTGCGGGCGGTGCCGGCCGCCACCGGGCGACGCCGCCCGGATCAGCCCAGCCGGGCCAGTACCGGACGCAACGCCGCGGCCACGTCGGGCGCGGTCACCGGACCGCCGCGCGCCGCCTCCCGCCCGGCCAGCCCGTGCAGGTACGCCGCCGCGGCGGCCGCCCGTTCCGGGGCCAGCCCGGCGGCGAGCAGCGAACCGAGCAGCCCGGCCAGCACGTCGCCGGTGCCACCGGTGGCCAGCACCGGGGTGCCGGTCGGGTTCACGTACGCGCGGCCGTCGGGCGTGCCGATGACCGTGCGGTCGCCCTTGAGCAGCACCACCGCGTTCATCCAGGCGGCCAGCCGCAGCGCGGCGGCGACCCGGTCGTCCCCCGGCATCTCGCCGCAGAGCCGGGCGTACTCCCGGTCGTGCGGCGTCACCACGATCGGCGCGTCCCGGCCGCGCAGCCGGTCGGCCAGCTTGCCGTCGACGAGCAGCGTCAGCGCGTCCGCGTCGAGCACCACCGGCACCGGCGCGGCGAGCACCGCGCGCAGCTCGGCGGCGGAGTCCTCGCCGGTGCCGAGCCCGGAGCCGCAGACCCACGCCTGCACCCGGCCGGCGTCGGCGACCCGGCCGGTGGCGATCACCGACGGATGCTGGTGCAGCACCTCGCCCTCGGCGCTCCCGGCGTAGCGGACCAGGCCGGTGGGACCGGCGAGCGCCCCGGCGACCGAGAGCACGGCGGCGCCGGGGTAGGTGGCCGACCCGGTGGCAACGCCTACTACGCCCCTGGTGTACTTCTCCGACGACGCGCCCAGCGCCGGCCACCAGTCGGCCACGTCCGTCTGCTCGATCACCTGGAGCGCAGGCGTGCCGCGCAGCCACGGTGTCAGCCCGATGTCGACCAGCTCGACCTCGCCGGCCAGCTCGGCGGCCGGCCCGACGACCAGTGCGGGCTTGAGCGCGCCGAAGGCGACTGTCACGTCGGCGCGGACCGCCCGGGGCCGCCCGACGTCGGTGAGCGGAACGTGGCCGGTGTCGACAGCGACGCCGCTCGGCACGTCGACCGCGACCACGGTGGCGCGCGTGCCGCCGCGCCCGCGCTGCCCGGTCAGGCTCGCGGCCAGCTGCTCGGCCGTCTCGCGGAGCCCTCCGGTGCCACCGATGCCCACGATGCCGTCGAGCACCAGGTCGACCACAGCGGGCGGCCGGTCGGCCACACGGCCGCCGGCGGCGCGCAGGGCGGCCAGGCCCTCGGCGTGTGCCCGGCCCGGCGTGAGAAGCAGCGCTGTCACCGCCACGCCCCGGCGGGCCAGATGCGCGCCCGCGAACAGGGCGTCGCCGCCGTTGTCGCCGGACCCGGCGAGCACCAGCACCCGGGCGCCGTAGACACCGCCCCGGTCGGCGAGCAGCAACGCGCAGCGGCGGGCCAGCCCGGCCGCCGCCCGCTGCATCAGCGCACCGGGCGGGAGGGTGGCCATCAGGCCCGCCTCCGCCGCGCGAACGTCCGCGACCCGCCACACCTGTCTCATGCCACCCCGCCCCGCTCGTCGCGCCGGCTCAGCATCCGCTCGCGGCTCCCCCGATCACGGCCTCACCCTACCGGCGGTACGCGCCCGGGACCGGCTGGCGAACAAGCCCTGTGGATAACCCGGACCGTTGTCCACAGGGGTCGGCGGCCACTGCCGGGTGCCGCCTAGCGTCCCGGTGTCCGGAGCCGGCCGGTGGCGCCGGGCGAGGGAGGGCACGTGGTGGAGAAACCGTTCGACGTCGACCCGGAGCTGCTGCGATCGGTGGCGCGCGAGCTGGCCGACGACGCGTACCGGCTGGGCCGCGGGCCGGGCGCGGCGCCGGAGTCGTTGCTGGTGGCGGCGCCGGACGGCTGGCGATCCGCGGTGGCGCTGACCGAGTTGGAGTCAGCCGTGCGGCGCTGGTCCGGCGCGCTCGGCGCCCGGGTGGCCGACACCGCTCAGGCGTTGCGCCGCGGCGCGGACGGCTACGAGGCGGTCGACGAACGCGCCGCCCGCCGCCTCACCGGGGTGCTCCGGTGAACGACGGTCCGGCCGACGCCGTGGACGTGCCGGTCGGCTACCCGCAGCTCTGGCGGGCCGATCCGGGCGCCTGGTCCACCGCCGGGGCGGCGTGGCGGGGCCTCACCACGCCGGTACGGCAGCGCGCCGACGCGTTGACCGCCCGGATCGGCACGCTCCGCCCCGGGTGGTCGGGTGCGGCCTCGACTGCCGCGCAGCGGCGCATCGGGGATCTGCGCACCGATCTCACCGACGTGCTGCCCGCACTGGTCGAGGTCGACCAGGTGCTCGCCGAGTTCGGCGCCCGGCTGGGCGCGGCGAAGGCCCGGCTCGGCGCCGAGGTGGCCCGCGCCGAGTCCGGTGGCCTGCTCGTCGACCGCACCGGCGCGGTCCGGCCCGACCCGGCACGGCCGCCGGCGCAGACCGGGCCGGCGGTGGTCGACGCGCGGGCCGGGATCCGGGGCGCGCTGACGCTCGCCGGCGCCGCCGACCGGGAGGCGGCCAGCCGGCTGGCGGAGCTGACCACCGCTGCGGTACGCGGCTGGGTGAGCGTCCCGCCCGCGTGGCGGCCCGGTCCCGGCGCCGGGCCGGCCGAGGTGAGCCGCTGGTGGGCTGGCCTGAGCGCGGCCGAGCGGCGCTGGCTGGTGGGGCGGGAACCGGGCCGGATCGGGCGCCTCGACGGGCTTCCGGCCGCCGTCCGGGACCAGGCGAACCGGCTACTGCTCGGCGACCGGCGGGAGCAGTTGCTCGCGCGCCGGCTCGGGCTGCTGCATCCGCTTCCGGCCGGGCCGTTGGAGGCGTCCCGGCGGGTCCGGCTCGCCGCTGTCGAGGCGGCGCTGCGCGGGCTGGACGGGCTCGGCGAGCGGCTGGCCGCAGGCGGGGCGCCGCGGGCGTACCTGCTGGGGCTGGACCCGGCCGGCGACGGCCGCGCGGTGGTGGCGCTCGGCAACCCGGACCGCGCCGCCTCGGTGCTCACGTACGTCCCGGGCATGACCTCGGATCTCGCCGACGCGCCGGCCGAGCTGGGCCGGGCAGCACGGGTGTTGCAGCGATGCGCGGCGCTCGGGCCGGGCGAGGAGGCGGCGGCTGTGCTCTGGCTGGACTACGACGCGCCCGGCTTCCTCACCGAGGCGGCCGGCACCCGGCAGGCCGAGGACGCCGGCCCGGCGCTGCACCGGTTCCAGGACGGGCTGCGGGCCGCGCACGAAGGCCCACCGGCCCGGCAGACGGTGCTCGGGCACAGCTACGGCTCGCTCGTGGTCGGCACCGCCGCCCGCGACCACGGGTTGGGCGCCGACGCGCTGGTCTTCGTCGGCTCGCCGGGGGTCGGCGTCGACCACGCCGCCGAGCTGCGGATGCCCGCCGGTCAGGTCTGGTCGTCGACCGCGCCGGACGACGTGATCCGGCTGGCCCGCCCACCGGACGAGCTGGCCCGCCGCGCGCTGCTCGCGGGTACGCCGCTCGGTCCGGCGCTCGCCGTGCTCGACCCGCACGGCGAGCGACTCTGGTTCGGCGCCGACCCGAGCGCGCCGGACTTCGGCGGGAGGCGCTTCCCGAGCGCTCCGCACGGCCACACCGGCTACTGGGATCCGGACAACCCGGCGCTGGACGGCATGGCCCGGATCGTGCTGGGCCGATGACCGCCCGCGGCCCTCCGGCGACCGGTCCGCGGCCGTCCCGCGGCCGCCCGTGAGGCAGGCCGGAGACGATGCGGTCCCTCCACCCGTCGTGCGGGCGGAGGGACCGTGGACGAGAGCGGAGGGACCGTGGACGAGATCGGCTACTCGACAGTGACCGACTTGGCCAGGTTCCGGGGCTGGTCGACGTCGTGCCCGCGGGCGGCGGCGATCTCGGCGGCCAGCACCTGCAACGGCACCGTGGTCACCAGCGGCGCCAGCAGCGTCGGCGTACGCGGCACGTAGATCAGGTGGTCGGCGTAGCGGACCACCGCCTGGTCGCCCTCCTCGGCGATCACGATGGTGCGGGCGCCGCGGGCGCGGACCTCCTGGATGTTGGAGACGACCTTGTCATGCAGCATGCCCCGGCCCACCGGGGAGGGCACGATGCAGATCACCGGGGTGCCCTGGTCGATCAGCGAGATCGGGCCGTGCTTCAGCTCGCCGGCGGCGAAGCCCTCGGCGTGCATGTACGCCAGCTCCTTGAGCTTCAGCGCACCCTCCAGCGCCACCGGGTAGCCCACGTGCCGGCCGATGAACAGCACCGTCGGCTCGGACTTCAGCTCGCGGCCCAGCTCACGGACCGGCTCGATGCGGTCCAGCAGCTCCCGCAGCTTGCCCGGCATCTCCTGGAGCTGGGCCACCACCGCGCCCACCTCGTCGGCGAACTTGATGCCGCGCACCTGGGCCAGGTGCAGGCCGATCAGGTAGCAGGCGACGACCTGGGTGAGGAACGCCTTGGTGGAGGCGACGGCGATCTCCGGGCCGCCGTGGGTGTAGAGCACCGCGTCGGACTCGCGCGGGATGGTCGAGCCGTTGGTGTTGCAGATCGCCAGCACGCGGGCCTTCTGCTCCTTGGCGTGGCGCAGCGCCATCAGCGTGTCCATCGTCTCGCCGGACTGCGAGATCACCACGATCAGCGTGGACCGGTCCAGCACCGGGTCGCGGTAGCGGAACTCGCTGGCCAGCTCCACCTCGCAGGGGATGCGGGTCCAGTGCTCGATGGCGTACTTGGCGACCAGGCCGGCGTGGTAGGAGGTGCCGCAGGCGACGATGAAGATCTTGTCGACGTCGCGCAGGTCCTGCTCGCTGAGGCGGACCTCGTCGAGGGCGATCTCGCCGGTCTCGGTGAGCCGGCCCAGCAGCGTGTCGGCGATGGCCTGCGGCTGCTCCTCGATCTCCTTGAGCATGAACCAGTCGTAGCCGCCCTTCTCGGCAGCCGACGAGTCCCAGTCGATGTGAAAGTCCGTGCCGCTCGCCGGCTGACCGTGGAAGTCGGTGATGTCGATGCTGTCCGGGGTGATCAGGACGATCTGGTCCTGCCCCAGCTCGACCGCGTCCCGGGTGTGCTCGATGAACGCGGCGACGTCGCTGGCCAGGTAGTTCTCGCCGTCGCCCCGGCCGACGACCAGAGGCGAGTTGCGCCGGGCGCCGACCACCGCGCCGGGGATGCCGGCGTCGACGGCGAGCAGCGTGAACGCACCCTCCAGGCGCGCGCAGACCACGCGCATGGCGGCGGCGAGCAGCGCCGGGCTGTCGGTCTCGCCGGCCGAGCGCAGGTCGGCCAGCGCGCGGGCGATCAGGTGCGCGGCGCACTCGGTGTCGGTGTCGCTGGCGAACTCGACACCCTCGTCCTCCAGCTCGGCGCGCAGCTTCGCGAAGTTCTCGATGATGCCGTTGTGGATCACCGCGACCCGGCCGTCCGGGGAGAGGTGCGGGTGGGCGTTGCGGTCGGTCGGGCCGCCGTGCGTGGCCCAGCGGGTGTGGCCGATGCCGGTGGTGCCGTCGCCGATGCCGATCGGGCTGGCGGCGCAGTCCTCGGGGTTGTCGGCCGCCCGCTCGGAGAGGACCTTCTCCAGGTTCGCGAGCTTGCCGGCCTTCTTCTCGGTCAGCAGCTCGTCCTCGCAGACCACGGCGACGCCGGCCGAGTCGTAGCCGCGGTATTCGAGACGCCGCAGTCCGTCAAGCACGATGCCGAGCGCCGGGCGCGCACCGGCGTAACCCACGATTCCACACATGGTCCGCAGCCTAACCGAGTTTCGCTCATCGTGCGTGCTCGGAAAGGCGGTTAACGATCACTGAACTTGAGCGAACCGAGCGCCGGGGATGCGATTACCGGACAAAGCACCATCCAGGTCGTTCCGCCCGTCCGGACCGGTTCGGGACGCGGGGCGCGGACCGCCGGCCGGGACCGCACGGCTGGTCGCCACCGCCTACATTGAGGCCGGGCGCCGTCCCCCGGCCCCACCGTTCCGCGGTCGTCCGCGCCGTACCCCTGTGAGCTGAGCCCATGTCCGAGACGACCCCCGCCCCCGAACCGGCCTCCGGACCGAGCGACCCGACCGCCGCGCCGGCCACGCCGCAGCCCTCGTCCTGGACGCCGCCGGACCCGTTGGCCGCCCCGCAGCCGTGGACGCCGCCCGCGCCCTGGTCGCCGCCCCCGGCACCGAGCCCGTGGGCGGCAGCCGGCCCGGAGAGCGCGTCCGGAACCGACCCGGCCTCGTCCCCGAGCGGCACGGGCCGGCCGGTGGGCGAACCGGGGTGGGCGGCTCCGGCCGACCCGGCCGCCACGCCACGCCCGGCCGTCCCACCGGCCTCCGGCGATCCGCAGGCCCCAGGCTTCCCGGCCACGCCCGGCTGGCCGTCCCAGCCCGGCGTCCCGGACTTCTCGGCACAGCCGGCCTGGACACCGGGCGCCTACCCGCCCGGCCCTCACAAATCCGGGTCCTACCCGCCCGGGCCCTACCCGCCGCCGTACGCGTATCCGGGCATGCCGCCGCGCCGCAGCGGCGGCGGCTGGGTGGCCGGTCTGGTGATCGGCATCGTCACCGTCCTCGCACTGATCGTCTGCGGCTGCGTCGGGCTGTCCTTCCTCGGCCGCTCCATGACCGACGGGACGGCCTCCGGCGACCGGTACGACGGGCCGCTGTACGGCGAGCCCGACGGATGGGCCGACGAGCCCACCGGTCCCCCGGCCCGACCGGTCACCACCCCGTCCGGCGGACCCGGCAGGTTCACCGTCCTGTACGAGGTCACAGCCACCGACGGCGAGGCGGAGGTGCAGTTCTACGACGCGGACGCGAACTTCCACCAGCCCGGCGCCGTGGACACGCCCTGGCGGCTGAGCCTCACCGCGAACGACCGCGAGCGGGTGCAGATCATCGCGAGCCCCGTCGAGTCCGGCGAGGTGACCTGCCGGATCACCGTCAACGGCAAGGTCGTCTCCACGGACTCGGGCGAGTACGGCGCGACCTGCTTCGGCTGGTGAGCGGTCGGCGGCGGGCCGTAGGCTGGCCGCCGTGACGACGACCGATCCCCTGGTGGCCCGGATGCGGCCGTTCGGCACCACCGTCTTCGCCGAGATGTCCGCGCTGGCCGTGCGCACCGGCGCGGTCAACCTCGGGCAGGGCTTCCCGGACACCGACGGCCCGCCGGAGATGCTCGCCGCCGCGGCCGAGGCGCTGCGTACCGGCCACAACCAGTACCCGCCCGGCCCGGGGATCCCCGCGCTGCGCGCCGCCGTCGCCGGGCACCAGCGCCGGTTCTGGGGCCTGGAGTACGACCCGGACGGCGAGATCGTCGTGACGGCCGGCGCCACCGAGGCGGTCGCGGCGAGCATCCTCGCGCTCTGCGAGCCGGGTGACGAGGTGATCTGCTTCGAGCCGTACTACGACTCGTACGCCGCCTCGATCGCGCTCGCCGGCGCGGTCCGCCGCCCGGTGACGCTGCGGCCCGGCCCCGACGGCAGGTACGCGTTCGACCCGGACGAGCTGCGCGCCGCGTTCGGGCCACGTACCCGGCTGGTGCTGCTGAACTCGCCGCACAACCCGACCGGCAAGGTCTTCACCGCCGACGAGCTGACGACGGTGGCCGAGCTGTGCCGGGAACACGACGTGTACGCGGTCACCGACGAGGTCTACGAGCACCTGGTGTTCACCGACGCCGCCGCGCCGCACGTACCGCTGGCCACGCTGCCGGGCATGCGGGAGCGGACGCTGCGCATCTCGTCGGCCGGCAAGACGTTCTCCTGCACCGGCTGGAAGGTCGGCTGGGTGAGCGGCCCCGCGCCGCTGGTGGCGGCGGTGCTGCGGGTGAAGCAGTTCCTCACGTTCGTCAACGCCGGGCCGCTGCAACCGGCGGTGGCTGTGGCGCTCGGGCTGCCGGACGCGTACTTCACCGGGTTCCGGGACGACATGCAACGCCGCCGGGACCAGCTCGCCGCCGGGCTGGCCGACGCCGGGTTCGGCGTGCTCGCGCCGGAGGGCACCTACTTCGTCACCGCCGACGTCACGCCGCTGCGCGGCCGGGACGGGGTGGAGTTCTGCCGGGCGCTGCCGGAGCGCTGCGGCGTGGTGGCGGTGCCGACGCAGGTGTTCTACGACGACGTGGAGGCCGGGCGCCGGCTGATCCGGTTCGCGTTCTGCAAACGGCCGGAGGTGCTGGCCGAGGCGGTGACCCGGCTGCGCCGGCTCCGGGCGGACGGATGAGCGACGAGCAGGCCACGCGGCTGCGCCGGTTCACCGCCCAGCGTGGCTGCGACACGATGCTCTCCGGCGTACGCCCGGCCTCCGTACGGGAACAGCTCGCCGCGCTCGATCAGGTGGCCGGGGACGACCCGCCCGACCTGTACGGCGAGGGCGGGCCGGTGGCGGAGCTGGAGCTGCGGGTCGCCGAGCTGCTCGGCGCGGAGGCTGCCGCGTTCTTCCCGTCGGGCACGATGGCGCAGCAGGTGGCCATGCGTCACGGGGCGGAGCTGACCGGCCGCGCCGGTGTCGGCCTGCACCCGCTCAGCCATCCGCTGACGCACGAGCGGGACGCGTACGCGCTGCTCGCCGGCGTACGCGCGGTGCGCACCACGAGCGCGCCGCGCAACCCGACTGCCGACGAGGTGGCGGCGCTCGACGAGCCGATCGGCACACTCTTCCTGGAGTTGCCGCTGCGGGACGCCGGGTTCGTGCTGCCGACCTGGGACGAGCTGGTGGCCGTCGTCGCGGCGGCCCGCGCCGGCGGTGCCCGGGTGCACTTCGACGGGGCCCGGCTCTGGGAGTCGTCAGTCCATCTGGGCTACTCGCCGGCCGAGATCGCGGCGCTGGCCGACAGCACGTACGTCTCGTTCTACAAGTCGCTGGGCGGCATCTCCGGTGCCGCGCTGGCCGGCGACGCGGACCTGATCCGGTACGCGCGTGCCTGGCGGCACCGCTACGGCGGCACGCTGTTCCAGCAGTGGCCGGCGGCGCTCGCAGCGCTCGCCGGGCTGACCCGGGAGCTGCCCCGCCTCCCCGGGTACGTGGTGCACGCCCGGGTGGTGGCCGAGGCGCTGGCCGCCCTGCCCGGCGCCCGGGTGTACCCGGCGCCGCCGCACACCCACCAGTTCCGGTTCTGGCTGCCGTACCCGGCGGCCGTGCTCGACGCGGCGAACCTGGCGCTGGCCGAGGAGGAACGCGCGTGGTTCGTCGGCGGCTGGCGGGACACCGAGGTACCCGGGCTGGCGCTGGCCGAGGTGACCGTGGCCGGGCCGGCGCAGGAGCTGGACGCCGGCGCGGTGGCCGACCTGGCCGCCCGCTTCCTGCGCCGGGTCCAGGCGAACTGACCGCCGCGTCCGGCCGAGCTGACCGGCGAGGAGGAAGAGCAGGCGGCCCCGGGTCGGTCAGGCGACCGGGCTGGCGGTGCGGACCTGCTCGGCGATGCGCTCGGCGACCTCGCGGGCGGTGTCCTCGGTGGCCGCCTCGACCATGACCCGCACCAGCGGCTCGGTGCCGGACGGGCGCAGCAGCACCCGGCCGGTCTCGCCCAGCTCCGCCTCGGCGCGCTCGACCTCGGCCCGGACGGCCGGTGCGGCGGCGCCGACGGTACGGTCGCCGACCGGCACGTTGATCAGCACCTGGGGCAGCTTGGTGACCACGGCGGCCAGCTCGGCCAGCGAGGTGCCGGTGGCGGCCATCCGCGCCATCAGGTGCAGGCCGGTCAGCACGCCGTCGCCGGTGGTGGCGTACGCGGGCAGCACGATGTGGCCGCTCTGCTCGCCGCCGAGCGCCAGGCCGGAGGCGCGCAGCTCCTCCAGCACGTACCGGTCGCCGACCTTGGTCTCGACCAGCCGGATGCCGTGCTCGGACATGGCCAGCCGGAGACCGAGGTTGCTCATCACTGTGGCGACCAGGGTGTCCTGGGTCAGCTCGCCGGCGTCCCGCATGGCCAGCGCGAGGATCGCCATGACCTGGTCGCCGTCGACCTCGTTCCCGTCGGCGGTGACCGCGACGCAGCGGTCGGCGTCGCCGTCGTGGGCGATGCCGAGGTGGGCGCCGTGCTCGACCACCGCGGCGCGCAGCGCCTCGATGTGGTTCGAGCCGCACTCGTCGTTGATGTTGAGCCCGTCCGGCTCGGCGTGGATGGCGATCACCTCGGCGCCGGCCTCCCGGTAGGCGACCGGTGCGACGTCGGCGGCCGCGCCGTTGGCGCAGTCGACCACGACCTTGATCCCGTCGAGGCGGTGCGGCACGGTGCCGACCAGGTGCTGCACGTAGTGGTCGGCGCCGTCGAGCAGGTCGTGCACGCGGCCGACACCGGCGCCGACGGGGCGCTTCCAGGCGGTGGTGGCGTTCGCCTTCACCGCCTCCTCGATCCGCATCTCGATCTCGTCGGGCAGCTTGTGCCCGCCGGCGGCGAACAGCTTGATGCCGTTGTCCGGCATCGGGTTGTGCGAGGCGGAGAGCATCACGCCCAGGTCGGCCTTTGCCTCGGCGGTGAGGAACGCCACCGCCGGGGTGGGCAGCACGCCGACCCGGACCACGTTGGCGCCGGCGCTGGTGAGCCCGGCGACCACCGCCGCCTCCAGCATCTCGCCGCTGGCCCGGGTGTCCCGGCCGACCACCGCGAGCGGCGGATGGCTCTTGTCGGTTTCGGCCAGCGTGTGGGCTGCGGCCACCGCGACCGCAAGCGCCAACTCCGGGGTGAGATCCGCGTTCGCCCGCCCGCGTACGCCGTCCGTGCCGAACAACCGGCCCATACCCGCCAACCTCCGTGGAACTGCCGATGAGAGGAGAAACGCGGAACGGCCGGTCCGCCTCCCGGATGGGGGAGGCGAACCGGCCGTCCGTCAGAAGTACAAGACGCTTGTGGTGATCAGCGCTTCGAGTACTGGGGAGCCTTACGGGCCTTCTTGAGGCCGTACTTCTTGCTCTCCTTGACCCGGGCGTCACGGGTCAGGAAGCCGGCCTTCTTCAGGGCCGGGCGGTCGTCGGGCTCGCTGACGATCAGCGCCCGGGCGATGGCGAGCCGCAGCGCACCGGCCTGGCCGGTGGTGCCGCCGCCACGCAGGTTGGCGATCACGTCGAACGCCTCGGGCTTCTCGGCGGTGACCAGCGGGTCCTTGATGAGCTGCTGGTGCACCTTGCTCGGGAAGTAGGCCTCGAGGTCGCGGCCGTTGCAGGTGATCTTGCCGCTGCCCGGGATGATCCGGACCCGGACGATGGCTTCCTTGCGCCGACCCACGGTCTGGATCGGGCGGTCACCACGGGGCGCGCGCGCGACGGGCGCCGGCGCCTCGGTGGCCTCGGGGGCGACCTCGGTGGCGGTGATGTCGGTCATGCTGCTTCCTTCGCCCGCGCTCACTGCGCGATCTGCTTGATCTCGAACGGCACCGGCTGCTGCGCGGTGTGCGGGTGCTCGGCACCGGCGTAGACCTTCAGCTTCTTGAGAAGCTGACGGCCCAGCTTGTTGTGCGGGAGCATGCCCTTCACGGCCAGCTCGATGGCCCGCTCGGGCCGCTTGGTGAGCAGCTCGTCGTAGCCGACCCGCTTCAGGCCACCCGGGTAACCGGAGTGGCGGTAAGCGACCTTGGTCTGACGCTTGTTGCCGGTCAGCGCGACCTTGCCCGCGTTCACGATGACGACGAAGTCGCCCGTGTCGACGTGCGGCGCGAAAGTCGGCTTGTGCTTGCCACGCAGGAGCGTGGCGGCGTGGGTCGCCAGGCGGCCCAGCACGACATCAGAGGCGTCGATGACGTGCCACTGACGCTCGATCTCACCCGGCTTCGGGCTGTACGTACGCACAGGTCTACCTTGTCTCGTCGTCGGTCTGGGGTCGCGCGCCGAGGTGACCAGGAGTACCCAGCCGGACCAGCGCGCACGAACGACCAAGCGTACCTGATGCGGCACGCCTAAGAATGTCGTACAACAGCAGGCAACGATACCCGGCCGCCCTGCGGCAGGTCAAAACGGGGTCGCGCCGCGCGTGGCCTGCGGGTTCGTCATGGCACAGGTCACACGCCGACCAGCGTACGCGGTCCGGGGCGCAGGTAGACCACCCAGGTCACCACGAAACAGAGCGCGTACCAGCCGATGAAGGCCAGGTAGGCGGCGTCGGCGGTGCCGGAGGTCAGGAACGACTGCCGGAACGCCACGTTCACCAGCACCCCGCCCGAGGCGCCGACCGCCCCGGCGATGCCGATCACCGCGCCGGACAGGCGCCGGGCCCGCCGCTGCGCCGCCTCCGGGTCGCCGGTCAGCTCACTCTCCGCGACGGCCCGGGCCCGGAAGATCGCCGGGATCATCTTGTACGTGGAGCCGTTGCCGATCCCGGAGAAGACGAACAGCGCCAGGAACCCGGCCAGGTAGAGCGGGAACGACTTCTCCCTGGCGGCGTACAGCACCAGCCCGGCCCCGGCGGCCATCGCGACGAAGTTCCAGAACGTGACCCGCGCCCCGCCCAGCCGGTCGGCGAGCTGACCGCCCACCGGCCGGATCAGCGACCCGATCAGCGGCCCCAGGAAGGTCAGCCAGGCCGCGTCCACGGGGGTCGGGAACCGGTCGTGGAACTGGAGCTGGAGCACCTGGCCGAAGGCGAACCCGAAGCCGATGAACGAGCCGAACGTGCCCACGTAGAGCAGCGACATCACCCAGGTGTGCGGGTCGCGGGCCGCCGCGCGCAGCGCGCCCGGCTCGTTGCGCGCCCCCGGCACGTTGTCCAGCCACCGGGCCGCGGCCAGCGCGGCCAGCACGATCAGCGGCAGGTAGACCGCCGGCACGAGCCGGGGGTACGCGGCGCCGGCGGTCGCCAGCACCGCCAGCCCCACCAGTTGCACGGCCGGTACGCCCAGGTTGCCGCCGCCGGCGTTGAGCCCCAGCGCCCGGCCCTTGAGCCGCTCCGGGAAGAACAGGTTGATGTTCGCCATCGACGAGGCGAAGTTGCCGCCGCCGACGCCGGACAGGCAGGCCAGCACCATCAGCGTGGCGTACGACACCCCGGGCTCGATCAGCACGGCCATCGGCACCGCCGGCACCAGCAGCAGCAGGGCGCTCACGATGGTCCAGTTCCGGCCGCCGAAGCGGGCCACCGCCAGCGTGTACGGCAGCCGCAGCACCGCCCCCAGCGCGGCCGGTACGGCGGTGAGCAGGAACTTCCCGGCCGGGTCGATGCCGTACTCGGGGCCCAGGAACAGCACCGTGACGGACCAGAGGCTCCACACCGAGAAGCCGACGTGCTCGGCGAAGATCGAGACGTACAGGTTGCGCCGGGCGACCCGGGCGCCACCGGCCGCCCAGAACGCCGGGTCCTCCGGCCGCCATTCGGTGAGCCGGCCGGCGGTGGTGGCCGGAGGCGTGGTCGGTGCGGAAACGAGCGTGCTCACGGGCGACTCCTCCTCGTCGATGACGAGGCGACGCTCTCAGCCCGTGGTTTCCCCGGCGTGCCCCGCACGCGTCGGCCCGGCAACGGAGATCGCACGTCCGCCGGACGGCGCCGGTGAGGCGGTCACAGCTCCTGGAGGATCCGCAGCGCCCGGCCGACCCGCTGCATGGTCTCGGTGTCCGCCACGTCCACGCACTCGGTGAACCACTTCTTCATCGGCGAGGAGATCCGGTCGGGCATCACCACGTACGCGCCCATCGGCACGGCGAGCGGCGAGTCGCGCAGCAGCGACTCCTCGACCACCTCGGCCACGATCACGATCGGTACCGCAGTGGCGTTGTAGACGTCGGAGCTGATCACCAGGCCGAACCGCTCCCGGGCGCCGGAGATGCGCCAGACCTCACCCCTACGCAGCACGCGGACGCCCGCCGAACAGGGCGTCGTCGACGAGCGCGACCTCCTGGGCGTCGGCCAGGGCGGCGGCTTCCAGGTCCAGGCCGGCACGGCCGACCGCGTCGGCGTGCGCGGTGAAGACCTCGCGCAGCGCCTTCTCCCGGGCGGCCTGGTCCATCCAGGCGGAGAGGGAGAGCCCTTCCCGCTTGGCGAACCGGCGCGCCTCCTCGATCGTCTCGTCGGAGAACGACAGCGTCACCTTGGCGGTCATGCCGCGAAGACTACCCATCGGTATGACCGCCAGTCATCCTCGTCCCCGCCGATCGCGGAATCGGACACCTGCAGGTGAAACAAGCGAAGCCGGTTGCGGATATTGCACTTGGGGGCGACGATAGAGCAGGTCCGAACGGCTGGGACGACACAAGCCGCATCTGCCACAGGGAGCCGTCATGAGCCTCAGCACCGGCATGGCCGCCTCGGTCATGCCCACCGAGGGAGCGGAGCGCCAGAAGGCGGCCGCCATGGAGGAGTTCCTCGTGCGGCACCCCCTCGCCGCGGGCGGAGGCGTGGCCCGCCTCGTCTCGGCGGACGGCGAAGAGGTCGAGGTGCCCGCCCAGATGTTCGACGTCCTCCATCAGATCTCGGCGATGCTCGCCCGCGGCGACGGCGTCGCGATCAGCGCCATCTCCCGCGAACTGACGACGACCGAGGCGGCGAAGCTGCTCGGCATGTCCCGCCCCACACTCGTTCGCCTCCTGGAGAACGGGTCGATCGCGTCCCACCGGGTCGGCAGCCACCGGCGCCTCTTCCTCCGCGACGTCCTCGCATTCCGGCAACGGCAGATGGAGGAGCGACGGAAGTCGTACGAGGCCTTGATGTGGGAATCCGACGCGCTGGGTTTCACCGACGACGTGTAGTTCCGGGCCCGGCCAGGGGGCGCTGGGTAGGGTGTCCACTGTGATCCCCAGCGCCCCACTGGTGTTCCTGGACGCGAACATTCTCTATTCCAGGACCCTTCGCGACTGGATCAGCCTTCTCGCGCTCGAAGGCGACTGCACCGTCTTCGATCTGCGGTACAGCGAGGACGTTCTGGCGGAATGGATGTATCGCCTGCGCCGTAAGCGGCCCGAGCATTCCGAGCAGGCGATCGGCGGGCAGCGACGCCGCTTCGTCCAGGCGTTCCCGTACGGCCTCGTCACCGGCTATTCGCCGAACGACGTTCCGTGCCCGCCGGACCCGGACGACCGGCACGTGCTGGCCGCCGCCGTCCACGGCCGCGCCGACATCCTGGTGACCGACGACCGGCGCGCCTTTCCGCCGGAATGCGTACGGGAATCGCTGTCGGTCCGCACCGGCGACGAGTTCCTCAACTGGGTGGCCGACCGTTCGATGCCTCTGGTCATGAGAACGTTGGCGCGGCAGATCGACTACTACCGGCGCAGCCTGGTCGCCGAGGACAAGGACGCGGTCGAACTGATCGCCCACCTACGGAAGGCCGGCGCGTCCCGTTTCGCCGATCGGCTCGAGAATCACCTCGCCGATCCGTCCGGCCGCTGACCGCCGAAGACCGCGAAACGCCATTCCTTGAAGAAGCAGTCCACGTCCACCAGGCCCGCCTCGGTCAGCCAGCGACACTGCTCGGCCACCGGGGCCGGCCGGTCGTGCCGCATCCGCTCCCGGGCGCCGGCGATCTCCTCGGCGTCGGAGCCCAGCTCGGTGATCCGCGCCGTCCACACCTCGTCGTAGCGGCGATCCAGCGCGGGGGTCGGCCCGGCGACCTGCTCGGCGTTGACGAACACCCCGCCGGGGACGAGCGCGTCGGCGGCCCGCTTGTACAGCGCCCGCTTGCCCTCGTCGTCGAGGTGGTGGATGGCCAGCGCGGAGACCACCGCGTCGTACCGGCCGGCGGGCAGCGGACCGGCCAGGTCGGCGTGGACGGTGCGGTGCGGCACGCCACGGGCGTCCAGGTGCCCGGCGGCCACCGCGAGCATTCCGGGGGCGCCGTCCACGAGCGTCAGGCGGACCCCGGGGACGGCCGCGGTCAGCAGCAGGGACAGCAGGCCGGTGCCCGCGCCCAGGTCCAGCACCTCGGGGGTACGCCCGGCGGCGAGCGCGGCGCGCAGCGGGGGTGCGGCCACCTCGACAGCGGTGCCGTAGAAGGCGTCGAAGCAGGGCACAAGGCGGCGCCGGGCCTGGTCGTAGCTGCCGGCCACCGCGTCGAACGCGTCCGCCACGCTCATCATGCCTCCCGTTATATGAGATAGTTGTCTCACATTCTAAGCCCCGCGGAGCGTCTCGTCACCCTCGTGCGGTGTGAAGCGCTCGTGACAGGACCGAAACAGAGCAGACCCGGACCGGAAACCGCCCGAGGGCACGCTTTTCCGACATGACAGACGGTGCACGCACGGCGACGCGAACGGGGTCACGCCTCGTCGAGGCCGCCACGCACTGCCCGTACTGCGCGTTGCAGTGCGGCATGGTGCTACGCGCCACCGGCGACGGTGTCGAGGTCGGCGCCCGCGACTTCCCCACCAACCGGGGCGGGCTCTGCCAGAAGGGCTGGACCGCCGCCGACCTGCTCGACCACCCGGACCGGCTCACCACCCCGCTGCTGCGCGACCGGCCCGGCGGCGAGCTGCGCCCGGCGACCTGGGACGAGGCGCTCGACCGCGTCGCCGCCGGGGTCGAGGACGTGCAGCACCGCCATGGGCCGGACGCGGTGGCGGTCTTCGGCGGCGGCGGGCTCACCAACGAGAAGGCGTACGCACTGGGCCGCTTCGCCCGGGTGACGCTGCGGACCCGGCACATCGACTACAACGGGCGCTGGTGCATGTCGTCGGCCGCCGCAGCCGGGAACCGGGCGTTCGGGATCGACCGGGGACTGCCGTTCCCGCTCGCCGACCTCGGGCACGCGGACACGCTGCTGCTGGTCGGCGCGAACCCGGCCGAGACCATGCCGCCGCTGATGCGGCACGTCGCCGACCTGCGGGAACGCGGCGGCCGGCTGATCGTTGTCGACCCGCGCGCCACCGCCACCGCGCGCCAGGCCGACCTGCACCTGCAACCCCTGCCCGGCACCGACCTCGCGGTGGCGAACGCGCTGCTGCACATCGCGCTCACCGAGGGCTGGCTGGACCGCGCGTACGTGGCGGAGCGGACCACCGGATTCGACGACGTCCGGCGGACGGTGGCCGGCTACTGGCCGACGGAGGTGGAACGGCTCTCCGGCGTGCCGGTGGCCGACCTGTACGCGACCGCCCGCGCACTCGCCACTGTGGACCGCGCGGTCGTCCTCACCGCCCGGGGCGCCGAGCAGCACGCCAAGGGCGTCGACACGGTCACCGCCTTCATCAACCTGGCGCTCGCCCTGGGCCTGCCCGGCCGCCCCGGCTCCGGCTACGGCTGCCTGACCGGGCAGGGCAACGGGCAGGGTGGCCGGGAACACGGGCAGAAGGCCGATCAGCTTCCCGGCTACCGGCGCATCGACGACCCGGCGGCCCGCGAGCACGTCGCCGGGGTGTGGGGCGTCGAACCGGACTCGCTACCCGGGCCGGGGGTGCCGGCGTACCAGCTCCTCGACGCGCTCGGCACGCCGTCCGGCGCGCGGGCGCTGCTGGTGTTCGGTTCCAACCCGGTCGTGTCCGCGCCCCGCGCCGCGCGGGTCGAGTCCCGGCTGCGCGCCCTGGACCTGCTCGTGGTGGCGGACTTCGTCCGTTCCGAGACGGCCGAGCTGGCCGACGTGGTGCTGCCGGTCGCCCAGTGGGCCGAGGAGGACGGGACGATGACCAATCTGGAGGGCCGGGTGCTGCGCCGCCGGGCGCTGCGCGAACCACCCGCCGGGGTCCGTACCGAGCTGGAGATCCTCGCCGCGCTCGCCGAACGGCTGACCGGGGGCGGGACGCCGCTGCCGGCCGACCCGCGCGAGGTGTTCGCGGAGCTGGGCCGGGCCTCGGCCGGCGGGCCGGCCGACTACGCCGGGATCACCTGGGACCGGATCGACGCCGACACCGGCGTGTTCTGGCCCTGTCCGGACCGGGACGGCCCGGACACGCCCCGGCTGTTCGCCGACCGCTTCCCCACCCCGGACGGCCGGGCCCGGTTCCATCCGGTGACCCACCGGCCGGCCGCCGAGCCGGTGTGCGCCGACTACCCGCTGCACTTCACCACCGGGCGGGTGCTCGCGCAGTACCAGTCCGGCGCGCAGACCCGGCGGGTGGCCGCGCTGCGCCGCGCCGCACCGGGCGGCTTCGTCGAGCTGCACCCCGACCTGGCAGCACGGATCGGCGTGGCCGAGGGCGCGCCGGTACGTGTGGTCTCCCGCCGGGGTGAGTTGTGCGCACCGGCCCGGCTGAGCACGGCGATCCGGCCGGACACCGTCTTCGCGCCGTTCCACTGGCCCGGCGCGCAACGCGCCAACTCGGTCACCAACGACGCGCTCGACCCGGTCTCCGGGATGCCCGAGTTCAAGATCTGCGCGGTCCGGGTAGAGCCGGCATGAACGAACGCATCGTCGTCGTCGGCTACGGCATGGCCGGCGCCCGGCTCGCCGCCGAGCTGCACGCACGCGGCGGGAACCACTCGATCACAGTGCTCGGGGCGGAGCCGCACCGCGCGTACAACCGGATCATGCTCTCCACGCTGCTCGCCGGACGCATCGGCGAGCCGGACGTGGAGCTTGTCGAAGCCGTCGGGCCGGGCGTCGAGGTCCGCACCGGCGCGGCGGTCACCGCGGTGGACCGGGCCGCCGGCGAGGTGGTCACCGACGACGGCGAGCGGCACGGGTACGACCACCTGGTGCTCGCCACCGGCAGCCGGGCCGTGGTGCCGCCGCTGCCGGGCCTCGCCCCGCTGCCCGAGCGGGTCGTCCCGTTCCGCACGCTCGGCGACTGCCGGCGGATCCTCGCCGCCGCCGAGGGCGCGCGGCGCGTGGTCGTGCTCGGCGGCGGGCTGCTGGGTCTGGAGGCGGCCCGCGGGCTGGCCGCCCGAGGGCTCGACGTGACTGTGGTCCACCCGGTCGGGCACCTGATGGAACGCCAGCTCGACCCGCCGGCCGGCGCGGTCCTCGCGGGCACGCTCGCCGGCCTGGGCGTCCGGTCCCGGCTCGGGGTGCCGGCCACCGCCGTGAGCGCCGGCGCCGACGGCGTCCGCCTGCACCTGGGCGACGCCGGGACGCTCGACGCCGACCTGCTGGTGCTCTGCTGCGGGGTACGCCCCGACACCGCGCTCGCCGCCGCGGCCGGGCTCGCCGTCGAGCGGGGCGTGGTGGTGGACGACCGGATGCGGACGAGCGACCGGCGGATCTCGGCGATCGGCGACTGCGCCCAGCACGACGGGACGTTGACCGGGCTTGTCGCGCCGGCCTGGGCGCAGGCCCGGGTGGTGGCCGACGTGCTGACCGGCACGGACCCGCTGGCCCGGTACCGGCCCCGCCCGGCGGTGACCCGGCTCAAGGCGGCCGGTATCGACCTGGCCGCGATGGGCGACGTGGACGGGACCGGCGACCCGGGCGGGCCGGTCGAGGAGCTGACCTTCGCCGACCCGGCCCGGGGCACCTACGCCCGGCTGCGCATCCGGGACGAGCGGCTGACCGGCGCGATCCTGCTCGGTGACAACCCGGCGGTCGGCACCGTGGTGCAGCTGTTCGACAGGGGCGCGCCGGTGCCGGCGGACCGGCGTTCGCTGCTGCTCGGCCGGGCGTTCGGCGAGGCGCCGGCCGGTCCGGCCGCGTCACCGGCGCTGATGCCGGACGCCGCGACCGTGTGCCGGTGCAACGACGTGAGCAAGGGCGCCCTGGTGGCGTGCTGGCGGGCGGGCGCCCGGACGGCGGCGGAGCTGTCCGCGGAGACCCGGGCCGCCACCGGCTGCGGCAGTTGCCGGGACGCGGTGGCCGGCATCGCCGCCTGGCTCGCCGAGGTGGACCCGCCCACGGACGAGACACGCGACAGCGAGACGGATCGCGAGACGGTGGAGGTGTCATGAACGAGCGGCTGGTGGTGGTCGGCAACGGCATGGTGGGGCAGCGCTTCGTCGAGGCGCTGCGGGCCCGGGACACCGACGGGCGGTGGCGGGTCACGGTGCTCGCCGAGGAGCGGCGCCCGGCGTACGACCGGGTGCGGCTCTCGGCCGTGTTCGACGGGGTGGACGCCGGTGAGCTGAACCTGCACACGCCCGACGCCGGAGTGGACCTGCGACTCGGCGAACCGGCCACCGGCGTCGACCGGGCACGGCGGGTGGTGACCACGGCGGCCGGCGAGTACCCGTACGACGCGCTGGTGCTGGCCACCGGCTCGTACGCGTTCGTGCCGCCGGTCGACGGCACCGATCTGCCGGGCGTCTTCGTCTACCGGACACTCGACGACCTGGCCGCGATCCGGGAGCACGCACGGGGCCGCCGTACCGGCGCGGTGATCGGTGGCGGGCTGCTCGGGCTGGAGGCGGCGAACGCGCTGCGGCTGCTCGGGCTCGTCACGAGCGTTGTCGAGTTCGCGCCCCGGCTGATGCCGGTGCAGGTGGACGAGGCGGGCGGCGCGATGCTCCGCCGCTACGTCGAGGAACTGGACGTCACGCCGTACCTCGGGGTGGCCACCACGGCGCTGCGTCCCGGCCCGGACGGCACGGTGGCCGCGCTCGACCTGGCCGACGGCCGCAGCCTCGACGCGGAGCTGGTGGTGGTCGCCGCCGGGATCCGGCCGCGCGACGAACTGGCCCGGATGGCCGGGCTGCCGCTGGGCCCGCGCGGCGGCGTGCTGGTGGACACGGCCTGCCGGACCGCCGACGAGCGGATCTGGGCGGTCGGCGAGTGCGCGGCGGTCGACGGGGTCTGCCACGGTCTGGTCGCGCCCGGGTACGCCACCGCCGAGGTGGTCGCGGACCGGCTGCTCGGCGGCGCTGCGACGTTCCCCGGCGCGGACACCGCCACGAAACTCAAGCTGCTCGGCGTGGACGTGGCCTCGTTCGGTGACGCGCACGGCGTCACCCCCGGCTGCCTCGACGTGACGTACACCGACCCGGCCACCCGCTCGTACGCGAAGCTGGTCCTCTCCGACGACGCGCGGACGCTGCTCGGCGGCGTGCTGGTCGGGGACGCGAGCGCGTACCCGGCGTTGCGCGCCAGTGTCGGCGGACCGCTGCCCGCTCCCCCGCTGGCGTTGCTGGCGCCGGCCGGCGGCGCGGGCGCCGGTGCGGGCGCGTTGCCCGCCACCGCGCAGGTCTGCTCCTGCAACGCGGTGACCCGGGCCGACCTGGACGCGGCGATCGCCGGTGGGGCGACCGACGTGCCGGCGCTGAAGGCGTGCACCCGCGCCGGTACGAGCTGCGGCTCCTGCGTGCCGATGCTGAAGCAGCTGCTGGACGCCGCCGGGGTACGCCAGTCGACGGCGCTGTGCGAGCACTTCGACCACAGCCGGCAGGAGCTGTTCGACCTGATCCGGGTGCGGGGCATCAGCACGTTCTCCCGGCTCGTCGCCGAGCACGGGCGCGGCAGCGGGTGCGACATCTGCAAGCCGGTGGTGGCCTCGATCCTGGCCTCGCTCGGCACCGGGCACGTGCTCGACGGCGAGCAGGCGTCGCTCCAGGACACAAACGACCACTTCCTGGCCAACCTGCAACGCGACGGCAGCTACTCGGTGGTGCCCCGGATCCCCGGCGGGGAGATCACCCCGGAGAAGCTGATCGCGATCGGTGAGGTGGCGCGCGACTTCCGGCTCTACACGAAGATCACCGGTGGGCAGCGGATCGACCTGTTCGGCGCCCGGGTCGACCAGTTGCCGCAGATCTGGCGCCGGCTCGTCGACGCGGGCTTCGAGTCGGGTCACGCGTACGGCAAGGCGCTGCGCACCGTGAAGTCGTGCGTGGGCGACACGTGGTGCCGCTACGGCGTGCAGGACTCGGTGGGGCTCGCGGTCGCGCTGGAGCTGCGCTACCGGGGCCTGCGCGCGCCGCACAAGCTCAAGTCGGCGGTGTCCGGCTGCGCCCGGGAGTGCGCCGAGGCCCGGAGCAAGGACTTCGGCGTCATCGCCACCGAGACCGGCTGGAACCTGTACGTCGGCGGCAACGGCGGTTTCCGGCCCCGGCACGCCGACCTGTTCGCCACCGACCTGAGCACCGCGGAACTGGTCACCCTGATCGACCGGTTCCTCATGTACTACATCCGCACCGCCGACCGGTTGCAGCGCACCGCCGCCTGGATCGAGGCCATGGACGGCGGCCTGGACCACCTCCGGTCGGTGCTCGTGGACGACTCGCTCGGGCTCTGCGCCGACCTCGACGCGGCCATGGCCCGGCACGTCACGAGCTACTCCGACGAGTGGCGCGACGTCCTGGAGGACCCGGACCGGCTGCGCCGCTTCACCTCCTTCGTCAACGCGCCCGAGGTGCCCGACCCGTCCATCACGTTCACCCAGGAGCGGGGCCAGCCGGTGCCGGCCCGGGGCGCGCCCCCGGACGGCGGACACCGCCGCCAGCCCGTCGCGCTGGGCCTGCCGGAGGTACGCCGATGAGCCCCGTCGTAACGCTGGACTGGACCCCGGTCTGCCCGCTGGACCGGCTCGACCCCGACCGGGGCGTGGCCGCCCTCGTCGACGGCGTACAGGTGGCGGTCTTCCGTACCGCGAACGGGCTGTACGCGGTGGACAACCTCGACCCGGTCGGCGGCGCGTACGTCATGTCCCGGGGTCTGGTGGGCAGCCGGGGCGGCGTGCCCACGCTCGCCTCACCGCTGCACAAGCAGGTCTACGACCTCACCACCGGGCGGTGCCTGGACCTACCGGGCGTGACGCTGCGCCGGCATCCGGTGCGCTGCCGGGACGGCCTGGTCGAGGTGCGGTTACGGCAGGAGGAATGATGCGGGACGAGCTGGCCGGCTTCACCATCGGGGTCACCGCCGACCGGCGGCGCGACGAACTGGCCGCGCTGCTCCAGCGGCGCGGTGCGCGGGTGGTGCTCGCCCCGGCGCTGCGGATCGTCCCGCTGGCCGACGACACCGACCTGCGTGAGGCCACCCGGGCCTGCCTGGAACACCCGCCGGACGTGCTGATGGCCAACACCGGCATCGGCATGCGGGGCTGGCTGGAGGCGGCTGAGGGCTGGGGGCTGGCCGAGCCGCTGCGCACCACGCTCGCCCGCGCGTACGTGGTGTCCCGCGGTCCGAAGGCGACCGGCGCGATCCGTGCCGCCGGGCTGCGCGAGCACTGGTCCCCGGATTCGGAGAGCTGCGACGAGGTGGTCGAGCACCTGGTCCGGCGCGGGGTGGCCGGCCAGGTCGTGGCGATGCAGCTGCACGGCGAGCGGCAGCCCGAGTGCGCCGACGCGCTGGTGGCGGCCGGCGCCACGGTGATCGAGGTGCCGGTGTACCGGTGGGCGCCGCCGGCCGACCCGGCGCCGCTGCACCGGCTCATCGACCTGGTGGCCGGGCGTCTCGTCGATGCGGTCACGTTCACCTCGGCCCCGGCGGCCGAGGCGCTGCTGCGCGCGGCCGGGGACCGTACCGAGACGGTGCTGGAGGCGCTGCGCGGCGACGTGCTGGCCGGGTGCGTCGGCACCGTCACCGCCGAGCCGCTGGTGCGGCGCGGGGTGCCGGTGAGCGCGCCGAGCCGGGCCCGGCTGGGTGCCCTGGTCCGCACCATCGTCGAGGAGCTGCCCCGGCGCACGGTCTCGGTGAAGGCGGCCGGGCACGTGCTGACGCTGCGCGGGCACGCCGCGGTGGTCGACGGGGAGCTGCGCCAGCTGGCGCCGGCGCCGATGGCGGTGCTGCGGGCGCTCGCCGCGTCGCCGGGGAAGGTGCTCTCCCGCACCGCGCTGCTGCGGACGCTGCCACGTGGCGCCGACGAGCACGCGGTGGAGATGGCGGTCGCCCGCCTGCGGGCGGGGCTGACGGCGCCCCGCGTGGTGCAGACGGTGGTCAAGCGGGGGTACCGCCTGCGGGTCGACTGACCCGCAGGCGGTCAGCCCACCGAGGCCGGGTAGCCGTGCTCGGCCTGGAGGCGGAGCATCGCGTGCTCGACCACCGTGACCAGCACCTGCTTGACCGAGTCCCGCTGGCGGGCGTCGCACAGGACCATCGGCACGTCCGGGGAGATGGCGAGCGCCTCCCGGACCTCCTCCAGCTCGTAGTGCGGCGCGTCGCCGAAGCGGTTCAACGCCACGACGTACGGCAGCTTGCGGTTCTCGAAGTAGTCCAGCGGCGCGAACGCGTCGGTGATCCGGCGGGTGTCCACCAGCACCGCCGCGCCCACCGCGCCCCGGATGATCTCGTCCCACATGAACCAGAAGCGGGTCTGGCCCGGCGTGCCGAACAGGTAGAGGATCAGGTCCTCGGCCATGGTGATACGGCCGAAGTCCATGGCGACCGTTGTGGTCTCCTTGCCCGGCACCTTCGACGCGTCGTCGATGCCCACGCCGGCCGCTGTCATCAGCGCCTCGGTGGTCAGCGGCTGGATCTCGGAGATCGCTCCGACAAGTGTCGTCTTGCCCACGCCGAAGCCACCCGCGATCACGATCTTCGCGGAGATGATCTCCCGGCCGCGGTTCACCCCGTCGGGGTCATAGTTCGCGAAGTCCACTTAGCACCCTTCCAAGCAGGTTCATCCGCGCCGCGAAACCCGTCGCGGGAGCGGCAGTGTGTAGCGTCAGCAGGCCCTCGGCCACCATGTCGGCGACCAGCACCCGGGTGACGCCCAGCGGCATCCGGGTGTAAGCGGCGATTTCCGCAAGCGACTGCGCCCGGCCCTCACAGACCGAGGAGATGCGGTACTTGTCGTGCCCGGCGAAGCGCGCCTCGGCCGACTGCGTCGGCGTGCTCGACAGCACCGCTTCGAGCGCGATGTTCTGCAACGGCTCGGTGCGGCCCCGGGTGACCGCGTACGGCCGCACCAGCGCGCCACGTGGATCACGTCGCGGGTCCATCTCGCGATCACCTCCCCTCGTTCGGAGCCGCACCGGCTCCGGTCGTCAGCTCCCCGGTCCGATCAGGACCGGACCGCGTCTCTCGGCAGCGGGACCAGTGCCTGGCCGACCCGCTCGACCAGCAGCGCCATCTCGTAACCCACCTGGCCGACGTCGCAGCTGCGCGCCGCGAGGACGGCCATCGACGATCCGTCGCTGATGGACATCAGGAACAGGTAGCCGCTGTCCATCTCGATGACGGTCTGCAACACCCCGCCGGCGCTGAACATCCGCGCCGCGCCCTCGGTCAGGCTCACCACGCCGGAGGTGATCGCGGCGAGCTGGTCGGCCCGGTCACCGGGCAGGTCCCGGGAGGAGGCGAGCAGCAGCCCGTCCGCGGACACCGCCACCACGTGCGCGATACCCGCAACGCTGTCGGCGAAGTTGGTGAGAAGCCACCCCATGTCCTGCATGGCCGCCGGCCTGTTCATCGGTTCGTCTCCTTGGTCGAGGTGCTGTTCAGGTCGGCGCCGGCCGTACGGCCCCGCTGGACGCCACGGTGGTAGGCGGAGAGCAGACCGCGTACCTCGTCCGGCGTGCGCCGGCTGCGGTCCCGGCCGCTCTTCGGCTCTATCCCGCCGGGCACGAGCTGGGCCTGCGGCACCCGCTTGGGCAGCCCGGAGCGGGTGGTGCCGCCGGTGGTGGGCTCCGCGGCACGGCTGGCCCGGGACCAGCCCTCGTCGGCCGCCGTACGCCAGGCCTCCGGGTCGATCGGCGGCGCGGGCGCGGGCGCGGCGGCGGGTGGCGCCGGGGGCGGCGTCGCGGCCGCCGGCGGCGTGGACGGCACCTCCGGCGGGCTGTACGCGGACGGCGCGGTCGACGTGGTCAGCCCCGACGCCTGGGCCCCCGGGGTACGGGTGGGCAGCTTCGGACGCGCCGGCGCCGCTGGGGGCGCCACCGCCGGCTGTGCCGGCGCGGGCGGCTCGTCGAACGTGGGACGGGTGAAGATGGTGGTCTCGTCCTCTCCGTGCGAACGGAACCAGACCGCCTCCATCTCACGGAATATCGGCGCCTCGGCCCGCTGCTCGGGCCGGGCCACCACCGGCGTCGCCGGGGTGCTCTCCACCGCCGGCGCCGCCGCGAGCGGCTGGTAGGCCGGAGGCGCGGCCTGGGTCGCGGGTTGCGCGGTCTCGACACCCGGCGTCCGCTTGGGCAGCGGGTCGAGCGCGGGGTACGCCACCGTCGGTCCCCCGGCCGACCAGCCTGCTCCGGAGACCGGAGCCGGCGCGGTAGCGGGCGCCGCCGCCACCGGAGCGGGTGCCGCCACGGTGGGCAGCGCACCGGTCGCCCCACCCAGCTGTACGGCGGGCGTGGTGTCGCGCGTCTCGCCGGGCGTCTGCCACCGCGACGGCGGAGCGGTGGTCGCCCCGCGCCACTGGTCGGCGAGCGTCGCCGTGGCCGCACCCCGCCCGGCGCCGGCCAGCGCGTCGGCGGCGCCGACCTGGCTGAGCGGCGACTGTTCGACGGCGAGCGGCTGACGCGGCCGGGTCAGCGGGGCCTGGCCCCGGTTGGCCGGCAGCACCACTGTCGAGTTCGGCAGCGTGACCTGGGCGACTGTGCCGCCCTCGACGTTGCGGCGCAGCTCGACGCGGATCCCGTAGCGGGAGGCGAGCCGGCTCACCACGGCCAGACCCATCAGCCGGAACGCGGCCACGTCGACGGTCGGCGGCGCGGCCAGTCGCCGGTTGAGCGAGTCGAGCTGGTCGTCGCTGAGGCCCAGACCGCGGTCCTCGATCTGGATCAGCACGTAGTCGCGGATCCGGCGGCCGTCGGCCACCACCGTGGTGTTCGGCGGCGAGAACCGGGTGGCGTTGTCGAGCAGCTCGGCGACCAGCCGGACGACGTCGTTGACGGCGTGCGCGGCCACCGAGATGTCGGTGTCGACGGTGCCGAACTCGATCCGGTTGTAGAGCTCGACCTCGGACTGCGCGGCGCGCAGCACGTCGACCAGGAGCGCGTCGTCGCGACGCGGTACGGCCGAGTCGGCGCCGGCGAGCACCAGCAGGTTCTCGTCGTTGCGGCGCATCCGGGTGGCCAGGTGGTCCAGCTCGAACAGCTGCGCCAGCCGCTTCGGGTCCTCCTCGGAACGCTCGATCGCGTCCAGCTCACCGATCATCCGGTCGACCAGGCTCTGCGAGCGGCGGGCCAGGTTGAGGAACATCGCCGAGACGCTCGTCCGCAGCGCGGCCTGCTCGGCCGCGACCCGGACCGCCTCCCGGTGGACCACGTTGAAGGCCACAGCCACCTGACCGACCTCGTCGCGGTTGCTCAGCTTGATCGGATCCCGTACCTGCTGGACGATCTCGTCCACACCGCCGTCACCGATGGCGTTGACGTTCTGGAGCCGGCTCACCGCGTCCGGCAGGTCGTGGTTCGCCACGGCGAGCGCGCCCTCGCGCAGCCGGCGCAGCGAGTCGTTGAGCGAGCGGGCGAGCACCACGGCGAGCGTCACCGCGACCGCGAGCGTGAGCAGCACGAGCAGGCTCTCCACGATCGCCTGCCGGATCACGTCGGCGCGTGCCTCGTCGGCGTCGGCCAGCATGTCGTCCAGGAGCTGGATCTCGGCCCACCGCATCAGGTCGTCGACCGCGCCGATGGCGGCTGATGCCTCGTCGCGGGTGACCAGCGCCTGACGCCCGATGGACCGGGAGATGTCGCCCGCGACCCGGTCGGCGAGCTGGACGGCGTCACCGGAGACGGTGCGGTCCACCAGGGCCCGCTGGCTCGGCGTCGCGGACCGGGAGAAGGTGAGCAGCGCCTCCTGCTGACCCGTCAGCGTGGCCACGAAGGACGAGAACTGCTCCTCGTCGATCCTTCCGCCGTCGAGGGCGGTGAAGGCCACCGCCTGCTCCTCGGCCACCTCGGCCTTGGCGTGGGCGAACGCGGCCACCGCGCGGCGGGCGTCGGCCAGGCTGTCCGCGCCCGGCTGCTGGGCCAGGGCGTCGCTGTACGCGACCAGGTCGTCCAGCACGATGCCGTAGCGCAGGCTCGCCTCGGCCACCGGCATCTGCAGCCGGTCCAGCACCTCCTGGCGGGTGCCGTTCAACGTGGACAGATGGGCGTCGATCACCTTGAGCTGGTTGCTGATCGCGCCCGTCACGTCGCCGAGCTTGCCCCGCTCGTCCTGGTACGCCGCGATGCGCTCGTCGGTCTGGCGCACCCGCAGGTTGTACGCGTCCGGCTTCTGGTTCGGGTCGGCCAGGAAGACCGCCGCCGCCATGCGCTCCTTGTGCAGGTCCTGGGTGAGCGCCGCGATGTCGACCGACACCGCGCTCAGCGACCGGACCTGGTCCGCCTCGTACGCGCCCTGGCCCACCGAGATGAGTCGGATAGTTGCCAGCGCGATGACAGCTGCGACCGGAACGACCAGGATGAGGGCGAGCTTGGAGCGGATCCGCGCGTCGCGCAGCCTGGGCAGGAGCCGGCGCCGGTTCCGCTGTTCGGCGTTGGGGCTCCCGGGCAGGGTCGTAGGTCCGGTGCTCACGACATCGCCTCCGTCGTTTCTTCCACGCGTGACCCGCTGACCCGTGCCTGGTGCAGCGGCCAGCGCCACGCGCGGCACGGCCGCGATTTCATCAGACGAGATCCTGTTTGGGAAGCCGCGGTGAGGCAGGAAACGGTCGCGGTCGACGCAACCCGTGATCCGATCACCTAATACCTTCTTTTCTCCGACCCCCTGATCAGGGGATGTCACTCCAGAGTGGTCACACGCATCTGTGCAGTAATTGTCAGTTAATGTTCCGTGTCCCCAGCATGTGGGATGGCTGTCCCGAAACAGCACTCGACGGCCCGGCTTGACCACAGGCCCCGGCATTGGCAAGGTTTTGCAGGCTTCGCGCACACCGTACGGCAAACCAATCCCGTTCCTCCACTGAGGACGGACGAGCGGCGGTGATCGGGCGTCGGCCCGCGCCGCACCTGGAGGACTGAGTTGAGCCCCATCCGCTCCGCGCGCATCGCGGCGCTCGCATCGGCCGTGCTGGCCACCACGCTCACCGGCTGCGGGATCGGCGGGGAACCGCAGGACACCAGCCCGATCGTGATCGCCGCCGACCTGGAACTCTCCGGCGCCTCGGCGCCGGTCGGCAAGGTCTACCAACGGGCTCTGGAACTGAAGGTCGAGCAGTTGAACGCCTCGGGCGCACTGGGCGGCCGGAAGATCGATCTGCGGGTCAAGGACAACCGCTCGGACGCCGCGGAATCCTTGCGGAACATCAATGATTTCAGCGGTGACTCACGGGTGAGCGCCGTCATCATGGGCGGTTGCAACGAATGCGCCGTCGGCGCGGCCCGCACGATCGGTGAGAAGCGCATTCCGACGATCGCACTCGCGTCGTCGAGCGCGGTCACCGAGCCGGTGGCCGAGCGCCGATATGTCTTCAAGCTCGCCCCGAACGCCACCGACAGCGCCGCCGCGCTCGCCGCGGAACTGGACCGGCGCGGCGTCCGCAAGGTGGCCTTGCTGCACAGCGCCGAGGGTTACGGCCAGGAAGGGCTCACCGCCCTGCGCCGCGAACTGAGCAAGACCACGGTCAAGCTGGTCGGCAACGAGTCGGTGCGCGCCACCGACACCGAGGTCGGCACGCAGATCAACGAGCTGATCGCCCGCAAGCCGCAGGCCCTGGTCCTGTGGACCACGCCGGAGCAGGCGACGCTCGCCGCCACCACCGCCCGGCAGAGCAAGTTCCGCGGCTCGCTGTTCTTCGACGCCACGGCCGCCGGCGACCTCTTCCTCGGCCCGTCGGCCCGCTCCACCGAGGAGGCCACGCTGATCTTCACCCAGACCATGGTGATCGACGACGTGATCGCCACCACCCCGGCGAAGGCCGCGCGCCGGCAGTGGTTCCAGGACTACACCGCCCGGTTCGGCGGCTACAACGGCTTCTCCTCGTTCGCGGCGGACGCGGTCCAGCTGATCGCCGACGCCGAGCAGCAGGCCGGCGGCGAGCCGGGCAAGGTCGACCGGGACGCGCTGCGTGACGTGCTGGAGACCTCGCAGCTCGACGGGCTGTCCGGGCCGATCCGGATGACGCCGGACAACCACTCCGGGTTGATGCCGCAGGCGTTGACGACGCTGGTGGCTCGTGGTGGTCGTTGGCGGCTCGCTGGTTAGTCACTGTTGGGGGCGTGGCCCCACCGCAACCGGCTCCGGGCGGTCAGGCTTGATCCCTGCGCCGGTTGCGGTGGGGCCACGCCTGTCGTGGTCGGCCGCCATCCGTGGGTTGAGGTTTTCCTTCTGGATTCTCGGTCGACGTCGGGTTCTCGGGTCAGTGGCTAGCGGGCTGAGGTGGTGGCCCGCACCCAGGGCAGGGCCAGCCGCTCGACCAGGCTCAGGACGGCGTAGAGCACGATGCTCATCAGCGCCACCAGCACGATCGCAGCCCAGGCGGTCGCGGTGTCACCGACGCCGTTGTACTGGAGGATCTGGTAACCCAGACCCGGACGGTCGGAGTAGAACTCCCCGATCACCGCGCCGATCGCGGCCAGCGGCATGGCCACCTTGAGCCCCACGAAGATCTGCGGCAGCGCCGCCGGGAAGCGCACCTTGCGGAACGACTGCCACCACGAGGCGTTGAGCGACCGGCCCAGCTCCGCCAGGTCCGCCGGGGTGGTGGTCAGACCGGTGGCGGTGGAGAGCACGATCGGGAAGAAGCAGAGCAGGAACACCATGGTCAGGATGGGTTTCTGCCCCCAGCCCACCGCGACCACGAGCAGCGGCCCGAACGCGATCTTCGGGACCGCGTTCACCGCCACCAGCAGCGGCGCGAACATCCGCTCCACCCGGCGGGAGGCGGCCAGCGCCATCCCGATCAGCACCCCGGCCGCCGACGAGAGCAGGAAGCCGAACACTGTCATCCAGGTGGTGATGCCCAGCGCGGGCAGCAGCACCTCGGTGGTGCCGGCGAGGGACTTCCCCACCGCCTGCGGCGGGGGCAGCGCGGCCGGGTGCACCAGGCTCAGGCCCGAGGTGACCAGCCACCAGGCCGCCACCGCGATCACCAGTCCCAGCGCCGGCAATCCGACCGCCGCCGGGCGTACGGCCATCCCGCGCCGGACCGCCGGGCGCGGCGGCGCCTCCGGCCGGGCCTCGGTCGACTGTGTCAACGTGTCCTCCTCTCTGCGCCGGTCGGTGTGACCGGCACGGGAAGGGGGTGCGCCCCACCGGGGTGTCCGGCGGGTCGCACCCCCGTTGGCCCGAGCGGACCGGTCAGGCCTTCGGCGCGAGGTTGAAGTCGATGATCTGGTCGGGGGTCAGGTTCTGCTTCAGCGCACCGGCGCCCTGGAGCAGCGCGATGCTCTTGGCGACCCGGCCGCTGTCCAGCGTGCCGATCGCGGTGCCGGAGTTGCTCGACCGGACGTACGCGGCCATCAGCTGAAGCTCGGCGGACGCCGCAGCCGGGACGGCGGCCGGCACGTTCTTCTTCAGGATCTCGCCCGCCTCGTCCGGGTTGGCCAGCGAGTACTCCAGGCCCTTGAGCAGCGCGGCGGTGAACTTCTTCACCATCTCCGGCTTCTCCTTGGCGATCTTCGACGAGGTGATCAGCGCGTTGCCGTAGAGGTCCTGCATCACGTTGCTGTACGGCAGGACGACCGGCTTCTTCTTGGTCACCGTCTCCACCGTCGGCTGGCCGACGACGAACTGGCCGATGCCGTCCACCGAGCCCGAGCCGAGCATGCCGATCAGGCCCTGCGCCTCACCGTTGACCCAGGTCACCTTGCTGCCGTCGATGCCGGCGAGCCGGGCGTACGTCGGGAAGAGGTTGCGCACGACGGACGTCGGGGTGTCCGCGAGCTTCTTGCCCTCGAGGTCCTTCGGCGTGGCGATGTTCTTGCCCTCGACCGTGACGATGGCGGCCATGGTGCGCTGCTGGATCGCGGCCACCGCCACGAAGTCCTTCGCCTGGCCGTTGCCGAGCTGAAGGATGCCGCCGGTCAGGTCGATCGGGCCGAAGTCGGCCTGGCCGCCGGTGATGGTCTGGATCACGGAGCCGGTGCCCTGACCGGGCTTGATGTCGACGTCGAAACCGGCCTCCTTGAAGAAGCCCTTGTCCTTCGCCACCCAGGCGTAGGAGTCACGCCCGAAGTTGCCGAACGAGGTGAGGTACGTCACCTTCTCCAGCGCCGCGCCGTTGCCGCCGCCGCTCTCGGACTTCTCCGAGTCGCTGCTGCAGCCGCCCACCAGGGCGAGGGCGGTGGCCATAGCCGCGGCGGCGACCGTACGGGTCAGCCTTCTCATCAGTGCACCATGTCCTTTCCGACCAGGACTTCTTCGCCGGTCGGGTCGTGGGTCCGACGGGGTCGGCAGGTGGGTTCGGCCGACTGGACCGTCGTGAGGGGACTCTTCGCGCGCAACAGCGTACGAGAAGCCAGATGACCTGCCGACGCCGTCCCGGTTGCGGAACGGAAACGAAGTTGCGTGACGGAAAGCGGACTGACGTCCACCCCGGACGGTGCTATAAGCACGGTCCGCTACGCTAGCCCGGCTCGCGTTTGGGACGACGTGGAAGGGAGCCGGCGGAAGATGATCCGACTGTCCGGGGTGTCCCGCACCTTCGACGGCCGTTCGGGGCGGGTGGAGGCGTTGCGCGGCATCGACCTCGACGTCGCCGAAGGCGAGTTCGTCGCCGTCCTCGGCCGCTCCGGCTGCGGCAAGTCCACGCTGCTGCGCATGATCGCCGGCCTGCTGCCGGTCACCGGCGGTGAGATCACCGTGGGCGGTACGCCGATCACGAAGCCTCGCCGCGACGTGGCGATGCTGTTCCAGCGTCCGGCGCTGCTGCCCTGGCGCTCGGTGCTGGACAACGTGCTGCTGCCGGTGGAGATCTTCGGCTGGCGCCGCGCCGAGCACCGCGACCGGGCCCGCCAGTTGCTGGAGATGGCCGGGCTGGGCGGCTTCGAGAAGCGCCTCCCGCACGAGCTGTCCGGCGGCATGCAGCAGCGCGTGTCGCTGTGCCGGTCGCTGATCGGCTCGCCCCGGGTGATGCTCATGGACGAGCCGTTCTCCGCGCTCGACGCGCTCACCCGCGAGGAACTCTCCGGCGAACTCCAGCGGGTGCACATGGAGACGAAGGCGACGATCGTCTTCGTCACCCACTCGATCGACGAGGCGGTGCTGCTCGCCGACCGGGTAGTCGTGCTCAGCCCGCGCCCCGGCCGCATCCGCGAGGTGGTCGAGGTGAACGTCCCCCGGCCGCGCACGCTGGGCCGCCACGAACACCTGGAAGACGTCGCGCGGATCAGTGCCGAGCTGCACGAACTGCTGATGGAGCGGGACGCCCCCGGCGTACCCGTGGGAGGCCGGTGACCATGCGGGTCTCGGTGTTCACCGAACCCCACCGCGGTGCGGACTACGACGACCAGCTCCGGTTCGCCCGGCTGGTCGAGGAGACCGGCTTCGAGGGCTTCTTCCGGGCCGACCACTACCGGGCCATGGGGGACGAGCCGGCGCTGCCCGGCCCCACCGACGCCTGGCTGACGCTCGCCGCGCTGGCCCGGGAGACCTCCCGGATCCGGCTCGGCACGCTCGTCACGTCCGCCACGTTCCGGCTCCCCGGGCCGCTCGCCGTCATGGTCGCCCAGGTCGACCGGATGAGCGGCGGCCGGGTCGAGCTGGGCATCGGCGCCGGATGGTACGAGCGCGAGCACACCGCGTACGGCATCCCGTTCCCGCCGGTCAGTGAGCGCTTCGACCGGCTCGCCGAGCAGTTGGAGATCGTCACCGGGCTGTGGCGCACCCCGTCCGACGAGACGTACAGCTTCACCGGTGAGCACTACCGGCTGGTCGACGCGCCCGCGCTGCCCAAGCCGGTGCAGCAGCCCGGCCCGCCGGTGATCGTCGGCGGCCGGGGACCGAAGCGCACCCCCGAGCTGGCCGCCCGCTACGCCGACGAGTTCAACATGCCGTTCAAGAGCGTGGCCGAGACCGCCGCCGCGTACGAGCGGGTGCGGGAGGCGTGCGACCGCGCCGGGCGGGACGCCTCCGGCCGCGCGCCCCTGACGCTCTCCGCCGGCATCGTGGTGGCGATCGGACGCACCGACGCCGAGGCGCAGCGCCGGGCCGCGCCGCTGCACGTCACGAGCGCGCTGCCGCCGGAGGACCCGGTGGTCGGCTCCCCCGCCCAGCTGGTCGACCGGATCGGCGAGTTCGCCGCGATCGGGGCCACCCGGGTGCACCTGCGCCTGATCGACTTCGACGATCTCGACCACGTGGAGCTCATCGCCGCCGAGGTGCTCCCCCGACTGGACGGACCACGATGACCGAACTCTCCGCCGACCTCGAACTCGGCCCGGTGGGCCAGGAGATCGTGTACGAGAACGACCGCGTACGCGTCTGGCACATCCGGCTGGAGCCGGGTGAGCGGCAGCCGCTGCACCGCCACGACCACCCGTACCTGGTGGTGGCGATCCAGGGCGCCAAGAACGTGGTGCAGACGATCGACGGCACCACCATCGACGCCGACGAGCCGACCGGCGGCGTGGTCTACCGCGACCCGGGCGCGGTGCACATGCTCACCAACGTCGGCGACACCACCTACCTCGCGCGCCTGGTCGAGCTGAAGTAGCCGCACCGGCAGGTTCGCCGCGCCGCGCGGCGGCAAGGTGGCGATCGGGGGCACCGGGCCGTAACGTGCCCGACATGGCCTTTCGGACGTGGGGCAGGCTGCTGCTCACGGCGCTCGGGGTGAGCGTGCTGGCCGGGGCCGGCCAGTTGGGGATCGCGTACGGCTTCGGAGTCGTACGCCTCGACGGCGCGTTCGTGGACGTCTCGGTCAACCGGTGGCCCGCCCAGCTCGTCTGGGTGGGCTGGTTCGCCGCTGTCGCCACGGTCGCCGGAGCCGTCCTCACCGAGCGCTTCGCCCGCCACGACGACAGTCCCGGCGGCACCACCGAACTGCTCTCCATCGCCGGCGTCAGCGCGCTGGGCGCGACGGTGGTCGCCCCGCTGTGCATGCAACCGGCCCGCGCGGCCGAGCTGGGCGGATCCGTCGACCCGGTCTGGGCCGCAGGTATCTGCGCCGCCCTCGGCGCGGTGGTCGGAGCGGGCGCCGCGATCGCCGTCCTGCTCAAGCCGCCGTTCGGCTGGGGCGTGGCGATCACCGCCGGGATCGTCTGGCTGATGGCGCTGCTCTCCGTCGCGCCCACGATCGTGTCCAGCCGGCCGCTGGCCACGGTACGGCTCGGCGTCCTCGAACCCTCCTGGCTGGATCCGGAGGCGGCGCAACGCCTGTCCATGCTGCTGCTGCCGGTGCTCACGCTGCTGGCCGGCGGGGCGGTCGGCGTGCTCGCCCGCCGGGCCGGATGGCCGCCGCTGGTGGGCGGCGCGGCCGGGGCGGCCGGCCCGGTGCTCGTCGCGTTCGCCTACCTGACCGCCGGTCCCGGCTCGGCGACCGACCGCTACCAGGTCGCGCCCTACTACGGCGCGCTGATCGCCGTGATCGCCGGTGCGCTCGGCTCGACCGCCACCACAGTGCTGCCCCGGCCGGTCACCGCCACCGGTGACCCCGACGCCGTCGAGGCCACCGACATCCTCGCGCCGCTGCCGCACTCGTCCACTCCGGGCGCCCCGGCCGCCCCGCCCGCGCCTCCGGTGACGAGCGGCGCCGCCGCGCCGGCGCACTGGAACTGGCCGGAGCCCGGCGGCTCGGCCACGGCGACGGCTCCGGCCGGTACCGATCTTCCCGCCGCCGGCCGGCCGGCCCTCGCGGATCTGCCCGCCGTCGATCAGCCGGCCGTTGCGGAACGGCCGGCGGGTGAGCGCCCGGCCGTCGCCGACACGGGCCACGGCCAGCCCATGCCGGGTCTGCTGCCCCCGGGGCGCCGGACCTCGGCCATCGACGTCCTCGCCGCGGGCCGCCCCGACCCGGTCCCGGTCGCGGGTCCAGGCACGGACATGGGCACGGTTCCGGGCACGGACATGGGCACCGCCCACGCGGGCGGCACCGGCGAGGCGGTCACCACGGACCGCGCAGGAACCGCCGACCGGGCCGTTGCCGGTGCCGAACCTGCCGATGCAACGTCCGGGCAGGCGACCGGCATCCCGGCGGACAGCGAGGCCGCCTCGGGCACCGGCTCGGCAGCCGGCACGGACGATGCCGCACCGGAACCGCCCCAGGAAGCGGCGGCGACCACGCCACGGGTGACCCGGCCGCGCCGTACCCGCGCCAGCCGGTCCAGCGGCACCACCGACGGATCGACGGCACCCGCCGACGCCACAGCACCCCGCCCAGCGGATGCCGCCTCCCCGAGCGCCGCTGCGGGCACCACCTCGGAAGCCACGTCACCGGCCACCGGCGGCACCGCCGAGGGCCACGTTCCCGGCCCGCGTACTGACAGTGGCGCGCTCGCCGGACCGGTCACGGCCGACGCGGACAGCGGCACCCCCGCCGCGCCACCGGCCGAGGCCACCGGAGACACCGGCGCCACGGGCCGCTCCACCCGCTCCCGGCGCCCCCGCGCCCCGAAGGCCGGACCGCGTGCCACCGGCCCGGCCTCCCCCGGCTCCGGCCCGGCCGACGCCGCGCCGACGACGCCGATCGAGCAGGCCGACGCCAGGTCGACGATGCCGAGCAGCCCGGCCGACGCCCCGCTGACGACGTCGAGCAGCCCGGCTCCCCGCACCGATGCCCCCACGGGGGATGTCGCACCGACCGGACGTCCCGGACGCAATTTCTTCTTCGACGACCCGGCGCCGACCCCGTCGTCCCGGCCCCGGTTCCCGATGTTCGAGGACGTCACCGGAGCGCCCGGCGAGGTACGCCCGGCCTGGCCGATCACCCCGGCGGCCCGCCCGCACCGCGCCACCACCGAACCGGACGCACCGGCCCGGGACGACGCGGAGGCGTCCGCCCCGGCCGAGCCGGCGCCGCGCCCCCGCCACCGTGGCCTGCCCGAGCCGGGCGCGAGCACCGGATGGGACGCGCTCGCCACGAACGCCCGCCCGGCGGGGCCGCTCGCCCGGCCGGAGGCGGGGAGACCTGTCGCCCGGCCCGAGGCGGCGACCGCCGCACCGGGCGAGGCGGGTGCCGCGCTGCCCGAGGCCGCCGCCGCGGAGACGGAGGCGGACTCCCGGCGCGGGCGGCACGCCGGACCGGACGACGCCGACGCGTCCGGCGGGAAGCCGAAGACCCGGCGCGGCCTGTTCCGGCGCAACCGGGCCAAGGGCGACCCGGAGCCGGCCGACCGGACGGCCGAGCCGGGTGCCGAGGCCGACGACGAGTACGTGGACTGGGTCGCCGGTCTCGCCTCGGACGACAACGCCGACGACGCCCGCTCGCTGCGTACCGGGCGGCACCACCGCGAGTGAACGCGGCCCGGGGCGGGCCGGAAGCGACCCGCCCCGGGCCTCGCTCACGCCAGCGGCAGGTAGACCCGTGACCCGGAGGCGACGAACTCCTCCGACTTGCCGCGCATGCCCCGCGCCGCGTAGTCCTTCAACTCCTGGGTGATCTTCATGGAGCAGAACTTCGGCCCGCACATCGAGCAGAAGTGCGCGGTCTTGGCGGGCTCGGCGGGCAGCGTCGCGTCGTGGTACGCCCGCGCGGTCTCCGGGTCCAGCGCCAGGTTGAACTGGTCCTCCCAGCGGAACTCGAACCGGGCCTTGGACAGCGCGTCGTCCCACGCCTGCGCGCCGGGGTGCCCCTTGGCCAGGTCGGCCGCGTGCGCGGCGATCTTGTACGCGATCACGCCCGCCTTCACGTCGTCGCGGTCGGGCAGCCCGAGGTGCTCCTTCGGGGTGACGTAGCAGAGCATCGCGGTGCCGAACATGCCGATCATCGCCGCGCCGATCGCGGAGGTGATGTGGTCGTACGCGGGCGCGACGTCGGTGGTCAGCGGGCCGAGCGTGTAGAACGGCGCCTCGTGGCACCACTCCTGCTGGAGGTCCACGTTCTCCTTGATCTTGTGCATTGGCACATGCCCGGGGCCTTCGATCATCACCTGGACGTCGTACTCCCAGGCGACCTTCGTCAGCTCACCGAGCGTGCGCAGCTCGGCGAACTGCGCCTCGTCGTTGGCGTCCGCGATGGAACCGGGGCGCAGGCCGTCACCGAGGGAGAACGTGACGTCGTACTTCGCGAGCAGCGAACACAGCTCCCGGAAGTTCGTGTAGAGGAAGTTCTCCTCGTGGTGCGCCAGGCACCAGGCCGCCATGATCGAGCCGCCCCGCGACACGATCCCGGTGATCCGGTCCACCGCCAGCGGCACGTACGGCAGCAGTACCCCGGCGTGCACGGTCATGTAGTCGACGCCCTGCTCCGCCTGCTCGATGACGGTCTCGCGGAACACCTCCCAGCTCAGCTTCACCGGGTCGCCGCCGACCTTCTCCAGCGCCTGGTAGATCGGCACCGTGCCGATCGGCACCGGCGCGTTCCGCACGATCGCCTCGCGGGTCTCGTGGATGCGCTTGCCGGTGGACAGGTCCATCACGGTGTCCGCGCCCCACCGGGTGGCCCAGGTCAGCTTCTCCACCTCCTCGGCCACCGACGAGGTGACAGCCGAGGTGCCGATGTTGGCGTTGACCTTCACCAGGAACGCCTTGCCGATGATGGCCGGCTCGCACTCGGGGTGGTTGACGTTGAGCGGCAGCACGGCCCGCCCGGCCGCGATCTCGTCCCGGACGAACTCCGGCGCCACCGACTCCCGGACCGCCACGAACTCCATCTCCGGAGTGACGATCCCGGCCCGGGCGTACGCGAGCTGCGTCGGCCGCTTCCCCTCCACACCCGCCAGCGGCGTGCCGGCGCCGCGTACCGGGGCCACGTCGCCGCGCTCGGCGATCCACTGACCACGCAGCGCGGGCAGCCCCACCTCCGGGTCGGAGCCGGGACCGGAGGTGTCGTAGAGCCGTACCGGCGGGTTGTCCCCGGTCAGCGTCACCTCGGCGAACGGCACCCGGACGTCCGGGCGTGACCCTTCCACGTACACCTTGCGACGTGCCTGCATGACAGCCTCCCTGTCGCTCATGCGGACCAGCCGAAGTGGTCCAGCGGGCCGCGTCCCGCGCCCAGCTCCCAGGTCCGCGCGCCGGTCAGCGCGCGGGTGACGTACTCCTTGGCGGCCGCCACCGCGACCGGCACCGCGTCGCCCGCGGCGAGCCGGACCGCGACGGCGGCCGAGAACGAACAGCCGGTGCCGTGGTTGTGCCGGGTGTCCACCCGGGGCGCGCGCAGCAGGCGGGTCGTCCCGCCGCCGGCGAGCACGTCCACCGACTCGCCGTCGGCGTCCACGTCGCCGCCGGTCACCACCACGAACGCCGGGCCGCGCGCCGCCAGCGCCTCCGCCGCCGCGACCATCTCCTCGACGGTGCCCACCGGGCCTCCGGTAAGGGCCGCGGCCTCCGCGCAGTTCGGTGTCGCCACCTCCGCGTACGGCAGCAGCCGCTCGACCGCCTCCACCACGCCGAGCCGGTGCCCGCTCGTGGCGACCAGTACCGGGTCGACGACCAGGTGCGGCAGCCGCCCGGCCCGGGCGGCCTCGGCCACCGCGTCGGCGACCGCCGGGGTGCCGAGCATGCCGGTCTTCACGGCGCGCACGTCGAAGTCGCCGAGGACGCTGTCCATCTGGTCGCGCACTGTCTGCGGCGGCAGGGGCAGGACGGCGTCCACGCCCCGGGTGCTCTGCGCGGTGACGGCGGTGAGCACTGTGGTGCCGTACGCCCCGAGCGCGGCGAACGTCTTGAGGTCGGCCTGGATGCCCGCTCCTGCTCCGGAGTCGGAGCCGGCGATGCTGAGAACTGTTTTCGGCGTCACTGGTTTCCTTCACCGGTGGTTGCGGTTGAGGGCTGCGGCCGACCGTGCCCACTCCGGGCGGTCAGGCTTGATCCCTCCGTGGGCACGGTCGGCCGCAGCCCTGTCGCGTGCGGGCCTTGGTCGGATCGCGCGGGGTGGGTGCGCGCCACACGGGTGGCCGCCTCCTCGAAAGCTCTGCCCAGCGTGGTGGCGGTTTCTCGCGGCTCCTGGGCGCGCATGATGGCTCCCAGGACTGCTACTCCTGTTGCGCCTGCCTCTACGCATGCGGTGACCTGGGCTGTGGTTTCGATGCCGCCTAGTGCCAGCACGGGCACCTTGGTCACCGCGATCAGCTCGCGCAGTCCGTCGGGTTGCAGGGGTGGGCCGTAGCCGGGCTTTGTTCTTGTCTCGTAGACCGGGGACAGCGTGGCGTAGTGCTCGGTGGTGAGCCGGGCCAGCTCGGCGGTGTCGTGACAGGACCGGCCGACCAATCCGACTGCGGGCGGCGGGTACGGGCCGGCGGCGGGCAGGTGCACCGCGTCCCCGTCGAGCGGATCGGGTCCGGCCACGACGAGCGTGCCGCCCGCCTCGGCGAGGATCGCGCGCAGCTCGACGGCGAGCGCGAGGCGTTCGGCGCGGGGCAGGTCCTTCTCCCGCAGCACCACCCAGCGCACTCCCCCGCCGACGGCCCCCGCGACCACGTCGACGAGCGCCCTCTTGGCGACCCGCCGATCGGTGAGCAGCACGACCCCGGTCGGGCCGGTGTAGATCTTGGTACGCGGCCGCCCCTCCACGGGCGCCTCCGTACCAGGATCCGCAACGCGTAGAGCGGTCACAGGTCCGGCCGTCCCTCGTCGGGGGTGGACGGCAAGGCGTGGAAGCGACGGGTGATGCGGCCCGCGCCGTACGCCAGGTGCCCGGCCTCGACCGCGTACCGCATGGCCGTGGCCATCGCCACCGGGTCGGCGGCCCGGGTCACGGCACTGGCCAGCAGCACCGCGTCGCAGCCCAGCTCCATCGCCAGGGCCGCGTCGGAGGCGGTGCCGATGCCCGCGTCCAGCACCACCGGCACGTCCACAGCCGCCCGGATCAGCCGGATGTGGTGCGGGTTGCCGATGCCCAGCCCGGAGCCGATCGGCGACCCGGCCGGCATCACCGCCGCGCAGCCCACGTCGGCCAGCCGCCGGGCCAGCACGGGATCGTCCGAGGTGTACGGCAGCACTGTGAACCCGTCGGCCACCAGTTCCTCGGCGGCGCGCAGCAGCTCCACCCCGTCGGGCAGGAGCGTGCGCTCGTCGCCGATCACCTCCAGCTTCACCCAGTCCGTGTCGAACGCCTCCCGGGCCAGGTGCGCCGTCTTCACCGCCTCCACGGCGGTGCGGCAGCCGGCCGTGTTCGGCAGCAGCCGTACGCCGCACCGCTCCACCAGGTCGAGCAGGCCGCCCGAGCCGCCGGGCGTGGTGTCCACCCGGCGCAGCGCCAACGTCACCAGCTCGGTGCCGGAGGCGCGGATCGCCTGCTCCAGCACGTGCAGGTTGGCCGCGCCGCCGGTGCCGAGGATGAGCCGCGAGCCGAACGCGACCCCGCCGATCTCCAGTGTGGACATCCGTTCACCCGCCCTGGGTGGCGCTGAGTACCTCGACCCGGTCGCCGTCGCGCAGCACGCTCGCCGACCAGCCGCCGCGTGGCACCACCTCGCCGTTGACCGCTACGGCGAGCCCGCGCTCCCGGTCGGTGACGGTGCGGACCACCTCGGCGACGGTGACGCCCTCGGGCAGCGTCCGGCCGGTGCCGTTGACGATCAGTTCCACGTGCGCTCCTTCCCGAAGCGGTCCGGGGTGAAGGGGGCGAGCGCGGGATCCGGCTCGCCGGTGACGATCAGCTCGGTGACCAGGTCGGCGGTGACCGGGGTGAGCACGATGCCGTGCCTGTGGTGCCCGGTCGCCGCGAGCACGCCCGACTGCCCGGGGAGCGGCCCGATGATCGGCGCGTTGTCGGGCGTACCGGGGCGCAGCCCGGCAACGGCCTCCACCAGCTCGTACTCGACGAGTTCCGGCACCAGCTCGGCGGCGGCGCGCAGCAGTGTCAGCACGCCACCGGCGGTGACCTCGGTGTCCGCGCGCTCCTCCACAGTCGCCCCGACCACGACCTCACCGCTGTCCCGGGGCACCAGGTAGACCGGCTCGCTGTCCGCGTACCCCCGGATCACGTGCCGGAAGCCCGGCGGACCGCCACCCGGCGCGCGCAGCCGCAGCACCTGGCCCTTGACCGGCCGGACCGGCAGGCCGGTCAGGCTCGCCGCGCCGCAGCCGGCCGCGACCACAGTGACCCGGGCGTCCACCTCGGACAGCGCGCCGACGCGGGCCGGGCGCAGCTCCACGCCGACGCGTTCCGCAGCAGTGCGCAACGCGGCGACCAGCCGTCGCGGATCCACTTGGTGGTCGCCGGGGGCCACCGCGCCGCCGCGCACGCGCGGTGCCAGCGCCGGCTCGCGGTCGCGCAGCTCCGAGGGCCGCAGCGGCGTGATCGGCAGTCCCAGACCCCGTTGGTACGACCACAGCCGCCCCGCCTCGGCCAGGTCGTCGGCGGTGAGCCCGACGACGAGCGTGCCCTCGGTGCGGTACCCGAGGTCGACGCCGCTCGCCCCGGCCAGTTCGGCCGCGAAACCGGGCCAGCGGGCGGCGGACCCGACGAGAAGCGCTGTGAGTTCGTGCTCACCGAAGTACGCCTCCGCGACCGGCGACAGCATCCCGGCGGCCACCGACGAGGCGCCCGACCCGGGCCGGTCGTCGTGCACCACCACGCGCAGTCCGCGCTGCGCGCACCGCCACGCGATCGCGAGTCCCACCGGCCCGGCGCCCACCACCGCCACGTCGGTAAGGAAGGGCCCCCTGTTAACGCCTCCGGTAGAGGAAGGGCCCCCTTTTAACACGTCAGCGCCCGCAGCAGCTCGGCGGTGGCGTGCGCGGGATCGGCAGCCAGGCTGAGCGCGCCGACCACCGCCACCCCGTACGCCCCGGCGGCCCGCAGCGCCGGCACGCTCGCGGCCGTCACCCCACCGATCGCGATCACCGGGACGCTGACCGCCTCGGCGACCGCGCGTAACCCCTCGGGGCCGATCGGGTCCGGCAGGCCGGACTTGGTGGTGGTGACGTGGCACGGGCCCACGCCCAGGTAGCTCGCGCCCGCATCCACGGCCGCGCGGGCGCCCACCGGCTCCCGGGCGGTCGCGCCGAGCACCGCGTCCGGGCCGAGCACCCGGCGCGCGGCTGCGACCGGCAGATCGTCCGCGCCGACGTGGCCCCCGGCGGCGTCCACCGCGAGCGCCACGTGCAGCCGGTCGTTGACCAGGCACTGTGCCCCGTACGGCCGGCACGCCTCGGTCACCCGGCACGCCAGCTCGTACGCCTCGCGGTCGGTGGCGTCGTCCTCCACGCGCACCTGCACGACGAGTTCGGCGCCCGCCACGGGCAGGGCGGCGCGCAGCACGGCGAGCGGGTCACGCCCCGGCCGGGTGTCGGTGATGAGATGCAGTCGTCCCAGGGACAGCACGGCAACGCTCCTCCCTGCGCCGGCATTACCCGGATCAGGTTCGACGGTCGGGGGCTCCCAGCCCCCCTCTCAGCCCGGTCCGCACCGGGCTCCCGTGGGTCACTTGCGGCCTACCGTACGACGCCTCCCGCCCGTACGGAACCCCGGGTGAGGTTTTTCCCAGGAACCGTTCACATGCCGTACCGGGGCAACAGGTGATCGTCTCGTCACGACACGCTGCCGGGATGTCCGTCCCCGCCCGTGTCCCGCGCCGCCTGGCGATCCTGCCGTTCCGGGCCAGCCATGCCGTCTCCGAAGGACTGCTCACCTGGACGATGCTGCGCGGGCCGACCTGGATCCGCCTGCTGCCGGACGTGTACGTGCACCGGGACGGACACCGCGCCGACGACCACCGGATGTGGTGCGAGGCGGTGGCGTTGCGCCTGCCGCCGGGTGCCGCACTGGCGGGACGCAGCGCCGCCTGGCTGTTCGGCACGGACGTGCTCAGCCGCGACGCGCCGGTCACCGTGCTGCTGCCGAGCCCGGCCCGCATGCGTCCTCATCCACGGCTGCTGGTGACCCGGTCGCCCCTGCCCGAGTCGGACCGCACCCGGTTCGCGGGGCTGCCGGTCACGACCCCGCTGCGTACCGCGTTCGACCTGGGCCGGCAGGGCTCACTCGCCGAGGCGCTGGTCGCCGTCGACGCGCTGCTGCGTCGCCGGGTCGTGAAGCTGCCCGTCCTGCGGGCCTACGCCGCCGACCGGCCGGGTTGGCCGGGCGCTCCGCTGCTGCGCGAGGTACTGGCGATGGCCGAGCCGTTGAGCGAGTCCCCGATGGAGACGCGGCTGCGGCTGCTCCTCCTCGACGCCGGTCTCGGCCCGCTGACCGCCCAGCACGAGGTGCGCGCCGGCGGACGCTTCGTGGCCCGGGTGGACCTGGCCTGGCCGGCTCTCCGCCTCGCGGTCGAGTACGACGGCGACCACCACCGGGAACGGGCTCACTTCCGGCGGGACGTGGCGCGCCTGAACGCGCTCCGCGCGGCCGGGTGGGTCGTGCTCCGGTTCACCGTCGACGACGTGCTACGCCGGCCCGACGCCACTGTCGCCCTGGTGCGCCAGGCCCTGGCAGAACGTCGCGCCGCCGCGGCAAACCACTGATCCGCACCCGCAGCCCCCCGCACCCCGGCTCGCAGCCCGCAGCCCGCAGCCCCACAGCCGCAGCCCCGCAGCCCCGCAGCCCCGCAGCCCCGCAGCCCCGCAGCCCCGAGTCTCGCCCCGCCGCGCCCCCGGCCCGCCAGCCGCCGCCTGGCCGGGCCGGGCCGGGCCGCCCAAGATCAGGCCGCCCACAGACACCTATGGCGTTCCACTCGCGACTGAACCTGGCGACGAGTGGAACGCCGTGGGTGTCTGTGGGCCCTCTTGACACCCATACCGTTCCACTCATCGTGAGCGCTGCCCCTGAGTGGAACGCCACGGGTGCCTCCCCGGGCGGGCCACGGTGGGCGCACGCCGCGCGGGGCAAGCCCCGACGCTCGCACGCCGACGAGCGGGCGCACCCCCGACGCGCGAGCGGGCGCACCCCCGACGCGCGAGCGGGCGCGTATGTACCGGCAGGGACGGTCAGAGGATGGCGTCCAAGGCGGTCAGGTCCTCGTCGGACGGCTGCCACGTCCCGGCTTCGGCATTGGCCTTCACCTGGTCGGCAGTGGTCGCGCCGGCGATCACCGACGTCACGGCGGGACGGGCCGCCAGGCCGCCGATGGCCACCTGGAGCATGCTGATGCCGCGCTCGGCCGCGTACGCCTCGATCGCCTCGATGACGTCCCAGCGTGCGGCGGCCAGCCGCTCGGCGTACCGGCCGCCACCGGCCAGGCGGCTGCCCGCCGGGGGCGCCTCGCCGCGCTTGTACTTGCCGGTGAGCAGCCCGTTGGCGAGCGGGAAGAACGGCAGCATGCCGAGGCCGAACCGCTCGCAGGCGGGGATCACCTCGTCCTCCACCCCGCGCTCCACCAGCGAGTAGTGGTTCTGCGCGGAGATGAACCGGGTACGCCCCTGCGACGACGCGGTCCAGTCGGCGTCGGCGATCTGCCACCCGGCGAAGTTGGAGTTGCCGAGGTAGCGCACCTTGCCGGCGGTCACCAGGTCGTCCAGCGCGGCGAGCGTCTCGTCGATCGGGGTGCCCGGGTCGGGCTCGTGCATCTGGTACAGGTCGATGTGGTCGGTGCCGAGCCGGCGCAGCGACGCCTCGACCGCGCGGGCGATGTAGCGGCGGGCGCCCCGGGCGCCGTGGTCCGGCCCGTTCGCGCCGTTCATGTCCATGCCGAACTTGGTGGCCACCACCACGTCGTCGCGGCGGCCCTTGAGTGCCTGGCCGAGCAGTTCCTCGGAGGCGCCCTGCGGCTCGCCGTAGATGTCGGCGGTGTCGAAGAAGTTGATCCCGGCGTCGAGCGCGGCGTCCACCACCGCCCGGGTGCCGTCGAGATCGAGCTTGCGGCCGAAGTTGTTGCAGCCGATACCGACAACTGACACCACGAGCCCGGAGTCGCCCAGCCGGCGATAGGTCATCTCACTCACGAGATCCACCCTATGCCCGCTGCCCGGGTGTCATCCGGGCAGCGGCAGCACCTGGTCGGCCAGCGTCCGGGCGGCACCGATCGTCGCCGCCAGTTCCTCAGGGGTACGCCCCACCGCGCCCAGCAGCGCCTGCGCCCGCTCGGCGAAGTCCGGCGGCGCACCGGGCAGGCGCCCGGCGGAGACGATCATGCCCTTCTCGTTGACCAGCCACCGCCCGGCCCGGCCGTGCAGCGCGTGGACCAGCACGCCGACCACCCGGAACAGGCAGCCCGCCACGTAGCCGGCGTCGCCCCCTGCCGCGCCCTTGGCGGCGCCGTCGAGCAGCAGCCCGGTCTCCCAGCCACCTGCGATCAGCGCGGCGCCGAGCGCGGGCGGGTAGTCGACGGTCTCGGCCCGCAGCGCGGTCAGCTCACCGGTCGGGTCGCCGAGCACCCGCCCGAGCGCCACCTCCCCGGCGTACGCGTGCGAGTAGAAACCGAGCGGATGCCCGGCCTGCGCCTCGACCGTGTAGCGGCCGGCCCGGCAGTCCGCCCAGACCCGGTGCACCCGGTCCAGGTCGCGGTAGATCCAGTCCACCGCCACCCCGCCGACGCGCAGCCAGCCGCCCCCGTCGACCCACGGCCCCCAGCCGCCCGGGGCGGTGAGGTCCACCGGCCCGTCGGCGATCGAGGCGGCCACCGCGCGCAGCCCGGCCAGGTCCGGCGCGCCCCGGTAGTAGAGGCCCACGTCCCAGTCGGAGTCGGGCCGGTGGTCGCCGCGGGCCCGGCTGCCGCCGAGCGCCACCGCGACCACGCCGTCCACCGCGCACAGCCGGTCGGCCAGGTCCCTGTCGATCACCCCACGTCCCAGACCGGCTCCGGCGTCTCCACCACGTCGCCGTCGCCCCGGAACAGCACGAACCGGTCGAAGGTACGGGTGAACCACCTGTCGTGTGTCACCGCGACCACAGTCCCCTCGAACGCGGTCAGCCCGGCCTCCAGCGCCTCGGCCGAGGCCAGGTCGAGGTTGTCGGTGGGCTCGTCGAGCAGCAGCAGCGTCGCCCCGGACAGCTCCAGCAGCAGCACCAGGAACCGCGCCTGCTGTCCGCCGGAGAGCGTGCCGAACCGCTGGTCGCCCTGGCCGGCCAGCTCGTACCGGGACAGCGCCGCCATCGCGGCGTGCCGGTCCATGCCGGCCCGGTGGTCGTCGCCGCGCCACAGCACCTCGACGAGCGTCTTGCCCATCAGCTCCGGCCGGTCGTGGGTCTGCGAGAAGTGCCCGGGCCGGACCCGTGCGCCGAGCCGGACCACGCCGCCGTGGGCGACAGGTGCGAGCGCGGCGGCGCCGTCCACAGGCGTGTTGCCCGGCTCCGGGTCGGTGCCGCCCCGGGCCAGCAGCCGCAGGAAGTGAGACTTGCCGGTGCCGTTCGCGCCGAGCACCGCGACCCGGTCGCCGTACCAGAGTTCCAGGTCGAACGGGTACGTCAGGCCGTCCAGCTCCAACTGCTCGGCGATCACCGCGCGCTTGCCGGTCCGCCCGCCGGTCAGGCGCATCCGGATGTCCTGGTCCTTCGGGGGTACGGGCGGCGGCCCGGCCTCCTCGAACTTGCGCAACCGGGTCTGCGCGGCCTGGTAGCGGGAGGCCATCCCGTCGTTGTACGCGGCCTTCTGCTTGTACATCAGCATCAGCTCGCGCAGCTTCTGGTGCTCCTCGTCCCAGCGCTTGCGCAGCTCGTCGAGGCGGGCGTGCCGGGCCACCCGTGCCTCGTGCCAGCTCGCGAAGCCGCCCGGGTGCACCCAGGCGCTGCCGCCCTCCACCGCGACGACCCGGTCGGCGGTCTGCGCCAGCAGTTCCCGGTCGTGCGAGACGTAGAGCACGGACTTGCCCGACTCGCGCAGGCGCGCCTCCAGCCAGCGTTTGCCGGGTACGTCGAGGAAGTTGTCCGGCTCGTCGAGCAGCAGCACCTCGTCGGGGCCGCGCAGCAGCAGTTCCAGCGCGAAGCGCTTCTGCTGGCCGCCGGACAGCGTGCGGACCGGCCGTTCCCGGGCGCTGTCCCAGGGCAGGTCGAGCACGATGGTGGCGACGGTGTCGAAGAGGACCTCGGCGTCGTACCCGCCGGTCTCGCCCCACGCGGCGAGCGCCTCGGCGTACGCGAGCTGGGTCTTGGCGGCGGCGGAGCTGTACTTGCCGCGGACCTCGGCCGCCCGCATGGCCGCCTCGGTCTCGGCGAGCCGCCGCCCGGCGTCGCGCAGCGCCGGCGGCGCCAGCGACAGGGCGAGGTCGGCGAGCGTGGACTCGTCGCCGATCATGCCGATGAACTGCCGCATCACGCCCAGCCCACCGGAGCGGGCGACAGCGCCGGTCTTCACCGGCAGGTCACCGGCGACCATCCGCAGCAGCGTGGTCTTGCCGGCGCCGTTCGGGCCGACCAGCGCCACCTTGGCACCCTCACCGACCCGGAACGACACGTCGCTGAACAGCTCACGCCCGTCCGGGAGGATGTGCCCTACTCCTGCCACGTCCACGTATCCCACGCGGGCATCCTGCCCGAGCCGGGTCGGTGGACGACACCGGATTACCGGGTGACCCGCAGCACCCGGTAGCCCTTCTGGCTGGCGTGCCGCTCGACCGACCAGCCCTGCTCGACCAGCCAGCGGTGCAGCGAGTCGCCGCCGAGGTGCCGGGCGACGACCAGCCAGGCCACGCCGTCCGGGGCGAGGCGGGGCAGCCAGCGCAGCAGCAGGCCGTGCAGTTCCGGCTTGCCGATGTGGATCGGCGGGTTGGACCAGATCTGGGCGAAGGTGACGTCGTCCGGCAGTTCGTCCGGCGCGACGGCGCGTACCCGGTCGGCGGCACCGACCCTTGCCGCGTTGGCGGTGGTGAGGGCGCGGGCGCGCTCGTTGACGTCCACGGCCCAGACGGTGGCCTTCGGCGCGACAGTGGCCAGGACGCAGGTGATCGGGCCGAAGCCGCAGCCGATGTCGAGCAGCGCGCCGGTGACGTCGGCGGCCGGCAGGTCGGCCTTGCGCAGCAGTACGGCGGTGCCCGGGTCGAGCCGGTCGGCGGAGAAGACGCCGCCGGCCGAGGCGAGCGTGTAGTCGCGCCCGGCGACTGTGAACTCGACCTCGCGGGGGCGGGCCGGGGTCGAGGGCTCAGCTGTGAAGTAGTGGTCGCCGGTCACGCCCGCATTCTCGCACCGGGCCGCAGGGGTTCCGGCGACGGTGTCACGGGCGGGGTCGCACGCCACTCCGCCAGAATTTCCCGATATTACCCCTGAAAGGGACAATCAGCCCTACTCTATGCCACATGGTGTACCGGTACGAGTCCGATGAGGACGCCTTCCTGGAGTACCCGAAGCCCGGGTCGGCCCCGAACGGGCCCGCAGCCACGCCCCCGCCCGCGGGTCCGTCACGTTCCCGCTTCCCCACGCCGTCGCTGCCCCCGCCGCCGCGCCCGCAAGCGGCGCTGCCGCCGACCGGCGCGACCGAGCAGGCCGACCCCGGCGGGCAGGCGGTGGCGGACGACGCCCGCGCACCCGTTCCCGCGCCACCGGCCCCGGCGCCGACACCGGGACGGCCTGCCCCACCACGGGAGCCCTCCCCGGTGCCGCAGCCCGCGCCGCCCATGCCGGCACCCGTACCGGCGGCGGCGAACCGGCCGACGGTGCCGATCCCGGCCAGCCCCACCGCCCGCGCCGCCGACGTCTCCGAACTGCCCCGGACCCGGCGCGCCGAACGCCGCGGCGGCGGCCGGTTCTGGCAGACGCTCGTCGGCGGCGCCGCCGTACTGCTCCTGCTCTCGCTCACCGGGCTCGCCGTCGCGGCCCTGCTCGACGAACGCACCACCACGCCGCCGGCGGGCCAGCCGACCCCGCAGCCGACCGAGTCGAGCACACCGTCCGGCGGCACCGACCTGGACTCCCGGGACACCGACCAGGCGTCGCTCACCGCCAAGGAGGTCTTCCCGACCAAGGACCTGGTGGTCACCGACGGGAAACCGGCCTACCGGGTGCTGAAGACCCAGGCCAGCACGAAGTGCCAGGTCGCGGCCACCGGCGAGATCGCCGACCTGCTGGTCCGGCTCGGCTGCAACCAGGTGGTGCGGGGCACGCTCCGCTCCCCCGACGGCGACCACCTGATCACCGCCGGTCTGTTCAACCTCACCGACGTGGCCACCGCCCAGCGGGTACGCGACCGCATCCGGCCGCTGCTCGACGCGCGCCAGGGACGGTTCCGTGGCATGGCGGCGGGCGACGACACCGACGCGGTGGAGAAGGCCGCGGCCCGGGTCGCCTGGCAGGTACGCGGACACTACGTCGCCTTCTGCCTGGTCACCCGCGCCGACGGGGAACGCATCCCGAGCGACGACGCGACCGCCCGCGAGATCATGTACGACCTGGTCGAACTGCACCTCAACCGGGGTGTGCTGGACCGTCGCGCGGCGGCCGGCACGGCCGGGCAGCCCGACGCCGACTCGGCCGAGGACAGCGCCGGTCAGCGGGGCACGGACTGAGGCTGGCTCAGCCCTCGGCCACCGGCACCCGCAACCGGCGGGTCTCCTCGGCGCGGCGGGCGTACTCGGCCGGGTCGCCCGGGTAGCCCACAGCGACCAGGGCGAGGCCGTGCGCGGGCGCCACAGTCACCTCGCTGGAGCGCTCGCGGCGCGTCAGCAGGCCGGCCGGCCACTGGACCGGCCGCCGCCCGTCGCCCGCCACCAGCATCGCCCCGACCAGGCTGCGCACCATGTTCTGGCAGAACGCGTCGGCCTGCACTGTGGCGACCAGGATCCCGTCCGGGTCGCGCCGCCAGTCCAGCCGGGTCACCTCGCGCAGCGTGGTGGCGTTCTCCTTGCGCCGGCAGTACGCGGCGAAGTCGTGCTCGCCCACCAGCCCGGCAGCGGCGGCGTTCAGGGCCGCCAGGTCCAGCGGCTTCGGCCAGGCCAGGGTGTCCCCGCGGCGCAGCGGCTCGGCGCCCCACGGGGCATCGGTGACCCGGTACTCGTAGCGCCGGAACGTGGCCGAGAACCGGGCGTCGAAGTCGGCGGGCACCTCGGTCATCGCGCGTACCCGGACGTCCGGGGGCAGGAGCCGGGCCAGCCGGCGCAGCAACCGGCCCTCGTGCTCCCGCCACACGGGAGTCGGCAGGTCGAGGTGGCAGACCTGCCCGGTGGCGTGCACCCCGGCATCGGTACGCCCGGCCACTGTCAGGCCGGTCGCCGTGCCCGCGCCGAGCACCAGGTCCAGCGTCTGCATGAGCACGCCGGCCACTGTGCGCCGGGCCGGCTGGGGCGCCCAGCCGGAGAAGTCGGTGCCGTCGTACGAGACGTCCAGCCGCAGCCGGGTCCGCTCGTCCACCTCGTACCTCCTGTCGACGGCGACGGGCCCGGCACCCCCGAGGGGATGCCGGGCCCGGTCGAGCCTGATGTCAGGCCTTGTCGTTCTCGGTGGCCTCGTCGCTGTCCTCACGGGCGGCGGCGGTGTCACCCGACGCGGAGACCGGCGCCTCGGCGTCCTGGTCACCGGCGCTGGAGCGCGGGGTCTCCTCGGCCGGGGCCAGGGCCTCGACCTTGTCCTGCTGGGCGGCCTTGCGGGCGGCGGTCTTCTTGTTCGCCTTCGGCTCGGCGACCTGAAGCTCCTCCACCAGCTCGATGATCGCCATCGGAGCGGCGTCACCCTTGCGCGGACCGGTCTTCACGATCCGGGTGTAGCCACCGTTGCGGTTGGCGTACCGGGGCGCGATCTGGTCGAACAGGGCGTAGACCACGTCCTTGTCCTTGACGACGCCCAGCACGCGGCGACGCGAGGCGAGGTCGCCACGCTTGGCCTTGGTGATGAGCTGCTCGGCCAGCGGACGCAGCCGCCGGGCCTTCGTCTCGGTGGTCTGGATCTTGCCGTGCTGGAACAGCGCGGTGGCCAGGTTGGCCAGCATCAGCCGCTCGTGCGCGGGGCTGCCGCCGAGGCGGGGGCCCTTGGTGGGCGTGGGCATGCTTGGTGCTCCTCAGGTGTGGCGGCAGCGCGGACTAGAGCTGCTCGGTCTCGCGGTAGTCGTCGGTGTCGTAGTCCGCCTCGCCGAAGGCGTCCACGACGTGCGCCGGGTCGAAGTTCGGAGCCGAGTCCTTCAGCCCCAGGCCCATCCCGGCGAGCTTCATCTTGACCTCGTCGATCGACTTCTGACCGAAGTTGCGGATGTCGAGGAGGTCGGCCTCGGTACGCCCGATGAGCTCACCAACGGAGTTGATGCCCTCGCGCTTGAGGCAGTTGTAGGAGCGGACGGTGAGGTCCAGCTCCTCGATCGGCAGGGCCAGGTCCGCCGCCAGCTGGGCGTCCTGCGGGGACGGCCCGATGTCGATGCCCTCGGCGGTCTCGTCCAGCTCCCGGGCCAGCCCGAACAGCTCCACCAGCGTCGAACCGGCCGAGGCCAGCGCGGTACGCGGGCCCATCGACGGCTTGGTCTCGACGTCGATGATGAGCCGGTCGAAGTCGGTCCGCTGCTCGACACGGGTCGCCTCGACCCGGTACGTCACCTTGAGCACCGGCGAGTAGATCGAGTCGACCGGGATCCGGCCGATCTCGGCGCCCGCCTGCTTGTTCTGCGCCGCGGTGACGTAGCCGCGACCCCGCTCGACGGTCAGCTCCATGTCGAGCCGGCCCTTGCCGTTGAGGGTGGCGAGCTTCAGGTCCGGGTTGTGCACCGAGACACCGGCCGGGGGCTGGATGTCACCGGCGGTCACGTCGCCCGGGCCCTGCTTGCGCAGGTACATGCTGACCGGCTCGTCGTGCTCGGAGCTGACGCACAGCTCCTTGATGTTCATGACGAGCTCGACCACGTCCTCCTTGACGCCGGGGATCGTGGTGAACTCGTGCAGCACACCGTCGATCTTGATCGAGGTGACCGCCGCACCCGGGATCGAGGACAGCAGCGTACGCCGCAGCGAGTTGCCCAGCGTGTAGCCGAAGCCGGGCTCCAGCGGCTCGATGGTGAACCGGGAGCGGGTCTCGTTGATCGACTCTTCGGAGAGAGACGGTCGCTGGCTGATGAGCATCTTTTCTCTTCTCTTCCGGGGCGCCCGCTATTTGACGCCCACGACACAACTGTTCCGGTGGCCCGCCCCGGAGGACGGGCCACCGCAACGAGCCCTTACTTGGAGTAGAGCTCGACGATCAGCTGCTCCTGGACCTGGGTGTCGATCACCTGGCGGGCCGGGAGCGAGTGCACGAGGATCTTCATCTGGCTCGGGATCGCCTCCAGCCACGCCGGAACGGTCCGCGAGCCGGCCTCACCCTGCGCCACGAGGAACGGGGTGAGCTCCTTGCTCTTGGCACGCACCTCGATGATGTCGTGCTCCTTGACGCGGTACGACGGGATGTCGACCTTCTTGCCGTTCACCGTGAAGTGGCCGTGCTTGACCAGCTGACGGGCCATGTCCCGGGACTTGGCGTAGCCGGCCCGGTAGACCACGTTGTCCAGCCGCGACTCGAGGATCTGCAGCAGGACCTCGCCGGTCTTGGCCTCCTTGCTCACGGCCTCTTCGTAGTAGCCGCGGAACTGCTTCTCCAGCACGCCGTAGACACGACGGGCCTTCTGCTTCTCACGGAGCTGGAGCAGGTACTCCGTCTCCTTCGTGCGGCCGCGGCCGTGCTGCCCGGGCGGGAACGGCCGGGACTCGAACGGGCACTTCGGACCATCGCACTTGCTGCCCTTGAGGAACAGCTTCATCTTCTCCCGCCGGCAACGGCGGCAGTCAGCACCGGTGTAACGAGCCATCTCTCTCTAACCTCTCAGACCCGGCGACGCTTCGGCGGACGGCACCCGTTGTGCGGCTGCGGCGTGACGTCGGAGATCTGCCCGACCTCGAGGCCGACTGCCTGCAGCGAACGGATGGCGGTCTCCCGGCCGGAGCCGGGGCCCTTGACGAACACGTCGACCTTGCGCATGCCGTGCTCCATCGCGCGGCGCGCGGCGGCCTCGGCGGCGAGCTGCGCGGCGAACGGAGTCGACTTGCGGGAGCCCTTGAAGCCCACCTGGCCGGAGGAGGCCCAGGAGATGACCGCACCGGTCGGGTCCGTGATGGACACGATGGTGTTGTTGAAGGTGCTCTTGATGTGCGCCTGCCCGTGGGCGACGTTCTTGCGTTCCTTGCGCCGGACCTTCTTGACGGCGGCTCCGGCACGAGCCTTCGGTGGCATAAGTCTGTGCGCTCCTAGTTACTTCTTGCCGGGCTTCTTCTTGCCGGCCACGGTCCGCTTCGGGCCCTTCCGGGTCCGCGCGTTGGTCTTGGTGCGCTGGCCACGCACGGGCAGACCGCGGCGGTGCCGGATACCGGCGTAGCAGCCGATCTCGACCTTGCGGCGGATGTCAGCGGCGACCTCGCGGCGCAGGTCGCCTTCAACCTTGTAGTTGCCCTCGATGTGGTTCCGGAGCTCGACGAGCTCCTCGTCCGTGAGGTCCCGAACGCGCTTGTCCGGCGAGATGCCGGTCGCGGCGAGCGTCTCCAGGGCGCGGGTGCGACCGACCCCGAAGATGTAGGTGAGCGCGATCTCCATCCGCTTCTCGCGGGGGAGATCCACGCCGACTAGACGTGCCATGTGCGGGCGTACTCCTCGTGATGTTGTGGCGGAGGTGTGGACCCGTCCCACCCCGCTACCGGCCGTCCCTGTCCTTCCGGCGTCAAGAACGCCGGCGACCGGGATCGGTCGCTGCCCGAGCGGGCCCCGGCCTCCGACCGGGGGTCAACCACGAGGGGGTACGCGCTGCGCACCCGACCGCGGCTGGGACGAGCTGGTGATGTGTGGGGCGTCAGCCCTGGCGCTGCTTGTGGCGCGGGTCGGTGCAGATGACCATGACCCGGCCGTGCCGGCGGATCACCCGGCACTTGTTGCAGATCCTCTTGACGCTCGGCTTGACCTTCACGGTTGCCTTACTTCCCATCTGGCCCGGACCCGCGACACAGCGCGACCCGGACGTCGAAGACGGACACGGAAACGTCCCGGCCGCCGTCAGGCTTACTTGTAGCGGTAGACGATGCGCCCGCGGGTCAGGTCGTACGGCGAGAGTTCGACGACGACCCGGTCCTCCGGCAGGATGCGGATGTAGTGCTGCCGCATCTTGCCGCTGATGTGAGCCAGCACCTTGTGACCGTTCGCGAGCTCCACCCGGAACATGGCGTTCGGCAGGGGCTCGATGACCCGACCCTCGATCTCGATGGCTCCGTCTTTTTTCGGCATGTCCTCCGCTGTCCTGACGTCGGTTACTCCGGACGGCCCACAACGTCTTACACGGGTGAACTGACCAAGATCAGGAAACCCGCGCCAGCCGCGACTCCGACTCCCACCGAAGCGCAGGGTGGGCATGGCGGAGTGGACGCTGTGCGCCGATCAGAAAGTGTACGCCGACCCGTACGTGCTCGCCAAACCGACCGGCGCGACAGTCACCCGGACGGCTCGGATATGACGCAGGTCACGTCTCCGGAAGCTCGCGCTTCGCCCGCCGGCGGGCTTCCCGCTCGACCTGCTTGCGCCGCCGGCGTTCGGCGTCCTTCTCCGGTGCTCCGGTGGCCAGCCCCTGCGCGGTCTGGTAGAGCAACACGGCGCCCCACGGGCCGAGCACCCAGAGCGGCCAGTAGTCGTCGAACTCGAACTCGCCCTCAGCCAGCTGGGAGACGAACCAGATCGCGGTGAGGATCAGGGCCACCTTGAGCCACGGCCCCCAGACCCCCAGCAGCCAGGCGCTGCGCGCCCCGCTCACGGCCTCCGTGCCCGGGACCGCGACCCCGCCCTCCCCGGCCGCACGAGGCGCCGGCAGGGGGCGCCCAGCCGGGCCGGCGCCGGGCAGGTCGGTCAGCAGCTCGTCCAGCTCGCCGTAGGTCTTCGACCCGTACGCCCGGCGCAGCCGGTCGTCGTACTCGTGCAGGTCGAGCCGGCCCTCGTTCAACGCCGCCCGGAGTCGCTCCGCGGTGGCCTCACGGTCCGCGTCGGCCGCCCGCATGCGGTTGCGCTCCTCCATGGGAGCAAGCATGTCACCCGATCGCCAGCCCGGCACGACGTGGCCGGTCATCCGGGGCGGCCGGGGCCCCGATCAGGCCGGGGAGTCCACCGACGTCTGCCGCTTGGTCACCAGGTCACCCAGGCGGGCCCGTCCGCCGTCCTCGGCGGTCAGCACCCACACGCCGTCGTCCAGCAGCGCCATCGAGTGCTCGACGTGCACCGCCATCGACCCGTCCCGGGTCACCACGGTCCAGCCGTCGGACAGCTCGACGGTACGCGGCGAGCCCATCGTGATCATCGGCTCGATCGCGAGCGCCAGGCCCGGCACCAGGCGCGGCCCCTTACCGGGACGCCCGTGGTTGAGCACATGCGGGTCCTGGTGCATCTCGGTGCCGATGCCGTGGCCGCCGTAGCCGTCGACGATGCCGTACCGGCCGCCCTTGCGGACCGCCGTCTCGACCGCGTGGGAGATGTCGGTGAGCCGGCCCTTGCCGGAGGCCGCACCGCGCGCCGCGGCGGCGATCCCGGCCCACATGGCGTCCTCGGCCACCGCCGTCATCCGCAGCAGCGCCGGGTCGACCTCGCCGACCGGCACCGTGACCGCCGCGTCGCCGTGCCAGCCGTCCAGCACCGCGCCACAGTCGATCGAGATCAGGTCGCCCTCGCGCAGCACCTGCTCGGCCGACGGGATGGCGTGCACCACCTGCCGGTTGACCGAGGAGCAGATCGACGCCGGGAAGCCGTGGTAGCCCTTGAACGACGGCACGGCGCCCGCCTCGCGGATGGTCGACTCGGCGATCGCGTCCAGGTCGGCCGTCGACACGCCCGGCGCCACCGCCTCCCGCATCCGGCGCAGGGCACGGGCGACGACCAGACCGGCGGCCCGCATCAGCTCGATCTGCTCGGGGGTCTTCAGCTGGATGTCCAGCTGGGGACGGCGCATGGTGGTGGTTACCTTTCGTCACGCGTACGCGGAGCAGCGGGGCACGTCGCACGTACCCCGCTGTTCGCACTCTATCCGCCGGGTGGCGGGTGGGACCTCAGCCGCCGTACGAGCGCAGCGCGTCGATGGCGCGGACGGTGACGTCCTCCACCGGGCCGGTCGCGTCGATGCCGACCAGCTTGCCCTGGGCGCCGTAGTAGTCCACGAGCGGCGCGGTCTTCTCGGCGTACTCCCGCAGCCGGGCGGCGATGGTCTCCGGCTTGTCGTCGTCGCGCTGGAACAGCTCGGCGCCGCAGCGGTCGCAGACGCCCTCCCGGCTCGGCGAGTCGAACTCGACGTGCCAGATCTTGCCGCAGCCGCGGCAGGTGCGCCGGCCGGACAGCCGCCGGATCACCTCGTCGTCGTCGACGACCAGCTCCAGCACCAGGTCCAGCGCGGTGCCGAGGTCGGCGAGGAGCTTGTCCAGCGCGGCGGCCTGCGGAGTGGTCCGCGGGAAGCCGTCGAGCAGGAAGCCCTCGCTCGCGTCCGGCTCGGCGAGCCGGTCCCGCACCATGTTGATGGTGACCTCGTCCGGAACCAGCTTGCCGGCGTCCATGTACCGCTTGGCCTCGACGCCCAGCGGCGTGCCCTGGGAGACGTTCGCCCGGAAGATGTCACCGGTCGAGATCTTCGGCACCGAGAGGTGCGCGGCGACGAACTCCGCCTGTGTGCCCTTGCCCGCGCCCGGCGGGCCAACCAGAACGAGTCTCATCTACCGCAGGAACCCTTCGTAGTTCCGCTGCATGAGTTGGCTCTCGATCTGCTTCACGGTCTCCAGACCGACGCCGACCATGATGAGCACAGCGGTGCCGCCGAACGGGAAGTTCTGGAACTGCTGGTTGTCGAGCCAGATGAAGAAGAAGTTCGGCAGGATCGCGACGATGCCCAGGTAGAGCGCGCCCGGCAGGGTGATCCGGCTGAGGATGAAGTCGAGGTACTCGGCGGTCGGCTTGCCGGGGCGGATGCCCGGCACGAAGCCGCCGTACTTCTTCATGTTGTCCGCGACCTCGGTCGGGTTGAACGTGATCGACACGTAGAAGTACGTGAAGAAGATGATCAGCAGGAAGTAGATCGCGATGTGCTCCGGCGCGCTCGCCTTCACGATGTGGTTCTGGATCCACGCCTGGACCTTGCCCGGGTCGTTCTGATCGAAGAACTGGAGCGCGAGCTGCGGCAGGTAGAGCAGCGACGAGGCGAAGATGACCGGGATGACGCCCGCCTGGTTCACCTTCAGCGGGATGTAGGTCGACGTGCCGCCGTACATCCGCCGGCCGATCATGCGCTTGGCGTACTGCACCGGGATGCGGCGCTGCGCCTGCTCGATGAACGTGACAGCGGTGATGACCACCAGCACCAGGGCGATGACGAGGAGGAACATCCCCCAGCCCTTGGTGGTCTTGATCTTCCAGCCCTCGCTGGGGAGGCGGGCCGCGATCGAGGTGAAGATCAGCACGGACATGCCGTTGCCGACGCCCCGGTCGGTGATCAGCTCACCGAGCCACATCACCACGCCGGTGCCGGCGGTCATGGTCATGACCAGGATGCTCAGGGTCAGCCAGTTCGGGATGCCGGTGCCCTCGGGCACGATCGGGAACTGGTCGCACTGGTTGTTGAACAGCTGCCCGGAGCGGGCCAGCGCCACGAACGCCGAGGCCTGGAGGACACCCAGGCCCAGCGTCAGGTAGCGGGTGTACTGCGTGATCTTGGCCTGCCCGGCCTGGCCCTCCTTGCGGAGCTGCTCCAGGCGCGGGATCACCACCGTCAGCAGCTGAAGGATGATCGACGCGGTGATGTAGGGCATGATGCCCAGCGCGAAGACCGAGAGCTGGAGCAGCGCGCCACCGGAGAAGAGATCCAGCAGGTTCAGCACACCCGTGCTGCCACCCTGGATCGTGTCGAGGCACTTCTGCACGTTGCCGTACGAGACGCCCGGGCTGGGCAGCGTGGCGCCCAGCCGGTAGACCGCGATGATGCCTACTGTGAACAGCAGCTTCTTGCGCAGGTCAGGCGTACGGAACGCACTGAGAAAGGCGGACAGCAACTTCTTCCTCCTGCGCGACGCGGGCCGCCGGTGACGAGTCCCTGGCGGGGCGGGGTGTGGTGCCGGACGGAGTGTCCGGAATCCATGGCTGGGAACGGACTCTAACAGCCCGGTCCCGGTCCGGGCAGATGCGCCCGGCTACATAAACCGAATCCGATGTTACCCGGCGCACACGTGGCCGGTAGACCATGGCGCCCGCCCAGTCGCGAACAACTGAGCGGGCGCCATGAACATCGTCTTACAGCTCGGTGACCGAGCCACCGGCGGCGGTGATCTTCTCCTTGGCCGACGCACTGAACGCGTGCGCCGACACCTGGAGGGACACGCCGCCGAGGTCGCCGGTGCCGAGCACCTTGACCGGGTGACCCTTGCGGACCGCGCCGGCCTCGACCAGCTCGACCGGGCCGACCTGGCCGCCGTTCGGGAACAGCTCGGCCAGCCGGTCCAGGTTGACCACCTGGAACACGACCTTGAACTTGTTCTTGAAGCCCTTCATCTTCGGCAGGCGCATGTGGATGGGCATCTGCCCACCCTCGAACGCCGCCGAGATGTTCTTGCGGGCCTTGGAACCCTTGGTACCGCGACCGGCCGTCTTGCCCTTCGAGCCCTCACCGCGACCCACACGGGTCTTGTCGGTCTTGGCGCCGGGAGCCGGACGCAGGTGGTGCACCTTGATCGTCATTACTCGACCTCCTCGACCTTCACGAGGTGGTTGACCGTGAAGATCATGCCGCGGATCTCCGGCCGGTCCTCCTTGACCACCACGTCGTTGATCCGCTTGAGACCGAGGGAACGCAGCGAGTCACGCTGGTTCTTCTTGGTCCCGATCTCGGACCGGACCTGGGTGACCTTCAGGCGTGCCATCAGGACGCCACCCCCGCCCGCGACGCCAGCATGGCGGCCGGCGCGACGTCCTCGACCGGCAGACCACGACGGGCCGCGACCTGCTCCGGGGACTCGAGCCCCTTCAGGGCCGCCACCGTGGCGTGCACGATGTTGATCGGGTTGGACGAGCCGAGGCTCTTGGAGAGCACGTCGTGGATGCCCGCGCACTCCAGCACGGCACGCACCGGGCCACCGGCGATGACGCCCGTACCGGCGGAGGCCGGCTTGAGCAGCACCACACCGGCGGCGTCCTCGCCCGTGACCGGGTGCGGGATCGACTGACCGATCCGCGGCACCTTGAAGAAGTGCTTCTTGGCCTCCTCGACACCCTTGGCGATCGCCGCGGGCACCTCCTTGGCCTTTCCGTAGCCCACACCGACGGTGCCGTCGCCGTCGCCCACGATCACCAGGGCGGTGAAGCTGAAGCGACGACCACCCTTCACGACCTTGGCGACGCGGTTGATCGCGACGACCCGCTCGAGGTGCGGGGTCTTCTCGACGGGCGCGTTTCCGCGGCCGCCCTCACGGCGGTTGTCGCGGCGACCACCCTCGTTGCCACCGGACCCGCCGCCACGGCGCTGTTGACCTGGCATCAGCAGCCTTCCTTCTCTCTCGTGACGGGGTTTCTAGAACTCGAGCCCGGCTTCGCGGGCGGCGTCGGCAAGCGCGGCGACACGCCCCGCGTACCGGTTGCCACCGCGGTCGAAGACGACCTTCGAGACGCCGGCGGCCTTGGCGCGCTCGGCGAGCAGGGCGCCGACCTTGCCGGCCAGGGCGCTCTTGTCGCCCTCGGCGCCGCGCAGCGAGGCGTCCATGGTCGAGGCCGACGCCAGGGTGTGACCCTTGGTGTCGTCCACGACCTGGGCCACCACGTGGCGCAGGGAGCGGGTGACGACCAGGCGGGGACGCTCGGCGGTGCCGCTGACGTTCTTGCGGACCCGGAAGTGCCGACGCGCACGCCCGACGGCACGCTTGGCGGCGACGCCGCGGCGGCGCTTGAGCAGCGTGGCGCTCACTTCTTACCTGCCTTTCCAGCCTTGCGGCGGATGACCTCGCCCTGGTACTTCACGCCCTTGCCCTTGTAGGGCTCCGGCGGACGGATCTTCCGGATGTTGGCGGCGACCTCGCCGACCTGCTGCTTGTCGATGCCGGCCACGTGGAACAGCGTCGGCTTCTCGACCGTGAAGGTGATGCCCTCCGGCGCCGGAACCAGGACCGGGTGCGAGAACCCGAGCGCGAACTCCAGGTCCTTGCCCTTGGCGGTCACGCGGTAACCGGTACCGGCGATCTCCAGGCTCTTGCGGTAGCCCTCGGTGACACCGACGATCATGTTGGCCACCAGCGTACGGCTCAGGCCGTGCAGCTCCTTGGCCTTGCGCTCGTCGTTGGGCCGGTTGACGTGCAGCTCGCCGTCCTCGCCCCGCTCCGCCGTGATCGGCTCGGCCAGCACGTGGCTCAGCTCGCCCTTGGGGCCCTTGACCTTGACGGTCCGGCCGTCGATCGTGATGTCGACGCCGGCAGGCACCGGGATCGACTTACGTCCAATACGCGACATTTCTACCTGTCTCCCGTTACCAGACGAAGGCGAGGACTTCCCCGCCAACGCTCCGCTTGCGGGCCTGCCGGTCGGTGAGCAGCCCCTGGGACGTCGAAATGATCGCCACGCCCAGCCCGCCGAGCACCCGCGGGAGCCCGTCCGACTTGGCGTACACCCGGAGACCGGGCTTGGACACGCGCTTGATGCCGGCCAGGCTCCGCTCGCGGTTCTGGCCGTACTTCAGCTCGACGACCAGTCGCTTGCCGACGGCGCCCTCCTCGGGCTCCTCGACCGACCAGGTGGCGATGTAACCCTCGGCCTTGAGGACCTCGGCGATGTTCGCCTTGATCTTCGAGTAGGGCATCGTCACCCGGTCGTGGTACGCCTGGTTGGCGTTACGCAGACGCGTGAGCATGTCTGCGATCGGGTCGGTCATCGTCATGAAAACTCGTCAACCTTTCTCGCCGGGGTTCCCCGGGCCAGGCCCGGGGCCTACGGCGAAGAGACAGTTCAGCTGACGCGCCGGAGCGCGCCGGGCTATTACCAGGAAGCCTTGGACACGCCGGGCAGCTCACCGCGGTGGGCCATCTCCCGGATGCACACCCGGCAGAGACCGAACTTGCGGTAGACCGCCTTCGGACGCCCGCACCGCTGGCAGCGGGTGTACGCGCGAACCGAGAACTTCGGCTTCGCGGCCGCCTTGAGGATCAGCGCCTTCTTGGCCATCTCAGTTCTCCTTGAACGGGAAGCCCAGGAGCTTGAGCAGCGCCCGGCCCTCGTCGTCGGTCGTGGCGGTCGTGACCACCGTGATGTCCATGCCCCGCTGGCGATCGATCTTGTCCTGGTCGATCTCGTGGAACACCGACTGCTCGGTCAGGCCGAACGTGTAGTTGCCGTGCCCGTCGAGCTTGCGCCCGTCCAGGCCGCGGAAGTCACGGATACGCGGCAGCGCGATGGAGAGCAGCCGGTCCAGGAACTCCCACATCCGGTCGCCGCGCAGGGTGACCTTCGCGCCGATCGGCATGCCCTCGCGGAGCTTGAACTGCGCGATGGACTTGGTGGCCCGCCGGACCTGCGGCTTCTGGCCGGTGATGGTGGCCAGGTCGCGGACGGCCCCGTCGATCAGCTTGGCGTCGCGAGCGGCCTCGCCGACACCCATGTTGACGACGATCTTGACCAGCCGCGGAACCTGCATCGGGTTGGCGAACTCGAACTGCTTCTGCAGCTCGCCCACGATCTCGTTGCGGTACCGCTCCTTGAGGCGCGGCAGGGTCTTGGTTTCGGTAGCCGTGGTCATCAGAGGTCCTTACCGGTGCTACGCGCGATGCGGACCTTCTGGCCGTTGTCGTCGATCCGGTAGCCGACGCGGGTCGGCTTGCCGTCGGAGTCCAGGACCATCACGTTCGAGACGTGGATCGGGGCCTCCTGGGTGACGATGCCACCGGTCTTGGCGCCACGCTGGGTGGTGCTGATGCGGGTGTGCTTCTTGACCCGGTTCACGCCCTCGACCAGGACCTTGTCCTGCCTCGGGTAGGCCGCGATGACCTTGCCCTTGGCACCCTTGTCCTTGCCGGCGATGACGACGACCGTGTCGCCCTTCTTGACCTTCACGGTCACAACACCTCCGGCGCGAGAGAGATGATCTTCATGAACCGCTTGTCCCGCAGCTCCCGGCCCACCGGGCCGAAGATGCGGGTACCGCGCGGGTCCCCACCGTCCTTGATGATGACGGCGGCGTTCTCGTCGAAGCGGATGTACGACCCGTCCGGCCGCCGCCTCTCCTTGGCGGTCCGAACGACGACGGCCTTGACGACGTCGCCCTTCTTCACACCGGCACCGGGGATCGCGTCCTTGACGGTCGCCACGATGACGTCGCCGATGCTCGCGTAGCGCCGACCGGAGCCGCCGAGCACCCGGATGCACAGGATCTCCCGGGCACCCGTGTTGTCGGCGACGCGCAGTCGCGACTCCTGCTGAATCACGTCTATCTCCTATGTCTGCCGGTTCTCCGGCCGCTCGGGGCGGCCGGAGCCTGGCGGAACCTGCGCCCGACCGAGACCCGGCCGAGCTCGAGCCTTCGCTACTTGGCCTTCTCGAGGATCTCCACGAGCCGCCAGCGCTTGGTGGCGGACAGCGGCCGGGTCTCCATGATCAGGACCCGGTCGCCGATGCCGGCCGAGTTCTGCTCGTCGTGCACCTTCAGCTTGCTCGTACGGCGCATGATCTTGCCGTACAGCGCGTGCTTGACGCGGTCCTCGACCTCGACCACGACGGTCTTGTCCATCTTGTCGCTGACCACGAGGCCCTCGCGGACCTTGCGGCGGGACCGCGCGGGGGCGGTGGTGTTCTCACTCATGATGCAGTCACCTCAGTCGGCGCGGCCGAGAGACCCAGCTCACGCTCACGCATGATCGTGTAGATCCGGGCGATCTCCCGACGGATGACCTGCAGCCGCCGGTTGTTGTCCAGCTGCCCGGTTGCGGCCTGCACGCGGAGGTTGAACAGCTCCGCCTTCGCCTCGCGCAACTTCGTGACCAGCTCCTCCTCGGAGAGCTCACGCAGCTCGGAGGGCTTGACGCCCGCTGCCATCAGGATTCACCCACTTCGCGCGTAACAATGCGGCACTTCATCGGGAGCTTGTGGATCGCGCGACGCATCGCCTCTCGCGCGATCTGCTCGTTGGGGAAGGACATCTCGAAGAGAACCCGCCCCGGCTTCACGTTGGCGACCCACCACTCGGGCGAACCCTTACCGGAACCCATCCGGGTCTCGGCCGGCTTCTTGGTGAGGGCCTGGTCCGGGAAGATCGTGATCCAGACCTTGCCGCCACGCTTGATGTGGCGGGTCATCGCGATACGCGCCGACTCGATCTGGCGGTTGGTCACGTACGCCGGCTCGAGAGCCTGGATCCCGAACTCGCCGAACACCACCCGGTTACCACCCTTGGACGCGCCACTGCGGTCCGGGTGGTGCGGCTTGCGGAAGCCCTTCGGGGGCTTGCGCGGCATCAGCATCTGTCAGCCCTCCTGCTGCGTTTCTGCCGGCTGGTTACCGACCGGAGCCGAGGCGGCTGCGGCGACAGCGCTGCTGTCGACCGGCTCACCGGCCGGCGTCTCCGCCTGCTGCGCGATGGTGGTCGCGGCAGCCCGGCCGGCCTCGGTGCCACCGGCGGTCGTACCGGACGAGCCCGAGCGGCCACGGCGCGGCCGGTCCGGCCGGTCGCCACGGTCACGGCGCGGGCCGCGCGACGGGGCGGCCTCGGCCGGGGCCTCACGGCCCGGGACGGCGTCGCCCTTGTAGATCCAGACCTTCACGCCGATCCGGCCGAAGGTGGTACGGGCCTCGAAGAAGCCGTACTCGATGTTGGCCCGCAGCGTGTGCAGCGGAACCCGGCCCTCGCGGTAGAACTCGGTCCGGCTCATCTCGGCGCCGCCGAGACGGCCCGAGACCTGAACCCGGATGCCCTTGCAGGCGGGGTTCTTCATCGCGGACTGCATCGCCTTGCGCATGGCCCGACGGAAGCTGACCCGGCTGGAGAGCTGCTCGGCGACGCCCTGGGCGACCAGCTGCGCGTCCGACTCGGGGTTCTTGACCTCGATGATGTTCAGCTGGACCTGCTTGCCGGTGAGCTTCTCCAGCTCGCCGCGGATCCGGTCGGCCTCCGCACCCTTACGGCCGATGACGATGCCCGGCCGGGCGGTGTGGATGTCGACGCGGACCCGGTCACGGGTGCGCTCGATGTCGACCTTGGAGATGCCGGCGCGCTCGAGGCCCTTGGACATCATGCGGCGGATCTTGACGTCCTCGCCGATGTAGTCCTTGTAGAGCTTGTCCGCGAACCAGCGGGACTTCCAGTCGGTCGAGATGCCGAGCCGGAACCCGGTCGGGTGAACCTTCTGACCCATTACTCGGCACCCTCCGTCGTGCTCTGCTCCTCAGCGGCCGGCTTGGCCGGAGCGGCCTTCTTCGCCGACTTCTTCGGCGTGGCCGCCGCAACCGCCTCGACCGCCACGGTGATGTGGCAGGTGCGCTTCCGGATCCGGTACGCCCGGCCCTGCGCACGCGGCCGGAACCGCTTCATGGTCGGGCCCTCGTCGACGAACGCCTCGCTGACGAGCAGCGCGTCGGGGTCCAGCCGCTCGTTGTTCTCCGCGTTGGCGATCGCGCTCGCGAGCACCTTGTACACCTGCTCGCTCGCAGCCTGCGGCGCGAACTGCAGCACCGTGAGCGCCTCCTTCGCGGGCAGGCCGCGGACGAGGTTGACCACCCGGCGCGCCTTCATCGGCGAGATGCGCACGTGCCGCGCAACCGCCCGCGCGCCCGGAAGCACCGGAGCGTCGCCCTTTCCTGGCATCGCTGTAACCCCTTGTTCCTCTATCCGTATGCCCGCGGCGTCAGCGCCGGCGGCTCTTCCGGTCGTCCTTCTCGTGACCCTTGAACGTGCGGGTCAGCGCGAACTCGCCGAGCTTGTGCCCGACCATGGCCTCGGTCACGAAGACCGGGACGTGCTTGCGTCCGTCGTGCACGGCGATCGTGTGACCCAGCATCTCCGGGATGATCGTCGAGCGCCGCGACCAGGTCTTGATCACGTTCTTCGAGCCCTTGTCGTTCTGCGTCTCCACCTTCTTGAGCAGGTGGTCGTCGACGAACGGGCCCTTCTTCAGGCTGCGAGGCATGTCTTATCTCCCTCAGCCGCGCTTACGCGTGGCGTAGCGGCGGCGGACGATCAGCCGGTCGCTCGGCTGGCCCTTACGACGGGTGCGGCCCTCGGGCTTACCCTGCGGGTTGACCGGGTGGCGACCACCGGAGGTCTTACCCTCACCACCACCGTGCGGGTGGTCGACCGGGTTCATCGCGACACCACGGACGGTCGGGCGCTTGCCCTTCCACCGCATACGGCCGGCCTTACCCCAGTTGATGTTCGACTGGTCGGCGTTGCCGATCTCGCCGATGCTGGCGCGGCAGCGCACGTCCACGCGCCGGATCTCACCGGACGGCATACGCAGGGTCGCGTACGCGCCCTCACGGCCGAGCAGCTGGATGCCGACGCCGGCCGAGCGGGCCAGCTTGGCGCCGCCACCCGGACGCAGCTCCACGTTGTGGATGGTGGTACCGACCGGGATGTTGCGCAGCGGCAGGTTGTTGCCCGGCTTGATGTCGGCGCCCGGACCGGACTCGACACGGTCGCCCTGCTTCAGGTCCTTCGGCGCGATGATGTAACGCTTCTCGCCGTCGGCGTAGTGCAGCAGCGCGATGCGCGCGGTGCGGTTCGGGTCGTACTCGATGTGAGCGACCTTCGCCGGCACGCCGTCCTTGTCGACCCGCTTGAAGTCGATCAGACGGTACTGGCGCTTGTGGCCGCCACCGTGGTGCCGCGTGGTGATCCGGCCGTGGGCGTTGCGTCCGCCCTTCTTCGGCAGCGGAGCCAGCAGCGACTTCTCGGGCGTCGACCGGGTGATCTCGGCGAAGTCGGCAACGCTCGAGCCACGCCGGCCCGGCGTCGTCGGCTTGTACTTACGGATAGCCATTGTCTACACCCCTCAGCTGACCGGGCCGCCGAAGGCCTCGATACGGTCACCGTCAGCCAGCTTCACCATCGCGCGCTTGGTGTCCTTGCGCTTGCCGAACCCGGTACGGGTCCGCTTGCGCTTGCCCTCGCGGTTGAGCGTGTTGACCGTCAGGACGCGGACGTTGAAGATCTGCTGGATAGCGATCTTGATCTCGGTCTTGTTGGCGTCCGGGTGCACCAGGAAGGTGTACCAGTTGCGGTTCAGCTCGCTGTAGCTCTTCTCCGAGACGACCGGCGCGACGATGACGTCACGCGGATCGGCGATCGTGCTCACTTGCCATCCTCCTCGGTGGTCTCGGCGGGAACGCCCAGGAACTCGTCCAGGGCCTCCTTGGTGAAGACCACGTCGTCGGCCACCAGCACGTCGTAGGTGTTGAGCTGGCCGGCCTCGATCAGGTGCACCCGGCTGTCCCGCGCGTTGCGCAGGTTCCGCAGCGACACCCAGTTCAGCTCGTCGGTGCTGCTCAGCACGACCAGGACCCGACGGGCCTGGGTCAGCTTGGTCAGCGTGGCCAGGGCCGCCTTGGTGGACGGCTTCTCGCCGGAGACGAACGCCTCGACGACGTGCACCTGGCCGGCGCGGGCCCGGTCGGAGAGGGCGCCACGCAGGGCGGCGGCCTTCATCTTCTTCGGGGTGCGCTGGCTGTAGTCGCGCGGCACCGGGCCGTGGACCACGCCACCGCCGGCGAACTGCGGCGCGCGGGTCGAGCCCTGGCGGGCACGACCGGTGCCCTTCTGCTTGTACGGCTTCTTGCCTCCACCGGAGACCTCGCCGCGGGTCTTCGTCTTGTGCGTACCCTGGCGGGCCGCCGCAAGCTGGGCCACCACGACCTGGTGCATCAGGGCGATGTTGGCCTGCGCGTCGAAGATGTCGGCCGGCAGCTCGACGGAGCCGCTCTTGGCGCCTTCGACGTTGATGACGTCAACGGTGGTCACTTGGCCGCACCGCCCTTCTTCACCTTCGCCTTGGCCGCGGTGCGGACCAGGACCAGCGCGCCCTTCGGGCCGGGGATGGCACCGCGGACGAGCAGGAGGTTGTTCTCGGTGTCGACCGCCTGGACGGTCAGGTTCTGGACGGTGTAGCGCACGCCACCCATCCGGCCCGCCATCCGGGTGCCCTTGAAGACGCGACCCGGGGTCGCGCAGGCGCCGATCGAGCCGGGCGAGCGGTGCTTGCGCTCGACACCGTGGCTGGCACGCAGACCGTGGAAGCCGTGCCGCTTCATCGGGCCGGCGTAGCCCTTGCCCTTGGTCTTGCCGGTCACGTCGATCACGACGCCGGCCGGGAACTCCTCGACCGTGACCTCCTGGCCCGGCGCGTAGTCCGCGGCGTCGGAGGTGCGCAGCTCGACGATGTGCCGGCGCGGCGCGACGTCCGCCTTGGCGTAGTGCCCGGCGATCGGCTTCTTGACCTTGCGCGGGTCGATGACCCCGTACGCCAGCTGGACCGCGGAGTAGCCGTCCTTGTCGGCGCTACGAACCTGGCTCACGACGCACGGGCCGGCCTGAACCACGGTCACGGGCACAACCTTGTTGTTGTCCCAGACCTGGGTCATGCCGAGCTTGGCGCCCAGGATCCCCTTGACTTGCCTGTCCATTTGTCCGGTCCCTACAGCTTGATCTCGATGTCGACGCCAGCCGGCAGGTCGAGGCGCATGAGCGAGTCGACCGTCTTCGGGGTCGGGTCGATGATGTCGATCAGACGCTTGTGCGTACGCATCTCGAAGTGCTCGCGCGAGTCCTTGTACTTGTGCGGCGAGCGGATGACGCAGAAACGGTTGATCTCCGTGGGCAGCGGCACCGGGCCAGCGACCTGCGCCCCGGTACGCGTCACCGTCTCGACGATCTTCCGAGCCGAGGAGTCGACGACCTCGTGGTCATAGGCCTTGAGCCGGATGCGGATCTTCTGTCCCGCCATGGTGGCTTCTGTTCCTTCTCTCGATGCCGCTGTGTTGCGGGCGCCTGTACCGGCTGGCACAGGCCCACTTCCGCCGACCCCCGCGGTCGGGCGTGTCGCGCCCGTGGGCCAGGCTCCGCCCCGGGACTCCGGAGCGATTCTCTGACCACGCGGTGGGTCATGGCGCCGATCGCGGTGACCGCGACCTGGACGCCGCGCGAGGGTGGTTGACCGCCGATGGCGGCCAACCACCCTACGCGAGACAGTCTGACTCCCGGAGGTCCAGCGTCAACCGGACGCAGGTGACCGACTGTCGTTACGCAACCTGACTAGTATGCCGCACGACCGGCGGCAACGCTAATCGGGGTTACCCAGCTCACTTGATGATCTTGGTGACGCGACCCGCGCCGACCGTACGACCACCCTCGCGGATCGCGAACTTCAGGTTCTCCTCCATGGCGATGGGCTGGATCAGCTTCACCGTCATCGAGGTGTTGTCGCCCGGCATGACCATCTCGGTGCCCTCGGGCAGCGTGACGACGCCGGTGACGTCCGTGGTCCGGAAGTAGAACTGCGGGCGGTAGTTCTGGAAGAACGGGGTGTGCCGGCCGCCCTCCTCCTTGGAGAGGATGTAGACCGTCGCCTCGAACTCCGTGTGCGGGGTCGTGGTGCCCGGCTTGATGACGACCATGCCGCGCTCGACGTCCTCGCGCTTGATGCCGCGCAGCAGCAGACCGACGTTCTCACCCGCACGGGCCTCGTCGAGCAGCTTGCGGAACATCTCGATGCCGGTGCAGGTGGTCTTCATCGACTTCTCACGGATGCCGACGATCTCCACCTCCTCGTTCGGCTTGAGGATGCCGCGCTCGGCGCGACCGGTGACCACGGTGCCGCGACCGGTGATGGTGAAGACGTCCTCGATGGGCATGAGGAACGGCTTCTCGGTCTCGCGCTCCGGCTGCGGGATCGCGGTGTCCACGGCGTTCATCAGGTCCAGGAGCTTCCCGGTCCACTCCGGGTCACCCTCCAGGGCCTTCAGCGCCGAGACCCGGACGACCGGCAGGTCGTCACCCGGGTACTCCTGCGAGGAGAGCAGCTCACGGACCTCGAGCTCGACGAGCTCCAGGAGCTCCTCGTCGTCGACCATGTCGCTCTTGTTGAGCGCCACGACGATGTACGGCACACCGACCTGACGGGCCAGCAGCACGTGCTCGCGGGTCTGCGGCATCGGGCCGTCGGTCGCCGCCACCACCAGGATCGCGCCGTCCATCTGCGCGGCACCGGTGATCATGTTCTTGATGTAGTCGGCGTGACCGGGGCAGTCGACGTGCGCGTAGTGACGCGCCTCGGTCTGGTACTCGACGTGCGCGATGGAGATCGTGATGCCGCGGGCCTTCTCCTCCGGCGCCTTGTCGATCTCGTCGAACGGCGTGTACGGGTTCAGGTCCGGGTACTGGTCGTGCAGGACCTTGGTGATGGCCGCCGTCAGCGTCGTCTTACCGTGGTCGATGTGACCAATGGTGCCGATGTTGACGTGCGGCTTAGTCCGCTCGAACTTCGCCTTCGCCACTGGTGTCCTCCTGTGGACTTTCTTGGTTCGTTCGCCCCGGCGCGCCGTTCGGCGCTTAGGACTCTGTCGACAGCCTTTCCGGCCGGAAGGCCGGAGAGCTTTTGTGGGTTCTGCGGCGATGAAGCCTACAGGCCCGGTCTCACGCAATCCGATCGAGGTGGCCGCAGGCGGGAGAACCCTCCCGCGACCGCCCTCGTGTCATCGGGTCAGCCGAGGGTGAGCGTCACTCACCCGTCGCCTTGGCGATGATCTCCTTGGCCACCGAGTTCGGAACCTCGGCGTAGGAGTCGAACTGCATGCTGTAGCTAGCCCGGCCCTGGGTCTTCGACCGCAGGTCGCCGACGTAGCCGAACATCTCCGACAGCGGCACCAGAGCCCGGACGACGCGAGCGCCGCTGCGCTCCTCCATCGCCTGGATGATGCCACGCCGGGAGTTGAGGTCGCCGATGACGTCACCCATGTTCTCCTCAGGAGTGGTGACCTCAACGGCCATCATCGGCTCGAGGAGAGCGGGGTCGGCCTTGCGGGCCGCCTCCTTCATCGCCATCGAGCCGGCGATCTTGAACGCCATCTCCGACGAGTCGACCTCGTGGTACTGGCCGTCCACCAGGGTGAGCTTGACGCCCACCAGGGGGAAGCCGGCGAGGATGCCGTACTGCATGGCGTCCTGCGCGCCCGCGTCCACCGAGGGGATGAACTCCCGGGGGATGCGGCCACCGGTCACCGCGTTGGCGAACTCGTACGTCGGGGCGTCGTTGCCCAGCGGCAGCGGCTCCACGCTGATGATCACGCGGGCGTACTGGCCGGAACCACCGGTCTGCTTCTTGTGGGTGTACTCGACCTTCTCCACCTTGCGGCGGATGGTCTCGCGGTACGCCACCTGCGGCTTACCGATGTTCGCCTCGACGTTGAACTCGCGGCGCATCCGGTCGACCAGGATGTCCAGGTGCAGCTCGCCCATGCCGGAGATGACCGTCTGACCGGTCTGGTCGTCCAGCTTGACGCGGAAGGTCGGGTCCTCCTCGGCCAGCCGCTGGATGGCGGTGCTGAGCTTCTCCTGGTCGGCCTTGGTCTTCGGCTCGATGGCCACCTCGATGACCGGCTCCGGGAAGGTCATCGACTCCAGGATGACCGGGTTCGCCGGGTCGCACAGGGTGTCACCGGTGGTGGTCTGCTTCAGACCCTGCACCGCGATGATGTCGCCGGCCTGGGCGGAGCTGCGCTCCTCCCGCTTGTTGGCGTGCATCTGGTAGATCTTGCCGATCCGCTCCTTGCGGTCCTTGGTGGAGTTGATCACCTGAGAACCGGACTCGAGCGTGCCGGAGTAGATCCGGACGTACGTCAGCTTGCCGAGGTGCTTGTCGGTCTGGATCTTGAAGGCCAGCCCGGAGAACGGCTCGGAGACCGAGGGCTTCCGCTGCAGCGGGGTCTCGCCGTCGGTGGCCGTACCCTCGATCGCCGGGATGTCCAGCGGCGAGGGCAGGTACGCGACGACCGCGTCCAGCATCGGCTGGATGCCCTTGTTCTTGAAGGCGGTACCGGTGAGGACCGGGTTGGCCTTGCCGGCGATGGTGGACCGGCGGATGGCGGCCTTGATCTCGTCGACCGAGATCTCCTCGCCCTCGAGGTACTTCTCCATCACCGAGTCATCGACGTCGGCGAGGGTCTCCATCAGCTTCTCGCGCCACTCGGCAGCCGAGTCGGCGAGGTCGGCCGGGATCTCCTCGACCGCGTAGTCCTCACCCTTCTGGGTCTCGCCGCGCCAGGTCAGCGCACGCATCTCGACCAGGTCGACCACGCCGATGAAGTCGGACTCGGCGCCGATCGGGATCTGGAGGACCAGCGGGGTGGCGTTGAGCCGGTCGATCATCATCTGCACGCAGCGGAAGAAGTCGGCACCGGTCCGGTCGAGCTTGTTGACGAAGCACATCCGGGGGACGTTGTACTTGTCCGCCTGCCGCCAGACGTTCTCCGTCTGGGGCTCCACGCCGGCCACGCCGTCGTAGACCGCGACCGCACCGTCCAGAACACGCAGCGACCGCTCGACCTCGACCGTGAAGTCGACGTGGCCGGGCGTGTCGATGATCTGGATCGTGTGGCCCTTCCACTCGCACTTGGTGGCGGCGGAAGTGATGGTGATACCGCGCTCCTGCTCCTGCTCCATCCAGTCCATGACGGCGGCGCCCTCGTGGACCTCACCGATCTTGTACGTGATGCCGGTGTAGAACAGGATTCGCTCGGTGGTAGTGGTCTTACCGGCATCGATGTGGGCCATGATGCCGATGTTGCGTACGTTGGCGAGCGCGTCTGCGGCGGCCACTTCAATCCCTACTTATCGTCGTCTCGACACAACTGGTGGCGGTTCCGGCGCCGGTGGGCGCCGGAACCTCAGGTGTTACCAGCGGTAGTGCGCGAAGGCCTTGTTCGACTCGGCCATCTTGTGCGTGTCCTCACGCCGCTTGACGGCGGCGCCGAGGCCGTTGCTCGCGTCCAGCAGCTCGTTCATCAGCCGCTCGACCATGGTCTTCTCGCGCCGCGCCCGGGAGTAGGTCACCAGCCAGCGCAGACCGAGCGTGGTCGCGCGGGACGGCCGGACCTCGACCGGAACCTGGTAGGTGGCGCCACCGACACGGCGGCTGCGCACCTCGAGGGTCGGCTTGACGTTGTCCATCGCGCGCTTGAGCGTGACGACGGGGTCGGTGCCGGACTTCTCGCGGCAGCCCTCCAGGGCGGCGTACACGATGCGCTCGGCGAGCTGACGCTTGCCGCGCAGCAGGATCTTGTTCACCAGCTGGGTGACCAGGGGCGAGTTGTACACCGGGTCAGCGACCAGCGGCTTCCGCGGAGCGGGTCCCTTACGCGGCATGTCAGCTCTTCTCCTTCTTCGCGCCGTAGCGGCTGCGAGCCTGCTTGCGGTTGCGGACACCCTGGGTGTCCAGCGAACCGCGCACGATCTTGTACCGCACGCCCGGGAGGTCCTTCACACGACCGCCGCGCACGAGCACGATCGAGTGCTCCTGGAGGTTGTGGCCGACGCCCGGGATGTAGGCGGTCACCTCGATCTGGCTGCTGAGCTTGACACGAGCGACCTTGCGCAGCGCCGAGTTCGGCTTCTTCGGGGTGGTGGTGTACACACGGGTGCACACGCCGCGCCGCTGGGGAGACCCCTTGAGCGCCGGGGTCTTGGTCTTGGTCGTCTTGGCCTGACGGCCCTTTCGGACCAACTGCTGAATGGTGGGCACCGGGTTTCTCCGCTCCCTTCGGCCGCTGCGAGGCGACCGCGCCGTCTGCTCCAGCCGTCCGGATGGGCGGCTCTCCTACATTTCAACCAGGGCCGCCTGACGGCTCCCCAGCACCCGCGGTCGGGCGTGTCGCCCGAGTCACGGTTCCGGTGCCGGCCGCTGACGCGTCGTACCGGATCTTCTGGTCTTGGTGGTGCGACCGCGCGATCACCGGCTGACCGGTTCCAGCGCACGCACGCATTGCCCGGGCGGGCCCGGGCACAAGGGGAAAGAGTACCTACCACAGCCGCGCCGGTCAAAACGGATGGGTCGGGAAGGACCGCTGTGCGGTCCGCCGCCCGGTCTCCGGGTCGCCGATGCGCCGGTGATGGGCACCTACAGTGACGAGTGTACCGGCTCGTCCGCCGCGCGACCCGGCGGCCCCGACACCGCCCGGCCTTCGGACACCCGGACATACCGCTCAACCCAGGTCACCGGCCGCAGGCGTCGCAGACGCGGCGTCACGTGATCTGCACCACCAGAGCCAGCGCGAGCCCGATCAGGCCGAACAGCACCCCCGCCGCCCCGCAGGAGATACCCGCCACGGCCAGGCCGGCGCCGGTGAAGCGCACCGACGGCGGCGGCGCCGGCCGCCGGATCTGCCGCCGGGCGAGCAGCCCGGCCACCACCGCGCCGACGCCGATCAGCCCGCCGAGCACCGTGAACGCGCCGGCCGCCCAGGCGCCGCCGACGTCGCGGCCGGCCAGACCGAAGCACAACACCAGCAGCGACACCCCGATCGCGGCGATGCCTGCGACGAGCGACCCGATCGCCAGGCCGGAGGTGACGGGCGGCACGTCGAGGTGGACCACGCCGAACGGCGTACCCGGCACCGCGTCGACCCGCTTCGGCGGCCGCGGCGTCTCGGCCGGCGGCGGCGGAAGCGCCGGCCCGCCGTGCGGACCCCAGGCGCCGTGGCCGGGCACGCTCGCCGGCGCCGGCCACCCGCCGCCGTGCGCCGGCGGACTCCCCGGGTACGCCCCGTACGGCCCCGGCTGGTGCGCCGGCGCGGACGCGGAACCCGGCGGGTACGGCCCGGGGCGCGGCTGGTCGCCTCCCGGCGGAGCCGGTTCCGTCACGGGGTCCTCCTGTCCACACGCGCCCGCCGCGCGGCGGACACCGGCCAGGCTACCGCCGCCGATCATTGCGGGGTGGGCGGGCGCGGGCCCGCTCCCCCACCGGGTCAGTCGAAGTTCGGCGCGAAGTCGTGGCCGAACGAGGCGTCCGCGGCGCGGACCACGCCGATCACCACCGCCGCGACCACCGCGGCGGCGGTCAGCACCAGACCGGTCCGCGCCATCTGCTCGCCGCGCCGCAGCCAGTCCGCGCCGGTGAGATAACCACCCGAGGCGTACGCCTCCCGGCGCGCCTGCCGGGCGAGCACGAGCGCGATCGTGGCCGGCACCGCGCCGCCGAGGAACAGACCGGTGAGCACGCCGATCAGCCCGAGCGCGAAGACGGCGCGGGCCTTGGTGGAGCGGACCGGCTCCGGGTCGTACGGATGGCGGTACGCCTGCGGCACGACGGGCGCCTGCCCGGGCACGGTCGTCATGCCTCCATCATGCCCCGACCCGGCCTTCCGTCCCGGCGGAAGGCAGCCGGTCCCGGCACTCCGGACGCGACGAGGCCCCCGGCGGATGCCGGGGGCCTCGTCGTTTCCTACTGCTTAGCGGTACGACCCGAAGTCGAAGTCGTCCAGCGGAACCGCCTGGCCGCTGGCCGGCCCGAAGCCGTAGTCGGTCTCCGGGTAGCCGGTCATCGAGTAGACCTTGGCCTTCGCCTCCTCGGTCGGCTCGACCCGGACGTTGCGGTACTTGCTGATGCCCGTACCGGCCGGGATGAGCTTACCGATGATCACGTTCTCCTTGAGGCCGATCAGCGAGTCGCTGCGGGCGTGGATCGCCGCGTCCGTCAGCACCCGGGTGGTCTCCTGGAAGGAGGCCGCCGACAGCCAGGAGTCAGTGGCCAGCGAGGCCTTGGTGATACCCATCAGCACCGGGCGACCGGCGGCGGGCTCGCCACCCTCGCCGACGAGCCGGCGGTTCTCCGACTCGAACAGCGCCCGGTCGACCAGCACGCCCGGCAGGAACTCGGTCGAGCCGGAGTCGATCACAGTCACCCGCTTGAGCATCTGGCGGATGATGATCTCGATGTGCTTGTCGTGGATGAGCACACCCTGCGAGCGGTAGACCTCCTGGACCTCCTGGGTCAGGTGGACCTGGACCGCGCGCGGGCCGAGGATGCGCAGCAGCTCGTGCGGGTCGATGGTGCCCTCGGTGAGCTTCTCGCCGACCTCGACGTGGTCGCCGTCGTGCGCCCGGAGCCGGACCCGCTTCGAGATCTTGTCGTACACGATCTCGTCGCTGCCGTCGTCCGGGATGACCACGATCTTGCGGGACCGCTCGCCGTCCTCGATCCGGATGCGACCCGGGGTGTCGGCGATGGGCGCCTTACCCTTCGGCACCCGGGCCTCGAAGATCTCCTGGACACGGGGCAGACCCTGGGTGATGTCCTCACCCGCGACACCACCGGTGTGGAAGGTACGCATCGTCAGCTGCGTACCCGGCTCACCGATCGACTGGGCGGCGATGATGCCGACCGCCTCGCCGACGTCCACGGTCTTGCCGGTCGGCAGCGAGCGGCCGTAGCACGCACCGCAGACGCCCAGCTTCGACTCGCAGGTGAGCACGCTGCGCACCCGCACCGTCTCGGTCCCGGCGGCGACGATCGCGTCCACCAGGATCGAGTTGATGTCCTGGCCGCGGTGGGCCACCACGGTGCCGTCCGGCCCCTTGATGTCGTCGGCGAGCGTCCGGGCGTGCACGCTGGTCTCGGCGTGCTCGTGCACGACCAGCTTGCCGTCGATGCGCTCACCGACCTGCATCGGGATGGCGCGGTCGGTGCCGCAGTCCTCCTCGCGGATGATGACGTCCTGCGAGACGTCCACCAGACGCCGGGTCAGGTAACCCGAGTCGGCGGTACGCAGGGCGGTGTCCGCGAGGCCCTTGCGGGCACCGTGCGTGGAGATGAAGTACTCCAGCACGGACAGACCCTCCCGGTAGCTGGCCTTGATCGGCCGCGGGATGATCTCGCCCTTCGGGTTGGCCACCAGACCACGGATCGCTGCGATCTGCCGGAGCTGGAGCAGGTTACCGCGGGCACCCGAGTTGATCATCTTCCACAGCGGGTTCTCCTGCGGCAGCGCGGTGTCCATCTCCTTGGCGACCTCGTTGGTCGCCTTGGTCCAGATCTCGATGAGCTCGCCGCGGCGCTCCTCGGCGGTCATCAGACCACGCTGGTACTGCTTGTCGATCCGGTCGGCTTCCTTCTCGTACCGCTCCAGGATCTCCCGCTTGCGCGGCGGAGCGATGACGTCCTCCATGCCGATGGTGACGCCGGACCAGGTGGCCCAGTGGAAACCGGCCTCCTTGAGCCCGTCCAGGGTGGCCGCCAGGGCCACCTTCGGGAAGCGCTCGGCGAGGTCGTTGACGATCGCGGAGAGCTGGCCCTTGCGGATCTCGTAGTTCACGAAGCGGTAGCCCGGGGGCAGCGTCTCGTTGAACAGGACCCGGCCCAGCGTGGTCTCCACGGTCACCGGCTCGCCCTCGGTCCAGCCCTCGGGGGCGGTCCACGGCTCGGCACCGGCTCCGTTGTCCACACCGACCACGTCGCGCAGCCGGATCCGGACCGGCGTCTGCAGGTGCAGCTCGCCGTTGTCGTACGCCATCCGCGCCTCGGCGTCCGAGCTGAACGCCCGGCCCTCGCCCTTGCCACCCGGGGTGAGGTGGGTGAGGTGGTACAGACCGATGACCATGTCCTGGGTCGGCATGGTGACCGGCTTGCCGTCGGCCGGCTTGAGGATGTTGTTCGACGACAGCATCAGGATCCGCGCCTCGGCCTGGGCCTCGGCGGACAGCGGCACGTGGACCGCCATCTGGTCACCGTCGAAGTCGGCGTTGAACGCGGTGCAGACCAGCGGGTGGATCTGGATGGCCTTGCCCTCGACCAGCTGCGGCTCGAAGGCCTGGATGCCCAGACGGTGCAGGGTCGGCGCGCGGTTCAGCAGAACCGGGTGCTCGCCGATGACCTCTTCCAGCACGTCCCACACGACCGGCCGCTGCCGCTCGACCATCCGCTTGGCGGACTTGATGTTCTGCGCGTGGTTGAGGTCGACCAGCCGCTTCATCACGAACGGCTTGAACAGCTCCAGCGCCATCTGCTTGGGCAGGCCGCACTGGTGCAGCTTGAGCTTCGGGCCGACCACGATGACCGAACGGCCGGAGTAGTCGACGCGCTTGCCCAGCAGGTTTTGGCGGAACCGGCCCTGCTTGCCCTTGAGCATGTCGGACAGCGACTTCAGCGGCCGGTTACCCGGGCCGGTGACCGGACGGCCACGGCGGCCGTTGTCGAACAGCGCGTCGACGGCCTCCTGGAGCATCCGCTTCTCGTTGTTGACGATGATCTCGGGCGCGCCGAGGTCGATCAGCCGCTTGAGGCGGTTGTTCCGGTTGATCACACGCCGGTACAGGTCGTTCAGGTCGGAGGTCGCGAAGCGGCCACCGTCGAGCTGCACCATCGGGCGCAGGTCCGGCGGGATGACCGGGACGCAGTCCAGCACCATGCCGAGCGGCGAGTTGCGGGTGTTCTGGAACGCCGCGACGACCTTGAGCCGCTTGAGCGCACGGATCTTCCGCTGGCCCTTGCCGGAGCGGATGGTCTCGCGCAGGTTCTCCGCCTCGGCCTCCAGGTCCATGTTCTGGACCAGGGCCTTGATCGCCTCGGCGCCCATGCTGCCGGTGAAGTACTCACCGAAGCGGTCGCGCAGCTCGCGGTAGAGCAGCTCGTCGGTGACCAGCTGCTTCGGCTCCAGCTTGCGGAAGGTGTCGAGGACCTCGTCGAGGCGGTCGATCTCGCGCTGGGCCCGGTCGCGGATCTGGCGCATCTCGCGCTCTCCGCCCTCCTTGACCTTGCGCCGGACGTCCGCCTTCGCGCCCTCGGCCTCCAGCTCGGCCAGGTCGGCCTCCAGCTTGGCGGCCCGCTTCTCGATCTCCGAGTCGCGGCTGTTCTCGGCCTGCCGCTTCTCGGCCAGGATCTCGTTCTCGATGGTCGAGAGGTCGCGGTGACGCGCTTCGGCGTCCACGCTCGTCACGACGTACGAGGCGAAGTAGATGATCTTCTCGAGGTCCTTCGGGGCGAGGTCCAGCAGGTAGCCCAGCCGGCTCGGCACGCCCTTGAAGTACCAGATGTGGGTCACCGGAGCGGCCAGCTCGATGTGACCCATCCGCTCCCGGCGAACCTTGGAGCGGGTCACCTCGACGCCGCAGCGCTCGCAGATGATGCCCTTGAAGCGGACCCGCTTGTACTTACCGCAGTAGCACTCCCAGTCCCGCTGCGGACCGAAGATCTTCTCGCAGAAGAGCCCGTCCTTCTCCGGCTTGAGGGTGCGGTAGTTGATGGTCTCGGGCTTCTTGACCTCGCCGTGGGACCACTGACGGATGTCGTCAGCGGTGGCGAGGCCGATGCGCAGCTCGTCGAAGAAGTTGACGTCGAGCACTATGTCCCCTATGTCGTCGTCTGTACTGCTAGCTAACGAGTGGGATCCGGGGCAGGGTGACCCTGCCCCGGATCACCACCTCAGACCTCTTCGACCGAGCTCGGCTCGCGCCGGGACAGGTCGATGCCCAGCTCCTCCGCCGCCCGGAACACCTCGTCGTCGGTCTCGCGCATCTCCAGGGCCACACCGTCGCTGGAGAGCACCTCGACGTTGAGGCACAGCGACTGCAGCTCCTTGAGCAGCACCTTGAACGACTCCGGGATGCCCGGCTCGGGGATGTTCTCGCCCTTGACGATCGCCTCGTAGACCTTGACCCGGCCCAGGACGTCGTCGGACTTGATGGTCAGCAGCTCCTGCAGGGCGTAGGCGGCGCCGTACGCCTGCATGGCCCAGCACTCCATCTCACCGAAGCGCTGGCCACCGAACTGCGCCTTACCACCCAGCGGCTGCTGCGTGATCATCGAGTACGGGCCGGTCGACCGGGCGTGGATCTTGTCGTCGACCAGGTGGTTGAGCTTCAGGATGTAGACGTAGCCGACCGCGATCGGGTCCGGCAGCGGCTCGCCGGAACGACCGTCGAACAGCTGCGCCTTGCCGCTGCCCCCGATGAGCTGGTTGCCGTCCCGGTTGGGCAGGGTCGACGCCAGCAGGCCGGAGATCTCCTCCTCGCGGGCACCGTCGAAGACCGGCGTGGCCACGTTGGTGTCCGGCTCGGACTCGTGCGCGTTGATCGAGCGGAGCTGGCGCTTCCACTCGGCGTCGTCGCCGTCCACGCTCCAGCCGGTCTTGGCAACCCACCCGAGGTGGGTCTCCAGGACCTGGCCGATGTTCATCCGGGACGGCACACCGAGCGGGTTCAGCACGATGTCGACCGGGGTGCCGTCCTCCAGGAACGGCATGTCCTCGATCGGCAGGATCTTGGAGATGACGCCCTTGTTGCCGTGGCGGCCCGCGAGCTTGTCACCGTCCTGGATCTTGCGCTTCTGGGCCACGTAGACCCGGACCAGCTCGTTCACGCCCGGGGGCAGCTCGTCGCCGTCCTCGCGGGAGAAGGTACGCACACCGATGACCGTGCCGGTCTCGCCGTGCGGCACCTTCAGCGAGGTGTCCCGGACCTCGCGCGCCTTCTCGCCGAAGATCGCGCGGAGCAGCCGCTCCTCGGGAGTCAGCTCGGTCTCACCCTTCGGGGTGACCTTGCCGACCAGGATGTCGCCGGGGACGACCTCGGCGCCGATCCGGATGATGCCGCGCTCGTCGAGGTCGGCGAGCATCTCCTCGCTGACGTTCGGGATGTCGCGGGTGATCTCCTCCGGGCCGAGCTTGGTGTCCCGGGCGTCGACCTCGTGCTCCTCGATGTGGATCGAGGTGAGCACGTCCTGCTGCACGAGGCGCTGCGACAGGATGATCGCGTCCTCGTAGTTGTGGCCCTCCCAGCACATGAACGCCACCAGCAGGTTGCGTCCGAGCGCCATCTCGCCCTCGTCGGTGCACGGACCGTCGGCGATGACCTGACCGGCCTCGACGCGGTCGCCCTCGAAGACGACCGGCTTCTGGTTGACGCAGGAGCCGGCGTTGGAGCGGCGGAACTTGTGCAGCAGGTACGTACGGCGGTGGCCGTCGTCCTGGTGGACGGTGATGTAGTCCGCGCACAGGTCCTCGACCACGCCGCCGACCTCGGCGACGACGACGTCACCGGCGTCGACCGCGGCGCGGTACTCCATGCCCGTACCGACCAGCGGAGCCTCGGCCTTGACCAGCGGCACCGCCTGACGCTGCATGTTCGCACCCATGAGTGCGCGGTTGGCGTCGTCGTGCTCCAGGAACGGGATCATCGCGGTGGCGACCGAGGTCATCTGCCGCGGCGACACGTCCATGTAGTCCACGGCGCCCGGCGCGACGTCCTCGGTCTCGCCGCCCTTACGGCGGACCAGGACGCGGTCCTCGGCGAAGGTGCCGTCCGACTTCAGCGGGGCGTTTGCCTGCGCCTTGACGAACCGGTCCTCCTCGTCCGCGGTCAGGTAGTCGATCTGGTCGGTGACCCGGCCGTCGATGACCTTCCGGTACGGCGTCTCGATGAAGCCGAACGGGTTGACCCGGGCGAACGTGGACAGGGCGCCGATCAGGCCGATGTTCGGGCCTTCCGGCGTCTCGATCGGGCACATCCGGCCGTAGTGGGACGGGTGCACGTCCCGGACCTCGAAGCCGGCCCGCTCGCGGGACAGACCACCCGGGCCGAGCGCGCTCAGCCGGCGCCGGTGGGTCAGGCCCGCCAGCGGGTTGGTCTGGTCCATGAACTGGGACAGCTGCGACGTACCGAAGAACTCCTTGATCGCCGCCACCACCGGGCGGATGTTGATCAGGGTCTGCGGCGTGATCGCCTCGACGTCCTGGGTGGTCATCCGCTCGCGGACGACCCGCTCCATCCGGGAGAGACCCACCCGGACCTGGTTCTGGATCAGCTCGCCCACGGTACGCAGGCGACGGTTGCCGAAGTGGTCGATGTCGTCGGCCTCGTAGCCCTCCTCACCGGCGTGCAGCCGGCAGAGGTATTCCACGGTGGCGACGATGTCGTCCTCGGTGAGCGTGCCGGTGGTGATCGGCACGTCCAGCTCGAGCTTCTTGTTGAACTTGTAGCGCCCGACCTTGGCGACGTCGTACCGCTTCGGGTTGAAGAAGAGGTTGTCGAGCAGGGTCTGGGCGTTCTCACGGGTTGGCGGCTCGCCAGGGCGGAGCTTCCGGTAGATGTCGAGCAGGGCCTCGTCCTGGCCGGCGATGTGGTCCTTTTCGAGCGTGGTCATCATGAGCTCGGACCAGCCGAACTTCTCACGGATGCGCTCGGCGGACCACCCGATGGCCTTGAGCAGGACGGTGACGGCCTGGCGGCGCTTGCGGTCGATGCGAACGCCGACCGTGTCGCGCTTGTCGATGTCGAACTCCAGCCAGGCACCCCGGCTCGGGATGACCTTGACGCTGGAGAGGTCGCGGTCGGAGGTCTTGTCCGGCTGCTTGTCGAAGTACACGCCCGGCGAGCGGACGAGCTGGCTGACCACGACGCGCTCGGTGCCGTTGATGATGAAGGTGCCCTTCGGCGTCATCATCGGGAAGTCACCCATGAACACCGTCTGGCTCTTGATCTCGCCAGTGGTGTTGTTGGTGAACTCCGCGGTCACGAACAGCGGCGCGCAGTAGGTCAGGTCCTTCTCCTTGCACTCCTCGATCGAGGCCTTGACCTCGTCGAAGCGCGGAGCCGAGAAGGAGAGCGACATGGTGCCGGAGAAGTCCTCAATGGGACTGATCTCGTCGAGGATCTCCGCGAGACCCGAGCGTGCGTGCGGGTCGTCCGCCGACCGGCCCTGCCAAGCCTCGTTGCCGACGAGCCAGTCGAAGGACTCGTTCTGGATGGCGAGGAGGTTGGGGACCTCGAGGTGTTCGGTGATCCGACCGAAAGAAACTCGGCGGGGCGCGAATGCGCTCGACGTACGACTGGTCTTCGCAGGGCGGGAAGCTGCCAAGATGCGTCCTTCCGAGGACCGGTGCTGCAGAACGGCTGGTACGCGTGCACTCCAATGACCCCACCAGAAATATCCACAATCGGACATTTCCGAGCAGGGGTCAAGTCGGAAGGCAGCGCAAACTAGCAGTGTAGCCGAGAGGCTAACCGCTGTCCAGCCCACCCCGCAGGTCGTCGCGGAACAAGCCCTGGGACCTCGGAAAACCGGGTCGACCGGGCCGCTCGGAACGCGACGCTCCTGCCGGTCCGCTCGGGAGCCGCGGCGGCGGTGCTGCCGTTGCCTTACCCGAGAGGCGGCCGTTGCAAGCGCGGAAGGTCTTGCTGATGTTCAGCGTGCCTGGCAGGCCCGTGCCGCGTCAAGGGCCGGTTACTGCTCGGGGTGTCTTTCCCACCGACGGGCTACCGACAGACGTCGCTGACCGGCCGATGAGAGGACGCTGTACGCCCTGCTCACGCCGTTCGCCGGCGGGCGGCACCAACACGGCGGGCGGTGACCCGGTCTCCCGGATCACCGCCCGCCGCGACGCGATGTGCCCCGGCTCACGTGAGCCGGACGCGCGTCAGGTGGAGCAAGGTCACTTGAGGGTGACCTTGGCGCCCTCGCCCTCGAGCTTGGCCTTGGCCTTCTCGGCGGTCTCCTTGTTGGCCTTCTCCAGGACGGCCTTCGGAGCGGCCTCGACCAGGTCCTTGGCCTCCTTGAGGCCCAGGCCGGTCAGCTCGCGCACGACCTTGATGACCTGGATCTTCTTGCCACCGTCGGCGTCGAGGATGACGTCGAACTCGTCCTTCTCCGGCTCGGCCTCGGCGGCCGGGGCACCCGGACCGGCCGGGCCGGCGACGGCGACCGGAGCGGCGGCGGTGACCTCGAAGGTCTCCTCGAACTGCTTCACGAACTCGGAGAGCTCGATCAGCGTCATCTCCTTGAACGCGTCGAGCAGCTCGTCGGTGCTGAGCTTCGCCATGTCTGGCGTCCTTTCTCGCAATGAAAACTAAGAACGTGGTGCGCCGGGAGGGCCTCAGGCCGCCTCGGCGCCCTCCTGCTCGCGCTTCTTGTCCGCCAGGGCGGCCGCCGCGCGGGCGGCCTTGGAGAGCGGAGCCTGGAACAGGGCCGCGGCCTTGCTCAGGTTGCCCTTCATGGCGCCGGCCAGCTTGGCCAGCAGCACCTCGCGGGACTCCAGGTCGGCGAGCTTCGTGACCTCGGCCGCGGAAATGGCCTTGCCCTCGAAGACACCGCCCTTGATGACGAGCTTCGGGTTGGCCTTCGCGAAGTCGCGAAGCCCCTTCGCCGCCTCGACGACGTCGCCCGAAACGAAAGTCAGCGCGGTAGGACCGGAGAACAGCTCGTCGAGCCCGGAGATGCCCGCATCGGCCGCAGCACGCTTGGCAAGCGTGTTCTTCGCGACCGTGTAGCTGGTCTCCTTGCCGAGCGAGCGCCGCAGCTGGGTGAGCTGCGAAACCGTGAGCCCGCGGTACTCGGTCAGCACGGTCGCTCCCGCGTTGCGGAAGCTCTCGGTCAGCTCGGCGACGGCCGTGGCCTTGTCGGCCCGGATCGGCTTGTCCGCCATGTCCCTCCTCTCTCGTTGCTCGGAGCTGGTACGCCGGCGGCGAGCCGAGGCTCGACGACGGCGGCGGAGGCATCACGACAACGAAAAAGCCCCGGCGCAGGGCGCACGGGGCGAGGGCCGGGGACACGGGCACAGTCGGCGGACCGTGCGTGAAACCGAGTTTCGCTTACCGCCCTGCGCGGGTCGCCCGTCGTCGCGGGACCTTCGACCGTGCCGGAGCACGGTGACCAGCGGTCTTTGGGTGGAACTACCGCACCAGGTTACGCGACGTGCGCCGCAGCACCAAATCGCCGGAGGTGCTCCCGGTCACCAGGGCTCAGGCCCGGGTGCGCCGCGCCCAGGCGTAGCCGGTCAGCGCCACCGCCGTCCAGGCCAGGGCCCAGCCGGTGAGCAGCAGACCGGCCCCGGCCGCGACCGGCCCGGTGACCGCCCGCGCGGTCGCCATGACCGGCGGGGCCAGCCACGGCACGACCGAGCCGGAGAGCCCGAGCACCACGACCCCGACCGCGCCCGTGACCAGCACGGCGACCCCGTAGCCGGCGCTGCGGGTCACGGCCCGGCTCGCCAGCGCGCCGAGCGCCACCGCAGCGGGCAGGGCGAGCAGGTGGGCCCAGAGCCCCAGGGCCACCCCGACGAGCACCGGCCGCTCCCCCGGCCCGACGGTCGCGGTGACCCCGCCGAGCGGCCACGGCAGCGCCAGCGCGACGAGCACCACGGCGAGCCCGGCCACCAGTGCCGCGAGCAGCCCGGCCGCCCGTTCCCGGGCCGGGCCGGCCACCACCCGGGCCATCCGGCGCTGCACGTCGGGTTCCACGTCCAGCAGGATCTTGGTCTGCCAGGCCAGCACCGGGAACAGCACCACGGCGGAGACGCCGTAGGCCTCCGCCGGCCGGGCCCGGCCACCGCCGTAGAGGACGCCGAGGACGAGCAGGCCGGCCAGCACCGGCGCCAGCGCCCGTCCGGTACGCACGAAGCCGGCCAGCCGCAGCCGGACCAGCGCGATCACCGGGCCACCTCCGGCGCCGGCCCGGGCCGGGCGGAGTCCCCGGCCTCGGCACCGGCCTGGTCCGGGGAACCAGCAGCGGACGCGCCGCCCGACCCGCCGGTGCCCGACGGCCCGGCGGAGGCCGGCACCGGGTGCGTGGCCGAGGGCGGGACGGCGTGTTCGCGTACCCGAAGGATCTGATGGCCGTCGGCGCGCAGGCGGGCGACGGCGGCGGCCAGCCCGGCGGCCGGGACCGCCAGCTCGACCACGGCGACGGCCGCGCCGCCCGACGACGCCTCCTCGGTCACCGTGCCGTCGGTGACCGACAGGTGCCGGGCCCCGGGGAGCCGGACCGTCTCGCCGCGGTGGTCGCTGACCAGCACCGTGCCGCCGTCGGCCAGCACCTCGCCGATGATCTCGGGGACCGACTCGCGGGCGGTGGCGTCCAGCCCCTCCCAGGGCTCGTCGAGCACCAGCAGGCCGGGCGGGCGCAGCAGTGCCTGCGCCAGGCCGACCTTCTGCGCGGTGCCCTTGGACAGCCGCGGCAGGCGCACGTCGTGGAAGCGGGTCAGGCCCAGTCGCTCCACCCAGTGGCGCACCGCCCGGTCGGCGGCGGGACCGGGCAGGCCGGCGACGCGGCCCATGGCGGACAGGTAGGCCCCGACTGTGAACGGCTGGTCGGCGGGGAAGCGCTCCGGCACCCAGCCGACGACCGGCGGCCGGTCGGCGACCCGGCCCCGGCTCGGGCGCAGCACCCCGGCGGCGAGCTGGAGCAGAGTGGACTTGCCGGCGCCGTTGCGGCCGAGCACGACCGCTGCCTCACCCGGGCCGATCGCGACGTCGACCTGCCGCAGCACCCACGGGCCGTGCCTGTGGTAGCGGAGCCAGACGCCGTCGAGCCGCATGCGCCCGAGAGTGCCACACCGGACAGACGAACGGGGCCCCGCCACGACGTGGTGGCGGGGCCCCGTTCGGGAGTACGCGTGCTCAGCCCTCGGCCGAGCCCTCCTGGAAGTTCTTCACGACCTTCGGGTCGACCGGGACGCCCGGACCCATGGTGGTGGTGAGGGTGACCTTCTTGAGGTAGGTGCCCTTGGCCGCGGACGGCTTGGCCCGCAGCACCTCGTCCAGCACCGCGGCGTAGTTGTCCACCAGCTGGTTCTCCGAGAAGGAGGCCTTGCCGATGATCAGGTGCAGGTTGGAGTGCTTGTCCACCCGGAAGGTGATCTTACCGCCCTTGATGTCCGAGACGGCCTTGGTGACGTCCATGGTCACGGTGCCGGTCTTCGGGTTCGGCATCAGACCGCGCGGGCCCAGGATCCGCGCGATCCGGCCGATCTTGGCCATCTGGTCGGGCGTGGCGATCGCCGCGTCGAAGTCCAGCCAACCGCCCTGGATACGGGCGACCAGCTCGTCGGTGCCCACCTCGTCCGCACCCGCGGCGACGGCCTCCTCGGCCTTCGCGCCGGCGGCGAAGACGATCACGCGGGCGGTCTTACCGGTGCCGTGCGGCAGGTTGACCGTGCCGCGGACCATCTGGTCCGCCTTGCGGGGGTCGACGCCGAGGCGCATCGCGACCTCGACCGTGGCGTCGAACTTGACGTTGGTGGTCTCCTTGGCCAGCTTGACGGCCTCGACCGGGGTGTAGAGCTTCGACCGGTCGATGACATCGGCGGCCTTGCGGTAGCTCTTGCTGCGCTGCATTTCTGGTGACTCCTGTGGTCTCTGGCGGGCGCGCGGCGTACGCGGCCCTCCCACGAACAGAAAGATCGGGTGGAGCGGTGGAGCGAGATCAGTCGGCGACGGTCAGGCCCATCGACCGGGCGGTGCCGGCGATGATCTTCTCGGCCTGGTCGATGTCGTTGGCGTTGAGGTCCGCCATCTTCTTCTCGGCGATCTCGCGCAGCTGGGCGCGGGTGACCGAGCCGACCTTCTCCTTGTGCGGGACGCCCGAGCCCTTCTGCACGCCGGCGGCCTTGATCAGCAGCCGGGCGGCGGGCGGGGTCTTCAGCACGAAGGTGAACGTGCGGTCCTCGTAGACGCTGATCTCGGCGGGGACGATGTCGCCCCGCTGGGACTCGGTCTGCGCGTTGTAGGACTTGCAGAACTCCATGATGTTCACGCCGTGCTGGCCGAGCGCGGGGCCGACCGGCGGCGCCGGGGTGGCCTGGCCCGCCGGCAGCTGAAGCGTGAACGTCTTGACGAGCTTCTTCTTCGGAGGCATGTCTCTTCCTGGGGCTTGGAACTGGGATTCTCGCCGGTCCGCGGGCGCGCACGGTCAGCACGGTGCGGACAGCCGACGTTCTAGGGTAGCGCAGCCGTCGGCCACCCCCCGCGCCGAGGTCGGTGGATGGCGAAACGGCGCACCGGCGGCCACCCCGGGAAGGGGCGGGCCGCCGGTGCCGACGTACGTCAGATCTTGGCGACCTGGTTGAAGTTCAGCTCGACCGGCGTCTCCCGGCCGAAGATCGACACCAGCACCTTGAGCTTCTGCTGGTCGGCGTTGATCTCGCTGATCGTCGCCGGCAGCGACGCGAACGCGCCGTCGGTGACGGTGACCGAGTCGCCGACCTCGAAGTCGAGGACCTTGATCTCGGGCTTGGCCTTCTTCTGCTCGGTCTCGACCGCCGGGGCCAGCCACTTGAGCACCTCGTCGAGGCTCAGCGGCGCCGGCCGGTCGGCCCGGTCGGTCGCGCCGACGAAGCCGGTGACCCCCGGGGTGTTCCGGACGCAGGAGTAGGACTCGGCGGTCAGCTCCATCCGGACCAGGATGTAGCCCGGGAAGACCTTCGCCTGGACCTGCGACCGCTTGCCGTTCTTGACCTCGACCTCTTCCCGGGTCGGCACCTCGACCTGGTAGATGAAGTCCTCCATGTCGAGGGAGGTGATCCGGGTCTCGAGGTTGGTCTTGACCTTGTTCTCGTAGCCGGCGTACGAGTGCACCACGTACCAGTCGCCGGGCGCGTAACGCAGCTTCTGGCGCAGCTCGGCGACCGGGTCGAAGTCCTCGTCCGGGGCCGGCTCGGTGGTCGGGAACTCCGGCTCGCTGGCGGCCTCGACCGACTCGTTGTTGGCCGCCGTCGCCACCGTGGACTGCTCGTCCGGGGTTCCGGCGGTCTCGTCGTACTCAGGCACGCTCGCTCACTTCCGTCAGTATCGCTGTCCGCAGGTCAGCTGGACTCGCCGAAGACCCACAGCACCGCCTTGGCGAAGCCGTAGTCCAGGCCGGCCACGATCGCCAGCATCACCGCGACGAAGGTGACCACCACGGCCGTGTAGGTCAGCAGCTCCTTGCGGGTCGGCCAGATGACCTTACGCAGCTCTGCCACGACCTCGCGGAAGAACCGCGCGATGCGGGCGAACAGCCCGATCCGCTCGGTGTCCTTGCGGGTCTTCCGGCCCTCGGCCGGCTCGGCCTGCGCCCGCTTGCGGGTCGCGGTGCCACCCCGGGCGACCGGCTCGTCCGCGTCGGTGGCGTCGTCGTCGGCCACGTCGTCGACGGTCGCGTCGTCGTTCAGACGCTCGTCGCCGTCGTCCTCGCCGCGGCGCTTGCTCTCGGCCACTTCGCCCTCCGTGCGGGTATGGGGTCGCACGCCGGGCGGCGTGCGCGGCGTGTTGGTCACGCCGGCCGGACCAACCGTCCCGCGACGGGCCGCGGCCGGCGGACCGGCCGGGAGGGCCCGAACGCCTCGGAACCACCCCACCGATGCCACCACCACGGGCCGGACGCCGCCGGTGAGGGCGGCGCGACCCACGGAACGGTCAGGCCTGAGGCGCAGGGGTGACAGGACTTGAACCTGCAGCCTGCGGTTTTGGAGACCGCTGCTCTGCCAATTGAGCTACACCCCTGTGCGGCAACTCACCTCCACCCGGACACGCTGTGCCGAGCGGGGGTCACTTGCCCCACGGCGGACCAGTGTACGGGTAGTCGTGCGACTTTCCCAACCGGTCTGCCCCTCGCGCGTCGGGCGAACCCTCAGCGCGTCGTGCGGATCAGTGCCCGAGCCTGCGACAGCACCTTCTCGCCCTGGCAGGTGGCGGTGATGTCGAGCCTGGTCAGGCCCTCTTCGGTGACCTCCTTGACCACCGCTGACACCTCGATCTCGGTGCCCTCGTCGGTGTCCGGGACGACCACCGGGCGGGTGAAGCGGACGCCGAAGTCGACCACCGCGTCCGGCGCGCCGGCCCAGCCGGCCACCGCCCGGCCGACCAGCGCCATGGTGAACATGCCGTGGGCGATGACGCCCGGCAGCCCGACGCCGGTGGCGGTGCGGTCGCTCCAGTGGATCGGGTTGAAGTCGCCCGAGGCGCCCGCGTAGCGGACCAGGTCCGCGCGGGTCACCCGGTACGTCTGGGTGGGCAGCTCCATGTCCTCAGGCCTCCCCGCGTACGACGATCTTGGACCACACGGCGACCACCGGCTCACCGTCCACCGTGCTCACGTCCGTGCGGGTGGTCAGGAAGCCGTGCCCGCCCCGGGTGGTGACCTCCTCGATGGTGTTCACGCACACCAGCTCGTCCCCGGCCACCACCGGCCGGGTGTACGCGAACCGCTGGTCGCCGTGCACCACACGGCTGTAGTCGACGCCGAGCGCCGGGTCCTCGACGATCTGCCGGCTGGCCGACATGGTGACGACCACGGGGAACGTCGGCGGCGCCACCACGTCGGGGTGGCCGAGCGCCCGGGCCGCCTCCGGGTCGTGGTGGACCGGGTCGGTGGCGCCGACGGCGGTGGCGAACTCGCGGATCTTTTCTCGGCCCACCTGGTAGGGGGCGGTCGGCGGGTACGTCCGGCCGACGAAGGACGGGTCCAGGGACATGCCGCCGAACCTACACGGAAAACACGAACGCCGATCCGCCCGGTCGGGCGGCCCGGAGGCCACCCGTCAGGTGGATCGGCGTTCGAGAAGCTGTTGCGGTGCCGGCTGCGCCGGCCGCGGTCAGCGGGTCTCGCGGTGGACGGTGTGCTTGCCGTCCCGGGGGCAGAACTTCTTCAGCTCGATGCGGTCCGGGTCGTTACGGCGGTTCTTGCGCGTGATGTAGTTGCGCTCCTTGCACTCCACACACGCCAAAGTGATCTTCGGCCGGACATCGGTCGCCTTCGCCACGGCGGAGTGCCTTCCTCGCTCACGGATATCAACTACGGCGTGTCAGCGTACGCGCTGACGACGCGGACATGCAAAGTGGGCGCCTGTGGCGCCCATCCCACCGGCCACCGGGCTGGGCCCGGAGGACGAGAGTAGCGGTGGCCGGACTTGAACCGGCGACACAGCGATTATGAGCCGCTTGCTCTGCCATCTGAGCTACACCGCCGTGGCGGGTCCAGCCGGACCCTCTGAGCCCCCTTACGGAATCGAACCGTAGACCTTCTCCTTACCATGGAGACGCTCTGCCGACTGAGCTAAGGGGGCCTGCTCGATCACCCCGGGGGGTGTCGCGCAGGGGAAACAGTACACGACCGCGTCGCGCAGGTGAAATCGGATCCCCCGAGTGCGTGTCCGCCCTGGTCAGGGCACCACTCGCAGGCGCGGCAGCTCCCCCGCGACCACCGTCTCCGGGTCGACCTGGGCGCCGAACCAGGCCTCCAGCCGCTCGTACGGCAGAGGGCGGCTGAACAGGAATCCCTGGCCGATCTCACAGCCGATGTCCTGGAGCAGCTCCAGCGTCAGCTCGCTCTCCACGCCCTCGGCCACCACCGCCAGGCCGAACTGCTGCGACAGCGTCACCACCGCGTTGACGATCGCGAGGTCGCCCGGATCGGTCGCCATGCCCTGCACGAACGACCGGTCCACCTTCACCTCGTGCACCGGCAGCCGGCGCAGTTGCGCCAGCGACGAGTTACCCGTGCCGAAGTCGTCCACCGAGAGGCGGACACCGAGGTCACGCAGGCTGCGCAGGGTGGGTATGGGACGTTCGGTGCCGTCCAGGACACCCGCCTCGGTGACCTCCAGCGTCAGCCGCTGCGGCGGTACGCCGTACTCGGCCAGCAGGTCGCGTACCAGCGCCGGGAAGTGCTGGTCGGTGAGCGTACGCGCGGCGAGGTTGACCGCGACGGACAGCGGCTGTTCGCCGTGGCTCCAGTCGCGGCTGCGCCGCAGGCTCTCCCGGAGCACGAACTCGGTGAGCCGGCCGAGCTGGCCGGTGTGCTCGGCCACCGCCACGAAGTCGTCCGGGGCGACACTGCCGTGCGCCGGGTGCTCCCACCGGGCCAGGCACTCCACGCCCACCAGGCGGCGGTCCCGCAGCGTGACCTTGGGCTGGAAGTAGACCTCCAGCTCGCCCTCGTCCAGCGCGCGTTGCAGGTCGCCGGCGAGGCCGAGCCGGCGCAGCGACCGCGACTCCAGCGCCGGGCTGTAGAGCTGCACGCTGCCCGGTACCGACTTGGCCGCGGTGGCGGCCAGGTCGACGCGTTGCAGCAGCGCCACCGCGTCGCTGCCGTGGTCCGGGTGCACGGCCACCCCGACGACCGTGTCCACGTCCAGGGTGAGCGCGTCGAAGACCATCTCGTCGCGGATCTGCTCCCGCAGCTGGGCCGCCAGTTCCAGGGCCGCCTCGGTGCTCTCCAACCGCAGCGTCACCAGGAACTCGTCACCGCCGGCCCGGCCGACGAGCGCCGAGGAGGGCGCGCAGGAGCGCAGCCGCTCGGCCACCTCCATGAGCACCTTGTCGCCGGCGGCGTGACCCAGCGACTCGTTCACCTGGCGGAGCCGGTCGACGTCGAAGAGCAGCAGCGCCACCACCTCACCCGGGGCGCGGATCTTGACCGCCTCCGCCACCGACGAGGTGAGGCGCCGCCGGTTGGGCAGGCCGGTGAGCGCGTCGTGGTCGGCGTCGTGCCGCAGCCGGTCGACCAGGCGGGAGTTCTCCAGCGCCACAGCGGCGTGCGCGGCGACCGTCTCGAAGACGGGGATGTCGCCGGGGGCGAAGTGGCCGATGTCGCTGAGCCGGTTGGTCACCTCCAGCGTGCCGATCACGGCCTGGCCGGAGCGCAGCGGCACCACGATGGCGTCCTTGACCCGCTCCTCCCCCGCGGCCTGCCGCAACGCCGGATCGCCGCCGAGCCAGCGGCCGATCGAGAGGGTACGACCCTTCTTGTGTACCTGCTGGCGCAGGCTCGCCGGGGTGGGCGCCAGGTCAAGCAGGCCGGGGGTGTCCACCCGGGCGGTGAGCAGCACCTCGGGATGCCGGCCCTGGGCGGGCAGCCAGAGCGTCGCGTACTCGGCCTGCATCAGCGCGCGTACCCGGTCGAGGAGGATGTCGGCGAGTGACCGCTCGGTGCCGGAGGCGAGAAGGCGGGTGAGCTCGTACATCCCGGCCAGCGTGCGGTGCTGGCGGAAGAACTGGGAGTAGGAGCGGTAGACCAGGACCAGGCCGCTGAAGAGGGCGGCGAGCAGCAGCGCCGACCACCACGTCGTCTTCAGGGCGATCAGGACGAGCAGGCCGATCGCCACGTTGATGGCGGCGGTGAGCAGAGCGGTCGGCATGCTGCGCAGCGCGTCCCGCCCGGCCTGCCAGCCCTGGAGCAGCACGTGCACGCCGACCACGCTCACGAGGCTGACCAGCGTGACCACGCAGACGGCGAGGAACAGCGAGCCCCAGGTCCCCGGCCCGACACCGCGCAGCGGCGGCAGCGCCAGGAGTACGAGGCTGGCCAGCGAGGTTGCGGCGGCGGCCTTGGCGACGTTGAACCAGAGCTTCGCCGCGCCGAAACGGTGCGAGGCACTCCAGATCAGCACCGAGAGTGTGTAGATCAGTACGACACTCAAGGGCGGCAGGAAGTAGAGCGCCACGATCAGTGGCACCTCGGTGAGCGTCACGCCCACCGACTGGCGCCGGACGTAGACGTTCAGCACCGCGAAGCTGATCCCCGCCATGACGACGAAGAACACGAAGGCGAGCGGCCACTTGCCGAACGGGTGGTCCGCCACCAGGGCGATGCAGGTGCTGAAGACCACCGCCAGCAGCGCCAGAGGGGCGGTGACGAGCCAGGCACGTTCCGTTGACCTACGAGGTCGGCCCTGGCTTGCCATGCCCCTCCTACCCGAGACGTCGTCCGCCGGCCGGCGGACGACTCGATGATTCAGCGCGGGGCGTCCATCGTCCAGACGATGTCGGCGAGTTGCGCGCTACTGGTGCCGGGGAGGATGCCGAAGGCGCCTGCGATGGCGGCGAGCACGAGGAGCGAGCCAAGCAGCCGGCCCAGCGTTCGACCAGACATGATTGCTCCTGTCGGGAGATTGCCACAGGGATGGTGAAGGTTTCCCGATCGTGCCACAAGCCTGAGGGGCAGAAAAGCGGAGAGGACCCGCCCAGCCCGAGTAGCTGTCAGGTTCCGCCGTTCGGCCCGGCCACCCACGACACGCAGCCAGGTCATGGGGGTGAAGGGACGTCAGCCGCTTCGTCCATTGCGGATTCCCACCTTCACCCACGAAGGGGATCAAGTCACGCGAAACCCCACACCACCAACCCTGGGTCGCCCGGCCGGCTCGACCTGGCCGATCCGCCCGGTGGACCACCACCGGACCCGCGGGCATTGACCACCATACCTGCCCCTGTCATGAACGCCAGAGGATGATTCGCTCATTCACGCCGGAACCGCTCAGTGGGCTCACCAGGGGCGTCCAGCGCCTTCGGCGTACGTCATCTGAGCATGTCCGTCACGCCGGTGTCCGGATCGACCGCCACGCTGAGCTTGCAGTGCCCCCGGGCTCGGGTCTCGCCACGGGGGACGAAGTCGACGACCAGCAGGCGCTCGGTTCCGCGGAGTCCTCGCACCTGCGCTTCGTACGGCTCGGAGATCTGCCAGTCGTCGATCTGGAACCCGCCTCGGGGCTTGCCGGCGCGCATCCGTCTGGTGAACTCGGCGGTCGCCAGCACCCGAACCTCATCCTGATCCACGACCCAGTATCGATCTACCGGCCCGTCCGCCGGAGGACGCGGCCCGGCGGACCGGTCGCGCGGCTACTGGCCGAAGGTGTACCGCAGATTCGCGTTGATCAGCTCGTTCAGTCGTCTACGCAGATGCCCGAGCAGCGAGGGGTCGGGAAGAGGCTCGGCGAGCAGCAGCGTCCACCGAAGCAGGGTGCCTTGATGCCCGTCGGACGCGAGATCGAAGCGCACCTGCGCGTCGGGTCGCTTCGACCACAGCGATGACCAGACGACCAGGTTCGGGCGTTCGCGGCGCAGGATCTGCGGTCGCTGTTCGTCGTCGAGCAACCGAAGCCACGGGCGTGCCGGGTCGCGGTCGGGCTCGGTCAGCGCCTCGAAGACGACGGCCGGCGGAGGCGCTTGACCACGCATGCGACTGCCCGCTTCGATCACGGCTCAGCTTAACGGCGCATCTCGGCAGGGCTGACGAGTACCGCGCGGCCTGAACGAGAATGGCCCCGTTCTTGCACCTGGTGGCGGGTAGAGGATTCGAACCTCTGTAGCTTTCGCGACGGATTTACAGGGTGTCAACGATCTTGCACGCCTCAACCTCGTTGAGCTGCTGTTTCTCTTCCCCATGCAACGTTTGGTTGACCAACTGCCCACTATGTGCGCACAACGGGAGACAGCTCGGCGGTCGCACGACTGTGGCCGCGGGCAGGGCACCGGTTGCTAGCTATTGGGCCGGAGGCGGCGATATGTCCGCTGGGCAGTCCTTGGCGTGGTGGGAGTACTGGGCGCCGTTGCGGTCAGACCAGTACACCTCGAAGCGGATGCAGGTGGTCACCGTGGCGCCCTTGGAAAACACGCTGTCAGATGACGTGCGGGTAAGAGCAACATCGACCCAGCCGACCACCGGCCCCGGCTCGGCCATGCCTGAGCTGCTCCAGGAGTCCAACACCTGCCCGTTTGACTTCGCGAGATGCTCGCGCAAGTAGCGCACGGATCCGTTGCCGAGTTCAGTGCGACTGATCGCGGCGACCTCGGCGTCGCGGGTATAAGCCTCGGCGTCCCGCAGCGCCATGTCCTTAGCCTCCTGTCGACCTTGCTCGGTTGAGTCAGCGCAGCCGACGAGGGTGAGCAGGGCGGCAGCCAGTGCCAAACCTCGGCGGCAGCGTCGGGCGGCCGGGCGATCGTGCGATCGGGCCCCGTGTTGGCTCATGACGGCGAGGGTATCGGCGCACAGCAATGTCGTGTTGATGGCGTAGCCCTGGAGCAATGAGATTCGCCGGGTGTGACGGGTCATCCGAGCGCATCGCTGATCTTGTCGTTCATGGTGTCGTCTCCGCCGTCGATGCAGTTGGCGTAGACGCGGAGCAGGACGGCGACGCCGTGACCCAAGCGCCGGGCGACCTCGGTCGGCGGGACGCCGGCATTCAGCCAGAGCGAGGCCGCCGCGTGCCGGAGGTCGTAGGGCCGGCGACACCTCACCGCGGACCCCTCAGCCGATCGCCACACGCACGGACTCTGCCACGTCGGCCCAGCCACCAACCCAGCGTTCGCAGCCCCCAGAAGAGCCCTCAGCGGCAAGATCGACCTGCCCACCATCTGCCCACAACGAGTCGTAGACGGCTGGACTCAGCCGGACTCCCCCAGACGTACGAGAACGGCCCCCGATCAGCATCTCTGCTGGTCAGGGGCCGCATCTGCACCTGGTGGCGGGTAGAGGATTCGAACCTCTGAAGCTTTCGCGACGGATTTACAGTCCGCTCCCATTGGCCGCTCGGGCAACCCGCCAGGGCACACCACCGCGTCGCAACGCGGCAGCGGAAGCAAGGATAGCGGTTGCCCCCGGCACTGCCGCAACCGGGTACCGTCAGGAGGTCCCACGCTGGTCAGCGCGGGACGGACCAGGACAGACCGCCGGACAGCAGGAGCATGAGCATGGCAGCGAACCCGTCGTTCGACATCGTGAGCAAGGTCGACCGGCAGGAGGTCGACAACGCCGTCCGCCAGTCGGAGAAGGAGCTCTCGACGCGGTTCGACTTCCGCGGCACCGGCGCGGAGATCTCCTGGTCGGGCGAGGAGGCGATCAGCCTCCAGGCGGAGACCGAGGAGCGGGTCCGAGCCGCGCTGGACGTCTTCAAGGAGAAGCTGGTCAAGCGGAACATCTCGCTGAAGTCGCTCGACGCCGGCGAGCCCCGGCAGTCGGGCAAGATTTTCAAGATCGACGCCAAGGTGGTGCAGGGCATCGACTCGGACAAGGCCAAGGCGATCAGCAAGAAGATCCGCGACGAGGGCCCGAAGGGCGTGCAGGCGCAGATCCAGGGCGACCAGCTCCGCGTCACCGGCAAGAAGAAGGACGACCTCCAGACCGTCATCGCCCTGCTCAAGGGCGAGGACTTCGGGCTGGCGCTCCAGTTCACCAACTACCGGTAGGCACGACGATCGAGTCGCGTGGCAGGTGACCGGCACGGTCACCTGCCACGCAGTGGCCAGAACGCGCGGCCTGCATCTCGGCCGCGAACAGCTGCGGTTCCTTCTGCCGTCAGGCGACTTCCTTGGGGTACGGGCCGGTCGTGAGGTCGGCTGGGAGCCATGACCCCCGCGATGCTCCTCCCCTATCGCCCGGTGCTCGGTCAACCGGTACTGCGTCGGCTGCTGCCCGGTCTCGCGACATCCGCTCTCGGTGACGGGCTCGCCCTGGTCGCGGTGACGTGGCTGGCTCTGCAACTCGCCCCCGCCGGGCAACGCGGCACGTGGACCGCATTCGCGGTGGCCGCGTACACGCTGCCGGGCGCCGCCGGCACGCTGTTGCTCGGGCGGTGGCTGGGTGCACGGAGCGGGGCTCAGCTCGCCGGCTGGGACGCGACGGTGCGGGCGGCCGCCCTAGGCGCGATTCCGGTCGCCCACCTCGCCGGGGTACTGGACATCGGTTTGTACGTCGCCCTGCTGGTGGTGTCCTCGCTGCTGCACCCGTGGGGGTCGGCCGGTCGCTTCACGCTCGTGGCGGAACTTCTGCCGCAGCGGCATCACCTGGCCGCGAACGCGCTGCTCGGCGTGTTCGGCCAGGCCGCGACGATCGTCGGCCCGCCGCTGGCCGGCCTGCTCATCGCCTGGGTCGGCGCGGTGTGGGTGATCGCCGTCGACGCCGCCAGCTTCGCCGTGCTGGCCGTCAGCTACCGCCTCGTCGTCTCGGCCGCCCGCCGTGAAGGCGCCGCCCGCCGTGAAGGTGCCGTCCGGCGTGAAGGCGCCCACCGTGAACCCGCCGTCCGCCACCAGGCCGGAGACCAGCACGAGGACGGAGACCAGCACGAGGGCGGAGACCGCCACGAGAACCCGACGGCCGGACCGTCGCGTACGTCGGGATTCCGGATCATCGGGCGGGACCGGTCGCTGCTCGGACTGCTGGCGCTGACCTTCGCGTTCTTCTTCCTCTTCGGGCCGTTCTACGTCGCCATGCCGGTGCACGTCACCGACGACCTGCACGCCTCCGCCGGGACGCTCGCGGCCTACTACACCGCGTTCGGCGTCGGCTCCCTGCTCGGCGGGCTGCTCACGGGTCACCTGCGCGGACGGCCGCTGCGGACCACGCTCGCCGGCATCGTGGTGCTGTTCGGCGCCGCGCTGATGCCGCTCGGCCTGGGCGCGCCGGTCGTCCTGTCGCTGCCCGCGTTCGCGCTCGCCGGCCTGGTCTGGGCGCCCTACCAGCCGACCGCGACGGCGTTGTTCCAGCGCCGCGCTGGCACCGTGGACCTCCCCCGCGTGCTGGCGGCCAACGGGGCGGTCACCGTGCTGGCGGTGCCGCTGGGCACGATGCTCGGCGGTCCGGCGACCGCCGCGTTCGGGGCACGTCCCACGCTCCTGGCGTGCGCGGTGGCGATCCTCGCGCTGGGTCTGGTCGCCGCGGTGTCCACCGCGCGCCCCGGAGCGCAGAACACGGAGCGGACCGGGCCGGCGGGCCCGCACGACCGGCCCGGCCCACAGACGACAGGCCCGCACGACCGGCCCGGCCCGCAGACGACAGGCCCGCACGACCAGCCCGAGCCGCACGACCGGTCCGCCCGGGTGAAGGCGCCGGATCGGGTACGACCCGGAGCGTCCTGATCCGGGTGCAACCGCCGGAGCCGCATCGGGGTGTCGAGTGGTGAGAGCGGACACGGGAGGTGGGCATGGACGGCCCCGAGGACTTCGACGCCTTCTACACGGCGACCGCGCGGCGGGTCGTGCACCACGTCTACGCCCTCTGCGGCGACCTGGCCGAGGCGCAGGACGTGACGCAGGAGGCGTACGCGCGGGCCTGGCAGCGCTGGTCGACAGTCGGGGCGTACGAGGATCCGGAGGGCTGGGTCCGGACGGTGGCCTGGCGCCTGACGGCCAACCGGTGGCGCGGCCTGCGGCGCTGGTTCGCCGCGCGGGCCCGGCTGGGCCGGGAGACTCCGGCGCCCGGGCCCAACCCGGACCGGGTGGCGTTGCTGGCGGCGTTACGGCGACTGCCCGACGCGCAACGGCTGGTCGTCGTCCTGCACCACCTCCACGACCTGCCGGTGGCGGAGATCGCCCGGACCACAGGCATGCCGGAGGGGACTGTCAAGTCGTACCTGTCCCGGGGTCGTGCCGCGCTCGCCGTTCTACTGACCGACGACAAGGAGGAAGTCGATGTCGGCACGCATTGGTGAGGCTCTGCGGGAGTTGGAGCAGGACATGACCGGGCTGCGGCTCAGCCCGGCGGCCGAGGTGCGCGCACGGGGGCGTGCCAGGAGCCGGCGCCGGGCCGCGGTTCTGGCGGGGGTGGCCGCTGTGACAGTCACCGGCGGTGCCGCGACCATGGCGACGCTGTCCGGACCGGCGACGCCGATGCCGGCCGGCGGCGGCGCGGCCACCCCGTCCGCCGCGGCGTCGGCCGTGTGTCAGGCCGACCCTCCGGTACGGCTGGACGTCGTCTTCCGGCCGGGCGCCGGCGCGCCGCAGATCGGGGAGGTCGACTACCGGATCGGGCAGGCGCGCGGGGACACCGGGCTGCGCTGCGGTGGCAGGACGGTCGCGGCCCGGCCGGACGGCGACGGCCGGGTCGTCCTGTCGGTGCTGCTCGCGCAGGGTGAGGACCCGGCGCCGATCCGGGCCGCGGTGGAGAAGCTGCCCGGGGTGGAGCGGGTGGTGACCGCCGGCGGGTGAGCGGTCAGGCGGCGAGCGTCTGCTCGGCGCGTACCGCTGTGGCCTCGGCCCGGGCGATCGGGCCGCCGGGCAGCGCGGCGACCGCGGCTCCGACGGCGACCGCCACCCCGGCGAAGACGAACGCCCAGGAGACGCCGCCGGCGTGGTCGATGATCAGGCCCGCGATCGAGCCGCCGGCGGCGCTCGCCGCCACCGACATGGTCACCACCCAGGTGTACGCCTCGTTCAGCATGCCGGCCGGGGTGATCCGCCCGACGAGCGTGTTCTCCAGGGTGAGCGCGGGGGCGATGGCCGCGCCGCCGAGCACCAGCGCGACGCCGAGCGCGGCCGGGCCGGGCATCACCGCGAAGACGGCGAAGCTGGCCGCGACGGTGCCGAGCAGCCAGGCGAACTGACGGGTCATGTTGGCGGCGGGCTTGCGTACGCCGAACCAGAAACCGCCGATGGCGCTGCCGATGCCCCAGACGGCGAGCAGCACACCGGCAAGGCTCTCCGGGTCGTCGGCGCCGGAGTTCCCGGCGAAGGCCGGGACGATGACGCCGGAGGCGCCGAACGCGATGCCGAGGCTCGCCACGCAGAGCAGCAGCGCGGGGAAGCCGCCGAGCCGCAGCGGGCCGAGGCCCCTTGCGTGGTGCTCGCGGGGGTGCGGGCGCCAGCCGCGCATGACCCGTCCGAGCGCGACGGTGCCGGTGCCGATCAGGGTTACCACCGCGGCGCCGACGAGCGCGGCGGAGGCGTCGGCGAGCAGCACGAAGCCGGCTACCAGCAGCGGCCCGATCACGAACACGACCTCGAAGAGGGTGGTCTCGGCGGCGAGCGCGGTGTTGCGCAGGTGCGCCCGGCCGGTGGCGGGGGCGGTGAGGTCGTTCCAGGCGCCCCGGATCGCGGCGGTGAGCGGCGGGTACGTGGCTCCGGCGACGCCCGAAGCCAGGTAGATCAGCCCGAGGTTGCCGCTGTCGGAGCGGGTGGCGACGAGCAGCCCGATCAGGGCGAGCGGGTGGGTGACCGCGGTGAGCAGCAGGACGGGGGTGGGTCCGACCCGGTCGGCGATCCGGCCGGCGACCGGGCTGAGCGCGGCGCCGGAGAGCGCGTAGATGCCGCCGGCGACTGCGGCCAGGGAGTACCGGCCGGTGACCTGCTCGACGACGAGCAGCAGCGCCAGCGGGGTCATGCCGATCCCGAGCCGGCCGATGATGCCGAGGATCAGCAGCATCGGCGCGCCGGGGATCCGCCAGACGCCCTGGTACTGGCGCAGTGCGGCCACAGTCGACCTCCAGGAGGGTAATGAGCGGGAGACGTTTCGACCCTAACGGCGTGACCTGACCGGGGGAAACGCATTGTGCCCGGACACACCACCGCGCCCGCGTCGTGGGACGCGGGCGCGGTGGGGAGTACGGCGGGTCAGCGCTGGAACTGCACCGGCCCGGAGTTGCGGGCCATCTGCTCCAGGCGGGCCACCCGCTGCTCCATCGGCGGGTGGGTGGCGAACATCGCGGCGATGCCGCCGCCCCGCTTGAACGGGTTGTCGATCATCAGGTGGGCGGTGCTGGCGAGCTGGCCCTGGGGCGCCAGCGGGCGCGCCTGCGTACCCATGTGGATCTTTCGGAGGGCGCTGGCCAGGGCCAGCGGGTCGCGGCTCAGCTCGGCGCCGGACTGGTCGGCCTGGAACTCCCGGCTCCGGCTGATCGCGAGCTGGATCACCGTGGCGGCGATCGGGCCGAGGATCAGCGTGAGCAGCAGCACGGCCGGGTTCGGGGCGTCCTCGTCGTCCGAGGAGCCCAGCGGGATGAACCAGGCCAGGTTGGCCAGCATGGTGATGATGCCGGCCAGGCCGGCAGCCACGCTGGAGATCAGGATGTCCCGGTTGTAGACGTGGGACAGCTCGTGGCCGATCACGCCACGCAGCTCCCGGTAGTCCAGGATCTCCACGATGCCCTGGGTGACGCAGACCGCCGCGTTCTCCGGGTTACGACCGGTGGCGAACGCGTTGGGCTGCGACGTCGGGCTCACGTAGAGCCGCGGCATCGGCTTGCCGGCCTGCGTGGAGAGCTCCCGCACCATCTGGTACAGCTCGGGGAACTGTGCCTCGCTGACCGGTTGCGCCTTCATCGAGCGCAGTGCGAGCTTGTCGGAGTAGAAGTAGGTGACGCCGTTCATCAGCAACGAGACGACGACGGCGATGACGAGACCGCCGCTACCGCCGAACCAGTAGCCGATCGCGAGGATCAGCGAGGTCAACAGGCCGAGCAGCGCTGCGGTCTTGAGACGGTTGTGATGCACGATCTCTCCTTCGGTGCACGGGCCCTTGCGGGAGGCCCGCTGACCGGTTCAACACACCGGTACCCGTCAACCATCCGGCTCATGGCTGAAAGTTGCCTGGATGTTGCTGTGCGCAGGCTGAAGCGGTCGCCCATCCGGGCAGGAACCGGTCAGCGCGCCGCCACGTCCAGCACGAGCTGCGGTGCGAAACCGATCACCACCGCGGCGACGGTGGCCGCGCCGAGCGCCAGCACCACGGTCCGGGCGGGCCGGACCGTCGCCACGCCGGCCGGCGTCGCGTAGAGGGAGGCGGTGACCCGCAGGTAGTACGCCAGGCCGATCACCGCGTTCAACGCCACCACGAGCGCCAGCCAGCCCGCGTGCCCGGCCAACAGCGCGCGTACCACCGTCACCTTGGCGAACAGCCCGGCCAGGCCCGGCGGCAGCCCGGCCAGCCCGATCAGCGCCAGCGCGAACGCGCCGCCCACCCACGGGTGCCGCCGCGCCGCGCCGCGCAGGTCGGCGAGCGTGCCGCCGTCGCCGTCCGCCGGGCGCAACGCCACCACAGCGGCGAACGCGGCCAGCTCCAGCAGCACGAAGAAGATCGCGTACGCGACGGCTGCGGCGTACGCGGCCGCCCGCGCGTCGCCGGTGCGGCCCGCGGCCAGCGCCAGCGCGCCCAGCGGGGCGAGGATGTACCCCGCCTGGGCCACCGACGACCAGGCGAGCAACCGCACGGTACGCCGCTGACGCAGCGCCACCAGGTTGCCGACGGTCATGGTCAGCACCGTCAGCGCCGCCAGCACCGGGCCGGTCAGGTCGCCGGGCAGCGCCCGCTGCACCACAGCCAGCAGCGCCACCACGCCACCGAGCTTCGAGGCGGTCGACAGGTACGCGGCCACCGGCAGCGGCGCGCCGTCGTACGTGGCAGGGGCCCAGGCGTGGAACGGCACGGCGGCGACCTTGAACGCCAGCCCGGCCACCACGAGTGCCACAGCGACTGTGGTCAGCGGCAGATCGGTCAGGTCGTCGCGGGCGGCCAGTGTGGCGCCGAGCCGGTCCAGGTGCAGCGTGCCGGTGACCGCGTAGAGCAGCGCCGCGCCGAGCAGCGTCACTGTGGTGGCGACCACGCTCACCACGAAGAACGTCGCAGCCGCCTCGGCACCGGCGAGGCTGCCCCGGCGCAGGCCGACCAGCACGTACAGCGGGAGCGTCAGCGTCTCCAGCGCCACGATCAGCGTGATCAGGTCACCGGCGGCGCCGAGCACCACGCCGCCTGTCATCGCGCAGGCGAGCAGGAAGCAGTACTCGCCGACCGGGGTGCGCCCGGCACGCAGCAGCGGACCGGACAGCGCCAGCACGCCGAGCGTGAGCAGGGCGATCACCGCCCCGACCAGCGCCGCCCGGCCACCCCACACCCAGGAGCAGTCCGCGCCCACGCAGAACGTGCGCCGCTCACCGGCCGCCCCGACCAGTGCCGCGCCGGCCACGGTGCCGGCCGCGCCGAGCGCCGCCACCGCCACCGTGACGGCGGGCCGGGCCACCAGCAGGTCGAACAGGAGCACCAGCACGGCCGTGCCGGCGGCCAGGTACGCGGGCAGCATCGCCACGTTGTCGACACTCTGCACCAGGCTCATGGGACGACCCCCAGCAGCGCCTCCACCGGACCGGAGGCGTACGACAGCACGAGCGCCGGGGCCAGGCCGACCGCGAGCGCGAGCAGCACCAGCGGCGCCCAGGCGGTCAGTTCCGCCCCGGCCAGCCCGGGTGCGAGCCCCGCCACCGCCGGGCTGGGCCGCCCGTGGGTGACCCGGCGCAGCAGCCGCAGGAAGTACGCGGCGGTGAGCGCCCCGCCCAGCGCGGCCAGCACGGCCAGGGTCAGCCAGAGCGGGCCGCCCCGCTGGACGGCGGCGACCACGGCGAACGCCTCACCCCAGAACCCGGCCAGGCCGGGCAGCCCCAGCGAGGCGACAGCCGCGAAGCCGAGCAGTCCGGCCAGCCGGGGCGCGGTCTCCCGCAGCCCGGACAGTTCGGCCAGCGAGCCGGTGTGCGCGCGGTCCTTGACCGCCCCGGCCAGGAAGAACAGCAGGCCGGTGATGACACCGTGGGCGATGTTGCCGATCAGCGCGGCCTGGATCCCGGTGGCGGTGAGCGTGGCGACCCCGAGCAGCACGAAGCCCATGTGTCCCACGCTGGAGTACGCGATCAGCCGCTTCAGGTCGTCCTGCGCGAGGCAGACCAGCCCACCGACCAGGATCGCGGCGACGGCGAGCACGCCGAGCACCGGCGCGGCCCAGCGGGCGCCCTCCGGGGCCACGCCGACGGCGACCCGGATCAGCCCGTACGTGCCCATCTTGAGCAGCACCCCGGCGAGGATCACGCTGCCGACGGTGGGGGCCTGGGTGTGCGCGTCGGGCAGCCACGAGTGCAGCGGCCAGAGCGGGCTCTTCACCGCGAACGCCAGCGCCAGCAGCGTGAACGCGGCGAGCTGCGTGCCCCGGGACAGCCCGGCGCCGCCGGTGAGCGCGACCAGGTCGGCGGTGCCCGCGGCGGCCACCACCACGTAGACGCCGACCAGCAGCAGCACCGAGCCGAACAGCGTGTAGAGCGCGAACTTGCGGGCCGCCCGACGACGGTCCGCGCCGCCCCAGCCGGCGATCACCGCGTACATCGGCAGCAGGACGACCTCGAAGAACAGGAAGAACAACACCAGGTCGAGCGCGAGGAACGTGCCGAGGATGCCGACCTCGACCACCAGCAGCAGCGCCACGAGCGCGCGCCCGCTGCCGCCACCGGTCGGCACCCGCCACAGCGTGTACGCGCAGCACAGCAGCGTGAGCAGCGCGGTCAGCACCACCAGCGGCCAGGAGATGCCGTCCACGCCGAGGTGGAAGCGCAGGTCGAGCCCGGGCACCCACTGCAGGTCGAGCTGGTGCCACGGCTGCACCGCCGGGCGTGGCCCGTACCCGAACCAGCCGTGGTCGCCGCCGACCAGCGGGAGCGTCGCCAGCAGCGTCAGCGCGGCCGCAACGGTGCCGACCACCCGGCCGGCCCGGTCGCCGGGCACGACGGCTGTGGCCAGCGCGCCGAGCGCCGGGACCGCCACCACGGCGACCAGCAGGACCTGCCCGAACGTCATGAGGTCACTCCGATCAGCGCGACCGCGAGGCCGATCAGCAGCGCGCCCGCGAGCACCCCGGCCGCCGCGCGCGGCAGCGCCGCCCGGTGCAGCGCGGCCAGGCCGCCGCCCACCTCGACCGCCGCCCGGCCGCTGCCCTCGACCAGCCCGTCCACGCCCAGTTCGTCACCGGTACGCACGACCCGCGCGAGCGCGCCCGCCGGGCGTACGACGAGGGCGTGCTGGACGTCGTCGAGCCGGAACGCGCGGGCGAAGACCGGCCGCAGCGGACCCAGGAAGCGGGCCGGGTCGGCGGCCGGGTCGCGGCGCCAGCCCGCCCAGGCGACGCCCGCGCCGGCGAGCAGCAGCAGGAACGGCAGGATCAGGTTCGGCGCCAGGTGCACCAGCTCGACCGCCTCGCCGGTGTCGTCGCCGGGCACGCGCAGCCGGTCGGCGAACCAGGGCGCGAACGCGGCCAGGCCGAGCAGCGCGGCCGGGGCCGTGAGCACCAGCACCGGCCAGCGCAGCAGCGCGGGCGGGTCGTGCGGGCGCAGCAGCGGCGTGCGCGTCCGGCCGAGGAACGTGCGCAGCAGCAGGCGGGTCGCGTACCAGGCGGTCACCGCCACGCCGACCAGCCCGGCCAGCCAGACCAGCCAGCCCACCCAGGCGGCTGTCGGCCCGGCGCCGTCGAGCGCGGCCGCCTCGGCGGCGGCGAGCACGCCGTCCTTGCTCCAGAAACCCGAGAGCGGGGGTACGCCGGCGAGCGCGCCCAGGCCGACCACCATGCACCAGAACGTGACGGGCATGGCGGTACGCAGGCCGCCCATCCGGGACATCAGCGTGGTGCCGACGGCGTGGATCACCGCACCGGCGGCGAGGAACAGCAGCGCCTTGAACGCGGCGTGGGTGAGCAGGTGGAACAGCGCGGCAGCAGGTGCGCCGACCGCCAGCGCGCCGGTCATGTAGCCGATCTGCGACACGGTCGACCAGGCGAGCACGCGCTTGATGTCGTCCTGCGCGGTGGCGGCGAACGCGCCGAGCAGCATGGTGATCGCGGCCATCACGCCCAGCACGGCGAGCGCGGCCGGTGCGCGCTCGAACAGCGGGAACAGCCGGGCCACCGCGTACACCCCGGCGGCGACCATGGTGGCGGCGTGGATCAGCGCGGACACCGGCGTGGGACCGGCCATCGCGTCCGGCAGCCAGGTGTGCAGCGGGAACTGGGCGCTCTTGCCCGCCACCCCGGCGAGCAGCAGCAGGCAGGCGACGGTGAGCGTGCCGGTGCCGTAGTCGTGTGCCAGCACGTCGGCGATCCGGAAGCTGCCCGCGCCCACGCCGAGCAGCGCGATGCCGAGCAGGAAGCCGACGTCACCCACACGGGTGACCAGGAACGCCTTGACCGCCGCTCCGGGTGCCTCGGGCAGCCGCCGGTCGTGGGCGATGAGCAGGTACGAGCAGACGCCCATCACCTCCCAGCCGACCAGCAGCATGATCAGGTCGCCGGACACCACCACAGTGAGCATGGCGGCGGTGAAGAGGCTCAGCTGCGCCGCGTACGGCGGGTAGCGGTGGTCGACGTCCACGTCGTCGTGCGGACCCCGGCGCAGGTAGCCGATCGAGTAGACCTGCACTGCGAGCGCGACGGCGGCGACGGCGGTGGCGACGAGTACCGCCACGCCGTCCAGCCGCAGGCCCAGCGTGACCCGCAGCCCACCCAGGTCGACCCAGGTGGTGGACGCCTCGACCGGGGCGTCCACGCGGACCAGCAGCGCCAGCGCGGCCAGCAGCGACACGGCCGCCCCGGCCACGCCCAGCGCGACAGCCGACCGACGGGCCGCCGCCCGGTCCTGGCGCGGGGCGGGCGGCAGCAGCAGGCCGAGCAGGCCGGCGACCAGCGGCGCGGCCGGCAGCACCGCGGCGAGCCACAGCGTCGGCGTGCTCACCGGACCGCTCCTTCCGTGCCCGGCGCTTCCGGCGTCGGCAGCCCGCCCGGGGCCACCGCGACCGCCGGTGCCGGCTCGTCGAGCGGCACGTCGTCGACCGTGACGCTGGCGCGCAGCCGGTAGAGCTGGAGCACGATGGCGAGCCCGACACCGATCTCGGCTGCGGCGAGCACGATCACGAACAGCGCGAACACCTGCCCGGAGTGCGGCAGCACGGCCTTGACGGTGGTGTCGGCGGTGACCAGCACCAGGTTCACCGCGTTGAGCATCAGCTCCACCGCCATCAGCACCAGGACGGCGTTGCGGCGGCGCAGCACGCCGTACACGCCGAGGCCGAACAGCAGCGCGGCGGTGACGTACGGGATGACCGGCCTCACGGGCGCCCACCCTCGTCGGCTGGTTGCGACGCGCTGGTGTCGGTGGACCGGCGGCCGATGTCGGGACGGGACAGCACGATCGCGCCGACCAGCGCGGCCAGCAGCAGCACCGACAGCACCTCGAACGGCAGCACCCAGGAACGGAACAGTTGCTCGCCGAGGCGCTCGGCGGTGCCGGCGGCGGGCAGGTCCACCCGGGACCAACGGAAAGCGTCGATCAGCAGCACCGCCAGGCCGAGGCCGCTGCCCGCGCCGACGAGCGCTGCGGCCCAGCCCGGCCGGTCCAGGTCGTCCGACGGGCCGATCGGCGCGCGGGTCAGCATCACCGCGAACAGCAGCAGCACCACCACCGCGCCCACGTAGATGAGCACCTGCACCCAGGCCACCAGCTCAGCCGTCAGCACCAGGTAGTCACCGGCCAGCGCGCCCAGGCACACCACCAGCCACAACCCGGCCCGGACCAGGTGACGGGTGGCGACCACCAGCGCACCCGCGCCCACCGCCACCGCGCCCAGCGCCAGCAGCAGGACGTCCGCACCGGTCATGAGACGGTGCCTCCGCCCGGATCGGTGGCGGCGTCGGGGCGTACCCGGGAAGGAGCCGGACGGGCCGACGGACCCGCCGCCTTCCGGGCGGCGGTGGTCTCCTCCTTGGAGGGGTCGCCGAGCGGGTCGTGGGCCGGCGGCGGCGGCACGGTGGCCATCCACTCGCCCAGATGGTCCTTGTCGTGCAGCAGGTTCTTGATGTCGTACTCGGCGTACTCGAACTCGGGCGACCAGTAGAGCGCGTCGAACGGGCAGACCTCGACGCAGATGCCGCAGTACATGCAGAGCGAGAAGTCGATGTCGAACTTGTCGAGCACGTTGCGCTGGCGGGGGCGGGCGGCGCCGGGCACCGCCACCTCCTCCTTGTGCGAGTCGATGTAGATGCACCAGTCCGGGCACTCGCGCGCGCAGAGCATGCAGACCGTGCAGTTCTCCTCCAGCAGCGCGATCACGCCACGGGAGCGGGGCGGCAGCTCAGGCTCGACGTCCGGGTACTGCTGGGTGGTCGAGCGGCGGGTCATCGTCTTCAACGTGACCGCCAGGCCCTTCACCAGGCCCCCGCCGGGCACTCCACCGTGCTCGCTCATGCCGCCCATCCTGCCCTGTGGCCCGGGCGCGCGCGACCACCACCCGGCGCTTTGGCCCGCGCGGGCGGCCGGATCACGCCTCGCCGGGTGTGAGCGGAGGCAGCATCTCCACGCCGAGCTGCTGGAGCATCTGGAACAGCTCGTTGACGCTCCACACGTCCACGATCCGGCCGTCGTCGTCGAAGCGCAGGAACGTCGCGCCCGAATAACTGACCACGCGGCCGGTCGGCGGCACCGGGCCGAACTGGCCGGCCTGGGTGCCGGCGGCCCGCCAGCGCACCGCCACCCGCGTACCTGTCGCCACCACGTCGACGATCTTGTAGCGCAGGTCGGGGAACGACGCCCGCCGGTCCCGGTGCCACGCCAGCATCGCCGCCGGGCCGGTGCCGCCCAGGCCCGGGCAGTCCGCCGCCACCAGCTCGTACGCGCTCTCCTCGCGCCCCGCGTTCCACACGTCGGCGACGAAACGCCGGGCTGCCGCCTCCACATCGGTCACGGCGGGCAGCCTATGCCCCTCTCCGGGGCACTCGCCCTGCCGGGAGCCGCCGGAGCGACCATGATGGGAGCGAAAGGCGAACTCGGAGGTGGGTGTGGGCAGCGACGACGAGGTCCTGGACCGGACCGGCGGCAAGTACGTGGAGCCGGGTGGCGAGTTCACCCGGGACCAGCGCTACATCGCCACCCGGATCACCGCGGACGAGCGGGACGGCTGGCCGGTGGAGCCGGGGCGCTACCGGCTGGCGGTCAGCCGGGCCTGCCCCTGGGCCAACCGGCTGATCATCATCAGGCGCCTGCTCGGGCTGGAGGACGCCATCTCGATGGCCGTGGCCGGGCCCACCCACGACAAGCGGAGCTGGACGTTCGACCTCGACCCGGACGGCAAGGACCCGGTGCTCGGCATCGAGCGGCTGGCCGACGCGTACTTCGCCCGCTTCCCCGGCTACGAGCGCGGCATCACAGTGCCGGCGCTCGTCGACGTGCCGACCGGGCAGGTGGTGACGAACGACTACGCGCAGATGAGCCTGGACCTCACCACCGAGTGGACTGCCTACCACCGGCCGGGCGCGCCGGACCTCTACCCGGAACCGCTGCGCGGCGAGATCGACGAGGTCAACCAGGTCGTCTTCGCCGACGTCAACAACGGGGTCTACCGGTGCGGCTTCGCCGGCAGCCAGGAGGCGTACGACAAGGCGTACCACAGGCTGTTCGACCGGCTGGACTGGCTGAGCGAGCGGCTCGCCGGGCAGCGGTACCTGGTCGGCGACACGATCACCGAGGCGGACGTACGGCTGTTCACCACGCTCGTGCGCTTCGACCCGGTCTACCACGGGCACTTCAAGTGCAACAGGCAGAAGCTCAGTGAGATGCCGGTGCTGTGGGCGTACGCGCGGGACCTGTTCACCACGCCCGGGTTCGGCGACACGATCGACTTCGACCACATCAAGCGGCACTACTACGAGGTCCACCGGGACATCAACCCGACGGGGATCGTGCCGCTCGGCCCCGACCTGAGCAACTGGCTGATCCCGCACGGGCGGGAGGAGCTGGGCGGTCGTCCCTTCGGCGACGGCACCCCACCCCCGCCCCCACCCCCGTCCGAGCGCGTGGACCCCGCCCACACCCCGTTGCGCTGACCCGCTCCCTCCCCCGCCCCGTCTCGCCCCACCCTCGCCCTGCCCTCGCCTCGCCCTCGCCCCGTCCTCGCCTCGCCTCGCCTCGCCGATCTTGCACTTTGGGCCCGGAACCTGGGCGTCTTGCCCCTTTCGCCGGGGCAGGAAGTGCAAGATCGACGGGAGGCGGGGAGGGGCGGAGGGCGAGGAGAGGGCGGCGGGCGGGCTACAGGGCCAGGCGGACTGCGGCGGTCAGGACGAGCTGGGCCAGGGCCAGGGGGACCAGGACCAGCCAGCAGAGACGCTGGAGCTGGTCCTCGCGCAGCCTCGGGTAGCTCACCCGCAGCCAGATGATCACGAAGGCGACGGCGAAGACCTTGAGCAGCGTCCACAGCCAGCCGAGCTGCGCGTCGGCGAACGGGCCCTGCCAGCCGCCGAGGAACAGCACAGTGGTCAGCGCCGCGATCACCACGATGCCCACGTACTCGGCGAGCAGGAAGAACGCGAACCGCAGGCCGGTGTACTCGGTCATGTAGCCGAAGACCAGCTCGGAGTCGGCCACCGGCATGTCGAACGGCGGACGGCGGATCTCCGCCAGCCCCGCCACGAAGAAGATCACCATGGCCGGTGCCTGCCACAGCAGCCACCAAGGCTGCCAGGCCTCCACGATGCCGGGCAGGCTGAGCGTGCCCGCCGCCATCGCCACCGAGGCGGCGGCCAGCACCAGCGGCAGCTCGTACCCGAGCAGCTGGGCAGCGCCGCGCAGCCCGCCGAGCAGGCTGTACTTGTTCGCCGACGCCCACGCGGACATGAGCACCGCCAGCACGCCGACGCCCACCACGGCGAGCACGAAGAACAGGCCGATGTCCAGCGGCTGGGCGACCAGGTCACCCGGCCCGAGCGGGATGACGAGCAGCACCAGCAGGTACGGCACCAGCGCCACAGCGGGCGCCAGCCGGAACACCGGCCGGTCCGCGTCGCGCGGGGTGACGTCCTCCTTCTGCACGAACTTGATGCCGTCGGCGACCAGTTGCGCCCAGCCGTGGAAGCCGCCCGCGTACATCGGGCCCAGCCGGCCCTGCATGTGCGCCATCACCTTGTGCTCGGCCTGGCCCACGATCAGCGGCAGCGTGAGGAACGCGACGAGCACGCCTGCCACGCGCAGGACCAGCTCCAACCAGTCCGGCATCAGCTCTCCCCCGCCGCGTCCGGCTCCGGCTCCTGGCGGGGCGGCCCGGTCGGCCGCTCCCCCGGCAACGGCCGCCCGAGCGGACCCGCCTCACCGGCCGCGGGAGCAGCGGCGGACGCCGGCCCGGCCTCCCCGGAAACAGCCCGCTCCGGAGCATCCCCGGCAGTCGGCCGAGCCGGGCGCTCAGCGGCAGCAGGCCGCGCCGGACGCTCGCCCGGAGCGGGCCGCGCCGGCCGTTCGCGGGCCGGGCGCGCCGGCGTACCCCCTCGGGGGCCCTCACCCGCGCCGGCCGCACCCGCCGGCGTGGGCGTCGTGCCCCACTCACCCGGCGCGGGCACGCCCGGCGGCCGGACCGGCCGGCGGCCGCCGCCCGCCTCCGACTCGCCCGGCTCCTTCGCGCCGGGCCACGGCTTGGCGACCCGGGAGGCGAGGACGAACTCCTTGCGCAGCGGGTGCCCCTCGAACTCGGGCGGCAGCAGCAGCGGCCGCAGCTCACCGTGGCCGGCGAAGTCGATGCCGAACATCTCGTGCGTCTCGCGCTCGTGCCACGCGGCGCCGGGGAACAGGTCGACCACCGAGGCGACGACAGGCGTGTCCCGGGGCACCCGGGTGCGCAGCAGCAGCCCGTGCCGGTGCCGGACCGACCAGAGGTGCAGCACCACGTCGAAGCCGTCGGCCAGCTCGTCCACCGCCGACAGCCAGTCCAGGAAGTCGAGATCCAGCTCGGCGTCGTCGCGCGCCGCGCGCACCGCGTCCGCCCAGCTCGCCAGGGGTACGTCGACGGTGGCGCGGGCGTACCCCTGACCGCCGGAGACCGATGCGGTGGCCTCGACGGGCGCGAGCAGCGCGACCACTCGCCGGCCGACCTCTTCCGGAGTCATGCGCTGATCCTATGGCCGACGGCTGCGGACCGGGCCGGGCCGCCCGTGCCGGGATCGCCGCTTTGCCGGACGGGCGGGGCGAGCGCGCGGAAAGATGAGGTCCGTGCGCGCTGTGACTGTGACCCCCGGTGTCCCGGACTCACTGCGGCTCGTCGAGGACTGGCCCGAGCCACCGCCCGAGGAGGGCGCGATCCTGGTCGAGGCGCTGGCTGTGGGTGTCTGCGGCACCGACCACGAGATCGTCGCGGGCGAGTACGGCGAGGCGCCGCCGGGCCAGGAACGGCTGGTGCTCGGGCACGAGTCGCTGGGCCGTGTGCTGGATGATCCGACCGGCACGTTGCACACCGGTGACCTGGTCGCCGGTGTGGTCCGCCACCCCGATCCGGTGCCCTGCGCGAACTGCGCGGTGGACGAGTGGGACATGTGCCGCAACGGCCAGTACACCGAGCACGGCATCAAGGCACTGCCCGGTTTCGCCCGGGAGCGCTGGCGGTTGCAGCCCAAGTTCGCCGTCGGCCTGGACCCGGCGCTCGCATCAGTGGGCGTGCTGCTGGAGCCGACGAGCGTGGTGGCGAAGGCGTGGGACCACATCGAGCGGATCGGCCGCCGGGCCGAGTGGAAACCGATGACCGTGCTGGTCACCGGCGCCGGGCCGATCGGGCTGCTGGCCGCGCTGCTCGGCAGCCAGCGTGGGCTGTCGGTGCACGTGCTGGACCGCAACACCACCGGGCCGAAGCCGGAGCTGGTCCGGGCGCTCGGGGCGACGTACCACACGGCGACCGTGCCCGAGCTGGACGTGAAGCCGGACGTGGTGATCGAGTGCACCGGCGCGCCCACAGTGGTGCTGGACGCCATGTGCAAGGCCGCGCCGACCGGCATCGTCTGCCTGACCGGTGTGTCCAGCGGCGGGCGGACGATCAACTTCGACGCCGGTGCGCTCAACCGGGAGCTGGTGCTGGAGAACAACGTGGTGTTCGGCTCGGTGAACGCCGGGCGGCGGCACTGGGAGATGGCCGCCGAGGCGCTCGCCCAGGCCGAACAGTCGTGGCTGACGTCGCTGATCACCCGCCGGGTGCCGCTGTCGAACTACCGCGAGGCGTACGCCTCGGTCGGTGAGGACATCAAGGCGGTGCTGGACTTCACGCAGTGAGGCGGGGCGCCGGACCCGGCGCCCCGGCCCTCTCAGATGCCTGGTAGCCGGCCGTTGCGGAACAGGTCCACGAAGAGCTGGTGGTCCTCGCGCGCCCGGATCCCGTACCGGTGGCCGAAGTCGACCAGGTAGCCGACGAACGCCTCCGGGTCGGCGTCGACGACCGCGACGATCGCCTCCTCGGTGGAGTAGTCGACCAGGTCGTGGCTGGACTCGTCGTCGGCGACCGAGTGCATCCGGGCCACCGCCCGGCCCAGGTCGGCGAGCACCCCCGCCAGTGCCTCCGGCTCGTTCACGTCGGCCCAGTCCAGGTCCGCCGCGTACGGGGACACCTCGGCGACGAGCTGCCCGACGCCGTCCAGCTCGGTGAAGCCCAGCCACGGGTCGGCGTGCGCCTGCAACGCACGCTGCGACTCGGCGGTGCGGTGACCCTGGTGCCGGAAGTACGACCGGACCCGCTCGTCGTCGACGTACCGCGCCACGGCCGGCACCTGCGCCTGCTTCATGTAGATGACGACGTCGTTCTCCAGCGCCTGGGTGTGCCCCTCCAGCAGCAGGTTGTACGACGGCAGCCCGGCCGACCCGATGCCGACGCCCTTGCGCAGCACCACGTCCTTGATGCCGGCGGCGACCGGGCGCATCCGGGTGGTCGAGTCCGGCAGCGTGTGCAGGTAGTCGGCGAACGCGGCGCAGACCTTCTCCCGGGTGGCGTCGTCGATCTCGTGGACGCCGTCGCCGAGGGAGAACCGGCGCTCGTAGTTGTCGATCGTGGTCTGCGCGGCGAGCAGGTCCACCCGGGTGTTCAGCCGCGCCTGCTGGAGCACCCGGCGCAGCACGCCGTCGGCGTTGTCGAGCGTGATCGAGCCGATCGCGTCGTCCCCGCCCGCGGCGATGGCCCGCAGTTCGGCCAGGTACGACCGGGCGAAGCCGGTCACCAGTTCGCCGATCACCCGGTCGGAGAGCGCCTTGGCGTAGCCGAGCAGCGCCACGCTGGCGGCGAACCGCTTCAGGTCCCAGGTGAACGGCCCGACGTACGCCTCGTCGAAGTCGTTGACGTTGAACACGAGCTGCCCGGAGGCGTTCATGTAGGTGCCGAAGTTCTCGGCGTGCAGGTCACCGTGGATCCACACCCGGCTGGTCCGCTCGTCGAGGAACCGGTCGCTGCCGAAGTCGCCACGCTGGTCGGCGTAGAACAGCGCGGCGCTGCCCCGATAGAAGGCGAACGGTGACGCCGCCATCTTGCGGAACTTGCGACGGAACGCCGCCGGGTCGATCGCCATGGACGCGCCGAACTCCTCGGTCAGCACGTCGATGATGAATGCGGAGCGCTTCTCCGCGAGGTCGGTCATGAGCCGCAGGCTAGCCCCGCGCCGCCACCTGGCGGTTCAGCCGACCGGCGGACGTACCGGGGGTGCGGTGAGCGCCTCGACCGGCCGCGCCACAGCGTCCGCCGGGGAGGTGAGCGCGTCGGGCCGGGGCACGCCGCCGATGCCTGACTGCTCGGCGGCGATCTTCTCCTGGAGGCGCAGGATGCCGTGCAGCAGCGCCTCGGGGCGCGGCGGGCAGCCGGGCACGTACACGTCGACGGGGATGAGCTGGTCGACGCCCTTGGTCACCGAGTAGGAGTCCCAGTACGGGCCGCCGCAGTTGGAGCAGGCGCCGAACGAGATCACGTACTTCGGCTCGGGCATCTGGTCGTAGAGCCGCTTGACCGCCGGGGCCATCTTGTCGGTGACGGTGCCGCTGACCACCATCAGGTCGGCCTGCCGGGGCCCGTGGGCGAACGGGATCACGCCGAGCCGCATGAAGTCGTGCCGGCCCATGCTGGTGGCGATGAACTCGATGGCGCAGCAGGCCAGGCCGAAGTTGAACACCCAGAGCGAGTAGCGGCGGCCCCAGTTCAGCACGAACCGGATCGGCTCGCCGAGCACGGCCGGCACCTGCACCTCGGGCCCTCCCCTGTCTGCGAAATTCCGCTGTCCCTGAACCGACAGTCAACCACAGCGCCCGGATCGGCAACCCCCGCAACCGGTACGGGCGTCAGGGCGTGTGACCGGCGTGACCGCGTCGGCGGTACGCACACGGGGAGGACCAGGTGACGGTGACGAGGGAGCCGATGCTCGACGAGCCACCCGAGGGGACAGCGAGGCGCGTCGAGAGGCGCGAGGCGGTCGACTTCGACGGGCTCTACCACGCACACTTCCGGTCCCTGACGCTTCAGCTCACCGCCTACTGCGGTGACCTGTCCCAGGCGCAGGACATGGTGCAGGAGGCGTTCTGCCGGGCGTTCGCCCGCTGGTCCCGGGTGTCCCGCTACGACGATCCGGTGGCCTGGGTCCGCCGGGTGGCCTGGAACCTGGCCACCAGCCGCTGGCGGCGGCTGCGGACGGCCCAGGCGTGGCTGCACCGCCAGCGGGAGGAGTACGTGCCGGGGCCGGGGCCGGACCGGGTCGCGCTGACCGCCGCGCTGGCCGAGCTGCCGCCGCATCAGCGCCGCGCCGTGGTGCTGCACTACCTGGCCGATCTGAGCGTCGCGCAGATCGCGGCGCAGGAGGACGTGCCGGAGGGCACCGTCAAGTCCTGGCTGTACCGGGGGCGGACCGCGCTGGCGGCGAAGCTCACCACCACGAGCGAGGTGAACCACCATGACTGAGCCCGACGACATCCTGATCGGCGGCGAGTTCGCCGAGTTCCGCACGGCGTACACGCCTGTGGTGCACCCGGCCGGGACGGCTGCGGTCCGGCGCACGGTCCGGCGCCGCCGCCGACGTACAGCGGTGGTCACCGCGGCGGCCGTGGTGCTTGCCGTGGTGATCCCGGTGGGTGCGAACGCCGCCCTGGACCGGCGGCCCGGACCGCCCCCGGCGCCCGCGCAGACAGTCACCCCGACTCCGTCCGAGAGCACGTCGCCGCCACCGTCGACGCCGCCGCCGAGCACGGCCAGCTCGACCCCGGCCGCTCCGGACGGGCGGATCACGCGGTCCCAGCTGCTCGCGGCCCAGCTCGACCTCGTGTCCTGGCCGGACGCACCGAAGACCTGTGTCAGTGACGACGTCCGGCTCCGTTCCGGCCCGCAGGACGAATCGGTCCCGACGCTGCTCGCCGGGCCGGAGTACGCCGACCTCGACGGCGACGGCGCGACCGAGACGGTCGTCCTCGTCGCCTGCCGCTACGGCGAGGCGTCGGGCAAACAGGTGCTCGCCTTCGATCGGGGCGGGGACGGCCGGATCATCACCATGGGCCGGGTGGTCGGCACCCGTGAGGGCATGGATGACATCACCGAGTTCTCGGTGCGGGACGGCGGGGAGGTCCGGGCGCACGTCGCCGACATCCAGCCCTGTTGCGGCACACCCGAATGGACGCCGCAACGGCAGTGGCGGACGTACGCCTGGAACGGTGAACGGTTCCGGCAGGTCGACGGACCCACGAAGTTCGGCACCGACCCCCGTCTGACCGACCTCACGATGACCGCCCGCGACGTCGTGGCCGGGCCGCCGGACAAGAAGGGGATCCGGAAGGTAACGGTCACCGTGACAGTGGTGAACCGGGGGCCGGTGAGCGTGCGCCAGCTCGGGTTCACCGGTTGGTACGACTACACGAGACCGAACGGGTCCGCCCTGGACCGGTGCCGGAACGTACGGCTCGACGGGGGCATCGCCTGCGTGCTGGACACCCTGTCGGTGGGCGCGAGCAGGACGTACACGTTCACGTTCGACCATCCGGCGACCGCCGACGAGCCGCCGACGCTGCGGGCGATCCACATCGACTCGCAGGAGCGGTACTGGAACGACCTGAACTGGAAGGACAACGAGGTCGAGCTGACCTCCGTCGGCTGACCGACAGATCGCAACCGACCGTCCCGTCTGGACGTGTCACCGGCATCGGACGGACGGAGATGCCGCCGTCCGGCAACGGGGAATCACGGGAGGAACAGCATGACCACACGTACGGCACGGATCGCCACCGCACTGCTCGGTGGGACCGCCGCACTGATCACCCTGGCCGCGCCGGCCGCCGCCGCGCCGGGCGCCGCCACCGGCCGCGTCGACGTCACGGCCCAGCGGCTCGTCCTCGACCCGACCGACCGGGGGTACGTCGGGACGCTCACCGCGACGGTGACCAACCGGCGGTCGACCGCGACGTCGGTGAGCCTGGTCGTCACCGAGCCGGCGGGGGCGTCGTTCACCTCCATCGAGCCCGGCGGCGGCTGCTTCTACGACCGCCTGGTGGAGAACCGGCTGGTGATCGGCTGCGGCGGCGAGCAGATCGAGGCCAGCAAGAGCCTCACCTTCCGGCTGGGCTTCCACGTCTGGACCACGGCGCGCACGTACCCGATGGTCGCGAACGGCGGGCGGATCGAGGTCGTCCCGGACGGCGCCGCCGCGGCCTCGGACGCCACCGGCTTCACCACCCTCTTCCGCTCCACCACCGGCAGCCTGCGCAAGCCGCGACCGTACGTGCAGGCCGTCGACACCGACCTCAGCATCCGGGGCAGCGCCGTGACGCTGACCCCGCAGCCGGACGGCACCCTGCTCGGCCGGATGCCGGTCACCGTGCGCTACGGCAACGACGCGCCGACCTTCGCTCTCAACGTCGCCGCCGCCCTGCCCGCGGGGGTGCAGGTCGACCACATCGAGCCGCAGGACATGCCGAGCTTCCCGCTCGGGTTCACCGTGCCGGGCGGCCGGTTCATGCCCGGCGAGGAGCGCACCTTCGACGTCTTCCTCAGCGCGCCCGTCGGCACGGCGGCGGGCGAGTTGGGCACCGGCAGCCTCACCGTGACCGGGAGCTACTTCTGGCAGGCCGAGGACCCGCAGGACGTGGACCCGTCGGACAACACCACGTCGTTCACGGTTACCGCGGCCGCCGCGAGCTGACCCGTCGCCCGCCCGGCCGGCGCCCACGCGCCGGCCGGGCGTCGCGGCGTCACCAGGCCGGACGTTGGAGCAACCCGACGAACTCGGCGAGCAGCCGTTCCCGCAGCCGCGCCGGGGCGGCGTCGAGCAGCGTGTTCACCACCGCCATCCGGTCCGGCACACCGGCGCCGCCGGCCAGGCCGAGGCCGCCGGCAAGCCCGGCCACCAGATCCGGGGTGAGCGCCTCCGGCGTGAGGCTGCCGGCCAGCGCCATCAGCTCCGGCGGCAGCACGACCGGCCCGGCGGCGCGGGCCGCCGCGACCGCCTCGGCCAGCGCCGGGCCGAACTCGGCCACCCGGGGCGCCACCGCCGCAGTCACCGTGAGGTGCACGCTGGCCGGCAGATCGGCGTACGTGAGCTGGGGCTGGGTGTGCCAGCCACGCGCGGTCAGCTCGTCGACCAGCACGAACAGGTCGAGCCCCGGATCGTCGCTGGTGAAGCAGACCACTGTGGTCTCCGGTTCGGCCATTAGCCGCAGGCCTCCGGTGGCCCGTACCGCGTCGGCCAGCCCGGTTACCGCGTCCCGGGTGGCGGCGGCCAGCCGCAGGTAGCCGTCCTCGCCGAGGTGGCGAAGTGTGGCGTACGCGGCGGCGATCGGCCCGCCGGACCGGGTGGAGGCGATCACCGGGTTGACCATCGTGTACCCGGGCCAGTCGGCGTACGCGAAGAACTGCGGGGCGCGCAGCGCCGGATCGCGGTGCAGCAGCACCGAGACGCCCTTCGGCGCGTATGCGTACTTGTGCAGGTCGACCGAGATCGAGGTGACCCCGGGCACGGCGAAGTCGAACGGCGGCACCGGCGCGCCGAGCCGGCGCAGCCAGGGCAGCGCCCAGCCGCCGAAGCAGGCGTCCACGTGGCAGCGCACACCCGCGGCCTGCGCGACGGCAGCGATCTCGGTCACCGGGTCGACCACCCCGAGCGCGTACGACGGGGCGGAGGCCACCACCAGCACGGTCTCCGGGCGGATCGCGGCGGCCACCGCGGCCGGGTCCGGCCGCAGCGTCACCGGGTCGACAGGCACGGTGTCCAGCGTGACCCGCAGGTAGTGCGCCGCCTTGGCGAACGCGGCGTGCGCGCTTGCCGGCGCCACGATCCGCGGCTCGGTCAGGTCGGGGCGGGCGTCCCGGGCCGCCTTGACGGCGAGCAGCAGCGACTCGGTGCCGCCGCTGGTGACGCTGCCGACCACGTCCGGTGCGCCGGTGCCGGGACCGCCGCCGAGCAGACGCGCGGCGGCGCCGACGAGCGCGTTCTCCATCGCCAGCAACGACGGGAACGCGGTCGGGTCGAGGCCGTTGACGTGCGCGCTCTCCGCGTACGCGGCCTGCGCCAGCTCGTCCAGTCCGGCCACGCCGGGGTCGTAGACGTACGCGAACAGCCGCCCGCCGTGCGTCGGGCGGTCGGCGGCCCGCAGCGCGCGGATCTCGCCTAGTACGTCCGCCGCGGGCATCCCCCGCGCGGGCAGCGCACCCACGTCTGCCGTGTCGGTCATCGGGTGGTTCCTCTCGTGGACGGGCCGGACGGTGCTCACGCCCGCGTGACCGGGGCGTCGGCCTCGGTGGTTCCGGACGCGGTGGCCTCGGGCACTGTGGCCCCGGACGCGGTGGCCAGCTGGGCCGGGGTCAGGGTGTAGCCGCGCAGCAGCACCAGCGGGATCGCCACCAGCAGGGCGGGCAGCACTGTGAAGCCGAGCAGCACGCCGAGCCGGGCCGTGTCGGACTGGACGGCGGCGGTGCCGGTGGACGAGGAGACGTAGCCGGAGAGCTGGAGCACCAGGCCGTAGATGCCCGGCCCCAGCGCCAGCCCGAACGTCTCCCCTGCCGTCCACAGCCCGGTGAACACGCCCGCCTGCCGCCGCCCGGTGCGTGCCGTGTCGTACGCGATGCAGTCCGGCAGCATGGCCAGCGCGAACACCTGCTGGCCGGCGTACCCGACGCCGATCACCGCGACCACCGCGTAGGCCGCGGCGGCGGGCAGAGCGGGCGCGGCGACCAGGGCCAGCGCGCCCGCGGCGAAGATCAGCGACGCGGCGACGAGCGACGCCCGCTTGCCCAGCCGGGCGCCGGCCCGGGACCAGAGCGGCATGACCAGCAGCGCGGGCGCGACGAAGCAGGCGAACAGCAGCGTCGGGCCGCTGTCCGGCTCACGCAGCACCTGGTCGGCGAAGTACTTCACCCCGGCCAGCACGGTGGCCACCCCGGCGGACTGGATCACGAAGCAGATCAGCAGCACCCGGAACGGCCGGTTGCCGGTGGCGACAGCGAGCTGAGCGCGCAGGCTCGGCTCGCTCTCGCCCACCGTCCCGGTCGGCGCGGATCGGGTGCCGAGGAAGACGCCGACCGTGCCGGCGACGATCAGCGCGGCCACGAACAGGCCCATCCACCGGTGGCCGGGCACGCCGTCGCCGCCCGCGCTCACCACCGCCGGGGCCACCGCGCCGGAGACCAGGATGGCCAGCGCCAGCACCGCGATCCGCCAGGTCATCAACCGGGTACGCTCCGCCGGGTCGGCGGTCAGCTCGGCCGGCATGGCCACGTAGGGCACCTGGAAGAACGCGAACGCGGTGGCCGTCGCCAGGAACGCCAGCGCCACGTACGCGGCGGCGCCCGGACCGTTGGCGAGCGGCGCGGCGAAGATCGAGGCGAACAGGACGGCGAGTGCCAGCCCGCCGCCGAGCAGGTACGGACGGCGCGCGCCCCAGCGGGAGCGGGTCCGGTCGGAGATCCGCCCGGCGACCGGGTTGACGAGCACGTCCCACGCCTTCGGCAGCAGCACCAGCAGCGCGGCCAGCCCGGCGGCGACGCCGAGCGTGTCGGTGAGGTACGGCAACAGGAGCAGCCCGGGCACGGTGCCGAACGCGCCGGTGACCAGGGAACCCAGCGCGTACCCGAGGTGCACCCGGCGGGGCAGGCCCGAAGCTGTCATGGCGCCGAATGTTACTCACGTTATGGCCCGGGTCACATCCCCTCGTCCGGTGACCAGGACGCCGCCGCCAGGTCCACCCGGTCGCCACGCAACGGGCAGCCCTCGGCGAGCAGCCGTTCCCGGGCCCTGCGCTCGTGCCCCGGCGGCATCCGCCCGGCCGCGTTCACCACCCGGTGCCACGGCACCCCGCCCCCGTGCCGCGCCATGATCGAGCCGACCAGCCGCGGCGACGCCCGCCCCGAGCGGTCGGCGAGCGCGTCGGCCACCGCCCCGTACGACATCACCCGCCCCGGCGGGATCCGCTCGACCAGCGCCAGCACCGCCTCGACGTATTCGTCAGGTGTCACGAGCTGCCACGATATGGGAACGCGCCGCGGCGCGGCAGACCGCAGCGCGCAGAATGGTCGGGTGCGCGAAGCAGTCACCTCGGCCCGGCGGATCGTGGTCAAGATCGGTTCGTCCTCGCTGACCACCGCGACGGGCGGCCTCGACGACGCCCGGGTCGACGCGCTCGTCGACACGCTCGGCGGGCTCGCCGCCTCCGGACGCGAGGTGGTGCTGGTCTCCTCCGGCGCGATCGCCGCCGGGCTCGCCCCGCTGCGGCTGCCCCGGCGCCCGCGCGACCTGGCCACCCAGCAGGCCGCCGCCAGCGTCGGCCAGGGCCTGCTGATCGGCCGGTACGCGGCCGCGTTCGCCCGGCACGGCCGCACCGTCGGGCAGGTGCTGCTCACCGTGGACGACGTGACCCGGCGGGCCCACTACCGCAACGCGTACCGGACGCTGCGCAAGCTGCTCGACCTGCACGCGGTGCCGATCGTCAACGAGAACGACACGGTGGCCACCGAGGAGATCCGGTTCGGCGACAACGACCGCCTGGCCGCGCTCGTCGCCGCGCTCGTCGACGCCGACCTGCTGGTGCTGCTCTCCGACGTCGACGCGCTCTGGACCGGCGACCCGGCCCGCCCGGGCAGCACCCGCATCACCGAGGTGCACGGCGAGGGCGACCTGGCGGGCGTGGACGTGGGCGGGGCCGGCCGGGCCGGGGTGGGCACCGGCGGCATGGTGACGAAGGTCGAGGCGGCCCGGATCGCCACCGGCTTCGGCATCCCGGTGGTGCTGACCGCCGCGCCGCTGGCCGCACCGGCGCTGGCCGGGGAGCCGGTCGGCACGTACTTCCACCCGAGCAGCCGCCGCCCCGCCGCCCGTCTGTTCTGGCTGGCGCACGCCACCGCCCCCCGCGGCCGCCTGCACCTCGACCCGGGCGCGGTGCAGGCGGTGGTCGGCCGTCGCAAGTCGCTGCTGCCCGCCGGCATCACCGCCGTCGACGGCGCGTTCACCGCGGGCGACCCGGTGGACCTGGTCGACACCGCCGGCGCGCCGGTGGCCCGAGGGCTGGTCAACTACGACGCGGTGGAGCTGCCGGGGCTGCTCGGCCGTTCCACCTCCGAACTCGCCGCGGCGCTCGGCCCGGCGTACGAACGCGAGGTCGTCCACCGCGACGACCTGGTCCTGCTGTAAGGAAGGGCCCCTTCTTAACAGACGTCTGTTAAGAAGGGGCCCCTCCTTGAACCCCGTCTGAAGGAGTACGCACGATGAGCGTCGTCGAGCAGGCCCGGCGAGCCCGGGACGCGGCGGAAGCCCTGGCCACGGCCACCCGTACCGTCAAGGACGCCGCGCTGCACGCGATGGCCGACGCGCTCGTGACGCGTACCCCGGAGATCCTGACGGCGAACGCGGCGGACCTGGCGGCCGGGCGCGAGGCCGGGCTGTCGGCGGCCGTGCTGGACCGCCTCGCGCTCGACGAGGGCCGGGTGGCGGCCATCGCCGACGCGCTGCGCCAGATGGCCACGCTGCCCGACCCGGTGGGCGAGGTGGTACGCGGCTCGACCCTGCCGAACGGGCTGGAACTGCGGCAGGTGCGGGTGCCGTTCGGGGTGGTCGGCATCGTCTACGAGGGCCGGCCCAACGTGACTGTCGACGCCGCCGGGATCTGCCTGAAGTCCGGCAACGCGGCGCTGCTGCGCGGCTCCTCGTCGGCCGCGCACTCCAACGCGGCGCTGGTCGCGGTGCTGCGCGACGCGGTCTCCGGCGCCGGGCTGCCGGCGGACGCGGTGCAGCTGCTCGACTCCAGCACCCGCGACTCGGTGAAGGAGCTGATGCGCGCCCGCGGCCTGGTCGACGTACTGATCCCGCGCGGCGGTGCGTCGCTGATCCGCGCCGTGGTCGAGGAGTCGACGGTCCCGGTGATCGAGACCGGCGTGGGCAACTGCCACGTGTACGTGGACGCCGCCGCCGACCTCGGCAAGGCCCTGGCGATCACGCTGAACGCCAAGACGCAGCGCCTGTCCACCTGCAACACCGCCGAGTCGCTGCTGGTGCACCGCGACGTCGCGGACGCGTTCCTGCCGGCGGTGCTGGCCGCGTTCGCCGACGCCGGGGTGACTGTGCACGGCACGCCCGAGGTCGCCGCCCACTCCGACGCCGTGGTCGCGGCCACCGAGGAGGACTTCGGCACCGAGTACCTCTCCGCCGACATCTCCGTCGCAGTGGTCGACTCGCTCGACGCGGCGGTCGCGCACATCCGCCGGTACGGCACCGGCCACACCGAGGCGATCGTCACCGACTCGCAGCGGGCGGCCCGGGAGTTCGTGGCCCGGGTGGACTCGGCAGCGGTCATGGTCAACGCGTCCACCCGCTTCACCGACGGCGGCGAGTTCGGCTTCGGCGCGGAGATCGGCATCTCGACGCAGAAGCTGCACGCGCGCGGGCCGATGGGCCTGCCGGAGCTGACCAGCACCAAGTACGTGGTCACCGGAGACGGTCACCTGCGCTGATCGGTCCGGTCCCCTGGGCGGCCACCAGTACGGGGTAGTGGGGGCATCATGGTGCCTCCGATGCCACCATCTCGCCGAACTGGTGTTGATCAACTGGCCGGGCTAGGCGATCTGGAGTGGATCCCCGTCCGCCGATGGCGGTGTGACGAGCGGAGGCAGCCCCGGGGGCACCGGAGCAGCGGGCGGCACCGGGCCGGACGGCGGGTCCGGCACTGACGGCGCAGCCGGCACGGTGCTCCCGTCGGGGAGCAGGTCGGGCGCGACGATCCAGGCGGACCACGGCCCCGGCCCGCCGTCCGGACCGGCCGACGAAGCAGGCGCGGTCTCCGGCCCGGCCGACGAAGCGGGCGCAGTCCCCGGCCCGGCCGACGACACGCCACCCGGCCCCGGCGAAGGGTCGGAGCCGAGGCGGTGCGGCGGCGGCCCGGCATCGGGAGCCGGGGCGGGCGACGCAGGCGCGGGCGCGGGCGCGGTTACCGGCGGGGCGGGCGACGCAGGCGCGGGCGCGGGCGCGGTTACCGGCGGGGCGGGCGACGCAGGCGCGGGCGCAGGCGGCGATGTGGGGAGGCGGCGCGGGCGCGGGGCCGGTACGGCCGGCGGCGCGGGCAGCTCCGCGGTCTGCGGCACCACGAACGGCGCTCCGGAGGTCGGGGCCTCGGGCGTGTTCGGGCGGCACGCGCGGATCGCCCGCAGCGTGGTGTGCACGTCGAACTGGTGGCCGTCGTCGCTGTCCCAGCCGCCGTCGCTGCGCTGCGTCTCGGCGAGCCGCCTGCGCGCGGAGACCAGCAGCCACTGCTCCTCGCCCACGTCGACCCGGCGCAGCGTGGCGGCCAGCCAGGCCACGTCGGCCGGGGACATCCGGGGGATCCGGTCGGCCAGCACCGCCTGGATGCGCGCCGACTCGTAGTACATCTGCTGGCGGTGCAGCACCGCGGCGGCGAGCCAGCCGGCGGGCAGGAAGGACGGCCAGCTGCCGTCCGGCGCGAGTTGCGCGGCCAGTGCCTGCGCCGCCGCCTGCACCACACCGGCGTACGCGCCGCCGACCCGGTGGTCCAGCGGACCGGCGGCCCGCGCGTCCAGCCCGGCCACTGTCAGCCAGAACCCGGCGTTGGCTGTCTGGTAGAGCCGGGCCTCGGGATCACCGGGGGTGGCCCACTCGGGGGCGAGCCCGGCCAGCGAGGGGTCCTCGTCCCAGCCGCCGTCGGGCAGTTGCCGGGCGGCCAGCCAGTCCAGCGCGTGCCGGGCGGCCGGGCGGCCCAGCGCGCCGAGGTCGTCCAGCTCGGCCAGGCGGAAGCAGGTCGCGTCGATCGAGGCGACCTCGCCGTCGAGGACCGCGGGCCAGCCGCCGCCCGGCGCCTGCCCGGCCTCGGCGGCGTCGAGCACGTCGGGCGGCACCGGAGCGCCGGAGCGCAGCCGGGAGAGACGGGCGCGGTCCACCGCGTCACCGTGAGCGACGACGAATCCGATCGCCGCGTCCAAGTCGACCACGGCACTGACGGTACTGGCGCGGCCGAGGTTACGCCTCGGCAGCTCGGTCAGGGCCGGTACCGCCCACCGGTCGTCGAGGGCATCCGCCGGAGGGTTGCCCGACCCGGCGTTTGCCCACGCCAGGGGCGCGGAAAGCACGACGGGCCCGCCCGGAGCGCCGGGCGGGCCCATCGACACGACTCAGTACGCGGGCAGCGACGGGTCGACCTGCTTGACCCAGGAGAGCACACCGCCCTGGAGGTGCACCGCGTCGGAGAACCCGGCCGCCTTCAGCGCGGCCAGCGCCTCGGCGGAGCGGACGCCGGACTTGCAGTGCAGCACGATCTGCCGGTCCTGCGGGAACTTCGCCAGCGCCTCGCCGGACAGGATCTCGCCCTTGGGGATGAGCGTCGCGCCGGGGATGCGGACGATCTCGTACTCGGCGGGCTCGCGCACGTCGACCAGGAAGATGCCCTTGCCCGAGTCCTGCCAGTCCTTCAGCTCCAGCGCGGTGATGGTCGAGTCGACCACCGCCTCCTGCGCCTCGTCGGAGACCGCGCCGCAGAAGTCCTCGTAGTCCTCCATCAGGTCGGTGAGGGTCGGGTTCTCGCCGCAGAGCACGCAGTTCGGGTCCTTGCGAACCTTGATCTTGCGGTAGCTCATCTCCAGGGCGTCGTAGACCATCAGCCGGCCGACGAGCGGCTCACCGATGCCGGCGAGCAGCTTGATCGCCTCGTTGACCTGGATCGACCCGATCGACGCGCAGAGCACGCCGAGCACGCCGCCCTCGGCGCAGGAGGGGACCATGCCGGGCGGCGGGGGCTCCGGGTAGAGGCAGCGGTAGCAGGGGCCGTGCTCGGCCCAGAACACCGACGCCTGGCCGTCGAAGCGGTAGATCGAACCCCAGACGTACGGCTTGCCGAGCAGCACCGCCGCGTCGTTGACCATGTAGCGGGTGGCGAAGTTGTCGGTGCCGTCGACGATCAGGTCGTACCGGGAGAAGATGTCCCGGACGTTCTCCCGGTCCAGCGCGGTGTTGTGGATCTCCACGTTGACCAGCGGGTTGATCTCGCGGATCGACGCCGCGGCGGATTCGGCCTTGGACCGGCCCACGTCGGAGACGCCGTGGATGACCTGGCGCTGGAGGTTCGACTCGTCGACGGTGTCGAAGTCGATGATGCCGAGCGTGCCGACACCGGCCGCGGCCAGGTAGAGCAGCGCCGGCGAGCCGAGGCCACCGGCACCCACACAGAGCACCCGGGCGTTCTTCAGCCGCTTCTGCCCCTCCACCCCGACGTCCGGGATGATCAGGTGGCGCGAGTAGCGGCGGATCTCGTCTACGGTCAGCTCGGCGGCGGGTTCGACGAGCGGGGGCAACGACACGGTGGACTCCCCGGGATCGGCGGTGTGACCGCGCCATTGTCGCTCGCCCGGACGGGGATCGGCCATGATGAGGGACACTCGGCCCGAACTGCGGGACCGGGAATAACTCAGACGCCGTCGGTGGGCTCGCCCTCGTACCGCATTCCGCCCACGTACGGCCAGGCGTTCGGCAGGCAGCCGTCCAGCCCGTACGTCTGCTGCTGCATCACCGGGGCGGGGGCGCCGGGCTCGGGGCAGGCCTCGTGCAGCTCGCCGAACTCGTGCCCGACCTCGTGGTTGATCACGTAGGTGCGGTAGACCTCCAGCGGGGCGCCGTAGTCGGGCACCGCCGTCATCCACCGGGCCAGGTTGAGCACGACCCGGCCGGGCAGCCGGCAGGAGGTGTACCGGTCGGTGCGCAGGCCTCCCTCGGCGCACATCCGCTCGGAGGTGACGGGGGTGGCGAGGTAGACGGTGAAGTCTGCGGCGACCGCCTCGGGCACCCGCTGCACCCGCAGGTCCCCCGACGCGATCCAGCTGCGCGGGTCGCCCAGTACCGCGTCCACGGTGGCGGCGAACTCGTCGGCGTCCTGCCCCGTGTCCTGCTCGACCTCGACCCGGTAGCGGCGCAGCGGGCCCTCCTGTCCGCGTACCGGAGATCGGCCCTGGGCCACCGCGAACGTGCCGGGGCCGGCGGTGGGGTAGCCGGTCGGTGCCAGGGCCGGGACGTCGGCCTCGGCGCCGCGCGCCAGCGACGGTTCGGCGGCGAGCGACGTCCCACCGTGCCCTGGCGACGGCGCGTTCAGCCGGGTGATGCCGACCGCGCCGCCGACGGCCGCGAGCAGCATCGCCAGCAGCAGCACCGAGCGGCGGCGGCGCCGTCGCATCCGGCGCAGGGCGGGACGCTCGGACGGCGGCGCGGCAGGGGTGTCGTAAGGGGACGACGACGTCATGACCTCAGCGTGCCATGCAATTCGGGCATTTGGCTGCTTTTGCCGCCTATGCCGCGAATGTTCTTCACAAACCGGCGCTCAGAGGGCCGGCCCGGTGTACCGCTTCCCGCCCACGTAGGGCCACGGGTTCGGCCGGCAGCCCTTGAGGAAGAGCGTCTGCTGCTGCATCACCGGCGCCGCCCGGCCCGCACCCGGGCACCCCTCGTGCCGGTGCCCGAGCTGGTGCCCCACCTCGTGGTTGACCACGTAGAGCCGGTACGTGTCCAGCGGCATCCCGGCGTCGACCAGGTGCGGCGCCGAGGTCCGCCACCGGTCCAGGTTGATCACCACCTTGCCCGGCACCCGGCACGACGTGTACGGCACCCCGCCCACCCGGATGTCGATCCCGCCCGCCCCGCACAGCCGCCCGGCCGTGTCCCGGGTCGCGAGGTAGATCGTGAAGTCGTACCGGTCGTCCGCGCCGACCCGCTGCAACCGCAGCCTGCCGCCGTCGACCCAGCTACCTGGGCCGGCCAGCGCGCGCTGCACCGCCTCGCCGAAGGCGCGGACCTCCTCGCCGGAGCCGTTCTCCACCGCCACCCGGTAGCGGCGCAGCGTCCCCGAGCGGCCGAGCACGCCGCTGGTCCGGTCGTCGTACGCGAAGCTGCCCCGGCCCTTCGCCGGCCCCGGGTCGGACAGCGTCAGCACCGGCGCGGCCGGCGAGCTGGGCGTCACCGCCGGCGGCGGCGCGACGCTCGGCGTGGACGGCTCCCGCGTGGGCGCCGGAGGCTGAGCGACGAACCCGTCGGTGATCCGCGTCCCCGCGCCCGCCGACGGCAGTTGCACCGCCACGCCGACACCGACCGCGGCGGCGGCAGCGAAGGCGCAGACCACGAGCGCGGTACGCCAGTGACGAAGCGAGGAACGGGAGCGGGCGGCACGAGGACGGCGGGAGCTGGGCATCCGGCTCAGCCTGCCATGTCACGCTCCGTTCCGCTCTCCCCCATGCCGGTGGTGAGCGACTGTGTCGCCTCGGCGAGCAGGCCGAGCACCGCCCGCGCCACGGTCCGGGGCACCTCCAACTGGGCCACGTGCCCGACGCCGTCGAGCATCAGCAGCCGGCTGTCCGGGATGACCCGGGCCGCCTGCGGCGCCACCCGCACGTCGACCAGCCGATCCTGCCGCCCGCCCACCACGAGCGTGGGCGCCCGTACCGCCGCCGCCTGCCGCCAGAGCGCGCCCTCCCCCGGCAGGTACGAACGCAGGAAGCTGCTGACCAGGCCCCGGAACGTCCGCACGTACGCGGCGGCGTAGTGGGCCGCCTCGTACCGGACCCGGATCTCGTCGATCGCCTCCTGCCGGCGCTGATCGCTGATCCGGGTCAGGTCCGCCACGCACGCCTCCATCACCTGCTGCGCGGTCACCTCCGGGCTGAACTGGGCCAGCCGCCAGGCGGCCAGCCGTTCGCCCCGGGGGATCGCCAGCAACGGGAGCATCCGCCCCTGCAACGAGCGGCGGAAGTCCAGGAACGGCAGCGCGGGCGAGACCAGTGTGAGCGTGCGGACCAGGTCCGGGCGCAACGCCGCCACCCGCACCGAGATCGCGCCGCCGAGCGAGTTGCCGAACAGGTGCACCGGACCCCGGTCGCTGTGCTCGATCCAGCGGATCACCCGCTCGGCGAAGGACGGGATCGTGTAGCGCGGCCCCGGCTCGCTGCGCCCGAATCCGGGCAGGTCGATCGCCTGGCCGTCGAGCCGGTCCGCGAGCAGCCCGGCCAGGTCGGTCCAGTTCTGCGCCGACCCGCCGAGGCCGTGCACGTACAGCGCGGGCTCCGCGCCGGGACCGGTGGCCGGGGTGTCGCGGACGTGCACGAGCGTGCCGTCGAGGCGTACGTGCCGGCCGGGCCAGGGCGGCGGGACGTGGTGGGTGGGAAGGCTGTGCTCCGGCCACAGTGCGGCGCGCTTCATGCCTCCAGTCTTCCCCGCGCACGCCGTACCGCACACCGGCTCAGGAGAGCAGCGCCTCCAGCCGCCGGTTCACCGCCGCGAGCGTGGCCCGCACGACCGCCTGCCGGGGATCCCCGGCCACCAGCGCCGAACCGGCCAGCTGCTCCACCCAGCCGTCGCAGACCAGCAGCACCACCACTGTGGCGACCTCGCAGTTGCCGAACGGCACCACGGCGGCGTGCTCCACGAAGCACCGGCCCCGCTCGCCGGCCGGGACGACCCGGCCGAGCAGCTCGTCCACCGCGGCGGCCGCGGCCACCGCGCAGAGCCGCAGCACGTACCCGTCGACAGCCGGGCCGGTCGCGTGCCCCTCGGCCGTCCGGTCGCCGGCGACCAGGCGCACCTCGGTGGTGGCGTCCAGGCCGAACGTGCTCACCAGGACGTGCTCGATCACCACCCGCGGCCCCGGCACGCCGCCGGTGTCCAGCGGTCGCGACGGCGCGGTCTCCGTCGTGGTCATCTGCCCACCGGAGTACGACGTACCGAGCGTGACCGGGCTGCCGGTGGACATGCCGGTCGGCGCGGAGGCCAGCGACGTCTCGTCGACAGCGGCCCGGCCCCGGTGGGTGGCCTGCCGGCGGCGGCGCGGCGGCTCGTCGCCGTCGCCGGGCGCCTCGGCCGGGCGCGTGGCGCGGTCCGCACCGAACCGCGCGTCGCCGGAACGGTTCGCGGCCGGACGGACCACACCGGCACGCGCCGGCATCTCGTCGCCGCCCGTCTCCTCACCGTTACGGGCCTCGCCCGGCTCCGCCTGCGGGGCGCGGGCCTCGACCGGTGCCGGCTGCGTCCCGGGTGCTCGTGTCTCGCCCGCGCGCGTCTCACCGGAGCGGTCCAGCCGGGCCGACCGGCGGCGCAGCGGGGCCGGGGGCGGTACGGCGGGCGCGCCGGGCAGGTTCTGTGGGGCAGCGGCCAGACCCATCCGCTCCTGGAGCAGCCGGGCCACCATGCGGCTGACCTCGGCCGGGTCCGCGCCGTCGGCCAGGTCGAGCCGGAGGCTGTGCGCGCCGGCCGGGGTACGGCGCAACGCGGCGTCGCGTACGCCCGCCACCTCCCGGACCGCGTCGAGGATCGCGTTGACGTCGAAGCCCTCCGGCCGCTCCCGCAGTGGCGCGGGTTCGTCGTCGCGGCGCAGGTGGGTGGCGATGCGGGCGAGTTCGGGGGTCTCGGCGGACGGTTCCACTGCCGGTGGCTCCGGCACGACGGGCACGTCCGGTTCCGAGGGGACGCGCTGCGGCAGCACGGGGGACGGTTCCTCCGGTCGGGGCTCGGCGACCGCGTCGGCGGCCGGCACCGGTTCCGGTGCGGACCGGCGGGCCGCGTAGGGAGGGGCGCTCGTCGGGTGGGGCGCGGGTGCGGGGTCGAACCGTGGCGTGCCGCTCGTGGCGGGAACGCCTGAGGTCGGCGGGGCGGCGGCAGCCGCCTCGGCGGGCGGCGCCGGGGCGTATCCACCGGCCGGGGCGGCCGGGGCACCGGCTACCGGCGGCGCACCGGGCGCGGGCGGGGCACTCGTCGGCGGGGGGCCCGGGGGCGTGATCAGCGGCGCGACCGGCACCGGCGGCCCGGCCCAGGAGGGCCGCTCGTAGCCGTGCGGTGGTTCGGCGTCGCCCCGGGGCAGCCGGAACGGGCGGGTCGCCTCGGGCGCCGGCTCGGGCGCGGCCGGCGGCTCGTACCGGCGCGCCGGCTCCGGCCCGGCACCCGGCTCGTACGGCCGGGACACCTCGGACTCGGCGGGCGGCGGGTACTGCCGCACCGCATCCGGTCCCGGGGCCGGCTCGGCGCGCAGCGGCTCGTACGGCCGTACCGGCTCGGGCCGGGGTGGCTCGTAGGCGGCGGGCGGCTCGACCCGGGCCGGCTCGTACGGCCGCACCGGCTCGGGCGCCCACTCGGCCGCGCGGTCCTCGCGGGCGGTGCGGTGGGCGGCGCTGTCGTCCTCCCACTCCCGCCGCTCGGCGACGGGCTCCTCGGCGCGGCGGGCCGGCGGCTCGTCGGGCCGGGCCCACGGCGGGGCCCAGCCGTCACCCCAGCTCGGGCGGTTCCAGGACGGCCCGGACCAGTCCGGTTCGGCGGCCCTCGGGTCGTCGGCCGCCGGAGTCTCGGCCGCGGCCCGCGGCTCGGCGCCGGCCGCCCGGCCCTCGGGCGGGTGGACCTCGCCCGGTGCGTGCTCCGGCCGGCTCACGGCCGGCGGCGGGGTGACCGGCCGGTCGGCCCAGCCGTGGGACAGCGACGGGGTGGATTCGGTGTTCGGCGCGTGAAAGCCCGGCGGCACCTCGAACCCGGAGGCGGCGGCGCCGACCGGCGGGACCTGGAGCGCCGGGGGCGCGGAAGTCGGCCCGCTCTCGGCCCAGCGCGGGGCCCGGGCGGCCGGGTCGCCCGCGGCGTGCCGGGAACCGGCGGGCTCCCCCGGGTCGGTCGGCTGCTCGATCGTCGGCGCCGGGCGCGGGGCCGGTACGGCCAGCCGTTCGCCGTCGGCAGGCCGGGGCAACTCGTCCGCGGGCGGGGCACTGACCGGCGCCTGGCGGGTCACTGGCGACTCCTCCCCGGCGTGGTGCACGCCGTTGACGTGGCGGCCGTTGACGCGGCTCGGTTCCGGCGCGGAGTGGCCGGGCAGCGGGGCCGGCAGGTCGCCGTGCCGGGGCGAGGAGGCGGCCCAGCCGCCGAGGTCGCCGTAGGGCCAGCCGCCGGGCGCCGGAGCGCCGCGGGACCAGCCGTTCGGCGGGGGCGCCCAACCGCCGCCGGTACGGGCCGGGTCGTCCTGCTGGCCCGTCCCGTCGCCGTGCTCTCCCGGGGTGGCGGCTCCGGGTTGCCCTGTTTCACTCACCGCGCGCTCCTTGGTCGCCCCCGCTGAGGCTACCGTGTGGTGACAGTGGCGATAAGTTACAGCGGCGGGCCAATTCCGCGACGGGTTCACGAACCCGGACCGGTTCGGGTGATACGTGCCGGCTCGTACGCAGATACTCGGAGGATCCGATGACCGCAGTGGGGAACGGTGCACAGACCGCCGGTCGGCCCACCCGCCTGCCCCGCTCGGCGCGCCGTAAGCAGCTGCTCGCCGCCGCCCAGGAGGTGTTCGTCGCGCAGGGCTACCACGCCGCCGCGATGGACGACATCGCCGAGCGGGCCGGTGTCTCCAAGCCGGTGCTCTACCAACACTTCCCCGGGAAGATGGAGCTCTACCTCGCGCTGCTGGACACGCACTGTGACGCGATAGTGGCCAACGTGCAGGACGCGATGAGCGGCACCAACGACAACAAGGAGCGCGTCGGCGCCGCGGTGCGCGCGTACTTCGACTTCGTCGACCACGAGAGCGAGGCGTTCCGGCTGGTCTTCGAGTCGGACCTGCGCAACGACCCGGCGGTGCGGCAGCGGGTGGAGCGGGTCGAGCAGGGCTGCATCGCGGCCATCACCGACACGATCATCTCGGACACCGGGGTCAGCCGCTCGCACGCCGAACTGCTCGCCTCGGGCCTGGTCGGCGCCGCCGAGACGGCCGCCCAGTTCTGGCTCGCCGGCGGCCGTCAGGTGCCCAAGGCAGAGGCCGAGGCGCTGGTCGCGGCCCTGTCCTGGCGCGGCATCGCCAGCTTCCCGCTGCAAGGTGAGTCAGCCTGAACATCGGGCCGCCGGATCGGATAGCCTTCCCACGGTGGCTTTTTCGCCCCAGTTGAGGAGGCACAGTGGAGGTCAAGATCGGCGTGCAGTACGCGCCGCGGGAGCTGGTCCTGGAGAGCGCGCAGTCGCCGGCCGAGATCGAGCAGATCGTGACCGACGCCTTCGCCAAGAGCGAGGGCACCCTCTCCCTGACCGACGAGAAGGGCCGGCGCGTGATCGTGCCGGTCGGCAAGGTCGCCTACGTCGAGATCGCCGAGGCGTCGCCCCGCGCGGTCGGATTCACCGTTCGCTGATTCCCGCGGCACCGGCCGCCGTGGCGGGCCTCCCCGCCACGGCGGCTCAGTTGTTCAACCCGACCGACGTCATCCGCGCGGAGTGCGCCTCGGTCAGCCGGCGCAGCAGCCCCGGCACGTCCCCGCCGGTCCGCCCGATCAACGCGACGAGCGCGCCCCGGTCGGCGGCGGCCACCCGGCCCGCCTGGGAGAGCGCCTCACCGAGCAGCCGCCGCGCCCACATCGACAGCCGCCCGGCCGCCCGGGGATCGGCCTCGATCGCGGCCCGGATCTCGGCTGCGGCGAACTCGGCGTACCGGGAGTCGTGCAGCACGTCGAGCAGCAGCGTCCGGTCCGGCCCGTCCAGGCCGTCGGCGATCCCGCGCAGGAAGTCGTCGGTGATCGCGTCGCCCACGTATGCCTTCGTCACCGCCTCCGCCCAGTCCCGCGGCTCGGTCGAGTCGTGGTACGCCCGCAGCGCCTCGACGTAGGGCGCCATCGCCTCCTCCGGCGTGACGCCCCACGCGGCGAGCCGGTCGGTGAGCCACCTGTAGTGCGCGATCTCGGCGGCGGCCATCTCGCTGAGCGCGGCCCGGCGGCGCAGGTCGGGCGCGAGGCGCGCGTCGGCGGCGAGGCGGTCGAACGCGAGCAGTTCGCCGTAGGCGACGAGCCCGAACAGGTCGGTCGCGGCGGGATCGTCGGCGGCAGGGTCGGTCGCGGCGGGGTCGGGGGCGGACACGAGCGCAGGCTACCGACGTTGCGCCTGTGACTCAAGTCACAGCGAACCGCCCGGCGTGCACGGCCACCACCTGGGAATCGGGACGACTCAGGGACCGTTCAGGTACGATGAGACAGTTGCCGTGGGCACCGAATCGGTCACTTGCTGATCAACGCCGGTCCCCGACGCGCGTGCGGCCCGGTCCGGCTCGGCGAAATCGCCCCTGACCGCGTGGCCCGCGCCACACCGATCGCGCCCTGAGGACCTGAGGGGCGCACCACGAGAGGGCACCCCCAAATCCATATGAGCGAGCAGATTTCCGGCCAGCCACTGGCCCCCACCGCTCCGGTCCCCCCGGAGGCACCCACGTTCGCCGCGCTCGGTGCGCGGCAGGAAACCGTCGAGGCGCTGGCCGCCGCCGGCATCACCCGCGCCTTCGCCATCCAGGAGTACGCGCTGCCGATCGCGCTGCGCGGCGTCGACCTGATCGGGCAGGCGCCGACCGGCACCGGCAAGACGCTCGGCTTCGGCATCCCGCTGCTGGAGCGCGTGTTCGCCCCGTCCGAGGGCAGCGACGGCGTCCCGCAGGCGCTCGTCGTCGTACCCACCCGTGAGCTGGGCATCCAGGTCGCCAAGGACCTCGACGCCGCCGGCCGTACCCGGGGCGTCCGGGTGCTGCCGATCTACGGCGGCGTGGCGTACGAGCCGCAGATCGAGGCGCTCCGCAAGGGCGTCGAGATCCTAGTCGGCACCCCCGGCCGCCTGCTGGACCTGCAGAAGCAGAAGCACCTGCGGCTCGACCGGGTCCGCGCGCTCGTCCTCGACGAGGCGGACCGCATGCTCGACCTGGGCTTCCTGGACGACGTCGAGAAGATCCTGGCGATGCTGCCGGAGGACCGGCAGACCATGCTGTTCTCGGCCACCATGCCGGACCCGATCGTCGCGCTGTCCCGGCGCTTCCTGCGCCGGCCGGTGACCATCCACGCCGGGCACACGGCCGAGACCGGTCCGTCGCCGCAGACCACGCAGCTCGCGTACCGCACGCACTCGCTGAACAAGGTCGAGATCGTGGCGCGCATCCTCCAGGCCGAGGGCCGCGGGCTGACCATGATCTTCACCCGCACCAAGCGGGCCGCCGACCGGGTCGCCGAGGATCTCGACTTCCGCGGCTTCGCCGTCGCCGCCGTGCACGGTGACCTCGGCCAGGGCGCGCGTGAGCGGGCGCTGCGGGCGTTCCGGGCCGGCAAGATCGACACGTTGGTCGCCACCGACGTGGCGGCCCGGGGCATCGACGTCACGGGCGTCACGCACGTGATCAACTACGACTGCCCGGAGGACCAGGACACCTACACCCACCGCATCGGCCGTACCGGCCGGGCCGGGGCCACGGGTGTCGCTGTGACGTTCGTCGACTGGGACGACATGCCCCGCTGGCGGATCATCGACAAGACGCTCGGGCTGGACATGCCCGAGCCGCCGGAGACGTACCACACCTCCGCGCACCTCTACACGGACCTGGCCATCCCGACGGACGTCAGCGGCACGCTGCCGACCGCCGAGCGCACCCGCGCCGGCCTGTCCGCCGAGGTCGAGGAAGACCTGGGCGGTGGCGGCCGGTCGCGTCGGGGCGCACGGCGCGGCGACAGCCGGGGCCGCGAGCGCGGCGACCGCGACCGCGGTCGTGGCCGGGGCGGCGAGGGCGGTTCGTCCGCCGGTTCGCCCGCCGCGCAGGCCGACGCCGGGGACGACGAGACCCCGCGTACGCCGCGTCGTCGGCGTCGCCGCCGGGCCGGCGAGACGGTGGCCGGTGAGCCGACCGCGGTGATCGGCACCGAGGGCGCGGCCGAGACCGCCGCCGCACCGCAGCAGGCCGCGGAGGGTGAGGCGGCGAGCAAGCCGCGTCGCCGTCGCCGTCGCCGCAGCGGCAGCACCGGCGCGCCCGCCGAGGCCACCACCGCCGACTGACGAACACCAACGGACACGGCCTCCCGGACCCCGGTCCCGGAGGCCGTCCCCATCCCCGGGCCCTCTCGCTCACTCGCCGACTGCGACGATCATGAAGTTGACGGCGCGACACGCCGTCCTCACGGCCGCCAACTTCATGATCGCGAGGGCGAGGGCGAGGGCGAGGGCGGGAAGCAGGAAGGTAGGTACTGATGCCGGAAGCGTTGGACTCGGCGCTGGCCGAGGTGCGGGCGCTGCTGCTCGCGCCGGGGCTGACCCGCGCGGTCGCCGCCGGGCGCCGTCGTGGGCAGCGTCCCTCGGTGGTACGCGCGGAGCTGCGCCCGGTCACGCTGAAGGCCGGTCCGCGGTTGCAGATCGCCGTCTCCGACGGATCACGTCCGCACACCCGCAACGTGGCACCGGGTACGGAGGCCGGCGCGGCTGTCGACGAACTGCTCGCCGAGCCGTTCGGCAACTGGCACGTCGAGACCGCCGACGCCACGCTCCAACTCCGGGTCACCAAGTCCGGCGAGGCGCAGGTGCACCGCGCGGCGGCCAGCCGTCCGGCCCCGGAGCCGGGCGGGCACGACCGGGCGAAGGAGTGGCTGCTCGACCCCGGTGATCCCCTGTTCCGGGAGATCGGCGGCTCGGCGGCCAAGCGCCGCCAGGTCGACGCGTTCCTGCGCGCGCTCGCGGCCACGCTGCCCGACGACCTCACCGGCCCGCTGCGGGTGGTGGACCTGGGCTGCGGCAACGCGTACCTGACCTTCGCCGCCTACCGCTACCTGGTCCAGCGCGGCCTGGACGTGACGCTCGTCGGGGTGGACGTGCGCGAGGACCAGCGCCGCCGCAACACCGAGCTGGCCGAGCGGCTGGGCTGGGCCGACCGGGTGGGCTTCGTGGCCGGCACCATCGCCGACGCGGCCGTCGACCCGGCGCCCGACCTGGTGCTGGCGCTGCACGCCTGCGACACCGCGACCGACGAGGCGCTGGCCCGGGCGGTGCGCTGGGGCGCCCGCTGGGTGCTGGCCGCGCCCTGCTGCCACCACGACCTGGCCGCCCAGCTCCGGAGCGGTCAGGCGCCCGCGCCGTACGAGCTGCTGACCCGGCAGGGCATCCTGCGGGAGCGGTTCGCCGACGTGCTCACCGACTCGCTGCGGGCCGCGCTGCTGCGGCTGCACGGCTACCGCGCCGAGGTGGTGGAGTTCGTCGACTCCCAGCACACGCCGCGCAACCTGCTGATCCGGGCACGGCGGACGGCAGGCGCGCCGACAGACGGGCAGCGCGCCGAGTATCGCGAGCTGGTCGGCCAGTGGGGTGTCACGCCCCGGCTGGAGACGCTGCTGGCCGAGGCGCGCTGAGCCGAGGCGCGCCGAGCGCGGCGGTCCTACCGCCCGCGCTCGCCCCGGTTGCGGTCGCCCCGGTCCAGCACCGACACCCGCTCACCACGGGTCGGACCTCGCTCGCCGTCGTGTGACGCGCTCCGGAACGGCACCACCTTCCCGGCATGCTCGGCGTTGCCGGCGGCGGCGAAGGCGTTCCACGAGATGTCCACGAGCAACCGCTTCACCTCGGCGTGCCGGACGGCCGCGTTGCGCTGCAACGCCATCCGCGCGCCGAGCACCACAGCGGCCAGTGTGGTGCAGATCGCGCCGGTCGCGGCGATCAGGTGTACGCCGGTCGCCTCGCCTCCGCGTACCGCCAGCACCAGCAGCCAGATCCAGAAGCCGAGCGCGAACACGGCGGCCTTGGCCACGAAGAAGAGGCTCACCGCGCCGGGGCGATGCGGTACGGGGCGGTCCGGCTCGGCCATTCTGTTCCTCCATCGACATCCAGGATTGCCTCAGCTTAGTTGACCGGCGGCAACTTTCCGTAGTCGGGCGGTCCCGCCAATGAGACCTCCGGACCGATCAGTCAGTTACTTCTCCGGCCCGGCGTACTAGGCTCGGTGCGCGAGCCGGGCCACCGGAGGAAGGGGACAGATCCACCAGGGATGGGTTCCGCAGACGTTTCGCCACAGATGGCCTTCGCGCGCTTCGTACGACGGGCCATCGACGCCGCGCGCGAGGAGCGCGGCTGGACGGTGACCGACCTCGCCACCCACACCGGCGTCGGCCGCTCCACTGTGTTCCGCTGGCTGGCCGGCGACTGGCAGGACTACCCCGAACTCGCGAAGGTCCGCGGCTTCTGCGCCGCCCTCGACCTGCCCGTGGCTGCGGCGTTCCGCGCGCTGGGCCTGCCCGACGCCGGGCCGTTGCCCCGCCGCCGGGGCGCCGAGGACGGCCCGGTGGAGGCCGACGTGCGCGTCATCCTGGATCGGCTCGCCGACCCGAACGTGCCCGCCGAGGAGAAGCACCACATCCGCGATCTGCTCCGCTACCTGGCCCGCCGCCCGGTCCGCCGGGCCGGCTGAGCGCCGGGCGGGCGACGAGGGCTCAGGCCACGGTCAGCGTGAACTCGGCGGTCCGCACCACGCCGCCGACCTGGAAGTCCAGGAACATCCGGTAGCTACCCGGCCCCGGCGCGGTCAGCCAGAACGTCACGTCGTCGCCGTCGCGCACCGGCTCCGGGTGCACGTGCAGGTAACCGAGGTCGCCCTCGCGCAGCGCCACCAGGTGCCCGTACGCCCCGAGGTACGGCTCCAGCGCCGCCGCCGCGCCGCCCGTCCCGGTGACCCGGAACCGCAGCGGCACCGACTTCCCCACCTCCGGCGTGCCCGCGTACCCGACGGTGAACCCGTCGACGGTGGCCGACGTGGCGGCGGCGGGCAGCGGCCGGGGCCGGTACGCGCCGGACGCGGTCAGGTCGGCGCCGAGCACCACGGCGACCTGGCGGCCGTCGTCGGCCACCGCGGTGAAGTCCGCGTACATCCGCCAGGGGCCCGCCTCAGGTGCCGTGATCGGCACCGACCAGGTGCCGTCGGCGGCCATCGTCGGGTGCAGGTGCCGGTAACCGCCGAGGTCACGCCGGACCATGATCACGTGCATCGGTTTGTCGTGCACGACGGCGAACCGGGTGACCGCCCGGCGCTGGTCGTCGCGGATCTGGAAGCGCAGCTCACCGGCGCGGCCCGCGACCAGCTCGGTCGACGGCACCAGCGTGTAGCCGGCCGAGGTGATCGACAGTCCGGTCGCGCCGTCGCCGCCGCCCTGGGTGACTGTTGCGCCGTCGTGCGTGTGCGCGCCGGTCCCGGGTGAGTGGGCGTGCGCGCCGCCGTCGGCGCCGCCCGTGGCGACCCCGCCGGCCGTCGTGCCGGCGGGCCGGGCCGGGTCGGCCGGCGCGTTCATCCGCCCGAGGCCGAAGCCGAGCAGGACGGCGAGCACCAGGCCGCCCACCACCAGGGCCAGCCGCAACGTCTCCCGGTCAACAGCGACGGGCCCGGCCGCCCCGGCCGAACCACTCGAACCGTCCCCGGCCAGCGCCGCGTCCCCGGGCAGAGCCGCGTCCGCAGACCGTCCCGCGCCCTCGGACGGAACAGCGTCCCCGGCCAGAGCCGCATCCCCGGGCTGCGCCGCGGGAGCGCCGGAACCGGCCTCGGAGTCGTCGGGGACGACGCCGGTGCCGGACGTGACGGACGACGACTCAGGCACCGCCGCCGACCAGCTCGTAACCCGCCTCGTCCACAGCGGCACGCACGGACTCGACGGGCAGCGGCGCCGCGCTGGTGACAGTGGCGGTGCCGCTGGTCAGATCGATCCGGACCTCGTCGACGCCGGGCAGCGCGGACAGCTCCTCGGTCACCGCCTTGACACAGTGTCCGCAGGTCATCCCGGTCACGGTGTACGTCTGGACGACGGGTCGCTGCTCGGTCATGACCCCACGGTACCGCCGCCCGGGTGCGGGCCCGACGACGGTCCGCCGACGGTGGTGACGCTCGCATTCCGCCCGGCCCGGGAACTTTTCCCGCAGCCCGGGAACTGCCGCGCCGACCGGCGGCACGCCACGCCGGGACTCCCGTCAGGCAGGCCGAGGGACGGGTCAGCCGGCCACCGCGAGCGCCAGCGGCAGCACGTCCGGCGCACCGGCCCGGCGCAGCAGCCGCGCCACCGTGCCCATCGTCCAGCCCGAGTCGACCAGGTCGTCCACCAGCAGCACCGGGCCGTCCAGCCCCGCCAGCGCACCGGCCAGCTCGTCCGGCAGGCGGAAGGCGTCGTGCAGCGCGCGTACCCGCTGGGCGCTGTTGCCGCGCGGCCCGCCGCCGCCAGGCCCGGCCGGGACGACCTGGCCGAGCAGCGGCAGCCGGCCCACGGCGGCGATCCGCTCGGCCAGCGAGCCGACCAGCAGCGGTCGCGTCCGGGAGCCGACCGCGACCACACCCGCCGGCCGCCGGGGCCACGGGTCGTCGCCGTGCGCCCATGCCTTCAGCACCTCGACCACAGCGGCCACCACGTCGTCGGGCACCGGGCCGTCCGGCGCCTCCGGCCCGACCAGCCCGCGCAGCCGCCCACCCCACCCCAGGTCGGACAGGCGGCCCACGGCCCGGCCGGGCAGCGCCTGCTCCGCCGGGGGGATGCGGCCCTTCAGGGGTACGCCGACCGACTCCAACCCGGTCGGCCAGAGCTTCTTCGGCGGGATCGGCACGCCGGGCCGCCCGAGGAACGTCTGCGCGGCGGTCAGCGCCTGGTCGGAGACAGCGGCGTCGAACAACGGGCCGGCGCAGTTGTCGCACCGCCCGCAGTCCTGCGCCCCCGTGTCGTCCAGCCCTTCCCGCAGGTAGCGCATCCGGCAGCCGGACGTCGAGGCGTACTCCCGCATGGCCCGCTGCTCGGCGGCGCGCGCGTCGGCGACGCGCCGCAACCGGGCCTCGTCGTAGACCCAGGGTTCGCCGGTGGCGAGCCAGCCGCCACGCACCCGGCGGACCGCGCCGTCCACGTCGAGCACCTTGAGCATCAGCTCCAGCCGGGCCCGGCGCAGGTCGACCACCGGTTCGAGGGCCTGGGTGGAGATCGGCCGTTCGGTGTCCAGCGCGGCGAGCACGGCGCGCACCTGCTCCTCGGGCGGGAAGGCGAGCGAGGCGAAGTACCGCCAGATCGCCGCGTCCTCCACGCCGGGCAGCAGCAGCACCTCGGCGTGCTCGACGGCCCGGCCGGCGCGGCCGACCTGCTGGTAGTAGGCGATCGGCGAGGGCGGCGCGCCCAGGTGCACGACGAAGCCCAGGTCGGGCTTGTCGAAGCCCATGCCGAGCGCGCTGGTGGCGACCAGCGCCTTGATCTTGTTGTCCAGCAGGTCCTGCTCGGCGGCCCGCCGGTCGGCGTCCTCGGCCTGCCCGGTGTAGGAGGCGACCGACCAGCCCCGGCCGCGCAGGAAGTCGGCCGTCTCGGTGGCCGCCGCGACGGTGAGCGTGTAGACGATCCCCGAGCCGGGGAGCCGGTCCAGGTGGTCGGCCAGCCAGGCCAGGCGGTGGGCCGGGCTCGGCAGATCGAGTACGCCGAGGCGCAGCGACTCGCGGTCCAGGGTGCCCCGCAGCACCAGGGCGTCACCGAGCTGCTCGGCCACGTCCTGGGTGACCCGGGCGTTGGCGGTGGCGGTGGTGGCGAGCACCGGCGTGCGCTCGGGCAGGTTGGCCAGGAACGTGCGCAGCCGCCGGTAGTCGGGCCGGAAGTCGTGCCCCCAGTCGGAGACGCAGTGCGCCTCGTCCACCACGAGCAGCCCGGTGGTGGCTGCGAGCTTCGGCAGCACGCCGTCGCGGAAGTCCGGGTTGTTCAGGCGTTCCGGGCTGATCAGCAGTACGTCGACGGCGCCGGCGTGGATCTCGGCGGTGATCTCGTCCCACTCGTCCAGGTTCGCCGAGTTGATGGTGCATGCCCGGATGCCGGCGCGGGCGGCGGACTCGACCTGGTTGCGCATCAGCGCCAGCAGCGGCGAGACGATCACGGTCGGCCCGTGCCGGTCGCCCTCGCGCAGCAGCGCGGTGGCCACGAAGTAGACGGCCGACTTGCCCCAGCCGGTGCGCTGCACGCAGAGCACCCGCCGCCGGTCGACCACGAGCGCCTCGATGGCCCGCCACTGGTCCTCGCGCAGCCGGGCGTGGTCACCCGCCAGCCGCCGCAGCACCGCCTCGGCACGCTCCCGGACGGCCATCCGATCCTGGCTCATCCGGCATTTCTACCAGGGGCCACCGACGTCACCGGCGGACCGGGCGGCGACGTGGGCGGCGGTACGGGTGTCGGTGCGGGCGGCAGGAAGATCAGCAGCTCGCGCAACGAGTCCGTCGCCGCCGCCGGCAGCAGGCACCGCGAGGCCAGCTCCTCCATCGACGTGTACGGGCCGCGCATCCGCCGGTCGACCACCACATGCTGCGCCTGCGACCGGGTCAGTCCCGGCAGCCCGCTGATCACGTGGTCCGGCACCGAGTTGACGTCCACCAGTCCGCCGTCGTCGTACGCCCGGGGTAGGTCGGGGCGGCCGATGCGCAGGTCCTCCCGCGCCGACGGGTACTGGTAGAGCAGGTAGCGGGCGTACTCCCGGCGCAGCCGGTTGCGGTCGGCGTACGGCCGGCCACGCCAGAGCCCGCGCAGCCAGGCGAGCAGCCGGCCGTTGAGCAGCACCACGTGCGGGACGCCCGAGATCCAGGTGGTCAGCCAGATCAGGATCATGGCGCCCTCGGGTCCGCTGACCTCCTCCGTCTCGCTACCGCCGACGACCACCACGAATGTCACGGCGACGGTCAGGTAGCAGACCGCGGCGAGGATGCTGCCCCAGCCCCGCCGCCAGATCCCGTAGAGCAGCACCACCAGCCAGGTGAGCATGCCGAACGAGAGCAGGGCGATGAACGCGCCGCCCACAGTCGCGACGACGCTCAACCACCCGGGCACTCCGGCCGGACGCCGGGACGGCGGCACGGCACCGAACAGCGGCGCGACCGGTGGCGCGACCCAGGCCGGCAGGCCGGTCGGCGACTCACCCGGGCCGGCCGGTGGCGGCGGGAACGGGCTGCCCGGCTGCGCCGAGACGGTGAACTGCACCGGAACGGTGAGTTGAGCCGAGACCGTGGGTTGGGCCGGAGCTGTGGGCTGGGGCGGAGCGGCGGGCTGGGGCGGCGCCGTGAGCGGAAGCGGGCTCTCGGCCGGGCTCATGGGCAGCGGCCGGGCCGGTTCCTCGGCGGGGGCCGGAGACGGCTCCGGGCCGCCGACCGCCCACCTGTCGCCGGATCCGGCCGGACGACGCGGCGCCTGCGCGAGGAGATCCGGGTCGGCGCGCAGAATGCGCCGGTGCAGATCCTGGAGCGGCTCCCCCGGCTCGATGCCGTACTCGTCCCGGAGCAGCCCGGCGTAGTCACGGTAGGCGGCCAGCGCCTCGGCCTGCCGTCCGCTGCGGTGCAACGCCAGCATGAGCTGGTGACGCAGCCGTTCCCGGACCGGGAACTCGGCGACCAGCTCGACCAGCCGGCCGACCAGCTCGCCGTGCCGGCCGTCGGCCAGCTCCAGTTCGGTACGCGTCTCCAGCGCGACCGCCCGCATCTCCACGAGGCGGTGCCGGGCCGTCTCGAAGTACGCGCCGCCGAACCCGGTGAACGGCTCCCCCTGCCACAGCTCCAGCGCGGCGCTCACCTCGGTCAGCGCCTCCGCCGTACGCCCGGCCGCCTGTGCCGCCCGCGCACGCCGCACGCCGCGCTCGAAGCGCGCCACGTCCACCGCCTCGGGCGGCACGCGCAGCAGGTAGCCCGCGTCGGTGAGGGTGAGCACCCGGGCCGGCGTACGCGGCGACCGGTCGGGTTCCAGCATCCGGCGCAGACCGGCCACGTGCTTCTGCACCACGTTGAGGCCGTTCACCGGCGCCTCGTCCGGCCAGACCGCCTCGACGATCTGCCCGGTCGGCACGGGACGGCCCGCGGCGAGCAGCAGCACGGCCAGCACGGCCCGCTGCTTGGCCGGGCCGAGATCGAGTGGTCGGCCGGCGTACCAGGCCCGCTGCGGGCCGAGGAGTTCGAAGCGCAGCGCCTCTGACATGCGAGTTTCCGCCCCCGTACCGACTGCCCCCGCCCACCGTGGCCGACGGCAGTCGGACGGCAGCATAACGGCAGCGGGAACGCCGTGACGGCTGGCGATACTTCCCCGGCAACAATCACCTGGGAAAGCGAGTCGAACACCATGACGCAGCGAATCGGTTCCGCCGCGAGCCTCCGGCGGATCGCGGCTCTCGCGACGGCCGTGCTGGCCACCACCGTCCTGTCCGCGGGGTGCGGAACCGGCGACGCCTCCGAGGGCACCGGAGCGGCGCCCAGCCCGTCGGCCGACCCGAAGGCCGCGCTGCTGGCCGCCGTGCCGGACGAGAAGGACCCGGCCTTCCGGTTCTCCACCATCGAGGGCGCGGAGAAGTTCGACGGGGTGGTCGACCCGGCGGCGCAGGGCCTCGAGTTGTCCATGTCGGAGAAGATCAAGGACCCGGAGTTCACCATGGCGATGACCTTCCGGGTGATCGAGGAGGACATCTGGGTCCGGGTCAAGCTCACCGGCATCCCCGGTCTGCACGACATCATGAAGCTGCCGAAGCGCTGGATGCTCCTGGACCGCACCAAGCTCGACGACGCCTCCGACGTGCCTGTCTACCAGAACGCCGACCCGGCCAACACGGCCGCGGTGATCCGGACCGCGGAGACGGTCGAGGACCGGGGCAACGGCACGTACGGCGGGTTCGCCGACCTGACCGCGAACGCCGACATCCGCGAGAACTTCAGCACCGTGGACGTGGACGCGCTCGGTGACGCGGCGAAGAAGGTGCCGTTCACGGCTGTGGTCGGGCCGGACGGGAACCTCACGTCGCTGACCCTGGACGTGCCGGCCGCGGGCAAGAAGAAGGCGATGAAGCTGGTCGCCAAGTACTACGACTTCGGCAAGGCGCCGAAGCTCAGCGCACCGACCGGCGCGCAGGTGCAGAAGGCGCCGGCGTCGGCGTACGAGATGCTCAACGGCTGACCACGACGGACGCGCGAGGGGCGGTGGCCACACGGGGGGCCGCCGCCCCTTCCGCGTGTCAGCGGCCGAGCACGTCGCCCCGGTCGATCATGAAGTTGGCGCGGGCCGGACACGGCGTGTCGTGCCGTCAACTTCATGATCGCCGGGGCGGGGCGGGGGTCAGCGGGGGTCAGCGGGAGCGGCGGAGGGCGGTGAGGAGGGGGGTTACGCGGGAGCGCAGGCTGGCCAGGCCGCCGGGGAAGAAGTAGACGGCCAGGATGAACACAGTGCCCAGGACGAACAGGGGCTGGCTCAGCGGGTGGCTGAGGAACGCGGGCAGGCTGTTCACCGCGTCGCTGCTGCCGAACGCGGTGAGCCGGTGGTCGAGGTACATGTAGAGGACGCCGCCCAGCACCGGCCCCCACCGCGTGCCGGGGCCGCCGAGCACCACCATGACCAGCAGCGACAGCGTCAGCTCCGACGAGGTGATGTGCGGGCTGGCGCCGCCGACGATCAGCACGTAGACCACACCGCCGGCCGACGCGAGACCGCCGGCGAGCGTGAACGCGACGAGCTTGAACCGGTACGGGTCGAGCCCCAGCACCCCGATCCGCCGCTCGTCGTCGCGCAGCCCGGCGAGCACCCGCCCGGTCGGCGAGGCGCTGACCCGGTGCACCACGAGGACCACGATGGCCAGGTACGCCAGCGCCAGCCAGTACAGGTTCACCGTGTTGGTGACGCCCACCAGCGCCGACGGCAGCCCGGAGACGTCCAGCGGCAGACCCTCCTCGCCGCCGGTGAGACCGCCGAAGTCGCGGGCCACCAGGATCGCCCCGACCTGCGCGAACGCCAGCGTCACCATGGCGAACGCGATGCCCACCGTGCGCAGGGCCACCGCACCGAGCAGCGCGGCGAGCGTCGTCCCGCCGATCACCGTCAGCACGGCGGCCTGCCACAGCGGCAGCCCGGCCTTGGTGACCAGGATGTCGGTGCCGTACACCCCGGCGGCGAAGTAGAGGGCGTGCCCGAAGGAGAGCATGCCGGTACGCCCGAACAGCAGGTCGTACCCGGCCGCGAGCCCGCCGAAGACCAGGCAGATGGCGAGCAGTTGCAGCGTGCCCGGCGAGTTCAGCGGCCCCTCGAAGATCCCCGGCAGGTGCAGTGTGGAGTACGGCAGGACCGCCGCCACCACCAGCGCCACGAGCGGCAGGTACGGGCGCAGTCCGTGCCAGCGGGCGCGGCCCGGGCTCAGCTCGTCCGGTACCGCAGCCGGGGGTGCCGGCGTCTCGGCGCTCTTGACCTCGGTCATGCGTGAGCCACCTTTCCGGCCAGGCCCTGCGGACGCAGCAGCAGCACCACGGCGAGCAGACCGACCACGCACAGGTCGCCCAGCCCGGACGTGCCGTAGTAGTTGACGAACTGTTGCAGCAGCCCCACCGCGACCGCCGCGTACGCGGACCCGACCACCGAGCCCATCCCGCCGATCACCACCACGATGAAGGCGAAGATCAGCAGCGAGCCGCCCTGCCCCGGCGAGACGGTGCCGAAGTAGACGCCGCCGAGCGCGCCCGCAAGCGCGGCGGCGGCCCCGCCGATCGCGAAGACCAGCGTGAACGCCTTGCGCACGTCGATGCCGAGCGCCGTCACCATCTCCCGGTTCTCCACGCCGGCCCGGATGATCAGGCCGTACCGGGTCCAGCGCAGGAACGCCAGCAGCGCGCCGAGCACCACAGCGGCGGCGACGATCAGCAGCAGCCCGGCGTTCGGCACCTGGGCGCCGAGCACCGAGGTGACGCCCCGGCTCCAGTCCGGACGCGGGAACGGCCGCGGGTCTGCACCCCAGGTGGCCTGGAGCAGCGCCACCCCGGCGAGCGACAGGCCGACGGTGACCAGCACCTGCTCGATGGTGCGGGAGTACAGCGGCCGGATCAGCACCAGCTCCACGAGCACCGCGACGAGCGAACCGGCCAGCACGCCGAAGACGACAGCCAGCACGAAGCCGAACCCGTCCGGCCCGGCGCCGGGCAGGTTGCCCGCCGCCCACCAGGTCGCGTACGCGCCCACGCCGAGGAACAGCCCGTGCGCGAAGTTGAGCACGTCGGCGAGGCCGAAGACGAGGGACAGGCCGGAGGCCACGAGGAAGTACAGCGCCGCCAGGCCCAGCCCGGTCAGCGTCAGCAGAACCACTGTGTTCACGAGCGCACCTCCGCCGAACCCACACCGAGCAACGACTTCGTCAGCGCGGTCTCCAGCAGCAGCTCCTGGGCGTCGCCGGTCCAGGCGACCTTCCCGGCGGAGAGCACCACCGCGTCGGTCGCCAGCCGCCGTACCACCGCCAGGTTCTGCTCGACCAGCAGCACCGGCACCGATTCCGCCACCCGTTCCAGCACCTCGGCCACCTCGGTCACCACCTTCGGCGCCAGCCCTTTCGTCGGCTCGTCGACCAGCAGCAGCCGGTTGTCGTTCAGCAGCACCCGGCCGATCGCGAGCATCTGCTGCTGCCCGCCGGACAGCGAGCCGGCCCGTTGCCGTCCGCGCCGCTCCAGCTCGGGGAAGAGCGAGAAGACCTTGTCGTACGCGGGCGTGACGCCCCGCCGTTCGGCGAGCCGCAGGTTCTCCGCGACGGTGAGCGCGGCGAAGACGCAACGGTCCTCCGGCACGTAGCCGAGGCCGTCGCGGACCAGCCGGTGGGTGGGGCGCGCGAGCAGGCTGCGCGCCCCCATGCGTACGCTGCCGCGCACCTCACCGCCGCGCGGCGTCAGCCCGACGATCGCGCGCAACGTGGTGGTCTTGCCGACGCCGTTGCGTCCGAGCAGCACCGTCACGCCGGTCGGCGCGACCTCGAACGACACCCCCTGGAGGATGTGCAGCCCGGCGATCCGCACGGACAGGTCCGCCACGGACAGGACAGGTTCGGTCATTTAGAGCGCCTCCCCCAGGTACGCCTCCTGCACGGTGGCGTTCGCCATCACCGTGTCCGGGGTGTCGCACGCCAGCAGCGCGCCGTGGTGCATCACGGCGATCCGGTCGGCCAGTTCCAGGATCACGTCCATGTGGTGTTCCACCATGAGCACCGCCCGGCCGCTGTCGCCGGTCAACGACTTGATCACGCTGACCAGCTCGGGCACGTCCTCGGCGCTCACGCCGGCCATCGGCTCGTCCAGCAGCATCACCCGGGGTTCACCGGCGAGCAGCAGCGCGATCTCCAGCTTGCGCTTCTCGCCGTGGGCCAGGGTGCCGGCGAGCGCCGTACCCCTGTGGTGCAGGCCGACCCGGTCGAGCGCCGCGTCGGCGGCGGCGGCCACCTCCCGGTCGGCCGCCGCCCGCCGCCACAGCTTCATCGAGCCACCCCGGTGTGCCTGTACGGCGAGCCGGACGTTCTCCCGCACGCTCAGCGAGCCGAAGACCGAGGACGCCTGGAAGGTACGCCCCAGTCCGAGCCGGGCACGCCGGTGCGGCGGAAGCGCGGTGATGTCCGCGCCGTCCAGCAGGACCGTGCCCTCGGTGGGCCGGCGCAGGCCGGTGATCAGGTTGAACAGGGAGGTCTTGCCTGCGCCGTTGGGCCCGATCACGCCGAGGAACTCCCCCGGCGCCAGATCGAGGTAGACGGAGTCGACGATGGCGACCTCACCGATCCGCCAGGTCAGACCGCGGGTGGCGAGCACGGGTCAGCCCTTCATCTGCGCGACGGGCGGCGCGCTCTCGTCACCGGTGAGCGACTTCTGCGCGGTCGCCGTGAAGGCGGTGCCGCTGCCGGAGAGCTTGGCCTGGTACATCGGCTGGAGCAGGGCGTGGTCCTCGGCGCGGATCTTCATGGTGCCCTTGACGCCCTCGAACTCCCAGCCCTCCAGCGCCTTGATCATCTTCTCCACGTCGTCGCCGCCCTCCTGCACGGCCCGGACGACCATCTGCGCGGCGGCGAACCCGTCCGGGTGGAACAGGTCGAGCGTGCCGCCCGGCACCTTCGCCTTCGCGGCCTTGGCGGCCTCGGTGTCGCTGGCGCCGTCGAAGTAGTGCGACAGGAACGAGATCTTGCTGCCGGCCGCGCCGAACGTCGGCCACGAGGCACGGATGTCCAGGCCGGTGACGACAGTGGTGGAGGCGAGGACGCCCTGCTGGTCGAGCGTCTGCCACATGGCACCGGCGGTGGTGCCCGCCCAGGCGACGAAGAGCAGGTCCGGCTTGGCGGCCTTGATCTGGCTGGCGAACGGCGTGAACTCGGTGGCGCTGGCCGGGGCCCGGACGCTGCTCACGTTCGCGCCCGCACCGCCGATGACGGCCTTCACGGCGGCCTCGTTCGCGTCGCCGAACGCGCCGTCCTGCGCGAACACGACGACCTTCTTGCCGCCCGCGTCGCCGATGAACGACCGGGCGGTCACCACGTCCTGCCACGACTGACGGCCGGAACGGAACGTGTACTTGTTCGCGCCGGTCACCGCGTCGGTGGCGGCCGGGCCGGAGATGAACAGCACCTTGTTCTGCGCGGCGATCGGCGCCACCTGGAGCGCCACCCCGGAGGAGGTGGACCCCGCGATGATCTTCGTACCCTTGCCGATCAGGTCCTTCGCGGCGGACACGGCCTTGGCCGGGTCGCCCGCGTCGTCGGCCTCGGTCACCTCGATCGTGCGGTCACCGACCTTGCCGGTGCCCTTGGTGGCGAAGTCGAGGCCCGCCTTGAAACCCTCGATGTACTGCTTGCCGTAGCTGGCGAGCGGCCCGGACTGGGAGTAGACCAGACCGACCTTGACCGGGGCGGCGTCGCCGCCGCCGGATGCGGTGTCCTGCGGGCTGCCACAGGCCGTGGCGGCCAGAGCGACCGCCACCGAGGTGGCGGCGGTAAGGAACACCCGTCGCGTGTGCCGGATCGTCATTGCGACTCCAGGTGAGGACAGGGGGAATGTCAGTTGTCGGCTCACGCTAGAAGTGACGTCACCCACGGGCTATGTGGTCGGCGCACACAAGTACCTGTGACGGGATGGCCGCACGTTACAACGCCGGACATCGCCACGTAACCGCACCGACCCGGGATGGCCGCCCCCACCACGCGCACCTCGCCGGCAATGTCGTCCCACGCCATCGCGCGACCTGTCGCAGTGCCTGTGTAGGCAGGGCAGGATCGGATTCGCCGAACCAACCGGAGTCCCCACCATGCCCACAGCTGAAGCACCGTTCCGCCGTATCGCCAACGACATCGCCGCGAAGATCAAGAGCGGCGAGCTGAAGCCCGGCGACAGACTGCCCTCGACCCGTGAACTCGCCGAGACCTACGGCGTCCACATGAACACGGCCTACCGTGCGATGTCGTTGCTGCACGATCGCGAGTTGATCACCGGCCAGCCCGGCCGCGGCACGTACGTAGCCGAACCCCCGAGCTGATCAACTCCACTACGTCGAAGTGGCGGCATCATCGCGCCCGGAAGCAGCCACTTCCCCGAAGTGGCGCCCGCCCCGCGCGACAAGCCCCGCCACCACCGCCCACCACCACCGCCACCGCCCTCGCGAGATCTTGGTATGGAATGGCCCTTGGAGGGGCCGTTTCGTACCAAGATCTCGGGGGCGGCCGAGCGCGACGGGGCCGGGGAAAGCGCGGACGGGGTGCCCGCCGGAACGGCGAGCACCCCGTTTCAGCGGAGCAGGGTCAGCGGCCGGCTCGGGCGGCCACGGCCGTGTCGGGGTGGTCGCTGAACACGCCGTCCAGGCCCAGGTCGAGGAACAGCTCGTACTCGGACGTGATGTCACCACGCGCGTTCGGGTCGGTGCCGATGCGGAAGTCCGCAGGCAGGAACTGGTTCTCGGCCCGGAACGTCCACGCGTGCACCACCAGCTTCTGCCGGTGCGCGTCGCGGATCACCGAGGTCGGCGCGAGCAGCCGGCCGGCGGAGTCCCGGGGCACGATCAGGTTCTTGTTCAGGCCGACGCCGTCGGCGTACCGGGAGATCCAGGCAAGTCCCGCGGGCGTGGCCAGGTCCGCGTAGGTCCGCTTGTCTCCGCCCGCGACGAAGTCGTAGGGCGCGCCGCTCGCGTCCATGAGCTGCACCAGCCGTACGTCGATCATCTTGTCGAGCTTGCGCAGGTTGGCGGTCTCGAAGCTCTGGACGAACACCGGGTCGGCGCGGTGGGTGAGCCGGTTGCGGCGCAGCACCGCCACCAGCGGCTCCTCCAGCGGGCGGCCGATCGAGGCGAAGTAGGTGGGGTGCTTGGTCTCCGGGTAGACGCCGATGGTCCGGCCCCGGGCCTTCGACTCGGCCCGCGCCAGGTCGATGACCTCCTGGAACGTCGGGATCTCGAACCTGCCGTCGAACGCGGTGTTCGCGACCCGCACCTGGGGCAGCCGCTCCTTGGCCCGCAGCGTCTTCAGCTCGGCCAGCGTGAAGTCCTCGGTGAACCAGCCGGTGACGGTGACCCCGTCGATGGTCTTCGTCGCCTTGCGGCCGGCGAATTCGGGGCGGGCGGCCACGTCGGTCGTACCGGAGATCTCGTTCTCGTGCCGCGCGACCAGGACGCCGTCCTTGGTCGAGACCAGGTCCGGCTCGATGAAGTCGGCGCCCTGGCGGATGGCGAGCCGGTAGGCCTCCAGGGTGTGCTCCGGGCGGTAGCCGCTCGCGCCGCGGTGGCCGATCACGATCGGCCGCTGGGCCGCGGGGGCACGCTCGGCGCGGTGGTCCGGGCCGGCCTGGGCGGCCACGGCCGGCACCACCACAGCGGCCGCCGCGAGCAGCGCGCCGGCCACGCCGAGGGTGGAAAGGGTACGTCGCAACGCCGTCTCCTGTCGTCGATGGGTACGCACAGCAGACCGGTCGTGGTTGACCGCCAGTTGGTCGGTTCCTGACCTGCCGGTGAATCTCCGGACGGAAGATGACGGGATGCGCCGCCTGCTCCGGAAGCCCGTACGGCTGGTGCCGTTGGGGTTCCTGGCGGTGATCCTGGTCGGCACCGGTCTGCTCATGCTGCCCTGGGCCACCAACGAGCAGCGGTACACCCCGTTCGTCACCGCGCTGTTCACGTCCACGTCGGCGGTGTCGGTGACCGGGTTGGCGGTGACCGACACGCCGAACTACTGGAACGGCTTCGGGCTCGTGATGATCACCGTGCTGACGCAGCTCGGCGGTCTGGGCATCCTGACCGGGGCGTCGCTGGTGATCCTGGCGGTCTCCCGCCAGCTCGGCCTGCGTAACCGGCTGCTCGTGCAGGCGGAGACCGCCGAGTTCGGCCTCGGCGACGTACGCCGGCTGCTGTTGCGCATCGCGGCGACCGTCTTCGTGATCGAGGCGCTGATGACCGCGGTGATCGCCACGCGCCTGTTCCTGGCGTACGACTACCGGCCGGGCCGGGCGCTCTGGTCGGCGGTGTTCCACTCGGTGCAGGCGTTCAACAACGGCGGGTTCGCGCTCTACTCCGACGGCCTGATCGCGTTCTCCCGGGACGGCTGGGTGGCGCTGCCGCTCAGCATCGGCGCGATCATCGGCGGGCTGGGCTTCCCGGCGCTGTTCGAGGCGGTACGCGAGTGGCGGCAGCCGGCGCGCTGGGCGGTCGCCACGAAGCTGACCGTGTGGGGCAGCGTGGTGCTGACCGTCTTCGGCGTCGCCTACCTGCTGATGGCCGAGTGGACCAACCCGTTCACGATCGGCACCTTCGACGTGCAGGGCAAGCTGCTGGCGTCGTTCACGCAGATCGCGTTGAGCCGTACCGGCGGCTTCGACGTGATCAACGTCGGGCACCTCACCGACGAGAGCTACCCGATGCTGATCGGCCTGATGTTCATCGGCGGCGGCAGCGCCAGCACCGCCGGCGGCATCAAGGTCTCCACGTTCTTCCTGCTCGGCTTCGCCATCTGGGCCGAGCTGCGGGGCGAGCCGGACACCACTGTCGGGCGCCGCCGGGTGGCGGCGGCGAGCCAGCGGCAGGCGCTGACCGTGGCGCTGCTGAGCGTGGCGCTCGTGGCCGGGGGAACCGTCGGCCTGATCGCGCTGACCTCGCACGTGTCGTTCTCGGCCGCGTTGTTCGAGGTCACCTCCGCGTTCAGCACGACCGGTCTGACCGTCGGGGTGTCCGGGCAGCTCTCCCCGCCGGGTCAGTACGTGCTGACCGCGCTCATGTACATCGGCCGGGTCGGGCCGCTCACCCTCGGCTCGGCCATCGCGTTGAACACCCGTCGACGGCTGTACCGCTACCCGGAGGAGCAACCCATTGTCGGCTAGACATCCGGAGGAGACAGGCATCGCGGTGATCGGCCTGGGCCGGTTCGGCACGCGCCTGGCGGAGTCCCTGTCCCGTCTCGGTTACGAGGTGCTGGCGATCGACCGTGACCCGGCCCGGGTCCAGCACTGGTCGGCCGACCTCGACCGGGTGGTGCAGGCGGACAGCACCGAGGAGGTGGTGCTGCGCCAGCTCGGGCTGGCGGACTTCCGCCGGGTCGTGGTCGCGATCGGGGCGTCGCTGGAGGCGAGCGTGCTCACCGTACTGGCGCTGGCCGAGCTGGGGATCGAGCAGATCTGGGCGCGGGCCACCTCGGAGAAGCACGCGAAGATCCTGCACTCGGTCGGCGCGCACCACGTGGTCTTCCCCGAGGCGGAGACCGGCGAGCGGGTGGCGCACCTGATCGTCAGCCGGATGCTCGACTTCATCGAGTTCGACGACGACTTCGCCATCGCCAAGGTCAAGGTGCCCGCGCCGCTGGTCGGGCGGTCACTGCGCGACATCGCACCGCAGGACCGGTACGGCGTCATGGTGGTGGGCGAGAAGCAGTCCGGGCAGCCGTTCCGTTATGCCGGGCCGGACACGGTGCTGCAGGCGGACACCGTGCTCATCGTGGAGGGCGGCATCACCCAGGTGCAGCGCTTCTCCGCGCTGACCTGACGACGGCGCCGACCTGACGGCAGGTCTCGCCTGTCAGCCCTTCTTCGGACCCTTGCCCTTGCCGTGCCCACCCCCCTTCGGCCGGTCTACTTTGCTTTTCCCTTGCCGTTCTCCTTGCCCTTGGACTTCGGCGCGGCCTTGGGCTTCGGTTTCGCCGGCGCCGGTTTGGCCTTCGCCGGCCCGCTCTTGGCGGTGGTCTTGGTGGCCGGCTTGACCGGCGTCTTCACCGGCGGCGCGGTGGTCGGCGCCGAGCCGGCGATGCCGGAGACCTGCACGCCGCAGGTGCTGTCGCCGAGCGTGAACTCGACAGGCAGCGTGTTGCTCCCGGTGTAGCGGCCGGCCAGCGTCAGCTTCGTCGACGCGCCGGGGGCCAGCGCCGGGTCCGTCGCCGGTGCGGCGATCGAGACGGTACGCCCCACCTGACGTGCCGTGGGCTGGGCCGTGGTGACCGTCTGCTTGCCGGGGAACGTGAAGTTCATGGTCCAGCCGCGCAGTTCCCGGTCGCTGGTGTTGGTGAGCGTCAGCTCGGCGGAGAAGTCCTTGCCGGTGTCGCGGCGCAGCGAGTAGTCGACAGCGCACGGGATCGTCTCGGGCAGGCTCATCCGCGCTTCGGTCGGCTCCACCCCGCCGCTGGCCGGGCTCCGCGACGTCAGCCCCCACAGGGTGGCGGTCACCGCGACCAGCCCGACGGCGGCGACCCCGGCCTCCACCTTGCGCCGCCGCGCCACCGCCCGCCTGGTGCGGGTACGCACCACCGAGAACGGCAGCGCGTCGGTCTCCGCCGACCACGGCAGGATGGTGGTGCCGGCGTTCTCGGCGAGCGCCGGGTCCATCCGGCCGAACGCCGGCGACACCGGCACGATCGCCGCGATACCTGCCGCCTCGGCGAGCGTACGGGCCACCTCGGCGGTCGCCGGGCGGTCCTCGGGGCGCTTGGCCAGGCACCGCTGCACGAGCGAGGCGACCGGCTCGGGCAGCCCCGGCACCGCGGGCATCGGGTCCGGGTCGCGGTACATGTGGGCGCGCAGCATCTCGGTGGTGGTGCTGGCCTGCCACGGCAGGCGGCCGGTGAGCATCCGGTAGAGCAGCAGCCCGACCGCGTACACGTCGGTGGCCGGCGAGACGTGGCCGTTGTCCAGCCGCTCCGGCGCCAGGTACGCGGGCGTGCCGAGCAACGCGCCGTCCGGCCCCTTGTCGCTCTCCCCCACCAGCGCCGAGATGCCGAAGTCGACGACCTTCACGCCGGTCGGGGTCAGCATCACGTTGCCCGGGGTCACGTCCCGGTGCACCACACCGCGGGCGTGCGCGGCGGCCAGCGCCGAGGCGACCTCCGCGCCGATGGTCATGGCCTCCCGCCAGGGAAGCTGCCCGTCGCGGCCGAGCCGCCCGCTGAGCGGACCGCCGTCGACCAGCTCCATCACCACGTACGGCACGGTCAGGCCGACCTGCACGGACTCGCCGTAGTCGTACACGTTGGTGATGTTGGGGTGGCACAGCCGCGCGGCGGCCTGCGCCTCCACCCGGATCCGGTGCCGGAACGCCTTGTCGCTGGCCAGCCGCGAGGCCAGCACCTTGACCGCCACCTGGCGGCCCAGCACCTCGTCGTAGCCGCGCCAGACGACCGACATGCCGCCCGCACCCAACTGCTCGACGAGCCGATATCGCTCGCCGAGCAGTTGCACGCCGTTCCTGACCGGTCCACCCATGGTCGGTCCTGTTGCCCGAAGTGGGCCCCGGTACACCTCAGCTGTCGGAATCGGTCAGGAAGTTCACCCGTTCAGGCGGTCGCGAGCAGTTGGTCCACCGGCGCGTAGTCGTCGGTGAGCACCATCGCGTCGCCCACCCACTCGGTCACCGCCGCCTCGTCCATCAGCGCGGCCGGCTCGGGCAGCAGCTTGAGGCCAGGCGGGATCGCGGCGAGCGGCAGCGGCGCGTCCGAGGCGACGATCACGAAGTTGGCGCCCTGCCTCCCGTCGATCGCGCCGGGCGGGGCGATCAGCGCGACGTGCGCGAACTCGGCCTTCACGGTGGCCAGCTCGGCCCGGATGAACCGGCCCGGCGGGTAGTCGATGACGTTCTGCACGTAGATCCCGTCCGGGCGCAGCACCCGGCGGATGTCGGCGGCCATCTCCCGGGTCGCCAGGTGCCACGGCACGACCAGGTGGCCGAACGCGTCGCCGACGATGAAGTCGCGGCTGTCGGCCGGCTCGCCGCGCAGCAGCACCCGCGCGTCACCCACCTCGGCGCGCATCTGCGTGCCGGTACGCAGGCCCAGCTCCCGCCGGTCCAGCTCGACCAGGCCGCCGTCGAGTTCGAACACCAGGTTGTCGCTGCCGGGCCGGGTCGCGGCCAGGTAGTGCGGCACCGTGAAGCCGCCGCCGCCCAGGTGCAGCGCGTCCATCGGCTGCTTCGCCGGCCGCGCCACGTCCGCGACCAGGCCGATCCACTGCGTGTACGCGTACTTGAGGTGGGTCGGCTCGCCCAGGTCGACGTACGAGTGCTCGGCCGAGTTGAGGTAGAGCGTGCGCCCCTGCGGCCAGGACGGGTCCACCTCGACGCGGGCGCAGTGGTACGCGGTCTCCACGTCGCACGGGTTCGGCGCCGCGGCGGTGAGCCCGGCGGCGGCGAGCCCGAGCAACGCCAGCGCGGCCTTGACCCGGCCCGGCGCGGACAGTCCGCTCGGGCCGGCCTGCCGTCGCAGCCAGAAGCCGAGCGCCAGCCCGGTCACGCCGAGCACGGCGGCCAGTCCCAGCACGATGACGGTGCTGGACAGCGCCGCCACCAGCACGAAACCGGTGCCGAGCGTGGCGGTGATGCCGCCGAGCGTGCCGATGCCGGACAGCTTGCCCACCACCTGCCCGGTCCGGCGCAGGTCGGCGAGCTGGAGCTTCACCACGAGCGGGGTGATCCCGGCCAGCAACGCGGCGGGCAGCAGGACGGTCAGCGCGGTCAGCAGGAGGACCGCGCTCGCCGCGCCGCCGCGCAGCGCCTCACCGGCGTACCTGACGATGGGCAGCGTGATTGCGGTGGCGATGCCGGCCAGCACCAGCGCCGGGGCCAGCAGGGTGCGCGGGTCACGCCGGTCGGCGAGCCAGCCGCCGAACCACGCCCCGTACGCGATGGCGGCGAGCGCCATGCCGATCACCGAGCTGGTCACCTGGAGGGTCACCCCGACGTACGGGCCGACCAGGCGCAACGACACGGTCTCCAGCACCAGCACGGCCCCGCTGGAGAGGAAGACGAGGAACGCGGCGAGCCCGTTGGGCAGGGCCCGGGGCGGGACCGGGGCGTCGGCCGCCGGTCCCGCGATGACGTCGGACGATGTGCTGCTCACCGTGGCGATGCTACGCAGCGCTCGCGGCGGGCCGGGTCAATACATCGAGATGTGAACATGGTTTGTGTGGTCCGCCGCCGGGCTGCCGCCGCCGCTGTACGCCCGCCAGCCGGTGTTCGGCATCCAGATCTGCCGATACCAGATGACGTACATGATGCCGAGCCGGTTGGCGTTGTTCTTCGCCCAGGCGGCGAGGCTGTCGCCGTACGCCTTGTCGCCACCGGTGGCGGTCTTGTCCTCGAACCCGCCGCTGGCGGCGGAGAAGTCGCAGGCCCGGCCCTTGGGGTGCTCGCCGCCGCCACCGCTGCGGTGACACGAGGCGTAGCGCTTGTAACCGGCCGACTTGGCCTGCTGGAGCATGTGCAGCGTGCGCGGGGTGATGCAGCCGGACGCGGGCGTCGGGTCGTCGACCGAGCAGGACTCCGACGGCCACGAGCCGTCCGAGTTGCGCGGCGCGGGCTTCGCCGACGAGGAGGTGCCGTTGAACCCGGACCCGGCGCCGGAACTGACCTTCGCCAGCGCCACCTCGGCGTCCTTCTTCTTGCGGGCCTGCACGGCGACCTGCTTGGCCTGCTCGCGCACCTCGGCGTCGATGGCGAGCTTCGCCTCGGCCGCCTGCGCCTTCGCGTCGGCCAGTTCCCGCAGCCGCTTGCTGTCGCGCTGGGCCATCACGTCCAGCTCGGCCGCGCGCTTGAGGAAGTCGTTCGGGTCGGCGCTGGCCAGCAGCATCGACGTCGCGGTCAGCCGGCCCATCCGGTACGACTGCGCGGCGACCTCACCGGCCTGCGCGCTGAGCCCGACGAGGCGTCCCTCGATGTCGGTGAGCTGGGCGGCGAGCGCCTTCTGCCGGCGCTTGGAGTTCTCCAGCTTGTTCTGGGCCTCGATGTGGCCCTTCGCCGCCGCCTCCAACGCCGCCCGCAACTGCTTGCTGCCGCCCTCGTTCGGGGCGTTCGGGCTGGGTACGGCGGCGGCCGGGCCGGCGGCCACGCCGGAGCCGAGCAGCACGGCCACCGCGGCGAACGCGGCGAGCAGCGACCGCCGGACGCGCCGGCCGGTAGGGCTGGTCCTGGGCACGTGTTGGTCCTTCCGTCGACCGCCGGCCCCCGTACACCGAGCGGCGTCTCCGCCGGCGCCGGACGGCGGCCTGCTGGCGGAGACCGCCGGTCACGATACCGGACCACGCGCGACACGCCAGGCCGGCGACGGCGTACGGCCTCCGACGTCGACGCAGCGTGCCGTGCCCGTCGCGCAGCGCCGCTCAACCGCCCAGCAGGGCGGCGCTCACCTCGTCCCAGATCTCCGGGCTCGCCGCCACGAGCAGTCCCCGGCCCTCGTCGGCCGGGTGGTAGTCGGCACCGTCGAACCGGCGGGCCACGCCACCGGCCTCGCGCACCAGCAACGTGCCGGGCGTGTGGTCCCACGGCAGGGTGCGCCAGAACAGCACGAACTGCTGCTCGCCGGTGAGCACGTCCAGGTATTCCCGGCCGGCGCAGTGCTGGCCGGGCAGCAGCTCACCGATGCGGCGGCCGCCCTCCTCCACCCGGCGGCGGAAATCCGGGGGCAGGAACTTCGTCGCCGCGGTGCCGCGCAGCGCGCCCACCCTCGGCTCGGCCCGCGGCGCACTCAGCGACGCCCCGTCCAGCGCGGCGCCGGCGCCGAGCCGGCCCGCCGCCATCGTGCCGTCGAGCGGGTCGTACACCCAGGACGCCACCGGTACGCCGTCGGTGAGCAGCGCCGCCATCAGTGCGAACGGCCGGCGGCCGGCGGCGAAGTTGGAGGTGCCGTCGACCGGGTCGACGAGCCAGACGTCGCCGCTGCCGCGCAGGTGCCGCAGCAGGTCGGGATCGTCGGCGACGGCCTCCTCGCCGACCACCACCGAGCCGGGACGCAGCCGCCGCAGTCCTTCGGAGATCAGCGCCTCGGCCTCGCGGTCGGCGACCGTGACCACCTCGCCCGGTGCCTTCTCGGAGATGTCGGACGCGTCGAGCCGGCGGAACAACGGCACGACGACCTTGGCCGCCGCCTCCCGCAGCAGCGCGCCGACGTCGTCCAGCAGCGGGTCAGCCACGCGGCGGCAGCTTGACCACGCTGACGAAGAACTCGTCGATCTGGCGGACCACCGAGATGAAGCGCTCGAAGTCCACCGGCTTGGTCACGTAGGCGTTGGCGTGCAGCTGGTAGCTGCGCAGGATGTCCTCGTCGGCCTGCGAGGTGGTGAGCACCACGACCGGGATGCGGCAGAGCTGCGCGTCCTTCTTGATCTCCTTGAGCACCTCCCGGCCGTCGCGCCGGGGCAGGTTCAGGTCGAGCAGGATCAGGTCGGGCGTCACCGCGTCCGCGTACCGGCCCTCGCGGCGCAGGTAGGCGAGCGCCTCGGCGCCGTCGGAGACGACGGTGAGGCGGTTGCGGAGCTTGTGCTCCTCGAACGCCTCCTGGGTCATCAGCACGTCACCGGGGTCGTCCTCGACGAGCAGGACCTCGATCGGGCTCTTGCCGTCCGCGGGCGCGGTCATCCCACCGTCTCCTTCATGCCACCGTTTGTACCGTGTCGGTCCGCCTGCGCGGGCGGCTCTTCGCGTGCCTCGCCGTCCGGCTGCCGCCCGGCGCCCGCCGGGTCGGTCTCGGCGCCCTCGGCGGCCGGCGTTCCGGCCGGCTCCGCGGCGTCCCCGTCCGCGGCGTCCCCGTCCGCTGCCGCCTCCGCCGCCTTGGCGGCCTCGATGTCGGCCTCCAGCGCGGGCAGCGTGAACCGGATGGTGGTGCCCTCGTCGGCGTCGGTGTCCACCCAGACCCGGCCGCCGTGATACTCCACGATCTTCTTGACGATGGCCAGTCCGATGCCGGTGCCCGGGTACGCGTCCTTCGAGTGCAGCCGCTGGAAGATCACGAAGATCTTGTCGGCGAACTCCGGTTCGATCCCGATGCCGTTGTCCCGGCAGCTGATCTCCCACTCGCCGTCCACCAGCCGCGCCGACACGTGCACCTTCGCCGGCACGTCGGGCCGGCGGAACTTCACCGAGTTGCTGACCAGGTTGACCAGCAGGTTGGTCAGCAGCGGCTCCTCGCCGCGGATGGTCGGCATCTCGCCCCAGGTCAGCTCCGCGTCGGCGTACTGCAACGCCGCCTCGGTCTGCCCCGCCACGTCGCCCATCACCTTGTTCAGGTCGACCTCGGTGAAACCGGTGGTCAACCGGCCGATCCGGGAGAACGCCAGGAGGTCGTTGATCAGCCGCTGCATGCGCTGCGCGCCGTCCACCGCGAACGCGATGTACTGGTCGGCCCGCTCGTCGAGCTGCCCGGCGTACCGCCGCTGGAGGAGCTGGCAGAAGCTCGCCACCTTGCGCAGCGGCTCCTGGAGGTCGTGCGAGGCGACGTACGCGAACTGCTCCAGGTCACGGTTGGACCGGGTCAGCTCCTCGGCCTGCTTCTGCAGCTGGCTGTTGACCCACTCGATGCGCTCCCGCGCCTCGCGTACCTCGTCCAGCTCCCGGGCGATCTTCATCCGCATCTGGTCGATGTCCTCGGCGAGCCGCCGGAACTCCGGCGGGCCGGAGCCCTCGATGTGGTGCCGGTAGTCGCCGTCGGCCACCTCGCGCACCTGACTGACCAGGGCGGCCAGCGGGCGGATCAGGATCCGGTCCAGCGAGAGCAGCATGACCACGCCGGCCGCCGTCACCACGAGCGCGGCGATGATCAGCAGCACGACGAGCGTGTTGCTGGTCGAGTTGACCCGGTCGGCGGTCTCCTCCCGGACGGTGAGGATCTCGTCCTGGAGCGTGTTCACCGACGCCCTGATGCCGTCGAACTGCTGCCGGGTCGCGTCCGTGATCAGCGCCTGGCCGGCCTCCGCGCCGTCCCGCTCGACAGTGGTGATGACCGGCTCGGCCACCTGGGCCCGCCACTGTGCGGTCTGCTGCTCGACCACGTCCAGCGACCGCCGCACGTCCGGGTAGTCGGCGGAGAGGTCCCGGATCGAGGTGACCAGGCTCTGCTCGCGCTTCACGCCCTCCTGGTAGGGCTCCAGGTCGCTGCGGTCGCCGTTCACCGCGTACCCGCGCACCGACGTCTCCTGGTCGAGCAGCACGCTCATCAGCTCCTGCGCCTGGACGCGCAGCGGGCCGGTCTTGAGCAGCACCGCGTCGATGTTCTCGCGGTTCTTCGCCGCGACCGCCGCCTCCGCGGCGGCCAGACCGAGCAGCAGCACCAGCACCACGCCGAGGAGCGCGACCACCCGCCGCCGCAGGGTCCACCCCTGCTGGTACGCCTTCACAGGTTCCTCCCCGTCGCCCTTCGCGCTCACTGCGTCATCTTCGTTCGCGACCGCGGAGCCGGCTCGGCGCTCACCGGCCGCTGCCCCGCGTGACCAGCAACATCGCCACGTCGTCGGCGAGCGGGCCGCCGTTTATCTGCTCGGCGCGCCCGACCAGCCAGGCGGGCAGCTCGGCCAGCGGCACCGCCCGGTTCGCCGGGTCGGCGAGCAGCCCGGTCAGGCCCGGCACGTCGAGCCGTTCGTCACCGCCGTCCACCCGGCCCTCGATCAGGCCGTCGGTGTACATCAGCAGTGACCAGTCGTCGGTGTCGAACTCCAGGTCGAAGGCGACCGGGCGGCGCGGGCGTACGCCCAGAAGCAGCCCGCCCTTGGCCGGCACCGGCGCGACCTTGCCGCCACTGAGCAGCAGCGGCGGCGGGTGACCGGCGAGGCGTACGGTGGCCCGCGCCGACGCCAGGTCGAGCCGTGTGGTGGCCACCGTCGCGAAGATCTCCTGGAGGCGGCGCTCGCTCATCAGCACCTGCTCCAGCGCGGGCAGCACCTCGTCGTCCGGCACCCCGGCCAGCACCAGGGCCCGCCAGGCGACGCGCAGTTCGACGCCGAGCGCGGCCTCGTCCACGCCGTGCCCGCAGACGTCGCCGACGATCAGGTCGATCCGGTCCGGCTGGGTCTGCACCACGTCGTAGAAGTCGCCGCCGATCAGCGCGGCGTGCCGGCCGGGCCGGTAGAAGGTGTGCACCGACACCTCGTCGGTGGTCATCAGCGGCTGCGGCAGCAGGCCGCGCTCCAGGCGGGCGGACTCGGCCTGGCGCAGCTCCACCTCACGCAGCCGGCGGGCGTTCTCGTCGGCCCGCTTGCGCTCGACCGCGTACCGCAGCGCCCGGGTCAGCAGGACACCGTCGACCTGGCCCTTGACCAGGTAGTCCTGCGCCCCCTCGGCGACCGCGACGATGCCCAGGTGTTCGTCCGAGCGGCCGGTCAGCACGCAGACCGCGGCACCGCTGGCCATCTCCAGCACCCGGCGCAGCCCGTCCAGGCCCTGCGCGTCCGGCAGACCCAGGTCGAGCAGGACGCAGTCCACGCCCATCACCCGCTGCCGGGCCTCGCTGAGGCTGGTGGCGACCAGCAGGTCGATCATCGAGTTGGTCTCGGCGAGCAGCTCACCGACCAGGAAGGCGTCGCCCTCGTCGTCCTCGACCAGCAGCACCCGCAGCCGCTCGCCCGGCGGTACGCCGCCGTGCAGCCCCGCCCCGGCCGACGGCACGCGGACGGCACCCGACATGCCGGAACCCCGCTGCGGTCGGGTAACCGCCGCGAGTCGCGGGAGTTCGCTGGTGATGTCGGGCTCCTTCCGAATGCCCTGCTGATCCTGACTCAGACAACAGTCGCACACCGCGCGACCGCTGCCGGTGCGGCGGAGCGTGTGACACGTCCATCCGGACAGCGGCACGGTCGACCCACGATGTTACGCCGCAAGCGGTGTCACACCGGCAGCGCACCGACCGGGGACTGCCGCCGCAGGCCCCGGGGGTGCAGGATGATCCCCACCCCGTAGATCCACCCCGAGGAGTCCCCGTGGGCGCACCCCCCACCCGCCCCGCCGACCGCGCGTTCACCAGGCCCCGCCGCCGGCCGATCGCCGCCCTGGCCGCGCTCGCCGCGCTGCTCGCCGTCGGGGCGGGCGTCCTGGTCGGCCTCTCCACCCCGGCACCGCGCCCGGCGGACGCGCCCGAGGGCGAGTTCAGCGCCGCCCGGGCGTTCCGGAACGTCGAGGTGATCGCGGCCGAGCCGCACGTGGCCGGCAGCGCCGCGAACGACCGGGTGCGCGAGCACCTGGTGGCGACGCTGCGCGGGCTGGGCCTTCAGACCGAGGTGCAGGACGCGGTCGCGCCCGAGGCCGGGCAGCTGTCCGGCGCGGCGGGCGGGGCGACGCTGGCCCGGGTCCGCAACGTGGTGGCCCGGCTCCCCGGCACCGACCCGACCGGGAAGGTGTTCCTGGTCTCGCACTACGACTCGGTGCAGACCGGGCCGGGCGGCAACGACGACGCCGCCGGCACCGCCGCGATCCTGGAGGTGGCCCGGGCGCTGACCACCGGCCCACGCCCCCGCAACGACATCGTCTTCGCGCTGACCGACGCGGAGGAGGCGTGCCTGTGCGGGGCCGCCGGGTTCGCCGGCGACCATCCGCTCGCCCGTGACGGCGGGGTGGTGCTCAACCTGGAGGCGCGCGGCTCCACCGGTCCGGTGATCATGTTCGAGACGTCCCGGAACAACGCGAAGCTGGTCGAGATCTTCGGCAAGGCCGCCCCGCACCCGGTGGGCACCTCGTTCGCGGTGGAGATCTACCGGGCGCTGCCGAACGACACCGACTTCACCGCGTTCCTCGACCGCGAGTTCGTCGGGCTCAACTCCGCGTACATCGACGGCGGCGCGATCTACCACACCCCGCTGGACGTGCCGGCCCGGATGGACCGGGGCAGCCTCCAGATGCACGGTGACAACGCGCTCGGCCTGGCCCGCGAGTTCGGCCGTACCGACCTGGGCGACCTGCGCGCCGGCCACGACGACACCTACTTCCCCGTGCTCGGCGGCCTGGTCCGCTACCCCGGCTGGCTGACCCTGCCGCTCGCAGTGGCCGCGCTGCTCGCTGTCGGCGCGCTCGGCTGGTTCCTGCGCCGCCGGGGCCGGGCCACCGCCGGCACGCTCGCCGCCGGCTTCGGCCTGACCCTGGTGCCGGTCGTCGTGGCCCCGCTCGGCGCGTGGCTGCTCTGGGCCGCGATCACCACGATCCGCCCCGGGTACGCCGAGCTGCTCGACCCGTACCGCCCGGTCTGGTACCGGCTCGCCGTCGTGGCGCTCGCCGCCGCGGTGCTGTTCTGCTGGTACGCGCTGCTGCGCCGCCGGGTCGGCCCGGCCGCGCTGGCGTTCGGCGGGCTGGCCTGGCTGGCCGTGTTCGGTGTGCTGCTCGCCGTGGCGGTGCCCGGCGGGGCGTACCTGACGACACTGCCGGCGCTGGCCGGCGCGCTCGCCGGTTTCGCCGCGCTCGCCACCCGCCGCGACGGACCGTGGCCGGTGGTCGCGGTGACGCTCGCCGCTGCGGTGGCAGTGGTGATCCTGCTGCCTCCGGTGGTGCTGCTGTTCCCGGCGCTCGGCATGGGCATGGGCGCGGTAGCCGCGCTCGTCGCGGTGCTGCTCGGCCTCGCCGTACTCCCGGTGGTGGACCTGCTGCACCCCCGGGCCGGCGGCCAGCGCGGCCTGCTCGCGCTGCGCGCACGCCGGCTCGGCGCGCTGCCCGCCGCGGCGGCCGCGCTGGCGGCGGTGGTGCTCGCCGGGGTCGGCCTCGCGGTGGACCGCTTCGACGCCGCGCATCCCGTGCCGACCCATCTGATGTACGCGCTGGATGCGGGCACCGGGAAGGCGGCCTGGCTGACTCGCGAGGAGAAGCCGCAGCCCTGGACCGACGGCTACGTCGACCGGAGCATCGCGGTGGCCGACGAGTTCCCCGGGCTGGGCAACGGCGAGATGCGCGCCGGACCGGCCACCGCCGCGCCCCTGCCCGCGCCGAAGGTGGAGACGCTCTCCGACACCCGCAACGGCGACCAGCGTGTGCTGCGGGTACGGGTGGTGCCGCAGCGGCAGGTACGCCTGCTCACGCTGCACGTCGACACCAGCACCGCCACGGTGCGGTCCGCCACCGTGGCCGGGCGGAACGTGCCGGTCGAGCCGGGCGACGGGAAGTGGGGATTCGGGGTCGTGTTCCACGCCCCGCCGCCGGAGGGCGTCGAGGTGACGCTGACTCTCGTGCCGCGCGGCGGTGCGGTGTCGGTGCGGGCCATGGACGCCAGTGACGGACTGTCCGGGGTGCCCGGGTTCCGGGCGCGGCCGGCGGGCGTGGGGGTGGTCGGCTCGCACAGCTCGGAGATGCTGGCGGTGGCGCGCACGTACCCGCTCTGACAGCCGCTTGATCGACACCGCCTCGCCGGAGTGGCGGTATCCCGGCTCGCGGATACCGCCACCTCGGCGTACTGGTTGTGGGTCAGCGCCGCCCCAGCACCTCGGCGACCCGCAGGAAACCGTCCGCGCCGTGGCCCAGCCCGACGGCCCGGCGGGCCATGCCCTCGGCCGCGCGCATCACCCCGGCGTCGATGCCGGGCGCCTCGGACGTGTGGACGATGTGGGCCATGGAGGACACGGCGGAGGTGATCGGGTTGCCGTCGCCGGGGAAGATCCCCGTGTCCATCTCCGCCGCACCCTCCTCGAAGATCGGCGGCAGGATCGCGGCGATGCCAGCGGCGAACGGCACGAGTTCCCGCGCCGTCACGCCCTCCGCCCTGGCCACCGCCAGCGCGTGCGCATAACCCGCCATCGCGGTCCAGAAGATGTCGAGCAGCGCGATGTCGTACGCCGCCGCGCGCCCGATCTCCTCGCCGAGGTGCGTGTGGGTGCCGCCCAGCGCGTCGAGCACCGGCTGGTGCTCCTGGTAGAGGCCGGCCGGACCGCTGTAGATGAGCACCGCGTCCGGGGTGCCGATGGTGGTGGTCGGCGTCATGATCGCGCCGTCCAGGTACCGGATGGCGTGTCCGGCCGCCCACCGCGCGGTGTCCCGGGCCCGGTCCGGGGTGTCGGCCGTCAGGCTGACGACCGTTCGGCCCGTGAGTGCGGCGGCCACCGCCTCGCGTCGCAGGATGGCGTCCGACGCGTCGTAGTTCACCACGCAGACCACGATCAGCCCGCTCGCGGCGACCGCCTCCTCGGCGGTCCGGGCGCTCGTCGCGCCCCGCTCGACCAGCTCACGGTCCTTGCCGGGCGTGCGATTCCAGACCGTCGTCGGCACTCCGGCGCTCAGGAAGGCGCCGGCCAGCGCACGACCCATCGGTCCCAGACCGAGCACCGTGACAGACTTGTCGGGATTGGTGTTCACGCAGACTCCTCTTGTCGAACGGGACGCAGATGACGCGCAGCCGGGCCCAGGATCTGAACGTCTGTGGAGTGACGGCCGCGATCGCCGTGATCGACGGCAAGTGGAAGACAGCCCTGCTCTGGCTGCTGGAATCCGGCCCGCGCCGCCCCGGAGAGCTGCGCCGGCAGCTTCCGGGCCTCACCGAGAAGGTGCTGACTCAGGCGTTACGGGAGATGGAGGGCGACGGACTGGTGCACCGGGAGGCGTACGAGGTGCTGCCGTTGAAGACCGAGTACTCGCTCACCACTTTCGGCCGCGACCTCGCCGAGGCGCTGGCACCTCTCTCCGACTGGGGCCACCGCCGCCTGGACAAACTCGCCGAAGCCCGCACCGCCTCCTGACCACCCTTTTCCGCCTCCGCCCACAACCAGGTTCGTCGCGGTCGCGCACGCCGACAAGTACCCACAAAAAGTGGCTACGCCTGTCGATCGACAGCGAGACTCGGGTCATGGAATTCTTCTGCTACCACCGCGATCGGCTCGACTCGGCAACTCTGCGCCAGGAGCTGATCGAGGAGCACTGGTCCTACATGGACGGGTACGCGGAGCAGATGATCGCTCGCGGACCGACCCTCGCCGACGACGGCTCGCCGACCGGCAGCGTGCACATCCTGGCCCTGCCCGGCCCTGCCGCAGCCCGGGCGTTCGCCTTCGACGAGCCGAACTACCAGGCCGGCGCGTACCGGGACGTGATGCTGCGCCGGTGGCGCAACATGCTGGGCCGCACCATGTGGGGCTTCCCCGGCGGGCGCACCGGCGGCAACCGCTACCTGGTACTCGGTCTCGGTCCGGAGCAGAGCGCCGGCCCGGTGTTGCCGCAGCGGCAGGACGAGCTGATCGCGTACGGGCCGCTGCTGTCCGACGACGGCACGAGGTGGCTCGGTACGGCGGCGCTGGTGCGAGCGGCCGACCCGGACGAGGCTCGGGCGGTGCTGGCCGCCGACCGGTACGCCGACGTCGAGGTGCACAACTGGGTGTTCGGCGGCCGCCCGGCGTGACCGGCTACTCGTGATCTCCCAACCGCAGCAGGAGACCTGCGGGCTGCGTCGTGCCGCCGTGGATGGGCGCGGCGTTCAGCAGCCGATGCCCCGGCAGCAGCGCCAGTAAATCGGGACGTTGTGCCGGTCCGACCCGGGTCTCACCGTATTCCCCCATGTCGTAGGCGACGTACGGCTCGGTGAACTGAAGGCGCAGCAACTCGCCGGCGGGGGGCGATTCGCCGACTGGGACACGCCGCCAAGTATCCACGTGGCTAGGCTGGCGACGTGCCAAGCGATCCGGAGTGTGTGCGGCAGGCGCTGGCGATGTGGGACGGTTTCCCCGTTCACCGCGAGCCGCGCCCGATCGTGCTGACAGCGATGGGCGTCACGGCACTCGACCGGCTGATGACGGACACGCAGTGGCGGTCGTTGTTCGACGCCCCCGGCGTCCCGGAGTCCGAGTTGCCGCCGGAGATCGCGCCGGCCGCCGTCGACTACTGCCGTGACGTGCAGAGCGGGGCGCGGAGACCGCTGGCGAACATCATCCGGGCGAACGGACCGCTCGCCACCGACCGAGGCACTCGCGAACTCCCGGCGTGGATGATGCACCCCGACGACCGGCGATGGCCGTTCATCGCTCTGGACCCGGACTTCGAACGTCGGATGACGTGGCGGCCACCCGGCGTAGGAGCCGCTCATCACGAGGAGGCCGTGCTCGCGCACGATGGGCGCACTCTGACGTTCCGGTTCATCGGAACGCCCGCGCAATATGCCGACTACCCAGACGCCGTGGTGTTCGAGACGGACACGGCGGTGCTCGTCGAACCGGTGGAGGTCGCCCGCGACGGAGACGGCTATCGGCTGGCCTACGCCGAGGAGCGCGAGGTGGTGGTGCGCCTGGCCGCTCCGCTCGGCAACCGGGTCCTGATCGGCATCGGGCACGGTCCCGGAACAACCACCTTCGGCCTCCCCATAACGGTGCTCACCGCGGCCTGACCGAGGTGAGCAGACGCGATGGCGCCACCACCCCAGAGCGCCTGAGCGTTGTCCGGTCTCGGGATCCACATGACAGATCGGTATCAGGACCTGCGTGACTCTCGGCGAGAGCGCGGAAGTGACCGGCTGTGCCGTCCGAGCACGTCAAGCCGTCCCGGGCGTTGATCGACGGCGTCTGCGCTCCCAACGGGCTCGTCGCTCGGCATAGGCACGCCGCGCATCCGACAGACTGACCGGCCGTTCGGCGTAGGCACGACGTGCATCCGTCAGACTGAGCGAACCGTTGGGGCCACCCCGCACCGTGTCAGCGTCCTCGTCGTCCTGCCCGTCGTCCTCCCAACCGCAGGCGAAGCAGATCTCGAACTGACCTCGCCCTTCGAGCGTCGGGTGCCGGCAGCAGGGACACGCGTAGGGTTCGCCACCCGCTTCAGCCACTACAGATCGCTGGTTCAACGCCTCGACGTACTGCTCAAACCACCTGGTGCGACTCGCGAGTTCTTCTGCGGACGGCCCCTCCTGCTTGCCGGCATGTTCGTCCATCCTCTGCACCTCACGTTGTCGATCGGGTTGAAGTGGCTTGTATACCGCTACTTCCAGCGGAAGTGCACGAACAGCCGGCCGAAGTTCTTCGAGTCCTTCTCGACCCGGTGGTAGAGCTGCTTCACGTCCTTCTGGTCGAGGAAGCGCAGCACCTTCTTCTTCAGCGCGCCCGACCCCTTGCCCGGGATGATCTCCACGAGCGTGGCCTTCTTCGCCACCGCCTCATCCATGATCCCGCGCAACGCGCGGTCGATGTCGTGGCCCTTGTTGTAGATGTCGTGGAGGTCGAGCTTGAGCTTCACGGTCCCATCCTAGGTACGCGGAAGGGCAGCCCGCCCGGGCTGCCCTTCCGCGTGATCAGTCAACGACCGACCTTGCCCTCCACCCGGCGCAGCGCGGTGGCGTAGTCGGTGTTCGTCGAGTACATCGCGGCCGCGATGCGCAGGTGCCGCAGCGCGTCCACGGGCCGGTTCATCCGCTCCAGCGTGCGGCCGAGCACGTGGTGCGCGTAGTGGTCGCTCGGGTCGCGGTCGACCAGCGCGCGCAGCTGCTCCTCGGCCCGGTTGAGCTGGGCCGACTGGAAGTACGCGCGGGCCAGCAGCTGCCGGACCGAAGAGTTGTCCGGCTCGGCCTCGATGATCGGTTCGAGCAGCCGGGCCGCTCCGGTCGGGTCACCCGCTTCGAAGAACATGGTCGCCCGCCGGTACTCCGCCAGAAGATCCACTCGACCCACCTCCTCGTGTCGCGCCAGGCCTTGGTCCGACGCTGGCACAACACCGGAGCAAGCGCGAGTGTTCCTGCGGGCGAAGATCAGGTGGTCGGGTCGTACCGGCCGCCGATCAGGTCCCAGGCCCGGACACCACCGACGATTCCGGCCGTGTTCGGGACGATCACCACGTCGTCGCCCATCCGGGCCACCTGCTCGGGCCGGATCAGCCGGGAGTTGCCGCCGCCGAGGTACAGCCGGTCCCAGCGGAACACCGGCCGCAGGCCGTCCACCACCTGCCGGATCCGCCGGGACCAGAACGCGTCGCCGAGCCGCCGTCGTTCCGGCTCCCCCACGTACGTGTCGTACGTGGTGTTCCACCGCACCGGCGCGTGCGACAGCTCCAGGTGCGGTGCCAGCATCCCGCCGTCGAACAACGCGCTGCCCAGCCCGGTGCCGAGCGTCAGCACCAGCTCGCAGCCGGTCCCGGCGACCACGCCCGCGCCGTGCACCTCGGCGTCGTTCAGCACCAGCGCCGGCACGCCGAACGCCCCGGCCAGCGCGGTGCGCGCGTCGTAACCGGACCACTCGGCCAGCAACTCGGGGTCGACGCGGCTGCGCGGCCCGGAACGGGTCACGTAGTGCGGCGTCGCCACCACGACGCCGTGCCGGATCATGCCGGGCATGCCGACGGTGAGCCGGTCCGCCGTGGGCAGGCGGGCGCCGAGATCCAGCAGCGTCTTGACGAACAGGCCGGGCGGCAACGGGTACGGCGTGGGCACGCGCAGCGGCCGCGCGCGCATGGTTCCGGCGGCATCCAGTACGGAGGCCTTGATCCCGCCGCCACCACAGTCGATCGCCAGTGTGGTCACCACGGCTGTGAGTCTCCCTCACACCGGTGCCGCCGCGAGCGCGGGTCACGGTAATCCGGATACGCCCGCCGGTAGGCTCGATCACCTGATGAGCGCCACGTTGATCGCCAAGGACCTCACCGCCGGCCACGGTGACCGCATCCTCTTCGAAGACCTCGACCTCGTCGTCGCACCCGGCGACGTGGTGGGGCTGGTCGGGGTCAACGGCGCGGGCAAGTCCACGCTGCTGCGTACCCTCGCCGGTCTTGCCCCCCGCGAGCAGGGCTCGGTGGCGCTGAGCCCGCCCACGGCGACTGTCGGCTACCTGCCGCAGGAGCCGGAGCGCCGGCCCGGCGAGACGGTCCGCGGCTTCCTGGCCCGGCGGACCGGGGTGACCGCCGCGCAGGCCGCGCTTGATGCCGCCACCGAGGCGCTCACCGCCGGGACGGCGGGCGCCGACGACGCGTACGCGAACGCCTTGGAACGCTGGCTCGACCTCGGCGGCGCGGATCTGGACGAGCGGGCCGAGCAGGTCGCGGCGGAGCTGGGTCTCGACGTCGACCTGGACCACCCGATGACCGGACTGTCCGGCGGGCAGGCCGCCCGCGCCGGGCTCGCGTCGCTGCTGCTCAGCCGGTACGACGTCTTCCTGCTCGACGAGCCCACCAACGACCTCGACCTGGCCGGGCTGGACCGGCTGGAACGCTTCGTCACCGGCCTGCGCGCCGGGACCGTGCTGGTCAGCCACGACCGGGAGTTCCTCACCCGCACCGTCAACCGGATCGTCGAGCTGGACCTGCACCAGCGGCAGGTCAAGCACTACGGCGGCGGCTACGCGGCCTACCTGGAGGAGCGCGCGGTGGCGCGCCGGCACGCCCGCGAGGAGTACGAGGAGTACGCCGACACGAAGGCCGACCTGGAGGCGCGCGCCCGCACCCAGCGGGCGTGGATGGAGAAGGGCGTCAAGAACGCCCGCCGCAAGGCCACCGACAACGACAAGATCGGCCGCAAGTACCGCGCCGAGTCGACCGAGAAGCAGGCCGCGAAGGCCAAGCAGACCGCCCGGCTGATCGAGCGGCTGGACGTGGTCGAGGAGCCGCGCAAGGAGTGGGAACTGCGGATGGAGATCGCCGCCGCGCCCCGCGCCGGCGCCGTCGTGGCCTCGCTCCGGCAAGCGGTGGTACGCCGTGGCGGCTTCACGCTCGGCCCGGTGGACCTCCAGATCGACTGGGCCGACCGGGTGGCGATCACCGGGGCGAACGGCTCCGGCAAGAGCACCCTGCTCGCCGCGCTGCTCGGCCGGCTGCCGCTGGACGAGGGACACGCCGCGCTCGGCCCCGGTGTGGTGGTCGGTGAGGTCGACCAGGCCCGGGGACTGTTCCTCGGCGACCAGCCGCTGCTGGAGGCGTTCGGCGCCGCCGTACCCGATCTCGCCCCGGCGGACGTGCGGACGCTGCTGGCCAAGTTCGGGCTGCGCGCCGAGCATGTGCTGCGGCCGGCGGCGACGCTGTCACCCGGCGAGCGGACCCGGGCCGCGCTGGCCCTGCTCCAGGGCCGGGGCGTCAACCTGCTGGTGCTCGACGAGCCGACGAACCACCTCGACCTGGCCGCGATCGAGCAGTTGGAGTCGGCGCTGGCGAGCTACCCGGGAACGCTGCTGCTGGTGACCCACGACCGGCGGATGCTCGACGCGGTGAGCGTGAACCGGCGGCTGCGCGTGGCGGACGGACGGATCGCCGAACACTGATCCGTGCCGACCCGCGCGCGCGGGTCCACAATGAGCGCATGCTCAAGTGGGAGTACGCGCTGCTGGTCCGCCGCCGCCAGGCCGCCGCCACCGACGCCGGGTGGGAGGTCGTCTTCATCTGGTACGGCCCGGACGGCTCCATGATCGACGTGACGCCGTACGGCGACACCGCGCTGGCCCACCTGAACCGGGCCGGTGACCAGGGCTGGGAACTGGTCGCGATGAGCGAGGACCCGTCGCTGCCGGGCAACAACGAGCTGCACCGCTACCACCTCAAGCGCCCGAAGGCAGCGGCTGCCCAGCCGCGCCAGCGCATGCGAGGCTCCCGCACAGTCCGCCGAACCCTCTCCCCCTGACCGCCCGCCCCCGCCCTGCCCCCCTGTCCCCCTGTTCCCCCTGTCCCTCTGCTCCCGTCGATCTTGCAGTTGCCGCCCCTCAGGTGCCCCTTTTGCGAGCTTGGTCCGGGCCGCAAGTGCAAGATCGACGGCGGCGGGGGCGCGGGAGCCGACATCGGCGCGCACACCCCGACCGCCGTCCCGGTGATCAAGGAGTTGTGTCAACGTCGTGCTCGAAACAGGGCACGAACTCCTTGATCATCGAGGTCGGCGGGGCGACTCTGGCAGGACACGAACTCCTTGATCAATTTGTGACGGGGGGCGGGCTCGGTGCCTGGGGGCATATTGGGGTGAATCGGGGGTAACGGGCCGCCGGAGGTGGCGCATGGTGGCGATGGGGCAGACCGCGCTCTCGGGTGAGCGACTCCGGCAGACCGACGGCTTCCTCGCCGAGGCGTGGGCCGACATGGTCCGGCACGACGAGCGGCTGCGCGGAACGGCGGTCGAGGTGCGCTTCGACCGTGGGGTGGCGCACCTGACCGGCGAGGTCGCCGACCCGGAACAGCTACGGCTGGTACGGGAGCTGATCGGCCGGCTGTCCGGCGTACTCGGCGTCTGGTGCCGGGTCAGCGTGGCCGGACGGGCGCCGGTGGTGGTCGACCTGGGCTGCGGTGCGACCAAGCAGTGGCCGGGCAACCTGGGACTGGACATCTATCCGGCGCCGGGGGTGAACGCGGTCGCCAACCTGGCCGGCTCACTGCCGCTGCGCGACGACTCGGTGGACGTGTTCTTCGCGGTGCACATCGTCGAGCATCTGATCGACTTCCTGCCGCTGTTCGACGAGTGCCACCGGGCGCTGCGGCCGGGCGGGGTGCTGCACGTGATGAGTCCCTGGTGGCGGCACGTCAACGCGGTGGCCGACCCGACGCACGTACGCCTGCTCGACGTGCAGACGTTCAAGGGCATCTGCGGCCAGCGCCCGCCGGGCACGCCACGCTGGTACCCGCTGCACGTCGGCTGCGACGGCGCCTCGATCTTCGCCGACCTCACCCCGCTGCCACCGGACGCCCCTGCCCCGCCCTCCTCCCACCTTGCCCGCTTCTTCGACTGAAGCCGCGCCGGCCGACCCGAGGGACCGCCCCGTCGATCATGAGGTTGACGGCACTCAAGGAGATCGACTTCGCCGTCAACTTCATGATCGACGGCAAAACAGGGCTAGGCGGATTCGCGCAGGGCCAGGTGGTGGGGGGCCACCAGCTCGCGGGGTGGGGACTCGCGATCGGGGCCCAGGCGGCCCGCCAGCAGCTCGACCGCGAGGCGGGCGATGCGCTCCTTGTCGGGGACGACCGTGGTCAGCGTCGGAATCGAGAAGCGACCGTCCTCGATGTCGTCGAAGCCGGCCACCGCGACGTCCTCGGGCACGCGCAGGCCCATCTCGTGCAGGGCACGCAGCGCGCCGAGCGCAAGGGTGTCGTTGAAGCAGAAGACGGCGTCGGGGCGTACCCCCGTGGTGAGCAGGTGCCGCATGGCGGCGGCGCCGTCCGCGCGGTGCCAGGCCGGCGCGGGCGCCACCAGGCGGTCGTCGTAGGCGATGCCGGCCTCGGTCAGCGCGGCGGTGTAGCCGGCCAGGCGGAGCCGGGCGCTGGCGCCCTCGGGGGTGCGCTGCGAGCCGATCGCGGCGATCCGGCGGCGGCCGAGCCCGATCAGGTGGGCGGTGATCTCGCGGGCGGCGGCCACGTTGTCGATCATCACGTGGTCGGCGGGGCCGTGGTCGACGCGTTCGCCGAGCAGCACCATGGGCAGACCGGCCAGCGCGGCGAGGTCGTCGGCGGTGAGCGCGAGCGGGCTCAGGATCAGGCCGTCGATCATGTGGTCGCCGATCCCGCTGGCGGCCTTGCGCTCCTGCTCGGAGCGGCCGCCGGTCTGGTCGATCAGCACCGTCCAGCCGTGGTCGGCGGCGGCGGTGACGACGTGCCGGGCCAGCTCGGCGAAGTAGGGGATGTCCAGTTCGGGTACGGCCAGCGCGATCACACCGGTGCGCCCCTTGCGCAGGTTGCGGGCCGACAGGTTGGGCCGGTAGTTGAGCGCGGCGATGGCCTCCTCGACGCGGGCCCGGGTGTCGGCGCGCACGTGCTGGTAGCCGTTGACGACGTTGGAGACGGTCTTCACCGACACTCCGGCGCGCTCCGCGACGTCCTTGAGCCTGTGCCGCACTGCACTTCCTTCCGGTGAACGCTGGCCGCACTGTACCGCGCCACGACGACGCGACTGCCTCTTTACACGAGCGCTTACAACGTTGTAGAAACCACTGACAGCGGAGTGACCGCGGTCACCCGCACCAGCAGCGAGGGAGAGGTTGGCATCGTGCCGAACGCGCAGCTCACGATCGATCCGGCGTTCCGGGTCGCGCCGGCGGACCGCCGGATCTTCGGTTCCTTCGTCGAGCACATGGGGCGCTGCGTCTACGGCGGGGTGTACGAACCGGGCCACCCCACAGCCGATCGGCGAGGGCTGCGGCGCGACGTGCTGGACCTGACCCGTGAGCTGGGCGTCTCGGTGGTCCGCTACCCGGGCGGCAACTTCGTCTCCAGCTACCGCTGGGAGGACGGCATCGGCCCGGTCGGTGACCGCCCGCGCCGGCTCGACCTGGCCTGGAAGACCATCGAGACCAACGAGTTCGGGCTGGACGAGTTCATGACCTGGGCGGCGGAGGCCGGGGTCGAGCCGATGATGGCTGTCAACCTCGGCACCCGCGGCGTCACCGAGGCGCTCGAACTGCTGGAGTACACCAACCACCCGGGCGGCAGCCAGCTGTCCGACCTGCGCCGCAAGCACGGCGCCGAGAAGCCGTACGGGGTGCGGCTGTGGTGCCTCGGCAACGAGATGGACGGGCCGTGGCAGGTCGGGCACAAGACCGCCGACGAGTACGGCCGCCTCGCCGCCGAGACCGCCCGCGCGATGAAGATGATCGACCCCTCGATCAGCCTGGTCGCCTGCGGAAGCTCCAACCGGGGCATGCCCACGTTCGCCTCGTGGGAGGCGACGGTGCTGGAGCACACCTACGAGCACGTCGACTACATCTCCGCCCACACCTACTACGACCCGTCCGACGGTGACCGGGCCAGCCTGCTCGCCTCCGCCGTCGACATGGACGCCTTCATCACCGAGGTCGTCGCCACCGCCGACCACGTCGGCGCCAAGCTGCGGCAGAAGCGCAAGCTGAAGATCTCGTTCGACGAGTGGAACGTCTGGTACCAGTCCCGCCTCCAGTCCGACCTGGACCGGCGCGGCTGGGTCGAGGCGCCCGCGCTGATCGAGGACGACTACACAGCCGTCGACGCGGTGGTGGTGGGCGACCTGCTGATCACCCTGCTCCGGCACGCCGACCGCATCGGCGTGGCCTGCCAGGCTCAGCTCGCGAACGTGATCGCCCCGATCCGTACCCGCAACGGCGGCCCGGCCTGGCGGCAGAGCATCTTCCACCCGTTCGCGCTGACCGCCCGGTACGCCCGCGGCACCGTGCTGCGGACCGAGCCCACCGGCCCGACCTACGAGACCCCGCGGTACGGCGACGTGCCCGCGCTGGACACCGTCGCCGTGCACGACGAGGAGAGCGGCGAGCTGGCCGTCTTCGCGGTCAACCGCAGCTCGCAGGACCTCCCGCTCGACCTGGACCTGCGCGGCCTGCCCGGCCTGCGGGCCGAGGCGCACACCACGGTGGCGGCCGGAACCGACCCGAACGCCACGAACACCGAAGCGGACCCGGAGCGGGTCACGCCCCGGGACCTCACCACACCCACTGTCGACGGCGGCCGGGCCTCCGTGCTGCTGCCGGCCACCTCCTGGAACCTGCTGCGCTTCGTGCCGGCGCTGTGACCAGCAAATACTCCATCCCGTCCCCCAAGGAGTACCCATGATCCAGAACGAGATGAGCCGGCGGCGCCTGCTCGGGCTCGGCGTCGGGCTCGGCGCGGCGGCCACGCTGACACTCAGCGGCTGCGGCGGCGGCAGCAGCTCCGACAGCTCCGGCGCCTCCGGCAACGGCGGCAAGGACTACACCGGCCCGAAAGTCGACCTGAAGCTGTGGAACGGCTTCACCGGCGGCGACGGCGACATCTTCAAGACGCTCGTCCAGCAGTTCAACAGCGAGCACAAGAACATCGCGGTCAGCGTGATCACGTACCAGTGGGAGGACTACTACAGCAAGCTCCCCGGCGCGGTCTCCAGCGGCAACGGACCGGACATCGCGGTCATGCACATGGACCAGCTCGCCACGTTCGCCGCCCGCGGCGTGATCACCGAACTGGACGACGTGGCGAAGGCGCTGGAGCTGAGCGAGGGCGACTTCGCCCCGACTGTGTGGAAGGGCGGCCTCTACAACGACAAGCGGTACGGCATCCCGCTCGACATGCACCCGCTGGGCTTCTACTACAACAAGGCGGTCATGCAGAAGGCCGGCCTGGACCCGGAGAAGCCGCCGGCCACCAGGGACGAGTACATAGCCGCGCTCACCGAGCTGAAGAAGTCCGGCGTGCAGGGCTTCTGGGTCAGCCCGTTCCAGTTCACCGGCGGCATGACGTACTACAGCCTGCTGCACCAGTGGGGCGGCACCGTCTTCGACGCCGAGGTGGCGAAGGCGACGTTCAACTCCGACCCGGCTGTCGAGGCGTGCACCTGGCTGGTCGACCTGATCAAGCAGGGCCACTCCCCCGCGAACGTCGGCCAGGACGCCGACTACCTGGCGTTCAAGAGCGGCAAGAACGCGTTCACCTGGAACGGCATCTGGCAGATCAACGACCTGAAGAAGAGTCCGAACGTGCAGTGGGGCGTCGCGCCGCTGCCGCAGATCGGCAGCCAGAAGGCCGCCTGGGCGAACTCGCACAACTTCACAATCGTCAAGCAGCGCTCCGCGAACGCCGACAAGACCGCCGGGGCGAAGGTGTTCATCAACTGGCTGAGCCAGCACTCGCTGGACTGGGCCAAGGGCGGCCAGGTGCCGGCCCGCAAGGCGGTCCGCGAGAGCAGCGAGTTCACCGCGCTCACCGAGGTCAACGCGCTCGCCCCGGAACTGGAGTACGCCGCGTTCCCGCCCGCCGCGCCCGGCCTGGGCGAGGTCATCCTGACCTTCTACAGCGCCTTCAACGAGGCGGCGCTGGGCAAGAAGTCGCCGAAGCAGGCGCTCGACGACGGCGTGGCCAAGGCGAACAAGCAACTGGAGGACAACCGCAAGAAGTACGGGAACTGATCCGCCGTGGCGGACGTGATCGAGGTCGGGGCGGCGCGTGACGGCGCGCCGCCACCGGCGGCACGCACCCGCCGCCGGGGCGCGACGGAACGCGGCAACCGGACGACGCCGTACCTCTTCCTCGCGCCGTACCTGATCCTGTTCGGCGTCTTCGGCCTGGCGCCGATCGTGTTCGGGGTCTGGATCAGCCTGCACCAGTGGGATCTGCAACTGCCCAACCGGCCGTTCGTCGGGCTCGGCAACTACCGGGACCTGTTCTCCAGCGACTCGGCGATCTACGGGGACTGGTGGTCGAGCGTCCGGGCGACAGGGGTCTTCACGCTGTTCTCCGTACCGCTGCTCGTGGTCGTCCCGCTCGGGCTGGCGCTGCTGCTCAACCGCTCGTTCCCCGGCCGGACGTTCTTCCGGGCCGCGTTCTTCGCGCCGTACGTGCTGGGCGTGGCGGTGATCGGCCTGCTCTGGCGGTTCCTGCTCGACGCCAACCTGGGCCTGGTCAACCGGCTGCTCGGCGTGCTCGGGCTCCCCTCGGACACGCCGTGGGTGACCGACGTGCCGTGGGCCTGGGTGTCACTCGTCGGCGTGACCGTGTGGTGGACGTGCGGCTTCAACGCAGTGATCTACCTGGCCGGTCTCCAGGACATCCCGGCCGAGCTGTACGAGGCGGCCAAGGTGGACGGCGCGGGCGCGTGGGACCGGTTCCGCCACGTCACGATCCCCGGCCTGCGGCCGGTGATGCTGTTCGTCTTCACCACCACGATCCTCGCCTCGGCGAACGTGTTCGGGCAGGCGTTCCTGATCACCCAGGGCGCGCCCGGCGAACAGACCCGCACGGTGGTCTGGCGGATCGTCGACGAAGGGCTGCGGGACTACGACGCCGGGCGGGCCGCCGCGATGAGCGTGTTCTTCGCGCTGATGCTCGCAGTGGTGAGCGTCGTCAACTTCCGGCTGTTCCGCTACCGGGAAGACTGAGGGGACGACATGAGGAACATGCGCGCGGTGGCGCGGTACGGCGTACTGCTGCTGATCACCGCGATCTTCGTGACCCCGCTGGTCTGGATGCTGCTGACGTCGGTGAAGACGTACGACGACGCGCAGCGGGTGCCGCCCGGCTGGCTGCCGAACCCGTTCTCCACCTACGGCTATCAGCAGATCGTCGACAACGCGGCGAACCCGGTGCTGCGCTGGTTCGTCAACAGCATGCTGGCGGCCACCCTGCACACGCTGCTGGTGCTGGTGACCGCGTCGATGGCCGCGTACGCGCTGGCCCGGATGCGGTTCCGCGGCCGCAAGGTGCTGTTCGCGCTGATCGTGGGCACGCTGTTCCTGCCGCCCACCTCGCTGATCATCCCGAACTTCATCATCGCCGAGCGGCTGAACTGGATCGACACGCTCACAGTGGTGATCGTGCCGGGTGCGGCGAGCGCGTTCGGGGTGTTCTTCCTGCGCCAGTTCTTCCTGTCCATCCCGGCCGAGCTGGAGGAGGCGGCAGTGCTGGACGGCGCGAACCACTGGCAGGTCTTCCGCCGGGTGCTGCTGCCGCTGTCGAAGCCGGCCCTGGCGACGCTGGCGGTGCTGTCGTTCCTGACCAACTGGAACGACTTCCTCTGGCCGGTGTACGTGCTGTTCAGCCCGGAACGGCTGACGCTGCCGGCGGGCCTGGGCCTGCTCCAGGGCGCGTACGTGACCGACTATCCGGTCATCATGGCGGGCGCGGTGCTGGCGAGCGTACCGGTGCTGATCCTGTTCGTGTTCGCCCAGCGGCACGTCATCCAGGGCGTGTCCCGCAGCGGCCTGAAGGGGTGAGGTAAGGAAGGGCCCCTTCTTAACGCCTCCGGTAGCAGAAGGGCCCCTTCTTAACGCCAGGCGTTAAGAAGGGGCCCTTCCTTCGGGGGGCCCGCCTCAGGGGGTGGGGGCGGGCTCGGGGGTGTCCGAGTGCTCGCGACGGGCGAGCCGGTTCTTGCGGTGGCCGTACCCGAAGTAGATGACCGCGCCGAGCAGCATCCAGGCGAGGAACCGCAGCCAGGTCTCCACCGACAGGTTCAGGCTCAGGTAGAGACAGGCCACTGCCGTGACGATCGGCAGCACCGGCGAGAACGGCACCTTGAACGGCCGCTCCAGGTCGGGGCGGCGCCTGCGCAGGATCGGCACCGCGATCGCGACCAGCGTGAACGCGCAGAGCGCGCCGATGCTGACCAGGTCGGCCAGCGCGGACAGCGGCAGGAAACCGGCGAGCAGCGCCACCGCGACGGTCATGATCCCGGCGATCCGGTACGGGGTGCCCCAGCGCGGGTGCACCTTGGCGATGGCGGGTGGGATGAGCCCGTCGCGGGCGATGGCGAAGCCGATCCGGCCCATCGCCACCAGGTCGACCAGGATCACGCTGGTGAGCCCGGCGACGGCGGCGATGGAGACGAGCACCGCGGCCCAGCCGGCGCCGACCGCCCGGAACGCGGACGCGATGGGCGCGCCCTCGTCGATCTCGGTGTACTTGACCATGCCGACAACGACGAGCGAGACGCCGATGTAGAGCACCGTGGAGATGAGCAGCGTGCCGAGCAGACCCAGCGGCAGGTCCCGCTTGGGCTTGCGGGTCTCCTCACCCAGGTTCGCCACGGCCTCGAACCCGGTGTACGCGAAGAACACCACTGCGGCGGCGGTGAGCACCCCGGCGAAGCCGAAGACGGACGGCTCCAACCCGAAGATCGCCTGGGTGACCGGCTGCTTGACGCCGTCGTCCCCGGCCCCGGCCGGCTCGGCGGACGGGATGAACGGGCTGAGGTTGGCCGCCTTGACGAAGAACAGCCCGGCGATGATGACGAAGGCACAGATCGCCACCTTGACCAGCACGAGCAGGTTGGTGACCCGGGCCGACTCGCGGATGCCGACGACGGCGACCACACCGAGCACCAGCACGATGCCGATCGCGCCGAGGTTGACGACGCTGCCCTCCTCGGCGAACCAGGCGCTGGGCAGGCCGAACAGGTCGGCGAGGTAGCCGGACCAGCCACGGGCGACCACCGCCGCGCCGAGCGCGAACTCCAGCAGCAGGTCCCAGCCGATGATCCAGGCGACGATCTCGCCCATCGTCGCGTACGCATAGGTGTAGGCGCTGCCGGCGGTCGGCACGCTGCTGGCGAGTTCGGCGTAGCAGAGCGCGGCGAGCAGCGCGACCAGGCCGGCGATGCCGAACGAGATCACCACACCCGGCCCGGCGCTGTTGCGCGCCTCGACACCGGTGAGCGTGAAGATGCCGGTGCCGATCACGATGCCGATGCCGAAGCCCATCAGGTCGACCGCGCCGAGCCGGCGCCGCAGGCCCGGTTTGCCGTCCTCGCCGTCGGCGTCGCCCTGGGCGAGCACGTCGCCGATCGGCTTGGTACGCAGGACCGACATCTGATCACCTCCCCCGCCGTGCGGCCGCCACGGTGGCGGTCCGTGACCGGGCAAGCTACCCAGCCGTTTTGCGCTCCAATCCCGCACGGTGTGTCTCGGAATCGTCACGATCCGGCCGATCGGACGACCCCGGACATCGATCGGCCCTCAGGGTCTTGCGCCGGGCACGGATAGATGAAAGTTTTCTACCGGAGGCATGGGTATCGCGGCGAATCTTGCCGTGACGCCCCGCCGCCGACCGTCCCCCCGGACCCGACGAAGGGACCGCACCGCATGAAGGCAACTCGGCTCGGAGCCGCCGCGCTGGCCGCGGCGCTGCTCGGCACGCTGGTCGCCGGCACACCGGCGCAGGCCGCCCCCGGCGACAACACAGGCACCGCCACTTCCCCCTCCACCGACTGCGTCACCGACCCGGCCACCCCCAAGCGCCAGTTCCGGGCCATGTGGATCGCCTCGGTGACGAACATCGACTGGCCCAGCAAGGGTTCCTGGACCGCGCCGGACCAGGTGGCCAAGCAGAAGGCCGAATACCTGGCCTGGCTCGACCTAGCCCAGAAGCTCAACCACAACGCCGTCGTGGTCCAGGTCCGCCCGACCGCGGACGCGTTCTGGCCCTCGCCGTACGAGCCGTGGTCGGAGTACCTGACCGGCGTACGCGGCAAGAACCCCGGCTGGGATCCGCTGGACTTCCTGGTCGCCGAGTCGCACAAGCGCAACCTGGAGTTCCACGCCTGGTTCAACCCGTACCGCGTCTCCATGCCCGCGCCCGGCGGCGCCGGCGCCGACCTGTCGCAACTGGCCCCGGACAGCCCGGCCCGCCAGCACCCCGACTGGGTCTTCGCCTACCCGCCGGCCGGCGTCGCCGGCAGCCGGCTCTACTACAACCCCGGCGTCCCCGAGGTCCGCGAGTTCGTCCAGACCGCGATGATGGACGCGGTCAAGCGGTACGACATCGACGGCGTGCACTTCGACGACTACTTCTACCCGTACCCGAGCGGCACCCACCAGGTGCCCGACGACGCCACGTTCGCGGCGTACAACAGGGGCTTCACCGACAAGGCCGACTGGCGGCGGGACAACATCAACCTGCTGATCCAGGAGATGAACGCCAAGATCAAGGCGGTCAAGCCGTACGTGAAGTTCGGCGTCAGCCCGTTCGGCATCTGGCGCAACGCGTCGGCCGACCCGAACGGCTCGGACACCACCGGCTCGCAGTCGTACGACATCATCTCCGCCGACTCCCGCAAGTGGGTCAAGGAGGAGTGGATCGACTACATCGTGCCGCAGCTCTACTGGTACATCGGCCAGTACCCGGCCGCCGACTACGCCCGGCTGGTGCCGTGGTGGGCCGAGCAGGTGCGCGGCACGCGGGTGCAGCTCTACATCGGCCAGGCCGACTACAAGAGCGGTGACCCGGCGTACGGGTCGTTCTGGATGAACCCGCAGGAGCTGTCGAACCACCTGACGCTCAACCGGTCGTACCCGGAGGTGCTCGGCAACGTGCACTTCTCCGCGGTGCAGGTGCGGGCGAACCGGCTCGGCGCCACCGACATCTACGCCGCCGAGCACTACTCCCGCCCGGCGCTGGTGCCCACCATGACGCACCTGCCGCGCAAGCCGCTGCTGTTCCCGGTGGTCACCAAGGCCCAGCGGGAGGCGGACGGGGTACGCCTGAGCTGGCGTCAGCCGGCCGACGGCATGGGCCCGCTCGGCACCGCCGCGTCGTACGCGATCTACCGGTTCGACGGGCACGGCCTGGCCGGGCGCTGCGACTTCGCCGACGCCTCCCACCTGGTCGGCACCGTCCGGGCCACCGACGGCGCCGTGCAGTCCTGGGTGGACACCACGGCGGCCGACGGCGCCCGGTACACGTACTACGTGACCGCGCTGGACCGGCTGGCGAACGAGAGCCCGGCGAGCCCGCCGCGCTTCGTGCGCTGACCCCCGTCGAATGCCCCCGGGCCGCCTCGCCGGCCCGGGGGCATTCGTCTGTTTGGGCGGATGTCAGCGAGCCGTTCCCCGGAGCATCGCCCCAGGTCACCCACTTGATCGACACTTGTCGACATCCGGAGATCCCGGCCACCACCCGCGGAGGTTCCCGTGTCCCGTCGCCTCGCCACCATCCTCGCCGCCGGAACACTCGCCCTGCTCACCATGCTCGGCCTGGCCACGCCGGCCGCCGCCGCGGTGAGCACCCAGCAGAAGCTGTCCGTCCTGACCAGCTGGACGCAGACCAGCGCGTCCAGCTACAACGCCTGGAACAGCGCCCGGCAGAACCGGGCACCCTGGACGGAGTACGGCTTCGACTGGTCCACCGACTACTGCTCGTCCAGCCCGGACAACCCGATCGGGTTCAACTTCAAGCTCTCCTGCTACCGGCACGACTTCGGCTACCGCAACCACAAGGCGATGGGCGTCTTCTCGTCCAGCAAGTCCCGCCTGGACAGCGCCTTCTACGCCGACCTGAAGCGGGTCTGCGCCACGTACAACGCGGTGGTCCGGCCCGCCTGCTACAGCCTCGCCTGGACGTACTACCAGGCGGTGAGCGTCTTCGGCTCGGTCGCCGCCGTGTCGCAGGCCGACCTCGACCGCGCCGCCCGGATGAAGGCCGACGCCCAGCGTCGCGCCGCCGCGACCGCCTGACGCACCGCGCGGGGAGTCCGCCACCCGGCGGGCTCCCCGCCCTCGTCGGCCGCCCGGCTCAGCCCGTTGTGCTGCGCGGCTCGAACGCCGGCCACGAACCCGGCGTCTGCTTGCCGAACCGTGGCGAGTCGGCGGCCAGGTCCGGGTGCTCGACGTGCAGCGCCAGCGCCGCCACCTCGTCCAGCCGCAGCCCCGTCCCGGCGCCGTAGGCGGCGTCGAACGCCTCGTCGCCCAGCACCCGCCGCAACTCCGTCTGCCGGGCCGACCAGTACGGGCCGTATATCCCCGGTGTGGCCCGCAGGTTCGCCCGGGTGGCCTGCGCCGCCCCGAACAGCCGGGCCGCCGCCAGCGCGTCCCCGGCGAGCGCGCAGCGAACCGCTATCGCGTTGATCGTGTCGCAGGCCCGGCCCAGGTAGCCGTGACTCATCCGGGACCGCAACGCCACCAGCAGGTGCTCGTGCGCGGCGACCAGGTCGCCCCGGGCCAGGGCCACCATGCCGAGCAGCATGTCCACCGACCGGCCGCCCCGCTCGGCGGGCCGGGCCGCCTCGACCGGACGGGCCGCGGCGAGCAGGTCGGCCGCCTCGTCCAGCGCGCCCCGGCGCCAGAGCAGCTCGGCGAGGTTGTAGACGGCCAGGAGCGCGTCGCCCACCACGTCCTGCGCGTACGCCCAGTCGATCACCTCACGGCAGACCCGCTCCGCCTCGGCGAACTGCCCCATGTCGACCAGCGGCGCCGCGCGACCGGCCAGCACCCGGGCCAGCAGCCCTCGGTCACCGGACTGCCGGGCGGCCGCCTCGGCCCGCTGCGAGTACCGCAGCTCCTCGCCGAACTCGCCGTCCGCGCCCGCGTGCAGCGAGTGCATGTGGTACGCGGCGGCCAGCTCGGCGTCCGGCATCACCTCGCCGGTCTCGGCGAGCCGGCCGTAGAGCCGGAACAGCCAGAGCCGCCCCTCCCGGGCCAGCCCGCGCTCCCGCCACCACTGGTCCAGGTCACCCGCCAGCGACAGTCCCGACCGGGCGCTGCCACCTGTGGCGCACCAGCGCAACGCGGCCCGCAACTCGTTCGCCAGCGGGTCGAGCGCGTACAGGGAGAGCGTCACCGGGCGGCCGTCCGGCCCCAGGTGCGCCCGGTCCAGCGCGTGCCGGCACCAGGCGACGTGCCGGTCCCGGGCGCTCTGCTCCTCGCCCGCCTCGACCAGCCGCCGGGCCGCGTACGCCCGGATCGGGTCGAGCATCCGGTAGGTGCTGCCGGAGGCGTGCGGCTCGGCCAGCACCATCGACTTGTCCACCAGCACCGAGAGCGGGTCGAGCGGGTCCTCGTCGAGCAGCCACTGCACGGTGGGCAGGTCCACCGGGCCGGCGAACACCGCCATCCAGCGCAGCAGCCGGGCCGAGCGCGCGCCGAGCGTCCGGTACGACCAGGTCACTGTGGCCTGGATGGTCAGGTGCCGCTCGCTCGCCGACCGCTGCACCGCCCGGGTCGCCGGGGTGGGCGGTGCGGCGCCGGTCGCGGCGGCCACCAGATCCACCGTGTCCTGCTGGTTGCCGCTCCAGCCGGCCTCCACCGGCGGCGGCTCCGCCGTCTCCCGCCCGGCGTCGAGCGTGCCCAGCATGTCGTCCAGCCGCTCGGCCAGTTGCCCGGCCGAGAGCACCCGCAGCCGGGCCGCGGCAAGCTCGATGGCCAGCGGCAACCCGTCCAGGCGGCGTACCACCCGGTGCAGGTCGGCCTGCTCGGCCGGCTCCGGCGCCCGGCCGCCGCGCGCCACGGCGGTACGGTCCAGCAGCAGCGCCACCGCGTCGCTCCCCCCGCCGTCGGGCCCCTCGTCCACCGACAGCGGCGGTATCCGCCACACCACCTCGCCGGGTACGCCGAACGACTCCCGGCTGGTCGCCAGCACCCGCACACCCCGGCCACCGGCGAGCAGCCGGCCGATCACCTCGGCCGACGCCGCGGTCTGGGCGTCGCAGGTGTCCAGCAGCACGAGCATCCGGCGCGGCGCCGCGTACTCCACGAGGGTGTCGACCATCGGCCGGCCGGGCTCCGGGCGCAGGCCGAGCACGGCGGCGATCTCGAACGCCACCAGCCCCGGGTCGGTCACCGCGGCGATGTCGACGAACCAGACGCCGTCGGGGTAGTCCTCGACGATCCCGGAGGCCAGCTCCACCGCCAGCCGGGTCTTGCCGGCGCCGCCCGCGCCGAGCACCGTCACCAGGCGGTACGCCTCGACCAGCCGCCCCAGCTCGGCGCGCTCGGCCTGCCGGCCGACGAACGAGGTGACCTGGGTGGGCAGGTTGTGTGCTGTCGCGTCGGCGGTACGCGGACGCGGGAACCGCCGCTCCAACCCGGGCGCGACGAGCTGGAACAGCCGCTCCCGGTCGTCGAAGCCGCGCAGCCGGTGCAGCCCGAGGTCCAGCAGGGACACCCCGTCCGGCAGCGGGTCGGCGTGCCGGGCGGTGGCGGCGGAGCAGAGCACCTGCCCCCCGTGCGCGGCGGCGGCCACCCGGGCGGCCCGGTGCACCTCGGGGCTGGCGTACTCGCCGTCGCGGGGCTCGGCGTACCCGGTGTGCAGTCCCATCCGTACCCGGGGGGTGGCGTCCGGGTTGGGCCACTCGTGGCCGGCGAGCGCGCGCTGCGCGGTCAGGCAGGCGCGGACCGCGGCGGCGGCGTCGGGGAACGCGAGGAAGAACGAGTCCCCCTCGGTCAGCAGCTCCGCGCCGTCGGTGCCGGCCAGGGTGTCGCGCAGCAGCCGCCGGTGCTCGTGCAGGACCGGGCGGTAGACCGGGCCGAGCATCCGGGCCAGCCGCGTCGAGCCCTCGATGTCGGTGAACACGAAGGTCACCCACCCGCTGGGGAGGTGGTGTCCTTGCGACATACGTCGAACCTCCGCCCGGTGACGTCGGGTTCATGCTGCCCTATGGTCGTGCCGTCACGCATCGTGAGAACGGCTGGGCAGATTCCGCCCCAAGGTGCCAAAGGATCACACCGGCGGCAAGACCCCGATCGACCCGCGGGACGGACGGCGGAAAGTCAGCAGCCGCAGGAGCCGCCGCAGCAACCGCCGCCGCTGGGAATCCCACCGCTCGGAGCGGAGCCGCCCCGGCCGGTGACGGCCACCGTGGACAGCAGTTTCACCGTGTCGGCGTGGCCCTGCGGGCAGGTGGCCGGCCGTCCGGCCTCGGCCATCGGGCGGTTGACCTCGAAGGTGTCGCCGCAGGCGCGGCAACGGAACTCGTACCGGGGCATGTCCCAAGCGTACGGCCGGGCCTGACGTCGTCACCCGGATGGGTGATACTCGACGGGTGGTGGACGGCGAACGGCGAGCGACGGCCCGGCCCCTGCGACCCGCCGCGCCACCCGACGACGGCACCCCGCCCATCCCGCGGCCCCGCAGAGCCGGCTCCGAGCCTGCCGAGAAGCCGCAGGTCGGTCCGGGCGCGAAGGCGGACGCCGAGCCCGGGTCGGGCGGGGACGAGCAGCCAGATTCCGGGCCGGAGACGAAGGCCGAGGCGGCGGCCGAGAGCGGCGGGCGGCGTCGGCGGATGCCGTTCGCGCACGCCGTCCGGACGCGCCCGAGGCAACTCACAGTCGGCGCGGCCCGGGCCACCCGCGCCTGGTCCCGGCGGCCCGGCGGCCGCACCACGCTGCCCGCGCTGTTCCTGCTCGCGCTGGTCGCCGCCGCCGCCACTGCCGGTGCGGTGGTCGTGCCGGCGGCGGTCGGCCGGCCGGAGCCGGTCGCCGAGGCCACGCCGTCGCAGAGCGTGCCGCAGACCGCGGCGGCGCCCGCCACGCCGCCGTTGCCGGAGCTGACCGGCCTGCCCGGAACCGCCGCGCCCACCGGCACGCCGCTGCCCGGTGCGACCACCGCGCCGGTGCTGCCCGCCGGGCGTCCCGCCGACGCGCTCACCGGCTGGGCGCAGCGGGTCGGCGCGGTGACCGGCGTCCCCGTGGTGGCGCTCCAGGCGTACGCCTACGCCGAGCTGGTGCTCGCCCAGACCAACCGTGGGTGCCAGCTGAGCTGGACCACGCTGGCCGCGATCGGTTACGTCGAGTCGCGCCACGGCGCGGCCAACGGCGCCACGCTGCAAGCCGACGGGCGGGCCCTGCCGGAGATCAAGGGAGAGCCACTCGACGGGCAGGGCGGCCGGTCCCGGATCCTCGACACCGACCAGGGGCTGCTCGACGGCGACCGGGTCCACGACCGGGCGCTCGGCCCGATGCAGTTCATCCCGACCACCTGGCAGGAGATCGGCGCGGACGCGGACGGCGACGGCGTGAAGAACCCGCACGACATCGACGACGCGGCGCTGGCCGCCGGGCTCTACCTGTGCAAGGGCGGCCGGAACATGACCATCCCGGGTGACTGGTGGGGCGCCATCCTTTCCTACAACGATGTGCGTCGGTACGCCCAGGCCGTCTTCGACAAGGCCGACGAGTACGGCAGGCTCAGCCGCAACGTGAGGTGACGGCTCGCGTACATTCGCGGACTCAACCCTTCCCCCCGGCTGCCGTTGACGGCAAGCTAGACGGGTGATGGTGCGCGAGTGGGATCCCAGGACCGCGTCGTCCGCCGAGATCGCGTCCCTGCTGGACACGCTGAACGCGGTCCTGGCGGCCGATCTGCCGCAGGATCCGCCTTGGCGGGAGAGCTCCATGCGGGAGTATCTCTCCGAGGTGATGCCCGGCGAGCGGCGGATCTCGTGGGTCGCGCAGGAGGACGCCGGCCCGGACGGCACGCCCGGGGCGATCCTCGGGCATGTGCACGTGCTGCTGCTCGGCGGGATCGGCGTGCTCGAGGTGCTGGTGCACCCGGCGATCCGGCGCAGCGGCGTCGGCCGCGAGCTGGTGCGGGTGGCCGCCCGCCGGGTCTGGGACGAGGGCTTCCAGTCGATCGGTGTGGAGGTGGTCGGCGACACCCCGGCCGTGGGGTTCTACGAGTCGCTGGGCTTCACCCGCGACTACGTGGAGACCCGCAGCGTGCTCGACCTGCGCTCGGTGGACTGGCCGGCGCTCACCGAGATGGCCGCCGAGGTCGGCGCGGGCTACCGCGTGGAGTTCTGGCCGGGTGGCCCGCCGGACGAGCTGATCGAGGCGTACGCGCGGGCCAAGGCCGAGGTGCGCGACTCCGACGACGTGGAGCTGCGGCCCAGCTCCTACGACCCGGACCGGCTGCGCGACAGCCTCGCCACGCTGCACCGGCGCGGCATGAAGCCGTACATCGTGCTGGCGCTGCACGAGCAGACCGGCGAGGTGGCCGGGTTGACCGAGGTGGTGGTGCCGGCGCAGCACCCGACCCGGGCCGACCAGTACGACACGATCGTCGTCCACGACCACCGCGGCTACGGCATCGACCGGGCCATCAAGGCGCGGATGCTGCTGGAGCTGCGTTCGGCCGAGCCCGAGGTGGCCGAGGTGCAGACCTGGAACGCGCAGGACAACGAGTCGATGCTGAAGGTCAACGCCGAGCTGGGCTACCGCCCCGACCGCGACTGGTGCGAATACGGTGTGGACGTGGCCGAACTGGTGCACCGGCTGGACAGTCACCGCTGACCGTTCACCGTCCGGCCATCGAAGGGCTGGACGGTGTACCCACGAGAGCCTTAACGTTCGTTAGTTCCTGTCCACCCATCGTGGAGGCCCCATGCGCCCGCGCCGCACCCTCGCCGCGCTCGCGACCACCGCCGCCGTCACCCTCACGGCGATCGCTGTCGCACCCACCGCGGCCAGCGCCGCGCCCACCGACCTGTTCATCTCGGAGTACGTCGAGGGGTCGTCCAACAACAAGGCCGTCGAGCTGTACAACGGCACCGGCGCCCCGATCGACCTGGGAGCCGGCGGCTACCAGCTCCAGCTCTTCTTCAACGGCGCCACCACCTCGACGAACGTGGCCCTCACCGGGACCGTCGCCGCCGGTGACGTGTTCGTCTTCGCCGCCGCGGCGGCCGCGCCGGCGATCCTCGCCCAAGCCGACCAGACGTACTCCGGTTCGCTGTTCAACGGCGACGACGCGATCGTGCTGCGCAAGGGCGGCACGGTGGTCGACTCCCTGGGCCAGGTCGGCGTCGACCCGGGCAGCGAGTGGGGCAGCGGCCTCACCAGCACTGCGGACAACACGCTGCGCCGGCTGCCCTCGGTGACCGCCAGCGACACCGACCCGGCGGACGCGTTCGACCCGGCCGCGCAGTGGGCCGGCTTCGCCACCGACACGTTCGACGGCCTGGGCAGCCACACCGTCGGCGGCGACGGTCCGGTCGACCAGCCGCCCACAGTGGCCTGCGGCGGCGCGCTGACGCTGTCGGCGGGCGCCACCGCGACCCGCGAGGTGACCGCGACCGACGCCGACGACACGATCACCGACCTGGCGGTCACCTCGGTCGTGCCGGTGCCGGCGAGCGGCTCGATCAGTCGTACCGCGTTCACCCCGGCGACCGCCGACGGCGGCACGGCCACCGCGACGCTGACCGCCACCGGCCTGCCGGCCGGCAGCTACGCGGTCACCGTGACCTCCACCGACACCGACGGCGACAGCGCCACCTGCACGCTCACCGTGCAGGCCACGAGCGTGCTGTCGGTCGGCGAGGTGCAGGGCCGCACCGCCGACGACGAGGACGGCCGCACCGACCGGTCGCCGCTCGCACCGGCCAGCGGCAACGGCACCAGCTCCACGCTGTACGACGTACGCGGCGTCATCACCGGCATGTCCCTGACCCGCAGTTCGGCCGGGGCCGACCAGTGGGGCTTCTACCTCCAGAGCCGGCTCGGCAGCGAGGACGGCGACCCGCTGACCTCCGACGGCCTGTTCGTCTTCATGGGCTCGTTCACCACGCTGATCGGCGGGTACGCCCCGACCGTCGGTGACGAGGTCGTGCTGCGCGGCCGGGTCTCCGAGTACTTCAGCCAGACCCAGCTGTCCAGCGCCTCGCTGGTCCGCAAGCTCGACTCCGGCCTCGACGTGGACACCGTGGTCCGGGTCGACGACGCGGTCCCGCCGGCCGAGGCGGCCGCCGCCGACCTGTTCTGGGAGCGGCACGAGGGCGAGCGGATGCGGGTACGCGCCGGCAGCGGCGTCTCCGCGCCCCGGCACATCTACTCCTCCACCGCCGACTCCGAGATCTACGTGCTGGACCGCGAGGACCCGGTGATGAAGCGGTCCGACCCGTACGCCCGGCGGGTGTTCCGGGACGCGCACCCGCTCGACGACATCCCCGGCACGCTGTTCGACAACGGCAACAACCAGCGCATCCTGCTGGGCGCCGGCGGTGTGAAGGCGACCGCCGGTGACTCCCGGGCGCTGCTGCCCGAGGCACGCACGTTCGACACGCTCACCGAGGACGCCTACGGCTCCGTCTCGTACGCGTTCAGCAAGTACAGCGTGCAGCCGGAGCAGCTCACGCTGACCGGTGGCGCCGACCCGGCCGCCAACCACCCGCCGCAGCCGGTCGACCGCGGCAGCGAGGTCGCGATCGCCACCTACAACGTGGAGAACCTGTACGACTACCGCGACGACCCGTTCGACGGCTGCGACTTCGCCGGCAACACCGGCTGCCCCGGCGTCAGCCCGCCGTTCGACTACGTGCCGGCGAGCCCGGAGGCGTACGCGGCCAAGCTGGCCGTGCAGGCCCGGCAGATCGTCCAGTCGCTGCACAGCCCGGATCTGATCCTGGTGCAGGAGGCCGAGGACCAGGACATCTGCTCGGTGGTCGACGGCGCTCTGGCCTGCGGCGACACCAACAACGCCGACGGCGCGCCGGACACCGTGCAGGAGCTGGCACTCGCCATCGCGGCCAACGGCGGCCCGGCGTACGCCGCCGCGTACGACCGGACCGGCGCGGACGCCCGGGGCATCGCCTCGGCGTTCCTCTACCGGACCGACCGGCTGACGCTCGCCGAGGCGACCGCCGCGGACCCGCTGCTGGGCTCCGCCCCGACCGTCCAGTACCGCTCGGCGGCGCTGCCGTCCAACGCAGACGTGCAGAACCCCAAGGCGCTCAACGCGGTGCTGCCGGCCGACGTGGACCGGTCGACCGGGGTGGACGGCAGCAACGTCTACACCCGCGCGGCGCAGGTGGCCCGGTTCACAGTGAAGGCCGGCCCCGGATCGACCGAGCGGTTCACGCTCTGGGCGGTCGCCAACCACTTCTCGTCCGGACCGGACAGCCGGGTCGGGCAGCGCCGCGAGCAGGCCGCGTACGGGGCAGCGATCGTCCAGGCGGTCGAGGCGAGCGACCCGAACGCCCGCGTGGTCTACGGCGGGGACCTGAACGTCTTCCCCCGCCCGGACGACCCGATCGCCACCGCCCAGAACCCGACCCCGTCGGACCAGCTCGCCCCGCTGTACGAGGCCGGGCTGCACAACCTCTGGGACGACCTGGTGAAGGACGCGCCGGCGTCGGCGTACTCGTACACATTCAGCGGTCAGGCGCAGACGCTGGACAACCTCTTCGTGAACGACCCGATGCACGACGACCTGGTGCAGGTGCGGACGGCGCACATCAACGCCGACTACCCGACCGACGCGCCGGAGCTGGGCGACCGGGGTGCCAGCGACCACGACCCGCAGGTGGCCCGGTTCCGGTCGCGCGCCTCGCTGCGGGTCGCGGACACCTCGGTCACCGAGGGCGACAAGGGCACCAGCACGATGACGTTCACTGTCACCGTGTCCCGCCCGCTCTCCGAGCCGGCCCTGATCTGCGCGGCCACCTACGGCACCACCGCCCAGGCCGGGTCGGACTACGACCCGTACGTGGGCTGCCGGGTGCTGGCCGCGGGCCGGACCTCGCTGACGTTCCCGGTCACCGTGCGCGGTGACCGCAAGCGCGAGGCGGACGAGAAGCTCACGCTGTACGTGGCCGGGGTGCCGGGCCTGCGGCTCGCCGACCCGTCCGGCGTCGGGACGATCCTGAACGACGACTGAGCGGTGTGCCGCGCGGCGGCCCGTCGATCCCCTCATGGGCGGATCGGCGGGCCGCCGCGGTATCCGCACCGCTGCGGATCGGGCGGAGGCGGCACGCTCCGGTACTTGGCCACCCGCACCTCCCACTGGCTGCGGCGGCGCAGCCAGTCCCGGACCTCCCGGTTGCGGTAGAACGTCTCCGGCGGGCGGGCCAGCCCGTACCGGTCGGCCCACCACTCCCCCGGCTCCGGGTCGGTGATGACGTCGAGGTGGGACGGGTACCGCCGCTCCGCGCCGTCCCGCAGGTCGGCCCGGTCACGCATCGGCTTGAGAACCCGGCCGGCCTCGTCGACGACCACGAGCCGGAAGCCGGCCGTGCCGATGATGCGCGACAGCATGGCCAGGCTCGGCGTCAGCGTCCCCGCCTCGATCCGCCCGATCGTGCTCGGATGCACCCGGGCGAACCGGCCCAGCTCACGCTGGCTGGCGTCGGCCCGGCGACGCACCGCCCGGACGATCCCCGGCGCCGGGAACGGCACGTCGAACGGCTCGGTGAGCAGCGCGGCCCGTCGCCTCCCGCCGCCACGGTGGGCACGCCGGGCACGCCGGGTGCGCCAGGCACGCCGGGTGCGGCGCAGGCTCCCGTCCCCGCGCCCGTGGCAGCGGCGGTGGCGGTGCCGCTGTGGGCGCCCGTGGCGGTGCCCGCCTCCGGCTCGGTGTCGGCGATGTCTGTCACGCCGCCCACGGTCCCGTCTCCCGCACCGGCCCGGCAACCCCGCTGCCCGCCCCTGTGGAAAACCCGGGATTCGGCGTCCAACTCCGCATGGCAGCGACCGCCAGCACACACAGAGGGTGACGCTCACTCAGCGTTAAGGGCTGCCATCAAAGCGAGTGACCCAGCTGCAGCACAAAGCCGACTTAAGCGGACACAAACCTCACGATCGCCACGGCAGGGATAACCGCCTCGGCAGACTTTGCTCTGCAGCCACCGAGGCAGCGCTCACGATTCGTGACAGTTGCGCCCGTGGCTGCAGAGCAAAGTCGGCGAGGGGTGAAGTGTCCCGCCGGCCGAAAAGATACGCTGAGTGACCGCCTTGGGCTGTGGACAACGTGCGGCGACCACAACGAGGAGGGCGAAACCGGAGAACGGCGAGCCGAGCCCTGCCGCCGCACGTGGCGGCAGCAGACGGACCACGTCGGCCGAGCAGCGGTCAGTAGGTCAGTAGCGCTCGCGCAGCAACTGGGCGGCCTCGACGGCCCAGTAGGTGAGGATGATCTGGGCACCGGCCCGGCGGATCGAGGTGAGCGTCTCCAGCATCACCCGCTCCCGGTCGATCCAGCCGTTCGCGGCGGCCGCCTCGACCATCGCGTACTCGCCGGAGACCTGGTAGGCGGCGACCGGGACGTTCACCGCGTCCCGGACCGCCGACACCACGTCGAGGTAGGGCAGCGCGGGCTTGACCATCACCATGTCGGCGCCCTCGGCCACGTCCAGCTCTACCTCGCGCAGCGACTCGCGCAGGTTCGCCGGGTCCTGCTGGTAGGTGCGCCGGTCCCCCTCCAACGCCGACTCCACGGCGTCGCGGAACGGGCCGTAGAAGGCGGAGGCGTACTTCACCGCGTACGCGAGCACCGAGACGTCCTGGTGCCCGGCGGCGTCGAGCGCCTTGCGGACCACGCCGACCTGGCCGTCCATCATCCCGGACGGCCCGACCACGTGGACCCCGGCGGCGGCCTGGGCCACCGCCATGTCGGCGTACGCGGCGAGCGTGGCGTCGTTGTCGACCCCGCCGTCCGGGGTGAGCAGGCCGCAGTGCCCGTGCGAGGTGAACTCGTCCAGGCACAGGTCGCTCATCACCACAGTCGAGTCGCCGACCTCGGCGACCACGTCCCGGATCGCCGTGTTGAGCACGCCGGCCGGGTCGATGCCACCGGAGCCGGTCTCGTCCCGCGTCGCCGGCACCCCGAACAGCATGATCCCGCCGACCCCGGCCTGGACCGCCTCCGCGGAGGCCTTGCGCAGCGAGTCCCGGGAGTGCTGGAGCACCCCCGGGAGCGACGCGATGGCCCGCGGCTCGGTCAGCCCCTCCTTGACGAACATCGGCACGACCAGCTCGGCCGGGTCGACGCGGGTCTCGGAGACCAGCCGCCGCACGGCCGCGTTGCGGCGCAGCCGGCGGGGCCGGATCTCGGGGTACGGCATGACGGGCCTCCTGTCAGCGGAACCGCAGGGCGGTCGGGCCCTGCACCTTCGAGCCCCGGCGCTGCTTCGCCGGCATGGCGGCGAGCTTCTCCCGCAGCTCGACGGCGTAGGCGGCGAGCGCCTCCACCAGGTCGGGCACCGAGGCGTGCGGCGGCTGCACGTCGACGCGCAGGCCGAACTCGGTGGCGGTCTCCGCCGTCTTGGGCCCGATCACTGCAACAACGGTCCGCGCGTGCGGCTTCCCGGCGATACCGACGAGGTTCCGCACTGTGGACGACGAGGTGAACAGCACCGCGTCGAACCCGCCGGACTTGATCGCGTCGCGGATCTCGGCGGGCGGCGGCGCCGCGCGCACGGTCCGGTACGCGGTCACGTCGTCGACCTCCCAGCCGCGCTCGGTCAGGCCGGCGGCCAGGGTCTCGGTGGCGATGTCGGCGCGCGGCAGCAGCACCCGGCCGACCGGGTCGAGGATCTCGTCGTGCGGCGAGAACTCGGCCAGCAGGCCCTCGGAGGACTGCTCCCCGGAGGGGATCAGCTCGGGCTGGATGCCGAAGGCGCGGACCGCCTCGGCGGTGGCGTCACCGATACAGGCGATCTTCACGCCACCGAAGTGGCGGGCGTCGAGGCCGTGCTCGGCGAACTTCTCCCACACCGCGCGGACCGCGTTCACCGAGGTGAAGATGACCCAGGCGTACCGGCCGTCGACCAGGCCCTTCACGGCCCGCTCCATCTGCGCCGGGGTACGCGGCGGCTCGACCGCGATGGTCGGCACCTCGCACGGGATCGCCCCGTACGCGCGCAGCCGCGCACTCATCACGCCGGCCTGCTCCTTGGTGCGGGGCACCAGCACCTTCCAGCCGTACAGCGGGCGGTTCTCCCACCAGCTCAGCTTGTCGCGGTCGGTGACGGCCGCGCCGACGGTGAGCACCACCCGGCCGGTGAAGCCGAGCGCCGCCGCGACGAAGGAGTCGACTGTCGACGTGGTGGTGTACTGCGTCTCGCCGGTGCCGTCACCGGTCACCCCGACCGCTGTGGTGCCGTCGACCCCGGCGGCCAGCAGGCCGTCCCGGACGGCGGCCAGGTCACCGGCGTCCACGGCGAGCGCCAGCGAACCCCGCCCGACGGCGGTGGCGAGCGCCTCGAAGTCCAGCGCGGTGACGTCCTCGACGTCGGCGGCGGTGCGTACGCCCGGCAGCGGGACACCCGCGTACGTGGCCACGCCCTCGGCCTGGCCGACGCCCGGGACCACCTCGAAGTGCGCGGCGGTACGCGCGACCGCCTGCACCTCCTTGACCACCGAGTCGTGGCCGAACGGGTCACCGGCGACCAGGTGCACGGCGTTCTGCCCGGACCGGGCCGCGGAGATCAGCACCTTCGCCACGTCCCCCGGCACGCCCTCGGCGGGGCTGAACTCGGCGCCCGGCCGGGCCTGGGCGCGGACGTGCGCCAGGAGCGACTCGGGTACGCCCCGGTCGTAGACCACCTGGTCGGCCTCGACCAGGGCGTCCAGCGCCCGGCGGGTCAGCAGGCCCGGGTCGCCGGGACCGGCCCCGACGAATGCGATCTGGCCTACGGGCTTACGGGTGCGGGTCATTCTGTGCTCCCAAGTTGCTGGGTCCCCGGGCCGGCCTGTGCGTCCTGGCCGAGGATCGAGTCGGCGCCGAGTTCGAGGAGTTCGGCGGCGAGTGCCTTGCCGATCTCCGCCGCGTCGGCGGGCGTTCCGGTGCGGGACAGCCGGAGGTCACGAGTACCGTCCGGGCTGATCACCGCACCGCGCAGGTAGATCTCCTGATTGACGTCGCCCTCGTCGGTGGGCTCGCCTTCGGCGAGAACGGCGTACGCGGCCACGGGCGCGCTGCACCCTGCCTCCAGGGTGGCCAGCAGCGCCCGTTCCGCGGTGATCGCGGCACGGGACGGTGCGTGGTCGAGCAGCGCGAGCAGCTCGATCACGTCCTGGTCGTCGGCCCGGCACTCGACGGCGAGCGCACCCTGGGCGGGTGCGGGCAGCATGAGCATCGGGTCGAGCGTCTCGGTGATGACGTCGGCGCGGCCGATCCGGTTGAGCCCGGCGCGGGCGAGCACGACGGCGTCGAGGTCGGCGTCCGGGCCGAGCACCCGGCCGAGCCGGGTGTCGACGTTGCCCCGGATCGGGCTGACCTCCAACTGCATGCCCAGCGCGTGCAACTGGGCGATCCGGCGCAGCGCGCCGGTGCCGACGCGGGCGCCGGGCGGCAGCTCGGCGAGCGTACGGCCGTTCGTGGCCACCAGCGCGTCACGCGGATCCTGCCGGGGCGGTACGGCCGCGACGTGCAGGCCGGGCGCCGCCGCGGTGGGCAGGTCCTTGTACGAGTGGACGGCGAAGTCGATCTCGCCGGCGGTCAGCGCGTCGCGCAGCGCGGAGACGAACACGCCGACGCCGAGCCGCTGCACCGGGGCGGTGGACCTGTCGCCGGCGGTCACCACCTCGACCAGCTCGACCGGGCGGCCGGTGGCCGCGGTGAGGGCCTCGGCGACGTGGCCGGACTGGGCCATCGCCAGGGCGCTGCCCCGGGTACCGAGGCGAAGGGGGGCGGTCATCGCGCACCTCCGGTGGGCGGAACGTCGGCGGCGTCGAACGACGGCCGGCCGTCGAGGTCGGTGGCGACCACGTCGGGGACGGTGTCGACCGGGGACGTCTGCGGAACGTCCAGGTCGAACAGTTCGCGCAGCAGCGCCGCGTACTGGTCGCCGCCGGGCTCGGCGGCGAGCTGGCGGACCCGTACGGTCGGCTGGTGCAGCAGCCGCTGCACGACCCGGTGCACGGTGCGGGCGACCTCGGCGCGCTGGTCGTCGCTGAGGTCGGGGCGGCGCTGGCCGAGCCGGCGCAGCTCGGTGGTGACGACGTCCTCGGCCCGGCCGCGCAGGGCGGCCACCGTCGGTGCGACGTCGGCGCCGCGCAGCCAGCTCAGGAACGCCTCGACCTCGCCGGTCACGATCCGGGCCACCTCGGCGGCGTCGGCCGCGGCCGGTCCGTCGGCGAGGACGGCGGCCATCCGGTCGATGTCGATCACCTCGACGCCGGGCAGCTCGGCGACGCCGGGCTCGACGTCGCGCGGGACGGCCAGGTCGAGCAGGACCAGCGGGCCGCGGTCGGCGTCCCGGCGGGCCAGCGCCCGGGTCACCACGTCGCGGGTGAGCACCGCCTCGGTGGCGGCGGTGGCGGCGACCACGACGTCGACGTCGGCGAGCGCGGTGATCAGCTCGGCCATCGGCACGGCGGACGCGCCATACGACTCGGCGAGCCGGACGGCACGGGCGGCGCCCCGGTTGGTCACGGTGAGCGGGCCGGCGCCCAGCCGGGACAGCGTGGCCACGCCCAGCGAGCCCATCGCGCCGGCGCCCACCACCATGGCGGGCCGGCCGGCCAGGTCGCCGTCGAGCAGCCCGGCGGCGAGATCGAGGGCGGCGGTGACGACGCTCTGCCCGGCCCGGTCGATGTTGGTCTCGGCGTGCGCGCGCTTGCCGACCCGCAGCGCCTGCTGCATCAGCTCGTGCAGCAGCCGCCCGGCGGAGTCGGCGCCACCGGCGGAGTGGTAGGCGTCGCGAAGCTGGCCGAGGATCTGCGCCTCGCCCACCACCATCGAGTCGAGCCCGGCGGCCACCCGGAAGACGTGGTCCACGGCGGCGGCGTCGTAGTGGACGTAGAGGTGCGGGGCGAGCGCCGCGGGCTGGCAGCCGGCCTGGTCGGCCAGGACCGCGCAGATGTCACCGAGTCCGCCGTGGAACCCGGAGACGGCGGCGTAGACCTCCACCCGGTTGCAGGTGGAGACCAGGACGGCCTCGGCGACGTACGGCTGGGCGATCAGGCGGTCCAGCGTGCGGGTGAGGTCGGCGGGCGGGACGGCCAGCTGTTCCAGGGTGGCGACCGGGGCGGTGCGGTAGGACGCGCCGACGACGAGCAGTTTCACGTGCCGATCGCCTCCTGGGTGTCGGTTGCCGCGAGTCCGCCGGGCAGGGCGGTGAGGGCGGACCCGCCGGTGGCGGGGAGCGCGGTCAGCGATGCCTTGCGGTGCTCGTGGAAGGACAGGATCTGCAGCTCGATGGCGAGGTCGACCTTGCGCACGTCGACCCCGTCCGGAACCGAGAGTACGCAGGGCGCGAAGTTGAGGATGCTCGTCACGCCGACGGCGACCAACTGGTCGGCGACCGCCTGGGCGGCCGGGGCGGGGGTGGCGATGACGCCGATCGAGATCGACTCCTCGGCGACGATCTGGGGCAGCTCGTCGACGTGCCGTACGACCAGGCCGTTGATCACTTCGCCGACGCGGGACCGGTCGGCGTCGACCAGCGCGGCGATGCGGAATCCGCGGTTGGCGAAGCCGTCGTAGCCGGCCAGGGCGTGACCGAGATTACCCACGCCGACGAGCGCGACGGTCCGGCACTGGGTGAGCCCGAGCACCGAGGAGATCTGGTCGACCAGCAGCGCCACGTCGTAGCCGACCCCGCGGGTGCCGTACGAGCCGAGGTGGGACAGGTCCTTGCGGAGCTTCGCGGAGTTGACGCCGGCGGCGTTGGCGAGGCCCTCGCTGGACACCGTCTCGTGCCCGGCGTCGGCGAGCGCGTGCAGCGCACGCAGGTATTCCGGGAGCCGGGACACGGTCGCCTCGGGCAGGTCCGGAAGCGCCGGTACGGCACCGGTGCGACCGGGCGCGCCTGGTTGACGGTGCTGGCTCATGAGACTCCGTGCGGTGCGATCCTCGACCAGCGACGGGGGCCGGTCGTTTCGGGACTCCCGCTGGCGACCGAGATTGCCGGCTGTGCTAGCAGGGCGCGTCGGAACTACAGAGTAGGTGTTTGTGAAGGGGTGCACAAATCGCGATCTTGAAAGCTCGCGACGCGCCTTCACCTGCCCCTCCATTCCCGCAAGATCGATCAACCGCGTCTCTCGGCGGCGCATGCCGATTATTGCTCAATCCAGACTTCCCTGACCAATCGCGCGGGGCCCGTAGCGCTCCGTGACCGGCGTGGCGAGGCGAGTCTCACGTTTCGAGTAGGGAGAACCCCACCCCGAACAGGCCAGCGTGCGGGATGGGTCGGCGGGGCACGCGCCCATAGCCTCGAACCATGACCGCAGCACCACTGGCCACCGCGCCCGCTCCGCTGTCCCCCGTCCACGGGCTCCTGCGCCGCCTCGCCCGCGACACCACCTACGTGCTCGTGGGCCTCCCGCTGGCGATCGTCAGCTTCGTGCTGGCAGTGGTGGGGATCTCACTCAGCGCCGGGCTGCTGGTGACCACGCTCGGCCTGCCGATCCTCGCCGGCTTCCTCTACGCGGCCCGCGGGCTGGCCGACATCGAGCGGCTCCGGCTCGCCGGGGTGCAGGACCGGCCCCGGGTACGCCCGGTCTACCGCAGACCGGAGCCGGGTGCCGGGTTCTGGCGCCGGGTGTTCACCCCGATCCGGGACGCGCAGTCGTGGCTCGACCTGCTGCACGCCTTCGTCCGGCTGCTCGTGGCGGTGCCCACGTTCGTGCTGCTCGTGGTCTGGTGGGTGCTCGCACTGGGCGGCACCCTCTACATCGCGTACGACTGGGCCATCCCGCGCGGCGCGGACGACCAGGACCTGAGCCAGCTCCTCGGGATGGGCGACGGCCCCGGCGCGCGGATCGCCCTGAACACCGCGATCGGGCTGTTCGCTCTGTTCACCCTCCCGCTGGTGGCACGCGGGTGCGCCCGGCTCCAGGCCGGGCTGGCGTACTCGCTGCTCACCGGCGTGGCCGAGATGCGGCAGCGGATCGTCACGCTGGAGGAGCAGAAGCGGGCCGCCGCCTCGGCCGAGGCGGTCGCGCTGCGCCGGCTGGAGCGCGACATCCACGACGGCCCGCAGCAGCGGCTGGTCCGGCTCGCCATGGACCTCGGCCGGGCCCGCCACCAGCTCGCCGCCGACCCGGAGGCGGCCCGGCAGACGCTCGACGAGGCGGTCGCGCAGACCCGGGAGACGCTGGACGAGCTGCGTGCCCTGTCCCGGGGCATCGCGCCGCCGATCCTGGTCGACCGGGGCCTGCCCAGCGCGCTCGCCGCGCTCGCCGCCCGCGCCCTGGTACCCACCGAGCTGGCCGTGGACGACGACCTGGGCACCGCCGCCGGACGGCTCGACCCGGGGCTGGAGAGCACCGCGTACTTCGTGGTGGCCGAGGCCCTGACGAACGTCTCGAAGCACAGCCGGGCGAACATCTGCCGGGTGGAGGTCACCCGGAAGGTGGGCCGGCTGGAGATCACCGTCACCGACGACGGCGCCGGCGGCGCGCACCTGGCCAAGGGGCACGGGCTCAGCGGCATCGCCGACCGGGTCCGGGCGGCGGGCGGCACCCTGGAGGTGGCCAGCCCGGCCGGCGGCCCGACCCGGATCCACGCCGAACTGCCGAGGTGACCTGGTTCGCCCGGGCTCCGGGCCGTCGCGCGGTGGCGCGGCGCGCCCGGCATCCGGGCCGCCGGGCGGCAACCGGGTCCGGGCGTGATAGACACCGGACCCATGCGGGTGGTGATCGCGGACGACGCCGTACTGCTCCGGGAGGGGCTGGTCCGGCTGCTGACCGAGTACGGGCACGAGGTGGTGGCGGCCGTCGGTGACGGTGACGCGCTGGTCGAGGCGGTGGTGGCGCACCGGCCCGACGTCTCGGTGGTGGACGTGCGGATGCCGCCGTCACACACCGACGAGGGACTGCGCGCCTCGGTGGAGGCCCGCCGCCGGGTGCCCGGTACGCCGATCCTGGTGCTGTCCCAGTACGTCGAGGTGTCGTACGCCGACGACCTGCTGGACACCGCGGGCGGGGGCGGCGGTGGGATCGGCTACCTGCTCAAGGACCGGGTCGCCGCGATCGACGAGTTCCTCGACGGCCTGGCCCGGGTGGCGGCCGGCGGCACCGTGCTCGACCCGGAGGTGATCAGCCAGTTGCTGGTCCGGCGGCGGCGCGACGACCCGCTGGCGTCGCTGACCCCGCGCGAGCGCGAAGTGCTGGCGCTGATGGCCGAGGGCCGCTCGAACACCGCCATCGCCCGGACGCTCGTGGTCAGCGACGGCGCGGTGGAGAAGCACGTCCGCAACATCTTCACCAAGCTCGACCTGCCCCCGGACGCGACCACCCACCACCGCCGCGTCCTGGCCGTCCTGGCCCACCTGCGCGCCTGACCGGGCCGGTCAGGCGAGCGTGCGGGCCACTGTCACCGCCTCGGTGAGCGTGTCGGCGGCCGGGTGGCCGCTGCCGCGCAGCCGGTCCGGGTCGGACAGGCCGCCGGTGTAGAGGACGCAGCGGGCGCCGACCGAGGCGGCCGCGTCGGCGTCGTCGAGCGAGTCGCCGATCAGCACCACCTCGTGCCCGCCCAGCCCCAGTTCGGCCAGGTGCTTCTCCAGCCACTCGGCCTTGTGCCCGCCGCCGACCGTGGCGCGCAGCCCGTCCACCCGGCGGAAGTGCGGGGTCAGGCCGTACGTGTGCACGGTCGGCACCAGCTCGTCGTGGAACCACATGGACAGCAGCGACTGGCTGCCCTCCCAGGACTCGATCGCGGTGGTGGCGTCGGCGGCCAGGGCGCAGGTGGTCAGCCCGGCCCGGTAGGCGTCGTGGAAGACCCGGTCGAGCGTCCCGAACGCCTCGGCGTCCACGGCCCGGCCGAGCATCTCGGCGTAGTAGTCGGCGATCGGCCGCCGGAACCGGACCCGGTGCTCGGCCGCGGTGACCGCCGGTCCGCCGGCGCTGGCGAAGGCGACGTTAGTGGCCTGAACCACCAGGTCGAGGTCGTCGAGGAGCGTTCCGTTCCAGTCCCACACGAGGTGGCGTCGCATACCCGTCACCCGAGCACCATAGTGCTAGAGCTGCGGCGTGGTCAGATCGCGCAGCAGCCGGTCCTCCTCGACCCGCCAGTAGCCGTGCTCCTTGCCGTCGAGCAGCACCACAGGCAGCCGGTCGCCGTAGTCGCGCTCCATCTCCAGGTCGCCTGTGACGTCCCGCTCCACCCACCGGTCGCCGGTGACCGCCACCACCCGGTCGAGCGCGGCCTTGGCGTCGTCGCACAGGTGGCAGCCGGGCCGGGTGATCAGGATGAGCCTCGGGTCACTGGACATCGGATACCTCCGTGCGGATCTCGGTCGGCGTCGCCGGGGACGGCACCGCGGGCGCCGGGCGCAGCTCGGTCTTGCGTACCTTCCCGATCGCCGAGTACGGCAGGCTGTCGACGAACTCGACGGCGGTCGGGCACTTGAACCGGGCCAGGTTACGCGCGCAGTGGGCGAGCAGGTCCTCCGCCGTCACCGGCGGGCCGGCCGCCCGGACCACGTACGCCCGCACAGTCTCGCCGGTCCGCGGGTGCGGCACGCCCAGGACGGCCGACTCGGCCACCCCGGGGTGCGCCTGGAGCACCAGCTCCACCTCGTGCGGGTAGACGTTGAAGCCGTTGACGAGGATCAGCTCGCCGAGCCGGTCGACCAGGAACAGGTCGCCGTCGCCGTCGGCGTACGCCACGTCGCCGGTGGGCCACCAGCCGTCCGGGTCCGGCCCACCCCGCCCGTCCGGCCAGTATCCGGCGAACAGGTTCGGGCCGCGTACCACGATCTGCCCGGGATCGGTGCCGGACGGCTCGTCGGAGAGGTCCATCTCGTCCTCGTCGGGGGCGTCGGCGGGCACCCCGTCGCGCCACAGCTCGGTGCCGTCGGACCCGACGAGGCGCAGCCCGACGCCGGGCAGCGGGCGGCCGATCGAACCTGGTTTCGGCTCGCCGCCGACGAGCGTCGAGGTGAGCACCGGCGCGGTCTCGGTGAGCCCGTAGCCGACGTGCACCGGGTGCCCGGTCAGCTCGGTGAAGTGCGCGCCGGCTGCGAGCGGCAGCGGCGCCGCGCCGCACACCGCGACGCGTACCGAGGCGAGCGCGGCGGCCGGGTCACGCTCCGCCTCGGCCCAGGTCAGGAACATCGGCGGTACGCCGACGAGCACTGTGACCCGGTGCCGGGCGATGTCGTCCAGCGCACCGGCCGGGCCGGGCTCGTCGACGAGCACCCCGGTCGCCCCGTGCCGCACGACGGCGCCGAGTGCGGAGTTCAACCCGTACGCGTGGAACAGCGGAAGGGCGAGCAGCACGACGTCGTCGGGGCCGACCACAGGTGGTTCGATGCGGTCGACCTGGTCGTGGTTGGCGGCGAGCGCCCGGTGCGACAGCATCGCGCCCTTGGGCCGGCCCTCGGTGCCGGAGGTGTAGAGCAGGACGGCGAGGTCGTCGCCGGAGCGGGCCGGGAACCGGGCCGGCGCGGCGTCGCCGGACACCGGCGGCGCGGTGTGCACGGCACGCAGCGCGGGCAGCTCGGCGGGGTCCACCCGAGCGGTCACCTCGGGGGCGCCGACGAGCACGGCCGCGCCGGAGTCGGCGAGGACGTGCCGCAGCTCGCGGGCGGTCAGCGTCGGGTTGACCGGTACGGCCACCAGCCCGGCCCGGAGCGCGGCGAGGTAGGTGACCACGAAGTCGGGGGTGTTGCCGAACGCGATCGCCACCCGGGGCGGGTGGCCGGTTCCGTCGGCCGGTGGCGCGTCGGCGAGCAGCGCGCGGGCGGTGGCGGTGACCGCGTCGTCCAGCTCGGACCAGAGCAGCGTCCGGTCGCGCCAGTGCAGCGCGGCCCGGTCGCCCCGTTGCGCGGCGGCGTGGCGGAGCCGGTCGGCGAGGTTCGGCGCGGAGCTTTCGGCGGCGTCCTGCACGGTGGCTGAGTCTGGCACAGCGGTGTCCGACAGGCCATGCCCGAACACGGCGCCGGGTCCGCCGCACGGGACTGCAATTGCCGTGCAGTGGGATTCCTAGCCACGGGATGAGGATCTCCACCGGTGCCCGGGCGGGAAGCCGGACGTGACCCGGCCGCACCGCTCCCGCGACACGCCGAGCGAAAAGAAAATCGGCTCCGACCAGGACTTTCCACTGCGGACCAGGTTCCGGCGCGAAAGTCAACCACACACGACGGACAACGGGTCCGCCATGTGTGCGACCTGGCGGGAAATACTTCCGCTCTGTGTAACGGACTTGCCACGCGTGGGTGACGTTGGCCCTATCATCACTCGGGTCGGCTCACCCCATTTGCCGTGAGTCGACACCCCTCAGCCCGAGGAGGCCCCCGTGCCCGTGAGCGCATTGGACCAGCACCTCAAGGGGATCTGCCGCCCGCCGGCACGTCCCGACCCGGCCGTGCCCGACCGGGTGTTACCCGGTCCTCCGGCGCGGTCACTGTCCGCTCAGCCTGGGGAGGCGCGGTGACCACCTTCGGTTACGCCGAACGACCGGCCGGTGTCACCGGCCCGGCCCAGCGCAACCCGCTCAACGAGCGCGCGGACCCCGGCCCCCGGGGCACCGACGGCCAGCTCGCGGTACGCGGCGACGGGCGGCGCGTCCGCAGCCGCGCGCACCACACGAACGAGGCGCCGCCCCGCCCCGCGACCCCGGGCGGCAACGCGAAGCCCGCGACCGGCCGCCTGGGCAGTCCGACCCGCCCGACCATGCCGGCCCAGGCGCGACGCGGCGACGCGGCGACCGGGGCCGAGCCGTCCGCCGCCGAGACCGCGGTCCTGCCGGCGGTGACCACCGGCGACACCGCCGTCCTGCCCGCCGTGCCGGCCGCCGCGCCCGCCACCGGCTTCCCCAGCCGCCCCGACCCGTCCGACCCGGCCACCGAGGTGTGGACGCTGGTCGAGCGCGCACAGGCGGGCGAGTCCGAGGCGTTCGGGCTGATCTACGACAGGTACGTCGACACCGTCTTCCGGTTCGTCTACTTCCGCGTCGGCAACCGCCAGCTCGCCGAGGACCTCACCTCCGACACGTTCCTGCGGGCGCTCAAGCGGATCGGCAGCTTCACCTGGCAGGGGCGCGACCTCGGCGCCTGGCTGGTCACCATCGCCCGCAACCTGGTCGCCGACCACTTCAAGTCCGGGCGCTACCGGCTGGAGGTCACCACCGGTGACGTCCTGGACGCCGACCGGGAGGACCGCGGACCCGAGGGCAGCCCCGAGGCGGCGGTGGTGGAACACATCACGAACGTCGCCCTGCTCACCGCCGTCAAGCAGCTCAACCCGGAGCAGCAGGAATGCATCGTGCTGCGATTCCTCCAGGGCTTCTCGGTGGCCGAGACGGCCCGCTCCATGGGCAAGAACGAGGGCGCCATCAAGGCCCTGCAGTACCGGGCGGTCCGGGCGCTGGCCCGGCTGCTGCCCGACGGCTTCCACTCCTGACGGTCCCGACCCGGCCGGCGCACGACGCCGGGCGGTGTCGCATGCCCGACGTACCCCCCACCCGCCCCTCACTCCCGGTGATTTCGCCGCCGCCCCAGCCGTAACCGGCGACCGGCGCGGTCCGTTTCTCCGGGTGCGACCAGTGGTTGTCCCGGCGTCCCCCGGGCCACCCGGTCCGGCGGGTCAGGTCGGCCGTTCCGGTCGGCCCTGGGCCACACGCTGCCACCGGTCGCTGGTGACGACGACGGCCGCCCGGCCGTGACCAGCGAGAGGGGGTGCCGCGGTGGACAGCGACCTCTTCTCCCGTCGGCGAGCCGAGCGCTTCGCGCAACTCCTCGACGAGGCCAACGGCGGACGCCGGCACCACGTCCGGTCCAAGGCGGACGGTGAACTCACCGCACTCGTCGAGGTGAGCCGCCGGCTCACCGCCGATCGGCCCGACGTCGAGGTGGACGCCGAGTTCCGTACCGGCCTGCGGGCGATGCTCGTGGCCACCGCCGAACGCGAGGGCGTCGGCGCTCCGGCCAGGACCGGCACCTCCGGCGTACGCGGTGCGCTGCTCCCCGCCATCACCGGCCGCCGGGCGCGGGCCCGGGGCGCGATCCTGGTCGGCGTGGCCGCCGGGGCGGTCGCCCTCTCCGGTATCTCCGCCGCCAGCGAGAACGCGCTGCCCGGCGACGCCCTGTACGGCATGAAGCGCTCCACCGAGCGCGCCCAGCTCGCGCTCGCCAGCTCGGACATCAGCCGAGGCCAGCTCTTCCTCGACTTCGCCCGCACCCGGCTCGACGAGGCCGCCTCGGTGCGCGACGACCGCATCGGTTTCAGCGCCGTCCTGGACGACATGGACGCGGACACCCGCCAGGGCGTACGCCTGCTGACCACTGTCGCCGCGCAGCGCTCGGACCCGACGGCGCTGGACGCGGTGGACACGTTCCTCGCCGGCCAGCGCCGGGTGGTCAGCGGCCTGCTCGACCGGCCCGACCACGCCGACCGGGACCGCACCCGCCGCTCGCTGTCCCTGCTCGACGCGGCGGGCAAGCGCGCCGACGCGCTCCGCGAGGCGATCGCCTGCGGGCTGCCCGCGCCGCAGGCCAGCGACATGCTCGGGCCCGCTCCGGCCACCTGCCCGGCCGACCGCTGAGCGGCGGACGCCTACCGCGCCACACTTCTCCCGGCGGACACCCGGCCGTCACATCGTGCCGGATACGCTCGACGAGGTGGGCGTACGCCGTCGTCGAGGCAGGGAGGTCGCCGTGGCCGGGAGCCGGAAGGTGACCGTCAGCACCGACGCGCACGGGCACACCGCGGGCTGGTCGGAGACCCCGTCGGCACCGGCGACCACAGTCACGCCCGACCCCACCGCGGCCGCGTTCTTCGACGTGGACAACACGATGATGCAGGGCGCATCGATCTACTGGTTCGCCCGCGGGCTGGCCGCCCGGAAGTACTTCACCACCGGGGACCTGGCCCGGTTCGCCTGGCAGCAGGCACGGTTCCGGCTGCTCGCCACCGAGCACGCGGGCGACATGTCGCAGGCCAAGGAGGCCGCGCTCGCCTTCGTCCAGGGCTGGCGGGTCGACGACATGGAACGCCTCACCGACGAGATCTTCGACGAGCTGATGGCACCGCGCATCTGGGCCGGCACCCGTCGCCTGGCGCAGCGCCACCTCGACGCGGGCGAGCGGGTCTGGCTGGTCAGCGCCGCCCCGGTGGAGATCGGCCGGGTGATCGCGACCCGGCTCGGCCTGACCGGCGCGATCGGCACTGTGGCCGAGGTGGTCGACGGCGCGTACACCGGGCGGCTGGTCGGTGACCTGATGCACGGGCCGGCGAAGGCCGAGGCGGTCACCCAGCTCGCCTCCGTGGAAGGGCTGGACCTGGCCCGGTGTGCGGCCTACAGCGACTCGGCGAACGACCTGCCGATGCTCCGCGCGGTCGGCCGTGCGGTGGCGGTCAACCCCGATCCGGCGCTGCTGCGGCAGGCCCGCGAGCAGGGCTGGGACGTGCGCGACTTCCGCACCGGGCGCCGGGCCGTACGCATCGCCGTGCCCTCCACCGCGGCGGCCGGGCTGCTCGCCGGCGCGGTCACGGCCGGTCTGGCGCTGCACCGGCGCCGCCACCGCGACGTCTGACCGGCGCGGCCCGGCTCAGGGGCCGAACGGGTCCGGCCGGCGTTCGAGCAGCTTGTGCAGCGTCTGCTGGATCGTCTCCCGCACCTGGTCGGCGAGGTTGAACACCACGAGCGGGTCGTCCGCCGCGTCACGCAGGTGCGCGGTCGGGATCGGCGGGCAGAACTCGATCAGCCACTTGCTCGGCAGCGGCACCATGCCCAGCGGCCCCAGCCAGGGGAACGTCGGCGTGACCGGGAAGTACGGCAGTTTGAGCAGCCGGGCCAGCGGCTTGATGTCGGCGAGCATCGGATAGATCTCCTCGCCGCCGACGATCGCCACCGGCACGATCGGCGTACCGGTGCGCAGCGCGGCGGAGACGAACCCGCCCCGGCCGAAGCGCTGGAGCTTGTAGCGGTCGGCGTAGAGCTTGCCGACGCCCTTGAAGCCCTCCGGGAACACGCCCACCAGTTCCCCGTTGCCGAGCAGCCGCTCCGCGTCCGGGTTGCACGCGACGGTGCCGCCGGTCTTGCGGGCTATCTCGGAGACGACGGGCATCCGGAAGACCAAATCGGCGCCGAGCAGCCGCAGGTAGCGGTGCGCCGGGTGCCGGTCGTGCAGCGCGGTGGAGAGGATCAGCGCGTCGAGCGCCACGGTGCCGGAGTGGTTGCCGACGACGAGACCGGCGCCCTCGTCTGGTACGTGCTCGATGCCGCTGACCTCGGTGCGGAACCAGTCCCGGTAGAGCAGCCGGACCAGCGGGTGGACCACCGCGTCGGTCAGGTCGGGGTCGAAGCCGAACTCGTCGACCTCGTAGTCACCGGCGAGCCGCCGCCGCAGGAACGCCAGCCCCTGGGCCACCTTGCGGTCCCAGTGGTCCCCCGGCCGGTCGGCCACGGCCGGACCCGACGGCGCGTTCCCGGTCGGTGCCTCGTCCGCGGGGGCCTGCTGCACGACGGCCTTCTTGGCGACGGCCTTCTTCGCCACGGCCTTCTTCGCGACCGTCTTCTTGGCCACTGTCTTCTTCGCCGGCTGGTGCGGCGTGGCCGGAACGCCCGCGCCGGCGGCGGCGCCCGGCTCGTCGGCGGAGGTGTCCGGCTCGTCCGGCGGCGCCGCAGGGCGGGCGGACGGCGCGGTCACCCGGCGGTGCCCGTTGCGCCGCGCGGGCTCCGCGCCCGGATCCGGCACACCCAGCGGTACGTCGTAACGCCCGTCACGCCGCTCGTCGGGGCTGCTCACGAACGCTCCCGTACGGTCGAGCGGACCTGCCGGATGCTCTCCAGCACCAACTGCTCGGCGGCGGCGAGCTGGTCCCGGGTGACCACGACGCCGCCGTGGTGGGCGCGGATGAAGTCCTCGAACGCGGCGGCGGTCGAGCGGGGCGTGAAGCCGTACTCCCGCTCCAGTCGGCTGGTGTCCACCACCCGACCGTGCACGAAGAGGTCCACCTGGTCCAAGCCGTACCGGCCGAAGCCCAGACTGCGGGCGACCGCGGCGACCCCGGCCAGGCCCGGTTCCAGCACCGGCACCGCCACCCGGCCGGCCCGGCGGATCGCCTGCGACAGCGACAGCACCCCCGGCCCGGCGACGTTGTACGTGCCCGGGTGATCCTCGGCGACGGACCGGTGCAGCACCTCCAGCGCGTCGTCGAAGTGCACGAACTGCAGGCGCGGATCGCGGCCGAAGACGGTGGGCACCACCGGCTGGGAGAAGTAGCGGGTGAGCGTGGTGTCGGCGGCGTACCCGATGAACGGCGCGAAGCGCAGCACCGTCGCGGTGACGTCGGGCCTACGGCGGCGGAACCCGCGGACGTACCCCTCGATGTCGAGGATGTCGCGGCCGAAACCGCCACGCGGCACCTCGCGCGGCTCGGTCTCCTCGGTGAAGACGGCCGGATCGCGGAACGACACCCCGTACGCGGCGGTGGACGAGCGGACCACGAGCTTGCGCAGCCGGGGCGCGCGTTGCGCGGCGGCGAGCAGCTGCATGGTGCCGATGACGTTCTGTTCCTTCATCCCCGCCCGGCCACCCTGCTGCGGGTCGGGGGCGGTGACGAGCGCCAGGTGCACCACCGTGTCGACGTCGAGGTCGTGCAGGAGGCCGCCGAGCGAGTCGAGGTCCAGGCGGATGCGTTCGACGTCGGAGAGCAGGTCGGTCAGCTCGGGGTTGGGTGGTGCCGGGTCGACTCCGATGACGCGTTCGATCCGCTCGTCGGCGGCGAGCCGGGCGGCCACGTGGGCGCCGAGCCAGCGGCCGACCCCGGTGACGACGACGACCCCCGGGGCACCGGAGGTGTCACCGGGGGTCATGTCGTGCGCCTAGCGCGGCAGGCGGGATCGAGCCGGGACGTCCGCGGCCTGATCACCTGAGCCTCCGAGGGTCGACAGTTGGCAAGTGGTGCCGGTGCCGGGCTGCTGCCCGGCCCCGGTCACTTGCCGAGACGGCGACGCTGGACGCGGGTCTTGCGCAGCAGCTTGCGGTGCTTCTTCTTAGCCATGCGCTTGCGGCGCTTCTTGACCACCGAGCCCATACGACAGCCTTTCGATGCAACGTGCGGGGCGGACCGGACGGCACCACCACGGGTGGCGCCGTGACCGCTTGCGGACAACGGACCGGACCAGCGTGGTGGGCAGGGCACACCAGAGAGCGGTCACGGTCGTGGCCCAGCCTAACCGGAGTGCGTCAGCAGGACCAACGCGCCCCCGTCGATGCCCCTTTTCGTCGCACTCGGCGGACGGTGCGCCGAGGGCTCAGGCGGACTCCTGGAAGGCGCCCCGGAGGTATTCGTGCACGGCGTGCTCGGGCACCCGGAACGACCGGCCGACCCGTACCGCGGTCAGCTCACCGCTGTGCACGAGGCGGTAGACGGTCATCTTGGAGACCCGCATGACCGTCGCCACCTCGGCGACGGTCAGGAACCTGACATCCGACAGCCGTGCGTCGGACTGCGACCCGGCCATGGCTCACCGACCCATTCCCGTGCCCGGCGCGTGTCACCGGGCAGGTGTTCCCGCCTCGACGAGCGACGCGCGTGTAACCAGTACGGTAGCGGGACGGCTGTGACCTGCGCGATCCCTTCCACCCTTTGATCATGGCGAGACAGCCGTTCACCCGATGTCCACCAGGGCTTTTTCGCCCGGACGGGTGTCTCGTCCGATCCGGGCGACCGCCGTCTACTCGGCGCGCAGCGCCACCACCGGGTCGAGCCGTCCGGCCCGCTGCGCCGGCACCACGCCGAAGACGATGCCGACCGCCGCGGAGACGCCGAACGCCAGCGCCAGCGACCACCAGGTGATCGCCGCCGGGATCGGGGAGAACGCGTCCACGAGCAGCGCGGTGCCCACGCCCAGCGCCATCCCGGTCAGGCCGCCGACCGATGTCAGCAGCACCGCCTCCAGCAGGAACTGCACGCCGATGTCGCGGGGGCGGGCGCCGACCGCCTTGCGCAGGCCGATCTCGCGGGTCCGCTCGCGTACCGAGACCAGCATGATGTTGGAGACGCCGACGCCGCCGACGAGCAGCGAGATGCCCGCGATGGCGGCCAGCACGCCGGTCAGCACGCCAAGGATGTCGCCGAGCACGCCGAGGATCTGCCGCTGGGTGACGGCGCTGAACTCGGTGTCCGGGTGCCGGCGGGACAGTTCCGCGACGATCCGGTCGCCGAGCTCGTCGATCCGCTCCCGGTCCGGCGCCTTCACCGCGATGCCGTCGATGCGCTGGGTGCCCCACAGCCGTTGCGCCGCCGTCACCGGTACGTGCACCTCGTCGTCCCGGTCCACGCCGAGACTCTGCCCGAGCGGGGCGAAGACGCCGATCACCCGGAACCGCACCCCGGCCAGCGTGACCTGCTGACCGAGCGGATCCCGATCGGGGAAGAGCGCGCGGGCCACCGAGTCACCGAGCACCGCCACCCGGCGGCTGGTGTCCACGTCCGCCCCGGTGAGGTAGCGGCCCCGCGACAGCGACCTGGTGAACACCGACGGGGTGGTCTCCAGGACGCCCTGCACAGTGGTGAAGTCGGACCGGTTGCCGGCCCGCGCGGTAGCGCCGGAGGCCACCGTGACGGCGACCCGGCCGGGGTCGCCGACCACCCGGGAGACCGCGTCGGCGTCGCTGAGGTCCAGCGGCGAGACCACAGGCGCGTTGCCCACCTCGATCCGGCCCGGCACCACCAGCAGCAGGTTCGAGCCGAGCCCTTCGACCTGCTGCTCGACCTGCTGCTTCGTGCCGGTGCCGATGGCCACCAGGATCACCACCGAGGCCACCCCGATGATCACCCCGAGCATGGTCAGCAGGCTGCGCATCCGGTTGGCCCGCAGCGCGTCCGACGCCACCCGCCACGCCTCGGCCAGCCTCATCCGGCGTCGCCCTGCTGACGGCCGCCTGCGGCGCGCGGAAGGCGCCCGGTGGCCCCGGTGGCGCCACCGGGGCCACCGGGCGGGTGCCCCGGGCCGCTTCCGGACGCGGACCGGGGCTCCGCGCTGGGAGCGGGGTCCAGTGTCGCAGGTACGCCGGAGCCGTCCGACGCCGGTCGATCATGAAGGCTGTCGGACCGGATGAGCCCGTCCCGTACCGCGATGCGCCGGTGTGCCCGGGCGGCCACCTCCTGGTCATGGGTCACCATCACCAGCGCCACCCCGGACTCGGCGTTCAACTGTTCCAGCAGTTCCAGCACCGCCTCGCCGGTGGCGCTGTCCAGGTTGCCGGTCGGCTCGTCGGCGAGCAGCACCGCCGGTTCGGTGACCAGCGCCCGGGCGATCGCCACCCGCTGCTGCTCGCCGCCGGAGAGCTGGTTGGGCCGGTGGTGCAGCCGGTGACCGAGCCCCACCCGGCCCAGCATCGCCGCCGCCCGCTCCCGCCGCTGCCGCGCCCCGACACCCCGGTAGACGAGCGGCAACGCCACGTTGTCCACTGCCGAGGTACGGGCCAGCAGATGGAACGCCTGGAACACGAAGCCGATGGTCTCGTTGCGCAGCGTCGCCAGCTCCGGCGCGGTGAGCGTGGTCACGTCCCGCCCGCCGATCACCAGCCGGCCGCCGCTGGGCCGGTCCAGCCCGCCGAGCAGGTGCATGAGCGTCGACTTGCCCGAGCCGGACGGCCCGATCACCGCCACGTACTCGCCCTGGTCGATGGTGAGCGACACCCCGCGCAGCGCGGACACCGAGACACCGTCCAGCTCGTACGTGCGCCAGACGTCGACCGCCTCGACCGCCGGTACGGTCACGGGAGTTCCTGGCCGTCGCGCACCTGGTCGGCGCCGCGCACCACCACCCGGTCACCGGCCCGTACGCCGTCGACGATCTGCACCAGGTCCTGCCCCTGCACGCCCACCGTCACCGGCACCCGGTCGGCCCGGCCGTCCCGCAGCACCCAGACCGCGTCCCGCCCGTCGGTGGAGAACACCGCCGACGCCGGCACCGCCACCGCGTCGGCGGCCTCCCGCACCCGCAGCCGTACCACGGCGTTCATGCCAGGGCGGGGTGCCGGAGCGGCCTCGGCCTCACCGAGGCGGCCGGCGCCCAGGTCGAGGCGGACCCGGTAGGTGACGCCGCCCCGCGCCGAGCTGGTCGGCAGCACGTCCACCGACCGCACAGTCGCCTCGTACGTCGCGCCGGTCACCGCGTCCAGCTCGACCGACGCGGCCACCCCGGCCCGGACCAGCAGCACGTCGGTCTCGTCCACCTCGGCGAGCAGGCCGAGCCGGCCGATGTCCACGACGGTGAGCACCGGCGTGCCGGCGGTGACCCGGCCACCGGCCGGGATCGCGTCGTCCACCCCCGGCGGCGGGCCGCCCTGCCCGCCACCGCCCAGCGCCGACGGGTCGAGACCGGGCACCGCCGCGCCACCCGCCGCGCCGAGCAGCCCGGCCAGGTCGGCCGGCCCCGCCGACCGGGTGCCGCCCGGCTGCACCACACCGGCGATCGGCGCGCGCAACGTCAACGCGTCCACTGTCGCCTTCGCCAGGTCGTACGCCTGCTGGGCCTGGAGTCGTTGCGCGGACGACAGCGCGCCGACGGCGCTGTTCAGGCCGGCGACCCCGCGCTGCACCTGGGCCACGGCCCGGTCGGCGGCGCGGGCGGCCGACTCGTACTGCCGCTGCGCCGACTGGACCTGGAGCAGGAGCGCGGCGCGTACCTGCGGATCGCCGACCTTGCCGGCGGCGGCGCGGGCGGCGGCGAACGCCTCGTCGGCAGCCCGGTCGGTGCCGCGCCGGCTGCCACCCAGGCCGCCGGTGCCGGTGCCCCGCCCGGCCCGCTTCGCCGCACGCAGCGCGTCCCGCGCCTTCGCCAGGCGGTCCCGGGCCGACGGCGAGTCGATCACCGCGAGCACCTGCCCCCGGGTCACCCGCTGCCCCGGCTGCACCCGCAGACGTGCGAGCGTGCCGTCGGCGGGTGCGGTGAGGGTGGCGGCGGCTCGCGCGGTGACTGTGGCCGGGGCGTCGATCACCTCGCTGACCGGCGCGCGGCCCACCTCGGCGACTGTGACCGCCGGGGCGTCGTCGCCGCAGGACGCGGCGGTCGTGCCGGTCAGCGCGACGACGGCGAGCACCGCTGTGACGAGACGGGGGCGGCGGGCCGCGGGCAGCCGCGGCGAGGGAGTGCGGGCCACCCGGCCCATGCTACGACCCGTCGACAGGCGTCGACGTTCAGCCGATGACGGCCCGCACGTAGGCCACGCAGTCGTCGTGCAGCATCGACCACGGGTCGCCGAACACCTCGTCGGCGGCCTGCTCCGGGGTCCGTCCCTGGTGCACCACGGCCCGGTAGAAGTCCAGCATCCGCTGCTCGCCGTACCTGTCGACCAGATGGCGTACGGCCAGGTAGCCGACGCCGTACGCGCCGCCGACCCGGTCGTCGCTCGCGTCGTCGGCGGGCGCCACCGCCTCCAGCCGCCCGGACCAGCCGCCGCGCAGCAGGTCCCGCACCTCGGTCAGGCCGTCGTAGCGGTGTACGGGCTGGCCGTCGGCACCGGCGTACTCGGCCAGCCCCTCCACCAGCCACCAGTCCGCGCGGTCGGCGTAGCCCCGGTCGGGCAGCGAGGCGGCGTGGGTCAGCTCGTGCCGGAGCAGGTCGTCGAGGCCGGCCGGGGTGACGATCTGGGCGTTGAGCACCACGTCGTGGCGTCCACCGCCGACGCCCACCGCGTAACCGGCTGTCCACTTCGGCCGCCCGCCTCCGTACCAGCGCTGCCACTCGCCCTTCCCGGCGTAGTAGACGAGGTACCGGTCCGGCGGCCGGCCGCCGATCGCGTACCGGTCCGCGGCCCGGGCGGCGGTCTCGGCCTGGGCGAGCAGGCCGGGCAACTTGCGCCGCTGGGCCGGCGTGGTGGCCACCACGACCCGCTTGCCGACCGTCACGGCCAGGTCGTTCATCTGCCACGGCCGTACACCGGCCAGGTCCGCCTCGGACGGTTCCAGCGCGGTCAGCCGGGGTTCCTCCCCGGCCAGCCGCCAGCGCGCACCCAGCTCCACAGTGCTCGGCTCACATTCCGGCACCACGAAGCAGTAGCCCACTGTCACCGTCTGCCGCCACTCCCCCGGCCGCCCCTCGACAGCCTCCGGCACACCGTCCGCAGCCGGCCGCCAGGCGGTGACCCGCAGCGCCCGCAGCGCCGCGTACCGGCGGCTCAGCGCCGGCCGGGCCGCCGGCTCGGCGACCGCGAGGAAGCCGGCCCGGTCCGCGCCGACGAGGGCGGCGGCCTGCCGGTCCAGCAGCGCGAGCATCCGCTCGCCGAGCCGCCGCTGCGCCGCCGTGCCCGGGTCGGCGTTCGCGGCCGACCGCCCGGCCGCATCAGGCGCCGACTCCCGCAGGAGCACGCCGGGCACGGCGCCCGCCACCAGGCCGAGCGCCAGCCCGAGCGCGGTCCAGAGCGGCCACCGCCGTCGTTGCCGCACCGTCCGCGTCGGGTCCGGCTGCGCCAGGGGTACGGGGTACGACGCCGGACCAGCGGCGGGGTGCGGCAATGACGCCGCATCCGGTGCCGGTGCCGGTGCGATGGTGTCGACGGCGGCGTCCACGCCGGCGGAGGTGGCGGCGTTTTCGACGCGGGCGTCGTCAGCGCGCGTGTCGTCAGCGCTGGCGTTGGCGGCGGCGCTGACGTTGGCGGCGCTCGCGTCGGCGGCGCGGTCGGCGTCGACGGTGGGGCGAGGCTCGTCGCCGTCCGTCGTCCGGCCGGGAGGCTGCTCGTCGCCGTCGGTCACCGGCGAAGGGTACGACCAATCGGGCGTTCCGGGAAAGAGTCCCGCCGCTGTTCCGCCCCGCCGAGAGATCTTGGTACGAAAGCGCCCTGATGGGGCCGTTTCGTACCAAGATCTCTCAGATCGGGGTGCCGGTCAGCGTCAAGGCCGTCTTGTCGGCTGCCCAGAGGGCCACCAGGGCGACCGCCGGCACCGTGTGGCCGGCCAGGGTCAGCAGGACGCCGCCGGTCAGGAAGCAGGCGGCCTGGACGGCGAGCTTGGCAGGGTCGGGCAGCGTAACGGCTGCACGCGGCGAGCAGAACAGACCCCACACCACGGCGATCACCAGCGGCGTGCCGAGCCCGGCCAGCAGGCGTACCGGCCAGCCGGTGCCGAGCGTGAAGCCCCAGTATCCGGCCGAGCCCAGAAGGGCCAGTTCCAGCAGGAAGATCACGCCGAGCAGCAGGGCCTTCATCGGTTCTCCCAGGAGAGGTAGGCGCGGTCCAGGCCGGCGATCATCTCGTCGAAGGAACGGTCGGTGTCGCGGGGCAGCCCGAATCCGCCCGCCGCCTCCAGGGCGACGAAGCCGTGCACGGCGGCCCGGAACATCCGGATGGCGTCGGTGGCGGCGTCGCCGTCGAGGCCGTACCCGAGCAGGATGGCGCGGACCGCGCCGACCGCGCGCTGCCCGGCGGCGAGGTGTTCGGGGTCGGCCGGGTCGGGCGCCCGCTGGGCGGCCGGGTAGCGGCCGGGGTGCTGCCGCGCGTACTCCCGGTAGGCGGCGGCGACGGCGCGCAACGCGTCGCCGCCGGAGCGACCCGCGGCGGCGGCCGTGAGCACGTCGGCGATCTCGGCGGTGGCGAGCACCGCGAGCTTCTGGTGCAGCGCGTCCGCGCCCCGGACGTGCTTGTAGAGGCTCGGCAGCGCGACGCCGAGCCGGGCGGCGAGCGCGGCCAGGGTCAGCTTCTCGTAGCCGACCTCGTCGGCGAGCGCGGCGGCCTCCCGCACGACAGTCGCCGGGGTCAGACCGGCCCTAGGCACGTGCGGTCACCGCCAGGAACTCGACCAGGTCGGCGGCGGTGGCGTCGGGCTGGTCGGCGTGCGGGTAGTGCCCGGACTCGGCGACCATCCGGGCCTCGGCCACGGCGAACAGCCGGCGCGCGGCCCGCGCCTCAGCGCCCGGGTCGGGGAAGTCCGGGTCCTTCGTACCCATCAGAACCAGCACCGGCCGGCGTACCTCGGGCGCGCGGGCGGTCCAGTGCGGGTCGGCCGGTGCGATCACGCCGCGCACCGCGGCCATCCGGCCGCGCAGCTTGGCGACCAGCTCCTTGCGGTACGCGGCGTCGTCGGCCGGCCGCCCGCAGGGGAACAGCGTGCGGTGGAACAGCCCGAACAGCCGAGGGCTGCGCAGCACTGCCGCCTGCGCCACACGCATCAGCGGGTTCGGCTTCGGCGTGCCGACGAACGGGCTGACCTGCACGATGCCGCTCACCAGGTCCGGTGCCTCGGCGGCGGCGAAGACCACGGCGGCGGCGCTGGAGGAGCTGCCGACCAGGGTGGCGGGCTCGCCGCCGAGCGCCCGCACCACGGCGAGCAGGTCGCCGCCGACCTGCTCGGGGGCGTACGTGGGCCAGTGCGCGCTGGAGTCGCCGTGCCCGCGTACGTCGACCGAGGCGACCCGGTAACCGGCCGCGACCAGCCGGGGCGTCAGGTGGCGGAAGGCCGCCCGGTTCTCCCCCATGCCGTGCGAGAGGACCACGAGCGGTCCCGACCCGTGCACCTCGTACGCGATCGTGCCGCCGTCCCGCGCCACTTGGCTAACCGTCATAGCCGTAAAGCTAATAGCATTAGCCAACCACCGTCAAGCTTGACCTCAACCCGGGATGAGGTCGCACGATCCCGGGCATGCCGATCACCGCCGACACCCACGTACGCCACGCCCGCCCGAGCCGCGACCTCGCCGCCGCCGAACGGTTCTGGACGCAGGGGCTGGGCCTGGACGTGCTCTACCGGAGCGAGGGCGGCCACGCGGACGAGCACGACCTGGTGATGCTCGGCCTGCCCGGGGCCGGCTGGCACCTGGAGCTGGTCGGTGGCGCGACGCTCGCGGTCGAGCCGCGTCCCACCGGGGAGGACCTGTTAGTGCTCTATCTCGACGGCCCGGCCGACGACGAGCTGGTCCCGAGACTGGAACGGGCCGGCGGGACCAGGGTCTCCGCCGGCCCGTACTGGGACAGGTGGGGCGTCACGTTCGCCGACCCGGACGGCTACCGCCTCGTGCTGTGCACCCGGGCCTGGTCGAACGACTGACTCACTTCTTCGACAGCACCGCGCGGCCGAAGAACGCCAGGTTGGCCGGGCGCTCCGCGAGCCGGCGCATCAGGTAGCCGTACCACTGGTCGCCGTAGGGGACGTACGTCCGCACCGTGTAGCCCTCGCCGACCAGGCGCTGCTGCTCCTCCGGGCGGATGCCGTAGAGCATCTGGAACTCGAACCGGCCCGGGTCGCGGTCGAACCACCGCGCCCGGTCCTCGCCGATCGCGATCAGCCGCGGGTCGTGCGTGGCGAGCATCGGGTAGCCGTCGCCGGACATCAGCACGTTCATGCAGCGCACGTACGACTTGTCCACCTCGCGGGCGGACTGGTACGCCACCGACTCCGGCTCCTTGTACGCGCCCTTGCACAGCCGCACCCGCGACCCGGCCGAGGCCAGCTCCCGGCAGTCCGACTCGGTCCGCCGCAGGTACGCCTGGAGCACCGCACCCGTCCCCGGGTGGTCCTTGCGGAGCTTCGCCAGGATGTCCAGCGTCGAGTCGGTGGTGGTGTGGTCCTCCATGTCGAGCGTGACGGTGGTGCCCGCCGCGTCGGCCGCCGCGCAGATCGCCCGCGCGTTGTCGTACGCGAGCTGCTCGTCGAACATCTGGCCCAGCGCGGACAGCTTCACGCTGACCTCGGCGGCCGGGGTGAGCCCGGCGGCGGCGAGGCGGCTCAGCAGCGTGAGGTACTCGTCCCGGGTGGCGTTCGCCTGTTCCGGGGTGGTGGTGTCCTCGCCCAGGTAGTCGAGGGTGACCGCTTGGCCGTCGGCGACCAGCTCGCGGGTTGCGCGCAGCGCGTCGTCGGTGGCGGCGCCGGCGACGAACCGGCGGACGACGTCCCGGGTGAACGGGGCCGTCGCGACGAGCCGCTCCACCTGGGTAGACCGGGAGGCGGCGAGGATGACGGAACGGAGCATGAGCCGAGCGTAACGCTCACCACCGGGCCCTCGCCGGGTGCGTCCGAGGCCCGTTCCCTCCCGCCCTCCGACCGGCCCGGGCACCCCCGGCTGGCGGGGATCGGCTACAACGTTCACGTGGATCGACGACACCCCCGGCGCCGGCTCCGCTCGGCCTCCGTGCAGCTCGGCGCGCTGACCGCGCTGGCCCTCGCGCTCTCCGGCTGCAACAACGGTTACGACGACGACGATGACGACTGCGCGCTCGGGCCGGCCGGCGGAGGCGGCGACACCGTCGCGGTCGCCCTGCTCGTGCCCGCGCCGGCCACCGCCGCGCGCGGCGAACCGGCCCCGACCGCCGCGCTGCCCGAGCGCGGCGGCTTCGGCACCCACCTCGCCTCCTGCGGCGGCTGACGTGCGCCGCGAGGCGAGCACGCCGCGCCCCGGCTGGGACGAGACCATCCGGGCCCAGGGCCTGGTGTACGTGGACACCGAGCTGCCCGACGGCGAGATCATGTCGTACTGGGACGAGACTGCGGCGTACTCCTTCACGCTCGACGAGGTGCTCCGGCTGGAGGAGGCCACGGAGGAGCTGCACCGGATGTCGGTGGCCGCCGCCGAGCACGTGGTGGCCCGCCGCCGGTACGCCGAGTTCGGCATCCCCGAGTGGGCCGCCGAGGCGGTCGCCCGCTCGCTGCGGGAGTCCCCGCCGACGCTCTACGGCCGGTTCGACCTCTGGTACGACGGCAGCGGACCGCCGAAGATGCTGGAGTACAACGCCGACACCCCGACCGCGCTGGTCGAGGCGAGCATCGTGCAGTGGTACTGGCTGGAGCACACCCGCCCGGACGCGGACCAGTGGAACAGCCTGCACGAACGGCTGGTCGGCGCGTGGGCCAAGATCGGCGCCGGCCTGCACGAGCCGAGGGCACACGTGCTCTGGTCCTCCGAGGAGGAGTCGGGCGAGGACCAGATCACCGCCGGTTACCTGGCCGAGACGGCCCGCCAGGCCGGGCTGGACGTGACGCTCATGCCGATCCAGCGGGTCGGCTGGGACGGGCGACGTTTCGTCGACGCCGACGACCGGCCGATCACCACCTGCTTCAAGCTCTACCCCTGGGAGTGGATGCTGGCCGAGCCGTACGGGCGGCCCGCGCTCGACCCGGGCACGCCCACCACCTGGATCGAGCCGGCCTGGAAGCTGCTGCTGTCGAACAAGGCGCTGCTGGCGGTGCTCTGGGAGATGTACCCGGGGCACGACTACCTGCTGCCCGCGTACCTGGACTCGCCGCGCGGCATGACCGAGTACGTGGCCAAGCCGCTGCTCGGTCGGGAGGGCGGCTCGGTACGCATCGTGACCGGCGACACGGAGATCACCAACCCGGGGATCTACGGCGACGAGGGCTTCTGCTTCCAGGAGTTCCGCGCGTTGCCCGAGTTCGAGGGCAACCGGACGGTGCTCGGGAGCTGGATCGTGGACGGCGAGTCGGCCGGTGCCGGGGTCCGTGAGAGCGAGAGCCTCATCACTGACGGTTACGCGCGGTTCCTGCCCCACTACATCGACGCACCGCGTGTGCTCTGAGTCGTCTACCGTTGGTGTCGTGAACTTCGACGCGTACGCCCGGACCGGGGTCGAGCTCGTCAACGCCCGGCTGGACGACCTGGACGGCCTGCGGGCCGTCTTCTCGGACGAGCAGGGCTGGATGCGCGACGAGGTCGCGGAACGGGACCTGGCGATCTTCCGGCGGGCGCAGAAGCGCCTCCGGGATGTCTTCGAGTACGGCACCTCGGGCCGGGACGCCGACGCGGTCTCCGAACTGAACGCGATGCTGGAGGCGTTCCCGGTGCAGCCGCGCATCTCCGGGCACGACTCCTCCGACTGGCACATGCACGTGACCAGCCGGGGCGCGTCGGTCTCCTCCGAATACCTGGCCGGCGCGGTCTGGGGCCTGTCGGTGTGGCTGTGCGAGTACGGCAGCGCCCGCTTCGGGGTCTGCGCCGACGACCGCTGCGGCAACGTCTACCTGGACACCTCGTCCAACTGCTGCCGGCGGTTCTGCTCCGAGCGCTGCGCCACCCGCTCCCACGTGGCAGCGCACCGGGCCCGCAAGCGGGCCGCGGTCGGCGAGCAGGCCGTCCCGGCGCAGCCGCTGTCCCCGGTGAGCTGACCTCCGCAGCGCTCCGGCCGCCCTTGCTCGAACGGCGGCCGGGGCGGCGCGTGCCGGTCAGACGTCGACCGGCGACGGCGCGGTCAGGTTGGCCCGGGCGAACTCCAGCGACTCCCGCAGGTCCGCCTCGCGGACCGCGCGGCTCTTCGCGCCCCGGGTGGTCACCTCCACCGCCACCGAGCCGGTGAACCCCCGCCCGGCGAGCGAGCGGAGCATCTCCGCGCAGGGCTGACCGCCGCGACCGGGCACCAGGTGCTCGTCGCGCCCCTCGCCGGTGCCGTCGCCCAGGTGCACGTGCGCCAGCCCGGAACCCATCCGGTCGGCCATCGCCATCGCGTCGGTGTGCGAGGCCGCGCAGTGCGACAGGTCCAGCGTGTAGGAGGCGTACCCGATCTCGGTCGGATCCCAGCCCGGCGCGTACGGGACGAACTGCCGCCCGGCCATCCGCACCGGATACATGTTCTCCACCCCGAAGTGCAGGCCGCCGAACTGCCCGGCGATCGTGTCGAGCCCGTCGGCGAAGGTGCGCGCGTAGTCACGCTGCCAGGTGAACGGCGGATGCACCACGACAGTGGGCGCCTCCAGCGTCTCGGCCAGCTCGGCGGCCTTGCGCAGCCGCTCCCACGGGTCGGGGCTCCACACCCGCTGGGTGACGAGCAGGCACGGGGCGTGGACCGACAGCACCGGGACGCCGTAGTGCTCGGCGAGGCCGCGCAGCGCGCCCGCGTCCTGGCTGACCGGGTCGGTCCAGACCATCACCTCGATGCCGTCGTAGCCGAGCTCGGCGGCGAGCTGGAACGCCGCCGCGGTCCGTTCGGGAAAGACCGAGGACGTGGACAGGAGCACCGGAACGCGGTAAGTCACACCTCCGAGGGTAGCTCCAACCGCCAGCGAGCATCGGGACGAGCAACCGCAAAGCAACCCAGAGCGCTCGTACTGTCACATCGGCGCGAGCTGATCCAGCCGGCGAAGGATGACGCCCTCCCGCAGCGCCCACGGGCAGATGTCCACGCAGTCCACGTCGAGGCGCCGCATCACCGCCTCCGCCACCACCGCGCCCGCGAGGAGCTGGTGGGCCCGCTGCGCGCTCACCCCCTCCAGCTCGGGCAACTGGGCCGGCGGGATGTGCCTGATGAAGCCCAGCACCTGCCGCAGGCCGGTACGGGTCAGGCTGCGGCGCGCCCACAGACCCGCACCCGAAGGCGCGGCGCCGGCCAGCCGGGCCAGCGTGCGGAACGTCTTCGAGGTGGCCACCGGACGCTCCCAGCCCACCGCTGTCAACTGCTCCACCACCGGGTCGAGCTGCGCGTTCACGTACGCCCGCAGTTCCTCCACGGCCTCGGCCGACGGCGGCGCCGTGCCCGCCGGATCGACGGCGAGCCGCTCCCGGCTGAGCCGTCCCGCGCCGAGCGGCAGCGAGATCGCCACGTCCGGGTGCTCGTCGATGCCGGCGGCCAGTTCCAGCGAGCCGCCGCCGATGTCCATCGCCAGCAGCCGCCCTGCGGACCAGCCGAACCACCGCCGCACCGCCAGGAACGTCATCCGCGCCTCGTCCGCGCCGGAGAGCACCTCCAGGCGTACGCCCGTCTCGTCGCGGACGCGCGCCAGCACGTCGGCGGCGTTCGTGGCGTCGCGGACCGCACTCGTCGCGAACGCCAGCAGATCCTCGGCGCCCAGCCCGTCAGCCGCCGCCCGGGCCATGCCGACCGCCTTGACCAGGCCGTCCGCGCCGCCGCCGGTGAGCGCGCCGTCCGGCCCGATCTGCTCGGCCAGCCGCAGCACCACCTTCTCCGAGTGCGCCGGCCAGGGATGCGCGCCGTGGTGGGCGTCGACCACCAGCAGGTGCACCGTGTTGGAACCGACGTCGAGGACACCCAGTCGCATGGGGAAGACCCTAGGGCCAACACGTTTCGTCGGCTCGGCGGCCGGGCGGGGTCACCGCGCGTACGCTGGTCCGAGTGACAGGGCAGATCGAGCTTCACGTGCTGGTGGACGACCCCGAGGACCCGCGCAGCCGCGAGGTCGGGCTGGACTTCCCACGGGAGTGGATCGAGTTCGTCGACCCGGCCGACGCGAAGCACGTCGTCCGCGCCGACCTGACCTGGTTGCTGTCCCGCTGGACGTGCATCTTCGGTCAGGGCTGCCACGGCATCATCGCCGGGCGCGCCGCCGACGGGTGCTGCTCGCACGGCGCGTTCTTCACCGACTCCGACGACGAGAAGCGGGTCCGGGCAGCGGTGAAGCGGCTGACGCCGGAGACGTGGCAGCACTTCCGGCGAGGGTTCAAGAACTGGACCGAGAACGACACCGTCGACGGCAAGACGCCGGCCCGGCGTACCGCCACCCGCGACGTCGACGCCCCCTGCGTGTTCCTCAACGACGCCGACTTCCCCGGTGGGGGCGGCTGCGCGCTGCACGCCCAGGCGCTGCGCGACGGCGTGCACCCGCTGGAGTACAAGCCGGACGTCTGCTGGCAGTTGCCGGTACGCCGCGACCAGGAGTGGCACAAGCGGCCGGACAACACCAAGGTGCTGATCTCCACGCTGGCCGAGTTCGACAGGCGCGGCTGGGGCGCCGGCGGGCACGACCTCGACTGGTGGTGCACGTCCTCCACCGACGCGCACGTCGGCGCCGAGCCGATGTACGTCTCGTACGGGCCGGAGCTGACCGCGCTGATCGGTGCGCCCGCGTACGCGAAGCTGGCCGAACTCTGCGCCGCCCGGCAGCGCCAGGGTCAGATCGCCCCGCACCCCGCAAGCGACTGAAGGCCGGCACCCCGTTGGTTCGGGGTGCCGGCCTTCAGCTTGGTCTCACTTGTTGGTCTTAGCTGTTCCAGTGCTGGGCGACGAGGTCGGCGGCCTGCTGCTCCCACTGGGCGTAGTGGTCCGGGTAGGCCGACACCTGGACGGTCTGGGCGGCCTTGGTCAGCGGCATGTCCTGCCAGCCGTCGACCTGCTTCAGACCCTTCAGGAACGCCGTCGTGGAGTACTCGGGGTCGGTGATCTGCTCCACCGTGCCCCAACCACTGGACGGGCGCTGCTGGAACAGGCCCTGCGAGTCGTGGTCGTTACGGTCACCGAGGTGGCCGAGGTTCTCCAGCTTCGACTCCTGCAACGCCGTGGCGATCGACACGACCGCGGCACGCTCGTCCATACCGGCCTTCTTCGTCGCCGCGATGATCGCCTTCACGTTGGCGGTCTGCTCGTCGTTGAGGTCGATACGGGACTGCTCACCCTGCACACCGTGCGGGATCAGCTTGTCACCCTGCACGCTCACACTGACCGGCTTGGTGTGGGTGGTGTCCGCCGCGTGCGCAGCCACCGGACCGGCGAACACGCCACCGGTGAAAGCCAGACCAGCAACACCCAGAATGCTCTTACGCAGAATCGTGTTCATCAGAAGTGCTCCATTCGGGGGTCGACACACCCCGCGGGGGAACGGGGATGCGTGGGCACCGTCAGGCGCTCAAAAAGACTGGGGGGATCCGGCTGCTCGCGAGGGCAGGGGGATGCCTCGTCGCGGCGCCGGAACACTGTTCAACGACCCGCCACCCGCCACCATTCCCGGAGGCTCAACACGCCACCAGAAAGCGGCGCGGGTTCACGTCGTCGGAACCGTGTCCAACGACCAGCCGGCCAGGATGATTCCCCGCGGCTCACGTCGCCGGAACCTCACTCAACGACCAGCCGCCCCGGGGTGATTCCCAAGGCCTTGCAGATGCCACCCCACTCGCGGGGCGAGCCTCGCTCGGTCGTTCACCCGGTTACAACGCCACCCACCCGCCCGCGATTCCACCCCCAGAGTGCCACCCACCACCCCCGAACCGGACACCCCTCCCGAACCGGCACGAAACTCCCGCGCCCCGCACCTCGCCGCACCCCCGGAGCCCTCCCATCAGCACCACCTGCACCCCCAGCACCGCCAGCACCACTCCACCGGGAGTCGGGATCAGGCGCCGAGCCCAGCGCGATGATCGCCCGGGGGGCGCCCCGCACGGCAGCCGCCACCCTGCCGCCCGACAAGACACGAGGTTCACGCGCTCGGCCCCACCGTCGATCATGAGGTTAGCGGCGACAAAACGGACACCGATCACCGCCAAGTTCATGATCGACGCGCCCCCGAGGCCGGCTCGGGGCGGGGGTGAAGCGCCGGGCGGCTCGCCTGCGCGATCTTGCAGTTCGAGCCCTTCAGGTGTCCCATTCACGTGGTTTGCCGGGTACCTAAGTGCAAGATCGGCGGGTGGGGCCCCGGGGGGTGGGCAGGTCCTGCCCGGGGATCGGCGGGAGCTGGCCACCGTCCCGCGCCGACCCGGCGATCTTGGAGTTGTGGTGCCTCGCGAAGCGCGCCAAAGCGGGCATGTCGTGGCGCCACAACTCCAAGATCGGCGACGGGTGGCGGGATAGGGCGGCCGAGGGGAGGGGGGATCAGGGCTCGAACTTGTAGCCCAGGCCCCGGACCGTGACGATGTAGCGCGGGGCGGACGGCTCCGGCTCGATCTTGGAGCGCAGCCGCTTCACGTGCACGTCCAGCGTCTTGGTGTCGCCCACGTAGTCGGCACCCCAGACCCGGTCGATCAACTGACCCCGGGTGAGCACCCGCCCGGCGTTGCGCAGCAGCAGCTCCAGCAGCTCGAACTCCTTGAGCGGGAGCTGCACCCCAGCGCCGCCGACCGTCACCACGTGCCGTTCGATGTCCATCCGGACCGGGCCGGCGGCGAGCGTCGGCGCGCCCGTCTCGTTCGACTCGGCGCTCTGCCGGCGCAGCACCGCCCGGATGCGGGCGACCAGTTCGCGCGGCGAGTACGGCTTGGTCACGTAGTCGTCGGCGCCGATCTCCAGGCCGACCACCTTGTCGATCTCGCTGTCCCGCGCGGTGACCATGATGATCGGCACGTGCGAGCGCTGGCGGAGCTGCCGGCAGACCTCGGTACCGGACATCTCCGGCAGCATCAGGTCGAGCAGCACGATGTCGGCGCCGGTCCGGTCGAACTCGGTGAGGGCGGCGGGGCCCGTCGCGGCGACGGAGACCTCGAACCCCTCCTTGCGGAGCATGTAGGACAGGGCGTCGGAGAACGACTCCTCGTCCTCGACCACCAGTACGCGGCTCAACGGGTGTTTCCTTTCCTGTGGTCAGACCTGCCGGAGCTCGGCCGGGCCGGCCTCGATCCCAGCGGAGGCGAGTGTCGCCTCCAGGTCGTCCGGGGGGCGTGCGGGCAGCCGGAGAGTGAACGTCGACCCCCCACCAAGGGTGCTCGACACGTCCACCCGGCCGCCATGGTTGCTGGCGATGTGTTTGACGATGGCCAGGCCCAGGCCGGTGCCACCGGTGGACCGGGAGCGGGCCTGGTCGGCCCGGTAGAAGCGCTCGAAGATCCGGTCGACCTCGTTCGGGGCGATGCCGATGCCCTGGTCAGCCACGGCGATCTCGACGTGTTCCTCGGTGCCGGTGACTGTCACCCGGACCGTGGTGTCCTCGCCGGAGTAGTTGATCGCGTTCTCCACCAGGTTCGCCACAGCGGTGGCGAGTTGGCTGTCACTCCCGTACACGGTCAGGCCCCGCTGCCCACCCACGGCGATCTCCACCCGGCGCGCGGTGGCCGCGGTGCGGGTCCGGTCGACGACCTCGGCGAGCACCCAGTCCACCGAGACCGGCTCGGGCGCGGGCTGCGGTTCGGCGCCCTGGAGGCGGGTCAGTTCCAGCAGCTCCTGCACGAGGCGGCCGAGCCGGGTCGACTCGTGCTGGATCCGCTCGGCGAACCGCCGCGCGGCGACCAGGTCCTCGGACAGGTCGGGCGCGCCGTCGGCGGCCGGTTCGGTGGCGTCGACGAGCGCCTCGGCGAGCAGTTGCAGCGCACCGATCGGCGTCTTCAGCTCGTGGCTGACGTTCGCGACGAAGTCCCGGCGTACCCGCGCGAGACGGTGCGACTCGGTGACGTCGACCGCCTCGATCGAGATGTAGCCGGAGCCCAGTCCCATCGCCCGCAGGTGCACACCGAGCGGGTTGTCCCCGCCGCTGTCGCGGCCCCGGGGCAGGTCCAGCTCTATCTCGCGCCGCACGCCCGTGCGGCGGACCTGCCCGGCGAGGGTACGGATCAACGGGTGCGCCGCGATCGACCCCGGCGTCGCCCCGGTACGGAGCAGTCCCATCGCCCGGGCGGCGGGGTTCACCAGCACCGGAACGTCGTCCGGGCCGAGCACCACCACGCCTGCGCGCAGCGAGTCGATCGTCTTGCGGCCGAGCCCGGATAGGCCCCCCTGCTGGTCGTCCGGAATGGTCGTCCTCCCTGCGTCACGACGGAGGAGCCCGCCGCCCCGCGACGCCCGGCGGCGCCGCCATTCGTCAACGGGTCCGGACAGCAGCGCCCCGGCGACCAGTCCGGTCACCAGTGCTCCGGCCACCACGACGGCCACCGCCCATTCCACCCGGCGATCGTAGGGTCATTGTTAACCCGGGTATCGGGCACAAAGGGACGAACCACTCTCGCTTTCGGCAAAGTTCACCTGTGTGCCCCGCGTCGTTCATCCGCGTTCACCCTGGTGCCGACCGTTCGGCCTAGCGTGGGGCGCGCACCTGCTCCTGCCGTACCCCCTCGGGGTGGCGGCCACCGACCCCAGGAAGTGACGATGCGCGACGAGTTCCGGGCCGACCTGCAGATTGTCAGCCAGTTGCTGGTGGACATGGCCGAGGCGGTACGCGCGGCCATGCGGCAGGCCACCAAGGCGCTGCTCACCGCCGACCGGACGGCCGCCGAGACGGTGATCGCGCGGGACGCCGAGATCGACGACCTCTACCGGCACGTGGAGGAGCGGGTCTGTGACCTGCTGGCCCGGCAGGCGCCTGTCGCCTCCGACCTGCGGGCGATGATCACCGCGTTGCACGTGGCAGCCGATCTGGAACGGATGGGCGACCTGGCCGACCACGTGGCGAAGACGGCGCTGCGCCGCCACCCGTCCCCGGCGGTGCCGGCCGAGTTGCGGCCGGTCTTCACCGACATGGCCGGAATCGCCGACCGGATGGCCGAGAAGATCGGCTCGGTGCTGGCCAAGCCGGACGCCGACGTGGCCGCCGAACTGGACAGCGACGACGACGCGATGGACGACCTGCACAAGAGCCTGTTCGGCGTGCTGCTCGGCGACGACTGGCCGTACGGGGTGGAGACGGCGATCGACGCGACGCTGCTGGGTCGCTTCTACGAGCGTTTCGCCGACCACGCGGTGAACGCGGGCGAGCACGTCGTCTACCTGATCACCGGTTCCACATCCGCCTGACCCTGTGCAAGGAAGGGCCCCTTATTAACACTCAGTGTTAATAAGGGGCCCTTCCTCTACCGCAGACGTTAAAAAGGGGCCCTTCCTTACACCCAGGCTCAGCGGCCCTGGTTGGCGACCGCGGCGGCGGCAGCCTTCGCCGCGTCCGGGTCCAGGTACGTCCCGCCGAGCACCTGCGGCCGCAGGTTGGCGTCCAGGTCGTAGCGCAGCGGGATGCCGGTGGGGATGTTCAGCTTGGCGATCGCGTCGTCGGAGATCTGGTCGAGGTGCTTGACCAGGGCGCGCAGCGAGTTGCCGTGCGCGGCCACCAGCACCGTCCGGCCGGCCAGGATGTCCGGCACGATCGAGTCGTACCAGTAGGGCAGCATCCGGTCGACGACGTCCTTCAGGCACTCGGTGCGCGGCATCAGCTCGGTCGGCAGCAGCGCGTACCGGGGGTCGCCGACCTGCGACCACTCGTCCGCGTCGTCGATCGGCGGCGGCGGCGTGTCGTACGAGCGGCGCCAGAGCATGAACTGCTCCTCGCCGTACTCGTCGAGGGTCTGCTTCTTGTCCTTGCCCTGCAGGGCGCCGTAGTGGCGTTCGTTGAGCCGCCACGACCGGCGTACCGCGATCCAGTGCCGGTCGGCGGCGTTCAGCGCCAGCTCGGCGGTGCGGATGGCTCGGCGCATCAGGCTCGTGTGCACCACGTCCGGCAGCAGGTCGTGCTCGCGCAGCAGCTCGCCGCCGCGCCGCGCCTCGGTCTCCCCCTTGGTGGTCAGGTCGACGTCGACCCAGCCGGTGAAGAGGTTCTTGGCGTTCCAGTCGCTCTCGCCGTGCCGCAGCAGGACCAGCGTCCCGACGGTGGGCCCCTCGCTCGCAGTCATGCCGATCATCCTGCCGTACGGCGCGGGCGGACACGCGGCGACCTGTGGTGACGACCACCACGTGGAAAACCTGATGACCACGGCTCCGGGCCGGCACTAGGTTGTAAGGCGTCTTAAAGAGGTCGGTCATTACCAAGCGGGGGGCGTCGGGATGCGGACGGTACGGGGCTGGTTCCAGGACACAGCCGGTGGCCTGCCACGGACGTTCTGGTACCTCTGGGCCGGCACGCTGATCAACCGGCTCGGCTCGTTCGTCCTGATCTTCCTGGCCATCTACCTGACCCAGGAACGCGGCTTCTCCGCCTCCCAGGCCGGACTGGTGATCGGCCTCTGGGGCGCCGGCGGCGCGGTCGGCACCACCATCGGCGGCACCCTGACCGACCGCTGGGGACGGCGGCCCACGCTGCTCACCGCGCACGTCGGCGCGGCGGGCATGATGATCGCGCTCGGCTTCGCCCGCCCGCTCTGGGCGGTCGCAGTCGGCGCGCTGCTGCTCGGCGCGTTCGCCGAGGCGGCCCGCCCCGCCTTCGGCGCCATGATGGTCGACGTCGTGCCGGACAAGGACCGGCTGCGCGCCTTCTCGCTGAACTACTGGGCCATCAACCTCGGCTTCGCCTGCGCCGCAGTGCTCGCCGGCTTCGCCGCCCAGGGCAGCTACCTGCTGCTGTTCCTGGTGAACGCGACCACCACACTCGTGACCGCGCTGATCATCTTCGCCAAGGTCGGCGAAACCCGCGGCCCGGTCACCGCTCTCCCGGTCAAGGGGATGCCGGCGCCGGCGGGGGCGCTGCGCACCATCCTCGCCGACCGGGTGTTCCTCGGCTTCGTCGCGCTCAACCTGCTCGCCGCGCTGGTGTTCCTCCAGCACATCTCGATGCTGCCGATCGCGATGGGCGACTCCGGGCTCAGCCCGGCCACGTACGGCTCGGTGATCGCACTGAACGGCGTGCTCATCGTGGTCGGCCAGCTGTTCGTACCCCGGCTCATCAAGGGCCGCAGCCGCTCGCACGTGCTGGCCCTCGCGGCGCTGGTGATGGGCGCCGGGTTCGGGCTCACCGCGTTCGCCGACACGGTCTGGCTCTACGGCCTGACCGTGCTGATCTGGACCGTCGGCGAGATGCTCAACTCGCCGTCCAACGCCACCCTGATCGCCGAGCTGTCCCCGGCCGCGCTGCGCGGGCGCTACCAGGGCGTCTTCTCGCTGTCCTGGCAGCTCGCCGGCGCCGCCGCGCCGATCCTGGGCGGCCTGGTCCGGGAGAACGCCGGCAACAGCACGCTCTGGCTCGGCTGCGCGGGCATCGGCGTCGTGGCGGCGGTCGCCCACCTGATCTCCGGCCCGGCCCGGGAGCGCCGCGCGGTCGCGCTGCGCGCCGTGGGCACGCCCGTCACGCCGGTCACCGTCACCGCCTCCCCGGCGCCCGAGTCGGCCGAGGCCGCTGCGACCGCACCCGCCGCGCCGGTCCGGGCCGGTTCCTGAGTACGCCCCGACGCGGCCGCCCGAAGGCGGGTGGATACGGTACGGGAAGGAATCGGTAAGGAAACTTTCCTGGAGGACGGGTGCGCGGCCTGCGGCGCTGGTGGGACGACACAGCCGGCGGACTACCAGCCACGTTCTGGTACCTCTGGTCCGGTCTGCTGATCAACCGGGCGGGCGCGTTCGCGCTGCTGTTCCTGTCGCTCTACCTGACCGCCGCGCGGGGTGCCCCGCCGTCGCTGGCCGGGCTGGTGGTCGGCGCGTACGGGATCGGCGGCGCGGCCGGGACGCTGCTCGGCGGCGTACTGGCCGACCGGTGGGGACGGCGGGCCACGCTGCTCGCCGCCCACCTCGCCGCCGCCGGGCTGATGGCGGCGCTGGCGTTCAGCACGCACCTGGCGGTGATCGCCGCACTCGCCACGCTGGTCGGAGTGGCGCACTCGATGCCCAGCCCGGCGTTCGTGGCCGCCATCGTGGACGTGGTACCCGAGGCGCGCCGCTCCCGCGCGTTCAACCTGCAGTTCTGGGCGTTCAACCTGGGCATGGCGGTGGCCTCGCTGCTGGCCGGCATCCTCGCCGAGGCGAGCTTCACCGCGCTGTTCCTGGTCGACGCCGGAGCCACGCTGGCCGCGGCGGTGGTGATCGCGCTGAAGGTGCCGGAGACGCTCACCCGGCGGCCCGCGCTCACGCCACGGGCGGTGGTGGGACGCCGTCCCGGGCTGCACACCGCGCTGACCGACCGCACGTTCCTGGTGTTCGTCGGGCTGACGTTCCTGCTGGCCGTGCTGACCATGCAGACCTCCACGATCATGCCGCTGGCGATGCGCGAGGACGGCCTGCGCCCGTCGGCGTACGGGCTGGTGGTGGCGCTCGGCGGGGCGCTCATCGTGGCCGGGCAGTTGTTCGTGCCCCGGCTCATCGAGCCGTACCGAAAGTCGAGCGTGCTGGCCGTCTCCACCGGCCTGATGGCGCTCGGGTTCGGCGCGCTCACAGTGGCCGACGGGCTGCCGCTCTACCTCGGCGCGGCGGTGGTCTGGACGGTCGGGCAGATGCTCGCCGCGCCGCCGAACGCGCAGATCAACGCGGACCTCGCGCCACCCGACCTGCGCGCCCGTTACCAGTCGGTGTTCTACCTGACGTTCCCGGCCGCGTCGTTCGTGGCGCCGGCGCTCGGCGGGCTCAGCCTGGAACACCTGGGCGAGCGGCACTGGCTGGTGGTGGGCGCGCTCGGCCTGCTCGCCGCCGCCGGGCACCTGCTCGCCGGACCGCGCCGGGAGCGGCGGGTCGCCGCGCTGCGGGCAGCGGCGGCGAAACCGGTCGAATCCGTTCGCTGAGGGCTGCTGAGGGCTCGGGGAGACAACGGCAGAGCGCCCACCTCGACCCCCGTCGAGATGGGCGCTCGTACCGTACGCCCGGCGGCGGCGGGCGACACTCACCCCCGTAAGCGTCGCCCGCTCGCGCCGCCGGTTCCACGGGTGGCACCGTCCCCCAACGGCGTGCTCCACCCGATCTTCGCGTCTCGCCTGCGCGGATCTGATCGATCCACCGCTCCCCCGAACGTAAACAAGCGTGACGCGGTGCAATAAAGTTAGTTCGCCCGGATTCCGGATTCAACCCAGATCGCTGTCTTGCCCGTCACAGCGCCCGTGTCGGAAACCCGGCTGTCCGTGTTGTCGTCCCTGGAATGGCAAACACCGGGTTCCCGTCGGCCATTCCCGCAAACCTCAGCCGTCCTCGCGATTCGGGTTCTCGGTCCGGAAGAAGTTGCTCTGCCGGCCGTCCCGCATCTGCTCCTGGTAGATCAGGTTCAGCCGCCGCAGGTCGAACGTGCGGAACCAGTCGTTCCAGGTGATCTCGCGGATCCGGCTGCTCTCCCGGTACCCGGGGATGTTGAACGTCAGCACCCCGGGCCGGCCCTCGCGCTCGGTACCCGCGATGGTGGCGGGCTTCGCACCCCGCGCCCTCGCCCAGCGCTGGATCACCTCGTGGTTACGGGTGACCAGGCTCCGGCCCGGACGCTCCGGCCGGTCCGCGAGGGACGTGATGAGCTGCGACGATCCGATCGACCGGCTGGACGCCGGCCCACGGGTCGGCGCCGCCTGCGCCCGGGCGGACGACGTCTTCCGAGCCGGCGCCGCCTTGGCCCGCGACGGGGCCGCCTTCGCGCGAGCCGGAGCCGCCTTCGCCCGAGCCGGAGCGGCCTTCGCCCGAGCCGGAGCCGCCTTCGCGCGAGCCGGGGCGGCCTTGGCACGCGCCGGAGCCGCCTTGGCCCGAGCCGGCGTCGCCTTCGCGCGGGACGAGGCCGTCTTCGCGCGGGACGAGGTCGCCTTCGCTCGGGCGGGCGCCGCCTTGCGCGTACCCGTCGCCTTGGCCCTGGCGCCGGTGGCGCGTGCGGCCGGCGCGGCCTTCGCCGGCGACGTGGCGCTGCGGCGGGCCGACGTGGTCCGCTTCGCCGCAGTGGTCTTCTTGGCGGCGGTGCTCTTGCGGGTCGCCGACGGCCGGCCGGCCGGGCCGGTGCCCCGCCGGGCGGCGCCGCCCTCCCCGCGCATGGTCCGCGCCAGGGTCTTCACCAGTTCCGGCTTCCGCAGCGCGGAGATCCCCGAGACCCCGCGCCGCTTGAGCTGGCTGCGGAGGTCGTCGACCTTCATCCGGGAGATCGCCGACTCCGACACCCTCGGGGTGTTCGGCGTCTGATTGCCGGTTTGCCGCTTGGTCCGGGTCGCAGTCGTGCCGCGACCTGAGCTGTTGCGCTGAGCCATGGGACACGCTCCTCGACAGTCCGTCCTCGGCCCGCGGTGGGTCCCAGTGCTCCGCACCGCGCGGGGCGGCATACCCGTCAGGAGGGCTCCGAACCTCCGGCGGACGATCCGGCAGTGGCGGAGGGCTCGAAGAGGTGCGCGAACGCGGCCAGGTTGGCTGTCGACTCACCGCGCTTGACCCGCCACTCCCACTCCCGGCGGATGGCGGTGCCGAAGCCGATCTCCAGCATGCTGTCGAACGACTCGTCGGCGTACGTCAGCACGGAACCGAGCAGCCGGTCCAGCTCGTCGGCGTCGATCCCGGCCAGGTTGACCCGCCCGGTCAGGTAGACGTCGCCGACCGAGTCGATGGAGAACGAGACGCCGTACATGCGGGCGTTGCGCTGGAGCAGCCAGGCCCACAGCTCCTCGCGGCGCTCGTCGGGCTGCCGCATCACGAACGCCTCGACCCGCAGCGCGTGCTCACCCACGATCAGGTTGCAGATCGTCTTGAGCTTGTGCGTGCCGGGCAGCGTCACCGCGTACGACGCCTCGCCGGTGGACTCCCACTCCAGCTCACGCTCCGCGCAGACGGACTCGATCAGCGCGGCGACCTCACTCCTGCGGCTCATCGCACCCACTCTACGACCGGCGTACCGGGGCCGCCGGGTGGCGGATCACCAGGAACACAGCAGGGCCGGGTCGCCGCACCGCCGCGCCAGCCGGGCCCGGTGCTCGGTGATCGCCTCCCCGTAGACCGCGAGCAGGCCGGAGGCGGTGCGGTGCCAGGAGAAGTCCCGGGCGTGCCGCTCGGCGCCGCGGCCCAGCGCGGCACGGCGTACCGGATCGGGCAGCAGGCGGGCCAGCGCGCGGGCCCAGTCGACCGGGTCGTGCCCGTCGATGAGCATGCCGCTGACGCCGTCGCGTACCGCGGTCACCAGGCCGCCCACGGCGGCGGCCAGCACCGGCGTGCCGCACGCCTGGGCCTCCAGCGCGACCAGCCCGAACGACTCGTTGTGCGACGGCACCGCGACCAGGTCCGCGGCCCGGTAGAGGGCGGGCAGGTCCGCGCCGGTCTGCGGCGGGAGGAAACGCACCCGGTCGGCGATGCCGAGCGCGTGCGCGAGTTCGATCAGCGCGGTGGGCCGGTCCAGGCCGGTGCCGCTCGGACCGCCGCAGATCACCACGGTCAGCTCGCCGGCCAGCGCCGGATCCCGTTCGCGCAGCGCGGCGGCGGCGCGGACCAGCACGTCCGGCGCCTTCAGCGGCTGGATCCGGCCGACGAACGCGACCACGTACCCGTCGGTCGGCAGGCCGAGCCGGCGGCGAGCGGCCCGGGTCGCGGCGTCCCGGTCGCCCGCGGCGGGACGGAACCGGTCCAGGTCGACGCCGGGCTCCACGACCGCCACCCGGTCCGGCTCGGCCGCGTACCGGTCGAGCAGGTCGCGGGCCTCGACCCGGGTGTTGGCGACCAGCCGGTCCGCCTCGGTGACCACCTGCTCCTCGCCGATCACCCGGGCCTTCGGCTCGGGACGGTCCCCTGCGGCGAGGCGGGCGTTCTTGACCTTGGCGAGCGTGTGCGCGGTGTGCACCAGCGGTACGCCCCAGCGCTCCTTGGCCAGCCAGCCGACCTGACCGGAGAGCCAGTAGTGCGAGTGGATCAGGTCGTAGTGGCCCGGCGGGCGGGCCGCCTCGGCACGCAGCACCCCGGCAGTGAAGGCGCAGAGCTGACCCGGCAGTTCCTCCTTGGTCAGCCCTTCCAGCGGTCCGGCGGTGACGTGCCGGACGGATACGCCGGGTGCCACCTCGACCACCGGGGGCAGGTCACCGGCGGTGGCACGGGTGAAGATCTCCACCTCGACGTCGGCCTCGGCCAGCCGCCGGGCAACCTCCAGGATGTAGACGTTCATGCCGCCCGCGTCACCCGTGCCGGGCTGGTGCAGCGGCGACGTGTGCACCGACAGGGTGGCGATACGGCGGGGCCGCGGCCACGGAAGGGCACCTCGCTGACGACCGACACCGGTGTGCAAATCCGCCACGTCCGCTCCCTCTGTCACGGTTGATGCCGTCCCGCACGACCGGCGCTTCTCGGTCAACCCGTGTGCCGGATGTCATCTTCCCCATCGGGGTACGGAAATGCTTTCCGCCGGGTCCCGGGCGTGACGGACCTCATCCCGCCGCCCGGCCCGGCGACGGGAGACAATGACCGGATGACTTCAGTCGCCATCGTCACCGGGGCGTCCAGCGGGATCGGCGCGGCCACCGCCCGCCGGCTCGCCGCCGAGGGATTCCACGTGCTGGCCGCCGCCCGGCGTACCGACCGGCTGGCCGCGCTCGTGGCGGAGATCGAGGCGGCCGGCGGCGCGGCGACAGCGGTGGCCTGCGACGTGACCTCGGACGAGTCGGTGGCCGGCCTGGCCGCCGCCGCCGAGGCCGCACCCGGGCCGGTCACGCTGCTGGTGAACAACGCCGGCGGCGCCCGCGGCCTGGACCCGGTCGAGACGGCCGACGTGGGCGACTGGCAATGGATGTACGACGTCAACGTGCTCGGCACGCTACGCGTCACGAAGGCGCTGCTCCCGGCGCTGGAGCGCTCCGGCGCCGGCACGATCGTGATCGTCAGCTCCACCGCCGGGCACGTGGTCTACGAGGGCGGCGGCGGCTACACGGCCGCCAAGCACGCCCAGACCGCCATCGCCGGCACGCTCCGGCTCGAACTGTGCGGCCGCCCGGTCCGGGTGATCGAGATCGACCCCGGCATGGTGAAGACCGAGGAGTTCGGCCTGGTGCGCTTCGGCGGTGACACCGACCGGGCCGAGGCGGTCTACGCCGGAGTCGCCGAACCGCTCGTTGCGGACGACGTGGCCGACTGCGTCGCCTGGTGCGCGACCCGCCCGCACCACGTCAACATCGACCAGCTCGTGGTCCGCCCGCTGGCCCAGGCCGCGCAGCACAAGGTGCACCGGACGTCCTAATGGAGCGTCCGCTCGGCGTGGCCACCCGGGGCACGACGAACCCCAACCGGCTCCGGCGGGTGGACAACTGGATCGTCGAGACCTGCGGCGACGCGCTGCGCGCCGCCGCCGACCCGCTCGTGGTGGACCTGGGCTACGGCGCCACCCCGGTCACACCCGTCGAACTGCGGGCCCGTCTCGCGGCCGGGGTCCGCGCCGACGTGCGGGTGGTCGGCCTGGAGATCGATCCGGTACGCGTCGCCGCCGCCCGCCCCGCCGCCGACCCACCCGGGCTGACGTTCGCCAGGGGCGGCTTCGAGCTGGCCGGACTGCGTCCCGCGCTGGTGCGGGCGTTCAACGTGCTCCGCCAGTACGACGAGAGCGAGGTGGCCGACGCCTGGCACACGGTCACCGGGCGGCTCGCGCCGGGCGGGCTGCTGGTCGAGGGCACCTGCGACGAACTGGGGCGGCTCGGCTCCTGGGTGCTGCTCGACGCCACCGGCCCGCGCACGCTCACGCTGTCGGCGAAGCTGACCACGCTGGAGAGCCCTGCCACGCTCGCCGAACGGCTGCCGAAGGCGCTGATCCACCGCAACGTTCCGGGTGAACGCGTCCACGACCTGATCGAGGCGCTGGAACAGGCGTGGCGCTCGGCCGCCGGCTACGCCCCGTTCGGTCCTCGGCAACGATGGCTGCGGACGGTCGAGGCGGTGAAGGAGTCAGGCTGGCCGGTCCGGGGCAACCCCCGCACGTGGCGCCACGGCTACCTGACGCTCCCCTGGCCCGCCGTAGCCCCCCGCTGACCGCACCGCACCCGCGCTAGTCGCCCGCCGCGCCCCCTGGCCGCTGGCAGTTAGCCGTCGATCTTGGAGTTGTGGCGCCTCGAATGCCCACTAAGCGCATTTCGCGAGGTACCACAACTCCAAGATCGACGACACCCACCCTTCCGCGAAGCCCCGCTCTCGGCGAGCCCCGCCGAGCCCTCTCACGGCGCGTTGATCTTGCACTTGCCGCCCCGGTAAAACGGGTCGAAACGCCTGCCTCGAGGGCCGGGAGTGCAAGATCGCGGGGGTGAGGCGGGCGGGGCCGCGCGAGGGTGTGCGGGGGTGAGGCGGGGCAGGGGCGAAAGCGGGGTCAGATGGTGCAGTTGATGAGGACTGGCTCGGGGTGGAGGGTCACGGCGAAGCGGGACTGGACGCCGTCGCGGATCTCGCGGGCCAGCGCCACCAGCGCGGCCGTACTGGCGGTGCCGGAACGGTTCGTGAGCGCCAGCGTGTGCTTGCTGGAGATGGCGACGCCCTCCGGGCCCGCGTACCCCTTGCCGAACCCGGCCTTGTCGATCAGCCACGCCGCGCTGACCTTCACCGCCCCGTCGGCGCCCGGCCAGTTCGGCGGCTCCCCCAGGTCGGCAGCGCGTTCCCGTACCTGCTCGAACGCCTCGCCCGGCAGCACCGGGTTGGTGAAGAACGAGCCCACCGACCAGGTGTCCGGGTCGGCCGCGTCCAGCACCATGCCCTTGCCGGCGCGCAGTTTCCGTACGGTGGCGCGGGCGTCGGCGAGCGGCACCCGGTCGCCCACCTCGACGCCGAGCGCCCGGGCCAGTTCGGCGTAGCGGACCGGGCCGGACAGCGGGGACCGGGTGAGCCGGAAGTCGACGGTGAGCACCACCCAGCGGTCGCTGTACTTGAAGATGCTGCCCCGGTAGACGAACCCGCAGTCGGCCGCCAGGATCCGGACCACCCGGCGCTCCGTCCGGTCGTACGCCTCGACTGCGACGATCGTCTCGGCGACCTCCTGGCCGTACGCGCCGACGTTCTGGATCGGGGTCGCGCCGGCCGACCCGGGGATGCCGGAGAGGCACTCCAGCCCGGACCAGCCGCGCTCGACGGTGGCGGCGACGAGGTCGTCCCACGGCTCGCCGGCTTCGACACGTACCGTGACGGTGTCGCCGTCCTCGGCGACGGTCCGGAACCCCCGGGAGCGGACGAGCACGACGGTGCCGGGGAAGCCCTGGTCGCCGATCACGACGTTGCTACCGCCCGCCAGCACCAGCACGGCCTGCTCCCGGGCTTCCGCTTCCTGCACCTTCAGTACGATCTGGGCGGCGTCGCCGGCGATCTCCAGCCGCCCGGCGGGGCCACCGAGCCGGAGCGTGGTGTAGCGCGCCAGGGTGGCCGGATCGGTCGGGTCACCGGCAGTCGCCGGTTCGGCGTAGACGTCTGACACGCCTTTCACCCTAGGCTGAGGGGTAGCCGGAGCACCCACTGGTGGCCCGGTCACCCCCGGGAGGATGGCGATGAGCAGACTGCACCACACGAAGGACTTCTGGATCGGCGCGCTGCGCACGGAGGGCCCCGCCTTCGCCGCGGCGGTGGCTGAGGCGCCGCCCGAGACACCCGTGCTGTCCTGTCCCGGCTGGACCGTCACCGATCTCGCTCATCACCTGACCCGCGCGTACGCCTGGGCAGGCACCGTGCTGACCGCGGGCATCGCGACCCGCCCGGAGCGGCACGACCCGGAGCCCCCGGCGGGCCTGACCGCGGCGCAGTGGTTCACGCAGGAGTACGAGCGGATCAGCGCACTGCTGGAGGCGACGGACCCGGAAGCGCCGGCCTGGAACTTCGCGCCGCAGCCGAAGAAGGCGGTCTTCTGGCCACGCCGGCTGGCGCACGAGACGGCTGTGCACCGCTGGGACGCCCAGCTCGCGATCGGTGCGGGTGATCCGATCGAGGCGAAGCTCGCGGCCGACGGGGTGAGCGAGGTGCTGGACACCTGGCTGCCGGCGGGACGGCGGATGCATGCCGGGCAGTGGCGCGGCGTGGTTCAGCTGAACGCGACCGATGCCGCGCAGGAGTGGTACCTGCGGTTGCGGGGTGAGGGGGTCGCGCTGCTGGACACCGCGACGATCCTCGACCACGACGACCACCGCGCGCGGGCGCAGGTGGCCGGCACGGCGAGCGATCTGCTGCTGGCGCTGATGGGCCGGATCAGCTTCGACGCGCTGGACGTGGCGGGCGACCGTTCCCTGCTGGGCGGCCTACGGGTCGGCTGACGACGGGCACCGGACGGAGAGGGGCGACGATCGCCCCTCTCCTTCTTTTCGGACACCTCTGAGAGCGCTCTCTTGACAAGGTCCACGACCCTCCACCACGCTGTCGTGAGAGCGCTCTCTAAGTTCCGGAACCGCCTTCCACCACCCGTTTCGACGACCCGAGAGGTCAGGACAGCATGCTCACCTTCACGCGCCGCCGCCTGGCGGCGGTGGCCCTGGTGGCCGCCACCGCACTGCTCGGCACCACCGCCTGCGGCGGCGGCGACGATGCCGCCGCCGACGGGCCGATAACGCTCACCGTCGACGTCTTCGGCCAGTTCGGTTACGCCGACCTCTACCAGGAGTACATGGCCAGCCACCCCGGCGTGAAGATCGTCGAGCGGGGCACCGGCGGCAACCTCGACGAGTACTCCCCGAAGCTCACCCAGTGGCTCGCCGCGGGCAAGGGCGCCGGTGACGTGGTGGCCATCGAGGAGGGCCTGCTCGTCGAGTACAAGGCCAACCCGCAGAACTTCGTCAACCTGCTCGACCACGGCGCGGCCGACCTGAAGGGCAACTTCCTCGACTGGAAGTGGAACCAGGGGCTCACCGCCGACGGCAAGCAGCTCATCGGCCTCGGCACCGACGTCGGCGGCATGGCGATGTGCTACCGCAAGGACCTGTTCGCCAAGGCCGGCCTGCCCACCGACCGCGACGCGGTGTCCAAGCTCTGGCCCACCTGGCAGGACTACATCAAGGTCGGCGAGCAGTTCACCGCGAAGAAGACGGGCGCCTCGTTCCTGGACGCCGCGACGAACACGTTCAACACGATCCTGCTCCAGACCGCCGGCAACAGCAGCGGCTACAGCTACTACGACACCGGCAACAACCTCGTCGTGGGCAGCAACCCGGCGGTGAAGCAGGCGTACGACACCACGATGGACATCATCGACTCGGGGCTGTCCGGCAAGTACGGCTCCTGGTCCGAGGAGTGGGTGTCGGCGTTCAAGCAGTCGAAGTTCGCCACCATCGCCTGCCCGGCCTGGATGACCGGCGTGATCGAGGGCAACGCCGGCGCCGCCGCCAAGGGCAAGTGGGACATCGCCCAGATCCCCGGCAACGGCGGCAACTGGGGCGGCTCGTTCCTCGCCGTGCCGAAGCAGAGCAAGCACCAGGCCGAGGCGATCGAACTGGCCAAGTTCCTGACCAGCGCCAAGGGTCAGATCGGCGCGTTCAAGGCGAAGGGCCCGCTGCCCTCGTCCCCGCAGGCGCTGGAGGATCCGGCGATCATCGACTCGAAGAACGCCTACTTCTCCGAGGCACCGGTCGGGAAGATCTTCGCCGAGGGCGCCAAGAGCCTGAAGCCGGTCTACATGGGACCGAAGAACCAGGCCGTACGCACCGAGGTCGAGAACGCCGTCCGCAGCGTGGAGCTGGGCAAGCGCTCCCCGGAGCAGGGCTGGACCGACGCGGTCGCCAACGCCGAGAAGGCCGCCGCCAAGTAACCCGAGCAGCGCGTGCGGGCGGCCACCCGGCCACGGGGGCCGCCCGCACGGCGGAAAGGAGTCCCGGGTCATGGCCGTCCAGCTCGACGCCCGCCCGCCGGTCGCACCGGCACCCCGCCCCACCCGTCCCGGCCTGGGCAACCGGCTCAGCCGGATCGACACCAAGTACTCGCCGTACCTGTTCATCGCCCCGTTCTTCCTGCTGTTCGGCGTCTTCGGGGCGTACCCGCTGGCGTACACGTTCTGGGTCTCGCTGCACGACTGGGACCTGCTCGGCGCCGAGCACCCGTTCATCGGCTTCGACAACTACACCCAGCTGCTCGCCGACTCGGACTTCTGGCACTCGGTCGTCAACACGCTGGGCATCTTCGTGATCTCCACGGTCCCCCAGCTGCTCGCAGCGCTCTGGCTGGCCAACCTGCTCAACCGGCAGCTGCGCGCCCGTACCACCTGGCGGATGGCGGTGCTGATCCCGAACGTCACGTCGACCGCCGCCGTGGCGATCGTGTTCGCGGTGCTGTTCGGCCGCGAGTTCGGCATGATCAACTGGCTGCTCGACCACGTCGGGATCAACGCGATCGACTGGAAGGCGAACCGGTTCGCCGCCTGGGTCGCCATCTCCACGATGGTCGACTGGCGCTGGACCGGCTACAACGCGCTGATCTTCCTGGCCGCCATGCAGGCCATCCCCCGCGACCTGTACGAGTCGGCGGCGATCGACGGCGCCGGCCGGGCCCGGCAGTTCTGGTCCATCACGGTGCCGCTGCTCAAGCCGACGATCATCTTCGCGGTCATCATCTCCACCATCGGCGGCCTCCAGCTCTTCACCGAGCCGCGGATGTTCAACTCCGGCACCAACGCGATCCGCGGCGGGCCGCTGCGGGAGTCGCAGACGGTGACCATGTACATGTTCGAGAACGCCTTCGCGCCGCACTACAACTTCGGCTACGGCTCGGCAGTCGCCTGGCTGCTGTTCGCGCTCATCGCTGTGGTCGCGGCGATCAACGTCCTGCTCCTGCGCCGGCTCGGCGGCGGCTCCCGCAAGGAGGTCTCCCGATGACCCGCCTCTGGTCGGCAAGCCGGCTCACCTACCTGGCGCTGACGCTCTCGGCCATCCTGTCGATCTTCCCGATCTACTGGATGTTCGTGGTGGCCAGCCGGACCAGCGACACGATGGGGCAGGTGCCGCCGCCGCTCACGCCCGGCGGCAACCTCGGCGCCAACATCGCCCGGCTGTTCGACAACACCGACGCGTACTTCCTGACCGGCCTGATCAACTCGGCGATCGTGGCCACCACCGTCACGATCTCGGTGGTGTTCTTCTCCACGCTGGCCGGGTTCGCGTTCGCCAAGCTGCGCTTCCGCGGGCGCAACGCGCTGCTGCTGGTCATCGTCGCCACCATGATGGTCCCCACCCAGCTCGGCGTGATCCCGCTCTACCTGCTGATGACGAAGCTGAACTGGAACGACCGGCTGCCCGCCGTGATCGTGCCGGCGCTGGTGACCGGCTTCGGCGTATTCATGATGCGCCAGTACGCGGGCCAGGCGGTCAGCACCGAGCTGATCGAGGCGGCCCGGATGGACGGCTGCAACACCGCGCGGATCTACTGGAACGTGGTGCTGCCCGCGCTGCGCCCGGCCGCCGCCGTCCTCGGCCTGCTCACGTTCATGACCACCTGGAACGACTTCCTGTGGCCGTACGCGGTGCTGAACGACCCGGAGAACCCGACGGTGCAGCTGTCGCTGCGGGCCCTCTCCGACGGGTACTACCAGGACATGTCGCAGGTGTTCACCGGCACGGCCATCGCCACGCTGCCGCTGCTGCTGGTGTTCGTCGTCTTCGGCCGCCAGATCATCGGCGGCATCATGGAAGGTGCGGTCAAGGCATGAGCAACGTCCGATTCCCGGAGGGCTTCGTCTGGGGCGGGGCCACCGCCGCGTACCAGATCGAGGGCGCCGCACGCGAGGACGGTCGCGGCCCGTCGATCTGGGACACCTTCAGCCGTACGCCGGGCGCGGTGTTTCAGGGCCACACCGGCGACGTGGCGTGCGACCACTACCACCGGTACGCCGAGGACGTCGCGCTGATGGCCGACCTGGGGCTGCGGGCGTACCGGTTCTCGGTGTCCTGGCCCCGCGTGCGGCCGGACGGCACCGGCCCGGTCGAGCCGCGCGGGCTCGACTTCTACGACCGGCTGACCGACGCGCTGCTGGACGCCGGCCTCGACCCGATCGTCACGCTCTACCACTGGGACCTGCCGCAGGCGCTGGAGGACCGGGGCGGCTGGACCGTCCGGGAGACCGCCGAGCACTTCGCCGAGTACGCGCTCGCCGTGCACGGCCGTCTCGGCGACCGGGTGCGCACCTGGACCACGCTCAACGAGCCGTGGTGCTCGGCCTACCTGGGGTACGGCTCGGGCGTGCACGCGCCGGGGCGCCGCGACGCCGGTGACGCGTTCCGGGCCGTACACCATCTGCTGCTCGGCCACGGCCTGGCGGCGCGGGCGCTGCGCGCGGCAGGCGCGGAGACGCTCGGGATCACGCTCAACCTGGCCGACGTGCAACCGGCGGACGCGGGCAGCGCCGCTGACGCCGAGGCGGTCCGGCTGGTCGACGGCCTGCACAACCGGATCTTCCTGGACCCGCTCACCGGCGGCGGCTACCCGGCGGACGTGCTGGCCCACGTCAGCCGGATCGTCGCGCCGGACTTCGTCCGGGACGGGGACGAGAAGCTGATCGCCGCGCCGCTGGACCTGCTCGGCCTGAACTACTACGCGCCCACCTACGTGGCCGGGCGGGCGGACGGCACGGGAGGTGCCGCGTACCCGGGCACCGCCGGGGCGGTCGAGTTCCTGCCGCCGGCCGGGCCGCTGACCGAGATGGGCTGGTCGATCGAGCCGGCCGGGCTGGCCCGGCTGCTGGAACGCGTCGCGGCCGACTATCCCGGGCTACCGTTGATGATCACCGAGAACGGCGGGGCGTTCCCCGACACCGACCTCGACGAGCAGGGCGGGGTGGCCGACGCCGACCGGGTCGCCTACCTCGACGGGCACCTGCGCGCGGCGCACGAAGCCATCGCCCGCGGCGTGGACCTGCGTGGTTATCTCGTATGGTCGGTGCTGGACAACTTCGAATGGGCCGAGGGTTACCGGAAGCGGTTCGGGATCGTCCACGTCGACTACCTGACCCAGCGGCGCACACCCAAGCGCAGTGCCCGCTGGTACCAGGAGGTGATCGCCCGGAACGGGCTGTGACGAGGTGGTGGTTACGGGGATGACGACGGCACAGCGACCGACCCTGGAGGCGGTGGCCCGGCTGGCCGGCGTGTCCCGGGCCACCGTCTCCCGGGTGGTGAACGGCTCGACCACAGTCGCCGAGCCGATCCGGCAGGCGGTACGCCGGGCGGTCGAGGAACTCGGGTACGTCCCGAACCTCGCCGCCCGCAGCCTGGTCACCCAGCGGACCGACTCGGTCGCGCTGGTGATGCCCGAGGCGGCCACCCGGGTCTTCTCCGACGACCAGGTGTTCCCGGGCATCATCCGGGGCGCGGCACAGGAGCTGGAGGCGGCGGACAAGCAGCTCGTGCTGATGCTCGCCGGTTCGCCGGCCGGGCACGAACGGGTCGAGCGGTACACCACCGGGCGGCACGTCGACGGGGTGCTGTTCGCCTCGCTGCACGGCGAGGACCCGCTGCCCGGCCGGCTGGCCCGCCTCGGCATCCCGGTGGTGTGCAGCGGCCGGCCGCTCGACGGCGCCGACGTGCCGTACGTGGACGTGGACCACGAGGGCGGCGTGAGCACCGCGGTCCGGCACCTGATCGCGAGCGGTCGGCGGCGGATCGCCACCATCGCCGGCCCGCAGGACATGGTCGCCGGGATCGAACGGCTGATCGGCTACCGCACCGCGATCACCGAGGCCGGGCTGCCGGAGCTGGTCGCGTACGGCGACTTCACCCGGGAGTCCGGCACCGCCGCGATGCGCGAGCTGCTCGCCGCCGACCCGGAGCTGGACGCCGTGTTCGCCGCCTCCGACCTGATGGCGCACGCCGCCCTGCGCACGCTGCGGGAGGCCGGGCGGCGGGTGCCCGAGGACGTGGCGGTGATCGGGTTCGACGACATCGAGACGGCCGCCTACACCGAGCCGCCGCTGACCACCGTGCGGCAGCCGATAGTGGAGCTGGGCCGGTCGATGACCCGGCAACTGCTGCGCATCGCCGCGGGCGAGGAGGTCGAGCAGGCGCTGGTGCTGCCGACCGAGCTGGTGCTACGCGAGTCCGCGTAAGGAAGGGCCCCCTCTTAACGCCTCAGGTAGAGGAGGGGGCCCTTCTTAACAGCCCGCCGGGCGACCCGCCCGCCGCGCGTTAACCGGTCGCGGCGCGGGCGGCGGCGGGGCTAGGGTCCGCCGGATGAGTGGAGCCCTGATCCGTCCCGCCCGTGCCGAGGACGCGCCCGCCGTGGTGGCGTTGCGCGCGCTCGTCTACCCGTACCTGGTGCGGGGCGTCGAGTCGACCCGCCGCATGATCGCCGAACCACCGCCCGGCGAGGACTGGGCGGCCTGGGTCGCCGAGGCGGACGGGCAGGTCGTGGGCTGGGTGTCGGCGTACCGCAACACGCAGACGTCGACGCCCGGCGTGGGCGAGATCGCCACGCTGCACGTGCACCCGGAGCATCGCCGCCGGGGCACCGGCACCGCGTTGTTCGACACCGCGCTCGGTCACCTGCGGACGCTCGGGTCCACCCGGGTGCTGACCCATGCGCGTACCGAGTCGCTGCCGTTCGCGCAGCGGCACGGCTTCACACCCAGCCGGGAGCTGCGCTACTCGGCGCTGGACCTGAGCACCGCCCCGCCGATGCCGCAGGCGCCGCCGGGCGTACGGCTGGTGTCCGCCGCCGGGCTCGACCCCCGCCTGGTGCACCGAGTGGACGCCGAGTCGTCCCGGGACGAGCCGGGGGACGTGCCGACGGACTCGCTCGACTTCGACCTGTGGCGGCACGAGTGCTGGGACAACCCGGGGCTGGACCGGGAGGCGAGCATGCTCGCCGAGGTGGACGGCGAATTGGTCGCACTCAGCCTGGTGAAGCGGGACGGCGACCGGATGTGGTCGGACTTCACCGGCACGCTGCCCGCGTACCGGGGGCGCGGGCTGGCCCGGCTGGCCAAGCAGGCCGCGCTGCACGCCGCCGCGGCGCGCGGGGTACGCACCGCGTACACCTCGAACGACGAGGCGAACGCGCCGATGCTGGCGGTGAACGAGCGGCTCGGCTACCGGCCGGTGGACAGCCAGTGGTCGTGCCGGCGCAAACTCACCTGAGCCCGGCGGCCACCCGCACCGCTGTGGCGTACGTGTCGGCGCCGAACAGCACCAGCCGTGCCTCGGCGACGTGCTCCGGGGTGGTCGCGTGCAGCACGCTGAGCGCCTGTGCCACCGCGTCCTCGACCGGCCAGCCGTAGATCCCGGCGGAGATCAGCGGGAACGCGATCCGGGTCGCGCCCAGCCCGTCGGCGACGCGCAGGCTGTTGGCGTAGCAGTCGCGCAGCAGCGCGGACCGGTCCTCGCGCGGCGAGAAGACCGGGCCGGCAGTGTGCACCACCCAGCGGGCGGGCAGGTTGCCGGCGGTGGTGGCGACCGCCTGGCCGGTGGGCAGCCCGCGCCCGTAGCGGGAGGCGCGCAACGCCCGGCACTCCTCCAGGATCGCCGGCCCGCCGCGCCGGTGGATCGCGCCGTCCACTCCCCCGCCGCCGAGCAGCGACGAGTTGGCGGCGTTGACTATCGCGTCGACCTGCTGGGCGGTGATGTCCCCCTCGATCAGGACGGTGTCCATCTCAGCTCTCCTCGACTGCCTGGCCCAGCGAGCGGCGGGCCAGCAGCGCGGCCCCGGCGACGGCGGCCGGCATGACGAGCACCGCGCCGAGCGGGATCAGGAAGCACAGGAAGACCGCCACCCCGAAACCGAGCGCTGTCGGCCGGTCGGCCCGCAGCCGCGCCCGCCGGTCCGGCAGCCGCATCCCCCGCCGGTAGAACGGCGCGCCCACCAGCTCCAGCGCCAGGAACCAGCCACCCACCAGGGCGCCGACCACCGGGACCACCGTCTGTCCCACCACCGGGATGAAACCGGCCGCGAACAGGGGTACGCCGATCAGCGCGGACAGCGCCACCAGGCGCAGCGAGTCGGCGAGGCTGCGTCGCAGCGAGGACCAGAACGGCACGTCCACCGCACCGGGGGTGCCGCCGAGGCGGTCCTCGACCCGCTCGGAGATCGCCTCGTAGAAAGGGTCGCCGATGACGAGCGTGACGGCGGTGAACGTGAGCACCCCGACCAGCCCGGCGACCCCGACCACCGCCAGCCCGGCGGCGACCCGCAGCAGCCCGCGCCAGGGCGACGACCAGTCGTCGGCGAACGGGGTGAGCCAGCCCGCCAGGTCGTCGACGAAGTAGAGCAGCGTGGCGAACAGGGCCACGTAGAGCGCGCCGGTGATCAGCGCCGGGATCACGCCGAGCAGCATCAGCTTCGGGCTGCGGACGTACATGCCGAAGCCGCGCAGCAGCAGCCCGGCGCCGCCGAGGAAGCGGGTGGCCGCGCCGGTGACGGGCGCGATCGTACGGGAGGCGTTCACGACGGCACAGCCTAATCTGCCGGTGCACCACAATGGGCCTGTGCGTGCGTCCCGGCTGATCTCGCTTGTGCTGCTGCTCCAGTCCCGGGAGACGATGACCGCCGCCGAGCTGGCCCGCGAGCTGGAGGTGTCCGAGCGGACCGTCTACCGGGACGTGCTGGCGCTCTCCGCCGCCGGTGTCCCGGTGTACGCGGACCGGGGCCGGGCCGGCGGCTACCGGCTGCTCGGCGGCTACCGGACCCGGCTGACCGGGTTGAGCCGGGACGAGGCCGAGGCGCTGTTCCTGGCCGGGCTGCCCGGACCGGCCGGGGACATGGGACTGGCCGACTCGGTGGCCGCCGCCGAGCTGAAGGTGCTCGCCGCGTTGCCGCCGAGCCTGCGGGACGCGCCCGCGCGTACCGGGCAGCGGTTCCACCTGGACGTGCCGGGCTGGTTCCGGGAGACCACGCCGCCGCCGGCCCTCGCCGAGCTGGCCCGGGCGGTCTGGCGGGACCTGATGGTGGAGCTGCGCTACCGGCGCGGGGACCGGGAGGTGGCCCGCACGCTGGCTCCGTACGGGCTGGTGCTGAAGAACGGGGTCTGGTACCTGGTCGGCCGGGTCGGTGACGGCTGGCGGACGTACCGGGTGGACCGGGTGGTGGCGGTCGAGGTGGGCGCCGACGGGTTCGACCGGGACGAGGACTTCGACCTCGGGGCGTACTGGCGGGAGCAGGCCGGCGCGTTCCTGCGCGAGCTGCTGCGGGAGCGGGTGACGGTGCGGCTCGGCCCGGCCGGGTTGCGGGCGCTGCGGCACCTGGTGGACGCGCCGTTCGTCTACACCGAGGCGGTGGACGCGGCCGGGCCGCCGGACGAGCAGGGGCGGCTGGTGCTGCGGCTGCCTGTCGAGTCGGTCGACGTCGCGTACGGCCAGTTGCTGGCGCTCGGCCCGGAGGTGGAGGTGCTGGCGCCGCCGCAGCTGCGGGCGCGCTTCGCCGAGGCGGCCCGCCGCGCGGCGGCGCTCTACACCGATCCGCCGTCCGACGGTCAGCGGTAGCCGTCCGGGTCGGCCGGCTTACCAGGCTTGACCACCTCCTCGTAGTAGCGGGCCCAGTGCGGGCGGCTGCCGTCGACGTCGGTGAAGCCGTACACCTGGGACAGGCCGCCGCTGTCCAGCGACTGCCCGTTCCAGCGGGCCCGGTCCGGGTCGGCGGCCAGTGCGGCCACCGCGCGCCCGACGAACGCCGGCGTCTCCGACATGACGAAGTGCGGTTCGGTCTTCGCGGCGTCGCGCCAGTTCGCCTCGGTGACGCCGTAGTGTTCGAGCATCGCCTCCGAGCGCAGCCAGCCGGGTGTGAGCGCGACGGCGGTGCAGCCGTGCGGGGCCAGCTCGTGCGCCTGGCTGAAGCCGAGCCGGTTCACCGACACCTTCGCCAGGTCGTAGAAGACCGACAGGCGGTACTCGCTGTCGTTGTGCTCCTTGGTGCCGTCGCCGACCTCGACGACCAGGCCGCCCGGGTTGCGGATCAGCAGCGGCAGCGCGAAGTGGCTGGTGATGATGTGCGTGTCGACAGCCAGCCGCAGCGTGCGGAACCCGGCGTCGAGCGGCTGCTCCCAGACCGGCTTCTCCCAGGTGATCAGCGGGTCCGCGCCCCAGACGTCGTTCACGAGCACGTCCAGGCGGCCCTGCTCGGCGTCGATCCGCTCGACCAGGCCGCGTACCTGCTCGGGGTCCAGGTGGTCGACTGCGACGGCGATCCCGGTGCCCCCGGCGGCGGTGACCAGCTCGGCGGTCTCCTCGATGGTCTCCGGCCGGTCCATCTCGGAGCGGCGCTCGCGGGTGGTGCGGCCGGTGGCGTAGACGGTGGCCCCGGCGGCGCCGAGCTGCACGGCGATCTGCCGCCCGGCACCCCGGGTCGCGCCCGCGACGAGCGCGACAGTTCCGGTCAGTGGTGAGTTCATGGGATAACCGTGCAACAGATACCTGACAGCGGAAGTCCGGTTTCCCGGACGATCCGGATGGGCGATCATCACCGGTATGCACCTGCTGCTGTCCGGGATCGTCGGCTCGGTCGCGTACGGGCTGGCCGGTCCCGGCTCGGACACCGACCGGATCGGCGTGTTCGCCGCGCCCACAGTCGCGTTCCACGGTCTACGCCCGCCCCGCGAGTCGGTGGTCACCACCGACCCGGACGTCACGCTGCACGAGGCGCGCAAGTACGCGCTGCTGGCGCTGAGCGGCAACCCGACCGCCACCGAGCTGATGTGGCTGCCCGAGGACTGCTACGAGACCCGCACCGGGTTCGGCGAGGAGCTGATCGCGATCCGGTCGGCGTTCCTGAGCGCGCCGCGCGTCCGCGACGCCTACCTCGGGTACGCCTCGCAGCAGTTCCGCAAGCTCGCCACCGCCCCGGCGGACAGCGGCGGGCGGCGGCGCTCGGCGAAGCACGCCCGGCACCTGGCCCGGCTGCTGCACCAGGGCCGGACGCTGTACACGACAGGCGTGCTGGAGATCCGCCTCGCCGACCCGGAGTGGTTCCGCGCGTTCGGCGAACGGGTCGCCGGTGGCGCGCTGGGCGAGGCGCAGGCCCTGGTGGCTGCAGCCGAGGCGGAGTTCGACCGGACCCGCTCGCCGCTGCCGGAGCGCCCGGACGAGGAGACAGTGGAACGCTGGCTGCTCGCCGTCCGGGCGGCGTACCTGCCGCACTGAGCGGTCACTGCACGTCGAACTCGTTGCCCTCCGGGTCGGCCATCGTGGTGTGCTCGCTGCCCCGGTCGGCGACCTCGGCCAGCACCGTCGCGCCGAGCGCGGTCAGCCGCTTCACCTCGGCCGCCCGCCCCTCCGGCCCGACGTGCAGGTCGACGTGGAGGCGGTTCTTCACCCGCTTGGGTTCGGGGACGGCCTGGAACAGGAACCGCCGGCCCAGCCCGGTGCCGCTGGCCGGGTCGACCGGGTCGTCCGGGTGGCGTACCGCCGCCAGCTCGCGCCACGCCTTGCGGCCGTCCACCTCGACGTACGCCTCCGGCGGCACCGCACCGGCGGCGGCCAGCCGCTCGATCAGCACGCTGTTGTCCTCGACCTGGTAGCCGAGCGCCTCGGCCCAGAAGCGGGCCAGCCCGATCGGGTCGGCACAGTCGATGACGAGTTTCCAGTCCCGGGCCATGTGTCCTCCGTGGTCAGCTGGTGTAACCAGTTATAGTGGTTACGTGATGGACGGCGCAAGCGGACTCACCCTGATCAGTCCCGAAGGCACTCGATACCGCTTCGACCCGGGCGCGCTCTGCCTGGAGCTGCTGACCACCGGCGGTCCGGGCGGGTTCGCCCGCTACGAGGTGCTGCACCGGCCGGACGACCTCGCGGGCTGGCTGGCCGTGTCCCGCCTGCGCCTGGACCCCGCCACCGTCACCGTCGACGCGGACGACCTGGCCGCCGCCCGTCGGCTGCGCGACGCGCTCTGGCGAGTGACGCAGGCGCGTACCCGCGACGAGACCCCGCCCGCCGCGGACCTGGCCGTGGTGAACGACGCGGCGGCCGGGCTGCCGCTGAGCCCGCAGGCCGGTCCCGACGGCAGCCGGTCCTGGCGTACGCCGTTGACCGGCGCGCAAGTGGTCGCGACATTCGCCCGGGACGCGGTCGACCTGCTCACCGGCCCTTACGCGGCCCGGATCCGGGAGTGCGGCGCGCACGACTGCCAACTGGTCTTCGTGGACACCTCCCGGCCGGGGCAGCGCCGCTGGTGTGCGATGGAACGCTGCGGCAACCGGCAGAAGGCGCGCGCCCTCCGGTCCCGGCGCGCGCCCGGGTGACTCAGTCCGCCAGGCGCACGCGTACCCGGCGGTTGGCCCGTCCCTTGCTCTCCACCTTGACCACCTGGACCTTGCCGATCTGGGCGGTGGAGGCCACGTGCGTGCCGCCGTCGGCCTGCACGTCCAGCCCGACGATGTCGACGATCCGCACCTCCTGCTCCTCCGGCGGGATCAGGTTCGACTGGGTACGGATGATGTCCGGCAGGGCCAGCGCCTCGGCGCGCGGCAGCACCCGCACCGCCACCGACCGGTCGGCGGCCACCTCGGCGTTCACCAGCTCCTCGATGCGGGCCTTGAAGTCCGGCGGCACCTCGGGGAGGTTGAAGTCCATCCGCGCCTCGCCCGGCTCCATGTTGCCGCCCGTGACGAGCGCGCCGAAGTCGCGGAACACCACGCCGCAGAGCACGTGCAGCCCGGAGTGGGTACGCATCAGCATGGTCCGACGCGTGTCCTCGACCGCGCCGGCGACCTCGGTGCCGACCGGCGGCACCGGGTCACCCTCGGCCGGGATCAGCCAGAGGTCGTCGCCCTTGCGGGTGCCGACGATCCGGGTCTGTACGCCCTGCCAGAGAAGCACCCCGTGATCCGGCGGCTGCCCGCCGCCGCCCGGGTAGAACGCGGACCGGTCCAGCACGATGCCCTGCTCGGGATCGGCCGCCAGCACCCGGCAGGTCCACTCGCGCAGGGTCGGGTCGGCGAGGTCGAGCCGGTGCGTACGGCCGTGGTGTGTGACGCCCATGGACGGCGACGTTACCCGTTCAGGAACTCCGAGACGCGCTCCCGCAGGTCGGCGCGCTCGGTCCAGAGCACGCCGGGCCGGTCGTACACGTGCAGTGTGGCGTTCGGGAGCGCGGCGGCGAGCCGTTCGGCGACGGCGACCGGGTGCAGGTCGTCCTCGGCGGCGGCGATGACCAGCGCCGGCGCGGTGACCGCGGCGAGCGACCCGGCGTCGTCGAGCGGGGCCTGGGCGGGCAGGTCGGCCAGCCCCGGCGCGAGCCCGTCGCGCAGCAGCTGGTCGAGCCGCTGCCGCAGGTACGCCCAGCCGGCCGGGGTGTTGCGCACCGACGGCGGCAGCTCCAGCGACACCGCGTCGGCCAGTGCCGACGCGTCGCCCTCGGCCACCGCGTCGAGCAGGCCGGTGAGCCGGGCGCGTGCCACCTCGCCGCGCGGCGTGTCCAGCACGGCGGGCAGGAAGAAGACGAGTCTCTCGAAGCGTTCCGGGCTCTCGGCGAGCAGCCGGCAGAGCGCGCCCGCGCCGAGGCTGGCGCCGAACGCCCGGGTCGCGCCGCCCAGGTCGGCGACGGCCCGCAGGTCACGGGCGAGGTCCAGGTAGCTCCACGGCCCGGGCGGCGAGTCGGAGCGGCCGTGCCCGCGGAACTGGAAGAAGATGCGCCGCCCGGTGACGCCGCTGCCGAACGGGCGGGTGGTGGCGATGCCGCTGCCCAGCCCGTGCGCGAACACGGTGACCGGGTCACCGGTGCCGGTGACCAGCCGTTCCAGGCTCACCCCGTGCGGGGTGGCGACCAGTTCCGTCTCCGGCTCGGGCAGCGCGGGGCGCCCGGTCCGGGGCGCGCCGGGGCCGGGCCCCCAGGTGCGGGGACCGCCGTCCGGCGGCGGAGGCCAGCGGAAACCTCTCACCAGGACCCTCGGCCGTCGTGCAGGTCCCGCAGGCCGGGCCGCACGTCGAGCAGGTAGATGAGACCCGCGGCGATGCCGATCAGTCCGAACAGGCTGATCGGGCCGAAGCCGAGCAGGGTCAGCAGCAGACAGACCGCCAGGATGGCGACCCAGCCGCCCTTGGGCAGCGTGCCGAGCGCGGCGAATCCGTCGCCGCGCTGGGTGACCGCGTGCACCAGCGCCACTCCCTGTACGACCAGGGCGAAGACGAGCAGGATCAGCTGGATCACGTCTTGGACTGCGAACGCGAAGATCGGCGCGGCGATGGCCATGGGGGCAAGCTTATGCCGAGACCCCGGAAACGTCCGACAAGACGTTGTCCGGGGTCCGGTGGAGCATCAGGTCACTCGGCAGCCGGGCGGGTCCGCTTCGTGGCCTTCGGCAGCTTCGCCGACGGGGTGGCCGGCTTGGTCGCCTTGGTGGCGGTCGTCTTGGCGACGGCCTTGGTCGCGGTCGCCTTGGTGGCGCGGGTGCGCTTCACCGCGGCCGGCTTGGCGGCCACCGCCTCGGCCACCTCGGCCGGGCTGGGCACCTCGGTCGTCGCGGCGGCCTTCGGCGCGGTCTCCGGCTTCGGGGTGATCTCGGCCTTCGGGGTCACCTCGGTGCCGGTCGCCTCGGTGGCCTCGATGTCGGCGTTCACCGTGTCGGCGGCCTCCAGCACGCCGGCGCCGACGACGCGCTCACCCCGGGCGACCAGCTCGGCGTACGCGGCCAGCGCGCGCTCCTGCGCGGCGTGCGCCCCGGCCACCACGACGGCGGCGTTGCGGGTGGCGGCCTCGCGGAGCTTGTCCAGGTTGGCGGCCTCGCGCAGCTTCTCCAGGTTCGCCGCCTCGCGCAGCTTCTCCAGGTTGGCGGCCTCGCGGAGCTGGTCGAGGTCGGTGGCGACGGCGCGCTCGCGCAGCCCGGTGGCGGTCTGGTTGGCGGTCTTCAGCGTCTCGGTGGCCTTCTGGCGCAGCTCGAAGCCGGTGACGACGGCCTTGCCGCCGAGGTCGGCGACGACCCGGGTGCCGAGGCCGCTGACCACCGTCGGCAGCTTGCGGAGCTGCTCCAGGGCCAGCTCACCGGCGCCGGCGGCGGCGTAGAGGGGTGCGGGGATGCGGTTGGTCTTCGGCTGGGTGGTCATGACTGCTCCTCTTCGGCCGCACCGGCGGCCTTCCGGGCCGCCCGGCGGGCGGTCGTGTCCTGCGGGGCGGCGGTGGTCGGGGCGGGCGCGGTGGTCGGGGCGGGCGCGGCACCCGCTTCGGTGACGGCTACCGATTCGAGGACCGCCTCGGTCGGCGTGCCCTCCGGCGTGACCGGACCGGTCGCGGCCGCGGCCACCGTCGCCGGGGCCTCCGGCGCGGAGGCCGGCTCGGTCGCGGCCGTCTCCGTCGTGGCGGCCTTCTCGGCCGCCTCCGCCGTCGTGGCCGCCTCGGTCGCCTCGGCCAGGCGGGCGTTCTCGCGCCGGAACGTCTCGTAGATCTGGGTGAGCGACTGCTTCTGGGCCATGGTCAGCTCGGGGTCGACGGCGATCGCCGCGAGCACGCCCTGGCCCTCCTTGTCGTCCAGCAGCCCGGCACGCAGGTACATCGCCGGGGTGGAGACACGAAGTGCGCTGGCGAGCTGCTGGAGCACCTCGGCACTCGGCTTGCGCAGCCCACGCTCGATCTGGCTCAGGTAGGGATTGCTGACGCCCGCCTGCTCGGCGAGCTGGCGCAGTGAGATCTTCGCGTTGCGCCGCAGGTCGCGAATGAACCCGCCGACATCGGGAAGGTCCTTGCTGGTGGCCATGACTCAACGCTAGCTCGGTCCGCTAACTCCTGCAAGCAAAACGCTAGCCAGAGTTAGCAGGGTCACCGAAGGTGGGTTGCGGAGGCCATGTCCGGTCCGTACCGTTCTCCCCCGTGACCAAGATCGATATCAACGGCGCCCAGCTCGCGTACGACGAGAGCGGCACCGGAACCGCCGTGGTGCTGCTGCACGCCGGCATCGCCGACCGGCGGATGTGGCGCGGGCAGGTCCCGGCGCTCGCGCAGCGCCACCGGGTGATCGCGCTGGACCTGCGCGGCTACGGCGAGTCGGAGCTGCCGACCACGCCGTTCGCCCACCACGACGACGTGGTCGGGCTGCTCGACGCGCTGGGCGTCGAGCGGGCCGCGCTCGTCGGCTGCTCGTTCGGCGGCCGGGTCGCGGTGGACACCGCGCTCGCCCACCCGGAGCGGGTCTCGGCGCTGGCGCTCTTCGGCGCTCCGGTCTCCGGCAACGAGTGGTCCGAGGAGACCGAGCAGCTCTGGGAGGAGCTGGTCGGCGACGTGGACCCGGAGGACTTCGCCGCCACCGCCGCCGGCGAGGTGCGTTTCTGGGTGGTCGGCCCGACCCGCCGCCCGGAGGACGTCGACCCGGAGCTGATCCGGTTCGCCGAGGAGATGGACCGCCGGGCACTCGCCGCCGAGCAGGCGCTGAGCGCGATCGAGGTGGGCGAGCTGGACCCGCCGGCGATCGACCGGCTGGGCGAGCTGCGCGTACCGGTACTGGTCGGCACCGGCGCGGACGACCTGGCCGACATCCGCCGCCTGGCCGACCGCATCGCCGACGAGGCCCCCCACGGCGTGCGCATGCCGGACGTGACGAACGCGGCCCACCTGCTCCCCCTGGAGCGCCCCACCGAGACCAACGCCACCCTCCTGCCGTTCCTCCCCTGACCACCCCGACTCCCTCCCTTCGCCGCGTTGATCTTGCACTTGCAGCCCTCGGCACGCCTGGAATGCGCATTTCGCCGGGGCAGCAAGTGCAAGATCGCCGGGGGTAGAGGGCGGGGAAGGGTTACCAGGTGGGGCGGATGGCTCCTACCGGGAGGCCGCCGCCCAGCAGGGGCGGTTCGGCGTACTCGGTGAGGATGGGGGCGCGCACGTCCAGGCGTGCCAGGGCCGACACCAGGACGGGTGTGCGGGCCCTCGCGGCGCCGTCGTCGATCTTCAGAGCGACGGCGCCGACCTCCGGGATCGCCGCCGCGATCACACCCTCCGCGCCGATCTTGGCGAGCAGGCCGGGTACGCCGCGCATCAGCCGCGTGTCCTCCGCCTGGGTGCCGCCGACAAGTTCCGGGTACGCCCGCATCGCGTCCGCCACCGTCCGCTCGACGGTGCCCGGCTCGGCCTCGACCAGCCGCAGGAACGCCCGCGCCAGCCCGGTCAGCGAGACGGCCAGCACCGGTGCGCCGCAGCCGTCCACCCCGACCGCCGCCGCCCGCTCGCCGGTGAACTCCTCGATCGTGGCGGTCAGGCACTGCTGGAGCGGGTGCTCGGGCCGCCAGTAGCCGTCCAGCGGCCAGCCCGCGGCCAGGCAGGTGCGCACCATGCCGGCGTGCTTGCCGGAACAGTTCATCAGCACCCGGGCCGGGCCGCCGCCGGCCCGCAGCACCGCCTCCCGGGCGGCCTCGCCGAACGGCAGGTCCGGCGGGCAGTGCAACGCGTCCTCGGTCAGGCCGGCGTCGCGCAGCAGCGCTGTCACCCGCTCGACGTGGAACTCCTCGCCCGCGTGGCTGGCCGCGACGAGCGCGATGTCGGCCGGGTCGGTGAGCGGCAGGCCGGCCCGGAGCATGCCGATCGCCTGCATCGGCTTGCTCGACGAGCGGGGGAAGATCGGCGAGGTGACGTCACCGGCCCCGGCGACCGGCTCACCGGCGGCGTCGAGCACCACCACGGAACCCCGGTGGACGCCCTCCACGAAGCCGGACCGGACCACCTCGGCGAGCGGCACGCCGCCCTCGTACGTTTTTCCCACGGTATGGACCGTACCGAGGGGACGGACCCGGTCGGCGGCGGGGTGACCTGCGACGTCGACCGGGGCGGTACGGGGTCGCAGCGGGGTGCGCCGCTTACCGGACGGTAGCCGGGACGCCGAGCAGCGTACGGGCCTCGGCGGTGGTCAGCGGGGGCCGCTGGGCGAGCTGGGCGAAGCCCACCGCCCGCGCGACGAGCTGCATGTTGGACTCCACCGGGCGGCCCTTGGCGTACGTGACCGTGTCCTCCATGCCGACCCGCAGGTGACCACCGGCCGACAGCGAGGCCAGCATCACCGGGATGGTGCTGCGCCCGATGCCGGTGGCCGCGAACGTGGTGCCCTCGGGCAGGTCGCGCAGCATCTGCTGGGCCGCGACAAGGGTCGCCGTGGTGCCGGGCATGCCACCCGGTACGCCCATCACGAAGTCGACGTGCACGTGCCCGCCGTGCGGCAGGCCGTACTTGCCGAGCAGCCGCTGCAGGGCGGTGAGGTGGCCCAGGTCGAAGATCTCGTACTCGGGGACGACGCCCCGCTCCTGCATCCGGGTGTGCAGGTCGACGATGAACTCCCACCGGTTGAGGAACACGTCGTCGCCGAAGTTGACGGTACCCATGGTGCAGGAGGCCATGTCGGGTGCGGCGTCGAGCACCGCGAGCCGGGCCGACTCCGGGTCGGTCACCGCGCCGCCGGAGGAGAGCTGCACGATCAGGTCGGTGCTCTCCCGCAGCGCCGCCACCGTGTCGCGCAGCCGCCCCTGGTCGAGCGTGGGCCGTGCGTCGTCGTCGCGGATGTGGACGTGGATCACGGCAGCGCCGAGCGCCTCGCACTCCTTGGCCGTCAGCAGCAGCTCGTCGAGCGTCACCGGCAGCGCCGGCACCTCCGCCTTCGCCGACTCCGCGCCGGTGGGGGCAACCGTGATCAACGTCCCTGTCGTCATGCCCCGGATCCTAGACCGGTGCCCGGCGCCGGGTCGACCGGAGGATTTCCGGTGCAGGCGGCGTTAAGAAGGGACCTTTCCTCTACCGGAGGCGTTAATAGGGGGCCCTTCCTTACACGTCGATGGCGGCGGCGCTCTCGCCCACGAGCAGTCGGGCGTCGTCGGGCGTGTTGCGCTTCAGCACGGCGAGCGCCACCTGACCCAACTCGTAGTGCTGCACGGCGGTGCCCACGAAGCCGACCGTCCGGCCGTCGAGCGTCACCGGCGTACCGGCGACGGGCGGCTGGTCGCTCGCCACGCCGTCCAGGTGCAGCAGGACGAGCCGGCGGGGCGGCTTGCCCAGGTTGTGCACCCGGGCGACCGTCTCCTGCCCCCGGTAGCAGCCCTTGTCCAGGTGCACGGCCGGAGCGATCAGGTCCACCTCGGCCGGGATCGTCCGGTGGTCGGTGTCCACGCCGGCCCGGGCCTGCTTGGCGGCCACCCGGATCGCCTCGTACGCCCACAGCCCGGCCACCGGCACCCCGGCGCCGCGCAGCTCCGCCACCATTTCGTCCATGGCCGCCCGTGGCACGAGCAGGTCGACGCCGAGCGCCACCCGCCGGGCCCAGCCGCCGACCGGCAGCGGCTTGACGTCGTACACCGCTGACGGCCGCGCGGGCAGCTCGCCGGAACGGAACTTCGGACCCGGCACCGCTGCCACGTCGGGAGCGGCCAACCCGGTGACGCCGAGCGTGTCGAGCGCGCCGGGCGCCTCCGGCCCGACGAGCGACAGCAGCGCGTGGTCGGCGGTGGCGTCGCGCGGGTCGACCTTGCTGAAGAACCGCATCTTCTCCAGGTATGCCAGGAGGCCCTCGGTCATCCCCGGCTCGGTGTCGAGCCAGGTGGTCTCGCCGTCGTCGGCGACCATCGCGTGCTGCTCGACGTGCCCGTGCGGGGAGAGCACCAGCAGCTCGGTGCCCTGCCACGGCGCCAGCGCGGCCAGGTGCTGGCTGGTGAGCGTGTGCAGCCAGCCGATCCGCTCCTCGCCGGGCACCGCGACCACGCCCCGGTGCGAGCGGTCGACCAGGCCCACGCCGGTGGCCAGGAGCCGCTGCTCGCGCATCGGGTCGCCGTAGTGGGCGGCCACCGGGCCGACGCCCGCCGCCCGGTGGGCCGGTTCCGGCTGGTCCCGGGTCTGGTCGTCGATGGCGTCGGTGGTCACCGCGCCCGCGATGTCGATCATGTGCGTTCCCCGTTCTGTGCGCAGCGGCCGCAGACCCCGAAGAGCGCGACATGCCCGATGTCGACCTTGAACCCGCGCTGCTCGTCCAGCTGGTCGGCGAGCGGGCGGAGCATCTCCGGGGAGATCTCGTCGATCGCCCCGCACTCCCGGCACACCAGGTGCACGTGCTGGTGCTCACCCGCCGCGTGGTAGGTCGGCGAACCGTGCGACAGGTGCGTGTGCGTCACCAGGCCGAGCCGTTCCAGCAGCTCCAGCGTGCGGTAGATGGTGGTGATGTTGACTCCGGCCGCGACCTCGCGGACCGCTGTGTGCACCTGCTCCGGGGTGGCGTGCCCCAGATCCAGGACGGCCTGGAGCACCAGCTGCCGCTGCGCCGTCAGCCGCAGCCCGCGCGAGCGGAGCATTTCCGCGAGGGAGGATTCGGACACCCTTCGATCATAGTTCGGCCGCCGCGCCGGCCGGTCCGCCGCCGGGGGTACGCCACTACGCTGCGCCAGTGGGTACGACACGGGTGGCGGTGCTCGGCCGGGGGCTCGTACCGGCGGGCGAGCCGGTGCTGCGCGGCGACGACCGGGGCGTCCTGCACGGCGACGGCCTGTTCGAGACGCTGCACCTGCGCGACGGCCGCCCCTGGCTGCTGGAGCCGCACCTGGCCCGGCTGCGGGCCGGCGCGGCGGCGATCGACCTGCCGCTGCCCCCTGATGCCGCGCTCGTCGAGCTGCTGGACGCGGTGTGCGCCGGCTGGCCCGCCCGGACCGAGGGCGCGTTGCGGCTGGTCTGTACGCGGGGACCGGAGGGCGGTGGGCCGCCCACGGTGTACGCGACGCTCGGCGAGGTGCCTGCGTCCGCCCGACTGGCCCGGCGGGACGGGGTGACTGTGGCCACGCTGCCGCTCGGGGTGGCCGCCCGGTCCCGCCCGGAACTGGGGTGGCTGCCGAGCGGCGTGAAGTCCACCTCGTACGCGCTCAGCACCGCCGCCCGGCGGTGGGCGCAGCGGACGGGCGTGGACGACGTGCTCTGGGTCTCGACCGACGGCTACGTGTTGGAGGGGCCCACCGCGAACGTGGTGTGGCTGAGTGGCGGCCGTCTCCTCACGGTGCCGGCGGCACCGACCGGAATCCTGCCCGGCGTGACCGCCGGCCATCTGCTGGAACGCGCCGGAGAGCTGGGCCTGACCGCAGACGAGCACCTGCCCACCGTGGCCGACCTGCACGAGGCCGAGGCGATCTGGCTGACCAGCTCGCTGCGCGGCCCGGCAGAGGTCACGGCCTTGAACGGAATCCCCCGCCCGAGTTCTCCCCTGACCCCCCGCATCCAGACCCTCCTGGACTTCCCCCCACCCCCACCCCGTTGATCATGAAGTTGGCGGCGACAAATCGGGCAAGGATCGCCGCCAACTTCATGATCGCCGGAGCGAGAAGGGAACGTCAGCCGGCCACCCGGGTCAGGCGGGCGGAGAGGTGCGGGCTCAGAGGGTGGCCCACGGCGGCCATCTCCTGCGCGTAGAGCAGGGCGCCCTCGACGATGCCGAACAGCCGGGCACCGGCGGTGACCTCCTTCGCCGTGGCGGTACGCACGACCGCGTCGGTGGCGAACTCGATCTGGGTGCCCTTGCGCTTGCCGATGTGCAGCTCCATCACGCCGGTCGGCGTGGTCATCAGCGCCTCCAGCTCGTCGGTCACCCGCTCACCGTCGAGCACCGGACGCCACCAGCCCACCTCACGGCCGGCGGGACGAACCGGGCGGCTCTGCTCGTCCAGGATCCACGCCCGGGACTCGTAGAACAGGAACGGCCGGCCGTCGTGGCTGATCCGGATCTCCTGCGCGTAGTCGAAGTCCTCGATCGTCGGGAACCCACCCCGGCCCCGGCCGCGCCAGACCCCGATGTACGGCAGCAGGCCGTCCAGGCTCGGGTGCAGCTTCGGGCCGACGCGCAGGTCGTGGCTCTCCTCGTACGGGTACGGGTCGACCGGCGGCGCGTTCAGCCACGGCGGCTGAAGCGGATTCTCACTATTCACAGCGCCACCTTCGTTCGCGACTGCGGGGCTCGCAAAACCGGCTCACTCCTCGCGCTCACCATCTACCTCTAGCGATTCGCACTGCGACATAGACCAGGCCACCGGCGAGCGCGCCCAGGCCGGCGACCAGCAGGCTGACGAACCCGATCTCGGTAACCATCCGGGCCATCCTATGCTGGCGTCATGGCGCGCACTCTCGTCGTCAAGGCCACCGCCGGCGCGGACTCCCCGGAACGCTGCGCCCAGGCGTTCACAGTCGCCTCCACCGCAGCCGCGGCCGGGGTGGACGTGTCGCTCTGGCTCACCGGCGAGTCCACCTGGTTCGCGCTCCCCGGGCGGGCGGAGACGTTCGAGCTGCCGCACTCCGCGCCGCTCGGCGAACTGCTGCACGTGGTCCTGACCACGGGCCGGGTGACCGCCTGCACCCAGTGCGCGGCCCGGCGGGACATCGGCCCGGGCGACGTCATCCCCGGCGTACGCATCGCGGGCGCCGCGGTGTTCGTCGAGGAGGCGATGACCGAGGGCGCGCAGGCGCTCGTCTACTGAGCGACCCGCCCGGGTCGTCCACTCTGACCGGTGAGCCGATCCTGACCCGACATGTCCGGATTACGCCTACCATGTGAACGTGAGTGAGGCGATCCAACAGTTCTTCGCGTCGCTACCGGCGCGCGCCGCGGCGGTGCTGAACAGCCCGATCGGCGGCACGCTCCAGATCGACCTGGCCGACGGCAACCGGACCGAGCACTGGTACGTGACGCTGGCCCCCGGATCGGCCCAGGTGAGCCGGGAGGAGCAACGGCAGGCGGACGGCGTGCTGACCCTCTCCACCGAACTGTTCGAGAAGCTGGTCACCGGCCGCGAGGCCGGCATGGCCGCGGTGCTGCGCAACGAGGCCACGTTCAGCGGGCACGTCGTGCTGTTCCTGGCGTTCCGCCGGTTCCTGCCGACCCGGCCCGACGTACGGGATCCGCGGGACGCCGCCCGCGACCACGTCCGGCGGGTGGCGTGAAGGAGCGGGTCAGCATCCTCGACGGCAACACGTTCCTGGTCAGCGACGATCGCGGCAACATCCAGCCGTCGTACGACTTCCCCACCGGGCTGTTCTCCTTCGACACCCGGTTCCTCTCCACCTGGATCCTCACCCTCGACGGGGAACCCCTGCACGCGCTCTCCATCGACGACTCACTGTCGTACAAGACGCGGTTCTTCCTGGTCCCCGGCGAGCCGACGCACTACCTGGACGCGAAGGTCTCGGTGATCCGCAGCCGCGCGATCGGCGGCAGCATGGACGAGGAACTGACCCTGCTCAACCACTCCGAGCAGGAGATGGAGTTCCGGCTCCGGCTGGAGATCGGCTCCGACTTCGCCGACCTGTTCGAGATCAAGCACAAGCGGGACAAGAAGGGCACCACCACGCCCAGCGTGGAGACGAACGCGCTGCGGCTGACCTACCGCCGGCAGGCGTTCCACCGCGAGACGATGGTGACCAGCAGCGCGCCGGCCGAGGTCGACGAGAGCGGGATGACGTTCCGGATCCGGGTCGGCCCGCACGGCGAGTGGACCACCCGGCTGCACATCGACACAGTCATCTACGGCGCCCGGGGCGAGGACATCCGGGCCATCCTGCCGCTGGGCGGCCAGCGGACGGCGGCCGACATCGAGGCGGAACAGAGCGCCCTGATCAGCCGGGCGCCGAAGCTCGGCTGCGACTGCGAGCCGCTGGCCGGGGCGTACCGGCGCAGCCTCAACGACCTGGCCGCGCTCCGGTACGAGTCGATCACGCTCGGCGTCCGGTTGCTCGCCGCCGGCCTGCCCTGGTTCATGACGCTGTTCGGCCGGGACAGCATCTTCACCTCGCTGCAGGTGCTGCCGTTCCTGCCCGAGATGGTCAAGCCCACGATCGTCATGCTCGCCGGACTCCAGGGCAGCCGGGTCGACGACTTCCGGGACGAGGAGCCCGGCAAGATCCTGCACGAGCTGCGCTACGGCGAGACCGCCGGCTTCGAGGAGCAGCCGCACTCGCCGTACTACGGCGCCGCCGACACCACGGCGCTGTTCGTGATCCTGCTCGACGAGTACGAGCGGTGGACCGGCGACGCCGACCTGGTGCGCAAGCTGGAGCACGAGACGCGGGCGGCGCTGACCTGGCTGGACACGTACGGCGACCTGCTCGGCACCGGTTACGTCTGGTACATGTCGCGGAACCCGGAGACCGGCCTGCCGAACCAGTGCTGGAAGGACTCGCCGGACGCCATCTCCTACGCCGACGGGCGGATGCCCGAGTTCCCCCGGGCCACGTGCGAACTCCAGGGGTACGCGTACGACGCGAAGCTGCGCGGCGCCCGCCTGGCCCGCACGTACTGGAACGACCCGACGTACGCCGACCGGCTGGAACACGAGGCGGCGGCGCTGAAGGAACGGTTCAACCGCGACTTCTGGATCGCGGACCGCGAGTACTACGCGCTGGCGCTCGACCCGCTGGGCCGCCAGGTGGACGCGCTCACCTCCAACATCGGTCACCTGCTGTGGAGCGGCATCGTCGACGAGGCCCGCGCCCCCGCCGTCGCCGCCCATCTGCTCGGCCCACGCCTGTTCTCCGGGTGGGGTGTGCGGACGCTCGCCGACGACCAGGGCCGGTACAACCCGGTCGGCTACCACGTGGGCACGGTGTGGCCGTTCGACAACTCGATCATCGCCTGGGGCCTGTGGCGGTACGGCTTCCGCCAGCAGGCCGGCCGGATCTGCGACGCTCTGCTCAGCGCGTCGCACTACTTCGACGGGCGGCTGCCCGAGGTGTTCGCCGGCTACGAGCGCGGCCTCACCGACTACCCGGTGGAGTACCCCACGGCGTGCAGCCCGCAGGCGTGGTCCGCCGGCACGCCGCTGCTGCTGCTACGGGTGATCCTGGGACTGGAACCGCAGGGCGATCACCTGATCATCGACCCGGCCGTGCCGCCCGGGATGGGCCGGGTGGAACTGCTCGACATCCCGGGCCGCTGGGGCCGGGTGGACGCGCTGGGCCGCAGCCGGGAGCCGCACGAGGAACAGCCGTCGCCACCGGCGCTGACCCTGCCCGGCGGCTGACGTCAGGCCCGGCAGGGCGTGGTGACCGCCACCCGGACCCGCTCACCGGCCCGCAGCGCCAGCACCGCCGGGTCGCCCGGGCGTGCGTACGCGTCGGCCGAGTCCACCACCGGCGCGGCGCCGACGCCGAACGCGGCGGCCAGCGACTGGTCGGCCGGCACTGCGGCCTCGGACCGGGCCGTGCGGGCGGTCCCGCCACCCGGGCAGGGCGCGGTCAGCACCTGGACCGGCCCGGTCGCGCCGCCCCACCGGCCCAGCGCCGACGCCAGCACGGCCGACTCGGCGGCGGCGTCGGCGGACGGAACCCGGTAGCCGGAGCCCGCCGGGCGGCAACCGGTGTCGGCGGTGAGCAGCACCCGGCCCGGGCCACCGGCCCGGCCCTCGACCGCGACGAACTCGCCCGCGTCGGCGCGCAGCAGCGGTTCGCCGTCGAGCGTCGACACGCCGGCCCGCCAGCCCGACGGCAGCCGGTCGGCGATGCCGCGCAGCACCTCGCGTACGTCGTCGCCGCCGATCGCCACCTCGACGCCGCGCTCCAGCGTCGCGCCGTCGTCCATCGGCGTGATCCGGCAGCCGCGCTCCAGCCGGTCCGGCAGGAGCGCCGGTACGCCCGCGGCGCCGACCGCGGCGGTCAGCTCGCCGATCGCCCGGTCCACCACCGGGCCGGCCTGGTCCAGCGACCGCTGCTCCTTCACCGTCGGCGCGTCCGTGCGCACCGACCACCAGGTCAGACTCGCGAGCAGCACGGCCCACACCACGGTGGCGACCGTCAGCCAGCGCAGCCGGCGTCGGCCGCCGGGGCCGGGCCGGCCGGGCGGGGTGGGCGGGGCGTAGCCCGTCTCGACGGCAGTCACCCGGCCATGGTGTCACGGACGGGCGAGACGCCCGGCCGCGCCTCGGCACCTCGCTCAGACCGGCTCCGACCGGCGGGACAGCAGCCACAGCAGGTAGAAGGGGCGCTGTCGCAGCTCGCCGCGACGGTCGGCGTACTGGTCGGCGGCGAGCACGGCGGAGAAGAACCCGCCCGCGCCCAGCATGCCGAGCACCGGCGCCAGATGGGTGCCCTCGACCGCCACCAGCGTCGCCGCGACAGTCGCCACCGCCGCCCCTGCGGCCTGCACGGCCGAGCGCCGGGCCACCCGGGCCACCTCAGCCCGGGCCGCCCGCACCCCCTCCTGGATCTCCGCGTCGAGCTTCACGAGTTGTACCAGCGCGCGGTCCGGGTCGGTGTCGACCTCCAGCATCCGGCCTCGCAGGTACGCCTGGGTCGCGGCGAGCGCGTCGCCCTCCTGGGTCAGGATGGCGCAGTAGTCCCGCAGCGACGTGCCCTCCAGCATCGGCAGTTCGAGCTGGAGCAGCGGGGTGACCAGCCGCGCCTTCACCGGATCCCCGCTCGGCACGTCGACGACCCGATGCCCCTTGACGATCAGGTCGAGCGTGCGGTCCGGGTTGTCGCCCAGCTCGATCCGGCCTGATGTGTCGAACAGCGACGAGGTGGACTGTGCGTCCGGCGCGCGCGACTCCAGGTGGCTGCGGCGGAAGGTCTGCGGGAAGTAGACGAGCTGGCCCAGCTCGAGCAGCGGCGCGCAGTCCCGCAGGTACGCGCCGAGGCGGCCCAGGTCGTCGCACTCGGCGAAGAGCTGGTCGATCCGGATGTCCTCGTACCGGCAGCGCGGCCCGCAGTGGTCCGGGTCCTCGCCGCACCTCTTGCAGATCTCCCGGTTGACCAGATAGCGGTGCTCGCCGCCCGGCTGGGACAGGACCAGCTTGGCCGTGACGAGCGTGGCCCGCTTGGTGAGGAACGACAGATCGGTGTCGAGGCTGGCCACCGAGACGTCGAACGGGCGCCGCCGGCCGGACGCGTCGGTGCGCTGGAGTTCGCGGACGACCTCCTCGCCCCGGTTGCCGTCGATGAAGTCGATCAGATAGCGGCGGGCGTGGGCAGCGGCGTCGTCGAGCACCTGATCCCCCTCCGGCGCGTCCGGGGCGCACCGCCGTCCAGCCTGCCAGCCACGGGCGAGCCGCACAGTCGCCGGAACGGCTCGTGGCCCGCCACCCGGGTGGGCGGCGGGCCACGATCAGAGCGTGGGTCAGGCGGCGACCGAGACGGTCACCTCGTTGATCCCGCGGGCCGCGGACACGGCGGTGTCGCCGTTGCCGTGGCGGGACAGCGCGCGCAGCGTCCAGGAGCCCGGCGCGGCGAAGAACCGGAACTGCCCGGCCGCCGACGTCACCACCTCGGCGGTGAACTCGCCCGTCGAGTCGAGCAGGCGCACGTACGCGCCCGGCACGACCTCACCGGACTCGGCCAGCACGCGGCCGGTGATGACGGTCTCCTTCTCCAGGTCCAGGCTCGCCGGGAGGGGGGCGGACTGGTCCGGCGCGGCGCAGCCGGCGGCAGCCGTCGAGGCGGCGGAGGCGGCGGTCATCAGGCCTCCCCGGGCTCGTCGCCGAGCGCCACCGGCACGCCGACGAGCGAGCCGTACTCGGTCCAGGAACCGTCGTAGTTCTTCACGTTGCGGTGCCCGAGCAGCTCCTGGAGCACGAACCAGCTGTGCGAGGAGCGCTCGCCGATCCGGCAGTACGCGATCGTCTCCTTGCCGTCGTCCAGCCCGGCGTCGGCGTAGATCTTGCGCAGCTCGTCGTCGGACTTGAACGTGCCGTCCTCGTTGGCCGCCTTGGACCACGGGACGCTGATCGCGGTCGGGATGTGGCCGGCCCGCTGCGCCTGCTCCTGCGGCAGGTGGGCGGGGGCGAGCAGCCGGCCGGCGAACTCGTCGGGGCTGCGCACGTCGACCAGGTTCTTGGTGCCGATCGCGGCGACCACCTCGTCGCGGAACGCGCGGATCGAGGTGTCCGGCTCCTGCGCGACGTACTGCGTCTTCGGCCGCTCCACCACGTCGGTGACGAGCGGACGGGCGTCCAGCTCCCACTTCTTGCGGCCGCCGTCGAGCAGCTTCACGTCGCCGTGGCCGTAGAGCTTGAAGTACCAGTACGCGTACGCGGCGAACCAGTTGTTGTTGCCGCCGTACAGGATCACGGTGTCGTCGTTGGCGATGCCCCGGTCGGACAGCAGCGCCTCGAACTGACTCTTGTTGACGAAGTCCCGGCGGACCTGGTCCTGCAGGTCGGTGCGCCAGTCGAGCTTGACGGCGCCGGCGATGTGCCCGGTGTCGTAGGCCGAGGTGTCCTCGTCGACCTCGACGAAGACGACGCCCGGGGCGCCGAGGTTCTTCTCGGCCCACTCGGCCGAGACGAGTGCGGTGTCGCGACTCATCAGATCACTCCCTGGTGAGGATGGTTTGGTGAGCCTGCGCGTGGAGATCGATGTCGATGGTTGTCGCACCACACGCGGACCCTGAGCTAGGAACGGATCACGGGTACGTGCGACGGCGCCGCTGCCGGGCGTTGAGGAGGGGGAACCGGGAAAGGTTCGTGGACCCTGGGTGGCCGCCGTTCAGGCGGCCGGAGACAGCCCCGCCGTCAGATGACGGGGCGACACAGGCAGGTGGCCACGCGGCACAGGTCGACCGCGCGCCGTTTGGTGAGGAGGGTCCCCATGGGCAGGGAGATTACCAGCCGAGGCGACAGCTGCCACCAGGCCGACCAGCATCCGGGACGGCAGGCCCGTTCCCCGGACCGGCCGTGTGCGGCTTTCAGCCGGCTGAATTGATGGGCACGTTCGCCGCGTCCGCCGTGACCACCAGGCCCTCCGGCTTCGGCTCCACCTTGCGCAGGTTGAGCTGGAACGGCAGCTCCGGCAGCGGCACGTCGATCGAGATGCCCTGCGCGTACCGGGTCAGCGCGGCCCGCGCCAGCGGCACGTTCGGCAGGCCCTCGGCGGTGAGGTCGTTGAAGCGCAGCGCCACCTTGTTGCCGGCCACCGTGACGTCGGCGGTGCCGTTGACGGTGAGCTTGATGCCGAGGACGTCCACCGGCGCGGTGACGGCGAGCTTGCCGTTGCGCTCGCCCAGCGTCAGCCCGGGCCGGTCCAGCAGCTTGGCCAGGCTCTCGTAGGTGACGGTGCCCCGCCCGTCGACGCTCTCGGCCACCACGTCGCCCCGGCCGGAGCGCAGCGTGTCCAGCGAGGCGGTCACGTTGCGCGCGTCCACGTCGAGCTTCGGCACCTCGACCGCGTCGCCCTGCACGTCGCCGCGCACGTCGGTGAGCTGGATCGAGATGCGCTCGTACCGGCCGTCGAGCACCTGGGTGAGGAACGGGAAGCCACCCACCTCGACCTGCGGCGCGGCGGACTGCGCGTCCTGCTTGGCGATCTCCTGCCGGACCTGGTCGGCGATGGCGCGCTCGGCCACGCCGGCGGCCACCCGGTCGGCGACCACGAGCAGCCCGGCCAGCACCAGCAGCAGGACGAGGAAGCCGATCAGCACCTTCCGGCCCCGTCGCCGGGGTCGGCCCTCCGCCGGATACGCCTCTGCCACGCCGCCTCCAGTCCTCGCCGCCGTCACCGCGCCTCGCGGCGCAACCGTACTTACCCGAGGCGAATCCTCCCCAACCGCGTCACAGGAACAGCACGCACATGGCGTACGCGGCGGGCGCGGCCAGCGCGAACCCGCCCAGCGGTCCCTGCATGTGCCGGGCCACCCACATCGTCGGCGGTTCACCGGCCATCAGGCGGCCCGCCTCGGCGTACCCCACCGCGAGGTCGGCCAGGACGGCGGTGGCCGCGCTGACCACCCCGACCAGGGCGGCGCTGGTCGGGGTGAAACCGACCAGGTAGCTGCCGAGCACGGCACTGGTGAGGGTGCCGATCATGGCGCCGGCGACCACGCCCGTCGCGCCGCGCGGCACCTGCGGGGCGAGCCGTGGCCACGGCGCGACCGCGTCGGTGAGCCGGGCGACGAGCAGCGCCACCCCGGCGGCGGTGAGGCAGACAGTGATCGCCTGGGTGCCCTTGGGGATCCGGCTGAGCACGATGAGCGTGGCGAAGGCGACCACGCCCACGACGATCAGCAGGGTGCCGCCGAGCGAGTCGGTCACCCGGACCCGGTCCACCCGCCGCACGAGCTGCCCCAGCACGGCCAGCAGGAGCCCGGCTGCGGCGGCGTAGCCGAGCGGGGCCAGGCCGGCGATGTCCGACTGCACGGCGGCGACGTCGGCGATCACCGCCGTCGCGGCGCTGACGAGCGCGACGACGAGCAGTGCGGGCGGTCGCATGGCCATCGTCCAGGCCAGCACGAACAGGAGCTGGACGCCGAAGATGATCGCCGCGAACGGAAGCCGGTGCCCGGGGCCCGAGGTCTGCGCGCCGAGCACCAGGCCGACGCCGAGCAGCGCGGCGAAGCCGGCGACGGTGAGCGCCAGGGGGCGGCGGACCGGGACCGGAGGCACCTCCTCCTCGGGCTCCTCGTCGGATTCGTCGTCGGGACGCCGGCCGGGACCGCCCTTGCGCAGCCGGCGCGGGCCCTTGCGCTCCGGCCGCTCGCCCTCCTCCTCGGCGGGGCCGGTACGCGGGGCGGGCGGGTAGCCACGGGCGGGGCCGGACGGCCCGGCGGACGGGTCGTCGGCCCACGGTTCACGACCGGTGTCGCGCGAGGTGGAGGGAAACACGCCCCGATCGTGCCAGACCCGGGCGGCTCGGCGGAGGTCCCGGTTTCGACGACGTTAAAACCTGCGCCGCGATCGAGGGCAGAAAGGGCAAACGGTAAATCGCGCGAAGGTGACGGCCGGTCCATCGGTTACGCTCAGGCCGTTACCCGCCCGTCGACGACGCCGGGACCCACGCAAGTTCACAGTGCCGCCCGCACCCGGGCGTGTCGCTGGTCGCGCGCGGCCGGAAGGCCGCCGGGACGGAGGTGATCGTGGAGCTCCTGCTGCTCGTGACCGCGCGGGCCGGTGAGCCGTCGGCGGTGTTGCCGGCACTCGACCTGCTGCCGCACTCGGTTCGCACCGCACCCCGCGACGTCCGCACGCTGGTCTCCGGCCCGACCCCGGACGCCGTCCTGGTGGACGCCCGCTCCGAGCTGAGCGAGGCGCGGGCCACCTGCCGGATGCTGCACGCCACCGGGCTCGGCGTACCGCTCGTCGCGGTCGTCACCGAGGCCGGGCTGATCGCGCTCAACGCGGACTGGGGCGTCGACGACGTGATCCTGGCCGGCGCCGGGCCGGCCGAGGTGGAGGCCCGGCTGCGGCTCGCGGTCGGCCGGCTCAGCAACGCCACCGCCGGCGCCGGCGGCTCGATCCGGGCCGGCGAGCTGAACATCGACCCGGACACGTACGCCGCCAAGCTGAAGGGCCGGCCGCTCGACCTCACGTACAAGGAGTTCGAGCTGTTGAAGTTCCTGGCCCAGCACCCGGGGCGGGTGTTCACCCGGGACCAGTTGCTGCGCGAGGTCTGGGGCTACGACTACTTCGGCGGCACCCGGACGGTGGACGTGCACGTGCGGCGGCTGCGCGCCAAGCTCGGCTCGGAGTACGAGTCGATGATCGGAACCGTCCGCCAGGTGGGCTACAAGTTCGTCGTCCCGCCGTCGCGCTCGCTGCCGGAGCCGGAGCCCGCCCCGCTGCCGGTCTGACCGCCCACGCCCCACCCCACTAGAGGGCACTTTTCTTATATGCCCTTTTTGCCCGATCAGTCAGCCATATTCTGGCTGCCGGAATTGTCGGGCTAAGGGGGCGACGGTGCGTGCGGTGACCACGGGGGCGACGAACGGCCGGTGCCGCTGATGCGGGGCTCCACGCTGCGCGCCGCCGGGCTCGTGACAGTCGTACTGGCCGGCCTGCTCGGATCGGCGTTCGCGCTGGGCCGCAGCCTGGTGCCCGACCCGCATCCGTCGGCCGCCGGAGTCGCCACCACGCTCAACGGGCCGCGCTACGGCGAGCAGCCACCCAGCACCGACTTCCCGGGCGGCACGGCCAGCCCACGGCCGAGCCCCGACGCCGTGCCGGACGCCGCACCGGTCGAGCCCGGCGGCGACGGCCCGTACGGCGCCCTGGTCGCCACCGGCTCGTCCCAGGTCGCGCTCACCTTCGACGACGGCCCCGACCCCCGCTGGACACCGCAGGTGCTCGCACTGCTGGCCCAGTACGGCGTACGGGCGACCTTCTGCGTCGTCGGCGAGAACGTCGAGGCCCACCCGGACCTGGTCCGGTCGATCGTGGCCGAGGGCCACACGCTGTGCAACCACTCCTGGAACCACGACGTCAACCTGGGCAAGCGAGCCCCGGCGACGATCCGGGCCGACCTGCTGCGCACGAACGACGCGATCCTGGCCGCCGCGCCCGACGCGCGGATCGCGTACTACCGCCAGCCCGGCGGGGCCTGGACGCCGTCCGTCATGTCGGCCTGCGCCGACCTGAGTCTCACCCCGCTGCACTGGAGTGTGGACCCGTCGGACTGGAAGGCGCCGGGCGCCACCACCATCGAGGCGATGGTCCGCTCGCAGATGGGGCCCGGCGCGATCGTGCTCATGCACGACGCGGGCGGGGACCGGTCCGGCACCGTCAGCGCGTTGCAGCAACTCCTGCCCGAACTGCTGGCCCGGTTCGAGCTGGAGGCGCTGCCCGTCGGCAGCCCGTGACGAGCGCCACCGATCGCCGTCGTCGTCCGACGGGAACCGCGGCCCGCCTGCCGCTACCGTGACTCAGATGAGCAGCACCGAGCCGACGAGTGGTGCCGGGGCCGACGGGATCGACCGGGCGGACCGGCTGACGCCGGACGAGGTCGCCGAGGTGCTGGCGCTGGCCCGCGCCGCCGGTGACGCCGACGGCGCCGACCCGCTCGACGAGCACGTGCTGCTGCGGCTGCGCGACCCCGAGGCGCCCGCCGTGCACCTCACCGCCCGGACCACCGAGGGCACCCTCACCGGGTACGCGCACCTCGACACCACCGCCCCGGCCGAGGGAGTCGGCGTGGAGATGGTCGTGCACCCGGCGTACCGGCGGCGTGGCTCCGGCCGGGCGCTGGCCCGTGGCGTGGTGGCCGCCGCGTCCGGACCGCTGCGCGCCTGGGCGCACGGCGACCACCCGTCGGCCGCCGCACTGGCCGTCGACCTGGGCTTCTCCCGGGCGCGGGTGCTCTGGCAGATGCGCCGTCCGCTCACCGCCGAGCTGCCGGCACCGGTCGTACCGGAGGGCGTGACGCTGCGCGCGTTCCGCCCCGGCGAGGACGACGAGGCCTGGCTGGCGGTGAACAACGCCGCCTTCGCCCAGCACCCGGAGCAGGGCAGGTGGACGCTCGACGACCTGCGCGTCCGCATCGCCGAGCCGTGGTTCGACAGGGCCGGATTCCTGCTCGCCGTCGACTCCGCCACCGGGCGGCTGCTCGGCTTCCACTGGACCAAGGTGCACGAGCAGCAGGGCTCGGCCCGCATCGGCGAGGTCTACGTGCTCGGCGTCGACCCGTCCGCGCACCGGGGCGGGCTGGGCCGGGTGCTCACCGCCGCGGGCCTGACCCACCTGCGCGACGAGCGCGGGCTGGACCGGGTGATGCTCTACGTGGACGAGAGCAACACCGCCGCTGTGGCGCTCTACGAGCGGCTGGGCTTCGCGCACTGGTCCGCGCACGTCAACTACCAGCTCGGCTGAGCGCTCGCCGGCCCCGGAAATTCGCCACAAAGGCGATAGCGGGCTGCTAGTTCACGAAATGGACAACCCCTCCTCAGCGTACGGCCACCTCGTCGGCTGAACGTGTTCACCGCGCGTTCACTTACGTCCGGCGAACCGTCCACCTGGCCCTCCTACCTTTCGTGTCAGCCGGTCAGCGCCGGCCCCCGGCACTCCGGGCGACCTGACCAAAGACGTGAAGGGAAACCCCTCAAGTGAAGCTCCAGCGGCACGGCGCCATCGCCTGTCTCGCTCTTACCGCGGTTCTCGGTCTCAGCGCCTGCGGCTCGGACAACAACGAGCCGGCCGGTGCCTCCGCCTCCGGTTCCGCCGCCGCGGTGGACTGCGCGACGGGCACGCTGAACGCGCAGGGCTCCTCCGCCCAGAAGAACGCCATGGCCGAGTGGATCAAGGCTTACCAGCAGAAGTGCGCCGGCACCACGATCAACTACGAGCCGAGCGGCTCGGGCGCCGGCATCCAGGCCTTCATCGCCGGCACCGCCGACTTCGCCGGCTCGGACTCCGCCCTCAAGCCGGAAGAGCAGCCGCAGGCCGACGCCAAGTGCACCGGCGGCCAGGCGCTCAACCTGCCGATGGTCATCGGCCCGGTCGCCGTCGTCTACAACGTCAGTGGCGCGGACAACCTCCAGTTCAGCCCGGCCACCCTGGCGAAGATCTTCGCCGGCAAGGTGACCAAGTGGGACGACGCGGCGATCAAGGCCGACAACCCGGACGCCAAGCTGCCGTCGACCGCGATCCAGGCGGTGCACCGCTCGGACGAGTCGGGCACCACCGACAACTTCACCAAGTACCTCTCCAAGACCGCCGAGGCGGACTGGACGCTCGGCAACTCCAAGGCGTGGAAGGCCCCGGGCGGCGTCGGCGCGGCCAAGTCCGACGGTGTGGCCAGCAAGGTCAAGAGCACCGACGGCACCATCAGCTACGTCGAGTGGTCGTACGCCGAGAACTCCGACCTGAAGATGGCGAAGATCAAGAACGGCAACGGCGAGTTCGTCGAGCTGACCGGCGACTCGGCCGGCAAGACCATCGCGGGCGCCAAGTTCGAGGGTCAGGGCAACGACCTGAAGATGTCGATCGACTACAACACCAAGGAGGCCGGGGCGTACCCGATCGTCCTGGCGACCTACGAGATCGTCTGCAGCAAGGGCCTCGCCGCCGACAAGCTGCCGCTGGTCAAGGGCCTGCTCGGCCACGCCGCCAGCGCCGAGGGGCAGAAGGAGCTCGTCGAGCTGGGCTACGCGCCGCTGCCCGAGACCGTCCGCACCAAGGTCGAGGCCGCGGTCAAGAGCCTCTCCTGACGCTCTGACCGACACCTCCTCAACACGAAGCGAGCGAGCAGATGGGTGACACCCCTCACCGCTCGGCCCACGCCGGCACCGGCGGGAACCCCGTGACCACGAGTCACGAGCGACCCGCCGGTGCCTCGGCGCGTGTGGCCGAGCGCCCCGGTAACCCGGGCCGCCCCGACGGTGGCCTCGGCGGCGGCGGCGCCCTCCCTCGGGCCCGCGCCTTCGGCGCGGAACGGGCGTTCCGCGGCCTGACCCTGGCCGCCGGCACCACGGTCCTGGTGGTCATCGCGGCCATCGCGATCTTCCTGATCGCCAAGGCCGTCCCGGCGCTGCGGGCCAACACCGAGTCGTTCTGGACGTTCGAGGGCTGGTTCCCGAACGACGACCCGCCGCAGTTCGGCATCGGCGCGCTCGCCTTCGGCACGGTCCTGAGCTCGCTGCTGGCGCTGCTCATGGCGGTGCCGGTCGCGCTGGGCATCGCCCTGTACCTGTCGCACTACGCGCCCCGGCGGCTCGGCAACGCCCTGGGCTTCCTGATCGACCTGCTGGCCGCCGTGCCGAGCGTCGTGTTCGGCCTCTGGGGCCGGGACTACTTCGCCCAGCCGGTCGCCGACCTGTCCGCGTGGCTGAACAGGTACTTCGGCTGGATCCCGATCTTCGGCGACGGCCCGTACGGCAACTCGATCCTGCTCGGCTCGGTGGTGCTCGCCATCATGGTGCTGCCGATCGTCACCTCGCTGTCCCGCGAGGTGTTCCGGCAGACCCCGACCGCCAACGAGGAGGCCGCGCTCGCGCTCGGCGCCACCCGCTGGGAGATGATCCGCACCGCGGTCCTCCCGTACGGGCGGCCCGGCGTCATCGCCGCGGTGATGCTCGGCCTGGGCCGGGCGCTCGGCGAGACCATCGCGCTGGCGCTCACGCTCGGCTCCACGTACGCCATCTCGTTCAACATCCTGCAGAGCGGCGGCAACTCGATCGCCGCGAACATCGCCAACCGGTTCGCCGAGGCGAACGACACCGGCCGGGGCGCACTCATCGCCTCCGGCCTGGTGCTGTTCGCGATCACGCTGATCGTCAACATCACCGCGCGGGCGATCATCCACCGGCGGCGCGAGTTCACGGAGTCGGCCGCATGACCACTACCCTCACCCCCCGCCGCCCGCGCCCGCCGGCCCAGCCGGCCACGCTGCGGGCGAGGCGGCTTCCCGCGTACGCCGCTCCGGCCATCGCCGTCGCGGCGCTGCTGCTCGCGGCGGCCCTGGTGTACGGCGCCGGCATCGGCGGCCCGGTCCTGGTCGTGGTGGTCGGCGCGCTGCTCTACCTGGCCGGTCTCTTCGTCGCGGCGAACGCGGTGGAGGGACGCCGGTCGGCCCGCAACCGCACCTGGAGCGCGCTGATCCACTCCGCGTTCGTGCTGGCGGTGCTGCCGCTGGCCTCGGTGGTCTGGACGCTTGTCAGCAAGGGCTCCGAGCGGCTGGACGCCAACTTCTTCGGCACCTCGATGAACAACATCGGCTCGCGGGACGCCAACGGCGGCGCGTACCACGCGATCGTCGGCACGTTGCAGCAGGTGGGCATCGCCACCCTGATCACGGTGCCGCTCGGCGTGCTCTGCGCGATCTACATCGTCGAGTACGGCCGGGGCCGGTTCGCGTTCACCATCCGCTTCTTCGTGGACGTGATGACCGGCATCCCGTCGATCGTCACCGGCCTGTTCGTGCTGGCCTTCTGGGTGCTGGTCGTCTCGCCGTGGTTCAACGACGGCCGGCCGGGCTTCTCCGGCTTCGCCGCCGCGCTGGCGCTGAGCGTGCTGATGCTGCCCACAGTGGTCCGCTCCACCGAGGAGATGCTCCGGCTGGTGCCGGCGCCGCTGCGCGAGGGCGCGTACGCCCTGGGCGTACCGAAGTGGAAGACCATCCTGCGGGTCGTGCTGCCGACCGCGCTGCCCGGCATCGTCACCGGCATCATGCTCGCCATCGCGCGGGCCGCCGGTGAGACCGCCCCGGTGCTGCTCGTCGCCGGCGGCGGCGCGGCGATCAACTTCAACCCGTTCGAGAACAACCAGTCGTCGCTGGCCCTCTTCGTCTACCAGCAGGCCGGCGAGGCGTCGAAGTACTCGCCGGCACGGGCGTGGACCGCGGCGCTGACCCTGGTCGCCCTCGTCCTCGTCCTCACCGTCGCGGCGAAGTTGCTGGCCCGTCGTAACCGGCTCGGCCGATGAACCCCGGAGGTACCGCCACCATGGCCAAGCGCATCGAAGCCACGAACGTGACCGCCTACTACGGCGGCTTCAAGGCGATCGAGAACATCAACCTGACCGTCGAGCCGAAGACCGTCACCGCCCTGATCGGGCCGTCCGGCTGCGGCAAGTCCACGTTCCTGCGGTCGATCAACCGGATGCACGAGGTGCTGCCCGGCGCCCGGGTCGAGGGCAGCCTCACCATCGACGACCAGGACATCTACGACCGCGACGTGGACGTCACGGCGGTCCGCCGGATGATCGGCATGGTCTTCCAGCGGCCGAACCCGTTCCCCACCATGAGCATCTTCGAGAACGTGGTGGCGGGCCTGCGGCTCAACGGCGTGCGGCGTAAGTCGATCCTGGAGGAGGCGGCCGAGCGGGCGCTCCGCTCGGCGAACCTGTGGGACGAGGTGAAGGACCGCCTCGCCAAGCCCGGCGCGGGCCTGTCCGGCGGTCAGCAGCAGCGGCTCTGCATCGCCCGCACCATCGCTGTCGAGCCGCAGGTGGTGCTGATGGACGAGCCCTGCTCGGCGCTGGACCCGATCTCCACGCTGGCCATCGAGGACCTGATGTTCCAGCTCAAGGACAAGTTCACCATCATCATCGTCACGCACAACATGCAGCAGGCCGCGCGGGTGTCGGACCGTACTGCCTTCTTCTCGATCGAGAAGACCGGCGACCCGGGGCGCCTGATCGAGTACGACAACACCCAGAAGATCTTCAGCAACCCGAGCCAGAAGAAGACCGAGGACTACATCACCGGCCGCTTCGGCTGAGGTGTAAGGAGGGGGCCCCTGTTAACGCCTCCGGTAGAGGAAGGGGCCCCTCTTAACACCTCCGGCCGAGGTCAGCTCAGGCGGAAGCGGGGCTCGGCACCGTCCAGGCCGTCGATGTGGGGCAGGATCGGCGTACCCGGCTCTCGCTCTGCCGCGGCGCGGGCCACGCCGGCGAGGTCGCCCGCGGCGGCGACCTCGGCGAGCGTGACCATGGTGGGCGGCAGCATGGTCAGCTCGCCGGCCTCGGTCCGGGCCAGGGCGTCGGCCGGGCGCAGCCACAGCGTGTGGTCGGCCTCGCCGGAGACGTCCCGGGTCCGCTGCCCCTCGGGCAGCAGGGCCACGAAGAAGTACGTGTCGAAGCGGCGCGGCTCGAACTCCGGGGTGATCCACCGGCTCCACGGCAGCAGCAGGTCCGACCGGAGCGTCAGGCCCCGACCGGCCAGCAGGTCCGCGAAGCCGACCCGCCGTCCCTCCAGGTCCTGCCGGGCCGCCTCCCAGTCGTCGCCGCTCACGTCGCCTACCACGGTGTCGGGGTCCGGCCCGGCGAGCAGCACGCCCGCCTCCTCGAAGACCTCGCGGGCGGCGGCGCACACCACCGCCTGCGCGGCGGCCGGGTCGAGCCGGAGGCGCTCACCCCACGCCGCCGGGTCCGGGCCGGCCCAGCCGAGGTGCGCCTCCGAGTCGGAGCGGTCCACCCCGCCGCCGGGGAAGGCGTACATGCCGCCGAACGTCATCGCCGCCACCCGGCGGATCATGTAGACCTCGAAGCCGTCGCCGGCCGGGCGGAGCAGCAGCACGGTGGCGGCGACCCGGGGTACGGCTGGTACGGCGCCCTCGGCCTGGAACCGGCGGGCGTGCTCCACCAGGGCGGGGGGTGCGGCGAAGCCGTCGATCGTCATGCGCCGAGCCTAGTTCGCGACGGGCGGCCCGGCCCGGCGGCGGCCGGGCGGAGACGCACGCCGCCTCACCCACACTCCCCGACCGCGCCGTCTGGTCACGATGCGTAGTTTTCGGCCCCGGAGCAACAGACACCCCTCTGCCGCCTTTGCTCTGCAGCCAGATCCGCATCGGCAACCGTCCGTGATCGGTGCGCATGAGGCTGCAGAGCAAAGTCGGCGAGAGGTAGTCAGTCCAGCTCGCGCCAGCGCCGACTTATGTCCGGTTGATCGCTTTTCGGTGCCTAGCTTCGACGAGGAGGAGGGCGGCAGCCGTCACTCTGCGCAGTCTTCACGCTACGTGTTCACCGCGAAGCGGCACGACGTCAAGCTGTTCAACGTCATGGTCCACGTGCTGACCGAGACCAGCCGACGCTGACGGTGCGTCGGGCGATGATCGAACGGGCCGCCCGGGCCGCCGCCGACACCCACGGCACCGCCTGACGTCCCGACGGGTGGATCACCCTGCCGGCCCCGGAGCGGGAAGGGATAGCGTGCCCGGCATGACGCGTTGGGGAATCCTGGCCACCGGAAACATCGCCGCCCGCTTCGCCGAGGATCTGCGGCTGGTGCCGGACGCCGAGCTGGTCGCGGTCGGCTCGCGTACCCGGGAGAGCGCCGAACTGTTCGCGCGCCGGCACGACGTGCCGCGGGCGTACGCCTCGTGGGCGGAACTGGCCGCGGACCCGGACCTGGACGCGATCTACGTGGCGACGCCGCACGCCGCGCACCACGAGGCGGCGCTCGCCTGCCTGGCCGGCGGCAGGGCCGTGCTGGTGGAGAAGCCGTGCACGCTGGACCTGCCGACCACCACCGAGCTGGTGGAGACGGCCCGCGCCCGAGGGCTGTTCCTCATGGAGGCCATGTGGATGCGGACGAACCCGCTGATCCTGCGGGTGCTGGAGCTGATCCGGGACGGCGCGATCGGTGAGGTGACGCACGTACGGGCGGACTTCGGCGTGGCCGGCCCGTTCCCGCCGGAGCACCGGATGCGGGCCCGCACGCTCGGCGGCGGCGCGCTGCTGGACCTCGGCGTCTACCCGCTGAGCCTGGCCCACCTGGTGCTCGGCGTGCCGCAGCACGTGCAGGCATGGGCCAAGCTGACCCCGGAGGCGGTGGACGAGAACACCGGCATGGTGCTCGGCTGGGACTCCGGCGCCGTGGCGACGCTCAGCTGCGGCATGGTCGGGGCGACAGAGATCTCCGCGTCGATCACCGGTACGACCGGCCGGATCGACCTGCCCGAGCTGTTCTTCCGGCCCGCGCACGTGGTGCTGCACCGGGCCGGCGCCGAGCCGGAGACGATCCCGGCGGACCTGACCGGCGGCGGTTACCAGTACGAGGCGATCGAGGTGCAGCGCTGCCTGGCGGCCGGGCTGACCGAGAGCCCGCTGGTCCCGCACTCCGCCACGCTCGAGGTGATGGGCCTGATCGACGACATCAAGGCCCGGATCGGCGTCTCCTACGCGTGAGGGGTCCCCCGCCACGGCGGGGAACCCCTCGGCGTCAGGTCACTCAGAACAAGGGCCGGACCAGTAGGTACGCGAGGCAGGCGATCGCGGCGGCGGCCGGGAACGTGATGATCCAGGCGATCACGATGTTGCCCGCCACGTTCCAGCGCACCGCGGAGAGCCGTTTCGTCGCGCCCACACCCATGATCGCCGAGGTGATCGTGTGCGTGGTGGAGATCGGTGCCTTCAGCACCAGCGCGTTGAAGTAGAGCACCGCGCTGGCCACGGTCTCGGCTGCGAAGCCCTCGGCCGGGCCGAGGTCGATGATCTTCCGGCCGAGCGTCCGGATGATCCGCCAGCCGCCCGCGTACGTGCCGGCGGCCAGCATCGCGGCGGAGGTCCAGAAGACCCAGCCCGGGATGTGCGTCTTGCTCTCCTGGAAACCGCCGGTGTAGAGCGCGAGCACGATGATGCCCATGGTCTTGGCGGCGTCCTGCATGCCGTGGCCGACCGACATGGCGGCGGCGGACGCGGTCTGCGCCCACCGGAAGCCACGGCTGAGCTTGCCGGGCTGGCCCTTCCGGAACAGCCACATGATCGCCAGCATCATCAGGAAGCCGAGGATCAGGCCGACCACCGGCGAGAGCACCATCGGGATGAGGACCTTCTCGATGATGGTGCCCCACTGGACGATGCCGTCGGCGGCGAACAGGGTGGCGCCGACCAGGCCGCCGAAGAGGGCGTGCGAGGACGAGGACGGCAGGCCGAAGTACCAGGTGATCAGGTTCCAGATGATCGCGCCGAGCACGCCGGCGAAGACCACGCCGAGGCTCTCCACCCCGGTCGGCAACGTCACCAGCCCGTCGCCGACCGTCTTGGCCACCCCGGCGCCGAAGTGCGCACCGACGAAGTTGCCGACGGCGGCCAGCGCGAGCGCGATCCGGGGGGTCAGCGCCCGGGTCGAGATGCTGGTGGCGATCGCGTTGGCCGCGTCATGGAAGCCGTTCGTGTAGTCGAACGCCATGGCGACCGCGATCACCGCCAGCACGGCGATGAGTTCGGGTGTCACTGGATCAGGACTCCTTGACCGCGATGGTCTCGACGGTGTTGGCGACGTGCTCGAAGGCGTCGCAGGCGGCCTCCAGCTCGTCGGCCACCTCCTTCATCTTCAGCACCGTGAGCGCGTCGTACTCACCGGAGAAGAGGCGGACCAGCAGCATCCGGTACGCCTGGTCGCCGTCGTTCTCGAGCCGGTTGCACTCGATCCAGTAGTCCTCGAGATCCTTCATCGACTTCAGCCGGGGCATCGCCTCGGCGGTGAGCTTGGCCTGCAGGTCGAGCACGTTGACCAGCTCGTGCAGCTCGCGCGGGAGCGACGGGAGCTTGGTCAGGCCGTACAGGTAGAGCAGGTTGCCGACCGCCTCCAGGTGGTCCATCACGTCGTCGAGCAGCGAGCCCAGCCGGTAGATGTCCTCCCGGTCGAACGGCGTGATGAACGTGGAGTTGATCTTCTTGTACAGCTCGTGCGTGATCTGGTCGCTGTCGTGCTCGATGTCGGTCAGCCGCTCGCTGATCGACTGCACGTCGGCACCGGGCAGACCCAGCTCGTTGAGCAGTTCGGTCCCCTTCACCAGGTTCTGCGCGGCCCTGGTGAAGAGCTCGTAGAAGGCGCCCTCGGTGGGACGGAAGGAAAACTTCACAGCACGGACCTCGTCGTGTCGGTGGAAGGGTGGCCGTCGCCCCCCGGGCGTCTGCTCTGCGCATGCTAGGGACCGCGCCGAACCCACTTTCGATCGGCCCACCCCTGGTCAGGCCCGATTCACCGCTCGTTCACCTTCCGTTCACCTGATCACGGACGGCGCTGGCTCCGTAACCGGTCACGCTCCCGTTCGACGTCGAAATCGGCAGGCGGATACCCCAGATCCAACCCGCCGAACGTCTCCCGCAGCAGGTGGGCGACCGCCCAGTCCCGGTACCACTTGCGGTCCGCCGGCACCACGAACCAGGGCGCGGCGTCCGTGCCACAACGCTCCAGAGCCTCGGCGTACGCGTCCTGGTAGTCGCCCCAGCGTGCCCGGGTGTCCAGGTCGCTGGGGTTGAACTTCCAGAACTTCGTCGGGTCGGTGAGCCGCTCCATCAGCCGCTCGCCCTGCTCGGCGTACGAGATGTGCAGCATGACCTTCACCACTGTGACCGCCTGCTCGGTCAGTTCCCGCTCGAAGTCGTTGATGATCGCGTACCGGGACCGCCAGGTCGCCTCGTCGACCAGCCCTTCGACCCGGGCGATGAGCACGTCCTCGTAGTGGGAGCGGTTGAACACGCCCACGTACCCGGGTGGCGGCAGCGCCCGGCGTACCCGCCACAGGAAGTCGTGCCGCAACTCCTCCTCGGTCGGCGGCCCGAACGAGCGGATGTGCAACCCGAGCGGGTTCATCGCGCCCGCCACCCGCTTGACCGTGCCGTCCTTGCCACCGCAGTCCATCGCCTGGAGCACCAGCAGCACCCGGCGCGGCCGGTCGCCGTCCAGCCCGGCGTCCGCCTGCGCCGGCGCGCTGGTGGCGCTGCCCGGCCCGGCGGCGCCCTGCGCGGAGGCGTACAGCATCTCCTGCTGCCGCCCCAGTTCCGCGCCGATCAGCTCGACCTGGGCCCGCGCCCACTCCTTGCGCGCCGGCCCGTGCCCGGCCGCCACCGGTAGGCCCGGCGTCGACCGAGGATCGACAGCCGCCAGATCGACAGTGCCCGGCCCCACCCGAAGCAGTTCCCGCATAGGCCCGCCGTCGGGCCCCACCACCTCACTCATCCCCCGATCCTCACCCCCGGAGCCGTTCCCCGCCCGCCCCGCCCCGTCGATCTTGCAGTTGCGGCCCCTGGTACGCCCGGAAAGCACCGTTTGCCGGGGCGGCAAGTGCAAGATCGGCGAGGGTGGGCGGGGTGCCGGCGAGGGTGGGCGGGTGCCGTGACGGGCGGTGGGGCGGGAGAATGAGGGGGTGGACGAGCTTGCGGGGGAGTTCGAGGCGGAACGAGGGCGTCTCCTGGCGGTCGCGCAACGGATGCTGGGCAGCCGCAGCGAGGCCGAGGACGCGGTGCAGGAGACCTGGCTTCGCTTCTCCGGCGCGCTGAGCGACCCGGGGGAGCGCGCCCGCGTACGCGATCTGCGGGGCTGGCTCATCACCACCTGTTCCCGGATCTGCCTGGACGTGCTCCGCTCCGCCCGGGTGCGCCGGGAGGCGTACCCGGGTCAGTGGCTCCCCGAGCCGATGGTGACAGCGGCGCCGGCGGCGGACGGGTTCGCGCCCGACCCGGCCGAGCGGGCGGTACGGGCCGACCAGCTCGGCACCGCGCTGCTGGTGGTGCTGGAACGGCTGACGCCGGAGCAGCGGGTGGCGTTCGTGCTGCACGACGTGTTCGCGGTGCCGTTCTCCGACGTGGCGGACGTGCTCGCGGTGACGCCGGAGGCGGCCCGTCAGCTGGCGTCGCGCGCCCGCCGGGCGGTGCACGGGCCGGACGCGCCCCGGCACAGCGCCGACCTCGCCGAGCAGCGGCGGGTGCTCGCCGCGTTCGCCGCCGCGGTGGAGTCCGGTGAGCTGGAGCAGCTGGTCCGCGTGCTCGCCCCGGACGTGGTGTCGATCGGCGACGCCGGCGGCCACTTCCCGGCCGGTCGCCGGCCGGTGGTCGGTGTGGAGTCGGTCGGCCGCCTGCTGCTCGGCCTCTACGGCCAGGCCCGGCAGCGGGGTGGCCTGCGCGGACGCCCGGTGCTGGTGGACGGCACGCTGGGATGGCAGACGGAGTTCTTCCACCGGGACGGGCGAACCATTCGGATGGTCACCTCGTTCGCGATCCACGAGGGGCGGGTCACCGGTGTGTTCAACCAGCTCAACCCGGCCAAGGTCGGCGAGCTGCCGCCGCTGGGCCCGGACGCCGCCTGGCCGCCGCGCTGGTGAGCCGGCTCAGACCACCAGTGCGAGCCATTTCCGGTACGACGTGGCGAACGGCTCGGTGCCGTCGCCGAGCGCGCCGAGCAGCCAGCGGGACGCGGCCTCGGCCTCGGTGACCACGTCCTCCGGGTAGCCCCAGCGGGCCCGGTGCACGGCGAACTCGTCCTCGTCGCGCAGCTCGACCAGGCCGGTCTCACGGCGGCGCACCACGTCCAGGTCGAGGTCGATCAGGTGGACCGTCTCCTCACCCTCCCAGCGGGCCGGGGTGGCGATGTCGCAGTAGACCTCGCTGGTGCGCGGCGGCGGGTTGAACATGCCGGTCCACCACCCGTGGTGCGGCACCAGCAGGACGAACGGGATCTGCTCGACCGACGGGCGGCCGTGGTAGACGGACTCGGTGCCGGCGGGCACGCCGAGCCAGACGCCGAGATCGTCCTCGGCGAGCCGGCGGGCCGGGTAGTCGCGGTGTGCGCTGCCGTCGTACTTGCGGTAGATCACGCGGACCACATCGCTCGGCATGCCTGGCACCCTAACCGATTCCGGCCACGCCACGCGATCGGGAGGTAACCGGACGCGACCCGCCGTCCCGCCACGCCGTCGGAGCGGCCGGACCGCCGTCGGTGCCGGCGGGTACGGTCGCACGGTGACCCCGTCCCGCACCGCCACCGGCCCGGCCGTCCCGAAGAAGCGCCGCAAGGGCCGCGCCGGTGCCGGGGAGTTGCTGACCGCCGCGGTGGGCGCGGTTCCGGGTGGCGCGGCCCGGCCGGGTCAGCAGCAGATGGCCGAGGCGATCGAGCGCAGCATCGCCTCCGGCGAGCATCTCCTGGTGCAGGCGGGCACGGGCACCGGCAAGTCCCTGGCGTACCTCGCTCCGGCGCTCACAGTGGACGGGCCGGTGGTGGTCTCCACCGCCACACTGGCGTTGCAGTCCCAGCTCGTCGAGCACGACCTGCCGAGGCTGGCCGACGCGGTCGAGCCGGTGCTGGGCCGCCGCCCGACCTTCGCCGTGCTGAAGGGCCGTCACCACTACCTGTGCCTGGCCCGGCTGGACAGCTCGGTCGAGGACGAGCCGGACGACGCGCTGTTCGACGCGCCGCACTCCGGCAACGGCGGCACCAAGTGGCTCGGTGAGGCGGGCCGGCTGGGCAAGCAGGTGCAGCGGCTGCGCGACTGGGCCGAGGAGACCGCCACCGGCGACCGCGACGAGCTGGATCCGGGCGTGGACGACCAGGTGTGGCGCAGCGTCTCCATGCCGGCCCGGGAGTGCGTGGGCGCCAGCCGCTGCCCGTTCGGGCAGGAGTGCTTCGCGGAGGCGTCCCGGGCACGCGCCCGCGAGGCCGACATCGTGGTCACCAACCACAGCCTGCTCGCCGTCGACATGCTCGCCGGGCGGCACATCGTGCCGCCGCACAGGCTGCTCGTGGTGGACGAGGCGCACGAACTGGCCGACCGGGTCTCGTCGGCCGCCCAGGCCGAGCTGGTGCCGGAGCTGATCGACAGGTCCACCCGGCGGGCGCGGCCCCTGCTGCGCCCGGACGTGGCCGAACGGCTCACCGAGGCCGGTGACGCGCTCGCCGTGGGGCTGGCCGAGGCGCCGGCCGGGCGGCTCACCGCCGGTCTGCCGCCCGCGCTGCGCGAGGCGTGCACGTTGCTGGACTCGGCGACCCGGGCCGCGCTGGAGGGGATCGGCGACGTGAAGGCCGACGACCCCGATCCGGTACGCAAGCAGCAGGCCAAGGCCGTGCTGGACGAGCTGTCCACCACCGCCCAGCGGCTGCTGGAGGAAGCCGACCACGACGTCGCCTGGGTCGAGAAGCCGGACAACGGCAGCCGCCGGGCGCTCGTCGTCGCGCCGCTGTCGGTGGCGGGCACGCTCGCCACCCACCTGTACGACGAGCGCACAGTGGTCGCCACCTCGGCGACACTGGCGCTGGGCGGCCGCTTCGACACCGTGGCCCGGGCGCTGGGGCTGGACGCGCCTCCGCCCGCCCCGCCGTCACCGGCCGCCGCCGCGATCGCCACCGCTGCCGCCGCGGGCCGTTCCCCGGTCACGCCGGTGGCCGCCGCCGAGGGCAGCCGCGCGTCGGTCGGCACCGTCCCCGCGACCGAAGGGCCGGGCTGGAGTTCGCTCGACGTCGGCTCGCCGTTCGACTACGCCCGGCAGGGCATCCTGTACGTCGCCGCGCACCTTCCCCGCCCCAGCGTCTCCGGGTTGCCCGGACCGGCAGGTGAGGAGCTGCTGGCGCTGGTCGAGGCGCTCGGTGGTCGTACCCTCGGGCTCTTCTCGTCGCGACGGGCCGCGCAGCAGGCCGCGGAGCTGGTCCGCGCGCGGACCGACCTGCCGGTGCTGCTCCAGGGCGAGGAGGCGCTGCCGCTGCTGGTGCGCCGGTTCCGCGAGGTGCGGGAGAGCTGCCTGTTCGGGGTGATGTCGCTCTGGCAGGGGGTGGACGTGCCGGGCGACGCCTGCCAGCTCGTGGTGATCGACAGGTTGCCGTTCCCCCGTCCGGACGAGCCGCTCGCGGCGGCGCGGGCGGCGGCTGTGGACGCCGGTGGCGGGTCCGGTTTCGCGGCGGTGAGCGTGCCGATCGCGGCGGTCCGGCTGGCCCAGGGTGTCGGCCGGCTGATCCGGGCCACCGGCGACCGGGGCGTGGTGGCGGTGCTCGACTCGCGGCTGGAGACGGCACGCGGGTACGGCCCGTTCCTGCGCCGGTCGCTGCCGCCGTTCTGGTACACCACCCGGCCGGAGGTGGCCCGGGGCGCGTTGGAACGGCTCGCCAAGAGCTGACGCCCGCGCCTCCCCGGGCGGGGTGACGCGGGCGTCGGCAGGTCTTGCCGGGTCAGGGCGCCTGGGAGGCGACCACCACCGCGTCCGGTGGGGTGTCCGGCACGGTACGCGCGGCGAGCCGGCGCACCGCGGTGTTGAGGACGGCGATCAGCGGCACCGCGACCAGCGCGCCGGCGATGCCGGCGAGCACCACACCGGCGGCGATGCCGATGATCACGGCGAGCGGGTGGATGGCCACCGCGCGGCCCATGATCAGCGGCTGGAGCACGTGGCCCTCGACCTGCTGCACGCCGATCACCGCGCCCAGGATGATCAGGGCGGTCACCGGGCCGCTGTCGACGAGCGCCACCAGCACGGCCACCACGCCGGACAGGAACGCGCCGACGATCGGGATGAACGCGCCCAGGAAGACCAGCGCGGCCAGCGGGAACGCGAACGGGATGTCGAACAGCACCAGGAAGATGCCGATGCCGACCGCATCGATGAACGCCACGAGGACGGTGGCCCGCACGTACGCGCCGAGCGTCGCCCAGGACGCGCGACCGGCGTCGTCGACCTTCCAGCGGGCGGCTACCGGCAGCAGCCGGACCAGGAACCGCCAGATGTTGTTGCCGTCGCGCAGGAAGAAGAACGTGGCGAACAGGACCAGGACGGTGCCGGTGAGCACCTCGGCGAGCGTGGCGGCGGTGCTTATCGCACCGCTGGTGAACCGCTCGGTGTTGCCGTTGATCCAGTTCTGCGCCTCGTCGATGTAGCGGTTGAGCTGGCTGTCGGACAGGTGCAGCGGGCCGGTCTTGAACCAGTCCTGGATCTGGCGTACGCCCTCGGAGGACTTCTGGCTCAGCTCCGGTACGCCCTTGATGAACTCGTTGACCACGAGCGTGAGCGTGCCGACGACAGCGGCCAGGCCGCCGACCAGCACCACGGCTGTCGCCAGCGAGCGGGGCAGCCGGGCCCGGAGCAGCCAGCCGACCGCCGGGGCGAGCAGCGCGGAGAGCAGCAGCGCGACGGTCAACGGGATGATCACGATGCTGATGGTGCCGACGATCCTGAGCAGGGCCCAGGTCACGATGCCGATCACGATCAGGCGCCAGCACCACGCGGCGGCGATGCGCAGCGCGTGCGGCACCTCCGTGTCGTCCCGGCTCACAGTCGAGGAGTGCAACGCCGCCGGCGACGCGGCGCCCACGACCACCGCCTCCGGCGCGGCGGGTGGCCCCGGCGCGGCGGGCGAGGCCACTCCGGCGTCCCCGGTGTCCGCGGCGGCCCGCCGGGTCCGGGCCGCCTCCCGGCCCGACTCGTACGCGCGGCGGAGCCGTCCGCGCATCCGCTCGAAGCGGCTCAAGCGCACCTCCGGCAAAATCAGCCCCACCAGGTCGCAGGGGGCACAGGATACGTCCGTACGCCCCACCCTAGGGCGACTCGGCCACACATTGCCCGCCCGGCGCTCTCGCCAACCACGCCGGGATCGACCGACGGGCACGCGGTAGCGTCTTCGCGTGACCGCCGACCAGAGTCTCGACGCCGGGCTGCCGATCCGCCTGCTGCACGACCGCGTGCTGGTGCGTACCGAGGGTGCGGAGGGGGAACGCCGCTCCACCGCCGGCATCGTGATCCCCGCGACGGCAGCCGTGGGCAAGCGGCTGGCCTGGGCCACGGCGGTCGGCGTGGGGCCGAACGTCCGCGCGATAGTGGCCGGTGACCGAGTGCTGTTCGACCCGGACGACCGCTCCGAGGTCGAGTTGCACGGGCGGGCGTACGTGCTGCTGCGCGAGCGGGACGTGCACGCCGTGGCGGCCGAGCGGGTGGAGAGCACCGCCGCCGGCTCCACCGGTCTCTACCTGTAGGTCCTTACCTGTTGCCGCGCTCCGGTGCCGGTCGCTCTGCGGCGGTGCTGTTTGCGGCGCTGCCCGGCGGGAAGCCCAGGCACCTCAGCGCGCCCTGGGGAGGGACACCATGCCGGTAGTGATCAAAAAGATCCTCGCCTGGGGATTCCTCGCGTTCCTGATCTACTTCATGGCGTTCCGGCCGGACGGCGCGGCGCAGGTGTTCAAGGGCATCGGCGGCGCGCTGATGGCCATCGCCCAGGGGCTCGGCGACTTCCTGACCGGCCTGATGAGCTGACCGGCGCCCCCGACTAGCCGGCCGGCCTCAGCGCCCGGGGTGCCAGGGCGCGCCGGGGTCGTGCCAGCCGCCCGGTCCGTGCCCGGCACCCGGGCCGCCGTGCCAGCCGGCCGGGCCGTGACCGCCCGGGCCGCCGTGCCAGCCGCCCGGACCGTAGCCGCCCTGCGGGAATGCGGGCGGCTGGGCCAGCACCACCGGGATCGGCACCACCGGGTCGTCCGGCGCCTCGACCGGGCGCTGCGAACCGTCCGGGAACCGCAGGTGGTAGCGCTGACCGTCCCAGACCCCGACCGGCGCCTGCGGGTCGCGACCGACGAAGAACGACCGGTACGCGGTGATCGCGTCCAGCAGCTCCCGTTCCTCCCGTGCCGTCCGCTCCCGCTCCTCCGGCTTGCGGTCCAGTCCCCGGCGCATCCCGTCGCGCAGCAGCGCCAGGCGGGTCGCGGCGAACTGGTAGCCGCGCATCGCGCGTACCCCGCCGTCACCGGCGACCCGCCGTGCCCAGGTGCGCGCCGCGTGCCGCCGGCCCAGGCTGCCCAGCGCCGCCACCTCGGGCGGGGTGAGCCAGCCCGCACGGACGTAGTCGGGCAGCGTGCGCTCGGTCAGCCGGCCCTCCCAGGCGCGCAGCCAGACCGCCAGCCCGACCATCGCGAAGAAGATCGGCACCATCACGCCGATGTAGCCGTAGAGCACGATCACCACCTCCCCGGTGGCCTGGGCCAGCGAGGGCAGCAGGTTCCAGGTGCCGTGCAGGATCATCGCCAGCAGCAGCCCGGCGAGCGGCGCGAGCACCCGCACGCGCCGGTCGGCGGTACGCGCGGCGACGCCCAGCCCGACGCCGGTCATCGACGTGAACAGCGGGTGGGCGAAGCCGAACAGCAGGATCCGGACGATGAAGATCGCGATCACCTGCTGCGCGCCGGTGGCCGGGCCGTACTCGTCGGCGCCGGCGCGGTAGCCGTGCCCGCCCAGGTAGAGGATGTTCTCCACCATGGCGAAGCCGACCGCGGAGAGCCCGCAATAGACCAGGCCGTCGGTGATCCCGGAGAACTCCCGCCGCCGGAAGATCAGCACCAGGAGCGGACCGGCCGCCTTGGTCAGCTCCTCGATGAACGGCGCGACCAGCACCGCGGTCAGCGCGACCGGCAGCCCTCGGTCCTCGAACAGCCCCGCGCTGGCCGTGTTCACCAGCAGCGAGATCGCGGTGGAGACGAAGGCGCCCCAGGCGAAGCAGAAGATCAGGTACTTCAGCGGCTCCGGCTCGTAACGGTCGAGCCAGAGGAAGCAGAAGACCAGCACCGGCACCGGCAGGATCGCCGCGATCACGCCGATCAGCAGCGCCTCGGCGCCCAGGCTCTCGCCGAGCGTGAACACCATGAACAGCGCACCGGCCGCGATCAGCAGCACCACACCGGCCAGCACCAGGAAGCGCCGCCAGCCGAGCCGGCGCAGCGGCATCCGGGGCGTCGGCGCCCCCGGCGGGGCGGCGGGCGCATGCGGTGGCGGCGGGGCTGCGCCGGGCGGGGTGTCGGCCATGCGGTCAGCGTAGTCACCTGCGACCCACTGGTCCGGTCGCATCGTGAGGGCTATGCTCCCGGACAGGTCACGAGCGCCAGCGTCAAGCCCCGGCTTGCTGGCCGGCAACCCTCGTCGAGGTTCGCGGTGGGGTGCCCCGGGTGATGACCGGGCCCGGTGCCGCTCCGCGCGCCGGGCAAGCGCGGACCCCGTCCCGGCACCGCCTGGGGTCCTGTGACCCGGGAGGCTCCGGCATGACCGTCACCCTCGTACCCTCACTGCCCGTGCTGCCCGCGCCGGTCCGGCCCGACCCGCTCGGCGTGCTCGGCGTACCGGGGGAGATCAACCTGGACCACGCCGCCAGCGCGCCGTGCGCGCGGGCCGCGGCCGACGCGGTGGCCGGGCTTCTTCCCTGGTACGCGAGCGTGCACCGCGGCGCGGGCGCGCTGTCGCGACGCTGCACACTGGCGTACGAGCGGGCCCGGCAGACGGTCGGCGACTTCCTCGGCGCCCGCCCCGACGACCACGTGATCTTCACCCGGAACACCACCGACGCGCTGAACCTGCTGGCCCGGGCGTTGCCCGCCGGCACCACCGTGATCACGTTCGGCGCCGAGCACCACGCCAACCTGCTGCCCTGGCCGCGCGGCTCGGTACGGCTGCCGGTCCCGGACAGCCCGGCCGGAGCGGTCCGGTCCCTCGCGGCGGCGCTCGGCGAACTCGCCCGCGACGCCCGGCCCGGCCTGCCCGTGCTGGTCGCGGTCACCGGCGCCGGCAACGTCACCGGCGAGTGCTGGCCGGTCGCCGAGCTGGCTCGGGTGGCCCACCGGCACGGCGCCCGCATCCTGGTCGACGCCGCGCAGCTCGCCCCGCACGCCCCGGTCGACCTGACCGCGCTGGACGTGGACTATGTGGCCCTGTCCGGGCACAAGCTGTACGCCCCGTTCGGCGCGGGCGTGCTGGCCGGGCGCGCGGACTGGCTGGACGCGGCCCCGCCGTACCTGGCCGGAGGCGGCGCCACCAGCCACGTCGGCGCCGCGACGCACGAGGTGCGCTGGACGGCCGGCCCGGCCCGGCACGAGGCCGGCACCCCGAACCTGCTGGGTGCGGTGGCGCTCGCCGCTGTCTGCGAGGCGCTCGGCGCGGCCGACCGGAACGCGCTGCACGCCCGGGAACAGGCGCTGCTGGCCCGGCTGCGTACCGGCCTGGCCGCGCTGCCGGACGTGGTGGAGCTGCGCGTGTTCTCCCCCGAAGCGCCCCGGGTGGGCATCGTCAGCTTCGTGGTCGCCGGACGGGACTCCGCCGAGGTGGCCGCCCACCTGGCGAGCCGGCACCGGATCGGGGTACGCGACGGCCTGTTCTGCGCGCACCCGCTGACCCGGCGTCTGCTGGCCGAGGCCGCCGCCCGTACCGGCCGCACCGACCTGCCCCCGACCGCCCTGCGCGCCAGCCTCGGCTTGGGCACCACAGAGCCGGAGGTAGACACCCTCCTGACCGCCCTGACCCACCTCCCCTAGCCCTCTCCCCACCGCACCTCGAGCGGTGATCAAGGAGTTTGTGCACTAGTTGATCTCCTCGGAGTCCGGTAACTCCTTGATCAACGCGGCAGGGCGCCAGGGCGGGAGCGCGGGAGCCAGGGCGGGAGCGCGACCGGGCGGGGGTCAGCCGACGGGTGGGGCTGTGGGGGGATGAGCGGCGGGGTTCCGGGCTGCGGGTTCGCCCTGGCGGTTCTCGCCGAACGCCTGCCGCACCAGCCGGTTCGCCTCCTCCTGTTCGATCCCGGAGGCCACCATCAGGTCGCTCGCCGTGGTACGCACCTGGGCGATCACCACGCTGCCGGAGAAGCCGACCCCCTCGGCGTACGCCCGCCCGGCCTCGCTCACCGCGCGCAGCGACCGCTCGCGGGCCTCCTGCGGCTCCTGCCCGGCGGCGAACTCCTGGCGGAGCAGGCGCACCGACTCGGCCAGGTGACCGATCGCGTCCGGCATCGGCTCGGGGACCGGTTCGGAGTCCTCGATCATGGTGACCGCGCGGCGGATCAGCGTGCCGGTGTTGCGCATGGCCCGGTCGATCGGGTCGGCCGCCTCGGCGTAGTGGGTCAGCTCGCTGCGCCGGTGCCAGCGAGCCGGGGACAGCGTGCTGGTCTCCTTCGCGCCCTCGATCGCCTCGGAGAGGGCGGCCAGTTCCTCCTTGTTCTCCCGCAGGCGGAACAGCGCCTGCTGGGCCGCGTCCCGGTCCCGGCTGCGCACCGCGTCGGCGCAGGCGTCGAGCTGGCCGGCGAGCAGGTCCAGCGCGGGCCGGGCGGCCCGGTTGATCACCCGTAGCGGGTTGAGCGGCAGCAGGATGGCGGTGACCAGCAGCGCGATGCCGCCACCGAGCAACGCGTCGATGAAGCGGGGGAACTCCAGGTTCTCGGTGGACGGGCTGAGCGTCACGATCAGCACCGCGGTGGCCGCGGCCTGGATCACGATGGCCACGCTCGCCCCGGCGAAGATGCTCAGCAGGATCGCCGAGGTCACCACGAGCGCGAGCTGCCAGGCGCCGGTGCCGACGAAGTAGATGAGCGCGTCGCCGACGAGCACGCCCACCGCGACCCCGACGATCAGCTCGACGGTGCGCCGGAACCGCTGCCCCACCGAGGCGGCGAGCGTGCCGACAGCGGAGATCGGGGCGAAGACCGGCTGCGGGTTCTTCAGCAGCCGGTGCGAGATCAGGTACGCCAGGCCGGCGGCGAGCCCGGCCTGCACGGCGAGGCCGAACGCGGTACGGACCCGGTGCAGCCGGTCGTGCAGCGTCGCCTTGCCCCGGTGCCGCAGTTCCTCCATCGCGGAGGCGATCCGCTGCCCGTCACGGTCCGCCAGCCCTTCACGCAGGTTGCCACGACGCAGGAACCGCAGTCGTCCTTCCCGGGCCATGGCCGGTACTACCCGTACCGCTCCGGCTGAATCCCTCCGACCGGGCCGGAGTGGGGCAGACTGCACCCGATGGACGACCTGACGGCACGCTGGCGGGAAACGGCACGGGCGGCGGGCGCGACCGATCCGGCGGGAGCCGACCGGGCCGGTGCCCGGCTGCTGGCGGGCTGGCGGGAGCCGCACCGGCGCTACCACGACGAGGAGCACCTGCGGGCGGTGCTCGACGTGGTCGACGCGTACGCCGATCTGGCCCGCGACCCCGACCTGGTCCGGCTGGCGGCGTGGTGCCACGACGCCGTCTACGACCCGCGCGCGGCGGGCGACGCCAACGAGCGGGCCAGCGCCGACCTGGCCGGCGAGCTGCTGGCCGCCGCCGGGCTCCCGGCCGCGACGGTGACCGGGGTACGCCGCCTGGTGCTGCTCACCGTCGGCCACGCGGTCGGGCCGGACGACCCGGACGGCGCGCTGCTGTGCGACGCGGACCTGGCGGTGCTCGCCGCCCCGCCGGCGCGCTACGACAGGTACGCCGCGGCGATCCGCGCCGAGTACGCGCACGTGCCCGATCCGGACTTCCGCACCGGCCGGGCCGCGGTGCTGCGGCACCTGCTCGCCCTGCCGGCGCTCTACCGCCTACCCGAGCCGCACGCCCGCTGGGAGGCCCCGGCCCGGGCCAATCTGTCCCGGGAGCTGGCCGCGCTCACCTGAGACGCGGTGCTTCGGGCGGCGCAGACCGGAGTCCCGCAGCAGGCGGACGATCTCCCGCGACGGCACGACCGTGGCGCCCAGCCAGACCGCCGCCCGGAACCGCTCGGCCGGCACGTCGTAGTGGTCGCGGTCGAAGCCGCGCCGGGGCGCGCCGAGCATCTCGGCGAACGCGTGCAGTTCGGCGTACGAGACGTCGCTGATCAGGTGCGACCAGAGCCGGCCGCGCCAGGGCACGGCGGGCGGGTCCAGGTAGAGCACGGCAACAGACGGTACGCCGGTAGCCTTCCCGGCATGGCCGCCCATCCCCTCCTCGACGACCTGCGGGCCGCGCTCGGCGACGCCGCCGTGCTGACCGACCCGGATCTGCTGGCCGGGCACGAGCGCGACGAGGCCGACCTGTGCGACTCGGGCACCCCGCTGGCGGTGGTGCGCCCCCGCGGCACGGATGAGGTGGTGGCTGTGGTCCGGGCGGCCGGGCGGCACGGCGTACCGGTGGTGCCGCAGGGTGCGCGGACCGGGCTGGCCGGCGCGGCGAACGCGGTCGCCGGCGCGGTGGTGGTGAGCACCGTGGCGATGGACGCGGTGCGGGAGATCGACCCGGTCGGCCGGATCGCCGTGGTGCAGCCGGGCGTGGTGAACGCGGCGCTCGCCCGTGCGGTACGGGAGCACGGCCTCTGGTATCCGCCGGACCCCGGCTCGTGGGAGTCGTCCACCATCGGCGGCAACGTGGCCACGAACGCCGGTGGCATGTGCTGCGTGAAGTACGGCGTGACCAGCGAGTACGTGCTGGGCCTGGAGGTGGTGCTCGCCTCCGGCGAGGTGCTGCGGACCGGGCGGCGTACCGCCAAGGGGGTCGCCGGGTACGACCTGACCCGCCTCTTCGTCGGCTCGGAGGGCACGCTCGGCGTGATCACCGAGGTGACTGTGGCGTTGCGCCCGGCCCCGGAGGAGTCACTGACCCTGGTCGCGGTCTTTCCCACTGTGGCGACGGCAGGTGGCGCGGTCGCCGGGATCGCCGAGCGGGGACTCACCCCGAGCCTGCTGGAACTGCTGGACCGGACGCATCTGCGGGCGATCGAGGCGTACCGGCCGATGGGTCTGCGCACCGATGCCGAGGCGCTGCTGCTCGCGGCGGTGGACACCGGCCCGCGTGCCGCCGACGACCTGGCCCGGCTGGCCGAGGTGTGCACGGCGGCGGGTGCCGACGAGGTCTACGCGGCCACCGACGCGACCGAGGCGGCGGCCCTGCTCCAGGCGCGGCGGCTGGCCCATCCGGCGATGGAGCGGTTCGCGGCGGAGACGTTCCCGGGCGGCAACGGCGGCCTGGTCATCGACGACGTGGCGGTGCCGCGCGGCCGGCTCGCGGAGCTGCTCGACGGGGTGGCCCGGATCGCCGAGGCGTGCCGGGTGCCGATCGGGGTGGTCGGTCACGCGGGCGACGGCAACATGCACCCGAACATCGTGGTCGACCGGGCCGATCCGGCGAGCCTGGCCCGGGGACGGCGGGCCTTCGACGAGATCATGCGGCTGGGGCTGGAACTGGGCGGCACCTGCACCGGGGAGCACGGCGTCGGGCTGCTCAAGCGGGACTGGCTGGCCCGCGAGATCGGGCCGGTGGGCGTACGCGTGCACCAGGCGATCAAGGCGGCGCTGGACCCGGCCGGCCTGCTCAACCCCGGCAAGGTCTTCTAGCCCTTGTCCTCGGCCGGCGTGGCCTGGGTGACGAGCAGCAGCACGTCGTAGGCCACCTTCGGCTTCGGCTCGCCCGGGCAGTCCTGGATGGTGACTGTCAGGTCCGGCGGCACGAGCAGCGTCGACGTCAGCACTCCGATGCAGCCCTGCTTGTAGCTGCGGGCCTGGTCGGTCTCCTTCGCGATCGCCGGGTCCGCGAGCATCCGCTGGAGCCGCGTGGTCTGCTCCAGGCTGAGCGTGCCGGTGGCGTCCACGCCGTCACCGGCGCAGTCGCGGCACTGCCAGCGGCCGGACGGGTCCACGTCGAGGTTGCGGACCGGGCCGTCACCGAGCCGCTGCACCAGGGAGACGCGTCTGCCGTCCGGTGTCGGGCCGGCCGTGCCCGCCGCCCCGGGTGCGGTGGCGCCCTCGGCCCGTCCGAAGGAGCAGCCGGTCAGAGCGGCCGCAAGCAGGACGACGGCGGACAGAGCGGGGACGCGCGACCAGGATGGGCGAACCACGCGGGGAAACCTACACTTCCGTAGGTAGCGCGCACTACCGGCCGAGCGGCCCGGGTAGGGGATCCCCTACCTGGGGGAGGCCGGAAGTTCAACGCCCGGACCGTCGGTGCCCCGGTCGGCCTCGAATCCGCGGACGTCGGGCGCGCCGAGGCGGGCCGCGTCGGCAGCGATGTCGTCCGGCATGAGCTGCGACTCCCGCTCGGCCAGCACCCGCGCCCGGTAGTGGGCGACCTCCCGGTCCCGGGTCGCCGCGTCCCAGCCGAGCACCGCACCCATCAGCTCCGCGGCGTGCTCCGCCGACTCCAGGCCGCGGTGGCTGGTCTCGATCGAGATCCGGGTACGCCGGGTGAGCACGTCCTCCAGGTGCAGCGCGCCCTCGGCGCGGGCGGCGTACGTCACCTCGGCGGCCAGGTATTCCGGCGCGCCCGCGAGCGGCGAGCCGAGCAGCGGATCGGCGTCGACCAGGGCGAGCAGTTCCAGCGTGAGGCTGCCGTAGCGCTCCAGCAGGTGCTCGACCACGCCGACCGCCACCCCGTGCCGGCGGGCCAGGTCGGCCCGGTCCCGCCACATGGCGGCGTACCCGTCGGCGCCGAGCAGCGGCAGGTCGGCGGTACGCGAGGAGCGGGTCCGGCCGAGCCGGTGCATCGCGCGGTCGACCACGTCGGAGGCCATCACCCGGTAGGTGGTGTACTTCCCGCCCGCGACCAGCAGCAGGCCGAGCATCGGCTCCACCACGGCGTGCTCGCGGGACAGCTTGGAGGTGGAGTCCGCCTCGCCGGCCAGCAGCGGGCGCAGCCCGGCGTAGACGCCCTCGATGTCGGCGGTGGTCAGCGGCCGGTCCAGCACCATGTTGACCTGCGACAGCAGGTAGTCGATGTCGCTCGCGGTCGCGGCCGGGTGGGACCTGTCGAGTTGCCAGTCCGTGTCGGTGGTGCCGATGATCCAGTGCCCGCCCCAGGGGATGACGAACAGCACGCTCGTCGCGGTACGCAGGATCAGGCCGGTCTCGCCGACGATCGCCGAGCGGGGCACCACGAGGTGCACCCCCTTGGAGGCCCGGACCCGCAGCTTCGGGCGCAGCCCGACGTCGTTGAGCATCCGCGACATGTCGTCGCTCCACACGCCGGTGGCGGCGATCACGGTGCGGGCGCGTACCTCGAACTCGGCGTCCGGCGAACCGGCGGGCGCCTCCAGGTCGCGGACCCGCACGCCGGTGACCTCCCGGGCCTGCCGGGTCAGGCCGACCGCGCGGGCGCTCGTCACCACAGTCGCGCCGAGGCTCGCCGCGGTACGCGCCAGCGTCACCACCAGGCGGGCGTCGTCGACCTGGCCGTCGTAGTAGCGGATCGCGCCGGCCAGCTTGTCCGGCCGGAGGCTGGGGAAGATCCGGCGGGTGCCCTCGCGGGTGAGGTGCCGGTGCAGCGGCATGCCGCGACCGCCGCCGAAGATCCCGGCGAACGCGTCGTACGCGGCCACGCCGAGGCCGTAGTAGGAGCGGCGGAAGAACCGCCGGGGCAGGTCGCCCGCGCCGCCCTCGGCGGGCAGCGGCACCAGGATCGGCACGGGCCGGACCAGGTGCGGCGCGAGCCGGGTGGCGAGCAGACCGCGCTCGGTCAGCGCCTCGTGGACCAGGTGGAACTCCAGCTGCTCCAGGTAGCGCAGGCCGCCGTGGATCAGCTTGCTGGACCGGCTGGACGTGCCGGCGGCGTAGTCGCGCGCCTCCACCAGGGCGACCTTCAGCCCTCGGGAGGCGGCGTCGAGCGCGGCGCCCGCTCCGGTGACGCCACCGCCGATGACCAGCACGTCGAACCGCTCGGCCCGGAGGCGGCGCAGGTCGTCGGCGCGGCGCTCGGCGGACAGCCGGCCGGCCGTGGATCGGGACACACTCGGGTCACGCACCAGTCAACGGTAACCGTCCCGGGCGCGCGGCGACACGGCCCGGCCGTACCGTGATGACCATGCTGACCGGTCCGCCGCTCGCCCCCGTACCGCCGCCACCGCGCGAGACCGGTCCGTGGCCGGTCGTGGCGGCGGTGGCGACCGGGGTGTGGATCGTGCTGGTCACCGTGCCGGGCCAGATCACCGGCTGGCTGGTCGACCAGGTGGCGCTGGTCATCGGCGCGGACCGGCCGGTGGCGGCCTGGCCGGTGGTCGCGGTGGCCACGGTGCTGCTGGCCGGCGCCCCGGCGCTGGCGCTCGCGCTCGCGCCCCGCTCCCCCGCGCTGCGGGCGACCGGCCGGGCCTGGACCGCCGCCGTGGTCGCGCTCGGCGCGACCACGCTGCTGCGGACGGTGCCGCCGGTGCACCACGAGGCGTACCTGGCCGCGCTCGCGGTGACCGCCGCGGCGCTCGCGCTCGTCGCCGTCCGTCTCGGCCGGGTCCGGCCACCGGTGGTGGTGGACGCGGCCCCGGAGGGCCGGTTCGGGTCGGTGTCGCTGCTGGCGATCGCGGCCGGGCTGGCCGTACTCCTGCCGTGGGCCTGGGTGGGCGCGCTCGGCGGAGCGCTGGAGACGCTGCTCGCCGGCCTGGCCGCCGCCGCGCTGGGCGCGCTCGCCGGGGCACTGCTCGGCGCCGGTTTCTGGGCCGCGTTCGGGCCGGGTCCGGTCCGGCTGGTGCTCGTCGGCGGTCTGGTCGCGGGTGTCGCGTTGACGCCGCTCGCGGCCGGCGCCGGGCAGTCGGGCGTGCAGTTGCCGGCGCTGGTGCTGCTGCCGCCGCTCGGTTTCGTGCTGGCCGCGCTGGAGGCGGCGGCCCGCCACGCGGGTCGTTCGGCCGGGCCCGCGCCGGTGCGCCGGCTGGTCGGGCTCGCCCTGCTGGGGCCGCTGGCGTTCACCGACCCGGAGGAGATCAGCCTCCTGCTGTCCGCCACCCGCGACGCGCCGTTCTGGGTCGCGGTGGGCACCGGCGTGGCGTTCGCCGTCGCGGTCCTGCTCGCAGTCGGGTACGGCGTGCTGCTCGCCCGGTCCCGCACCCGCGCGCCCCGGCGCGGTCCGGCCGCGCTGGTCGCCGCCGCGCTGCTCGCCGCCGTCGCCGTGGTGTACGTGGTCCCCGGCCGGCCCGGACTGTACGGCGAGCGGCTGCTGGTGGTGCTGCGCGAGCAGGCCGATCTGACCGGCCTGCCGGCCGGGACGCCGGGCCGGGCCGGGCGGGACGTCCGGGCGACCGAGGTCTACCGGCGGCTGGTGGCGACAGCCGACCGCACGCAGGGCGACCTGCGCCGCACGCTGGCCGGGATGCGGCTGAACCCGACGCCGTACTACCTGGTGAACGCGATCGAGACGGACGGCGGGCCGGCGGTGCGGGCCTGGCTGTCGAGTCGTCCCGAGGTGGCCCGGGTGCTGGTGAGCCAGCGCCTGCGCCCGCTGCCCGCGCTCGCCCCGCAGGCGCGCGGCGACGCCCCGGCGCCGGCCGGCCCGGCCTGGAACGTCTCGCTGATCGGCGCGGACCGGGTCTGGTCGGACCTGGGCGTCACCGGGTCCGGCGTGGTGGTCGGCAGCTCCGACTCCGGGGTGGACGGCCGGCACCCGGCGCTCGCGGGCGGCTTCCGGGGCGGCGACGACTCGTGGTACGACCCGTGGGAGGGCCGCAGCGCCCCGGCCGACCGGGGTGGCCACGGGACGCACACGCTCGGCAGCGCGGTGGGCCGGGACGGGATCGGCGTGGCGCCGGGTGCGAGCTGGGTCGGCTGCGTCAACCTGGAGCGCAACATGGGCAGCCCGGCCCGCTACCTCGACTGCCTCCAGTTCATGCTGGCCCCGTTCCCCGAGGGCGGGAACCCGCTCACCGACGGCCGTCCCTCACGCGCCCCGGACGTGCTCACCAACTCGTGGGGCTGCCCGCCGGTGGAGGGGTGCGACCCGGGGGCGCTGCGACCGGCGACCGCCGCGCTGACCGCGGCCGGCATCCTGGTGGTGGCCGCGGCCGGGAACACCGGCCCGTCGTGCGGCTCGATCAACGATGCGCCCGCGCCGTACCCGGACGTGCTGACCGTCGGGGCGGTGGACCGGCAGCGGCGCGTCACCGAGTTCTCCAGCCGCGGCCCGGCGCCGGACGGTCGGGCCAAGCCGGACCTGGTCGCCCCGGGCGCCGCGGTGCTGTCCGCGATGCCGGACGGCGGGTACGCCACCCTGGACGGCACCTCGATGGCCACGCCACAGGTCGCGGGCGTGGTGGCGCTGATGTGGTCGGCGAACCCGGCACTGGTCGGAGACCTGGAGCGGACCCGGGCGATCCTGCGCGACACCGCGCAGCCGGTCACCCAGCCCGCCGACGCCTGCGGTGGAACGCAGGACGTCTCCGGCGCCGGGCTCGTCGACGCGTACGCGGCGGTCCGCGCGGCCCGGTCGGTGGCGACCGGTTAACAACCCTGTCCATTGGTCTGCCGATGCCCTAGGGTCGGCGTCCATGGACGTGGAGATCATCGAGCTGGGCCGGGACCGGCTGCCCGAGGTGGTCGAGCTGTGCCGGCTGTCGTTCGATCTGCCGGAGGATGCGGCCGAGGCGTCAGCCGTGGTGGTCACCGTGGCGGAGCGGGCCGCAGCCGACCGCCCGGTGCTGCGCCTCGGTGCGGTACGCGACGGCGCGCTGGTCGGCGTACTCGTCGGGTCGCTGTCGGCGGCCGATCCGCGCCTCGGCCACGTCGACCTGGTCGCTGTCGCGCCCACTGAGCGCCGCCAGGGCGTGGGCGGGGCGCTGCTGACCGAGGCGGAGAGCCGGCTCGGCGCGCTCGGCGCGGCCGAGGTGCTGCTCGCCGGCAACCCGCCGCACTACGCCTGGCCGGGCGTCGACGTGCGCTACACCCCGGCGGTCTGCGCCGCGCAGCGGCTCGGCTACCGGCAGGACCGTACCGCCTGGAACATGACCGCCGAGCTGTCCGAGGGGTCGGCGGCGCTGCGCCCCACCGAGGCCGCCGAGCAGCGGCTGGCCGGGCGGGGCGTGACGGTACGCCGTGCCGCCTCCGACGACCTGCCGGCGCTCGCCGCGTTCGCCAGGTCCACGTTCGGCGGCGCCTGGGACGGTGAGCTGGCCGGTTCGGTGGGACGGCCGGACGCGGGTGTGCACCTCGCCGAGCGGGACGGCGAGATCCTCGGGTTCGCCGCGTACGGTTCGGCGCGGCCGAGCTGGTTCGGGCCGATGGGCACCGCACCGGCGGCGGAGGGCTCCGGGATCGGCGGCGTGCTGCTGCGCCGGTGCCTGCGCGACCAGGCGGCGGCCGGGATCACCGCGGCGCAGATCGGCTGGGTGGGGCCGGTGCCGTTCTACTCGAACGCGGCGGGCGCCCGGATCGAGCGGGTGTTCTTCCTCTACCGGAAAGCCATCAAAGGGGCATAGACGTCAATAGTGCCATTCAGCCTCCTTCGCCATCGACCGGGCTCTACGGTCGGAGCAGAGGAGGCGGTGCATGACCACGAATGACGAACGGGCCGAGGATCCGGCGGCGGCCCGGCGCCCGGCCGACGAGCTTCCCGGCCAGCTCCCGTTCGACCGGCTCGACGTCGGCGACGCCGAGCAGCTCGCCGAGCTGACCGGCGCAGACGCACCACCGGTGGAGGAGCCACGGCAGCCGGTGGACGAGCCGAGGCGGCCGCCACCGCCGTACGACAGGGCGCACAAGCGGCGCAACCAGCGCCGGCTGCCCACCTGAGCCGGATACGCGGAAAGGGGGCGGACCGCTGACGCGGCCCGCCCCCTTCGGCGTACTGGGTGGAGCTGGACTCAGAAGTCCATCTCCCCGCCACCCGGGCCCGCCGGGGCGGCCGGGGTCTTCTCCGGCTTGTCCGCCACGACGGCCTCGGTGGTGAGGAACAGCGCGGCGATCGAGGCGGCGTTCTGCAGCGCGGAACGCGTCACCTTGGCCGGGTCGATGATGCCCGCGGCCAGCAGGTCCACGTACTCGCCGGTCGCGGCGTTGAGGCCGTGACCCGGGTCGAGGTTGCGGACCCGCTCGACGACGACGCCACCCTCCATACCGGCGTTGACGGCGATCTGCCGCAGCGGGGCGTCCAGCGCGATCTTGACGATCTGCGCGCCGGTCGCCTCGTCGCCGGCCAGGTCCAGCTTGTCGAAGGCGGTCTTGCCGGCCTGCACCAGCGCGACGCCACCACCCGGGACGATGCCCTCCTCGACGGCGGCCTTCGCGTTGCGGACGGCGTCCTCGATGCGGTGCTTGCGCTCCTTCAGCTCGACCTCGGTGGCCGCGCCGACCTTGATCACCGCAACACCGCCGGCCAGCTTGGCCAGACGCTCCTGCAGCTTCTCCCGGTCGTAGTCGGAGTCGCTCTTGTCGATCTCGGCCCGGATCTGGTTCACCCGGCCCTGGATCTGCTCGGCGTCGCCGGCACCGTCGACGATGGTGGTCTCGTCCTTGGTCACCACGACCTTGCGGGCGCGGCCCAGCATCTCGAGGCCGGTCGCGTCCAGCTTGAGGCCGACCTCCTCGCTGATGACCTGGCCACCGGTGAGGATGGCGATGTCGGTCAGCATGGCCTTGCGGCGGTCACCGAAGCCCGGCGCCTTGACGGCGACCGACTTGAAGGTGCCACGGACCTTGTTGACCACCAGGGTGGCGAGGGCCTCGCCCTCCAGGTCCTCGGCGATGATCAGCAGCGGCTTGCCCGACTGCATGACCTTCTCCAGGATCGGGAGCAGGTCCTTCACCGACGAGATCTTGCTGTTGACGATCAGGATGTACGGGTCGTCGAAGACGGCCTCCATACGCTCCGGGTCGGTCATGAAGTAGGCGGAGATGTAGCCCTTGTCGAAGCGCATGCCCTCGGTGAGCTCGAGCTCCAGGCCGAAGGTGTTGCTCTCCTCGACGGTGATGACACCTTCCTTGCCCACCTTGTCCATCGCCTCGGCGATGATCTCGCCGACGCTGGGGTCGGCGGCGGAGATGGAGGCGGTGGAGGCGATCTGCTCCTTGGTCTCCACGTCCTTGGCGAGCTTGAGCAGCTCCTCCGAGACGCTGGCCACGGCGGCCTCGATGCCCCGCTTCAGGGCCATCGGGTTGGCGCCGGCGGCCACGTTGCGCAGACCCTCACGGACCAGGGCCTGGGCCAGGACGGTCGCCGTCGTCGTGCCGTCACCGGCGACGTCGTCGGTCTTCTTCGCGACCTCCTTGACCAGCTCGGCGCCGATCTTCTCGTACGGGTCCTCGAGCTCGATCTCCTTGGCGATGCTCACACCATCGTTGGTGATGGTGGGGGCACCCCACTTCTTCTCGAGCACGACGTTGCGGCCCTTGGGGCCGAGGGTCACCTTCACGGCGTCGGCGAGCTGGTTCATGCCCCGCTCGAGGCCGCGGCGCGCCTCTTCGTCGAACGCGATCATCTTGGCCATACGGCGTTGTCCTCCTGGACACTCACGGGCCACCCGGATGCCCGGATGGGCCGTCTGGTGTACGCACCTTGGGGACGTCGCCACCTGGCGACGACGACGTCTCCTCGGTCGGGCCGGACAGCCCGCGACGACCGGCCTCGTACCGCTCCGGCGTCCCTTCGGACACCGGCGCGGCCGTGGCCCTACCGCCCCGACCTTCTGGCACTCACCGTACGCGAGTGCCAATGACTTGTTTAGCACTCTCCCTAGCCGAGTGCAAGCACGACAGCCCCGCTCAGCCGAGTTCCGCCGCCAGCCGGGCCGCGTTCACCGGGCCTTCCTGAGCCCGCTGTTCGGCGTACGTGACGACCAGCCCGACCTGCTGCGCCAGGTAGGCCGGTGCAGCCAGCAGGGCGCCGAACACGGCGAGCGCCACGGCGCCGATCGCGGTGCCGACGGCCTTCATCGGCTCGACGCCGAACACCGCCCCGCTGATCCCGCCCACGACCGCGTCCAGCACCGTCGCCGCGAGGAGGACAGCCATCACCAGCGCGACCCGGCCCAGCACCATGCCGAACCGGCTGTGGAACAACCGCCACGCCCGCCCGATCGGCTCCCGCCGCTCGAACAGGTAGACCGGACCGAACAGGGCCAGCGCGAACGCGGCGTAGAGGCCAGGCAGCAGGCAGAAGCAACTGCCGATCATGACCAGCAGCGAGACCAGGAGCGTCCAGCCCCACAGGCCGAGGGCACGGCGCAGCCCGTACCGGAAGGCGGCGCCGAGTCCGGTCGGTTCGCCGGCCGCCTGGCGGGCGACCACCCAGGTGCCGGCGGCCCAGCCCGCCGCCTGGAGCAGGCCGAACACCAGCCCGGCGGACAGGAGCACGCCGTAGAAGGCGAACATCTGCCCCCAGAAGCCGGCCGGCAGCACCGGCGCACCGTCCGGGGCGGTCGCCATCTCGCCCTCGGGGCTGAAGACGAGCGTGAGGACGCCGATCACCGCCGCCGGGACGACCTGGGTGAGCAGCACGATGGGCAGCAGTTGCCGCCAGCCGCGCCGCAGCGCGGCGGTGCAGCGGGCGAACCAGGGACCGATGCCCGCGTGCGGCGGGTTGACGAGCGGATCCTGCGGGTCGATGCCCGGGAACCAGCCGGCGTACGCCCCGGGACCGGCCGGCACCGGGTACGCCGCACCGGGGACCGGGTAGGCCGCACCGGGCATCGGATAGCCCGGGTACGCCGGACCACCCCATCCCGGCGGCGGGGTGCCCGGCGGCGCGTTCCAACCGTGCGGAGGAGTGCCCGGCGCGTTCCAGCCCTGCGGAGGAGTGCCCGGCGGCACGGTCCAGCCCTGCGAGGTGTGGCCGGGTGAGGTGTCATCCGGCGCGGTCCATCCGGGCGGGTTGGCCGGGAACGGGGCGCCGGGCTGCGAGGTGTCGTACCCCGGCTCGGCCGGGACGATCGGCACGGGGCCGGTATGACCGGCCCACGGGTCGGCGCCGGACGCGCCGGAGGCGGGCGTGGCCCCTCCGGTGGTCCCCGACGGTCCCGGTGCCGGCTCGGCGGCAGGCGGCGGGGGCGCGGTCGGGTCGGCCGGAGGGCCGGACGCCGCCGGCTCGGTGGAACCCGACGGGGGCAGATCGGACATGGGCCCTCCTCAGCGACTACGGCTGGAACGGCTCATGATCTTCCATGGTGGTCGGCCGCAACGCAGCCCCCGGGCCGGGGTCCGGTCGCGGGAGCACCGCCCGCCGCAGGTCAGGCGATGACGCGGACCCGCTCGGCCTGCGGACCCTTCTGCCCCTGCGCGATCTCGAACTCGACGCGCTGGCCGTCGTCGAGCGCCTTGTAGCCGTCCATCTCGATCGCGGAGAAGTGGACGAAGACGTCCTGCCCGCCGTCGACGGCGATGAAGCCGTAGCCCTTTTCGGCGTTGAACCACTTCACGGTGCCCTGTGCCACGGTGCACTTCCTCACTCTGCGCGGCGTTCCAACACCCGGAAACCGGCGGACCGGCACCGGTGGCGCACCGGTCCAGCGATCGGCGACGCTGAATTCGGTGACCGAAATCGCACGCTACACGAGGCGTGACGACGGCGCACGACCACAAATCGGGCATATTCCGGGGCGTACCCGGGCCTGTCGCACACCCGTCGCGGGCCGTCCGGTATGCATGCGGCATGACCAGCGTGAGCACCACGACCACCGTCCGCCGGGTCCGGCCGGAGGACGCCGGCCGGATGCGGGCGCTCCGGCTGGAGATGCTGGCCGACTCCCCGCTGGCCTTCCTGGAGACGGTGGCCGAGGCCGCCGCCCGGCCGCACGCGGAGTTCGCGGCCCGGGTCGCGGCCGTCTCCCGGGGCGACCACACCGCGCAGTTCGTGGCCGACCCGGGCGGCCGTCTGGTCGGCCACGCCGGCGGCATCGCCGCGCCGGACGAGCCGGGCCTGACGCTCGTCTACGCGGTCTACGTGACGCCGGCCCGGCGGGGCAGCGGCCTGCTGGCGGCGCTCGTCGACGAGGTGGCTGCCTGGTCGCGCGCCTGCGGACGGCCCGAGCTGATGATGGAGGTGGTGGTCGGCAACGACCGCGCCTACCGGGCCTATCAGAAGCTGGGCTTCGTGGACACCGGCGTACGCGTGCCGCACCCCCGGATCGCCGGTCTGCACGAGCTGCAGATGCGCCGCCCGGCCTGAGCCGGCGCGGCGTTAATAAGGGGCCCCTCCTCTACCGGAGGCGTTAAGAAGGGGCCCCTCCTTTCAGACGTGCCGGCGGCTCTGCACGATGCGGAACCGGTTTGCCACGTACGCGCCGTCGGTCAGCGCCGAGTTGGCCGCCGCGTTCGCGCCCGAACCGTGGAAGTCGGAGAACGCCGCCGACTGGTTGACGAACACCCCGCCGGTCAGGTTGCAGGACAGGTGCACCCCGGCGTCGATCGCCGCCGCCTCGGCCGCGTCCAGCACCGCCTCGTTCGTGGAGTAGACGCCCGCGGTCAGCGCGCCCTTCTCCCCCACCGTCTCGCGCAGGATGCGCAGGCTGTGCTCGGTGGAGTCGGTGGCGATGGCGAACGAGATCGGCCCGAACCACTCCCGCGAGTAGGTGGCGGTGTCGGACGCGTCGAGCTTCACCACAGTCGGCGTACGCACCACCGCGCCGGGGAAGGACGGGTGCTCGACGGTGCGCGACTCCAGCACCGGCTCGCCGACCTTGGTGACCTCCTCCAGCCGCTCCAGCACGCCGTCGTTGACGATCGCGCCGGTCAGCTCGACGCCCCGGGCCGGGTCGGCGGTCAGCTTGGCGACCGCGCCGGCGATCCCGGCCGCCACCTCGTCGAAGCTCTTGTGACCCTGGTCGGTCTCGATGCCGTCCCGCGGGATCAGCAGGTTCTGCGAGGTGGTGCACATCTGGCCGCTGTACAGCGTCAGCGTGAAACCGAGGTTGCGGCAGAGCCCGGCGAAGTCGTCGGTGGAGTCGATCACCACCGTGTTCAGGCCGGCCTTCTCGGTGTAGACGGCGGCCTGCCGGGCGTTCGCCTCCAGCCAGTCGCCGTACTCGGTGGAGCCGGTGAAGTCGACGATCTTCACGGCCGGGTGCAGGGCCAGCGTGGTGGCGAGCTTCTCGCCGTCGGTCTCGGGGGCGAGCTGCACCAGGTTCGGGTCGAAGCCGGCCTCGGCGAGCACCTGGCGGGCGTACCTGACGGTGATCGCCAGCGGCAGCACCGCGCGCGGGTGCGGCTTCACCACGACCGGGTTGCCGGTGGCGAGCGAGGCGAACAGACCGGGGTACGAGTTCCAGGTCGGGAACGTGTTGCAGCCGATGACCAGCGCGACCCCGCGCGGCACCACGTGGAACGTCTTGGTCATCCGCAGCGGGTCGCCCTTGCCGGCGGCCTTCTCCCAGCCGGCCGTCCCCGGGTGGCGGGTCATCTCGGCGTACGCGTAGGCGACCGCCTCCAGCGCGCGGTCCAGCGCGTGCGCGCCACCGGCCTGGAACGCCATCACGAACGCCTGGCCGCTGGTGAACTGCACCGCGTTGGCCAGCTCGAACACGTTGCGGTGCAGCCGGTCCAGGATCTCCAGGCAGACACCGGCCCGGGCCTGCGGGCCCGCGTCGCGCCAGGCGGGCAGCGCGGCGCTCGCGGCGGACACCAGCTGGTCGGCGCCCGCGTGCGGGTAGCGCACGTCCAGCGCCACCCCGAACGGGCTGGCCTCGGTGGCCACCGTGGTGCCGTCACCGGCCTGGTCGAGCGGGAAGTCCCCGCCCAGGTACGCCTCGAAGGCGGCCTTGCCGTCGGCGGCGGCGGTCTCGCCGTACACCCGGGGGCTGGGCGACTCGGGATAGGCCGACCAGTACCCGCGCTCCGCGATGGCGGTCAGCGCCCGGTCGAGGGTCTCGCGGTGCCTGTCGTACAGGGGGTGCGGGGTCTCCGTCATGCCCGCCATCATGCAACAGAAAGGCACCAGATCAGTAGGGGCGTGTCACAACTCAGATCGTCAACTGCCAGTCGACCGAACCGGCGGCGGGGCGGAACCCGAGTTGCTCGTTGATCGCGATCATGTGGCGGTTCACGGCCGCGTTCCAGGTGTCGACGGCCCGCAACGCCGGTTCGTGCGCCAGCGCGTACTCCAGGTTCCCGGCCTTGCAGAGCAGGCCCAGCCGGTGGCCGCGGTGGCCGGGGTCGACGAGGGTGATCTGCTGCCAGGCGTGGTCGGTGCTGCTCGCGTCCAGGCTGAGCTGGGTCCACCCGACCAGGCGGCCGGTCGCCTCGTGCACCGCGCCGGTGTTGTACCGGCGTACGCCCCGGGCGTCCAGTGCCCGCTCCGCGTCCCGCACCCGCGCGGCGTCCATCTGCTCCGGCTCCCAGTCCAGCTCGCCCATCGGCGCGTCGAGCAGCAGCCGGCCCTCCAGGTAGGCGACGTCCGCGACGTACTCCTCGGGCGTGTGGTCGCGCCACCGCACCGGCCGGTAGCCGGTCGCCGCGGCGCGCGCGTCGGCCAGCAGCGCGGCGAGCCGGTCACGGTCGAGCCCGGCCACGTCGAGGCGGCGGCGGACGTCGGCCAGCGCCGGCTTGGCGCCCACGGCGGCGGCGAACGCGGCACCGGGGAAGACCCGCCCCTCCTCGTCGGGCAGCGCGGCGACGGTAGCGCCGACCAGTCGTTTGCCGCCGTGCTCCCGCAGCAGCCGGACGCCGTGGTCGTGCAGCGTGCGCCCGATGCCCTGCCGCCGGCACGCCGGGTCCACGGTCAGCTCGACGCTCGCGTTCTCGGTGTTGTCGATCGTGTGCAGGTAGAGCCGGAGCCAGCCGACGGGCTGCCCGTCCAACCGGGCCACCAGCCAGCGCGTGTCGATGCCGGGCATCGGGTGCCGCAGCGGCGCCTCGAACCGCCGCCGGCAGAGGTCGGGCAGGTCCGGCTCGTCGACGGCCTGCGCGCCGCAGGCGATCCGGTAGACCGCGTCGAGCGTCTGCCGGTCGGTCGGATCCAGCGGCGTCACCGTGAGCGTCATGCCACCGAGGGTGCGCCGGACACAGCGAAGAGGCCAGCGGTTTTCCGCTGGCCTCTTCGGACGTTGGTCGGGAGGGACGTCCGCACAACGCCTCCGGCGTTGGGTCGCAAGAACTTGAAAAGTCTCCGGCGGATGCCCTCCCGCACGAAGCATCTTGCGCCGTCCGGTTCCTGCCGTCAAGTCCTTGAGGGCGGTTTTCTGGCACTCACCGCACATCACCGGTTACCCACCGGTCTCACCCGATCCCCCACCCGGGCGAGCCCCACCTCCCCCACCCGGCCACCCCCGCCGACGGCGGTGACCAAGGAGTTCGTGTCACGAAACGGCCCGGCCGGCGACACATACTCCTTGATCACCGCGCAGGTGGCGGAGGACCGGAAGGTCAGGCCAGGAGGCCGGCGTCGCGGGCGGCGCGGAGGCTGGGCTTGATGCGGTGGGTGGGGCCGACCTGGGTGGCCACCGCGTCGAGCGTCTTCAGGCCCTCGCCGGTGTTGAACACCACCGTCTCGGCGGCCGGGTCGAGCCGGCCCGACTCGACCAGCTTGCGCAGCACCGCGACCGTCACGCCGCCGGCCGTCTCGGCGAACACCCCTGTGGTACGGGCGAGCAGCCGGATGCCCGCGCGGATCTCGTCGTCGGCGGCGTAGTCCATCCAGCCGCCGGTACGCCGCACCGCCTCCAGCGCGTACAGCCCGGCCGCCGGGTCGCCGATGTTCAGCGACTTGGCGATGCCGGCCGGCTTGACCGGCACGATCGTGTCGGTGTCGCCGTGCAGCGCGGTGGCGATCGGGTTGCAGCCGGCCGACTGCGCGCCGAACACCTTCCAGCCGCCGGCCGGCGCCTCGACCAGCCCGATCTCGACCAGCTCGGCGAACGCCTTGTCGATCTTGGTGAGCAGCTCGCCGCTGGCCATCGGGATGACCACCTGGGCCGGGATCCGCCAGCCGAGCTGCTCGGCCACCTCGTAGCCGAGCGTCTTGGAGCCCTCCGCGTAGTAGGGCCGGACGTTCACGTTGACGAACGCGGTGTCCTCGAACTCGTCGGTCTCCACCAGCTCGCCGCAGAGCCGGTTCACGTCGTCGTACGAGCCGTCGATGGCGACCAGGTCGCCGCCGTACACAGCGGTGGTGACGACCTTGCCCTGCTCCAGGTCGCCGGGGATGAAGACGATCGACGGCACGCCGGCCCGGGCCGCGTGCGCGGCGACGGAGTTGGCGAGGTTGCCGGTGGAGGCGCAGGCGTAGCGGGCGAAGCCGAGCGCGCGGGCCGCGGTGAGCGCCACCGAGACGACCCGGTCCTTGAACGAGTGGGTGGGGTTCGCGCTGTCGTCCTTGACCCAGAGCGGCGCGGTGAGCCCCAGTTCGGCCGCGAGGTGCGGGGCGGCGACGAGCGGGGTCAGCCCCGGGTCGAGCGTGACCCGGGTGGCCGGGTCCTGACCGGCCGGCAGCAGCGCCGCGTACCGCCAGATGTTGTCCGGACCGGCCTCGATCTGCTCACGGGTGACGGTGGCGAGCGCGGCGGTGTCGTAGTCGACCTCCAGCGGCCCGAAACACTCGTAGCAGGCGTGCTGCGCGGCGAGCGGGTACCGCGCCGAACAGGCACGGCAGACCAGGGCGCGGGCCGGGCTGAGGGTGGTGTCGATACCGGTGGCGACGGGAAGCGTCGACGTCATGTCGAGGAGTTCCTCTCATCTTTCCCCGCATCGCCGGGTGCGGCGGGGACGGAATTGGCACCTGCCCGCTGTCGCTCGTCGTCGAGCGTGCGGGTGGTTGCCGGGGCGTCGTCGGGCCGTATCCCTCAGCCCCTCTGGATGAGGTATTCAGTTGTGCCGCCGAGTCTAGGCGCTGCTCACGGCCGCGCCACCTCGGGATCCCACGCTGTGGGCCGGCTCGGCGTCCGACCACCGCGACCGGCTCCACCACAGCGGGCTACCCGGGCCTGCTCGATGCGGTCCTCGCCGAGCGCGGCCGAGTGGCATGATCACCCGATGCGGAGATCGGTGCGCCTGATCGGCGCCCTCACCGGCGTGACGCTGATGGCAGCCTGCGCCCCGGCGCAGGGGCCCGCGGAAGGAGTGTCCGATCCGATGCCCACGGCGCCGCCGCGGCCGGGTGCCGCCACGGCCGAGCCGACGCCCGCCGCCACCTGCTCGCCGGAGGGCGTCGCGATCACCGAGCTGGGGGTGAGCGCCGCGATGGGGCTGCGGGCGATGGGCCTGGACCTGCTCAACTGCGGCGACCGGCCGTACGAGCTGCGCGGCTATCCGGCGGTCGCGCTCCGGGACGCCGACGGCGACCCGATCGAGGTGCGGATCATCCCGGGCGCCAAGCCGATCACCTCCGGCTTCGACCACCCGCCCACCCGGATCGTGCTGGCCCCCGGCGAGCGGGCCGGCGCGGCGCTGATCTGGCGGAACCTGGTCACCGACGCGACGGTGCCGGCGACGAACGGCACCGGACTCGACGTCGCGCCGGTGGCCGGCCGGCCGGCGCACCCGGTCGCCCTGGACGGGCCGATCGACCTCGGCAACACCGGCCGGCTGGGCGTCAGCGCGTGGGAGCGCCGCAAGCCCGGCCCGGCCGACACGCCCACGCCGGCCGCCCCGCCCTCGCCCACGACTCCGCCGGTCAATCCGCTGTAGGAACCAGAGCCCGGCACGGGAGCACCCCGACCGGGATCTGGTTCGGTGCGAACGCTCAGACCGGGACCGAGGCCGGCGCGGCGGCGGGCTCGGTCGCGGTGGACCGGCGGCGGGCCAGCAGCGCGTCGAGCGCCCAGTTTCCCGGGCCGAGCACCGCGACCAGCAGGAACGACCAGCAGAAGAGCGCGGCCAGCTCGCCGCCGTTCTGCATCGGCATCAGGTGGTGCGGCTGGTGCACCACGAAGTACGCGTACGCCATCGAGCCGGAGGCGAGCAGCGCGGCCGGCCGGGTGAACAGGCCGACGAGGACCAGCGCGCCGCACACGAGCTGGATCAGCGCCGCCCACCAGCTGGGCCAGGTGGCGAACGGGACGGCACCGCCGGTGGCCGGGTTGCCGCCGAACAGGCCGAAGATCGAGGCGGCGCCGTGGCAGAGGAAGAGCAGGCCGGTGACGATGCGGAACAGGGACAGCACGGGGTCTTTCAGCTGCGCCGGGATCATAGGGAACCTCCTGGTACGGGTGCCGGACGCCGTCCAGGATGGCGGGAGTATCGATTGATGTTAATCGATATCTTTGCAGGCGGGACAATCGCATGGGAACGCTCCCATGATATGGGCCGAGGCGCTCCCGTGGTGACCCCGTCCGATCACCTCAGCTCGTGACGTCCTTGCGGGTGAAGCGCCAGAAGGCCAGGCCCCAGAACAGCGTGGCGTAGACGACCGCCGAGAACGCGCCCTTGACCACGTCGTCGGTCTGCATCGGCGTCGACAGCAACCCCAGCCAGGCGCTGCTGTAGTGGGTCGGCAGCAGGTTCCGCAGCCCGCCCAGCGCGGTGATCTGGTCCAGGATGCTGGACAGGATCCACAGCAGCACCGCGCCGCCGACCGCGCCGAGCGCGGCATCGGTGGTCACCGACAGCAGGAACGCCAGTCCGGCCACCACCAGCAGCACGACCGCGAGATAGCCGAGCACGCCGAGCAGCCGCAGCAACCCGTCCGCCGGCGCCAGCTCGGCCGAGACCTGGCTGCTCAGTGGCTTCCAGCCGTACCGGAGCGTGCCGGCGAGCAGCGCGGTGCCGGCCAGCAACAGCAGGGCCAGCCCGGAGTACGCGAGCGCGACGACCAGCTTCACCGCGAGCAGCCGGGCCCGGGGCACCGGCACCGCCAGCAGGTAGCGCAGGCTGCCCCAGCTCGCCTCGCTCGCCACCGTGTCGCCGCAGAACAGCGCCACCACCACGACCAGCAGGAACGACGCGGACACCAGGATCGAGAACAGGGTGAAGTTGAGCCCGCCCGACGTGGCCAGGTCGGCCAGGCTGGAGAACTCGCCCCGCCCGCCGCCGTCGTCGTCCCCGGCGTCGAACTGGAACGCCACCAGGATGATCAGCGGCAGCAGCACCATGAACCCCAGCGCGAGCTGGGTACGCCGGCGCGACGCCTGCCGCCGGAACTCCGCGCCGAACGGGAGCGTGGCCGAGGGCCGGTAACCGGCCGCCGCCCCGCCCGCGCCCGGCGCCGCCGTACCGGACGTGCCGCCACCAGGCGACGATGCCACAGACGAACCCGCCATCACCGGTCCCCGCTTCCCCGAGAGTTCTCGCCCACCAGGGCGAGGAACGCGTCCTCCAGGCGGCGCCGGGGCACCACCCGGTCCACCCCGATGCCGGCGCGGACCAGTTCGGCCACCACCTCGCTGCGGGCGGTGCCGTTGGTGTCGACCACCAGCCCGCCCTCGGCGTCGGGCAGCACCCGTACGCCGTCGAGCCGGTCGAGCACCGTGCGCGCCGCGTCCGGGTCGCTCACCTCGAACAGCACGCTCGGCGACTCGCCGACGATCTCCTCCACCGGGCCGGACGCCACGATCCGCCCCTTGTTCACCACCACCGCGTGCGTACAGGTCTGCTCCACCTCGGCCAGCAGGTGGCTGGAGACCAGCACCGCCCGGCCGTCGGTGGCGTAACGCTGGAGCACCCGGCGCATCTCGGCGATCTGCGGCGGGTCCAGCCCGTCCGTCGGCTCGTCCAGCACCAGCAACTCGGGCAGGCCGAGCATGGCCTGGGCGATGGCCAGCCGCTGCCGCATGCCGTGGCTGTACTTCTTCGTCCGCCGGTGCACCGAGTCGCCCAGGCCGGCGATCTCCAGCGCCTCGTCGAAGTGCGCGTCCTCCCACGGCCGGCCGGTGGCCCGCCAGTACGCCTTGAGGTTGTCCAGGCCGGACAGGTGCGGCAGGAAGCCCGGCCCCTCGACCAGCGCGCCGATCCGGGACAGCACCGGCGAGCCCGGCACCAGCCGGTGACCGAAGACGTAGATCTCCCCGGCGGTGGGCTGGGTCAGTCCCATCAGCACCCGCAGCGTGGTGGTCTTGCCCGCGCCGTTGGGCCCGAGCAGGCCGACCACCTGGCCGGGGTGCACCTCGAAGTCCACGTCGGAGACCGCGACGAAGCCGTCCGCGTACTCCTTGCGCAGGTTGCGCACGGCGAGCGGGACGCCCGCGTACTCCGGGTGCACGGAGTCGTCCTGGCGACGGTGCCGGCGGCGGGTGAGCAGCACGACCACGACGAGCCCGGCCACGATCGCGACGAGCAGGCCGGCCAGCGCCCAGCGCCAGATCGCGGCGGTGGTGGGGATCGGCGTGGCGTCGACGGTGGGCAGCGTCAGCGGCCCGTCGGCGAGCGCCACCGTGTGCACGGCCGGTTCGGCGGGCGAGGCGTACGCCTGGTCCGACGTCGCCACCACGAGCCGCAGCCGGTGCCCGGCCTCGACCCGCCGGACGATCCCCGGCAGCGTCACGGTGACCGGCGTGGCCGCGTCGACGGTGGCCGGCAGGCCGGTCAGGCGCACCGGCGCGACCAGGCCGGAGGGCAGCGTGGCAGCGCCCTGCGGGTCGACGTCGTAAAGCTTCACGAAGAGCACCGCCTCGCCGGTCGGTGAGGCGGCCCTGATCCGCACGGTGGGCGCGCCCACCACGTCGACCGGCTCGTCCAGCGGCGCCGACTCGAAGCGGGCGTGCTGGCCGGGGATGTCACCGGCGACGCCGTCCAGCAGCGAGCCGAGCGCGCCCGCGAACGGCACCGAGGAGATCGCCGCCGGGTTGCCGTTCGGCGGTACGGCGACCGGCTGGGGCGGACCGGCGAGCGTCACCTCGCGGCGGTCCTGCCCGGTCAGCCCCGGGTAGTCGGCGGTACGGAAGCCGGTCGCCACCAGGCCCCGGTCGAGCGCGTCGAACCCGGCGATCCGGGAGAACGTGAACGTGTCGCCGGGCGCCGCCCCGTCGCCCTTGACGTAGTGGTCGAGCCACTGTGCGGTCAGGAACTTCACCCGGTCGGAGTCGGAGGTGGGTCCGGAGCCGCCGTCGTGGCCGCCGGTGAACCAGGCGACCCGTACCGGGGTGCCGGCGGCGGCGATGCCCCGGGCGTTGGCGTCCGCCTCGGCCAGCGGGAACAGCGTGTCCGCCTCGCCCTGCACCAGCAGCGTCGGCGACTTGATCCGGTCCAGCACGCCGGCCGGCGACGACCGGCGCAGCAGTTCGACCGCCGCCGCGTCGGCCCGGCCGGTGGTGGCGATGCGCAGGTACGCGGCGCAGACGTCGGCCGCGAAGCGCCCGCAGGACGGGTCGGCGGCGCCGGCCGGCGCGCGACCGGCACCGGTGCCCGGCCCGGCGCCCGGCTGCGGGCTCGGCGGGCCGGCCGACTCGGGTGCGCCCTCCGGTGCGGCGGCGGTGGCCCCGGAGAGCCCGGCCGGGCCGGATCCGGCGTTCCCGCCGCCGCCGAAGAAGATGCCGGCCCAGCCCTTCTTGAACACGCCGTCGGTGGGCTGCCGGCCGCTGCTCTCCGGCAGGAATGCGCGGGACAGGTCGTTCCAGGTGATCATCGGGACGATCGCGTCGATCCGCTGGTCCTGCGCGGCGAGCAGCAGGGCCAGGCCGCCGCCGTACGAGCCGCCGACCACACCGACCCGGGGGTCGCCGGCCGCGTCGAGGCGGATGTCCGGCCGCTGCGCGAGCCGGTCGAGCAGCCGCTGCGCGTCCCGCACCTCGTAGTCGGGGTTGTCCAGGTGGATCTGGCCGCCGCTGCGCCCGAACCCGCGGGCGGTCCAGGTGAGCACCGCGTACCCGCGGGCGACCAGGTCCTCGGCGTCGGAGCGGACCGAGTCCTTGGTCCCGCCGAAGCCGTGCGCCAGCAGCACCGCCGGCACCCGGTTCGACGACGAGGCGTCCTCCGGCAGGTAGAGCGTGGTGTCCAGGTCGACCGGCTCGTCGCCGGAGGGCCCGGAACGCACTGTCACCAGGGCCGGCTCGGTCCGGAAGTCCGCGCCCCGCGGCCGGGCCACCCAGACCAGCGCGGCGGCGACGAGGACGACCACCACCACTGCGGCGACGATGCGGCGCGGATGGCCGGCCAGGGCGCGCCGGAGCCGCGCGGCGGTTGATCTCATGCGCCACACGGTACGGGCCGACGGCTGAGCATTCGCTGAGATCCGCCGTACGTCTGTCCGGTTGCACCGATCGTCGCGTAGCGTCCGTCATCCGCCAAAGGTCCAGAGCATCCCAGCGGGACGTATTCGGATCATGTGAATTCACATCTACAGGCGCAAACCATCGTCGATGTCATTTCTCGGCAACACGATCACACGCTACGTACCTTTCGCCCTGACGCAGGGTCACCCAAAATGGACTGACGTGAAGCCGACTCATCGGCCGAGGTCTCACGCGCGTCCGGTTCGGCTACTTTTCCGGTCCGGTGCACGGGACTGCGTACGGCGACCTCCCGGGGCACCGATCGCCCCGCCGTCGCCGGAGGAGACACACCATGACAGTCCCCGCGTCGCGGGTTCGCCGGCGGCCCGCCGTACCGGGCCGCACGCTCGCCCTGGTGCTGGTGCTGGCGCTGCTGGCCCCGCTCGGGCTGATCTTCGTCCAGGCCGAACGCGACTTCGCCGACGACCACGACCTGGTGAGCCGGGAGCGGCTCGGCGTCCGCTACCTGCGCGCCCTCGGGCCGGTCACCGACACGCTGGTGGAGGCCCAGGCCATCGCCGTCGCCGAAGGGGCCGTCTCCCGGGCCTCGCTCGCCGCCGCCATCGAGGGCGTCGCGGAGGTGGACAACGCCGTCGGCGACGAGCTGCGCACCCACGAACGCTGGGCCGGGCTGCGGGCCAAGCTGGAGGCGCTGCCGGACCGCGGGATCGGTGACCCCGAGGCCGCGTACCGGGCCTACGGCGAGGCGTCCGACCTGCTCCTGGCCCTCTACCGGAAGGTACGGGAGAGCTCCGGCCTGATCCGCGACCCGCGCTCCGACTCGTTCTTCCTCCAGGACGGCATCGGCGGGGACCTGCCCACCGCGACGGTGCTGGCCGGGCGGCTCGTCGACCTGGCCCGGCTGTCCGCCAAGCGCCCCGCCGCCGAACGCGCGCGGGTCGGCGCGGAGCTGGCCGAGCTGCGCGTCTCCGCGCTCGGTCCCGCCACCGACCTGGTCGCCGACCTGCGCTCGGCGGTCGACAGCTCGGAGAGCACCGACCTGGGCGCCAACGTGCTCACGCCGCTGGACACCTACCAGCGCTCACTGGAGACGTTCGCTGTCTACTCGGCGCCCGGCGCCGGCCGCTCCGCGCCGAGCACCGACCAGCTCACCCGCGCCGGGATCAGCGCGCAGAACGCCGCCAAGCAGCTCCGCACGGTCATCCTCGACCAGCTCGACGCGCTGCTGCGGGAACGACTCGACGCCCTGGAGCGGGACCGGCTGCTGGGCCGGATCGCCGCCGGGGCGGCGGTGGTGCTGATCGCCGGGATCGTCGCGCTGCACGTGGCCGCGCTGCGCCGGGACCGGTCCCGGGCCACCCCGGCACGCCGGGAACCGGCCGAGGCCGGGCCGGCGCCGACTGTCCACCCGGAGCCACCGCTCTCCGCGCCCGGGGCCGACCGCCAGCCGGTCGCGGTGGGGCACGGTGGCGACGCCGACCGGTGGAGGCCGTTCGATGCTGCTCGGTAGGTTACGCATCCGGGGCAAGCTCGCCCTGCTGGTCATCATTCCGCTGCTCAGCATGGTCGGACTCGCCGTACCGGTCGTCATCGACCGGGTCACCGCCGCCCGGGATGCAGCCGACACCGCCGAGACCGTCCGCGTCGCCAGCCGGGTCGGCAGCCTGGTCCAGGACCTCCAGCAGGAACGCCTGCTGTCGGTCGGGCTGCTGCTCGGGCGGGTGAGCCGGACCGAGCTGATCCAGAAGTCGGCCACCGTCGACGACCGGGTCGCGGACCTGCGCGCCGAGACGCTGCCGACGGCGGTCCGCAAGAGCCTCGACGGGGTACGCCGGCTGGAGGACGTCCGCAACGCCACGCTCGGCGGCCGGGCCACGCCGCAGCAGATCCTGACCGTGTTCGGCGAGGTCGACACCGCCCTGATCGACGCGCTACGGCTGCCCTTCCAGGTGGACACCGACACCGCGGCCGGACGGCAGGTGCTCGCCCTGGACGCGCTGCTGCGCGTCGACGAGGCACTGAGCTCGTGCACCACGCAGATCGTGCTGGTGAAGGCGACGGGCGATCCGCAGGTGGCCCGGTCGTTCGTGGCCTGCATGGCGGGGCTCAACGTCGACAACCGGCGGTTCCGCAAGCTGATCACGCCGGAGCAGCTGAAGGTGGCCGAGCTGGACGACGCGGCGGTGGCCGCCCGGACCAGCCCGACGTTCCTGGTGGACAGCCTCCGGGATCCGGACAAGGCGATCGCGCCGGTGCCGCTGGACGTGCTGTTCCCGTCGGCCCGGTCGATGATCACGCTGGGCCAGTTCGTGGAGAAGAAGGTCGTCGCGGACGTCATCGCGGAGACCCGCGCCCGGGAACGGGAGGCCCTGACCGCGGCCTGGCTGGTCAGCCTGGCGGCGGCGGCGATCCTGCTCGTCGTGGTGCTGCTGAGCATGACGGTGGCGCGTACGGTGGCCCGGCCGCTGAGCCGGCTCACCCGCTCCGCCGAGCGGGTCGCCCGGGTCACCGAGGCCGAGCTGACCCGGGTCGCCGACGACGAGTCCGAGACGGTCCCCCCGGTACGCCTCGACCCGGTGGAAATCAGCGCCCGGGACGAGATCGGCGACCTGGCCCGCGCGTTCGACCGGGTGCAGCACACCGCCGCCCGGCTGGTCGAGCGGCAGGTCGCCGGGCGGCGCAACGTGGCGCAGATGTTCGGCCACGTCGGCCGGCGTACGCAGAACCTCGTCGGCCGCCAGATCGCGCTCATCGACCGGCTGGAACGGCAGGAGACCGACCCGGGCCGCCTGGAGCACCTCTATCGGCTGGACCACATCTCCAGCCGGCTGCGCCGCAACGCGGGCAGCCTGGTGGTGCTCTCCGGCGCCACCGGCTCGGACGGTCACGTGGCGCCGGTCCCGCTGGCCGACGTGGTCCGGCTCGCGCTCGGCGAGATCGAGGACTACACCCGCGTCGACGTGGAGGTACCGCCCGGCGTGGCGGCGGCCCCCGCCATCGCGGGCGACCTGGTGCTGACGCTCGCCGAGCTGATGGAGAACGCCACCTCGTTCTCGCCGCCGCACACCCGTGTGGTGGTGACCGGTGAGCTGACCGACGGCGGCGCACGACTTGTCGTGGTCGACCACGGCATCGGCCTGACCGAGGACCGGATGACCGAGGAGAACGCCCGGTTCACCCGGCGGGAACGCCTCGACCTCGCCCCGACCGAGGTGCTCGGCCTGTTCGTGGTCGGCCGGCTGGCCCGCCGGCACGGCTGGAGCGTCCGGCTGAGCCACACCCCCGGTAGCGGCGTCACCGCCGCCCTGGAGATCCCGGGCGCCTCGCTCGTGATCCGCCGCCCCGAGCCGGTCGGCGCCGGCGCCGGCCGGGCCGCCGTGCCCGGCACCCGCGAGCCGGAGCCACCGGCCGTCGAGGCGCCGTCCGGCTTCGACGCCGAGCTGCTGACCCGGGCCACGCGCAGCATGTCCAGCGGCGACCCGTGGAACGCCTTCGGCCACCAGGCCGACACCGCGGAGCCGATCGAGGACCAGGGCCAGGCCACCGGCGGTCCGCCGCCGGCCTGGCCGCCGTCGGACACCCGGCCGGCCGGACCGGCGGCGCGTCCCGGGCACGTCTCCCCGCCGACACCGGTCGTCGGCCCGGCCCCGGCCGCTCCCCCGGCCGCCGGGCCGGCGACCGGCCCGACCCTGACGCCGCCGGCCACCCGCCCGGCCCCGGCGCCCGCCGGGTCATCCCCGGTCATGCCGGCGCCGACCGGGCCGAACCCGGTCGGGCCGCCCGCCGGGCGGCCCGGTACCCGCTCGCCGATCCGGCAGCGGGTGCCCGGCGCGAACCTGCCGGCCACCCCGCCCGCCGGCCCGGCCGGACCGGCCACCGGCGGACCACTGATCGGCGTACCGGCGGACCCGTCGAGCGTCCGGGCCCTGGTCGAGGCGTTCCAGGACGGGGTACGGCGGGCCGAGGGCGACGTCGACCACGCGCCCCCGGCTGCGGAACGGCCCCGGCTCAGCCGCCGGGTGCCCGGCGCGAACCTGTCCGTCTCCCCGGCGCAGTCCGTGCCCCCCACCAGCTCCGACCCCGGCGACCCCGTCGAGGTACGCAACCGGATCAGCGAGTTCGAGGCGGGCGTCGCCCGTGCTCTGCGCGAAGTCAGTACCGACCGCCGCTACGAAGAGGACCCATCACGGTGACCAGCCCCTTCCTCCACGAGAACGTCGAACAGAGCACCACCGGCGACCTCAGCCCCGAGGCACGCACCTTCAACTGGCTGCTCGACTCGTTCACCTCCAGCACCGCCGGGGTGATGGAGGCGATCGCGGTCTCCTCGGACGGGCTGCTGATGGCCATGTCCGCGATCAAGGACCGGTCCAACGCGGAACGGCTCGCCGCCGTGGTCTCCGGCATGACCAGTCTCGCCGGGGGCGCGGCGAGCTGGTACGCGCTCGGCGCGCTCAACCGGGTGATCGTCGACATGGCCGAGGGATACCTGCTGATCAGCGCGATCAGCAGCGGCTCGGTGCTCGGCGTCGTCGCCGACCGCACGGCGAACCTGGGCACCGTGGCGTACGAGATGACGCTGTTCGCCGGCCGCGCCGGCGGCGCCCTGAGTCCGCGCCTGATCGCCGAGCTGAAGAACGCCGTACAGCAATGATCCCAGGGGCCGCCGGCGCGGACCCGGAGCCGGAACCCGGCGTCCGGATCCGCCCCTTCCTGCACGCGTCCGCTCCGGTGCCGGAGCCGGACGCGGGCGACGGGGAGCCGACCGGCCCACGCCCCTTCGTGCTGACCTCCGGACGGGTGGACGGCGACCCGGCGATCGGCCTGGAGACCCAGGTCACCGCTCGTCCGGGCAGCACCTCGTGGGCGGTGACCGCCCGGTTGGCCCCGGAGCTGGCGGCGATCGTCGCGATCTGCGCCGAGCCCGTCTCGGTGGCCGAGATCTCCGCCCGGACCCGGATGCACTTCGGGGTGACCCGGGTGCTGGTCGGCGACCTTCGCGCCGCCGGCCATCTCGACGTGCACGTCGCGGACGTCGACGACGCCCTCGATCCCGACATCATCCTGCGAGTGATTGATGGACTTCGTGCGATCTCCTGAATGGCCGGCGGCCGCCACGGGTGGGCCGGCCGCCAACAGCGCCCCGAGCCGCTACGGCGGCCCGGCGCCGCTGATCGGCCGGGCCACGCCACCCCCGCCCACGCCGCCACTGCCGTACCTGCCGCCGGGTGTGCCGCCGGCCGAACCTGCCCCGATCGTCAGCCGGGTACCGGCGCCCCGGCCGCCGATCCCGGTCAAGATCCTCATAGCCGGCGGGTTCGGGGTCGGCAAGACCACCACTGTCGGCGCGATCTCCGAGATCGCGCCGCTGACCACCGAGGCGGAGATGACCACCGCCGGCATCGGCATCGACGACCCGGGCGGGGTCGCCGGCAAGACCACCACCACCGTCGCCATGGACTTCGGCTGCGTGACCATCGACCGCAGCCTGAAGCTCTACCTCTTCGGTACGCCCGGCCAGGCGCGCTTCGGGTTCATGTGGGACGACCTGGCCCGGGGCGCGCTCGGCGCGCTCGTGGTGGTGGACAGCGCCCGGCTCGACGACTGCTACCCGGCGATCGACTTCTTCGAGCGGTCCGGCCTGCCGTTCGCGGTGGGCGTCAACGCCTTCGACGGCCGGCTGGCCCTGGACCTGCCGTCGATCCGCTGGGCGCTGGCGATCGGCGAGCACGTGCCGCTGGTGCAGTTCGACGCCCGGGACCGCCTCTCGGTACGGGACGCCCTGCTCGTCGTCCTGGACCGTGCGCTGGACCGGGCCACCCGATCCCGGGCAGGCTGAACTCGCAGTCGTTTCGATCCGTTGTCTGGCGAAGGGGTGGACGCCATGAGAGGTGATCTGGACGAGACACTGGCCCGGATGGCACGGCGCGAGGAGGCGCTGCGCCGCCGGGCGCCGATGCCCGGCGAACCGGCCGGGACGCCCGAGCGGGACGTGCCCGTGGAGGCGGCGGACGAGCCGGGCGACGAGCGGGCGGGGCGCGGCGCGTACCGGCTGCGCGGTGGCGAGGCGCCGGTTCGGCGTGACCCGGTCGAGGAGGTCGCCGAGGCGGTCCGGAGGGTGGTGGCGGAGCACCCCGGGCTGGCCGTGACGCTGCGCGTGGAACTGGGCGAGCAGGCGTACCCGCTGCGGGTCTCCTGGTCCGGCGCGGCGGTGACGGTGGGCCCGGCGGCGCCGCCCGCGCCGCCGCCGGCGTGGCCCATGTCGGTGAAGACGGTGCCCGCGCCCGGCCACGACCCGCTGGAATCCGACCCGGCGGCCCGGCTGGCCGAGATGATCCGGCGCGACCCGTCGCTCCTGGACGACCCGGGCCCGCGCTGACCCGGCACCCGATGATCGGGGCGGCTACTGTCGGCGGGTGGCCGAACCCGACCTGACCCTGACCGCGACGCTGCGGCCGGCCGCGCTCGACGCCCGCCGCGGCGTGGTGCGCCTGCATCCCGAGGTGCTCACCGCGCTGGCGCTGCGCCCCGGCGACCCGGTACGCCTGACCGGCCGCCGGGTCACCGCCGGCATCGCGGCCGCCGCCGAGCCGAGCACCAGCGGCGCCCTCCTGCACGCCGACGACCTGCTGCTGGGCAACCTCGGCCTGCGGGCCGGCGGCCAGGTCACTGTGAGCCCGCTGCCGGCGACCCCGGCACGCCGGCTCACCCTCTCCGGCCCGGCCGCTGTGGTCGCCGCGGTCCCGCCGGAGATGCTGCGGCTCGCGCTGCTGGGCAAGGTGGTCACCGCCGGGGACGACGTCTCGCTGCTGCCGCAGGACGTGCTGCCGGACGCCGCCGTGCGCGGCCTGATCGAGGCCGCGCGGCGCAGTCTGGCCAGTTCCGTCGGGTACGCCTGGACGAGCACGTTACTCACAGTCGTGTCGGCCGAACCGGCGGTCGGCGCGCTCGTCACCATGGACACGGTGGTGGGCTGGGAGCACGGCGCCGCCACCCGCGGCTCCGGCCCGGCGTCCTCGGCCTCCCCCGCGCGGTTCTCCGCCCCCGCCACGCCGCCCGGGACGGAACCCGACGGGGACCTGCTCGGTCCGGAGGACGCGCCCGACGTGGACGAACTGCCCGGCCTGCGCGCCCAGGCCGAGGAGCTGACCGAACTGCTGGATCTGGGCTTCCACCACCGTGAGGTGCTGGGCCGGCTCGGCACCACCGTCTCGCTCGGTGTGCTGGTGGAGGGCCCGGCGGGCTCGGGCAAGTCCGCGCTGGTGCGTGCCGTCGCCGCCCGGGTCGGCGCGGGCGTACGGCCGCTCTGGGCGCCCGAGCTGGCCGCGCTCAGCAATGACGCGGCGGCACGCCGGCTGCGCGAGGCCGCCTCGGCGGTACGCGCCGGTGGTCCCGCCGTGCTGCTGGTCACCGACGTGGAGTCGATCGCCCCGGCCGACGAGCCGGGCCCCCTGGCCACGGTGTTCCGCCAGGTGGTGGCCGAGACGCTGCGGGCCGGTGCCGCTGTGGTGTGCACCAGCGGACGCCCCGAGGCGGTGGATCCGGCGCTGCGCGGCCCGGACCTGCTCGCGCTGCGGATCACCGTGCCGCTGCCCGACGCGGCGCTGCGCCGGGAGCAGTTGACGGTGCTGACCCGTGAGGTGCCGCTCGCAGGTGACGTCCGGCTGGACGAGGTGGCCGCCCGTACCCCCGGGTTCGTCGCGGCGGACCTGGCGGCGCTGGTACGCGAGGCAGGGGTACGCGCGGCGCTGCGCCAGAAGACGGCGGAGACGCCGACGGTGGCGATGGCCGACTTCACCGCCGCGCTGGAGGTGGTCCGGCCGACCACGATGTCCGCGTCCACGCTGGAGCTGGCGTCGGTGACGCTGGACGACGTGGGCGGGCTGCACGAGGTCAAGCAGACGCTCACCGAGTCGGTGCTGTGGCCGCTCACCTATCCGGACACGTTCGCCCGGCTGGGCGTGACGCCGCCGCGCGGGGTGCTGCTCTACGGTCCGCCCGGCTGCGGCAAGACCTACCTGGTGACCGCGCTGGCCGGGTCCGGGCGGGCGAACGTGCTGTCGGTGAAGGGCGCGGAGCTGCTCTCGAAGTGGGTGGGTGAGAGCGAGCGGGCGGTCCGGGAGCTGTTCCGCCGCGCCCGCCAGGCCGCACCCACGCTCGTCTTCCTCGACGAGGTGGACGCGCTGGCCCCGATACGCGGGCAGGCCACCGACGGCGGTACGACCGACCGGGTGGTGGCGGCGCTGTTGACCGAACTGGACGGGGTGGAGGCACTGCGCAACGTGGTGGTGGTCGGCGCGACCAACCGCCCCGAACTGGTCGACCCGGCGCTGCTGCGTCCCGGCCGGCTGGAACGGCTGGTCTACGTGCCGCCGCCGGACGGCCCGGCGCGTACGGAGATCCTCCGCGCCTCGGCCCGGGACGTCCCGCTCGCGCCGGACGTGGACCTCGACGCGCTCGGCGCAGAGCTGGACGGCTTCTCCGCCGCCGACTGCGCCGCGCTGATCCGGGAGGCGGCGCTGGCAGCCATGCGGGAGTCGCTGAGCGCGAGCACCGTGACCGCCGCGCACGTCGAGGCGGCCCGGAACCGGGTCCGCCCCTCCCTGGACCCGGTGCAGCTCGCGCACCTGGAGTCGTACGCCACGGGCCGGTCCTGACGAACCGGCCCGCCTCCGGTCAGCGCTCGTCGCGGCGGCGGGCGGCCGGGCGGCGAGGCCTCTCCGGGACACGGCGGCGGCGCTCGGGTTCGCGCTGCCCGCGGGCCGTCCGGCTGCGGGCACGCTCCGGCTCGGTCAGGACCGGCTCGTCGGCGTACTCGTCGTCGTCGAAGTCGTTGCCCTCGTCGTAGGCGGCGTACTCGTCGTCGGCCGGCCCGGCGTCTCCCCGCTCCTCCCGGAGCGCGGTCTCGTGGTCCTTGACGACCTGGGAGTCCTCGATCTCGCCGCGCCAGCCCTCGACCGCGTCCGGGTCGAGCACGGTCCGGGTCATCACGTGCCGGACGAAGTGCTTCAGCTCCAGCCGGACCCGCCGGCCCTGCGCCCGCCACAGGTTGCCGGTGTGCTCGAAGAAGCCCTGCGGGTGGTACTCCAGCACGACCAGGATCCGGGTCAGCTCCGGGGCGACCTCGTGGAAGCTGACGGTGCCGTCGACCGAGCCCTTCTCGCCCTTCGACCGCCAGTGGACGAGCCGGTCCGGGATCTGCCGGACGATCGTCGACTCCCAGCTCCGGTGCGACCAGAGCACCTGCGCCTTCCAGGTCATCTTCTCGTCGGCGTCGCAGTCGGCCTGCTCGACCTTCTTCATGAAGCTCGGGAAGTCGCCGAACGTCGTCCACTGGTTGTAGGCGACCCGGACCGGCACGCCGACCTCGACGGTCTCGACGATGTTGGTGACCTTGAGCTTCTGGCCGCCGTCCCGGCCACCCTTGCGACCGAACGCCGCCATCAGCTTCTCCTTACCGCCGGCCAGGCCGGCATGGAACATCGCCCTCACCGGGGAGGCACCCTCGGCGAGCCGTTGCGCGCCGGTGGCGGCGGCGACCAGGCCAGGATCGCCGCCCTGCTTCGCGTACTCGCTCAGCCGCCCGGTGGCGTCGGTGACCCGTTCGGTGACCACCTGCACGGCCCGCTCACCGAGCGCGGAGGCGAGGTTGCGCAGCTCGCCGCCGATCTGGTCGCGGGCCCGGTCGGCCAGGCTGCCCGTCGCCACGGCTCACCGCCCCCGATCGGCTCGGGCCGGCACCGGCGCGCCGGGCTGGTCGTCCAGTTCCTGCTCCTCGTCCGGCGCGGAACGCTCGGCGCCCGGCCCGGAACGGTCCTCGTCCGACGCGGAACGCCCGGCGTCCGGCCGGCCCGTACCCGCCTTGCGGCGCAACGCACCGGCGCCCTCACGCAGTCGTCCGCCGATGGCGTCGATGCCGTTGCCGGCGGCGGCGGTCGCGGCCGCGCGGCCCGCGGCCACCAGCGGCGGTGCCAGCCCGCCGAGGTTGCGCAGCTGCGGGTTCGCGGCCATCAGGTCCGCGCCGAGCTGCTTCAGGCCGCCCGGGCGCCGACTGGCCCGCCCGGCGGCGACCGCCGCGGCGAGCGTCAGCGCGGTACGCATCTTCTTCCGGCGACCCAGCAGGTAGCCGAGACCGACGGCGAACGCCACCCGTGTTCCGCTCTTCATCCGCTCTCCTCCGCGCTCCCCGGGAAAGTCAGGGCCCGGAGACGCGGGCAGTACCCGTCACCCCCTCGGCAAAACACTTCCGTGCAAGCACGAAACCACCCACCGAGGCGACTCTGAGCAGGAGAAACGTGATCGGGGAAGGAAGCGGGGTCAGCGGATCGGCAGGGCCGAATCCAGGGACATCCGGGCGTGCAGCACTCCATCTTCCTCACGCAGTTCCGCGCCGCACTTACGCAGCACCGAGATCGCCCCCGCGTTGTCCGGCGTGGTGTTCGCGACCACCGTGTGCATCCCGGCCCCGGCGGCGACGTGCAGCAACTGCCGCAGCGCCGCGGCGCCCAGGCCCCGGCCCCGCGCGGACCGGCCGAGCCACATGCCGGTCTCCACTGTTCCCGGCTCGTCCCGGCGGGTCATCCGCACCATGCCGACGACCTCACCGCCGGAGACGATCGCGTACATGGCGGTGCCGGTCGGGCCGTTCAGCCCGCCGAGGCTGGCGCGGTGAAACTCGCGGAACGCGTCGCGGCGGGCCAGCGACCAGCCCGCGGGGGCGTCCACCGGAGGCATGACGTCCTCCGGTTCCGCCTCGGCCGCCGCTACGGAGAGCAACGGTTCCAGGTTCCGTTCGTCCACCGGCTCCAGCCGTACAGCACCCGTCACGTCGCGCAGTCTGCCGCGCGTGGTCCGGGTCGTCCACCCCTTTGGGGAGGGATTGCCGCTATGGCCGACCGCCTCGTCCGGTCGTACCCCCGGGGTGTTCCCGCCTCACGCTGCGTTGTCATCCGACCGGTCGTTCCGACGTGAGCGTGCTCACGCCGAAGGGCCGAACTCGCAGAGCACAGCCGAGGCGTCGTCGGTGCGCTTGTGCCGCCGCAGCCGGTCCGGGTGGTCCCGCTCGGCAGCGCGGACCCGGTCGATCAGCCCTTCCGGACCCTCCACCGTCAGCACCTCCAGCAACCCGGCCCAGTCGAACAGGCCGAACTGGTCGACAGCGCAGGAGGCGCCGTCGCTGAGCAGCGCGGCCCGGCGCAGCGCCCCCGGACCGCGCAGCGGAAGCGTCCCGGTGAGCGCGTGGTAGGCCGCGTCCGGGTCGCTCGCCGCCGCCCAGTAGCCGTGGGTGCGGTTCATCCGGGTCCGCTGCACGGTCGTCGCGCGCCGGAACCGGGTCACCGGGTCGGTCTCGCCGTCCGGCAGTGCGGCGACGCTGCGGCGCAGGTCCGCCACCGCGTCGGCCAGCCGGTCGTCGGTGACCACCTCGATCCCCTGGTCGGTGTCGAGCACCAGTGGGCTGTCGCAGAGCACCAGGTAGTCGACCCGGTCGCCGCTGTGCCGGAGCAGGCAGACGGTGGAGGACGGGGTGCCGGGATGGTCGAGGTCACACGTTCCGCCGTGATCGGCCCGCACCGCGAGGATCGCCGCCGCGAGGCTGCTCATCAGCGTGGCGGCGGGGCGGGCCGCGATCGCCAGGCCGATCCGGGCGGCCAGGTGCCGGACGTACCAGGCGGGACCGTGCACGCAGCCGGTGTCGAAGCCCTCGGGCACCGTCGCGCCGTCGAGGACGCCGACGAGCGGGCCGAACCGGAAGACCGCGTCCTCGTTCTCCGGTCGGCCGGGCGCCGGGTCGGAGGCGGAACGCACCCGCATCACCGGCGCCTCCGCGACCGGGCGGGCCAGCCTGCTGCCGATCGCGTACCGGCGGTCTGGTGCCCCCATCGTCGGCCTCCGTTCGTCGTCGCGGGCCGCCTACCCGGACCGCGGCCGGTCATCCGCCGGCCGACCCGATCGAGGTAACCGTGCGTCATCTTCTCCGGACCTTCGGTAGCGTCGGACGCGACCGGGTCGGTCCCGGCGACAGGGGGTACGAGATGTTGGAGCGGTTGCACGAGGGCGGCATCCGGGCGGAGCACGCCTACCTCGCCGGGTTCGTCAGCATCGGCCTCTCGGTGACCAGCTGGTTCCTCTCCAAGCACATGGAGCGCGCCGGGGTGGCGCGGGCGGACCGCTGGGGCATCTTCATCGGCGAGTGGGCCCCGACGTTCTTCGCCATCGGCAACGGGTTGCGCACGTACGAGAAGTGACGCCGGTCAGCGGCGCCGGTTACGGGCACGCGACGAGCGCAGCCGACGCAGCCGGCCGATCAGCACCGGCTCGGCGGCGAGCGCGGCCGGCTGGTCGAGCAGGGCGTTGAGCAGCTGGTAGTAGCGGGTCGCGGAGAGCCCGAACGTGTCCCGGATGGCTTGTTCCTTGGCGCCGGCGTGCTTCCACCACTGCGCCTCGAACGCGAGGATCCGCTGCTCCCGCTCGGTCAGGCCGGCCGGCGTCGTGCCTACAGCGGCCGCCTCCGCCGCGTCTGGACCGGCCTGCTCGACCGGCGCGGCGGACTCGACGGGCGGCGCGGCGGGCCCGGCCGTGGCGGGCTCGGCGGGCCGGGCGGACTCCGACGGCTCCGACGGTGCGGTGGACTCGACGGGCGGAGCGGTGCGCGGTGGCGGAACAGTCCCGCCCGCGTGGCGCGTACCCGCTGCCGGGCCGGACCGGTCGACGGCGGCCCGCTGCGAGGCGTCGGCGGACATGGCGCTCCTCTCCGACGGCGGGTGACCGGCACGCGGAGCGCGCCGGCCGGGGGAGCCCCAGCGTAACCAGGGCCGCCCCCGGCCGCATCGGACGCGGGGTCCGCGCCGCCGGCACCGGCCGGCGGCGCGGACCAGGTCAGGCGATGTCCCGCCGGCGCATCGTCCAGAACGCGGCCGCCAACGCGCCCACCAGCGCCACGCCGAACACCACAGCCGACTGCTGCCAGGTGACCACGTACGTCGCAGGCTCGCAGGCGCCCTGGGAGAACTGGCAGGTGTCGTAGTCGAACAGTTCCGCCTGCTTCAGGAACCACGACTGGGCGTACGTGGACAGCACGTACCGGTCACCGAACTGGACCCCGAGCACGGCGACCGCGATCCGGATGCCGATCTCGCTCACCGCGAAGATGCCCACCGCCGCGCCGAGCGCCATCGCCGTGTGCCGGCCGAGCGAGGCCAGCGCGAACCCGACCGCCGCCACGAGCAGCGTCATCCCCAGCGCCCGCAGACCGTCCAGCCCGATCGACTGCCACACTCCGGCGGTCATCTTCGCGGTGCTGCCGCGCTGGCTGGCGATCAGCCAGAACGCCGCCGTCCAGAGCGCGCCGAGCACCACGGTCAGGCCGAACACGGTGGTGAGCAGGGCGGCCAGCTTCGTGCCCAGCACGGTCAGTCGTTTCGGCCGCCAGAGCAACAGGTTCATCATTCCGCCGGTGTTCCACTCGGCGCCCACGAAGGAGGCGCCGACGATGAAGCCGAACAGCGCCACGGAGGCGGCGAACACGGCGATGAACAGGGGGAACTCGGCCCGGAAGTCGAACTGGTACGGCAGGTACCACTTCGCCTCGAACATGTCGGGCTGCGGCTGGTAGTCCTTGCCGCAGTTCGGGCCGTACCGTTCCTCGGTCTTCTCGCCGCGCGCCTGGGCCGCCTCGCACTCCGCGATGGTGCGCTTCCATTCCGTCATCGCGGACTGGTAGTCGTTGTTCGCCTTGGCCTCGGCCTCTGCGACCACGACGGGCGAGAGCTTCTCGCTGGAGAAGCTGAACGCGGTCGCGACGGTGGCCAGGCCGAGCACCAGCAGCACGAGCATCAGCCGGGTCACCCGGCGCTTGCCGAGCCGGCGCAGCTCGGTGACGAACAGGCTCATGCGCCCCAACCTCCTGCGGTGCCGGTCTGGTCGACCTTGGCGGACTGATCGACCTGACGGTGCTGGCCGGGGACCGGCGCGGTGGCGGTCAGTTCGAGGAAGACGCTCTCCAGGTCGACAGCGACCGGGGTTAGCTCGCTGACGTACAGGCCCTGCTCGGCGAGGAGCCGGCTGACGGTGGCCGGCTTGTCCACGCCGGACAGCATCAGGTGGTCCGGCTCGGCGGCCACGTGGACCCCGGCCCGGGTGAGCGCGTCGGCGGCCTGGGGCAGGTCGCTGACCGCCTCCAGGCGTACCCGCACGGCACCCTGGGAGTGGGCCGCGAGCACCTGGTCGACCGGACCGAACGCGACCCGGCGGCCGAGCGAGATGATGGTGACCGAGTCGCAGATGAGCTGGATCTCGCCCAGGATGTGGCTGGAGAGCACCACTGTCATCCCGGCCTCGGACAGCTCCCGCATCAGCCCGCGCATCTCCCGGATGCCGCCCGGGTCGAGGCCGTTCGCCGGCTCGTCGAGGATCAGCAGCTTGGGGTTCTTGAGCAGCGCGGAGGCGACCGCGAGGCGCTGCTTCATGCCGAGCGAGTAGGTCTTGACCCGCTCACCGGCCCGGTCGCGCAGCCCGACCAGCTCCAGCACCTCGTCCACGCGCCGCTTGGGCAGCTCACCGGCCTGGGCGAGCAGGCCGAGCGTGTCCCGCGCGGTGAAGTGCGGGAAGAACTGCGGACTCTCCACGATGGCGCCGACCTGCCCGGCGACCGCCGGCAGCGCGTGCGGCAGCTCCTGGCCGAGGATGGCCATCCGGCCGCCGTTCGGCTTGATCAGGCCGAGCAGCGTCCGCAGCGTGGTGGTCTTGCCCGAACCGTTCGGGCCGAGGAAGCCGTGCACCTGGCCGGCTTCCACTCGCATGTCGAAGCCGTCGAGCGCGTGGCGAACCCCGCGTTTCCGGCTTCGGTACGTCTTGCGGAGACCTTCGATCTCCAGGACAGCCGACACAGCTGACCTCCCCCGATAAGTAGGCGTCAGCGACACCATACGCGGTATGCACCGGAAGGCAATACCCGGTATGCAGTGTCGGCGCGTTAAAAAGGGGCCCCTCCTCTACCGCAGGCGTTAAGAAGGGGCCCTTCCTTGCACGTCAGGCGCAGACGACGTGGACGCCCGCCTCACGGAACGCCGCCACCACGTCCGGCGACGCGCCGGAGTCGGTCACCAGCGTCTCGACCCGGTCCACCGGGCAGATCCGGGCGAACGCGTGCCCGCCGAGCTTCGACGAATCGGCTATCACGACGACCCGCTTGGCCCGGGCCACCATGAGGCTGTTCATGGCCGCCTCGCCCTCGTGGTGCGCGGCGGCGCCGAGCTGCGGGTCGATCGCGTCCACGCCGAGCAGCGCCACGTCCAGCGTGACCTCGCGCAGCAGCGCCCCGCCGAGCGGGCCGACCAGTTCGAACGACTTCGGCCGGACCACGCCGCCGGCCACCACCACCTTCATCCGCGAGCGCACCAGCAGCTCGTTGGCGATGTTCAGCGCGTTCGTCACCACTGTGAGCTGGGCACCCTCGGCGCTGGTGTTGAGGTCGGGGCGGACGGCGAGCGCCCGCGCCACCTCGGTGCTCGTGGTGCCGCCGTTGAGACCGACGACGGTGCCCGGCGACACGAGCGCCGCGGCGGCGGTGCCGATCCGCTGCTTCTCGGCCGAGTGCTTCGCGGTCTTGTAGCGCAGCGGCAGGTCGTAGGAGACGCCGTTGGCGACCGCGCCACCCCGGGTACGGGTGATCATCTGCTGCTGGGCGAGCTGGTCGAAGTCGCGCCGGATGGTGGCCTGGGAGACGTCGAGCCGCCCGGCCGCCTCCTCGACGCTGACCCGGCCGCTGTCGGTCAGCATCTCCAGCAGCGCGTTCCAGCGCGCGTAGCGGTCCACCGCGGGGCCCTCCCCAGACTGTGCGTGAACGGTGATCGGTTGCGTGCACACTAGTGCGCGAAACTAGGTCCGCGCAAAACCCTGCGCTGCGCGAACGGGGAGACGGTTGCCACGGCCACCAGGTTTCACGCAGAATGACGCGCGAAAGGCGGCCGTATCGCGCCGTATTGCGCAAGGTCTCCCCTGGGGAGGAGTTGTCATGGCGTACGTGCACGCGGAGATCGCGAGCCAGCCCGACTGCTGGCGGGAGGCGGCGCGACTCGCCCCGACCGTCGCCGAGCACCTGCCGCGCCCCGGCGAGCGGGTCGCCGTGGTCGGTTGCGGCACGTCGTGGTTCATGGCGATGGCGTACGCCGGGCTGCGCGAGGCCGCCGGCCAGGGCGAGACCGACGCCTTCCAGGCCAGCGAGTTCCCGGCCGACCGCCGCTACGACCGGCTGATCGCGATCACCCGCTCCGGCACCACCACCGAGGTGCTCGACCTGCTCACCGCGTTGCGCGGCCGGATCCCCACCACGGTCCTGGTCGGCGACCCCGACTCGGCCGCCGTCGCGCTCGCCGACGCCACGGTCGCGCTGCCCTTCGCCGACGAGCGGTCGGTGGTGCAGACCCGCTTCGCCACCACCGCGCTCGCGCTGCTGCGCGCCCACCTCGGCGAGGACCTCGGGCGGCTGGCCGCCGACGCCGAGGTGGCCGTACGCGCCCCGCTGCCGATCGACCCGGCCGGCATCGAGCAGGTCACCTTCCTCGGTCGCGGCTGGACCGTCGGGCTGGCCCAGGAGGCCGCTCTGAAGTGCCGCGAGGCGGCCACGTTCTGGGCCGAGGCGTACCCGGCCATGGACTACCGGCACGGCCCGATCTCGGTCGCCGCGCCCGGACGGCTGGTCTGGGCACTCGGCGAGATCCCGGACGGCCTGCCCGAGGACGTGGCCGCGACCGGCGCCGCGTTCGTGCACAGCCGCACGCACGGCTGGCGCACGGTGCTGACGAGCTGGTCGGCCGGCCGCAACCCGGTCGACCCGATGGCCGACCTGATCCTGGCCCAGCGCTTCGCGGTCGCGCTCGCCACCAGCCGCGGCCTCGACCCGGACGCGCCGCGCCACCTGACCCGGTCCGTGGTCCTGGCATGAGCGAACGCACCGAGCGCAGCGAGGGCCGTGAGCGCATGCGAAGCCGGCACGGCATGAGCGAACGCACCGAGCGCAGCGAGGGCCGTGAGCGCATGCGAAGCCGGCAGACGGCGTGAGCGCAGGCGACGAGGTCGTCGTCGCGCTGGACGTGGGCGGCACCGGGATGAAGTGCGCCCTGGTCCGGCCGGACGGCACGACTGTGCACACCGAACGGCACGCCACCGACGCGCAGCGCGGCCCGGAGGCCGTGGTCGGCACAATCCTCGACGTGGCCGAAGGGCTCGCCGGCAAGGCCCGCGCCGACGGCCGTACCCCGGTGGCCTGCGGCATCGCCGTACCCGGAGTGGTCGACGAGGAGCGCGGCGTCGCGGTCTGGTCGGCGAACGTGGGCTTCCGGGACGTACCCCTGCGGGAGCTGGCGGGCACGCGGCTGGGACTGCCGGCGGCGCTCGGCCACGACGTGCGGGCGGGCGGCCTGGCCGAGGCCCGGCTCGGTGCCGGACGGGACGGCGGGCATGTGCTGTTCGTCGCGATCGGCACCGGCATCGCCGCCGCCCACGTGGTCGACGGGTCGGCCGCCACCGGCGCGCACGGCGCCGCCGGGGAGATCGGCCACATCCTGGTACGCCCCGGCGGCCCGCGCTGCGGATGCGGGCGGACCGGCTGCCTGGAGGCGGTGTCGTCGGCCTCGGCGATCGGACGCCGGTACGCCGAGCTGTCAGGCGCGCCCACCACCGCCGCCCAGGTGGCCGACCGGGCGGCGGCCGGTGAGCCGCTCGCCGTGGAGGTGTGGCAGGAGGCGGTCGAGGCGCTCGCCGACGGACTCGCCACCGGGCAGGCGCTCTACGATGTCTCGACAGTGGTGCTCGGCGGCGGGCTGGCCCAGGCCGGTCCCCGGCTGTTCGACCCGCTGCGGACGGCGTTGCGCGAGCGGCTGACGTTCCACCGCGAGCCGCGCCTGGTCGCGGCCGACCTCGGTGACGAGGCCGGCTGCCTGGGCGCCGCCCTGCTGGCCCTGGACACCCTGGCGAAGGAGAGTCGATGACCCGGCGCGTGACCGGCAAGGTGGTGACCCCGACCGGCGTCATCCGGCAGGGTTGCGTGGAGATCGCCGACGGGCGGATCACCGCTGTCGCCGAGTATCCGTCGGTGCGCGACGGCCACTGGATCGTGCCGGGCTTCGTGGACATGCACACCCACGGCGGCGGCGGGCACACGTTCACCACCGGCGACGCGGAGTCGGCCCGGCAGGCTGCCGCGTTCCACAGCGGGCACGGCACCACCACGCTGCTGGCCAGCCTGGTCAGTTCCCCGTTCGAGCTGATGCGCGACGCGACCGCCGCCTACCGTCCGCTGGTGGAGTCCGGCGTGCTCGCCGGCGTCCACTTCGAAGGCCCGTACCTGTCCGCCGACCGCTGCGGCGCGCAGAACCCGGAGTTCCTGCGCGACCCGTCCACCGCGGAGCTGACCGAGCTGATCGAGCTGGGCGGCGGCGCCGTACGCATGGTCACGATCGCTCCCGAGCGGGACGGCGCCACCGAGGCGATCGAGCTGCTGGTGTCGCACGGCGTGGTCGTGGCGGTCGGGCACACCGACGCCACCTGGGAGCAGACCCGGGCGGCGGTGGCCGCGGGCGCGACGGTCGGCACCCACCTGTTCAACGGGATGCGCCCGGTGCACCACCGCGAGCCCGGCCCGGTGGTGGCGCTGCTGGAGGCCCCGAACGTGGTGTGCGAGCTGGTCGCCGATGGGGTGCACCTGCACGACGGCATGCTCGGCTTCGCCACGTCGGTGGCCGGCCCGGAGCGGGCCGCGCTGATCACCGACGCGATGGCCGCCGCCGGGATGCCGGACGGCGAGTACGAGCTGGGCGGCCAAGCGGTCACCGTGTCCGGTGGGGTGGCCCGGCTCAGCCGTGACGGCGCGATCGCCGGCAGCACGCTCACTATGGACGCGGCGCTGCGGCACGCGGTCGGCGCGGGTGTGGCCCTGCCGGACGCCTGCCGGATGGTCGCCACCACCCCGGCCCGCGCGATCGGCCTGGGCGACCAGGTGGGCGCGCTGGTCGCCGGGCTGCGCGCCGACCTGGTGATGTTGGACGACGACCTGAACGTGGTGCGGGTGATGCGCGGCGGCGACTGGGTGGAGTGATCCGCCCCCGGCGTCAGGCGCTCGGCACCTCGACGCCGAGCACCGCCTGCTCGTCCGGCCGGTGCACGAGCACGTCGGCCAGGTACGACTGCACCGCCCGGCGCATCCCGACGTCCCGCCCGGCCTGCTCGGAGAGCAGCCACTTGTGCTCGATGATCTGGGCGAACAGCTCCTGCGGCTCCAGCTTGTTCCGCAGGTGCGCAGGCACGGCCCGGACCACCGGCTCGAAGACCTCGGTCAGCCAGCGGTGCGCCGCCTGCTGCTCGTCGGTCAGGTCGCTCTCCAGCCGGTAGGCGTCGAGGTCGTTGAGGAGCCTGCGGGCCTGGTTCTCCTCCGCGTCCAGGCCGGTCAGGCGCAGCAGCCGCCGGGTGTGGTAGCCGGCGTCGACCACCTTCGGCCGGACCAGGTAGCGCCCGTTGTCGACTGTCGACATGGCCACCTCGGCCACGTCGAAGCCCAGCTCGTTGAGGCGGCGGATGCGCCCCTCGATGTCGTGCCGGGCGGCGCGCTCGACCTGCTGCTCGTAGGTGATCTCGTGCCAGAGCCGCTCGTAGCGCTGCACGACCTCCTCGCAGACCACCTCCGGGTCGATCGACTCGTGCAGCAGGCCGGCGGCCTGGAGGTCGAGCGCCTCGCCGAAGATGTTGACCCGGGCGATCTCCAGGTCCTCGCCGCGCTGGCCGTTCGACAGCGACGGGTGCAGCGCGCCGGTCTCTGCGTCGACCAGGTACGCGGCGAACGCGCCCGCGTCCCGCCGGAACAGCGTGTTCGACAGCGAGCAGTCGCCCCAGAAGAAGCCGGTCAGGTGCATCCGCACGATCAGCGCGGCCAGCGCGTCCAGCAGCCGGTTCATGGTCTCCGGGCGCAGCGTGTTGGAGAACAGCGCCCGGTAGGGCAGCGAGAACTGGAGGTGACGGGTGATCAGCACCGGGTCCAGCGGTTCACCGTCGTCGGTCTGCCGGTCGGCCACGATCGCGATGGCCTCGACCGACGGGAAGTCGATCCGCTCCAGCGCCCGCAGCAGGTCGTACTCGCGCTCGGCGACCCGCTCGCCGGTCTCCTTCACCGCGTAGACGTACCCGCCGAGCCGGACGAACCGCACGATGTGCCGGGAGATGCCCTGCGGCAGCGCCACCAGGTGTTCGGCAGGCCACTGCTCCAGCGGTGTCGACCAGGGGAGGTCGAGCAGCGCCGGGTCGACGAGAGCCGAGGTGATCCGCACGGCAACCAGTGTGACCGCTGACCCCCGCGCCGCGCTTCCCTTCGTGGTTGGGCACACAGCCGCCGATGCCCGCGCCGCCCCGCCGCCGCCGGCGGCCGGTAGCGTGGTCGCGTGCGTCAGACCTCGGGGGTACGCGGTGACCTGCGGCTGCGGCCGGTCCGGCCGGCCGGGTGGTGGTTCGACCTGCTGCTGCTCGCGGCAGTGGTGGCGCTGACCGTCGCGCTCGCCTCCGGTCACCTGTTCGGCCTCGACCGGGCGGTGGCCGACTGGTCCGACGAGAACCGCCCGGCCGCCGCCCGCTGGGTGGCGATGACGCTGAACCTGCTCGGCCAGGGCACGCCGCTGACGCTGCTCGCGGCCGGGCTGGGCGTGCTGCTGGCGTGGCGGCTGCGCTCGGTGCGGCCGCTGCTGCCGCCGGTGGCCGGGTTCGTGCTCACGTTCTTCACGATCGGCCCGCTGAAGGTGTGGACGGCCCGCCCGGCGCCGAGCGCCTCGGTCAAGGAGCCGTTCCTGTCGCCCGAGCAGACGCTGCCGCTGTTCCAGCACGACCTGCCGGTGCGTTTCGCGCAGTCGTACCCGTCGGGGCACGTCGCCAACTCGATCGTCTGGTACGGCGTCCTGGCCCTGCTGCTGGCCCCGCTCGTGCGTACGCTCGGCCGCACAGTGCCGCCCCGGCTGGTCACAGTGGTCCGGGTGGTGCCACCGGCGGTGGTCTTCTGCACCACCGTCTACCTGGGCTGGCACTGGCTGACCGACTCGGTCGCCGGGCTGCTGCTCGGCCTGCTGCTGGACCGCCTGCTGCACCGGGTGCCCTGGAACAGCCTGCCGCTGCCGGCGCGGCTCCACGGCTGGGCCCGGCCGGCGGAGCATCTCGACTAGCAGTCCGCCTCTTGTCTCGGCGTATCGACACCGGTATACATTTAGCGACCTTAACAGTTAAGTTTGTTAAATGTAGGAGGTGCGCGTGCTGGCGAGACGAATCAGCCGCTGGCTGTCGGCCGGCGCCGCCGGTCTGCTGACCGCGATGACGGCGGTGGTCGTGGCCGCCCCGGACGCCCGGTCGGCCGCCGCCGACGACGAGGCGTGCCGGCCCGACGGGCTCTACCGCACGCCCGGGGTCTCGGTGCCCTACTGCACCGTCTACGACACCGCGGGCCGGGAGAAGATGGGTGCGGACCACACCCGCCGGATCATCGGCTACTTCACCAGCTGGCGGACCGGCCGCAACGGCGCCCCGGCCTACCTGGTGAACCAGATCCCCTGGCAGAAGGTCACCCACATCAACTACGCGTTCGCCCACGTCGACGGCGGCAACCGCATCTCCGTGGGCGACCCCGGCGCCCCGGACAACCCGGCGACGAACATGACCTGGCCCGGCGTGGCCGGTGCCGAGATGGACCCGGCCCTGCCGTACACCGGGCACTTCAACCTGCTCAACAAGTACAAGAAGCAGAACCCCGGAGTCCGCACGCTGATCAGCGTCGGCGGCTGGGCCGAGACCGGCGGCTTCATCGACGACAGAGGCAACCGCATCGACTCCGGCGGCTTCTACCGGATGACCACCACCGGCACCAACACGGTGAACACCGCCGGCATCAACACGTTCGCCGACTCGGTGGTGACGTTCCTGCGCACGTACGGCTTCGACGGGGTGGACATCGACTACGAGTACCCCACCTCCAACAACAAGGCCGGCAACCCGCTCGACTTCGCCCAGGCCGACGCCAAGCGGGCCGGTCTCAACGCCTCGTACCAGGTGCTGATGCGCACGCTGCGGGAGAAGCTCGACCGGGCTGCCGCCACCGACGGCAGGCACTACCTGCTCACCGTGGCCGCGCCCGCGTCCGGCTGGCTGCTGCGCGGGATGGAGTCCTACCAGGCGTTGCAGTACCTCGACTACGTCAACGCGATGTCCTACGACCTGCACGGCGCGTGGAACCACTTCGTCGGGCCGAACGCGGCGCTCTACGACAACGGCGACGACGCCGAGCTGGCCGCGGGCGGCGTGTACGGCGCCTACTCCGGCATCGGCTACCTGAACACCGACTGGGCGTACCACTACTTCCGGGGCGCGCTGCCCAGCGGCAGGGTGAACATCGGCGTGCCCTACTACACCCGGGGCTGGCAGGGCGTCACCGGCGGCACCAACGGCCTGTGGGGACGGGCGGCGCTGCCCGACCAGACCAAGTGTCCGGCCGGCACCGGCGGCTCGATCGGCTCCACCACCCCCTGCGGCAACGGCGCGGTCGGCATCGACAACCTCTGGCACGACCTCGACGCCGCCGGCAACGAGGTGCCCGGCGGCGCCAACCCGATGTGGCACGCGAAGAACCTCCAGGCCGGCATCACCGGCGACTACCTGGCCGGATACGGCCTCACCCCGGCCACCGACCCGGCCGACCGGATCAGCGGCAGCTACGCCCGTAACTACTCGGCCGCGCTGGTCGCGCCCTGGCTGTGGAACGCGGAGAAGAAGGTCTTCCTCTCCACCGAGGACGACCAGTCGCTCGCCGCCAAGGCCGACTACGTCGCGGCCAAGGGCCTCGGCGGCGTGATGATCTGGGAACTCGCCGGCGACTACGCCTACGACTCCGCCAAGGGCCGGTACGGCATGGGCGACACGCTGACCACGCTGCTCTACGACCGGCTGAAGGCCGCACCGGCGTACGGCGCCCGCAAGGCGGGCATCACCATGCCCACCCGGACGCTGGACGTGGCGGTCGGCATGGGTGGTTTCGCGCTCGGCGACAACAACTACCCGATCAACCCCGAGCTGCGGCTGACCAACAACACCGGCGCACCGATCCCGGCCGGCGCGCACCTGGAGTTCGACTATCCCACCACCACCCCGGCCACGCTCAGCCAGCAGTCCGGCTGGGCGCTCACCACTGTCACCACCGGCCACACCGGCAGCAACGTGGGCGGCCTGAAGGGCGACCACAACCGGGTACGCCTCACCGTGCCGGCCGCAATCGCGCCCGGCTCGTACGCCGAGGTGACGCTCAACTATCAGCTCCCGATCTCCGGCCCGGCCAACTTCACGCTCGCCTTCGGCGGCCAGACGTACGCGCTGGCCGGGGACTGGGCACGTGGTGGCGAGGTGGTCACGCCGTCGCCCAGCCCGAGCGGTTCCGTCCCACCCGGCGGGGGCACCTGCACCGCGCCGGCCTGGTCGGCGTCCACCGCGTACTCCGGCGGTGCAACCGTCTCGCACGCCGGACGGACCTGGAGCGCGAAGTGGTGGACCCAGGGCGAGACGCCGGGCAGCGCCGCGGTCTGGGCCGACCAGGGTGCCTGCACGGGCTCCCCGACGCCGACCACCTCCCCGACGCCCACCGGCTCGCCGTCACCCACCGGCGGTGCATGTGCCGCGCCGGCCTGGGCCGCGGGCACCGCGTACCCCGGAGGTGCCGTGGTGTCCTACGGCGGACACCGGTGGACCTCCCGGTGGTGGACCCAGGGAGACGTGCCGGGGACCAACAGCCAGGGCGTGTGGACCGACAACGGGCCCTGCTGAACCCGATCCCGGTGCCGCCGGCGGGATCCTGCCGGCGGCACCGGCCGTTCACCCGGGGGACCCGGGCCTCCGGTGTGTGGAACGGCGGGCACGGCGCTCAGCCTGCCGTCCGGATCTCCACGATGCTGATCCGGGTACGGGTGCTGTAGGTCAGCCTCCGGCGGTGGTCGTCGTCCGCCGGCCGCACCGCCACCTGGACGCGGATCTGGGTGCCCTTCGGCAGCTCGACCCGTTCGTCCGGCGTGCTCACCACGAACACCCCGCCGGTGGTCTCCGGGTCGACCGACACCCGCTCCTGCCGCAGCAACGGGGTGTCGTTCTCCGCGTCTCCGGGCCGGGTGTACTCGGCGCGTATCCGGACCAGGTCGTCACGCCGCAACCCGCGCAGGTCGACTGTCGCCTGGATGCTCACCAGCCCGGTCTCCGGCACCGTCCAGTGGTACAGGCCGGTAGCCCAGCGGATGGCGTGGAACCGGTCGGTGGTGTCGAGCGTGTCGCCGGCGTGCGCGGTGCTGTGGAAGGTGGCGATCACGTCCCGCTTGGTCGTCGTGGACGTCTTCTCCCCGATCATCTTCGCGAAGTCGTCGGCGGTGCCGCGGAACGCGTCCGCGTCGCAGGTGTGCTGGCGGCCGATGATCGCCGAATCGGTGAACTGCCAGATCCGCGGCGTCTCCGCCGGCTTGCCGTAGCGCGTCCAGCCCGGGCCGGAGTCCCCGCCGGCCCGCGCGTACGCGGCCTTGAAGTCCTCGGCCACCCGGTACGGGTAGTCGGCGTTCCAGCGCGGGAAGTCGCCCAGGTCGTCGTCGCCGTACTGGCCGCGCGACGCGTACATCACCGCCACCTTGCCGGTGCGTTCCTCCAGTTCCCGGCCCACGTCGACGCCGATGTGCGGGGGCACGTCGTCGGTCGGCCAGCGCTCCAGGTCGATCTGCCAGAAGAACCCGTCGTACGTGCGCCACCAGGGGGTGTGCTTGTCGGCGTAGTCGATGGCGGTGGCCGCCTGGTCCTCGATGGAGACGTCGGAGTGCACCACCACGTACATGCCCAGGAACGGGATGCCCGCGTCCTTCGCGGCGGTGAGCATCACCCCGTAGTACTGGCTGTGGAACGTGCCGTCGCGCGACTGTTCCGTGCCCTTGTAGGTCATGAAGTCGATGCCCGCGGCGCGGGCCTCCCGGATCCGGTCGGCCGTCAACCCCCGGTCGACGTCGTAGTCACTGGCGTCCCAGCCGAAAAGCGTCATGTGCGGTACCTCCCGCGTTCGCGGAGAAGACGTTCCCGAAATTGCCGGAGCCGATTCGAGGGCACCATTGCCCGATCGACGCAGAAAGAATCTGATCATCGCCATCGGATAATCGGCACGGAACATTTGCGAACCGCGCTGGCGGGGCGATTCGCTCCCGCTTTGACCTGCATAAACGACTCTACCGAGGGGTTCGGCGATCGGCCACCGCTGAACGCCGATTAATTATGCAAATCATTTTCGTCAATTTCCGGCCGGTGGGCACCTGCCGTTCACCTGAGCGCCCTAGGCTGCCGGTGTGGAACAACTGACGCGGCGACTCGGCGTACCCGATGCGGTGGTCATCGGTCTGGGCTCGATGCTCGGCGCGGGCGTCTTCGTGGTCTTCGCACCGGCCGCGGCTGCCGCGGGCGGTCCGGGCCTGCTGGTCGCGCTGGCGGTCGCGGGCTTCATCGCCTACTGCAACGCGACCAGCTCGGCCCGGCTCGCCGCCCGCTACCCCGAGTCCGGCGGCACCTACGTCTACGGCCGGGAACGGCTGCACCCGTTCGCCGGTTTCCTCGCCGGCTGGGGATTCGTGGTCGGCAAGACGGCGAGCTGCGCGGCCATGGCGCTGACCGTCGGGGCGTACCTGTGGCCGGGGCGGGCGCGGCTCGTCGCGGTCCTCGCGGTGGTGGCGGTGACGGCGGTGAACCTGCGCGGCATCGGCAAGACCGCCACCGCCACCCGGGTCCTCGTCGCCGTGGTGCTCACGGTGCTCACCGTGGTGGCGGTGACCGGCGCGCCGCAGGTGGCGGCCGACCGGCTCACCGCGCCGGCCGGAATCGGGGCGGGCGGCGTGCTGACCGCCGCCGGCCTGCTGTTCTTCGCCTTCGCCGGGTACGCGCGGATCGCCACGCTGGGCGAGGAGGTCCGCGACCCGGAGCGCACCATCCCCCAGGCGATGCCGCTGGCGCTCGGCGCGGTGCTGGCGATCTACCTGACGCTGGCAGTGGTCGCGCTCGGCGTGCTCGGCGCCGACCGGCTGGCGTCCACCGACGCGCCGCTGGTCGAGGTGGTGACCACCGCCGGGCACCCGGGCCTGGCCTGGCTGGTCCGGGCCGGCGCCGCAGTCGCGGTGACCGGTGTGCTGCTGTCGCTGCTGGCGGGCGTCGGCCGCACCATGCTGGCGATGGCCCGCCGCCGGGACCTGCCCGGCGCGCTCGCGGCGGTCCATCCGCGCCACCGGGTGCCGCACCGCGCCGAGCTGGCGGTGGCCGCCGTGGTCGCCGCCGTGGTGACAGTGGGCGACATCCGGGGCGCGATCGGCTTCTCCAGCTGCACGGTGCTGGTCTACTACGCGATCACCAACGCGTCGGCGCTGACGCTCGGCCCGGACCCGGCCCGGCGCGTCCCGGTACGGCTGCTCGCCGCGCTCGGGCTCGTCGGCTGCCTGGTGCTGGCGGTCAACCTGCCGCTGCCGAGCGTCCTCGCCGGGTTCGGCGTGCTCGCCCTCGGCGCGCTCGGGTACGCGGTCCGCAGCCGTCGTCGACCTGCCTGACGCGGCCCGGCCGCCTTGACGCGGCCGGCAGCCCTTGATGCGCCGGCAGCCCTTGATGCGCTGGCTGCCCTTAATGCGCCCGGCGGCCTTGGCGCCCGGCGGCCGTGACCGCTGGCGCGTCCGGTCACTCCTGCGGGCGGCGTGCGGCGGGCGGGCCGGTGGGTGCCGGCGGCGGCGCGGGCGTGGTCTCCCGGAGCAGGGCGGTCAGCCCGGCCCGCCGGGCCACCACAGTCAGCCGGTCACCGGCCTGGATCACCATGCGGGGGTCGGCCGACCAGTCGGCCTTCTGGTTCGGCCGGGTGTGCGCGAGCAGGCGTACCTCGCCGGGCCGGGCCACCGCGCTCAGCGGACTCCCGTCCAGCGGCGAACCGGCCACCACCGGCACCTCGGTGACCAGCAGCGCGTGCCGGTCGACCGGGATGGTGGCGACCACAGCGCGATCCAGCAGGGCCGCCGCGAACGCCGGCGCGGCCAGATAGGACACGCTGCGCGAGATGCCGATGCCGAACGCCTGCTGGATCCGCTCGGCGAAGTCGCCGTCGAACAGCCGCAGCACCACGCGCAGGTCCGGGTCGAGGGACCGGGCGATCAGCGCCGCTCGCAGGTTCGTCCCGTCGTCGGTGGACACCACCACGAGCGCCTGGCAGGTGTCCACCGAGGCGGACCGGAGCGTCTCCTCCCGGCCCGCGTCGCCCACGATCAGCGGCACCCCCAGCCGGCGCGCCAGCGGGGCGCCGCGTGCGTCCGGGTTCTTGTCGATCGCCACCACCTCGACACCGAAGTCGTGCAACTGCGCCATCACCCGGGTGCCGATGTTGCCCAGCCCGACCATCACCACGTGCCCGGAGCGGTCCGGCTGGACCCGGCCCGCGTGCAACGCCAGCCGGGCGTTGACGATGCCGTCGACCACCGCGGCCGTGATCAGCGGGATCAGCGCCAGCCCGGCCAGGTTGAGCACCACCTGCATCACCTGGGCCGCGACCGGCTTGTTGACGTCCGGATCCTGGCCGGTGAGCGTGGTGACCAGCGTCAGGTAGACCGCCTCGCTCCAGCTCACGTCGGCGGCCCGCGCGTTGAGCCAGCCCAGCGCCGCGATCACCCCGAGCAGCACCAGCACCGCGATACCGATCTTGCGGGTGGCGAAGTGACGGACCGCCCGCAGCAGGACGGCGACCGGCTGCCTGCGCCGCCGCGCCCGTACCAGCCGCCGCGCGGCGACCTCGGTGCCCGCCGGCCGCCCGGTCGCCTCGGCCAGCACCACGTCGGCCGCCGCCTCGTCAGCGGGCAGCACCCGGACCAGGTCCGGATCGGTGGTGACGGCAAGGCCGCAGACCACGTCCTGCTGGAGTACGTCGTCGCGGCGGGCCACGTAGAGCGTGCGCCCCGCGTGCCGGAAGTGGGTCGGCGCCACCTCGCCCAGCGCGGCGGCCACGAAGGCGGGTGCGGCGATCGAGGCGTCCGAGAGCACCGCCGAGTCGGGGAAGAGCTGCCGCAGCCCGTCCGCCAGGTTGGTGTTGAACATCCGAACCACCAGGCGCAGCCGCGACTCGACCTCCTGCGCGCAGAGCGCGGCGTGCATGTTGCCCACGTCGTCCTGATGCAGCAGGGCGAGCCCGGCCGCGCCGGCCAGCCCGGCCCGGCGGAACGCGGCCTCGTCGAGGCGCTCCGCCGTGACCACACGTACCCCCGGCACGTCCCGGCCGTCGGGGCCCTCGGACCGGCGGCGGCCCGGCACCACGAGCGTGACCCGCACCCGGCCGTCGGCGCTGTCGGTGGCGAGCAGCGACCGGACCACCCAGTAGGCGAGCGGGTCGGAGCCGCAGACCACGTAGTGGGGGCGTTCGTCACCGTTCATCCGGAGCCGCCAGCCGGTTGCGCGGCGCGCGCGGTCGCGCAGAGGCTCGGCCATGTCCGGATCGTAGTCAGCCGCTCGCGATCCGCGCAGCCCCGGCGATCATGAACGCATGGCACGGCCGGGTACGGGTAGAGCACCGCCATGCAGACGTTCCTGCCGTATCCGGACTTCCTGGCCAGCGCGCGCACGCTGGACCAGAAGCGGCTGGGCAAGCAGCGCGTGGAGGCGATCCAGGTGCTGCGCGGGCTGACCCGGCCGGACTACGGCTGGCGCAACCACCCCGCGGTGAAGATGTGGGCCGGGTACGAGGAGGCGCTGACCCGGTACGGGCTGGACATGTGCGCGGTGTGGTGCGAGCCGGGCCGGGCCGACACCTGCGCCGGGACGCTCGCCACCGACCTCGCCGCCGCCTGCGGCATCTCGGTGATCCGGACCCAGGACGAGCTGGCCGCCGCCGGTGAGCTGCCGCCCTGGCTGGGCCACGACGACCTGCACCGCAGCCACCAGTCGTCGCTGCTGCGCAAGGACCCCGCCCACTATGCACGGTTGTTCGCCGACGTCTCCCCCGACCTGGAGTACGTCTGGCCGCCGTCGGACCGCCCCCGCCGCTGCCTGCCGTGAAAGGAAGGGCCCCTTATTAACGCCTGCGGTAGAGGAAGGGCCCCTTGTTAACACCTCGCCCCACACACCCACGCGACGCACCCAGCACGGGGGCGACGCGGCGTTAAGAAGGGGCCCCGCACATCCGTATGCGTTAAAAGGGGCCCCTTCCTTTCACCTCGGGCAGACTGGGGGGACCGCCGACTGGAGGATGCCCCGTGGGTCTGTCGCAAGTGGTAGGTCGCCTGATCGGCGTACGCGAGCACGTGGTGGACCCGGGCGGCGGTGGCGCCGACCGCGTGCCGCGCCCGGTCCCGGCGCTGGTGGTCGGCGGCGGCATCGCCGGCATGTCGGCGGCGGTGGTGCTGGCCGAGCGTGGGGTGGCGGTGACGGTGCTGGAGGCGGCGCCGCACCTCGGTGGGCGGCTCGGCGCCTGGCCGGAGGATCTGTCCGACGGCGTCCAGCGCAACGAGCACGGCTTCCACGCGTTCTTCCGGCAGTACTGGAACTGGCGGTCGATCCTGCGCCGCGTCGACCCGGCGCTGGGCTTCCTCAAGCCGATCCCGGGCTACCCGATCCTGTCCGAGCAGTGGCCCACGGAGGAGTTCGGCAAGCTGCCGCCCGCGCCGCCGGCGAACCTGCTGGCGCTGCTGCTGCGCAGCCCGAGCCTGCGCCTGGCCGACCTGCGCACGATGGACCGGGACGCGGCGCTGCCGCTGCTCACCTACGACCCGGTACGCACCTACGAGGAGTTCGACGAGCGGACCGCCGACGATCTGCTCACCTCGCTGCGGCTGCCGGACCGGGCGCGGGCCATGCTGTTCGAGGTCTTCTCGCACTCGTTCTTCAACCACGAGGCGGAGATGTCGGCCGCCGAGATGATCGCGCAGTTCCACTTCTACCTGCTCGGCAACCCGGAGGGGCTGGCCTTCGACTGCCCGGATCGGGACTACGGCACGGCGATCTGGGAGCCGCTGACCCGGTACGTGGAGAAGCACGGCGGCCGGGTGCTGACCGGCGCGGCGGCGGCCCGGCTGGACCGTACCCCGGCGGGGTGGCGGGTGACCGGCGCGGACGGCGACGTCTGGGAGGCGCCGCACGTGGTGCTCGCGGTGGACCCGCCCGCGCTCGCCGCGCTCGTCGACGCCTCCCCCGGCCTGGTCGCGGCGGCACCCGAGCTGGTGGCGCGGATGCCCGCGTTCGGCAGACCCGGACCGCCGTACGCGGTGGCGCGCTACTGGATGGACGGGGACGTCCGGGCCGACCGCGCGGTGTTCAGCGGCGTCTCCCGGCAGCCCACGCTGGACTCGGTGACGCTCTACCACCGGCTGGAGGACGAGCCCCGCCGCTGGGCCGCGCGCACAGGCGGCTCGGTGGTGGAGCTGCACGCGTACGCCTGCGAGCCGGACGTGCCGGCCGACGAGCTGGCCGCCCGGATGCTGCGGGAGCTGACCGCGCTCTGGCCGGAGGTGGCCGACCTTCGGGTACGCGAGCTGCGGGCCCGCGTCGAGGCGCAGGCGCCTGCGTTCACGCCTGGCAGCCACGCCTGGCGCCCGGGGGTGGAGACCGACGCGCCGGGCCTCTACCTGGCCGGGGACGGCATTCGCACCGACTTCCCGAGTGCGCTGATGGAACGGTCGGCGGCCACCGGGATCATCGCCGCGAACCACATCCTCCGTGCCGAGGGCGCGGCGGCCGAGCCGGTCCGGTCGATCCGGCCGCGCGGCCTGCTGGCCGGCAAGGCTGGGCCGAAACGGTCATAAGCGCATAAAATCGACTCTACGCTCGACTGATCCGGCGACACGGGAGGTCGGGCGGTGAGCACCGCGACGCGGGATCGGCGCGACGAGGAGCACGGGACACCTCGGGACGAACGGACCGCGGTGGTCACCGCGCTGCGACTCGGCTGGTCCATGGCGGACGCCTACCACCACGCGCAGACCGCCGACCTGACCGGGGACGGGCACCGGCCGGCGCCCGCGCCGCCGAAACTGTCGAACCTGACCGAGCTGGCCGGACGGCACCGGCTCGGCATGTACCTCGACGGCGTGGACGTCGCGCTGGCCCAGATCGCGCCGCTGACCACTGCGGGCCGTACGGTGCCGTCCACCGCCGCCGCCCGGGGCGCCACCGAGGCGGGCCGGGAAACGCTGCTGCGCGCGCTCGACGACCTCAACATCGACGTGCTGCGCTGGACGATGGCGACGAACCACCGGGTGGGTGTGGCGTACCGGCTCGGGCGCTCGCTCGCCGACACCGTGCGGCGCGGCGACGCCGGCCAGCTCGCCGCGCGCTTCGGCGGCCGGCATCTCCAGATCAGCAGGTGGCTGGACGAGCTGGCGAGCGTGCTGCCGCCGTACTCGGCCGCCGTGGTGCGCCGCTCGCTCGCCGCCTGGGCGAAGGCTGTCGGTCGTGCCACTGTGGGCGACCCGGGCGAGGCTGGGCTCGCCGAGCTGGCCCGCGAGCTGCGCAACCAGGGCGACCTGTGGCAGGACGTACTGACCGGCGGCCTGCACCCGCGCGACCTGCTGGACGAGGAGAACTGGGCGGTGATCGCCCGCAACGTCGTCATCCGGGACCGGAAGCTGGTGGCGCAGGCCGCCCGTGGGATCTTCTGGCCGGTGCTGGCGCCCCTGCTGGTGGTGCTGCTGGCGGTCGTCGGGGTCAGCGCCGCCGCGGCGGCCGGTTCCCCCACCACCCGGGCGGCGGTGGCGCTCGTCGGCCTGGGCGCCGGGCTCACCGCGATCTGGCGGTCGATCTCCACGCCCACGCTGTCGGTGGCGGCCGAGGTGAACCGCCCGCTGCTGGACAGCGAGCTGGTGGTGCAGATGACCGCCCGCATCGACCGGCCGCTCGCCGCCGCGAGGCGCGCCGGCCGGGCCGGACGGCAGCGGCGGCCCGCCGACGACGGATCGAAATACGTTGCCCACGATTCCCGGATCGATCTACCGTGAGCGCGCAAGGTCAACCACCGCTCCGGGAGCCGTCGATGTCGCTACGACCCGCCACCACGATGACGTCGTGGCTGCTCGGCGACGGCTGCCGGGAACACGGTCCCTGGCCCGGAGGGCACGACTGACGCGCCTCGCGCGTCCCCGTCGTCGCCGCCCGGTCCCCGTGGACCGGGCGGCTTTTTCGTCGCCGTAGCGCCGATCGTGAAGGGAGAACCCGGTGGACGCCGTCCTCGTCGTCAACGCCGACCTCGGCCCGCTGCACCGGGTCACCGTCAAGCACGCGATCCGGATGCTCTGCCGCCGGGTCGCCGAGATCCACGAGGCCGAGCCCGACCGGGTCATCGGCGTCTTCCCGCTGCCGCGTGTGGTCCGCCTCGTCCGGTACGTGGTGACCCGCTGGCGGTTCAGCGCCGGCCCGGCCTGGTCCCGGGCCGGGGTGCTGGCGCGCGACCGGCGGAAGTGCGCGTACTGCGACGGCGCGGCGAGCACGATCGACCACATCCTGCCCCGCTCGCGCGGTGGCCGGAACACCTGGGGGAACACCACCGCCGCCTGCTACGCGTGCAATCAGCGCAAGGGCGACCGGACCCCGGCCGAGGCGGGCATGCCGCTGCGGCGGGAGCCGGTGACGCCGAGCTGGGCCGCACTGGCGCGGTGACGGACGGCCGGCGGGCACAGGGGGCGGTGCCGGGGGTGAGCCCCGGCGCCGCGCCCGCCGGTCCCACCAAGTCGCCTAGCTGTCGAGACGCCGGGCCAGCCCGTCGAGCAGGAGGTCCAGCCCACCGCCGAACTCGTCCTCCGGTGCGACCGCGCCGGCCTCGCGCGCGGTCGCGGCGAGCAGGGGGAACTCGTCGCGGGGCAGCGCCGCGATGACAGCCGTTCCGGGGCCCGACAGCGCGCCGAGGTGTTCCATCTGGATCGCGCCGACCACGTAGCCGAGCAGGGCGCGGAACGCGATCACCCGTCCGACGCCGGTGAAGCCGGCCCCTGTCAGCACCGCGAGCACCGCCTCGCCCCAGCGCAGGATCGTCGGCGAGCGGTGCCGGTACGCGGGGAGCAACGGCACCACTGCCGGATGGACGCCGACCGCGCGGCGCACCCGGTCGGCCAGGTCCCGGATGCCGTCCGGCCACGGGACGTCGCCCGGCGGACGGGTGTCCACCTGTTCGAGGACCCGCTCGACGACGAGCGCCTCCAGTTCGTCCCGGTCGGCGACGTAGCGGTAGAGGCCCATCGTGCTGGTGCCGAGCTGCGCGCCGACTGCGCGCATGGTGAGGCCGGCGAGGCCGTCCCGGTCGAGCACCGCGAGCGCCGCGTCGGCGAGCTGGGCCGGGGTCAGGGAACGGGGACGGGGCATGGCCTTGACAGCGTACAAGATACGCCTACGGTTGTAGGAGTACGTCGTACGCCTACAACGGGAGCGCGCATGGACGTCGTCACCCCCCGCCACCTGACCAGCGTGACCGGCACCGGGATCGACCTGCCGGATCCGGACCGCCTGATCCACCTCCAGTTCCGGCGCTTCGCCGGCTGCCCGGTCTGCAACCTCCACCTGCGCTCGATCGTCCGCCGGCACGCCGAGATCGAGGCCGCGGGCGTACGCGAGGTGGTGCTCTTCCACTCCCCCGCCGACGAACTGCGCGAGCACGTCGCCGACCTGCCGTTCGCCGTGGTGGCCGATCCGGACCGGCGGCTCTACCGGGAGTTCGGCGTGGAGTCGGCGCGGCGGTCGCTGCTCGACCCGCGCGCCTGGCTGCCGATCCTGCGAGCAGTGGTGACCGGCACCTGGCACGTGCTGCGCGGCCGGGAGCGACTGCCGTCCGCCTCCCCGCACGGCGGGCGGCTCGGGCTGCCGGCCGACTTCCTGATCGCACCCGACGGGCGGGTGCTCGCCGAGAAATACGGCGAACACGCCTCCGACCAGTGGTCGGTGGACGAGCTGTTGGCCCACGTCAGCGCGGACCGCGCGTCGCGGTGACGGCGGACCGTGCCGGCCGGCCGTTCGCGGCTGACGCCTGCCGGCCGGTCAGACGGCGGGCGGCGTCCAGCCGAAGCGCGGCGGGCGGCGCTCGTTGATCGCGGCCACGCCCTCGCGTGCCTCGCCGCTGTCCCGCACCTGGGCGTGCCACCAGGCGAGCCGGTCGGCGTCGGCGCGCCCATCGACGATCTCCTTCGCGGCGGTCACTGTGAGCCGGGACCGCTCGGCGACCGTGGCGGTCAGCGCCGCCACCCGCCCGGCCAGCTCACCGGCCGGCAGCACCTCGTCCACCAGGCCGATCCGCAGCGCCCGCTGGGCGTCGACCAGCTCGCTGGTGAACAGCAGGTGCTTGGCCGCCGACGGGCCGACCAGCGCGGCCAGCCGCCGCGTGGTCGGTGCCGGGTAGACCAGGCCGAGCCGGGCCGGGGGTACGCCGAACCGCGCGTCCGCCGCGGCCAGGCGCAGGTCGCAGGCGACGGCAAGCTGGCACCCGCCACCCACGCAGGCGCCCTCGATCGCGGCGACTGTGGGGCGGCCGAACGCGGCGAGCCGTTCCTCGGCGGCCACCGCGATGCTGCCGTCACCGGCGGCCAGCAGCTCGTCCAGGTCGCCCAGATCGGCGCCGGCGCAGAACGTGCCGCCCGCGCCGGTGAGGACCAGCACCCGTACGGCCGGGTCCGCCTCCAGGCCGTCTAGCAACACCGGGAGCTGCCGCCACATGGCCGGGGTCATGGCGTTGCGCCGGGCCGGGTTGTGGATGACGACAGTGGCCACCGGGCCGTCCAGGGTGACTGTCAGTTCCGCGTCGGACATGGGTCCGACCGTAACGGCCGGGGCCCGCCGACCACCCGCGTGGGGTGGCCGCCGGGCCCCGGGATCGGCGGTCAGGTCAGGAGACGTTGATCGCGGTGTCGTCGATCACGAACGAGGTCTGCAGCGAGACGTCCTCGGTGCCGGTGAACTTCAGCGTGACGGTCTGCCCGGCGTACGCCGCCAGGGAGAACGACTTCTGGCTGTAGCCGCTGGCCTTGTTCAGGTTCGAGTAGGTCGCCAGCGTGGCCAGCACCGAGCCGGACGAGTTGAGCACCTGCACGTTCAGCTTGTCGTACTGGACGCTGGTGGTGCTCTCGGCCGAGTCGATGTGCAGCCAGAACGAGAGGTTGTACGCGGAGCAGCCGCTCGGCAGGCTCACCGACTGCGACAGCGTGTCGGTGCGGGTGCTGCCGTAGCCGTTCAGCCACGCGTTCCACGTACCGGTGCGGGTCGGCTGGCCCTGCGAGCCGTACTGGCCGATCACGCCGGAGGTGGTGGCCCAGACCGTGTTGCCGGACTCGAAGCCGGGGTTGCCGAGCTTCTGGCCGGCGCCGGTGCAGCCGCCGCCCGTGCCGGTCACCGTCAGCGAGTACGTGGCGGTCTTGGTGCCCGACGCCGCGCTGCCGGTGACGGTCACCGAGTAGGTGCCGGTCGGGGTGCCGGAGCTGGTGGCGATGGTGAGCGTGGACGAGCCGCCCGAGGTCACCGAGGCGGGGCTGAACGACGCGGTGGCGCCGGTCGGCAGGCCAGACGCGGAGAACGTCACGGTCTGCGCGGTGCCGCTGGTGGTGGACGTGCCGACGGTGGCGGAGGCCGATCCACCCGCGGTCACCGACCCGGAGGTCGGCGAGAGCGAGACGGAGAAGTCGTTACCGGTCGAGCTGCACGGAGCGTCGTTGCCGGCCACGTTCACCGCGGTCCACGCCGCCTGGACGGTCTTGTACTCGGTGGAGCAGTTGCCGTACAGGTCGGTCGCGGCCCGCAGGGTGTACGCGCGGGCGGTGTTGGCCGGGTTGCTGGTGTTGACGTACGAGGTGTTCGAGGTGAAGTACACGTCGAGCGCCCGGTACCAGATCTTCTCCGCCTTGGCGCGGCCGATGCCGGTCACCGCCGGGGCCGAGCCGCAGACCGGCGAGGTGCCGTACGCGGTGGCGCCGGTGCCCTCGGCGAGGTTGAAGAAGAAGTGGTTGCCGACGCCGGAGGAGTAGTGCACGTCCTTGTTCTTCGTGCTGGTGGACCAGCAGGAGTCGGACGAGCCGTCCAGCGACGGGTTGTACATGTAGCGCAGCGGCGTACCGTTGCCGTTGATGTTGATCTTCTCACCGACCTGGTAGTCGCCCGGGTCGCTCGGCGCGGCGGCGTAGAACTCCACCATGTTGCCGAAGATGTCGCTGGTGGACTCGTTGAGGCCACCGGACTCACCGGAGTAGACCAGCCCGGCCAGCGCCTCGGTGACGCCGTGGCTCATCTCGTGACCGGCCACGTCCAGCGAGACCAGCGGGCGGGAGTTGCCCGAGCCGTCGCCGTAGGTCATCTGGGAGCCGTCCCAGAACGCGTTGACGTAGTTGTTGCCGTAGTGCACCCGGCTCGGCACGCCCTGGCCGTTGCCGAAGATGCCGTTGCGGCCGTGCACGTTCTTGAAGTAGTCGAACGTCTTGGCGGCGCCGAAGTGCGCGTCCACGGCGGCCGACTGCCGGTTCGAGGTGGCGCCGTTGCCCCACGCGTTGTCCGCGTCGGTGAACGTGGTGCAGGTGGAGGTCCCGTTGTTCATGTCGCAGGTGCGGCCGTTGCCGCGCACCGGGTCGATCATCTGGTACGTGCTGCCGGAGAGCGTCGTGTCGATGGTGACCGAGCCGCTGTAGACGCCCTGGCCGGTGCCGGCCACCGTCTCGATCTCGTCGTACGAGCCGATCACCTTGCCGGTGGTGGCGTCGGTGATGACGTGCAGCTTCGACGGCGTCTGCTTGTCCGCCTTCCAGCCGGTCGCGACGGTCTCCCAGGCGAGGCGGCCCTTGCCGCTGCTGGCGTCGACGAACAGTTCCGGCGCGCCGACCGAGGTGAGCGACCCGGAGAACGTCTTGCGGGCGCTGGCCTTGGCCGCGTCCGCGCCGACCTTCGCGGTGGTGCTCAGGGTCAGCGGGGCGGACAGGCTGACCGACGCGCTGGTCAGGGTGCCGTTCGGGGCGGTGTGGATGACGAAGTCACCGCCGTACACCCGGAGACCCTGGTAGGTCCGGCTGTACCGGGTGTGCGCCGCCCCGGAGGGGTCGACCTTGGTGCGGACGGCCTGGTAGGCCTCACCGCCGGCGCCCTGGACGACGCCGGGGTTGGCGCGCAGTAGGCTCGCGGCCTTGGCTGCGGCAGAGGTCTCGGGGCTGGGGGCGGTTGGCGCTGCCGCTTGCGCCGAGGTGGTGACGCAGGCCAGCACGCTGCTGGTGAGCAGCGCTGCGCTGACGGCGGCGACGGATCTTTTCACGGGCCCTCCTGGAAGGCGAAGTTGTGACGGGGGTAGTCACTGATGTAGATATAGCGATACATCGAAGAACGTGAAAGAGGCTGGCGAGATCCCGCCTGAGACATTGACCGAACGGATGAGGAGGACCGGTGGGCCGGAACCGGGTGGTCCCGTCGCGCGTCCGATCGGGTATGAGAGCTGCCTCCGCCGCGGCGGCCGTCGCCGCCCTTCTCCTCCCGCTCGCCGGCTGCGCCCGCACCGACGCCCCACCCGTCCTCACGGACGGACCCTCGCCGCTGGCCACCGAGGTCGTACTCGTGAAGTCGGGCGGCATCGCCGGGCTGTCCGACACCGTCCGGGTCGAGCCGGACGGCCACTGGACGAGGACCGACCGCGGCGGCGCCTCCCGCGAGGGACAGCTCGCCGCGGAGAAGCTCACCCGGCTGCGGCAGCTCGCGGCCGACCCCCGGCTCGCCGCCGAGGCCGCCGTCACCGTGCTGCCGACGATGTGCGCCGACGCGTTCACCTACCGGCTCACCATCGGGCCGAACCAGGTCGGCTACGTGGACTGCCCGCCGGAGACCACGCCACCGGCCGTCACCGCGCAGGTGGTGGACCTGCTCAACGGCGCCACCGGCTGACCGGCCCGTCAAACCCGTTCCGGCTGTGACATCGGCCTATGGCCGGGGCGGGCCGGCCGCGCCAGCATGGAAGCCATGACTCGCGCACTCATCGCCCTGACCAGTCACTCCGAGCTGGGCCGCACCGGCCGCTCGACCGGCTACTACGTCGGCGAGGCCGCCGAGCCGTGGGAGGTGTTCCGGGCCGCCGGGTACGACGTCGACCTGGTCTCCGTGGCCGGCGGGGAGCCGCCCGTCGACGGGCGGGACGAGAACGACAGCACCCAGAATGACTTCCTCGCCACCGCCGGCGTCACCGACACCCCGAAGGCCGCCGACGTCGACCCGGACGGGTACGACGTGATCCTCTTCGCCGGTGGTCACGGCACCATGTGGGACTTCCCCGACGACCCCGACCTGGCCCGGATCGCCCGCTCGGTCTACGAGCGCGGCGGCGTGGTGGCCGCCGTCTGCCACGGCCCGTCGGCGCTGGTGAACCTCACCCTCACCGACGGCTCCCGGCTCGTCGCCGGCAAGCGGGTGGCCGGGTTCACCAACAGCGAGGAGGCGGCCGTCGGCCTCACCGACGAGGTGCCGTTCCTGCTCGCCGACAAGCTCGGCGAAGCGGGCGCGCAGCACGTGCCGGCACCTGATTTCACCGAGCACGTGGTGGTCGACGGGCGGCTGGTGACCGGCCAGAACCCGCAGTCCGCCCGCGCCGTGGCCGACGCCGTGGTGAAGCTGATCGCCTGAGTCAGATCCGGTAGTCGTCGGGCAGGCCGGTGGCACGCAGCTCGGGCGGCAGGTGGGCGACGTCGTTGAACGCGACGAGCGCCGGCGGGCCGCCCGAGCTGTAGCGGATCACGGTCAACCCGCAGTTCTGCTGGTTCAGCCCGATCCACCGGCGCGCCGGCGCGTCTACCGCGTGCAGTACCAGCCACGCGACCAGGAAGTTGTGGGTGACGACCAGCTCGCGCACGTCACCCTCCGCGGGAGCGGCGGCGAACCGCGCCACCGACTCCGCGGTCACGCGCGGTCCGTCTCGCCGCTCCCGCTCGGAGAAACCGGCCAGGAAGGCCGCGTACGACTCCGGCAGGCCGGCCGGGTCGGTGTCGTGCGGCATGTGGTCGCCGGCGCGGTCGTCCTCGCGTACCGGAACACCCGGCAGCGACGCCGCGACCAGCGCGGCGGTCTCCGCGGCCCGCCGGGCCGGCCCATGGTGTACGGCGGCGAAGCGCGTGCCGCGCAGCCGCTCGCCCAGCAGCGTCGCCTGTCGGCGGCCGCGCTCGGACAGTCCGGTGTCCGCCTCCTCCTCCGGCCGGTCCTGCTCGCCGTGACGGACCAGGTAGAGCAGGCGGGTGGGCATCGGCACCTCCACGGTCGGGGACCGCGAGACTAGCCCGCTGAGCGCCGCCCGGGTGGCCCGCCGGTCACGGGTGCTGGTGCATCTGCCCGATCCGGATGCGGTTGCCGAACGGGTCACGGATGCCGAAGTCGATGCCGTACGGCCGGTCGGTCGGCTCGTCGGTCACCTCCACGCCCTTCGCGACCAGGTCCGCGTACGTCTTGTGCGCGTCGTCGGTGGTGAAGAACAGGAAACCGCCGGCGGCGCCCTTGGTGAGCAGTTCCCGGACCTGCTCGGCCGTCTTCGGGTCCAGAGCCGGCGGACCCGGCTTCTCCAGCAGGATCTCCCGGCCCGGGTCACCCGGCACGTTCACGGTGAGCCAGCGCATGAAACCGAGGTCCTGGTCGGTGCTGACCTCCAGGCCGAGCTTGCCGACGTAGAAGTCGAGCGCCTCGTCCTGGTCGAGCACGTAGATCTGGGAGCGGGAAGTCGAAGTCATCGTCATGCCGACGACGCTAGAGCAGCGCCCCGACCTGCTGCTTATCCGAAACTGCGCAGTCCCGCCGTCGAGCCACCTCGCCCGAGTTGCGTCGTTTGTCCGCGCGGGGACACCGCCCGGACATCCGCTGTTAACGTCCCCGTGACATAAGCCGGGGGGTTACTCGATGCAGCTGATGGTGGCCTGGGCCGCGACCGGGGCGTTGCCACAACCGCGCCTCGATGCCGCCGTGGCCCGGTTCGACAAGGCCGTGGCCGACCTCGTACCCGAAAGCTGGCACCGCCGGCGCTTCGGCGGCACCGACTGGGGCGTGCTGGTGCTGCACCCGGCCGATCCGGGCGGATACCGGTGGCCGCCCGTCGCCACCGACGGCCCCGTCACCGCCGTCTCCGTGGGCATCCCGGTAGGGGCCGACGGCGACGACCCGGTGACGCTCGCCAACCGCCTGCTCACCGGCGAGGACGTGCACCGGGACGTCGTACCGCCGTTCGCGCTGCTCGCACTCGACCGCGACCGTCTCGCCCTGCAACAGGACTGGCTGGGCATGGCCCGGGTGTTCACCGGCGCGGCCGACGGGATCACCGCCTGGTGCACCCGGCCCGGTCTGCTCGCCGACTTCCTGCACGGCGAGGCCCGCCCCGACCCGGCCGGCTGGACGTCGTACCTGCTCACCGGCCACTTCGGCGGCGACCTCTCGCCGCTCGCCGGCATCCGGCTGCTCCAGCCGGGCGAGCGGGTCACCGGCCGCCGCCGCGCCGACGGCGGCTGGCAGCTCACCACCGAGATCCGGTACGCCGCCGACGACGTGGTCCGCAGCGGCCTCGCCGACCGGGACCGGCCGACCGACGAGCGGCTGGACCTGGCCGCTGACGCGTTGACCCGATCCGTCGCCGGCCTGCACCGGCTGCACGACGGCGAGGTCACGCTCGGTCTCTCCGGCGGCAAGGACTCCCGGCTCATCGCCGCGACGCTCGTCGCCGCCGGCCGTACGCCGGACCTGGTCACCAACGACGACACCCCCGCCGAGGGCGACGTGGCCCGCGAACTGGTTCGGCTCCTGCGGGACCGGCGCGGCCTGGAGCTGCCGCACCGCCTCACACCCGCAGCGCCGCCGGAAACCGTCCTCGGCACCGGCCTCCGGGACCGGGCGCGACGGCTCGCCGCGCTGCACGACCACCAGTTCCCGTCGACCTACCTGACGCGCCCGGCGGCGCGGACCCGGCTGCCGGACCAGGTACGCCCGCCGAGCCTCACCGGAGCGGCAGGCGAACTGGTGGTCGGCTTCTGGTATCCCCGCCCCGACGCCGACCCGGCGCCCACGCCCGAGCAGGCGGCCATGAGCAAGCTGCTGGCGGCCGTGCCGCGCGGGACCACGACGCCCGAGGCGCTGGCCGCCGAACGGGACCGCGTCACCGCGCTGACGGCCCACGCCCGGGAGCTGGGCCTACGCGACGAGCACCTGATCGACTACGTCTACCTGGTCGAGCGGATGCGCCGCTGGTGCACAGCCGCGTACACCACGGGCATGGTCACCCCGTTCCTGGCGCCCGGCTTCGTCGCGGCCAGCTTCGCGTTCACCGCGGCCGAGAAGCGGGCGCGACTTCCGCACACCGCGCTGATCGCCCGGCTCGTACCGGAGTGGGCGGACGTGCCGTTCGTCAGCTCCGCCACCGGACCGTCCCGCGCCACCCGGATCTGGGAGGGCGACGGCGTCGCCGCCGTGGCCGACCTGCTGGACACCGTCCACGGGCCGCTCACCGAGCTGATCCGGCGTCCGGCCGTGGAACGGGAGCTGCGTACCGCCGCCCGGGGCGGCCGGCCCGATCCGCGGGTGCTGGCCCAGTTCACCGCGCTGGCGGTCGCCTCCGAACGGCTGGAACCCGACTTCACCGGGCCGTCGACCGGCGCCACCTACGAGCGGGTCACCGCGCCGCCGCGCCCGCGTACGCCACCGGAGAGCCGGCTGGCCGGACTGCGCTGGCTACGGCGGACCCGGCTCGGTGACCGGCTCTGGGTCATGGTGCGGCGGAGGGTGCGGGGCCGCTGACCGCTGCGGCTTCCCCGGCGGCGGCCGGCTTGCGGGTGGCGACCGACTGGCCGGCGGTGGCCAGCTTGCCGGCGGTGGCGCTCGGGCGCATCCAGGCCTTGGTGAAGCAGCTCGGGACGTCGGCCGGGGCGGCCTTGCGGCGCCGGTAGGCCGACGGCGACTCACCGACGATGCCGTGGAACGTCCGGCTGAACGTGCCCAGGCTGCCGAAGCCGACCAGGTGGCAGATCTCGGTGACCGGTTCGCCGGTGCACGCCAGCAGGTACATGGCGCGTTCCACCCGTCGGCGTTGCAGGTAGCGGTGCGGCGTCTCGCCGAAGGTGGCCCGGAAGGTGCGGATGAAGTGCGCCTCCGAGACGTGCGCGATCCGGGCCAGGGCGGGGATGTCGAGCGGCTGCGCGTACGCCCGGTCCATCGCGTCGCGGGCGCGCAGCATCGCCCGGTTGGACTCCTCGACCGCGCGACTCATCGCTGGTCAGCCTACTGCGCGTGCCGCGCCCGCACCGTCTACGGCTGGTCCAGGAGACTCTTGGTCATGATGTGCTCGCGGCGCACGCCGTCGGGCATCAGGCCGCCGGCTTCGCCCGTGTCCCGGAAGCCGTTGCGCAGATACAGGGCCCACGCGTTGGGGTTGCCCTCCGCCACGGCGAGCCGCATCGTCCGCGCGCCTGCCGGCCGGGCCCACTGCTCGACCTCCCGGACGAGGTGGTCGCCCACGCCCCGGCCGCGTCCGACGGGTGCCACGTACATCGAGATCAGCTCGACCACCCCGTCCTGCTCGGTCGGCATCCCGCTGGCCATCCCGACCGGTTGCCCGTCGAGCATCACCACGACGTTGTACGAGCCGGGGACGGCCAGCCGCCCGCGCCAGCGTTCCTCGCGGTCGCCGTCGCCCTGCCAATCAGCCAGTCGGGCGCCGAAGGCGTACCCGGCCTCGGCGAGCGCGGCGAGCCGCAGTTCCCGCCACACCTTCCAGTCGTCCTCGCCGAGGACGCGCGTTTCGAGCATGCGGAGAGGGTGGCGCAGGCCTGCCGAGCAGGCAACCGGTATCCGGCAACCGTGACGATCGGGTGCTGTCGAATCCCGCCCGAGTCGGGTCTAGCCTGAAGTCGGCAGGCTCAGCCAGGTCGAAGAGGGCACGGACAGCGCCCAGCGGGGAGAAGACATCGTGGAACGCGTGACGGGCATCGGCGGCGTCTTCTTCCGCGCCCACGACCCGGACCGGATCAACCGCTGGTACGCCACCCATCTCGGGGTCGAGCTGGCACCGGAGTCCTACGACGTGTCCTCCTGGTGGCAGAAGCCCGGTCCTACCGTCCTGGCGGCCATGTCGGCGGACTCCGAGCACTTCGGCGGCCCCGAGCACTCCTGGTCGCTCAACTTCCGGGTCGTCGACCTGGACGCGATGGTGGACCAACTGCGCGATGCGGATATCGACGTCGAGGTGGACCCCGAGGAGTACCCGAACGGCAGGTTCGCGAGCCTCAGAGACCCAGAGGGCAACATGATCCAGCTCTGGGAGCCCGCGGGGGCCGACGCCCGTGGGCCCGCCTGACCCCTCGCGGGTGTACCGTCATGTCGCTGCTGACGGAGCCGGGCGTCCCGCGGCGACATCGGCCCCGGAACGCCTTGTGGAACTGGAGCCCCCGGCCGGGATCGAACCGGCGACATCTCGCTTACAAGGCGAGTGCTCTGGCCAGCTGAGCTACAGGGGCGCGTGCGTCGGGCTCAGCATAGCGACTGAGCCCCGGAATTCCCGCCTCGCAGGGCTCCCGAGCACGGAAAACGTCGGCATCCCGACCGGTACGACCGATGGATCATCGCTCGGCCGCGCTCACAGGTGGGGAGATTGATGCCTCACAGTGCCTTCCTGACCGTTATGCGTATGCCATCCGTCCCACCCGACGTGCCACGTCTTGGCACGATCGCGAAAGCCGTTTACCGTGCAGTGACACGGACGACACTCCGGTCGGCCTCGGCTGCCTGAGCGACGACCCCGTTGGCCGGTGCCTTGGGCGCCGGTCGCTCCTTCACTCGGATCGTCCGGCACGTTCCTGCCGGTGAAAGGAAGCGCTCCATCATGGCTACGGTCACCTACGCGAAGGCGTCCCGGATCTATCCGGGCACCGAGCGCCCCGCCGTCAACCAGCTCGACCTCCAGATCGGCGACGGGGAGTTCCTCGTCCTGGTCGGCCCGTCCGGCTGCGGCAAGTCCACCAGCCTCCGGATGCTCGCCGGCCTGGAGGACGTCGACGACGGCGCGATCTACATCGACGACCGGGACGTCACCCACCTCCCGCCGAAGGCCCGCGACATCGCGATGGTCTTCCAGAACTACGCCCTGTACCCGCACATGACGGTGTACGAGAACATGGCGTTCGCGCTCAAGCTGCGCAAGACCTCGAAGTCGGAGATCGACCGGCGGGTCAAGGAGGCGGCCGGGCTGCTCCAGCTGGAGGAGTTCCTCAGCCGCAAGCCGAAGGCGCTCTCCGGCGGTCAGCGCCAGCGTGTCGCCATGGGCCGCGCGATCGTCCGCGAGCCGCAGGTCTTCCTCATGGACGAGCCGCTGTCGAACCTCGACGCCAAGCTGCGCGTGCAGACCCGTACCCAGATCGCCTCGCTGCAGGCGAAGCTGGGCGTCACCACCGTCTACGTCACCCACGACCAGGTCGAGGCCATGACCATGGGTCACCGGGTGGCGGTCATGCTCGACGGCGTGCTCCAGCAGGTGGACACCCCGCGGGCGCTCTACGACACCCCTTCCAACGTCTTCGTCGCCGGCTTCATGGGCTCCCCCGCCATGAACATCAAGACGGTGAAGCTGACCGAGCAGGGCGGCGCGTTCGCCGAGATGATCGTGCCGCTGACCCGCGAGCAGGTCCAGGCGGCCGGCGCCGAGGGCGGCGACGGCAAGGTCACCGTCGGCTTCCGGCCGGAGGACTGCGACCTGGTCAGCCCGTCCGAGGGCGGCATGCCGGTCGTGGTCGAGCTGGTCGAGGACCTCGGCTCGGACGCCAACGTCTACGGCCACGCCGCGCTGGAGGGCCACAACGAGCGGTTCGTGGTCCGTACCGACCGGCGCAGCATGCCGAACATGGGCGACACCGTGTTCGTCAAGCCGCGTACCGGCCGCAGCCACGTCTTCCACGCCGCCACCGGCCAGCGGATCTGACGTACGCGAGAAAGGGGCGGTCCGCCACGGCGGACCGCCCCTTTTCGTTGCTCTCGATCAGGCCTCGACGGACCGGCGGCGGGCGACCTCGGCGAGCGTGACCGCGGCGGCCACGCTGGCGTTGAGCGACTCCACGTCGGAGACCATCGGGATGCTGACGGTCAGGTCGCAGGTCTCCCCGACCAGGCGGGACAGCCCGCGCCCCTCCGAGCCGACCACCACGACGAGCGGGCCGACGGCGGCCTCCAGGTCGTACAGGTCGGTCTGTCCGTCGGCGTCGAGGCCGACCACGACGAAGCCGGCCTCCTTGCACGCCTTGAGCGACCGGGTCAGGTTGGTGACCTGGGCGACGGGCACGCGCGCGGCCGCGCCGGCGCTGGTCCGCCAGGCGGTCGCGGTGATCCCGGCGGCACGCCGTTCGGGTACGAAGACACCCTGCGCACCGAACGCGGCGGCCGACCGGATGACCGCGCCGAGGTTGCGCGGGTCGGTGACACCGTCCAGCGCGACCAGCAGCGGAGCGGCCTGCTCCAGCGCGGCGGCGACCAGGTCGTCGAACGGCTCGTAGGCGAACGGCGGCACCTGGAGGCCGACGCCCTGGTGCAGCACCCCGCCGGTCATCCGGTCCAGCTCGGCGCGGCTGACCTCGAGGATCGCGATGCCCCGGTCGGCGGCGGTCCGGACGATCTCCTTGACCCGGTCGTCGACGTCGATGCCCTGCGCGGTGTAGAGCGCTGTCGCGGGCACCTGGGTGCGCAGCGACTCCAGCACCGGGTTGCGCCCGACCAGCAGTTCGGGGCTGTCCTTCGCCGGGTTGGCCTTGCGGCCCGGCGCGACCCGGGGACCGCCCCGGCCGCCGGGCTTGCCCTTGCCGCCCTTGAGCGGCACACCGGCCCGGCTTCCCTTGCCCCAGGTGGTGTCCTTGGTGCCGGGCTGGCCGATCTTGGGCGCGCGGCCCTCCTCGGCGGCGGCGCGGCGCTCCTTGTCCTGCTTCCAGGCGGTGCGCTGGGGCAGCTTCTCGGTGCCCGAGTACGCCTTGTGCCAGGGCCGCTCGTCGGCGGGCAGCGTGCGACCCCGCCCGGCGAGCGAGTCCTTGTTCTTGCCACCGGTGCCCTTGGGGGCGCCCGCCTTCGGCGTCAGTCGCCGGCCACGGCGCTGCGAGTTGCCGGCCATCAGTCCTGCTCTCCAATAGTCCAACGCGGGCCCTGGGGGGTGTCCTCGACGACCACGCCGGCCTGCTTGAGCTGGTCGCGTACGGCGTCGGCGGCAGCCCAGTCCTTGCGGCTGCGGGCCTGCGCGCGCTGCTCCAGGGCCAGCGCGATCAGGGAGTCCACCACGCCGCGCAGGTCGTCCGTGCGGCCGCCGCCGGTCCAGGCCGGGTCCAGGGGGTCGACGCCGAGGATATCCAGCATCGCCCGGGTGGCGGCCAGCGTCGTGCGGACGGTCACATCGTCCCCGGCGGTGAGCGCGGTGTTGCCGTCGCGGACCACCTCGTGCAGCGCCGCGAGCGCCGCCGACGTGTTGAGGTCGTCGTCCATCGCGGCCACGAACCCGGCCGGCAGGTCGCCGGGTCGGCCCGGGCCGACCCGCTCGGCCGCCCGCTGCACGAAGCCCTCGATCCGCCGGTACGCGACGGCGGCCTCGCGCAGCGCGTCCTCGGAGTAGTCGATGCGGGACCGGTAGTGCGCGGCGACGTAGTAGTAGCGCAGCTCGACCGGGCGGACGCCGAGCGCGGCCACGTAGTCGAGGTCGAGCGTGTTGCCGAGCGACTTGCCCATCTTGGTGCCGCCGATGCCGAGCAGGCCGTGGTGCACCCAGTAGCGGGCGAACGGCAGGTCCGCGGCCTGCGACTGGGCGATCTCGTTCTCGTGGTGCGGGAACGTCAGGTCGAGCCCGCCGCCGTGGATGTCGAACTCGGGACCGAGGTAGCGCCAGCACATGGCCGAGCACTCGATGTGCCAGCCGGGCCGGCCGCGGCCCCACGGCGACGGCCAGTAGGCGTCGGCCGGTTCGCCCGGCTTGGCGCCCTTCCAGAGCGCGAAGTCACGCGGGTCGCGCTTGCCCCGGTCGGGGGCGTCGCCGGCGGGCTGCATGTCCGCCGGGGACTGGCCGGACAGCGAGCCGTACGCGGGCCAGGAGGCCACGTCGAAGTAGACGTCGCCGGAGCCGTCGGTGGCCGGGTAGGCGTGACCGGTCTCGATCAGCCGGGCGATCAGCTCGTGCATCTCCGGGACGTGCCCGGTCGCCCGCGGCTCGTACGTCGGCGGGAGCACGTTCAGCGCCCGGTAGGAGGTGGTGAGGATCTGCTCGTTCGCGTACGCGATCGACCAGAACGGCCGGTCCTGCTCCATCGCCTTGGCCAGGACCTTGTCGTCGATGTCGGTCAGGTTGCGGATGAACGTGACCTCGAAGCCCTTGCTGAGCAGCCATCGGCGCAGCACGTCGTAGTTGACGCCGGAGCGAAGGTGACCGATGTGCGGCGGGGCCTGGAGCGTGAGACCACACAGGTAGACCCCCACCTTGCCGGCTTCCCGCGGGACGAAGTCCCGCACCGATCGGGTGGCGGTGTCATACAGGCGTAGCGTCACCTCACAAGGGTAGCCGTCCGCACATTTCCGGGTTGGCCGGAGCCGGGTCGTACGCTGCGTGCTGTGGACACGGCGGCGCGCACGGGAGAGACGGCACAGACCCTGGACCGGGGCCTGCGGCTGCTGCACCTGGTCGCGGACGCGCCGGGCGGGCTCACAGTCACCGAGGCGGCGCACCGGCTGGGCATCGGCCGGGCGGCCGTCTACCGGCTGGTCGGCGCGCTGACCGGCCACGGGATGCTCCGGCGTGACGGCAAGGGCCGCCTGCGCATCGGCGTGGGCGTGCTGCACCTGGCCCGCCGCGCCCAGCCGCTGCTGGCCGAGGGCGCGCTGCCCGCGCTGCGCCGGCTCGCCGAGGGCACCGGGGCGACCGCCCACCTCACGGTGGTCGAGGGCGGCGAGGGGGTGGCGCTCGCGGTGGTCGAGCCGAGCTGGACGTCGTTCCACGTGGCGTACCGGACCGGCACCCGGCACCCGCTGGAACGGGGCGCCGCCGGCCGGGCGGTACTGGCCGGGCGGGCCGGCGATCCGGGGCCGGTGAGTACCAGCGGCGAGCTTCAATCAGGCGCATACGGGGTGGCGGCGCCGGTGCTCGGCGTGCCCGGGCTGGAGGGGAGCGTCGGGGTGGTGTCGCTGACCCCGCTCGACGTGGCGGACGTCGGCGCCCAGGTCACCGCCGCCGCCGAGGCGGTCGCCGCCGCGCTCTCCTGACCCCGCATGCCCTCACGCCGTCACGCCAGCTCGGCGAAGTGGCTGGGAACCCGCCTTCCTCCACACACCCTCACGCCAGCTCGGCGACGTGGCTGCATCAACGCGGCCCGGATGCCGCCACCTCCCCGAAGTGGAGTCGATCAAGCCAGCTCAAGGCACCGGCGGCCACACGGCCCAGCCCACCCCGGAACCCTCACACCACCAGGCCGAAGTGGCTGGAACCCGCCCTTCTCCACACACCCTCACGCCAGCTCGGCGACGTGGCTGCATCAACGCGGCCCGGATGCCGCCACCTCCCCGAAGTGGAGTGGATCATGCGCTGATCGAGGGCCATAGCACACGGACAGGGGCGGTCGGGGGTTGTCCACAGGGCGCGGCGGGTGGCACGGCTGCGGCTGTCCACAGGGGTACCGATCTCGACCCGTGCCCCGCCACGCTCGTCACATGCCACCTCATCCTCATCGACCATCGGAGTTGGCCTGGCAGGTCTTCCGGGGCTCGGAAGCGATCCGGCGCGGGCTGCTGTCCCGGCACCATCTGCGGGGCGCGTCCTGGATCCGGCTCCGGCAGGACGTCTACGCCGACGCGCGGCTCGACCGCGACCACGCGCTGGCCTGCCGCGCGGCGCTGCTACGCATGCCACCCGGTGCGGCGATCGCCGGCCCTTCGGCGGCCTACCTGCACGGGGTCGAGCACGCCGCCGACTTCACCGACGACGTGCACGTCCTGCTGCCGGCCACGGTCCGGGCCGACTCCCAGCCGGGTGTCCGGGTGCACCACGCCCCGATGTCGAGCACCCGCAGCGGCCTCCTGGTCCCCGCCGCCGCCGCAGCCGCGCGAACGAGCCCACCCGCCGGCACCAACCCACACGCCGACACGAACCCACACGCAGGCACGAACCCATACGCAGGCACGAACCCATACGCAGGCACGAACCCATACGCAGGCACGAGGTCGCCCACCGACACGAAGCCACCCGCAAGCACGAACTCGCCCGCAAGCACGAGCCCACCCGCAAGCACAAGGTCGCCCGCCGGCACGAAGTCGCGCGCCGGCACGAGGTCGCCCGTCGCGGCGTCGTCCGCGGCGGACCGCCCACCGGGCACACCGGGCCGGACCAGATCGCCGAATCCGGCCGACTCCCGCAGGGCGCCCGGACCGCACGGCCCGGCCACCCCGCCGGCTTCAACCGCCGCATTGAACCCGTTCGCGGGGTCGTACCCCGGCGCGGAAATGATCCTGGCCGGGCCGCCGCCCCGCACCGAGCCGGCCGCCTGTGCCTGGGAGACAGCGGTCTGGGCCGATCCCGTCAAGGCGGTCGGCATCATCGACGGGCTGCTGCGTACCGGTTCGGTGAACCGGTCGGCGCTGGCGAGCGAGGCGGCCCGGAACGCGTGCCGCCCCGGTGGGCGGCGAGCCGCGTGGGTGTTCGGCCTGACCGACGGGCTGGCTCAGTCCCCGCCCGAGTCCCATCTGCGGGTCCGCCTCGTCCTCGCCGGCCTGCCCCGCCCGGTGGCCCAGTATCCGGTGCGTGTGCCGACCGGCCTGATCCTGCACCCCGACCTGGCCTGGCCGGAGTTCCGGGTCGCCGTCGAGTACGACGGTCAGTGGCACTCCGACGCGGACCGGATGCACCTCGACCGGCGGCGGCTCAACCAGCTCGTCGCGGCCGGCTGGCTCGTGTTGCACGTGACCGGCCGCCGTCTGCGTAAGGAGTTCCCCGCCCTGGTGCGGGAGATCCGCGCCGCACTGGTGGCCCGGGGGTGGCGGCCGTGACACCCGCCGGAACGCCGAGGTGGCGGCGTCCGGGAACTCCGGACACCGCCACCTCGGGGAAACTGTCGTTACGGTCGTACGTTCGGCTTGACCGGGGTCTTCACCGCGGCGTAGGCGTCGACGATGCCGTAGCCGTAGAAGCCGTTGAAGTTCAGCGAGCCCGCGCAGTACGCGTCGAACTCGGCGTCCCGGCCCTCGTTGGTGTAGCTCTGCAGCCGCGGCTCCGGGCAGGCGTGCTCGGCCGCCGTCCGGTAGAGGTGCTGCTCGACCAGGTTCGGCGCCATGCCGTAGCCGTTGCGGCCCTGCTTCTTGCCGTGCTTGCTCACGATCAGCGCCGCCACGCCCGAGACGTGCGGGGACGCCATCGAGGTGCCCTGGAGGTAGGTGTAGTAGCCACACTCACCCTTGGCGGTGCACTGCTTGAACACCGAGTTCTCGAAGCCGGCGACGATGTCGCCGTTCTCGTCGACCGACCCCTCCTCCTGGAGCACCTTCTTCGGGTACGTGGAGAGGATCATGTTGGCGTCGGTGCGGTACGTGTCGGTGCCGAAGCCGTCCCGGAACCAGCCACCCGGCGCCGCCACCGAGATCTGCTCGGTGCCGTAGTTCGAGTAGTCCGACTTCTTGCCGGACGGGCCGACCGCCGACACGCCGATCACGTGCGGGCCCTCGACCGGCAGGTCCCAGCAGGTCGCGTTGTCGATCGGGCGCGGGTACGGGTCGGCGCCGTAGTCCGGGCTGCTCACGTCGGTGCGCGGCGCGCCCAGGTCCTCGTGGTTGTTGCCGAGCGAGCCGACGAGCGTGACGCCCTTGTGGTGGGCGAAGTTCAGCGCCCGCTTCATCGCCTCGATGACGGTCCGCTGCTCGGCCTGCGCCTCCGGCGAGTCCGCCGGGTTGGCGGTGCAGTTGTAGAGCCACGGGTCGACGTAGAAGGACATGTTCACCACGTCCAGCCCGGAGCGGCCCGCGTGCACCAGGGAGTTCACCACCGGGTTGAGGAAGAAGTAGCCGCTGTCCTGGCCACCCTTCAGCTCGACCAGGGAGACGTTCGGGGCCACGCCGGAGAGGCCGAAGCCGTTCGCGGCGGCGCCGATGGTGCCGGCCACGTGCGTGCCGTGCCCACCGTCGTCGGTGCCGACCGGGTCGAGGCAGCTCGCCACCTCGCACGGGCCGTCGACCTCGGGGATGTCCGGGGCGAAGTTGCGCGACAGCGCCCAGTTGAAGTTGGGCGCGAGGTCGGGCTGGCTGGCGTCGACGCCGGTGTCCAGGATGCCGACGGTGACCCGGCGGTCGCCCGGCTCGATTTTGCGGGCCTTGTCGGCCCGGATCATGTCCAGACCCCAGAGCTTGTCGTCGAGCGGGTCCATCTTCTTGCCGTTGTTCCTGGCGGCCTTGCCCTTGGTCGCCGCGGCGGCCAGCAGGTGCTCCTGCTCGACCCGGTCCAGCTTCGGCTTGCGGCCGATCGCCTTCTCCTCGGCGGCGCCGACCAGCGCGCCGGCCGCGGTGGCCCGGCTGGCGAAGTCCGCCCGGTCGCTGGTGACCTGGAACAGGCCGACGTCGTCGGTGCGGGCGACGACCTTGCCACCGGCGGCGGCGATCGCGGCGATCGCGGCGTCGGTGGAGACGCCGCTCTCGGCCAGCACGGTGAAGGTCCGGGTGTCCGACGGCGCGGCGTTCGCCGGGATGCTCAGACCGGTCACCGTGAGTGCCAGCGAGGCCGCAGCCGCGACCGCGCCGACGGTGAAGCGCTTGCTCACCACATCAGATCCTCTCGTTGAGGGACGTGGTGTCATCCCACATCACGGGAGCGGGTTCCGCCAGATCGACGTCCGTTATCGGCGGCAACTAGGCATTCGCGTTCGCCACGGTGGTGAGCACCGTGGACAGTCCGGCGAGCGTGGACACTTCGGCGTCCGGTTCGAGGCCCCGCGGGCGGGGCAGTCCGGCCCGGTTGAGCCAGACGGCACGCAGTCCGGCCCGCTGGGCTGCGGCCACGTCGTGCTCCGGCGAGTCGCCCACGTGGACGATGCGCGCGGCGGGCAGCCCGGACGCCGCCACCACCGCCGTGAAGAACTCCGGCGCCGGTTTCTTGGGCACGCCGCCCTCGTGCGCGTACACCTCGAAGGCGAACTGCCCGGCGAGGCCGCAGCGTTCGGCGCGGCTGTTGCCGTTCGTGGCGAAGCCCAGCACGTGGTGCGGGCGCAGCGCCGCCAGCGCGGGCAGCACGTCCGGGAAGGGGCGGCTCAGCGCGTACCGGCGGGCGAAGAACAACGCCGCGAACTCGTCCAGGTCCGCCTCCAGCCCGGCCCGGGCCAGCGAACGGGCCAGGGCGGCCCGCCGGATCTCCTGCACCGGGGCGGCGCTGAGCGCGCCGAAGACCGCACCCCAGTCCCCCTCCAGGTCCGCGAGCGCCACGGCGGCCGCCGCCGGGGCCCGCCGCCGCATCTCGTCGAGTACGGCGACGAGCGCGCCGGTGACCGCCGGGCGCAGGTCGACGAGTGTCTCGTCGGCGTCGAAGACGACGGCGCCGCGCGGCCCGCTCATCGCTCGCCGGTCAGCACCGGCTCGGCCGGCGCAGTCGCCGAGGTCGACGGTGTGCCCCGCAGTTCGTCCGCCCGGACCAGGGCGACGCCGCCCAGGATGAGCGCCCCGCCGGCCAACTGGATCAGGCTGGGCAGTTCGTCGAGCACCAGCCAGGCGATCAGCACCGCGAACATCACCTCGGTCAGCCCCACGAAGGAGGACAGCCGTGCCCCGAGCAGCCGGGTGCCGGCGACACCGGCGAGGTACGCGACCACGGCGGCGATCAGCGACAGCCCGGCGATCGGCACCAGCCAGCTCACCCGGTGCCCGCCGAAGGTGACATCGGCGGTGCCGGCCGCGAGCGGCAGCGCTCCGATGCCGCCGAGCAGGAGCAGCGCCACCGCGCCGACGGCCATGCCACCGCTGGCCATCACCACCGAGGGCAGGCCCGCGTCGATCCGCCCGGCGATGACGAAGTATCCGGCCAGCCCGACGCCCGCGCCGAGGCCCCACAGCACGCCGACCGGGTCGAGTCGTCCGGCGCCGGTGAGGTCGAGGACGAGCCCCAGCCCGCACAGGGCGGTGACCGAACCGGCCACCGTGAGCAGCCGGGGGCGCTGACCGTGGACCAGCCACATCCATCCGACCACGAGCACGATGCCGAGGTATTCCAGCAGGAGCGCCACGCCGACCGGGAGGTAGCGGACCGCGTTGAAGAAGCAGGCCTGCGCCGTGGCCACGCCGAGCAGCCCGAACAGCACCACGCTTCCCGCGTTACGGCGCAGCACTGTCCACCTGCCGCGCAGCGCCAGCACGGCGGGGACGGCGAGCACCAGCGCGGCGATGCCGACCCGGGCGATCACCACGGCGACCGCCGACCACTCGCCGGTGATCAGCGGGCGGGCGAAGGTGCCCGAGGTGGCGAACGTGATCGCGGAGAGCAGTGCCAGGCCGAGCCCGACGCTTGACCGTTCACGCATCGGCATCTCCTGGTCATGAGTCAAGGGAGGTTATGCTGATGACGCTAGGCGTAGCCTCCGACAGGAGTCAAGTTGCTTTTCGCCCATGACACCGAATGCGCGCTGGTCAGCGTCGCCGCACTGGTGAACACCGCCGGCGACGACCGGGAAGGGCTGCCCGACGTGGCCGCCCTGGACGCCTTCTTCACCGCCCACGGGTGGAGCGGCCGGCACGAGCACACCGACGCCGAACTGCGCCAGGTCCGCGCGCTGCGGCCCCGGCTGCGCCGCATCTGGTACGCCGACACCGACGAGGTGGTGACGATCGTCAACACGCTGCTGCGCGAGTCGCACGCGCTGCCGCAGCTCGTCCGGCACGACGACGAGCCGTACCACCTGCACGCCGTGCCGCGGGACGCGCCGCTGGCGACCCGGATGGCGGTCGAGGCCGCGATGGCGATGGCCGACCTGGTCCGGATGGGCGAGCTGAGCCGGCTGCGGCACTGCGACCACCCCGACTGCGACAACGTGCTCGTCGACCTGTCCCGGAACCGGTCCCGCCGGTTCTGCGACGCCGGGTGCGGCAACCGGGCCGCGGTGAGCGCCTACCGGGCCCGCAGGGCCGCCGCGTCCCACTCCTGACGCGTCGCGGGCCAGGCGTCGCGGCGCAGCTCGTACTCCACCTCGCCGTGCTCCGTACCCGGGATCGGGTCGTCGAAGGCCAGGTGGAAGGTGCGGACGTAGCGCAACCCGGCGCGGGCCATGACCGCGCGGGAGCGGTCGTTGACGGCCATCGTCTGGGCCCACACCCGGCGGACGCCGACCGTGTCGAACGCGTGCCGCACCAGCGCCCGCGCGCCCTCGGTGGCCAGCCCGTGTCCCCACGTCGCGCGGCGCAGCCGGTAGCCCAGCTCCGCCTCGCCGCCGTCGTCGGACGGGTCGAGCGAGTGCCAGCCGAGGAACTCTCCGGTGAACCGGTCGAGCGTCGCCCAGCGGCCGAGCCCGGGATGCCGGGCGTACTGCGCGAGCACCCGGGGCAGCACCTCGTCCCGGTACGTCCCGGCCTGGGTCGGCGCGCCACCCGTCAGGAAGCGCATGACCTCCGGATCGGCGTCCAGCGCCACCAGCCGATCCACGTCGTCCATCGTGAACCGGCGCAGCGTCAGCCGCGCGGTCTCCAGCAACACGCCGCCGTCGTCACGCACGGTCGGATCATGCCGCGCCCACTGTGACGGGTCGAGGCAATTACCGGCGCCGACTCAGGGGTGGGTCATCCGGAGCAGGTCCAGGGCCTCGTCCAGCTGGGTCTCGGTGAGCGTGCCCGAGTCGACGTGCCCCCGGGCGATCACCACCTCGCGGATGGACACCTGCTTGGCCAGCGCCTCCTTGGCGATCGAGGCGGCCTCGTCGTACCCGAGGTGGCGGTTGAGCGGGGTGACGATCGACGGTGAGCCCTCCGCGTACGCCAGGCAGACCTCGGCGTCAGCGACCAGGCCGGCCACCAGCCGCTCGGCGAACAGGCGGCTGGACGCGGCGATCAGCTTGATCGACTCCAGCAGGTTGCGGCCCATCACCGGGAGCATCACGTTCAGCTCGAAGTCGCCCTGCGACCCGGCGAAGGCCACCGCGGCGTCGTTGCCGATCACCTGGGCGCAGACCTGCCGCATCGCCTCGGCCACCACCGGGTTCACCTTGCCCGGCATGATCGACGACCCCGGCTGGAGGTCGGGGATGCGCAGCTCACGCAGCCCGGCGCGAGGGCCGGAGCCCATCCAGCGCACGTCGTTGGCGATCTTGTAGAGGCCGACCGCGATGGTACGGAGCTGGCCGGACGTCTCCACCAGCGCGTCCCGGGCGCCCTGCGCCTCGAAGTGGTTGCGCGCCTCGGTCAGCGGCAGCCCGGTCGACTCCCGCAGCTTGCCGATCACCCGGTCGGCGAAGCCCAGCGGCGTGTTGATGCCGGTGCCCACAGCGGTGCCACCCAGCGGCAGCTCGGCCAGCCGGGGCAGCGCCGACTCCAGCCGCTCGACGCCGTAGCGCACCTGCGCGGCATACCCGCCGAACTCCTGCCCGAGCGTGACCGGCGTGGCGTCCATCAGGTGGGTACGCCCCGCCTTGACCACCGTCTCGAACTCGGCCGCCTTCTCCTCCAGCGCGCCCGCGAGCTGCTTCAGCGACGGGATCAGATCCTCCACCACGAACTGGGTGGCGGCCAGGTGGATCGAGGTGGGGAAGACGTCGTTGCTGGACTGCGACGCGTTGACGTGGTCGTTCGGGTGCACGTCACGGCCCAGCTCGCGGCTCGCCAGGGTGGCGATCACCTCGTTGGTGTTCATGTTGGACGACGTGCCGGAACCGGTCTGGAACACGTCCACCGGGAACTGGTCGTCGTAGCCGCCCTCGGCGACGTGCGCGGCGGCGGTGGCGATCGCCTGCGCCACGTCCGCGTCGATCACCCCCAGCTCACCGTTCACCAGGGCCGCCGCCCCCTTGATCTGCGCCAGGGCCTTGATCTGGGCCGGTTCCAGCCCGCGCCCCGAGATCGGGAAGTTCTGCACCGCGCGCTGGGTCTGCGCCCGCCACAGCGCCTCGGCGGGCACCTCCACCTCGCCCATCGAGTCGCGTTCGGTCCGGTAGCCGGTCGCCTCTGGAGTCGTCACGCGTTCCATCCTGCCGCGCCACCGGTCGGTGTGCAGGGAAAGTGGCGCGGCCCTCAGCCCAGCTCGGCGAGCAGCCTCTCGGTCTCCCGCCGGTCCGGCGACTCGACCTGGCGGAACAGCGCCAGCGCCCGCCCGGCGTACCGGCGGGCCTGGTCGGGGTCGGTGTGACGCAGGCAGCGGGCCATGCCGTCGAGCGCGCAGGCCTGCTCGTAACGGGCGCTGAGCCGGGTGGCGTCGGTGAGCACCCGGCGGTGCAGGTCCAGCGCGCTGGCGACGTCCCCCTGGTCCAGCATCGCCCGGGCCAGCAGGTTCCGGGACGCACACTGCCCGCCCAGATCCCCGGCGTCGTTCATCGCCATCAAGGCCTCCCGATGCAGCGCGGCGGCCTGCTCCGGCCGGCCCTCCTCGCGCTCCATCATGCCCAGCTCGTTGAGCAGCTCGCCCTCGCCGTAGCGGTTGCCGATCTTGCGCTTCAACGTCAGACCGGTACGCAGGAGCCGCCGGGCCGGTCCACGCTCGCCGCGCCGGTGCCGGACCATGCCCAGGTGGCCGACGGCGTTGCCGAGCTGACGCGGGTCGCCGACCTGCCGGGCGAGCGCCAGATGGTGGCGGCACTTCCGCAGGGCCTCGTCGTACCGCCCGGACCACATCAGGCAGAGCGAGAGGTTGTTCAGCATGTTGGTCAGCGCGAACGGATCGTCCAGCCGGCGGGCGAGCGCGGCCGACGCGTCGTACATCTCGATGGCCTGCCTGTGGTGCCCGTCCACCGCGTAGGCCGTGCCGAGGTTGTCGAGCGCCTTCCGCAGCTCGACCGGCCGGTCGAGCCGCCGGTAGATGCCGACCACCACCTCCATCCGCCGGATCACCTCGGCGAAGCGCGCCCGGCGGTAGTCGGCCGACGCGAGATAGTTGTGCATCGTCGCCACGGCCTCGTCGTCGCCCAGACGCTCGGCGGCCCGCAGGCCGATCTGGTGCGTCTCGATCAGGTCGTCGAGGTGGCCGCCGTAGAAGTTGACGGTCCAGCCCACCCGGGCCAGCTGCCAGCTCTGCCGGAGGAAACCCTCGGCCTCCGCCAACCGGACCAACGCGGTCAGCGTCGACCGGTTCTCCTCCAGCCACGGCCGGCCGAGAACGACGGTGGCCGCCACCAGGTCGGGCCGTACCGGCTCCGATCGGGCGAAAATGCCGTGCGGAGCGGTCTGCTCCAGAGTCAGCGCGATGGCGGCGGCGACGTGCAGGTGATGATCGAGCAGCCGGGCGATCGCCGCCCGTCGCTCGTCGCCGGTCTCGCGCTCCGCCCCGAGCGTGTGGGCGTACTCCCGGATGAGGTCGTGCAACCGGTACCGGCCGGGCTCCACCTCCTCGACGAGGTGCGCGTCGACCAGTTCGTCGAGTGCGTCCTGCGCCTCCGACAGCGACAGCTCCGCGAGCACGGCCGCCACCCGGTTGTCGATGCGGCTGCCCGGGTGGAGTCCGAGCAGCCGGAACACCCGCTGCACCACCGGCGGCACCTGCTCGTACGACAGCGCGAAGGCACGCGCGACCGAGCGCTCCCCGACGGTCAGCTCCGCCAGGGGATCGGCCGCCCCGGCCAGGCGTTCGGCCAGGTCGGCCATCCGCCACCGCGGCCGGTGCGCGAGCCGCGCCCCGGCCAGCCGCAGCGCGAGCGGAAGGTGTCCGCAACGGCGCGCCACCTCCGCCGCCGCCTCCGGCTCGGCGTCGACCCGTTCCGCGCCGGCCACCCGGGCCAGCAGCTCGACCGCCTCGTCGGCATCGAGTACCGGCAGGGAGGTGGGCCGCCCCGCGTCCACGCCGACCAGCCTGCGGCGGCTGGTGATCAGCACGGTGCAGTCCCGCCCGTTGGGCAGCAGCGGGACGACCTGCGCGGCGTCCGCGGCGTTGTCGAGCACCACCACGGCCCGCCGGTCGGCCAGTTCGGAACGCCACATCGCCAGCCGGCCCGCCAGGTCGGCCGGAACCCGCTCGGCCGGCACACCGAGCTGCTGGAGCAGGATGGCCGCCGCAGCGGCAGTGCTCAGCGGGCTGCGGTCGCTGTGCCCGTGCAGGTCGACGAAGAGCTGCGCGTCGGGGAACCGGTCGACGAGCGCGCTCGCCACCTGAACGGCCAGTGTGGTCTTGCCGCTGCCGGCCATACCGTCCAGGAGCTGGACCCGGCTTCCCTCCTCGGCGACCTCCTTGACCAGCCGGGCCACGGTCTGCTGGCGCCCGGTGAAGTCGCTGATCGCCCGGGGCAGCGCCCGGACCGGCGCGGTGACCCGGCTCTCCGGCACGCCCAGCACCAGGTCGCCGCCGAGCACCCGCTGGTGCAACTCCTGCAACGCCGCGCCGGGCTCGATGCCCAGCTCCTCGGCGTAGATCCGGCGGCCCTCCCGGTAGACGGCGAGCGCGTCCGCCTGCCGGCCGACCGCCGAGAGAGCCAGCATCAGCTGCCCTCGCAGCCGTTCCCGCAGCGGGTTGTGCTCGACCGCCTCGGTCAGCTCGTCGACCAGTTCGGTCCCCCGGCGCAGCCGCAACTCGACGTCGACGCAGTCCTCCAGCACGGCGAGCCGCTGCTCGTCGAGCGCCTGGGCCCGCAGTCGCACCAGCCGGGCCGGGATACCGGCGAGCGCCGGACCGCGCCACAGCGCCAGCGCCGCCCGATAGTGACGGCGGGCCTCGGCAAACCGGCCGGCGGCGGCCTCGGCGCGGGCCGTCTCCACGGCCCGGGCGAACATGTCGGCGTCGAGGTCGTCCGGCTCGATCCGGATGCCGTAGCCCGCCGGGTCGGTGACGATGGTCCCGGCCGGCAGCCCGAGCGCCGCGAACCGCTGCCGCAGTCGCGACACACAGATCTGGAGCTGGGTCCGCGCGGTCGCCGGGGGACGCTCCTCCCAGACGGCGTCGACCAGATCCTCCACCGGCACCACCCGGCCGGGGCGCAGCAACAGCATGGCGAGCACGGTGCGATCCCGGCCCGCGGTGACGGTGGCTTCGCCGCCGCCGACCCGCAAGGGCCCCAAGATCCCGAATCGCATCCGCGCCCCCGCCTGCCGCCATGCAACTTCCAGCAGCGTAGCCCGGCGGTCACCGAGCGGCGCGGCGAGGCGATAGCGATCCGATAGCGACGGCGCACAGACTCGTCACCGGTTGTCGGTGACGACATCCGACGGGGGCGGTGCGCCTGTCCGGCCACCCTGCCGGGCAGGCGCACCGATGTCGATGCATGACGAACACGCCGAGGGGCGCCCGGACCATCCCGGGCGCCCCTCGTGTACGTCTGCCGTCAGCGCCGGCCGACGGTGAGGACCGGCTTGGTGACCTCGGCGAAGAAGTCGTTGCCCTTGTCGTCGACGACGATGAAGGCGGGGAAGTCCTCCACCTCGATCTTCCAGACCGCCTCCATGCCCAGCTCGGCGTACTCGAGCACCTCGACGTGCTTGATGCAGTCCTGCGCCAGGCGGGCGGCCGGGCCGCCGATCGAGCCGAGGTAGAAGCCGCCGTGGGCCTGGCAGGAGCGGGTGACCTGTGCGGACCGGTTGCCCTTCGCGAGCATCACCATCGAGCCGCCGGCCGCCTGGAACTTCTCCACGTACGCGTCCATCCGGCCCGCCGTGGTGGGACCGAACGAGCCGGAGGCGTAGCCCTCGGGGGTCTTCGCCGGGCCGGCGTAGTAGACCGCGTGGTCGCGGAGGTATTGCGGCATCGGCTCGCCCGCGTCCAGCCGCTCGGCGATCTTCGCGTGCGCGATGTCCCGGGCCACGACGAGCGGGCCGGTCAGGGACAGCCGGGTCTTCACCGGGTACTTCGACAGCTCGGCCCGGATCTCGTCCATCGGCCGGTTCAGGTCGACGCGGACTACCTCCTCGGTCTCCAGCGTCTCGTCGGTGACGTCGGGCAGGTAACGCGCCGGGTCGGTTTCGAGGCGCTCCAGCCAGACGCCCGACGGGGTGATCTTCGCCACCGCCTGCCGGTCGGCCGAGCAGGAGACCGCGATCGCCACCGGGCAGGAGGCGCCGTGCCGGGGCAGCCGGACCACGCGTACGTCGTGGCAGAAGTAGCGCCCGCCGAACTGAGCGCCGATGCCGAAGTTGCGGGTCAGCTCCAGCACCTCGGCCTCCAGCTCCAGGTCACGGAAGCCGTGCGCGCTCATCGAGCCCTCGGTGGGCAGCGCGTCGAGGTACTTCGCGGAGGCGTACTTCGCGGTCTTCAGCGCGTACTCGGCGGAGGTGCCGCCGATGACGATCGCCAGGTGGTAGGGCGGGCAGGCCGCGGTGCCGATGAGCCGCAGCTTCTCCTCCAGGAACTGCATCATCCGCGTGGGGTTCAGCAGCGCCTTGGTCTCCTGGTAGAGGTAGGACTTGTTGGCCGAGCCGCCACCCTTGGCCATGAAGAGGAACTTGTACGCGTCGGCGTGGCCGTCCGGGTCCTCGGCGTACAGCTCCACCTGGGCGGGCAGGTTGCTGCCGGTGTTCCGCTCGTCCCACATGGTCAGCGGGGCGAGCTGGGAGTAGCGCAGGTTCAGCCGGGTGTACGCCTGATAGACGCCGCGCGAGATCGCCTCCGCGTCGGTGCCGTCGGTGAGCACGTGCCGGCCGCGCTTGCCCATCACGATCGCGGTGCCGGTGTCCTGGCACATCGGCAACACGCCGCCGGCCGCGATGTTGGCGTTGCGCAGCAGGTCGAGCGCGACGAAGCGGTCGTTCGGCGAGGCCGCCGGATCGTCGATGATCGCGCGGAGCTGAGCCAGGTGGGCCGGGCGCAGGAAGTGGGCGATGTCGTGCATCGCCTCGGCCGTCAGCGCGGTCAGCGCGCCCGGATCCACTGTGAGGAACCGGCGGCCCCCGGGGCCGTTGACGACGTCCACGCCCTCGTCGGTGACCAGGCGGTATTCGGTCTGGTCGGGACCGGTCGGCAGCAGGGGTGCGTACGAGAAGGCGGCGGCACTGCTCATGACCGAAAAGCCTAGGGCAGAGCTGTCGATCGGTGGCACCCGCAGGTCGGTCCTGGGACGACGCTCTCACCCGCTGTCACTTGCCGTCGGCGCAGAGTTCCCGTTTCGGTCCGCAACTTCCCTGGTCGCTGGGTGGACGCCAGCTGCCTCCGGGGTCCGGCGCCACCGGCGCGCCGTCCTGGCCCGGCCCCGGCGCCTCGGACGTGCCGGCGCCCCAGCGGACGTACCCGATCTCCCGCCCCTCGCCGATGATCATGCCGTTCGGGCCGACCGCCAGCGCGTTCGCCGAGGTACGCAGCTCGACCAGCACCCGGCCCTCCCGCGGCTCGACCGCGATCAGCCGCGACGGCTTCTCCTCGCTGATCACCGCCGCGTACGGGGTGAGCGCCGCACCGCTCTTGCCGCCCGCCGGCCGGGTCCAGCGGGTCCGGTCGGCCGACAGTTCCCGCCCGAGCAGCGAGCCCTTGTCGGCGCTGCGCACCACGGCGTACCGGTCGTCCACGGCGAGCAGCTTCTCGCCGTCCGCGCCGACCTGGAGCAGCCGGCCGTCGTACCCGTCGAGCACCGCCTCACGCCCGTCCGGGGCGACCCCGATGATCACGTTGCGCCCGCCCTGCGGATCCTCCCGCTGCACGCAGCCGGCGTAGTCGGCGGTGCGCAGGTTGATCCCGGTACGCCGCCACACCTGCTGACCGGTGGCCGGGTCCACGGCGGTCACGGCGTAGTAGCAGCTCCCGTCGCGGGAGGTGGCCGCGATCCGCAGCAGCCGGCCGCCGACCACCGCGAGCCGCTCCTCGCGGCCGGGCTGGACGTTCTGGAGCACCCGGCCGGTGGCGGTGTCCACCACGTGCACCCGCCCGTCGACCGGGAAGCCGAGCAGCGGCGGGACGGACTCCGGCCCGGCCACCCCGCCGTCGATCCGGGTGGCGCCGAGCCGCCGGGTGCCCAGTAGTTCCGGGTTGTCGGCGAGCACGCCGCTGTGCACGCCGGGCAGGAACGCGCTCCACAGCGGAGCGGTGCCGCGCGGCTCCCAGGCGCGCAGCGTGCAGTCGGTGGCCTGCACGCAGTACGCGTCCAGCAGCAGGTTCCGGTAGGTCCAGACGGCGATCGCGCGGTCGTCGCGGCGGCGGGTCACGCCGCTGACCGGGTCGAGCACCTCGTACCCTTTGTCGAGCAGCCGGCCCACGGCGACGACCGACTCCCGGCCGCTGCCCGCGACCGCCGACCAGTCGGCCTTGCGCTCCCACAACTGGCCGCCGTCGGCGAGGTTGCGCGCCTCGATGCGGGTGCGCTGCTCGACGATCACTGTGTCGCCGGCGATGGTGACGCTGCGCGGCGTGCCGCCGACGCGCTGCTGCCAGACCACGTCCGGCTCGGAGATCGGCTTGCTGCGGTCGACCCAGTCCCACAGCGCCGGGAACGGGTTCCAGACGCCTGTCGCGGCGAGTACGACCACGGTGACGAGCCCGAGCAGCAACCAGCCGCGTACCCCTAGGCCCTTCACACCGCACACGGTAGCGACGATCACCGGTCCCCCGGGCCGCGTGCGGTGCGTGTCGCGGCGCTTCTTGGGCGGTCCGGGGTGTTAATAAGGGGCCCTTCCACCTCCGAAGGCGTTAACAGGGGGCCCTTCCTTACCCGCGGGCGGCGGAGCGGACCAGCGGCAACGTCCGGTACGGGATCTGCTCAGCCAGCGCGATGATGGTGGACGCGCGCCGGATGCCCTCCGAGGCGACGATCTGGTCGATGACCCGCTGGAGGTCGGTGTTCGACCGGGCGACGATCCGGCAGAGCAGGTCGCTGGAGCCGGTGATGGTGTGCGCCTCCAGCACCTCGGGGATCGCGGCCAGATGCGCGGTGACCTGGTCGTGGCCGTGCCGCTGGCTGATCTCCAGGGTGACGAAGCTGGTCACCCCGAAGCCGATCGCGGCGGGGGTGATGTCCGGTCCGAACCCGGTCACCACGCCCCGGCCGACGAGCTTGTCGAGCCGGGCCTGGACCGTGCCGCGGGCCACGCCGAGGCGGCGGGAGCACTCCAGCACGCCGATCCGGGGCTCCTCCGCGAGCAGTTCGATCAAGCGAGCGTCCAGCTCGTCGAGCTGTACATCCTGACCAGTGTTCATGGTGTCTCACCGTACCGAATGCACAACCTGACCAGGAATAACGTCAACTGTTGCCCAACTCACTGCGGTCCGTAGATCCTCGCCGGAAGAGCACATCCACGGCGGCCCACGAGGCCGGCCGGTACGCGAGGGAGGCCACCATGACCCAGGCGATCGACCGACCCCAGTCGACCGAGGAGGTCGACGTCGACGCTCTCGTCGGCGCAGTCGACCACGACATCACCCGCGACCCGTTCCCGGTCAAGGGCATGGACCACGTCCACTTCCTGGTGGGCAACGCCAAGCAGGCCGCGCACTACTACTCCACCGCGTTCGGCATGACGTGCGTGGCGTACCGGGGGCCGGAGCAGGGCTACCGCGACCACGCGCAGTACGTGCTGACCAGCGGTTCGGCCCGCTTCGTGCTGACCGGCGCGGTCCGCCCGGACGCCGACGGCGCCGAGCACGTGGCGAAGCACAGCGACGGCGTCTCCGACATCGCGCTGGAGGTGCCGGACGTGGACGCCGCGTACGCGCACGCCGTGGCGCAGGGCGCGACCGGCCTGGTCGAGCCGCACGACGTCAGCGACGAGCACGGCACCGTCCGGATGGCGTCCATCGCCGCGTACGGCGACACCCGGCACAGCCTGGTCGACAGGTCCCGCTACACCGGCCCGTTCCTGCCCGGCTTCGTCGCTCGCGGCCCGATCGTGGACCGGCAGCCGATGATCGACGCCGGCATCCAGCCGAAGCGGTTCTTCCAGGCGGTCGACCACGTCGTCGGCAACGTGGAGCTGGGCCGGATGGACGAGTGGGTCGAGTTCTACAAGCGCGTCATGGGCTTCTCGAACATGGCGGAGTTCATCGGCGACGACATCGCCACCGACTACTCGGCGCTGATGAGCAAGGTCGTCGCCAACGGCACCCGCAAGGTGAAGTTCCCGCTCAACGAGCCGGCCGTGGCCCGCAAGAAGTCGCAGATCGACGAGTACCTGGAGTTCTACCAGGGCCCCGGCGCCCAGCACATCGCCGTGGCCACGAACGACATCCTGGCCAGCGTGGACGCCATGCGCGCCGCGGGCGTCGAGTTCCTGGACACCCCGGACTCGTACTACGAGGACCCGGAGCTGCGCGCCCGCATCGGCAACGTCCGGGTGCCGATCGAGGAGCTTCAGTCCCGCAAGATCCTGGTCGACCGGGACGAGGACGGCTACCTGCTCCAGATCTTCACCAAGCCGGTGCAGGACCGCCCCACCGTCTTCTTCGAGCTGATCGAGCGGCACGGCTCGCTCGGCTTCGGCAAGGGCAACTTCAAGGCCCTGTTCGAGGCGATCGAGCGCGAGCAGGAGAAGCGCGGGAACCTGTAACACTGTCCGCGTGACCCAGCCTCCTCCGAACCCGATGCCGCCGCCCGCCGGACATCCAGCCGCGGGCGGCGGCTTCGCGCCGCCCGGCGGACCGGCGGTGCCCGCGCAGCACGTTCCCCCGGGGTACGCCGGCCCGCCCGGCTACCCGCCGCCCGGTTTCCCCCCACCCGGGTACGCCCCGGCGCCCGTCCCGCCCCCGGTGGCGCCGAACGGGCAGCCGCTGGCGGGCTTCGGCGACCGGTTGCTCGCCTACCTGATCGACACCGCCGTCGCCATGGCGGTGACGATGGCGCTGTTCGTGCCGGTGTTCTTCCTCGTCTTCTTCCGGATGATCGACGAGATCGAGCAGGCCGGCCCGAACGGTCCCGACGCGGTCGAGGTCTGGACGAGCGTGTTCCTGCCGCTGCTCGCCGCCGAGCTCGGGGTCCTGCTGCTGATGCTCGCCTTCTACTGGGTCTACCACGTCGAGTACGCCCGCCGGACCGGGCAGACGCTCGGCAAGAAGGTGATGAAGCTGCGGATCGTGCCGGTGCAGCCGGACGCCGCGCTGACCCGGGGCATGCTCGGCAAGCGCTGGGCCGTCGAATTCGCCGGCGGGATGTTCGTGCCGTTCCTCAGCTACCTCGACGGTTTCTGGCAACTGTGGGACAAGCCCTGGCAGCAGTGCCTCCACGACAAGTTCGCCGGTACGGTCGTCGTTAAGGTTGGCCCGTGAGCGCGAGGAGTGAGCCGGGTCTGCGAGCCCCGCAGTCGGGAACTAGGACGGCATCGTGAGTTTGGAACCCGGCTGGTACGTCGACCCCGCCGACACGGAGACCCGCAGGTGGTGGGACGGCGAGGGCTGGATCGGCGCGCCGATCCCGGTCGACGTCACCCCGCCCGACGGCCCGCCGCCCCCCGAACCGGAGCCCGCGCCGGTCACCCCGACGCCGGCCGCCGAACAGCAGGCCGCCGGCCCGGGCGGCCGTCCCGACGCGACCCCGACGTCCGGCGCGTCCGGCGCGCCCGGCCGGCCGGGCCCGTGGCCGGGACAACCGGGTCAGCCCGGCCAGGCCGGCCCGTGGCCGGGACAGCCGGGTCAACCGAACCCGTGGCCAGGTCAGCCGGGTCAGCCGGGTCAGCCCGGGCAGCCGGGACAGGCCGGGCCGGGCATGCAGGGACCGCCACCGGGCTGGCCGTACCCGCACTGGCCGGGCGCACAGCCGATCCCCCGCCCGCACGGACTGCCGCTGGCGTCGTACGGCGCCCGGCTGGTCGCGCGCCTGATCGACTTCGGCGTGGTGTTCCTGCTCAACGCCGTTGTCAACGGCTGGTTCGTCTGGCGCTACGTCGAGGCCGTCTCCCCGTACCTGCGTGAATCGGTGCGCCGGGCGCTCAACGGCGACACGTCCACCGAAGGGCTGCCCCAGATCGACGACCAGGCCGGCGGCCTCCAGATCGCCATTCTCGTGATCGCCACCGCGCTCTGGTACGCGTACGAGGTGCCGTCGATGGCGGCGCGCGGTCAGACCTTCGGCAAGCGGCTGATGGGCATTCGCGCGCTGCCGGTCGAGGCGGACCAGCCGCTCGGCTTCGGCCGGGCCACCCGGCGCTGGAGCACGCTCGGCCTGCCGACGCTGCTCTGGTACTGCTGCGGGCTGGGTCTGCTGCTCCAGCTCATCGACGCGATCTCGCCCCTGTTCGACCACCCGCTGCGCCAGGCCCTGCACGACAAGCGGGCGCAGACGGTGGTGGTCCAGCTCCCCCGCAAACGTGACACCGGTACCGCCCCGCCCGAGAGCGCCGACACCCCGGGAGACACCCCATGACCGAGACCGGACGCCACCAGCCTGCGCCGCGGCTCACCCGCGCCGACCTGGACGCGCTGCCCAACTACGTGCCCGGCCGCAGCCCCGCCGACCTGGCCCGGGAGCTGGGCCTGGCCGAGGCGATCAAGCTGGCCAGCAACGAGGTGCCGTACGGCCCGCTGCCGGGTGTGGTGGAGGCGGTCGCCGAGGCGGTCGCCGGTTCGCACCGCTACCCGGACATGGGCGTGGTGGCGCTGCGCCAGGCGCTCGCCGAGCGGTACGGCGTGGACGCCGACCGGATCGCCACCGGCTGCGGTTCGGTGGCGCTGGCCGAGCACCTGGTCCGCGCCACCTGCCTGCCCGGTGACGAGCTGCTCTACTCGTGGCGCTCCTTCGAGGCGTACCCGATCATCGCGGCGACCAGCGGCGCGACAAGCGTGCGGGTGCCGAACGACGCCGGCCACGGCCACGACCTGGACGCGATGGCGGCGGCGGTGACCGACCGGACCCGGATGGTCCTGGTCTGCAACCCGAACAACCCCACCGGTACGGCGGTGCGCCGGGCCGAGCTGGACCGCTTCCTCGACGCGATGCCGGACGACGTGCTCGTGGTGATCGACGAGGCGTACCGGGAGTTCGTCACCGACCCGGAGGTGCCGGACGGCCTGACCTACCTGGACCGGCCGAACGTGGCGGTGCTGCGCACGCTGTCCAAGGCGTGGGGCCTGGCCGGTCTGCGGATCGGCTGGCTGGTCGCGGCGCCGGAGGTGGCCGCCGCAGTGCGCAAGGTGGTCACCCCGTTTTCCACCAGCATGGCCGCCCAGGCCGGCGCGCTGGCCGCGCTCGCGCAGGCCGACGAGGTGGAGCGGCGCTGCGCGCTGGTCGTGGCCGAGCGGGACCGGGTCACCGAGGCGCTGCGCAAGTTCGTCCCGGACGTGCCGGACAGCCAGGCCAACTTCGTCTGGCTGCCGCTGGGCGACCGGGCGGTGGAGTTCGGCCGGGCGTGCGAGGCGCGTGGCGTGATCGTGCGCCCGTTCCCGGGCGACGGCGTCCGGGTCACCATCGGCACCCCGGCCGAGAACGACGCGTTCCTGGCCGCCGCCGAGGCCGCGCTGGCCTGACCGGGCGCGCCCGGCACCGGTCCGTCAACCCCCTACGGACCGGCGCCGGGCGTCTTCGTCCGACCGATCAGACAAGAGCACTATAGGTGCTTTTGTCCGTTTTTAGGCTTGACTCGCCAGATCAGGTCACCGCCAGCAACACCGGCTCGGCCATCAGGAAGTAGCCCTGGTCGTCGTCCTCCGGAGCGGCCTGCTCCCGCAGCCGCTCCACAGCGACGTAGCCGTCCACCGCGTACGCCCGGCCCGGCCGCCAGCCGATCCCGTCCCGGCCCAGGTCGAGCACGAAACCCGACCGGGTCGTACCGGTGAGCGGGTCGACGGTGATCAGTTCCCGCCGGTCGGTCAGCAGGTGCACCCGCCCCGGCTCGGTCGCGAGCACCCGGGCCGGATGGATGTCCGCCCGGCGCCACAGCTCCTCGCCGGTACGCGCCGAGCGCCCGACCACCACCGGGCCGGACGTGTCCACCGCCCGCTCACCGTCGAGCACCGTGTCCGGGTGGTCCAGGCCCGGCGCGGCGGCCGGCTCACCCGGGTCGGTCACCAGCCAGCCCCGGCTGCCCGCGCCGTCCGGCCCGGCGGTACGCAGCCCGCGGCAACCGGAGTGCCCGTCGCGGCAGCCCACCGGCGTGACGACGAGCTGTTCCGGCGCGTCCGGCGGCCGCCAGCGGGTCCGCACCGCACCGGTCGCCGCGTCCCGCAGCTCGACCGCGGCCGGGCCGTCGCAGCTGTCCACGCCGACCAGCTCACCGCTGGCGGTCGTGCCCACGTCGGACCGGCAACCCCTGCTCACGTCCGCGCGCCAGAGCCGGCGGCCGTCGGTGAGGTCGTACCCGCCGATGCCGCCCGGACCGGTCGCGAGCAGCACGGCCCGCCCCTCGGACGTGCGCGCCACGTGTAGTCCGGCCGGATCCCAGACCGTGGCGGCGAAGGTGCGTCGCGGCTCCGGCACCGACCCCGGCTGCGGGCCGTCGGCCCGCCAGGCCACCCGTCCGGTACGCGCGTCGAGCGCCACCAGCTTCCCGTCGGACCAGCGGCTGACCACCGTAGTGCCCTCGGCGAGCACTCCGACCAGCGTCGCCGGCCAGCGGCGGAAGGACCAGAACGGGGTGACCCGGTGCCGTCCGGTGACCGGCTGGTCCGCGTACACCTGACGGGTGCCCGCGTAGACGCGGAGCCGGCCGTCCACGACGAGGGGCGCCACCGGCAGCCGCGCGAGCACCCCGGCGGTCGGCGCGGGCACCGCCGGGTAGGGCTTCCGGGCCGGGGTGTCGACCTCGGCGGGCGCCAGCACCCGGACGACCACGGCGACCGACGCCGCGACGGCGAGCACCGCCACCAGCGCCACCACGGCCCGCCGCCTCGCGGCCTTCGCCATCCGTCACCTCCGCCCCGGCACCCTACCGGCCGCGTGCGGGCCGGGTACGGGGAGCGGCCGGGTCGGCTCAGGCGGCCTCGGTGGATCGGGCGGAACCGGCGGCCAGCGCCAGGTCGGCCAGGTCGCGCCGGAGCGCGCCCTCGACCGCGCGGGCGGCCAGGCCACCGAGGATCAGGGCCAGCACCCGCCCGTACGCCCGGGTCGGCACCGCCTCCTGCTCGACGGTGACCTCGGTGCAGCCACGCCGCCGCCGCTCGACGGTGCGCAGCGTCCAGGTGATCCGGTAGTCGGCGCCGGCACCGCGCGACCCGAGCACCAGGCGGCCGGGCGCGACCGCCTCGATCACCTCGAACTCCTCCGGTTCGGTGCCGCCGTCCGGCCGGACGCGGGTCTCCCGCCACACGGTGCCCGGCCCGAACCCGCCGGTGCCGAGGACCTCGACCGCGTCCACCGCCGAGAGCCAGTCGGCGCGGGCAGGGAGGTCGGTGAGCAGCCGCCACAGATCGGCGTCCTGCGCTTCGATGAATGCGGAAACCGTCACCGTCGACATGGCACCTCCCGTGTCGTACACGGTACGGGCCGTGACCGGAAACGGGGAGCCTCCCGGTGACATTTCCACCACCGGTGCCCCCGGCCGGGGCACCGGTGGTGGCGCAGGAGCGGTCAACCGCGGAGCGCGCCGCCCCGCAGCGCGGTCACGAACGCGGCCCAGCCCGGCGGGCTCACCGCGAGCGCCGGACCGTCCGGGTCCTTCGAGTCGCGTACGCCCACCACGCCGTGCTCGGCGACCACGTTCGTCGCCACCTCGACGCAGAGACCCTGATCGTTCGAGCGGCTGCTGGTGCGCCAGACGGCACCGGTCAACTCGGTCATGCTCGGTCCTTCCTGTTTCGGCTTCCGCGGGTACGCCCCGGCCCGGCACCGCGGGCGGCTCCCGGCTCGACCGGGAGCCACCGGCCGGGGCGTAGGTGATCCGGAGCGATCAACGCCGAAGGAAACGGCCCCGGTCGCACATCGGGTGCGACCGGGGCCGGTTCGGAAGGTCGGATCTCAGCGAGCCGGGAGGATCGTCCCGGTGACCTCGCCCAACGCGACTGCGGTGCCGTCCGGGCCGGGCGCGGCGGCGGTGATCGTCACCGTGTCGCCGTCCTCCAGGAACGTCCGCTCGCTGCCGTCGGCGAACTTGACCGGCTCGGACCCGCCCCAGGTCAGCTCCAGGAACGAACCGACCTGGCCGCGCTCCGGACCGGAGACGGTGCCGGAGGCGTAGAGGTCGCCGGTACGCAGCGACGCGCCGTTGACGGTGAGGTGCGCGAGCTGCTGGGCCGGGGTCCAGTACATGCCGGCGAACGGCGGCTCGGCGACCCGCTCGCCGTTCCACTCGACCGACAGCGTCAGGTCCAGCCCGAGGCGCGGGGTGTCGCGCAGGTAGTCCTGCACCGGCGGGTCCTGGTCCGGCGCGGGCACGAACGCGTCGGACAGCGCCTCCAGCGGCGTCACCCAGGCCGAGACGGAGGTCGCGAACGACTTGCCGAGGAACGGCCCGAGCGGCTGGTACTCCCACGCCTGGATGTCCCGGGCCGACCAGTCGTTGACGAGCACCACGCCGAAGACGTGGTCGGCGAAGTCGGCAACCGGCACCCGCTCGCCGAGCCGGCTCGGCACGCCCACCACGAAGCCCACCTCGGCCTCGATGTCCAGCCGGACCGAGGCGCCGGTGGTCGGGCCCTGCGCGCTGGCCCGCTGGCCGGTCGGGCGGGTCACCGGGGTGCCGGAGACGACCACGGTGCCGGCCCGGCCGTGGTAGCCGATCGGCACGTGCTTCCAGTTCGGCAGCAGCGGCGGCTGGCCGGGCCGGAAGATCTGCCCGACGTTCGAGGCGTGGTGCTCGGAGGAGTAGAAGTCGACGTAGTCGGCCACCTCGAACGGCAGCGCCATCTCGACCTCGCGCAGCGGCACCAGCAGCGGCTCGACCGCCGCCCGGTGCTCCGGCTCGGTGAGCAGCTCGACGACCCGCTGCCGGACCGCCGTCCACTGCGGGCGGCCGAGCGCCATGAAGGCGTTGAGCGTCGGCCGGCCCAGCGCGCCGCCGGCCAGCACCAGACCGGCGGCCTCCGCGCCGGCCAGGTCCAGCGCGAAGTCACCGATGCGGACGCCGACGCGCGGCTCACCCTCGCCGTGCCGGAACACGCCGTACGGCAGGTTCGTCACCCCGTACGGCGACCCTGCCACACCCGGAACCCAGCTCATGCCTCAAAGCCTCCGTTCACCAGCCCCAGCCGGATCAGATCGGTAAGTGGTTCGGAGATGCTGCACGAGCCGTACCCGACCCAGAGCGGGCGCTCGGCGTCGCGGTGCGCCCGGGCCGGCTCGACCACGCGTACCGGGTCGGTGGCGGCGAGCAGCTCGGCCACGCCGTCCACCTCGGCGCCCCCGACGGCGGCGAGCGTGGCGCCCAGCACGTTCACGAAACCGTGGTGGTTGAAGCCGGTCTCCGGGTCGCGGTGCCGGATCGCGTGGTGCAGCCCGGCGGTGAGCTTGAACGGCAGCTTACGGTCCCGGCACGCGCAGATCACCGCGGCCAGCTCGACCGGGGTGGGGAACAGTTCGGCGGCGAGCCCGCCGGTGCGGAACTTGGCGGCCACCGGCAGCCCGGCGGCGCGTGCCTCGGCGAGCGTGTCGAGCGCGCCCATCAGGCCGAAGGTCAGCGGGATCTCCGCGTACACGGCGGCGCCGTCGAGCCGGCCGGCGAGCGTCATCAGCTCGGACAGCCCGGGTTGCGGGTCCTCGCCGCGCTTGGCGACCGGCGCCTCGACCTGCCGGGCGGTCACCCCGTCGGGCGCGAGCGCGTCCAGCGCCTGCGGGAGCTGGTCCAGGCCGGTGTCGCCGATCAGCCCGATCACCAGGCCCTCGGCCGGGTCCACCAGGCCGTTCAACGACCCGCGCTGGATCTCCGAGGCGGGCAGCAGCAGCGGGCCGACCATGTCCGCGTACCACGCGGTTCGGTGGGTGCGGTGCGCGGTCACCGCGTCGGGCAGCGCGGCGTTGCCGGGCGGGAAGACCGCGGCGTCGTCCACCAGGCCGGAGAGGAGGCGGGGCACCTGCGTTGACACGAGACAAGAATGTACGGGACGCTACGAGGAACGGACAACAGCGTCCGATTATCGGACGCCACCGGCCGGAGAACGGGACATATCGGGAGGCGAGATGCCGTACTACCGCAGCGTCGGCGACGTGCCGCGCAAGCGCCACACCCAGTTCCGCCAGCCCGACGGCACTCTCTACGTGGAGGAACTGGTCGGCCAGGAGGGTTTCTCCTCCGACTCGTCGCTGCTCTACCACCGGCACGCGCCGACCGCGATCCTCGCCGCCGAGGAGTACGCCCCGCCCACAGTCACCCGCGTGCCCAACCTGCCGCTCAAGCCGCGCCACCTGCGCACGCACAAGCTCGACGGCACCGGCGCGGACCCGGTGCTCGGCCGGCAGTACCTGCTCGCCAACGACGACGTACGCATCGCGTACGTGCTCGCCGACCGGCCGTCGCCGCTGTTCCGCGACGCCACCGGCGACCACTGCCTCTACCTGGAGGCCGGGTCGATGCGGGTCGAGTCGCCGTTCGGCGTGCTCGACGCGGTAGCGGGCGACTACGTCGTCATCCCCACCTCGACCATCCACCGCCTGGTGCCCACCGGCGACGAGCCGGCCCGGCTGCTCGCCGTCGAGGCGTCCGGCCACATCGGGCCGCCCAAGCGCTACCTCTCCGTACGCGGCCAGTTCCTGGAGCACGCGCCCTACTGCGAGCGCGACGTCCGCGGACCGGACACGCCGCTGCTCGTCGACGGCGAGGAGGTGGAGGTGCTCGTCAAGCACCGCCGCGGGTGGACGAGGTACGTCTACGCCAACCACCCGTTCGACGTGGTCGGCTGGGACGGGCACATGTACCCGTGGGCGTTCTCCATCCACGACTTCGAGCCGATCACCGGGCGGATCCACCAGCCCCCGCCCGTGCACCAGACGTTCCAGGGCCCGAACTTCGTGATCTGCTCGTTCGTGCCGCGCAAGGTGGACTACCACCCGGCCGCCATCCCGGTGCCGTACAACCACCACAACGTCGACTCCGACGAGATGCTGTTCTACACCGGCGGCAACTACGAGGCCCGGCGCGGCTCCGGCATCGAGCAGGGCTCGATCTCGCTGCACCCGTCCGGCTTCACCCACGGCCCCCAGCCGGGCGCGGCCGAGCGGTCGATCGGGGCGGAGTTCTTCGACGAGCTGGCGGTCATGGTGGACACGTTCCGCCCGCTCGACCTCTGCGACGCGGCCGCCGACTGCGAGGACGACGGCTACGCCTGGACCTGGGCGCGCAAGTCCTGACGTACGCGAGAAGGGGCCGCGCCCGGCACGGACGCGGCCCCTTCGCACGCGGTCGTCAGAACGTGGACGCGTCGATGACGAAGCGGTAGCGCACGTCGGAGGCGAGCACCCGCTCGTACGCCTCGTTGATCTTCTCGGCCGGAATCACCTCGATCTCGGCGCCCAGCCCGTGCTCGGCGCAGAAGTCGAGCATCTCCTGGGTCTCCGCGATGCCGCCGATGTTCGACCCGGCGAACGACCGCCGGGCCGGGATCAGCGAGAACGCGTGCACCGACAGCGGCTTCTCCGGGGCGCCCACGTTGACGAGCGTCCCGTCCACGGCGAGCAGCCGCAGGTACGCGTCCATGTCGAGGGTCGCGCTCACCGTGTTGATGATCAGGTCGAACGAGCCGGCCAGCTCGGTGAACGTGTCCTCGTCGGAGGTCGCGTAGTAGCGGTCGGCGCCGAGCCGCAGCCCGTCCTCCCGCTTCTTCAGCGACTGCGACAGCACGGTCACCTCGGCGCCCATCGCGTGGGCCAGCTTCACGGCCATGTGGCCGAGACCGCCCATGCCGATCACCGCGACCCGGCGACCCGGCCCGGCGTTCCAGTGCCGCAGCGGCGAGTACGTGGTGATGCCGGCGCAGAGCAGCGGCGCGGCGGCGTCCAGCTCGATGCCGTCCGGGATGCGCAGCACGAAGTCCTCGGTGACCACGATGGCCTGCGAGTAGCCGCCCTGGGTCGGCTCGCCGTCCCGCCCCACCCCGCCGTACGTGCCGGTGCTGCCCTTCAGGCAGTACTGCTCCAGGCCCTTGCGGCAGTTGTCGCACTCCCGGCAGGAGTCGACGAGACAGCCGACGCCGACCCGATCGCCGACGGCGAACTTCGTGACCGCGGGGCCGACCTCACGCACCACGCCCGCGATCTCGTGACCCACCACGATCGGGTAGCGGGTCGGACCCCACTCGCTGCGCGCGGTGTGGATGTCGGAGTGGCAGATGCCGGAGAACTTGATGTCGATGAGAACGTCGTCCGGTCCGAGATCCCGCCGCTCGATCGTGGTCAGGGCGAGCGGTTCGGTCGCGGACGTCGCCGCGTAGGCATTGACGGTGAGCACTGATTCCCGCTTCCTTCAGCCGGTGTTTCCGGTCCTCCTACCCTCTCACCGGCGAGCGAACGCGGTGAATCCGGCCACCACCGACGCGGTGATCGCCCCGACCAGCGGCAACGGGCCGCCGACCAGCGCGTAAACGAGCAACAGCACCACCGCGGCGGCGGCCGCGTAGACCGGGACGACCAGGCCGCGCGACATCGCCTCCCGCAGGCCGGGCTGCCACGTCGCCGGGCGCCGCAGCAGCACCGCCACCCCGGCCACCGCCAGCACCGCGAACAGCCGGGACGCACCCGGCGAGGCCGGGGCCAGCGCCGCGACCAGCACACTCGCGATCAGGGACAACCCGGCCACCGACAGCAGGAGACGCCGGATGCCGGCGTCCACGGTCCGGACCGGGTCGGGACGGGCCACCGGCAGGTCGGCCATCGCGGTCAGGTGTTCCAGCGTCTCGGCGTACCGGCGTCGTTCCAGCCGGGCCACGCCCATGTCCTGCCCCGCCTCGCCCAGCCCTGGGTCCAGCCGCAGCGCCTCCCGGTAGGCCCGCTCGGCCAGGTCGAACAGTTGCAGCCGCACCGCGACCAGGCCCAGCACCAGGTGCGCCTCCGGCTCGTCCGGCGACAGCTCCACACCCCGCCACGCCGCGTCCAGCGCCGCCTGCCCGTTGCGCGACGCCGAGAGGACGGCGGCGGCACTGCGCTGCGCGTACGCGTCACCCGGCGCGCGCGCCAGGATCTCGTCGGCGGTGGCGGCGGCGGGCTTCCAGCGTTCGAGGTCGAGCAGCGCGAACCCGCGTGCCACGAGCGCCGGCACGACCTCCCCGGTGGCGGGTGGCACGGTGCCAGGCGTGTCGCTGGCTGGCGTCTCCGCGGCCGGCGTCCCGACGGCGGGCGGTTCAGGGGCGGGCGGGCCGCCGGCGGCGGTCACTGCGGCCTCGGCGGCGGCGAGCGCCTCGGATGGCCGGTCGGCGGCCAGGTGCATCCGGGCCAGCATGGTCAACGCGGGCACGTGCGCCGGTTCGGTCGCGATCAGCGCGGTGAGTTCGCCGATCCCCTCGTCGTAGCGCCCCAGCTCGGCGAGCAGGTGGGCGCGTTGCAGGTAACCGTCGGCGGCGGACTGGTCGGGGGCGGCGTCACTCGGCATCCCGGCGAGCGTATCCGCCCGGACCCACCGCGCGCCGAGGGTGCCCGGCGTCAGGCACTCCGGCAGGACACGCCCGCCCGGCCGCCGCACGTCCCCAGACTGCACCACCGGCGCAGCCCGCTCTCGTCCAGGAACAACCACCCGCACCGCCGGTCCGGGCAGACCCGCACCGTGAACCGGGCCGGATCGGCGAGCAGCTGCGCGCCGCTGAACGCGGCGGCGTGCACCGGCAGCCGCAGCCCGGCCGCCAGGTCCGGCCACCACCTGCCGCGTCCGTCGGTCTCGCGCCGGAAGACGAGCGTACGGGCGGCGGCCTCGGCGGCCCGCGCGACAGTCTCGAAGGCAGCGCCGTCGTCCGGGTCGACCAGGCTGGCGTAGAGCGCGGCGCGGAGCGTACGGGCCTCGTCGAGCACCGCCTCCGCCGCTGCCGGGTCACGGCGCGCGAGGTGCAGCAGGCGGTTCGTCGAGACCTCGTCCACCAGCCCGACGTGGCCGGCCCAGACGGCGAGGGTCCGGTAGCCGCGCAGCCACTCGGCGCCGGGCAACGGCGGCTCGTGCCCCCACCCGGCGAGGGTGTTGCAGAAGTCCAGGGCCGGGTGGCCGCCCACGCTCCACGGCAGGCTCTCGTCGCCGACCCGGATCTCGTGCATCGGCCGGGCGGCCCGGTCCAGCCGGTCGTCGCCCGCGAGCACCCGGCGCTGCACCTCCCGGAGGCGGGGCCCCGGCTCGACGCCGAAGTCGGCCGCGAGCAGGTCCCGGGTGGCGTTGTAGAGGCGCAGCGCGTCGGCCCGCCGGTCGCCCCGGTACAGGGCGGTCATCAGGACCGCCACGAGGTGTTCCCGCGTCGGGTGCTGGGCGGCCAGCGGCATCAGGTCGGCGACCGCGCGCGTGTGCCGGCCCAGCGCGAGCTGCGCCTCGGCCCGAAGCTCCACGGCGACCAGGCGAAGTTCCTCGACCGTGCCGTGCAGCCGGTCCCGCAGCTCGTCGTCCGCCGCGTCGGCGAGCAACGGCCCGCGCCAGAGGGCGAGCGCCCGGTCGAGCGACCGCACCCGCTCGGCGGGGTCGGCGGCACGCCCGGCCGCCCGGACCAGGTCGGCGAACTCGTCGACGTCGACCCGGTGCCCGTCCTCCTCCACCGCGTAGCCCTCGCCCCGGGTGCTGATCCGCACCCCGTACGGGTTGAGCGAGCCCCGCAGCCGCCCGATGTACGTCTGCACCGCGCTCCGGGCCGTGGCCGGCGGCCGGCCGTTCCAGAGCAGGTCGATGAGGCGGTCGGTCGGCACCACCCGGCCCACGTCGAGCAGCAGCACCCCGAGCAGGCAACGCTCCTGACGCCGGCTGCCGACCTCGACCGGCCGGCCGTCGTGGCGGGCCTCGAACGGCCCGAGCAGGCGGAACTCCATACCGAACAGGACGGGTCGGCCCAAGCCCGGGGTTGTCGCCCGACGGTGATCGCGTGGTGAGGAACCCGGCCGGCCGGGTCCGCCCGCTCGACTGTTGCCGCTCGACGCGGTGATCCGGTGGTGACCGGGCCCGGTGATGCTCGCCGCCCGGACCGGCGAGGGATCCGGACCAGCGAGGGATGGAGTGGAACATGCGGTTCAGGATGAGCATCGCGGTGGCGAGCGTCGTGGCGGCGGTGGTTGCGGCCCTACCAGGCTCGGCGTCCGCCGCGCCGGAGCGGCATCCCGCCCCGGGTGCCTGGGAACCGGCACCCCAGGCGCCGTTCGAGATGCCAGCGGGCGCGCGATGCGAGTTCGCGGTACGGGTCGAGCCGATCGTGGACGAGGTGCGGAAGCTGACGATCGAGACCTACCCGGACGGCACGCCGAAGCGGGAGTTGTTCACCGGCGCTCTGATCAACCGGGTGACGAACCTGGAGACCGGCGCCACCTCGACGGCGGACGCGAGCGGCACCGCCCTCGTCGTCTACCGCGCCGACGGCTCGATGACCTGGTACGTGACCGGGCCGGTGCTGCTCGGCTTCCGGGAGAACGCCGGCACCCTGCCGAAGGGGCTGTGGATCGTCGACGGCCGGTTCCGGGTGGAGTTCTCCCCCACCTACGACAAGACGATCACGATGCTCCACGGCACTACTCACAACGTCTGCACCGACGTCGACTGATCGGGTGACGCGGTGGCCGGCGTCCCCGGTCACCGCGTCAGCCGGCCGGAGCCTCGTAGATCAGGGCCACCGCGATCCCGGCCAGCCCTTCCCCGCGCCCGGTGAAGCCGAGGCCGTCGGTGGTGGCCGCGGAGACGGTCACCGGCGCGCCCACCGCCTCGGAGAGCACCCGCTGCGCCTCCTCCCGGCGCGGCCCGATCTTGGGGCGGTTGCCGACGACCTGCACCGACACGTTGCCGATCTGGAAGCCCGCCGCCCGTACCCGGCGTGCGCTCTCGGTCAGCAGCGCCACCCCGGAGGCACCGGCCCACTCCGGCTGGTCCACGCCGAAGTTCGCGCCCAGGTCGCCGAGACCGGCAGCGGAGAGCAGGGCGTTGCAGGCGGCGTGCGCGGCAACGTCCGCGTCGGAGTGACCGGCCAGGCCGTCCTGGTCCGGCCAGTGCAGGCCCGCGACCCAACAGGGCCGCCCGGCCGCGAACGCGTGCACGTCGGTGCCGACAGCCACCCGAGGAACGATCATGACCAGAGGGTACGCACACCTCGGGAGAGATCTTGGTAGCAAAGGGCCCCTATGAGGGCCGTTTCGTACCAAGATCTCGAAGCCCGCGTGCCGCGCGGGCGGCGCGTCAGGTGCCTGTGGTCAGCAGGTGTTCGGCCAGGGCCATGTCGAACGGGCGGGTGATCTTCAGGGCCAGCTCGGAGCCGGGCACGCACATGACCGCGCCGCCCTGCTTCTCGATCAACCCGGCGTCGTCGGTCAGCGCGTCACCGGCGGACCGGTGGGCCGCGACCAGCACCGACCGGCGGAAGCCCTGCGGCGTCTGCACCGCCCGCAGCGCGGACCGGTCGACTGTGCCGAGCACCCGCTCGGTCGCGTCGACCTCCTTGATCGTGTCGACCACCGGCAGTACCGGAATCACCGCGTCGTGCCCGTCGCGGACCGCCGCGGCCACCGACTCGACCAGGTGGGGCGGGGTGAGCGCGCGGGCCGCGTCGTGCACCAGGACGATCTCCGGACCGGCGGGAACTGCGGCGAGTGCCGCCGCCACCGACTCCTGGCGTTCGGCACCACCGGAGACCACTGTCACCGGGGCGACGGGGGCGAGCATCGCGCGTACCGCCTCGACCTCGGTCGCCGGCGCGGCCACCACGATCGTGTGCACGGAAGGCGCGGCGGCGATCCGGCGGACCGCGTGTACGAGCAGCGGCTCACCGGCGAGCAGCCGGAGCGCCTTCGGGGCGCCGGGTCCGAGGCGTACCCCGGCACCTGCCGCAGGAACGAGGACCGCGACGTCACCGCGCGGATTGAGCTGCGCGGTCACGTCGCGGTCCTCGGATTCGTTCGCTGCGGGGTGAGTAGAGGCAGAGGCGTGGATCAGGCCTCGGTCAGCACCTTGTCGAGCAGCGTCTCGGCCTCGTCCTTGGTGCTCTTCTCCGCCAGCGCGACCTCGCCGACGAGGATGTCACGGGCCTTGGCGAGCATCCGCTTCTCGCCCGCCGACAGGCCCCGCTCCCGCTCCCGGCGCCACAGGTCGCGGACGACCTCGGCCACCTTCAGCGGGTTACCGGAGGCCAGCTTCTCCAGATTCGCCTTGTAACGCCGCGACCAGTTGGTCGGCTCCTCGGTGTGCGGTGCACGGAGCACGTCGAAGACCTTGCCCAGGCCCTCTTCGCCAACCACTTCGCGCACACCCACGATCTCGGCGTTCTCGGCGGGCACCCGGACCGTCAGGTCACCCTGTGCGACCCTCAGGACGAGGTATTCCCTGGGCTCGCCCTTGATGACCCGAGTCTCGATTGCCTCGATGAGTGCGGCCCCGTGGTGGGGGTAAACAACGGTCTCGCCGACACTGAAAACCATAGGTTCGAAACCCCTTTCGCTGTGTCTAGGGTAACACGCTCAGGCACCGATGTCTCACCGCTGTCCTGATCGTTGGCGCAGCTCAGGGGCCCTGTGAGAGGTATTTCTTCAGCTTGACAGGCGGTCAAACCGATGCTTTCGACACGCTCCGTGAGGAACACGTGACAACCCGGTAAGGGGTGACGGGAGCGTCCAGATCTAGGGCAATGCGCTCCTTCCATGGTAGCTCCGCAAGTCCGTCCGCGCCCAGGTGTGGCGTTACGGCGGTCGGTGCGGGACGCTGGTGAGGGACGTGACGTCCGCTCACCGAGACGTTCCTGGGGGTCCGATGGGCGTGCCTGACGCTGACGGCCAGGGGCCGCCGGACGGGCTGCCCGGCCTGCCTCCGGAGTGGGGCCGGGTGGTCGTCCCGGACGACGCCTCGGCGCTCGCCGACGAGGCCCGGCAGGTCCGCCGGGAGCTGCGCCGCGCGCGGCAGGGCTCCGGCCGGCGTACCGTTCCGGCCCGCCTCGGGCTGCCGGTGCTGATCCTGCTCGTGTCGGTGCTCGTCACGCTCGCCGGGCTGGCCGCCGTCACCTGGCCGCGCACCACCACGCGGTCCGGCGCGCCGACGGTGCTCCCCCGCTCCACCACCGCGCCGCAACCGGTCGGCCCGCTGCCCGCGCTGGACCTGGTCGGCGCGGACGACACGCCGGTACCGCTGCGCAGCCTGCTGCCCGCCATGATCATCCTGGTCGACGCCTGCGCCTGCGCCGAGCAGGTCGGCACCGCGGCGCGCGCCGCGCCGCCCGGCGTCACTGTGGTCACCGTGACCGAGGGCCGCAGCGCCGGACCCGCGAGCGTCCCCGGGGTACGCCCGCTCGGCGACCCGGCCGGCGGCCTGCGCTCCTACCTGCACCTGTCCGCCCACCCCGGCACCGCCGCCGCGCTGCTCGTGGATCGGCAGGGCTCGCTGGTCCGGGTGGTGCCGGAGCTGGGCCCGCTGTCGGACTACGGCGCCGACCTGGCCCGGCTGGGCAGCTGACAGGCCGGTCCGGGAGCGCCGGCTGGGCGGCCGAGCTGCCGGCCCGAGGAGGCGGGAGCTGCCGGTGCCCGGCGCGCGACGGCTGTCAGTAGAGCGCTTCGAGCCGGGCGTCCAGCTCGGCCCGGCCGCGTACACCGGTGAACCGCACCAGCACCGGCGCGCCGGTGCCGCCCAGGAAGGGCAGCTCCAGTCGCCCGCCGCAGCGGAGGAACCGCCGCGCGTCGCCGGTCCCGGTGCCGGACAGCTGCACGGCGATCGATCCGTCCCCGGAGCAGCTCACCGTCAGCCGGTAGTCGTCGCCCCGCGACGGGTTCACCTGCCGTACGACGGGCGGCCCGTCCGGCGTCAGGTCGGACGTCTCCCGCCACACCACGTGCGACACCTGGAGCACACGCGAGGTGCCGTCGTCCTCGACCCGGATCACCACCGACCGGTCCGGCGCCGTGGCCGGGGCACGGAGTGCCCGGGGCGTCGGGTCACGCCCCGGCCGTGCCGGCCAGGCGTCGCCGGTCGACGGGTCGACCCGCCAGGTTCGGGCGACGGGTTCGGCGCTCGCGGGCGGCGCCGGCACGGCCGTGGCCGCACCCGGCTCGGGTGCCGCCGACCGCCACCAGGCCGCACCGGCCGCCAGCGCCAGAACGGTCAGGACGGTCAGCGGTACCCGTCCGTCCCGCTCGTCGGAGGCCATGACGGCAGCGTATCCGTGCGGCCCGGGCGGGGCGAGCCGTCAGCCCACCCGTTCCAGCAGCACCGCGTAGAGCGTCAGGCCCGGTCCGAACGCGAGCATCACCACCCAGCGCGGCGGCGACGGCTCCGTACGCCACAGCCGGTCCAGAATCAGCAGCACGGTCGGGGACGAGCAGTTGCCGTGCTCGGCGAGCGTCCCCCGGGAGGCGGCGAGGCCGTCCGGCGGCAGGGCCAGCTCACGCTCCACCACGTTGAGGATCCGCGGACCGCCCGGATGCACCGCCCAGCCGTCCACGTCGGAGCGCTCGCACCCGTGCCGCGCCAGCAGCTCGTCGATCAGCGTCCGCACGTGCCGGGACAGGACCTGCGGCACCTTCGGCGACAGCCCCATCCGGAAACCGGTGTCGGTGACGTCCCAGGTCATGTGGTCGGCGGTGGAGGTGTCGGTGACCGAGGTGACCTCGCGCAGCGCGTACCCCCGGCCGCCGGGGACGACCACGGCGGCGACCGCGGCGTCCGAGAACAGCGCGTGGGAGACGATCTGCTGGGTGTCCACCCGGGCACCAGGCGGCTGGATGTGCAGGCTGGTCAGCTCCGCGCAGAGCAGCAGCGCCGGTCGCCCGCGGGCGGTGACGAAGTCGCTCGCCGCGCCCAGCCCGGGCAGGGCCGCGTAACAGCCCATGTGCCCGACGAACATGCGCTGGGTGCTCGGCGACATCCCCAGATCCCGGGCGAGCAGGATGTCCAGCCCCGGGGTGGCGTACCCGGTGCACGAGCAGACGATGAACAGCCCGATGTCGGAGGCGTCCAGGCCGGCGGCGGTGAGAGCCCGGCTGACCGCCTCCTTGCCCAGCGGCAGCGCCTCGACCTGGTAGCGGCGCATCCGGCGCTCGGTCGGCCACTCCGAGACGTCCTCCAGCAGCGGGTTGACCGCCGCCTGCCGCCGGGTCACGCCCGAGTTCGCGAAGATCCGCTCGGCCAGCGCCCGGGTGTTCCCCTGGAAGTGCTTCGCGAAGAAGCCCGTCCACAGTTCGTCCTGCATCGCAGCCGGCGGTTGTGCCGTACCCAGACCCGCGATCACCGGTATGCCCACGTCCCCCACCCCTGAGCCCTCCCTCACCTCTCGCACCGACTCCTGGTCACCGTGCCGCTTCTCGTTCGCGACTGCGGGGCTCGCAGAACCGGCTCACTCCTCGCGCTCACCGTGCCGCTTTTCGTTCGCGACTGCGGGGCTCGCAAAACCGGCTCACTCCTCGCGCTCACCAACGAGGGAGCGCGCTGTCCCGGTCCGGGTCGCCGCCCAGTGCGGCGATGCCGAGCCAGTCGGCGCACACGTCGGACGTGGCCGGATGCAGCGAGCCGCAGCGGGCGTCCCGGTAGAGCCGCTCCAGCGGATGCCCGCGGCGGGTCGCCGACGTACCGGCCGCCTCCAGCATGGAGGCCGCCACCTCGGCGGCTGTGGTGCCGGCGAGCAGCTTGGCCCGCCACACCCAGCGGTTCGTCTCGGCGTCGCCGGGTGCCTCGTCGACCCGGCGGGCCGCCTCGGCGACCACCAGTTCGGCGGCGGCGGTGGCCGCGTCGGCCCGGCCCAGGCGGGCCCGCACCGCGGGCAGCCCGGCGAGGTTGCGGGCGTTGAGGTGCTCGGCCGCGGCGTCGATGGCGGCCCGGGCCACGCCGACGTAGACCGCCGCGTAGCTCGCCACCAGCCAGTGCGGCATGAGCTGGGCGACGACCAGGGCCAGCCCTTCGACGCCGCCGAGCAGCCGGTCGGCCGGGACCGTCACGTCCAGGTGCACGTCGTGCGAGGAGGTGGCCCGCATGCCGAGCGAGTCCCAGGTGGGCTCGACGGTGATCCCGTCCCCAGCCGGGACCAGGAACTGCGACACCACGGACTGGTCGGCGGCGCTGCGGGCGGCCACCAGGTAGCCGTCCGGGTGGCCGGCGCCGGAGCAGAACGTCTTGCTGCCCTTGATGTGCCAGCCGCCGTCGACCGGCTCGTAGACGGTGCTGAGCTGGGACAACCGGGCGCCGGCGCCGCGTTCGCTCATCGCGACCGCGTACCAGGCGCCGTCGGCCGCCGCGCGCAGCAGCCGGTCCCGCGCCGCCAGCGCCTCGTCCGGTACGCCGAGCGCCTCGGCCAGTTCCTCGGTGACCGCGCCGAGCGCCCCGGTGACCGAGGCGTGCATGTTGAACACCAGCGCGGTCGCGCCGTTGCCCCGGGCCAGTTCGGTGGCGACAGCGGCGTACTCGGCGAAGCTCGCGCCCGTGCCGCCCAGCTCGGGGGGCACCATCAAGCCGAACAGCCCTGCTGCCCGCAGGTCCGCGAAGTCGTCCACGGGGAACGAGCCGTCGCGGTCGTGCTCGGCCGCGCGGGCGGCCAGTCGCGGCGCCAACCGGCGGGCCGCCTCCAGCGCGTGCACAGTCATGTCGCCCCCTTCTCGGCGTCCTTTACCCCGGGCGGCCCCGGCTACCCGCCCCGGCGCCCCCAGCCCTGGTACAGCACCGCCGTCGACCGGGTCGGCACGATGCGCGGTTCGGTCCTGCCCGGACGGACGGCGCCGCCGCGCATGCGGCGCAGCAGCCAGGCCAGCGTGCCGCCCAGCTCCGGCCGGACCCCGCGCACCGTCAACGACACGCCGTGCCGGGCACACTCGGCGACCAGCGCGCGGGCGTCGACGAACAACCGCGGGTCGTGGATGCCGCGCGGCACTGTGGGCAGCCGTTCGCCCAGCTCCACAGCGATCAGCCGGGCCGGCAGCGTGTCGTTGAGCGTGTCCAGCACCAGCAGGCCGCCCGGGCGCAGCAGCCGGCACGCCTCGGCGACCGCCCGCCGCCAGTCCGGTACGTGCTCCAGCAGCTCACCGGCGGAGACCACCGCCGCGCAGCCGTCGGCCAGCGGCACCGCCGTCGCGTCGGCCTGGACCACCGTCACGCCGTGCGCGGCGGCCTGGTCGAGCGCGGAGCGGGTCAGGTCGACCCCGACGTGGCGGTAACCCTTGCCGGCCAGGTGCGGCGCCAGCAGCCCGGCGCCACAGCCCAGGTCGACGAGCAGGTCGTCCGGGGTGGACGCCGCTGGTACCAGCGCCGCCCGGGCCCGGGCCAGCCAGTGCAGCATCGCGAACGCGCCGTCCGGCCGCCACCACTCGCCGGCCAGGTCGTCGTACTGCCGGGGGTCGTTCGGCGGCAGCACCCGGTACGGAGTGGACACCGGCGACGCGTCGGGCATGCGTCGAGCGTGGCACGACTGCCCGGTAACGACCAGACTTCCCTTATGTCGACACGGGTGTTAGGGCTGGTCAGGGCGAGCCATCCGGAGCCCGCGGCGGCGGTCACGGTGGTCGCCGCGCTGCTCGCCGCCGGTGTCGGGCACTCGGCGGCGGGTGTCGTGCTCGTGGCGCTGACGGTGCTGGCCAGCCAGCTCGCGGTCGGGTGGAGCAACGACCTGATCGACGCCGAGCGGGACGCCGCTGTGGGGCGTACCGACAAACCGGTGACCACCGGCGAGGTCGCCCGTCCGACGCTGGCCCGGGCCACGGCGGTGGCCGCCGTCGCCGTGCCGGTGCTCGCGCTGGCCGGCGGCCCGGCCGCGGCGGCCTGCGCCACGCTGGGCCTCGTCTCCGCGCTGCTCTACAACCGGCCGCTGAAGTCGACGCCGGTGTCGGTGCTGCCCTACGCGGTCTCGTTCGGCGCGCTGCCCGCGTTCGTGGTGCTGGCGCTGCCCGGCTCGCCGGTGCCCCCGGCCTGGCTGGTGGCCGCCGCCGCGCTGCTCGGCGCCGGCGCGCACTTCGCGAACGTGCTGCCGGACCTGGCCGACGACGCCCGGACCGGGGTGCGCGGCCTGCCGCACCGGCTCGGGCCGGTGGGCAGCCGGCTGGCCGCCGCCGGGCTGCTGCTCGCGGCCACCGTCGCGCTGGTCCTCGGCCCGCCCGGGCCGCCGTCGTGGACCGGCCTGTCGGCGGTCGCCGCCGCCGTCGCCGTGCCGGCGGTCGGCTGGTACGCGGGACGCGCGACAGCCGGACGCTCGGCGACCGCCTTCCGGGCGGTGCTGGTGGTGGCGCTCATCGATGTGGTGCTGCTGGTGACGAGCGGCCGGGTGGTCTGAGGAGTCCACTCCGAGGTGGCATTGCCGGGTCCGCGTGCGGGCCTCGATCAGCTCCAACTACCCTGGAGCGCGGTCTGCGCGGGTATGGCCACCCCGTGCCCGGTGGTCGACCGGGCGGGGATCGTGACGAGGAGGACCGACGTGACGCGCTCGATCAGGGGTTCCCGGGGGCCGGCCCTGCTGCTGGCCGGCACGGCGGCGGCGAGCCTGCTGCTGTCCGGGTGCGGCGCCGGGCAGATTTCCGAGACCGCCAACAAGATCCCGTCGGTACAGGGCGTCAACGTCCAGACGTCCGACAACCTCTTCAAGGTGCGCGGGCTCTACGTGCAGTTCCCGGGCCCGAAGGGCTACGAGGCCGGGTCGAACGCGCCGGTCAACGTGGTGATCTACAACGACAGCGAGAAGCCGGTGACAGTGACGGTCACCACCGACAGCGCGCGGGAGATCGTGCTCACCGGCTCCGGCGCGGGTGAGAGCGGCGCGGCCACCCCGACCGGTTCGCCCACCGAGCCGGTCACCACCTCGCCGACCGCGAGCGACCCGAGCGCGTCGCCGAGCCAGTCGCTGGAGGTGACCGGGTCGCCGTCGGCCAGCCCGTCGCCGAGCGAGAGCGAGTCCGCGCCCGCCGGTCAGCCGGCCCGGATCGAGATCCCGGCCCTCAGCTACGCCCAGCTCAACGCCGGCAACCCGCGGTTCCTCCAGCTCGTCGGCCTGAACGAGAAGCTGCTCGTCGGCCAGCAGGTCAACCTGACCTTCGACTTCGGCGACGGCAAGGTCGTCAAGACCCCGGCGCCGATCGGCATCCCGCTGACCCCGGAGGCCACGCCGTCGAAGATCGTGAACCCGCGTGAGCACGCCGGTGAGGACGGCGGCGCCGAGGGCGGCCACTGACCTCTCCCCTCCTTCCGTCGGCACCGCCGCCGTGGCCAGCGCCACGCCGGCGGTGTCGCCGTTTCGGGTGGGCTTTCGTCGTACGGGCCGGTTAGCGTCCGGTGGTGACCACGCCCCGATCGACCCCCTCCCGTGCCGGCGCCGGCCGCGGTCGCGCCGCCACCCGCGAACCCCGCCCGGCCTACGAGTGCGACGCCTGCGGCCACCAGCCCCCGAAGTGGGTGGGCCGGTGCCCCGAGTGCGGCGAGTGGGGTTCGGTGGTCGAGTGCACGGTCACCGGCCCGATCGTCTCCGGCCGAGTGGTCAGCTCGCGGATGCCTGCCGAACCGGCCCGGCCGATCGCCACGATCAGCGCCGCGCCCGCCCGGGCCCGTCCCACCGGTGTGAGCGAGCTCGACCGGGTGCTCGGCGGCGGCCTGGTCCCCGGCGCTGTGGTGCTGCTCGCCGGTGAGCCCGGGGTGGGCAAGTCGACGCTGCTGCTCGACGTGGCCCAGCAGTGGGCGGCCGGCGCCGGCAGCCCGTCGCTGGTGGTCAGCGGCGAGGAGTCGGTCAGCCAGGTGCGGCTGCGCGCCGAGCGGATGGGCACCCTGCACGACCAGCTCTATCTGGCCGCCGAGAGCGACCTGTCGGCGGTGCTCGGCCACCTCGACGCGGTCAAGCCGGGGCTGCTGGTGCTCGACTCGGTGCAGACCATCTCGACCACCGGCACCGAGGGCGTGCCGGGCGGCGTCACCCAGGTCCGCGCGGTCACCGCCACCCTGGTCGCGGTGGCCAAGGAGCGCGGCATCGCCACCGTGCTGGTCGGGCACGTCACCAAGGACGGCCAGGTGGCCGGTCCTCGCGTGCTGGAGCACCTGGTCGACGTGGTGCTGCACTTCGAGGGCGACAAGCACTCCTCGCTGCGCATGGTGCGCGGCGTGAAGAACCGCTTCGGCGCGGCCGACGAGGTGGGCTGCTTCGAGATGCACGAGGGCGGCATCAGCAGCCTGGCCGACCCGTCCGGCCTGTTCCTGACTCGCTACTCCGAACCGGTGCCGGGCACCTGCGTGACGGTGGCGATGGAGGGGCGCCGGGCGTTGGTGACCGAGGTGCAGGCGCTGATCGGGGCCACCGTGGCCGGCTCGCCGCGGCGTACCGTCTCCGGCCTGGACAGCGCCCGGCTGGCGATGGTCCTCGCGGTGCTCCAGCGCCGCACCGAGCGGCTCACGCTGCACGACCGGGAGGTCTTCGCCGCCACCGTCGGCGGCATCCGGGTGGTGGAGCCGGCGGCCGACCTGGCGGTGGCGCTCGCTGTCGCCTCCGGCGGGCTCAACCTGGCGCTCAACCCGCATCTGGTGGCCATCGGCGAGGTGGGTCTCACCGGCGAGGTCCGTCGCGTCGGCGCGGTGCCCCGGCGGCTGGCCGAGGCCGCCCGGCTCGGCTTCCGGCTGGCTCTCGTGCCGCCCGGGTGCGGGCCGGAGAGCAGCGGCGCCGGGCCGGAGAACATGCGCGTGATCGAGGTCACTGACGTGCGTGCCGCACTCCAGGCGGCCGCCCGCGCGTCGGCGGAGTGACACGGTGGCATCCGCCGGGCGTTTCCGGGCAGGCCACGCAGGCCGCGCCGACCCGTCCGAGCCGGGCATCGTGACACATCACAGTAACCACGAGAGCACCCACCGCATGGCAGTCCGTAGACTGTGCCCGTGCCGATCGACCGCGATGCCACCAAGCCCGCAACGGCGACGCCGCACGCCCGTACCGGCGCCGTGAGCGGCAACCCCGCTCGTGCCATCAGCGTGAGCGTCAACGGAAGCGTCGGCGGCGGGGCCGGCGCCGATCCGCTGCGCGCCAACCTCGCCCTGATGGCTCCCGGCACCGCCCTGCGGGACGGCCTGGAGCGGATCCTGCGCGGCCGCACCGGCGCGCTGATCGTGCTCGGCTACGACAAGGTGGTCGAGCAGATCTGCACCGGCGGCTTCCCGATGGACGTGGAGTTCTCCGCCACCCGGGTCCGTGAGCTGTGCAAGATGGACGGCGCGGTGGTGCTGTCCAGCGACGGCACCCGGATCGTGCAGGCCGGCGCGCACCTGATGCCGGACCCGTCCATCCCCACCGAGGAGTCCGGCACCCGGCACCGCACCGCCGAGCGGGTGGCCCGGCAGACCGGCTACCCGGTCATCTCGGTCAGCCAGTCGATGCGGATCATCAGCCTCTACGTCAACGGTCAGCGGCACGTGCTCGACGACTCGGCGGCCATCCTGTCCCGCGCCAACCAGGCGCTCGCCACGCTGGAGCGCTACAAGCTGCGGCTGGACGAGGTCTCCGGCACGCTCTCCGCGCTGGAGATCGAGGATCTGGTCACCGTCCGCGACGCGGTGGCGGTGGTGCAGCGGCTGGAGATGGTCCGGCGGATCGCCGACGAGATCGCCGGCTACGTGGTGGAGCTGGGCACCGACGGCCGCCTGCTGGCCCTTCAGCTCGACGAGCTGATGGCCGGCGTGGACGCCGACCGCACTCTGGTCATCCGCGACTACCTGCCGACCGGCCGCAAGTCCCGCACGCTCGACGAGGCGCTCGTGGAGCTCGACCTGCTCAGCGCCACCGAGCTCATCGACCTCGTGGCGGTGGCGAAGGCGATCGGCTACCCGTCCGCCTCGGACGCGCTCGACGCGGCGGTCAGCCCGCGCGGGTTCCGCCTGCTGGCCAAGGTGCCCCGGCTGCCGGTCGCCGTCGTCGACCGGCTGGTGGTGCACTTCGGCAGCCTCCAGCGGCTGCTCGGCGCGACTGTGGAAGACCTCCAGGCGGTCGAGGGCGTGGGCGACGCCCGTGCCCGTGGCGTCCGCGAGGGCCTGTCCCGGCTCGCCGAGGCCAGCATCCTCGAACGGTACGTCTGACCGACGGCTCAGCCGGTGATGGTCAACTTCACCGGCTCGCTAATCTTGGTGCCGACGCGGGCGAACACCTGGTACGCGCCGATCGCGGCGAAGTCGCCGCCGGCCAGCCCGCTCGCGCACCTGTTGTCCAGCCGGCCGTTCCAGCCCAGCTCGTAGGAGCGCTCGAAGTTCGGCGTGAACGACTGGACGTCCGAGCCCTTGCCGGTGCCGCAGGTGTCCGACGACCAGATCTTCTCCGCGCCCGACTTGACGTACAGCTCCTGGAGGTCGGCGCCGACGTCGCGGCTGCACGTACGGTTCGACACGTTCTTGACCTTCAGGCGCAGCGTGACCACAGTGCCCCGCTGGGCGGTCGGCGGCACCGCCACCGGCGTCACCAGCAGCTCGGAGTCGGTGCAGGTGCCGTCGTCGGAGACCGGCTGACCGGTCGCGCCACCGTTGCCGGTGCCGCCCCCGTTGTTCGCGCCCCCGCCGTCGTTCCCGCCGCCGGTGTTCTCGCCGCCTGTGTTCCCGCCGCCGTTGTTCGCGCCGCCGCCCCCGGTGTCGCCCGGTGCCGGCGACGGGCTGCCCGACTGCGGAGTCAGCACCGAGCCGGACGGGTCGGGCTGAGCCCCGGCGGAACCGGTCGGGGACGGGTCGGTGCCCGGCGCGCCGGTGTTGCGATCCGTACCGGTGCAGGAATACAGCAGGACAATCAGGAAGAGCAGCCCCGCTCCGAGCACGACGGCACGACGCCGCCAGTACACGGCAGGGGGCAGGGGGCCGACCGTCAGACGCATGATGCGCCTACCGTAGCCGCGCGGCGCACGGCTCGCCGGTCCGACGCGCCGGGAACCCGCCGCCGTACGCCCACGAGCGTCCACACTGGATTCCTACCGCCACCGTCAGAGGTAGACCTTGCGCTGGTAGATCGCGTGCGCGCCGGCCACCCGGTCGAGGAAGAGCAGCCCCGCGCAGTGGTCGATCTCGTGCTGGAGCGCCCGCGCCTCGAAGCCGTCCGTCACCAGGCGGACCGGCTCGCCGCTGCCGGGAAGCGCACCCTCGACGACCAGGCGGCTGGCCCGCTTCACGTCGCCGGTCAGGTCCGGCACCGACATGCAGCCCTCCCGCCCGGCCTTCCACCGGGACGCCTCCACCACGCGCGCGTTACAGAGCACGAACGTGCCGTGCACGGTGACCGCCTTCGGATGCCCCGTCACGTCCACCGCGAACACCTGCGCGCTCACCCCGACCTGCGGCGCCGCCAGTCCCACGCAACCGGGCGAGACGCGCATCGTGGCCACCAGGTCGGCGGCGAGGCGCACCACCTCGGCAGACGTCGGGTCGACCTCCGGGCCCGGTTGGCTCAGCACCGGCTCCGGCGCGGTGACCACCGCCCGTACCGCGCCGGGGATGCCGAGCTTCTCCGGGGTCCAGCCGCCCAGGCCCGCGTACTCCGGCCCGGTCACAGCAGATCCGTGTCCGCCGGGCGGAGGCTGACCCCCACGCCCAGCTCCGCGGCGACCCGGGTGAGCCGGCCGGCCACCTCGTCCGACACGCCGGGCGGCAACTCGACCTCGGCCACCACCACGTAGAGCGAACCGGTGAGCCGGGTGCTCAGGTCGGTCACGTTCCCGCCCGCGTCGGTGAGCACCCGGGTCATCGCCGCGACGATGCCCATCCGGTCGGCGCCGTGCACCGCGAGCACGTACGGCTCCCCGGTGGGCTCGCTGCCGCCGTCGGGCGTGACCGCGCGTACGGTCGCCAGCAGGTGCCCGTCGGCGGCGAGCGGGGCCAGCGCGGCCTCGACGTCGGCGGCGGCCGGGCCCACGCAGATCAGCGTCATCGCGAAGTGTCCACGCAGCCGGGTCATCGTCGAGTCGGTGAGGTTCGCGCCGAGCCGGGCGAGGACCTCCGCGACGTCGGCCACGATGCCCGGCCGGTCCCGGCCGATGACGGTGATCGCGAGCTCGTTCATTCGGACATTCTGCCCCGTCGCCCATGATCGATCGCGCCCGGCCACCCGGCCCGCCCAACCTGCGGGAAAGACAGCCGTGACATGATCGGCGACGCGATGTCCGATCCCACATTCGCCACCCAGGTCAGCCGGTGGTACGAGCGCAACGCCCGCGACCTGCCCTGGCGCAAGCCCGGCATCGGCGCCTGGGCGATCCTGGTCAGCGAGGTCATGCTCCAGCAGACCCCCGTGGTCCGGGTGGTACCGGCCTGGGAGGCGTGGCTGGCCCGCTGGCCCGAGCCGCGCGCGCTCGCCGAGGACACCCCGGCCGAGGCGATCCGGATGTGGGGACGGCTCGGCTACCCCCGCCGGGCGGTTCGCCTGCGCGAGTGCGCGGCGGCGATCGTGGAGCGCCACGGCGGCGTGGTGCCCGACCGGCTCGATCAACTGCTGGCGCTACCCGGTGTCGGCACGTACACGGCCCGCGCGGTCGCCGCGTTCGCGTACGGGCAGCGGCACCCGGTGGTGGACACGAACGTCCGGCGCGTGGTGTGCCGGGCGATCGCCGGAGAACCCGACGCCGGCCCCACCACCCGCCCGGCCGACCTGGTCGCCACCGAGGAACTGCTGCCGATCGAGCCGGCTGACGCCGCGCTGGCCAGCGCCGCCTTCATGGAACTAGGCGCTGTCGTCTGCACCGCCCGCGCGCCGCGCTGCGCGATCTGCCCGGTCGAGTCGAGCTGTGCCTGGCGGGCTTCTGGACAGGCCGCCCCCACGGGACCGACCCGCCGGCCGCAGCGTTACGCCGGCACCGACCGGCAGGTACGCGGACTGCTGCTCGCGGTGCTGCGGGAGTCCACCGGCCCGGTGCCGCACCAGCGGCTGGACCAGGTCTGGCACGACGACGTCCAGCGGGCGCGAGCGCTGGCCGGCCTGGTCACCGACGGCCTGGTGGAACCGGTGGGCCAGGAGTCGTTCCGCCTGGCCGGAGACGGCCCCGCCGTCCCCCTCCCCTGACCGCCCCCGCCCCACCCCCGCCCGCCCTCGGCTCGCCCCCCGCCCCGCCCTCGGCTCGCCCCGTTGATCATGAAGTTAGCGGCGACAAATAGGGCACCAAGTGCGGTCAACTTCATGATCGACCAGGGCAAAGGCGGGCAGGGCTGGGGCGGGCAGGGCTGGGGCGGGCAGGGCTGGGGCGGGCAGGGCTGGGGCGGGCAGGGCTGGGGCGGGCGGGCGGCGGCGCCAAGGCCGGGCGGCCGGCACCCTGGGGAGCGGTGGGTGGGCATCGGAAAGGCGACGGCCCCGGTGGCTTTCGCCTACCGGGGCCGTCGCCCTCGAACTGTGCGGACTTATGCGGCGTCGTCAGCGCCGGTGGCGGCGGTGCCGCCGAGGTCCGCCGGGACCGCGTCCGGCACGGCGTCCGGCCGGTCCGCGCCCCGGAAGACGAGCTTGGACTTGTCGATGTCCTCCGGGTCGCCCTCGCAGTCCACGACCACGATCTGACCCGGGGTCAGCTCGTTGAAGAGGATCCGCTCGGACAGGTTGTCCTCGATGTCGCGCTGGATCGTGCGGCGCAGCGGCCGCGCACCCAGCACCGGGTCGAAGCCCTTCTTCGCGAGGTACTTCTTCGCGTTGTCGGTCAGCTCCAGACCCATGTCCTTGTTCCGCAGCTGGGTCTCGATCCGGGCGATCATGATGTCGACGATCGACAGGATCTCCAGCTGACGCAGCTGGTGGAAGACGATGGTGTCGTCGATCCGGTTCAGGAACTCGGGCCGGAAGTGCTGCTTGAGCTCGTCGTTGACCTTCTGCTTCATCCGGTCGTAGTTCGACTCGGAGTCCTCGGAGGCCTGGAAGCCCAGCGAGACCGCCTTGGCGACGTCACGCGTACCGAGGTTGGTGGTCAGGATGATGACCGTGTTCTTGAAGTCCACGATCCGGCCCTGGCCGTCGGTGAGGCGCCCGTCCTCCAGGATCTGGAGGAGCGTGTTGAACACGTCCGGGTGGGCCTTCTCGATCTCGTCGAAGAGGACCACCGAGAACGGCCGGCGACGCACCTTCTCGGTCAGCTGCCCACCCTCGTCGTAGCCGACGTAGCCGGGAGGGGCACCGACGAGCCGGGACACCGTGTACCGGTCGTGGAACTCCGACATGTCCAGCTGGATGAGGGCGTCCTCGCTGCCGAACAGGAACTCGGCCAGCGCCTTGGACAGCTCGGTCTTACCGACACCGGACGGGCCGGCGAAGATGAACGAGCCGGAGGGGCGCTTCGGGTCCTTCAGGCCGGCGCGGGTACGCCGGATCGCCTTCGAGACGGCCTTGACCGCGTCCTCCTGGCCGATGACGCGCTTGTGCAGCTCGTCCTCCATGCGCAGCAGGCGCGAGGTCTCCTCCTCGGTCAGTTTGTAGACCGGGATGCCGGTCCAGTTGCCGAGCACCTCGGCGATCTGCTCGTCGTCGACCTCGCTGACGACGTCCAGGTCACCGGCCTTCCACTCCTTCTCCCGCTGAGCCTTCTGCCCCAGCAGCTGCTTCTCGGTGTCGCGCAGCTGGGCGGCCCGCTCGAAGTCCTGCGCGTCGATCGCGGACTCCTTGTCGCGGCGCACCTGGGCGATGCGCTCGTCGAAGTCGCGCAGGTCCGGCGGCGCGGTCATCCGGCGGATGCGCATCCGCGCGCCCGCCTCGTCGATCAGGTCGATCGCCTTGTCCGGCAGGAACCGGTCGGAGATGTACCGGTCGGCGAGCGTGGCGGCGGCGACCAGCGCGGCGTCGGTGATGGAGACGCGGTGGTGCGCCTCGTAGCGGTCCCGCAGGCCCTTGAGGATCTCGATGGTGTGGGCCAGCGACGGCTCACCCACCTGGATCGGCTGGAAACGACGCTCCAGAGCAGCGTCCTTCTCCAGGTGCTTGCGGTACTCGTCGAGCGTGGTGGCGCCGATGGTCTGCAGCTCACCACGGGCCAGCATCGGCTTGAGGATGCTGGCGGCGTCGATCGCGCCCTCGGCCGCGCCCGCACCGACGAGGGTGTGGATCTCGTCGATGAACAGGATGATGTCGCCGCGCGTACGGATCTCCTTGAGCACCTTCTTCAGGCGCTCCTCGAAGTCACCGCGGTAGCGGGAACCGGCGACCAGGGCACCGAGGTCGAGGGTGTAGAGCTGCTTGTCCTTCAGCGTCTCGGGCACCTCGCCCTTGATGATCTTCTGGGACAGGCCCTCCACCACGGCGGTCTTGCCGACGCCGGGCTCACCGATCAGCACCGGGTTGTTCTTGGTGCGGCGGGACAGCACCTGCATGACCCGCTCGATCTCCTTCTCGCGCCCGATGACCGGGTCGAGCTTGCCCTCGCGGGCGGCCTGGGTCAGGTTGCGGCCGAACTGGTCCAGCACGAGGCTGGTCGACGGCGCGGCCTCACCCGGGGCGGCACCGGCAGCGGCCGGCTCCTTGCCCTGGTAGCCGGAGAGCAGCTGGATGACCTGCTGGCGCACCCGGTTCAGGTCGGCGCCCAGCTTCACCAGGACCTGGGCGGCGACGCCCTCGCCCTCGCGGATCAGGCCGAGCAGGATGTGCTCGGTGCCGATGTAGTTGTGGCCGAGCTGCAGCGCCTCGCGCAGCGACAGCTCCAGCACCTTCTTGGCCCGCGGCGTGAACGGGATGTGCCCGCTCGGCGCCTGCTGGCCCTGGCCGATGATCTCCTCGACCTGCTGGCGCACGCCCTCCAGGGAGATGCCGAGGCTCTCCAGGGCCTTGGCCGCGACACCCTCACCCTCGTGGATCAGGCCCAGCAGGATGTGTTCCGTACCGATGTAGTTGTGGTTGAGCATCCGGGCCTCTTCTTGGGCCAGGACGACAACCCGTCGCGCTCGGTCGGTGAACCGCTCGAACATGCCCTCGTGCTCCTCACGTGCCGTGCGCCTTGATGGTCAGATCTCGGCGGGGCCGGTGCGCGGACGTCCGGGACGGGCGTCCGTGCCTCCTTACTCTATCGCCGCGGACCGTCTTCGCTGAGGTCGTGTGCCCCCGCGAATGCCCGTTCCGACGTCGTTTCTGACAACCGTCCACGCTCAGGAGGTGTTCCGGGGCCCCTGCCTGTACGCGCAGAGCGAAATTCGACCGGCACCCGAACGGCCGGCCGAGTGAACCGGAGGCGGCAACCGATGCGTCCGCCGGGTCGTCCACAGCCTGTGGATGAAGTCTCCACCGCCTGTGGACAACCATCCCCGGCGGGGGTTTCTTCCCGTCCGCCGCGAGCGAGGGCGGCACGGTGGGCCGGACCGGACATCCGGCACAGGGGCGACGGGAACGGGACGGCTGGGCGCAACCGTGACCCCGGTACGGAAACGGCGACGCCGGCCCGGAGTGGCACTCCGGTCCGGCGTCGCGTCGCCCGTGACGAGGGTGGGGTCAGTGCCCCGCCTTCGCGTGGTACTCGTCCACGATCTCCTGCGGGATCCGCCCCCGGTCGGAGATGTCCTTGCCGGCCTTCTTGGCCCACTCGCGGATGGCCCGGTTCTGCTCGCGGTCGGCGGTCGCGCCGCCCCGGCCCCGAGCGGCCCGGCCACCGACGACCACACCCCCGCGACCGACCTTCGTTCCGTTCGCGATGTACGGCGCGAATACGTCGCGCAATTTCCCGGCGTTGGAAGCGGAGAGGTCGATCTCGTACTGCACGCCGTCGAGCGCGAACTTGACGGTCTCGTCAGCGTCCCCGCCGTCCAGGTCATCGACCAGCTTGTGAATGATCTGCTTGGCCACGTCCCACATTCCTTTCGAGCAGGGTTGTACTCCTGCAATACACCGAGCACAATAACCCGTCCGGCGCTTGCTCCGTCAATAGGACGGGGTAACGAGCCGGAGAAGGCTTGCGGGGAGCACCTACTCGGGCCGGACCAACGGGAACAGGATCGTTTCCCGAATTCCGAGCCCCGTCAGTGCCATCAGCAGCCGGTCGATTCCCATTCCCATGCCGCCGGACGGCGGCATTCCGTACTCCATGGCCCGGAGAAAGTCCTCGTCCAGTCGCATCGCCTCGTCGTCGCCGCGCGCCGCGAGCTGCGCCTGGGCCACCAGCCGTTCCCGCTGCACGACCGGGTCGACCAGCTCCGAGTACGCGGTGCCCAGCTCGAATCCGAGCACGTAGAGGTCCCACTTCTCGGCCAGGCCCGGCTCGCTGCGGTGGGCCCGGGTCAACGGGCTGGTCTCCTCCGGGTAGTCCATGACGAACGTCGGCGCCCGAAGGGACGGCACGACCAGTTCCTCGAACAACTCCTCGGCCAGCTTGCCCGGTCCCCACTTCGGGTCGACGGAGAGACCGACCTTGTCCGCGTACTCGACCAGGCGTGCCCTTTCGGTGCGGACGGTGACCTGCTCACCGAGCGCTTCGGAAAGAACACCGAACAGCGACACCGACCGCCACTCGCCGCCCAGATCGAACTCACGCCCGTCGGCGTGCGTCACCACCGTCGAGCCGGCGACCGCCACTGCGGCCTGCTGTACGAGATTTCGGGTCAGCTCGGCCATCGTGTGGTAGTCGCCGTACGCCTGGTACGCCTCCAGCATCGCGAACTCGGGCGAGTGCGAAGAGTCGATGCCCTCATTACGGAAGTTGCGGTTGATCTCGAAGACGCGGTCCACGCCACCGACCACCGCACGCTTGAGAAACAGTTCCGGCGCGATTCGCAGATACAGATCCGTGTCGAGCGCATTGCTGTGGGTCACGAATGGGCGGGCCGCCGCGCCGCCGTGCAGCAGTTGCAGCATCGGCGTCTCGACCTCGATGAAGTCCTGCCCGTGCAGGGTGTCGCGCAGACTGCGGACGGCGGTGGCCCGGGTGCGGACCATCTGCCGGGCCTGCGGGCGGACCACCAGGTCCACGTAGCGCTGGCGGACCCGGGACTCCTCGCTGAGCGGCTTGTGCGCCACCGGCAGCGGGCGCAGCGCCTTGGCGGTCACCGCCCACTCCTCGGCGAGAACGGACAGCTCGCCGCGCCGGCTGGTGATCACCTCGCCGGTCACGCCCACGTGGTCGCCGAGGTCGACCAGACGCTTCCAGTCCCCCAGCCGCTCGGCGCCGACCCGGTCCAGCGAGAGCATCGCCTGGACCTCGGTGCCGTCACCGTCCCGCAGCGTCGCGAAGCAGAGCTTGCCGGTGTTGCGAATGAAGATCACCCGGCCGGTGACCGAGACCCGGTCGCCGGTGGCGGTGTCGGTGGGCAGGTCGCCGTAGCGCTCCCGCAGCTGCGCGAGCGTGGTGGTCCGCGGGAAACCCACCGGGTACGGCTCGACGCCCTCGGCGAGCATCCGGTCCCGCTTCTCCCGGCGGACCTTCATCTGCTCGGGAAGGTCGTCGGCGGGGTCTGTTGGCAGGGCGTTCTGCTCGGTCACGGCACGCTTCCTCAGGCCTTGGGGACATCGGCGGGGTCAGCACATGAGCGTACTCAAGCGCCGTGGCGGCCGTTACGGGATAACCTGCCCGCCATGACCGACCCCACTGCGGCGCTCTCGTTCGGTGCGGCCGCGGCCGAGTACGACCGTTTCCGTCCCCGTTATCCGGAGGCGGCGCTGCGCTGGGCGCTGGACGGACTGCTCGACGCGCAGGTCGTGGACCTCGGCGCCGGCACCGGCATCCTCACCCGGGGACTGCTGGCGCTGACCGGGCCGGTGGCGCACGTCGTACCCGTGGAACCGGATCCGGGGATGCGGGCGCAACTGGCCGCCGCGACGCCGGGTGCGACGGCGCTGGCCGGCAGCGCCGAGGCGGTGCCGCTGCCGGACGGGTCGGCGGACGCGGTGCTGGCCGGGCAGGCCTACCACTGGTTCGACAGGGAGCGGGCGCACGCCGAGGTGGCCCGCGTGCTGCGCCCGGGCGGCACGTTCGCGCCGGTCTGGAACATCCGGGACGAGCGGGTCGGCTGGGTGGCGGAGCTGACCCGGATCGCCCACCTCGGCGACAACGCGGGCGACGTGACCCAGCGGTACGCGGACTTCGGCGCCGCCTTCACCGCTGTCGAGGTGGGCGAGTTCCCGCACGCCACCACGCTCACGCCGGACGAGGTGGTGGGCATGCTGCACACCCGCTCGTTCTGGCTGACCGCCGACACGGACGAGCGGCGGCGGGTCGACGCGGAGCTGGCGGAGCTGTTCGCCGGCCACCCCGACCTGGCCGGCCGGGACGCCGTGGAGCTGCCGTACCGCACGATGGTGCTCCGGGCACGCCGGCGTTAAGAAGGGGCCCCTCCTCTACCGGAGGCGTTAACAGGGGGCCCTTCCTTGCACCTCAGACGTTGCGGTCGTAGACCATCCGCAGGCCGATCAGCGTGATCATCGGCTCGTGGTGGGTGATGGTGTGGCACTCGCCGAGCACCAGCGAGGCCAGGCCGCCGGTGGCGATGACCGCCTTCACGCCGCCCAGTTCCTCGGACATCCGCTCGACGATCCGGTCCACCTGGCCGGCGAAGCCGAAGTAGAGCCCGGCCTGGAGGCACTCGACGGTGTTCTTGCCGATCACCGAGCGCGGGCGGGTCGCCTCCACCTTGCGCAGCTGGGCCGCGCGGGCGGCCAGCGCGTCGAAGGAGATCTCGATGCCGGGCGCGAACGCCCCGCCGAGGAACTCCCCACGGCTGCTGACCAGGTCGAAGTTGGTGGTGGTGCCGAAGTCGACGACGATCGACGGCCCGCCGTAGAGCGTGTACGCGGCCAGCGTGTTCACCACCCGGTCCGCGCCCACCTCCTTCGGGTTGTCGATGGCGAGCTGCACGCCCGTCCGGACACCCGGCTCGACGATCACGCTGGGCAGGTCGGCGTAGTACCTGTCGAGCATGGTGCGCAGCGAGCGCAGCGCGGCCGGCACGGTCGAGCAGGCGGCCACGCCGGTGATCTCCACGGCGTCCCCGGCGAGCAGTCCGCGGAACATCAGACCCAGCTCGTCCGCTGTGGAACGGGCGTCGGTCTTGATCCGCCACGAATGCACCAGCTTGTCGCCGTCGAAGGTCGCCAGCACGGTGTTCGTGTTTCCGATGTCGATGCAGAGCAGCACAGCGGCAGCCTAGACGTCACGCAGGTCGAGGGCGATGTCCAGGATCGGCGACGAGTGGGTGAGCGCGCCGACCGAGAGGAAGTCGACGCCCGTCGCGCCGTACTCGGCGGCCATCGGCAGCGTCAGCCCTCCGGTGGCCTCCAGCTCCGCCCGGTCGCCCACCGACGCCACCACCTCGCGCAGCTGCGCCGGGGTCATGTTGTCCAGCAGCAGGAACCGCGCCCCCGCCTCGACCGCCTCCACCGCCTCGGCCGGCGTGTCCACCTCCACCTGCACCGCGACGTCGGGGAACGCCTCCCGGACCCGGCGGAACGCGGCAGCGATCCCGCCCGCCGCGACCTTGTGGTTGTCCTTGATCATGGCGACGTCGTACAGGCCCATCCGCTTGTTGGTGCCGCCACCGGCCCGGACCGCGTACTTCTCCAGTGCCCGCAGGCCCGGCGTGGTCTTGCGGGTGTCCAGCACCATCGCCTTCGTGCCGGCCAGCGCGTCGGCCCAGGCCCGGGTGTGCGTCGCCACCCCGGACATGCGGGACAGCAGGTTCAGCGCCGTCCGCTCGGCGGTCAGCAGAAGCCGGGTCGGCCCGGTCACGGTGGCCAGCACGTCGCCGCGCGCCACCCGCTGCCCGTCGTGAGCCACGAGCGAGACCTCGACCGTACGCCCCGCGCCGGTCACCTCGCCGACCAGCTCGAACACGGCGGCGGCGACGGGCAGCCCGGCCACCACGCCGTCGGCGCGCGCCACCAGATCGGCCGTGTCGTGCTGGTCGTCAGGGATGGTGGCCACGCTCGTCACGTCGAGGAAGTCGGGCCCCAGATCCTCGTGCAGCGTGTCGACGATGACGTGCCGGACCCGCTCCGGGTCCAGGCCGCCGTCCCGCAGCGCCCGCTCCGTCGACTCCCTCATGACTGGTTCTCCTCCCAGCGCTCGGCCACCCGGCCGTCCGTACCCACCTCGGCCACCAGGTGGCCCAGCCACCGCTCGTCGGCCGTCGGGAAGTCCTCCCGCCAGTGGCAGCCCCGCGTCTCCTGGCGCGCGTACGCGGCGGCGACCAGCGTCGACGCCACAGTCAGCAGGTTCGTCGCCTCCCAGTCGGCGGTACGCGGCACGCCCCGGCCCGCGCCCAGCCCGGTGAGCGTGGCGGCGGTGGCCTCCAGCGTCTGCGCCGACCGGAGCACTCCCGCGCCCCGCGTCATCGCCCGTTGCAGCTCCGCCGTGCCCGTAGCTGGCACCAGCGCGCCCGGACCGCCCACCCAGGCGCCGGTCTCCGCCGGGCGGGCCTGCTCGGGCAGCCCGGCGGCGATGTCCTCGGCGATCCGGCGGGAGAAGACCAGCCCCTCCAGCAGCGAGTTGCTGGCGAGCCGGTTGGCGCCGTGCACGCCGGTGCAGGCGACCTCGCCGCACGCGTACAGGCCGGGGATGGAGGTGCGCCCCCGCAGGTCGGTCCGGACGCCGCCGGAGGCGTAGTGCGCGGCCGGCGCAACCGGGATCAGGTCGGTCGCCGGGTCCACGCCGATGGCCAGGCAGGACGCCACGATGGTGGGGAACCGCCGGGCGAGGAAGTCGCCGCCCAGGTGCCGGGCGTCCAGGAAGACGTGGTCCGCGCCGGACGCGAGCAGCACCCGGTGGATGCCCTTGGCGACCACGTCCCGGGGCGCCAGCTCGGCCAGTTCGTGCTGACCGACCATGAACCGCTTGCCGTCGCCGTCGACCAGGTGGGCGCCCTCGCCGCGCAGCGCCTCGGAGACCAGCGGCTGCTGGGCCAGCCCCGCGCCCGGCCCGCCGGCCGGCACGATGAGCGCGGTCGGGTGGAACTGCACGAACTCCACGTCGGTGACTGCGGCGCCCGCGCGCAACGCCAGCGCCACCCCGTCGCCGGTGGAGACCGCCGGGTTCGTGGTGGCGGCAAAGATCTGCCCCATCCCGCCGGTGGCCAGCACCACCGCGCGGCCGAGGATCGCGCCGACGCCGTCCTCGCTGCCCTCGCCGAGCACGTGCAGCGTGATCCCGCAGGCCGGGCCGAGCCCGTCCGGCCCGTCGCCGGGAGCGCGCAGCAGGTCCAGCACCAGCGCGTGCTCGACCAGCCGGATCCACGGATCGCGGCGGACCGCGTCGTGCAGCGCCCGCTGCACCTCCGCACCGGTGGCGTCGCCGCCCGCGTGCACGATCCGGTCGGCCCGGTGGCCGCCCTCCCGGGTCAGCATCAGCGAGCCGTCCGGGTTGCGGTCGAACTCCGCCCCGATCCGCATCAGCTCACGCAGCCGGGTCGGCCCCTCGGCCACCAGTGCGCGGACCGCCGCCGGGTCGCAGAGGCCGACGCCGGCGACCTCCGTGTCGTACGCGTGCGCGTCCGGCGTGTCCGCCGGGTCCAGCACGGCGGCGATCCCGCCCTGCGCCCAGCGGGTCGAGCCCTCGTCCATGTCGACCTTGGTGACCACCGTGACGTGCAGGCCGGCCTCGCGCAGGTGCAGCGCGGCGGTCAACCCGGCCACGCCGGAGCCGACCACGATCACGTCTGTCGTCTCCACCCAGCCGGGGGCGGGCGCGGCGAGCAGCCGGGGCAGCGCCGGCAGGTCGACGGTCGGTAGGTCCATGAGCACAGTCAACCCGAAGCGAACTCGGCTCGGGCGCGGGGGGCGTGACGAGTGCGGTCCGCTACCTCGTCCGGCGCGGGAGGCCGGCCGGTCCGGCACCCTTGAGCGAGGTGGTGACCGTACGGTCGCTGAGCCACAGGTAGCAGCGGACGCCCCGGTCGCCGACCGCCCAGCGACCGGCAGCGGGCGGACGGACCACCACGTCGCTGCGGTAGCGCAGGAGCCCGTCGGCCGGCACCCCGGCGTACCGGGCGATCACGCCGAAGCAGCCGTCGTAGAGCGGCACCCAGTCCTCCGGCTTCTTCGGATACGGGCGGTCCGGCGCGGCCCACACGCCGACGAACTCGGCGTCGTGCGCGGCAGCACAGTCGACCGGGTTGAGCCGCTCCACGCGGTTCGTGTCCCGCACCGAGCGCTGGCAGCCCAGCCGCAGCGGGGAGGGCGTCTTGAGCGCGTCGCGCAGGCTGCCCGTCCGGGTGACCACGGTGGCCGCCGCCTCGACGGTGGTCAGCTCGGTCAGGTCGCACCGGTACCAGCGGGAGCCCGCCGTCCAGCCGGTGCCCGTCGGCACCGCCACTGCCAGCCGGAGCCGCCCGGCGCGCCAGTCGTCACCCACGTACCCGGCGGCCCGCTTGTCGCAGTCGGCGAACGCGGTACGCAGCTCGGGCGAGGCGAGCGGCGGCGGGGTGGGCCGGTCGGTGGTGAACGCCCCGACGTGCACCGTCTCCACCCGGTGCGGCAGCTCGCAGCCGACCGGCGCGTACGCGGCCAGGCCGACGCTCGCTGTGAAGTCGGCGACCTGGCAGACCCCGGCCGCCGGGGTGAACGGCCCGGGTGCGGCCATCGCGGCCCAGTCGTCGGTGAGGTCGCCGTCCATCCCGCCGGCGCCGGCGCAGCCGGTCAGGGCGGCGCTCGCGACCATCGCGGCGACCAGGAAGCTCATCGCACGGCGCATCGCGGCCTCCCCAAGCCGACGACCGTCGATCCCCGACGGTCCGCCCAGGGTAGCCGAAAATGACCTTCCGGTGACAGACCGCGTTTCCCGCCCGTCCGCCCCGTCGATCTTGCACTAGCCGCCCTCGCAAACCTGACAAAAGGGGCGACGAGGGGGCCGCAACTGCAAGATCAACGGCGAGACGCGGCGGCGAGGGGGTTGGGGACGGGGGCGCCTGCGGTGCCGGGGGCCGCGGTCGCCGGGTCCGCCGAGAGGTCGACGACCTTGTTGTCGGCGTCGACGTGAACCACCCGGGGGCGGTACGCGCGGGCCTCGGCGTCGTCCATCTGCCCGTACGAGATCAGGATGACCAGGTCACCGGGGTGCACCAGGTGCGCGGCGGCGCCGTTGATGCCGATCACGCCGCTGCCCCGCTGCCCCGGGATCACGTACGTCTCCAGCCGGGCGCCGTTGGTGATGTCCACGATCGCGACCTGCTCGCCGGGGATCAGGTCCGCCGCGTCGAGCAGGTCCTCGTCCACAGTCACCGAGCCGACGTAGTGCAGGTCGGCCTGGGTCACGGTGGCCCGATGGATCTTCGACTTGAGCATGGTCCGCAGCATCGGGGTGCCTTTCCGCATTCGTGGTGGGGTTCAGGGACGCGGCGCGAGGTGGATCGCCGTGTTGTCGATCAGGCGGGTGGCGCCGACCCAGGCCGCGATCAGCAGCCGGGCCGGGCCGGCGACCGGGCCGGGTTCCAGCTCGGTGTCGGTGAGCACCAGGTAGTCCAGGCGCGCGTCCGGCGCGTCGAAGGCCCGGTGCGCGGCGGCCAGCACCGCGCCCGCGTCCTCACCCCGCTCGGCCGCCGTCGCGCCGGCCCGCAACGCGGCGGACAGGCTCAGCGCGGTCTCCCGCTCGGGCGCCGACAGGTACCGGTTGCGGCTGGACATGGCCAGCCCGTCCGGTTCCCGTACGGTCGGCACGCCGACGATCTCGGCCGGCACGTCGAGGTCGCGGACCATCCGGCGGACCAGGGTGAGCTGCTGGTAGTCCTTCTCGCCGAAGAACGCCAGGTCGGGGCGGGTGAGCTGGAGCAGCTTCATCACCACGGTGAGCACGCCGTGGAAGAAGCCGGGACGGCTGAGGCCCTCCAGGTCCTCGCCGAGCGGACCCGGGTCGAGCCGCACCGTCGGGCGGCCCTCCGGGTACATCTCGGTCACCGAGGGCGCGAACACCACATCCACCCCGGCCCGGCGGCAGATCTCCAGGTCGGTGTCGAGCGTGCGCGGGTAGCGGTCGAAGTCCTCGTTCGGGCCGAACTGCAGCGGGTTCACGAAGATCGTGACGATGACGTGGCCGGCGCGCTCGCGGGCGGCCCGCAGCAGCGCCTCGTGCCCGGCGTGCAGCGCGCCCATGGTCATCACCACGCCGACCGGGCCGGCCATCGCCTCGCGGGCCGCCGCCAGTTCCTTGCGCGTGTGCAGCACCTCGGCCATCAGGCCGCCACCTCGATTCCGTCGAGCACGTTGCGCAGCGCGGCCGCGTCCGCCGGGCGAAGGCGGCCGACCGCGACGGCACGGTCCGCCGTCCGTCGTGCCAACGCCAGATACGCGGGTACGGATTCCGGCGCGGTCCGCGCCAGCCGGTCCAGATGCCGGCGTACGGTGCCCGCGTCGCCGCGCGACACCGGGCCGGTGAGCGCGTCGTCGCCCAGCCGCAGCGCGTTCTCCAGGGCGGCCCGCAGCAGCGGGGCGAGCACCTTCTCCGGCCGCTCCACCCCGGCGTCGCGCAGCCGGTCGGCGGCCTCGTTGACGAGCGTCACCAGGTGGTTCGCGCCGTGCGCGAGCGCCGCGTGGTAGAGCGGCCGGTCGTTCTCACCGACCCACTCCGGTACGCCGCCCAGGTCGGCCACCAGCCGGGCCGCGAACGGGCGCAGCTCGGCCGGGGCGGTCACCCCGTAGGAGATGCCGGGCAGGCGGGACAGGTCGTCCGGCGTACCGGTGAAGGTCATCGCCGGGTGCAGCGCGAGCGGCCGGGCGCCCGCCTCGACGGCCGGGGCCAGCGCGGCGAGCCCGTGCGCGCCGGACGTGTGCGCCACCACCTGGCCGGGGCGCAGCGCGCCGCTCGCGGCCAGGTCCGCTACCACGCCCGCCAGCGCGTCGTCCGGGACCGCGACGATCAGCAGGTCGGCGGCAGCACGCGCCACGGCGGACGCGGAACCGTGCGGGGTCTGCGGCAGCAGCAGCGCCAGCCGGGCCTTCGTCGCGCCCGAGGCGCCGGATGCGGCGACCACCCGGTGACCGGCTGCGGCGAGGGCCGCGCCCAGCACGGCGCCGACCCGGCCGGCGCCGAGGACGCCGACGGCGAGGGTACGCGGGAAGACGAGCGGGGCAGCGGTGGCCCGGGGGCGCAGCGGTGCGCTCATGGCAGCGATCCAGTCCTCGAAGGGGGTACCGGTCGATGGCAAGTATGCGCCCGGGTGACAGACCCGAAACAAGAAGGTGTGAAAACCTTCACCGACCGCCGGAAGCCGCTGCTGCGGTGGCGGGCAAACCGCCCGTTCGGGTACGTCCCGTAGGGTCGGCCCGGTGACCTCCCCGCTGCGCTGGCGCGACGCGATGGAGCGGGCGCTGTACGGACCGGACGGCTTCTTCGTCTCCGGTGCCGGGCCCGCCGCGCACTTCCGCACGAGCGTGCACGCCTCGCCCGTCTTCACCGCGTGCCTGCTGCGGCAGCTCGAGACGGTGGACGCGGCGCTGGGGCACCCGGCCCGGCTGGACGTGGTGGACGTGGGCGCGGGCCGGGGCGAACTGCTCCGGGAGCTGCTGGCGCAGGCCGCACCCGAGCTGGCCGCCCGGCTCCACCCGGTAGCCGTGGAACGAGCCACCCGCCCGCCGGACCTGCCCTCGCAGATCGACTGGCGCTCCGACATACCCGACGACATCACCGGCCTGCTCCTGGCGACGGAATGGCTGGACAACGTCCCAGTGGACGTGGCAGTCCACACCCCCGAGGGCTGGCGCCTCCTCCTGGTGAACCCGAAAACCGGCGAGGAGACGATCGGCCCGCCCCCGTCCCCCACCGACACCACCTGGCTCACCCACTGGTGGCCCTCGGCCGCCCCGCCCAACGCCCCGGTGATCAAGGAGTTTGTGGCCTCGGAGGGCCCGGATCAGGACACAAACTCCTTGATCAACGGGGCGGGTGAGGGCGAGGGCGGGGGCGGTTGGAGGGGGGAGATCGGGTGGTCGCGGGATCTGGCCTGGGCTGAGGCTGTGGGGAAGGTGGCGCGGGGGCTGGCGCTCGCCGTGGACTACGGGCATCTGCGGGACTCGCGTCCTGCCGACGGGACGCTCACCGGGTATCGGGGCGGGCGGCAGGTGCCACCGGTTCCGGACGGGTCGTGCGACGTGACGGCGCACGTCGCCATGGACTCGGTCGCCTCCGCCGGTGAGCGGGTCGCGCGGTGCGCGTACTCCATGGTCTCTCAGCGGGAGGCGCTGCGGGCGCTCGGGGCCGACGGCGGGCGACCACCACTGAGCCTGGCCGGTCGCGACCCGGCCGGCTACCTGCGGGCGCTGGCCGCCGCGTCGGCGGCGGCCGAACTGACCGACCCGGCCGGGCTCGGCGGGCACCTGTGGCTGCGGCAGCCGGTCGGCGTCGCGCTCGACGCGGTCGTGGCACGATGACGGGCATGACCACGGACGCCGCCGACCTCCGCGAGCTGACAGTCGGCACCGGCGCCGGCGGTGAGCAGCTCGGCACCGACATGGTGCTCAACATCGGGCCGCAACACCCCTCGACGCACGGCGTGCTGCGGCTGAAGCTGGTGCTCGACGGGGAGCGGGTGGTCGCCGCCGAGCCGATCGTCGGCTACATGCACCGGGGGGCGGAGAAGCTCTTCGAGGTACGCGACTACCGGCAGATCATCGTGCTGGCGAACCGGCACGACTGGCTGTCGGCGTTCTCCAACGAGCTGGGCGTGGTGCTCGCCGTCGAGCGACTGATGGGCATGGAGGTGCCGGAACGCGCCACCTGGCTGCGGATGGCGCTGGCCGAGCTGAACCGGGTGCTCAACCACCTGATGTTCCTCGGCTCGTACCCGCTGGAGATCGGCGCGATCACGCCGATGTTCTACGCGTTCCGGGAACGGGAGACCATCCAGGCCGTGATGGAGGAGGTCTCCGGCGGCCGGATCCACTACATGTTCAACCGGGTCGGCGGCCTGAAGGAGGAGGTGCCGTCCGGCTGGACCGGGCGCGCCCGCGCCGCCATCGCCGAGGTACGCCGCCGGATGCCCGACCTGGACAACCTGATCCGGCGCAACGAGATCTTCCTGGCCCGTACCGTCGGCGTCGGTGTGCTCTCCGCCGCCGACGCCGCCGCGTTCGGCGCGTCCGGGCCGGTCGCCCGCGCCTCCGGCCTCGACCTCGACCTGCGCCGCGACGAGCCGTACCTGGCCTACGACCAGCTCGACGTGCCCGTGGTGACGAAGACCGCCGGTGACTGTCACGCCCGCTTCGAGGTGCTGCTCGACCAGGTGTACGTCTCGCTCGACCTCGCCGAGCAGTGCCTGGACCGGGTGGACCGGATCAGCGGGCCGGTGAACACCCGCCTGCCGAAGGTGCTGAAGGCGCCCGAGGGGCACACGTACGCCTGGACGGAGAACCCGCTCGGCATCAACGGCTACTACCTGGTGTCCCGGGGCGAGAAGACGCCGTGGCGGATGAAGCTGCGCACCGCCTCGTACGCGAACGTGCAGGCGCTGTCGTCGCTGCTGCCCGGCTGCCTGGTGCCGGACCTGATCGCCATCCTCGGCTCGATGTTCTTCGTGGTGGGCGACATCGACAAGTAGCCGGCGGGGTCAGCGCCAGCGGTCGGCGGTGTCCCGATACGGCTCGCCGTGTCCACCGCGCTCCGGGCTGCGCCACTCCGGTTCCGCCGGCCGCCATTCCGGCTCGGGCCGACGCCACTGCGACTCGCTCTGCCGCGTCTCCGGCTGACGCCACTCGGGCTCGACCTGACGCCACTCCGGCTCGGCCTGACGCCACTCCGGTTCCGGCTGACGCCATTCCGGTTCGGGCTGACGCCATTCCGGGGGTGGCTGGCGCCATTCCGCCTGGCCGCTGCGCTGCGTCGGTGGCCGCCACTCGTCCGGCACCGGCACACCGCCGGCCGGCAGCGCCGGGTGGCTCTCCCCGGACCAGCGGGCGTCCGGTCCGTCCGGTCCGCTCGCGGCCGCTCCACCGCCGCGTACTGAGGCCCACCGGTCCTCGACTCGGTACTCCGTGCCGCCGCCGTCGGCGTGCACTGCGGCCCGCCGTTCCCCGAGGCGGATCTCCCGGCCCGCGCCGTCGTCACGGACCGCGGCCCACCGGTTGCCGGCACGCATCTCGGACCACTGGTCGCCGTCGGTGCCCGCCCGGCCGGGCGGCACGTCCGGTACGCCCGCTGCGGCCGCGGGCCAGGCGCCCGCCGCCCGGCCGGCCCGGTCGTCACCGCCGCCGGACCAGGGCCGCTGCTCCTCCGCCGCCGTCCGGCCATGCTCGCTCGACCAGCCGCCCCCGGCGGTACGCCCGGACCAGCCCTGTTCCCCGGCAGTGGCCCGGCCGACACCTGCCCATGGATGCTCGGCACCGGGACGCCCGGGGTCGGTCCACGAGTGCCCGTCGTCGCCGGAGCCGGCACCCCGGCCGCCGTCGTCCGACCCGGCGCGGCGGCCCGGCCGGTCGCCCGGGTCGCGGTGTCCCGCGTGCCGGTGGTCGGCCGCGTCCGCGCCCCGGGACCGGTCCTCGTCCGGCCAGCCGCCGGGGAATCCGCCGTACCGGGTGCCGGTCGGCTCACCGCCGACGATCGTGTGCCGGGTGGTGACGTGCACCGTCTCGGTGTGGTGGACCACGCCGACCGGGCGGGTTTCCGGCCGGGCCACCGGCTCGGACACCCGCGCCGCGCCGTACACCCCGCTCGCGGGCCGGTCCGGACGTACGGTGGCCCGCGCCGCCGGTTCGGCGTCGTGCCGACCGGTCCGTGCCGGTTCGGAGTCGTAGCGACCGGCCCGGGGCTGTTCGGTTTCGTAGTGGTCCGCCCGGGGCGACTCAGTGCCGTAGCGGCTGGTCCGGAACGGTTCGGAGTCGTAGTGGCCCACCCCAGGCGACTCGGCGTCGTAGTGGCCGGTCCGGGACGGCTCGGCCTCGTATCGGCCCGTCCGGGACGGGTCCGGGGTGTGGTGGCCCGTCCGGGACGGGTCAGCGGCGTAGTGGCCCGTCCGGGGCGCGTCGGCGTCGGTTCCGTAGCCGCCGCCGGGGTACGCCGGCCGGGCCGGTTCGTCGTCCCGGCCGACCGGTTGCGGCCGGCCGACGTCGGGCGTGCCGGCGCCCGGCACCCGGGCCGCGCCGCTCGGGCGCTCCGGCGCCGACGCCAGGGCGGACACGGGCGCGGAGGCCAGTCCGGCGGCGGCCGCGTCGAGCCGGTGCCGTACCGCGCCGGCCACCTCCTCGGCCCGTCGTGCCTGGTCGAGCGCCTGATTGCCGCGCTGGGCGGCGGCCACGATCTCGGCCCGCAACTCCCGCCGCAGCTGCGCCAGCTCCTCGCGCATCTCCTCGGACGCCGCGCCCCCGGAACCGCTCTCCGGCCGCAGCGCGATGGACAGACCGATGAGCACGACCGCGAGGATCGCCAGGACGGCGCCGAACCGGAGCGAGCCGTTGCCGTCGGCGATCAGCAGGATGAGCGCGGCCAGGGGCGCCAGCCCCACACCGACCCAGAACAGGACGGTGAGCAGGGCGGGCGTGCTCTTGTCGGCGGGCGCGACCGAGGCTGGCATGGCTGAGCAGAGTACCGAGAGTTCCACCGGAGGGGAACGGGTCGGCGCCACCCGATGAGCGGCCCGCCGAACGGGCTGCCCGTGCCGCCGGCCGGCACGCGTGGCGCCGGCCGGCGGTGGTGCGTCAGCTCGTGGCCAGCGCCGCGTCGGAGGAGAAGACCAGGCCGACGCTCGCCGAGCCGGTCTTCAGCGCGTTCTTGGTCTGCGGGCCGCCCGCGTCCAGCGAGCTGAACGAGCCGGCCTTGAAGTCGTAGACCTCGACCAGACCGGCCTGGCACTTCGGCCGCTGCGGGCACTCCGGCGGCCCGGCCAGCACGGTGGCCTGGCCGGAGCACTTGGCGGCCAGGTCGGAGAGCGTGGACACGCCGTACTTGTCGGCGAACGCCTTGGTGACCGCGAACGCGTTCTGGTCCTGCGCCTGGGACGGCTGGCCGAAGACCAGGCCGGCCTTGTCACCCTCGGTCTTCAGCGCCGCGACCGTCTTGTCCAGCTCCGGCGAGGAGACGGGCTGGGCGTCCTTGCCGTTGGCCTTGGTGTTGAGGAACTCCGCCATGGTGGCGGCGTACTCCGGGACGACCTGGATCTGGCCCTTCTCCAGGGCCGGCTCGTAGAGCTCCCGGTTGCCGATGGTCTGCACCTTGACCTGGTAGCCGGCCGCGGTGAGCGCGATCTTGTAGAGCTCGGCGATGGTCTGGCTCTCGCTGAAGTTGCCGGCGCCGACGGTGATCTGACCGCCCGGGCCCTTCTCGATCCCGTCGGTCACGCCGTTGGCGGAGGCGAACTCCTGCGCCGCGACCTGGGGCGTCTTGCGGTCGACGTCGACCGCCCGGTTGAGCTGGATCAGCTTCGGGGTGTCGAGCTTCGCGGAGACCTTGTCCAGCGCGGCGACGAGCTGCGGCGTGGCCGCCTTCGCGTTGATCGCCGGGATGACGTTGTCGGTGTTCTGGAGCTTCTTGTCGTCGGTCAGGACGACGAGCTGGTCACCGGCCACCGGTGCACAGCCAGCCCCCGAGGCGCCCTGCTCGGGGGCGTCGGTGCCGGACGAGCCGGCGTCGCCGCAGCCGGTGAGGAGAACAGCCGCAGTGAGTGCGCCGAGCGCCCCCGCGGCCAGTGTCGTACGCGCGCGCATCAGTGCCCGCCTTCCGTGTCCCGGCGCGACCCCCTCGGGCCGGCCGCGTGTCCGACGGGCGATCCGGACGGCCACCCGCGACTCCAGCCAATATCCTCCGGACCCGACCGACAAACTCGGAGCGGTTTTCGTCATCCGATCGTCACCGACGGCTCAGTTGCCGGTCGTCGCCGCCGTCGCGCGGCGGTTCGCCCGCGTGCGTTCCCGGCGCAGCGGGCGGGGCGTGACCACCCGCTCGACCAGCGCGAGCACCCCCTCGACGAGCAGCGCCAACCCGGCCACCAGGACCCCGCCGGCGATGATCTGGCCGCCGCCGGCGGCGATGTCGAGCCCGAACCCGGCCCGGATTATCTGGCCCAGCCCACCGCCGTTGACGAACGAGGCGAGCGCGGCGGTGGCCACCACCTGCACCGCCGCGGTACGGAAGCCGGCCGCCAGGTAGGGCACCGCGAGCGGCAGCTCCACCCGCCGCAGCACCTGCCCGCCGGACAGACCCATGCCCCGGGCCGCGTCCCGGGCCTCCGGGTCGGCCTGCCGCACCCCGGTGAACGCGTTCGCCAGCAGCGGCGGAACCGCGAAGACCGCGAGCGCCACCACCACGGCCGGACGGCCGAAGCCGAGGAACGTCAGCGGCAGGATGGTCAGCAGCGCCAGCGTCGGGATCGCCAGTGTGACGTTGGAGACCAGCAGGACCAGCCCGCCGCCCCGGCCGCTGTGCCCGAGCCACAGCCCGATCGGCCAGGCCACCAGGCAGCCCAGCAGCACCGCCAGCGCGGACATGCTCAGGTGCTCGCCGAGGCGGTCCAGCACGCCGCCGGGGTTGGTCCAGTTCAGCGGGTCGTTCAGCCAGACCACTGCCTGCTCGACGGGGTTCACCGGGCGGACCTCCCGCGCAGCCAGGGGGTGAGCAGGCGGCCCACGCCCGCCAGCACCAGGTCGAGCACCAGCGCCAGCAGCACGCACAGCACCGTGCCGGCCATGATCTGCGCCTTGTAGAAGTTGTTCTGGAAGCCCGCGAAGATGAGCTGCCCGAGCCCGCCCCGGCCGACCACCACTCCGACCGTGACGAGCGCGACAGTGGACACGGTCGCCAGCCGTACGCCGGTGAGGATGCCCGGTAGCGCCAGCGGCAGCTCGATCCGGAACAGCCGGCCCCACCTGCCGTACCCCATGCCCTCGGCGGCCTCGCGCACCTCCGGGGGCACCTGGTTCAGCCCGGCCAGCGCGTTGCGCACGATGACCAGCAGCGCGTACAGCGCGACCACGGTGAGCACTGTGATCGCGCCGATGCCCAGGTACGGCGCGAGGAACGCGAACAAGGCCAGCGACGGGACGGTGTAGAGCACCCCGGTCACCGCCAGGATCGGGGCCGACAGCGACCGGAACCAGTACGCGAGCACCGCGAGCGGCAACGCCACCAGCGCGGCGATCACCACGGCGCGGGCGGTCAGCCAGGTGTGCTCCCGCAGCGCGGCGAGGATCGTGTCAGAGTTGTCCCGCACGTACTGCCAGGAGAACCACGGATTACCCGGGTCGGCCCGGTAGCTCAGGTGGAGGGACACACGTGGACGGTACCCCGGGAGGCACCGCCGGAGGCGGCGCGGCGTCGATCACGCTGGAGGGCATCCGCAAGCGCTACCCGGACGGCACCGAGGCGGTACGCGAGCTGAGCCTGGAGGTCGCCGCCGGCGAACTGGTGGTGCTGATCGGCCCGTCCGGCTGCGGCAAGTCGACGGTGCTGCGCATGATCAACCGGTTGATCGAGCCGACCGACGGGCGGATCCTGCTCGGCGACGACGACGTCACCCGGGTCGACCCGGTGGCGCTGCGCCGCCGCATCGGGTACGTCATCCAGAACGTCGGCCTGTTCCCGCACCAGACCGTCGCCGCGAACGTGGCGACCGTGCCGGGGCTGCTGGGCTGGCCGAAGCAGCGGACCCGGGACCGGGTCGGCGAGCTGCTGGAACTCGTCGGCCTGGACCCGGCGCAGTTCGGCCGGCGGTACCCGCACGAACTGTCCGGCGGGCAGCGGCAGCGGGTGGGCGTGGCCCGGGCACTGGCCGCCGATCCGGTGGTGCTGCTGATGGACGAGCCGTTCTCGGCGGTGGACCCGATCGTCCGGACCCGCCTGCAGGAGGAGTTCCTGCGGTTGCAGGCCGAGGTACGCAAGACGATCGTGCTGGTCACCCACGACCTCGACGAGGCGGTCCGGCTGGGCGACCGGATCGCGGTGCTGTCCGAGGGCGGCCGGCTGGAGCAGTACGACACGCCCGCCGCGCTGCTCGGCTCGCCCGCCTCGGACTTCGTCCGCGAGTTCGTCGGCGCCGACCGGGGCATCCGGCGGCTGGCCGTGACCCCGGTGACCCGCGCGGTACTCGACCCGCTCCCGGTAGACGGCGGCACCGGCCTGCCCACCGTGGCGCTCGGCGACTCGGCGTACGACGCACTCGGCGCGCTGCTCACCTCCGGCGCGGAGCACGCGGTGGTGACCGAGGAGGGCCGGGCGGTGGGGCTGCTCACCCGCACCCGGGTGCTGGCGCTGGGCGCCGTGGACTGAGGTCAGGCCCGGCCGCCGAGGCTGGCCAGCCCGACGATCCAGCCCGCGAAGAAGCCGTACGTGACGCCGGTGCTGGCGGCCTGGAACGCGGCGAACAGCGAGCCGTGCGGGCCGAGGAGCGTGGCGAGCAGGGCGCTGAGCCCGCCCGCGAGCGCGTACGCGCCCCAGCCGGAGAGGAACTGGCTGCCCGAGGACGTCACCCGGTCGACCTGCGGCCCGGGCAGCAGGTACAGCAGTGCCGCCGCAAGCACGAGCAGCAGGATCGCCCGCAGGTTGGTGGCGAACACGCCCTCGTCGGCCTGCCACCGCCAGGACGGCCAGGCGAGCAGCCGCAGGAACCAGCCACCCGCGCCGGTCGGGTCGGTGCCCCGCTGCGCCCAGTCGACGTACATCGGACTGCCGCCGACGGCGACGAGCAGGAACGCGGCGAGCGTGCCGGTGCCGGCGGCCGTGCCGTACCGGGGGACGGTGCGGGGGCGGTTGCTCAGAGCCATGCGGCGGTCAGTTCCCGGCCGGTCCCGCCGGGCAAACCTGCGCAACCGGTCGGCAGCCGTCGGCCGACGGGCAGTCATCGACCTCAGTGCTTCATCAGGTAGTCGATGAAGGCGGCGCGCAGCAGCGGCGCGGACTCGTCGTAGCCGTGCCCGGTCAGCTCACGCCAGAGCGCGTTCGCCTCGTCGATGGTCGGGCCGATCGAGTTCGGCGCGCCGTCCAGCGCGGCGGCCTCGTCGGCGTTGGGCAGGTGCCGCAGGACCGACCAGAAGAAGCCCACGTCGCGGCGGTCGCGCGCCAGGTTGAACGCCTGCTCGCGCAGCTCCTCGGTGGAGAGCTTGTCGAGCTCGTCGAAGGTGCGGCCACCGGGGGCAGGAGTTTCGGTCATGCCGCCGAGCCTAACCGGAGAGATCAGTCCGGGCGCGCCGGACGCACGGCCACCGCCGGGGTCAGCGGTCGTCGGCGTCCCAGCGCCGGGGTTCGTTGTCCCAGCGCGGGGCCTCCCATGCCTCCACCGGGGTGTCGTGCTGGCGTACCGGGAGCACCGAGGGCCAGGCGTCGGCCGGTTCGGGCGGCGGGGTCATCGTCCAGCCGCCGCTCAGCGCGCCGTCCCGGGCCGGGCGGACCGGGCCGAGCGGACCCGGCGGTGCCGGGCGGGGCCGGCCGAACGTCTCGACCAGCCGGGTGACGAGCAGGCCCACGCCGAGCACGGCGCCGCCGAGCGCCCACCGGCTGACCGTCCAGCCGTGCGGCACGGTCCAGGCCAGGAACACCACCACCAGGCAGACCGCGAACAGGGTGCCGAAGATGCCGCCGCGCCGCCCGTACGCGCTGGTTCCGGCGAGCATGACCGTGCCGACCGCCAGCACGGTCCAGTCCAGTCCGGTGCCGGGCGCGACCTGGCCGTCTCCGTTCGCCGCGATCAGCACGCCGCCCAGCATCGCCAGCACGGTGGATCCGACGAGCGCCAGCGCGGTCACCGTGGCGGCTGCCACGCCGCGCCGCCGGGCCGGATCGGCGACCGGTCGGAACCGGCCGATCAGCCGGCGTACCGGTTTCATCGCGGCGAACAGGCCACCGAGGACGGCGACCGCGGCGAAGCCGACGAAGAAGTACAGCGCGCTGCCGCGCGGGTCGTAGTCGCCCTGCACCGTCACCGGCGCGGTCCGCCGTTCCAGGTAGACGATCACGCCGGCCGCCCCGGCCAGGCTCGCCGCCCATCCGGGCACGTGCAGCACCACCACGGCCAGGGCGAGCGCCAGCCCGGCCGCGGCCGCGATCGCCAGCGCCGGCAGCAGCGCCTCCCGCGTGCCCCGGTCGCCCTGCTCGGCGAAGTGCAGCGCGGCGGCCAGCGCGACCGGCCCGATCGCCAGGTTCACCGCGCCGGCCCGCAGGCTCAGGCCGGCGGCGAGGGTGAGCAGGCCGAGCGCCGCCACGTCGACGAGCAGCGTCTTCAGGGAGCCGCCGCGCAGCGCGTCCGAGTCCTCCCGCCAGAGCAGCCAGGCCATCGCGACCAGACCGGCGAGCAGCACGAACTCCCAGAGCACGTGCACCGCGATCCGGTCCCGGCCGGGTTCGCCGTGGGCCGGGTCGTCGAAGACGTGCTCCAGTACGGCAGCGGGCACCCCGGACGACGTCTCCGGCGGCGCTGTCCGGCCCGCATCGTCGTACGCCATTGGCTCGCGCCTCCCCCAGGTGGCCGCGTCCGGCCCACGGGCGGGCGGACCGGTGGCGGCCGTCGCTCTCCGGTCGCCAGGGACGGTACCGCCGGGCCGGGGTGGGGGGAACCCTCAGAGACGCCCGCGGGGCGTCTCCCGGTCACCCGGCTCGCGGTCCTCGTCGTCCTCCTGCTCCGGCACCCGGCAGGAGCGTTCCAGCCAGAGCGCGGCCGCGACCAGCGCCAGCGCGGCGATGAGGCCGCCGAGCGCGGCCGGCCGATCGTTCATGGCCGCGTTGGTCTGTTCCACGAACAGCCAGCCGGTCAGCCCGGCGTAGAAGCCGGCGAAGATGGCCCCGGCCAGCGCCGACGCCTTGGCCAGCACGACGAACCGGGCGACCAGCAGCGGGTTGACCGGCTCCCGGCCGGGCCGCCGCTCGATCCGGCCCCGGGTGTTCACCGCCGCGTAGCCCTCCAGCACGGCCAGCCCGGCCAGCGTGATCACCGGCAGCCAGGGCAGGTCAGAGCCGAGGTCGCCGTAGAAGCTACTGATCAGCAGCCAGGCCACCGCGGCGGCGGCCAGGCCGGCCACCACGAGCGTGGAGGCCCGGGTCGGCCCCATCCGGAAGCGGTCGGGCCCCTGCGGGGAGCGGTCGGTGCTCACCGCACCTCCTCAGCTCGCCACTGCCGGGCCACGATCCACCGGGTCATGTGTCCGACTCTAGCGCCAGATCGGGTCGCGGGCTCAGTTCCAGGGCGTCCCCGGCGAGCGGCTCGGCGTTGAGCAGATCGGTCAGCCAGCCGTGCCCGGGCAGCCGGCCGTGCGGCTCGATGTCGATCCACGGGCGCAGCACGAAGGCGCGCAGGTGGGCCCGGGGGTGCGGCAGGATCAGCTCGGGGTCGTCGCGGAGCACCGGCTCGCCGGCGTCGTCCCAGACCGCGATCACGTCCACGTCCAGCGTGCGCGGCCCGTACCGTCGCTGCGGGTCGCGGTCGCGCCCGGCCGCCGCCTCCGCGGCCCGGGCACGGGCCAGCCAGTCCTCCGGCGCCGCCGCCGGGTCCGCGACCATCACCGCGGCGTTCAGGTACGCGGGCTGGTCGGCGTCCCCCCACGGTGGAGTCTCGTAGACGCCGGAGACCACGAGCACCCGGTCGCCGAGCGCGGCCACCGCGCCGCGCAGGTGGCCGAGGCGGTCGCCCAGGTTGCTGCCGATCGACAGCACGGCCCGGGTCATCGGGTACGCCGCATCGTGACGGCGACGTCCCGGAAGGCGTGCGGGATCGGGGCCTCCGGCTTGTGCACAGTCACCGTGGCGGCGGCCACCAGCGGCTCGGCCAGGCAGACCGCGAGCAGCCGGTCGGCGAGCGTCTCGATGAGGTTCACCGGTTCGCCGGTGATCACCGCGACCAGGCGTTCGGCGAGTTCGCCGTAGTGCACGGTGTCGGTCACCTCGTCCGAGCGCGCGGCCGGGCCCAGGTCCAGTTCGAGCACCGCGTCGACCACGAACTCCTGCCCCTGGGCGCGCTCGAAGTCGTAGACGCCGTGGCGGCCGTGCGCCCGCAGGCCGGTCAGCTCGATCCGGTCGCTCATCTGTCGCCTCCGCTCGTGCCGGTGGCCGCTTCCGCCGGCCGGGTGCCGCCGGTGGCCGCCGCGGTCTGCGGCGATGTCGCTTGCCGTGGGCCGGTCGCGGTGGCGAGCCGGGGGCTGCCGGTGGCACGCCAGACGGCGAGTGCGTCGGCGGTGCCGCGGACGTCGTGCACGCGTACCCCCCAGGCGCCGGCCGCGACGGCGAGCACGCTCGTCGCGACGGTCGCGGCCTCCCGCCCGGCGGTGGGGCGGGGTTCGCCGGCCGGGTCGGCGAGCAGCCGGCCCAGGTAGGACTTGCGGCTGGCCCCGAACAGCACCGGGAAGCCCAGGTCGACCAGCTCGGGCAGGCGGGCGCTCAGCGCCCAGTTGTGCGCGGCGGTCTTCGCGAAGCCCAGGCCCGGGTCCACGATGATCCGGTCGGCGGCCACCCCGGCGGCGAGCGCGGCGTCGACGCGCCGGCTCAGCTCGTCCCGGACCTCGGCCACCACGTCGGTGTACGTGGCCAGCTCCCGCATCCCCCGCGAGTGCCCCCGCCAGTGCATGAGCACCCAGGGGCAGCCGGCGTCGCGGACCACCCGGGCCATGTCCGGGTCGGCGAGGCCGCCGGAGACGTCGTTGACCACGTACGCGCCGGCGGCGAGGACCGCCTCGGCGACCCGGGCGCGGCTGGTGTCGATGCTGACGCGGATGCCGGCAGCGCTCAGCTCGCGGACCACGGGCAGCACCCGGGCGGTCTCCGTCTCCGCGTCGACCCGCTCGGCGCCGGGCCGGGTGGACTCGCCACCCACGTCGATCAGGTCGGCACCGTCCCCGCGCAGTCGCACCCCGTGTGCGACTGCCGCGTCCAGATCGGCGTATCTGCCGCCGTCGGAGAAGGAGTCGGGCGTGACGTTGAGGACGCCCATCACCACCGGGGTCTCCGCCCGTACCAGATCGGTCACGGACCCGACAGTACCGTTCGCCGGCAGGGCTTCCGGCCACCGGGCGAGCGCCCGACGCGGCACCCCTGACGTGCGCATTGGAACAGGTGTACGATCGGTCATCCGGGCCGTCGGAGGTCGACTCTTCACGGCTTGTCGCAAAGGTGGCCGGGCCGTACGCTTTGGAATTGCCCAGCATCGAGATGGCGAAGCCTGGAGGGAGGGCCGAAGCGGGAAGAATCCCCCCAAAACTCACCACTCTGCGTGGTGGGTGACGGACTCAGCGTTGACGGCGCTGTCTCTGACGAGCACCATCCCGCCAGGCTTGCCTACTTGCACCAACGCGGCGCCGCCGGCCGCGACCTTGGGGAGGTTTCCAGTGATCGCCATCGAGCTCATGGCAACGGCGTCCAGTGCCGTGGACCACGCGCTCCACACCCTGGCGTCGACTCCACTCGCCGAGCCGGCACCGAAGGGCATCGACACCGACAACGTCGTCACCTTCTTCGCCAGCAAGATCGCGCCGATCCTGCTCGCGGTCCTCGGGGTGATCTTCATCGGCCGGGCCAGCCGGGGTGAGATCTCCAAGGTGCTGACCAGCTCGGCCATCGCCATCATCGGCCTGGCCTTCATCGCCGGAGCGGCAACACTCTTCTTCGTCGGCGACTACCTGATCAACCTGATCTTCGAGTAGGGCGCTGGGCGACGATGCGGCTGCGCACCGACGACGACATCTACCGGGCACGCCTCGTCTACCTGGGGCCGCCCGGGTACACCCTTCCCGTCCACCTGCCGTACGCCCAGTACGGCCTGTTCATGCTGCTCGTACCCCTCTACATGTTCATCCACTGGTTGTTCACGCTCCAGGTCGAGCTGTTCCCCGCCTGGGAGATCTCGCTGGCGATCGTGACGACCTCGTTCATCTTCCGGTACGTCGACCCGGACCGGCCCGCGCGCATGGTCATCCGGACCGCGCTGACCGACTGGCGACGCACCCGGGAACCGGCCACCGAGCAGCGGGATCCGCGGCTCGTCGCGAGCCGGATCAGGATCCGGGAGGAACTGGCATGACCGGGCGTACGACAACCGTGCAGACGAACGACGCGGGTGAGGCGGTCGCATGAGTCGCTCTTCCACGCCGGGTTCCCCGGCCGGGCGCCCGGCCGGGCCCAACGGTAACCGTGCGCGATCGTTCGACTACCCACCGGACGAGGATCTGGACGAGGTCGTCCTCGACAGCGCGCTCGTCACCAGCCCCGGGCACAGCCGCGTCGGCGTGTTCCAGCCGCCGCGACCGATGACCCCGCGCGAGCCGGTACGCCCCGACGGCGACATCGACTCGCCCTTCCTCGACCTGTTCGGCGGTGCGCAGCCCCGCCGGCGGCCCGCCGCGTCCACGCCGCCCGCACCGGTCGAGCCGGTGGTGGCGCCACCCCGCCGCGGCGTCGGCCGCGAGCCCCTGCCGATCCCGCACCAGCCCGCCGTGCCGGTCGAGCCGGCGCCCCGGGCCGAGCCGGAACCGCCGGTCCGCGAGCAGACCCCTGGGGTACGCGCGGTCGGGCGCCCCCGGCCCGAGCCCGTGCACGCCGCGCCGCTGCCGGTCGAGCCGCCCCTGCCCGACCCGCCGGCCGCGCTCGCCCCGCCGCCGCCGTCGCGTAGCCGGGTGCCGCAGCAGGCCGGTGACCGACTGCCCGCGCTCCGCCCCCCGGCCGAGCCCGAGCCGGCGCTCCCGCCGCCCCCGCAGATCCCCGCCCCCGCGCCCGCCGAATACCGGGAGCCGGATCTCGCTGCGGCGGACCCGCTCGCGGCCGGCGCGGCGCCGTCGCGGGAGGTCGGCCGTCCGGCGCACCGCGAGGTGACGCCGCCCCGGCAGCGCACGCCGGAACGCCGCAACCGGCCGACCAAGCCGGTCCGGGTCCGCGCCCCGAAGATCAAGTTCGGCGACCGGGATCCGTCGGTCGAGCTGGCCATCACCGAGATCGCCGGGCACCTCACCTTCACCCCCAACACCGTCACCGCCTGGTACTGGCTGCCCGAGGTGCGGTGGGCGTTCCGGCCGGACGCCGAACGCGAGGCCCTGCTCTCGGCGATCTCCGAGCAGTACGCCGGACTCGCCGGGTTCCGGCTGCACCTGCGCCGCACCACCCGGCCCTTCCCGGCCGACGAGTGGGCCCGCACCATCGACGCGCACACCGCCGCGCCGCTGCCCGACGTACCGGGCACCACCGGCTGGGCCGACCACCTGGTCGCCGCCCAGCGGCACCTGATGGCGGTCAACCACGCCGAGGGCCAGACCTACCTCGGTGTCACGTTCGCCCGCCGGTCGCTCGGCGACTCGCTCACCGAACGACTCCTGCGCACGTTCGGCCGGGGCACCGCCGACGGCGAGCGGCGCCGGCTGAGCCGTACCGTCGAGCAGTTCGACGAGGTCCTCGGCGCGTTCGGCATGCGCGGGCGCCGGGTCACCGCACCCGAGCTGGAATGGCTGCTCTACCGCTCGGTGGCGCTGTGCATGGCCCCGCCCGGCGTCCTGTCCCCGATCACCAACGGCCGGTGGGAACGCGGCGACCTGCTGGCCCTCACCGAGCAGGTCGAGCGCTACCGCACCCCGTACGGCTCGACGGTGAAGCTGGTCAACCGGATGACCGGCGAGGAACGCCACGTCGCCGTGCTCGCGGTCGGACGGATGGAGCCGCTGGAGATCCCCGAGCGGCACGAGCCCTGGCTGCACTTCCACGAGCGCCTGCCGTGGCCGATGGAGCTGTCCACCCGGGTCGACATCCTCGGCCCCAACGACTCCTTCCGGAACCTCGAACACCGGCTCCGGATGATCCGCTCCCAGCAGCTCGACTACGCCGAGCACGGCATCGACGCCCCGCCCGAGCTGGAACGGCTGGCCAAACGCGCGCTGGTGATCGGCGACGAGATGACCACCGGTCTGCCCGTCGACTCGGCCCGGGCACACGGCTGGCACCGGATCGCGGTCGGCGGGCGTACCCGGGAGGAGTGCCTGGAACGGGCCCGGCGGCTCATCCAGCTCTACTCCCGCGAGCTGCGGATCTCGCTCCAGCACCCGAAGAACCAGGACTGGCTGGCCCGCGAGTTCATCCCCGGCGAGCCGATCGCCAACACCGGCTACGTCCGACGGATGCCGGTCAACCTGCTCGCTGCCGCGCTGCCCCAGGCCGCGTCCACAGTCGGCGACCGGCGCGGCGACCTGATCGGGCGGACCGCCGGCACCTGCCGCCGGCCGGTCTTCCTCGACCTGCACTTCCCGATGGAGGTACGCGAGCGCTCCGGCCTCGCCGTCTTCGTCGCCGAACCCGGCGGTGGCAAGTCGACGCTGCTCGGCGCGCTCGGCTACCTGGCCGCGCGCCGCGGCGTGCAGGTGACGCTGCTCGACCCGTCCGGCCCGCTGGCCCGCCTCTGCGCCATGCCCGAACTGGCTCCGTACTCCCGGGTGCTCAACCTGACCGGCTCGGAACAGGGCACGCTCGCGCCGTACGCGCTGATCCCGACGCCGCTGCGCAGCGAGTTCGGGGCCGGTCCGGCGGGCGACCGCGAGTTCGAGATCGCCGTGTCGAACGCCCGCGCCGAGCGCCGGATGCTGGTGCAGGACATCTGCATGATGCTGGTGCCGCCGCAGGTGGCCCGGGAGGCGTCCACCGCCACGCTGTTCCGGCACGCCGTACGCCAGGTGCCCGCCGAGGAGACCTCCACGCTCGACGACGTGGTGACCTGCCTCCAGGGGCTCGACGACGACGCCGGGCGCGAACTGGCACACCTGCTGCTCGACACCGCCGAGATGCCGCTGGCCATGCTCTTCTTCGGCCGGCCGCCGGAAGGGCTGCTCGGCGCCGACGCCGCGCTCACCGTCATCACCATGGCCGGTCTGCGGCTCCCGGACCTCAAGATCGAGCGGGAGTACTGGTCGGCCGAGGAGGCGCTCGCGCTGCCGATGCTGCACACCGCGCACCGGCTCGCCGTACGCCGCTGCTACGGCGGGTCGATGTCCTCCCGGAAGCTGGTCGGCCTCGACGAGGCGCACTTCATGGAGGGCTGGCGGTCCGGGCGCTCGTTCCTGGTCCGGCTCGCCCGCGACTCCCGCAAGTGGAACCTGGCAGCGCTCGTCGCGTCGCAGAACCCGAAGGACATCCTCGGACTCGACGTGCAGAACCTCGTCTCCACCGTCTTCGTCGGCCGGATCGCCGAGGACAGCGAGATCGCCTCCGAGGCGCTGCGCCTGCTGCGGGTGCCTGTCGACGACGGTTACGAGGCCACACTCGCCTCGCTCTCCCAGGCGGACAGCGGATCGGCCAACCGGCTCGGCTTCCGCGAGTTCGTCATGCGCGACGTCGACGGGCGCGTGCAGAAGGTCCGGGTCGACGTGTCGTACGTCGACGGGCTGCTGGAGCACCTGGACACCACCCCCGCCGCGGTCGCCCAGGCCGCCGGGATACTGCCGACCGTCCTGGCTGATCTGGAGGCGTGACATGGCGAGGGCCCGGGCACGGATCGCGGCGCTCCTCCTCGCGCTCGGCGTACTCGCCGGGGCCACGATCTCCTGGCCGGTGATCGGGGCGGCCACACCCGCGTACGCCGCCGCGCCGGTCACCCAGGCGCGCGCCGAGCTGTGCACCACCAAGGAGTGGCAGGCCGATTTCCGGTCCTGCGTCGGCAGGCTCAAGGCGGTCAGCGAGGACCAGGTCGAGTGCCGCAACGCGCCGGTGCCCGCCGCGCCGGACTCGGGCCTGGCCGGCTGGTTCGCGTCCCGGCCCGACTCGGCGAAGGAGCCCGGCCCGAAGGGCCTCTACAGCGACTACGGGTACGCCGGGTACAGCTACAACACGTACGACATCGACGGCGGCTGCGCTTCCTCCGTGCTGCATCCGGACTACCGCTTCACGACGATGGTCGCCAACGGCGAGTTCATGTTCGCCAACGCGGTGATCGGTGCCTCGAACGCGCTGCGCGAGCGCGCCTGGGATCCGCGGACGATGTGGAGCTGGGCCGACCCGCTGGTGGAGCAGGCCACGAAGGCCGTCTACCAGAAGGTGTTCAGCGTCTTCGGCATCATCACCGTGTGCGTGGTCGGCCTCTACCTGCTCTGGCGGTCCCGCCAGTCGGACATGAGCAACGCGATGACCACCGCGGGCTGGGCGCTGCTGGTGATGGTGGCGGTGACCGCGCTGGCCGCATGGCCGGTCAAGTCCGCGAACATCGCCGACAACACGCTGATCAGCACTCTGGGCGTGGTGCACGACGCGGTCGGCCCGTCTACCAAGGACACCCCGCCAGGCCAGTGTGACGACCCAAATCCGCAGGCGTGCAAGGATCACCGTCCCCCCGCCGTGCGTGCCAGCGACACGGCGACCGAGACGATGCTCTACCGGAACTGGCTGCGCGGTGTGCTCGGCTCGGCGGACAGCGAGACCGCGAAGAAGTACGGCCAAGCGCTCTACGACGCGAAGTCGCTCACCTGGGACGAGGCCGCGTCGATCCGGTCCAACCCGGCCACCCGCGACGTGGTCATCAAGGCCAAGCAGCAGCAGTGGGCCAAGGTCGCCGAGCAGATCAAGACCGAGGACCCGGAGGCGTACGAGTACCTCCAGGGCACCCGGGACATGGACCGGATCGGCGCCGGGTTCATCGCGGTGCTGGCCTCGGTGCTGTTCGCCATGTTCGACCTCACGGCGTCGCTGCTGGTGCTGCTCGGCTTCCTGATCTTCCGCTGGGCGGTGATCGCCGCGCCGATCCTCGGCACCGTCGGCCTGATGCGCCCGGCCAGCGCCGGCCTCCGGCGGCTGGCGAACGCGGTGGTCGCCGCCGTCTTCAACATCGCCATCTTCGGCACCGGCGCGGCCATCTACCTCTTCGCCGTCGACCTGATCATGAACACCGCCACGCTGCCCGGCTGGCTCCAGGTGGTCCTGGTCTGGCTCTGCGGTGTGGTCGGCTGGTTGCTGCTGCGGCCGTACCGCCGGATCACCCAGCTCGGCGGCAAGGACAGCAGCGAGGCGGTCAGCTCGGCCGGCTCCTGGCACCGCCGGTTCTTCCGGGACATGCGCATCGCCGCACGGCTGGACGTGGCCGAGCCCGGCGGCACCAACGAACCGGCGATCGGCAAGCGCCGCACCGTCACGGCCGACCAGCGCAGCCTCCGGCCGGAGGCCCGGCACGAGGATCCGGCGCACAGCGCCACACCCGCCGAGCGGGAACGGCCGGACGGGCGGGAAAGGCCGGAAGAGGCGCCCGCGAGCGGACGGCCGGGTGAGCGTCCCGGCGGCACTCCCCGCCCCCGGCGCGCACCGTCGACCTGGACCGAGCCGGACGTGCCGGAGGAGGCGCCCTCCTACGCCGTCTACCGGCCGGACTCGGCGGGCCGCGGCACCGCACCGGCCCGGCCGGCGCCGCGCATCCGCTCCGAGGCCCGGTGAGTCCGGTGCGACGCGCGCTGGAATTCCTCCTCACCCGGGTCCTCCGGTCCCGGATCGGGGTCGCTCTCATGATCGCCGTGCTGGTCTTCGGGGTGATCGGCGCGGCCCGCCTCGTCGCCGGCCCCGGCGATCCGGGCCTCGGCCTGACCAGCCGCCCCACCCAGCCGATCAGCACCGCGGACCCGGAGGCCGGTGACGACGGCGTGCTCGCCAGCCCGCCGACTGCGGTCGCCCCGAAGACCCGGCCGGGCGAGGACACGCCGGAGCAGGTCGCCGGTCGCTTCACCACCGCGTGGCTGAGCGGCCCGGGCAGCAGCGGCGACGCGTGGCAGGCCCGCCTGCGGCCGCTCTCCACCCCGGCGCTGGCCGAGAAGATGACTGATGCCGACCCGGAGACAGTGCCCGCACGGAGGACCACAGGCACCCCGACGCTCCGGCCCCGAACCGAGTCCTTCGTGGAGGCGGTGGTTCCGCTGGACAACGGCACGCTCCGGCTCGAACTCGTCGCACCGGACGGACCCTGGCTGGTGGACGCGATCGACTGGGAGCGGTCGTGACCGCCGGCCCGGCCGTCGCCGGACAGGTCCGCCGGAAGCTGCGCCTAGGCGTGGTCGCCACCGCCGTCACGAGCGTGCTCGCCCTGCTCTGCTGCGTCGGCGGGGCCGGCGCCTTCCTCCTCACCGAACTCGGCGGCGACGAGGACGACCCGAAGCTCGCGGCCCTGAACTGCGACCCCGCCTACCAGGTGAACCTGACCGGCGACATGCCGCGCTTCGCCGAGTACGGCGAGCGTCAGCTGCGCAACGCCGCGGTCATCATCAAGGTCGGCCAGGACATGAAGCTTCCCGCCCGCGGCTGGGTGATCGCGCTGGCCACCGCGATGCAGGAATCAGCGTTGCGCAACCTCGCCAACAGCACGGTGCCGGCGTCGCTCGCGCTGCCGCACGAGGGGGTCGGCGCCGACCACGACTCGCTGGGCCTGTTCCAGCAGCGGCCCGGGTGGGGCAGCGTCGAGCAGCGGATGACGCCCTCGTACGCGGCCCGCAAGTTCTACCAGAAGATGGAGAAGGTGCCGGACTGGCAGCAGCGCCCGCTCACTGTGGTCGCCCAGAAGGTCCAGGTCAGCGCCTACCCCGACGCCTACGCCAAGCACGAGGAACTGGCCGGAGCCATCGTCGACGCGCTGGCCGGCGGCGCCGCCCGGACCGTGGAGATCGCCGGCAAGGCGGTGTGCGACGCCGCGGCTGGAGACCGGATAGCCGCCTCCGGCTGGACCGCGCCGCTGCCCGGCGGTGTGGTCTCCGGTTTCCGCACCACGGCCCGCCCCAGCCACCACGGCGTGGACCTGGCCGCCTCGAAGGGCACGCCGATCCACGCCGCCTCGGCGGGCCGGGTGCTGGTGGCCCGCTGCGACCCCGACCGCTCCGGGCGGCGGGACTGCGACCGGGACGGCTGGCCGAACAAGGGCGGCTGCGGATGGTTCGTGGACATCCTGCATGCCGGCGGATTCATCACCCGCTACTGCCACATGGTCGAACGACCTCGCGTGGTGCCGGGTCAGGCGGTCGAGGCGGGCGAGGTCATCGGGATCTCCGGCAGCAGCGGCAACTCGTCCGGCCCGCACCTCCACTTCGAGGTGCACAAGAACGGCGACCGGTCCAGCAACGGGGCGGAGAACCCGGTGCCCTTCATGCGCAAGCGGGGCGCGCCCCTCGGCGAGACCGGGTGAGGCCGGGCGGATGAGCAACCCCCTGCCCGACCCGTTCGCCGACCGGCCCGACTGGGCGCCGCTGCCGCCCCGGCCGGTGGAGACCGTGCCTGCCACCGGCGGCACCGAGCTGCGCGGCCGCCGCGTGCTCGTCGGCCTGCCCGGCCTCGGCTGGCGTAGCGACCTGCGGGCCGACGAGCGGGTGGTGCAGGGCAGCCGCACCTACGTACCGGTGATCCCGGAACACGAGTGGTACCGGGCCGAGGCCGAGCAGGTGGAGGTGTTCGCGCCGCTGGTACCTGTGGAACGGGTCTGGGTGGAGACCATCGGCGAGCGGCGGCCGGCTGCCGGGGCGAGCGCCCCGGGTCTCCGGCTGGTCTCGCTGGACGTGCCGGAACGCCGGCCACCCACGCCGGTGTTCGAGGCCGACGCGGTGACCGGGCGGCGCGTGGTGCACGTTGACAACGGTGTGGAACGGCGCGACCTGCGCGCCGTCACCGAGACCTACTCCGGCGCGGACGGCGACATCTGCGTGCGGGTGGCCCCGGAACTGGAGTGGTACCGGTGGGCCTGGCGCGGCCAGGCGCCGACCACGTTGGAGGTGCCGGTGCACCTGCTCTGGCTTGAGTAGGCCTCAGCCGACCTTACTCGCACCGCAGACGCGCCAGCCGTCCTTGTTGTCCGTCAAGTCGAATCGCCACGTTTCCCGACGGCTGCTTACCGATTGGCCATCTTTTGAGCTGGAGATGGCAAGTGTCGTGGTAACCGATTCGCCCGATCCATTGTCGGCTTGAAGCAATGGGCCCCAGCTCACTTTGATCGAGACGCCGAAGTTGGCCTCGCGCTGCTCAAGCTCGGTCCTGAGATCACGCATGCCACCGATCCCGTCACTGTCATTACAAGTGAATTCCTGGGCCTTCGTGTCGTTCCGGTCGATAAGGTAGGCCCGGATGTAGTTGGCTACAACGACGTCGGGGGCGCTTCGGTCCGGGGCGGTCGCGCGGTCGTACAGCACGAACCCGACCACACCGCCGACGGTGCAGAGCACCGCCAGCACCCCCGCGACGACAGCGAGCACTGTGCGCACCGGACGCTTGGGGCGTACCGGGGCGGGAGCGGGCGCGAGGGGCGCCAACTGCTCCGGCGGGGTCCGCTGCGCCGGTACTCGGGACACCTGGGAACCGGCGGGGGGCTGCACTGATTCCACCTCCTGAGGCTATCGGCTGCGCGTCGCGTACCCAATGCCTGGAACCGGCGGATCGTGGCGAACCGCCGGGCGGACGCCGACCGGCGGCGGGGTGAGGCTGCTCACCGCCGACCAGCTCACCGCGCCGACCGACATCCCGGTGGACGGCCGCCGCCTGGGTTACCGTCACACCTCGGGGAGGACATGTCGGCCTCGGAAAGAGAGGTGGACGCGGTGGCGACTCCGAAGGCGCGCGCCGGCCGGGCCGCCGCGCTGCACCGCCGGGCCGAGGCCGCCGCGACGGCGGCGGCGGGCATCCTCGACGAGATCCGGCCCGCGCCGGCCGACCACCACCGGCAGTACGAGCTGGCCGAGCGCCTGCGGGCGGCTGCAGAAGTAGCTGCGCCGGGTTGGGCCGGCGGGCCGCTGGAGTCGCTGAGCGCGACGACACCTCCCGGTGACGGCCTGCCGCCGCTGGTCCGGGTGGGCACCGCGGCGCCGCTCGACGACGCCCGCTTCCCCGCGCTGGTGCCGTTGCTCGGCAGCGGCCATGTGAGCCTCGACGCCGACGCCTCCGACGCCCGGGTGGCCGGGCTGCTCCGCGCGCTGCTGCTGCGCGTGTTCGCCGCGACCCCGGCGGGCGCGCTGCTGGCCCGCGCGGTCGACGACGGTTCCGGTGCGACGTTCGCCGGGTACGCGCCGCTCGCCGACGCCGGCCTGCTGCCACCGCCCGCCACCGACCTCGCCGGGATGCGTGCGGTGCTGGCCGAGGCGGAGCAGTGGGTGGCGGCCGGAACGGCCCGGCAGCGCGGGCACGACCGGACGCTGCTGCTCGTGGTGGCCGCGCTGCCCGACGGTACGACCACCGCCGACCTGGACCGGCTCGCCGGACTGGCCGAGGGCGGGCCGCGGGCCGGGCTGCATCTGGTGCTCGCCGGCTGGCCGGACGGCAGTCCGCTGCCGCGCGCCACCCCGGTCACGGTCCGCACCGCGTACGCGCTGGTCGGCGACCCGCCCGGCGCCGGCTTCAGCAGTCCCGGCGCCGAGCCGCCGGTCGGCTTGAACTCGCCCGTGTTCCTCGACGAGGATCCGCCCGCCGATCTGGTCGCGGACGTGTGCGCGCGGCTGGCCCGGCAGATCGAGGACGGCTCCCGCCTCTCGCTGCGTGACCTGCTGCCGGCCGACGGCTTCTGGACGGCCGGCTCGGCCGACGGACTGAGCACCACTGTGGGTGACGCCGCCGGGCGCCCGGTCAGCCTGGGCTTCACCGAGCTGACGCCGCACTGGCTGGTGAGCGGCCGGGGTCAGGCGGGCCGGTCGGCGTTCCTGACCGACGCACTGTTCGGCCTCGCCGCCCGGTACGGCCCGGACGAGCTGGCGCTCTACCTCGCCGACCTGGCCGACGGCGAGTCGTTCGTGGAGTTCCTCCAGACCGAGCGGGACCGTTCCTGGGTGCCGCAGGTGCGCGCCACCGGGATGGCGGCCGACCGGGAGTACGTGGCCGACCTGTTCGGCGAGCTGGAGGCGGAGCTGCGCCGCCGCGAGGAGGCGTCCCGGCGGGCCGGTGGGCAACGCTACGCCGAGCTGCGCCAGCACCAGCCGCTCCCACGCATCGTCTGCGTGGTCGACAACTTCCCGCTGGCGCTGCGCGAGCGGGACCGGCTCGCCGCCGACCTGCTGGCCCGGCTGGACGCGCTCGCCCGCGCCGGCCGGTCGTACGGGATCCACCTGGTGCTGGCCGGCGAGGGTGACCTGGGCATCGGCGGCCCACGTGACCCGCTGCTCGGCCAGTTCCCGGTGCGGGTGGCGCTGCCCGGCGGCTCGGCGGTGCTGGAACCTGCGAACGACTCGGCGGCCGGGCTGCCGGTGGGCAGCGCGGTGGTGAACACGGCGGGTGGCCTGGGCGGTCCGCGCGGCGCGACCCGGGGGCACGAGCGGATGATCCGTTTCCCGGATCCGTACGAGGATCCCGCGGTCCTGACCGACCTGCGGCGACGGCTCTGGGAGGCGCGGGGCGAGTCGGCGACCCCGCCGGTGGTCTTCGCCGGGTACGCCCGCCCGCTGCTCGCCAACGATCCGCGGCACCGGGCCGCGCTCGCCGGCCGGGCCCACGCGCCCGCCGCGTTGCTGGGCCGGGCGGTGGACGTGCGGCGGTCCACCGTGACGGTGCCGCTGGGGCCGGGCGCGGGGCGGAACCTGGCTGTCCTGGGGCGGGACGAGGAGGCCGAGCGGCTGCTGGTCACGGCGGTACGCAGCGCGGCGGCAGCGCATCCGGGCGCGGCCCGGTTCGTGCTGGCGCCGCTGGCGAACGGCTCGGCCGAGCCGGCCGGGGTGCTCGCCGCCGAGCTGGCCGGACGCCACCGGGTGGAGACCGTCGACGCGGCCGGGTTGCGGACCGCCATGGAGTCGGATGAGCCGGGCTACCTGGTGGTGTTCGGGCTGGACGTGCCGGACGCCACCGAGCTGCCGCCCGACCTGCTGCGGACGCTGCTGCTGGAAGGCCCGCCCGCCGGCCGGCACCTGCTCGGCTGGTGGCGGACACCGGCTCCGCTGGCCGGACTGCTCGGCCCGGAGGGCGAGGTGGACAAGCTCACCGCCGTGGCGGTCACCGACGTTCCGGGCGGCCGGCTGGAGCAGCTCTTCGACCGCCCGGTCTGGTGGCGGCCCCGGCCGGGACGCGCGGTGCTCTGGGACGGTCCGGACGAGCAGGGCACGGTCTTCGTGCCGTTCGGCACAGCCGAGGTGGCGACCGCGCGGGTCGAGCCGGACCCGCGGGCGACTGACCGCGCCGGGGAGGGGGCGGCATGAGTGAGACCGGCGCGGCCGTACCGGGGCCCCGCTCGGGTGGCCCGACCACCGTGGCGGACCCCGCCGAGTCGGCCTGGGCGGAGTACGTCGCTGCCGCGCGGGCGCTCGACGGCGTACGCCGGGCGGCGGCCACCGCTGCCGGGGAGCAGGCACGGTCGGTGGCCGCGGCCCGCGAGGAGCTGACAGCGGTACGCGAACGACTGGCGCCGCAGCAGTCCCGGCTGCGTGATCTGGGCGTACCGGCGATGTCGCTGGTCCCGACGCCGCCGGAGGTGACCGAGGCGGCCCGGTCGATGGCGGGTGGGCCGTCGGCGGTGCTGGCGGTGCTGCGCGCGGCCGGGGACTGGGCGGACGCGGCGGACGACACGCTGAGCGCGCGTGGCCTGCCGCGGCTGGCCCGGTGGCCGGCCCGGCCGCGCAACCTGCTGGTGTACGGGCCGCTGGCGCTCGTGGTGCCGCTGCTCCAGTTGCTGCTGTACGCGGTCGCCGGTCCGGGGCCGGTGACGGTGCTGGCGCTGCTCGTGGGGCTGCCGCTGCCGGCTGTCGCGTTCATGCTGGGCTGGCTCGCGGTGGGGCGTGTCTTCCGCCCGCGGCCCACCGACCGGGTGGACCGGACACCCCGCTTCGGCGCCCTGGTCTGTCTGGTCCCGGCGGTGCTCACCGCCGCCGGCCTGCTGCTCGCCATGCTGCCCGACTGACGACGGCCGCGCCCTCCCGGGCGGGAGTACGCGGCCGTCGATGTCGGTCGGGAGTCAGCGGGCCATGATCAGCGCCATCGCCTCGGCCCGCGACTTCGCGTCGTTCTGGAGGCCGCCGCGCACGGCGGACGTGATGGTCTTCGCGCCGGACTTCTGGATGCCGCGCATCGCCATGCACATGTGCTCGCACTCCAGCACCACGATCACGCCGCGCGGGGCGAGGCTGGACATCAGCAGGTCGGCGATCTGCGAGGTCAGCCGCTCCTGCACCTGCGGCCGGCGGGCGAACACCTCGACCAGCCGGGCCAGCTTGGACAGGCCGGTGATCCGGCCGTCCGGGCCGGGGATGTAGCCGATGTGCGCGCTGCCCCGGAACGGCAGCAGGTGGTGCTCGCAGAGGCTCATCACGTCGATGTCCCGGACGAGCACCAGCTCCTCGTGGTTGGCCTCGAACGTGGTGCGGAGCACCTGCGCGGGGTCGACCCGCAGGCCGGCGAAGAGTTCGGCGTACGCGCGGGCGACCCGGGCGGGCGTCTGCTGGAGGCCGTCACGGTCCGGGTCCTCGCCGACAGCGATGAGGATCTCGCGGACCGCCTTCTCGATCCGGGCGAGGTCGACGCTGTCCTCCACCGGGCCACCGGTGAGCTTGCCGCTGATCAGGCGCGCGGCCACGTAGTCGAGCGCGTCGTCCCCGTCGGGCTCGGTCGCGGAGACGGCCGACTCCCTGTGGTGGGAGCCGGCCGTCGTCGGATCGCTGTTCAGTGCGTACCGTCCGAGTTGTTGCTGGAACCACCGATCGAGGCGGCGGCGTCGGCGCGGGACTGCGCCGCCAGCGCCTCCTTCTCGGCCGGCGTGAGCACCGGCGGCTCGGTGGAGGGCAGACGCTTGCCGAAGCCGTGGTACGGCGCCATCGGCGGGCGCTTGACCACCCGCGCGCAGATCCGGGCCATGTCGGCGGTGGAGAGCGTCTCCTTCTCCATCAGCTCCAGGACCATGTTGTCCAGGACGTCCCGGTATTCCACCAGGATCTCCCAGGCCTCGTCGTGGGCCAGCTCGATCAGCGCGCGCATCTCGCCGTCGATCTCGGCGGCCACCGCGTCGGAGTAGTCCCGCTCGTGGCCCATGTTGCGGCCGAGGAACGGCTCGTCGCCGCTGGTGCCGTACTTGATCGCACCGAGCTTGGAGCTCATGCCGTACTGCGTGATCATCGCGCGGGCCAGCTGCGTGGCCTTCTCGATGTCGTTGCCGGCGCCGGTGGTCGGCTCGTGGAAGACCAGTTCCTCGGCCGCCCGGCCACCCAGCGCGTACGCCAGGGTGTCGATCATCTCGGCCCGGGTCTGGGTGTACTTGTCCTCCGTCGGGAGGACGAGCGTGTGACCCAGCGAGCGACCCCGGGACAGGATGGTCACCTTGTGCACCGGCGCGGCGTGCGGCAGCGCCCAGGCGACCAGCGCGTGCCCACCCTCGTGGTACGCGGTGATCTTCTTCTCCTGGTCGCTCATCACCCGGGTCCGGCGCTGCGGGCCGGCGATCACCCGGTCGATCGACTCCTCCAGGGAGTCGTTGGTGATCGCCCGCTGCTCCTTACGAGCGGTGAGCAGCGCGGCCTCGTTGATCACGTTGGCCAGGTCGGCGCCGCTGAAGCCCGGGGTACGCCGGGCGACCGCGTCGAGGTCGACGTCGGGCGTGAACGGCTTGCCCTTGGCGTGCACCCGCAGGATGGCCTTGCGGCCCTCCATGTCGGGGGCGTCGACCGGGATCTGCCTGTCGAACCGGCCCGGGCGCAGCAGCGCCGGGTCGAGGATGTCCGGACGGTTGGTGGCGGCGATCAGGATGACGCCGCCCTTGGTGTCGAAGCCGTCCATCTCGACAAGCAGCTGGTTGAGCGTCTGCTCCCGCTCGTCGTGACCGCCGCCCATGCCGGCGCCACGGTGGCGGCCGACCGCGTCGATCTCGTCGACGAAGACGATCGCCGGGGCGTTCGACTTGGCCTGCTCGAACAGGTCGCGGACGCGGCTGGCGCCGACACCGACGAACATCTCGACGAAGTCGGAGCCGGAGATGGAGTAGAAGGGCACCCCGGCCTCGCCGGCGACCGCGCGGGCCAGCAGCGTCTTACCGGTACCGGGCGGGCCGAACAGCAGCACGCCCTTCGGGATCTTGGCGCCCAGGGCCTGGTATTTCGCCGGGTTCTGCAGGAAGTCCTTGATCTCGTGCAGTTCCTCGACGGCCTCGTCCGCACCCGCGACATCAGCGAAGGTGGTCTTCGGCGTGTCCTTGGTGATCATCTTCGCCTTGGACTTGCCGAAGTTGAGCACCCGGGAGCCGCCGCCCTGCATCTGCGACATGAAGAACAGCAGCAGGAGCACGAGCAACGCGATGGGAAGCAGGTTGACCAGCAGGCTGACCCAGATGCTGTCCGACGACACCTTGGTGTCGACCGGGCCGGTGATGCGGTCCGCCGCCTCGGCCTCGCGTACCTGGTTCCAGACCTGGCCGCCGACCTCGTACGGGAACTGCGCCTCGATCTTGTCAGTGGTGGTGTCGCCGTCGAACTTGGCCTTGTCCTTCAGGTCGAGCTGGAGCGTCTGCTCCTTGTCCTGGAAGACGACCTTCTCGATGCCACCCTTGTTGAGCTGGTCGAGCGCGACGGACGTGTCCACCCGGTGGTAGCTGGGACCAGCGGTGAACAGTTGACTGAGCACAACGGCGCCGAGGATGACCAGGATGATCCAGACCACCGGTCGGCGGAAGAAACGCGTACGTTCCATGCTGTAGTCGGGTGCCGAGGCGCCCGCATCCTCCTGATCGACGTCCTGACCGTCTGAATGGTGTCGCCGCCTTGAGCGGCGGCCGGGGCCGCCGTGCGGGCCGGCCCGACCCCCGGGGCACGCAAACTGCCGCACCACGGTCATTCGACGGTACACCGTACGCGCGACGAGTGAGCTTGCGAGCCCGGCACTTACGCGTAGGGCGAACCCGGGTTTGAGCCGGCGTGGCGGGGAGCTCCCACCCGGCCCGCCCACACCGCACGGTCACGCGGTTCGAGGGGCCGGGCGTGGAGGGTGCCTCCACGTCACCGGTCCCTACCGTAGACCGGAAGACTGAGAGCCCGCTGAATGTCAGCTGACGAAGGGCTCGGCAAAGCCTCAGGCCCGCGCGTACACCTCGGGCTTGAGCACCCCGACGTAGGGCACCTCGCGGTACCGCTCGCCGAAGTCGAGCCCGTAGCCCACGACGAACTCGGTGGGGATGTCGAACCCGACGTACTTGACCGGGACCTGCACCTTGACCGCGTCCGGCTTGCGGAACAGCGCGACCACCTCGACGCTCGCCGCGGAGCGCGACTCCAGGTAGCGCAGCAGCCAGGACAGCGTCAGGCCGGAGTCGACGATGTCCTCGACGACCACCACGTGGCGGCCGGCGATGTCCCGGTCCAGGTCCTTGAGGATGCGGACCACGCCGGACGAGGTGGTGCCCTGGCCGTAGGACGAGACGGCCATGAACTCCAGCTCGGCGGGCGGGCCCTGGCGGCCCAGCGCACGGGCGAAGTCGGCCATGAACATGACCGCTCCCTTGAGCACACACACGAGCAGCAGGCCGTCCTCGACGTGGGCGTAGTCCGCCGAGACCTGCTTGGCCAGCTCCGCGGTCTTGTCGCGGATCTGCGCCTCCGAGATGATCACGTGGTCGATGTCGGCGTCGTACCAGGAGCCGTCAGCCATGCTCCTAGCCTGCCGTACGCCCCCGCGCCGCCGTCGGCGGGGCCGCCCCTTTTGGCGCGGTCCCGCCGGGGATTTTCGGCGCGAACTGAATAAATCACCTCAGCAGGTACGGGAGCGCCAGCGCTGCCCGTCGTCGCTCGGCTTCCAGTCGGCCGAGTCGCGGGTGTCGGCGGTGAACCCGAAGGCGCTGGCGCCGACGAGAAGGAGCAGGAAGAGCAGGAGCAGCAGAACGGTCATGGCGGCGCTCGCTTTCGCATGGTTGAGACTGTTTTCGCCGCCGGTGCGCACCGGACACCATTGATTCTGCGGGCCACCGACCGATCCGGACAGTGGCAGGAATGTCGTCGGACATCGATTTCCTGCCACCTGTCGGGTTACCCTCGTCACATGCTCCGCTCGGTCGCCGTCATCGCCATGGACCACGTCGCCGCGTTCGAACTCGGCGTGCTCGCCGAGGTCTTCGGCACCGACCGCACCGCCGACGGCTTCCCCGGATACCGGTTCGACGTCTGCACCGCCGACGGCCGCGCGGTCCGCAGCCGCTCCGGGTTCCTGCTCACCCCCACCGCCGGCCTGGGCCCGGTCGAGGACGCCGACCTGGTGGCGGTCCCCGCGCACGCCGACGGCACCCCGGTCCCCGAGCCGGTGCTCGCCGCGCTGCGCCGCGCCGCCGACCGGGGCGCCTGGCTGCTCAGCGTCTGCGCCGGCGCGTTCGTCCTCGGCGAGGCGGGCGTACTGGACGGGCGCGACTGCACCACCCACTGGCGGTACACCGACGAACTCCAGCAGCGCTTCCCGGCCGCCCGGGTCCAGTGCGACTCGCTCTACGTGCAGGACGACCGGCTGCTCACCAGCGCAGGCACCGCTGCCGGCATCGACGCCTGCCTGCATCTGGTACGCCAGGAGCACGGCTCCGCGGTGGCGACCCGGCTGGCCCGCCGGATGGTGGTGCCGCCGCACCGCGACGGCGGCCAGTCGCAGTACGTCGAGGCGCCGATCCCCAAGGCGCCGGAGGCACCCACGCTGGAACCGGTGCTGGAATGGTTGATGGGACACCTGCGGCGACAGGTGACAGTGGACGAGCTGGCGGCGCGCGCCGGGATGGCCCCACGTACGTTCGCCCGCAGGTTCCGCGCCGAGACCGGCACCACCCCGCACGACTGGGTGACCAACCAGCGGGTGCTGCTGGCCCGGCACCTGCTGGAGGACACGTCACTGAGCGTGGAGGGCGTCGCCGAGCAGGCCGGTTTCGGTGACGCGGCAGCGCTGCGGCACCACTTCACCCGCCGGGTGGGCACCACCCCGCTCGCCTACCGCACCACCTTCCGAGACCGCCAGACCACCTGACCCACCCCACACCGTCGGCGCCTCTGGAGCGGTGATCAAGGAGTTTGCGGGCTGGGGAGGGCCGGAACGTGACCAAAAGGCCTTGATCAACGGGGGTAAGGGGGCCGCCCGCTCGGGTCAGGGCAGGAGGTGACCCGCGTGGCGGCGTACCTGGTGGTTGCCGGGTAGGTGCACCGGGCCCTGTCCGCGCCACTCCGTGACCAGGGCGTCCAGCGCGGCCACGTGCCTGTGGGACAGCGCGGCCGGCGCGGCGCCCAGCTCGCGGGCCCAGGTGTGCAGCACCCGGGTACGGACGGCGGCCGGCAACTCGGCGAGCCCGGCTACGGACAGCCCGCCCTCCCTGGTCCGGGCGTCGGCGAGCGCGGCGTCGGCGAGCGCGTCGAGCGCGGCGTTGTCGGCCGCGAGCAGTCCGGCGGTCCGGGCCAGGTTCGCCACCACCCCCGGCCCGAGCGCGTCGACGAGTGCCGGCAGCGCGTCGGCCCGGACCCGCGCCCGGGCGTACGCGGGGTCGGCGTTGTGCGGGTCCGCCCACGGGTCGAGCCCGAGTGCTTCGCAGGCGGCCCGGGTGTCGGCGCGCGGGACGTCGAGCAGTGGGCGCAGCAGGGGTACCCCGTCGACGTCGCGCCGCTCCGGCATCCCGGACAGCCCGCGCGGTCCGGCGCCCCGGGCCAGCGCCAGCAGGACTGTCTCGGCCTGCTCGTCGCGCGTGTGCCCGAGCAGCACACCGACTGCGTCGAGTCGGTGGGCGGCCGCGATCAGCGCCTCGTACCGGGCCTCGCGGGCGGCCGCCTCCGGACCGCCGGGCCGGCCGTCCACGCGTACCGGAAGCACCTCGACCGGGTCGAGCCCTTCGGCGCGGGCCCAGTCGGCGACCGCCTCGGCCCGTTCCGCCGACCCGGCTTGCAGGCCGTGGTCGACCGTCACCAGGCCGGCCTGCCGTCCGAGCCGGGGGCCCACGAACGCGGCGGCGGCGGCGAGCGCGAGCGAGTCGGCCCCGCCGGAGCAGGCCACCAGCACCGGGCCGCCGCCGGGCAGGCCGGTCAGCACCCGGCGGACGGCGAGCCGCACGGCGGCGACGGCGGGAGCGGGCGACGGCGAGCGGCGCGACCGGGCGCCGGAATCCGCCCGGCCCGCGGAAGAAGCCGGACCGAGCGGACCAGCCGAACCGGCCGGATCAGCCGACGGGCGGGGTGGCACCGGCGGGCCCGTGTACGCGTGACACCCAGGCGTCCGGGTCGCCCAGCTCGTCCAGGCGGGGCAGCGTCAGCGGGGACGAGAAGATCTTGTTGAAGCCCTGCATGCCCACCCGGTCGACGACGCCGTGCACGAACTTGCGGCCCTCAGCGTACTGGCGCATCTTGACCTCGATGCCGAGCAGCCGCCGGATCGCCTTCTCCAGCGGGTTGCCGGACTCGCGGCGGCGGTTGAACGCCGCCCGGATCGACTCGACGCTGGGGATGACCTGCGGGCCGACGCCGTCCATCACGAACTCGGCGTGGCCCTCCAGCAGCGTCATCAGCGCGGTCAGCCGGTCCAGCACCGCGCGCTGCGCCGGGGTCTGCACGATGTCGAGCACGCTGGCCCGGCTCTCCGGGTCCTTGACCGCGTCGGAGAGCGTCGCCACGCCGCGTCGGAGCCGTTCCAGCAGGTGCTCGCCGCCCTGGGAGGCGTCCACGAACGCCTGCACCTCGCCGAGGAAGTACGCGCGCATCCACGGCACGGCGGTGAACTGGGTGCGGTGGGTCACCTCGTGCAGGCACACCCAGAGCCGGAAGTCACGCGAGTCGGCGCCGAGCTTCCGCTCGACCTCCAGGATGTTCGGGGCCACCAGCAGCAGCTGGCCGGGGTCGCCGGCGAAGACCTCGTACTGGCCGAGCACGCGGCCGGAGAGGTAAGCCAGCACGGTGCCGGCCTGCACACCCGTGACCCGGGAGCCGATCGCCTCGGTGAGCGCGCCCGGCCGCTTGTCCCCGGAGAGACGCTCGACCAGCGGGGAGACCACCTCACGCAGCCCGGCGATGTTCGCCGCCGCCCAGTCCCGGCGGTCGACCACGCGTACCGGCGGGTGCGCGACCTGCGCACGCAGGCCGGTGTAGTCGGCGACGTGACCGGCCGCCTCCTCGGTCAGCCGGCGCAGGTCGCCGACCACGTCGGTGGCCTCGGCGTACGACACCCGGGGGCCCGACTTGCTCAGCGCCCCCGCTGTCGCGGCGGCCAGATCCCAGTCCACGAACTGCGCCATGAACCCACCGTACCCGCGCCGGAACACCCCCACCCGGGCTCGCGCCGGCCTATCGACGCCCGTCGGTCAGCGGCAGCCGCACCCGGCCAGCGCGGAGCTGATCCGGTCCAGCGCCGCCCGGGTGTCGTCCAGCGAGCCCTGGGTCCGGTCGGTGAGCACGGCGAACGTGAGCAGCCGGCCGTCGGCTGTGGTCACCGTGCCGGCGATCGCGTTGACGCCGCTCAGCGTGCCGGTCTTGGCCCGGACGACGCCCGCTCCGGCGCGGGTCGCCGCCGCGCGGTAGCGCTCGTCGAGCGTGCCGGACCAGCCGCCGACCGGCAGACCGCCGAAGATCGCGGCGAGTTCGGGGTGGCTGCCGTTGCCGGCGAGCGTGATCAGGTCGGTGAGCAGCGAGGGGCTGATCCGGTTGGTGCGGGACAGCCCGCTGCCGTCGGCCAGGCTGATCTCGCCGGCGGGCAGGCCCAGCTCGCCGAGCACCTGGTCGGTGGCGGCCGCGCCGCCGGCGAACGAGCCGGGCTTGCCCTTGGCGAGCGCCACCTGGCGGGCCATCGCCTCGGCGATCACGTTGTCGCTGTCGCTGATCATGATGTCGACCAGCCGGATCATCGGCAGTGATTCGACCTTTCCGAGCTCGGCGCCGGGGGCCGTACCCGTGGCGCCGGACGCGCCCGGCGCGGTGCCCCGGGTCACCTGGGCGGCGCCGCCGGTCAGGCCGAGCAGCTTGGCGAACTGCCGGCCGGCGGTCAGGTCGGGCTGCGGCACCCGCTCGGCGGCGTGATTGGTCTGCTCGGCGGTGCGCCGCGCCTCAGCCGCGTTCTTCCGGGCGCCGTCGGTCATCAACGCGGTGATCGCCGCGCCGAAACCGCCGGTGGGGATGTCGGCGTCCCAGCCGGGCTCGAAGACCGGGCCGCTGAACAGCGACGAGTCGACGATCACCTTGGTCGGCGCGGTGCCGCCGAGCGCGTCGCGCACCTGGGCGGCGAGGTCGTCCAGCCGGGCCGCGCCCGGGTAGAAGCCGTTCTTGTCCACGGCGAGCGTGGGGTCACCACCGCCGACCAGGACCACCTCGCCCGGGTTCGCCCCGGCCACCGCGCGGGTCGGGATCCGGTAGGCCGGGCCACGCGCGGCGAGCACCGCCACGCCGGTCGCCAGCTTGGTCACCGAGGCGGGCACGGTGGGCGTGTCCTGACCGCTGCCGTAGAGCGCCTGGCCGGTGCTCACGTCGGCCACCGACACGTGCACCCGGTCGCCGAGCGCGGCGGCGCGGACCAGCGGGTCGAGGGCGGTGCGGATGCCGGCCTCGGTGGGCAGCGGGGCGTTGCCGTCCGGCCCGGCCAGCACGGCCTGCGGGGAGGGCTCGGGCGGCGCGGCGACCGCCGTACCCGTGCTGTCGTCGTCGCCCAGCCACCCGGCGACCGGGCCGGGGCGCAGCACGGCGAGCCCGGCCACCGCCAGGGCCAGCACGAGCACGCAGGCGAGCGCCGCGACGAGCCGCCGGCCGCGTCGCGGCCGGCCCGGGGGCGGCCCTGAGGGTACGGGCGGCGCGGCGCCGACCGGCGGGACCGGCGGGCTGACCGGGATCGAGTCCGGCGCGCCGGGCCAGTTCAGCGGAGCCGTCGGGTCGTGGGACGGGCCGACGCGGGCCGAGCCGCTCGCCGGGCCGGAGCCGTGGTGCGGCGGGCCGACGCGGGCGGACCCGGTGGCCGGAGCCGGACGATGGGGGACGTTCGCACCAGGGACGGACACCCGCCCGGTGGCCCCGCCGGAACCGGAACCGGCGGACCCGCGCCCGTCAACCCTCTCGGGGCGGTAGTGTGAATCTTCCCTCCCCACGGCCCCCTCCTCCCCGCTCGAAATCGCCTTGGGCGACACTACTTCGGTCCGAACACTATGCGGCGGCCGGAGCCGACGGGGGGCGTTCACCCCGCGCCGGGGGTGAGCCGCTGGTTTCCGTTAGCCAGCGTGGGCAAACGAGGGAGCGTGGAAGATGGATTTCGACGTCACGGTTGAGATCCCCAAGGGTCACCGGAACAAGTACGAGGTAGACCACGCGACCGGCCGCATCCGGCTGGACCGCACCCTCTTCACCTCCACGCAGTACCCGGCCGACTACGGGTTCATCGAGGGCACCCTGGGCGAGGACGGCGACCCGCTGGACGCGCTGGTGCTGGTGCCGGAGCCGACGTTCCCGGGCTGCCTGATCCGCTGCCGCACCATCGGCATGTTCCGGATGACGGACGAGAAGGGCGGCGACGACAAGGTCCTCTGCGTGCCCTACGAGGACCCGCGTCAGGAGCACCTGCGCGACATCCACCACCTGGGCGAGTTCGACCGGCTGGAGATCCAGCACTTCTTCGAGGTCTACAAGGACCTGGAGCCGGGCAAGTCGGTCGAGGGCGCGACCTGGGTGGGCCGGGTCGAGGCCGAGGCGGAGATCGCCGCGTCGTACCGGCGCGCCAAGGAGGCCGAGGAGCGCGGCGAGACGCTGCACTGACGCTCACGCTTTCACCGGAGGCCCGGGTCGCGCTTCGCGACCCGGGCCTTGCGCGTGTTCAGGCGAGCAGGTCGCGGGCCCGGTCGTAGAGGTCGAGCACCGCGCAGGCCACCGGCACGACCGCGACCACGAGCGCGGTGTCGGTCAGGTCGGCCAGCCGGCCGAGGTACGGGGAGACCGGGCGCCGGGCGTACGTGGCGCCGGCGGTGACCGCCGTGAGTGCCAGGGCCAGCCCGCCCACTGTCAGCGCCAGGCGGCCACCGGGACCGGCCCGCTCGGCCAGCACCACGCCGAGCAGGGCGAACCCGGCCAGCCCGGCGACGACAGCGGGCACCCGGTGCCGTACCGCCACGAACAGCCGGGAGCGCAGCAGCAGCACCCCGCAGGCGACGGCGGCGAGCAGCAGCCCGGCGGTCCGGCCGACGGAGACGAGCACCGCGACCGCGCCGACTGCGAGCACCGCGTGGCCGAGCAGCATCCCGGTGAGCACCTCCTCGGCGCGGGCCACCGCCGCGTGCACCCGCCCCCGGTCCGGCAGGTCCCGGGTGCCGGCCGGGCTGGGCAGGGTGAGCGGCGGCAGCGGCAGCTTGCCGACCCGGATGGCCAGCAACGGCAGCCCGCCGAGCGCGAACACCAGCACGGCGAGCAGGACCGCGGCGGTGCCGTCCGGGTCGAGCAGCAGCCCGCCGAGCGCTGCCGCCACGCCTGCCACGCCGACAGTCACCCCGGCCACGGAGACTCGGGACCGGCTGGCCACGCCGAGCAGACCGAGCACCGCCACCAGCAGCAGCGCCACCGAGCCGACCAGCAGTTCGGGGGCGCCGACCCAGCGCAGGCCGGGGATCGGGCCGACCGGGTCGCCGGAGGTGACCGCCAGCGCACCGGCCGCCGCGGCCCAGGGCAGCGCGTACCCGCCGAGCGTGGCGCCGACCGGGCCGTCCCCGTACGCCCGGGACGCCGCGGTGGCGGTGAGCACCAGGATCAGGGCGACCGCCGCGGCGACCGGCCAGCCGCGCGCGCCCGGCCCGCCCGCGACCACGGCGACCAGGCCGACGGCCAGGGGTACGGCGGCACCGGCGAGCGCTGCGGCCCGGGTGGCCCGGCCCGACCAGGCGGCACCCCGGCGCCGGGCGCCGTCCACGATCGCCTCGACCACGTCGTCGTACTCCAGTTCGGGCCACTGCGCGCGGGCCGGCACCAGGTGCAGCACCTCGCCGTCGCGCACTCCTTGCGGCAGCAGCGCCTGGGCGGTGGCGAGCACCGCCCCGTCGGTCCGGCGCAGCACCCACCCGCCGTGCCGTTCCCCGTCGTCGGCCAGCCCCTCACCGGCGTGCCGGAGCACCTCGGGCAACAGCTCGGCCAGGGGCACCTGCTCCGGGAGGGCCACGTCGACCCGCCGCCTGGGCGCGCTGATCGTGACCCGGGCGAGCCCGCTTGTCATCGAGGCATCTCCATATCGAGCGGAGGGAGTGGGCTGACGGACGAGAGGACTTTACCTACGATGAGCCAGGTTCGGGTTACCCAGAGCCACTTCCGGGGAGGGTGAGTGTCCACTGTCGTCATCAAGCGGCCGCCACGCCGCCCGGCACCGGAGATCCCGGTCGGTGAGCTGCCCGTCGAGGCGCCGCCGGAGATCCCCGCCGCGACCGGTGGGCGCTGGCAGCAGGCGCTGATGGTGCTGCCGATGCTCGGCGGGACGGTGGCCATGGCGATGATGTTCGGCCGCGGCGGCGGGGCCTACTCGTACGTGGTGGGCGGCATGTTCGGCCTCTCCTCGCTGGCGATGCTGGTCACCACCTGGGGCAGCGCCGGGCCGAAGAAGTCCGAGCTGATGGCCGCCCGCCGGGAGTACCTGCGCCACCTCGCCACGCTCCGGCGCCGGGTCCGGGAGACCGCCGGCGCCCAGCGGGCCGGGCTGTCCTACCGCCATCCGGAACCGGGGCGGCTCTGGTCGACAGTCGACAGTCACCGGGTGTGGGAGCGCCGGCCGGGCGACCCGGACTTCGCCGTGGTCCGGGTCGGTGTGGGCCCGCAGACGCTCGCCACCCCGCTGGTCCCGCCGATCACCCGCCCGCTGGAGGAGCTGGAGCCGATGACGGCCGGGGCGCTGCGGCGCTTCCTGGACGCGTACTCGGTGGTGCCGGACCTGCCGGTGGCGCTGTCGCTGCGCAGTTTCGCCCGGGTCTTCGTGCGCGGCCCGGCCGGCCCGGTACGCGGCGCCGGCTCGCCCGCCGCGCAGGCGCTGGCCCGGGCGGTGCTCACCCAGCTCGCCGTCTTCCACGCGCCGGACGAGCTGCTGATCGCGGTCTGCGCCGGGCCGGAACGCCGGACCGCCTGGGAGTGGGTGAAGTGGCTGCCGCACGCCCACCATCCGGCGCGCACCGACGCGCTGGGCCCGGTGCGGCTGGTCACCAGCTCCGCCGCCGACCTGGAACGGCTGCTCGACGACGTGCTCGGCGCCCGGTCCCGGTTCAGCCCGCACGGCACCGCCACCGACGGGCCGCACGTCGTGGTGGTGCTCGACGGCGGTGACCTGACCGGCGCGACCGACCTGGCCGGTGACGGCGGCATCGACGCGGTCACAGTGCTCGACCTGGACACTCCGCCGCCCCGGCTGCTCGACCGGTACGCGCTCCTGCTCGACCTGGTCGACGGCCGGCTGCACTCGCACTCCGCGGAGGGGCACGCCGAAGTGGGCGCCGCCGACGCGCTGGCGCCCGCCGACGCCGAGGCGGTGGCCCGGCGGCTCGCGCCGCTGCGGCTGGCCGGCACGGTACGCGGACCGGACGCGCCGCCCGGCGCCGAGCTGGGTCTGCCCGAGCTGCTGGGTCTCGGCGACCCGGAGAGCTTCACCGCCGAGCAGGGCTGGGCGCCCCGAGCCGCGCGGGACCGGCTGCGGGTGCCGATCGGCGTGGGCGCCGACGGCGGGGCGATCGACCTCGACCTGAAGGAGTCGGCGCAGGACGGCATGGGCCCGCACGGCCTGCTGATCGGCGCGACCGGCTCGGGCAAGTCGGAGCTGCTGCGCACGCTCGTGCTCGGGCTGGCCGCCACGCACAGCTCGGAACAGCTCAACTTCGTCCTCGTCGACTTCAAGGGCGGCGCCACGTTCGCGCCGTTCGAGCGGCTGCCGCACACCGCCGCCGTGATCACCAACCTGGCCGACGCGCTGCCGCTGGTGGACCGGATGGTGGACGCGATCAACGGGGAGCTGATGCGCCGGCAGGAGCTGCTGCGCCGGGCCGGCAACTTCGCGAGCGTGCGCGACTACGAGCGGGCCCGGGCGGCCGGTTCGCCGCTGGCCCCGCTGCCGTCGCTGCTGCTGATCTGCGACGAGTTCTCCGAGCTGCTGTCCGCCAAGCCCGACTTCATCGACCTGTTCGTGCAGATCGGCCGGCTGGGCCGGTCGCTCGGGGTGCACCTGCTGCTTGCGAGCCAGCGGCTGGAGGAGGGGCGGCTGCGCGGGCTGGACACGCACCTGTCGTACCGGATCGGGTTGCGGACGTTCTCGGCGCTGGAGTCCCGGACGGTGCTGGGCGTGCCGGACGCGCACGAGCTGCCGCGCAGCCCGGGGCACGGTTACCTGCGCTCGGGCACCGATCCGCTGGTCCGGTTCAAGGCCGCGTACGTCTCCGGCGCGGTCCGCCGCCGCGGCGGCGGGGCGGGCGCGTCCGGCGCCGGTGAGGCGCGTGTGCTCGCGTTCTCCACCCACCTGGTCCCGGTGCCCGAGCCGCCCGCGCCCGTCGCCCCGCCCGCCGAGGACGACAGCGGCGAGACGCTGCTGGACCTGCTCGTGGACCGGCTGACCGGGCAGGGCCCACCGGCGCATCAGGTGTGGCTGCCACCGCTGGACGCCTCGCCCGCCCTGGACGAGCTGCTCGGCCCGGTCGGCACCGACCCGGTACGCGGGCTCACGGTGGCGAATCCGGAGCTGCACGGGGCGCTCCAGGTGCCGGTGGCGGTGGTGGACAAGCCGTTCGAGCAGCGGCGTGACCTGCTCTGGCTGGCGCTGGACGGCGCGGCCGGGCACGTCGCTGTGGTCGGCACCACCCGCAGCGGCCGGTCCAGCCTGCTGCGCACCCTGGTCTGCGCGCTCGCGCTCACCCACACCCCGGCCGAGGTGCAGGTCTACTGCCTCGACTTCGGCAGCGGGACGCTGGGCACGCTGCGCGACCTGCCGCACGTGGGCGGTGTCAGCGGGCGGACCGACGGCACCGCGGTGCGCCGTACCGTCGGCGAGGTCGCCGGCCTGCTGGCCGAGCGGGAGCGGCGTTTCGCCGAGGCCGGTGTGGAGTCGATGGCCGCATGGCGACGGCGGCGGGCGGCGGGCGCGCCGGACCCGTTCGGGGACGTGTTCCTTGTGGTGGACGGCTGGAACACGCTGCGCGGCGAGTACGAGGATCTGGAACCGCTGGTCACCGAACTCGCCACCCGGGGCCTGGCGTACGGGGTGCACGTGGTGGCGAGCGCGCTGCGCTGGTCGGACTTCCGCCCGGCGATCCGTGACCTGTTCGGCTCCCGGCTGGAGTTGCGGCTCGGCGACCCGGCCGACTCGGTGGTGGTCAAGCGCGCGCTGGCGGCAACCGTGCCGGAGGAGCGTCCGGGACGCGGCATCACGGCGGGAGGACTGCACTTCCTCACCGCCGAACCCCGCGTCGAGGCACTGGGCGCGGAGACCGCCGACATGGTCAAGGCGCTCGCCGGCGCGTGGACCGGTCCGCCGGCGCCCCTGGTGCGGCTGCTTCCGCCGGTGCTGCCGTACGCCGAGCTGGACCAGAGCGCGACGAGCGGGCTGGCGTTCCCGATCGGCGTGGCCGAGGCGGACCTGTCCCAGGTGGTGCTGGACTTCGCCACCGAGCCGAACTTCCTGGTCTTCGGCGACGCCGAGTGCGGCAAGTCGTCGTTCCTGCGGGCGCTCGCCACCTCGATCGTCAACCGGTTCACCCCGGAGCAGGCCCGGGTGATGCTCGTGGACTACCGGCGCAGCCTGATGGGCGTGATCGAGACGCCGCACCTGATCGGGTACGGGACCGCGGCGCCGCACACCGCCGAGCTGATCGAGTCGGCCGCCGGCTATCTCCAGGGGCGGCAGCCGGGGCCGGAGGTGACCCCGGCGCAGCTGCGCAGCCGGTCGTGGTGGCAGGGACCGGAACTGTTCGTGCTCGTCGACGACTACGACCTGGTGGCAGGCGGGCCGACGAACCCGTTGCGGGCGTTGGAGGAGCATCTGCCACACGCGCGGGACGTCGGGCTGCACCTGGTGCTGGCGCGGCGTACCGGCGGTGCCGGGCGGACCGCGTACGAGCCGATCGTGCAGCGGCTGCGCGAGCTGTCCACGGCCGGGCTGGTGATGTCGGGTGGCCCGGAGGAGGGCGCGCTCGTCGGTCAGGTCAAGGCCGGGCCGCTGCCCCCGGGGCGGGCGCGTCTGGTCACGCGCCGGGAGGGGGTGCGCCTGGTGCAGTTGGCGCATCTCCCGCCCGGGTGATCCGCCTCGCGGAGTTGCCCCGTGACGGTCGGGACAACCGGTAATCTCCGTGCAGCATGTGTCTGACGCGACCGAACGGCTGGGGAATGTGACAGGGGATCGGCAGGGACCGCCCGGTGGGCCGCCCCGGCGTCGCGCCGGACGCGCGCTGCTCGCCGCCGTGTCGGCGCTGGCCACCGTCGCCGGTCCGCTGGCGCCGCCGGCCCACGCCGCGCCCGCCGCCCCGGCCACAGTGGCGCGTCCCTGGGTGTCCCCCGACCGCCTGCTGCGCACCGATCAGGTACGCGACGAGCAGTGGCAGCTGGAGGAGTTGCGGGCGAAGACCGCGTGGCGCACCTCGACCGGGCGCGGCGTGGTGGTCGCGGTGATCGACTCCGGTGTGGACGGCACCCACCCCGACCTGGCGGGCCAGGTGCTGCCCGGCCTCGATCTGGTTACGCCGGACGGCTCGGACGGCCCGGACCCGGTGGGGCACGGCACCACGGTGGCCGGGCTTATCGCCGGGCGGGCCGACGACGACCGGGGCGTGCTGGGGCTCGCGCCGGACGCCAAGATCCTTCCGGTCCGGGTCCTCGACGCCGAGAACCGCTACGACGACGCGCTGATCATCGCCAAGGCGGTGCGCTGGGCGGTCGACAACGGCGCCCGGGTGGTCAACCTGTCGCTCGGCGGCGGCAGCGACAACCCGGCCCTGGCCGCGGCGCTCGACTACGCGTTCGCCCGGGACGTGGTGGTGGTGGCCTGCACCGGCAATCTGGCCACCTCGACGACCACCGAGGTCTGGTACCCGGCCCGGGAACCGGGTGTGCTCGCGGTCGCCGGGCTGGAGCGGACCAGCGAGAACCTCTGGTCCGGCTCGATCACGGGTCACGAGACGGTGCTCAGCGCCCCGGCCACCGGGCTCTACGGCGCCCGGCCGGAGGGCTACTGGCGGGTGCAGGGTACGAGCTTCGCCGCGCCGCTCGTCGCCGCGACGGCTGCCCTGGTCCGCGCGCGGTATCCGAAGATGTCAGCCGGGGACGTGGTGAACCGGCTGATCACCACCGCCCGGGATCTCGGCCCGACCGGCCGGGACGACCGGTTCGGCTACGGCCTTGTCGATCCGGTGGCCGCGCTCACCGCCGACGTCCCGGCGGTGGGCCACAACCCGCTCGACGACAACGGCTCCCCCGGCGTGGTGGGCTTCGGGCCGGCGCCCGGCGACACGCGGGACACCCGGGCCGCTGCGGCGGGCCGGGGCGGTGACCCGCTGGGACGTTCCTCGGAGGGCTGGAACGCCCGGCCGGCGGGCCAGACGGACGCCTCCGCCCCGGAACGGCTCTGGACCGGCCTGGCCCTGTTCGTCGCACTCGTCACCGGCACCGCGTTGATGGTTCGCCGGTTCCGGCAGACCCGTCGCTGAACCGGTCTGATCCCGCCCTCGGATGGGTAGGGAGAGCCCCATGGACACCACCGGGGCCACTGTCACGCGGCAGCGGTCGTGGCGGAGCCGCCGCCTCGACCCCGAGCACTCGCTGGGCCTGCGGCTCACCCTGGCCGCGGTCGCGGCGTTCCTGGTGCTGGTGCCGTTCGCCCTGATCGCGCTGCTGGTGCTCGGCGCGTGGCCGCCTCTGCTGCGGCTGGACGCCTCGATCGCCGACGCGTTCCACGGGTACGCGCAGGACCATTCCGCCTGGGTCGGTGTGATGACGGTCTGGACGCACGTGTTCGGGCCCGGGCCGCTGCGGGTGGCCGCGGTCGTGGTGGTGGTCTGGCTGGTCCGGCGCGGCGCGCCCCGGCTCGCGATCTGGGTGGTCGTCACAATGGTCGCCGGCGGGCTGCTCGGCGCGCTGCTCAAGCTGCTCGTCGGCCGGGACCGGCCGGATCTGCTCGACCCGGTGGCCCGGGCCGCCGGTTACTCGTTTCCGTCCGGTCACGCGCTCAACGCCACGCTGGCGGCGGGTGTGCTGCTGCTGGTGTTCCTACCGTTCGTGCGGGACAGCCGCCGGGGCCGGGTCGCGCTGTGGACCGCCGCCGTGCTGGTCGCAGTGGTGACCGGGCTCAGCCGGATCGCGCTGGGCGTGCACTGGACCAGCGACGTGGTGGGCGGCTGGGTGCTCGGGGCGGCGGTGGTGGCCGCGACAGCGGCCGGCTTCGCCACCTGGCGCAGCGGATCCGGGCAGCCGTCCGCCCGTCCGCTCCGTGAGGGGGTCGAGCCGGAGCTGGCCGACCAGCGGCCGGAGGGCGGCCGGGCGTAGCCGGACCCGCGCCGGGGTACAGGCGTGCCCATGTCCGATGTCGTGATCCGAGTCACCCGGCGTGTCCTGCTGCCGCTGGCCCTGCTCTTCGCGCTGATGGTGGGCCTGGGCCTGCTGGTGACCCGGGTGCTGGCCCGTACCTGGCCGTTCACCGTGGAGGACACGGTCAACCGTGAGCTGGCCGGCGACCGGACGCCGGGGTGGAACGACGTCTCGCTGGTGTTCAGCACGCTGGCCAGCACCCAGATGATCGTCGTGGTGACGGTGCTGGCGGCGCTGGTGCTGCGGCTGGTGCTGCACCGCTGGCGGGAGCCGCTGTTCCTGTGCGCGGCGGTGACCGCGCAGGCGCTGATCTTCCTGTTCACCACCATGGCCATCGACCGGAACCGCCCGGCCGTCGCGCACATGGACGCCTCCCCGCCCACGTCCAGCTTCCCGTCCGGGCACACCTCGGCGGCCACGGCGCTCTACGTCGGTCTCGCGGTGCTGCTGGCGCTGCGGGCGCGCAGCACCCCGGCCAAGGTCGGCTGGTGGACGCTGCTGGTGCTGGTGCCGATCGGCGTGGCGCTCACCCGGATGTACCGGGGCATGCACCACCCGAGCGACGTGGTCGCCTCGTTCCTCAACGGCGGCGCGTGCGTGGCGATCATGGCGCGGGCGGTACTCGACCGCACGCTCACCTGGGGCCGCGCCCGGCTGCCGCTGTCCCGCTCGGGCCACGAGGCGACACCGGCGGGAGCATCGGCGGGTGGCTGAGCGCCGCCGGCCGGCTCAGGTGCAGTCGCCGGTCGCCACTCCCCGGGTACGCTCCGCGCCCGCGAGCGCCACCGGTCGCGCCTCGGCGGCGGTCACCGCGAAACCGGTGTTCGGGTCGTCCGCCGCCGCCGCGAAGATCACGCCGAGCACCAGACCGTTCGAGGAGACCAGCGGGCCGCCGGAGTTGCCGCTGCGCACCAGCGCCCGGATCGTGTAGATCTCCCGGTTGACGTCACCGGCCGAGTAGATGTCCGGGCCGGTGATCCGGTCGACGTCCCGGATCCGGGCCGGGCGGGCGTCGTACGGGCCGTCGAGCGGGAAGCCGAGCACGATCGCGTCAGCGCCGGTGGCGGCCGGGCCGGCGGCGAAGCGCAGCGACGGCCCGGACAGCCCCGGTACGTAGAGCACCGCCAGGTCCCGGTCCGGGTCGTAGACGACGACCTCGCCGTCGTACCGCTCGCCGCGCAGTTCCACAGCCACCGAGCGGGTGCCGGCCACCACGTGCGCGTTGGTCATCACCCGGTCGTCGGCGTACACGAAACCGGAGCCCTCGATGCGGCGCGAGCAGCTCGGCGCGGAGCCGAGCACCTTCACCACCGACCGCCTACTGTTCTGCACCACCTGGGAGTTGGCGAGCGCCGGGTCGGGCGGTGCCACCTGCCGGGCCCGGGTCGGCGCGAGGTCGCCGAACACGTCCGGGAAGCCGTTGGTGTCGACCGTGTCGCGCAGCGCTGTGGACAGGTCCTGCGCCTTGTCCGGCAGCACCTGGTCGACGACGGTGAGCAGCGCGCTGTTGCGGACCGAGGAGGCCAGCCACGGCACCGAGGAGGAGCCGAGCGGCACGGCGACCAGCCACGCCACGAGCATGACCGCGATGACCGAGATGAACGCGCCGCCGACGTCGTCGATCTTCCGGCCGGCCGGGCCGGTGATGGCGGCCCGCAGGTTCGAGCCGAGCCAGCCCGCCAGCGCCTGCCCCAGCACCGCGAGCCCGAAGATCGCCACCAGGGAGATCAGCACACGTGTGCCGCTCGCCGCGAACTGCTGCGCGATCAGCGGCCCGACCTGGAGGCCGAGCAGCGCTCCGAGGAAGAAGCCGGAGAACGACAGGGCCCCGATGACGAAACCCTGACGGTATCCGCTGATCGCGAACACGAGCATGAGCAGAAGAAGGACGAGATCCACGGCGGACACGCCCCAAGGGTACGGGCACGGGGCCCGTGCTCGGCTCAGCGCTCGCGGAACGTGACCCGGGGATGCGTACGGGTGATCAGCGCACCGGGCTCTCGTCGGCCGCCTCGGTGCCCGCCGACGGAGCGGGCGTGGCGTCCACGGGCGGCAGATCCACCACACGCGAGTGCGGCCAGGGCCGGGACCAGCCGCCCATCTCCAGCAGCCGGTCGATCACGCCTGCGGTGAAGCCCCAGACGAGCATGCCGCGTGCGGAGAAGGCGGGACCGATCCAGCCGCTCGGGTGGCGTACCCGCATGCGGTTGTCCGGGTCGACCAGCTCGGTGACCGGCAGCCGGGCCACGTGCGCGACCTCGGCCGGCTCGCGCGGGTGCACCGGGTGCGGGTCGTGCCACCAGGCGAGCACCGGGGTGACCACGAAGTCGCTGACCGGGATCCAGAGCCGGGGCAGCTCGGCGAGCACTGTGACGCTGCCGGGGTCGAGGCCGACCTCCTCGTTCGCCTCGCGCAGCGCGGTGGCGCGGGCGTCGGCGTCCTCCGGGTCGGCCGCCCCGCCCGGGAAGGCCGGCTGCCCGGCGTGGTTGCGCAGCGTCGCGGCGCGCTGGAGGACGAGCACGTCCGGCCCGGCGCCGGGCTCCTCGCCGAGCAGCACCAGTACGGCGCTCTCCCGGCCGCCGCTGGACGGCGTGACGATGCGGGTGAAGTCCTCCGCCCGCGCGGTGCCGAGCCGGCCCAGCAGCGGGTCGAACCACAGCGGCGGCCGTCGGGTCATACCCGCACCCCGAGGTGACGTTCGAGCAGCGCGGCGAGGCGGGCGTCGTCGAGCGCGCCGGTCGCGTCGGTGTGCCGGATCCGGCCGCCGGCGTCGACCAGCACTGTGAGCGGGAACGCGTTGCGTTCCAGCGCGCGCTGGAACGCGTCGCCCTGGTCGAGCAGCATCGGGAAGTCGACGCCGTAGTCCTCGCCGATGGACTGCGCGCCGCCGCGGCTGTCCCGGCTGTTCACGCCGATCACCTGGAACCGGCCGTCGGCCCGCTCGCTGAGCCGCTGGAACGCGGGCAGCTCCTTGCGGCACGGCGGGCACCAGGACGCCCACACGTTGATCACCGCCGGGCCCTTGACGTCGCGCAGGTTCACCGGCGCGCCGCCGGTGAAGCAGTTGAGCGTCAGGTCGGGGAGCTGGTCCCCGGCCTTCCCTGCAAGCGTCGGGGACGCGGCCTTCCCGGCGGACGTCGGGGACGCGGCGGCGGGCGCGACGGTCAGCGGGGCGCAGTCGGCGAACGGCGAGGGGCGCTCGGCCCGGGTGGCGGGCGCGGGACGTTCCGGCTCCTCGGCGGTGGCGGTACAGCCCGCCGTCGCCAGCAGCAGCGGGACGAGAAGGTACGCGAGCCGGCGCATCACGGCACGTCCGCCGCTGCCGCCTGCTGCGGCACCAGGTCGGGATCGAGGCCGACGGCCACCGCCAGGTCACGGGCGCGGGGGCCCTTGAGCAGCTTGGCCGCGGCGGCCGGCTCGGTCGGCCCGGTGCCGTACGCGGGACACAGCTTCGCCAGCGTGCACGCGCCGCAGGCCGGCTTGCGGGCGTGGCAGACCCGGCGGCCGTGGAAGATGACCCGGTGCGACAGCATCGTCCAGTCGCGCTTGGGGTAGAGCGCGCCGATCGCGTGCTCGATCTTCACCGGATCGGTCTCGGTGGTGAGCTGCCACCGGTGCACCAGCCGCTGGAAGTGGGTGTCGACGGTGATGCCGGGGACGCCGAAGGCGTTGCCGAGGATGACGTTGGCGGTCTTGCGGCCGATCCCCGGCAGGGTCACCAGGTCGTCGAGCCGCCCGGGCACCTCGCCGTCGTACCGCTCGCAGAGCGCCCGCCCGAGGTTGATCAGGGAGCTGGTCTTGTTGCGGTAGAACCCGGTGGGCCGGATCAGCTCCTCCAGCTCGGCGCGGTCCGCCGCGGCGTAGTCGGCGGCGGTGCGGTAGCGGGCGAACAGCTTCGGCGTGACCTCGTTGACCTTCTTGTCGGTGCACTGGGCGGACAGGATCGTCGCCACTGCGAGCTCCAGCGCGTTGGCGTGGTCGAGTTCACAGTGCGCGTCGGGGTGCGTCTCGGTCAGCACGCGGCCGATGCGCCGGGCGCGGCGCGTACGGCCGAGGTCGGTCTCGGGGGAGCGCGTGGTCACGTCGGCCAGCCTACGTCGCGGGGCCGACGCTCCGGCGGCTCGGCGCGGCGGGCGTGCGCTCAGCCACCCGCCGGTGCGGTGATCTTGCCGGTCCCGTCGAGCTTCGCGCCGGTGTCCGGGAAGTCGGACCGGTTCAGGTCGCGGACCAGTCCGAGGCCGCGGTTCTGCCGGTCCACCGAGGGACGGCCCACACCGTTCATCACGGTGGAGGTGAACGTGCCACCGGCGAACGTCCCGTCGGCGGTGAGCGACACCTTGAGCACGCCGCCCCAGCCGAGCCGGCCGGAGCTGTTCAGCGACTTCCCGCCACCGGCGAAGTTGCCGAGGCTGTACGCGATCAGCCGCCCCTTGTAGAACTCCATCCCGCGCAGCACGTGCGGGCCGTGCCCGATGACCAGGTCGGCGCCGGCGTCGATGACGGTCCGGGAGAAGCGGATCGGGTCGCCGCGGTTCTCGCCGAAGAACATCTCGGTGCCCGGCTTCACCCGGGTCTTGTCCGCCCCCTCGGCGCCCATGTGCACCTGCACCACCACGATCTGGGCCTGCTCCTTGGCCATCTCGACCACCTGCTTGGCGGCGTTCAGGTCGACCAGGCTGTTGGACCAGGGGTACGACGAGAAGCCCACCACGGCGACCTTGATGCCCTTGACGTCCACCACGGTGATCTCGCCCGGCGCGCCGGTGTGCTTGAGCCCGTGCGCCTCCAGCGCCGACTGGGTGTTCTCGTAGCCCTGGCGGCCGTAGTCGTAGCCGTGGTTGTTGGCCTGGTTGAGCAGCTGGAACCCGGCCGAGCGCAGGTGTGCGGCGTAGCCGGGCGGCGCGCGGAACTGGTAGCAGTTCTTCGGCTCCGGGCCGCACTTGCCGGCGCCGGTGTCGTCGGTGAGCGGCTCCTCCAGGTTGCCCATCACCAGGTCGCCCTTGAGCGCCGACTTCACGTCGTCGAAGAAGCCCTTGCCGCCGTTGGGGGGCAGCCGGTCCGGCGCGTTGCCCATGATCACGTCACCGGTCGCGGTGAGCGAGATCGACGGCTCCTTCGACGCATCAGGCGCGGCCGGCTGGTCACCGGTGGCCGGCCCGGCCGAGCCGGTCGATCCGCCGCCCTGTCCCGTCTGCCACCGGGGGTCGTTGCCGGACCCGCCGGCGGCGTCGCCGCAGCCGGCGACGAACAGGACGGCGACGAGCGCGGCGAACGCGGCCAGGCCTCGGCCGAGCACCGCACGACGCGGGCCGGGCACGGCGGCTGGCGGTCCGGCGACGGCGGCGCGGAGGGTACGGGGCACAGAGCGGGCGGAAGCGTACATCGTCGGCGACGCTACCGTCCCCGGAACGCCGCGACGAGGGCCGATCGGTCGGAAAACCCGGCGTGTCGCGTGTGCCGGGCCCACGTCAGCCCGCCCGCCGGTCGGACCAGGGCACCACGGTCCCGGCGCCGCCCGAGCGGACGGCGGCGTGCACGGCCCGGGCCAGCGGTGCGCCCCAGGCCGACCGGGGACCGCCGTACGGGGCCGGATCGCCGTCGGCCGGGCAGAGCACCGTCACCGCGTCGGTGGGGGTGCCCGTGGCGGGCAGTCCGAGTTCCCAGATCGCCTGGGCCTTCGCCTCGGTGGCGGTGGCCACGGCGTTGACCAGGGCGGCGTCGCCGAGCCGCACCGGGACGTACACGACGATGTTGACGGTGCCGACGTGCTGCGCGGGCCGGGCCGGCTCGCTCGCGGCCGACGGCGCCGGCTCGGGCACGGCGGACGGCTCGGGTGCGACGGTGGCCGGCTCGGGGGCGGCGGCCCAGACCGGCGTGCCCAGGCCGACAGTCGCCCAGACGCGGACGCCGCCGTCCGTGCGGCGGACCACCTCGCTCACGTCCACGCCGGTCAGCAGCCCGACCCCGGGGCCGTCCAGGTCGAGGCCGTGCGCCAGCTCGGCCAGGTGCGCGGCGGGGTCGTCCCGGTCGTACGACATGGGCACCGTCGCGTTCAGCACCCACCGGCGGACGCCGATCCCCCCGCCCAGCGGCGCGGAGCCGACCGCCAGCAGCGGGGCCTCGGCCCGCCAGGCCAGCATCGGGATGTCCCACCCGGATTCGGACCGGCTGGTCAGGAACGGCTCACACAGCACGCCGGTCACCCTACGATCACAGGTGGGAACGGGTGGCGCCGGCCCGTGCCGGGGGCGGGATCTTAGCCGCTCCCCAGGTCGGGTGGGTTACGCCCAACGATCAAGATTCCAGGGGTGCACCTCTGATTCCTGCTCATGTGCGCCTAGACTGGCGGCGCGCGAGGGATCAGCGGACGGCAGACCCGGCCGACGGACGGCACGCGCAGGCGGAGGTGCGCGATGGACGAGGTACTGGCCCGCAGCGGGATCTTCCAGGGTGTCGACCCGGAGGCTGCCGAGGCGCTCGCCAAGGAGATGGAGACGATCGAGGTCCGCAAGGGCGAGATCGTGTTCAACGAGGGCGAGCCCGGCGACAGTCTCTACATCCTCCTGTCCGGCAAGATCAAGGTGGGTCGCCGCGCGGCGGACGGCCGGCAGAACCTGATCGCCGTGATGGGCCCGTCGGACATGGTCGGTGAGCTGTCGCTCTTCGACCCCGGTCCGCGTACGGCGACGGCCACGGCGGTCACCGACACCCGCCTGGTCCGGCTGCGCAAGCAGGCGCTACGGCCGTGGCTGAACAACCGGCCCGAGATCGCCGAGCAGCTGCTGCGGGTGCTCGCCCGCCGGCTGCGCCGGACCAACGACTCGCTCGCCGACCTGATCTTCACCGACGTACCGGGCCGGGTCGCCAAGAACCTGCTCCAGATGGCCGGCCGGTTCGGCACCCGCGACGGCGGCGTGCTGCGCGTGACGCACGACCTCACCCAGGAGGAGATCGCCCAGCTCGTCGGCGCCTCCCGGGAGACCGTCAACAAGGCGCTGGCCGACTTCGCCTCGCGCGGCTGGCTGCGGCTGGACGGCAAGAGCATCATCATCCTCGACCCGGAGCGCCTGGCCCGCCGCGCGCGGGTCTGACCCTCCGTACCGGCTTCCCGGCCCGGCCCGCCACCGCGCGGAGCCGGGCCGATGCCGTCCTCTGCTGCCGTCTTCTGCGCAGGCCGGGCCGATGCCGTCTCTGCCCAAGCCGGGACCGTTGCCGCCTCTGAGCGGGCCGGTGCCGTCAGGGCGCGGGGTGGCCGGCGCCGTCTCTGCCCGCCGCAGAATCGCTTGGTGCTCCCGCAACGGTGTCGCCAGGCTGGGACGATGCCTCATCGCGTCGCCGTCCTCTCCGACATCCACGGTGTGCTGCCCGCGCTGGAAGCAGTGCTGGCCGAGCCGGACGTGGCAGCCGCCGACCTGATCGTCCTCACCGGTGACCTGGCGGCCGGTCCGCAGCCGGTCGAGGTGCTGGACCGGCTGGCCGCGCTCGGTGACCGGGCCTGCTGGGTCGGCGGGAACGCCGACCGGGAGCTGGTGCAGGCGCGGGCCGGCAGGTCCTCCCCGATCGCCGTCTCGAACTGGGCCGCCGGGCAGCTCCGCGACGACCAGGTGGCCCGGCTGGCAGCGCTGCCGCCGTCCGTCACGCTGCCGGTCACCGATCTGGGCGACGTGCTGTTCTGCCACGCCACCCCGCGCGACGACGAGGAGGTCGTGCTCGTCGACTCGCGGCTGGACCGCTGGGCCGAGGTCTTCGCCGGCCTGCCGGCCGAGGTCGGCACGGTGGTCTGCGGGCACACGCACATGCCGTTCACCCGGCTGGCCGATCGCCGCCTGGTGGTGAACCCGGGCAGCGTCGGCATGCCGTACGGGGGCGCCGGTGCCTGGTGGGCGCTGCTCGGCCCGGGCGTGCAGTTGCGCCGGACCCGCTTCGACGTGGACGCCGCCTGCGCCCGGGTCGCCGCCGAGTCCACGTTCCCTGATGCGGCGGCCTGGGCCGACGAGTACGTCCGCTCCCGCCACTCCGACGCCGACGCGCTCACCGTCTTCGCTCCGCGCGACGGCCGCTGAGGCGTTAACAAGGGGCCCTTCCTCTACCGCAGGCGTTAACAAGGGCCCCCTCCTTTCAGAAAAAGTCAGGCTTGACTGTTTGTTTTGGGCGGGGCACGCTGTCTGCGTGTCGAGCCGAGTTCCGCAGCAGGAGCGCAGCCGTGCCACCCAGGCCCGGCTGCTGGAGGCGACTGTCGAGTGCCTGGTGGAGCACGGCTGGTCCGGCACCACGACGACAGTGGTGGCAGCCCACGCCGGCGTCTCCCGGGGTGCCCAGCTGCACCACTACCCCACCAAGGCCGCCCTGGTGACCGCCGCCGTCACGCACCTGACCGAGCGCCGGGCGGCGGAGCTGCGCGCCGAGGCGGCGCACCTGCCGGTCGGCCCGAAGCGGCTCGACGGCGTGGTCGACCTGCTCGCCGCCTCGTTCACCGGCCCGCTGTTCGTGGCCGCGCTGGAACTGTGGGTGGCCGCGCGTACCGACGCCGAGCTGCGCGCCGCGCTGGTGCCGCTGGAGGCGCGGATCGGCCGCGAGATGCACCGGCTCACCGTCGAGCTGCTCGGTGTGGACGAGCGCAAGCCGGGCGTACGCGAGTCGGTGCAGGCCACCCTCGACCTGCTCCGCGGCCTCGGCGTGGCCAACCTGCTCAGCGACGACTCGCCCCGCCGCGCCGCCCTGCTGCACACCTGGAAACGCCAGCTCGCCGCGCTGCTCACCCCCGAGAGCGAGCGGCACTGATCCCCTGACGCCCCACCCCCGCCCGGAGGCACAATGGTCGACCTGACAGCCCTGCTCGCGGATCTGGCCGCCGAGTCCGAACAGCTCGACGCGCTCGTCGCGGACCTGCCGCCGGAAGGATGGGAGCGGCCGACACCGGCCCCGGGCTGGACCGTCGCGCACCAGGTCGCGCACCTGGCATGGACCGACCACGTCGCCTACCTGGCGGCCACCGACGAGTCCGCGTTCTTCGCCTCGGTGATGGCCGCACCGGACCCGTCGCGCCTGGTCGAGGACGGTGCCGAGTCCTTCCTGGCGTCACCGCCCGCGCTGCTGGCCCGGTGGCGTGCCGGCCGGTCGGCGCTCGCCGGGGCGCTCGCCGCCGTACCGGCCGGACAGAAGATCCCCTGGTACGGCACCAGCATGTCGCCCACGTCGATGGTCACGGCACGGCTGATGGAGACGTGGGCGCACGGCGAGGACGTGGCAGACGCGCTGGGCGTCAGCCGTACCCCGACCGCGCGCCTGCGGCACATCGCGCACCTCGGCTTCCGTACCCTCGGGCACGGCTTCTCCGCCCACGGCCGCGACGTGCCCACGGCGCCGGTGCGGGTCGAGCTGACCGCGCCCGCGGACGGCGAGGTGTGGGAGTTCGGGCCGGCCGACGCGGCCGACCGGGTGACCGGCCCGGCGCTCGACTTCTGCCTGCTCGTCACGCAGCGCCGGCACCGCGCGGACCTGGCCCTGACCGCCACCGGGCCGGTGGCCGACGAGTGGCTGGACGTGGCCCAGGCGTTCGCCGGGCCGCCCGGCGGCAAGCGCGAGCCGGCGAACGGAACCTCCTCATGAGCGTGCTGCGGATCGGGAACGCGTCGGGCTTCTACGGCGACCGCTTCGCCGCCTGGCAGGAGATGCTCGACGGCGGCGAGCTGGACGTGCTGACCGGTGACTACCTGGCCGAGCTGACCATGCTCATCCTCGGCCGGGACCGGATGCGCGACCCGTCGCTCGGCTACGCCAAGACGTTCCTGCGTCAGGCGGAGGGCGTGCTCGGCACCGCGCTGGAGCGCGGCGTCACGCTGGTCACCAACGCGGGCGGCCTCAACCCGGCGGGGCTGGCCGACGCGATCCGGTCGCTCGGCGACCGGCTCGGCCTCCAGGTCCGGGTCGGGTACGTCGAGGGCGACGCGATCCAGCGGCCGGACGCGCTGACCGCGAACGCCTACCTGGGCGCGTTCGGGATCGCGGCCTGCCTCGACGCGGGCGCGGACGTGGTGGTCACCGGGCGGGTCACCGACGCCTCGCTGGCCGTCGGACCGGCGATCGCCCGCTTCGGGTGGACCCGCGACGACCTCGACGCGCTGGCCGGCGCGACCGTCGCCGGGCACCTGATCGAGTGCGGCGCGCAGGTCACCGGTGGCAACTTCAGCTTCTTCACCGAGTTGCCGGACGGCGGGCACCGGCCCGGCTTCCCGATCGCCGAACTGCACGCGGACGGCTCGTCGGTGCTCACCAAGCACGCCGGCACCGGCGGCGCGGTGACGGTCGAGACGGTCACCGCCCAGCTGCTGTACGAGGTGGGCGGGCCGGACTACCTCGGGCCGGACGTGGTGACCCGGCTGGACACGGTGCGGCTGGAGCAGGAGGGTCCGGACCGGGTACGCGTCTCCGGGGTGCGCGGCACGCCCCCGCCGGACACGCTCAAGGTGGGCGTCAACAACCTGGGCGGCTTCCGCAACTCGATGACGTTCGTGCTGTGCGGGCTGGACATCCCGGCCAAGGCGGCACTGGTCCGGGGCCAGATCGAGGAGTCGGTCGGCACGGAGGGGCTGGAGTTCACGCTGGCCCGTACCGACCACCCGGACACCGGCGACACCGAGGCGGCGAGCGCGCTGCTGCACGTACACCTGCGGGACGGTGACAAGTCGCGGGCCGGGCGGGCGTTCTCGGCGGCGGCGGTGGAGCTGGCGCTGGCCTCCTACCCGGGCTGCACGCTGACCACGCTGCCCGGTGACGCGACGCCGTACGGGGTGTTCACCGCCGACACGATCGCGCAGGACGCTGTCGAGCACGTCGCGGTGCTGCCCTCCGGCGAGCGGGTGCCGATCGCGCCGCCGACGGTGACGGGCGGTTTGCAGGGGGCCCCTGTACAACACGAGGCGTTAAGAGGGGGCCCTTCCTTGCCCGGCACCCGGCGGAGGCCGCTCGGCGAGCTGGTCGGCGCGCGGTCCGGCGACAAGGGTGGCGACGCCAACCTGGGCGTGTGGGCCCGCACCGACGCGACCTGGCCGTGGCTGCGCGACTGGCTGACGGTGGAGCGGCTGGCCGAGCTGCTGCCGGAGACGGCGTCGCTCACAGTCGAGCGGTACGAGCTGCCGAACCTGCGCGCTGTCAACTTCGTGATCCGGGGACTGCTCGGGCAGGGCGTGGCCGCGTCCACCCGGTTCGACCCCCAGGCCAAGGCGCTCGGCGAGCTGCTGCGCTCGCGAGTGGTCGATCTTCCGACGGAGGCACGCGCATGACCATCGTGGACACGCCGGAACGCCGGCAACTGCGCGAGCTGACCCGTTCGTTCGTGACCCGGGAGGTGCTGCCGCACCTGTCCGACTGGGAGCGGGCGGGCGAGGTACCCCGGTCGCTGCACGAGACCGCAGCCAAGATCGGCCTGCTCGGCATCGGCTTCCCGGAGTCGGTCGGCGGCAGCGGCGGCGACCTGCTCGACTCGATGGTGGTCACCGAGGAGATCATCCGCTCGGGCGGGTCGTCCGGGCTGGTCGCCGCGTTGTTCACGCACGGGATCGCGCTGCCGCACATGGTCGAGACCCAGGACGAAGGGCTGATCGACAAGTACGTGCGGCCCGCGCTCGCCGGGACGATGATCGGCGCGCTGGCGATCACCGAACCGGACGGCGGCTCGGACGTGGCGGGCATCCGCACCTGCGCGGTCCGCGACGGTGACCACTACGTCGTCAACGGGTCCAAGACGTACATCACCAGCGGGGTCCGCGCCGACTTCGTCACCACTGCTGTCTGCACCGAGTTCCCCGGTTCGGGCTCGGTCAGCCTGCTGGTCATCGACAAGGGCACGCCCGGGTTCACGGTGGGGCGGCGGCTGGAGAAGCTGGGCTGGCACTGCTCGGACACCGCCGAGCTGTCCTTCGTCGACGTGCGGGTGCCGGTGACGAACCGGGTCGGCCCGGAGGACACCGGCTTCCTCGCCATCATGCAGCAGTTCGCCAACGAGCGGCTGTCGCTCGCCACCCAGGCCTACGCGACCGCGCAGCGCTGCGTGGACCTGGCCGTGCAGTGGTGCCGGGACCGCCAGACGTTCGGCCGGCCGCTCGTCGGGCGCCAGGTCGTCCGGCACAAGCTGGCCGAGATGCACAGCCGCACCGACGCGGCGCGGGCGTACGTGCACGACGTCGCCGAGCGGGTGGCCGCCGGGCAGCCGGTGGTGACCGAGGTGGCGATGGCGAAGAACGTGGCGGTGGCCACCTGCGACTGGGTGGTCGACGCGGCGCTGCAACTGCACGGCGGCTTCGGCTACATGCGTGACGCCGAGGTGGAGCGGCACTACCGGGACGCCCGTCTGCTCGGCATCGGCGGCGGCACCACCGAGATCATGAACGAGATCATCGCGAAGGGCATGGGCCTATGAGCACGACTGTCCTGCAGAGCACCATCGACCCGTCCGCGCCCGCCTTCACCGCCAACCGGGAGGCGCTGCTGGAACGCCTGGCGGAGCTGGAGGAGGCACTCGACCAGGCCCGGGGCGGTGGCGGCGAGAAGTACGTGACCCGGCACCACGGTCGCGGCAAGCTGCTCCCCCGGGAGCGGATCGAGCTGCTGCTCGACCCGGACAGCCCGTTCCTGGAGTTGTCGTCGGTGGCCGCGTTCGGCACCGACTTCCCGGTCGGCGCCAGCACCGTGACGGGCATCGGCGTGGTCGAGGGCGTCGAGTGCCTGATCGTGGCGAACGACCCGACGGTACGCGGCGGCGCGATCAACCCGTGGTCGCTGGCGAAGACCCGGCGGGCGGGTGAGATCGCTGCGGCCAACCGGCTGCCGATGGTGAACCTGGTCGAGTCGGCCGGCGCGGACCTGCCCACCCAGGCGGAGATCTTCATTCCCGGCGGCCGGGTGTTCCGCGACCTGACCCGGCTGTCCGCGCAGCGGATCCCGACCGTGAGCGTGGTCTTCGGCAACGCCACAGCAGGTGGCGCGTACGTGCCGGGCATGTCGGACTACACCGTCATGATCCGCGACCGTTCGCAGGTCTACCTGGCCGGACCGCCGCTGGTGAAGATGGCCACCGGCGAGGTCACCGACGACGAGTCGCTCGGCGGCGCGGCGATGCACGCCACCACGTCCGGCCTGGCCGACTTCCTCGCCGAGGACGAGCGCGACGGCATCCGGCTGGCCCGGCAGTGCGTCCGCCGGCTCAACTGGCGCAAGCACGGCCCCCCGCCGCGCAACCCCCACCCGCTGCCGCCCCGGTACGACCCGGAGGAGTTGCTCGGCATCGCCAGCGCCGACCTGAAGGTGCCGTTCGACCCGCGCGAGGTACTGGCCCGGGTGCTCGACGACAGCGCGTTCGACGAGTTCAAGCCCGGCTACGGCACCGCGCTCGTGACCGGCTGGGGCGAGCTGCACGGCTACCCGGTCGGTGTGCTCGCGAACGCCCGGGGCGTGCTGTTCAGCCAGGAGGCGCAGAAGGCGGCCCAGTTCATCCAGCTCGCCAACGCGGCGGACACGCCGCTGGTCTTCCTCCAGAACACCACCGGCTACATGGTCGGCACCGAGTACGAGCAGCGCGGCATCATCAAGCACGGCGCCCTGATGATCAACGCGGTGTCGAACTCGAAGGTGCCGCACCTGACGGTCAACCTGGGCGCCTCCTACGGCGCCGGCAACTACGGCATGTGCGGCCGGGCGTACGAGCCCCGGTTCCTGTTCACCTGGCCGAACGCGAAGTCGGCGGTGATGGGTCCGGCGCAGCTCGCCGGTGTGCTGTCCATCGTGGCCCGGCAGGCCGCCGCCGCCAGGGGACGCGAGTACGACGAGGACACCGACGCCGCCATGCGGATGATGGTCGAGCAGCAGATCGAGTCGCAGTCCGGGGCGCTGTTCCTGTCCGGGCGGCTCTACGACGACGGGGTGATCGACCCCCGGGACACCCGTACCGTCCTCGGGCTGTGCCTGTCGGCGATCCACAACGGACCGGTGAAGGGCGCCGACGGTTTCGGCGTCTTCCGGATGTGACCTGTGAGCGCGAGGAACGCAGCGAAGCGGAGTCCCGCAGTCGCGAACGAAAGGCAGGCTCAGCGCGGATGATCAACAAACTTCTGGTTGCGAACCGGGGCGAGATCGCCCGCCGGGTCTTCGCCACCTGCCGCGCCCTCGGCGTGGCCACCGTCGCCGTGCACTCCGACGCGGACGCCGACGCGCCGTTCGTCGCAGACGCCGACCAGGCCGTCCGGCTGCCGGGCAACACGCCGGCCGAGACGTACCTGCGCATCGACGCCATCCTGGACGCGGCCCGGCGCTCCGGCGCCGACGCCGTCCACCCCGGCTACGGCTTCCTGGCCGAGAACGCCGAGTTCGCCGCAGCGGTGACCGACGCGGGCCTGACCTGGGTCGGGCCGTCGGCCAAGGCGATCGCCGCGATGGGCGACAAGATGGCCGCCAAGGCGCTGCTCGCCGACGCGGGCGTGCCGATGCTGCCCACCTGGACCGACCCGGCCGAGGTCACCGCCTTCCCGGTGCTGGTCAAGGCCGCCGCCGGTGGCGGCGGCCGGGGCATGCGGATCGTCCGCGACGCCGCCGGGCTGGCCGAGGCCGTCGCTGGTGCGCGCCGCGAGGCGGCGGCGGCGTTCGGCGACGGCACCGTCTTCATCGAGCGGTACGTGGAACGCGGACGCCACGTCGAGGTGCAGATCTTCGGCGACACCCACGGCACCGTCGTGGCCCTCGGGGTACGCGACTGCTCGATCCAGCGCCGCCACCAGAAGATCGTCGAGGAGGCACCGGGTGTGCTGCCCGACGACGTGCGCGCGGAGTTGCACGAGGCGGCGGTGGCGGCCGGGCGGGCTGTCGACTACGTCGGCGCGGGAACCGTGGAGTTCCTGCTCGCGCCGAACGGGCAGGTGCACTTCCTGGAGATGAACACCCGCCTCCAGGTGGAACATCCGGTCACCGAGCTGACCACCGGGCTGGACCTGGTCCGGCTGCAACTGCTCGTCGCCGAGGGCGAGCCGCTGCCGGTCACCACCACGCCACCGGCCGACGGCCACGCCATCGAGGTACGGCTGTGCGCCGAGGACCCGGCTCAGGGCTTCCGCCCGGCCACCGGCACGCTGCACCGGTTCGCGATCCCCGGGGTCGCAGCCGAGTTCGGTCCGGCCCGTGGCCTGCGCCTGGACTCCGGCGTCGTGGACGGCTCGACGGTGAGCGTGCACTACGACTCGATGCTGGCGAAGCTCGTCGCCTGGGCGCCCACCCGCACCGAGGCGGCCCGTGCCCTGGCCGGCGCGCTGGCCCGCGCCGAACTGCACGGCGTGGCCACCAACCGGGACCTGCTGGTCCGTGTGCTGCGCAGCGCGGAGTTCACCGCCGTGGACCTCGACACCGGCTTCCTGGACCGGCACCCGGAGGTGTTCGCGCCACTGCTGCCGGCGGAGCAGCTTCCGGTGGCGGCACTGGCGGCGGCGCTGTCCGGGGCCGCCGAGCGCCGGGCCGCCGCACCGGTGCTGGCCGGGTTGCCGTCGGGCTGGCGCAACGTGCCGTCCTTCCCGCAGGTCACCCGCTTCACCGTCGGCGACGGCGAGGAGATCGAGGTGCGCTACCGGCTCGACCGCACCGGCGGCCTCGCCGAGTGGGGAAGGAAGGGCCCTCTCTTAACGGATCCGGTAGAGGAAGGGTCCTTTGTTAACACCGAGCTGCCGGTGGTCGAGCTGGTGACTGCCACCCCGGGCCGGGTGGTGCTCGACGTGGACGGGGTGCGGCGGGCCTTCCGTGTACACCGGGCGGGGTCGTCGGTCTTCGTGGACGGCCCGGACGGGGCGGCGAGCCTCACCGAACTGCCCCGCCTGCCCCTGCCCACCGCGGAGCTGGCGGCCGGGTCGCTGCTCGCGCCGCTGCCCGGCGCGGTGACCCGGGTACACGTCGAGGTCGGTCAGCGGGTTGCTGCCGGTGACCTGCTGCTGACGCTGGAAGCGATGAAGCTCGAACATCCCGTGCTCGCCCCCGCCGACGGCGTGGTGACGGAGCTGCCGGTGCCGGCCGGCGGCCAGGTCGAGACGGGTGCCGTACTTGCCGTGGTGGACCCCGAGGAGGACCCGCAGTGAACTTCGACCTGACCCCCGAGCAGGACCAGCTCCGCGACGCCGTACGGGCGTTGGGCCGCAAGTACGGCCACTCCTACTTCGTCGAGAAGGCCAGGTCCGGCGAGCACACCACCGAGCTGTGGCACGAGGCCGGGCGGCTGGGCTACCTGGGCGTGAACATCCCCACCGAGTACGGCGGCGGGGGCGGCGGCATCACCGAGCTGGCGCTGGTGTGCGAGGAGCTGGCCGCGACCGGCTGCCCGCTGCTGCTCCTGGTGGTCTCCCCCGCCATCGCCGCCACGATCATCAACAAGCACGGTACGGAGGAGCAGCGCAAGAAGCACCTCCCCGGCCTCGCCGACGGCTCCCAGAAGATCGTCTTCGCGATCACCGAGCCGGACGCCGGATCGAACTTCCACCGCCTCGCCACAGTGGCCCGCCGCGACGGCGACGACTGGCTGCTCAGCGGCCGGAAGATCTACATCTCCGGGGTGGACGAGGCCGGGCACGTCCTCGTGGTCGCTCGTACCGAGGACGCGTCCACCGGGAAGTTGAAGCCGGCGCTGTTCATCGTGCCGACCGACGCGCCCGGCCTGGAGAAGTCCAAGCTGGACATGGAGATCCTGTCGCCGGAGAACCAGTTCCTGCTCTTCCTCGACGACGTCCGGCTCCCCGCCGACGCGCTCGTCGGTGAATCGCTCGACGCCGGGCTGCCCGCCCTGTTCGCCGGGCTCAACCCGGAGCGCATCACTGTTGCCGCGATGGGCGCCGGCACCGGCCGGTACGCGATCGAGAGGGCAAGCGACTACACAGCTACCCGCAAGGTGTGGGGCGGACGCTCGATCGGCTCCCACCAGGGCGTCTCGCACCCGCTGGCGCACGCCGCAGTGCAGGTCGAGCTGGCCCGGCTGATGATCCACAAGGCGGCCACGCTCTACGACGCGGGCCGCGACCTGGAGGCCGGCATCTCCGGCAACATGGCCAAGTACGCGGCCGGCGAGGCCGCCGCGCTCGCCGTCGACACCGCCGTCCAGGCGCTCGGCGGGGCCGGCATGACCACCGAGTACGGCGTGGCGACGCTGCTCGGCGCGGTACGGGCGGGCCGGATCGCCCCGGTCAGCCGGGAGATGATCCTCAACTTCGTCGCCCAGCACGTCCTCGGCCAGGACAAGTCCTACTGACCGAGGTGGGCCCGGGGTACGGCGGGTGCCCGATCACCCGCCGTACCCCGGGGGTCCGTCAGCGGACGGTCAGCGTGCCGACCGCCGGGCGCGGCGTCGCCACCGGCGGCAGCCGCTTCGGCTCGCCCCGGCTCGGCTCGCCCGCCCGGGCCAGCGCGCTCTTCGACGCGTCCGCCCGGCCGGCCGCCGTGTCCTCCTGGAACGGCTGCGCGTCACCGACGCAGAGCGTGCCCTTGGCCGGCAGCTTGCCGGTGAGCAGGTATGCGTCGATCCGGCCGGTCACGCACGCCGAGGTGCCGTACGCGGTGTGGCCCCAGCTGTCGCTGCTCAGCAGGCGGCTGTTCGGCAGCAGCTTCGCCGAGCTGACCGCGCCCTGGTAGTTGGTCGCCGGATCCCAGTAGTTGCCGACCACCAGCACCGGGGCGGCGGTGACCCGGTTGAACGGCCCGGTCCAGGCGTCCTCGTCCCGCACCGTCCAGGTGTTGCGGGCACAGGGCGAGGTGCCCCAGGCCCACGCCCGCCCGAAGTAGGGCGCCCGCTTGTCCTCCTTCGCCGACAGCGCCGGCCAGGCGTCGGCGCTCTTCGGGTGGTACGCGTCGGTGCAGTCGACGGTCAGGAACGTCTCCAGCCCGTTGTCGTACGGGAAGTCGTACCCCCGCTGTTGCCGTGCCTGCGCGGCGCGGGCGGCGAGTGCCTTGCGGGCCGTGGCGGTGGCGGCCTTGCCGGCGGCCGGGTCGGTCAGGGCCAGGAGCTGGACGGTCAGGTCCACGACCGACTGCCAGCCGTACGGGTCGTAGAGCGCACCGAGCGTGGCACCGACGAAGTCGGCGTAGCTGACGGTGAACGAGCCGAAGTCCGGGTCCTCGATCACCACCGGCTTCTTGCGCAGCCGCTTCGCCACCGTGTCGTACGCGGCCAGCGGGTTGCCGGTGGAAGCCAGCGCACACTGCTCGGCGCCAGCCTCGCCGCACCGGGCCAGGATCTCGCGCAGCGCCCGGTACGCGCCGTCGGCGCTGCGCAGCCGCGTCTCCTGGAGCTGGTTGCGGGCACTGCCCTGGCCGATCCAGGCGTTCGGGTCGAGCACGCCGTCGACGACCAGCGCGCGGAAGCGGTCCGGGAACATGTTGGCGTAGTACTGGCCCAGCGCGGTGCCGTAGCTGAAGCCGAGGTAGCTGAGCCTCTTGTCGCCGACGGCGCGGCGCAGCACGTCCATGTCGCGGGCCACCTCGGCGGTGGACGCCGCGCCGGTGAGCGGCTTACCGGTGGTGGAGCAGGCCTTGCCGACCGCCTTGGACGCCGCGACGTACGCCTTCTCCTCCGCCTTGGTCCACGGGAACGCGACGTTCAGCCCGGCGTACGCCCGGGTCTGGTCCTTCACCGAGCGGAAGCACTTGATGTTGTCACTGGCCTCGACGCCGCGCGGGTCGACGCCGACGATGTCGAAGCGGTCGAGCAGGTCGTCGCCGAGGAAGTAGGGCGCGGCGAGCGCGATGCTCGTGCCGGAGCCACCCGGGCCACCCGGGTTGAGGAAGAGGCTGCCGACCTTGCGCTGCTGGTCGCGGGCCTTGACCCGGAGCAGTGCGACCTCGGTGGTGGCGCCCTTCGGGTTGTCGTAGTCCAGCGGGAGCCGGACCGTGGCGCACTCGGCGTAGTCGTAGCAGGCGTACCAGTCGAGCTTCGGCGTCGGCACGCGGTCCACCCGGCGCGCCTCGGCGGCGGTGGTCCTGTCGTGCGCGGGTGGTTGCGGAGTCGCCGCCGCGGCGGGCGCGACGGCCGGTCCGGCGAGGAGGACGCCGGCGATCCCGGTTGCGGCCAGGGATCGGATTGCACGGGGCATGAGGCTGCCTTCCGTCGGGGAACAGTTCCGTCGAGGAGACCTCGACCCCCGTCACTGTAGGGATCGACGCCCACGTTAGTGGCCCCCAAACGGGGATCGATACGGCAAACAACCAGATGATGTAACGATTTTTTCTCGATCGTCGCTACCTGCGACTCCGAAGTGGAGCGTCGGTGACGGGAAGCCGTCTCATCCCGCCGGTTGACAGGTGGACGCGCTGGGCCATGCTTGTCGGGTGAGATCGTTCCCGAAGCCCGATGCGCGGGCGAAGGCCGTCGTCGCGTCCCTGGCGACGGTGGCGGCGGTGGTGACCCTCGCCGTGTGGCGTCCGCCCGGCATCCTGTCGGTCGTGCTGGCCCTGGTCTGCGTCCTGCTCGCCATGATCACGGGAGTGACGATCACCGCCGCGCGTCAGCCCGGCGGCACCGGCGGGCCCGCCCCGCAGGCCGAGACCTGGCCGGTCCCCCACCAGGGGTACGGAGTGGACGCCGACACGCTGGAGGCGATCGACCCGCGCGCGGTACGGAACCTGCGCACGCCGGCGGGCCAGCCGATCGACGCGGACACGCTGGAGACGCTCGACCCGCGGGTGGTACGCGGCATGCGGGCGACGACGGCGGTGGACGCCGACACGCTGGAGACGCTCGACCCGCGGTCGGTCCGGCAGGGCCGGACCGTGAACGGGCTCAGCGACCGGTGAGCGTGGGGCCGGCGAGCGCGTTGACGCCCCGGCCGGCCAGACAGCGGTAGGTGCGGTCCGCCTCGGCCTCCGGCGGCAGCACCTCCAGGTTCCACCCGCTCGCCGACTTGCCGCCGCTGACCAGCCGGAACGTGTCGGCGTTGCACACCCGCCCGACGGCCGGGTCGGCCGCCACCGTCTCGTGGCGGGCCCCGGCGAGACCGGCCGGCAGGTCACCGGCGGCGTAGGTCTCCCAGGTGTGCTGGCCGTCGCACGGCACCCGGCTCGCCTCGGCCCGGTCGCGGCGCAGCCGTACCGGACCGAAGCACTCCAGTTCCGTCGCGCAGCGCGCCCCGGCGGGCAGCCGCACGTCGGCGGACGCGCAGCCGGGCACCGGCGCCACCCCGGCCACGCCGCTGGTCGCCGGTGTGGGCGTGACGGCCGGCGTGTGCCCGCCTGCCACCCAGCCGCCACCGGCCGAGGCGGCGAGCGCCAGCACACCGGCGCCGCCGAGGAACCAGCGCTTGGGCCAGCGCCGGCCACGCGAGGCCACCGTCGGGTGGTCGTCGTCCGCGGGCGGCCGCGGGTTCGGCCCACCGGTGCGGTGGAACCGGTCGCCGGTGGCGCCGTCGTACAGGCCGCCGGTCGCCGGGGCGCCGTCCAGCGGCAGCGAGGCGAGCAGGCCGCGCAGTTCGACCGCGGAGGGCCGCGCGCCCGGGTCGTTCGACATGCCCAACCGGAGCACGTCGATCAGCTCACCGGGCACGCCGGGCAGGCCCGGGATCGGCTGCTGGAACATCTCCAGCACGGTGACCAGGCTCGGGTTGCGTTCGGAGTGCCAGCGCGGCGGACGGCCGTACATCACCGCGTAGAGCGTGGCGCACAGCGAGTAGACGTCGACTGCGGGCGTGGGCGGACTGTGGTTGAACGTCTCCGGTGGCGCGTACGCCGGGGTGAGCGCCTCCAGCATCACCGAGGAGTCGCGGAACTCGGCGAGCACCGCCAGGCCGAAGTCGGCCAGGACGGCCGAGTTGAACTCGGAGTGCAGGATGTTCGCCGGCTTGACGTCGCGGTGTAGGACGCCCGCCGCGTGCGAGTGTGCCAGCGCGTCGGCGATCTTCACGCCGAGGTCGCGGGTCTCCGCCGGGCCCAGCGGCGAGGTGCGCATCCGCTCGGCGTACGAGCCGTCGCACAGCTCCATGATGAGGTAGGGGTGCTGGTCGACGGTGACGCCGACGTCGAACAGGTCCACCACGTGGGGGTGCGACGACATCCGCCCGGCGGCACGGGCCTCGCGCAGGAAACGGGCCTGGTCGCGTTCGCTGTCCAGCGTGCGGTTCTCGATCTTGACCGCGACCTCGCGCCCCACCGAGATCTGGGTGGCCCGGTAGATGGTGGCGTACCCGCCCCGGGCGAACACCTGCAGATCGGTCAGACCGGGCACGATGGGCAGCCGCAGGGCGCCGGGCGGGGTCTCGGTCACGACTCGAAAATACCCAACGATCCGGACCCGTCAGCGCGCCGTGTCGGTGGCCGGCACCGGACCCGGGACGGAGTCGTCAGTGGCGGCGGCCGCCCGGCGGGCGTCCCACCACAGGCCGACCGCCGTCGCGACCGCGCCCAGGCCCTCCCACGCGGCGACCGCGAAGAAGCGGTCCGGCGCGACGTCGGAGAGCACCGCGATGGTGAACACGGTGAAGGTGACCAGGCGGAACCACACGGTGAACCGGTAGAACGGCCGCCACTCGGTGGCGACGGCGAGCAGGTAGTAGACCCCCATGTTGAACGAGGCCATCGAGGACGCGGTGAGGAACGTGCCGGTGTAGTCGCCCGGAGCGCGCTCGGCCGGCACCTCGAAGCCGAGCAGGCGCAGCTGCGTCTCCGGCCAGATCAGACCGAGCGCGCCGAGCAGCAGCGCGAGGAGCCCGAAGACCGCGATCGTCCAGCCGGCGCCCGAGCGCGGCAGCCTCATCGTTCCTCCCCAGCGTGGTCTGCCGGTGACGCAGGCGCGCACCGGGAGGCGGCAGTCGATCCACCACTGTCGCGGCCCCACGCTAACCGGCTCCACCGACGAACACATCCCCGGAACCGTCAGAACAACGGGCGGTCAGCCGCCGGAGAGGCGGACCCGCAACGCGTCCGCGACGATCCGCTCACTGCGCTGCTCGGTGGCGTACGCGAGGCGTACCGCCTCCTCCGCGTTCGTCAGCGCCTCGGCCCGGCGACCGCAGGCGTCGAGCGCCTCGGCCAGCACCAGCAGCGCCACCACCTGGCTGCGCACGTCCTCGGCCGGGGCGGTGATCGACCGCTGAGCCCAGTCGAGCGCCTGCTCGCGCTGGCCGTGGGCGAGCAGCGCGGCGGCGTACCGGGCCATCGTCTGCCGCCGTGAGAACAGCAGCGAGGGCGCGTTCGCCGCGCCGGTCGCGACCGGGGCGAGCAGCCCCACAGCGGTGCCCGGGTCACCCGCCGCGAGCCGGGCCATGGCGAGCAGCACCCGCGGCGCGACCTGGGCCGGCGCCTGCGGGTTGTGCGGCTCCACCCGGGTCAGCACCGACCGCGCCTCCCGCTCGGCTGTCTCATGGTCGCCCATGTCCAGCGCCACGAAGCCGCGCAGCGTGCCGGCCATGCCGGTGAGCAACGGGTGGGTGGTCCGGTCGGCGTACTCGAGCGCCTCGGTGAACAGGTCGGCCGCGTGTTCCGGCTCGCCCAGCCCGCGCGCCACCACCCCGCGCACCACCAGCGCGAAGCCCTGCCCCCAGTCGTCGCCCACCTCGGCGAAGTCCCGGTACGCGCGCCGCGCCGCCCGGTCCGCCTCGGCCAGGTCGCCCAGCTCGGCGGTGGCGTACGCCTCGACCGCGCGCAGCGTCCCCACCGCCCACGCCTCGCCGACCCGCTCCCCGAACGGCAGGAACACCCGCGCCATCCGGCACGCCTCCCGCAGCCGGCCGGCGAGCAGCCGGGCGAACGCGGTGGTGCCGCGCAGCCAGGCCCGCCCGTACGGGTCCTTCAGCTCGGCGAAGAGCCGGGCGGCCCGGCCGAGCACCGCGTCGGTGCCGGCGAAGTCGCCCCGGGTGGTGGTCACCCAGGCCAGGTTCTGCAACGACCAGGCCTGCCCGCGGGGATCCCGCGCGGCGAGACTGACCTGGTAGGACGCGGCCAGCCGGCTGCTCGCCTGCCCGAGCCGGCCGGCGATGAAGTCGGCCATGCCGAGCCGCCGCATCGCCGAGGCCCGCAGCGTGGGCAGACCGGCGTCGGTGGCCACCTGCAACGCCTCCTGCCAGTTGCACTCGGCCCGCTCGGCGTCACCGAGTGTCTGCTGGGCCTGCCCGGCGAGCAGCAGCGCGGCGGTCCGGGTGGCCGGGTCGCCGGTGTTCGCGGCGATCTTCTCGGCGAACGCGAGCGCGTCGGCCGGGCGGCCGATCTGGAGCAGCGCACGGGCGTGCACCACCCGGTCCGCCGGTGGCACCCCGTCGCGGGCCAACTCGGCCGCGCGCTCGGCGTACTCGACGGCGAGCGCCGGCTCCCCCGACCGCAGCGACCGGCGGGCGGCCCGGCCCAGCGCGGCCACCCCCAGCGGGGTGACCGCCCGGGCCGGCGCGTCCGGGCGCAGGTTGACCGCGTCGGCGAGCGCTGTGGCCCGCTCCACGTGCTCGGCGACGAAGTCGTCCCGGGCGGCCTCGGTGAACGCGCCCCCCGGGGCGCCGCCGGTCTCGTCGACGCTCTCCGGCGCGGCCCAGCGGGCCAGCGCCGCGTGCCGCTCGGCCAGCTCGGCCTTGCTCACCCCGGCGTACGCGGCCTCCCGCATCAGCGGGGTGGCGAAGGCGAACCCGCTGCGGGTGCGGTGCAGCATGCGCCGTTGCAGCAGCTCCTCCACGGCCCGGTCCAGCTCGACGGCGGCCACCGCGGCGGGCCGCCCGTCCCGTCCGACCCGCTGCTCCCGCAACGCCTCCAGCGCTCCCGCCGGCACGGTGTCGCCCACCACCGCGGCGTCGCGCAGCGCCGAGCGGGCGTTGGGCGGCAGCGCGTCGATACGCGCCGCGAGCACCGCGGCCAGGTCGCGGGAGAGCAGGCGGCTGCCGAGCGAGCCGGGGGCGAGTCGCCAGCCGACGTCGGCGCCCCGCCCCGGGCCGGCGGTGAGCGCACCGCGCTCCATCAGCAGCGTGACCAGCTCGGCCAGATAGAACGGGTTGCCCTGCGCGGTGGCGAGCAGCCGGTCCGCGTCGGTCTGGGGCATGCGGCCACCGGACAGGTAGCTGGTGAGCAACCGGGAGGCGTCCGCGCCGCGCAGCGGCGGCAGCGCGTGCACCTCGGCGTCCGCGACGCGGGTCAGCGCGCCGGCGGTGCGTACCAGCTCGGGACGGCCGAGCAGCAGCACCAGCACCGGCCCGCTGAGCCGGTTGAGGGTCAGCGCCAGCGCCTTGAGCGTCTCGGCGGTGGCGTCGTGCAGGTCGTCCACCACGATCACCAGCGGCGCCTCACCGGCGAGCGCGCTGAGCAGGTCCGCCACGGCGGTCGGCACCGCCTCGTCGTCCGGCGGCGGCCCGGCCGCGTTCCACTCGCCGTTCTCGGTGGCGGGCGGGAGTTCGGCGTACCCGAGCAGGGCCAGGAGCTGGTCCACGGCGATCGGCGGCGGGTCGCCGGGGAGCCGGGACAGGCGCTGGCCGAGGCGGCGCAGCCGCTCCTCGACGGCCGGCCGGGTGACGGCGGTGGCCGCGTCGCCCGGCAGGCCGACGGCGGCCCGGACCAGGTCGGCCAGCGGCGCCAGCCGGCGGCGCTCGCCGAACGCCGCGCAGCGTACCGAGAGCACGCGGGCGCCGGTGTGCGCCGCGTACCGCCCGGCGCCGACGTCGTAGCCGGCAGCGAGGCGTTCCACCTCGGCCGCGAACCGGGACTTGCCGATCCCCGCCTCGGCGGTCATCAGCAGCACCCGGGGCTCACCCCTGTCGATCACCTCGGCGAGCCGGCCGGCGATCCGGCCGATCTCGGTCTCCCGGCCCACGAACGGCGCCTCGTCACCGAGGCCGGACCGGGTGCCGGGCGCGTCGAGCAGGCCCAGCAGCTCGTACGCCTCGACCGGTTCCCGCTTGCCCTTGAGCCGCAGCGGGCGCAGCGCCCGCCAGGAGGCGACGTGCCGGGTGGCCGCGGAGGTGCGCGCACCGGCGTAGACCGCGCCGACCGCGGCGGCGTCGGCCAGCCGGGCGGCGGTGTTCACAGTGTCGCCGATGACCGTGTACTCGATCGCCGCCTGGATGCCGGCGATGACGTCTCCGGTGTTGAGGCCGACGCGCAGGCCCAGCGGCGCGCCGCCGCCGCGCTCGTCGTCGAGCACCCGCCGCACCGCACGCTGCATGGACAGCGCCGCGCGGACCGCCCGCTCGGCGTCGTCCTCGTGCGCGACCGGGGCGCCGAAGACCGCCATGATCCCGTCGCCGGTGAGCTTGTCGACGTGCCCGCCGAAGGTCTTGACCGCGCCCGCGAGGGCCGCCAGCACCCGGTCGGTGACCGCACCGACCCGTTCCGGGTCCAGGTCCTCCGACCAGGAGGTGAAGTCGGAGAGGTCACCGAAGAGCACGGTCACCACGCGGCGCTCGGCCGCGGGCAGCGTGGCGGCAGCCGGCAGCGCCGCCCCGCAGTTGTGGCAGAACCGCGCCCCGGGCACGGCTACGGTTCCGCACACCGGGCAGGTCACGGCTGCTCCACTCCGAGGTGTTCGAGCTGGGCCCGGACCGACCACTCGGCGGCCCACCACAGCGACCTGTCGACGTCGGCGTAGACCACTGCGACCACCTCGGCCGCGGTGGTGGCGCCCGCGGCGACGGCGGCGCGCACCTGGTCCAGCCGGGCCCGCCGGTGGGCCAGGTAGAAGTCGGCCGCCACACCGCAGTCGGCCAGCGCCGGGCCGTGGCCCGGCAACGCCGGGATCTCCCGGTACGTGGAGAGCAGCTCCAGGCTCGACAGGTAGTCGCCGAGGTGCCCGTCCGGGTGGGCGACCACTGTGGTGCCCCGGCCGAGGATGGTGTCGCCGGTCAGCACGACGCGCTCGCCGCCGTGCGCGGCGACGAGGCAGACCGAGTCGGCGGTGTGCCCGGGGGTGGGCAGCAGTCGCAGGTCCAGCCCCACGTCGAGCGCGGTGTCGGCGCTGAGCGGCTCACCTCCGGCGGTGTGCGCCGGGTCGGCGGCGAGCACCGGTACGCCGTCGAGCAGCTCACGCAACCGGGGCGCGCCCTCGGTGTGGTCGGCGTGCCCGTGCGTGATCAGCACGCACCCGATGCGCCCCTGCGCCGCGATCGCGGCCAGGTGCCCCTCGTCGGCGGGCCCCGGGTCGACCACGACGGCGGGCGCGTCCGGCCCGGCCCGCAGCACCCAGGTGTTGGTCCCGTCGAGCGTCATCGGCCCCGGGTTCGGCGCACGCAGCAACGTCACCCACGCCGGTAGCTCCTCCGCAAGCGCCCCCGCGGCCCCGGCCATACGCCCACCCATGGCTGCGATCGTACGACTCCGCCCGCCGCTCCCCGCGATCTTGCAGTTCCGGCCCGAGCTTTGTCCCCGTGTGGGGCTTCTGCCGGGGCCGCAACCGCAAGATCGCGGGCTCTCACGGCGGGCGAGAGGGCACGGTCACGCGACCTCGACGATGACCTCTACCTCTACCGGGGCGTCGAGGGGGAGTTCGGCCACGCCTACCGCGCTGCGGGCGTGGCGGCCGGCCTCGCCGAACACGGCGCCGAACAGGTCGGAGGCGCCGTTGATCACGCCGGGCTGGCCGGTGAAGCCGGGTGCGCTGGCCACGAAGCCGGTCAGCTTCACCACCTTGACCACGTTCTCCAGCCCGACCAGCGCGTCGATCGCGGCGAGCGCGTTGAGCGCGCACCGCTGCGCCAGGTCCTTCGCCTGCTCGGCCGAGACGCCGTTGCCGACCTTCCCGGTGGCGAGCAGCTTGCCCTCGGCCATCGGCAGCTGGCCGGACACGTAGACGTGCTGCCCGGACTGGACGGCCGGTACGTAGCTGGCCACCGGCGGCACCACCTCGGGCAGTTCGAGGCCGAGCTCGGCGAGCTTCGCCTGGGGTCCGTTGCTCATCGAGGTCAGCCCTTCGGACGCTTCAGGTACGCGACGAGCTGCTCCGGGTTCGGGCCGGGGACCACGGAGACCAGTTCCCAGCCGTCCTCGCCCCAGTTGTCGAGGATCTGCTTGGTCGCGTGGACCAGCAGCGGCACCGTGGCGTATTCCCACTTCTGCATCGGAGGAGGGCTCCCTTGCCTGACTTGGACTTCGGTCAGGCACAGCCTACGGTCCGCCGCGGTCACCAGGACGCGGGACGCGGCTCCGGCGCCGGCGGCGGCTCGCCGCACGGGCCCTCGTGCTCGAAGCGCTGCGGGCACCGGCTGCGGTCGGGCAGCAGCAGGTCGCAGAAGACCCGGTGCCTGTTGTTCTGGTCGTCAGCGGTGGAGACGGTGGTCTCGCCCGCGTCCAGCTCCATCAGGAAGCCCAGCGAGGTGGCCACGGTGCCGGCGAGCGCGGTGGCCGCCGCCAGGTCGGGCACCCGGACCTGGAGGTGGATGACGTAGCCGGGCTCGTCCTCGTCCCGCCCCCTCCCGCCGGAACGGGGAAGCGTCCGGACCACGTCGGCCGGAGGGCCGTAGGAGCGCTCGTTGAACGGCGCGCCCGGTCCCTCGGCCTCACCCGGCCGTCCGGCCCGGTCACCGGGGAACTGGCCCCGAGGACTGTTCTCCGCGTCGCGCATCCTTCGCCTCCGGGCGTCGTACCTGTTCACCAACACCGCAATCCGGCTCGGAGCCGTCCCCGGCCCGGCTCTCCGCGTCGGGGACGAACGTAGATCCTGCGACAAGTCCCGGCAACGGGACGCGCACGCCTCGTCACGTCCAGTCACATTTGCGACACAAGGCTGGTCGGGAACGCGGTAGCCGTCTCCGTCCGGCGGGGCGCGTACGCGGGGCTGGCAAGCGCCCCGCCGACCGATACCCTTCCGGACTGGACGCGCGCCGACGCGCGCCCGCACACCTCGACCCGTGCCCGTCGCCTGGGGCGGCGACGGGAGCCGCAACCCGGGGGAGACAGATGACCCAACCGCCCGTCGGTGGCGACACCGGCACGCCCGGCGACCCGAATCCGCAACCGCCGCCCACCGGCGGCGCGCCGCCGGGATCCGCACCCCCGGCCGGCCCGCCGGCGTACCCGTCCGAACCCCAGCCGCGCAAGCGACCGGCGGTGCTGATCGTCTCGCTGGTGCTGGCCGCCGCGGTCCTGCTCTGCGGCGGTGGGGGCACTGCCGCGTTCCTCGCGCTGCGCAACAGCGAGGACGGCCAGGGCGCGAAGGAGCCGCAGGTCGCGGTGGACGGCTTCCTCAAGGCCGTCTACCAGGAGCGCGACGCCGAGAAGGCTGCGGCGTTCGTCTGCTCCGCGGCCCGCGACGACGAGAAGATCACCACCAAGGTCGCCGAGGTCCAGAAGTACGTCGCGCAGTACCAGAACCCCCGGTTCCGCTGGCCCACCCCGACCGTCGACAACCAGACCGGGGACCGGGCCACCGTCTCCGCCCGGGTGACCATGACCACCGCCGACGAGAAGGTCGCCGAGCAGGCGCTGCGTTTCACAGTGGTGCGGAAGACGGGTTGGTGGGTCTGCGAGGTCGGCTGATCCCACCGGCCGGACAGAGCTGGTCCCAACGGCTGGTTAGGCTCGACGGGTGGCAGCGAGTGAGCAGCCGGCCGAGCCCGCCGGCAGATGGCCGGCCCGCCTGCACGTGGTGACCGGCAAGGGCGGCACAGGAAAGACGAGCGTGGCCGCCGCGCTGGCCCTCGGCCTGGCCGCCGGGGGCCGGCGCACCCTGCTGGTCGAGGTGGAGGGCCGGCAGGGCATCGCCCAGCTCTTCGGCACCGACCCGCTGCCGTACGAGGAACGGCACCTCGCCGACGCGCCCGGCGGCGGTGAGGTGCGGGCGCTGGCGGTGGACGCCGAGGAGGCGCTCCTCGAATACCTGGACATGTTCTACAAGCTCGGCGCCGCCGGCCGGGCGCTGCGCAAGCTCGGCGCGATCGACTTCGCCACCACGATCGCGCCGGGCCTGCGCGACGTGCTGCTCACCGGCAAGGTCAAGGAGGCGACCACCCGGACCAGCGGGTCGCGCCGGACGTACGACGCGGTGGTGCTGGACGCGCCCCCGACCGGGCGGATCGGCCGCTTCCTGAACGTGACGGCGGAGACCGCCCGGCTCGCGAAGGTCGGCCCGATCAAGACCCAGAGCGAGGGCGTCTCCGCGCTGCTCCGGTCGCCGATGACCGCTGTGCACGTGGTCACGCTGCTGGAGGAGATGCCGGTCCAGGAGACGCTCGACGCGGTGGCGGAGCTGACCCAGCTCGGTTTCCCGGTCGGCCGCGTGATCGTCAACGGCGTCCGCCCGCCGGTGCCGGCCGGGCGGGCGGTGACAGCGGCCGAGCTGAAGCGCGGGCTGGCCGCCGCCGGCCTGCCGACCGACGGCCCGACCGTGGCCGGGCTCGTCGAAGAGGCCCGTGACCAGCAGGTACGCCGAGAGCTGGAGGACTCCCTCCGGGGTGACCTGGTGGACCTCGGCCTGCCCCTGGTCGAGTTGCCGCTGCTGCCCGAGGGGGTCGACCGGGCCGGGCTGGAGACGCTCGCCGAGGCCCTCGTCCGGGCGGATTGACTCACACCTGCGGCCGGCACGGAGCAGAGTGCCCCTCGGGACCGATACGCTCGATTGGTGCCTTCCGAAGACGCGGCGCCTCCGCTTGACGTCGACCAGATCCTCGCCGACGACGGCGTACGGATCGTGGTCTGCTGCGGCGCGGGCGGCGTGGGCAAGACGACCACGGCGGCGGCGCTGGCGTTGCGGGCGGCCGAGCGGCACGGCCGGCGGACGGTGGTGCTCACCATCGACCCGGCCCGCCGGCTGGCCCAGTCGCTCGGCCTGACCGAGCTGGACAACACACCCCGGCAGGTCAAGGGCATCGACGTCGAGGCCAGCGGCGGCGAACTGCACGCCATGATGCTCGACATGAAGCGCACGTTCGACGACGTGGTGCTTCAGCACACCGACCCGGCGAAGGCCGCGGAGATCTTCGCCAACCCCTTCTACCAGGCCATGAGTTCCACCTTCGCCGGCACGCAGGAATACATGGCGATGGAGAAGCTGGGCCAGTTGCACGCCCGGGGCGAGTGGGACCTGATCGTGGTGGACACGCCGCCGTCGCGCTCCGCGCTCGACTTCCTGGACGCGCCGGCCCGGCTGTCCCGGTTCCTCGACGGCCGGATGCTGCGCCTGCTGCTGGCCCCCGCGCGCAGCGGCGGGCGGAGCATGTTCAGCCTGGTCACGGCGAGCTTCGGGATGTTCTCCAAGGTGGTGCAGAAGGTGATCGGCGCCCAACTGCTCACCGACCTGTCCGGCTTCGTGGCCGCCCTCGACTCGATGTTCGGCGGGTTCCGGCAGCGCGCCGAGCAGACGTACCGGATCCTCCAGGCCCGGGAGACGGCGTTCCTGCTGGTCGCGGCGCCGGAGCCGGACGCGGTCCGGGAGGCCGCCTACTTCGCCGGCCGCCTGCGCTCCGAGCGGATGCCGCTGGCCGGGCTGGTGCTCAACCGGGTGCACCGGCCGGCGTCGGACCTGTCCGCCGCGGAGAGCCTGGCCGCCGCGGAGCGGCTGGCCGGCGTGGGTGGGCACGAGGGCACCGTCGAGGTGTTGCGCGCGCACGCCGCGCTGGCCCAGCAGGCGGTACGCGAGGAGCAGGTGGCGGCCCGGTTCACCGAGGCGTTCCCGGCGGTGCCGGCGGTGTCGGTGACGGCGCAGCCCGCCGACGTGCACGACGTCGACGGGCTGCGGACGATCGGCGAGGCGATCAGCCGGAGCTGACCGGTCCGGTCAGTTGGCCGTGGTGACCAGGATCTTGTCCTTGCCGGCCTTCTCCTTGGCGTTCTTCTTCATGGCCGCCTCGAACATCTTGCGCCAGCTGGTGACCTGCGGGTGACGGCGCAGCAACGCCCGGCGCTCGCGCTCGGTCATGCCACCCCACACGCCGAACTCGATCCGGTTGTCGAGCGCGTCGGCCAGGCACTCGTACCGAACTGGGCAGCTCCGGCAGATCCTCTTCGCCACGTTCTGTTCGGCGCCCTGTACGAACAACGCGTCCGGGTCTCCGTTCTGACATGCCGCCAGTGACGGCCAGTCAGTGATCATGCCCATCTGTACACGTCCCCCCTTGCAGTACCTACCGACTTCGCGCGAGCAGCCCTCGTACATCCCCCCGGTCGTTCGCGCCGGCCTCCCCAGGGCGGCACGAACGACTCATGGCTGCGGTCGCCGCCACCATCATGCTGTGTAGTCGCCCGATTACGCAACGTTGTCGGCGAAATCCATCATTCCGGACACTCCCGGCTTCCCGGGCTTTCGCCCCGCGACTACCCCGCCCGAGTACGTGAAAACGCTGCGCCACTCCCGGACTTCGGAGAGACTTCCGCCGGATCTCACGCAACCCCGGACCAGGGCTCGTGCGTTTAGCACAACGAGGCCGGCGCGTGCAGGAAATGGGGAAAGTTCCCCGCGCGCCCGCCGTTCCCTACTCGCGTACCCTGTCGAGGTGACCTGGATGCGGAAACGTGACCACAACGTGCTGACCAACGCCGCATCGCTGCTGATCTGCGGCCTCTTGGCCGGAGTGGTGGTCGCCGCGGCGGCCTTCCCCGTGGCGGCGATGTCCGGACTGGCCGCCAAGGCGGGGGCGGAGACGTTCGATGCGTTGCCCAAGGAGCTGACAGTCGCCCGGGCGCCCCAGATCACCCGGCTGCTCGCGTCCGACGGCAAGACCGTGCTGGCCACGATGTACGACGAGAACCGCAAGGACGTCAAGCTCAAGGACATCTCGCCGTACATGCAGAAGGCCATCATCGCGGCCGAGGACCACGACTTCTACAAGCACAACGGCGTGGACATCAACGGTGTGGCGCGGGCCTTCGTCAACAACCAGGCCTCCGGCTCCTCCCGGCAGGGCGCCTCGACGCTCACCATGCAGTACGTCCGGCTGGCCATCTCCTACTCGGCCACCCACCCGGCCGACGTGGTCGCCGCGACCGAGGACACCAGCGGCCGCAAGCTGCGCGAGATGAGCCTGGCGCTCCAGGTCGACAAGGAGCTCTCCAAGGACGAGATCCTGGAGCGCTACCTGAACATCGCCGCGTTCGGCAACGGCGCGTACGGCATCTGGGCGGCCAGCCAGGTCTACTTCAACAAACCGCCGAGCAAGCTCGACATCCAGGAGTCGGCGATGCTCGCCGGCATGGTGAAGGCACCCACCGCGTTCGACCCGACCACCAAGGCGGGCTACCCGGAGGCGGTCGGCCGGCGCGACTACGTCATCGACAACATGGTGCAGATCGGCGCGGTCACCCAGCAGGAGGCGGACGCCGCCAAGAAGATCAAGCTCCAGGTCAAGGGCAAGCGCACCCCGAACGGCTGCACCCAGACCACCACCCGCTCGTGGGGCTTCTTCTGCGACTACCTCTACCGCTGGTGGCTCCAGCAGGAGACGTTCGGCGCCACCTCGTACGACCGTGAGCGGCGGCTCAAGAGCGGCGGCTACACCATCGTCTCCACCCTGGACGTCCAGGCCCAGAAGGGCGCCGACAAGGCCGTCCGCAACAAGCTCGGCGAGAGCAGCAAGGCGGCCCGCATGGTGGCCGCCGTCGAACCCGGCACCGGCCGGGTGCGCGCCGTGGCGGTGAACCGGAACTTCAAGCTCGACGACCCGGCCGACCCGCAGAACAAGATCTCCAGTGACCCGAAGAAGGCCAAGAAGAAGATCCGGGGCAACTACCCCAACACGGTGAACCCGCTGGTCACCGGCGGTCCCGGCATCGCCGGCTACCAGGCCGGCTCGACCTTCAAGATCTTCACGCTGGTGGCCGCGCTGGAGAAGGGCTACCCGCTCAGCTACCCCATCAACGCGCAGCCGGTGTTCAAGTCCGACTACCCGGTCGAGTTCAACTCGCCCGCCGCCTGCCCGGGCACCAGCAAGTACTGCCCGAAGAACGCCAACCCCGCGATGGCCGGCATGCACAACATGTGGAGCGGCTTCGGCTTCTCGGTCAACACGTTCTTCATCGACCTCCAGCAGCGGGTCGGCGCGGAGAACGTGGTGAAGGCCGCGCAGAAGCTCGGCATCACGTTCCGCTCGTCGAGCGACGCGCAGCTCGCCGCCAACCCGCACCAGTGGGGCGCGTTCAGCCTCGGCGTCTCCCAGACCACTCCGCTGGAGCTGGCGAACGCGTACGCGACGCTCGCCGCCGACGGCAAGTACTGCGAGCCGATCCCGGTGCAGGAGATCCGTGGCCCGGACGGCGAGAAGCTGGACGTCGCCAACCCCCGCTGCGAGCAGCGGGTCAGCACCGAGGTGGCCCGCGCCGCCGTGGATGCCGCGCGCTGCCCGGTCGGTGACCGCTCCTCCACCACGAAGTGCGGCCCCGCCACCGCCGGCAACGTCCGCAACATCGTCAACGCGCCGGTGGCCGGCAAGTCCGGCACCACCGACTCCGACCGCACCTCGGCGCTGGTCGCGATGACCAAGCAGTACGCGGTGGCCGGCATCATGGCCGACCCGGACTGGCCGCAGACCAACCAGAAGATGGGCCACGACGAGACGCCCCAGGGCATCAACCCGGCTGTCTACCAGACGCTGCGCGACGCCATGAAGGGCAAGGAGCGGAAGAACTTCACGCCGCCCAGCGGCAAGATCGTCCTGGGTGACCAGCGCTCCATCCCGGGCGTGAAGTGCGAGTCCATCGAGACCGCGAAGTCCCGGCTGAAGGGTGCCGGCTTCGAGCCGGTGGTCTCCAGCAACAAGGTGCCGTCGGAGTGCCCGGCCGGCACCGCCGCCGGCACCAGCCCCGACGGCCGCACCATCAAGGGTGGCGTGGTGATGATCGAGGTCAGCTCCGGCCAGGGCACCCCGGAGCAGGGCGACACCGCCACACCGGGCCGGCCGGGTGGCCCGGGCGGACCGGGTAACGGCGGCCGACCGGGACGACCGCCGAACTGACAGCCGACAACAGCGACGGCCACCTCCCTCGGGAGGTGGCCGTCGTCGTTTCCGCGCTACCGGAGCGCCGGGGTCAGAGACCGAGCTGGCGGCGTACCTCGGCGGCGACCCGACCACCCTCGGCCCGGCCGGCCACCGCGCCCTGGGCCGCCTTCATGGCCGGGCCCATCTGCGCCTTGCCGGTGAAGCCGCCCGCGGCGAGCGCCCCCGAGACCAGCTCGGCCAGCTCGTCGTCGGAGAGCTGCTTGGGCAGGTAGCGCTCCAGCACCTCACCCTCGGCGGTCTCCTTGCCGGCCTGCTCGGCGCGCCCGGCGTCGGCGAACGCCAACGCCGCCTCGCGGCGCTTCTTGGCCTCCTTGGTCAGCACGGCGAGCACCTCGTCGTCGCTGAGCTCGCGCTTTTCCCGGCCGGCGACCTCGGCGTTGCCCACGGCGGCCAGGGCCATCCGCAGCGTGGAGGTGGTCAGCTCGTCGCGCGCCTTGAGAGCGGCGCGCATGTCGGCGGTGAGACGGTCCTTCAGCGTGCTCATGGACGGTGAAACTACCCTGAACGCCATGCGAAAGCGCACACTATTCCGGCTCGCGGCCGGAACCGTCGCCGCCGGTGCGGCCACCCTGGCGTACGCGTCGCTCATTGAGCGCAACATGTTCACCCTCCGCCGGTACGACGTGCCGGTGCTCCCGACCGACGCCGAACCGCTGCGGGTGCTGCACCTCTCCGACCTGCACATGATGCCCGACCAGCGACGCAAGCAGGACTGGGTGGCCTCGCTGGCCGCACTCGACCCCGACCTGGTCGTGGTCACCGGCGACAACATGGCGCACCCGGCGTCGGTGCCGGGCGTGCTGCGCGCCCTGCAACCGCTGCTCGACCTGCCCGGCGCGTTCGTCTTCGGCTCCAACGACTACACCGGCCCGGTCTTCAAGAACCCCTTCACCTACTTCCTGCCCGACCGGGAGTACACCGAGGGCGTGCCGCTGCCGTACGAGGAACTGCGCGACATCCTCACCGGCGCCGGCTGGGCGGACCTGAACAACGCCCGCACCACGCTCAAGGCCGGCGGGCGGGAGATCGAGCTGGCAGGCGTGGACGACCCCCACATCGAACGGGACGACTACGACGCCGTGGCCGGCCCGGTCAGTGGCGACGCGGCGCTTTCGATCGCGTTGTCCCACTCCCCCGAGCCCGTGGTGCTGGACCGGATGGCCGCCGACGGCTTCGGTCTGCTGCTCGCCGGGCACACCCACGGCGGCCAGGTCTGCGTGCCCGGGTACGGCGCCCTGGTGACCAACTGCGGGCTGCCCCGCTCGATGGCGCGCGGGCTGCACCGCTGGCCCGGCTCGGACTCCTGGCTGCACGTCTCCGCCGGCCTCGGCACCCACCCCACCGCCCCGATCCGCTTCGCCTGCCCCCCAGAGGCCAGCATCCTCACCTTGATCCCCCGCTGACCCCCCGGCAGATCTTGGTACGCGGCCGCCCCTCGGAGGGCTCATCCGTACCAAGATCTGCCGGGTACGCGGGGCGGGGGGTACCGAGTTTGACCGTGCGGGCGGGTGGGCTACTATTTGTCGGCACGCCTCGGGGTGTGGCGCAGCTTGGTAGCGCGCTTCGTTCGGGACGAAGAGGTCGTCGGTTCGAATCCGGCCACCCCGACCAGAGGTAAGAGGGCACATCCGATCGATCGGATGTGCCCTCTGCGTTTTCCCGGCACCGATCACCGTCGCAGTAGGATCCCGCCATGCCACGGCCGGTGGTCTTCGACCTCTTCCACACCCTGGTCCACGGCGCCGACGACGAGCGGGACCGGGTGGTCGGCGAGATGGCGCCCATCGTCGGAGTGGATCCGGCGGCGCTCGTCTCCGCGTACCACGCCACTTGGCGGGACCGCCTGGTCCGGTGGGACGCGGCCGAGACGGTACGCATCCTCGCCGCGCGTCTCGGCGGCTCGCCGACTGATGAGCAGGTGACCCGGGCCGCCGCGCATCGGCTGACTCTCGCCCACCGGGTGCTGGGCCGCGTCTCGCCCGTCACGCTGGACGTGCTCGACGCGCTGCGCGAGCGCGGGCACCGGCTGGCCCTGATCAGCAACGCCACTTCCGAGACGGCCGAGGCGTGGCCGGGCGGGACGCTCGCCCGGCGTTTCGACGTCACGGTGTTCTCCTGCGAGGTCGGGCTGGCCAAGCCGGACCCGGCTATCTACCGGACCGCCGCGGAGCGGCTGGGCGTCGCGCCGGCCGACTGCGTGTACGTGGGCGACGGCGCGGACGGCGAGCTGGCCGGCGCGGCCGCGGCCGGCATGACGGTGCTCCGGACCACGGAACACCAGGACACCGATCCGGGCTGGATCGGACCGGTGATCGCGAACCTCGGTGACCTGCCCGCCCACGTGGAGCAACCGGCCTCGGCCGATTAGATCGACGGAACTGCCCGAAGCCACCCCGCCACGCGCGGTTGCCCCTGCCTCCTGGCAAAGTGTGCGCATGTCGCCGATGATCCGATCCCGCCTGACCGATTGGACCACCGTCGCGCCCCTGGTCGCCGTGCTCGTGCTCGTGATGACCTGGGGACGGGAGCTGCCCGGCCCGCTCATCTTCGTGGTGGCGGCCCTGCTCGCCGCGGCCGTACTGGCGGCTGTGCACCACGCCGAGGTGGTCGCGCACAAGGTCGGTGAGCCGTTCGGGTCACTCGTGCTCGCGGTGGCGGTCACCGTGATCGAAGTCGGTCTGATCGTCACGCTGATGATCAGCGGCGGGGACAAGACGCAGGCGCTGGCGCGGGACACCGTCTTCGCCGCCATCATGATCACCTGCAACGGCATCCTCGGCCTTTCGCTGCTGCTCGGCGCGCTGCGGCGACAGGTCGCGGTGTTCAATCCGGAGGGCACCGGCGGGGCGCTCGCCACTGTGGCCACGCTCGCCACGCTCAGCCTTGTGGTGCCGACGTTCACCACGAGCCGGCCGGGACCGGAGTTCTCCCCGGCGCAACTCGCCTTCGCGGCGGTCGCCTCGCTGGCGCTCTACCTGCTGTTCGTCATGGTGCAGACCGGCCGGCACCGCGACTACTTCCTCCCGGTCACGCAGGAGGGCAGCATCCTCGCCGAGGACAAGAACGGTGACGGGCACGCCGAGCCGCCGTCCACGCGTACCGCGCTGGCCAGCCTGGCCCTGCTGGTGGTGGCGCTCGTCGCGGTGGTGGGCGACGCGAAGACGATCTCCCCGGCGATCGAGACGGCGGTCGGCGCGGCGAACCTGCCGCAGGCGTTCGTCGGCGTGGTCATCGCGCTGCTGGTGCTGCTGCCGGAGACGCTCGCCGCCGCCCGGGCAGCCCGGCGGGACCGGGTACAGATCAGCCTCAATCTCGCGCTCGGCTCGGCCATGGCCAGCATCGGCCTGACCATCCCGGCCATCGCGATCGCCTCGATCTGGCTGGACGGGCCGCTGGTGCTGGGCCTGGGCGGCACCCAGATGACGCTGCTGGCGCTGACCGCTGTGGCAGCGGTGCTCACCGTGGTGCCGGGACGGGCGACTGTGCTCCAGGGCGGGGTGCACCTGGTGCTGCTCGCCGCGTTCGTCTTCCTGGCCGCCAGCCCGTAAGCGGGGCCCACTGCCGGGCCGCGCACCGGCAAGCGCCGCCGGCAAGAACCGTCAGTCGTGCATCTCCGTGCGCGCCACCTCGGCGAACGCGGCGGTCAGGTACTCGGCGAACGGGCGCCCGGTGACCGCCAGCAGGTCGGCCACCAGCAGCGGCGCGTGCCGGGCGATCGCCGCCGGGGCGGGCGGGTTCTCGTCGTCGCCCGGGTCGTAGACGCCGAGCGCGCCGGCCAGCAGCACCAGCAGCACGTGCGGGTCGACGTCGGGCCACCAGGACGCCGCCGAACGGACGCACTGTTCGAGCACCTGGCGTACGTCGTCGCCGTCCAGCCCGTCCGGGTGGCCCTCCTCCAGCAGCAGCCGGACCACGCCGCCGAGCACCAGCCCGGCCCGGTCGGCGGCGGCCAGCCGCTCGACGGCCGGGGCGTACGCCTCGGCGTCGCGGGCCTGCGCGGCGCTCACCGCGTCGGTGGCCGTCTCGGCGATCTCGCGGGCCGGTGCGGGCAGGTGCCGCCAGGTCGTGGTCACCGGGTCAGCATGGCAGAGCAAGTGTGATCGCTCACCTTCCGGCCCGGCGACCACGTGTGTAAGGGGTAAGCGGGTCGCGGTAGTCGTACCCGCCGAACAGAATCCCTGCCATGCTGCGCCGCGCCCTGCCCGCCCGTCCCGAAGCCCGCCGGATCCTGCTCGGCACCTTGTTCTCCGCTGTCGGGCGCGGCCTCACCCTGCCGTTCCTGTTCATCTACCTCACCGACGTACGCGGCCTGACCGACACCCGGGCCGGGCTGGTGATCGGCTGGTTCGGCGCTGTCACGCTCGCTCTGTCGCCGCTGGCCGGCACGTTCATCGACCGGTTCGGCGCGCGCCGGGTGGTGTTGCCCTGCCTGGTGATCGAGGCGGTCGGGACCGGCTCGCTGGCGCTGGTCGACTCGACCGCCTCGGCGTTCGGCGTGATGACGGTCGTCGCGGTGGGCAGTTCGGCGATCTGGGCCGGGCAGAACACGATCCTCGCCTCGCTGACCGGTGACGGCGAGCGGCAGCGCGTCTTCGGGCTCAACTTCGCGCTGCTCAACCTGGGCATCGGCACCGGCGGTCTGATCTCCGGCGCGGTGGTCGACGTGGCCCGTCCGGTCACCTTCGAGGTGATCTACCTGCTGGACGCGGTGAGCTACCTGACTCCGGCCCTGATCCTGCTCACGCTGCCGAACGTGGGGCACCGGCCGATCCTGGCCACGGGCGCGAAGGCCGACGACCGGAGGAGCGGCGGCTACCTCACGGTGCTGCGGGACCGGCCGTTCCGCCGCCTGGTCGTCTTCGGCCTGGTGCTCACCACCTGCGGGTACGCGCAGATCGAGGTGGGCTTCGCGGCGTACTCGGTCCGGGTGGTCGAGGTGACGCCCCGGGTGGTGGCGTGGGCGCTCGCTGCGAACACCGTGATGATCGTGCTCTCGCAGCTGCTGGTGATCCGGCGGTTGGAGGGGCGCAGCCGTACCCGGGCACTCGCCACCGTCGGCGCGGTCTTCGCCGGCGCGTGGCTGGTGCTCGGCGCGGCGGGTGTGGTGGGCAGCGGCAACGCGGTGCTCGCGGCGCTCGGCGTGGTGGCCTGTTCGGCGATCTTCGGGTTCGGCGAGACGATGCTGTCGCCGGTCATGCCCGCGCTCACAAACGCGCTGGCCACCGACGAGCTGCGCGGCCGGTACAACGCGATGAGCTCGATGATCTTCGGGATCAGCGGCGTGGTCGGTCCGGTCACCGCCGGGCCGCTGATCGGCGCGGCGCACGGCCGGGTGTGGGTGGCGGTCGTGGTGGGCGGCTGCCTGGCCGCCTCGGTGCTCGCGCTGTCGCTGCGTCCGCTGCTCACCGCCGCGCAGGACGGCCGCCTGGCCCCCGCCCCGGCCAAGCAGCCGGCCGGCGTGGCCTGACACCGAACGGGCCCCGGAGCTGAGCGCTCCGGGGCCCGTCGGCGGTGCGGTCGGCCGTCAGCCGACGGCGACCTCGGTAGTCGTGCGGATCCGGTCCAGCGCCGGCGGGGAGACCGGCGACTTCTCGGTCAGGTACGCGGTGAAGGCGTCCAGGTCGATCTGGCCGGTCACCGCGTTGGTGCCACCGGTCAGGACGCTGAAGCCGTCGCCGCCACCGGCGAGGAAGTTGTTCACGGTGACCCGGTAGGTGGCGGTGTCCGTCACCGGGGTGCCGTTGATGGTGAGGCTGCCCCGGACCACCCGGGTGCCGGCGCACGGCGTGCCGGCCGGCGCGGTGGTGCCGTTGACGTCCACGACATAGTTGACGGTCGAGGACGCGTAGAGCACGCGCGCGACGGTGAACTGCTGCTCCAGCATGCAGTAGAGCTGCGCGCCGGTCAGGTCCAGCGTCACCAGGTTGTTGGCGAACGGCTGCACGGTGAACGCCTCGGCGTAGGTGACCGGGCCGGCGTCGAGGTCGGCGCGGACGCCACCGGGGTTCATGAACGCGGCGACCGCGTTCTGCTCGGTGTCGGTGGCGGCGAGCTGCGCGTCGGCGATCAGGTTGCCGAGCGGCGACTCACCGGTCTGGTACGTCGGCTTGCCGTTGACGTCGACCCCGGTCTGGTACAGGTTCTCCTGGGTCTTGGTGATCGCGGCGGTGGTCTCGCCCACCACCCGGTCGGCCACCGGGCCGAGCGCGGTCTTGTACCGGTTGATCAGCTCCGTCGAGGCCGGGTCCTTCTCGACGTCCCGCGTGACCACCACGTTGTTCGCGGACGCGGTGACCACGTCGCGGGTACGCGGGTCGATCTTCAGGTCGATCTGGGTGACCAGGCGGCCGAACGAGCTGGCGCTGGTGACCAGCTTGCCGTTGATGTTGCAGTTGTACGCGGCGTGGGTGTGCCCGCTGACGATCACGTCGATGGACGGGTCCATCCGGTTGGCGATGTCGACGATCGGGCCGCTGAACCCGGTGCAGTCGTTGATGCCGCCGCCGTTCTGCACGCCGCCCTCGTGCAGCAGCACGACGATGCTCTTGACCCCGAGCAGGCGCAGGATCTTGGCGTACTTGTTGGCGGTGTCGGCCTCGTCGGTGAACCGCAGGCCGGCGACGCCCTGCTGGCTGACGATGTTCGGGGTGCCCTCCAGGGTCATCCCGATGAAGCCGATCGGGACACCCTTGACGATCTTGATGCCGAACGGCTGCATCAGCGGCAGGCCGGTGGAGGTCTTGAAGGCGTTCGCCGAGAGGTACTTGAACTTGGCGCCACCGAACGGGGTGCCGTCGGCGCAGCCGTCCACCGGGTGGCAGCCGCCGCGCTGCATGCGCAGCAGCTCGGCCGCGCCCTCGTCGAACTCGTGGTTGCCGACGCTTGCGAACTCCAGCCCGGCGAGGTTCATCTCCTCGATGGTGGGCTCGTCGTGGAACGCGGCGGAGAGCAGCGGCGAGGCGCCGATCAGGTCACCCGCGGCGACCGTGACAGTGCCCTTGCCCTGCTGCTTGGCGGCGGCGCGCATCGACTTCAGGTGGCTGGCCAGGTATTCCGCGCCACCGGCCGGCTGGCCCTCGATGGTGCCGCTGGAGCCGGTCGGCGGCTCCAGGTTTCCGTGGAAGTCGTTGATCGCGAGCAACTGGACGTCGACCGGCTTCGGGCGGGCCTCGGCCTGGTCGGGGGTGACGGCGACCGCTGTGAACGCGGTCGCGGCGAGTGCGGCCAGGCCGACGGCGGCCCGGCGTCGCATCCCGGTGACGGACATGGAACTCCTCGTGAGATGCCGGTATGTGGCGTCCGGGCGATGGTTCGCCCGGCGACCCTGATCCGTGCCGTGACAGGTGTCGATCGCGGAGGGCGGTACTCGGGGGAACGCCGCCCCGCCGGGGTAGCTTCTCATCCACCGGCCGCCAGGTCGAACGGGGCGGCATCAGGAATCGTCGTTGTCCTGAGCGGCCCGTACCGGTCTGCCGGACGAGTCGGACATGACGGTCAGGTGAAATTCCGCGCGGCGCACGCTGTCGATGCCTGCCGCTGTCGAAGGCGCCGGCTCCCAGGGACAGGGAGCCGACGCCGACGCTCATGTCACGCGGAAATCCTTGCGCTGGCAACCGTCCTTGCCGGAATCACCTCCTGCCGGACACCCATCGCGGACCGAACGGTCGTTCATGTCCGACGGCCCGGCATATCGAACGAACTGTCCGAACTCGACTCACTGCCGGGCGTGCCGGTCCGAGGTCCGCTGTGGGCGGTGACGACGAGCCTGCGCAACGCCGGACGCGTCCACCGCCCGGCGACCCCCGGCCGGCCCGCCAGATAGCCGACCGTCCGCGCGGCGTCCCAGCCGTGCGCCTCGCGCAGCCCGCGCGCCAGCATCCCGAGATAGACCGGGGCGGGCCGGGTCCACTGCACCTCCACCGCCCGATGCGGCGCGGTGAACGTGAGCATCGGCAGATCCTCGTGGACGCCGACGCGCAGCAGCGTCTCGTAGCGGCCCGGCCCGAGCGTCGCCCGCCCGGTCTCGACCGCCGCAAGGATCCCGGCCAGGTCGGCGCCGGGCGGCCGGTACATCTCCTGCGCGGCGATGTCAGCGAACTGCTCGACGGTCACCAGATAGCCGCGCGCTGCTGCCCGGCCGGGCAGCAGCGGGTCGTAGAACGCCATGCCGCCGGTCCAGGCCCGCGACTCACCGGCGAAGTAGACGCCGCCGGGGATCAGCACCGGCACCGTCCGGCGCGGTGGCCGGCGGTCCCGGCAGCCGGGGTACGTGCGCAGCCCGCCCGGTGGACACCCGCCACGCAGGTACCAGCCGAGCCGGGCGGCGTGCAGGTTCGAGCCGTACGCGACGTACCAGAGCATCGGCGGCGCGGTTCAGAACCAGCAGGTGCGCCCGGCGGCGTGGCTGACCTGGACGGTGTGCGTCACGCAGCCGCCGTCGGCGATGCGGTGCAGCAGGAAGGCGGTCGGCTCGGCGACGAAACCCGGCTCCTCCTCGTCGGCCATGGTCAGGCTCACCTGGATCCAGGTGCTCGGCGCGGTCGTCAGCACCGTACCGGCGAACGCGCTCGTCACCTGGCGGTGCAGGTGCCCCGCGGCGACGCGTACGACATGGGGGTGACGGCCGACCACGGCGGCGAGCGCGTCGGCGTCGGCGAGGCCCATCGCGTCCATGCCCGGCACGCCCACCGCGACCGGCGGATGGTGCAGGCACACGACGGCGGGTGCGTCGGTACGCCCGGCGAGCACCCCGTCCAGCCAGGCGAGCTGCTCGTCGCCGAGCCGTCCGCCGGGGCTGCCCGGGGTGAGCGAGTCGAGCACCACGAGCGTCGCGTCCGGCAGGTCGACGTGGTAGTGCGCCGAGAAGCCACCGGCCAGGTACGGGGCGCCGCCGAACGTGTCGAGCAGCGACTCGCGGTCGTCGTGGTTGCCGGTCACCAGGTGCACAGGCAGCGGGAACGCGCCGACGATCTCGCGCAGGGCGAGGTATTCGTCCGGCCGGCCGTTCGCGGTGAGGTCGCCGGTGATCACCACGCAGTCGGGCCGGGGACGCAGGGCGAGCACCGTGCCGAGCGCCCGGTGCAACCCGGACGCCGGGTCGGCCGCGAGCGGGCCGGTGGTCACGTGCGGGTCGCTGAGCTGGGCGATGAGCATCGGCCGCCTCCTCGGGTGCCCGGGCCCTCACGCTATCGCCGCGCACCCTCCCCGCGCAGGCCCGCTTCTGCCCACAGGCTGTGTCCACAGCCTGTGGATAGCACATGTGTACGAAGGTCGGCGGCGGTTGCGCTGAGTACCCTTGATCGCGACCCGACCCCCTCCGAGCAGGAACGACGTGGATCACGAGCGAGTCCTCCGCGACGTCACGGTGCGCCTCCCCACGGCGTCGACCGTCCCGGAGGCGTGCCAGTGGACCGTCGCCGCGCTCGCCCGGCACACCCCGGCGACCGCCACCGTCCTGCTCCGCGTCCACGACCGTCTGCGCTGCGTCGCCGCCACCGGCGCCTGGCAGGTCTTCTCGCACGTGCCGGCGACCGCCGACGGCACCCCACCGGGCCGCCACCGGCCCGAACCCTCGGTGGTGCGGCGGGTCTACGCCTCCGGGACCACCGCCGCCGTGCCCGACGTCGGCGCCGACCCCGACTACCTCGAGGTCCGCCCGGACGTCACAGCCGAACTCTGCGTGCCGGTACGCGACCCGGACGGCCGTCCGATCGGGGTGCTCGACCTGCAGTGGAGCGAGCCGGTCGTGCTCGCGGCCTGGCGGGAGACAGCCGAGCTGGTGGCCGACCGACTCGGCGGGCGGATCGCCGCGCTCGGCGGGCCGCCGGCCGAGAGCCGCAGCGAGAAGCTGCTCCGGCACGCCGCCGCGTTCACCGCCGCCCCGACCGACTGGGACCTGATGACCGCCGCGCTCGCCGCGGCCCGGGACGTCTCAGCGCTCTCCGCCGCCGTACTGGTGCTCACCGGCCGGCGCGGCCCACGCCTCGGCGCGCCCACGGCCACACCGGGCGAGCTGGAGGCACGGATCCGGGCCGAGCTGGACGAGGCCGGAGCGGCCGCGCTCGACCGCATGATCGACCGGGCCCACCGGTACGGCTCGGCGTACACGCTGGGCGAGGCGGGCCACCCGCCCACCGAGGAGTACCTGCCGCTGACCCGGGCCGGCGCGCGCACGCTTGTGGCGGTGCCGGTCGGCACACCGGCCTCCGGTGGCGTGCTGCTCGTCGCCGACGAGCAGCGCCTGCGCCCCGACCCGACCACAGTCAACCTGATCGAGCTGCTCGCCGGGCAGGCGTGGACCTGCCTGGACCGGCTGCGTACGCTCGCCCGGCTCCGCGAGCAGGCCAGCTCGGACCCGCTCACCGGGCTGCGGCACACCGGCCCGTTCGGGCAGCGGATCGCCACCGCCACGCCGGGGCGTACCGCGCTGCTGGCGATCGACGTGGACGGGTTCAAGGACGTCAACGACACGTACGGCCACCAGGCCGGTGACCGGCTCCTGGTGGGGCTGGCCCGGGCGCTCGAAGGCGCGCTACGTCAGGGCGACGAGCTGTACCGGACCGGCGGCGACGAGTTCGTGGCGGTGATCGAGGTGAGCCGCCCGGAGGAGGCGGTACGGATCGCCGAGCGGCTCACCGAGGCGGCCCGGCGTACCGGCCGGACGATCAGCGTCGGCATCGCCCTGCCGAGACCCGGCGAGTCTCCCGAACGCACCCTGCACCGAGCCGACCAGGCTCTCTACGCCGTGAAGCGCCACGGCCGAGACGGCGTCCACCTCTCCGCCGCCTGACCCACTCCGTCCGCCCCGCCCCCGCCCCCGTCACCCCTCTCCCGTCACCCCTCTCCCCCGCGATCTTGCACTTTAGGCCCTGGCAAATGCCGCATATGCCCCACAAGCAGGGCCGAAAGTGCAAGATCAACGCCGGACGGGGCGGCGGCGGGAGGGAGGGCGGCGGGAGGAGGGCGGCGTTATGGGCGGGTCAGGTCCTTGGCCAGGAGTTCGGCGATCTGGGCCGTGTTGAGGGCGGCGCCCTTGCGGAGGTTGTCGCCCGTCACGAAGAGGTCCAGAGCGCGGGGGTCGTCCACCGCGCGGCGGATCCGGCCCACCCACGAGGGGTCGGTGCCGACGGCGTCGATCGGCATCGGGAACTCCCCTGCGGCCGGGTCGTCGACCAGGATCACGCCCGGCGCGTTGCGCAGCACCTCACGGGCGCCCTCGGCGTCCACCTCGGTGGCGAAGACCGCGTGCACGGCGACCGAGTGGCCGGTCACCACCGGCACCCGTACGCAGGTGGCGGACACCTTGAGGTCGGGCAGCCCGAGGATCTTGCGCGACTCGTTGCGCAGCTTCATCTCCTCGGAGGACCAGCCGCCGTCGGCGAGCGAGCCCGCCCACGGTACGACGTTCAGCGCCAGCGGGGCCGGGAACGGACCCAGCTCGTCGCCGACTGCCTGTCGCACGTCACCGGCGCGGGAACCGAGCACCCGGTCGCCGGCGATCTTGCCGAGCTGGAGGTGCAGCGCGTCCACGCCGGCCTGGCCCGCCCCGGAGACCGCCTGGTACGACGCGAGCACCAGCTCGCGCAGCCCGTACTCGCGGTGCAGCGGCGCGACCGCCACGATCATCGCCAGCGTGGTGCAGTTGGCGTTGGCGATGATGCCCTTGGGCCGGTTGCGTACCTGCTCGGGGTTGATCTCGGGGACCACCAGCGGGACGTCGCGGTCCATCCGGAACGCGCCGGAGTTGTCCACCACCACCGCGCCGCGCGCGGCGGCGACCGGGGCCCACTCCGCGGAGACGTCGTCCGGCACGTCGAACATCGCCACGTCGACGCCGTCGAGCGCGTCGGCGGTGAGCGCCTGGACGGTCAGCTCCTCGCCCCGGCACTGCACGCGCCGGCCGGCCGACCGCTCGGAGGCGAGCAGCCGGATCTCGCCCCACACGTTGCGCCGGGAGGAGAGGATCTGGCACATCACCGTACCGACGGCACCTGTCGCCCCGACCACGGCGAGGGTGGGCAGCGACGCCATGGCGCGTTACCGCCCGGTGCCGGCGTAGACGACGGCTTCGGTGTCACCACCCAGCTCGAAGGCGTCGTGGATGGCGCGGACCGCCTTGTCGAGGTCGGTGTCGCGGCAGACCACGGAGACCCGGATCTCCGACGTGGAGATCATCTCGATGTTCACGCCGGCCGCGCCGAGCGCGGCGAAGAAGCCGGCGGCCACGCCCGGGTGCGAGCGCATGCCCGCGCCGATGAGGGAGACCTTGCCGACGTGGTCGTCGTACAGCAGGCCCTTGAACTTGACCGACTCCTGGATCTTGCTGAGCGCGGTCATCGCGGTCGGGCCGTCGGCCTTGGGCAGCGTGAACGAGATGTCCGTGCGGCCGGTGCCCTCGGTGGACACGTTCTGCACGATCATGTCGATGTTGATCTCCGCGCCGGCCACGGTGTCGAAGATCGACGCGGCGGCGCCCGGCTCGTCGGGCACGCCGACGATCGTGATCTTCGCTTCGCTGCGGTCGTGGGCGACCCCGGTGATCAGTGCCTGTTCCACAGGAAGGTCCTCCATCGATCCGGTGACCATCGTGCCGGTGTTGGTCGAGTATGACGAACGGACGTGGATCGGCAAGCCCGCGCGCCGCGCGTACTCGACGCTGCGCAGGTGCAGCACCTTCGCGCCGCAGGCGGCCAGTTCCAGCATCTCCTCGTACGTGATCTGCTTGATGTGCCGGGCGTTCGGCACGATGCGCGGGTCGGCGGTGAAGATGCCGTCCACGTCGGTGTAGATCTCGCAGACGTCCGCCTCCAGCGCGGCGGCGAGCGCCACGGCAGTGGTGTCCGAACCGCCCCGCCCGAGCGTGGTGACGTCCTTGGTGTCCTGCGAGACGCCCTGGAAACCGGCGACGATGACCACCGCGCCCTCGTCCAGCGCGCCCTTGAGCCGCCCCGGGGTCACGTCGATGATCCGGGCCCGGCCGTGCACCGAGGTGGTGATCACGCCGGCCTGCGAACCGGTGAACGAGCGTGCCTCGTACCCCAGGTTGTGGATGGCCATGGCCAGCAGCGCCATGGAGATCCGCTCCCCGGCGGTGAGCAGCATGTCCAGCTCACGGCCCGGCGGCAGCGGGCTGACCTGGTTGGCCAGGTCGAGCAGCTCGTCGGTGGTGTCGCCCATGGCGGACACCACCACCACCACGTCGTCGCCGGCCTTGCGCGCGGCCACGATGCGCTCGGCCACCCGCTTGATCCGCTCGGCGTTGGCGACGGAGGACCCGCCGTACTTCTGCACCACGAGTGCCACGACGGTGCACTCCCTCCCAGCGACGACCCTGAGCGTGCCGACGCCGCCGGTTCTCTCGGTCCGGCGGCGCGTGTCAGACCGCCTCAGCCTATCGGGCGGCCCGCGAGGCCGGGTCGGGTGATCCCACCATCCGGCCCCGCCGTGGGGCGGCTCACCAGCCCGGGAGTACGCGACACGCCAAGCGGTACAGCCGTACGGTGGGCTGACCTGGACCCTCCCCACGACGCAGAATGAGCCGGTGCACGCTCATCGACGTGCGGCCCGCCGGCTGACCGGCGTGCTCGCGCTCACCCTGCCGGTACTGCTGGCCGCCTGCGACGGCGGCCACCCCGAGGCGGCGCCCACCGGCACCGCCGACCCGGTCCCGGTGCAGGTCGACGCCGCCCGCGAGGAACTGGCCGGACTGGCCGCCGCGGCGCAGGACCGGCACCTCACCGCCACGTACGCGTTCGCGCCCGCCGAGGGCACGCCCCGCACGGTGTCGGTGACCAGCGCCAACGACGGCAGCTGGCGGGTCGACGTGCCCGGCTGGGGGCACGCCGGCACGGTGGACGTCTCGCTCGCCGGCACGTCCGACGGGCTGTTCCAGTGCGCGCTGCCCTCGGCCGGCTGGGCGCAGGCGGCGACCTGCGTCCGCCTCGGCGACGCCGACGACGCGGTGCCGCGCCGGCTCGACCCCCGCGTGCAGCACCCGTTCACCGACTGGCTGGAGGTGCTCACCGACCGGCGCGCGCCGCTCGCGGTGTCCCCCGCCGAGCCGCTGCCCGGCGCCACCGGCCCCTGCTACACGGTCGACAGCACCTCGGCATCGCTCAACGCGCCGCTGGACGTGGGCATCTACTGCTTCCGGGAGGACGGCACACCCGCGGCGGTACGGGCCGGATTCGGCACCCTGACGCTGACCGGCGAGCCCGGCGCCGCGCCGGGCACCGTCGAGCTGGCCGGTGCGGTGACAGACGGCGAGCCGGTGGGACGGGACGCCCCGAGTCCGGGGACCCCGTAGCCGGCCCCGATCCGGTGACTCTGATCCCATAGTCCGGACGAGCCTTCCCACTGCACGTCCCACCACGTAGGGTGACCTTGTCATGTGGCGCGCGTACCTTCTCCTTGGCTGCCGCGACGAGGCCTGACCGGCCGGCACCTCGTCGCGGAGTCGCTACGCGCCGTCCAGCACATCCGATCTTCTTCTCGGCACCGCCGCGCACCGTCGCCCGGCAGCCCGCCGACACCTTTCCGATCTGCTGACGCCACATGTTCCAGGGAGCACTCCGAGATGGCTCAACCTGTCACCGAGACCGATCCGTTCGCCCGCCAGCGCCCCAGCCGGATGCCGGTCCACCGCTACGTTCCGTACGACAGCGAGTTCGGCGTCGACCTGCCGGACCGCGCCTGGCCCACCCGCCGCGTCGAGGCCGCGCCCCGCTGGTGCGCAGTCGACCTCCGCGACGGCAACCAGGCCCTGATCGACCCGATGTCGCCCGAGCGCAAGCGGCGGATGTTCCAGCTCCTGGTGCAGATGGGCTACAAGGAGATCGAGGTCGGCTTCCCGTCGGCGAGCCAGACCGACTACGACTTCGTACGGCAGCTGATCGAGCAGGACCTGATCCCCGAGGACGTCACCATCCAGGTGCTGACCCAGTGCCGGGAGCACCTGATCGAGCGGACCTTCGAGTCGCTGCGCGGCGCGCACCGGGCCATCGTGCACTTCTACAACTCCACCTCGACGCTGCAGCGCCGGGTGGTCTTCGGCCTGGACCGCGACGGCATCACCGACATCGCCACCCAGGGCGCGCGGCTGTGCCAGAAGTACGCGGAGATCCACACCCCGGACACCGAGATCCACTACGAGTACTCGCCGGAGTCGTACACGGGCACCGAGCTGGAGTACGCGCTGGAGGTCTGCTCGGCGGTGATCGACGTGATCGACCCGACGCCGGACCGCAAGCTGATCATCAACCTGCCGGCCACCGTCGAGATGGCGATGCCGAACGTCTACGCCGACTCGATCGAGTGGATGCACCGGCGCCTGCCCCGGCGGGACAGCCTGGTGCTGAGCCTGCACCCGCACAACGACCGGGGCACCGGCGTGGCCGCCGCCGAGCTGGGCCTGCTGGCCGGCGCCGACCGGATCGAGGGCTGCCTGTTCGGCAACGGCGAGCGCACCGGCAACGTCGACCTGGTGACGCTGGGCCTGAACATGTTCTCCCAGGGCATCGACCCGATGATCGACTTCTCGAACATCGACGAGGTCAAGCGCGCGGTCGAGTACTGCAACCAGCTGCCGGTGCACGAGCGCCACCCGTACGCGGGCGACCTGGTCTACACCGCGTTCTCCGGCTCGCACCAGGACGCGATCAACAAGGGCTTCGCCGCGCTGAACGCCGACGCGGCGGCGGCCGGGGTGCCCGTGGACGACTTCACCTGGGCGGTGCCCTACCTGCCGATCGACCCGAAGGACCTGGGCCGCACCTACGAGGCGGTCATCCGGGTCAACTCGCAGTCCGGCAAGGGCGGCGTCGCGTACATCATGAAGACCGAGCACCAGCTCGACCTGCCGCGCCGCCTCCAGATCGAGTTCTCCGGCGTGGTGCAGCAGGTCACCGACCACGACGGCGGCGAGGTCGAGCCGGGCGCGATGTGGGAGATCTTCGCCCGCAACTACCTGGTCGACCACCAGGTCGACCCGGCCGTGAAGCTGGCCGAGTACACGATCGGCACCGTCGACGGCAAGGTCGAGATCGACGCCCGCGTCGGCTTCGGCGGCGAGACCCGCCAGCTCACCGCTGTCGGCAACGGCCCGATCGACGCGTACGTCAACGCGTTGCAGTCCCTGGGCGTGGCGGTACGGGTGCTCGACTACCACGAGCACGCGCTGTCCTCCGGCGGGGACGCGCAGGCCGCCGCGTACGTGGAGTGCGAGGTGGACGGCCGTACGGTGTGGGGCGTCGGGGTGGACGCCAACATCGTCACCGCCTCGATCAAGGCGGTCACGAGCGCGGTGAACCGCACCCGCGCCTGAGGTGCTTGAGGTGTAAGGAAGGGCCCCTTCTTAACGCATTCTGCATAGGAGGGGGCCCTTCTTAACGCCCGCGCCCGAATGGCCCGAGTGTTAACAAGGGGCCCTTCCTCTACCGGAGGCGTTAAGAAGGGGCCCTTCCTTCCCCCCGCCGGGGGCGGTGGATCAGCACGGCGGCGAGCACCGCGCCGGCCAGCAGCAGCCCCGCGCACCACGCCAGCGCCCCCCGGTACGCGTCGGCCAGCGCACCCTTCTGCTCGTACCCGGTGCCCGACAGCCCCACCAGCAGCGGCAACGCGGCCACCGCGAGCAGACCACCGGCCCGGGACGCGGCGTTGTTGAAGCCGCTCGCCACCCCGGCGAACCGGTCCGAGACGGCACCGAGCACCGACGTGGTCAGCGGCGCCACCACGAGAGTGAGCCCGGCGCCGAACAGCGCCACGCCCGGCAGCACGTCCACCCAGTACGACGCACCAGGCCCGACCCGGCGCAACAGCAGCAGACCCACGGCGGCGATCACCGGCCCGACGGTGAGCGGCAGCCGGGGGCCGATGCGCGCCGACAGCGCGCCCGCGCGCGGCGAGCCGACCAGCAGCAGCACAGTCATCGGCACTGTGGCCAGGCCGGTGAGCAGCGCCGACCAGCCGACCACGTTCTGCAGGTAGACGGCGAGGAAGAAGGTGAACCCGCCGAGCGCCGCGTACACGACGACTGTGAAGACGTTCAGCACGGAGAACAGCCGGCTGGAGAACAGCCCGGTGGGCAGCATCGCGGTGTCGCCGCGCCGCCGCTCGACCAGCACGAAGACCACCACGGCGACCACCCCGAGCACCGCCGCGACCAGCACCGCCGGGGAGTCCAGGCCGCGCGCCGGGGCGTCGATGAGCGCGTACGTGACACCGCCGAGCGCGAGCGCGCCGAGCAGCGCGCCCGCCACGTCGAACCGCCGCCGCCCGCCCCCGGTGCGGGATATCTCCTCGTCCCGGCTCTCCGGCACCCAGCGCAGCGCGGCGAGCACCACGCCGACGGCCAGCGGCAGGTTGACGAAGAAGATCCACCGCCAGGAGAGCGTGTCGATCAGCCAGCCGCCGAGCAGCGGACCGAGCGCGGTGGACACACCGGACAGCCCGGACCAGGTGCCGATGGCCCGGCCCCGGTCGTCCGGGTGGAAGCTGGCCTGGAGCACGGACAGCGACCCGGGGGTGAGCAGCGCCCCGCCGGCGCCCTGGAGGAACCGGGCGGCGACGAGCCAGCCGGTGTCCTGGGCCAGCCCGCAGAGCACCGACGCCACAGCGAACCAGACCACGCCGAGCAGGAAGACGCGCCGCCTGCCGAACCGGTCCCCGAGCGCGCCGCCGAGCAGCACGAACGCGGCGAGCATGAGCAGGTAGCCGTTCACGGTCCACTGAAGACCGGCGACTGTGGCGTCCAGTTCGGCGCCGAGCCGCGGCAGCGCGACGTTGACGACAGTGCTGTCCAGGAACACCATGCCGGAGGCGAGGATCGCGGCGAGCAGCGTGCCGCGTCCGGCGGCGGAGCCGGTACGCAGCGCGGGAGCGGGTGCGGTCACGTCTCACCACTCTGCCCGCCGCCCACCGTCGACGCCACGAATCGCGGAAACCGCCGCCGGGTACTGTGCGGACTCGCCCGGAGCACGCAAGCTGGAGAGGTGTCGTCTGTGCGTACGAGATCAGGAGCCCGAGCCGGGCTGGCGGCCGCGCTGAGCGCGGTGCTCGCCCTCGGCGTGGCCGGCTGCGACGTGTCGGTCACCGAGCCGGAGGCGCCGCCCAGTGCCACCGGGAACGTCAACAAGCAGCTCGGTGAGCTGACAGTGGCCACCGCCGGGTCGATGAAGGGCTACAGCCGCTCCCGCTTCCCGCACTGGCGGGATACCGGCAAGAACTGCGACGTCCGCGACAGCGTGCTGCAACGCGACGGCGAGGGCATCAAGTTGTCCGGCTGCAACGTGGTGGGCGGGCGGTGGGAGAGCGTCTACGACGGTGTGGTGCTCAACGATCCGTCGGACGTGGACATCGACCACACCGTTCCGCTGGCCGCCGCGTGGCGTTCGGGCGCGGACGAGTGGGACGACTCGAAGCGCGGCGACTTCGCCAACGACCTGACGCGGCCGCAGCTCATCGCGGTTTCGGCGCGGTCCAACCGGGCAAAGGGTGACCAGGATCCGTCCCAGTGGAAGCCGCCGAACCGGTCGTCCTGGTGTCAGTACGCGGCGGACTGGGTGACGGTCAAGCACTACTGGCGGCTGACTGTGACAAGTGCCGAGAAGGCCGCTCTCACCGACATGCTGGAGGGCTGCACATGGGCGAGCAAACCGTGACCGGGCCGGACGCCACACCGGCGCCGGAGGCAGACGCCGCACCGGCCCCGGAGTCGGCACCGGCGGGTCCGGCCTCGGCCGGGATGACGGCGGACGGCCGGCAGCCGGCGTCCGCGGACGTCGCCGGGGCGGGCATGACCGCCGACGTGGTGCCGGGCGCACCGGCCGGGGGCGCACCGGGCGGACCGGCGGACCGCACCTCGGACATCACCGCAGGTCCGGGCGGGGTCATGACCGACGAGGTGGGCGTGGTGACCGGCGAGTTGACGCTGCGCACCGAGCACGCCGACGGCCGGGTGACGCTGCGGGTGCAGTACAAGGACGCCGACGAGTGGTACGCGGTCACCGGCGGTTCCGCGCCACTGGCCGACCCGGCCGCGCTCGACGCCGTGCACACGATCGCGGTGGGCCTGCTCAACCGCCCCGAGGGCTGACCGACGACAAGGCGCGCCCCCACCCGGCCCGGGTGGGGGCGCGCTTCGTCGTGTCAGACGTACGATCCGGGCTCGCTGGGCGCGGAGACCACGCCCGGCTCCTCGCCCTCCCCCTCCGGCCGGGTGATCTTCGCGGTCACCTCGTGCGGGCGCAGCTCACCGGCGGCGATCTTCTCGGCCCAGTGGCAGGCCACCCGGCTGGCGCCGATCTGGCGCAGCTCCGGCCGCTCGTCGGCGCAGCGGGTCGGCTGCGCCCACGGGCAGCGGGTGTGGAACCGGCAGCCCGACGGCGGGTTGGCCGGCGACGGCAGGTCACCGGCGAGCAGGATGCGCTCGCGCCGGTCCTCCACGTCCGGGTCCGGCACCGGCACCGCCGACATCAGCGCCCGGGTGTACGGGTGCAGCGGCTCGGTGTAGAGCCGGTCGCTCGGCGCCTCCTCCACCAGCGCGCCCAGGTACATCACGCCGACGATGTCGGAGATGTGCCGCACCACGGCCAGGTCGTGCGCGATGACCAGGTAGGTCAGGCCGAGGCTGTCCTGGAGTTCGTCGAGCAGGTTCACCACCTGCGCCTGGATCGAGACGTCCAGCGCGGAGACCGGCTCGTCGGCGACGATCAGCTCCGGGCCGAGGACCAGCGCGCGGGCGATGCCGATGCGCTGGCGCTGGCCGCCGGAGAACTCGTGCGGGTAGCGGGACAGCGCCCACTTCGGCAGGCCCACCGCGTCGAGCGTCTCGCCGATGATCCGCCGCCGGTCGTCCCGGTTCGCGCCGATGCCGTGGGTCTGGAGGCCCTCGGTCAGGATCGACTCGACGTTCTGCCGGGGGTCCAGGCTGGACATCGGATCCTGGAAGATCATCTGCATCCGGCGGCGCATCGCGCGCAGTTTGCCGGCGGGGAGCGTGGTCAGCTCGACGCCGTCGAACTTCACCTCGCCGCTGGTCGGCGGGTTGAGCTGGAGCAGCGCCCGGCCGAGCGTGGACTTGCCGCAGCCCGACTCGCCCACCAGCCCGTACGTCTTGCCGCGCGGGATGCTCAGGTCGACCCCGTCGACCGCCTTGACGTGCCCGACCGTGCGGTCGAAGATCACGCCCCGGCGGATCGGGAAGTGCACCTTCAGATCGCGGACCTCGACGAGGATGTCGTTGTCGCTCATGGGGTCTCCTCCTCGCGCGGAGCCGGTCCGAAGCCGGGCACGGCGGGCGGGTCGGCCGGCTCGGCCTGGGCCGGCACCGCACCCGGTTCGGCGGTCGTCGGCGCGGTCGCGCGGGCGTCCGCCTCCGGGGTCAGGCCGGGGACCGGCACCGGGTTGACGCAGCGGTAGCTGCGCGCGTCGTGGGTCAGCACCAGCTCCGGCGGCTCGCCCACACACGCGTCGACGCGGCGGGCGCAGCGCGGGGCGAACGCGCAGCCGTCCGGCCAGGGCAGCACGTCACGCACCGAGCCGGGGATGGGGTTCAGCCGTTCGCCGCGGCCGGCGTCCAGGCGCGGCACCGAACCGAGCAACCCCTCGGTGTACGGGTGCCGGGGCTGGCGGAACAGCGGACGACGGGTGGCCGTCTCCACCACCCGGCCGGCGTAGAGCACGTTGATGGTGTCGCACATGCCGGCCACCACGCCGAGGTCGTGAGTGATCATCACCAGTGCGGTGCCGGAGTCCCGGACCAGGTCCTTGAGCAGCTCCAGGATCTGCGCCTGGATGGTGACGTCGAGCGCGGTGGTCGGCTCGTCGGCGATCAGCAGCCGGGGCTGGCAGGCGACAGCCATGGCGATCAGCGCCCGCTGCCGCATGCCGCCGGAGAGCTGGTGCGGGTACTCCTTGAGCCGCCGCCGCGGGTCCGGGATGCCCACCCGGTCGAGCAGGGCGGCCGCCTCCTTGGTGGCCGCCTCGCCCTTCATGCCCCGGTGCCGGGCCAGCACCTCGGTCACCTGGAGCCCGATCGGGATGACCGGGTTCAGCGAGGACAGCGGGTCCTGGAAGATCATCGCCACGTCCCGGCCGCGGATGTCGCGGCGGGACCGGTCATCGAGCTGGAGCAGGTCGGTGCCGTCGAAGACCGCCTTGCCGCCCACGCGCAGGCCCGGCTGCTTGGGCAGCAGGCCCATGATGGCCAGCGACGTGACGCTCTTGCCGCAGCCGGACTCGCCGACCAGGCCGACCACCTCGCCGGCGTCGACCGAGAAGGACACCCCGTCCACCGCGTGCACGGTGCGCTGCCCACGACGGGCGAACGTGACGGAGAGGTCGTCCACTTCGAGCAGTGCCATGACTGACTGACCTACTTCCGCAGCTTTGGATCGAGGGCCTCGCGCATCGCCTCACCGAGCAGGGTGAACCCGAGCGCGGTGATGATGATGCCGAGCGCCGGATAGATCGCCAGGCCGGGCCGGATGCCCAGGTACGGCTGCGCGTCGGCGAGCATGACGCCCCACTCCGGGATGGCCGAGTCGGGGTTGCCGAGACCGAGGAAGGACAGCGCGGCCGCCTCGATGATCGCGGTGGCCAGCGTCAGCGTGGCCTGCACGATGACCGGGGCGATCGAGTTCGGCACCACGTGGGTGAGGGCGATCCTGGAGCGCTTCACGCCGAGCGACGTCGCGGCCAGCACGTAGTCGCTGTTGGCCTGCGCGATCATCGAGCCGCGCAGCAGCCGGGCGAAGATCGGCACGGACACCACACCGACGGCGATCATCACGGTGGTGAGGCTGGCGCCGAGCAGCGCCGCGATGCTCACCGCGAGCAGCAGGCTCGGCATGGCCAGCAGCATGTCGATGAAGCGCATCAGGGTGGTGTCGATCCAGCGGCCCCAGCGCCCGCCGAGCCCGGCCGCGGCACCGGCGACGCCGCCGATCAGCGCGCCGACCGCGAGGCCGATCAGGGTGGAGACCACGCCGACGAGCAGCGTCTGCCGGGCGCCGACGATGAGCCGGCTGAACTCGTCCCGGCCCTGGTGGTCGAAGCCGAGCCAGTGGTCGGCGGAGACGCCCGGGATGATGCCCTGGCCGGACTTGACCAGTCCTTCGCGGATGCCGATGGAGTCCGTCGGGCTGTACGGGACGAGGAACGGCCCGATGACGGCGACCAGGACGAAGACCGCCAGGATGATGACGCCGATGACGGCCGCCGGGTTGCGCCGCAGCCGGCGGAACGCCTCCTTCCAGAGGCTCACCCCCTGCTCGTCGTCGCGGGCGGCCAGCTCGGCGAGCCGGTCGATCTTCTCGCGCTTCTTGCCAGTGGTGATGGTCATCGCACCCTCACCCTCGGGTCGATCACGCTGTAGGAGAGGTCGACCAGGAGATTCACCAGCACGTACACCACCGCAATGATCATGATGAAGCCCATCAGCACCGGGTAGTCGCGTTGGCTGATCGACTCGGCGACGAACGCGCCGATGCCGCTGAACGCGAACACGGTCTCGGTGAGCACCGCGCCGGAGAGCAGGAGACCGGTCTGCAGGCCGATCGAGGTGGCCACCGGCAGCATGGCGTTACGCAGCACGTGCCGGCGGCGTACGGTCCGCTCGGTCAGGCCCTTGGCCTCGGCGGTCCGGACGAAGTCCTCGTTGAGCACCTCCAGCACGCTGGCCCGGGTGATCCGGACGATGATCGCGAGCGGGATGCTGGCGAGCGCGATGCCCGGCAGCACGAGGTGCCAGAGCGCGTCGGCGGCGGCGTCCCACTCGCGGGTCATGAGCCCGTCGAGGACGAAGAAGTTGGTGACCCGGGTCGCCCCGATGGTCGGGTCCTGCCGGCCACTGGAGGGGAACCAGCCCAGGTTCTCCGCGAAGATCGCCTTGAGCACGTACGCCAGGAAGAAGACCGGGATGCAGATGCCGATGAGCGATCCGCCGACCGAGGCGTGGTCGAGGAACCGGCCCCGGCGGCGGGCGGCCAGGTAGCCGAGCGGGATGCCGATGCCGACCGCGAGGATCATGGCCATCACGGTCAGCTCGACGGTGCCGGGGAACCGCTCCACGAACTCCGTGGTGACGGCCCGCTTCGTACCGGTCGAGGTGCCCAGGTCGAGCCGGATCATCCGCCGCAGGAAGCGGGCGTACTGGACCAGGATCGGCTCGTCGAGGCCGAGGTTGCGCCGGATGGCGGCGCGCGTCTCGGGCGTGCCCCGTTCTCCGAGGATCGCGGTCTCGGGCCCGCCGGGAAGTCGGTGGAGCCAGATGAACAGCAGGACGGAGAGCCCGAACAGCGTGGGTATCAGCTGTAGCAGGCGTCTGATGATGAACCGGAACACGGGCGCCTCGGAGGGTGTGCGGAGGGGTGCGGGCGGGCGCTGTGGTCACAGCGCCCGCCCGCGTACGGTGCCTTCAGATCACTTGAACTCTGCGGTCGCGTACCGCTCGTCGGTGAGCGGGCTCGCCTTGATCCCGGTCACGTCCTTGCCGAACACGATCGCCGGCGGGGAGTGCGAGATCGGCACGCCCGGCAGGAAGTCCATGATCGTCTTGTTCAGTGCCTTGTACTTCTCCGTACGGGCCGCCGCGTCGGCGGTGGTGTCGGCGTCCTTGAACTGCGCGAAGAGCTGGGGGTTGTTGAAGCCCCACTCGTCCTTCGGGCGGTCGAAGAAGGTGCCGATGAAGTTGTACGCGTCGCCGTAGTCACCGGTCCAGCCGAGGAAGTGCAGGTCGTGCTTGTTGCCGGAGGTGGTGGCGTTGAGGTAGTCCGGGCTCCACTTCAGCGGGATGGCCTGGACGTTGATGCCGACCGCCTTGAGGTCCGCCGAGAGCAGCTCGAAGATGTCCTTCGGGTTCGGCATGTACGGCCGGGTGACCTCGGTCGGGTAGTGGAACTTCAGCGTCAGGTTCGACGCGCCGGCTTCGGCCAGCAGCTGCTTGGCCTTCTCCGGGTTGTAGTCGTACTTGGTGACGTCGCCGTTCCAGCCCTCGACGGTGTCCGGGAAGAAGTTCATCGCGACCTTGGCGCCCGGGGGCAGCTTCGAGTCGACCAGGGCCTGCCGGTTCAGCGCGTGCGCGATGGCCTGCCGGACCTTCAGGTCGGCCAGCTTCGGGTTCCCCTTCTGGTTGATCGCCAGGTAGAGGATGTTGAAGGCGGGCCGGGTGAGGACGTTGAAGCCCTCCTTCTTCAGCGGCTCCACGTCCGCCGGGCCGACCAGGTCGTAGCCCTGGATGTCACCCGAGCGGAGCGCCTGCTTGCGGGCGTTCTCGTCCGAGATCGTCTTGAAGATGATGGTCTTCAGCTTGGCCTTGTCGCCGTAGTAGTCGTCGTTGCGCTCGATGGTGAGCGACTTGTTCGCGATGTCCCACGCCTTGAACTTGAACGGGCCGGTGCCGGTCGGGTGCTCCATCGCGTACGCGGGGTACTTGATGTCCTCGGCGGTGCCGGTCACGTTGCTGGCGTCGTACTGCTCCATCGCCTTGGGGCTCTGGATCGAGAACGACGGCAGCATGAGCGCGGCCGGGATCTTGCTGGAGACCCGGGTGAACGCCAGGTCCACAGTGGTGGCGTCCTTGGCGGTGCAGGACTTGAAGAGGCTCGGCGGCAGGTCCGGGTTCTCGTTCTTGGCGAACCCGCCCATGACGTCCTGCCAGTACGCGGTCACGTCCGGGCTCTGCATGAGGCCCTTGGCGTTGTACCAGCGGTCGAAGTTGGCGCAGACGGCCTCGGCGTTGAAGTCGGTGCCGTCGTGGAACTTGACGCCCGAGCGGAGCTTGAACGTCCAGGTCGTGCCCGCCGCATCCGGCGTCCAGGACTCGGCGAGGCCCGGCGTCACCTTGGTGCCGCCCTCCTCCGGACGGACCAGGGTCTCGAAGACCTGGCGCGCCACGCGCAGCGACTCACCGTCGCTGGCGAAGCTGGGGTCGAGCACCTTCGGGTCTCCGGCGACGCCGAAGACGAGGGTGTCCTTCTTGCTATCTCCGGAGCCACTCTCACGGTCGCTCTCGGCGCAGCCTGCAACCGCGAGGGCCGCGACCGCGATGGCCGCGATTGCGACCTTCGGCCTGGATGCACGCATGGTGCTTCACCTCGTCCTTGGGGGTACGGACAACGTGGTGACAGGGTCACCGATGTGCGCAGACCTTAGCCCTCGGGTGGACGGCGCGGAAACGGGCGGGGGGCGGGTTGGTATCGAATCGTGTCTGTTCCGCAACGAGGCATACGAATCGAAGGAGAATCCCTTGCGTTTCCGATGTTTCGTCGGCTAGAAGGCCGAATTTATTACGTCGATCCGGTCCCGGACGCACGTTCCTGTTAGATCGACGAGCATCCCGTTCCGGCCCGGAGACACGTCCGGCGGGCACCCCGCAGGGCACCCGCCGGAGGCGGCACGACCGGATTCAGACGGCCCGTCGGCCCTCGAAGGCCCGGCCCAGCGTGATCTCGTCGGCGTACTCCAGGTCGCCGCCGACCGGCAGTCCACTCGCGAGCCGGGTCACCGCGATCCCCATCGGCTTGACCATCAGCGCCAGATAGGTGGCGGTCGCCTCGCCCTCGGTGTTCGGGTCGGTGGCGAGGATCAGCTCGCGGACCTCGCCGCCGCCGAGGCGGGTCATCAGCTCACGGATCCGCAGGTTGTCCGGGCCGATGCCCTCCAGCGGATTGATCGCGCCGCCGAGCACGTGGTAGCGCCCGCGGAACTCGCCGGTCCGCTCGATCGCCACCACGTCCTTCGGCTCCTCGACCACACAGAGCACCTCGTCGGTACGCCGTGGGTCGCGGCAGATCCGGCACTGCTCCGACTCGGCCACGTTGTAGCAGGTCGTGCAGAACCGGACCAGGTCCTTGACCTTGCGCAGCGCGCCGGCCAGCCGGTTGACGTCGGCCGGATCCGCCGACAGCACGTGGAACGCGATCCGCTGAGCGCTCTTCGGGCCCACGCCCGGCAACCGGCCCAGCTCGTCGATCAGATCCTGGATGGCACCCTCGTACATCTGCCGGCTCAGAACCCGGACAGGCCGAGGCCGCCCATGCCGCCCGCGACCGGGCCCATCTTCTTCTCGGTCAGCTCGCGGGCCGCCTCGGCGGCGTTGTGCACGGCCGCGACCACAAGGTCCTCCAGCGTCTCGACGTCCTCCGGGTCGACCGCCTTCGGGTCGATCTTGATCGCCTTCAGCTCACCGGTACCGGCGACCGTCGCGGTGACCAGACCCCCGCCGGCGGTGCCGGTCAGCTCCGCCTCGGCCAGCTCGGCCTGGGCCTTGGCGATCTGCTGCTGCATCTTCTGCGCCTGCTTCAGCATCTGCTGCATGTTCGGCTGTCCACCTGGGCGCACGGACCGCTCCTTCTTCCACTCGTCTGCTCGGCCGCGCCCAGCCTAGTCGGGCCACGGCACCGCTGAATCGCGGTCGGCGCGCGCTCAGCGCGCGTCCACCTCGTCGATCTTCTCCGCGCCGAACGTCTCGCGCAGCAGCTGCACCGCCTGCTCCTCGCTCGACTGCCGGGCGGTCCGCTCGTCGATCACGTCGTCCAGCGGCTCGTCGCCCGGGTCGAATCCCTCGTAGGCGGGTGCCGCCGCAGGCGCGCCCCCACCTCGCACCGGGCCGTCGAAGTCCGGGTCGTAGGGCGGCTCGCCCGCCCACTCGGCATCGGCCGTCTTCCGCGCCGGCTGCGCCGCGCGCGGCCCCTTGCCGGGACCACCGCCCGCAGCAGCAGCCGCCGCGGCCGCACGCGCCGCCGCGATCGCGCTGTTCTTCGCCCCCGCCGGCCTCGCCGCAGCGGCAGGCGCCGGCGCCGCCGCGGGTGCCGCAGGCTTGGGTACGACGACAGGCGCGGTAGCGGTAGCCGTGCCCCCGCCCGGACGGGCCGCAGCCGGCCAGTCCTCCCCGTCGCCGCCGCTCGCCGCCGAGGCGGTGCCGGTGGCCGAGGCCGTGCCACCGGGTCGGGCCGGCTCCGGCCAGTCCTCCTCGGTCTGGTCTGCCGCAGGGCTCGCCGTCGAACGGTGCGAGGCGTCGGGCGAACCCGCGCCTGCCCGGCCCGCCGGCCCCCCGGCCTGGCTACCAGTGGCCGGGTTGCCAGTGGCTCGGCTGCCCGTGGCGCTGCCCGAGCCGGACACCGGCTGTCCCGGGGCGCCGCCGACGGCGTCGGTTGCCGGACGTCCGGCGACACCGGAGTCAGGACGGCCTGGCCCGGCGTGGGCCGAACCCGGGCGGCCCGGTCCCGCGTCGGAGCCGGGACGGTTGAGTCCGGAGTCGTAGCCCGGACGGCTCGGTCCCGCATCGGCCGCGTCGGCGTCCGGACGGCCCTGAGCAGTACCTAGCGCCCGGGAATCCGGGCGACCGGACCCGGTGTCGGACGCCGGGCCGGACGGGGCGGCCGCCGGGCGGGCCGGGGCGCTCTCGGGCGCGTTGCGGCCTGGTGCGGCGTCGGCCTGCGCGCGGCTCGCACCGGACGGACGGGACGGGCCGCCGAGCGAGGACGCGCCACGCTCGCCCGCCACCTCGCAGCGGATCTGCCAGCGACCGCCCAGCTCCTCGTAGAGCGCGTCGGTCAGCACGGCGGCGTGGTCGGCCATCATCTTCGCCAGCACCGTCGACTTCACGGTCAGCACGAGCGTGTCGCCGTCCAGGTCGCGTACCACCGCGTCCCGCATCAGCGCGGCGATCCGCTTGTTGCTGCGGTTGACCTTGCCGACCACCTCGGGCCACACGCGGCGCACCGCGACCGCGTCGAGCGCGCCGGGATTCGCCGCGCCGGGGCGGGGCGGCTCGGGCGTGGCCGGGTCGGGCATCACAGCGGACGGCGGTACCGGACGTCGGGCAGCGGCGGGAGCATCAGAGGCGGCAGCGGGCGAGCCGGAAGCGGCCGGATCGACGGCGGCTCGCTCGGGAGCGGCCGGGGCGGGGGAAGCAGCCTCCGGGCCGCCTGCCGGCTCCGTCCCGGCGGGAGCCGGACGGGAACCGGGTGCGGCGTTCCGGGCGCCCACCGCAGCGGCGGCAGCGGCACGTGCGGCGGCGGCGCCGGTCGGGGCACCGGCAGCCGCCGGCGTGCCGGCGGAATCCGCGTGGACCGCGGCGGCAGCCGCGCCCGGGGCGGGAGCCGCCGGGCGTACCCCCTGGGTCTGGTTGGGGTGCGCGGGGTCGGCGGCGGCCGGCGGCAGCTCGGCGCCCCCGAGCGTCAGCCGGCGCTCCATCCGCTCCAGGCGCTGGAGCAGGCCGCCGGACGAGTCGTCCGCGCCGGGCAGGAGCATGCGCGCGCAGATCAGTTCCAGCAGCAGCCGGGGCGCGGTGGTGCCGCGCATCTCGACCAGGCCGTTGTGCACGATGTCGGCGCAGCGCGACAGCGTGGCCGGGCCGAGGCGCTGCGCCTGGGCGGCCATCCGCTCGATCTGGTCGGCCGGGCCGTCGATGAGGCCCCTGGCGGCGGCATCAGGCACCTGCTGCAGGACGATCAGGTCGCGGAGGCGTTCCAGCAGGTCGGAGGCGAAGCGGCGCGAGTCGTGCCCGGCCTCGGCGACCCGGTCGACGGTGGCGTACGCGGCGGCGCCGTCACCGGCGGCGAGCGCGTCGCACATCTCGTCGATCAGCGCGGCGTCGGTGACACCGAGCAGCGCGGCGGCCCGGGCGTAGCCGACGCCCTCCGGGCCGGCGCCCGCGATGAGCTGGTCGAGCACGGAGAGGCTGTCGCGCATGCTGCCCCCGCCGGCGCGCACCACCAGCGGGAAGACCGCCGGCTCGACCTTGACGCCCTCCGCCTCGCAGAGCTGTTCGAGGTAGGGGCGGACCACCTTCGGCGGGAACAGCCGGAACGGGTAGTGGTGGGTCCGCGACTTGATCGTGCCGAGGACCTTCTCCGGTTCGGTGGTGGCGAAGATGAACTTGACGTACTCAGGGGGCTCCTCGACCAGCTTGAGCAGCGCGTTGAAGCCGGCCGACGAGACCATGTGCGCCTCGTCGATGATGTAGATCTTGAAGCGGCTGCGGGCCGGGGCGAAGAACGCCTTCTCGCGCAGCTCACGGGCGTCGTCGACACCACCGTGGCTGGCCGCGTCGATCTCGATGACGTCGATCGAGCCGCCGCCGTCGGGAGCCAGCCCGCGGCACGAGTCACACTGCCCGCACGGCTCGGGGGTGGGGCCCTGCTCGCAGTTGAGGGAGCGGGCCAGGATCCGGGCGCTGGAGGTCTTGCCGCAGCCCCGCGGACCGGAGAAGAGGTAGGCGTGGTTGAGCCGCCCGCTGCGCAGCGCCTGCGACAGCGGCTCGGTGACCTGCTCCTGGCCGATCATCTCGGCGAACGTCCGCGGCCGGTACTTGCGGTAAAGGGCCAGTGCCACCCGTCCCGCCTCCTCTCGACCGAGCCATTCTGCGCCGGTCGGCCCCGGGTGACCACCCACCACCCCGTGACCCGACCCGCAGCGACGTTACCCGGCCCGGGAGACAGAAAGGCCTCCCGTGCACCCGGCAGAGCTCGCTTATCCTTGCTGCCTTCCGGCCCTGGGGAGGTTCACGAGGTACCGCCGCACGGGAGGTGACGCCAAGCCTACCCGAAGGGTTGTGGATCTTCCGGGAGGGTGGGGTGGCCCGCCGTCGCGGGACCTGTATCCTGGCTCGCGGAGGATTCGCCTAGAGGCCTAGGGCGCACGCTTGGAAAGCGTGTTGGGTTCACACCCTCACGAGTTCGAATCTCGTATCCTCCGCTCGCAGACGACAGGGTCGGTTCCCGCACGGGGCCGGCCCTGAGTCGTACTCCGCGGTGCCCCTCACCGGCCGCCCAACTGGTCCCGCCGCCGCTTCAGATAAGCCGTCTCCGCGCTGTTCCCAGCCAGCTCGATCGCCCGGTCGTACGCCGCCCGCGCCTCCCCGCCCCGTCCCATCCGGCGCAACAACTCGGCCCGCGTCGCGTGGTACGCGTGGTAACCCTCCAGCGGCAACCCGTCCACCTCCGCCAGCGCCACCTGCGGCCCGTCCAGCTCGGCGACCGCCACCGCCCGGTTGAGCCGCACGATCGGCGACGGGTCGACGCGTACCAGATGGTCGTAGAGCGCGGCGACCTGCGCCCAGTCGGTGTCCCGCGTGTCGCGCGCATCGGTGTGGACGGCGTTTATGGCGGCGAGGATCTGGTAGCGGCCCGGCGGCCGTCCGGCGGCGATGCACGCGCGGACCAGGGCGTGCCCCTCGGCGATGAGTTCGCGGTCCCAGGCGCTGCGGTCCTGCTCGGCGAGGACGACGAGTTCGCCCGTCGCGGAGACCCGGGCGGGCCGGCGCGCCTCGGTGAGCAGCATCAGCGCCAGCAGCCCGGCGGCCTCGTGGTCGTCGGGCAGCAGCGTGCGGACCAGCCGGGTGAGGCGGATCGCCTCGGCGGTCAGATCGGCGCGGACCGCCTCCTTGCCGCCCGGGTCGGAGGCGAGGTAGCCCTCGTTGAAGATCAGGTAGAGAACGGCGAGCACGCCGGTGACCCGGGCCGGGAGGTCCTCGCGGGACGGCACCCGGTACGGAATCCCGGCCGCCTTGATCTTCGTCTTGGCCCGGGTGATCCGCCTGCTCATGGCGGCCTCCTGAACCAGGTAGGCCCGCGCGATCTCGGGCACCGTGAGCCCGCCGACCAGGCGCAGCGTCAGCGCCACCCGCGCCTCCATGGCCAGCGCCGGGTGGCAGCAGGTGAAGATCAGGCGGAGCCGGTCGTCGTCGATGACACCGAGCGGTTCCGGCACGTCGGCCAGCATCATCGCCTCCCGGTGCTTGTCCTCCCGCCGGCTCTCGCGCCGGATCCGGTCGACGGCCCTGCGGTACGCGGTGGTGGTGAGCCACGCGCCGGGATTCGGCGGTACGCCGTCGGCCGACCACCGCTCGACGGCGGCGGCGAACGCCTCGGCTGTCATCTCCTCTGCGACGTCGAGATCGCCGATGCGCCGGGCGAGCGTGGCTACGACCCGGGCCCACTCTCCGCGGTGGACCCGGGCGAGCGCCTCGCCGACGTCGCTCACGCGCCCAGGAACGGCCGCAGCTCGACCCGCCTGTTGCACCGCTGCGACGCCAGCGCGGCGAGCGGCAGCGCCACGTCGAAGTCCGGCGCCTCGATGATCCAGAACCCGCCGACGTACTCCTTCGTCTCCAGGTAGGGCCCGTCGGTGAGCAGCGGACTCCCGCCTCGCGCGTCCACGACCGTGGCCGTCTCCGGCGCCGCGAGCCCACCGGCGAAGACCCAGTGGCCGTCGGCTCGCAACCGCTCGTTGAACTCACCGATCGCGGCCATCTCCGCGTCGGTGGCCGAGCCGGTCGTGTCGTCGAGTACGGAGATCAGGTACTGCGCCATCGGTTCCTCTTTCACTCTCGCCGGCCGCGGGCCGGGCCGCCGTCACCCCGGCTACGAACGCCGCCACCCCGATCCGACAGCCCCCGACGAGGTCGATCACGCAATTCTCGTACGTGGCACGTCAAAGCTCTCGTCCTAGTCATGGCCGGTTATGCATTGCGTGAATAACCGACAGTCACTGAGCAGACTGAATAAGTGAGTGATCGCGGCATCGAGGCCAAGCAGGTGTGCGCGTTGCGGCGCCAACCTGGCTGCCGACAACGGCTCGGGACGGTGCGCTCCCTGTCAACGAGCGGAGCGGGACCGCATCGTCGCTGCTCCCGACGTTCCACCCAGCTTCTGGTCCCATGAACCGCTTCGCCATGCGCTTGCGGATCGGCACCTCGGTCGCGTTGTCCGCGCCTACCGTCACCATCCCTATCACGGGCGACAGCCGCTGCCCCAAACCACTGTCGCTGGCTGGTTCGGGACTTCGCCTCGGTGACGTCACGGCCGCTCTTCGCATCCTCAACGGCAACGTCGCCGAGCGGCCGGGCGGCCGGGTGCGGAGTCAGGCGCTCGCCCGGATGCTCCTGGCCACCGCGCTCGTCGGGCAGGCCCGGATCGAGGAGGCGTGCGACCTGACGCACCAGACCGTCGAACTCACCCACGGGCTGGGGTCGGCCGTTGTCCTCGACCAGCTCAGACATCTCGCACTGCTGCTGCGGTCGCATGCCGTCCGGTGCCCGGACGTGCCACAGCTTCTGGACCGGCTTCGCGACGCCATCCGGGAGCGGAGATGGGTGGCGCTGCCGCTGCCGACGGCGTGAGGACGGCCGACAATCGTCGGTATGGCCGACGAGCGTCCCCTGTACGAGCGAGATCCGGCAGCCTGGCAGGTCCACCTCGCCGAGGGCAACGCGCGGCAGCCCCGGAAGCGGGTGGGTGCCGACGTACTGCTGCGCAACGGTGACGGCGACATCCTGTTGGTAGATCCGCGCTACAAGCCCGACTGGGACCTGCCGGGCGGCATGGCCGAGGCGAACGAGCCGCCGCACCTGGCCGCCGAGCGGGAGCTACGCGAGGAGTTGGGTCTCGAACTGCGCGTCGGACCGTTGCTGGTCGTGGACTGGGTGGCACCGCACGGCCCGTGGGACGACAGCTTGATGTTCATCTTCGACGGCGGCGCACTGCCTCCCGCCGAGCCGTTGAAACCGGCTGACGGCGAACTGGCCGACGCACGATTCGTTGCGCTCGATGATGCGCAGGCGCTGCTTCGCCCGTACGTTTGGCATCGGCTGCGTCACGCGGTGGCCGCGCTGAGCGACGGACGCCCGAGGTACCTGACCAACGGAACCACCTGAGACCCTCGTACACATGTTCCATCCACAGCGTGTGGATGCCGAGAGGACCGGATGAGTTACCAGCTCAGCGCCGTGGTCGCCGACGTCGAGTTGCTTCGCGAGCAGACCGCCGACCTGGACCACGCGGTGCTCGCCGCGCTCCGCCAGGACTTCGCGCTGCTGCCGGTCACCCCGCAACTGGTGCAGGAACTGACCGGCGGCCTGCCGGACTACGCCACCGACGAGCCGCGCGCCGAGCGCCCGTTCCGGCTGGTGCTGTCGCCGCCGCTCGCGGAGGTGCTGGCCCGCTGGTCGAGGAGCGGCCCGGTGGCGTACCTGGAGGCGGAGTTCGCGGGCGGCCTGGGCCACCAGTCGGCGGTGGTCTGGCTGGGCGGCGAGGTGAGCTGGGGCCCGCGGTACGACGCCGCGCTGGACCGGCCGCGGACCGAGTGGCCGATCAACACGGCGCTGGCCCGGCTGGGCGCGGAGCCGGGCGCGTGGATCGACCCGTTCGCCGAGCTGGGCCTGCACCTCGAGCGCGACACGGACGGCTGGCTGGCGCACGGCCGCCGTGGACTGTCCGCCGACTACTGGGACGACCTGGCTGAAGAGTGGGAACTACGCCAATCCGACCAGCACCAGCAACCTCATCGCCCTGGCCCCGTTGGTGACTGGGGGATTGCATGAAGCTACGACAATTCGGCTTTATTGCCGCGATGCTTGCTGCCGCGTCCGCAGCCGGCAGCGGCGTTCATCCACAGTGGCCCACCCGCCCGGTCGGCGCCGCCCAGGTGGTCAGCCTGGAAGGCCTGCGCAACGCGGAGTTCGGCGACACCGAGGCGGCCCTGACCCGGCGCGGCGTGCTGCGCGCCGACGAGGAGGCATGCGGACCCGCGCTTGTGGGGCACGGCTCGGTCAGCCCGATCTTCGTCGACGACCGGCTCGTCCTGCTGTGGCTCGACGACCCGATGAGCACGCCCGAGGGCATCAGCGCCGGCACGCCGGTCGGCGAGGTCCGCGCCGCGTATCCCGGCGCCGTCGACCTGCCGGCACCGCCCGGCAGTCACCGCTTCGCCGGGCTGCTCGCCCGCGAGGGCGACCGCGCGTACCTGTTCCTGCACGACGGCGTCACCGTCCGCGAGATCATCGCCGGGTACGCGGACTGGGCCCGTCGCCTCTTCGACGAGGGCTACGGCCCCTGCTGACGCTCGGCAGCGACCGCCGGGCACAGCCCTCCACCCGGCCGCTTCCGGCGCCTCGGCTCAACGACCCACGCTCGACCAATGGGACGATTTATCAGGTCTGCCGCTTATCGAATAGCGAAGCCCTGAGCTCTGACGCCGGTACGGCCTGATTGGATGATTCTCTGCGCTTCATTTTCATGTGATAATGGCCGCATTGGTGCCCATGACGGGGCCATCTCGATGTCCGCCTACGTGTCGCGCACCGTGATCTGGGGAGGCCATGGACCAGCCCGTCGTTCCAGCCCTCATTCCCGCAGTCATGGCACTCGTAGGGCTGATCGCGGGTCTTGTCGCGCCGATGATTGCGGGGTCGGGAGAGAGTCGACGGCGAAGAAGGGAGGACCAGCGTGCGAGATGTGACGAGATACTGGGACTGTTCGAGGACATCAGCGTCTATCGCGCCTTGACCGAATCGGAATCGGCGGTACGTCGTCGGTTGGTGCTGTCGGCCGCGCGATTGAAGGACCAGGCAGCTCGCGAGGCATGCCTCAGCCTCGCCAATGCGGTGGCGAGATCAGACGCCGACGAGGAAGACATCCTGCGGCAATGGACGGTCATGATCCGAGAGGTCTCCCGCGTCTATCGTTCACATCTTTGAGGACAGCGACATGGCAAATCATGGGGGCAGGGGCAACGAGGATCTTCGGCTCACCGAGGAATTGATGGGGAAAACCGGCCCCGCCACGTCCAAGTCGTCGAACGCTTTGCGACGGAGCCAGTATCTGGTGGGGCCGCCGGAGGCGAACCGGCGCTCCGAGCTGGAACGTACGTTACGCGAGGCCTCGAAGATCTCGATATGCGGAATCGCCAGCCGGAGCGTAGTACTGGCGATGTCAACAGTTGCCGCGGAGGTACGCAAGAGCGAAAAGGACTTCCCGTGGGACAGCCTGCATTACGTCACACCGACGCCGTCAATGATTCTCACCGGGCGCAGCGGAGTCGGGCTCGGGCCGGTCGTACGGGACTGGCAGGCGGCCGTGGACACGATCCGAAACTGCGCTCGTCAGCAGGCGCGGGCGGTCCCCGCCGCCGCTGCCAGGCGGAGCAAAGCATTGCAGTTGCTGGGGATGCGTCACTATTTCTTGGAAATGCTGATGCACGTCACCGTCCGCAGTACAGGCCGTAAAGAGTTCTGGTTGACAATAGGGGCCGGCCATCAGAGCAACGACCTTCCCCTTCTGGTGGTCGAGGAGACGGACGACAACTATCCCATTCTAGATGACATGCACAGCCGATTGATCGAAGGCTGCGAAGAGCTGGCGATCCGGCAGGTGCGCTGTGACCTGATCGAAGCGAGCGATGTGAACGGCCCCCCACCGCCGGGAGGCCGGCACGACGAGAAGACGCCTTACCTCGTCGTACACGGCCTCGAGCCGTACGGGACCGGCGGGCAGGCCCGTCCCGCCTGCATGCCAGTGGCGGCCGTGATGATCCGCGCGAACACCAACCGCGGCCCGGTCGTCATGCTCAGGCAGCGCAACGAGTTCTCGGACACCGACTCCTTCGGAAAATACTCGCTCATCACCAGCAGGCTCCTTGAGGAGGACCTGGCTACCGCACTGGGAGTTCCGGTATTCGCCGACCGGCACGTGGATGCCGCCACCGACGCGATGTGGCAGGCAACCAGAACCGATGGCCCGCTCGGGGTCCCGGTGAAGGCGTTCATACGCGCAGCGCAGCGGGAGTTGTTCATCTGCTGCGGCCTCGATGCCCCGGAGAGCCGATTCCAGTTCCACGGATACCAGGTCGTTTCCACGGCGGACGGCTCACAACTCGGCTTCGCCGTGTTCGAGTTGGTGCTCAACCGGCATGAGCCTTTCGACGAACTCGTCGCAGCCGAGGACTGGGACCGGGAGGAGAACCTCCTCGTGGTCAGCCAGTCCGACCTGTACACCGAGGCGTATACTGATCGTTTGAATCGTCTGTTGACGCAGCGCGAGGGATGGTTCCGCACCACCATTCTGGCTCGCCCAATTGCCGCCAGTCACTGACCACGCCGACCTATCCGAAAATACAAGCCAACGAAACAGATCGATATTCTTCGAGCGAGGACCGATGTGGCTTCGAGATGAGGCGTCGACGATTCGACGCCGGGCACCGAATGATCTTCCCCAAGCAGTGATCGGTCTCGTCATGGTGCCCGCCGACGACCCGGAGCTGGTACTGGTCGGCATTCGGAGCAGTGAGGGGAACGTCCGCCATCCAGGAGTCGTGAGCATCCCCACCATGCGCGTGCCGGCAGAGTGGGCGATCCAGGAGACCGGAGTCATCAGGAGCGGCGAGACGAGGCAACTCGAAGGAGCGGAGGGCACCTTCGGCAGGACGCGGTCGACGTCGACAGCAGCCGGCTACGCCGTCGAAGCCCTCCTCTCGAAGAAAGTCCTCGACGGCTCCCTCCTCGACACCGGCTACACATCCGGGCGATGCGCCTTCCGGCTGGCGATGCGAAGCGACGTCGACGACCCGACCGGCCAGGACGGGAGCATCGAAGACACTCTGATGCTCACCGTCCTGGCAATCTGCGACTTCGGTGCCGATGCGCTGCGCGGCCGCAGTCACAGTTATTCCCAGCTCGAGTTCGTCAGGTCGTCGGATCTGGTGAAGGCCTGGCGACAACGGGACGGCCAACTGCTGTTCCCGGCGGCCAACCCGCTCGAGGTGTGCATTCGCGGACTCTGCGTCGAGTCAGCGGTACGGCTGCTCGACTCGCCTGCGGTGATACGCGCCATGAGCGCGACAGGCTTCGGGCCCGGCGTGCGGTGACAGGCGCGGCGACGCTGGCCGCACCGACGGCTCCTTCGTGACGGGATGCGAGAACGCCCGGTGCGATCCTCGCGGATCGACCCGGGCGTTCTCGCATTTCACGAGCGGTGGCGGCGGGATTTGAACCCGCGGAGGGCGTAAACCCTCACACGCTTTCGAGGTCTGCGATCATGCATCCGGGCTAGTTCCAACGTGCACACGACCAGCGGATCTGCTGTCCGTCGGACCACCGCGAACGGCTGCGTACGGCGGCGAATGAGACCGGAGTTGAGACCGCGGCGTCCTCTCCTGAAGACCGCGGTGTCGTAGACCGGACACGTCTGCCCGAGCCAAGTGCGTAGCGTTGCGGAGATGAAGGAGCTGGCAGGAGGATGCTGGGCGCCGCTTCGCCGGCACCACCGCGACGATGACCAGAACGACTGGGTGAACCTTCGGCAGGCCATCGGGCTTCGCGTAGTGGACCAGGGCGGTCGCTACCGGATCGCGGCCGAATTCCCCACGGGCATCGTGATAACAGACCTGCTGGACGAGACGTCATATGCCTCGGCTCTGAGCGAGCTTGCCGACCTGGTGCGTGGGCTGCGCTGAACAGCGTTCGGCATCGTCTGCGATTAGCCCCCGCCCGCTACGCCTTCGGAATGCCGGCACGCCTCCAATTCCGTCCTCGGGCATCCGCCCAGCCTCGCAGCCGTACCGGGGAGCGGCGTCGAGCGGTGTGGGGAGGTCACCGGATGACCTCCGGACGTGGCCGAGCGAGACGACACTGAGACCGCCCGCGACATCCCGCCGTCTCCGGGCGCCCGGATGTCGCAGGCCTCCCCTATCGTGCCCGTATGCCGAAGCGGACCTACGGCGAGATCCCAGGCTTCCCACCGGGCTCGACCTTTGCTAACCGGACCGAGCTCGCGAAGTCCCAGGTTCACCGACCGAACCAAGGCGGCATCTGTGGCGGGGCCGACGGTGCAGAGTCCATCGTCGTGTCGGGCGGGTACGTGGACGATGAGGACTACGGCGACGAGATCGTCTACACGGGCCAGGGCGGCAACGACCCAAGCACAAAGCGGCAGATCGCAGACCAAAAGCTGATCCTCGGCAACCTCGGCCTTGCCAGGAGCCAGCTCGACGGCAACCCGGTTCGAGTGATCCGTGGCGCTGGAGGAGACCCTAAGCACTCACCGACGACGGGCCTCCGCTATGACGGCCTGTTTCGAGTAGTCGACCATTGGACGGCTACAGGCATCGATGGCTTCAAGATTTGGCGATACAGGTTGGTCGCCCTCGAAAGTGCGGACCCGCCGCCGGACCCCATTCAGAGCGACCCCGGCAAGCCTGTCAGCCGTGTCGAGACCACCATCCAGCGGCTGGTCAGAAGTACGGCCAAAGCCGTAGGCGTGAAGCGACTCCACGACTACACCTGCCAGATTTGCGGGGTACGACTCATCACTCCCGCCGGAGCATACGCCGAAGCCGCGCACATTCGGCCTTTGGGTAAGCCCCACAACGGCCCAGATGATGCGGACAACATTCTTTGCCTTTGCCCGAACCATCACCTCCTATTCGACACTGGGGCGATTTACATCGATTCTTCGGGTCAGGTTCGGGAGATCGGGAGCAATAGCGCCCTAGGTGATCTCAGGGTAACCAGCAGCCACCCGCTGAATTGGGCTCAGTTTGAATACCACCGAAAGCATCACGTGAGCGACGAGAAGACCGACTGAAATCCAACAAGCGTCTCCGATCCGAAGACAAGGAACCGCTGTGCTCGTAGACCCGACCGCTCGGCCTTGGGTAACGGTCGACGGCCCCTCACTTGTTCAGGCCGCGGCTGCGCTCCAACTCCTCCCCGAGAACCGCCCGGCCTATCTGCGCCTACAGCGTCTAGCGGCGATCGGTGCTGGGCTTCCGATACGAGGCAACGTGGGGAGGCTGTCCCCGAGCGGGTTGCGCCAGGCGCTACAACGCCCACCCGTCGAGGAGGTGCTACACAACGAGGATCCGCCGGAAGACCTCTTCACCTGCGACGTTCCCTTCCACGGCGGTCCACAACTCACAATCGAAGGGCTCTGCACAGAGGCCGGCCAGGTTGCCGGGCGCATGCTGCGGGCAATCTTCACGCCTCACGAAAATCTCCTACCCGAGGAATTCCGGCGCGATGCTTCACTTCTCGCAACAGCGCTGCTAAGGATCAGCGACCTTGTCTGCCGTCGCGCAGGACTGTATCGCGGCCAAATGCCGGGAACCAAGATGCGCGCGAAGGTATTCGTTCCAGGCCGAGAGACGCTCGAACGCCTTTCGCGGACCGTGCTCTTGACACCCACGGAGCTGGGCAGTCTTCTACCGACGGGCGCGATCGGGGTAGTGCACGACCTTGCATTGACTCCTAGGGCCGTCGATGCCTCTACGCCGGCGCCAGACGAAAACGCCCTCGTGGTCAGGCCGTTTCTGAAACTTGGTGAGGACCTTATCGTAGCCAATCCAGCCGAACTCTCGGGATCATTGCGCCACAATCTCGTCACCCTTGCACAGCGCCATGGTTGCATCGAGGAGCTGGCTGTGGCTATCCGACGGCAGGTAGCCAGGGAAGCGGCCATAACCCTACAGCTATTTGGGATGCGCCCACTCACTCCGGTCGAGAAAACGCCGGACCCTCTGATCATTCGTCAGCGCTTCGAGTTCGCCGATGACAAGTTCCTTGATCTCGCCATCCTTACTGACGACCTCCGCGATTACGCTGCCGATGATCCATTCGGCGTTTGGAGCGTTCCAGACCTGAGTCAGCGCTTACGGGAGGTAGTCGATTCGGCAGGAGACTCGGATCCGAAGGACGCGAACACGCTCCGCCTGATCCTGCAAGAACCTCTAGGTCGATCGTATACGCTCGGCCTGATGTCACCCCGGCGCGATGGGCCAATCATCATGGCGAGGCCGGCTGAACTAGAAGTTATTGGGGTCCTCGACGGGGCAGATCCGCTTGCCCTTTGGCGTTTCGCTCAAGCCGATGACCGGTTGCATGAGACGACTAGAGTCCTCTCATTCAGTACACTCGACCGGTACGGCTTGTATCGAAAAAGCGACTACAGTTTCTACCTCTCGGATGACCGTCGGCCGGACTCGCTGCACATCTCTACTGATTATTCTTTACCGCTTAAGGCGGAAGCTTACCGCAAGGTCGGCGCGCACGAAGTGCCTAGCCCTCGACGGCCGGCGTTCGTTCAGGTTGTGTCAATGCACGGCACCGACAATGCGCCGATCTACTTTGTGCACCCACGACACGAAGAAGATGAGAGGCTAGTCGAGCTCGGCGACCTCCATATATGGGTCGGTGCTGACGCAGAAACAGGCCCCAGGTTGAGAGGGTTTGTAAATGAAGTAGCAAACGCGGCAGCTTATTGGACCTGGCAACTTTTCCTGCATGTTCCCGGGTTCTTGCAAGGCTCTTCAGGCGATCGTCTTCGTGTCGAGCTGGCGATTGACGACGAGGAGGCATGGGTTTCAGCGCTGGCGGGATCGACTGACGAAGGTGCTGACAGCACTTGGATCTCCGCTAGCGATTCGACGCTGGGCAGCGCCAAGCTTTGCCTGCATGCGCGTGGAGCGCGGAGCCTCTTTTCTCAGAGGAACGAAGCAGACAGGCTTCTCGTCGCCGCCCTAGCCACTGCGCTTGCCGACGCAACAGGCATCGACCTAGAGGGGCTGGCTTCCATAGTCGACACGGTGGCACCGATTGGTCGAAAGAAGATCATTCGAACAAACACGCGCGCTGACGTTCTGCTTCGTCCCGCAACGTTCCGCGCGGCCCGGTTGGTTCAACCGGCCGTGACAGCCGTAGTCCTTGACCAGTTAGGCGATTGGCTCGCGGAAGCTGGCTACAGCGTCGGAGACATACCAGACGCCGATCGCACGAGCATACTTGGCGAGTGCGTTGACTACTATTTCAAGCGGATTCAGGCCGAGGTGGGCCAACTAGACCCGGACGGCTTGATCGAGTATCTCGTTAATCACGACGAGGCTAACCTGTACGCAGACGCGCTAGAGCGCCAATCGCTCGCATATCGCGTCGCGTGCTTCGGGGAGTCCCCGGAGTTGACGGAGGAGATCGCCCGCAGCGAGCGGAAGCGGACCGAGGCGGCGATCGCAAGTCGGTTCCTGGTCGAATACGTCGCCGCCACACCACCGTCAGGTACTAAGAAAATCTCGCTTGACGTATACGATCACCTTCTGGCATTGGCCGCTGAGATATATGCCCGCGCGACACTGTCGGACGCCATTCACTACCGATTCTCAGACGCGAAGTTGTCGGTGCTCGACTCCAAGCGCCTGGGAACTTCTCGTGGAGATAGGTACGAGATCGGCACAGGCGCCTTCGGGCAGGCTCAGGCAGAGGCAATCAGGCGGTTGGCGATCGAAACCGACTCCGCTCCCAAGGAGATGGCCGCATCACCTAGCATGCCGTCCTCTGCTGTTGAATCCGCAATCTTGGCCGAGTTCGGCTTCACATTGGCCGATCTTGCTGCGGGGATCGCCGAGCTCATTCGGCTTGGAGATGAAAGCTGCTCCGAGGAGCCTTGCCGCCTTCCCCGCCCAGTGGTGGAGCAGCGGTTGCGTGATTCGCTTGAGTGGGAAGACGGCAAGGTTAGCAAATTTATCGACAACCTTAGCCTTCGGCCTCGTCGCCGCTTCCTCTCCGTCGGCGCCGATGCTTATCCGTGGCGCTACAACAGGGAATGGTCGTACCTGCGCCGCCCTCTTGTGCAGTTGAACGGTCCACAAAATAGCCAAGACTTGGTGTGGGGTAATCGGCGTCTTTGGTCAGCGGGCGAGTATTGGTTTAATCTCATCTACTCGGGCCGAATGCGCGCAAAGACGCCGGAACTCAAGAGGGTGGTGAGCACCATCCGTCAAGAGGAGAATTCAGCCTTCGAGCAGTCCGTGGCCGACGCCTTCGGCCGAGGAGGATGTTCTCTTGCCGCCGCCCGACTTTCGAAGGTCGACGGAAAGAGACTACAGTCCAGCAATGGCGACGACCTTGGTGACATTGATGCGATCGGTATCCACGTTGATCGCCGCCTGGTCTTCGTAGGCGAAGCGAAGGACTTTGAACTAGCTCGCATACCCAGGGAACTTGCCCACGAAGCAGACAATCTCCTCTACGGCGACCGGAGTGCGTTGCGCAAACTGACCGGACGTGCCCAATGGGTGAGGCAGAACCTGCAGTCGGTCATAAAGCACTTCAAACTAGACGCAGACCTCGCCGGCTGGACAGTGGAACCAGTTATTGTGACGAGTCGTGACTTGGTCTCACCCCGACTCCTCGAATCGAACGTCCCCGTTATCGCTATTGAACAGGTCGAACGGTTCATTCAGGGAAAGGTAAGCCGTGCACGTCGTCCGCAGCCCAACCGAAGCTCCACGAAACGGAGGCGTTAAGTTAGACGGCCGCTTTCGCAACTACTCGGTCGAAATCAAGTAGCCGGCTACCTCGCTCATACTGGTGACGATGGCATTGGCTCCCGCGGCCCGGAACGCTGACACCTTCTGGGCTCGGTTTGCGTAGGCGATTACCCGCACTCCAGCTGCCCCGGCTCCCTCGATGTCCGAGAGCGAGTCACCGATAAGGACACAGCGGTCCGGCGCCACAGCGAGAGCTCGGACTGCTTGCAGGATCGGTTCAGGGTTAGGTTTCATCCGAGCCGGATCGGCGTACGACCGCCCGACCACCGGGGACACGTACCCGGCGAGTCGGTGTGCCCCTAGGTAAGCGCTGACCGCACCGGGAGAGTTGTTGCTGACTACCGCTACGGACAGCCCTGCCTGTCGCGCGGCCACGATGACCTCCCGCCCGTAAGGCGTAGGTTCGGCGGTATCGACCGCCCGGCGCTCGGCTGCGCAGAGCGCGTCCTCTACCGCCCGTGTCACACCCTGGTCGCCGGTCGCGCCGGTGCGGCGCAGCACCTCAAGCGGGTCCGTCTCGCGGGCGAGGTCCGGCGGGACGTCGACACTCTGCCGCCGCAGCACGTCAACTAGCTCGGCGGCAACCTGCGGCGCCGGGTAGCCGGCGAAGACGCTGCACACCGGCCCGTCGAAGTCGAGCAGCACCGCGCCGACCTCACTAAGCAGCCGGCCAAGGTCGGCGGTCATCCGTCATACCGGTAAGCGATGGTCGACCACACCGAGTCGAACCACTGGCGGGATGCCTCCACGAACTGCGTGCCGTGCGAGGTGTCATCGTCGGTCACCGCGTAGTGGAACAGCGGCACGTCCTTGCCCATCAGGTCGTAAATCGCCATGGGCTCGCCCTTGATTGAGACTGTGCGCTCAACGACCGGGTAGAAGCCGTAGAAGACCTCTTCGCCGTTCAGGATGTAGAGCTTGAACAGCGGGGATGCTCGGTGCATCCGCACCTCAACCAGGGCTGACCGAATGAGTCCGAGGTCGCCCAGCTCGGCGACCTGGTCGATGATGCCGTCTGCCGCCCGCCGGGTGATGCGTTCCGCGCGCTCGCGTACCGCTGGGTCGTCGGCCTGCGTCTCGGCCCGCGATGGCAGCGCCATCGGGACCGTCATGTCGGAGATCAGGACCCGTACGGCGATCGTCTCCGGTGCGAGCCGACCGACCCGCACCTTGTCGAGCGCTTCGGCGAGCGCATCGCGCAGCGTCTCCCCGGAGAACCCAGCGAAGTCGATGGTGACGTGCGGTCGCTCGAACGCCGCTTCAATGTGTGGACGCAGCTCGACGGCTCGCTGCGTCTGCGCTCGGACGAATGCGCCGCTGCCCTGCCGAGACACGATCAGCCGCTCTGCCCGAAGCAGTTCCAACGCTCGCTTGACCGTTTCCCGCGCTACGCCGTAGCGGGCGGCTAGCTCGGGCTGCGAAGGCAGCTTGTCGCCCGGGGCGAGCCGGCGCGTGAGGATGGCCGCCCGCAGCTTGTTCGCGATCTGCTGCGAAGCCTGTTTGGGGTCGTCGGGATCTAGCTGACCGAGGAAGTCAAGGTTCTCGCTCACCCGCACACGGTAGCGCTGACTAGCCAAGTAAGGAAAGTTTGCCGCGCCCCCTTGACCTGGCTAGCCAGGCAGACCTACGTTCATTGCGTCGGGCCTGGCTAGCCAGGCAAGACAAGCCGAGCGGAAGCCGGGGAAGGTGGCGCATGCGCTGCGCGCTCACGGGCCGGTCGTGTGGTCGTTCATTCAGAACTTCACAGCAGAAGCGCCGCGTAGATCCGTCTGCGGCATCCCCGCCTTGAGTCACACGGTGACCGACCTCGGTAGATCCCGAGCGAGCGGGCCGAGCGGGCCGGATCTTGGCGCGCGGTTTCGGCTTCTGCCTCTTGTTCGCTGTTCGTCCCGGGTGTGTGCGGCCGGTTTGGTCGCACCCCGGGGGCTCCCCACTTCATCGACTCCCCGGAGGTTTCCAGTGCGGAAGCACCTCGCCCCTGTCACTGCCGAGCCGGCCGCCGAAAACCTGGCAGCCATCGAGGCGGAGTGGCCGCTGATCGCGGCCGAGTTGGACGTACTCGACGCCGAAATCACCCTGCTTTACGCCGAGGACCACGGCGGACCGACTGCGCTGGACTGGCGTCGCCTGCGCCGGGCCGAGGCCCGCGTCACCCGCGCCGCCGCCGAGCTGGCCGCCCACCCGATCCCGCACCGCGCGGCCTGATGTCGCGCATCCGCGCCGCCTTTCACGATCCGGATGGAGCGCGGTACGGCATCCCCACCTACTGGTGGCGGGGTGCCCCGCCCGGCTACGCCACCCGCCGCCAACTGACCGCCGCCGGTCTACGGCCCGGTGGTCAACCGATTGCCGCTCAGGTGCTCTGGCGCGGCGTGGGCGGCACCCGCGCCGCCTACCTCTACCGGGTCGACCTGGCCCGGCCGAAGCGCACCGCCACCCCCGCCCAACGGCGCGCCATCGCCGCCGCGCTGACCGCCCGCCGCACCTGCCCGACCTGCCGGCAGGTGCGCGGCTACTACATTCCGCGCTCGCTGGGCGAATGCCTCGCGTGCGCCTACCCGTTGGAGGACGCAGCATGACCGCCCCCACGATCAACGGCACCCGCTACCCGCAGCCCCTCGAAGACCTGTTGCCCGCCGCCCGAGGGCTGGACCTGCCCGAGGGGCAGCGGTTCCCGTCGCGGAACCGGCTGATGCGTGAGTTCCGCATCGGCGCGCCGAAGGCTGGTGAACTCCTGGCCCTGCTCAAGGCCGAGCCCACCACCTTGCCGGTCGACAGCACCGCCCCGGACACCCCGGACCCGGCCGACGCACCGACCGTGCCCGAGCCCGCGCCGCCGGTCGCGGTGGACCCGACGCCCGCACCAGAGATCACGCCGTCTGAGCCGGACACCGAGGCCACGCCGGTCGGTCGCCCGGACACGCCCACCCCGGCCGCGCCGCCCGCGCCGGTTCGTTCGGCGGTGGTGTGGCCGGTGGTGCTGCTGGCGCTGCCGGCGTTCGTGGCGATCTGGTCCGGGTGGGTCGGACTCGGCGGACTCACCGGCTTCGGCGTGGTTCACCCGCTGCCGGGAATCTGGGACAGCTTCTCCATCAACTCCGCGATCACCCTGCCGATCGGGGTGGAGACCTACGGCGCGTACGCGCTGTACGTGTGGCTGTCCGGCCGGGTACCGGAGCGGGCACGCCGCTTCGCGAAGTGGTCCGCGATCGCCTCACTCCTGGTCGGCGCGCTCGGCCAGGTCGCCTACCACCTCCTGGAAGCCGCCGGCGTCACCGCCGCCCCGTGGTGGATCACCACCGCCGTCGCCTGCCTCCCGGTCGCAGTGCTCGGCATGGGCGCCGCACTGGCCCACCTGGTCCGCACGCACGACTAGCGCCGCCCGGCGGCACGGCCCTGGCCTCGCAAACCACGCCGTGCCGCCGGTCTCCCCATCCGGCATCACACCCTTAGGAGAGAGCACTGATGTTGTCACCTCTGCGGGCGCTGCGGCGAGCAGCGGCCCGGTTGCGTCCCCGCCGCCCCCTCTGGCTCGGCACTCCGCTGCGAGCCACGATCACCGCCGCCGCGTGCGGCGGCTACACGCTGCTCATCGACTACAGCCAGGGCACCGAATGGGTGGACCTGCCGCTTCGCATGGAGGACTACGACCGGCCCGACGAACGGGAGTTCACCGCCGTCGCCGCCGCCCTCGCCGAGCGTGGCCTCACCCGCACCACGCCGTGGCAGATCGACTCCTACGCCCGGCTGTGCGCCGACATCGCTGCCATCCGCACCACCTCCCGCATCCCCGCGACTCGCAAGGAGGCCCGCCGTGGCTAGCCCCACCCCTCACGATGACGACCGTTTCGACTGGCAGGCCGCCGAAGCGGACCTGACCGACCCCACCACCGGCGGGCCGGATGCCGAGGTGGTCGACCTGGACGACGCCCGCGCCCGCCGCACCCCCCGCCCGCGTCCCTCGGCCGACGACGACGCCCCGGACGACGCCGCCGACGACGCGGAGAGCGTGGACGACGGCCCGGACCGCGACGGCGGCCCGGTCGACACCGCCGACGACATCCCCCGTGACGTGCTGGCCCGGCAGCGGGACCGCCGGCCGATCCTGGCCGACTGGGCGCGTTCCTGGCGCGCCTTCCGTGCCGCGCTGCGCCACCAGGTCAAGGACGCCGGCTACGTCACCGCCTACCACGCCGTCAGGATGCCGAAGTACGCGGCGAAGACGGCCGTGTACGCGCCGCTGGGTCTGTTCCGGGGTGCCGGTCGGGCGCTGCGCTGGGCCAGCGCCGAGGAAGGCAACTGGCACCTGCGGCAGGCCGCCGCGTCCCGGGGGGATGCGGACACGTGGATGAAGCTCGACGCCCGCCGCCAGCGGCAGACGGTGTGGCGGTGGTGGGTGCTCGCCGCGACGGCTGCCGCCATGGTGGTCGGGGCGGTGGTGCTGGCGCTCGGCCCGGCGTGGTGGCGTTACGCCGCGCTGCTGGTGGTGGTGCCGTTGCTGGCGACGCTCGGGCGTCCGGCGGACAAGCCGCTCACCGACCGGGTGACCGAGGGCAGCCGCTACCGCAAGCTGACCGCCGACCTGGTGCGGCGGGCGCTCACGTCGCTGCAAATGAGCGGCATCAACAGCGCGGTAGCCAAAGACCCGAAGGCCATCTCGTTCCCGGTGGACATCCACCGTGACGGCCCTGGCCACCTGGCTGTGGTCGACCTGCCGTATGGGGTGGAGGCGGCCGAGGTGGTCGCCCGGCGGGGCAAGCTGGCCTCGGCGATGCGGCTTCCGCTGGATCAGGTGTGGCCCGAGCCCGCGCCGGGTCACACCGGCCGCCTGGCGCTGTGGGTGGGCTACGAACCGGCGTCGCAGATGAAGCAACCGCCGTGGCCGCTGCTGTCGGCCTCGGCGAAGGTGGACGTGTTCAAGGCGTTCCCGTTCGCCACCACGCCCCGCCTGGACACCGTGGCTGTGGATCTGATGTTCCGCAACTTCCTGTTCGGCGGGCAGCCGGGCAGCGGGAAGACGTTCGCGTTGCGGGATCTGATCCTGGCCGCCGCTCTCGACCCCCGCGCCGAGATCCGAGGCTACGAACTCAAGGGCGTCGGGGACTTCGCCGTCCTTGAGCCGGTGATGGCCGAGTACGGCAACGGCTTCGATGACGACACCCTCGCCCGCTGCTTCGCCTTCATCGAGTGGCTCTACGAGGAGTGCCGCCGCCGCTCCAAGCGCATCGAGCACTACGCCCGCCTCGGTAAGGCCCCGGAGAACAAGGTCACGCCGGAACTGGCGTCGCTCAAGGGGTCCGGCCTGCATCCCCTGGTGGCGTGGTTCGACGAGTTGCAAGAGCTGATGACCAGCAAGTACGGCAAAGACGCAGGCGAACTGCTGGAAAAGGTCATCAAGCTCGGCCGGGCGCTCGGCGTGATCATCATGATCGGCACGCAGATCCCCGACAAGGACAGCCTCCCGACGGGCATCACCCGCAACGTCAACAGCCGCTTCTGCCTCTCCGTCGCTGACCAGACCGCGAACGACATGATCCTTGGCACCTCGGCTTACAAGAACGGCTACCGGGCCACGGTGTTTCAGCCGGTGATTGAGGCGGGGTGGGGGATCCTGCGGGGGTTCGGGCCGAAGGCGTCGGCGGTGCGGTCGTTCTACGTCGACACCACCGCCGCCGCCCGCATCGTCACCCGCGCCGTCGCCCTCCGCCAGACCGCCGGGACGCTGCCCAAGCCGGACGAGCAGACCCGCGACATCGCGCCCGTGGCCGACGTACTCGGCGACCTGGCCCGCGTGTGGCCGGGCGACGACAAGGCCGCCTGGAACGAGACGCTGTGCGGCCTCCTGGCCGAGCTGCGACCCGACGTGTACGGCGGGTGGGAGGCGGCGCAGCTCACCACCGCGCTCAAGCCCCACCCGGCCGTGAAGGTCGCCGACGTCGGCCGCCGCATCGACGGCAAGCCGGTCACCCGGCGCGGCATCAAGCACGCCGACCTCCTGGCCGCGATTGCGGAGCGTGACCGCAAGCGGTCCGCCGGATAACCACCTCTGAGGGTGCTAGCGCTAGCGGCCCGTCCTGCTAGCGCTAGCACCCCCGCTAGCACCCCATCCGAATCATGAGCTGCCCGCTAGTAGCTAGCAGCTCACGGCCGCTCACACCCGAAAACCGGCCCGGGAGGCACTTGTGGACCCCCTGCTCACCCTCGCTAGCGGCACCGCCGCCATCCTCGCCCTGATCACGCTCGGTTACGCCGGGCTGTGCTGGGTCATCCCCTTCAAAACCTGCCAGCGGTGCGCCGGCACCGGCCGCACCACCACCCGCTTCCTGCACCGGCCCCGCGCCTGCCGCCGCTGCGACCGAGGCATGCGACTGCGCCTCGGACGGCGCGTCTACAACGTCCTCCACCGGCTGCGCGCCGAGGCCCACCGATGAACCGCCGCCGCCCCGACGACCACACCCCGTGGTGCGGACGGGACCACCGATGCGGCCTCGGCGAACACCGCTCACCCGAAATCGTGGTCGACATCCCCGGCCACGCCCGCGCCGTCCTCGTCCGGGTACGGACCACCACCGGGCGGGAACACGCCGAAGTGCGCGTCCGCGTGGCGCTCGCCCCGGGCGAGCTGGCCGCCCGCCGCCAGTTGGTGGGGCTGCTCGGCGACCTGCGCCAGGCCGTCACGCGCGCTGCGATCACCGCGCGGCCTCGGCCGAGGCGGGCCGCGCGGTGACCGGCAGGCGGTGGCTCGCCGCGTCCACGATCCTCGGCCGACCGGTCACCGACGCCGAGCCCTACCCGCACATCTGCGGGCGAACGCTGGCCGCCGCCGACGCCCAGAGCGGTCGGCCGGTCTACCTCCTGCGGCGTAACTGCGCCGCCTGCGCACAGGAGCGCCACGAACGCACCCACCAGCAGCCCGACCCGGCGGGCGGGGCGGTGGTCGACCTGGCCGCCACCCGCGCCCGCCGCACCACCCGAAGGGAGAGGCCCGTTGCCTGACCTGCTCACCGCCGCCCTGCGCTACGCCGCCCACGGGTGGCCCGTGTTCATGCTCGGCCGGTCGAAACGGCCCGTCGCCAACTGCCCCGCCTGCCCCAACGCAGACCAGGACCCCACCCACGATCAGGAAGCCTGCCGCTGCCTCACCTGCCACGGCTTCTACGCCGCCACCACCGACCCCACAAGGGTCGCCGCGATCGTCGCCGCCGTCCCGCGCGGGCAACTCGCCCTCCGCACCGGCACAGCCGCCGGGCTGGTGGTGGTCGACGTAGACCCCACCCACGGCGGTGCGGACACCCTGGCCCGGCTGATCGGTGCCGGTCTCACCCCGCCCACCGCGCGGGTGCTTACCGGGTCGGGCGGGCTGCACCTGTACTACCGGCATCCCGGCGGACGGGTGCCGTGCAGCCAGGGCAAGCCCGGTCAAGGGCTCGGCCCGGGGATCGACGTGAAAGCCGACGGCGGCTACGTGGTGCTGCCGCCGTCTATACATCCGCGTACCGGCCGCCCGTACCGGTGGGTGTCCGGCCAGACCGTGAGAGAGATGCCCCCCGCCCTGCTCACGGCATGCACCCGACCGCCGACACCACCCGTCCCGGCCGTGACCGGACCGACCCGGCTGCGTGAGGCGGGGGGCATCTCCCACCCCGACCGGCTCCTAGCCGCCCTGCTCGACCGGGTGACCTCAGCCGCCGAGGGCACCCGCCGCACCACCCTCTACGGCGCAGCCCGAGGCGTCGCCCGCATGGTCGCCGCCGGAGCCATCGACCCCGCCGACGCCATCACCGCCCTCACCAACGCCGGCCACCAAGCGGAGCAAACCGACCGCGATATCCGCGCCGCCATCCGTGGCGGCTTCCGAGACGAAGGAGTCGCCGCATGACCACCACCGAGCCCGTCGACGGGGCAGCCATCCTCGACGCCCTGCACGCCTGCCTGACCCGCTACGTCATCCTGCCCAGCGCCGAGGCCATCGACGCGGTGGCGCTGTGGATCGCCGCCACCCACGCCCAACCCGCGTGGGCGCACGCACCCCGCCTCGTGATCCGGGCACCCGAGAAGCGCTGCGGAAAATCGCGGCTGCTCGACGTGGTGGAAGGCTGCTGCCACAACCCACTCATCACCGTCAACGCATCCCCCGCCGCCGTCTACCGCGCCATCGGCAGCGACAACCCACCCACCCTGCTCGTGGATGAAGCCGACACCATCTTCGGCGGGAAGAACGCCGACGCGAACGAAGACCTACGCGGCCTGCTCAACGCCGGCCACCAACGCAACCGACCCGCAATCCGGTGGGACGCCGGCACCCAACGCCTGGAGAAGATCCCCACCTTCGCCATGGCCGCTCTCGCTGGCATCGGCGCGATGCCCGACACCATCGAAGACCGCGCCGTTGTCGTGCGCATGCGCCGCCGCGCCCCCGGCGAGACCGTCGCCCCCTACCGGCACCGCCGCGACGGCCCAGCGCTGAAAGCGATCGCGCAACGCCTCGGACAGTGGCTCGGCGCGCACCTCTCCACCCTCGAAGCCGCCGAACCACCGATGCCGGTCGAAGACCGCGCCGCCGACACCTGGGAACCCCTCGTCGCGGTCGCCGACCTCGCCGGTGGCACCTGGCCGCAGCGCGCCCGCCAGGCCGTCACCATCCTGACCGCCGAAGCCGACGAGTCCGGCAACGTCTCCACCCGCGTGCGGCTGCTCGCCGACGTGCGCACCGCCTTCACCGTGCTCGGCGACCCGCCCGCGGCTTCCACCCACGACCTACTCACCGCGCTCAACGGCGACGAAGAAGCCCCCTGGGCAGGATTCGGACCGACCGGGCTGACCGGCAAGCGCCTCGGCGACCTGCTCCGCGAGTTCGGCATCACCTCGACCACCATCCGATTCCCCGTCGGACAAGCCAAGGGCTACACCCGAGACGCCTTCACCGACGCATGGAACCGCTACTGCCCAGCACCCACCGCCGGACCATCCGTACCAAGCGTCCCAACCTCGTTTCCGCAGCTCATCCCCGGGACGGATTCCCTCACTGGTACGGATCAATCCGTACCACGAACCCCGCCCAACCGCGTCCCTGGTACGCATCAATCCGTACCAGCACACCAATCCGTACCGCATCTGAGCAGGAAAAACGAGCTTGGTACGGATGGTACGGATACCCCCCGGCCACGGGTCACCTCATATCGCCAGTGACGAACCGAGCCGCAGAAACGACCCGCTGAGAGCCACGCAGACGGTTGCCCCCAACGCCTTACACCGGGCCGCCGGAGATCTTGCCTCTACGGCGCTCTCAGCGGGCCGTTCTAACGACTGCCATCGATCCGCCTGCCTTACCTAGCCACTCACCCTCGCCCGACGAGAACGCCCACCACCGGCGCTCTCAACCCACCGGAACAACGGGGAGAAGCCGTGCCCACGCCAGAAAACCGCGTCGTCCTGACCATCGAAGAAGCCGCCCAACGACTCGGCATCGGCCGCACCACCATGTACGCACTCATCAAAACCGGCCAGATCCGCACCGTCACCATCGGCCGCCTCCGCCGCGTGCCGACCTTCTGCCTGGACGAGTACGTGCGGAACCTGCTCGCCGAACCGACCCAACTAGACCACGCCGCCTGACGAGAGGAGCCAGCCAATGGGACGCAAGCCAAACGGCGCATCCAGCATCTACCTTGGCGCAGACGGTTCCTGGCACGGCCGGGTCACCGTCGGCGTGAAGGACGACGGATCGCCGGACCGCCGCCACGTCCGCGGAAAGACCGAAGCCGCCGTCATCAAGAAGGTTCGGCTCCTGGAGCGCGAGCGGGACAGCGGCACTGTCCGCAAGGTCGGCCAGCGCTGGACGGTGAAGACCTGGCTCACTCACTGGGTAGAGAACATCGCTGCCCCGATCGTGCGAGAGAACACCCTCGCCGGCTACCGGGTGGCTGTCTACCGGCACCTCATCCCCGGTCTCGGCGCCCATCGCATCGAGCGCCTGGAGCCCGAGCACCTGGAGCGCTTCTACCGTCGGATGCAGGAGAACGGCAGCGCCCCGGCGACCGCTCACCAGGCACACCGCACGATCCGCACGGCGCTCAATGAGGCGGTGCGCCGGGGGCACCTCGTCAAGAACCCGGCCGCCCTCGCCAAAGCACCACGACTGCCCGAGATCGAGATTGAGCCGTACACGGTGTCCGAGGTACAGCGGTTGATGGCCGCAACCCGTGGCCGGCGCAACAGCGCGCGGTGGGCGATCGCGCTCGCCCTCGGCCTGCGCCAAGGGGAGGCGCTCGGCCTGCGCTGGTCGGATGTCGACCTGGACGCCGGGACGCTGACGGTGCGACGCGGCCGACAGCGGCCGCGGTGGGAGCACGGGTGCCGCTCGCCGTGCGGCCGAAAGCACGGCGGGCACTGTCCCGACCGCCGCCAGGTGCGGGCCGACACCGCTGAAACCAAGTCTCGGGCCGGTCGACGCAGCATCGGTCTCCCGGATGAGCTGGTGGCGCTGCTCCGCAAGCACCGCGACGAGCAGGACCAGGAGCGCGCCACCGCCGCCCAACTCTGGGAGGACGGCGACTGGCTGTTCGCCACCCCGACCGGCGGCCCGGTCAACCCACGCACCGACTACGACGAATGGAAGCGGCTGCTCAAGCTCGCCGGGCTGCGGGACGGCCGGCTGCACGATGCCCGGCACACCGCCGCCACGGTGTTACTGATCCTCGGGGTGGCCGAACGGGCGGTGATGGGAATCATGGGCTGGTCGAACTCGGCAATGGCGGCCCGGTACCAACACCTCACCGCTCAGGTGCGCCGGGACATCGCCCAGCGCGTCGGAGGGCTGCTGTGGGACACCCCGACAGAGGACCCGAAATCGACCTCTTGAGCAGCAACTGAGACCGAAACTGAGACCACAAGCGGAGCGCCCGGCCGATCCTCACGGATCGACCGGGCGTTCTCGCTGTTCACGAGCGGTGGCGGCGGGATTTGAACCCGCGGAGGGCGTAAACCCTCACACGCTTTCGAGGCGTGCTCCTTAGGCCACTCGGACACGCCACCGCCGACGAGGGTACAGGACCGCCGGCTTGGACGCCGAACCGGTATCCCTCGGCCCGGCCTGGCAGGATCTTTGCCATGAGTACGCACATCGGCGCTGAGCCGGGAGAGATCGCCGAGCGGGTCCTGATGCCGGGCGACCCGCTGCGGGCCAAGTGGATCGCGGAGACCTACCTGGAGGGGGCCCGCTGCTACACGACGGTGCGCGGCATGCTGGGCTTCACCGGCCGGTGGAACGGTGTCGACGTGTCCGTCCAGGGCTCCGGCATGGGCATGCCGTCCGCCTCGATCTACGCCCACGAGCTGGTAAACGAGTACGGCGTGAAGTCGCTGATCCGGGTCGGCTCCTGCGGTGCCCTGACCGAGGATCTGCAACTGCGGGACGTGGTGGCGGCGATCGGCTCGTCCACCGACTCGAACATGAACCGGATGCGCTTCGACGGGCTGATCGACTACGCCCCGGTGGCCGACTTCGGGCTGCTGCGTACCTCGGTCGAGGTGGCCGAGCGGCGCGGCATCAGCATGCGGGTGGGGCCGATCCTGGCGGCGGACGCCTTCTACACGGACCGGCCCGACCTGTACGACAGGCTGGCCGACTACGGCGTGCTGGCGGTGGAGATGGAGTCGGCGGCGCTCTACACGATCGCGGCGCGCTTCAAGGCCCGCGCGCTGACCATCCTGACCGTCAGCGATCACATCAAGACCGGCGAGAAGACCACGTCGCAGGAGCGTGAGCAGACGTTCGGCCAGATGGTCGAGATCGCGCTGGACACCATCATCGCCTGACCTGATCGATCCAGGGCCGCCCCGTCACCGCTCGGTGGCGGGGCGGTTGCGCGTTACCCGGGTCACAAAAATAAATACGACCGGTCGTGCTTGTTTCCCCTAGGCTGATCGCATGACCTCCGACGGCCGCGTCGCCCGCGGCGACCGCACCCGCACCGCGGTGCTGGACACCGCCGTGGCGCTGGCGACCGAGGTCGGCCTGCACGGTCTGTCCCTGGCCCAGCTCGCCGACCGGCTGGAGGTGAGCAAGTCCGGCCTCTTCGCGCACTGGCGCTCCAAGGAGGCACTGCAACTCGCCACAGTCGACCGGGCCGTGGCGCAGTGGCAGGAACGGATCGTCACCCCCGCTCTGAGCGCGCCACGAGGCGTACGCCGGCTGCGCGCGCTGCACGAGGCCCGGATCGACTTCTACGCCGCCCGGGTGCTGCCCGGCGGCTGCTTCTTCGCCAACACCGAGTTCGAGTACAACGCCCGCCCCGGCCCGGTCCGGGACCGGCTCGCCGAGGCGTTCGCCAGGTGGACCGCACTGCTGGAGCGCCTCGTGCAGGAGGCGGTCGACCTCGGCGAGCTTCCCGCCGACCTGGACGTGCCGCTGCTCGCGTACGAGATCGACGCGCTGGGGATCAGCGCGGTGATGCGGTCCCGGCTGCTCGACCCGGACGCCACCTACCGGCACGCCCGCCAGGGCCTGCTGACCCGGCTGCGGGCGCTCTGCCCGGATCCGACCCTGCTACCGGAAGGCCAGTCATGAGCCACGCCACCGCTGACCGGCAGGTCGCCGAGTTCGGGCACGTCGAGCACGTGCCGGTGCACTTCGACGACCTCGACGCCATGGGCATCCTGCACAACGCCCGCTACGCCGTGCTGCTGGAACGCGCCCTGACTCCCTACTGGGCCGAGCGCGGCGTCGCCTTCCGGGGCGACGTGCACGCCACCCCCGACGTGTTCCACGCGGTCCGTGAGTTCACCATCACCTACCAGGCGCCGGTCGTCGGCGTCGGCACGGTGGCTGTGCACTTCTGGCTCGAACACTTCGGCACCAGCAGCGCCCGCTACGCCTTCGAGTTCCGCTCGGTGGACGGCGCGACCGTGCACGCCACCGGCACCCGGTCGATCGTCCGGCTGGACCCGGCCACGCTGCGCCCGACCGCCTGGACCGAGGTCGGCCGAGCGGTCGCCGCGACGCTGCTGCGCCCCGCCCCGGCCGACGCCTGAGACCTGGCGGTCAGCGGAAGAAGGCGCGCAGCAACGTCGCGCTCTCGCGTTCCAGTACGCCGCCGTACACCTCGGGGCGATGCGTGACGCGGCGGTCGCGCAGCACGTCCCAGAGCGACCCGACCGCGCCCGTCTTGGGTTCCCAGGCGCCGAACACCACTGTCGAGACGCGGGCCAGCGCGATCGCCCCGGCGCACATGGTGCACGGTTCCAGCGTCACCACGAGCGTGCAGTCGTCCAGCCGCCAGCGGCCCAGCCGCTGCGCGGCCCGGCGCAACGCCAGCACCTCGGCGTGCGCGGTCGGGTCGCCGGTCAGCTCCCGCTCGTTGCGTCCGATCGCCAGCTCGGCGCCGTCGGGTCCGTAGAGCACCGCGCCGACCGGCACGTCGTCGGCGTCGGGGGTCGCATCGTCCGGGCCGGTCACCGCGACCTCCAGGGCCCGGCGCATCCACAGCTCGTGCCGCTGCCGGCGGCCGATCGCGCCCGGGTCGGCGAGCGCCTCGTCGGCGCCCGGACCGACGCGCCCGGCCCGGCCGGGGGTAGGCTGCCCCGGGCGTACGGTCTCCAGCGCCGGATCTGTCGCGTCGGCCGGTTCGGCGGCGCCGGGCGTCAGGGACTCCCCGGGCTCAGACCTCACGCAGCTCCTCGACCTCGTCCGCGCAGCCGAGCACCTGGCAGATCTCGGCTGTCACGTCGGCCGGCATGGAGCCCTCGTGCGCGCAGAGCGCCAGCAGCTTCTGCGCCGGGATGCCCAGGTCGGCGAGGAGGTCGGCGTCACCGACCGGGTCGGCCTCCGGGTCGACAGCGGGTTGCTCGGTGTCGTCGTCGCCGCCGGAGGCGCGCGGCTCGTCGACCTCCTCCAGCCCAGTCACCGAGGTCTTCAGGTCGCCGACGAGCAGCGCGCCCAGCCGGGACTCCTCCGCGTACGCCGAGTCCGAGCCGAAGACCCGCAGGTCCTCCCCCTCGTCCAGGCGCAGGATGACCAGGTACGTGTCGTCGGCCTCGACGAACAGCAGCGAGAGGTCGGCGTCCGGCTCGACGTCGCGCAGCCGGTCGGCGACCTCCTCGATGTCGGTGACGCCCCGCAGGCTCACCTCACCGGCGGTCCAGCCGCCGTCGACGCGCGCCACGGCAGCAGCGAAGTACGACACGGTCCCCCCAAATCAGCCTCGGCAGCACGCCGACACGTCACGCGATGCACGTTAACCGGTCGGGTCGGCAGGCGAGCGGTCAACGCCCCGTATGGGCCGGCCGTTCCTGAAGAGAAAGCCGGTCAGCCGACGACGCGCCGGCGGGTGGCGATGAGTTGGCGCAGCCGCTCGGTGCGGGCCCGCTGCGGCCGCTGGCGCTGCTGTACCGCACGGGCACCGGCCAACTCGGCGAGGAGTTGCAGGCGTCGGCGGCTCCGATCGGGGTCGAGCCGCGGCGGTGTGGTCCAGGCCATACCGCGAGCGTGGACCGTCCTCAGGCGTACGTCAAGGTGGCCTTCGCTACGCAGCGAAACCGGCACCGAAGGTCACCAGAGCGGCCAGTCCCCGGTCTGCGCCCACCGCATCGCGACTATCGCTGCGGCGATGCTCCAGCCACCCGCGGTGACGATCGCTACGCCCGTCGCCACCCCCCGGTCGCCGTGGCGGACCAGCACCGCGGCGGCCAGCCAGGCCAGGCCGCCGGCCAGCAGCGTCCACCAGGCGTAACCGGCGACGCCGCCGCCGACCAGCCCGAACAACAGCAACCAGGCGAACGCGACCAGCGCACCGACAGCGACGCCGGCGCCGGTGATCGGGTACGGCTCGCGGTAGCTGGGCCGCATCGACGTGCTCGACGGGAACAGCCCCGAGGGCGTACGTGGTGGCGGGAACGCCCCCGGACCGGTCCCCTCGGGTCCGCCGTGCCACCCGTGCGTCACCGCCGCCCCCTTTCCCGGACCGTCCGTCCCGCGTTCGGCTTTCGTCCCTACGGTAGTGGTCTGTCAGGATGACCGGATGCGCTCGCCATCGATCGGACGCCGCGCGCGGCCGGCGTACCCGGTCCTGCTGCTCGTCGCGGCGCTCGTCGCCGGGTGCGGCGCCCCTACCGGGCGCGCCGACAGGTGGCAGGAACCGAGTCCGATCGCGACGGCGGCGCAGCCCGCCGACCCGGCCCCGCCGGTCGCCTCCTCGTCCGCCGCGCCGTCGCCGGCGCGCACCGACGCGAAGCGGGTCTTCCCGGTACGGGCCGGCAACGTCGACTACCACCCGACGCACGGCGGCTACCCGGGCACCGACGTGTTCGCCGACTGCGGGGAACCGGTGGTGGCGGTGACCGACGGCGTCGTGCTGGAGGTGAGCCGCGTCGACCGGTTCGACAAGCGCGGGCCGCTGGGCCCGGACAACGGTGGGCTCTCCGTCTCGCTGCTCGGCGACGACGGGGTGCGCTACTACGGCTCGCACCTGAGCGCGATCACTGCGGGTGTCGACGCCGGGGTACGGGTGCGTGCCGGGCAGCAGCTCGGCGAGGTGGGCCGTACGGGGAACGCCAACAACGTCTGCCACCTGCACTTCGGGCTCTCCCCGAAATGCACGGGCGCGGACGACTGGTGGATCCGCCGGGGCGTGGTCTGGCCGGCGCCGTACCTGAACTCGTGGCGCAAGGGCGGCAACCGCTCGCCGGTCGCCGAGGTCACCGCCTGGCAGCGCAAGCACGGCTGCCCGGCTTCGCCCGGCCGGTCCACCCGCAGCGGCTGACCGACTCGCGGTTGCGGGGCCACGCGGCGGACGGCGTATGCGCGTAGGTTCCAGGACATGAGTGCCCGGGATCCCCTCGCCGACCTGCGCCGGATCGCGTTCCTGCTGGAACGGGCGAACGAGGCCACGTACCGGGTCCGGGCGTTCCGGTCGGCGGCGAAGACGCTCGGCGCGCTGCCCGCCGCCGAGGTGGCCGAGCGGGCCCGCACCGGCAAGCTGACCGAGCTGTCCGGCGTCGGTGACGTCACCGCCCGCTGCGTGGCCGAGTCGCTGGCCGGCGAGGAGCCGGTCTATCTGCGCCGCCTGCTGGCGACCGAGGGCACCGACCTGGACGAGGCGGCGGCGAAGCTGCGGGACGCGCTGCGCGGCGACTGCCACACCCACTCGGACTGGTCCGACGGCGGCTCACCGATCGAGGAGATGGCGCTGGCGGCGGTCGAGCTGGGCCACGAGTACATGGTGCTCACCGACCACTCGCCGCGGCTGACTGTGGCCCGGGGCCTGACCGCGGAGCGGCTGCGCAAGCAGCTCGACCGCGTCGCCGCCGTCAACGAGGCGCTGCCGAAGGGCTTCCGCCTCCTCACCGGCATCGAGGTGGACATCCTCGCCGACGGCTCACTCGACCAGGACGAGGACCTGCTGGCGCGCCTCGACGTGGTGGTCGGCTCGGTGCACAGCGGCCTCAACGACGACCGGGCGAAGATGACCCGCCGGATGCTGACCGCGATCGCGAACCCGCACCTGGACATCCTCGGCCACTGCACCGGCCGGATGGTCTCCTCCCGGCCCGCCGGGGTGACCGGGCCGGGCGACCGGGGGCACCGGGCGCGTACCCGCAAGGAGAGCGAGTTCGACGCGGACGCCGTCTTCGCCGCCTGTGCCGAGCACGACGTGGCCGTCGAGATCAACTCCCGGCCGGAGCGGCAGGACCCGCCGAAGCGGCTGATCCGCCTCGCGCTGGAGGCCGGGTGCCGGTTCGCCATCGACACCGACGCGCACGCGCCGGGCCAGCTCGACTGGCAGCGCTTCGGCTGCGAGCGTGCCGCGCTGTGCGGCGTACCGGCGAAGCGGGTGGTGAACACCTGGACGGCCGACCGCCTGGTGAAGTGGACGACCGGCCGTAGCTGAACGTCAGCCCCGGGTGGCCGGCTCGGCGGCGCGGACTGCGGGCGCCACCGCCTCCGGGCGTGGGCGACGCCGCCCGAACAGGCCCTGGGCGACCGCCACGCCGACGAGCACCACGAACGCGCCGACCGGCTGGTGCCAGTTCATCCGCTCGCCGAGCACCACCGCGCCGACGAGCACCGCGAACACCGGGATCAGGTACGTCACGGTGGACGCCGTGCTCGCCCCGGCCAGCCGGATGTTGCGCATGTTGATCACGAAGGCGAGCCCGGTGCCGAGCGCGCCGAGCGCCAGCACGCTCGCGATCACGCGCGGGGAGAGGCCGGTCGGCGACGGCGGCGTGCCGACGAACGGCGCGACGAGCGCGAGCTGCGCGGTCGCCACCAGCAGCTGGGCGGCCGACAGCGACAGCCCGGAGTACGCGCTGCCCGCGACGAACTTCTTCTGGTACGGGATCGCCAGCCCGTAGCAGGCCGCCGCGCCGAAGCACATGAGCTGGCCGACGAAGTGGGCGCCGCCCACGCCCTCCCAGACGCCGAGCACCACGAGCACGCCGGCGAAGCCCAGCCCCAGCCCGACCGCACGCCGGACGGTCAGCCGCTCGGTGCGGAACACCAGCACCGCCAGCGGCAGCACGATCAGCGGCGTGGTGGCGTTCCAGATGCCCGCGAGCATCGACTCGACCCGCTGCTCGCCGTAGCCGAACAGCGTGAACGGCACCGCGACGCCGAACGCGGCCACCACGAGCATGTGCGCCCAGACCCGGGGGTCGCGGGGCAGCCGGTCGCGCAGCACGGCAAGCACCACGAGCAGCGTCAGCGCACCGGTGGCCACCCGGTAGAGGGTGAGGTGCACGGGGTGCAGCTCGGTGACACCGACCTTGATGAACAGGAAGCTGGAACCCCAGATGGCGGCGAGCGCGACGAACCCGGGCAGCCAGCTCCGCGCCGGCGCGCGGTCAGGAGTGATCTCGACGTTCACCCCTGACACTCTGCCGCAGAGGTACGACGAAGTCGCGCGGTATTCCGGATGCGGGGTCACGTAGGGTCGCCTCGTGGGACGAATCGATGACCTCGCCAACCGGTACGTGGCCGAGTGGGCCCCGCTGAGCCCGACCGGCGCCACCTACGTCGGCATCGCCGGCTACGACGACCAGCTCGACGACCTGTCGCCCGAGGGTTACGCGGCGCGCGCCGACCTGGCCCGCCGCACGCTCGGCGAACTCGACGTGACCGAGGCGGAGACCGAGGCGGAGCGGACCGCCCAGGAGGCCATGCAGGAGCGCCTCGGCCTGGAGCTGGCCCGCTACGACGCGGGCGAGACCGGCAGCGAGGTCAACGTGATCGCGAGCGGGCTGCACGAGATCCGGATGGTCTTCGACCTCATGCCGACCGACGGCGAACAGGCCCGGGCGAACGTGGCCGCACGGCTCAACCGCTTCGCGTCCGCGCTGGACGGCTACAAGCGCACGCTGCGCGAGGCCGCCGCGGCGGGACGGGTCAGCTCGCGGGTGCAGCTCGTCGAGGTCGCCAAGCAGTGCGACGTCTGGGTCGACCCGGAGGGCGACAACTTCTTCCACGGGCTGGTCGAGCGGATCGACGCCGACGGCGCGCTCGGCGCGGAGCTGCGCAAGGGCGCCGCCGCAGCGACCGCCGCCACCGCCGAGTTCGGGCAGTTCCTGCGCACCGAGCTGGCGCCGGTGGGCAGGGAGAAGCAGGCCGCCGGGCGGGAGCGCTACGAGCTGGCCTCGCAGTACTTCCTCGGCGCGAAGGTCGATCTGGACGAGACGTACGCCTGGGGTTTCGCCGAGCTGGCCCGGCTGGAGGCTGAGATGCGCGCGGTGGCCGCGCGGATCGCCGGGCGCGGCGCCTCGGTCGACGACGCGGTACGCGCGCTCGACGCCGACCCGGCGCGGACGGTACGCGGCAAGGAGGCGTTCCGGGACTGGATGCAGGCGCTCGCCGACAGGGCGGTCACCGAGCTGAACGGCACCCACTTCGACATCCCCGAGCAGGTGCGCCGGATCGAGTGCTGCCTCGCGCCGACGAGCGACGGCGCCATCTACTACACCGGCCCGAGCGAGGACTTCTCCCGGCCGGGACGGATGTGGTGGGCGGTGCCGCAGGGCATCACCGACTTCTCCACCTGGCGGGAGGTGACCACCGTCTACCACGAGGGCGTGCCGGGTCACCACCTCCAGGTCGCCCAGACCGCCGTCCGGGCCGACCTGCTCAACCGCTGGCAGCGGCTGCTGTGCTGGGTCTCCGGGCACGGCGAGGGCTGGGCGCTCTACTCCGAGCGGCTGATGGACGAGCTGGGCTACCTCGACGACCCGGGTGACCGGCTCGGCATGCTCGACGGGCAGGCGCTGCGCGCGGCCCGGGTCATCGTGGACATCGGCATGCACCTGGAGCTGGAGATCCCGAGGGACAACCCGTTCGGCTTCCACCCGGGCGAGCGGTGGACGCCGGAGCTGGGCTGGGAGTTCATGCGGGCGCACTGCCGGGTGCCGGACGAGAACCTGCGCTTCGAGCTGAACCGCTACCTGGGCTGGCCCGGGCAGGCCCCGTCGTACAAGGTGGGCGAGCGGATCTGGTTGCAGGCCCGCGAGGACGCGAAGGCCCGCAAGGGCGCCGACTTCGACCTCAAGGAGTTCCACCGCCAGGCGCTCGACCTGGGCTCGCTGGGGCTGGACCCGCTGCGCAAGGCGCTGGCCCGGCTCTGAACCGGGTGCGGGTGCCGGCGGTGAGTCCCGCCGGCACCCGCCGGGTCAGGCGCCGAGCGTCAGCCGCAACGTCGGCCGGCCGGTGAGCGTGTTGCTGGTGACGTACGCCAGGTCGATGACCGGGTCGGTGAACGTCACCGGGATGGGCAGCGTGACCGGCAGGCCGTCCGGGAACGGCAGGTCCGGCGTCAGCGTCAGCTTGATACCGGCGAGCTTGCCGACGAACCGGGTGCAGTAGAACGCGACGTCGTCGCGAACCGTGAGGCGGTCGGTCGCGTACCGCTGGGTGCGGCCCCTGGGACCGTCGGCGACCAGCAGGAAGTCGTCGGTCACCGCCTCCTTCATGCTGAACTTCAGCACCTTGAGCGCACCCTGCTCGGTCTGGAGGTCGGTGATCCCCTCGAACCGCAGCCCGGTCATGGTCACCTTGGAGCCGGTGAGCTTCGACGGCGTCTGGCCCACCTTCGGCAGGCTCGGGTCGGCGGCGATACGCGGCAGGGGCTTGCCGGGTTCCACTTTGCCGGGCTTCGCCGGGTCCACCTTGCCGGGCTTGCCCGGCGCCGGGCACTCGGTCGATCCGGGCCGGGTCGCCGGCTTGCTCGTCGGGGCCGCCGACCCGCTCGCGGTCGGTGTGGGCGACGGCGTCTCACTCTTCTTGCTGCTGCCCTTGAACAGGTCACCGATCCCCTCGAAGAAGTCGGTGATGATGTTGCCCTCCCGCGTCGGGCTCGCGCTCGGCGACGGGGTGGGCGTCGCCGTGGGCGCGCTCGCGCCGGGCGTCGGCGTGGCGGGCTTCGACGGGCAGGCGCTGGCGGCGGGCTTGCTCGGGGCGGCCTGCACCACCCCCGGCTGTACGGCGAGGCCGGCGGTGGCGAGGCCGAGCACCACGAGGACGATGCCGAAGGCGCGCGGGTCCGCCGAACGCCCCGCCCACTCCGGCGGGCCGCCGTCGGATCCGGCCGCCTGCCCGTTCACCGACTGCCGAGGGACCGGCCGCTCCCCGCCCGGCCGCTCGGCAGTCGGCTGCTCGACGGCCGGCCGTACGCCGGCCGGCACCTCGACGGTCGGCCGCTCGTCCGCGGGCTGCGTGTCCACGGGCTGCCCGTCCGCGGCGGTGCCGGGCTCGGCGTCCACAGCGGTGCCGGGTTCGGCGTCCGCCTCGGCGTCGCGCTCGTCGGCGGCCGGACCGGCGGGACCGGCCGGAGGGGTCGGCACCCAGGCGAACGCGAGCGCGCTGCCCACGATGCCGAGCAGCAGACCGACGAAGAAGCCGCCGAGGTTGAGCCCGATCAGGGAGTAGACGGTCGTGATCGCCGCGACGATCGAGTAGAACAGCCGCTGCGGCGGGCTGAGCCAGAGCAGCACCCCGCAGGTCACGAGGATGCCCGGGATCAGCAGCGAGAGCAGACCGGTGGCGCCGCTGCTGAAGCTCAGGCCGTTGAGGGTCAACCGGGTGGAGGCGAGCATCTCCACCCCGGCCAGGATGATGAACAGGCCGCCCCAGAACGGCCGGCTCCGCTGCCAGCGGCGGAAGGTACGCCATGCCCGGGCCGCGGTGCCGAGCCGGGCGTGGGACGGGTCGACGGTTGTCACGTACTCCTCCTGGCGGAGCGGGGACGGGAACGATCGGGCGGGCCCGCGGTGGTCGGCCACCGCGGGCCGTGCTCAGCTCAGAAGCACTCCTTGCCCTTGGCGTCGTCGCCCACGTTGACCTTGAGCCGCAGCCCGACCAGGTTGAACGTCGAGGAAGTGGTGTAGCGGGACACCTGCTTCAGGTCACGGATGGTCACCCGGTCGGAGTTCTGGCCGAACGAGCCGCGCTGCGCCGTCGGGTTGAGGTCGCTGGCGTCGCGTCCGATCTTGATGTTGGTGAAGGTCGCGTTGCCCTCGAGCGAGTCCATCGCGATCACGAGGTCCTTGGCCCGGGCGGGGTCCTTGCCCTCACCGGCGTTGATGGTGAGCACCACCGGCAGGCCGGGCAGGTCGGCGCGGACGGACTGGCAGAGCTTGTACAGCTCGGCGCTGCTGATCTCGGCCATCGCGACCGGGCGGGTCGCGCCGGCCTTCCCGTCCTCGCCCTTCTCGCGGACGATGCCGCCGTACTGCTTGAAGCCCTCACCCTCCAGGCGGTCGGCGCCGATCTTGAACGTCTGCCCGGACACGGTGATGTCGGAGGCGATGGCGCCGGTCGACATGCCGAACAGGATGGCACCGGCGGCGGCCGTGGTGGGCACGATCATGGCGGCGAACCGCCGCCACCGGGTACGACCCTGGTTGTCGAGCCGATTCTGCACGGGGTTCCTCCTCGAACGAATGTGCGCGGCGGCCGGTGGGGAACCGGTGGCCCGCGCCGGGCCCGTCCTCTGTTACCGACGGGTAACGATCGAGCCTGATCGTGCACCCGATGCGGTGCAGCTCACAACCCCCTGATTACCCGGCGGTAACACCGGGGTGAGACAGAAAGGTGACCAGGCGTCACGAAATCCCTGCCCAGGCAGGGCGTGGAGGGCGAAATGTCGCGGCAAACCGGGCATAGATGACGGTGAACGCGACGGAAAGTCACCGGACATCTCGCCGTTACAATCGAGTAACGAATGTAAAGTAGGTTCGCCCGCATGGGAGATGTTGACGACGGAGGGGTGGGCCGCATCGCGGCCCACCCCTCCGTCGTGCTTCCGGCGTACCGGTCAGCGGCGCTCCACCTCACCGGCGCCCGAACGCTGGGCCGGCACCGACGGATCGTCGGACCGCCAGTTCGTCGACGCCGGCGGGATCTCGTCGTCGAGCGGGCCACCCACGGGCTCCTGGTCCACGCGGGTGGGCGTCGGGTCGGAGGTCGGCGCGTCCGCGCGGTGCCGGGCGCTGCCGTCACCCTTGGGCCGGGTCACCAGCCACACGCCCGCGATCAGGGCGATCAGGCCGAGCACGCCGGCGATGATCGGACCCCAGACACTGATCAGGCCGATCTTGAAACGGTTGTCCTTCACCGTCTCGACGCTGCGGCTGATCGTGGCGTCGTTGTAGTTGAAGTCCGCGTCCAGCAGCACGGTCGGGGCGCCGGTGTCCGGGCGCAGCTCCTTGTACTGCTGCTCGCGGACCTTGACGTAGGCGCCGGTCACCGGGTCGACCCAGAGCGTACGGGTGTTGCTGTAGACGACCTGGCCGCTGGTCGCGCCGGGCGCGAACTTGCCCAGCAGCGTCTTGACGCTGTCCTCCGGGGTGTTCAGCGGCTCGTTCTCGATCCGCTGCTCGAAGCGGTACGTCTCGACGCCCTTGATCTTCTCCGTGCCGGTGAACCGCGCCGGGGCCGTCTTCTTCAGGTCACGGTCGAACACCTGGTAGTCACGCTTGCCGGTGCCGAACGGGAACTTGTAGATCTGGCCGGAGTAGCGCACGTTGCCGACCGGGGTCTGCTGCGCGCCGGACTCGTTGAGCCACTGCTCGTCCCACGGCGCCGCCGCGCCGGAGATCCGGTACAGCGCCAGCTCCGTGCTGTACTGGCTGATCACATCCTGGTTGTCGCCGCGCTTGACCGTCTGGAAGACGTTCCAGATGACCGCGTCGCCCTTCAGCTCCTTGGGCAAGCGGTCCTTCGTGTCCTCCGGCTGCGGGATGACCTCGACGCTGGACACGAGGTCGGCCTGCGGCACGTCGATGCTCACGCCGCCGGCTTCGGACTTGATCTGTAGGAACTTCGCGCCCTTCGCCTCCGCGACGGACGTCGTTGGTTCCAGGTCATAGGGCAGCTTGGTCACGGCGGGGGCCACGTAGAACGGCAGCCCGGCCGCGAAGACCAGCAACAAGACACCTAGCCCGAAGAGCGCGGCGCCCACGCGAAGCTTCACTCATCCTCCTGTAACCTGCCGCCCTACGGTCTGTCGTCCGGGGCACCCGATCCTTAGCATTGGCGGGAGGTTACTCCCCAGTCACCTGCAAAAGCGACCCCCTGGATGTCCAGATGTCCACAGCCACCACGCCAACAATCCCGGAGCCACCGGTAACGGGCCGTCTTCCCGCCCTCGACGCGCTGCGAGCGATAGGCGCGGTGGCGGTCGTCGGTCACCACGTCGGCTTCCAGACCGCCGTCACCATGAACACCACGTGGGGCGGCTGGTTGGCGCGCCTGGACGTGGGCGTGGCGATCTTCTTCGTGCTCTCCGGCTTCCTGCTGTTCCGCCCGTGGGCGCTCACCGTCGCCACCGGGCGCCCACGGCCCCGCGCCAAGCGGTACTTCTGGCGCCGGGCGCTGCGGATCCTGCCCGCGTACTGGCTGGCGGTGGTGGTCTGTTTCGTCGTCCTGCCCGGCAACCACCCGGTGTCGGCCGGTGACTGGCTGCGCCACCTCACGCTCACCCAGATCTACGGCCCGGGCCAGCTCCGCCACGGGCTCAGCCAGACCTGGAGCCTCGCCACCGAGGTCGTCTTCTACCTGCTCCTGCCGCTGCTCGCGGTGCTCGCCGTGGGCCGGACCTGGCGTCCCGTCCGCACCGTCCTGCTCGCCTCCTCCGGCGCGCTGCTGACCGTCGCGTGGGTCGCCATGATGGGCGCCGGCTGGCTCGACGGCGCGCTGCACACCATGTGGTTCCCCTCGTACGGCGCCTGGTTCGGCGGTGGCATGGCGCTGGCCGCGGCGCACGTGGCCCTGCGTACCGGCACCGCGCCGGCCGCCTTCCGCGTGCTCGACGACCTCGCCTCGGCGCCGCTCGCCTGCTGGGGTGCCGCGGTCGCGGTGATGGCGATCGCGACGACGCCGATCGCCGGCCCGCGCGACCTGACCAGCCCGACCGCCGTCGAGTTCGGCACCAAGATGGCGCTCTACCTCCTGATCGCCGTCCTGATCACGGTCCCGGTGGCGTTCGGCGGCCCGACCCGGGCGAAGGAGGTCTTCAGCACCGGGTCGGCGCGGTGGATGGGCCACGTGTCGTACGGGCTGTTCCTGTGGCACCCGCTGGTCATCGAGCTGATCTACCTGCTCGAGGACCGGCCGCTGTTCACCGGCGAGTTCGTCAACGTCTTCGCCCTGACCATGGTCTTCGGACTGATGTACGCCGCGGCCAGCTACTACGGCGTCGAGCGCCCTCTCCAGACGCTCGGCACGCAGAGCCGCCGCCGGCCGACCGGGCGCGGACCGGCGGCGGGGGCACCGGCCGTCCCGGCCACCACGCCGGACGTCCCGGCCACCACGCCGGACGTCGCGGCACCCGCCTAGCGGTCACCAGCCGAACACCGAGCGTCATCCGACGACGCCCGGCGGCTCAACGCCGCCGCTCGGGGCATTGCCGGGCGCAGGCCCAGCCCTTAATGTGACGCGCACCGCTAAATTACTTGAGAGTAGGGTTCGCGTGGAGCGTCGCTTCGGCATGCCCGGACACGTGCTGTTCCTCAACTGGCGAGACACTCGCAACCCCGAGGGCGGCGGTTCCGAGGTGTACGTGGAACGGATCGCCGCCGAGCTGGTGGCGCGCGGATTCCGCGCCACCCTGTTCTGTGCCGCGCACCGTGAGGCTCCCGCCGACGAGGTCAACGACGAGGGCATCCGGTTCGTCCGTCGCGGCGGCCGGCACACCGTCTACCTCTGGGCCGCGCTCTGCTACCTGGCCGGGGCGTTCGGCCTCGGCCCGCTCGCCGCGCGCCGGGGCGGCCGGCCGGACATCCTCGTCGACGTCTGCAACGGCCTGCCGTTCCTCTCCCCGCTCTGGGCCCGGCGTCCGGTGGTCAAGCTGATCCACCACGTGCACCGCGAGCAGTGGCCGGTGGTCCTGCCGCAGTGGGCCGCCCGGTTCGGCTGGTGGGTCGAGTCGTCGCTGGCGGTACGCGTCTACCGGCGGTGCCGGTACGTCACCGTGTCCGAGGCGACCCGGCGCGAACTCGCCACCCTCGGCGTACCGCCGGAGCAGGTCTCGGTGGTCTACAACGGCACGCCGGAGCTGCCCCGCACCGACGCCGGGCGCGCACCGTTCCCGCTGCTCGTGACGCTGAACCGGCTGGTGCCGCACAAGCGGGTGGAGGTGGCGCTGCGGGCGGTCGCGGCGCTCGCCGACGAGCTGCCCCAGCTCCGGCTGGTGGTGGCCGGTCAGGGCTGGTGGGAGTCGCACCTGCGCGAGGTCGCCGACGAGTTGGACATCACCGACCGGGTCGACTTCCGGGGCTTCGTGACGGAGGAGGAGAAGGCCGCGCTGCTGGCCTCGGCCTGGGTCGCTCTGACGCCGTCGCTCAAGGAGGGCTGGGGGCTGACGATCGTGGAGGCCGGCGCGGCGGGCACGCCGACAGTTGCGTTCCGGGAGGCGGGCGGCGTCGCGGAGGCGGTGGTCGACGGGCGCACCGGCCTGCTGGCCGACGACATCGACGACTACCTGGCGAAGGTGCGCGCGCTGCTGCACGACGACGAGATGCGTCAGGAGATGGGCGCTCAGGCCCGGCGGCACGCGGCGAACTTCACCTGGCCGGTGGCGGGGGAACGCTTCGCGACCCTGCTGGAGACCGCGGACTCGCCCCGCCGGGTGCAGCGGCGGGGCGATCCGTCCTACCTGTTGCCGTAGACCTCGGGGGCGTACGGGTCCTGCTTCCCGGCCCGCTTGGCCGCCTCCGAGGCGTTACGCGCCTCGGTTGCGGCCTCCTCCGCCGTGGCGGTCGCGGCGGCGGAGAGCCCGCCGAGGGCCAGGACCCCGAGCAACGCCGCCACCAGGCCGGACACGACAAGGGTTAGAGCTCTACGCATGCCATTCCTCCAGTGGTGAGACGTGCGAGCGGACGTTACCACGCAGTAGCTCGCCGGCGTAGGGTCGAAAAGGCGGCAGCCATGACCACCAGAACGGCAGTTCCGCACGCGAGCACGACAAGCCAGCGACCGGATCCGGCCCGCTGCGGCGAGCCCGACGCGGCCGGGTTCCGGTAGAGGCTCAGCGACTCCCCCTCGTACCGGAGGTCGAGACCGGCCAGGACGGCCGGGTCCACTGTGCTCGGCGTACCGTGCTGCACCACCACCCAGCGCACGCCGGTGGCCGAGACCGGCCGTCCCTCGGCGAGCACCCGGCGTACCTCGCGCAGGCGCGGATTCTCGCCCGCCACCGCGACGTCGTCGACCACGAGCGTGTCGTCGGTGAGCACGGTTCCCGGCAGGTAGCGGGGCGCCGGGTCCAGCACCACCCGGCCCGGGTTCCACGGATAGGCCCGGTAGGTGGTCAGCGGCAGGGCGAGGATCTCACCCGGGTCGTCCGGCAGGCGCTCGGCGACCGCCTGCCAGTCCGCCGGGTAGCGCACCGGGCTGATCCGGCCGGCCCCGCCGAACGCCAGGTCCGGCATCGCGGCCAACGGCAGGAGCAGCAGCCCGGCCAGCACGATCCCGCCGACCTCCCGGTCGATCCGGGCCACCAGCCGCTCGGCGCCGAGCGCCGCGCACACCACCAGCACGAGGGCGTACGGCGCGAGGAACTTCTGCCCGTCGCGGAGCAGTCCCGCGCCCGGCACGTGCGCCACCGCCCAGCTCAGCGCCGTGTTCCCGCCGGGCAGCACGGCGAGGGCGGCCAGCAGGTACGCGCCGCCGGCCAGCACGCCCAGCCGTACCGCCGCGCCCGCCGGCAGCCGGCGCCGCAGCAGGCCGGCGCCGACCACGGCCAGGACCACGAGCACCAGGGTCGCCAGCGGGGCCGGCGTGCCGGACCGGCTGGACGGGGTGGCCTGCACGTTCCAGATGCCGCCGGTGCCCGCGAGCGCCACCAGCGGGCCGGCCCAGTTCTCGGCGCGCGCCGCGAACGCCGCCACACCCGCCGGGTCGGACGTGCCGCCCGCGCCGGTCACCAGGGCCGCCACGATCCACGGTGCGTTGAGCAGCGCGACACCGCCCACCGCGACCGCGGACAGCCGGAGCCGGGCCCGATCCGCCGCCAGCACCAGCACCGTCGCCAGGGCGATCAGGCCGCCGGTCGGGGTGATCGCGGCGGGCGCGGCGAGCAGCACCACCCGGGCGAGCGCGCCGTCGCGGCCCGCCCGCAGGTCCAGCGCCGCCCGCACCAGCCAGGGCAGTGCGGCGTACGCCAGCAGCAGCCCCCACTGCCCGATCAGCAGCCGCTCGGCCAGGTACGGCGTCCACGCGTACGCCACGGCGGCGACGAGTTGCACCGCACGCCGCTCGGTCGGCACCAGCCGTCCGGCGCCCACGGCGGCGAACAGGACCGCACCGGCCAGCGCCACCCGCTGCACCACCCAGCCCGGCACGAGCTGGGTCACCAGCGAGACCAGCGCGTCCATCGGCACCGCCCGGGGCAGGCTCTGCGCCGGGGCCACCAGATCCCAGCTCAGCGGCTGCCGGGGGACGAACACCATGTCGTACCGCAGCGCGTAGCCCGGCGCCGCGAGCGGGGCCAGGATCAACGCGGTGACGACGACCGCCACGAGGTACAGCGGCAGCGCCTCCCGCCACCGCCGGACCGCGGGGCCGCCGCCCTCGGCGGGACGTCCGGTCATTACGGCTTCGGCACCGCCCGGCCGATGGTGATCAGGTTGGTGCACAACCTGACTCCGGGCGTGTTCACGGTCAGCTCGACGGCGGACCCGGCACCCTCCACCATGAAGAACACGTCGTTCAGCCCGCTCTTGAGCGTGATCTCGCGGGTGGCGTCGCCGAGCTTGAACACCGCCGTCGAGTCACCGGAGCTGACGTAGCCGAAGTGCACCACGTACGGCCACTCGACCAGGTAGCCGTCCATCGGGATCCGGGTGGTCCGGCCACCCTCGGCCAGGTGCCCGCAGCCCTCCACGGTGCCGGGCGCGACCTTGCGTCCCTCGACCACCACCGGACGGATCCGGCCGTTCTCGTCGAACGTCGACGGCTTCTCGCTCATCGTCACGAACGTCGGCCGGCGCTCCGCCGGACGGAAGAAGTGGGACTGGAGGTTGTCCGGCCAGAAGTATCCGGCCACCACCCGGTCCGGCACGATCGTGTCGAAGAAGACGGTGCCCGGCGGAGCGGCGGCCAGCTCGGCCTGCGTGGTGGCCAGGTAGTCCCGCCCGTGCTTGGTGCTCCAGTTGTCGCCGAACCGCGCGGTGCTCCACAGCGTGCCCACGCCGATGGTCGCCAGCAGCACCACCATCGAGACCAGGCCGACGGCGAAGGCGCCCGGCTCCCGCAGCACAGTCGGCAGCGGCCACGCGGACACGTCGTCCTCGTCGTTGTCCTTCATCCCGAGCAGCGCCACCCCGACGCAGATCGCGGCCACCAGCACCACGTCCGCGACGTACCGGGGGACGACGCCGACCAGCGGCCCGAGCGGCCCGCCGAGCCGGGTCACCGCGAACAGCGCCGCGACCAGGCCGAGGTAGCAGGCGAGCAGCAGCCAGGCCCGCCCGGCGGACGGCCGCCGCCGCACCGTGACCACGATCAGCGCCGCGAGCACCGCCCAGGACAGCCACTTCGCGATGTCGTACGGGTCGGACAGCGGCGGCCCGTCACCGGCGTACGTCCAGCGCCACGGCCCGCCCAGCAGGCCCGGCACCACCGTGTCGCCGATCAGGTCGCCGAGGAAGGAGAAGACCTGCCCGACCGAGGTGGGCTCGTCCAGCCCCCGGGCCGGGCGGGTCAGGTAGTACGCCAGGTACGCCCCGGACAGCACGGTGAGCATCAGCCACGCCGGCCAGAACCGCACGACGGTGGTCACCAGGCTGCGCCACGCGCGGCCCTTGGTGAACAGGAACGCGGTCAGCAGGAACAGCAGCGGCACGATGAGCAGCGCCTTGGTGTCGAAGAGCAGGCCGAACACCAGCCAGAACGCGACCAGGACGAGGTGCCGCCTACGGCCGGTGCGCACGTACCGGACCTGGGCCGCCACCGCGAGGACCAGGGCGAGTTGCGGCGGCAGAACGAGCAGCCCGACCAGCCACAGCGACGACACCTCGAGCGTCAGCGGGCTGAACAGGAACAGGCTCAGCGGGACCAGCAGCCCCCAGCCGGGCCGCAGCAGATCACGGAGCAGCCGGTAGAGGGCGATCCCCACCGCCGCCTGCCCGGCCGCCAGCAGCAGGATCCACGGCCAGCCGGCGAAACCGGCCGCCCGGACCATCAGCCACGCGACCGCCAGCCCGGCCGGCATGAGGTGGTTGTTGAACGTGCCCAGCAGGTAGTCCGGGTCCAGCCGGGTGTCGAGCACCTGCGCGGCGATGACGAACTCGTCCTGCGAGAACCAGCCACGGGCGGCCAGCCCGGCGCGCGACGCGACGGACACGACGATGAGGGCGATCGCGACCGCGCGGACGCGGTCGGCGGCAATCCAGCGACCGATCGGTCCGGGTCCGTCGTCCTCCGCGCCGACGGCTGCCGGATGCGTCTCGGCCGCTGCTTGTGGCATTGACATGGTCGGCAGCCTGCCACACGCTTACACGCCGTGGGGACGGCCGTTCTCCTGATAACGCCCTGCCGCGCCCCCAGGTCGCCACTGCGCGTCCGGTCCGGATAACGTCGCGCGACACGCGTCATGTTGCAGGTGCGCGTACGGCCGGCGGAGACGGGAGCCGAAAATGCGTGCGGACGGGACGACAACGTCGCCGACGGGGACGGAAACCCCCGCCCGGGAGACCGGCCGTGCCCGGCAGACGGCGCGACGGTTCCGGCACCTGACGATCTGCCTCGCGCTCACCGCCCTCGCCTTCCAGCAGGCCCCCGGGCAGGTCGTACCGGACACGAAGGTCGACCTCAACGTCAATCCGGCCGGGTGGCTGCTGCGCTCGCTGCACCTGTGGGATCCCACCGGCACGTTCGGCCAGCTCCAGAACCAGGCGTACGGATATCTCTGGCCGATGGGCCCGTTCTTCCTGCTCGGGACGGAACTGGGCATCGCGCCGTGGATCGTCCAGCGGCTCTGGTGGGCGCTGCTGTTCTGCGTCGCGTACCTCGGTGTGGTGCGGCTGGCGGGCCGGCTCGGCATCGGCAGCCCCGCCGGCCGGATGATCGCCGGTGTCGCGTTCGCGCTGTCCCCGCGCATCCTGACCCAGCTCGGCTGGTCGTCGGTGGAGTCCTGGCCCAGCGCCGTCGCGCCGTGGGTGCTCATCCCGCTCGTGGGACTCGCCCGGGGCGCCCGGCTGCGCCGCGCGGTCGCCGGGTCGGCGGTCGCCGTCGCCTGCGCGGGCGGCGTCAACGCCACAGCCGTCGCCGCCGTGGTGCCGCTCGCCCTGCTCTGGCTCGCCACGCTCCGGCCGTTGCGCCGCCGCGTCACCGCCCTCGCGGCCTGGTGCGGCGCGGTCGCCCTGGCCACCGCGTGGTGGCTGATCCCGCTGCTGGTCCTCGGCCGGTACAGCCCGCCGTTCCTGGACTACATCGAGACCGCCCGCAACACCACCAGCGTCACCGACGCGGTCACGACGCTGCGCGGCGCCTCCTACTGGGTCGCGTACCTGGCGTCCCCGTTCGGCGCGAACATCCCGGCCGGCGCCCGGCTGGCCAACGACACGCTGCTCGTGGTGGCCACCCTGGCGGTGGCCGCGCTCGGGGTGCTCGGCCTGTCCCGGCGCGGGATGCCGCACCGCCGGTTCCTCATCACCGGTCTGCTGCTCGGCGTCGCGCTCGTCGGTCTCGGGCACACCGGCGACCTGCCGAACATCCTCGCCGGGCCGCAGCAGCAGTTCCTCGACGGCATCGGCGCCCCGCTGCGCAACGTGCACAAGTTCGACGTGCTGCTGCGCCTGCCGCTGGCGCTCGGCCTGGCGCACCTGGTCAGCCTCGCCGTACGCGCGGCCCGGACCGCCCCCGAGCAGCGTCGTGGCCGGGCCACGGCACGGGCCTGGCTCACCGCCGGCACGGCGATGGTCGCGGTCGCGGGCGTCGCCTCACCGGCGCTCGCCGGTGGCCTCGCCACCCCGGGGGCGGTGAAGGACGTGCCCGGCTACTGGCACGAGGCCACCGACTGGCTGGACGCGAACACCGGACGCGGGCGGGTCCTCGTCGTCCCCGGCGCGCGCTTCCCCGCGTACGACTGGGGCAGCACCACCGACGAGATCGCCCAGCCGCTGCTGGACAGCCGGTGGGCGGTCCGCAACGCCATCCCGTTCACCCCGCCCGCCACGATCCGGCTGCTGGACGCGATCGAGTCGACGCTCGCCACCGGCGCCGGTTCGGCGGGCCTGGCCGACCTGCTCGCCCGCTCCGGGATCAGCCACGTCCTGTTCCGCGCCGACCTCGACCACGGCCGCTCGGACACGGCCCGCCCCGCGGTCGTCCGGCAGGCGCTGGAACGCTCGCCCGGCCTGACCCGCGTGGTGTCCTTCGGCCCGGTGCGCGGCGGCTCCGACGCCCCTGACGAGTTCCGCGACCAGGGCCTGGACGTGCCCGGGCGGGCGCTTGAGGTGTACCGGGTGGACCGCGCCGTCCAGCCGGTGGTCGCGTACGACCGCGACGACGTGACCACCGTCGTCGGCGGTCCCGAGTCGCTGCTCGACCTGGCCGCCTCGGGCCAGCTCGGCGCCGCGCCCACGATCCTGGCCGGCGACGCGAAGGCCGGTGAGACCACCGGGCGGGTCGTGATGACCGACGGGCTGCGGAGGCGCGACGTCTCGTTCGGCCGGCTGCGCGACAACTCCTCCCAGACGCTCACCGCCGACGACACCTTCGCGGTGTCCGCGCCCGCGCACGACTACCTGCCCGACTGGGGGCCGGAGTGGTCGACCGTCGCGCGCTTCGAGGGCATCAGCGGGATCCGCGCCTCCACCGCCCGCTCCCAGATCGACGCGACCGGCGGCACCCGGCCCGAATACCAGCCGTACGCGGCGATGGACGGGAACACCGCCACATCCTGGCGGTCGGCGCCGCACTCACGCAGCGACAGGCAGTGGATCGAGGTGAACCTGGCGAACCCGACCCGGGTCACCCGGGTGGAGGTCTGGTTCGACCTGAAGGCCGACGCCCTGCCCACCACAGTCACCGTGACCGCCGGATACGAGAGCCGCACCGTCGAGCAGTTCGGTGACCACATGGTCTTCGAGCTGCCCGGCGTGCACGCCACACGCAAGGTCGAGGTATCAGTGGACGCCGCGTTCGACCTGCGCCCGTTCGGCGACAAGACGGTCGGCATCACCGAGATCAAGATCCCAGGTGTCCAGACCGGCCGGACCCTCCAACTGCCCGCCGCCCCCGCCACCGACCAGCCCGCCGGCGTGGTCGTGTCGGCGGCCCCGTCCACGCCCGCCTGCTTCACCGTCGACGGCCGCCCCCGCTGCTCCACCGACGCGATCCGCGGCTCGGAGGACGCCTCCACCATCGACCGCACCTTCACGCTGCCGGTGGCCGGAACGTACGACGCGAAGCTGTGGGCGCGGCCGACGCCCGGCCCGGAGCTGAACGCCGCTCTGGACAAGCTGGTCGCCGACGCCCAGCCGTTGCGCCTCGCGCCGCAGGTCACCGCGTCCTCGACGGCGGTGCCCGACCCGGCCGGCCGGCCCGGCGCGGTCCTCGACGGAAACCCCGCCACGAGCTGGTCACCGGCGCTCAACGACGAGGCGCCGATCCTGCGCCTCACCTGGCTCGAACCGCAGGTCATCAGCCGGATCCGGTTCACCGTCGAGGAGGGGACCGCCGCCACCCGGATCGGCAGCGTCCGGGTGGTCGGCAACGACGGGTTCCGCAGCAACCTGCTCACCAACGACGGCGTGCTCACGCTCGACCCGCCGATGCGGACCGACTCGATCACCATCCAGTTCCTCGACAAGCCGTCCGCCACCAGCACCGACCCGTACGGCCTGCGGCTGCCCGAGCCGCTGCCCATCGCTGTCGGCGAGGTGACGGTGCTGCCCCTCGGCACCACTGTCGCACCCCGCCCGGAGACGCCGCTGAAGCTGGCCTGCGGCTCCGGCCCGACGCTCCAGGTCGGCTCGTCCCGGATCACCACCACGCTCACCGGCACCGTCCGCGACCTGCTGGAGCTGCGCGAGATGCCGGTCACCGCCTGCGGCCGGACCACGCCCAAGCAGCTCGACCTGGGTAGCGGGGAGCACCGCCTCGTCACCACCGCGAGCACGCTCGCCACCGCCACCCGCGTCGCGCTGACGCCACGGACCGCGACGCCCGCCGCGGAGGCCACCGCCGGCGACATCGAGGTGGGTTCCTGGTCGGCCACCGAGCGGCGGGTACGGGTGTCCGAGCACTCCGTCGACCGGGTGCTCGCGGTGCGGGAGAACACCAACACCGGCTGGCAGGCGACCGTCGGCGGCACGACGCTCACCCCGCTCGTGGTGGACGGCTGGCAGCAGGGCTGGATCCTGCCCGCCGGTGTCTCCGGGGACGTGGTGCTGCGCTTCACGCCGGACACCCCGTACCGGATGGGTCTGCTGCTCGGCGGCGTCCTGCTGGCGGTGGTGGTGCTGCTCGCGGTGCTGCCCGATCGCCGGCCCGCCGGGGATCGCGCGGTCGTCGTCGCACCGGCGGCCCGGCGACGGCTCACCCGCTCGCTGCCGCTGCTCGCAGTCGGCGCCGCCGCGCTCGTGCTCCACAGCGGTCTGCTCGGCGCCCTGCTGGTCGCAGCGGGCTTCATGCTCGCCGTACCCGGGCCGCGTCGCCTGCCGTGGACCAGTGACCCCCGGCGGGTCAGGAGGATCGCCCGGGCGGCCGAGACGTGGCTCCCCGGCGCGCTGGTGGCGCTGGCCGGGTGGGTCTATCTGGAATCGGGCGACCGGCACACCGACGTGCTGCCGCAACTCCTGACGGTCGCCGCCCTGGGCGCGCTCTGGCTCTCCACGACCGCCCGCCGGCGGCCCGTACGCCGGACCAGGCCCGCCTCGGCGGCGGCCCCGGCCGTGCCGGCCCCCCGGACGCCGGAGCCGGCCGCGCAGCCGACGCCCGTCCCCGCCCTCGCCGCCGCGGCCGTCGCCGCTCCCGCCGCCCTCGCCGGTCCAGGCACGGGTCCGGGCCGATGGCCGGACCTCGACGTCGAGCCGGGTCCGGACCGAGACGCGGACCGCGACGCCGGGCCGGGCGCGGCGCACGACGCCGGGCCGGGTCGGGACCGGGACGCGGATCGAGGGCCGGACCGCGATACCGAGCCGGGCGCGGACCTGGGGCCGGACCTCGACGTCGAGCCGGCCACGGACCGGGACGCGGGCCGAGGGCCGGACGGCGAGGCCGAGCCGGATACGAACCTGGACGGTCGCGCCGAGCCCGACTCGGACGGGCGGCCGGCACCGGACGTCGCGCCGGGGCCGGAGGACGGCCCGGCGTCCCGCGTCTCGGAGATCACGTGAGCGAGGGCCGGCCGGGCCCGCAGCCGGCGGACGGCCGGAGGACCGGGCTGGGAGCGGCGGGCGTCGCCGTCACGCTCGCCGGTGTGCTGGTCAACGGCCTGGCCTACCTGGTGCCGGTACTCGCCGCCCGGAAGCTCGACGCGGACGACCTCGGCGCGCTCGCCACCGCCCTCGGCCTCGTGGCCATCGCCGGTGTGCCGGGGCTCGGCCTGCAACTCGCGGTCGCCGTGCACCACGCCCGGCACGGCCCGTCCGACACCCGGCGGCTCACCGTGCTGACCGCCGCCCTCAGCGCGGGGGCACTGCTGGTGGCGACGCCTGTGCTCGTCGCCGCGCTGGACCTGCCGGCGGTGGTACCCGCGCTGCTGGCGGTCACCACCGCCTCGGTGGTGCTCTCGTCGCGCTCGCTCGGCGAGTTGCAGGGCGGTCAGCGCTTCCTGCGGCTCGCCGCCGCGATGGCGCTGCTGGCCGCCGCGCGCTACGGCGGGGTGATCGTGGGGCTGCTGCTCGGCGCGGGCCTGACCGGCGCGCTCGCGATCGGTGCGCTCACCGCCGCGCTGGCGCCACCGGCGCTGGCCTGGCTCACCGGTACGCCCCGGCGTCCCTCGGCCGCCCCGCGCCTGACCGTCGCCCAGGTGACCGCCGGGTGCGGGGCGACGCTGGCGATGCTCGTCGTCTCCTACGCCGATCTGCTCCTGGCCCGGCAACTGCTGCCGCCGTCGGGTTCCGGGGCGTACTCGGTGGGGACCGTCCTGACCAAGGGCGCGCTCTGGGCGCCGCAGGTCGCCGCCGTCCTCGCCCTGCCACGCCTGGCCCGCGGGGACCGCCGCAGCCGCACGGTCGCGCTCGCGGTGACGGGTGCCTGCGGCCTGGTCCTGGTGGGCGCGTCGGCAGTCGCCGGCGGGCTGGCCTTCCGGCTCGTCGGCGGACCCGACTACACGGCGCTCGGCCGGTACGCGCCGCTGTTCGCCGCCGTCGGCGCGCTCTACGCGGTGACGTTCGTTCTGCTCAACGACCGTCTCGCCGGAGGCGTCAGGTGGCCGGCCGCACCGCTGTGGCTGGGCACCGGTGCGCTGGTGACCGTTGCCGCGATCGTGCGTCCGCGTACCGTCGGCGGTCTCGTCGTCGCGGCCCTCGCCACGGCCGTGGTCACGACACTGCTGATGGCCGTGCCGGCGACTCGGCGCCCAGCCAGTCACCCAGCAACAGGTGATCGATCGAGTCCACCCGGCCCAGCGACCGACCGGACGCGGTCCGCTCCCGCAGCTCCGCCCGGGTGAACCAGCGCGCCTCCAGCAGCTCCACACCGTCGACGCGGACCTGCTCGGAGGTGGCGACGGCCCGGAAACCCACCATCAGGCCGGCCGGGAACGGCCACGCCTGCGACCCCTGGTAGGTCACGTCGGTGACTGTCACCCCCGCCTCCTCCGCCAGCTCCCGGCGGACCGCGTCCTCCAGGCTCTCACCGACCTCGACGAAGCCGGCGAGCGTCGAATACGCCCCCTCGGCCGCGCCCGCGTGCCGGGCCAGCAGGCAGCGCCCCGGCGGGCCGGGCGCCTCGACGAGCACGATGACAGCCGGCTCGATCCGGGGGAACAGCAGCCGCCCGCACTCCGCGTCCGCGCAGGTCCGGACGTGTCCGCCGCCACCGGCCACCGCCGCCGCGCCGCACGCGCCGCAGTATCGCTGCTGCCGGTGCCACAGCAGCAACCCCCGGGCGTACGCCTGGACGGCCGCCCCGGCCGGGTCGAGCCGGCCGGCCAGCGCCCGCAGGTCGGCCGCCCGCGTCGCGGCGGCCGCCTCCACAGCGGCCCGCTCGCCCAGCGCGGACAAATCGACGGCGAACACCGCGGCGTCCCCGTCGACCCCGAGGAAGACGGTCTCGCCCGCCGCGGCCCGGACGGCCGACGCCCGCTCACCGGTGAGCCGGACCGGGCCGTCCCCGTCGACCAGGCAGCGGTCCCGCCACAGCGGCAGCACGACGCTCGCCGGGTCGGTCAGCCGCTCGGCCAGCCAGTCCGCGTCGGCGCGCCGCGCCGCCGCCCGGTCCAGCCATCCGCCGCCGTACGCCGGCACCCGATCCTGTGTCCGCACCAGCTCACCGTGCCACGATCCGCACCGCGGCACCGCCCCGAAACGGGTGATCGGTGCGACACCGGCGGTCAACCGACACGACCGCCGGACCGGACACTCCCGGCGGGCCCGAGCGTTGGTTACCGTAGGTGTCTCCCGCGGGGGAAGCGGTCCCCGCGTGTACTTCCGATCGAGGTTGCAGTGACGATGTACGGCGAGAAGATGCCGGCTGCCGACGACCGTCCCACCATCAAGGTGGCGGCGGTGAGCTGGCCCGGCGTCGAGATGGAGCCGGTCGCCACACCACCCGGAGGCGGCGCGGCCAAGCCGACACGCTCGCGACGGGCCCGGCTGCTGCTGGCCGGAGGGATCGTCGCGGCCGTGCTCGCCGGCGGCGTCGGCCTGGGCGCCTACGCGTACGCCGGTGACGTGCCCCGCGGCACCACGGTGCTCGGCACCGAGCTGGGCGGGCGGAGCCGCGCGGAGGCGGCCCAGGCGCTCCGCGCCGAGCTGGAACGCCGGGCCGACAAGTTGGACGCCCCGCTCGCGGTCGCAGTCGGTGAGAACAAGGCCGAGCTGAAGCCGTCCGAGGTGGGGCTCGCCATCGACGTGGACGCGACGGTGGCGGCGGCTGCCGAGGCCGACGCGCACGCGGTGAGCCGGCTCGTCGGCTCCCGGGCGGTCGAGCCGGTGGTAACCGTCGACCAGGCCAAGCTTGGGACGGCCCTGCGCAAGGTGATGGGCGCGCAGGGGCGTGAGATGACCATGCCGGCGATCATCTGGACCGGGACCACACCGAAGCCGGTCTACCCGAAGCCGGCGCTGACGATCGACACCGATGGCGCCACCTCGGTGGTGAAGGCCGGCTGGCTGGCCGCCGAGCCGGTCACCGTGCCGCTCGTCGAGAAGTGGCCGGCCACCACCCGCGAGGAGGTGGACCGGCTCGTCGCCGAGCTGGCCCGGCCCGCGGTGGCCGCACCGGTCACGCTCACCACCGACGGCGGCTCGGTCACCGTCCCGCCCGCCGCCATCGCCCGGTCGCTGCGCTTCTCCGCCGACGACGCCGGCACGCTCACCCCGAAGGTCGACGTCAAGCGGCTGCGTACCGCACTGGGGGACCGGCTGACGAAGCTCGAGGTCGAGCCGCGGGACGCCGGACTGACCATCAGCGGCGGCAAGCCGAAGGTGCTGCCCAGCAAGCCCGGACGCCAGGTCGACGCCGCCGCGCTCGGCCCGGCGCTGCTCGCGGTGCTGCCGAAGACCGAGGGCCGTACGGTGACCGCCGAGCTGAAGCCGGCCGCCCCCGAGCTGACCGAGGCGGAGCTGGCGAAGCTCGGCATCAAGGAGCGGGTGTCGACGTTCACCACCCAATTCACCGGCGGCCTCTCGTCGCCGCGCAGCCAGAACATCGTCCGTGCGGCGAAGGACGTGGACGGCGCGCTGGTGAAGCCGGGCGAGACGTTCTCGCTCAACGGGCACACCGGCGAACGCGGCTACGACCAGGGATACAAGGACGCGCCGACGATCGTCGGCGGAAAGCTGGTGCCGGGCGTCGGCGGCGGTGTCTCCCAGTTCACCACCACGCTGTTCAACGCCACCTACTACGCCGGGCTGGAGGACGTCGAGCACAAGCCGCACTCGTTCTACTTCAGCCGATACCCGGCGGTGATCGAGTCGACCATCTACTGGCCTCAGCTCGACTTCAAGTTCCGCAACAACACGCCGTACGGCGTCCTGATCGACACGTCGTACACGTCCAACTCGATCACCGTCTCGATCTGGAGCACCAAGATCTACGACAGCGTGAAGACCGAGTACGGCCCGCGCCGCAACATCACCCAGCCGAAGACGGTCTACCTGACGCCGGGTCCGACCTGCATCGCCGCCGCCGGCGCTGTCGGGTTCGCCCAGGACGCGTTCCGGGTCATCAAGAAGGACGGCAAGGTGTTCAAGCGGGAGAAGTTCAGCTGGCGCTACGACGCCGAGCCGCGCTTCATCTGCGCCCCGAAGCCGGGCGACGACTGATCCACGAGACGCAGAAAGGCCCCGCCGGACGTATCCGGCGGGGCCTTTCCCATGATTCTCACGGCCGTGCCGCGGCCAGCCCTTCGCGTACGCCGTCGGCGTCCCGGTCGGTGCCGTAGACGGGCGTGTCCGGCTGCTGCCGCCAGCTCTCGTCCAGGGTGCCCGCGTCGACCGGGTCGAAGCCCAGCTCGTCCACCAACTCCATCACGATCCGCTTGGCGTCCGCGTCGTCACCGGCCACCGGCAGCGCGATCCGGCCCGCCGTACCCGCGGGCTTGCCCTCGTCCATCAGGTGCGCGGCCTGGATGTTGTTGAAGACCTTCACCACCCGCGCGCCCTTGAGGTGATCGGCGGTCCAGCGGCTGGAGCTGAGACTGCGGTCCAGCAGCTCGGGGATGTCCCCGTCCCGCTGGGGGTAGTAGTTGTCGGCGTCGACCACCAGCTTGCCGTCGAAGAGCGCCGCGGGGAGCTGCGGCACCGCCTTCAGCGGGATCGCGATGACCACCAGCTCGGCGCCCTGCACGGCCTCCTCCACCGACACCGCCCGGGCGCCGGTCTCGGCGGCGAGGTCGGTCAGGCTCTGCGGCCCGCGGGAGTTGGCCACCGCGACGTCGTGACCGAGTGAACGCAGACGACGGGTGAGGGTGCCCCCGATGTGCCCCGACCCGATGATTCCGATCTCCATGCCCACTCCTGTACCCCGTGCGGTCGGACCCGATCACGGTCCCGGCGTACGACACGTCACGTTTCGCGCCGCCGAGCCGGCGGGCGAACGTGCGTCGCCGGTCCCGGCTCGACGGTACGAGACCGAGGCGGTCCGTCGTGGTGTTTTTCCGGGGGGCAACGCAATTCAGGGCCACCCCGCATGGGGTGGCCCTGAATTGGAAGATTGTCCGGCGGTGTCCTACTCTCCCACACCCTCCCGAGTGCAGTACCATCGGCGCTGGAGGGCTTAGCTTCCGGGTTCGGAATGTGACCGGGCGTTTCCCCTCCGCCATGACCGCCGTAACTCTATGAACATGTCAACCAACCCCACAACATGGGTGGTGGTTTGTTCAGAGTTGCACAGTGGACGCGTAGCAGCTTAGTAGTCAAGTCCTCGGCCTATTAGTACCGGTCAACTGAACCCGTTACCGGGCTTACATTTCCGGCCTATCAACCCAGTCGTCTAGCTGGGGGCCTTACCCCACAAATGTGGGTGGGATACCTCATCTTGAAGCGAGCTTCCCGCTTAGATGCTTTCAGCGGTTATCCCTTCCGAACGTAGCTAACCAGCCGTGCCCCTGGCGGGACAACTGGCACACCAGAGGTTCGTCCGTCCCGGTCCTCTCGTACTAGGGACAGCCCTTCTCAAGTATCCTACGCGCACGGCGGATAGGGACCGAACTGTCTCACGACGTTCTAAACCCAGCTCGCGTACCGCTTTAATGGGCGAACAGCCCAACCCTTGGGACCTGCTACAGCCCCAGGATGCGACGAGCCGACATCGAGGTGCCAAACCATCCCGTCGATATGGACTCTTGGGGAAGATCAGCCTGTTATCCCCGGGGTACCTTTTATCCGTTGAGCGACACCGCTTCCACATGCCAGTGCCGGATCACTAGTCCCGACTTTCGTCCCTGCTCGACCTGTCAGTCTCACAGTCAAGCTCCCTTGTGCACTTGCACTCAACACCTGATTGCCAACCAGGCTGAGGGAACCTTTGGGCGCCTCCGTTACCCTTTAGGAGGCAACCGCCCCAGTTAAACTACCCACCAGACACTGTCCCTGAACCGGATAACGGTCCGAAGTTAGATACCCAAATCAACCAGAGTGGTATTTCAAGATTGCCTCCACCCATACTGGCGTATGGACTTCACCGGCTCCCACCTATCCTACACAAGCTAATTCAGATACCAATGTCAAGCTATAGTAAAGGTCCCGGGGTCTTTCCGTCCTGCCGCGCGTAACGAGCATCTTTACTCGTAATGCAATTTCGCCGGGCCTGTGGTTGAGACAGTGGGGAAGTCGTTACGCCATTCGTGCAGGTCGGAACTTACCCGACAAGGAATTTCGCTACCTTAGGATGGTTATAGTTACCACCGCCGTTTACTGGCGCTTAAGTTCTCCGCTTCGCTCGTGAGAGCTAACAGGTCCCCTTAACGTTCCAGCACCGGGCAGGCGTCAGTCCATATACATCGAATTACTTCTTCGCATGGACCTGTGTTTTTAGTAAACAGTCGCTTCCCCCTGCTCTCTGCGGCCATACAACGCTCCACCCGCGCGGGGCTTCACGTCTCCGGCCCCCCTTCTCCCTAAGTTACGGGGGCAATTTGCCGAGTTCCTTAACCACAGTTCGCCCGATCGCCTCGGTA
>NZ_MDRX01000001.1:2032500-4620000 GCF_001855515.1 Micromonospora sp. WMMB235 | reverse complement strand
GATCGACCTCACCGGCTACCGGGTGGAGGCGACGGACGGGCGGATCGGCTCCATCGACGAGGCGAACGAGGATGCGGACGCGCGGTACCTGGTGGTGGACACCGGTCCGTGGATCTTCGGCAAGAAGGTGCTGCTGCCGGCCGGCACGGTGGCGCAGGTCGACCACCTGGACCGCGTCGTGCACGTTGACCGCACCCGGGAGCAGGTGAAGGAGTCGCCGGCGTTCGACAGGGACCACTTCGCGCACCCCGAGTACCGGGATCGGGTCGGCAGCTACTACACGGAGAGCTATCGACAGCAGTAAGCGCGGCAGGAGGCAGCGGCGCAGGCCGGGGAGCGGTTACCGTGTCAGTCATGGTCCGGCCGCGCAGCTGCCTCCCGGAGACCCGCAGCGGTCTCCCGGGCCACGCTGTCGACGGCCGGGAGCAGATCCTCGACGTATTACGTGCCGGCGGACTCCGTTTCCGCGCCGGCGGGCGATGGCGGCGCTCGTTCTGACGAGCCCGCTCCACCGACCTGGGTGACACCCGGGTCGCGTCTCCCCGCCAGCGAACGGCACGAAAGGCGTACGACCATGTCCTCTGCACGCATGCTCACCGGCGACCGCCCGACCGGGCGGCTGCACCTCGGCCACTACGTGGGCAGCATCGCCAACCGGGTGCGGCTGCACCAGCGCTACGAGAGCTTCTTCATCATCGCCGACCTGCACATGCTCACCACCCGCAACAGCCGCGCGGACATCGAGCAGGTCGCCCACAACGCCCGCGAGATGGTCACCGACATCCTCGCCGCCGGGGTGGAGCCGGAACGGGCGACGTTCTACCTCCAGTCCGCGATCCCCGAGGTCGGCGACCTGAACACGCTGTTCCAGAACCTCATCACTGTGCCCCGGCTGGAACGGGTGCCGTCGTTGAAGGAGATGACCCGGGACGCCGGCAAGGACGAGATGCCGTACGGCCTGCTCGGCTACCCGGTGCTCCAGGCCGCCGACATCCTCTGCGTCAAGGGCCAGGTCGTGCCGGTCGGAAAGGACAACGCCGCGCACGTCGAGGTGACCCGGGAGATCGCCCGCCGGTTCAACCACCTCTACGGCGAGGTCTTCCCGGTGCCCGACATGCTCATGTCGGAGACGCCCACGCTGGTCGGGACGGACGGCGCCGGGAAGATGAGCAAGAGCAAGGGGAACGCGATCGCGCTCTCCGACGACGCGGCGACGGTGCGCCGCAAGGTGATGGGGATGTACACCGACCCGAACCGGGTCCGCGCCGACGTGCCCGGCACCGTCGAGGGGAACCCGGTCTTCGAGTACCACGACATCTTCAATCCGGACCGGGCGGAGGTGGCCGACCTCAAGGCCCGCTACCGGGCCGGCCGGGTCGGTGACGTGGAGGTCAAGGAGGCGCTGGCGACGGCGCTCAACCGGTTCCTGGACCCGATCCGGGAGCGCCGGGCCCGCTTCGAGGCGCAGCCCGGCCTGGTCGACGAGCTGATCGTCACCGGAACCGAGCGGACCCGCGAGCAGGTGCGCCACACACTCGTCGAGGTCCGCCGGGCGATGGGCCTGAGCAGCGCGTACACCCAGGTGCGGCGCCGGGCCGAGCGCTACCGCAAGGCCGTCGCCACCTCGGCCTGACCGCGAGCCGGTCCGGGGTACGCGCTTGCGCCGACCCCGGACCGGCCGGTTACGCTGCCGACATGGCCAGCTCGCACGCGTACCCGATGACGTCCTCCGACGTCCGGCTCGGCGCGCTGCGACGCCGGCGGTCCCGCGACCGCCTGCGCTGAGCCTTCCCCTCCTGCGACCGGCGGATCGAGCCGCCGGTCGTCATCGATCGTCCTCGCTCCGCCGTCGCGTTCCCGTCAGGTGATCCGCGCGGCGGATCCACAGCGAGATCGGCGTACTCATGGATCTTGAAAGGTTGCTCACCGACCGGCTGGCGCCGGCGTTCGCGGCGGTGGCCGGCGTGCCGGTGGACCCGGCCGTGCGGCGCTCGCAGCACGCGGACTTCCAGTCCGACGCGGCGCTGGGGCTGGCCCGGCGGCTCGGCCGGCCGCCGCAGGAGATCGCCGCGGAGGTACGGGAGCGCGCCGCGCTGGCCGACGTCTGCGCGGCGGTCGAGGTGTCCGGTCCGGGTTTCCTGAACCTGACGGTGGCCGGGCACGCGCTCGGCGGGCTGGTGTCCGCGCTGGCCGCCGACCCGCGGCTCGGCGTGCCAGTGGTGGCCGAGCCGGAGACGGTGGTGGTCGACTACTCGGGGCCGAACGTGGCGAAGGAGATGCACGTCGGGCACCTGCGGTCGACTGTGATCGGGGACGCGGCGGCGCGGACGCTGGAGTGGCTCGGGCACCGGGTGCTGCGCGCCAACCACCTCGGTGACTGGGGCACACCGTTCGGCATGCTGATCGAGCACCTGCTCGACCTGGGCGAGGCCGGTGCGGCGCAGGAGCTGTCCATGGGTGACCTGGACGGGTTCTACAAGGCGGCGCGGGAGAAGTTCGACGACGACGAGGCGTTCCGGGAGCGGTCGCGGCAGCGGGTGGTGGCGTTGCAGGGCGGTGACCCGGCGACGCTGCGGCTGTGGCGGTTGCTGGTGACCCAGTCGGAGGGCTACTTCCTGACCGTGTACGACCTGCTCGACGTGACCCTGACCGGCGACGACTTCCGGGGCGAGAGCAGCTACCACGACCAGCTCGCGCCGACTGTCGAGGAGTTGGACCGGCTCGGGCTGCTGCGGCGCAGCGACGGCGCGGACTGCGTGTTCCCGCCCGGGTCGGTGGGCCGTGACGGCGAGCCGTTGCCGCTGATCGTGCGCAAGTCCGACGGCGGGTACGGCTACCCGGCCACCGATCTGGCCGCGCTGCGGCACCGGACCGGCGCGCTCGGCGCGACCCGGCTGCTCTACGTGGTCGGGCTTCCGCAGCGGCGGCACTTCGAGATGGTGTTCGCGGTCGCCGCGCAGGCCGGCTGGCTCACCGCACCGGCGCGGGCCGAGCACGTCGGGTTCGGCTCGATCCTCGGCCCGGACGGGCGGATGCTGCGCAGCCGGGCCGGCGGGTCGGTGAAGCTGGCCGGGCTGCTCACCGAGGCGGTCCAGCGGGCCACCGCGCTGGCCCGGGAGCGCAATCCGGAGCTGGGCGAGTCGGAGGCCGCCGAGGTGGGGCGCGCGGTGGGCGTCGGCGCGATCAAGTACGCCGACCTGTCCGGGGACCGGCACAAGGACTACGTGCTGGACTGGGAGCGGATGCTGTCGCTGGACGGGAACACCGCGCCGTACCTCCAGTACGCGTACTCCCGGGTCCGGTCGATCTTCCGGCGGGCCGGCGCGGCGGCGCGGCCGGACGCGGAGGTCTCGCTCGCCGAGCCGGCCGAGCGGGCGCTCGCCATGGAGCTGGTCGGCTTCGCCGCGGTGGTCGAGGAGGTGGCGGGTGGGTTGGAGTTCCACCGGCTGACCGCCTACCTGCACCGGCTGGCGGTCGCGTTCAGCGCGTTCTACGAGCGCTGCCCGGTGCTGCGGGCCGAGGGGCCAGTGCGGGAGAGCCGGCTCGTGTTGTGCGACCTGACCGGGCGGGTGCTGCGGCAGGGCCTGAACCTGCTCGGCATCCGTACCCCGGAACGGCTGTGAGGCCGAGGGGTCACCGGCAATCCATGCAGCGGCTAGCGTGACGCATCGATCGAACGCAAGGGAGGCGACCATGGCGGATCGGCGCGCGGTACTCGCACCGGGACAGGGCTACGACACCCGGGGACCGCTCTTCGTCTACATCGGGGAGGCGCTGCGCCGGCTCGGTTTCGAGGTGCACGAGGTGACCTGGCGGTCGCTGGGCGAGCTGCGGCTCGACAGCGCGCCGGAGTGGGTCGCCGAGCAGCTGGATCCGGTTCTCGACGCCGGGGTGGATCTGCTCGTGGGCAAGTCGCTCGGCAGTTTCGCCGCGCCGCTCGCCGCCGACCGGGGCATCCCGGCGGTGTGGCTGACGCCGCTGCTGACCGACCCCGCGGTACGGGAGCCGCTGGGCCGGGCCACCGCGCCATTCCTGCTGGCCGGCGGCACCGGCGACCGGTTCTGGGACGGTGCGGTGGCGCGCCGGCTGACCCCGTACGTGGTGGAGGTCGCCGACGCCGACCACTCGATGATGGTGCCCGGGCCGCTGGCGGCCTCGGCCGAGGCGCTCGGGCGGGTCTGCACGGCGGTGGAGGAGTTCGCCGCCGGCCGCTGACGGGTCAGCGGCGACTCCGCCGCGTCCACACCACCGCCACCACTGCCGCGATGAGCGGCAGTAGGCAGCAGAGCGTCAGGACGAACAGGTGCCACGGCTTGATCGCTCCCATGGGGCGAACGATAGGCGTCGCTGTCCACAGCCGCTACGCGGAGGCTCGGGCGGCCTTGCCGTCCAGCCACAGCGTGTCGCTGTCGTCGCGGTGGGAGCCGGTGGAGCCGACGTGCTTGGCGCTGATCCTCGGCCCGTTCTTGATCACGTGAATCAGAGCCATCGCGTGTCCCCGGCCGAGGCCGTACTCGTCCTTCAGCCAGGCCACGATCACGCCCGCCTTGACGTCGGCCGCGTCGTAGCCGCGCTCCTTGGCCTCGTCGACCAGGACGCGCGGGGTCTTGCCGGTCTTGTCCTCGATCGCGTCGAGGTACGCCTGGAAGGACATCTGCCCAACCCTTCGCTCGGGAGGTGGTGACGACCTCCACACTCCCGGGCGGGACGGTGCCGATCAACGACTGACCGGGCCACCGTCGTTGCCTCCAGGGCAACGATCGCCGTCGGGCGAGAGGCCGGAGAGCCCGGCCCGCGTGGTCGCGGGGCCGGGCTCTCCGGATCTCGGGGTACGCGCTCAGCGCTGGAGGGTGAGTAGTCCGGGTCGGTAGGGCAGGAGGCCGTAGTCGCCGCCGGAGTTGGGGGAGCGGCCTTGGTAGAGCAGTTGGAGGTTGCAGGGGTCGACGGTGAAGGTCTGGTCGGCGGTGGTGCGGATGAGTTCGCCGTGGCTGATGTCGTTGGTCCAGGTGGCGCCGCTGTTGGCCTTGCCGGCGAACGGGTTGGACTCGGTGGCGGCCTGCGGCGTCCAGGATCCGTTGAGGCTGGTGGCGGTGAAGGAGCGGAAGTAGCGGCCCTGGGAGCCGATCGCCTCGACGATCATCAGGTAGCGGGTCTGGCCCTGGAGCTTGTAGACCTGCACGGCTTCGAACAGGTTGTTCGTCGAGTCCGACATGATGGTGGTGTAGGTGGAGCCGAAGCTGCCGGGGAAGTTGCCCAGGGGCATGCTGGAGCGGTAGATCTTGCCGTTGTCACCGGCGAAGAACAGGTACATGTTCTGGTCGTCGGCGATCAGGGTCTGGTCGATCGGGCCGGTGCCGGAGCCGGAGATGCTGCCGGTGAACAGCGGCTGCGCCGACGACCACCCGTTCGGGTTGGTCGGGTTGGTCGAGGTGCGGTAGGAGAACGCGGTCGGTCCCCACTGGTAGGCCAGCACCCAGATGTTGCGCGGCGCGAAGTAGAACAGGGTGGGTGCCACAGTGCCCGACGACATCGCGTTCTGGCTGGCCGAGGCCATCTGCGACCAGTTCGAGAACAGGCCGAAGTTCATCGACCCCCACGACGAGCCGGTGTCGTGCGTCGTCGCGTACACCAGATGCTGCCCGTTGTACGGCACCACAGTGAAGTCCTTCAACGACACCCAGCCCGAGCGCGGCTGCGCCAACGCACCCGTCGAGGACCACCGGTACGACGACGGCAGGTTGCACGTGCCACCCGGCGGCGGGGTCGTCGGAGGCGGGGTGGTGGGGTTGCCGCCGCCACCGTCCACCCGTACGAGCTGCCACTGCTGGTTGGCGCCGTTCCAGTCGTCGTACTGGACGATGTTTCCGCCGTCGGCGGTCGAGGCGCCCTGCACCTCCACCACCTTGTTGCTGTGGCGGCTGATCAGCCGGACGTAGCCGCTGTCGGAGTCGGCCAGCCGGAACTGCTGGTTGGTCCCGTTGAGGTCGGACCACTGCACGATGCTGCCGCCGTTTGCGGTCGACCAGTTGTAGACGTCGAGCACCTTGCCGGACAGCCGGGACTTCAGCCGGTAGTAGCCGCCGCCGGAGTCGACGAACTGCCACTGCTGCTGGTTGCCGTTGTTGCGCGACCACTGCACGATCCGCGCGCCGTCGTTGGTGGCCAGGTTGTAGACGTCGAGCGCCTTGCCGCTGTTGCGGTTCACAAGGACGTACCAGGCGTTCGTGTCGACGCTCGCGGCGGCGGCGGGCGCGGACACGACCGCCACGGCGCCGGCGCCGACGAGTACCGCGGCCGCACCCGTCGCGACGACGCGCGGCAGCCATCCGCGCCGTCGTGGCGGCGACACAGTCGATGGGGACCTACCGAAAGCGAACATGTTCCTCCTTCAGATCAGACATGTTGTGAGCGCTAACAATTCGTCGAAGCGCACTGATCCCACACCCGGCCTGCCACGTGGCCATCCGCGCCCGCCCGGTGAGCCGCCGAAGGCGCCGCCCTGTGCCATCGACTGTGAGCGATAACACGTCGTTCGTCAAGTCGTAACAGTCGATGGACGACGGGCGCGTGACGCCGTGGGGCCATGTCAGCTTCTCGACCCAGCACTACCGCCGCCCTCAGCGCGGCCCGACAGTGCACACGGCTGGAGGGGTGGTGGGGGAGTTGGGGCAGCCGGCGAACGAATCCGTCATGATCCGGGACTGGTTCAGCGTGCCGCGGGTGTCCGCCGAGGACCGGGCCGCGGTCTTCGGCGCACGCACCCAGGATCCACGGGTGGAGTTCGTCGCGCTGACGGTCAAGTACTGGATGGACGCACACGCCACGCGGTCGATGACCCGCGAGCGGGTGCTGGCCGCGATGACCGGCCGCATCACCCCGGACAACGTCTGGGACCTGGTCTCGATGCTCGCGAAGCTCCGGCTGGCCGAGGCGTTCTTCGACCTGACCGCCTCCGACGTCGACTCCGACGGCACGTTCCGTCGCTACCTGCTCGGCCTCGATCCGGCGCTGCTCGACGCGATGCGGCACTACGCGGCCTGGAACGGGATCAACCCGAAGCTGTTCCTGGACGGCTTCGCCGTCGGCGTCGGGGAGTCCGTCGCGACGGTGGTGGTCGACCTCGGCAAGCTCGTGCAGTTGATCGGCCGTCTCCAGCAGGAGCAGTTCATCACGCTCATCGTGCTCACAGTCGACCCGCGCGCCGGTGTGCAGCGCCTCGCCGACCAGGCCACAGTCGTACGCCAGGCGCTGGCCGGCATCGTCGCCGCGCTGGACCCGACGACGGTTCCGGAACGGCTGCTGGCGCTGTGGCGCGGCTGGGCCGCCCAGTTCGCCCGGCACCTGGACGACCTCGACCCGTTCGCCGCCGGCCGCCTGCTCGGCCGCGTCGCCGGCGACCTCTACCAGGTGCTCACCGGTCTGGTGCATCTCGCCCGGCTGCTCGGCGGCGTCGCGGTGCGCGCCGCCGTCCGGTATGTACCGCTGCTGCTCGCGGGCGCCCGGGAGGCGCGCCTGCTGACCGCGCAGACGGCCGCGCTGCTGGTGGCGATCGGCCGGGCGGCGATCGTCGCCACGCCTCAGGTGGGCCTCGCGATGCTGCGGACGCTCTTCCCCCCGAAGGTGCTCGACGCGCTGTTCCGGCAGGGCCGGGCGCTGCTCGTCGACGCCGAACTCACACTGACCGTGTTCAACCAGGCGGCGCACGCCGAGGCGTTCGCAGGCGCCGGTGCGGGCACCCGGCTCGGCGCGCTGGTGAGCCTCGACGGCCGGCCCGTGCTGATGGCGAGCATGTCGGAGACGGTTTCGTCGGCCGGCCGCGCCGCGACCCGCGCCGAGCTGACCGAGGCGCTCGACGAGATCATCAAGCGGGTCGAGGACCTGCGCGAGCTGAAACCGCCGAAGACACCCCGGGACATCCGGGCCGCCGCCGTACGCGCCGCCATCGCCCGGCAACTGGAGCAGCGGCTGACCACCGCGTTCAACAGGGCACTCCAGACCGTCGCGTACGAGGAGTTCCGCGCGCTGCGCAAGGCCGGGCAGGCGCAACCGTGGCGGCTCGGCCAGCAGGTGCACCGGCGGATGGCGGCCGAGGTCACGCAGCTCGTCGGCCGGTCGCCCGGCCTGGAGCCGTTCGCGGAGAAGTCGCTGGCGACAGTGGTCGAGGCGGTCCGCGCGGCCCACCCGGAGCTGGCGCCCGCGCTGCGCGGCTCCGAGGCGGTGCTGCGCCAGACGGTCGCGCAGATGCTGCTCGGCCACCCGGACCGGGATCTGCTGCTGCGGCTCGTCGGGTTCACCGGCAACCCGGCCGCGACCGGCGCGGAGAAGGCGCTCGCCACCCACCTCGCCGAACGGTTCCGGTGGAAGGCATCCACCACGGTCGGTGACCTCCGCTCCGACCTGCTGCTCGTCGACCCCGAGGCGGCCCGCGTCACGAACGTCGACTGGACGTCCTCGACGAAGCTGGAGCGCTTCGAGAAGACCTGGGGAACCGTCGCCGACGACCTCGGGGAGACGTTCGACGGTCGCTGGGAGGCGATCGCGGAGGCGTACCAGCGAGCCGCGAAGGGCGGCGTCCCGGCGGAGGTCGTCGCCGGCCTCGAAGAGCTGACCACGCACGCCGTACGCGAGACGGTCCTCCGTCAGGCCGCCCTCAGCCAGTTGTTCCCCGGATTCTTCGTCACCTCGCACGAGATGACGTACCGAGGGCTGCAATCCCTGTTCGAACTGCCGCTGTAGAGGAGCACCGATGGGCAGAGTCGTCGTCGCCGACGCCGATTCGGCGACGCTTGGTTTCAGCACCGCGCATTCCGACCGGTACGTCTACTCCAACTACTTCGTACCGGTCCGGCTCACCTTCGGCGGTGGCGAGACGCCCATCCTGCCGTTCTACGTCAAGCAGGCGCTGATCGAGGCGATCCGCTACGGCGGGCTCGACGGCGACCGGCTGCCGCACCTGCTCAAGGAACTCGGCCTCTACGACCTGTGGAAGGCCAACGACATGGACGCCGCCACCGAGGCGCTGCCCGGCGCCGACTCGGGCATGTCGTACCGGGAGCCGCCGGCGCGACGCCAGACGCTCCTCGGCGACCAGCAGGCGGAGTTCCTCGCCGGCCTGCTCCAGTCCGACGTGGGCATCGCGTTCCTCGACCGCACCCGGATCAGGCCGGTGGGCTTCGCGCTCGGCGAGCACGTCTACGCGCTGGCGCTCGCCCCCGGCGAGGAGGCGGTGCTGGAGCAGCGCACCTACACCAAGCGCGAGCTGACCCTGGAGGAGCAGAACGAGTCGGAACAGCAGACCGACGTCGAGCTGACCAGCGCACTCACCACGGAACTCCAGGAGGGCTTCGAGCGGCAGAAGTCGCTCACCGACACCTGGGGGCTCAACGCGAGCCACACCGGCCAGTACACCAGCCCGACCGGCGTCTGGGGCACCTTCAACGCCAGCCACACCATCGGCTTCGCCAGCAGCGTCACCGCGGCGAGCCAGGAGACGAGCCGCCGCGCGGTCAAGGACAGCCGGACCGCCACCTCGAAGGTCGCGGCGCGCTACCGCACCCAGCACAGGACCGATTTCAAGCTGGTCAGCGAGACCGGTGCGGAGTCCTCCTCGAAGCGCACCGTCCGCAACCCGAACCGGGCCACACCGATCACGCTGCACTACTTCAAGGTGCTGCAACGGCTGGAGCTGGCCCACGAGCGGTACGGGGCACGGGTCTGCTGGGCCCCCACGATCAAGGATCCGGCGTTCGCCTTCGCCCAGAAGATCATCGGCGGACGGCAGCGGATCCGCGACAACGCGGTCGCCGCGCTGCCCCCGGCGCCGGTGAAGCCGGAGCGCCCGCCGCGTGGCGCGCCCGCCGCGGTGGAGACGCGCGTCGTGTACTCCCCCGTGGTCACGCTCGACAAGTGGGGATTCACCGGCGACATGAGCGCCGACTACGACGTCGACGTCGCGTTCGACGCCGGCTGGGAGTGGGACGGCGACATCGACACGATCCGGCAGAACCTCACGCTGATCACCCGCCGTCCGCCGGACGCGATCGCCGCCCGAGTGGTGGGCGTGCCGGTGGTCACCGAGGCGGACGGCCGGCCCGTGCTGCGCGTACGCGTGCACGTCGGCGCCCGGAGCTGGCTGGCGGGTCCGGGTGCCGACGTGCAGCTCGCCGCCGGATTCCGGCGTACCCCGACGGTGGTGGACCAGACCGCCGACGACGCGGCGTACAACGCGCTCGTCGCGGGCTACCTGACCGATCTCCAGGAGTGGCAGGACCGGCGCGACGAGGCGCTGGCCGCGGCGGAGACGGCCGGGGACGAGTTCGAGGCGCGGCTGCGGGCCGGCTTCTCGCCGGTCAACGAGATGGTCTCGCAGATCGTGGAGACGCACTTCCCGGCCAGCGTGCGGGACGAGGCGTGGGAGATCGACTTCTGGCACCGCGTCTTCGACTGGGAGCGCGCGTCGTTCGTGGCGTACCCCGGCTGGTGGTCCGGCGGCGACGCCCGCGCCCCGGAGCGCGACCCCGGCGACTTCGTCAACGCGAGCTGGGCGAAGCTCTACCTGCCGGTACGGGCCGGCATGGAGCTGACCGCGCTGCGGTGGATCTTCGGCAAGGTGGTGGCGACCAGCCTGGCGCCCCAGGTGGAGCACGAGCTGGCGGCGTTCGTGGACGAGCTGACGACGTACCGGACCGGCCACCTCGGCACCGGCGACGAGATGCCCGAGCTGACCACCGAGTGCCAGGACGTGCCGGAGCGGGTGTACTGCCTGGCGAAGTGGACCGAGTTGATGCCCACCGACGGCACCCACCTGGAGGTGGTGCAGGGCGCCACGACAGCGGCCGACGCGGTGACCGCCAAGGAGATCAGCGACGCGGAGGCGCTGCGGGCCGCGCTGCTCGACGGCGAGGTGCAGACCAACCGGCTCCGGACCAAGGCGTACGACCAGATGACCGAACCGGCCGACGTCGACATCCGCCTCGGCACGCCGTCCGGGAGCGGCCCGGCCGTCTGAGCGCCGGAGACAGTGGTCGTCCACCTCGAGCACGCGTCGAGGTGGACGATTTCTGTAAAAGTATGGACTTTGGAATCATGTCGGATGGGCAAAAAGGGGCATAATATTGATCCCCCAGGTCGCTCCCTCGACGGCACAGCAGCCGCCGGTCGCGCAACCGTCCAAAATGCACTGCTTCCCACCGGTGGGTCGATAGCGCCCGGCTCACAGAGCCTTTATTTTGAGCCGTTGCTTGTTGTTCCCCGCCTGGCGTGTGCACGAACCTAAGGAAGACTCATGACAACCGCACCCTTGCGCCAGGATGAGCCCCCGGTCTCGCTGGGCAGGGTCCGCGCGGAGCCGCTCGACCGGCTCTCCGCCGCGGACATCTCCCCCATCGTGCGCCGGGTGATGGCGGCTCACCTCGATCAGACCCGGATCCCGGCGGCGAAGTTCTCGTCGTTCATCTGATCCGCGATGGCCCCGGGGCCCGCCCGCGCGGCGCTCACCGAGTTCGTCCTCAAGGTGCACGCCAGGTGTGACCTGGCGTGCGACCACTGCTACGTCTACGAACACGCCGACCAGAGCTGGCGGCGCCGCCCGGTACGGATGACGCCGGAGGTGCTCCGGACCGCGGCCGGGCGGATCGCCGAACACGCCGCGGCCCACGACCTGCCGGACGTCACGGTGATCCTGCACGGCGGGGAACCACTGCTGCTCGGCGCCGAGCGGCTCGACGAGGTGCTCGCGGACCTCCGGCGGGTCATCGCCCCGGTCACCCGGCTCCGGCTCGGCATGCAGACAAACGGCGTACTGCTCTCCGAGCAGCTCTGCGACCTGCTCGCCGAACACGATGTCGCGGTCGGCGTCTCGCTCGACGGCGACCGTGCCGCCAACGACAGGCACCGGCGCTTCCGGTCCGGCGCCGGCAGCTACGACCAGGTGCTCCGCGCCCTCGGCCTGCTGCGCCGCCCGGCGTACCGGCGGATCTACTCGGGCCTGCTGTGCACGGTGGACGTGCGCAACGACCCGATCGCGGTGTACGAATCGCTGCTCGCCCAGGAGCCACCGCGGATCGACTTCCTGCTCCCGCACGCCACCTGGGACGACCCGCCGTGGCGGCCGGCCGGCGGCGGCACCGCGTACGCGGGCTGGCTGCGCGCCGTCTACGACCGCTGGCTGGCGGACGGCCGACCGGTCTCCGTCCGCCTCTTCGACTCGCTGCTGTCCACCGCCGCGGGCGGACCCAGCGGCACCGAGTGGCTCGGTCTCGACCCGGTCGACCTGGCGGTCGTCGAGACGGACGGCGAGTGGGAGCAGGCGGACTCGCTCAAGACCGCGTACGACGGCGCGCCGGCCACCGGCATGACCGTCTTCTCGCACGCGGCCGACGACGTGGCGGCCAGCCCGCTCCTGGCCCGCCGCCGCTCCGGCCGGGCCGGGCTCAGCGACGAGTGCCGGCGGTGCCCGGTGGTCGACCAGTGCGGCGGCGGACTCTTCGCCCACCGGTACGGCGCCGGGCACTTCGATCATCCGAGTGTCTACTGCGCCGATCTGAAAGAGCTGATCGTGCACGTGAACGAGAACCCACCAGCACCCGTCCGGCTCGACGCCGGCCTGCCCGACGACTTCATCGACCGCCTCGCGGCACTGACCGGCGACCGGGTCGCCATCGGCCGGCTCGTGGAGGCACAGATCGCCATCGTCCGCGCGCTGCTCGCCGAAGTGGCCGACCGCCTGCCGGCCGGCGGGGCCGGAGCCGACGGCTGGGAGGCGCTGACCGCCCTCGACCGCAGCGCGCCGGAGTCCGTCGCCCGGATCGCGGCCCACCCGTACGTGCGGGCGTGGGCTGTCGACTGCCTCGCCGGCAGCGGCACCGGCGCCCGGCAGGGGCCTGACTACCTGAGCGCGCTCGCCGTCGCCGCCGCGCTCGACGCCGGCACCCCGGTACGCCTCGACGTGCCGGTGCGGTCCGGCCGCCTGCACCTGCCGACAGTGGGCACCGTGCTGCTGCCCGAGGTGGGAGACGGCGCCGCACGGGTCGAGACCGGCCCGGGTTCGCTACGGGTGGCCGCCGGGGACGTGACAGTGGCGATCCGTCCCGGAACGCCCGGGGACGCGCCCCGGTGGTGGCCGACCCGCGTACTCGCCGCGCCGGACGTGAGCGTCCTGCTGGAGGACGGCGACCCGCACCGCGACTGCCACCGGCTGCCCGCCGGTGACCGGCTCGACGACGCGGGCGCCGCGCGCTGGGCCGAGACGTTCGCGGCGGCGTGGCAGGTGATCCGGGACGAGGTGCCGGGCCATGCCGAGGAGTTGCGCGCCGGGCTGCGGGCCGTGGTGCCGCTGCGGCGCAGCGGCGCGGGTGTCAGCGAGGCGTCGACCGCGCGGCAGGCGTTCGGCGGTGTCGCGGCCACGGAGACCGACGCCGGATCGCTCGCGGTGCTGCTCGTGCACGAGTTCCAGCACAGCAAGATGAACGCGCTGCTGGACATCTGCGACCTGGTCGACGGCACGCGGCCGATCGACATCACAGTGGGCTGGCGGCCCGACCCGCGGCCCGCCGAGGCCGTCCTGCACGGCATCTACGCGCACGCGGCGGTGGCCGACATCTGGCGGATCCGGGCCGACCGTCAGGTCGACGGCGCGCAGGCGGTCTACCGCCGGTACCGCGACTGGACGGCCGAGGCGATCGGCGCGCTGCAACGGGCGGACGCGCTCACGCCGGCGGGCTCACGGCTGGTCCGGCAGGTCGCGCGTTCGATGTCCGGGTGGCCGTCGTGACCGCCGCCCGGACCGCGTACCGGGCCGGCACGCTCGCCGCCGACCTGCGCGCGCTCGGGCTCGGCCCCGGTGACGTGGTGCTCGTGCACTGCTCCCTGCGGGCGCTCGGGCCGGTGGACGGCGGGTCGGGCACCCTGGCTGCAGCGCTGCGGGCCGCCGTCGGTCCGTCCGGCACCGTCGTGGTCCCGGCGCAGACCCCTGACAACTCGGTGAGCAGCGCCGCGTACCGCGCCGCGACCGCCGGGCTGACCGACGAGGAACGCCTGGCGTACGAGGACCGGATGCCCGGCTTCGACCCGGCCGTCACGCCGTCGTTCGGGGTCGGCGCGTTCGCCGAGCACGTACGGCGGCTGCCCGGCGCGGTCCGCAGCCGGCACCCGCAGACGTCGTTCAGCGCGTGGGGGCCGCGGGCGGAGGAGCTGATGCGCGTCCACGACCTGGACTCCCACCTCGGGGAGCGGTCCCCGCTCGCCGCCCTGGAGGCGGCCGGCGCCCGGACGCTGCTGCTCGGTGTCGGCTATGCGACATGCACCGCGCTGCACCTCGCCGAGTACCGGTCACGCCGCCCGGCGCCGCGTCGTCCGTACCGCTGCTACGTGCTGCGCGACGGCCGCCGGGAACGGCTGGAATTCGAGGCTCCGCACCTGGATGCGGGCCCTTTTCCCGCGATCGGCGCGGAACTCGACCGGGCGGCGTTCACCCGGCACGGGACGGTAGGGGACGCACCGGCCCGGCTGCTGCCGATATCCGGTGCGGTACGCGTCGCGGTCGCCTGGATGGACGCCCACATCGGACGGTGAGCCTGGTAACCCGAGCGCAACCTCTCTACCCTGATCGATAGACGCCGTATCGTGTCGACTGGGGAGCAGCGCGTGATCATTACCGGTTGGGGGTCAGGCGCACTTCCCGTGGAACGGTCGTGTCGTCGTGACCTCTGAGCGGCCCGCGCTGCCGGGCCCGCCATATTTCTTCCTCAGCTACGTCCCCCCGCCGACACACAACGACCGCACCCCGGGCGACCACTGGGTCCGCCGCTTCTACCACGATCTCAACCTGGCGATCGACGGCCGGCCCGGCGACCGGTTACGCCGGCAGGGCTTCGCCGACTTCATGGTGCGGCCGCCGGAGGATCGGACGGAACGAAAACGCACCGCGCTGGCCGAGGCCGAGGTGTTCGTGCCGTTGTACTCGCCGGACTACCTCAACCGGGACGACTCGCGCCGGGAACGGGAGTGGTTCCGGCAACGGCTGATCCGGGCCGGCCGGCCGGCCGACGGCGACAACATCCTGCCGGTCCTGTGGATCCCGTCGCCCGCCGCGGTGCACGCGCCGGACCAGGCCCGGGCGGTGGCGATGGCCGCCGACGTGGATGCGTACGCGGCGAACGGCATGAGCGCGCTCTGCCGGCTCCAGAAGTTCCAGCACGCCTACAAGGAGGTGCTGGGCCGGCTCGCCCAGCACATCGTCGACACCGCCGAGCAGACGCCGCTGCAACCGGCCGAGCCGCCGACCGGCCCGACCGATCTGCCGTCGTCCCCGACCAGCGAGGTGCCGTTCCGGGCGGTGGTGATCGCGCCCGAGGAACCGGCCGACCCGGGACGGCTCAACGGGCGGTCCGACACGCACGCCGGCCGGTGGCGCCCGTTCCGCGACCGGCCGCCGGTGGTCGACGACGTGACCGACGCGGTGCAGCGGCTGCGGATGCCGATCGACGTCCGCGACTTCGTACCGGACGCCGGGCTGTTCCGGGGCTGCCCGGGCGTACTCATGATCGATCCTCGGGTGGTCGAGACGCCGGACGGTGCGGAGGCCGTCCGCGCGGCCGTCGCCTCGCTGCACCGCTGGGTGGGCGTCGTGGTGATCATCGAGGACTCGGCACCCGGTCGCCGCTCCCACGCGGCGGTGCTGCTCGACCGGGCCATCGAGATCTTCCCGGCCGCGGCACGCCCACTGGCGATCACCACTTACGACGACTGGCGGGCCGGGATCCACGGCCTGGTCGACCGGATGCGCCGCCGCTACCTGGAGGCGAGACCGGCCTACCCGCCGCCGGGACGGCCGATCAGCAAACCCCGGCTCTGGGAGAACCCGCCGCCCGACGAGGGAGTGGACACATGACCCGACGCGAGGGACAGGTCGTCACCTTCTACTCCTACAAGGGCGGCACCGGCCGGACGATGGCGCTGGCGAACGTCGCCTGGATCCTCGCCGCCAACGGCAAGCGGGTGCTCGCAGTCGACTGGGACCTGGAGTCCCCCGGCCTGTCGCGCTTCTTCGCGCCGTTCATCGACCGGGACGCGCTGGAGAGCACCGGCGGGGTGATCGACCTGATCCGGGAGTACGAGTGGGCGACCACCACCAAGCAGGACAAGGGCGACGACCGCTGGCACGAGCAGTACGCCCGCGTGCACAAGTACTCGTTCTCGCTGAACTGGTCGAACTTCCCCGGTGACGGGACGCTGGACTTCCTCGGCGCGGGCCAGCAGAACAACGACTACGCCGGCGCGCTCGCCGGGATGAACTGGGACGAGTTCTACGAGCGGCAGGGCGGCGGCTACTTCTTCGACGCGCTGCGCGCCGACATGAAGCGCAACTACGACTACGTGCTGATCGACAGCCGCACCGGTTTCTCCGACGTGGCCGACATCTGCACCATCCAGCTGCCGGACGTGCTGGTCACCTGCTTCACCCTCAGCGAGCAGGGCATCACCGGCGCGGCCAAGGTGGCGCGGCTGGTCGAGCACCGCTACGGGTCGCGGCGGATCCGGGTGCTGCCCGTGCCGATGCGGATCGACCCGGCGGAGAAGGTCAAGGCGGACACCGGGCGGGCGGTGGCGCGGCAGCGCTTCAGCGGTCTGCCGAGCGGGATGAGCGAGGCCGACCGGGACCGGTACTGGGCCCGGATGCAGGTGCCCTACCAGGCGTTCTACGCGTACGAGGAACTGCTCGCCACGTTCGCCGACCAGCCCGGCGTCAACGGGTCGCTGCTGTCCGCGTACGAGGTGCTGGCCCGGGAGATCACCCGGGGCGAGGTGGAGTCGCTGCCGCCGATGAGCAGCGCGGTACGCGAGCGGGTCAACGCCCGGTTCACCCGTACCTCCAACTCGGTGGAGAACGAGATCCTGCTCCGGCACGCCCCGTACGACCGGGTGTGGGCGGAGTGGATCGGTCACCTGCTGGTCTCGGCCGACGTCCGGGTGACCGACCCGTGGTTCGCCGAGGACGAGACGCCCCGGACCGCCCGGGAGCTGATCATCGTCTCCGAGGCGAACGCCACCGAGGAGGCGGTGCTCGCCGCGCCGGACCGCTCGCCCGACCAGGCGCCGCTCGTCGTCTACGTGGCCGACGTGCGGCGCCTGGCGAACGTGCCCGCGGCGCACACCGTCTCGGTCGCCGGGCTGGAGGCGCGTACCGCCGCCGCGCGGATCCTGCGCCTGGTCGGCCGCGAGGGCGTGCCGGCCGACCTGGAACTGCCGACCGGTCCCCGGTTCCCCGGCCGCGACAACACGGTGTTCGAGGTGCCGGGCCGCAACAAGCGCTTCACCGGCCGGGAGGCGGACCTGCGCGAGCTGCGGACGCTGCTGCGCAGCAGCCCGAAGGTGGTGCTCTCCGGCACCGGGCCGGTGGCGTTGCAGGGCATGGGCGGCATCGGCAAGAGCCAGCTCGCGCTGGAGTACGCCCACCGCTACCGTGCCGCGTACGACATGGTGTGGTGGATCGACGCCGACCAGGTGCCGTTCATCGAGTCGGCCATCGGTGACCTGGCGCCCTACCTGGGCGTACCGTCGTCGGACTCGAACCGGGAGAACGCCCGGCTGGTGCTCCAGGCGCTGCGCCGCACCGACCTCCGCTGGCTGCTGATCATGGACAACGCGGACGAGGTCGAGGGCGTCCTGCCGTACGTGCCGGACGGCAAGGGCCACGTCCTGATCACGTCCCGGAACCTGCAATGGGTCGAGCGGGCCACCACCGTTCAGGTCGACGTGTTCAAGCGCGCCGAGAGCATCCAGCACCTCACCGAGCGGGTGCCGACCATGCGCGTCGACCAGGCCGACCGGATCGCCGCCCTGCTCGGCGACCTGCCGATCGCTGTCACCGCCGCCGCGGCCTGGCTCGCCGACACCGGCCACTCGGTCGACAGCTACCTCAACGAGATCGCCAGGTTCGGACCGGGCGCGGTGATGGAGCCGAACAGCAACGTCTCCGTGGAGGCCACCTGGGAGCTGTCGCTCAACCACCTGCGGACCCGCAACCCGGCCGCCTACCGGGTGCTGCAACTCTGCTCGGTGTTCGCGCCCGAGATCTCCGCCGACCTGGTCTACAGCGACGAGTTCGCCGAGGCGCTGGTGCCGTTCCACCCGCAGGCGAAGGAGCGGCTGGTCCGCCAGCAACTGGTGCAGCAGGCCAACCGGCTCGCGCTGGTCCGCGTCGACCTGCGGGCCGAGAACCCGTCCGGCGGCGAGCGGGGCCGGGGCGGCCTGGTGCTCATGCACCGCCTGCTCCAGCACGCCGTCCGGTCCCGGATGACGGAGGCGCAACTCGACGAGGCGCGCCAGCAGGTCCACCTCGTGCTCGCCGCGGCCCGGCCCGAGGGCGAGGTCGACGACCCCGACGGCTGGCCCCGGTTCCGGGTCATCTGGCCGCACCTGGAGGCGTCGAAGGCGCCGCTGAGCCGCAAGGTGGAGGTGCGGGCGCTGATGATCGACCGGGTCCGCTACCTCCAGTTGCGCGGCGACCTGGAGACCGGCCGGCGGCTCGGGCAGGAGGTCGCGCAGACCTGGGAGCAGATGCTCGCGGAGGAGGACGACGCGCGGGCGCGCGACGACCTGCGCCGGCAGTTGCTGCACCTCCAGTTCAACCTCGCCAACATCCTCGCCTTCCTCGGGCAGTTCACCGAGTCGCGGGCGCTGGACGAGGAGGTGCTCGCCGCCCAGCGGGAACTGCTCGGCGAGGACCACCCGCACACGCTGATGACCGCCGGCGGGCTCGCCCGCGACCTGCGCGGCATGGGCATGTACAACGAGGCGCTGCGCCTGGACGAGATCACGTTCAACGCGTGGAAGCGGAACTTCACCGAAGAGCACCCGCGTACCCTCGCCGCGCTCAACAACCTCGCCAGCACCCAGCGCCTGATGGGCGACTTCCGGGAGGCCCGCAAGAACGACGAGATGGTGCTGGCCGGGCGCCGCGCGATCCTCGGGGAGAACCACCCGGACACGCTCGCCTCCTCCGCGTACGTCGGCATCGACATGCGCGACGCGGGCGACTTCGAGCAGTCGGTCACCCGCCTGCGCAGCGTCCACCGGGACCTGCTGCACACGGCCGGGCCCGAACACCTCATCACCCTGCGGACGCAGACGAACCTGGCGGTGTCGCTGCGCGCGGCCGGGCACGCGGTCGAGGCGGGCAAGCTCCTCGAAGCCGCGTACGAGCTGCTGAACGAGCGGTTCGGGCCGGACAACCCGGAGACGCTGACCTGCCGGCTGAGCCTGTCGATCAACCTGCTCACGGTCGACCTGTTCCAGCGCGCCAGCCGGGAACTCACCGAGGTGCACCGCATCTACCAGCGCAACCTCGGCCCGGCGCACCCGCTGACCCTGGTCTGCATGGTCAACCTCGCCATGGTGGCCCGCCGCGCCGGAGACTTCGCCGAGGCGCGGCAGCTCGCCGGCCGGTCCGCCGACGCGCTCGCGGGCGTGCTGGGCAGCGGGCACCCGTACCCGCTCTCCGGCTGGATGAACCAGGGCATCTGCATCGCCGAACAGCCCGACCCGCCGGAAGGCCGGGAGGCGGCGGACCTGGAGGCGCTGAGCCTGCTGCGGCGCGCCCACGACGGCCTGGTCCGGACCCTCGGCCGCGACCACACGAACACGTTGCGCTGCCGGGCGAACCTGGTGGTGATGCAGGAGCGGGTGGAGAGCGGCCGGCGGGCGGAACTGGAGGCGGTCACCCGCGAGCTGACCTACCGGCTGGGCGAGAACCACCCGGCGGTCGAGGCCGTCCGGGAGAGCCGGTTGCAGCGGCGCATCATCGACCCGCATCCGATCTGACAGCGGTCCGCTCCACCGGGTCGGCCAGCCACGCGAGGATCTCCGGCAGCACCTCCACCGCGCCGAAGTGCGCGCTGCGCGGCTGCACGTGCAACTGCGCGCCGGGGATCTGCTCGGCCAGCCAGCGGGTGTGGCTGGCCGGGGCGAAGTTGTCGTCGGCGCCGTGCCACAGCCGGACCGGCATCCGGATGTCCGCCAGCGTGATCCCCCAGTCGGCGCGTAGCGCCAGCACGTCGTCGATCCAGCCGTGCGGCCCCTGGCGCAGCGCCTCGGCGTAGGCGTCGGTGAGCTGCCGGCGGATCGGCACGCCGGCCACCACCCGGCGGTCGGCCTCGGTCATCTGCTCGACCAGCAGCGCCAGCAGCGAGCCCGGGTCGTCCATGGTCCGCTCGGCCCGCAGCCGCAACTGCTCGGCGAGCACCGGCACGTCGTGCTCGGCGGCGCCGTAGTCCCGGACGTTGGCGTCGGTCATGCCGCCGAACCAGTCCAGCCCTGCCGCGCCGGCCGGGGCGAGACCGACCAGGACGGCGGTCCGCCGTACCCGGTCCGGCAGCAGCGCGGCGCAGGCCAGGGCGTGCGGGCCGCCGCCGGAGCGCCCCACCACCGAGAACCCGTCCAGGCCCAGGTCGTCGGCGATGGCCGCGACGTCCGCCGCGGCGTCCGCGACGCGGCGGCCGGGCAGCCGGCTGGAGCCGCCGTAACCCGGCCGGTCGTACGAGATCAGCCGTACGCCGAGCCGGTGCAGCACGATGGACCGTGGTCGTGGGCCGTTGCGGCTGCCGGGTGTGCCGTGCATCAGGAACACGGGCCAGCCGCGTTCCGCCCCGGCGATGTCGACCGCCAGGTTCCTCCTTCCCGTCCGGACGATGTGCTCTCGGTGCGTGGGCGAGTGTGCCAATCGGGGCCTCCGGACGGGTGGTGGCGGTACGGGTGGCGTGGTCAGACCGCCCCGGCGGCCGGGATCTGGCCGGTCCGCCCGGTGTGATCGGACTGGTCGGATGCTGCGAGGACGCGCAGCGTGTCGAGGGCTGATGCCAGCGAGACCTCGGCCGGCACCCGGTCGTAGGCCCGCAGGTAGTCCAGGAGCAGCCGGCACAGGCTCGCCTCGTCGAGGAACTCGTCCGGCAGCCGGTGCGCGAGCAGGGCGTGCATCGTCTTCGGCGGGATCTTCGGCCAGGCCAGTTCGGCGTACTCGCTCAACGCCATCAGCAGCCACAGCGCGGTGCGGTTGTCGACCCGGGCGGCGGCGAACTGCTCGGCCATCTCGGCCGACACCACGCCGTCCTCCAGCGGCAGCTCCGCGAGCCGGTCCTCGATGTCGGCGAGCACCCGGCGGACCCGGGGCACGTACCGCTGCGGCAGCCGGTGGAGCCCGTGCCGCAGGATGAGCGCGTGCAGCACCGCGTGGTCGTCGGTCGTGCCGAGCGAGTCGACCAGCTCCGGGAACTCGTCGATCAGGTACGGGCACGAAATGATCAGTTCGGGCGGCGCGGTCGGCGAGTCGGGCAGCCGGCTCAACGCCACCCGGGTCAGCCCGCACACCACCTCGCGGGGCAACTGCGCGCCGTCCTCGGCGAGGCATTCCAGCAGGACAGTGGCGCTCGTGCTGGACACCGCCTCCGGTGACTCGACGGCGCGCGCCCACAGGCGCCGGTAGCTGCGCTCGTCGTACAGGATGAGCTGGTGCAGGGACGGCACCGGCCAGCGGCGGGTGGCGAGCGACACCAGGTCGGCGTGGAACCGGGCGGCCTCGAAGCTGTCCGGCTGCTGGCCGCGCCACGTCCGTGCGCCCGCCCGCAACTGGCCGTAGGTGGTGATGTCACCCAGCAGCCGCGCCTCCTCGGCGGCCACGTTGATCTTCTCTCCCCGGCCCTCGCGCCGCTGCTCGGCGATGATCCGGCCGTCGGCGTCCCGGCCGAGCCAGCTGATCATCGCGAGCTGGCCCTTCTCGTCCAGCCCCGCCCGCCACAGCCGGACCGTGGACACCCAGGTCGCCTCGTCCATCAGATCGGTGTGGCGTACGCCGTCCGGTGACACCAGCGCGGCGAGGGCGACCAGGTTGGCGGTGTACGCGGCGAGCAGCCGCACCGGGTCGTACGGCGCGGGCCGGTAGCCGTCCACGCCGGCCAGGTTGGTCCGCTGCCGGGACTCGGCCAGCAGGCCGGCGATGGTCTCCACGATCCCGTCCAGCTCCTCCGGGTGGCGGGAGGCGAGCTCCCGGGCGAAGCCGACCACCGCCTCGCGCTTCACCAGCGGCTGGTGGGAGAGCAGCGCCCGGAACTGGCCGGTGTCCAGCTGGTAGCCGAAGCCGGCCGGGCTGCGGGTGTGCCGGCGCAGCACGGCCAGGCTCCGCAGCGCCCCGATGACGTACTCGGCGATCAGGAAGTCGCCGATCGTGGTGTGCAGGAACTCGTACGTGCGTCGGGCGTCCTCGCCCTGCACGTCGTCCGGGCCGTACACCACGAAGAACGCGGCGGTGACCAGCTGTTCCGGGCCGAGCACGTCGCCGAGTTCGAAGCGCGAGCCGTCTCCGGGCCCGGAGCCGAAGCAGTCCAGGTCGAGACGGAGCGCGGCCCGGTTCACCAGTTCCCGGTTGCGGTTGAACATGGCGAACGCGGTGATCGCCAGGTCGCGCCGGAGCTGGTGTTCGCGGGCCTCCCGCTCGTGGTTCGCGAGGGCGGTCGGTGCCTTCTCGCTCACCTGCCGCCTGATGAACGCGGTGAGCAGGCCGGTGAACAGGTCGGATCGGGAGATGGCGGCGCCGGGACGGCGGTCGGCCCAGTGCTCGTTGTAGTAGATCGCCAGCAGCGTGAGCAGCAACGGCTGACGGGCCAGCTCGCCGTGGGACAGCAGCTCCCGGGCGGACAGCCGGCGGTAGCCGGGCCGGTCCTCGTTCGCCGCGTTCACGGCGGTCAGCCAGGCCGTCACCTGGGCGTCGGTCAGATCCTCCAGCCGGACCAGCACTGTGCCCTGCGGCACGCTGGCGCGGTCCATCACCAGGATCCGCGACGTGATGATCGGGATGACCGAGTAGCCCAGATCCCACTGGGTCTCCTGGAACTCGGCCACCCGGTCGATGTACTGGGAGTGGGCCGTGCCGGTGACCTGGACGAGTTCGTCGAACCCGTCGAAGATCACCACGACGGTGGTGTGCTGGGTGGCCCGGCGCAGGTCCGCCCAGCGGATGCGCTCGTCCATCACCTGCTCGATCGCGGCCTCGATCTGCTCGGTCGGCGACGTGTCCCCGGACATCCGGCGCAGCGGCACCACTATCGCGGTGAACCGGCTCGCCGGCAGCCGGGCCGCGATCACCCGGGTCAGCAGCGTCTTGCCGGCGCCCGGCTGGCCGAGGAGCAGCAGCGGACGGTGCAGGCTCGCCGGGTCGGTCAGATACTCGGAGAGGAACCCGACGAGGTCACCCCGGCGCGGCTGGTCCTCCCACCAGTGTTCCCGCTCCGGTGACGTGTGCTTGCCGTACTCGGCGGCCCGGAAGTCGGGGCTGATGAACCCGCTGTCCACGTTCGGCAGCCGCAGGTGGAAGTCGACGTCCTTGATCCGCAGCAGCGGCTGCCGGAACACCGCCGCCAGCGACCCGGTGAGCCGGTCGAGCGACTCGCGGAGCAGGTCGGGCCGGTCGGCGGCCACCGGACCGGACAGCTCGTCCAGGTTGCGGTAGAGCTGCGCCAGCGCGTCCAGCCGGGCCGAGACCTCGGTGGTGAGCTTCCGGTTGTCGATCAGGTTGTGCTCGATCGCCTGCCGGATCATCCGGAACCCGAACTCGGGGAGGTCCGCGGCGAGCCGGTCGAAGCGGTCCTCGTAGTGCCACATGGCCCGGCCCACCACGCGGGAGCGCATCGACGTGAGGTCGAGCCCGCGCCGCACCGACGGCCAGGCGGCGAGACCCTCGCAGAAGGCGATGGTGGCGTCGTAGAGCTTGACGTACGCGGCCTCGACGTCCCGCCGGGTGTCGTCCATGCCGTGCACGGAGGAGGGCAGCGGGAAGTAGCCGCCGTCGATCTCCTGCGGAAGCGTGTGGTGCCGCCGCTCGGCCGGCACCATGCCGACCTTCTCCTCGTCGGTCAGTTCCAGCCTGTCGAAACCCGGCCCGACCTCGTCGCGGAAACCGTCGAAGAACGCGGAGAGGGCCAGCACGGTATGGCTGGCCTCCAGCAGCTCGTAATACGATTTACCGCCGGTTGCCCGGATGCGCCCGGCCTGGTTTCCGGTGGCGTCCCGGACGAGCTGCATGAGCGCGTTCTTCGGGCCGAGCAGCGCGAGCGCCGTACCGTGGGAGAGGGCCCCAGCGCCCAGGATCCCCGCGCTGACGACCTTGTCGGTCTCGGTGATGCGCGCGCTGCCCGGGGCCAGCAGTCGTAACGCATCTCGATAGCTGAGGCTCGAACGGCGCGGCATGCCGCCCCTTCCGCTGCTGGCGATCGGATTCTTCAAGGATAGAAACTTCAGTGACGGAAAGCTATCGATTCCTCACCGGGCGGCGGCTTTGCGACGACTTTTCCATTCATTCATCTCATTCATCTGGTAAATGCGGCCAAGGCGTACCGACCTCTATGATCGACGGGTGGACCACACACGGGTACGGCAGGCGTACGGCGAGATCGCGCCGCTCTACATCGAACTGTTCGGCACCACCGGCCACGTCCACGCGGACGACCTCGCCCTCATCGGCCGCCACCTGACCGTCCGGACCGGCCCGGTGCTCGACCTCGGATGCGGACCGGGCCACCTCACCGACCACCTCCGTTCGCTGGGCGTCGACGCCACCGGGATCGACATGGTTCCCGAGTTCGTCGCGCACGCGCGGGCGACGCATCCGGACTGCGCATACCGGCTCGGGTCACTGGACGACCTCGCCGTCCCCGACCACTCCGTCGCCGGCATCCTCGCCTGGTACTCACTGATCCACCTCCCGCCACCGGACCTCGACGGCGTGCTGGCGGAGTTCCGCCGCGCGATCGTGCCGGGTGGACCGCTCGTGGCCGGCATCTTCGTCGGTGACGAGGTGGGTGCCTTCGAGCACAAGGTCGCCACCGCGTACCGCTGGCCGGTGGACGAGTTCTCCGCGCGGCTGCGGCAGGCGGGGTTCGCGGAGGTCGAGCGTCTGACGCGCCTGGACGACGCCCACCGCCCGCACGCCGCCGTCGCGGCCGTGGCTTCCGGGGCCTGAGCGCGCACCATCGTCACCAGGCCGCAACCGAACGCGGATCGCGGGGTGACACGGCACTGTCACCGTCGGAGCATGGCCGCACGAAGGGGTACGAGGACACGCCGGGCCGTCGCGGCACCGGCCGCCGCCCTGATCGTGCTGGCCGGACTGACCTCCTGTACGCCGGAGGTGAAGGGCGTCACCGGCCTCACAGTGGACGCCCACGGCCGGCCGCACGCGGCGCTCGCCTGGTGCGCGGACCGGCCGCCCGACCTCGTGGTGCTCACCTCCGTGGCGGAGTCCGCCTCGCCCGGTGCGCCCACACCGGAGCGGCCGTACTGGCCGAGGCGGAAGTACGACGTGCCTCGCGACGCCGCAGCGCCTGCCCTCGTACCCCTTGAGGGTTTCCCGCCCGGGCCGGTGGCCGACGGGCAGGCGGCGTTCCGGGTCTCCGGCGCCACCCACGACAACAGCTTCCGCACCGAGGGCGTGGACTTCCGGATCGCCGAACTGGCCGAGCTGCGGCCGGGTTCGGTCCTGGTCACCGACTTCGACGACAGCGGGGAGGTGCTGCGAACGGTCCCGCTCGACGAGTTCACCGAAATGGGCGAGAAAGCGTGCTGACCGCTGTGTCAGGATCGGCGTTCGGAGTTCGACGGCCGGAAGGACACCATGCCCGCGTACGCCATCGCTCACCTCCAGGACGCCGCCCCTCACCCGGACATCGCCGAATACATCGAGCGGCTCCCCGGCACCCTCGCCCCGCACGGCGGCCGCTTCCTCGTGCACGCCACGCCGCACGAGGTGAAGGAGGGCAACTGGCCCGGAGCCGTCGTGATGCTCGGCTTCCCGGGCATCGCCGAGGCGCGGGCCTGGTGGGACTCGCCCGCCTACCAGGAGATCGCGCCGCTGCGCTCGCGGCACATCGAGGGCGACATCATCCTGGTCGAGGGCGTCCCCGACGACTACTCCCCGACCGGCATCGTGCAGGCGATCCGGGCGGCGGCCTCCTGAGCCGGCCTGGCCGGCGCGCCCGCGACCTGGGGATCGTCGTCGGGTCGCTGCCCACCGGGCCGCACAACGCGATCACCGATGTCCCCGGCGTCCTGGTGGGTCACACCACCGTCGACGACGGCGCCGACCTGCACACCGGCGTGACAGCGATCGTGCCGAGCGGGCTCGGCCCCGGACGGTGGACGCTGCCCGCGGCGGTGTACACCGGCAACGGCCACGGAAAGCTCGTCGGCTCGACCCAGGTGGACGAGCTCGGCGTACTGGAGTCTCCGGTCGTGCTGACCGCCACGCTGTCGGTGTTCCGGGCGGCGGACGCGCTGCTCGGGCACCTGATGGAGCGCCGGCCGGACGGGTTGTCGTTCAACCCGCTGGTCGGTGAGACCAACGACGGGCACCTGTCGGACATCCGCCGCCGCCCGATCACCGAGGAACACGTCCTGGCGGCCGTCGCGGGGGCGACCGACGGGCTTCCCGCCGAGGGCTGTGTCGGGGCCGGCGCGGGCACCACCGCCCTGGGCTACAAGGCAGGCATCGGCACCTCGTCCCGCACGATCCGGACCGACGGCGGCACGCGGACGGTCGGCGCGCTGGTCCAGTCCAACTTCGGCGGCGTCCTCACCGCACTCGGCGTGCCGCTACCGGTCGACGAGCTGGTCCCGGCCGCCGACCGGACCGAACCACCGGGCAACTCGTGCATGATCGTGGTGGCGACCGACGTACCGCTGGACGCGCGCCAGCTCCGGCGGCTCGCCCGCCGGGCGGTGTTCGCGATGGCCCGGGTGGGTGCGTCCTTCAGCACCACGAGCGGCGACTACGCGATCGCGTTCACCACGTCGGACCAGCCGCCGATCCCGGACGGCGCGATCGATCCGGTCTTCGCCGCCGTGCTGGACGCGGTGGAGGAGGCGCTGCTCAACTCGCTGTTCACCGCCGTCACCACCACCGGTGTGGGCGGTCGTACGAGTCACGCGGTTCCCCACCGGGCCGTCGTCGAGCGGCTGGCGGCGGCGGGACGGCTCACGGCCCGGCCGTACGCCTGATCCACTGCGCCCCTCGCCGTCGGCCGTTCGGCGAGGGGCCGAGTCCGATCATCCGCCGCATCGATGCCGGTATTCCGGCAGCTGCCCACCACTTCGTCGCTTATCGCGCCGGTAAGGGCCGGTCTGTCGGCTCAGCGACACTCCCGTGCGGACACATCGCTCCACACTGCCCGCTGTGACCGAAATCCCTCCCCCGAACCCGTGGCACGGGCAGGACCCGCCGCCTCCACCGCCCCATCAGCCCGGCATGCCGTTCGCGCCACCGCCACGGCCGTCGTGGTGGAGCCGCCAGCCCGCGGCGATCAAGCTGCTCCTCGTCAGCGGCGTCGCGGTCCTCACCTGCTGCGGCGGGCTGCTCGGCATCGGCATCGCCGCCGGCCCCGCCACCGAACCGGACAAGGCGCCGGAGAAGGCTGTCGCCCAGGAGGTGCCGACCGTGGCGGCACCCACCACCACGGCCCCCGCGCCCGAGGTCAGCACCGTGTCGCCCGAGCCGTCGCCGTCACCCACCACGGCCGCGCCGACCACCGCGAAGCCCGCGTCGAAGCCGACCCCGCGCAAGACCACGAAGCCCGCCGTCTACTACAAGAACTGCGATGCCGTACGCGCAGCCGGCAAGGCGCCGCTGCTGCGCGGCCAGCCGGGGTACCGGACCGGGCTGGATCGTGACCTCGACGGCGAGGCCTGTGAGCCGGATGGCGGCAACGGTGACTCCGGCGGCGGAAGCACCGGCGGCGGCAGTTCGGGCGGCGGCGGCAACGACCCGCGCTTCGGCACCTGCAAGGAGGCGAACGCGAACGGGTACGGCCCGTACAGGCAGGGCAAGGATCCCGAGTACTACTGGTACATCGACCGGGACAACGACGGCACTGTCTGCGAGTGACACGCGACGCCGGGGCGGACCGTGCGGTGCCGCCCCGGTGGTCACTCCACCTCGTCGTCGAACGCCCGTCGGGCGTGCTCGATCTGCGCCATGTGGGCGTCGGCCCATTCGAGCAGCACGTCGACCGGCGCACGCAGCGTCTTGCCCAGCGGGGTGATCCGATACTCGACAGCGACCGGGCGCGTCGCCACGACGTGCCGTTCCACGATGCCGTTGCGTTCCAGTCGTCGCAGGGTCGCCGTCAGAGACTTCTGCGTCACCGCCGGGATCGCGCGGCGCAGCTCGTTGAAGCGGCACGGACGCTCGCACAGCTCGTTCAGGACGCTCAGCGACCACTTGTCCAGCACCTGATCGAGCAGCTCGCGGTGCGGTGCGTCGATGCGCAGCTCGGCGGCACCGGGGGTGGCGGTATCGCTCATGAAACCAGGTCTCCTTGAAGTGTCCTCCGTCAACTAGGTATCAATGGTAAACCTCAGTTGCTCAGTGGAGGAGCCCACATGTCAGTCACCCGTCTCAGCCCTGCCGGTCTTCAGCCGCACACGCCGTACCACCACGTGGCAGTCGCCACCGGGTCGCGCCACATCCACGTCAGCGGCCAGGTGGCACGACTGGACGACGGCTCACCCGTCGCCACCGGAGACCTGGCCGGTCAGGTCGCGCAGGTACTGCGCAACACCGGCCGCGCCCTCGCCGGCGCAGACTCGTCGTTCGAGGACGTGGTCCGGTTGACCTTCTACGTCACCGACTGGACGCCCGAGAAGATCGGGCCGTTCATGGCCGGGATCGAGTCGGTCGCCGAGGAGCTCGGGCTCCCGCAGCCGCTTCCGCCGGCGTCGCTGATCGGCGTCGATCACCTCTTCGAGCCCGACGTGCTGGTGGAGTTGGAGGCGACAGCGATCGCACACTGAGCGCCGGGGTGCCCCTACGGTCCAGGGTCAGCTGGAGTTCACCGTAGGGGCACCTGGTCGGCCACACCCACCTGAGCCGTTTTCGGTGGCCTGGGCAGGCCACCGGGATCAGCCCGTGGTGCAGGATCGGATCTGGGGTCTGGCGCTGCTGTTGCCGTTCATCATCGTGGTGAAGCCGAAGGTGTTGCCGCTGCCGTTGGACCGCATAGTCATCACGTAACCGGTGCTGTCCCAACTGGGGGAGCCGTTCCAGGTGGTGGAGACCCGCTGCGGCGGGGTCAGAGCCACGACCACGGTCCAGTTGCCGGCCCCCTGAACCGTCACCGAGGTGTTGTACCGGTCACCCCAGACGTTGGGGGTCGTCGCCGTCGCTGTGCACCCGCCGCTGGGAGGCGGAGTGGTCGGCGTGCCGGTCGGCGGCGGAGTGGTCGGCGGCGGAGTGCCGTCCGGGGCCACCGCTCGGCCGGTGCTCGGTGAGATCATGCCCGGACAGAGGTTGCGGCTGCTCAGGTTGGCCATGATCTGCGGAATCGCGTCGCGGGTGTTCTGAATGCCGTCGTGCATCAGGATCACCTGGCCGGCCTGGAGGCGGCCGGCGTTGGAGACGATCTGGCTGACGCTGGCGCCGTTCCAGTCCTGGGAGTCGACGTCCCAGATCACCTGGCGCAGGCCGAGCGACGAGGCGACCGACTGGAGGGTCGAGTTGGTCTCCCCGTAGGGCGGGCGGAACAACTGCGGCCGGACGCCGGTCGCCGACTGGATCGCCGAGTTGGTCTGGGAGAGGTCCGACTGCATCTGGCTCTGGCTCATCGAGGTCATGTGCGCGTGGTTCCAACTGTGGTTGGCCACCCACATGCCCGCGTCGACCTGCGCCCGCGCGGCGGACGGGTTGCTCTGCACGTTCTGCCCGACGTTGAACATGGTCGCCCGTACGCCGTTCGCGCGCAGCACGGACAGCAGTGCGCTGGTGCTGCCGGTCGGCCCGTCATCGAAGGTGAGGCCGACGTACCCGTTGCAGACGGCGGCGCTGGACGGAGTGGCGGCGACCGCGAGACCGGCGGCACTCAGCGCCACGGTGGAGGCGAGCACTGCCAACCGGACGGTGAGACGCGATGTTCGGGGGGTGGACGGGCGGCGGAAGCCGCCGATGCTGGCGTACATGCGCAGGTCCTCCTCGGGACGGGTGACACCTGACGACGCATGGCTTTAATCGACAGAGATTGATGTTGCCGGCGCTCGGAGTATTGCAGCGGCGTTTCGAGCACGTCAACGATTTTCCGGAAGTTTTCCGGAAGTACGTACCTGGACGACGTGCCGGAATCCCTTGACGAGGCCCGTGCCCGGCTGTTCACCGTCGCGCATCAGCGAGGGGCCAGTAGATCCCACCGTGGCTCCCACAGCCGCGCCGAACTCGCCGAGGACGGATACGAGAAAGCCCCCGACCTCGCCATTTCGGCTGGTCGGGGGCGTCTCCCTGTACTGTGCGCCCGAAGGGACTCGAACCCCTAACCTTCTGATCCGTAGTCAGATGCTCTATCCGTTGAGCTACGGGCGCCTGGTGCTCGGCCAGTCTACACAACCGGCTTTCGCGCGGAGACTCCGGGATTCGAACCCGGGAGGGGCTTTAAGACCCCAACCGCATTAGCAGTGCGGCGCCATAGACCAGACTAGGCGAAGTCTCCCTGGTGACCCACGAGGTCACCGCGCCCGAGGATACAGGTCCGTACCCGCCCGGGGCAAAGCGACTATCGGACCGGCCGCTCCGACCGCGTTTTCGTCGTGTGCCAGATCACGCCCACGGCTACGCTCCATCGATATGCAGGAGCAGCCGCCGAGCGATCCGCCCCGTCGCGAGCCCGCCCCCAAGGCCCGGCGGAGCCGCTCCCCACGACCGACGTTCAACCCACCGACACCGGAGCCCGCCGCGGAGAACGCGACGAGCGACACACCGCCGCCCCGGCGTCCGCGCCGGGCGGCGCCCACTGTCGTCTTCCAGCCGCCGACGCCGGCCGCCGACGCACCGCCGGCGCCGCGCCCGGCCGCCGACCCTTCGCCGGCCGATCCGGGTACGCCCGGCGAGCACGCCGCTCCGAAGGCTTCTGTCGACGGCCCGGGTACGCCGCCGAAAGAGACGTCCACGACTCCCTCGGGCACGACTGCCGGAGAGCCGTCGCCGAGCGCCGGGGAGGGCACGCTCCCGGCCGATGAGAGGCCCGTCACAGCAAAGCAGCAGCAAGCCACCGAGCCTCCGGCCGGGCCGGTCTCCCCACCGGCCGGGGAGGAAACACCGAAACGGGCGCGCCGCGCTCCCGCCGCCAAGAAGGCCGCCCCGGTCGCGAAGAAAGCGGCCCCAGTTGTGAAGAAGGCTGCGCCGGCGGTCAAGAAGGCCACTCGGAAGGCGTCGCCTCCGAAGCAGGAGACGGCGATCAGCACGACGGAGCCCACACCCACCGAACGGCAGCCCGACGGCACCGAGCCGGTCACGGCGGAGCGTCCCGTCACCGCACCTTCGCCCGGACGGACCCGCCGGACCACGAAAGCCGCCCCGTCGGCGGCGATGGCGATCCCGGCAACGGCGAGTCCAGCCGCCGCCGACACCACGACACCCCGCGCCGAGCAGTCCGACGAGCCGACGCACGGCACGGTCGTCGAGCGGGCACCCGCACAACCCGACGTCACGCGTACCCCGATGGAGGGCTGGCGGGCGGTGGGGCCGCAGCTGCGCGACCACCCCGGGTTCGCGCCGGAGCTGCTGGCCCTGGCGGCGGTCGACGCGCTCGGGCCGCGGGCCGCGTCCTGGGTGGAGCAGGTACGGCGGGCCTACCCGGAGGCGGACGCCGACGGGGTGGCTCGGCTGGCGACGCGGCGGTTCGTGCGGATGGCCGGTACGGGTGGGGCGCTCGCGGCGGGCGCCGGGCTGTTCGCGCCGGTCGCGGAGCTGGCGACGGTGCTGTGGACGCAGGCGAACCTGGTGCTGCATCTGGCAGCGGCGTACGGGCGGGATCCGGCGCATCCGGATCGGGCCGCCGAGCTGCTGGTGCTCACGTTGGTGCACCCGGACGACGGCACCGCGCGGGCGGCGCTGGCGGCGGCTCGGGCGGCTGATGCTCCGGCGGAGGGTCCGTGGGGGCGCGTGGTGGAGGCGGCCTGGCGGCTGGCGACGCCGGTGGCCGCGCAGGCGGGTGGCTGGCTCGGGCTGCGGTTGGCCGCCCGGTTGCTGCCGGGCGCGGCGGCGCTGGCGGCCGCGACCGGCGGTACGGCGACGGCCGAGCGGGTGGCCGCGCGGGCGGTCGCCCGGTATCGGGCGTGATCGACACCAGTTCGGCGAGCCGGCGCGGTCAGGCGGGCCCGATGCCGCCACTTCCCCGACCTGGCGGCGGACGGAACGCGTGCGGTCAGAGCCAGTCGAACCAGGACTTCGGCAGCATCGCGTAGCCGACGAACGCGAAGATGTCGAGCAGCGTGTGCGCGACGATCAGCGGGGCGACCCGGCGGGTACGCAGGTAGAACAGCCCGAAGATCACGCCCATGACGGCGTTGCCGACGAACGCGCCGAAGCCCTGGTAGAGGTGGTACGAGCCGCGCAGCAGCGCGCTCGTGGCGAGCACCGCGCCGATCCGCCAGTTGAGCTGCCGCAGCCGGGTGATCAGGTAGCCGACCACGATCACCTCCTCCAGCACGGCGTTCTGCACGGCGGCGAGGATCAGCACCGGCACCGTCCACCAGAGGTCCGGCAGCGCGGCCGGGACCAGCGTGGCGTTGAGCCCGAGCTGCGCCGCCGCCCAGAACAGCGCCAGCCCGGGCAGGCCGATGAGCGCGGTCAGGCCCGCGCCCCGGGCCAGGTCGGAGGCGGGCCGGCGGAAGTCGACGCCGAGCGTCCGTGCCGGGTCGCCGGGGTCGCGCGCCAGCAGGTGTACGGCGAGCAGTACCGGCAGCAGCGCGAAGACGATCCCGAGCAGCTGGTACGTGAGGTCGAGGTACGGCCGGGCCGACGCGGAGGTGTTCAGCGCGGCGGTCTGCTTGGACAGTCCGCCGGTCGCGGTCAGCTTCGCGATCAGCGAGACGAGCGCGTACACGGCCGACTGGCCGAGGGACAGACCGAGCACGAGCAGCGTCTCGGTGCCCAGCATCCGGCGGGAGACCGGACGGGCCAGCTCGTCAACCGTCACCGGACCATGAAAGCACTTCGGCGACCGGGCCGGACGGTCGCACAGCCTGTGCGACCGGCGTACACGCTCCGTGGACATTCTATGCGGGCCGATCCGCCCGTACGGAGAAGGAGCGTGCCCCTGTGGAGAACTTCGCGCGGCTGCTGAAGGAGAGCTGGACCCTGGTCGAGGAGCACCGGGAGCGGCTCAGCGGTCACTTCTACGCCCGGCTGTTCCTCCTCGACCCGGAGCTGCGCAAGCTCTTCCCGGTGCAGATGAACGGCCAGGGGGACCGCATCCTGGAGGCCATCGTCACGGCCACCCAGACGGTGGGCGACCCGGAGAGCTTCGACGAGTACCTGCGCGCGCTGGGCCGCGACCACCGCAAGTACCACGTGTCGGCCGAGCACTACGCGACGATGGGCGTCGCGCTGCTCGACGCGCTGCGCAGCACCGCCGGGGACGGCTGGAACCTGGAGTACGACCAGGCGTGGCGGGAGGCGTACGCGGGCATCAGCGAGCGGATGCTGGCCGGCGCGGAGGCGGACGAGAACCCGCCGTACTGGCACGCCGAGGTGCTGACGCACGAGCGGCACGGCCCGGACACGGCGGTGCTGACCGTCCGCGCGCTCCAGGATCCGCTGCCGTGGCGGGCCGGCCAGTACGTGAGCGTGGAGGTGCCGCGCTACCACCCGCGGGTGTGGCGGACGTACTCGGTGGCGAACGCGCCGAACGAGGAGAACGTGCTGGAGTTCCACGTCCGGACGCCACCGGGTGCGGCCGGCTGGGTGTCCGGCGCGCTGGTGCGCCGTACCAAGCCGGGTGACCTGCTGCGGGTGGCCGCGCCGATGGGTTCGATGACGCTGGACCCGGAGTCCACCCGGGACGTCCTCTGCGTGGCCGGCGGGGTCGGCCTGGCGCCGATCAAGGCGCTCGTGGAGGAGCTGACCCGGGTCAACCGGACCCGCTGGGTGCACGTCTTCTACGGCGCGCGCCGCCCGGACGAGCTGTACGGGCTGCCCGGCCTGGAGGACCTCGTCGCGTCCCACCCGTGGTTGTCGGTGACGCCGGCGTGCAGCGAGGACCCGGACTTCGGCGGCGAACTCGGTGACGTCTCCGAGGTGGTCACCCGGTACGGCCCGTGGACCACGCACGACTGCTACGTCTCCGGCTCGGCCGCCATGGTCCGGGCCACCCTGCGGGCGCTCGCCGCCGACGACGTCCCGCCCGACCACATCCGGTACGACACGTTCGGCAACCTCTGAACCTTGCTCCCCCCGAGCCGGGTCGCGTGCCCCCGCCCCCTGGGGCACGCGACCCGGCCCCCCGTTTCTCAGTAACGCCAGGGGGTGCCGGTCTCGCGGTACTCCTCCACAGGCACGAGCGGCACGCCGGGTGCCATCCGGTCGACGTAGAGCCGCCCCTCCAGGTGGTCGATCTCGTGTGCGACCAGCCGCGCCATCGCGTACTCGTAGGACGTGATCACCCGGCTGCCGTCCCACAGGGCGTGCTCAACGTCGATGCGCAGCGGCCGGGGCACCAGGCCGCGGTGGTCGAAGAAGGACAGGCAGCCCTCGTACTGCTCGTCGGTCTCGGTGGCGGCGTCCACCACCCGGGGGTTGAGCAGCACCACCGGGTCGGCCGCCCGGTCGGCCGGGCGCACGAGCGCCGCGGACCAGCCGATGCCGAGCTGGGGCGCGGCGAGGCCGACGCCCTTGCTGAACGGGTGCAGCTCGTCCAGGCGGACCAGCATCGCGGCGAGCCGGTCGATCACCTGCCGGGCGTGCTGCTCGTCGGCCGGCAGGTCGAACTGGCGGGCCCGCTGCCGCAGCAGGTCGTCGCCGCGCTGCACGATGCCCACCGCCCGCATCCGGTCGCTGGCCCGTACCCGGGCGCCGCCGGTGGGCGCGCTGTCCGGTTCGGCGTCCGGCTCGGGGCTGCGGAACCGCCACTGCATCCGGTAGCGGGCGTTCAGCGGCGGGTCGTCGGTCCCCCAGTCGAAGACCACCCGGCCGCCGTCCGCCGAACGCTGGATCGGGGTACGCAGCGGCCCCTCCTCCGCCGACAGCGAGGTCTCCGCACCCCACACCTTCGGGTCGAGGTCCGCGGGCAGGTCGAGCCGCACCGCCAGGTGCCGGGTGGGCAGGCGTACGGCCCGTTGGAACCAGGGGCCCCACTTGTCCCGGCCGACGCGGTACGCGTACTCGATGGTGACCCGGTCGCCGGGGTAGAGCGGGAAGCGTCCCTCGTCGTTCTCGAACAGCAGCCAGATCTCCTTGAACGCGTCCCGGTCGTGCTTGGCCCGCCAGTGCATCGGCTCGCGTCCGTTGCCGTCGTCCCGGTACGCGGTGAGCTGCAGCTCGGCGAAGGTCAGCGGGTGTTCCCGGTGGTGCCGGTTGGAGCGGCCCGGGTCGTTGGGGTAGCGGTCGACGGCGACCCGGACCAGGTAGCGGGTGACCGGTTCGGTGCCCGCGTTGTACAGCTCCCGCCGGATCGCGCAGTGGTAGCCGTCCCCGGTGTGGGTGAGCGTGGCCATCTCCCGTTCCACCACGAGGCCGGTCCCCGGGGGCAGCCACTGGCCGGGCACGGGTGGGTCGCGGTGCGCGGTGCCGGTCCGGCCGTGCCGCAGCTCGTCGTACTCCCGGAAGCGCTGCCAGATCGCGCCGCTGGCCTCCAGGACGGCCTCGGCCCGGCGGGCGAAGTCCTCGGTGGGCCGGTGCCGGCGCCCTTCGACGTGACTGACGTAGGACGGGTCGAAGCCCATCATCGTGGCCAGTTGCTTCTTGGACAGCCCTCGGCCGGTCCGGTGCCGGGCGAGTTCGGCCGCGAACGAGTCCGCGGCACGCTCGATCGGTGAGGTCGTCATCAGCTTCCTCGTACGCGGGAAGACCATTTTCACGTTGAGTGGCCGAACGTGTACGGAAACTGCCTCGTATTCGACACTCACCTTGACTTTTCAGCGGCGTACGTCGATCCTTACGCCGTCTGCCGCCGGTTCTCCGGCGGCGTTTTCCGTCTCCGAGGCCGGGTAGTACGCGACGGCCGCGGAGTGACGGGGACCTCCCCGCGATACCGCGGCACCACTTCCCCTCCCGCCGGGAGGGTGGTTAGGCTAGCCTTAGCTTGGGTCGACGGCACGCGCCGACCGCAGGGCGACAGGACAGGGGACGGCCAGGTGACTGCGGTGATGCCGGGGCGCGACGCCGCCACCCCGCTCGCCCCTGTGACAGCGACCCTGCGCGCCATGTTCGGCACCGACGACCTGCCCGGGCTCGCACCCGGCCTGCTGGTCCACGACGAGCTGGACCGCTGGTCCCCGGCCACCCGGCTGATCGACGGCACTCTGCTGTCCGAGTTCCTGACCGCCGCCGGCCGCCGCTGGGGCGGCACCCCGCACGCGTGCGCCGCGCTGGCCTGGAAGTCCTACAGCTACTGGACCGCGCTACCCGCGGTGCTCGGCTGGGCGTCCGCCCGCCGGGTGCCGCTGCTCGACCCGGCCGACGTGCTCGTGCACTTCGAGGACCACCACCAGCTCCTCACCTTGGGACTGCGTGCCTCCACCCCGGTGGCGGTGCTGCCGAGCGACCCGCTGGCCCTCGCCGGCGCTCCGGGCGTACTGGTGGTGACGGACGAGGCGGCGCTGCTCGGCGCGCTGCGCGCGTCCCTGCTCGACGCCCACTTCGCCCCGCTGATCGGCGCCATCCAGGGCGAGGTCCGGATCGGCACCCGTACGCTGCTCGGCTCGGTGGCCTCCGGCATCGCCCACGGCATCCTGCGCGCGTCGGACGCGCTGCCCGGCTCGGCCACGGCGGCCGTCGGCACGCTGCTCGACGCGCTCGACCTGAGCGACCTGGTCGAACTGGTGCCCGGCCCGGCCGGCGAGCCGACTGTGCAGCGGCGCACCTGCTGCCTGGCGTTCACGCTGCCCCGGCCCAAGGTGTGCCAGGGCTGCTGCGTCCGCCAGGGCTGACCGCTCACTCGACCAGCGGCCGGACGTCCCACAACCACACCCCGCCGGTACGCCTCGGCGTGATCCCGCTCAGCTCCGTCATCGCCCGGCGCAGCGCGTCGGCCTGCGGCAGCCGGGGGTCGAGGATCACCGCGCCGGCCCGCCAGTAGCGCAGGTCGTCCACGGCGGCCACCCGGTCCTGCGGCGTGATCGGCGGGACCGCGTCGGTGCGCCGTACCGTCTCGAAGAACGTGCTGGTGGGACGCGGCGGCGCGGTGAAGAGGGCGATCCGGTCCCCGCCTGGGCGGGTGTCCGGATAGAGGAAGTAGCCGCGGGCCAGCGGCATGTCCAGCCGGGTCTCGGCGGACCAGCGCAGCGGGACCGCGTACGTGGTGTCGGGCAGCGGCAGCGTGACGATGCTCCGCCCGCCGGCGACGTAGGGACGCCATGCGCCGGAGGTGACGAACGTCGGAGTCGGGTCGAGGCGCTTCGCGGGCAGCGGGGTGGGCAGGATCGGCAGCAGCGCCATGGCGAGCACTGTGACGGTGGCGAACCGGATCTGGTCGCGCGCGTCCGGGTGCCGTACGGCGAGCCGCCGGGCCCGGTCGGCACCGAACGCGAGCAGCACGCCGATGATCGGGGTGAGCGCGAGCGACCAGCGGGTGGGCACCACCGAGTGCAGGACCGGCAGGTTCTCCAGCGCGGCCCAGGGGCCGGGGACGCCGGTGTCCCGCCCGTCGTAGCGGATCTCCCGGCCGAGCGAGAAGAGCGCGAACACAAGCCCGACCGCTGCCAGCCCGAGCACCACGGCGTTGCGGCGCAGCCACCAGACCAGCGCGATCACCAGGATCACCAGCGGCCAGCCGAAGAACGCGTTCTCCTCGGTGGAGTTCTTCACGAGCGGTTCGCTGCCCCGGGCGTCGCCCGCCACCGACTCCCGCGACCAGGCCACGTACGCGGCGAGGTCGGTGGAGTAGCCCCGGATCAGCGTGGAGAGCCCGCTGTACGCGCCGGGGCCGAAGAACTGCACCCAGAGCGGGTACGCGAGCAGCGCCCCGGCGACCGTCGCGGCGACCCCGAGCCCGGCGGCGAACGGGCGGGCCGCCGAGCGCAGCGCGGGACGGCCGAGCGCCAGCGCGAGCACCACCACGCCGAGCCCGATGGCGGTCATCAGCAGGATCTCCAGGTTGAGGAACGCCTGCCAGACGATCACCAGGCCGAGCAGGACGCCGTTGCGCAGCCACCGGCCGGGTTCGGCCAGGCGCAGCGTCCGCCAGATGATCAGCGGCACCACGTACTGGCTGACGATGTTGGGGTGCGAGTTGGCGTGCGAGATCATCGCCGGCGCGAACGCGCAGAAGGCGGCACCCAGCCAGGCCGGACCGCGGGACTTCACGACAACTCGGGAGAGCAGGAAATACCAGGACACGCCGGTGGCGGCGAGCCCGAGAGTGAGGAAAATCAGAAAGGACCAGCGCGGGCCTGCCCAGAGCGTTATCGGGGTCAGCGGCAATGAAACGGATAATACGGACGTATTAGCCATGAGATTGACGACATCCGGCACATTCATCCGGTCCGAGGTGAACGGATAGGCGAAGTCAGTGACGACGCGAGCACCATGCGCCATCATCCATTCGAATTGCGCCTGATCTGTCCGATTGTCCCGGACGCCATTGCGCGGATCGACCCAGAGCCGGGCGGTGACCCAGAACGCGAGCAGCACGAAGCTGAGCACGGCGAGCGCGTCGGTCCGCCTACCCTGCCCCGATTTGGCCACGCTCGCGCCGCTTTCCGGAGTAGTCATGACATTTCAGAGCGTAGTCAGGGTATGACGGGCACGTGCAATGTTCCGGGGAATCACGTACTATGTGCCAGGTTCGCCGACCGCCGAACAGGCACCCCTCCGGATCACAATTCGGCCCCCCTCCGTCCCCCGATTTCCCCCTCAGCCATCCAGATGGTTGACTCTGACGGTCCAGGCGCGGGTCAGTCATATCGTGAGGAATCGACGCATGGCAGAAATCACTGGGGATCAGCGCGTCCAGTCCGAGGTGCTCGAAGGCCTGGCGACGGCTGTCAACCACCGGCAGTGGTTCGTCGAGCTGGCGGTGCCCTACCTCGGTGACAACCCGATCGAGATCGGCAGCGGCCTCGGCGACTACGCCTCCGCCTGGGCCGCGTACGCACCCCGGATCACCGCCACCGAGGCCGACCCGGACCGGCTGATCCAGCTCAAGGAGCGGCTGTCCGACCACCCGGGCGTCGAGGTCCGGCAGATGCTGCTCCCGCACCACGAGCGCGGCGACTACAGCGCGGCCGTCTCCTACAACGTGCTGGAGCACATCGACGACCACGTGGGCGCGCTGCGCAGCATGCGGGACCTGGTCCGCCCCGGCGGCGCCGTGGTCATCATCGTGCCGGCGTTCCAGTTCGCCATGAGCCCCGCCGACATCGCCACCGGCCACGTCCGTCGCTACACGAAGAAGACGCTCGCCGCGGCGATGACCGAGGCGGGCCTCACCGTCGAGCGGATCCACTACGCCAACGCGCTCGGCCTGATCGGCTACTTCATGGCCACCAAGGTCTTCCGGCTGATGCCGAAGGAGGGCCCGATGGTGAAGGTCTACGACACCCTCGTGCTACCAGTCACCAAGGCCGCCGAGCAGCGCGTCCGGCCGCCGTTCGGCCAGTCCGTCTTCGCCGTCGCCCGCGTGTAAGGAAGGGCCCCTTGTTAACAGACGTCTGTTAACAAGGGGCCCTTCCTTACACCTCACTCCTTGATCTGGTACGTCGGGCGGATGACCGCCCGGGCCAGGGTGTGGAAGGCCAGGTTGAAGCCGACGAAGGCCGGGCTGGCCCCGGCCGGAATGTCGAGGCGGTCCACGTCCACCGCGTGCACCGCGAACACGTACCGGTGCGGGCGGTCCCCGGCCGGCGGCGCCGCACCGCCGTAGCCGGTGTCGCCGTAGTCGTTGCGGACGCTGAACGCGCCACCCAGATCGGCCTCACGCACGCCGGTGGGCAGCTCGGTGACGGAGACCGGCACGTTCACCAGCACCCAGTGCCAGAAGCCGCTGCCGGTCGGGGCGTCCGGGTCGAAGCACGTGACCACGAAGCTCTTGGTCTCGGCCGGGAAGCCCGACCAGGACAGCTGGGGTGAGACGTTCTCGCCGCCGGTGCTGCCGTGCGCGTACCGCGCGTCCATCGGCTCGCCGTTGTGCACGTCGTCGCTGGTCAGGTCGAACGACGGCACCGTCGGCAGCAGCTCGTACGGGTCCGGGGCGATCGGTCGTTCCAGGGTCATCGAAACGGTCCTTCCGGGTACGCGAATGTCCTGCGCCCCTTCATACCCCGTTGTCCGCGCCACCGTGCTGTCGGCGCACCATCTCGTTGATCCAGACCGGCGCGTACGGCGACGTGCATCCCGGCGGCGTCGGATAGTCCTTGAGCACCCCGAGCCGCTCGCCGATCCCGATCGCGCGGTCCCGGTACGCAGGGTGCTCGATCCCGATCTGCGCCAGGCAGTGGTTCATCGCCCACTGGAGGCGCTCCGGCGCGCCCGCCATCTCCGCCTCGATCACGTCGAGCAGGCCGGCCAGGTCCAGCCCGTCCGGATTCCGCGCCACCCGCTCGGTGGTCAGCGCCCAGCCGGCGCTCGCCACCACCGGATCCCTGTCGGCCGACCAGGCCAGGCGCAGTGGCTCGGCGTGCGGGCTCTTCTTCACCACGTAGTTCACGAGCCAGTCGTGCACCTTCGGCGTACGCGCCTCGCGCAGCATGGCGTCCAGCTCGTCCCGCCCGTACGCCTTCGGCCGGCAGATCAGCATCGCGAGCAGCCGGGCCGCGCTGTCGCCGGTCGCCCACAGCTCGCGGGCCAGCTCCTGCTGCGTCTTCAGCCGCTTCGCGACCGCCCGCAGCTTGCCCAGGTTGACCCCGTGATCGTCACCGTGGCGCTCGTTCACCGCACGGATCTTCGGATCGTCGAGCGCGGCCAGCTCGGCCGTCACCCCGGCCACCGTCGTCGTCTCCGCCATCCCGGCCTCCCGTCGTCGCCGCACCCCGCACCCCGCACCCTACGACCGCCCGGGCCGCCGGGCCGCCGGGCCGCCGGGCCGCCGGGCCGCCGGGCCGCCGGGCCGCCGGGCCGCCGGGCCGCCGGAGAAGAGAACACCCGAGGCCCTTATGCCTCTCGGTCATATTTATGACCCAATGGCATGAGCCGCATAGGCGATGGTTACTTCCGGGGCGACACGCCGATGCGTCCGCACGCGCGGCCGGCCGACGGCGAGGTGGGAGTGGGCGGAGGGTGTGGGATTCGAACCCACGAAGACATCGCTGCCTTACCGGTTTTCAAGACCAGCGCCATCGGCCACTAGGCGAACCCTCCCGGCACGCCCCCGAGGGGTGCGCGACCGGGGACCAGTCTGCCACGAACCCCGTACCGGGCAAGCCGCCGTCCCACCTCCCTTGCGCGAATGTGTGCGTGCGGGAGAGCCCGGCAGTGGTGCTGATCAGCGGAATCATGGCAGCCGGCAGGTCCACAGTGGCCGAATGGCTGGCGCGGCGGCTGCCCCGTGCGGTGCACCTGCGCGGCGACGTGTTCCGCCGCATGATCGTCAGCGGACCTGCCGGCCATGATCGGCCGGATCCGGCACCGGCCGCTGGCCGTGGTGGTGCTCGCGCCGCGCCCCGAGGTGGTCGCCGCCCGCGAGCGGGACCGGTCGAAGAAGGGGTACGGCGACTGGCCGGTGGCGGACCCGACGCCGGGTTCCGCGCCGACACCCCGGATCAGGCTCTGGCTGGACACCTCCGGCCAGACCCCGGAGGAGACGGTGACGGAGATCCTCGCCCGCGCGTGGACCGACGGGCAGATCGGGTAAGACTGAGTCATGCGCGCGATCACGATCAGCGAACCCGGCGGACCCGAGGCGCTCGTCTGGACCCACGTGCCGGATCCGGAGCCCGGTCCCGGCGAGGTGATCGTGGAGGTGCGGGCGAGCGCTGTGAACCGGGCCGACCTGTTGCAGCGGCAGGGGCACTACCCGCCGCCGCCGGGCGCGTCCGCGTACCCCGGTCTGGAGTGTTCGGGGACGGTGCGTGCGCTCGGTCCCGGCGTGACCGGCTGGTCGGTGGGCCAGGAGGTCTGCGCGCTGCTCGCCGGCGGCGGCTACGCCGAGCAGGTCGCGGTGCCGGCCGGGCAGTTGCTGCCGGTGCCGGCCGGAGTGGACCTGGTCGACGCGGCTGCGCTGCCGGAGGTGGCGTGCACGGTCTGGTCGAACGTGGTGGACCTGGCCCGGCTGACCGAGGGGGACACGCTGCTGGTGCACGGCGGCGGCAGCGGGATCGGCACGTTCGCGATCCAGCTCGGCGTGGCGCTCGGCGCGACTGTGGTGGTGACCGCGCGCCCGGCCAAGCACGACCGGCTGCGTGAGCTGGGCGCCGCGCACACGATCGACTACCGCGAGCAGGACTTCGTCGACGAGGTACGCCGGGTCACCGACGGCCGGGGCGCCGACGTGATCCTGGACATCATGGGCGCGTCCTACCTGCCCCGGAACGTGGCGGCGCTGGCGACCGGCGGGCGGCTCGTGGTGATCGGCATGCAGGGCGGGCGCAAGGGCGAACTCGACCTGGGGATGCTGCTGGCGAAGCGGGCGGCGGTGCACGCGACCGCGCTGCGGTCCCGCCCGGTGGAGGGGAAGGCGGCGATCGTCCGGGGCGTACGCGAGCAGGTGTGGCCCCTGGTGGAGGCGGGCCGGATCCGGCCCGTCGTGCACGCCCGGGTGGACATGGCCGACGCCGCCGCCGCGCACCGCCTGGTGGAGACCAACGACCACCTGGGCAAGGTGCTGCTGGTCCGGTAGGGGTCAGCCCTGGCCGGGACGGGGGAGCATGAGGCGCGGGCCGGGGCCTTCGGCGGCGAGCGAGTCCTCCGGGTTGTAGAGCGTGCAGCGCTGCAAGGACAGGCAGCCGCAGCCGATGCAGCCGTCCAGGTCGTCGCGGAGCTTGCCGAGCAGCCGGATCCGCTCGTCCAGCCGGTCCCGCCAGGCGCGGGACAGCGCGGCCCAGTCGTCGGGCGTGGGGGTACGCCCCGACGGCAGCGAGTCGAGCGCCGCCCGGATCTCCTCCAGCGACACACCCACCTGCTGGGAGATCCGGATGAACGCGACCCGGCGCAGCTCGGTACGGGCGTAGCGGCGCTGGTTCCCGCCGGTGCGGGCGGCGTGGATCAGGCCGAGCCGCTCGTAGTAGCGCAGCGCCGAAGGGGCGACACCACTGCGGTCGGCGAGCTGCCCGATGGTCAGTGTTGCTTCGTGCATCACACGGCCTTGAGTTGAAGTTCGCTTCAAGTCCGAGGCTATCGGTATGACGACGACCACCGCCACCGACCTGGGCGCGCTCCTGGACCGGGTACGCGCCGGCCGCGAGTTCGGCGCCAACGTGTACTCGACGCTCGACGTGCTCCAGGTGCTCTACGACCGGGTGCTCCGGATCACCCCGGCCACCCTGGACGACCCGGACCGGGACCGCTTCCTGCTCTCCAAGGGCCACGCGGTCGCCGGGTACTACGCGCTGCTCGCCGCCCGCGGCTTCCTGCCGGCCGAGTGGCTGGACGACCAGGGCGGCCCGGCGAGCCGGCTCGGCGACCACCCGGACCGGACGCTCGTGCCGGGGGTGGAGATCGGTTCCGGTTCACTGGGCCACGGGCTCGGGCTGGGCGTGGGCACCGCGCTCGGGCTGCGGGCCCAGGGCCGCACCGGCCCCCGGGTGTACGTGCTGCTCGGCGACGCCGAACTGGACGAGGGCTCCAACCACGAGGCGATCGCGTACGCGGGCGCGACCGGGCTGGGCAACCTGACAGCGATCGTGCTGGACAACCGCTCGGCCACATACGGCTGGCCGGGCGGCGCGGCGAGCCGGTTCACGGTGAACGGGTGGAGCGCCGCCACAGTCGACGGGCGCGACCACGACGCCCTGCACGCCGCCCTCACCGGGCACGACGATCACCGGCCGCACGTCGTCGTCGCGGTCGTCACGGACGGGGAGTGAGCATGACCAGCACCATGCGGGACGCGTTCGTCACCAGCACCGAGGAGGTGCTCGCCGATCCGCGGACGACAGTCGTGCTCGCCGACATCTCCGCCGCCGCGTTCGAGCCGGCCGCCGCCCGGTACCCGGACCGGGTGATCAACGTGGGCATCCGGGAACAGTTGATGATCGGGGTGGCCGGTGGGCTGGCGCTGACCGGGCAGCGGCCGGTCGTGCACAGCTACGCCCCGTTCCTGGTCGAGCGGGCGTACGAGCAGATCAAGCTGGACCTCGACCACCAGGACGTCGGCGCGGTGCTCGTCGGCATCGGCGGCTCGTACGACCGGGCGGCGGCGGGACGCACCCACCTCGGGCCGGCGGACGTGGCACTGCTGGACACGCTGGACGGCTGGACAGTGCACGTGCCGGGGCACCCGGACGAGGTCCGGCCGCTGCTGCGCGACGTGGTGTGCGGGCAGGACTCGGCGTACCTGCGGTTGTCCGTCCGGACCAACGTGCAGGCGTACCCGCAGGCGGGTGACCTGCACGTGGTGCGCGACGCCGGGCCGGGCGCTCCGCTGCTCGTCGCGGTCGGTCCGGTGCTGGACGCGGCGGTGGCGGCGACGGCCGACCGGCCGGTCACTGTGGCCTACACCCACCGGCCGCGACCGTTCGACACGGCCGGGCTGCGGACGCTCGCCGGGACCGAGGTGATCCTGGTCGAGCCGTATCTGGCGGGCACGTCGGCGCGGGTGGTGTCGGAGGCGGTGGCCGACCGGCCGCACCGGCTGCTCGCGCTCGGGGTGGGCCGCAAGGACCTGCGCCGCTACGGCAGCGCCGAGGACCACGAACGCTGGCACGGCCTGGACGCCGCCGGGCTGCGCCGCTCGGTCGACGCGTTCCTCGCCTGAGCGGGCCGGACACGGCGGAACCCCGCGACCTCGGTTCGTGCCGGGGTCGCGGGGTTCCGTCGATTCACGCTCAGTGCGCGGTGGCGGGACCGGCCGGGCGGCGGCGGGCGCGCTCGCGGGCCAGGATCCAGATCGCCTCGACGCCGTCCTTCCAGGTGATCTTCTTGCCCTCCTCGCGGCCCCGGGCGCGGTAGCTGATCGGCACCTCGTACGGGCGGATGCGGCGGCGCAGCAGCTTGCCGGTGACCTCCGCCTCCATGCCGAAGCCCCGGGAGCGGACCTGGAGCGAGCGGTACAGCTCCAGCGGCATCAGCTTGAAGCAGGTCTCCAGGTCGCCGATGTAGGAGTTGTAGAGCACGTTCGCGGCGAGCGTGACGCCCTTGTTGCCCATCACGTACCAGAAGCTGTACGAGCTGTGGCTCCCGAAGGTCCGATTGCCGTAGACGACAGTCGCCCGGCCGTCGAGCACCGGCTCCAGCAGGCGCGGGATGTCCTGCGGGTCGTACTCCAGGTCGGCGTCGAGGATGACCATGTACTCGCCCTCGGCACTGTCGACAGCCGTCTTGATGGCCGCGCCCTTACCGGCGTTGCGCTGGTGGGTGATCACCCGCAGTCGGGCGTCGTCCACGCGGCCGAGGATCTCACCGGTGCCGTCCCGGCTGCCGTCGTCCACGACGACGAGCTCGATCTCGCAGGGGTAGTCGACTGCCAATGCCTGCTTGAGGGCATCCGCGATACGTTCTTCCTCGTTGTAGACCGGCATGAGGATCGAGAGCTTCACGGAATCTCCACGGAGGCGATGGCAGGTCGGGGCATAGCGTAGCCTGGCACATTGCTCAGGTCACGACAGCCCAGGCACCCTATTCCTGGCGAAGTGGCACCACCACGAGCCGGGCCACGCTCTTGTCGCCGTCCTTCGCGCCGGCCACCCCGACCGTCGTACCGATCTTGATGTCGGTCGATCGAATCGTGGTCCGCCGCTCGACCACCCGCAGTTTCTCGCCGAACGTCCACGTCGCGGTGAAGCCGTCGGTGGACTTCACAGTCATCGACCTGCCGTCGATCGCGGTCACCTCGCCGCGCTGGACCGCGACGGTCTTCGTACCGCCGTCCCTGGTCCGCACCACCGCCTCGCCGTGCAGCGTGTTGCGCCGCAGCAGCACCCGGGCGCGGTGCCGCTTGTGCCCGTCCTTCGCCCGCTCGCCCTTGCCGTCCGGCCCGGCCTGCGGCGTGCCGGAGGGTGCCGGGGCGGCGACCGGATCCACGTCCAGTTCGTCGGCGTCGACGCCGAGCGCGGCGAGCGCCTGGCCGTCCACGCCCAGGGCGGCGCTCACCTCGACCGCGTCGTCCGGCGCCGCGCCGGGGCGGCTCACGCCGCACCCGGCGAGCCCGAGCGCCGCGGCGGCGAGCAGTGCGGTGGCGCCGGTGACGATTCGCTGACGTCTCATCTGTGGTCCTCTCCTCGCGGTGACGACCCGAGCGTTCCGCACCGACGCGAGGGGACGGTCAAGCCGATGTTCGAGCCGCGTAAGGATCCGCCGGCACCCGGACGGTGAAGGCGGCTCCGCCCTCCAGGGCGTGCCCCGCGGCGATGTCCCCGCCGAGCCGGCGGACCAGCCCGGCGGCGAGCGCCAGGCCCAGCCCGCTGCCCACCTTGCGCACCCCCCGGTACCGCTCGTGCAGCGCGCCCCGCTCGAACGCCACCCGCAGGTCGTCGTCGGTGAAGCCGGGTCCGCCGTCGCGGACCTCCAGCACCCCGCCGCCCGCCGGACCGTCCGTGCGGACCGCGAGCACGACCGGCGCCCCCGGAGGCACGACCCGCAGCGCGTTCTCCAGCAGCCCGTCCACCACCTGCCGGATCCGGCCCGGATCGGTGTACGCCGGCACCGGCACACCCGGCGTCTCCAGCCGGAACGGCACCCCGAGCGCCGCGCACCGGCCGGACCAGGCGCGCTCCGCGTCGGCGGCGAGCCCGGCCAGGTCGACCGGCACCGGTTCCAGGGGGAAGTCGACCGCCTCCAACCGGGCCAGCGCCAGCAGGTCGCGGACCAGCCGGTCCAGGTGTTCGGCCTCGGCGAGCACGGTCCGGCCGGTCGCCGGCACGGCGTCGGCCTCGATCACGCCGTCGGCCAGCGCCTCGGCGTAGCCGCGGATGGCGGTCAGCGGGGTCCGCAACTCGTGCGAGACGGAGAGCAGGAACTCGCGCTGCCGCCCCTCGCTCGTGGCGAGCGCGGCGGCCAGGCCGTTGAGCGCATGCGCCAGGTCAGCCACCTCGTCGGGCGGCTCGACCGGCACCCGGACCGCCCGGTCCCCGGCGCGCAGCCGGGCGGCGGCGGTGGCGGCGGTACGGATCGGCCGGGCCAGCCGGCGGGCGAGCAGCAGTCCGGCGGCCGCCCCGGCGGCGAGTCCGGCGAGCAGCGGCAGCCAGAGTCCGCGCAACACCTGCCGCCAGGGCGCGGCGCTCCGGGCCCGGGTCAGCACCACCCCGTCCCCGCCGGGCAGCGACCGCGCCTCGACCAGCCGGCGTTGCCCCTCGACGAGCCGACGGCCGGAGACGTTCTCGCCGCCGGCCACCCGCGTCACCAGCGGCCGGGGCAGGCCCGGCCGGTCGGCCCGGCCGTCCCGGATCACGTACACGTCGATCTGCTGCTGGCGCAGTTGCCGGATGAGCCGGTCCCCGGCGCCGTCGCGCTGGCGTACCGGCCGCACCCGGAGCACGTCGGCGGCGAGCCGGGCCTGGGCGGCGAGCGCCTCCTGGTCCCGGCGTTCCGCGCCGCGTACCGCGAGGGGCACCGCGACGAGCGCGGTGACGAGCACCGACACCAGCGCCACCGCGCAGGTGGCGAGCACGGCGCGCGCGGTGAGCGTCCGCCCGGGGCGGCGGCCGCTGCGGGCCGGACCGGTGGGCGGCATCGCCACGGTGGGCGGCATCGCCACGGTGGGCGGCATCGGCACTGTGGGCGGCATCGGCACTGTGGGCTGCTCAGGCATCGGCGGCGTACCCGACGCCCCGATGGGTGCGGATCACGCTGTCCGGGCCGAGCTTGGCCCGCACCTGCGCCACGTGCACGTCGACGGTCCGGGTGCCGGCGTGCGCCGCGTACCCCCACACGCCCGCCAGCAGCTCCTCCCTGGTGAACACCCGGCCGGGACGCGCCATCAGGTGCGCGAGCAGGTCGAACTCGGTGGAGGTGAGCTGCACCGGCGTACCGCCGGCCGTCACGGTCCGCCGGGCCGGGTCGAGTGTGACGGCGCCGAGCGTGCGGGGCTGCTCGGCGGGCACGCCGGCGGTGCGGCGCAGCACCGCCCGCAGCCGGGCGAGCAGTTCGCGCGGGCTGAACGGCTTGGTGACGTAGTCGTCAGCGCCCAGTTCCAGCCCGACGACGCGGTCCACCTCGTCGTCGCGGGCGGTGAGGAAGATGACAGGCGTCCAGTCACCCGCCGCGCGCAGGCGGCGGCAGATCTCGGTGCCGGCCAGGCCGGGCAGCGCGATGTCGAGCACGCAGGCCACCGGGCGCAGGCGCCGCGCGGCGGCCAGCCCGGCCTCGCCGTCACGTTCCAGGTGTACGCCGAACCCGTCCCGGGTCAGGTAGAGCCGGACCAGGTCGGCGATGGCCGGCTCGTCCTCCACCACGAGGACGAGCCCGGGCGGGGCGGCGGTGGTCACCGGCTCATGATGACCGACCCGCGACCGCCCGGCCGGTCAGGGAATGTTCGGATCAGGTAAGGAGGACGTCAGCGGGCCGGGGCGGGCCGCAGCACCGTCGGCCGGGCGCCCGCCGGCGACTCGCCGATGGTCGCCACCACCCGCTCGGCGGGCGTACGCAGGCGGGTCCGGAAGGCGTGGTTGAGCAGCGCGTCGAGCTGCCACACCTGCTTCGGGTGGTGGGTACGCAGGACGAAACGCTCGCGTACCCCGTCGATCGCGGTGGCCGCCAGCTCCACGCTGTGCGCGCGGGCGTCGGGGCTCCACGTCACGTTGCTCAGCTCGCGCAGTTCGGTGTTGAGGTGCAGGCGCAGCCGGTGCAGCACCCGGGTCTGCCGGGTGACCACCAGCCGCCGGTGGGTGAGGAGCATCAGGTAGTCGCCGCCCACCGGGTCATCCGGGCGGCTGCACCGGGTGACCAGGATGGTCGCGTCGCCGGAGCCGACGCATCGGCGGAACACCGGCATGTGCCGGGTGACGGTCTGGGTCGCCAGGCCGGTCTCGGCGGCGGCCGGAAGGAACGTTCGCGAGAACACGTCCATGCCCGGTCCAACGAGCCGATGACCAGGGGTGATATGGGTCACGCCCGATTTCTGGAACTTCCACACGTGCAAGTCGCACCAGCGGTGCGACACCGGCGGCCGGTCGGATCAGAGCAGCTCGACGATCGTGGCGTTGGCCATGCCGCCGCCCTCGCACATGGTCTGGAGGCCGTAGCGGATGCCGTTGTCCCGCATGTGCTGGAGCATCGTGGTCATGATCCGCGCGCCGGAGCCGCCGAGCGGGTGACCGAGCGCGATCGCCCCGCCCCGGGGGTTGAGCCGCTCCGGGTCCGCCTCGGTCTCGGCCAGCCACGCCAGCGGCACCGGGGCGAACGCCTCGTTCACCTCGTACACCCCGATCTCCTCGATGCCCAGCCCCGCGCGGCGCAGCGCCTTCGCGGTGGCCGGGATCGGCGCGGTGAGCATGGTGACCGGGTCGTCGGCGGCGACCACGGCGGTGTGCACCCGGGCCAGCGGGCGCAGGCCGTGCCGGCTGGCCCACTCGGCGGTGGTGACCGCGAGCGCGGCGGCGCCGTCGGAGATCTGCGACGCGGACCCGGCGGTGACCACGCCGTCGGCGCGGAACGGGGTAGCCAGCTCGCCCAGCTTCGCCAGCGAGGTGTCGCGGCGGATGCCCTCGTCGGCGGAGAACTTGCCGCCGTCGGCGAGCGCCACCGGCGCCAGCTCGGCCTCGAACGCGCCCGCGTCCTGCGCGGCGGCGGCCTTCTCGTGGCTGGCGAGCGCGAACTCGTCGAGCTGGGTACGCGAGAAGCGCCACCGCTGCGCGATCAGCTCGGCCCCGACGCCCTGGTTGAACGGCAACGGGGAGTCCTCCGCGACGCCCTCGACGCCGCGGTAGCGCTCCAGGATCGCCGCGCTGAACGGCATGCCACCGGCGACGCTGGAACCCATCGGCACCCGGGTCATCGACTCGACGCCACCGGCCACGACCAGGTCGGCCTGGCCGGAGAGGACCGTCGCGGCGGCGAAGTGCAGCGCCTGCTGGCTGGAGCCGCACTGGCGGTCGAGCGTGGTGCCCGGTACCGACTCCGGCCAGCCGGCGGCGAGCACGGCGTTGCGGGCCACGTTCCAGGACTGCTCGCCGACCTGCGACACACAGCCCCACACGACGTCGTCGACCTGGCCCGGGTCGATGCCGGTGCGCTCGGCGAGCGCGCGCAGCACGTGCGCCGAGAGGTCGACCGGGTGCACTCCGGCGAGGCTGCCCTTGCGCCGCCCGACCGGGGTCCGTACCGCGCCGACGATGACCGCGTCACTCATGTCTACTCCCCGGTAACCTCGCTTGCCCCGATCCTACGTGCTGATCCGACCGGTCGTCCTCCCCCGGCGTCCGGCAGGTGCGGCTGGCATGCTGGGCGGATGGATCCACAGTCGCCGCCGATCAGGCAGTGGCGGGTGCCGCGCGAGGTGCCGGTGCTCAAGGCGGTGGGCGCGCTCGCGCTCGTCGCCCTGGGGCTGGTGTTCGCCGGCGGTGACCCGGTCCGTCCGGCGCTCGCCGGACTGGCCGCCGCCGGTCTGCTCGCCTGGGCGCTGCGCGACGTGGTCGCGCCGGTCCGCCTCGCCGTCGACCCGGACGGGCTCACCGTGCTGCGGGGATTCGCCGGGCGGCGCCGGCTGCCGTGGGACGCCGTGGAGGCGATCCGCCTGGACCGGCGCAGCCGGCGCGGGATCACCGCCGAGACGCTGGAGATCGACGCCGGGGAGTCGCTGCACCTGTTCGGCCGCCGTGACCTGGACGCCCCGCTGGACGAGGTGGCCGCGGCACTGGACGAGGTCCGCCCCGCGCGCTGAGGCTCAGCCGAGCAGCGCGGCGGACCGGACGAGCGTCAGGCCGATCAGCGCGACCAGCACGATCACGCAGCCCGCGACCTGGAACAGGGTGCGCCGCGACCGTGGGGCGTACGCCAGGACCAGCGCCACCAGCGCGCCGGCCACCAGACCGCCGAGGTGCCCGGCCACCGAGATGCTCGGCACGGTGAACGTGAAGATCAGGTTGATCACCAGGATCGGCACGATCGCCGAGGTGTCCCGGCCGAGCCGCCGCATGATCACGAAGACGGCGGCGAACAGGCCGAACACGGCGGTCGAGGCGCCGGCCGTGAACCGGTTCGGCTCGGTGAAGACGTACGCGGCGACGTTGCCGCCCAGCCCGGCGAGCAGGTAGAGCGCCAGGAAGCGCAGCGGCCCGAGCACCGCCTCCAGCGTCCGGCCGAGCACCCAGAGCGCCCACATGTTCAGCAGCAGGTGCAGCACGCCGTAGTGCAGGAACATGGCGGTGACCAGGCGGTACCACTCGCCGTCGGCCACCCCGCCGACGTGCCCGTCGGGGAAGCGCGCCAGGCCCAGCACCGCCCCCCACTCGGTGAGCGGCGTCCCGTTGCCCATCAGGCCGCCCAGGCCACCGCCGGCCACGGCGGTCCCGCTGCGGGCCGAGAGGATGGACAGCAGCATCATCACCACGTTCAGCGCGATCAGCGCCTTCGTGACGTTGCCCTGGCGGCCGGCGGCACCGCCACCGAAGGCGGTACGCGCCGGCCGCACGCTGCGGCGGCCCTCGGCGACGCACTCCGGGCACTGGTGGCCGACGGAGGCGTCCCGCATGCACTCGGTGCAGATCGGCCGGTCGCACCGGGTGCACCGGATGTAAGTCTCCCGGCCGGGGTGCCGGTAGCAGACCGGAGTGGTCGGCACCGGACCCCCGGTGGCGTCGCCTGGCTGGCCGGAGCGCTCAGTCATGCGAGCAAAGGTACCCGCGTGCCGCTCAGGACTGCTTGTGCTCGATCTCGACGCGCTCGATCACCACGTCCTGGATCGGCCGGTCGCTCGGGCCGGTCGGGGTGTTGGCGATCGAGTCGACCACCTTCGCGGACTGCTCGTCGGCCACCTGGCCGAAGATGGTGTGCCGGTTGTTCAGGTGTGGCGTGGGCGACACCGTGATGAAGAACTGCGAGCCGTTGGTGCCCGGCCCGGCGTTCGCCATCGCCAGCAGGTACGGCCGGTCGAAGCGCAGCTCGGGGTGGAACTCGTCGGCGAACTTGTAGCCCGGGCCACCGCGGCCGGTGCCGGTCGGGTCGCCCATCTGAATCATGAAACCGCTGATCACGCGGTGCGAGACGGTGCCGTCGTAGTACGGCCCGCTGCCCGGCTGACCGGTACGCGGGTCGATGTACTCCCGGGTGCCCTCGGCCAGCTCCACGAAGTTGCGGACGGTCTTCGGTGCGTGGTTCGGGAAGAGCTCCAGCCGGATCGGGCCGGCGTTGGTGTGCAAGGTGGCGTAGACAGCCTCGGCCACGGGTACTCCTCACTCGTAGTTCAGTTCCTTGCGGATCCTCCCATGTGCCCGATCTGGCCATGCGGAGGCATTCGAAGGTGGAGGATGACGAAGGAACAACTCCCAGGAGGTGGGACCGTGTTTGGAATCGGGCGGCGAAAGACCCAGGGCCAGCTCGCGAGGGTCGAGCTGAACCAGGGCATCGGTCACCTGAGGCAGGCCGCCACGCACGCGGCGAAGGGGGCCGGCGCCACTGTCGGCCCGCGGGTCCAGGCAGCCCGGGTCGCCGTCGCGCCCACCGCGGTCCTGGTCCGGGACCGCGCGTCCAGCGGGTTCGCGTCGACCGCCGCGGCGCTCGCGCCGGTGCTGCTGGCCGTGCGCAACGCCCGGGTCGAGGCCGCCGGCAAGGCGTCGAGTGGCCGCAAGGTGATGGCCGCGAAGCAGTCCGCGATGACGAAGAAGGCGAAGAACATGAAGGCCGGAAAGAAGAAGCAGCGCAGGTCGCGGGGCATGACCGCGGGCCTGCTGGTGGCTGGCACCGTCGCCGGCCTGGCCGGTGCGATGGCCATGCGCCGTCGCCGCGAGCAGCAGGAGTGGGCCGAGTACGACCCGACCGGCACGCTCGGCGCGACGGGCACGCTCGGCACGACCGGTCACGACAAGCTGGAGCCGATGCGGGAGGACGTGGACACGATCGTGGTGGAGACCCCGGACGCGAGCGCGAAGGTGACGCAGGCCGGCCCGACCGGCGCCGGTTCCTCGGCGGTGGCCAAGGGCAGCAGCGCGTCGACCGCCACCTCCGGCAGCCAGCCGGTGATCCACCCGAACGACCAGGTCCCCTCCGTCGCCGAGGGCGCCCGGGACGCCTCCGGCCGCCCGGCCGACGACATCACCAAGGCCGTGCAGGCCGGCAAGAACGCCGCGAAGGCCGGCGGTCGCCGCTGACCTCGTACCGTCGGATCAGCGCCGGCACGCGGGACACCCCGCGTGGCCGGCGCTTCCGCGCGTACGGGGCGGCTACAGCCAGCCGTTGCGGCGGAACAGGCGGTACAGCGTGAAGGACGCCGCGAGCATCAGCGCCCAGACGCCCGGATAGCCGTACGTCCATTTCAGCTCGGGCATGTTGTCGAAGTTCATGCCGTAGATGCCGGCGATCGCCGTCCACACCGCACCGATCGCGGCCCAGGCGGCGATCTTGCGCATGTCGTTGTTCTGGTCGACGGTGACCTGGGCCAGCCGGGCCTGGAGGATCGAGTTGAGCAGGTCGTCGTAGGAGTTCACCTGCTCGACCGTGCGGCTGAGGTGGTCCTGCACGTCGCGGAAGTAGCGCCGCACCTCCTGCGGCACCGCGCGGTTGACCTGCGAGGTGAGCGTCATCAGCGGGCGCTGCAACGGCGCCACCGCCCGCTTGAACTCGACCAGCTCCCGCTTCATCTGGTAGATCCGCTGGATCCGCCCGCTGCTCTGCCGGTCGAAGACGTCCGCCTCCAGCACGTCGAGGTCGTCCTCCAGCCGGTCGGCCACCTCCAGGTAGAGGTCCACCACGCGGTCGGTGATCGCGTACGCGACCGCCCACGGGCCGTGCCGCAGCAGGTCCCGCTTCGCCTCCAGGTCGGCGCGCACCGGCGCCAGCCGGCAGGCGTCGCCGTGCCGCACGCTGATCACGAAGTGCGGCCCGATGAAGAGCATCACCTGACCGGTCTCCACCACCTCGGAGTTCTCGGTCAGCTCGGCGTGCTCGCAGTAGCGGGCGGTGCGCAGCACCAGGAAGACGATCTCGCCGAAGTGTTCCAGCTTCGGGCGCTGCTGGGCCTTGACCGCGTCCTCCACGGCCAGCTCGTGCAGGCCGAAGGTGGCGGCGATCTCGGTCATCTCGGCCAGGTCCGGCTCGTGCAGACCGAGCCAGACGAAGCCGTCCCGCTCCTGCCGGGCGGCGGCCAGGGCCTCGGCGTACCGGGGGTGGCCGGGGCGGCGCTCGCCGTCGACGTACAGCCCGCAGTCGACGATGCCGCTGCGCTCCGGGCCGGCCGGCTGGGCCGTACGCGGGGAGCCGTCGGCGTTGAGGATGCGGGACATCGCGCGGACCGGGGCCGACCAGGCGCGGGGGCGCAGTGCCCGGCTGCCGTCGGTGCCGGCGGTTCGGTCGCGTGCCACCCGGTCCGTCATCTCTCGCCCCCTTCCCCTAGAGCTGCGGCTTGCAGGTTACGCCGACCGGCGGGAAGCGCAGCGCGGGCGCGGGTGCGGGGGACGGGCGGTTGCGACGGGCGTCACGCGGCGGCGCCGGGCGGGCCGGGCCGCGTCAGGGGGGTGAGGGGCGACACGGCCCACCCGGCACCCCTTGGGGGCGGGAGTGATGCTGGGCGTGCCGCCGGCCCGGCCGGTCGTCCGGCGTGCGGGCTGGTCACCGGCAGAAGGTGAGCGGCACTCGCAGCATTGTGGGGGTGCCGGCCGGTCCGGCGGGAGTGCCGAACCGGCCAGCGGGGCCTTTTTGTCAGAAACCCGACAGAAAATCAGCCGCGAACGGCGGCCATGGCCTCGGCGAGACGCCGCACACCCTCGTCGATCCGGTCCGCTGTGACCGCCGAGTACGCCAGGCGCAGCGCGTGCCGGCCGCCGTCGACCATGAAGTCGCTGCCCTTCACCACCGCCACGCCGCGCTCGGCGGCAGCCGGGGCGAGGCGGTCGACCTCGACGTCCTCGGGCAGCTCCACCCAGAGGAAGTAGCCGCCGTCCGGCTCCACGAACCGGGCCTCCGGGATGTGCCGGCGCAGCGACTCGGCCAGCACCGCCGACCGCTCACCGAGCGCCGAACGGACCGTCCGGATCGACTCCTCGATCGCGCCGGAGACGCAGAACTGGTGCACGATCGCCTGGGCCACCATGCCGGGCGAGATGTAGAGGTTGGTGGCCCGCTTGGCGATCGCCGCGATCAGCTCGGCCGGGCCGACCAGGTAGCCGACCCGTACGCCCGGGCAGACCGTCTTGGTGAAGCTGGAGGCGTGCACCACCACGCCCCGGGTGTCCATCGACAGCATCGAGGGCAGCGGCTCGCCCCGGAACCGGATGTCCGCGTACGGGTCGTCCTCGAAGATCGTGAAGTCGTACTCGGCGGCAAGGTCCAGCAGCTCACGGCGCTTCTCCAGGGAGAGGGTCACGCCGGCCGGGTTCTGGTAGTTGGGGATCACGTGCGCCAGCCGCGGCCGTACCCCGGACTCCAGCAGCTTGCGCAGCTCGGCGGTGTCCAGGCCGTCCGGCTGGATCGTCACGCCGTGCACCTCGCCGCCCATCTGCTTGAGGTTGAGCAGCGTGCGGTCGTACGTCGGACGCTCGACCACCACCGCGTCGCCCCGGCGGACCAGGTGGTCGAAGAGGAACGCGTCGGCCTGCAGCGAGCCGTTGGTGATCAGCACCTGGTCGGCCTCGACACCGTGCTTCTCGGCGATCCACTTCCGCAAGGGCGGGTAGCCGACGGAGGTGCCGTACGCGGTGACCCCGGCGGGGTCGGCGTCGAAGGCGCGGACGGCGGCGGCCTTGAGCCCCTCGACATCGACGATGTCCAGCGAAGGCGCGCCACGGGCGAACGAGATCAGCTGCTCGGCGGTCATGCGCAGAGCCTAGGGCCTGGCCCGGCGGGTCCGACCGCGATACACGCGAAGTTCAACATGCGGGCGGCCGGCCGGACCACCGGTGCCTCCGGGGGATCCGAGACCGCCTCGCGACTGTCTACGATCCGACGGACGCTGGCGCCGGTCCGACCGGACGCCGAAGGATGACGGGTCGCGGCAGACCCGGGAGAACAAGGGATGGGGCTCGTGACCGAGGACGAGGCGGGACGGCTCGACGACCAGCGGTTCGCGCAGTGGCTGGCGACCGAGGCCGGCAGGGCGCTCACCGCGCTGCGGGACCGGCAGGGCTTCGCCGACCCGAAGGCGCTCAAGGACGCCGGCGACCGCGCGTCGCACGAGCTGATGACGGCGGCGCTGGCCCGGCTGCGGCCGGCCGACGCGGTGCTCTCCGAGGAGGAGGCCGACTCGCGCCGCGCGTGGGCGGACGGCGAGCGCGCGCCCCGGCACGAGGCGGACCGGGTCTGGATCATCGACCCGCTGGACGGCACGCGTGAGTTCTCCGAGGAGGGGCGGGACGACTGGGCGGTGCACGTGGCGCTCTGGCAGCGCTCCGCCGCCCCGGACGGCGCCCTGGTCGCCGGCGCGGTGGGCATGCCGGCCCGGACCACGGTGGACGGTACGCCGCTCGTGCTCGGCACCACCTGCCCGCAGCCGAAGGCGTCCGACGGGCCGATCCGGATCGCGGTGAGCCGCAGCCGCCCGCCGGCGTTCGTGGGCGAGCTGGTCGAGATGCTCGGCGCCACCGCCGTGCCGATGGGCTCGGCCGGTGTGAAGGTCTGCGCGGTGGTGACCGGCGAGGTCGACGCGTACGTCCACGCGGGCGGTCAGTACGAGTGGGACAGTGCCGCCCCGGTCGCCGTGGCGCTCGGTGCGGGCATGCACGCGTCCCGGATCGACGGTTCGCCGCTGCGCTACAACCGGGCCGACCCGCGGCTGCCCGATCTGCTGGTCTGCCGGCCCGAACTGGCCGACCAGTTGCTCGACGCGATCGCCCGGACCGGGGTCGAGATGCCCGCTTCGACCGTCACCGGTGACCAGGGTGAGGCGTTCGGCTGAGTGTCACGGTACGTACGGCCAGGTGGATGAGGGTTATCGTCGGGCAGGTATGCGTGGCGATCTGAGCCCCGACCACGGGCCGCCGACAGCCAGGGAGGGTCATGCCGGCCGACCGAGAGCCGCACAATGCCTTCGGGCAGCCGACCGGCCTGTGGCCGGGTCAGGACATTCCGCGTCAGGTGGGCGGCCCTTCGCTGCCCTGGCCGGAGGCCGAGAGCGCGCCACCGCCGCCACCGGCCCGGCCGGGCGGTGACCTGCCCTGGCCCGAGCGTGACCGGCCCGACGCCGGTCACCACGACGGGCCCGGGCACGACCCGGCCGGCTGGGACGCTGCTCCCGGCACGACGAACGGCTGGGCGCCGCAGCAGGACGGCCCCTGGCCGCAGCACGGGCCCGCGGGCCACGGCGACGCCGCCTGGCCGCAGGGTGAGCCGCACGACGACGCCTGGGCCACTCAGTCCGGTCCGGCGGACGGCCACACCGGCTGGGCGCCGCACGACGAGCCCGGCCGGGGACCGGCGGGCGACTTCGGGCCGGGCGGCCCGGCGGGCGAGGCGGGCTGGGGTGCGGGCACCACGGCGACCGCCACCCTGACCGGACCGCCCCCGGTGGACGTTCCGCACGGACCGGCCACCGGCGGGCCGGGCCGGCCGCCCGCGCCGCCGCTCGCCCCGGCCCCCGTGCCGTCGTCCGGCGGCTCCCGTCGTCGCTGGCGGGTCGCCCTCGCGGCGGCACTGGTCCTGGCCGTGGCCGGCAGCGGGGTCGCGGTGGCCACGCTGCGACCCGACGCGGCGGAACGGCAGGCCGGCGGGACGCCCGGCTCGGTCGGGCCGGCCACCTCGATGGGCCCCGGCACGCCCGGCACCCCGGGTGCGTCGCCGAGCGCCGACCAGGGTCTCGGCGGCAAGCCCTCGGCGCGTCCGTCGGCCTCCGCGGACGCCGGGCCGGCCTTCAGCGGTACGCGACTGACGCTGCCCGGCGCCTCGATCGGTGTGCAGAGCGGGGAGACGTTCGGCCAGGCGCTGGCCCGGTCCGACCAGACCTTCGGCAAGCTGCGGATGGCCCGGATCTTCTTCCCCGGCCTGCCGCCGGCGTGGTCCGGCAGCCGGGCCGACGTGGTGGACCGCACCGTCGTGGTGTCCTTCAAGGCGTCGCCGCAGGAGGTGAACACCGGCAAGTTCGACTCCCGCCTGACCTCCTGGTTCTCCTCGATCCCGCGCGAGCACAACGTCTACTGGTCGTACTTCCACGAGCCGGAGGACGACGTCGAGCGCGGCGCCTTCAGCACGACGGCGTACCGGACGGCGTGGAAGCGGATCGCCGGCCTGGCCGACCGGACGGGCAACCCGAAGCTGATCAACACGCTGATCCTGATGTGCTGGACGCTCGACTCGAAGTCCGGGCGCAGCTTCGACGCGTTCTACCCGGGTGGCGACGTGATCGAGGCGCTCGGCTGGGACTGCTACAACTGGGGCAAGAAGTGGAAGCGGTACGCCTCGCCGCAGGAGATCTACGGCCCCATGATCAGCAAGTCGAAGGCGCTGGGCAAGCCGTGGGGCGTCGCGGAGACCGGCAGCGACCTGGTTCCCGGTGACGGGGGCACCGGCCGGGCGGCCTGGATCCGGTCGATGACCAGCTTCCTCAACGGTCAGCGGCCGGAGTTCGTGGCGTACTACAACCAGACGGTCAGCCAGGGCGACTTCCGGCTGCTCGACCAGCCGAGCATCCAGGCGTGGAAGTCCTTCTGCACGGCCTGATCACAGCGGAACGGGAACGGGCGGGCGACCGAGGTCGCCCGCCCGTCTCGCGTACGGCTCAGATGCCCCGGCCGCGCTTGTGCAGCGTGCGCAGCACCCGGTCGGCCTGCACGGCCCGGCTCGCCACCGCCAGCGCCAGGTAGGCGCGCGGCTCCTTCGGGTTGCGGGCCAGCGTGCGCCGGGCCCAGCGGACCGCGTCGCGCCGGTTGCCCATCGCGGCCTGCGCGAAGGCGATCTGACCGGCCACCCGCGCCTCGCCGTGCGGCACCGTGGCGAACTCCGGGTAGCGGCGCAGCAGCCACTGCAACGCGGTCGAGATGGTCTCCCAGCGCTGCGCGAAGTAGGACCGCTTGTGCCAGCGGACCAGCACGTACGGGCTCTCCACGTTCACCAGCGGGGCGTAGCGGGCGGCGCGGAGCAGGAACTCGTAGTCCTCCGCGTAGCTGCCCGGGATCTGCTCGTCCACCAGGCCGATCGCGTCGAGCAGCGCGGCGCGGCGGATCAGGAACGTGGACGGGTGCAGCTCGGTGAGCCGGTCGCGCAGCAGCGCCTCCAGCGAGATCCGGGCGCGGTCCAGCGAACGGTCCACCGTACGGTCGTCGTAGCTGACCCGGATGCCGCAGCTCACCAGCGCGCCGTCCGGGTGCGCGTCGAGCGCCCCGAACTGGGCGGCCAGCTTGCCGGGCAGCCACTCGTCGTCGTCGTCGCAGAACGCCACCCAGTCGCCGGTGGCGGCCTCGATGCCGGTGTTGCGCGCGCCGGCCAGCCCGGCGGTACGGGTATTCGTGATCACCCGGATCCGGCGGTCACCCCGGTCGGTCTCCAGCGACCGGTCCGGCTCGGACTGGTCGTAGACGACGATCGCCTCGATCAGGCCCGGGTGGGCCTGGCTGAGGATGGCGTCGAGCGCCGCACGCAGCAGCTCCGGACGGTCCCGCGTCGGTACGACGACCGAGATGCTCGGCCCACTCATGCTCTCTCCACGGACTCGTCGGATCCCCGCTGGCCCAGATAGCCGTAGCGGACCCGCAGGGGAAGCGTGGCCAGGCTGACCACGGCACGGCTGCGGCGCGGCAGGCGGTCCCGCCACGCCTCGTCCCGGCGCACCGTCAACGGCCCGCCGCTGAACCGCAGCGGGTTGCCGGCGACGCTGTGCGCACGGAACGGCGCGGCCGGCTCGGGGGCCGCGCCGGTCTCGTCGGCTCCGGACAGGATGCGCAGCGCCGCCGGGTCGTCCGGCAGGCCGGCGAAGTCCCGCACCCGGCGTACGGTGCCGGCCGGTTCGGCGGTGAAGTCCTCGTAGCGCAGCCGCAGCACCTTCGCCCGGGAGGCGAGCAGATGGAACGCGGCGTTCTGCGCGGTCCACAGCTTGCTCACCTCGAACGGCGAGAAGGTCGGCATGAAGTCCTCGCCGTCGACGACCTCGGGGCGGCGCACCTGCTTGCCCCACGAGTACGCCACCGCCCGGCTGTCCCGGACCAGGTGCAGTACCCGCAGGTCCAGCCCTTCGGCCCAGCGCAGGGCGAAGGCGAGCGAGGCGTGCTTGCTGGAGTCCACCACCACCCGGGCGCCGGTCACCGACAGCGCGGCCCGGTAGATCCGGGTGTACAGGTCGGCGTAGCGGCGCACGTCGGCCAGCTGCTCCGGCGGGAGCGCCTCCTTGGCGAGCCGGGGGATGTGCCGGGTCCGGTCGACGCGGTCCTTGAGCGCCAGCACGTCGTCCCGGTCGACAGCGGCCCAGCCGCCGAACGCCTGGTCGCCGACCTGCCGCCAGAACGGGCAGGCGGTGAACCGCTCACCGCAGCCGCACCGCTCGTCGGCGCCGAGCGCCCGCTCCCACAGGTGCACCACCTCGCCGACGGCACACACGTCGGCGCTCTGCGCCAGCAGCAGCTCCAGCAGCGTGGAGCCGCTGCGGCCGAGGCCGCCGACGAAGAGGACCCGCGGCGTCGCCGGATCCGGGGCGCTCATCCGCGACGCCCGACGGCTCGTTGTCGTACCCGCCGGGCCACCAGCTCGTCGATCACCGCGCCGACCCGGGCGACCGCCTCGGCGCGCGGGTCCGGGCGGTTCGGGTCGGCGGCCAGCACGAACCGGTTCGGGTCGGCCAGGCCCTCGTCGAGCGCGGCGAGCAGCTCGGCCTCGGACTCGCACAGCCGCACCATGCCGGCCGCGCCGAGACGGCGGGAGAACAGCTGCTGGTGGTTGTCGACGTGCTCGTCGTGCGACGGGTCGCGGGGCACCACGATCGGCAGGTGGCCGTTGCGGCGCGCCTCGGTGATGGTGGCCGGGCCGCCGTGGCTAACCACGAGCGTCGCCTCGGCCATCGCCCGCTGGAGTTCCTCGTGGCCGAGGAACGGGGTGGCCTCGGGCAGGGCCGGGGTGCGGCTGTGGCCGTACTGGAGGACCAGCCGGACCTCGGGCCGCGCTGCGTGCCAGCGCTCCAGCCAGCCGACCAGCCGGTCGAAGCGGTGCACGTCGGTGCCGACCACGACCAGCACGTACGGTGCCGCGGAACGCCGGTCCCGCTGCTGCGGAATGTGCGCCATCAGAGCAGATTCCCCACGACGGTGGCCTCCGGGTACATCCGGCGCTGCTCGTCCCACTGCACGAGCATCGCGGAGAGGAAGGGGCGGCAGAGCCGGGCGGTGAGCGTCGCGCTGTCGATCCGGTCGTACACCTCGATGTAGACCGTCGGGATCTTGCGCATCCGGGCCGCCACCACGAACGGCAGGGCGACCCCGGCACCGGTGGTGACCACGGCGTCGACCTGGCGCCGCCGGATCACCTTCAGCGCGAGGAACGCGTTGCGTACCAGGTTCTTGACGTTGCGTGTGGTGGGGTGGTGCGCCCAGACCACGTCCTCACCGGCGAGCAGCGAGCGCGCGTCCGGGGTGTCGAAGGTTACCCATGCGCGGCGCCGATCCCGGTACCACGGTTCCAGGGCCAGGAGCTGGGCCAGGTGCCCGCCACTGGAACCCACCAGCAGGACCTGCCCCGAGTCCTCGGTTGACCCGCTCACCACAAAAGTCCTCCCGTACGCGGATGACGCGTCCGGATTTTTGTGAATGCCCCTCGGACGCGTCCTGACAACCTACTGGCGCGCCCATGGGCAACTGAAGGGGCCATTGGACGGATCCTGGCTCGCCGGTCGGCTCACCTCTCGATTCCCGTCACCGGGATGCCCACCGGCCGGCCACCGTCCAGGTCAGCCCGGTTCGCCCCGCGCCGCCGGGGCGGGCCACCGGAAGAAAGTGAGATGTGTCAGGATTCCGTCACCGCTCCGCACGAGAGCCGTCGGCGACGCCGGCTTATCCGGGGACAGGTCGGGCCCGACACCGGGAAACCCGCCGAATGGTCAGCGCCGATCGGCCATTTCTACGCGGGCTGCCCACACCCGGGCAGGCTTACCGGAACGTGAGCAGACTTTCCCTCGTCGTTCGGATCGGGGACACTCAAGGCCACGGTCAGGTCCAGCTGTGCCGTGGACTGCCCGGCTCGGTCGAAAGGGAGCGACAGACTCTGATGCCCTCACCCCATTTGGCCGAGAGCGACGCCGACGGTCTTGCCCTGATGGCCTACCTGGGCTGGCTGCGCCGCCGCTGGTGGATCCTGCTGCTCGCCGCGGCCCTCGGTCTCGGTGGTGGGCTGGCGCTGAACCAGATCCAGGAGGCGCGCTACACCTCGACCACCTCGCTGCTGGTGCGCCCGCTCGGCTCGGGCGCGGAGAGCAACCCCAACGCCAAGGTCAACCTCGACACCGAGGCCCAGGTGGTCCGCTCGCTGGTGGTGGCCGAGCGGGCCAAGGCGCTGATGAAGGTCGACACCGGTGCCGACCAGCTGGTCAAGTCGGTGACCGTCAAGGTGCCGCCGAACAGCCAGATCCTCCAGGTGGCGTACGAGGCGAACAGCCCCGAGGGCGCCCAGTCGGGCTCGCACGCGTTCGCCCAGGCGTATCTGGACCTGCGCAAGGCCACCGCGCAGAAGGCGCTGGAGAACGAGACGACCGCGCTCAAGCAGCAGATCGCCGAGCTGCAGAAGCAGCTCAGTGCCGTCGCCGGGCGGATCGCGGCGTCGCCGTCGAACTCGCCCGAGCGGGAGCGGGCCGAGGCCGAACGGAGCCTTCTCACCAGCCAGATCACCGGCCTGAACAACCGGCTCAGCCCGCTGGTCTCGGCCGGCTCCGACCCCGGCGAGATCATCTCCGACGCCCGTCTCCCCGACTCGCCCAGCTCACCGAACCGCACGCTCAACCTCGCCAGCGGCATGGGCGCGGGCCTGCTGCTCGGCATCGTGCTGGCGCTCGTGCTGGACCGGCTCGACACCCGGATCCGGCGTGGTCGTGACATTTCCGACCGGGTCGGCCTGCCGCTGCTGCTGGAACTGCCGGTGCGCGCGCCCTCGCTGGCCGTCCTGCCGGCCACCCACCGGGTCTCCCGCGAGCTGGGCCGGCTGCGCAACGTGCTGCTGTCCGCCGTGCCCGAACCGGCGCAGGGCGGGCGCGGTCGCCAGTTGCTGATCTGCGACGCCTCGACCGGCACCGCCGCCGGATTCGTCGCCGCCAACCTCGCCGCCGCGTACGCCCGTACCGGCCAGCAGGTCGCGCTGATCACCACCAAGCCCGACTCGACGGTGGGCGCCATCACCGGCGTGGCCGAGGGCCGGCACAACCTGGCATCGGTGCTGCGCCGCGACGTACCCCCGCTCAAGGCGCTCGCGCCGGTGCCGGGGCTGGGCCAGCTCCGGGTGCTGGTGCCGGGCGACCTGGACGCGGAGGTCGAGCTGCCGGTCGCCGGTCTGCTGGAGATCATGCACGAGCTGTCCGCGCGCTTCGACCACGTGATCATCGAGACCGCGCAGCCCACGTTCGCCGTAGAGGCCCAGGCCCTGGGCCGGTACGTCGACGCCGTGATCATGGTGGCCGAGGCGGGCAAGACCCGCAGCGGTGAGATCACCGCCGCCCTGCAGCAGTTCGAGCAGGTGAACGCGCCGGTGATCGGTGCCGTGCTGGCCCCGCGCCTGCCCGCCCCGGTGGCCGGCGCCGCCCGGCCGGCGTCCTCGGGCGGTGCGAGCAGCACGTCGGGCACGTCGGGCGCGCCGAGCACCCCGGCGGCACCGGCCAACCGGCCCAAGCCCCGGCCGAGCCCCGGCCCGTCCGCCGAGTCGACGATGGTGCTGCCGCGCATGCAGTCGTCCCGCCCCGCCCCGGCGAAGCCGGCACCGGGCAAGGCCACCCCGCCGCCGAACCCCGGCAACCCAGGCAACCAGGGCATGCCGGGTAAGCCGGTGCCGCTCAACGGCACCGGCGGCACGTACCGCTCCCGGGGTGACGGCGACGGCCGCAGCTACGCGCTCGACTCCGGCGAGGACCTGGGGTGAACCGCCGGCAGATGCTCCGCGCCGCCATCGCCCCCGCCGTCGTCCTCGGCGTTGGGACCGGGTGCAGCGAGCCCGAGCCCAAGCCGGGCAAGGTCCAGGTGGTGGACCCGGGCGACGTCACCGCCTCGCCGTCATCGGCCAGTGCCTCGCCGACCCTGCCCACCGGCCCGCTGACCGGCGCGCCGGTGAGCACCCCGGCCGCCGCCACCCGCCAGGCGGTCGCTGTGCCGCTGCGGGTGAGCCCCGCGACCACCCCGGCCGGCCTGGACGCCGCCGACCTGGTCTACGCCGAGTTCGCCGAGTCCGACACGCTGCACCTGACCGCCGTGTTCCACTCCAAGGACGCCACCAAGATCGGTCCGGTCACCGAGATCCGGCCGGTCGACATCCGGTCGCTCGCGGTGCTGCGCCCGTTCGTCGGCTACGACGGCGGCCCCACCGGCTTCCTCACCCAGTTCGAGAACTCCGACCTCGACGGCGTGACGCCCGACGACGACAGCAAGGTCTTCTCCGGCGACTACACGTCGACCGCCGCGCTGCTCAAGGCCGCCCCGAAGGGCGGCCAGCCGCCCACCCCGCCGATCGACCACGCCGGCGAGGGCGACGCGCTCGCCGCCCGCGACCTCGCGCCGGCCACCGAACTCACCGTCACCGTCTCCGGCGGCCCGCCGATGGTCTGGCGGTACGACCAGGCCAAGTCCGTCTGGGTCGGCAAGGTCGGCAAGGTCACCGTGACCGCCGCCTCCGTCATCGTGCTGACGATGGAGTACCGCACGCTGGACGTCCGCAACCCGTCCCCGCGCTCGCTGCCCTCGGCGAACGTCTTCGGTGAGGGCGCGGTGCTGGCGGTGTCCGGGCCGAACAGCGCGAAGGGCCGGTGGCGCAAGCCCGGCCTGGGCATGGTCTGCACGCTCGCCGACACCGGCGGCGATCTCCTGCACCCCCAGCCCGGCAACGCGTGGGTGATCTACGCGCCGACCACCGCCAAGGTCACCGTGAAATGAGCACCGCCACCCCGCCCCGCACCGCGCGCGGGACGGTTCCGGTCGGAGCGGTGTCGCCGCCGGACGGGAACCGCCTGCGGCCGGTGACGGTACGGCCGGAGAGCTGGTCGTGGCGGCTGCCGACGGCGTGGCCGCTGATCTCGGTCTTCCTGCTGTACCCGCTGTGGTGGGTGCTCGGCGTGTCGAGCTTCGTCTTCGTCATCTTCGCGGTGCCGATGGTGGTGCAGATGCGCAAGCGGGGCCCGATCCGGGTGCCGCCCGGCTTCGGGATCTGGATGGTCCTGCTGCTCTGGGTGTTCCTGTCCGTGCTCACCCTCGACCTCACCGCGCCGAACACGCTGCCACCCGGCGGCAGCGGCAAGTACATCGGCTGGGGCATCCGGCTCGCCAACTACGTCGCCATGACCGTGACGATGCTCTACGTCTACAACCTGCGGGAGCGGGAGCTGTCCCAGCGCCGGATGGTCCGCCTGTTCGGGTTCATGGGCGTGGTCGTGGTACTCGGCGGCTGGATCGGCTCGCTCTTCCCGAACCTCACGTTCGTCGCGCCGCTGCGATTCGTCCTGCCCCAGTCGATCGCCGGTCACCCGTACGTCACCTCGCTCATGGAGATCAAGTTCGCCCAGGTGCAGCAGGTGATCGAGGGGGAGGCCAGCTCGCCCCGCCCGTCCGCGCCGTTCACCTACACGAACTCGTGGGGCCAGAACACGGCCATCCTGCTGGTCTGGCTGATCGTCGGCTGGGTCGTGCTGGGCAAGCCGATGCGCCGTACCGCGGGCGTGGCGATCGCCCTGGCCGCGATCTTCCCGATCGTCTACTCGCTGAACCGGGGCCTCTGGATCGGTCTCGGCATCGCCGCCGCGTACGTCGCGCTGCGGCTCGCGCTGCGCGGCCGGATGGTGGTGCTCGGCGGGCTCGCCCTGGCGGTCGGGCTGATCGGGGTGCTGATCGTCGCCACACCGCTCGGCCGCACCTTCGACGAACGCCTCCAGAACGGCCACAGCGACGACATCCGGACCACGCTGTCCCAGGGCGCGGTCGCCGCGGCCAACCACTCGCCGATCCTCGGGTACGGCGGCAACCGGGCGCTGATCGGCAGCAACCGGTCCATCGCCATCGGCAAGTCCGAGGACTGCAAGCAGTGCGGCAACCGGGAACTGGGCAGCAACGGCCAGGTCTGGGCGCTGCTCGTCGGGCAGGGCTGGGTCGGCGCGATCTGCTACAACGCCTTCTTCATCTACTGCATCTGGCGCTACCGCCGCGACCACAGCGCGATCGGCATCGCCGGCACGCTCGTGCTCATCCTCATGCTCTTCTTCCAGTTCACCTACGGTGCGATGGAAGCGACACTCGCCTACGCCCTGATCACTGTCGCCCTGCTGGCCCGCAACGACCGGATACGCCGGTCGCTCGCGCCGGCGCCACCCCAGGGCACGATCGCCGGGCTACGGGCCCGACTGGAAAAGACCGGTGACAGCTGATGGTGTTCCGCGTACCCCCGGACGGCGACGGCCGTGCCGCGTACCTCGGTGAACTGGCCGGGCTGATCTGGCCCGCGCCGGCCGAGCCAAGCCTGCGCCGCGGCGGCGCCGGCTGGGTGGTGGTGCCCTCGGCGTCCCGCCCCCGGCTGCTCGTGCCCACCGGCTCGGGCCGGGCGGCGGCGAGCGCGGTCCGGCACTCCACCGAGGCGGTCGGCCGCAAGGCCAAGCTGGTCCGGCAAGGCCTGTCCACCGCGTTCCGGCTCGGGCTGGGCCCACTGGTGTTCCGCGACCGGCTGGTGGTCGACGGCGGCGGGCTGGACGCGCACCTGACCGAGGTGCTCGGCGAGCCGGCGCTGGTGAGCCTGCACATCGGGCCGGCCCGGGCGAACCGCAAGCCGGTGCTGCAACTGCTCGCCCCGGACGGCCGGGCCCTCGGGTACGCCAAGCTCGGCGTCGACCCGCTGACCCGCGCGCTGGTGCACGCCGAGGCGGACGCGCTGCGCCGCCTCGCCGAGGTGCCGCTCGGCCCGGTGGTCCTGGCCGGGGTACGCCATCACGGCGACTGGCACGGCCACGCGCTGCTGGTGCAGGAGGCGCTGCCGGTACGGCTGCCCCGGGCCACCCCGGCCGCCGCGGAGGCGGCCGAACGCGACGCGATGGTGGCGGTCGCCGGCTGTCTCGGCGTACGCCGGCAGTCGTGGGCGGCCAGCGGGCACGCGGCCCGGCTCACCGAGGCGGTGGACGCGCTCGGGCCCCGGCCGGAGGCCGGGCGGCTGCGCGCGGCGCTGAAGTCCGTCGCGGACGCCGACCCGGTGGTGGCCTTCGGCGCCTGGCACGGTGACTGGAACGGCGGCAACAGCGCCGTGCTGGCCGACGGCCGGGTGCTGGTCTGGGACTGGGAGCGGTTCGAGGCGGACGTGCCGGCCGGGTACGACGCGCTGCACCTGGCGGTGCAGGGCGCGATGAGCCACGACGGGGTGGAGCCGGTCGAGGCGGCCCGAGCGCTGATCGCCGGCGCCGGGGCCACCCTGGCGCCGTTCGACCAGACCGGCGGGGGCGCCGATCTGGTCGCCGTGCTCTACCTGGTGGAGCTCGCGGCGCGCTACCTGCGGGACCGGCAGGCGGAGGCGGGTGCGCGACTGGGGCACGTCGACACCTGGCTGCTGCCCGCCGTCGAGGAACACCTGGCCCGCCGGGCCGGGTGAGAGTGAGGAGTGGGGACGTGACGCTGGCCAAGGAGCAGGCGCTCCGCGCGGTGAAGTCGGTGAGCCGGACGGTCGGCCGGCTGACCGCCGGTTCGCGGATGGTGCCGGGATTCCTGATCGTGGGGGCGCAGCGCTGCGGCACCACCTCGCTGTTCAAGACGCTGTCGCAGCATCCCGGTGTGCTGCCGCCCGCCTACCACAAGGGCGTGCACTACTTCGACATGGACTACCACCGGGGGATGAGCTGGTACCTCGGGCACTTCCCCACCACCGGCAAGGCCGAGGCGGTGAAGGCCCAGATCGGGGTACGCGGGATCACCGGCGAGTCCAGCCCGTACTACATGTTCCACCCGCTGGCCGGGCAGCGGATCGCCCGTGACCTGCCCTCGGTGAAGCTGCTGGTGCTGCTGCGTGACCCGGTGGAGCGCGCCTACTCGGCGCACTCGCACGAGCTGGCCCGGGGCTACGAGACCGAGACGGACTTCGAGCGGGCGCTCGCGCTGGAGGAGTCCCGTACGGCGGGCGAGCGGGAGCGGATGATCAGCTCCGCGTCGTACGCCAGCGAGCACCTCCAGCACAACGCGTACCTGGCCCGCGGCCGCTACATCGAGCAGCTGGAGCGCCTGGAGGCGCTGGTCGGCCGGGACCGCATGCACGTCATCGACAGCGACGACTTCTTCGCCGACCCGCGCCCTTCCTTCGACGCGGTCTGTGACTTCCTCGGGCTGCCCCGCTGGGCGGACATCGCGTTCGGCAAGCACAACTCGCGCTCCCGTTCGCCCATGTCGGCGGAGCTGCGGACCCGGCTGGAGGACCACTTCGCGCCGTACGACGAGCGGCTGGCGACGTGGTGGGGACGCGTGCCGTCGTGGCGGCGGTGACGCGGGCGGACGCCGGCGGCACCCCGACGCTCACCGCACCGCCCCCCGGGCCGGGCGCGGGGCTGGGCGGCGCGGCCCGGCAGGGCTTCGCCAACCTGGTCGGGGTCGGGCTGGCCGCGGTCGCCGGCTTCGGCCTGAACATCGTCATCGCCCGCGGCTGGTCGGTCCGCGAGGCGGGCATGTTCTTCGCCGCCACCAGCGCGTTCATGATCGCCGCGTCGGCGGCCCGGCTCGGCACCGACGTCGGCACCGTCTACTTCGTCAGCCGCCAGCGCACGCTCGACCGCCGCGACCAGATCCGGGGCACCATCCTGGTCGGGTTGCTGCCGGTGCTCGTGGTCGGCACGCTGCTCGGGCTGGCCGGCTGGCTGGCCGCACCGGCGCTGGCCCGGGCCACCATGCCGGAGGCCGGGCCGGAGGCGGTGACCGCGCTGCGCATCCTGCTGGCGTTCGTGCCGCTGGCCGCGCTGAACGACTACGCGCTCGCCGCCTGCCGCGGCTTCGGCCAGATGCGCCCGCTGCTGACTGTTGAGCGGCTCGGCCGCACGCTGGTGCAGTTCCTGGGTGTGGCGGTGGCCGCCTGGCTCGGCATGTCCGCCACCGTCGCGCTGCCGCTGGCCTGGGTGGTGCCGTACCTGATCGCCGCGGTGGTCGCGCTGTTCTGGCTGAGCCGGCTGGTCGGCCGGGCCGGGCGGCAGGTGACCCGGCCGGTGCCGGCGCGCGAGCTGGCCGGGCCGTTCTGGCGGTTCACCGGGCCCCGCGCCGTCAGCAGCCTGGCCGCGATCGTGGTGCAGCGGCTGGACATCGTGCTGCTCAGCGCGCTGCGCGGCCCGGCGGACGCGGCGATCTACACGGCCGCGACCCGGTTCCTGGCGCTGGGTCAGCTCTCCAGCGTCGCGCTGTCCAGCTCGGTGCAGCACCGGCTGGCCGCCGCGTTCGCCCGCGACGACCGGGCCGAGGCGCGCCAGCTCTACCAGGCCGCCACCGGCTGGCTCGTGCTGCTCTCCTGGCCCGCGTACCTGATCTTCGCGGCGTTCGCCACGCCGATGCTGGCACTGTTCGGATCCGGGTACGGCGACGGCCGCCGGGTCGTGGTGCTGCTGGCGCTGACCATGCTGCTGGCCACCGGCTGCGGCATGGTCGACATGGTGCTCAACATGGCCGGGCGCACCGCGTGGACGTTCTACAACGCGATGACCGGCACCGTGCTCAACGTGGTCGGCAACCTGGTGCTCATCCCGCGGTACGGCATCCTCGGCGCGGCCCTGGCCTGGACCGTCTCCATCCTGGTCACCAACCTGGTGCCGCTGACCCAGCTCTGGTGGTCGATGCGGCTGCACCCGTTCGGCGCCGGTACCCGGGCCGCGATGGCGCTGGCGGTGGTCACGCTGGGTCTGCCGCTCGGCCTGGCGACGCTGCTCGGCGCCGGTCCGCTGGTACTCGCGCTGGTGACGGTCGCCGGGCTGGTCGCGTACGCGACGGGCGTCTGGCGCTGGCGGCGCACCCTGCACCTCGACGCGCTGCGCGCCCTCCGCCGCGGCCGTAACCGGGCCGGGGCGGACCCGGCCGCCCAGTCCTGACCGATCCTGCGCACCGATGGGACCTTCGATGACAAGCGACTCCCCCGCCCCGCACTCCGGCCTGTCCACCGTGAAGGCCGCGAAGCTCGCCGCGGTCGGTCTCCTGGCGGACCGCAAGGAACGCCGCGAGCTGGAACGGCCGGTCGAGGGGGGCGGCCGCCGGCTCACCCTGAAGGTGGAGCGTCCGATCTTCATCCTGGGCGCCCCGCGTTCCGGCACCACGTTCCTCGGCAGTTGCGTCGGCGCGCTGCCGGACGTGTCGTACCACTTCGAACCGCGCCTGACCAAGGCGGTCGCCCGCTGTGTCTACGAGGGAAGCTGGACGCCGCAGCGGGCCGCCCGCTACTTCCGCGGCTACTACGGCGCGCTGCTCGCCGCGTCCGGGCACGGCGGCCTGCGCTTCGCCGAGAAGGACCCGGAGAACTGTTTCATCGTGCCGTTCCTGACCGAGGTCTTCCCGGACGCGGTCTTCCTGCACGTCTACCGGGACGGGCGGGACGTGGCGGTGTCGCACGCCGAGCAGCCCTGGCTGAACGCGGCGTCCACCGGCACCGGCCGCAGCGGCCGGGGCGGTACGCCGTGGGGCGCCGCGCCCCGGTTCTGGGTGGAGCCGGAGCGGCGCGAGGAGTTCACGCAGGTCTCCGACCTGGGCCGGTCGGCCTGGATGTGGCGGCGGTTCACCAGCAGCGCGCTCACGCAGCTCGCCGAGCTGCCCGCGGAACGGGTGCGGCACCTGCGGTACGAGGACATCGTCACCCGCCCGGCCGAGGCGGCCGAGGTCGTGGCCGACTTCCTGGAGGTCGGTGACCCGGCCGGGCGGGAGGCGCTGCACGCCCGCTTCGCCAAGGCGCGGCCGGGCTCGGTGGGCCGGTGGCGGCAGCGACTGACCGAAAAGGATCTGGCCGACGTGATGGCTCAGGCCGGGCCGCTGCTGACGCAACTCGGCTACCCCGCCTGAGCGCCGCGTCACAGGTAGAGTGCCAGGGGTCGCCCGCCCGGCCCGGCGTGCCTCTCCGCCCACGCGGATCCGTCAGGGCCCCCATACCGTGGCCGGCGACCGTCCTGGGGAGAGGTTGCGGTGGTACGACGGTTACGACTGACGATGGCTGCCGTGCTGGGCCTGGCATTCCTGGCCCCGGCCGTGGCGGCCTGTGACATCGGCTCGGAGCGATCCGACGAGACGGCGACGGCGGTGCCGCCCCCGCCGACTGTGACACCGCGGACCGCTCCGGTCCGCACCACCGGGTGGGGGCCGGAGCCGCCGGAGAAGGGGGCCTGGCTCGGCACCTGGGTCAAGCCGCAGTACCACAACGCCAGCGGGCGGGCCGCGGCGTTCGACGCGTTCAACCAGGCGGCCGGCGGCAAGCTCGCCATCGCGCACATGTTCCACGAGTGGAACGAACCGTTCCCGAGCGCCACCGAGAAGTTGTTCCAGTCCCGGGGCAAGCTCCAGATGATCTCGTGGCAGGGCACCGACACCCGGTCCACGGTCAGCGGCGTCTACGACGCGCTGATCCGGGAACGCGCGAAGGACGTCAAGGAGTTCGGCGTTCCGGTGCTGCTGCGTTACCGGTGGGAGATGGACCGGCCGAACCTGGCCGCGAGCATGCACTCGCCGGAGGACTACGTCGCCGCCTGGAAGCACGTCCGCGGCATCTTCGCCGAGATGGGCGTCACCAACGCCGGGTGGGTGTGGTGCCCGCACGCGGACGGGTTCGCCGAGCCGCAGCGCCGGGCCGCCGCCTACTACCCGGGCGACGACCAAGTCGACTGGCTCTGCGCGGACGTCTATCCCAGTCCGGAGTGGAACAGCTTCTCCAACCGGATGGACCACTTCATGGCGTTCGCCAAGAAGCACCCGCGACCGGTCATCATCGGCGAGTACGGCCTGACCCAGGACGGGCGGCCGGGCCAGCGGGCCGAATGGATGCGCGAGGTCGGGCCGTACCTGAAGAAGCACCCGCAGATCAAGGCGGCGGTCTACTTCGCGGCCCGGCAGACGGAGAAGCCCATCTACGACAGCACCTTCGGCAACGACCCGGAGAGCGAGCAGGTATTCCGGGAGATGGCGACCGATCTGTACTTCCAGCCGCCGATGCCCGACCTGAGTGTTTCCTCAGGAACACCCTCCGTGTCCACCAGGTGATCGTCGTTCGTCTTTTCGTGTGACCCGGTGCGTTTCCTCGGTCAAAAAGGCCCAACCCGGGTGGACGGGCGACGGCCGAATGCGAGAAGGTATTGCTCTCACGTCTGCGGTCGGTCGGGTGACGCCCCGCCTCATGTCGGCACCGACCACGATCGCAGCGCCTCCGACGTTTCCCCCCGGAGTAGCCTGTGGCTTCCTCGATCCTGAGACACCGCTCGGTGTCCGCCTTCGGCGCTGCCGTGCTCGGCATCGCCACCTTGTTCACACCGGTACCGGCGCTCGCCGCGCCGGCCGCGGCGCCCGCGCCCGACCACAGCACGATGGTCGGCGAGGTGCCCTCGGAGAAGACGCCGAACATCAACGACGGCAACGTCGTGGCCATCCACGACGCCGGCAGCAAGGTGATCGTCGGCGGCTCGTTCACCAACGCGCAGAACCGGGGTTCCTCACCCACCCCGGTCGAACGCCGCGGACTGCTCGCCTTCGACAAGGCGACCGGCAAGATCGACAACGCGTTCGCGCCGGTGCTCGACGGTGACGTCACCGCCGTCATCGCCGGCCCGACCCCGGGCACGGTGTACGTCGCCGGCAAGTTCAACAAGGTCGGCGACAAGAACTTCCGCAAGCTGGCCCTGCTGAACGTCGCGGACGGCACCCCCGTCGACGGGTTCAAGGGCCCGGCGTTCAACGGCACCGTGAACGACATCGCGCTCGTCGACGGCCACCTGCTGGTGGGCGGCATCTTCACCACTGTGACCGCGACGACCAACCGCAACGGGCTGGCCTCGCTGAACCCGACCACCGGCGCGGTGGACGACTACCTCACCGTGTCGCTCACCGAGCACCACAACTGGACGCCGACCAACAACGGCGCCTCGGCCGGTGTCGGTACGGAGAAGCTCGCCGTCTCCCCCGACGGCAAGCACCTCGTGGTGATCGGCAACTTCAAGAAGGCCGACGACGTCGTGCACGACCAGATCGTGCGGATCAACCTGGGCGAGAGCTCGACGACCGTCGCCGACTGGAACACCGACGGCTACTCCGCGGCCTGCAAGTACGCCGCGTTCGACTCGTGGGTGCGCGACATCCAGTTCTCCCCGGACAGCAAGTACTTCGTCGTGGTCACCACCGGCGCGTCGTACCCGGGCACGCTCTGCGACTCCGCGGCCCGCTGGGAGACCGCCGCCAGCGGCGACGGCCAGAAGCCGACCTGGACGAACTTCAGCGGCGGCGACACCTTCCTCTCGGTCGGCATCAGCGAGAAGGCCGTCTACGTCGGCGGTCACTTCCGCTGGTCGAACAACCCGCTCGCCCGCGACAAGGCCGGACCGGGCGCGGTGCCGCGGGCCAGCATCGCGGCGCTCGACCCGGTGAGCGGCCTGCCGCTGTCCTGGAACCCGGGCCGCCACCCGCGCGGCTACGGCGTCACCGAGATGCTGGTGACCCAGGAGGGCCTCTGGCTCGGCAGCGACCAGGAGTACATCGGCAACTTCGACTACCAGCGCAAGCGGCTCGCCTTCTTCCCGCTGGACGGCGGCAACGCCCCGCACTCGACCAGCACCAAGGGTCTGCCGGGCAACGTCTACCAGGCCGGTCGCGCGGCGCAGACCGAGGTGCTCTACCGGGTCAACGCCGGTGGTCCCGCCATCCCGGCCACCGACGGCGGGCCGGACTGGGCCGCCGACAGCGCCACCGAGCCCAGCCCGTACCACAACACGGGCAACCAGGTCACCAGCTACACCACGAACGCGACGTTCGACCCCACCGTGCCGGCGAGCACGCCGGCCACGCTGTTCAACACCGAGCGGTGGGACGAGGCGACCGCGCCGGACATGCAGTGGGACATCCCGGTCGCGGCCGGCACCCGGGTCGACGTCCGGATCTACATGGCCAACCGCTGGTCCGGCACGAGCAAGCCGGGCGCCCGCAAGTTCGACGTCAGCATCGACGGCGTGCTCAAGCTGAACGACTTCGACCCGGTCGTCACCGCCGGCGGGACCGACCGCGGCACCATGCAGTCCATCTCGGTGGTCAGCGACGGCGTGGTCGACATCGACTTCGGCCGGGTGCTCCAGAACCCGCTGCTGCACGGCATCGAGATCGTCAAGACCGCGCCCACGCCGGACGCCTCCGACGTGCTCTACCGGATCAACGCGGGCGGCGACCAGCTGGCCGCGCCGAGCGGCCCGGCCTGGGCCGCGGACACCGCCGCCGCGCCGAGCACCTACCACAACGCCGGCAACCAGGTGACCAGCTACACCACGAACGCCTCCCTCGACGGCACGGTGCCGTCGGGCACCCCGGTGGAGCTGTTCAACGCGGAGCGGTGGGACGAGTCGCCCGCGCCGGACATGCAGTGGGACTTCCCGGTCCCGGCCGGCACGCCGGTGCAGGTGCGGCTCTACCTGGCGAACCGCTGGGCCGGCACCGCCACCGCCGGCAAGCGCAAGTTCAACGTGACGATCGACGGCGTGGTCAAGCTGAGCAACTTCGACCCGATCGCCGCGATCGGCGCCACCAACCGGGGCACCATGCGCGCGTTCCCGATCACCAGCGACGGCAACATCGACATCGACTTCGGTCGCGTCCTGGAGAACCCGCTGGTGCAGGGCATCGAGATCGTCAAGCTGCCCCCGGTGCCGCCGGCCACCACCGTCGACAGCATCACCAAGCGCACGTACGACGGTGCGACCTCGGTCGGCAACGCGATGTCGGTGCCGAACGCGGACAACACCGGCTGGTCGGGCGTCAAGGGCGCCTTCTGGGTCGGCGGTGACCTGTTCTACGGCGTCGGCGGCGACCTCTACAAGCGCTCGTTCGACGGCAGCGAGTTCGGCACCCCGAAGAAGCTGGACCCGTACCACGACGCCAAGTGGGACCTGGTCGTCACCGGCTCCGCGCCGGAGGGCTCCACGTACGCCGGCATGACCGGCAACTTCTCCGCCGAACTGCCGAACGTGACGGCCATGTTCTACAAGGGCGGCCGGATCTACTACTCGCTGGCCGGTCAGAGCACGCTGTTCTGGCGCGGGTTCGCGCCGGACACCGGCACCGTCGGCGCCGAGCGCAACACGGTCACCGGCACCACGGCCTTCGCCGACGCGGGCGGCCTGTTCCTGGACGGCGACACGCTCTACGTCGTCTCCCGGAGCACCGGCACCCTGTCCTCGATGGCGTGGTCCGACGGCGTGCCGACCGGCTCCGCCACGGTGCGCAGCGGTCCGAGCGTCGACGACGTGGACTGGCGCGGCACCTCGGTCTTCGTCGGCCCCTGACGGGCGGGCACGACCGGAACGGAACAGATACGACGATGGCCCGGCCGATATCGGCCGGGCCATCGCCCTTTCCCCGGCGCCGATCGCGCCGGGCCGGATCAGGTACGGGTCGGCGCGTGCTCGCCCGCCCAGACCCGCATCAGGTCCCGTACCGAGATCACTCCCGCCACCTCCCGCCCGTCGAGCACGACCAGGTGACGGAACCCGCCGCGGGCCATCGCCGCGGCTGCCTCCTCGACCGTCCAGTCCGGGCCGGCGTAGACGACGTCCCAGGTCAGGTGTGCCCCGGTGCGCTCGACATCCGGGTCGAGCCCGGCGCCGATCGCCTTCAGCACATCGCGTTCGGTCATGATCCCCACTCCCTCGGAGTCCGGGTCGATCACGACCGCCGACCCGACACCGCGGGCCGACATCATCCGGGCCGCCTGCCGGAGCGTGTGCTCCGGCCCGACCACCAGTACCTCGCTGGACATCGCTTCCCGTACCTGCATCACACATCACCCCTGTGGGACGGCGACTGAGTACGGACATGGTGGGCCATCGATGCGTACCGGGACAAGAACGGGCATCGCCGGAGACGGCCCGGATGGCTACTGTCGGAGGGTGCCCACCGAGCCCCTCCGCTGCGCCGGCGCGCTGATCGTCGACGACGACGGCCGCATCTTCATCCAACGCCGATCCCCCGAGCGACGCCTCTTCCCGAACTGCTGGGACATCGTCGGCGGCCACCTCGAACCGGGCGAGGAGATCGACGACGCGCTGCGCCGGGAGGTCACCGAGGAGACCGGCTGGGCCCTGTCGCACGTGCTCGGCCTGGTCGGCGAATACCGGTACACCGCCGACGACGGGCTGACCCGGGTGGAGACCGACTTCCTGGTCCGGGTGGACGGCGACCTGAGCCGGCCCCGGCTGGAAGCCGGCAAGCACACCGAGTTCCGCTGGCTTGCGGAGTCGGAGATCGCGCTGCTCGACGAGCACCGGAACGTCAACGACGGAATGATCCGGCGGATCGCGGAGGACGGCTTCGCGGCGCTGCGCTCGATCGGGCTGACGGGCTGAACCACTGCCGGTCGGTGCCCGGCGATATCCTCGCCGGGTGGAATCGGGTCGAGAAGAGGAGCGTGTCGGCATGATCGGGATGGTGCTCGCCGCAGGTGCGGGGCGCCGGCTGCGGCCGTACACCGACACCCTGCCCAAGGCCCTGGTGCCGGTCGACGGGGAGACCACCATCCTCGACATCGCGCTGCGCAACCTCGCCGAGGTGGGGCTGAACGAAGTCGTGATCGTGGTCGGCTACGCGGCCGACGCGGTGCGGCAGCGCCAGGCCGCCCTGGAGGAGAAGTACGGCGTCACGATCACCCTGGTCCACAACGACAAGGCCGAGGAGTGGAACAACGCGTACTCGCTCTGGCTGGCGCGTGAGCACTTCTCCCGTGGGGTGCTGCTCGTAAACGGCGACACCGTGCACCCGGTGAGCGTGGAGAAGACGCTGCTGGCCGAGCGCGGCCCGGGCATCCTGCTCGCCGTGGACACGCTCAAGCCGCTGGCCGAGGAGGAGATGAAGACCACCTTCGACGCCGCCGGCCAGCTCACCCGGATCACCAAGCTGATGGACCCGGGCGAGGCGTACGGCGAGTACATCGGCGCGACGCTCATCGAGCCGCAGGTGGCCGAGCCGCTCGCGGACGCGCTGGAGGCGACCTGGCGGCGCGACCCGAACCTCTACTACGAGGACGGCTACCAGGAGTTCGCCGAGCGCGGCGGCGAGGTGCGGGCGGCCCCGATCGGCGACGTCTCCTGGGTCGAGGTCGACAACCACGCCGATCTGGCCCGGGCGCGGGAGATCGCGTGCCGCTACTAGCCCGCAGCGTCCTCACCCCGCTGCACATCGACGTGCGGCGGGGCGCGGTGGCCGATCTGGCGGCGATCCTCTCCGACGGGCGGATCTCGGCCGGTGGCGACGTCGCCGTGGTGGTCGGGCCGGGGCAGGGCGAACGGATCGCCGAGCTGATCCGGCCGTCGCTGCGCTCGGCCGACGTGTTCACGGTGGCCGGGGGGACGCTCGACGCCGCCGACGACCTGGGGGCGAAGCTGCGCACCCGGTCGTACGACGCGGTGGTCGGCATCGGCGGCGGCAAGACCATCGACGTGGCCAAGTACGCGGCGACCCGGCGCGGGCTGCCGATGGTGTCGGTGGCGACGAGCCTCGCCAACGACGGCATCGCCTCTCCGGTGGCGAGCCTGATCACGGAGGGCCTGAAGGGCTCCTACGGTGTGCACATCCCGATCGCGGTGATCGTGGACCTGGACTTCGTGGAGGCCGGGCCGGAGCGGCACAACCGGGCCGGCGTCGGCGACGTGGTGAGCAACATCAGCGCACTGGCGGACTGGGAACTGGCCCGGCGGGTACGCGGTGAGCGGGTCGACGGGCTGGCCGCCTCGCTGTCGCGCGCCGGCGCCGAGGCGGTGCTCAACCACCCGGGCGACATGAGCGACGACGGCTTCGTCACGGTGCTCGCCGACGCGCTGATCTCCAGTGGTCTGGCGATGGCGATCGAGGGCACCAGCCGGCCGTGCAGCGGCGGCTGCCACGAGATCATGCACGCGATCGACGCGCTGTTCCCCGGCACCGCCTCGCACGGCGAGCTGGCCGGGCTCGGCGCGCTGTTCTGCACGTTCCTGCGCGGCGACGAGCGCCGGTTCGCCGAGATGGCGGCCTGCCTGACCCGGCACGGGCTGCCCCGGCTGCCGGCCGAGGTCGAGCTGACCGACGACCAGTTCGTCGAGGCGGTGCAGTTCGCGCCGGCCACCCGGCCGGACCGCTACACCATCCTCGAACACCTCGCGATGTCCGCTACCGAGACGCGGGAGCGGCTGGCAGACTACGCCGGTGCCCTCCGCGACCACATTGGCTGAGCCCCGTCCCACCGTCGCCGACTTCCACCGGGTCAACCGGGGAGGCGGCCTGTTCAGCGAGTCGATCAGCCAGTGGATCGGGGCGGCCTTCGCGCTGGCCGCGCAGCGCCTCGGGTTGCGCCCGACCGCGCTGACGCTCGCCAACCTGGTGCTGGGGCTGGCCGCCTCGGTCACAGTGGTGGCGCTCGCCGACGACGTGGCCGCCGGCACCGTACCGGCCTGGGTGGTCGGGCTGGTCGCCCTGGTCGCCTGGCAGATCGCGTACGCGCTGGACTGCGCCGACGGGCAGCTCGCGCGGGTGACCGGTCAGGGCAGCGCGGCCGGTGCCCGGGTCGACGTGCTCTGCGACGTGGCCGCCCAGATCGCGCTGGTGGCCGCCATCGGCGCGACAGCCGTGGCGCAGCGCCCGTCCACGCCGGTCTGGCTGGTGGCGGTGTTCGCGGGCACCTGGATGGTCAACCTGGTGACCTCGGTGATGCAGTCGGGGCCGAACGCGGCGAGCATGGTGACCTCGACCTCGCTCCCGGTACGCCTGGTCAAGCTGGTCCGCGACTACGGCGCGGTGATCTTCCTGGCCGGCCTGGTGCTGGCCTTCACCCCCGCGCTGGCGCTCTGGCTGATGGTCGCGTTCACCGTGGTCAACGGCGGATTCCTGCTGGCAAGCATCGCCTTCTCCGCCCGCGCCTCCCTGCGGTAAGGAAGGGCCCCTTCTTAACGCCTCGTGCATTGAAAGGGGCCCTTCCTAACACCTCGGTCAGCGCGCGGGACGACCTCCGGCCAGGCCGGCGTAGATGTCGATCAGGCGCTTCGTGATCACGTCGGGGTGGAAGGTGCGCTCGTAGCGGGACCGGGCCGGGCCGGCGAGCATGCGTGCCTCGGCGGCGGCCAGCGGCAGCGCGGCGGCGAGCACGTCCACCTCGGGCGCCACCACCCAGCCGGCCTCGCCGCGCTGCACCCCTGACGGCAGCGCGACCCGCCCGTCGCCCGGTGCCGCGGTGGCCACCTCGGCCGGGCCGGTACCGGCGGGCTCACGCGGGCCGTCCGCGCCCACCAGGTACGGGATGCCGCCGAGCGCGGTGCCGAGCACCGGCCGCCCCGACGCCAGCGCCTCGATGATCACGGTGGGCAGCACGTCGTGCCAGGTGGAGGTGGCCAGCACCACGGAGCTGTCGGCCAGCGCCGCGCGTACCCCGGAGCGGTCGAGCTGGCCCAGGTAGAGCACGTCGGGCCGCTCGGCGGCGGCCGCCTCGGCGAGCGGACGCAGCTCGCCGTCACCGGCGATGCGCAGCGGGCCGAGCGCGCCCACGGGGTGCCGGCGCCACGCCGCGAGCAGCAGATCGAGGCCCTTCTCGGGGCTGAGCCGGCCCATGAAGAGGAAGCCGTTCCCGGACGGCGCCGGGGCACCCGGGTCGGGCACCGCGTTCGGCTTGACCACGATCCGCTCGTCCGGGATGCCGTAGTCGCGCAGATGATCAGCGACCGCCGTGGTGAGCGCGATGTACCGGTCCACCGACTTCCAGGTGGGGCGGTGCACGGCGAGCGTGGTCGCCATCAGCGCGCTCTGCGCCCGGGAGTTGCGGTAGCAGCGGTGCACGATCGCCGGTACGCCCAGCGTCCGCCCCCGGCAGTCCTGGCAGATCACGCCGTCGCGGAAGTAGAGGCCCGAGGAGCAGACCTGCCGGTAGTTGTGCACCGTCTGCACCACCGGCACGCCGCGCTTGTGCGCGGTCCGCACCACCCAGGGCGAGAGCAGAGGGTACGGGTTGTGCAGGTGCAACACGTCCGGCCGGTGCTCGGTGAGCAGGCGGTCGAGGTCGTGCTGGGCCTTCGGCGCCCAGATCGGCGAGATCGGCAGCAGCGCCTTGGCCGGCTTGGACATCGACGGGATCTCGTCCGAGCTGCGCAGGAACGGCAGCACCTCCACGCCGGCGGCGGCGAGCTGGGCGATCTCCGCGTCGACGATGGTGTTCTCGCCGGAGGGCTGGGCTTCCCGGTACCGGTTGTGCGCCACCACGATTCTCACAGAGCTCGCCTTTCGTTCGCGACTGTGCCGATCTCTGCTCGCGGCTGCGGGGCTCGCAAGCTCACTCCTCGCGCTCGCGCATGAGACTCGCAAGCTCATTCCTCGCGCTCACGGGAAAGAAGGCTACCGTTGTACCGTGCCCGAACTTCCGGAGGTGGAAGCGCTCGCCGGTTACCTGCGCGAGCGTGCGGTGGGCCGCCGCGTCGAGCGGTTCGAGGTCGCCGCGATCAGCGCGCTGAAGACGTACGATCCGCCGCCGAGCGCGGTCGCCGGCCGTGCGGTCACCGGCGCCGGCCGGTACGGCAAGTTCCTGGACGTGCGGTTCGACGAGGGTCTGCACCTGGTGGTCCACCTGGCCCGGGCGGGCTGGCTGCACTACCGGGAGGCGTTCCCGGCGACGACCCCGCTGCGGCCCGGCAAGGGCCCGATCGCGGTGCGGGTACGCCTCGACGACGGCTCCGGCTTCGACCTGACCGAGGCCGGCACCCAGAAGAAGCTGGCCGCCTACCTGGTCACCGACCCGGCGCAGGTACCGGGCGTGGCGAAGCTCGGGCCGGACGCGCTGGAGGCGGACCTGCCGACCTTCGCCGAGCGGCTGCGCAGCCGCCGGGGTCAGGTGAAGGGCGTGCTGACCGACCAGTCGGTGCTCGCCGGGGTGGGGAACGCGTACTCGGACGAGATCCTGCACGCGGCGCGGCTCTCCCCGTTCGCGATCACCGACCGGCTCACCGACGACCAGCTCGCCGGTCTGCACGCGGCGACGCGGACGGTCCTCGGCGACGCGGTACGCCGGTCGATGGGGCAGCGGGCCGCGGAGCTGAAGGGCGAGAAACGTTCGGGCCTCAAGGTGCACGCCCGCAAGGGGCTGCCGTGTCCGGTCTGCGGCGACACGGTGCGGGAGGTCTCGTTCGCCGATTCGAGCCTCCAGTACTGCCCCACCTGTCAGACCGGTGGCAAGCCGCTGGCTGACCGAAGGTTGTCCCGCCTCGTACGGTGAGTAATGGCATTCGCCGGTTACCGAGTGGAATCGACCCGGGATCGCCGATGCTCCCGGTCCGCCCCTCTACCCGAGCCGTCATCCATCGGTATAGTGGCTCGGTCCCCGGCTTCACAACTGATTCGGAGCCGGCCAGATCTCACCGAGCACCAGCGGAACGGCTTCCTCGCGGGGGCCGGTCCGGGCCGGGCCCGCGTGGGAGACTGGGACGGTGAGCGACCCGGGCCCTCACGCCGAGTGAGGACGCGGGTCATGCGGGAGGACATGGGTTGAGGTGACGACAAGCCTCCAGCGCCCGGTAACCGACAGAGGCCGGAGCAAGAGCGTGCGGCACGTCGACAGCTTTGAGATCCAGCCGCCGACTCCGCCGTCGCACAACGGCGTACCCCGGTCGGCGTGGGCCCGAGCCCGGCGCCGGGTGTCCCGGTGGCACCGGCCCTACATCGCATTCCTGCTGCTGCTCGACTTCGGCGCGGCCGCCCTGGCCAGCTTCCTGGCCGTGCAGATCTTCGAGCAGGCCGCCTCCGGCTTCCGGAACGCGCCCGAGGCGTGGTTCTACACCGTGGCCTTCGCGCTCCTGCCGCTCGGCTGGGTGCTCATCCTCTGGGGCAACCGGGCCTACGACCGGCGCTACCTTGGCCTCGGCCCGGACGAGTTCAAGCGGGTGATCCGCGGCGGCGTCGCGGTCGCCGCGACGGTCTCGTTCCTCGCCTTCGCCACGAAGACCACCCTGTCCCGCTGGACGGTCGGCTTCGCGCTGCTCGGCGCCCTGCTGCTGATCCTGCTCGGCCGCATGATCGCCCGGGCCTGCCTGCACGCTCTGCGCCGCCGCGCCGGCCACGCCGGGCACCGGATGGTGCTCGTCGGCACGCTTCCGGAGTGCCTGGAGGTCTACACCACAGTCACCCGGAACCCGTCCGTCGGCCTCGTGCCGGTGGCCATCCACCTCACCGACGGGTACGCCGCCGCGCGCGGCCTGGAGACCCCGGTGCCGGTGTACGCGGGCCGGGACGTACTGGCCCTGGTGCGTGAGGTCGGCGGCGACACGATCGCGGTCTGCGGCTCGGCCAGCGCCGAGCCGGGCGAGCTGCGCCGGCTGGCCTGGCAGTTGGAGGGCTCCGGCGTCGATCTGGTGGTTGCGCCCCAGCTCACCGACATCGCCGGTCCCCGGGTGCACATCCGCCCGATCGAGGGCCTGCCGCTGCTGCACGTCGAGGAGCCGACCCTGTCCGGGCCGGCGCTGCTGGTCAAGAACCTGATGGACCGGGTCGCCGCCGGGCTGGGCCTGCTGCTGCTGGCCCCGCTCTTCCTCGCCATCGCCGTCGCCATCCGGATCTCCGACCCCGGGCCGGTCTTCTTCCGTCAGCCCCGGGTGGGGCACGAGGGGCGGACGTTCCGGGTCTGGAAGTTCCGGACGATGTACGTCGACGCCGAGGAGCGGCTGGCCGGCCTGGTCGACCAGAACGAGACCGACGGCATGCTGTTCAAGATGAAGCAGGACCCCCGGGTCTTCCCGGTGGGCCGCTTCCTGCGTGCCACGTCGCTGGACGAGCTGCCCCAGCTGATCAACGTGCTCTGGGGCGAGATGTCGCTCGTCGGCCCGCGCCCGCTGCCCGCCGACGACGGCGACTTCCTCGGCGACGTCCGGCGCCGGCTGCTGGTCCGGCCGGGCATGACCGGTCTGTGGCAGGTCTCCGGCCGCTCCGACCTGTCCTGGGACGAGGCGGTCCGGCTCGACCTCTACTACGTCGACAACTGGTCGCTGGCGTACGACCTGAGCATCCTGTGGCGGACCGTGGGCGTGGTGCTGGCCCGCAAGGGCGCGTACTAGCGCTACCGGGCCGGCACCCGGCAGGATCGCTGCGTGGGTGGCAACCTCTCCGCCGTCTTCGCCGTCGTCTCGCTGGTCACCGCGCTGGCCGCGGCGCTCTGGGCGGTGCTGCGGCTGCGCGGTCGGCGGGGCATCGCCACCGCCACGCAGCGGGCCACGTACGAGGTGCTGCACACCGCGGGGCTCGCCGCCGAGCCGCTGCGCGCCGGCCTGACCGCGGCGGACGCGGCGAAGGCCGTACGCCATCTGCGGGCCCTCGTGGGCGCGGCCGGGCTGGCGCTGACGGACCGCGACGCGTTGCTCGCGGTCGACGGGCAGGGCGCGCACCACGGCGACCAGCTGGTCGCGGCGGCCCGGCGGGCGGCCGACAGCGGGCGCTCCACAGTGCTGGGCGAGTCGGAGCTGCGTTGCGACCTGGTCGACTGCCCGGTGCGCGGCGCGGTGGTGGCGCCGCTGCGCGCGGACGGGCGGGTGGTCGGGGCGCTGGTGGCGGTGGCCGACGAGCGCCCGGCCCCGGGTCTGGTGCAGGCGACGCTGGAGACCGCGCACTGGGCGGGTGACCAGCTCGCGCTGGCCGAGCTGGAGTCGTCGCGGGAGCGGCTGGCGCGGGCCGAGGTACGCGCGCTGCGCGCTCAGATCAGCCCGCACTTCATCTACAACGCGCTCACCGCGATCGGCTCGTTCGTGCGCACCGACCCGGAGCGGGCGCGGGAGCTGATCCTGGAGTTCGCCGAGTTCACCCGCTACTCGTTCCGGGCGCACGGCGAGTTCACCACGCTGGCCGAGGAGCTGCGTTCGATCGACCGCTACCTGACCATCGAGCGGGCGCGCTTCGGCGAGCGGCTCCAGGTGCGCCTCCAGATCGCGCCGGAGGTGCTGCCGGTGACGCTGCCGTTCCTCTGCCTCCAGCCGCTCGTGGAGAACGCGGTCCGGCACGGGTTGTCCCGCAAGCCGGGCACCGGCATGGTGAGCATCGAGGCCCGGGACGCGGGCGCGGAGTGTCACATCACGGTGGAGGACGACGGGGTGGGGATGGATCCGACGACGCTTACCGCCGGCATCGCCGAGGTGTCGGGCGCGGCCGGCGACCCGGCCGACGACCCGGGGCAGCACGTCGGCCTCTCGAACGTCGACGAACGGCTCCGGTCGGTCTTCGGGGACGGCTTCGGCCTGGTGGTGGAGACCGGCCTGGGTTCGGGTACGAAGGTCAGCATGCGTGTGCCGAAGTTCCACCCCGGCGTCCGGGCGTCGTCGTGACCGTCACCGGCACCGGTTTCCTCCGGGTGCTGGCGGTGGACGACGAGCCGCCCGCGCTCGACGAGCTGGCGTACCACCTGCGCGCCGACCCCCGGGTGGCCCGGCTGCACACGGCCGGGGACGCGACCGAGGCGCTGCGCGTGCTGCGCGACGACGACGTGGACGTGGTGTTCCTCGACATCCGGATGCCGGGGCTGGACGGCATGGAGCTGGCCCGGGTGCTGCGCCGGTTCGCCCGGCCGCCGGCGATCGTGTTCGTCACCGCGTACGACGACGGCGCGGTGGACGCGTTCGACCTGGGCGCCACCGACTACGTGCGCAAGCCGGTACGCGCCGAGCGGCTGGCCGAGTCGCTGCGCCGGGTGATCGGCTCCCGGGTGGTGCCGTCGCATCCGGCCGCGCTGGCCCGGGCGGAGGAGGATCCGACCATCCCGATCGAGCTGGCCGGCACCACGCGGATGCTGCCCCGCTCGGCGGTGCGGTGGGTGGAGGCGCAGGGCGACTACGCGCGGCTGCACACGGCGGAGGGGTCGCACCTGGTCCGGGTGTCGCTGGCGACGCTGGCCGAGCGCTGGGCCGATGCCGGGTTCGTCCGGATCCACCGGTCGTATCTGGTGCAGCTGCGGCTCATCGCCGAGCTGCGGCTGGTCAACTCCGGCTACGTGGTGGTGATCGACGGATCCGAGCTGCCGGTGAGCCGCCGGCACACCCGGGAGCTGAAGGACAAGCTGGTACGCACCGCGAAACAGGACTGGAGCCGCTGAGGGACGGGGGCGTCGGGAGCGCTGACGTACAATGTACGGCAGACCGTACGACAGGGTGGGGGACCGCATGTCCGACGACCGTTTCGACGCCGCTACCGAATTCGACCGCCAGCTCGACCGCCTCGTGCAGCTCGGGTACCCGGCACTGGCCGGGCAGACCGAGGAGGAGTTCCGGGCGCTGCTCACCCCGCTGCGCGACGCGGCGGTCACCGGTGCCGCCGGACTGGCCGCTCCCACCGACGCCCGGGTGCCGTTCCTGCTGGTGACCACGCGGGAGCTGGTGCCGGTGCCGGAACGCATCGCGCTCACCACGCTCGCCGGCAAGCGCAAGACCGGCGTCCTCGACCGGAACTTCCCCGCCGACGACCTGCCCACGTTCCACCCGATCAAGGAGCTGGAGGTGCCGTCCGGTCCCGCGTACCTGCTCTTCGACGTGGACCGGGGCGAGGAGTACCGCAACGTGCCGCCGTCGGCCGCGCTCGAGGACATGACCGCGAAGGACCGGCTGCCGATCACGATCGACGAGGGGCTGGCGTTCGTCACGTTGCACCCGCAGGCGCTGGCGAGCAACAGGTGCTTCTCGCTCGTGGGGTCGCGCTGCGGCGACCGGCGGGTGCCGGCGCTGTGGATCAGCCAGGGCGCGCCGAAGCTCGGGTGGTGCTGGTTCGGCAACCCGCACACCTGGCTCGGCTCGGCGACCGCGAACCCGGTACGGGTGGGGCTGAGCTGACGCTGTCCACAACGACTCCACGCCATCCACCGGGTTATCCACAACCGTGAAGCGTTATCCACAGGTTGTGCACAGGGCTCGGAACCGTGCTCTTGACATTCCCGCTGAGCGGGCGAGACTGCCGGAGGTGACCGGAGCCGCGGAACAGCATCCTTCGGGGCGGCCCGCCGAGGCCGCCCCGGTTCCCGGCCCGCGCGCGTCCGCACCGCTCCGCGAGCCGGGCAGCGGGCCGGTGCCGGCCGCCGCGCCGAAGCGGACCCGGGTCGTGCTGGCCGAGGTCTCCCGGGTCGGCAATCCGGCCGACCGCACCCGCTCCGAGCTGACCCAGCAGACCCCTGTCGGCGAGACGCTCGTGCAGGGGCTGATGCGCGCCCAGCTCTCCCTCGCGCTGCGGCTCAGCCTGCTGGTGCTGGTCGGGCTCGGCGGCCTGCCCTGGCTGTTCGCCATCGCGCCCACTGTCGGCCGGGTCACGGTGCTCGGGGTCAACCTGCCGTGGCTGCTGCTCGGCGTCGTGTCCTTCCCGTTCCTGATCGTCGTCGGCTGGGCGTACGTGCGCCTGGCCGAACGCAACGAGCAGGACTTCGTCGACCTGATCCGACGGCCGGAACACTGATGTCCAACGGCTACGTGGTCCCGGCGATCGTCGCCGTCACCCTGGTCACCGTCGGCATCGGCTTCTACGGGCTGCGGCTGGCCCGCACCACCTCGGACTTCCTGGTCGCATCCCGGTCGGTCAGCCCGACCTGGAACGCCGCCGCGATCGGCGGGGAGTACCTGTCGGCGGCGAGCTTCCTCGGCGTCGCCGGGCTGATCCTCAAGTACGGCGTGGACGTGCTCTGGTACCCGGTCGGCTTCGCCGCCGGATACCTCGCCCTGCTGCTGTTCGTGGCCGCGCCGCTGCGCCGCTCCGGCGCGTTCACGCTGCCCGACTTCTGCGAGGTGCGGCTCGGTTCCCGCCGGCTGCGGACGCTCGCCACCGTCTTCGTGATCTTCATCGGCTGGCTGTACCTGGTGCCGCAGTTGCAGGGCGCCGGGCTGACGCTCGCCACGCTCACCGGCTCGCCGTACCCGCTCGGCGCGCTGCTCGTCGCCGTGGTGGTGACCGCGAACGTGGCGCTGGGCGGCATGCGGGCGATCACCTTCGTGCAGGCGTTCCAGTACTGGCTCAAGCTCACCGCACTCGCCGTACCCGCCATCTTCCTGGCGTTGCAGTGGCAGGCCGACGCCCGCCCGGCGGTGACCCCGCCCGACGGACCGACGTTCCGGACCGCGACCACCGTCGTGGTCGAGCACCGCGCGACGCTCACCCTGCCCGACGGCGACATCCGGGAGGTACGCCCCGGCGACCGCCTGGAGTTCGCCGCCGGTGACCCGGTGCCGGAGGTGTCCGGCGCGGCGACCGGCGCCACCGAATGGCTGCTGCCGGACACCGCCGGCGAGGACGACCGAGGGCTGTTCGCCACGTACTCGCTGATCCTGGCCACGTTCCTCGGCACCATGGGCCTGCCGCACGTGCTGGTCCGCTTCTACACCAACCCCGACGGCGCCGCCGCCCGCCGCACCACGCTCGTGGTGCTGGCGCTCGTCGGCGTCTTCTACCTGCTGCCCACCGTGTACGGCGTGCTGGGCCGCATCTACACCCCGCAACTGCTGGTGAGCGGCCAGACCGACGCGGTGGTGGTGCTGCTGCCCGGTGCCGCGCTCGGCGACGGCACCACCGGCCGGCTGCTCGCCGCGCTCGTCGCGGCCGGCGCGTTCGCGGCGTTCCTGTCCACCTCGTCCGGCCTGCTCACCAGCGTGGCCGGGGTGATCTCCACGGACGTGCTGGGGCGCGGCTCGGTACGCGGCTTCCGGCTCGCCACGGTGATCGCCGGCGGGGTGCCGGCGGTGCTCTCGCTGAACGTCTCCGGGCTGGACGTGTCACAGGTGGTGGGGCTGGCGTTCGCGGTGGCCGCGTCGAGCTTCTGCCCGCTGCTGGTGCTCGGCATCTGGTGGCGCGGCCTGACCGACCTGGGCGCCGCCGCCGGGGTGCTGGTCGGCGGCGGCGCGGCCGTCGGGGCGGTGCTGCTCACCGTGCTCGGCCCGCCGCTGACCGGGTGGCCGGCCACGCTCACCACCCAGCCGGCCGCGTGGACGGTGCCGCTGGCGTTCACCGTCATGGTGGTGGTGTCGATGGCGAGCCGGCGTCGGCTTCCCCGCGACGTCGGCGCCACCATGCTCCGCCTGCACACCCCGGAGTCGCTGCGCCTGTAGGCGCTACTCCCCAGGTAGGAGCAGAAGATCACCCTGCCGCCCGAGCAGCCGCTGGCCGGAGCCCGATACGGTCGGACCATGACCGATCAGCACCCCGCGCTCTCCCTTCGTGGTCTGGCCAAGCGCTTCGACACCAAGGTCGCGGTGGCGGGCGTCGACCTCGCCGTGCCGACCGGCTCGTTCTACGGCCTGCTCGGCCCGAACGGAGCGGGCAAGACCACCACCCTCTCCATGGCCGTCGGCCTGCTGCGGCCCGACGCCGGTGAGGCGAGGGTGCTCGGGTACGACGTCTGGGCCGACCCGGTCCGAGCCAAGAGCCTGCTCGGTGTGATGCCCGACGGCGTACGCCTCTTCGACCGGCTGAGCGGGGCGGAGCTGCTGGCGTACCACGGTCTGCTGCGCGGCATGGACCCGGCGGTGGTCGACCAGCGGGCGGCGGAGCTGCTCGACGTGCTGGCGCTCTCCGACGCCGGCCGCACGCTGGTGGTCGACTACTCGGCGGGCATGAAGAAGAAGATCGGGCTGGCCTGCGCGCTGCTGCACGGTCCGCGCCTGCTGGTGCTGGACGAGCCGTTCGAGGCCGTCGACCCGGTCTCGGCGGCGCTGATCCGCGACATCCTGCACCGGTACGTCGGCGGCGGCGGAACGGTGATCTTCTCCAGCCACGTGATGGAGGTGGTCGAGCGGCTCTGCTCCCACGTGGCGATCCTGGCCGAGGGCCGGATCAAGCGGGTGGGCACGCTGGCCGAGGTGCGCGGCGACCGGTCGCTGGAGGACGTCTTCGTGGAGGTGGTCGGCGGCCGGACCGCGACCGGCGAGGAGCTGTCGTGGCTGTCCCGGTGACCGTCCCCGAGCGTCCGGCCCGGCGCGTGTCGCCCTGGCATTTCGTCCGGCTCAAGCTGCGGGTGCTCGGCAACAACTTCCGGGGTCAGACCTGGCGGGTCGCGCTGTTCGTCCTCGGCCTGCTGTTCGGGCTCTGGTTCGCCGCCGTCGGGTTCTTCCTGCTCGCCGCGCCGGGGCTGGCCGGCGAGTCCCGGTACGCGCTGATGATCGCCGCGTTCGGCGGTGGCGTTCTGACGCTCGGCTGGCTGCTCCTGCCGCTCGTCTTCTTCGGCGTGGACGAGACGCTCGACCCGGCCCGGTTCGCGCTGCTGCCGCTGTCCCGCCGCACCCTGGTCACCGGTCTGCTCGCCGCCGCCCTGGTCAGCGTGCCGGCCCTGGCGACGGCGATCACGGCGGCCGGGCTGGTGGTCACCGCCGGCGCGCTCGGTGGATGGGCGGCCGCCCTGGTCGGCGCGCTCGGCTTGGTCGTCGGGCTGCTCGTCTGCCTGGCCGGTGCCCGCGCGCTGACCAGTGCGTTCGCGACGATGCTGCGCTCCCGCCGGGTACGCGACCTGGCCGCCGTGCTGCTCGCGGTGCTGGCCGCGCTGCTCGGGCCGTTGCAGTTGCTGGTGCTCGCGGCGGTACGGCAGACCGACTGGGACCGGCTGGACGGTGTGGCCCGGGTGGTCGGCTGGACGCCGTTCGGCGCACCGTGGACCGCCGGCGTGGACGTGGCCCAGGGGCGGACCGGTGCGGCGGTGGTGAAGCTGCTGATCGCGGTCGCGACGCTCGGCGTACTCCTGTTCTGGTGGTCGCGGTCGCTGGAGTCGGCGATGGTGGGCACGGCGAGCAGCGGCCCCGCGCGGACGCCGCGCGCTGTGGCCGGCGGCGCGGTCGCGCAGCTCTTCCCCCGCGCGGTGGGCTGGGCCCGGCGGGACCGGTTCGGCGCGATCGTCGCCCGGGAGTGCCGCTACTGGTGGCGGGACGCCCGCCGCCGGGCCAACCTGATCACCGTCGCCGTGGTCGGCGTGTTCGTGCCGCTGATGGTCAACCTGGGCGGCCCCGCGTTCCTGTCCGAGGGCGGCGCCGCGTTCGACCAGGCGACAGCCGATTCCTCACCGGCGATGGTCAGCCTCACCATGGTCTTCGTGGGGGCGCTCGCGTCGTTGACGCTCGCCAACCAGTTCGGCTTCGACGGCAGCTCGTTCGCGGCGAACGTGGTCGCCGGTGTGCCGGGGCGGGTGGAGCTGCGGGCCCGGATGGCCGCGTTCTCGATCTACGTGGTGCCGATGCTCCTCGTGATCGCCGTCGCGCTGGCCGTCGTCCTCGGCCGGCCCGAATGGCTCGGCGTGATGGGTGGCGCGTTGTTCGCCGCGTACGGCTGCGGGCTCGCGATCAACGCGTTCGTCTCAGTGCTCGGCGCGTACTCGCTGCCCGAGTCGAGCAACCCGTTCGCCCTGAACAGCGGCGCGGGATTCACCAAGGGTCTGCTCACCCTGGTCTCCATGGTCGGCTCCGCGGTGGTGGCGGTGCCGTTCGTGGTGGCCGCCGCGCTGCTCGGCGACGTGTGGCTCTGGCTGGCACTGCCGGTCGGCCTGGCGTACGGCGGGGGCGCGGCGCTGCTCGGCGCGTACATGGCCGGGGACACACTCGATCACCGGCAGCCGGAGCTGCTGGCGAATGTCACCCCGAGGCGCTGATGCCTGTCGTCGAAGCGGTCGTCACCGTCCCGGTCCCTCCGGAGCTGGCGTTCGCCGTCTCCCAGACCACCGCCCCGGTGCGGTACCGCTGGGATCCGTTCGTCCGCGAGCAGCACTTCGTCGACGGCGCGACGCGGCCCGGGCGGGGCGTGCAGACATTCACCCGCTCCCGGCACGGCCTGGTGATGGTCAGCGAGTACGTGTCCTGGTCACCGCCGACGAACGTCGGCATGAAGATGGTGCGCGGACCGTGGTTCTTCGAGCGGTTCGGCGGCGGCTGGCGGTTCGCGCCCGGCCCGGATCCCGGCACCACGATCGCGACGTGGCGGTACAACTTCCGCTGCCGGCCCGCGTTCCTGCGCCCGGTCGCCGAGCGGATCGGGGAGCGGTTGCTCGGGCGCGACATCCGGCGCCGGATCGCCGGGTACGCGGCCGGCTGCGCCGACCCGGAGGTGCTGGCCGCCGCCCGCCGGTTGCTCGACGACGACTGATCCGCGCGTCTCGGGCTGCCGTCAGGCGGTGCGGCGCATCGTCGCGTAGACGTGGTGGCCGTCGCCGACGCTGAGCACGTTCACCAGGTCCCAGCCGTAGTTCGACAGGTGCTCGACCGCCGCCATGAGCGGCGGGAACCCACTGCTGCCCCACTTGTGCCGGGCGATGACCATCAGGTGCCGGTACGGGTAGGCACGGAGATCGACCTGACCACCGAGAACGGCGTCGGCGCTGACCATCCGGTCCTGGGCGAGCTTCTGCGGTGGGACGAGAGCCATGCCCGGCAGGGTAGGGCGTTCCGTCGAGCCTCGCCCGGTGGCGGGCGGCACAATGTTTCACGTGAATCCAGAGCCGGGCGCGCAGATCCACTCCACCGATCCGTTCGCGGCGCCGGCCGCGCAACGCTCGCCGGTACGCCGGCTGCGCGGGCGGCTGGCCGCCCCGGTGACGCTCTGGACCGCGCCCGGTCCGGCCGGGCTGACCGTCTCCTCCACGCTGGTGGCCGAGGGCGAACCGGACCGGCTGCTCGGCCTGGTCGACCCGGAGTCGGACCTGTGGGCGGCGATCGAGGAGGCGGGACGGTTCGCGGTGGCCCCGCTGGGTCCGCAGCACCGGCAGCTCGCCGACCGCTTCGCCGGGCTGTTCCCGTCGCCCGGCGGCCTGTTCGCGCTCGACGCCTGGACCGAGACGCCGTACGGCCCGGTGCCCGCCGACGCCGGCGGGTGGGCGGGCTGCCGCCTGGACACCGCCCGCGAGTACGGCTGGGGCCTGCTGGTCGAGGCCACTATCGAGTCGGTGGACCTGCCCCGGGACACACCCCCGTTGCTGCACTACCGGGGCCGCTACCACGACCTCCCCGGCTGACCCCTCTCCTCCGTCGATCATGAGGTTGGCCGCGATCCGCGTCCGATTTGTCGCCGTCAACCTCATGATCGACCGGGTGGAGGGTGACCGGTTAGCGGAGTGACGTGGGTCACTGGGCGCAGTGGGGGTGCCGTTCGGCGCAGCCGTTCGCCGCCCGGCGGCGGAGCCTTCCCGGGCCGGGAGCGCGCTCTCTACCGTGCGCGAAACTCCCCCACGCCTTGCGAAGGTGGTGATCCACAGATGTCCACGGACACACCCGCGTCCGCACCCGCCGAGTCGGCGGCGGAACGGTACCTCGCCGTCCAGCGGTCGGACGAGTTCGCCGGGTTGCGGCGCACGCTGCGCGGCTTCGTCTTCCCGATGACCGTCGCGTTCTTCCTGTGGTACGCGCTCTACGTCATCCTCTCCGCGTACGCGCGGGGATTCATGGGCACGAAGCTGATCGGCAACATCAACGTCGCCCTGGTCTTCGGCCTGCTCCAGTTCGTCTCCACGTTCCTCATCGCCTGGTTCTACTCGCGGTTCGCCAGCCGCCGGATCGACCCGGTCGCCGACCGGATCCGCGACGAGATGGGGGAGGTGACCCATGAACACGGTCCTCGCGGCTGAGGCGGGCAGCACCACCGCCCGGAACCTCACCATCACGCTGTTCCTGGTCTTCGTGGCGATCACGCTGGCGATCACCGTCTGGGCCAGCCGGCAGACCAAGACCGCCACCGACTTCTACGCCGGCGGCCGGTCCTTCTCCGGCTTCCAGAACGGCATGGCGATCGGCGGCGACTACATGTCGGCGGCGTCCTTCCTGGGCATCGCCGGCATCATCGCGCTCTACGGCTACGACGGCTTCCTCTACTCGATCGGCTTCCTGGTCGCCTGGCTGGTGGCGCTGCTGCTCGTGGCCGAGCTGCTGCGCAACTCCGGCCGGTACACGATGGCGGACGTCCTGGCGTTCCGGATGCGGCAGCGGCCGGTCCGGACCGCCGCGGCGGTCTCCACCATCACGGTGTCGATCTTCTACCTGCTGGCCCAGATGGTCGGCGCCGGCGCGCTCGTCGCCCTGCTGCTCGGCATCAAGCCGGGCACCACGTTCCTCGGCATGGACGCCGACACCGCCAAGGTCGCCACCATCATCATGGTCGGCGCCCTGATGATCATCTACGTGACCGTCGGCGGCATGAAGGGCACCACGTACGTCCAGATCGTCAAGGCGTTCCTGCTGATGGGCGGCGCGCTGGCGATGACGCTGCTGGTGCTCGCCAAGTACAAGTTCAACCTGTCCTCGCTGCTCGGCGACGCGGCCAGCGCCTCGGGCAAGGGAGCGGCGTTCCTCGAACCCGGGTTGCGCTACGGCGTGGAGACACCCGGCGACGCGCTGAAGACGTTCTACAGCAAGATGGACCTGCTCTCGCTGGGCATCGCGCTGGTCCTCGGCACGGCCGGCCTGCCGCACATCCTGATCCGCTTCTACACCGTGCCGACCGCGCGGGCGGCCCGGAAGAGCGTGCTCTGGGCGATCGGCATCATCGGCACGTTCTACCTGCTCACCCTGGCGCTCGGCTTCGGCGCGGCGGCGATCGTCGGCGGGTCGGAGATCACCGCACAGGACAAGGCGGGCAACACCGCGGCGCCACAGCTCGCCGAGAAGCTGGGGGAGCAGTTCCTCGGCGGGGACCTGGGCGGCGCGACACTGCTGGCGATCATCGCAGCGGTCGCGTTCGCCACGATCCTCGCGGTGGTCGCCGGGCTCACACTGGCGTCGTCGTCCAGCCTGGCGCACGACTTCTACGCCAACGTGGTGAAGAACGGGCAGGCGTCGGAACGGCAGGAGGTGACCGTCGCCCGCATCTCCGCGCTGGTGATCGGCGCGGTCTCGATCGTCCTGTCGATCTACGCGCAGAACCTGAACGTGGCGTTCCTGGTCGCGCTGGCGTTCGCGGTCGCCGCGTCGGGCAACCTGCCGGCGATCCTCTACAGCCTGTTCTGGAAGCGGTTCAACACCTCGGGCGCGGTCTGGGCCATCTACGGCGGCCTGCTCGCCGCCGTGGTGCTCGTCTTCTTCTCGCCGGTCGTCTCCGGCGCGCCGACGGCGATGTTCCCCGACCACGACTGGCAGTGGTTCCCGCTGTCGAACCCGGGCATCATCTCGATCCCGTTCGGCTTCCTGTGCGGCTGGCTCGGCACGATCCTGTCCAAGGAGAGCGACGAGGAGAAGTACGCGGAGCTGGAGGTGCGCTCGCTCACCGGAGCCGGCGCCCACTGAGCACCACCGTCGAGCGGGGCCCCTGCCTTACGCGGGGGCCCCGCCTCGCGTGTATAGGCTGGCCGCCATGAAGGTCGCTCCCCGCTTCGGTACCGGACACCGCATCCTCGTCACCGGCGGCGCCGGTTTCGTACCGTCCCACCTGGTCGACCGGCTCGTCGAGCGCGGCTGCGACGTCGTGGTGCTGGACAACTTCGTCACCGGGTCCAAGGACAACGTGGCCCATCTGCTGGACAAGCCGACCTTCACGCTCGTCGAGGCGGACATCTCCGACGGCCTGCCGCAGCACCCGGCGATGGCCGAGCGGTTCGACGCGATCCTGCACATGGCGTCCCCGGCCAGCCCCACCGACTTCGAGAAGCTGCCGGTGGAGATCCTCCGGGTCGGCTCGGTGGCCACGCTGGCGCTGCTGGAGCGGGCCACCGACGACGGCGCGCGGTTCCTGATGGCCTCCACCTCCGAGGCGTACGGCGACCCGAAGGAGCACCCGCAGCGGGAGACGTACTGGGGCAACGTCAACCCGATCGGCATCCGGAGCGTCTACGACGAGGCGAAGCGCTTCTCCGAGGCGGCCACCATGGCCTACCACCGGAGCCGGGGCACCGACACCGCGATCGTGCGGATCTTCAACACGTACGGCCCGCGGATGCGCCCGGACGACGGCCGGGCCATCCCGACGTTCATCTCCCAGGCGCTGCGCGGCGAGCCGATCACTGTGCACGGCACCGGCGACCAGACCCGTTCGATCTGTTACGTCGACGACCTGGTGCGCGGCATCCTGCTGCTGCTCGACTCGACCGAGACCGGGCCGATCAACTGCGGCACCGAGCACGAGATGTCGATGCGGCAACTGGCCGAGACGATCGTGTCACTCACCGGAAGCACGTCCGAGGTGAGCTACATCACTCGTGCCTCCGACGACCCGGAGATGCGCCGCCCGGACCTGACCCTCGCCCGCGAACTGCTCGGATACGAGCCGAGCGTCACGCCCGAAGACGGCCTCCGACGCACGATCGAGTACTTCCGCGGGCGTCTCGGGTACTGAACCCGCCGGGGACGCGGCTGACATCGGGGCGCGTACGAGGGCGTCGGTGGCCGGGCCGACCTACCCTCGGTTACATGTCAGCGACCTCGTCTGCCGGCGCCCCGCTCCCCCGACACCTGAACCGGGGCGCGGGCCGCGCCGCGGTTCCCGGCTCCGGCCGCGGCGCCACCGGGCGCGCCCGCCCCTCGGAAGCCACGTGGTACCCCGCACACGACGAGGCGCCCCGCTCCGGCGGTCCCGGCGGCCCGGCCGGGCCGACCGGTCCCGGTGGTCCGGGCGGCGGCGGTCCGGGTGGGTCCGGCCGGCGTGGTCCCCGGCCGCGCTGGGGGCGCATCGGTCTGGTGGCGGGTGTCGCGGTGCTGGTGCTGGCGCTGCTCGGCGGCCTCGGCGCCTGGTTCTACGCCCGCAACCTGGACGACGACCTGGCGCGCACCGATCCGTTCGCCGGGATCACCGGCGGGCGGCCGGCCAAGCAGGTCGAGGGCGCGTTCAACATCCTGCTCGTGGGCAGCGACTCGCGGGATCCGGACGCCCCGGTCGACGGCTCCGGCAAGTGGCGCGCGGACACCGTGATCGTCATGCACATCCCCGCCGACCACAAGAGCGCATACCTGGTCTCGGTGCCGCGTGACCTGTACGTGCCGATCCCGGAGAGCGCCGGCGCGTCCTGCGACTCCGGCTCGCGCAACAAGATCAACGCGGCGTTCGCGTTCGGCGGCCTGCCGCTCGCGGTGAAGACCGTGGAGTGCTTCACCGACGTACGGATCGACCACGTGATGGCCATCGACTTCGGCGGTTTCAAGGAGGTCACCGACGCCCTGGGCGGGGTCGACCTCAAGGTGGAGCGGACCATCACCTCGATCCACAAGCCGTACCGGACGTTCACCAAGGGCGTGAACCACATGAACGGCGCCGAGGCGCTGGACTGGGTCCGGCAGCGCAAGCAGTTCCCGGACGGCGACTTCGCCCGGATGCGGCACCAGCAGGAGTTCCTGAAGGCGCTGATGGACAAGGCGGCCAGCACCGGGACGCTCACCAACCCGAAGAAGCTGAACGACTTCCTCAAGGCGGTGACCGCCGCCGTCACGGTCGACCAGGGATTCTCGTTGACCGACATGGCAGTGCAGTTCCGCAGCCTGCGGGGCGAGAACCTGACGTTCGTCACCAGCCCGCACCTGGGCGGCCAGACCATCGACGGCCAATCGGTGGTGGTCTCCGACCGGGAGAAGGCGCTGGCGATGTACAAGGCCATCGCCGCGGACCGGATGGCCGAGTGGATGCAGGCCAACCAGAAGGGTTCGGGCGACAACGCGGGCGGCTGACGCCGGCACGACATGACCGGTCTCGCGCGTTAGGACCTCGCCACCACGGAGGCCAACCGCCGACCGGCTCCTTACCCCTGCCCGTTCGGTCACAACCCGAAGATGTCGGCCGGTATTGACGGGAATTGCGACCCTACGAGGTCGCGAGAACGGGAACAGATACGTAAAGTGGTCCCGCCCCCGATCACCGAGCTGGAGCACGCATGTCGGTCCAGACCAGCCGTCGCCCGCAGTCACCGGCACCCGGATCATCCGGGCGGGTCCCTCCGGTCATCCCCACACAGCCCGGTTCCGGCGGTCGCGGTCCCGGCGGTGGCAAGAAGAAGCGCACCAAGCGCAAGGACCCGCTCTGGGCGAAGCTCACGCTGGTGCTGGGCGCGGTGCTGATGGTGACCAGCGGCGTCGCGATCGTCGGCAGCAAGGCGGTCATCGGTCAGGCCACCAACAACATCGCCCAGCGCAACCTGCTCGGTGAGGCCGGCAAGTCCGACGCCGAGGGCGGCAGCAGCCTCGAAGGCCCGATCGACATGCTGCTGCTCGGCGTGGACGCACGGGCCCGCTGGGCCGCCGACGACGTCCGGTCGGACACGATCATCATCCTGCACATCCCGGCCAGCCACGACCAGGCGTACCTGATCTCGATCCCCCGGGACACCGAGGCGCGTATCCCGGCCTTCGAGAAGAGCGGCTACAAGGGCGGCACCGACAAGATCAACGCGGCCTTCTTCCACGGCGCCCAGAACGGCGGCGGCTGGGAGGGCGGCGCCCAGTTGATGGCCAAGACGATCAAGTCGATGACCGGCATCGGCTTCGACGGCGCCGCGATCATCAACTTCGGCGGCTTCAAGAGCGTGATCGACGCGCTCGGCTCGGTGCGGATCTGCGTCAGCCACGAGGTCAAGTCGCACCACATGTCGTACGTCGACGGCAAGCCGATGTGGAACGCCGACGCGAAGAAGACCGGCAAGCCGTACAAGGCAGTGGTGCACAAGAAGGGCTGCCGGGAGATGGAGGGCTGGGAGGCGCTCGACTACTCCCGCCAGCGCTACGGCCTGCCGAACAGCGACTACGACCGGCAGCAGAACCAGCAGCAGCTGATCAAGGCGATGGCCAAGAAGGCCACCGAGGGCGGCATGCTCACCAACCCGATCAAGCTGAACTCGCTGATGAAGGCGGCCGGCAAGGCGTTCGTCCTGGACACCGGCGGCGTGCCGATCGCCGACTTCATCTTCACGCTCAAGAACCTCAACGGGAACGACCTGGTCACCCTGCGGACCAACGGCGGCACCTTCGCCGGCAACGGCAACGGCCGGGAGACGTTCAACGAGGCGACGATGGACATGTTCCAGGCGGTCAAGAACGACAAGCTGGCCGACTTCGTGGTGAACAACCCGGACGTCCTCTCCACCCGTAAATGACCCGCTGACCTGCGCGAAAGCGATACCGGTCGGCCGATCCCCCCGTAGCCTGACGTGAGCGGGTCTCATGTCGCGGCTACGGGGGGATCGTCACGTCCAGGCCAGCACGGAACCGACGCGGGCGGGGTGGACCCGCCCGCTGGGCCCGGTTCCTGCTCGGCACCGGACTCGTCCTGGTCCTGCTCGCCACGCTCGGCGTCGCCGGGCTGCACTGGCTCACCTCGCGCTACGACCGCACCGTGGCCAAGGAGCAACTGCTCGACCCGGCCGCCCGCAACAAGCGGACAGACCTGGACGGCGCGCTCAACTACCTGCTGATCGGCTCCGACCACCGGCCCGGCGCGAACCCGGAGGACCAGCGCTCCGACAGCATCCTGATCGTGCACGTACCGGCCGGGATGCGGCAGGCGTACCTGATCTCCGTGCCGCGCGACCTGCTGGTGGCGCTCCCCGCGGCACCGGGCTTCCCCGGCGGCCAGGACAAGGTCAACGCCGCGTACGAGCACGGCGGCGGCGGTGAGGGCGGCGCGCGGCTGCTCAGCACCACCCTGAGCCGGCTCACCGGGATCCGCTTCGACGGCGCCGCACTCGTCGACTTCTCCGGCTTCAAGCAGGTGATCGACCAGCTCGGCGGCATCCGGATGTGCGTGGACACGCCGGTGCGCTCGATCCACACCCGGCACCAGTTCGACGCCGGCTGCCAGCAGATGGACGGCGCGCGGACGCTCGACTACGTGCGGCAGCGCTACGACCTGCCCGGCGGCGACTACGACCGGCAGCGGCACCAGCAGCAGATGCTGCGGGCGGTGCTCGATCGGGCGGGCGAGACGCGGCTGCGCAGCGACCCGGTCAAGCTGGACCGCGTGCTGCGCGCGGCAGGCGGGGCGCTGACCGTGGACACCAACGGCGTACCCCTGGACGAGCTGTTGTTCGCGCTGCGCGGCCTGCCCGCGGACGCCCTGCGCGGGGTCCAGGTGCCCTCCTACCCGCAGACCATCGACGGCGTCTCGTACGTGGTGCTGGACAACGGCGGCGGCGGGCTGTTCACCGCGCTGCGCGACACGCGCGTACCGGAATGGGCCGGCGCCAACCCGCGCTGGGTCAACCGGCTGTGAGCGCCGTGGGCGACTAGGCTTGGTTACCGTGTTCGGAGCCTCACTACCCAGCGTGCCCGCGTCGGCCGTGCCCGACGACGTCTACCTGCTCGACGTCCGCGAGGACGACGAGTGGGCCGCCGGCCACGCGCCGGCCGCCCACCACCTGCCGATGACCGAGCTGCCCGCCCGGATCGCCGAGATCCCGCAGGACCGCGACGTGGCGGTGATCTGCCGCTCGGGCGGCCGGTCCGCCCAGGTGGTCGGCTACCTCATGCGCAACGGCTGGGACCAGGTGCGCAACGTCGACGGCGGGATGGGCGACTGGGCCGCCGCCGGCCGTCCGGTGGTCACCGACGACGGGCAGCCGGGCCGGGTCGCCTGAGTCGGTGACGCGGCCATGACCGTCCCCCTGGTCTTCGCCCATCGCGGCGCCTCGTACGACCTGCCGGAACACACGCTCGCCGCCTACCTGCGCGCTCTCGACGAGGGCGCGGACGGGCTGGAGTGCGACGTCCGGCTGACCCGTGACGGGCATCTGGTCTGCGTGCACGACCGCCGGCTGGACCGCACCAGCAACGGCCGCGGGCTGGTCAGCGCGCGGACGCTCGCCGAACTGGAGGCGCTGGACTTCGGCTCCTGGCACCGGGCCGCGACGCTCGCCGAGGACGACGCGCCGCTGGACGAGTCGCACACCCGGCTGCTCACGCTGGAGCGGCTGCTCGACGCGGTGCTGGCCGCCGGGCGGCCGGTCCGGCTGCTGATCGAGACCAAGCATCCGTCCCGCTACCGGGGCGAGGTCGAACGCCGCCTGGTCGAGATGCTGCGCCGGTACGGGCTGGCCGAGCCCCGCCCGGACCATCCCGTCCAGGTGACGGTGATGTCGTTCTCGCCGCTCGCCGTACGCCGGGTCCGGGAACTCGCCCCGGCGCTGCCCACCGTGCTGCTGCTGGAGATGCTGCCGCGCCTGCTGCCGCTGGGCCGGCTGCCGTTCGGCAGCCGGATCGCCGGCCCGGGTGTGGACCTCGTCCGGGCCCGCCCGCGGCTGGTGCCCGCCCTGCGCGCCGCCGGCAACTCGGTGTACGTCTGGACCGTCAACGAGCCGGAGGACCTGGAACTCGTGCTCGAAGCCGGCGTGGACGGGGTGATCACGGACCGGCCGGCCCACGCGCTGGCCCGGTTGGGCCGGTGAGTCCCGTCGATCGGTACCGGGGACGGTCGACCGGCCGGGGGTGTCACGGACGCGGGCGGCGCGGCACACTCGGGACATGCCGGAGCGAACCGACTACCCCGCCTTCATCGCCGGCCACACCGCAGTGATCAACATGATCAACTCGGGCGAGTCAGGTCTCGCCGTGCTCACCCGCCTGCTCCGCGAGGTCGAACCGGCGGTCGGCGCCGCCGGTCTGGTCTTCGTGGAGTTCACCCCGGCCGGGGGACGGGTGATCGCGGCGACCGGCAGCGCCGAGTTCGTCCTCGGCCGCCCGCTGCCCGCCACCGACCCCGCCACCGTCTGCCTACTCGCCGGCCCGCCGGTGCGGGAGGTCCGGGTCGACGCGATCCCGGGCGCGCTCGCCGTCGAGGTCGCCGGCCGGGGCCTCTGCCGGATGATCGTGGCACGTGCCGAGGTCGGCGGGCTGACAGTCGGCAGCCTGCACGCGCTCTACCCGCTGGGCGAGCCGCTGCAACCCTCGCAACGTGCCGTCATCGGCTACATCGCCGCCTGCATCGCCCACATGTACGGCGACCAGACCGGCCTGCCCGTACACGGGGACGGCCCGGTCGTGGCGGCGCTCGCCGACGGCCTCGCGGTGGTGGACCGGGACGGACGTGTCCGGCTCTGGAACCCGGCCGCGGTCGAGGTGACCGGCCGGCCGGCGGACGAGGCGTTGAGCCGGCCGCTGCCGTTCCCGCTGCCGCCACCCGGCCAGGTGCTCGACCACCGGCTGCCGGACGGCCGCTGGCTGCGGATCACCTCCGGCGAACTGCCCGGCCCGAACGCGCTGCGCGTGGTCAGCTTCCGCGACACCACCGACCAGCAGCGGCGCGACCACGACCGGGACCTGTTCGTCGCGGTGACCAGCCACGAGCTGCGGACGCCGGTCACCGTCATCAAGGGGTACGCGGACACGCTCACCGACCACTGGGACTCGCTGAGCGACGGCGACCGCAGGCAGGCCGCCCGGATCATCGGCCAGCGCGCCAACGAACTGGCCCGCCTGGTCGACCGGCTGCTGACCGCCGCCACCGAGAACCGTCCCGGTGGCGAACCGGCCGCGCCGTTCGACCTGGTCGACGCGTTGCGCGCGGCGGTGGTGGACCTGCCGGCGGACGTCCGGCACCGGGTCGTGCTCGACCTGCCCGCCGACCTGCCCAAGGCGCTCGGCGACCGGCACAGCCTCGCCACGGTGCTCACCGAACTGGGCACCAACGCCGGGAAGTACTCGCTGCCGGACACGCCGATCGAGATCACCGCCGAGGCGAACGAGCGGACCGTCTCGTTCCGGGTGGCCGACCGGGGCATCGGCATCCGGCCGGAACACGTGGAGCGGGCCTTCGACCGGTTCTGGCAGGGGGAGTCCGGCGACCGCCGCCGGTATCCCGGCGCCGGGCTCGGTCTCTATCTCGTCCGCCAGATCGTTGAACAGCAGAATGGATGGGTATCCCTCCGGCCCAGAGCCGGTGGCGGTACGGTCGCAGAGGTGCGGCTGCCCCGGGGTTGACCGGGGCGCTCACGGGCGGGGAAGGAACGACGTGTCGACTGGTCCGGCCGAACGGTCGTGGTGCGTGGTGGTGCCCCACGACCCCACCGGCGCGCGCCTGGCCCGGCACCGGCTCGCCGACGAGCTGACCGATGTCGTACCCCCGGTCCTGGTGGCCGACCTGGTCGCGGTCCTCGCCGAACTGGTCGGCAACGCGGTCCGGCACGCCGACGCGCTGCCCGGCGGCGTCGTGCGGGTCGCCTGGCGGCTGCGCCCGACCGAGCAGGGGCCGAGCGTCGAACTCCGGGTCACCGACGGAGGATCAGGCGCCGGCCCGTGCATGCGTACCGCCTCGCCGGACGCGGCGGACGGGCGAGGGCTGCACATCGTCGCCGGGCTCGCCAGCGGCTGGGGCGTGGAGCGCGACGGCCTGGGCCAGAGCGTGTGGGCGCGGTTCGACCCGGTCCCGACGCAGCGGACCGACCTGGTCGCGGCCGGCTGACCGACGCGGCGGGCGGGTCCGGCCCTCGCCGCCGAGACCCGGCATCTAGGCTGTCTCGCCATGAGCGAGCGGAGCGGAGCGGGCGCATGAGCAAGCGTCGGAAGAACCAGCGGGCCGGCGAGGCCACCCCGAAGCGGGAGAAGGTGCGCGACGTCTTCGTGCCCCGGCCGTTCGAGGGCCTGGCGGACGAGCCGGAGTGGATCGCCCTGCGCGAGCTGGTCCCGGCCGCGTCCGCGCCGCTGCGGCTGACCCCGGAACTGATCGAGGAGTACGGCGACCGGCCGGTCACGCTGGCCACCGTGCTGCCGATGGCCGCCCCGGCGATGACCAAGCCCGACGGGCGGGTCTTCATCGGCCTGCAACGGCACCAGCAGTCCGGCGACGTCTCCCGTGACCTGGCCGACGCGCTGATCTCCGCGCTGCGCACCGAGCCGGGCGGCCAGGTGAGCGTGCCGCCGCTGCCCGGGCCGGGCCCCCGCCTCCAGGACATCCTGGTGGACGGCCCGCTGGAGATCACCATGCACGACGGGTTCGACTTCTGGCTCGACCCGGGCGCCGCCGACGACCCGAACGTCCAGGCGTCCCTGGAGCGGGCCAACTCGGCGATCTACCCGACCGTCAAGCTGGCCGCCGCGCCGGCCGCGTACTGGTGTCAGGTGCCGGAGAAGGCCCACGTGCGCCTGGTCCTGCCGGAGGACGAGGACGCCGCGCTGGACGCGCTGTCCCGGCTCGCCGCGGCGGGCGCGCTGACGCTCGGCGACGACACGAAGTTCGCGGGCATGTTCCGGGCGCACGGGCGCCTCGCGCCGGTCTGGGACCTGCCGGAGGACACCCCGGCCGCCGAGTGGGAGGCGCCGGTGGCGGAGTTCGCCAAGCGCTACGCCGAGGCGGTCGCGGAGCGGGAACCGCTCGACGCGGCCGGCCGCCGGGCCCGCCAGGGCCTGCTCGGCCGGCAGCTGACGCTGCGCTGACGTCTCCGGGTCAGGCGGCCCCGCCCTTCTCCCGCACCAGCGGGCAGGACATGCAGCGCGGGCCGCCCCGCCCGGAGCCCAGCTCCGACCCGGCGATGGCGATCACCTCGATGCCGGCCCGTTCCAGTTGCGCGTTGGTCTCCACGTTGCGCTCGTAGCCGACGCACAGCCGGGGCGCGATCGCGAGCGTGTTGTTGCCGTCGTCCCACTGCTCGCGTTCGGCGGTGACCGGGTCCAGGCCGGTGTCGATCACCCGGAGCTGGTCGAGGTCCATCGCGTCGGCGGCGGCCCGCAGGAACGGCGCCGGCCCGTCGACCCGCAGGTCGTCGCCGTCCGCGCCGGCGATGACCGTGTACGCGGACATCTGGTCGGCGACGTTCGCGTACATCAGCACGGCGTCGACGTCGACCATGGTGCAGATCGTGTCCAGGTGCATGGTGGCGCGTTCCTGCGCGATCGGCACCACCAGGATGGTGTGCGCCAGCCCGGCCGCGAACACCTGCCGGGCCAGCCGTTCCGCGCCGGCCGGGGTGGTGCGTTCGCCGACGCCGACGGCGAGCACGCCCGGCGCGAGCAGCAGCACGTCGCCGCCCTCCAGGTGCTCCAGCCGGGGGTGGTAGACGAACTCGGTGCCGACGAAACGCGGGTGGTAGCGGTAGATCGCGTCGGTGAGCGTGGTCTCCCGCCGCCGGGCCGGCATGGCCAGGCTGGTCACACCGACCCGGTCGCCGATCCAGACCGACGAGTCGCGGGTGAACAGCAGGTTGGGCAGCGGATCGATGACGAAGTCGTGCCGGTCCATGAGCGTCCAGACCAGACCGCCGGGGCGGTCGGCGCCGATCCGCAGTTCCTCGTGGGCGAGCCCGGCGGTGAGCACGTCGGCCAGTCCGGCCGGGTCGAGGTACGCCAGATGGTCGGCGACCCGGCGTCGCAGCGTGTGGCCGAGCCGGCGGGACCGCAGCACCCGGTCGGTCAGCTCGGCCCGGGCGTCCGCCACGGCGAGCGTCTCGACCAGCAGGTCGGCCAGGTAGAGCACCTCGACCCCGCGGGACCGCAGCGCCGCCGCGAACGCGTCGTGCTCCTCCTGCGCGCGTCCCACCCATGGGATAGCGTCGAAGAGGAGACTGTCGTTGTTCCGCGGGGTGAGGCGGGCCAGTTCCGGTCCCGGGCGGTGCAGCAGCACCGTCCCGAGGCGGGCGACTTCGCTGTCCACATAGTGGGTCACTCCCGCAGCCTAGGGCAGGCTTGCGCACCATCCGGAAAAGAAGTGTGGATGAATATGGCATTCATCCGCACTCACTCCGGCGGTCCAACTTGCCGAGCCCCCGGGTGTGCAACGTAGGGTAGTGGAGACATAACTTCGAGAGACCTTTTGCCGGAGGTCGCGATGACTGTCTTTCCCGCTCGTCGAGCCGTACCGAGCAGGGCACTGCCGCCCCGCACGGTGCCGCACTCCCGGGTCGAGCCCACCTCGGTGCTCGAGCCGGCCCGACCGACTCCATTGGAGTGGGCCCGGCGTCGCCGGGCGGAGCGGGGGGCCCGCCGGTTGGAAGCGGCAGGGGCCCGCGCCCTGGGCCAGCTCGACCATCTCGGTCCCGCGTGGCACGTCATCGAGTGGCCCCGGACGGACCCGGCGGACATGCTGCTCGACCGCGGTCGCGACGACCGGGCCGGGTTCCTGGCCATCGGTCCGAGCGGTCTGTTCGCTGTCACCATCGCCGACCACGGCCGGGCCCGCGTGCTCGTGGCCGGAGACGTGGTCCAGATCAACGGCAAGCGCCCGCCGTACGTGGCGGAGGCGCGCCGGGACGCCAAGCGGGCCAGCAAGGCCCTCTCCGACGCGGTCGGCCTGCCGATCCCGGTGACCCCGGTGCTGACGTTCGTCGGCTCCGGGGTGATCAGCGTCTACGGCCTGCCGAAGGACTGCCTCATGGCCACCCACCGCGAGCTGGACCGCCTGCTCGTGGCCGGTGGGAACCGGATCAGCCCGGCCACCGCCGAGAAGCTCTCCCGCGTCGCGCAGGCGCCGGCGACGTGGTTCAACGGCACGTACCGTCCAACCGCCGACTACCGGTGGTATGACGAGGGCCGAACGGCCGCTGACAAGCAGGCCGCCCGCCGGTAACGTCTCCGGCGACGCCACGCGGCCCACGGCACCGCCCCGACTGGTTCCGTCGGTCCGCGCCGTCGCCGGCCGCCCGGCAGCCGATGCTTCCGCCGCACCGACCGGCTAGCGTGGACAGACCGTCGGTGTACATAGGAGGCGCGGTGGCCCACGTCGAACTCTCACTCTCGGAAGTGTTCGCGCCCGCGGCATCCACCGAGCAGGAGTCCGACAACTTCGGGCAGTGGTCCGGCATGGTCTCCCGGGCCGCCGAGCCGTGCCTGCTGATCGACGCCGGCACCACTGTCGTGGCGATCTCCTCGTCCGGCTGCGACCTGCTCTGCCTGGGCGCCCCGGAGGACGTGATCGGTCTGCCGCTGCTGGAGGGCGGCCTGCGCCTGGTCGACTTCACGGCGAGCCCGAGCGAGCTGACCGAGCAGGAGACCGACAAGATCCCGCCGCTGCTCGCGCTGCACTCCGGGCGGCTCGCCCGCGGCCTGCTGCGGGTTCAGGGGCCCGGCTCCGACGCCGGCCGGACGGTCGACGCCATCTCCACGCCGGTGCTCACCGACGGCGCGGTGGCCGGCTCGCTCACCTTCCTCTCCGCGGTCTGACCCGCGACGAGACCCGGCGCCCTTCACCCCGGGCCGGTCATCCTCCTACGATGGCCTCGGCCCCACCACACGACGACATCCCTCGATGCCCGAGGACGCCCCCGTGCCCCGCACCCCACGCCCCCGACGCCGCCACCGTCCGCTGGCGCTGCTGACGCTGCTCGCCCTCGCCGCCTGCGGCACCCCGCCCGAGCTGCGTGCGCCACCCGCCGCCGCCACGCCCGTCCCGGTCCCGTCGGCGTCCGCCACGCCCAGCCCGAGCGCGACATCGGCCCCACCGACGCCCGTCCTCCCGCCCACGCTCTCCCCGTCCGTACCGGCGTCCGCGGCGCCCTGCCGGGGGCGGCCCTCCGGCGACCGGATCGTCGCGCTGCTGCGCGGATCCGCCGGCGTACTGCCCCGCGACGTCCGGGTCACCGTGGCCACCGGTCCCCTCTGCGCCGAGGGCTGGCAATACACCGTGCTGACGGTCACCGGGCACGAGGAGTTGCAGGTGGTCACGCGCGGCGAGAGCGGCACGCCGCGCCTCGTCACCGCCGGCACGGACGTGTGCGGCGTCGAGGTACGGACCGTGGCGCCGGCCGGCATCCGTACCCTGGCCTGCGACGGCACGCCGGGTGCGTAGGCTGGTCGGCATGCCGGGAACACCGCCGACCCGCTTCGTCTACCTGGGCCCCGAGGGCACCTTCGCCGAGCAGGCCCTGCGAACGGTGCCCGCCGCCGAGCGCGGGGACCGCACACCCGCCCGCAGCGTCGGCGAGGCGCTCGACGCGGTACGCGCCGGGGAGGCGGACGCGGCGCTGGTGCCGCTGGAGAACTCCATCGGCGGCGCGGTCGGGGTGACGCTCGACGAACTGGTCGAGGGCGACCCGCTGGTGATCACCCGCGAGGTGGTCCTGCCGGTGGAGTTCGTGCTGGCCGCCCGCACCGGCACCACGCTGTCCGACGTCCGCTCCGTCGCGGCCCACCCGCAGGCGTCCACCCAGTGCCGGGGGTGGCTGCGGGAGCACCTGCCCGACGCCACAGTGGTCGACGTGCTCTCCAACGGCGCCGCGGCGGCCGGTGCGGCGAGCGGCGAGTACGACGCCGCCATCTGCGCCCCGATCGGCGCGACCCGGCACCGGCTCGCGGTACTGGCTGACAAGATCGCCGACCACCCGGACGCGGTCACCCGCTTCGCGCTGGTGTCCCGCCCCGGTCCGCCCCCGCCGCCCACCGGCGACGACCTGACCTCGCTCGCGGTGTGCCTCGCGCACGACCGGGTGGGTGCGCTGCTGGCGGTGCTGATGGAGCTGGCGGTGCGCGGCGTGAACATGACCCGGATCGAGTCCCGCCCGACCGGCGAGGCGCTCGGCCGCTACGTGTTCTTCCTGGACTGCGCCGGACACGTCGCCGACGTACGCCTCGGCGAGGCGTTGCAGGGGCTGCGCCGGGTCTGCGCCGACGTGCGCTTCCTGGGGTCGTACCCCCGGCACCGCTGGAGCACGGCGGCGGGTGACCAGCAGACGCCGGTGCCGGCCGGGCTCACCGACGCCGACTACGCCGACGCGGCGGCCTGGGTGTCCCGGCTGCGGGCCGGCGAGCTGAGCTGACCGGCCCGGGGCGACCTCGGCGGACGCCCCGGGCACCGGCCGTCACTGAAGCAGGCCGCCGAGCACGCCGCCCTGCTGCTGGGAGCCGCTGCCGGCCACCGGAGGTTCCTCCGAGGGCTGGACCACGACGAAGCCCTGACCGGCGAAGCTCATCGTGAACGCCTCACCGGTGCTGCGGCCGAGCAACGTGCCCAGGCCGAGCTGCTCGGCGCGGTGGTAGCCGGTCTGGAGGTTCGCCGACCAGCAGACCGCCGCCTGCGGGTCGACGTACGTCGGCGCGTCCACGTTGAGCACCACCGGGGTGCCCTTGGTGGTGACGGCGATCCGGCCGTGGCCGGTGAAGACGCAGTTGAACAGGCCGGACGAGGACGCGAAACCGGCGCCGCCGACCATCTTGATGTCGTACTGGAGCGTCGAGTCGAACGCCAGCACGCTGGAGCCGTTGATGGACAGCGCGTCGCCCGGCTCCAGGTCGATGACGTGCACGTCCTTGGCGAAGTCGGCGAGGAAGACGTCGCCGCGGCCGGAGAGCTTCATCAGCGGCACTCCCTCACCGGTGAGCCGCTGCTTGATGAACTTGCCGATGCCGCCGGAACCGAGGGCCTGGAACTGCACCTGCCCCTGGTAGGCGACCATCGACCCGACCCGGGCCATCGCCTCGCCGTTCAGCTCGATCTTCAGCATCTTGGAGTTCTGCAACCGCATGCCGGGCTGCTGGGACTCCTTCTCAAGGTTCTCCGCGGAGAACAGCGCGCTGCGCATGGGTTTTCCTCCTGCATCAGGATCTGCCTGACCCGCAGGTTAGGGGACCGGCGCAACCGCCGGAATCAGCCGGGCGGGGACGCGCCGGAGGCCGGTCAGCCCCAGCCCAGGGCGTGCAGGCGCTCGTCGTCGATGCCGAAGTGGTGGGCGATCTCGTGCACCACTGTCACCGCCACCTCGTCGACGACGTCGTCGTCGGTGTCGCAGATCGCCAGGATCGGGTTGCGGTAGATCAGGATGCGGTCGGGCAGCACGCCGGAGTAGTCCCAGCCGCGAGAGGTGAGCGCGTGCCCCTCGTACAGGCCGAGCAGGTCCTCACCCGGCGGCGGGTCGTCCTCCACCAGGATGACCACGTTGCTCATCAACCCGAGCAGTTCCTCGGGCACCTCGTCGAGCGCCTCACCGACCAGTTCCTCGAACCGGTCCCGGCTCATCTCCACGGCCACGCGGCCCGGTCACTCCCTCCGGATCGGGCACACCGCACGGCGAGGGCGTCCCGCAGGACACCCCCGCCGTGCCGTACGCGATGTCAGGCCAGACGGGCGTTCAGCGTGATCTGCGCGCCCGGCGACAGCAGCCGGGAGATCGGACAGTTCTCCTTGGCCGCCTCGGCGAGCTTGGTGAACTCGGCCTGGTCGATGCCCGGAACCTGGCCCACGGTCTCCAGGTCGATGCGGGTCACGGTCATGCCGGCGTCGGTCTTGTCGAAGTGCACCTTGGCGGTGGTCTCCACCGCCGTCTCCTGGGCGCCGGCGTCGGCGAGCTGCTTGGAGAGAGCCATCGAGAAGCAGCCGGCGTGCGCGGCGCCGATCAGCTCCTCGGGATTGGTGCCCTCGCCCTCCTCGAAGCGCGACTTGAAGGAGTAGTTGCCGGACAGGCCGCCCTTGCCGGTGCGGACGGTGCCGGACCCCTCGGTGAGGTTGCCCTGCCAGCGAGCGGATGCGGTACGGATAGGCATGGCACCGACGCTAACCGAAAGCGGGCCGCCCCGCACCGGACCCCGGGGTCGTGATCCCGGCCGGCGGAAGCGGGCTGTGCCATGATTCGACGCAGGCCCGCGCACGGGAAGGGTGGCCATGTCGCAGGATCTCCCCGTTCCCCGGCAGGACAAGCGAATCCCCATGCAGGACAACAGGTCCGACGACACCACGATCGTCGAGTGGGGCGACACCGAGCCGGAGTCGTCCGGCCGGGCCGCGCGCTCGCTCGCCGCGCTGGGCCGGGACCGCCGTCTGCCGCCCGTGCTCACCGGGCTCGGCGCGGTGGCCGCGATCGCCTCGCTGATCGGCGAGTGGCTGGCGATCACGGTGCCGGCCGAGACCCGGGGCGACGACGCACCCGCCCGGCTGACCAGCGGCATCTCCGAGATCGGCGGGTTCGGTACGGCGTACCTGGTGGGCCTGCTCGGGCTGTCGGTCGCGGTGGGGCTGGCGCTGCGCGGCGCCCCGGCGGTGCGGCAGCACGCCCGGCTGGCCGGGCTGGGTCTCGCGGCGGGCGTGCTCGGGGTGCTCGTCGCGACCGCCTCCTCCCTCGAACAGCTGGCCCGGCGCATCCTGTTCTTCGTCGGCGAGCAGCGCCTTCAGGTCGAGCACGGACGCGGCCTGGTCAGCGCGTTCGTCGCTGTCGCACTGCTGGCGGCCGCGCTGCACCTGGCCGGCCGGGCGGCCGGCGGGACGCCCACCGACGGGGAGCCGGACGACGACCGGCCCGAGCGCCGCCGCCGGGCGGACGAGGACGACGTGCCCCCGGCCCCGGCGGACCTGACGGTGCAGCCCACGGTGCCGTTCGCGGGCCCCGAACGGGCGTACTGAACCAGGTCCGGCAGCACCTCCGGCGGCCACCGGAGCTTCGCCGCCGATTCGCCGGAAAGCCGTGGTTGCCGCCCGTTCCGCGAGATACGGTTGCTGCCCGCCGTCCCATGGTCGCGGCACCGAGGACCTGGTCGGCCGGCGTGACGGCGGCGGGCGAAGGAGGAACCATGACCCGCCCGGGACTGCCCAAGCTGATCGCCACCGACCTCGACGGCACGCTCGTCCGCAGCGACGAGACCGTCTCCGCGTACACCCATCGGGTGCTGGACCGGGTGCGGTCCGCCGGGATCCCGGTGGTCGGCGCGACCGGCCGGGGACCGCGCCTGACCGAACTCACCCGTAACGACATCCGGGCCGCCGACTTCCTGGTGATGGCCGGCGGCGGCCGGGTGGTGGACCAGAGCGACCCGGAAGGGCCCCTGGTGCTGCGGGACGAGCGGCTGCCCGGCGAGGTGCTGGCCCGCGTCCTCACCGACCTGGAGGCGGCGGTCGGCCCGCTCACCGTGATGGTCGAGGCGTCGGACGAGCACGACGCACCGCTGTGGGGCGACTACCACCCGAGCTGGCCCTACCCGGACCGGTTCGAGGCGCGCAGCCGGGTCGAATGCCTGTCCTGCGACGTGATCAAGGCGTTCGCCCGGACCGCCGACCACCACGTGGACGAGCTGCTGACGGCCGCGCGGGCGATCGTGCCGCCGGACGTGGCCACGCTCACCCAGGCCGGGCTCGGCTTCATCGAGATCTGCCCGCCCCGCACCGACAAGGCCAGCGGGCTCAGCGTCATCGCCGAGCGGCTCGGTGTGGACCCGGCCGACGTGCTGGTCTTCGGCGACCAGCCGAACGACCTGCCGATGTTCGACTGGGCGGGATGGGCACGGGTGGCGGTGGCGAACGCTCACCCGGAGGTGCGCGCCGCGGCGGACGAGATCACCCTGCGCAACGACGACGACGGGGTCGCGGTCTACCTGGACCGGCTACTCTCCCGGTGATGGAAGATCCACCTCGGCTCGTCGCCTCCGACATCGACGGCACGCTGCTGCGCGACGACCGGTCGCTCAGCCCGCGTACCGCCGCGGTGCTGGCCCGCATCGCCGCCGCCGGCACCCCGGTGGTCCTGGTCACCGGCCGTCCGATCCGCTGGCTCCCGATGGTGTACGAGCAGCTCGCCGCGCCGCTGCCGGCCATCTGCGCCAACGGCGCGGTGGTGTACGACCCGGCCACCGACCAGGTGCTGCGGGCCGACCCGCTCGCCCCGGAACTGCTGGCCGAGGTGGCCCGGAGGCTGCGCGCCGAGGTGCCCGGCGTGAGCCTCGCCGTGGAGATCGTGGACAGCCGCCAGATGCGGCACGAGGTGCACTACCCGCTGCGCTGGGACGCCGACCTCGACGCCATCCGGGCCGTCGAGTCGCCGGAGGAACTGCTGGCCGCGCCCGCGGTGAAGTTGCTGGTACGGGCCGGTGAGCAGGATCCGGACGTCTTCGTGCGGGTGGTGGCGGGCGCCCTGGAGGGGCTGGCCGAGGCGACCCACTCGTCGTACAGCGGACTGATCGAGATCTCGGCCGCCGGTGTGACGAAGGCGGCGGGCCTGGCCTGGTACGCGGAGCGGCTGGGCGTCGACGAGCGGGACGTGGTGGCCTTCGGCGACATGCCCAACGACGTGCCGATGCTGGCCTGGGCCGGACGGGCGGTGGCCGTCGCCAACGCCCATCCGGCCGTACGGGAGATCGCACACGAGGTCACCGGGCCGAACACCGAGGACGGCGTGGCCGCGTACCTGGAGAAGGTCTTCGAGCTGGACTGACCGGCCGGGGCGCATGACACGCCCCGGCCGACGGGTCACAGGTACTGGCCGGGCGCGTGGCCCTCGCCGCCGCCGGGCATCCCGGGCATGCCCGGCATCACGCCGCCCGGGCCGCTGGGCAGCGCCTGGCGGCCGGAACGCATCTGCTCCAGCTGGACGCGGGCGGCCATCTGCTGGGCCACCAGTGCGGCCTGGATGCCGTGGAACAGCCCTTCCAGCCAGCCCACCAGCTGGGCGTGCGCGATCCGCAGCTCGCTCTCGCTCGGCGCCTGCTGCTCGGTGAACGGCAGCGAGATCCGCTCCAGCTCCTCGCGCAGCTCGGGGGCGAGGCCCTCCTTCAACTCGACGATCGAGCGCTCGTGGATCTCCCGCATCCGGTGCCGGCTCGCGTCGTCGAGCGGCGCCGCCTTCACCTCCTCCAGCAGCTGCTTGATCATGCTGCCGATCCGCATCACCTTGGCCGGCTGCTCGACCAGACGGGTCGGGTCCTCGCCCTTGCCCTCGTCGGTCTGCACCGTGCCGACCGGGCGGCCGTCCGGCCCGACCACCACCACGGTGCCGGGGATGCCATCGTTGCCCTGTTCGTCGTCGTGTCCGGCGGAGTGCGCTTCGGTCATGGCACCCATCTTTACCCACGCCGACCATGTGCACGCGGCCGGTCCGGGGGACGCTACGGTCGCCGCATGCTCTCCGACCCGCGCGAGGTGCTGACCCGCCCGTCGCCGCCCCCGGATGCCACGGTCTCCTACGGCGACCATCCGGACCAGTGCGCCGACCTGCGCCTCCCGGCTGGCGACGGGCCGCCCCGGCCGCTCGTGGTCGTGGTGCACGGCGGCTTCTGGCGGGCGGAGTACGACAGGGCCCACACCGGCCCGATGGCGGCGGCGCTGGCCGCGCTCGGCCACCCGGTCGCGCAGATCGAGTACCGGCGGACCGGCCGGCCGGGCGGAGGCTGGCCGCACACGCTGACCGACGTCCGCGCCGGGATCGCCGCGCTGCCGGAACTCGCAGCCGCCGCGCTGCCCGGCCGGGTGGCGCCCGTGCCGCCGATCCTGGTCGGTCACTCCGCAGGCGGGCACCTGGCCCTGTACGTGGCCGCGCACGCCCCGGACACGGTCGGCGGGGTGCTCGCGCTGGCGCCGGTGGCCGACCTCGCGCAGGCGTACCGGCTGGACCTGGACGAGGGTGCGGTGGCCGCGCTGCTCGGCGGCGGCCCGGACGACGTGCCGGACCGGTACGCCGCAGCGGATCCATCGGCATTGGTGCCCATCCGAACACGCACAGTAGTCATCCACGGTGATCAAGATGTCCAGGTCCCGATCGCGATCAGCCGATCCTGGGTGGCGGCAGATCGGGCCGCCGGAGGCTCCGCCACGCTCGTTGAGCTGCCCGAATGCGAGCATTTCGGGCTGATCGCACCGGGCTCCACCGCATGGCCCCAGGTGGTGGCGGCGTTGCGGTCGCTTCACGATGATCTTCCGGGCATTGACGCAGCGTCGTCGACCAGGTAGAACGCCGAAGGGGTGTGCACCATGGCCGCCCCGTCGGGAAGGAAATTCGGTGGCACAGATGAACCGCAGGCGGGCGCTGCAACTGCTGGCCGCGCTGGGTACCACCGGACTGGCGGCGGGTTGCGGATCCGGGGACGACACCGGGGACGAGGCCGGATCCGGCAGCCCGATCAAAGTCGGGCTGATCGTGCCCGGCAGCGGGGCGAACAAGGCCATCGGTGACGAGATCACCAACGGTTTCCAGCTCTTCCTCAGCATGCGCGGCCAGCAGATCGCCGGTCACCCGGTCACGGTCGTGACCGCCGAGGAGGGCGACACCGCCGCCACCGGAAAGGCCGCCGTCGACCGGCTGCTCAAGGAGGGCGTGCTCGCGCTCACCGGCGTGGTCAGCCCCACCGTGATGACCGGCATCAAGGACGCGGTCGAGGAGGCCCGGGTGCCCCTGCTGGGCTCCAACGCCTCCCCGTCGACGCTCCAGGGCGTCGTCTACATCTGGCGCACGTCGTACGTGCTGACCGAGCCCGGTGAGGCGCTCGGCGAGTACCTGCGCCAGAAGCTGGACGCGTCCAGCCGGATCGCCATCTTCGGCACCCGCGGCCCGGGCAGCCAGGACGTCATCGAAGGGCTGCGGCGCGCGTACGAGCGGGGCCGCCGGCTCACCGAGGATCCGATCTTCACCGACGACGACCCCAACCCCTCCCGGTCGCTCTACTCCGGGCCGATCCGCAAGGCGCTCGGGCGCAACCCGGATGCGGTCTTCTGCCACTACTCCGGCGCGCAGGCCGTGCAGTTCGTCAAGCAGCTCTACGCCCAGGGCTACCGGGGACCGATCTACGCCCCCGGTTTCCTCACCGAGGGCACCGCGCTCGACCAGCTCGACGACGGGGAGAAGGGCCGCGAGCGCAAGCTGATCCAGACGTACGGCATCGAGACCGCGCTCAACTACTCGGCCGACCTCAACAACACCGCGAACCGGATCTTCGCCTCCGCGTACCGGAAGACGTTCAACTCGGCGCCCACCACGTACGCGATGGCCTCCTACGACGCCGCGCTGGTGCTGGACAAGGCGATCCGGCTGGCCGGGTCGAACCCCTCGCCGCAGCAGGTCAACCTGGCGCTCGGCAAGGTCGGCCAGGTGGACAGCCCGCGCGGCACCTGGCAGTTCAACCAGACGCGTACCCCGCAGCAGAAGTGGTACCTGCGCCGGGTGCAGACCGACGGCCGGCTGCTCTCCAACGTCGTGATCAACGAGCTGGCGACGCTGGGCTGACAAGCCCTCGTACACACGCGAAGGGCGGTCTCCCCATCGGGAGGCCGCCCTTCGCGCCGAGGCGTGGCGTGGCGTGGCGTCGAGCCTTGGCTCAGTGCCGCAGCTCGGCGATGCAGCACTTCACGCTGCCACCGCCCTTCTTCAGCTCGGCCAGCTCCACCGGGACCGGGTGGTAGCCGGCCGCCTTCAGCTTGCCGGCGAGCCGGGTCGCCTCGTTGTTCAGCACCACGTTGAGCCCGTCGCTGACCAGGTTCAGGCCGAACGCCAGCGCGTCCTCGTCGTCCGCGACGATCGCGTCCGGGAAGAGCTGGGCCAGCACCTTCTGGCTCGCGGCCGAGAAGGCCCCCGGGTAGTAGACGACGTTCTCGTCGTCGATCGAGGCCAGCGCGACGTCCAGGTGGTAGAAGCGCGGGTCGACCAGGTGCAGCGAGACCACCGGCCGCCCGAGCGCCTCCTGCGCCTCGGCGTGCGCGGCCGGCTCCGTCCGGAAGCCGTACCCGGCCAGGATCAGGCCGCCGTGCGCCTCCGGCAGGTACGCGAAGTCGCCCTCACCCTCGTTCGTCTCGCTCGGCGCGATGAACCGCCAGCCCTGCTGCTCGTAGAACGCCCGGTGCGCGGCGGCCTCGGCGGACCGCTGCTCGTGCTTGAACCGGGCGCCGTAGACGCTGCCGTCGACCACGAAGGCACCGTTGGCCGCGTAGACCATGTCCGGCAGACCCGCCTCGGCGGTGAGCAGGTGCACCTCGTGGCCCAGCCCGACGAGCGTCTCGCGCAGCCGGTCCCACTGCTTGACCGCCAGGTCGGCGTCGACCGGCGTGGTCACGTCCATCCACGGGTTGATCGCGTACTCGACCGTGAAGTGCTCGGGCGAGCACATGAGATATGTCCGCTTTCGCGAGACTCGCTGCTGGTTCACGGTCACCAAGAGTAGGTACGGTACAACTTTGGTAACAGCCACAAGCATTGCTTCCCGGGAGCAGAACGTTGCAGATAGACGCGGTTGACCAGCGAATCATTGCGTTACTCGTCGCGGATGCTCGCGCCTCGTACGCGGACATCGGCAGCCGGGTGTCACTCTCCGCCCCCGCCGTCAAGCGACGCGTCGACCGCCTCCGATCCGCCGGGGTGATCCGGGGATTCACCGCCGTCGTCGACCCGGCCGCGGTCGGCTGGACCACCGAGGCGTTCGTCGAGCTGTTCTGCGCCGGCCGGACCACGCCCGCGCAGATCGGCGCCGCCGCCCGCCGGCACCCCGAGGTGGTGGGCGCGTACACGGTCTCCGGCGAGGCGGACGCGCTCGTGCACCTGCGCGCCGCGGACATCTCCCACCTGGAGGAGGCGCTGGAACGGCTGCGCGCCGAATCGTTCGTCACCTCGTCCCGCAGCACCATCGTGCTCTCCCGGCTGGTCGAGTCCCCCGGCGTCGGACCGTCCACGCCTTGACCTCAACCTCGCTTCATGTCGTGCACTGGTGACCGGCCTGAAGCGAGGGGGCGGTATGCGTGCGGTGTGGCTGCGGGAGTTCGGCGGACCGGAGGTGCTCGTGCCGGGGACGGCGTCCGACCCGGCACCCGGACCGGGCCAGGTGCTCGTCGACGTGGCACACGCGAACATCACGTTCGTCGAGACGATGTTCCGGGCCAGCGGCTTCGGGCCGTTCGGCACCGAACTGCCGGTGATCCCCGGTAACGGGGTCGGCGGCACGATCACCGCGCTGGGACCGGACGCCGACCCGGCGCTCGCCGGCCGCGTCGTGGTCACCGCCACCGGCGGCACCGGCGGGTACGCCGAGCGCGTCGTGGTCGACCAGGGTGCGCCTGTCCCCGTACCCCCGGGGTTGCCGCTGGACGCGGCGGTGGCGCTGATGGCCGACGGCCGGACCGCCCTGATGCTGGCCCGGGCGGCCGGGCTGCGGCGCGGTGACCGCGTCCTGGTGGAGGCGGCGGCCGGCGGGGTCGGATCGCTGCTGGTCCAACTCGCCGCACGGGCCGGCGCCACGGTGGTGGCCGCCGTCGGCGGCTCCCGCAAGGTGGCCGTGCTCCGTGCCGCCGGGCTCGACGTCGTGGTCGACTACCGGCAGGCGGGCTGGACCGACCGGGTCCGGGACGCCGTGGGCGCCGTCGACGTGGTGTTCGACGGCGTCGGCGGGCCGCTCGCCCGGGAGGCGTTCGACCTGCTGGCCCCCGGCGGACGGATGCTCAGCTTCGGGCTGGCCGGCGGCACCTGGGCCGACATCCCGGCCGAGTCGGCAGCCGCACGCGGGGTGACGCTGCTGAGCCCCCGGCCCGGCCCGGACGAGCTGCGCGCCCTCACCGAGGCGGCACTCGCCGAGGGCGCGGCCGGGCGGCTGCGGCCGCTGATCGGGCAGCGCTTCCCGCTGGAACGGGCCGCCGCCGCGCACGCCGCGATCGAGGCCCGGGAAACCTTGGGCAAGACCCTGCTCGACGTACGCTGAGCAGCGCTCAGAGGTACATGCCGGTGCGGTGCTCCTCGGCCCGGGCCGGCTTGTCGCCCTCGCCGAAGAAGCGCTTGCCGCCGAACTCGCCGTGCAGACGGTCGTCCAACTCGTCGGCGAGACCGGTCATCACCTGCACCGCGAGCATCAGATGGGTGGGCTGGAAGTTGCGGCCGAACACCGGGATCGAGGCCCACACCGTGTCGTCGGCGCAGTAGAGCCGGCCGATCGGCATCCGGTTGGTCAGCTCCGAGAGCTTCACGTAGAGACGCTCGGTCGGCTCGACCTCGGTCAGCACCGGCGAGAAGACGTCCACGAGCGGCGGGTTGTCGCGCACCCGCACGAAGACCATGGCCGAGCCGGCCCGGATGTTGATGTCACCGTCGGAGTCGACCTGAAGCTGGTCGGACGCGGACTTCAGCATTGTCGACACGACGGTCCGGACCCGCTCCTCCAGGGCCAGCACGTCGTTCTCGCCGGACTGGGCGGCCGCCGCCGCGGCCAGCGCCTCGTCCAGGTCGGCCTCGACGTCGCGGTCCGGGCCGAACTCGCTGCGCGCGGTACCGAGCGGCTCCACGGGAAGCGCCTCGCCCTCGGCGTCGTGCACCAGGTAGACGAGGAAGGCCGGATGCGGGGCGCCGTAGACGTCCCGCAGCGTCCGGGACAGCACGGCGGCCAGCCGGGTCGCCTCGTCGGTGCCGCAGTCCAGCCCGAACTGCTCCCCGGAACCCGGCACCACGCCCGGCGGCGACCAGCCGAGCGCCACCATGTCGGCCACCGCGGCCCGGTCCAGCCGGTAGCCCTGCGGCAGCGTGGCGTTTCCGACCGCGCGGGCCGAGAGACGGCCCGCCTCGCCCGCGTCCACGCTCACCGAGTAGACGGCGTCGCCGGTGCCCGAGGCGGTCGGGTCGAGCGTGACCTCCAGGTGCCCGCCGGAGGGCAGCCCGCGCAGCCGGTCGGCGAGCGCCCGGGCGAACTCCCGCCAGGCCTCGGTGACCTTGGCCCGCAGATCAGCGGTGGTCGGCTCGTCGAGCAGGATCGACTCGTGGTGCTGCTCCGGCGCGCCGCCGGTGGCCTGATGCGCCGACGTGGCGCCGGTGGCGTGGTGCTCCGGCGCGCCGCCGGCAGGCTCGTCGACCGGCTCCGAGGGGTGGTCTGCCGTCATGATCGCCTCCGTCCGTTCCCGCCACCCTACCCAGGCGCGAAGGGGACCGAATCCCGCGCGAGGCGCTAATCCTCAGGCGTGGAACCACCCAGGTCCACCGGCCAGGAACCGGCCAGCGCACTGAGCCGCTCGGCCGCCGCGGCCGGGTCCGCGCCGCGCCCCACCGCCAGCCCCAGCAGGTACGCGGTGACCGGCGCTCCCGGCCGGACCACCTGGTGGGCCACGTCCCGGGCCACGTCGAGCACTGTCGGCACGGGCACCCCCGCCGGGTCCAGGTCCAGTTCGGCGCAAACCGCCGTGACCCAGTCGTCCAGCACCGTCATCTCGTCCACTCCTCCGCCCGGCGTACGTCCTCGTCAGTGTCGCAGTCGAACCACGGCGGCGGCCCCGAGCCGGACCAGGACACCTCGCGTACGGCGACGTCGGCCAGCAGCCCGCGTACCGGCGCGCCGTCGAGCGAGCCGCCCCGCGTCGCGGCGAGCCGGTCGAGGGCGGACCGCAGGGCCGGTACCTGCCAGAGGGCGCACAGGTGCTGGCGGCGGCCGTCCCCGTCCACGTAGCAGGCGAGCGCGGCGGACCGATCGTCCAGCGTCTCCCGCCAGGTGACGGGCGCGTCTTCCGGCCCGACGGCGGCAGGTACGTCTTCCGACCTGGCGGTGGCAGGTGCGTCTTCCGGCCCGGCGGTGGCAGGTGCGTCTTCCGGCCCGGCGGCTGCGGCGTCGAGCGCGGGCGGCGGGTCGTCGCGGGAGTGACAGGCGGCGAGCGCGCGTCGCAGCTCGGCCACCGCTGCGGTGGTGAGCAGCGGCAGGTCGGCGGCGAGCACTGCGACTGTCGTCGTACCGGGGTCGAGCAACGCCAACCCGGCTGCCGTAGCGGCCACCGGACCGCCCCCGGGCGGCTCTTCCCGGGCCGTCCGGACTCCCCTGGGCAGCGGGCCGGACGAGCCGACCACGATCCGCTGGTCCGCGTCGGCCACCGCGTCCAGCACCCGGTGCAGCATCGGCCGGCCGCCTACTGCCCGGGCCGGCTTGTCCACCCCGCCCATCCGCCGGGCCGCGCCACCGGCGAGCAGGATCGCCGCGTACCCCGTCACCGCCTCACAGTAGCCACAGCCACGACCGCCGGTCCGGCTCGGGCCGGCGCCCAGCGTTGTCGGCGGTTTTCCGACGTTGATCGACTGCTTTCCGCCGAAGTGGTGGCATCCAGGGCCCTCCGATACCGCCACTTCGCCGAACTGGTGTCGATCATCGGGCCTGGGGCCGGCCGGGCCGGCCGGGCCGGCCGGGGTGGGTGGGGTGGGTGGTGGGTGGGTGGGTGGGGGCGGGAAGACCTGGGGCGACGTGCGGGCGGCGGGGCGCCCGGGGAGGATGGCGGCATGGGACGGGCGACGGATCGGCGTGGTGTGCTGCGGATCGACCTCGACGCGGCCGGGGACGGCCGGGGGCGGATCGGCCGGCAGGACAACCTGGCCGTGGAGGAGCCGCTGGAGATCCGCGTCGGCGCGGCCGGTCCGGGACGACGCCGGCCGCTGGCGGTGACGATGCGTACGCCCGGCGACGATCTGGACCTGGCGATCGGCTTCCTGCTCACCGAAGGGCTGATCCGGTCGGCGGAGGACGTGCACACCGCGCAGCTCTGCGCCGGGGCGGAGACCCCGAACACCTACAACGTGGTCGACGTGGTGCTCTCGCCCGACGTGCCGGAGCCCGTCACCGACCCGTCGCGCAACTTCTACACCACCAGCTCGTGCGGCGTGTGCGGCAAGGCGAGCATCGACTCGGTACGCACCCGCTCGCAGTTCGCGGTGCGGGACGACCCGCTGGTGGTCACCGCCGAACTGCTGGCCGGGCTGCCGGACCGGCTGCGCGCCGCGCAGCGCGCCTTCGACCGCACCGGCGGCCTGCACGCCGCCGGCCTCTTCACCCCCGACGGGGAGCTGGTCGTGCTGCGCGAGGACGTCGGGCGGCACAACGCGGTGGACAAGGTGCTCGGCTGGGCCACCCGGGAAGGGCGGCTGCCGCTGGCCGGGCACGTCCTGCTGGTCTCCGGACGGGCCAGCTTCGAACTCACCCAGAAGGCGTGGATGGCGGGCGTGCCGCTGCTCGCGGCGGTGTCCGCGCCGAGCACGCTCGCGGTCGAGCTGGCCGAGGAGGCCGGGATGACGCTGGTCGGCTTCCTGCGCGGGCCGACCATGAACGTCTACGCCGGGGCGGCGCGCATCGGCGAGTGACCGCTCACCGGCGTGGCGGCCGCCGGCGGCCCGGTAGGCGGATGACCGCCCGGCAGGGTGACCACTCATCGGCGTGGCCTGCGTCGGCGGCGCCGCAGCACCGCGCCGTCGCCGGAACCGGGCCACCCGTCCAGTGCCGACGGGGCGACTCCCCGCCGGAGCGCCTCGTCGAGCAGCACCGCGAGCGAGTAGCCGGGGTGGGCGGACAACACCCGTTCCAGGGCGACAGCGGCAAGTGCCCCGTGCCCCGATCGCCACGCGGCGAACGCCAGCAGACAGCCCGGCGCGGCGATCAGGTCCGGCTCGGCGCGTCGCAGCACGTCCGTCCAGAGGCTGATGTCCTCGTCCCGGCCGTCGGTGCGGGACCAGGCGTGATCGCGTACCGCGACGTGGGTGAGGAGCACTGTCAGCCAGGCCATCTCGTCGTCGTCCAGCCGCTCACCACGCCGCTGCCGGCGGAAGGCCGCTCGCACCGCGGCCGTGCCCGCCGTCCGCACGGCCCGCGGCTCCCCACCTGATCCGGCACCACCTGCCGGCGCCTGGGACTTGCCGCCCGACCCGGGCCCGCCAACCGGGACCGACGACTCCCCCTCCGGCCCAGCACCGTCCGCCGGAACCGGCGGCTCCGCACCCGCCCTCGAACTGTCGGCTGGCAAGCCTCCGGCCGGGCTCCCCGACGACGGCGTGGACGGCCGTCCGGTGAGCGCGGCCAGGCGGAGGCGTGCTCGACCGGTGGCCCGGCGCATGGCGAGCCGGACCGGCCCGTCGAGCGGGGACACCTGCGCCGCGAGCGCAGCCCGGTCGGGCAGCGCGACCTGACCGGCGAACACAGCCGCCGCGCTGACCTGGCTGGCGGCCGGGTCGTACGGGGTGCCCTCGGGCGGGCAGCAGGACGGCTCGACGCAGAGGTACGAGAACCAGCGGCCCTCGGTGACCCGCAGCGCGTCGAGCACGACCAGCCCGGCGGCGGTCAGCGCGTCGCCGATCGCGTCGACGACGCCCGTCACCCGGGCGGCCGGACCGTAGCCGACGACTGTGGCGGCGTCGGCGTCCTGCCGGGCCACCACCTGCGCCAGGTGCCGGGCCGCCGGGCCGGGGTCGGCGCCCGGTGCGGGCAGGTCGCCACGGGCGGCGAAGACGACGCGGCGGCCGCGTACCGCGACCACCACCACGCTGTCGGCGGGATGGAAGCCGAGCAGGTAGGGCACGGCCGCGACCATGTCGGCCGGCGAGCGGACGGAGAGGCGCGCTGGCTCGGTGGAGTTCATGCCGGGAGCGTGGGCGGTCGCGCGTCACCGCGTCCGCCCCTGTGGACGACACGCGGTCCGTCCACAGATACGGAGCGTATCGGTCCAGGTCAGCGGCGATCGGCGGTGCCGCCCGGCACACGGATGTCCGGGGTAACCGCTACCTTGCGCACATGGACCTGGCGTACCTGCGGGCACACCCGGAGCACCTGCCGACCTTCCTGACCCACCAGCGGATCCGGGAGACCCCGGTCTCCGGCGGTGACATCTGCGCCGCCTCCCGGCTCACTCTCGACGACGGGCACTCGGTGTTCGCCAAGACCTGGCCGGAACGGGCGGCGCGTCCGCTGCCGGAGGGCTTCTTCGCCGCCGAGGCGGCCGGGCTGCGCTGGCTGCGCGAGGCCGGCCCGGTGCCCGTACCGGATGTGCTCGTCGCGTTGCCCGACCTGCTGGCGCTCGACTGGGTGGAGCCCGGCGAGCCGACGCCGGAGGCCGCGGAGGCGTTCGGCCGCGATCTGGCCGGGCTGCACCGCGCCGGGGCGCCCGCGTTCGGCGCGGACTGGCCGGGGTTCATCGGCGCGCTGCCGCAGGACAACACGCCCGACCCCGGTCCCTGGCCGGACTGGTTCGCCCGGCGCCGCCTGCTGCCCTACCTGCGCATGTCGGTCGACGGCGGCGCGCTCGACGGCGCCGGGGCGGCGCTCGTCGAGCAGGTCGTCGAGCGGATCGGCGAGTTCGGCGGTGACGAGCAGCCGGCCCGGCTGCACGGCGATCTCTGGCCCGGCAACCTGCTCTGGGGCGCCGACGGCCGGGTCTGGCTGGTCGACCCGGCCGCGCACGGCGGCCACCGCGAGACCGACCTGGCCCAGCTCGCGCTGTTCGGCGGTCCGCCGCACCTGGACCGGATCACGGCCGCCTACCGGGAGGCGTGGCCGCTCGCCGACGGGTGGCGGGAACGTGTACCGCTGCACCAGTTGCATCTGCTGCTCGTGCACACCGCGATCTTCGGCGCGGCGTACGCGGACGCGGTCCGCTCCACCGCCCGTGCCGCCCTCCGGGGGCCCGACCGCGCTACGGTCGAGGGATGAGCGCCCCCCGGACGGCCGACGGCGTCCTCGCCGACCGGTACGGCCGTGTCGCCCGGGACCTACGGGTCTCGCTCACCGACAAGTGCAACCTGCGCTGCACCTACTGCATGCCGGCGGAGGGCCTGCCCTGGCTGGCCAATCCGCAGCTGCTCACCGACGACGAGATCATCCGGCTGGTGGGTGTCGCGGTCTCCCGGCTCGGCATCACCGAGGTGCGCTTCACCGGCGGCGAGCCGCTGATCAGGCCGGGCCTGCCGGGCATCGTGGCCGCGGTCGCCGCGCTCACGCCCCGGCCGCGCATCTCGCTGACCACGAACGGCATCGGTCTGGCCCGCATGGCGCCGGCGCTGCGTGCCGCCGGGCTGGATCGCGTCAACGTCTCCCTCGACACGCTGGACCGGGACCGGTTCACCGCGCTGACCCGCCGCGACCGGCTCGCCGACGTGCTCGCCGGGCTGGCCGGGGCCGCGGAAGCCGGGCTGACCCCAGTGAAGATCAACTCGGTGCTCATGCGCGGCACGAACGACGACGAGGCGCCCGCGCTGCTCCGGTTCGCGCTCGCGCACGGCTACGAGCTGCGGTTCATCGAGCAGATGCCGCTCGACGCCCAGCACGGCTGGGACCGCTCGACCATGGTCACCGCCGACGAGATCCTGGCCTCCCTGCACGCCGCGTTCGCGCTGACGCCGGACCCGTCCGAGCGCGGTGCGGCACCGGCCGAGACGTGGCTGGTGGACGGCGGGCCGGCCCGGGTCGGGGTGATCGCCAGCGTGACCCGGCCGTTCTGCGGCGACTGCGACCGCACCCGGCTCACCGCCGACGGCCAGGTGCGCAACTGCCTGTTCGCCACCGAGGAGTCGGACCTGCGCGGCGCGTTGCGCGACGGCGCGGACGACGAGGAGCTGGCTCGCCGCTGGCGCGCCGCGATGTGGGCCAAGCGGGCCGGGCACGGCATCGACGACCCGACGTTCCTCCAGCCCGCGCGCTCGATGTCGGCGATCGGAGGCTGAGGGTGGAGCTCACGGTCCGCTACTTCGCCGGGGCCCGCGCGGCCGCGGGACGATCCGAGGAGACCGCATCCGCCGGCCGGTCCCTGGACGAACTCCTCGATGACCTGGCCGCCCGGCACGGCGAACGCCTCGCGGTGGTGCTGAAGGCGGCGAGTTTCCTGGTCGACGGCGTGGCCTGTCATGATCGACGGGCACTGTTGCCGGCCGGGGTGACGGTGGACGTGCTGCCGCCCTTCGCGGGCGGCTGAGGGGGGCACACGTGCTGGCCATGGCGACATTCCTGGGCTTCGTCGTGCTCGTGATCGGCCTGATCCACTTCTACCTGTGGAAGCGGCTGGTCCGGGACACCACGCGCCCCGGGCGGTGGCGCCGGGCCGGTGGCGTGACGATCGCGGCGCTGGCGGTGCTCGTGCCGGTGACCATGGCCGGCACGCGCAACGGCTGGTACTGGCTGGCCTGGCCCGGCTACCTCTGGGTCGCGCTCATGTTCTACCTGCTGGTGCTGCTGCTTGTGCTGGAGGTGCCGACCGCTGTGGTCCGGCTCGTGCTGCGTCGGCGGGCCCGCTCGGCGGTCGCCGCCGGCCCGGAGCCCGAGCCCGCGCTCGTGGGCGCGGCGACGGCGGACGGTCCGACGCCGCCGCCGGTCGACCCCACCGACGCGCCGCCGGCCGGCACCCACGCGCCGGACCACGACCCCTCCCGGCGGCTGCTGCTCGCGCGCGGGGCGGCGATCTTCGCCGGGCTCACCGCCGCCGGTGTCACCGGCTACGGCGTCCGCACCGCGATGGGTCCGCCGCAGCTCGACCGGGTGCAGATCCCGCTGGCCAAGCTGCCCCGCAGCATGGACGGACTGCGTATCGCCACCGTCTCCGACATCCACATCGGGCCGTTGCGCGGCCGGGCGCACACCGAGCGGATCGTCGCGATGATCAATCGGATGGACGCCGACCTGGTCGCCGTGGTCGGTGACCTGGTCGACGGCACGGTGGCCGAACTGGGCGAGGCCGCCGAGCCGCTGCGCGACCTGCGGTCCCGGTACGGGAGCTTCTTCGTGACCGGCAACCACGAGTACTACTCGGGCGTCGAGGAGTGGGTCCGCGAGGTCGACCGGCTCGGCCTGCGCGTGCTCCAGAACGAGCGGCAGGAGATCCAGGCCCGGGGCGGCGTGCTGGACCTCGCCGGGGTGAACGACGTGAGCGCCGCCGGCACCGGGGTGGCCGCGCCCGCCGACTACGCCGCCGCTCTCGGCGACCGCGACCCGAGCCGGCCGGTGGTGTTGCTGGCGCACCAGCCGGTGGCCGCGCAGGAGGCGGCGAAGTTCGGCGTCGACCTCCAGCTCTCCGGGCACACGCACGGCGGCCAGATGGTGCCGTTCAACCTGGCGGTGAAGCTCGAACAGCCGGTGGTCTCCGGTCTCGGCGAGGTCGACGGCACGAAGGTCTACGTCACGAACGGCGCCGGCTTCTGGGGCCCGCCGGTGCGGGTGGGCGCGCCTCCCCAGGTGACGCTCGTCGAGCTGCGCGCTCAATAGCGTGCATGGGCCGCCGAGTCCAGCACCGCATTGCTCAGGTCACCCGTACGCGTGGCGACGGGCGGGCGGGGGACCGGACGTGACAGGATGCGGCGTGCCTCCGTTCAGCGCCGCACCCCCCGGTGGCCTCCCGCCGTACGTCGCGGATCTGCACATCCACTCGAAGTACTCCCGCGCGTGCAGCCGCGACCTGACCCTGCCGAACCTGGCCTGGTGGGCCCGGCGCAAGGGCATCGGCGTGCTCGGCACCGGCGACTTCACCCATCCCGCCTGGTACGACCACCTGCGCGAGACGCTGCACCCGGCCGAGCCGGGCCTGTACCGGCTCTCACCCGAGGCGGAACGGGACGTCGCCCGGCGGCTGCCGCCCCGGCTGGCCAGTGAGGCGGAGGCCGACCCGGTCCGGTACATGCTGAGCGTGGAGATCTCCACGATCTACAAGCGCGACGACCGGACGCGCAAGGTGCACCACCTGATCTACCTGCCGGACCTGGACGCGGTGGCCCGGTTCAACACCGCGCTGGGCCGGATCGGCAACCTCGGCTCGGACGGCCGGCCGATCCTCGGGCTGGACTCCCGCGACCTGCTGGAGATCACGCTGGAGGCGAGCCCGGACGGCTACCTGGTGCCCGCGCACATCTGGACGCCCTGGTTCTCCGCGCTCGGCTCGAAGTCCGGCTTCGACGCGATCGCCGACTGCTACGCCGACCTGGCCGAGCACATCTTCGCGGTGGAAACCGGCCTGTCGTCCGACCCGGAGATGAACTGGCGGGTCGGCAGCCTGGACCGCTACCAGCTGGTGTCGAACTCGGACGCGCACTCGCCGCCCGCGCTGGCCCGGGAGGCCACGGTCCTCACCGCCGCCCGCGACTACTTCGCCATCCGCGAGGCGTTGCGGACCGGCGACGGGCTCGCGGGCACCGTCGAGTTCTTCCCGGAGGAGGGCAAGTACCACGCCGACGGGCACCGGCTGTGCGGCGTGAACTGGTCCCCGGAGCGGACCCGCGAGGCGGGCGGACGCTGCCCGGAGTGCGGCAAGCCGCTGACTGTGGGCGTACTCAGCCGGGTCGAGGAGCTGGCGGACCGCGCGGCGGGGCACCGGCCGGCGCACGCCCGCGAGGTGACCCATCTGGTGCCGCTGGCCGAGATCCTGGGCGAGCTGAACCGGGTCGGCGCGCGGTCGAAGAAGGTCGAGGGCAAGCTCAACGAGCTGATCGCCGCGCTCGGACCGGAGCTGGAGATCCTCACGCGTACCCCGATCGAGGAGATCGGCCGCGTCGGCGGCGAGCTGCTCGCGGAGGGCATCGGCCGGCTGCGCCGCGGCGACGTGCGCCGGGTGCCGGGCTACGACGGGGAGTACGGCGTGATCACGCTGTTCGACCCGGCGGAACTGGGCGCCGGGGGTGCCCGGGCCGGGCAGGAGACGCTGTTCGACGTACCGGTGCCCGCGCAGCGGCGGCCGGCGGAGTCGGCGCCGAAACCGAAGGCCAAGCGCCCGGCGGCGGCCCGGCCGGAACCGAAGCGGACGCCGACGCCAGCGCCCCCGATCGCGCCGCCGCCGTCTCCGCACGAGCCGTTCGAGCCGATGCTCGCCGGGATGGAGGAGGTCGGCACCGGCCTGCTGGACCGGCTGGACGCGATGCAGCGGGTGGCCGCGTCGGCGCCGGGTGGCCCGCTGCTGATCGTGGCCGGTCCGGGCACCGGCAAGACCCGCACGCTCACCCACCGGATCGCGTACCTGTGCGCGGAGCTGAACGTCTTCCCCGATCAGTGCCTGGCGATCACGTTCACCCGGCGGGCGGCCGAGGAGCTGCGGCACCGGCTGGACGGGCTGCTCGGCCCGGTCGCCGAGGACGTCACGGTGGGTACGTTCCACTCGCTCGGCCTGACCGTGCTGCGGGAGAACGCGACGGCGGCCGGGCTGCCGGCGGACTTCCGGATCGCCGACGAGGCGGACCGGGCGGCGGCGCGCGCCGAGGCCGGTGACGACGACGAGCGGTACGTGGCACTGCTGCGCAAGCGGGACCTGGTCGACCTGGACGAGCTGCTGACGCTGCCGGTGGCCCTGCTGAAGGGTGACCGGAAGCTGGTCCGCGAGTACCGCGAGCGGTGGAAGTGGATCTTCGTCGACGAGTACCAGGACGTCGACGCGGTGCAGTACGAGCTGCTGCGGCTGCTCAGCCCGCCGGACGGCAACCTGTGCGCGATCGGTGACCCGGACCAGGCGATCTACTCGTTCCGGGGCGCCGACGTGGGCTACTTCCTGCGGTTCTCGCAGGACTTCACCGACGCGCGGCTGGTCCGGCTGAACCGCAACTACCGCTCCTCGGCGCCGATCCTGGCCGCCGCCGTACAGGCCATCGCGCCGTCGTCGCTGGTGCGCGGCCGGCGTCTCGACCCGGCCCGGCTCGACCCGGAGGCGCCGCTGGTCGGCCGGTACGCGGCGAGTTCCGCCTACGACGAGGCCGACTTCGTGGTCCGTACCGTGGACGAGCTGGTCGGCGGCCTGTCCCACCGCTCGCTCGACTCGGGTCGGATCGACGGGCGGACCACCTCGCTGTCCTTCTCCGACATCGCGGTGCTCTACCGGACCGACGCGCAGGCCGCACCGATCGTGGACGCGCTGGCCCGGGCGAACATCCCGGTGCAGAAGCGCTCGCACGACCGGCTGCGCGACCGTCCCGGCGTGCCCGCAATCGCCCGCGAGCTGCGCCACGCCGGTCTGGACGGTTCGCTCGCGGCCCGGGTGCGGCAGGCCGGGCAGATCCTGGCCGAGCGCTTCGCCGTGCCCACGCTCGACGGTTCCGGCGCGGTACGCCCCGAGGACGTCCGCACGGCGGTGGACCTGCTCACCCCGCTGGCCCGACGCTGCGGCGACGACCTCGACCTGTTCCTCAACCAGCTCGCCACCGGCGCGGAGGTGGACGCGCTCGACCCGCGCGCCGAGGCGGTCACGCTGCTCACGCTGCACGCCGCGAAGGGTCTGGAGTTCCCGGTGGTGTTCCTGGTCGGCGCCGAGGACGGGCTGCTGCCGCTGCGCTGGCCCGGATCCGAGCCGGACGACGACGCGGTGGCCGAGGAGCGCCGGCTGTTCTTCGTCGGGCTGACCCGGGCACAGGACCGGCTCTACGTGAGCCACGCGGGCCGCCGCGCCCGGCACGGTGCGGAACGCGACACCCGCCCGTCGCCGTTCCTCGACGTGATCGACCCGGCGCTGTTCGAGCGTCTGGACGCGACCGAGCCCCGCCGTCCGAAGGACCACCAGCTCCGTCTGATCTGACCGCCTGCGGCGCCCGGGCCGAGCGCGCAGGTCAGCCGAGGACGGCGGCGAGCCACGCGCCGCCGAGCAGCGCCGGGCCGAACGGCACCGGCGTGTCCCGGCGTATCCGGCCGGCGGCGAGCAGGACCAGCACCGTGACTCCGGCGAGCACGTGCGGCAGGAGCAGCCAGAGCCGCAGCGCCGGCCAGCCGAGCCAGCCCAGCGGCAGCCCGAGCGCGGCGGCGAGCTTCACGTCGCCGAAGCCGAGCCGGGCGCGGGGCAGCAGCGCCAGCAGCGCGTACCCGATGAAGGAGAGCGTGGCCCCGGCCACCGCGACGGCCAGGTGGCGCGGTTCGCCGGTCGTCGCTGTGGCAGCGGCCGGTCCGAGCCCGCCGCCGAGCGCGACCAGGCCGACGAGCGGGTCGGGCAGCCGCAGCGCGGTCAGGTCGGTGACCACGAGGACCAACCCGGTGGCGGCGACCGGCAGCAGCGCGGCCAGCGCCGGATCGGCGCCCCGGGCGGCGGCGAGCCCGCCGAACACCACGGCGCCGACGAGGGCGAGCACACTCCGGTTCGGAGTTCGGACCCGGCCGCCGGTGTCGGGAACGAAGGACCGCCCGGCCGGGACCGCCGCCCACCCGGCCGCCGCGCCCAGCAGCGCGATCCCCGTCACCAGCAGCGCCGACACGGGCCGGGACGCTACCGCCCGGCCGGCTCCCCGGCCGTCCCGTCGACGGCTGGTGGCGGGGACCGGCGGGGACGCTCGGTGCTCACCACCACCGCCACGCCGACCACGATGACCGCACCGCCCATCAGCACCTGCGAGGTGATCGGTTCCGCGACGAACAAGGCGCCGAGTGCCACCGCGACCACCGGGTTCACGTACGCGTACGTGGAGACCAGCGAGATCGGCGCGTGGGCGAGCAGCCAGACGTACGCGGTGAAGGCGACCAGCGAACCGGCCACCATCAGGTAGGCCATCGCCGCCCAGGACCGTCCGGTCACGTCCGCGAAGGAGAAGCCGCGCAGCTCACCTCGGGCCACGCCGACGAGCGCGAGCACCGCAGCGCCGGCGACCATCTCGTAGACGGTGGCCACGAACGGGTCGGCGGGCATCCGGATCTTCCCGGACAGGTACGAGCCGACCGACCAGCTCGCCGCCGCGGCGACCACTGTCAGCGCGCCTGCCACCGGCACGCCGTCCACCCCGTCGCGGGGCAGCACGAGCAGGACGAGGCCGGCGAAGCCGAGTGCCACTCCGAGGAACGTCCACGGTCGCGGCCGGTCCCCACCTGCCGTCCGCAGCAGGACCACGAGCAGCGGCACGGTGGCGACGAGCAGCGCCGCCACCCCGGACGGTACGGCGGTCCCGGCCGGGCCGGACTCGGCGAGCACCACCAGGCCGTTGCCGCCGGCGAGCAGCAGCACACCGACGAGCGCGGCGGAGCCGACGCGGCGTGCGGGCACCCGCAACGCGCCGGGTCCACGTCGCAGGCGCAGCACCACGGCGAGCACCACCGCGGCGGCGGCGAACCGCATCGCCGCGGAGATCAGTGGCGGCAGGGACTCGACAGCGACCCGGATGCCCAGGTAGGTCGAGCCCCAGAGCAGGTAGACCAGCACGAGTGCGGTCCAGATCAGCGCGGTGCGGGCCGGCGGCGTCGCGGAATCGACAACGTTCGTCGCACTCGTGGGGCGTGAGCTCATCGTGGGACCACGCTACGGTGACCACGGCGTCGGCGTCCCCAGTTGGTGGCCGGCCTCTCAGCACTGGCGTACGCAGGAGGCGTTCATGTCGAACTTCGGTCCACCGGGCGGCGGCTCTCCCGAGCCCTGGGGACGGCCCGACGACGGCTACGCCCCGCAGCCCGATCCCCGCTACGCCCCGCCGGGCGACCCGCGTTACGCCCCGCAGCCCGACCCGCAGTACGGCCCGCCGACCCAGCAGTACGGCCCCGCCGACCGGTACGGCCCGCCCGCCCAGCAGTACGGTTCCGGCGACCGCTACGGCCCGCCGGCCGATCAGTACGGGCCGCCGACGCAGCGCTACGAGCCGGGACCGGCCTGGTCACCCGGGCCGCCGCAGCAGGGCCACCCGGGTGACCCCTATGCCGGGCCGCCGTACGGCGGCGGGCAGCCGCCGTACGCCGAGCCGACGCCGCCGAAGCGCGGGAAGGGCCCGCTGCTGGTGGTGGTGATCGTGCTGGCCGTGCTGCTGCTGGGCGGCGCCGGAGCGTACTGGATGCTGGGCCGGGACGAGCAGAGCCCGACCGGCGGCACGACAGCTGCCACCGAGCCGGCCGCGGATCCGACCGGCGAGGCCGCGCCGCCGAGCGAACCGGCCGACACGACGCCCACGACGGCGGCCCCGGCCTCGTCGACCGATCCGCGTTTCGTCAAGGCGGGCCAGTGCGTCGCCAACGAAGGTGGCGGCGGCCAGCCGAAGCTGGTGATCGCCGACTGCGCCCCGAAGACGTACGAGGTGCTGCGCCGCATCGACGGCGCGACGAGCGGCAAGAAGGACGCGGAGGCGAAGTGCGGGAAGGTGGCCGGTTACACCGACTGGTACTTCTTCGACAGTGAGCTGGACACGCTCGACTTCGTGCTCTGCCTGAAGCGCCGCTGACCCTGTCCGCCTGTCGGTAACCAAAACTAGGGCTGTCTAGCGTGGATGCTAGACAGCCCTAGTTTTGCATCGAGGCCGACACGCGGTAGCCGCCTCTATGCGCATCTAGCCTGGTCGCTAGAGAACCCGATACTGTGCGATTCGTGGATCCGGTCCGCAACCCGTACGCACCGGGCGCCGGCCAGCGCCCGCCCGAACTCGCCGGGCGGGGGCGGGAACTGGACGTCTTCGACGTGGTGCTGGAACGGATCGCCCGCGGTCGCCCCGAACGCAGCCTGATGCTCACCGGCCTGCGGGGAGTCGGCAAGACGGTCCTGCTCAACACGCTGCGCTCCGAGGCGATCAACCACCTCTGGGGCACCGGCAAGATCGAGGCCCGGCCGGACCAGTCGCTGCGCCGCCCGATCGCCGCCGCGCTGCACATGGCCGTCCGCGAACTGGCGCCCCGGCACCGCGCCCCGGACCGGATCGACGCGTTCCTCGGCGTCCTCAAGGCGTTCGCGCAACGCTCCACCCCCACCGGGCGGGGCGGCGCGGCACCCAAGCTGCGCGACCGCTGGCAGCCCGGCATCGACGTACCGGCGAGCAGCGGGCGCGCCGACTCCGGCGACATCGAGATCGACCTGGTCGAACTGCTCAGCGACGCGGCGGCGGTCGCCACCGACGTCGGCACCGGCATCGCGATCTTCATCGACGAGATGCAGGACGTCGGCGCCGAGGACGTCTCCGCGCTCTGCGCCGCCTGCCACGAGCTGTCCCAGCTCGGCGCGCCGCTCATCGTCGTGGGCGCGGGCCTGCCGCACCTGCCGGCCGTGCTCAGCGCCGCCAAGTCGTACTCCGAGCGGCTCTACCGCTACCAGCGCATCGACCGGCTCGACCGGATCGCCGCCGACCAGGCGCTCTGCGCGCCGGCCGAGCGGGAGGAGGTCGAGTACGAGCAGAAAGCGCTCGACCTGCTCTACGAGAAGTCGGGTGGCTATCCCTACTTCGTCCAGGCGTACGGGAAGGCCACCTGGGACCACGCACCCCGCTCCCCGATCACCGCGGCGGACGTCCGGGTCGCCGCGCCCGAGGCGGAGGCCGAACTGGCGGTGGGGTTCTTCGGCTCCCGGTTCGAGCGGGCCACGCCTGCCGAACGCGAGTACATGCGCGCGATGGCCACGCTGGCGCTGGTGGACGGCGAGGAGGGCGGCCGGGACGACATGGACGCGGCGGTGCCGACCGCCGAGATCGCCCGCGCGCTCGGCCGCAAACCGGCCAGCCTCTCCCCGGCGCGTGATGCGCTGATCAAGAAGGGGCTGATCTACTCCGGCGAGCGGGGGACTGTGGCGTTCACAGTGCCGCACTTCGGCCGCTACCTGCGTACCCAGCCCGCCTGACGGCTCAGGCCGCTCGGGCCGCGCGGTCTCAGGCCGCTCGGCCGCGATCCGGACCGCTCAGACCCGCGACCACGGTGGCGGGAAGACCACCTCGCCGGACGGCGGTGACGGCTCTCCGCTCGCCGACGGCGGCAGCACCAGCGCCTGCCACGGCTCCCCCAGCCCGGACCAGGGACTGGTCAGGCCCAGCCGGTCCGCCGGGCCGAACCCGAACCGCCGGTAGTAGGCCGGGTCGCCCAGCACCACCACCAGCCGCTCGCCCAGCTCGGTCGCGGCGTCCAGTGCCGCCTGCACCGCCGCCGTGCCGTGCCCCAGCCGCTGCCGGTGCCGCGCCACCGCCACCGGACCCAGGGCCAGCGCCGGCCAGGTGCCGCGTTCGGTGCGTACGCCGACGCGCGTGAGCAGCGCGTACGCCACCACCTCGCCGCCGTACTCGGCGACCATGGCCAGCTCCGGGATCCACGCCGGGCTGTGCCGCAGCTCCTCGACCAGGCCGACCTCCGGTGGGGTGGCCACGTCGGGGCGGGCGAAGGCGGCGGCCAGCACCCGGGCCACCGGCGCCTCGTCGGCGGGGCCCTCGGGGCGCAGTCGCAGCGTCGTCACCCGCGCGACCTTACCGAACGCAACCGGTCCATCCGCGACGGTCGCTGAAATCGATACCGTTCGGACGTCCACGTCGGCCGATACCTTTCGTGTGTTGCGGGGATGACGACGCCCCCGACGGGGTAAGACTGAGCCATGAAGCCCGTGCGCTCCCTCGCCCGAGTCATGTTGAGCGGCATCTTCGTGGTCAGCGGCGCCCGCAACCTGCGCAACCCGGAACGCCTGGTGCAGGCCGCGGAACCGGTCACCGGGAAGGTCGCCCCGCTGATCCAGAACGTGCACCCCCGCATCCCCACCGACACGGTCTCGCTGATCCGGGCCAACGCCGCCACCCAGCTGGTCGGCGGCCTGATGCTCGCCACCGGCCGGTTCACCCGTCCGGCCGCGCTGGTGCTCGCGGGCACGCTCCTCCCGACCACCGCCGCCGGCCACGCCTTCTGGAACAACGACGACCCGGCCGCGCGCAACAACAACCAGATCCACTTCCTGAAGAACCTCGGCCTGCTCGGTGGCCTCCTCCTCGCCGCCGCCGACACCGAGGGCAAGCCGGGGCTGCGCTGGCGCGCCGGCCACCGGATCGACCACTCTCGCCGGTCGGTCAAGCGCGCGGTCCGCACGGCACGCCGCGAGACGAAGATCGCCGTACGCTCCGCGGCGACCGCCCGCCGCATGCCTGGCTGACCAGGCACTCTGTACGGCCTACCACCCCCCGCAAGGCCACCAATCACCTGAACCGTCCGAGACCCGTTAACGCGGTGGAAATGTCAAAAACACGTGTGGGATCGGACACGGTCGCGTAACGCGGGAGGCAGCAACGTGAGGCGCCGTTCTAGGCTCCGTTCTGGACCTGGACGGGTACGACGACCTTGGTACGGGGGTGGCCACGCCATGCCGACGACAGTCGGTAGACGGACCAACCGCCTCGCCCCGACCTCCCGCGTCGACCGCCGGATCGTGGTGCGTCTCGGCGTCGTCGCCGCCGTGTCGTACGCCGCGTGGCTCGCCATCGGCGCCTTCGGACGGCCGTACAACTTCTTCGACATGAAGATCTACCACGGCGCGGTGCTGTGGTGGGCCGGCGGCAACGAGCTGTACGACTTCGTCGCGCCCTCGACCACGCTGGGCTTCACCTACCCCCCGTTCGCCGCCCTGGTCATGCTGCCGATGTCGTGGCTGCCGGTCGACGGCGCCGGCTTCGTCAACGCGCTCGCCAGCATCGGCGCGCTCGCCGTCGTCCTCGCGGCGCTGCTACGCCCCATCGTGGACCGGCTCGGCTGGCCGCTCTGGTTCACCGTCGGCATCGCCACCCCGCTCGCAGTCGCCATCGAGCCGTCCCGGGAGACGCTCGGCTACGGGCAGGTCAACCTGCTGCTGTTCGCGCTGATCATGGCGGACATGGTGGGCCTGCGCTGGCGGGCCAAGCGGGGCACCCACTACGAGACGGCCGATTCGCCGCTGGCCCGGTTCGTCTACAGCGGCGCCTGGGCCGGTGTGGGCATCGGGCTCGCCACAGCGGTCAAGCTCACCCCGGCGCTGTTCGTGGCCTATCTGATGCTCACCCGGCAGTGGCGGGCCGCGCTCACCGCTGTCGGCACCGCCATCGGCGTGACCATCGCTACGTTCGGTGTGCTCGGTGAGGAGTCCCGCGCGTACTTCGCCGACGTGCTCTGGCAGACCGAGCGGGTCGGCGCGGCGGACATGACCGCCAACCAGTCCCTCGCCGGTCTGCTGGCGCGCCTCTACGACTCGATCGAGACGCCCGGCCTGCTCTGGCTGGCGTTCTCGGTGCTCATCCTGGCGCTGGGCCTGTCCCGGGCGATGAGCGCCCGCGCCGACGGCGACGAGCTGACCGCGTTCACGCTGGTCGGGCTCACCGCCAACGTGATCAGCCCGATCTCCTGGTCGCACCACCTGATCTGGGTCATCCCGGCGATCATCGTGCTGGCCGACGCCGCGGTACGCCGCCGCGAAGCCAGCCGCGGCCTGCCCCCGCGCGGCACCGGCGGTCCCTCGGCCAACGGTGTGCCGGCACTGCGCCCGCCGATCTGGTACCCGACGCTGACCGGGCTCCGCCACGGCGTCGGCGCGCTCGGGCTCTACCTGCTGTTCCTGATCTCACCGATCTGGCCGTACGAGCACCAGCTCCCCGAGGTGTCCCACTACCAGGACGGCCTGTTCGGCGCGCTGATGGAGAACTCCCTGGCCATCGCGCTGATCGTGCTCGTCGCGGCGCTGCCGTGGCGTCCCGGCGCCGAGCCGGCGTTCTACCACGAGCGGCTGGGCCGCACCGCCGCGCTCGCCGCCCGGCGCTGAGCCCTCAGGGGCAGTTCACCCATTCCTCGGTGCCGTCGTCGAAGACCTGCCGCTTCCAGATCGGCAGCCGCGCCTTCACCTCGTCGACCAGCCGGGCGCAGGCGGCGAACGCGGCCGCGCGGTGCGCCGTGCTGACCGCCGCCACCAGTGCCACGTCACCGATCTCCAGCGGGCCGATCCGGTGCGACACCGCCACCGCGTACACCTGCGGGTCGGCCGCCACCTCGGCCGCCACCTCGCGCAGTACCGCCTCGGCGGTGGGGTGGCCCTCGTACTCCAGCCGGGTGACCGCCCGCCCGTGGTCGTGGTCGCGGACCACGCCCTGGAAGGACACCACCGCGCCGGCACGGCGGTCGGCGACCGCCGCCTCGTGCGCGGCCAGGTCGAGCGGCCGGTCGGTCACCGCGCCGAGCACCACGCCTGCTTCCACTGTCACGACGTCTCCCGTCGGCTCGTTCGTCGCGCTCACCCGAATCGCTCCCCGGGGGTCAGTGGCAGCGGCACCAGCGGCACCCGGTCGCCGGCCGCGCCGCTGGTGCCGGGCCGGATCATCGCGAACCCGTCCGCGCCGGCCAGCCCACGCAGCATCGCCGAGCCGACGTGCCGCACCGGGTACGCGGTGCCGGCGACGCGGTCCCAGCGGGCCAGCGCCAGATGGGTGTAGTCGCCGCGCCCGGGAATCGGCTCGGCCAGTGTCACGTGCGGCAGTACCGGCATCTGCCGGCCGGTGAGACCGGCGAGCAGGGGCGCGACGAGCGACACGAGCGCCACCACGGCCGACTGCGGGTTGCCGGGCAGACCGGCCACGAACCGCACCCGCCCGTCGCCGTCCACCAGCCGGGCGAGCAGCATCGGGAAACCCGGGCGCACCGCCACGGTGTTCACCACGTAGTCGGCGCCGAGCGCCTCCAGCGTCGGGTGCAGATGGTCGACCGGACCGTGCATGGTGCCGCCGGTGGTGCAGACCAGGTCGGCGTTGGCGAGCGCGCCCCGCAGCGCCGCCACGTGCGCGGGCAGCGTGTCGGCGACCGGGCCGACCACGTCGGCCGCGCGCACCTGGCAGCCGTAGCGGCGCAGCCAGGCCGGCACCGACGGACCGAGCGCGTCACGGACCCGCCCGGCGCCGGGCGGACCGGAGGTGAGCAGTTCGTCGCCGAAGACCAGGAGCGCGGCCCGGGGTGGGCGGCGGACCCGCAGCGTGTCGTGCCCGCAGGAGGCGGCCAGGCCGATCACCGCCGGGTCCACGGGCGTGCCGGCGGGCAGCAGTACCTCCCCGAGGTGCGCCTCCTCGCCCGGCTCCCGCCACTCCGGCGCCGGGCGGGGCGTGCCGGACACCAGGCCGTCCGCGGTACGCGTCGACTCCTCGATCCGCAGGATCGCCGTCGTGCCCTCGGGAACCATCGCGCCGGTGGCGATCTCCACCGTGCTGCCGTCGGCCTCCAGCGGAGGCGCGGTCTGCCCGGCGAGCACCCGCCCGACCACCCGCCACGGCCCCGCGCCGCGCACCGCCCAGCCGTCCACGCTGGAGGTGGGGAACGCCGGCAGGTCGGTGCGCGTGGTCAGCGGCTCGGCCAGGGTGTGCCCGTCGGCCTCGGCCAGCGGACGGGCGACCGCGGGGAGCGCGGCGGACAGGCCCACCGCGTACACCCGGGAGCGGGCCTCCTCCCACCCGGCCGGTGGTGGCGTGCCGGCCTCGGCCGCGGCGGCTTCGGTTTCCGTGCTCATCCGGCGAGCCTAACGCCGGGGCACGTGCCGCGCGGGTTCAGTGGTCGCCGCCGCGAAGCTGGTCGACGGCGTGCCGCAGGATCGGGCCGAGCACCGCCAGACCGTCCCGGGCGCCACCGCGTGAGCCGGGCAGGTTGACCACGAGCGTCCGGCCGGTCACCCCGGCCAGCCCGCGGGACAACGCAGCCGTCGGCACGGTGTCGCGGCTGTGCGCGCGAATCGCCTCGGCGATGCCGGGGATCTCGTAGTCGAGCAGCGCGCGCGTCACGTCGGGCGTGCGGTCGGTCGGGGTGATGCCGGTGCCACCGCTGGTCAGCACCACGTCGACGCCGTCTGCGCGGGCGGCACGCAGGGCGTCGCCGACCGGTTCGCCGTCGGGCACCACCACCGGAGCGTCGACCTCGCAGCCCAGCTCGCGCAGCCCGGTCACGAGCAGCGGGCCGCTGGTGTCCTCGTACACCCCGGCGGCAGCCCGGTTGGACGCCACGATCACCCGGGCCCGGATCACGGCCGGTCCTCCGGCCGGACCCACTCGCCGGTCTTGCCGCCCTCCTTGCGGAGCACCCGGACGGCGTCCACCGAGGCGGCCGGGTCGACCGCCTTCACCATGTCGACCAGGGCGAGCCCGGCGACCGCCACGGCGGTCAGCGCCTCCATCTCCACGCCCGTGCGGTCGGCGGTCTTCGCGGTGGCGGTGATCTCCACCGTGTCGGCGGTGAGGTCGAGGTCGACTGTGACGCCGTGCAACGCGATCGGGTGGCAGAGCGGGATCAGGTCGGGCGTGCGCTTGGCGCCCATGATGCCGGCGAGCCGGCCGACGGCGAGCGCGTCGCCCTTGGGCAGGCCGTCGCGGCGCAGCAACTCCACCACCTCGGCAGTGGTGCGGAGGCGGCCGGCGGCGACCGCGAGCCGGCCCGAGACCGGCTTGGCGGAGACGTCGACCATCCGGGCCGCACCGGCCGGGTCGACGTGGGTGAGCTGCGCGGGTTCGGTCACGGCCCGACCCTATCCGCCGGGTACGACGACGCGGGTGCTCCGGCCTGCCCGGGTGCCGCGGCCTGCGGCGGGGAGGAGCGTCGTGTCGGGTGCCGGTGCACGACGCCCCTCCCTCACCTGCCCACCGCCGATTCGCTGGGGGGGAACTGACGGTGGGGGCCTCGTTCGGCCGGGTCCGCTCTGGCGCTGAACCCTCCCCGTGGCCGATGCCGGGGACGCTAACGAACGCCGCGATAAGAAATCGATAAGCCGGTTCAGGCCGGCGTCTCGACGAGCTGCCGGCGCAGGTCGTGGCGCTCGGGCGCACCCATCCGCTCGAAGATCGCCAGCGCGCGCTGCCGGTACCGTCGCGCCTGCGCCGGCTCCTTCTCCGCAAGATGTCCGGCCAGGCCGTCCAGGGCGCGGGCCTGCTCGTACGGATGGCCGATCCGGGTGGCGATGGCGAGTGCCTCCTCGAAGACGGCCACCGCTTCGTCGGCTCGCCCCGTGGCTCCCAGGGTGACGGCCAGCTCGTTGCGTGCCTGGGCCTGGACGTGCCGCTCGCCGGATGCGGCGGCGGCCTCGATGGCGGCCTCGTGGTGCCGCAGCGCGTCGTCGTAGCGGCCGAGTTGCCGGTAGGTGCCGGCGAGGTCGCTGAGCGTCTCGGCACGGCCGAAGCCGTTGCCGGTGCGATCCCGGAGCGCGAGCGAGGCTCGGAGCAGGCGCTCCGCCGCCGCGTTCTGTCCCAGGCGGTATCTGAGGCCACCGAGATGCCCCAGTGCGTTCGACATGTGGAACGGATCCTGCTTGATCCGGGCGGCGAAGAGGTGCAGCCGATGAACCGCCATCGACTCGTCGTAACGACCGAGGTAGCGCAGTGTCAGGCCGAGGTTCGGCAGGACCGGAAGGGTGTCCAGCGCACAGCTGCGCAGCGTCATGCGGTTGGCTTCGAGCGACTGGTGGAGCCGCCCGGTCAGCCAGTGCACGGCGCCGAGGTTGAACCGTGCCCGCTGGGCGCCCGATTCGTCACCGAGCCCGGTGAGGATCGACACGACCTCGTGCAGGTGTGCCGAGGCGTCCTGGTAGGCGCCGGTGCGTACGCACGCCGAGGCGAGATAGTTGTGCATGAGGGCCACGGCGTGCCGGTCCCCGCACCGCTGGGCGGCGGCGAGACCCACCGCGTGCGTGGCCGATATGTCGTCGAAGTAACCGCGTATGTAGAAGAACCGCCAACCGGCGCGAGCCAGACGCCACGCCATCGGTTCATGGCCCTGGTCAGCCGCCTGACGGACGAAGGCGTCCAGGTTCGACCGCTGTTCCTCCAGCCAGTCCAGGTCGCGGTCGACGCGTCCGGCGAGCAGATCCGGTCGAAGCGGTTCTCCGAGCCGCAGGTGCTGCGCGAGCACCCGGCCGTCCTCGATCGACGCGGACGCCCGCACCATCGAGTGCAGCACGTGATCCAGCAGGTTCCGGATCGCCGGTCGCCCGGTCGTCGGCTCGTCCTCCTGCCGGGCCAGTTCGGCGGCGTAACGCCTCATCAGGTCGTGCAGGCGGTACCGGCCGGCCGAGGTCTCCTGCACGAGGTGGCGGTCCACCAGTTCGTCGAGGACGTCCGCCGCGTCCCGCAGGGGCAGGTCGGTGAGGGCGGCGACCATGGCGGTGTCGAGGTGGTTCCCGGCCGCCAGCCCGAAGGATCGGAAGGCTTTCCGGCACGCCTCGTCGAGCGGCTCGTACGACTCGGCGAACGCCTCCACCACGCTTCGCGCCTCGGCACGGAGACCGGGGAGGAAGATCGACCTGTGGCTCAACCTGTCGACGAGGTCGGCGATCCGCCAGTCGGGCCGATGTGCCAGCCGGGTGCCGGCCAGTCCGACAGCGAGAGGGAGGCAGCCGCAGATGGCGACCAGTTGTCGCGCGGCCTCCGGCTCGGCCGCCACCCGGCCGCTCCCGATGAGGGTGGCGAGCAGTTCGAGCGCCTCGGCCTCGGCGAGGACGGCGAGGGACACCGGCGGTCGTTCGGTGAGTGCCAGCAGGCGCCGCCGGCTGGTGACGAGGACGACGGCCGATCCGGAGACGGGTAGCAGCGGCTCGACCTGCCGGCTGTCGGCGGCGTTGTCGAGCACCACCAGCACCGAACGCGCGGCCAGTTCGCGCCGCCACATCTCCTGCCGGTCGGGCAGTTCCAGCGGTATCCGGCCGGCCGGCACACCCAGTTGGCGAAGCAGCGTGTCCAGTGCCACCGCGGGCCGCATCCGTGTTCGCGTGCTGTGTCCCCGCAGGTCGACGAAAAGTTGCCCGTCGGGGAAGCGCTCGGCCGACCGGCAGGCCACATGCAGGGCGAGGGTCGTCTTGCCGCAGCCCGCCATGCCGTCGATCACCCGGATCGTCGGACCCTGCCCGGATGCCTCCCGCACTTCGCACAACAATGAACCTTTTCCAAGCTGATCTTGCAGCTCAGGAGGGGTGTGGCAGGCCCGGTGATCGATGGGTGCGAGGCTCCAGGTAGGACAGCTGTCGACCAAGACTCGAAGCCCCAACCGGGAGCCTCGCCATGCTGTCCTACCCCGCCACGATTCCGTTGTCCAGCCGCACCCTGAACCACCTCGCCGAACGCATCCGCGGCCACCGTCAACAGCGCCGATCCCGGTGGCGGCGCCTCGACCCCGGCCGGCAGGCGCTGCTCGCTCTGGCTCATCTGCGCAACGGCGACACCTACACCCGCCTCGCCGCCGGCTTCGAGATCGGTGTCGCCACCGCCTGGCGCTACGTGCAGGAAGCGATAGCCCTGCTCGCGACGGCCGCCAATGACCTGGCCACCGCCATGGAACGGATCCGCCGACTGGCGTACGCGATCCTGGACGGCACCCTGATACCGATCGACCGGGTCGCCGACCAGAAGCCGTACTACTCCGGGAAACACAAGCACCACGGCGTGAACGTGCAGGTCATCGCCGATGCCGCTGGCCGGCTCGTCTGGGCTTCACCAGCGCTGCCCGGCTCGGTCCACGACCTGACCGCAGCCCGAACCCACGGCATCATCGACGCACTGACCAGGGAAGACGTGATGACCTTCGCCGATAAGGGCTACCAAGGAGCCCGCGGCAGCCTGCGCACACCGTTCAAACGGCGCCGCTTCCGCCCGAAGCTGTCACGCCGGCAGAAGGCCGTGAACCGCGCCCACGCGCAAAACCGCGCTTGCGGCGAACGCGCGATCGCCACCCTCAAGACCTGGAAGATCCTGACCAAGCTGCGCTGCTGTCCACGGCGAGCGACCCCGATCGTGCAGGCCATCCTCGTTCTGCATCACGTCGAAGCCAACCGCTACGCAGGATGAAAAGGGCTCAATCGATCGACCATTTCCTCCCGGCCGACGAAATCCATCACCGTCCGCGGCAACCAATTGCGCTTATGAGCACCACTCCGGATCGTCTCCACCTCGCGCGCCGATTCCGGAATCCGGCGTCGCGCCCGGGTGGCCGCCACACGAAGTCGTTCCATCTCCGCGCTGGGTGGCACCCCGAGCTGATCGGACAACGCCTCGCGAGTGGCGCGGTAGACGGCCAGGGCGCCCCCTGCGTCGCCGGTCTGGATGAGCGCGCGCATCAGGAGACACTGCGCCCGCTCGCGCAGCGGCTGATGCGAGACGTGGTCACGCAGTAACGACACCGCTGATTCGGGGCGCCCGAGGTCGAGATATGCCTCTGTCAACAGTTCCAGCGCCGCCTGCCGTTCCTGACTCACGGCCTCGCGCTGAGCGGTGAGTGCCGGCCCCAGCGCCAACCCTGCGAGCAGTGGGGCCGCCGCGCCGACCACCTCGACGAGCACCGGGACGGCCTGCGCCGACCGCCCCTCCCGCATCAACTCCCGGGCGCGGCGCGAGCGCACGTTCAGTCGATGCAGATCGATCAGCTTCTCGTCGATGAGAAGTCGATAGCCGCCCGGTTCACGGACGATCCTCGCTTCGTCGTCCGCACCCGAGCCGAGACTCCGCCGCAGATTGGCGGCGTAGGTCCGGACGTTTGCGATCGCCGACCGTGGTGGAGCGTCCGGCCACAGCTCGTCCACCAGGTCATGAACCGTGACCAGCCGGTTGGCCCGCGCGACGAGTAGCGCGAACACCAACTGCTGCTTGGGCGTTCCAAGCGGAAGGTCCACGGCGCCGAGTCGCGCCGCCAAGCCCCCGAGAACCCGGATTTCCATGCTGCTGTTCCAGCCTCAGTGGGCACCCGCCCACCACGAAGCGACAGCGTAATCGATTCGTCACAGAGGCGTCGCCCCGGGCTCAGGCGCTGGTCGCCGCCGTCGTCCGACACGTCTGCCGAAGTCACCCGAAGCACGGTTGTAATGTTTCGCCGCCACAGCGACGCTACACACGGACCGAGTGGTATCGCGCTATTCGATGCGCTCAGCGACGGCCCGGGTACCTAAAGGAGACAGTCGGCTTCGCTCCGCAAGCAGGCCATGGACAGAACGTCATTTAACCCGCAATAGTTACTTATATTGCGCATACCGACATTAATTCTTTCAGACCAACTCGAATATCCCCTAATCTGCCTTCAGTCAGCAAGGCGCGGATACGCGCAAAGAAGGCACAGGGCGCCGGCGGCAATGAGCGGCAGCGGATCGAAGTAACGACTTCAGTCCGTGACCATTCCGCCCCGAAGCGATATCCGAGGAGGGCAGCACAATGCGCAGCACCGAATGGGGATGAGTTTCCCGGACCCGGGTGAAGCGGTAGGCTGCCGCTCATCGCATACCGACGGTGAGCGGCGGGTGACTCGGGTTGAGCCGAACCACGGAAAGCCGAACGGCTGTCGACCCACACCTGCGCGGGATCGTCTACACGTTGGTCGCGGGGGCGACGATCGTCGCCCTCACCGCGATCTACTCCGCCCGTACACAACACCCTGACTCCGTACGTGACTTCGTCACCGTCACAGCCCTCGTCGTGACGGTGACCCTGGCCACCGTCATCAAGACCCGTCTGCGGATCCGCTCCACCACCTTTTACTTCGCCTGGGTCGAGACCGCGATCGTCATCGGCCTCGCCGTCGCTCCGCCCTCGTGGGTCGTCCTGGCCACCGGGATCGGCGTGGCGTGCGGATCAGTCACCCGCCTGGCCCCCATCAAGGTGGCATTCGCCATCGCGAAGCACACACTGGTGGCCGGCGGAGCCACTGTCGCCACCCTGCTGCTGGGAAGCGCCTGGCCGCCTCGGGAGCCACTCGGCATCGTCGTCCTGCTGGGGTTCGTCTACCTGGTGGCTGCGGTCCTCGATGACGTCCTCGCGATCCCGGTCATCGCGCTCGCCTCCCGCACACCGATCCTCCAGCAGTTCCGCGACGACCTCGACCTGCGGATCGCCGGTTTCGGCCTGCGTTTCCTGGTGGCCGCCAGCACCGTGCTCATCCTGCGGGTCGACCCCCGCCTGCTGCTCGCCGTACCGGCGCTGGTGCTCAGCCTGCACCTGGCCTACTCCAGCCGCATCCGCACCCGCACCGAGCAGCAGGCATGGCAGCGCCTGGCCCGCGCCACCGACGCCCTCAACGTGGTCGACCTCGACCAGGTGCTCACCACAGCGGTCACCGAGGCCAGCGAACTCTTCTCCGCCGACGAGGTCGAGATCGAGCTGCGCGACGGCGAACGCACCGTCCGGGGCAACGGCACGGACATCGCGTACGACGGAACAGCCCCCCGGCCCAGCGCCGTCGACGGTCAGGTCATGCCGGTCCCGCTGGAGGGCCACGACCGCACCGACGACGTAGGCGTGCTGCGGCTGCGGTTCGCCGGCCCGGTCGAACTCTCCGAACGCGAGCAGTACACCCTGCGTACCTTCGCCTCCGCCCTCTGCACCGCGGTCCGCAACGCCCAGGCGTACGCCGAACTCGCCCGCATCGCCGAGGACCACGCTTACGCCGCCACCCACGACGCCCTCACCGGCCTGTCCAACCGGCGGCACCTGCTCGACGAGGGCAGCGCCCAGCTCACCAGCCGGCACGCCGACGGCGTCACCGCCCTGGTGCTGATCGACCTCAACCACTTCAAGGAAGTCAACGACACCCTCGGGCACGGCGCCGGCGACCAGGTGCTGATCCAGGTCGCCGAACGCCTCCGCGGCGCGGCCCGCCCCGACGACCTGGTCGCCCGGCTCGGCGGCGACGAGTTCGCCGTACTCCTGCGCGGCCTGCCCGCACCGGCCGTCGCCGCCCACCGCGCCGAGGCCCTGCTCGCGGCGCTGCACGACCCGCTCGACCTCGACGGCATGCGGATCAGCGTGGAGGCCAGCGGCGGCATCGCCGTCGCCCCCGCCACCGGCGGCATGGCCGAACTGCTGCGCCGCGCCGACGTGGCCATGTACCAGGCCAAACGCGCCGGCCAACGGGTCGCCACCTACGCACCGGCCCGCGACACCGCCGACCTGAGCCGGCTCACCCTCGGCGGCGAACTGCCCCGCGCCGTCGCCGACCACGAGTTCACCGTCAACTTCCAGCCCATCGTCGACCTGGCGAGCGGCGAGGTGATCGGCGCGGAGGCCCTGGCCCGCTGGCACCACCCCACCCACGGGCTCATCGACCCGCTGCGCTTCCTCGAAGCGGTGGAACGCTCCGGGCTGCTCCCCGCGTTCGCCGAGGCGATCCTCGACCAGGCCCTCATCGCCGCCGGCTCCTGGCGCGACGCCGGCTTCGACCTGCCCGTCTCGGTGAACGTGTCCCCGCGCAGCCTGCTCGACGCCCGCTTCCCCGGCGCCGTGCTGGCCCGGCTACGCGCCCACGACCTCCCGCCGGACCGGCTCGTGCTGGAACTGACCGAGACGCTCACGCTCAGCCAGCTCGACGTCGTCGACCGCGTCCTCAGCCGGCTGCGTGACTCCGGCGTCCGGCTCGCGCTCGACGACTTCGGCACCGGATACTCGTCGCTCTCCCTGCTCTCCCGCATCCCCGTACACGAATTGAAGATCGACCGCAGTTTCGTCGGCGCCATGGAGACCGCGCCCGAAGCCGCCGCCGTGATCCGCTCCACCCTCGACCTCGGCCGCAGCCTCGACCTCACCGTGGTCGCCGAGGGCGTGGAGAGCGAACCGCAACGCCGCGCGCTCTGGGAACTCGGCTGCGCCGCCGGGCAGGGCCACCTGTTCGCCCGGCCACTGCCCGCAGCCGCGCTCCTCGCCGCCCTCCAGCGCGGCCACGGCGGCCGGACCGGCGCGCTCGCACCCGCGCTGCACGACGCCGGCGCCGTCATCCGCCTCCCCGGCCGCCGCACCGGCCGCACCCGCCCGTCACCCCCCGCCGCCACCGACGCCCGGCAACCCTGACCCGGCCGGGCCACCCCGCCGGTCTGCCACACTGGCCCGCGTGACCGCCCAAGCCGACCCGGCAACCCCCGTCTCCCGCCGCTGGTCGGCACTCGACACCGCCGCCGGCGGCCTCGCCCTCGACCTGGGCCTCTACGCCGCCGCCACCGTCTTCGCCGCGATCACCGCCGCCACCTCCACCCTCCCGCCGCACCGCGCCTGGGGCGCCGTCGCCACCATCGGGTACGCGCTCGCCACGCTCGCCGCGACCACCCAGCTGCTCGCCCGCCGCCGCCACCCCGGCACCCCCCTGGCCGGCCTGCCCGCACGCTGGACCGTCGCCGGTCTCACCTGGGCCGCCACCGCGCTGCTGCCGATCGTCACGCAGAGCGTCGAACGCGCCGGCGGACGCACCGACCGCGCCCAGGAGGAGGTGATCGTGGTCGAACACGCCGGAGCCCGCCTCGCCGAGCACGGCACCCCCTACCTCGGACCCGACGCCATCGCCGCCCTGCCCCCCGGCGAGCAACTCCTCGGCTACACCCCCTACCAGCCCGGTATGGCGCTGTTCGGGCTGCCCCGTGCCGCCGTCGACGCCTGGTGGACCGACTCCCGCGTCTGGTTCGCCGTGGTCACCGCGCTCACCCTCGTCGCCCTCGTCGCCACGCTGCGCGCAAGCGGCGGCCCGGGCGCACCCCGCCGCGACGCCGCCGTCCTGCGCGCCGTCCAGGCCGCCACAGTCCTGCCCGTCTGCGCGCTCACCCTCGCCACCGGCGGCGACGACCTCCCCGTACTCGCGCTCTGCCTGCTCGCCCTCGCGCTCGCCGCCGCCGGCCGACCCGGCCGGGCCGGCCTCGCGGTCGGCGCCGCCGGTGCCCTGAAGCTCTTCGCCTGGCCGGTCGCCGTCGTGCTGATCTGCTGGGCCGCCACCCGCCGGTCCGCGACCCGCACCGCCCTCGGCGCCATCGGCCTACCCGTCCTCGCCCTGGTCCCGGTACTCCTCGTCGACCGCGACGCCCTCGTCGAGAACGTGCTGCGCTTCCCGCTCGGCCACGGCCTCGTCACCAGCCCCGCCCAGTCGCCGTTCCCCGGGCACCTCATCGCCGAGACACTCCCGGCCGGCCGCGCCGTCGCCGCCGCGCTGCTCGTCGCCGCCGGAGGAGCCATCGCCGTCCGGCTGCTGCGCCGTCCGCCCCGCACCGCCGCCGCCACGGCCATCATCTGCGGGTACGGACTGCTCGCCGCGATCCTGCTGATGCCCTCCACCCGCTTCGGGTACCTGCTCTACCCGGCAGCCCTGCTCGTCCTCGCCCCCGCGCTGACGCTCACCCGACCGGACGACAGGGCGGCATTCCCGGCAACCGCCCCGCGCGATCCGGCCGGAAGGCGTACATCTGAGGGATGACCACCTACCGCGACCGGGCCGAGGCGGGACGCGAACTCGCCGAACGACTCACCGACCTCGCCGGCCGGCCCGACGTCATCGTGCTCGGCCTGGTACGCGGCGGTGTACCCGTCGCCCGGGTGGTCGCCGACCGGCTCGGCGCACCACTGGACGTCCTCGTCGTCCGCAAGCTCGGCGTGCCCTGGGCACCCGAGGTCGCGTACGGCGCGCTCGGCCCCGGCGGCGTGCAGGTCCTCAACGAGATGGTCGCCGGCCGGATCAGCGAGAACGACAGGGCCCAGGTCCGCCGCCGCGAACAGGCCGAACTGGAACGCCGCGAACAGCGCTACCGCGGCGGCCGCCCACCGCTCGACCTCACCGGGCGCACCGCCGTCATCGTGGACGACGGCCTCGCCACCGGCGCCACCGCCCGCGCCGCCGTCCAGGTCGCCCGCCACCTCGGCGCCGTCCGCGTCCTGGTCGCCGTCCCGGTCGGATCCGAGCAGGCGTACGACATGCTCGCCGCCGACGCCGACACGGTCGTGAGCTGCCAACTCCCGCCCGACTTCGCCGCCGTCGGGGCGTACTACGAGGACTTCCACGAGGTCTCCGACGACGAGGTCACGCAGGCGCTGACCGCCACTGCGTGAAAACACCCGGTACCGTCGTTGTCATGCAGATGACCTGTCCCAAGTGCCGCGGAGAAATGCGCCAGTACGAGCGCAGCGGAGTAGTCATCGACCAGTGCGGCGAATGCCGGGGCATCTTCCTCGACCGCGGCGAGCTGGAAAAGCTGTTCGATGCCGAGGCCAACTGGAACCGGCAGCACGGCGGCGCCCCGCAGCAGCCCGCGCCGTCCGGTGCCGGCTACCCGCCACCTCCGCCGCCCCCGCCCGCCGCCGCGCCGCACCAGCCCGGCTACGGCGCCGTCCCCCCGCCCCCTCCGCCGCCGCCCGGCCACGGCTACGCGCAGCCCGCGTACGGCCACGGTCAGCAGCACCACGGCTACCACGGCCACTACCGGCGCAAGAAGAAGCACGGCTTCCTCGGCGAACTGTTCGACTGACCGCCGGCAACGCGCACGCCGGGCCGGTGCACCGCATCGACCCGGCGCGCTCGTCGGCGTGCCGCGCCTGCCGCACCGTGGCAGGCTGCTCGGCATGAGCCCGATCCGGCAGCACGAGGCGCTGGCCCAGGCGTACGACGGCATCACCGCCGTGGTCACTCCGCTCGACGACGCCGGCCTGCAGCGGCCCACCCGGTGCCGCGGCTGGCTCGTCGCCGACCTGCTCTTCCACGTGCTCTGCGACGCCCAGCGCGCACTCGTCGCTCTGGCCAGCCCCGCACCCGGACCGGCCGACGTGGACGACGTCAGCTACTGGCGCGCGTTCACCCCCGGCGACGACGACGTGAGCGCCGGGCACGCCTGGTGGGCACGCCGCTCCGCCGCCGCCTTCGACCGGCCCACAGGCGTGGTCCGGCTCTGGACCGACACCGCGCCCGCCGCCGTCCGCGCGGCCACCGCGGCCGACCCCGACGGGTACGTGACGACACAGGGGCACGTGCTGCGCGTACCCCATCTGCTCGCCACCCTGACCACCGAGGCGGTCATCCATCACCTGGACCTGGTGGTGGACCTGCCGGACGCGCCGCGGCCGGCGGCGGACCCGACGCGGGTCGCGGTGACCACGATGGACGGCCTGCTCAGCGACGACGCGGTACGGCCGGCCGGCTGGGACGACCACGACTACCTGCTGAAGGCCGCCGGGCGGGTGCCGCTCACCGACCGGGACCGGCTGGAGCTGGGCGAGGCCGCCGGCTGGTTCCCGCTGCTCGGCTGACGTCGCTCAGACGATGGCCATGTCGACGAAGCGCGACAGGTGCAGCTGGGCCGCTACGGTGACCGTGTCGGTAGGACCATTTCTGTGCTTTGCAACAATAAAGTCTGCTTCGCCCGCTCGCGGCGACTCCTTGTCGTAGTAGTCGTCGCGGTGCAGAAGGATTACTACGTCTGCATCCTGTTCAATAGATCCAGATTCCCGCAAGTCGGACAATTGTGGTCGCTTGTCGGTGCGCTGCTCGGGGCCACGGTTCAGCTGACTCACCGCGATCACCGGGCATTCGACCTCCTTGGCCAGCAGCTTCAGGCCACGCGACAGGTCCGCGACCTCCTGCTGCCGGCTCTCGGTGCGCTTCGGCGAGGTCATCAGCTGGAGATAGTCGACGACGATCAGCTTCAGGTCGTGCTTCTGCTTGAGCCGCCGCGCCTTCGCCCGGATCTCCATGAGGTTCATGCTCGGCGTGTCGTCGACGAAGAGCGGCGCCTCGCTGATCTCACCCATGCAGCGGGCCAGCTTGGTCCAGTCGTCGTCGGAGAGCTGGCCACTGCGCAGGACGTGCAGCGGCACGCGCGCCTCGGCCGAGAGGAGTCGCATGACGATCTCGACCTTGCTCATTTCCAGCGAGAAGATCGCCGACGCCTGGTTGGCGCGGATAGCTGCATTTCGGGCGAAGTCCATACTTGCCGTGCTGTTGTGCGTCGGGATCATCGAGCGGCCCGCCAGATACAGATGGTCGGGATTGTCGACGGTCACACAGCGCACCGGAACGCTCGGCACCGGACGGACGTCCACGATGAACCGCGAGTGGGAGCGGACGTCCGAGGACGTCCGGCGCCGGGCCGCATGGGCGGTCCGCTTCCGGTCCAGCCGGAAGACCGTGTCCGGGGTGGAGAAGTTCAGCGTGTACGCGATCGACGACTCCTCGGTACGGCCGCGCACCTTGCGCTCGGTCATGGTGCACCGATAGCCCAGGCTGACGACGAGTTCCCGTACGCCGTCGATCAAGCGCCGCGAGGTGGACGTGTACTGCAGGTTCCCGGTCGGCGCCACCGTGCCGTCGGTGTCCATGAGACCGGCGAGCAACGCCCGGCGCTGGGTTTCGGAGGCGCGTAGATAGTCGTCCGGAATGTGCTTGTCGTAGGCCACACCGACCCGGCGGAGCAGGGCCAGGAAGGAGCCGTTCCGCTCGTGGCACTCGGCGCAGCGGCGGGTTGCGGGGTTCTCCCGCAGGGCACGGGTGGAGCCGCCGCAGTCGACGCAGGTGCGGTCCGCCGTCCTGGCCGGCGTGGGCAGATGCACGCTGTAGACCATGGGCCCACTCGGGCGCACCAGGAAGCCGTCCTGGGCCACGAGGTCGAGCATCTCCGCGTCCGCGGTGGTGAAGCGGCTGGCCCCGGTGTGCCCGTCGCCGAGCCACACCCCGAGGGTGTACGGCGGGACGGTCAGGTCGCGTTCCGGAAGTCGGAGCGGCGCGCAGTTCCGCACGGCGTGGTTGAGACGGCGGTCGGCCGTCTCGGTACGTAGCGTGGCCGCGATCTGCGCCGTCGTGACGATCCCGTCATGCTCGGCGCGGCTGCCGGCGTTCACCGGTCGTTCCGCGCGTGCACGGAGGCCGGAGATCAACGCGCCCACCGGGTGGCCAGGAGCCGTCCAGTTGCGTGTCTTGCCGGCCCAGGTCACCGGGCGGGCGACCCGGCCGTTGGAACCCACTGTCTGCGCCACCGTGTGAAGCACGTTGCGGAATTCCGGGCCGACCTGTTCCAGGGTTTCGGCGAGAGTGACCAGGCGGTGCGGTTCGGCGAATGCAGCCACCTCGGCCGCCCGTACCTTCGCCAACGCCGGCTCGGCCCAGTGGTGCCGCCGACGTGCCTCCGGCTGGCGTCGGCTGGCCCGGGTGGTGGTCTTCCACAGGTGCTCGGCGTCCGCCACGATGACGCTTCCGTCGGAGAACTCGACCTCGTAGCAGGGGCGGTCGTACATCACGTCGAAGACGTTGGTGATCGTCGTCGGGATGCCGTCCGCGGCGAGGAGCTGCTCGCCGACGCGCACCTCACCCATGGTGGTCCAGCCCTGTGGGGTGGGCAGCGGGGTGTCGAGTGCGAGCGCCTTACCGAGACCAGGCCGGCCGGCCACGATGATGAGCTGGCCGGCGTGCAGGCCGTTCAGCAGGCGGTCGAGGTCGGTGAACCCGGTCGGCACACCGGTCATCACCCCGCCCTGGGCGCCGACCGCCTCGATCTCGTCCAGCGTCGGCTGGAGCATGTCGGCCAGGACGGCGAAGTCCTCGCTGACGCGCTTCTCGGTGATCTCGTAGACGGCCTGCTGGGCGAGGTCGACGATGTCGTCGACGTCGCGGCTGCCGCTCGGGCCGGTGCCGTAGCCGAGCTGCACGATCCGGGTGCCGGCCTCGACCAGCCGGCGCAGCACCGCCCGTTCGCCGACGATCCGGGCGTAGTACGCGGCGTTCGCGGCGGTGGGCACGCTGGCGATCAGCGTGTGCAGGTAGGGGGCGCCGCCGATCCGGGCGAGGTCGCCGGAGTCGGCGAGCGCGGCCGCCACGGTGATCGGGTCGGCGGGTTCGCCGCGACCGTAGATGTCCAGGATCGCGTCGAAGATGGTGGCGTGGACCGGACGGTAGAAGTCGTTTGTCTTCAGGATCTCCACGACGTCCGCGATGGCGTCCTTGGACAGCAGCATGCCGCCGAGTACGCACTGCTCGGCGGCGACGTCCTGGGGTGGTGTCTTCTCGAACGCAGATTCGCGCGGCGGCGGCTCGGGCGATGATCCCCCGGTCCGTTCCGCACGCGTCTCGTCGGTGACCGACACGGGTTCCCCCCTCGCTGCGTCGGATCGAGTCCAGCTGTATCGCCGGGGTATGACAACTCTCCGCCGACCCTCCGGTCGATCGGGGGTCATCGCCCGGCGGTCGGTGAACCACGATACGGAACCCGAGGTCAACCGCTCAACAAGGCCGGTGGATGAGCCTCGGGACAACCTGTGGACGCCTGGGGACAGGCATGTGCGCAGGGTGTGCACAGGGGTGTGGAAAAGTGATTGGGAATTCCGGGCTTATCGCCTCTGACCTGGGCTTTTTCTATCCCCACCCTGTGGACGGAAGATTTCCGGCCGAGCTTTGTCGTCGTTCGTCCCGTACTATCGCTGCGAAACGGCGACACCTGGGACAGCGGGTTTACTTTCGGGTTGAGAGAGGTCACGCTCCGGCCGTGAGACACCGGGACTGGGGAAGCGGGGAGGACAGCCCGCGCGAGCGACGGCCGAGCGGTTCCTGGGACGAGCCCGCCGGGCCGCGCCGGGTCGACTCGTACGCGCCGGAGGGCTACCGCACGGCGAGCCGGCGGCGGGCGATCGAGCGCGGCCAGGACGAGCCGGTGGAGACGTACCTTCCCCGTTGGGCGCTGGAGTCCGGGGTGAGTCGCGCGGACGGCGGCGGGCGGCATGCCGCGCCCGACGACGACGAGGTGGAGGCGCCGGCCTCAGGTGCCGGCCGGCGGGATCTGCGCGCGATCGGTGCGGGTCCGTTGTCGGACCACACCGCCGAGTGGACGATGGACGCCCCGCAGGAGCGGGGGTACGTGGGCAACCGGCGGGCGGACGAGGACGACGAGCCGGTGTCGGGGGCGGCGCCCCGGAGTCGCCCGCGCCGGGCGGCGACGCGCCGGCCGCAGGTGACCTGGTCCGGGCTGCCGGAGTCGGCGGGTACGAGCGAGGGGCCGGCCGGATCGGACGGTGAACGGCCGGCGGGTCGGCGTCGCCGGTCGGCGTCGGGTTCCTCCTGGCCGCCGCCGGCGGGGTCGGACTCCGCATGGTCGCGGCCGGCGGCCTCGGACGGCGCGTGGTCCCGCTCGGGGACGGATGCCGAGTGGCCGGCGGCGGCGTCGGACGCGGGCCGGCCGGCGTCGCCGGCAGCGGAGTCGGAGCCGGCCTGGGGACGGGCGACGGCGTCGGAGTCGGAGCCGGCCTGGTCGCGGGCGACGCCATCGGAGTCGGCGCGGTCGCGGCCGGTGGCGGATCCGTGGCAGCGCCGCCGGAGCGCCGAGCGTGAGCCGGTGGAGCCGCCCGCCGTCGATCCGTGGGACGCGTCGGGCGTGCACGCCTGGGACCGGCCGGTGCCCGCGAGCCGCTGGGAGCGGGCGGAGAGCCGGTGGGACCGTACGGAGCACACGGGTGAGTGGGACCGATTCACCGACACCGGTTTCCTGGAGCCGGTGCGGGACACCGACGACCGGTACGCGGAGGCCGATCCGTGGGACCGTTCGGCGCCGCCGGTGCGGGAGGGCTGGGCGTCGCCGGCGCGAGCCGAGGCGTTCTGGTCGGGTACCCGGCTCTCCGGTGACGACCCCCGGTGGATGGAGACACCGTCGACGGCTCCGCGTTCGCCCGCGGTGGCGTACTCGGCGCCGCGGCCGCGTACCGCGCCTCGTCGTCGCCCGGTGGAGCCGGCGGCGTCGACGTTGCGGCGGCGGGTGGAGACGATCGGCGGCGGTTCGTGGGGCCGGCGGCTGGAGGACGACCTGCTGGACCCGGATCCGGGTGGTCCGTTGCGGCCGCTGGTCTACACGGCGGCCTGCTATCTGGTTCCGGCGGTGCTGCTCGTGGTCGGCCTGCTGTTCCTGAGCGGGCAGCCTCCGGCGGGGTGCGTCACGGACATCACCGGCGGTGGTTGTGACTCGCCGCGTGCGCACGCGTTGGAGTCGTTGGTGTCGGCGGCGCCGCGGTTCGGGTTGGCGATGGTGAGCAGTCTGGTGGTGGCGGTGCTGCTGCGGCAGGTCGGGACGACGTGGCGGTCGGCGACAGTGGCGCTGGCGGCCGCGGTGGTGGGTGGTGGGCTGTCCACCGTGGTGATCAGCGCGGTGACCGGCAATCCGCTCGGCTGAGCGGCGGGGATGCGGAAAGGCCCGCACCGGCGACCGGTGCGGGCCTTTCGCGTCGTGCTTCGGGTGTCAGCCCTTGACCACGTTCAGGTCGAACTTGGCGGTCACCTCGGGGTGCAGCCGGATGCTGACCGGGTAGGAGCCGAGCGCCTTGATGTGGCCGGGCAGCTCCAGCCGGCGGCGGTCCAGGGTCGGGCCGCCGGCGGCCTTGACGGCGTCGACGATCTCGGCCGGGGTGACCGAGCCGAAGAGCCGCCCGCCGTCGCCGGCGCGGGCCTTCAGGTTGACCTTCAGACCCTCGATCTGGGTCTTGACCTCGGTGGCGTGGCCCAGGTCGCGGATCTCGCGGGCCGAGCGGGCCCGCTTGATGACCGTGACCTGCTTCTCCGCGCCCTTGGTCCAGGCGATCGCGAAGCCCTGCGGCAGCAGGTAGTTACGGCCGAAGCCGTCCTTCACCTCGACGATGTCGCCCGGAGAGCCGAGGCCGGACACCTCCTGAGTGAGGATGATCTTCATGTCCGTGCCTCCTCTCAGCGGGTCGTGGCCGTGTACGGCAGGAGCGCCATCTCGCGGGCGTTCTTGACCGCACGGGCGATCTGCCGCTGCTGCTGCGAGGTCACGCCGGTCACCCGTCGAGCGCGGATCTTGCCGCGGTCGGAGATGAACTTGCGCAGCAGCGCGGTGTCCTTGTAATCGATGTAGGTGATCCCGTCCTTGTCGAGCGGGTTCACCTTCTTCTTCGGCTTGCGAAGGGCCGCAGCCTTAGCCATTGCTCGTGCTCCTGGTTTGCGATCGCGGGCGCTCGGCGCCATCAGAACGGAGGCTCCTCGTCGAAGTTGCCGCCCGAACCACCGCGGGAGGGGGCGGGGGCAGCAGAGGCCCAGGGGTCGTCGAAGTTGCCTCCGCCGCCGCCCTGGCCGCCACCACCACCGAAGCCGCCGCCACCGCCACCGGAGCGGGACATCTTCTGCACCTTCGCCGTGGCGTAGCGCAGCGACGGGCCGATCTCGTCGACCTCCAGCTCGATGACGGTGCGCTTCTCACCCTCGCGGGTCTCGTACGACCGCTGGCGCAGTCGGCCGGACACGATCACGCGAGCGCCGCGCTGCAGCGACTCGGCGACGTTCTCGGCGGCCTGGCGCCAGACCGTGCACGAGAGGAACAGCGGCTCGCCGTCCTTCCACTCGCCGGAGGCCTTGTCCATGAAGCGGGGCGTCGAAGCGACCCGGAACTTGGCGACCGCCGCGCCGGAGGGGGTGAATCGCAACTCGGGGTCATCGGTCAGGTTGCCGATGACCGTGATGGTGGTGTCTCCTGCCATGACCATCTCCTCGCGCACTCATCTTTGTGCCGTCAGGCTCTCAGAGCCGTACGACAGCGTGGATGAGGCTTGTGATCCGGACGTGCCGGGTCTAGATGCTCAGCGCATCTCCGGGCGGATGACCTTGGTGCGCAGCACCGACTCGTTGAGTCGGAGCTGACGGTCCAGCTCGCCAACGGCCTCCGGCGTCGCCTGGAGGTCGATGACGGCGTAGATGCCCTCGGCCTTCTTGTTGATCTCGTACGCGAGGCGCCGGCGGCCCCACACGTCGGTCTTCTCCACCGAGCCACCCGCGGTCCGGATCACGTTCAGGTACGTGTCGAGCGACGGGGCGACGGTGCGCTCCTCGAGGCTGGGGTCGAGGATCACCATGACTTCGTAATGACGCAAGACGTGCTCACCTCCTGTGGGCTAAGCGGCCACGGTCCTTCCGTGGCAGGAGGTCGTGCGTCGTTGCCCGCGCCGGTGCCGGGGGAACCCGGCCGGACACACGGACAACCGGACCAGGATAGCCGGTCCGGACGATCATGGCCGGGCCGGTGGTCCCGGTGTGCCGGGTGCGGCGACAGGGGCCCACCTCCGGCGAGCCGGCAGGTGGACCCCTGTCCACGGGACCGCGGGGCGTCCCGTCCGCATTCCTTGGGTGGGACCTGGGGAGGAACGACCACACCGATGAGGTTGGATCGAAGACGCCCCGCGGAGCTTTATCGTGTTGTCACCTGGTCTGACCATACAATGGCTCTCGTCACCACTTGGGGTAAATGGAGGAATTGGTCCTACTGCTGGCCTCCCGTGCCGGGATGACGAGCGGATCCCGCCCCGCAGTGCCGGGCCGCACGGCGGGGCGTCCCGTTTCCGGGGGTCCACCCTCGCCCGTCCGTGCTGTGGACCACGTGCGGGCGGAGCGTCGACCATCGATCCCACCTCGGACAACGACCGCCGGGCCGGGTGGTGACGCGGCCGACCCGCCGGGCGCCTCCCGCGAGCGCGCCGACCGTCGCAGGCGCGACGTAGGCTGCCCTGCATGCGAATCGGAGCCCACGTCGACCCGACCGACCCGCTGGCCGAGGCGGCCGCCCGGCAGGCCGAGGCGGTCCAGTTCTTCCTGGCCGACCCGCAGGGCTGGAAGGCCCCGAAGCCGCGCGAGGACGCCGAGCGCCTGCGTTCCGCCGACGTCGACCTCTACGTGCACGCGCCGTACGTGATCAACGTGGCCACGCTGAACAACCGGATCCGCATTCCCAGCCGCAAGCTGCTGCTCGCCCACGCGTCCGCCGCGGCGGACGTCGGGGCCAGAGGGCTGATCGTGCACGGCGGCCACGTCAACGCCGGCCACGACGTCGCGGTCGGCTTCGACAACTGGCGCAAGACCTTCGCGTACGCGGCGGACTCCGGCGGCTTCCCGCTGCCGGTGCTGATCGAGAACACCGCCGGCGGTGACAACGCCTGCGCCCGGCACCTCGACTCGCTGGCCCGGCTCTGGGACGCGCTCGGCGACCACGAGGTCGGCTTCTGCCTGGACACCTGCCACGCGTACGCGGGCGGCGAGGAACTGCTGGGCCTGGTCGACCGGGTGAAGGCGATCACCGGCCGGATCGACCTGATCCACGCGAACAACTCCAAGGGCGCGTTCAACTCCGGCCAGGACCGGCACGACAACCTGACCGGCGGCACCATCGATCCGGAGCTGCTGGTGGCGGTGATCCGCGCGGCCGGCGCACCGGTGATCGTGGAGACCCCCGGCGGCGTCGAGGGCCAGACCGCCGACATCGCGTTCCTGCGCGGACAGTTGGGCGCGGCGGCGTGACGACCGAGCAGTCCGGAACGACCGGCCGCCGGTCCGGCGCCGAGCCCCGTCCGGACGGCGACGCGACCGCACCGGACCGGCCGGACGACGCGACCGCACCGGACCGGCCGGACGACGCGACCGGGACGGCCCCGCCCGGCGAGGGTGGGACCGCCGGGGGCGGATCCGGCACGGACGACACCGCCGGGAAGAAGGCCGAGGCCCGGGACGAGGCCGCCGCCGAGGGCGACGCCCACGACGCCCGGACGAACGGCGGCGACGGCGGAACCGCCGCCGACAAGCCCGACGCCGGAGACGAGAACACAACGGGTACGGCCGACGACAAGGCCGCCGATCCCTGGTCCGCGTTCGGGCCCGCGCCGGAGCCGGTGCTCGGCCGGGCCCGCCGGGCCGTCCGCGCGGTCGGCCGGTTCCTGGTGCACGAGTGGACGCTCGCCGCCGTCGCCGCACTGGCGCTGGCCGCGGCGATGACCTGGCCCACGTTGCGCTATCCGCGGCACACGCTGCCGCAGGACTACTGGGATCCGAGCCTGCAGGCGTGGCAGATGGCGTGGTCCGGCCACATCCTGCGGACCGACCCGGCGATGCTGTGGCACGCGAACACGTTCTACCCGGAGAACTGGAGCTTCGCGTTCTCCGACACGCTCCTCGGGTACGCCCCGGCCGGCCTGATCGGGGTCGGCCCGGAGCACGCCGTGCTGCGCTACAACATCATGTTCGTGCTGGCGCACGCGCTCGCCGCGTTCGGCGCGTACGTGTTGGCCCGGCAGCTCGGCGCGGGCCGCATCGGCGGCGCGGTGGCCGGGGCGAGCTTCGCCTACGCGCCGTGGCTGCTGGCCCAGGCGGGGCACCTGCACATCCTCTCCAACGGCGGCATCCCGCTGGCGCTGGCCATGCTGGCGCGGGGTCACGGCTGGTCGCTGCGGTACGGCTACCGGCCGCGCCGCCGGCACGCGGGCTGGGCGTTCGCCGGGTGGCTGGTGGCCGCGTGGCAGCTCAGCCTGGGGTTCGGTATCGGGCTGCCGTTCGCGTACATGCTGGCCGGGACCGTTCTGGTCGCGGTGGTGCTGTGGTTCGTGCGACGGCGCCGGGTGAAGCGTCCGTTCGGGCGGCGGCTGTTCCTGGCCGACGTGTTCGGCGGGCTCGCCTTCGCCGCGGTGGGCGCGGCGCTGGCGGTGCCGTACTTCAAGGTGGCCGAGCTGCACCCGAACGCGGAACGGACGCTCGGCGACATCGGGCTCTACTCGCCGCCGGCGAGCGGGTTCTTCACCGCGCCGGCCGAGTCCCGGGTCTGGGGCGGGCTGCACGAGGGCGCCCGTGCCGTGCTGCCCTGGCATCCGGAGATGACGCTGCTGCCGGGCTTCGTGCTCTACGCGCTCGCCGCCGGTGGTCTGTTCTTCTCGGTCTGGCGGGTCCGGCACCGGATCTTCCTGCTCGCCGGCGTGCTGGTGACGATGGCGCTGGCGATGGGCACCCGGTTCTTCGGCGGCCGGTTCACCTACGTGCCGTTGTTCGACTACGTGCCGGGCTGGAGCGGGCTGCGCACGCCGGGCCGGATGATGCTCTGGACCACGCTGCTGCTGGGTCTGCTCGCGGCCGGCGCGGTCACCGCGTTCTGCATGCGGGTACGCGAGCTGGCCGCCGAGCGGGTGCCGCCGTGGCCGGGCCCGTGGCTGCGCCTGGCCACGCTGCTGCCGCTGGCGCTGGTGCTCGTGGAAGGGCTGAACGCCACGCCGCAGCCGGTGGTGCCGCGGCAGCCGGCGGCGATGCGGACTGTGGACGGCCCGATGCTGGTGCTGCCGAGCAGCCAGAACCTGGATCAGCCGGTGATGTTGTGGTCCACCGACCGGTTCCAGCCGATGGTCAACGGCGGCAGCGGTTTCACGCCGCGTTCGCAGGCTCAGATCCGCGAGGCGACAGTCAGCTTCCCGGACTACGCGAGCGTCGACTACCTGCGGCAGATCGGCGTGAAGAACGTGGTCGTGTTGCGCGACGAGCTGGAGGGCACCCCGTGGGAGGGGATGCTCGACCGGCCGGTCGACGCGCTGGGCGTGACCCGGGAGCAGGTCGGCGAGGCGGTCGTGTTCCGGCTGTAGACCGGAACACGACCGTCTCGGTCACACCGGAACGGGTTCGGCGGGCCGTTCGGCGGCGCGCGCCCGCCAGCGCTGATGCCAGGGCGCGTCGGGCGCGCCGTCGAGCACCCCGCCGTCCGGGTCGTCGGCGTAGGTGTGCCGGACGACGTCCAGTTCGGGCCGCATGATGTCCCGGATGACGAATCCGCAGAGCACCGCCACGGTGATCAGGCGCAGGCTCGACGCCAGCACGAAGACGCCCTCGGGGAAGACCGGCCGGGACATGGCCGTGCCGAGCAGTTCGCCGTAGAACGCGGCGAAGTAGCCGACCTCGGCGACCTGCCAGGCCAGGAACGCGCCCCAGCGCGGCCGGGCGAGCACCGCGAGCGGCAGCAGCCAGAGCACGAACTGCTGGGACCACACCTTGCTGAAGATGAGGAACGCGGCGACCACCAGGAAGGCGAGCTGGGCCAGCCGGGGGCGGCGCGGCGCCAGCAGCGCCAGCCCGGCCACGCCGAGGCAGGCCAGGCCGAAGAGCAGGTACGACAGCCAGTTGAGGGTGGGGATGTTCGCGTTGAGCCACTCGAAGGGCCCGAGCTGGCCGGGTGAGGACGGGCTGATCCGGCCGTCCAGGTAGCGGCCGATGTACCAGAGCGTGCCCCAGTCGATGGGGCGCGTGGTGTTCAGGTCGAAGAAGCGTTCCCAGTTCTCCCGGTACGGGATCGCCACCGGCAGGTTCACGGCCACGAGCGTCACCAGCGCGGTCGCCGTGGCGACGAGCCCGGCCAGCATTTTCCCGGCGCGCAACGCGAGGACCAGGATCGGGCCGAGGATGAACAGCGGCCACATCTTGGCCGCGCCGCCCAGTCCGATGAGGACGCCTGCTACTCCGGGCAGCAGCAGCGCGTACCGGTCGGGCCGGGCGCGCGCCCAGGCCAGCAGGCCGAACGCGGCCAGGCCGATGGCGAGCAGATCCCAGTTGACGGTGGCGGTGAGCACCAGCGCCGGGGAGAGCGCGAACAACGCGGCGTCCCAGGGTCGTCGTCGGCGCAGGCTGAGGATCACGGCGACGGTGGCGACCGCGAGCGCGCCGAGCACCAGCGCGTTCAGGTTGTAGAACCACTGGCCCTGGTTGATGGCGGGGTTGTCGGCGCCGAGGGCGTGCACCGGCAGGCCGAGCGCGCCCATGAAGTACCCGGTCAGCACCGGGTACTCCACCGGGTGGTCGGCGTAGGGCACCTTGCCCTCGTTGAGCCCTTCGGCGTAGTAGAGCGCCAGCACGTCGGTGTAGCACATCCGGGTGTACTGGACGTTGTTCTGCCAGGCGCCGTCCTGGCAGGGCGACTTCTGCACCCAGTGCAGGGCCAGCGTCAGGCACACCAGCGCCAGCACGATCCGGCCGGCGGTCCAGAACCGGCTCTCCCGGCCGGCGGGCCGGTCCAGGGCGGCGGCGTGGTCGCCGAGCGGCCCGCCGATCAGACCGGAGGCGCCCCGGACGAACCAGTCCGAGCGGGACGGGTGGTCCACCGTCTCTGCGGATCGTGGCGCCGCCTCGGACGCGCCGGGCTCATCGATGCCTGCGGGCGACTGGGTGCTCATGGAGAGGCATCCTGCCGTACACCGGGGGTCGCCGTCCCGTCGCGCGCGGAGAAATTCCGGTACGCGAAACGCGGCGGCGGCCGGACCGCTCGGGTCCGGCCGCCGCCGTCAGGTGGTACGCGTCAGTTCTGCCGTGTCGGTGGTGTGCTCGGCAGCAGCCCACCGCCGCCACCGCCACCACCGGGGCGTCCGCCGCCTCCGGGGAGCCCACCCCCGCCGGGGTTGTTGCCACCCTGGTCGCCGCCGCCGGGGTTGCCGCCACCGGGCGTGCCGCCGGGGCAGAACAGACCCAGCGGGTCGCAGTTCGGGCCGCCCGGCTGGCCGGGCTCGTTCGTCGGCGGCGGCACCTCGCCGTTGCCGGCCTCGTCGTCGCCGACGTTCGCGGCGGGCGGGAACTCTTCCTTGTCCTTGCCCTTGAGAGCGTCGTTCATGAAGCGCTGGAAGATGTCACCCGGCATCCGGGCGCCGCTGATGTCCCGGCCGTCCTTGTACTTGATCGCCTTGCGGTCCTTGACGTTTCCGACCCAGACGGCGGTGGCGAGCTGCGGCGTGTAGCCGATCATCCAGGCATCGCCGTTGCGGGTGGTCTTGTCACCGAGTTCCCAGGTGCCGGTCTTCTCGGCGACCTGCCGGCCCTCCTCGAGCTTCTTGTTGATCTGGCCCGGGTACTGCTTCAGCACGGACGTCACGTCGGCGACGATGTCCTTGTCGATCCGCTGCTGCCCCTTGAGCTTCTCCCCGCCGACCGTGTCCCACTTGCCGGTGTCCGGGTTCTGCTTCTGCACCAGCTTCACGAAGTGCGCCTTGTGGTAGACGCCCTGGTTGGCGAACGTGGCGACGCCGTTGGCGTGGTCGAGCACCGTGATCGGGTACTGGCCGTAGCCGAGGACGTGGAAGAACGGCGACGGAGCCAGGTCCTTCGGGTCGGCCTTGGTCAGGTCGTGCGCCTTGGCCGGGTTGGTGTCGGTCTGCCACATGGTGGTGACGCCGGCCTGCTTGGCCATGTCGAGCACCTTGTCCGGGCCGATCTTCTCGGTGATGTAGTAGAACGGCACGTTCAGCGACTTCAGCGTCGACAGTTCGAGCGTGCAGGAGTCACCGCAGGAGACCTTGTCCGCGCCGGCGTTGCTGACCTTGAACTTGGTGCCCTTCGGCGTGAACGCCGATCCCTTCCACCGGGACTTGAGCGAGATGCCTTCCTTCAGGGCGGCGGCGAGCGTGTAGATCTTGAAGCTTGAGCCCGGCGAGTGACCGCCGCTGACCACGCCGTTGTCGACGTTCTTCCCGGCGTAGTCGGTGCCGGTGCCGTTGTCGCCGCCGTAGTAGGCGAGCACCCGCCCGGTCTTCGGGTCGATCGCCACCACGGCGGCCATCAGGTTCGGCGGCTGGCCGGCGAGTTCGGAGCCCTTCTTGGCCCGCTGGGCCGCGGCGAGCGCCGCCTCCTGCATCTTCCGGTTGATCGTGGTGGTGATCTTGTAACCACCCCGGCTCAGCGCCTTGGCGCAGAGCGGCTTCTTCTCGGTCGCCTCGGCCTCGTTGTCGGTGCAGAGGTTCATCTCGCGGATCTCCTGCGAGACGTAGTTGACGATGTTGCCGTACGGGGTGTCGATGCCGAAGCCGCCGCCGCTGTTCTTCGACGGCTTCGCGATGTTCTTCGGGTACTCGGTGGGGTGCTGCGGCGTGTTCGGCGCGTCCAGCCACTTCTCCGTGATCATGCCGTTGATCACGTAGTTCCACCGGTCCAGTGCGGCGGTCGGGTTGATCGCCGGGTCGTAGCCCTGGTGGGTCGCGCTCGGCTCCGGCTGTTTGATCAGTGCGGCAAGCACCGCGGCCTCGGCCACGGTCAGGCTCTTGACGTCCTTGCCGAAGTAGGTCCGCGCCGCCGCCTGGATGCCGTACGCGCCACGGCCGAAGTAGATGACGTTCAGGTAGTGCTGCATGATCACGCGCTTGTCGTACTTGTCGTTCAGCTTGGAGGCGAGGATCGCCTCCTTCACCTTGCGGCCGTACGTGTCCTGGTTCAGGTTCTCGAACGCGTTGCGCGCGTACTGCTGGGTGATGGTCGAGGCGCCCTGCTTGTCGCCGCCGGTGAGGTTGTTCCACGCGGCCCGGGCGATGCCCTTGTAGTCCACACCGGAGTGCTTGTAGAAGTTCCGGTCCTCCGCCGCGGCGACCGCGTGCTGGACGTGCTCCGGAATCTGGTCGATGGTGACCAGCTGGCGGTTCTGGTCGCCGATCCGGGCGATCGCCTGGCCGCTCGAGTCGTAGATGGTGGTGGACAGCGGCGGGATGGTGTCCTCCGGGAGCACCACCTTGGTGGAGTACCAGGTGAAGCTCACCACACCGATGCCGGCGAGCATGATGAACACGGCGAAGCCGGCGATCAGGATGTTGATCCGGCGGCGCTTCTTCGCCCGCGCCGGGTCCTCGCCGCGGCCACGCCGGCCAGGGCCTGCCGGACCGCCGGGACCACCGGGGCCGCCGCCGGCGGCGCCGGGCACCCGGGCGCGGCCACCGACGGCCGCCGCGCCGACGCTCGCGCGTCCGCCCACGCTCGCACGCCCGCCGACGCCGGCCGCGCCGACGCTCGCCGCGCCCACCGAGGCGCGTCCGGCCGGAGCGGCCGGGGAGACGGGCACCGACGCCCGGCCGGCGCCCGCGCGTCCGGAGACGCCGGGTGCCGGCGAGACGGGCACCGAGGCCCGGCCGCCCGCGCCGGCCCGGCCGACCGAGGCCGAGCCTGCCGCCCCGCGCGGCGCCGGAGCGCCACCGACCGAGGCCCGGCCGCCCGCGCCGTACGGTGTCGCGGAGGCGCGCGCCGAGGCGCCGCCCTCAGCCGCGCCGGACCAACCGTTCCCGCCCCGGCTCCCTTCGGAACCGGGGTCGCCGTTCGGGCCCGGGATCTGGGCCCGCCCGCGCGAAGAACTGGGATCGCCGTAGTTCATTCCTCACACCCTGCCGGTCGCGGTGGGGCGCGGGGGCGCCGCCACCGGGTTGCCGTGAGCTGGAACACGGGACGTTACCCGCCGGCCGTGCCAGCGATCGCCCGTCAAATCCGATCTATTCGGACCAATTACGCGTAAAGGCTGTCGATCCTGCCGCCCGGGGAATGGGCCGGCAGCGATCGGGACAGCCGCGTTCACCGTTGCGCCTCTCGCCTTCGCCGAGGGGTGGAGCCGTTGGCCGCGACCGACTCGTCCGCGTCCTCCGCCTCGCCAGCGAGACCGTCCCGGCCGAGCAGGAACTGCTCGACGAGATGGTTCCAGTCGCAGCCGGGGCAGACCTCCACCACGAACACCTGGAACTCACGCAGCGTCATGGCCAGGACGGGCAACTCGGCCCGGGTACGCGCCTGGCCGGCCGACTGCTTGAGTTCGTCACCGTAAATGTAGTGGACGTGGATCAGGTTCTCGCTGCGGCAGATCGGGCAGCGGTGGTCGGTCGGCTCGCCGTGGAAGCGAGCAGCGTTCTTCAGGTACGGCGAGGCGTCGCAGACGTCGTACGTGCCGATCCGCCCGGCGAGCAGTTCACGCAGCACAGCTCGCTTCTGAAGCGAGTAGTCGACGACCTGGCGCTGCGTACGCATGCGGCAAAGGGTACGCGCTCCCGCGAACCCAGGCGACCATGGTCACGATGCGTGATGATCGCGTCGCGTAAGCAGGGGTTTGCCCCATCCTCACCTCTCCGCTAACGTGCGATGTATCGGTTCGATACATCGCGGTGGTTAGCGCTCCGCGCAGGGGGAAAGAGGGGATGGCCCGTGCTCGAGCTCGCCATCCTCGGCCTCCTGCAGGAGGCGTCGATGCACGGCTACGAGCTGCGCAAGGAGCTGACCGCCAAGCTCGGTGCCATCCGGGCGGCGATCAGCTACGGCTCGCTCTACCCGACCCTGCGTCGGCTGCAGGCGGCGGGATGGATCGCCGAAGCCGCCGAGACACCCGCGACCGCCGAGGAGGTTCCCGCGCTGACCAGCCGACGCGGTCGGGTGGTCTACACCATTACCGCGGAGGGCAAGGAACGCTTCGCCCAGCTCATAGCGCAGGCTGGACCCGAGACGTACGACGACACGGGCTTCGGCGTGCACTTCGCGTTCTTCGCCCGGACCGACCAGGCCACCCGGCTCCGGATCCTGGAAGGTCGTCGCCGCAAGATCGAGGAACGTCGCGAAGGTCTTCGTGACGTGCTCGGCCGGGCAGCCGAGCGCCTCGACGCGTACACCCTGGAACTGCAGCGCCACGGGCTCGACGCCTGTGAGCGCGAGGTCCGCTGGCTGGAGGAGCTCATCGCCAACGAGCGCTCCGGCCGGGCCCCCGCCGACCCGCGACCCGGGACGGCCGGTGGCCGAGGAGACAACGACAGCCCGCCCACGCCTGGAACGTCCAGGAAAGAGCGGCCGTGATGAAGAAGAAGGAGGCAGACGCTATGGGCTCCGTCCGCGTCGCCATCGTCGGTGTGGGTAACTGCGCCTCGTCCCTCGTACAGGGCGTGGAGTACTACCGGAACGCCGACCCGAACGACCGCGTCCCGGGTCTCATGCACGTCACCTTCGGCGACTACCACGTCTCGGACGTGAAGTTCGTCGCGGCGTTCGACGTGGACGCCAAGAAGGTGGGCATGGACCTCGCGGAGGCGATCGTCGCCAGCGAGAACAACACGATCAAGCTGTGCGACGTGCCGCCGACCGGCGTCACCGTGCAGCGCGGCCCGACCTTCGACGGTCTCGGCCAGTACTACCGCGAGATCGTCGAGGAGTCGGACGCCAAGCCGGTCGACGTGGCGCAGGCGCTGCGCGACGCGCAGGTCGACGTGGTCGTCTCCTACCTCCCGGTGGGCTCCGAGGAGGCCGACAAGTTCTACGCCCAGGCCGCGATCGACGCCGGCTGCGCGTTCGTGAACGCCCTGCCGGTCTTCATCGCCTCCGACCCGGAGTGGGCGAAGAAGTTCACCGACGCCGGCCTGCCGATCGTCGGCGACGACATCAAGAGCCAGGTCGGTGCCACCATCGTGCACCGCGCCCTGGCGAAGCTCTTCGAGGACCGCGGGGTCGAGCTGCTGCGCACGTACCAGCTCAACTTCGGCGGCAACATGGACTTCATGAACATGCTGGAGCGCAACCGCCTGGTCTCGAAGAAGATCTCGAAGACCCAGTCGGTGACCTCCCAGATCCCGCACGAGATGAGCAAGAGCGACGTGCACATCGGCCCGTCCGACCACGTGCCGTGGCTCGACGACCGCAAGTGGGCGTACATCCGCCTGGAGGGCCGCTCCTTCGGTGACACCCCGCTCAACGCGGAGCTGAAGCTCGAGGTGTGGGACTCGCCGAACTCGGCCGGTGTCATCATCGACGCCGTCCGCGCCGCGAAGATCGCGCTGGACCGGAAGATCGGTGGCCCGATCCTCTCCGCCTCCTCGTACTTCATGAAGTCCCCGCCGGAGCAGTACGCCGACCACGACGCGCACGCGGCCGTCGAGGCGTTCATCGCCGGCGAGATCGAGCGCTGACGCGCTGACACGCACAAGAAGGAAGGCCGGGTCCGCGCGGACCCGGCCTTCTTTCTCTTCGCGTACGTCAGGACCAGGCTCGCCGCAGGGCCACTGACGCCTCCAGCTCCAGCAGCGTCACCTTGCGCGGCAGCCCGCCACCGAAGCCGACCAGCTTGCCGCCCGCGCCGACGATCCGGTGACAGGGCACGATCACCGGCACCGGATTACGGTTGCAGGCCACCCCGACCGCCCGGGCGCCTCCGGGGTCTCCGACCGCCTTCGCCACCTCGCCGTAGGTCTTCGTCTCCCCGTACGGGATGCGTGTCATCTCCCGCCACACGGCGCGCTCGAACTCGGAGCCCCGGGGTGCCGACACCGGCACGGTGAACTCGGTCAGCTCACCGGCGAAGTACGCCCGCAGCTCCGCCACCGCCAGCCGGGCCACCGCGTCGCCGGGTTCGCCTGACGCCCCGTCCACCCGGCCGAAGTGCGCGCCGCGCACCGCGTCGTCGTCGGTGCCGACGGAGAACTCGCCGATCGGGGAGTCGAGCACGGTCCAGCGCATGCCACCCATTGTCGCGCCCACGCCGACATTCTCCCCGGCCGGTTCCCTGAGGGCGGGCTGGACGACCGCTGAGCGAAGTCGATGTTGCACGGCGTCGATACCGTGCAGGTCATGGCCACCGGGACGCTCATCTTCCTGATCATCGGCGGGATCGGTGTCGGCGTGCTGACCCTCGCCCTGCTCGGCTCGGGAGTGCTCCACCTCGGCCAGCCGGACGTCGACGGGCCGGTGTCGCTGGAGGCGGCCGCCGGGTTCACCGGGGCGTTCGGTTTCGGCGGCGCGATCGTCAACGAGCTGCTCGGGGGTCGTACCCCCGGAATGATCGCGGCGGCGGTGGCCGGCGGCGCGCTCGCCGCCGTGCCCACCGGCTGGCTGGCGGCGCGGCTGAGCCGCGCGGCCCGCAACATGCGCACGGACGCCACACCCACCCGCGACCACCTGGCCGGCGCGATCGGCCTGGTGGTGACGCCGATCCCCAGCGGCGGCTACGGCGAGGTGCGGGTACGCCTCGCCGGCCAGCCGGTGAAGCTCAACGCCCGCGCCGACGGGCCGATCGCGGTCGGCACCCGGATCTTCGTGGTCGAAGCACTGAGCGAGACCAGCGTGCACGTCGAAACCTACTGACACCACCACACAGACGGGAACGCCCATGCCCCTGCTCGTCGCCATCGGCGGCGCGGTCCTCCTCGCCGTCGTCCTCGTTCTCTTCGTGTTGTCCCGGATCAAGGTGGCCGGGCCGAACCAGGCGTTCATCGTCACCGGCCGCAAGGGCCGCACCACCCAGTCCGCCGACGGAGCCCGCTCCACCGACATGTCCGGCCAGAAGGTCGTGCTCGGCGCCTCGGTCTTCGTGCTGCCGGTGGTGCAGAAGCTCCAGTCGCTCGACCTGTCCAGCCGCCGGATCGATGTCAGCATCCGCGGCGCGGTGAGCAAGCAGGGCATCCGCACCGAGCTGCACGGCGTGGCGATCGTGAAGGTCGGCGGCACCGAGGACGCGATCCGCGCCGCCGCCCAGCGCTTCCTGAACCAGCAGGAGGAGATCGACAACTTCACCCGCGAGGTGCTCGCCGGCGCGCTGCGCTCGATCGTCGGGCGGCTCACCGTCGAGGAGATCATCCGGGACCGGGCGGCGTTCGCCAGCGCGGTCGCCGAGGAGGCCGAGCACTCGATGACCAACCAGGGCCTGGTGCTCGACACGTTCCAGCTCCAGGACATCTCGGCCGAGGGCTCCTACCTCCAGGACCTGGGCCGGCCGGAGGCGGCCCGGGTGCTCAAGGACGCGGCCATCGCCGAGGCGCGGGCCCGGCAGCAGGCCGAGCAGGAGCGGCTGCTCGCCGAGGAGGCGATCGCCGAGGCGAACCGGAACCTGGCGCTCAAGCAGGCCGGCATCCAGGCCGAGATCGACGCGGCGAAGGCGAAGTCGGCGGCGGCCGGGCCGCTCGCGCAGGCCGAGCGGGACCAGGCGATCCTCTCCGAGCAGCAGAAGGTGGCCGAGCGCAACGCCGAGCTGAAGCAGCGCCAGCTCGACACCGAGGTGCGCAAGCCGGCCGACGCGGCCCGGTACAAGGTCGAGCAGGAGGCCGAGGCGGCCCGCAACGCGGCGGTGCTCAACGCCGACGCGCAGCGGCAGGCCACCATCGCCGCCGCGCAGGCCTCCGCCGAGCAGGCCCGCCTCACCGGTGAGGGCGAGCGGGCCCGGCGGGCCGCGCTGGCCGAGGCTAACGCGATCGAGGGCGCCAAGGAGGGCGAGGCCGAGCAGCGCCGTCGTTCCGCGATCGCCGAGGCGGTCGAGCGGGAGGGCCAGGCCGAGGCCGCGGCCATCCTGGCCAAGGGTCAGGCCGAGGCCGACGCGATGGCCCGCAAGGCCGAGGCGTTCGCCGCGTACGGCGAGGCGGCCGTGCTGGACCTGCTGGTCAAGGTGCTGCCCGAGGTGGTCGGTGCGGCCAGCGCCCCGATCGGCGCGATCGACAAGATGACGGTGATCTCCACCGACGGGGCGTCGTCGCTGACCAAGTCCGTGGCCGGCAACGTCGCACAGGGCCTCCAACTCGGCAGCGACCTGACCGGCATCGACCTGGCCGGGCTGCTGGCGCGGCTGGGCAGCAGCGCCCAGCACAACGGCAAGACCACAGTGGACGGCACCACGGTCACCCCGTGACGACGGACGCCCGCCGGTTCCCCTCGGGAGCCGGCGGGCGTCGTGCGGTGGTACGGGTCAGAGCACGGCGACGACGAACTTCTCGCCGGCGCCCAGGCCGAGGGTCGGGCTGTTCCAGTCGATGGTCCGGCTCGCGATGAGCTGGCTGGTGCCGGCGCTGCCGGCGGTGACCGCCTTCTCGTTGATGTTCGCGTACAGGTAGACCGAGCCGTCGGCGTTGTAGTCGAGGAACGACATCCCCTCCCACGCGCCGATCGAGGCGCCCCGCGCGATCAGCGGCTTCGCCCCGGCGCTCTCCGCCGTCACGAACTTGCCGTTGATCTGGGCCTTCAGACCGAAGGTGCCGTAGCCGTCACCCACGTTCACCAGCTCGTACTTCTCCCAGGCGCCGACGGTCGCCGAGCGGGCGATCAGCGGCTTCGCCCCGGCGCTCTCCGCCGTCACGAACTTGCCACTGGCCACCGACTTGATGCTCACGAGGGGTGCCGGGGCGTCGAAGTCGAACTTCTCGGCGGTGCCGATCGCGGTCTTGCTCGCGATCAGCGGGGAGGTGGCGCTCGGCGCGGTGACGTACTTGCCGTTGATCGCCGCCTTCAGGCTGATCGTGCCGTCGGTGTTGTCGACGATCTGGAACTTCTCCCACGCGCCGATGGTGGCCGAGCGGGCGATCAGCGGCTTCGCCCCGGCGCTCTCCGCCGTGACGAACTTGTTCGTGACCCGCGCCCGCAGGCCGAACAGGCCTCCGCCGGCGTCGACCACGTCGTACTTCTCCCAGGCGCCGATCGAGGTGCCCCGGGCGATCAGCGGCTTCGTCCCCGCGCTCTCCGCGGTGACGTAGCGGCCGTTGCCCCGGGCCTTGAGCCCGTACGAGCCGCGGGCCGTCACGGCCGAGCCGATGTGCAGCAGCCGGTCGGTGGAGCCCATGATGTCGTGCACCGCGCCGCCGATGCCGGTGGTCACGACCGAGTCGCGCACCTGCTGCGGCGACCAGCCCGGGTGCTCCTCCAGGAGCAGCGCGGCGGCGCCCGCCACGTGCGGGGACGCCATCGAGGTGCCGTTCATCGACTCCGAGCCGGCGCTGGTGCCGGCCTTGGCCGAGACGATGCCGGTGCCGGGGGCGAACAGGTCCAGGCACCGGCCGTAGTTGGAGAACCAGGCGCGCATGTCGACCCGGTCGGTGGCCCCGACGGTGATGGCGGCGGGCACGCTCGCCGGCGAGGAGCCGCAGGCGTCCTGCATGCTGTTGCCGGCCGCTACCGCGTAGGTGATGCCGGAGGCGATCGAGCGGGCGACCGCGTCGTTGACCGCCTGGTCGACGCGGTCGACGCCGAGGCTCATGTTCGCCACGGACGGCCCGGTGGCGTTCGTGGTGACCCACTCGATGCCGGCGATCACCTGCTCGGTGTCGCCCTGGCCGGAGCAGTCGAGGACCCGGACGGCGACCAGGTCGACGGCCTTCGCGACGCCGTACGTCGTACCGCCGATCGTGCCCGCCACGTGCGTGCCGTGCCCGTCGCAGTCCTGCGCGACGTCGTCCTGCTCGACCGCGTCGTAGCCGTTGCGGGCGCGCCCGCCGAAGTCCTGGTGGTCGATGTCGATGCCGGTGTCGATCACGTACGCGGTCACCCCGGCGCCGGTCGACGGGTAGGTGTACCTGCCGTCGGTCCGGGTCTTGAGCTGGTCGATGCGGTCCAGACCCCACGGCGGGGTGGTCTGGGTGCCGGCGGTGCTCCAGCGCTGGACCTGCTGGACGTACTCGACGTCCGGGTCGGCGGCGAGCCGCGCGGCCTGCCGGGCGTCCATGGTGGCCGAGTAGCCGTTCAGCGCCTTGCCGAAGACCCGGCGGACGGTGCCGCCGTGCTCGCCGGCCAGCGCGGACGCGGCGGACTTCACCTTGGCCGGGGTGGTCTTGCCCTTCTTGAGGACCACGATGTAGCGGCCGGGCACCGCCTCGGCCGTGCCGGCGCCACGGACCGACGGTCGCTTCGGGTCGGCGAGGGCCGGCCCGGCGACGGTGGCGCAGAGGATGGAGGTGGCGCTGGTGAGGGCGAGCCCCACGAGGGCGGAGCGGCGCAAGCCGCCACGACGTGTCACGAATTGTCTCCCCGTGTCCAGCGACCGTCCGGATCGGACGGGCGGATGAATCAGAACAGCCGCATCTGTCGATTCGGCGGCTGCCGATGACTCATCATGCGGGAGACATCGACCGAAGCGGGTCAACCGTTCGGTCGACACGCCGGCGTATCGTCGTCAGATCCGCGGCGCCGGCCTCAGCCGGTGATGCCCTCGTCGCGCGCCCAGCGCAGCAGCTCCGCCTCGGCCTCGTCGCGGTCCAGCGGCCCGCGTTCCAGCCGCAGCTCCTTGAGGTACTGCCAGGCGCGACCGACCACCGGCCCCGGCGGTACGCCGAGCAGCTCCATGATCGCGTTGCCGTCCAGGTCGGGCCGGACCCGGGCCAGGTCCTCCTCGGCGGCGATCCGGGCGATCCGCTCCTCCAGCGCGTCGTAGTCGGCCGCGAGCTGGGCGGCCTTGCGCCGGTTGCGGGTGGTGCAGTCGGAGCGGGTCAGCTTGTGCAGCCGGGACAGCAGGTCACCGGCGTCGGTGACGTACCGGCGGACCGCCGAGTCGGTCCACTCGCCCCGGCCGTACCCGTAGAAGCGCAGGTGCAGCCCGACCAGCTTGACCACCTGGGAGGTGATCTCCTTGGAGTAGCGCAGCGCCTTCATCCGGTTCTTGGTCAGCCGGGCACCGACCACCTCGTGGTGGTGGAAGCTGACCCGGCCGTCCGCGCCGACCGCCTTGGTGGCGGGCTTGCCGATGTCGTGCATGAGCGCGGCCATCCGCAGCACGAAGTCGCAACCGTCGGACTCCATCGACATGGCGTTGCTGACCACCGTGAGCGTGTGCTCGTAGACGTCCTTGTGCTGGGCGTGCTCGTCGATGGTGAGCTTCAGCCCGGTCAGCTCGGGCAGGAAGCGCTCGGCCAGCCCGGTGTCGACGAGCAGGCGCAGCCCGGTGATCGGGTCGGCGCCGCAGAGGAGCTTGGTGAACTCGTCCCGGATCCGCTCGGCGGTGATCCGGTCCAGGTCCGCAGCCATCTCGGTCATCGCCGCGCGGACGTCCGGGTGGACGGCGAAGCGGAGCTGCGCGGCGAACCGGGCCGCGCGCAGCATCCGCAGCGGGTCGTCGCGGAACGACTCCTGCGGCGTTCCCGGGGTACGAATGATCTTGGCGGCCAGATCGGCCAGTCCGCCGTACGGGTCGGTGAACCGGTGGTCCGGAAGACTGACCGCCATCGCGTTCACCGTGAAGTCGCGGCGCTTGAGGTCCTCGGTCAGGCTGGTGCCGTACTGCACCACCGGGTTGCGGCTGACCTGGTCGTAGACCTCCGCGCGGAACGTGGTGATCTCCAGGTTGAGGCCGTCGCGCTGGCAGGCGATGGTGCCGAACTCGCGTCCGGTCTCCCAGATCGACTCGGCCCAGCCGCGGATGACCTTGATGGTCTCGTCCGGGTGGGCGTCGGTGCAGAAGTCGAGGTCGTTGCCGAGCCGCCCGAGCAGCGCGTCGCGGACGGATCCGCCCACCAGGTGCAGTTCGTGACCGGCCCGGGCGAAGCGCCGGCCCAGCTCGTCGGCGACCGGTGAGACTCGGAGCAGTTCGGCGACGGCGTTGCGCTGCGCGGCGGTCAGTTCGCGGCGGTCGGCGGCGTGGGAGGCGGAGGCTTCGGACATGGGATCGCCAGCCTATCGGGCCGGAGGTGGATCGACCGCGCCGGGCGCGGGTAACGGGCCCGGGTTGACTAAGGTTCCGGTTGAGCGGGGCCGGCCGGGCCCGGTCGCCACGTACCCCCTGGAGGCTGGCAGATGAGCGGCGGGCTCTACCGCAGCGCGAACGCGCACGGCGGCGGCCTGCCGCCGGACGACGGCGCCACCTTCATCTCCGCCGAGCCGCTGAACCAGCCCGGCGTCGAGGCCGTCGCGCCGCCGCAGGAGGTGGTCGCCGAGACCAGCGCCGCGGCGAACAGCGCGGTGATGGCCGTCGGCAGCCTGGTCAGCCGGGGTACGGGGTTCATCCGCAACCTGATGATCGGCGCCGCGCTCGGCACCATGGTCGGCGACGCGTTCACCACCGCCCAGTTCCTGCCCAACCAGGTGTACGAGTTCCTGCTCGGCGGCGTGCTGACGAGCGTCCTGGTGCCGGTGCTGGTGCGCCGCCGCAAGATCGACGCGGACCGGGGCGAGGCGTACGCGCAGCGCCTGCTGACGCTCGCGGTACTGGCGCTCGCCGCGACCGCGCTGATCGCGGTGCTGCTGGCCCCGGTGCTGACCGCCGTGTACGCGGCCGGCGGCGACGACCCGGCGTACACCACGCTCGTCACCCGGCTGTCGTACCTGATGCTGCCGATGCTGTTCTTCACCGGCATCAGCGCGCTGATCGCCGCGGTGCTGAACACCCGGGGACACTTCGCCGCCCCGATGTGGGCGCCGATCCTCAACAACCTCGTGTCGATCGGCACGTTCGGCCTGTACATCGTCGTCTTCGGCGCGACCGGTCTCCGGCCCGACGAGGTGGGCTGGGACCGGATCCTGCTGGTCGGCGGCGGCACGCTGCTGGGCGTGGCGGTGCAGGCGATCGGCCTGCTGCCCGCGCTGCGCAAGGTCGGCTTCCGGTGGAAGGCACGGTTCGACTTCCGCGAGCTGGGGCTGCGCGAGCTGGCCCGGCTCGGCGCCTGGATGTTCTGCTACGTCGCGGTCAACCAGCTCGGCCTCTTCGTGGTGGTCAACCTGCTCAACCGGGCCACCGGCGGGGACGGCGAGAACGCCGGCCTGCTGATCTACAACAACGTCTTCCTGCTGCTGATGATGGCGCACGGCATCATCGCGGTCTCGATCATCACGGCGCTGATGCCCCGGATGAGCGCGGCGGCGGCCGAGAACCGGTTCCACGACGTCACCGCCGACCTGTCCCGCGGCACCCGGATGGTCACCGCGGTGCTCGCGCCCATCGCGGTCTGCTACGCGGTGCTGGCCGCCCCGATCTCGGTGGTGGTGTTCCGGTACGGCGCGTTCACCGGCGACAACGCGGTGGCCACCTCGACGGTGCTGCTCGTGGCGGCGCTGGGCCTGGTGCCGTTCGCGGTGAGCCAGCTCTTCACCTTCGCGTTCTACGCGTTGCCGGACACCCGTACCCCGGCTCTGATCAACATCCCGGTGGTGGCGCTGCGCGTCCTGCTCCAGGTGGGCCTGTTCCTGCTCTTCTCGAACACGTTCGCGGCCGCCGGGATGATGCTCGGCAACGCCGTGTCGTACCTGGCGGCGGCGATCATCTCGGCGATGCTGCTGCGGCCCCGGGTGGGCCGGATCGGACTGGGCGGGATCATGCGGACGCTCGGCCGGGTGGTCGTGGCGGCGCTCGGCGCGGCGCTCGTCGGCGTGCTCGTGGTGGCTGTGCTCCCCGGCGACCCGGCGAGCCTGAGCTGGCTCGCCGCGGCGGTCCAGTTGGTGATCGGCGGCGCGGCGATCGGCGCGACCTATCTCGGGCTCGCCATGGTGCTGCGGATCGGCGAGATCACCGAGGTGGTCGGGATGGTCCGGCGGCGCCTCGGGCGTTGACCCCCTCGGTGACCGACGGTGAACGAGGATCACCAGGCTGGGGATACGGCTGTGGATAACTTGGAATTCCGCCGTCCAATGGGCCTCTCGGCCTGTGGACAACCAACCGTACGGACGAGGGAGCGCAGGCCGGGGCGGGGAAAACCTCCCCGTCTCCGCACCGGTACGCCCCTGTGCCGCCTCGTTGCCGCCAACCTTTAGATTGACGGTGCGTGTCCGGCTCGCCCGCCGGGTGGGCGGGCGACCCGGCCGGGGCCCGTGGCGACTGGCCTTCCGGCCGGTCACAGCGGGAAGATGACATGTCGGAGAACCGGGCATCCCGGGTAAGGTCGCTCTCGACGGGTACGACCGGGATCGGCGCGGGTGTCGAGACCGCCGGCCGTTCCACCGAAGGCAGAGCGGGAAGCCACATGCCCAGCAGCACGGGTCCATCGATCGACGCGATCACCGAGGGAGGACGGGTGACCCAGGTCGGCGAGGGTCAGGAAGCGGAGGAGACCTCTCCTGCGGTCGTGACCTTCGGTGCTCCCACTGTCGGTGAGCTGCTCGCGGAGCGGTACGAACTGGTCGAGCACATCAACAACGACAGCGCGGGCCGGCTGGTCTGGCGCGGTGTCGACGTGGTGCTCCGCCGTCCCGTCGCCGTGGTCCTCCGCTACCCGGGTGGCGACTCCGCCACCGAGATGCTTCAGGCCGCGGTCGCCGCGAGCCGCGTCATCCACCCCAACCTGGTCGGCGTCTACGACGCGATCGACGAGGACGACCGGGCCTACGTGGTCCGCGAGTGGGTCGACGGGCAGTCGCTGCGCGAGATGGTCGCCGCCGACGGGCCGCTGGACCCGGCCCGGGCCACCGCGATCGGTAACGCCGTCGCGAGCGCCCTCGCCGCCGTGCACGCCACCGGCATGGTGCACGGCAACCTCCACCCCGGCACCGTCATGATCAGCGACGACGGCCGCGTGGTGCTCGCCGACGCGCGTACCGACGGCGCGGACAGCCAGGAGAACGACCTGCGCGCGGTCGGCGGGGTGCTCTACTTCGCCCTGACCGGGCACTGGCCGCACGGCGAGGCCCCGCTGCACGGCGCCACCGCCGGGCACGGCCGCGCCGCCCTGCCGGACGCCGTCCGGGACGCCGGCGGCGCCATCGCCGCGCCACGGCAGATGCGCGCCGGTGTGCCGGCCTACCTCGACGACCTCACCATGGACCTGCTCGACGCGGAGATCCCTCCGCCGTCGTCGGACGTGCTGGCCGCCGAGCTGAGCCGGCTCGACATCCCCGCCGACGAGCAGTTCCTGGAGCAGGCCGGTCCGCTGCGTTTCACCGCCGAGCCCGGCGAGGAACCCTCACCGCTGGCTGCGGCCGGCGGTCGCAAGGTCGCCATCGGCATCGCCGGTCTGCTGGCGGTCGCCCTGGTCGGGCTGCTCATCGGCATCAACGCGCTCGGTGGTGGCGACGACGGCGACAAGGAGCCGGTCGCCCAGCCGTCGAACAGCGCGCCGGCCACCGGGGGCGGCGCCGAGCCCGCCGCGCAGGTCCGCAAGCTCACCATCCAGGACGTACGGATCATCGACCCGGACGGCGACCGCGCCGAGGTGCGCAACGCCGAGAAGGTGATCGACGGGAACGACGACGAGGGCTGGGAGACCAACAGCTACCGCAACAACGGCAAGTTCGGCGGCCTCAAGAAGGGCATGGGTGTCTGGATCGACCTGGGCGCCCCGCACACGGTCAAGCAGCTGGAGGCGACGCTCTCGGCCACCGGTGCCACCGTGGAGCTGCGTACCGGCGCCCGCGGCGACTTCCCGTCCAGCTCCTCCGGCGACAAGCAGCTCGTCAACGCCTACTCGACGCTGATCGGGCCGGCGAACGAGGACGGCGGCACCAAGATGATCTTCAACGCCTTCGAGCCGGACCAGAAGTACCAGTACCTGCTGTTCTGGATCACCAAGCTGCCGGCGAAGGACAGCGGCAACAGCTGGAAGCTCGGCGTCCAGGAGATCGTGGTCCAGGGCTCGTGACCCGGCCGCCGTCCCCGCCGCGCCACCTCCGCCGGATGTGGTGATGGCGGAACGCGACGGCGCGCAGCCCGGCCGCTCCGACCTGGAGCTGCTCCGGGCACACGCGGCAGGCGACCGGGACGCCTTCACCGAGCTGTTCCGACGGCACCGGGACCGCCTCTGGGCGGTCGCGCTGCGGACGATCGGCGACCGCGAGGAGGCCGCCGACGCCCTCCAGGACGCCATGCTGTCGGCGCACCGTGCCGCGGCCCGGTTCCGGGGCGACTCGGCGGTCACCACCTGGCTGCACCGCATCGTGGTGAACGCCTGCCTGGACCGGATCCGGCGGCGGCAGACCCACGCCACCGTCCCGCTGCCCGACGGCGTGCACACCGACGGCGAACCGGGCCGGCACACCGGCGGTCCGGAACCGGCCGCGCCGGCCCACGATCACGACACCGCGCTCGTGGTCCGGCAGGCGCTCGCGGCACTGCCCGCCGAACAGCGGGCCGCGCTGGTCCTGGTCGACGTGCAGGGCTACCCGGTGGCCGAGGTCGCCGCCATGCTCGGGGTCGCCGAGGGCACGGTCAAGAGCCGGTGCGCCAGAGGCCGGGCCCGCCTCGCCGTGCTGCTCGGGCACCTGCGTACCGGCACCGACGCACCGGCCGCCGACGTGCCGCGGCTCACCTCCGGGAACCGCAGACGCCCCGAGGGCGTCGGATCCTCGTCGGGAGCGTCCCGTCAGGCCGTCAGCCAGGAGGAGCCGTGACTTCCCGGGAGTTCAGCGAGGTCGACCACGACCTGCTCGCCGACTACCTCGGCGGGGCGCTGGACGGCACCCCCGAGCAGGCGACAGTGGCACGGCTGGTCGAGCAGGACCCGACGTGGCGTGCCGCGTACGAGAATCTCGCCGACGCGATCGACCTGGTCGGCGCCGACCTGGCCGGCTGGGCCGCGGCCCCCGCGCCGGAGATGCCGCAGGCGGTGGCCGACCGGATCACCGCGGCGCTCGCCGGCGCCGGCCCCGCGCTGCGCGACGGTACGCCGCTCGTGCCGGCGCAGTCCGGCGGCGCGAGCCGGCCACCCGGCACGGCACCCCGTCCCGAACGGCACAGCGGCCCCGGTCGTCGTCCCCGGCGCTGGGCCCGCATCGCCGGGCCGGTGGCCCTGGCCGCGGCCTCGGTCGCCGCGGTGGGGCTCGGTGTCGGCCGGCTGGCCGACCCGGGCGACAGCGGTACGGCCGACCAGGCGGCCCGGGAGGCGGCGCCGATGGCCGGCGCGCCGTACCGGACCACCGGACCGGCAGTGCGCAGCGGCACCGACTGGACACCGGAACGCCTCGCCGGCGCCCGGGCGCCCGCCGGAGCGAAGTCGATCACCGGAGACATGGCCGGTCCGTCCGGCGCGGCGAAGGACGGCGCGGAGACGCCCCTGTCCCCCGATCAGTACCGCCTCGACGCCCTCGGCGGGGTGGACCGGCTGACCCGCCCGGAGACGCTCGCCGCGTGCCTCACCGCGATCGGGGTCGAGCACGGTTCCGGGCCGCTCACCGTGAACATGGTCGACTACGCCCGGTTCCAGGGCGCACCGGCGCTCGTGGTGACGTTCGCGGACGCGGGCGGCGCCCGCTGGGGCTGGGTGAGCGGGCCGGAGTGCGGAGTACCCGGGTCCGGCGCGGACACGCGGTTCCGGACGCGGGTAGGGTGAAAACGCGGTCACGACGCTTGTCCCGCCACGTGACCTGACCCACCGGATGACCGGCTCGGGAATCCCCGCTTCGTACGATGACGTTCTGCAAGTAAGGCGCCGGCGCCCCTGAGCCGTCGGCACTCGGGATCGACATCGGTGCGACCGGTGACGAACACACACATCGGGAGACGGCAGTGGACGAGGTCCGCAACCTGATCATCATCGGCTCCGGTCCGGCCGGCTACACGGCGGCGGTCTACGCCGCCCGCGCCAACCTGAAGCCCCTGGTGATCGAGGGCGTGCAGTCGGGTGGCGCGCTGATGACCACCACCGAGGTGGAGAACTTCCCCGGCTTCGCGGACGGCATCCTCGGCCCCGAGCTGATGGACAACATGCGCAAGCAGGCCGAGCGCTTCGGCGCCGAGTTCCTCACCGACGACGTGACGCGGGTCGAGCTGAAGGACACCGGCGAGATCGGCTCCGACGCGGTGAGCACCGTGTGGGTGGGCGAGACCGCGTACCGCGCGCACGCCGTCATCCTCTCCACCGGTTCGGCCTGGCGTCCGCTGGGTGTGCCGGGTGAGCAGGAATACCTCGGCCACGGTGTGTCGTCCTGCGCCACCTGTGACGGCTTCTTCTTCCGCAACCAGCACATCGTGGTGGTCGGCGGCGGCGACTCGGCGATGGAGGAGGCGAGCTTCCTCACCCGCTTCGCCGAGTCGGTGACGATCATCCACCGCCGCGACTCGTTCCGCGCCAGCAAGATCATGGCGGACCGGGCGCTGGGCAACGAGAAGATCAAGGTCGAGTGGAACTCCGTGGTCGAGGAGATCCTCGGCGACGACGGCAAGGTCAACGGCGTACGGGTGCGCAATGTGCACACCGGCGAGAGCAAGGTGCTCGACGTCACGGGCGTCTTCGTGGCGATCGGGCACGACCCGCGCAGCGAGCTGTTCCGCGGTCAGGTCGAGCTGGACGACGAGGGGTACGTGAAGGTGCAGGCCCCCAGCACCCGTACCAGCGTGCCCGGCGTGTTCGCGGCGGGTGACCTCGTCGACCACACCTACCGGCAGGCCATCACGGCGGCCGGCACCGGCTGCGCCGCCGCGCTGGACGCCGAGCGGTTCATCGCCACCATTCAGGGCTGAGAGTTCCACGAGCAAGGTTCGGAGGAGGAGAGTTCATAGTGGGAGCAACCAAGGCGGTCACGGACGCCAGCTTCGTCAGTGACGTGCTGCAGTCCGACAAGCCGGTTCTGGTCGACTTCTGGGCGGAGTGGTGCGGCCCCTGCCGCAAGGTCTCGCCGCTGCTGGAGGAGATCGCGGGCGAGATGAAGGACCAGGTCACCATCGTCAAGCTCAACATCGACGAGAACCCGGAGACGGCCCGCGCCTACCGGGTGATGTCGGTGCCGACGCTGACCATCTTCAAGAACGGCCAGCCCGTGCAGTCGATCGCCGGCGCCAAGCCGAAGGGCGAGCTGGTCAAGCTCATCGAGTCGGCGCTCTGAGCCGTACCGGCACCGCCGCAACCCCCGTCACCACGCCCGGTGGCGGGGGTTGCGGCTTTCCTGACCTGCATGAACACGAACCCGCCGGGTATCGCCCACGGTACGCTCCGTAAGCATCCGTCGGAGTTCCGGTCCGCCAACGTCCGTGCAGAGGGGGTCGTCGTGCGTCCGATCCGACCCGGTGACCAGGGACCGGCGGTGGCCGAGATCCGTACCGTCCTCGCCAGCCTGGAACTTCTTCCCGCCGAGGCCGGAGGAGACGACTACGACGCACAGACCGAACGCGCGGTACGGGCCTTCCAGCAGTCCCGCGGCCTCAGCGTCGACGGGCGGGTGGGCGCCGAGACCTGGCGGGCGCTCGACGCGGCCCGCTGGCGGTTCGGGGCCCGCGCGCTCTACCACGCCGTACCCGAGCCGCTGACCGGCGAGGACGTCCGCTCGCTCCAGGAACGCCTGCTGGAGATGGGGTACGACGTGGGCCGCGCCGACGCCATCTACGGCATCCGCACCTCCCGCGCGGTGGCGCAGTTCCAGCGGGAGATGGGCCTGAAACCGGACGGCTCGTGCGGGCCGCACACCGTCAACGCGCTGCGCCGCCTCGGCCGCAAGGTGGTCGGCGGGCGCCCGCAGTGGCTGCGCGAGTCCGACGCCATCCGGCAGGCCGGGCCGACGCTCATCGGGCGGACCGTGGTGATCGACCCGGGGCACGGGGGCACCGACCCGGGCGTGGTGGTGCCCGACGGCACGCTGCGCTGGAGCGAGGCGGACCTCGTGCACGACCTCGCCAGCCGGCTGGAGGGGCGGCTCGCCGCCGCCGGCGTACGGGTGCAGCTCACCCGGGGTCCGTCGCCCGGCGACTGCCTGCCGGACGCGGACCGGGCCGAGCTCGCCAACTCGCTCGGCGCGGACGTGTTCATCTCCCTGCACACCGACGGGCACGCCAACCCGGAGGCCGAGGGTGTGGCCACCTACCACTACGGCACCGACAACGGCGTCACGTCGGCGACAGGCGAGCGCCTGGCCGGGCTCGTGCAGCGGGAGATCGTGGCCCGCACCGGGCTGCGCGACTGCCGTACCCACGCCAAGGCATGGGAGCTGCTCCGGCTCACCCGGATGCCCGCGGTACGCGTCGAGGTCGGCTACCTCACCTCACCGGACGACCGGGCGCGGCTCGTCGACCCGCGCTTCCGGGACCGGGTGGTCGAGGCCATCGTGGCCGGCGTGCAGCGGATGTACCTGCCGATCGAGCGGGACGTGCCGACCGGCTCGATCGACGTGAGCGAACTGCGGGCGATCGTGGCCGCCGGCACCGTCGTCGACTGACCCGCGGCTCAGCTCGTCGAGCGGGTGGCGGGTGCCGGGCGGACCGGCCGCAGCAGCGTCTCCGGGCTCATCGAGCCGAGCAGCTTCTCCAGCGCGTACTCGACGTCCGACTTCCAGCTCAGCGCCGTCCGCAACTCCAGCCGCAGCCGGGGGTAGCGCGGGTGCGGCCGGACCGTCTTGAAGCCCACCGAGAGGAAGAAGTCGGCGGGTGCCACGCACGCGCGGGCCGGGTCGTCCGCGTCGTCGCCGAACTTGGCGTCGCCGAACGCCTCGATCGCCTTGATGCCGCGCTTGGTCAGGTCGCGGGCCACGCCCTGCACCAGCATCCGGCCCAGGCCGCCGTCGGCGAAGGCGGGAACCACGTGCGCCGTCATCAGCAGAGCCGCGTCCGCCGAGACCGGTGAGGTGGGAAACGCCATCGAGCGCGGGACGTACGCCGGTGGGGCGTACATGACGAAACCGGCCGGCATGCCGTCGACGTAGACGAGCTTGCCGCAGGAACCCCACTCCAGCAGCGTCTGGGAGACCCACGCCTCCTTCTCCAGGCCCGGGTCGCCTGCCGCGCAGGCCCGCTCGGCGGAGACCGGATCCAGCTCCCAGTAGACGCAGCTCCGGCAGGATCGAGGCAGGTCCTCCAGCGTGTCCAGGGTCAGGCTGACCAGACGTCGCGACATGAGCGCACCCCACCACTAGGCTCGGAGCGCCGGTGAGTCCCGCGCCCTCCTGCTCCCGACGAGCGATCGTACGCCCCCGTCCGGCGGTACGGGAGTGAACGCGCGAGCCCTCGCCCGGACGGCCGACGGCGGGTCCGGGATGTGGACGTGTCCACACGGCCGGTGCCGCGACCGTCACCGGGGACTACGATCGACCAACCGGCCCCCGCCGCCAATGGATGTCGGCATCGCGGGTACCACACCGGGCGGCAGCCCCGCCGACACCCGATCGAGGTGATGTCCATGACCGGCACGACGCTCGACGACTACACCGACCGGTACGCCCGGCGCGTCCGCGGAATGACCGCCTCGGAGATCCGGGCACTCTTCGCGGTGGCCAGCCGGCCGGAGGTCGTCTCGCTCGCCGGTGGGGCCCCCTACATCGCGGCGCTGCCGCTGGACGCGGTCGGCGAGATGCTCGGCCGGCTCGGCTCCGAGCACGGCGCCACCACCCTCCAGTACGGCATCGGCCAGGGCACCCCGGAGCTGCGCGAGCGGATCTGCGAGGTGATGTCCCTGTCCGGGATCGACGCCTCCTGCGGTGCCTCACCGGAGGACGTGGTGGTCACGGTCGGCGGCCAGCAGGCCCTCGACCTGGTCGCTCGTCTCTTCCTGGACCCGGGTGACGTGGTGCTCGCCGAGGGCCCGACGTACGTCGGCGCGCTCGGGGTGTTCCAGGCCGCCCAGGCCCAGGTGGCCCACGTGCCGATGGACGACGAGGGGCTCATCCCGGAGGCGCTGGAGACGGCCATCGCCGACCTGGCCCGAGCAGGCCGGCGGGTGAAGTTCCTCTACACCATCCCCACCTACCAGAACCCCGCCGGTGTGACGCTGAGCGAGGAGCGGCGCGAACGGGTGCTCGACATCTGCGAGCGCGCCGGGCTGCTCGTGGTGGAGGACGACCCGTACGGTCAGCTCGGTTTCGAGGGTGAGGCGCCCAGGCCCCTGCGGGCCCGGCGGCGCGACGGGGTCTTCTACCTGAGCACGTTCTCCAAGACGTTCGCGCCGGGCCTGCGGGTGGGCTGGATCCTGGCCCCGCACGCGGTCCGCGACAAGCTGGTCATCGCCAGCGAGGCACAGATCCTCTGCCCGAGCGCCTACGCGCAGTCGGCCGTCTCGACGTACCTCGGCACCATGCCCTGGCGGCAGCAGCTCAAGGTCTACCGCGAGGTCTACCGCGAGCGCCGGGACGCGTTGCTCGACGCGATGGCCGACCTGATGCCGGAGGGCACCACCTGGACCACACCGCGGGGCGGCCTGTTCGTCTGGGCGACGCTGCCCGACGGGCTCGACTCCAAGGCGATGATGCCGCGCGCCGTGGCCGCCCGCGTCGCGTACGTGCCGGGGACCGGCTTCTACGCCGACGGCACCGGCACCGGGAACATGCGGCTCAACTTCTCCTTCCCGACGCCGGAGCGGATCCGCGAAGGCGTCCGCCGGCTCGCCGGGGTGATGGAGCAGGAGATCGCCATGCGCAAGGTCTTCGGCGCGGTCGGCGGCGCCGGACCCCGCCGTCGCCAGGGCGGCTCGGACGCGCCCGGTCCCGACTTGGCATGATGCCCGCATGTCCGACAGCCCCGCCGCACCGCCTCCCGTGACCGGATCCGCCGCCGACGAGCTGCACGTGCTCGTGCTCGCGGGCGGCCTCTCCTACGAACGGGACGTCTCACTGCGGTCGGGCCGCCGGGTGCTCGACGCGCTGCGGGCCGTCGGCGTCGACGCGGAACTGCGCGACGCCGACGTGGCGTTGCTGCCCGCCCTGACCGCCGACCCGCCGGACGCCGTGGTGATCGCCCTGCACGGCGCCACCGGCGAGGACGGCTCGCTGCGCGGCGTACTCGACCTCTGGGACGTGCCCTACGTCGGCTGCGACGCCCGGTCGTCCCGCCTCGCCTGGGACAAGCCGTCCGCCAAGGCGGTGCTGCGCGAGGCGGGTATCCCCACACCCGACTGGGTGGCGCTGCCGCACGACCGTTTCTCCGAGCTGGGCGCGGTGGCCGTCCTGGACCGGATCGTCGACCGCCTCGGGCTGCCGCTGATGGTCAAGCCCGCGCAGGGCGGTTCCGGACTGGGCGCCGCCGTGGTCCGGGAGGCGGCGTCGCTGCCGGCCGCGATGGTGGGTTGTTTCGCGTACGACCAGACCGCGCTCGTGGAGCGCTACGTCCCCGGGATGGACGTGGCGGTCTCCGTGCTCGACCTCGGCAAGGGCCCGCAGGCCCTGCCCCCGGTCGAGATCGTGCCGCGCAACGGCGTCTACGACTACGCGGCCCGCTACACCGCCGGGCGCACCACCTGGCACGCGCCGGCCCGGCTCGACGCCGCGACGACCGCCCGGGTGACCGAGGTGGCGCTCGCCGCGCACACCGCGCTCGGGCTGCGCGACGTGTCCCGGGTCGACCTGATCGTCGACGCCGGAGGCGACCCGCACGTGCTGGAGGTCAACGTCTCACCGGGCATGACCGAGACGTCGCTCCTCCCGCTGGCGATCCAGGCCGCCGGGCTGGACTTCGGCCGGGTCCTCGGCACGCTCGTGACCCGGGCCGCCGCACGGCGTCGCTGACCTCAGCTCTCCCGGGTACGCGCTGCGTCCGGCCGGTCGTCCGCGGCGTCGTCCGGCCCGGCGTCGTCCGGCCCGGCCTCGTCCTCGTCTTCGCTGTCCGGGGCGCTGTCCCCTGCGTGTTCCGGCGCCGGGCCGGCCTGCGGTGCCGGGTCGGGCTCCGACGGGCCCGCCGAGGGGTCTGAGAGGCCCGCTGCCGCGTCGGACTCGGGGATCTCGTCCGCTGCCTCGATCACCGACACGGCCTCGTCCTCGGGCTCCTCAGCGGCGTTCGCGGGCGAGGTCGGGGAGAGACTCGACGGCGCCTGCCAGTGGATGCGCGGCGGCTCGGCCAACGGACGGCCGCCGAACTCGGCGAGCCACGCGGCCACCATGGCGAGGTTCTCCCGCCACTTCTCCTCGGAGATCGGGGGCAGGATCGAGTCCCACAGCGACAGGAACGTGCCCCGCAGTTGCAGTCGCCCGTACGGCCGGGCCAGGAACCACAGGTGCAGGTGCGCCGAGCCGTCGCCCCACCGGTTCACGTGGACGCGGGCCACCCCGTCGAGCGAGCGGACGGCCCGCTCCAGGCGGACGGTCATCACGCCCAGTTCGGCGGCGAGCAGGTTCGGCAGGTCGCCCAGATCCAGGTGGGAACGGGACTCCAGGATCAGGACCATCGGCAGGCCGGTGGGCCGGTCCATGGCGCGGACGCGCCACCGCTCACCGACCCAGATGTACGCCTCGTCGGGCGCGTTGCAGGCGGTGCACTCCCGGTCCGCCTCGCCGCGGCGGGGAGGTTCGAACGGTACGGGCTCGTCAAGTTGCTTGACGCGGAGATCGCCCTCGAAGGGGAAGGACGGCCACTGGGTGAAGTCGGGAACTGAGGGAGGGGTGTCCGGCACGACGCTGACCCTAACCGAGTTGGCGACGCCTGTCCCTACCTGTTCCACTGGCCGCCCACCGGTTGTCCACCGCGTTGTCCACAGGCTGCCGAGATCACCAGCACAGCGCGTCATGCACTGCTCAGCAAGGGTTTCCTCGCTTTGTTTCACGTGAAACGGGGAGTGCCTGTGGACAACCGCTGTGGATAACTCGGGGTGCGTCTGGGCCCGTTCTTCCAACGATCCGGTGAACGATCCGCACCGGGTGCTGACGGCTTCTTCTCGTGCGTGTTTCACGTGAAACGGCGGACGCGTCGGCCCGCATCTCGGCGCGGTCGCTCGGCTCGCTGGCGTCGACTGACCTTGTTCCGTGACTGCATCCTCGGCGGGTACGGCAGATCGAACGAGGCGCCTCCGGGCGACGGCGACAGAGGAGTCGCGAGGCGAGCCCCCCGGCTGTTCGTTGGGAGCGGGCCGGGCCGCGCGGATACCGAGCCGCGCCGACCACCGCTCGGCTTATGGCCGGCACCGCGCCGCATCGCTTGCACCCGGCACAGCCGGGACTCGATCGGATGAGCGTCGGGTCCGTCGCCGCGTTTCACGTGAAACAGCAGGCGCGTCTGAGCCGACAGGACGATCCCGAGCTGGCCGCACGGGCCTCGGGTTTGTCGGGCCTCGGGTTTGCCGCTCGATCGCTGATCGGGCTCGCCACCGCCCTGGAGGCGTGCGACCACCCGGCCGCCCCGGAGAGCGATGCCGGGTCATCGACGGCGGCGCGAACGAGTCAGCATCATCCGGCCCAGGGATGCTGAGCCGGGCCGCACAGCTCGGCCCGCTGGCCGGGCTCCTCGCGACAGGCGCTCCCGACTCGGCGCTCCCGGCTCGGCCGCTCGCCGGTTCGACACTCCCCGGTTCGGCAGTGTTCGGTTCGGCACTGCTCGGCTCAGCGACCCTCGCTCAGGTGCTCCCCGGTTCGGCGGGGCGCGGCTCAATGCGCCTGGATCGCTCACAGGCGCTGCGGCGGCGTGCCCTACGCGGGCGCCCGGATGATCGGATAGGGGGTCGGCAGGACGGCTCTTGCGCGGTCGTCACGGCCGGGTGTGCTCAACCCTCTGGCCCGTCAGCATGGTCATCCTCCGATCGCCCTTGCCCTAGCTGTAATGCCCATGAGGGTTGTTGACGGCGTGGCGGCTTGAGACGAGGCGAGACCTCCGGCGAGGTGTGAGGTGCTGACGCCCACACGGAACCGGAGGTCTCCATGGCCCACCGTAATGCCCGGCTGACCATCCACGGCCGGCGGCTGCTCATCACGCGTGTCGTTGACCAGGGTCGGCCGGTGGCCCACGTCGTGAAGGAACTGGGCTGTTCTCGGGCCACCGGCTACAAGTGGCTACAGCGGTGGCGGGCCGAGGGCGACGCTGGTCTGCGGGATCGATCCAGCCGGGCTCACCACCAGCCGCACAAGACGCCCGCCCAGTTGGAGGCGCGGGTCTGCCAACTGCGCCAGGAACGCAAACTCGGGGCTCGCCGGCTCGGACCGTTGCTCGGGATGCCGGCCTCGACGGTGCACGCCGTTCTGACGCGGCACGGTCTACACCGCCTGGCCTGGCTCGACCGGCCCACCGGTCAGCTCATCCGCCGCTACGAGCGCGACCGGCCCGGCGAGCTGATCCACGTCGACGTCAAGAAACTCGGCCGGGTTCGCGACGGCGGCGGCTGGCGCATCTTGGGCCGCGACAGCCTGGAACACCGCCGTGCCCGCACCGCCGGGCGTGTCGGCTTCGACTACGTGCACTGCGCCATCGACGACCACACCCGTCTCGCCTACGCCGAGATCCACCCCGACGAGAAGACCGACACCTGTGCCGGCTTCCTCCGCCGCGCCGCCGAGCACTTCGCCACCCACGGAATCACCCGCGTCGAACGCGTCATGACCGACAACGCATTGGCCTACCGCCGCGACCGAGCCTGGCACCAAGGCCGTGACCGACCTCGGTGCCACCGCCCGCTTCACCCGCCGCTACCGACCACAGACCAACGGCAAAGCCGAACGCTTCAACCGCACCCTGTGCGACGAATGGCCATACGCCCAACCCTTCACCAACAACCAGCAACGCGCTGACGCTCTACCCGCCTGGCTGCACACCTACAACCACCACCGCAACCACACCTCGCTCGGCGGCAAACCACCCATCAGCCGCGTCAACAACCCTCATGGGCATTACACCTAGCTCAGGGCTTGCCGCCCGGGACAGTCGGCACGCCGGTCCGGGGCACGCCGCGGCACGCTGGCCCGGGCAGGGCGGCTCGGCAGCCCGGCAGCCCGACGGCTCGGCAGCCCGGCAGCCCGACGGCTCGGCAGCCCGGCAGCCCGACGGCCCGGCAGCCCGGCGGCCCGAATGGCTTTCCGGCGGAGAACCGGTTCGCGTGCGTGCGATCGGTGGGCGGCACCAGCCGGCGGCTAGACGGGTGCGTCACGCGGAACGAGCGGGTCACCAAGCAACGGATTCCGTCTGAGCCGTCGCCGCCAGCCCTCCTGCCAGACTCAGCGGAGTGGGCGCGGACCGACTCGTCAACGCCGAACGGCGGCTCTTTCGGAACCTTTGCGCACTCGGCCCTCGCGTACTCAGCCCTTCAGCGCTCGGACGCGCGGCCTGCCGCCGATCAGTAACGCGGATAGCAGATTCACCGCCACCACCCAGTCACCTGCCCCCGTTTCACGTGAAACGACGGGCAAGGCACGACAGCCCAACAGCCGGTGCGATCCAGGATGCTCCCGCTTCGACCGCATCAGCGCGGAAGGACGCTAGGGCATCGGTGAGCACCATCGGCACCAGACGGCCCAGCCCTTCGTCGGAGACGGCATCGGCTTCGGAGGGGCCGGTCCCCGTCGACCGAGCAGCCGTGACCCAACGAACCGCCATGCCCGACGAACGGCACCGAACCGACCCGGACACAGATCCGGCCGCATCCCCTCGTCGGGATGCGGCCGGATCGACACCGGAGAAAAGGGCTACGCCTCGGGCTGCCCGTCCTCGCCCACGCCGATGATGCCGACGATCCGCTCCAGGTCGTCGACGGTGGCGAACTCGATCGTGATCTTGCCCTTGCTGCGGCCGATGTCGACCTTCACCCGGGTGTCGAATCGGTCCGACAGCCGGTCTGCGAGATCGGTGAGCGCCGGGGCGTGCGGCTTCGGCCGGCGCTTGGCGGCGGCCGACTTCGCCGGCTCCTCGGCGAGTGCCAGGTGCACCAGTTCCTCGGCGCCGCGGACCGTGATGCCCTCGCGAACGATCCGCTCGGCAAGTGCCTCCTGCGCCTCGGCGTTGTCCAGGCTGAGCAGTGCCCGGGCGTGGCCGGCGGAGAGGACACCGGCGGCGACCCGGCGCTGCACGGCGGGTGGCAGGTTCATCAGCCTGATGGTGTTGGAGATCTGCGGGCGGCTGCGGCCGATCCGCCGGGCCAGTTCCTCGTGCGTGGCACCGAACTCCTCAAGGAGTTGCTGGTACGCCGCCGCCTCTTCGAGCGGGTTGAGGTTGGCGCGGTGGATGTTCTCCAGGAGCGCGTCCCGGAGCATCGCGTCGTCCTTGGTGTCCCGGACGATGGCGGGGATGGTCTCCCGGCCGACCGCCTGGGCGGCACGCCAGCGCCGCTCACCCATCACGAGTTCGAACTTCTCGGGGTCGAGCTGGCGGACCACGATCGGCTGGAGGAAGCCGACCTCCTGGATCGAGGTCTTCAGTTCCTCCAGCGCCTCCTCGTCGAAGACGTGCCGGGGCTGCTTCGGGTTCGGCACGATCGCGTCGACCGGGATCTCCGCGAAGCGGGCGCCGGGCACCGGGCTCAGCTGGGGCTCGGGCTCGACGGCCGGAGGCGGGGTACCCCCGACGCCGCCGGTGATGGCGGCGGTCGCGCCGGCGACCGGAGTCGACGGCGACGCGGCAGAGGCCGACGATTCCGGTTCGGTGGCAGCCGGTTCGGCGCCCGGTACCGGTCCGGTGGGGATGAGGGCGCCGAGCCCTCGGCCCAGTCCGCCGCGGGGACGGTTCTTCATGCGACGCCTCCCAGCGACATCTCCGCACTACGCATTCCGGCTCACCGGCTCCTTGACGCCTCGCTCCGCGATCTCCTGGGCGGCCTCGAAGTAACTCGTGGCCCCCCGCGAACCGGGATCGTAGGTCATCACCGACTGGCCGTAGCTCGGTGCCTCGGAGACACGCACGTTGCGGGGGATGACGGCCTGGAGCACCTTGTCGCCGAAGTGGTTCCGGACGTCCTGCTCCACCGCGTCGGCCAGCCGGGTACGCCTGTCGTACATGGTGAGCAGGATCGTGGAGACCTCGAGCTTCGGGTTGAGGTGCTGACGAACCAGGTTGATGTTGTTGATCAGCTGGTTGAGGCCCTCCAGCGCGTAGTACTCACACTGGATCGGGATCAGCACCTCTTGCGCGGCCACGAGCGCGTTGACCGTGAGCAGGCCAAGCGACGGCGGACAGTCTATGAAGACGTAGTCGAAGTGGCCCGGGTACGCGGCGATGGCCCGCGCCAGGCGCGACTCCCGGGCCACCACGGAGACCAGCTCGATCTCGGCGCCGGCCAGGTCGATCGTGGCCGGCACGCACCACAGGTTCGGGATGCCCTCGACCGCCTGGGCCACCTCCTCCAGCGGCACACTGTCGATCAGGCAGTCGTACACGTCGGGCACGCCCGTGTGGTGCGGCACGTTAAGACCGGTGGAGGCGTTGCCCTGGGGATCAAGGTCGACCACGAGCACCCGGTTGCCGTGCAGCGCGAGCGCCACTGCGAGGTTCACGGTGGTGGTCGTCTTACCCACGCCGCCCTTCTGGTTGGCGACGCACATCACCCGGGTCCGGTCGGGGCGCGGCATGGTGACCTCGCCACTGGGATTCAGGATCTGCACGGCGCGCATCGCCTCCATAGCCAACGGTGGATCATCCTCTTCGCGCGTCGGGGTTTCACGTGAAACGTACGTGCTGGCGTCTACCTCGTCCCCGTACCCGTCCGCTTGTGGCGTGTCGGACGGCGCCACCGTGACCTCGGGGACGGCCTGGAACGGCACGGCCGAGACGGGCGGCTGGGGTTCGTAGCGGGTGGGTACCGCGGCGTTCGCCCGCACCACGGGCGGGCGCGGAGTCGGTGCGTTCACCGGACCGTCGGCCGGGTCGAGCGGGTCGCGGGCCGGCGGTACGTTCGCCGGCACGGACGACACGGGCCGCACGGGCCCGCCGGCCGACGGCTCCCGTCGCTTGGACGGCTGAGCCGGGTACGGGGAGGACGGTTCGCCGGACTCGTTCACCGTCCACTCCTGGCAGTTGGTTTCACGTGAAACGGGGTCGGCGGAGGGCTCGCCTCCTGGTCCGGTCAACCGTGGATCGTCGTACCTGCCGTCGTCATGCACCTGTCATCCCTACCCGCTCCGGATGGTCGGTCCGCACCCGTCGAATCGCGTCCGCGCCTCGCACGGCGCCGTCGGTTCGGCGGGAACCATCGGGTTCGGGTGCCGCCCGGCACCGCCGTTCCACACTATCGACGCGCGGTCAGCCTACGGCCGACGGGCGCGGTGGGTCCATGTCGGGTTGCGATCGATCGCGTCACGCCCACCGGTCCAACGACCGGACCGGGCGTGCGGAATGGCGTACCGGCTCAGCGGTCGCCGCGGCGGCGACCGCCACGCGACCGCTTCGGCTTCTTCGGACGGCGCGGGTTGACCACGCGCTCCCGCACCACCTCGACCACAGTCGCCGGGGGGTCGATCACCCCTTCGCCGCAGCGGTGCAGTTCCGGGGTCGCGCCGCCGAGGCGGATCACGGCCTCGGCGTGCTCGGTGATCTCGTCGGCCGCCGAGGCGCCCTTGAGCGCGACCAGCCGCCCGCCGGAAGCCACGAGCGGCAGACACCAGGAGGCGAGCCGGTCCAGCGGCGCCACCGCGCGGGCGGTCACGATGTCGGCGCTCAGCGGCTCCCGGTCACGCGAGCCGGCCGCCGCCTCCTCGGCCCGCCCACGGAACACACGGACGTCCCGGGTCAGGCCGAGACGCTGTACCGCCTCGATCAGGAAGGCGGTCCGCCGGGCCAGCGGCTCGACGAGCGTCACGGTGAGGTCGGGACGCGCGATCGCCAGCACCAGACCGGGCAGCCCGGCACCGGAGCCGACGTCGATCACGCTGGCGCCCTCCGGGATCCGCTCCGCCACCACCGCACAGTTGAGCAGGTGCCGCTCCCAGAGGCGCGGCGTCTCGCGGGGGCCGATCAGGCCACGGACCACGCCGTCGGTGGCGAGCAGTTCGGCGTACGCGGCGGCCAGGTCGAGCCGGTCACCGAACAACGCGCGGGCGGCCTCCGCCAACTCGGGCGGCAGCGTCGCCGTCGCCGGGTCGGGGGCGTCGCCACCGTCCACGAGGGACGGTGCGTCCGCCGACGGCTCCGCGAAGACCGGGTCGGCCACCGCGGCCGGGTCGGCCGGCGTCACGTCCGCCGCCTGCTCGCCGGAGAAGGCGGGTGTCACGTCCACCGCCGGGTCGGCGGGCTCGATCCCGGTCACCACCGCCGGCTCGCCGGAGAAGGCGGGCTCGCCGGGGTCGGTCACGGCCCTTCCCGGGTACGCCGGGTCGGCCGGCCCGTCGTCATCGGAGAAGACCGGGTCGACTGTGTTGTCGGGGCGCACAGCCGACGGCCCGGGCGGCGTACCGCCCGGGCCGGTCACGGCTCCTGCCGTCGTCTCGTCGGAGATCACGGACCTCAGTCCGCCACCGGCCGGACGACGATGCGGCGGTTGGGCTCGACGCCCTCGGACTCGCTCTCCACCCCGCTCATCGCGTTCACCACGTCGTGCACGCACTTGCGCTCGAACGCGGACATCGGCTCCAGGCGCACCGGCTCGCCGTGCTCCTTGACCTTCTCGACCGCGTTCTTCGCCACGGCGGCCAGTTCCTTGCGCCGGGCGGCCCGGTAGCCGCCGACGTCGAGCAGCAGCCGGCTCGGGGTGCCGGTCTGACGGAACACGGCCAGCCGGGTCAGCTCCTGGAGCGCCTCCAGGGTCGCGCCGCGCTGGCCGACCAGGTTCTGGAGCCGGCCGCCGACGACCTCGACGACGGGGCGGCCGCCGGAGACCAGCTCGTCGATGTCGCCGTCGTAGTCGAGGATGTCCAGCAGTCCCTCGACGTAGTCGGCGGCGATCTCGCTCTGGCGGAACAGGTCGCTGTCGGCCGGGGCCTTCTTCTCCCGGGCCTCGCCAGCGGCGTCCTCGGTCTCGGTGGCGGCGGTAACGGGGGTCTCCTCGTCCAGGGACTGGTCGGCGCTGGGGATGCTGGTCTCGGTCACGGGTCTCATCTCCGTACTCGCTCGGCCGGACCGTCGGGGGTCCGCTGGTCTCCCGGGGCCGGCGGGAGGTTCGCCGGGTGCCCTCGGGCACGTCTGTACGGGCCAGTTTCGCCCGTGTCCGCGCTCCGCGCGGCGATTCCGGCCCGGCGCCGACTCCTCGGATGGCAGCACGCGGCCGGAACGGGCCACCGCCGACGTCGCGACGGTGGCCCTGTGGGCTCAGCCCTGTCGCTTGGCGGGCTTGCTGCCACCCTTCTTCGGGTTGACCGGCTTGGCGCCAGGCTTCGGGCCGGCCACCTTCGGCGCGACGGCCGGAGCCTTCGCCGGCGGCTGGGCCGCCTTGCGGCCGAACAGGCCACCGGCCTTGGCCGGCTGCACGGGGCCCTTGCCGGAGGTGCTCTTGGCGGCGCTGGTGCTCTTCGCGGTCGGCGGCGGCGGGAACTTCCGCAGCACCCACTGCTGCTGGCCGAGCGTGAAGAGGTTGTTGGTGACCCAGTAGATGATCACACCGATCGGGAAGATCGCACCCGAGATCAGCAGCGACAGCGGGATGCCGTAGAGCATCAGCCGCTGCACCATGCGCTGCTGCGGGTCCTCGGCCCACCCGGTCTTGAGGATCATCTGACGGCTGGTCAGGTAGGTGGTGGCGATCATGATGATCACCAGGATGCCGGCGACCACCTTGACCGTGCCGGTGCTCGCTCCGAGCCGGCTCAGCTCGTCAGCGGTGGAGCCGAACTTGCCGGAGATCGGCGCGGTGAACAGCGTCGCGTTGGAGGCGCTGTTGAACTGGTCGACGGTCCAGCCGTACAGGGTCTTGCCCTGGTTGTCAGGGCTGAGGCGGCGCAGCGTGTGGAACAGGCCCAGGAAGACCGGGATCTGGAGGAACATCGGAAGGCAGCCCATGAGCGGGTTGGCCTTTTCCTTCCGATAGAGCTCCATCATCTCCTTCTGGAGCGTCTCCCGGTCACCCTTGTGCTTCTCCTGGAGCTCCTTGACCTTCGGCTGGAGCGCCTGCATGGCACGCTGCGACTTGATCTGCTTGACGAAGACCGGGAACAGGATCACCCGGACCGTCACCACCAGGAAGACGATGGCGAGGATCCAGGCCCAGTTCGTACCGATCACGGCCCCGACCGGAACTCCGATGGCGTCCCAGGCCGAGTGCCAGGTCAGCAGGATCCACGAGATCGCGTAGTAGATCCAGTCGAGACTAAACACTCAGGCTCCAGTCACGTCGGAACGGCGGCGGTCGCCCGGCTCCGGAACCGGGTCGTGTCCACCAGGGTGGAAGGGGTGGCAGCGCGACAGCCGACGGACCGTCAGCCAGGCTCCCCGCAGCGCACCGTGCCGGGACACCGCCTCGACGGCGTAGGCACTGCACGACGGGTAGAACCGGCAGCGGGCCGGCAGTGCCGGACTTATCCACCGACGGTACGCGATGATGGGTGCCAGCAGCATGCGGGCACCGGTTGTGGGCGACGGAGTCGTCGTCGGGCCGGTCACCGCGACCGCCGTCCCCGGGGGGCCCGTGCGGCGGCGATGGCGGCGTCCAGGTCGGCCCCGAGCCGGGCGTACGTCGCGTCGGCGGCCGCAGGCAGCGCGCGTACCACGAGGGTGGTGCCGGCGGGCAGCTCGCCCAGCCGCTCGCGGACCAGATGCCGGAGCCGTCGGCGGACCTTGTTGCGGACCACAGCGCCGCCGACGGCCTTGGACACGACGAAGCCGGCGCGGCTCGGTGCGGAGGTCTCCGCACCGAGGCTTCGCGCCGGCTCCGGCGAGAGTGTCGCGGTGGTGCCGATCGGCTCGGGGAGGGTCAGGTGGACCACGACGGCGCCACGGCCGACGCGTCGGCCACCGCGAACCGCTGCGGCGAAGTCGTTACTGCGCCGCAGTCGTTGCGCGGCGGCCAGCACGACTGCCCACGTCCCCGGACCGGACCTGTCGGCGTCAGGCCGACAGGCGGGCGCGGCCCTTGGAGCGACGGGTCGAGATGATGGCGCGGCCGGCACGGGTGCGCATGCGCAGCCGGAAGCCGTGGGTCTTCGCGCGCCGGCGGTTGTTCGGCTGGTAGGTGCGCTTGCTCACGTCAGGCTCTCCGTTGTCGTACGCCCCGCGCGGCGGATCGCCCGGGGTCGTGTGCTGGTCCAGATCACCTGTCGGTGACCTCCGATCGGCGCTGCCGCGACACGCTCCCCGGCGATGCGGGGTGACAGCCACGGACAGCAAGCATCAATCACCCTAGCAGAGGGCGAGAGAGCAGCCGCTCCAGCCTACGCAGGGGCGCAATGACCGTCAAACGTCACACTCAGGCGTCCGACCTGCGGGCAAGCGCGACCGAAGGGGCGGTTTTCACTGATGTTGCCAAGGTCGTCAGGGTGTCGCCGGTTGATGCTGTGGGGTCCGCGCTGTTAGCGTGCGCGATTGCGGTCGGCGTCGGGGGTCCGGGGTTTGTCGCCGATCGGCAAGACCGGACACGCTGTTGAATCGTTCGGCACGGTGAACCCGCTTCAACGCCTCCCTGGATCGAGGGGGGCAGGTCCGACCCGCGTCCGGTGGGCGGCCACAATCGGTCGGTACACAGGCTGTGGATAACTTGTGGATGACGACCGGTCAGCCGTCCGGGCGGGCGTGAGAAGGAGCAGGCGAGGGGGTGGCACGACGGTGACCGGAGCGACCGACCTTGCCGCGGTGTGGACGGCGACCACCGACGAACTCGCCGACGAGATCATCTCCGCGCAGCAACGGGCGTACCTCCGGCTCACCCGGCTGCGGGCGATCGTCGAGGACACGGCGTTGCTCTCGGTGCCGGACGCCTTCACCCGGGACGTGATCGAGTCCCGGCTCCGCCCGGCCATCACCGAGGCGTTGAGCCGCCGGCTCGGCCGGCCGATCCAGGTGGCCGTCACCGTGCGGGTCTCCGACGACCCGGGCGCCCGCCCGGCCGGCACTGTCTACCGCAGCGGCCCGGAGCCGCTGCCCGAGCACGACGCCGCCGCCCCGCTGCCCGGCTTCGACCAGCCCGGCCCGCCCGCGTCCGCCTTCCCGTCGCCGCGCCCGGAACCCGGGTACGCCGAGGCCGGGTACGCCGAACCGCGCCCGGAGCAGCCGCTCGACGAGCCGGCGCCGCGCCAGCGGACCGCCGACGGCGGCGGCCGCCCGCACCTCATTCCGGCCGGCCGGGACGCGCAGGACACGCTCTTCAGCGCTGCGTTCGCCGAGCCGGTACGCACCGCGCCCGAGCGCCGCGCCTTCGACGAGCGCACCCGCATCGAGCCGCCCGTGCCCGACGCCGGCGGATACGAGCCCCGATACCGGGAGAGTCCGCCCGCCGACCCCGCGCCGATGCGCGGCCTGCCGCGCGACGGCGCCACCGACAACGGCCCCGGCCGGGGTGGCGCCGACCACCACCGTCCGGGCGGCGGCCAGGCCGATCGCAGGCTCCCCGGCGGTACGGAGAGCGGCGGCAACCGGCTCAACCCGAAGTACATGTTCGAGACGTTCGTCATCGGCTCGTCCAACCGGTTCGCGCACGCCGCGAGCGTGGCGGTGGCCGAGTCGCCGGCGAAGGCGTACAACCCGCTGTTCATCTACGGCAGCTCCGGGCTGGGCAAGACCCACCTGCTGCACGCCATCGGGCACTACGCCACGACGCTCGGCAACGCGCGCTCGGTCCGGTACGTCTCGACCGAGGAGTTCACGAACGACTTCATCAACTCGCTGCGCGACGACAAGACGAGCGCGTTCCAGCGCCGCTACCGGGACGTGGACATCCTCCTGATCGACGACATCCAGTTCCTGGAGAACCGGGAGCGGACGCAGGAGGAGTTCTTCCACACCTTCAACACCCTGCACAACGCCAACAAGCAGATCGTGATCACGTCCGACCGCTCGCCGAAGCAGCTGGCGACGCTGGAGGACCGGCTGCGTACGCGGTTCGAGTGGGGCCTGCTCGCCGACATCCAGCCGCCGGACCTCGAGACGCGGATCGCGATCCTGCAGAAGAAGGCGGCACAGGAGCGGCTGTTCGCCCCGCCGGACGTGCTGGAGTTCATCGCGTCCCGGGTGTCGAACTCGATCCGCGAACTGGAGGGGGCGCTGATCCGGGTCACCGCCTTCGCCAGCCTCACCCGATCCTCGGTCGAGCTGTCGCTGGCCGAGGAGGTGCTGCGGGACTTCATCCCGGACGGCGCCGGCCCGGAGATCACCGCGGACCAGATCATGGTGTCCACGGCCGACTACTTCGGCGTGAGCCTGGAGGACCTGCGCGGCCACTCCCGCTCCCGGGTGCTGGTGAACGCGCGTCAGGTGGCCATGTACCTGTGCCGCGAGCTGACCGACCTGTCGCTGCCCCGGATCGGGCAGGCGTTCGGCGGCCGGGACCACACGACGGTGATGCACGCGGACCGCAAGATCCGCCAGCAGATGGCGGAGCGGCGCTCGCTCTACAACCAGATCGCCGAGCTGACGAACCGCATCAAGCAGAACACCTGACCGTCTCTCTCCTCGCGCTGCCTCTTTCCCTCACCGCTCCCGCCGCGGACGTCCCCGCAGATCTTGGAAGCTTGGCGCCCTCATAGGGGCCGTTTCCTACCAAGATCTCGCCAGAGCTGAACGTCACACCTCACGCGTGACCTGAACGCAGCCACGGTCCCCGCCCTCACCGGCCGACCGTTCGCGTCGATCATGAGGTTAGCGGCGACAAACCGGACGCCAGATGCCGCCAACTTCATGATCAACCCGAGCAGGGCTGGGCGGGGCGGGCGGGGCGGGCGGAGTCGCGGGAGGGGTGGGGTGACCAAGGTGACCAATTCGGCGCCGACGCGGCGGGCTCGGGCGGGTGGCAAGTAGCCGACAGCGGGGATCGGTTGACCCTCGACCCGGTGGAGGGCCCAGGATCTGTCGTGTGCTCGTCCACAGCTCGTACCCGTTGTCCACAGGCCCTGTGTCACAGGCAGTGGACAACCACGCTTTGCACCCGGCCGGTTACCCACAGACTGTGGACAACTCCTGGGGACGACGCTGTGGATGCCTGGGGACAACGCAATCGTCATCCCCAGACGACGGTCTGCCTGTGGGCGAGCTGTTGAAGGTTCTGGGGATGACGGCTCTCGACCCTGTCGGCGTTGTCCACAGCGCTGGGGAGAAAACCGGTGGATTACCGGTGGACAACCGGTGGACAGCCGTGGAAAACCCGGCGGCCGGCGAGGGCTGTGGACCGGGACACGAGTTTTACCCCTGGTTCTCCACAGCCAAACCACCGGTGGATAACGTGTCTGACCTGCGCGGACGCCGGTTCTCCACAGTTTGCACAGGTGCGATGAAGACGATGAGTTATCTCTTCTAAACAACAAAAACCAATCATCACCGTTGGACTTCCTGTGGATCGGGCCGGAGCACTGCCGACGGCAGTCGCCCGGGGCACCTGGATCCACGGGGTCGGGCGCACAGCCGATGTCCCAGCGCCTTAAGGTGCGATGGGTACCCGCACGGTCGGGCGGGACGGGTGGCAGCGGTCGGCATGAGAGAGTTGTCGCTGACGTCGACGCGGAGGCATTGATGAAGTTCCGAGTGGAGCGCGACGCGCTCGCCGAGGCGGTCGCGTGGACCGCCAAGAGCCTGCCCAACCGACCCTCCGTACCGGTGCTGGCCGGGGTGATGCTCCGCGTCACCGACGGCAACCTCCAGGTCTCCGGCTTCGACTACGAGGTCTCCAGCCAGGTGACGGTCGAGGTGCAGGGTGACGCGGACGGCGCCGCCCTGGTCTCCGGCCGCCTGCTCGCCGAGATCACCAAGGCCCTGCCGGCCAAGCCGGTGGACATCGCCGCCGTCGGCGCCCACCTCGAACTGGTCTGCGGCAGCGCCCGGTTCACGCTGCCCACCATGCCGGTGGAGGACTACCCGACGCTGCCGGAGATGCCGGAGAGCGCGGGCACCGTCGACGCCGCCGCCTTCGCCTCCGCCGTGGCCCAGGTGGCTGTCGCCGCGGGCCGCGACGAGACGCTGCCGATGATGACCGGCGTACGGATCGAGCTGAGCGGCAGCACGATGGCCATGCTGGCGACCGACCGCTACCGCCTCGCGCTGCGCGAGATGGAGTGGAACCCGGACGACCCGGAGATCAGCCTCAACGCGCTGGTGCCGGCCCGTACGCTGCACGACACCGCGAAGGCGCTCGGCCCGCTCGGTGGCCACGTCACCATGGCGCTGTCCTCCGGCGGCGCCGGTGAGGGCATGATCGGTTTCTCCGGTGGCACCCGCCGGACCACCAGCCGCCTGCTCGACGGCGCCAACTACCCGCCGGTGCGCTCGCTGTTTCCGGCCGACCACAACGCCGAGGCCCGCGTCGCCGTCGCCGCGCTCATCGAGGTGGTCAAGCGCGTCGCGCTGGTCGCCGAGCGCACCACCCCGGTGCTGCTCAGCTTCAGCGCCGACGGTCTCGTGGTCGAGGCGGGCGGCACCGAGGAGGCCCGGGCCAGCGAGGCCATGGAGGCCACCTTCAGCGGCGAGCCGCTGACCATCGGGTTCAACCCGCAGTACCTCATCGACGGCCTGGCCAACCTGGGCGCGCAGCACGCCCTGCTCCGGTTCGTCGACGCGTTCAAGCCCGCGGTCATCTCCCCGGCAGGCGAGGATGGCGAGGTCATCCCGGGGTACCGGTACCTCATCATGCCGATCCGCGTGTCCCGCTGATCGCAGGCAGCACGACCCTGACGTACGGAGGTAGGAGCAGATGCAGCTCGGCCTGGTAGGACTCGGCCGCATGGGCGGCAACATGCGGGAGCGGTTGCGCGCCGCCGGGCACGAGGTGGTCGGCTACGACCACAACCCGGAGATCAGCGACGCCGCGAGCCTGGCCGAGCTTGCCGAGAAGCTCCAGTCGCCCCGCGCGGTGTGGGTCATGGTTCCCGCCGGCGTCACCGACGCCACCATCGACGAGCTCGCCGGTGTGCTCGGCGAGGGCGACATCATCATCGACGGCGGCAACTCCCGGTTCAGCGACGACGCCCCGCGCGCCGAGCGGCTGAACGAGCAGGGCATCGGCTACATCGACGTCGGCGTCTCCGGCGGCGTCTGGGGCCGGCAGAACGGGTACGCGCTGATGGTCGGCGGCGCGCAGGAGCACGTCGAGCGGCTCATGCCGATCTTCGAGTCGCTCAAGCCCGAGGGCGAGTTCGGCTTCGTGCACGCCGGCCCGGTCGGCGCCGGCCACTACGCCAAGATGGTGCACAACGGCATCGAGTACGGCCTGATGCACGCCTACGCCGAGGGCTACGAGCTGCTTGCGGCCTCGGAGCTGGTGACGAACGTCCCCGGCGTGTTCAAGTCGTGGCGCGAGGGCACCGTCGTGCGCTCCTGGCTGCTCGACCTGCTGGACCGGGCACTCGACGAGGACCCGGAACTGGCCGAGCTGAGCGGCTACACCGAGGACACCGGCGAGGGCCGCTGGACCGTGGACGAGGCGGTCCGGCTCGCCGTACCGCTCAACGTCATCACCGCGTCGCTCTTCGCCCGGTTCGCCTCCCGGCAGGACGACTCGCCCGCGATGAAGGCCGTCGCCGCGCTGCGCCAGCAGTTCGGCGGCCACGCCGTCCACAAGCGCTGACCGGTATCCACAGGCTGTGTACGTCCGCCGGCTCGAACTGGTCGACTTCCGCTCGTACGAGCGCGTCGGCGTCGACCTGGAGCCGGGTCCGAACGTGCTCGTCGGCGCCAACGGCGTCGGCAAGACCAACCTGGTCGAGGCGCTCGGCTACGTGGCGACCCTGGATTCGCACCGGGTCGCCACCGACGCCCCGCTGGTTCGGATGGGCGCCGCCTCGGCGGTGATCCGTTGCGCCGTGGTGCACGAGGGCCGGGAGCTGCTGGTCGAGCTGGAGATCGTCCCGGGCAAGGCCAACCGGGCCCGGCTCGGCCGGTCCCCGGCCCGCCGCGCCCGGGACGTGCTCGGCGCGCTGCGCCTGGTGCTGTTCGCGCCGGAGGACCTGGAACTGGTCCGCGGCGACCCGGCTGAACGCCGCCGCTACCTGGACGACCTGCTGGTCACCCGCCAGCCCCGCTATGCCGGTGTCCGCGCCGACTACGAACGCGTGGTCAAGCAACGCAACGCGCTGCTGCGTACGTCGTACCTCGCTCGGAAGACCGGCGGCACACGCGGCGGTGACCTGTCGACGCTGGCCGTGTGGGACGCGCATCTGGCGCAGCACGGCGCGGACCTGCTCGCCGGCCGCCTGGAGCTGGTGGCCGCGCTGACCCCGCACGTGGCGAAGGCGTACGACGCGGTGGCGGCCGGCCGCGGCGCGGCGGGCATCGCGTACCGGCCCTCGGTCGAGCTGCCCGAACCCGGCGCCGACCGCGCGGCGCTGGCGGAGGCGCTCGCCGCCGCGCTCACCGCGAACCGCGCCGCCGAGATCGAGCGCGGCACCACGCTCGTCGGCCCGCACCGCGACGACCTGGCGCTGACGCTCGGCCCGCTGCCCGCGAAGGGGTACGCGAGCCACGGCGAGTCCTGGTCGTACGCGCTGGCGTTGCGGCTGGCCGGTTACGACCTGCTGCGCGCCGACGGGATCGAGCCGGTGCTGGTGCTCGACGACGTCTTCGCCGAGCTGGACACCGGCCGGCGGGAGCGGCTGGCCGAGCTGGTCGGCGGCGCGAGCCAGCTCCTGGTCACCTGCGCGGTGGACGACGACGTGCCGGCGACGCTGCGCGGCACCCGGTACGCGGTGGGCGAGGGGACGGTGCGACGTGCCTGATGACGAGGTGCAGCTCCCGCCCGCGCGCCTCGGGCCGGGACGCGACGCGCGTACCCCGGGGAAGCCCGCGGACGGTGAGCCGGCCGCGAAGCTGCCGGAGGGCACGGCCGGGCCGGAGCTGGCGCGGGCGGTGCTCGACGCGGCGAAGGCCCGGCGGCAGGCGGCGGCCCCGCGACGGCGCGGCGCGGTCCGCGGCGACGGCGAGAAGCGGCTGCGCGGCTACTCCGGCCCGGGGCCGGACCCGCGCGACCCGCAGCCGCTCGGCGCGGTGCTGGACAAGCTGATGAAGGCGCGCGGCTGGCAGCAGCCGGCGGCCGAGGCGACCGTGTTCGGCGCGTGGGAGAAGGTGGTCGGCCCGGAGGTCGCGCAGCACAGTCGCCCGGTCAAGCTGGAGGACGGCGAGCTGACCGTGGAGGCGCGTTCGACGGCCTGGGCGACCCAGTTGCGCCTGCTGGCGGGCTCGCTGTTGCAGCAGATCGCCCGGGAGGTCGGCCACAACGTGGTGCGCAAGCTGCACATCCACGGGCCGGCGGCGCCGTCGTGGTCGCGCGGCCCTCGACGGGTACGCGGGCGCGGCCCTCGCGACACCTACGGCTGACCGACACCGCCCGAACGCCGTGCCTCCCGCCGGGCGCGCTTGAGTTCGCGCTGCTCGCGGCTCCACTGCTTGCGGCGCTCCAGGTCTTCCTTCCACGCGTCGCGGGCCAGCTTCGAGCCGCCCTGCACCGCGCCCTGCACCTGGGACGGGCCGGCGAGGTTGCGGAACACCCAGCCCAGCAGACGGCCACCCTTGCCGGAGGCGTCGCCCACCTGCTCGTCGTCGCTCATCCCGCCGCCCTCTCTGTTTGTGTGCAAACCATTGGTACACCAATCATTGCTACGATCGCAACGACGACGAGGAGGACGCGGGTGACCGACGGCATCGAGGAGGACCCCCTGGCGCTGGAGCAGCAGGTCTGCTTCGCGCTCTCAGTCGCCGCCCGGAGCGTCGTCGCTGTCTACCGGCCGCTGCTGGAGCCGATGGGGCTCACCCACCCGCAATACCTGGTGATGCTGGCGCTCTGGCAGCACGCGCCGCTGTCCGGCCGGGATCTGAGCCGGCTGCTCCAGCTCGACCCGGGCACGCTGTCACCGCTGCTCAAGCGGCTGGAGGCGGCCGGCTACATCCGGCGGGAACGCGACGCCGCCGACGAGCGCAGCCTGGCCGTCTCGCTCACCGCCGAGGGACAGGCGCTGCGGGCGCAGGCCGAGCGGATCCCGCCGGCCATCGTGCAGCGCCTCGGCCTGCCGCTGGCCGACCTGCGGCACCTGCACACGGCGCTGACCGAGGTGATCGCGGCAGCCAACCAGGCCACGTCTTCTTCCGGCGCTGCGGCGCCCGGTCAGGCGTCGGCGTAGACCGCGAAGCCCCGCTCCGCGCAGCGCCGGTAGAAGGCCGCCAGCACGCTCAGCTCGGCGCAGGTGAAGTTCCACTGCGGCGGATCGCCGCTCTCGTCCCGCAGCCGGTCGAGCCGGCTGTCGAGCCAGCGGAGCTGCTGCTCGGCCAGCCGCCCGTCGCCGAGCAGCGCGCGCAGCACCTCGCTCACCGACTCGAACGTGACCGGCTCGCCGTACGGCCGGTGCCGTGCGACGAACTTCTCCACGCCCTCGGCGATCCAGGAGCAGCCGTCCGGGTCGATCACCGGGTCCTCGTCCTCGACCGCGTTCTCCGTGGCGTAGAGCACATTCTCCAGCCCGAGGATCAAATCGACCAATTCGGTGTACGCGGTCGCGCGTACCGTGCCGGTCTTCGCGATCAGCTCGGCGAGCGCCGCGGTCGGCGCGGAGATTCGGGGCATGTCCACGATCTCGCCGAAGTCCACGAACTCAGCCGGCGCGACCGGATCGTAGAAGCGGCCGGTCCGCGGCCAGTGCACCGCGACGTTGTCCAGCCCCATCTGGCGTCACCTCTCACCAAGCGTTTTCGGACCATCTCCGACGATCGTCCCGGTTCCGGGCGCAAAAGATCAAGACCGCAACGGCGGCGCCGCAAAAGCTACGGCACGCCGGGCCCGGCCGCGACCCCCGGTCGGGGCAGCCGCCGATCACCGGTCGGATGACCGTCGTGGCTCACGGTGGCCGGTGGCGCGGTACCGCCCCAATGGCGTGTAGGGGGAGTCGTGGGCGACGCGGTTCGTCCGGCTACGGCATTCTCAGCCGCCTCGGAGAGGGTGCCGAGTGGCGGTTTGGTCGGCTCCGCACAGTAAGATTGAGGGCGAGACGAAAGACCCGAGACGGAGCGACGGACAGGGGCCCGCATGAGCCCTCGATCATAGTCCCGCATCGGGTCCGAGCCGATCGCGATCCGCGGGCAACCGCGGCGCCCGGCGTACATGATCCGAGCCTGGCGATCCCAGGGGCGGTCCATGCGCGCCGACGTCGCGTCCTGTCCGCCGAACCCGCGCCCCGCGCCCACGCGCGGCCGGTGCGAGAAAGTGGCCGAGCGTGGCAGCGGAGGACAACAAGAAGTACGGTGCCGAGTCCATCACCGTTCTCGAAGGCCTGGAAGCGGTCCGGAAGCGGCCCGGTATGTACATCGGGTCCACCGGCGAGCGCGGTCTGCACCACCTGGTGTGGGAGGTCGTCGACAACGCGGTGGACGAGGCGCTGGCCGGGCACTGCGACACCATCGACGTGGTGCTGCTGGCCGACGGCGGTGTCCGGGTGACCGACAACGGCCGTGGCTTCCCGGTCGACCTGCACCCCAAGCTGAAGAAGCCGGGTGTCGAGGTCGCCCTGACCGTGCTGCACGCGGGCGGCAAGTTCGACGGCAAGGCGTACGCCGTCTCCGGCGGCCTGCACGGCGTCGGCGTCTCCGTGGTGAACGCGCTGTCCACCAGGATGGCTGTGGAGATCCACAAGGACGGCTTCGTCTGGCGCCAGCAGTACCACCACTCCAAGCCGACGCCGCTGGAGAAGGGCGAGGCGACCGACCGCACCGGTTCGGCTGTCTCCTTCTGGCCCGACCCGGACGTCTTCGAGACCGTCGACTTCGACTTCCACACGATCTACCGGCGCCTCCAGGAGATGGCCTTCCTCACCCGGGGTCTCACCATCCACCTGCTCGACGAGCGGGTGCCGGAGGACGAGGACGGCAAGACCCGCGAGGTCACCTTCCACTACGAGGGCGGCATCGCCGACTTCGTCCGGCACCTCAACGCCTCCAAGAGCCCGATCCACAAGACGGTGGTCGAGTTCGGCGCCGAGGAGACGGGCATGTCGGTCGAGATCGCCATGCAGTGGAACGAGTCGTACGGCGAGTCGGTCTACACCTTCGCCAACAACATCAACACCCACGAGGGCGGCACCCACGAGGAGGGCTTCCGGGCCGCGCTGACGAGCGTCGTCAACCGCTACGGCGCCGAGAAGAAGCTGCTCAAGGGCGACGAGCGCCTCTCCGGTGAGGACATCCGCGAGGGCCTGGCCGCGATCATCTCGGTCAAGCTCACCGACCCGCAGTTCGAGGGTCAGACCAAGACCAAGCTGGGCAACACCCCGGTCAAGGGCTTCGTGCAGCGGGTCTGCAACGAGTCGCTCGTCGACTGGTTCGACCGCAACCCGGCCGAGGCGAAGATCATCATCCAGAAGGCCTCCCAGGCGGCCCGGGCCCGGATCGCCGCCCAGCAGGCGCGCAAGCTCGCCCGGCGCAAGTCGCTGCTGGAGTCCGGCTCGATGCCCGGCAAGCTGGCCGACTGCCAGTCCACCGACCCGCGCGAGTCCGAGGTCTTCATCGTCGAGGGCGACTCGGCCGGCGGTTCGGCCAAGCAGGGCCGCGACCCGCGTACGCAGGCGATCCTGCCGATCCGCGGCAAGATCCTCAACGTGGAGAAGGCCCGGATCGACCGGGTGCTGAAGAACAACGAGGTGCAGGCGCTGATCACCGCGCTCGGCACCGGCATCCACGACGACTTCGACATCGAGAAGCTGCGCTACCACAAGATCGTGCTGATGGCCGACGCCGATGTCGACGGCCAGCACATCCAGACGCTGCTGCTCACGCTGCTGTTCCGGTTCATGCGGCCGCTGGTCGAGCTGGGGCACGTCTACCTGGCCGCCCCGCCGCTCTACAAGATCAAGTGGAACAAGAAGGGCGACGACGCCCAGTACGCGTACTCGGACCGGGAACGCGACGGGCTGATCGCACTGCGCCAGCAGAAGAAGCCCAACGCCCGCCCGGACGACATCCAGCGGTTCAAGGGTCTCGGCGAGATGAACTACCCCGAGCTGTGGGAGACCACGATGAACCCGGCCACGCGTACGCTGCGCCAGGTCACGCTCGACGACGCCGCCACCGCGGACGAGCTGTTCAGCGTCCTGATGGGTGAGGACGTCGAGGCTCGCCGGTCGTTCATCCAGCGCAACGCCAAGGACGTGCGGTTCCTGGACATCTGACGGACGCGCCCGGGTCGGCCGGCGATCCACCGGCCGGCCCGGCGATCCACAGAGTTATCCACAGTCTGGCCGCTTTCCACAGCCGTTATCCACAGCGAGACCACGACTCTGAGTCTGATAAGGGTTAACAGTGACCGATACTCCCGAGTCCACCCCGAACGAGCCGGAGACCCCGGAACCACTGGCGGCGGTCGTCCAGCACGACCGGATCGAGCCGGTCGGCCTCGAGGTCGAGATGCAGCGCTCGTACCTCGACTACGCGATGAGCGTCATCGTCGGGCGGGCCCTGCCGGACGTCCGGGACGGGCTCAAGCCGGTCCACCGCAAGATCCTCTACGCCATGTTCGACTCCGGCTACCGGCCGGACCGCGGGTACGTGAAGTGCTCCCGCGTCGTCGGCGACGTGATGGGCCAGTTCCACCCGCACGGCGACTCGGCCATCTACGACGCGCTGGTCCGGATGGCGCAGCCGTGGTCGCTGCGCTACCCGCTGGTCGACGGCAACGGCAACTTCGGCTCGCCCGGTAACGACCCGGCCGCCGCCATGCGGTACTGCCTTGCGGCAGATGTCCGGGTTCGTACCGTCGACGGCACCGTCCGGATCGGCGACGTCGTGCCGGACGCCGCGCCGAGCAGCGAGACCGACGTCGACCTCAAGGTCCGTGACCGCAACGGCGACCTGGTCCGTGCCAGCAGGTTCTTCCACTCCGGCGAGCACCCCACGCTGCGGCTGCGCACCCGTGAGGGGTACGAGCTGACCGGCACCCACAACCACCCGGTGCTCTGCCTGGTGAACGTGGCCGGTGTTCCGACCTTGCTGTGGAAGCTGCTCGCCGAGATCGCCCCGGGCGACCGGGTGGCCCTCCAGCGCACCGTGCCGGACGAGATCGGCTACCCGATGCTGGAGCACGTCGAGGCAGCCTTGCTCGCGGGCGCGTTCGTGTCCGAGGGGTGGGTGTCCGAGCAGCGAGCTGGCTTCAACAACGTGGACCGGGAGTTCTTCGTCCGGGTCCTCACCGCCTATGACCTCGCGGTCGGCGGCCCCCGGTACGTCGCCGAGCGGGTCATCGACTCCGGCAGCACGCTGCACGAACTCGATGTACAGAACGTCTCCGCACTGCGGGCGAGCGTACTCGGCGAGATGGTGGGCGCGCGGAGCGCCGACAAGTTCGTGCCGGAGTTCGTCTGGCGCGGACCGGCCGCGGTCAAGCGGGCCTTCCTCCAGGCGCTGTTCGAGGGCGACGGCTCGTCGTCGCTGCTGCCCCGCCACACGATCCAGGTCTCCTACTCGACCCGCAGTGAGCGGCTGGCCCGCGAGGTGCAGCAACTGCTGCTGGAATTCGGCGTGGTCAGCCGGCAGTGCCGGTACGACGACGGCGAGATCAAGGTCGTCGTCACCAACCGGCGGGACGCCCGGATCTTCGCCGCTCACGTCGGATTCCTCGGCCGCAAGCAGGCCAAGCTGGAATCCGAGCTGGCCCAGGTGCCGGCGAGCAGCACCGCGCTCTCCGGCGATCACGTGCCGTTCGTCGGTGACTTCGTCCGCGAGCACGGCGCGAGCCGCTGGACCGAGCGTGACTGGCTGCGCCGGCACAACGTGGACCGGATCGAGCGCTGGGAGCGGGACCGCGACGAGATCGCCGCCCGGATCACCGAGCCGGGCATCCTCGACGTGGTCGAACCGCTCGTCGACGGCCGCTTCTACTACGCCGAGGTGACCGACGTCACCGACGCCGGTGTGCAGCCGGTTTACAGCATCCGGGTGGACACCGAGGACCACTCGTTCGTCTCCGACGGTTTCGTCAGCCACAACACCGAGTGCAAGCTCGACCCGCTGGCGATGGAGATGCTGCGGGACATCGACGAGGACACCGTCGACCTCCAGGACAACTACGACGGCCGGGCCAAGGAGCCCACCATCCTGCCGTCGCGTATCCCGAACCTGCTGATCAACGGCTCCGAGGGCATCGCGGTCGGCATGGCCACCAAGATCCCGCCGCACAACCTGCGCGAGATCGGCGCGGCCGTGCAGTGGTGCCTGGAGCACCCGGAGGCCGACGAGGCCACCACGCTGGAAGCCCTCCTGGAGATCGTCAAGGGCCCGGACTTCCCGACCCACGGCCTGATCGTCGGTCAGGCGGGCATCCAGGACGCGTACCGGACCGGGCGCGGCTCGATCCGCATGCGCGCCGTGGTCGAGGTCGAGGAGGACAAGCGGGGCCGGCCGGCGCTCGTGGTCAGCGAGCTGCCGTACCAGGTCAACCCGGACAACCTCGCCGAGCGCATCGCCGAGCTGATCAAGGAGGGCAAGCTCGCCGGCATCGCCGACATCCGCGACGAGTCCTCCGGGCGTACCGGCATGCGGATCGTGCTCGTGCTCAAGCGCGACGCGGTCGCCAAGGTGGTGCTGAACAATCTCTACAAGCACACCCAGCTCCAGGAGACGTTCGGCGCCAACATGCTGGCGCTCGTCGACGGCGTGCCGCGCACGCTGAACCTGGCCCAGTTCATCCGCTACTACGTCGAGCACCAGATCGAGGTGATCCGGCGGCGGACCGCGTTCCGGCTGCGCAAGGCCGAGGAGCGGGCGCACATCCTGCGCGGTCTGTCCAAGGCGCTGGACGCGCTGGACGAGGTGATCGCCCTGATCCGGCGCTCGCCCACTGTGGAGGACGCACGGCAGGGTCTGATCCGGCTGCTGGACATCGACGAGGTCCAGGCGACCGCGATCCTGGACATGCAGCTGCGCAGGCTGGCCGCCCTGGAGCGGCAGCGGATCCTGGACGACCTGGCGAAGCTCGAAGTGGAGATCGCCGACCTGAAGGACATCCTGGCCAAGCCGGAGCGGCAGCGGCGGATCGTCTCGGAGGAGCTGGGCGAGATCGTCGCGAAGTGGGGCGACGACCGGCGTACGAAGATCGTCCCGTTCGACGGCGAGGTCTCGATGGAGGACCTCATTGCCCGCGAGGACGTGGTGGTGACGATCACCCGCACCGGGTATGCGAAGCGGACCAAGGTCGATCTCTACCGGTCGCAGCGGCGTGGCGGGAAGGGCGTCAGCGGGGCGACGCTCCGCCAGGACGACATCGTCAGCCACTTCTTCGTATGCTCTACCCACGACTGGATCCTGTTCTTCACGAACAAGGGTCGGGTCTACCGGGCGAAGGCGTACGAGCTTCCCGAGGCCAGTAGGGTGGCCAAGGGCCAGCACGTGGCCAACCTGCTCGCGTTCCAGCCCGACGAGCAGATCGCGCAGATCATTGAAATCCCGAACTACCAGGTGGCCCCCTACCTGGTACTGGCCACGAAGAACGGCCTGGTGAAGAAGACGCGGCTCGAGGAGTTCGACTCCAACCGTTCCGGCGGCATCATCGCGATCAACCTGCGCGATGAGGACGAGCTGGTCGGTGCGGTACTGGTCGCTCCGGAGGACGACCTGCTGCTCGTGTCGAAGAACGCCCAGGCGATCCGCTTCAACGCCACCGACGAGGCGCTGCGTCCGATGGGCCGGGCCACCTCCGGTGTGATCGGCATGCGCTTCAGCGGCGAGGACGAGTTGCTCGCCGTCGAGGTGGTGCGAGAGGGTCTGGACGTTCTGGTCGCGACGAACGGGGGTTACGCGAAACGTACCCCGATCGAGGAATACCCGGTCCAGGGCCGGGGAGGTAAGGGCGTGCTGACCGCGAAGATCACCGAGCGACGCGGTGGCCTGGTCGGCGCGGTCGTGATCGATCCGGAGGACGAGCTGTTCGCCATCACGAGCAACGGCGGCGTCATCCGGACTCCGGTGAAGCCTGTACGCCGTACGCGTGACCGGAACACAATGGGGGTCAAGCTGATGGACCTCCCGGACGGCGTGACTATCGTGGCGATTGCTCGCAATGCCGACGAGCCTGACGAACAGGACTAGTTGATGACGGAGACACAGGCGAAGTCGGGGAACAAGGGGACCTCGGCCACTCCGGTCGAGGAGGAGGCCGCGCAGGGCGGCACACCAGCGACCGGCCGCGCGGCTGTGGGCCGGGCCACGGTTCCCGCCGACGCGCCTGCCCCGAAGTTCACCCGGGCTCCCGGCATGGCCCCGCCTCCGGACAAGCCGGCCGAGGACTCCGGTTCCCGGGACTCGGCCGAGACCAAGGTTGACGCGCCGACATCGGCCGACGGTCTGGCCGCTCCGGCCGCCAAGCCCGCGAACGCCACGAGCACCCAGCCGATCAAGACCCCGTCGGCCGCCGGCCGGGCCTCCACCGGGACGACCGGCACGCAGCCGCGGATCGGTGCCGGCCTGGGCACCGCCCCGAAGACGTCGCCCGACGGCTCGCGCCCGAGCGGCGCCGCGAGCGCCCAGGCCCGGCCCGCCAACGGCGGCGGCCTGCCGCCGGGCATCAGCGGCGCGGCAGCCGTCGGCGCGGCGCGCGTGGGTGAGGCGGTACGCGCCGCGCGTACCTCGGTCAGCTCGGCCGCGTCGCGCGGACCGCGACGGGCCCGGCTGAACCTGAAGCGGATCGACCCGTGGTCGGTGATGAAGTTCGCCTTCGCGGTGTCGGTGGTGCTCTTCATCGTGGTCGTCGTGGCGACGTCGGTGCTCTACCTGGCGCTGGACGCCATGGGTGTGTTCAAGAGCGTCAACGACAGCCTCACCGACCTGGTGAACGCCGGCGGCGGCCAGGGTGGCGGCGGCTTCCGGATCACCGCCAAGGGCGTGATCCTGACGTCGGCGCTGATCGGCCTGGTGAACGTCGTGCTGTTCACCGCGCTGGCCACGCTCAGCGCGTTCGTCTACAACGTCTGCGCCGACCTGGTCGGCGGGATCGAGCTGACGCTCGCCGAGCGGGACTGATCGACCGGCGCCGGGGCACCGCGTAAAGCGGTCGCCCCGGCGTCGTGCGTCCGGGTAGGTTCGAGGTGGCGCGGGTGCTTCCCACCACAGACCCCCGATTTGGGCGCGGTGGAGGCGATGGGTTAACCTAGCTCGTCGCTACGCGGGGCTATAGCTCAGTCGGTTAGAGCGCAGAGCTGATAACTCTGAGGTCGCTGGTTCGATTCCAGCTAGCCCCACCGCACATCGTCCGACGACAGTCGAGCGCGAGGGGTCAAGCACATGTTCAAGAAGCTCCTGATCCTGGCCGGCATCGTCGGTGTGGCCGCCGTCGTGGCCAAGAAGGTCAAGGCCTCCAACGACGAGCGCGCCCTGTGGCACGAGGCGACCACGGCGCCCGACCTGCGCTGAACGCCGTCACGGGGCCCTAGCTCAACTGGCAGAGCACTGCCTTTGCAAGGCAGGGGTTAGGGGTTCGAGTCCCCTGGGCTCCACCACATCATTTCGCCGGATCATCAGCGGCTGTCGATGCTGCTGTGTCGCGTGCCGCCTCGGCAGTCGGCTTCCATCGATCAGCGAAAGCCTCGGCGAACCGTTCATGATCTGATCGGCGTTGCACCCGCCGACCTTCCGGCTGCGGTGTTGGAGCACGTGATGCCCTAGCTCGTGCAGCAGTACGTCAAGTTCAAGTTCATGTCGTACCTGATGGACGCCGACTCGGTGCGGCGCCAGCTCGCCGGCTGATCCGTCACCCCGGACGGCGCGTCGCCACACCGCCGCCGGCCCTCGCTCGTCGAGGCCGGCGGCGGTTCCGCATGTCGGCGTCACGGTCCCTGAGCGCCGCAGTCGACGACGGCGCCGGTCCGGGTTCGCCGAGCATCAGCGTGACCACCGCGGCGAGCAGCACGATCGACCCGAGAACGGCGGTCACTGTGAGCCGTTCGTCGAGCAGGAGCACCGCGATGAGCGCCGCCGTCACCGGCTCCACGAGCGCGATGACCGACGCGGTGGTCGCCCGGACCGAGGCCAACCCGGCGAAGAACAGGGTGTACGCCACGGCGGTGGGCGCCACGGCGAGGTAGGCGAGCAGGCCCACTGTCTGACGGATGTCACCGGCTGTGGGCAGGATCCCTTCGAGCAGGGCCAGGGGAAGCAGGCAGATCATTCCGACGGCGAATCCGCCCAGTAGCGGAGTGTGCCCGCCGCCGTCTCGGCCGAGCTTCCGGTTGAGCAGGGTGACGGCTGCGTACCCGGCCGCGGACAGCAGCGCGCAGGCCAACCCCAGCAGCGGCGCCGGGGCGCTGCCGGCGCTACCACCGCCCAGCAGCAGGACCAGGCCGACGAGTGCTGTCACGACTGTGACTCCGCCGGATCGGCCGAGTCGCTCGCCGAGGGCCAGGCGTGAACCGAGGGCGATGAGGACCGGCCCGGCGCCCAGGGTGACCATGGTGGCGACGGCCAGACCGGCGTACCCCACTGCGGCGAAGTACGCCGTCTGGTAGACGGCGAGCCCTACGCCTGTCGTCACGACCTGCCGCCACCTGTGGCGCGGCCGGGTGGTGACGACCCGGATACGCGAGGATGGTCGCCGACGTGTCAGGTGTCCGGCGGCGAGCAGCAGGACGCCGCCCGCGAACCGCCAGAAGGAGACGGCGACGGGGCCCAACCCGCTGGTGTCGTAGAGGACGGCCGCCGCGGCGCCGCCGGTGCCCCAGGCGATCGCCGCCAGGAGGATGTATAGGGTTCCTCGCCCCACGGTCGGGGGCAGATTTCTGCGCACGGGATTCTCCGTTGTCGTCGCCGCCCGGGCACCGCGAACGCACCCGGGCTCTGGATCGAAAGCCGGGTTCGGTGAACGGCGTCGTTACCGGGTGACCGGTGGCGGCGAGACAACGCGGAACGTCATGTCCGCACCCTAGCGGCGCGCAGACGATCGACCGCCTGCTTTATCGCGGCCACCCGCGTCGTGAGCGGCCCCGCGGGCACCTCGACCAGGTCGAATCCCGCGTCGCAGTACGTCAGTTCGTGGACGCGCTCGAAGACGAGCGATTCCTCGAAGCTGATCCGGCGGGCGGCGGTCGCCTCGACGAAGCCCTGATTTCGTACGAAGAAGACGGTCCGCTCGTAGTGGCGGCGTTCCGTCGTCAGGCGCTCGACCTCGTCCAGCAGGGCGGACGGCGGCGTCGACCCCAGGTGGCGGCACAGCGCGAGCGTGCAGACGGGTGAGCGGTCGTGGAAGACGATCTCCCCGGCGTGCGCTTCGGCTCGGCGCCGACGCCTCCGCTGGAGATCCAGCACCTGCTCGGCGAAGTCCGGCTCCCGCCACGGTTCGGGCCGGCCGAGCGCCTGGTGCAGCGCGATCACGTCGGTCGCCGCCTCCTCCACGACGGGATGGCCGTCGACCTCCAGGTGGCGCAGGATCGCGGTCTTACCGGAGCCGGGAGTGCCGGTGAGGATGAATCCGGGCATGACGTCCTCCGTTGGCAGACAGCCTCTTGATAGGCAAGCTGTTACTTGCATATGGTGGGTGACGTGGGCGATCTGTACCAGGCGCTGGCCGATCCCACCCGCCGCCTGATCCTCGACGAGCTGACCGAGCGCGACGGTCAGACCCTGTTCGAGATCTGCGGCCGGCTGGCCACCAAGCACCAGGTCGGCTCGTCCCGGCAGGCGATCTCCCAGCACCTCGACGTCCTGGAGGCCGCCGGCCTGATCGTCACGCGGCGACAGGGCCGCTACAAGTTCCACCACCTCGACACCCGGCCGCTGCGGTCCATCACCGAGCGATGGCTCAGGTCCGACGCACCCACCCAGGAGAATCCATGAGAATCAACCTCACCAGCGTGTACGTCGACGACCAGGACAAGGCACTGCGCTTCTACACCGAGGTGCTGGGCTTCGTGAAGAAGACAGACGTGCCGACCGGGGAGTACCGGTGGCTGACTGTGGTCTCGCCGGACGCCCCGGACGGCGTGGAGCTGCTGCTGGAACCCGACGCGCACCCGGCCGCCAAGGCGTTCAAGGAGGCGCTCGCGGGCGACGGGATACCGCTGACGCAGTTCGCGGTGGACGACGTGGCCGCCGAGCACGACCGGCTGCGGGGCCTCGGCGTGCTGTTCACCCAGGAGCCGGTCGACATGGGCCCGGTGACCACGGCGGTGTTCGACGACACCTGCGGCAACCTGATCCAGATCGCACAGTACCGGTAGCGGGTCGACAGTGGCCGGACCGTGGCGTAGCCCGGCGCTGGCGGCCGCGGTGGCGTGCCTGGAGGACGAGATCCGGGACGCCTGGGCGCGGCTGCGCGGTGAGCTGGACGTGGCGCCGGGCTCGCCCGAGGAGAGCGAGCTGGCCTGGCTCGTCGTCGACGACCCCGGGGCGTACGACTGGCGGACCGTGGACGGCGCGGTGGACCGGCTGACCTGTCCCGACTGCGGGGCACGGCTGACCGCCGGACCGGCGACGTGCGAGACGTGCGAGTTCCGCCACCGGATGCGGTTCGGCGCCCGGGAGCGCGACCGCCCGCACGTGCCGCCCGGCAACGAGCACGCGCTGCGCGTGGCCACGGCGGTGACCCGCAGCCGCCACCGCTACTCACCCCGGGCGCGGGCCGGCTACGAGCTGGTCCTGCCGGACCTGCTGGCCGGCGCCCTGCCCACGACTCCCCAGGCCCAGGCCGCCAAGGCGCTCATCAATACGTTGACCGACGACGAGTGCGACCGGGTCGTGAGCCTCGCCGAGGTCGTGGAGTTGGCGAGAGGTCGTTGACTCCGCGCGGAACCGCTGGACACGGTCGGTCACTCTGGCGGCATGACGGTGTGGCGGCGCCCGTACTCGCTGGACCTGACCACCTCCGGCTTCATGGTCGTGGCGGTGCTGGCGGTCGGCTTCTTCGTGCTCCTCGTGTTCGAGGTCAGGAGCGGCAGGATGCCGGGACGGGATGCGGTGTTCCTCGGCGTGTGGAACGCCGTCGGCCTCGCTGTCGCGGTCCGCCGCGCGATGCTCGGCGTCTGGGTGAGCCCTGTCGGCGTACGCTCGCGCTCGCTGCTCCGCACGACCACAGTGCCGTGGGCGTCGGTTGCGGAGATACACAGCGGTACGGGTTCGATCGTGGGCCTGGATGTGGGACGCGACGCGATCGTCATCGAGCGGATCGACGGCGAGCCGGTGCAGACGCCGATCCAGTCCGGCGCCGTCGTCCGGCCGTTCCGCCTGGAGCTGACCCGGCTGGTCACCTGGCCGGAGCACTACGACGAGATCCTCGCGAACCTGCGGGAGTGCCATCGCAACGCCCGGCCCCCGGAGCAGCGCGCGGCGGCGAGCCCGGCGCCGGATCCGGTCCGCACCGACCGTCCGGACCCGCCGGGGCAGATCCGGCGGCCCGCTCCGAGCGCCGCCCAGCGGCGCGACATCCACGCGTTGACCAGGCAGTACGAGCGTGGAGTGCTGACCGATGCCGAGTACGCGGCCGCGTTGGCGCGGCTGCGCGGTGACGAGTAGGCGTCAGCCGAGCCGGTCGAGCAGCTCGCGGCTGCGGCTCACCACCAGCGTTGTGGCCTCGGCGTCGTACGAGGGCAGCGAACTGTCGGTGAACAGGTGCCGGTCGCCGGGGTAGACGTACAGCTCGCCGCGCTCGGGACCGACGATCGACACCAGCTCGCGCGCGGCGTCGACGTCGCCTTCGAGCCCGAAGAACGGGTCCTGTTCCATGCCGTGCACCTGCACCGCCACCCCGTCGGGCCACGGGCCGATCGCCCACTCGCCGGTCACCGGCAGGCAGGCCTCGTAGAGCAGGGCGGCCCGGGCGCCGGCCCGGGTCTGGGCGAGCCGCTGGGCGATGGCGGCGCCCCAGGAGACGCCCGCGTAGACGAGGCCGGCGGGCAGGCCGGCGACGTACGCGTCGGCGCGCCGGTCGAGGACGTCGCCGCCGATCCGCTTGATCAGCGCGGCGCCGTCGGAGATGGTGGCCGGCCGTTCGCCGTCGAAGAGGTCGGGGACGTGGACGGTGTGGCCACTGGACCGCAGGGAGCCGGCGAGCGCGCGGACGCCGTCCGTGAGCCCTTGAATGTGGTGGAAGAGCACGATCTCGGCCATCACTACACTCCTGAGTTGTCAGACCAGAGTTGTCGAACGAACCAGAATCTTAGAACGGTCGAGAAATGTCGGTCAATGAGCGAATCCCGGACTACGACCTCGACGACCTGCTCGTGGTCACCGCTCCGGAGCAGTTGCGTGCGCTCGCCGACCCGCTGCGGAGCACGCTGCTCGAACTGCTCCTGGAGCGCGCCGCCACTGTCAACGAGATGGCCCGCGCCGTCGACCGGCCGAAGAGCAGCGTGGCGTACCACGTGAACCAACTGGTCGACGCCGGTCTGCTGCGCGTGGTGCGGACCCGCCGGGTACGCGCCATCGAGGAGCGGTTCTACGGGCGGGTGGCCCGCACCTACTACGTCGGCGCGCTCAGCCGGGCCGAGGACAAGCAGGTGGTGTCCCGGATCAACGGGCTCGCCGAGGCGGCAGCCGAAGCGGCGGCCGCGCACGCCGCCGACGAGTTGCGGTGCACGCTCGTGCACGCGCGCATCCCGATCGAGGACGTCCGCGAGTTCTGGGCGGAGGTGCAGGCGCTGGCCCGGCGGTTCGCGCAGATCCCCCGCGCCGGGGACCAGGTGTACGGCTTCGCCGCCGGCCTCTACCCCACCGACGCGCCCACGCTCCCCGACACGGAACCCGCCACCGAACCACGCGACTGACGGCCCCACCACGCGACGGCAGGGTCTTGCCGGGACGGCGAACCGGGCAGGCTAGCGTCGGAAGCGTGAGCACCGGATCCCCGCGCGTCCTGCCGGCCGAGCGCGGCATCGACGAGGCAGCCGCCGTCCTGCGTGCCGGCGGGCTGGTCGCCTTTCCCACCGAGACGGTCTACGGGCTGGGCGCCAACGCGCTCGACGCCCGGGCCGCCGCGCGGATCTTCGAGGCGAAGGCGCGGCCCAGCTTCGACCCGCTGATCAGCCACCTGGCCGACGCCGCCGACCTGGCCGCGCTGGTGGGCGAGGTGCCCGCGGCGGTGGCCGAGCTGGCGAAGCGGTTCTGGCCCGGCCCGCTCACCCTGATCGTGGACCGTCCGGAGATCATCCCGCCGATCGTCACCTCCGGTCTGGACACCATGGCGGTACGCGTACCGGACGAGTCGTCGGCGCGGGCGCTGATCGCCGCCGCCGGAGTGCCGGTGGCGGCGCCGAGCGCGAACCGGTTCGGCCAGCTCAGCCCCACCCGGGCCGAGCACGTGGTGGCCGGGCTGGGCGGCGCGGTGGACGTGGTGCTCGACGGCGGGCCCACCCGGTGCGGGATCGAGTCGACGATCGTGGACGCGCGCGGTGAGCGGCCGGTGGTGCTGCGGCTGGGCGCGCTGCCGGTCGAGGCGCTCGTCGAGGCGGTCGGCCCGGTCGAGGTGCGCCAGGGCAGCTCCGGCCAGCCGGTCGCGCCCGGGACGCTCGCCGCGCACTACGCCCCGCGTACCCCGTTGCGGTTGGGCGCGGCGGCCGAGCCCGGCGGCGGCCGGCGGGGCTTCCTGGCCTTCCGGGAGCCACCGGCGGACGGCGACTGGGCGGCGGTGGAGGTCCTGTCGCCCGACGGCGACGTGACGGCGGCGGCGGCGCGCCTGTTCGACGCGCTGCACCGGCTCGACGCGGCCGGGGTGACCGAGATCGTCGCCGAGCCGGTGCCGGAGACCGGCGTGGGCCGAGCGATAAACGACCGGCTGCGCCGGGCTGCCGCCACCTGGCGCTAGGACTGGCCGGCGTCGGGTCGCCGATGCGAACCCGGCTGCGGCAGGCGGTCGACCAGCTTGGTCAGCGCACCGTTGGCGAACGTCGCGCCGAGTGCCGACCCGGTGGCGATGGTCCAGCCCACCGGGCCGAGCGGGGTGCAGCCGAAGAACTGGCTGACGCCCGGCGTCTGCACCACAGCCACGAGCACGCCGACCGACGCGGCGGTGGCGGCGAGCACGCTGGGGCTGGTGCCGCCGGCCAGCACGGTCTGGCCGAGCTGGGTGCCGATCAGCGAGGCGAGCGCGACGGTGCTGGCACGCCGCTGGGTGCCGGTCCACCTGGCGATCGTCCAGCCGGCGGTCGCGCCCAACGTGGTCGACGCCGCACGCAGCCCGATCTCCCGGGTCATGGTGACGCCGAGCGACGAGTCCGGCCCTTCCCGCAGCAGATGGTCGGCGCTGTCGTCGGCGGGCGGGCGGACCGCGATGGCGAGTGCGGGTGCCAGGTCGGTGAGCAGGTTGACCAGCAGGAGTTGCCGGCCGGTCAGCGCGGACCGGCCGGTCGCGGCGGCGGTCAGCACGCTGAACGCGATCTCGCCGAGGTTGCCGCCGACCAGGATGCTCAGCGCGTGCCGCACCGACGACCACATGGCCCGTCCCTCGACGAGCGTGGCGATGATCGTCTCCAGCCGGTCGTCGGTGACCACCAGGTCGGCCGCCGCGCGGGCGGCGGGAGTGCCGCGCTGGCCGAGCGCGATGCCGACGTCGGCGAGCCGGATCGCGGGCGCGTCGTTGGCGCCGTCACCGGTCATCGCGACAGTCCGGTCCTGGCGCTGCAACGCCTGGATGATCCGTACCTTGTGGGCGGGCGTGCAACGTGCCACCACGTCGGTGGCCATCAGGCGCTCGGCGAGCGCCGCGTCGTCCAGCCGGTCCAGGTCGGTGGCGGTGACCACGCGCTGCCCGCCGTCGTCCGGGCTGATCTTGGCGGCGATCGCCTCGGCCGTGGCCGGGTGGTCACCGGTGATCATGACGGTGTGCACGCCCGCCGCCCGGATCCGGGCCACCGCCGGCCGGGCGCTCTCCCGCACCCCGTCGGCGAGCGTCAGGAAACCCACGAAGACCAGCCCGTCGACCTGCTCGTCGCTCACCTGCTCGATGGAGACCTGGCACTCGGCCACGGCGAGGATGCGATGCCCGGCACCGGCCCGCCCGGCCAGCATGGCCTGCACCTCCTCGCGTCCGGCCGCATCAAGCGGCCGGTCACCCTCGGCGGTGCGCCGGGACGCGCAGCGCGGCAGCACCGACTCGGGGGCGCCCTTCACGCTCAGCAGCAGCCCGCCGGTGCCGCGGCCGACGGTGGCGCTGTAGCCCCGGGACGGCTCGAACGGCAGCCCGGCCCTGGCGGTCCACTCCGCCGCACCGGTCCGCTCGGTCACGCCGGCGGCGTCCGCGCCGTGGCGTACCGCCCGGTCGGTCTGCTGCGGCAACTCGTCCGGATCCGCCGCAGCAGGGGTGGCCCGCACCGCGGCGGCCAGCGTCGACCGGAGCGGCTCGTCGAGTTCGTCCAGCACGGCGTACCGGCCGTCACCGGTACCCACCCCCGCCAGCAGCAACTTCCCCTCGGTGAGCGTGCCGGTCTTGTCGAAGCAGAGCACGTCGACCCGGCCCAGCGCCTCGATGGTCCGGGGGTTGCGGACCAGGGCGCCGTGCTCGGCCAGCCGCCGCGCCGCCGCCAGCTGCGCGGCGCTGACCAGGAACGGCAACCCCTCCGGCACCGACGCCACGGCCAGGTTCGCGGCGGTCGCCGCCGTTTCGGCAAGGGGTACGCCCCGAAGCAGCCCTGCGCCTGCGACAGCGATCGCCGAGGCGGCCGCAAGGGGTACGGCGCTGCTGGTCAGCCTGCCGAGCCGCGCCTCCACGCCACTGGCGGGAGGGGCCTGCCGGGCCATGGCGAGGCTCCGCCCGGCCTCGGTCTCCGCACCGGTGGCCACCACCACTGCGGTGCCGTGCCCGGCGGCCACAGTGGTGCCCTCGAACAGCATCGAGTGCCGTTCGGCGATGGCCGCCGCCACCACCGGTTCCGGACTCTTCGCCACCGGCAGCGACTCGCCGGTCAGTGACGACTCGTCCGCCTCCAGCCCGTCGCTCGTCAGCACCCGGCAGTCGGCCGGTACGGCGTCCCCGGAGCTGACCGTGATCACGTCGCCGCGTACCAGTTCCTCGGCGGGCACCACCCGCTCGGCGCCGTCGCGCAGCACCCGGGCGGTGACCGCCGAGCGGGACAGCAGCTCGGCCAGGGACCGTTCGGTGTTGCGCTGGTGCACCGCGCCGACCAGAGCGGACCCGCCCACCACGCCGCCCACCAGTGCCGCGTCGACGAGTGAGCCGAACGCGGCGGAGAGCACCGCACCGGCGGCCAGCACCGGGGTGAGCGGGTTGGACAGCTCCTCCACGAACGCGCGGAGCAGCCCGGCCGGGCCGTGCTCGTCGCCGACCTCGACGCGCCGGCGACGGGCCGCCTCGTCCTCGGCAAGCCCGGACGGGTCGGTGGCGAGCTGGTCCAGGACGGTCTGCGCCGGCATCAGGTGCCAGGCGGTGAGCGCGGGCATCGGTGCGCCGGTCCGGTCCGGCAGCCGGTGTGCCCGGAACACGCCGTGCGCGAACGCGAGCGCCGCCGCGCCGTTCACCGCGGCGAGCGTTGGGCGGGGCAGCCGCCGCCGGTCGGCGGTGAATGCGGCGAGCGCGCCGAGCCCGCTGCCGGCCATCGAGATCCGGACGTTCTGCTCGGTCATCCGGCGGGCCACCCCGGCGGCGTCGACGAGCAGGGCCGGTACCCGCAGGTCGTCACCGACCAGCAGGTGCGCGCCCCACGGCGGCAGGTCGTCCGGGCCGTACACGCCGAGGCCGCAGTCCGAGGCGGCGAGCGCCGACCGCTCACCGGAGACCACCATCACCACGGCGCCCTCGCGTTGCAGGTCGTGCACCGCGTCGGCGAGCCGGGCACCACCGGGTACGAGCAGGTCCGCGAAGTCGTACCGGCCGTCGTCCGCGCCGCCGACCACGAGCCGCAGGCCCGCCTGCCGTGCGGCCGACGCCAGCGCGTCCACGCCCGGCGCGGGCTCCGGCTCGACCCGCAGTACGGCGGCGAGCCGGCCGTTCTCCGCCAGCCCGAGCAGCCGTCCACCGTCGGCGCGCAGCCGGGCGCTGTCCGGGGTGTCGCCGGGATCGTCGGCGCCGAGGCGGTCCAGCGGGCCGATCCGCCAGCCCTCGGCGGCGCGAACCGCGTCCGGCTCGGCCGGGTCGAACAACGCGAACGCGCGCGCGGCGACCTGCCCGGTGTCGGCGTCGGCCAGCGGCGCGAGATCGGCCAGGACGCCCCGGTCCGAACCGAGCACCGCCGCGTCGAGCACCACCGTGTCGATCCGGTCCAGCTCACGCAGCACACTGCGGTCCATCGCGATCACGCCGCGCCGGGCGAGCATCCGGCCGAGCTGGGCGCCGTACCCCTCCCGGCCGGAGCCGGGCGCCTTCGGCAGCGAGGACAGCGCCAGCGCGGCTGCGCGCTTCGGCCCCAGCACCGGCAGCGCCGCCGCCCCGGCGACCGCGCCGGCCGGAAGCACCCGCTTGGCGTACCGCTCGGGCTGCCCGTCCGGCACCGGGCAGGGCCGCTCGCCGTCGGGCACCCGGGCCACAGCCCGTTCCGGGTCACCGGTCAGGTGCGGCTCGGCCCGCCGCCATGCGTTCAGTTGAGCGGCGCCCTCACCCCACTGCACGACCCGCTGCGCGCCGTCCAGCACGATGCCCGCCCAGCCGCCGGTGAGACCCTGCACCACCGCCTCGGCCAGCGGGAACAGCACCTCGGCGCGCGGGTCGGCGCGGATGCCCAGACCGGCCAGCGCGTGCAGCTTCGGGTGCAGGTCGACAGCGCCGAGCAGACCGGCCACCTCGGCGGGAATGGGAGTGAGCGGCAGGACACGGGTGGCAGCGGAGATGCTCAACCCGAGCACGTCGGACAGCAGCGCGCCGAACGTCCGCGCGGTACGCGGGCCGTCCTCGGGCGGCTGCGGCGGTTCGATCTCCGGGTCCGGCTCGTACGGGCAGGTCTGCTCCACGCGCGCCACCGTGGCGATCAGGTCGCGCAGCTTCGGCGCCGGATCCCCGGTCGCCACCACCACCCGGCCCGACGGCGCGTTCACACGCGCCCAGGCGACACCCGGCATCGACTCCAGCGCCGCCTCGACCTGACGGGCCAGCCGGTCGCCGCCGTCCTGGCAGACGCCGTGCACCTCGATGTGGTGGCGGCCGTCCTGCGACCACACGCGGCGGCTGGTCAGCCCGGTGAGGCGGGCCAGCCGGGCCGCCGCCGTACCGACACTGCCCGCCACCTCGCTGACCCGGGCCGGCACGGCGTCCGTGGGCAGGGCCGAACCGACGGTACGCGCGACACGCGCGGCGGTCTCCGGTACGACCGTCGGCGACAGCAGGAGGCCGGCGAACCGTCCCAGCGAGGTCATCGAGTCGTACGGCCGGGCAGTCGGTTGAAGGTGTCGCAGCCGTACGCCATCTCGCCTCCCGGTCTCGTCCCGGCGGCCCGACTTCCCGGCGCGGCGTCCGTTATGCCACCCCGACGGCAGAAGTTTCCGGGCATCGCCCCGCCGTTCCCGGCCGACGAGACGCGCGCCACAGTTGACCTCAACCGGGGGTGAGGTCCGAGGCTGAACGCCATGACCAGCACCACCGCCGTTCCGGCTGATCCACCCGTCGACCTCTGGTCGCCGCGCCTGCGGGCGATGACGGTGGGCAGTGTCGCCCTGGTGTCCCTGCTCGCGTTCGAGGCGCTGGCGGTGGGCACCGCCATGCCGACCGTGGCGCGCAGCCTCGACGGGCTCGGCCTGTACGCGCTGGCGTTCGGCGGTTCGTTCGCCTCCGGCGTGGTGGCGATGGTCGCCTCCGGCATCTGGTGCGACGCGCGCGGGCCGCGCCCGGCCATGTGGCACGGTGTCGTCTGGTTCGTCGCCGGGCTCGTGGTGGCCGGCGCCGCCACGACCATGGAGGTGCTGGTCGTCGGGCGGGTGGTGCAGGGCTTCGGCTCCGGACTGGTCTCGGTGGCGCTCTACGTGGTCGTCGGGCAGGCGTACCCGGAGCAGTTGCGGCGGCGGATCTTCGCCGCGTTCGCCGCGGCCTGGGTGGTGCCGTCGCTGGTCGGTCCGGCCCTGGCCGGACTGATCGTGGAACATCTGGGCTGGCGGTGGGTGTTCCTCGCGGTGCCGGCGGTGGCGATCCCGGCGGCGCTGCTGGTCCAGCCGGGGCTGCGGGCGCTGACCGCCACCGTGGCGACCCGCCCGCCGGCGGGTGCCCTGGCCCGGATCGGCTGGGCCTGCGGGGCGGGGGCGAGCGCCGCACTGCTGCACTACGGGGGGCAGCAGCGCGGCGTGCTCGCCGCCGCCCTGATCGCCGGGGCGCTGGCCGGGCTGTTCGTCTGCGTGCCGCACCTGCTGCCGGCCGGGTTCCTGCGCGCGGCGCGGGGACTGCCGACGGTGATCGGCCTGCGCGCGCTGGCGTCGGCGGCGTTCGTGGCCGCCGAGGTGGTGATCCCGCTGATGCTGTCCCGGGAGCGCGGTTTCTCGCCCACCGGCGCCGGCCTGGTGCTGACGGTCGGGGCGCTGTCCTGGTCGGTCGGCTCGTGGATCCAGGGGCGGATCCGCTCACCCCGCTCGGCGGCGACGCTGCCCCGGGCCGGGCTGGCCTGCATCACGATCGGTACGGCGGGCGTGGCGTCGGCGCTGGTGCCCGGACTGCCGGTGCTGCCGGCCGTGCTGAGCTGGTCGGTGGCCGGGCTGGGTATGGGCCTGCTCTATCCGTCGCTGTCGGTGCTCACCCTGGAGCAGTCCGCCCCGGCCGAGCAGGGCCGCAACAGCTCCGCGCTGCAACTGGGCGACTCGCTCGCCGCCGCCACAGTGCTGGCGCTCACCGGCGCGGTCCTGGCCGCCGGTGCGTCCCCCGGCCCGGCCGGCTTCGCGACCACGCTGGCCGTGGCAGCCGCTTGCGGCCTGCTGGGCCTGCTGCTGGCCGGCCGGGTGGTCCTCCGCCCCACCCCCTGACCGCCCTGCCCGCCCCCGCCCTCCCACCCTCTGCCGGTTGATCAAGGAGTTCGGGTCGGTTTTCGAGCCTCCGTCCGACACGAACTCCTTGGTCAACAAAGGGAGGGCAGGGCCGAGGTGGCCCTCGGGGGCGCAGGATCGGGGTGAAAGGGGCCGGGGGCGGGCGGCTGTCACGATCCGGGTCGGCGTTCCGTCCCAATCGGGGAGCCGCGGTGTGGCGGTTGCGCGTGGGCGGGAGGAGTGGGCGATGCGGGTGCTGGTGACCGGGGCGACCGGGCGGCTCGGGCGGGTGGCGGTGCCGCGGCTGCGGGACGAGGGCTTCACGCTGCGCGCGATGAGCCGCGGACCGCGTACCGGGGACGGGGTCGAGTGGGTGACCGCCGACCTGGCCACCGGCGCCGGGCTGGCGGAGGCGGTCGCCGGGGTGGACGCGGTGCTGCACCTGGCCTCGTCGCCGCAGCGGCGCACCCACGACATCGACGTGCTCGGCACCCGCCGGCTCGCGGTGGCGGCCGGTCACGCCGGGGTGCGTCACCTGGTCTTCGTGTCGATCGTCGGCGTCGACCGGGTGCCGCTCGGCTACTACCGGCACAAGCTCGCGGCCGAGCAGGTGGTGGCCGCCGGACCGGTGCCGTGGAGCGTGTTGCGGGCGACCCAGTTCCCGGAGTTCCTGGAGGGGCTGCTCAGCGGCGCGAGCCGCCTCGGCCCGGTGATCGGGGACCGGGCCGTGCTCGCCCAGCCGGTCGACCCCGGTGAGGTGGCGGACCGGCTCGCCGTCCTGCTGCTGGCCGGGCCGTCGAACCGGGTGGAGGACTTCGGCGGACCGGAGGTGCTGCGCTACGACGACGCGGCCCGTGCCTGGCTCGCGGCGCGCCGGGTACGCCGTCCGCTGCTGCCGGTCCGGATCCCCGGCCGGCTCGGACGGGAGCTGCGCGCGGGTGGTCTCACCACGACCGCCACGCCGACCGGCGCCCGGACCTGGGCCGACCACCTCGCTGACACGTACGGGGGAACCGCCGGAAGATGAGAAACGGTCGGGTCCGCCCCGGCCTACGGTGACCGCATGCTGGTCTTCGTCGCCACAGTGGTCCTGTACGTCTTCGGTTTCGTCTTCCTCTACGGCGTGATCCGGGTCGGCGTCCGGCACGGCATCGAGGACGCCGAGGCGAACCGTCCCGAGGTGCTGCGTCGCCGGCAGCTCACCACGACCGAGAGCCGGGACTTCGCGCAGGAGAACGCGTTCCTCACCAATCCCAACTGAAGGGCGGGGGCGGGGTCCGGCCGGTCGATCCGCCGGGCGGGTGCGAGGATCGCGGCATGATGGGGACGCTGAAGACGGAGCCGGCCCTCACCCGGTTCGACCTGCTCGCCCCGCCGGTCGCCGCGGCCCTGCAGGATTGGCCGGCCGAGGCCCCGGTGGACGTGGACGACGTACTGGTCGCTCCGATCGACGCCGACCTGGCCGACACCGCTGCCTTCTGCGAGGCGTACGGGGTGGGGCTGGAGGAGTCGGCCAACTGCGTGGTGGTCGCCGGCAAGCGTGGCGGCGAGACCCGGTACGCGGCCTGTGTCGTGCTCGCCACCACCCGCGCCGACGTCAACGGTGTGGTCCGCAAGCTGCTCGACGTGCGCAAGGCGAGCTTCGCGCCGATGGCCGAGGCGGTCGAGTCGAGCGGCATGGAGTACGGCGGCATCACGCCGATCGGCCTGCCGGCGGACTGGCCGATCCTCGTCGACTCCCGGGTGATCGCCACGCCGCACGTGATCATCGGTTCGGGCGTACGGCACAGCAAGATCGCCCTGCCCGGGCCGGCGCTCGGCGCGCTGCCCGGGGCGAGGGTGGTGGAGGACCTGGCCAGGCCGGCCTAGGTCCTCATCCGCATCGATCTTGTTCCACGTGAAACATCAGGCTGCCGCTTCGCGCTGCGCCACCTCTCGCAGCGCGGCGAGCAGCGTCTCCGGCTCCTGGGCGCCGGTGACCGCGTACTTTCCGGCCAGCACGAAGGTCGGCACGCTGGAGACGCCGAGCTGGTGGGCGGTGCTCAGGTCGGCGGCGACCTCCCGGCGGCCCAGGTTCGACTCCAGGTACTGCCGCGCCTCGGTCTCGTCCAGCCCGGCCTCGCCGGCCAACGTGACGAGCGCGTCGATCGAGCCGACGTCGACGCCGTCGTGGAAGTGCGCCCGGTAGAGCCGCTCGACCATCTCGGCGGAGCGACCGTGCTCGGTGGCGAAACGCACCAGCCGGTGCGCGTCGAACGTGTTCGCGGCCACCGCCCGGTCGAACCGCAGGTCCAGGCCCGCGCCCGCGGCGACGCCCGTCACGTGCGCGGCCATGCCCTCGGCCTTGTCCCGCCCGCCGAACTTGTCGCCGAGCGCCTCCAGCAGCGGCTTCGGCTCGGTGACCGGAGTCGGGTCCAGCTGGAACGGCCGGAACCGGACGTTCACCTCGCCGTCGTACGACTCCAGGGCCTGTTCCAGCCGGCGCTTGCCGATCCAGCACCAGGGGCAGACCACGTCGGCGTAGATCTCGATGTCCATGACCAGCGACAACCCGCGGGTCAGGAGATCTGTTCCCGGACCTGGCGCTTGAGCCGGGCCAGGATGGCGGTGCCGCCGCGTACGCGCAGCGGGCTGATCGCCTGCGCCAGGCCCATCCGCTGGTAGAGATCGTCCGGTACGGCGAGCACCTCCTCGGCGCTCGCCCCGGCCAGCCCTTCGGCGAGGATGCCGGCGAACGCCCGGGTGGTGGGCGCCTCCGGCGGGCAGTCGAACACAGTGCTCACGGTCTTGTCCGCGTTCACCTCGGCGCGCAGGAAGAACGCGGTCTGGCACTCGGGGACCTGCTCCAGTTCCTCCCGGTTCACACCCTCGGGCAGGGGCGGGATCACGTCCGCGAACTCCAGCAGCATCTCCAGGACGACGTCGCGGGGCGCGGCGGCGAACTCGTCGACGATCTCGGCCAGCTTGGTCGGCATCTCGGGCATGGGTCGAGGCTATCCGCCGCCGCGCGTCGCCACCCGGCGGTGCCGAGCGGGGCCCCGCCGCACGTGCGGAGCCCGCGCTCACACGTTCGGCGCGGCCTCGCTGATGTCGCTGAGTGCCGAGTGGGGGTCGAGCTGCATGGCGAGGTCACCGAGGGAGACGATGCCGACGAGCTTGCGGTCGCTGTCGCACACCAGCACCCGGCGGATGTTGCGCTCGCGCATCAGCGCCGCCGCCTCGTTCGCCGTGCAGTGCTGTTCGATCATCACCACCTCGCGGGTGATGATCGAGCCGATCGTGGTGGTGCCGGGGTCGGCACGCTCGGCCACCGCCCGGACCACGATGTCGCGGTCGGTCAGCATGCCGGCGAGCGTGGCGCCGTCGGTCACCACCACGTCGCCGATGTCCGACTCCTTCATCACCCGGGCCGCCTCGTCCAACGGGGTCTCCGCCGAGAGGTAGACCACCTGCCTGGTCATCACGTCACTGACGCGGAACATGAGAGCCTCCGAACGCTTTGGTCGATCCGTCTGCGGTACCCGGTGGCGCGCTCGCTACACCCCGTCGCGGCGCGTCGCGCCAGCCTCGTCGCGCAGGCGCTCCACGATGGCCTCCACCGGCAGCTCGGTGCGCTCGCCGGTGGCCCGGTCGCGCAGTTCCACGTACCCCTCGGCCAGGCGGCGGCCGACCACGACGGCGCGCGGGATGCCGATCAGCTCGGCGTCGGTGAACTTCACCCCGGCGGACACGTGCGTGCGGTCGTCGACCAGCACCCGCAGGCCGACGGCGGCGAGGCGCCCGCCGAGGTCGAGCGACGCGTCGAGCTGCGGCCCCTTCCCGGCGGCGATCAGGTGTACGTCGCACGGCGCGACCGCCGCGGGCCAGACCAACCCTCGGTCGTCGTGGTGCTGCTCGGCCACTGCGGCGACCGCCCGGGACACGCCGATGCCGTAGCAGCCCATCGTGGGCCGGACCGGCTTGCCCTCGGGGCCGAGGACGTCGACCGCGAACGCGTCGGTGTACCGGCGTCCGAGCTGGAAGATGTGCCCGATCTCGATGCCCCGCCGGATGGTCAGCTCGCCGTCGGCGCAGGCAGGGCAGCTGTCGCCGGGCCGCACCTCGGCGGCCTCGATCGTGCCGTCCGGTACGAAGTCGCGCCCGCACACCACGTCGGTGGCGTGCCGGCCCGGCTCGTTCGCGCCGGTCAGCCAGGAGGTGCCGGGCACCACGCGGGGGTCGACCAGGTAGCGGATGCCGTGCTTGGCCAGGATCTGCGGGCCGATGTAGCCGCGGACCAGCTCCGGGTGCGCGTCCCAGTCCTCGAAGACCGCCACCGTGGCCGGGGCGAGCACCGCCTCGACCCGCTTGAGGTCGACCTCGCGGTCGCCGGGCAGGCCGATCACCAGCGGTTCGCCCTGTTCGGCGCCGGACCGTCGGACGGTGAGGACCACGTTCTTCAACGTGTCGGCGGCGGTCCAGCCGGTGCGCCCGCCCAGCTCCCGGGCCTCGGCCAGCTCGACCAGTGCAGCGATGGTCGGCGTCTCCGGGGTGTCGTGCACCTCGGCGGGCGGGTACGCGTCGGGGTCGCCGGCGGCCGGGGCGCGGGTCACCACCGCCTCGGTGTTCGCCGCGTAGTCGCAGGCGGTGCAGCCTACGAACGTGTCCTCGCCGACCGGCGTGGCGGCCAGGAACTCCTCCGAGGCGGACCCACCCATCGCGCCGGACATCGCGTGGACAGTGGTGAAGTCCAGGCCGAGCCGGGTGAAGACGCGCTCGTAGGCGGCCCGGTGCCGGTCGTACGCCGCCTGGAGCCCGGCCTCGTCCAGGTCGAACGAGTAGGCGTCCTTCATCAGGAACTCGCGCCCGCGCAGCAGACCGGCCCGGGGCCGGGCCTCGTCGCGGAACTTGGTCTGGATCTGGAACAGCGTCACCGGGAAGTCCCGGTACGAGGTGAACAGGTCCTTCACCAGCAGCGCGGCCAGCTCCTCGTGGGTCGGCGCGAGCAGGTGCTCGGCGCCCTTGCGGTCGGCGAGCGTGAAGATGTCGTCCCCGTACTCGGTCCACCTCCCGCTGGTCCGGTACGGCTCGGCCGGGAGCAGCGCCGGGAAGTGCACCTCCTGGTCGCCGATTCCGGTCATCTCGTCCCGCACGATCGCGGTGATCCGGTCCAGCACGAGCTTGCCCAGCGGCAGCCAGGTGTAGCCGCCCGGCGCGGCCCGGCGGACGTAACCGGCGCGCAGCAGCAGCCGGTGGCTCGGCACCTCCGCGTCGGCCGGGTCCTCGCGCAGGGTCCGGAGCAGCAGGGTCGACATGCGCAGCAGCATTGGCGCAGCTTATGGCGCGAGCGGACGACCGGGCGATCCCTTTCCGCGCTCGTGTCGGATCGATCGTCGCCAGCTCGGCGAGGTGGCGGCATCCGACTGGTGTCGATACCGCCACCCCGCCGAGCTGGCGCGGACGGTCCAGCAAACGTCGCGGGGGTCGGGTAGGAATGCGGCATGGCTGAGCGACCGCTGATGAAGCTGACGACCACGGTGCTGGACGCGCCGTCCGCAGAGGACCTGGCCGCGTTCTACGAGCGGCTGCTCGGCTGGTCCCGTCGCGAGGACGAGTCCGACTGGGTGGTGCTTGCTCCGCCGGACGGCGGCACCTGGCTGGCCTTCCAGGACGAGCCGGCCTACGTGCGCCCGGTATGGCCCGCCGGGCCCGGCGACCCGCCGATGATGACCCACCTGGACATCAAGGTCGACGACCTGGAGGCCGCCTCGGCGTACGCGGTGTCGGTGGGCGCGACACTGGCCGACTTCCAGCCGCAGGACGACGTCCGGGTGCACCTCGACCCGGCCGGTCACCCGTTCTGCCTCTACCTGTGACGGGTGACCGGCTCCCACGGCCGGCTAGCTGACCTTGGTGCGGTAGATCGCCGTCGCGGCGGCGTAGGCGGCCAGGAGCAGGCCGGCGCACCAGGCGAGCGCGATCCAGACGTCGTTGCCGACGGGTTGCTGAGCGAAGAGCGCGCGGAGGGTGTTCACGATCGATGTCACCGGCTGGTTGTCGGCGAACCAGGCGACCGGGCCGGGCATCGAGTCGGTGGGGACGAACGCCGAGCTGATGAAGGGCAGGAAGATCAGCGGGTAGCTGAAGGCGCTCGCGCCGTCGACGGTCTTGGCGGACAGGCCCGCGATGACGGCGACCCAGGTCAGGGCGAGGGTGAACAGGATCAGGATGCCGGCTGCGGCGAGCCAGCCGACCACCGATGCGCCCGTCCGGAATCCCATGATCAGGGCGACGCCTGTGACGATCACGAGCGAGGCCAGGTTGGCGACGAGCGAGGTCAGGACATGCGCCCAGAGCACTGAGGGCCGCGGGATCGGCATCGACTGGAAGCGCTCGAAGATGCCGCCCTGCATGTCGAGGAACAGGCGGTACGCCGTGTAGGCGATGCCGGACGCGATCGTGATGAGGAGGATGCCCGGCAGCATGTAGTTGATGTACGACTCGCCGGATCCGGTGTTGATGGCTCCACCGAGCACGTACACGAAGAGCAGCATCAGCGCGACGGGTGTGACCGCCGTGGTGATGATGGTGTCCGGGCTGCGGAGGATGTGCCGCAGGGAACGGCCGGTGAGGGTTCCGGTGTCGCTGAGGACGTGGATGGTCATCGGGATTCCTCTCCTGCGGGCACGGCTGCCTTGTCGGCGGCCCTGGCGGTGTGGCCCACGAGGGCGAGGAAGACGTCCTCAAGGGTCGGCTGCTTCTCGACGTACTCGACCTTCGCGGTCGGGAGGAGCCGCTTCAGCTCGGCGAGAGTGCCGTTCTGGATGATCGTTCCCTCGTGCAGGATCGCGATCCGGTCGGCGAGTTGCTCGGCCTCGTCGAGGTACTGGGTGGTGAGCAGGATGGTGGTGCCGTCCTCGGCGAGCTGCCGCACTGTCCGCCAGACCTCGATGCGGGCCTGCGGGTCGAGGCCGGTGGTCGGCTCGTCGAGGAACACGACCGGCGGGTTGCCGACGAGACTCATCGCGATGTCCAGCCGCCGGCGCATGCCGCCCGAGTACGTCCCCGCCCGGCGGTTCCCGGCGTCGGTGAGGGAGAAACGGGCCAGCATGTCGTCGGCGACCGCACCCGGATTCCTCAGGTGGCGGAGCTTCGCGACCAGGACCAGGTTCTCCCGGCCGGTGAGCACTTCGTCGACGGCGGCGAACTGGCCGGTCAGGCTGATCGACTTGCGTACCTCGGCGGGAACCGAAGCGACGTCGAAGCCGTGGACGGCCGCGGTGCCGGTGTCCGCCTTGAGCAGCGTCGACAGGATCCGCACGAGCGTGGTCTTTCCGGCGCCGTTCGAGCCGAGCAGAGCGAAGATGCTCCCGGCCGTCACCTCGAAGTCGACGCCCCGCAGCACGTGCAGGTCCTTGTAGGACTTGGTGATGCCCCGAACCCGGATGGCGGGTTCGCGCGTCGCGGTGGTCATGAGTGTTCCTCCCCGCTGTTGCCGACGGCGGCGTCGATCGCCTTCCGGAGGCGCTCGCGCTCCTTGTCCATCCACTGCCTCCCGGAGTACGCGGACACGAACGTCTCGGCGAACTCGACCGGGTCGTCGCCGACGATCGCGCGGACGGGCGTGTTGTCGGCGACCGCGCGCTCCCAGAGGTCCACGGAGTCGCCGAGCATCGCGACGAGTGTGTTCCCGTCGACGATCCCGCCCTGGTACATGAAGTACCGCTGGAGCGCCTTGGCCGCGCTGCGATGGGGTTCCGGCAGGGCCTCCATGCGGGCCATGTGCCGCTTGTACTGCTTCTTCTGGTCGAGCGATCCGACGAGCGTCTCGATCCACTTCGCGGCCATGCTCATGCTCCTTCGTCGTGCCGGTCGTCGTTGTCACGAAGGTGGTCGATGCGTTCCGCGAGGACGCTCCACGTCCGCCAGAACTCGGCGAGCTGATCCCGCCCCTTTGCGTTGATCGAATACACCTTCCGCGGGGGCCCTTTCTCGGAGGGAACCTTCTCCACGTCCACGAAACCGCGTTGCTCGACGCGGACGAGCAGCGCGTAGATGGTGCCTTCCGCGATGTCCGAGAATCCGCGGTCGCGCAGCCAGGCGGTGATCTCGTAGCCGTACGCGGATCGGCGGGCCAGGATCGCCAGGACGATGCCTTCGAGGGTGCCCTTCAGCATCTCCGTCATCTGGTTGGCCATGTCCTCGTTCCCTCGCTATTGAGCGTCGCTGAGTACCAGTAGAAAGTAACACTAGGTACCGGTAGCTAGCAACGCTTAATACCGGGGATCCCGGAGAACCGCTTCCTCTAAGTTCGGCGGATGACCACCACTCCTTCGGCGCGCGCCGTGAGCCAGTACGCGACGACCACCGGCAACCTGACCGCCCGCATGGCACTGCACTCGTACGGCACCAACCCGCAGGACTGGTTCGCCTGGCTCGGCGAGCGGCTGCCGCTGTCCGGCGACGTGCTGGAGGTGGGCGCCGGCACCGGCGAGCTGTGGCGCCGGGTCGGCCGTCGCGGCCGGCTCACCCTCACCGACTTCTCACCCGCCATGTGCGCGCGGTTGCGCGACGTGCCCGGCGCCCGGGTGCTGCGCTGCGACGCCACGTACCTGCCGTTCCGTGCCGGCGTCGTCGACGCGGTGATCGCCAACAGCATGCTCTACCACCTGGACGACCCGGACGCCGCGCTGCGCGAGTTCGCCCGGGTGCTGCGCCCCGGCGGGCGGCTCGCCGTCGCCGTGAACGGCCGCGACCACATGGCCGAGCTGAACACGCTCGGCGCGGTGATCGGGCGCCCCGACCTGGCTGTCCGGTTCCACGACCGGAACGACGTGACCGCCGAGACGACACCGGCCCGGGTCGCCGCCCACTTCGACGACGTGACGGTCGAGCGCTACCCGGACGAGCTGGTGGTGCCCGCCGCGGAGCCGATCCTGGCGTACGTCGCCAGCATGATCGGGCCGCTGCCCGCCGCGCAGGAGGCGGCCGCCCGCGCCGCGATCGAGGCGCGCATCGACGCCGAGGGCGCCTTCCGGGTACGCAAGCACACAGTGCTGATCAGCTCGACGCGCGGCGCCCGCTGAGCCGGACGAAGGTGCGCCAGGCGTCGGGCGTGAAGGTGAGCGCCGGCCCGGCCGGGTCCTTGCTGTCCCGCACCCCGACCACTCCGGCCAGGTTGTCCGCCACCTCGACACAGTCGCCCTGGGTGCCGCTGCGTGTGGACTTCCGCCAGATCGCTCCGGTCAGCTCCACGAGGTCATCACGTCCTTCATCAGCTCGACCGACTGCCGGCGCGGTAGTGCCTCGCTGCGGACACTCTCCCATCTGGACAGCAGGATAGCCACGTCCTCGTCCTTGTCGACCACGACGCCGCCGAGTTGGTTCTCCAGGTGACCGACCCAGCCGCCGTCTGTGCCCCGGGCCAGCGCGAACGGTCCGACCAAGCCGACGTGCACGGTGACCGAGGTCGGCACGATGTGGATGTCGACGTGCGGGCGCTCGGCGCACTCGACGAGGTGCGCGATCTGCTCGGTCATGAGTCCGCGGTAGCCGTCGTCGGCGCGGCGCAGGACGGACTCCTCGATGACGGCGATGTACTTCGGGCGGCCCGGGTCGGAGAGGATCGACTGCCGGTCCAGACGCACTCCGAGGCGTCGTTCCACCTCGTCATCGGTGATCAGGTCATCCGTCCGGATCATCGCGCGGGCGTAGTTCTCGGTCTGGAGCAGTCCGGGCACCAGAGTCGGCTGGTAGGTGCGCAACTGCTGCGCTTGGCGTTCGGCTTCGAGCCAGGGGCGGAACCAGCTCGGCTGGCCGTCGCGCTCGGCGAGCTTGAGCAGCGACATCAACAGCCCGCCGGTGCCGAGCACCTCGTCGGCCCGGGCGAGGAAGAACCGGTCGAGCGGCCGGTGGCCCAGCTCGACCGCCGACACCTGGGAGCCGGAGAAGTGCACGAGCCTCCCGAACTCCTCCTGGCTCAGCTCGGCCCGCACCCGCAGCCGCCGCAGTTGCGCGCGGATCAGCTCGGCGGTCGGCTCGTTCTCCACACGCCCTCCCCAGTCGGCCGCCGGTCTCCCGGCCTCTCCCCGGACCGGCCGCGACGACTTCCGAGCGTAGTGGTGTCGTTAGCAGACTGTCACGCATGAACCTTTCCGTACCGCGGCTCGGGCCGTACCCCGATCGGCCCCGCCCCTACCCGCCGGACCACCCGGCCCACCTGCCGATCCGGCCGCTCTGGCTCTGCCGCGCCTGCGGCGGGCCGTGGCCCTGCGCGCAGGCCCGCCTGCTGCTCAAGGTCGAGTACGCGGACCACCCCGTCGACCTGGCCGTCTACCTGTCCGGGCTCTACCACGAGGCCACCCACGACCTGTTCCGCCTCAATCCGCAGGACGGGCCGACCCCGCGCGAGCTGTTCGAGCGGTTCGTCGGCTGGGGCCCGTACCGGCGCAGCATCACCGATACGATGCCCGCGACATGACTGCGCCCGGGGACTTCGACCTGACGATGGACGAGCTGCGCGAGGTGGCGCGGTACGCGGTCCGGCACGCGGAGGACGTGCTCCCGGTCTACGAGCGGGCGGTTCCCGGTGACCCGCGTCCCCGCGCGGCTGTCGACGCGGCCTGGATGTTCGCGCGCGGCGCCGCCCGGACGAGACTCCAGCGGGTCACGTCCCTCGACGCGCACCGGGCCGCCCGGTCCGCGCCCACCGAGGCCGCGCGCCTGGCTGCCCGGACCGCGGGTGACGCCGCCGCGGCCGCGTACCTGCACCCGATCGCGAAGGCCACCCAGGTCGGTCACATCCTGCGGGCGGCCGCCAACGCCGCGCGCGTCGCCGAACTGGAGGCCGGCGGCGACGAGGCCGTCGGGGATTCGCAGGTGGACCGGTCCCGACGGCTCGCCACGCCGGTGCTCGTCGACGTGCTCCGCCGCTATCCGCCGCTGACCGGCGGCGGCAGCCGGGTCGCCCGGCTGATGAGCACTCTGGACCACGACCTGCGCCAGGGCACCGCCGGGCCGGAGGCCGCGTCGTGATCCTGCCGAAGATCCGCGATCCCCGGTTCACGACGATCCGCCGGGGCGGCACTCTCACCGACGAGCACCACCACCTGCTGGCGCTCTGGGCCGCCACCTGCGCCGAGCACGTCCTCGGCCTGTTCGAGGCGGTCCGGCCGGAGGACAGCCGCCCACGCGAGGCGATCGAGCACGCCCGCGCCTGGGTGCGGGGCGAGGTCAGGATGATGGAGGCGCGTGCGGCGGGCGGTCACGCCATGGGTGCGGCCCGGGACCTGCGCGGGGCGGCACGCAACGCCGCGTACGCCGCCGGTCAGGCCGCCGTCGTGGCCCACGTGGCCGCCCACGAACTCGGTGCCGCCGCGTACGCGATCAAGGCGGTACGCGCGGCGGCGCCCGCCGGTCTCGGCGAGGCGGCCGGGCGCGACGAGTGCCGGTGGCAGCGCGACCAGCTCCCGGCGGAGATCCGCGACCTGGTCCTGGACGACCAGCGCCTGCGCAACGACATCTGCTGGTCGGTCTTCGACTGCTGACGTCCGGCCGGGGCCTGTCGAGAAAGAGTCACCGGCGGCGGCAACCATGGCGTGCGCAGGTGGCGTCTCGGAAGGCGTCACGCTGATGTACCACCTGACCCCAAGGACCGGCTCGTGTGGACCCTCTCCTGAATGAGTTCGACCTGTTCGTCCGAACTCGCACCCCCGCGTTACTGCGATCCGCCTACCTGCTGACCGGCGACCAGCATCTGGCCGAGGATCTCGTCCAGTCCGCCCTCGCCCGTACCCACCGTGCCTGGAACCGGTTGCACGAGACCGGCAACGCTGAGGCGTACACCCGGAAGACCATGTACCACCTGCAGGTCTCCTGGTGGCGGCGCCGCCGGGTGGCCGAGTCGATGCCGGGCGACATGCCCGAGCCGCGCGGAGGCGACTCGGCCCCCGACCACGCCCAGCAGACCACGCTCCGGCTGGCTCTCCGGGCCGCGCTGGCCCGGCTGTCCGCCAAGCAACGGGCCGTGCTGGTCCTGCGGTTCTTCGAGGACCGCACCGAAGCCGAGGCCGCCGACCTGCTCGGCGTGACCGTCGGCACCGTCAAGAGCCAGACCTCCAAGGCGCTGGCGAAGCTGCGCAGCGTGGCCCCGGAGCTCGCCGAGCTGTACGTCACGGAAGGAACCGCCCGATGAACCAGGACCGACTGCGCTTCGACCTGGCCGACCTGGCCGAGGAGGTCACCCCGGTCGACCTGCGGGACCGGGCGCTGCGTACCTCGCGGCGGCTCGGTGTCCAGCGGGCCGTCGCCACCTCCGCCGCCGCGCTCGTGGTGCTGGCCGCCGCGACCGGGACCGCGCTGGCGATCCGGCCGAACAGCCAGGCGCCCGCCCCGGCCGGCCCGTCGGTCACAGTCACCGCCCCGCCGGTCGAGCCGTCCCGTACGCCCTCCCCCGACGCGAGTACCGCCACCGGCCAGTCGCAGTCGGCGCTCGCCGGTACCCGCTACTACCTGGAGCAGACGTCCACCCGATCGCGGATCCATGAGGTCCGCGGCACGCGGGACCGGGTGGTCCACGAGGTCGTCCACGAAGCCGCCTCTCGCTGCGAGTCCAACACCGTCAGCGTCTCGCCGGACGGCAAGCGGGTGGTCTGGGTGCAGGACAGCACCGACAACGCGAGCGGGGTGCTGCTGATCGCCACCGTCGGAGACAAGGGGGCGACGACCCTCGCGGAGGGGATCAGTTGTTTCGGCGCCCGGCCGATGCGGTGGAAGGGCGACGACCGGCTGATGGTGCAGCGGAAGAACGGCCAGTCCGTGCTCTACGACGTGGTGGCCAACAAGCAGGTCGTCGGCGACCCGGGCCAGGAGACCAAACGCTGCTGGTCCGCCGACGGCACCTGGCTGGCCGCCGAGTCGGACGGCAAACCCTACGTCTCGGACACCACCGACCTGCGGCAGTACACCTACACCCCTCCCCAGCAGGAGGCCGCGAAGTGGGACGGCTGGGAGGCCCGCAGCGTGTCCACCGACGGCCGCTACGTGGCAGTGGGCTGGATCGGCACCGACCCGTCCCGCCGGGACGGCAGCTTCGCGGTCGTCGACACCAGGACCAGCAAGGTGGTCGACCTGCCCGGCACGGGCGAGGTACGGAGCATCCTGTTCAGCGCCGACGGCACGGTGCTGCTGCGGCGCGGCACCGGCATCACGGTCCTCGACCGTGAGTTCAAGCCACTCGGCACGGTGACCGAGCCGGCACCGACCCGGAACCGGGCACTGCTGGCGTACGTGCCCTGAGCCGCCTCAGACAACCCCTACAGGCCCCTGGCGCTTCGTGCGCCGGGGGCCTGTCCGCGTCCGCCGACCCGGGGCCGAAGTTCTTTCGATCAGGCGGCAACCATGCAGATCGAAACCGACGTCTGGGAGTGCATCAGAGACGCGCACCAACCAACCCCCGAGGATCGAATCGTGAACGTCATCGTCACCAGCGCCCGCGGACTACGTACCGTCGCCGCCCTCGCCGCCGCCGCGTTCGTCGCCGTGGGCGTGAGCGCCTGCGGCGACGGCGGGTCCACGCCGACCGCCCCCGCAGCCGGGCAGTCGTCCGCCGCCGCACCGTCGTCCGCCGCCCCGAGCCCGTCGGACGCCTCCTCCGCCGCACTGCCCGGCACCCGGTACTACCTGTCGTTCGGCGAGCAGGCCGCGGAGGTGCACGTCGTCAAGGGCGGCACCGACCGGGTGAGCGCCAGCGTCCCGTACGGCGGCGGCGACTGCGTCCGGAACACCATCACCATCTCGCCGTACGGCGAGCGGCTGGCCTGGGTGGAGGGAGCGGCCGGAGCGGAGGCCGGCAAGCTCGTGACCACCCGGATCGACGGCAGCGACCGGGCCACCATCGCGACGGAGCCGCCCTTCTCCGGCAAGGCGCCCTGCGACGGCGGCGACCCGCTCGTGTGGAACACCAACGACCGGGTGCTGGTGCAGCAGGACGGCCACATGGCGCTCATCGACCTGAGCAGCCGCAAGCCCGCCGACGGCGACGCCGGCAACGAGACTCTGAAGTGGTGGACGCCGGACGGCCGCAACTGGGCCGCCGTCTCCGAGGGGCGGCCGTACGCGACGACCGACCCGAAGGTGACGTTCTACCGCTACACGCCGCCGACGGCCCAGGCGGCCCGCTACGACGGCTGGCGGGTCCGCAGCGTCTCGGCGGACGGCCGGTACGTGGCCGTCGGCTGGATCAACAAGGACGAGACCCGCAACGACGGGAGCTTCGCGGTGGTCGACACCAGGACCAGCAAGGTGGTCGACCTGCCCGGCACGGGCGAGGTGCGGAGCATCCTGTTCAGCACCGACGGCACGGTGCTGGTCCGGCGCGACAACGGCATCAGCGTTCTGGACAAGCGTTTCCAGCCGGTCGGGACGGTGACCGAGCCGGCCGGGCTGAGCGGGGCGCTGCTGCTGGCTTACGTGCCTGCCTGACGAAAGGCGACGCGGGGCGGGTCACCGACGGGTGGCCCGCCCCGTGTCTTTTCAGCGCAGCACGGTGATCGCCGCATCCGCTGTGACGTGCTTCCACGGCACCAGCACCACTGTGCCGTCTCGCTCCAGCACCTTCGCGTCGCTGCCCTCGGTGCCGGCCGACAGCGGCGCCTCGGCCACGACTGTGACCTCGCCGGTGGCCGGGTCGATCCGGACCAGCCGCGGGGCGAGGTCCCGCCGGTCGCCCACCTCCCACGCCAGCACGCCCTGCTCGTCGAGGCGGACGAGTTCCACCTCGCTGTCGGTGTGCCCGGCCGACACCCAGCGCCGATTCCCGGTGGCCAGGTCGATCGCCACCACCTGGTTGGCTTGGCGCATCTTGCCGCCGACGTTCGTCGCCTCGGTGGGCAGGTAGAGCGTGTCCGCGTCGGCCAGGTACGGCCGGATCCCCGGCCCGCTCACCGTGTTGGAACGGTTGACCGGCAGGTCGCTGAACCGCGTACCGTCGACGGGGTTGCCGAACGTGGCCCGCGCCTTGCCGGCGGCGTCGCGCGCGACGAACGTCTCGGTGCTCAGACCGGGCAGGCTGACCAGCGGGTCGACGCTCAGCACCCCGGCGCTCTGCTGCGCTGCGGGCAGTTTCTGCTGCCAGCGCGGCTTGCCGGTGGCCGGGTCCAGACCGAGCAGCGCGCCCCGGTCGCCGTCGCAGAGCGCGGTCACAACGGCCTGGTCCCCGGCGGCCTGCGCGTCGGTCAGGCGGCAGTCGCGGCCCGGCAGCAGCCGGTCGGCGTCGGTCTGCCACAGCCGCTTGCCGTCGGCCAGCGAGTAGCCGAGGACGTTCTCGCCGCTGCGGACGACCACCTGCCCGGCGGTCACCGACAGGTCCGGGGCGACGATCTCGGACCGGCCCGTCCGGCGTTCGACGGGGAACGTCGCCCGCCACGTCTGCGTGCCGGCGGCAGCGTCGAAGCCGACGATCGTGTCGCACGAGTCGGCGGAACCGAGCGCCACCACACCCCGCCCCTCGGCGAGCGTCTGCGCGGCCGCGCACAGCGAGGTCGCCTGGGGCGCGGGCACGCCCCACGCCTGGGCGCCGTCGTCGAGCCGGTAGGCGATGACGCCGTCCGGCTGGGCCCGGACCACCGCGTCGCCGACCAGCCAGGCGCCGAACATGTCCTGCCCGTCGTACGTCTTCAGCCCGTTGCGCTGCCGCTCCGGGAAGTCGAGCACCCAGGCGGTACGCAGCTTCCTCCCGTCGTCGTCATCGCCGCCGACCAGCCGGGACACGCCGTAGGCGGTGCCGGCCGCGACCGCGAGCACGGCCACCAGGCCACCGGCGACGAGCAACGCCACGCGTCCGCGCCGCTTCGGCGCCGCCGGCGGCGCACCGGCCGGACCCGGCCATCCCGCCGGCGGGTACGCGGGCGGCGGCTGCTGGTGCTGGTACGTCATTCGTCGTCTCCGTTCCCGGTCAGCGCGCCTGCGCGCGGACGTAGGCGGCCCAGCCGGCCTGGAACTCGTCGAGCGACACGCCCAGCACGTCCCGGGCGGCGCGGTCGGTCGGGGTGCCGCCGTAGACGGCCTCGACGAAGCGGAACAGCTTCACCTCGCCGTGCTTCTCGGCGAGGTGGTTCATCGCGGCGTGCCCGAGCCAGTAGTGGAAGCTCAGCCGGTCGGGGTCGTCCCACTCGCCGTTGCCGGGCAGCGTGCCGTTCCACCCGCCGCGGACCAGCTGCCGGGCCTGCGCGGTGCGCTCGCTGGCACCGAGCGGGCGGCCGTGGAACGCGATGTACTCGGCGAAGCCCTCGACCACCCACTCGTCGAGCTTGCTGAACGCGTCCACAGCGGTCAGGTCGGTGCGGGGCGTCATCAGGGAGTGCGCCACCTCGTGCCGCAACACCATGCGGGCGTCGTTGTCGCCGCTGGTACGGCTGAAGTAACGGTCGCGGGTGTCCACCACGATGCGGGTGCCGCCGATCGTGGCCTTGCCGTCCTTGCGCTCGGCCGCGACCAGGCCCAGCGAGAAGCCCGCCTCGGTGGCCTTCTCGGTGCCGATCCGGTAGAGCGAGGTCATCTCGTCCTTGCCGTCGGCGAGCGTGATGACGAAGCCGCTCGGCACCGGGCCGGGCGGCCCGCTGGCCCGCCACACGGCCAGGCCGTTCGTGACCGCCACATCGGCGGCCGGGGCGTACCGCTTCGCCACGCCGGCCCGGGCGGCGTCGGCGATGAGCAGGGCGTGCGGGGTCCGCTCGACGTGGATCTCCCGCCACTTGTCCCACGGACCGGGGTAGTGGACGGTCTTCGAGCCACCGTTCCCGGCGGCCGGAGCGCCGGTCACAGCGGTGACCCGGATCGGCGCGTCCTTGCCGGTGCGGACGATCGTCCAGCGGTACCACTCGGTGACCGGGGCCAGGTCGAAGCCGTCGAGCTGGTGCACGAACGAGACGTCGAGCTGGAACGTGACGCCCTGCCCGAAGGCGTCGCCGGCGCGGCCCTGCCGCTCGATGGTCTCGTAGCGGGCCACCGACAGCGGCAGCTTCCCCAGGTTGCGGAACAGCTGGGTCTGCCCGGCGATCAGCTCCTTACGGGCCGGGTCGAACGCGGCCAGGTAGCCGTCCAGGTCCTTCGCCGCCAGCGCCTTGCTGTGCCGGTCGAGCAGGGCGGTCAGCTCGGCGTTCGTGACGGTGACGCCGTTCGCGCCGGCTGCCGCCTTCGGCGCCGGGCCCTCCTCGTCGTCGCCGCGCAGGCCCAGCCCGACGCCGACCGCCGTGCCGGCGCAGAGCGCAAGCGCGAGCGCACCCGCCGCGAGCCCGATCCAGAGCCCTCGGCGGGACTTCGGCGTCGCAGGCGGCGGCCCCCACGGTCCCGGCTGCGCGGGCGGCGGTGCTGCGGCGTACCGGGGGTCGGCGTTGCCGGGCGGTGGCCAGCCCGCCGGTGGGTGCCCCTGCGTCATGTGGTTCCTCGCTCGTGCCGTGTGCGGGACCGGCCGGACGGTTTCGCCCGGCCGGATGACGGCAGACATCATCCCCGGTCCGGACGACGGATTCTGCCCCGCCGGACGTGTCGGACGGATTTGTCCCCTCGGGTGGCTGTCGTGAACAGGACGTCGAGACATCCGCCACGTCCGGCGTCCAGGGTCAGCGGGACCGGTCCGCGCGGTGACAGACTGTGCGACGCACTTCTGCCGGGACGTCTGAGGGAGGCGCCGTGCGCTGGCGCAGCTACGTGGCGGTGGGCGACAGCTTCACCGAGGGCATGGACGACGCGTATCCGGACGGCAGCTACCGGGGCTGGGCCGATCTGGTCGCCACCCGCCTCGCCGCCGAGGCCGGGCCCGACTTCGGGTACGCCAACCTGGCCATCCGCGGCCGGCTGTTCCCCAACGTGGTGGCCGAGCAGGTGCCGTCCGCGCTGGCCATGAAGCCCGACCTGATCAGCTTCGCGGCCGGCGGCAACGACGTGCTGCGCCGCAGCTTCGACCCGGACTCGTTCGTCCCCCGCTTCGACTCGGTCGTGCAGCGGCTGCGGTCCGGCGGCAGCGACGTGGTGCTGTTCCGGTTCGCCGACGTGATGGCCCGGCTGCCCGGCCAGCGGCTGGTGGCCCCCCGGGTCGCGCTGCTCAACCGTGCGGTCGGCGAGGTGGCCGAGCGGCACGGCGCGATCCTGGTCGACCTGTACGCCGACGACACCTACCTCAACCCGCTGCTCTGGAGCACCGACCGGCTGCACCTGTCGGCCGCCGGCCACCGCCGGGTCGCGGCCCAGGTGCTCACCGCGCTCGGCATCGGCTGCGAGGAGGAGTGGCTGATGGTGCCGCCGCATCCGGCGCCCAGCCCGTGGCTCGCCGCGCGCGCCGCCGACCTGCGCTGGGCCGGCCGGCACCTGGCGCCGTGGATCAAGCGCCGGCTGACCGGGCGGTCCTCCGGCGACTTCGTCACCGCCAAGCGGCCGGTGCTCGGGCCGGTCGAGCGCGACTGAGCGTGCGAACCGTCCACGCCGCCGACCTGCTGCGGCTGACACCCGACGATCCACCCCGCACCGGGCTGGCGGTCGTGGTCGCCGGTGACCGGGTCGAGGCGATAGTGCCCACGGCCGAGCTGTCCGGCGCGTACCCGGGGGTGCGGGTGCGGCGGTGGGCCGGCACGCTCGGGCCGGCGCTCGTGCACGACGGCCCGCTGCCGCCGGCGCCCACGCCCCGCGAGCGGGTGCACGCGCTGTTCCGGCTCGGCGTGGCCGCCGTGCTCGACGAACACGTCACCGACCCGGCGCTGCGTTCCGCCGCGGCGCGCAACGAGGTGGCGGTGCTGCCCACGGTCCGGCCGCCCGCGCTGGTGACCGGCGGGCGCGCCGACCTCGCCGTGTTCGACGCGGACGGTTCCTGCCTGGCGACAGTGGTCGCCGGCCGCCTGGTGCACCGCCGCGCCTGACCGGCACCGCACCGCGCTGATCCGGCGTACCTTGGGGATCATGCCTGTGCCGAGCGATCCGCATCCCCACCTCCAGTCGTACGCCGACCCGCAGCGCCTGGTCACCACCGAGTGGCTGGCCGAGCACCTGGGCGACGAAGGGCTCGTGGTGGTCGAGTCCGACGAGGACGTGCTCCTCTACGACACCGGCCACATCCCCGGCGCCGTCAAGGTCGACTGGCACACCGAACTCAACGACCAGGTCACCCGCGACTACCTGGACGCCGCGAGCTTCGCCGAGCTGTGCGCGGCCAAGGGCATCGGGCGGGACGACACAGTCGTCTTCTACGGCGACAACTTCAACTGGTGGGCCGCGTACGCCCTCTGGGTCTTCTCCCTCTTCGGTCACCAGGACGTACGTCTGCTCGACGGCGGCCGGCAGAAGTGGATCGCCGAGGGGCGGGAGCTGACCCGGGACAAGGTGAGCCGGCCCCGCGCCTCGTACCCGGTGCCGGAGCGCAACGACGCGCCGATCCGCGCGTACCGGGAGCAGGTCATGGCGCACGTGGCGGCCGGGCGGCCGCTGGTGGACGTGCGTTCGCCCGGCGAGTACACCGGCGAGATGCTGCACATGCCGGACTACCCGCAGGAGGGCGCGCTGCGTGGCGGGCACATCCCGGGCGCGGTGAGCAAGCCGTGGAAGTCCGCCGCGAACGACGACGGCACGTTCAAGTCCGCCGACGAGCTGCGCGCCATCTACGGCGACCAGCTCGGGCTGAGCCCGTCCGACGACGTGGTCGCGTACTGCCGGATCGGTGAGCGGTCCAGCCACACCTGGTTCGTGCTGCACCACCTGCTCGGGTTCCCGCAGGTGCGCAACTACGACGGCTCGTGGACCGAGTGGGGCAACCTGGTCCGGGCCCCCGTCGTGAAGGGCGACCAGCCCGGCGGCCTGACCCGCTGAGGCGTCCCGGCCGGTCCCGTCGTCACGGCGGCTGGACCGGCCGGTTCCGCTGTTACGCCGGTCCGGCCGCGTTCCGGACCGGTCAGCGGGCGGCTATCGACAGCCGGCCGGGGACGTTGCTCGCCACCCAGTCGACGGCGCCGGTCTCCGGCCGCCACCGGGCCAGCCCGGCGTCGTAGCGGAGCAGCACCGCGCCGTCGGCGGTCCAGCCGTACACCTCGCAGCACCCCTTGGTCCGGCCCTCGCGCCCGAGGTCGAGCAGGCGGGTCACCGCGCCGGTACGGGCGTCCAGCACCGCCACGCCCTCGGCGCCGCTCATCGTGCCGGCGGCGCCCGCGGTGGTGGTCCACCCGGCCTGGGCGATCCGGTCGCCGCGCTGCCAGCCCCGCCCGTAGACCTCGTTCAGCTGGTAGCCGGGGGGAAGCTCCCCGGCGGTCACCGGCCGCCGCTCCGGCGCGCCACCCGAGGCGGGGAACCGGCGTACGGCCAGGCCGCCGTCCCCGGACCAGCCGCCGACTGTGAACAGGTCACCGGACCGGGCCGGCTCGGGCACGACGAGCGTCCACGGGTCGACCGCGAGCTTCCGCGCCGACCCGGTGCGCCGGTCCAGCTCGTACGTGGTGTCGTTGTCCCCGACCAGCAGCCGGTCCCCGGCCCAGAGCACGTGTTCCAGGTAGCCGGTGAGCGGATAGCGGCGGACCGCGCCGTCGGTCAGGCCGACCACGACCACCTCACCGGTCTGCGCGAACGCGGCGGTCCGGCCGTCCGGCGACAGGCTGCCCGGCTTCAGCGGAGTGGCCTCGTTGCCCTCGGCGTCGCGGGTGGGCGCGAGCGTCACCACGTCGAGTTCCCGGACCATGCCGTCGTCACCCAGCACCCGGACCGGACCGGCGTCGCCGGTCTCCGGGTCGACCGGCTGGTACAGCGCCAGCGCCCGGCTCACCGGCCGGTCGGAGAGGGCGAAGGCGACCCGGTCGCCGAGCCGGCCCAGCGGGTCGCCCGCCTCGCCGAGCCGGTCCGGGGGCCGCTGCACCACAGGCGCGCTAGGTGCCGCCGTCACAGTCGGGCGGGGCGGTGCGGCCGGTGGCGGGCCCGAGCGGTGCAGGAGCGCGGTCGTACCGCCACCGAGCAGGACCACGGCGACGGCCGCGACGCCGGCGGCCCGGCGGGCGCGGCGGACCCGTCCGGCCCGCTCCCATCCTGCCTCGGCCAGCCGGGTCGGCCGGATCTCCTCGGCGGCCCGGGTCAGCAGCCGGGTCAGCTCGGGTTCGCTCACGGGTTCGCCTCCATCCCGGTCACCAGGCCGTCTCCGGACGTGCCGGGGGCGGGTACGACGTCGCGCAGCTTGCGCAGCGCGTCGTGGCACTGGCTCTTGACGGTGCCGACGGTGACGCCGAGCGCCTCGGCGGTGGCGACCTCGGTCAGGTCCTCGAAGTAGCGCAGCACCACGACGGCCCGCTGACGTGGCGGCAGCCGGTCCAGCGCGGCGCGCACGGTGAGCCGCAGCGCCGCGTCGGCGTCGGCACCCGGCCGGTCCGGTGGGTACGCGCTGAGCCACTCCCGGCGTCGGCGCCGCCACCAGGAGACGGCGTCGCGGTAGAGGATGGCGCGCACGTACGCGGCCGGGTCGCCGTCGCGCACCGACGGCCAGCGCAGCGCCAGCTTGAGCAGCGCGTCCTGGAGCAGGTCCTCGGCCTGGTGGCGGTTCCCGCAGATCAGGTACGCGGCACGCAGCAGCCGGTGCTGGTGCGACTCGACGAAGGCGAGGTAGTCCGCCCGCCCGTCGTCCGCGTCACGCCCCATCCGGCTCCTCCCTCCGTCACCCGCCAGACGCGCGGGACGGGGGCAAAGGTTGGGTCAGGTAGCGCTGAATCGTCGGGCCGACCCAGTCGGCCAGTTCCTCGGGGTCGAGGTCCACCACGGGTGGCAGCCGGACGACGTACCGGGTGAGCGCGAGACCGAGGATCTGACTGGCCACCAGACCGGCCCGGCGGTCGGCGGTCGCCGGGTCGGCACCGGATCGGGCCACCGCGGTGGCGAGCTGGCCGGCGAAGATCCCGCGCATGCGTTCGGCCGCGCCGGGGTTGGTGGCGGCGGCCCGGAGCAGGGCGACGAGTGTCCCGTCCGCCTCCCAGCGGCGTACGAAGTGCCGGGTCAGTGTCTCGCCGAGCCGGTCCGGCGGCACCTCGGCCAGGTCGGGCAGGCGCAGGTCGAACTCGGCCGCCGCGGCGAACAGCCCCTCCTTGCTGCCGTAGTAGCGCATCACCATCGACGGGTCGATGCGGGCGTCGGCGGCGATGGCCCGGATGGTGGCCCGGTCGTAGCCGTCGGCGGCGAAGCGTTCCCGGGCGGCACGCAGGATGGCCGCCCGGGTGGCGTCCGCGCGGCGGGTGCGGGTGGCGGGTTCGGTCACGTCCACGACTGTATGCCAACGCGTGTTGACATCGGCTCTACAGTGAAGTCAACAAGCGTTGGCAAACAGTTGTTGACCGAGCCCGGAGGTGGAAGCGATGCTGCCCGAACGCACCGACGTCCTCGTGGTGGGAGCCGGGCCGACCGGCCTGGCCGTGGCGGTCACGCTCGCCCGGCACGGGGTGACCGCTACCGTCGTCGACCGGCTCGCCGAGCCGCCGGTCACCTCGCGCGCCGCAGTCGTGCACGCCGGCACCCTGGAGGTGCTGGACCGGATCGGGGTCGCCGCGCCGCTGGCCGCGCGAGGGCTGCACTCGGCCCGGTTCAGCGTCCGCGACCGGGACCGGGTGCTGGTGACCGTCCCCTTCGACAGGTTGCCGTCGCGCTACCCGTACGCGCTGCTGATCTCCCAGGCCGAGACCGAGGCGGTGCTCACCGACCGGCTCACCGCGCTCGGTGGGCGCGTGCTGCGGCCGTACGAGATGACCGGCCTGGACCTCGACGGCGACGGCGCCGTCGCCCGCTTCGACGGCGGCCGCGCGGTCCGGGCACGCCGGGTCGTCGGCGCGGACGGGATGCACAGCCGGGTCCGCGAGCTGGCCGGCATCGGCTTCGGCGGCCCGGCCGACCCCGGGGAGTCGTTCCTGCTCGCCGACGTCCACGTGGACAGCGCGCTCCCGCGCGACCAGGTGAGCCTCTTCCTGTCCCGGCGGGGCCCGCTGGTCTGGGCGCCGCTGCCCGACGGCACGGTCCGGCTGGTCGCCACTGTGGACGACGCGCCGCGCGACCCGCAGACGCACCACTTCCAGGCGCTGCTGGACGAGCGCGGTCCGGCGCGCCGGCCGGACCGGGTCACCGGCATGGCGTGGGCGTCCCGGTTCCGGATCCACCACCGGATCGCGAGCACCTACCGGTCCGGGCCGGTGCTGCTCGCCGGGGACTCCGCGCACGTGCACAGCCCGGCCGGTGGGCAGGGGATGAACCTCGGCCTGCGCGACGCGGTCGCCCTCGGCGACGCGCTCGCCGCCGGCCCGCAGGCCCTCGACGGGTACGCCGCCGACCGTCGCCCCCGCGCCGAGGAGGTGCTCGGTTTCGCCGCCGGGCTGACCCGGCTCGCCGCCGCACCGCCGGCCGTGCGACCGCTGCGGAATCTGCTGCTCCGGACGGTCTCCACGCTCCCGCCGGTCCGTCACCGGATCGCCGTTCGCCTGGCCGGCTTCGAGCCCGCGCGGCCCGGTGGCTGACCCGCGGGGCGGGTGATCAGTGCGGTGGCGCGGCGGGCGGGCCGGTGCGCGCTCGGAAGGTCACCCAGACGGCGGCCGTGACCAGGGCGAAGACCGCGGCGGCCGCCCAGGGGACAGGCGTCAGGCCGAACGCCTGGGCGGCGAGACCGGCCAGCACCGCGCCGGCCGGTGCGGCGGCCAACCCGGCCACCCGCTGTGCCGCGCCCACCCGGCCGAGCAGATCCGGGGGTACGTGCCGCTGCCCGTACGCCGCCCGCAGGCTGTTCCAGATCGTGGAGCCGGCGGTGAACCCGGCCATCGCGAGGCCGCCGGTCAGCGGGTGCCGGGCCAGCGCGAATCCGGCCAGCGCCAGCGTCTGACCGAGCAGCACGACACGCAGCGTGGGCAGCGTGCCGAAGCGGGCGGCCAGCCGTCCGGCGAACAGCGCGCCGCCCAGCCCGCCCGCGACCGCGCCGGCCGCGAACAGCCCGTACGCCGCCTCCGGCACCCGAAGCACGGCCAGCGCATAGAGCACGAGCACCGAGGCCAGCCCTCCGATGGCCAGATTCGACCCGGCCGTCCCGACTGTCAGCGCCCGGAGAACCCGATCCCGTCGAAGAAACCGAATCCCCTGCCAAACCCCGCCCTTGTCCTCGTTGATCTTGCGGTTGCGGCCCCTCGACTGTCCTTTTTGTGCGGCCTTGCCGGGGCGGAAAGTGCAAGATCGGCGGGGAGCCGGGGCGGGGATGGCGAGGATGAGGACGGCGGCCAGGGCGAAGGTCAGGGCGTCGGCGGTGAACGGGAGTGCGGGGGAGACGGCGAAGAGGACACCGGCCAAGGGGGCGCCGACGAAACCGCCGGCCACCGCCGTTCCGGCCTGGAGGCGGGCGTTGGCGCCCGCCAGCCCCTCGGGCGGCATCACAGTGGGCAGCAGCGCGTACGCGGACGCGTCGAAGAGCGTGCCCAGCAGGGCGAGCAGCGAGGCGACGACGACCAGCGTGGCGATCCCGGCGTGCCCGGTCGCCACGGACCAGGCCAGCGCCGCCACCACCACGGCCCGCCCCCCCGTCCACCACCGCCATCGTCCGCCGCCGGTCCCACCGGTCCGCGTACACGCCGCTGAGCAGGCCGAACAGCAGCGGCGGAAGGAGCCCGGCCACTGTCACCGCGGCTACCGCGCGAGGGTCGCGGGTGAGCGTGGCGGCCAGCAGGGCCAGAGCCGGCGTACGCAGGGAGTCCCCCACCTGCGAGCAGACGGCGGCGGACCAGAGCAGCCGGTAGTCGCGGCCCGGGACGGCGGTGATCGTCATGCCAGGAGACGGTGTGCCCTGCACCCGGTGGAGGGTCAAGCCGCCGGGTGAAACGGGACGGACACTGTCGGCGCTGACCGGTACGGTGAGCGCCGAAAATCCGAACCGGGAGCGCGATTGGACCGCACCTTCCAGGTGGACCTCCGTGGCGTGGTCGACCTGCTCAGTCATCACCTCTACGGCAGTCCGCGGGTCTACGTGCGCGAGCTGCTCCAGAACGCCGTCGACGCGATCACCGCGCGCCGGTCCACCGAGCCGAAAGCCCCGGCCCGGGTCCGCATCGAGCCGCCGGAGCTGACCGGCGACGGGACGCTGCGCGTGCACGACACCGGCATCGGCCTGACCGAGGCGCAGGTGCACGAACTGCTCGCCACCATCGGCCGCAGCTCCAAGCGCGACGAGCTGGGCTTCTCCCGGCACGAGTTCCTCGGCCAGTTCGGCATCGGCCTGCTCTCCTGCTTCCTGGTGGCGGACGAGATCCGGGTGGTCACCCGGCACGCCGACGAGCCCACAGTGCTCTGGACGGGCTGGTCCGACGGGCGGTACGCGGTACGGCTCGCCGAGCCGGAACAGGCCCGCGACGAGCCCGGCACGACAGTCACGCTGGTGCCCCGGCGCGACGCCGACCAGTGGCTCGGCGTACCCACTGTCACCGAGCTGGCCCGCCTCTACGGCGGCCTGCTGCCGGTCGACGTACGGGTCGGTGACACGCCGACCACCGCCGGCCCGCCGCCGTGGCCGACCACACCCGGGGCGCCGGTCGACCGGGCCGCCCTCCAGCGGTACGCGCAGGAGCTGCTCGGCTTCGCCCCGTTCGACGTGGTGCCGCTGTCGGTGCCCGAAGCCGGCCTGACCGGCGTGGCGTTCATCCTGCCCGCCGCGGTGAACCCGGCCGCCCGGGCCGGGCACCGGGTCTACCTCAAGCGGATGCTGCTCAGCGAGCACGCCGACGGGCTGCTGCCCGAGTGGGCCTTCTTCGCCCACTGCGTGGTCGACGCCAGCGAGCTGCGGCCCACCGCCAGCCGCGAGGCGCTCTACGAGGACGCGCTTCTCACCTCCGTCCGGGAGGCGCTCGGCGACCAGATCCGCGGCTGGCTGGTCCGGCTCGCCAAGCACGACCCGCGCCGGCTCGGCGAGTTCCTCCAGGTGCACCACCTCGGCGTCAAGGCGCTCGCGATGCACGACGACGAGATGCTGCGGCTGGTCGACCAGTGGTGGCCGATGGACACCAACGTCGGCACGATGACGCTCGCCGAGTTCCGGCAGCGGCACGGCGTGCTCCGGTACGCCGCCAGCCTGGACGAGTTCCGCCAGCTCGCCGCCGTGGCCGCCGCGCAGGACGTGGCAGTGGTCAACGGCGGCTACACGTACGACACCGAGCTGATCGAGCGGCTGCCCACAGTGGACCGATCGGTGCTGATCGAGCGGCTTGAGCCGAGCGACCTGACCACCCGGTTCGAGATCCTCGACCCGGCGACCGAACTGGCCCTGCGGCCGTTCCTCACCGCCGCGCAGCGGGCCCTGGAACGGCTCGGCTGTGAGGTCGTGATCCGGGCGTACGACCCGGTCTCGCTGCCGGCGCTCTACCTGGTGTCCCGGTCGGCCGCGTTCCACGACCAGCTCGCCGCCAGCCGGGACAAGGCCGACGAGCTGTGGGGCGGCGTGCTCGACGCGCTCGCCGCCTCAGCGCCGCCGGACCGCCCGCAACTGGTGCTCAACCACCGCAACCCGCTGGTCCGCCGGGTCACCACGCTCGCCGACCCGGAGCTGGTCGGGCTGGCCGTCGAGGCGCTCTACGGGCAGGCCCTGCTGCTCGGGCACCACCCGATCCGGGCGGCCGACGCCGCACTGCTGAACAGTTCCTTCCTCGGCCTGCTCGGCCGGGCCGTACCGGGAGAGACCCGTGACTGACGACGACCTCTGGCGGATGCACCACGAGATCGAATCCATGCCGTACGGGCCGGGGCAGATCGCCGCGCTGGAGCAGTTGCTGCGCCGCGCCGACGCGGGCGACGACAGGCACCTCGCCTTCGCCGCCCGGGTCACCGGCACCACCGCGTACGTCTACGGCGGCGAACCGGCGAAGTCCTTCGTCACGTTCTCCTGGTGCCTGGCCGAGTACGACAAGGATCCGCAGCCCTACCACCAGCGCTACACGCACCAGCTGCTCTGGTTCTTCAAGTACATGGTCAACGCCATGGTGAAGTTCCCGGAGCTGCCGCTGGACCGGACGTACGCGGTGCTCGACGACATGGAACGGCGCTACCGCGACTCCGGGCACTCGCTCCAGGCGGTCTACAAGCACCGCTACCTGGTGGCCGCGCACCTGGGCGACGACGAGGCGGCGGAGCAGTGGTACCGCAAGTGGATGACCACCCCGCGCGACACGCTCTCCGACTGCGCCGGCTGCGACCCGACCACGCAGGTCGCGCACCTGGTGCGGCACGGCCGCCACGAGGAGGCGGTGGCGCTGGCCGAGCCGGTGCTCGCCGGGCGGCTCACCTGTAGCGAGCAGCCGCAGGGGATCCTCACCGCGCTGCTCACGCCCTACCGCGAGACCGGCCGCACCGACGCGGCGCGGGACGCGCACCGGGAGGCGTACCGGCGGGTGCGCGGGCACCTCGCCGACCTGTGGGACATCGCCGACCACGTCGAGTTCTGCACCGTGACCGGCAACGAGGCCCGCGCCCTGGAACTGGTCGAGCGCCACCTGGACTGGCTGGACCGCGCGCCCACCCCTGCGGCCGCGATGCACTTCGCGGCCGCCGCCTCGGCCGCGCTGCGTCAGGTGCCGGCCGAGCTGACTGTGCACCGCCGCGCCTCCGGCGAGCGGGCCGCCGCCGACGTGCCGGCGGGTGCGCTCGCCGACGAGCTGGCCGGTACGGCGACCGCGCTGGCCGAGCGGTTCGACGCGCGCAACGGCACCACGCACCAGTCCGGCCTGATCGCCCGCAAGCTGGCGGCCGGGCCGGTCGGCGAGCACCTGCCGCTCTCCGCGAGCCTGCGCCGCCCGGCGGTGCCCGCCCCGCGGACCGGCTCGGACGCGCCGGTGGCCTCTCCGAAGCCGGTGACCGTGCCGGCCGACGCCGGTGCCGACGAGCTGCTCGCGCTGGCCGAGGAGTGCTGGCGCACCAACCGCCGGGACGGCCTGGTCGCCGCGTTGCACGCGTACGACGAGCGGTTCGGTGACGCCGACGTGCCCGCGACCACCCGCGCCTGGCGGCTGGAGCTGCGGGCCGGTGAGCTGTCCCAGGACGACGACGGCGTGCCGGTGGCGATCGAGGTCAACCGCGAGGCGCTCGCCGCGTGGCGGGAGGTGCCGGATCCGCTGCGCGCCCAGGTGGTGGCCGGGCGGCTCGGTGTGCTGCTCAGCATGGTCGAGGAGAGCGCGGACGAGGGGATGGCCCTGGCCCGGGAGTCGGCCGGCTACCTGACCGAGCACGGCGAGCCGCGTGACCGGGCCGCCGGCTGGGATCGGCTGGCCCTGGCCCACGTGCACCGCGAGCAGTGGGCGGAGGCGCTCGACGCGCTCGACCGGGCCGAGGCGGAGGCGGACGCCGATCCGTGGCTGGCCGGGCGGGTCGCGCTGCACCGCACGCACGTGCTGGAGCAGTTGGAGCGGGCCGAGGAGTTCCGGGACGCGGCGGCGCGGTCCCGCCGGCTGGCGGGCGAGCTGGGCGACGCCGAGATGCTCACCGGCGCCTGCCTGGCGTACGCCCGCGCCACCGACGACCCGGCCGACGCGGTGGCCGCGTGCGAGGAGGCGCTGTCGGTCGCCCCGGCCGGCGCCCACCTGCCGCTGCGGGTCACCCGGGGACGGGCGCTGATGGCCGCCGACCGGGCCGGCGAGGCGGTGGAGGATCTGGCCGAGGCGGTCACTCTCTGCGTCGAGCAGGGGCTGGAGGGCGACGCGCTGCTGCGCTGGGAGCTGGCCGAGGCGTACCGGGTGGCCGGTCGGCTGGCGGAGGCCGCCGAGGTGGCCGAGGAGGCGGTGCTCGGGCTCGACCGGGCCGGCGCGCAGGCCGAGGCGGACCGGTGCCGGCACATGCTGGCGGGCATCTACGCCGGCCTCGGCGAGACGGATCTGGCGCTCACGGTGCTCGACACGCTGGCCGAGAACCTGGACGGGCCGGACAATCTCCCCCACCGGGCGCAGGTGCTGGAGGAGTCCGGTGGCCTGCTGTACGACGCCGACCGGGACGCCCTGGCCGCGCAGCGGTTCGCGGCGGCGGCGACCGCCTGGCGGCTGGCCGGCTTCCAGGTGGACGAGCTGCGGGCCCGGCGGCGGGAACTGCTCGCCCTGCACTGGTCCGGCGACCTGCCGGCCGCGGTCGCAGCGATCGAGCGGGTGGACGAGGCGGCGGCCGCGCTCCCGGCCGAGGCCGACGAGGCGCCGGTGGTCACGTACGAGCGGGCGATGGCCGCCGACGCGGTGGCCCGGGTGCTGATCGGCGAGGACCGCCTCACCGCCGCGCTGGACCGGGTGGACGGGGTGCCGGAGCGCCTCCGGTCGATCGAGGCGTTCGGCGAGGCGGCGCAGGTCGAGGTGCTGACCGGCGAGCTGCTGCTGCGCGACGGGCGGCCGGAGCAGGCCGAAGGGCTGCTGCGCCCGGTCCTGGGCGGGCTGCCCAGCGGTTCCCGTCCCGCCACGCAGGCCGCCTGGCTGCTCGCCCGCGCGCTCGACGAGCAGGGCCGGGAGGCCGAGGCGTCGAAGGTCCGCGCCGACCACGGCATCGAGGAGGACTGACACGACGGGCTGGGGCAACCGTTGGGTAACCGCGGCTGCCCCAGTTCGAACGCGAGGTCTAGGCTGGTCCGGTGGCGGTGGAACAGCAGGCACGGGGTGCGGCGGGTGCGGCCCGGCGCCGGTCCCGGCGGGACGAGATCCTGGAGATCGCGGTCGGCCTCTTCGCGGCGCGCGGCTACCACGGTGTGTCGATGGACGACATCGGCGCGGCGGCCGGGGTCACCGGTCCCGCGCTCTACCACCACTTCGCCGGCAAGGAGGCGATGCTCGTCGCCGCCCTGATCCCGGTGAGTGAGGGGTTGCTCGCGGGCGGGCGGGAACGGGCCGCCGGTCACCCGGGCGACCCGCGTGCGGCGCTGGAGTCGCTGATCGACTTCCACGTCGACTTCGCGCTGGCGAACCCGGCGGTGATCGCGTTGCACCTGCACGAGCTGGACCGCCTCCCGGACGAGCCGCGCCGCCGGATCCGCCGGCTCCAGCGGATGTACGTCGAGGAATGGGTCACCGTGCTGACCGCGCTGCACCCCGGCCTGCCCGACGGCGCGGCCCGGGTGCTCGCCCACGCGGCGTTCGGCCTGATGAACTCGACGCCGTTCCTCGGCGGCGAGGTGGACCGCCGGCGCCGGGCCGAACTGCTGCGCGGCGCGACCCTCGCGGCCCTGCTCGCGCCCACCGACCCGACCTGACACGCCGCGCGTACCTTAACGCGTGTTAAGAAGAGACCCCGGCTTTGCGTCGAGAAGGGGTCACGTCCGTGCAGAAGATGATCGAATCGTTGTTGGTCGCGAATCGGGGGGAGATCGCGCGGCGGATCATCCGCACCGGTAGGCGGCTCGGGATCCGGACGATCGCGGTGCACTCGGAGGCCGACGGCGCGCTGCCGTTCGTGACCGAGGCCGACGAGGCGGTCTGCGTCGGCCCGGCGAACCCGGCCCAGAGCTATCGGAACGTCGAGGCGATCCTCGACGCCGCCCGGAGCACCGGCGCGCAGGCGATCCACCCCGGCTACGGCTTCCTGTCCGAGAACGCGGACTTCGCCCGTACCGTCGAAGGGGCCGGCCTGATCTGGGTCGGGCCCGGCGCCGACGCGATCAGCGCGATGGGCGACAAGATCAACGCCCGGAACCTGATGGCGGCCGCGGGCGTGCCGGTCGCGCCCGGCACCACCGAACCGGCGAGCGACCTGGACGCGGCGGTCGCGGCAGCCGCGGAGATCGGTTACCCGGTGATGGTCAAGGCCGCCGCCGGTGGCGGCGGCATGGGCATGGGCGTGGCCGCCGACGAGGCGGCGCTGCGCACCGAGTACGACAAGGTCCGCGCGTTCGCCGAGCGGATGTTCGGCGACGGGTCGGTGCTGATCGAGCGGTACTTCCCCCGGGTGCGCCACGTCGAGGTGCAGATTCTCGGCCTGGCGGACGGCCGGGTGGTGGCGCTCGGCGAGCGGGAGTGCTCGGTGCAGCGGCGCAACCAGAAGCTGGTCGAGGAGTCGCCGTCCCCGGCGGTGTCGCCCGAGTTGCGCGAGCGGTTCCTGGCCGCCGCAGTGCGGGCCGGCGAGGCGGTCAATTACCGCAATGCGGGCACTGTGGAATGCCTGCTCGATCCCTCGACGCAGGAGTTCTTCTTCCTGGAGATGAATACGCGGCTGCAGGTCGAGCACCCGGTCACCGAGTACGTCTACGGCGTCGACCTGGTCGAGGAGCAGTTGCGGGTGGCGTCCGGCCTGGCGCCGACGTTCGACCCGGACGCGCTCACCCCGCGCGGTCACGCCATCGAGCTGCGGATCAACGCCGAGGACCCGAAGCGCTTCCTGCCCGGCCCGGGCGCGATCACCACCTGGAACGAGCCGTCCGGCACCGGCGTCCGGGTCGACTCCGGCTACGTCGCCGGCAACACCGTCACGCCGTTCTACGACAGCCTGATGGCCAAGCTGATCCTCACCGGGGCGACCCGCGAGGAGGCGGTCGAGCGGGCGCGGGCGGCTGTCGCCCAGTTCGAGATCGCCGGCCCGAAGTGCAACCTGCCGTTCTTCGCCGAGCTGCTGGAGAACCCGGAGTTCCTCTCCGGCGACTACGACACCGGCATCGTCTCCCGGATGCGCTGACCTTCGACCCAGTGAGGTGAATCTGATGGCGGAACTTCCAGGCTCCGTGAGCATCCGTGAGGTCGGTCCCCGCGACGGCCTCCAGAACGAGGAGCCCATCCCCACCGACGCGAAGGTGCGGCTGCTCGACGCGCTGTCCCGCACCGGGGTACGGCGCATCGAGGCCGTCTCCTTCGTCCACCCGAAGGCGATCCCGCAGATGGCCGACGCCGACGAGGTGTGGCAGCGGGCCGAGAAGGTCGACGGCGTGCGCTACTCCGCCCTGGTGCCGAACACCCGTGGCGCACAGCGGGCGCTGGCGGCGGGCTTCACCGAGATCGAGGTGGTGGTCTCGGCCAGCGACACGCACAACCGCCGCAACGTCAACCGGTCCACCGACGAGTCGCTGGACGACATCGCCGAGCTGATCGACCTGCTGCACGGCGCGGGCGCCACCGCCGAGGTGATCGTGGCGACCAGCTTCGGCTGCCCCTACGAGGGCGACGTGGACCCCCGCCGGGTCGCCGCGATCGTCGACCGCGTCGCCCGCGACGGCGCGGACCGCGTCGCCTTCGGCGACACCACCGGCATGGGTACGCCCCGGCGCGTCCGCGAACTGGTCACGGCGGTCCGGGACCGCAACGCCCACCTGCCGGTGCTGCTGCACTTCCACAACACCCGTGGCACCGCGCTGGCGAACATGCTCACCGCGATGGAACTGGGGATCACCGAGTTCGACGCCAGCGTCGGCGGCCTCGGTGGCTGCCCGTACGCGCCGGGTGCCAGCGGCAACCTGGCGACCGAGGAGGCGGTGCACATGCTGCACGACATGGGCATCGACACCGGCATCGACCTGGACGCCCTGATCGAGGCCGCCGAGCTGGCCGAGACCCTGGTGGGCAAGAAGCTCCCGTCCGGAGTCCTCCGGGCCGGCCCCCGAACCCGCCTGACCCCCCGCCCCGCCTGACCGGCCCCCTCCCACCCCGTCTCCCCGCTCTGTTGATCAAGGAGTTCGTGTCCTCCGGGGGCCCGAACGAGGACGCGAACTCCTTGATCAACGAAATGAGCGGGGGTGGGTGGGGTGCGGGGGCGTGGTGGGGTGCCGGGGATGGTGCGGGTGGGGTAGCCTAACGATCGTTCAGGTCGGTGGGCGCCCTGTGCGGGGGCCGTGGCAACGGGAGTCGGCGTGACGCTCGACGGTGAAGCTCTGGAGCAGCTACGCAAGCGCGCCCGCGCCGGCGGTGCGGACAAGTACCACGCGGCAAACGCCGCGAAGGGGAAGCTGTTCGCCCGCGAGCGTGTGGCGTACCTGGTCGACGAGGGCTCCTTCGTCGAGGACGGGCTCTACGCCAACGCGATGGCCGACGGGCTGCCCGCCGACGGCGTGGTCACCGGCACCGCCACGATCGACGGCCGCCAGGTCTGCCTGATGGCCAACGACTCCACGGTCAAGGCCGGCAGCTGGGGTGCGCGTACCGTCGAGAAGATCATCCGGATCATCGAGCGGGCGTACGCGACCGGCGTCCCGATGGTCTACCTGGTCGACTCGGCCGGCGCCCGGATCACCGACCAGGTCGACCTGTTCCCGGGCCGGCGCGGCGCCGGCAAGATCTTCTGGAACCAGGTCCGCGCCTCCGGCTCGATCCCGCAGGTCTGCGCGCTGTTCGGGCCGAGCGCGGCGGGCGGGGCGTACATCCCGGCGTTCTGCGACGTGGTCGCCATGGTGGACGGCAACGCCAGCATGTACCTCGGCTCCGACCGGATGGTCGAGATGGTCACCGGCGAGAAGACCACGCTGGAGGCGATGGGCGGCGCGAAGGTGCACTGCGCCGAGTCCGGCGTGGGTCACTTCCTCTGCAAGACCGAGAACGACGCGCTCGACGCGGTGCGGACGTACCTGTCGTACCTGCCGTCGAACTGGAAGCAGGACCCGCCGGCGGCCGAGGCGGTGGCCGCGCCGGAGAAGGCCGACCTGGCCGCGCTGGTCCCGGCCAGCGAGCGGCAGGCGTTCGACATGCGCCGGTACGTCAAGGGCCTGCTCGACTCCGGCAGCTTCTTCGAGATCCAGGCGCTGTGGGCCAAGGAGCTGACCATCGGGTTCGGCCGGCTCAACGGCGAGGTCGTCGGCGTGGTCGGCAACAACTCGATGTTCAAGGGCGGCGTGCTCTTCGTCGACTCGGCCGACAAGGCGACCCGGTTCGTGCAGCTCTGCGACGCGTTCAACGTGCCGCTGCTGTTCCTCAGCGACGTGCCGGGGTTCATGGTCGGCAGCGCGGTGGAAAGGCAGGGGATCATTAGGCACGGCGCGAAGATGATCACGGCGATCTCCGAGGCGACCGTACCCAAGATCTGTGTGGTGGTCCGCAAGGCGTACGGCGCGGGTCTCTACGCGATGGCCGGTCCCGGCTTCGAGCCGGACGCCACGATCGCGCTGCCCACCGCGAAGATCGCGGTGATGGGCGCGGAGGCCGCCGTCAACGCGGTCTACGCCAACAAGATCGCCGCCATCTCCGACGAGGCCGAGCGCGCCGCGTTCGTGGCCGCGAAGCGCGAGGAGTACGAGCGCGACATCGACGTGGTGCGCCTCGCCAGCGAGCTGGTGGTGGACGCGATCGTCGAGCCGCACGAGCTGCGCGCCGAGCTGGTACGCCGGTTCACCGCCGCGCGCGGCAAGGAGCGGCACTTCTCCCGGCGCCGGCACGGCGTCACCCCCGTCTGACCCGGTAAGGAAGGGCCCCCTCTTAACGCCTGGTGCATGTAAAGGGGCCCCTCCTAACGCTTCAGCCGCTCCCGGCGTCACGAGCGCCCGGCGGCCCGCCCTTTCCAGGAGGATCGACATGGACTTCCGGCTCGACGAGGAGCAGCAGGCGCTGCGGGAGAGCGTCCGGGAATTCGCCCGCGAGGTGGTCGCGCCCACCATCGCCGAGCACTACGAGCAGCACACCTTCCCGTACGAGATCGTCCGTCAGATGGGCAAGATGGGCCTGTTCGGGCTGCCCTTCGCGGAGGAGCACGGCGGGATGGGCGGCGACTACTTCGCGCTCTGCCTGGCGCTGGAGGAGCTGGCCCGGGTCGACTCCAGCGTGGCGATCACGCTGGAGGCGGCGGTGTCGCTCGGCGCGATGCCGATCTACCGCTTCGGCACCGAGGAGCAGAAGGCGCAGTGGCTGCCGAAGCTGCTCAGCGGTGAGGCGCTGGCCGGGTTCGGGCTCACCGAGCCGGGCACCGGCTCGGACGCGGGCGGCACCCGGACGCGCGCGGTCCTGGACGGCGACGAGTGGGTCATCAACGGCTCGAAGGCGTTCATCACCAACTCCGGCACCGACATCACCGCGCTGGTCACAGTCACCGCCGTCACCGGTACGCGGCCGGACGGCGGCAAGGAGCTGTCCACGATCATCGTGCCGTCGGGTACGCCCGGCTTCACCGTCGCGCCCGGCTACTCGAAGGTCGGCTGGAATGCGTCGGACACCCACGAGCTGACGTTCGACGACTGCCGGGTGCCGGCGGCCAACCTGCTCGGGGAGCGCGGCCGGGGCTTCGCGCAGTTCCTGCGCATCCTGGACGAGGGCCGGATCGCCATCGCGGCGCTCGCCGTCGGCCTGGCCCAGGGCTGCGTGGACGAGTCGATCAAGTACGCGAAGGAGCGCCAGGCGTTCGGCCAGCCGATCGGCAACTACCAGGCCATCCAGTTCAAGATCGCGGACATGGAGATGAAGGCGCACACGGCCCGGCTGGCCTACTACGACGCGGCCGCCCGGATGCTCGCCGGTGAGCCGTTCAAGCGTCAGGCGGCCATCGCCAAGCTGCACGCCTCCACAGTCGCTGTGGACAACGCCCGCGAGGCGACGCAGATCCACGGCGGGTACGGCTTCATGAACGAGTACCCGGTGGCCCGCTTCTGGCGCGACTCCAAGATCCTGGAGATCGGCGAGGGCACCAGCGAGGTGCAGCGCATGATCATCGCGCGCGATCTCGGCATGTGAGGACGCCCGGAACCGCGCCCTGTCGGATATCGGCAGTGGACGGTCGGGTGGTTGACGATGGGCTGTGGAGCGTCGGAGTCCATCCGTAATCTTCGTGCCCATGACTCCGGATCATGACCGTGCGCGGGGCCCAGGCGGTCGTACCGGTCTGGCCGACCTGCTGCGCGGGCACCGGCTCGCCGTCGGCCTGACCCAGGCCGAGCTGGCGGGCCGGGCCGGCGTGGGCGTACGGACGGTCCGCGATCTGGAACGGGGGCGGGCCACCCGCCCCCAGCGCACCACAGTCGACCTGCTGGCCGACGCGCTCGGCCTGAGCGGTGACGAGCGGCGCGAGTTCGTCGACACCGCCCGGCCCGCGGCATCCCGCCTCCCCGCAGCCGGTGCCGCCGCCGACGATCCGCCGGTGGCGCTGCCCCAGCCCGTACCGCTGCTCGGCCGGGAACGGGACGTGGCGGAGGTGTCCGGGCTGCTCGACGCGTACCCGGTGGTGAGCCTCGTGGGGCTCGCCGGGGTGGGCAAGACGGCGCTGGCCGTCACCGTCGCGCACGCGGTGGCGGCCCGCCACCCGGCGGGCGTGGCCGGGGTGCTCGTGGGCGAGGGCTCGGACGCCGCCGACGTACTCGCCGCGTCGGCGTCGATGTTCGGCGTGAACCGGCTGGCCGACCTGTCCTGCCGGATCGGCGATCGGCGGGCGCTGCTGCTCGTCGACGCCGTCGACCGGGCGCCGGAGCCGGTGGCCGAGGCGCTCCGCGTCCTGACCGCCGCCGTGCCGACGCTGCGGGTGCTGGTGACCGGCCGCCGCCCGGTCGGCCTGGCCGGCGAGATGGTCCGGCCGGTCGCGCCGCTCGACGTACCGCCGGCCGGCACCGAACCCGCCGACCGGGCCGGCCTGGACCGCTGGCCGGCGGCGGCGCTGTTCGCCGCCCGCTTCGCCCAGGCCCGCCGGGAACCACCGACCCCGGCCGAGTTGCCGGCGCTCGCCGCGCTCGTGCGCCGGCTCGGCGGACTGCCGCTCGCCATCGAGCTGATGGCGGCACGGGGACGCATCCTCGACGTCACCGAGCTGCTCGACCGCTACGGCGACCGCGTCCTGGACCTGACCGGCGTACGCCCCGGCTGGGAGCCCGCCGACCCGTCCGCCGGCACTGTGACGCTGCGCGACGCCGTGGCGACCAGCTATCACCTGCTCGCCAACGCCGACCGGGCGGCGCTGCGGCGGCTGTCCGCGTTCCGTAACCGCTGGTCGGTCGAGCTGGCCGAGGATCTGCTCGCCGACGGCGGCCGGCGGTGGGACGCCGCGCCGATGCTGGACCGGCTGCGCGAGCTGGGCCTGCTGAGTGTCAGGGGCACCGGCCCGTTCCGGTTCCGTCTGCTGGACGCGGTCCGTGACTTCGCCGCGGAACAGGCCGACCTGGAGGGCGAGACCGCCCGGATCCGGATGCGGCACGCCGCGGTGATCGCCGGTCTGGTCCACCGCACCGCGCCGGGGCTGGTGGGCGCACAGATGTCCGGCGCGGTGCACGTGCTCGACGAGGCGACGAGCGACATCACCGCCGCGCTGGCGTACGCCGCCGAGTACGCGCCGGAGACCGCGCTCCTGCTCGCCGCCTCACTGCCCCGATGGTGGCGGCTGCGCGGGCGGGACGTGTCCGGCCGGGGCCGGCTGCGGCGGCTGCTCGCCGATCCGCGTACCGCTGGTGCCCGGCCCACGCTGCGGGCCTGGGCCATGCTCGGCGCGGCCCGGCTCGCCGCCGAGCACGGCGCGGGCGCGGAGGAACTCCCGGCGGCCCGGGCCGCCCTGGTCGTCTTCGCCGAGGCGGGCGACGTGACCGGCGAACTGTCCGCCCGGTCCGTGCTCTGCGCGCTGCTGCTCGGGCTCGGCGCGCACGACGAGGCCCGCGAGCAGGCCGAGGCCGCACTGGCCTCGGCCACCCGGCACCACCGGGTACGCGAGATGGCCGTCGCCCAGGCGCACCTGACCTGGCACGACGTACGCGAAGGTCGGCTGGCCGGTGCCCGGCGGCGGCTGGCGACTGTCGACCGCCTGGCGGCACAGTGCGGTGACCAGCGCCTGCGTGTGCTGGCGCGTGCCGATCAGGCCGAGCTGACCCGCCTGGAGGGCCGATACGCCGAGGCGGTCGAGCAGGGCCGCCGGGTGGCGGCCGCGCTCGCGGAGCTGGGTGATCCCGGGCGGCGGCGCCGGACGGTCGGCGCGGTCGGGCTGGCGCTCGCCCACGCCGGGCGCACCGACGAGGCGCTGGCCACGATCGCCGAGCTGTGGCCGTCGGGAGTGGTGCCGGGTCGGCGCCGTCCACCGGCCGTGGAGATGCTCGATCCGCCGGGCCCGGGTGGGGACGCGCGCACCGAGGACGCGCTGCGCGGGTTGATCGAGGGGCACGTGGCGCTGCACCGGGGAGACCGGGAGCTGGCGGCGGAGTGGTTCGCCGCGGCTGCCGACGCGGCCGAGGGTGTCGCCGACCGGCGGGATCTGGTCGAGGCGCTGGTGGGGCTGGCGGTCAGCACCGCTGATCCGGCCGTGCTGGATCGGCTGGACGCGGCGCGACAGGTCACCGGCGTCAGCCTGCTGCCGCAGGAGGAGGAGTTGCTGTTCTCCCTGACGGCCCGACGGGGGCGATGAGCGTCTTGTCGTCACCCCGGTGGGTCGCGGTGGCCGCACTGCGCGTCGGGCGGCACGGGAGGGGCGGAGGGCGCGGGGGTGGCGCGAGCGAAGTAGCCCCCTGGTACTGCCCCTCGCTCCACGCTCGCGCCAGCACCCCCCGGTGCCCCCCGCTGCCGGAAGACTACCGAGGTCGGACGACCGATTCGCGAATATGTGGACCGCTTTGTCCGGCCGTTCGGGCGGTTCTGCCGGTCATTCTGCCGGTGACCGGCAGGTAGTGCCCGGCAGGTCGCGGACCGTCAGGCGGCGTCCTCGACCGGCTCGGTGCTGCCGGCGGTGGCGCCCGGATGGACCGCGTCGCGTACCCGGCGCAGCCCGTCCAGCAGCCCGTCGAGCTGCGCCGGGTCGAGCTGGCTGGTGAACCACTGCTCGATGATCCGCAGATGGCCGGGAAGGACGTCGTCCAGCCGGCTGAGCCCGGCGGTGGTCACCACCGCGAAGGAACTGCGCCGATCGGACGGGCAGGCACGCCGGCAGATCAGCCCGTCCCGCTCCATCCGGTCGACCACGCGGGTCACGCCGCTGGTGGAGAGCGAGGTCTGCGCGGCCAGGTCGGTCATCCGCAGCTGGTTGTTGGGTGAGCGGGCGAGCCGGGTCAGCACCTCGAACTCGACCGGGGAGAGGCCGTGCTCCTCGAACTGGGCGGCGAACCGGGCGGCGAGCCCGGCGTGCGCCTCGACGAGCAGGCCGACGGCGGTGATCCGGGGGTCGTCGAACACGTTCTGGTCCACGCCACCATCCTAGCAACACTTGACACGGGGAATATTGTCTCAACTATAGTTGCTCAGTCAGTCGTTGGGCTCCTAAACATTCTTCTCCGGAGGAGAGCATCATGACCAGCAGCACCGAGGCGACTACCCGCGACTGGGAGGGTCTCACCATCCCCACCCCCGGCACCTACGTGCTGGACGCCGCGCACAAGCGTGTCGGCTTCGTCGCGCGGCACATGATGGTCAGCAAGGTACGCGGTGAGTTCGCGGACGCCACCGCCACCATCACCGTCACCGACGACCCGATGCAGTCCTCGGTCACCGCCAGCATCCAGGCGGCCAGCATCAACACCGCCCAGGCGGACCGCGACGCGCACCTGCGCAGCCCGGAGTTCCTCGACGCGGAGCAGTTCCCGACGCTGGAGTTCCGCAGCACCGAGGTGAAGTCCCGCGAGGGCAACGAGTTCGTGCTCGTCGGCGAGCTGACCATCAAGGGCGTGACCCGTCAGGTCGAGCTCGAGGTGGAGTTCGAGGGCGTCGGCCGCAGCCCGTTCGGGCAGGACATCTTCGGCTTCTCCGCCTCCACCGAGATCGACCGGGAGGACTTCGGTCTGACCTGGAACGTGGCGCTGGAGACCGGTGGCGTCCTGGTCGGCCGCAAGGTCAAGATCGAGATCGAGGGTGAGGCCATCCGCCAGGGCTGAGCCCGGCACAGGCCCGCAGGGCCCGCACCGTCCCCGACGGTGCGGGCCCTTCTCGCGTACGCCCCGGCGGTGCGAATCGTCACGTGAAGTTCTCCGCACTGACGCGCTGGTGACGGCGGTGACGGGGTACAGGTGCAGACCTGTCGCCCGTCCAGCCGGGTGGCGGGGCGGGCGCACTTACGCCCACCACGTGAATGGTTCACAATGCGTTGCGGAACGGTACGGTTCCGTCGCACCGGCGCCGGGAGGACACATGGGCAGAGACGTCGAGCAGGGCGCCTTCTCCCGCGAGGATCGGGTCCGCTACCGGCAGAAGGTCCGACGGTGCCTGGACGTGTTCGCGCTGATGCTCGACGACTTCGGCTTCGACGCCGACCGCCCGATGACCGGGCTGGAGATCGAGCTGAACCTGATCGACGCGGCCGCCGAACCGGCCATGCGCAACGACCAGATCCTCGCCGACATCGCCGACCCGCTGTTCCAGACCGAGCTGGGGCAGTTCAACCTCGAACTGAACGCCTCGCCCCGGCTGATCGAGGGCAGCGGCTTCGCCGACTACGAGCAGGACCTGCGCAGCAGTCTCAGCCGCGCCGACGAGCGGGCCGCCAAGTCCGACGCGACGATCATGATGGTCGGCATCCTGCCCACGCTCACCGAACGCCACCTGGTCGCCGACAACCTCTCCACCAACGAGCGGTACCGCGTCCTCAACGACCAGATCGTCGGCGCCCGCGGCGAGGACATCGAGCTGGACATCAACGGCGTCGAGCGGCTGCGTACGCACACCGACTCGATCGCGCCGGAGGCCGCCTGCACCAGCCTCCAGTTCCACCTCCAGGTCGCGCCGGACAGCTTCGCCGACTACTGGAACGCCTCCCAGGCCATCGCAGGCGTGCAGGTCGCCGTCGGTGCCAACTCGCCGTTCCTCTACGGCCGGCAGCTCTGGGCGGAGACCCGGATCGCGCTGTTCCAGCAGGCCACCGACACCCGCCCGGACGAGCTGAAGGCCCAGGGCGTACGGCCCCGGGTGTGGTTCGGCGAACGCTGGATCACCTCGATCTTCGACCTGTTCGAGGAGAACGTCCGCTACTTCCCGCCGCTGCTGCCCATCTGCGAGGAGGAGGACCCGGTCGAGGTGCTGCACGCCGGTGGCGTGCCCACGCTCGGTGAGCTGCGGCTGCACAACGGCACCGTCTACCGCTGGAACCGGCCGGTCTACGACATCATGAACGACCGCCCGCACCTGCGGGTGGAGAACCGGGTGCTGCCCGCCGGCCCGACAGTGGTGGACATGCTCGCCAACGCGGCGTTCTACTTCGGGCTGGCCCGCGGCCTCGCCGAGTCGGACCGTCCGATCTGGAGCCAGTTGACGTTCAGCTCGGCGGAGGAGAACTTCCACGCCGCCGCCCGGCGCGGCATCGAGGCGGTCCTGCACTGGCCCCGGCTCGGGGACGTGCCGGTCACCACGCTCGTACTCGACACGCTGCTGCCGGTGGCCGCGCAGGGGCTGGACCGGTTCGGTGTCGCCCCGGCCGAGCGGGACCGCCTGCTCGGCGTGATCGAGGGCCGCTGCCGTACCGGCCGCAACGGTGCGGTCTGGCAGACCGAGACGGTGTGGGCGGCCGAGCGGAGCCGGGGCCTGGACCGGGAGGCCGCGCTGCACCACATGGTCCAGCGGTACGCCGAGCTCCAGCGCGGCAACGAACCCGTCCACACCTGGCCCGTCGACTGACTCCCGCTGCGGCCCTCGCCCTGGCTCGCCTGCGGCCCGGCCGGCCGCGAACGCGCGGGCGCTGGCCCGCGCCTCGTCGATCTTGGAGTTATGGCGCCTCGAATCTTCCGAATGGGAGTTTTGTGAGGTGCCACAACTCCAAGATCGACGCGAGTGGGCGGTGGCTCAGCGGCCGAGGTGACGCGCGGGCTGGGCGGGTGGGGCTCAGCGACCCCGGCGGCGGGTGGTCTCGGTGGGCGGCGGCGGATCGGCCTGGCCTGACGAACCGGCCTGGCCTGACGAACCGGTCTGGCCCGGCGAGGCGGTCGGGGACGAGGAGTCGCCCTGCGGCGAGGCCGTCGTGCTTCGCGGGTTCGGCTCGTCGGCGGTTGAACCCTTGTCGTGCGAGCCGGCCTGCGTGGGTGACTCGGGTTGCCGCTGCGGTGGCACGGCCCGACCTCGACGGCCGGTGGTGGACCGGGTGGCACGTCCCCGATCCGTCTCCGTCCGGCCGGACGTCACGCCGGGCCCGGCGTCCACTGCCGCATCCCGGAGCGAACCGGCCGACAGGTTCAGGTTCGGCTCCGTGTCCGGCAGAGTCGTCCGCCCGGAGAGATCCGACGCGGACCGTCCCGACGTCGATCCTCCGTCCGGCTCGGCCGTGTCCTCGCCGATCGCGGGCTCCCCGTCGACGGGGTCCGGCTCGCCGGTGCGCTGGCGGGGCACTGTCACCCGCTCGGCGCTCCGGCGCTCGGCGCGCTGAGCCAGCGCGGCCATCACCATCGAGCCGCCGACGCCGGCGATCACCGCGTACGGGGCGATCAGGTGGGCCGACAACTGTTCCGCCGCGATCCCGGCCAGGCGCGGCACGGCAAGCAGGTACGCCAGCGCGACGAGCAGCGGTCCGGCCGCCCCGGAGGCCGCCGCGCCGACCCGGATCTCCGGTGCGCGGGCGGCTCGGCGGGCCGCCACCAGGCCGATCACCAGGGCGGAGAGCACCGACAGCAGCGCACCGGGCCAGTAGAAGTAGTCGCGGATCCAGAACGCGCCACGGTCCGCGCTGATCTGCCAGATGCCGAGCTGGGCGGTGGTCAGGCCACGGCCGGCGATCACCCCGTCGACCACCGACACCACGGCGAGCAGCCAGAGCCAGCCGGTGGTGGCGATCAGGTTGGTGGCGGCGGCGCGGGTGTGCAGCGCCCAGACGGCGAGCAGCACGCCGAGAACCAGCCCCGCGCCCGCGTACGCGGCGGCGACCGCCTGCGGCGAGGAGACGTCCGGCACTCGGGCCGCCCGCGCGGGTACCGCCACCAGCAGGACGGTGACGATCGCGCCGACACCCGCGGCGAGCGCCAGGCCGAGCCGGGGCAGCGTGCCCGGCGACTCGTCGTCGCCACCACGCAGGCGCTGGGCGCAGACCGCACCGACGATGACCGATGTCGCCGCGATCCAGGTCGCCCAGGCGAGGCTCGCCACCCAGGCCGCCTCGGCCCGTACCGCGCCGTCCGGCACCCAGTTGATGATGCCCAGCCCGTACCCGAAACCGAGCTGCGCGGCACCCGCGCCGGCGGCGACGCCGAGCGCGGCGGCTGTCGATCCTCCCCAGCCCCGTCTGACCATGCCGGGGAGCGTAACGTCCCGTGGTCGGCGCGGCGAGTCGTAACGACGGGCCGTGACCGTCAGTGAGCAACGGATACGGTTGTCGATGATCGGGGCGGGGAGCATGACGGACGAGCGGCAACCGGCAGGCGACGGCAGCGGACCGGGGCGAGGCAGGCTGCTCCTCGGCGGTGGTGTGGCAGTGGCCCTGCTGGCCGTGATCGGCGCCAGCGTCGGGTGGATCCTTGCCGGTGAGCCGGAGCGCTCGGCCGCGCCCGGCGACTCCGCACCGCCCGCCGCCGCGTCCACATCGGCCTCCGCGACCACGGCGCCGCCGGCCACCGCCGCCCAACCATCCGGTACGCGCACCAGCGCCCCGGCCGGGCTCACCGTGCCCGAGGTGGTGGGCGCCGACTTCGAGCAGGCCCGCCGGGACCTGCGCGAGCGCCGCCTCGGCTGGCGACTGGTCTTCGGTACGGGCACCGGACGCACCGTGGAGCGCACCTCACCGGCTCCCGGCACCCCGGTGAAGCGCGGCACCACCGTCACCGTGTGGGTCTCCGGGCCGGCGCCGGCCGTGAGCGTGCCCGACGTGGGCACGCTGTCCTGCTCCGACGCGGCCGACGACCTGGTGGAGGCAGGGCTCTATCCCCGGTACGCCACCGGGCGCCAGGGCCCGGTCACGGCACAGGAGCCGGTGGCCGGCGGTACCGCCCGATGGAACGACCAGGTGACGCTCACCTGCGGCGACAAGGCGTCCACGCCGCCGACGGTCTCCCCGCCGCCGACTCCGTGACGAGCGCGGCGCGCTGATCCCAGCCGGTGTCGCCGGGGACCGCTACGGTGGACGATCGAGGGCCGTGCGCCCCGTCCCGGTGGGGAAAGGACGTGCCATGAGCTACGACCGTCAGGAACCACCCGCCGGTGACGCGGACGCGACCCGCGCGATGCCCCCGGATGCCGACGCGACCCGTGCGATGCCGCGCGACGCGTCCGGGCACGACGCCGACGCGACCGGCGCGATGCCGCGCGACGCGGCCGGGCACGACGCCGACGCCACCCGTGCGATGCCGAGGAACGCCGCCGAGGAGGACGTGGAGGCGACCCGCGCCATGCCGCGGAACGCGGGCGACGCCACCCGTCCGTTGCCCGGCGGACCGGCAGGACAGGGCGGGCCGCGCCGTCCCCTCGACGCGACCACCCCGCAGGAACCGGTGGGCGCCTGGTCCGGCCGGGCCGGGGTGCCGCCACCACGTCCGGCGGGCTATCCCGAGCCCGGCAGCGAGTGGTACGGCGACGAGCAGGCCGGGCGCCGCTGGTGGATGCCGATCCTGCTCGGCATCCTGGCGCTGCTCCTGCTCGGGTTGATCGGGGCGGGGGTGTGGCTGGCGCTGCGTGCCGCCGACCGGAACTCCGATCCGGGCCCGCCGGTGCCGAGCGTCTCGGCACAGACGAGCGCCGCCCCGACGACCGCCGCGCCGACCAGTGCCGCGCCGAGCAGTTCACCGCCGAGTACGCCGGCCACGACCGCCCCGGTGGAGGTGCCGATGCCGCCGCTGGTGGGGCTGCCGGAGGCGGCTGCCCGGGCGGCGCTCGACCGGCTGGACCTGGACTACCGGGTGCAACGGCGGGCGTCGGACCGCCCGGCCGGCACGGTGATCTCCACCGATCCCGAGGCCGGTTACCCGGTGGGCGAGGACGACCGGGTCACGATCGTGGTGGCCGTACCCGCGCCGCCGACGAGCGGGCCGAGCACTCCGGGCTCCGCCCCGGCGACGACCACGACGCCCTGACGATCACCACTGGCGTCTGCGGGTGCCGACCAGGCCCAGCCCGGCCAGCGAGATGGCGAGCCCGAGCAGCCCGGAGTAGAACAGCGACCGGCTGAGGTCGTCGGTGGCGCCGGTCGGCCGTTCGGCGAGCGCGCCCTCGCCGCCACCGGCGCCCGCGGCCGGTTCGTCCTCGTCCTCCGCCGGGTCGGTGGCGGCCCAGCCGTCCTCGTCGTCCGACCCGTCGGAGTGGGCGGCATCGGACTCGGCGGCATCGGAGTCGGCCGTGCCGGACTCCGTCCGGCCGTTCTCACCGGCAACGGTGATCTCCGGGGCCGGTACGGGCTCGGCGAGCTGCTGGGTGGCGGAGAAGGCGGGATGACGTACCGCGAGCGCGAGCGCGGTCGCGGTGACGAGGAAGAGGAAGAGCCCGAGGGCATAGCCGATACGGGACCGGTGGTGCCGCCGCGCGGCGGGCAAGTTGACCATGACCATCCCAGGTTCAGGGTCCATGGCGCGCGGGGTGGAACGTGCCGGGGTGGGCGTACCGATTCTATGGCGACGGCACGCCCTCCCGACCGGGAATCGTGAGGTCAGCCGACCCGGACCGGGGTCCGGACCGCCGGGCGGCGAGCCGTCCGCACGGTGTGCTGACGCGGAGCCGGCGCGGCTTGGAGCTGCCGCAACCCCTCCTGGAGTACGAAGATCGACCTCCGGTTGACCGCGTCCCCCGCCGCGTTCAACTCGTAGCCGTCGAGCCAGAGCCAACCGTCGTAGGTCGGCCAGTCGAGCACCCGGATCACCCGGAACATGATCGGTCGGAGGAACTGGACACTCGCCGCGCGAGTCACGTGCAGTACGTCACCGGAGCGGGGAAGCACATGGGCTCCTGGGAAGTCGGCCGGCGGGACCGGCGAGGCTGAACGGGGGGTCAGGTGCGGTCCGGTGACGGGGGGTCTGCCTCGTGGACCGGCGGTCGGTGGGTCGGTGCTGGTCGGGCCGTACCCGCGGTGGCGGACCGCCACCCGACCATCACCCGGCTGCTCCCGGTTACCGCTCCCGCCGCCGCAGCCAAGCTGGCGTACAGCGACGGGGTCTTCATTCCGGGGCAGGTCGCAGGGCGCGGGACGGCTCCCCTCCGGCCGTCCCACGGACCGTGGTGCCACCACGCCCGGAGATCAAGCGAAGACGGTGAGTAACCCGTGCCATACGGACAGACTGCATCAGGGACGTGCGACATGCAAGTTGCACGTGGAGTTTTGCTGATAGGTGAGTCGGACACGCAAACGGCGAAACTTGAAGCGTCAGGTATCGGAGCGGCACACTGGACGCCGGTTTCGCCCGTCGCGGCCGGTCGACGACCGGCACCACCCCTGCCGCGAACGCACACCCGCCGCCCGCCGGTCGCGCCCGCGGTGGGAGCCGAACCGGGGCGCGACCGACCGGAGGTAGCCGGGTGACTGTGAAGCGTGGTCCCGCAAGCCGATGGACGGCACCGAGGTGACTCCGTGAGCGAACGGCGCAGCCCGACCATCCGGCGGCGCCGGCTGGGGGCGGAACTCCGCCGACAGCGGGAGGCGGCGGGCATCACCATCGAAGTCGTCGCCGAGCAGCTGGAGTGCTCGGCCTCCAAGATCTCCCGGATCGAGACCGGCCACACCACGGCGACCCCGCGCGACGTACGCGACATGCTCCGCATCTACGGGGTGGTCGGCGCGGAGAGCGACGAGCTGGTGCAGATCGCCCGGGAGGCCCGGCAGAAGGGCTGGTGGCATCCGTACAGCACGGTGCTCGTCGGCGCGTACGTCGGCCTGGAGGCGGCGGCCAGCTCCATCCGCGCGTACGAGCAGCAGGTGGTGCCGGGTCTGCTGGAGACCGAGGAGTACGCCGGTGCGATGATCCGGGCGGCCCGGCCGGACTTCACCGACGAACAGGTCGACCAACGGGTGCGTGTCCGTCTGGGCCGTCAGTCGTTGTTGACGCAGGACGATCCGGTCGATCTGTGGGTGGTGCTCGATGAGGCGGTGCTGAGCCGGCCGGTTGGCGGCGACGTGGTGATGCGTGGCCAGCTCAAGCGGTTGGTGGAGGTGGCCGAACTGCCGAACGTGACAGTGCAGGTCCTGCCCTTCGAGGTGGGAGCGCACGCCGGCATGGACGGGACCTTCACGATCCTCAGCTTCCCCGAGCCGAGTGATCCCGATGTCGTGTACGCGGAGAACGCCACGGGTGGGCTCTTCCTGGAGAAGAGTGACGAACTGCAGAAGTACAGCTTCATCTTCGATCACATTCGAGCAGCGGCCATGCGCCCGGAGGAGTCCATCGCACACATCGCGAAACTGGCAGAGGAGCCACTGTGGAAATGGCGACCAAGGAGTTCCCCGTGGACCTGACGCAGGCGACGTGGTTCAAGAGCTCGAAGAGCGGGCCGAACTGCGACAACTGCGTCGAGGTCGCGTACGTGACCGGGGCGGTCGGGGTGCGGGACTCGAAGGACAAGACCGGCCCGGCTCTGGTCTTCGCACCGGGCGACTGGCACGCCTTCGTCGCCCGCGCCCGGAACGGCGTGTTCGGCCGGAGCTGACCGGCACCGAGATGTGGTCCCGCCCGGCAGCGCCGCCGGGCGGGACCATTCGCGTCCGCGTGCCCGTGCGGCGGCGGGCACCCGTCGCCAGTTCCGATCCGCCTCGTTGAACCGCACGGATCGGCAACCGAACAAGGCAGGCGAGACGGATGACGACGATCGGTTCAGAGAACCTCACCAGCGGCCCGGGCAAGCCCGAGCGGTTCGGTGGCAAGTACCGGGGTGCCCGCCGGGACACCGTCCTCACCGAGGTGGTCTCCGGTGACGGCGAGGACGCCCGCGAGAGTGGCGTCCCCGAGCAGGCCACGGCGCCGCTGTCCCTGCCGTCGCTGGACCCCAACCCGCTGACCGAGCCGTCCTTCCCGCCGAGCGGCTGGCCGGTCGAGCAGCAGGAGTCCCTGGTGGACCACCCGCTGCTGCGCGGCCTGCTGATGGAGCTGCCCCCGAAGGGCAGCGTGCCCCCGCCCGGCTGGCTGGACCGCTGGTTCGAGGCGACCCGGGCGATCCTGGAACTGCTATACGTGCAGGGCGCGAGCCGGTCGCGCTGACACCGCCTCGGCGGCCGGCATCGCCCGCTCGGCGAGCCGGTTGTGCCGGAGCGCGTGGCGTACTCCGATCGCGCACACGCCGAGCACCCCGACGGTGATCACCGGTCCGGCGACGCCCGGCGCGGTGAACAGGTCGACGCCGATCGCCGGCAGCACCGCCACCAGCACCGCGATCGCCGTCGCCTGGAGCGGCAGCGCGATCAGCGGGTGCGCTGCCGCCGCGCGCAGCCCGTGCGGGGCGGGTGTCTCCGGCGCCGCCGCGAACGCGCCCGCGCCGGACCGCAGCCGCCGGACCCGCCGTACCGTGCAGACCGCCACGACGGCCGCCGGCACCGCGGCGACGCCGAGTGCGGCGGCGGCCCGGTCCACAGTGGTGTCACCGGCGCTCTGCAGGCCCGCGGCGAGGACCGCCGCGGTGAGCGCGAGGCCGGTCAGCACCAGGACGGACAACCATCCGGTACGCCGGCGCAGCGCGCGGGCGCGGTCCAGCCCGGGCAGGCCCTCCGCGACCAGTCCGGCGGCGAGCCAGACGGCGGCGACGGGAAGCAGCAGGGCGAGACGGTCATCCATGGCCCTTAGCCTTGCCCGTTTCGACGTCCGCCGAATCCGGGACGGCACCCCGGTTCGTCCCGTACCCGTGCCCGTAGGGGTACGGCTCAGACGTCGAACGTGGCCGGTCGCCCGGTGGCCGGCGCCGGCGGGTTGGCCTTCCACAGGCCGGTCTTCTGGGCCGCGAGCCGGGCCAGGTAGGCCGGGTTGAGGATGACGTACCTGCGCCACAGGCGCTTGGGCTCCAGGCCGAGCCGCCAGAACCACTCCAGCCCGGCGCGCTGCATCCACGGTGGCGGGTTGCGCAGCAGGCCGGCGTGGTAGTCGAAGGCCGCGCCGACTGCCATCAGCGGCATGTCCAGCAGCGGGCGCATCGCGTACGCGAAGACCTCCTGGCGCGGGCAGCCCAGCCCGACCAGGACGAGGCGGGCGCCGCTGGCCCGGATCCGGTCGGCGATCTCGGCGTCCTCGCCCGGCGCGACGGCGCGGAACTTGGACGGCTCGACCCCGGCGACCTTCAGCGCGGGGAACTTGCGCTCCAGCGCCGGGACCAGCCGGGACAGCGTCTCCTCGGTGGAGCCGTAGAGGTAGACGGGCAGCCCTTCCTCGGCGAACCGGGCGAGCACCCGCAGGGTCAGCTCCGGCCCGTAGACGCGGTCGGTGAGCCCGGCGCCGTGCAGCAGGTTGAGCGCCCAGCGCACCGGCTGCCCGTCCGGGGTGACCACGTCGAACGAGTTGAGCCGGGCGTTGTGCGCCGGGTCGAGCACGCCGGTCATCACGCCGTGCACGGCGAGCGCGGTGAGCGCCAGCGGGCGGCGTTCGTGCGCGGCCGCCACCACGGCCTCGGTGGCCCGGGCGTAGTCGGTGGCGTCGACCCCGACGCCGAGCACGTTGCGCTTGGTCCCGGCGGTCATGCCTTCGGCACCCACTTGTCGGCGTTCGCCTCGTAGATCTCGCGGAGGATCATCGGCACGTCGTACGTGATCTTCCAGGACGGGTAGTGCTCCTCGAAGCGGGCCATGCTGCTGACGTACCACTGGTGGTCGCCGGTGCGGGCCTGCTCGACGTAGTTGATCCGGGCCTCGCGGCCGGTGATCTCCTGGGCGACCCGGAACGCCTCGATGTGCGAGGTGTTGGAGTGCCGGCCGCCGCCGAGGTTGTAGACCTGGGCCGAGCGCGGCTCCCGGAAGAACGCCTCGAACGCGGTGAGGACGTCGTGCGAGTGGATGGCGTCCCGGACCATCTTCCCCTTGTAGCCGAAGAGGTTGTAGGTCCGGCCCTCCATCACGCAGCGCATCAGGTACGCCAGGAAGCCGTGCAGCTCGGCGGCGGAGTGCGCCGGGCCGGTCAGCGTGCCGCCCCGGAAGCAGGCGGTCCTCATGTCGAAGTAGCGGCCGTACTCCTGGACCATCACGTCGGAGGCGACCTTCGAGGCGCCGAAGATCGAGTGCAGCGACTCGTCGATCGACATGTCCTCGGTGATGCCGTCGTACCAGCGGTGGTCCTCGGGCAGCTCGTACCGGGTCTCCAGCTCGATCAGCGGGAGCGAGTTCGGCCGGTCGCCGTACACCTTGTTGGTGGAGCAGTGGATGAACGGCGCGTCGACGGCGTGCCGCCGGGTGTTCTCCAGCACGTTGAGCGTGCCGCCGGCGTTCACGTCGAAGTCGGTGAACGGCTCCTTGGCGGCCCAGTCGTGGCTCGGCTGGGCGGCGCTGTGGATCACCACGGCGATGTCCTTGCCGTACCGCTTGAAGACCTGCTCCAGCCCGTCGCGGTCGCGGATGTCGACGGCGTGGTGGGTGTACGCGGAGCCGAGGTCGGCGGCGAGCCGGTCGAGGCTCCAGGCGGTCGAGCCGTCCTCGCCGAAGAAGTACCGCCGCATGTCGTTGTCGATGCCGACCACGTCGAGACCGAGTCCGGCGAAGTGCCGGGCCGCCTCGGAGCCGATCAGACCGCCGGAACCGGTCACCAACGCGACAGTCACACGCCACTCCTGGTCCATGGGAGGCAGGGAAACCATCGGAGCATAGCGTGACGTCCGGAACGCCCCGATACGAAGCAAGGGCCCCGCTGTGTGCGGAGCCCTTGTCCTGGTGGGGATGGGGGGAGTTGAACCCCCACGTCCTTTCGGACACACGGACCTGAACCGTGCGCGTCTGCCATTCCGCCACATCCCCGTGGCACGACCTGGAACACCATATCGCATCCCGCGCCCGCCATCTGCGGCGGGTGCCGGGACATATTACGCTGTCCACTGGTCACGCCACGAACGATCACCGCTCGTGGCGGGCGAAACTTTAGCACGCTCGCGGGCCTGGTCACGAACGGGCCGACGGCAGCCGGCCGAGCGGCGTGTGAGCTGCGGAGGCGGTGTCCGGATACCATCATTGCCTCGGGACCCGAGGAGGAGCCGGTGAGCGTGCTGCAACGCTTCGAGAAGCGTCTGGAAGGCCTGGTCGAGGGGGCCTTCGCCAAGGTCTTCAAAGGGGTGGTCCACCCCGTGGAGATCCTCAACGCCATGCAGCGGGAGGCCGAGGCGCACAAGGCGATCCTGGCCGGTGGGCGCACCCTTGTGCCCAACCGCTACGTGATCGATCTCTCGCCCTACGACCACAGTCGGCTGGCGCCGTACGCTGCCGCGCTGGCCCAGGAGCTGGCCCAGTCGCAGGCGGAGTTCATCGGCGAGCAGGCGTGGACGGTCTACGGCGACGTGATCGTCGAGGTCGAACGCGGTGAGGGCCTGGACACCGGCATGTTCCGGGTCACCGCCGAGGTCTACACCGGCGGGGACGTCGCCCCGGTCTCCGCGCCCGGCGGCTACGACGCCGGCCCGGCGTACCCGGCGTACGACCAGGGTGGCGGCTACGGCCCTCCGCCCGGTCACGGCGGCGGCCGCAACGTCCGCCTGGTCTCGGGCGACGGCCGCACCTACCCCCTCCAGATGGGCTCGACCGTGATCGGCCGCGGCGACCAGGCCAACCTGCGCCTGCCCGACGTCGGCATCTCCCGGCGCCACGCCCGGCTGGACTTCGACGGCGGCCAGGTGGTGCTGACCGACCTGGGCTCCACCAACGGCACGATGGTCAACGGCCAGCGGGTCTCGGCGGTCGCCCTCAACCCCGGCGACATGATCCAGCTCGGCACCACGACGCTGACCTTCCGCGTGGACGGCTGATCCGCGTTGCCGGAACTCGTCATCACCGTCGCCCGGTTCGGGTTCCTGATCCTGCTGTGGATCTTCGTGTTCACGGTGGTCGGCGTGATCCGCCGGGACCTCTTCGCCGGTGCCCGGTCGGGCCGGCTCGTGGCCGCGCCGCGGGGGATCGGCGCGTCGACCGGGCAGCCGGGGAAGCCGGCGAAGGCCAAGCGCGGCCGGGCCGCCCACCAGCTGGTGGTCACCGCCGGTCAGCTCGCCGGCACCCGGATCACGCTCGGGGAGGCCCAGATCACCATCGGCCGCGCGGAGGACTCGACCCTGGTGATCACCGACGACTACGCCTCGGCGCGACACGCCCGGCTGGTGCCCCGCGACGGGCAGTGGTACGTCGAGGACCTCGGATCGACTAACGGCACCTATCTCGATCGCGCTAAGGTCACCGGACCAACCCCCGTCCCCCTCGGCGTGCCGATCCGGATCGGCCGCACTTCCCTCGAATTACGGCCATGACTCTGACCCTGCGCTACGCGGCCCACAGCGACCGCGGTCTGATCCGAGACGGTAATCAAGATTCCGTCTACGCCGGACCGCGGCTGCTCGCCGTGGCCGACGGCATGGGCGGCATGGCCGCCGGTGACGTCGCCAGCAACATCGTCATCGGTGCCATGGCGCCCCTCGACGAGGACGTCCCCGGTGACGCCCTGGTCGACGCGCTCCGCTCCGCCGTGGGCACCGCCAACCAGCAGCTCCGCGACACCGTGGACGCCAACCCGCAGCTGGAGGGGATGGGCACGACGCTCACCGCGACCCTCTTCTCCGGCAGCAAGCTCGGCATGGTCCACATCGGTGACTCCCGGGCCTATCTCCTGCGCAACGGCGAGTTCGCGCAGATCACCAAGGACGACACGTACGTCCAGATGCTCGTCGACGAGGGCCGGATCAGCGCGGAGGAGGCGAGCAGTCACCCCCAGCGCTCGCTGCTCACCCGGGCGCTCGACGGCCGCGACATCGACCCGGAGTACAGCGTCCGCCAGGTGCTGCCCGGCGACCGCTACCTGATCTGCTCCGACGGGCTCTCCGGCGTGGTCAGCGCGGAGACCATCGCGGACACCATGCGGGAGTACCCCGACCCGCAGCGGTGCGTGGAACGCCTGGTGCAGCTCGCGCTGCGCGGCGGCGGCCCGGACAACATCACGGTGATCATCGCCGACGCCACCGACCAGGACATCGTCGAGGCGTCCCCGATCGTCGGCGGCGCCGCCGCCCGCGACCGGGGCATGGCGACCTCGGCCGACGACTCCACCCCGGCGGCCCGCGCCTCGGCGCTGTCCGCCCCCCGGCCACCCGCGCCGGAGGAGCCGGCGGACAACCGCGACGACGAGCCGGAACGGCGTCGCCGCCGGCCGCTGCGCACCGTCGCGATGGTGCTGGCGCTCGCGGTGATCGTCGGCGGTGGCGCGTTCGGCGGGTGGACGTACACCCAGCGGCAGTTCTACGTCGGCGCCACCGACGACGGCCAGCTCGCGGTCTTCCGCGGGGTGCCCGGCCAGGTCGCCGGACTGGACCTGTCGAACGTGCACGCGCGCAGCGAGGCCCGGCTCGACGACCTCACCCTCGCCGCCCAGGAGCGGGTGAAGCAGGGCATCCAGGCCCGCAACGAGCCGGACGCGGAGCGCCGGCTGGCGGAGCTGACGAGTGAGGATCCGGCGAACCCGAACCTCAAGCCGCTCTGCCCGCCCGACCCGTCGCCCGGTGCGACCAGTCCGAGCCCGGCAGCGGGCGGGCTGAACCCGCAGGTCAGCGGCAGTCCCGCACCGTCCGTTCCGCCGGCCGGCTCACCGAGCCCCGGCGCGTCGACGCCGCTGACGACCATCACGCCCGACGCCGTACCCTCCGACACCGTTCCGCCGGCCGACCCGGCGGGTTGCCGGTCGCCGGAGTGAGTGCCGGCTCGATCCCGAGGACGTATCCGTGACCGCAGCCGCCGTACCGGCCGCCTCGCCCGCTTCGACGGGCGAGGAGTCCGGCGTACGCCTGGCCCGGTCCCGGCGCAACGCCGAGCTGTCCCTGCTCCTGCTCGCCATGGTGCTCGTCGCGGCGTACGCGGCGATGATCGAGGCGAAGGCGCTGGACACGATCACGCCCGACTTCTGGATTCCGGCCGCCGCGCTGGGGCTGGTCTTCCTCGGTCTGCACCTGGTGATCCGCTGGCTGGCGCCGTACGCCGATCCGGCGCTGCTGCCGGCGGTGGCACTGCTCAACGGCATCGGGGTCGGCTTCCTGCGCCGCTACGACCTGGCCAAGGCCACGCCCGCCGAGCGGGAGGACCTGGCCGTCTTCGCCGGCACCGGCGGCCGGCAGCTCGCCTGGACGCTCGCCGCGGTGGTGCTCGCCGCCGCTCTGCTGGCGATCCTGCGCGACCACCGTTCGCTGTCCCGGTACGCGTACACGCTGGGCCTGGCCGGCATCGTGCTGGTGATGATCCCGGCGGTGCTGCCCAGCCGGTTCTCCGAGATCAACGGCGCGAAGCTGTGGATCAAGTTCGGCGGATTCTCCATCCAGCCGGGTGAGTTCGCCAAGCTGGCCCTGCTCACGTTCTTCGCCTACTACCTGGTGCGCAAGCGCGAGGTGCTCTCGCTCGCCAGCCGGCGGGTGCTGGGCATCGACTTCCCGCGCGGGCGAGACCTCGGCCCGGTGCTCGTGGTCTGGCTGGTCAGCCTCCTGGTCCTGATCTTCGAGAAGGACCTCGGCACCTCGCTGCTCTACTTCGGCATGTTCGTGGTGACGCTCTACATCGCCACCGAGCGGGTCAGCTGGCTGCTCATCGGCCTGATCCTGTTCTTCGGCGGCGCCTACCTGGCGTACGTGCTGGGCAGCACCGTGGGCGGCCCGTTCGCGAACTTCTACGACCGGGCGCAGATCTGGCTGGACCCGTTCGCCGAGCCGTACGACAGGGGCTACCAGCTGGTGCAGGGTCTGCTCACGCTCGGCACCGGCGGCCTGTTCGGGGCCGGGCCGGGCGGCGGCCAGCCGGCGCTGCTGCCCGAGGTGCAGACCGACTTCATCTTCGCCGGCATCGGTGAGGAGATCGGCCTGTTCGGTCTCTCCGCGCTGCTGGTGATCTACCTGCTGATCGTCGAGCGTGGCCTGCGTGCCGCGCTGGCGGTACGGGACTCGTTCGGCAAGCTGCTCGCCGGTGGTCTGGCGTTCACGCTGGGCCTCCAGGTCTTCGTCATCGTCGGCGGCATCAGCAAGCTCATCCCGCTGACCGGTCAGACCACCCCGTTCCTGTCCGCCGGTGGCTCCTCGCTGATGGCGAACTGGCTGCTGATCGCCCTGCTGCTGCGGGTCTCGGACGGCGCCCGCCGCCCGGTGACCGGCGGCGGTGGCCCGGCCGCCCGGCCGGCAGGCGGCCCACCCGAGCAGTTGCACGGCGCCCCGACGGAGGTGATCCGGCCGTGAATGCCCCTCTGCGCCGCGTCGGCGTGGTCGTGATGGTCCTGTTCGGGCTCCTGTTCGCGAACCTGAACTGGATCCAGGCCTACAAGGCCGACGAGTACCGCAACAGCGACTACAACGGCCGGGTCCAGGTCGCCGAGTACGACCGCAAGCGCGGGAACATCGAGGTGGGCGGCACCGCGTACGCGGTCAGCAAGGAGACCGGTGGTGAGCTGAAGTACCAGCGCACCTACCCGGGCGGGGCGATGTACGCGCACGTGCTCGGCTGGAAGCCGGTCAACGGCAGCGCGAGCGGCATCGAGCGGGTGGAGAACGACTTCCTCGCCGGCACCAGCGACGCGCTCATCGCCAGCCGGATCAAGGACATGTTCACCGGTGACGAGACCGGTGGCGGGAACGTGCTGCTGACGCTCTCCAAGCGGGCCCAGGAGACGGCGTACAAGCAGCTCAACGACAACCAGGTCGGCGCGACCAAGGGCGCGGCCATCGCGATCGACCCGCGTACCGGCGCGGTGCAGGCGCTGGTGTCCATGCCGAGCTTCGACCCGAACCCGCTGGCGAGTCACAACAGCACCGAGGCGGACCGGGCGTACAACACGCTGGAGAAGGACAAGGACCGGCCGCTGGCGAACCGGGCGCTGTCCGAGACGCTGCCGCCGGGCTCCACCTTCAAGATCATCATGGCGGCGGCTGCGCTGGAGAACGGCGTCGGGCAGCAGACCCGCATCCCGGCCGGTTCCAGCTACACCGCGCCCGGCGCCGGCCAGCCGATCCGCAACGCCGCGCCGTCGATCTGCCCCGAGTCGCAGGTGACGCTGCGGGAGGCGGTGACCGAGTCCTGCAACACCGGCTTCGCCCAGCTCGGCGTACGCCTCGGTTCGGACAAGGTCAAGGAGAAGGCCAAGCAGTTCGGCTTCGAGCAGGAGGACCTCACCGTCGGCCAGCTCGGTGAGGGCGGCCTGCCGGTGGCGGCCAGCCGCACCGGCGACATGCAGAACCCGGACGGCAGCACCGACCAGGCCGCTCTGGCGCAGTCGTCGATCGGCCAGAACAACGTGCGGATGACCCCGTTGCAGGGCGCGATGATCGCCGCCGCGGTGGCCAACAAGGACGGCAAGCAGATGCGTCCGTACCTGGTCAAGCAGCTGCTCGGGCCGGACCGCACCACCGTCTACGACGCCGCCCAGCCGCGCGAGCTGCGCCGCCCGATCAGCGGCCAGGTCGCCGCCGACCTGCGCGACATGATGCAGAACGTGGTGAAGGAGGGCACCGGCCGCCGGGCCGCCATCGACGGCTTCCTGGTCGGCGGCAAGACCGGTACCGCCCAGTCCGGCCCGAACACCCCGGACCACGGCTGGTTCATCGGCTTCGCCCTGGACAAGGACGGCACGCCGCTCTCCGCGGTCTGCGTCGAGCTGGAGCAGGCGGGCAGCGGCGGCAGCGCCGAGGCGGCCCGCATCGCCGGCCGGATCATGGCGGCGGCGATCGCCGACTCCGGGAGGCGCTGACGTGCTCGGTCCGGGAGTGAAGCTCGGCAACCGCTACCGCCTCGACGAGCGGATCGCCAGCGGTGGCATGGGCGACGTGTGGCGCGGCACCGACCAGGTGCTGGGCCGTACCGTCGCGGTGAAGAGCCTGCTCCCGGCACTGCTGGACGAACCGGGCTTCGCCGAGCGGTTCCGCGGCGAGGCCCGGACCATGGCCACCATCAACCACCCCGGCGTGGTCGACGTCTACGACTTCGGCAGCGACCAGCACATCGCCTTCCTGGTGATGGAGTACGTCGAGGGCGACGCGCTCTCCGCCACGCTCAGCCGCGTCGGCCGGCTGACCCCGGCCCGCACGATGGCACTGCTGGCGCAGGCCGCCGACGCGTTGCACGCGGCGCACGAGAAGGGCATCGTGCACCGCGACGTGAAGCCCGGCAACCTGCTGGTCCGGCCGAACGGCACGCTCGTGCTCACCGACTTCGGCATCGCCCGCTCGGACCTGGTCGGCCAGCTCACCGCCGCCGGCTCGGTGCTCGGCACCGCCTCGTACATCTCGCCGGAGCAGGCCACCGGCGCTGTCGCCACCCCCGCCTCGGACGTCTACGCGCTGGGCGTGGTCGCGTACCAGTGCCTGGCCGGCCGCCGCCCGTTCGAGGGGGACAACCCCCTCGAAATCGCCATGAAGCACGTACGGGACACTCCGCGGGCGCTTCCGGCCGACATCCCGCCCCAGGTCCGGGCGATCGTCGAGCGGGCCATGGCGAAGGATCCGGCCGCGCGCTGGCCGAGCGCCGCCGCGCTGGCGAGCATCGCCCGGCAGGCCAAGCTCGCACTCTCCCAGGCGGCCCGCTCCGGGCACCCGATCTCCGGCGTACCCGCCTCGCCTGCCGCGCCCGTCGCGCGGGCGCAGGTGCCCACCGCCGCTCCGCGTCCGCAGCCGCCGGCCGCCGCCCCGCGCCCGCAGCCCCGGCCGCCCGTGTCACCGGCCCGCCCGCCGGTCGCCGCGCCGCGCCCGGCCGTGATCGCGCACCCCGCCCCGCAGCCCCGTCCGCCGGTGGCGCCGCGCGGCGCGGCCCCCGTCCCGCAGCCACGCCCCGTGCCCCAGCACAACCCCCTGGGGTACGCGCGACCGCCCGCCGCCGCTCCGCCCCGACGCTCCCGGTCCGGGCTGTGGACGACGGCGATCGTGGTGGCCGTACTGGTCATCCTCTGCTCGGGCGTGATTTCGTTCCTGTACCGGAAATACGGTGCTACCGCATCCGCTTCGGCGAGTGTGAGCGTGACCTCCGGCGCGGTGCAGCCGTACGGAGGCGACTATCCGGTCCGCACGTCGTACCGTCGTGAGGTACGCCTCCTGCCGGCCGGCGGCGGTACGACGACGAGCGAAGGACGAGAGACGCGATGACAGCGCAGGCCCGCCTGCTCGGTGGCAGGTACCAGGTCGGCGAGCTGCTGGGCTACGGCGGCATGGCCGAGGTGCACCGCGGCCGTGACCTCCGGCTCGGGCGGGATGTCGCGATCAAGATGCTCCGTGCCGATCTGGCCCGGGATGCCACCTTCCAGATGCGGTTCCGCCGTGAGGCGCAGAACGCCGCGTCGCTCAACCACCCGGCCATCGTCGCCGTCTACGACACCGGTGAGGAGACCGCCCCCACGGGCGAGACCCTGCCGTTCATCGTGATGGAGTTCGTCAACGGCCGGACCCTCAAGGAGGTCCTCGGCGTCGAGGGGCGGCTCCAGCCGCGCCGGGCGCTGGAGATCTGCGCCGACATGTGCGCCGCGCTGGAGTTCAGCCACCGGCACGGGATCATCCACCGGGACATCAAGCCCGGAAACGTGATGCTCACCCAGACCGGCCAGGTCAAGGTGATGGACTTCGGCATCGCCCGGGCGCTCGCCAGCGGCGCCACCACGATGACGCAGACCAGCGCGGTCATCGGCACCGCACAATACCTCTCCCCCGAGCAGGCGCGCGGCGAGGCGGTCGACGCCCGCTCCGACGTCTACGCGGCCGGCTGCGTGCTGTTCGAGCTGCTCTGCGGCCACCCGCCGTTCGTCGGGGACAGCCCGGTCAGCGTCGCGTACCAGCACGTGCGGGAGCAGCCGCCGACGCCGAGCACGATCAACCCGGACGTCAACCCCGCTGTCGACGCCATCGTGCTCAAGGCGCTGTCGAAGAACCCGCTCAACCGCTACCAGAGCGCCGGCGAGATGCGGGCGGACCTGCTCCGCGCCGCCGCCGGCCGGCCGGTGCTCGCCACCCCGGTGATGCCGGCCGAGGAGACCATGCCGATGGGCGCCGCCGCGGGCGGCTACCACCAGGCGCAGCAGACCCAGATGATGGGCCCGCAGACCCGCCAGCAGCCGGTGGCGCGGGTCGGCGACCCGGGCAAGCGCAAGAGCTCGTCCTGGGTCATCGCCGCGTTCGCCACCCTCGGCGTGCTCGCGGTGATCGCGCTCGGCACGGCGCTCTGGCTCAACCAGGCCGGCAACGAGAAGGTGTCGGTGCCGCAGTTGGTGGACCGCACGCAGGCCGACGCGCAGGCCGCGCTCAGCCAGGCCGGGCTGCGTTTCGCCCCCGGGGACCCGGTCAAGAACGCCGAGTGCAAGAAGGGCACCGTGGTCGAGCAGAACCCGCCGTTCGGCCAGCGGGTGGAGAAGAACAGCGCGGTCACGGTCCAGATCTGCGCCGGTCCGGACGACGTCACCATCCCGCAGGCCCTCAAGGGTGGCACCTTCACCAGCGTGAAGGCGACCCTGGAAGGCCTGGGGCTCACCGTGGTCCGCAAGGACGTTACCGACAGCGCCCCGAAGGAACAGGTGGTCAACGTGTCGCCCGACGAGGGCAGCACGGTGGCCCCGAACACCAAGGTGACGCTCGAGGTCTCCAAGGGCAACGTCGCCGAGGTGCCGGACGTCCGCGGCTTCACCGAGGACCAGGCGAGGAAGCAGCTTGAGAACGCCGGCTACCGGGTCAAGGTGGTCGACGGCGAAGAGGTCGAACCGGCCCAGGTGGGCAAGGTCAGCGGTCAGTCCCCGTCGCCCAATAGGAAGCTGGCCAAGGGCGAGACGGTGACCATCGAGGTCGACGTGCCGCGCGAAGAGGAGCCGACCAGCCCAACGCCGAGCGGCTCGCCCAGCACGTCCCCGAGCACGCCGGGCAACGGTGGCGGCAACGGCGGCGGCAGTGGCTTCCCGTTCCCGCCGGTGGCCCCGACGCGTACCGACCGCTGAGCAAGACCTGAGCACGACGCGGCGGCGTCCCCGACCCCCGGGGCCGCCGCCGCGCCCATTCTCGCGACGATCATGAAGTTGGCGGCGCAAGGCGTCCGATTTATCCCCGCCACCTTCATGATCGACCGAGAAAGGGCGGGCGGGACCGCGCCGGGTGAGAAGCGGGCGGGGGCGTCAGGCTGGGGAGAAGGCGGCCTGACGGCGGGCGTCGACCTCGGCGGCCAGTTCCGGGGCGCGCTCCAGCGCCGCGGGGAAGCCGCAGGCGGCGAGCCAGTTCGCCAGCATCAGGTGACCGCCCTCGGTCAGCACCGACTCGGGGTGGAACTGCACGCCCTCGATCGGCAGCGTGCGGTGCCGCATCGCCATCACCACGCCGGAGGCGGTCCGGCCGGTGACCTCCAGCTCGTCGGGGAGCGTCTCGGGCAGTACGGCGAGCGAGTGGTAGCGGGTGGCGGTGAACGGGTCGGGCAGACCGGCGAGCACGCCCACGCCGTCGTGGCGTACCTCCGAGGTCTTGCCGTGCAGCAGTTCCGGCGCGCGGGCCACAGTCGCGCCGAACGCCTCGCCGATCGCCTGGTGACCGAGGCAGACGCCGAAGATCGGGAGCTTGCCCGCGTACTCGCGGATCACGTCCAGGCAGATGCCGGCCCGGTCCGGACTGCCCGGCCCGGGTGACAGCAGGACACCGGCGGCGCCGAGGCGGCCCACCTCGGCGACGTCGATCTCGTCGTTGCGCCGCACCTCGCAGTCGGCGCCGAGCTGGCCGAGGTACTGCACGAGGTTGAAGACGAACGAGTCGTAGTTGTCGATCACCAGTACGCGCATCGCTGTCACCTGTTCGGGGTGGAGGGTGGGGCGTTGTTCGTCTCGGTGCTGTACGGCAGCTCCTCCTCGCCGGGCAGCCCGGTCGGCTCGGTGATCCCACCGTCACCCGGTACGCCGGAGTCCTGGGTGACCTGCACGTCGTCGAAGGGCAGCAGCGGCTCGGCCCACGGGAAGACCACGAACCAGAGCAGCGCGACGGTGGCGGTGGCCAGCACCAGCGAGCCGAACAGCTTGCCGGGCAGCCCGAACGGGAGTTTGCGCCAGATCCACGAGTACACGGCTCACGCCTCCAACTCGGCCGGGCGGCCCGCCGACTTGGCCTGCGTGTGGTCGAGCCGGGCGTGGATGATCAACCGCTGGTAGTTGTCGAACTTCGGGTTGCAGGTGGTGAGCGTCAGCAGCTTCTCGGTGGGCTTCTGACCCGGCTTGCCGGGCACCGGCGCGACCACCTCCACCTGGGACGGCTTGACGATCCGCTGCTGGTATACCCGGTAGACGAGCCACTCCGTCTTGGTCTCGACCACTATCGCGTCGCCGGCCTTCATCTCGTCCAGCCGCCAGAACGTGGAGCGGATCCGGTGGCCGGCGACGGAGAAGTTGCCCACCTCGCCGGGCATGGCACTGTCCGGGTAGCGGCCCGGCGCGTACCGGATGTCCTCCGGGCTGACCCCCTCGACCACCACCCAGTGCTTGTCGAACTTGGGGATGTAGAGGCCGGCGACCGGCCTGCCCTCCGCCGGTGGCTTCGGCTTCACCGTCGGCCCGGTGGTCGGGCCGACGGTCGGGTCCGCCGCCGCGTCCCACTCCTGGGCGAGCTGGCTGTTCAGGTCGCTCTGGTGGGCCTCGACGATGACCGCCTTGCCCCAGATCTCGTACCCGGCGAAGAGAAGCACCACCAGCCCGAAGGTGATCAGCAGCTCGCCGGTGCCCCGCACGACGGTGCGCAGCCGGGAGCCGACGGTGGGGCGGGTCAGCTCGGAGTAGACGCTGCGGTACCCGTCGCCGGTCTGCTCGGGCCGCAGTTGCACCACCCGCTCGCCGCGCCGAGGGCGGGGCGGCTCGGCGGGCGGTTCGGCGCCACCACCGCCGCCGTCGCCGGTGTCAGGCACCGGGGGCACCGCGCCCATCAGCCCGGTGGCGTCCAGGTGGGGGTCCGCGGGTGGGCGGGTGACGGCGGGCAGCACCGTCGTCGCTCCGGGGTCGGCCGGAGGGTTCCGGTCCGCGCCGGCCGGCCCGCCGAGAGGGGGTACGCCGGGCGGCCGTCCCTCACCCCCCGCCGGTCGGCGACCGTCCTCCGGCGGGCGTCCGCCGGCCTCCCACGGGCGGGTGCCGTTCTGCGGTGGCTGTCCACCGCGGCCACCACGCTCGGGCGGGATCGCCCCACCTGTGGAATGGCGGACGGCGTATTGCTGCCCCGCCGGTCCGTACCCCTCCGGTCGCGACTGGCGCTCGCCCGGCCGGTGTGCGACGTCGCCGGGTGCGGCCGGGCGCATCCCGGGAGCGGGACCACCCCGGGGCGCCGCTCCGTGGGGCGCGGGGCCGTTCTGCGCAGGCCCGTGGGGCGCGGGGCCGTTCTGCGTAGGGCCGTGGTGTCCGGCGCCCTGGTGCGCCGGGCCGGCCGGGTGGGGCGTACCCCTGGGGGGAAGCTCGCTCGCCGGGGGGCGGAACCGGGGGTCGGCCTCGGGGCGGGAGGCGCTCGCCGGTTGATGCGCCTGACTGCCCGGCCACGGCGGCGGCGGAGCGACCGGCGGGGCGGTCCGTGGCGGGGCGGACGGCGGTTGGCCGGTCCGTGACGGCGCGGGCTGGCGGGTGTCCGGGTCGCGTCGGGCCGGGGCGGTGTGGGCCGGACCGGCGTCGGGCCAGGGCAGGTGGAGCGGCTGTGGCGACGCCGGGGCCGGACGCTCGACCCGGGGGAGGAACGCTGTCGGCTCCTCCTGGCGGTCGTGGCCGGTGCGTTCCCGGGGGTCGCCGCCGGTCACCGGGGCACCGTCGCCGATTGCAACGCGGTGGAGTCCTCGAACGCCGGCACGGTGACGGTGGAGACGCGCTCGACGTACCCGAGTTGGTAGTGGTCGGCCACTTCCTTGAACACCCGCACTCCCTCAGAGGCGGCGAGCGCCCGCTGGAGTTCCGCGGGATCGCCGATTGCCACGATCTTGAAAGGAGGGGAGTACACCCGGCCGTGCAGCAGCAGGGTGTTACCGACGCAGCGTACCGCGCTGGTGCTCAGCACGCGGACGTTCATGATTGACATGGCCTCCGCGCCGCCGGCCCAGAGCGCGTTGACGACCGCCTGGACGTCGCCCTGGTGCACCACCAGGTCGTCGTTGCTGGCGCCCTTCGGCAGCGGCTGGTCGGGCCGGCGGTCGGCGTCGTTCAGCTCGACAGTCACGCCGCTGCCGGTGAGCGCTGTGAACCCGGCGCCCTGCCGGCTGGCGGCGGCCCGGTCCCGCTCGGTCTTGATCGGCCCGTCGGCGCCGGCGAGCGCTTCGGTCTGCTCCTCCACCTCGGCCCGGAGTCGGGCGGCCTTCGCCTCGCTGGCGGCGACCTCCTCGCGGCGGTCCTCGATCAGCTGGGTCAGCTGAGGCCGGCGGTCCTCACGCAGGGAGGTGCCGCCCGCGGTGGTGGCGGTGGTGGTGAACAGCAGACCGGCCGCGGCGGCGATCAGGGGTACGCCGACGGACCAGCCGGGGCGGCGCTGGCGTGCGCGCCGGGGCAGCAGGGCGGCTGCCGCGCGGCGGAGGACCTTCTGCCAGGAGGCGGCGCCGGACGTGTACTCCACCGGGCGTTCCCTTTCCCGTCGTCTCGTTCCGGCCCGCGCCGGTGCGAGCCGACCTGCTCGACCCGGAAAGTCCGCTCTTTCCGGTTACTGAGTGCACCGGCCTGGCCCCATTCGTGGCCTGGACGGTCCGTCCGGACTACGCTAGCTGTCGAACATTATTGGCCATGGACCGTCGCCCTCGCGCCCGGTTGTCAGGCCGGACGAGGTCGTACCCCCCTCTGGAGAGCGTCGTGCCCAAGTCTCAGGTCCGCAAGAAGAAGGTGTACACCCCGCCGACGGACGTACGTCCGACGGCGACGGCGTCGACGCGCAAGCCTAGCCCGATCTGGCTGCCGGTCACGGCGGTCACGCTGATCGTGGCGGGCATCGGCTGGCTGGTGCTCTACTACCTGTCCGAGCAGGCGTACCCGGTCGCCAGCTGGGGTTACTGGAACCTCGCCGTGGGCTTCGGCGCGATGGTCTCGTCGCTGATCCTGCTCTCCCGCTGGCGCTGATCCGGCGCTGCCCCACCCCGGCGTAGGTCACGCCACGCCGCCCCTGCCCGGCGCTTCGGCGCCGGTCCACCTAAGGTGTGCGCAGGGCGGCGTGGCCTGGTGCGAGAAGACTCACGTTACTGCTGGGTAACCTTGCGCGTAGGCTGCACGGACAAAGCAGCAGACCGGGAGGCCAACTCGATGGGCAGCGTCCAGATCGTCACCACGATCCTCGCGGCCGCCATCACCGCGGTGGCGGTGTGGCTTGCGGTGCGCGCGGTCATGAAGATGACCGCCGTCATCCGGCTCGGCCAGCCCGCGCCGGAGCGGTTCGGCGACAAGGGCGCGCGTACGAAGAAGATGCTGGTGGAGACCGCCGGTCACACCCGCATGCTCAAGTGGAGCGTGGTCGGCGCCGCCCACTGGTTCGTGATGGTCGGCTTCATCGTGCTGTCGCTGCTGGTGCTGGAGGCCTACTTCGAGGTCGTCTCCACCGGCGGTGGGCTGCCGATCATCGGGCACTGGACGATCTTCGGTCTGGTCACCGAGTGGATCGGCATCCTCGGCCTGGTCGGCATCCTGGTGCTGATGGCGATCCGGCTGCGCAACCGGCCCGGCCGCGCGGAGAACCGCTCCCGGTTCACCGGCTCGACCATGTGGCAGGGCTACTTCGTCGAGTGGGTCGTCCTGTTGGTCCTGATCTTCGGGTTCGTGATCCGGGGCTTCAAGGTCGCCACCGACCACTTCGAGTACCCGGTCTGGGCCGCCCCGCTCAGCCACGCGGTCGGCTCGGTCCTCCCGGACTGGGAGGCGGGCGTCAGCGTCGCCGCGCTCATCAAGATCGCCATTTCGATGACCTGGCTCATCGTGATCTCGCTGAACGTCACCATGGGCGTGGCCTGGCACCGCTTCCTGGCCTTCCCGAACATCTTCTTCAAGCGCGACCCGGAGAAGCCGGCCGGTTCCGGCCTGGGCCCGCTGCGCCCGATGACCAGCGAGGGCAAGCCGCTGGACTTCGAGGAGGCCGACCCGGAGAAGGACCAGTTCGGTGTCGCCCAGGTCGAGCAGTTCACCTGGAAGGGCCTGCTCGACTTCAGCACCTGCACCGAGTGCGGTCGCTGCCAGTCGCAGTGCCCCGCCTGGAACACCGGCAAGCCGCTGTCGCCGAAGCTGCTGGTGCTGAGCCTGCGTGACCACGCGTACGCCAAGGCGCCGTACCTGCTGGCCGGTGGCGGCAAGGACCTCACCGGCGAGGAGAAGGCCACGCAGGAGCAGCTGGCCGGCGTGGACGTGCTGGCCATGGCCGAGGCGGACCGGCCGCTGATCGGCACCGCCGAAGAGGGCGGTGTCATCGACCCGGACGTACTCTGGTCCTGCACCACCTGCGGCGCCTGCGTCGAGCAGTGCCCGGTCGACATCGAGCACGTGGACCACATCGTCGACATGCGCCGCTACCAGGTGCTGATCGAGTCGAGCTTCCCGTCCGAGGCCGGCGTCATGCTCCGCAACCTGGAGAACAAGGGCAACCCGTGGGGCGCCCCGCAGAACACCCGCGAGGACTGGACCAAGGGCCTCGGGTTCGAGGTGCCGCGCGTCGGCGAGGTCGACGACTTCGAGTACCTCTTCTGGGTCGGCTGCGCCGGCGCGTTCGAGGACCGGGCCAAGAAGACCACCCGCGCGGTCGCCACGCTGCTGAACGAGGCGGGCGTCAAGTTCGCCATCCTCGGCGAGGGCGAGACCTGCTCCGGCGACCCGGCGCGCCGCATCGGCAACGAGTTCGTCTTCCAGATGCTGGCCCAGCAGAACGTCGAGACGCTGAACGAGGCGTTCGAGGGCCGGGAGAAGAGCAAGCGCAAGATCGTCGCCACCTGCCCGCACTGCTTCAACACCCTGGGCAACGAGTACGGCCAGCTCGGCGGCGAGTTCGAGGTGGTGCACCACACCCAGCTGCTGGCCCACCTGGTCAGCGCCGGCAAGCTCACCCCGGTGCAGCCGGTCGACGGCGGCGTGACCTACCACGACCCGTGCTACCTGGGCCGCCACAACCGGATCTTCGCCGCCCCGCGCGAGGTGCTCGGCGACTCGATCCAGGGCGAGCTGACCGAGATGCCGCGTAACAGCGAGCGCTCCTTCTGCTGCGGCGCCGGCGGCGCCCGGATGTGGATGGAGGAGAAGATCGGTAAGCGGATCAACGTGGACCGGGTCGAGGAGGCCATGTCCACCGGGGCGAAGACCATCGCGGTCGGCTGCCCGTTCTGCTCGACGATGCTCAACGACGGCGTGAACGGCAAGGGCGCGGGCGAGCAGGTCGAGGTGGTCGACGTGGCGAGCGTGCTGCTGCGCTCGGTCAAGCCGGAGGCCCCGGCCGGTGAGCCGGAGGTCGCGCCGACCGCGAGCTGAGGCGTACCCCGGCAGGAAGCCGGACCACGACGGCGGCGGCACCCGAGCGGTGCCGCCGCCGTCGCCTTCAGCTGGTCGTGGTGGTCATGATGGCGGCGCTCGTCCCGGCCGTCATCGCGACCATAAGCGCGGCCTGCATCTCCTCGATCGCCTTCTTGACGGCGGCCGATGCCCAGTCACCGGCGGCGATCTCGTCGATGCGCGCCTTGACCCGCTCCTTTGGCAGCTCGCGGAAGATCTTGCGGTCCAGGCCGACCGCGCGGGTCAGCGTGAGCAGCGCGGCGGTCCGGGCGTCGACCGGGCCGTCGCCGGTGAGCGCCGCAGCCATCCGCTCTCGGGCCGCCGTCTCCACCGCCGGCTCCGCGCCGGTCGGCGAGGGATAGCGGGTACGCGGGAAGACCAGCAGCACCCGGTCGGACTCCCGGCGCAGGACCCCGGCGTCGACGAGCCCGCCGAGCACCCGCTCCGGCAGGCCCTTGGCGAGTTTGCCGATCCAGTCCTTCGGCTTGCGGGGGCGGCCCGATCCGACAGTCGTCAGCGCCTCGTCGAGCAGCGGCACGCCGGTCGGGGTGGGGTCGGTGACGACGAGCCGCTTGTCCGCCACCTCCACCCGGCCGGCCAGGGCCAGTTCCAGCAGCACCGCCCCGGCGAGGCCGTAGCCGAGGTGCGGACTGCCGAGCCGGTTCGTGCCGCCGTCGTCGTACGCGAGCAGGACCAGTTCGTCGGTGAGCAGCAGACCGTCCATGCGCACCACGCTACGGGGGGTCCGCCATCGGCGCGCGCGTGCCACAATCACGCGCATCGACGGCCTTCTGCTTCTGACGCTGTTGCCCCTGGTCGGTTTCGTGCTGCTGACCGCCGGCAACGCCTTCTTCGTCGCGGCCGAGTTCGCCCTGGTCACCGTCGACCGGGCGGAGATCGACAGGCGGGCCGACGAGGGCGACGGCCGGGCCGCCACGGTACGCCGCGCGCTGCGTGAGCTGTCCTTCCAGCTCTCCGGCGCGCAGCTCGGCATCACGCTCACCGCGTTGCTCACCGGCTACCTGGCCGAGCCCGCCCTGGCCCGGCTCTTCGCGCCGCTGCTGCACTCGCTCGGCGGCGCGGAACGCTTCTCCGGCCTGCTCGCGCTGGCGCTGGCCACGCTCATCTCGATGCTGTTCGGCGAGCTGGTGCCGAAGAACCTGGCGCTGGCCCGCCCGATGCCCGCGGCGCTCGCCACCGCCGCGCCGATGCGGGCCTTCTCCCGCACCTTCGGCTGGCTGATCCGGCTGCTGAACGAATCAGCGAACCGGCTGGTGCGCCGCCTCGGCGTGGAGCCGCAGGAGGAGCTGGCGAGCGCCCGGTCCCCGGAGGAGCTGGGCCTGCTCGCCGCCATCTCGGCCCGGGCCGGCGCGCTGCCGCCGGACACCGCGATGCTGCTGCGCCGCACCATCCGCTTCGGCGACAAGCGGGCCGCCGAGGCGATGACGCCCCGGGTGGACGTGACCGCGTTGCGCGCCACCACGACTGTGGCGGAGTTGCTGGAGGCGTCCCGGCGGACCGGCCGGACCCGGTTCCCGGTCTACGAGGAGACGCTCGACCTGGTCACCGGCGTCGCCGGGGTGCCCGACGCGCTGGGGGTGCCGCTGGCCCGCCGCGCGGCCACCACTGTCGCCGCCGTGGCCCGGGAACCGGTGTACGTCCCGGAGAGCCTGAACCTGAACGGGGTGCTGGCCGCGCTCAAGGCCGCCGGGGCGGACCTGGCGATCGTGGTGGACGAGTACGGCGGCACCGACGGCGTGGTGACGGTGGAGGATCTGGTCGAGGAACTGGTCGGGGAGATCGCCGACGAGTTCGACCCGGACGCGGTGGACGGCTTCGGGCCGGTGGAGCTGACGGTGCCCGGCGGCGAGCGCACAGTCCTGACCGACGGCGTGCTGCGCGCCGACGAACTGGTCGAGCAGACCGGGTTCCGGCTGCCCGACGGGCCGTACGAGACGCTCGGCGGGTTCCTCATGGCGCGGCTCGGCCACATCCCGGTGCCGGGCGAGGCGGTCGACGAGGCCGGGTACGAGTTCACTGTGGTGGAGGTCGACCGGCACCGGATCGAGCAGGTGCGGGTGGTACGCCCCGAGGAGCCCGACGGCGGTGCCTGAACTACTCGTCGCGGTGGGGTTGCTGCTCGGCAACGCGTTCTTCGTGGGCAGCGAGTTCGCGCTGATCGCGTCCCGCCGTACGGTCATCGAACCGCTGGCGGCGACGTCGAAGCGGGCCCGGCTGGCGCTGGCGGCCATGAACCAGATCCCGCTGATGATCGCCGGGGCGCAGCTCGGCATCACCGTCTGCTCGCTCGGCCTCGGCGCGATCGCCGAGCCGGCGCTGGCGCACCTGCTGGAGCCGGCGTTCGCCGCGCTGGGGCTGCCCGCCTCGGCGGTGCACCCGGTGTCGTTCGTCATCGCGCTCGCGGTGGTGGTGTTCCTGCACACGGTGGTCGGCGAGATGGTGCCGAAGAACATCACGCTCGCCGGGCCGGAGCCGTCGGCGCTCTGGCTCGGCCCGGCCATGCTGGCGTTCTGCCTGGCCACCAAGCCGCTGCTGCTGGCGATGAAGTGGGCGTCCCGGCAGGTGCTGCGGTGGTGGCGGGTGGAGGCGACCGATGCGGTGAAGACCGTGTTCACCGCCGAGGAACTGGCCGGGCTGGTGTCCCAGGCGCGTACCGAGGGGTTGCTGGACGCCGAGGAGCACGCCCGGATCACCGGCGCGCTGGCCCTGCACAGCCGTACCGCGGCGGACGCGCTGCAACCCTGGTCCACGGTGACCACGGTGGCCGAGGACGTCTCACCGGCGTCGCTGGAGGTGCTGGCGACCCGTACCGGCCGGTCCCGCTTCCCGGTGGTGCAGCGGGCCACCCGCCGGGTGCTCGGTTTCGTGCACGTCAAGGACGTGCTCGGGTACGCCGGGGCGAGCCGCCGCGCGCCCGTGCTGGCCGAGATCTACCGGCCGCTGGCGGTGGTGCCGCCGGACCGTACGCTCGCCGATCTGCTGCTGGCGATGCGCCGCGAACGCCGCCACATGGTGCTGGTCAGCGACGGACGCAGGCCGATGGGTGTGGTGACGCTCGACGACGTATTGACAGCCATCGTCGGAAGATGAATTGAATACCCTTGGTGTGCAACCGATTGCGGATACGTGATTGAACAAAGGGTCGCCTTGATTCCATCGGACGCCTTCCCTAATGTGAGGCACCGACCGCTGTGGGTCGTCTGCCTCGACCTTCCCTCTCGCGAGGCGCCCGGCGGTCGGTTGCAAAGGAGTCCGTGCCGGTGGCAACCACGCCCCCTCAACGTCACGCCCCGAGCGCTCCACCCGGCCGGCGGGCCGGGTTCCGACGGGTGGTACACGGTCTGGTCACCCTGGTCGCGGCCGCCGCGGTCGGCGCCGGAATGCTGACCGCCCCGGCGCACGCGGCGCCGTCGGTGGACGAGATCGACGCGCAGATCGACAAGCAGTGGCAGCAGCTCGAACCCACCATCGAGCAGTTCAACAAGGTCCGCTCGCAGCTTCGCGCCAACCAGAAGAAGTCCAAGGCGCTGAAGGACAAGATGGTGCCGCTGGAGCTGGCCTCCACGCTCGCCATGAACAAGGTCGGCGACATCGCGGCCCGCTACTACATCCAGGGCCCGTCGCAGGAGCTGGGTGCGCTGCTGGTGAACTCCAAGCCGGGCGCGCTGGCCGAGCAGCTGGTCATGCTGGACCGGATCGCCGAGGACCAGCGCCGCCAGATCGCCGGTGTGCTCAAGGTGCGCGACGAGTACAACAAGCAGAAGGAGAAGCTCGACGCGCTGATCGCGCTGGAGATCAAGCAGCAGAACGATCTCGCGGCGAAGAAGAAGCAGATCGACTCGGAGATCAAGCGGCTGACCGCCATGCTGCCGGTGACCTCGATCCGCCCGGCAGGCTGCCCCGCCGTCGACGGCGTGGTGAGCAGCGCCGCGCGGACCGCCATCAAGACGGCGTGCGCCCAGGTCGGTGACCCGTACGTGTGGGGCGCCACCGGCCCGAACTCGTTCGACTGCTCCGGTCTCACCCAGTACGCGTACAAGGCGGCGGGCATCTCGCTGACCCACTTCACCGGCGCGCAGTGGAACGAGGGCCGCAGGATCTCCCGCTCCGAGGCCCGCCCCGGTGACCTGGTGTTCTTCGGTTCCGACCTGCACCACGTCGGGCTCTATCTCGGCAACGGGGTGATGGTGCACGCGCCACGTACCGGCAAACCGGTCCAGGTGTCGAGCATCAGCACGATGCCGATCGCCGGCTTCGTCCGGGTCGCCTGATCCGGAACCCTGGCAGCGAGAAGGCCCCCGGTCCACGCGGACCGGGGGCCTTCCCGTGTGCGGTGCCGGGTCAGCGCGGCGCGCCGACCGGGGACGGCAGGATCAGCACGTCGTCCAGGTTCACGAACATGATCCGGTGACCGAACTGGACCTGCACGTAGCGGTTCTCGCCGCGGACCACGGTCCGGTCACCCGGTGCCGAACCGTCGAACGAGACCGCCCGGTAGTACTCGCCGGGCAGCACCCCGCCCACCGCGTACCGCTGGCCGGCGGCGAACGTGTACTGAAGCGGCGAGATGGTCTGGTACGGGATGGTGTCCGGGTAGGCGGCCTGCTCCGGGTAGGCCCGCCCGTACACCGGGATGGTGGCCTTGCCGGGCCGCGGCGTCACGACGAAGCCGGTGGCCCACTTGGCCGTCGGCGCGGAGGCCGGGTTGAGGAACCACGCCTTCTGGCCGAGGTACCAGATCGCCGTCCAGTCGCCCTGGCGGCCGGCGAGCGCGTACGTCTGACCGGCGGAGGCGCGGGCGCCGTGGTCGGAGATGTACATGGTGTCCGGCGTGCCGTCCGGGCGCAGCCCGAGGTCGTTGACGAGCGGGGCGTCCGGGCTCGGCGCGGTCCGCAGGATCACCGACGAGGAGCCGCGCGACGGGCACGGTTCGGCCGGCGGCCGGGGCGTCGGGACGCCCGGCGGCTGCTGGTTGCAGCCGAAGAACGCCGGCCGGTTGGTGGCGAAGTCCGGGTCGATGGTGACCAGGCCGGTACGGGGCGTGCCGGTGCTGCGGAACGGCGCCTTCATCAGGTCGAAGTAGTGCGACCAGTCCCAGTACGGTCCCGGATCCCAGTGCATGCCGCCCACCGCGCCGGCGTTGATGCCGGGCACGTTGTCGTGGCCGATGATGTGCTGCCGGTCCATCGGGATGCCGAGCTTCAGCGCCAGGTGACGCACCAGCTTGGCGGAGGTGCGGTACATCGCCTCGGTGTACCAGGTGCCCTGACCGGCGAAGCCCTCGTGCTCCAGGCCGATGGACTTGGCGTTGACGTACCAGTTGCCGGCGTGCCAGCCCACGTCCTTGGTCTTGATGTGCTGGGCGATGTAGCCGTCCACCGAGCGCAGCGTGTAGTGCCAGCCCAGGTAGTCGGCCCGCTTCACCAGGTCGACACTCGGGCCGAAGTAGCCCTCGGTGTCGTGGATGACGATGTACTCGATCTTCTGCTGCTTCGGCCGGTCGCCCAGGTCGTGGTTGCCGTAGTCGCCCGGGTCGTCGCTGAGCTGCTCGTACGGCGCGGGGATCCACTCGCAGGCCAGCCGCACCGGGCACTCCAGCCCGTCCGGTCGCTCGGCGTTGCGCAGGCCCAGGCGGGCCAGCCGGGAACGGTCCGGCTTCGCGGCGGTGGCGGCGAGCGTGACCCGCTGGCCGTCGTCGGTGGTCCGGCTGGCGCCCTGGCCGAGTTGGTCGTAGACCTCGTCGGCGAAGGCCGCCGCGGCGTCCGAGGTGTCCGCGCCGGAGTACCGGGCCACCGCGCCGTACCAGGCCGCCGGATCGGTGCCGGCGCCGACCGGCCCACCCAGAGCCTTCTGGTACGACGCCAGCAGCGCGGCGCCACCGCGGATGTTCGCGGCCGGCTCGGTGCGTAGCGTGCCCGCGTCGAGCCCGGTGAGCGCGGCGGCGGCGTCGAGCGTCTGGAGCGAGGCCGGCGGCAGCGGGGTCTCCCGCTTCGGTGCGGCCGCGGTGGCCGGATCGAGCTTCAGCGGCCGGGAGTCGTCGCCGCGCGGGTCCTCGTCCTCGTCGACGTGGGCGCTGCCCGGCATGGCGAGGATGTGCGCGGCGTCGGTCAGGTGCATCGGGCCGTAGCCGCCGCTGGTGCTCGGCTGCCCGGTGTGGGTGTCCCAGCGGGACTCCAGATAGGAGACACCGAGCAGCACGTTCTGCGGTACGCCGTACTCGGCCGCGGCGGCGGCGTATTGTTGTTGCCGGTCGCTCGCGGACGCGGACGTGTCCGGCGCGGCGGTCACCGGGCCGGTCGTCGCCAGCGCGGTGGCGGTCGCCACTGCGGCGGCGAGCAGTATCCGTCTGCCCGACGGCGGGGCGGAGAGGTGCATCGAACCTCCTGGACAGGGATGGGGGTCACTGCGTTTCCACCCTCACTCCGCACACCCGCGAGGGTCAATACCTTTCCAGTGAGTAATCAGCCTTGAAAGAAAATTTCACCTCCGACCGGGGTGCGGCGCCTCATCGCGTACGGAGTGTCACGGCGCTGGAAGTTGCGGATCGATAACGGTGGTCCCTACTCTGGTGAATCGTCGGCCGCACGTCTCACCGTCCAACCCGGTCGGTGACGGTCCGACACCGCCGAGTCGCCTCCGGGCGAGCCGGGGAACCAGGTACCTGGGGTGAATCCGCAGCGATGCGGTAGGGCGGCTCCCTTCCCGCCCGAATCCGTCAGCTAACCCGGTAGGCGGTACGGAAGAAGGAGTACGGACGCCCGGTGGCACTCCATGCCCCGCGGCCGTCGTCGAGCCGGTCGGTCGACCGGTCCACGGCTGTGCCGCGTACCCGCTGGTCCCGCTTCACCACAGCCCTCGCCGCTCTCGTCGGCACCGCAGTCATCCTGACCGGTGGCGCCACGGCGGCACACGCCGAACCCTCGGTCGCCGAGATCGAGGCGCAGATCGACCGCGACTGGAACAAACTCGAACCGGTCATCGAACAGGTCAACGCCGTACGCGAGCAGCTCGCCGCGCGGCGCAAGCAGGCCGACGCGCTCGGCCGGCAGATCGCACCCCTCCAGGCCCGGGTGGACGCCGCGCTCGGCCAGGTCGGCGGACTCGCCGCCGACGCCTACAAGGGTGACAACCTCTCCACCGTCAACGCGCTGCTGGGCAGCCGCTCACCCGGTGACCTGGTCAACGGCCTGGAACTGCTCGACCGCTTCGCGCACCGCCAGCACGAGCAGGTGCGCTCCGTCGCCGCGCTGCGCGACGAACTGGCGGCGAAGAAGAAGCCGCTGGACGAGATGATCGCCGGACTGGCGCGTACCGAGGCCCAGCTCGCGGCGAAGAAGAAGCAGATCGACGCCGAGATCGCCCGGCTGCAGAAGCTGCGGCTCAAGGTGTACGGCAACGGTGGCGGCGGCCCGCTGCGCCCGGCGCCCTGCCCCGCCGGTTACCCCGGTGGCGCGGCCGGAGCGGCGGTCAAGTTCGCCTGCGCCCAGATCGGCAAGATCTACGTGTGGGGCGCGGCCGGGCCGGATCACTTCGACTGCTCGGGCCTGACCATGGCGGCCTGGGCCAAGGGCGGTGTCTCGCTGCCGCACAACGCGCGCCAGCAGCACGGCATGACGAAGCGGGTGAGCCGGGCCGAGCTGCGCGCCGGTGACCTCGTCTTCTACTACAGCGACCTGCACCACGTGGCGATGTACGTGGGCGACGGCTGGGTGGTGCACGCCTCCCAGTCCGGCAAGCCGATCACCATGAAGCGGGTCGACGACGGCGACATCAACAGCTACGGCCGGGTGTAAGGAAGGGCCCCCTCTTAACGCCTCCGGTAGAGGAGGGGGCCCCTATTAACAACTGTGGGCGCCGTCAGCGGGTCGGCCAGGTGCGCCAGCTCTGCCAGGACCGGCTCGGCGTCGGTCCGCGCTGCCCCTGGTAACGCGAGCCGTAGACGGCCGAGCCGTACGGGTGCTCGGCCGGCGAGGAGAGCCGGAAGATGCAGAGCTGGCCGATCTTCATGCCCGGCCAGAGCGTGATCGGCAGGTTCGCCACGTTCGACAGCTCCAGCGTGACGTGACCGGAGAAACCCGGGTCGATGAAGCCGGCGGTCGAGTGGGTCAGCAGCCCCAGTCGCCCGAGGCTCGACTTGCCCTCCAGCCGGCCGGCGAGCTGGTCACCCAGCGAGATCACCTCAAGGGTGGAGGCGAGCACGAACTCGCCCGGGTGCAGCACGAACGGCTGCCCCTCCGGCACCTCCACCATCGAGGTCAGGTCGTCCTGCTGGATCGACGGGTCGATGTGCGTGTAGAGGTGGTTGTTGAAGACCCGGAACAGCCGGTCCAGGCGTACGTCGATGCTCGACGGCTGCACCAACGTGGGCTCGAAGGGCTCCAGCGCGAGCGTGCCGGCCTTGATCTCGGAGACCAGGTCGCGGTCGGAGAGCAGCATCGGAACACCATAGCGACAGGTGCCGGTGACCTGCGTGTCGCACTACATCTTCGTACACGTGTTCGATAGAGTGTCCACATGGCTTCCTGGTCCGAATTCGCCGCCGACGAGCCCCGCCTCGCCGCCGAGATCCGCCTCCTGATGCAGCAGTACGGGCCGGGCTTCGGCTATCTCGCCACGGTCCGCGCCGACGGCGGGCCCCGGGTGCACCCGGTCTCCCCGGTGTTCACCGCCGACGGCCTCTGGTGCTTCGTCATCGACTCGCCGAAGCGCCGCGACCTCGAACGCGACGGCCGCTACGCGCTGCACTCGTTCCCGCCGGAGGAGAGCGACGACGAGGCGTACGTGGCAGGCCGCGCCCGGCCGGTGACCGACCCGGCCACGGTGGCCCGCCTGGCCCGGATCGGCCGCGCGTCGCCGCAGGGCGACTGGCGGCTGTTCGAGTTCACCGTCGAGGCGGCGATGCTGACCCGCCGTGATCCGGTGGCCCAGCCCGGCGCCGCTCCGCCCCAGGTGCGGGTCTGGCTCGATCCGCGCGGGGCCGAACCCGCCCGGCGTGACCCGCTCGCCGCCGAGGGGCGGCGTGGCCGGCACGGCTTCGACACCCGCCGCCCGGCCGCCTGACCCGGCCCACGACGAAAACGGTGCCGGCCCCGTCCGAGGACAGGGCCGGCACCGGTACGCGGTACGACGGTCAGGCTGCGCGGTAGGCGTTCCACGCGGTGAGCATGCGGCTCGCCTGGCCGGCGGTGAACTGGTACATGCAGGAGTCGTACGTGTAGTCCATGAAGTTGGTGATCGGGTCCTTGCCGGCGGTCGAGCAGGTGTCGCGGCCGGTCGGGCACTGGTACGCCGGGGACGCCTCGGCCGGGGTGTCGGAGACGCTGTCGCCCGAGCCGGAGCAGCCGCCCTGGAAGGTGTGGTAGAGGTTCAGCCAGTGGCCGACCTCGTGGGTGCCGGTGTCACCCTGGTTGTAGTTGGTCGCGGTGCCGCCGGGCAGCGACTCGTTCAGCACGACCACGCCGTCCATCTTGTCCAGCGTCCGCTTCGGGAACGTCGCCCAGCCCAGCAGGCCGTTGCTCAGCTCGCCGAGGTAGATGTTCAGCGTGTTCTTGCCGCCCTCACGCAGCGAGGTCTTCATCGAGCGCTCGGCAGAGGAGCCCTGCACGATCGGGTACCACGACGGGTTCGTCACCCGGTTGATCTTCGTGAGCTGGAACCCGAAAGCGGTGGCGGCGCCGCCGGTCGAGCCCGCGTACGACTGGTTCAGCACGGTGATCTGCTGGTTGATCATCGAGTCGGTGATGTTGCCGCCGGCCCGGGTGCTGTTCTCCTGGATGACGTGCACGACGACCGGGATGGTCACGGTGGCCAGCGGGGCGACGGCGCCGGTCCGGAAGCTTGCCCGCTCGCGCTGCGCGGCGGCGAGGTCGGCCTCACGGTCACGGACCTGCTTGGCGGTCAGGTGGTTGGGGTCGAGCTTGGCGTTGCCACCCTTCGCGACGCGCGCGTTCGCGTGTTCGTCGGCGTGGGCGTCGGCCGGCTCGGCGCAGACGCCGGCCGGGGCGGCCGAGAAGGCCGAAGCAGCGGGGACGACGCCGACGGCGGCGGTGCTGAGCAGCAGCGCGAGGGTCGACGTCGCGACACCGGCGGTACGCCGGGTCAGCAGGTTGGGACGGAGTCCCATGGGCCCACCTCTTTCTGACGGCGTGCCAGGGGGTGTGTCACGCCGGTTCGGAAACGTGGGGCAGACGTTACATCCCATCGACGCATTTGAGAACGCCCATACGTTGTCGACGTTGGCGCTTGATCCACTCCAGCTCGGGGAGGTGGCGGGGTCAACCGCCCGTCGATACCGCCACCTCGCCGAAGTGGCGCGCGGGCACCTGGATGCACGGGGGTGGTGACCTTCAGGTAGAGTGGTGCCGCCTGCGGGTGTAGTTCAATGGCAGAACATCAGCTTCCCAAGCTGACAGTGCGGGTTCGATTCCCGTCACCCGCTCCAGCACGAAGGCCCTGATCAGGACGAGAGTCCCGAGTCAGGGTCTTCGATATTCAGTGGCCAGCCAGCACGACCGGTGTCATTAGCGTGCCATCACGGTCCGGCCGGTGGCTGCGGCGGTTCCCCCTGGTTGGCCGTACCGGTCGTGGTCTCCGGCTGCGGGCCCTGCTGGGCGCCGCCTGCGCCGTCGGCGTCTCGAGCTACAAGCAGAGTGACCCCACGGATGCCGCGCTCGATGATCCGCCAGGGCAGAAGCACGTCCCCCCAGCTCTTGATATCGAACGCCTTGATGATCTGCGGAGCCTGCCCAACGAGAACCTCCCCGTTGGGGAGGCGGGCCATCGCGTAGCAAAAGACGAGCCAGGTGTTACGTAGTTGTGCTGACGAGGGGGCATGCGACAGCTGGGCCCGAGGCCGGGCGCGAGGCCACTGCTTGTCGGCCGTCGTCGGTACGATCGCGCGATCCCCATCTGTTGATCAACGGAGAGAACCGTGCAACTGCGCCTGAAGTACGCGCCCGTGCCGGAGAACGCAGCCCGGTTCGCGGGCGACATCGTGGTGTCAGCGGCCCAGGTCAGCGGTGTGCACCTGGACTACACGCCGGACAGCCTGGCGGCCGTGGACGCCATCCTCGACGGCTTTCGGGCCGAGGGCCTCGCCGCTGGGCAGGTGGCAGAGACTCTCTTCGGCTTCGGTTGCTATGTCGGCGAGGTGCTGACCCGGCATGCGGGTGGACGGTGGCGCGCAACGGCGGCAGACGAACTGGCCGTCGTCGGATGGCCCATGGTGGTCGAGCTCGCCGGGCAGGGCTGGTGCAATCCGATCGCGAAGGCCTTCAAGCGCCTGGAGAACGGTCCGGAGGACAGCCTCCGGTACTTCTATGCAGTGTTCGCACCAGGCGGAGCCCGCTAGCGAGGGCGCGTAGCGCTGATCTCGCCCCCACCGTCGGCGGGTCGACTGACACAATGCGGCGTGCGCTCGCGTCTACGGTTGATCAGGGTGACGACGACTGCGGTCCAGGTACGGGAGACGGCCACCGTCGACCTGCCGACGAGCGCGGAGGCGGCCTTCGGCTTCATGGAGGATCCGGCCTCGTCGGTGGTGCTGGACGACTCGATTGAGATCGGCGTCACTCTGCCCGGACCGAAGGGAGTCGGCGAGATCCAGGCGTTCGTGCATCGGAGCCCCGACGGTCGACTGGGGATCATGCACGAGGTCGTCGAGGTCGAACCGGGACGTCGTGCCGTCACCCGTACGTTGACTTCCGGGTACTCCAGCGGCGGCGTGCTCACCGTTGTGCCGCTCGGGCCCGACTCGTGCCGTCTCACCCAGGAGTTCTGGGCGGAGCTTCCGGCAGGCGTACTGGTGGGGGTTGATGCGCAGTTGCGCCACGAGTACCGGACGTGGCTCGCGGTAGTGGTGCCGGACCTTCGCGCGGTAAGGCTGCTGATTGAAAGCAGCGCTACTTGGGCTGATCGCCGTTCGAGAGCTGACCGGCGTGGTCGACAAAGGACGTGAGGTGCGCCGACTTGGCAGCAGAGCTGACGCGGGACGAGGCCATCGCCCTCGTCGAGCGGATCATGAGTGTCGACTACGCGGACGATGGTGAGCTGGGCGGCTGGCTGGACCAACTTGAGCGAGACCTCGCCTGCCCAGGCGGCTACGTCTCCAACCTGATCTACTGGAGCGACCCCGAGTTGACGGCTGCCGAGGTGGTTGACCGAGCCTTGGCCTACCAGCCGATCCAGATGCGGTCCACGCCATGGACGTAGCCGTCGCGAGGGCTCCCACCGCTTGTGATGCCACGAGCATTCGGCGCGCCGTCGCGAGGGCTATTTGTCCCACCGATCGGCGTAGGGCAGGGCGAGCAGGCCAATGTAATCAAGCACGTCGCTCGACGCGTTGTGTTCCCGTAGTGGGGTCGGCGCATGTCGTATCACCCACAGCGACAGCGCGGCGCCCCACGTGTCCTCCTTGTGCCAACTCGACCAGGGGAGCCTGTCGACCACCAGGTCGTCCACCCACTCCTCCACGGCCGTGACCAGCCGTCGTCGGGCCACCGCGTCGGCCAGCGACTCCGTCCAGACAGCCAACCACGGGGTGAGCTTGCCGGTGGTCTCGGCGATGAGTTCCAGGGCCTCGTGAGCGGGCACCTTCGCATCGGGCTCGACCAGGGCATGCAGCCACCAGGCGTCCAGGAACTCCCGCAGAGCGTCCCGCTGCCCCTTGGGCCATTCCTGCCAGCGGGCGGTGGTGAACAAGTACCCGAGGCTCTCCATCCCGGCCATGGGCATCACTCTGCCGGCCACGAGGCTCCGGGTCAGTTGGGGCAGGATCCGGCGCAGCAGCGGGCCGGGATAGCGCCAGTCCGTGGTCCAGTACGTGCGACGGAGCAGGTCCTCGTCGAGCGGCACGTCCGGCGTCTTCAGCAGTGCCAGTTCCTCCGCGCTGCCCCAGTGGCACTCGCAGTTGGACTCCTGCCGGTGCGCCGTCATGCCCTGGAACGTGGCGGCCGCACCCGCCAGCGCCTTCTCCAGGAGGTCGCTTACCTCAGTCCGATCGGGGATCATGGCGAATCCGCCTTCGAGGACTCCGGAGGCGTACGCCTGCCGAAGAGAGTGATCTTACGGTGAAGGCGAGGTGGGACGTGCACCCGACCAACGATCATCTGCCGGAGGAAGCCAAATGACACCGAATGCTTCGCCGACCGTGGATCGACTCGCCGGCCTGTTCGACTGGGACGGGGCGACGGAGACGGAGATCGACTGGACGGCTCTCACCGAGGCGGCAGGCCATCCCTTTCCCGAGGACTACCGACGCTTCGTCGAGCGCTTCCCACACGGCAGCATCGGCTTCCTGGAAGTGCTTCATCCTTCCGACTGGGGCGTACCGGAATTCCTCCGGTACGCGCGGAACTGGCATCACGTGATGAACAAGAGGGCGGAGTGTACAGGAGGGTTCCCGTACCACTTCGGCACCTCACCGGGAGACCTCCGGGTCTGGGGAGCCGTGAACTTCGACTATCTGCTCTGCTGGCACCTGGACGACGGTCCTCCCGAGCAGTGGCCGACGGTGGTCTGCGATACCGCCCTGATCGACCCGCCCGAGCCCTACGCCGGCACTGCCACCGCATTGCTTGTCGAGATCGCGGAACTGAGGAACCCGGTGCCGGTGATCGGGTACGTCACGGAGATCGACGGGATGCCCTTCAGGCTCGTCCGGCACGAGTAGAGCGGGTCCACTGGCCCGGACGGATCCAGGTCTGCCCGTCGCCGGGCCGGACCCGCACGGAGTCGCCCAGGTCCAAGGCGGCGAGCACCCCGAAGACGGCGTCCAGGACGGCTCGTCGGTCCGCCGTCACAAGGACGTCGACGTCGAGGTGGGAGCCGTGCTCGCTTGTTCCGGCACCGGTCACCTCGCCGCGCCCGACGAGAGCCTCGTTGAGGGCGTCTTCGAGGTCGTCGCGATCGATGTCGATCTGCCCGTCGATGACCAGTTCCACGAAATCCATCACGTACACCTCGGCGATGAGTTGCGGGTCGTTGACGGGTCTGACGGGGGACGAGCGGAAACCGGAGGAGCGGACCCATGGGCAAGCTGATCGTGACAGAGTTCCTGACCCTCGACGGCGTGGCGCAGGCGCCCGGTGAGCCCGACGAGGACCGCGAGGGCGGCTTCAGCCACGGCGGCTGGCAGATGCCGCTGCTCGACGAGAAGTCCGGCGCGGTGATGTTCCAGCAGGCGAGCAGCATGGACGCGCTGCTGCTGGGCCGCAAGACGTACGACATCTTCGCCGGCTACTGGCCGAAGGCGCCTGCGGACATCCCCTTCACCGGCCTGCTGAACGGCGTGCCGAAGTACGTGGCCAGCCGCACGCTCGCCGAGCCGCTCACCTGGACGAACTCGTCGCTGGTAAAAGGTGACCTCGCCGAGCGCGTCACCGAGATGAACGGCCGCCACGGCGAGGTCCACGTGATCGGCAGCCTGGACCTGGTGCAGTCGCTGCTGCGCCTCGGCCTGGTCGACCGGCTCAACCTGTGGGTGTACCCGGTGGTGCTCGGCACCGGCAAGCGCCTGTTCGGCGAGGGGACGGTGCCGAGCGCGTTGCGGCTCACCGAGTCGGTCACCCACGCCCACGGCACGCTGCAACTGACGTACGAGCCGGCCGGAGCGCCCACCTACGGGGACGCGGCGGCGTAGGGCGCGCCGAAGTCGAGCACGTGCCGCAGGCCGGGCTCCCCGTCCAGATCCACCTCGCAGCCGGACACCGAACCGCTGCGCACCGAACCGTCGTGCACCGAATCGCCGCGCACCGAACCGTCGAGCACGAAACCGGCGCGACGGAGCACCGCCAGCGAGGCAGGGTTCGCCAGGGCCGCCGAGGCGACCAGCCGGCGCAGCCCGTACTCGGTGCGGGCCAGTTCGCAGACGTGCCGTACGCCTTCACCCGCGAGCCCGCGCCCGGCGGCGCGCTCGGCCACCCGGTAGCCCAGCTCGGCGCTGCCGCCTGCGACGTCGACCAGGTTGAACCGCCCGAGCACGGCGCCGTGGTCGCCGACCAGCACGTGGAAGTGGCAGGTGCCGCGTTCCTGCTCGTCCAGCAGGGCCGCGTGCCGGGCGGCGTACCCGGTGAAGAAGTCGTCGCCCCGGTCGGGGACGTACCGGGCGAAGTAGGCCCGGTTCTCCCGCTCGAACCGCAGCACGGCGGGTGCGTGGTGGGCGGCGAGTCGTTCCAGCTCCGGCATCGGAACAGGTTAGGCGTCGGCCGGGTAGCAGCGCAGTTCGATTGTGTTGCCGTCCGGGTCGCTGACGTAGATCGAGGTGGCGGTGCCGCGCGCACCGAAGCGCGGGACCGGGCCGGTCAGCACGGTGAAGACGCCGGAGTCGACCACCCGCTGCCAGTCGACCGGCTCCACCACGAGGCAGAAGTGGTCCACGTTGGACCCGGTCGGGTCGCCCTCGATCAGGTCGATGATGGTGCCGGCGTCGACGCGTACGGAGGGGAACGGCACCTCACCGGCCCGCCACCTGTCGACCCGCACCGGGGCCAGGCCGAGCGTGCCGCAGTAGAAGTCGAGGGAACGCTCGACGTCGCTCACCGAGAGGACGAGGTGGTCGAAACCGGTCACCGTCACGAGATGGTTGTGCATGCCGTCAACCCTGGTCCGGCGCGTCGTCCGGACCAACCCCGATCCGGACTACGATCGTTGACCCGCAGGCAACGACGGAGGTGCTCCGGTGCTGGAGCGGTACGAGGTCGAGACGTTCCTGACCCTGGCCGAGGAACTGCATTTCGGGCGGACCGCCGAGCGGCTGCGGGTGAGTACCGGCCGGGTCAGCCATGTGGTGCGCAAGCTGGAACGCCGCATCGGCGCGCCGCTGTTCGAGCGGACCAGCCGGGTCGTCCGGCTCACCCCGATCGGCGCCCGCCTGGCCGAGGAGATGCGCCCGTTGGTGGCCGGCATCGAGGCGGCTGTGCAGCGGGCCGTCGACGCCGGGCGCGGGCTCACCGGCGAGCTGCGGGTGGCGTATGTCGGTGAGTCGACAGCTCCGGTGCTGCTGCGCGCGGTGGCCCTGTTCACCGAGCGCCACCCGGACTGCGAGGTGCACGTGCACGAGGCGCCGCTGGCCAGCACCCGGTCGAGCCTGCTGGACGGCACGATCGACGTGCTGATCGCCTCGTACCCCTTCGACGGCATGGCGAACGGCCCGGTGCTGCTGCGCGAGCGCCGGGTGCTCGCGGTCGCCGCTGATCATCCGCTGGCGGCCGAGGAGTCGGTGTCGCTGGAGGTGCTGGGCGACCATCCGGTGGTGCAGTACCCGGCGGTGACGTCGGCCGCGTTCAAGCAGGACCGCACGCCGGACCGCACCCCGTCCGGCCGCCCGGTGCCGAAGGGCCCGGTGGGCGGCAGCTTCTCGGAGATGCTGGCGCTCGTCGCGATGGGGCGCGGGGTGCTGCCGGTGGGCGAGCAGGCCCGGCAGTTCTACGCCCGCCCGGACGTGGCCTACGTGCCGATCCACGACGCGCCGCCGATCTGTCGCGGTCCGGTGTGGCCGGCCGGGAACACCACGTCCCGGGTACGTGAGTTCGTCCGCGCGGCTGCCGACGCCAACCCGCTGCCGCCGGACTGACCGTCGTACCCGGCTGGCAGCATCGGCGGGATGCGGGACGAGATCCGGGCACTGGTCGAGGAACTGTCACCGGGAGACGAACTGGAGGCGCGGCACCGGGAGGCGGCGCTGACCTGGCTGGCCGGCACGGATGACGTCTTCCGCCGGGTCAAGCCGCGTACGCCGTCGCCGCACCTGGTCGCGTACTTCCTGCTCCGCGACCCGGCCGACGGCGCGGTGCTGCTGGTCGACCACCGCCTGGCGGGGATGTGGCTGCCCAGCGGCGGTCACGTCGAGCCCGGTGAGCACCCGGCCGACACGGTGCGCCGCGAACTGCGGGAGGAACTGGGCGTGGCGGCGGTCTTCGCGCCGCCGTTCGGCGAGCGCCCGGCGTTCCTCACCGTCACTGAGACGGTCGGCCCGCCCGAGCACCGGCACACCGACGTGAGCCTCTGGTACGTGTTGGACTCGCACCGTGACCAGCGGTTCACGCCCGATCCGGTGGAGTTCGCGGGCATCCGCTGGTGGACGCCGGCCGAGGTGAACGAGGCGCCGACCGGCACGATCGAGCCGCATCTGGGCCGGATGCTGACCAAACTGGCGGCAGCGACGCCTTGACCCGTCCCCTGCGGCAAGGCCCAGCGTGACCGGTGCCGGTCGCGGTGACCGGCACGAGGAGCGCGAGGGAGGCACGGTGCGACTGCTGACCATCGGCGCGTTCGCCCGGGCGACCGGCCTGAGCGCCAAGGCGCTGCGCATCTACGACGACTGCGGGCTGCTGCCCCCTGCTGCTGTCGACCCGCACTCGGGCTACCGCTACTACGCGCCGGAGCAGGCGGACCGCGCACGGCTGATCGCCGGGCTGCGCCGGGCCGGGATGCCGCTGGCCGAGATCCGTACCGTCTGCGGCCTGCCGCCCGCTGCCGCCGCCGAGGCGCTCGACGCCTGGTGGCGGCGGGTCAGCGCGGACACCGCGGCGCGCGGCCGGGCCGTCGCGCTCCTCGTCGACAGGCTCAGCGAGAGGGGCACCACCATGTCCGAGACCACCTTCCGGTACGCGACGCGCTGCGAGACCGGCACGGTCCGCGACTCCAACGAGGACACCGCGTACGCGAGTGCGGCGCTGCTCGCGGTCGCCGACGGCGTACGCGGTCCGGCCGGGGCCACTGCCGGCGCGGCGGCCGTGGACGCGCTGCGGCCGTTGGAGCAGGCGGACGCGCCGGGGGCCGATCTGCTCGCCGCCCTTGCCGACGCGGTGACCCGGGCCGACCGGGCGGTACGCGCGCACGCCACCGACGCCGACCAGCCCGCCACCACGCTCACCGCGCTCGTGCGACGTGGCACCCGGCTCGCGCTGGTGCACGTCGGGGACAGCCGGGCGTACCTGCTGCGCGGCGGCGAGCTGTCCCGGCTCACCCAGGACCACACGTACGTGCAGACGCTCGTCGACCAGGGGCGGCTTACCCCGGCCGAGGCCCTGGCGCATCCGCAGCGCGCGCTGTTGGCCCGGGCGCTCGGCGCGGGCGCGGAGGTGGAGGCGGACTTGGCGCTGCGTACCGCGCTGCCCGGCGACCGCTACCTGCTCTGCTCCGACGGCCTCTCCGCCGTGGTGGACCCGGGCGCGCTGCACGCCGCGCTGGCGGAGGCGGACGATCCGGAGAGCGCCGTCGAGCGCCTGGTCGAGCAGGCGTACGCGGCTGGCGCGCCGGACAACATCGCCTGCGTGGTGGCCGACCTGGCGGCGTGATCCCCCGCGACCCGGGCCGGGATGTCCGGCCCGGGTCGTACCCTGGCGATCATGCGAATCGGCATCGTGATCCTGCCCGACCAGCGTTGGTCGGAAGCGCGTCGGCGGTGGGCCCAGGTGGACGAGTGGGGCTTCGACCACGCCTGGACCTACGACCACCTGGGCTGGCGTGACCTGGTCGACGGGCCGTGGTTCGACTCGTGGACGACGCTCACCGCGGCGGCCGGCGTGACGTCCCGGGTGAAGCTCGGGACGCTCGTGGCGTCGCCGAACTTCCGGCACCCGGCGGCGTTCGCCAGGCAGGTGACCGCGCTCGACGACGTGTCGGACGGCCGGGTGCTGCTCGGCCTCGGCGCGGGCGGCATCGGCTTCGACTCGGCGGTGCTCGGCGGCGAGACGCTGCCGCCCCGGCAGCGCGTGGACCGGTTCGCCGAGTTCACCGAGCTGCTCGACCTGATTCTGCGGGAGGACGGCACGACCTGGCGCGGGGAGTGGTTCACCGCCGTGGACGCGCGCAACAACCCGGGTTGCGTCCAGCAGCCCCGGGTGCCGTTCGTGATGGCCGCGAACGGTCCCCGCTCGATGCGGCTGGTCGCCCGGTTCGGGCAGGGCTGGGTCACCACCGGGCTCGGCGGCGACGACATCGAGGCGTGGTGGGGCACGGTGGCGGAGCTGTCGGACCGGATGACCCGGACGCTGGAGCAGGCCGGCCGTGACCCGGCGACGCTCGACCGTTACCTGTCGCTCGACTCCGCGCCGGTGTTCTCGCTCACCAGCGCCGACTTCCTCGCCGAGCAGGTGGCCCGGGCGGCCCGGCTGGGCTTCACCGACGTGGTGACGCACTGGCCCCGGGCCAGCAGCTGGTACGCGGGCGACGAGGCCGTGCTGGTGGAGGCGGCGGCGCTGCTGCCGGAGCTGCGCCGGGCCGGCTAGGTGCCGATGCTGCCCTCGGTGGAGACCAGCCGGAACCGGAGGCAGACGATCCGGGTGTCGTCGGTGACCGGTGTACCCTGCCGGGCCCAGTAGGCGCCGTGGCCCTCGCGCCACTCCTCGATCGACCGGTCGCCCTCGCCCTCGGCGCGGGCGAAGTCCCACGGCACGTCGGCGAAGCGCACCACCTCGACGCCGGTGACCTCCACGACGCCGACGAGCGCGTCGTTGTCGTCGACCAGGACCAGTCGCTCGCCGACGTACTCCAGTTCCTCGTTCTCGTCGTCGTACTCCTGGACGAGCCCGGCGGTGGCGGTCTTCGCGCCGGAGAGGACGAGGGTGTTGAGCCGGGTACGCAGCTCGCCGGGCGTGCCGAGGGCGAGTGCGCGCAATCCACCGATGCGGGGCCACATGCCGCCGACGCTACGGCATGCTCCGCCACCGCCGACGGGCTCACGGCAGGTCGGCGCCGGTGAGCAGGGCGCGCAGCCTGAGCCGTGCGGCGACCTCGGGCGGGCAGGTCGCGACCAGTGCGGCGGCCCCGATCAGGCCGGCCCCGGCGTCCCGGACGACCCGGCACAGCGCGTCCAGTTGCGCGCCGGTGTCGACCCAGTCGTCGACGAGCAGCACCCGGTCGCCGGGGTTCAGCCGCCGGCCGTCCACGCCGACCCGCAGCCGCCGTCCCCGGTAGTCGGGAGGCGTCTCGGCCCAGCGCGTCGGCGCGGCCCGGCGTCGCTCGCCGCCGTCCTTGTACGCGGGCAGGAAACCGGCTCCGGCGGCGACCGCCACCAGTGGGCCGAGCAGCAGCCCGGTCACCTCGGGGGCGATCACGACGGTCGGGCGGTCCTCGGGGAACAGCCCGGCCAGGGCCGGCCCGACCTGGGCGAGCACGTCGGGGTCACGCCACCAGCCGGAGATGTCGCTGACCAGGTGGGTGCTGCCCGGGCCGGGGTCGATCCACTCGAACAGCTCGACCAGGCGACGACTCAGCACGGTTTCCATCCTGGCGGATCGGTGGGCCGTTCGGCCGATCGACAGTGGCGTGATCGGCTACACGTACCAGGGTAAATGCGGGCATAGCACCATGATCACGTTGACTTCGGAAGTGCTTCTCTCGTTACGGTCCGGGCCGGTTTGTTCAGTTGACGAAAGGACCGGGCCGGTGGCTGCTAGGCACCTTCGTACCCGCAAGTTCTCCTCGCCCGCCGCCATCGCCGCGACCGCGGCGGTCGGCGTGGCGCTCGCGGTCGGCGGTACCGTCGGCGCCGTGCGGCTCACCTCCGCCGAGCCGCCCGCCGAGCCGGCCGTGGTCGAGACGCTGCCCAGCACGCCCGCCCCCACGTCGGCCGCCCCCTCGCCGAGCGCGTCCGCCTCGCCGAGCGCGAGCCTCAGCCCGTCGCCGAAGGCCACCCCGAGTCCGAAGGCGAGCCGCACCCAGGCGGCCTCCCGCAGCAAGGCCCGGACCGCCTCCCCGTCGCCGACGGCGAAGAAGACGAGCAGCCCGAAGGTCGTGGACAGCGGCTCCTGCGGCGCCTCCTTCTACGCCGAGGGCCAGATGACGGCGAACGGCGAGACGTTCAACCCGGACGCGCTCACCGCCGCGCACAAGACGCTGCCGTTCAACACCAAGGTCCGGGTGACCAACCCGGCAAACGGCAAGTCGGTGGTGGTGCGGATCAACGACCGTGGCCCGTTCATCGACGGCCGGTGCCTGGACCTGTCCCGCGCCGCGTTCGCGACCATCGCCGCCACCAGCCTCGGCCACGTGAACGTCCGGTACGAGGTGCTCGGCTGACCGGCCAGTCGGGCAGAACTTCCACGACCGACGGGCCAGGTTCATTCTCCCGTTCACGTCCATCAGGCATGCTGTCGGATGTACGCACGCAACCCTTCCAGCCGGGCCGAGGCCCGCTGAGTCCCGGATCCCGCGCCGGTCTCGGCGCGGCCCTCGCGCTGCTCGCGATCGTGGTCGCGGTGGAGCTGGCCGACGGCCGCCCGGCGCACTACCTCGCGCTGATGGTCGTCGCGCCGTTCCTCGCGGCGGCACTGGCGTCCTGGCGGGTGGTGCTCGCGGTCGGCGGCCTGGCCACCGCCATCGGGATCGGCTTCGCCGTCGCCGAACGGGGTAGCCCGCTGGTGACAGTGGTCAACGTGACAGCCGTCGGGGTGGCCACCGCGATCGCGGCTGCGACGGCGGCGATACGCCAGCGCCAGGCGGACCGGATCGCGGAGCTGTCCCGGCTCGCCTCGGTCGCCCAGCAGGCGGTGCTGCGGCCGCTCGGCCCGCAGGTAGGCACGCTCGCGGTGGCCGCCCGGTACATCTCCTCTACCGCGACGGCCGAGATCGGCGGCGACCTGTACGAGGTGATGGACACCCCGTACGGCGTCCGCATGATCATCGGTGACGTACGGGGCAAGGGGCTGGACGCGGTCCGCCTGGCCAGCATCGTGCTCGGTTCCTACCGGCACGTCGCGTACGAGCGGGCCGACCTGCGCGCGGTGGTGACCGACCTGGACCGCGCGGTGGCCCGCAACGTCGGCGACGAGGACTTCGTCACCGCGGCCCTGGTGGAGGAGCGCGGCGGCACGCTCACCATCGTCAACTGCGGGCACCCCTCGCCGCTGCTGCTGCGCCGGGGTGCGGTGATCCCGCTGGAGCCGCCCGCGCCCGCGCCGCCGCTCGGCTTCATGCCCGTGGTCCGGCCCCGGGTGGAGCGGCTGGAACCGGGCGACCGGCTGCTGCTGTTCACCGACGGCCTGGGCGAGGCGCGCCGGGACGGCGAGTTCTTCCCCACCGCCGACCGGGCCTGGCGGCTGCTCGGCCACGGCACCGTCGCGGACGGGCTGGCCTCGCTGGAGACCGCCCTGGTCGAGTGGGTGCACGGCCGGCTCGACGACGACATCGCGCTGGTCCTGATGGAGTACGTCGGCGCGCGCAACACCACCGCCACGCCGGTTCCGAGCTGGGAGGTCGGCGCCGCCGACTGATGAACGGGAAGTGTGTAATCGCTGTCACTTCCGAGATCCGCTTGTCGTTGCCTACCGGTGAGTAATACAGTCTGGAGTTACTGATCGGTAACACCTGTCCGGAAGCGGGGCCAGCGAGCATGACCCACTACAAGAGCAATGTGCGGGACCTCGAGTTCAACCTGTTCGAGGTATTCGGGGCGGACCGGACGCTCGGCCAGGCGCCGTTCACGGACCTGGACGTCGACACGGCCCGCAGCTTCCTCGGCGAGGTCGACCGCCTCGCCCGCGAGGACCTGGCCGCCAGCTACTCGGACAGCGACCGCAATCCGCCGGTCTTCGACCCGGCGACGTTCACCGCGCCGCTGCCGGAGTCGTTCAAGAAGTCGTACAAGGCGTTCATGGACTCCGAGTTCTGGCGCCTGGACCTGCCGGAGTCCCTGGGCGGCACGAACGCCCCGCGCGCCCTCTGGTGGTCGCTCGCCGAGCTGGTGCTCGGCGCCAACGCCCCGATCTGGATGTACGCCTCCGGCCCGTCCTTCGCGCACGTGCTGCACGTCGAGGGCACCGAGGAGCAGAAGAAGTGGGCCCGGCTGTTCATCGACAAGCAGTGGGGCTCGACCATGGTCCTCACCGAGCCGGACGCCGGCTCCGACGTGGGCGCCGGCCGTACCCGCGCGATCCAGCAGCCGGACGGCTCGTGGCACATCGAGGGCGTGAAGCGCTTCATCACCTCCGGTGAGCACGACCTGAGCGACAACATCGTCCACTACGTGCTGGCCCGCCCGGTCGGCGTCGAGGGCGTCGGCGGTCCGGGCACCAAGGGCCTGTCGCTGTTCGTCGTGCCGAAGTACCACTTCGACGCCGAGACCGGCGAGCTGGGCGAGCGCAACGGCGTCTACGCGACGAACGTCGAGCACAAGATGGGCCTGAAGGTCTCGAACACCTGCGAGGTGACCTTCGGCGAGCACGGCGTACCGGCCAAGGGCTGGCTGCTGGGCGAGAAGCACGACGGCATCCGCCAGATGTTCATGATCATCGAGTACGCCCGGATGCTGGTCGGCACCAAGGCGATCGCCACGCTCTCCACCGGCTACCTCAACGCCCTGGAGTACGCCAAGAACCGGGTGCAGGGTGCCGACCTCGTCCAGATGACCGACAAGACCGCCCCGCGGGTGACCATCACCCACCACCCGGACGTGCGCCGCTCGCTGCTGCTGCAGAAGTCGTACGCCGAGGGCCTGCGCGCGCTGGTCTGCTACACCGCGAGCTGGCAGGACAAGGTCGCGATCGCCGAGGCGGCCGGTGACGAGAAGGCCACCAAGCTGGCGAAGCGCGTCAACGACCTGCTCCTGCCGCTGGTCAAGGGCGTCGGTTCGGAGCGGGCGTACGAGCTGCTCGGCCACGAGTCGCTCCAGACGTACGGCGGTTCCGGCTTCCTCCAGGACTACCCGCTGGAGCAGTACGTCCGGGACGCCAAGATCGACACCCTGTACGAGGGCACCACCGCGATCCAGAGCCTCGACCTGATCTTCCGGAAGATCGTCCGGGACAACGGCAAGGCCCTGATGGCGGTCGCCGCCGAGATCCAGGAGCACATCGCCTCCGAGGCCGGCAACGGCCAGCTCAAGGAGGAGCGTCAGGCGCTCGGCAAGGCGCTCGCCGAGATCCAGAACATCCTCGGCGTGATGACCGGCTGGCTGGGCGAGGCCCAGGGCGGCGACACCCGCGCGCTCTACAAGGTCGGCCTGAGCAGCCGCCGGTTCCTGCTGGCGATCGGCGACCTGGTGGTCGGCTGGCTGCTCCAGAAGCAGGCGGACGTGGCTCTGAAGGCGCTGGCCGGCGAGGTCTCCGCGGCCGACAAGTCCTTCTACACCGGCAAGGTCGCCGCGGCCCGGTTCTTCGCCCGCGAGGTGCTGCCCCGCATCGGCGCCGACCGCCGGATCATCGAGGGCACCGACCTGGAGATCATGGACCTCCCGGAGGAGGCTTTCTGAGCCCTTCCGGGGGCTTTCACCCCTGAAACGTCACTCTCCCCCTCATGACGACGGCCGGCGGGCACCAGCCCGCCGGCCGTCGTCGTGCGTGCGCCCGGGTGGATAGGCGGCCCGGTGGCGGGTAACCGTCGCGGACCACGACCGGAGTACGCCCAAGGCCATCGCACGGGGGAGTGCAGCGCACATGGGCATTGGTAGCGCCATCTTTCTCATCGCGCTCGGCGCGATCATGACCTTCGCCATCCGGGCCAACGTCTGGTGGATCGACCTGCGCGCGGTCGGCTGGGTGTTCATCCTGGCCGGGCTGGGCGTTCTGCTGACCACGCTGTGGTTCTGGCAGGACCGCCGCAAGCGGGCCCGCACGCTCATCGTGGAGGAGAACCGGCTCTCGCATCCGACAGCGATGATGCCGCCGCCGCCCGACCCGCCGCCGCCGACCGCGCCGCCGTCCTGACGCCGCGTCTCAGCGGCCGATCCGGTCCAGTTCGGCGAGGTCGTCGCCGGAGAGGGCCAGCCCGGCACCGGCGACGTTCTCGCGCAGGTGCGCGACGGACTTGGTGCCGGGGATCAGCAGGATGTTCGGCGAGCGCCGCAGCAGCCAGGCCAGGGCGACGCCCATCGGCGTCGCCCCCAGGCGTTCCGCCACCGCCGACAACGCCGAGGACTGCAACGGCGTGAACCCGCCGAGCGGGAAGAACGGCACGTAGGCGACGCCCTGCCGGGCCAACTCGTCGATCAGGTCGTCGTCGCCGCGGTGGGCCAGGTTGTACCGGTTCTGCACGCAGACGATCGGCGCGATCGTCTGCGCCTCGGCCACCTGCTCGGGCGTCACGTTGCTCAGGCCGAGGTGGCGGATCAGGCCCTCCTGCCGGAGCGCGACGAGCGTCTCCAGCGCCTCGGCGAGAGACCCGGGCTGCGGCCCCGTGGCGTCGCCGAGCCGCAGGTTGACCAGGCCGAGCGCGTCCACGCCTAGCGTCTCCAGGTTCTCCCGGACCTGCCGGCGCAGGCTCTGCGGATCCCGGGCCGTGGGCCAGCCGCCCTGCTCGTCCCGGTCCGCGCCGACCTTCGTGACGATGTGCAGCGACTCCGGGTACGGGTGCAGCGCCTCCCGGATCAGCCGGTTGGTGACGTACGGCCCGTACGCCGCGCTGGTGTCGATGTGGGTGATGCCGAGTGCGACCGCCTCGCGCAGCACCGCCAGGGCGCCGTCACGGTCGGCCGGTGGTCCCATGACCCAGGGGCCGGCGAGTTGCATCGCGCCGTAGCCGAACCGGGTGACGGTCAGGTCGCCCAGCGTCCAGGTGCCGCCGGGAAGGGTGGTGCGGGCCATGCGTGTACCTCTTGGCTCTCGTCGTCCGTTACGCGACGCCGCCGGGTCGCGGCGCCGACCTCCACTATCGGGGTGTAACTTTCTGCTGGGAAGTAGGCACCTGAAAGTGCGTAGCTCACCGGACGGCAGGAGAGGGCGGCAGGAGCAGAGATGAGCAAGGCGGAGTACGACGCGTTCCTGGCCCAGTGCCCCAGCCGGCAACTACTGGACCGGATCGCCGACAAGTGGGTCACGCTGGTGCTGGCAGCGCTGCGCAGCGACGGCTCGCACCGGTTCGGTGCCGACTGCGCAGGTGTCCCGCGCCCGATGCGCTACTCGGAGCTGTCCCGCACGCTCGTCGGCGTCAGCCAGAAGATGCTCACCCAGACGCTGCGCGCCCTGGAACGCGACGGCCTGGTCACCCGCACCGTGGAGCCCACGGTGCCGGTCACAGTCACCTACGAGCTGACAGCGCTCGGGCTCTCGCTGCTCAAGACGATCCAGGGCCTGAAGGTCTGGGCGGAGGCGCACATGGACGACGTGTTCGCCAACCGGGAGGCCTACGACAGCCGGGTCTGAGTCGTACCGGTCAGGCGCGGGCGGTGTGGCGGGCGGTGAGCGGCGCGCCGCCGGGGGCCAGCTCGGCCCACCGGGTCGTCGGCCGGTGCACCACGAGATCGGTGGTACGCAGCCCGTCCGGGTCGGCCCGCTGCGGGTCGAGCAGCGCCGAGAGCAGCGAGACACCAGGGTTGTGCGCCACGAGCAGCACCGTGCCGGCCGTCGGCTCGACCGTCCGGACGAGGTCCAGCAACTGGTCCGGGTGCGCGTCGTACGCGGCCGCCTCGTACCGCACCGCCGGGCGCGAACCCGCCGGGCCGCCCTCCGGTGGTGAACCGGTCATGCCCATCGCCACGTCGTGCCAGGTCTGCCGGGTGCGCCGCGCGGGCGAGCAGAGCACCACGTCGGGAAGCAGCCCTTGCCGGGCCAGCCAGGCGCCGGCCGCCGCCGCGTCGGCGTGGCCCCGCGCGGTGAGCGACCGCTCCGCGTCCGGGCCGTCCGCGGACTGCTCGGCCTTGGCGTGCCGCAGCAGAACCAGCGTCCGCTGCCCGTTCCTGCCGTCCGTCATACCGCCCAGCTTGCCTGATTGACGATCGAAGCGCCTGGGTATGTCGATGTGTGCCGCTACCTCATCCATGGCCGCGGCGGGCAGGAAACGCCAGCAGGACGCCAAGGAGGCGACGTCATGGGCATCGGTGCCAGCATCTTCCTCATCGCGCTCGGCGCGATCTTCGCGTTCGCCATCGACGCCGATCTGGGATGGCTGAACCTCAACGTGGTGGGCTGGGTGCTCATGCTCGCCGGCGTCGCCGGCCTGCTCACCACGCTCTACTTCTGGAACAGCCGCCGCCGGGTCGTGGCCGCCCCGGTCCGCGAGCAGGTGGTCGCCGAGCCGGTGGTGCCGGTGCGCGACGACCGCGTGGTGCGCGAGGAGTACCGCGAGGTGCGCCGCCCGGGCTCGGGCTACCCGGCCTGACCCCCGAGAACCCGAGGGCCCCGCAACGGTGCGGGGCCCTCGCGCATGTCCGGGGTCCGCTCGGTCAGGCGAACAGTGCGAAGTAGATCGCGATGTGGTGGCAGATCGCCGCGACGAGCGTGCAGGCGTGGAAGAACTCGTGGTGCCCGAAGACTGTGGGCCACGGATTCGGCCGACGCAGCGCGTAGAACACCGCGCCCACGCTGTAGATCGCGCCGCCCACGCTCAGCAGCACCAGCGCGGTGACGCCACCGGAGTGCAGGATCTGCGGCAGCATGGCCACCGCGACCCAGCCGAGCGCCAGGTAGAGCGGGGCGGAGACCCAGCGCGGCGCGTGCGGCCAGATCAGCTTCACCGCCACGCCCGCGATCGCGCCGCCCCAGACCAGGCTCAGCATGATCGTGGCCTGCCGGGTGTCCAGCAGCAGGGCGCAGAACGGTGTGTAGGTGCCGGCGATGAACACGAAGATCATCGAGTGGTCCATCCGGCGCATGATCTGGTAGCCGCGTTCGGTCCAGACCCGCCGGTGGTAGAGCGCGCTGGTGCCGAACAGCCCGCACACGGTGAAGCTGTAGATCAGGCAGCTCACCAGCGGCGCCCAGCCGGGACGGCCGGCGGCGATCGAACACAGCACGATGCCGCAGACGAGAGCGGCGAAGAACGCGTACGCGTGCAGCCAGCCGCGCATACGCGGCTTCCCGATGTCGGCCGGCCGGAGCCGGAACGGTGCGGAGGTCGTCACAGCAATAGGTTACGACGGCGTAGGTTACTTGCAAGTAGTGTGGACCGTCACCTCACTCGACGGGAGGATGACCGGATGCGGATCCGGCCGGTCGGGGCGTACGCCCTGCTCCTCGACTGTGACGACGCGGAGCAGGCGCAGGCGTGGCGGGCCGAACTGTGGCACCGGCGTGAAGCGGGCGAGCTGACCGCCACCGAGATCGTCCCCGGCGCGGTCACCGTGCTGCTCGACGGCGTACCGGACCCGCAGGCAGCCGCCGCGCGGATCGCCGCCTGGCACCCCCGCACCGCCGCCTCCGGCGCGGCCACCACCGAGGTCCGGGTACCGGTCGTGTACGACGGCGAGGACATTCCGCTCGTCGCCGGCCACTGGAACGTCGACGTTCCCGCAGTCGTCGACCGGCTGCGGCGTACCGAGTTCCGGGTCGCGTTCTGCGGGTTCGCACCCGGGTTCGCGTACCTGACCGGGCTGCCGCCCGAGCTGGCGGTGCCCCGGCTCGCCACGCCGCGTACCCGGGTACCGGCCGGCTCGGTCGCGCTCGCCGGCCCGTACGCGGGCATCTACCCCGCCGCGTCACCCGGTGGCTGGCTGCTCGTCGGCCGCACCGATCTGCCGCTGTTCGACGTGCACGCCGACCCACCGGCCCGGCTCACCCCCGGCACCCGCGTCCGCCTGGTCGACGCGTCGTGATCGAGGTGCTGCGGGCCGGGGCGCTCACCACGGTCCAGGACCAGGGCCGGCCCGGCTGGGCGCACCTCGGCGTACCCCGCTCCGGCGCGCTCGACCCGGCCGCCCTGCGCCTGGCCAACCGGCTCGTCGGCAACGACGAGCATGCGGCCGGGCTGGAGATCACCGTGACCGGCTGCACGCTGCGCTTCACCCGGGCCGTGGCGGTCGCCCTCACCGGCGCCCCGGCCGACGTGGTCGTCGAGTGGCGGGCCGGATCCGCACAGCGGCGCCCGGGGGACGTCGGACGGCCGCTCGCGCTGCCCGCCGGTGCGGTGCTGCGCGTCGGACCGGCCCGCGCCGGGGTGCGGACCTGGCTCGCGGTCAGCGGCGGGATCGCTGTCGAACCGGTGCTCGGCAGCCGCGCCACCGACACGCTCTCCGGCCTCGGACCGCCGCCGCTGCGCGACGGGGACCGGCTGCCGGTGGGCACCCCGGCCGGCCCACCCGCACCGGTCGACCTCGCCGTCACCCGGCCGGTCCCGGACGAGCTGCGGCTCACAGTGCGCCCCGGCCCCCGGCAGGACTGGTTCACCCCGGAGGCGCTGGACGTGCTGTGCCGCACCGCGTACACGGTGAGCCCGGACAGCAACCGGGTCGGCGCGCGGCTGGCCGGCGCGGCAGTGACCCGCGCGGTCGCCGGCGAACTGCTCAGCGAGGGCCTGGTGCTCGGCGCGGTGCAGGTGCCGCCGGACGGCCGGCCGCTCGTCTTCCTGGCCGACCACCCCACCACCGGCGGGTACCCCGTCATCGGGGTGGTGGACGACGTGACCCCGCTCGCCCAGGCCCGGCCAGGCACTACGGTGACGTTCCATGGACCTCAACGCTGACCTGGGCGAGGGATTCGGAAGCTGGCGGCTGGGCGACGACCACGCGCTCCTCGACCTGATCAGCTCCGCGAACGTCGCCTGCGGCTTCCACGCCGGCGACGCGGCCACCATGCACCGGGTCTGCGCGGGCGCCGCCGAACGCGGCGTCGCGGTGGGCGCGCAGGTCGGCTACCGGGACCTCGCCGGCTTCGGCCGGCGGCACATCGCGTACGACTTCGCCGAGCTGCGCGACGAGACGATCTACCAGCTCGGGGCGCTCGACGCGTTCTGCCGCCTGTACCGCACCCGGGTCCGCTACCTCAAACCGCACGGCGCGCTCTACCACGCGGCCGCCCGCGACGAGGGCCAGGCCGCCGCGCTGGTGGCGGCGATCAGCGGGTACGACCACGAGCTGCCGGTGCTCTGCCAGCCCGGCACCGTGCTGGCCCAGCTCGCTGCGGGCGCCGGGCTGCGGGTGGTGGCCGAGGGCTTCGCCGACCGCAACTACCTCCCGAACGGCACGCTCGTGCCGCGCAGCTCACCGGACGCGCTGGTGACCGACCCGGAGCAGGTGGCCGTCCGGGCGGTACGGATGGCCGTCGAGCGCACGCTGGTCGCCGTGGACGGGACTGTCATCCCGGCCCCGGTCGAGTCGATCTGCCTGCACGGGGACACGCCGGGCGCGGTGCGGTGCGCGGAGCTGGTACGGGCCGCGCTCATCGACGCGGGGGTCACGCTCACTCCGTTCGCGTGAAAGGAAGGGCCCCCTCTTAACGCCTCCGGTAGAGGAAGGGGCCCTTCTTAACACGCACCGTCAGGACTCGTCCATGCCCCGCAGGACCAGCGGCACGCGGGTCGCGCCGCCGGTGACCACCCGCACCGGCACGCCCCAGTCCTGCCGGGTCAGGTGGCAGGCCGCGTGCTCGACGTCGGCGTCGCAGGTCGCCGCCTGGGCGGTCACCTGGAGCACGCCCTGCGCCACGTCGCCGCTGACCACCAGCTTGCGGGACAGGTCGGTGGTCGTGCCGGCACCCTCGACCAGCAGCTCCGGCGGGGACGCCGAGATCACGAGCCGGGTGGACGGCCCGTACGTCTCGTCGAGCTTCTGCCCCGGCGCCGGCGTGAAGATCACGTCCAGGGTCAGCTCCCCGGCCGCCACGTCGGTCGGCTTGCGTTCCAGCCGGTGCCGGGGGCCGTCCACCGTGTTCGCCCCGGCCGAGGTCAGCGCGCCCGGCGCCAGCCGGGTCAGCCGGTGCGCGGCCGACTCGACCACGAGCACGTCGCCCTCGCCGGTGAGCACCAGGTCGCTCGGCTCGGCCAGCCCGTCCGCCACGGTGCCCACCTGGCCGGTCTCCGGGTCGAAGCGGCGCACCGCCCCGTTGTACGTGTCGGCGATCAGCACCGAGCCGTCGGGCAGCGCGCACACGCCCAGCGGGTGCTGGAGCAACGCCTGGTCGGCCGGGCCGTCGACGTGCCCGAAGTCGAACAGGCCCTGACCGACTGCGGTGTGCATCTCGCCGTCGGAGACCCACCGGATCGCGCTGGTCTCGCTGTCGGCGACCCAGAGCCGGGCGCCGTCGGCCGAGACGGACAGCCCGGACGGCTGGGCCATCCACACGTCCGGCAGCGGGCCGTCGCGCAGCGCCTCGACAGTGGTCCCGGCGTACATGCCGGCGGTCCGCTTGATCGGGTCGAACCACCAGAGCTGGTGGATGCCGGCCATCGCCACGACCACCCGGTCGTCGTACCAGGCCACGTCCCAGGGGGAGGAGAGGTCGACCGCGCGGGCGTCGTGCGCGTGGTCGTCGACAGTCGAGCGCCACTGCCGTCCGGTGCCGGCCACCGTGACCACCTCGCCGGAGGACAGCCGTACGCCGCGCAGCAGGTGGTTGACCGTGTCCGCGACGACCACGTCGTAGCCGGCCACCTCGGCCACGTGCGGCGGCAGCAGGCAGAGCCCCTGCGGCTCGGCGAACGTGGCGGCGGAGGCCGGGCCGTCGGTGCGGCCCCGGGAGCCGGCGCCGATGCGGCGGACCACCGTCTCGCCGTCGGCGGCCAGCTCGACCAGGGAGTGCCGGGCCGAGTCGCTGACCAGCAGGTTCCCGCCGTCGAGCGGCAGCGCCTTGCCGGGGAACCGCAGGACGGTGTCCGGCTCGGCCGGCGGCACGTACGGGCCCTCGCCCCGGTGCAGGGTGCCCTTCGCCTCGTGGCCGGCGATCAGTTCGTCGATCAGCCGGGCCAGCCCTTCGGCATGCCCCTCGCCGGCCATGGTGGCGACCACGTACCCCTCGGGGTCGACCACGGCGAGCGTCGGCCACGCCTTGGCCGCGTACTGCTGCCACATGTCCATCTCGGCGTCGTCGAGCACCGGATGGTGCACGCCGTAGCGCTCGACGGCCGCGGCCAGCGCCGCCGGGTCCTTCTCGTGCTCGAACTTCGGCGAGTGCACGCCGATCACGACCAGGACGTCGCCGTACTTGTCTTCGAGCGGACGCAGCTCGTCGAGCACGTGCAGGCAGTTGATGCAGCAGAACGTCCAGAAATCGAGCAGGACGATCTTGCCGCGCAGGTCGGCCAGCGTGACGGCCTTGCCGCCGGTGTTCAGCCAGGCCCGACCCCGCAGTTCCGGTGCCCGTACGCGTGCGCTCATGCCCCCATCGTGCCGCACCGGCCGGGCCCGCTCCCGGCGATCCCGGGGTGAACAGACGCACACCGGAACGACGCGGAGCGCCCACCCCGGTGAGGGATGGACGCTCCGCGTACGTGCGGTTACTGGCCGGCGGGCTTCAGGCAGAGCACCCGGGTGGTCCCGCCGCTCTCGACCGAGACCGAGGGCTGCGCCAGATCGGCGCACTTGTCCTTGTTGTCCACCTTCGACACCACGCTGAACGCTCCGGGCTCACCGCAGTCGGCGGCCACGGCGCTCGTGCCGGACTGCTTCACGCAGGAGCCGACCGCCGGGTCGAAGCCGGCCGACTTGTCGTCGCCGACCTTGCCGAGCAGCGTGAGCAGACCCAGCGGTACGGCGAGGATGAGTACCGCCGCGATCAGCACGGCGGCGAGCACCCGGCCGTTGCGCACCTTCGGCGGGGGCGCCTCGGTCTGCGGCTCGGCGGCGTCCGGCTTGAACGCGTCGAAGCGGCCCTGCTCCGGCTCGGTGCCGGGCCCGTCCTGCGACCAGGCCGGCGGGGCCTGCTGGGGCGGCGGCGGGAAGGCGTTGCCGCCACCAGCCGGGCCCTGGCCGGGCACCGCGACCGAGGCGCGTCCCCCGGCCGACGGGCCGAACCGGTCCTGCTCGCCGAACGGCTCGGGTCGGCCGGCCGGGCTGCCGAACGGCGCCTGCTGGCCGCCCGGGGCGCCGAACGGGTCCTGCTGGCCGGGGCCACCGAACGCATCCTGCTGGCCGCCCGGGGCGCCGAACGGGTCCGGCCGCCCACCCGGGCCGCCGAACGCGTCCTGGCCGCCGGGAGCGCCGTACGGGCTCTGCGGGCCGCCGAACGGGTCACGGGCGGCGTCGGGCTGCTCGCCGCCCGGGTGTACGCCGTTGGCGGGACGGGTGTTGCCGGGGGTGTCCACGAAGGACGGCACGCCGACCGGGAACGACGGCGGCGCGGCGGGCGAGGAGGGCGCGCCCGCATACCCGTGCGGGCCGTCGGCGTCCTCGGACCGGGACTGCGGGCCGGGGAAGCCGTTGCCGTGCGGCCCGTCCTGGCCGGGGAACCCGGACTCGTCCTGTTCGGGAGCCTCGTCGGGCTCCGGGCGGGCGGGCCGCCCGTACACCCGGGGTTGCGGCGCCGGGCCACTGGTCGGCAGCGGCTGGTCGGACGGCGGGGTGACCCGGCTGGCCACCGGGACCGACGCGCTCGCCGAGACCGGGCCGCCCTCCGGGGAGGTACGCGGTCCGGGAACGGCTGGCGACTGCGGCTCGTTCCAGCCGCCGTCGCCGCGCTCCGGCTCGTACCCCTGGGGTTCGGGGCCCGGGTGGTCGGCGGGCGACGACGCGGCCAGCGCGGCGCCCGGCACCCGCTGCTGCTGTGCCGGCAGCGGCACCGCGTTGCCGGGGGAGATGCCCGGCGCGGGCGCGGGCTGGTAGGCCGGGGCGGAGTCCTCGGACCGGCCCCACGCCTCGGCCGGCGACCACGGCTCGGGCGACGGTGCGGCCGGACGCTCGTCCTGGTTGCCGCCCCAGCCGGCGGGCGCGTCGGGCGACGGCACGGACACGCTCGCGCGGGCCTCGGCCGGCGCGGCGGCGCCCCAGCCGGGCTGCGCGGGCTCGTCCGACGGCCGCGCGGGCTCGTGCTGCTGCGGTACGGAGGCCGCGCCGCTCCAGGCACCGGCCTGCTCACCGGAGTCACGCTGCTGCGGTACGGCGGTGCCGTCACCCCAGCCGCCGGCCTGCCGGCTCTGGTTCGGCTCCCAGCCGCCCGGCTGTGCCGCCTCGGCGGGGCTCGCGGCGCGTCCGGCGGCCCAGCCGCCGGAGCGGTCCGGGTCCTCGGTGCGGGCCGGCTCGTCCCAGCCGCCGGACCGGTTCTCGGCCTGCGGGGCGGGCCAGCCGCCGGAACGCTGTCCCTCGTCGTGCTGCGGCCCACCGGTCGCCCGCCAGCCGCCGCTGTCCTCGACGGAGCGGTTGTCCTGATCGGACTGCTCCGGAGTGGACCAGGCGTTGTCCGGCCGGGCGGCGCCCGGCACGGAGACCGCGGCGGCGGCACGGGCGGGCGGGTCGGCCGGCGGCCAGGTGGCACCGGTCTGCTGACCCGGCGCCCAGGCCGGCTGGCTCTCCCGCGGGTTCCAGCCGCCCGAGCGGTTCGGGTCGTCGGACGCGGCGGGCTGCTCGTCGCGCGGGTTCCAGCCGCCGGAGCGGTTCGGGTCGTCCTGCTGCTGTGCGGCGGCCCAGCCACCGGCGCGACCGGAGGCGTCCTCGTGCTGCCCGCCGGTGGGCGCGAAGCCGCCGGAGCGGTGCGGGTCGTCAGCGGGGGCGGGCGTGACCCAGGTCTCGTTCGGCACGGTGGCCGGGGCGGGCACGTAACCGGTGCCGCGGGCGGCCGGGTCACCGGACGGCGACCAGCCCGGCTGCTCGCCGGAGCCCCACCCGGGTCGGTTCTGCTCGGCGGCCCAGAGGGCCTGCGACGGCTCGGCCGGGCTGCCCGGCGGCGTGGCGGCCCAGGCGGGCGGCGCCTGCTCGGCGCCGCGATCAGGGCCGGACTGCTCCTGGTTGCCCCAGGAGGGGCCACCGGAACCGGCCCAGGCGGGGTTGCCCTGGTCGTTGCCGCCCCAGGCGGGCTGCGGGACCTGGGCGGTCGCCCGCCCGGTCACCGGCTGCCCGGCGGGCGGGGCCCACGCGGGTGGCTGGTCGTCGTTCGCGGCCCAGGCCGGGGCCGGCTGCGCGGGCCGACCGGCCGGCGGGGGCGGTGCCCAGCCGAGGTCGGGTGCGCCGTTGTACCCGTTGTCCTGCTGCGCCGGCTGATCGCCGTACGGCACCGGTCCGCCGGTGCCCGGCGACACCTCGCCCGGCTCCTGGCCGGGGCGGTGCGGAGCCTCGGACGTCATGGGTGCGCCTCCTCCATCACAGGTCGGCCGCCGATGCCGGTCGGGGGAACCGTCGGCACGGCTGCCGGCGTCGCCGGCGGGTACCGGCCGTGCGGGCTCCCCGCACCGTATCCGGTGGTCGCCCGAGGCCGCCCGGGGGAGCATCAGCGGTCACCGAAAGTCACCGGACGACGTCGATGGGTTTCGTTGTCCCGCGTCCGTCCGGAGTCAGCCGGTTGGCGACCGTGCCAACCGTACCGGGCGGTGGAGCGAGGTGGAATCCCGGTGCCGACCGACACCGATACGCCGAAGACCCGCCCGGTGCCGGGCGGGTCTTCGGACTGGAGGAGGTGAGAAAGGTCGATGGCGTCAGCTCATGTGACGCTGGGCGATGGCGAGAAGCTCCTCGCGGACCGCGGGCGAGTTGGCGGAGCGCAGCGCGTGCTCGATGGCGCGGGCGCGGCGGTTGGCGTCGCGGCGGGTGCGGATTCGCTCGATCATGCTCATCTCGGGTCTCTCCTCCTGGCTATTCGGTTGTCAGCCCCTTGATGTCTCTATTTAAGCGCACCGGAACGGCCACCGCCATCGATTATTAGGTGAGCTGAACCACGTACCTACGGATCGTAGGTGTTCACACCCTCAGATCCGACGAATCCGTTCCCAAAAAAGTCACGGCCGGTGTGCCGGGCGTTCACCCGTGGCACACCGGCCGTGACCGGGGCGGTGGTGCGTCAGGTCCAGGCGAGCAGCGCCGCCTCCGGGTCGGCCAGGAAGTCCCCGATGTCGCGGAGGAACTTCGAACCCAGCTCACCGTCGATGATCCGGTGGTCGAAGGACAGGCCCAGCGTGGTCACCAGGCGCGGCTTCACCTTGCCCTTGTGCACCCACGGCTGCTCCCGTACCGCGCCGAAGGCGAGGATCGCCGACTCACCCGGGGGCAGGATGGGCGTACCGGTGTCGACGCCGAAGACGCCGACGTTGGTGATGGTGAGCGTGCCGCCGGACATGTCCGCCGGGGACGTCTTGCCCGACTTCGCGGTCTGCACCAGTTCCGTCATCGCGTCCGCCAGCTCGCGCAGCGAGAGCCGCCCGGCGTCCTTGATGTTCGGCACGATCAGGCCGCGCTCGGTGGCCGCCGCGATGCCGAGGTTGACGTACTCCTTCACCACGATCTCGTCGCCGGCCCAGGTCGAGTTGACCATCGGGTGCCGCTTGACGGCCAGGAGCACCGCCTTGGCGACCAGCAGCAGCGGCGAGACCCGCACGTCCCGCCACTCGCGCCGTTCACGCAGCCGGTCCAGCGCCTTCATCGCCCGGGTCACGTCGACGGTCAGGAACTCCGTCACGTGCGGGGCGGTGAACGCCGAGCGGGCCATGTTCTCCGCGGTGAGCTTGCGTACCCCCTTGACCGGGATGCGCTGCTCGCGGTCCGCGCCGAAGCTCGCGGCCGACGCGGCAGGCGCCGCGACCGTCAGCGGCTCGGCCGCCGCCGGGGTCGCGCTCGCCGCCCGCTGTACGTCCTCACGGGTGATCGAGCCGAGCGGACCCGAGCCGGTGAGCGTGGCCAGGTCGATGCCGAGATCCTTCGCCAGCTTGCGGACCGGCGGCTTGGCCAGAACCGGGCCGGAGACCCGGCCGTTGCCGTTGACCGCCGGCGCCGGAGCGGGCGCCACCGGCGCGGGAGCGACAGGCGCGGGTGCCACCGGGGCGGCGGCCTGAACCGGTGCCGCGGCCGGCGCGTCGCCCTTGCGGGGGCGGCGCTTGGCCGGGGCGTTGCGCGGGCCGTAGCCGACCAGCACGGCGGTACGCCCACCCGGGGCCACACCACCGATCAGGCCCGGCTCGACCATGCCCTCGGCCGGCGCGACCTGGACCGCTGCAAGCGACGCGGCCGACGGGGCGGGCAGGTCCGACGCCGGGGTCGCGGTCGTCGACTCCTCGATCGGCCCGGCGTTCGGATCGGTGTCGATCGCGATGATCGGTACGCCGACCTCGACCGTCGACCCCTCCGGGTGGAAGATCGCCTGCACCCGGCCGGCCCACTTCGCCGGGATCTCGACCGCCGCCTTGGCGGTCTCCACCTCGACGATCGGCTGGTTCAGCTCGATGTCGTCGCCGACCTTGACCAGCCAGGCGAGGATCTCGCCCTCGGTCAGGCCCTCGCCCAGGTCGGGAAGGTTGAACTCCTTGATCCGGGACATGCCGCTCACCAGCCGAACGTGCGGTCGACGGCGTCGAGCACCCGGTCCAGGTCGGGCAGGTACTCCTCCTCCACCCGGGCGGCCGGGTAGGGGGTGTCGAAGCCGGTCACCCGCAGCACCGGGGACTCCAGGGAGTAGAAGCACTCCTCGGTGATCCGGGCCGCGATCTCCGACCCGAGACCCAGGTTGCCCGGGGCCTCGTGCACCACCACGCAGCGGCCGGTGCGCCGCACCGACTCGTACGCGGCGGTCAGGTCCAGCGGCGAGATCGTGCGCAGGTCGATGACCTCCAGCTCGCGGCCGTCCTCTGCGGCGGCGGTGGCCGCGTCGAGCGCGGTGCGGACCATCGGGCCGTACGCCAGGACCGTCGCGTCGGTGCCGGGCCGCGCGACCCGGGCCGAGTGCAGCGGGTACGCGTCGGCGATCGGCGCGTCCAGGTCCACCGGGCCCTTCTCCCAGTAGCGCCGCTTCGGCTCCAGGAACACGATCGGGTCGTCCGACGCGATCGCCTGCTGGATCATCACGTACGCGTCCTGCGGGTTCGCGCAGCTCACCACCTTGAGACCGGCGGTGTGCGCGAAGTACGCCTCGGGCGACTCGGAGTGGTGCTCGACAGCGCCGATGCCGCCGCCGAACGGGATGCGGATGACCATCGGGATCCGCACCTTGCCCTGCGAGCGGTAGTGCATCTTCGCCACCTGCGACACGATCTGGTCGTACGCGGGGTAGACGAAGCCGTCGAACTGGATCTCGCAGACCGGCCGGAAGCCGCGGATGGCCAGGCCGACGGCGGTGCCGATGATGCCGGACTCGGCCAGCGGGGTGTCGATCACGCGCTGGTCGCCGAAGTCCTTCTGGAGGCCGTCGGTGATCCGGAACACGCCGCCGAGCTTGCCGACGTCCTCGCCCATGACGACGACCTTCGGGTCGTTCTCCAAGGCCCGCCGCAGGCCGGTGTTGAGCGCCTTGCCGAGGGTGAGCGTCTCCGTGGCCATCAGTGCGCGCTCCCCTCGAAGGACTCCATGTACTGCGTGAACCGGGCCCGCTGCTCGTCCAGTTCGGGAGAGCCGTTGGGGTAGACGTGGTCGAACATGGTCACCGGCTGCGGGTCGGGCATGGCGAGCACGCGCTCGCGCAGGTGCACCGACTCGGTGCGGGCCTGCTCGTCGACCTCGGTGAAGAACGACTCGTCGGCGATCTTCTGCTTCGTCAGGAACGCCTTCATCCGGGCGATCGGGTCCTTCGCCTGCCACGCCTCGACCTCGCTGGCGATGCGGTAGCGGGTCGGGTCGTCGGAGGTGGTGTGCGCGCCCATCCGGTAGGTGTACGCCTCGATCAGGCTCGGGCCCTGGCCGTTGCGCGCGTTGTCCAGCGCGTGCCGGGTCACCGCGTACGACGCGAGCACGTCGTTGCCGTCCACCCGGACGCCGGGGAAGCCGAACCCGCCGGCCCGCCGGTACAGCGGCACGCGGGTCTGCCGCTCCAGCGGCTCGGAGATGGCGTACTGGTTGTTCTGGCAGAAGAACACCAGCGGGGCGTTGAAGACGCTGGCCCAGACGAACGACTCGTTGACGTCGCCCTGGCTGGTGGCGCCGTCGCCGAAGTAGGCGATGACCGCCTCGCCGTCCTCGCCGCCGGTCTTGCCGTCCATGGCGACACCCATGGCGTACCCGGTCGCGTGCAGGGTCTGCGCCCCGATCACGATCGTGTACATGTTGAACTTGAACTCGTTCGGATCCCAGCCGCCCTGGTCGACGCCGCGGAACAGGCCCAGCGGCATGATCGGGTCGATGCCGCGGCAGTAGAGCACGCCGTGCTCGCGGTAGGTCGGGAAGGCCATGTCCTGCGTACGCAGCGCCCGGCCGGAGCCGACCTGCGCGGCCTCCTGGCCCAGCAGGCTGGCCCACAGTCCCAGCTCGCCCTGGCGCTGCAGAGCGGTGGCCTCGGCGTCCAGCTTGCGGACCAGCACGAGGTCGCGGTACAGCCCGCGGTACTCCTCGTCGGTGAAGTCGACGCGGTACTCGGTCCCGTCCGGGCCGAGCGCGCTCTCGATCCGCTCACCCTCGGGGGTGAGCAGTTGTACGAGTTCCGGTTCACCGGTCGCGGCGGCGCGCCTGGTGCGGGGTGCGGCCCGCTTGCTGCGGGTGGCGGCCCCGGGGTCGCCCTTTGCCATCCGTCTCTCCCTGTCTGTCTGCGCCGGCGCCGGGGGTTACCCGAGCCGAGCACCTCGTGCGCCCGCCCGGCTGGTGCCGGGTCGGTCCCTGGCGACCGCGCCTGACCCCGGTAGGGGTTGCCGCGCGGCGTGAGCCGGAGTCGGTCGGGGACAGACCCAGGCCCGGGAGCGCCGGCGCCGTTCCGCACCAGCCGCGGGGTACGCGGAGGTGGCGGCTGCGTTGCCGTCGTGTCTGAATGATTGCAGAGGAGGTGAGCGGGCCCACAGTATGGCCTCCCTCGCCGGTGAGGTTCGATCGGGTTCACGACGGATAAGCGCTTTTGTCCGCAGTGGCGGGTGCGGCCGACGTACAAAATGTGTGTCGACACGCGGTTGCGGCTGGTGAACTGAGCGTCACTGGGTCAAGCTTGCGGTGAGCTGTTGCGCGGCATTTGTCCGAATATCCGCGCGTGCTCTTCGTCCGTCCGTGCGTGAGGAGTGTGCCGGTGTCCGAACCAGAGGGTCCGCCCGGTACGCCCTTCCTTGGCCGGCACCGGGCCCTGCCCGCCTCCCCGTACCGCCGGGTCGTGGGCGCGCACCGCGCCCCCGGAACGGGCGGTCCCAGCCGCGGCTACCTGCTCACCGTGGCGTTGCTCGCCGGCACCGCGTCGATGCCGATCCTCGCCGCGATCAGCACCGGGTCGGCCACCGTCGGCAACAGCGCCCTCCCCGACACCAGCACGCCGTTCCTGCCGACCCCCTCGGTCGGCCCGGTGGTCATCCCGATGCCCCAGGGCACCCAGGCCCCGGCGCCGTCCACGCCCACGCCCGCCGTCGACGTGACATCGGTGCCCCCGGCGCGGCCGGTGCTCCCGGCGGCACCGGCCCTGCCCGACGACAGCGACCTCGGCTCCCGGCACCGGTCCCGCCCGGTCGCCGCGCCCCCGCCGCCGGCCGCGCCGGTCCGGCCCACCCCGGTCCGCCCGCCGCGCCCGTCACCGGTGCCCTCACCGTCGCCGTCGCACTCGCCGTCGGACCCGGCCACGCCGACGCCCGAGCCGAGCCCGAGCCCCGAGCCGTCGGTCACGACCGCCGAGCCGACACCCTCGGCAGGTTCGTCCGACCCGTCCAGCCCATCGGATCCGTCCGGTCCTGCCGACCCGTCCGGTCCTGCCGACCCGTCCGGTCCTGCCGATCCGTCGGGTTCCGCCGGGCCGTCCGACCCGGCCAGCCCGTCGGTCTCCCACACCTCATGATCCACACCACTCCGGCGTGGTGGTGCAGTCCCGACCGGCTTGATGCCGCCATTTCGCCGAGCTGGTGTGGATCAACGGTGTCCGGGTTCGTGCCCCTCGTGTCGAGCGGTGCGGTCGGGGGGCGTCTGGCCACATGATCGACACCACTACGGCGTGGTGGTGTGGTTCCGGTCGGCGCGATGCAGCCACCTCGCCGAGATGGCGTGGATCAACGAGGTCCGGGCCATGCCCCACTCGTGTCGGGCCGGGGTGGTCAGGACATGGCAGGCGCATGATCGATACCACTACGGCGTGGTGGTGTGGTTCCGGCCGGCCCAATGCCGCCACTTCGCCGAGGTGGTGTGGATCAACGGTGTCCGGGTTCATGCCCCTCGTGTCGAGCGGTGCGGTCGGGGGACGGCAGGCTGCATGATCGACACCATTACGGCGTGGTGGTGTGGTTCCGGTCGGCGCGATGCAGCCACCTCGCCGAGGTGGCGTGGATCACCGAGGGGGGGCGAGGTGATCGGGGTCGGTCTCGCATGATCGGCACCAGCTCGGCGTGGTGGTGTGGTTCTGGCCGGTCGGATGCCGCCACCTCGACGAGGTGGTGCCGAATCACGCGGGGCGCGAGTGCCTAGGCCGGGTCGTCGGTGAGGCGGTGGCGGTTCGCCTCGATCCAGGCGTTCAGCGCCTCCGGGTCGTCCGGGTCCACCCCGTCCGCCATGAGCTGGGCCACCGCCGCGGTGGCCGGGCTGCGCCGCTCGCCGGTGCTGTAGAGCCGCGCGAACTCCGGGACCATCTCGGTGATCGCCTCGTCCGTCCGGGCGGCGGCCGACTGTGACAGCCCACGCTGCCGGGCCGCGTACGCCGCCCAGGCGCGCAGCACCCGGGGCAGCATCGCGGCGTCGTCCATGTCCAGCACGGCCCGGCGGTGCACCCAGTCGAGCAGGAACAGCTCCGCGACCATCGGGCTCCACCGCATCGGGTCGGCATCCGGGAAGCTGGCCGCGTGGTCGAGCAGCAGGCCGAGGCAGAAGTGCAGCGAGGCCAGCTCGCCGTCGGCCACCTCGGGCAGCCCGAACCGGGCCGCCTCGGGTGAGTCGAGGAACGCGCGCACCAGGCGGGTGCGCTCCTCGTCGGTGGGCGGCGGCACGACCGCCGGACCGGCTGGCAGGGTCGGCCCGGGCAGTGCGGCCAGCCGGGCGCCCACGAGCGCCCGGTCGGTGGCGAGCGAGCCCTGTGCGGGCAGCTCGGTCAGGTCGTCGGTGACCGCCAGGTGGCGGCTCACCTCGGCGTGCATCCGGGCCGGGTCCTCGGTGCGGAACCAGGTGAACTCGTCCTCGGTGCAGATCTCCCGGGCCTGCTCGACGATCCGTCCGGCCGGGCCGCCGACGAAGACGTCCTTGGTGATGCCGATGTTGTGGTCGACGAGGGCAACCAGGGCGTGCTCCGGGCCGCCTTCCTCCTCGTCGTCGTACGCGAACGTGGCGAGGTAGGAGGTCTGGTCGCCGTACACGTCGCCGTAGGCCCAGGCGCCGGTGACGCGCACCCGGCCGAGCTGGCCGGCCCACGACGGGGCGTACGCGCCGGGCCGGACCCGGGCGGCGCCCTCGGCGTCGGGCACCAGGGCGGCGAAGACGGCCCGCAGGGTGGTCGCGGCGGCGCTGCGGCGCCGGGACGTGGCGGCGAGGAAGCCGCTGACGAACTCGCGGACGGCCCGCTCCCGGTCGTGCTCCGCGACGGCGTAGACGCTGCCCAGCAACGCCGCGCCGAGCATCTCCGCGTCCAGGGCCGAGTCGAGCCTCGTCACGTCGCGCGCGGCGTGCAGCACCGCGTCGTAGGGGGTCTGTGGCGTGGCCATGCATCGACCCTACGCCGCACCGGCCGCCCCCACACCGGTCAGCACGCCGGGTTCAGCGCCGTCCCGCCTCGCGCAGCGCGTCCCGGGCCGTGCCGTAGCGCGCCAGCACCGCCCAGACCGGGTCCAGCACGTACTTCTCCCCGACGCTGCCCACCGAGGTGAGCAGGCGCTCCTCCGCCCGCCGCCGGGCCCGCCGGGCGGCCCACCCCACCACCGGCCGGGTGACCGTCGCGACGAGCAGCCCGGCCAGCAGGCCGCCGAGCAGCAGGACCGTGGGCCAGGGCACCACACCGAGCGTCGGGTGTTCGAGCGGCGGCAGGCCGAGCAGGCGCACCGCGTACCCGAGGAGCAGCCAGACCAGGCCGGCCAGCGCGGCGAGGGTGACCACCCACTGGAGCACGCCCACCACCCGCCACCAGCCGGGCCGCCGGTCCATGCCCAGGTCGGTCGCGGCGACCGCGTGGTCGAGCGCGCCCGGCAGGTCGGCCTGCCGGGCCCGGGCCGCGGCGGTCACCGCGGTCGGCCACGGCGCCGGCAGACCGCTACCGGACCGCTCGGCCACCGCGCGGATCGCCAGCGTCAGCGCCGAGCGCTGCGCGGCTGTCGGATCGGGTACGGAGGTGGCCGCGACCAGGCTCTCCGCGGGCGCGTCCGGATCCCGCCCGGGCAGGTGCAGCCGGCGCAGCGGATCCGGCCGCAGCTTGCGCCAGCTCCGCAGCAGCGGCCAGCCGGTGTTGCTCACCGCCCGATGCCGGTACGCGCCCTCGACCGCCGCCGCCACGGTCGGCACCCCGGCCGCCCCGGCCAGTGCCCGGGTCAGCTCCTGCGCCGAGGCGTCACCGGGCCGGGTGCGCGGCGGCTCCGGCCCCACGAGCGGTTCGAGATCGGCCACCACGGCGTCCACGTCGCCGGAGAGCCGGCGCAAGGCGGCCTGCCGTTCGGCGACCGTACGCTCCAGCTCGGTCCGCAGCCCTTCCAGCCCGTTCGGGTCCACCGCGACGGTGGGCAGCAGCGGCACCCCGCCGAGCCCGTCGGCGTCGAGCAGCCGGCGCAGGTCGTCGAGGACCTTCGGCAGCTCGGTCGGGTGCAGCCGGTCGGCCTGGTTGAGCACCACGACCGTGACGTCCTTGTGCCTGTGGAACTCGCGCAGATAGCTGGTGTGGATCACGCGGTCGGCGTACTTCTGCGGGTCGACCACCCACACCACGAGGTCGACGAGGCCGAGCAGGCGGTCGACCTCCAGCCGGTGGCCGTGCTGCACCGAGTCGAAGTCGGGCAGGTCGAGCAGGACGAGGCCGTGCAGGTTCGACTCGTCGTCGGCGTCCAGCGGGCTCTCCCGGACGAACCGGTGCCGGGGCAGCACCCCGACCCAGTCGAGCAGCCGTACCGCGCCGTCGAGCGGGCCCCACACGCAGGCGTGCGCCACACCGGTGGTCGGCCGGCGTACGCCCACCGGCGACAGGTCGAGCCGCGCCAGCGAGTTGAACAGGCTCGACTTGCCGCTGCCGGTCGCGCCGGCGAGCGCGACCACCGTGTGGCGGCCGGAGAGCGCCAGCCGGTCACCGGCGCGCTCGACCACCGTGTGCGCGGCGACGAGCTGGGCGTCGGGCACGTGGCCGTCCACCGCGCCGAGGAACCGCTGGATCGCTGTCAGCCGTTCGATCAGGGTGTCCGGGTCGACCCGCTGCTCGCCCCGCATCGCCTCGCGCATCCGTCCCACGATGTTGCCCACGGTGCCGTCCTTGCTCGCGCTCACGGTGCGTTCCTTGCTCGCGACTGCGGGGCTCGCAGACCCGGCTCACTCCTCGCGCTCACGGTGCCGGTCCTTGCTCGCGACTGCGGGGCTCGCAGGACCGGCTCACTCCTCGCGCTCACGGGCGACCGTCCTGCTCGGGGGCCGGGAACAGGCCGCTGCGGTGCCGGGCCCGCTCGACCTCGACGGCGGCCCAGCGCAGCGCCGCACCGGCGTTGGCTGCGGGGCGCTCGGCCTCGGTGCGGCTCAGGTAGCGCCCGGCCTCCTCGGCCAGCAGCTTGCCGACCCGGTCGAGCAGGTCGACGCGGGCCTTGCGGGCCAGGTTGCGCACCGCCTGGTCACCGAAGATCGCCTGGAGCACGGTCTGCCCGGCGACCGCCGTGCCGGTGCCCGCGGCGACCTCCAGCCCGGTCGGGATGAACGCGGTGGAGGCGAACACGCCGATCATGACGGCGAGGCCGGTGGCGTTCACCGCGTACGCGGCCGTGCGGGCCACGAACCGCCGGTCGCCGCCCTCGACCCGGACCAGCTCCAGCACGCCGCGCTGCCAGTCGCGGACCAGCTGCTCGGCCCGCTCCGGCAGGTCGGCCGAGGGGTGGGCCAGGTCGGGCTCCAGCAGCGCCGCGCCCGCCGGGTGCGCCTTCCAGCCGGTGTACGCGTTCTCCGCCGCCTCGGCGGCCACCCCGCGCAGCAGCGTGACGAGCTGGGACTCGATCGCGGTACGCAGTTCCGCGGCGGGAGCGGGCCGCCCGGTGACCGCCGCGACCACCCGGTCGCGCAGGCGCCCGATGCGGGCCTCCAGCCCGCGGAAGAAGTCGCCGGTGCCGATGAACTCCTGCCAGCGGGCCAGCACCTCGCCGCGCAGCAGCCGGCCGTCCCTGAGCCCCTGGTCGACGCTCCGCTCCGCGCTCCGGTACGCGGCCTGGACCCGCTCGTCCAGCGCGTCGGCGGCGGTGACCTGCTCGTCGGCGGCCTCGGCCAGCCCTTCGACGACCGGGTGCACCGCGGCCAGCGCGCCGTCGAGTGTCTGCCGGACCACCGCGGCGCGGGCCTCGGCGTCGGCGGCGAGCCGGGCGAACCAGTCGCTCAGCGGCGCGGTGATCCGGTCCGGCAGCAGCCCTTGCCCGTCCACCCAGGTCTCCGGCAGCACGAACAGCGGCGAGGCGCCCAGCTCCTGCTCGGCGAGCATCTCGGACAGGTGGGCGGCGACCTCGTCGGCTGCCTCCGGGGGCACCCGGTCGAGCACCATCGCCACGGCGGTGCCCCGGGCGCGGGCGCTGCGGAGCAGTTCCCAGGGGACGGCGTCGGCGTACCGGGCGGCGGTGGTGACGAACAGCCAGAGGTCGGCGGCGGCGAGCAGCTGACCGGCGAGCGCCCGGTTGGCGTCGACCACCGAGTCGATGTCGGGCGCGTCGAGGAAGGCCAGGCCGGGCGGCAGCGCCGGCGCGGTGACCAGGTGCAGGGTGCCCGGCTGCTCGCTGGGCTCGGTGGTCCGGGTCAGACCGGGCAGCAGCTCACCCTGCCGGAACCAGGCCGCGTCGGTCGGGCTGCACACCAGCACCGGGGAGCGGGTGGTGGGGCGGAGCACACCCGCCGCGCTGACCCGCGCCTGGACCAGGCTGTTGACGAGCGTCGACTTGCCGGCGCCGGTGGAACCGCCGACGACCACCAGGAGCGGGGCGTCGAGCCGGGCCAGCCGGGGCAGCAGGTAGTCGTCGAGCTGGTCGGTGAGGCTCGTTGCGGCGTGCCGGGCCGGCTCGGCCGAGGGCAGGGCGAGCGGGAAGCGGGCCGCACCGATCGCCGCGCGCAGGCCGGTGAGCGCGGCGGGCAGGCCGTCGGCGGCGTGAGCAGGCTGGTCGTCGCCCGTGGTGGCTCCGGTGCGGGCTGCGACGGCGGGCGCGCCGGCACGGGTGGCGGAATCGCCATGCGTCGTCACCGCTAAAGCGTGCCCGACCGACGCAAGGTAAGACAACCGGACAGTAGTAACGGTCGGGTTGCGCCGGGTCGGCTCAACCCCGACTTGCGGATTGGCGATCGCGTGGCACTATTGAGTCAAGTTCACTCAACTTGTGGTGCGGTCGCTTCCGGGCGACCCGCCGGGCAGGCCGTCTGACCTGCTCACCCGTTATGAAGCGAGGAAGCGAACATGGCACGTGCGGTCGGCATCGACCTCGGCACGACGAACTCCTGCGTCAGCGTTCTCGAGGGCGGTGAGCCCACCGTCATCGCCAACGCCGAGGGCTCGCGTACGACTCCCTCGATCGTCGCGTTCGCCCGCAACGGCGAGGTGCTCGTCGGTGAGGTCGCCAAGCGCCAGGCGGTGACCAACCCCGACCGGACCATCCGGTCGGTCAAGCGTGAGATCGGCACCAACTGGACCGTCGACATCGACGGCAAGAAGTACACCCCGCAGGAGATCTCGGCGCGCACGCTGATGAAGCTCAAGCGGGACGCCGAGGCGTACCTGGGCGAGCAGATCACCGACGCGGTGATCACCGTCCCGGCCTACTTCAACGACGGGCAGCGCCAGGCCACCAAGGAGGCCGGTGAGATCGCCGGCTTCAACGTGCTGCGGATCGTGAACGAGCCGACCGCGGCGGCCCTGGCGTACGGCCTGGACAAGGGCTCCAAGGAGCAGACCGTCCTGGTCTTCGACCTCGGTGGCGGCACCTTCGACGTGTCCCTGCTGGAGCTGGCCGAGGGCGTGGTGGAGGTCAAGTCCACCAGCGGTGACAACCAGCTCGGTGGTGACGACTGGGACCAGCGCATCATCGACCACCTGGTGAAGACGTTCCGCGGCGAGCACGGCATCGACCTCTCGCAGGACAAGATGGCCATGCAGCGGCTCAAGGAGGCCGCCGAGAAGGCCAAGATCGAGCTGTCCGCCGCGACCACCAGCAACATCAACCTGCCGTACATCACCGCCGGTTCGGCCGGCCCGCTGCACCTGGACGTGACGCTCAGCCGCGCCGAGTTCCAGCGCATGACGCAGGACCTGCTGGACCGCTGCAAGGGCCCGTTCGAGCAGGCCGTCAAGGACGCCGGCATCAAGATCTCCGACGTCGACCACGTCATCCTGGTCGGCGGCTCGACCCGCATGCCGGCCGTGACCGACCTGGTCAAGCAGCTCACCGGCCGCGACCCGAACAAGGGCGTCAACCCGGACGAGGTCGTCGCCGTCGGCGCCGCGCTCCAGGCCGGTGTGCTCAAGGGCGAGGTCAAGGACGTCCTGCTGCTCGACGTGACCCCGCTGAGCCTGGGCATCGAGACCAAGGGCGGCATCTTCACCAAGCTCATCGAGCGCAACACCACCATCCCGACCAAGCGCTCCGAGGTGTTCACCACGGCCGACGACAACCAGCCGTCGGTGCTGATCCAGGTGTTCCAGGGCGAGCGGGACATCGCCGCCTACAACAAGAAGCTCGGCACCTTCGAGCTGACCGGTCTCCCGCCGGCCCCGCGCGGCGTGCCGCAGATCGAGGTCACGTTCGACATCGACGCCAACGGCATCGTGAACGTGCACGCCAAGGACCTGGGCACCGGCAAGGAGCAGAAGATGACGATCACCGGCGGCTCCTCGCTGCCGAAGGACGACATCGAGCGGATGCGCCGGGACGCCGAGGAGCACGCCGACGAGGACAAGCGCCGCCGTGAGGAGGCCGAGACCCGCAACGTGGCCGAGGCGCTCCAGTGGCAGACCGAGAAGTTCCTCGCCGAGAGCGGCGACAAGCTGCCCAGCGAGAACCGTGACCAGCTCAACGAGGCGCTCGGCGAGCTGCGCAGCGCCCTCGGCGGGCAGGACATCGAGAAGATCAAGTCCGCGCACGAGAAGCTGGCGCAGGTCTCCCAGCAGGCGGGCTCGCTGCTCTACGCCCAGCAGCAGGAGGGCGAGCAGACCGCACCGGGTGCGGCCGGGCCGGGTGCCGGCGCGGGTGCGGCCGGTGGCCCGAAGGCCGGTGGCGACGACGACGTGGTCGACGCGGAGATCGTGGACGAGGACAAGAAGTGACATCCGGTCCCGGACACGATTCGCACGGCAGAGGGATGAGGTAACCGCATGACGGACAAGCCACGAGCGGCCGGCCCGGGTGCCACCGGGTCGGCGCCGGGCGCCGGCAAGGACACCGGCGACGAACCCCGGGTCGTCATCCGCGACAAGCGCAAGCTCGGCAAGGTGACCGAGCAGCCGGCGAACGACGCCTCGGCGGCCGACGCGGCCGCCGACGCGCCCGCCGAAGGGCTGGTCGAGGAGGCCGAGGTCGTGGTCGACGAGATCGGCGGCGAGGCCGAGGTCAGCGGTCCGACCGTGGTCGACTCGCCCGCCGAGCCGAACGGCGGGACCGGCCCGGACGCGCCGCTCGGCGCCGAGCTGGAGTCGCTCCGCACCGACCTGGAGGAGCGCACCCGCGACCTCCAGCGGGTGACCGCGGAGTACGCCAACTACCGCAAGCGGGTCGACCGGGACCGCAACCTGGTTCAGGAACAGGCCACCGGGGCGGTGCTCACCGCGCTGCTGCCGATCCTCGACGACCTGGACCGGGCCCGTGAGCACGGCGACCTGGTGGGACCGTTCGGCAGCGTGGCCGAGCAGCTCACCGGCGCGCTCGCGAAGTTCGGCCTGACCGCGTTCGGTGAGACGGGTGACCCGTTCGACCCGACCCGGCACGAGGCGGTGGCGCACCAGACCTCCGCCGACGTGACGGAGCCGACCTGCGTCCAGGTCATGCGCCGTGGTTACCAGCTCGGCGAGCGGCTGCTGCGGCCCGCCATGGTCGCGGTCGCGGACCCGGAGTAGTGCCGACCCGTGACGTCCCGCCCGCCCGCACCGGGCGGGCGGGACGACCGGGGTTCGACCCGTGGAAGGGGGTGGACCGGTGAGTTCCAAGGACTGGATCGAGAAGGACTACTACGCCGCGTTGGGCGTGGACAAGTCCGCCTCCTCGGACGAGATCAAGAAGGCGTACCGCAAGTTGGCCCGGGAGTCGCACCCGGACCACAACCCCGGCGACACCGGCGCCGAGGAGCGGTTCAAGACCGTCTCCGAGGCGTACGCGGTGCTCGGTGACGAGAAGAAGCGCCGTGAGTACGACGAGATGCGCTCGCTGTTCGGCTCCGGCGCCTTCCGGCGCAACGCCCGCGGCGCGGGCCAGCCGGGCGGCATGCCGTTCGACGTCTCCGACCTGTTCGGCGGCGGTGCCGGGGGTGGGGACAGCCGGTTCAGCGGCGGCGGCTTCACCGACCTGTTCAGCTCGATCTTCTCCGGCGGTGCAGGTGGCGGCGGTCCGGCACGTCCGCGCGGCCCGGCCCGCGGCCGGGACGTCGAGACCGAGGTGGCGCTCGACTTCGAAGACGCGGTACGCGGCGTCACGCTGCCGCTGACGCTGCGCGCGCCCGGCGTCTGCGACACCTGCCACGGCAACGGCGCGAAGCCCGGCACCCAGCCGGTGGCCTGCCCGGTCTGCCACGGTGCCGGCGTGACCACCCGCAACCAGGGGTCGTTCAGTTTCTCCGAGCCGTGCCGCAACTGCCAGGGTGTCGGCACGATCGTCGAGGAGAAGTGCCCGGAGTGCCACGGCACCGGCGGGGTCACCAAGACCCGCACGCTGCACGTCCGCTTCCCCGCCGGGGTGTCGGACGGGCAGCGGATCCGCCTGGCCGGCCGAGGTGAGCCCGGCGAGCGGGGCGGTCCGGCGGGCGACCTGTTCGTGCAGGTGAAGGTCCGCCCGGACGAGCTGTTCGGGCGCACCGGGGACGACCTGACCCTGAACGTCCCGATCACGTACGCCGAGGCGGTTCTCGGCACGGACCTGCGCGTGCCGACCCTGGACGGGACGGTGACCCTGCGGGTGCCACCGGGTACGCCCAGCGGGCGGGTGCTGCGCGCCCGCGGCAAGGGCGTCGTACGCAAGGACGGCCGCGCCGGTGACCTGCTGGTCACGCTCGACGTGGTGGTTCCGGCGAAGGTCTCGGACGAGGCGCGGGCGGCGCTGGAGACCTTCGCGGCGCAGACTCCGCCCGCCGCGCGGCAACATCTCGACGCGCGGGTACGTCGATTCAGTTGACGGCGGCACCGGAGGTGAGCGGGCATGTCGGAGGAGTACGTCGGCTCGGGTGACCAGGCATACGAGGCCAAGGTCTTGATGATCTCGGTGGCCGCGCGGATGGCGGGGATGCACCCCCAGACGCTGCGCCAGTACGACCGGCTGGGCCTGGTGCAGGCCGGCCGGGCGTCCGGCGGCGGTCGCCGGTACAGCGTCCGGGACGTGGTGCTGCTCCGCGAGGTGCAGCGGCTCAGCCAGGACGACGGGATCAACCTGGCCGGGGTCAAGCGGATCATCGGGTTGGAGCGGCTGCTCGAAGAGGCGCAGCAGCGGGTGGCCCGGCTGGAGGCGGAACTGGACGCCGCGTACCGGCGGATCGCCGAGCTGGAGTCGCTCGGCGGCTTCCCCCGCGGCGACCTCGTGCCCACCAACCGCACGTCCACCGCGCTCGTCGTCTGGCGTCCGCGCCGCGCTCCCGACCGCTGATTCCGTACCTGAAGGCCGGCGCGCCCCGCTCCCCCGGGGCCGCGCCGGCCTTCGTCGTTCCCCGGGCGGTTCGCGGGGAAAGCGGGGTACGGCAGAGCGGGGTCAACTAGGCTTTTCCATAGGGGCAAAAGCCCCAAAGCGGATTCCGGGCTGGCGGGGGGAGTCATGACGGAACCGGCGAAGAAGGTGGCCGAGCGCGCGGAGGAACGGCTGGAGAAGGTGGCCGAGAACGTGCGCGAGCGGTTCGACCGGGTCACCGAGGGACGCTTCAGCGACAAGGTCAAGGAAGGGCGCTTCGCCGACCAGACGGACCACGGCGTGGACCGGGCGCGGGACGACGAGCGGCGCAAGAAGCAGGGCGGGTCGACCTAGACGATCCGCCGACGTGCGGGCCGGGATCCACGGGGGATCCCGGCCCGTTCGTGTTCTGCAGGGCCGGCCGGGACGTCGGGCTGCTCCGGGCGGGCACCACCCACCCGCCCTCGCGGTCGATCATGAAGTTGGCGGCGACAAACCGGACACCAAACACCGCCAAGTTCATGATCGACCAGGCCGGTCGGGTCGACGTGGCCAGTGAGGTCGACGTGGGCGGGTCGAGGTGGTCAGAGGCGGCGGTTCTCGCGGACCAGGCCGCCCTCGCACCAGTCCCGGTAGACGAAGAGATCCGGCCGGGCGAGCAGCACCCGGCTGTTGTGCGCCCAGTTGCGCATCAGGTCGTCGCCGGACTTCTCGGCCTGCTCGACCAGCTTGCGGAACCGGCGCTTGGGGTGGGCGCGGAAGTTCGTCCGGATGCCGTCGGCGGCGTAGATGTACAGGCAGTGCAGCGTGAACCGCCGCGCCGGGCAGCCCTGATCCATGGCCAGATCGAACAGCGTCTGCACCAGATGGTCACCGGCGACCAGCAGATCCCAGTCGGGCGGCATCGAGGTCAGCGGCACCGAATCCGGCTGATAGGCCCACGCCCGAAGCTCGGCGGGCGAGGGATCGACCGGGTTGGCGAAGCCGCGGAACGTCTCTTCCTGCACGCTCACCGGCCGACCTTCCGCTTGCGCTGGCGGGGGCGCAGGCCACCCGCGGACCCTGGCTGCTGGGCCGAAACGTTAACGCGGTTGGACGGAGCAGGGGTAGACCTTCCCGGGATCAATTTGACAACGCCGGGCCGGATCTGCCCTGCGGCTGATCCGGCCCGGCCCGGTCAGTCGCCGGTGCCCAGGGGCAGCGGCGCGGGCGGCCGTGCGGCGGCGGCGCGGGTGCGCAGCCACTGCTTGAACCACGGGCTGTCCGGCAGGCGGGCGAGCAGCGGCCCGGTCACCACCGTGATCAACACGTACGCGGTGGCGAGCGCGGCGAGCTTCGGCTCCACCGGGTAGACGGCCGCGACGGCCAGCCCGGCGATGACGATGGAGAACTCGCCGCGCGGGGTCAGCGCCAGGCCGGCCCGCCAGCGTCCGGGCTCGGCGATCCCGGCCCGGCGGGCGGCCAGGTAGCCGGTGGCCACCTTCGTCGCCATGGTCACCACTGCGAGCAGCAGCGCGGGCAGCAGCACCGGCGGCATGTCCAACGGGTTGGTGACCAGCCCGAAGAACACGAAGAAGACCGCGGCGAACAGATCACGCAGCGGGGAGAGCAGCTCGGTGGCGTGGTGCGCCACCGGCCCGGACAGCGCGATGCCCACCAGGAACGCGCCGACCGCCGCCGACACCTGGAGCTTGGCCGCGACACCGGCGACCAGCAGGGTCAGGCCGAGCACCCCGAGCAGCAGCGCCTCCGGATCCTTGGCGGAGAGCGCGGCGGAGATCAGGTGGCCGTACCGGATCGCCACGGCCAGCACCACGACCACGGTGAACACCGCGACGGCGAGCGCGATGCCGCCCTTCATCAGGCCGACCCCGGCGAGCAGCGCGGTGACCAGCGGCAGGTAGAGGGCCATCGCCAGGTCCTCGATCACCAGGACGGAGAGGATCACCGGGGTCTCCCGGTTACCGACCCGGCCCAGGTCGCCGAGCACCTTCGCGATCACGCCGGACGACGACACCCAGGTCACGCCCGCGAGCACCACCGCCGCCACCCAGCCCCAGCCGAGCAGGAGCGCGAAGGCGAACCCGGGCAGCGCGTTGAACACCGCGTCGATCAGGCCGGCCGGCGCGGCGGACCGGAGGTTGCCCACCAGCTCGTTCGCGCTGTACTCCAGGCCGAGCATGACCAGCAGCAGGATCACGCCGATCTCGGCGCCGACCGCGAAGAACTCCTCGCTGGCGTTGAGCGGCAGCAGACCACCGTGCCCGAACGCCAGGCCGGCGAGCAGGTACAGGGGGATGGGCGAGACGCCGAAGCGACGGCTCAGCCGGCCGAGCAGGCCGAGCAGGAGCAGCAGCGCACCGACCTCGATGAGCAGGATTGTGGTTTCGTGCATACGCGTCAGCCGTCCGGATCGGTCTCGGCGAGGATCGCGGTCACGCCGTCGAGCCCCTGACGGGTACCGACCACGACGACCACATCGCCGGCTTCGAACCGGAAGGTGGGATCGGGCGAGACGTTCACGGCGCCCTGACGCAGCACGGCCACGATCGACGCGCTGGTCCGGGTGCGTGCCTTGGTGTCCGCGAGCCGCCTGCCGACGTACTTCGACCCCGCCGGCATGGCGATCTGCTCGGTCAGCAGCCCGGCGGCCTGCTCGCGCAGCCCGGAGAGCTGACCCAGCATCAGCGACGCGCCGAGGATGTCGGCGAGCGCCTCCGCCTCGTCGTCGGTCAGGGGTATGTCATGTTGGCAGGAGTCGGGATCGTCCGGGTCGTATAGGACCAGGTCGCGGCGGCCATTGCGGTGGGAGACCACGCCGAGCCGGCGGCCGGACTCCGTCATCAGATCATGACGTACGCCGATCCCGGGCAGGGCGGTCTGTTCGACACGTACTCGCACGCCGGTGAGGCTACCGCTGCCACGCACGCACCGCGTCCGGGGCCGAACTACAGACTGCACAATGCGGCTCGGGCGGCTCGTCTAGGTCCGTTCGGCCACGAACACGCCGACACCTTCGAGCGTCTCGGTGAGGCCGGTCGCGCGCAGGATCATCATCGCCTTGCCGACGACCGTGTCGGAGACGCCGTATTCCTTGCACAGTTGGGCGCGGCTCGGCAGCTTGGTGCCGGGTGGCCACTCTCCCGAATCGATCTTGCTCTTCAGTTCGTCTGCGAGCACTTGGTACTGCTGCTTGGGCATACACACTCCCCGGATGGCATGCCCATTCGACCATGCACCCACCTCCAACCTCAAGCAATTGTGGGTCGATCGTTGACCTACGACTGGTACCGATTGTAGGTTGCTGGCGAACGCTCCCGGATGGCACCTGGAGCTTCCAGGGTCGGGGCGGGCATCCCCCGTGGCTCGTCCCGACCCCCGTCCTCGGCGAGAAGGGACAGTGTCGTGCGCAATATCCTGCGAATACGTCCGAAGCGGCGGAACGCGCGCCCGCCCGACTCCGCGCCGGGCGGCCCCTACCGCTCCGCGTCGTACCTTCCGCTCCGGCCCTGGCAGGTGCGGGGCCACAGTTTCAGGACGTGCCGGCGAGGGCTGGACCCCGCCGAGGTCGCCGCGTTCCTCGACCGCGTCGCCGGGGACCTCGCCGCCGCGTACGCCGAAGTCGCACGTAGCCGGGACGAGACGGCGCGGATCAAGGGCGCGTTGCGCGAGTGGCAGTCCCGTCAGGCTCCCTCGATGCGCGACCTGGCCGGGCGGCCGTGACCGGGCGGTACGTGATCCATCTGCCGGTGCGCGCGGCGGACCTGGCCCGGGCGAAGATGCTCGGTCGCACGGCCGGCCGGTCGTTGGCGTTCCTCGCGGTGGTGGAGCTGGGCGGGATCACCGTGTCGACGGAGGACGACCAGTCCGTACGCCATTGGGTGTTCTGCGACCGCAAGCTGGACGGCGGCCGGCGTTGCGTGCTGCGCGCCGACCACGAGACTCCCTGCCTCGCGCGTCTCCCCGGCCGGACCGGAGGACGGTGACTCAGGTCACAGGGGTAGAGTTGAGCGGAATAGACTCAACTCTGGTTGTGTCATGTCCAGTGGACACGCCGATCCGGGGGAGCCCATGAACACGGAACGTCTCACCACCAAGAGCCGCGAAGCCATCACCGGTGCCGTCGCGCTGGCGAACCAGCGCGGTCACGCCACCGTGGAGCCCTGGCACCTGCTGCTGTCACTGCTGGACACCGAAGGCTCGACCGCCGCGGGCCTGCTGCGCGCCGTCGGGGCCGACCCCGCCGAGCTGCGCCGCGTCGCCCAGCGCTCGGTCGACGCGCTGCCCGCCGCACGCGGGTCGAGCATCGCCGAGCCGACCCTCGCCCGCGAGTTCGTCAACGCCATCGGCGCCGCCGAGCAGATCGCGCGGCCGCTGGGCGACGAGTACACCTCCACCGAGCACCTGCTGGCCGGGCTGGCCCGGGTCGGCGGCGCGGTCTCGGTAGCGCTGAAGAACTCCGGCGCCACCGAGGAGAACCTGGTCGCCGCGTTCCCGACCGTCCGGGGCGGCGACCGCCGGGTGACCACCGCCGACCCGGAGCAGACCTACCAGGCCCTGGCCAAGTACGGCGTGGACCTCACCGCCAGCGCCCGCGACGGCAAGATCGACCCGGTGATCGGCCGGGACTCGGAGATCCGCCGGGTGATCCAGGTGCTGTCCCGGCGTACCAAGAACAACCCGGTGCTGATCGGCGAGCCGGGCGTCGGCAAGACCGCGATCGTGGAGGGCCTGGCCCAGCGGATCGTGGCCGGCGACGTGCCGGAGTCGCTGCGGGACAAGAAGCTCGTCTCGCTCGACCTCGGCGCGATGGTCGCCGGCGCGTCCTACCGCGGTCAGTTCGAGGAGCGGCTGAAGTCCGTGCTGGAGGAGATCAAGAACTCCGACGGCCAGGTCATCACGTTCCTGGACGAGCTGCACACCGTGGTCGGCGCCGGCAAGGGCGAGGGCTCGATGGACGCCGGCAACATGCTCAAGCCGATGCTGGCGCGCGGCGAGCTGCGGATGGTCGGCGCGACCACGCTCGACGAGTACCGCGAGCACATCGAGAAGGACCCGGCCCTGGAGCGCCGCTTCCAGCCGGTGCTGGTCGGCGAGCCGACCATCGAGGACACCATCGGCATCCTGCGCGGGCTCAAGGAGCGCTACGAGGTGCACCACGGCGTACGGATCACCGACGCCGCACTCGTGGCCGCCGCCTCGCTCTCCGACCGGTACATCACCGACCGGTTCCTGCCGGACAAGGCGATCGACCTGGTGGACGAGTCAGCGTCCCGGCTGCGCATGGAGATCGACTCGCGCCCGGTCGAGGTGGACGAGATCGAGCGGGCGGTACGCCGCCTGGAGATCGAGGAGATGGCGCTCGCAAAGGAGCCGGACGCCGCGTCCGCCGAGCGTCTGGAGCGGCTGCGCAAGGAGCTGGCCGACAAGCGCGAGCAGCTCACCGCGCTCTCCGAGCGCTGGCAGACCGAGAAGAGCCACATCACCAAGCTCTCCACCGCCAAGGAGGAACTGGAGCGCCTCGGTGGCGAGGCCGAGCGGGCCGAGCGCGACGGCGAGCTGGAACGCGCCGCCGAACTGCGGTACGGCCGGATCCCCGCGCTGCGGACCGAGCTGAAGCAGGCCGAGGAGGAGCTGGCCCGGCTCCAGGCCGACGGCGCGATGCTCAAGGAGGAGGTCGGCGCGGACGACATCGCCGCAGTGGTCGCCTCCTGGACCGGCATCCCCGCCGGGCGGCTGCTCGAAGGCGAGACCGCCAAGCTGCTCCGGATGGAGGAAACGCTGCGCGGCCGCGTGGTCGGCCAGGCCGAGGCGGTGGGCGCGGTCTCCGACGCGGTACGCCGCGCCCGGGCCGGCGTCGCCGACCCGGACCGGCCGACCGGCAGCTTCCTGTTCCTCGGCCCGACCGGCGTCGGCAAGACCGAGCTGGCCAAGGCGCTCGCCGAGTTCCTCTTCGACGACGAGCGGGCCATGGTCCGCATCGACATGAGCGAGTACGGCGAGAAGCACTCGGTGGCCCGCCTGGTCGGCGCCCCGCCCGGGTACGTCGGCTACGAGGAGGGCGGCCAGCTCACCGAGGCGGTACGCCGCCGGCCGTACTCGGTGATCCTGCTGGACGAGGTGGAGAAGGCCCACCCGGACGTCTTCGACGTGCTGCTCCAGGTGCTCGACGACGGCCGGCTCACCGACGGTCAGGGCCGTACCGTGGACTTCCGCAACGCGATCCTGATCCTCACCTCGAACCTCGGTTCGTCGGTGATCAGCGACCTGACGCTCACCGAGAACGAGCGCCGGGAGGGTGTGCTCGCGGTGGTCCGGTCGCACTTCAAGCCGGAGTTCCTCAACCGGCTCGACGACATCGTGGTGTTCGCCGCGCTCCAGGGCGAGGACCTGCGGTCGATCGTGGACATCCAGCTCGACCGCATGCGCCGCCGGCTGGCCGACCGCCGGCTGGGCCTGGAGATCACCGACGCGGCCCGCACGTGGCTGGCCGAGCACGGGTACGACCCGATCTACGGTGCCCGCCCGCTGCGCCGGCTGGTGCAGTCGGCGATCGGCGACCAGCTCGCGAAGGCGCTGCTGGCCGGTGACATCCGCGACGGCGACACGGTCCGCGTCGACCTGTCCGACTCCAAGGAGTCCCTGGCGGTGACCGCCGCCTGACCCGCACCACCCCGCGAAGGCCCGGCCCTCCCGGCCGGGCCTTCGCCGTCCCCGGCCGTGCCGGCCCGCGTGCCGTGGGTGCTGCCCGCCGTGGTGTTAACAAGGGGCCCTTCTTCTACCGGAGGCGTTAAAAGGGGGCCCTTCCTTTCACGCGAACGGAGTGAGCGTGAGGGGTTGGTGGGGTGGGCACATAGTGGGGCATGAGCGGGAGCTGGGAACGGGAACTGGACGCGGCCGCGCGGGAACTCGACGGCGCGGACACCCTCGCCTTCGGCGGGGTGGGACTGGCGGGGCAGATCCTGCCCGCGACCGAGGCGTACCGGACGCTGGAACAGGGGCTGCGGGAGCACCCGGAGGCGGCCCGCAAGCGGGTCGACAGGTTGCTCCGCAAGGGTTCGCCGGCCGGCCGGGCGTACGCGGCGACGCTGCTGGAGGCGGTCGATCCGGCCGCCGGGCGGGACGCCTGGGCCCGGCTGCGCGGCGACGACGGCGAGTTCACCACGTTCTCCGGCTGCCTCATGGGCCGCGCCACGCTGGGCGAATACGCCGCCGACCGGCTCGCCGCCGCCGACAGTAGCTGAGCACACACTCAGCGAACAGGACTTCAGCAGGCGTGCGTGCGGTTGTTACCGTTCCCGCCGAGCACGTTGGGGGAGGCGGTCGTGAACGGTTCGTTGGCGTGGGTGCTGGCCACGCTGGGATGTCTGGTCGGGGTGGCCGGAGTGGTGATCGCGGTGATCGCGTGGCGGAAGTCCCAGTCCGCGTCCCGCCCGAAGACGAAGGCGGCGCCGGGTGACCCGTTCCGGGACCGGGACGCGGACGCCCTGCGCGGCGACCCGCGCGCGCTCAAGCCCGGCGACATCGTCGAGATCCGCGCGGTGCCGTACACGGTCCGTGGCTCGGTGCACCTGGTCGAGGGCGGCTGGAGCTGGGCGGAGCACCTGCTCGACGATGCGGGCGGGGTGAAGCGCTGGCTGTCCGTCGAGGCCGACCCGGACCTGGAGATGGTGCTCTGGACCAGCGAGCCGGGGGCCACCGTGACGCCCGGCGCCCCGACGCTGGAGATCGCCGGCCGTCGCTACAACTGGGACGAGTCGGGCCAGGCCCGGTACACGGCCACCGAGGGCACCGGCCTCGACCCGAACGGCACCATGCGCTACTACGACTACCAGGCGCCCGGCGGCGCACGGCTGTCGTTCGAGGCGTACGGGGAGGCCGGCTGGGAGGTCAACCTCGGCGAGGAGCTGCGCCGCGCCGAGGTGATGATCTACCCGCAGGGTGGCCCGGACACGGTGCGCTGACGTGCTCGTCTGTCTGGACGCGCCCTACGTCGACACCAGCGCCGCCGATCTGAGCCTGGCCCTGGGCGGCCCGGAGCTGCCGGCGCTCGCCGTACGCGACATCGACCTGCCCGGCCTGCCCCGGCTGCGGCTGCGCCTGCTGGGCGCCTCCCACCAGGTGGTGCTCGGCACGCTCACCGAGACGGTCGCCTGCCTGCCCGGCCGCCCGCCGCACCTGCCGGGCACGCTGCACGACGAGACGGCCGGCTACCGGTTCCTCGCCACAGTGCTCCGGCCGGAGGGCGACGGCCTGCGTACCCGGGTCGCGGCGCTGCGCGCCGAGCTGGCCGAGGACCCGTACGCGCTGATCGGCGTCTTCCCCGGCGACGAGGACGCGGTCACCGCGCTCTCCGTGCGGCCCGCCCCGCCGGACGGCGTGCTCGCCTGGCGCACCTGGCACGCCTACCCGCAGACCAACGAGCTGGTCCTGACCGAGACGGTGGTGGAGGAGCTGTGACGTACCGACGGTGGTTCGTGGTGGGCGTGGCGGTCGCCGTCATCGGCGCGCTCATCGCCGCCTTCACGATCTTCTACGGCAACTTCTCGCCCCGCGGCTACGTGGAGGACAACTTCTCCCGCGCCACCGGGCGGGACATCGGCTCGAACGCGATCGCTTACACCTCGAACAAGGCGCCGAGCGACGTGTCCAAGCAGATCACCGACACCTGGAAGCCGGCCGACCAGTACGTCGACGGCAGCGGCGTGTACCTGCGCTACGACGACGACTCGGTGGTGATCCTCCCGCTCGCCGTCGGCTCGGTGATCCTGCTGGAGAAGATGACCACCGCCTACCCCCGGTACCACAGCGTCGTCGGCAACAGCTGGGGCTGGGGCCGAGGCAGCACGGTCCGGGGCGGCGGCCCCGGTTCCGGCAAGTAGCCCCTCCGACCCCCTCACCCTGGAGTCTCCTGTGCAGCATCTCGTCACCGACCTGCTGGTCACCCTCGCCTACGGCGCGGTCGGCGTCGTCCTGATGGCGATCGGCTACGTCCTGGTCGACCTGGCCACCCCCGGCAAGCTCCACGAGCTGATCTGGACCGAGCGCAACCGCAACGCGGCGCTGCTGCTCTCGTCCAACCTGCTCGGGGTCGGCACGATCGTGGTCGCCGCGATCGTGGCCAGCGACGACGACTTCACGCTGGGGCTGGTCGGGGCCGCCGCGTACGGCATCCTCGGTCTGGTGATCATGGCGGCGGCGTTCGTGCTGCTCGACGTGGCCACTCCGGGCAAGCTCGGTGAGCTGCTCGTCGACCCGGAGCCGCACCCGGCGGTGTGGGTCTCCGCCACCGTGCACCTCGCCACCGGTGCGATCATCGCGGCCGCGATCATCTGATGAGCGGAAAGCCCGCACAGCATTCGGCGGGGAAGGACAAGCGCACCCAGACGGTGATCTGGTCCGTGGTCGTGGGGATCGTGGTCGTCGTCTGCGCCATCGGCGCGTTCAGCGGCGACTCGGACACCTCCGTCCCCGCGCCGGCGGCCGACGAGCGGTCCGGCACCGTGCCGATCCTCCGGGCCGCCGCCGACAGCCAGGGCATCTGCTACGGCTGGGAACTGCTCGACGTGTACGACGAGGTGAGCGTCGGCTCCAACCTCGGCGACGGCACCACAGTCGTCGACGCTCCCGGCTGCACGCGCTGGATCGCTGTGTCCGCGAACGTCAGGTACACCTCGTCCAGCAGCGAGTCGGAGGACTCCGCCACGATCCGGATCAAGGGCTCGGACGACATCGAGTTCGCCGACCTCGCCGCGATCGAGACCCGCCTGAGCCGCTTCGGGCTGGACGAGGAGGCATTCGTCGACGACCCGGGCTGGGCCGTCACCCGGGCCGCCACGATCCTGCCGCTGCTCGCCGCGGAGCGCGGGCTCGCCGAGCCGGCCGCCACCCCCACCGCCGGGCCGTCGACCGCGGCCGCACCGCTGCCGGACGCCGGCAACGACTTCTGGCGGGACCGCTGGATCTACGTCCTCAGCTCGCTCGGTCTGTTCCTGCTCGCCGCGCTGTTCCTCGTCGTGGGCGTGCGCCAGCGCCGCAACCACCGGGGACGGGTGCCCGCGCAGCGCGCCGGGGCGGGAGCCGCCGGACGTACCCGGAGCAGACGGTGACAGTCGACGTGGCCGCGCGGCCGCGGTGGCGCCTGGCCCGCGCGGCGGTCCTGCTCGCGGTCTTCGTGTGCGCGGCCTGCGGCCTGGTGTACGAGCTGGCGCTGGTCGCGCTCGGCAGCTACCTGATCGGCGACACGGTCGGTCAGGCGTCGATCGTGCTCGGCGTGATGGTCTTCGCGATGGGCGTCGGCGCGCTGGTGGCGAAGCCGTTGCAGTCCCGGGCGGTGGTCTCGTTCGCGGTGATCGAGCTGACGCTGGCGCTGCTCGGCGGCCTGTCGGTGCTCGGCCTCTACGCCGCGTTCGCCTGGCTCGACCTGTACGGTCCGGCGCTCGTCGGCACCGCGTTCGTGCTCGGACTGCTGATCGGCGCGGAGATCCCGCTGCTCATGGTGATGCTGCAACGCATCCGGGAGCAGTCGGCGGGCAGCGCGGTGGCCGACCTGTTCGCCGCCGACTACGTGGGCGCGCTGCTCGGCGGGCTGGCCTTCCCGTTCCTGCTGATCCCGGTCTTCGGCCAGCTCAAGGGCGCGCTCGTGGTGGGCGCGGTGAACGCGGTCGCCGGTGTGGTGCTCGTCTTCACCGTGTTCCGCGCTGAACTCGGCCGCCGGGCGCGGGCCGCGCTGGGCGCGGCCACCGTCGTGGTCGGCCTGCTTCTCGGGTACGCCTGGGTGACCGCCCACGACTTCGAGGTGACCACCCGCCAGCAGCTCTACCGCGACCCGGTGGTGCACGCCGAGCGCAGCCGCTACCAGGAGATCGTGCTCACCCGATCGGTGCGCGAGCCCGGCCACTCCGACACCGACCTGCGGCTGTTCCTCAACGGCGACCTCCAGTTCAGCTCGATCGACGAGTACCGCTACCACGAGGCGCTCGTGCATCCGGCGATGCGGGGGGCGCACGGTGACGTGCTGGTGCTCGGCGCCGGGGACGGGCTGGCCGCACGGGAGATCCTCAAGTACCCGGACGTGCGCTCGGTGACGCTCGTCGACCTCGACCCGGCAGTGGTCGAGCTGGCCCGCCGGGAGCCGCAGCTGCGCGAGCTGAACCGGGAGTCGCTCACCGACCCCCGGGTACGGGTGCTCAACCTGGACGCGTTCGCCTGGCTGCGTACCGCCACGGACCGCTTCGACGTGGTGATCGCCGACCTGCCCGATCCGGACGAGACGGCCACCGCGAAGCTCTACACGATCGAGTTCTACACGCTGATCCGGCCGGTGCTGGCCCCCGGCGGGCGGCTCGTCGTGCAGTCCGGGTCGCCCTACTTCGCACCCCGGTCGTACTGGTCGATCGAGCGGTCGGTGCGCGAGGCGGGCTTCGCCACAGTGCCGTACCACGTCGACGTGCCGAGCTTCGGCGACTGGGGGTTCGTGCTCGCCGCGCCGGGTGACGTCGCGCCGGAACTGGCGCTGCCGGACGATCCGCCGCCGCTGCGTTTCCTCACCCCGGCGGTGCTGGCCGCCGCCGGCACGTTCCCCGCCGACCGGGCCCGGATCGACGTACCGGCCTCCACCCTGTTGCGCCCGAGGGTGCTGGACTACGCCCGCGAGGAGTGGCGCGGCTACTAGGTTTCGGGACATGCCACCCGAATCGTCGTCGCGTCACCGACCGGGGATCGGCTGGCTGGTCCGCCGGCTGCCGACCCGGGCGGTCGAGGCGGCGTCCTACCTCCAGGCGTTCGTGCTCTCCGGCGTGGTCACCGTGCTGGCCGTGCGGGCGTACCTGAAGGCCACCGACTATCCACAGCTCGGCGGCGGCGGGCTGCACATCGCGCACGTCCTCTGGGGCGGCCTGCTGCTCGCCGTCGGCCTGGGCATCCCGCTCGTCTTCCTCGGCGGTGGCGCCCGCAGCGGCGGGGCGGTGATCGGCGGCATCGGGTTCGGGTTGTTCATCGACGAGGTGGGCAAGTTCGTCACCACCGGCACCGACTACTTCTACGCCCCCGCCGCCGCCATCATCTATGTCGCGTTCGCGCTGCTGGTCCTGCTCATCCAGGCGGTACGCGGGCGCACCGGCCGGTCCCGGCTGACCCCGGCCGAACGCACCGCGAACGCACTGGACATGGTGCTCAGCGGCCTGCCGGGCGGGCTGACCGACCGCCGCCGGATCGCCGTGCTGCGGCTCGTCCAGGGCACCGGACCGGCCACCGAGACGGCGGTGGCGCACCTGCTCGAAGCGGTGCCCCACCGGGAACCGCCGCCGGTGCCGCTCTGGCAGCGGGCGGCGGACCGGGCCCGGCGCCTCGCCGTCTGGGCGGCCGGACGCCGGTGGCTGGTCTGGCCGGTGGTGGTCTACCTGGTGGTGGAGCCGGTGCTCACGGTGGTGGCGGTGTTCCTCGACGGCGTGACCGGGAAACTGGACCAGGAACGGGAGTGGGGCGCGGTGCTCGGCGTCAGCGCCACCGCGTTGATCACCGCCGTGCTCGGTCTGTGGGCCGCCTGGCTGCTGCGCCGCAACCGGGCCGAGGCGTTCCGCCTGTTCAAGCTGGCGCTGCTCGTCGACCTGCTGTTCGGGCAGGTCTTCAACTTCACTGTGAACCAGTTCGGCGCGGTCTCCGCCGTCGCGCTCGATCTCGCGTTGCTCGGCGTGGTCACCGCCGAGCACCGCCGGTTGCGGCGCGCCGCCGAGAGGTAGAGCCGTTTCCGGCGTGCTGAGCTGGTGGAAGATCGCTACGGTGGGCATCTGATCCAGGAAGGGAGAATCATGGTCGATGCTCCGGGCACCCCGCCCCGCACGCGTCCCGGCGTGGTGACGCTCTCCAGTTGGCTGCTCATCCTCGTCGCCGCGATCCAGGTGCTGAACCTGATCGTGGCGCTGACCGTCGTCGGCAAGATCCGCGACGTTCTCACCGACGCGTACGCGGGCACCTCGGCCGAAGGGGCCGGCGACATCGCGTACGCGTTCAGCATCATCACGGCGGTCGTGTCGCTGCTGATCGCGGCCGGGCTCGTCGTCCTCGCGCTGCTGAACAACCGGGGCAAGAACGGCTCCCGGATCACCACCTGGGTGCTGGGCGGCATCCTGTTCTGCTGCACCGGCGGCGGGCTGCTGACCGGCCTCACCGGCGGCATGACGGGCGGCGGCAACACCACCGGTGACGTGCCCAGCTCGGAGGAGATCCAGCGCCGGCTGGAGGACGCGCTGCCGTCCTGGTACACCCCGGTCAACCTGCTGCTGGGTCTGGTCGCGCTGCTCGCCCTGCTGGCCGCGCTGATCCTGCTGGCGCTGCCGAAGGCGAACGAGTTCTTCCGCAAGCCCAAGGCCGGCTGGGAGCCGCCGGTGCCCGGTGGCGCCTACCCGGCGTACCCGTCGCACCCGGGCCAGTCCGGGGATCCGGCATACCCGTCGTACCCGCCGGCTCCCGGCACCCCGCCGTCGACGCCCGGCGGTCAGCCGCCGTCCGCGCCGGGTGGTCAGCCGCCGTCCGCGCCCGGTGGTCAGCCGGGTGAGCGCCGCGACCCGGAGCCGCCATCCGGAAGTTGACGTCCGGATTGCAGCGACGCCGACGATCCCTCCGAGTAGGTTGCAAGCCGACGCCTACCGGAGGGATCAGTCGTGTCGTACCCCGAACGGGCCGCACCCCGCCGGCCGGGCACGGTCCTCGCCGCGGCGGCGCTGCTGCTGGTGATGGCGGTGGGCGCCGTGGCGTACGCGGTGGTCAACCTGGCCGTCGGCGGCGGCACGGTGGACCGGTTCCGGGACGCGGCAGCCGAGCGGACCGGCGCCAGCGGCGGCGACGTCGACCAGGTGGCCGGTCTGCTGCGCGGCTCCACAGTGCTGGCCGCCGTGCTCGGCGTGCTCGCCGCGCTGCTGCTCGTCGGGCTCGCGCTCGGTCTGCTCGCCGGCCGGTCCGGTGCCCGCACGGCGACCTGGGTGGTCGCCGGCACGGGCCTGCTCTGCGGTTGCTGCGGGCTGGCGGTGCTGGTCGGCCAGCGGGCCGCCCCGCTGCGGCTCGGCGCGGACGACCGGATCACCGCCGACCTGCTGGGGCTCGTCGGCGACGCGTACCCGTCGTGGTGGATCCCGGTGAACGCGACGCTGTCGGTGGCGCAGATCCTCGGCTATCTGGTGGTCGCCGTGCTGCTCACGCTGCCGTCGTCCGGCGCGTTCCTGCGACGCCGTACCGCACCGCTGCGGCTGTCCGGCTACGGCTCGACAGTGTCCGGCGCGGCCGCCCCCGGGCCGACGCCCTGGGGGCCGCCACCCGGCCTGAACCCGCCCCCGTCCGTCCCGCCCGCGACGCCGCCGGGTGGGTTCCCGCCACCTCCCGAGGACAGCCGATGACCGGTGACACCCACCCCTCCCGGCGCCGCGCCCTGGTGACCGGCGCCAGCCTGGGCATCGGCGAGGCGTTCGCCCGCCGGCTCGCCGCCGACGGATGGGACCTCGTCCTGGTGGCCCGGGACGCCGCCCGGCTCGACGCGCTGGCGGCCGAGCTGACCGGCCGGCACGGCGGTGACGCCGAGACGATCGCGGCCGATCTGTCCACCGAGGACGGCTGCGCGGCGGTCGAGCAGCGGCTCACCGCCGGTACGCCGATCGAGCTGCTCGTCAACAACGCCGGCATCAGTCTGAGCACGTCGTTCGTCCGCTCGTCGGTGGCGGACGAGGCGCGGCTGGTCCGGCTCAACGTGCTCGCCGTGCTGCGTCTGACCCACGCCGCCCTCGGTCCGATGATCGAGAGGGGCCACGGGGCAGTGATAAATGTCTCTTCCGTTGCCGGCTTCGGTGTCCCCATGCCGGGATCCACGTACTCGGCCAGCAAGGCGTGGGTGACGAATTTCAGTGAATCGATCGGCCAGTCCGTCGCACCGCTGGGTGTGCGCGTGATGGCGCTCTGTCCCGGCTACACGCGAACCGGAGTTCACGAACGCGCGGGCATCGACATGTCGCGCCTGCCCGCCTGGGCCTGGCTGCGAGCCGACGATGTGGTCGCCGAAGGGCTCCGTGACCTGCGGAAAGGCAAGTCGGTGAGCGTGCCGGACTGGAAGTACAAGGTGGCGGTGGCCGGGCTGCGGCACGCGCCGAAGCGGCTGCTGCGCGGCTTCCGGCGGGACACCCGGGGTGCGGTCGGCCGGCAGCGCGGCTGACCGGCGGCAGCCCGTACGCGCACCGGCCCGGCGGCCGACCGGGATGGACGGTCGCACAGCGTAGCCGCTCATCGCCACCCGTCGGTCGCCCGCAGGGTTGACCAGGGCAGGCCCGAAACATGGCGCTCAGACTTGCGAAGTACGCTCTTGGGCCATGGGCGACCACGACGACCTGCGCAAATTCATCACTGACCTCGCTGTGGTGCACGGCCGGGTGGTGCTCTCGTCGGGCCGCGAGGCGGACTGGTACGTGGATCTGCGTCGCGTCACGCTCCATCACGAGGCGGCTCCGTTGATCGGCCGGGTCATGCGTGACCTCACCGCCGACTGGGCCTACGACGCGGTCGGTGGGCTGACCCTGGGCGCCGATCCGGTGGCCGCCGCCATGCTGCACGCCTCGGCGGGCACCGGCCACGCGGTCGACGCCTTCGTGGTCCGCAAGGAGGGCAAGGCCCACGGTCTCCAGCGCCGGATCGAGGGGCCGGACGTCTCCGGGCGACGGGTGCTCGCGGTCGAGGACACCTCCACCACCGGTGGAAGTGTGTTGACGGCTGTCGACGCATTGCGTGAGGCAGGGGCCGAGGTGGTGGGTGTGGCGGTTATTGTTGATCGAGGTGCCGGCGACACGGTGCGAGCCGCCGGATTGCCCTATCGGGCGGCCTATACGTTGGCTGACCTCGGCCTTGTGGCGTAAAAGTTTGCCGATTCGGATCTGCTGATATGCAGGCGGATCGATGCTGCTGGTGGAAGGATGGAATACGTGGGAACTGCGTTGGCTGAAATGACCATGCCTCAGATCTCGCCGCTTGCCGGCGAGCCGATCGAACGCGCCGACGCCGAGCGGCTTGCGGGGGTCCTCAAGGCCCTCGCTGACCCCGCCCGGCTGCGGCTGCTCAGCCTGATCCAGTCGGCTCCCGAGGGGGAGGCGTGCGTGTGTGACCTCACCGCGCCGCTCGGCCTCTCGCAGCCGACGGTCAGCCACCACCTGCGAATCCTCACCGAGGCCGGCTTGCTGGAGCGGGAGAAGCGCGGGGTCTGGGCGTACTACCGGCTGGTGCCGTCCGCGATCGCCACGATCGCGGATCTGCTCACCCCGCCGCGGAAGCGGGCCACCAAGAAGGCTCGCTGAAACCTTCGGGCCGACCCGACCGAGGGTCGTCCCGACCGGGTGACCGGTGGCGTGCGAGGGGTGGCGCCATCAGCGCACGGTGACGGCTGTCGTCGTCCGTGTGACCCGGCTGGAGCAGTGCTGTCGAAGGCCGGTCCTCGTCCGAGGGCCGGCCTTCGGCGTCCGTACGTGCTCAGCGGCGGTGCTGACCGCCGTGCCCGTCGCCGTGCCCGGGACGGTGCTCCTCGATGCCCTCCCGGGCCGCCTCCACAGTGCCGGCCACAGTCGCCGCGGTGATGACGGCGACCGCCTCGCCGCGCTTGCGTGCCCGCCGGTCGCGGAGGAACTCGAAGAAGATCGGCAGCACCGAGATCACGATGATCAGCGCGACCACCGGCAGGATGTACCTGTCGATCTTGTCGCCGATGGCGTCGTAGATCTGCCGGGCCAGCAGGTAGCCGATCAGCAGGATGCCGTCCACCCAGAGGACCGCGCCCACCACGTTCCACACGAAGAACTGGCGGGCCGGCATGCCGAGCACCCCGGCCACCGGGTTGAGGAACGTCCGCACGATCGGGATGAACCGGGCCAGCACCACGGCCTTCGCCGGGCCGAACTTCTGGAAGTAGTACTCCGCCTTCTCCACGTACTCCCGCTTGAACAGACGGGAGTTGGGCTTCTCGAACATGCGCCGGCCGTACCGGGCGCCGAGCCAGTGCCCGAGCTGGGCGCCGACGATGGCGCAGAGCGGACCGCCGATCATCAGCCCGGCCAGGGACAGGCGGGTGCCGTCGCCGAAGATGGCGTCGGCCACCGGAGAGGCGGCCACCCCGGCCAGGAACAGCAGCGAGTCGCCCGGGAAGAAGAAGCCGACGAGCAGCCCGGTCTCGGCGAAGAGGATCACCCAGACGCCGATCATGCCGAAGGTGTGGATGAGGTCCTTCGGATCGAGCGGGTTCAGCGCCACGCTCTCGGAGAACATCCGGGTCTTCTCTGCTGTGTCCACGGCCACACAGGGTACCCCGGCCCGGTCCGGCATTTCGGCCGGACCGGGCGTCCTCGTCAGAGGCGGGGGTCGACCGGCTCGGACTCGCAGGCGAGGATCGCGAACACCAGCTCGTGGCGGCGCCAGAGCGGGGCGTCCTCGGCCAGCGCGTCCAGGGCGGCCAGGCCCAGTCCGTGCTCGCGCAGGGCGAGCCCGCGCTTGCGACCCAGCGAACGGCGGCGCAACGCGGCGAGCTGCCCCGCCTCGGTGTACCCGGGACCGTAGATGATCCGCAGGTACTCCCGCCCCCGGCACTTGATCCCCGGCTGGAGCAACGAGCCCTTCGGCGAACGGGCGGCCAGGCCCGCGTACGGCTTGACCACCATGCCCTCGCCACCGGCCGCGGTGAGCGCCAGCCACCACTCGGTGGCGTCGGCCACCGCCGACTCGTCGGCCAGGTCCACCACCCGCCGCCGGGTCGGCGTGAAGAACTCCGGGTCGGCGGCGCAGAGCCGGTCGGCCAGCGCCAGGTGCCAGCCGTGGTCGCGGTCGGCGTAGCTCACCCCGGCCCCGGCCAGCACCGCGAACGGCGCCAGCGTCACCCCGCGCAGCCCGTCGGTCGGCCGGACGTACGCCCGGTAGGCAGCCGAGTAGGCGGTGATCTCGGCGGCCCGCCCGGCCATCCGGTCGCGCAGCCCCGCCACCGGCATCCCGCGCCCGGCGGCGGTGTCCAGCGCGGCGAGCACCGCCGGCAACGCGGCCCGCCCGGCCGCGCCGACCCCGGCGTACTGCTCGCGGATCAGCCCGCTCGCCTTCGCCGACCAGGGCAGCAGCTCGGCGTCGAGCAGCAGCCAGTCGGTGTCCAGCTCGGCCCAGAGACCGGCGCTGGTGACCGCGGCGCGCACCCGGGTCAGCAGCTCGCCGTCGAGCGGCGGATCGAAGAACGGCCTGCCGGTACGGGTGTGCACCACCCCGCCGCCGAAACGGCCCGGCTCCCGCTCCACGAGCACCACCGCTCGCGAGCCCATGTGCTTCTCCTCGCAGACCACCCGCTCGACGCCCGCCGCGCGGTAGTCGGCGAACGCCTCGGCCGGGTGCTCCAGGAACCCGTCCACTGCCGACGTGGAGCAGGGCGCCATGGTCGGCGGCAGCCACACCAGCCGGCCCGGGTCGACCGCGAACCGGCTCATCACCTCCAGCGCGGCGGCGGCGTTCTCGGCCGGCACGGTCAGCGACCCGTACGCGTGGGTGAGGTGCCGTCGCCCGGTCACGTCGGCCAGGTCCAGCACGGTGTCCGGCCGCGACGGCGTGACCGGGACCAGCGGACGTGCCGGGGCGTACCACTCCTTCACCGCCGGGACCGCCGCCAGCTCCTTCTCCGGGTAGCGCAGCGCGGTGAGCTGCCCGCCGAACACGCAGCCGGTGTCCAGGCAGATGGTGTTGTTCACCCACTCCGGCTCGGGCGTCGGCGTGTGCCCGTACACGACCATCGCCGAGCCGCGGTAGTCCCGCGCCCACGGGTAGCGCACCGGCAGGCCGTACTCGTCGGTCTCGCCTGTGGTCTCGCCGTAGAGCGCGAACGACCGCACCCGGCCGGACGCCCGCCCGTGGTACGCCTCCTTCAGCCCGGCGTGCGCCACCACGAGCCGGCCGCCGTCGAGCACGTAGTGGCTGACCAGGCCGTCGATGAACGTCTCCACCCCGGCGACGAACTCCGGCGACTCGGCGGCGAGCTGCTCCATCGTCTCGGCCAGGCCGTGGGTCAGCCGGACGTCCCGGCCGCGCAGCTTGCGCAGCAGCTTCTGCTCGTGGTTGCCCGGCACGCAGATCGCGTGCCCGGCCGCCACCATGCCCATCACCAGGCGGAGCACGCCGGGCGAGTCCGGGCCGCGGTCCACCAGGTCACCGACGAACACCGCGGTACGCCCCGACGGGTGCGCCGCGTCCACCGGGCGGCCCGCGTCGTCGTGCCGCAGCACGTAGCCGAGCCGGGACAGCAGCGCCTCCAGCTCGGTCCGGCAGCCGTGCACGTCCCCGACCACGTCGAACGGGCCGGTCAGCTCCCGCCGGTCGTTGAACAGCTTCTCGTAGCGGACCTCCGCGGCGTCGATCTCGTCCACCCCGCGCAGCACGTGCACCTTGCGGAAGCCCTCGCGGGCCAGCCGCCCGTACGACTGCCGCAGGTCGCGGCGCATCCGGTTGAGCACCTGGCGGCCGTGCGTCCGGTCGGCGCGCGCCTCCGTACGCTCCCAGGCCACCGCCTCCGGCACGTCCAGCACGATCGCCACCGGCAGCACGTCGTGCTCCCGGGCCACCCGGATCAGCCCGGCGCGGGCGTGCGGCTGGAGGTTCGTCGCGTCGACCACAGTCAGCAGTCCCCGCCGCAGCCGGATGGCGGCGACGTGGTGCAGCGCGTCGAACGCGTCGGCGGACGCGGACTGGTCGTTCTCGTCGTCGGCCACCAGCCCGCGGAACGTGTCCGAGGAGAGCACCTGGCTGGGCGCGAAGTGCCGCCGGGCGAACGTCGACTTGCCGGAGCCGGAGACGCCGACGAGCGCCACCAGTGCCAGCTCGGGGATGTCCAGGACGGTCATCGGTTCGTCGCCTCCTTCCGGTCGTTGCTGGTGTTCTCATTGCGGTCATCCCGCGTCAGCACCGCGATCTGGGTCGGCGTGCCCACCTCCGGGTCCTCGTCGCCGACGCCGCCGAGCACCGCCGTGTAGCCGTGCGCCGCCACCACCCGGTCCACCCAGGCGGCGAACTCGGCCCGGGTCCACTCGAACCTGTGGTCGGCGTGCCGGAACCGGCCCGGCGCGAGCCCCTCGTAGCGCACGTTGTACTCGACGTTCGGGGTGGTCACCACCACCGTGCCCGGCCGGGCGTGACCGAACACCGCGTCCTCCAGCGCCGGCAGGCGCGGCGGGTCGAGGTGCTCGACGACCTCCATCAGCACCGCCGCGTCGTACCCCCGGAGCCGGTCGTCCCGGTAGGTGAGCGCGGACTGCCACAGCCGGATCCGGTCCCGCTGCCGCTCCGGAAGCCGGTCCAGGCGCAGCCGCCGGGCAGCCAGGCCGAGCGACCGGTCGGACACGTCGACGCCCACCACCTCGGTGAACCGCCGGTCGGCGACGAGCGCGGTGAGCAGCGCGCCGCCACCACAGCCCAGGTCCAGCACCCGGCTCGCGCCGCTGTCCCGCAGCGCGGCGAGCACCGCCTCCCGTCGCCGTACCGCCAGGGAGGCCCGGCGGACGTCCTCCGCCGTCCCGGCCCCGCCGCCCGACGACCCGGCCGGCTCTCCGGTCGACGGCTCGATGCTGTCGTCGGCGGGCGGCTCGTCGGCGAGCCGCAGCTCGGTCAGCCGGGCCATCGCCTCACCCGCGAGCGCCCGGCGGTGCGCCAGATAGCGGCGCGTGATCAGGCCCCGCTCCGGATGACCGGCCAGCCAGCCGGCGCCGGCCCGCAGCAGCTTGTCCACCTCGTCCGGCGCCACCCAGTAGTGCTTGGCGTCGTCGAGCACCGGCAGCAGCACGTACAGGTGGTTGAGGGCGTCCGCGAGCCGCAGCGTGCCGGTCAGCGTCAGGTCGACGTAGCGGCTGTCACCCCACTCCGGGTACGTCTCGTCGAGCGGGATCGGGGTGGCAGTCACGGTCCAGCCCAGCGGGGCGAAGATCCGTACCGCCAGCTCGGCGCCGCCACGGCAGCGCAGCACCGGCACCCGTACGGTCAGCGGGATCGCGCTCGCCGCCAGCTCGGGACGGTCGCGTGACTCGCCCCGCAGGGCGGAGCGGAACACCTTCGACAGCGCCGACGAGAGCAGGCTGGAGGCGGCGTACGGGCGGTCGTTGACGTACTGCCCGAGCGCGAAGCCCTCCGGCGCCCGGTTCCGGCGGCCGCCGCCCAGCTTGAGCGGATCGACCTCGACCAGCAGCGCCGCGGTGCAGCGCGCCTCGTCCGCCTCCGGGTAGAACACATGCGCGGCACCGGCGGGCAGGTCGAAGCTCTGCACGCGGTCCGGATGCTTCACCAGGAGGTGTCCGAGGTCGGTCGCCGGGCGGTGGGTCGTGGTCAGGGTCAGCAGCACCCATCGATGATCTCGTGATCGCCCGGTTCCTGTCGTGGGGGTTTCCGGGAGGCCGAATCCCGCCGCAATGTTCCGGCTGCCCGGGACCGTCCATGAAACGGGACACCGGGAGGTGCAGTGACGTACGAGGAGTTCGCCGACGCGCGGTTGGGCGCCCTGCTGCGGTACGCGGTCATGCTGACCGGGGATCCGCACCAGGCCCAGGACCTCGTGCAGGAGACCATGGTCCGGGTCCAGCTCAACTGGCGGCGGGTGGCCCGCACCGACGCCCCGGAGCGGTACGTGCGCCGGATGCTCACCAACCAGTTCATCGACTGGCGGCGCGGATCGTGGGCGCGGCGGGTGCTGCTGCGCGGCGAGGCGGACGAGTCGGTGCCCGCGCCGACCGACCACGCCCAGTCCGCCGTGGACCGGGACCAGGTCCGGTCCTGGCTGTCCCGGTTGCCCCGGCGGCAGCGGGCCGCGCTGGTGCTGCGGTACTACGAGGACCTGCCGGACGGGGAGATCGCCGAGATCCTCGGCTGCGCCGTCGGCACGGTCCGGTCCAGCATCTCGCGTGCGCTGGCCACCCTCCGAGCCGAACTCGTGGAGGTCTGCTGATGATCGAGGACGAGCTGCGGGCCGCGTTCGCCCGCCTCGAGGAGTCGACCCCGCCCGTCGGCCCGGTCCGGGCCGCCGTCGACCGGGCGGTGATCAGTCGCCGTCGGCGCCGTCGGCGCGTACGCCTGGCCGGGACCGCCCTGGCGGTCGCCGCCGTCGCGCTTGTCGGTTTCACAGCGATGGCGCCCCGGCCGCCGGCGCCGACGGCGGCGCCCGCGCCCCCCACGCCGGTGCCGGAGCCCGGCGGAGCGCTGAACCTGCTGCTGCTCGGCGTCGACCAGTCGGTCGGCAGCCGGCGCGCCGACTCGGTGCTGCTGGTGCACCTGCCGGCCGACCGGAGCCGGCTCCACCTCGTGTCGTTCCCGCGTGACCTGCTGGTGCCGGTACCGCCGCAGGGCGGGACGGAGAAGCTCAATGCGACGTTCTCCCGCGCCGCCGGTTCGGGCACCGACCTGGCCGCCGGCTACCGGGCGACCCGCCAGGCGGTCGCCCGGCTGACCGGGGTACGCGTCGACGCCGGCGCGGTGCTCACGTACCCGGGGGCGCGTGAGCTGACCGACGCGGTCGGCGGCGTGCCGGTCTGCCTGCCGGCGCCGGTGCGTTCGGTGCACACCGAACGGCGTTTCCCGGCCGGTTGCCAGCGGCTCGACGGCGCGGCGGCGGTGGACCTGCTGCGGCAGCGGTACGGCCTGCGCGACGGCGGGCTGGACCGGGACCGCAACGCGGCCCGCTACGCCGCCGGTCTGCTCCGCAAGCTTCGGGAGCAGGGCACGGCGACCGATCCGGCGCAACTCGGCCGGCTGCTCCTGCGGATCGGACCGGCCGTCACGGCCGACACCGGCGACCTGTCGCTGCCGGCGCTGGTGGCCGCGAGCGGTCGAACCGCCGCGGCCGAGCCGGTCGCGCTCGCCTTCCCGGTACGCGACGAGTGGAACGGTCGCGGGTACGAGCCGGACCCGGAACTCGCCCCCGGGTTCCTGGACGCGTTGCGCGCCGACCGGCTGGCGCAGTGGGCCGCAGAACACCCGGGTCAGGTCACCGCCCTGCGGTGACCGGGCGCCGGGTCAGCGGTAGTCGTCCTCGTCGGCGGCGACGACGCGGGCCTGCTCCATGGCGTCCCAGTCGTCGACCTCCATGCCCCGGTGCGGCTCGCCGTCTGTCTCGTCGGTCACAGTGGTGGCCTGCTCCACCGCGTCGGCCGGCTCGGCCTCCAGATCCCGCTCCTCCGGGGCGAGGTGGTCACTGGGGGCGAAGTCCTCGTCGGGCTGACCCATCGTCCCTCCCTGTTCTCCGTGCGGGCATCGTCCCCACCACCGTACGGGCTGCTCCGGGCCGCCGCTGGGTGGCGGGCGGAACGGCGGAGTCGGCGATTGTCCCGCTCCCGGCGCGCGGCCGGTGCCAGGATGGGAGGCATGGGCTTCCTGATCCGACTGGCGATCACCGCGGTCGCGTTGTGGATCGCGACGCTGATCGTGCCCGGAGTGGAGGTGAGCGGCCGTAACACCGGCAGCAACGTGCTCACCCTGATCGTGGTGGCACTGGTCTTCGGTGTGGTCAACGCGGTGCTCAAGCCGCTCATCAAGGTGTTCGGCTGCGTGTTCTACCTGCTCACGCTCGGCCTGTTCGCGCTCGTGGTGAACGCGCTGCTGTTCCTGCTCACCGACTGGATCGCCGGGGTGCTGAAGCTCCCGTTCCACGTGGACGGCTTCTGGGCCGCCTTCTGGGGCGCCATCGTGGTCGCGGTGGTGAGCTGGCTGATCAGCGTCATCGTGCCGGACCGGCTGGAGAATCGGTGAGCGGCGTCCGGGCCGGTTGTGCCCCGCTCACGCTCCTACGGGATACTGCCCGCGGTGGACAGCGCGGTCCGGCGCAGCCGTGGACGTCAGCGACCGGAACGGCCGCCCTCCATGGAAGACAGCGGCCTGCACGGCCGAGAGCGGTAAGTAAGGAGCGTTCGACATGCCCATCGCTTCCCCCGAGGCTTACGCGGAGATGCTGGACCGGGCCAAGGCCGGCCGGTACGCGTACCCCGCGATCAACGTGACCTCCTCGCAGACGCTGAACGCGGCGCTCAAGGGCTTCGCCGATGCGGAGAGCGACGGCATCATCCAGGTCTCCACCGGCGGCGCGGAATACCTGTCCGGCCCGTCCGTGAAGGACATGGTGACCGGCGCTGTGGCGTTCGCCGCGTACGCGCACGAGGTCGCCAAGAAGTACCCGGTGAACATCGCGCTGCACACCGACCACTGCCCGAAGGACAAGCTGGACAAGTTCGTCCGGCCGCTGATGGCCATCTCGCAGGAGCGCGTCAAGGGCGGCCAGGAGCCGCTGTTCCAGTCGCACATGTGGGACGGCTCGGCCGTGCCGGTGGCGGAGAACCTGGAGATCGCCGAGCAACTCCTCGCCGAGGCCGCCAAGGGCAAGATCGTCCTGGAGATCGAGGTGGGCGTCGTCGGCGGCGAGGAGGACGGCGTCGAGAACGCCATCAACGACAAGCTCTACACCACCGTCGACGACGGCCTGGCCATGGTCGACGCGCTCGGCCTGGGCGAGAAGGGCCGCTACATGGCGGCGCTGACCTTCGGCAACGTGCACGGCGTCTACAAGCCGGGCAACGTCAAGCTCCGTCCCGAGGTGCTCAAGCAGATCCAGGACGCGGTCGGCGCCAAGTACGGCAAGGACAAGCCGCTCAGCCTGGTCTTCCACGGCGGCTCCGGCTCGCTGCTGTCGGAGATCCGGGAGGCGCTGGACTACGGCGTGGTGAAGATGAACATCGACACCGACACCCAGTACACCTTCACCCGCCCGGTCGCGGACCACATGTTCCGCAACTACGACGGCGTGCTCAAGGTCGACGGCGAGGTCGGCAACAAGAAGATGTACGACCCGCGTGTCTGGGGCAAGGCGGCCGAGGCCGGCATGGCCGCCCGCGTGGTCGAGGCCTGCGAGCACCTGCGCTCCACCGGCACCACCATGAAGTGACACCCCGCGTGTAAGGAAGGGCCCCTTGTTAACGCTCGGCGTTAACAAGGGGCCCTTCCTCTACCGGAGGCGTTAAAAGGGGGCCCTTCCTTTCACTGCACCAGCACCCGGACGGCGTCGCGCACGTCGTCGGTCAGATGGATCGTGTGCGATAGGTCGCCGAACGGGGACGCGGCGAACAGCGGCCGCAGCAGCGACTCCACCGGCAGCTCGGTGGTCCAGTACGTGCGGTCCAGGAAGACGTACGCCCCGCTCGCCCCGTCGGTGCCGTAGAACGTCTTGGTGGCCGCCTGGAACACCTCCTGCACGGTGCCGGCCTTGCCGGGCGCGAACACGATCCCGCCCCGGGCCAGCCGCAGGATCGTGTCCTCCCGGATGGCGTTGGAGAAGTACTTGGCGATCCGGCCCGCGAACAGGTTCGCCGGCTCGTGGCCGTACAACCAGGTGGGGATGGCCAGCCCGCCGGAACGGGCCCACCCGGTGCCTGGCGCCGACGGGCGGGGCGAGGGCAGCGACGGGCCGTCCGCGTACCGCTTGCGCACCGCCAGCGCCGCCGCCGTGTACCGGTCGTGGTCGGTGAAGTCCGGCGCGACGGCGAGCACGTCGATCGCGGCGGACAGCTCCTCGGCCGGCCAGGCCGCGAGGAACGCGCCGAGGTTCGCCGCCTCCATCACACCCGGACCGCCGCCTGTGACCACCAGGCGGTCGGCCCGTGCCAGCTCCCAGCCCAGCACGGCGGCCATCCGGTACGCGACGCTGCCGCGCGGCACCGCGTGCCCGCCCATCACGCCCACCACCGACTGCGGCCCGTGCGCGGCCAGCCACGACCGGGTGGCGTCGGCCAGCGCGTTGTCCACGCCGTGGTCGTGCAGTCGCTGACCGAGCGCCTCGCGTACGTCCGGCAGCGCGCCGCCGTGCTCCCGGAAGTGCGCGTACACCCGGGTGTCGTACATTCCGGCGAACCCGCCCTCGGCGAACCCGGCGGCCAGCTCGTCGGCGGTGTAGAGGTGCGACGGCTGGGTCGGGTAGGGCAGCCCGGAGAACGGAGGGACGACGTTGGCGCCCCGGCGGACCAGGTCCGCGCCCACCTCGCGGCCGGCGAAGCGGCAGCCCACGAAGAGCGTGCCGGTGACGTCGACGTCGCGCAGGTCGGGAACCGGGTCGAGGTCGAGGCGCAGGCCCTGCACGGTCAGACCGGCCAGGGTTCCCCCGGCCAGCCGCTGCTCGAACGCGGTGCGGGTCTCGATCTCGTTGACGTGGGGCGCGTGCGGCTCGATGACGTCCGCGGGTGGTGGGGTCGGCACCAGGCCATCCTGCCCCCGCGCGGCAAGTGCCGAAACCGGGGCGGGAACGACAGGAGCCCGGCGGGCACGCCGCCGGGCTCCTGCGTAACCGGGTCCTGGGGAGGCTCCGGATCTGTATTTGTAGTGCAAGAACCACGGCGGCGGCATGGGCCGCGGGTACGTGTGCTCCCGCCGCAGGCGTGACGAAACCCTCAGCCGTTCAGCCAACCGTACGGGCGAGGCCCCTCGCGTACCCGAGGGCGAAGCGGGTTGAATGGGGCGATGCAGAACCTGTTGCCTGAGCCACCGGCCACCCTGCTCCCGGTCCACGAGGAGGCCGACGCCGCGCTGGCGGCGGCGGCCGAGCAGGGCACCGACGAGGCGTACGCCGAGGTCGCGGCCCGATTCCCGACCTACAGTGCGGCCTGGGCCGCGCTGGCCGGCCGCGCGCTCACCGCGGGTCAGGTCGTCACGGCGTACGCGTACGCCCGCACCGGCTACCACCGGGGCCTGGACCAGCTGCGCCGCAGCGGCTGGAAGGGCCACGGTCCGGTGCCCTGGTCGCACAAGCCCAACCGCGGCTTCCTCCGCTGCCTCTACGTGCTGTCCCGCGCGGCGGGGGAGATCGGCGAGGCGGACGAGGCGGCCCGGTGCGCCCAGTTCCTCCGCGACTGCGACCCGGCCGCCGGAGACGCGCTCTCCGGCGACTGACCACTGCCGCGACGGCCGGTCCCGACCCGGGCGCCGGCCGTCGCGCCCGTCCTACAGCCCTTCCGCCACCGACGCGGCGATCTTCAGCCAGGCGTCCCGGGTGGCGGAGGAGAGCTGCCCGTACCGCAGCGGCTCGCCGGTGTCGATGAGCCGCTCGTACGGCGCCAGCAGCACCGCCCGGGTCCGTGCCGCGAAGTGGGCCTGGATCGCGGGCAGGTCGATCTCCTTGCGCGACGGCGGCATCGAGACCACTGTGACCGCCTGCCGGACCAGCCGCTGCCGGCCGCTCTGCTCCAGGTGGTCGAGCATCCGCGCGGCGGTCTCGGCCGAGTCGTTACGGGCCGACATGGTCACCACGAGCTGGTCGGTGGCGTCCATCGCGGCCTGCCAGTTCTGCGCCCGGACGTTGTTCCCGGTGTCCACGAAGATCAGCTTGTAGAACCGGCTGACCACCTCACGGATCTCCGCGAACGCGGCGGCGGTGAGCATCTCGCCGCCGGTCGCGGACTCGTCCGAGGCCAGCACGTCGAACATGCCCTCGCCCTGCGAGCGGACGTACTGCGACAGGTCGCCCACCCGGCCGTGCGGTCCCTGGAACTGGGCCAGGTCCCGCAGCATGTCCCGCACCGTACGGGCGTGGAAGTCCTGCTGCGCCCGCATGCCGAGGGTGCCCTGGGTCTCGTTGTTGTCCCAGGCCAGCACGTATCCGCCGCGCTTCTGGCCGAACGTCATGGCGAGCAGCAGGATCGCCACCGTCTTGCCGGCGCCGCCCTTCGGGTTGACCACTGTCACCTGGCGCAGGCCGCCGAAGTTGCGGCGGACCATCTCGATGTCGCGCTTCATCTCCTGCTCGTGCCGCCCGGGCGCGAGCCGGACCAGCCCGATCTTGTTGACCACCGCGCGTACGCCCATGGTGGCCACCGGGTCGACCGGCCGGGCCTGGCGGCGGCGGGCGAAGTCCTCGGCGGTCGGGGGCACCGCCTGCTGCGGCGTCCAGCCCTGCTCCGGGTGGGGTGCTCCGGGCTGAGGTGGTGGCGGCACCACCGGGCCGGACACCGGCGCCTGCGGAGGCAGCGGGCCGCCCGGCTGCGGCACGCCGGTCTGGGGCGTCCAGCCGGGCGGCGGGTACCAGCCGGGCTGACCCGGTTGTGGCTGGTAGCCGGGCGACGGGTAGCCGTTGCCGTACGGGGACGGCTGTGCCGGTACGCCCGGCGACGGCGGGAACGGCCCGAGGCGGGGCGCCTGCTCGGGCGCGCCCGTCCCTGCCGGTCCCGTACCGGAGTCCGGCGACGGCTGCGTCCCGGCGACGGTGGCGCGGCCGGACACCGTGCCGTCCTCGGGGAGGGCGTCAGGCGGCGGGGGCGGTGCCACGGTGGCCCGGCCGGAGGCGGTGCCGTCGGTGGAGAGTGCCTCGGGCGGGGGAGGTGCCACGGTGGCGCGGCCGGACGCGGTGCCGTCGGCCTCCACCGCCTCGGACGGCGGCGCCGTGGCGTCGGCGGGGTCCGGCGTGGTGGCGGAGTCCGACCCGGCCCGCTGTGGCGGCTGTGCCCACGGCGAGCCGGGCCGTCCGTTCCCGGCGCCCTCGCCGGCGGTCGCCGTTCCGGCAGTGCCGGGGGCGGGCGTGGTCGCCGGGACGGGTGCCGCCGGCGTACCGGGCACCGCCGGTGAGCCGGATGTCGCCGGTGAGCCGGATGCCGCCGGTTCCGGCTGGGCCGGTGACGGGGCGGAGGTCGCCCGGTCGAGCGTGAACGGCAGGTCCAGGTCGACAGCGGGTGCCTGGGGCGCCGGGACGTCCGCCGCCACCGGCGCCTGGGGCGCCGGAACGTCCGCGGCCACCGGCGTGGGAGCGTCGGCGGGCGGGAGCGGCCAGGGCACCGACGCCCACGGCGGGATCGTGGCCGCCGCCGCGTCGGTCTCCTCCGGCGGCCACAGCGGCTCGACGTCCCGCTGCGGCACCTGCGGTCGGCCCGGTACGTGGGCCCGGTCGTCGTTCTCGTGCACCACGGTTCCTCCCCATTCCCTCCGCCGAGGATAGGCGGTCCGGCCAGCGCCGCGAGCCGGGTGGGGATCGACCGAGGTCAGCCCGTCCAGACCGCCCAGGCGCCCGGCTCGGTCCACCAGGAGCGCTTGCGGCTCAGCTCGCCCTCGACGCCGTCGTCGAGGAAGGGCACCTTCTCGTCGCGGGGCACCACCGCCACCGCACGTCCCCGCGCCCGGCGTACCTCCAGCCGGACCTTCTTCCGGCCCAACACCGACCGGGTCACCACTGGTACGGCGACGCCCACCGTCACCCGCCCGTCGGCCGGATCCGGGCCGCCCAGCAGGTCGACCTCGCCCAGGCGCGCGTACCCGCCCGCGTTGCCGATCGCGCACGCGGTGATCGGCTCCGAACCGTCGCTCAGCACCGTGCCGTCGACCTCGACCCGGGCCCGCCAGTGCAGCGGGCGGCCCGCGTCGTCGGCGGCGCCGAGCAGCGCCCCGTCCAGCGTCACCGAGCCGCCGTCGTTGCGCAGCAGGTCCAGCCGCCGGGCGGTGCCGTCCAGCACCGCGGCGGCCACACCCGCCGGATCCCGGGGCAGCCCGAGCTGCGCGGCCAGGTCCCGCGCCGTCCCGGACCGGGCCGGATCGAGCGGGAGTACGCCCACAGGCGGCAGGTCGGGCACCGTACGGTTGGCGGCCAGGTCCGCGGGGCGGCGACTCGGCGGCGGAGCGTACCGCCGGACCAGCCGGCGCAGGACGGCGCGCAACTGACCGTCACTGGCCGTGGCGACGATGAGCCGGGTCTTGCCGTCGGAGTCCGGCCAGGTGAGGCCGTCGGCGCGCGGCGGGCCGTCGAGGCGGGCCAGCACCTCGTCGATCTCGGAGTCCGACCGGGCGGTCACGGTGGTCACCCGGGCACCCCGGGCGGTCAGCTCGTCCGCACAGGCCAGCACCGGTACGCGCGGCGTCTCGCAGCGCTCCTCGCCGCTCTCGGCGGCGGTGTCGTCCGCGCCGCCGCAGCAGGCGCCGCCGCTGCCGCAGCCACCACCGGGAGCGTCCCGCTCCGAGCCGAGGGTGAGCAGCACCACGTCGTACACGAAGGAGCCTCCTGCTTCTCGACCAACCCCTGCTGGTCCCGCCGTCACTACTTGTTAGCCTGACACCCCGGGCTCGCTGACCGGTCGCCACCTGGCACCCGAGCCTTCTGGAGGCGAGAAGATGCCAGCGATCGTGCTGCTCGGCGCCCAGTGGGGCGACGAGGGCAAGGGCAAGGTTACCGACCTGCTGGGTGAGCGGGTCGACTACGTCGTGCGCTACTCCGGCGGCAACAACGCAGGCCACACGGTGATCACGCCGGACGGCCAGAAGTATGCGCTGCACCTCATGCCGTCCGGGGCGCTGTCACCGAGCGCGATGATCGTGATCGGCAACGGCGTGGTGGTCGACCCGAAGGTGCTGCTCCAGGAGATCGACGGGCTCGCCGAGCGCGGCGTGGACGTGTCCCGCCTGCGTATCTCCGGCGACGCGCACCTGATCATGCCGCACCACCGCGCGCTGGACCGGGTGGTCGAGCGCTACCTGGGCAGCTCCCGTATCGGCACCACCGGCCGGGGCATCGGTCCCGCGTACGGCGACAAGGTCGCCCGGATGGGCATCCGGCTCCAGGACCTGCTCGACCCGGGCATCCTGCGCAAGAAGCTGGAGCTGGCGCTCCGCGAGAAGAACCAGCTGCTGTTCAAGGTCTACAACCGCAAGGCGATCGACGTCGAGGAGACCGTCGAGGAGTACCTCCAGTACGCCGAGCGGCTGCGCCCGTACATCGCCGAGACCCGGGTCATGCTCTGGGACGCGCTCGACCGCGGCGAGACCGTGCTGCTGGAGGGCGCCCAGGCCACCATGCTCGACATGGACCACGGCACCTACCCGTTCGTCACCTCGTCGAACCCGACGGCCGGCGGGGCGTGCGTGGGCGCGGGCATCCCGCCGACCGCGATCACCAAGGTCATCGCGGTGAGCAAGGCGTACACGACGCGGGTGGGCTCGGGCCCGTTCCCGACCGAGCTGTTCGACGACAACGGGCAGCACCTGCGCAAGGTCGGCCACGAGTACGGCACCACCACCGGCCGGGAGCGCCGCTGCGGCTGGTTCGACGCCGTGGTGGCCCGGTACGCGTGCCGCCTCAACGGCGTCACCGACCTGGTGGTCACCAAGCTGGACGTGCTGACCGGCCTGGCCAAGGTGCCGATCTGCGTCGGGTACGAGATCAACGGCGAGCGCTTCGACGACATGCCGATGACGCAGACCGACTTCCACCACGCCACGCCGATCTACGAAGAGCTCGACGGCTGGTGGGAGGACATCACGAAGGCGCGGACCGAGGACGAGCTCCCGGAGAACGCCCGCCGCTACATCGCCCGTATCGAGGAGCTGACCGGCACCCGGGTGAGCGTGGTGGGCGTGGGTCCAGGCCGAGAGGAAAACGTCCTCCGCCACCCCCTCCTCCCCTAACCCCACCCCCGCGCCGGACCCCCGGCCCCCGCCCTCCGGCTCGCACTCTGGTGATCAAGGAGTTTGTGTCCAGTTCGGCGTCGGATCCGGACACAAACTCCTTGATCACCGGGGCGGGCGCCGGGGCGGGTGAAGGCGGGCACGGGGTGGAGGCGGGGCGGGCTGTGGGAGGCGGTTTTCCACAGGGTTGTCCACAGGGGTGTCGGCTGTGGGGTGGCGCGGGGGAGCCTGCGCGTGTGGGTGAATTCGGCGAACTGACGCGGCTGGCCGCGACGCAGGGCGGGTTCGTGACGGCGGGGCAGGCGTTGCGCCTGGGCCTCGGCCGGGAGCAGATCCGGTACCTCGTCCGGTCCGGGCGATGGACCCGGGTCTCGCGCGGCTGCTACCTGCCGCCTCCCGCCGTGCTGACGCCTGTGGCACTACGACGTGCCATGATCCGCGCTACGGTCGCCAGCCTCGGGCGGGGCGCGGTCGCCGTGTTGGGTACCGCCGCCGAGCTGCACGGCATCGCCGGTCTCCCGCCGACGGCGGCGATCCACGTCTCGGTGCCGCCGGATCGGCCGCACGTGCAGCGCCGGGCGGAGCCGGGCCTGACGGTGCACCAGTTGACGCTCGCCGAAGCGGACGTGTGCCGGGCCGGCGGCGTACCGGTCACCACACCGGCGCGCACCGTCGCCGACGTGTTGCTGCGGGCGCGGCGCTATCCGGCGGTGTGCGTCCTCGACTCCGCGCTCAATCAGCGGATCCTGGCCGAGAACGACCTGTCCCTGGTGCTCACGCACCTCACCGGACGCCGTGGAGCGGTCGCCGCTCGGGGATACCTGGCCGAGGCGGACGGCCGGGCACAGTCACCGCTGGAGACCCGCGCCAGGCTCCGGTGCGTCGACGGTGGCGTGCCGCCGGACGTCCTGCAACTGCCGGTGCGGGACGAGGACGGTTACCTGCTCGGCGTCGGGGACCTGGCATGGCGCGGGGCTCGTCTGATTGCGGAGGCGGACGGCCGAGGCCCGCACCTGACGCCGCAGGCCGTCTACGCGGACCGGTTCCGGCAGAACCGCCTGGTCAACGCCGGCTGGCGGATCCTCCGCTTCACCTGGTCCGACACCCTGCGCCCCGACTACATCCCCCAGACGGTCAAGCACGCCCTGACGCGCCGGTGATCAAGGAGTTTGCGGACCCGCACCGCTCAATCTGAGACGCAAACTCCTTGATCGACGGGGTGGGGTGGGGCGGTCAGTAGGATGCCGGTCGTGCGCGTACTTCTTGTGGGTGGTGGTGGGCGGGAGCACGCTCTCGCGCTCGGACTCGCCGGTGACCCGGCTGTCGAGGCGCTCGTCGCGGCTCCGGGGAATCCGGGGATCGCTGCGGTTGCCGAACTTCGGGAGGTGACACCCACCGATCCGGCAGCAGTGGCGGCTCTCGCCGTCGAGGTCGCTGCCGACCTGGTGGTCATCGGGCCGGAGGCGCCGCTGGTGGTGGGCGTCGCCGACGCGGTACGCGCCAAGGGCATCGCGGTGTTCGGCCCGAGCGCGGAGGCGGCCCGGCTGGAGGGCTCGAAGACGTTCGCGAAGGACGTGATGACCGCCGCGGCGGTGCCGACCGCCCGCGCGTACACCTGCGAGGGCGCGGCGGCGGTGGGGCGCGCGCTGGACGAGTTCGGCGCGCCGTACGTGGTGAAGGACGACGGGCTCGCCGCCGGCAAGGGTGTGGTGGTCACCGAAGACCGGGCGGTCGCCGAGCGGCACGCCGCGGAGTGCGGCCGGGTGGTGATCGAGGAGTACCTGTCCGGTCCCGAGGTCTCCCTGTTCGTGGTCACCGACGGCGAGGCGGCGGTGCCGCTGCTGCCGGCGCAGGACTTCAAGCGGGTCGGCGACGGCGACACCGGGCCGAACACGGGCGGCATGGGCGCGTACGCGCCGCTGCCGTGGGCCCCGCCGAATCTGGTCGACGACGTGATGCGCGACGTGGTGCACCCGACGCTGGCGGAGCTGCGCCGCCGGGGCACCCCGTTCGCCGGCCTGCTCTACGTGGGCCTGGCGATCACCCCGTCCGGCCCGCGGGTGATCGAGTTCAACGCGCGCTTCGGCGACCCGGAGACGCAGGTCGTACTCGCCCTGCTGGAGACGCCGCTGGCCGGGCTGCTGCACGCCGCCGCCACCGGCACGCTCGGCGCGCACCCGCCGCTGCGCTGGCGCGACGGCGCGGCCGTGACGGTCGTGGTGGCGGCCGACGGCTATCCGGCGGGCCCGCGTACCGGTGACGTGATCACCGGCGCGGACCGCGCCGGGATCATCCACGCCGGCACCCGCCGGGACGCCGACGGCACGTTGCGCTCCGCGGGGGGCCGGGTCATCTGCGGTACGGCGACCGGGCCGGACCTGGCCGCCGCGCGCGACGCCGCCTACGCCCTGGTACGCGACGTCGAGCTGGCCGGTTCCCACCACCGCACCGACATCGCGGCGGCGGCCGTGGACGGCCGGGTCACGATTCCGGGCTGACCGGCCCGGGGCGCCGGCCGGCCATCCGGTTGAGCACGTTCGCCGTGGCCCGCTCGATGCGCGGGTCGCGGTGCCCCTGCCGGTCCAGTGCCAGGGTCCAGCCGAGCGTGCCGCTGGCGAAGACGACAGCTCCGCGTGCCGTCTCGTGGACGTAGCTGCTCTGGAGCCGTCGGCCGCCCTGCTGGGCCGGGTACGGCGAGGAGCTGAGCGTGGTCCCGGCGGGCCGCGGGAGGGCCGCGTGCAGCCCGTCCGCCTCGCCCGCGACCACGCCCGGGATGCGGTCGCCGTCGGCCACGCCGGTGCCGGCCCACACCCAGTTGTCTGCGGCGCGCACCACGAGCGGCTGCGGGGTCAGCACGATGCCGTTGTACTGCACGCCGAGCAGCGCCTGTTCCGGCCGGTCGAGGTTGCGCCAGGTCACGGTCGGGTCGCCGATGCCCGCGCCCGGGTCGGGAAGCGTCTTGGCGCACTCGACGAGCCGTTCGGGGCGGCCGTCGGCGGCGGCGCGTACGCGGGCGTGCCAGTAGACGCTGTTCGCGCCGAGGAACGCGAGGCTGGTGCCCCCGTCCAGGCCGACCTCGGTGGCGCGGCGCATCTCGGCCGACCAGTACTCGTCGTGCCCGCAGAACACCAGACCCCGGTACCGGGCCGGGTCGAGGCGCCCGGAGTGCAGGTCGAAGCTGGTGGCGTAGCTGACGTCGTAGAGGTTGCGTTCCAGCCACCGGATCGCGGCCTCGTCGCGGTCGAAGTGGGTGGGCAGGCCGGCGCCGGAGTACGGGCGGTCGAACGTGACAGCGCGTGCCCGCAGCGCCGGGTCGCGCCGCCCGTCGGCCCGGTAGCCGTTGTAGAGGCTCTTGCCGGTCCGCCGGTCGCGCGGCCACTGGTTGTACGCCTGCCAGGTGGTCACCGGCAGCACCACGCAGAGCGCGGCCGGGCGCCGGTCGTCGCGTACCACGAACGGCGTGCAGGCCCGCCAGCCGTCAGCCGAGGTGAAGACCGCCTGGTAGAGGCCGGAGGTCCAGCCGTGCGAGACGGACAGGCGCCAGGACACCGGCCACCGGCAGTCGAGCACACCGGTGTCCGGGTCGGCCACCGGCACCGGCTGCGGTACGCCGCGCAGTTCGGGGCTGGTCAGCATCGTGCGGGCGCCCGCGCCGTCGTACCAGCCGAGGCGGTGCACGCTGATCCGGAACCGGCCGCCCGGGTTGACCGCGACGTGGAAGTCGATCTCCTCGCCGGGGGCGACGCTCGTCGTCGAGGCGTACCCCTGGATCTGGCGCCGCCGGTCGTCGGCGGCCCGGCCGCCGTGCTCGGGCCACCACGGCTCACCGGCGGCGCGGTTCTCCCGCTCGACGGGCGGGACCGGCCACCGGGTGGGTGAGTCGTCGGGCCGGCCGCCGAGGACCGGGTCGAACGGGCCGAGCGCGGCGGCGGACGCGCCGCCGACGAGGAGGCCGAGTGCGGTACGCCGCCGAAGCCTGTCCATTGTGGTGCTCCCCGTTTCCCCGTTCGATCGGGGGAGACCGTAGCACCGGAGGACGGCAGCCGTGTGACCGATGTGGATCAGTCGAAGTAGCGGCGCAGCTCCCGGGTGAGCACCTTGCCGGTGGCGTTGCGCGGCAGGTACTTGACGAACACCACGTCGCGGGGCACGGAGAAGCGGGCCAGGTAGCGCCGGACGTACTCGCGGACCGCCTCCGGGTCGAGCGTCTCGCCGGTGCGCAGCGCGAGGAACGCGGCCAGTCGCTGGCCGTAGTCGGGGTCCGGTACGCCGATCACGGCGACCTCGCGGACCTGCGGCAACCGGGCGATCAGATCCTCCACCTCGGACGGGAAGACGTTCTCGCCGCCCGAGACGATCATGTCGTCGGCCCGGCCGTCGACGAAGAGCAGGCCGTCGGCGTTCAGCCGGCCCAGGTCGCCGGTGTCGAGCAGGCCGTCGCGGCTCTCCCGCCCGGCGCCCGAGGTGTAGCCCTCGAACAGCATCTCGTTGCCGACGAAGATCCGTCCGACCTCGCCGTCGCGGACCGGCCGGCCGGTCTCGTCCAGGATGGCCAGCCGGGTGCCGTGCGGTGGCCGGCCCGCGGTGGTGGGCGCGGCGCGCAGTTCGGCCGGGCCGGCGATGGAGGCCCAGGAGACCTCGGTCGAGCCGTAGAGGTTGTAGAGCACGTCGCCGTACCGGTCCATGAACGCGGTGGCCAGGTTGCCGGGCAGCGCGGATCCGCTGACCGCGACCACCTTGAGCGGCGGCCGGGGCTGCGGCGGCGCGACCTCCATCAGCCGTTGCAGCATCACCGGTACGGCGAACATCGCGTCGCACGGTTGAGCGGCGAGCGCGGCGAGAGTGGCGGCCGGGTCGAAGCGTCGGTGCAGTACGACTGTGGCGCGCAGCGCGAACGACACCTGAAGCGCGGCGTACCCCCAGGTGTGGAAGATCGGCGCGGCGATCATCACGGTGTCCCGCGCGTGCAGCGGTATGCGGTCGATGATGGACACCAGCGGGCCGAAGCCGTGCGGGGTGGGCCGGCGGGCGCCCTTGGGCGCGCCGGTGGTGCCGGAGGTCAGCACGATGGTGCGGCCGTCGCGCTCCGGCGGCTGGAGCTTCTCGCCGGGTACGGCGGCGGCGATCAGCTCCTCCTGCCGCCGCTCGTCGACCCGGTGCAGCTCGGCCGGGAGGCCGAGGACGCGCTCGGTGAACTCGCCGTCGTGCACCAGGACGCGCAGGCCCTGTTCCTCGGCCACAGTCACCAGTTGCGCGGCGGACAGGCCGGTGTTGACCAGGACGGCGTCCGCGCCGAGCAGCATCGCTGCCACTATCGCCTCGATCAGGCCGTGGTGGTTGCGGCAGAGCACACCGACCCGGTCGCCGGTCTGCACGCCGAGGTGGGAGCGCAGCGACCGGGCCAGCCGCTCGGAGCGGTCGAGCAGTTCCTGGTACGTCATGGTGGCGCCCTGCTCGTCGACCACGGCGACACGGCCGGGGTCGCGGGCGGCGGCCTGGCGCAGCTCCCCGGCGAGGCTCCAGCCCCACCGGCGCAGCGCGTTGAGCTGGGAGACCACGCGGATCGGTCCGCCCGGGGCGAGCAGTCCACGTCGGGTCAGCGTGGCGGCGATGAACGGCAGGTCCACGGCGCAACTCCTTCGCGTTCGTGGTTCGTCGACCAGGCTCCGGACGGTCGGCCGTCCGGTTCGGCATGATCCTGCGCCCGATCGCGGTTCGGGTCGGCCCGGGAGCGGCGACCCGGCCCGACGGCGTGAGACGTCGTCACGGGCCGGGCCGCGGCCCGCCGGCGGTCAGCGGATCTGCATCCCGGAGATGGCCCGGGAGATGACCAGCCGCTGGATCTCGGAGGTGCCCTCGAAGATGGTGTAGATCTTGGCGTCGCGGTACCACCGCTCGACGGGGTGGTCGCGCAGGAAGCCGGCGCCGCCGAGGAGCTGGACCGCCTTGTCGGTCACCGAGACGGCCACCTCACCGGCCTTGAGCTTGGACATCGAGCCCTCGCCCGCGGTGAACGGCCGGTTGTTGCGGCCCATCCAGGAGGCGCGCCAGACCAGCAGCCGGGCCGCGTCGATCTCCATCTTCATGTCGGCGAGCGCGAACGCGACCGCCTGGTTGGAGATGATCGGCCGTCCGAACTGGACCCGCTCCTTGGCGTAGTCCAGGGCGTACTCGTAGGCGGCGCGGGCCACGCCGAGCGCCTGCGCGCCGACTGTCGGGCGGGACAGCTCGAACGTCCGCATCGCCGCCTGGCCGGAGGCGCGCTGCCCGGACCGGGCGCGGGCCAGACGCTCGTCGAGCGCGTCCTTGCCGCCGAGCAGGCAGCGGCCTGGCACCCGGACGTCGTCGAGGAAGACGTCCGCGGTGTGCGAGGCGCGCAGCCCCAGCTTGCGCAGCTTGCGGGTGGCGGTCAGACCGGGAGTGCCAGGGGGTACGACGAACGCGGCCTGGCCGCGCGAGCCCAGCTCGGGCTCGATCGAGGCGGTGACCACGTGCACCCCGGCGATGCCGCCGTTGGTGGCGTACGCCTTCTGCCCGTTGAGCACCCACTCGTCAGTGGCCTCGTCGTAGACGGCGCGGGTACGCATCGAGCCCACGTCGGATCCGGCCTCCGGCTCGCTCGTGCAGAACGCGGCCACGGCCGAGGAGTCGACGTCGCCGAAGCACTGCGGCACCCATTCGACGAGCTGCTCGGGGGTGCCGGCGCCGTAGATCGCAGCGACCGCGAGGGAGGTGCCGAAGATGCTCAGGCCGATGCCGGCGTCACCCCAGAAGAGTTCCTCGCTGGCGATCGGCAGGGAGAGGCCGGTGGGGTCGGCCCAGCAGGTGGCGAGGAACTCGAACCCGTACAGGCCGACCTTCGCGGCCTCCTGGATGATCGGCCAGGGAGTCTCCTCCCGGGCGTCCCACTCGGCCGCGGCCGGGCGCACGACCTCGGCGGCGAAGCCGTGCACCCAGTCGCGAAGGTCCCGCTGTTCCTCGTTCAGGTCGAGCGAGAACTCGGCCATGTCAGGCCTTGGGGATGTCGAACAGGTTGGCGATGTTGGCGGCCAGGCCCAGGTCGCCCTTGGCCTTCAGCTTGCCGGTCATGAACATCATCACCGGGTTGGCGCCACCGGAGACGATCTTCAGGAACTCGACCGGGCCCATGGTGAGGCTCAGCTTCGGGTCGCGGGTCGCGGTCTCCGAGACGGTGCAGGTGCCGTTCTCGATGACGATCTCGTAGGTGTCGGTGCCACCGTCCGGACGGCCGGTGATGTTCCAGTGGATGACCGCGTTGGTGGCACCGGCGCGGTCCGCGCGGAACAGCGTGGGCATCCGGTTGAAGACCTCGCTGAGGATCTTGCCGCGCGCCTCGCCGGACATGATCTCGTTGATCTTGGCGTCCGGCGTGGACTTGACCAGCTGCGCGAACTCCTTCGGGCCGACGTTCGCGAAGTTGGCCGGGTCGAAGTCAGTCATGGGGGATTGCACCTCTCGGGCGGGGCCACTTTGGTTACTCTGGCGTAACCTTACGCACGGGTAGGTATGCTCGCAAGGGTGTCCAGCACGCCGACCTTCAAGCGCCTCCCCCGCGCCGTACGCGAGCAGCAGATGCTCGACGCGGCGGTGAAGGTGTTCTCCCGCCGCGGCTTCCACGCCGCCAGCATGGACGAGATCGCCGACGACGCCGGCATCTCCAAGCCGATGGTGTACGCCTACCTCGGCACCAAGGAGGAACTCTTCATCGCCTGCCTGCACCGGGAGAGCACCCGGATGATGGAGGCGATCGCCGGCGCGGCCGCCCCCGACCTGCCCGCCGACGAGCGGCTCTGGCGCGGACTGCGCGCGTTCTTCGGCTTCGTCGGCGCGCACCGGGACGGCTGGGCGGTCCTCTACCGGCAGGCCCGCGGCTCCCAGCCGTTCGCCGCCGAACTCGCCGCCATGCGCGGCCGGCTGGTCGAGGTGGTCGCCGGCATGCTCGACCACGCGTTGCGCGCCTCCGGCCGCGAGGTCGGCGCCACCGACCTGGAGGTGGTCGCGTACGGGCTGGTGGGCGCCAGTGAGTCGCTCGCCGACTGGCTGGCCGACCACCCTGAGGCCGACGCCGGGAAGACAGCGACCCGGATGATGAACGTGGCCTGGCTCGGCGCCGACCAGTTGCTGCGCGGCGTCACCTGGCACCCGCCCGCCGCGGGGTAAGGAAGGGCCCCTTCTTAACGCCTGCGGTAGTACAAGGGCCCCTTGTTAACAGTCGCGCCGGGCGGCAGCCCGCCGGTGCGCCCGCCGCCGGCCCCAGCGGACGGCCTCGAACAGGCCGGTGACGGCCAGCGAGATGGCCACGCCGGCGAGCAGCCCGGACAGCGGGTTGTGCTCGAACGCCAGGCCGCCGAAGTAGCCGAGCAGCCCGCAGTAGATCCCCCAGGTGGTGCACGCCAGGCCGTCGTACAGCAGGAACGTGCGCGCGGGATAGCGGACCGCGCCCATGGTCAGCGTGACGGCGGTCCGGCCGCCGGGGACGTACCGGGCGGTGGTCAGGATCATCCCGCCGCGTCTGTCGACCGCCCGGCGGGCCCACTCCGAGCTGGCCCGCCGCCTGCTGTCCGCCGGGAAGCGGGCCAGCCGGTGCGCGCCGCCGCCGCGCCCGATCGCGTACGAGATGTGGTCGCCGGCGAGCGCGCCGAACGCGGCGGTCACGATCACCAGCACCAGGTTCGGCTCGCCGCCGGCCGCGAAGACCCCGGCGGTGATCACCACTGTCTCGCCCGGTACCGCCGGAAAGAACGCGTCGATGGCGGTGACCGCGATGATCACCAGGTACACCCACGGCGACGTCACCGTGTGGTGCAGCAGGTCGAGCACGTCCCCCATGCACCCATGCTCGGGGGTGCGGTGTTAAGCAGGGGCCCTTCCCATACAAAAGGCGTTAACAAGGGGCCCTTCCTTCTCCTCGGCCGTCGGCCCGCGCGACGTGAGCACCACCGGCGCGCCCAGCGCCTCCGAGACCGCAGCCGGCCAGTCGGCAGGCGACTCGTCCAGCACCGGCCGAGCCCGCATCAGCCGCTCGGTGAGCGCCGCCTGCCGGTCCAGGTCACCGGCCGGGCCGGGGACGAGCCGGTCCAGGCCCTCGTACCGGCGGCAGATCCGCAGCTCGGGCCGGGCCAGGTCGAGGTGGGTGAGCGCCAGCCCGTCCACGCCACCTGCCACCTCCAGCGCGTATCTGTGGGCGACCGCGTCGAAGTGCCCGAACCGGAACCGCCCCTGCCAGGGGTTCGTCCCGTTGTGCCGGTCGGTGAACGGCAGCGCCGCGTCCTCGGTGACCAGCGGCCCGGGACCGTGCCGGGTGGTGGTCGTGCGCAGCACGCCGAGCCGCTGCGCGGTCCCGGCCATGCCCGCCTCGGCGAGCAGCGTCTCGGCGTTGGCGAACGTCGTGGTGCTCCACGTCGTGTACGGGTGGAAGCCGTGCCACTCGTCCAGCAGCACCCCCTGCGCGCCCTCGAACACGCAGGTGCCCTCGCGCAGGGCACCTGCCAGCCAGGTCCGGTCGACGATCGCCACCCGGCGCGCGAAGGCCGCGTACGCGGGCAGGCTGTCGTCCACCGGTGGCGCGTCGAGCGGGCCCAGCTCGGCGGTGAGCCGGTCCCGCAGCGCGGTCAGTCGCCGGCGCAGCACCGCCGGGCGGCGGCAGTCAGCCACCCGGGGTGCCTCGTCGGGGTGGGCGAGGCCGTACGCGACCGCCTCGCCCACCCCGAGCCCGCAGGAGCCGTGCCGGTCGGCTCCCCGGGCGATCTCCCGGGCGCGGTTCGCGGCCCGGTGGTACGGGGTGGCGAGCAGCGCCTCCCCGTCCACAGTCAGACGGTCGAGCGCGTCGGGCACGCCGACCGACGCGAGGTGGTCGGCCTCGGCGGCCAGCGCCAGCGGGTCCACCACCACGTGCCGCGCCAGGTGTGTGCGCACCCCGGGACGGAACGTCCCGGCGCCGAACTGCGCGAACGTGTGGTGCCTCCCGTCGCGCAGGACGACGTTGTGCGCCGCCTGCGCGCCCCCGTTGAACCGGACCACCGTGTGGACCTGCCGGGTGGCGCAGAGCAGGTCCACCACTGTGCCCTTGCCGGCGTCGCCGTAGCCGAGGTCGACCACCGTCACGTGGTTCACAGCCGGGTGACCCCGCTTCCGCCGTCGGCCGGGCTGAACGGCAGCGTCGCCACCGCGCGCCGGCCCGAGCCGACCTGGGCGAGGGCCTTCGAGACGGTCCGGGTGGCCGTCGAGCCGGCCCGGTCCAGGTCGCGCAGCCCGGCGTCGAGGTCGATGGCCTGCTCGCCGAGGCCGACGGTGAGCGCGATCGTCTCGCAGACCGCGTCCAGGTCGTCCAGCTCGACCGCGTTCTGCCCGAGCAGGCCGCGCCAGAAGTCCAGCACCTTGCGGTTGCCCGCGTAGTGGCTGCCGGCGGGCAGCAGGTAGTAGGTGTCCCAGCGCGCGGTCACCTCGTCCACCATCTGCCGGACCGGCATGTCCTCGCCCAGGCCGTCCCCGATCAGCCGGCTCACCTCAGCGGTCTTCACCGCCGGGTACGCCAGCTCGTCGCCGATGATGAACAGGTAGCCGCGCCGGCCACGCTTGTCCCAGCTGTCGGTGGCCGTGTGCCGGGCCATGAAGTAGAGCGCCAGCTCGTACGACTCCATCATCTGGCCGCCTCCGCCGCCCTCCAGCACGATCCGGCCGAGGTCGTCGTCCATCCGGTTGTCGGACTCGAACTGCCCGACCTGCAACGGCACCCGGTCGCAGGTGGCGTCGCCGATCGCGCCGAACATGACCTGCGGGTCCTTCGCGTACCCCTGGCGCAGCAGCAGGCCGAGCAGCTGCGGCAGCTTGCTCTGCAGCACCCGGGGCACGTGGCCCATCGAGCCGGTGACGTCGAACAGCACGGCGATCGGCGTCGACTGGGGGTGCTCGGCGGAGTCGCGGCTCTCCCGCAGCGCGTCGCGCGGGTCGAGCGCGGGGTGCACCTTGCGGGCGCCGCTGTCGCTGTAGGAGAACGCGCTCTTGCCGGTGCGGCGCCGGTAACGGTCGGCGGCGTCGTACACGTCGGTGGACCAGATTCCACTGCCCATGGCAGCCTCCCTACGGGTTGAGGGTGAAGGGTCGGAAGGTGCGCGGCCCGTACAGCCGGTGCAGCACCTCGTCCAGTTCGCGCAGCAGCCGCCAGGCGTCGTCCGGCCGGGTGGCGAGCGCGGTGCCCTGGCAGCCATCGGCGAAGGCGCGCAGCTCGCGCGGCGCGCGGTCGCCCATCAGCCAGGTCATGCAGCGGGCGGCGAGCGCGATGTCGGTGCCCGGCCCGCACTGCCGCTTCGCGGCGACCTCCGGCGGATACCAGTCCTCGTGGCCGGGCACGAGCGCCGGCACGAGCCCGCCCGGCTCGGCCGAGAAGCACCAGTCGACGAGCACCAGGCCGTGTGCGTCCGGCTCGATCAGCACGTGCCGGGGCAGCACCGCGCCGTGCACGACGCCGGCCCGGTGGGCCAGGCCGAGCGCCACGAGCAGCCGCCGCCACATCCAGGCCGCGTCGCGCGGGTCCAGCCCGTCCGGGTACGCGCGGCGCACGTCGTCCAGGCTTCGCAGTCCGGGTACGGTCATTAGCTCGTTGACCTGCCGTTGCACGCCGGTCGACGGGTCGCGCGCCGGGTAGGAGTCGACGAGCCGGGGCACGTACGCGAGGTGCTTGGCGTCGCCGCGCTCGGCGATCCGCCGCAACGCGCGTGCCTCGCGGGCCATCAGGTCGTTGTCGCTCGGGTGCCGGCACACCTTGGCCAGGTGATAAGAAGGGGCCCCTCCTCTACCGGAGGCGTTAACAAGGGGCCCTTCCTTCCGTTCGTGCAGGGTGGCGACGTCGCCGGTGTACGTGGGGGCGGGAGTACGCCACCGGGTGGTGACTGTGACGAGCGCGTCGGCGGCGGCGGCGCGTACCCCCGGGTCGGCCGCGCCCAGCCGGTCGGGGTGCAGCGCGCCGACCAGCTCGCGGTAGCGGCGGGCCGGCTCCTGCGTGCCGAACAGGTCGGCGTCGGTGCGCGCGGCCGTGACCAGCCGGATCGCCTCCTCGGTCCTCACCGAACCGTCTCCTCCCGGGCGGGGCGCAGCAGCGCCGGGTGCAGCAGCCGGGCGTCTCCGGCGCGGTAGAGCTTGGCCCGGGGGCCGCCGCGCGCGCCGCCGCGTTCGGTGCTGGCGCCGGTGCTCTCCACGAAGCCGGGCACCGAGAGCACCTTGCGGTGGAAGTTGCCGGCGTGCAGCGGGTGGCCCCAGACCGTCTCGTAGACCTCCCGCAGCTCGGTGACTGTGAACTCGGGGGCGAGGAACCGGGTGGCGAGAGGCGTGTACTCCAGCTTGGAGCGGGCGCGCTCCAGACCGTCGTCGATGATCCGGCCGTGGTCGAAGGCGAGCTGCCGGCTGGTCAGCGCGGTGACCGGCAGCCAGATCGCCTCGTCGGCGTCGGTGTCGGCGACCGGGTCGGGCAGGTCGGGGGCGAACGCCAGGTGCGCGACCGAGACCACGCGCATGCGGGGGTCGCGGTCCGGGGCGCCGTAGCTGCCGAGCTGTTCCAGGTGCACCCGGCGCAGCCGCTCACCGCCCAGGCCGGTCTCCTCGGCCAGCTCGCGCCGGGCGCCCGCGGCGAGGTCCTCGTCCGGCTGGACGAAGCCGCCGGGCAGCGCCCAGTGCCCCTCGTAGGGCGGCGCGCCGCGGCGGATCAGCAGCAGGTGCAGCGCGCCCTCGCGGATGGTCAGGGCGACCACGTCGACGGTGACCGCGACCGCCGGGTAGTCCCGGGGGTCGTACCCGGCGAGGAACTCCTGCTCGTTCACGGCCACTCACTCTCTCAGGTTGAGAACAACTCAATCTGAGAACAACTTAGCGCCGAAAAGAGGGGACGGCAAGTCCCCTCTTTCGCTCAGCGCACCGAACCGACCAGATGCGGCCTTCCGTCCCGGGCGCTGTGCAGCGCGAAGTCCCAGCCCTCGCCGGTCGGCGAGGCGCTGAACGCGACAGTGGACGGCAACGGCACCGGCAGCTTGAACGACACGTCCACCGTGTACGCCTCGGGCAGCCGGGGCTCCAGCGCGGCCAGGCAGCGGGCCTTGCTCCACATGCCGTGCGCGATCGGGCGCGGGAAGCCGAACAGCCGCGCGCCCAGCTTCGAGGTGTGGATCGGGTTGTGGTCGCCGGAGACGCGCGCGTAGTCCGTACCCACCCGGGGCGTCACCCGCCACCGCGCCGAGGCGGCCGGCGGCGCCGGGCGGTCACCCCGGTCGCGCCGCGGGCCGCCGCCTGCGGCGCGCTCCTTCCCGAGGTACGTGGACACGCCGCGCCACACCTCCTCGCCGCCGATCGAGCCGACCAGCACCACGTCGAGCTGGCGGCCCCGCTCGTGCGGGCGCAGGTTCTCCGCGTACGTGTGGAAGTCGACGCTCTCGCCGACCTCGACCGGGCGGTGCACGGTGATCCGGTTGGCCACGTGCACCACGCCGGTGAGCGGGATGGGGAAGCCCGGACCCGTCATCAGCCGCAGCGACAGCGGGAATCCGAGCACGTGCAGATACGTCGCCGGCAGCCGGTCGGTCAGCCGGAACCCGCACACCCGGTCGTAGTCCGCCAGGTGCCGCTGATCCACAGCGACCCCCGAGACGCCCAGTTCAAGTCCCGGCACGTCCGCCCCGCGACGCCCCCCGACCCCCGGCACCACTCCCAGCAGCGCCCGCCGGTAGAGCGCCCCACTCGCAGGCAGCCGCGACAGTGCCACGCGCCGCCGCCCCTCCGACCCCGCCTCTTCCCTCTCCCCTTCACCCCGTCGATCATGAGGTTGGCTGCCTTGTGGATCTCCAGAAGTGCCGTCAACTTCATGATCGTCGGAGGAGGGGTGGGCCTGGGTGGGGTGGGACTGGGCCTGGGCGGCGGCTCGGGCTGCGGTCAGGTCCCGGGTGGGGCCCTCGATCAGGTCGTGCAGGGTCAGGTCGTCGTCCTCGTGGTCACGGGGTGCCATCACGCCCCCAGCAGGCTCTGGCCGCAGACCCGGACCACGTTGCCGCTCACCGCGCCGGTCGCCGGCCAGGAGAGCCAGCCGATCGTCTCGGCCACGTCCACCGGCAGGCCGCCCTGGGCCATGCTGTTCATCCGCCGTCCCGCCTCGCGGATCGTCAGCGGGATGCGCGCGGTCAGCCGGGTCTCGATGAAGCCCGGCGCCACGGCGTTCAGGCTGATCCCGCGCTCGCGCAGCACCGGCGAGAGCGAGTCGACCAGGCCGATCACGCCGGCCTTGCTCGTCGCGTAGTTGGTCTGCCCCCGGTTGCCGGCGATCCCGGCGATCGACGAGACCGACACGATCCGGCCGCCGGCCGGGATCAGGTCGCGTTCCAGCAGTACGTCGTTGATCCGCTCCTGGCTGGACAGGTTCACGTCGATCACCGAGTCCCACCGGTCGGCGTCCATCCGGCCCAGCGTCTTGTCCCGGGTGATGCCCGCGTTGTGCACCACCACGTCGACCCGGCCGTGCCGGGACGCCAGATGCTCCGCCAGCCGCGTCGGCGCATCAGGCGCGGTCAGGTCGAGCTGCACCGCGCTGCCGCCGATGTCGTTCGCGACAGCGGCCAGCTCGTCCCCGGCCGCCGGGATGTCCAGCGCCACCACCTGGGCGCCGTCGCGGGCCAGCACCTTCGCCAGTGCCGCGCCGATGCCCCGGGCCGCGCCGGTCACCAGCACCACCTGCCCGGAAAGCGGCCGGTCCCAGTCGGCCGGCGCCACGGCGGTGCCGGTGCCGACGCGGACGACCTGGCCCGAGACGTACGCGGACCGGCCGGAGAGCAGGAACCGGAGCGTGGACTCCAGGCTCACCGGGGTGCCGGCGTCACCCTCGCGTGTCACGTAGACGAGCTGGGCGGTCACGCCCCGGCCGAACTCCTTGCCGATGCTGCGGGTCAGGCCCTCCAGTGCGCGCTGGGCGGTAGCCTCCCGGGGGGAGCCGCACTCGGCCGGCGGGGTGCCCAGCACGATCACCCGGCCGCTGGGCAGCAGCGAGCGGGCCTGCGGGTGGAAGAAGTCGTAGAGCTGGCGCAGCCCGGCGGAGTCGGTGATGCCGCTGGCGTCGTACACCAGGGCCGCGAAGCGGCGGTCGGCGTCGTGGGCGGCGACCGGGTCGGCCAGCTCGACCCCGGCGGCGGTCAGGATCTTGCCGGCCGGCTCGGCGATCCGGCCGCCGGCCGAGGAGCCGAGCAGGACCGGCCCGGGAACGAGCGGGTCGCCCGGCGTGTGCCGGCGCAGTCGGGGCGGGTCGGGCAGCCCGAGGCGCTTGACCAGCGCGCGACCGGCCCCCGTCTGGACGAAGCTCGCGTACCTGTCGGTCATAGGCGTAGCCTACTGGCGAGTAGGGTTCGGGCAACAGTTTCGAGGGAGGCCGATCGTGCAGAGTGTCCGGCGGGTCGCGGTCATCGGGGGCAACCGCATCCCCTTCGCCCGGTCCAACTCGCGCTACGCGCACGCGTCGAACGCGGACATGCTCGGTGCGGCGCTCGACGGGCTGATCGCCCGGTTCGGGCTGGCCGGCGAGCGGGTCGGCGAGATGGTGGCCGGCGCGGTGCTCAAGCACTCCCGCGACTTCAACCTCACCCGTGAGGTCGTGCTCGGCTCCCGGCTCGACCCGCACACCCCCGCGTACGACATCCAGCAGGCCTGCGGCACCGGGCTGGAAGCGGCCATCCTGGTCGCCAACAAGATCGCCCTCGGGCAGATCGAGGTCGGCATCGCCGGCGGCGTCGACACCACCTCGGACGCGCCGCTCGCCGTCAACGAGGACATGCGGCGCACCCTGATCCAGCTCAACTCGGCCCGTACGCTCGGCGAACGGCTCAAGATCGCGGCGAAGCTGCGCCCGCACCAGCCGTTCAAGCCGGAGATCCCGCGCAACGCCGAGCCGCGTACCGGGCTGTCGATGGGTGAGCACGCGGCCCGCACCGCGCTGCGCTGGAACGTCGACCGGGCCGCGCAGGACGAACTCGCGCTGCGCTCGCACCAGCGGCTCGCCGCCGCGTACGACAAGGGGTTCTTCGACGACCTGATGACCCCCTACCTGGGGCTGACCCGCGACCAGAACCTGCGCCCGGACACCAGCCTGGAGAAGCTCGGCTCGCTCAAGCCGGTCTTCGGCGCCTCCGGCGCGGACGCCGAGCGGGCCACCATGACCGCCGGCAACTCCTCGCCGCTCACCGACGGCGCGTCCACTGTGCTGCTCGCCTCCGAGGAGTGGGCCAAGGCGCACAACCTGCCGGTGCTGGCCTGGTTCTCCTGGTCGGAGGCCGCCGCCGTCGACTTCGTGCACGGCGACGAGGGCCTGCTGATGGCCCCCACGTACGCGGTGCCCCGGATGCTGGCCCGGGCCGGGCTGAGCCTCCAGGACTTCGACTTCTACGAGATCCACGAGGCGTTCGCCTCCCAGGTGCTGGCCACCCTCGCCGCCTGGGAGTCGCCGGAGTTCTGCAAGGAGCGCCTCGGCCTGGACGCCCCGCTCGGCTCGATCGATCGGGACAAGCTCAACGTCAACGGCTCGTCGCTGGCGGCCGGACACCCGTTCGCCGCCACCGGTGGCCGGATCGTCGCCACGCTGGCCAAGCTGCTGGATCAGAAGGGGAGCGGGCGCGGCCTGATCTCCATCTGCGCGGCCGGCGGGCAGGGCGTGACAGCGATCCTGGAGCGCTGACGAGGACGCCCGCCCGGTTCTGCGCCGGGCGGGCAACCCGCGTGCCGGCTCGTTCCGTCCCCTGGGCATGAGGCGAGCGAGGGGTGGCACTTCGTGACCGGGCGCGACGAGGAGTTCCGCGACTACGTGACCGCCCGGCTGGAGCCGCTGCGCCGGACGGCGTACCTGCTCTGCCGGGACTGGCACACGGCGGACGACCTGGTGTCGATCACGTTGAGCAAGCTCTACCGCAACTGGCGGCGGGCGCTCGGCGCGGACAACCTCGACGCGTACGTCCGGGGGATGCTCACCAACGCGTGGCTGGACGAGCGGCGCCGGCCGTGGCGGCGGGAGCGCAGCACCGACGAGGTGCCGGACCGGGCCGACCTGGCAGCCGGGGAGCCGTCGGTCGGTGAGCGGGAGATGCTGCTGGAGCTGCTGGGCCGGCTCGCGCCGCGCCGACGGGCGGTGGTGGTGCTCCGCTTCTACTGCGACCTGTCGGTCGAGGAGACCGCGCAGATCCTGGGCGTCAGCACCGGAACCGTGAAGAGTCAGGCCGCCCGTGCGCTGGAGACGCTGCGGCTGCTCGCCTCGCACCATTCGGCAGCGGAGAGCGGGAGGCAGAGATGACGTACCGGCAGATCTTCGACGAGGCGATCGGCGATGCGCCGCCGACGACGGTGGACGTGGACGCCCTGGTGGCGCGGGAGGGCCGGCGTCGGCGGCGAACGGTGGGGGCGTACGCCTCGGCGACCGCGGTGCTGGCACTGGCGCTCGGCGTCGGCGTGGTCGTGCAGCCGGGGGCGTCCGGTGGTCCGGCGCCCGCCCACTCGGCCGCGTCCGCCGCCGCACGGACCGAGCCGGAGCGCCTGCGCGCGGCGATGCTCGCCGCGTTCCACCGGGAGGCGCCGGACCTGCGGTGGGTGCAGGGCGCGTCGACCGGGGACCGCGAGACCTGGGACGGCCCGGTCACCGACGAGCCGCCGTGGTGGGTGCAGCGGTTGCAGTGGGAGTCCGCGACCGGCTGGTTGGCTGTGGGTGTCGCCGCTCGGGGCGAGGTCCGGTCGTACCTGAACATCAACGTGGGCCGGGTACGCCCCGGCCACACGTCGGGCCCGGACCGGTGCCGCCCCGGCGAGGTCACGTGCCGGTCCTTCACCGGCCCCGGGGGCGAGCTGGTGGTGGCGCACGACGCGGAGGGCAGGAACCTGGCGAAGCCGGTGACCAAGCGCACGGTCCTGCGTACCGTGACCGTCAAGCGGGCCGACGGCGCGTTCGTGTCGGTGCAGACGGTCTCGTCCACCGACCGACACCTGATGACAGTCGAGGAGATGGCAGCGGTCGCGCTGGACCCGGAGATCCGGCTGGGCTGACGGTGTGTCCCGGTCCGGCCCGCCCACAGGCCGGACCGGGTACCGGCGTCGCCGGGACCGGCCCGGGCCTCATGAAAGACTGAGGTACGTGACGACGATCCCGAACGTGCTCGCCAACCGGTACGCCTCGCCCGAACTGGTCGCCCTCTGGTCACCGGAGGAGAAGGTCCGGATGGAGCGCCGGCTCTGGCTGGCGGTGCTCAAGGCCCAGCGTGATCTCGGCGTGCCGGTGCCGGACGGGGTGGTCGAGGCGTACGAGCGGGTGGTCGACCAAGTCGACCTGGCCTCGATCGCGGCGCGGGAGCGGGTCACCCGGCACGACGTGAAGGCCCGGATCGAGGAGTTCAGCGCGCTCGCCGGGCACGAGCACGTGCACAAGGGGATGACCTCCCGCGACCTCACCGAGAACGTCGAGCAGCTCCAGATCCGTGCCTCGCTGGAGCTGATCCGGGACCGGGTGGTCGCCACGCTGGCCCGGCTGGGCTGGCACGCGGGGGAGTACTCGGCCCTGGTGATGACCGGCCGGTCGCACAACGTCGCCGCGCAGGCCACCACGCTCGGCAAGCGCTTCGCGTCGGCGGCTGAGGAGCTGCTCATCGCGTACGAGCGGCTGGAGGATCTGATCGGCCGCTACCCGCTGCGCGGGATCAAGGGGCCGGTGGGCACCGCCGCCGACCAGCTCGACCTGTTCGACGGCGACGCCGCCAAGGTGGCCGAGCTGGAGCAGCGGGTGGCCGGGCACCTGGGCTTCCGCCGGGTGCTGGACAGCGTCGGCCAGGTCTACCCGCGCTCGCTCGACTTCGACGTGCTCTCCGCGCTGGCCCAGGTGGCCGCCGCGCCGTCGTCGCTCGCCACCACGATCCGGCTCATGGTGGGCCAGGAGCTGGTCACCGAGGGCTTCAAGCCGGGCCAGGTCGGCTCCAGCGCGATGCCGCACAAGATGAACACGCGCTCGTCGGAGCGGGTGAACGGCTTCGCGGTGATCATCCGGGGCTACCTGTCGATGGTCGGCGAGCTGGCCGGCGACCAGTGGAACGAGGGCGACGTCTCCTGCTCGGTGGTGCGCCGGGTAGCGCTGCCTGATGCGTTCTTCGCCGCCGACGGGCTGTTCCAGACGTTCCTCACCGTGCTGGACGAGTTCGGCCCGTACCCGGCGGTGATCAACCGGGAGCTGGAGCGCTTCCTGCCTTTCCTCGCCACCACGAAGATCCTGGTGGCGGCCGTGCGCCGGGGTGTGGGCCGGGAGGTCGCGCACGAGGTGATCAAGGAGCACGCGGTCGCCGTGGCGCTGGCGATGCGGGAGAAGGGCGCGGCCGAGAACGACCTGTTCGACCGCCTGGCCGCGGACGGCCGGCTGGGCCTGACCCGGGCCGAGATCGACACGCTGGTGGCCGACCGCAACGCCTTCGTAGGCGCCGCCACCGACCAGGTCGCCCGCGTGACCGCAAGAATCACCAGGGTCGTGGAGTCCCACCCCCAGGCGGCGGCCTACTCCCCGCCCCCCATCCTCTGACGGCCCTGTCCTTCTGGTCGATCATGAAGTTGGCGGCACTCAAGGAGATCATTCCTGCCGTCAACTTCATGATCGACGCGGCAGAGGCTGCAGACAGCGCCGGTCAGGGGCCGGTGGGGGTTTCGGCCGCGGAACTCAGGTTGGGGGCGCTCGCGGGCTCGGCGATGCCGCCGGGCGCGGAGGCGATCTCCGGCTCGTGAGCGGTCTCGGCCGCGATCGCCGGCTGGTCCGGCGGCATGACGTCCGGCATCTTCGGCGCGACGATCACCGCCGTGCCGTACGCGCAGATCTCCATCCACATCTCGCCGCAGTCGCGGCTGTCGAAGCGCATGCCGATCACCGCGTTCGCGCCCAGGCGGCGTGCCTCCTCGCCGAGGCGGGCCACCGAGTCGGTACGCCACCGGGTCAGGTTGTCCGGCGCCATCGGGTCGTAGGCGCCACCGCGCAGGTTCTTGACCCCCTCGCGGTACGGGTTGCGGGTCCTCGCCATCGAGGAGACCACTTCGCCGAGGATCTGGCGGATCTCGTAGCCGGGCAGTTGATCCGTCGTCACGACCAGCACGCTTCCGATGCTGTCAGTCCCCGGCCGGGTGGTTCGCGAGCCGTGTTCAGCTGATCGGATGCTGAAAAACGGCGCGGCGCGGACGGCCGGGCCGCACCCGACCGATCCGCGCCGCATCGGCATCAACCGTCAGACACCGGCCGTCGAGGTGATCCAGGCCCGGTTGTACGCAACACTGCCGTAGTTCTGGATGCTCTGGCCGTCGGCGGTGGAGGCGACGCCGACCTGCCGGCCGTTGTAGAACTGCGGGCCGCCCGAGTCGCCCCGCCACGCGTTGCCGTTGACCCGGGTGCTCCGGATCGCCTGGCCGCCGTACGCGTCGGTGACGCTGGTGCTGGTCACCCGGACGCTGGCGGTCTTGAGCTGGGGCGACGCGCCGCAGCCGCTGTAGCAGGTCATGCCCCAGCCGTAGATGGTGTTGGTCGAGCCGACCGGCGGGTTGCTGCTGGCCAGCGAGACGGCGGAGGTGCTGACCGTGCTGGACAGGCGCAGCAGGGCCAGGTCGTAGCGGGTGTAGGAGGCGCTCACGGTGCGGGTCACGCCGCCCGAGGCGTAGTAGACGCTGCCGACCCGGACGGACATGGTGCCGCTGACGCAGTGCCGGGCGGTGAGCACCCACTGGGGCGCGATCACGCTGCCGGAGCACGTGAACGAGCCGTTGCTGAAGACGGCGGCGGCCCACGGCGCCGACGAGACGGTGCCGCCGCCGATGATCGGCTGGGGGCCGGCCGGCGCGGCGGTGGCGCCGGAGGCGGTGGCCAGGACGCCGGCCAGCGCGGTGGTCAGCACGGCGAGCAGGGGACGGAGGCGCATGTCGGGGCTCCTTCTGCGCGGACGCCCGGGGTTGCCGGGCAGGGGGTGACACCCGCCGGATGGGGTGGGCCGGCGAGGGACGTCGATCTAACTCATCGACATCTGACGATGCATGCTACGGCCGTGACACCCTCTGTCACAAGGTGCGGATCGAATCGCGCCGATGGCGTGACGCGCGCCGCGTGCCGCGCGGGCGCGCTGTCGGATACCGGTCGAAGGTGGGGTGTTTCGCGGCAGAATGCCTGGTAGGAGGTGGTGCCAGGGGGCGTCCACAAGCACGGAGCGCAACGAATTCGCATCGGCGCCGCAACGAACGGGCAACGGTGCCCGTCCGGTGCCGCCGGTGGGGCCGATCGGTGCCGGAACTGCCCCCGGCCGGTGCGGGCCGGGCGGTATCTGCCAGGTAGGCTGGCTCCGCTCGCCCGATTGTTGGGCCGGCACCCAACTGCGTACACAGTCAGGAGTGCCCAGTGCCTCGCGTCGTAGTCGACGTCATGCTCAAGCCCGAGATCCTCGATCCGCAGGGCCAGGCCGTCGCAAACGCGCTGCCCCGCCTCGGCGTCAGTGACGTCGCCTCGGTTCGGATCGGCAGGCGGATCGAGATCGAGTTCACCGGCGAACCGGACCTGGACCGGGCCCGGGAGATCGCCGACAAGCTGCTGGCCAACCCGGTCATCGAGGACTTCACCGTCCGCGTGGTCACCGCCGACGAGACCGCGGGCGCGCAGTCGTGACCGCCCGGGTCGGTGTGGTCACCTTCCCCGGCTCGCTCGACGACGGGGACGCGGCCCGGGCCGTACGGATCGCCGGCGCCGAGGCGGTCCGGCTCTGGCACGGCGACCCGGACCTGCACGGGGTGGACGCTGTCGTCCTGCCCGGCGGCTTCTCCTACGGCGACTACCTGCGCTGCGGCGCCATCGCCCGGTTCGCCCCGGTGATGGAGACGATCGTCCAGGCCGCGCGCGGTGGCCTGCCGGTGCTCGGCATCTGCAACGGCTTCCAGATCCTCTGCGAGGCCCATCTGCTGCCCGGGGCGCTCACCCGCAACCAGCACCTGCACTTCCGCAACCGGGACCAGGTCCTGCGGATCGAGAGCACCGGCACTGCCTGGACGAACACGTTCCAGCCGGGCCAGGAGGTGCTCGTCCCGGTCAAGAACGGCGAGGGCTGCTACGTCGCCGACCCCGCGACGCTCGATCGGCTGGAGGGCGAGGGCCGCGTCGTCGCCCGCTACGTCGGCGGCAACCCCAACGGATCGCAGCGCGACATCGCCGCGATCACCAACGAGGCCGGCAACGTCGTCGGCATCATGCCGCACCCCGAGCACGCGGTGGAGGCGCTCACCGGCCCCTCCCTGGACGGCCTCGGCTTCTTCACCTCGGTGCTCAAGCATCTGGTGGGAGCGCCGGCGTGATGGTGGCCGGGAACATCGGTCGGCCCACCCGCCGCACCGGCGGCGAGCGCAGCAAGGAGACGTCATGACCACCCATCCGGACCCGGCCCTGCGCGAGCCGCAGGGCGTGGTGCCGCAGGCCGGCCCGACCGACGACTGGGCGCTGGGCGTGGACACCGTTCCCCGGGCCGCCGACTCGCCGGAGGAGCTTCAGCCGTACGCCGAGCTGGGCCTCCGCGACGACGAGTACGACCGGATCCGGCACATCCTCGGCCGCCGGCCCACCCAGGCCGAGCTGGCCATGTACTCGATCATGTGGAGTGAGCACTGCTCCTACAAGTCGAGCAAGGTGCACCTGCGCCAGTTCGGCGAGAAGGCGCCGCCGAGTGACCGGCTGCTCGCCGGCATCGGGGAGAACGCCGGCGTGGTCCGGGTCTCCGACGAGCTGGCGGTGACCTTCAAGGTCGAGTCGCACAACCACCCGAGCTTTGTCGAGCCGTACCAGGGCGCGGCGACCGGCGTCGGTGGCATCGTCCGCGACATCCTCGCCATGGGCGCCCGCCCGGTCGCCGTGATGGACCCGCTGCGCTTCGGCGCGGCCGACCACCCGGACACCGCCCGGGTACTGCCCGGCGTGGTCGCCGGCGTCGGCGGCTACGGCAACTGCCTGGGCCTGCCCAACATCGGCGGCGAGGTCGTCTTCGACCCCTGCTACCAGGGCAACCCGCTGGTCAACGCGCTCTGCCTGGGCGTGCTGCCGGTCGACCGGCTGCAGAAGAAGGACGCCACCGGCCCCGGCAACATCGTGGTGCTGATGGGCGCCAAGACCGGCCGCGACGGCATCGGCGGAGTGTCCGTGCTCGCCAGCGCCACCTTCGACGAGGGCAGCGAGCAGCGCCGCCCGTCCGTGCAGGTGGGCGACCCCTTCATGGAGAAGCTGCTCATCGAGGCGTGCCTGGAGCTGTACGACGCCGAACTGGTCGTCGGCATCCAGGACCTCGGCGGCGCCGGCCTGACCTGCGCCCTCACCGAGACCGCCGCCTCCGCCGGCACCGGCATGCGGGTCTGGCTGGAGCGCGTGCCGCTGCGCGAGCCGTCGATGGAGCCGCACGAGATCCTGGCCAGCGAGTCCCAGGAGCGGATGCTGCTCGTCGTCTCGCCGGACAAGCTCGACGCCGTGCTGAAGACCGCCGAGAAGTGGGGCGTCTGGGCCACCGCCATCGGCGAGGTCACCGCGCCGTCGGCGGACGGCCAGCCGGGCCGCCTGGTCGTCACCTGGCGCGACCAGCTCGTGGTGGACGTGCCGCCGGGCTCGCTCGTCGACGACGGCCCGGTGTACGCCCGGCCGATGCGCGAGCCGGCCGACCTGATCCTGCTCCAGGCCGACCGCGCCGAGACGCTGCCCCGGCCGAGCACCCCGGAGGCGCTCCGGGAGACCGTGCTGCGCATGATCGCGTCGCCGAACCTGGCCGACAAGACCTGGGTGACCGAGCAGTACGACAGGTACGTGCTCGGCAACACCGTGCTCGCCCAGCCGGAGGACTCCGGCGTGATCCGTATCGACGAGCGCAGCGGCCTGGGTGTCGCGCTCTCCGTCGACGGCAACGGCCGGTACGCCCGCCTCGACCCGTACCACGGGACGAAGCTGGCGCTGGCCGAGGCGTACCGGAACGTGGCGGTGACCGGCGCGAAGCCGATCGCGGTGACCAACTGCCTGAACTTCGGCTCGCCGGAGGACCCGGGCGTGATGTGGCAGTTCGCCGAGGCCGTGCGCGGCCTGGCGGACGGCTGCCTGGAGCTGGGCATCCCGGTGACCGGCGGCAACGTCAGCTTCTACAACCAGACCGGCGCCGCCGCCATCCACCCGACCCCGGTGGTCGGCGTGCTCGGCGTGCTCGACGACGTCGCAAACCGGGTGCCGATGGGCTTCGTGCCGCGCCCGGCCGGCGACCACGACCAGCTCTTCCTGCTGGGCGAGACGCACGTCGAGCTGTCCGGCTCGGAGTGGGCCTGGGTGACGCACGAGCACCTGGGCGGCATCCCGCCGCAGGTCGACCTGGCCCGCGAGCGGCAGCTCGCCGAACTGCTGGCCGAGGCGGCCCGGGTCGGGCACCTCAGCTCCGCGCACGACCTGTCCGACGGCGGCCTGGCGCAGAGCCTGGTCGAGTCGGCTCTGCGCCGCGGCGTGGGCGCCCGGGTCGTGGTGCCGGAGCACTTCGCCGGTGGCTCGATGCCGTTCGTGTTCCTGTTCAGCGAGTCCGCCGGCCGCGTGCTGGTGTCGGTGCCGCGCGGCCACGAGAAGGCGTTCACCGCCCTCTGCGCCGAGCGCGGCGTGCCGTGGGAGTTCATCGGCGTCACCGACCCGGCCTCCGGCGGGCTTGAGGTGCACGGCCAGTTCCGGATCGGCCTGGACGAGCTGCGCGAGGCGCACACCGGTACGCTCCCGCGCCTGTTCGGTGCCGCCGAGGCGGCCCGCGTGGAGGTGGAGGCGACCCGTACCGGGACCACCACTGTGCTTCCGGCCACCGCCGAGCAGCCGGTCGGCGTGGACCCGGCCGCTGTCGACGCCGAGCCGATCGCCAAGGCCGGCCGGGACGCTCCGGCGGCCGACGCCGAGGCGTCCGCACCCGCCGCCGCGGCGGAGCCCGAGGCGTCCGCTGCGGCGTCCGACGAGGCCGAGCCGGCAGAGGGTACGGCGACGCCGGCAGTCGACGGAACCCCGACCCAGGACGAGTCGGCGCCCGCCGACGGGTCCGACGGTCCGGCTCCCGGTGAGCCGGCGCCGGGTCAGCGCTGAGGCGCTGGCCTTGGCCGTCTTCGCCCAACCCGGCGCCGGTGCCCGGTTCGACTGGGGACTGACCGGGGCGGCGGAACTCGGCCGGGTCTGTGCCGCCCTGGTGGTGGTGGACGTGCTGTCGTTCACCACCGCCGTGGAGGTGGCGGTGAGCCGCGGCATGCGGGTGCACCCGTTCCCGTGGGGCGAGCAGGCCGCCGACTACGCCCGCCGGGTGGGGGCCGTGGCCGCTGTGGGCCGCCGGAAGACGACGACCGAACACCCGTGGTCGCTGTCCCCGGCGGCGCTGCGGGCCGCGCCGGTCGTCGCCGACCTGGTGCTGCCGTCACCCAACGGTTCGGCGATCAGCGCCGCTGCGAGCGCCACCGGAGTGCCGGTGGTCGCGGCGTGCCTGCGTAACGCACCCGCCGTCGGGCGCTGGCTGCGCGCCGAGGGGTACGGCTCGAAGGACGCCCCGGTAGGCGTGGTGGCGGCCGGGGAGCGCTGGCCCGACGGGTCGCTCCGGCCGTGCGTGGAGGACCAGCTCGGTGCGGCCTGCGTGCTCGACGCGCTCGCCGATGTGCCCGGCGGGCTCTCGGTGGAGGCCGCGATGGCGCTCGCCGCGCTGGCGAGCACGCCGGACGTGCCGGCAGCGGTCCGGGGATGCGTCTCCGGGCGGGAACTCGCCGAGGGCGGCTTCGCCGAGGACGTCACGGTCGCGACCGAGGTGGGCGTCTCCGACGTGGTGCCGGTGCTCCGCCAGGGCTACTTCGCCCCCGCCTGAGCACCGCTTCTGCTCCCGACCTGCGGGGCCCGCTGACGACTGTGGCCGCCCGCTGTTCGCGGGCGGCCACAGTTCTCACATCTGGTGTCTGTCAGTCGTCCAGCCAGTCGAGGCGTCGTCCGCTCCGGTCCGCCTGCCCGTCCGGTCGAGCGCGACCGGCCTGCGCCGGGTCGTTGGGGTAGCCGTTGTCGTAGCCGCCCCCGCGCTGCTGCGGCGGCTCCTGGCCGTAACCGCCCTGCTGGCCGTAACCGCCCTGCGGGTTCTGACCGTAGCCCTCGCCGTATCCGCCGCCCTGCTGGCCGTATCCGCCCGCCTGGTGACCGCCGTCGTAGCCGCCACCGGCTTTGCCGTAGCCGCCGGCCGGCGCGTCGCCGTATCCGCCCTGCTGACGAGTGCTGTCGTAGCCACCTGTCGCGCCGCTGTCGTAACCCCCGGCGCCCTTGTCGTAGCCGCCCTGGGACCGGCTGTCGTAGCCGCCGGCGGGGTTGTCGTAGCCGCCCGCGGGCGCGTCGCCGTATCCGCCCTGCTGGCGGGTGCTGTCGTAGCCGCCGGCCGGGGCGTCGCCGTAGCCACCGGCGGGCGCGTTGTCGTACCCGCCGGCCGGCGCGTCGCCGTAGCCGCCGCCCGCCGCGCGACCGCCGCCGTAGGCCGGGGCGTCGCCGTACCCGCCGGTCGGGTTGTCGCCGTAGCCACCGCCCGCGGCGTTGCCGTAGGCGCCGGTGGGCTCGCCGTACCCGCCCTGCTGGCGGGTGCTGTCGTAGCCGCCGGTCGCGCCGTTGTCGTAGCCGCCCGACGCGGCGCCGTAGCCACCGGCCGCGCCGTAAGCGTCGCCCTGCTCCGGGCCACGGCCGTACGGGGCCGAGCCGGCCTGGTCGTAGCCGCGGTCCTGCTCCGGCTGGTAGGTGCTGGTCGGGTACGGGTCGGCCGCCGGTGCGTACTGCGTGCTGTCACCGGTGTAGCGGCCGGTGGGCTCGTCGAAGCGCTCGTTGCCGTAGCCACCGCCCTGGGCCGCGTAGCCGGCCGCGCCAGCCGCGGCACCTGCGGCGTAGTCCGGGTTGCCGTAGCCGGCACCGGAGGAGGGTCCGTTGCCGTAGCCGCCGCCCGAGGAGGGCGCGTTGCCGTAGCCGCCCGCGCCGCCGTAACCGCCCTGGCCCGCTGCGTCGTCGCCATAGCCGTAGCCGCCCTGGCCGCCGCCCGCGCCGTACGCCGGGCCGGGCGGCGCGCCGTACGGGTCCGGCGGGACGTCGTCCACGACCGGCCGCTGGAGCATGGTGGGGGCGTCGCTGATCGAGGGGCCGCCGACCATCGTCGCGGCCGGGGCGCCCATGCCGTTCACCACGCGGGTCTGGTCGTCGGTGCCGTGGTACGCGCCCCGGGCCGCCGGGATCGCACCGGCCGCGCCGGGACCACCCGGACCGGTCGGTCCACCCGGACCGTCGCCGTCGCCGTCGTCGCCCTCGTTCTTGCGGCGCATGTAGAGCAGCACGATGGTGCCCACGCCGACGGCGACGAACAGGCCGCCGAGCAGGATGAGCAGCCAGGAACCGAAGCCGCCGGAGTCCTCGTTCGCGGCCGGCTGCTGCGCGGCGGGCGCCTCGGCCGACGGGGTGTCGGTCGCCTCCTCGTCGAGCGGCTCCTCGGACGGCGGGGCGGACTCACTCGCCGACGGGGTGGCGCTCGGGCTCGCCGACGCCTTCACCTGGATGCTGAGCCGGACGCCGGTGACCGACTGGCCGGCGTTCGCGTTGATCGACCGGGCGACCGGCGAGGCGCCGTCGGTGGAGGCGCCGAGGTCGATCCGGCCGGGCGCGATCGGGTTGGACTCGGAGCCGCTGAAGCTGAAGTTGCCGTTACCACTGGTGTTGGTGCGGCGTTCCTTGCCCGCGCTGTCGCGGAGCATGACGAGGGCGCCCTCGATCGGATCGCCGTCGGCGTTGACCACCTTGCCCGACACCGTCTTGACGGTCTGCGGCTGCTGCGACGGCGGTGCAGCAGCCCGCACCGTCAGCGAAAGTGCGGCGCTGTTCGAGTCAGTCGGCGTTTCTGCAGTGAACTGAACGTTTGCGCCATCGGTCGCCGACGCACCAGAGCTGGCCTTCAGCGTTACAGGCACGTTGCGCTGTCCGACCACAGCAACTGGCGCATTGCAGCCAGCGCTGCAGGTGACGCCTGATGGCAGTCCGGCCACCCTGATCGTGACCTGGGTCGGACCGGAGTCGGTGACCTTGACCCTCACCTGAATGGAGGCATCGCTGTCGGCGCTGATCGTCAGGGAGCTCGGGTTGACGCTGACTTCGGGGGGTTCCGCGAAGGCGGGAGCTGCGGGGACGGTGAGCAGGGCGCCGAAGACCAGCGCTACGACCACACCGGCCCGCTGCTTCCAGGCACGTCGGTGTGTTGACACGTCCACCGCCTTCCGGGTCTGATCCCCCCGTCGGCCGCTCGGCCGAGGTTGATCACTCACGGTACGAATAACGCCGTCGGCAACTATGCCTTGTCTGACCGGATCATCTCTACCCAGGGCCGCCGTCGGGCGGCCTTCTGCCGGGTCGTATCGTCCCGTCGTGTCCTCTCCGCACGCTTATTCCGAAGCGGTACGCGCCGCACTGGTGGCGCTGGACGAGGGGCGTACGCCCGAACGGCCGGTGCTCCGGGAGGCGGTCCGGACGCTCTTGGCTGCCCTCGCGGATCGCGCCCCCGGCCGATCGGTGGAGGTGCGCGTCCCACCCTACGGTGCGGTCCAGTGCGTGAGTGGTCCACGACACACCCGTGGTACGCCGCCGAACGTGGTGGAGATGGACCCGCCGACCTGGCTGGCGGTCGCCACCGGGCGCCAGGGATGGGCGGAAACGGTCACTGAGGGTCGCATCCGGGTTTCCGGGAACCGGGCTGACCTCTCCCCGTACCTCCCGATTTAGGCGTCGAGCAGGGCAAACTCTGCTCACGCTGAGCGGACGCTTCGTGACTGTCGGTGTCGACTGCTGGTCGCGTACACTGAGAGCCGACGACGGTCCCGGCCCATGCGTGCGGAGCTGCCCCCCTGACTCCGCCAGGCCAGTCCAGACCCCACTGCGAGGGAGCGGCAGGTGCCCCGAGGCGATGGCCGGCTGAGCCACGACCTTGACCCCCAGCGACCCGGCCCACAGGACGCGTGCGGCGTCTTCGGCGTCTGGGCGCCGGGTGAAGAGGTCGCCAACCTCACCTACTTCGGGCTCTACGCCCTCCAGCACCGCGGTCAGGAGGCCGCGGGCATCGCGGTGAGTGACGGCTCCGGTGTCGTGGTCTACAAGGATCTCGGCCTGGTCGCCCAGGTGTTCGACGAGCCGACGCTGGCGAGCCTGCGCGGGCACGTCGCGATCGGGCACGCGCGCTACTCCACCACCGGCGGCTCGACCTGGGAGAACGCCCAGCCGACCATCCGTGCCACGACCGCCGGCACCACGATCGCGCTGGCGCACAACGGCAACCTGGTCAACACCGCCGAGTTGCAGCGCGAGGCCGCCGTGCGAGGGCTCGACTCGGACGGCTCGACGAACGACACCTCGCTGGTCACCATGCTGCTGGCGAGCCGGCCCGACCTGTCGGTCGAGGCGGCCGCGCTGGAGGTGCTGCCGCAGCTGCGCGGCGCGTTCAGCTTCGTCTTCATGGACGAGTCGACGCTCTACGCGGCGCGCGACGCGCACGGCGTACGCCCGCTGGTGCTCGGCCGGCTCGAACGCGGCTGGGTGGTGGCGAGCGAGACCGCCGCGCTGGACATCGTCGGCGCGAGCGTGGTGCGCGAGGTCGAGCCGGGCGAGCTGATCGCCATCGACGAGAACGGGCTGCGTTCCAGCCGGTTCGCCTCGCCCGAGCCCAAGGGCTGTCTCTTCGAGTACGTGTACATCGCCCGGCCGGACGCCACCATCGCCGGCCGCAACGTGCACGCCGCGCGGGTGCAGATCGGCCGCCAGCTCGCCAAGGAGCATCCGGTCGAGGCCGACCTGGTGATCCCGGTGCCGGAGTCCGGCACGCCGGCCGCGATCGGCTACGCCGAGGAATCAGGCATCACGTACGGCCAGGGCCTGATGAAGAACCCGTACGTCGGTCGCACGTTCATCCAGCCCTCGCAGACGCTGCGCGCGCTCGGCGTCCGGCTGAAGCTGAACCCGCTGCGGCAGAACGTACGCGGCAAGCGCCTGGTGGTGGTGGACGACTCGATCGTGCGGGGCACCACCCAGCGGGCGATCGTCCGGCTGCTGCGCGAGGCGGGCGCGCTGGAGGTCCACGTCCGGATCTCCTCGCCGCCGGTGAGCTGGCCCTGTTTCTACGGCATCGACTTCGCCACCCGCGCCGAGCTGCTCGCCAACGGGCTCGACAACGACGGCATCCGGCGGTCCATCGGCGCCGACTCGCTCGGTTACGTATCGCTGCCCGGTCTCATCGCCGCGACCGAGCAGCCGAAGAGCCGGCTCTGCCGGGCGTGCTTCGATGGGGAGTACCCGATCGAACTGCCGGCCGGGAACCTGATCGGCAAGCACGTGCTCGAAGGAGTGGGACGCCGGGTCGCCGCCGAGGCGGCCGGGCCGACCGGTCCGCTCGTCGCCACACCGACCCACCACCCGTAGCACCACCGACGCGGGTCCGGCCGCTCCGGGCCCGCGGGAACCACAAAGGGGAGAACCGTGACGCACGTGTCCGAGCGCAGCGGCGCAGGATCCAGCCCGACGGGCGCCGGCGGCGACCGCCAGCCCTGGTCGGCGGGTTCCGGCCGGACGCAGCGCAAACGCTCGGTCTCGTACGCCGACGCCGGGGTGTCGATCGAGGCGGGCGACCGCGCGGTCGAGCTGCTCAAGTCGAAGGTCAAGGAGACCCGGCGCCCCGAGGTCATGGGTGACCTGGGCGGCTTCGCCGGCCTGTTCCGGCTGGACACGAAGAAGTACAAGAACCCGATCCTGGCCTCCTCGACCGACGGCGTGGGCACCAAGCTGGTGATCGCCCAGCAGCTCGACATCCACGACACGGTCGGCATCGACCTGGTCGCCATGGTCGTCGACGACCTGGTGGCCTGCGGCGCCGAGCCGCTGTTCCTGCTCGACTACATCGCCACCGGCGAGGTCGTGCCGGACAAGGTCGCCGAGATCGGCGCGGGCATCGCGGACGGCTGCCGGTACGCCGGCTGCGCGCTGCTGGGTGGCGAGACCGCCGAGCACCCGGGCGTGCTGCGCCCCGACGAGTACGACATCTCGGCCACCGGCGTCGGCGTGGTGGAGGAGAGCGAGATCCTCAGCCCGGAGCGGGTCGAGGTGGGCGACGTGGTGATCGCCATGCGCTCGTCCGGCCTGCACTCCAACGGCTACTCCCTGGTCCGGCACGTGCTGCTCGGCGCCGGCCGGATGCGGCTGGACGTGGTGATCGACGACTTCGGCCGCCAGCGGACGCTCGGCGAGGAGCTGCTCACCCCGACCAAGATCTACGCACAGGACTGCCTCAAGCTGATCGCCGAGGCCGAGGTGCGGGCGCTGGCCCACGTCACCGGCGGCGGCATCCCCGGCAACCTGGTCCGGGTGCTGCCCGAGCACGTCGACGCCGTGGTGAACCGCTCCACCTGGAAGCCGCAGCCGATCTTCGACCTGATCCAGTCCAAGGGCCGGATCGAGGACCCGGAGATGGAGGCGACCTTCAACATGGGCGTCGGCATGTTCGCGATCGTCTCCGCCGAGGACGCCGACCGCGCGCTGGCCACCCTGACCGGCCGGGGCGTGGACGCCTGGCAGGCCGGCGAGATCATCGAGGGGTCCGGCAACGTGCAGATGGTCGGGCAGCACACCCGAGGCTGATCACCCTGCGCCGATCGGCCGGGCACTTTATCGGGGGTTCACCCGAGCGGTCGCCGCGGCCTAGCCTGGAGGTTCGGTTTTCAGGCAGGCGGGGGAGGTGCTGATGGCTGCGCGCACGCCCGGAGGGATGCGGGGCATCTCTGCCGTCCCGTCGTACGTGGTGATGCAGCCGACGACGCTGTGCAACCTCGACTGCGCCTACTGCTACCTCCCCTTCCGGGCGGTCGACAGGCGGATGCCGGTGGCCGTCGCCGAGGCGGTGGCGGCGTCGGTGAACCCGTGGGCGGCGGGCGGTCGCTTCTCCGTGGTCTGGCACGGCGGGGAGCCGCTCGCTGCGGGCCGGGAGCACCTGGCCGCGCTGCTGGCGCCGTTCGGGCCCGACGTCGAGCACCACGTGCAGACGAACGCCACCCTGATCGACGACGCCTGGTGCGCGTTCTTCGCCGAGCACCGGGTGCGGGTCAGCATCAGCGTGGACGGGCCGCGGGCGCGCAACGGCGAGCGGGTCACCCGGGGCGGGCGGCCCGCGTACGACCGGATCGTGGCGGGTGTGGCGGCGCTGCGCCGCCACGGCCTGCCGTTCTCGGCGCTCGCGGTGGTCTCGCGGCCGGAACCGGGCCTGGCGACCGAGCTGTACGACTACTTCCTCGACCTGGGCTGCGACGTGCTCGGCGTCAACATCGAGGAGACCGAGGGCGTCAACACCCGGACGAACGCGCGCGACGAGGGCGCGGTCACCGGGTTCTGGGCGGAGCTGGTGGCGGCCTGGCGCCGGGATCCCCGGATCCACCTGCGTGAGGTGGAGTGGTCGCTGCGGTACGCGGGCGCGGTCCTGGCCGGCACCGCCGACGACCTGCTGCCCCGGAGCCTCGACCCGATCCCGACGGTCGGGCACGACGGCTCGGTGGTGGTGCTCTCGCCGGAGCTGGCCGGCTTCACCGACCCCCGGTACGGCGACTTCGCCAGCGGGAACGTGCTGACCACGCCGCTGGGCGACATCCTCGCGGGCGCGGCCGGTACGCCGTGGGTGGGCGAGTTCCTCACCGGCGTGGAGGCGTGCCGGGCGTCCTGCGCGTACTTCGGGTTCTGTGGCGGCGGGCACGCCGCCAACCGCTACTTCGAGCTGGGGCGTTTCGACGGTACGGAGACCGAGCACTGCCGTAACAGCAAGATCCGCCTACTGGAGGGAGTGTTGGAGCATGCCCGAGACCATCAGTGACACCGACCGGGAGGCGGTCGCCGACCGGGTGCGGGACGCCGCTGCGGGGCTTACCGCTCTGCTTCGGGAGGCGGAGGCGGCGCGGCTGCTGCGGGCGGAGGTGTCGGGCGGCGACGGCGCCGACGCGGTGTGCGCGTGGAACCACTTCGAGAACATCCCGACGTTCTACAACTGGAACAACCGGCCACGCTGAGGGAACGGTTCCGCGATCAAGGACCTGCCGGCGCGTCGGAGCGGGCGCCCCGGAGCGCCGGCAGGTCCCTGATCGTCGGTCGTACGCCGGCTCAGCAGAGCACATGCGTGAGCACGCGGGGGTTACCGCGTGCTCAGATGTGACCGGAGGTCAGCGGGTCGGACGAGCCCAGGTGTCCGGGTCGTCGTCCGCGTGGTCCTCGTCATCGTCGTCGACATACTCTTTGTAGTCGTCGTCGAAGTTGTGCTCAGACTTTCCACTACCCGCCAGTTCGCGCTGCAAGGCGGTTAGGTCGGTGTTCGGGGAGTGGTACTTCAACTCCCGGGCCACCTTCGTCTGCTTGGCCTTAGCACGGCCGCGCCCCATGGCTCGACCCCCTCGCACAGAATGCGGGGCAGCCCGAAGGCGGGCCCCGATGACGTCAGGCATCTCTCGTGGCTCTTACGGTACATGGGGATGCCATCGTTCGGCACCTCGGGTCACCGTCGACCGGACCTGCGCGTCGCAGTGGTCCAGCCGTCACAAAGTGTACCGGGTAAGGGGTAAGCCCCGGGGCTGGCCATGACACCGGACATACCGGTACTAACGAGCCCGAGAATCAGCTTAACGCGCGCCGCCTCCGGGGGTGGAGCGCCGCCCCGCCCCCGGAGGTGAGCTTCACCGCAGATGGATCGTGCGCAGCCGGCCGACCTCGGCCATCCGCCGCTCGGCGAGCCGGTCCGCGGCGACCGCCGGCGGCACGCCCTCGTCGTCCGCGAGCTGGAGGATCTGCCGGGTGGTGTCGAAGATCCGGGTCGCGCGCAGCTTGGCCCGGTCGAAGTTGAAGCCCTCGATCTCGTCGGCCACCTGGATCACGCCACCGGCGTTCACCACGTAGTCCGGCGTGTAGAGGATGCCCCGGTCCGCGAGCACCTTCTCGATGCCCGGGTGGGCGAGCTGGTTGTTCGCCGCCCCGGTGACCACCTTCGCCCGCAGCACCGGCACGGTGTCGTCGTTCAGCGCGCCGCCGAGCGCGCACGGGGCGTACACGTCGATGTCGGAGGTGACCAGCGCCTCGGTGTCGTCGACCAGGGTGACCTGCGGGTGGGTGGTGCGCGCCCACTCCAGGGCGCGCGGGCTGACATCGGTCGCCACGACCTCGGCGCCGTCGTCGAGCAGGTGGGCGGTCAGGTACTTGCCGACCTTGCCCAGCCCGGCCACGCCGACCCGGCGGCCGGCCAGCGTCGGGCTGCCCCAGACGTGCTCGGCGGCGGCCCGCATGCCCTGGAACACGCCCCAGGCGGTGAGGATCGAGGAGTCGCCCGCGCCGCCGTGCTCCACGCTGCGGCCGGTCACGTAGCGGGTCTCCCGGGCGATCACGTCCATGTCCGCCACGTAGGTGCCCACGTCGCAGGCGGTGTAGTAGCGGCCGTTCAGCGACTCGACGAAGCGGCCGTACGCCCGCAGCAGCGCCTCGCTCTTGATCTGCTCGGGGTCACCCCAGATGACCGCCTTGCCGCCACCGAGGTCGAGGTTCGCCAGGGCGTTCTTGTAGGCCATGCCGCGGGAGAGGTCGAGCACGTCGGCGAGGGCCTCGGCCTCGCTGGCGTACGGGTAGAACCGGGTGCCGCCGAGCGCGGGGCCCAGCGCGGTCGAGTAGATCCCGATGATCGCCTTCAGGCCGGACTGCTTGTCCTGGCAGAACACGACCTGCTCATGCCCCGTGGAGACGGGGTCGTCGGTACTGGCGAATACGCCCATGGCTGACTCCTGTGTCGGTGTGCGCCCTTGTGGGGCGCGGAACCCGGGTGGCACGCCGGCGGGATGCTGCCGGTGTCGTTGAGCCTAATATCGGCCCGAACCGTACTGTCGCGCATGTCACGCCACGGGCCCGAGGGCGGCGACGGGCGGTCCCGTCTCGTGGGAGGATCGCGCCGTGCCGTCGCTCTTCGCTTCATACCTGCGCGTGTACGAGCCGCTGACCGCCTTCGACCGGGACCGGCAGTCGTACTGGCGCCGGTACGTCAGCGAGGGCCGCGCGATCGCCCCGTTGGAGGGGCCGGTACGGCAGCGGACGGCGGTGATCGAGGCGCTCGGCGCCGGCTGGACCCGGCTGCCCGACCTGCCCGACGAGGCGTACGTCCTGGAGTCCGACGACGCGCTGCTGGTCTGCCCCTGGAACCTGCGTATCCGGGTCGCCGAGGCGGCGCTGAGCGCCCGCGACGGCGTGCCCTCGGTGCTGGCCGACGCGTTCGTGCCGCCGGTGCTCGCCGGGCAGGCGAAGGCCGTGGTGGAGGACTGGCGCAGCGGCGCCCGGGTGCTGGAGCACGGGGTGCCCCGGGTGCACGAGCAGATCGCCACCTGGGGCGTGCCCCTGCGCTGGTTCGTGCTGTTCGAGGCCGGCGAGCGGCACCTGGTCACCGAGCCGGAGCGGCGGGCGCTGCGCTACCGCACCGAGATCTCCAAGGCGCGCCGCCGGGCGTCCCGGGCGCTGTCGGTGCTGCGCAAGTCGATCGGCGAGGCGCCCATCACCGAGGCGGTCGAGGAGGCGGCCCGGTGGCTGGAGGAGTTCCACCCCCGCTCGGTGGTCGAGCTGGACTACGGCGGCCTGGTGCAACTGCTGCCGGACGAGACGCTCGAAGCCGACGACTCGACCGAGCTGGTGGCCACCGGACTGTCCGGACTGGGCCGGGGCGAGGCCGAGGAGGCGTCCGCCGCGTACGACAAGCTGGTCGCCCGCTGGCGCGCGGTGCAGCTGCTCGAACGGTGCAACTGACGCCCGGTTTGCCCTGCTAAGTGGCCTTAGACACGAGAGTGTCTCGTAGTTGATGCGTCACGAACCGTGATCATGAGTCCGAATAAGGTAGTTTCTGCGGCATAAAAGTCGTAAAAATCGGGCATGCTTCATCCGTCCGTCTAGGGACCTTCAGCCGTTCGGCCCATGTCGGACATCGGGGACTAGCCGGACCATGGGAGACGCGTCGGCCGGCGGGACCCCGGCCGATGTCTATACATGTGGAGGAGTGACCCCGATGGCATCGCGAACGCACGAACCTGAGCCGCTACTCACACCGGCCGAGGTGGCGTCGATGTTCCGTGTCGACCCGAAGACGGTGACCCGGTGGGCCAAGGCTGGCAAGCTCAGTGCCATCCGGACCCTGGGCGGCCATCGCCGCTACCGCGAGTCGGAGGTTCGGGCCCTGCTGCAGGGGCAGATCCCCCAGCAGCGCCAGGGAGACTGACGAACCGGCGTTCTCCGGCGTTCCGATCAAGGGCGGTGCCGTCGCGGCGCCGCCCTTGATCGTGTCCGGACTCAGTCGCGCCTCGGACCGTCCAGCACGATCCGCAGCCCCACAGTGCCGCGCTCACCCCGGCGCAGCCGGCTGCCCAGCAGGCTCAGCCGCCCGATCAGCCGGTACTTCTGCTTGAGCAGCCCTCGGACCCGGTTCGTGCTCTCCGGGTCGGCGATCGTCGCGTGACCCGGCACCGCCTCGCCGTGCGGCCGGCCGCGCACGTCGCACGGGGCCACCGTCACCCGGCCGTCGCGCCGGATGCGCTTCACCTTGCCGGAGTCGGCCACCGTCCACACCGCCAGCCCGTCGCCGTCGCGCACCGCCCACACCGGAGTCGGCACCGCCCGGCCGTCCTTGCGGAACGTGGTGAGCAGGACGTACTTCTCCGCCGCCAGGCGGTCCAGGTCGGTCACGCCGCCAAGGATACGGCGGCGACGGCGCCGCCGACCCCCGGATAGCGTTGCGGGCATGACCGGGGAACCCGAGATCGGCGACGTGTTCGGCGAGATGATCCGCGACGCGTACGCGGTCGCCACCGGGATCGGACCGCGCCCGATGGCCGGCGGTCGCCTACCCCGCCCGGTCATCGAGATCATCGAGCGCGACGACGGGCTGGTCAACGGCGCGCCCGCCGAGCACTACCTGGACCCGCCGCAGCGGTGGCAGCCGCACGACCACCGGGCCGTGGACCGGGTACGCGGACATGTGCTCGACGTCGGCGTCGGCGCCGGCCGGATCGCGCTGCATCTCCAGGACCGGGGCGTACCGGTCACCGGACTGGACACCTCGCTCGGGGCGCTGCGGGTCAGCCGGCACCGGGGCGTACGCGACCTGGTGCACGGCACAGTCGACGAGCACGCCGCCGACGGCCGCCGGTACGACACGTTCCTGCTGCTCGGCAACAACCTGGGACTGTTCGAGGGGCGGGAACGCGCCCCGGCGATGCTGGCGGCGCTCGCCGCGCTGGCCCGTCCCGGCGCCCGGGTGATCGCCCACGGCACCGACCCGTACGGGACCACCGACCCGGTGCACACCGCCTACCACGAGCGCAACCGCCGGCGGGGCCGGATCGGCGGGCAACTACGGCTGCGGCTGCGCTACCGGCTGCTCGGCACCGACTGGTTCGACTACCTGGTCTGCTCGCCCGAGGAGTTCGCCGAGCTGGTCCACGGCTCACAGTGGCGACTGACCGACGTGGACGACACCGACCACCCCTACTACCTCGCCACCTTGGAGCTGCGGCGTTAGGAAGGGCCCCTTTCAAGCGCCTAGGCGTTAAGAAGGGGCCCTTCCTTACATGCTCAGACCTGGACGGTGGGGGTGGTCTGCTCCGGGGGCAGCCCGCCGTCGCCGTCGACCACCTCGTCCGGCGTGCCGTCCTCGTCGATGTCCACCATGGTGATGTCCACCTTGCCGTCACCGTCGGTGTCGAACTGGAACAGGTCGGCCTTGCCGTCGCCGTCGGTGTCCACCACCCAGACGTCGGTCTTGCCGTCGTTGTTGGTGTCCGCACGGAGCAGGTCCACCCGCTCGTCGCCGCGGGTCTCGACCGTCTCGGTGCTCTCCGCGCTCTCCGGTGCCTGGCTCATCTCGTTCCTTCCTTCGGCGTTGAGGGCCGTCCTTACCCCGTCCGCTCCGCCCCCACGCATCCCGGCGGCCCGGCCATGCATAGGGTCGCATGCAGGAACGAGCGAGCGGACGGGCCCGGCGGCGGAGACCCCGCGCGCCCCCGCCGCGGCGAGGGGACGTCGATGAGTGGTCGTTTTGTGGTCGTCGGGGCCGGCACCATGGGCCTCGGCATCGCGTACGTGGCGGCCGGCGCCGGGTACGCGGTCGAACTGGTCGAGGTCGACCCCGCCCGGGGCGCCGAGGCCCTGCGCCGGCTCGGCGAACTGTGGGACCGGGGCGTGCAGCGCGGCAAGCTGACCGAGGAGGCCGCCACCGCCAACCGTGAGCGCGTCACGCTCCGGGCCGGGCTCGCCGAGGTGGCCGAGGGCGCCGACGTGATCGTGGAGGCGGTGCCCGAGCGGCTCGACCTCAAGCGTGCCGTCCTGCGCGAGGCGGAGAGTCGCCGGCCGGCGCTGCTGGGCAGCAACACCTCCAGCATCCCGATCGCCGAACTGGCCGCCGGGCTGGACCGCCCCGCCGACTTCGTCGGGTTGCACTTCTTCAATCCGGTGTGGGCGATGGCGCTGCTCGAGGTCGTGGTCGGCCCGGCCACCGCGCCGGAGACGACCGAGGCGGCCGTCGCGCTCGCCGCCCGGCTCGGCAAGGACCCCGTCGTCGTACGCGACATGCCCGGCTTCGCCACCTCCCGGCTGGGCGTCACGCTCGGCCTGGAGGCGATCCGGATGGTGGCCGACGAGGTGGCGAGCCCGGCCGACATCGACAAGGCGATGGTGCTCGGCTACCGGCACCCGATCGGCCCGCTGGAGCTGACCGACCTGGTCGGCCTGGACGTGCGGCTCGACATCGCGCGCACGCTCCAGGCCGCGTACGGGGACCGCTTCGCGCCGCCGCCGCTGCTCGTCGAGATGGTGGCCGCCGGGAAGCTGGGCAAGAAGTCGGGGCAGGGCTTCTACACGTGGAAGGACGGCGTGAAGCAGTGAGCGCGAGGAGTGAGCTTGCGAGCCCCGCAGTCGCGAACGAAAGGCCGGCACAGTGAGCGGGCTGCGGATCGAGGAACTGCCGGACCGGCTCGTGGTCACGCTGGACCGGCCGGAGAAGCGCAACGCCATCGACGCCGACCTGGTGGGTGAGCTGCATGCGGTCTGCGCCGACCTGGAGGCGCGTCCCCGGCTGCTGCTGCTCACCGGCGGGACGGCGGGCATCTTCGCCGGGGGCGCCGACATCGCCCAGCTCCGGGAGCGTGGCCGGCTGGACGCGCTGGCCGCCATCAACCAGGGCGTCTTCGCCCGCATCCGGGCGCTGCCGATGCCCACCGTGGCCGCAGTCGACGGGCCGGCGCTGGGCGGCGGCGCCGAGCTGGCGTACGCCTGCGATCTCCGGGTGTGCACGGACCGAGCGGTGTTCGGCCAGCCCGAGGTGCGGCTGGGCATCCTGGCCGGCGCGGGCGCGACCTACCGGCTGCCGGCGCTGATCGGTGAGGCCCGGGCCAAGGAGCTGCTGTTCACCGGCCGGCGGGTGGACGCCGAGGAGGCGCTGCGGATCGGGCTGGTGAACCGGGTGGTGGCCGACCCGGCGGAGCTGCTGCCCACCGCGCACGGCCTGCTCGACGAGATGGCGAAGGGCTCCGCGCTGGCGCTGCGGCTGACCAAGATGGCGGTGGACGCCCCGGCGGCCGCGCACCCGCAGCTGGACCTGCTGAGCCAGGCGGTGCTCTTCGAGGACGAGGAGAAGCACCGGCGGATGACGGAGTTCCTGGACCGGCGCCGGGCCCGCTGAGCCCGGGAGAGACGACGAGGGCCGCACCGGTGTCCCCGGTGCGGCCCTCCGCGTCGGTACGCGTCAGTGCTTGATGTCGACTCCCGCGTCGTCCAGCGCGGTGATCGCCGGCGCGGACTCGGCGAAGCCGATGAGCAGCAGCGCCTCCGGGCCGAACGCCTTGATCTCCTTGGCGGTGCCGCTGAAGTCGACAGGCGTCTTCGGGTCGGCCGGCGGCTCGTAGGTCAGCAGCTTGATCCGGTCCGCGCCGATCCCGGCCTTCTCCAGCTCCGAGCGGACGTTCTCCTGGAGGCCCTCGCCGTACGAGTCCTTACGGGCCAGGATCGCGATCTTGCGCGGCCCGTCCCGGAGCATCACGTCGGCCAGCGCACGGCCCTGGAGGCTGTCCGGCGGCGCGGTACGGAAGTAGAGGCCCTTGTCGTCCACAGCGCTCAGCCCCGCGTCGGTGTTCGACGGGGAGAACAGGATCCGGCCGGCGGCCACCACGTCCGGCAGTACGGCCCGGGAGATGCCGGAGCCGCCCGCGCCGATGATGACCTGGACGCCCTTGCTGACGTGCGAGGCGACGGTGGCCTTGGCGACCTCCGGGTTGGTGCCGTCGTCACCCTCGATCCACTTCACCGGCTCGCCGAGCACACCACCGGCGGCGTTGACCTCACGGATCGCGAGCGCCGCGCCGGCCGCCAGCGGCGGGTTCGCCAGCGCCAGGTCACCGGTCTTCGGCAGCAGCCCGCCGAGGACCAGCGGGGCGTCCTTCGCCTTGCCGTCGCGCGGCTTGCGCCCGCGCGGCGGGGCCTTCGTGCTCGCCCCCGACTCCTCACCGGCGCCGACGAACTCGGTCTTGCTGTCGTCGATCTTCTGGTTGTCGAAGTGCATGGTGCCGTAGCTCGCGGTGGCCGGCTCGCCGGTGTCGGTGAACCCGGCGCGGGTCAGCGACACGCCCCGGTACTCGATGTCCCGGCCCGCGCGGGCGAGCTGGAGGCAGGCCGTCACGTCGTCGCAGCGTTCACCGCCGGTGGTCACCCCGACGATCTGCTTGGCGATCTCGGCCGGAGCGGTGGTGCCGGCGAGCTGGGCGGCCAGCGCGCTGATCACCACCGCGTCGTACGACTCGGCGGAGTAGAGGAAGTCACCCAGCTTCGGGTCTACGGCGAGTAGTCGCTCCTTGAAGCTCTCGGCAAGCGGAGTGAGGGGCGTGGTGCCCTTCATCCCGTTCACCAGGTCCGCGCGGTCCTTGAGTTCCGCGGCGTACGAATTGAGCATGTTGCCGTCGGTGCCGTAGAGGCGTACCTGGGTGGCAGGCGTTTCCTCCGGCTCGTCGCTCCCGCAGGCGCTCGTGGCGAGCAGAAGCGCCGCGCAGGCCATGGACAGGGCCGCGCGCGACGTGCGTGTTCTCAGCATGGTCGTCCTTCCTCCGGCGAAGGTCCGCTGCGCACCTTAGCGTGCTCGCGCGGCATGCGGGACTGTGGAGTCGGCTCCGTCGGCACCCCGACTGCGGGTATCACTCTGCGTGGTCGACGAGCCGTTTCCGGGTCACGGCTTGACCCCCGGCGATACTGTTCCGCGGGTGAACGACGAAGCACAGCAGACGCTCGACGACGCGACCGCCGTGCTCCGTTCCGCCCTCGCCGGTGACGGCGCCGGCGTGGTGGGCACGTTCGACGCGGTGGTGGACCGCTCCGGCCTCGCCGGGGCGTACGGAGTGGCGTGGTGCCTCGCCGCCACCATGCTCGGCGACGACACCCCGGGCGGCGGCGCCGCCCTCGACTTCCCCGGCATCGACCAGGCCGACTACGACACCCGCTGGGTGGCCCGCTTCGTCAGCGCGTGCGCCAACGACGACGCGGACACCGGCGAGGCGCTGTTCGGGGCGGCGGCCGCCGACGGGCTGCTGCCCGACTGCCTGCTCACGCTCGCCGGGTCGACCATCGCCACGCTGCGCAGCCGGTCGGACTGAGCCCGGCGCGCGGCCCGGCCCCTCGGCTGTGATAGCTCTGGGTGCATGTCCGAGGCGATGCTCAGCAAGGTGCGCAAGCTGCTCGCCCAGGCCGAGGACCCGGCCTGCACGCCCGCCGAGTCGGCCGCCTTCATGGCCAAGGCCACCGAGCTGATCGCCCGCTACGGCGTCGACCGGGCGCTGCTCGCCGCCCGCGACCCGGCCGCCGACCCGGTCGGTGACCGGACCGTCGACGTGATCGCGCCGTACGCCCGGGACAAGGCCGGCCTGCTCGCGGCGGTCGCCGAACCGCTGCGGTGCCGATGCGTACGCCGCCGGCAGGGCAACGGCTTCGTCATGCACCTGTTCGGCTTCGCCAGCGACCTGGAACGGGTCGAGCTGCTGTTCACCTCACTGCTGGTGCAGGCCGCGCACGGGCTCGCCGGTGCTGCCGTACCGGCCGGGGAGCACCCGGCGGCGTTCCGGCGTACCTGGCTGGCCGGGTTCGCGTACGTCGTCGCGGAACGACTGCGCGCGGCCGAGAGCAAGGCGGTGGCGGAGTCGGGTGGAACCTCCACGGCTCTGGTGCTCGCCGACCGCTCCGATCGGGTCCAGCGCCGGGTCGCCGAGGCGTACCCCCGGTTGCGCACCGCCCCGCGACGGCGGCTGGCGGGCGGTGGCTTCGGTTCCGGCGCGGACGCCGGCCGCCGGGCCGACCTCGGTGGCACCGGCGTGGCCGGGACCGGCGCGGCGCCCGGTATCGCCGGCTGACGGGCTGCTGTCCGGTCGGTGCGGGTCAGGCGCTGGTGCGGGCGACGGTCGCCAGGTAGCGGCAGAGCAGTTCGTGCCAGCCCGCGGTGAGCGCCTCGCGGTAGCCCTCGGCCGCCGTGCCGTGCCGGTCGAAGTAGCGGTGCTCGACGTCCACCCGGGTCCGCTCCGGACCGTCGGCGTGGAACAGGACCTCCACCTCGCTGGCCCGCGCCGGATCCGGCACCGGCACCCGGTCCGGGCCGATCTGCCAGGTGAACACCAGGCGCCGGGGCGGATCCCAGGTCAGCACGCGGCCCCAGTCGTTGCGGAAGCCGTACGGGCCGATCTCGTAGAGCATGCCGCCGGCCCGCGGCTCGATGCCGATCGCGGCGAGCGCCTCCGGGCCGGACCAGGTGTATTCGCGCACCCACCAGTCGGCGAGCGCGCCGGTGAAGACGGCGTACGCCCGCTCGGCGGACGCCGGGACGAGCAGGCTGCTGCGGAGGGAGAAGCGGTCGGATTCCTGCCGGACCTCATCCGGATCGGCCATCTCCTGTCCCATAGGTCCGGACCATACCGGCTCATGTCTCGGTGTGCAGCTTCCGTTCCGCCCGCTTCCGGACACCGGGAACACCGGTTCCCGACAGCGCTGAGTGGTGGGACAGGCGCTCTGCGCAAGGCGCGGCGGCGCTTCCGGGAGGTACCCCGGCGGGGCTTCCGGGAGGTCAGGGCGGGCGTCCGCGAGGTGGGGGTGGGCGACGGATGCCGTACCGGAAAGCGGGTAACCGCGGCCGATCGGACCGATGGGAGAGCGGGGAGCATGACCGACAGCCGAGCCACCGAACCAGTGCCGGACCCCGGTGACGAACTGACCGGCTCGCCGGCCGGTCCCGAGTCGGAGCCGGACGTCCTGCTCGACGTGCCTGAGCTGACAGTCGACGAGATCCGGCTCGCGGTGGACGGGCTCGACGCCGACCTGTCGCTGCGCGCCCGGCTGGCCAACCTGCTCCAGCTCGACGCCGGAGTCCGGGTGCACCTGGAGGGCGTCGAACTGGACATCACCGGGGTGAGCGCCGAGGCGCTGCTCAAGGTACGGCTGGAGAAGCTGGTGCAGATCCTGGACCGGGCGCTGACCACGATCGACCGGAACCCGCAGCTGATCGACGCGCTGGCCCGCTCGGCCGGTGTCACCCTGGACGACGTGCACCGGCTCGCCGCGCCGGTGGTGGACCAGACCGGTCGTACGGTGGCCGCGGCCGGCGAGGTGGTCGAGCGCACCGCTCCGGCGGTGTCCGGCCCGATCGAGGCACCCGAGCCGCCCCGGCGCCCGGCGCGGACGGAGTCCGAGCGTGCCGCCGGATCGGGGCAGGGCGCCGGTGCGGGCCCGTCGGCGGAACGTCCCACCGAGAAGAAGCGCGGTTCGGAGCGCCCGGGCGGGACCGGCCAGCCGGCGAGCGCCGCCGCCGAGGCGGCACAGTTGGCGGGACAGGCCGGACAGGCACTCCGGCAGGCCGGCCGGAGCGTCTGGGAGGCGATCCAGGGCAGCCCCACCCAGAACCGCCGCCCCCCAAAGACCTGACCGCCCGCCGCCGGTCCCGCCGCCCGTCCGTCCGGGATCGGGTAACCGGGGAGGGCGTCACGCGGGTGGGAAGTCGTCCGGACCGGCCGAGGTGGAGGGCTGTGCGGCCTGCTGGTGGCGGCGGAGGAGTTCCTGGAGGGCGGCGATCTCGGACTGCAGGGCCTGACGTCCCTCCCTGGTGATCCGGATCCACGTCCGCGGACGACGGCCGTGGTAACCCTTCTCCACCTGGATCAGGCGTGCCTCCTCCAGCACGGTGAGGTGCCGGGACAGGTTGCCCGCGGTGAGTTCGAGGGCCTCCCGGAGATAGGCCACCTCCACCCGCTCGCCTTCGGCGGCGATGGTCAGGATGCCGAGCCGGTGCCGCTGGTGGACCGTGTCGTCGAGACCGTTCGTCGGGAACGGCCCGCCCGCGCGAGGGTCGTCCACGGTGCTCACGCGTACCCATTGTGCTGCTTCTTCGCGGCGGCGAGCGTCAGACCCCCGCCGATCAGCAGGACCGGTGCCGGGAGCATTGCCGCAAGCATGAAGCTGAACCGGGTCAGATCACCCGGTTGCAGGTCGGAGACCTGGAACCAGGCGTTCACGGCGACGAGCACGACGGTGTAGAGCCCGACCACGACCCACAGGCTACGGCTGCGTTCGAGGTGGGCGAGGACCGCCAGGCCCACGGCGATCACGAGGTGCGGCAGCATGCCCCGGTTGGCGAGGCCGAGCAGCGGACCGGTCAGCCAACTGGTGCCGCCCGACACGGGTGCGCTGGTGTTGAACAGCAGGAACTCCAGGACGACCGGAAGGGTGAGGCCGACGAGTGTGCCCGCGATGCCGGCGATGACGTACGCACGGGTAGGGGTCTGAACGCCCGCTCGCCGGCCGTGCCAGCGGTACCAGGCCAGGCCGGCCAGGTAGCCGCCGACGAGCGCGGCCAGCCAGTACCAGCCCAGAGCGGTCGACTTCTCCAGGAAGCCGCCGCCGAGACCGGTCAGGACAGGACCGTCGGACCCGGCGCGCAGCGCGGGTGGCTCCGCCGACTCCACGTACAGCGGCGCGGCCGCCGCGATGAGCACCCCGAAGAGCAGGAGCGGAAGCCAGTACGCCTGACGGGCCGCCCGCGCCTGCCGGCGGAGGGTGGTCATCGAGGCGAGCAGTTCCTGGGCATCGTCCTCGCGGGGTGACTCGGACGGCATGGTTCCTCCCGGCAGCCGTAGCGCTGTAACCCAAATAGGTTTGCATCGCAAACCTGTTCGCGCAAGAGGTCGAGGGGTCTCGACCGCCGGCGCCTGTTTCGACATTTCTCTAGGTTGACAGACTTCGAATCAAGAGGCAGGGTGGAGACTGCTTCGATAAACATCTAGACAGGGGGTTCCCATGTCCCGCGTCCAGCTCGCCCTGCGCGTGTCCGACCTCGAAGGCTCCGTGGCCTTCTACAGCAAGCTGTTCGGCGTCGAGCCGGCCAAGCGCCGCCCCGGCTACGCCAACTTCGCGGTGGAGAACCCGCCGCTGAAGCTCGTACTCCTCGAAGGTGAGCCCGGCCTGCCGACGGTGATGGACCACCTCGGGGTCGAGGTGTCCACCACCGAGGAGGTCAACGCCGCGACCAACCGCCTCACCGAGTCCGGCCTGATCACGCTGGAGGAGAACGACACCGAGTGCTGCTACGCGCTCCAGGACAAGGTCTGGGTACGCGGCCCCGGCGACGAGCCGTGGGAGGTCTACACGGTCAAGGCCGACTCGCCGCAGCTGGCGAAGGCGACCGAGAGCGCCTGTTGCGCCTCGGACGCGGCGGCGCAGCCCGCCGCTGTCTGAGCCGGATGCCACGAGGTCCCCACCGGCCTGCACGCCGGTGGGGACCTCTTTCGTGCGCCGGCGGCTACCGTGCCTCGGCGAATTTCAGCCGTTCGAGCTTTTCGACGTAGACGAACCGCTTCCCGTCCGGCGAGAAGCTCGGGTGGTAGGCGCGGGCGCCGCCGGCGATCCTCGTCTTCTTCCCGGTGCGGACGTCGACCGACCAGACCCCGCCCACGTGGTCCGACGCGACGGCGGCGATCACCGACCGGCCGTCCGGCGACACCGCCAGGTCGGCGAGGCCGGGAAGCTCCGTGATGAACCTGGCTGTGGCCGATCCGACGGCCCACTCCGTCAGGTGCCAGGTGAGATCGTCCGGACTCACCTCGGGCGGCAGCGGCAACCTGCCGAGGGAGTCGGGTGCGGTGATGAAGAACAGCCGTTCATCCAGCGCCGCAGGCGACCGCGCCAGCACCGTCGACTCGCAATCCGTGTCACCGCCGCTCAGGTTGAAGGTCACTCCGCCCACCGTCACCGGAGAGCCGAACTCGTACGCCTTCCCGTCGGCGAGCAACTGGACTCCCCCCGGACCGCACTCCCGGGGCGCCTCCACATATCCCCCGCCGCCACGGTTCACGAGTGCGGCTTCGGCGAGGAAACGCGTCGACGCCAGAGGCTCGAACGTCTTGTCGGCGGGCGAGTAGCTGAGCAGCTCGGTTTCGTCCCAGCCGCATTCGAGGGCCACCCCGAGGTCGCCGCCGGGGCCGGCGAACAGGAAGCTGAACAAGCCCGCTTCGCAGGTGGATACCGCTGGCGCGCGCTTGAGAACGGGTTCCTCGGCGCTCCCATCGGGTCGCTGCCGCCACACCTCGGCTACTCCCGAGCCCGAGGTCGAGGTCACCTCCCGCAGGTAGTAGACCCAGCCGTCGGCGGCCCAGACCGGATGGAACAGGGAGACTCGGTCCAGGAGCCCCGAGACCCGGCCACACCCGCCGAGCAGGATCACGGCCAGTACGAGGACCGGCGTCAGAGCCGTACGCAGCGCACGCACATATGGCCTTCCGGTGGCATCCTGTCCGCCACTCGGCGGGCCCGCTCACCGTAGACGCGGGACGCGTCGCGCGAGTGCCCGCTCCACGCCGCGGTGCCTCCGTCGCGACGCACCCGGCAGATGGAACCACCGGGGCCGTCCGAGCGTCGGTATCGGTGTGAAGCTGCGCGCCGCGATTCTGCTCGCCCTGACCGCCCTCAGCCTCGGCCTCGTCGTGGTCGCCTCACCGGCGGAGCCGGCCTGGGCGTGCAGTTGCGCGCGCACCGGCGCGGACGAGCGTGCCGACCTCATCGTCGTCGGGACGATCACCGAGGTGACCGACACCGGGGTCCAGCTCGCGGTGGAATCGGTCGAGAAGGGCAGCCTCCGGGCAGGGGCCACGCTCCGGCTGAGGGTGGGCCGCCAGGAGGAGAACTGCGGCTACGACTTCCGCACCGGCACCCGGTACCGCGTGAACTCCCGCGACGGCGTCACCGGGCTGTGCGCGGGAATCACCGCCGCACCTGCGCAGGTGCCGACCACACCGTCCGCGCCCGCAGCCGCCCCGACGCTCGTCACGGCCTTACCGGCACCTGCACAGGTGCCGGGCCGTCTGTGGCTCGTGGGCGGTGCCGTGCTGACAGTTCTCGCCGCCGGACTGGTCGCTGTGTCCATGCGACGGCGCCGGATCGAAGCAAAAAGGTAACGGGCAGACCGGACTGGCAGGCTTCTAGCGCACAAAGCAGAACGCCGACCTGCGTTCCCGCTGGTCGGCGCTCCTGTAGCCCGGCGAAAGGCTATGTGGCCAGGGGCGGGGTCGAACCGCCGACCTTCCGATTTTCAGTCGGACGCTCGTACCAACTGAGCTACCTGGCCGTGGTGCTCGGCACATGCTACCGCACGGGCCGATACGCAGAACGCCGCGCATCGAGCTGCGCGGCGTCAGCGCTTGCGGTCCTGACGGGACTTGAACCCGCGACCTCCGCCTTGACAGGGCGGCGAGCACTCCAACTGCTCCACAGGACCTGGCTGGTGTTGCATCCGGCGCGAGCCGGACCGTGCCCCCAACGGGATTCGAACCCGTGCTACCGCCTTGAAAGGGCGGCGTCCTGGGCCGCTAGACGATGAGGGCGGCCCCGCCATCATTGCACACTCGCAACTTCAAGCGGACTTGCTCCCATCCGGCCCCGCCGGAGGCAGGAGAAGCATATGTCATGCCTGCGCGGACGACAAAACCGGTATGGGCATGGCCGTGGAGCCGGGCAAAAACGCAGGTCAGTGCGGCAGGGCGATGCCGTACCGCCGCTTGAGGTCCGGGATCAGGTGCCGGCAGGCGGCCATCGTCTGGGCCCGGTCGCCGCCCGCGTCGTGCATCAGCACGACCGAGCCATGCCGGGTGGCGCCCTTCACCCGCTTGATGATCGTCTTCGCCGGTGGGTGGTCCCAGTCCTGCGGGTCCACGCTCCAGTGCAGCGGGCGCAGGCCCATCTGCTTGGCGATCGTGACCTCCTCGGCCGTCCAGCGGCCACCGGGCTGGCGGAACCAGGTGATCGGCGCCTTGGGCGCGGCGGCGTGGATGGCCTCGTTCGTCCGTTCCAGGTCGGATCGGATCTCGGCGGCGGAGCGCCGGCCCAGGTTCACGTCGTGGTGCCAGCTGTGATTGCAGAGCTGGTGCCCCTCCCGGACGATCCGGGCCACCAGTTCCGGGTAGCGCTTGGCCTGCTTGCCGACGACGCAGAAGGTGGCCTTCACGTGGGCCGCCCGGAGCTGGGCCAGGATCTGCGGGGTGTAGCGGGGATCCGGCCCGTCGTCGAAGGTGAGCGCCACCCCGTTGCTCCCGCTGGCCCGGTGCAGGCCCGCCGGCAGTTTCTTCGGCAGCGGGCGCAGCTTGGGCTTCGCGGGGGTGGTGGGGGTCGGTGAGGGCTTCGTCACCGGCGTCGGTGACGGGGACGCCGAGGCCGACGGCGGCGCGGCGGCCTTCTCGGGTGACTTGCCGGCTTCGCCGCAGCCGGTGACGAGCAGCACCAGGCCCAGGGCGAGCGCCGACAGGGCGCGTGGACGCATTCGTCGCTCCCGGAGGGGTCGGGGTCAGACGGACTTTCCGACCGTAGTGGACGCCGACCCGGAACGGGAGAGGGGCTCAGCTTGTCGTGGACTGGTCCAGCGAGTCCCGTACCGCCACGGCCAGCGACAACGCCTCGGCCAGGTCCACCGGCCGGACCACCCCGGCCGGCAGCGAGTCGGCCCGCCAGCCGGGCCCGGCGGCGAGCACCAGCAGCGGCCGGCGTGGCACCGCCAGCAGCGCGGTGAGCTGGCACGGGTCGGCTGTGGCGCGGATGTGCGACCAGAGCACCACGGCCGCCGGACCGGTCCGGTTGACGGCCTCGACCAGGGCCGGCACCGGTACGCGGGCACCGAGCATGCGGTAACTCACACCGACCTCGGCCAGCGCGGCGGCGAGTGCCTCCAGCGGCAGCGAGTGCTGCTCCTCGTCGGCGCAGGAGAGCAGGATCCGGGGCGGGCCGGTCATCGGGTACGTCCGCGCCACTGTGGCGAACGCCTCGGAGACGCACCGGGACATGAGGTGTTCCACCTCGATCAGCGCGGAGGTGGCGGCGTGCCGCTCCCCGATGCCGGCGAGCACCGGCCGCAGCAGCCCCTCCCAGGTCGCCACCACCCCGTCGGCGGCCAGTGCGTCGGCGATGGTCCGGCCGATGGTCACCGAGTCCAGTCGCATGGCGGCACGGGCCAGCCCGCGCGCCGCCGGCCCGGCCCGGCCGACCGGGATGGTGGTGCCGCCGCCGTCGCGTACCGTCGAGGCCCGTGCCTTGAGGCCGAGCCGCTCCGGAGGCAGCACGGCCGGCGCCTGCCGGGCCCAGCGGGCGGCCTCGGCGGGCGCGACCCCCTCGGTGGTCAGCCGGCGCATGATCTCCAGGCGGGCGAGGTCGGCCGGTGTGTACCGCCGGTGGTGGCCCGGTACGTGCTCGCTGGGGCCGAGACCGTAGCGCTGGTGCCAGGTACGCAGCGTGGTGACCGCCACGCCCAGTCGGCGTGCGACGGCCCCCGCGCTCAGCGCCTCATCGGCCACCCGACCGCTCCGGTGCCTCGGTGGCCGGTACGCCCGGCCGGGACGCGTCGGTGGGGTGCAGCAGCCGGTTGACCACGCCGCCGAGCCACGGCGCGTACTCGCGGGGGTGGGCGTCCAGGTCGGCCACCACCGCGCCGGGGTCGACCCAGCGCAGGTCGGCCACCTCGTCCGGGTCGGGCCGCGTGACCAGGTCGGCGGGTACGTCGGCGCGCAGCACGTGGTCGTACTCGAACTCGACCCGTCCGGTCGCCGGGTCCTCGGCGTAGTAGAGGTAGACGCCCACCTCGGTGAGGTCGACCGGGTCGACGCCGAGTTCCTCGGCGAGCCGCCGGTTGGCGGCCTCGGTCAGCGACTGACCGGGCAGCGGGTGCCCGCAGCAGGAGTTCGCCCAGCGCAGCGGGAACCGCGTCTTGACCGCGGCCCGCTGCTGCAACAGCACCCGCCCGTCGGGATCGACGAGGAGCACCGAGAAGGCACGGTGCAGCCGCCCGGGCGGCTGGTGGGCGGCCGCCACCGTGGTCTCGCCGATCACCAGCCCGTCGTCGTCGACCAGCTCGACCAGGTGCGTCTCCCGCTCGCTCACGACATCGCCCCGGTGATCCGGGCCGCGGCGATCTTGCCGCTGATCAGCACCATCGGCACCCCCACGCCCGGCTGGGTGCCGGAGCCGACGAACACCACGTTCTCCAGCGTCCGGTGCAGGTTGGAGGGGCGGAACGGGCCGGTCTGGAAGAGGCTGTGCGAGGCGGCGAACGGGGTGCCGGCGGCCATGCCCTGCGCCGCCCAGTCGGCCGGGGTGACGGCCCGCATCACCTCGATGCCGTCGCCGAAGCCGACGTAGCCGCGCTCCTCAAGAGTGGTGACGAGCTGGTCGGCGTACCGCTGCGTGAGGTCGCCCGTCCAGTCGAACGGCGCCCGTTCCAGGTTCGGCACCGGGGCCAGCACGTAGTAGGTGTGCCTGCCGGCCGGCGCCACCGACGGGTCGGTGCGGCTCGGGTTCGTCACCAGCAGCGACGGGTCGGTCATCAGCTCGCCTCGGCGGATCACCTCGTCGAACGTGCCCTTCCAGGACCGCCCGAAGTGGATGTTGTGGTGGGCGATCTTGCCATAGCCCTGCGTCGAACCGATGTGCAGCACCACGCAGGACGGCGAGTAGGTGAGCTTGCGCTGCCGGCTGGGCGGCAGCAGGTCCTGGTAGGCGACCGGCAGGTCCGGGTTGAGCACGACCGTGTCGGCGGGGATGAAGTCGCCGTCGGCGGTGACGACGCCGGTGGCGCGGCCGTTGGCGGTCTCCACCCGGGTCACCGTGGTGCCGTAGCGGATCTGCACGCCGTGCTTCTCGGCCGCGCCGGCCATCCCACGCGAGACCGCGTGGATGCCGCCGCGCGGGAAGCACACGCCGGCCACCGAGTCGAGGTACGCGATGACCGCGTAGATCGCCAGCGCGTCGTGCGGCGACAGGCCCGCGTACATGGCCTGGAAGGAGAAGATCCGCTGGGTACGCGGGTCGCGGAAGAACTGGTTGATCTTCGTCTGGAGCCGCCGGAAGGCTCCGCTGGCGAACAGCTTCAGCAGGTTGCCGGTGAGCAGGTCGGTCGGCGCGTCCAGGTTGCGCTCGATGAAGTCGGCCCGTTCCCACTGCCACAGGTTGCGGGCGTACTCGACGAAACGCAGGTAGCCGTCGGCCTCCCGGGGGCCGCAGACGCGGGCGATCTCGGCGGCCATCCGGGTGGTGTCGGTGATGACGTCGAGCGTCGACCCGTCCGGGTAGTAGGCGCGGTACGCCGGGTCGAGCGGGGTCAGGTCGAGCCAGTCGGTCAGCTCCTCGCCCACCGCGCCGAGCGCCTCGGCGATCAGGTCGGGCATGGTGAGGACTGTCGGGCCGGTGTCGAACTCGTACCCGTCGACGCTGAGCCGCCCGGCGCGCCCGCCCGGCACCGGCTCGCGTTCCAGCACTGTCACCTGCCGGCCGCTGCCGGCCAGGTGCAGCGCGCAGGCCAGCCCACCCAGCCCGGCGCCGACCACGACCACCCGGTCGGTCCGTCCCTTGACGGTACGCATTCCGGCCCCCTTGCTCACGAAGTTGCTCATCATGCCCGCCGCGCCGTGGCGGCGGTGGCGAGGCCGGTCAGCGCGGTGCGCGCGGTCTCGTCGATCGGTGCGGTGCCGAGCGCGGCGAGCGCCTCGGTCACCCGGTCGGAGATCATCCGCTCCACCCGGGCCGTGGCCCCGGTGTCCCGGACCACGTCGGCCAGCCGGTCCACCTCAGTTGCCGAGGTGACCGAGCCGGCCCGCTCCAGGACCCGGCGCTGCGCCGGGTCGGCGAGCTGCCGGGCCAGCATCAGCAGGGCGGTCGGCTTGCCGGTACGCAGGTCGTCCCCGGCCGGTTTGCCGGTGGTCTCCGGGTCGCCGTAGACGCCCAGTAGGTCGTCGCGGAGCTGGAACGCCTCGCCGACGGCCAGCCCGTACCGGGTGTACGCGGCGATGAGCGGGTCGTCCGCGTCGGCGCCCGCCAGACAGGCGCCGAACAGCAGCGGACGCTGGACGGTGTAGCTGGCGGTCTTGTACCGGGCCACCCGCAGCGCCCGGTCGACGGTCCAGCTCGCCGAGTCGTTCTCGCCGAGCACGTCCAGGAACTGCCCGGCGACCGTCTCCACCCGCATCTGGTCGTAGCAGCGGCGCACGTCGAGCAGCCGCTCCGCCGGGACCGCCGCGTGCGCCATCAGGCGGTCGGCCCAGACCATGCAGAGGTCACCGATGAGGACGGCGACGGCTTCGCCGTACCGGTCGGGGTCGCCGGTGTGTCCGGCGGCCCGGTGCCGGGCGGCGGCGGCCCGGTGCGCGGTGGGCAGTCCTCGCCGGGTGTCGGAGGCGTCCATCACGTCGTCGTGCACCAGCGCGAACGTGTGCAGCAGTTCGAGCGCGGACAGGGCGGGGAGCACCGAGCACAGCGGTTCCTCCCCGCCGACCACACCCCGCCATCCCCAGTACGCGAACGTGGGGCGGACCCGCTTGCCGCCGGCCAGCACGCAGTCGCGTGCCGTGGCCGCGAAACCACCCATCGCTGCGTCGATCTCGGTGAGCGATTCGACTTCCGCGGCCAGGAACGCCGCGAGCGTCTCATCGACCCCTTTGATCAGGTCTTTCGTGAACGCGGCCAGTACGCCGCGGACCGGATCGTCCGTCGCCCCGGGCTGAGCCGGCGCGACGCGGAGCGCATTACCCGCAACTGCGTCGTTGGCCATGTGGGCGAGCGTACCCTAGGGTTACGAGTTGCGTCGATTGCTGCGTCGAAACTGAGGAGGGCCGATGGACACGGATCTGACCGCTGCCTATGACCGTTGCCGCGAGCTGCACCGCCGTCACGGCCGTACCTACTATCTCGCCACCCGGCTGCTTCCCGCCTGGAAACGGCGACATGTGCACGCCTTGTACGGCTTCACCCGGTACGCGGACGAGATCGTCGACCGCACCGAGGACCTGCCGCCGGCCGAGCGCGCCGCCCGGCTGCGCGAGTGGTCGGATCGATTCGTCGCCGGGCTGCACGGTGCGTCGGTCGACGACCCGCTGCTCCCCGCGGTGCTGCACACCATCGCCGTGTTCGACCTGGACCGCGACGACTTCGCGTCGTTCCTGCGCAGCATGGCGATGGATCTGACTGTCATGTCGTACCCGACCTACGACGACCTGCTCGACTACATGGAGGGCTCGGCCGCTGTCATCGGCACCATGATGCTGCCGATCCTGGGCAGTTCCGACCCGGCCGCCGCCCGCGAGCCCGCCCGTCAGCTCGGCTTCGCGTTCCAGCTCACCAACTTCATCCGGGACGTCGCCGAGGACCTCGACCGGGGCCGGACCTACCTGCCCGACGAGGACATGGCCAAGTTCGACCTCACCCGCGACGACCTGCTCGCGGCCAAGGCCGCCGGCCGCACCACGCCGCGCATCCGCGAGCTGATCGAGTACGAGGTGACCCGCGCCCAGGCCCACTACGTCGCCGCCGCACCGGGCATCCCGCTGCTCGACCCGGCCTCGCAGGCGTGCATGCGCACCGCGTACGCGCTCTACGGCGGCATCCTCGACGAGGTGGCCGCGCAGGACTACGACGTCTTCGTGCGCCGTGCCCTGGTGCCGCAGCGGCGCCGGATGGCGGTGGCCGCGCGGGCGCTGCTCACCCCGCCCGGTACGCCGGTGCGGGTGCCCGGCCCGGCACTGGAACCGGCCCTGGCCGGATGACCGGCCGTACGGCGGTCGTGCTGTTCACCCGTGACCTGCGGGTGCACGATCACCCGGCGCTCGCCGCCGCCTGCTCCGCGTTCGACCGGGTGGTGCCGCTCTACGTGCTCGACCCGGCGCTGCAGAAGCTCTCGCCGAACCGCACCCGCTTCCTGCACCAGAGCCTGGCCGACCTGCGTGAGGCGCTGCGCAAGCGCGGCGGTGACCTGGTGATCAGGCGTGGCGACCCGGTGGCCGAGACGGTGAAACTGGCCCGGAAGGTGGGCGCCGAGGGCGTCGGGCTCTCCGCCGACGTGAGCCGCTACGCCCACCGCCGGGAACGCCGGCTGCGCGCCGAGTGCGACAGGCACCGGATGTTCCTGCGCCTGTTCCCCGGCCTGACGATCGTCGAGCCGGGCGCGCTGCGTCCGGGCGGCGGCGACCACTACCGGGTCTTCAGCCCCTACTTCCGGGCCTGGCAGGGCGTGCGGTGGCGGGACGAGCTGGCCGCGCCGAAGCGGGTCCGGCTGCCCGACGGCGTCGACCCGGGCCGGCTGCCGGACCCGCCGAAGGGCGAGAGCCCGGATGCCGCCGTCGGTGGCGAGGCCGTCGGCAGGCGCCGGCTCACCGCCTGGCTGCCCACCCTCGACCGGTACGACGACATCCACGACGACATGGCCGGCGACGAGACCTCGCGGCTCAGCCCGTACCTGCGGTTCGGTTGTGTCTCGCCGCTGGCGGTGGCGAACCGGGCCGGCGACCGGGACGGGCCGTTCGTCAGGCAGCTCTGCTGGCGCGACTTCTACCACCAGGTGGTGGCCGGTTTCCCCGACCTGTCCACTGTTGCCTACCGGCGCGGCGCACGGGAGGACTGGCGCGACGACCCGCACGCGTTCGACGCCTGGGCCGAGGGGCGGACCGGCATGCCGATCGTGGACGCGGGCATGCGTCAGTTGCGCGCCGAGGGCTGGATGCACAACCGGGCGCGGCTGATCACCGCCGGCTACCTGACCAAGCACCTCGGGCTGGACTGGCGGCCCGGCCTGGAAATCTTCTTCCGGTGGCTGCTCGACGGCGACCGGGTCAACAACTCGGGCAACTGGCAGTGGGTGGCCGGCACCGGCAACGACACCCGGCCGTACCGCGGCTTCAACCCGGTACGGCAGGCCGAACGCTACGACCCCGACGGCGCGTACGTGCGGCGCTGGGTGCCCGATCTGGCGTCGGTGGCGGGCAAGGCGGTGCACCAGCCGTGGCGGCTGCCCGACGAGGTACGCCGCACACTCGACTACCCGCCGCCGCTGGAGGTGCCCGGCGCCGACCCGGTCTGGCTGCGCTGACGCCGCCCGCTGCCGCCGGCTCGTGCGTCCCGCCGGCACCGCGCATCACCGGCGCACGAACGTGTCCGGACACGCCGGCGCACCGCTCCCGTGGCAGTGTGGGCTCGGCAGAATAGGTCACTCCAAGTGACCTCTCGCCCGCCGGGACCGTGTGCCTCTCGTCCCCTTTGCTCTGCAGCCATATCCGCACCGGTTGCGGAACGTCACCACCTGGGCCTCGCGCGGTTTTCGGACCTGCGAGGAAATCCCTGCTCAGCACGGTGCTGCGCCGATGGCTGCAGAGCAAAGTCGGAAAAGGGAACACGGGGCCGCCCGGCCGGCCGAATGCGCTGCGTGACGATGGCTCGGGATCACCGAGGGTGACCGACTGTCAGAGGCAGGAGTGCAACGCCTCGACCAGCTCCTCCACCCGGTCGTGGTCGGCCAGCCGGGCTGTCGCGTACGCGAAGGTGTAGCCGCGCTCCGGGTCGGCCCAGGCGCTGCTGCCGCCGATCCCGCCCATGCCCCAGCTGCCGTCCGGCTCCCACTGCATGCCGAGCGTCCAGTCCACCGGACGGTCCAGCAGCAGGTCCGGTCCGCTGTACTGCACCCGCGTCGCCTCGGTCACCAGTTCCGAGCTGAACAGGCGTACCCCGTCCAGGGTGCCGCCGGCGAGGAGGCCCGCGTAGAGCCGGGCGAGCCCGGCGGCGGTGGCGTGCAGGTTCACCGCCGGGATCTCGGCGGCCCGCCACAGGTCGCTGTTCACCATCGCGACGTCGCGCCCGCCCGGCGGGTTGTCCAGCGCCCGCGCCCGCAACGAGCCCGGCTCGCCGCGCATCGCGTCCGGCCAGGCCGGATCCGCGTACGACAGATCGGCGCACCGCCGCCGGTCGGCCTCACCGAGCCCGAAGGCCAGATCCAGGCGCCACGGTCCGGCGATCTCCTCGGCCAGGAACCGGCCCACCGGGCGTCCGTCCACCCGGCGGACCAGCTCGCCCACCAGGTGCCCGTACGTCCAGGCGTGCTCGGCCGCGACGGCGCCCGGCATCCACTCGGGCTCGGCCGCCGCCAGATCGGCGCAGAGCAGGTCCCAGTCGGCGATGGCGGCGGCGGGCCGGGGCACCGGGAAGGCGGGCAGCCCGGCGGTGTGGGTGAGCACCTGCCGCACGGTGGCCGGGGCGCGGAAACCCGGCCAGTACGCGGACACCGGCGCGTCCAGATCGACCCGGCCCCGGTCGACGAGCAGCAGCAGGCACAGCGCGACCACCGGCTTGCCGACCGAGTAGACGTCGACGAGCGTGTCCGGTCGCCACGGCTGGTCCGCCCCGGCGGCCGGTACGACAGTGCCGGGCGGGACCGCCGCGGTGGTGCCGCCCACCAACTTCACCACCGGTACGCCGTCGTGCCACACCGACAGCGACGCACCGGTCTCCCGGCCGGTCGTGAACAGGTCGCGGAAGCAGTCCCGGACCGGGGTGAAGCGCGCGTGCATGCGGCCACGGTAGGCGGTCGCGTTCGTTACCGGCGCGGGAATTCCGGCCCGGTGCGGTGGTCGGTGTCCCGAAGGTGCGGAATGCTTGCGGAATGGCGGAGCCGGAACTGGTGGACGTAGTAGTGGTCGGGCTCGGCGTCGGCGGCGAGGAGGTGGCCGGGCGGCTCGCCGAGGCCGGCCTCACCGTGGTCGGCATCGAACGGGACCTGGTCGGTGGCGAGTGCCCCTACTGGGGGTGCGTGCCGAGCAAGATGATGATCCGGGCGGCGAACGCGCTGGCCGAGGCGCACCGGGTCAACGAGCTGGCCGGGTCCGCCCAGGTGCGGCCCGACTGGGCGCCGGTGGCGAAGCGCATCCGTGCCGAGGCCACCGACACCTGGGACGACAAGGTGGCAGTGGACCGGTTCACCGGCAAGGGCGGCCGGTTCGTCCGGGGCAGTGGGCGGCTCGACGGCCCGAACCGGGTACGCGTCGGCGACCAGGTTTTCCAGGCCCGCTACGGCGTGGTCCTCGGCACCGGTACCCGGCCCTCGGTCCCGCCGATCGACGGGCTGGCCGACACGCCGTACTGGACGAATCACCAGGCCATCGAGGTCGAGGAACTGCCCGCGTCGCTGCTGGTGCTCGGCGGCGGCGCGATCGGGCTGGAACTCGCCCAGGTCTTCGCCCGGTTCGGCGTGCGGGTGACTGTCATCGAGGCGGCCGACCGGGTGCTCGCGGTCGAGGAGCCGGAGGCGTCGGCGCTCGCCGCCGACGCGCTGCGCGCCGACGGGGTGGAGATCCACACCGGGGTCAAGGCCGGCCGGGTGAGCCACGACGGCACCACGTTCACCGTGCACGCCGACGGCGCCGAGTTCACCGGCGAGAAGCTGCTCGTGGTGACCGGCCGCAAGGCGCACCTGGAGGAGCTGGGCCTGGACACGGTCGGTGTGGACGCCGGGCAGCGGTACCTGCCGGTGAACGACCGGATGCACGTCACCGACGGGATCTGGGCGGTCGGCGACCTCACCGGCGAGGGCGCGTTCACCCACATCGCCATGTACCAGGCCGGCATCGTGGTGGCCGACGTGCTCGACCACATGCGGCGTACCAAGGGCGGCCCGGACGCCAGCGGCACCGCGAGTGTCGTCGGCGGCGCGGCCGGGGTGGTCAGCGCGGTCGGCGGCGCGATGAGCGCGGGCGGCTCGACTGCCGCGCCCGGCAGCGTCCCGGTGGCCGACTACCGGGCGCTGCCCCGGGTCACGTTCACCGACCCCGAGGTCGGCGCGGTCGGCCTCACCGAGCAGCAGGCCCGCGAGCGGGGCGTCAACGTCCAGGTCGGGTACGCGGACCTCACCTCGTCGGCCCGGGGCTGGATCCACAAGACCGGCAACGCCGGGTTCATCAAGCTGATCGCCGACGCCGACCAGGGCGTCCTCGTCGGCGCCACCTCGGCCGGACCGGCCGGCGGCGAGGTGCTCTCCGCGCTCGTCGTGGCGGTGCACGCGGCGGTGCCGATCAGCCAGCTCCGGCACATGATCTACGCGTACCCGACGTTCCACAGGGCCATCGAGGACGCGCTACGCGCGCTGAAGTGACGCCTCAGCCGGCCGGCGCACCGTGCCGGCCGGCCCCGTCGGCGAACCGGCCGGCGCCGCGTACCCCGTCCACAGCCAGCGACTCCAGGCCGTAGGCCAGCTCGGTCGCCATCGCCTCCGGCTCCGGCTGCCCCGCGCCGTCCCGCACCGCCGCCCGGTCGTTGCGCAGGCACGTCTGCGGCGACCGGGCGATAGCGGCGGCCAGCTCCTCCGCCGCCGTGCGGGCCTCACCCGGCGCGACCAGCCGGTTGACCAGACCCATCGCGTACGCCTCGTCGGCGCCCACCGCACGGCCGGTGAGGATCAGGTCCATCGCGCGGCTCTCCCCGATCAGCCGGGGCAGCCGGACCGTCCCGCCGTCGATCAGCGGTACGCCCCACCGGCGGCAGAACACGCCGAGCGTGGCGTCCGACTCGGCGACCCGCAGGTCGCACCAGAGTGCCAGCTCCAGCCCGCCGGCCACCGCGTACCCGGAGATCGCGGCGATCACCGGCTTGGACAGCCGCATCCGGGTGGGGCCCATCGGCCCGTCGCCGCCGGGCTCGACGCGGTTGCCGCGCGGCGTGCCGACGGCCTTGAGGTCGGCGCCGGAGCAGAACGTGCCGCCCGCGCCCCAGAGCACGGCGACCGCCGCGTCCGGGTCGGCGTCGAACGCGCGGAACGCGTCGGCCAGGGCTCGCGCGGTCGGGCCGTCCACGGCGTTACGTGCCTCGGGCCGGTCCAGGATCACAGTGGTCACGGCACCGGCGTGCTCGACGCGTACCCCCATGGGCTCAGCATGCCCGCGACGCACCTGGGAGGGAATTCCGGGGCGTCCGGTTTGGGGGCTCTCCTGCCGGGAAGTCGGAACGGGTGCGCGAACTACTGACGAAACTCGAACAGGCCACCGGTCTCGACCGGGTGGGTGACCGGCTGCAGCGCGCCGTCCAGGGCACTCTGCGTTCCCAGCGGGTACGCGACGCGCTGCACGGCGTGTGGCTCGGCCATCCGCTGCACCCCGCGATGGTGCAGGTGCCGGTCGGCGCATGGATCTCCGCCGCCGTGGTGGACCTGCTGCCCGGCCAGCGCCGGGCCGCCACCGCCCTGGTGGGCCTCGGTACGGTCAGCGCGGTGCCCGCGGCCGTCGCCGGGCTCAACGACTGGGCCACGCTCACCCGCGACCAGCGCCGGGTCGGGCTGGTGCACGCCGCCGCCAACACCGTCGGCCTGGCGTTGTTCGCCGGCTCGCTGGCGGCTCGGCTCAACGGGCGGCACGGACTCGGCCGGACGCTGTCCTATCTGGGGCTGTCCGCCGCGAGCGGTGGGGCGTACCTGGGTGGGCACCTCGCGTACAAGCAGGGCGCCCAGGCCAGCCAGAGCGTTTCCGAGCTGCACCTGATCAGCGACGGCTGGCACCGGGTCGGTGACCTGAGCAGCCTGCCCCGGCACGAGCTGGTCACCAAGAAGATCGACGACGTCCCGGTGATCCTCTACCGGGACGGCGACGACGTCAGCGTGATGCTGGAGCGCTGCCCGCACCAGAGCGGCCCGCTCGGCGAGGGCACGGTGGAGCAGATCGACGGCCACGCCTGCGTGGTCTGCCCCTGGCACGGCAGCACGTTCCGGCTCGACGGCGGCGAGGTGGTGCACGGCCCCGCCGCGAACGACCAGGTCGTGCTGCCCAGCCGCGTCGTGTCCGGCCGGGTCGAGGCCCGGCTGCCCTGACTCAGTCCCGCCGGTGCCGTCCGCTGGACAACGCGCGGGCGGGTACCGGCCGCTTGCGCAACCCGAGCAGCGCGCCGATCTGCGCACCCACGATGCTCGCCACGGCAAGCACCGCCGAGATGGCGAGCGGACGGTTGATGCCCTCCTCGGCGGTGGCGCGGGACGCGCCCGCCGACATGGCCGGCGGCTGACCGACAGGCGCCTCCACGGTGGGCGTCGCGTCCCGCGGCGTGGGCTTGGGCTTCGCCTTCGGGGTGGTCGACGAGGCGCCGCCGCCACCCGGCTTGACCGGTGCCGTCTCGGCCGGCTTGGTGACCACGATCCGTCCGGTGGCGTGCCGCCGGGCACCCGAATCCGTCGCGCCCTCCGGCAGCGTGATGAGCTGACCCGGGCGGATCCGGTCCGGGTCGGCGAGCCGGTTCAGCCGGGCCAGCTCCTTGTACCTGTCGAAGTCGTCCAGGTAGCGATCCGCCACCTCGCCCAGGTAGTCGCCCTTCGCCACCCGGTACACGGCCGGGTCGTCCGCCTTCGACGCGATCGGCGCCGGCGGGGTGACCTGGCTCGCGGCCACGGCCGGTGAGGTGACGGCGGCGACCGCCGGTTGCGGGGCGGTCAGCGCGGCGGCGCTCGCCGCGGCCGGGCTCGCGACCAGGATCAGCGCGACCGAACCGACGAGGGCGGCTGCGGCCTTCTGCTGGCGGTGCATGCCGGGCAGCTTCGGCGCCGGCCGGCGTACCGCCGCCGCGAGCAGCTCCACCAGTACGGAGAACGCGAACGTGGCCCAGCCGAACCAGCCCACCACCGCCAGCGCGCGCAGGAACAGCCGGCCGTCGTCGCGGCTGGTCAACGCCGTACCGACCTCGGCCAGCGTGGGCAGATGATCCGGCAGCGGGTTGCCGGCGAACGCCAGCAACGCGACCGGCCCGCCGGCCAGCACGCCGACGAGCACGACGAGGGCGCCGAGGCCGGTGAGAACCTGGCCGGCGCGGCGGACGGGGGAGCGTCGGGGTGCGCCCATGGCGGCCTTCCCTTCCTACGGTGGTCCGGTGAGCGCCCGAGCGGTGGCCTCACCGGTGACGGTGGCGTTCTCTTGCACGCCGAACAGACTCAGCAGGTCCCGGCTGTAGGTGATCTGCACGCGTACCCGGATCTGGGTCTCGGTGCCGACCACGGGGAAGTCGACGTCGTGGTCCTGGACGCCGCCCGCGGCGTCGAGGTAGGCGGCGACAGCGGCGCGGGCGGCGACCTGGTCGATCCGCTTCGGGCCGCCCTCGATGGCCCGCGCGCGGTCGATCATCTGGCCGCCGGCGCGGGCCGCCTCGGCGGCCAGGTTGTCCGCGCGCTGGAGCGTGCGCAGTTGACCGGCGCCGTCGTAGGCGAGGCCGATGATCGCGAGTACGCCCGTCATCGCCACGGCCAGGAACAGGCTCACCCGGCCGTTTTCCGCCTCGCGCCGCCCGGTCATCCGCGACTCCGGTAGGTGTCCAGCGGCGAGGTGAAGCTCGCCGAGACGGTCTTGCCGCCCGGCACGCCGGGCAGGCCGGGCGCGCTCAGGTCGTCGAAGGAGACGGTGCAGGTCACCGTGACGGTCACTGTCGCCGGCACGCCTGCGGCGCTCTGGTACGCGGCGGCGAAGCTCGTCGTCGTCCCGGCCACCGAGCCCGCGAGATCGATCTGGGGTGGGCCGGTGCAGTTCAGCCCTGCCCAGCCGAGCTGGTCCTGGGCCGCCACCTCGGCGGCCTCCGCGCCGTCGTCGGCGGTGCGGGCGAGCGAGGCGGCCCGGGCGGCGTCGTGGGCGGCCGACTCCACCGCCTCGTCCGCGATCGCGGTCCGCCCGGCGACCCCGGCCAGCACCATCAGCCCGATGAAGGCGGGCGCGAGCACCGCCACCTCGATCGAGACGGAACCCCGGTCCCGCCGTGGCCCGGCGTTCATCCGGTGGTCCAGTGTTCGGCCGGGCCGTGCGCGGTCTGCGTGACCTCGAACGAGACGCCCGGGATGACCGACAGGGAGCGTCCCTGCACCGTGCAGGTGACAGCTGTGGCTGTCTCGACGCAGGTCGGGCCGGTCTGCTCCCAGCCGACCAGCCAGTCGCCGGACTGTTGCAGGAAGCTGATCGCCCGCTGCCGTCCGGCGTCCGGCCCGGCGTCGATCGTGCGCTGGGCGTTCACAGCGGTCTGCGCGGCGTTCAGCGCTGTGGACCGGGCCACGAACCAGACGGCGACCTGGATCGAGCCGAACAGCATCACCAGGATCACCGGCATCACCACGGCCAGCTCGACCGGGTTGGCGCCCCGCTCGCCCTCGGCCAGGCGGGCGCGCAGGGCGGCGGCGAACCGCCCCGGACCGGGCGGGCCGACGGGCCGGCCGGCAGACGCCGGCCGGCTCCGGACCGTACGGGCGGGGCGGGGCATCACGGGGCCTGCGGCGCCGTGTTGTTCGGGATGGCGTTCATCCAGTTGTTCGCCTTGGCCAGGGCGAGCCCGGTGACCGCCATGGCCACCGCGACCAGGCCGAAGATGATCACCGCGGTCGGCACCGGGCTGTCGCCGCGCTCGGAGTCCCGGCGCAGCTCGGCGAGGCGGGTGCTCACCGCCACGTACAGGTAGGCGTAGAGGTGCATGGTCGTCTCCTTCTCGAAGGTGGGTTCACAGGCGGGCGAGGAACGGATAGACGGCGAAGCCGAGCAGGACGAACACCAGCAGCGAGCCGGGGATGTCCAACTTGCTGGTGACCCCCTCGGCCCGGGCCAGGTTGTCGGTGCGGATCTGGTCGCGCAGCGAGTCGGCGCGGGACCGCAACGTCTCGTGCACCTGGGCGCCCTCACTGCCGGAGGAGCGCATGATGGCGCCCACATCACCCAGCTCCGGGATGCCGATGCGCTCGGCCAGCTCCTGCAACTCGTCCCAGGGCGAGTGCATCTGGAGCTGCGCGAGCCGCAGCGCCTCCCGGATCCGGTCGAAGACCCAGCCGTCGCAGACCGCCGCCGCGCGTTCCAGCGACTGCACCGGGCCGTGCGCGGCGGACAGCTGCAACGCCACCAGGTCGAGGTAGGTGCAGACCGCCTGCCGGAACTCGTCCCGGGCGGCGTCCGCCTTGGCCAGGACCGTGCGGTGCGCGAGCAGTCCGGCGCCGAGCGCCAGGCCCAGGCTGGCCACCACCGGTACGGCCACCGGCAGCGCCACCCCGCCGACGAAGAGCACCGCCGACGCGACCGCCGGGGTGGCGAAGCCGACGAGCGCGGAGAGCAGCACCGACAGCGCGTACTGCTCCGGGGTGCGGTCGAGCAGGGCGAGTTGCCGGTGCGGCGGGCGCAGCCAGCGGGCGAACCCGCCGAGCCAGTCCGGCCCGGCGCCGGCGGCCGGGGCTCGGCCGGGCGGCTGGTGCAGCCGGCGCAGCGCCGGGCCGAGCGCCGGGGTGGCCGGCAGCGCCTCGCGTACGACCAGGAACAGCCCGAGTCCGACCGCGCACCCGCCGAGCACCGCGATCGCCATCTGCCAGTTGAGGATCATGCGATCGCCTCATCCAGGTCGGGCGCGGGCAGGAACCGCGCCGGCCGGGGCGGCTGGCTCATCGAGCGCACCCAGACCAGCAGGCCGACGAACGCCGCGCCGAGCACCGCCATCACGAGCTGACCGGTCAGCGTCCCGTAGGGACGGATGTAGTCGCTGTTCACCAGCCCGTACGCGAGCGTCGCCAGCGTCATGCCGGTGAGGAAGCGGACCGCGAACCGGGGCTGCGTGCGCTTCGCCTCGACCTCGCGCCGGGTCGCCACCTCGGCCGAGGCGGCGGTGGCGATCGACCCGAGCACGTCGCCGAGGCGCTCGCCCCGGTCGGTGAGGTGCAGGATCAGCGCGGCCACCACCTGGTCGGCGACCGGGTCGGCGATCTCGTCGGCGAAGGCGAGCAGCGCGGAGCGGGCCAGCCAGCCGGCCTGGAGGCGGGCGGCGAGCGTGCGTACCTCCTCCTGGATCTCCTCCGGCGCGGTGGCGATGGTGCCGATGATCGCCTGCTGGAGTCCCTGGCCGGTGGCCGAGATGTCCTTGAGCCGGCGGGTCCACTCGCCTACGGCTTCGACCCGGGCGATGGCCCGCTGCTCGGCCCGGCCGACCGCGAACAGCCACGGCACGCCCGGTACCGCGAGCGCCACCAGCAGGCCGACCACCGGCAGCCCGGTGAGCAGGAACGCCGCCGCCCCGGCGACCACAGCGGCGCCGAGCAGGAGCTGGTAGCGGCGCTGGTCGGCGCGGCTCGCGCCGGAACCGGTCCAGAGCCGGCTCAGGCCCGGCCCGGCACCGGGCGCCGGACCGGGCGGGCGACGGGTGCCGACGAGCGCGACCACTGTCAGCACCAGCCCGGCCACGCAGGCCGCGCCGGAGACCAGGGCGATCAGTTCGATCTGCGTCACGCCGGGCCTCCGCTCGGCCGCGCCCCGAGGCGGGTGTGCCGGGGCCGCCGCCACGCGCCCACGCCGGCCTCGACGAACCGGGTGAGCAGGCGGGCGTCGTAGCCGACGCGCAGCAGTTGGTCGCGGATGCGTTCGGGCAGGTGGCGGGGGACCGCACGGCCGTCCGGTCCGGGGCCGAAGACGGTCGTGGTGGTGATCCGGTTGCCCTCGCCGACGCCGATGACCTCCTCGACGTGCGAGACGAAACGGTGCTTGCGCCCGCCGATCGCTGTCTCGTCCTCGACCGTCACGTAGACGATCAGGTCGAGCGCGTTACCGGCCATCCGGCGGGCCTGGTCGACTGTCATCTCCCGGCCGTGCGACAGCGCCAGCTCGATGATGCGTTCGCTCACCCCCGAGGGGGTACGCGCGTGGATGGTGCACATCGACCCGCGGCTGGTGGTCATCGCCTGGAGCATCGGCACGATCTCCCGGGACCGCACCTCGCCGACGATGATCCGCAGCACGCCCATGCGCAGTGACACCGGGATCAGGTCGGCGATGCTGACCTCACCCGCCGGCCGCCCGTCCGCGCCGCGCTCGCCGTGGCCCTCCCGGGACTCGAAGCTCATCACCGCCCGGTGCTTGTGCCCGCGCCGGGCCGGCAGCAGCTCCCGGCTCTCCTCCAGCAGCACGTACGGCTCGTCGGCCGGGATCTCGTCCATCAGCGCGCGGATGACAGTGGTCTTCCCGGCACCGGCGAGCCCGGCGACCATGATGTTCAGCCCGGCCCGCATGGACGCGCGGAGGAAGTCGCGCAGCAGCGGGTCGATCATCTCGTCCAGGTCGGGCCGGCCGCCCGCGATGTCCTCCAGGCTCACTTCGAGCGTGTTGTGCTTGCGGATCACCGCGTACGGGCGGTGGCTGACCAGGAACACGGCGGCGAGCCGGCTGCCGTCCGGTAGTTGCAGGTCGAGCGTGGGCTTCGAGGTGGACAGTGACCGCTCGGTGGCACCGGCCCGGCGGGCCGCCGCCTGGAGGATCTCCACCAGCTCGTCGTCGGTCTCGGCGATCGGCTCGGCCCAGTCGACGCCGCCGCCGTGCCGGGTGATGCGTACCTGGTCGCAGCCGAGGATGTGCACCTCCTCGATGCTGTCGTCGACGAGCAGCGTCTGGAGCCGGCCCAGCCCGACGAGTTCGGCTGTGACCTGGTCGAGCAGCAGGCGTTCCGAGTCCGCGGCCATCGGCGTGCCGGCCCGGCGTACCGAGTCGGCGTACGCGGACACCACGGCTACCGCCAGCCGGGCGCGCTCGACCTCCTCGGCGTCGGCGTCGAACTCGCGTCCGCGCTGCCAGTGGGTGAGTCGTTCGCTCAGTTCCCGGCGCAGCTCGCGGACCACGGCGAAGTCGACCCGGGGGCGTGGCGGTGGCGCCGGTGGCGCGGCGGGCGCCGGGCCGGGGACGTGGTGCCGCCCGTTCGGCGGGGCGAGCGGTGGCACAGTGGAGACGACGCCCGGCTGCTGCGCGCGTGGGTCGTGGGAGACCGGCTCAAACCGCACCGGACACCCCCGGCACGCTCGGCGCGGTCACCGCGCGCGGTGTGGTCGCCCCGGGCCAGGCCAGCCGGGCGCGCCGCCGGTCCAGCAGCGCCCGTACCGGCACCTCCAGGGCGCCGGCCGCGCGCATCAGCGGCCGGTTGGCCCGTACGGTGCCGCCGTGGGCGAGCACCTCGGCGGTACGCGGGTCGTGCGGCAGGCGGGCGATCACCGGCAGCCGTAGCGCCTTGCTGATCTCGCTGGTGCCGTGCCCGTCCCCGACGACGAGGAGGCGCAGCGTGCCGGGCGGTACGCGGTGCTCGGTGAGGTCCCGCTCGATCGCGCGGGCGGTGGCCCGGGTGGCGGAGAGGTCGGGCAGGTGCGCGCGGGTCACCAGCAGTACCACCGCGGCGGCCCGCAGCAGCGGCCACGGTGGACCGCCCACTGCCAGCCGGCCACAGTCGACGAGCACGTCGTACGGCGGTTCGCCCCGCTCCAGCCCGGTGAAGTAGTCGGCGAAGCGCTGCCAGAGCGGGATCACGCTGCCGGCCTGGGCCGGGTCCACGACGCCGGGCAGCAGCAGCCGCTCGCGGCGGGGCGCGTCCAGGTCGACCAGCTGGGACCAGAACGCGTGCTCCAGGCTGCCGTCCCGCAGCTCACCCACCGCCAGCTCACCGATACCGCGCGGGCCGTCCAGCGCCCCGCCGAGGTAACCGGCGAGGATCGAGCCGCCCGCCGGGTCGCACTCGGCCAGCACGAGCCGCCGGTGCCAGCTCAGCGCGGCGGCGAGCGCGGCGGTGGTGACGCCCGGCGAACCCTTCGCCGAGACCAGGGCGATGATCGCCATCAGGCCGCCTCGGTGAGCACGAGCGCGATCCGGTCGTCGGCGGCGAGCGCCACGACAGCTGGTACGTCCCGTACGGCCAGCGCCAGGTAGACCACCACGTCGCCGTTCTGCGGCGCGGCGGTGTCGATCACGGTGCCCTCGAACCGGGTGCCGCCGCCGCGGGACGCCTCCGAGCCGCCGCCGGTGGCGTTCGAGGGGGTGCTGACCAGCAGCACCTTGTCGCCGGGGTGCAGCTTGCGCGCCGGCACCTGCTCGGGTTCCAGCCCCAGCGCGATCTGCTGCTGACCGGGGCCGAGCAGCGGGGCCTCGGTGAGCTGCGCCGGGGTGAGCAGCGTGCCCGGGGTGAGCCGGACGGCCGCCCGCAACCCCAGCACCTCGTCCATCCGGTCGGCGGGCACCGGCTGGAGTTCCCGCCCGCCGGAGACGCGTACCGGCACCAGGTCGTCGGCGGTCAGTTGGTGCCCCACGTCGACCTGCCGGGCCACTGCGAGGTACGTGCCGGTGGAGCGGACCGAGGTGACCGCGAACGCGGCGCCCAGACCGCCGAGGGCGATCAGCAGGACCGCCAGGCCGAGCAGGCCGGGGCGGACGCGTCGTTGCCGGACCACCTTCGGCGGCGCGACCGGCGCCTCCACCGGGGTTCCGTTGCGGGCTGCCACGACACTCATCGGGTCACCACCTGAAGCTCGTTGATCTGTACCAGGACGACGCCGCTGGACCGGCTCTGGGCGATGACGCCGCTCTCGCCGCCGCCGGACCACTCGACGGTCCAGAACGTCGTGGCGCTCACCTGGTAGGTGCCGGCCTTCGGATAGCCCTGGTCGAGGCCGCAGTCGGGTGAGGTGGAGCCGGCCCTCGGCCCGTCGGCCCGGTAGGGCGTGCCCGGCCCGTCGCAGGTGACGTCGATGTCGTCGGACATGTGCCAGACGATCCGGTCCACCTTCGCGGTGATCTCCACGGTCAGTCCCCGGTCGGAGGCGGACGCGGACAGCGGCCCGAAGTACGCCGCGCCCGGGCTGGCCCACATCCAGACGGGCAGCCCGACCAGGCCGGGGCCCTGGCTGCGCCGGGGCGCCACGGCGGCGCGGGGCGGGAGCAGCGAGATCGAGGCCAGCGCGCGGCGGGCCAATTCCTCCGGGTCCGGCGGCGCGCCGTAGCCGGGCGGCGGCGCGTCGAGAAGCGCCCGGCGCAGGCTGCCGAGGTCGCCACCGTTGCAGGTGAGCTGGTACCACTGCTTGCCGGGAGGGGCCTCGTCCTGCGGCTCTTCGAGCTTGTAGTAGCAGCCGTCGGCGTTGTTGAACCAGCCGAGAATCGGGTGGTAGCAGGGGATGGCCCGGCCGTTCCACTGGCACTTCGGGGTGCTGCCGCCCCCGCCGCCGTTGTCCCCGCCGCCACCCGGCCCACCCGGCCCACCCGGTCCGCCCGGGGTGCCGGGGTCGTCGTCCCAGACGTCGCAGTCGGTCTGTTCCGGCGGGCAGGACCCACCGGGGTCGGCGGCGCGGGCGGGTGCGCCGGTGAGCGTCAGCAGCGCGGCCAGGCCGGCGGCGAGCAGCAGCCGGCGGAGCGTCCCGGCCCGGGCCGGCCGGGCCGGGACACCCCTTCCTCCCCAGGTCAGCACGGCTGGTCCTGGTGCGCGGCGCCGCCGTTGATCAGCCACCGGCCGTCCGGGTACCGGACCGCCGTGACGGTGGCCAGGTAGCGCCCGCCGCGCGTGCCGGGCACGGCCTTGCGGTCCTTGGCGTAGACGAGCCGGTAGCCGCTCGCGTCCAGGCAGTCCTGGATCTCGACTGTGGGCGGGCGGGCGGCCAGGTCGACCGACACGACCTCGGGGTCGGAGACCAGTTTCCCGGTACGCATCGCGCCGTGCTCCTTCGCGTCGAGAATCGCCATTCGCACCCGGGTCAGCAGCGGATCAGCCAGAAAACGGGTCAGAGCGGGATGGGACGGATCGCTGCGCGCACTGGCTGCCCGGGACGCGTCGAGATAGCCGGAATAGGCGGCCAGAGCCGCTTTTCCGGCCGCGTTCTCCTCGGCGCTGGAATGGGCGGCGGGTGCGGCGGCGCGGCCGGTCAGCGGACGGGTGACCGCCTCCGGCTCGGTGCCGCAGCCGGCCGAGCCGACCACCAGAACGATGCTGAGCAGGAAGATTTCCCATCGGCGGGATTGCCGTGTGCGCAACGCCGATCCCTCCTCGGTGCCGGCCCGGGGCGATCACGCCGACCCGCTCCGGGCATGCGGAAGCGCGCCCGGAACTGTCACTCCGGGCCCCCGTCGCCGCCACTTGTATTGACCTGTACTGATCGCTGCGGATTCTGTGCCCTGGTGCCTCCGACGCCAATTGATCGGGGGTTGCGTCGTACCCAAGGGGCGAGCATAGGCTCACGTCCGCCGATGCAACAGAGGCAATTCACGTGAACACGGTGAGTGAAGACGGGAGGTGGTGGCCGGTGTGTGTCACCACGATGACGAGCGGGCTTCGGCAGGGCTCCGGGCCGGCTGGTGTGTGCTCACCCGTACGCGCCGCGGCGGTGGCGACGGGCCGCCGGTATGGGTGGGGAGCATGCCGCTCGTCCGATCCGTCCCACCGGTCCGGCGGGGCTCACGCCACCGCTCGTTCTGGCCGTCGCCGCGTCGCACCACCCGTTCCTGTGCGCCTCGGCCGTCACATCCGCGCAAGCGATAAATCACTCTGCGTGCTTCACGATGGAACGCACGGCGACCGGACGGGGGATCCGGCATGACGGCTGAACGGGTGCGGCGTACCGGACCGGTGGCCGACGCCCGCCGTCCGAGCACCCGGCTGACCGCCGCCCTGACGGTCGTACCCCTGCTCCGGCTGGCGGTGGCGCGCTACGCCGTACCGCCGGGGTGCCCGGACCGGACGGCGTGCGACGGCTGCGGCGCCCCGATCGGGCTGGACCGGCCGCTGCCGGCGCTCGGCCCCGTGGCCCGGTGCCCGGCCTGTCGGGCCCGGGTCGGCGCGCCGCCCGCGGTGGTGGAGGTGGCGTTGCTGCTCGCGGTGGCCGTGCCGGTGTTCGCCGACGGCGCGCCCGCCGCGCGGCTGGCGCTGGCGTGGTGGCTGGTCTGGGCGGTGCCGATGACGATCGTGGACGCGATGGCGCACCGCCTGCCCGACCGGCTCACCTGGCCGGCCGCCGCCGGCGTGTGGGCGCTGCTCGGGGTGGCCGCGCTGACCGGTCCGGGCGTCGACCCGCTGGTACGCGCCGTCCTGGCCGCCCTGGCGCTCGGCGGCGGCTTCGCCGCGACCACGCTGCTGTTCGGACGGCGCGGCTTCGGTCTCGGCGACGCCAAGCTGGCGCTCGGCGCGGGCGCGCTGCTCGGCTGGTACGGCTGGCCGGTGCTGGTGGCCGGGCTGGTGCTCGCGCTCCTCCTCGCCGGGTCGGCCGGGGTGGCGCTGCTCGCCGCCCGGCGGGTCCGCTGGTCCGGGCACCTGCCGTTCGGTCCGTTCCTGGTGCTCGGCACCGCCGCCACGCTGGTGCTCGTCACCGTGTGATCGGCCACCCGCAGGTGCGGGCGGGTTCGCCACGGGTATCGGAGTCCCAGCCACCTCCCAGCCGGGTCTGGTTCGGTGGCGGTCCAGGCTTCGGACTCGGGAGGGCACGTGCCGCACGGCGACGACGGTTGGCGGATCCGGCGCACGAGCGCGGACCTGGACCGGCTGGGCGAGACCGAGTCCGTCTTCGCGCTCGCCAACGGCTGGGTGGGCTGGCGCGGGACGCTCGACGAGGGCGAGCCCTGCGGCATGCCCGGCAGCTACCTCAACGGGTTCCACGAGCAGCACGAGCTGACCTACCCGGAGAGCGGGTACGCGTTCCCGGAACGCAGCGACACCGTCATCAGCGCACCGAACGCCGCCCTGATCCGGCTCTGGGTCGACGACGAGCCGCTGGACCTGAGCACCGGCACGATCCGGCGGCACCACCAGGAACTGGACCTGCGCGCCGGGGTGGTCCGCCGGGAGACCGAGTGGGTCTCGCCTGGCGGCCGGGGTGTCCGGATCCGCAGCACCCGCCTGGTCTCGCTGACCCGCCGTCCGGTCGCCGCCGTCGACTGGGCGGTCGAGCCGCTGGACGAGCCGGTCCGGCTGCGGGTCGGCGCCGACCTGCTCGCCAACCAGCGGGTGCCGGAACGCGCCGACGACCCCCGGGCCGCCTCGGTGATCCACGACCCGCTCACCGGCGAGATCCGCCGCGAAGACGGCCTCGACGGGGTGCTCGTGCACCGGACCGGGCGCAGCGGCCAGCGGGTCGCCGTCGCCGTCGCGCACCGGGTCGAAGCGCCCGACGAGATCGCCACCGACACCGAGCTGACCGCCGACCGGTTCCGGCTGGCGCTGTCCGGTCCGGTACGCCCCGGCGAGCGCATCCGGGTCACCCGGTTCGCCGCGTACGAGTGCGCCGACGTCGACGGCACCCCGGCCGGTGAGCTGGCCGACCTGGTCGTCGCGGAGGCGGCCGCGGCCCGGGACGACGGGTTCGACGCCCTGCTCACCGAGCAGCGCGCCGCGCTCGACGCGGCGTGGGACACCGCCGACGTCGAGCTGGAGGGCGACCCGGAGCTGCAGCTCGCGGTGCGGTTCTCGGTGTTCCACCTGCTCCAGTCCGGCCGCGCCGACGGCGACCGGACCATCCCGGCCAAGGGGCTGACCGGCAACGGCTACGACGGGCACGTGCTCTGGGACACCGAGGGCTACGTGCTGCCGGTGCTGACGTACCTGGCGCCGGAGCTGGCCCGCTCGGCGCTGCGCTGGCGGCACGCCCACCTGCCCGAGGCCCGCGACCGGGCGGCCGAGCTGCGCCTGACCGGCGCCACCTACCCGTGGCGGACGCTCAGCGGCCGGGAGTGCTCCGGCTACTGGCCGGCCGGCAGCGCGGGCCTGCACGTCAACGCCGACATCGCCGACGCGGTGCTGCGGTACGTGGCGGCCACCGGCGACACCGCGTTCCTCGCCGAGTGCGGTGCCGAGGTGCTGATCGAGACCGCCCGGCTGTGGCACGGCTACGGCCACTTCGACGACGGTGGCGCGTTCCACCTGACCGGTGTCACCGGCCCGGACGAGTACTCCGCGCTGGTCGACGACAACGTCTTCACCAACCTGATGGCGCGGCGCAACCTGCGCGGTGCCGCCGACGCCGCCGAGGGCTGCCCGGAGGTGGCCGCGCGGCTCGGCGTCGACGCCGCCGAGGTGGCCGGCTGGCGGGCCGCCGCCGACGCCATGTTCGTCCCGTACGACGGCAAGCGCGGTGTGCACGAGCAGTCGGCCGGATTCACCGCGCAGCCGGAGTGGGACTTCGCCGGCACCGGCGAGGACGACTACCCGCTGCTGCTGCACTTCCCCTACCTGGAGCTGTACCGCAAGCAGGTGGTCAAGCAGGCCGACCTGGTGCTGGCCATGCTGCGCTGCCCGGGGGAGTTCACCGCCGAGGAGAAGACGCGCAACGTCGCCTACTACGAGGCCCGGACCGTCCGGGACTCGTCGCTGTCGGCGTCCGCGCAGGCGATCCTCGCCGCCGAGGTCGGGCACCTCGACCTGGCGTACGACCTGTTCGCCGAGACGGCGTTCCAGGACCTCGCCGACCTGGGCGACAAGACCGCCGACGGGCTGCACCTGGCGTCCCTGGCCGGCGCCTGGCTGGTGGTGGCGCAGGGCTTCGGCGGGCTGCGCGACGACCGGGGCGTGCTCGCGTTCGAGCCGCGGCTACCCCGGCCGATCACCCGGCTCGCGTTCCACCTGCGCCGGCACGGGCACCGGCTGCGGGTCACGCTCACCGGGCGGGAGGCCCGCTACGAGCTGCCGGACGCCGGGCCTGGTGACGCGGTGGAGCTGTGGCACCACGGCGAACAGCTCCGCGTCACCGGCGACGGGCCGGTCACCCGGCCGATGCCGCCAGTGCCCGACCCCGGTCCCGAGCCGCAGGCCCCGCCCGGCCGCCGTCCCGAACGGCGCGCTCAGGAGGCGGGCGGCGACTGAGCCGGCAGGCCGGACATCCGGGCGACGACTTCCTCCAGCGCCTCGAACGCGTACGCCCAGTTGTGGCACTTGAAGCTGCGCAACCCGGTGATCGGGGTGCGGCAGTCGGCACAGTGGACACCCGGGATCGCGTCCGGCACCTCGGTGTTCACGTACTTGCGCTCGCCGAGGATCACCCGCGCGATCATCGTGTGGTCGTGTACGCCGTGCAGCGCGGACGCGACGATGTCGTACCAGGTGACCCGCCGCCCGCACTTCGGGCAGTCCGGCTCGTCGCCGCTGACCCACAGCGGCGCGCCGATGCTGCGCGCCGGCATGTTCAGCAGCTTCTCCAGCCGTCGCACGTCCGCCTCCGGGGTGGTCCACCGGTGCCGCCCGGGCAGCGACGCGGGCGAGTCGTAGACGGCGCGGAACACCACCGGCTCGACCTCCACTGTCTCCCGTCCACCTGTCATCGGTACCTCCTCGCGCCGGCGTGTCCCACCGTCGTACCAGGTGGACGGCGGGATCGGCCGGACCACCGACACGACGGGTCAGCGGTGTGTCGCCCAGAGTGCTACACATCGAGGCGTGACGGAGGCTGAGAACCGACCCAATGTCGCCCGGATGTACGACTACTACCTCGGCGGCTGCCACAACTTCGCGGCCGACCGCGCCGCCGCCGAGGAGGTCCTGAAGATCTTCCCGGACACCGGCGTCGCCGCGCAGAGCAACCGCGCGTTCCTGCGCCGGGTCGTGCGCTGGGCGGCCGGGCAGGGCGTACGCCAGTTCCTCGACATCGGCGCCGGCCTGCCCACCCAGGGCAACGTGCACGAGGTGGTCCGCGCCGTACGCCCCGACGCCCGGGTGGTCTACGTCGACCACGACGAGGTCGCCGTCGCGTACGCCCGGCGGTTGCTCCCCACCGACGGCCGCACCGTCGTGCTCCAGGGCGACCTGCGGCGTCCCGGCGACCTGCTGGCCGACCCGGCGCTGCGGGACACCATCGACCTGAGCGAGCCGGTGGCGGTGCTGCTGCTCGCGGTGCTGCACTTCGTGCCGGACGCCGACGACCCGTACACGGCGGTGGCGACGCTGCGCGACGCGACAGTCCCGGGCAGCGTGCTCGCGCTGTCCCACCTCACCCTGGACGGCCTGCCGACGCTGCCCACCGAGCAGGGCACAGCGATCTACCGCCGCAGCAGCTCCCCGCTCGTGCCCCGCACCCGCGACGAGGTGGCCCGGTTCCTCGACGGGTACGAGCTGGTCGAGCCGGGCCTGGTCAAGGTGGCGGACTGGCGGCCCGACGGCGAGCCGCAGGCGGCGGTGTCGCACGGCTACGGCGGGGTGGGCGTCCGCCGCTGAGCGCGGTCAGTCCAGGCCGCCGTGCGCGGCCCAGAGCGCGGCGGCGCGGTCGGCCGCCGCGGCCACGAGCGCGGCCAGCTCCGGCCGGTCGGGCACCCGGAACGACACGTACGCGCCGCGTCCACCGGCAGTGGGCCGGCCGTACGCCTTCGCGGCGAGGCGCCCGTCCGGCAGCAGCCGGATGTTGAGCGTGGTCAGCGTGAACTCCTCGCCGCGCCGGGTGTCGGCCCAGCGCAACTCCTCCGGCACTGTGACGTTGATGGCGAGGGCGCTGACGTCGGGGGAGGCGGCGCTGCTCATCCGGCGATCGTCGCACGGTCCGCCCGCTGTGCCCTCCCGCCGTGCCTTTCCGCCGGTCACCGGCGCAGCGTCGTCTCGCGGGTCATGTGGGACAGCTTCTCCGGGTTGCGCACCGCGTAGAGGCCGCTGATCCGGCCGTCGTCGAGGCGTACCGCGACGACCGTGTCCAGCTCGCCGTCGAGGCGTACCAGCAGCGCCGGGTAGCCGTTGACCTGCACCGGTTCCATCGACGCCACGGCGGCGATCCGGCGCCAGCCGCCCGCGAGCAGGCGGGCCACCTTGTCGCCGCCGGTGACCGGGCGGGCGATCGCCTGCTTGATCCCGCCGCCGTCGCCGACCAGCACCGCGTCCGCGGCCAGGACGCGGAGCAGCCCGTCCAGGTCGCCGGTCTCGACCGCCCGCCGGAACGCGTCGAGCGCGTCGCGGGCCTCGGCCGCCGGGACGGTACGCCGGGGGCGGCGCGCCGCGACGTGGGCCCGCGCCCGGTGCGCGATCTGCCGCACGGCGACCGGGGTCCGCTCGACCGTCTCGGCGATCTCGTCGTAGCCGACGTCGAACACCTCCCGCAGGACGAACACGGCCCGCTCGGTCGGCGTGAGCGTCTCCAGCACCAGCAGCATCGCCATCGACACGCTCTCCGCAAGCGTCACGTCGTCTGCGACGTCGGGCGCGGTGAGCAGCGGTTCGGGCAGCCACGAGCCGACGTACGACTCCTTGCGCCGCCCCAGCGTGCGCAGCCGGGACAACGCCTGCCGGGTGGCGATCCGGACCAGGTAGGCGCGCCGGTCCCGGACCGCCTCCAGGTCGACGCCGGCCCAGCGCAGCCAGGTCTCCTGCACCACGTCCTCCGCGTCGGCCGCCGAGCCGAGCATCTCGTACGCGACGGTGAAGAGCAGGTTCCGGTGCGCGAGGAAGTCCTCGGTGGCGCGGTCCGCCATGACTGGCTCCTTCGCTGCTCGGTTGCGTTCCCCACCAGACGCCGGCCGCTGTCGTCGTGTGACAGCCGGTCGCTGTGGTGGTCCTCACCCGGCGCCGCCGTCACGCCGGGGCGGTCCCCGGCATCTCGTGTTCGTCCGACGTCCACCCCAGCAGAGAGGGCGCAACCATGCAGACCCGATTCAACCTGTTCGAGAACCCGGTCTCGGCGACGTTCATGAAGCGCTTCGCCGGTGCGGGCCTGATGATCCACCAGTCGTCGTTGCCCCGCACCGTCCAGGAGCTGGTGTCGCTGCGGGCCAGCCAGATCAACGGCTGCGGCTGGTGCATCGACATGCACACCAAGGAGGCGGTGGCCGGGGGCGAGAGCGCGGTCCGGCTGAACCTGGTCGCCGCCTGGCGCGAGTCGACTGTGTTCACCGAGGCCGAGTGCGCGGCGCTGGCGTTCGCCGAGGAGGGCACCCGGCTCGCCGACGCCCACCAGGGCGTGTCCGACGAGACGTGGGAGCAGGTGCGCAAGCACTACGACGACGACCAGATCGCCGCGCTGGTCTGCCTGCTCGGGCTGATCAACGCGGCGAACCGGTTCGCGGTGCTCGTGCACCAGCGCGGCGGCTCGTACGAGCCCGGGATGTTCGCGGCGGCCATGGGCTGAGCGTCGCCGTCACCGCAGGTTCCAGAAGAAGGACCGGACGTCGTCGACGAACAGCTCCGGCACCTCCAGCGCGGCGAAGTGACCACCCCGGTCGAACTCGCTCCACTGCCGGATCGTGTACGTCAGTTCGGCGATCGGCCGCACGGACCGGGTGATGTCGTGCGCGAACACGGCGACCCCGAGCGGGGGCGGGCAGGGCGCGGGCGGGCCACCGAACGCGCTCTCCCGCACCAGCCGCGCGGACGAGGCGGCAGTGCCGGTGAACCAGTAGACCGAGACGTCGGTGAGGACGCGGTCCACGCTGACGGCCGATCCCGGGTCGGTCCACTCGGTGAACTTCTCCGCGATCCACGCGAGCTGCCCGACGGGTGAGTCGTTGAGCGCGTACGACACGGTCTGCGGCCGGCTGGCATAGAGCACCTGATGAGGGTGCCGTTGCGTCTTGAGCCGCCTGATCCGGTCGAGCCGGTCCCGGTCCTCGCCTGATAGTCCGGCTTCCCCGGTCCAGCCGGGTGGCGGGGGCGTGGGCAGGTAGTTGAGGTGTACGCCGACGACGTGCTCCGGGTCGATGCCGCCGAGCCGGGTGGAGATGACCGAACCCCAGTCGCCGCCCTGTGCGCCGTACCGCCGGTAGCCGAGCCGGCGCATCAGTTCGGCCCAGGCGCGGGCGACGCGGTCGACGTCCCAGCCGCGCTCCCGGGTCGGCCCGGAGAAGCCGAACCCGGGGATCGACGGTACGACCAGGTGGAACTGTTCGGACAGCGGGCCGATCACGTCGAGGAACTCCACGACCGAGCCGGGCCAGCCGTGGGTGAGGATCAGCGGCAGCGCGTCCGGGTCGGCGGAGCGTACGTGCAGGAAGTGGATGTTCTGCCCGTCGATTGTGGTGGTGAACTGCGGATACCGGTTCAGCTCGGCCTCGGCCTCCCGCCAGTCGTACGCGGTGCGCCAGTGCTCGGCCAGCTCGCGTACCCGGGTCAGCGGGATGCCGTAGTCCCACCCGGCGTCCGGCAGCTCGTCGGGCCAGCGGGTGCGGGCCAGGCGGTCGGCCAGGTCGTCGAGGTCGGCCTGGGGGACGTGGATACGGAACGGCTCGATCACTGTCGCTCTCCGATCGTTGGTCACACTAACGTTGGTGCGACCAACGGTATCGCAGATCGTTGGGGGCGCCAACGGTTTCGGTTAGGCTGGGTTCGTGGACAACCCGGAGCCGGATCTCGTACCGACCTGCCTGGCCGGCCTGCCGAGCTGGCTCATCACCCGGACCGCCGTACGCGCCGGGCGGCTGGTGAGCGACGGGCTCGCGGCTGTCGACGCGCGCGGCTACCACTTCCGGCTGCTCGCCACGCTCGACGAGTTCGGGCCGGCCAGTCAGGCGGCGCTCGGCCGGCGCAGCGGCATCCACGTCAGTGACGTGGTGGCCGCACTCAACGAACTCGCCGAGCGGGAGTTCGTCACCCGCAGCCCGGACCCGGCCGACCGGCGGCGCAACGTCGTCACCATCACCGCAGCCGGGCGGCGGCAGTTGCGGCGGCTGGAGAAGCGACTCGCCGCCGTGCAGGACGAGCTGCTCGCTCCGCTGTCACCGGACGAGCGCGCGGAGCTGACCCGGCTGCTGTCACGGGTGCTCGCCCACCACAACCGCCCGCCCGCCTGACGGCTGCCCTCCGGCACCGTCCTCATTCACCGCCTGCCATTATCGTTCTCGATAGTGATAACGTCTGCGGCGTGACGATGTCGATGGAGCGGTGGGCGGAGATCGCGCTGCACCCGGTGCGGATCCGCATCCTGCGCGCGGTCGCCGGTGCCCGGGTGACCACGCACGACCTGGTCGAGCTGCTGCCCGACGTCCCGCAGGCCACCCTCTACCGGCACCTGGCGACGCTCGTGAAGACCGGGATGCTCGACGTGGTGCAGGAGCGCAAGGTCCGCGGGGCCGTCGAGCGGGTGTACGCACTGCCCGCGCACGGCGCGGCGCTGGACCCCGCAGCACTGGCGACGGCGACGCCGGAGGACCACGCGCGCTACTTCACCGCGTTCGTGTCGAGTCTGCTGTCGGAGTTCTCCCGTTACCTCGCCCGGGAGTCCGTCGACTTCGTCGCCGACGGCGTCGGATACCAGCAGCTCGTCCTGCACCTGACCGACGCGGAACTGCACGAGTTCGCGGCCGGGCTCAACGCGCTGGTCGGCCCGTTGCTCGCCAGAGGGCCCGGCGGCGGACGGACCCCCCGGCTGCTGGCGACCGTCCTCATGCCCGCCGACCGCCCGGCGACCCCCGGCGACACGCACACGTCAGCGCACGACTCCGACACGACGAAGGGCGACGACTGATGGCATCGGTAACGCTTGACCGCGACGTGATCGACATCCGGTTCACCGGATGGGAACGAATGTGGGTCGGCCGGGAGCGGTTCACGCTGCGCCTGGCCGCCGTGCGGCACGCCGCCCCGGTGGACGAGCCGATCCGGCTGGCCCGTGGCGCCCGGCGCGGGTACGCGGTGTCCGGCTTCGCCAAGGTCGGCGTCTGGGGCATCTTCGGCGGTCCCCGGCAGCTCGTGGCGGCCCGGCGCGGTGAGCCCGGTCTGCACCTGGTGCTGGACCGCGCGGCGGCCGGCGGGGAGTTCGACGAGGTCGTCGTCTCCGACCCGGCCGCGTCGCGCCTCGCCGAAACGATCGGGCGTGCGTCGGGGAGCCGGCCATGACCGGCGACCGGCTGGCGATCGAGGCGTCGGGCCTGACCAAGCGCTACGGCGACGTCACCGCCGTCCGCGACCTGACGTTCACCGTACGACCCGGCGCGGTCACCGGCTTTCTCGGCCCGAACGGCGCCGGCAAGACCACCACGATGCGCATGCTGACCGGACTGGTGACGCCGACCAGCGGCGCCGCCACGATCGGCGGGCAGCCGTACGGCCGGCTGGCCCAGCCGTCGCGGACCGTCGGCGCGGTGTTCGACGGCAACGCGTTCCACCCCGGCCACACCGCCCGTGACCACCTGGGCGTCTACGCCGCGATGGCCGGCTGCCCGGACGGTCGCGTCGCGGAACTGCTGGATCTGCTGGGCCTCGCGCAGGCCGCCGACCGTCGTACCCGGGAATTCTCCACCGGCATGCGGCAGCGGCTCAGCCTCGCCACGGCGCTGCTCGGCGACCCCCGCGTCCTGCTGCTCGACGAACCGTCGAACGGCCTGGACCCGGAAGGCATGTCGTGGCTGCGCGGCCTGCTGCGCCGGCTCGCCGACGAGGGCCGCACCGTGCTCGTCTCCAGCCACGTCCTGCACGAGGTCCAGCAGGTGGTGGACGACGTGGTGGTGATCCGGCGCGGTGAACTCGTCGCCGCCGGGCCGTGGTCCCGGCTCACCGGCCCACCCACGGTGCTCGTCACCTCGCCGGACGCCACCGACCTGGCCGCCGCCCTGACGGCGGGCGCCGGGTCCGTCGAACCGGCCGGGCCCGGCCGACTGCGGGTACGCGGACTGGACGCGCCGCGCGTCGCCGACCTGGCCGCGGACCACCGGCTGCGGATCCACGAGCTGGTCACCGAGACCACGAGCCTCGAACAGCTCTTCCTCGACCTGACCACCGATACGGCGGAGGCCCGATGAACCTGGTCAGAGCGGAACTACGCCGGATCCTGGCCACCCGCATGTGTACCGGGCTGCTGCTCGCCGCCCTCGCGCTCGGCGGCGGCCTGGTCGGGCTCATGGCGCTCGTCGGACCGGAGAACTTCGACCCGCCGATGCCCGGCCTGCACACCGAGGAGGGCCTGCGGTCGATCCTCGGCATCCTCGGTTTCACCGCCTTCGTGCCGGCCGCCGCCGGGGCCCTCGCGGCCACGTCCGAGTACCGGCACGGCACCGCCGCCGTCACGTTCATGTTCGCGCCGCGCCGGGGACGGGTGCTCGCCGCCAAACTCGCCACCCACGCGATCGTCGGCCTCGGCTACGGGATCGCCCTGGCCGGCTCCGCCGCGGCGGCCCTGTTCACAGTCGCCGCCGCGCGTGGCGTGTCGCTGGGCCTGCCCGCTCCCACAGTGCTGGCGCTGCTCGCCCGCATCGGCGTCGCGATGGCGGTGTACCTGCTCGTCGGCACCGGCGTGGGCGCGCTGCTCCGCAACCAGGTCGCTGCCGTGTGCGTCGTGGTCGGCTACCTGTACCTGGCCGAGCCCGTACTGATGATGATCCCCGGCGTCAACGCGCTCTACCCGCTCCTGCCCGGCGGCGCCACCGCCGCACTCACCGACTTCACGTACGTCGCCGACGCGATGTCCGCGCAGCTCGGCAGCGACGCCGTCGCGCTCCTGCCACCGGCGGCCGGCGCGCTGCTGCTGACCGGGTACGCGATCGCCGCCGCCGCGATCGCCGTTGTCGTCCCGATGCGCCGCGACATCACCTGAGCGTCGCGAGCCGGACGATCTCCTCGGCGGTCAGCGGGCTGCGGGGGTGGTGGGTCAGGCACATCGGCGCCTGCATCTTGACGAACCGGGCACCCTCCACCGCGACGTAGAACTGGCCGGTACGCAGTTTGCCGATGTCCGGGACGTCGGTACCCTTCGCCCTGGCCACGTCCCGGGCCGCCTCGATCTGCACCGGCACGGTGAGCAGGCCGAAGAACTGCGTGGCGGCGTTGCCGGGGATCTGGTTGTGCAACGCCTTCGGCGCCTGGGTGGCGAAGACCAGCCCCAGCCCGTACTTGCGGGCCTGCGAGGTCAGCGCGAGCGTGCTCTGGGTGCAGGCGGTGACGGCGCCGGACGGAGCCAACGTCTGCGCCTCGTCCATGACGAAGAGTCCACCGAGTGGCCGGTCCCCGGCCGGATGACGCTTGATCCAGGTGAACAGGGCGAGTTGCAACTGGTTGACGAAGCTCTGCCGCTGATTCTCCTCGGGCAGGCCGGCGAGGTTGATCACCGAGACCCGGGCGCGGCGACCGGGTGGCGGGGTGAGCAGTTCGCCCGGGTCGACAGGGGTTCCGACGCCGCCCAGGAGCGGATCGTTGATCAGGGCGGCCTTGAGCAGCTGTGCCATGCCAGCGGCCAGTTTGGGCGCGCTTTCGAGCTGACTCACCCCGTCCGGTAGGTCGTTGAGGACGTCGGTGAACTCACGCAGGTCACTCGCGCCGCTGCGCGCGTAGCCGATCAGCGCCTCGCGCAGCACGGCCCGGCCGAGCCGGGCCTTGTCGGTGCCGCCGTCCACCCGGGCGTGCGGGGCGAGCGTGGCGACGGCGGCGTTGACGGCCGAGGTGAACCCGTCCGGGTCGTCGAGCACGTCGGCGAAGGCCGGCAGCGGCTGGAAGCTCAACGGCCGGCCGGCCTGCCGTCCCGGCGTCCAGACGACCACGTCGGTGCCGGCCAGGTATTCCGTCGCGCGGCGGGCGTCGTCGGCGCCCCAGCCCGGCGGCGGCGCCGGCCAGTCCTCACCGAGCCGGGCCAGGTCGTTGTTGGGGTCGAGCACGATGGCCGACACGCCGCGCAGGGCGCACTCCTCGACCAGGCGGCGGATCAGGACGGTCTTGCCGGAACCGGAGCCGGCGAAGATGACTGTGTGTCGACGCAGCGCCTCCAGGTCGATGCCGACCGGGTCGGGCCGTCCGGTGACAGTGCCGATCTCCATCCGCTCCGGGTCGATGCCCGCAACCGGCGGCAGGGGAGCGACCACCGGCGACACCGGGACGGGATCGGCAGAGCGCGGTGCGGCGGTGACCGGCGGTGGCTTCCCGACCGAGGGCCGGTCCGGCGCCTCCTTCGGTCCCTCTTCGGCCCGGACGGCTGCCGGCTCGCCCGGCCAGTCGCCCAGCGCCTCCCGCAGGCAGGTGATGTCGGACGCCGGCCGGCGATCGGCGAACCACGGCCGCAGCGTCTCCCGCCCGTAGTCCTGGATGAGTTGTTCGAGCGCGGCCAGCCGGGCGACGTCCGGCGCGTTCAGGGGAAGCCGCCGGCCGCCGGCCCGCTCGAACGCGTCAAGCACCTCGCGGGTACGGGCACCGGCCGACCACTCCGCGCTTCGCAGCAGGAAGAGCCGGCGTTTGGCGACCCCCTCGGTGAGCCCGGCGGTCGTGATCGCGTTGCGGATCCGGTTGAGCACGGCGATGTGGTGCGGCGCGGAGATCGCCCGGAACGACCAGTGCTCCTCGTCCTCGCTGTCCTCGCTCAGGCTGTGCCGTAGCCGGGCGTGCAGCGCCGGCTTGGTGCCGGCGGGGATCGGGTCGAGGCTGAACGCGTCGACGGCCGTGCCCTGCGCGGCGATCCACGCGGTCAGGCCGGCTTCGAGCAGGCGCGGGACGCGGGCGTCCTCCGACTGCGGGGACAGGGCGGAGGTGGTGTCGGCGGCGGCGACCAGCTCCGCATACCGGGCGTCGATCTTGCCGAATCCGTTCGTCCGGTCTTCCGGCGGCGGCCCGGTGACCGGGGCGTGGGCGAGTCCGTCGGCGGCGCGATCGCCGGTCGTGTGCAGCAGGTGCCGCAGTTCCCGCGCCTCACCGTCGGCCAGGCAGGCCCGGACGTGTGCGTCGATCCGTCGCAGCAGCTCACGGGGGGTGAAGCCGACTACTTCCTGGAACGCGTCCGGGTGGACCGGCCAGGTGGGGTGGGGCGGTGTGAACCCGAGGCCCTCGAAGAGCACCGCGAACCGCTTCTCGACCAGCTCGCGACCCACCTCGACGGACGGGATCTCCTTGAGCGGGGCGGCTTCCCGGAACCGGTCCTGGACGGTGTCCGTCGCCTGCTGCTGGATGCTGCGCCACGTCTGCGGCAGGCACGAGACGACGGACAGGGTCCGGCGAGTGGTCTCGCGCAGCGCCATCAGGCCGCTGGCGACCTGTTCGAGCAGGAGCGACGTCTGCCAGTCCGCCTCGCCCCGGGCGTCCTGGTTCGTGGCCTTCACGGACTGGGCGATCATCAGGTCGATCTGGTCCACCGCGATCACGGTCGGGCCGACGACGGCGAGCAGCCGGGAGATGTCCCGGACCACCTCCTGGGGAGCCCGTCGGTTGCGCCGCAGCCCCCACCCGGCCCGTTGGCCGGGCTCCTCCTCGTCCATCGAGGACAGGAAGTCGTAGCCGATGTCCTGCACCGCGGACTGCTCGGCCGCGTAGAGCACCAGGGCCCGCGCGGTGTCCTGGCACTCCGTGCCGATCTGGCGGTCCTTCTTGCGGATCAGGTCGGCGAACGCGTCGAGCGTCGACCGGCTGAGTTCGGTCTCGCCGGCGACCGCGCGCCGTACCGCCCGAGGCGCCCCCACCTCGTCGGCCAGCCGGCGCAGGAACGTCCGCAGCTGGGTCGTCTCGTCCGACATCGGCCGGACAAGGCCCTCCAGCATCGAGATCGCGGTGCGTTGCCAGAACGTCCGGGCCTCGAGCAGCTCGACCAGGAAGAAGAACCCGCCGCGTGCCTGCACCTGCTGGCGGACCGTGCCGATGAGGTGGGTCTTGCCGGTGCCGCGCTGGCCGAGGATGGCCACCCCCACCGGACTGGAGTCGGTGCTGGCCTGAGCCTCCGCGAAGCTGTCCAGGACCGTCGTGACGACGTCGTGGTGCAGGCCCTCCACGTGGAACGGCGTGGGTTTCCAGACGTCGTCCGGGGTCGGAGCCCAGTTGAACCTCAGCGCTGCGAGGGCACGGCGTTGCTCGTCACCGATCATGACGAGATGGCGACCAGATGCTTGTCCTGATTGCCGATGGTCACCGCCGCCGCCCGCTCCTGCGGCTTGAGGACCTTCTGGTTGGACTCGGGCACCAGGTGTACGCCACGCTCCCGATTGAGCGTCATGAGTGCGGCGTCGAACTCGGGGCGGGACAGGTCGATGAGAGCGCCGCGAAGGTCGGCCAGCATCACGTAGTCACCGGGCTTGGCGGCCAGCTCGTGGTACGCCTGCCGGATCAGCGCGACCGCGTCGACGGCTGGTGCCCCCGACGACGTCACCGGCGGCGCGACGACCTCGCTCCGGTTGATCTGCATCCGGAAGAGGTCGTCGGCGCGGGTCCCGGAGTGGTCGATCAGCCGGCGCAGGAAGTCGAGCGCCACGTAGAGCGTGCCGCCGGCGGTACCGGCACCCTTGGGTGGCTCCGCGCCCAGCTCCTCCGTGGCCCGATCCCATCCTCTGTCGGTGAGCGCCAGGGTGATGGGCTTCTCCGTAACCTCGATCAGGCCGAGTGACTGAAGTCGACGGCGGTGATCCGCCTTCAGCCCGATTCCGGCGACATTGGTGAAGTAGGTCTGCGGCAAAGGCGCCGCCTTCACCATCAGCGTGACAAGAATGCACCGGTCGACGAGGGTCAGTTCCTTTTCCGGCATGCGGATGCTCCTCTGCGGCACGAGCTCCCACCGCGTCGACGGTGTGATCGAAGGCTCGGAAGGGGTGGCCATGATCGAGGTGGGCAACGAGGGCTGGCCCCGGGCGCACGGGCCGATTCTGCCGACGGTGCCGGACTCGCGCAAGGTCACCGATCTCGCTGACGAAAGCCGACAGGGCCGCGTAGTGGATCTCCAACGGTCCTGCGTGGACGGCTCGATTGAAACGCCTGTTCGGCGGCTTCGGCGCGGTTCGCCGTCCCGACCATTGCGAAGTGACAAGGACAGCGGGCAGCATGGCAGACCGGTGAGAGGGCCGGAGTTCTGCTCCGCCGCGAGCCCTCCTGCCTGTTCTCCTGAAATACGTCACGGAGGTGACCGTGCAGTCTGAGGTGGTCCGCTACCAGGTCGATGACGAAACGGTTGCCTTGATCGAAGTCGAGCCGACGCCCGGTTTCCAGCCCGCCGGCTTCGGCGATGTCGCCGGCTGGGTACGCGAATCCGCGGCGCCGGCGGTCGCCGCCGCCCGGGAATTGCTGGAACAGGTCAAGACCGTTTCTCCAGACGCGGTGGAGGTGCGCTTCGGGATCAAGGCCACCGGCACGGCGAGCTGGGTGGTGGCGAAGGCGACCGGAGAGGCGAACTTCGAGGTCACGCTCGCCTGGCAGCCGGACGGCCCCACCGATCGCGGTGCCGGCCCACGGCGCTGACGGCCGGGTCGGCCCGTGACAGCGGCCCCGGACGAGAGCTCGTGGGCGGTTGCTCTGCACCGCGAGGCGGACCCGCACACGGCGCTCGGCACCGGCATCGTGATCGCCACCAACCTGGTGCTCACCTGCCACCACGTGGCGTTCGCCGCCGATGGCACCCTCCGCCCTGATCTCATGGTCGCCTTTCCACGCGCACCCAAGGTCGCCTACTTCGATCGGCGCAAGGTCCGGCAGTGCCGGCACGACGGCATGCGGGAGGCGTACGTCGATCTGGTCGTGCTCGAACTCGTCGAGCCGGTGCCGGCCACCGTCACCCCGGCGCGGCTGCGCTGCCTCGCCCCCGAGCCGCTGCTCGACCGTCCCTTCTGGGCGTACGGCTTCCCGACGGGAGTGGTCGGTGGCCTCCAGGCGACCGGTTCCGTCGTCGAGACCGGCGGGTACGGCCACGTCACCATCGACAGCGGAGCCTCCGGGCCGCTCAGCAAAGGGTTCAGCGGGGGCGCCCTGTGGTCCCCGGAGTACGAGGCGGTGGTCGGCGTCGTCGTCACGGCCGACGGCAAGGGCAAGGGTCAGGCGGTGACCCTGCACCACGCCGACGAACAGGTGCCGGCGATGACGTTGGGCGCGTTGTCGGCCTGGCGGGTCGAGGACGCCGACGACGCCGCCCTCTCGGCCTGGGGGTGGACGTTGAGCACCGACGGTGAGGCCGGCCGGCACTGGCTGCCCCGAGCGCGGGGCGTCGCCGTGGACACCGAGGGTGGCGCGCGGTTCCGGGGTCGTACGGCCGCGCTCCGGCGGATCGTCGACTTCATCGACGGGGAGGCGCCCGCCACCCGGCCGCTGATCGTCACGGGCTCACCCGGGGTCGGTAAGTCCGCCGTCCTGGGCCGTGTCGTGACCACGGCCGACCAGCAGATCCGGGCCGGCCTGCCGGGCGGCGACAACGCCGTGCGGGCCACTGTCGGCTCGGTGTCCTGCGCCGTGCACGCCAAGGGCAAGACCGCGCTCGAGGTGGCGGTCGAGATCGCACGGGCCGCCGCCGTCGACCTGCCCGGTGCGCCGGCTGACCTGATGCCGGCGGTGCGGGACCGGCTGGCGCGTCGTCCGGCTCGTTTCGCGCTCGTCATCGACGCGCTGGACGAGACGGCCGCCCCCGGTCAGGCGCGGCAGGTCATCGACGACGTCCTGCTACCGCTGGCCCGGGAGTGCGGCCGGTACGGCGTCCGGGTGGTCGTCGGCACCCGGCGCGGCGACGACCGGGGTGACCTGATCTCCTGCTTCGGTGATCCGGTCGAGCTGGTGGATCTGGACACGCCCGAGTACTTCGCCGAGGCCGATCTGATGAACTACGCCCTGGCGACCCTGCGGCTGCTGGGCGCGGAACGGCCGGGCAATCCGTACACCGACCCGGCGGCGGCCGCCCCGCTGGCCCGCCGCATCGCCGGGCTGGCGAAGGGGAACTTCCTGGTGGCCGGTCTCGTCGCCCGGGCACACGCGCTGCGCGACATCGAGCCGGTCGACCCGGCCTCGGTGTCGTTCACCGCGACAGTGGCCCATGCGCTCGACTCCTACCTGGCCGGGCTGCCGGCTGCCGGCTCGGCCTCCGCCCGGCTCGCCCTCACCGCCCTGGCGTACGCCGAGACGCCGGGTCTGCCGCTGTCGCTCTGGCGAATCGCGGTGACCGCGCTCGGCGGTACGGTCACCGAGGACGAACTCCTCGCGTTCGCCCGTACGTCGGCGGCGAACTTCCTGGTCGAGACCGGCGGCGGTAGCCAGCCCGCGTACCGCCTGTTCCACCAGGCCCTCAACGACGCGTTGCTGGCCGGGGCATCCCGGCGGGACGACCAGCGACGGCTCGTCGCGGCCTGGACGGACCTGGCGGCTGAGGTGGGATGGGCCTCGGTGCCCGACTACCTACGGCGCTCCCTGCCGCAGCACGCCTCCCGCGCCGGGCTCGTGGAACGGCTCCTCGCCGACGAGGACTACCTCCTGCACGCGCACCTGGAGCGGTTGCTCTCGGTCGTCGACATGGAGAGACCGTTGGAACCGTTGTCCCGATCACGGGTACGGCTGCTGCGCCGCACGCCGCTCGCGGTCGCGGCGGCGCCGGCCGAGCGCGCCGCCCTCTTCTCGGTGGTCGACCGACTCGACGGGCTGGGCAGCGGGATCGAGGCCGACGCCGCGCCGTACCGCGCGCGCTGGGCGCACACCCCGCCCCGGCAGGAGCGCAGTGTGCTGGACGGGCATTCGCAGGCCGTCTACGACGTGGCAGCCGTCGAGCTGGACGATCGGTGGTTGCTCGCCTCCGCCGGTGACGACGGCACGGTCCGGCTCTGGGATCCGTTGACCAACCAGGCCGTGGCGGTCTTCACCTGTCACGGCGACACGATCCGCGGGTTGTGCGCCGTCCGTACCGGCGCCGGCGAGACGCTGATCGCCACCGCAAGTCACGACGGGACTGTCGGCCTGTGGGATCCGCGAACCGGTCAGCGCCGGCACGAACTGCGCGGGCACGACGACTGGGTCCGCAACATCTGCGTCATCCCGTTGCCGGACGGCGACCTGCTCGCCTCGGCCGGCGACGATCGGACGGTTCGGATCTGGGATCCGGTGACCGGGACGCAGCGCTACGCGCTGACCGGCCACTCGGGCTGGGTGACCGCTGTGACGTACGTTCCGGCGGGCGGCCGGCACCTGCTCGCCTCCACCGGTTTCGACGGCGTGGTCCGGGTCTGGGAGCCGACATGTGACACGCGCCCGGCGCTGACTCTCACCGGACACGTCGGCTGGGTGACCACCCTCTACGCCGTCCGTGCGCCTGGCGGCACGTTGCTCGCCTCGGCCGGCTACGACGGTACGGTCCGGCTCTGGGATCCGCAGAGCGGCGAATGCGTCCACATCCTCGCCACCGGCGGACCTGTCACGGATCTCTGCACGGTCGAGGTCGACGAGGGCTGTCTGCTCGTGTCGACAGGTGAGGACGGGCTCATCCGGATCTGGGACGTTTCGACCTGGACCATTCGGCCGAGCCTGCGGGGACATGCGAGCTGGATCCGCGCGGTCTGCGAGCTGCGTACGGCGAAGGACCGGATGCTGGCGACGGCGGGTGACGACGGCACTGTGCGGCTGTGGGATCCGGCGGGCGGCCGACCGGACACGGTCGCCGAGCGGGACCGGCTCGGGCCCGTGCACAGCCTCTGCGCGGTCCCCGGCGAGCGGCCGGGTCTCGTCGCCTCCGGCGGCGCCGACGGGCGCGTGGGCGTCTGGGACGCCGCCACCGGCGAGCGGTTGCGGGAGATTCCGACACCCGGCGGGCCGGTCAACGCGATGTGCGCGGTCGCCGACGTCGAGGAGCCATTGCTCGTCACCGCGCAGGACGACAACACGGTCGGGACGTGGAGTGTGCGGCACGGCGCGCAGATGGGGTCGATGACCGAGCACCACGCCCCGGTGGCGGCGGTCTGTCCGATCGTCATCGGCGGTGAGACGCTCGTCGCGTCGGCCGGCGACGACCAGGCCATCCGGCTCTGGCACCCGCAGACCGGCGCCGTGCGGGCGGTCCTGCTCGGGCACGTCACCCGTGCCTGGGTGACCGCCCTCGCGACGGTCCGGTGGCCCAGTGTGGAGGCGCTCGCCTCGGCCGACAAGAGCGGCACGGTGATGCTGTGGGGCGGTGGTGACACACCGGTCTGGACCCGGCAGGGACACCAGGACGCGGTCACCGCGCTCTGCGGGCTCGTCGTTGCGGGTCGCCGGATGCTGGCGTCGGCCAGCGCCGACCACACGATCCGTGTGTGGGACGCCGAGTGGGGCCAGCCCGTGGGCGTGTTCACCGGCCACACGGCCGCCGTCACCGGGCTGAGCCTGGTGCGCGTCGGCGGACGGGATCTGCTCGCCTCGACCAGCCGGGACCGGACGGTACGGATCTGGGATCCGTCCACCGGCCGGGTGTTGCATACCATCCCCGTCTACCACCCGGCGCTCACCTGCTGCACGGTCGGCGGAACGTTGCTCGTCGGCCTGGACCAGGGCTTGCTGGCGTTGGACGTCGGCGGCCGGAGCGACGTGCCACCCGAAGCCGCGGACCGTGCGGTCGCTCGGGTGGCGGTGCGCTGCTGATCAGGGGCGCAGCACGTAGCGTCCGCGTACCCCGCCCTCGGCCACCGCCCGGTGCGCGTCCGCCACCCGGTCCAGCGGCAGGACCGTGTGCACCCGGGCCGGCAGCTCACCGGCTGCGGTGCGGGCGAGCAGGTCGGCGAGGCGTACCCCGTCGGGGCGCACGTCGACCGCGCGCACCGTGACACCGCGCTCGGCGGCCGGGTGGGCGTTCGGCCGCACGCCGACGAACACGCCGCCGTCGCCTACCAGCGCGAGCCCCTGGTCCTGCCATCCGGCGGCGTCGGCGACAGCGTCCCAGCCCGGCTCGGCCGCCATGATGAAGTCCGCACCGAGTCCGCGGACGAACTTCTCGTCCCCGGCCCGCGCCAGGCCGGTCACCCGCCATCCCCGGTCCCGGGCGAGCGGCACGACGTAGCCGCCCACCGCGCCGGCCGCGCCGGTGACGAGCAGCCGGCCGTCGGCGGGAGGGTCGCCGAGCAGGTCGACGATCTGCGCCGCGGTCTGGCCGTTGAGCGGCACTGTCGCCGCCGCCACCAGATCCAGATCATCGGGTACGACGGCGACGTCGGCCGCGGCTACGACGAGCTGCTCGGCGTACGTGCCGAAGTCGCGGTCGAACCCGCCGACCAGCCCGGCGACCCGGGTGCCCACGGCGAGGTCGACGCCCGGCCCGGCCGCGGCGACGACACCGGCGAAGTCCCAGCCCAGGCCGGTGTGGTGCGGCTGGTGGATGAGCCCCAGCGAGTGGAAGAAACCGCCGACGACCCCGAGGTCGGCCGGGTTGACCGGTGCCGCCGCGACGTCCACCCGGACCTCGCCGGGCCCCGGCTCGCGCTCCGGAACGTCGATGATCTCGATCGTGTCCCGTCCGCCCGGAGCGCGGACGACGGCGGCGCGGAAGGTACGCGTACCCATGATGGTGTCTCCTTGTTCTTGAGGAATGCCCTGCTCCACGATGGAGGGGTAACTTTCTTTCGGGAAGTACGCACTTCGGAGTGCGTTGGGTACCCCCGGGTAGGAGGAGGTGCGGACGATGCCGACGCAGACGGCGGCGGAGAAGCGGGCGCAGGCGCGTGAGGAGTACGACGCGTTCCTCGCCGGCTGCCCGAGCCGGCAACTCCTGGACCGGATCTCCGACAAGTGGGTGGCGCTGATCCTGGCCGCGCTCGGCCGCGACGGCCCGGACCGCAACGCGGAGCCGCAGGTCATGCGCTACTCCGAGCTGTCCCGGCGGCTGGCCGGGGTCAGCCAGAAGATGCTCACCCAGACGTTGCGGTCCCTGGAACGCGACGGCCTGGTCACCCGCACCGTGACGCCGAGCGTGCCGGTCACAGTCACCTACGAGCTGACCGACCTCGGTCAGTCGCTGCACCGGCTGATGTACGGCATGAAGCTGTGGGCCGAGGCGCACATGGACGAGGTGCACGCCAACCGCGAGCGGTACGACGCCGCCGATCGCTGACCGGCCGGGCCGGGAATCTCCGAAACTTTCGGTCCGCGTCCCGGTTCTCGTTGCGCTTCGCTCTCATGGCCATGCATGGACTCCCGCGCTGATCAGCCGGTCGAGTCCATGTTCGCGTTGACATCGACATTGACCGATCATGCCGTCGCGGATATCTTCCCAGGGAAGTTACCGGTACATCTTCGAAAAGTTTCAGGGCAGTGACGCGGGAAGTGGGCGCACCGCCGGCTCTCATCCGCGTCCAGCCGGGCATCGCCAGCGCATCATCGTCCGATATGCAGAGGAGTGTCATGAAACATCTACCGAGGCGCAGTCACCGTGTGGTGCTGGCCGCCGTCACCAGCGCGCTGGCACTGGCCGGTGCCGCGCTCGTGGTGCCCAGCCTGGCCCAGGCGGCGGCGAGCACGCTCGGCGCCGCCGCGGCACAGTCGGGACGGTACTTCGGCACCGCCATCGCGGCGAGCCGGCTCGGCGACTCCACCTACAGCACCATCGCGGCCCGTGAGTTCAACATGATCACGGCCGAGAACGAGATGAAGCCGGACGCGCTCCAGCCCAACCAGGGCCAGTTCAACTTCTCCTCCGGCGACCAGATCTACAACTGGGCGACTCAGCGTGGCCTCCAGGTCCGCGGCCACACGCTGGCGTGGCACGCCCAGCAGCCGGCCTGGATGCAGCGCCTGAGTGGCAGCTCGCTGCGCACCGCCATGATCAACCACATCAACGGCGTGATGGCCCACTACCGGGGCAAGCTGGCCGCGTGGGACGTGGTGAACGAGGCGTTCAACGAGGACGGCAGTCGCCGCCAGTCGAACCTTCAGGGCACCGGTAACGACTGGATCGAGGTGGCGTTCCGTACCGCTCGGGCGGCGGATCCGTCGGTGAAGCTCTGCTACAACGACTACAACATCGAGAACTGGTCGTACGGCAAGACGCAGGGCGTCTACAACATGATCCGGGACTTCAAGTCCCGCGGTGTGCCGATCGACTGCGTCGGGTTGCAGACCCACTTCACCGGCGGCAGCTCGCTGCCGGGCAACTTCCAGACCACGCTGTCCAGCTTCGCCGCCCTCGGCGTCGACGTGGCGCTGACCGAGGTCGACGTCACCAACTCGTCGACCAGCCAGTACGCGGGTCTGACGCAGGCGTGTCTGAACGTGCCGCGCTGCATCGGCATCACCGTCTGGGGCGTCCGCGACAGCGACTCGTGGCGTTCCAACGAGAACCCGCTGCTGTTCGACGGCGGAGGCAACAAGAAGGCCGCGTACAACTCGGTCCTCAACGCCCTCAACGCCGCGACGCCCAACCCCACGCCGACCGGGACCGCGTCGCCGACCGCCGGGCCGACCCCGACCGCCGGGCCGACCACGCCGCCGCCGACCAACGGCGCGAGCCGGATCGTCGGCAACCAGTCCGGCCGGTGCATCGACGTACCCAACTCTTCGCAGAGCAACGGCACTCGGGTGCAGCTCTACGACTGCCACGGCCTGACCAACCAGCGGTGGACGTACACCTCCAGCCGGCAGCTGACCGTGTACGGCTCGATGTGCCTGGACGCCGCTGGCTCCGGCAACGGCTCCGCCGTCCAGATCTACAGCTGCAACGGGCAGACGAACCAGCAGTGGAACGTCAACTCCAACGGCACCATCACCGGAGTCCAGTCCGGCCGCTGCCTCGACGTCTGGGGCACCGGCAACGGCCAGCAGGTGCAGATCTACGACTGCAACGGCCAGGCCAACCAGCGGTTCCAGCTCGTCGCGACGAGCTGACCCACTTCCGGAAGGCGCGCGACGGACGGGCCCGATGTGAACGCGAACACCGGGCCCGTCCGTCGTGTCTCTGCGATCGCGACCCGAGTCCACGCAGGATGAGAACTAGGCTGGATCGAATTGTGTGAGACAGCCGGCGCGCGGGGGGAGCGGAGACGGCAATGATGATCGTGATCTTCGACGCCGACCGGGAGTGGTACATCCAGGGCCGCGTCTACGCGGACATCGTCAGGGCGGTGCCCGCCGGGATGCTTCAGGACGACGACCTGGACATGTATCTGTGGCCCGCCCGGTCGATGAGCCTGCTGAGGCTGCCGCGCCTGGAACCGGACCGAGCCGAGCGAATCGCCGCCGCGCTCACCGAGGGTGTGGCCCGCTGCCTACAAACGATCGACCCGAGCGACACCGAGCTCGTCGAGTTCTACGAAGGTCTGCTGGATGTCGCCGCTCGGCACGGCTGATCCGTACCTGTCAGGGGACGAGCAACTCGGTGCGGTACTCGGCCGCCAGCGCGCGAGGCCCTTCGTCACGGATGGGGCAGGTGCGCGGCGTCCGGCCGTACCCCTGTGGTTTCGGTGGGACCGTCATGCCGGTCGGCGGGCGACCACCGCCAGGGCCATGCCGAAGAACCTCAACGGCGATCGCTCGACCGCGTCGGTCACCGGCCGGATACGACGCCCGAAATGGGACCGGTCGAACGGCGGCATGATGTAGTCCACCGCTACCGGCTCCAGCCCGGCCCGCCGGAGCTGCGCGGACAAGCCACGGGCGGTGAAGCAACGGGCATCGGCCAGCCGCCGGTGCAGCGGCACGATCCACGGCAGGAACGGACCCCGCGCTGGCCGGTAACGCTTACCGCGGATCAGGAACCCGTGCGTCTCGAACGGAAACCACCGGTTGGGCGTCGTCAGCGCGAAGCAGCCGCCGGGCACGAGCACGCGACGGACCTGCCGCAGGGCGGCATCGAGGTCGTCGATGTGCTCCACCACCTCGATGGCGGTGACCAGGTCGAAGCTCTCGTCCGGGTAGTCCAGCTCGGTAGCCGACAACTCCCGCACGTTGATCTTCTGGGCCGCCGCCGGATCGCCGGCCAGCCGCTCCCGGAACAGCTCCAGCCGATCCTGCTGGATGTCCACGGCCTCGATCTGCTCGAACGCGCCGACCAGCCGCATCGTGTACGTGCCGTCCCCGCAGCCGATCTCCAGTAATCGCCGGCCGGTCAGCGATGTGTGCCGGCTCAATGTGCCCAGCCTCTTCGCCACCCCACGCTCGCCGAACGCGCTGCCGTGCCCCAGTCCCAGGTTGCGACTCGTATTCGCCATAGCCGCTGACCTTAGGCCTAACGAGCGTTTATGTGGGGGCACCGTTTTCGATGCGACGACCGCTGAGGGCGGTCGATGGTCGACCGGGTGACGAAGCTCGGCCGGCTTCCGGCGTGGCCTCGCGGAGACAGGCGCTCATCCGGGCTGCCGGCGTTCGTCTCGGTCGGGTAGTCCATCTTCGTCGCGCGAGTCTGCGCCGGGGCCGGGTAGTAGGTCGATGTCCGTGGCGTGCATGGGTTGTCCGCACGCCGAGCACCGCAGTTCCACCTGGCTGGTCCGGCCGCAGGCGTGGTGGCGGTAGAGCACCGGCGGGCCGGCTTCGCCCGCCGTCCACCGGTCGCCCCACCGCACCATGACCAGGAGCAGATCGCACAGTTCCATGCCCTTGTCGGTGAGCAGGTATTCGTGGCGGACCGGCCGGGTGGAGTACTCACGCCGGGTCAGCACGCCCTGGGTGACCAGCCAGTTCAGGCGCTCGGCGAGCACCTTGCGGGACACGCCGAGGCCCCGCTGGAGTTGCTCGAAGCGGTGTGTGCCGGCGTAGACGTCGCGCAGGATCAGCGGCGACCACGGTTCACCGATGACGTCGAGGGTGCGGGCGATCGAGCACGCCATCGCGCCGAACTGCGTTCGCTGCATGGCCCCACGATACTCATGATGGTTCCTTCAGGGAACGGACTCTGTTAACGTCACATCGGCATCGTTCCTTAAGGGAACGGGCTGACCTGATGCCGCTGACGACACGGGGAAGAGGCCGCATGAACCATCCACCGATCGTGCCGACCGAGGACTGGCAGACCGCGCTGGACACCCTGCGCAGCCGCGAGAAGATGCTCACCCGCCAGCTCGACGCGCTTGCCGCGGCGCGTCGCCGGCTGCCGATGACGCTGGTCGAGCAGGAGTACGTGTTCGAGGGCCCGGACGGGCCGGTCGGTCTGGCCGACCTGTTCCAGGGCCGCCGCCAGCTCATCGTGTACACCTTCATGTGGCACGGGGCCGATGACATCTGCTCGGGCTGCTCGATGTTCACCGACAACGTCGGCCACCCGGCCCACCTCAACGCCCGCGACGTCACCCTCGCGCTGATCTCCGGTGGCCCACTTGCCGACCTCATGGCGCTACGGCACCGGATGGGCTGGACCCTGCCCTGGTACTCGTCGCTGCACAACAGCTTCAACGCCGACATGGGAGCCGGCGACGGGTTCGCGCTGAACGTCTTCCTCCGCGCCGACGACCGGATCTTTCGTACCTACTCCACCACCGCCCGCGGCGTGGAACGGCTCGGCAGCAACTGGACCTTCCTCGACCTGACGCCGTACGGCCGGCAGGAGACCTGGGAAGACTCACCCGAGGGTTGGCCGCAGACCCAGCCCTACCAGTGGTGGCGGCTGCACGACGAGTACGACGACTCCACGGATCCGTCATGACCGTCAGTACGCCGATCGCCGAGCTGCTCTTCCAGCCGAAGGACGCGACACCGTTCGACACCGACGTGGCAACCATCAAGCCCTGGAGCCAGGCGTTGTCATGCCTCCGATCGGCGCACCGGGGCTGGCTGTCGACGGTGCGGCCGGACGGTCGCCCGCATGCCGCCCCGGTGATGCTGGTACTGGTGGACGGCGCACCGTGCGTCGCGAGCCGCCCGGCCTCCCGCAAGGGCCGGAACCTGGCCCGCAACCCGCACACCGTCCTCACCGTCGGCGGCGAAGACCTCGACCTGGTGGTGGAGGGCAAGGCCCACCAGGTCGCAGGCGATGCCGCGCTGCGCGGGGTGGCCGCCGCCTTCGCCACGAAGTACGGCTGGGCATTCGACATCCGCGACGGTCGAGCCCACGACGAGAGTCTGCCCGGATCACCCCGGTACGCCTTCTACGAGATCTCTCTGGTCCGGGCCTTCGGCTACGGCTCGGACGGACTGACCGCGACCCGCTGGCGGTTCCACCACTGACGGGCCAACCCGCGACGGTCACTTGGCGTTGACGCTCTCAAGCGGCTCGGCAACGCGCTCGACCGATGACACCCCCTGTGTCAACCTCAGGCAGCGAGCAAATCGTTTTGTCCGGGTTGATTGAGACGTGCCGACATCTGCACCGTGGCGCTCGACCGTCGGCGGGCCGCGCAGACCGCCGCCCGGGACACCGCGGGCCCGGCCTGGCAGCTCTCCGAGCTGATCTTCACCACGCGGTATGGCTGGCCGGTCGAGCCACGCAACTTCAACCGCTTCTGGGACCGACGTTGCGACGCGGCTGGGGTCCGGCGGATCACCGTCCGAGACGCCCGGCGGACCTGCGCCTCGCTCCTGGCCGACCTGGACGTGCACCCTCGGGTGGCTATGCAGATCCTCCGGCACGCGCAGTTCGCCATCACGATGGAGATCTACACGGTGGTGTCCTCGGCGGCCACCCTCGACGTGCTCAAGCGGCTCGGCCGCGCACTCGACCGATGAAAGACGGGCCGCCGATCATTCGGGCTGGCGTGACCAGGACAGGGGCCATGCCTCCAGGCGAAGGACGATCTGCTGGAGGCTTGCCTCAAAAGCCTCGTCGCCAAGACCGCGCTCTCGGCGACGGGACCACAGCTCGCTCAGATCGTCCTCGATGGCCCCTAGCTCCATGAGTCGATCGGCGGATGCAGGAGCGCTCTCAATCAGCTCGTCCCGGCTGCCGGACCTGATGGTCAGCTTGTCGGCGAGTACGGCGAGTGTGCAGCGCGCCTCGGCAGCGATGCCGCGCCCGGCGGCCTCAACGGCCCGCAGGGTTCCCTCCGGGCCTTGGACGATCTCGGTGAACAAGCCGAGTAGCCGTGAGTTGCGCACGAGCGACTCGTCAGCCATCGTCCGCCCCTTCGCTGTGTCGCTCACGCCGCTGCGACCCTGGCTGGTCTACCGCTGTACTTTGCTGCTGTACCGGCCTCGATCACGGCAGAAAACACCCCGGACGGGGCGTTGACCTGCGGGGGAGTGGGCCGCCAGGGACTCGAACCCTGAACCTATGGATTAAAAGTCCACAGCTCTGCCATTGAGCTAGCGGCCCGCACGGCACAGGTTACCCGAAGCCGATCAGCCCGGCGTGCGTCGCGCATCGACCCTCCCGACCACGCCACGACACCGCCACGGCGCCGCTTCGGGGCCCTCCGCTGCGTCCACGGACCGCTACGCTTCGGCAATGTCGAGCTGGCACTGGGCGCGGACCGCTCTCGTGCCTGCCGTCGCCCTGGTGGCCCTGCTCGGCCTGGTGGTGCAGTCGGAGGGCATCGACACCACCGCCGAACTCGTGGCGCTGCTCGTCGTCCTCGCCTCCTCCGCAGCGCTCTACCTGCGCCGGCGACACCCGGTGGCCGTGGGGCTGGTGGCGCTGGCCGCTGTCGCCGCGTACGGGGCTCTGCTGCACCGGCCCGGGCCGATCATGCTGGTGTTCGTCGTGGCGCTTTACACGGTCGTCGACGAGGGGTACCTCGCTGTCGCGGTGGGGCTCGGCCTGGCCTCGGTCGTCTCCTTCGCCGTCGCCGACAGCTACACCCGGACCGGTGTCAGCGGGAACGGCGCGACGCTGCTGCACGCCGGGTGGCTGGTCGCGGTCATCGTCGGCGTGACCCGCAACCGGCGGGCCTATCTCGCCGAGGTGCAGGCCCGGGTGCTCGCCGCGGAGCAGCGCAAGGAGGAGGAGGCCCGCCACCGGGCCACCGAGGAGCGGCTGCGGATCGCCCGCGAGCTGCACGACCTGCTCGGCCATCACCTGTCGCTGATCAGCGTGCAGGCGAGCGCGGCGTTGCACCGGCCCGATCCGGAGCGGTCGGCGGAGGCACTCACCGTGATCAAGCAGACGAGCCGGGAGACGCTGCGCGAGCTGCGGGCTGCGCTGGGCGTGCTCCGGCAGGAGGGTACGACGCCGAACCGGCCCGCGCCCGGTCTCGACCGCCTCGACGAGCTGGTCACGGCGGCCGGGCGGCGCGGGCTGACTGTGCGTACCGAGGTGACGGAGGCCGGGCCGCTTCCGCCGGAGGTGGATCTGTCCGCGTACCGGATCGTCCAGGAGGCGCTCACCAACGTGAGCCGTCACGCGGGCGCGACCACGGCGGTGGTCCGGGTCGTGCCGGACGGCGACGAGGTGCTGGTGGAGGTGGCGGACGACGGCGCCGGTCCCGCCGGCCCGCCCGGGAACGGGATCCTCGGCATGGGCGAGCGGGCCCGGGCGCTGGGCGGCTCGCTCACCACCGGGCCAGGCCCGGACGGCGGCTTCCTGGTGCGGGCCCGCCTTCCGCTGCGGCCCGCCCCGCTGCCGGTCCCGGCGCCACGCACGGCACAGGGGGAGACGACATGATCCGGTTGCTGCTGGCCGACGACCAGACTCTGGTACGCGCGGGCTTCCGCTCCATCCTCGACGGCGAGGACGGCATCGAGGTGGTCGGCGAGGCCGCCGACGGCACCACTGCGGTACGGCTGACGCGGGAACTACGGCCGGACGTCGTCCTCATGGACATCCGGATGCCGCTGCTGGACGGGCTGGCCGCTACCCGGGAGATCGTCGCCAGCACCGACGCCCGCGTGATCATCCTGACCACGTTCGACCTGGACGACTACGTCTACGGCGCGTTGCGGGCCGGCGCGAGCGGCTTCCTGGTCAAGGACACCGAGCCGGCGGAGCTGATCCACGGCGTACGGGTGGTGGCGCGGGGCGACGCGTTGATCGCCCCGGCCGTCACGCGCCGACTGATCGCCGAGTTCGCCGCCCGGACCCGGCATCCGGACCCGGGCCCCCGGCTGAACGCGCTCACCGAGCGGGAGCGGGAGGTGCTCGCCCTGGTCGCCGCCGGCCTGTCCAACGACGAGATCGCGGCCCGGCTGGTGCTGAGCCCGGCCACCGCGAAGACGCACGTCAGCCGGATCATGACCAAGACGCGGGTACGGGACCGGGCCCAGCTGGTGGTGCTCGCATACGAGTCGGGGCTCACCGTCCCCGGCTGGCTCACCGCCTCCTGAGCGAGCCGCCGGGACAGACCGAGCGACCCGGTCAGGCGGTGCGACGGGAACGGGCCAGCGCCAGCCCGCCCAGCACCGCCCCGATCAGGCCCAACGCCACACCGGCGACCGCACCGGCACGCCCCTGACCGCTGCCGAGTCCTTCGGTGGTCAGCGCCAGATGCCACGCGCTGAGGACCATGCTGACCAGCCCGGACGCAGCAGCCACCAGGGCCTGAACCGGCCCCTCGCCCGGCCCCCGGCGAGAGCGGCTGAGTGCCAGCCCGCCGACGACCACGCTGGCCAGGCCCACCAGGGCGATGACAGTGGCGCCGGCCCGCCCGGAGCCGCCGATGCCCCCGGCGGCGAGCGAGGTGTGCGCGGCCGGGGCGAACTCTCCGACGACAGTGGTGGCGAGCAGGTGACGGATCGACATTCTGGGACTCCCTCGGGTCGCGGCAAGTGGTGACGGCGGCAGCGTATGGACGCGCATCGCCGCCGGTCGTCGCCCCGGAGTCGTCGATCGGGCTACCACCACGGGAGTACGCGCTGCGCCCGCGTACCCCAGGGGTTGTCGCCGCCAGGCGTGAACGGCGGCGGCCGGGGAACCTGGGCGACCATGCGAGTCACGAGCACCGCCGCCGTGGCGGCGTCCCGCGAGGTGCCGGGCGACGACGGCGTACGCCGGCCCGGCGGTGAGGTGCACGCCTGGCTGCCGGGCCGGAACCAGACGCTGTGCGGGCTGCCGCTGAGCCGGACCCGGCTGCGCCGCTTCCCGCACGTGCCGTTCGACTACTCCGGCACCGACGTGCTCACCGAGGCCGACCCGGAGGGCTGGCTCTGCCCGCGCTGCCTGGCCGCCACCGCCGGTCGCCGCGACCGCGAGAGGGGCTGGGTGCGGACGAACCCCCGTCCGTGAGCGGTTGCTGCCCGGTTCAGCGGGTACCGCACCCGTCATGCGCATCGTGATCGTGGGGGCGACCGGCAACGTGGGGACGGCAGTGCTGCGCCGGCTGCGGCGGGAGGCGGGCACCGAACTGGTCGGCGTGGCCCGCCGGTTGCCCGGACCGGACGCCGGTGAACCGTACGGCGACGTGGAGTGGCACTCCTGCGACATCGGCGCACCCGGTGCCGCCGACCAACTCGTGCGGATCTTCGCCGGGGCGCGGGCGGTCGTGCACCTGGCCTGGCAGATCCAGCCCAGCCACGACCGCCGCACGCTCCACCGGACCAACGTCGGCGGCAGCCGCGCGGTGATCGAGGCCGCCGTCCGGGTCGGCGTTCCGGCCCTGGTGTACGCCTCATCTGTCGGCACCTACGCGCCCGGCCCGAAGAACCAGCCGGTCAGCGAGAACTGGCCGGCGACCGGTGTGGAGACGTCGTCGTACAGCCGGGACAAGGCGGAGGTGGAGGCACTACTCGACGGCGTGCAGCGGGAGCACCCGAAGCTGCGCGTCGTACGGCTGCGGCCGGGACTGATCTTCCAGCGGGAGGCCGGTACGGAGATCAGCCGGTACTTCCTCGGCCCACTGGTGCCGGTGCGCCTGCTGCGGTACGGCCGGATTCCGCTGGTGCCGTCGAACCGGCGACTCCGGATGCAGGCGGTGCACGCCGACGACGTCGCGGACGCGTACGCCCGGGCGGTCGTGGGTGATGCGAGCGGCGCCTTCAACGTGGCGGCCGACCCGGTGCTGACGCCGGAGCTGGTGGCCCGGCACTTCCACGGCTGGACGTTGCCGGTGGCGGTGCCGGTGCTGCGTGCTGCGGCGGCGCTGACCTGGCGGGCGCGGCTGCAACCGGTCGACACCGGGTGGGTCGATCTGGCGCTGAACGTGCCGTTGATGTCCAGCCACCGTGCCGAGACCGAACTCGGGTGGACTCCTCAGATCGACACGGTGACCGCCCTGAAGGAGTTGTTCGCCGGCATGGCCACTCGTGCCGGGACCGGCTCCCCGCCGCTGTCCCCGGATCCGGCGCTCCCAGGGCGGCCCGCAGCCCTGACCAGAGGCCAACTCCCGGGCCACCCCAACCCCTACTGACCCGGCCGTCTCCGCCTGACCCCGCCCGCCCCGCCCCACCTCGCCCTGTTGATCAAGGAGTTTGTGTCCCTCCCATAGATCAACTAGGACGCGAACTCCTTGATCACGGAGTTGAGAGGGCAGGCGCGAGGTGAGGCGGGCGGGGTGGGTGCCGTCGGGTCGGGAGTTGGCCGGTGATCATGAAGTTGGCGGGGCGACACGCCGACGACGGGACCGTCAACTTCATGATCGACGAGGCGGGGCGAGAGTGGCGTGCGCGAGCCGGGCTGGTCAGGCGGCGATCATGAGGTTGACGGTGCGACACGCCGACGGGGAGGCCGTCAACTTCATGATCGACGGGACGGGACGGGACGGGACGGGACGGGACGGGACGGGGCGGGCAGGAGCGGGCAGGACGGTCAGGAGATCTGGGCGCCCAGGAAGAAGATGCCGGGGTGGCCCTTTGTCTCGAAGCCTCTGCTGGGGTTTCTTCGCAAGGTGCTGCTGTCGATCTTCAGGGTGCCGGTGCGGTTGTTGCTGACGAAGAAGATCGCGCCGCCGCCCTCGTTTGCGCTGTTGTCCTCGATCACCGTGCCGGCGATCCGTACCGCGAACTCGTTGCCGTCGCAGTAGATCGCGCCGCCGCTACCGCCACCCGGCGTGCCGCCCCGGGCCGGGTTCGCTCCCGTACCGACCGCACGGTTGTCGCGGAAGACGCTGTTCAACACCGTCCAGGAGACGCCGATACTGCTCAACGCCCCGCCGTTGGCGCACACCCCGCCGGTGAAGGTGCTGCTCACCACGTACACCGGTTTGTTCTCGAACTGGCTCAGCACCCGCAGCGCGGCGCCTCCGAGGTCCGGGCCGGTGCGGTCACAGCGGTTGCCGACGAACCGTGAGTTGATCACGGTGAACCGCCCGCCGCGCACGAAGATGGCGCCGCCCCCACCGCCCTCGGTCCGCTCGCCGGTGGCGTCCCCGTCGGCGAACGTCAGGTTCTGCACGGTGAGCCGGGGGTGGTCCTGGTTCTGGCAGTGCGAGGTGGTCCAGCCCTGTGCCTCGTCGCACGTGTTCATGTAGAGGATCCGGCGCTTGCCGCCGCCGCTCAGCGTGACAGTGCCGCCGCCGTCCAGCACGACGCGCGGGCCGTGCGAGTTCACCACCTTGGCTGTGGCCTTCATGGTGATGGTCACCGGCGCAGGTCCGCAGTCGAACGTGATGACGCCACCGGCCGCGACGGCCTTCACCACCGCCTCCGAGGTGCAGCTCGCCGGGGTGCCGCTGCCGACGGTACGGGTCGGGCGCGAGGTGTCCACCGGCCGCGCCTCGGCCGGTACGGCGGCCCGGCCGTTCGGGTTGCCGGCGCGGAACGTGACGGTGGCCGCGCTGGGGCTCGGCCGGGCGCTGCCGAGACCCGAACGCCCGCTCGGGGAAGCCGCCGGGGCGGCTGCCGGACTGGCCGACGAGCCGGCGACGCCGGCGTCGGGCGCGGGGGCCGGATCGTCACCGCAGGCGGGGAGCATCGCCGTCGTCAGGGCGAGGGCGAGCAGAGTGACAGCCGACTTCACGCGCACCGCCCGATGCTAGGAGGACCGGCCGCCCCGGCACGACTCCACAGCCGATCCTTAACCCGCCGCTAAGCCGCAGCCGCAGCCGCAGCCGGCACCGGGAGCCGCAGCCCAAGCCGGAGCCGCAGCCCAAGCCGGCACCTGAGCCTGCGACCGCGCGGCAGCCGGCAGCCGGCAGCACCGAGCGGGACGGTCAGGCGTGCGAGAGTGCGAACGCGACCAGGAAACCGAGCACGGTGATCAGCCCGACCAGCAGGTGCGCGTCCGCGAACGCCTCCGGGACCATGGTGTCGGTGATCATCGCCAGGATCGCGCCCGCGGCGAGCGCGGTGATCGTCGCCAGCACCTCGGGGGGCGCGCCGCCGAGCAGCGTGTACCCGGCCAGCGCCGCCGCGCCGGAGATCAACGCGATGGCCGTCCACAGCCCGAACACGTAACGCCGGGTACGTCCGGCCTGCCGCATGCCCGCCGCGCTGGACAGACCTTCCGGCACGTTGCTGAGGAACACCGCGATGACGGTGACCAGGCTGACCGGGCCGCCGGCCAGCAGGCTCGCGCCGATCACCACCGATTCGGGTACGCCGTCGAGCAGCGCGCCGACCGCTATGGCCGTACCCGAGCCGGGCTGTTCCCGCTCGGAGGGCTGCTCGTCGCCGGAGCGCTTGCGGTGCCGCGCGCCGTGCCGGGCCAGCAGCACGTTCGCCGCGGTGTACAGCAGTGCACCGGCCGCGGCGCCGATCGCCACCGGCAGCAGCCCACCTTGCTCGTGCGCCTCGTCGATCAACTCGAACGAGACGGCGGACAGCAGCACGCCCGCCCCGAACGCCATCACCGAGGCGGTCACCCGGCGCGGTACGCGCGCGAAGAACCCGACGGCCGCCCCGATCAGCAGGGCCGACCCGGCGAGCAGGCCCCAGAATCCCGCTTCCAGCCACTCCGGCACGCGCTGGACCCTACCCCGGGGCGTGCGCCGTCAACCGGGTCAGAAGTCGGCGAACAGGTGCGGCAGTTCCCGGGGGAAGAGGCGGCGCAGCTCACCGGCCGCGTCCACCGGCACCTCGCCCAGCCCGCGTACGACCACCTCGGCCGGGTCGAGCACCCCGTACGCCAGGGCGGACAGCCCGGCGGCGGTGAGCCGCGCGGCCGGCACGCTGCCCTCGGCGGCGGTCTGCGCGGGCAGCACCGCGAGCTTGCCCGTGGTGCCGTCGAGCAGGTGGCGACCGGCGAGCCAGCGGTCGCCGACTACCTCGATCAGTACCCGGCCGACCCCGACCGGCTGCTCGGCGAGCGCGTCCAGGCTGAGCAGCCGGGCCATCGGCGCGGTCGGGTCGGGCCGGGCCACCCGCGCCTCCACCTGCACGTCGAGGTCGGTGAGCCACAGCTCGGGCAGTTCGTCGGGGGTCACCTGGACGCTGATCCGGGCCACCTGGTCGACGTGCCGGGCGAAGAACTGGAGCACCGACGCGCGGGCGTACGCGTCGTCGACCAGCAGGTCGTCGGCGAACAGCGTGCCGGCGTGGTCGTCGATGCGGTAGGTGACAGCGCCGACCGTCTCGCCGCCGCGCACCACGCTGACCAGCCAGCGGTCGTCGCGGTCGCGCAGCCCGACCGCCCGGAAGTCCGGGAAGACGGCGAAGCCGTGGCGCTCGCGCAGGCACCGCTCGGTGTACGCGCGCCACCGCGCGTACCCCGCGCCGATCCGCTCCCAGACCAGCTCGTCCGGCAGGTCGGCGCGCAGCAGCGGCGCCAGGTCCGCCGGGTTGAAGATCGCGGTACGCCGCCGGGGCAGCCCGATGTAGCCGAAGCGCTCGTAGAACGAGGCGCGGAACGGGTGCAGCGCGGTGAGCTGGTGGCCCTCGTCGCGCACGCCGTCGAGGAGCTGCTGCATGAGCGTGCGGACGTGCCCGCGCCGGCGGGCCAGCGGATGGGTGGCCACGCCCGCGACACCGGCCATCGGCAGCACCGCGCCGCGCAGGTTCTGCCGCATCGGTATCGCCGACACGGCCGCCGCGGTGACCCCGTCCTCCTCGGCCACCAGCGTCGTGTTCCCGGCGTTGTACGGCAGGTACGCGCGGAACTGGTCGGTCCGGGTGGCGCCCATCGGCGAGGCCTCGAACGCGTACGCCTGGAGCGGGAAGCTGGTGGTCAGTCGTTCATCGGCGGCCAGCCGGCGAATGTGCATCCGTTCATCCCAACCGCACCCGCCGTGGTCCGCAACCGGAAAGGGCGCCCGCTCACGCCTCGGTGACGTCCGAGATGACCACAGTCACGTTGTCCGGCGCGCCGGCCTGGTGGGCCAGTTTCACCAGTTGCTCGCCGCACTGCTGGCGGTCCCCGTAGGTGGCGAGCGCCGCCGCGATGGCGGCGTCCTCCACGTAGTCGGAGAGGCCGTCGCTGCACAGCAGCAGCCGGTCGCCGGGGAAGACGGTGAGCGCCCCGACGGCGGGCGGCGCGTCCGAGCCCTGCACCGCCCGGGTGACGAGCGAGCGCTGCGGGTGGTGCCGGGCCTGGTCGCGGGAGAGCGCGCCCTGGTCGACGAGCGCCTGGACGAACGTGTCGTCGCGGGTGAGCTGGGTCAGCTCGTGGTCACGCAGCAGGTAGCAGCGGGAATCGCCGACCTGGGCCAGGACCAGGGTGTCCCCGGCGAGCAGGGCGGCGGTGAGCGTCGTACCCATGCCGTCGCGGGCCGGGTCCACCGTGATGGCCGCGCGGATGCGCTGGTTCGCGGTGCTGACGACGGCGCGCAGCGCGTCGGCCGCCTCGTCGGCGCCGGTGGGCGGCGTCAGCTCGTCCAGGATCCGGATGACGATCTCGCTGGCCACCTCGCCGGCGGGGAGCCCGCCCATGCCGTCGGCCACCGCCACGAGGCGGTCACCGGCGAGGGCGGAGTCCTCGTTGTTGGTCCGGACGAGGCCGACGTCGTTGAGGATGGCCGAGCGGAGGATGAGCGTCATGACGACAAGCTTGCCAAGAAGAACGGGTCCGCGTCTGCACGCGCTGGCGGGTCTGCTGAAAGAAATGTCATCAGCTTGCATCCTGGGTATGCGTCAACTGTCCGGTGTGGACGGACGAGGATAGCGCAGCAGGAGGCTCGCATGAACCTCCTCCTCGCCCACCGCCGCGTAGGTGTGCGGCACGTCGGAGGTCCACCGCAGGTAGCCCCCGGGACCGGCGGTCAGCGGGGCGTCGGCCGGGCCGGCGCGGAGCACGCCGGAGAAGACCGTCACGTGTTCGGTCACGCCGCTGGAGTGGGCGGGGGAGAGCTGCGCCGGACCCGGGGTGACCCACATCCGGTACAGCTCGTAGGTCGCCTCCCGGTCGCTGAAGACCTCCAGCAGCGTGCCTCCCACCGCGGCCCCGCGCAGGGTCGGCGCCTGGTCGGGCGTGGCGAGCACGGCGGTCAGCGGTACGCCGAGCTGCGCGGTGATCGCGTACAGGGTCTCCAGCCGGGGGTTACGCACGCCGTTCTCCAGGCCGGAGAGCGTGGCCTTGCCGACGCCCGCGAGGCGGGCCAGCTCGGACAGGGAGATGCCCCGCTCGGTGCGGAGCGAGCGGATGCGCCTGCCGACCTCCCGGGCGCCCCGGTCATCGGCTGGTGCGGCGGCTGTCATGGGGGCTATCGTGCTACACCGTGCCGTTCCGTAAACGGAACGGTCGGAGGAGGAGAGCATGGGCGGTCGGCTCCAGCCCGTCCTGGCCGGCGTGGTGACCGCTCTGGTCGGCTTCGCCAGCTCGTTCACAGTCGTCCTGGCCGGGCTGCGCGCGGTCGGCGCCGATCCGGACCAGGCCGCTTCCGGCCTGCTCGCGCTCTGCGTCGCCAGCGGCGCCTGCGCGGTCTGGCTCGGCCTGCGGCACCGGCTGCCGCTGTCGATCGCCTGGTCCACGCCGGGTGCGGCGCTGCTCGTGGCCACCGGACCGGTCGCCGGCGGCTGGCCCGCAGCGGTCGGCGCCTTCCTGCTCGCCGGGCTGCTGATCATCGCGGCCGGGCTGATCCCCGCACTCGGCCGCGCGGTCGCCGCGATCCCCGCCCCGATCGCCTCCGCCATGCTCGCCGGGGTGCTGCTGCCGCTGTGTACGGCCCCGGTACGCGCCCTGGTCGAGGTGCCCCGGCTCGCCGGGCCGGTGGTGCTGGTCTGGCTGCTGCTGCACCGGTTCGCCCGCCGCTGGGCGGTACCGGGCGCGCTCGCCGTGGCGGTGGTCGCGATCGCCCTGACCACCTCCGGGCCGGCCCGGCTGGACGTCGCACCGGTCGTCGCGTTCACCGCGCCGTCCTGGACGCTGCCCGCAGTCGTCGGGCTCGCGCTGCCGCTGTTCCTGGTCACCATGGCCGCCCAGAACGTGCCCGGAACCGCGGTGCTCGCCGGGTACGGCTACCGGGCCCCGCTGGGCTCGGCGTTGCGGGTGACAGGCCTCGCCACCGCCCTCGGCGCCCCGGCGGGCGGCCACGCGGTGAACCTGGCGGCGATCACCGCGGCCCTGGCCGCCGGCCCGGACGCCCACCCGGACCCGGAGCGGCGCTGGATCGCCTCGGTCACCGCCGGGATCGGCCTGGCTCTGCTGGGCCTGGGCGCCGGCGTGGCCACTGCCCTGGTGCTGCTCTCCCCGCCGGTGCTGGTCGAGGCCGTCGCCGGGCTCGCCCTGCTCGGCGCGCTCGCCGGGGCCGTCACGGCGGCGGTCGCCCAGCCGGACGCGCGGGAGGCAGCAGTGGTGACGTTCGTGGTCACCGCCTCCGGGGTGAGCCTGCTCGGGGTGGGTGGCGCGTTCTGGGGACTGGTCGCGGGCTGGCTGATGCTGCTGCTGTTCCGCCGCCGGGCGGTCGCATCCCCGCCGGTCGAGCCGCCCCGGACCGAATCCGCCCCGTCGCTTTCCGGCCGGACCGGGTGACGAACTGTTAACCTGGAGTGCGCAGGAGGCCCGTCAGGGTTCCCGCAACCGCCTTAGGGCCCGCTTTCAGGCGGGCCCTTCGTGCGTCGGCCGCCGGCCGGATGCCAGCACCACGAGTGGTACCGGCGCGGCTCGACCCAGGACCACAGCCGCGTGTTCGTCGTCGCCTCCCGAGGATCCGCGCCCGCCCCGCTCGCCATCCTGCGGAACAGGAAGGTGACCAGGTCGACGGCCTGCACCAGCCGGGAGGCGTGCGACGGGGCGAAGTGCAGGGTGTCCACGATCCGGCTGAGCCGCCGGGAACGGTAGCCCCCGGTTCCGTCGACCCGGTAACGGGTCAGGTCCGAGCGGTGGCTTGCGGGGTTGTCGACCTCGTCCGCGATCACCAGGGCCAGTTCGTCCCGCATCGCCGCGTATCCGTCCACCCGTTCCAGAAGGTGTGACAGCACCACCTCGTGAGCGGGGCGGGTGAGCCCGTAGCGCCGGGTGAGGCCGTGCCGGTCGACGCCGCGCAGGATGACTGTGACGTCGTACGTGCCGACCGCCTTGAGCGCCGCGTTGTAGACGGCGATCCGGGCGCGTGGCGGCACCCTCGCCCAGGCCGTCCGCCCCTGGAACAGGTCGTACCCGTGGAGTTCGGCGGCTCGGTCGATGCCGTACGCCTTGGCCGCGTCCGTCATCACCTCGTCGAGTGCGGTGCTGAGCGGGATGGCCACGGCCTCCGGGACCAGAAGTGCGCCGATCCAGTACCAGCGATCGGTGTACGACTCGTCCACATAGGTCAGGAGCACCCGACGAGCGTAGGCCGCTTTCCGGGCGTGGCCGCCTCGACGCGCAGGGCCGCCGAATCGGCGCATTCGACCCCGGGTGTCACTCCTCGGCGGGCAGCTCCGCGGCCGGGACGGTGAGGCGTACCGCGCCGTCGCCCACCGCGGCGATCCGGTCGGCCAGCACGTAGACCGCGCCGGTGCGGACCAGCTCGGTGGAGACCTTGAGGTAGCCGTCGCGGAGCAGCCGGGCGGCCAGGTCGGCCGGTACGTCCGGCTCCTCGGCCGCCGCCGACTCGATCAGCTCGTCCAGGCTGCTGCCCGGGTCGACCGGGGCGGGCGCCTGCACGGTCACCGCGGCCGGGTCGCCGCGCTGCACGAGATCGACTGTGCCCACCTCGACGCCTGCGGAGTCGACCACCCGCATGCCGGTGGTGACCCGGGAGACGGTGTCCTGCTGCTGGCTCATGCAGAAGCGGTTCCCGGGGCGCGCGGGAGCTAAACGGAGGGGGCCCAGCCGCCCGGCGGGCGGGGGGACAGCTCGCGCCAGGTGTCGGTGCCGTCCAGCAGCGCCCGGATCGTCTCCTCGGCCTCCTCGACGCTGGCGTGCTCGTAGAAGCGGGAGATCCCCTCGGCACCGCCGGCCCGCTGCTCGACGTGCCAGCGGTCGCCGTCCACCCGGAGGAAGACGTCACGCCGGGCGAGGCGTCCCCATTTCCCGTTCCACCAGTGCCTACGCTGCTCCATGCCCGGACTCTATCGAACATGTGTTCGATACACGTCGGCCCCCGCGAGATCGTCGCGGGGGCCGATTGGCTATGGCGTCAGCGCGGCGCGGGCGGCTCCTGCCGGCGGCCGAGCACGTCGTCCAGGGCGCTGCGCTGGCCGGGCGTGCCGTGGTTGCCGGCGAGCAGCGCGTCCCGGATCTCGGTGAGCAGCTTGACCTCCTCGCTGGGGGCCGAGGGCGGCGGCTCCTCGCCGCGCTTGCGCCGCTCGGCGAGTCTGTTCATCGGGTAGACGACGAGGAAGTAGAGCGCCGCCGCGGTGAGCACGAACGTGATCGCCGCGTTGACGAAGGCCACCCAGTCGAACGGGATGCCCCGGAACTTCGGGGTCGAGCCGCTGAGGCCGTCCTTGCTGCCGGTGATCAGCGCGATGAACACGCGTACCAGCGGTTCCAGGAACGACTTGGTGAGCTGGGTAACCACGCCGGTGAACGCGGCGCCGATGACGACACCGACCGCCAGGTCGACGACGTTGCCGCGCATGATGAAGTCTTTGAAGCCCTTGAGCATCCGTACTCCCGTGCCCTGATGAGTCTGCGTCGGGGACAACCTATGCCCCGGCGGGCCCTTCGAGAAAAGCACCGGCTTCGATCGCCGCCCGCTGCGGGTCGCCGGCCCGGATCGCCTCGACCAGCCGGCCGTGGTCCACGTACCGCTCCGGAGTGAGCGCCTCACCCATCGCCTGGGCCACCGTGCTGCGCAGCGCGGCGCCGACCGAGGCGTACAGCTCGGCGAGCATGGCGTTGTGCGCGGCCGCCACCACGACCGTGTGCAGCGCGGCGTCCGCCTCCACGAACTCGTCCACCCGGCCGCCGCACCACGCGGCCTCGCGGGCCGCGAGCGCGCCGTCGAGCGCCGCCAGGTCCTCGGGGGTACGCCTCAGCGCGGCGAGCCGGGCGGCCTCCACCTCGAACGCGCGCCGGACCTCGATCACCTCGGTCATCCGGTCGTCGGTGAGCCGGCGGGCCACCACCGGCGCCAGCTCGTCGGTCGACACCACGTAGGTGCCGGAGCCCTGTCGGCACTCCAGCACCCCGGCGTGCACGAGCGCGCGGACCGCCTCACGGACCGTGTTCCGCCCGACGCCGAGCGCGGCGACCAGTTGCGGCTCGGTGGGGATGCGCCCGCCCACCGGCCACTCGCCGCCGAGGATCCGTTCCCGGAGCTGCTCGATCGTCTGCCGGACCCGGTGACCGCGCGGAGGCACGGCGACGGAATCCACGGCGGGTGTCACCGGTTACACCTCGTGCCGAAATTCATCCCATGATTGTAGGTTCGAGGTCATGACTCCGCCACCTGCGCCCGCCGCGACAGTGCCCGCCCCCGGCGTCACACCCGCGGCGGGCCCCGCCCCGGCGGCCGGCCCGGTCCGGGGCGGTCTGCTCGTGCTCGCCGGGATGCTGCTGGTCGCGCTGAACCTGCGGGCCGCGGTGACCAGCCTCGGCGCCCTGCTCGACGAGATCCGGGTCGGTCTGGGCCTCTCGGGCGCGATGGCCGGCCTGGTCACCACGCTGCCCACCATCGCGTTCGCCGGACTCGGCGCGCTCACCCCGTGGCTGGTCCGCCGCTGGGCCGCGCCTCGGGTGCTGGTGGTGGCCATGGTGGCGCTCACCGCCGGGCAGGTGCTGCGCGCGGTCACCGGCTCGGCGGCGGTCTTCGTGCTCACCAGCGCGCTCGCGCTGGCCGGCATCGCGGTGGCGAACATCCTGCTGCCGATGCTCGTCAAGCAGCACTTCCCGCACCGCACCGGACTGGTCACCGGGGCGTACACGATGGCCCTGACTGTGGGCACGACGGTGGCCGCCGCCTCCGCCGTGCCGGTCGCGCACGCGTTCGGCTCCTGGCGGGCCGGACTCGGCATCTGGGCCGGGCTGGCCGCGCTGGCCGTACTCCCGTGGGTGCCGCTGGCGCTGCGCGCCCGCGCCGCGCGACGGGCCGCGCCCCCGGCGGTGGCGGTCGCCGCCCCGGCCCGCGTGCAGCCGGGGCGGACCCGGCTCGGCTGGGCCATGGCGGTCTACTTCGGGGCGCAGTCGCTCAGCGGGTACGCGATCATGGGCTGGCTGGCCCAGCTCTTCCGGGACGCCGGATACCGGCCGGAGACGGCCGGGCTGCTGCTCGCCGGGGTGACCGCGCTGGGCGTGCCGGTGGCGCTGATGATGCCGGCGCTCGCCGGACGGCTGGCCACGCTCCGCCCGCTGGTGCTGTCGCTGACCGTGTTCTCCGCCGCCGCGTACGCCGGTCTGGCGCTCGCCCCGCACGGCCTGGCGCCGCTGTGGGTGTTGCTGCTGGCGCTCGGCCAGGGCGCGTTCCCGCTCATCCTGACCACGATCGGGCTGCGCGCCCGGACCGCCGAGGGCACCGTGGCGCTGTCCGCGTTCGCGCAGAGCACCGGGTACGTGATCGCGGCGCTCGGGCCGCTGCTGGTGGGCATCCTCTACGAGGCGACAGGCGGCTGGACCGCCCCGATCGGCTTCCTGCTGGTGGCGCTGGCCGTGCAGACGGCGGCGGGCATGGTGATCGCCCGTCCCCGCTACATCGAGGACGAGCGCTGAGCGGGATCGGTCAGGAGGAGGCCGGGGTGGGATCGCCCGCGACGGCCTGCTCGACCGTCGGGTACGTGTGCAGCACCTCGACCAGGCCGCTGACCTCGAGGATGCGCAGCACGCCGCGCTGCGGGGCGGCCAGCCGGACCACGCCGCCCGCCTCGTCGCAGTTGTTCTTCGCCCGGACGAACACCGACAGGCCGGTGGAGTCGCAGAACGACACCTCGGCCAGGTCGAAGACGAGGCGACTGCGCCCCTTGTCCAGCAGATCCGTGATCTGGTCCTGGAGCTGCGGTGCCGTGGCCATGTCGAGCTCGCCCGCGACCGACACGACGACCACGTCGCCGCGCTGTTCCGTGTGCACCGTCAAGGACATTCGTCGACCTCCTGTGTTCGGGGGAAACGGTATCCCACGATGGGCGCGACGCGCAGAACGGGAGCGGTCACGGGTGCGGTCGATCATTCTTTGCTCCGTGACAAGTAGCGCCCCGGCCTCCGGTGATAGAGTCCGCCCGTCCAAATCAGGGAGGTCACCATGGCGTTGAGCGCCGAACAGGGTGGTCGGCTCGCCCACCTGCTCAGTCAGCACGCGGACCGGTTGACCAACCGCTGGACGGAGATCGTCGGCAGTTCGCTGCGCGGTCGTCTGAGCCGGGCCGAGCTGGCGCGGCAGGTCCAGGAGCTGCACCGCGCGCTGGTCGACGCCGGCCGGCAGGGCGTCTCCGACCTGGCCGACGAGCACGGTGGTGAGCTGCGGGCGGTGCTGTCCGAGCTGTCCACCAACCGGGCCCGCCAGGGATTCTCCGCCACCGAGACCGCGATCAGCGTGTTCGCGCTCAAGGACACCCTGCTGGAGCTGATGGAGGAGGAGAAGGGCGACGAGACCCTGCGCGACTTCGTCTCCTTCTCCGCGCTCATCGACCAGATGGGCCTGTTCACGTTCGAGACGTTCGTCCGGGCCCGCGAGAGCCTGATCGCCGACCAGGCGGAGCAGCTCCTGGAGCTGTCCACCCCGGTGGTGAAGCTCTGGGAGGGCGTGGTCGCCGTCCCGCTGGTCGGGACGCTGGACTCGGCCCGCGCCCAGGTGGTGATGGAGCGGCTGCTCCAGACGCTCGTCGACACCGGCTCGCCGTACGCGATCATCGACATCACCGGCGTACCGGCGGTGGACACGCAGGTCGCGCAGCACATCCTCAAGACCGTGGTGGCCGCCCGGCTGATGGGCGCCGACTGCATCATCTCCGGCATCCGCCCGCAGATCGCCCAGACGATCGTGGCCCTCGGTATCGAGTTCGGTGACATCGCCACCAAGGCGAGCCTCGCCGACGCGCTGCGCCACGTGCTGCGCCTGACCGGGGTCGAGACCACCGCTCGCCGCCCGCGCCGGGAGTCCTGATGGAACGGGTGCCGATCCTCAAGATCGGCGACATCCTGCTGGTCTCCATCCAGGTCGACATGTCCGACCAGACGGCGGTCCAGTTGCAGGAGGACCTGGCCGAGCGGATCGTCGCCACCGGCTGCCACGGCGTGATCATCGACATCACGGCGCTGGACATCGTCGACTCCTTCGTCGGCCGGATGCTGTCCACCATCGCGTCCATCTCGAAAGTGCTGGACGCCGAGACGGTGGTGGTCGGCATGCGCCCGGCCGTCGCCATCACGCTCGTCGAGCTGGGGCTGTCGCTCAACGGCATCCGTACCGCGCTGAACGTCGAGCGCGGCATGGAGCTGATCGCGGCCAGCCGCGCCGACGAGTGGGACGAGGCGGCCGACGACGAGGACACCGAGACGACGGCGACGGCATGACCACGGGCGTCGACCTGGGTGTGCCGGCGACCCAGGCGATCCGCAGCGACGAGGACGTGGTGCGGGTCCGGCAGTTGGCGCGTACCACAGCCGTCGCGGTCCGCCTCTCCCTGGTGGACCAGACGAAGCTCGTCACCGCCGCCAGCGAGCTGGCCCGCAACACGCTGATCTACGGTGGCGGGGGCAGCGCCGAGGTGAGCACCGTGTCCGACGGCCGCCGGCGCGGCGTGCGGATCGTCTTCGCCGACGAGGGCCCGGGCATCCCCGACCTCGACCTGGCGCTCACCGACGGCTACACCACCGGCGGCGGGCTGGGCCTGGGACTGAGCGGCGCCCGCCGGCTCGTCGACGACTTCGACATCCGGACGGCTGTCGGCGAGGGGACGCGGATCACCGTCACCAAGTGGTCGCGATGATCGCCGACGTGGTGCCCGACCACGGCATCTGGTTCCGGGTCGACACCGGCGCGACCGCCGGCAGCGTACGCCGGGCGGCCGAGCGTCTCGGCCGGCAGCTCGAACTGAGCGCGGCGCGCGTCGCGGACCTGGCCATCGTCACCGCCGAGATCACCAGCAACCTGGTCAAGCACGCCCGCGAGGGCACGCTCCTGATGCGTCCGGCACGCCGGGGCGGGCGAGCCGGTGTGGAGCTGGTCGCGATCGACTCCGGCCCCGGCATGGCCGACCTCACGCTCTCCTCCGCCGACGGCCACTCCACCGCCGGCACGCTCGGCATCGGGCTCGGCGCGATCACCCGGCAGTCGAGCCGGTTCGACGGCTACTCGTCGCCGGGGCGGGGCACGGTCCTGGTCGTCCAGGTCTGGGACGCCGCACCGCCGGAGCCGGACTGGGCGGGCGGGCTGGCCCGGCCGATCACCGGCGAGCAGACAAGCGGCGACGGGTACGCGGTCCGTCAGGTCGGCGGCCGGCGGCAGGTGCTGGTCTCCGACGGGCTGGGCCACGGGCCGCTCGCCGCCGCCGCCACAGGTGCCGCCGTGTCCGCGTTCCGCTCGGCGCCGGACGGACCGCCGGACGTCGTGGTGCGGCACCTGCACGCCGCCATCTCGCACACCCGGGGCGCCGCGCTCGCGGTGGCCGAACCGGATCCGGCCGCCGGAGTGCTCCGCTACGCCGGGCTGGGCAACATCGCCGCGATGATCGTCGCGCCGGGCGAGCGGCGGCGCGGGCTGGTCTCGCTGCCGGGCATCGCCGGGCACCAGCGTCCGGCGATCCGCGGGTACGACTACCCCTTCTCGCGCGACGCCACCCTGGTCATGCACAGTGACGGAGTGGTGGACCGCTGGGATCTGGACGACTATCCCGGGCTCGCCGGCCGCAACCCGCTGCTGGCCGCCGCGACCCTGCTGCGCGACGCCGGTGTCCGCCGTGACGACGCCTGCGTCCTGGTGGCCCGGGGGGCGGCATGACCGAGCCCCTCCTGCACCTCGCGCTCCGGGTGGAGCAGGACATCTTCCTGGTCCGGCAGCGTGGCCGGGAGGTGGCCGCGGCGGTCGGGCTGGAACATCAGGACCAGGTACGGATCGCCACCGCCCTCAGCGAGGTGGCCCGGGAACTGTTGCACGGGGCCGACGGCGCGGACGTGACGTTCGCCCTCGACCGGGACGCGGTCGGCCGCCGGGTCCTCCAGGTGGACCTGTCGCCGCTGCGTCCGCTCCCCGGTGGACGGTACGAGCCGCAGTCCGGCGCCGTCGCGCGTCTGGTGGACACGTTGCGGGTGGTGGCCGTCGAGGGCGATACCGTCGTGAGGATGTCCCGACGAGTGCCCGACCACGCCGAGGAGCTGACGGCCGAGCGCGCCGCCGAGCTCCGCGCCGAGCTGGCCGAGCGCGCGCCGGGTTCCGCGCTGGACGAGTTGGCCGCCCAGAACGCGCAGCTCATCGCCGCCCTCGACGAGGTACGCAGCCAGCGCGACGAGCTGGCGGTGCTGAACTCCGAACTCCAGGAGACCAACCACGGAGTGATGGCGCTCTACAACCAGCTCACCGAGGAGCTGGAGGAGACCAACCGCGGTGTGGTGGCGCTCTACGCCGAGCTGGACGAGAAGTCCGCCCAGCTGCGGGCCGCGAGCGAGTCGAAGAGCCGGTTCCTGGCGAACGTCAGCCACGAGCTGCGCGCCCCGGTCACCGCGATCATCGGCCTGGCCCGGCTGCTCGCCGACTCCGCCTCCGACCCGCTCACCGGCGAGCAGGCCCGTCAGGTGGGGCTGATCCGCTCCTCGGCGGGCGACCTGCTGGGGCTGGTCAACGAGCTGCTCGACCTGGCCAAGGCGGAGTCGGGCCGGATCGAGCCGGACTGGTCCGACGTCGATCTGCGCGCCGTGTTCGGGCAGTTGCGCGGCACGCTGCGGGCGCTCGCCGCGCGCCCCGAGGTGGAGCTGGTGGTCGAGGAACCGCCGGCCCCGGCCACTGTGCGCTCGGACGAGGTGCTGCTCGCCCAGGTGCTGCGCAACCTGCTGCACAACGGACTGAAGTTCACCGAACGCGGCGAGGTACGCCTGCGCGCCGAGCGCCGCGGCGGCCAGTGGACGCTGTCGGTCACCGACACCGGCGTGGGCATCCCGCCGGAGCTGCACGAACGGGTCTTCGAGGAGTTCTACCAGGTGCCCGGCACGACCCGGGTCGGTGGCACCGGGCTCGGCCTGCCGTACGCGCGCCGGCTGATCACGCTGCTCGGCGGGACGCTGGAGCTGACCAGCGAACCCGGCCGGGGCAGCACGTTCACAGTGGTCCTCCCCGCGGGCGGAGCGTGACGGTGGACGGCGGGCCGGTGACCGTGCTTGTGGTCGACGACAGCGGCCCCAAGCGATACCTGCTGGTCAACTGGCTGACCCGGGCCGGCTTCGTCACCGTCGAGGCCGAGAACGGCACGGCGGCGCTGGAGCGGGTGGACCGGGAACACATCGACCTCGTGGTGCTCGACGTCCGTCTGCCGGACATGAGCGGCTTCGAGGTGTGCGAGCGGATCAAGGAGGCGCACCCGTCGATCCCGGTCATCCACGTCTCCGCGCACGCGGTCGACGTGGTCGACCGGGCGCAGGGTCTCACCCGGGGCGCGGACGCCTACCTGGCCGAGCCGATCGAGCCGGAGGAACTGGTCGCCACCGCCCACGCGGTGCTGCGCTACTACCAGGCCCGGCGGCGGGCCGAGCAGCTCGCCGAACGGCTCGCCGCGCTCGCCGACGCCACTGTGGAGATGCACGCGACGCCGAACTTCGTCCGGCTGCTGGAGGCCGCCGCGAGCGGCGCGGCGCGGATCTTCAATGCCCCGGCGGCGGTGGTCGCCGAGACGTTCGACGGGGACTGCCTGGCGGGCGTGGCGGCCGACCCGCACACACCGGCCACCATCGTGCCGTGGGTGGTGGACGACACCGGAGTGCCGATCGGCACCCGGGTACGCGTCGACGAGCCGGCCAACTGGGCGCTGGCCGGCTGGCCGGACGGCGACACCGTGACCGTCGCCGCCTCCCGGCTGCGCGAGGACCGGGCCCCGCTCTACGTGGTGGTGCCGACCGCCACCCAGACCGTACGCACGCCGGTGCTGGTGCAGCTCGCCCAGGCGGTCGCCTCGGCGGTCGAGGCGCAGCGGTCCTTCGACGAGGAGCACCGGATCGCTGTGACGTTGCAGCGCAGCCTGCTGCCGCAGCGGCTGCCCGACGTCGTCGGCCTGGACCTGGCCGTCCGGTACGAGCCGGCGAGCGCGCAGACCGAGGTGGGCGGCGACTTCTACGAGCTGGTGATGCTCGACGGCCACCTGCTCGTGGCGATCGGTGACGTGGCCGGGCACTCGCTGCACGCCGCCACGGTGATGGCCGAGCTGCGGCACGCGGTACGAGCGTACGCGGTCGAGGGGCACCAGCCGGGCGTGATCCTGGACCGGGTCAACGAGCTGATGCGCAACCTGCTGCCGACCGAGCTGGCCACCATCTGCGTGCTGCTGCTCCACCCGCCGACCGGGCTGGTCCGGCTGGCCAGCGCCGGGCACCTGCCGGCGTTGCTCAGCCGGGACGGGAGGGTCGAGTTCGTGACGCAGTCCGCGCCCCTGCTCGGCGTACGCGCGCCGCGCCCGCCGGACCTGGAGTTCGTGCTGCCCGCCGGGGCCACGCTCGTGCTCTACACCGACGGGCTGATCGAACGGCGGGACGCCACGATCGACGACGGCATGGCGGCGCTCGGCGTGGCCGCCACCCGGGTGGACGACGACCTGGACGATTTCTGCCGGCGGCTGCTCGTCGAGCTGGCGCCGCCGGAGATCCACGACGACGTCGCTGTGGTAGCGGTCCGTCGCCGCTGATCCCCTGGTCCTGAGAAGTGGGGCCGATCGACGCCGTCCTCATACGCTGGCCCGATGAATACCAAGACCAGTGAACTGCTCGCCGTCGCGGCGCCGCGTACGGCCGCTGTGGTGCGCGGCATCTCCGACGACCAACTCGTCCTGCCCACCCCCTGCCCGGACTACACAGTGCGCGACCTGCTGGGCCACCTGTTCGACGTGGTGGTCAACTTCCAGGCGCTGGCCCGCCAGGAGGAGGTCGACTGGTCCGGCAAGACCGACCACCTGACCGACGGCTGGCGGGACCGGTTCGCGACCGAGGCGGCCCGGCTGACCGAGGCGTGGTCCGACCCGGCCACACAGGAGGGGGTCTCCCCCGGCATGGGACTGCCGCAGGAGACGGTCGGCATGATGGCCCTGATCGACCTCACCGTCCACGGATGGGACCTGGCGCGGGCCACCGGCCAGGAGCTGACCGTGGACCCGGCAGTGGTGGCCGCGGGGCACGAGTTCATGGACCGGATGGGCGACACGGGGCAGAAGATGGGCGCGTTCGGCCCGCCGGTGCCCACCGGCGCGGCACCGGACAGCATGGACGCGCTGCTCGGCCGGGCCGGGCGCGACCCGGCCTGGACCCGCTGAACTCCGACGGCCCGCGTGGTGCGCCGCGCGGGCCGTTCTTGACACCACTATTCGCTCAGCGAATAGTAGGGGCGTGTCCACGTCGCACGTCCTGCTCGGGCTGCTCGCCGCCGGCCCGCGCCACGGCTACGAGCTGAAGCGCGCGCACGACGAGCGGCTGCCCCGCGCCCGGCCGCTCGCCTTCGGGCAGGTCTACGCGACACTGGCCCGCCTGTGCCGCGACGGCCTCGTGGCCACGGCCGGGCAGACCCGCGAGGGCGGACCGGACCGCACCTCGTACGCGCTCACCGAGGACGGGCGGGCGGCGCTGGACCACTGGCTCGGCACCGTCGAGCCGCCGATGCCGTACGTGGCCAGCACGCTCTTCGCCAAGGTGGTGGTCGCGCTCCTGGTGGCCGACGTCGACCAGGCCCGCGTCTACCTGATCGCGCAGCGGCAGGCGCACACGCAACGCCTGCGCGAACTGACCGCGCTGAAGACGGCCCCCGGCGCCCGCCTCGACGAGGTGGTCGCCGCCGACTTCGCCATCGCCCACCTCGACGCCGATCTCCGGTGGCTGCACACCACCCTCGACCGGGTCGCCGACTGGCACCGGGAGGTGCGCACGTGACGTTCCTGCAAGCGCGCGGAGTGGTCCGCGCCTACGGTCACAACCCCGCGCTGCGCGGTGTGACGCTCGACGTGGCCGAAGGCGAGATCGTCGCGGTCACCGGCCCGAGCGGCTGCGGCAAGTCCACGCTGCTGCACTGTCTCGCCGGCATCCTGCGCCCCGACGCCGGTCAGGTCACCTGGCGCGGAGAACGGATCGACACGTGGTCGGAGGCGGCCCGCTCGCGGCTGCGCCGTACCGAATTCGGGGTGCTGTTCCAGTTCGGCCAGCTCGTCGCCGAGCTGACCGCCGCGGAGAACGTCGCGCTCCCGCTGTTGCTCGCCGGCACGGGGCGGCGAGCGGCGCGGACGGCGGCGCTCTCCTGGCTGGACCGGCTCGGCGTGGCCGACGTCGCCGACGCCCGGCCCGGTGAGATGTCCGGCGGGCAGCAGCAACGCTGCGCGCTGTCCCGGGCGCTCGTCACCGAACCACGGGTGATCTTCGCCGACGAGCCGACCGGCGCGCTCGACACGCTGGCCGGCGAGCAGGTGCTCACTCAACTGGTCCGGCTGGCCCGCGAGCAGCGCACCACAGTCGTGCTGGTGACGCACGAGCCGCGCATCGCCGCGTACGCGGACCGGGAGGTCAGCCTGCGCGACGGCATGGTCGACCACACCGGGCTCGGGCTCGACCCGGCGCTGCCGGGCGGGTCGCGGTGAGGCCGGGGACGCTGCTGCGTCTCGTGCTGGCGGGCACCCGCACCGACATCGCACGGGTGGTGCTCACGGCGGTGAGCGCCGCGCTCGCGACGCTGGCCGGGCTGGCCGCGCTGACCGTGCTGTCGGTGGTGAAGCCGTCCGGCGACGAAGGGCTCAACTCCGACCAGTACACCAACGCCCTGCTGCGGGAACCCGGTCTGCGCCCCGGCGTGGCGTTCGCGTTGCTGCTGCTCTGCGTACCGGTCCTGGGGCTGGCCGGGCAGTGCGCCCGCCTCGGCGCGCCGGGCCGGGACCGGCGGCTGGCCGCGTTCCGGCTGGCCGGTGCCACCCCCGGGCAGGTCACCCGGGTCGCGGTCGCCGAGACCGGCGTGGCGAGCCTGCTCGGCACCCTCGTCGGCCTGGCCGTCTTCCTGGCCGGGCGCCGGCTGCTGCACCGGCCCGACGCGGACGGGCGGCTGCCGCTGCCCACCGACGTGCACCCGGCCCCGGTGGCGGTGGCGGCCGTCGTGCTCGGCCTGCCGCTGGCCGCCGCGCTGGTGAGCGCGTTGCTGCTGCGGCGGGTCGCCACCACCCCGTTCGGCGTCGTGCGCAAGGTCCGCACCCGGGCGCCCTGGCCGTGGCCGGGCGTGCTCATCCTCGCCGCGCTGGCGATGTTCGCCGCGATCCGCCCGCTCCTGCTCTGGTACGAACGGCGTGGCGCCGTGGCCCCCGACTGGCCGGTGCCGACATTGCTCGTCGTCGGCGGGCTGACCGCGATGATCGGCGTGGTGTCGGGCACCGGCTGGATCTCGTACCGGACCGGCCGGCTGCTGCACCGGCACGGACGCGGCCCGGCCGCCCTGCTCGCCGCCCGCCGGCTGACCGCCGACCCGTGGGCCGGCAGCCGCACCTTCGCCGCGTTGCTGGCCGCGCTGATCTTCGGCGCCGGTGCCGCAGGGCTGCGTGCCGACTTCCAGGCCGAGGCCGAGGTGACCCGCCGCACCGGCTCCGGATTGGCCGACCCGGGCTTCTACCTCGGCGCGATGAACCTGGTCGACCTCGCGGTCCTGGTGGCGATGGCGATCGCCGGCGGTGGGCTGCTCGTGGCGGTGGTCGAGGGGATCACCAGCCGGCGACGGGCGTACGCGGCGCAGGTGGCGACCGGCGTGCCACGGGCCACCATCGGCCGGTCGCTGCTCTGGGCCGCGCTCGCCCCCGCCGTACCCGCGATCGGGCTCGCGTTGACGGTCGGCTACCTGCTGGTCCGGGGCGTCATGCCGGCACCGAGCAACGGCGGCTTCACGCGGACGATCTGCGACGCCGGCTCGGAACTGTGCGGCGATCCGGCCACCGCGGCGCGGTACACCCGTACCGAATGGGTGCCGAAGACGACAGTTCCGCCGGACGTACCGTGGGATCAGCTGGCCTGGCTCGCGGCGGGCGGGCTGGCGGCGGTGCTGTGCACGGTCGTGGCCGGCCTGCTGTTCCTGCGCACCGCGACGTCGGTGGAGGAACTGCGCGCGGGCTGAGCGGTCAGCGGCCGAGCAGGCCCCCGTGTAAGGAAGGGCCCCTTATTAACAGACGTCTGTTAATAAGGGGCCCTTCCTTACACCTCAGGCGCGGCCGACGCGGTCGAGGATCCAGGCGTTGACGAACGCCTCCTCGCGCCAGGAGTCGTACCGGCCGCTCGGGCCGCCGTGGCCCGCGCCCATCTCGGTCTTGAGCAGGTAGTCGCCGGCCGGCGCGAGCGACCGCAGCCGGGCGATCCACTTGGCCGGCTCGTGATAGAGCACGCGCGTGTCGTTGAGGCTGGTCACCGCCAAGATCGCCGGGTATTCGACGGTGGCCACGTTCTCGTACGGCGTGTACGACTTCATGTACGCGTAGACCTCGGGGTCGTCGAGCGGGTTGCCCCACTCCTCCCACTCGGTGACAGTCAACGGCAGCGACGGGTCGAGGATCGAGGTGAGCGCGTCCACGAACGGCACCTGCGCGACGATGCCGGTGAACGCGTCCGGGGCGAGGTTCGCCACCGCGCCCATCAGCAGGCCGCCGGCCGAGGCGCCCCGGGCGACCAGCCGGTCGCTCGCCGTCCAGCCCGCCTTCACCAGGTGCCGGGCGCAGGCCACGAAGTCGGTGAACGTGTTCTTCTTGGCCAGCAGCTTGCCCTCGTCGTACCAGCGCCGGCCCAGCTCACCGCCGCCCCGGATGTGCGCCACCGCGAAGATCACGCCGCGGTCGAGCAGGCTCAGCCGGGCGATCGAGAACCACGGGTCCATGCTCGCCTCGTACGACCCGTAGCCGTAGATGACGGCGGGCGCCGAGCCGTCGCGCGGGGTGTCGCGGCGGCAGACGAGCGAGATCGGTACGCGGGTGCCGTCGTCGGCGAGCGCCCAGTCCCGGTGCTGCTCGTAGTCGGCCGGGTCGTACGCCCGCCCGTCCGGCCCGGGGCGGACCGGCTTCTGCCGGCGCAGCGTCAGCTCCCGGGTGACCAGGTCGTAGTCGTAGACCGAGTCGGGGGTGACGAGCGAGGTGTAGCGCAGCCGCACCTCGCTCGTGCGGTACTCGGGGTTGGCGTCCAGCCCGACGCTGTAGATCGGCTCGGGGAAGTCGATGTCCCAGCTGTCGTCGGTGCCCACCGGCAGCACCCGCAGGCCGGTCAGGCCGTTGGTGCGCAGCGACACCACGAGGTGGTTCTCGAACGCGTCGACCGCCTCCAGCCGGGTGCCAGGGGTGTGCGGGATCAGTGGCTCCCACTCGCCCGGCGAGTCCGCCGGGGTGTACGCCAGCGCGAAGTCCTCCGCGCCGTCGTTGTGCAGGATCAGGAAGCGGTGGCCGTGGTGCTCCACCGCGTACTCGATGCCCTGACGCCGCGGGGCCACGACGGCGGGCTCGCCGGTCGGGTTGGACGCCGGGATCACCCACACCTCGCTGGTGATCTTGCTGTGGATGTCGATGACCACGAAACGCTCGGAGCGGGTCAGCTCGACGCCGACCCAGAACCGCTCGTCGTCCTCCTGGTAGACCACCACGTCCTCGGTGGACGCCGTGCCGACGGTGTGCCGCCAGACCCGGTTCGGCCGCCACGCCTCGTCCACAGTCACGTAGAACAGCGTGGACGCGTCGCTGGACCAGGCCGTGCCGTAGAACGTGTCCGGTACCTCGTCCGGCAGCGACTCGCCGGTGGTCAGATCCTTGATCCGCAGCGTGAAGCGCTCGTCGCCGGAGAAGTCGGTGGAGTAGGCCAGCCAGCGCCCGTCCGGGCTGACGTCGAACGCGCCGAGCGAGAAGAAGTCGTGCCCCTCGGCGAGCTGGTTGCCGTCGAGCAGCACCTCCTCGCCGTCGAGCGGGGCGCCGTCCGCGCTGACCGGGGGCGCCGTCTCGCCCGGCAGGACCGCGCGCCGGCAGTGCACGCCGTACTGCTGGCCCTCCACCGTGCGGGTGTAGTACCAGTAGCCGTCCTTGCGGGTCGGCACCGACAGGTCCGTCTCCTGGGTGCGCCGGCGCGTCTCCTCGAACAGCTCCGCGCGCAGGCCGGCCAGGTGGGCGGTGCGCGCCTCGGTGTACGCGTTCTCGGCGTCCAGATACGCGATCGTGTCCGGGTCGTCCTTGGCGGCGAGCCAGGCGTACTCGTCGAGGACTGTGTCACCGTGATGAAGGCGCTCGGTCGGGACGCGCTTGGCGACGGGCGGTGGGGTTTCGGTCACGGCGCCACGTTACCGGTCGGCGGGCCGCCGCCGGGCTCGCCCGCCGACCGAATCCGGCGACTCGCCGCCAGGTCTTTCGAACATGTGTACGATAACCGCCATGGCGGATGCGGCACGTTCCACCGACCGACTCGAAGCCCTCGACATCACCCGGAAGCTGGCCGCGATCTGCGGCACCCCGTTCGCCCGCTTCGCCGGCCCGGCCGACGAGGTGGCCGGCCGTATCGCCCGATGGGTGGCCGTGCCGGGCGGCCCGCACGCCGCGGCGGAGGTGTTGCGGCTGGCCGCGGCGCACGACCTGACAGTGGTGCCGCGCGGCGCCGGGACGAAGATCGACTGGGGGGCCGCGCCGGCGCAGGTGGACATCATGCTCGACACCGGCCGCCTCGCCGGGGTCTGGCACGAGCCGCGCGGCGCGGCGGTGGCCGAGATCGGCGCCGGTACGCCGCTGCGCGCCGTCCAGGCCACGCTTGCGCGCACCAACCGGCGGCTGCCTGTCGACGCGCCCTCGCCGGGCGCGACGCTCGGCGGAGTGCTCGCCGCTGACGAGTCCGGTCCGCTGCGTCACCGGCACGGCAGCCCGTGCGCCCAGCTCGTCGGGGTGCGCTATCTGGACGCCGACGGCGAGTTGGTGAGCGTCGGCGAGTCCGGCACGGAGGCGCTCGGCCGGGCCACCCCTGGCAGCGGCGGTGGCCGGGCGAGTGGACGCGGTCCGGCGGGCGATGCCGGCGGCGATCCGGGTCGCGGCGGCGGGGACGCGATACTCGGCCGGGGCGAGGTGCCCGGGCTGGACGTGGCCCGGCTGCTCTGCGGCTCGCAGGGCGGGCTCGGCGTGCTGGTCTCGGCCACCATGCGGGTGCACGCCGTGCCGGCCGGCCGGCTCTGGGTGTCCCGTCCGGTCTGGACACCGCTGGAGGTGCACGACCTGGTCCGTGCCGTACTGGCCGCGGGCGTCGATCCCGCCGCCGTCGAACTGGACCTGCCGGTGCCGGTGCCGCTGCCCCGGCGTCGCATTCCGCCGACGCACCCGTCGGTGGTCAACCGCCCCGACCATCCCGCCGTGACCGGACGACCCGCGGCGGGCAGCCTCGTGGTGCTGCTGGAGGGCGGCCCGGCCGACGTGACCGAGCGGGCCGAGCGGCTCACCGCCGTCCTCGGCACCGAGGCGATCGTCAGCCACCACGCACCGGAATGGTGGGGGCGTTACCCGTTCGCGCCCGGCGACACGGCGCTGCGCATCGAGGTGCCGATCAACGACCTGCACGCGGCCGTCTACGCGCTGCGCGACGCCACCGGCGGCCCGGTGCCGGTACGCGGCTCGGCCGGCTCGGGCACCGTCCACGCCGCCCTGTCCGGCGCGCTTCCGCCCGAGCGGGTCGCCTCGATCCTCACCGCGGTTCGCAGCGTGCTGATCGCCCGGCGGGGTCGGTGCGTGGTGGTGGCCGCGCCCGCGGCGGTACGCCGTGCCGTGGACCTCTGGGGCGAGCTGCCCACGTTGCCGAGACTGCGCAGCGCCAAGGCCCACCTGGATCCGCACCACCGCCTGGCCCCCGGCCGCCTCCCCGGCGGCCTCTGACCCACCTGCCCCGCCTGGCCCGGCCCTGTCCCCGCCGGCCCTCGCCCGGCCCGCCCTCACTCGGTGATCAAGGAGTTTGTGTCAGATTTCGCGCCCTCCTGAGCCACAAACTCCTTGATCACCGCCGTTGGGGCGGGCGGAAGCGCCACGAGGGGGAGTTGAGGGCGAGACGGGGAGGGCTGGAGGGCTGCGCCGGGGAGCGAGCGCCACGACGGGCGGGCTCAACAGCCGCGACGGGGCGGGCTCAACGGTCACGACGGCGAGCTGAGCGCCGCGAACGACGGCTGAGGCGTCCGCGCGGAGGAGGGAGCGCTCGTTGACCATGAAGTTGGCGGGGAGGAATCGGGCGAAATGAGCGGCTAAGTTCATGATCGTCGAGGCGGACGCCGACGCCGACGCCGAACCCGGAGCGGACGCGGGGCGGGGCGGGGCGGGCGAGCGGGCTAGGGGGTGTCGTTCCGGAGGACCAGGATGGCGATGTCGTCGCGTGGGGGCTCCACTGAGAAGGCGATGGTGGCGGCGCGCAGCCGAGCGGCCACCACGTCGGCCGAGTACCCGGCCAGCGGCGCCGCCGACTCGCGCAGCCGGTCGGTGCCGAACAGCTCCCGTCCGCGCCGCCGCTCGGTGACCCCGTCGGTGTAGAAGATCAGCGCGTCGCCGGGCTTGAGTGTCAGCTCGGCGGTCGGCGTGGTGATCGTGTCGAGCAGGCCCAGCGCCGTACCGCCGGCGCCGACGAACGTCGCCCCTCCACCGCCGTGCAGCAGCACCGGGCGGTCGTGGCCGGCCAGGTGCAGCGAGACGTCGAGCTGGTCGCCGTCGCCGGGTGCGACAGCCGCCAGCGCCAGCGTGCAGTAACGCCCGCCGCCGCGTTCCACGAGCGTCTCGTTGAGCCGGCCGAGCACCTCGGGCAGCGGTTTGCCGTCGCCGACGAGCACCCGGATCACGTCGCGGACCAGGCCGGTCACGGCGGCGGCCTGCACGCCCTTGCCGGACACGTCGCCGACCACCACGAGCCAGCGGCCGTCCGGCAGCGGGAGCACGTCGTAGAAGTCGCCGCCGACCTCCGCGTCGTCGCCGGTCGGGACATACTCGGCGGCGAAGCCGATGCCCTCGACCACCGGGAGCACCGGCGGCAGCAGCGACTGCTGGAGCGTCTGGGCGACCCGGCGGCGCTCGGCGTGGATGCGGGCGTTCTCGATGGCGAGGGCGGCGCGGCGGGCCACGTCCTCCAGCACCGAGACCTCGTCCGGGTCGTGCCGGTGCCGCTGGTGCCGGCCCACGGCGAGGGTGCCGAGCCGCTGGCCGCGGGCGATGAGCGGTACGGCGAAGCCCTCCATCGGCCCGCCGAGCGGCACCTGGGCGGCGTTGCGGGACGCCTCGCGCAGCCGGGACTGGATCGAGTCCTGGCCGGTCTCCTGGAGGATCCGGTGCAGCTGCGGCAGCATCGCCTCGTCGGCGTGGCTCGACGCGGCGAGCCGCAGGCGGCCCCACTCGTCGGTGGTGTGCACGGCGCACCACTGGCCGAGCCGGGGCACCACGAGCTGCGGGATGAGCGCCATGGTCAGCTCGACGTCGAGCGACTGGGCGAGCAGTTCACTGGCCTCGGCCAGGAACGTCAGCCAGGTGGAGCGGCGTACGTCGGCGCGGCGCAGCCGGTCGTTCTCCAGGTGCAGCGACAGCCGTTCGGCGGCCAGTACGGCGAGCGGCCGGGCGTACGCCGAGGGCGCCGCGTCCAGCTCCAGCTCACCGGAGTACGGCCGGTGCACGGCGAGCGGGACGCGCAGCAGCTCGTTGCCCTCGCGCGCCGGCCGGCCGTACCGGGCGAAGACCTGGGTGCCGAGTCCGTCGCCCCGGTCGAGCCGGACCGTGCCACCGGCGGCGCCCACCATCTCGGCGACCCGGGTCAGCAGTCCGGTGGCGAACTCGGGCAGCGGCTCGTCGGCGTACGCGTCAGGGGTGAGCTGCATCAGCTCACTCATCGCCGCGGCGCTCGGCGTACCGTCGCCGTTTCCTTCCGGTTCGGCGACGCGCAGTGGGCCGGCCGACGGCCGGGCGGACCCGCCGGGGCCGGGCCGGTCCAGGCGGAACCAGACGCCCTTGCCGGTGGGCAGGTACGTGGTGCCCCACCGGCTGGAGAAGTGGTCGACGAGCAGCAGGCCGCGCCCTCGGGCGGCGACCTCGGTGATGTCGGACGTGGTGTTGCGCACGCCCACGATCAGCTCGTCGACCGGGCCGGAGGCGAAGTCGGTGACTGTCACGGTGAGGCCGTTGCGGTCGGTGTCGACCTCGATGTCCAGTTCGGTGCGCGCGTGTTCGACGGCGTTGGTGGTCAGCTCGGTGGTGAGCAGCAGCGCCTCGTTCAGCAGTTCGGGCAGACGCGCTTCGAGCAGCATGGTGCGGACCAGCGCGCGGGCCGCCGCCGGGGTGCGGCGGTCGGCGGGGAGGCGGACCCGGCGGACGCGCTCGTCCGCGCCGCCGCTAGCAGGCCCTGCCTCCGCTGACACCTTCGTATCCTCCACCGCGCCCACCCCGGGTGCCAAGCATCAGGCCGAACCCGCCACCCGGGTCGATACCGCACGTGACGCGCGATCACACGCGGTGACCTCGACGGATCGCGCGGCACAATGATGGGATGGCCCGTGTGACGGCACGAGCCCGAGCGGAGCGAGGATCGATGGCCACGGTGAATCAGTCGGTGACCGCTGACCCGTCCGCGTCCGACCACGAGGTGCTCCTCGGCGAACTGGTCGAGGCGTTGCGCAGGGTGGGACGCGGCGATCTCCGGGTGCGCCTGCCCCGGCGGGCGGGGCTGCCCGGTGAGGTCGCCGACGCCTTCAACGACGTGGTGTCGTTGCAGGAGCGGCAGCATCTGGACCTGCGGCGGATCAGCCGGATCGTCGGCCGCGACGGCCGGCTGACCGAGCGCCTGGACGACGAGGGCCTGGACGGCTCCTGGGCGGAGGGGCAGCGCGCGGTCAACTCGCTCATCGACGACCTGGGCCGGCCGACCACCGAGATCGCCCGGGTCATCGTGGCGGTGGCCGACGGCGACCTGTCCCAGCACATGGCGCTGGAGATCGACGGTCGCCCGCTGCGCGGTGAGTACCTGCGCATCGGCCGGACCGTGAACACGATGGTGGACCAGCTCTCGTCGTTCGCCGACGAGGTGACGCGCGTGGCGCGTGAGGTGGGCACCGAGGGCAAGCTGGGCGGCCAGGCCGACGTGCGCGGGGTGGCGGGCACCTGGAAGGACCTCACCGACTCGGTGAACACCATGGCGTCGAACCTCACCGGGCAGGTGCGGTCGATCTCCCAGGTGGCGACGGCTGTGGCGAAGGGCGACCTGTCGCAGAAGATCACGGTCGGGGCGCGCGGCGAGGTGGCCGAGCTGGCCGACACCATGAACTCGCTCACCGACACGCTGCGGCTGTTCGCCGAGCAGGTGACCCGGGTGGCGCGCGAGGTGGGTACCGAGGGCAAGCTGGGCGGCCAGGCCGAGGTGCCGGGCGTGGCCGGCACATGGAAGGACCTGACCGACAACGTCAACTCGATGGCGTCGAACCTGACCGCGCAGGTGCGCAACATCGCCCAGGTGTCCACGGCGGTGGCGAAGGGCGACCTGTCGCAGAAGATCACGGTGGCCGCCCAGGGCGAGATCCTGGAGCTGAAGGACACCGTGAACACGATGGTGGACCAGCTCTCCTCGTTCGCCGACGAGGTGACGCGCGTGGCGCGTGAGGTGGGCATCGAGGGCAAGCTGGGCGGCCAGGCGCAGGTGCGCGGCGTCTCCGGCACGTGGCGCGACCTCACCGAGAACGTCAACCAGCTCGCCGGCAACCTGACCAGCCAGGTCCGCAACATCTCCCAGGTCTCCACCGCGGTGGCCAAGGGCGACCTGGGTCAGAAGATCACAGTGGACGCGCAGGGCGAGATCCTGGAGCTGAAGAACACCGTCAACACGATGGTGGACCAGCTCTCCTCGTTCGCCGACGAGGTGACCCGGGTGGCCCGTGAGGTGGGTACCGAGGGCAAGCTGGGCGGTCAGGCCCAGGTCAAGGGCGTCTCGGGTACGTGGCGCGATCTGACCGACAACGTGAACTCGATGGCGTCGAACCTGACCAGCCAGGTCCGGAACATCGCCTCGGTCACCACCGCCGTGGCGAAGGGCGACCTGTCGCAGAAGATCACTGTGGACGCCCGGGGCGAGATCCTGGAGCTGAAGTCGACTGTCAACACGATGGTGGACCAGCTCTCGTCGTTCGCCGACGAGGTCACGCGGGTGGCCCGCGAGGTGGGCACCGAGGGCAAGCTCGGCGGCCAGGCCCAGGTACGCGGCGTCGCCGGCACCTGGCGCGACCTGACCGACAACGTGAACTCGATGGCGTCGAACCTGACCGCGCAGGTGCGCAACATCGCCCAGGTGTCGACAGCCGTCGCCAAGGGTGACCTGTCGCAGAAGATCACAGTGGACGCGCAGGGCGAGATCCTGGAGCTGAAGTCGACTGTCAACACGATGGTGGACCAGCTCTCGTCGTTCGCCGACGAGGTCACGCGGGTGGCGCGCGAGGTGGGTACCGAGGGCAAGCTGGGTGGTCAGGCCCAGGTCAAGGGCGTCTCGGGTACGTGGCGGGACCTGACCGACAACGTGAACTCGATGGCGTCGAACCTGACCAGCCAGGTGCGGAACATCGCCTCGGTCACCACCGCCGTGGCGAACGGCGACCTGGGTCAGAAGATCACCGTCGACGCGCAGGGCGAGATCCTGGAGCTGAAGAACACCGTCAACACGATGGTCGACCAGCTCTCGTCGTTCGCCGACGAGGTCACGCGGGTGGCCCGTGAGGTGGGTACCGAGGGCAAGCTGGGTGGTCAGGCCCAGGTCAAGGGCGTCTCCGGTACGTGGCGCGACCTCACCGAGAACGTCAACCAGCTCGCCTCCACCCTGACCACGCAGTTGCGCGCGATCGCGCAGGTCTCCACGTCGGTGACCCGTGGTGACCTGACCCAGCGGATCAACGTGAAGGCGCAGGGCGAGGTCGCCGAGCTGAAGGACAACATCAACCAGATGATCGTCACCCTCCGGGAGACGACCAAGAAGAACGCCGAGCAGGGCTGGCTGGACTCGAACCTGGCCCGGATCGGTGGTCTGCTCCAGGGCCAGCGCGACCTGGGCGAGGTCTGCCGGATGATCATGCAGGAGGTGACCCCGCTGGTGGACGCGCAGCTCGGCGCGTTCTTCCTGGCGGACAGCTCCGAGGGCAGCATGCGGCTGCGGCTCACCGCCTCCTACGGGTACGTGGCACGCGGCCACGACGTCACGTTCGGCCCGGGTGAGGGGCTGGTCGGGCAGGCCGCCCTGTCGCGCCGGACGATCCGGGTCAAGGCGCAGCCGGACGGGCGCCTCGTCGTACGGTCCGGGCTGGCCGACACGCCCCCGGCCGACCTGGTGGTGCTGCCGGTCCAGTTCGAGGGCGAACTGCTCGGCGTGATCGAGTTCGCCGGTGTGGCCACGTTCTCCGAGCTGCACCTGGCGTTCCTGGAGCGGCTGGTGCTCACCATCGGCGTCGCTGTCAACACCATCCAGGCCAACCGGCGTACGGAGGAACTGCTGGCGCAGTCGCAGCGGCTGGCGCACGAGATGCAGGACCAGTCGGCCGAGTTGCAGCGCACCAACGCCGAGCTGGAGGACAAGGCGAAGCTGCTGTCCGAGCAGAAGGCCAACATCGAGACGCAGAACCGGGAGATCGAGCTGGCCCGGCTCGGCCTGGAGGAGAAGGCACAGCAGCTCACCCGCGCGTCGGCGTACAAGTCGGAGTTCCTGGCCAACATGAGCCACGAGCTGCGTACGCCGCTGAACTCGCTGCTCCTGCTGGCCCGGCTGCTGGCCGAGAACCCGGAGCGCAACCTCAGCGCGAAGCAGATCGAGTTCGCCCGGACCATCCACGGCGCCGGGTCGGACCTGCTGTCGCTGATCGACGACATCCTCGACCTGTCCAAGATCGAGGCGGGCCGGATGGACGTGGAGCCCACCGAGATCCAGTTCGCCGAGATCCGCGGCTACGTCGAGCAGGCGTTCGCGCCGCAGGCCGAGGAGAAGGGCCTGGACTTCCAGGTGCGGGTCAGCCGTGACCTGCCGCCCGCGCTGGTCACCGACGCCCAGCGGTTGCAGCAGATCCTGCGCAACCTGCTGTCCAACGCGGTGAAGTTCACCGACAACGGCGCGGTGACGCTGCGGATCGGCCCGGCGGCCGACAACGCCGTCTTCGACGTGCCCGCGCTGACGAACGCGCAGCGGGTGATCGCGTTCACCGTGATCGACACCGGCATCGGGATCTCCGACGACAAGCTGTCGCTGATCTTCGAGGCGTTCCAGCAGGCGGACGGCACCACCAGCCGGCGCTACGGCGGCACCGGCCTCGGGCTGTCCATCAGCCGTGACCTGGCCCGCCTGCTCGGCGGCACGATCACCGTCTCGTCCGCGCCCGGTCAGGGTTCGACGTTCACTCTCTTCGTACCCGATGTGCTGGCGCCGGACGCGGTGGTGGCGCCGGCGCCACCATCGCCGAGTCGCGCGGGCCTGCCGTCGTCGCTGCTCATGCCCATGGAGCTGCCGCAGCCGCAGGAGACGCCCGCCACCCGGCGCCTGGACGGCGTGACCGTGCTGATCATCGACGACGACGTGCGGAACGTGTTCGCGCTGACGTCCGCGTTGGAACTGCACGGGATGACCGTGTTGTACTCGGACAACGGGGCGGACGGCGTCCGCCAGCTCGCCGAGCACCCGGAGGTGGACATCGTCCTGATGGACGCCATGATGCCGGACCAGGACGGGTACGAGACGACAGCGCAGATCCGCCGCAACCACCGGTTCGCGGACCTGCCGATCGTCTTCCTGACCGCGAAGGCGATGCCCGGTGACCGGGAGTCGGCGCTCGGCGCCGGCGGCAGCGACTACATCACCAAGCCGGTGGACCTGGACGAGCTGATCGAACTGATGGCGTCCTGGATCAGCCGGAGCCGAGGCGAGGAGAACGCGTGACGCAGACGGCCAAGGCCCTGCTGGTGGACGACCGGCGGGAGAACCTGATGGCACTGGAGGCGATCCTCCAGGGTCTCCCGGTGCAGTCGGTCGCGGTGGAGAGCGGCGAGGCGGCGCTCAAGCAGCTCCTGGTGGACGACTTCGCGGTGATCCTGCTGGACGCCCAGATGCCGGACATGGACGGGTTCGAGACCGCCACCCACATCAAGCGGCGCGAGCGCACCCGGCACGTACCGATCATCTTCCTGACCGCCGCGGACAAGGACGCCCAGCTCGCGCTGCGCGGCTACGCGGCCGGTGCGGTCGACTACCTGACCAAGCCGTTCGACCCGTGGGTGCTGCGCGCAAAGGTGACGGTCTTCGTCGACCTGTGGGTGAAGACGCGGCAACTCGCCGCCCAGTCGGATCTGGTGCGGGAACGGGATCTGCAGTGGCGGCACCTGACCGACGCGGTCGACGAGGCGACGGCGCTGCTGCGCGCCGACGACGACCCGTCCACCCGGGAGCGCGCGGTGGAGCTGCTGGAGCAGGCGCGCTGGGGCAACACCCGCTGACGGTTCAGCCGCCGGCCGGGCCGCCGTGCCCGGTCGCGGCCCGCCGGGCCCGCCAGCGGTCGCCGAGCGATTCCAGCTCCTCCTGTACGAAGAGGAAGAAGTCGCGCATCTCGGCGACCCGCTCACCGGCCGGTGTGCTCCGGCCGTGCAGTGCGTCGACCCCGCCGGCGGCGATGTCGATGAAGTTCTTGTAGAGCGTGGTCTTGGTGATGGTCGCCTCGTACCACGGGTTGTCGGGCATCCGGTAGCGGTCGCGCCGGGAGCCCTTGACCGGCTCGCGGACCAGCATGGCGAACTGGGTCAGGTAGCGCACCGCGCCGCTCACCGCCGCCGCGCTGACGCCGAGCCGCTCGGCGATCTCGCCCGCGGTGAGCGGGTCGTCGGCGCTCATCACTGTGAACAGGACCCGGGCGGCCATCCGGGGGAAGCCCACGTCGGCGAAGGCCATCGCCATCCGCTCGACGAAGAGGTGGACCTCTTCCTCGTCGTGCTGGGGCGGCACGTTCATGGTCGGCTCCTCGACACTCACCCCGTGACCCTACAGTCTTCACAACTTTGTGAAACGAGCGTAGCTTCTGAAGTATGGAAACGGCAATCGATGTGTCCGGCCTGGTGAAGACCTTCGGCCGCACCCGGGCCCTCGACGGGCTCGACCTGACCGTTCGCACCGGAGAGGTGCACGGCTTCCTGGGCCCGAACGGCTCCGGCAAGTCGACCACCATCCGGGTGCTGCTCGGCCTGCTGCGGGCGGACGCGGGGGCCGTCCGACTGCTGGGCGGCGACCCGTGGCGGGACGCGGTGGCGCTGCACCGGCGCCTCGCGTACGTACCCGGCGACGTCACGCTCTGGCCCGGCCTCAGCGGCGGCGAGGTGATCGACCTGCTTGGCCGGCTGCGCGGCGGGCTCGACCCGGAACGCCGCGCCGAGCTGCTGGAGTCGTTCGAGCTGGACCCGCGCAAGAAGGGCCGCACCTACTCCAAGGGCAACCGGCAGAAGGTCGGCCTGGTCGCCGCGCTCGCCTCCGACGTCGAACTGCTCATCCTCGACGAGCCGACCTCCGGGCTCGACCCGCTGATGGAGGAGGTCTTCCAGCACTGGGTCCGCCGTGCCCGGCAGGACGGGCGCACCGTGTTGTTGTCCAGCCACATCCTGGCCGAGGTGGAGGCGCTCTGCGACCGGGTGACGATCATCCGGGCCGGCCGGGCGGTGGAGTCAGGCACGCTCGGGGACCTGCGCCACCTGCACCGCACCGCGATCGACGCCGAGGTCACCGCGCCGCTGGACGGCCTGGCCGACCTGCCGGGCGTGCACGACCTGCGGGTGGACGGGCAGCGGGTCCGCTTCGACGTGGACACCGCGTCGCTCGACGCCGCGCTGCGCCGGCTCACCGAGCTGGGGGTACGCAGCCTGGTCAGCACGCCGCCCACGCTTGAGGAACTGTTCCTGCGGCACTACGAGACGACGCCGTCCGAGGCGGCGCCCGCCTCCGACGCGGCGCCCTCTTCCGACGCGGCGCCCTCCGAGACGGCGGACCGGTCATGAGCGCGCTCACCGGCACGCGTCACCTGGTCCGGCTGATCCTGCGCCGGGACCGTCTCCTGCTGCCGCTGTGGGTACTCGTGCTCGCGGTACTGCCGATCACGTACGCGGCCAGCTTCTTCGAACTTTTCCCCACCGCCGCCGAGCGGGCCGCGTACCTGGAGGGCACCGCCCGCAACCCGTCGATCGTCGCGCTGCTCGGCCCGGCGTACGGCGACAGCGTCGGCGCGCTCACCGCCCAGCGCAGCGGCTTCCTGCTGCTCATCGTCGCGCTGGCGAGCCTGCTCACCGTCATCCGGCACACCCGCACCGAGGAGGAAGCCGGGCGACGGGAACTGCTCGGCGGCAGCGTGCTCGGGCGGCACGCCGGGCTGACCGCCGCGCTGCTCGTCACGTACGGCGCCGACCTGGTGCTCGGGCTGCTCACCGCCGCCGGGCTCGTCTCGACCGGGCTGCCGGTCGGCGGCTCGGTCGCGTACGGACTGGTCACCGTGCTGACCGGCGCCGTCTTCGCCACGCTCGGCGGGCTGGCCGCCCAACTCACCGAGACCGCGGGCGGGGCGCGGGGCATCGGCCTCGCCGGTCTCGGCGCCGCGTTCGGGCTGCGCCTGGCCGGGGACACCGCCGGCAACGACTGGCCGAGCTGGCTGTCCCCGCTGGGCTGGGCCGCCCGCGTCCGCCCGTACGAGGGGGAGCGGTGGTGGGTGCTGCTGCTGCCACTGGCCGCCACTGTGCTGCTCGCCGTGCTCGCGTACCCGATCTCGGTCCGCCGCGACCTGGGCGCGGGCGTGCTGCCGCCCCGGCTCGGCCCGGCCGGCGCGGGCGGCGCGTTGTCCGGTCCGTTCGGGCTGGCCTGGCGGCTGCACCGGGGGCAGATCCTCTGGTGGTCGGTCGGGTTCGGCCTGCTCGGGCTGATCCTCGGTGGCGCGGCCGAGGCGGCCGGCCGGTCGGTCGAGGGGAGTCCGCGGATGGAGGAGATCGTGGCCCGGCTCGGCGGCGCGTCCGGGATGGCCGACGCGTACCTGGGGGTCACGTTGAGCCTGGCCGGGCTCGCAGCAGCCGGGTACGGCATCCAGGCCGCGCTGCGGATGCGCGCCGAGGAGGCCGCCGGGCACGCCGAGCCGGTGCTCGCCACCGGGACGCGGCGCTCGACCTGGCTGCTCTCGCACGTGGCGTTCGCGCTGCTCGGCCCGGTCGTGGTGCTCGGAGTGACCGGGCTGGCCACCGGCCTGACGTACGGGCTGAGCACCGGTGACGTGCCCCGCCAGCTGGGCCGGATGCTCGCCGCGGGCCTGGCCCAGGTGCCTGCGGCGTGGGTGCTGGCCGGGCTCGCCGTGCTGCTCTACGGCCTGCTGCCCCGGCTCGCGTCCGCCGCGTGGGTGGTGCTGGCGGTCTGCGTGCTGCTCGGGCAGCTCGGCGCCGTGCTGGAGCTGGACCAGTGGCTGCTGGACGTGTCCCCGTTCACGCACACCCCGCAGGTGCTGCGCGACGCGTGGACCCCCACCCCGCTCTACGTGCTGACGGCCCTGGCGGTGACCCTGGCCACAGCAGGCCTGCTGACGTTCCGCCGCCGCGACCTCCCCGTCCTCTGACCCGCGTTGATCTTGCACTTGTGGCCCCGGCAAAGCGGGCGAATCACCCGCGCGGAGGGCCGCAAGTGCAAGATCGCGGGGGGGGGGTGAGGGCTACGGGGTGGCTTCGTTGCGGATCATCAGGGCGCTGCGGAGGCCGGTGATGTCCAGGACGCGGATCAGGAAGTCGCCGACGTTGGTGAGCATCAGCAGGCACTGGGTGTGGCTGGCCTTGCGGCTGAGCACCACGAGCGTGCCGAGGCCCTGCGAGTCGCAGAACGTGACCCCGGCCAGGTCGAGCACGATGCGCGGGGGCGGATCCGCCAGCACCTCGTTCACCACTGTCGAGAGCTGGGCGGCCGTGAGCATGTCGATCTCACCGGCCAGGCGAAGCACGGCTTCGTCACCCGTCCGGTGTACGGTGATGGACAGTTCGGCACGATCCACCCGGTCAGCCTATCGCGATCTCGACCGACGGGCCTGTCGAGCGGATCGCCGTCGGTCCGCCGCGCCGCTCAGGCGGGTGAGCGGCGGGTGAGCCTGGTAACCCCCGTTGCGGGGTGCCTGCCAGGCAGCGCTCCGGCGCTGACACAATGGCCCCATCGTGACCGAGACCTTTTCCGCCGGATCCGGCCGTTACCCGGCCGACGCCCCGGCCTCCGAGGCCCTGTTCGACCGCGCCAAGGCCGTCGTGCCCGGCGGGGTCAACTCTCCCGTGCGCGCGTTCCGTGCCGTCGGCGGCACCCCGCGCTTCATGGTCCGGGGGGAGGGTCCGTGGCTCTTCGACGCCGACGGTCGGCGCTACGTCGACCTGGTCTGCTCCTGGGGTCCGCTGATCCTCGGTCACGCGCACCCGGCAGTGGTGGAGGCGCTGCGCGAGGCGGCGCCGCTCGGCACCAGCTTCGGCACGCCGACGCCGGGTGAGGTCGACCTGGCCGAGGAGATCATCGCGCGGACGCCGGTGGAGCAGGTGCGCCTCGTCAACTCCGGCACCGAGGCGACCATGTCGGCGATCCGGCTGGCCCGCGGCTTCACCGGCCGCGCCAAGATCATCAAGTTCTCCGGCTGCTACCACGGCCACTCCGATTCGCTGCTCGCCGCCGCCGGCTCCGGCGTGGCCACCTTCGGCCTGCCCGACTCGCCCGGCGTGACCGGCGCGGCGGCCGGCGACACCATCGTGCTGCCGTACAACGACCTGCGCGCGGTCGAGGAGGCGTTCGCCGCCGAGGGGCAGCACATCGCCGCGATCATCACCGAGGCCGCCGCCGGCAACATGGGCGTGATCGCGCCCCGCGATGGCTTCAACTCCGAGCTGGCCCGGATCGCCCACGCCAACGGCGCGCTGCTCATCGTCGACGAGGTGATGACCGGGTTCCGGGTGTCCCGCGCCGGATGGCACGGCCTCGACCCGTCGGACGCGGACCTGTGGACGTACGGGAAGGTCATGGGTGGCGGCCTGCCCGCCGCGGCGTTCGGCGGGCGCGCGGAGATCATGGCGAAGCTCGCCCCGGCCGGCCCGGTCTACCAGGCCGGCACGCTCTCCGGCAACCCGCTGGCCTGCGCGGCCGGTCTGGCCACGCTGCGGCTGGCCGACGACGCGCTCTACCGGCGGCTCGACGAGACCGCCGCCGCGCTGGGCAAGCTGACCACCGAGGCGCTGTCCGCGGCGGGCGTGCCGCACCGCCTCTCCACCGCGGGCAACATGTTCTCGGTCTTCTTCACCGACGCGGACGTGCACGACTACGACAGCGCCCGGACCCAGGTGGTGCCGGCGTTCAAGGCGTTCTTCCACGCGATGCTCGCCGGTGGCGTCTACCTGCCGCCGAGCGCGTTCGAGTCGTGGTTCGTCTCGACCGCGATCGACGACGCCGCGTGGGAGCAGATCGCCGCCGCCCTGCCGGTGGCGGCGCGGGCGGCGGCAGCGGCGGGACACGGGGGGTAACCAGTGGCGGAGACTGTGGTGCACGTGCTGCGGCACGGCGAGGTGCACAACCCGGACGGCATCCTCTACGGCCGCCTGCCCGGGTTCCGCCTCTCCGAGCTGGGCGTGCAGATGGCAAAGGCGGCGGCGCAGGCGCTCGCCGACCGGACCGTGGTGCACGTGGTGGCCAGCCCGCTGGAGCGCGCCCAGCAGACCGCCGAGCCGATCGCGGCGCAGTTCGGTCTCTCCGTCGGCGTCGACGAGCGCCTGATCGAGAGCGCGAACTGGTTCGAGGGCAAGAAGGTCTCGCCGGGTGACGGCTCGTTCCGCGACCCGCGCAACTGGTGGGTGCTGCGCGACCCGGTGACCCCGTCCTGGGGCGAGGCGTACCGGGCCATCGCCGAGCGCATGTTCGCCGCGCTGCACGCCGCCCGGGTCGCCGCCGAGGGGCGGGAGGCGGTACTCGTGTCGCACCAGCTCCCGATCTGGACGCTGCGCCGGCACGTCGAGCGCAAGCGCCTCTGGCACGACCCGCGCCGTCGCCAGTGCGGCCTGGCCAGCCTCACCTCGTTCCACTTCGACGGCGCCAAGATCGTCGGTATCGGGTACTCCGAGCCGGCGGCCCACCTCGTCTCGATCTCGCCGACCGCCCGGACGGCCAAGGGGGCCTGATGCTCACCCGGAGGCTCGCCGCCGCCCTGCTCGCCGCCGTCACCGCCGGTACGGCGCTGGTCGGCTGTTCCTCCGGCAGCCAGGAGAGCCGGTGCGCGGCCGACGGTTCCACAGTCACCTGCGCCCCGGACCAGCGCTCCAAGACGCCGAAGGTGAGCGGTGAGCTGCTCACCGGCGGCAGCTACGACATCTCCCGCGACCGCGGGCAGGTCGTCGTGGTCAACTTCTGGGGCTCCTGGTGCGCGCCCTGCCGCGCCGAGGCGGACGACCTGGAGGCCACCTACCAGGCCACCAAGGGCTCCGGCGTGACGTTCCTCGGCATCAACGTGCAGGACAGCAAGGACAAGGCGATCGCCTTCGAGGAGGGCCGGGTCACGTACCCGAGCATCTTCGACCCGGCCAGCCGTCAGGCGCTGAACTTCGACATCCCGCCGAACACCACCCCGGCCACGGTCGTGCTCGACCGCGAGGGCCGGATCGCCGTGGTGATCCGCCGGGCCGTCACCCGCGACGAACTGCGGCCGATCGTCGAGGACATCGCCGCCGAGGCGCCGCCGCCGAACGGCGCCCGCTGATGGGCGAGACGTTCCGCCAGCTCGCCGAGTCCGGCCCGCTGCTGCTCGCGGTCGGCGCGGCGGCGCTGGCCGGACTGGTCAGCTTCCTGTCCCCGTGCGTGCTCCCGCTCATGCCCGGCTACCTGTCGTACGTGACCGGCTTGGCCGGCTCCGACCTGGAGGGTGCAAGGAAGGGCCCCCTTTTAACGCCTCCGGTGGAGGAAGGGCCCCTTCTTAACACCGGCGCCGCCGCCGGCAGCAGCGCGGGCGGCTCGGGTGGCTCGGGTGGCTCGGGTGGCTCGGGTGGCGTGAGCGTCGCCGAGCGGGTGGCGCCGCAACGGACCACCGCCGCCGTCAAGGGCCGGGTGCTCGCCGGCACGCTGCTGTTCATCGCGGGCTTCACCGTCGTGTTCGTCGCCACCGCGATCCTCTTCTCCGGCGTCGGCAAGCTCTTCTTCCGGTACGAGCGCACGCTGGAGATCGTCATCGGCGCGCTCGTGGTGGTGCTCGGCCTCGGCTACCTCGGGGTGATCCCCGGTATGCAGCGGGAGTTCCGCATCCGCTGGCTGCCCTCCGCCGGGTTGCTCGGCGCGCCGGTGCTCGGCGCGGTCTTCGCGCTCAGCTGGCTGCCCTGCACCGGCCCGACGCTCGGCGCGGTGCTCGGCATGGCGGCCACCGAGGGCGGGACCGACCGGGCCGTGGTGCTCGCCGTGGCGTACTGCCTCGGGTTGGGGATACCGTTCGTCGTCTTCGGGCTGGGCTTCCAGCGCCTGCTCGGGGTGTTCCGCGCCGTCCGACGCAACAGCCGGTGGGTCACCCGGATCGGCGGCGCGCTGCTGATCGCGATCGGCCTGGCGCTGATCACCGGCGGCTGGGTGAACGTGGTGATCTGGTTGCAGACGAACGTGGGCGTGGGCGAGGTGAGCATCTGATGACGACCGTTGACGACAGGCCGTCGACCCCACCCGCGCAGGCGCCCCGGCGGCGGGTCAACCCGGTGCTGGCCCTGCTGCGCAACTCGTGGCGGCAGCTCACCAGCATGCGTACGGCGCTGATCCTGCTGTTCCTGCTCGCCGTCGCGGCCATCCCCGGCTCGGTGCTGCCCCAGCGCGGCGTCAACCCGGAACGCGTCAACCAGTGGTTCGTCGACCACCCCGACCTCGCGCCCCGGCTGAACCAGATCGGCGCGTTCGAGGTCTTCGGCTCGGTCTGGTTCTCCGCGATCTACCTGCTGCTGTTCACCTCGCTGATCGGCTGCATCCTGCCCCGCGCCCGCGACCACGTCCGCGCGCTGCGGATGAAGCCGCCGGCCGCGCCGAAGCGGTTCGACCGGCTGCCCCAGCACGCGGTGCTGGAGGCCCCGGCCGCCGCCGACCCCGAGGCGATCGCGGCGGTGCTGCGCCGCCGCCGGTGGCGGGTCACCGTGCGCGGCGACGAGGTCTCCGCCGAGAAGGGCTACCTCAAGGAGACCGGCAACCTGCTCTTCCACGTGTCGCTGGTCGCCGTCCTGCTCGGGGTGGCGCTCGGTTCCTGGTACGGATGGCACGGCAACCGCATCCTGGTGGCGGGCGAGGACAACGCCTTCTGCAACACCCGCCAGCAGTACGCCGAGGCGTCGCTCGGCCCGCGCGTGGACAGCTCCGACCTGCCGCCGTTCTGCCTGACGCTGGAGAAGTTCGAGGCCGACTACCTGCCGTCCGGGCTGGCGTCCCGCTACTGGGCCACGGTGACCGTGGACGAGCCGGGCGGCGCGGAACGGACCGCCGGGTTCTCGGTCAACTCGCCGTTGCGGCTCGGCTCGGCGAACGTCTACCTGCTCGGCAACGGCTACGCGCCGCTGCTGAAGTACACCGACAGGTACGGCCGCAGCCAGACCAGCGAGGCGCCGTTCCTGCGTACCGGTGACTCCAACGCGACCGAGGAGGGCGTGGCGATCTTCCCGGACGCCAACGTCGACCCGAAGACCGGCGCGCGTGCCCCGGACCAGCAGATCGCCTTCGACGGGCTCTACCTGCCGACCGCGCCGGAGAGCGCGCCGTACGTCTCGTCGCAGTACCCGGCCGAGCGGAACCCGGCGGTGAACCTGACCGCGTACCGGGGCAACCTCGGGCTGGACGCGGGCATCCCCGGCTCGGTCTACGCGCTGGACCGGCGGCAGATCGACGACGGCAAGCTCAAGGAGATCGGCACCAAGCTGCTGCGGCCGGGGGAGAAGTGGACCCTCGACGACGGCAGCACGCTGGAGTTCGTCGGCACCAAGCCGTACATCACGCTCGCGGTCCGGCACGCGCCCGGGCAGACGTTGCTGCTGGTGGCGAGCGGCACGCTGCTGCTGGGCCTGATGGGCTCGCTGTTCGCCCGGCGGCGCCGGGTCTGGTTCCGGGTTTCGCCCCCCGAGGGCGGATCTCCGACGAGCGGTAGTAGTTTGGTGGAGGCCGGTGGGCTGCCGCGCACCGAGCACCCTGGGTTCGCCGACGAGTTCGCGCAGCTCGTCGCCGCGGTGAGCGGTGACGCGCCGGACGCGCGGCGGGCGCGAGAAGGAGACGACTGATGTCCGCACTCTCCGACCAGCTGGTCGCGTTCGCGATCCTGGCGTACCTGATCGCGATGATCAGCCACGCCGTGGAGTTCGCGCTGGGCAACGCGCGGAAGGTGCCCGCGGCCGCGCCGGCGCGGGAGCTGGTCGGCGCGGGCGTCGGCGGAGCCGGCGGCACGATCGACGAGCCGGCCGTCGCGGCCACGCCGCCGCGCCCGGACCGTACCGGCGCGCGGGCCGTGCTGGCCGGCCGGATCGCCGCCTGGCTCACAGTGCTCGCCGCCGCCGTGCACCTGGGCGCCGTGGTCACCCGGGGCCTCGCCGCCGACCGGATGCCCTGGGGCAACATGTACGAGTTCGTGCTGACCGGCACCTGGATCGGTGTGGCGGCCTGGCTCGTGGTGCTCTGGAAGCAGCCGTGGCTGCGCCGGCTCGGGCTGTTCCTGACGCTGGTCATGGTGCTGCTGCTGGCGTTCGCCGAGCTGAAGCTCTACGTGCCGATCGAGCCGCTGATGCCGGCGCTGCAGTCGTGGTGGTTCATTATCCACGTCTCGACGATCATCTTCGCCTCGGGCATCTTCCTGCTGGGCGTGGTGCCCGCCGCCGCGTACCTGATGCGGTCCGGCTGGGAGCAGGGGCGGCGCAGCTTCCCGTACACCCTGGCCCGCCGCCTCCCGGAGGCGGCCGGGCTGGAGCGGCTGACCTTCATGCTGCACGCCTTCTCGTTCCCGATCTTCACCTTCGCGGTGATCGCGGGTGCGATCTGGGCCGAGGCGGCCTGGGGTCGCGCCTGGGGCTGGGATCCCAAGGAGACCTGGGCGTTCATCTCCTGGGTGGTGTACGCGGGCTACCTGCACGCACGGGCCACGCCGAGCGTGAAGCGCAACGTGGCCACCTGGATCTCCATCGTGGGCTTCCTGACCGTGATGATGAACCTGTTCGGCGTGAACTTCTTCTTCACCGGTCTGCACTCGTACGCCGGAGTGTAGTGACCGGGCGCGCGCTCAGCACCTCGTCCACCCGGCGCGTGACCTGGTAGGCCACCTCCGGCAGGTCGGCCAGTTCGAGGCGGTCCGCCCGCAGCGCGAACTGGGCGTGCAGCTCGCGGGCCACGGCGTCGCGGATCTCGGCCTGAAGCGGGCTGAGGCCGTCGGGGTCACCCACCACGTATGCGTCGTCCATCCGTCGATGATGAACCGCCGTCGGCGAAGCTGTCAGTGACGCAGAATGTAGGACTACACTTCTTAGAACTGTAGTTATAAGAAGTGTGGTGTCGGCATGCCGCTGTTCGGAAAGCCCGCAGAGATCTTCGACCGGGACGTCGAGTGGGCCGAGCTGGCCCGGTTCGTGGCCGACGACCGGCCCGGCGCGACGCTCGGCGTGGTCAGCGGCCGCCGGAGGCAGGGCAAGACCCTGCTGCTGTACCAACTGGCGCAGGCGAGCGAGGGCTTCTACTTCGGCGCGACCGAGGCGACGTCGACGGAATCGCTGCGCCGGTTGGGTGAGGCGCTGGGCGCGTACTCCGGGTCACCCGGCCCCGTCCACCTGCCGGACTGGGGTGCTGCGGTCGACGCGCTGCTCGCGCTGGGACGGGAACGCCCCGTCACTGTCGTCCTCGACGAGTTCCCGTACCTGGTGCGTGCGGCCCGTGACCTGCCGTCGGTCATCCAGCATGCGCTGACGCCCGGGCGTCCGGAGCGGACCGGGTCCCGGGCGCGGTTGTTGTTGTGCGGCTCGGCGCTGTCCTTCATGGGAGGACTGCTCGCCGGGTCGGCGCCGCTGCGCGGGCGGGCCGGCCTGGAACTGCCGGTGCAGCCACTGGACTTCCGCGCCGCGGCGGCCTTCTGGCAGATCGACGACCCGCTGCTGGCGGTGCGCGTCTTCTCCGTCGTCGGCGGCACCCCCGCGTACCGCCGGGAGTACGTCCAGGACGACACCCCGGCCGGGCCGGACGACTTCGACGCGTGGATCGTGCGGACGGTCCTGAACCCGGCCCGGCCGCTGTTCCGTGAGGCCCGGTACCTGCTGGCCGAGGACCCGGACCTGCGGGACACGGCGCTGTACCACTCGGTCCTCGCCGCCGTCGCGGAGGGGAACGCCAACCGGGGCGGCATCGCCGGCTACATCGGGCGGAAGGCCACCGACCTCCAGCACCCGCTGACCGTGCTGGAGGACGCCGGACTGCTGCTGCGTGAGCCCGACCCGCTGCGCAGCGGTCGCAGCAGCTACCGGATCACCGAGCCGTTGATCACCTTCTACCAGGCCATGATGCGTCCGGCGTGGACGGCTCTGGAGCAGCGGCGCGGAGCCGACGTCTGGCGTCGCTCACAGCGCCGCTACGCCAGCGCGGTGCTCGGACCCCGGTTCGAGGAGATCGTGCGGCAGTGGTCGCTCCGCTTCGCCGAACCCGAGCTTCTCGGCGGGCACGTCGCCGAGGTGAGCGCGGCGACGTTGACCGACCCGGACACCCGGACGCGTCACGAACTCGACCTGGTCGCGGTGGGCGAGCCGCCACCTGGCGACGGCCCCCGCCCGTTGTTGGCGATCGGTGAGGTCAAGTGGGGTCGCCGGCTGGGCCGGGCCGACCTCCAGCGGCTGGAACGGATCCGGGCCCTGTTGGTGCGACGACGACCCGGCGTCGACGCGGCCGGGGCACGGCTGCTACTGGCCGGCGGCCACGGCTTCGAGGACGACCTCGTCGAGGCCGCGGCCGGTCGGGCGGATGTGGTCCTGGCCGACCCAGCTCTCCTCTACGGGCACTGAGCGGGCGCTCATCCGCCGAACCAGCCGGGGATGTCGAGGCGGAACACGTCGGCGGGGACCATCCGGCGCAGGTCGTCCTCGATGGCGGCGACCCGGTCCGCGCCGAGCGTGGCCGCCCAGCGGTCGCGTAACTCGTCGAAGACCACAGCCGAGCGGTGCAGCCCGTCGCGGCCCTTCGCTGTCATCCGGACCAGCTTGCGGCGGGCGTCGGCGGGGTCGTCCACGCGTTCCAGGTAGCCGAGCGCGACCAGCCGGTCCACCGTCTTGCCCGCTGCCTGCTTGGAGACGCCGAGGCGTTGCCCGAGGTCGGAGGCGGTGGTGCCGGCCGGGCCGACGGCCTGGAGGACGACGCCGTGGGCCGGGCGCAGCTCGGGGTGCCCCTGGCGGGCCAGCTCGGCGTGCAGGTCGTCGACGAGCGTACGGAAACCGGCGAGCAGGAGCAGCGGCAGCGCGAAGCCGGGGCGGTCAGGCGTTGCCATGTTCGACAACCACGTTTACTATTCCGTCAACCACGTTGACCATCTTACGAGAGGGGCCCTGTCATGTCCCGCTTCACCGCGTACGAGCCGGACACCGCGCCCGCCGCCGCCCGCCCGGTCATGGCCGGAGTACGTCGCTCGCTGGGTCACCTGCCCGCCGCCGTGAGCCTGATGGCCGGCTCGCCCGAACTGCTCAAGGGCTTCCTCGCCGCCAACGCCGCGTTCGAGGCCACCGACCTGGACCCGGTCGCACGGGAGGTGGTCGTGCTGACGGTCGCCACCCGCAACGGCTGCCACCTCTGCGTGGCCATGCACACCGCGACGCTGGTCCGGCACGGCGCCGCGCCCGAGCTGATCGGGGCGCTGCGGGCCGGCACGACGCTGCCCGACCCCCGGCTGGAGGCGCTGCGCCGGTTCACAGCCGCCGTGCTCGACCACCGGGGCGCGGTCCCCGACGCCGACCTGGACGCGCTGCTCGCCGCCGGATGGCAGGCCCGGCACGCGCTGGACGTGGTGCTCGGCGTCGGCACGTACACGATCTCCACGTTCGCCAACCGGCTCACCGAGGCGCCGCTCGACGAGCCGCTGGCCGCGTACGCCTGGCAGCCCGCCGCCTGAGCTGCGGGTGTTAAGAAGGGGCCCCTCCTCTACCGGAGGCGTTAAAAGGGGGCCCGTCCTTACCTCCGCAGGAGGGTACGGGAGGATGGGCGGTATGGCGGCTCGCTTCCCGTACACCGATCTGAAGGATTTCCTCGCGGCGCTGGAGCGTGCGGGCGAGCTGCGGCGGGTGAGCGCGCCGGTCGACCCCACGCTGGAGATCAGCGAGATCGTCACCCGCACCGTCCGGGCCGGCGGGCCCGCGCTGCTGTTCGAGCGCCCCACCCGGGGTGAGATGCCGGTGGCGATCAACCTGTTCGGCACCGAGAAGCGGATGGCGATGGCGCTCGGGGTGGAACACCTCGACGAGATCGGCGAGCGCATCGGCGACATGCTCAAGCCGGAGCTGCCGCAGGGCTTCTCCGGGATGATGGGCGGCCTGGGCAAGGTCATGCAGCTCAAGTCGATGCCGCCGAAGAAGGTCAAGACCGCGCCCTGCCAGCAGGTGGTCTACCGCGGCGGCGACGTCGACCTGAACCGGCTGCCCGGGTTGCAGGTGTGGCCCGGTGACGGCGGGATCTTCCACAACTTCGGGCTGACCCACACCAAGCACCCGGAGACCGGCAAGCGCAACCTCGGGCTCTACCGGCTCCAGCAGCACTCGCACAACACCATCGGCATGCACTGGCAGATCCACAAGAACTCCACCGCGCACCACGCGGTCGCCGAGCGGCTCGGCCAGCGGCTGCCGGTGGCGATCGCGATCGGCGCCGACCCGGTGGTGGCGTACTCGGCCAGCGCGCCGCTGCCGGCCGACATCGACGAGTACCTGTTCGCCGGGTTCCTCGCCGGTGAGCGGGTCGAGATGGTGGACTGCCTGACCGTCCCGTTGCAGGTGCCGGCGCACGCGCAGATCGTGCTGGAGGGCTACATCGAGCCGGGCGAGCGCCTGCCCGAGGGGCCGTTCGGCGACCACACCGGCTTCTACACGCCGGTCGAGCCGTTCCCGGTGATGCACATCGAGTGCATGACCATGCAGCGCGACCCGGTCTACCACTCGATCGTCACGTCCCAGCCGCCGCAGGAGGACCACGGCCTCGGCAAGGCCACCGAGCGGATCTTCGCGCCGCTGCTGCGTTTCCTGATCCCGGACATCGTCGACTACGACCTGCCCGCCGCCGGTGTCTTCCACAACTGCGCGATCGTGTCGATCCGCAAGCGCTACCCGAAGCACGCGCAGAAGGTCATGAACGCGATCTGGGGCGCGCACATGATGTCGCTGACCAAGCTGATCGTGATCGTCGACGAGGACTGCGACGTGCACGACTACAACGAGGTCGCGTTCCGCGCCTTCGGCAACGTCGACTACGCCCGCGACCTGATGGTCACCGAGGGACCGGTGGACCACCTGGACCACGCCTCGTACCAGCAGTTCTGGGGTGGCAAGGCGGGCATCGACGCGACCCGCAAGCTGCCCGAGGAGGGCTACAGCCGGGGCTGGCCGGAGGAGATGCGCATGTCGCCCGAGGTGGTCTCGCTCGTCGACAAGCGCTGGAAGGAATACGGGATCTGATGACGGCGGCAGTACAGGAGCGACCCGGCCGGGTCTCGTCCTTCCTCAAGCTCGTCGCCATCGAGCACTCGGTCTTCGCGCTGCCGTTCGCGTACCTGTCGGCGCTGACCGCCATGCAGCTCAACGGCGGCCGGGTGCGCTGGGGAGACCTGCTGCTGATCACCGTGGCGATGGTCGGCGCGCGGACGTTCGCGATGGCCGCGAACCGGATCCTCGACCGGCGGATCGACGCGCGGAACCCGCGTACGGCGAACCGGGAACTGGTCACCGGCGCGGTGAGCGTGCGGACGGCCTGGACCGGCGCGGCCGTCGCGCTCGTGGTGTTCCTGGCCGCCGCCGCCCTGCTCAACCCGCTCTGCCTGGTGCTCGCGCCGCTCGCCGTGGTGCCGCTCGTGGTCTACCCGTACGCCAAGCGGTTCACGAACTGGCCGCACGCCATCCTCGGGGTGGCCCAGGCGGTCGGCCCGGTCGGCGCCTGGCTGGCGGTCACCGGCACGCTCGACGGCTCCGGCCCGGCCTGGCTGCTCGGTGCCGCCGTCGGCCTGTGGATCGGCGGCTTCGACCTGATCTACGCCTGCCAGGACTCGGAGATCGACCGGGAGATCGGCGTGCACAGCGTCCCCGCCCGGTACGGCCGGCGCTTCGCGCTGCACGCCTCCACTGTCGCGCACGTGGTGACGTTCGCGCTGTTCATCTGGTTCGGCGCCTGGGTCGGCTTCGGCTGGCTGTGGTGGATCGGGCTGGCGCTCACCGCTGTCGCCTTCGCCTACCAGCACATGGTGGTCAGCCCCACCGACCTGAGCAAGGTCAACCGGGCGTTCTTCACCGCCAACGGCTTCGTCGGCATCGCGTTGTTCGTCCTCGCGCTGCTCGACCTGGTGATCCGGCTCGGCCTGCGGCCGTAGACGGCAACGCCGGGCACCCGGTCAGGACGCCGCGGCGACCGGGTAGCGGGCGCTCTCCAGCGTCCAGTCGACCGTGCCGCGCACGGCGGCGGCCAGCCCGTCGAGATGGCTGGCGACGGCGTCGTCGAGCGTCGGGCCGAACGACGGCGCCGCCGCCAGGAGCGCCGCGAACCGGTCCATCTCGGCCCGCCAGTGCCCCGCGACCAGGTCGACCGCCGCCGGCACCGGCACGCCCCGCTCGGCCGCCGTCGCCAGCACCAGGTTGTGCCCGCCGCCGGTGGCCCGGTCGCGCTCCAGCGAGGCGATGTCGTTGAACCAGGACAGCAGGTCGTTGGCGAGGCCGGCGAGCCGCCGTAGTGCCGGATGGTGGTAGACCGCGTCGGGCAGCGGACGCCCGGACGCGAACTCGATCAGCGGGTACGACACGTACGCCGCCGACGTGGCCCGGCGCAGCCGTACGTACTCGGCGACGCCCGGTGGGCGGCCGGACGTGGTGGCGGTGGCCTCCCGGTGGACCCCGTCGAGGTGGTCGGCGACCGCGTCGGCGAAGCGCAGCCGCCACCTGGCCGGCATCCGGCGGCGGGGCTCGCGCCACGCCTGCACCAGCAGCCGGCGCAGCGGGCCGGAGAAGCCCGGGTGGCGGGCACGCGGGCCCTCGCGCAGCAGGGCGAGCGCGCCGTCACGCAACGCGCGGATCTGCGCCGGGGTGAGGCCGTCCCGCCCGTCGCAGGCGTCGTCGACGAGGAAGAACCAGGTGAACAGTGTGGTCAGCACGCGCAGGTCGGGCTCGGTGGCGTCCGGATAGAGGCGCCCGGCGTACCGGGCGAAGCCGGCCCGCGCCAGCCGTTGCCGGGTGGCCGGGTCAGCCGGCAGACCGAGCCGGTCGACCTGCGCCACCAGCCAGCCCTGCACGTCGTCGGCGTACGGGGAGAGGCGGGGCGGGATGGGGCAGTCGGAGCGGAGCGCCCGCAGCACCGCCGCCGTCATCACCGGCCCCTCCGTGGAAGTGGATCGCCGATCGAAGAATTTCATGCCGCGGGACGTTCCGTGAACCCTCTGGACATCCCGGGCGGGGCGACCGAAAGGGGGTCGCCGCCCGCCGTCCGCGGCGACCAGGCACGCTTGAGGGCATGCGCGAACCATGGGTGGTGGGTGTCTCCGGGGCGTCCGGGACGCCGTACGCTGCGGCTGTCGTCCGGGGCCTGCTCGACGCCGGCCAGGCGGTGGACCTGATCGTCTCCCGGGCGGCCCGGCTGACGGTGCTGGACGAGACCGGCCGGCCCTTCCGGGACGCGCACTGGACCGAGGACCTGGCCGCCTGGCTCGACCGCGACCTCACCGGCGCGGACCTGCGGCACTGGCCCGCCGGTGACCTGGCCGCCGGCCCGAGCAGCGGCTCCTACCCGGTACGCGGCATGGCGGTGGTGCCCGCCAGCACCGCCGCGTGCGCCGGCATCGCCATCGGGCTCTCCAAGGATCTGCTCCAGCGCGCCGCCGAGGTCAACCTCAAGGAGCGCCGCCCGGTGGTCGTGGTGCCCCGGGAGACGCCGGTGACCCGCAGTCACCTGGAACATCTCATCGCGCTGCACGACGCCGGCGCGGTGGTGCTGCCGGCCAGTCCGGGCTTCTACGGCGCCGGGGCGGCGGCGTCCGCCGGGCAGCTCGTGGACTTCGTGGCCGGGAAGGTGCTCGACGCGCTCGGTGTCGAGCACACGCTGTTCCGGCGGTGGTCCGGCGAGCTGGCAGCCGGCCGCCGGGAGGCGGACCCGGACTGACGGTCCCGGTTGCCGACGTACGGGGCGCGGCCCTCGGCCGGACCGCGCCCCGTCCGTTCAGTACATGCCGGCGTTCGCCGGTCCGGGGCCGGTGTTAGCGGTCGGGCCCATGTTGCGGGCCTTGCCCATGTCCTCCGCCTCGTCCAGCATGCCCTCCCCCTCGAGCAGGGCCCGCACCTCGGATTCCCGAAACCGGCGGTGCCCTCCTGGAGTCCGGATACTGCCGATCCGGCCGGCCGCTGCCCATCTGGTCACGGTCTTCGGGTCCACCCGAAACAGCGCAGCGACCTCACCCGGTGTCAGCAGGCGATCTCCAGTGTCCACAGCCCCCTCCTCGCGTCGACGAAGCCCCCGGCTGAACACACTGCCCCCGGCCGGTGCGAGCCCAGAGCCGTCATGAGGGACGTATGGCAATTACAGCACCGGCTACCGGACGTGTCCGCCAAACGCGAAAAACGCACACACTGGGAAGGTTAGGAAATGGTACAGGCGGAGAACCCCCGTGATCGTACGTTTGTGAAGGGTTGATCCACGGGTACCGACAGTGTTCCGTGGTCGCCAAACGGATAGGGTCACTCTCCGTGGACACGATCGACCTGAGCCTCGTGGAGTTGTTGCGAGGCAACGCCCGTCTGTCGTACGCCGAGCTGGCCCGTCAGGTCGGCCTCTCCGCCCCGGCCGTGCACGAGCGGGTCGGCAAGCTGGAGTCCAGCGGCGTGATCCGGGCGTACCGGGCCGAGGTCGAGCCGGAGTCGATCGGGCTCGGCGTCACAGCGCTCATCGGCATCATCGAGGACTCCGACGCCGACACCGACGAGGTGCTGGAGGCGTTCCGCCGCATCCCCGAGATCGAGTCCTGCTACTTCATGGCCGGCGTCGAGTCCTTCCTGCTCAAGGCGCGAGTCGGCACGATCGCCGAGCTGGAGCAGCTGATCGTCCGGCTGAACCGGACGGCGGGTGTGGCGTCCACCCGTACCAGCATCGCCCTGTCGACCAAGTGGGAGAACCGCCCGCAGCCGCTGGAACCGCCCACCGCCTGACGCCTCTGGCCCCGGGCCGGGGGTTGCGGTTACCGTGCGCCGATGACGAGCTCGGAGCGCGGCGCCGCCGTGGTCACAGGTGCGGCCGGCGGGCTGGGGCGGGCCATCGCCGCCGCGCTGCACGCCGACGGGTGGAACGTGCTGCTCACCGACACCGACGCCGGGGCCGTGGCGGCTGCCGCCGCGCCGCTGGGTGGCTGGTCCCGCCCGCTCGACGTACGCGACGAATCCGCCTGCGCGGACGTCGCCGCCGAGGCGGCGGCCGCGCCCGGCGGCCTCGGGCTCTGGGTGAACAACGCGGGCATCCTGGTCACCGGGCCGTCCTGGGCGCACGACGCCCCGACCCGGCGCGCGGTGGTCGAGGTCAACGCGCTCGGCGCGATCAACGGCACGCTCGCCGCCGTCGCGGTGATGCGCGAACAGGGCCGCGGCCACGTGCTCAACGTCGTCTCGCTGGCCGGGCTGATCGCCGCACCGGGCGAGACGGTGTACGCGGCCAGCAAGCACGCCCTGCTCGCGTTCAGCCTCGGCACTCTGAGCGACCTGCGGATGGCGGGCGTCCGGGGCGTACACGTGTCGTGCCTGTGCCCGGACGGGATCTGGACGCCGATGCTGCACGACAAGCTGGACGACCCGGGAGCGCTGGCGTCCTTCACCGGCTCGCTGCTCACGCCGGAGCGGGTGGCCGCGCGGGCCGTCCGGCTGGCCCGGCGGCCCCGGCCGGTGGTCAGCCTGCCGCGTTGGCGCGGTGCCCAGGTACGACTCCTGGACGCCTTCCCCCGGCTCGCCCTGGCCCTCACGCCGGTGATCCGGGCCACCGGGCGGGCCGGTCAGCGGCGGCAGGCCCGCCGGGTCCGGGAGAACCCGAGCCCACCTCGCTTGTAACGTTGCCGACGTGACTCATCTCGACCGGTGCGACGAGGCCAGCCGGCGCTGGGTGACCGAGGCCATCGCCACTGTCGAGGCGGACGCCAACCGCTCCGCCGACACCCACCTGCTGCCCTTCCCGCTGCCCCGCGAGTGGGGGATCGACCTCTACCTCAAGGACGAGTCGGTGCACCCCACCGGCTCGCTGAAGCACCGGCTGGCCCGCTCGCTGTTCCTCTACGGGCTCTGCAACGGCTGGATCGGCCCGGACACCACGATCGTCGAGGCGTCATCGGGCTCGACGGCTGTCTCCGAGGCGTACTTCGCCCGGATGCTCGGGCTGCCGTTCATCGCTGTCATGCCCGCCTCCACGTCGCCGGAGAAGATCGCCCAGATCGAGTTCCAGGGCGGACGCTGTCACCTGGTGGACGACCCGTCGAAGGTCGTGGTGGAGGCGCGCTGGCTCGCCGAGGACAGCGGCGGCCGGTTCATGGACCAGTTCACGTACGCCGAGCGGGCCACCGACTGGCGGGGCAACAACAACATCGCCGAGTCGATCTACGCCCAGCTCGCGCTGGAACGGCACCCGGTGCCCGCCTGGATCGTGGTCGGCGCCGGCACCGGCGGCACCAGCGCCACCATCGGCCGCTACGCCCGGTATCGCCGGCTGCCCACCAAGCTCTGCGTGGTGGACCCGGAGAACTCCGCGTTCTACCCCGCCTGGCAGGCCGGTGACTGGTCGGTACGCACCGACCGCGGATCCCGGATCGAGGGCATCGGGCGGCCCACGGTCGAGGCGTCCTTCCTGCCCAGCGTGGTGGACCGGATGGTGCAGGTGCCGGACGCCGCGTCGCTCGCCGCGATGCGGGCCGGCTCGGCGGTGCTCGGCCGCCGCGTGGGCGGCTCCACCGGCACCAACCTGTGGGGCGCGTTCGGGCTGATCGCGCAGATGCGCGCGGCCGGACGTACCGGCTCGGTGGTCACGCTGATCTGCGATCCGGGCGACCGGTACGTCGACACCTACTACTCCGACGAGTGGGTGGCCGCCCAGGGCCTCGACCTCGCCCCGCACCTCGCCACCATCGACCGGTTCCTGACCGACGGCACCTGGCCGGCTGCCTGAGCCCGACCCCGGCCGGTCAGCGCGGGTCGACCCGCTCGGCCAGCCCCGGGTAACGCACCACGAAGCCGTCCGGGTCGACCTCCAGGTCGGCGGTGAACGTGCCGCTCGCGTACCGGACCCGGCCCGGACCCAGCGAGGTGTAGACCTGCTCGGCGGGCACCACGGCCAGGCCGGGTAGCAGCACCCACGCCACATTCACGGCCGTGGCCAGGTCGGCGGGCAGCCGCCCCAGCCCGATCCGGCGGATCGGCAGCGTGTTCGTCAGCGGGGAACCGCCCAGATCCACGTCGAGCGCCTCGGCCAGCCGGCCCGGGTCGTCGGTGCCGGGCAGGCCCGCCGGTGGGTGGCCCGCCGCGCTCAGCGCCGCGTCCAGGTCACCCTCCTCGCCGGTGCGCACGCGCCACCCGTCCCGGCCCCGCTCCAGGCGTACGCTCCGCGACCAGCCGGCGCCCTCGGACTCGACCTCCAGCCGGTTCGTCGACCAGTCGGGCCCGACGGTCAGGCGGTACCGGCACGTGTACGGGATCGGATCCACGGCGAGCGCCACACCCTGCGCGGTCAGCCCCTGACCGTCGTCGAGCACGACGTGCTCGGAGCCGGCGGTGTCGGTCCGGGCCCAGAAGAGCGACTTCGGCATGGACCGGACGTTACGCGACCCGGCCGTCGGCGGCAGCGGATGCGCGAACGCCGCCGCCGAGCGGGATGTCCCGCTGTTCCCGGGCGTCAGGCCAGCGCTACTGATTACCCCTGCTCGTCGCCCTCTGTGGGGCGGGGCGGCCGGTTGTGGCGGGTCCATTCGTCCACCTCGTCCGCGTCCCAGACGTTCATGCCGATCAGTCGGGCGAGCGGCTCGGGAAACCCGGGGCGGCGGGTGATCTGCAGGACCCGCTGACGCGATACGCCGAACAGGGCGGCCAGCTCGCCGGGCCCGTACAGGCGTGGTCGTCTCACACGCCGAAAGTAGGCACGACACGCAGTGGTCATTTGTCACTTACAGATTGACAACCCCCTGCGAGCTGGGGTGCGATGTGATCAGGCCCCCCGTCCGGTGGCGAGTTCGCGGCGGACGGGGGTGCCACCTGGACGCCGACCATGCAGGAGGGCCCCGAGTGACCCAGCGCCACGCTCCGCTGAAACCCCTTTGGGTCTGTACGGCAGACCTGCTCAACTGGCCCTGCGAGAACGCCAAGGTCGAGTTGGTCGCTGACTACGAGCACGACCGACGCCACCTCGCCGTCGATCTGGCTGCCCTGATGCGGCAGGCAACCGATGACCTGACCAGGCTCTACTCTGAGCCGCCGGACCCCGCCGAGATGCACATCCGGTTCCTGGGCTGGCTGCGGTCGGTGCGCAATGTCTGACCCGATCGGCACCGGTCTGCTGCTGACCGCCGTCATCGCCCAGGCGTTCGGCTGTTGGGTCGCCTGGTCGTGGGGCCGGTCCGCTCGGCGCAGCCTCCGGCAGACCATCGACAAGACCATCCCCACGCCACCGCCCGGTTGGCGGCCTCGTCATCGCCTGTCGCTGTGGAATGAGCCGACCCGGCGGTATCCCGTCCTCACACCGCGCAGCTAGAACGGAGCCGACATCACCCCAGACGCACCGCCGCCGCCGAGCGGGTGCTCGGCGGCGGCGGTGGGTGCGCTCAGATCAGTGGGTACGTGCCGGCGGGCGCCCGCCGAAGCCGCGCCTGTCGTCCCGGCCCCGCCCCTCGGCCCGGAAACCGCCGGCCCGGCGCTCGGCCGGACGCGCGTCGCCCCGGTCACCGAAACGCCGCTCGGCGTGCGGGCGGTCGTCCTGGCGCCGGTCGCCGAAGCCGCGCGAGCCGCTCGGCCGGTCGTCGTACCGCCGCTCGTCGCGGTCGTACCCGCGTCCGGCCGCCGGCCGCTGCCGGTCCCCGTACGGCCGGTCGGCCCGCTCGCCGAAGCGCTCGCCGCGCTGGCCGCGGTCGTCGGACCGCTGCTCGCCGAAGCTCCGGCCGTCGGACCGCCGGTCGCCGAAGCTGCGCTCGCCCCGGTCGCCGAAGCTGCGGTCGTCGCGGCGCTCCGGCCGTCCGAAGCGGCGCTCGCCGCCGGATCGCTCGCCCGAGTAGCGCTCGCCCGCCGGCCGGTCGCCGAACCGGCGGTCACCACCGCGGTCCGCGAACCGGTCGCTCGACCGCTCGCCCGCGGGCCGGTCGCCGAAGCGGCGCTCGCCCCGGCCGTCGCGGTCGCCGAACCGGCGCTCGCCACGGTCGGAGAAGCCGCCCCGGCCGCCACGGTCGAAGCCCCGGCCGTCGCGGTCGCCGAAGCGGCGCGAGCCGCCGCCGCGTCGCGGCTCCGGCTCGTCCCGCACCGGTACGCCGCTGGGCTCGCGCGCGCCGGTCAGCTCGGCCAGCGCCTCGTCGCCCGCCCGGACCCGGGTCTCGGCCGGCTCGACGCCCGCCTTCTCCATCATGGCCAGAGTGGTGCGGCGCTGCTTGGGCAGCACCAGCGTCGCCACCGCGCCCGACTCGCCGGCCCGGGCCGTACGGCCGGCCCGGTGCAGGTAGTCCTTGGGGTCCTTCGGCGGGTCCACGTGCAGCACCAGCGAGACGCCGTCGACGTGGATGCCGCGGGCCGCCACGTCGGTCGCGACCAGCACGGGGGTGCGGCCCTCGCGGAACTCGGCGAGCGTCTTGGTACGCATGCGCTGCGTCTTGCCGCCGTGCAGCCCACCGGCCCGCACACCGACGGCCGCGAGCTGCTCGACCAGCCGGTCCACGCCGAGCTGCGTACGGGCGAACAGCATGGTGCGGCCCTCACGGGCGGCGATGGACGCGGCGACCGCGAACTTGTCGTGCGGCGGGATCAGCAGCAGGTGGTGATCCATCGTGGACACGGCGGCGGTGGCCGGCGCGGTCGAGTGGGTGACCGGGTCGGTCATGAACCGCTTGACGAGCGTGTCGACGTCGTTGTCCAGAGTGGCCGAGAACAGCAGCCGCTGCGCGTCCGCCGGAGTCTTCGCCAGCAGCTGGGTGACCTCGGGCAGGAAGCCCATGTCCGCCATCTGGTCGGCCTCGTCCAGCACGGTGATCTCGACGTCGTCGAGGCGGCACACGCCGCGCTCGATCAGGTCGCCGAGCCGTCCCGGGGTGGCCACGACGATCTCCACGCCGCGGCGCAGCGCGTCGATCTGCCGGTCGTACGGCACACCGCCGACGGCGGTCTTCAGGAACACGCCGACCGCCTTGCCGAGCGGCATGAGCGCGTCGTTGACCTGCATGGCCAGTTCACGGGTGGGGACCAGGACCAGGGCGCGCGGGTGCAGCGGCCGGGCCCGGTTGCGGTCGGCGAGCCGGGCGATCACCGGCAGGCCGAAGGCGAGCGTCTTGCCCGAGCCGGTCTGGCCCCGGCCGAGGACGTCGCGGCCCGCGAGCGAGTCGGGCAGCGTGGCCCGCTGGATCTCGAACGGGGTGGTGATGCCCTGCCGGGCGAGCACCTCGACGACCTGCCGGGGCAGGCCGAGCGAGGCGAAGTCGACGGTGTCGGGCGTCGAGTCGACGGACGGGGACGTGCTGGATTCAGCGAACGTGGTCAAGAAATACCTCTCGAGCGGGGCGCATCTTCGCGATGGCCCGCCGCGGCCTGTCACGCCGCCGAATCGCCCGCAAGATCGCCCATGGGCGCGCAGTCGGGGCGCGCCGGGTCAGTGATCGGAGACAAGTGTACGGCGCATCGCCGACTCCGCCACGGCAACGCGAAGCCGTAGTGGGCGGGCTCACCCCTGTCACTCGATGAGCATGGTCCCGGTCAGGCTGCTCAATGCGTCGTTGGCCAGGAAGACCACGAGCAGGCTGATCGCGATGAGCATGGTCAGCGCGACGGCCAGCACGATGATCACCTTGGTGTTGCCGCCCCGGGCCGCCGGGCTCTCCTCGGACCAGCCCTGGGCCAGGATGTGCCCGGTCAGCGATCCGGAGTTCTCCAGAGGGTTGCCCTGCGGGAACGACACGGTGGCGAACCCGGGCCCGTCGGTCCCGCCGTACGCGGTGCCGGCGAGATCCGGGCCGGCGGGCTGGGGGCGTACCGGACGGGTCGTGTCGGCGTCGCGGGCGGGCGTGGCCGGCGGCGGCCAGGTCGGCAGCGCCGGGGCCGGCACCACTGGCGGCGGCGGTGCCGACACGGGTGCGGCGGCCCACGACGGCAGCGCACCGTCCGGCGTGCCGGGCGTGGCCGGCGGGCCCGGCACGGCGGCCCGCGCGGGCGGGAACGACGGGCCGGGCGCCGGGGCGGGGAACAGCGGCGCGGGCAGTGGGCCCGGCCCGCCGGTCATCGCCGGTGGCGGCGGGAACGGCGGCGCGGGCATCGGACCCGGCGGGGGCGGGGGCGGGGGTACGGGCGGACCCGGCGGCGGTACCGGCGGCCCGGGGATCGGTGGCACCGGTCCGGGCGTCGGCGTCGGCGGGGCGGGTGCGGGCGGCGTGGGCAGGGGTGGCGTGGGCCGGAGCGGTGGTTCCGGCTCGGGTACCGGCGGCGCGGGCGACGGTGGCGTCGGACCGGGCACCGGGGTCGGCGCCGGCTCGGGCTCGGGGCCGTTCGGCGCCGGGGGCTGCGCGGGCTCCGGCGGCTGGACCGGCTCCGGCGGTTCCGGGTTCACCGGACCGGCCCGGTAGACGGTGGCGGCGGCGGGCGGCGCGGCCACCACGGAGGCGGCGACCTCCTCGGCGGAGACACGGCTCAGGCCGGGTACCGATGCGCTGGCCCGCGCGGGTGCGGATCCGGCCTGCTCAGCGGGTGTGGAAGAGCCGGTGAGCGGGGCCGGGCGGCCGGCTGCGGAGGCCGGCGCCGCGTTCGGCGGAGACTCGGCCGAACCGGCTGCCGAGGACTGGGAGTCGTCCTGCGGCCCGACGGCGGTCCCGTCCGCCTGCTCGGCCGGTGCGGTGTCGCGGTCCGGTGCGGCGTCGGCCGGTGCTGCCGCGTCCGCGGTTGCGACGGGCGGCGTGGGCACGCGTGCGGAACCGGAGACGCGGGGTGCCGGGATGGCGGCCGGAGCACTGCCGGGCGTACCCGGGGAGGCGTCGCCGTCGGCCTCCGCGGCGGCGGGCTGGGACGTCGCCTGGCGTTCGCCCACGGCGAAGGCGGACCAGCTGGACGGCGGCACGGTGGCACCGGGGAGGCGCCGGTCCAGCGGCGGTGGGGTGTCCGCCGGGGTGGCCGCCCGGTACGTCGTGGGACCGGCCTGCGGCAGCGGCTGCTCGTCACCGGCGGGCGGCGGCACGGCCGAGCCCGCGACCGACACCCGCGCCCGCGCGACGGCTATCGGCCCGGGTGGGGCCGAACCGTGGTCGTCGTCGCCGGCCGGGTCGGCGGGGTCGGGCGTCGGTCCCGGGTGGACCTTCTCCGCCGGAACGTCCTGCTCGCCCATCTCGCCCCTCCGCACCCACGCTCGCCTCCGGCCGTGGCGCCGACCGGAAGTGCCTGGATCTCACCGTGCCACATTCCGGCCCGGGAGCACAGCCGGAGCGGCGGTTGGGTCAGTCGGTGCTGCTGCTCGGGCTGGCGGAGCCGCTGCCGGACGTGCTGCTCGACGGCGCGGCGCTGCTGCTGCTCGGCGCGGCGCTGCTGGTCTCCGGCTCGGCGCTCGCGCTCTGGCTCGGCGTCGGGTCGGGCGAGTCGGTCGGGCTCGGCGGCGGCGTACTCGGCGCCGGGCTGGACGTCGTCGGCTTCGGCGTCGGCGTGGTGGGCTTCGGCGTGGTCGGCGTCGGCTTGGGCGTGGTCGACGGCTTGGGCGTGGTGGGCGTCGGCTCGGGCGTGGTCGACGGCTTCGGCGTGGCCGGCACGGTCGGCGGCGGGACCGGGGTGGCCGGGGCGGGTACGGCGCCGATCACCCGGGTCGCGGCGTAGAGCCGGGACCAGCGGACCACCGAGATCTTGACGACGTCCCCGGTCCGCGGCGCCTCCACCATCTTGCCGTTGCCGATGTACATGGCGACGTGGTGGACGCTGGTCCAGCTGCTGCTGGAGGCGAAGAACAGCAGGTCGCCGGGGAGCAGGGCGTTCGGCGAGACGGTGCGGGAACGGGTCGCGAAGTACTGGTCCTTGGCGACGCGGGGCAGGCCCCGGTAGCCGGCCGCCTGGTAGGAGGCGAGCATCAGGCCGGAGCAGTCGAACCGGTCCGGGCCCTCGGCGGCCCACAGGTAGGGGTCACCGAGCTGGGCGAGGGCGTAGCGCACGGCGGCGAGCGCCCGCGGGTCCGCCACCAGGCCGTCGATGCTCTGATCGACCACGTACGAGGTGCCGAGCCGCTGCTCGGCGGCGTCCGCCAGGCGCTCGATCTCCAGGAGCTTGGCCGCGTTCTCCTTGCGCAGCGCGACGAGCGCGGTTTCCTGCTTGCGCAGGTCGGCCTCGGCGCGGGTGAACGCGGTGGTCTGCTCGGTGGCCCGGCGCTGGGCCGACTCGTGTGCCTTCCGGGCGGCCTCCTCGGCGCTGGTGGCCCGGAGGAGTTCGCCGGTCACCGACGTGGTGGCGCCCTCGGCCTTGTCGCCGCGGGTGATGCGCTGGAGGTTGGCGAAGTCGCGCAGGCTGGCGCCGAACTCACCGGGCGGCAGCGCCGCGTCGGCCTTCACGGCGTCGGCGGCGGCGCTCTTGGCGTTGTCCTGGGCGCGGGTGAGCGCGTCCTGGGCCTCCTTGAGCCGGGCGGCGGACTGGGTCAGCTCGGTCTGTGCGGCGTCCCGCTCGGTCTTGATCCGGAGCAGTTCCTCGCCGAGGAGGGTGACCCGGGCGTCGAGCTGGTTGATCTGGGCGATCAGCGGGCCGTCGGCCGGGTTGGTCACGCCGGTGGTGCCCGGCAGGCCCGCAGTGCCGCCCGGGGTGGTGACGCCGGGCAGGCCCGGGACGGTGCCGGGGAGGCCGGGAACGGCACCCGGTACGCCGGGGACGGTGCCGGGTACGCCGCGGACGGCGCCGGACGAGCCGGGCAGTTGCAGGGGGCCGGTGACCTGGGGCCGGGAGCCGGTGTCGGGTACGACGTCGGGCAGCGGGTCGGCCCAGGCGGGTGTGGCGAGCGCCGCGGCCGCGACCGCCCCCAGAAGGGCGGACCAGAGCGCCGGGCGCAGGATCGGTGAGATCACCGGCTGCCGTCCTCGTCGCCGTCGGGCCTTGGTGCTGTGAGCCATACCGCTCCCCGTCCGGTCTGGGGTCCGTCACGCGTGATTGGGGCGTGTCGGGACAGGACGGCCCTGGTGTGTGTTCCGCCCCACCCTGTCTTACCTCACGGTTGCGACGATGTCGATGTGCGGAGCGTGACGGCCGGTGAACCGGCGCGACCACGTCGGCGGCCGGTCGGACCCGCGACGTACGCTCGATCGGGAACCCAGGTGGAAGGACGTGGCTTTCGGATGGACGCCGGACTCAAGCGCGAACTCGAGGCGAAGGTGTACGCGGGGGAGCGGCTGACCCGCGAGGACGGCATCGCCCTCTACGCCAGCGACGACCTGACCTGGCTGGGCCGGCTGGCCCACCACAGGCGTACCGAGCTCAACGGCGACCGGGTGATGTTCAACGTCAACCGGCACCTGAACCTGACGAACGTCTGCTCCGCGTCGTGCGCGTACTGCTCGTTCCAGCGCAAGCCGGGCGAGAAGGACGCCTACACGATGCGCATCGACGAGGCCGTCCGCAAGGCCAAGGAGATGGAGGACGAGCAGCTCACCGAGCTGCACATCGTCAACGGCCTGCACCCGACGCTGCCCTGGCGCTACTACCCGAAGGTGCTGCGCGAGCTGAAGGCCGCGCTGCCGAAGGTCAACCTCAAGGCGTTCACCGCCACCGAGGTGCAGTGGTTCGAGAAGATCAGCGGGCTCACCGCCGACGCGATCCTCGACGAGCTGATGGACGCCGGCCTGGAGTCGCTCACCGGCGGTGGCGCGGAGATCTTCGACTGGGAGGTCCGGCAGCACATCGTCGACCACAACTGCCACTGGGAGGACTGGTCGCGCATCCACCGGCTGGCCCACTCGAAGGGCATGAAGACGCCGTCGACCATGCTCTACGGCCACATCGAGGAGCCCCGGCACCGGGTCGACCACGTGCTGCGGCTGCGTGAGCTGCAGGACGAGACCGGTGGTTTCCAGGTCTTCATCCCGCTGCGCTACCAGCACGACTTCGTCGACTCGGCCGACGGCAAGATCCGTAACCGGATCCAGGCCCGGACCACGATGGCCTCGCCGGCCGAGTCGCTCAAGACGTTCGCGGTCTCCCGGCTGCTGTTCGACAACGTGCCGCACGTCAAGTGCTTCTGGGTCATGCACGGGCTGTCGGTCGCGCAGCTCTCGCTGAACTTCGGCGTCGACGACCTGGACGGCTCGGTGGTCGAATACAAGATCACCCATGACGCCGACTCGTACGGCACGCCGAACACCATGCACCGCGACGACCTGCTGCACATGATCTGGGACGCCGGCTTCCGTCCGGTCGAGCGGAACACCCGCTACGAGATCGTCCGCGAGTACGACGGGCCGCCGTCGCTGGCGGAGCGCCGGTCCGAGCCGCAGCAGGTCTGGGCCTGACCTGGCGATGAGCGACGAGGAACAGCAGCGCGGCTTCCCCCGGCGCGACGCCGAGGGGCGCATCCTCACCCTCGGTGACCTGCTCGGGGTGAGCCTGGCCGGCCTGGTCATCGGGGTGCTGGCGCTGCTGGTCTTCGAGTTCGCGTTCGCCACGGTCGGCGACAGCGGCTTCGGGGGTACGAACGGCTGGCTCGCGGTGATCCTGCCGCTCTGGTTGTTCTGGGACGAGTTCCGGGCCTGGGAGTTCGGCGCCGCCCGGGTGGTGGCCGCGCTGGCCGGTCTCGGGCTCGGCGTCCTCGCCGGTCTGCTGGCCGCGGGCCTGGCCTCGGGGCTGCCCGCGCTGTTCACCGGCGCGTTGGCTGCGGCGGTGTTCACCGTGGTCTACGCCGTCATCTGGTTTCATGGCGTGCACTGGCTGGCCCGGCGTACGGGCTGAGGCACGGAGAGAGTGGGAATGCGGGAATGAGCGCGGCGGTCAAGTACACGCTGGGCCGGGTCGGGCTGTTCGTCGCCGTGCTGGCAGCCCTCTGGTTCGTCGAGATGAACATGTTCCTGCGGCTGATGGTGGCGCTGATCTCCTCCGCCGCGCTGTCGTTCTTCCTGCTGCGCAACTGGCGGGACGAGATGGCCGGCGAGATGGCGGAGGCGTCGGAGCGGCGGCGCGCGGAGAAGGACCGGCTGCGCACCGCGCTCGCCGGTGAGGACGAGCCGGGCGCCGAGCCGGGCGCCGAACGCCGCGACGGCTGAGCGGACGAACGAGGGGCCCGGCGCCGGACACGGCACCGGGCCCTTCACCGGTCAGCCGAACCGTTCACCGGCCGGCCGGGCCGTTCACCAGTTGGTCGAGCCCGGGACGACCGGCCACGGCCGGTCGGCCGGCTTGATCAGGTACGCGATGCCGCCGGAGCCGGAGGCCACCGTGCCGTTGGCCCGGTAGCGCTTGGTACGCAGCCAGATCTGCTCGAACTGCTCCCGCTTGTAGACGTTGCGGACCGCGTCGTTCGACGAGGACGCCGGGTCGTTGACGATCACGTCGCCGTCGGCGGTGAAGCCGACGATCACGAACAGGTGCCCGGAGGTGCCGTAGTTGGCGCCGTCCAGCTCGCTGGCGAGGAACGACTGCGAGGTCACCACCGGGATGCCCGCCTTGATGAACCGTTCCGCCTCGTCGAGCGAGTGCAGCCGGGTGACCCGCGCCTCCAGGCCGGGGAAGCTCGACGCGTACGCGGTGTTGAACGGCCAGTTGCCGGCGCCCTCGTACTCGTAGTCGTAGGTCATCCGGGCGGCGTGGTCGACGGTCGGGTCGGGGTAGGAGGGGTCGACCCACGAGGTGTCCTCGGCCGAGGGCTTGCGGCCCCAGTACTCGACCACCATCTCCGTCGAGGTGGGCGAGCACCACGCCTCGCCGCCGCCGTCGTACTCGGGGTACTCGCCGATGTGGATGTTCTGCGAGTAGCGCGGCACGGCCAGCTCGGTGCCCCAGGCGATGCCGCCCCGGCTCGGGGTGACGGTGAACCGGTCCGGGACGTTCGACGCCATCGCGCCGACCATCCGGACCTGCGGCGCGGCGGCCTGGCCGGGCGCGCGGTAGAGCGTCAGCCGCAACTGGTACGAGCGCAGCAGCACCCCCGCGTCGGCGTCGTCGACCGAGAACGTGTCGGTCCAGATGCTCGACCACGGGTCGCCCTGGCCGTCCAGCGTGGAGCGCTTGATGTCCTGGTCGCCGGAGGCCCAGCGGCCCATGACGTACCACGGGGTCTGTGCCCCGGTGTTGTACGTGCCGTGCAGCTCGACCTGGATCCAGGTGCCGGCCGGGGTGGCGGCGTTCCACGACGCGACCATCTCGGTGGCGTCGAAGCCGATCCGCCGCTCGGGCGAGGTCCAGGTGGCGTACTCCCAGGTGCGGGTCGTGCCGGTGTGCTCGTCGGTGAACTCGGTGGTGCCGGCCGGGCGGCCGATGGTCAGCGCCGGGTGGCGGCCCGGTACGGCGCGGGTGCCCTGGTGGGAGCCGCTACGCCAGTCGGGGAAGCGGGAGAACTCCTGAAAGGTGATCTGTTCGTCGTGCGTGACGCCCGGTCGCGGGGCTTGTGCCTGGACCGGTGCGCTGGTGGCGAGGAGGGTGAGCGCGGTGAGGCCGGCGAGGGCGGCCGCGCGCATGGGTCGTCCGAACATGGCAGCTCCACAGGGAGACGGCATCGTTGCCGTTCACTGTCGCGCTTGGCGGGAAGTTTCGCCAGATGTTCAGGCGTAGAAAATCATTGCCGAAGTGACGATCAGGTCGGGATGACCCAAGGCAAAGACAGATATTGATATGACCATGTGTCTCCTGGTGGAGTGTGCGGACAACGGGATCTCCCGTACCCCCAGGAGGTTGTCCATGGCCTTCCGCTCCTCTCCGCTCCGCCGCCGGCTGGCGCTCGCCGCCGTCATCGGCCTGACCATCGTCACCGCGGCCGCCGCGCCCGCCGTCGCCCGGCCCGCACCGGAAGGCTCCGGTGAGCCGGCCACCGTCGCCTACCGGGTGCTCGGCCCGCGTACGGCGGCCGACCGCACCGCGGTCGCCTCCACCGGTGCCGCGATCGACTACTCCGAGCACGGCGTGCTGCACGTCACGGCGACCAAGGCCGAGGCCAACGCGATCACCCGGCTCGGATTCCGGCTCGAGAAGGACGTCGTGCCGGAGCACAACCACGCCGACGGGGGCATGACCGCCAACGCGTTCCCGCCCGCCGACTCGAACTACCACGACTACGCCGAGCTGACCGCCGTGGTGAACAAGGTGGTCGCCGACCACCCGACGATCGCCCGGAAGCTGAGCATCGGCACGTCGTACCAGGGCCGGGACCTGATGGCGGTGAAGATCTCCGACAACGTCGCCACCGACGAGGCCGAGCCGGAGATCCTGTTCAACGCCCAGCAGCACGCCCGTGAGCACCTGACCGTCGAGATGGCGATCTACCTGCTCAACCTCTTCACCGACAACTACGGCAGCGACTCCCGGATCAGCAGCATCGTCAACTCCCGGGAGATCTGGATCGTCCCCACAGTCAACCCGGACGGCAGCGAGTACGACATCGCCACCGGCTCCTACCGCTCCTGGCGCAAGAACCGGCAGCCCAACAGCGGTTCGACAGCCATCGGCACCGACCTGAACCGCAACTGGGCCTACCAGTGGGGCTGCTGCGGCGGCTCGTCCGGCACGAAGTCGTCGGACACCTACCGGGGCCCGTCCGCCTTCTCCGCCCCGGAGACCGCGGCGCTGCGCAACTTCGTCAACAGCCGGGTCGTCGGCGGGGTGCAGCAGATCAAGGCGAACATCGACTTCCACACCTACTCGCAGCTGGTGCTCTGGCCGTACGGATACACGTACAGCAACACCGCCACCGGGATGAACACCGACCAGTACAACACCTTCGCCACCATCGGGCGGCAGATGGCGGCGACGAACAACTACACCCCGGAACAGTCGAGCGACCTCTACATCGCCGACGGCACCAGCATCGACTGGATGTGGGGCGCCCACAAGATCTGGGCGTACACCTTCGAGATGTACCCCGGCTCGGCCTCCGGCGGCGGCTTCTACCCGCCGGACGAGGTGATCCCGGCGCAGACCTCACGCAACCGGGAGGCCGTGCTGATCCTGTCCGAGTACGCCGACTGCCCGTACCGGGCGATCGGCAAGCAGAGCCAGTACTGCTGACCTCACCACCGGGCGGGAACCCCGGTTCCACCCCCGCCGGGGTTCCCGCCCACCCCGCCCGTCCGGACGATCTCCGCTGGTCGTGCGCTACCGTGGCACCGACCGTGCCACAGCGAAGCCGGTGTGAAACCGGCGCTGTCCCGCAACTGTGATGCCCCGTACGCGCGGCGCCGGCCTTCCGCCGGCGCCGACGGACGTGGGACGAGCCAGGTCGCCTGAGGCCCGGTCGCGACACGCGCTCTCGAGGAAGGGCGCCTCGCGGACGGGCCTTTCCCCCTGTCGGCGAAGCACCACACTCCTCGACCGACAGGAGGCCCCATGTCCCGACGTACCCCCCGGCTCTTCGCCACCGCGCTCGCGGCCGGCGTGCTGCTCCTCGGCGGCTGCGCCGAGAAGACCTCGACCGACACCCCCGCCGCCAGCGGTTCCGGCGGCGCGTTCCCGGCCACAGTCGGCAAGCTGACGCTGGAGAAGCGGCCCGAGAAGATCGTCTCGCTCTCGCCGACCTCCACCGAGATGCTGTTCGCCATCGGCGCCGGCAAGCAGGTCACCGCCGTCGACGACCAGTCGAACTACCCGGCCGAGGCGCCCCGCACCGACCTGTCCGGCTACCAGCCGAACGCCGAGGCCGTCGCCTCCCGCAACCCCGACCTGGTGGTGATCTCCGACAACCTCAACAAGATCGCCGACCAGCTCGTCGCGCTGAAGATCCCGGTCCTGCAGATCCCCGCCGCGGCCACGCTCGACGACACGTACCGGCAGCTCACCGACCTGGGTACGCTCACCGGCCACCGGTCCGAGGCGGACGCCGTGGTGCAGAAGATGAAGGACGACATCACCGCGCTGACCAAGGACCTGCCGAAGCGTACGGAGAAGCCGACCTACTACCACGAGCTGGGCCCGGAGCTGTACAGCGCGACCAGCAAGACCTTCATCGGCACCATCTACGCGCTCGCCGGCCTGGAGAACATCGCCGACGCGTCCGACGCCGACGGGAAGAACGGCGGCTACCCGCAGCTCTCCCAGGAGGTCATCGTCAAGGCGAACCCCGACTTCGTCTTCCTCTCCGACACCAAGTGCTGCAAGCAGAGCGCCGACACGGTGAAGGCGCGCAGCGGTTGGTCCGGCATCACCGCCGTGAAGAACAACCAGATCGTGGAGCTGGACGACGACATCGCCTCGCGCTGGGGCCCGCGCGTGGTCGAACTGCTCAAGGTGATCGTCGATGCCACCGCCAAGGTCCCGGCCTGACCGTGGCCCTACGACAGGCGGAATCCGCCCCGAACCCGGCCGGGACGCCCGACGCGCCCCGGCCGGGTGCCCGGCTGCTGTCCCGCCCGGGGCGGCGTGGGGCGCGCGGCGCGGCCGGTGCCCCGATCCGGCCCGCCGGGCTGCGCAAGCGCTGGCTGTTCGCCGGTGTCGTGGCGGTGCTCGTCGCGCTGGTCGCGGGCGTCTCGCTCGGCCCGGTCAGCCTGCCGCCCGGCAGCGTCGCGGCCGAACTGCTCAACCTGCTGCCCGGGGTGCACCTGGACAGCGGGCTCACCGAGCGGGAAGTCGCGATCATCACCGAGCTGCGGCTGCCCCGGGTCGTGCTCGGCCTGCTCGTCGGCGCGCTCCTCGCCCTGGCCGGCGGCTGCTACCAGGGCGTCTTCCGCAACCCGCTGGCCGACCCGTACCTGCTCGGCGTGGCGGCCGGAGCCGGATTCGCGGTCACCGCGGCGATCGTGCTCGGCGCCGGTGCGGGCGGGGCGCTGACCGGGCTGCCGATCACCATTCCGCTGGCTGCGTTCGTCGGGTCGCTCGGCGCGGTCGTGCTGACGTACCTGCTCGGCGCCGCCGGTGGCCGGGACCGGTCCCCGGCCACGCTGATCCTCGCCGGGGTGGCGGTGTCGGCGTTCTTCGCCGCCGGGCAGACGTACCTGCTGCAACAGCACTCCGACAACATCCAGCAGGTCTACTCCTGGCTGCTCGGGCGGCTGGCAACCGCCGGCTGGCACGACGTGTGGCTGGTCCTGCCGTACTTCGTGCTCACCTCCGTGGTGGTGCTGCTGCACCGGCGTGAGCTGGACGTGCTCTCCGTCGGCGACGACGAGGCCGCCGGTCTCGGCCTGCACCCGCAGCGCTCCCGCTACCTGCTGATCGCCGCCGCGTCGCTCGGCACCGCCGCCGCCGTCTCGGCGTCCGGGCTGATCGGCTTCGTCGGCATCATCGTGCCGCACACCATGCGGCTGCTCGCCGGTTCCAGCCACCGGGTGATCCTGCCGCTGTCGATGCTGTTCGGCGGCGCGTTCCTCGCCCTGACCGACGTGGTCGCCCGGACCGCCGCCGCACCCGCCGAGATCCCGATCGGCGTGGTCACCGCGCTGCTCGGCGGCCCGTTCTTCGTGCTGGTCCTGCGTACCGCCCGCCGGGTGGCGATGTGAACGCCCCCGCGGTGCGCGTCCACGACCTGCGCGTCGCCCTCGGCGGCACGCCGGTCCTGGCCGGCGTCGACCTCACAGTCACGGCGGGCGAGTGGGTCACAGTGATCGGACCCAACGGCGCCGGCAAGTCGACGCTGTTGCGCGCCGTCGGCGGCCTGCTCACCGGCCCGGGCGAGGTGGCCCTCTTCGGTACGCCGATCGGCGCGCTGCGTCGCCGCGACCGCGCCCGGATCGTGGCCACGGTGGCGCAGTCCCCTGTCGTACCGATCGGCATGTCGGTGTTCGACTACGCGCTGCTCGGGCGCACCCCGTACATCCCGCCGCTGGGCCGCGAGTCCGCCGCCGACCTGGCCGCCGTGCACGAGGTGCTGGACCGGCTCGACCTGGGTCCGTTCGCCCACCGCGAGCTGGCCACCCTCTCCGGCGGCGAGCGGCAGCGCGTCTTCCTGGCCCGGGCGCTGGCCCAGGGCGCCACCCTGCTGCTGCTCGACGAGCCGACGAGCGCGCTGGACATCGGGCACCAGCAGGAGGTGCTGGAACTGGTCGACCAGCTCCGCCGCGAGCACGGTCTGACAGTGCTCGCCACCATGCACGACCTCTCGATCGCCGGCGAGTACGCCGACCGCCTGGTCCTGCTCGCCGACGGCCGGGTGGCTGCCGCCGGGCCGCCCGAGGAGGTGCTCACCGAGGAGTTGCTGGCCCGCCACTACCGCGCCCACATCCGCGTCATCCCCGGCGACCACGGCCCCTTGGTGGTCCCCGTCCGCCCCACCTGACCCCCACCCCACCTCCCGCGCCGTTGATCTTGCACTTCAGGCCCCGGCAAAAGGTGTGTATGCCGCATCGCGAGGGCTGTAACTGCAAGATCGACAGCAGTGCCGGGCGGGCGCGGGGGGGGGTCAGCGCAGGGTGGAGACGGAGAAGAGGGCGCCGTCGGGGTCGCGCAGGGCGGCGCTGCGTCCGGCCGGGTTGTCGCGCGGCGGGACGAGGATGGTGCCGCCCAGCTCGGCGGCCCGGGCGGCGGTGGCGTCGGCGTCCTCCACCGCGAAGTACACCGCCCAGTACGCGGGCAGGTCCGTCGGCATCGGCTCGGCCCGGGGCAGCATCCCGGCGACGATCCGGGCGCCGCAGCGCCACCCGGTGTACGCGACCGGTCCGGCCGGGCGCTCCTCCGGATGCCAGCCGAAGACCAGCGCGTAGAACTCCTTCGCACCTTCCGGGTCGGGCGTGACCAGCTCGTTCCAGCACATCGCGCCCGGCGCGTTGTACAGCTCGGCCCCGCGCATCGCCATCGGCTGCCACACGCTGAACACCGCGCCGGCCGGGTCGGCGAGCACCGCCATCCGGCCCTGCTGCGCGACGTCGAACGGGGATACGACCACCTGCCCGCCGGCCGCCTCCACCCGGGTCGCGACCAGATCGGCGTCGTCGGTCGCCACGTACGTGGACCAGACCGGCACCTGGTCCGGCGTACCGGGTGGCCCGGCCCCGGCGACCGCCTTGCCGTCCTTGCGGAAGACGGTGTAGCCGCCGGCTTCCGGTTCGGGGGAGATCTCTCCGGTCCAGCCGAACAGCTCGGGGTAGAACCGTCGGGCGTCGTCCAGACCGGGCGTGGCCAGGTCCGTCCAGCAGGGCGTGCCGGGCTCGACGCCGTTCACGGTGACCCCTCTCGCCGGGGGCGGCCCGCTCGCCCGCCCTGTCGGCATCGTGGCACCGCCGGGTCGGCCACCGGGCCGGAACCGGACAAAAGGTCAGCTGAAGCGGCGTCCCTCGTCCCGCCGGTACGCCCAGCCGGCGAGCGCGGCGAGCACCAGCACCCAGACCACGAGCATCACCAGCGCCCGGGTGTCCGGCCGGAAGTCGGTGACCGCCGCCCAGATCAGTTCCACGGCGCCCCGGGTCGGCAGGTAGGGCGCGATCGCCTTGATGAAGCCGGGCGCGTCGTCCGGCCCGGAGAGCAGGCCACCGCCGAACGCGAGCGGGAAGAAGATCACCTGCGCCACCACGATCGCGGCCTTGCTCGGCAGCGAGTAGCCGATCGCCAGGCCGAGCAGCGTGAACGGCACCGAGACCACGGCGACCGCGCCCAGGCCGAGCAGGAACTGCACCGCGCTGACCCGGGCGTCGGTGGCGACCGCCGCGATCACCACCACCGGGATCATCGAGACGTAGGTCAGGACCACCCCGGCCAGGATCCGCCCGGCCAGCCGCGGCGCCGGTCCGGTCGGCAGGGTCCGGGTGTACGGGTTCCAGGGCTGGTCGCGGTCCTCGGAGACGCCTACGCCGTACTGGAAGATGTTGGCGGTCATCACCGCGAAGGTCACCATGGCGGCGGTGGCGTAGGTGGCGCCGACCGGGTCGTCGCCGGCGAACGGCACCACGAAGAAGAGCATCGAGGCGGCGGGGAAGAACGCGCTGCCCACCACCGCCACCGGCACCCGGATGATCTCCAACAGGTGGTAGCGGGCGTGGATCAGGGCGAGCGGCACGGCGGTCTCCTAGGCAGGGGTGGGCGCGGGCCGGTCGTCGGCCGTGATGGCGAGGAACGCCTCCTCCAGCGAGGTGGGCCGGACCTCCAGATCGTGGAACGGCACCCCGGAGGTGACCAGGTCGCGGACGAGCTGGTCGGCGTCGGTGGTGAGCAGGTGCACCCGCCCGTCGGCGCGTTCGGTGGTGACCACGCCCGGCAGCGCCGGCAGGTCGTCGGCGACCAGGCTGACCCGGCGTACGCCGACGATCCCGCGGATCGCCGCCACCGAGTCGTCGGCGAGCACCCGCCCGTGGCCGATCACCACCACCCGCTGCGCGAGCGCCTCCACCTCCTCCAGATAGTGGCTGCTCAGCAGCACGGTGCCACCGTCGGCGTGGAAGCCGCGGATCGCGTCCCAGAGCGCGTGCCGCGCCTCCACGTCGAGGCCGGTGGTCGGCTCGTCGAGCACCACCAGCCGGGGACGGCCGACGAACGCCAGCGCCACGGCGAGCCGGCGACGCTGCCCGCCGGAGAGGCCGCCGGTCTGCCGGCGGACCTGGTCGGCGAGGCCGAACCGGTCGAGCAGCTCGCCTCGCGGCACCGGGTCGGGGAAGTGCGCGGAGACGAAGTCGACCACCTCGCCGACCCGCAGCGTGCCGGGCAGGCCGGTCTCCTGCGGGGTGACCCCGAGCTGCCGCCGGCTCGCCGGGTCGCGCGGGTCGCCGCCGCACAGCTCGACCCGGCCGGCGGTGGGGCGGCGCAGCCCGACCAGCAGGTTGATCAGCGTGCTCTTGCCGGCGCCGTTCGGCCCGAGCAGGCCGACCAGCTCGCCGGCCCGGACGGTCAGGTCGACCCGGTCCAGCGCCAGCACGTCGCCGTAGCGGCGGCTGACCTGTTCGGCCTGGGCCAGGATCATCGGCGATCTCCTCGGGCGGAAGGGCTGTGCCTCCCCTGTCTACCGTGCGCCCGCCAGCCGCGCTGTCCCCTGACCGGGTGCTCGCATCCCCTAGTCTGGTGGCGCCGTCGACGACGGTGGAAGTTCCGACCGGACACTGGGGAGGGTCCGTGACCAGTCCGAGCAGGAATCTCGACGTCCAGCCGGAGGCGCTGAGGTCGTTCGCCGCCGCCTCCCGGGACCGGGCCGGCCGGTTCCGCGAGCTGGAGCGGGCGTTCCGCGACGGCCACGTGGCCCGGCACTCCTTCGGCGTCATGCCCGCGTCGTTCAGCCTCGCCGCCGCGTACGAGCAGCAGTTCGAGGCGTGCCTGGAAGGGCTGGCGGACGGCGCCGAGGTGATGGCCGACATCGCCGAAGGGCTCGACGACACCGCAGAGGCCTACACCGGCACGGACGTGGCGAACACCGACATGTTCAAGCCGGGCGTCTGAGGGGGCGGGATGAGCACCGAGGCGCTGCAGCGCAACAAGACCTACTTCGAGCAGATCGTGTCGGGCACGCCCGACCCGTTCAAGCCGCTGTCGAACGCGGTGCTGTGGCCGTTCGAGCAGCTCCTGGAACTGGTCGCCGGTGAGCCGGACGATCTGATGCGGGCGGCCCAGCTCGCGCTGACCACCGGGGAGGCGGTCCGGCGGATCGCCGGGGACCAGGTCGCCGACCGGGCCCGGCTGCGCGGCGCCTGGGACGGCGACGCGGCGGACAAGTTCCACGCCTCGATGGAGTCGGTCGAGGAGGCGATCGAGGAGCTGGCGAAAGGGCTGGACGGCACCAAGGAGGTGCTGGTCGACGCGGCGAACGCCGCTGTGGACGCCTTCAACCTGCTGGTCGAGCTGATTCTGGAGTTCCTGCTCTGGTTCCTGACCGAGGTCATCATCGCCGCCGTGGCGGCCGTGCTGAGCGCCGGTGTGACACTGGCGGCCACTGTGGTGCGCGTGCTGGCCCGGCTGGCCACCACCGTCGGCCGCATGGTCAAGATCGTGGCCCGGTTCGCGGAGATCCTCACCAAGCTGGTCACCAAGCTGGAGAAGGTCGCCGAGCTTCTCATGCGCTACCGCCGGGTGGTGCTGGAGCTGCGGCAGGCCAAGAAGGCGTACCGGGCGTGGAACAAGTCCGGCTACACCAGGGAGGCGTTCGCGTTCAAGATCAAACGCGCTGCGATCCTCTTCCCCGGCAAGTTCGCCATCAACCAGGCGTCCCCGGTGAACATCCCGGGCATCGGCGGCGCCCTGCTCGACACCGGGATGGGCCTGCACGACGTCTCCGACGGGCGCAAGGACCGCAACTACCTGGTGGACGGCACGTACCGCGAGGATCTCGGCCCGTACACCAACGGCGTGCAGAACGTGTTCGACTCGATCGTGAACTGAGAGGCAGCAATGACGTTCCCGGCCCTGGACCGGATCGAGGCGCTGGCCCGCAACCTGGACGGGTGGCAGCGCGAACTCGGCGCGCGGATGGCCGAGCTGGAGCAGAGCAGCGCCGAGGGGGTGAGCGACTCCGGCCTGGTCACTGTCGTGGCCGCGGCCGACGGCAAGATCCTCTCTACCGACATCAACGCGCGGGCCATGCGCTTCGACTCGTACACGCTCGCCGAGGAGATCACCTCGGCGGCGAACCGGGCGCAGGAGGCCGCCGCCGCCCGCGTACGCGAGATCGTCGGCGAGGTGATGGGCAACGCGCCGGGTGCGGAGCGCCCCGCCGACGACGGCTACGGCCACGACCGATACTGAGCCGATGGACGAGACCAGATACCGCGACCGGATCGGCCTGCTCGTCGAGCCGGGCGAGCGTGTCCTGGCCCACGCCAAGGCCGACGTCGGCCAGGGGCTCGCTCCGGCGCCGCCGCCCGAGCCGGAGTCCACTGCCGAGCCGAGCCGGCGGACGATCGGCTCGGTGCTGCTCAACGTGCTGCTGCCACTGGCCACCTGGGACCGCGGCGACCGCCTGGTCGACGCGATCGGCTGGGGGATCGCAGGACGCGGCGCCCCCGGCACCGCCGCCTCCCGCCTACATCGCGCGCTCCGCCCGCCCCGGCCCGACCTCCAGGTCCGGGAGACGCTGCTCGCGGTCACCGAGCGGCGGTTGCTGGTCTGCCGGACCGGCGGAGTCAAGCTGCTCGCCGGGCGCGAGGCCGAGGAACGCGCGCTGGCCGAGACCGCCGTGGCGTGGTCGGCCGCGCGCGGCGAGATCGCCTCCGCGCGGGTGGGCTGGCACCGGCTCAACCCGAAGCGGCTGCGGATCGACTTCACCGACGGCTCCTGGTTGTCGTTCACCGTGCCGATCGCCGAGTCCGGCCGCCCGCTGCGCGAGGTCGCCGCCGCGCTGTCCGCCTGACCGGACCCGCCCCGCCGGGCCCGCGGCGGGCCGTCGAGGACCGCGGTCGGCCGTCCACGTCCGCGCGGCCGGGCCTCCTCGTCAGGCGGTCAGCGGCGCGGGCAGCGGCTCGCGGTGCAGCACGGCCAGGCGGGAGACCGCCCGGGTCAGCACCACGTAGAGGCGGTGCAGCCCACGCGGCTCGGCGGCCACGATCGCGGCCGGCTCGACGACCACCACGTGGTCGTACTCCAGGCCCTTCACCAGCGTCGCCGGGACCACAGTGACGCGCGCCGCGGCCTCGACGTCGTCGGCCGTAGCGGTCTCGACGCCCGCGTCGGCGAGCGCCGCGCGGAGCCGGTCGACCGCGTCGTCCGCCGCGATCACACCGACCGAGCCGTCGTGCGCGAGCGCCGCCCGCACCTCGGCCACCGTCGCGGCCGTCAGGTCCTCGGCGGTACGCACATCGAGCGCGCCGTCGTTGCGCAGCGACCGGGCCGGGGGTACGTCGACGGCGAGCGCCGGCAGCAGCCGGTTCGCGAACGCCACCACGGCGGCGGGTACCCGGAAGCCCACGCTCAGCGGCACCACTGCCGCGTCCGGCTTGCCCAGGTGGGCCAGGGAGTCCCGCCAGTCGGTGGCCGCCCACGGCGCGGTGCCCTGGGCCAGGTCGCCGAGCAGCGTGATCGAGCCGTGCTCGCTGCGCCGGGCGATGGCCCGGCACTGCATCGGGGAGAGGTCCTGCGCCTCGTCGACCACCACGTGCCCGAAGCCGGCGGGCCGTTCCAGCAGCCCGGCCACCTCGTCGATGAGTACCGCGTCGGCGGCGGTCCACCGGGTCGCCTTCGCGGTGCGGCTGATCTTGCCGGAGCGGAACAGCTCCTGCTCCTCGGGCGTGAGCAGGCCGTCCGCGGCGGCGGCGAGCGCGTCGGCGTCGGTACGCAGCCGGTGCACCAGCCCGTCCGGGGTGAGCGCCGGCCAGACCGCGTCGAGCAGGTCGGTGACCGGCTTGATCCGGCTCATCCGGCGCAGCCAGGCGTCGCTCGGTGACTCCGCCCGGCGCGCCTCCGCCTGGCGTTGCAGCAGCCCCACCACCCGCGCCCGGACCCGCTCCCGGCCGGTGGCGTAGGGCAGCCCTTCCCCGCGAGTCTCGGTGACCAGCCGGTGCAGCGGGTCCAGCCCGATCCGCCACCGGTACGAGCCGTCCGACACCATGATCGGCTCGGTCGGCGTACCGATGTGGGCCTCGACGGCCCGGCGCAGCACCTCGGCCATCCGGACGTCGTGCTTGAGCGCGGCGGCGGCCGGGTCGTCGACCGCGCGGACCGGCACCCGCGCGACCAGGTCCTCCACTGTGGCCTGCTCGACCTCGACCTCACCGAGCGCGGGCAGCACCGCCGCGATGTACGACAGGAACGCCCGGTTCGGCCCGACGATCAGCACGCCCGAGCGGCGCAGCCGTTCCCGGTGCAGATAGAGCAGGTACGCGGCGCGGTGCAGCCCGACCGCCGTCTTCCCGGTGCCGGGCGCGCCCTGCACGCAGATCGAGTCGGTCAGATCGGCCCGGACCAGCTCGTCCTGCTCCGGCTGGATGGTGGCGACGATGTCGCGCATCGGGCCGACGCGGGGGCGCTCGATCTCGGCGGTGAGGATGCGGCTGGCGGTGCCGAGTTCCTCGCCCCGGTCCAGGTGCTCGTCCTCGAAGCTGGTCAGCGTCCCGGCGCTGAACCCGAACCGGCGGCGTACGGCGACACCCTGCGGGTCGCGCGCGCTCGCCCGGTAGAAGGACCGGGAGACCGGGGCCCGCCAGTCCAGCACCAGCGGTTCGCCCAGCTCGTCGGTGACGTGCCGCCGCCCGACGTGGTACTCCCGCCCGGCGTGGTCCGGGTCGTCGCCGCCGAAGTCCAGGCGGCCGAAGAACAGCGGGGTGGTCGGGTCGTCGGCCAGCTCCTTGACCCGCCGGGCCATGTGCCGGCCGAGCTGCTCGGCTGTGTACGAGTCTCCGGCCACCTTGTCGCCGGTGGAGAAGAGCGCCTCGGCGCGTTCCCGCATCCGGGTCAGCGCGGCGCGGGAGGCGTCGAGGTGGGCACGCTCGGCGGCCAGTTCGGCGTCGAGGCTCGGTATGGCGTCAAGGTCGGTTGCGGGCACGATGAACTCCGATGGCTCAACTGAGGCTCGCTCGCGTGTCCGGGGCGGTTGGCCTGCTCCCGGCGCGGGGACGTCCGCTGCGGTGCATGCTCACCGCGGCCGTCGGGCGGTCCTCCACGCTACGGGAGCACCGACAGGTCGCGCCAACGGATTTCGGGTGTCGACCGCGGGGTGTGTGTCGGCCGGTCCGGCGTGGCGGCAATCATTGAGGCATGACCGAGGCGCTTCCCGGCCGGAGCCGGGTGACGATCAGTGATCCGCAGGTGATGCGGGCACTCGCTCACCCGGCCCGCATGGCGATCATGGAACATCTCGGCACGCTGGAGGGCGGTGCGACGGCCACCGAGTGCGCCGAGATCGCCGGCCTCTCGCCGAGCGCCACCAGCTATCACCTGCGCGAGCTGGCGAAGTTCGGGCTGGTCCAGCAGGCGCCCGGGCGGGGTGACGCCCGGGAGCGGCTCTGGCAGGCGGTGAATCCGTCGTACCACGTCGAGGTGGGGCCGGACGCCGACCCGGAGGCGCGTGCCGCCGAGGCGGCCCTGGTCGAGGCGCACATGGTCCGCGACGCCCAGCGGGTCCGGGACTGGTTGCGCCGCGCGCCGGACGAGTCGCCGGAGTGGTACGCGGCGACCTGGTTCAGCGACAGCATGCTGCTCATGACCGCCGAGGAGCTGACCGAGCTGAACCAGGCGATCCAGGCGCTGATGGAGCCGTACCGGCGGCGGACCCGGACCGATCCGCCGGCCGGGGCCCGGCCGGTGGCGACGCAGTACCGGGCGATGCCCGTCGACTGAGGGGGTTGCGCGCGTCAGTTGTGAAGGATTACTTTCGAAGTATGTCCTTCACAACTGACGAGTCGCGCTGGCCGGACGTCTGGCTCGCGGCCACCGCGCGCGGCATCTCCAGTTGCGGGGACTTCCTCGCCGCCGCCACGCTCACGCTCGCCCTCCAGTCCGCCGGCGCCGGCGGGCTCGCCGTCTCCGGGCTGCTGCTCGCCGCGACGTTGCCGCTCGTGGTGCTCGCGCCGCTGACCGGCCGGCTCGCCGACCGGGTGGACAGCCGGGTGCTGCTCGTCGCCGCCGGTCTCGCGCAGGCCGCGGTCTGCCTGGCCCTCGCGTACGCGCGGGATCCGGTGCTGGTGATCGCACTCGTGGCGCTGCTCGCGACTGGGCTCGCGGTCACCCAGCCGGCGATCGCCGCGCTGGTGCCGGTGATGGTCCGGCCCGAGGACCTGCCCCGGGCGGGCGCGCTCAACCAGACCGCCGGGACGCTCGGCGCGCTCGCCGGTCCGGCGCTGGCCGGGCTGCTCGTCGGGCAGTTCGGCACCCGGGTGCCGCTGCTCGTCGACGCGTTCAGCTACCTCGCGCTGGTGGCGGCCGGGCTGCTCATCCGTACCCGCAGGGGAGGGCGCCGGACGCCGGACGCGGTCGCCGCGGCGGTCGCGCCCGCGTGGCGGCTGCGCCGCGACCCGCTGCTGACGGTGATGGTCGGCAGCGTGGCCGCGGTGATCGGCGCGGTCGGCGCGGTGAACGTGATCGAGGTCTTCTTCATCCGGGAGACGCTCGGCAGCAGCACCACCGTGTACGGCCTGGTCACCGGCTCCTGGACGCTCGGCATCGTGCTCGGCGCGTGGCTGTTCGCCCGGGTCGCCCGCCGGCTCGCCGACGACGGCGCGCTGCTCGGGGCCGGGCTGGTGCTGCTCGGCGGCTGCTGCCTGGCGGTGCTCGTCTCGGCCGCGGTGCCCTCGGCCTGGCTGCTCGTGCCCATCTGGCTGGCGGGCGGCGTGGCAAACGGCGGCAACAACGTCTTCGACCAGTTGCTGCTGGCCCGGCGGGTGCCCGAGGCGTCCCGGGGCCGGGCGTTCGCGGTCTTCGGAGCGGCGGCGCAGGGCGCGGCGATGGGCGGCTACCTGGTCGGGGGCCTGCTGCTGGAGGTGGCCGGCCCGCGCGTCCTGATCGCCGGCTGCGGCGTGGCCGGCCTGCTGGTCGTGGTGGCGCTGCTCGGGCCGGTCCGCCGCGCGGTACGCGCCGAGCGCGCCGCCGCCCGTTCGGCCACGCCTGCCGCCGTCTCCGTAGCGGCGAAGTCCGTCTGACCGCTGGTGTTAAGAAGGGGCCCTTCCTCTACCGGAGGCGTTAACAAGGGGCCCTTCCTTCCCGCCGGGTGCGGAGTTCACCACTCGATCGGATCCCCCGGCGGCGCGGCGGAAGCCACGGCGATACGGTCGGGTCATGGCCGACCGCATCGCCCGCCCCCGGGTGGGGCACATCCAGTTCCTCAACTGCCTGCCCATCTACTGGGGGCTGATGCGGTCCGGCGCGCTGATCGACGTCGACCTGCACAAGGACTCGCCGGACCGGCTGAGCGCCGACCTGGTCGCCGGTGACCTGGACATCGGCCCGATCACGCTGGTGGAGTTCCTCAAGCACGCCGATGACCTGCTGCTCCTGCCCGACCTGGCGGTCGGCAGCGACGGGCCGGTGCTCTCGGTGAACGTGGTGTCCACCCGCCCGCTGGGCGAGCTGGACGGCGCCCGGGTGGCGCTCGGCTCCACCTCGCGTACCGGGGTGCTGCTGGCCCAGCTGCTGCTCGCCGAGCGGCACGGCGTGCGCCCGGAGTACTTCCGCTGCCCGCCGGACCTGACCCAGATGCTGCTGGAGGCCGACGCAGGAGTGCTCATCGGCGACGTGGCGCTGCGCGCGCTCTACGAGGCGCCCGCCAAGGGCCTCGAGGTGACCGACCTGGGGCAGGCGTGGCACGACTGGACCGGCCTGCCGATGGTGTTCGCCGTCTGGGCGGTACGCCGCGAGTTCGCCGCCGCCCACCCGGGCCTGGTCAAGGAGGTGCACGAGGCGTTCCTGCGCTCGCGCGACCTGTGCCTGGCCGAGCTGGACCAGGTGGCGGAGGCGGCGGCCCGCTGGGAGACGTTCGACGCGGCCACGCTCGCCACGTACTTCCGGGCGCTCGACTTCTCGCTGGGCGAGCGGCAGGTGGCCGGGTTGCGCGAGTTCGCCCGCCGGGCGGCCGCGCACGGGGAGGTGCCGGCGCTGCCGGCCGGCGGCCCGGAGTTCTTCCAGGGCTGACCGCGAGGGCTGACCGCGCGGGCCGCGCGAGGGCCGGCCGCGCGGAGTCAGGCCGGGCGTGCCTGGGTCAGGTCGCCGGGCGCAGCAGCGCCTTGGTGATCCGTTCGCAGGCGTCCATGCCGTACTCCCAGCCGCCTTCGACGCCGAACGGGGTGCGCAGCATCACGCCCATCGTCCAGGTGTCGCCGATGGCGAGGCAGTTGACGTGGTACTCCTCTTCCTTGTCCCGGTCGATCCACCCGTTCTTGATGGCGATCTTCTTCTGCTGGGCCGCCGGGAACGCCTTGCGGATGCCGAAGTCGCCGGGAGCGCGTACCTGGCGCATCTCGTTGAGCAGCCACTTGGTCCACTTCGGCCCGGCCGCCCGGCCGTCGTCGATGCAGAGACCGAGGCGCGCGGTGTCCCGAGGGGACAGCTCGGTGCGGCTCCAGCCGCCGTCGGAGGCGACCTCGCTGTCGGTCAGCCTGCAGATCGAGATCAGCCGCTCGATCGAGTCCGAGCCGCCGACGTTCTCGTAGAACTCCTGCGCCCGGGTGTTGTCGCTGTCCCGGATGATCTTCGTGGCGTCGGCCAGCTTCGCGTCGCTCGGCGTCCGGCCCTCCGCGGCGCTCAGGCGCAGGTAGTCGGCCACCACCCAGGACTTGATCAGGGACGCGGTGGTGCTCGTCTCGCCCATGTTCGCCGAGCCGATGATCTTCCCGGTGCGCTTGTCCAGCACGGACCAGGCGTACCAGCCCTTGATCTTGAGGCTGTCCAGGTTCTTTGCCTGGAACGGCAGCGGGGCGATCGACGGTGAGGGGGCGACACGCGGCGCGTTGCGGTCGACGGACTGCTGCGTGGACCGTTCGCTCGTCGGCTCGGGATGCGAGTTCGCGGTGGCCTCCAGCGGGGAGCCGGGGATCACACGCAGGGAGAGGCCGAGCAGGCCGACGAGGGCCGCAGCCAGGGCGCTGAACGCGAGCGGGCGCCGGTAGCTGCCGGGCCGACGCCGGGCACCGGCCATCAGAGCTTCCCGACCGGCTGTTGCGGCACCTTGAGCGCGGCGCCGGGCTGCGGCGCCACGAGCTGGGTGGCGACGGCGGCGCACATCTTCGCACCGTACGGCAGACCGGAGCTGCCCGGGTACCGCATCATCACGGAGAGACTCCACTTGTCGGTGAACGCCAGGCAGCTGACGTGCCAGTTGCCGTCGTAGGCGAGCTGCGTCCAGCCGTTCTTCATGTGCACCGGGCCCTGCGACTTGATCGTCGCCGGCAGGCCGTCGATGATGCCCCACCGGCCGCCGCCGGACCGCGCGCCCTGCTTGCTGACGCTGCCGGCCACCTTGGTCATCTCGCTGAGCAGCCACTTGGTCCACTTGGGGCCGGCGGCGCGGCCGTCGGCGATGCAGTCGCCGAGGCGGGCCGCGTCCCGGGGGGACATCTCGGTGAAGCTCCACCAGCCCTTGTAGTCGGGCACGCTACCGGGCCTGGTGTCGGTCAGGCCGCAGATCTGGATCGCCCGCGCGATGACCGGGTCGGGCCGGCCGCCCGGCTGGGGCTTGTAGGAACCGCCCGCCGCCCGGTACACCGCGTTCGCGCCGTCGTCGTCGCTGTCCCGGATCGCCAGGATCGCCGCCTTCTTGAGCCCGGCGCTCGGCTGCTTGTCGCCGAGCTGGCGAAGGTAGTCCGCGATGATCCAGGCCTTGAGCATCGACTCGGTGGAGCTGGTCTGGTTCATGTTCTTCGCGCCGGTGACAGTGCCGGTCTCGCGGTCCATCAGGGCCCAGGAGAAGAACTCACCCTTGAAGTTCACCGACACCGGGGCGTCGGCGAGCGTCGGGGGCGCCGGCGCGGTCGGTGCCGGCGCCGGGACCTGCTCGCCGCCGCCGAGGCCGCCCGCGCCGTCTCCGCCGGAGAGCTTCGCGTACGCGGCCGGCACCAGCATGACGCCGCCGATGAGGACCGCCACGATGGCGAGCACCAAGGTCACGCGAGGTCGCATGAGTGGTGAGCTCCAGATGTCTGGCCGGGGGGACCGGCGCTTCCGCATGGGTTCGGCCCGGTCGCCACTAGGCCGGGGGACGGTGGCCTGAACGGTGACGATCATGAAGCCGAACGGTTTGCCGGTCGGAAGTCTACTTCCGGACAGCGCGGATGCCAGGTCTCGACACCCGTGACTTTGCCGGGTGGGCGGGATATTGAGCGGCTTTGCCGCCCTTGGGGTATTTCTGCGATTCGCAGTGATCGACATCACAGCCACCAGGGCCGATGGCGGCGTGCGCACGTCCGGTGACGCGAGGTGGCCCTCGAAACCTGTTACACCCTCTGGTGTCATTCGTGGCGAGCTGTAACACTGGCTGCATGTATGGCAACGACTTCGCCCCGCCGGAGGACGCTCCGGGCGGCGGCCTGCTCGGCGAGGTGGAGGCGGCGGAGGCGGCGCTGCGCGAGGCGGCGGCGCGCGCCCGGCGCGGAGGTCCGGCCCCGGACGAGGACGTCGAGGCGTACTTCGCCGACGTCATCAACGCGGACCAGAAGATCGAACCCCGCGACTGGATGCCCGAGGCGTACCGCAGGACGCTGATCCGGCAGATCGCCCAGCACGCCCACTCCGAGATCATCGGTATGCAGCCGGAGGGCAACTGGATCAGCCGGGCGCCCTCGCTCAAGCGCAAGGCGATCCTGCTGGCCAAGGTGCAGGACGAGGCCGGTCACGGCCTCTACCTCTACGCGGCCGCCGAGACGCTCGGGATCAGCCGCGACGAACTGGTGGATCTGCTGCTCGACGGCCGGCAGAAGTACAGCTCGATCTTCAACTACCCGACCCTGACCTGGGCCGACGTGGGTGCGATCGGCTGGCTCGTGGACGGCGCGGCGATCGTCAACCAGGTGCCGCTGTGCCGCTGCTCCTACGGCCCGTACGCCCGGGCGATGATCCGGGTCTGCAAGGAGGAGTCGTTCCACCAGCGGCAGGGCTACGAGATCCTGCACACGCTGGCGCACGGCACCCCGGCGCAGAAGGCGATGGCCCAGGACGCGGTGGACCGCTGGTGGTACCCGTCACTGGCCATGTTCGGCCCGCCGGACGGCGACTCGACGCACAGCGCCCAGTCCATGGCCTGGAAGATCAAGCGTTTCTCCAACGACGAGCTGCGCCAGCGCTTCGTCGACATGTGCGTCGGCCAGGCGGAGGTGCTCGGCCTCACCCTCCCCGACCCGGACCTGCGCTGGAACGACGAGCGGCAGGCGTACGACTACACCCAGCCCGACTACGACGAGCTGATGCGGGTGATCAAGGGCAACGGGCCGTGCAACCGAGAGCGCATGGCGCACCGGCGCAAGGCGCACGCCGACGGCGCGTGGGTACGGGAGGCCGCCGCGGCGTACGCCGCGAAGCGGGCGGAACGAAAGGCGGTAGCGGCATGAACAGCGCGTCCTCTCCCCTGTGGGAGGTCTTCGTGCGGGCCCGCCGTGGCCTGTCGCACACCCACGTCGGCAGCCTGCACGCCCCCGACGCCGAGCTGGCCCTGCGCAACGCCCGGGATCTCTACACCCGCCGCCAGGAGGGCGTCTCCATCTGGGTGGTGCCGGCGAGCGCGATCACCGCGTCCAGCCCGGACGAGAAGGACGCGTTCTTCGACCCGGCCGCCGACAAGGTCTACCGCCACCCGACGTTCTACGAGGTCCCCGAAGGGGCTGCGCACCTATGAGCCTGTTCGACTTCACGCTGGCCGTCGGCGACGACGCGCTCATCGCCGCGCAGCGCCTCGGTGAGTGGACCTCCCGCGCGCCCGAGATGGAGGAGGACATCGCCCTCGCCAACATCGCCCTCGACCAGCTCGGCGCGGCGCGGCTGCTGCTCACGTACGCGGGCGAGCTGGAGGGCGCGGGCCGCGACGAGGACGACCTGGCCTACCTGCGCGACGACCGCGAGTTCCGCAACTGCCTGCTGGTCGAGCTGCCGAACGGCGACTTCGGTGTGACCATGGCGAAGCTGTTCTTCCTGGCCGCGTACCAGTCGCCGCTCTACACGGCGCTGGCCGGCTGCGCTGACGAGCGGCTGGCCGCGGTCGGGGCGAAGGCGCGCAAGGAGTCGGCGTACCACCTGGACCACGCCTCGCTGTGGGTGAAGCGGCTCGGCGACGGCACCGAGGAGTCGCACCGGCGCATGCAGGACGCGGTCGACCAGGTGTGGCCGTACGTCCACGAGCTGTTCGCCCCGGACCCGGCGGCGCCGGTCGACCCGTCCACCCTTCGGGCCGACTTCGACGCCACCGTGTCCGCCGTGCTGGACGAGGCCACGCTGATCCGGCCGGAGACGGGCTGGGCGCCCGGTGGCGGCCGGGACGGCCTGCACACCGAGCACCTCTCCTACCTGCTCGCCGAGATGCAGGTGCTGCACCGCGCCCACCCCGGAGCGAGCTGGTGAGCGCGAGGAGTGCAGCGGAGCGGAGCCCCGCAGTCGCGAACGGAGGGTGGCGCTGGTGACCGACGCCAGGGCGGCCGCGGCGGCGGTGGTGGACCCGGAGATCCGCGTCATCACCATCGACGAGCTGGGCATCCTGCGCGCGGTCGACGAGGAACCGGACACCGGCCGGGTCGTCGTCACCATCACCCCCACCTACACCGGCTGCCCGGCCATGGACGTGATCCGGGAGGACATCCGCCGGGCGCTGGCCGCCGCCGGGTATCCGGACGCCGAGGTCCGCACCGTCTACCACCCGGCGTGGAGCACCGACTGGATCTCCGAGGCCGGCCGGGCCAAGCTCGCCGCCGCCGGCATCGCCCCGCCCGCGCCGCGCGGCGACGACACGGTGGTGCCGCTGACCCTCGCCGTACGCTGTCCGCGCTGCGGGTCGCCGGAGACCACCCAGATCAGCCGCTTCGGCTCCACCGCGTGCAAGGCGCTGTGGCGCTGCCGCTCCTGTTCCGAACCCTTCGACCACCTGAAGGCGCTGTGACTGTCACCATCACCCGGCCGGTGCGCCGCCGGCCGGTCTTCCATCCGCTGCCCGTCGCCGCCGTGGACCGGCTCACCGACGACTCGGTGTCGATCACGTTCGCGGTACCGGAGGAGCTGCGCGAGACCTTCGCGTTCTCCGCCGGGCAGCACCTCACCGTCCGCCGCCCGGCCGACGGCGACGGCGAGGAGGTGCGGCGGTCGTACTCGATCTGCTCCACCCCCGACGAGCTGGCCCGGCACGGCCGGTTGCGGGTCGGGGTGCGTGAGGTTCCGGGTGGGGCGTTCTCCGCGTACGCCTGCGGCGCGCTGCGCGGCGGCGACACCGTCGAGGTGCTGCCGCCGCTGGGCCACTTCACCTCCGCGTTCACCCCGGACCGGGCCCGCCGGTACGGCGCGGTGGTCGCCGGTTCCGGCATCACCCCGGTCCTCGGGCTGGCCGCGACCGCGCTGGCGACCGAGCCGCGCAGCACGTTCACGCTCGTGTACGGCAACCGCACGGCGAACTCGGTGATGTTCGCCGAGGAGCTGGCCGACCTGAAGGACCGCTACCCGACCCGGCTGCACCTGGTGCACGTGCTGTCCCGGGAGATGGGCGAGTCGGCGCTGCTGTCCGGGCGGATCGACGCCGACCGGCTGACCCGGCTGCTCGACACCGTCGTACCCGGTGACGAGATCGAGGAGTGGTTCCTCTGCGGCCCGTACGGCATGGTGGTGGACGCCAAGGCGGTGCTCGCGGGTCGCGGCGTGCCGGACGCGGCGGTGCACACCGAGCTGTTCCACGTCGACGCTCCGCCCGAGCCGGTGCGGCGCGAGACCGACCGGCCCGGGACCGGCACCGAGGTGACGATCCTGCTGGACGGGCGCTCGTCCAGTTTCACGATGGGCCGGGACGAGCGGGTGCTCGACGCGGCCCTGCGGGTGCGCGGCGAGTTGCCGTACGCCTGCAAGGGCGGGGTGTGCTCGACCTGCCGGGCCAAGGTGACGTCCGGTGAGGTGACGATGGCGCGCAACTACGCGCTGGAGCCCGACGAGGTCGCAGCCGGTTACGTGCTGACCTGCCAGTCCAGCCCGGTCACCGACGAACTCACTGTCGACTACGACGCCTAGCGGCGCCGCCGGTCAGAACACCACGGGCGGTGCCGTGGCGGCGCGGCCACGGGCCCGGCTGACGTGCCCGCGCCACCCGCCGACCAGCGCGAGCAGGGTCCATCCCGCCGCGCCGAGCACGAGCATGCCCCGCTTACCGGCCGGGTCCACGTCCCGCGCGTCGGCCAGCTCCACCTCGCCCCGCGGGTCGACGAGCACTGTCAGTCGCTGGCCGACCCGGTAGCCGGGGGAACTGCCCCGGTAGACCAGTGGCTCGTCGAGCCGGCCGGTGTCGCCCTGGAGGACGAACTCGTGCCGCTTGCCGACGGTCTGCACGTCGGTGATGGTCACCTGCTGGGCGACGCCACGCTCCCGAAGCACCGACTCCGGGGCGAGCTGCACGGTGCCCACCAGCACGAACAGCGCAGGCAGCACCGACAGCAGGGTCAGCCACCAGCCCCGGTGCAGCAGGCGCAGGCCGACCGCGAAGGCGAGGCACCCGACCAGGGCGACGGAGATCGGCACGGCGATCGGCAGTCCCACGGTGAGGTGGGCGACCACCGCGCTGACCACGATCACGGCGAGGCCGAAGCCGACGAGCACGGCGGTCATGGTGAGGGACCAGAGGGCGGAGCGGGCGCCGGCCACGCGTACGGGGGTGGGCGGCGGCGATACGACTGGCACGCCGAGAGCGTAGGCGGGCGGCGCCAGCGCTCCGCTTCCCGCAGTGGCGTTTCGGGTCGACCGCCGTCCGTGACGCGTAGAACGTTACGTCCTACACTTGCCTCATGGAGCAGATCGCCGTCCGGGAGCTGAATCAGCACACCAGCCGGGTGCTGGCGCGGGTGCGCGCCGGTGAGACGGTCGAGGTGACCGATCGGGGTGAGCCGATCGCCCGCCTCGTCCCGGTGCTGGCCGGTGACGCGCTTCTCGGCCGGTTGGTGGCCGAGGGCCGGGCCACGGCCCCGACCACGACCGGCCCGGTCCCGATGCCGCCGGTGCTCGGGGATCCCACGGTGGACGCGGCGGCCGCGCTGGTCGAGGCGCGCGACGAGGAGCGCTGGTGATCTACCTCGACTCGGCGGCGGTCATCAAGATGCTGCGGCGGGAGGCGGAGACGGCGGATCTGCTCGGCTGGCTGAACGAGCGCGCCGGCACCGCCTTGGTGTCGTCGGCCCTGGTCGAGGTGGAGGTGCCACGGGCGTTGCGTCGCGCCGCTCCACAGGCGCTGGTGGGTGTGCCCTCGGTGCTGGGACGTCTCTACCGGGTCGAGATCGACGCCACGGTCCGGGCGACAGCGGGCGCGTATCCGGAGCCGATGCTGCGCAGCCTGGACGCCGTTCACCTCGCCACCGCCGAGATCCTGGCCCGGCAGGCGGCGGCCGAGTTCGTCGCGTTCGTCACGTACGACAAGCGGCTGCTGGAGGCGGCCAAGGCGATCGGGCTGCCAGTGGCCAGTCCGGGCATGCCCTGACCGGGTGGGTCTCTCGTCACCGGGTGAGGAGTGGCGTTTCCCGCCGTCGGGCCCGCGACGTACGCTCGGGGATGTGACGGCGAACCGGGAGATCGACGACATCCTGCAACGCGGCGCGGACGGCGGGCGGATCACGCCCGAGGAGGCGCTGCTGCTCTACACCGACGCGCCCTTCCACGCGCTGGGCGAGGCGGCCGACGCGGTACGGCGGCGCCGCTACCCGGACAACATCGTCACGTACCTGATCGACCGCAACATCAACTACACGAACGTCTGCGTGACGGCGTGCAAGTTCTGCGCGTTCTACCGGGCACCCAAGCACAAGGAGGGGTGGACCCACCCGACCGAGGAGATCCTGCGCCGCTGCGGCGAGGCGGTCGAGCTGGGCGCCACCCAGGTCATGCTCCAGGGCGGGCACCACCCGGACTACGGCGTCGAGTACTACGAGGAGTTGTTCTCCTCCGTCAAGAAGGCGTACCCGCAGCTCGCCATCCACTCGATCGGCCCGAGCGAGATCCTGCACATGGCGAAGGTCTCCGGCGTGAGCCTGGACGAGGCCATCGCCCGGATCAAGACCGCCGGCCTGGACTCGATCGCCGGCGCCGGCGCCGAGATGCTGCCGGACCGGCCGCGTAAGGCGATCGCGCCGCTGAAGGAGTCCGGCGCGCGCTGGCTGGAGGTCATGGAGCTGGCGCACCGGCAGGGCCTGGAGTCGACGGCCACCATGATGATGGGCACCGGCGAGACGAACGCCGAGCGCATCGAGCACCTGCGGATGATCCGCGACGTGCAGGACCGCACCGGTGGTTTCCGGGCCTTCATCCCGTGGACGTACCAGCCGGAGAACAACCACCTGAAGGGCCGCACCCAGGCGACCACGCTGGAATATCTGCGCCTGGTCGCGGTGGCCCGCCTGTTCTTCGAGACGGTGCCGCACCTCCAGGCGTCCTGGCTGACCACCGGCAAGGACGTCGGGCAGCTCGCGTTGCACATGGGCGTGGACGACCTCGGCTCGATCATGCTGGAGGAGAACGTCATCTCCTCGGCCGGCGCCCGGCACCGGTCCAACCTGCACGAGCTGATCGGCATGATTCGGTCGGCCGACCGGATCCCGGCCCAGCGGGACACGCTCTACAACCGGCTCGCGGTGCACCACACGCCCGCCGACGACCCGAGCGACGACCGCGTCGTCTCGCACTTCTCGTCGATCGCCCTGCCCGGCGGCGGTGCCGGGAAGTCGCTGCCGCTGGTCGAGGTCAACTGACCCGGTCCCGCCGTTCCGCCGTTCGGCCGGTCGGTGTCCGTCGTGCGGCCGGAGCTCCGCCCGTTTCCGGTGAAGCTTCGGCCAGGGGTCTTCACCTGCGTGATCACCGGCGGCTAGCCTGCCCGCGCGACACCACCGATCCGGGCCGCGAGCAGGCAGGTAACAGGTCGGCGGCGACCCGGGTGAGCACGGCCCGGTGAGCCGACGACGCCATTACGCTGGCGGCGTCCGTCGGACCGTCGTCCTCCATCGGCCCATGAGGGCCGTTCACATAACGCACCGCGGCAGGGGCGGGATGGGTGACCATCCCGCCCCTGCTGTCTGCCGGGATCGATGGGAATCCCCACCGCTGCGCGGTGGCGTGACGAGGCGTCGCTCCGGTACCGTCCGTTCGTTCGGTACGTGATCACGTGTCCCTACCCCCGGGGGAACAATGACCTTCCGCTACCGGTCCACGCTGGCCCGCGCCGGCGTCGTGGCCCTGCTCTCCACCGCCGGTCTCGGCGCCGCCGCCGGCCCGGCACAGGCCGCCGACAAGGCCGACCTCCAGCTCATCCCGCTCAGCTACCAGCTCGCCAAGGGCGTCAGCGAGGCGAAGGCCAAGCCGTTCAAGTTCCAGGTGAACAACACCCTGGGGACCGTCGACGCGAAGGACGTCCGGGTCACCGTCGAGACGAAGGGCCTCAAGACCGCCAAGGTCGGCGTGCTGGTCCCGGCCGGCTGCGACATCCGTGGCACCACCTTCTCCTGCCTGCTCGGCGACCTGCCCGCGGGCACCACTGAGGACTTCGGCCTCCCGCTGTTCTCCACCGGCGGCAAGGGCGCGGCCGGCACGCTCACGGTCTCGATCAGCGCGGCGAACGGCGCCGGAGTGCTGGACACGATCGACCACGACATCACCGTCACCGAGCCGGGCTACGACCTCACGACCTGGGTCCAGGACGTGTACGCCGACGTGCGCGTGGACGGCGACGACGCCGACGAGTCCGGCCTGCGCCCGGTCCGGCCGGGCGGGACCGCGCCGCTGGACTGGGCCGTGTTCAACGACGGCAGCAAGCGCGCCACCGGCATCAAGTACGGGATCGCGCTGCCGGCCGGTGTCACCTTCGCGAAGCTGCCCGACGGTTGCGTCGAGCAGAACCTGGGTGGTTTCCTCAACGCGTACTGCGAGGATCTGGGCGCGGTGCTCAAGCCCGGCCAGTACTACACCGCCGACGTCCGGGTGACTGTCGGCGCGGACGTGACCGAGAAGCTGCTCCGGCCCGGCATCCTCTGGGCCGAGGGCCTGGACGCCGCTTCCGGTGCGCCCGAGGAGGAGCCGCGGGTCGCCAGCTCGGCGCAGCGGCGCGCGTTCGCCGAGACCGACGACGGTGACAACAGCGCGGTGTTCGACGTCTTCGTCGACCAGAGCCCGTCGACCCCGAGCCCGACGCCGACCACCCAGCCGACCTCGACGCCGACCGCCCAGCCGACGCCGACCGGCGACGCGACGGCGGTGCCGACCCCGACCGCCGGTGGTGGCGCGGGTGGCGGTAGCGGCGACGGTGGCCTGCCGGTGACCGGTATGCAGGTCGGCCTGATCGGCGGCGTCGGCGCGGCCGTGCTCGCGGCCGGCGCGGCGCTGATGATGCTGTCCCGCCGCCGCAAGGTGGTCCTTGTCGCTCCGGGCGAGGAGCGCACCGGCGACTGACCGGGGAACCGATACGCGACCAGGGCGGGGTGGGTGACCACCCCGCCCTGTCGCGTACCCGGAGGGAGGCGGGGGCGACGCGGCTGGCAGAGTGGAGGGGTGAGCCGTACCCCGCAGGGCCAGCGCGCCAGCCTGGACAAGCAGCCGCACGAGGTCGCCGCGATGTTCGACGGTGTCGCGGCCCGCTACGACCTGACGAATACCGTCCTGTCGTTCGGCCAGGACCGGTCGTGGCGGCGGGCCACCCGGGCGGCGCTCGGGCTGCGGCCGGGCGAGCGGGTGCTGGACGTGGGTGCCGGCACCGGTGTGTCGACCGAGGAACTGGCCCACTCCGGGGCGTACGCGGTGGGTGCGGACCTGTCGCTGGGCATGCTGCACGCCGGCAAGCGCACCCGTCCGTCGGTGCCGCTGCTGGCCGGGGACGCGCTTCGGCTGCCGTTCGCCGACGCCAGCTTCGACGCGGTGACCATCTCCTTCGCGCTGCGCAACGTCAACGACACCGACGCGGCGCTGGCCGAGCTGGCCCGGGTGACCCGACCGGGCGGGCGGCTCGTGGTCTGCGAGTTCAGCACTCCGGTGAACCCGGCGTTCCGCACCGTCTACCTGTCGTACCTGATGCGTTCGTTGCCGGCGGTGGCCCGCGCGGTGTCGAGCAACCCGGACGCCTACGTCTACCTGGCGGAGTCGATCCGGGCCTGGCCGGACCAGGCGGCGCTGGCCGCGCGGATCGGCGCGGCCGGCTGGGGCCGGGTGGCGTGGCGCAACCTGACCGGCGGCGTCGTGGCGCTGCACCGGGCAGTCCGAAACTGACCGCCCGGCCAGCGAACGCTGGTCATTTCGTGAATATCCGGTTTTGGTCTACTTTGTCCCGTAGGCTCGCCCCCATGACGGGACCAGACCAGGCCGCCACCGACGACGACGCCGCCGAGCTGATCGCGCAGCTCCGCGAGCTGGCCGGCGCGGATCCCGCCGATGTCCGGCAGGTCGTCGCCGAGGTGCTGGCCGCGCTGGACCGGGCCGCCGGTGGCGCGTTGCGCGACCACCTGCCCGAGGCCATCCGGCTCGACGCCGGGCTCGGACCGGCCGCGCAGGCGCGCCCCTGACCGGTCTCGACGCTCTTACCGGCGCGTTTCCGCGAAGTTAGGCCCCCCTCAGCGCGTACTGGTGTAACGCCGGTCATAGACTCCAACCGGATCGGCTTGTGAAGCATTTCACGAGCATGCGGGAGGAGGCGCGGATGACCGCGGTGGAGAACGACGCCGACGTCATCGTCGTGGGCGCCGGTCCCGGAGGATCGGCCACGGCGTACCACCTGGCGCGGCACGGCGTACGCGTGCTGCTGCTGGAGAAGACGGAGTTTCCCCGGGAGAAGGTCTGCGGTGACGGGCTCACGCCCCGCGCCGTACGGCAGCTGATCCGGATGGGCGTGGACACCTCGCCCGAGGCGGGCTGGCTGCACAACAAGGGCCTGCGGGTGATCGGCGGCGGCATACGCCTGGAACTGGACTGGCCCGACCTGGCCAGCTTCCCCAACTACGGCCTGGTGCGCACCCGGCTCGACTTCGACGACCTGCTCGCCCAGCGTGCGGTCGCCGCCGGGGCGAAGCTGCAGACCAGCGTCAACGTCCTCGGGCCGGTGCTCGGCGCCGACGACCGGGTGATCGGCGTGCAGGCCGAGGTCGGCCCGGACAAGGAACCCGCCACGTTCCACGCGCCGCTCGTGGTCGCCGCCGACGGCGTCTCCGGCCGCTTCCCGCTCGCACTCGGGCTCGCCAAGCGGGAGGACCGCCCGATCGGCGTGGCCGTCCGCCGCTACTACCGCTCGCCCGCCAAGCACGACGACGACTACCTGGAGTCCTGGCTGGAGCTGCGGGCCAAGGGCAGCGACGCGCTGCTGCCCGGCTACGGCTGGATCTTCGGCCTCGGCGACGGCCGGGTGAACGTCGGCCTCGGCGTGCTGAACTCCTCCTCGGCGTTCGGCAAGACGAACTACCGCAAGCTGCTCACCGACTGGCTCGCGAACACCCCCGAGGACTGGGGGATGACCGACGAGTCCAACGCGGAGGGTCCGATCCTCGGCGCCGCGCTGCCGATGGGCTTCAACCGCGTGCCGCACTACACCCGCGGCGTGCTGCTCGTCGGTGACTCCGGCGGCATGGTCAACCCGTTCAACGGCGAGGGCATCGCGTACGCGATGGAGTCGGGCGAGATGGCCGCGGAGGTCGTGGTGCAGGCGCTCGCCCGCCCGGCCGGCGCGGAGCGGGAGCGGGCGCTGATGGCGTACCCGCAGGAGCTGAAGGCCCGCTTCGGCGGCTACTACCGGCTCGGCGGCGTCTTCGTGAAGCTCATCGGCCGCCCCGAGATCATGCGGATGGCGACCAAGCACGGCATGCCGCACCCGATGCTCATGCGTTTCGTGCTCAAGCTGCTGGCCAACCTGACCGACCCGCGCGGCGGGGACGCGATGGACCGGGTCATCAACGCGATGACGAAGGTGGCTCCGGCCGTGTAGAAGACGACCGGCCCGAGGCGGAACGTCCACGGGCCGGACAGAGATCGACCCCCGCCGACCGAGGTCGTGAGGGACGTGAATAGTGTGATTTTGGCCAACCACCGAGGTCAGGGAAGGACGAGCAGGGGACAACGATGACGCTCTCTCCTTACGCACCCATCATCGGGCTGTTCGCCCTCGCTGCGGCGTTCGCGCTGTTCTCCGTGGCCGCTGCCCGACTCGCCGGCCCGCGGCGTCTGAACAAGGCCAAGCTCGAGGCGTACGAGTGTGGCATCGAGCCGAGCCCGCAGCCGGTCGGCGGCGGCCGGTTCCCGATCAAGTTCTACCTGACGGCGATGCTCTTCATCGTCTTCGACATCGAGATCATCTTCCTCTACCCCTGGGCGGTCTCCTTCGACGCCCTGCCGATCTTCGGCTTCGTGGAGATGGTCCTGTTCATCGTCGCGGTCTTCGTCGCGTACGCCTATGTCTGGCGTCGCGGCGGCCTGGACTGGGACTGAGGAGGTAGCAGATGGGCATCGAGGAGAAGCTCCCCTCCGGCGTCCTGCTCACCAGCGTCGAGAAGCTGGTCAACTGGACGCGGAAGACCTCGGTCTGGGGCGCCACGTTCGGTCTGGCCTGCTGCGCCATCGAGATGATGGCGGCAGGCGGTCCGCACTACGACATGGGCCGCTGGGGCATGGAGGTCTTCCGCGCCTCGCCCCGCCAGGCGGACCTGATGATCGTGGCCGGCCGGGTGAGCCAGAAGATGGCCCCGGTCCTGCGCCAGATCTACGACCAGATGGCCGAGCCCCGCTGGGTCATCTCGATGGGCGTCTGCGCCAGCAGCGGCGGCATGTTCAACAACTACGCCATCGTGCAGGGCGTCGACCACGTCGTACCGGTCGACATGTACCTCCCCGGCTGCCCGCCCCGGCCGGAGATGCTCATCGACGCGGTGCTCAAGCTGCGCGAGAAGATCATGCACGAGCCGCTGGGCCCGAACGGCCGCAAGATGCTGGAGGCCCGCCAGGCGCGCGGCGACGTGCCGGTGGTGCCGTACGGCTCGATGCCCTCGTCGTACCGCAGCGACAAGGCCCGGCGTGCCGAGTGGACGAAGGCGGTCCGCGAGGGGCGTGAGGAGCAGCTGCGGATCGAGAACTGGATGAAGGCGCAGAACCACCTTCAGGCGTCGCATAGGGGCCCGAAATGAGCAACGACAAGAACAACGACGGCGGGGTGCCGGTACCCACCACCCCGGTCGGTGCCAGCTCCACCGCCCCGGCGGAGTACCCGCCGGCCAGCCCGGCCGGCCGGGGCATGTTCGGCAACCAGGGCACCGGCGACGTCTCCGGCTACGGCGGCCTGGTCCGCCCGCGCAAGCCCATCGAGGAGGCGGCCCGGCCGTACGGGAGCTACTTCGACGAGGTGCGGGACGCGCTGGAGGAGGCGTACCCGGACTTCGGCGACGCGATCGAGAAGGTCGTGGTCGACCGGGGCGAGCTGACCCTGCACGTCCGCCCGGAGCGGATCGCCGAGGTCTGCCAGGTGATGCGCGACGACCTCGCGCTGCGCTTCGAGCTGCTCTCGTCGGTGTCCGGTGTGGACTACCTGGGCGCGCAGGAGCGCCGCCTGCACGTGGTCTACCACCTGACCTCGATGACCTACCGCCGCAGCGTCCGGCTGGAGGTGGCGGTCTCCGTCGAGGAGCCGCACGTCCCGAGCGTCACCGCCGTCTACCCGACCGCCGACTGGCAGGAGCGGGAGACGTACGACATGTTCGGCGTCGTCTTCGACGGCCACCCCGCCCTGACCCGGATCCTCATGCCGGACGACTGGGAGGGGCACCCGCAGCGCAAGGACTACCCGCTGGGCGGCGTCCCCGTCGAGTACAAGGGTGCGGAGATCCCCCCGCCGGACCGTAGGAGGTCGTACCAATGACCACGTCGAACTACGCGACCGAGCGCGAGACGACCGAGGGCAAGGTCTTCACCGTCACCGGCGGGGACTGGGATGAGGTCGTCTCCGGCACGGACCCGATCAACGACGAGCGGATCGTCGTCAACATGGGTCCGCAGCACCCGTCCACCCACGGCGTGCTCCGGCTGGTCCTGGAGCTGGAGGGCGAGACGGTCCGCGAGGCCCGCTCGGTCATCGGCTACCTGCACACCGGCATCGAGAAGAACCTGGAGTACCGCAACTGGGTCCAGGGTTCGACGTTCGTGACCCGGATGGACTACCTCTCGCCGCTGTTCAACGAGACGGCGTACGCGCTCGCGGTGGAGAAGCTGCTCGGCATCACCGACGACATCACCGAGCGGGCCACCACCATCCGAGTGCTGATGATGGAGCTCAACCGCGTCTCGTCGCACCTGGTCTGGCTGGCGACCACCGCCATGGAGCTGGGCGCGATCAACATGATGCTGTACGGCTTCCGCGAGCGGGAGTACGTCCTCGACATCTTCGAGACCATCACCGGCCTGCGGATGAACCACGCGTACGTGCGGCCGGGCGGTGTGGCGCAGGACGTGCCGGACGACGCGATCCGCAAGATCCGCGACTTCCTCCAGCTGATGCCGAAGCGGCTCAAGGAGTACGAGAACCTGCTGTCCGGCCAGCCGATCTGGCTGGAGCGTACGCAGCACGTCGCGGTGCTCGACGTGACCGCCTGCATGGCGCTCGGCGTCACCGGCCCGGTGCTGCGGTCCGCGGGCCTCGCCTGGGACCTGCGCAAGACCATGCCGTACTGCGGTTACGAGACGTACGAGTTCGACGTGCCGACCCACACCGACGGTGACGTGTGGGGCCGCTACCTGGTCCGGGTGGCGGAGATCCGCGAGTCGCTGAAGCTGATCGAGCAGGCGCTGGACCGTCTGAAGCCCGGCCCGGTGATGGTGTCCGACAAGAAGATCGCGTGGCCGGCGCAGCTCGCCATCGGCGTGGACGGCATGGGCAACTCGCTGGAGCACGTCGCCAAGATCATGGGTCAGTCGATGGAGTCGCTGATCCACCACTTCAAGCTCGTCACCGAGGGCTTCCGGGTTCCGCCGGGCCAGGTGTACGTCGGCATCGAGTCGCCCCGCGGCGAGCTGGGCGTGCACGCGGTGTCCGACGGCGGCACCCGGCCCTACCGGGTGCACTACCGGGAGCCGAGCTTCGTCAACCTCCAGGCCCTCCCGGCGATGGCCGAGGGCGGCCTGATCGCCGACGTGATCGCCGGCGGCGCCTCGCTGGACCCCGTGATGGGTGGTTGTGACCGATGAGCTTTTCCGAAACGACTCGCACCCGGGCGCGGGAGATCATCGCCCGGTACCCGGCGGACCGGTCCCGCTCGGCGCTGCTGCCGCTGCTGCACCTGGTCCAGTCCGAGGAGGGCTACGTCTCCCCGGCCGGTGTCGAGTTCTGCGCCGAGGTGCTCGGGCTCAACAAGGCCCAGGTGGGCGCCGTCGCCACCTTCTACACCATGTACAAGCGCAAGCCCACCGGTGACTACCTGGTGAGCGTCTGCACCAACACCATGTGCGACGTGCTCGGCGGGCAGAAGGTCTACGACACCCTGGCCGAGCACCTCGGCGTCGGGCACGAGGAGACCACCGCCGACGGGAAGATCACCCTGGAGCACGCCGAGTGCCTGGCGGCGTGCGACTACGGCCCGGTGATGACAGTCAACTACGACTTCTTCGACAACGTGGAGCCGCAGGCCGCGCTCGACGTGGTCGAGGAGCTGCGCGCCGGCGGCCGGCCGATGCCGACCCGCGGGGCGCGGCTGTGCACGCTCAAGGAGATGGCGGTCCAGCTCGCCGGTTTCGCCGACGAGCGCGACGGCGCGGTGGCCGACGGCGGGCCGGGCGAGCCGAGCCTGCGCGGCCTGCGCCTGGCCGAGCAGCACGGCGTCTCGGTGCCGGGCTTCGACCCGAAGACCCCGATCCGCAGCAAGGCCGAGGCCGACCGGGCCGCCGCCGAGGCGAAGGCGAAGGCCGAGGCCGCCAAGCCGGCCCCCGCGCCCGAGCCGGCCGAGCCGGAGGCGGCCACCGGCAGCACCGCGCCGGACGTGAAGGCGCCGGACGACAAGTCGCCGCAGGTGCGTACCGCCGAGACCCGGCAGCCGGACGCGAGCACCCCGGTGCCGGACGCGCCCGGCACCAAGGTCCCGGTGGACGGCCCGGCCCCGGCACCGCGCGACGCGCGGGCGGCGGAGGCGGCCGGCGTGGCGGCGAACCCGCCGGCCGGTGACGGCAAGCCCGCCGGCGACGCGGCCGGCGCGCAGGAGCGCAACCTCAAGGAAGCGGAGTCCGGTACGGGCGCGGACGGCGCCGACCCGGCGGACGCGAGCGGAACGGGGGTCCGGAAGTGACCACTCCTCGGCCGGAGACGCTGGCCAAGCTCACGCCGGTGCTCACCAAGCGCTGGCTCTCGCCGGACGCGTGGCGGCTCGGCACCTACGAGAAGCTGGACGGCTACGCCGCCCTGCGCAAGGCGCTCAAGGCGCACCCGGACGACCTGATCCAGCTGATCAAGGACTCCGGACTGCGCGGGCGAGGCGGCGCGGGCTTCCCGACCGGTCTCAAGTGGGGGTTCATCCCGCAGGGCGACGGCAAGCCGCACTACCTGGTGGTGAACGCCGACGAGGGCGAGCCGGGCACCTGCAAGGACCTGCCGCTGATGACCCACGACCCGCACTCGCTCGTCGAGGGCGTCATCATCGCCTCGTACGCGATCCGGGCCAACCGGGCGTACATCTACATCCGCGGCGAGGCGGTGCACGCCGCCCGGCGGCTGCGCAGCGCCGTCGACGAGGCGTACGCCAAGGGTTATCTCGGCCGGAACGTCCTCGGCTCGGGCTTCGACCTGGACCTGGTGGTGCACTCCGGCGCCGGGGCGTACATCTGCGGTGAGGAGACCGCGCTGCTGGACTCGCTGGAGGGCTTCCGCGGCCAGCCCCGGCTGCGCCCGCCGTTCCCGGCGACCCACGGCCTGTACGCCAGCCCGACCGTGGTCAACAACGTCGGCACCATCGCCAGCGTGCCGTACATCGTGCTCGGTGGCGCGGACTGGTGGAAGACGATGGGCACGGAGAAGTCGTCCGGCCCGATGATCTACTCGCTGTCCGGCCGGATCGCCGACCCCGGCCAGTACGAGTGCTCGATGGGCATCACGCTGCGCGAGCTGATCGAGCTGGCCGGCGGCATGAAGCCCGGGCACAACCTGAAGTTCTGGACCCCGGGTGGCTCGTCGACGCCGCTGCTGACCGCCGAGCACCTGGACGTGCCGCTGGACTTCGAGGGGGTGGCGGCGGCCGGCTCGATCCTGGGCACCACTGCTACGCAGATCTTCTCCGACCAGGACTGCCCGGTGTACGCGACCTACCGGTGGCTGGAGTTCTACCACCACGAGTCGTGCGGCAAGTGCACCCCGTGCCGGGAGGGCAACTACTGGATGGTCCGGGTCTACCGGCGCATCCTGGCCGGCCAGGGCACCCACGAGGACCTGGACACCCTGCTCGACACCTGCGACAACATCCTCGGCCGCTCGTTCTGCGGTCTCGGTGACGGCGCGACCAGCTCGGTGACCTCGTCGCTGAAGTACTTCAAGCAGGACTACCTCGACTACATCGAGGGACGTACCGCTCCGAAGCTCTCCGACAAGTCTCTGGTTGGAGCTCACTGATGACCGACGTAGCCAAGCAGACCGAGACCGTCACGCTGACCATCGACGGCGTCGAGGTCACCGCGCCCAAGGGCGCGCTGCTGATCCGCGTCGCCGAGCAGCTCGGCACCGAGATCCCGCGCTTCTGCGACCACCCGCTGCTGGCCCCGGCCGGCGCCTGCCGGCAGTGCCTGGTGGAGGTGGAGGGCCAGCGCAAGCCGGTCGCCTCCTGCACCCAGACCGTCGCCGACGGCATGGTGGTGCGGACGCAGCTCACCTCCCCGGTCGCCAAGAAGGCCCAGGAGGGTGTGATGGAGCTGCTGCTCCTCAACCACCCCCTGGACTGCCCGATGTGCGACAAGGGCGGCGAGTGCCCGCTGCAGAACCAGGCGATGTCCACCGGCCGGACGGACTCGCGGTTCCACGAGCACAAGCGGGAGTACCCGAAGCCGCTGCCGATCAGCACCCAGGTGCTGCTCGACCGCGAGCGCTGCGTGCTCTGCCAGCGGTGCACCCGGTTCTCCGAGGAGATCGCCGGCGACAAGTTCATCGACCTGATGGGACGCTCCTCGCACGAGGAGATCAACATCTACCGGGACGACGCGTACGGCGAGGAGGGCGACGAGGGGGACGTCCCGTTCAACTCGTACTTCTCCGGCAACACCGTGCAGATCTGCCCGGTGGGCGCGCTGACCGGCACCCAGTACCGGTTCCGGGCCCGCCCGTTCGACCTGGTCTCCACGCCCAGCGTCTGCGAGCACTGCTCGGCCGGCTGCGCCCAGCGCACCGACTGGCGGCGCGGCAAGGTCCTGCGCCGGCTGGCCGGCGACGACCCGGCGGTGAACGAGGAGTGGAACTGCGACAAGGGCCGCTGGGGCTTCCAGTACACCCGCGCGTTCGACCGGATCAGCACGCCGATGGTGCGCGACGAGAAGACCGGTGAGCTGCGCGAGGCGTCCTGGAGCGAGGCGCTGACCCGGGCCGCCGAAGGGCTGCGCGCGGCCCGCGACGGCGCGACCGGCACTGCGGTGCTGACCGGCGGCCGGCTGACGGTCGAGGACGCCTACGCGTACGCGAAGTTCGCCCGGATCGCGCTGCACACGAACGACATCGACTTCCGGGCCCGCCCGGTCTCCCGCGAGGAGGCCGACTTCCTGGCCAGCAGCGTCGCCGGGGTCACCGACGTGACCTACACGGACGTGGAGAACGCGCCCGCTGTGGTGCTCGTCGGCCTGGAGCCGGAGGAGGAGTGCCCGATCCTCTTCCTGCGGCTGCGCAAGGCGTACCTGAAGAAGAAGCTCACCGTGTACGCGCTCGCGCCGTTCGCCACGCGCGGCCTGGAGAAGCTCGGGGCCAAGCTGGCCCGGGTGGTGCCCGGCGAGGAGGCCGGCGTGCTGGCCGAGCACGCCACGGTGGCCGAGGCGCTGGGTCAGCCCGGCGCGATCCTGATCGTCGGCGAGCGCCTGGCCGAGGTGCCGGGCGGCCTGTCGGCGGCGGCGGACGTCGCCCGGCGTACCGGTGCCCGGCTGGTCTGGGTGCCGCGGCGCGCGGGTGACCGCGGTGCTGTCGACGCGGGCTGCCTGCCCAACCTGCTCCCCGGCGGCCGGGTCGTCACCGAGCCGGCCGCGCGCGCGGAGCTGGGCGAGGCGTGGGACATCCCGGCCGGGGTGATCCCCAGCCAGGCCGGCCGCGACACCGACGGCATCCTCACCGCCGCCGCGAACGGACAGATCGGCGCCCTGGTGGTGGCCGGCGTCGACCCGGCCGACCTGGCCGACCCGCGCCTGGCCGAGTCCGCACTGGACGCGGTGCCGTTCCTGGTCAGCCTGGAACTGCGGATGAGCGCGGTGTCCCGCCGCGCCGACGTGGTCCTGCCGGTCGCGCCGGTGGTCGAGAAGGCGGGCAGCTTCCTGGACTGGGAGGGCCGGCTGCGCACGTTCGAGAAGGTGCTGGACACCGGCGCGATGACCGACGCCCGCATCCTCGACGCGCTCGCCGCGCAGCTCGACGTGCGGCTCGGCACCGGTGACGTGCCGAGCATCCGGCGCGAGCTGGGCGCGCTGCCGCGCACCCGGGTCGAGCGGCCGTCGGCGCCCTCGGTCGAGCCCGCCGCCGTGCGGCAGCCCGGACCGGGCGAGGCGGTCCTCGCCACCTGGCACCAGCTGATCGACCTGGGCAGCCTCACCGACGGCGACGAGCACCTCGCCGGCACCGCCCGCCCGCCGGTGGTCCGGCTCGGCAAGGGCACCGCCGAGGCGCTGGGTGTGGCCGACGGCGACCCGGTCACGGTGGGCACCGACCGCGGCGCGATCACGCTGCCGGCGGCGATCACCGAGATGCCCGACGGCGTCGTCTGGCTGCCGACCAACTCACCCGGCTCCACCGTGCGGCGCGGCCTCGGCGCGACGTCCGGCGACGTGGTGAGCGTCTCCGCAGTCGGGAACGAAAGGTGGGTGCAGTGAACCCCGTCATCCTCGCGGCGCAGGACCCGACGCTTGCCGACTTCGGCAAGGACCCGTGGTGGCTGGTCCTCGGCAAGATCCTGTTCGCGTTCGTCGTCGCCGTGGCGGCCACGCTGCTCGGCGTCTGGTTCGAGCGCCGGGTCGTGGGCCGCATGGCGGTGCGGCCCGGCCCCAACCAGGCCGGTCCGTTCGGTCTGCTCCAGACGCTCGCCGACGGCGTGAAGCTGGCCTTCAAGGAGGACATCCTCCCGCGCAAGGCCGACAAGGTCGTCTACTTCTTCGCCCCGGTGATCTCGGTGGTCTGCGCAGTCACCGCGCTGTCGGTGATCCCGTTCGGGCCGATGGTGAGCATCTTCGGGCACCGGACGCCGCTCCAGGTCACCGACGTGTCGGTGGCGGTGCTGGTGGTGCTGGCCTTCTCCTCGCTCGCCGTGTACGGCATCGTGCTCGGCGGCTGGGCCAGCGGCTCCACCTACCCGCTGCTCGGCGGCCTCCGCTCGGCGGCCCAGCTGGTCTCGTACGAGGTCACCATGGGCCTGAGCGTGGTCGCGGTGTTCATGACCGCGGGCACCATGTCGACGAGCGGGATCGTCGCCGCGCAGGGCGACGGCACCCGGCTGAGCATCGGCGGCTTCGACCTCGCCGCGCCCGGCTGGTACGCGATCCTGCTGCTGCCCAGCTTCATCATGTTCTTCATCGCCATCGTCGGTGAGACGAACCGGGCGCCGTTCGACCTGCCCGAGGCGGAGTCGGAGCTGGTGGCCGGTTTCCAGACCGAGTACAGCTCGCTGAAGTTCGCGCTGTTCATGCTCAGCGAGTACGTCGCGATGGTGACCATGTCGGCGTTCACCGTGACGCTGTTCCTCGGCGGCTGGCACGCCCCGTGGCCGATCACGATCTGGTCGGGCGCCAACGAGGGCTGGTGGCCGATGCTGTGGTTCTTCGGCAAGGTCATCATGCTGGTGTTCGTCTTCGTCTGGCTGCGCGGCACGCTGCCCCGGCTCCGGTACGACCAGTTCATGCGGTTCGGCTGGAAGGTGCTGCTGCCGCTGAACCTGGTCTGGATCATGGTGCTCGCCGGGCTGCGCTCGATCGAGGACTGGCAGACCCGGGACCGGCTGCTCGTCACCGCCGTCGGCGCGGGCGTGCTGCTGCTGGCCACGCTCTTCTGGCCGTCGCGGAAGAAGGAGCCGAAGCCGTCGCTCCAGGAGCAGGCGGACACCCGGCCGTACGGCAGCTTCCCGCTGCCGCCGATGGATCTTCAGGTTCCGCCGAGCCCGCGTACGAAGCGCGTGCTCGCCGAGCGGGAGCCGGCCAACGTGGTCGCCGGCCCGGACTCCAGGGAGGTGTGACGTGGGCGCGATCACCGGAACGTTCAAGGGCTTCGGTGTCACCTTCTCGCACATGTTCAAGAAGGTCGTCACCACCGACTACCCGTTCAAGCCGCCGGTCTCGGCGCCGCGCTACCACGGGCGGCACATCCTCAACCGGCACCCGGACGGGCTGGAGAAGTGCATCGGCTGCGAGCTGTGCGCCTGGGCCTGCCCGGCCGACGCGATCTACGTGGAGGGTGGCGACAACACCGAGGAGCAGCGCTTCTCTCCTGGTGAGCGGTACGCCAGCACCTACCAGATCAACTACGCCCGGTGCATCTTCTGCGGGCTCTGCATCGAGGCCTGCCCGACCCGTTCGCTCACCATGAGCAACGAGTACGAGCTGGCCCGGGACAACCGGCAGGACCTGATCTTCACCAAGGAGCAGCTGCTCGCGCCGCTGCTCGAAGGCATGGAGCAGCCGCCGCACCCGATGCGGCTGGGCGACAGCGAGAAGGACTACTACGTCGGCGCGCTCACCAACCCGGGCACCTCGGCCGGCGCCGAGCGCTCGCCGATGGGCCCCGGCCGGTACCAGGTGGAGGAGCACCCCGGCGTGACCTTCCCCGGCGCCGAGCAGGCCGAGCAGCGGTCCGCCGCCGCGGCGGGCAAGGGAGGCAAGGCATGACCTCGGCTACGGTGCTCGCCGCCGCCGGCCAGGTGTCCGGGGGTGAGGAGGTCACCTTCTGGATCCTCGCGCCGCTGGCCCTGCTCGGGGCGATCGGCATGGTGTGGGCCCGCAACGCGGTCCACTCCGCGCTCTGGCTGGTGCTGACCATGCTCTGCCTGGGCGTGTTCTACGTGCTCCAGGCCGGGCCGTTCATCGGCATGGTGCAGATCATCGTCTACACCGGCGCGATCATGATGCTGTTCCTGTTCGTGCTGATGCTCGTCGGCCGGGACGCGTCCGACTCGCTCATCGAGACGCTGCGCGGCCAGCGGGTCGCCGCCGTGGTCCTCGGGCTCGGCTTCGCCGGCCTGGTGGGCACCGGCCTCTACCGCGCGCTCGACGGCGTCCAGCCGGTCGGGCTCGACGAGGCGAACGGCGAGGGCAACGTCCAGGGCATCGCCCGGCTGCTGTTCACCAAGTACGTCTTCGCCTTCGAGCTGACCTCGGCGCTGCTGATCACCGCCGCCGTCGGCGCGATGGTGCTGGCGCACGTGGAGCGGCGCAAGGCGGACCGGATGGACCAGATCGCCACCATGAAGGCGCGGTTCCGCCCCGGCAACTACCCCGGACCGAAGCCCGGCCCGGGCGTCTACGCCACGTCCTCCTCGGTGGCCACCCCGGCCCGTCTGCCCGACGGCCGGCTGACCGACCGCAGCATCCCGGAGATCATGCCGGTGCGCGAGTTGACGGCCGAGGAGACCGCACCGAAGGGGACTGATCGGTGAGCGCGAGGAGTGCAGCGAAGCGGAGCCCCGCAGTCGCGAACGAAAGGCTGGCACGGTGACCCCGGACTACTACCTCATCCTCGCGGCGGTGCTGTTCACCATCGGCGCCGTGGGCGTGCTGGTCCGGCGCAACGCGATCGTGCTGTTCATGTGCATCGAGCTGATGCTCAACGCGGCCAACCTGACCCTGGTCACGTTCAGCCGGATCAACGGCGACCTGAACGGCCAGATCATGGCGTTCTTCGTGATGGTGGTCGCGGCGGCCGAGGTCGTGGTCGGGCTCGCGATCATCATGGCGATCTTCCGGACCCGGCGCTCGGCCAGCGTCGACGACGCCAACCTGCTGAAGTACTGAGGGGCTCGTGGTGGAACAGATTCTGACGATCGCCCAGTCTGAGCCAGCCGAAGCCGTCACCTTCGCCACGGCGGACGGGATGCTGGGCAGTGTCTGGCTGCTGGTGGCGATCCCGCTGGTCAGCGCGGCGATCCTGCTGCTGCTCGGCAAGCGGGCCGACCGCTGGGGCCACTGGCTGGGAGTGGGCGCCATCGGCGCCGCCTTCGTGCTCGGGCTCACCTACTTCTTCCAGTTGCGCGGGCTGGAGAACAAGCAGGTCGAGCTGAGCCTCTGGGACTTCATGGCGGTCGGCAACCTGAAGGTGGACTTCGGTCTGCTCTTCGACCCGCTGGCCGCGGTCTTCGTCCTGCTGATCACCGGGGTGGGCTTCCTGATCCACCTCTACGCCGTGGAGTACATGGCGCACGACGCGGGCCGGCGGCTGTTCTTCGCGTACTTCAACCTGTTCGTCGCCGCCATGCTCCTGCTGGTGCTCGGCAACAACTACGTGATGCTCTACTTCGGCTGGGAGGGCGTCGGCCTGGCGTCGTACCTGCTGATCTCCTTCTGGTACGGCCGGCCCAGCGCGGCCACCGCCGGCAAGAAGGCGTTCCTGATGAACCGGGTCGGCGACGCCGGCCTGGCCATCGGCATCTTCATCATGTTCGCCGTGCTCGGCACCACCCAGTACGACGAGGTGTTCAACGGGGTCGGCTCGATGACCTCGACCACCGTGCTGGTGCTCGGCCTGCTGCTGCTGCTCGGCGCGGCCGGCAAGTCCGGTCAGTTCCCGCTCCAGGCGTGGTTGCCGGACGCGATGGAGGGCCCGACCCCGGTGTCCGCGCTCATCCACGCGGCCACCATGGTCACCGCGGGCGTCTACCTGATCGCCCGCTCCAACGCGATCTTCTCGGCCAACGAGACGCTCCAGCTCGTGGTGGTCAGCGTCGGCGCGCTCACGCTGCTGATGGGCTGCATCATCGGCGCGGCCAAGGACGACATCAAGCGCGTGCTGGCCTGGTCCACGGTGAGCCAGATCGGCTACATGTTCCTCGGCGTCGGTCTCGGCGGCGGCGCGTACGCGCTCGCCATTGTGCACCTGCTGGCGCACGGCTTCTTCAAGGCCAACATGTTCCTCGGCGCCGGCTCGGTCATGCACGGCATGAACGACCAGGTGGACATCCGCCGCTTCGGCGGGCTGTCCAAGTACATGAAGGTCACCTGGCTGACGTTCATGATGGGCTGGCTCGCCATCATCGGCATGTTCCCGTTCTCCGGCTACTTCTCCAAGGAGCCGATCATCGTGGCCGCGTTCGAGCGGGAGGGCTGGACGGCCTGGCTGTTCGGCATGGCCGCGCTGCTCGGCGCCGGGCTCACCGCGTTCTACATGACGCGGCTGTTCGTGCTCACGTTCCACGGCCCGAAGCGCTGGACCGAGGACATCGAGCACCCGCACGAGTCGCCGAAGCTGATGACCGTCCCGCTGATCCTGCTGGCGGTCGGCTCGGTCGGCGCGGGCTTCCTGCTCGCCACCTCCGTGCCGGACTGGCTCACCGCCACCAACGGGCTCGCCGCCGAGAGCGGGGAGCACGCACCCGTGCTGGCGCACTGGCTGCTCACCGCGCTGTCGCTGCTGCTCACCGTGCTGGGCGCCGGGCTGGCCTGGTTCCTGTTCCGCTCCGGCACGGCCACCGAGCCGCAGCCGGCCGGCGTGGTGGTCACCGCCGCCCGCCGGAACCTCTACACGGACGCCTTCAACGAGGCGGTCTTCGAGAAGCCGGGCATCTTCCTCACCCGGGCGCTGGTGTTCCTCGACAACCGGGGCGTCGATGGGCTGGTCAACGGCCTGGCCGCCGCCGTGGGCGGGGGCTCGGGCCGGCTCCGGCGGCTCCAGACCGGCTTCGTGCGGTCGTACGCGACCTCGATCCTGACCGGCGCGCTGCTCGTGGTGGCGGCGTTCCTGGCGGTGCAGGCGGGGTGGCTGGCGTGATCGACCTCAACGCGGCCGCCCCCGCCGGCGGGCCACGCAGTCACGACGGAGGTAAGGCCGAATAATGTCCAACTTCCCGTTCCTCTCGGTGCTGACCGTGGCGCCGCTGGTCGGCGCCCTGGTGGTGGCACTGCTGCCCCGCAGCCGTCCGGACCTGGCCAAGCTGGTGGCGTTCGGCTGGTCGCTGCTGGTGCTGGTGCTCTCGGTGGTGATGTGGTTCGCCTTCTCCGCCGGCGGTGACCGGTTCCAGTTCCGCGAGTCGTACCCGTGGATCCCGAACTGGGGCGTGAACTTCACCTTCGAGGTGGACGGCATCGCGCTGGTCATGCTGATGCTGATCGCGATCCTGGTGCCGCTGGTGATCCTGGCGTCCTGGCACGACGCCGAGGCGTCGAAGCGCTCCGTGCCCGCGTACTTCGCGCTGCTGCTCGTCCTCGAATGCACGATGATCGGCGTCTTCGCCGCCGCCGACGTCTTCCTGTTCTACGTGTTCTTCGAGGTCATGCTGGTGCCGATGTACTTCCTGATCGGCAGCTACGGCGGCCACCAGCGGCAGTACGCGGCGGTGAAGTTCTTCCTCTACTCGCTGGTCGGCGGTCTGTTCATGCTGGCCGCGGTGATCGGCCTCTGGGTGGTCGGCGGGAAGACCTTCGACTGGCAGGCACTGAGCCAGGCGGAGTTCGCCACCGACACGGCCCGCTGGCTGTTCCTGGGCTTCTTCGTCGCCTTCGCGATCAAGGCGCCGTTCTTCCCGTTCCACACCTGGCTGCCGGACGCCGGTGGCGCGGCACCGGCCGGCGCCGCCGCGCTGCTTGTCGGCGTGCTGGACAAGGTCGGCACGTTCGGCATCCTGCGCTACTGCCTCCCGCTGTTCCCGGAGGCGTCGCGCTGGTTCGCACCGTGGGCGCTGGCGCTCGGTGTCATCGGCATCATCTACGCCGCGCTGCTGGCGGTCGGTCAGAACGACCTGAAGCGCCTGGTGTCGTACACCTCGATCGCGCACTTCGGGTTCATCGGCGTCGGCATCTTCGCGTTCACCACCCAGGCCGGCACCGGCGCGGTGCTCTACATGCTCAACCACGGCCTGGCCACCGGCCTGCTGTTCCTCGTGGTCGGCATGCTGATCGCCCGGCGCGGCTCGGCGCTGATCAGCGACTTCGGCGGCGCGGGCAAGCTGGTGCCGGTGCTGGCCGGTGTGCTCTTCTTCGCCGGTCTCGCCTCACTGGCGCTGCCGGGTACCGCGCCGTTCGTCTCCGAGTTCCTGGTGCTGATCGGCACGTTCACCGTCAACAAGCCGGTCGCCGTGATCGCCACGCTCGGCATCATCCTGGCGGCGGCGTACGTGCTGTGGATGGTGCAGCGCACCACGCAGGGCACGCTGAACCCGGCGCTGACCGAGGTCGAGGGCATGCGCCGTGACCTCACCCTGCGCGAGAAGGTGGTCGTCGCGCCGCTGATCGCGCTGATCGTGCTGCTCGGCTTCTATCCGAAGCCGGTCACCGACGTCATCAACCCCGCCGTCCAGGCGACCATGCAGGACGTCGGCAAGTCCGACCCCGCCCCTGAGGTCGGCAGCGTCCAGGAGGCCGCGAAGTGAGTGAACTGAGGCTGCCGTCGATCGACTACGCGGCGCTCGCTCCCATCCTGATCATGCTGGGTGCGGCGCTGCTCGGGGTCCTGGTCGAGGCGTTCGTGCCGCGTCGTCTGCGCAACGCGGTGCAACTCGGGCTCGCCCTGGTGGCGATGCTCGCCGCGATCGTCATGGTGATTCTCAACGCCGACGACCGGCTGATCACCATCGGCGGCGCCATCGCGATCGACGGCCCGACGCTGTTCCTCCAGGGCGCGATCCTGGTGCTCGCGGTGATGGCCCTGCTGCTCGTCGGTGAGCGCACCGTGGAGCGGGGCGGCGCCTTCGTGGCGCACGCCGCTGTCACCGCCGAGTCGGCGGAGGACCGGCGGCAGGCCGAGGGCGTCGGTGGCGCCACCGAGGTCTACCCGCTGATGTCGTTCGCGATCGGCGGCATGCTGATCTTCGTGGCGGCGAACGACCTGCTGACCATGTTCGTCGCGCTGGAGGTCTTCTCGCTCCCGCTCTACCTGCTCTGCGCGCTGGCCCGCCGCCGGCGTCTGCTGAGCCAGGAGGCGGCGCTGAAGTACTTCATGCTCGGCGCGTACGCCTCGGCGTTCTTCCTGTTCGGTGTGGCCCTCATCTACGGCTTCACCTCCGGCATCCCGGGCCGTACGGCCGGCGTCGACTTCGCCACCGTGCACGCCGCGGTCACCGACTCCCCGTCCAGCCCGGTGCTGCTGTTCGCCGGTATGGCGCTGCTCGCCATCGGCCTGCTGTTCAAGGCCGCCGCCGCGCCGTTCCACGTCTGGACGCCGGACGTCTACCAGGGCGCGCCGACCCCGGTCACCGGCTTCATGGCGGCCTGCACCAAGGTCGCCGCGTTCGGGGCGCTGCTGCGCGTCTTCCACGTCGCGTTCGCCGGGGCCTCCTGGGACTTCACCCCGGTGCTCGGCGCGATCGCGGTGCTGACCATGCTGGTCGGCGCGGTGCTGGCGGTCACCCAGACCGACATCAAGCGCCTGCTGGCGTACTCGTCGATCGCGAACGCCGGTTACCTGCTCGTCGGTGTGCTGGCACCGAGCCGTGAAGGGCTCTCCGGTACCATGTTCTACCTGGCCGCGTACGGCTTCTCGGTGCTCGCCGCGTTCGCCGTGGTGACGCTGGTGCGCGACGCCGACGGGGAGGCCACCCACCTGTCCCGCTGGGCCGGGCTGGGCCGCCGCTCGCCGTTCTTCGCGGCGATCTTCACGTTCATCCTGCTGGCCTTCGCCGGTATCCCGCTGACCAGCGGCTTCACCAGCAAGTTCGCGGTCTTCGGCCCGGCCCTGGAGGCGAACCAGGCGTGGCTGGTGATCGCCGGCGTGCTGACCAGCATGGTGCTGGCGTTCCCGTACCTGCGGGTCGTCGTCATGATGTGGCTGTCCGAGCCGGGCGAGTCCACCCCGACGGTGACCGTGCCCGGTGCGCTCACCTCGGCCGCCCTGGTCATCGGCGTGCTCGCCACGCTGGTCCTCGGCGTGGTGCCCGGCCCGCTGCTCGACCTGACGACCGGTGCCGCCGAATTCGTCAGATGACAGAGGTGATCCCACCGGGGGCCGGTACGCCGTGGCGTGCCGGCCCCCGGCGTATCCCCGTCGACGAGCAGGTCGAACGGGTGTGGCATGGTTGAGGACGTGGCGAACCCGGCTGGCGAGCGTTCAGGTCAGTTCGGCGCGCTCGGCCTGCATCTCGCCGACCCGCGCGTCGAAGCCTCAGTGCTGGGCGTGCTCGACCGGGTCGAGACGAGCCTGCGGGCGAGCGTGGCGAGCGCCGATCCGCTGGTGACCGAGGCGTCCCGGCACCTGGTCGAGGCCGGCGGCAAGCGGTTCCGTCCGCTGCTGGTGGCGCTGGGCGCCCAGTTCGGCGACCCGGATACCGACCAGGTCGTCCCCGCCGCCGTGGTGATGGAGCTCACCCACCTGGCGACGCTGTACCACGACGACGTGATGGACGAGGCTGCCGTGCGGCGTGGCGCCCCGAGCGCCAACTCCCGCTGGACCAACTCGGTGGCCATCCTGGTCGGCGACTACCTCTTCGCCCGGGCCGCGGACATCGCCGCCGACCTCGGCCCCGAGGCGGTACGCCTCCAGGCGCGCACGTTCGCCCGGCTGGTGCACGGCCAGATCGCCGAGACGGTCGGCCCGCGCGACACCGACCCGGTCGCGCACTACCTGCACGTGATCGCCGAGAAGACCGGTTCACTCATCGCCACCTCGGCCCGCTTCGGCGGCATGTTCGGCGGCGCGGCTCCCGAGCACGTCGAGGCCCTGGCCGAGTACGGCGAGATCATCGGCGTCGCGTTCCAGCTCTCCGACGACCTGCTGGACATCGCCAGTGAGTCGGTCCAGTCCGGCAAGACGCCCGGCACCGACCTGCGCGAGGGCGTACCCACCCTGCCGGTGCTCTACGCGATGGCCTCCGACGACGCGGACGCGGCGAGCGTACGGCTGCGCGAGATCCTGGCCACCGGCCCGCTGGTGGACGACGCGTTGCACGCCGAGGCGCTGGGCCTGCTGCGGGAGTCGCCGGCGCTCAAGCGCGCCCGGGAGACGGTGCGCAGCTACGCCGAGGACGCACGCGCCCGGCTGGCTCCGCTGCCCGAGGGTCCGGCGCGTCGCGCGCTGGAGTCCCTCTGCGACTACATCGCCGACCGCACCAGCTGACCCCTGCGCTGACCCCCCGCGCGCCCACCCTCACTCGCTCGGGCTCTCGTCGATCATGAAGTTGACGGCCGCCCATACGGCGTGTCGCGCCGCTAACTTCATGATCGACGCGACGGGGCTCGGGGGCGACGCGGACGGTCAGGGGAGGGTGGGGGTGGGGCGTAGGAGGCGGGCGCCCAGCAGCATCAGGAGGGCGGCCAGGAGCATCGCCGCGGCAGCAGTCAGCCACATCGCCGGGTAGCCCGCCGCGCCGGCCAGCGCGCCCAGGCCGAGCGGACCCAGGCAGCCGCCCGCGTACACCCCGGTCTGGGTGATCGAGGTGGCGGCGGCCGGGGCCTGCGGGTGGAGCCGGACCACGGCGAAGTTCATCAGCCCCGGCCAGGCCCAGCCCAGACCGAAGCCGAGCACCACGCCCGCTACCAGCGGCGCCGATCCGGCCACCGCGAGCAGGATGAGGCCGACCGAGCCGGTCAGCAGCATCCCGGCGATCAGCCCGACGTGCCCGCTGGTGCGCCGGTCGGCCAGCCAGCCGACGCCCACCCGGGCGAGCACGCACACCACGCTGCCCAGGGTCAGCGTCAGGCCGGCCAGGCCGGGGGAGAGCCCTCGCGCCGCAGCCGAGTCGACCAGGAACGTGCCGAGGGCGTTCGCCGCGGCTGCCGCGAGCGTCGCGGCCAGCCCGATCACCACGAGCGGGCCGGTGCCGCCGGGACCGCGACCGGAGGCGGTCCGGGCCTGCCGGTCCCGTCCGGCCCGGGGTACGGCCGGCAGCACGGCGAGCGCGGCCACCGCTGCGGCCACGAAGGCCCAGCGCCAGCCGGCGGTGAGCGCGACAGTGGGTACCGCCAGGCCGGCCAGCAGCGTAGCGGCCGGTACGGCGGCCTGCTTCACGCCGAACGAGAGGCCCTGCCGGTGGGCGGGTACGTGCTCGGCCAGCGCGGCGTTGCTGGCGAGCTGCCCGAGGGCGTTGGCGGCGGCGCTGAGCGCCAGCAGCGCCACCAGGATCGGGTACGACCGGGCCAGCCCGGCCACTGCGAGCAGCGAGGCGGCGGAGAGCAGGATGGCGGCCCGGGCGACCGGGGCCGAGCCGAAGCGCTCGACCAGGGCGCCGGAGGGCACCGAGGCGAGCGCGCTCACGCCGAAGTAGATCGAGACGGCCAGGCCCAGCCCGGCCGGGCTGAAGCGGAGTTCGTCAGCGAGCTGGACGGCGAGCCCACCGACCAGGAAGACGGGCAGGACGCACACGATCGTGGTGAGGGTGGCGCCCGCGCCGACCGTGACGGCGTGGCGGGACGCCGGAGAGGCGACTCGCGAAACTGTTTCAGTCATCGCGAGCACACCTTACGCCCGGACGTTTTGGCTGCTCATCGTGTCCGTCGACACACGGTCTGTGTCCGGTCTTCTGGCATCCTCCATCCGAACAGGCATTTCGCACTCGGCCGGTTTTTCATATGGTGTAAGTCCCCGGCGGCGGAGGTGGTTGTGCGCGACCCCTTGGCGGAACCTTCGGACCTGATCCGTAGCGTGTCTCGCGCGCTTCGAGTGCTCGAGTCGGTCGGCCGTGCGCCGAGAGGGCTCACCGTGAAGCAGATCGCCCGGCGCTGCGAGCTGACCGTCGCCACCACCTACCACCTGGTGCGCACGCTCGCGTACGAGGGCTACGTGATCCGGCGCGAGGACGGGACGTACATCGTGGGGTTGGAGGTGGCCGACCGCTACCGCGAGCTGGTCACCGCGTTCCGGGGGCCGCCGGCGGTGGGCGAGGCGCTGCGCCGCGCGGCGTCGGACACCGGCTGGAGCCACTACCTCGGCCGTTTCGTCGGCGGGCAGGTGGCGGTGACCGCGTCCGCCGAGGGGCCGCGCTCGCCCTACATGGAGGACCTGGTGCCGGGCTTCGACGAGGGCGCGCACGCCACCGCGCTGGGCAAGAGCCTGCTCGCCACGCTCACCACCGAACAGCGCTTCCGCTACCTGCGCGAGTACGGCATGCGCCCGTTCACCACCGCCACCCTCACCACTGTCGAGGCGTTCGAGGCGGACCTGGCCGCCGGTGACCGGCGCGGCATGCAGCTGGAGCTGGGGCAGTTCCGGCAGGGCGTGGCGTGCGCCGCGGTGCTCGTCAGCCCGGACAAGGACATCGAGCGCCGGGTGGTGCTGGCCTGCGCGCTGCCGGCCGGCGAGATGATGACATCGGCCCGGGTGGTCCGCGCCAAGCTCCTCACCGCCGCGCGCGCCATCGCCGACGGGATCGCCTCCGAGAACTGACTCGCCGCGCGCCGATCCCCGCCGGGACCGCCTCCGAGAACTGACGAGGGGCCGCCGACCTGGTGGGTCGGCGGCCCCTCGCGGGGCGGTCCAGCGCCGGACCGCCCCCGGGGTGGGTCAGCTACCGACCGGGCCGCCGTCGAGGCGCCAGGTGACCACCACGCCGGGCTTGGCGAAGTCGCCGTCCGGCCAGGTGGAGGCGGGGTTCTCCACCGACGCGCCGGAAACCTCGCCGGGGTGCTGCACGGCCACGAAGACCGAACGGTTGTCGCCGGTGATGAACGGGCCGCAGGTCTCCGCGCCGAGCGGCACGGTGAGGAACTGCTTCAGGTGGCCCCGCTCCGGACCCTCGACGGCGGTGGCGAACAGGCCGTCGTTGCTGCCCAGCGCGTTGCCGTCGGTCGAGATCCACAGGTTGCCGGTGGCGTCGAAGGCGACGTTGTCCGGGCAGGAGATCGGGGAGACCTTCGTCTTGTCGTACCCCGCGAAGTAGGTCGAGGCGTCGGCCGGGTCGCCGCAGACGATCGGCAGCGACCAGGCGAAGGTCTCGGCGGTGTTGTCGCCGCGGTCCTCGACCAGCTCCAGGATCTGCCCGTGCTTGTTGCTGTTGCGCGGGTTCGCCTCGTCGGCGGGCGCCTTGCCGGCCTTGCCGCGGTCGCTGTTGTTCGTCAGCGCCACGTAGACCTTGCCGGTGAGCAGGCTCGGCTCGACGTCCTCGGGCCGGTCCATCTTGGTGGCGCCGACCTTGTCCCCGGCCAGCCGGGTGAAGGTGAGCACGTCCGCGGCGGTCATGCCGTCGACGTACGAGCGGTTGCCGCTGACCAGCTTGATCCAGCGGCCCCGGCCGCCGAACCCACCGTCGGCCGGGAGCTTGCCGGAACCGTCGATCTCGGCGGCCGGGCTGTCGCCCTCGATCTTCGCGACGTAGAGCGTGCCCGACTCCAGCAGCGTCAGGTTGTGCCGCCGCGCCACCGAGGACTTCCCCGGCATGAACTTCTTGTCCGAGACGAACTTGTAGAGGTAGTCGAAGCGCTCGTCGTCGCCCATGTACGCGACCACCCGGCCGTTGCGCGCCACGATGACGTTCGCGCCCTCGTGCTTGAACCGGCCCAGCGCGGTGTGCTTGCGCGGCTTGGCCTGCGGGTCGAACGGGTCGATCTCGACGATCCAGCCGAACCGGTTCGCCTCGTTGGGGTGCTTGGCCAGGTCGAAGCGCTCGTCCGCCCGTTCCCACTTGCGGCTGCCGCTCGGGTGGCGCACGTCGGTCGGGATGCCGTACCGGGCCAGCTTCGGCTTCTGCTCCTCCGGCGCGCCGTCTCCGCCGACGAAGTACTGGTTGAAGTTCTCCTCGCCGGAGAGCACTGTGCCCCACGGGGTGACGCCACCGGCGCAGTTGTTGAGCGTGCCGATCACCGTCCGGCCCTTCGGGTCGGCGGCGGTACGCAGCCACGACGAGCCGGCGGCCGGGCCGGTCAGCTCGAACTTCGTCGCCAGCGCCGTGACCCGGCGGTTGTACTCCCGCCGGCCACGCCGTACCGGCTGCCACTGACCGGTGTTCTCCACCCGCTCCAGCTCCACCACGGACATGCCGTGCGCGGCCATCGCCACCCGTACCTGCTCCACTGTGAGCGCGTCCTGGCTGCTGAAGCCGGGGAACATGAGGTCCTCGTTGGTGTACTCGTGGTTCACCACGAGCAGCGCGCGCCGACGGTCGATCGGGAGCACGCCGACGAAGTCGTTGTTGTAGCCGAACTGCTTGGACTGGGCGGCGGCGGTCTGCCGGCCGAGGCTGAACGCGGGCGCGCCGGGCACGACCTCGTCACCCCAGCGGATCACCACGGAGTGGTCGTACCCGTTGGGGACCACGAGGGTGTCGAGCTTGTTCGGCGGGATCGGCTTGAACGTCAACGCGCCGCTACCAGGGCGGCCCGCGCCGGCGGGCGAGACCTCGCCGCCGCCGGGCACGGGCGGGGCGGCGGGCGCAGCGGCGGCCGGCGCGGCGCCGGCGAGCGCGCCCGCGGCGGCGCCGCCGAAGCCGAGCACCAGCGCACCGACCGCGCCGGCCCGGACCACGCCGCGCCGGGAGATCTCGGTGTCGACCACGTCGCCGAAGTACGGGTTGTCGGTCGGGTTCGGCACCGGGTGGTCACACGCGTTGCCGCACCGGTACAGACAGGTCATCGCGTCGCGGCTGCCGTGGCGGGTGCCACCCAGCAGCGGAAGCAGGCGAGGCCGGTCGCTCATGAGGTGGAGCCTCCTGATCTCAACGTCGGAAGGCGCGCGGGCGAGACGGCCCGGGCGCTCACCCGCCGGACGCTGCCAGGGCACGGTGAGCGGGGATCGGCCCGGACCTGAACCGGACGTGAACAGCTCCGCGTTGACCTGCGGATGAACCGTTCGGCGTCACGGCACGTATGGAAGGGCGAACGCATCGCCGGTTTCCCCGCCGCCGGAAGCGAGGTACCGCCATCAGCGACCACGACGCCCAACTGCTGCGCGCGCTGCACGACGAGCATGCCGACGCGTTGTACGCGCACGCCCTGCGGCTGGTCAACGGCGATCGGCCCCGGGCCGAGGACCTGGTGCAGGAGACGCTCCTGCGCGCCTGGCGGCACCCCGAGTCGCTGGACCCGCGACGCGGCTCGGTACGCGCCTGGCTGTTCACCACCGCGCGGAACCTGGCGATCGACGCCTGGCGGCGGCGTTCGGCCCGGGTCGGCGAGGTCTACACGGACGAACTGCCCGAGACCGCCGAGACGGTCGACGAGACGGAGCGCGCGGTGGAGGCGTGGACCGTGGCCGAGGCGCTCAACCGGCTCAGCCCGACCCACCGGGAGGTGCTCGTCGAGTGCTTCTACCAGGGACGTTCGGTGGCGGAGGCGGCGGCACGGCTGGGCGTACCGCCGGGGACGGTGAAGTCGCGTACCCACTACGCACTGCGCTCACTACGGTTGGCGCTGGCCGAGATGGGGGTGACCGGGTGACACGCTGCGAGTTCGCGCACGACGACGGGGCGTACGTGCTCGGCGCCCTCGCCCCGGCGGACCGGGTCGCCTACGAGCGGCACCTGGCCGGGTGCGCGCAGTGCCGGGAGGCGGTGGCCGAGATCGCCGTGCTGCCCGGCCTGCTGGGGCGGCTCGACCCGGCCGGGCTGGAGCAGTTCCTGGAGGTCGGGCCGGAGACGTCGCGGGTGCCCGCGCTGCTCGACGCCGCGCGCGAGCGCAAGCGCCGCGAGCGGTCCCGCTCCCGCCGACGGTACGCGCTGACAGCGCTCGCCGCCGCCGCGCTCGCGGTGCTGGCGGGCGTCGGCGTGGGACTCGTGCAGTCGCCCGCCGAGCCGACGAAGCCGCCGGTGGCGCTGGCCTCGATGCGGCCGGTGGCCGGGACGGTGCCGGTGCACGCCGAGGTGGGGCTGACCGAGACGCCGTGGGGCACCGAGGTCACCATGCACTGCGGGTACGACAGGCGGGCCGGGCACCGGGAGGCGTACACGTTCCGGCTGGTGGCGCACGGCCCGGACGGCGCGACGGAGCAGATCGGCTCGTGGCTCGCCGCCCCCGGTGACGACCTGCGCTTCTCCGGCGTCACCCGCTTCACCAAGGGCGAGCTGGTCCGCCTGGAGCTGCTCCGAGGAACAAACGCCCCCGTCCTGGCCTACGACCTGCGCTGACCCCGCCCCCGCCCGCTCTCTCCGTTGATCTTGCACTTGTGGCCCTCGGTGCGGGTGGTTCGCCCCTTTCGCCGGGGCGGTAAGTGCAAGATCAGCGGGACGGGGTGGGGGTGGGGGTGGGGGCGGTCGGGGTGCGGGCGGCCTGGCGGGTGCGGTGGGAGTGGCGCAGGGCGTCGGCGGTGAAGACCACCAGGGCGAGCCAGACCAGGGCGAAGCCGGCCAGCCGGGCCGGCGGCATCGGCTCGTGGAAGATCAGCACGCCGCAGCCGAGCTGGAGGATCGGCGCGAGGTACTGCAGCATGCCGACAGTGGACAGCGGCAGCCGGTTCGCCGCCCCGGCGAACAGCAGCAGCGGGATCGCGGTGGCGGTCCCGGCCAGCACCAGCAGCGCGGTGTGCCCGGCCGAGACGTGCCCGAACGTCGAGTCGCCGCGCGCCGACAGCCACCCCAGGTACGCCAGTGCGGGCAGCGCCAGCACCGCTGACTCGACGAACAGCCCTTCCGTGGCGGGCAGCGCGAGCTGCTTCTTGACCAGCCCGTACCCGGCGAAGCTGAACGCCAGGGTGAGCGCCAGCCAGGGCAGGCGGCCGTAGTCGACGGTGAGCACCGCGACCGCGAGCGCACCCACGCCGAGCGCCGCCCACTGGGCGCGGCGCAGCCGTTCCCGCAGCACCAGGACGCCGAACAGCACCGACACCAGCGGGTTGATGAAGTAACCGAGCGCCGTCTCCACCACCCGGTCGGAGTTCACGCCGTAGATGTACGTGCCCCAGTTGACCGCGATCAGCGCGGCGGCGAGCCCGATGCCGGCGAGCGCCCGGGGTCGCCGGGCCAGCTTGCGCAGGAAGCCGGCGTGCCGCGTGGCGGCCAGCAGCAACGCCACGAACGCCACCGACCAGAGGATCCGGTGCGCGAGGATCTCCACCGGCCCGGCCGGGCGCAGCAGCTTCAGGTAGATCGGGAAGAAACCCCAGATCAGGTACGCGCCGACGCCGTACAGGTAGCCGAGCCGGAGCTGGTTCACCGCTCCACCGTAAGTGGTGGATCCTTATCTTGGTCCTTATCGGTGACCGGCGTCACCCGCTGATCCAGCTCCATCCACCGATCCGCTGCGACCGGCTTGAAGCCGATCTTCGCGTAGACCCCGTGCGCGTCGAGCGTGGCCAGCAGGATCCGGCGTACGCCCAGCTCGTTCAGGTGGTCGCGGACCGCGCCGGCCAGCCAGGTGCCCAGCCCGCTACCCCGCTCGGCCGGGTCCACGTACACGTCGCAGAGCCAGGCGAACGTGGCCCCGTCGGTGACCACCCGGGCGACAGCGACCTGCCGTCCGTCACCCGGCCGGTAGACGCCGAAGCCGATCGAGCCGGTGAACGCGCGCGCCACCGTCTCCCGCTCCCGCCCCAGCGCCCAGTACGCGTCGGTGGAGAGCCAGACGTGCACCCGGTCCAGGTCGATCCGATCCGGGTCGGTGCTGATCTCGTAGCCGTCCGCGCGGGTCAGGGTGAACACCCGGCCGAGGCTAGTACCCCCGGCCGGGGCCCTCGCCAGCCAATTCCCTGCTGCTGGCCTGGTGGCCCCGGCCGGCCGCGAAGGCGGCCGGCCGGGGCCGGTGTCAGTCGCGGTCGAGGACGGCGCCGAGGATCCAGGTGACGATGCCGACGAAGAGCGCGCCCAGCACCGCCTCCGGCCAGAACCCGTCCACGTGGAAGGGCAGTCCGGCCTCACCGGCGATCCAGCTGGTGAGCAGGAAGAGCAGGCCGTTCACCACGAGCGCGATCAGGCCGAGGGTCAGCAGGTAGAAGCCGCACCCCACGGTCTTGATGATCGGCTGGAGCACCGCGTTCACCACACCGAAGATGACCGCGACGAGCACCAGCGTGATCACCGTCTCGGTGGCCGAGTCGGAGTCGAGCGAGATGCCCGGGATGAGCAGGGTGGCGAGCCAGAACGCCACCGCCGTCGAACCCACGCGAATCAGAAGACCCTTCAGGAAATCCATGGCCGGGATCGTGCCACGGCCGTACCACCAGGGGAAGGCTCGACCTGGTACGCGGCGGTGCGGCTCGTCAGTGCCGGGCCGGGCGACCGACCAGTTGCGACTCGACAGGTGTGGGCGAGAGCAGCGCCCAGCGCAGGGCCCGCCGGTTGACCACAGCCACCATGTCGTCGCGGATCCGGGTGAGCCACTCGGCGGAACCGCCCAGGCCCAGCGCCGCGCCCGCCAGCGCGGCCTCGTCCGGGTCGAGCGGCTGGAGGATCGCCAGGTCGGCGCGGGCCAGCGCGGGCGTGTCGGCCGAGGTCAGCTCGTCGCGGACCACCAGCACCGACTGCCAGGCGGCTGCCGGTCCGGCCTCCGGCGGCACCGGGCCGGCGTCCACCACCACCAGCAGCGGGTGCAGCGGCGAGCCGGGCGCGCCACCGGCCGGACGGCCCGGCGGGAGCAGCGGTACGCCGCCGCCGACCGTCCCGACACCCCGCACGAACGGCTCCCAGAAGCGGGGGCGGCCGGTCTGCACCACCACGCGCGCGCCGAGCGCCAGCGCCCGCAGCACGAGCAGTTGCGCCGCGGGCACGCCGCCCACGAGCAGCACCCGGGTCGTGGCCGGGCGGAACAGGCGGACGGTGAGTGCGGCGCCGTGCCGGTTCGCGCCCACCATCAGGCCGGCGGTGGCCGAGGGCAGGTCCAGCGCGGGCGGAGGCGACCCGGCCGGGGACGCGGCCCCACCGGTCACCGCCAACGGCAGCGTGGCGGCCAGCCCGGCGAGGTGCTCACCGTCGAGCCGGCGCAACTCGCCGCCGACGTCACCGGCGATCCGGCGCAGCGTGCGTTCCGCCGTCGACAGCCCGGCCGCGCTCCCGGCCGCCACCCGTACCGCCAGCTCGGCCGGGACCGGCGCGGTGCCGGTGCGCGGACCGGCTGTGAGCGCGACTGTGGTGGCGGTCGCGGGCAGTGCGAGCAGGCGGCCCACCAGCCCCCGGGCCGCCTCGCCACGCGGATCCGGCCACCGGCGCAGTCGCCAGGTGGCCTGCGTCAAGCCACCGACAGTGAGCAGCGGCCAGGTCTCCCGTACCGGGGCTCCGGGTTCGTGGTGGGCAAGTTCGGCGATCATCCGCAGCGCCGCGTCGCCGCCCAGCGGCCGGGCGGTGAGCGGGCCGAGCCGGCGGACGAGTCGCCGCAGGGTGCCGGACAGTGCCCGCAACAGGTCCTCGTCCGGCCAGCCGTCTGCGCGCAGCACCTGGACGGCCAGCACCACCCGTGCCCGCGCGGCCACCCGCCCGTCGGTGAGCTGGCGGTACGACGTCCCGGCCGGACCGCCGGCAACCGCGGGCACCGGTGCGGGCGACGACGAGAACACCAGTTGCAGCCGGATCGCGGGGGCGTCCGGACCGGCCGGGGGAAGCAGGTCGAACGGCGTGGGCAGCTCGTGCGCGTGGTCGCCGAGCAGGTCGTCCGGGTCGCCCAGCTCCAGGAGGGCGGTCAGCCCGGCGGCGTCGTGCAGCACGGCCGCCCCGCCGGACGCCTCCGTCGCGCCGACCACCGAGCCCGGCCGGAGCAGCCCCAGCAGCGCCGCCGGATCGGCCGCCGGTGGCAGGGCGCGCCGCCGCGTCACGTACGCGGCAGCGGTGACGAGCCACTCGTGCAGCCAGCGGCCGCGCACCCGGACCCACGCGGCCGGCAGCAGCAGGGCCGCCGACAGCAGCGCGACGGCCGTCGGCACGACACCCCGCCCGGCGGCTGCGACCAGCACTGCCGCCGCGACCTGGGTGGCCACGATCTGGCCGGCGCGCAGTCGAGCGGTCGGACGACTCGTCCACTGTGGCGTGCGGACCGGGACGGACGCGGGCCGCTCGGACGTGCTCGCGGTCACCGCACCTCCTCGCCGGGCCTCCGCGTGACGCTGCCGTGGCTCATCGTAGTGGGCGGGTTGTCCACAGGGGAGCCCGAGGGGGTAGCAGAACCGGAGTCGGGCGGCTACCGTCAGCGACGAAATCGTCGAGTTGCGTGTCCGCCGCCACCGGGCTTCCCCCTCCACCGGCCCCGGACCCCCGCCGACGAGTCCACGGTGGTCACACGGTGGCCAGCCACGACCGAGGAGACGAGGTGACGTCCGGGATGTCCCAGACCCAGGCAGAAGCCGCGGTGATGCAGCAGACCGCCGCGAAGTTCGAGCAGGTCGATCAGTCGCTCCAGACCATGCTCAGCGGCCTGATGGCCGAGCTGGAGGTGTTGCAGCAGGCCTGGCGGGGTGCCGGTGGGCGCTCGTTCGCGCAGGTCAAGCAGCAGTGGGCGCAGGACCAGGCCGCCCTTCAGCGGGCGCTGCGCGAGACCGCGACCGCGATCCGCAGCGCCGGCCGCCACTACGACGTCTCCGACACCGAGGCCGCCGGCCGGGTGGCGGGCACCAACCGCGGCATCCAGCTGCCGCTCTGACAACCGGAAGGATCGAATCCATGGAGCACGGTGTGCTGGTCGTCAACTTCGCCGCCCTGCAACAGGCGGGCGCCGACATCCAACGGGCGCTGTCCACGCTGGAGAGTCAGCTCGGTCAGCTCGAACGCGACGCCGCCCCGCTGGTGGCGAGCTGGAACGGCGAGGCCCGCGAGGCGTACGAGGTGCGGCAGTCCCGGTGGCGGGCCGCCTCGCAGGACCTCCAGGCGATGCTGCGTGACATCAAGCTCGCCGTCGAGGACTCCGCGACCGACTACCTCGACACCGAGAAGCGCAACGCCAACCTGTTCCAGTGAACCGACGCCGCGCGGCCCGGGCAGGTGACCCGGGCCGCGCGGCGTCGCGCGTGGCCGGCGATCAGCTCGGAACTGCCGGGTCCGCCGCCCGCCAGCGCCTGCGTGCGCCGCGCGGCAGCACCAGGGCGAGCGCCGCCACCAGTGCCACCGCCCCGCCCGCGACGGCGGCGGCCAGCAGCGCCCGGTCCCGGGCCGTGTCCCGGCGGGACTGGCGGGCCAGCGCGGCCGGATCGGGCCGCTCGGCGGGAAGCGCCGCCCCCGGCCGGGTGCGGGAATCGGTCGCGCCGGCCGACTCGGTCACCGCCCGGTACGGGTTGAGCACCCCCGCGCCGTAGCCCGCGTCCCGCCCGGGCGCCGGGTCGGCGGCGGCCACGATCAGGCCGGCCACCTCGGCCGCGCTCAGCCGGGGCCGGTACTGGCGCAGCAACGCGGCAGTACCCGCCACGAACGGAGTGGCGTAGCTGGTCCCCTCCGCCCGCTGGTGGCCCGACCTGGGCGCCGCCATCAGCACCTCGCTACCAGGGGCGACCACGTCCACGTACGAGCCGGTCTGGGAGAACGCCGACCGTGTCCCCTCCCGCCCGATCGCGCCGACGCCGAGCACCCCGTCGTACGCCGCCGGGTAGGGCCGGGGATCCCCGTTGTCGTGCAGGTTGCCGGCGGCGGCCACCACCACCACGTCCCGCCGCACCGCGTAGGCGACGGCGGCGCGTACGGCCGGGTCGTCCGCGTACAGCACGACCGAGAGGTTGAGCACGTCGGCGTCGTGGTCCACGGCCCAGCGGATGGCCCGGGCGAACCCGGCCGCGTCGACGGTACGCCCCGACTCCCGCCCGTCGACCACCTGCTGCTCGCTCACCCGTACCGGCAGGATGCGTGCGTCCGGCGCGAGGCCGCGGAACGCGACGCCGGGCTGCGGCGCGGCGGCGATGATGCTCGCCACCCCGGTGCCGTGCCCGGCGCAGTCCCGGGTGCCGTCCCCGCTCCGATCGAGGAAGTCGGCGCCGTCGAGGACGCGACCGGCCAGCTGCGGGTGGGACCGGTCCACTCCCGAGTCGACGACCGCGACCACGACCCCGGCCCCCGTTGCGAGGGGGGTGAGCCGTTCCGGGGCGTACCGCTGCTGCGGCCACGGCTGGTCCGCCACCGGGCGGGCCGGCGCGGGCGGCGAGGCGCAGCCGGCGGGTGCGCGAGCCGTCGCCGGAGCGGCCGGAACCCCGGCGACGAGGAGCGTCGCCAGGGCGGCCACGACGGGGTACGCGACTGGCCGAGACATCGACGACCTCCGTAACGTGTCGGCTCCGGAACGGGATGTTAGCGGCTCACTCACGTCGGGGCCGACCGTCGATGGCCAGAAGTCCTGATCTTGCTGCCACCTTGTAGGTTGTATGCGATGCCTGTGGCCTGTTCGCGGAAGGAGAGGTGGCCGTGACCGGATGGGAGCCGGCCACCGAGGCCGAGGTGGCGATGCGGGACGCGCTGCGCGCGCAGGACCAGCAGCAGTACTTCCGTGCGCTGACCCGCGTCGATCTCTTGCTTCCGGTCGCGAACGGACCGACCGCCGGGTGGGGCACCTGGACCTCCGGGGGCCGCACCCACGTGCTGGCCTTCACCTCCGTCGCCGCGCTGCGTGCGAGCCTGGGGGAGAACGCGGGCCCCACCCGCCGCGTCCCCTACCCGGACCTGGCGGCCGGCTGGCCGAACCCCGAGTGGTGGCTGGCGGTCAACCCCGGGCTGCCGATCGAGGGCTACCTGCCCGCCTGGTACGTGGCTCAGCTCTCCCGGGGCGACGTCCGGCTGCCCGGACGCACGATGGGCGCCCGGGCCCGGCTGGAACGGGTGGAGAACGCCACCCGGGGAGCCCGGAACACGGTGCCCGAGGCCGCGCCCCGCCCGCCCGCCGTTCCCGTCCCGCCGGCCGCCGTCACCCCTGCTCGGGTGCCCCCTGCCGTCGTCCCGCCGGCCGCTGCTCCGCCTCCGGTCGTGCCGCCACCCGCGGTGCCGCCTCCGGCCGTGCCACCCCTTGCTGGTGCTGGTGCTGGTGCGCCGGGCCGGGACGAGCGGCTGATGGAGACCGACGAGCCGGCCACGGTGCCGATGCGGGCCGCCTCGGTCCTGGGACGGCGACTGCCCACCGTGCCGCCGCGCCGCCGAGCGGCGGACAGCGACGTCCCGAGCCGGACCACTTCCGGCGCCGAGGCGGATACGGACGCCCTCGACGGCTGGCTCACCGACCTGCGCCGCCGCCCGGACGAGCCGGACCCCTTCGCCGCCGCCCCGGCTGCACCGGCCGACGAGCCGCCGGCCGCCTCCGCTCCGCCGCCGGCCCGCTCCTTCTTCGAGCCCTCGTCCGGTGGCCGTTCGGCCCGGCGCCCGTCGCCGCTGGACCCGTCGCGCCGGGCCGGCGACCGGGCCACCCCACCGACCCGGTTCGCCGGCGGGCAGCCGTTCCCGCGCCGACGGCCGCTGAACGAGCCGGTACGCGAGGGTCCGACCCACGCGTTCGCGGCGCGGCCGGACGAACCGCCAGTGCCCCGGCCGGACGAGGCGACGCAGGCGTTCCGGCCGACCCGCCCGCCCGAGGACGCCACCGAGGCGCTGCCCCGCCGTCACGCCGGACCGGCAGACGCCGGAACGGCTGCGGCGACGCACGCCGGACCGGCCGTGGCAGCCCACGCGGGACCGGCCACTGCTGACGGATGGAGGGCCGCGCCGGGCGGCACCGAGGACGAGACCACGCGGTGGGAGACGATCGACGAGCCGGCGGAGGAACTGCCTCCGTCGATCGCCGAACCGGTCTCCGCGCCGCCCGCGCCACGCCGCGACTTCACACCCATCGTCATCGAGGGCACCGTCATCGAGGCCCGCGACCTGACCGAGCCCGCGCCGCTCTGGTCCGCGCAGCCGGCCGGTCCGGTACGCGCGGAACCGGCCGAGGGCGCGGCCACGCCGTGGGCCGGAACCACCGACCCGACGATGCCGCTCTCCGTGGACCCGCCGGTCGCAGACGACACGGTGAACCTCACCGAGCCGACGCCGGCCCGTACCGGGGCCACCGCCGCGACGGACCGGAGTACGCCACCCGACGAGCCGACCGTGTCGCTCGGGTCGGAGTCCGAGCCCACGACGTCGCTGTTCGAGCCGCCGCCCCCGGCAGGCGAGGCCACCGCGCCGCTGTTCGCGTCGTCGTCGGCGTCGTCGGCCGAGCCGACGGTCTCGTTGTTCGATCGGGTCTCGACCGAGTCGACCGCGCCGCTGGCCGGTCCGGATGGGGCCGAGCCGACGGTCTCGCTGTTCGATCCGGCCCCGACCGAGCAGACCGCTCCGCTGTTCGACCGGGCACCGGCGGAGCCGACCGTGTCGTTGTTCGATCCGGTGCCGTCCGAGTCGACGACGTCGCTGTCGGACCCCGCGCCGGACGACCCCACTGCGCCACTGACCAGCCCGCCGGCCGAGCCGACCGCGTCGCTGTCCGACCCCGTGCCGGCGGAACAGCCGACCGTGTCCCTCTTCGAGCCGGCGACCGGCGACGAACCGGTCACCACGTCGCTGTTCGCGCCCGGTGAGCCGACCGTGGCGCTGTCCACGCAGGCGCCGGACACGGCGGGGCCCGCGGCCTCCGAAACGACGGACGATCAGCCGTCAGGCGACGAATCGGCCGCCGAGTTCGTACCGGCGAACGACGTCGAGGAGGACCTGCTGGCCGCCGCGGGCAGCGGCAGCACCGACGGCTTCCTCACCACCCTGCTGCTGGCCCGGGTGCTGCTGCCGGTCGCGCCCGACTCGGCCACCGGCAGCCGGCCGGGTGACCCCGGCTTCGTCTGGCACGCCGACCAGGTCGACGGCGGGAGGTGCGTCTCGGTCTACACCTCGCCGGAACGCCTGGCCGAGCACACCGAGGGCCAGATCGAGACGGTACGGGTCAAGTTCGTCCAGCTCATCCGCAGGTGGCCGGACGTGGCGTGGTCGTTCCGGGTCAACCCGGGCAGCCCGGTCGGCGCGACGTACCCGGGGGAGCAGGTCCTCGCGCTCGCCAACTGGGCGGCCGAGGTGGGCCTCGGCGACGACCCGGAGCCGGCCGCCGCGCCGCAGCCGGCGGAGCGGCAGCGTCCGGAGGCGCCCACGACCACTGCGGACCGGCCGGTGACCATGCAGAAGGCGATCGCGGCGAGCCAGCTCGCGTACTACCTGGAGCGTGGCTACGACCGGGTCTCCGGATTCGTGCACCGGGCCGGGGAACTGGCACACCTGCGTACCCCGGCGGAGCTGTACCGCGCGCTCGGCCTCGGCCACCCCGGTTCGCCGTTCTCCCCGGACGACGACGAGATTTACCTGCTGCGCTGGCCCGCCTACCGGCCGAGCCTCTACCGGATCCCGTACGGCGGCCCGAACGAGGCGGCGATGCGGGCGATGGAGGGCTGGGTGATCGAGCGGTCCCCGTTCCGCGGCAACGGCTTCGCGCCGGGGGAGAGCAGCGACGTGATCGCCGAGTTCAAGGTGGACAGCGCCCGGCTCCCGCACGGCGCCGAGCTGTGGCGGGTCGACGCGGACGGTGACAGCAGGCTGGTCGCGGTCCTGGACACCGACGAGCTGCTGTGGCGGAAGGCGGGCGAGGCGTGAGCCGCGACGGCTACGTGGCCCGCTGGCGGGGGCGGGAGTACCAGGCCAGCCCCGACGGCGACGACATCCGCCTGTACCAGCCCGGCCCGGACGAGGGATTCACCGAGGTGCGCCCCGGCCGGTACGTCCGGGTGGTGCCGGCCGCCGAGGTCGACGATCTGGCGTACGTGCGGACCACCTGCACCTGGCAGGGCCAGCCGTTCATCGTGCTGGCCGAGCACGAGGGCTGGCTGCGGCTGGAGTACACCGGCGGGCGCTGGCCGGTGGCCGAGGCGATGGGCTTGGAGGCGTTCGACTTCGGCGTCTACCAGGGCTGGGCGCCGGCGGCCGAGGTGGCCGACCTGGGCGAGCAGCGGGTCTGAGTCAGGACTTCGCCCAGCGCAGGATCTCGCCGAGCACCACGTCCCGGGCCTCCACGTGCGGGAAGTGGCCCACGTCGTCGAGCAGCCGCCACTCGTACGGGGCGGTGACGTAGCGGCCGGAGCCCTGGGCGGTACGGGGGAGCGAGGCCCGGTCGAGCGCGCCGTGCAGTTGCAGGGTCGGCGTGACCAGCGGCTTCTGCATCAGCTTCACGAAGCGGTAGCCGTGCAGCCGCAGCACGGAGCGGAACGCCCAGCGGTAGCCCTCCATCGCGCAGAACGCGGCCTGCGGGATCTGCATCGCCACCCGGCAGCAGTGGGCGTAGTCGGCGAAGTCCGGGCCGGACACCCAGCGCGGGCCACCCCACCGGCGCAGGATCTCCTCCACCTCGGCGGCGCCGTCCCGGGCCAGTACGTGCTCGTAGCGGGGGAGCTGGAACTTCAGCGTCGCGGTGGCCGAGGTGAACTGGCCGCGCGGGTCGGCGAAGATGGCTGCCCGCAGCCGCAGCGGATGCGGCGCGCCGAGCACCACGAGCCGCCGGACCAGGGTCGGGTGGAAGGAGGCGGCGGTCCAGCCGATGAGCCCGCCCGCGCCGGTGCCGACCACGGTGGCCGACCGCTCACCGAGTGCCCGGATCAGGCCGGCGACGTCGGCGGCGAGCGTGTAGCCGTCGTACCCCCGGGGTGGCTTGTCGCTCGCACCGTAACCGCGCAGGTCGACAGCGACCGCGCGGAAGCCCGCGTCGGCGACCGCCGGCAGCATCTCGCGCCAGGCGTACCAGTACTCGGGGAAGCCGTGCAGGAAGAGCACCATCGGGCCGGTGCCCGCCTCGACGACGTGGAACCGGCTGCCGTTGGCGCCGACGAACCGGTGCGTCCACGGCCCTTCGGGCAGGACGCAGGACTCGTCGACGGGTCCGCCGCGCTGGTCGGTCATGGGGCACAGCCTAGGGCCGCCGGTCACCCACCGGCCCCGCAGGTGACCAGGATCAGGGATTTCTCCGGGCGGTCACCCGGAACCGCATCCCCGGCCGTCCACCGGGTGCGTGAGGGCACCGATACCGCCTGTCACTCCTCGATGATCCGCATCGGGATGCCGGGTCCGCAGTCGACGGAGCGGTCCCGCGCGGTGAGCCGCAGCGTGACCAGGTCGCCCTTGCGCAGCTCGCCGGCGTTCGGGCCGTACACCGCGTACTCCGTGCCGTTCTCGTCCATCAGCCCGTAGCACGGCCCGGGACCGCCCCGGGTGATCCAGCCGGCGACGACGCCCGTGGGCCGGTTGTCAGTCGGTCTCTTCGGCGGGCCGGCGGGCCGGCGCAGCGTCGGCAGGTCGGTGGCGGACAGCGGCGTGGGGCGACCGGCGGGCGAGGCGGGGCCGCTCGCGGCCGGCTGGTGGTCGTCGGACACGGATCCTCCGTCTCGGCCGCGCCGGCGATCAGCGCCATCGCGGAGCGGCCGGCAGCGTGGTGCGGGTGTCGAACGGATGGGACGCGGGTGGGGTACGCCGGGTTCCCCGGAAAGGGCGATGCCCGGGCGGGTGAACCGCCCGGGCATCGCGTGGTGCGTCGATCAGTGGATCAGGAGAAGCGGACCTTCACCGAGGTGCCGTTCTGCTCCAGAACCTTGATCTTGGTGCCGGTGGCCGGGAGCTTGACGCCGTGGTTCGGCAGCTCCGGGTACCAGTACTGCTTGGTGTCGTCGAACAGCGGCTGCGCCGCCTGGCCGCGGATGTACTGCGGCTGGCTGTTGAGGTGCAGCGTGAACGAGTCGGCCTTCTTCAGGCTGAACGGCGCGTCGTAGACCTGGACGCGGGCCCGCCAGGGCTGCCCGGTCAGGTTGTAGATCGGCCGCGGGTGCGCGTCGATGATCATGTTCCGACCCTCACCCGGGTGCGCGAACGTGTCGTTGTCCGCGAACCGGAGGTTCCAGTAGGAGATCAGCAGACCCTCCTGGTACGCGTAGTGGTCCACGTAGTCCGGGCGGGTGTTCGCGTAGCCGAAGAAGTACGGGCCGGTCTTGAGGTACTTGTCGTACGAGACGTACGACCGGTTGCCGGCGATGTAGTAGTTGTCGAACTTACGGGTGTAGGTCTCCTCGACGATGCTGAAGCCGCTGAGGGTCCAGCCGTTCGCACCGGCCTCGGCGCCGTCGGTGAGCACCGTCTGGCCGTCGGCGGTCACGGTGATCGCGTCACCGTAGAAGCCGCCCTCGGAGACACCGCCGTCCGTCTGGTAGCGGAGCCGGAACTGCACGACGTTGCCGGCGACCGCGTCCATCGGGATGTTGACGTCGACCCACTGGTCGTTGCTGGAGCCGTCCAGGGCGTAGCGCCCGGGGGAGATCTCCTTCAGCGGGGTGCCGTTGGCCGTACCGGCCAGCGAGGTCCAGGTCTGGCCACCGTCGGTGGACGCCTCGAAGAACAGGTAGTCGTAGTCCGCCTCGATGCTGTAGCGACCCTTCATCGACAGCGCGGCGCTGGTCTTCCCGGTGAGGTCGACAGTGCGCGTCATCGTGTTGTTCAGGTCGTCGTCGTTGCCCGAGAAGAACTGCTTCGTACCCTCGAACGGCTTGCCGTTCTGGAACGTGTACTCCCGCTGCGGCAGCACCACCACGGCGGCCTGGGCCTTGTTGGAGTTGTACTCCTGCGGGCCCAGCTCCAGGGTGCGCTTCTGCCCGGCCACGACGACCTCGTAGTCGAGCCAGCCGAGCTGGAGCTTGTTCCAGGCGCCGAGGTCGCCACCGCGCTCGCCGATGCCGCCGTCGTTCTTGGCGCCGAGCCGGCTCTGGGCCATCAGGGTCCAGTGCTCGTTGTTGTTGTCCCCGCCGCTGACCACGTTGTAGTCGTCCGGCAGACCGAGGTCGTGGCCGTACTCGTGGTAGAAGACGCTCCGGCCACCGTTCTCCGGCTGGATCGTGTAGTCACCGATCCAGACGCCGGTGTTGCCGATCTGGGTGCCGCCGGCCGGGAAGTTCTCCGGGCCGGTGTTGCCCTGGTCGCTGGCGAAGGCGTACCACCGGTGGCTCCAGATGGCGTCCTCACCCTGGTACGGGTCACCGTCGGCCTGGTCGCCGCCGGCGTGGACGATCTGGAAGTGGTCGATGTAGCCGTCCGGCTCGTTGAAGTTGCCGTCGCCGTCGAAGTCGTACCGGTCCCACTCGTCCATCGCCTTGACGTCCGCGGCGATCTCCGCGTCGGAGCGGCCCTGCGCCTTCTGGTCGGCGACCCACTGGTTGGCGGCGTCGCGGACCAGCGCCCAGGTGTTGGTGCAGACGTTCGAGGCGCACGGGTAGCCGTCGGAACGGCCGTAGCGGGCCTCGTTGTACCGCACCCTCACCCAGTTGGTGACCTCGCCGTCGACGCTGTACCGACCCGAGGACTGGGCCTCGTAGTACTGCTTCACCGACTCGTCACCGGGGGCGGTGCCGAAGTACAGCTTCCGGAAGTGGTCGGCGCTGTAGTCGGCCTGCCACACGGTGGAGTTGTCCACCGCCCGGTTGGGCTCCGGGATCTGGTTGACGCGCGGACCGTCGAACCGGGACGGGCCCGGGGTGTCCGGGTCGGTGTCCTGGTCCGGGTAGTTCGGGTGCCGCTCGTCGCCGAACTCCGCGAGGATGACGAAGATCTTGTCGGTCCGCTCGCGGGAGAGTTCGACGTACTGGTCCTTGGTCGGACCCTTGCCGGCCTTGGTGCTCTTGGCGGACCTGCCCGCCGCGGCACCTTCGGCAGCCCGCTCGCCGACCTTGACGACCGTGCTGCCGTTGATCTTCTGGGCCTTCGCCCTGCCGGACAGGACCTCGCTGAGGCCCTCCTGGCGCAGCGCGCGCCGCTTCTCCTCGAGCGGGTTGGGCAGGTCGTGCTCAGCCTGCGCAGGCTCGGCCACCGACGGGGCGGCGGCCGGCAACTTCGGCGTCGGCGCGGCGCTGGCGGACGTGCCTGCCACCAGTCCCGTCGCGGTCAGCGAAAGCCCGAGCAGACCCACTGCGACTTTGCGCACGTGGTACCTCCGGTGTGAGGGAACCGGCCCAACTGGGGGTACGGGCCGGTGGAACGTCCCACTAGTGGGACCAAGGGTGAACATAGACACTGCTGCGACTGGTGGGAAGATGTGTGCGTCGATTTGTAGCAACTTTTTGTTGGGGATGCTTTTCACCGTCACACGCCTGCCTGTCACCGAGCCGTTGACCAGCAGCGATGCCTGGATCATGGATTGCAGTGACAGTCATGGATTAAGCGGTAACGCGGAAGGGTCGGGAGCGCTCGCGCTCCCGACCCTTCCCCCATCGAGCCTGTTCAGCTCATTTTTCGGTCATTCCGGTTCCGGTTTGAACGTACGGTTCAGCTCCGCGGCGGAACCACGTACACAGTGGCGTACGAGTTGTCCTTGGCGGCCCGCTTGATGATGATCGAGACGCCGTACTGGACGCCCGCGTCACCCGGGTTGCCGGTGCCGAGCACGATCGCCCCGCCACCCAGCGTCGAACCGTAGTAGTCCGTCGCCGGGGTGCCGTCCGGGTTCACCACCCGGGTCGTGTACTGCTGGTTGCCCCGCGACGGGACGACCACCGAGGCGTCGTTGTCCCGCGCGTACGCGGCGCCGTCACGGATCTCGATGCCCGGGTACCAGCCCTTGGCGTCGGTGAAGCCGCGCACCGGAGCCTGCGGGCCGAACTTCGTGCAGTACTCGCTGTACGGCTCGTCCGCCGCCTCCAGGCACTCCTTGAACGGGTACGTCGGCTTCAGGCCGAACGCGGCGTTGGAGGACTGCGGCCGGCTGGGCAGGTTCTTCAGCACCGACGGGTCCTTCTCGGCCGCGACGCCCTTGCGGCGCAGCGGGTCGTTGTGCGAGTCGACGATCAGCAGACCGCCCTTGGCGCCGTAGCTGGGCAGCGCGGTCATCTGCGCGGTGACGTGGTTGACGTCGCCGAGCTGGGTGTCCCGGTACCAGACCAGCATGCCCGGCGCGTTGTACGCGATCCGGTCGACCTTCCACGCCTCGTGCGAGTAGACGGTGTCGTAGGTGTACTTCAGACCCTTGTCGAAGCCGTCGAAGTTACGCCACTCGGCCAGGTAGTAGTGCGACTTCACCTGGGTGCCCGAGTCGATGTACCAACCCGCGCCGCTGGTGTCGGTGAAGGTGCCGCCGGTCTGGGTCCAGCCCGCCGCGCCGCTCTCCACGTCGTCGCTCCAGGTGGTGGCGCCGCCGCCGGTCACCGAGAAGTCGTCGGCGAACCAGCCGCGCTCCACGAACGCCTCGTCGGTGGCGTAGCGCAGCCGCACCTGCACGGTCTGCCCGGCGTACGACGACAGGTCGACGTAGTCGTGCCGCCAGCCGTTCGTGCTGCCGGTCAGGCCGTACTTCTTGTTGCCGAAGTCGACCATGCGGCCGTTCGGGTCGGCGTAGCCGTCGTTGGTGGAGACCAGCGCGCCGCCCTCGGCGTACACCTTCTGCTCGCTCCAGGTGGCGCCACCGTCGGTGGAGACCTCGACGAAGCCGAAGTCCCAGTCCGCCTCGATGACGTAGTTGTTCCACATCCAGAACTTCGCATCAGCGGCGTTCGGGACGGTCACCGTGCGGCTGAGCTTGACGTCGGCCCAGTTCTGGTCGGCGCCGGAGTACCACATGTTCGAGCCGCTGTGCGGCGTGGCCAGCGAGATCACCTTGTCCGGCAGGTCGATCTTGATGCCGTCCTCGGTGCCGACCGGCGTACGCGACGTCTGCCCGAGCTTGACCAGCTTGGACCGGTCACCCGGCCCGAACGTCTTCGGCTCGGCCCAGCCGAGCACCCACTTGTCCCAGAGGCCCATGTGGGTGGGCAGCGCCTGGAAGATCTCGCCGGAGTGCGAGCCGGACGCCATCAGGTCCCAGAAGTCCACGTCGGAGTCGGCGTTGCCGGAGGTGTCGTAGAGGTCCGGCAGGCCCAGGTCGTGCCCGAACTCGTGGGCGAAGACGCCGACGCCGGCGTCCTCCGGCTGCACGATGTAGTTCGACACCTTCAGGTTGGTGCCCGGAATCGTGTAGCCACCGGTCACGGTCGACGAGTGCGCCCAGACCGAGTAGATGCCGACGTCGCCGCCGCCGCGGGACTTGCCCTGGTTGGCGTGCACCAGCACGAGGTGGTCGATCACGCCGTCCGGCTCGTGGTAGTTGCCGTCGCCGTCGCGGTCGCTCTGGTCCTCGATGTCGTAGTCGGCCCAGGGGAAGTCCGGGTCGGCCGCGGCCAGCGCGTCGATCGCGTCGGTGGCGAGCCGGCCGGCGCCCTGCGGGTTGTCCGGGTGGCCGTTCATCGACTGCTCACGCCCGGCGACCCAGTTGCCGTTCTCGTCCTGGAAGCAGCGCGAGGCGGCGTACCAGCCCTCCGAGTGCGGCACCGTGATCCACGGGCTGGCCTGCCCGTCCACGGTGTACGCGCCCTTGGACATCTCCAGGTACATGTTGTGCATGGTCCGCCCGGCGAGGCTGATGCCCGGCTTGCCGTCCGGCCCCTTCAGGTCCTTGCGGACCCGCTCGGTGATGCCCTTCTTGCTGTACAGCATCTTGTCGTAGTGGGCCGGAGAGAAGTCCGGCACCCACATCGAGTTGTTGTCCTTGTGCGGCAGCGTGGCCGGGTTCGGGATCGTGTTGTGCCGCGGCCCGTTCTGCACGGTGCCGGGAACGCAGGTGCGGTCCTCGAACACCGTCTTCGGGACCATCACGTCGGTGAAGTCGTCGTTGGCCTTGTCGTTGAACTCGACGAGCAGCGTCAGCAGCTTGGCGGTCTGCGTGCTCTTGGCCTTCTTGATCTTCCGAGGGCTGTGGCCGGTCCGGATGGACTTGGCCTCCAGCTTGGCCAGCTCGCGGGCCGCGATCGGGTTGCCCCCGGCGTACTTGCGGTCGTAGGCGCGGGCCTCGTCCGCCGGCGAGGAGAAGACGCCGTCGCGGCCCTTGACCTCCTTGCCGCCGGTGTCCGGCTGGACCTCGGGCTCGGCGTAGTTGATGTAGTGCTCGTCCGCCCCGATCGTGACCGGTGCGGAGCGGGCCGGCTGGGCCGCCGCGCTGCCCGTCACGGTCAGCGACGTGGCCGCGAGCGCGATGGCGGGCAGTGCGACGAGTAAGCGTCGCCGTGCCCTGTGCTGCGACATGGGGAGCATGCCACTCCGTTCGTAGGGAATGGTGGGGACCGGCCGTCTCAGTGACGCTCGTCGAAATCCGCCGGTTGGCTGAACGTAACCGACGACGAGCGACATCGACAGAGTTGATCAGGCCCTCTGGCCGATCAGGTCAGTCCCGGATCCCCCGATCGACCGGCGCGGATCCCGGATGCGGCGAGGGGGCGGACCGTCCGGCGGCCCGCCCCCTCGTCGTCGGTCGACGTCAGTCCTCGTCGGACTTCCCGCCGCTCATCCCCGACGAGATCAATTCCATGACCGAGGAGTCCTGGAGCGTGGTCACGTCGCCGAGCGACCGGTTCTCCGCCACGTCCCGCAGCAGCCGGCGCATGATCTTGCCGGAGCGGGTCTTCGGCAGCTCCGGCACCAGCATGATCTGCCGCGGTTTGGCGATCGGGCCGAGCGTCTTCGCCACGTGGTTGCGCAGCTCGGCGATGAGCTGTTCGCCCGCGTCACCGGAGATCTCCGCGCTGCCGCGCGGGATGGCGAACGCGACGATCGCCTGGCCGGTGGTCGGGTCGGTCGCGCCCACCACCGCCGCCTCCGCCACCGACGGGTGGCTGACCAGCGCCGACTCCACCTCCGTGGTGGAGATGTTGTGGCCGGACACCAGCATCACGTCGTCCACCCGGCCGAGCAGCCAGATGTGCCCGTCGTCGTCCTTCTTCGCGCCGTCACCGGCGAAGTAGACCCACTCGTCCCCGGTGTTCGCACCGGCGCCGAACCGGGACCAGTACGTCTCCAGGAACCGGTTGTCGTCGCCCCAGATCGTCCGCAGCATCGACGGCCACGGCTCCTTCAGTACGAGGTATCCGCCGCCGCCGTTCGGCACCGACTGGCCCTGGTCGTCGACCACGTCGGCGACGATGCCGGGCAGCGGGCTCATCGCCGAGCCGGGCTTCGCCTCGGTCACGCCGGGCAGCGGCGAGATCATGATGGCGCCGGTCTCGGTCTGCCACCAGGTGTCCACCACCGGCAGCTCGCCGCGGCCGACGTGCTGCCGGTACCAGATCCACGCCTCCGGGTTGATCGGCTCACCGACGCTGCCGAGCAGGCGCAGCGACGACAGGTCGTATCCGGCCGGGATGTCCTCGCCCCACTTCATCATGGTGCGGATCAGCGTCGGCGCGGTGTACAGGATGGTCACCTTGTACTTGTCGACGACCTCCCAGAACCGGCCCTTGTGCGGGGTGTCCGGCGTGCCCTCGTACATGACCTGGGTGGCGCCGTTGGAGAGCGGGCCGTACACGATGTAGGAGTGCCCGGTCACCCAGCCGATGTCGGCGGTGCACCAGTAGACGTCCGTCTCCGGCTTCAGGTCGAACACCGCGTGCGTGGTGTACGACGTCTGGGTCAGGTAGCCGCCGGTGGTGTGCAGGATGCCCTTCGGGCGGGCGGTCGTGCCGCTGGTGTAGAGGATGAACAGCGGGTGCTCGGCGTCGAACGCCTGCGCCTCGTGCTCCGGCGACGCCGTCTCCACCGTCTCGTGCCACCAGTGGTCCTTCGCCGACCAGGCGACCTCCTCACCGGTACGCCGGACCACCAGCACGTGCTCGACCGACGGGCAGTTCGCCACCGCCTCGTCCACCGTCGGCTTGAGCGCCGACGGCTTGCCCCGGCGGAAGCCGCCGTCCGCGGTGATCACCACCTTGGCGCTGGCGTCCTGGATCCGGTTGGTCAGCGCGTCGGCGGAGAAGCCGCCGAACACCACGCTGTGCGTGGCGCCGATCCGGGCGCAGGCGAGCATCGCCACCGCCGCCTCCGGGATCATCGGCAGGTAGATCGCCACCCGGTCACCGGCGGTCACGCCCAGCTCGGTCAGCGCGTTCGCCGCCTGACAGGTGAGCTTGTGCAGGTCGGCGTAGGTGACGGTACGGGTGTCGCCCGGCTCGCCCTCCCAGTGGATCGCCACCTTGTCGCCGAGGCCCGCCTCGACGTGCCGGTCCAGGCAGTTGTACGCCACGTTGAGCCTGCCCCCGGTGAACCACTTCGCGAACGGGGCGTTCGACCAGTCGAGCACCTGCTCCCACGGCTGGGCCCAGGCCAGCCGGCCGGCCTGGCGCTCCCAGAAGGCCAGCCGGTCCCCGGCCGCCTCCTCGTACGCCTCGGCGGTCACGTTGGCGTTCGCGGCGAGTTCAGCCGGCGGCGGGAACTGGCGCGTCTCGTTCAGCAAGTTGGCCAATGCCTCGCTCATGCGGTGACTCCTTCGTCGCGTGACCTGCGTCTCCTACTCCGGGGAAGGTTAGTCCCGCCGTACCCCGCTCGCGACCGTCCGGCCCCTCACCGCGCGCCCAGTGGCCCTTCCCTCGCGCCGAGGTGTAAGGAAGGGCCCCTTCTTAACGCCTCCGGTAGAGGAAGGGCCCCTTATTAACAACCCCCGGCTTGGGAGGAGCCCGGCGGTCGCTAGCGTGACGGGGTGACCACCGATCCGCTCGCCCCGCTGCTCGCGCTCGCCGACGTCGCCACCGCCGTCGAGCAGGCCCGCGAGCGGGTCGACCTGGCCCACCGGCACCGCGCGCTGCGCCGCCAGGGCGGCCAGGTCGCCGCCGAGGTCAGCCTCCGCTCGGCAGTGGCCAGCGCCGCGCTGGAGGGCCGCGTTCACGACCGCGAGGAGGTACGCGCCGGCACCGTCACCGACCCGGTGCTCCAGGGCGCGCTCCGGGTCGCCGGGGCGCTGCCCGGGCTGAGCGACCTCTGGTCCAAGGCTCCCCGGCAGGTGATGGCCCGGCTGCACGTGCTCGCCGCCCGCGACGTGGTGACCGAGGAGGAACTGGGCCGCCCGGTCGCCGACCCGGTGGTCGCGGCCCGCCTCGACGGCCTGGCCGCCCTCGTCGCCGGCGGCACCAAGGTGCCACCGCTGGTGCTGGCCGCCGTCGTACACGGCGAGCTGCTGAACCTGCGCCCGTTCCCGGGCCCGTCCGGGGTGGTGGCCCGCGCCGCCGCCCGGCTGGTGCTGATCTCCACCGGGTTCGACCCCCGCGGGCTGGTCGCGGTGGACGTCGGGCACCGCGAGCGCGAACCGGAGTACGTGGGCGCGGCCGGCGCGTTCGCCACCGGCACGCCCGACGGCCTGCGCTCCTGGCTGCGGCACTACATGAGCGCGGTGGAGGTCGGCGCCGACCAGATCACGCTGATCGGCGACGAGATCCTCGCCGCGTCCTGACGCGCGCGGGGTGTCAGGCGGTGGGTGCTGCGGCGCGGGTGCGCCGGTGCCGGCCGTACCAGGCGATGCCGATGGCCACGCCGACGCCCACGCCGAGCGCCGCCGCCGCGACCGGCACCGCCGGTCGCTCGCGCAGCCGGCGGCCCAGCGGGATCGGGTGCCGGAACTCCAGCACCGGCCACGCGTTCTCCACCGCCAGCTTGCGCAGCGCCCGGTCCGGGTTGACCACCGTCGGATGCCCCACGCACTCCAGCAGCGGCCGATCAGAGTACGAGTCGGAGTACGCGTACGAGTCGGCCAGGTCGTAGTCCCGCTCAAGAGCCAGTTCGCTGACCGCCTCGACCTTGCTCGGACCGGCCGCGTAGAACTCGACCTCGCCGCTGTACCGGCCGTCGACCACGCCCATCCGGGTGGCGATCACGTCGGTGATCCCGAGCAGCTCGCCGATCGGCCGGACCATCTCGTCGCCCGACGCGGAGACCAGCACCACGTCGCGCCCGGCGGCCTGGTGCTCCTCGATGAGGGCGGCCGCTTCGGCGTACACGTAGGGGTTGATCAGTTCGTGCAGTGTCTCCGCGACGATCTGGCGGACCTGTTCCACCGGCCAGCCCTTGCAGAGCGTGGCCAGGTAGTCCCTGGTGCGGGCCATGGTCTGCTCGTCGGTGCCGCCCAGCCGGAACATCAACTGCGCGTACGCCGACTTGACCACGTCACGCCGGGTGATCAGCCCGTCCCGGTAGAACGGCCGACCGAACGCCAGGGCGCTCGACTTGGCGATGACGGTCTTGTCGAGATCGAAGAAAGCGGCGCTGCGGCCCACGGCGCGAAAGTCTAGCCCGACGGAAGGCGCGGAGGCGTCCGCCCGGGTCGCGAAAGCCGATGAGCACCCGGTGGAGTGACGGCGGTCACAGGCAGCTATCGATGAATTTAGCTTTGCGTGGAGTGAACAACACTCGACGTATAAGGGTCGACTGCGGCATGCTTGTCCTCGCGGCGGGAGTTCGCAGACCCGGCGCCGATGGGCCTCGGCGGTTGCACCCCCCGTAACCGCTGAGTCGGTTCGGCTCGACCCCCCCGGAGCCGAACCACAAGACGACCCCCGTCTCCCCCCGACGGGGGTCGTCCCTTTGCCCGGTGAGCGCTCCGCCGCAGGTCACAGCCCCTCCCCGTCGTCGTCCAGGTCGCCTCCCGGCGGCGTCTCCAGCGTCGGAGGCAGCAGAGAGGCAGCAGAGCCCTCGAAGGCGGCCAGGACGCGGGCGGCGTAGTCGTCCGGGGTGTGGGTGTAGCGGTTGAGCGTCGTCGACGCCTGTTCGTGGCCCATGACCCGCTGCACCAGGTTGATCGGCACTCCGTCGGTGACCAGCCAGGTGGCGTAGGCGTGCCGCAGATCGTGGAACCGCATCCCGCCGGAGGCCTTGGCTGCCACGCAGGCGACGGCTTCCCGCTCGGTGGTGAACTCGGCCGACCACTCGATGCCCTCCCGGTCGGGCCAGGTCGCGCGGTAACGGTGCGGGCCGGTGTTGGCGACCTGGCCGAGCAGCCCGGCGCGGACCAGCGACGGCAGCCATACCCGGCGCCGGAAGTTCGATCGGCGTAGTGGCCGGCCGATCCGGTCGCGGAAGACCAGGGCTCGCGGGTCCGGATAGTCGGCGGCGGTGTGCAGCTCGCGGAGCGCGGCCAGGAGGAAGGACGGGAGCGGCACGGTCCGGACTCCGGCGCGGCTCTTCGGGTACGGGCGGAGCACGATTCCGCCGTGCGTCTCCTCGGCCACCTGGACAACGCGCAGCGATGCCCAATCGAGGTCCACCGACGACCACGTCAGCCCGGCGCACTCACCCCAACGAAGACCGGCCCCAGCGGCAGCGGAGACGATTCCCCGATGCCGAGGTGGGACCGCCGGAAGCAGGCGACCGAAGAAATCCTCCCGGCTGATCGTGACCGGCCTGACGTCGCGGGACCGATCACGCGGCAGCTTCACCCCCTCAGCGGGATTGGTGGCGATCAGCCGCGCCTGTACCGCCGTCTTGAGGATCATCGACAGCAGTTGGTAGCACTTGGTCACGGTGGCGGGCGCGAGATCCCGACCGAGGCCGGTAACCCACTCCTGCACCGACATGAAGTCGACCTTCCCGAGCGGCCAGTCACCCCACTTCGGCAGGACGTGCGTGCGGAGCATGGAGACGGTCCGCTCAGTCGTACGCGCCTCGACCGCCCGGGTGGCGAGCCACTGCTGAGCGAAGTCACCGAAACGGGTACGCCCGGCGTGTGGGTTGACGTAGGTGCCCCGGTTGAGGCTGCCCTCGACATCGGCGAGGAAGGCGTTGGCCTCCCGCTTCGTGCGGAAGCTCTTGGACTTCTGCCCACCGGCAGGATCCCGCCAGCAGGCGCGGAAGGTGCCGGCCGGAGTTTTGCGGACGAAGCCCATCAGCGCCTCCGGCCATGCTCGGTGCCGGTGGCGGCGGGTTGCTCGGTGACGCCATCGAGCCAGGCGTGGAACCGGGCACGCGGGATCAGCCAGCGGCCCCCGAGGCGGGTCGCCGGGATGGTGCCGTCGCGGACGAGGGCGTAGGTGCTGCCCAGCGAGAGGCCGAGGAGCTTGGCGACCTCGCGGACGGTGTAGGTGACCGGCTCGACGACGACGGTCCCGGTACGAGGGACGAGCCGGACGACCGGGTTGGGGCGGGCGGTGGTGCTCATGATGGGTGACCTCCTCGGTCTGTCGGGTTCAAGCGGCGACCGGCGCGACGCTGGCCGGGGTGGAGAGTTCGTGAGCGAGTTCTTCGCGGCCGGTGGTTCGTCGTTCGCGGGCGAGGGCGGCGGCGGTGTTGGCGAGCAGGGCGTCACCGGTGGTGTGCCAGCCGACTCCGGCGAAGGTGAGGGTGCCGACGATGAGGGTGGTGTCCTCGTCGACCAGGTCGGCGGGTGGGCCGGCGGTGGCCGGGTGTTGGTGGTCCTGGTGCTCGTGGCGCCGGTACTGGACGCGGGTGTCGCGCAGGAGCCGGAAGGTCACGGAGTAGCGGCGGGCTTTGGTGAGGAAGTGGCCGCCGTAGCCGAGCATGTGCGCCCACCGGCGCAGCCGGGCGTAGGGGTTGGTGGTTGCTGGTTTCGTCGGTTCGCTGTCAAGGGCGGCTTGACGGTGGGCGACGCAGACGGGGCAAGCCGGGTAGCGGGTGTGGGTGCCGCAGTCGGGGCATTCCCAGCGCTGCACGAAGCCGGGCCGTGGCCGGGGTTCCCGGGGCCGTTGGGAGAGTGGGGCCGGTGTGTGGACGGGCCGGCCGATGCGCCAGCAGGCGTCGATGAGGCGGGCGGTGTGGTCGCCGTCGGGGTCGGCGTAGTCCCCGATCGTGTCGGCGGTCAGGCGGGTGGAGGTGTGCCCGGTGGCCTCGGTGCTTTTGGTGGCGTACTTGGCAAGGTAGCCCGCGACCATCCCATCGGTGACCTCCCCCGAGCCGTCGGTGGCGATGGGTTCCAGGTCGAGCTGGTCGCCCCAGGCGATCGGCCATCCCTCGGGCCGGTCGGGGTGGCTGGGGGTGTGGAAGGTGATCTGCCGGGCGGCGTGACGCAGCGCGTCGACGAGGTCGTCGACGGTGAACCCGGCCGGCGGGGGCACGATCGCTTGCGGGTCGGTGGGGTCGACGCCGTCGAGGCGGGCGATGGCGTGGAAGTGCACCGCTCCCCGCGCTTGCAGTTCCGCGACCTTCCCGGGCGACAGCCGCACCGGGGCCACCTTGCGGGTCTTGCCGGAGGCAGTGACCACCTCGACCCGAGGGACGCCGCGGCGTTGGGCGAGTTTGGCGAGCCATCGTTCGGCGGCTTGTTTCGTGCGGTGCCAGAGTTCGCCGGCGAAGATGTTCCAGACGACCTGATGGTCGTGGTCGTAGCAGTCCAGGCACAACGGATGCCCAAGCACCGCGTCACCGGTCTCGTGGCGGGCCCAGCAGACGGCGGGTCGGCCGTGGGGGCAGAGTCCGGTGTCGCGGCGGGCGTGGCAGGGTTCGGCGCGGCAGTCGCAGCGGCGTCGGTTGCGGCAGGTGTGCCGCTTCACGATCCGGGCGTGGACGGTGCCGAACGACGGCGCGGTGAAGGTCGCGAACACCGCCGGATGTGATGCCACCGACTCCGGCACGCCCTTGCCGCCGACCAAACCCGCCCGCAGGAGCTGGAACGCGTCGCGCTGGTAGGTCTGGGCGCAGGCGGGGCAGACCGTGGCGCGGCGGTTGCCACAGGCGGTGTAGATCGCGGCGTCCGGCATGCCGTCGGTGTGCCGCGTGTCCAGGACGCGGCCGGTCGAGGCGTCGACGGTGAGGATTTGTCCGGCGAGGCGGATGGGGCGGGTGCAGCCGGCGGCGGCGCGGACGTGTTCGAGCCAGCCGAAGTAGTCGGGTCGGGTGGCGCGTTCGAACGCGGCCCCGGCAGCGGTCCAGCTGTAGACGGGTGGGACATCGGCGTTCGAGCCCACCCCCCGGGCCGAAGCGCGGGGGGTGAGGTCCAGCGTCGAGGCCATCAACCGGCCACCCCAGTGGGGTGCAGGTTGGTGATGGTGCGTTCGATGACAACGATCCGGCAGGCAGAACATTGGCGCTTGACCGGCTCGTGCCGGCCGCAGCGGATCTGGGTGACGGTGTCGCCGCAGCGGATCGTGACCGGGTTGCGGCAGGGCCCGCCGTCGATGACGTCGATGACGGTCCGGCGGATGTCGTAGGGATGGGGCTCCGGCTCAGCCGGGCAGGTGTGCAGGAGCTGCACGACGTCGACGGTGTGGATGCTCATCGGGCACCACCGCCGATGCTGGCGAGGAGTTGTCCGGCGACGGGTGGGGTGACGTCGAGGCGGTCGGCCAGCTCGGCCGGGGTGATGGGGCGGCCGTTGGCCTGTTCGTGCTGCACGGCCGCGAACCGGGCCATCGGCAGCAGATGAGAGGGGACAGGGACGTCGACCGGCTCGGCGAGTGCGGCGACGGGCACCGGCTCAGTGGCCGGGGTGAGGGTCGGGGCGGTGACCGGCTCCCGCTCGGCGGCCGGGGTGATGGCAGCCGGTGGTACCGGCTCGGCGGTGACCTGCTCGGCCACCTGAACCCGGATGGGTTCAGCCGGGGCAGCCGCCGGGGTGGTGGTGGGTTGTTCCGGTGTCGGTGCCGGGGCGAGGACGAGCTTCACCAGGGCCATGAAGGCCAGAGCCGGAACAGCGGACAGGAGCCACCCGGAGATGCCGGGCTTGGCGACCGCGAGCTGTGCGGCGAGGGACAGGCTGGCGGCAGCGATGAGCAGGAACAGCGGGTAGCCGATGGGTGCGCCGGTGCGGCGGCGTCGGCGGATGGTCAGTAGGCAGGCGATAGGGACCAGTTCGGAGATGACGGCGTTGGCCCAGCCGAACCACGCGCCCGTCCCGGCCGGGCTGTTGGCGAGGGTCCAGTCCTTGACGTGGGTGAAGGAAGCGGCACCGGCGAACCCGGCGACGGCGATGAGGATGAGCACCAGGACCAGGCCCTCGATACGCGGGCCGCTGGTGGCGGGGCGGTCACTGGTCATGGGGCACCTGCCCGGTGGTGACGGCGCGTTGTTCGGCGGCGAGTCCGGCGAGTCCGACGCGGATGCCGTTGCAGGTGGGGCAGTGCTGGTCGGGTCCGGCGGTGCACTGGGTGAGGTGGGCGTCGTGGATGAGGCGCAGGCTTTCGGCGTAGTAGCCGGACAGGAACCGTTCGAAGGACAGTTCGCCTCGGGCGGCGAAGTCGCGGGCGATGGCGGTGACGACGTAGTCGTCCGGGGTCATCCGCTCCTGGGCGGCGAAGTTGACGGCGGTGGTGGTGGTCATCGGATGCCTCCCATGTAGGCCAGGGCGATGCCGATGAGCAGGACGACGGCGAAGGTGATCAGGACAGCCATCAGTGGCCTCCGTGGCAGTCGAGGCAGCAGCCGTAGCGGCGGGGGATGTAGTAGGGCTTGGTCTGGCCGCAGTCGCGGCAGGTGCGCCGGGCGAGCAGGGCCTTGGCAATCGCCTCCCGCTGCGCCGGGGTGGCGGTCCGTTTGGGGCGGCGAGGTCGAGGCGGTAGAGGTAGGCGACGCGCTTGCCGCGACGCCAGAGGATCTGCGCGACCGCGTGATGCCCGCCGGGGCGCAGGCCAGCGGCGCGGAGCTGTCGGCGGGTGGCCAGGCCGTCGGGGGCGAGCAGGAACGGGTAGGTGGGGAATTCGTCGGCGGGGTTGGCCGGGTCGTAGGTGTAGGTGGTCATGGCCGGTCTCCCCAGCGCTGCTGGGCGGCTTGGCGGGAGATGCCGAGCCGGGAGCCGATGTCGGCCCAGGAGTAGCCGAAGGCCCGCAGCCCGATGACGGCTTCGGTGATGGCCTGGTCGATGACGGAGGAGAGGGCGACGAGGTCGCGGAGGGCTTCGACGTCGCCGGTGGCGACGCGGCGGCCGTGGGCGCGGATGATGCGCCGGGCGAAGGCGGCGAAGGCGTCGTTCTCGACGACGTCCCGGCGACGCGGTACCGGGATGCGCGGCGTCAAGGGCTTCTTGACGGTGTTCACCGGTTTCCGCCTTCCTGGGTGTGGAGGCGGTCCCACTCGTCGGCAGCCGCCTCAAGGGCGGTGATGACTTGCTCGGCGGTGCGGGCGGGCTCGTCGTTCCAGGAGTAGGGGGAGATGTGCTCGTCGAGCAGGTAGCCGTCTTCGTCGATGTGGAAGACCGGCGCGAAGTCGTCGAGGTAGTCGACGAACGCGGCGATGGCGGCGAGGTAGGTGATCCGCTCGTCGGTGTCGAGGTCGTACCAGTGGTGCACGGGGTGTCCGGTGCAGGCCATGCCGATGGCTCCGACGGCGCAGGCCGGCGGGGTGGGGGTGTCGGTGGTGTGGGGGTAGTAGGTGCCCTGGTGCCAGCCGTGTCGGCGTAGGTAGAGGGCAGCCATTCGCAGCAGGTCAGCGGGTGTGACCTGAGCTGCGGTGGTCGGGTTGTGGGTAGCCTTCATGGCAGCCACGTCCTTTCGGGGCTGTTGGTGGAGGTCGGCGGAACCGGATCGGCTTTTGCAGGGCGTGAGCCGGTTCCGTCGACTGCTATCGGGTGCGGAGCCGCAGGTAGCGGCGTTGGCGGGTGTCGTCGCCGCCCACCGGGTGGGGTGGGCCGAGGTAGACGAGTCGGCCGCTGGCCGAGGCGACCTGGACCATCGAGGCGATCTCGCCCGGTTGGGCGACGATCCAGATCTCGACGTACCGGGCGGCACGCTGCTGGTTGGCCTTGGTGTAGGCGTGTTCGCGGGTGGTCATGCGGCCACCTCGAAATCCACCCGGGTCAGGTCCGGGATCAGGGTCGGTAACCGGCGGGGCCGGCGGATCCAGGCCGCGTAGTCCGCGATGCCGGCGATCTGGGTGTCGGTGAGGTAGGCGACTTTGATGCGCTGGGGGGTGCCGCCTTCGGCGATGAGGTAGGCGGCGCCCTGGTTGGTGGGGGCGATGTCGGTGGCGGTGTAGCCCTGCTCGGCCCAGCCGTGCCCGAGCACGATGTTGGAGGTGTTCGGGGTGGTGCAGCGGAACGCGGCCCGGTAGCCGAACAGGTCCCGCAGCGAGGTGGGGATGATGTCGAAGCTGGGCCGCTGAGTCGCGGCAACCACCGGGATACCAGCGGCACGCCCGCGTGCGACCAGGTCGCGCAGGAGAGCGACGAACTCTTCCTGTTCCTGCTTCGAACCGACCGTCGCGCTGTAGTAGGCGATTTCGTCGACGAGGACGGTGATGACGGACAGGCCGTCGGCGGCGGTGAGCTTGCGGCGGCCGTGGGCGCGCAGCCAGGCGTAGCGGTTGTTCATCACCAGCTGGAGGCGGCGGAGGATGTCGAGGGCGGCGGTGATGTCGGGGCCGATGAACGCGTCGGCGCAGTCCTCCCACTGGCCGAGTTCGACGAGCTTGCCGTCCAGCAGCACCAGGCGGCTGTCGACGGACAGGGCGGCGTGGGCGGCGATCGTGTTGAGCAGACCGCTCTTGCCTCCGCCGGGTTCGCCACCGGCGAGCAGGTTGCGGTAGGCGAGGGTGATGTAGACGGGGTGACCGAACTCGTCGATGCCGACGAAGATGGGGTCGAACATCGACAGGCCAGGCCCCACCGGAACCCCGGAGGTCGGGGCGGGTGTGGTGGTCATGAGGTGCCCTCCTTGGGCAGTTGGTGGGCGCGGAGAGCCACACGAACGAGCCGCATGGGCTCTCCGCGACCGGTTGGGTGAAGGTCAGATCCAGTCGGAGACGTCGTCGACGTCACTGGCGGCAGGAGCCGCGGGCTTGCTGCCGTTGGCGGTCGTGGCCGGCTTCTTGACGGCCGGTCTGCCCTGCGTGGGCAGGGTGACGGTGGGCATGTCGACGTCGGACAGGTCCAGGGCGGTGGGCACGGTGGCCGGGATCCGCTCGGTCGGCGGGGTGTCGGGGTCGATGACGTCGACGAGCGGGGAACCGACCTGAGCGGTCAGCACCTCGCGGCGCTTGATGTCGAACCGCAGATAGGCGGCGTTACGGTCCGAGGCCCGCTCGATCAGAGCGGTCGAGGCGTGACAGGCGACCGCGATCCGGTCGAGGCGGCCTTCCAGGTCGGCCAGGGACAGGCCGGGCCGCAGGTAGACCCAGACCCGTTCACCAACAGGGGTGGGCTTGGCCCACAGGATGAGCGGCAGGCTGCCGGACTGGTTGGCGATGATGAACTGCGCGAAGCACACGCGCAGCCGGTGCCGCACCACGAGGCACCAGGTCCAGGCGACCAGGAACCGGCGGGACACCGGCACAGCGGCCGGGACACCCACGACCAGGGCGACCACGATGAGCGTGACCAGGGTCGAGGTGTGGTTGACCAGCTGCACCCAGCAGACGCCGAGAACCGTGGTGATCCCGATTTCGGGGGTCCACCACCACAGCAGCCGCAGCACCGGCCAGATCCGGACGAGCAGCCAGGCCAGGCAGCCGAGCGGAACCCCGATGAGCGCGCCGACGAAGACGGCGAGGATGGGGTGGATGGAGGAAGCGGCCACCACGGCCGACAGAAGGCCGACGATGACCGCCGTGAGGATGAACGCCAACCGGGCGTTCCGCGCCGAGGACCGGTGAACTCTGGCCTCGATGACAGTGATGGTGCCGCTGGACTTCCGTCCGAAGGAGCGGCGAGGGCTAGACTTGGACACGACGAATCCCTCCCAATCGCGAGTTGGGTCGGATGAGTTGGAGGGCACGGGGTCGGCAGGTTTGGACGCCGGTACCGACCCCGCGCCATTTCTCACGGGGGTGTGACCACCGGTCGTGGTCACCAGGCCGAGAACGTTGGACGCCGGAGCCGTCCTCGGACTGCTTGTTCACTTGGCTCGATCAGCGGACCTCAGGCCGCTGGAGGTCAGACACCACCAGGCTTCACACAGCACGCTGTGCGAAGGACTACTTGGCCGCCGAACCAGCCTTCGGCTTCAGCGAGATCGCACGGAACGCGACGCCGTTGCGCCCGTTGGTCGCCCACGGAATGGCCTCCAACTGCTCGACCTCGATGAGCTGCCCCACCATCACACCCGGCTTCTCTCCCGCCGTCGTGATGCTGATGACCTCACCGCCGGTCTCGTCGAGCACGATGACCTGGGTCGCCCACATGAGCCGGCCCGTTCCCTTCTCCGACCGCTGATTGCCGTTCTGGTCGTTCTTCGGCTCCGGGTCCTTCGACACCGTCACCTGCTTGCCCTTGGTGTCCACGTACAGCTTCATGAGCGTGACCCCTTCCTAGGTCTATTGCTCTAGTCCTCTAGAGGACTGTGGGTGCAATCAAGGTAGGTCCATGCGGCTGACGGCGTCAAGTCCTCTAGAGGACTAGAATTTCGAGTGGAGGTCGACATGACTAGTGAGCTGGGGGCAAAGGCCCCGAAGTATCAGCGCATCGCAGACGAGCTGCGGCGCGACATCAAGAACGGCAACTATGGGCCAGGGGAGCGGCTGCCTGCCGAGGCCGCACTACTTGAGCGCTTTCGCGCAACCTTCCCCAGCCTTTCGATGGAGACCCTCCGCAGCGCCATTCGGGTACTCAGGGCAGAGGGCATCGTCGAAGCCCGCCAGGGCGTGGGCACCTTCGTCACTGCCAACCGCCGACTCCAGCGGCGTTCCCGCGACCGGTACGGACGAGCCCGTACTGACGGCAAGTTGCTCACGGCCCACTTGCGGCATGAGATTCCTTTCGCTGGGCGCGGTCCAGTGCCAGAGCATGTTGCTCAAGCGGCGGGCATGGACCCAGGAGAGCGAGTCGTGATCCGGCGTCGCGTCCTGTCTGACCGCGAAAGTGGCCGACCGCAGGAGGTTGGCGCGAGCTACATCCCGTTAGGCTTCGCCGCTGGCACCTTCCTCGAACAACCACAGGTGGTGCCCAAGGCCCTCTTCCTGTGCATCGAGGACTTGAGCGGCAAGAGATACAGCCGAGCCAGAGATCACTGGCAGTGGCGGATGCCCACAGCGGTCGAGGCGGAAGCGCTGCAGATCTCGCCGGGCACAGGCGTGGTGCACGTCGTACACGTGGCCCGAGCCGAGGATGACACCGTTCTTGAGGTGTCGGAATCGGTCTGGCCGGCCGACCGTATCGAGATCATCGACGAGTACGACGTCACTCAGCAGCCTGAAGACGCCGACGGCCGCTCCGATATCTGAAGGGGGCAGGGTGTCAGAGCCCATCGACCACGTAGACAACCTGCAAGACCACTGGTGGTGGAGGCCAGGATGGCGAGCGGGACGCCACTTCTACGCTTGCCACTTCACCATGAGCGGAAACGCGGAGCTCGTCCAGCTCGTGCGCCGCTACCAGGAGGCGCTCCGCCCCTTCTCTGGCCTTGACCTCATTCCATCGACCTGGCTCCACCTGACGATGCAGGGCATCGGATTCCTCGACGAACTCGATGGCCGCCAGGTCGCCGAGATGGAGCGTGCTATCCGGTCGAAATTGACGCGAACTCCTGCACCAGTCGTGATGTTCCATCGGCCCGTGGTGCGTCCGGAGGCTGTGTACCTGCCCGCATCGCCTCCGGAGCCCGTGGCAGCGGTCCGCGACGCTGTCAGGGCGGTCATCGCAGATGTCCTCGGGCCGGACCACGTCGAGTTGGCGCCCGAACATGCCCAGGGGTATCGCCCCCATGTAAGCGTCGCCTACTCGAATACCACGCAAGCCGCGGAGCCGATTGTTGGAGCGCTGGCGGCGGTCGAGGCCGAACCGGTCACCGTGGCTCTCGACCATGTCGGGCTGCTGGAGTTCCACCGGGACAACCGCATGTACGAGTGGACGTGTGCCGCGCAAGTCTCAATCGGTCACTGACGCCCTGCCAGCTTTCGCCGGACCCAGTCGCCCTACCAGCATGCCGTCACCGGCAGAGCCCTCAGGAACGGGTCCCTAACGAGCCGGCGTCGAGCGGTCCCCAAGCACGCTTGTAGGCGTCATCGAGTAGCGGGTTCCGTGCCTGCGTAACCCCGAGGGATCGTTCATGCACCGCTACGGCTTTCGCCGCGTCGTAGGTACCCACGGGGCCAGGTGTGGTCAACGCTGTGAACAGGCCGACCGGGTCGCCGATGTGGGCGGCAGCAACTGCGTGCTCTAGTTCGCTGAGTGAGAGAATAACCGTCTGATACCCGGGATCGGGGATTACATCGCGATAGATTTTGGTGTTGAGCAGATAGTGTGGTTCGGCGGTCACAACGATGCCCCGAATGTCCTGGGTGGAGTCCACCATAGCGAACGCCGGGTGACCGTCGCGGATCATGTCTCCAGTCCGTTTAATTTGCTTGAGCGCCTTTCCGACATCCCGGTTAAGATCGTCGAGATAGCCCTGATGATCCAGGCGGCCCGGCGGCGAAACGCGGGCCGACTTCACCTCGATCACCACGGTCAGGCCGGGCAGCACGAGAACGTAGTCTGCTGCGCGCTGACCCCTCTCGTACTCGACGTCATGAAGGGTGTTCACGGTGTCTAATAGAGCGAGCTGCTCGCCGACGTACACCTCTGTAACCACTCCCAGATCATTGGGAAACGCGCTGCCAAGCGACTCCCACCCTACGTAGTACAGGGCGGCTGGGCTCAGACGCTGAGCCACGAAGTAGATGTTCGGAGCCAGGTAGCGACCGTCCGGCATCAAGACAAATGGTTTATCGACCAATGGATTGAACTCATAGCGGTAGAGACGTGAGTCGCCTTTGCGCTCCGCAAGCACCCGTTGCCGTACCGTCTCGACGTCAGTGGCAAAGATCCGGCGGAAGATGTTCATCACCTGAGGACCAGTTACATCCAGTGCGTTCAGCGCCGGCTGAAAATGAGGCTGGCCTAGCCAGCGAGGGTCGAACCAACCGTCGTTGACGCGGGCCCCCACCATGACTAAGAACGCGGCACGCATGAACGCATCCACGGGAATCCCCAGCAGCTCGGTCCAGGTAGTCGATGACAGGATTCGACAGTCCAGCCCCGTGTAATCGCGGTCAAATAGTAGCAATATTCGGGACATTTCGTCGTACCGGGAGTGCTGATAGGGAAACTGCTCAAATGCGGTCCTGACCAGATACGACTCGGACGCCCCTGGTTCTCCCACCGAGTCTAGGAATGGATCTTCCAAGTTCATGAAGATATTTCTAAGGCGACCCAGATCCTTTCTGCTGACGGGCGCGGTCGACCGGTACTCGTTGCCAAAGGCGATGTTCTCGCGGGCCGCCGCGGCAATCACCCAGGGGAAGATGACCTCGTCGCGACGCCCGCCGTAGCCACCACCGTCGAACTGACTGGCCGAGACTGCCGCGAGGGCTGGCAGGAGCGTACTAGGAGTGTGGCGGCGGGCCGCAGCAATGAAATCGTGGTATCGAGTTGTGGGTTCGACGGGCGCCATCGACCTATCCTGTGGAAATTGCGAGCCATCGTCAACCGAGGTCGGTCCCGCGCGGCTCCGCACCACCTGGTCGTAGTGCAGCCGCCGCTGAACCTTGTCGCGACCGGTCACTTTGGTTCGGAGCCGGGGCAATCGGTAACCGGCTGCTGGCGTCGGCTGCCGGCGAGTTGGTTCAAAGTTTCTGTACGTCTTCAAGGCGGCCCTGAGCGGGCCGCACGCGCCGCCGCCTGGGCGCGCGTCCGTCGCTACGCTGGCGCTCCGACTCCGGCCACGCAACACGCCCGGCGGCTGGCGCGGAGAGCGGAAAGCCCGGAGGGGCCGCCGCAGACGGGTAGTTGAAAGTGGTGGAGGTTCGTCGCCGGCAGCCGGCCGCGCCGCGCCCGAGCAGCGCGGCGCAGGGAGGGCGCGCGCCGGGTCCGCGCGGCAAGCCCCAAGCATGGGGGTGGTGTCCGCGCGGCGGCGTGCCGGTCGTCCAGGAGCCGGCTCCGCAGCCGCTCCGGGTCAGATCAACTGCTCACCTGGGAGGCGGAGGGGTGGCGCCGGTGGCCAGCTCCGACCCCGGGAGCCGGGTCCGTGCTGGGCGAGGTTGGGTCAACTGCGCCGCTGTGGCGGTGTCCGCCGGGGGCGCGGTCCGTGACACGAGAGCCGACTCCGGCAGGTCCAGCACTCCGTACCGCGTCAAGGTCCACTTGACACGCCAGGTCGCGCGGCGGCCCGCTCTTTAGGAGGGCGGGTCGACGGCATCGGGATGGCTAGGGTTGGGTGCCTGATGGGCGCAGCGTGGTTGCTGTCGCCGGCTAGGACAAGTCGGCAGGATGTAGCGATGACCTACGAGATCTATGACCCGTTCAAGGACAGGCCCGACAAGGTCGATTCCGACCGTTGGCTTGAGCAGGAGGGCTGGTCTGAGTTCTTCGGGATCGGTGGCGAAGAATCCGACCTGCGCATCCGCTCTTACCGGCGGATCGTTAAGGGCGGCCGGGAGGAGTACATCGTTGATGTCTGGGACCTCATGCACGGATCTCCATTCGTCAAGGTCGACAACATTGGCGAGTTGATGGATCTGCTTGCCCGCTGGGCTCCTGCGGTGCAGGCGGCGGCGCTCGTCTATGTGCTGGACGAGTTGCAGTCCTACAGGCTCGATAGGCGCGGGGTAGTGGAGGCGGTAACTGCCAAGGCTGCTTGGGGTGCTACTGAGGGCGCTCAAGCGTTGGTGGCTGACGAGCGCGAACAGGCTGCTCGGCGTCGCCAGGTCGCTGCGCAGCGCAAGGCCGCGCCGGGAGCAGTGACGCAAGAGCCTCGGTAGCTAGCACCTACTTGGCCGGATTAAGGGGTGAGGACAATAGAGCACGTTGTTGTTTCAGCAATATTCAAGGATATTCCTTCGCTGGCTGAAATGGCCCGTCGGGAACTGCCGGAAATGACGCTGATTCATGAGCCGGAGAGTTGGCGGACGCACTGGCGGTTCGGAGTGGGCGAAACAGCCCGCGACAACCTTCTAATCGTTGCCCGGGAAACCGAGGAGTCGCCCATCATGGGCTTCTGTTGGGTAGATGCTGCAATGTATCACGATCATGGAATTGAAGAACCGTGGTGGTGTTTGAACGCCTTGGCGGTCGTTCCCGAGTATCGACGTTCAGGGATTGGCCGCTCCCTTGTTAATGTCGTCAAGCGGCAGGCGGAAAAGGTGGACATCTCCTCTATTTATGGAGTGTGCTACCCCTCGACTGTCGATTTTTGGTCGTCGCAAGGTTTTTCGGTGACCGCTCGGGGAGGAAGTCTGGAGGCGGACCGCCTGGTGCGATTGAAGGATCAGAAAGTCAGACTCGGCCCGCTCAGCGATGGTGAGGGAGACTGCATGTTCGTCCGGTCGAACGAGGGATGCGCCCCTGATGCCGCCCGCCTACGCGTTCGTATCAACTGACGAACACTAGTTGGCAGGTGGCTTGCAGCATCAAAGGCTACACAAGCAGCGGCGCCGAACGTTTCGGTTGGATGCCGCTGCTGTGCCCACTCATGGCGGCCCTCAGAAGTAAGGCCGCCGCGACAAGGCGGTTGCACTTGCCGGGCGGCGCAAGCTACTCCTCGTCGTAACTGATCCCGTCGTCATAGCCATACTGCATGATCTCGTAGTCAATGTCCGACGGCTCGAACTCCAGGTACTCGCGTTCTTCGTCGTACCAGGTGAAGCCGCGCGCTCGCTCGTCAAGCTTCTCAACCGAAATCTGCCCGAACGCACGCTCACTGTACTCGCGGCTCCAGCCTAAAAGGAGTCGACCACCAGGCAGCTTGTCGATCGATGGCGGCAAGCCCTTGTGGCCGTCCTTCTTGCGGGCATATCCCCACTCGAACTGCGCCTCGTCTAGGTGCTCCAAGGTGTTGCGCAAGGTCCTCAGGGCCTGGCTTTCGTCGTGAGGCAAGCCGCGTTCCGCGCGGTGTGCCTTCAGCCACTTCTCCATCTGGAATGCCGAGGTCACTAGCCGGAATCCAGCTACCCAAAGCCGCTCATACGCCAATTGCCATTCGCGATCCGGATCGAGGAACATGCCGCCCGCCTCGATGTTGTCATCGACTTTGCGCATGTTTTGCGCTGCCTCCCGGTACGCACTGACGTCCCCTCGTGTCGCTCGTGCCCAGATCCCGAGCATCTCGGTGATCGCCCGCAGGTGGTCATCAGTCTCGTTCTCCAAGCCGCGCCACTGGTCGTCCGTCATGTCCGCATCATAAGGCGGGTCTGCCGCTCGCCATGCCCCTCGCATGCCCGCGCGGCCTGCCTGAAGGAACGGCCACAGTGCCAGCTTCGATGTCCTTCGAACTGACGGTGCCAGGTCAACCCGATGACATGACTCTCCGACTGCCGAAGTGTTCACGGTGATCTCCGTATATTAGTCCTCCGTTGATCTCGCTCCTGCTGGACGCGCAGCCAGCCGGAACCGCGGATGTCGATCGGTCTGGTATTAGCCGATGCTGAATCTGCCCGCCGCCGAGTGTCCGATTCCCTATCAGGCGAAACCATTCGGTCGGTGGCAGCCTCAGCTCGACTCGCAGTCAACTTCATCTCTCCACGTGTCTTTCTCCAGCTTTTCTGGGAGGTGAGTTGTCTTGTCTACGGATGCGCATCGGAGCTGCCCCCTCGACACCCGGGCGTTAGTCAGATTCGCGCCAGCAAAATTCGCGCCGTTAATCCAGGCATAGCGAAGATTCGTGTCTCCCAAGTCCGCTCCAGCCAGGTTCGCATCGGACAGGTCCGAGTCAACTAGGTTTGCGTTACGAATCCAAGCTCCACGAAGGTCGGCACCCTTTAATTCCGCATCGTTCAGGTTTGTGAGAAAGAGGTTGGATCCCGCGAGATTCGCGCCGCTCAAGTCGGCGTCACTGAACCTTCCATGGCTTAGGTTCGCACCCCGAAGGTCGGTATAACTCAGGTCGACGTCACCGCTGTCCCTCACTGGGTTTCGGCGCCCGAGGACCGTCAATGCGGCTTGGATGTCCACCGGCGGTGACAAGGTGTTCTCTGCCTCACGCGGGCTCGGCTGGATGGCTGGGCTACCAGCCTTATTTGGAGCGTGTACGCGGAGGAACGCGGTAAGAATGTCTACTACAGCGGGATGATCCGCCGCAGAGTCCCGCATGATCCGCTCCAAGGCATAGATTGCCCCAAGCCGTACATCAATCTTGTCACCCCCCGCCTGGCCCAGCTGTTCGATTGCTGAGGTGAACCGCTCTGTTATTTGACTCTGCGCAGCTAAGTCCTGCTGGCTGCGGTTTGCGCTATTGGTGATATAGAGCCCTATGGCAAGGACAAGGACCGACAGTATGCTGCCCAATGCAATCAGCCGCTGCCAGGGATCCGGCTTCACATCGAAGGGCGCGACTGGGGCGAGCTCTAGTCGTGATGGCCTATGGCGGATGGACTGTTGTAGTCGGCGTGATCGAAGGCTGTACCGAGGACGACTTGCGTCCGACCGAAGAGCTCGGTGCCTTCGCGTCGTTGATGGGGCGGCGAAGACACCTGAAGCCCACCCAGCGCGGGCGGCAGCGAACCGGTCACGGATAGTTGGCACGGGAGTTATTGAAGCCGATCTTGGTTGCCTCCGCCACACCAGCGACAGCTGGCTGTCTCAACGCTTGCCATCATCACGGTTGTCGCAGCCGCCGGCGTGCGGACATGACGCACAGGGCTTGTAGACGAGGCGTCAGGCAGCGAGGCAGCAAGAAGGCAGCGAGAGCCTTGATGCGGGTCGGACGTTAACGTCAAACGACGGCGTCCGGCACCTGCTCTTCGACGCGGGCCGACACCGCCTGGCAGCAGCCGACAGCTTGAAACCGCATCCCCCCGACGGGGGTCGTCCCTTTCCGGGACGAGCGTTCCGCGTCAGCTCAGGGCGCGTAGCCGGGGTCGGCGACCGCCTCGGCGATGCGAATGAGCCAGTGCAGATCGTTGGCCCGGGACTCCGCACTCGCCTCGGGGCCGAGGATGCTGCCCAGAAACGCGGCGACATCGTCGAGATGCCGTTCGCCGCGGTAGTAACTCAGCAGGACCGGGTCCGGCTCCAGCGCCCCGTAGCCTTCGCGGAAGAGTTCAGCCCGGTGCGCGTCGATCGGGTGCTCGCCGAAGTCGGCGCTGTGGACGAACATCAGATCCCGCTCGCGCGGCGCGAGGATCGGCGCGTCCCAGTCCACGACGTGCAGCGTCCCGTCGCCGTCGGCGATGAGATTGCCCGGATGGATGTCGGCGTGGCAGATGACGTGCTGTCCCGGCGTCACGCGCGACGCCAGGTCGTCGACAGTCTCCGCCAACCGGCGCAGCGCGGCACCGTACCGCTTCCAGAAGGCACCCAGGGTCTCGCTCGCAGCGGCCTGCCCGCCGAGGGTCCGCAGTCGGTCGCCCGCGCTCGATCGGTACGTCTCGACCGGCAGGACGGCTGCTACCTCAGCGCTCGGCGTGACCCGGTGCAGCCGGCCCAGGAAATCGCCGTACTCGATCCACTGGCGGTCGGTGAGACCGCGGCCCCACAGGCTGTCGCCGTCCTGAAACGGGTAGAGCAGTAGTCGGTAGTCCCCGAACCGACGTGCAACCCCGCCATCGAGGCGAAGGTCCAGCGGCGCGACCACCTGCCGAAGGCCCCGCGCGCGGAGGAAGCCGGGCAGCAGGACGGCGGCCGGGGTGAAGTCGCCGCGGCGTACCTTCAGGAAGCAGCGCCCGCCGTCGGACGTCTCCACCCGGTACGCCCACGCGTGCCCGTCGAGGCCGACCGGCATGAACGCCAGGTCGACGACGTCCACCGACCAGGCGGCGGCGACCTCGGCCGCCAGCAGCCGCTCGTCGATGTCCGGCTTGTCGATCATCCGGCGGAGCATCGCAGCCGCCGGTCGGGCCGGGCAAGGGAGTTACCGGATCACCGCGCGCAGCGTCTGCCGGTCCGGCTCGAAGCACACCAAGCCTCGGCCCCGCTCGTCGGCCACGACCCACGGGTGACCGACGTACGTCTGCTGCCGGTAGGACTGCCCGGGCCGCAGCACCGCGTACTGCTGTCGACGGCCGTCGTAGTTGATCCAGTGGACCACGACTGTCGACCCGTGGCTGTTGACGAAGTCGATGAAGGTCGACGGGCCACCGCCGTGCGAGCGCAGCCGCGACTCACGCGAGGCCGGTAGCGGGGCCAGTTCCCCCGGGCCGACCACCGGCGGCTTCGACCGGGGGATCGACGGCTTCGGCGAGGTCGGCCGGCTGCTCGGGGTGGGGCGGCGGGTCGGTGCGGCGGTGCGGCTGGGCGCGACGGCGCGGCTGGAGAACGACACCGACGGCGGCGCGTAGGACTCGGCGGGCGTCTCCGTCACCGACCCCGCCCTCGTCGGGGACGCCAGGATCGCCTGGCCCTCGAGCGGCGGCGGGAGGTCGGGGCGACGCGGCGTGGCGAAGACGCTGACGATGCTCGCCAGCACCACGACCACGAGCCCGATTGCGATGGCGGCGAGCAGCGTCGGCGACGGATCGCGGAGCCAGATCTCGCCGCCGGCCGTTGGGGCGGACCGTGAATGGGGTCGTACCGAGGGGGGCGTGAGGGGGTGCGGTGAATCGGTCATGGCCTCGATTCCGCAAGCCGGTGCCGTTCATCGAGCGGCGAGGGGCCCCGATTATCCGCTACTGATCATCCCTGTCGTCAATGGCCGACGGGCCACTCGTTGCCTCCGTCTCCGGCACATAGCAGATCAACCGGGCCACCGAGGTCTGTCCACAACGCCCTCCGTTGTCCACAGGGCACCGGTCCCGCATCCCTCGGCCGGGCAGGCTGCACCGCGGCACGTCCGAGTCCGACCGATGGAGGCCGCCATGCCGCCCCGTACCCCGCTCCCGCCGTACCGTCGCCTGCCCCTGCTCGTCACCTCCGACGGCGACCTTCTCGACGAGCTGTTGCGACTCGCGGCGGCTGGCGGCACCGAGGTCGAGCTGGCGGCCGACCCGGCCGCCGCCCGGGCCCGCTGGGCGCCGGCGCCGCTGGTGCTCATCGGCGCCGACCAGGCGGCGGCCTGCCTGCGGGCGCGCCTTCCCCGCCGCGCCCGCACGGTTCTGGTCGGTCGCTCCGGAGAGCTCGATCCGGGTACGGAGTTGGCCGAACTCATCGGTGCGGAGCACGTCGCGACGCTGCCGGCGGCCGAGCCCTGGCTGGTCGACCGGTTCGCCGAGTGCGTGGCCGGTCCGGCCGGCCCGGGTCAGGGCCGGGTGGTGGCTGTGCTCGGCGGCCGAGGCGGCGCCGGAGCCAGCGTGCTTGCAGGTGGGCTCGCCGTCAGCGCGGCCCGGTCCCGGCTCCGCACGCTGCTCGTCGACGCCGACCCGCTCGGTGGCGGTCTCGACCTGGTGCTCGGCTGGGAGCAGCTCGACGGGTTGCGCTGGCCGGAGTTGGCCGGCACGGACGGGCGGGTCGACCCGCCGTCGCTGATCCGCGCGTTGCCCAGCCGGGGCGACCTGGTGGTGCTCTCCTGGGACCGGGGCGACCTGCGGCACCTGCCGGCCGAGGCGATGGCCGCCACAGTCGACGCCGGCCGACGCGGGCGGGACCTGGTCGTACTCGACCTGCCCCGGCACCTCGACGACGCGGCTGTGGTCGCGCTCCAGGCCGCCGACCGGGCGCTGCTCGTCGTACCGGCCGAGCTGCGGGCGGCGGCCGCCGCGGCCCGGGTCGCCGCCGTCGCCGCGCCGCACTGCGTCGACCTGTCGGTCATCGTGCGCGGTCCGGCGCCCGGCCGGCTGCGCGCGGCCGAGGTGTCCCGGGCGCTGGGGCTGCCGCTCGCCGGCACGCTGCGGCCCGAGCCGGGGCTGTGCCGTGGGCTGGAGCGGGGCGAGGCGCCGGGCGCGAGCGGGAAGGGGCCGCTCGCCGCGCTGTGCCAGCGGATCGTGGACGAGCTGGTCGGGTCGTCGGCTGCGGGTGCGGCATGACCGCGCCGGCCGACCCGGGGGAGCTGGCCGCCCGGGTCCGGCACCGGTTCGCCGCCGAGGCCACCCCGGTCACGCCCGCGGCGATCGTCTCCGCGGTACGCGCCGAACCGGCGACGGCGGTGCTCGGCGACACCACGCTGCTGCGGATCGCCGACCGGGTGCACGACGACCTGGTCGGCGCCGGTCCACTGGCGCCGCTGCTCGCCGACCCGCAGGTCACCGACGTACTGGTGAACGGGGTGCGGGTCTGGGTCGACAGGGGACGAGGGCTACGGCAGGTCGCCGTGCCGCTGGGCACGCTCGACGACGTACGCCGGTTGGCGCAGCGCCTCACCTCGGCGGCCGGTCGCCGGCTCGACGACGCCTCCCCGTACGCCGACGCGCGCCTGCCCGACGGCACCCGGCTGCACGCGGTGCTGCCTCCGGTGGCGACCGACGGGCCCTACCTGTCGTTGCGTACCTTCCGGCAGCGGCCGTTCACTCTCGACGAACTCGTCGAGCGGGGCACGGTGCCCCGGCCGATCGCCCCGCTGCTCGCCGCACTCGTGGCGGCCCGCCTCGCGTACCTGGTCAGCGGCGGCACGGGATCCGGCAAGACGACGCTGCTCAACACGCTGCTCGGGCTGGTACCCGGCACCGAGCGGATCGTGCTGGTGGAGGACGCCGCCGAGCTGCGCCCGGTGCACCCGCACGTGATCGGGTTGCAGGCCCGGACGGCGAACGTCGAGGGCGCCGGAGCCGTCGGGCTCGGCGACCTGGTCCGGCAGGCGCTGCGGATGCGGCCGGACCGGCTGGTAGTGGGCGAGTGCCGGGGCGCCGAGGTGGTCGATCTGCTCGCCGCGTTGAACACCGGCCACGACGGCGGGGCGGGAACGCTGCACGCGAACGCCCCGGCCGACGTTCCGGCCCGGCTGGAGGCGCTCGGGATGCTCGGCGGCCTGCCCCGGCTCGCGTTGCACGCGCAGGTCGCCGCCGCGTTGCAGGTCGTCCTCCAGCTCCGCCGTACCGGCGAGGGGCGCGTCCTCGACTCCATCGGCCTGCTGCTGCCCGACGGGCCCGACCGGGTGGTGACGGTGGTTCCGGCCTGGGCGCGCGGCCGGGGTCTTGCCCCGGCGGCCCAGCTGCTCGCCGGCCTGCTGCGGGAGCGGGGAGCGCCGGTACCGCCGATCCTCCAGGCGGCGTGGCCCGGTCCGGCGGAACCGTCGTGACCGGCCACCTCTGGCCGGCGGTCCTGCTCCTGGTGGCTGCGGCGGTCGCCGTCGCCTGGCCGGTACGGGCCGCTCGCGCCCGGCGGCTGGCGGTCCTGGGCAGTGCGGACATCCCGGTCGAGCGGGTGAAGGGCGCACGTCCAGCATTCCCGGACCTGCGACGACGTCCGCTCGACGCCGGGCCGAAGGCGTCCGCACGGCCTCCCGGCCGGGGCCGGGAACGGCGTCGACCCGGTGTCGGGCATCAGGTACGGCGATGGACGGGCCTCGTGCCGGCTCCGGTGACGCCCTCTCCGGCGTCGGCTCCTGCGCCGCCGCTCTCCGCCGGACGCGTGCTGCCCGTGGCGGCGCTGTGCGGGGCCGTGACCGGGGCACTGCTCGGCGGTCCGGTGGCCGCCCTGGTGCTCGCCACCTACGGCGTGCTCGCGGCCCGGGCGGTGCTGCGCCGACGTACCCACCGGACGGCCACCCTCGCGCATCGCCGCGATCTCGACCGCCTCGCCGCCGTCGCCGCCGACCTGCGGGCCGGGCTACCCGTCGACGGCGGTGTCGACGACGGCCCGGGACGCGTCGCGCGGCTGGCCCGGGCCGCCGGGAGGCTGGCCGACCAGACGGGTGCGCCGCTGGCCGATCTGCTGGAACGGATCGAGGCCGACGCCCGCGCCGCCGACCGGGGCCTTGCCGCTGCCGCCGCCCAGGCCGCCGGGGCTCGGGCGACCGCGTGGCTGCTCGCCGCGCTGCCGCTCGGCGGCATAGGTCTCGGCTACGGCATCGGGGTGGACCCGGTGGCGGTGCTCCTGCACACGCCGGTGGGTGCCGGCAGTGCGGTGGCGGCAGTCGTGTTGCAGGTCGGCGGGTTGCTCTGGGCCGAGCGACTCGGCGTCACGCCCGGGCGGGCCGCCTGATGTCACGGCAGGTACTGGCCGCCGTGTGTCTCGGCGGCGCCGCGTCGCTCCTGGTCGTCGCCGGTCCGGTCGTCCGCCCGGCACGGCGGCTGCGCCGGCTCGCTCCGACGCCGCCGCCCATTCGCCCGGCGTGGTGGCCGGATCGGGTACGCCTCGGCGCAGCGCTGGCCGGAATCGCGGTGGCGGTGGTGGTCGCCGGTGTCACGGGCGTGTTCCTCGGGCTGCTGGCCGGTGCCGCCGCCGACCGTCTGCTACGCCGGATCGAGCCGCGCGCCGCCCGGGAACGGCGGCTGCGGGAGACCGCCGACCTGCCGCTCGCCGCGGACCTGCTGGCGGCCGCGCTGCGGGCGGGCGCGCCGGTCGACCGCTCGGTGCTCGCCGTCGCCGAGGCGCTCGGCGGGCCACTCGCGGACCGGCTCGGCCGGGTCGGCCGGACGCTACGGCTCGGAGGCAGCCCCGGCGAGGCCTGGGCGCACCTGGAAGGCGTCACCGGGGCCGAACCCGTGGTCGCGGCGGCGGTCCGCTCGTCGAACAGCGGCGCCGCACTGGCTCGCGCGCTGACCCGGCTGGCCGACGACCTGCGCGCCGAACGGTCGACCTCGGCCGAGGCGGCGGCCCGCCGCGCGGGCGTGCTCATCGTGCTGCCGCTCGGGCTGTGCTTCCTGCCCGCCTTCATTCTCGCCGGTCTGGTGCCGGTGATCGTCGCCGTGCTCGGCGACGTGCTGTGAACCATCGAGAAGGGACGTACGACATGCGCAAGCTCCTCACCCGCCTGCGGGGTGACGCCGGTATGAACACCGCCGAGTACGCGGTGGGCACCCTCGCCGCGGTCGCCTTCGCCGGGATCCTGCTGAAGGTGCTCACCTCCGGCAACGTGCAGTCCGCGCTGACCGCCGTCATCGACCGGGCCCTGAAGTGATCGGGCGCCGGCGGGCTGGCCGTGGTGGTGGGTGGCTCCACGAACCAGCAGTCCCGCTCGACGTGTCGACCGAGCCCGGCTCGACCCGGGACGCCGTCGGCACCCGGGCCGGGGAGGTGCGGCGCCGGTGGCGCTCGTGGGTCGCGTGCGAGCGGGGTTCCTTCACCGCTGAGTTGGCGGCCGGCCTGCCGGCGCTCATGCTGCTCCTCGTCGCCGGTCTGACCGCGGTGAACGCTGTGGGTACCCGGGTCGCGTGTGTCGACGCGGCCCGGGAGGCGGCGCTCGCGGCGGCCCGGGGCGAGCCCGGCACGGTTGCCGCAACCCGGTACGCCCCGGACGGCGCCGAGGTGTCGGTGACTGTGACAGGCGATCGGGTCACGGCGACGGTCCGGGCACCGGTCCGGACGTTCGGTACGCGGCTGCCCCGGCTGGTCGTGTCGGCGGAGGCGGTGGCCGCAGTGGAACCCGGAGCGCCGGGGCCGGTGCCGTGAGAGCCGGCGGTGCCTGGGCCGACTCGTCCTTCCGCCAGGTCGTCGTGGGAGGCCGAGCCGACCCGAGCAGGCGCGGGGCGAGCAGATCCCGGGTGGGCGGGCCTGCGGGGAGAGGGGAGCGCGGGAAGCCTGGTGTGAGGACGTCCTCGACCGACCGGGGCGGCGCGACCGTGTGCCTGCTCGCGATCGGGCTGGTGTTCGTGCTGGTCGGGGTGTTCGGCGCCGCGCTCGGGGCGGCCCGGTGTGCGCGGCATCAGGCCCGCAACGCGGCGGACTTCGGGGCGCTGGCCGGTGCCGTGCGGGTGCTCGACGGAGCCGACGACGCCTGCGCTCGCGCCGCCGACCTGGTCTCGGCCAACGGCGGCCGGATGACCGGATGCCGGGCCGACGGACTGGACCTGATCGTCACGGCGCAGGTACGCGTCGCCCCGCTGCCGGGCTGACCCGGGACGCCGTCGCGACGTCCCGGGCCGGCCCGGCCCGGTCCTGACGGGCGGACGCCAGTGCCGGAACCGAGAGCCGGGCCGGGCCCGAGTGCCGCAGGTCAGCGGGACTGGAGGGCGTCCAGTCCGACCGCCATGGCGATCACCAGCCGACGGTCGATCTGCGGGTGCTGGATCTCCACGTTGTACCGGTCCCGCAGACCCCACTTCCGGTCGACCGAGAACACCGGCTGGCCGCCGGCCATGAAGTCGAAGTGGTACGGCAGCCAGGAGAGCGAGTCGACGAACCGGCGCAGCAGCGCCACCGGCAGGCTGCGCTCCTGCCCGGTGGCGGGCGGCAGGCCGGGCTGCTCGACGTGCCACGTCGAGCGCAGCAGCGACTGGGCGAAGTCCTTGCGGAACAGCCCGATGGGGTTGCCCGCGTGATCCGTCACGTCGTAGGTGGCGCCGAGGTCGAGCCGCTGACGGGCCTTGAAGCCGAGAAGGGCGTACTGCTTGGAGTCGTCGGTGTAGATGGTCACCTGCTCCTTGAAGGCGAGCCGCTTCTGCTGCGCGAACGCGAGCAGCCCACCCTCGGAGCCGTCGGGCGCCACCGAGTGCACCTCGTACTGGTTGACCATCATCCGGAGTCGCTGACGGATGATGAACCGGTGCTGGGCCTGCAGGTTGTCGGGCGACATGGGCTCTCCTTCGAGGGGTCGCCGGAGTCTTGCACAGCGGGCCGACGACCGCTCGCCCGAGCGCACCCACCGCTGCCTGGACGGACGGGCCCGCACGCAGGAGCCGCACGGTGGCATGAGGCGAAGCATGGCGCCGTTGCCGTGACCGGCGCGGGCCGGGACTGCGCGACCGCGCGCCGGAAGTGGAGGCGGGACGCAAGGTCAGCGGCCGCCGTCGACCGTGGCCTTCATCGCCCAGCTGTTCAGCACCTGATGGATGCCGCGCAGACGCTCGTTGATCTGCTCCAGCCGTTCCGCCTGGGCGAGCGTGGCCATCGCGGTGCCCAGCGCTATCTGCTGGTCGGGCGTGAGGTTTTCCTGGTCGATGGTGTAGAGCAGCTCGACGGTCTCGGCGATCGTGTCGGCCACGGCGGCACCTCCGGCGGGACGGGTCTCGGGTCACCTGAGCGCTACCAGAAATGATGCATGGAAGCGCTCCCATACATCAATGCCCCGACGGCCCTACCCTCATGCACCCGTCCCACCAACCAGACACCTGGGCACCCGCGGAGCCGCACGGCCCAGCTTGATCGACACCAGTTCGGGGAAGTGGCGGGGTCCAGCACCTGTCGATACCGCAACCTCCCCGAAGTGGCGGCGGGCAGCCCCAACCGGCCCGGTGCGGTCAGGCGGGTGGGGCACCGGCCGCCTGAGCTGGGCGGGCCGCCCGGTCGTCCTGCCGGGGCAACACCTCGCCGCGCTCCGGGCCGCCCGAGTCCGGGCCGGCCACCGCCTCCGGGCCGGCCACCGCCTCCGGGCCGGCCACCGCCTCCGGGCCGGCCACCGCCGCCTCGCCGCCGGCCGTGGCGAGGTTGGTCAGCACCACGTCGAGGACCTTCACCGCCTCCGCCTTGGCCAGCGGGTTGTTGCCGTTGCCGCACTTCGGGGACTGGACGCACGACGGGCACCCGGTCTCGCACCCGCACTCGGCGATCGCGTCCCGGGTGGCGCGCAGCCAGGCGGCGGCGGTGCCGTACGCCCGCTCGGCGAAACCCGCCCCGCCGGGGTGGCCGTCGTAGACGAAGACGGTCGGCGCCTCGGTGTCCGGGTGCAGGGCGGTGGACAGCCCGCCGATGTCCCACCTGTCGCACGTCGCCATCAGCGGCAGCAGGCCGATGGCGGCGTGCTCGGCGGCGTGCAGCGCGCCCGGCACGTCAGCCGCCTCGACACCGGCGGCGGTCAGCGACTCGGGGGAGAGCGTGAACCACACCGCGACGGTGCGCAGCTCCCGCGCGGGCAGGTCCAGCGGGCGGGTGTCGATCACCTCGCCGGTGGCGATGCGCCGCCGCTGGTACGACACCACCTGGCTGGTCACGTCCACCTCGCCGAGGAACAGGCCGACCGGTCCGGCGTCCACGTACGAGCGGACCGACACCACCGACAGCGAGGTGACGTCGCGGGCGTGGGTGGACCAGTCCGGCTCCTCGGCGTGCACCAGCGCGCACCCGTCGGCCAGGTCGAGCGAGTCGACCACGTACGAGACGCCCTGGTGCAGGTAGACCGCGCCGGTGTGCAGCAGGAAGTGCGCCGACCCGCCGTCGACGGTGCCGAGTAGCCGGCCGGTGGACTCCTCCACCACGCACACCGGGGCGCCGCCCTCGCCGCGCAGGTCGACCTCGGGGCGTTCCCGGTGCCGCCAGTACCAGCCGGTGGGCCGCTGCCGCAGCGCCCCCGCCTCGACCAGCGAATCCACCGCCTCCTTCGCGCCCTCACCGAACAGGTCCAGGTCGGCCGGGGTGAGCGGGGACTCGTGGGCGGCGCAGGCGAGCTGTGGCGCGAGCACGTACGGGTTGGCCGGGTCGAGCACCGTCGCCTCGACCGGCCGCCCGAACAGCGCCTCCGGGTGGTGCACCAGGTAGGTGTCGAGCGGGTCGTCCCGGGCCACCAGCACGGCGAGCGCCTCGTCGCCGGAGCGCCCGGCCCGCCCGGCCTGCTGCCACAGCGACGCGCGGGTGCCGGGCCAGCCGCAGATCAGCACCGCGTCCAGGCCGACCAGGTCGACGCCGAGTTCGAGCGCGTTGGTGGAGGCGAGCCCGAGCAGGTCGCCGTGCAGCAGCGCCCGTTCCAGCTCGCGGCGCTCCTCGCGCAGGTAGCCGGCCCGGTAGGCGGCAACCCGGTCGCCCAGCCCGGGTACGGCCTCGTCGAGCGACCGCCGGGCATTCGCTGCGACCACCTCGGCGCCCCGGCGGGACCGCACGAACGCGAGCGTGCGTACCCCCTCGACCACGCTGTCGGCGAGCAGGTCCGCGGTCTCCCGCAGCGCGGAGCGCCGGACCTGGACGAGGTCGGCGTCGACGGACGAGTCGGTGGGCGGCAGCAGCGGCGGCTCCCAGAGCGCGAACGTCACCCCGCCGCGCGGCGACGTGTCCTCGGTGACGGCGGTGACGGGTAGGCCGGTGAGCCGCTCGGCCGCCGCCGCCGGATCACCCGACGTGGCGGAGGCCAGCAGGAAAACCGGTGTACGCCCGAAGCGCGCGCACTGCCGCCGCAACCGCCGCAGCACGTGCGCGACGTGTGAGCCGAAGACGCCCCGGTAGGTGTGGCACTCGTCGACCACCACGTACGCGAGCCGGCGCAGGAACCCGGACCAGTGTGCGTGCCCGGGCAGGACGCCGTGGTGCAGCATGTCCGGGTTGGTCAGCACGAACCGGGAGTGCCGGCGGATCCACTCCCGTTCGGCGCGCGGGGTGTCCCCGTCGTAGGTGGCGGGGCGTACCCCGTCGAGTTCGAGACCGGCGACGGCGCGGAGCTGGTCGGCGGCGAGCGCCTTGGTCGGCGCCAGGTAGAGCACGGTGGCGCGCGGGTCGGCGAGCAGCGTGCTCAGTGCGGGAAGCTGGTACGCCAGGGACTTGCCGGACGCCGTGCCGGTGGCGACCACCACGTGCCGGCCCGCGTACGCCAGCTCGGCGGCCTCGGCCTGGTGCCGCCACGGGGCGGTGACGCCGCGCCGCGCGAACGCCGCCCGCAGTTCCTCCGGCGCCCAGACGGGCCACCCGGCGGGCTCGCCGGCGCGGGCCGGGACGCGTTCGACGTGGGTGACCGGGTCGGTGGGGTGACGCAGCCGCAGCCGGCGCAGCAGCTCGCCCGGCGCACGCCGCGGGCCGGGGCTGTGGTCGGTCACGTCCTGCACTCTCGCACTGGTGTTCGGAATTGGGAACCGCAGGGTGGGGGTATGGGGAGGGCGTGGCCGGTGACCGAGGGGGCCGCACGGGGAGATGGTTAGATGCCCAGGAGAGTTTACCGAGGAGGGACCGATGGAGCTGTCGCTGGCGACCCGCGCCGTGGGGGAGCACACGGTGCTCGAGGTCGGTGGTGAGGTGGATGTCTACACCGCCCCCCGCCTGCGGGAAAGGCTCCTGGAGTTGATCGACGGCGGGGCCCGCCACGTGGTGGTCGACCTCGGCCGGGTGGACTTCCTCGACTCGACCGGTCTGGGTGTGCTCGTGGGCGCGCTCAAGCGGCTGCGCTCGGCCGGTGGCTCCTTCGCGCTGGTCTGCGACAAGGAGCCGCTGCTCAAGATCTTCCGGATCACCGCCCTGGACCAGGTCTTCCCGCTGCATCCGACGGTCGACGCGGCCATCGCCGCCGACTCCACCGGCGCGTGATGGCGACCGTCAAGCTGTCCTTCTCTCCGGCCCCGGTGCACGTGCGCACCGCCCGCCTGGTCGGCGTCGCGGTGGCCCGGCGGGCCGGCGTACGCGAGGACCTGCTGGACGAGGTGCGCCTTGCCATCGGTGAAGCGTGCACCCGGGCGGTCGCGCTGCACCGGCAGTACGGCCTGGCCGACCCGGTGTACGTGGAGATGTCCGACGGCGGCGGCTACACGGTCCGGGTGGTGGACCGGGCCCCGATCGAGGCGGGCCTCGGCCTGGCCGCGCTCGGCCCGGACGAGCTGGCCAAGGAGTCGCTCAGCGAGGACGCGCTCACCACCGGGGTGGGCTTCGCGCTGCTCGCCGGTTTCGTGGAGGATCTCCAGGTCCGTCCGGTCGACGACGGCGTCGGCACCGAGGTACGGATGTCCTGGCCGGCCGGCCGCGCCTGACCCGAAACGCACACGCAGGCCGCGCTCCCCGAAAGGGGAGCGCGGCCTCGTCGTATTGGCCGCGCCATATATCAGATTTCTTCGCATAACACAGTTACGAAGATCATCGAGACACGGTGCCCCCTCGGTGTGACCTCCGCCACGCCAGAGGGCTACAGTACGCGGGTTGTCAGCAAGTGATCCCGTCCCGTAGCCAGCGGGAACGGGAGTTCATCGCTGGTCCGCCGGAGTGGGTCGGCGCGCGCTTGCGAGTCCGCATCCAGGCGTCGGCCCGTGCGTCTCCACAGGTCGGCGCGAGTTGTTCGGTACAGGAGGACATAGATGTCCGGGACCTTGGCCGCCGACGGCGGCGCACTGTCCCTTACCGGAGCCAACGTGACGTACGTCGTCATCGCCGCGGTCATCGCGCTGGTGGCGCTCGTCTTCGCGGCCGCCCTCACCAGGGCGGTCCTGGCAGCCGGTAAGGGAACCACCAACATGCAGGAGATCTCCGGCGCGGTGCAGGAGGGCGCGTCGGCGTACCTGCTGCGGCAGTTCCGCACGCTGGCGATCTTCGTGGTGATCGCCGTCGTGCTGCTCTTCCTGCTGCCGGTGCACGACACCGACGGCAACGAAACGCTCGTGAAGGCCGGCCGCTCGGCGTTCTTCGTGGTGGGTGCGCTGTTCAGCGCGTTCATCGGCGGCGCCGGCATGTGGCTGGCCACCCGCGCCAACCTGCGGGTGGCAGCGGCCGCGCGGGAGCGGGAAGGTGGCCGCGAGGCCGCCATGAAGATCGCCTTCCGCACCGGCGGCGTGGTCGGCTTCCTCACCGTCGGCCTCGGCCTGTTCGGTGCGGCGCTGGTCGTGCTGATCTTCCGGGGTGACGCCCCGACCGTGCTGGAGGGCTTCGGCTTCGGCGCCGCGCTGCTCGCCATGTTCATGCGGGTCGGCGGCGGCATCTTCACCAAGGCCGCCGACGTCGGCGCCGACCTGGTCGGCAAGGTCGAGCAGGGCATCCCGGAGGACGACCCGCGCAACGCCGCCACCATCGCCGACAACGTGGGCGACAACGTCGGCGACTGCGCCGGCATGGCCGCCGACCTGTTCGAGTCGTACGCGGTCACGCTCGTCGCGGCGCTGATCCTCGGCCGGGCCGCGTTCGGCGAGACCGGCCTGGTCTTCCCGCTGATCATCTCCACCATCGGCGTGCTGGTCGCGATCGTCGGCGTCTTCATCACCCGGCTGCGCGCCAGCGACCGCAACGGCCTGACCGCGATCAACCGGGCCTTCTACCTGTCCGCGCTGATCGCCGCGGTGCTCGTCGCGATCGCCGCGTTCGCGTACCTGCCGGCCACGTTCGCCGAGCTGGAGGGCGGGCTGACCGACGTCGACCGCAACCCGCGGCTGGTCGCCATCGGCGCGGTCGTGATCGGTATCGTGCTGGCCGCCGCGATCCAGGCGCTGACCGGCTACTTCACCGAGACCAACCGGCGTCCGGTGCAGGACATCGGCAAGAGCTCGCAGACCGGCCCGGCCACCGTCATCCTCGCCGGCATCAGCGTCGGCCTGGAGTCGGCCGTCTACTCGGCGCTGCTGATCGGCGCCGGCGTCTTCGGCGCGTTCCTGCTCGGCGGCAGCTCGATCACGCTGTCGCTGTTCGCGGTCGCGCTGGCCGGCACCGGCCTGCTCACCACCGTCGGCGTCATCGTCGCGATGGACACGTTCGGCCCGATCTCCGACAACGCGCAGGGCGTGGCCGAGATGTCCGGCGACATCGACGAGCACGGCGCGCGGACGCTCACCGAGCTGGACGCCGTCGGCAACACCACCAAGGCGATCACCAAGGGCATCGCGATCGCCACCGCGGTACTGGCCGCCACCGCGCTGTTCGGCTCATACACCGACACGCTGCGCTCGGCGTACGAGGACGCGGGCGTGGGCGACGTCGGCACCGAGATCCTCAACTCGCTCAACGTGTCCAACCCGCGCAACCTGGTCGGCCTGATCATCGGCGCGGCGGTGGTCTTCCTCTTCTCCGGCCTGGCCATCAACGCGGTCTCCCGCTCGGCCGGCGCCGTGGTGATGGAGGTACGCCGCCAGTTCCGCGAGCTGCCCGGCATCATGGACCGCACCCAGCGGCCCGAGTACGGCAAGGTCGTGGACATCTGCACCCGAGACGCGCAGCGCGAGCTGATGACCCCCGGCCTGCTGGCCATCCTGGCCCCGATCGCTGTCGGCTTCGGCCTCGGCCCGGGCGCGCTGGCCGCGTACCTGGCCGGCGCGATCGGCGCGGGCACGCTGATGGCGGTGTTCCTGGCCAACTCCGGTGGCGCCTGGGACAACGCCAAGAAGCTGGTGGAGGACGGCGCGTACGGCGGCAAGGGCTCCGACGCGCACTCCGCCACCGTCATCGGCGACACCGTCGGTGACCCGTTCAAGGACACCGCCGGCCCGGCGATCAACCCGCTGATCAAGGTGATGAACCTGGTCTCGCTGCTGATCGCCCCGGCCGTGGTGGCCTGGAGCGTGGGCGACGACAAGAACCCGGCGCTGCGCATCACGATCGCCGTGGTGGCCGCGCTGATCATCGCGGCCGCAGTGGTGTTCAGCAAGCGCAAGGGTGTGGCGATGACCGACGAGGACAGCGGGGCCGGCACCCCGGACCAGCGTCCGGAGACGGTGAACGCCTGATCGCACGCGACGGTTCCCGGCCGGCCCCGGCCGGCCGGGAACCCCGTGCCCGGCAAACCTGACCGGTGGCGGTTCCGTCCGGAGGTCGTACGCTGCATCGCATGCGTACGCGCCGGGCGGCAACCGCCGGAAAGCTCACGGTGGTCCTGGCCACGCTGGTCCTCGTGGTCGCCGGGTGCGGTGGCGGTCCCAACCCCCGGGTCTGGGCCGCGTCGGTGTGCCAGGCGCTCACCCCGTGGCGCGCGGAGATCTCCAAGCTGACCAGCAGCACGCAGCAGCAGATGACCGCGCAGACCACCCCGGCGCAGGCCAAGGAGAACCTGGTCCGGCTCTTCGCCGGTGCCGAGCAGGCCAGTGAGACGGCCCGGCGCAAGGTCGAGGAGGCGGGCGTGCCCGAGGCCGAGCGCGGCGCCGAGGTGTCCGCCGGGTTCCTGGGGTCGCTGAGCAAGATGCGTGACGCGTACGGCCGGGCCCGGTCCGCCATCGACCGGCTCGACACCGCCCAGGCCGGTCCGTTCTACGACGGCGTGCGCGCCGCCGTGGACACGCTCAACAAGGAGTACGACGCGAGCGCGCTGGACACCAGCAAACTCAACTCGACCGAGCTGAAAGAGGCCTTCGACGAGGTCCCGGAGTGTCGCTGACCCCTCCCACCCCGAAACCGGCCCGCCAGCCCTCGCTGTTCTCCACCGAGGCGGCCGATCCCGCGCTGGCGGACCTCGCCGGCCTGCTCGCCGGGCCGGGTGAGGTGGGGCGGATGGGCGGCACGGCCCGGATCTCCGTGGTGGTCGACGCCGCCTGGCGGGTGCACGTGCTGGTGGCCGAGCTGGGCGCCCGGGGTGTGCCGGCGAGCTGGGAGCCGACCGAGGACGGGCGGCACCGGGTGCGCACCGCGTACACGAGCATGCTGGCGCCGCTCGCGCGGGCCTGGCTGCGCGGCCCGGTGAAGCGGCCACCGGCCCGTTTCCACCTGGACGGGCGGCGGCTGCGGCTCTGGGCGGCCGCCGCCGGCACGGCCGAGCCGGCCGGATTCCGGCTGCGGCTCGGACCGGCCGACGAGCCGTCCTGGCCGGTGGTCCGCGCCGCGCTGGCGGCGGTCGGCCTGCCGGCCGCGTTCGTGGAGCCGGACGAGGGCGGGCCCGCGTTCCGGATCGGCGGGCGGCGGATGTCGCGGCTCGCCGAGCTGGTGGGGGAACGGCCGGCGACGGCGCCGGTGGCGGACTGGCCGGGCTCCCGGGGCTGACCGCCGCTGTCCGAAGCCGGACACCCGGGGAGGGCTCCGCCGGGGGTACGCGATCGTCACAGTGACCCGCCTGTCGCCCTACCCACGGTGTACCGTGACGCCGTCCGGCAGGGTGCGGCCGGCGGTCGCCGGGAGGGCGGCCCGTTTGCCGCCCACGAAACCCGGAACGCGGACGGCGCGTTACGTTGGACATCCGGACCGCCTGTGGTCCGGGTGGCGCAACACGGCCCGAAGCGGGCATGGCGTAGGAGTGAGGTCGGGGAGAGACGTGCCGAGCAACGCTGGAACCACCCGTCTGGTCATCGTCGAGTCACCGGCGAAGGCCAAGACGATCTCGGGCTACCTCGGCCCGGGGTACGTCGTGGAGGCCAGCTTCGGCCACGTCCGGGACCTGCCCCGCAACGCCGCCGACGTCCCGGCGAAGTACAAGGGTGAGCCCTGGGCGCGCCTCGGCGTCGACGTCGACAACGGCTTCCACGCCCTCTACGTTGTGTCGCCCGACCGTAAGCAGCAGATCAGCAAGCTGGTGAAGCTGGCCAAGGAGGTCGACGAGATCTTCCTGGCGACGGATGAGGACCGCGAGGGCGAGGCCATCGCCTGGCACCTGGTGGAGACGCTCAAGCCCAAGGTGCCGGTCAAGCGGATGGTCTTCCACGAGATCACCAAGCCGGCCATCCAGGCCGCCGTGGCGAACCCCCGGGAGATCGACCGCGACCTGGTCGACGCCCAGGAGGCGCGGCGCATCCTCGACCGCCTCTACGGCTACGAGGTCTCGCCCGTGCTGTGGAAGAAGGTCATGCCGAAGCTGTCGGCGGGCCGGGTGCAGTCGGTGGCGACGCGGATCGTGGTCGAGCGGGAGCGCCAGCGGATGGCGTTCCGCACCGCCGAGTACTGGGACATCCTGGCCACGCTCGCCGTGGCGAAGCCGGGCGAGGGCCCGCGGACGTTCAACGCCACGCTCGTCGCGCTCAACGGTGACCGGATCGCCACCGGCAAGGACTTCGAGCCGACCACGGGTCGCGTTCGCGCCGGTGCGGGTGTCGTCCACCTCGACGAGGGCGGGGCCCGAGGGCTGGCGGCCCGCCTGGCCGACCAGCCGTTCACCGTCACCCGGGTCGAGGAGAAGCCCTACCGCCGCCGCCCGTACGCGCCGTTCATCACCTCCACGCTCCAGCAGGAGGCGGCCCGCAAGATGCGGTTCTCGTCGCAGCAGACGATGCGCACCGCGCAGCGCCTGTACGAGAACGGCTACATCACCTACATGCGTACCGACTCGGTGAACCTGTCCGAGACGGCCATCACGGCGGCCCGCCGGCAGATCGTCGAGCTGTACGGCGAGCGCAGCGTGCCGCCGGAGCCGCGCCGCTACACCGGCAAGGTGAAGAACGCCCAGGAGGCGCACGAGGCGATCCGCCCCGCCGGCGACAACTTCCGCACCCCGGGCGAGGTGGCCAAGGAGCTGTCCGCCGAGGAGTTCAAGCTCTACGAGCTGATCTGGCGGCGCACCATCGCCTCGCAGATGACCGACGCGGTCGGCTCCAGCGTGTCGGTGCGCATCCGCGCCGTCTCCTCCGCCCAGGAGGAGGCCGACTTCGGCGCGACCGGCAAGACCATCACCGACCCGGGCTTCCTGCGCGCGTACGTCGAGTCGAGCGACGACGAGAACGCCGAGGCCGAGGACGCCGAGCGGCGGCTGCCCACGCTGGTCAAGGACCAGCCGCTGACCGCCGACGAGCTGGCCGCGCAGGGCCACCACACCCAGCCGCCCGCCCGCTACACCGAGGCGTCGCTGGTCAAGGCCCTCGAAGAGCTGGGCATCGGCCGGCCCTCCACGTACGCGTCGATCATGCAGACGATCCAGGACCGCGGGTACGTGGTGAAGCGCGGCCAGGCCATGATCCCGTCGTTCCTGGCGTTCGCGGTGATCGGGCTGATGGAGCGGCACTACCCGCGACTGATCGACTACGACTTCACCGCCAGCATGGAGAACGAGCTGGACGAGATCGCCGGTGGTGACCACGCCGCCGTCGACTTCCTCACCTCCTTCTACTTCGGCAGCACCAACGGCACCGGCGACCAGGCCATCGCCCACGCGGGCGGGCTCAAGAAGCTGGTCACGGAGAACCTCAGCGAGATCGACGCGCGCAGCGTCAACTCCATCCCGCTGTTCACCGACGACGAGGGCCGCGAGGTCGTCGTCCGGGTCGGCCGGTACGGGCCGTACCTCCAGCGGGCGCTGCCCGGCGAGCAGCAGGCGCCGACGCCGGCGGCCTCGGGTGAGGGCGAGGAGAGCGGCTCGCAGGGCGACCGGGCACCGATCCCGGAGGGCCTGGCGCCGGACGAGCTGACCCCGGAGAAGGTGCACGAGCTGTTCCTCGGCGGCGGCGGTGAGCGCAAGCTCGGCGACGACCCGTCGACCGGCGAGCCGATCGTGCTCAAGTCCGGCCGGTTCGGCCCGTACGTGGCCAGCGGCGAGCGCAAGTCGTCGCTGCTGCGCTCGCAGACGCCGGACAGCCTGACCCTGGAGCAGGCGTTGCAGCTGCTGCGCCTGCCCCGGCTGATCGGCGTGGCCCCGGACGGCGTCGAGGTGTTCGCCAACAACGGCCGCTACGGCCCGTACGTCAAGCGCGGTGACGAGTTCCGCTCGCTGGACTCGGAAGACAAGATGTTCACAGTCACGCTGGACGAGGCGCTGGCGTTGCTCGCCGCCCCGAAGACGCGTCAGCGCCGGGCCGCCGCGCCGCCGCTGCGGGAGATGGGCAACGACCCGCTCACCGAGAAGCCGCTGGTGATCAAGGACGGGCGCTTCGGGCCGTACGTGACCGACGGCGAGTTCAACGCGTCGCTGCGGCGCGGGCAGACGCCGGAGGAGCTGACGCTGGAGCAGGCGTCGGAGATGCTGGCCGAGAAGCGCGCGAAGGGCCCGGCGCCGAAGAAGAAGGCCGCGAAGAAGGCCGCCCCGGCGAAGAAGACGACGGCGGCGAAGAAGACCACGGCGGCCAAGAAGACCACGGCCGCCAAGAAGGCTCCCGCGAAGAAGGCCGCCCCCAAGAAGGCGACCTCAACCCCGAACGAGTGATCTTGGTACGGAAACGCCCTTCCAGGGGCGGGGCCGTACCAAGATCTCAGCCGGGCCAGCCTGCGGATCGCAGGGCGGCACGCAACTGGGTCACGACGCGGGTGGGGTCGTTGCGGACCGCCCAGGCGGGGAAGCGGAGCACCCGGTCACCGGTGGCCCAGACGTCGTTCTGCCGCTGCATGTCCGCCCAGGCGGTCCTCGGGTCGAGGTGCTGCCCGCCGTCGATCTCGACGTGCACACGCCACCGCTCGAACCAGACGTCCAGGTAGCGCCGCCGCCCGGTGGCGTCCCGCCGCACGACCTGGAGGGACGGTTCGGGCAGCCCGGCCCGACGGACGAGATCGAGGAAGTCGAGTTCGGCGAGGGAGTGGGCTCCGCCCGCCGCGTCCGTGGCGGTTGCCAGGATCAGGCGACGGCGGCGCGCCCGGGGAAGCCGTTCCAGCACCCGGTGCAGGTCGTCGCCCCAGACCAGGCGTTGCTGGAAGCCCGCCGCGATGACGGCCCGTGCCTCCTCGTCCGTCGCCGCCCACTGCGCCGCGTCGACGAGCGAGCGGGCCGGCATGGTCCGGCGGGGCCGGCCGACGGTGAGCACGTCCTCCGGCGGAAGTGCGGTGGTGCGATGGATCCGCACAGCCGGTGGCAGGGTTCGCGTCTGATGCCGGGCCGGCAGCAGCAGATGCACCAGCCGGCTCTCGTAGCGCCGTAGGCCCCATGCCTGAGCCGCGGTGAGTCCACCCAGCGTCGCTGCCGGTCCCGCCGCGAGCACCGCCACCCAACGCCACTCTTTCGGACCCACCGGCCCGTTGTGGGTGACGTAGACGCGCCGGTGCGCCTGCCGCCAGCGCCCGCTGCCCAGCCGGTGCCGGATCGCCTTCTCGGACAGGAACCGTCGAGCCTGCGTCGCTTCGAGCACCCGTTCCTGATGGAACAGCAACCAGCTCAACTCGTCGGCGTCATCCCCCGGCATCTCCACACATGAATCCCACCCGCTGTCCCGTCGTCCCTGCTGCCCCTGTGGACAGCCGTCGAGATCTTGGTACGGAAACGCCCCTCAAGGGGCGTCCTCGTACCAAGATCCTCAAGCGCCCAGGACCTGGGTCAAGTAGGGGTTCTGGAAAAGGTTGTGGGGGTCGAGGCGGGCGCGGACGGACTGGAAGTCGGCGAATCTCGGGTAGGCGCTCGCGAGGGACTCGGCGGTGCGCCAGTGCAGCTTGCCCCAGTGCGGCCGGCCGCCCAACTCGGTCGCCACCTGCTCGAACGCGCGGAAGTACGGCTCGTACGGCATGCCCACGTACTGGTGCACGGCGATGTACGCCGAGTCCCGCCCGTACGAGTGGGACAGCCAGATGTCGTCGGCGGCGGTGAACCGCACCTCGACCGGGAACAGCACCTTGAACGGCAGCCGGTCCACGATCCGGCGCAGCTCGGCCAGCGCGGTGGGCAGCGCCTCGCGTGGCAGGCCGTACTCCATCTCCACGAAGCGGACCCGGCGCGGTGTGCAGAACACCCGGTCGGAGCGGCCGGTGTAGGTGCGTTCGGTGAGCGCGCGGGCGGAGACGGCGCTGATCCGGGGTGCGAGGGCGGGTACGGCGCGGCCGAGGCGGCAGGCGCCGGCGAAGACGGTGTTGGAGAGGAACTCGTCGTCCAGCCAGCCGCGCCAGCGTGGCAGCGGCCGGTCGTCGGCGGGTACCCGGTCGTTTGTCTTGACCTGCACCCGGTCGGTGTACGGGAACCAGTAGAACTCGGCGTGGTCGTGCGCGTCGTACAGGCCGGGCAGGTCGTCGAGTACCTCGGCGAGCGGGGCCGGGCGTTCGTGCGCGCGCAGCACGAAGGCGTCCACGCAGCGCAGCGTGACCTCGACCAGCACGCCGACCGCGCCGAGCCCGACCCGGGCGGCGTCGAATACGTCGCGGTTCTCCTCGGCCGAGCAGCGCAGCACCTCGCCGGTGCCGGTGACGAGCGTCAGCCCGACCACGAAGGTGGACAGGCAGCCCAGTTTCGCCCCGGTGCCGTGGGTGCCTGTCGACAGCGCACCGGCGATGGTCTGGGCGTCGATGTCGCCCAGGTTCGGCATGGCGAGGCCGTGCCCGGCGAGCAGTTCGTTGAGCGTGTGCAACGTCATCCCGGCCGGTACGGTGACCAGGCGGCGCGCCACATCGACTGTGACGTCCGTCTCCAGCGCGGCGAGGTCGATCCGGTGCCCGTCGGCGACGGCGGTGGCGGTGAAGGAGTGGCCGCTGCCGGTGGCCCGGACGGTCCGGCCCGCCGCGGCGGCCTGGCGCACCGCCTCGGCCACGTCGGAGACGCTATGCGGGCGCACGGTGAGGAGCGCGGTGCTGTGCTGGTTGCCGGCCCAGTTGGACCAGGTGGCGGTGGTACCGGTCATCGCGGCCACTCCTCGACATGAATATGAACTGAATTCATATCAGGAACGTTGTGCCTGGTAAATACCGCAATCGAGCCCGGCTCGTTGTACCGGTAGTCACAGACTCGTGACGTGCAGATATGTTCATCCGTCGAAGGGGGGTGGCGCCGAGTGTCCACACCAGCCGCCACGACCGGGCCGCTGCGTCGGGTACCGGTGCAGGGTCGAAGTGTCGCGCGGGTCCAGCGGATGCTGGACGCCTGCGCCGAGCTCGTCGACGAGGTGGGGTACGAAGGGCTGACCACGACCCTGCTCGCCGAGCGTGCCGAGGTGGCGATCGGGTCGGTCTACCAGTTCTTTCCGGACAAACGGGCGATCGTGCAGGCGCTGACCCTGCGCACCATGGAGTCCTACCTCCAGCGGCTCGACGAGCGGTTCTCCTCGGACGACCTGACCCACTGGTGGGACGGCGTCGACGCGGCGATCGACGAGTACATCTCGATGCACCGCACCGTTCCCGGCTTCCGTACCCTGCACTTCGGCGACGTGGTCGACCTGCACCTGCTGGACGACCAGCGGGACAACAACGGAGTCATCGCGGAGCAGCTCGCCCGCGTACTCACCGAGCGTTTCGGCCTGGCCGGGGTGCCCGACCTGCGGTTCCACCTGGAGGTCGCGGTGGAGGCCGCTGATGCCCTGATCAAGCTGGCCTTCCGTCGCCGCACCGACGGCGACGAGCGGGTGCTGGTCGAGGCGAAGGCGCTCATCCGGGAGTACCTGCACCGGCAGGTGAACGCCCCCACGGAGGCCGTCCACCAGGGTTGAGCGGCACGTTGAACGGCGGGTTCTGAGAGTGCGCCGGGGCCCGCCGTCGTCACGCGGTGGGGCAGAGCCGCGGGGCGGCTCAGAGGAAGGCGTGCCCCTCGCCCCGGTAGGTCGGCACGGTGGCGACCACCGCGTCGCCCTCGACCAGGTGCACCTCGTTGACGTGCTCGCACAGCTCGCCCGCCTTGGCGTGGCGGAACCACACCCGGTCGCCGACGCGCAGGCCGTCGGCGGCCTTTCCGGCCAGCGGGGTCTGCACCTCGCCGGCGCCCTCCGCGCCGAGCAGCTTCAACCCGTCCGGCAGCCACGGCCGCGGCAGCCGACTGTCCGCCGCCGGGCCGGAGGCGATCCAGCCGCCGCCGAGCACCGTCGCCAGCCCGGGCGCCGGGCGGCGGACCACCGCGCAGGCGAAGAACGCCGCCGGGGTCGGCTGCCAGGCACGGTACGCGTCGAACAGCGTCGGCCCGTACAGGCCGGAGCCCGCGGTGACCTCGGTGACGGCGGGGTCCGCGCTGGTGGCGGCCACGCTGCCGGTGCCGCCGCCGTTGACGAACTCCAGGTCGGCGTGCTCGCGTACCGCACCGACCGCGGCCGAGCGGCGTGCCAGCAGTTCCCGGTACGAGCCGCGCTGCGCGACCCGGATCGCCGAGCCGAGCATCGCCTGTCCGGGCGGCGCGTCGCCGAGGCCGGCGATCTGTGCCTCGTACGACATCAGGCCGACCAGACGGAAGCCCGGCCGCCCGGCGACGGCGGCGGCGAGCGCGCCGGCCGCCGTGGCGCTGTGCACCGGGGAGCGGCGCACGCCGACGTGCACCCGGCCGCCCAGCGGGCGCCAGGAGGCGTCCAGGTCGAGGCAGATCCGCAGCGCGGGGCGGCGTGCGGGCGGGCACACCCGGTCGATCAGGTCGAGCTGTGCGGTGTCGTCGATCATCAAGGTCACCGCGTCGGCGAGCGCCGGGTCGGCGGCCAGTTCGGCGAGGCCGCCCCGGTGGGCCGTCGGGTACGCCACGAGCACGTCGTCGCTGACCCCGGAGCGGACCAGCCACAGCGCCTCGGGCAGCGTGAAGGCCATCACGCCGTGCCATCCGGGCCGCTTGAGCGCCCGGGTCAGCAGCTCGCGGACGCGTACCGACTTGCTCGCCACGCGCAGCGGCTTGCCGCCGGACCGGCCGGCGAGCGCCTCGGCGTTGGCGTCGAACGCGGTGAGGTCGACCACCGCGTACGGCGGGTCGAGGTGAGCGGTCGCCCGGTCGAGACGATCGCGAGTTTTGTCACGGTCGATGGCCACGTCTGCACGCTAACTGTCTGGACGGCAATGCGAAATACCCTCGCGTCTGTCCGGGCTGCGGGCGGTGGTCCCGGCGGCCTAGGCTCGGCGAGCAGGTGAATGTCGCGGGGGACGACCCTTCCTGCGCGACTAGAGTGTTCCACCGGGGATGCCCAGACCTGGGCCGGCACGTGGAGGTACGGCCATCGAAAGCCAGAACAACGGCGAGTCGCCCGGCGTGTCGTCGCCCGGGACAGCCGCCGACCACTCCGGCGTCGCCGCCATCCGCTCGGTGCTGCGCATCCGGCCGTTCCGCAGGCTGTGGATCGTCCTCAGCGCCGCCTCGTTCGGCGACTGGCTCGGCCTGCTCGCCACCGCGCTGTTCGCCGCGTCCCAGGTCTCCGGCAGCACCGCCCAGGGTGCCGCGTTCGGCGGTGTGACGGCGATCCGGCTGCTCCCGGCGCTGGTGCTCGGCCCGGTGGCCGGTGTGTTCGCCGACCGGTTCGACCGCCGGTGGACCATGGTCATCTGCGACCTGCTGCGCTTCGTGCTGTTCGCCTCGATCCCGCTGTACGCGCTCACCGGCGCCGCGGGCGGGCTGGTGGTCGGCTGGGCGCTGATCGCCACCTTCCTGATCGAGTCGATCACGTTGATGTGGATCCCGGCCAAGGAGGCGGCGGTCCCCAACCTCATCCCGCGTACCCGGCTGGAGGCGGCGAACCAGCTCACGCTGATCACCACGTACGGCCTCACGCCGGTGGCCGCGGCCGTCGCGCTCGCCGTGCTGGACCGCGGCGTCCGCGGCGCGGTCGGCGGCGACCTGCCCGGCTGGGCCGAACCGGCCCAGCTCGCGCTCTGGTTCAACGCCTTCTCCCGGCTGGCCACCGCGCTCGTGGTGGCGTTCGGGATCAAGGAGATCAGTCACGCCCAGCGCGGCGAGGCCGAGCGCTCCGAGCAGAGCATGTTCCGGCAGTTCTCCGAGGGCTGGAAATACATCGGCCAGACCCCGCTCGTCCGCGGCCTCGTGCTGGGCATCTTCGGCGCGTTCGCCGGCGGCGGCATCGTGGTCGGCACGGCCAAGTTCTTCGCCAACTCGCTCGGCGCCGGTGACGCCGCGTTCTCGCTGCTCTTCGGCGCGATCTTCGTCGGCCTGGCGCTCGGCATCGGTCTCGGGCCGATGATCGTGCGGGACATGTCCCGCCGCCGCTGGTTCGGCATGAGCATCGTGCTCGCCAGCGCCTCCGTGCTGGTGCTCGCGTTCGCCATCCACCTGTCCATGGCCATCCTCGGCGCGATCCTGGTCGGCGCGGGCGCGGGCATGGCGTTCCTGGCCGGCACCACGCTGCTCGGCGGCGAGGTGGCCGACGAGGTGCGCGGCCGGGTCTTCGCGGTGGTGCAGATCGGCACCCGGCTGGTGCTGATCCTGGCCATCGCGCTCAGCAGCCTCCTGGTCGGCGTCGGCGGCTCCCGCCAGCTCACCATCGCCGACCTGGGCATCTCCATCTCCTCCACCCGCCTGCTGCTGCTCGCCGCCGGCGCGGCCGGCATCATCGCGGGCATCAGCGCGTTCGGCCAGATGGACGACAAGAAGGGCGTACCGGTCCTCGCCGACCTGTGGGGCTCGATCCGGGGCCGCCCGCTGATGCCGGCCGAGCCGTTCGTCTCCAGCGGCCTGTTCGTGGTCTTCGAGGGCGGTGAGGGGGCCGGCAAGTCCACCCAGCTCGCCGAGCTGGCCGAGCGGCTGCGCGCGCAGGGCCGCGACGTGGTGGTCACCCGCGAGCCGGGCGCCACGCCGGTCGGCGAACGGATCCGCTCCCTGGTGCTCGGCACCACGCCCGGCGAGGCGCCGTCGCCGCGCGCCGAGGCGCTGCTCTACGCCGCCGACCGGGCGCACCACGTAGCCACCGTCGTCCGCCCGGCGCTCGTGCGCGGCGCTGTGGTGATCAGCGACCGGTACGTCGACTCGTCGCTCGCCTACCAGGGCGCCGGCCGGACGCTTCCGGTGGACGAGGTGTCCTGGCTCTCCTCCTGGGCCACCGGCGGCCTCAAGCCCGACCTGGTGGTGCTGCTCGACGTCGAGCCGCGTACCGGCCTGAGCCGGGTCGAGGACCGCGCCGAGGGCACCGACCGGCTGGAGGCCGAGTCGCTGACGTTCCACGAGCGGGTCCGGTACGCCTTCCTCGACCTCGCCGCCGGTGACCCGAAGCGCTACCTGGTGCTCGACGCGTCCCGCCCGATCGACGAGACCGCCGACGCGGTCGCCCGCCGGGTGGGCGAGCTGCTCGCCGACCCGGCCGGCATCGTGCACCCCCGTCCGGCGCAGGGCCCGGACACCTCGGTCCAGCCCGAGTTATCCGACGCGGAGCTGGTGACGATGGAGCAACCCCGACGATGACCGACGTCTTCGGCGATCTGGTCGGGCAGGACGAGGCGGTGGCCATGCTGCGGCGGGCCGCCGCCTCGGCCGCCGCCCTGCTGCGCGCGCCGGTGACGTCCCCCGCGGGCGGGCACGACGACCTCGACGCGCTCGCCGAGGAGCACGACGGCGACCCGGGCCCGGTTGCGCCGGCCGACCCGGGCGGCGGCATGACCCACGCCTGGATCTTCACCGGGCCGCCCGGATCGGGCCGCTCGGTGGCGGCCCGCGCGTTCGCCGCCGCGCTGGAGTGCGTGCACGGCACCGGGTGCGGCACCTGCCCCGGCTGCCACACCACGCTCGCCGGCACCCACGCGGACGTCCGTCTCGTGGTGCCCGAGGGCCTGTCCATCGGCGTCAACGAGATGCGCGCGCTGGTGCTGCGGGCGGCCAGCGCGCCGTCCGGCGGCCGGTGGCAGATCGTGATCATCGAGGACGCCGACCGGCTCACCGAGGCCGCCGGCAACGCGCTGCTCAAGGCGATCGAGGAGCCGCCGCCGCGTACCGTCTTCCTGCTCTGCGCCCCGTCCACCCACCCGGACGACATCTCCGTGACCATCCGGTCGCGCTGCCGCGTCGTACCCCTGCGGCAGCCGCCGCCGGCAGCGGTGGCCGAGGTGCTGGTCCGCCGCGACGGCGTCGCGCCGGACGTGGCCGAGTGGGCCGCCGCGGCGGCGCAGGGGCACGTGGGCCGGGCCCGGCGGCTGGCCCGCGACCCGGAGGCCCGGCAGCGGCGTGACGCGGTGCTCGCCGTACCGCGTCGGCTGACCGGCGTGGGCGCGGCGTTCGACGCGGCCTCGGCGCTGATCGAGGCCGCCGAGGCGGAGGCCGCCGCGTCCGTCGCGGAGATCGACGAGGCGGAGCGTACGGCGTTGCAGACCGCGCTCGGCGCGGGCGGCACCGGCCGGGGCGCGGCCGGCGCCATGCGCGGGGCGGCCGGTCAGCTCAAGGATCTGGAGAAGCGGCAGAAGTCGCGGGCCACCCGTGCCCAGCGGGACGCACTCGACCGCGCCCTGGTCGACCTGGCCGGGTTCTACCGGGACGCGCTCACCATGGCGTGGCGGGCGCCGGTCGCCCCGGTGCACACCGACACCGCGTCGCTCGCCGGTGCGGGCGCGCAGAAGTGGGACGCCGAGGGCTCGCTGCGCCGCCTGGAGGCGGTGCTGGAGTGCCGCGCGGCGATCGAGGCCAACGTCAAGCCGCGGATCGCGGTGGAGGCGATGATGCTGGCCCTCTGGCGCGGCTGAGCCGGGCGCTTTCCGCACTGTCCACAGGGCATCGACACGCGCGATTGGCGTGCGGTACGGTCCGGTGATGCCGCGGTGACCGAGGCGGCACGCTCAGTGAGGGTCGGGCCGACCGGCCGGGAGGAGTCCGCCGATGCCGCGGGGCGAGATCGACGAGGCCTGGATCGAGGAGGCGGTGCGGCGCTACCGCCGGATCGAGAACCTGCAGGCCGAGTTCGACCAGGCGGTCGCGACGGTCGAGGTCACCGTCCGCTCACCCGACGGGCTCGTCGAGGTGGTGGTGACCGCCGGCGGGCGCATCACCGACGTGCGTTTCCTCGGCCCGCTGCACCACCGCAGCCCGCGCGACGTGGCCGGTTCGGTGCAGGCCGCCGTCACCGCCGCCGCCGACGCGGCGCAGTGGGCGCGGGAGAAGCTGCACAACGAGACGTTCGCGGCGTACCGGCCGCTGGCGGGGGCCTGACATGGAGACGCTGCGTGCCCTGGCCGCCCGTCTCGACGAGGCCGGCGCGACCCTCGCCACCCTCTCCCGCACGGTGACCGCCACCGACCCGCCGCATCCCGCGTTCGGCGCGCACGCCGCCGGCCGCCCCGGTGAGGTGGGCCGTGCGCTGCACCGCCAGTGGACAGTGGCCACCGCCGACCGGGCGCGCGAGGCGCAGGCCGCCGCCGTCCGGCTGGCCGCCGCCGCGGCGGCGCTGCGCAGCGCCGCCGACCGTTACGCCGCCGCCGACGACGCGGTCGCCCGGCGGCTGGCCCGGGAGGCCTGATGGACGCGCTCGACCGCCTCGCCGAGCCGGGGCTCGACCTGCTCGCCCGCGTCGACACGCTGCTGGCCGCCGGCGCGCCCGAGGGGCACCGGCTCTGGCCGCTGCTGCGCCGCATGCAGGTGCTTCCCGGCGCGGCCGTGCGCGAGTTCCTCGACCTGCATCCCGCGCCGCTGACCGGCGCCGGCCACGCGGTGCGCCGGCTCGTCCGGGGGTACGACGACACCTGCGCCCTGCTGGCCGACCAGGTCGCCTGGTCCGGCGCTGCCGCGTCGGCGTACGACGAGGCACGTGCCGCCCTGCTGCGGCACCTGGACGAGGGGCCGGACAGCCTGGTCGGGCGGCTGGAGTCGACAGCGGGCTACGCCGACGCGCTGGCCGGCTGGGTGGAGGGCAGCCGGGCGGCGCTGGCCCGGGCGCTGGCCGAGGTGCTGGGCTCGGCCGAGGCGGTCGCGGTGCACGCGGCGACGCGGCCCGGCGCCGAGGCCGGACGGGCCGGGGCGGCGGCCGCGGCCGAGATCGCCACGAGGGTCCTGGGTGTACTCGGGGTGGCCTACGACGGCGCGGAGACGCTGCTGCGCCAGTGGGGGCCGAGCCTGGCCGAGACGCCGTGGCGGGACCGCGCCACCACCGCTCCGCGCTACGGCGGCACCACCCGGATCGGCTACTGACGGTCCACGGCGCCGCGCACCGGACCGGCCGTGGCCGGGTGACGGCGGCGGCGCCGTGGCCTTCCCCTGCACCCCCCGCAGGTATGCCTTCACTCAACGCGCCCGGGCGGTGTTTGTCAGGGGCCCGCCGGAGATTCAGCCGTCCGGGCGAGGCGATGGGGCCGGTTCGGCCGGGTCGACGACGATGATCGCTGCGGTGGGTGACCGGGCGGCGACAGGTGCGCCGTGCGGCGGGCGTCGGTCCGCGTAGGGTGTGGCGTATGGGCATGCTCTGCGCGGTCAGCTTCAACCGGTACGGGCGCCTCTACTACCTGGACCCGGGCGAGCTGCGCCCGCAGGTGGGCGACCGGGTGCTGGTGCCCACCGACGAGGGGCCCGAGGTGGCCGAGTGCGTCTGGGCCGCGCAGTGGGTCAGCGAGGACACCGACAGCTTCCCGAAACTCGCCGGGATCGCCGGCGACGACGACCTGCGCCGCGACGAGATGCTGCGCCGGCGCAAGGCCGAGGCGAAGGTCGCCGCCAAGCGGCTGATCCGCGAACACGGTCTGCCGATGAAGGTGGTCGCCGTCGACCACGTCCTGGCCACGCCGGAGAACGGCAGTGACCGCACCACCATCTATTTCACCGCGCCGCACCGCGTCGACTTCCGCTCGCTGGTCCGCGACCTGGGCGCCACGCTGCACTGCCGGGTCGAGCTGCGGCAGCTGTCCGCCCGGGACTCCGCCCGGGTGCAGGGCGGCATCGGCTCCTGCGGGCGCGATCTGTGCTGCGCCACGTTCCTGACCGACTTCGAGCCGGTGACCATCCGGATGGCGAAGGACCAGGACCTGCCGCTCAACCCGCTGCGCATCTCCGGGGCGTGCGGGCGGCTGATGTGCTGCCTGAAGTACGAGCACCCGCTGTACCAGAAGTTCCAGGAGTCGGCCCCGGCGGTCGGCAGCCGGGTGTCCACTCCGCAGGGCGAGGGCAAGGTGGTCGGCCACAGTGTCCCGCGCGACGCGGTGACGGTCCGGCTGGACGCCGACGGCTCCCGCTCGATGTGCTCCCGCGCGTCGGTGTGCGGCCCGAGGCAGGCCCACGACCAGCACTACCCCCAGCCCTGACCCTCCCTCCCTCTCCCACCGTTTCCCCGTTGATCATGAAGTTAGCGGTCGAAATGGTGATCGAATTCGCCGTCAACTTCATGATCGACGGGGTGGGGCCGGGGTCAGCGGATGACGATGGGGGGTTCGGCCAGGCGGGGGGTCAGCGGGGTCTTCGGGGTCAGCCAGGGGGCGGTGGGGGACTGGTCGGGGTTCAACTGCCAGTCGTGCGACACCTTGTCCACGGCGATCGGGTAGATCGTCAGCGTGCCGTCCGGGTCGATCCGGAACCGCAGGAACGCCTTCGAGTCCTCGATGCCCTGCGCCGCGAACAACTCGTTCAGGTTCACCCCGAACGCGCCCGCCACCAGCAGGTAGAGCGCCACGAGCTGGCTGGCGACCAGCCCGCTCAGCGGCCCGTAGAGCACCACCGCGGCGACCGCCGGCAGCGGCCACGGCCAGTCGTAGAACGGCAGCTGCAACCAGACCCACGTGCCCCCGGCGGCGAGCGCCACCTGGGCCAGCCCGTGCGCCACCCCGAGGATCCAGTGCCGGGCGTGCCGTTTCCCGCCCGCCGTGGGCGGCTTGGCGAAGAACACCGCGCCCATCATCGCCACCACCAGCATGATCGCCAGCGGCACGCTGAACAGCCGCTGCTCGGTGGTGCCCACCTGCTGCACCGCCACCCCGGCCATGGCCAGCATCAGCAGCGTGTGCAGCGTGCCGAGCAGCGTCGTGAAGCCCGGATTGCGGAACGGCAGCCGGGCGAAGATCCCCCAGCCGTACCGGCGGGAGCGCGCCTTGTCCGGATAGCGCGCAGCCAGGTCGTACTCCCGGGTGTTGCTGGCCCGCCGGGTCAGCGTGTCACGCGGCGGCACCTCCAGCTTCTCCGGCAGCCGGTGCGTGGGGTAGAGGTAGGCGCCGCCGCCGCCGCACGTGATGAGCTGCCGGTCCGTCCCGGCATAGCGGGCGTAGTGGTGCAGGTCGCCGGAGACCAGCACCCGTACCTGCGCCCCGGTCGGCGCGACGAGGGTACGGATGAAGTAGTCGATCGAGTCGTACGCGTTGGGGTGGTCGACGGCCTTGACCCACGTCGGCGCCGGCACCGCCAGGATCACCTTGGATTCCGGGGTGAGCTTGCGGGCCACCTCGTCGAAGTAGGTGAGCTGCGGGTCGTCCAGGTACGACCCGGACTGGTCGTCGAGGCCGAGCAGCCACCAGCCGGCCGGCAGCTCGACGGCGAAGTACGAGCGGGACTGGCCGGTGCCCCAGCCGCCGAAGTGCCGGTCCCGGGTACGCACGAACAGGCGCAGGAACGCGGTCAGGCCGTCGTACCAGTCGTGGTTGCCGGGCACCGCGAACAGCTTCGGCTGCTCCGGCGGGGCAACAGGCAGCGCCGCCTGGTACGGACCCTTGCACCGGTCCTCGTACGCCTCGTAGCCCGCCGCCGGATAGACCTGGTCGCCGCCCATCACCAGCGTCTGCGCGCGGGGAAGGGTGTGCCCGTCCACTGTCAGCTCCGGCTGGGCGAGCAGGTACGCCACCGAGTACGTGGCGTCGAAGCCGTCACCCAGGTCGGCCACGTAGTCGAGCCAGAGCCCACCGTCCGGCCCGACCTGCCGGAACGTGCCGTCGCTGAACGCGTTCTGCAACTCGCGCTTGTCCAGGTACGCCCCGAACAGCATGGCCAGCAACGTACGCAGGCCGGTGCTGATCAGGAGCAGCGGCGCGAGCCAGGGCACCGGCCGGCGGGGGGTGAAACCCAGCTCCCGGGGGTCGATGCTGCGGGGGCGGCGGGTGGCACGCTCGCCGGGACGCGCCTCGGGAGCCGGTGGTCGCGGCGGTTCGTCGGTCACCCGCCGCAGGGTAGTCCGGACCGGGCGCGAAGTCTCTCCCGTACCGGGGCGGATGTGGTCGGGTGTCCGGCTTCGGAGTCGGGGGATCCGGTTCGGCTTCCGGTCGGGCGTGCCGTACACTTGGCGGTCGTTGCCGCCTTAGCTCAGTCGGCTAGAGCGACGCACTCGTAATGCGTAGGTCGACGGTTCGATTCCGTCAGGCGGCTCCACGGAAAGGCCCAGGTCACCGGCTTGATCGCCGATCATGACCTGGGCCTTTCGCCTACCGTCGCAGGGCTGAGCAGCCAAGCGAGCAGCCAACCTATTCACCCGACCACAGCGCCCCCTCCAGCCGCGAAGCCGCTTCCCGTGCGATCTCCGGAGCCACGTGGGCGTAGATGTTGAGGGTGACGCTGATCTGCGAGTGTCCGAGGATCTCCATGACCACGCGGGCGGGCACGCCCTGGGCGAGTAGGACGCTTGCCGCTGTGTGCCGCAAGTCGTGAAGACGAACCTGCCGTAAGCCCGCCCGCCGGATGATCTCCCGGAACGACCGGTAGTCGTTGCGAGGGTGGATGGGCGTGCCAACGGCTGTCGCGAAGACCAGAGCCGGATCAGCCCAGCTGTCAGCGTCGAACCGTTCCGCCGCTTGGCGTTCCTGGTGGCGACGGAGTGCCTCTAGCACAGTAGGCGGCAGCGGGAGAGTTCGACGAGACCGGGCAGTCTTCGTCTCCACAAAGACCAAGTCCCCCGTGTCGGGATTGCGCTGCAACTGCCCCCGCACACGCAGCGTCCCAGAGCCCAGGTCGACGTCATCCCACCGCAATCCAAGGACTTCACCTTGGCGGAGCCCGAGCGCGATCCCGATGAGCCACCGCGCTTCCAGCCGGAGACCTTCAACGGCCCTGAGGAAGCGTCGCGCTTCGACGAGCGAGTATGGCCGCACCTCAACATGGGGCAGCGAGGGAGGCTCCACCAGAGCGGCCGGGTTGACGTGGATCAGTTGCCAACGCACCGCCACGTTGAGCGCCCGGCGAAGGTTGGCGTGCATGCGTCGGACGCTGCCGACGGACAGCACCGTGGTCCGGTCTCGGTAGAAGGAAGTCAGGTGCCCCGGAGTCAGCTTGTCGAGTCGGTGCCGGCCCAGCATCGGCCCGATGTGGTGCTCGACCTCTTCGCGATATCGGTGCAGCGTCGATGGCCGAACTTTGGCCGAAGCGACCTCCGACAGGTAGGTATCCATCCACTGCGCAAGGGTGGGCACCCGCTGGGTGGAAAGCCGACCAGTCTCGGCGAGAACGGTCATCTCCTTGAGCGCCTTGACCACCTCGGCGCGAGTGCGTCGCGTGACGTACTTGCGGCGTCGTTTCCCGTTGCTCCATCCGAGGTCGATAGCTGCTCGGAAGCGCCCATCCGGCAGTTGGTAGATGGAGCCTTCACCGTGGCCACGCCGTTTACCGGTCATGCTGCCTCCTGCTGGCACGCCTCGACGAAGGCCCGAAGCGCGTTGGCGGGGATGCGGCGAGATCGACCGATCCGTATCGAGGCAATCTGGCCGCTGGACATGAGTTCGTAGACCTTCGTGCGACCTACGCCGAGCAGTGCCGCTGCTTCGGTCGGGGTGTAGCAGAGCTTGTCCATCCTTTTCCTTTCTGTCCGAGGGAGTTAGGCGGCAGCGGCGAAGGCGGCGCTGCCGAGTGCATGGGCAAGTTCTTCGCGGCCGGTGGTTCGTCGCTCGCGTGCCATGGCGGCGGCGGTGTTGGCGAGGAGTGCGTCTCCGGTGGTGTGCCAGCCGACTCCGGCGAAGGTGAGCGTGCCGACGATGAGCGTGGTGTCCTCATCGACCTGCTCGGCGGGTGGACCGCCGGCGGCGGTGTGTTGGTGGTCCTGGTGCTCGTGGCGCCGGTACTGGACGCGGGTGTCGCGCAGGTGCCGGAAGGTCACGGAGTAACGCCGGGCTTTGGTGAGGAAGTGGCCGCCGTAGCCGAGCATGTGCGCCCACCGGCGTAGCCGGGCGTACGGGTTGGTGGTTGCTGGTTTCGTCGGTTCGCTGTCAAGGGCGGCTTGACGCGCGGCGACGCAGACGGGGCAGGCGGCATAGCGGGTGTGGGTGCCGCAGTCGGGGCATTCCCAGCGGTCGACGAAGCCGGGCCGTGGCCGGGGTTCCCGGGACCGCTTTGAGAGTGGGGGCGAGGTGTGGACGGGTCGGCCGATGCGCCAGCAGGCGTCGATGAGGCGGGCGGTGTGGTCGCCGTCGGGGTCGGCGTAGTCCCCGATGCTGTCGGCGGTCAGGCGGGTGGAGGTGTGCCCGGTGGCCTCGGTGCTTTTGGTGGCGTACTTGGCAAGGTATCCCGCGACCATGCCGTCGGTGACCTCCCCTGAGCCGTCGGTGGCGATCGGTTCCAGATCGACCTGCTCACCCCAGGCGATCGGCCATCCGTCGGGCCGGTCCGGGTGGGGCGGGGTGTGGAAGGCGATCTGCCGGGCGGCGTGGCGCAGCGCGTCGACGAGGTCGTCGACGGTGAATCCAGGCGGTGGGGGGACGATGTTGTCGGGGTCGGTGGGGTCGACGCCGTCGAGGCGGGCGATGGCGTGGAAGTGCACCGCTCCCCGCGCTTGCAGTTCGGCGACCTTCCCGGGCGACAGCCGCACCGGAGCGACTTTCCGCGTCTTGCCAGAGGCGGTGCGGATGTCGGCCCGAGGGATGCCGCGGCGTTGGGCGAGTTTCGCCAGCCATCGTTCCGCGGCTTGCTTCGTGCGGTGCCAGAGTTCGCCGGAGAAGATGTTCCAGACGACCTGGTGGTCGTGGTCGTAGCAGTCCAGGCACAGCGGATGCCCGAGCACCGCATCACCCTGCTCGTGCCTCGCCCAGCAGACAGCGGGACGGCCATGCTCGCACTGGCCGGTGTCGCGGCGGGCGTGGCAGGGTTCGGCGCGGCAGTCGCAGCGGCGGCGGTTGCGGCAGGTGTGCCGCTTCACCTTCCGGGCGTGGACGGTGCCGAACGACGGCGCGGTGAACGTCGCGAACACCGCCGGATGCTTCGCGACCGACTCCGGCACGCCCTTGCCGCCGACGAGGCCGGCGCGGAGGAGTTGGAAGGCGTCCCGTTGGTAGGTCTGCGCGCAGGCGGGGCAGACCGTGGCGCGGCGGTTACCGCAGGCGGTGTAGATCGCGGCGTCGGGCATCGCGTCGGTGTGCCGAGCATCCAAGACACGACCGGTCGAGGCGTCGACGGTGAGGATCTGACCGGACAGCCGGATGGGCCGGGTGCAGCCGGCGGCGGCGCGAACGTGTTCGAGCCAGCCGTAGTAGTCGGGTCGGGTGGCGCGTTCGAACGCGGCCCCGGTAGCAGTCCAGCCGTAGACAATGGTGTCGGCGTTCGAGCCCACCCCCCGGGCCGTGGAGGCGCGGGGGGTGAGGTCCAGCGTCGAGGCCATCAACCGGCCACCCCAGCAGTGGGGTGCAGGTTGGTGATGGTGCGTTCGATGACGATGACCCGGCAGGCGCTGCACTGGCGCTTGGACGGTTCGTGCCGCCCGCAGGGGATCTGCGTGGTGGTGCCGCAGCGGATGGTGACCGGGTTGCGGCAGGGTCCGCCGTCGATGACGTCGATGACGGTCCGGCGGATGTCGTAGGGGTGGGGCTCCGGCTCGGCCGGGCAGGTGTGCAGGAGCTGCACGACGTCAACCGTGTGGATGCTCATCGGGCACCACCACCGATGCTGGCCAGGAGTTGCCCGGCGACGGGTGCGGTGACGTCGAGACGGTCGGCCAGCTCGGCCGGGGTGATGGGCTGGCCGGTGGCCTGTTCATGCTGCACCGCCGCGAAACGCGCCATCGGCAGCAGATGAGTGGGAACGTCGACCGGCTCGGCCGGTGCGGCGACGGACTCCGGCGCGACAGCCGGGATGGTGACGGGTTCCGGCTCGACCGCCGGGGTCGGGGTTGGGGTGATGGCAGCCGGTGGTACCGGCTCGGTGGTGACCTGCTCGGCCACCTGCACCCGGATGGGTTCGGCCGGAGTAGCCGGCGCGGTGGTGGGTTGTGCCGGTGCCGGTGCCGGTGCCGGTGCCGGGGCCGGGGCAAGGACAAGCTTCACCAGGGCCATGAACGCCAGAGCCGGAACAGCGGACAACAGCCACCCTGAGATGCCCGGCTTGGCGACCGCCAACTGGGCCGCGAGGGACAGGCTGGCGGCGGCGATGAGCAGGAACAGCGGGTAGCCGATGGGAGCGCCGGTGCGGCGGCGTCGGCGGATGGTCAGCAGACAGGCAATGGGAACCAGCTCGGAGATGACGGCGTTGGCCCAGCCGAACCACGCGCCCGTCCCGGCAGGGGAGTTGGCGAGGGTCCAGTCTTTGACGTGGGTGAAGGAGGCGGCCCCGGCGAACCCGGCGACCGCGATGAGGATGAGCACCAGGACCAGGCCCTCAACACGGGATCCGGTGGTGGTGGGTCGGTCAGTGGTCATGGGGGACCTGCCCGGTGGTGACGGCGCGTTGTTCGGCGGCGAGTCCGGCGAGGCCAACGCGGATGCCGTTGCAGGTGGGGCAGTGCTGCTCGGGTCCGGCGGTGCACTGGGTGAGGTGGGCGTCGTGGATGATGCGCAGGCTTTCGGCGTAGTAGCCGGACAGGAACCGTTCGAAGGACAGTTCGCTTCGGGCGGCGAAGTCGCGGGCGATGGCGGTGACGACGTAGTCGTCCGGGGTCATCCGCTCATGGGCGGCGAAGTTGACGGCGGTGGTGGTCATCAGTGGCCTCCGTGGCAGTCGAGGCAGCAGCCGTAGCGGCGGGGGATGTAGTAGGGCTTGATCTGGCCGCAGTCGCGGCAGGTGCGCCGGGCGAGCAGGGCTTTGGCAATCGCCTCCCGCTGCGCGGGGGTAGCGATGCGTTTGGGCGCGGCGAGGTCGAGGCGGTAGAGGTAGGCGACCCGGCGGTGGGTGCGGTGTCGCCAGAGGATCTGAGCGACGGGGTCGTGTCCGCCGGGACGGAGACCGGCTGCGCGCAACTGTCGGCGGGTGGCCAAACCTGCCGGGGCGGTGTGGAAGGGGAAGGTGGGGAACCCGTAGCGGGTGCCGGTCGGGTCGTAGAACTCGACCCGGATGCCGGTGCGGTCGGCTAGCTGCTCCAGCTCCGAGGAGCGCAGGTCGGTCATGACTGGTCTCCCCAGCGCTGCTGGGCGGCCTGGCGGGAGATGCCGAGACGCTGACCGATTTCGGCCCAGGAGTAGCCGAACTGGCGTAGGCCGATGACGGCTTCCCCGATGGCGCGGTCCAGGTCGGCGGAGAGGGCGACGACGTCGCGGAGGGCTTCGACGTCGCCGTCAGCGACGCGGCGGCCGTGGGCGCGGATGATGCGCCGGGCGAAGGCGGCGAAGGCGTCGTTCTCGACGACGTCCCGGCGACGCTGCGACGGGATGCGCGGCGTCAAGGGCTTCTTGGCGGTGTTCATCGCGGCTCGCCTCCGTCGGTGTGGAGGCGGTCCCACTCCTCAGCGGCGTTCTCAAGGGCGGTGATGACCTGCTCGGCGGTGCGGCCGGGCTCGTCGTTCCAGGAGTAGGGGGAGATGTGCTCGTCGAGCAGGTAGCCGTCTTCGTCGATGTGGAAGACCGGCGCGAAGTCGTCGAGGTAGTCGACGAACGCGGCGATGGCGGCGAGGTAGGTGATCCGCTCGTCGGTGTCGAGGTCGTACCAGTGGTGCACGGGGTGTCCGGTGCAGGCCATGCCGATGGCTCCGACGGCGCAGGCCGGCGGGGTGGGGGTGTCGGTGGTGTGGGGGTAGTAGGTGCCCTGGTGCCAGCCGTGCCGGCGTAGGTAGAGGGCAGCCATCCGCAGCAGGTCAGCGGGTGTGACCGATGCTGCGGTGGTGGGGTTGTGGGTAGCCTTCATGGCAGCCACGTCCTTTCGGGGCTGTTGGTGGAGGTCGGCGGAACCGGATCGGCTTTTGCAGGGCGTGAGCCGGTTCCGTCGACTGCTATCGGGTGCGCAGCCGCAGGTAGCGGCGTTGGCGGGTGTCGTCGCCGCCCACCGCGTGGGGTGGGCCGAGGTAGACGAGTCGGCCGCTGGCCGAGGCGACCTGGACCATCGAGGCGATCTCCGCTGGTTGGGCGACGATCCAGATCTCGACGTACCGGGCGGCACGCTGTTGATTGGCTTTGGCGTAGGTGTGTTCGCGGGTGGTCATGCCGCTACCTCGAAGTCCACCCGGGTCAGGTCCGGGATCAGGGTCGGTAACGGTCGGGGCCGGCGGATCCAGGCGGCGTAGTCGGCGATCCCGGCGATCTGGGCGTCGGACAGGTAGGCGACTTTGATGCGCTTCGGGGTGCCGCCTTCGGCGATGAGGTAGGCGGCGCCCTGGTTGGTGGGGGCGATGTCGGTGGCCGTGTAGCCCTGCTCGGCCCAGCCGTGCCCGAGCACGATGTTGGAGGTGTTCGGGGTGGTGCAGCGGAACGCGGCGCGGTAGCCGAACAGGTCCCGCAGCGAGGTGGGGATGATGTCGAAGCTGGGCCGCTGCGTGGCGGCGACCACCGGGATACCGGCGGCACGCCCGCGTGCGACCAGGTCGCGCAGGAGAGCGACGAACTCTTCCTGCTCTTGCTTCGAGCCGACCGTCGCGCTGTAGTAGGCGATTTCGTCGACGAGGACGGTGATGACGGACAGGCCGTCGGCGGCGGTGAGCTTGCGGCGGCCGTGGGCGCGTAGCCAGGCGTAGCGGTTGTTCATCACCAGTTGCAGGCGGCGGAGGATGTCGAGGGCGGCGGTGATGTCGGGGCCGATGAACGCGTCGGCGCAGTCCTCCCACTGGCCGAGTTCGACGAGTTTGCCGTCCAGCAGCACCAGGCGGCTGTCGACGGACAGGGCGGCGTGGGCGGCGATCGTGTTGAGCAGACCGGACTTGCCTCCGCCGGGTTCGCCTCCGGCGAGCAGGTTGCGGTAGGCGAGGGTGATGTAGACGGGGTGACCGAACTCGTCGATGCCGACGAAGATGGGGTCGAACATCGACAGGCCAGGCCCCACCGGAACCCCGGAAGTCGGGGCGGGTGTGGTGGTCATAGGTGTGCCCTCCTTGGGCAGTTGGTGGGCGCGGAGAGCCACACGAACGAACCCGTAGGGCTCTCCGCGACCGGGTTGGGTGTGGGTCAGATCCAGTCGGAGACGTCGTCGACGTCGCTGGCGGTGGAAGCCGCGGGCTTGCTGCCGTTGGCGGTGGTGGCCGGCTTCTTGGCGACCGGTCTGCCCTGGGTGGGCAGGGTGACGGTTGGGGCGTCGATGTCGGGCAGGTCCAGGGCGGTGGGCACGGTGGCCGGGATCCGCTCGGTTGCCGGGGTGTCGGGGTCGATGACGTCGACGAGCGGGGAACCGACCTGAGCGGTCAGCACCTCGCGGCGCTTGATGTCGAACCGCAGGTAGGCGGCGTTACGGTCGGAGGCCCGCTCGATCAGGGCAGTGGAGGCGTGACAGGCGACCGCGATGCGGTCGAGGCGTCCTTCCAGGTCGGCCAGGGACAGGCCGGGGCGCAGGTAGACCCAGACCCGCTCACCGACGGGCGTGGGACGAGCCCACAGAATGAGCGGCAGGCTGCCGGACTGGTTGGCGATGATGAACTGCGCGAAGCACACGCGCAGCCGATGCCTGACGATCAGGCACCAGGTCCAGGCCACCAGGAACCGGCGGGACACCGGCACAGCGGCCGGGACGCCCACGACCAGGGCGACCACCAGCAGGGTGACCGGGGTCGAGGTGTGGTTGACCAGCTGCACCCAGCAGACGCCGAGAAGCGTGGTGATCCCGATTTCCGGGGTCCACCACCACAACAGCCGCAGCACCGGCCAGATCCGGACGAGCAGCCAGGCCAGGCCGCCGAGGGGAACCCCGACCAGAGCGCCGGTGAGCAGGGCGAGGATGGGGTGGATGGAGGAAGCGGCCACCACGGCCGACAACAGGCCGACGATGACCGCCGTGAGGATGAACGCCAACCGGGCGTTCCGCGCCGAGGACCGGTGAACCTTGGCCTCGATGACGGTGATGGTGCCGCTGGACTTCCGTCCGAAGGAGCGGCGAGGGCTAGACTTGGACACGACACGTCCTCCCCAGTGATTGGGCTGGATGGGTTGGAGAGAGCGGGGTCGGCAGGTGTAGGAGCCAGTACCGGCCCCGCGCTCGTTTTCCTTTCCGCCGGTCAGGTCAGCGGTTGTTCAGGTCGTTGGTGAGCTGGCCGAAGCGGATGCGTTCGTCCTCGTCGAGGACGGTGGGGGTGCGCCCGGCGGCGCGTTCCTCCCGGAGCTGCTTGTCGAGGTGCTTCGGGTCGACCTTGACCTCACGGACGCGGCCGTTGGCGTCCTCGCTGAACAGGTACGTGCGGCCCATGACGGGCTCCTTCCGGTGTTCAGGGATGGGGTTTCTACAGGCAGGCGATGAGCAGCGCGGACACCCACAGGCACGCCGCGTGCAGGGACTGATCGGCCAGGTACATGCCGCAGATCGGGGCCTGCCGGTCGGCGAAGTCGCCGCTTCCGGTGTGGGTGAGTAGCCAGCGCACCGGCCAGCGCCGGTCGAGGAACGCGTGACTGATCGCGGAGAAGCCCAGCCCGGCAGCCAGGCCGCCGGCGGTGACGGGCAGATTGAGCGCGGCGATGGTGACCGCCAGCATGACGATCACCACGAGGTGGTAGGCCACGACGTGGCCGAGCAGGTGCTTCCAGCCGTGCCAGCCGGGCGCGGACTTGTGGGCGGCCTGCTTGTCGGACTGGCCGAACACGTGATCGGCCACCTGGTGACCGGCGTAGAGGGTCGCCGCGACGACGGCGAACACGACGGCGGAAACGAGCATGACAACCACTCCCTACGTTGAGGGCAGACAGGTTGGAAGGGCAGACGGGGCCGGCAGGTGTAGGAGCCAGTACCGACCCCGCGCCACACGTTCGAGAACGGCAATCACGGGTTGCCAGGGCCGGGAGAGTAGGAGCCAGAAACGCTCCCGGACCAGATCGGAACAGTTCAGCGGACTCAGACCGCTTCACGCGCGATGCGCGTCAGACACCAGAAGCTCACACAGTTGCAGGTGGAACGAGGAACTACTTCGCCGCCGAGGTGCCAGCCTTCGGCTTCAGCGACACGGCACGGAACGCGACGCCGTTGCGCCCGTTGGTCGCCCACGGAATGGCCTCCAACTGCTCGACAGCGACGAGCTGCCCCACCGTCACGCTCGGCTTCTCACCCGCCGTGGTGATGGTGATGATCTCGCCGCCGGTCTCGTCGAGAACGAAGACCTGGGTCGACCACATGAGCCGGCCAGTGTTCTTCTCCGACCGCTGGTTACCGTTCTGGTCGTTCTTCGGCTCCGGGTCCTTCGTCACCTGGACCTGCTTGCTCGCGGTGTCCACGTACAGCTTCACAACAAACCTCCTGTGTCTCGGGCCAGTGGATTGAGCTTGTCCCCGGTGGACTCTTGCTCGTGGCCTCTCTGGGAAAGAGAATCCTCGATTCCAGGAGACGGCCCATCCGATGGGCTGGACGACTAAGGGACGTCTCAGATAGCATCAATGCGTCCCTAGTCGTCCCTTGAGGAGGGTTCGATGGCAAACGATCGGCTACGTGACGCCATCCTGCGAAACGGCCTGACTCCGGTCGCGGTGGCCGAGCGGATCGGCGTCGACCCGAAGACGGTGGAACGGTGGATCACGCAGGACCGCACGCCATACCCTCGCCACCAGCACGCCATCGCGGCGATAGTGCGGCAAGACGTGCCCTACCTGTGGCCGAAGGCAGTGACCCCGGAGAAGGCGTCGAGGATCGGCCAGAGCGAGATGGTTCAGCTCTACTCCCGGCGTTCTTCGGTGCCGTACGACCTGTGGCATCAACTGATCGAGCGGGCCGAGGAGCGGATCGACATCCTGGCCTACGCCGGCCTATTCCTTGTCGAGCAGGACCCGAGACTCATCGACACATTGCGCCAGAAGGCGACTGACGGAGTTGCCGTTACGGTTCTGCTCGGTGACCCATCCAGCGCTGCCATCGAGCGGAAGAGCGTCGAGGAGGGCGCGCCCGGTGTTATGGCGGCGAAGATCCGCCAGGTCCAGCAGTACTACAACCGGCTCGATGGCGTTCCGGGAGTCAAGGTGCGCTGTCACGACACGACGCTGTACAACTCGATCTACCGGTTCGATGACGAAATGTTGGTGAACATGCACGTACTCGGGTTCCCGGCGCCACACGCCCCCGTGATGCACCTACGCAAGCTCAATGGCGGCGACCTTTTCCGCACCTACTCCGACAGCTTCGACAGGGTTCTTGCCTCCTCGAAGTCACATCCGGGCGACGAGGTGGCAACCTAGATCCATGGCGAGGACTGAGCACTACCACGACCCGAACGCGCCGAAGGCCAACAGCATCGTCGTGGCCGTCTCCGTCTTCGTCCGAGACGTACGAGATCGAGTGCTGCTCATCCAGCGCACCGACAACGGCCTGTGGTCCCTGCCTGGCGGTGGCCAGGAGATCGGCGAGTCAGTCGCAGAGACAGCGGTCCGGGAAGCCCAGGAGGAGACCGGTATCACGGTCGAGGTGACCGGCATTGTCGGCGTCTACTCCGACCCAGGCCACGTAGTTGCCTACTCGGACGGCGAAGTGCGACAGCAGTTCTCGCTCTGCTTTCGCGCCGTACCCGTCAGCGGCACCGCGACTCCGAGCGACGAGTCACGCGAAGTCCGGTGGGTAACCCGCGACGAGCTGCCCACGTACGACATCCACCCATCAACTCTGCTTCGCATCACCCACGGCTACGAGAACGGACCGCAGCCCTATATCGGCTGACGCTGAGCGTTGCTGGCGAGCCGGCGCTGAGTCCGCTGCACGGCAGCGACCATCTCCGGCTCTGCTCGACCGATAAACCGGGTCACCAAGTGCTCCGGCCCGTACCGCGATCGGATCTCCGCCAGCCGTTCCAGGACCTCGAAGTCCTGACCGTCCGGCCCGGTGGTCATGTCCGAGAAGCAGAGAGCATCGGTCACCGCGGTTTCCTCCCGAGAGAACTCGGCGGCCAGGACCTCGCCGAGCCCACGTTCCTCGGCTTCCAGCCAGGCACAGGAGTGATGAGCTACCAGAGCGGCAATCCGCTCGTCGTACCTCTTACGCCGTAGCCAGCGGCCACCGTCGAGGGAGTGAAAGCCCGTGTCGACCAGGTCCGGGCTGTAACCCACGTCGTGCAGCCAGGCCGACGCCACCAGCACATCACGATCCTCGACCGGTACCGCCACGCTGATCCGGTCCGCCTTGGCGGCGACCGCCTGGACGTGACTCCAACGGCGGGGCAACGGGGTCTCCAACAACTGTCGCGCGACTTCCCGAGCGGCATCGACGAGGGCGGCCATGCCGCCCAGGGTACGGAGCGCACTCGGGCCGCACCATCCCGTGTCCGCTGGCCGACGACACGAGGCGGCCGGCTGCCAGCGTGTGCCAGCGAAGTGGTTCAAAGTTTCTGTACGTCTTCAAGGCGGCCCTTGACGGGCCGCACGCGCCGCCGCCAGGGCGCGTGCCCTTGCTCCGCTGGCGCTCCGACTTCGGCCACGCAACACGCCCGGCGGCTGGCGCGGAGGGCGGGTAGCCCGGTAGGCCGCCGCATGACGATAGGCAGCTTGACCAATGAGGGGTTGGGCCGGCAGCCGGCCGGGCCGCGCGGACATCGAGCCCGCGCGGCGCAGGGGAGCGCACGCCGGGTCCGTCGGCGGCTGCCGGCCCGGTGGCGGGGTTGCGCCTACTGCGCCTCCGGCGGGGGCGCTCCGGCTCCAGGATGGCCGGGGGTCCGTCGGCGGTTTGCGGTCTGTGGGTGGTCGGGGTGGGGAGCCATCCCGTCTGCCGTCGACCCGGGCAAGCCGAGCAGAACACCGCCCGACCCGCCAGCGTCCGAACGTGCGTCAAGGCCGTCTTGACGTGGCGGGCCGGGCGGCGGTCCGCTCCCCAAGAGGCGGGTCGACGGCAGACGGGATGGCAACACTGCTCAAGGCTGCCGCCGCCAACTGAAGCAGGGTCGACCACGGGCAATCCTGGCGGGTGGTGCCGCGTCGTTGACTAGGGCATGGCCGCAATGGAGCAGGCAACGACAACCAATGAATCTCCTTAACGTTCTGGGGGTTAACGGCGATTGGGCGGAGGGCATGACTGCTGACGGGGGCGAGGAGACGGGCTGCGCAACAAGGAATACGTCTTGCGGTGCTTCATTTCACATATCTGCCTGTACTCAACCTGGTCAGCGCGATACCGCTGGACACCTCTGTCGTCCGCCCAGTAAATGAGAAGTTGGTTCTCCTTCTCCTGCAGGACGTATCCAGTGCTGACCGGAGACTGGCCTTTTATCGCAATTACTTCCGAAGGGAGCCACATGCCGTTAAGAATCACCATTTCAATCACGAGGAGGGCTGCTGCCGCCAGAGGTATGTCTCTCAGCGCCTCCTTGGCTATGCGCGCTAGGCGCCTATTTCCAATCCTTAACAACCTCACCTGAGCTCCACGCTGGCGCTTCTCCCGAAGGAATGGCGTGATTGCGGTGAAGGTCATACCGAATGCGGAAGCGATGGAGATAGGGACCCACTCAAGGATCCCGTGCGGAATAATCAAGATGTTGACGACAATGAACGGCCCCCAGAGAGACATTACTAACCGGTCACTCCTGCTGTTGATCGGCCAGTCGGTGCGACTCGTCACAAAGGCGTGAATGGCAAAAGCTATGGGAATAAAGACTGGGAGTGCGGTGACATAGCTAGTGATGAGGATGGCAGGCACACTCAGGGTTGTAACGAGTGTCTTGAATACCGTGATGTTTCCGTTGGAAGCGGTGAGGAGGGAGAGTCCTGCAAGGGTTACTGGGATGAGGGTTAGTAGGCCCGCCAGCCACCCCTCGCCGCCGAATCTGCCCAACGTGGGAACGTTCGCCGCCTCAGTCTCTGGGCTTTCCAGGCGCGCAGAACGCCTCGGAGAGGGCCGGTGGACGGTGGCACTGGCGGGGCGATGGCGAGGGATCATGCCCAAGATTGTGGTGGCAGGGGCAACAAGGGCTGCACTGTAGAGGCGGGTAGGGGCTGGGCTGTCGTCCACCTGACAGAAATCGACCCCACTAGTAGGTGCCTCGGGCCTGTGTCAGTGGATCATAATGACCCAACGACATCGACTGCTTACTATGAGTCAAATCGGTGGGCAGGTGCGCCGAGTGGGGGACGCATGGGGTTCTTCGACGGGAAAAAGCCAGCAGCGATCTTGAAGCACGCCATCATCGACAAGTACATCAGTCCGTTCGTGGGGAAAACCGGCCTGTACTCGCCTGACCATCGGGTTGCGGTTATTGACGGGTATGCGGGGGAGGGGAGGTACGACAACGGCGAGGAGGCTTCTCCTGCCCTCTTGCTGCGAAAGGCGCGGGAGCTCCAACCGATCAACCGGAAGCTAGAGGGTTACTTCGTCGAGAGTGACCCGGAGTCACTGGCCAAGCTTCAGCAGGTGGTCGCGGCGGAAGGTAAAGGTCTGCCAATGCAGGTCTATGCCGGCAGCATCGAGGATCACCTCGACGACCTGTTGACCCTGGTGAAGGGCATTCCCGCACTCGTCTACCTCGATCCGTTCGGGGTTATGATTCCGTTCGCGAAGGCGGCGCAAGTGTTCGCGCAGCGGCCAGGACACCCCCCAGCTACCGAGTTGCTCATCAACTTCAGCGCCGTTGGCCTACGGCGGGTGGCCGGACTTCTCACGAGTACCAAGGAGAACGCCGGAAAGCCAGCGACTCTCGCCCGGATGGATGCTGCGTGCGGCGGGGACTGGTGGCAGAAGGTCTGGCTCGATCACGGAGGCGACAAGGAGCGTGCCGAGATGGCCGTGGTCGTCGAGTACACGCGCCGGCTAGCTGCCAATCAACGATGCGCTTGGTGGGTGACCCCGGTACGTAACCGTGCTCACCACAAGCCCGTCTACTACCTGGTCTTCCTTACTCGTCACCGCGACGGATTCAGCGAGTTCGCCGAAGCCCTGTCTCTCGGCCTCGGCCAGTGGCGCAAGGCCGTGTACGACATCGAGAACGCCGACACCCTGTTTGCGGATGAGGCGAGCTTCCTGGCGAGTGAGCAGGCGCTAGAGGATGGCTGGATCAACGAGATCGAGGCGAACCTACGTCGACTGCTCGCCGAAGGTAAACCTTTTGTGATCAGCAAGCGGTACAGCGAGGTCTACGGAGGGGCCGCCGGTCAGGCTCGGCAGACTCACTTACGCAAGGCGTGGACGCGGCTCTACCCTGATGCCACCAGAACTAACCCGAAGGGCAAGAAGCTGCTCCAGGCCCTCATCGAGCCGACGTAAGTTCCCTCGTCGGCATCTCGTCCCAGGTCTGGCCGTCCAGCAGCCGGCCGCCTGCCTTTGGGGTCCTCCCTCCCCACTGCTTGAAGAAGAAGGCCGTTCCTGCCTTGGCGCACTCGTCCCGTAGGCCTCTGATCCATGCGGGGTCTACAGGACGGGCGCCCTGCCCAGACTCGCCGCCAGCAATCAGCCAATGGACGCCGGTTAGATCGATGCGGTCGAGGGGGCCGAGCAGTGGTTCTGCGGAGATGAATCGGACAGCTGCTGGGACTGTGCGGAGGTGATCCACTCTTGGCAACTCCTGCTCCGTCTCCACACTGACACCCATCCATACGTTCGGTGGCCAGTCGAGTTGGTCCGCGACTCGGGCCAGCCGTGATGCTCGCTTCGTGAGCACTTGGTAAGTGTGGCGCGGAGTGTCAGCCATGACCTGAAACACGCGGCGCACGTAGTCGATCGGCACGCGAGCGTGAAACAGGTCGCTCATGGAGTTGACGAACACTGTTCGCGGCTCCCGCCAGCGCGCAGGGATGCTCAGCGCGTCCTGGTGAAGCGTGACGCCGAAGCCAGGTCCAGAGGTGCGCGGGTCGCCATCGTTTTGATACTTGGCAGACCCCATCGCCTTCAGGCGCTTCGCCAGGCTAAGGGCGTAGCAGTTGTCGCAGCCCGCGGAGATCCGATCGCAGCCTGTCGTGGGATTCCAGGTCGCTTCGGTCCACTCGATGGCGCTTTTATCTGCCATGACCACTCCCTGGGTTGGTTACGTCAATACTGTCGAACATGCGTACGGATTGAAAGACATGCAGACGATCTTTCTTGTCGATCAGCCGACGCATGCGGCAGTTGCGCATGTCTCGCTCGTCCCAACGGGCGGAGGGCACGGTGTGACTCGGCCAGGCCGTCGCCAGGCCGTCGCAGGCCGATCATTGTTGATCAACGACGACCATCGGTGACGACGTTTGCCGAGGTGGCGCAGCGTAAGCATCCCGACCACCAGGCTGCAAGGAAGGCCTTTACCTGTAGTTGGTAAACTGGTGGTTTGCTTCGTGAACATAAGGGCCATAGGTCCTTGACGTCGTCGCACCTGGCTGGCCTGGGCCAGACCACTGGACACCGCGCAGCCCATGTTGTGGGTAGTGTCGAGGAGGCCGAGGGCCACCCTCTTCAGGTTTGCTCCCATGTCGGTCCTCGCCTTCTTTGCCGTCGGGTTAGCTGACTCGTCGAGCTTCGTGGAGTCATCGACCAGGTGCTTCAGAACCCCGGCTAGGAACGTGAGTAGGACAACGAGCATTGCGGTGACGCCCGAATCGAACGGAGCCGCCAGACCCACGCTAGGTGCGACGAGGGCTTCTGCATGTTACCGGTCCGCAGCGAACGTGGTCCTGGGCCACTCCGTGCCGGTGGCTTCGAGTCGCGGTGCGACCCACGCCTCGTCGAGTACAGCGGACGACGGGCCCAAGCGGGTGATTGCTCAGGAGCGGCACGCGATCGGCCACAGTGGCCGTGGACCGCCCGGGCTAAGCACTACGCCGACGGCAGCCCGTAGTGCTGGGCCGCGATCATAAAGGCGGCCGTAACGACCGGCTTTCCAGCATCCACCAGATAGCCGACGAAGCGCTGGAAGGCATTGCTTGCTCTGCTGGTGTCTTCACCCGCTTCAGCAACCTCGCGCAGGGCGTCGTGGGCCTGTTCGGCGACGGTTGCCGGCAGGGGAAGCTTGGCCAGCTCGGCTAGGAGTGTCTTTGCGAATTCTGCGAGCGCGGCCGGATCAGCCCCAACCGTCACGCTCTGGGTTACCCCAGTGCTTCCCACAGCCAGCGCGCCGCTGCTGTTGATTGTGCCGATGTTCGTATTGATCGACGGAGCAGTTCCGCGTTGATCCCGTATGTACTCAGACACGTTACCTCCGTGGCGCTCTACGCAATCCTGGCCTTCGATCGTGATCTTGGCTCGTAGCGGCCCACGCACGCCCGACGCGGAGACTCCCTTAATCAGCCCTCGTCCGGCCAGGAACTCCGCCGCCCGCTCGATCTCGTTCGAGCCGAACCGCTCGCCTTCGAAGGTCGATTCATCCGATTCAAGGAACTTGTTGGTAAGCGGCATGTGTACGTCAGCTAGATCCTGCGCGTAAAACCAGCGCAAGAGACTGTTCCGTGCTGCGGCCGACCTCAGGGCCGGGTCTGCGCGGCGGCGGCGTCGAGCCTGTACCTCCCGTATACCTGCTGGTGTCAGCGCTGCGCTGGGACCACCGAACGTAGAGGCGTCTTCTACAAGCCCTCGCATGGAGCAGTCTTTGACCAAGCTGTACGCGACATCAACTTCGATGCCGATGTCGGCAGCAAAGCCGTTCAACTCTACATACCTGTGAGTGCTTCCCCCGGCCTCCGTGTAGATCCGATCCAGCATCTCGTGCCGCAGGGTGTCGATGTCCTGCATAGAGCGTCTTGCCTCCAACTGCTCGCGTGGTTGATCCAGCTAGCCCGCGTCGGAGGGCCGCTACCACCGTCCATCATGGCTGCGACAAGCTTAATGCCGCTGGTTGTCACGCCTGTGGAAGACTGACCGGACGTACGGCTGATCCCGCCCGTTCGAGGTCGATGCAGTCGTTTGGGCGGGTTCCAGCCGGCTTTGGCGATCTGAATCTGCTCGCCGCCGGTGGCCACGTCGGCGTGGCGGTTGAGGTAGGCGCGGATCTCCCACACGTCGGAGGCGGCCCGGTCGACCTGACGGGCGAACCCGACAAGAGCGTCCGGCTCGACGACAGCGTCATGGCTGCCGCCTTAGCTCGTGAGGAACATGCCGGTCACGCCCACCACGGCCAGGACCACGGCGACCGCGAGCACGTACAACCTCGGCCGCGGCTCCCGCACGAAATACGTGGCCAGGCCGAACGCCCCGCCGAGGATCGACACGGCGTACCACGGGAACGACGCCGCAGTGGCCTGCCCGATGAACAGCATCCAGACGGCGATGACCGCCACGAAGATGGTGGCGTAGGCGATCGCCTGCCGCAGGTTCTGGTAAGCGGTGTACTGCAACCGGCCGACCGACTCCCGGTAGTCCTCCACCGCAGCAGCGCGATCCTCCGCACTGACCTGCCGCCGCTTACTACGGCTACCAGAACCCCGACCCCCGCTCATGCCGCAGAAGATACCAACGACTGTCACGCCACCGCTGCCCTGAGTAACACCCGAGCAGGATCGGCAAAAGCTCAGCAGGCTGCCGCCACACGGCGATGATGGCGCGATGCTCGACAACCGGACAGCTGCTCTTTACAGGGATGCCAATCGATCGACATGATCGTCCGGGAAGGTTGCTGTTTCCCTGACGAAAGGCCGCAGCCATGCCGAACACGCCCGTTACCCTCACCACGCGTGCCAGGCACCGTGCCGCGACAATCACTGTCGCCGCCCTCGTAGGTGCCGTTCTCGCCGTCGTGAACGGCCAATCGGCTTCGGCCACCCCACCCGGCATCCCATCCAAGGCGACGGCGCAGTCGCAGCTCAACGCCCTGACAGTGGCAGCCCAAGGCTCAACGGCCGGCTACTCGCGGGACCTGTTCCCCCACTGGATCACCGTCACTGGCACCTGCAACACCCGCGAGCAGGTGCTCAAGCGCGACGGCACGTCCGTCGTGGTCAACAGCTCCTGTGCCGCTACCTCCGGCCGCTGGTACAGCCCCTACGACGGTGCGACCTGGTCCGCGGCCTCCGACGTCGACATCGACCACGTCGTACCCCTCGCGGAGGCATGGCGATCCGGAGCCAGCTCCTGGACGACGAGCCGCCGGCAGAGCTTCGCCAACGATTTGACCCGCCCGCAACTGATCGCGGTCACCGACAACGTCAATCAGTCCAAGGGCGACCAGGATCCCTCGACGTGGCAGCCTCCCCTGACGTCGTACCGCTGCACCTACAGCAAAATGTGGATCACCGTGAAGTACAACTGGGGCCTGACGCTCCAATCCACCGAGAAGTCCGCGCTGCAAAGCATGCTCAACACCTGCACCTCCTAACCGCGAGAGCGGTCACACCCGTCCATACGGAATCAGGAGCACCAACGCTCTGCCCGTCAAGGAAGGCCGCGCTGAGCAGCAGGAAGTCACAGTTGATCTGTCTCATGCTCGTTACGTCTAGACGAAGTCGTCGTTCTTGACTACGAATGACACGGGGCCGGCTGGCTGCCGACCCCGTGTCAGATAGCGCTACGCCCGATCGTTGTGCCTGCTAAACATTGCGATCAGGTGTAGCAGGTGGGCGATGGCCTTGGCGGCGACGGCAAGGCCATCGCGTCCCATCCCTTCCAGCAAATCCGCTGCAAGGTCGCACGCGATGGCCGATGCTGCCAGCCCTCGTTCGGCCTGACCTGGCGCCGCTGGCTGCGACTCCGGGTTGACGGAACTCTCTCTTCTGGGGACCTCTTCCGGCCCCTCCTTGTCCTTCTCGGTCACCGGTGTACCGAGATGCGACCCGAGCGTTCCTGCCCTCGGATACAACGTGTGTTCTCGACGCCGGTGACGCCCCTAGATCGGTGTCCCGAGTAGTGGGATGGCTGCAACTTTGGCGCGTCGCACTAGAGGTGCGACACCTAATTTTGGGTTGCCTTGAAAGCGTGCAAAAGCCACTAAGCAGGCGGAGTCAATTGCGCTCTGTAGTTGCTGGTCGGTGATGTCCGGATGCAAATTGCATAGTGCATGACGCCATCGATGACTATCTGTTCTTGGGCGGTGTCGGCCTGGCGACAGTGTTATGTACTCAGCGTTGACTGATGGCAGGTGTTGACCGAGCTGCAAGCGAAAGCGTCGACGCGGGTCGGCTCGGAACGTGAGCCAGCGACCCGCCGAGCACCCGATGCTCAAGGCGTGGGCGGTCGAGCAGCCGATGGTGGCAACCGAGCGAGTGTGAGCGGACAGCCGTAGACGCGGCCGCCCGGCAGGGCGAGGGTCAAGTCTTGAGCCGGTGCGGGGGAGCGGACTCGTGGTGAGCAGGTCCGCCGCTGCCGCGAGATCCGGGACCGGCGCGGAATGATGACCACCCAGAGTTTTAGCGAGACACCGAGAGCCCTCGAGATGGCTTGGTGTCTGTCAGAGGCGGGCTTGTTGCCTTCCGTCTCTACGTTGGCCTGATGGAGTGGGTGAATACCTACAAGGACTTACTCGGTGTCGTGATCGCGACCCTGGCTGTGGGCCTGTCACTGAGCACAGTTCTCGTGCAGCGGAGTCAACAGCGTCGGGACGCCTACAGGTACATGCACGAGCAGCTCATCTCCCCCGAGATACAGCAGGGGCGGCGGCTCCTGTTTGATGCCGGAAGATCGCAGCAGCTCCCCGACGATCGTTCGGAGAACTTTTACCTGATGAACCGGGCGGTCGGCATGTACGACACCCTCGGCTTGTACGTCCGTCGCAAAGTCGTGCCCCGACGCTGGGTCCTTGAGGTGTGGCATCACTCGATACGCGACTCTCGGGCAGGTGCTGAGCTTCTCGCCGCCCATCGACGCACAGTCCATCACTCCTGGTCCCCCTGGCCGCACCTCTGGTACCTGCTAGACCAGGCAGAGCGATATAGAAGCAGGCTGCCGTGTTGTGTGCCCGCGCGTGGGTCGCTCCCATCCGCTCATGAGACTCCCGAAACATTAGCGTCGCGCCGGCCGAAGCAGCCACGCGAGCAGCCAAGCCTGCGAACGGCGACGGACTCGGCCGGACCGCGGCGGCAGGTCGGCGGGGACCAGGGCCACAACGGCCACCAGGCCGCGACAGACTCGTAATGCGTAGGTCGACGGTTCGATTCCGTCAGGCGGCTCGGTACAGAAGCCCAGGTCATCGACCTGGGCTTCGCCGTTTCCCCGAGGGCGATCGCCCCTCCGCCGACGGGTGCCGGTCCGTAAATCGTCCGCGCCGCGGCTGCTTCGACCGGCCGGGCCAGCCGGCGGCAGCCGCCCAGGCCAGCAGTACGCCCATGGTCAGGCCAGGCGGCAGGTACCAGAACGTGAGGAAGCCGGCCGGTGGCGTCAACGGCAGTGCCGCGATGAGCGCCCACGCGACGCGGCGTGGCAGCACACCGCGACGCAGCCCCTGCAGCCCGCACCAGACGGTGCCCGCCAGCGCCGTCAGCAGGGCCACGAGGTCGAACATCCACCCGTATCCGGGGCTGTTGTATTCCAGGCCGATCGCGATGGCCGCGGCGAGGAGCCCGTACCTCGTGAGGCGCCGAGGCGTCGCGGTGGCGTGGCCCGTCACCGTCCAGACGAGCGGCAGCGTCAGCAGCACCGACACGAAGAAGGGACCACGCCAGATCCAGGCCGGCTCCCCACCGTCGAACAACGGCAGGTTCTCGGCCATCCATCGCGCCGGAGCGGGGAGAGAGCTGACGGCTCGGCCGCCGCCGACCTCCCACTGCGTGGCCATCGCGGCGCCGAGCACCGCTGCGACCATCGGCGCGAGAACCGCAAGGGCGCGCCGCCAGCGGGCGACCGCCCACCTGCCCTCGACACCGGGCCGGTCGGTGGGGTCGGGTACGCGCTGCGGATGCTCCTGTCGCATCGGATGATCGTCCTAGCGTCGCTGGAAAATCCCATCAGGAGAACAGTCGGGATCATCGCTAGCGTGTCGGCCGTAGACGCCGTTACGAGGCCGCCCGAGTTCTTCTGCCCGGGGCGGGCAGGTCGGCGGCCACCGTGCCCAGCAGCGCCAGCGCCTGCGCCGACCGGCTGCCGGGCTCGGCCTGGTAGACGACCAGCTGCTGGCCCGTCGCCCCGGCGACGGTCAAGGAGTCGTACGTGAGGGTCAGCTCGCCGACGTCGTGATGGTGGAACAGCTTCGCCTCGTGCGTCTTTCCCCGTACGTCGTGGCGGGCCCACAGCCGGCGGAACTCCGGACTCTTCAGCGAGAGTTCCCCGACCAGTTCGGTGAGCCGCGCGTCGTCGAGCATGTCGGCTGCGGCGGCCCGCAGCGCGCCCAGGCTGGACTGAGCGACCCGGTCCCAGTGGGGATAGAAGGAACGGGCCGCCGAGTCGAGGAAGACGAACCGGACGAGGTTGGGCTCGTCGGCCTCGAACAGCTTGGCGAACAGGGCGCGTCCGAGCCGGTTGGCGGCCAGCACGTCCATCCTGCGGTCGACGATCAGCGCGGGTGTGTGCAGCCAGCCGTCCATCAGGCGCAGCAGGCTCGGCCGGACGGTCTCCCGCGTACCCCTGCGGGCGGGCTTGCGGCCGCTCCTGGCCAGCAGGTGCAGGTGCGCCGCCTCCTCGGCGTCGAGTCCGAGGGTGCGGGCCAGGGCGTTCAGCATCTGTTCCGACGGGTGCTGTTCCCGCCCCTGCTCCAGGCGGGCGTAGTAGTCGGCGCTGACCCCGGACAGCTGGGCGACCTCCTCGCGCCGCAGACCCGGCGTCCGGCGCCGGCCCGAGGAGACGATGCCGGCCTCCGCCGGGCTGGTCGTCTCACGCCGGGCGCGCAGGAACTCGCCGAGCGGATTGCTGCCGTCCACCACCCCAACATAACCGCGGGCGGTCGGCCGCCAGGAGGCTCAGCCGGGGTGTGACGCACCCTGGTTGCGACCGGCCGTACTCCGCACCGTGGACTCATGGAATCCACACAGATGTCCGGCACCAGCCACCGCAAGGCCGCCACCGTCCTCCTGACGGCGGCGCTCACCGCCTGCGGCACGGAGACACCGCCCGTACCGCAGGCCGCCCCGTCCGCGACGCCGGCGCGGCCCTCGGTCTCCGAGGCCCTTCATCCGTACGTCGGGATGTGGGTCACCGCCGACGGCCACATCCGGCAGGAGTTGTTGCCCGACGGCCGGTACGACGAGGCGCGCGGCGACCGGGCGAGCGCCTACACCGGCCGGTACGAGGTGACCGGCGAGCACATCGACTACTGGGACGACAGCGGGTTCACCGCCGACGGCCGGTTCGACGGCGACGTCCTGCACCACGGCGGCTACCTGTTCTATCGGGAGGGCAGTGCGGCCCATCGGCAGGCGGTCGCGGGGCGGGCGTCCACCCGCCCGTCCGGGTAGGGGAGAACGACGACGGACAGGGGAGCGTCGGGCGTCCGGTGGCGGCGCAACCGCTACCGGCGCTCGGCGCGCTGCCGGGCGGCCTCGTACAGCGCCACGGTCCCGGCCGCCGCCGCGTTCAGGGAACTCGCCGCCCCCACGATCGGGATGCGCACCATCCGGTCGCTGGCCTCCTGCCAGCCCTTGCTGAGCCCGTGCGTCTCGTTGCCGATGAGCAGGAGAGTGGGGCCGGTCAGGTCGTGCTCGGCGACGTCCACGTCCCCGTGCTCGTCCGTACCGATGATCTGGACCTGCGGAAGTCCGTCCGCGCGCACCGCGGCGACCCAGTCCAGGACGTCGCGGTGACTGGGGACGCGCACCACGGGTAGGGCGAACAGCGACCCGGTGGTGGCCCGGACCGCCTTCGGGTCGTACGGGTCGGCGGCGTGGCCCGTGATGATCACGCCGGAGGCGCCGAAGGCGTCAGCGGAGCGGATCAGCGTGCCGATGTTGCCCGGGGTCTTGGGGCGGTCGAAGACCACCACGAGCATGGCCGGCCCGACCGGGATGCGGGCCAGGTCGTCAGCGGGCTGCGCCACGACTGCGAGCAGTTCGGGTGACTCCTCCTCCTTGCCGCTCAGTTCCCGCATCAGCTCCGGCGCGAGGGCCACCCGCCTGGCGTCGGAGCGGTCGAGCAGGTCGCGGCACCAGCGGGACAGGGGCTGCCGGTCCGGGTGGAGGAGGGCACGGATCTCCCAGCCCTGTTCCAGGGCCACCGTGATCGGGCGCACCCCCTGGACCAGGAACTCCCCGGAACGCTGCCGCTTGGTGCGGTTGGTCAGCAGCGCCTGCCACTGCTGGAAGCTCGCGTTGCGGGTGGTGATCGTCAGGGTCTTCGCCACGCAGCCGATTCAACCGCATCCGGGTTCGAGGTCACGCGCCGGTGAGGTGGTGACGCGGCGCGATTGTCCCGCCGAGTGACCAGCCGCTATCGTTCCCTCGCCCCCAGCCCGCAGAGTTTGAGGATCGCGATGACTTCCCCGCCGTTGACGAAAGTTGCCGATCGGGAAGGTTCGCCCGCCGAGGAACCGGCCGGCACGGCGACCGGACGCGAGCCGGGCAGGGAGGCGACGCCGAGCCGGTTCCGGGCAGACGTCGCCGGGCTCCGGGCTGTCGCGGTGGGGCTGGTGCTGCTCTACCACGCCGGGTTGCCGTTCATCCCCGGTGGCTTCGTCGGCGTCGACGTCTTCTTCGTGATCTCCGGCTTCCTCATCACCGGGCAGCTCATCTCGGAGATCGAGCGCAGCGGACGGGTCTCGCTCACCGGTTTCTACGCGCGCCGGGCCAAGCGGATCCTGCCCGCGGCCACTGTGGTGCTGGCGGCCACCGCCGTCGCGGTCCGGCTGTTCGTACCCCGGGGTGAGTGGCAGGTCATCGGCGGCGACATCGCCGCCGCGGCGACCTACGTCGTCAACTGGCGGTTCGCCGACCGCGCGGTCGACTACCTGGCCGAGGACGTCGCGCCGTCGCCGGTCCAGCACTTCTGGTCGCTCGCCGTGGAGGAGCAGTTCTACCTCCTCTGGCCGCTGCTGATCGTGCTGGCCATCCTCGCCGCGCGCAGGCTCCGGCGGGCGAACGTACGGCCGGTCCTGTGGGTCGGTCTCGCGGTGCTGGCGGTGCCGTCGTTCGTCTGGTCGATCGTCGAGACGGCGAACTCGCCCGAGCGCGCGTTCTTCGTCTCCACCACGCGGCTGTGGGAGCTCGCGGTCGGCGCGGCGGTCGCGCTGCTGGCGGTCCGCGCCGCGCGGATGCCCCGGTCGGTGGCTGTCGTTCTCGGGTGGCTCGGCCTCGCCGCGATCGTGGCGGCGGCGCTGCTGGTCAGCGGGAAGACCGCATGGCCGGGGTACGCGGCGGCGCTGCCCACGCTCGGCACGGCGGCGGTGATCGCGGCCGGTGCCGCGGCCGGCTCCCGAGGGCCGGTGCTGGTGCTCGGCATGCGTCCGTTCCAGTGGATCGGTGACCTGTCGTACTCGCTGTACCTGTGGCACTGGCCGATGCTCGTGGTGGCCGCCGCGCACTTCGGTGACCTGTCGGTGACCGAGGGCCTGGTGGTGGCGCTCGCCTCGGTGATCCCGGCCTGGCTCACCTTCCGGCTGGTCGAGAACCCGCTGCGGTACTCGCGGAAGATCTCCACGTCGCCGCGTCTGGCGTTGAGCCTGGGCGGCAACTTCACGCTCGCCGGCATCTGCGCCGGTCTGGTCCTGGTGCTGATGGGCGCGTGGGCCGCCGCCGCGACCACGACCAAGGGCCGGTACGCCCCGGGCGCGGCGCTGCTGTCGACAGCGCCCGGCACGGCGCCGATCGGCCCGGTCCCGGAGCGGTTCGACGCGATCACGCCGGACCCGCTGCAGATCCGGCAGGGCTTCATGGACGTGCCGGACACCAACCGGGACAAGTGTTTCCAGCAGGTCGAGGGCGCCGAGGTGCTGTCCTGCACGTACGGCGTTCCGAACGGGTCCACCACCGTCGCGCTCGTCGGCGACTCGAAGATGGACCAGTGGCTGCCCGCGTTCCAGGTGCTCGCCGCCCAGAACGACTGGAAGCTGCTGATCATGGCGAAGGCGGGATGCGCCTTCACCAGCGCCCAGGTGCTCAAGGGCGACGGGTCCGGCAAGCCGTACACCGACTGCATCGAGTGGAACCGTGCGCTGCTGGACCGCCTGGTGCAGGAGCGCCCCGACTACGTGGTCACCTCGCAGTCGGCGTCGACGGCCCTGGACAGCGGGGGTGAGCGCGCCACCGTCGCGGCGATGGTGTCCGGCGTACGGGCCTCGTGGAAGAAGCTCGACTCGGTGGGGACCAAGGTCGTCGTCCTCGCCAACAACCCGCATCCGGGCGCGGCGGTGGCGTGCGCCGACAAGAACCGCAAGCGCCTGTCCGCCTGCGCGTTCGACAGGGAGAAGCACGACCAGGACCCGGCCTACCGGATGCAGCGGCAGGCGGTCGCGGGCGCGCCGAAGGTCAAGATGATCGACCTGTTCGACGCCGTCTGCCCGACCGACAGGTGCCCTGTGGTGTTCGGGAACGTGCTCATCTACCGGGGTGGCTCGCACATCGGCGCGGCGTACGTGAAGACGACCGCGCCGCACCTCGCCCGTGCCCTGTCCGACGTCGGCGTGCCCGCGCGCTTCACCCCGGCCGGGTAGGTCGCCGGGGTTGCGGCGCCCGGCCACGATGGCGGCGTGATCATGCGTCGGCCGCTCTGGCTCAGCCTCGCGTACGTGCTGCTGGCGGTCGCCGGTGGCGCCCTGCTCTGGCTGCCGTTCCATACCCAGATGGCGCTCGACGACTGGGGGGTGACGCTGCGCGAGCGGGGTACGCCCGCACAGGCGACGGTGGTCGACCAGGTGACGGAGAGCGGTGGCAACCGGAGTTCCTCGTCGCGCACCATGTACTTCAGTTACGCGGTCGACGGCCGGACGCACTCGCAGGAGGTGCCCTGCTTCGAGGTGTGCCGGGCCGCGGGCACCGAGGTGCCGATCTGGGTCAACCCGGCGGACCCGAACGACTTCGTCACCGACTTCGGGCAGCTCAGCGGGCATCGCGGGCGGGTGCAGGGCGTACTCGGTGTGGTCGGGCTGTTCGCCCTGGGCGCCGGGGTGGTGCTGACGCTGTCCCGCATCCGGCGCGCCGCCCGACCAGGCGACCGCGCCGGCCGGGCGAGCCACGACGCGGCGCGCCGCGACCGGCCGCGCCGGGTGGCGCCGACGCCGGTCGGAGACGGTCGCGGCTACACCGGCCGGGGCAAACGCAAGCGCAACGCCCGGCGCTGACGCGAGCGCAACGCTCGGTGCCGGCCGCCGGCGACGGGGTCAGCGGTAGAGCGTCTCCAGGTAGGCCGGGCCGTAGTGGCGTTCCAGGTCGGCCAGGCTCTCCGCCGGGGCCTCCACCTCCTTGATCAGCCGGGCCCGCGTCGGCAACACGTCCGGTTGCCAGGTCTCCGGCTGCCACAGCTCGGAGCGCAGGAACGCCTTCGCGCAGTGGTAGAAGATCTGCTCGATCGCGACCTCGACGGCGAGCAGCGGCCGGTGGCCCTTCACCTCCATGTCGGCGAACCACGGCGCGTCGGAGATCAGCCGGGCCCGGCCGTTGATCCGCAGCGTGTCGGTGCGGCCGGGGATCAGGAAGATCAACCCGACGTGCGGGTTGGCCAGGACGTTGCGGTAGCCGTCGGCCCGCCGGTTGCCGGGCCGCTCCGGGATCGCGATCGTGGTGTCGTCGAGCACCAGCGCGAAACCGGGCGGGTCACCCTTGGGGGAGACGTCGCAGGTGCCGTCCGCGCCGGCGGTGGCGATCAGGCAGAACGGCGAGGCGGCGAGCCACTCCCGGTCGCGTTCGTGCAGCGTACGGCGGTCCTTGGCGGCCGCTCGCGGCATCGGTGTGCCGATCAGCTCGCGTAGTTCGGCCTCGCTGGTGATCTCCCGGGTCGTCACGTCTTCCTCCCCCGTCCGTTGACCTCGACGACGGTTCCGGCCCGCGACGGGCCGTGATCCGCCACTGTCAGCCTAGGAGAGCGCGTCGAGCGCCGGGTTTGCCCCCGGAGCCGGCGGGTAGGGACCGGTTCGCAGCGTGCGTCCGGACGCGACGGATGGAGGCCGAGATGGAGAGCCGACTCAAGGTGCTCGGCCATCCCGTGCATCCGATGCTCGTGATGTTCCCGGTGGCGCTCTTCGTGACCGCGGTGATCTTCGACGTGGTGGACACCGTGGGCGGGCCCGGCTTCCTGGCCGAGGTCGCGTACTGGAACATCACCGTCGGTCTGATCGGCGGCCTGCTGGCCGCGGCGGCGGGGGCGTTCGACCTGCTCGCCCTGCCGGCCGGCACCCGCGCCAAGCGGGTCGGTGTCACCCACGCCGCCGCCAACGTGGCGGTCATCCTGCTGTTCGCCGCGGTCTGGGCGGTCCGGCTCAACGCCGACTCCCGGGCGGCCGGAGGCGCGCTCGTCGCCATCGAGGTGGTCGCCCTGGCGATCCTCGGCGTGAGCGCGTGGCTCGGTGGCGAACTGGTGGACCGGCTCGGTGTCGGCGTCGACCCGGAGCACGATCTCAACGCGCCCAGCTCGCTGCGACCCTCCTCGGCGACACAGCGGATCGGAGACGCGCGATGACGGAACAGGGCAGCGGACGGGGCTGGCGTGGTCGCCAGCAGGGCTGGGATCCGATGGGCGAACTCCAGTCGCTGCGCTCCGAGCTGAGCCGGCTGGTCGGCGGACGCTCCGGCAGCCAGGACGTGGATCTGGCCGAGACGGCCGACGGCTGGGAGGTAGTCGTCCGGCTTCCCGGCGTGGCGCCGGAGGAGGTCGCCGTCGAGCTGGACGACCGGGAGCTGTGCGTACGCGCCCGGTCGGAGGCCGAGGTGAACGCCGACCACGGCATCCCGGGCGGGTTCACCACCCGGGGCTTCGAGTACCGCGTGGACCTGCCGTCCCGCGTGGACCCGGACCGGATCGACGCGGTGATGGACCACGGCCTGCTCCGGGTCCGCCTGCCCCGGGCGACCCGGCCCGCGCCGCGCACCATCACCGTCGGCCGGACCGGCCCGCGACCGGGCGCCGACCGTACGCCGATGCCCGCCGACCCGGCCGCGGACCGGGAGCTGCACCACCCGGACACCGCGCTCGACGAGATCGACAGGCCGTAGGGGCCGCGTGACCAGCCCGCCTGACTCCCGCTCGCCGCGCCGCGACCTGGAGCCGTCGGCGCTCGGGCCGGTGGGCGAGCGCGTCCCTGACGTCGAACGGATCGCCGTGCTGCGCGCCAACGCGCTCGGTGACTTCATCTTCGTGCTGCCCGCGCTGGACGCGCTGCGGTCCGCGTACCCGTCGGCCGAGATCGTGCTGCTCGGCGCGCCGTGGCACGCGGCGCTCTGGCGCGACCGGCCCGGCCCGGTGGACCGGGTGCTGGTGGTGCCGGCGGCGCCCGGCATCCGCGACCCGGGGCCCGGCGAGTCGCCGGGTGACGTCCCGGCGTTCCTGGCCGCCGCCCGCGCCGAACGGTTCGACCTGGCGTTGCAGGTGCACGGCGGCGGCGGCAACTCGAACCCGTTCGTGGCCGGGCTGGGCGCCCGGGTCACCGCCGGTCTGCGGGCCGAGGGCGCGCCGCCGCTGGACCGGTGGCTGCGCTACGTCTACTACCAGCACGAGGTGATCCGCTACCTGGAGGTGGCCGCCCTGGTCGGCGCGCCCGCCACCACGATCACCCCGTCGCTCGCGGTCACCGCCGCCGACCGGGCGGAGGCCGCCGCCGTGCTCGGCGAACCCACCCGGCCGCGGGTCGCGCTGCACCCGGGCGCCACCGACACGCGGCGGCGCTGGCCGCCGGAACGCTTCGCCGAGGTCGCCCGCGAGCTGACCGGAGACGGGTACGAGGTGCTGGTCACCGGCACCCCGGCCGAGCAGGAGACGGTCGACGCGGTGGTGGCGGCGGCCGGGGTGCCGGTGCGTCCCCAGGTCGGCACGCTCAGCCTGGGCGCGCTCGCCGCCGCGTACGCGGACTGCGCGCTGGTGGTCTCCAACGACACCGGCCCGCTGCACCTGGCCGCCGCCGTGGGAGCGCCGACAGTGGGTGTCTTCTGGGTCGGCAACCTGATCAACGGGGCGTCGCCGCTGCGCGGGCGGCACCGCCCGATCGCCGCCTGGACCACCCACTGCCCGGTCTGCGGCGTCGACTGCACACCCGGGATCTACCCGCACCGGCCGGGCGACGGCGAGTGCCCGCACCGGGTGTCGTTCGTGGCCGACGTACCAGTCGCCGAGGTGGTCGAGGCGGCCCGCGAGCTGCTCACACCTCCGCGGGCGACTCGCTGAGCACGACCTCCCACGCCTCCACGTCGCGTTCGGTGACTGTGGTCGGCGACTCCAGGTGATAGGCCCCGCTGGGCAGCACCCCGGCGCCGCCGTGGCGCTCCAGCACCGCGAGCTGCGCGGCGACGTCCTCGCCCTGGTGCCGCTCGGGCAGCCGCTCCCAGAAGTCGAAGCCGCCGGCCTCGACGAGCTTGGCCCGGTCGTAGAGCACGCACCCGCCGATCCAGGAGATCTTGTACGCCCGCCACTCGTCCGCCGCCAGGTCGAGCTTCTCGGTGACGTGCAGCAGGTTCGCCGCCGGGTGGATGGACGCCCGGTGCCACTCCGGCGTGCCGGGCTGGATGCGTTCCGGCACCGGCGGCCCGGTCCACTCCTCGTAGTGCTGGTGCGTCTCCGGGCGGACGTCGTCGGCGTAGGAGAGGCCGTGCACCGCGTTGCCGACGAACCCGCAGCCCAACTCGTCGAGCGCGGTGACCAGGCGGGACAGCGCGCCCGGTTCCAGCCACACGTCGTCGTCGAGGCAGAGCACCGCGTCGGCCGCCGACTGGGCCAGCAGGTACGACCGGTGCTCGGCCAGGCCGCGACGGGGCAGCCGCCGGGTCAGCAGCACCGGATGCCCCCGGTGCCGCAGCGCCCGCACCATCGTGGCGGCGGCCGGGTGGGCGTACGCGGGATCGCCGTCGGACTGGTCGCTGACCACCACCCCGAACCCGGGTACGCCCTCCTGGGCGGCCAGCCCGGACAGCGTGACCGCCAGTTCGGCGGGCCGGTTGCGGGTGGGGATCAGCACGTCGAGCCGCCGGTGGTGCCGGAACCGTCCGGGCGTGCCCGGGTCGAGCGGACGGGTCACGCCGGCCTGCCCTCGCCGACCGTGTCGCCGACCGGGTGGGCGCGGATCCGGTCGATGATCGCCGAGGTGGAGCGGTCCGGCACGTACCCGAGCGTGCGCACCTGCCCGCCCAGCCGCCGTACCAGCGGCGCCTCCGGCACCATCTCCGGCGGGTAGTCGCCGCCCTTGACGTAGACGTCGGGCCGGACCGCCTCGATCAGCCGGGCCGGCGAGTCCTCCTCGAAGACCACCACGTGGTCGACGCAGGCCAGCGCCGCCAGCAGGGCGATCCGGTCCTCGACCGGGTTGACGGGCCGGTCCGGGCCCTTGAGTCGCCGTACGCTGCCGTCCGAGTTGACCGCCACGATCAGCAGGTCGCCGAGCGCGCGGGCCTGGGTCAGGTAGCGGACGTGCCCCGGGTGCAGCACGTCGAAGCAGCCGTTCGTGAACACCACCGACCGCCCGGCCTGCCGGTGCTCGTCCACCAGGGCGGCCAGCTCGTCGGCGCCGACCAGCGCCGGATGCCCGCCCTCGTCCGCGCCGGTGCCGAGCGCGGCCAGCAGGTCCTGCCGGCGGCACACGCAGGTGCCGGTGTCGGCCACAGTGATGGTGGCGGCGAGCTGGGCGAGCTGGGCGGCGGTGGGCAGGCCCGCGTCGGCGGCGAGCGCCAGCGTCATGGCCGCCAGGTACGCGTCCCCGGCACCCACCGCGTGACTGGCCGGAACCGGGGTGCTGTGGCTGCGCCGGGGCTCGCCCTCGGCGCCGCCGACCACCGCGCCCTCGGTGTCCAGGGTCACCGCCACCACGTCGGCGCCGGTGTGCTCGCGCAGCTCGGGCAGGCGTGACTCGGCCAGCACGGCCCGGTCCACGCCGGCGCCGGCCGCCGCGCTCACAGTCACGCCGGTCCCGGTGACGCTCAGCCCGTCGCCGGTCAGCGCCACCCGCTCCTCGCCCGGCACCGGTTCGCCGGTCGGGCCGGCGGGGACCTCGGCTGCGGGCGTACCGGAGGTCGGGTGCGGGCTGCCGGGTACGCGCTCACCGGACCCGCCGGGCGCGGCGCCCACCATCAGCTCGGACGGGCCGTCGGCCTCCGCCGGGTGGTTCAGGTGCACGTCACCGCTGGGGACGGCGCCCCGCTCGGCGTGCGCGAACCCGGCGGCGGCGCGGGCCAGCAGCCGGGTCGCCTCGGCGAAGCTCGGCGTCACCACTGTCGGGTTCAGCCCGCGCCAGTCGGCCAGGTCGTGCGCGTCGAGCGCCACGGTGCCGTACCGGTCGCGGTTGGCGACCAGCCAGGCGCGTACCGCCGACGGCAGCGCGCCCAGGCCGTAGTCGCAGACCACAAGCGTGAGCGGCTGCCCGGCGGCCACCGCCCGCAGCTCCTCGGTGGCGCAGTGCAGCGCGGTCAGCAGGCGGGCCACGCCGTCGGCGTCCAGCCCGTCCTCCGGACCGCCGGAGTCCTCGCGGAGCAGGATCTGGTTGCCGGCGAGCATCCGCCGCTTGACCGGGGTGGGCCGGCCGGGCTGGCTCACCGTGCGGTCCCAGACCGCTGCCCGGTCCAGGCAGTCGTGCAGCTCGTCGCCGGCTACGTCGGCGCCGACCGGGGCGACCAGCGCGGCCCGGCCGCCGAGCGCCGCCACGTTCACCGCCGTGTTGGCGGCGCCCCCCGCAGCGGAGATCCGCCGCCGCAGGGTGAGGACCGGCGCGGGCGCCTCGCGGCAGAGCCGCTCCGACTCGGCGAACCGCCACTCGTCCAGCATGGCGTCCCCGACGACCAGCACGGGACGCTGCTGCCAGCTCGCCACGACGGTGGCCAGCCGGCGCTCTTCCGCTGCTGCTCCTGCCATGCCTCTGCGGATCCCCCCGGGCAGTCGGGCCAAACCTTGGTGCGACGCGGGCCACCCGATGCGTCCGGTTTCGCGGCATCGGGCGGGGGAACCGTCTCAGACGTACCCCGGAGAGGAGAGAACAGCATGGCAGCGACACTTCAGGGCAAGCGCATCGCCTTCCTGGCCGCCGACGGCGTCGAGGAGGTCGAGTACACCAAGCCCCGGGAGGCGGTGGAGAACGCCGGCGCCCAGGTCGAGCTGGTCTCCATCGAGTCCGGCACGATCCAGGCCTTCAACCACCTCGACCACGGCAAGCAGTACCAGGTCGACGTCACCACCGAGGAGGCGGACGCCGGGGCGTACGACGGCCTGGTCCTGCCCGGTGGCGTGGCGAACCCCGATTTCCTGCGGACGGACCCGGAGGCGGTCCGGTTCGTCAAGGCGTTCTTCGACGCGGGCAAGCCGGTCGGCGTGATCTGCCACGGCCCGTGGACGCTCGTCGAGGCGGACGTGGTGCGGGGCCGCACCATCACCTCCTGGCCGAGCCTGCGCACCGACCTCACCAATGCCGGCGCGAACTGGGTCGACCAGGAGGTCGTCACCGACAACGGGCTGGTCAGCAGCCGCAAGCCGGATGACCTGCCGGCGTTCTGCGCCAAGATCGTCGAGGAGTTCGCCGAGGGGCGGCACGCCGCCCGATGAAACTCGTACGCCCACCGGGGGCATGATCCGCCCCCGGTGGGATAGGAAGCGGGATGACCGCCCAGGCCGCCCGTCCCGCGTTGCCCGCCCGACAGATCCGCCTGCTGATGTTCGGTCTGATGACCGGCATGCTGCTGGCGGCGCTGGACCAGACCATCGTCGGCACCGCGCTGCCGACCATCGTCGGCGAGCTGGGCGGCATCAACCACTACTCGTGGGTGGTCACCGCGTACCTGCTGGCCTCGACCGCCTCGACGCCGCTGTACGGCAAGATGGCCGACCTGTACGGACGCCGGCCGGTCTTCCTGTTCTCGATCGGGATGTTCCTGCTCGGCTCGCTGCTGGCCGGGCTGTCGCAGGACATGACCCAGCTGATCGTCACGCGGGGCGTGCAGGGCCTGGGCGCGGGCGGCCTGATGACGCTGGCGTTCACCATCATCTCGGACGTGGTGTCGCCCCGGGAGCGTGGCCGCTACCAGGGGTTGTTCGGTGCCGTGTTCGGTGTGTCGTCGGTGGCCGGACCGCTGGTCGGCGGCTACTTCGCGGAGAACAACTGGCGGTGGATCTTCTACATCAACGTGCCGCTGGCGATCCTCGCCATCGTGGTCTGCTGGCACGTGATGCGGCTGGTGCCGTTCGAGCGGCGGGAGCACACAGTCGACTGGATCGGCGCGGCACTGCTGGTGGCCGGCGTGAGCTGCCTGCTGCTGGCGCTGAGCTGGGGCGGCGCCGAGTACGCCTGGGGCTCCGGCGTGATCGTCGGGCTGTTCGCCGCGGGCGCGGTGCTGGGCGTGCTGTTCGTCGTCCAGGAGGCCCGGACCAGGGAGCCGATCCTGCCGCTGCGGCTGTTCCGCAGCGCCACGTTCGCGCTCGCCAACGGCGCGGGTTTCGTGCTCGGTCTGGTGATGTTCGGGTCGATCATCTTCATCCCGCTCTACCTCCAGATCGTCAAGGGCGCCTCGCCGACCCGCAGCGGTCTGCTGATGCTGCCGATGATGGCCGGCGTCATCGTCACCTCGGTGCTCACCGGCCGGGCGATGAGCCGGATCGGCAGGTACAAGTGGTTCCCGGTGGCGGGCGCGGCCGTGCTGGTGGTCGGCATGCTGCTGTTCCAGCAGCTCCAGGTGGCCACCTCGCTCTGGCTCGCGTTCGGCTACATGGTGGTGATCGGCGTCGGGCTGGGCCTGTGCATGCAGTCGCTGATCCTGGCCGTGCAGAACGCGGTGAGCGTCCGCGACCTGGGTGCGGGCACCTCGTCTGCGACGTTCTTCCGGTCGCTCGGCGGATCGTTCGGCGTGGCCATCCTCGGCGCGGTGCTGTCGTCCCGGCTCACCGCCGAGATGTCCGCGCGGCTGCCCGGTGCGCTGGCGCAGCTCCCGCCGGAGCAGCGGGCCGCAGTGACGGCCGGCGGGGACTTCTCGATCAACGACCCGGCGGCGATCCTCGCGCTGCCCGCCCCGGTACGCGCCGCCGTCCAGGCCGCGTTCGTCGAGTCGCTGCACCTGGTCTTCCTGACCACCGGGCTGATCGCCGTGATCGCCGTGCTGGTCACGCTGGCCATGCCGAACCTTCAGCTGCGCGGCACCGGCCCGCAGGGTGCCACCGGCGGTGCCGACCCGCTCGGCGGGAAGGCGCCCGCGCCCGGCGGCAAGCCGCTGACAAAGGAGTCGAAGGACGAGGCCGCCGCCGACATGGAGGCGAAGTCGCAGACGATGCTGTGACCGGCGGCTACTTGAGGATCAGTCGGTTGGTCTGCTCGAACACGTCGAGGTCGGCGAGAGTCTCGTGCACGCTCGACGACAGCGGGTGCGGGAAGTCCGCCGGGCGGAAGAAGCCCGAGTCGGTGGTCTCGTCGGTGAACCGGGCCAGCTCGCCGTCCCACTCGTCGACCCGGAACGCCGTGGTGAAGACCTGGTACGTGTGGCCGTACATGTTGGTGTGGGTGCGGTCCGGGCCGGTGTAGAGCGCGAACGCGCTGACCCGCAGCGCCCGCAGCCCGGTCTCCTCACGGACCTCCCGGACCGCGCAGTCGGCGATCGACTCGCCGAGTTCCATGGCACCGGCCGGCAGGGCCCACTGGCCGTTGTCGGAACGCTGGATCAGCAGCACCCGGGCGGCGTTGTCGCGCACCACGGCGCGGGCGCCGACGAACATCAGGGTGCGGTCACCGGCCAGGGCGCGGAGCTGCCCCACGTACGAGTCGGCCCACGAGATGCTCACCCGGACAATCTACGCATCATCCGTGATCACCTCGGCGATTCCGGGGGGTTCCGCAGATGTGACCGCCGCCACTACGTTGTTACCCATGCGTAGCACGATGATGGATGCCCCTCTCCAGGTCGCCCGGATCCTCGAACACGGCTCCACCGTGCACGGCGCGGCGGAGGTGGTCACCTGGACCGGCGCCGAACCCCGCCGGATGACGTACGCGGAGGTCGGCCGCGCCGCCGCCCGGCTGGCCCACGCGCTGCGCGACGAGTGCGGGGTGACCGGCGACGAGCGGGTCGGCACGTTCATGTGGAACAACAACGAGCACCTGGTGGCCTACTTCGCCGTCCCGAGCATGGGCGCGGTGCTGCACACGCTCAACATCCGCCTCTTCCCCGACCAGGTCGCCTACATCGCCAACCACGCGCAGGACCGGGTGGTCCTCGTCGACACCACGCTCATCCCGCTGCTCGCCCGGGTGATCGGCGAGATGACCACCGTGGCGCACGTGGTGGTGGTCGGCGGCGGTGGCCCGGCGCCGCTGCTGGCCGCGGCCGGCGACCGGATCACAGTGCACCACTGGGACGCGCTGCTGGCCGACCGCCCGGACCACTTCGACTGGCCGGAGGTGGACGAGCGTGACGCCGCCGCCCTCTGCTACACCTCCGGGACCACCGGCAACCCCAAGGGCGTCGCCTACTCGCACCGCTCGATCTACCTGCACTCGCTCCAGGTCTGCATGCCGGAGGGCTTCGGGCTCGGCCCGAACGACAGGGAACTGGCGATCGTGCCGATGTTCCACGCGATGTCGTGGGGCCTGCCGTACGCGGCGTTCCTCTCCGGCGCCTCGCTGATCATGCCGGACCGGTTCCTCCAGGCCGAGCCGATCGCCGCGATGATCGCCGCCGAGCGCCCCACGCTCGCCGGGGCGGTGCCGACCATCTGGAACGACCTGCTGGCCTACCTGGACGCGCACGAGGTGGATCTCTCCTCGCTGAAGGAGGTCATCGTCGGCGGATCGGCCTGCCCTCCGGCGCTGATGCACGCGTTCCACGACCGGTACGGCATCGACGTCATCCACGCCTGGGGCATGACCGAGATGTCGCCGCTGGGCTCGGTCTCCCGGGCACCGGCCGGCGCGACCGGCGACGACGCCTGGCGCTACCGCTACACGCAGGGGCGCGTCCCGGCGGGTGTGACCGCGCGGATCGTCGGGCCGCTGGGCGAGCCGCTGCCCGCCGACGGGACGTCGGTGGGCGAGCTGGAGGTACGCGGGCCGTGGGTGACCGCCCGGTACATCGGCGACGACGCCCCGGAGGAGGAGAAGTTCCGGGACGGCTGGCTGCGGACCGGTGACGTCGGCACGCTCTCGCCGGACGGCTACATCACGCTCACCGACCGCGCCAAGGACGTGATCAAGTCGGGCGGGGAGTGGATCTCCTCGGTCGAGCTGGAGAACGCCCTGATGGCGCATCCGGCGGTGCTGGAGGCGTGCGTGGTGGGCGTACCTGACGAGCGCTGGGACGAGCGGCCGCTGGCCACTGTGGTGGTCCGCGAGGGCGCCTCGGTGACCGCGGAGGAACTGCGGGACTTCCTCGCCGGCTCGGTGGCCCGCTGGCAGTTGCCGGAGCGCTGGGCGTTCATCGACGCGGTGCCGAAGACGAGCGTCGGCAAGTTCGACAAGAAGGTGGTGCGCTCGCGGTACGCCGACGGCGGGCTCGACGTGCGGGAACTGACCGCGTCGTAACGTTTCGCGGCGTACCGTCGCCTACACGGGTAGGAACGCGTTCCCAACGGACATTCCTCCCAGAGGGCGGCCCCGGCGTTCGCACCGCGCCGGGGCCGCCCGTCCGTTACGGGGTGACCCGCACCGTCATTGTTGCGAAACTTGTTCGCGTCTGTCCGGCTGTCGGGGAAATCCGGTCGCCTACTCGTCGGCGGTGCTCACCAGCACCTTTCCCACCACGCTGTCCTGCACCGCCTGCTGTGCGGCGGCGGCCTCCGCCAGCGGATACCGGTGCAGCGGCAGCCCCGCCTCCTCACCGACCCGGATCGCGCCCTGCGCCACCGCCGCCGCGATGTCCGTGACCGCCTGCGCCTTCGCCACCTTCGGCGCGGTGTAGATCAGCACGAACTGCCAGCGGGCGTTCGGACCCATCAGCGGCCGGATCGGCAACGTCACCTCGCCACCGCCGTCGTCGGCGTACACGCAGACCGCCCCGCCGGTGCGCAGCATCCGTACGTCGGCGGCGGCGTTGCGGGCGGCGGACACCTCGACGATCGTGTGGACCCCGTCGGGCGCGACCTTGCGGACCTCCTCGACCACGTCCTGCTCGCGATAGTTGATCACGAAGCTGGCACCCGCCGCCGCCGCGAGCTGCGCCTTCTCCGGGCTGCTCACCGTGGTGATCACGCACGCGTCGGCCCACCGGGCGAGCTGGATCGCCGCGTTGCCCACCGCCCCCGCGCCGCCCTGCACCAGCACCACGTGGTCGCTCAACGCGCCGGCGTGCAGCTTGTCCGGCATGAACTCGCCGGCGGTCAGGCAGCGGTGCGCGGTCATGAACGGGATGCCGAGCGCCGCGCCCAGGTCGAACGAGGCCGGACCGAGCGGCACCGCATGCCGGACCGGGACCAGCGTGTACTCAGCGGCGGTGCCCCACGGCCGCTGCCACGCCGCCTCCCACACCCAGACCCGCTCACCGATGAGCGTCCGGTCCACGCCCTCACCGACCGCCTCGACCACCCCGGCGCCGTCCTGGTGCGGGATCTGCCAGCCGGCCGGCAGCGGCCACGCCTGGCGGGCCTTCCAGTCGGTCGGGTTCACCCCCGACACGGCCATCCGGACCAGCACCTCGCCCGGTCCGGGTTCCGGCACCGGCCGCTCGACCACCTGGAGCACCGAGGCGTCCCCGCTGCGCTCGTACACGATCGCCTTCATCGCCGTCCCTCCGCCGTCCTCCCGGGTGCGCTACCCGGCAGCCGCCCGAACATTCGGCCCGGGCGCACCCGGCCACCGTACGACGGCTCGTCAGGCGGCCGGCTTGAGCACGACCTTCGAGTAGCCCGGTTCGCGGCGGTCGAAGCGCTGGTACGCCTCCGGCGCCGCGTCCAGCGGCAGTTCCTTGCTCACCACGAAGCTCGGCGTCGCCCGCCCCGCCGTGATCAGGTTCCGCAGGTACGCGTTGTACGTCTTCACGTTCGCCTGCCCGGTGCCGATCCGCAGGCCCTTCTCGAACAGCTTGCCCACCTTGAACAGCAACTCACCCCGGGCGGAGTGCTCGTCCGGGGCGCCCGGGTCCGCCGAGAGGTAGAGCCCGACCACGCCGATCGCCCCGGTCGCGCGCACCACCTCCACGAGCGTGTTCAGCACCAGCGCCGGCTGCTCCTCGCCGCTGGGCGCGGACGCCTGGTATCCCACCGCGTCCACGCCGTGATCGGTCCCCACCCCGTCGGTCCGGTCCCGGATCTGCTCGACCGGGTCGCCCGCGCTGAAGTCGATCGCTGTGGCGCCGATCGACTCGGCCAGCCGCAGCCGGTCCGGCACCCGGTCCACCACGAACACCTCGGACGCCCCGATCAGCACCGCCGAGTACGCGGCCATCAGCCCGACCGGCCCGCCGCCCATCACTGTCAGGTTCTCGCCCGGCCGCAGCCCGGTCATCGCCACACCGTGGTAGCCGGTCGGGAAGATGTCGGCGAGCATCGCGTAGTCGTTCTCGTGTTCGGTGCCCGGCGGCAGCTTCAGGCAGTTGAAGTCGGCGAACGGCACCCGCAGGTACTCGGCCTGCCCACCCCGGTACGGCCCCATCGACACGTAGCCGTACGCGCCGCCGGCGAAGCCCGGGTTTACCGTCAGGCAGAAACCGGTGCGCTGCTCCCGGCAGTTGCGGCAGAACCCGCACGCCACGTTGAACGGCATCGAGACCCGGTCGCCCACGCGCAGGCTCGTCACGCCCGGCCCGGTCTCGACGATCACGCCCATGTTCTCGTGGCCGAACACGATGCCCGGCTCGGCGGCCGTCCGTCCCTCGTACATGTGCAGGTCCGAACCGCAGATCGCGGTCGTCGTGACCTGGACGACCACGTCGTTCGGATCCTCGATCCGGGGGTCGTCGACCTCGTTGACGGCCACCTCGTGCGGCCCCTCGTACACCACAGCCCTCATGTCACCGACCGTAGGCCGGGTGGCGGCGGCGGGTGGGTGGTTCAGTCGATCCCCGCCACCACCTCGGGCGTGAGCGCGCCGATCGAGGGGAGCAGCACGGCCGCGAGCGCCTCGGCGTCCGGGTCGAGCGGGTACGACGCGTGCGGCACCGCCACCACGCGGCACCCGGCGGCGGCCGCCGAGCGGACCCCGTTCGACGAGTCCTCCACCGCCACGCACCGGGCCGGGTCGACGCCCAGCCGCTGTGCCACCGCGAGCCACACGTCGGGGGCGGGCTTGCCCCGGGCGGTCTCCTCGGTCGACAGCGTCGCGCCGAACGCGCCGGCCAGGCCCGTCGCGTCCAGCGCCGCCGCGATCAGCCGGGTCGGTGAGGAACTGGCCAGCCCCAGCGGCCACCGCGCGGCGATGCGGCGCACGACCGCGTCCGCGCCGTCGATCAGCGGTACGTGCTGCGCGTACCGCCGGGCCATCTCGGTCACCACCTCGGTGGCGACCTGCTCGGCCGACCTGTCGACGCCCAGCTCACCGCTGAGGTATTCGGCCCACTCGGCGGTGCTCATGCCCATCAGCCGGCGCTGCGTGTCCGGCTGCCAGACGCCGCCGTGCTCGGCCACGTACGCCCGCCGGACCTCCTCCCACACCGGCTCGGAGTCCACGATCACGCCGTCCAGGTCGAAGAGCACCGCGTCCACCACGTCGACCATCCTGCCCCAGCCGGCGGCCGGACTCACCGTGGCAGCGCCGCTCCGGCCGAACGCTGAGCCGGAAGGCCGATCGGGGCCTTGGCCGGGATGATCGTGCGGCAGCGCGTCGCGATCGGCTCCAGCAGCTCCCGCAGCCGGCCGGTACGCTCCGCGCCCAGCGCCCGCCACGGACCCGCGGCGGCCCGGTCGGTGGCCTCCTCGACCACGCGGAACGTCTCCGTGGCGTACGGCGTGGGGTCCATGTCGGCGGTCAGCCAGCCCTTGTCCACCAGGCGCTGCTCGGCGGCGGTCCACTGCTCGTCGGTCCAGCCCCGGGCCGGCTGGTGGAACTCGCGGGACTGGTCGACCCGGCACCGCCAGGCCACCACCTCGGCCGGTTCCAGCCCGGTCGTCACCAGCGCCGCCACGTGGCCGTCGCCGCGGTGCTCGCGCAGCGTGGTGGCGGCCTGCCAGAGCCGGGCCAGCGGGTACTCGCCCCGGGGCAGCGCGGCGTTGACCGCGCCGAGCACCCGGCCCGCGACGTCCACCCGGCCGGCCGCCTCCTCCAGCAGGCCGGCGGCCTCGACCAGGTGCGACTCGGGCAGCTCGTAGGTGAACTCGGCGAGCGCCTGCACGCCACCGGTGAGCCGGGCCCGCAGCGTCTCCTCCGGGGTGGCCAGGCGCCACACCGAGGGCAGCGCGCGAGCCACCATGGCCGGCGCGAAGCTGAAGAAGGAGGCCGTGACGGTCGGCGCGTCGACCGGCCCGAGCGGCGCGGCCCGGCCGGCGAAGTAGCCGCGCCAGTAGCCCCGCAGCCCGACCGCCTCGAACGCGGCCCGGGCCCGGGGGTGGAAGTAGGTCACCGCGTGGACCGGCTCGTAGAGCGTCCACATCTGCCGGGTCACCCCGGACTCGTCCAGCGCCGCCACGTGCACCTCCGCGTCGGTGGGCAGATCACCACGGGCGAACGTGCCGCCCGTGGTGACCATGAACCTACTGCCGCTGGGTGACCGGACGGAAGCCCGGAGTGATCTACTGCGCAGCCAGCACGTCGACGACGAAGCGCAGCGGCCCGGCCGGACGGCCGCCCGCGGCGTCGTTGCCGTACGCCAGCTCGGCCGGGAGGTCCAGCTGGACCCGGCTGCCCACCGGCACGCCGACCAGGCCCTGGTCCCAGCCCTTGATGACCTGGCCCACGCCGATCTGGAAGGTGGCCGGCTGGCCGCTGTCCCAGGACGCGTCGAACTGCTTGCCGTCCTTGTAGAACACGCCCACGTAGTTCGTGGTGATGTTCTGCCCGGCCTTCACCGCCGGGCCGGTGCCCTTGACCAGGGTGGTGACGGTGAGCTTCTTCAGCTCGCCGGTACCGGCCTGCACTGTCGGCTTGGTCTTCAGCGCCGGGTCGAAACCGGCGGGCAGCTCCGGAGCGGGCGCCGCGGTGGGCTCGGCCGGCGCGGTGGGGCTGGCCGAGGAGCCGGCGGTGGACGTCTTGTCGTCGTCCCCGCTGTTCAGCCAGACCAGGCCGCCGACCAGGGCCACCACCGCGAGCACGCCGACCGCCGCGCCGAGGATCGACTGCCGGCGGCGACGCGCCTCGGCTGCCTTCTTCTCGGCCAGCTGGGCGGCCAGCCGCCGCTGTGCCTTGGTGGCCGGGGCCTGGCCCGCCGACCGGTTCTCCACACGCTCGCTCACGTCGACTCCCTGCAGGGTGGGTGGGTGCGCCCCCGGCGGGCCGCCGCCGAGGCCAGCGCACACGGTACCCGCCCGGAGCCCCAGCGTGCCCATACGGCCGCCACGATCCGGACACGATGCCCGATACGGGGGCACCACACGGGGTACGTTCCGACCATGGCGATCCTCAGCGAAGAAGACCTGGCCCTGCTCGGCGAGCCGCAGCTCGCGCACGTGGCGACGATCGAGGCCGACGGCACCCCGCACGTCACCCCGGTCTGGGTCGACACCGACGGCGAGCACATCGTGTTCAACACGGCCAAGGGCCGGCAGAAGTACCTGAACATGTCCCGCAACCCGGTGGTCGCGGTGTCGGTGGCGGACAAGGCCGACGACTTCCGCACGCTCTGGATCAAGGGCACCGTCGAGTTCGTCACCGAAGGCGCCGACGAGCACATCGACCGGATGGCGAAGAAGTACCTCGGCCAGGACACCTACCCCTGGCGCCGCCCCGGCGAGGAGCGCGTCATCGTCCGCGTCACCCCCACCGAGAAGCTCGGCCGCGGCTGAACGGCGGAGCCCCGCCCGCCACCGGGGGCGGGGCGATCGCCGTACGCGTCAGGCGGTCTTCTTCTTCGCGGGCGTCTTCTTGGCGGCGGTCTTCTTGGCCGGTTCGGCCTTCTTCGCCGCCGTCTTCTTCGCGGGCGCCTTCTTGGCAGTGGTCTTCTTCGCAGGCTCGGTCTTCTTCGCCGGCGCCTTCTTCGCGGCCTTCTTCGCCGAGCGGGCCGACGAGATCGGCGTCGGCTCGGCGCCGCCACCGGACGGCGCCTCGCCCCGGGCCGCCCGGGCCCGCTCCACCGACGCCTTCAGCGCGGCCATCAGGTCCACGGCGGCGGCCGGAGCGGCCTCTTCCTCCTCCGGCTGCACCACCTCGCGGCCCTCGACCTTCGCGTCGATGACCTCCTGCAACGCGGCCCGGTAGTCGTCGGTGAACGCGTCCGGCTCGAACTCCCCGGCCATCGAGTCGATCAGCGAGCTGGCCATCGCCAGCTCCGGCGGGCGTACCTTCAGGTCCTCGTCCAGGAAACCGAAGTCGGGCCGGCGGATCTCGTCCGGCCACAGCATGGTGTTGAGCAGCAGCACGCCCTCGCGGACGCGCAGCGTGGCCAACTGCTCCCGCTGGCGCAGCGCCACCTTGACGATCGCCACCCGCTCCGAGTCGGACAGCGCGTCACGCAGCAGCACGTACGGCTTGGTCGCCGAGCCCTCCGGCTCCAGGAAGTACGCCTTGTTGTAGAGGATCGGGTCGACCTGCTCGGCCGGTACGAACTCCAGCACGTCGATCGCGTGCGACGTGCTCAACGGCAGGTCGGCGAAGTCCTCGTCGGTGAGGATCACCATCTCGCCGCCGCCGATGTCGTACCCCTTGGCGATGTCGTCGTAGGTGACCTCCTCGCCGCAGACCGAGCAGGTGCGCTTGTAGCGGATCCGGCCGCCGTCCTCACGGTGCACCTGGTGGAAACGGATGTCCTTCTCCTCGGTGGCCGAGTAGACCTTCACCCCGATCGACACCAGGCCGAACGACACCGCTCCTTTCCAGATCGCCCGCATTCCCGCGCTCCTCTCCCCGGTTGACAACCAGAATCGCAAACGATCGAACGGGACGCACGCGCTTCCGTGCGCAACTACAGTCAGGAGGTGCCCGGCGCGCCGTTGAAGCCGATGCTCGCGACGACCGGGCAGCTCCCGGCCGGCGCCGCCTGGTCGTACGAGTTCAAATGGGACGGCGTCCGCGCGCTCGCCGACATCTCGCGCGGCGACAGGCACTTCTACGCCCGCTCCGGCGTCGAGATCACCACCGCGTACCCGGAACTGCTCAACCTGGCCGAGCAGGTCGGCGACGCGCTGCTCGACGGCGAGGTCGTCCTCTTCACCGACGGGCAGCCCTCGTTCACCGCGCTCGCCGAGCGGATGCACGTCCGCAACCCGGCCAAGGCGGCGCGGCTGGCGGCGACAGTACCCGTCACGTACATGATCTTCGACCTGTTGCGGCTCGACGGCGTCGACCTGACCGCCCGGCCGTGGCGGGAGCGGCGGGCGGCGCTGGAGTCGCTCGGGCTCGGCGCCGCCCGGTGGGCGGTGCCGCCGGTCTTCGGCGACGGCCCGGCCACCTACGCGGCGGCCGGCGAGCACGGGCTGGAAGGGGTGATGGCCAAGCGGGTCGACTCGCTCTACCGGCCCGGCGTGCGCTCGCCGGACTGGGTGAAGGTCAAGCTGGAGGTCACCGCCGACTTCGTGGTCGGCGGCTGGCGGCCCGGCGCGCGGCGCGTCGGTGGCCTGCTGGTCGGCGTGCCCGGCCCGGACGGACGGCTGGTCTACCGGGGGCGGGTCGGCGGCGGGATCGGCGCGGCGCTCGAACGGGAACTGCTGCGCGAGCTGGAACCACTGCGCTCCACCGACTCGCCGTTCGCCGCCGACGTGCCGCGCGAGGATGCCCGGGGCGCGATCTGGGTAACTCCCCGAATCGTGGTGGAGGTCAAGTACGGCCAGCGCACGCCGGACGGCCGGCTGCGCTTCCCGCGCATCCTGCGCCTGCGCCCGGACAAGCCGCCCGAGGAGGTCGACGATGCCCTCTGAGCGGTTGAAGGTCGAGGTCGAGGGGCGCTCACTGGAGTTGTCCAACCTGGACAAGGTGCTGTTCCCGAAGGCCGGGTTCACCAAGGGCGAGGTGATCGACTACTACACCCGGATCGCCCCGGTGCTGCTGCCGCACCTGCGCGACCGCGCGCTGACCCGGATCCGGTTCCCCAACGGCGTCGACGGCGGCTCGTTCTTCGAGAAGAACGCACCCGCCGCGACCCCCGGTTGGGTACGCACCGAGAACCTGCCCGCCCCCGGGTCGACGAAGGGGCGGGAGACCATCGACTACGTGGTCTGCGACGAGCTGCCCACACTCGTGTGGCTGGCCAACCTGGCCGCGCTTGAGCTGCACGCTCCGCAGTGGAAGATCGGCGCCCACCCGGACATGATGGTGGTCGACCTGGACCCGGGCGCCCCGGCCGCGCTCAAGCAGTGCTGCCGGGTGGCGCTGCTGATGCGCGACCGGCTGGCCTCCGACGGGATTTCCTCGTTCCCGAAGACGTCGGGGAAGAAGGGCATGCAGCTCTGCTGCCCGATCGCCGGTACGCAGGACGCCGAGGTCGTCTCCGACTACGCCAAGCGCATCGCGCAGGAGCTGGAGCAGGCACACCCGAAGCTGGTCGTGTCGAAGATGGCGAAGAACCTGCGCCCCGGCAAGATCTTCATCGACTGGAGTCAGAACAACGCGGCGAAGACGACTGTGGCGCCGTACTCGCTGCGGGCCCAGTCGGTGCCCTCGGTGTCCACGCCGCTGACCTGGGACGAGGTGGAGGCCGGGGCGGCGGGGAAGCGGCCGTCGACGCGGCCGTACACCGCTGGTGAGGTGCTCAAGCGGGTGGAGAAGCAGGGCGACCTGCTGGCGCCGCTGCTCGACGGCGGTCCCGAACTGCCGTGACCCGCCACCACGCGCCGCCCACCAGCAGCAGCACGATCACGCTGATCGCCACGTCACCCACCAGCGCCGCCGCCGGGCTCGCCGGGGCATAGGTCGGCACGGCGTACGCGAGCGCCGCGGCGACGACCAGGCCTGCCGAACCGGTGGCGAGCACGTGCCGCTGCCCCCAGCCGGGTCGCCGGGACCAGCGCGTCAGCAGGGCGGCGGCGATCCCGGCGAGTGCGAGGGCGAGCACCACTCCCGGCCATCCCGGGGCGATCGTGGAACCCACGTACGCCGCCGCCACGACCAGCGCGGGCCGGAGCGGCCGGGGCGGGCCGGCTTCGGTTTGCGGTCGGCCTGCGGGCGTCGGCCCGGCGGGCGCAGGCGCGTCGGGCGGTGGCCCGGCGTGCCGGTGGCGGAGCAGGGCGGCGGTGATGAGGGCCAGTGCCACGCCGGTGGCGACCGCCAACTGGACCGGCGAGGCCAGGAAGTTCTTGCGGCCACCGTCGTCGGCGAACACCAGCAGGCTGCCGCCGAGCCAGAGCAGCGCCGCCGCGGTCAGCCCCGGTCGGCCCAGCCAGGGCCGCGCCCGCCGGCCCGCGCCGAGGTACGACTCGACGAGCGCGATCGGCGCGCAGACGGTCAGCACCACATGGTTGCCCACGTAGTCGACTGCCTGCCTCGCGCTGAACCCGAGACCGGGCACCAGCGTGGCCTCCGCCGCGGCCCGGGTGTCGGCGAACTCGGTGTCGTCCAGGAACCCCGGATTGAACAACGACTGGTCGACCAAGCCGGCCTGGATCACGCCGAACGCGGCAGCGAGCAGCGCGATCCCCGGCCAGCCGAGCCCGAACCGCCGGGCCGTCTCGCGGATCAGCAGCGCGGCCCCGCCGTACATCGGGGCGAGCACCAGCACCACGAACGGCATGCCGGTGAGGGTGAAGCCGCCCCAGGAGCACTCGGCGGTCCACGGGGCGAGCAGCAGCAGCGCGATCGCCGGCACCAGCCGCCGGCGCGGGGGTTCGGTCGTCATGCCCGCACGGTCCCGCAGCCACCCGGCCCCCCGATACGGCCGTCGGACGACCGGGCCCGCGACCAAAGTCGACGGTCGCGGACCGGTGGGCCCGGCTAGAGCGCGAACAGCAGCGCGGCGTCGAGGAGGACGACCACGGCGGTGGCGAAGTGGATGCCGAAGGCGGTCGCCCGGGAGCCGCCGTGCCGCAGCACGATGAGGGTGTCGCCCAGCGGGGCGAGTGCGACCACGAGCATGAACCAGGCGACGGCGTCGGCGCTGGTGAAGGCGATCAAGGCGAGGCCGACCAGGCCGTAGGTGAGGTCACGCAGCCCTTTGATCGTGAGGTACGCGGGATCTCCCGTGCCCTCCGCGGCGGGGACGCCGTAGCCGGCGGCGGCGGCTCGGGGAACGAGGAGGAAGCGCGCGCCGATCAGGACGATGAAGAGGCTGAGGACGATGGCGAGCCCGTAGGCGACGAGGGTGAGCATGCCGACTCCAAGATTCTAGCGCTGCTAGGGATGAGAGCGAAGCTAGCAGAGCGCCGATAGATTGGCTAGCGGTGCTAGAGTGCCGGTCATGTCGATTCAGGCGCGCCGGGAGCGGGAGCGGGCGGACCGCGAACGGGCGATCATCACCGCCGCCCGGGACCTCGCCGAGTCGGAGGGCTGGGACGCGGTCACCACCCGCCGCCTCGCCGCCGAGATCGAGTACAGCCAGCCCGTCCTCTACAGCCACTTCAAGGGCAAGGACGCCATCATGGCGGCCGTCGCTCTGGAGGGCTGCGCCGAACTGGCAGTCGAACTCGCCGCCGCCCGGGCCGCCGCCACCGACCCGCGGGCCGCGGTGGCCGCCATCGCCACGGCGTACGCCGCGTTCGCCGAACGCCGGCCCGCGCTCTACGACGCGATCTTCACCCTCCCCGTCGCCCTCTCCTTCGCCAGCCAGGACACACCCGTCGAGCTGGTCCGGGCCTTCGCCGAACTGGCCGAGACGCTGCGCCCGTTCACCGGCGACGACGACCTGGAGACGTTCACCGAGACGTTCTGGAGCGCGCTGCACGGCCAGGTCACGCTGATGCGCGGCGGCCGTCTGCGGCGGGACGAACACGAGCGGCGGTTGGCCCTCCTGGTCGACCGGTTCGCCCGGCTAGGGTGAGCTGACCGCCAGGGAGGAGTACATCCGATGGCCACCCGCGCACCCGCCGCCGTCGCGACCGACGAGCCACTGCTGACCTACTGCAACGACGCCACCGGCGAGCGAACCGAGCTGACCGGGCCGCAGTTGGGCCGGTGGGCGGCCCGTAGTGCCGGGCTGCTGCGCGACGGGTGCGGGCTGCGCCCCGGTGACCGGGTGGCGGTGCTGCTGCCGCCGCACTGGCGTACCGCGGCGGTGCTGATCGGTGCCTGGTCGATCGGGCTGACCGTGTCGTTCCGTCCCCGCGCGCTGGCCGGGCTGCCGGTGCTCGAACCCGGCGCGGACCGGCCCTACGACGCGGTGTTCGTGACCCCGGAACGCCTCGACGACTGGCTGGAGGACGTGCCCGAGGGGACGCACCGCTACCTGGTGGGCACCGGGCCGGGCCCGCTCGACGAGGTGCCGCCGGGCTGGCTGGACTGGTCGGCCGAGGTGCTGCGGCACCCGACCGACCCGCCGGACTACACCGCCGTCGACCCGTCCGACCCGGCCACGCCGGACGGCACCAGCTTCGGCGCGTGGCGGCGTCTGGCCGCCGAGATCGCCACCCAGATGAACCTGCACCAAGGTGATCGCCTCGTGATCGACCCGACCGAGGACGAGCAGCCCCTGAAGTGGCTGCTGGCCCCCCTGTCGGCAGGCGCCACGGTCCTGATCCACGCCACCCCCACCCCCTAGCCCCGCCCTCCCCGCCCTCCCCGCCCGCGCCGCGCCTACCGCCCTCGCTCTCGTCGATCTTGCGGTTTCGGCCCTCCTGATGCCCGGGTTGCGACTTTTGTCAGGGCAGCAACTGCATGATCAACGGGGTGGTGGGGGCGGCTTCCGTCGATCTTGGAGCTGTGGCGCCCAGATGGTCGGATTAGCGGTATTCGTGAGGTGCCACAACTCCAAGATCGCGGAGGGTGCTTCCGAGATCTCGGCCGATCCCGGTCCGTGGGGCGTCTGTCTCAAGGTGGGTGGCCCGGAGGGTCGGGGTGGGTGGGGAAAGTGGTTGACCTCGGGGGGAGGGGTGGGGCCTACTGCGTCGGGGTGCTGGACCGTGGGGGTCGGGCGGGGTGGCGGGAGCGGGCGTGGACGGGACGGATGCGTTGGTCTGGCGGGAGTTCGGCGAGGACGACCTGCCCGCGTTGACCGGCCTGGCGCAGGCGTGCCTCGCCACTGACGGCGGGTTGCCGCTGTTCGGGCGTACCCCGTTGGTGCGGGTGCGGCTGCTCCAGACGCGTACCCACGGCGTCTGGTCCGGCGACGACCTGGTCGCGGCCGTCGGGGTCGGCACCGGACGGACGCCCGCCACCGCCACCGGCCTCGTGCACCCGGCGTGGCGCGGGCGCGGGCTCGGCGGCGCGCTGCTGGACCGGGCGGAGAAGCAGGCGGGCGATGCGGGCCTGCTGGTCACCACGGAGACGTGGACCGCTGGCGCGGAGGAGTTGTTCGCGGCGCGTGGCTACACGCGGACGTTCCTGGAGTGGGTGCTGCGGCACGACCTCGACGCGCTGCCCGAGGTCGCCGCGCCGGACGGCGTGACTGTGGAGCCTGCGACGCTGGGACCGGAGTTGTTCGCCACCTACCGCGCGTCGTTCGCCGACCGGCCCGGATTCGTCGAGCCGGAGGCCGCCGAGTGGCTGGGCGACCTGCGTGACGACGAGGACTTCCGCCCGGAGCTGACGCTGCTCGCACGCGGCCCGGACGGTGCGCCGGCCGGCTTCGTCACCGTGCTCGACAACTGGATCGACCAGGTCGGCGTGGTGCCCGGGTGGCGCGGGCGGCGGGTCGGCGCGTACCTGGTGGCGCGCGTGCTGCGCGGCCTCGCCGACGCGGGCGCGGACGCCGCGTGGCTCTGCGTCAACGACGACAACCCGGCCGCCGGGCTGTACCGGCGGCTCGGCTTCCGCGACTTCGGCCGCCGCGCCCGCTATCTGCATGGCTGACCCGACGCGGGAGGCGGTTCTGCGGGCCCTCGCCGACCTGTGGGCGAACGGCTGCCCGGTGCCCGCGCCCGAACTCCACGAACGGCTCGCCGACGTCGGTCTGCGCCGGTGGCGCAGCGTCGCCCGCCGGCACCGGGGGCGGCGGCTCGGCCCGGACGACCGGCTCAGAGATCTGGTACGCGGACTGGTCGCCGCGTTCGAGCCGGACCCCAAGCTGGTCGGGCCGCTGGTGCGTGACTACGAGTGCGTGGCGCGCGCCATCGCCGGCGCCGTGACATCGACCGAGCCGCCGGGGGCTGTTGCGGACGCCCGGTGACGTGGTCTCATGGCGGAACGACGACGTCATCGATCCGCAGCTTTGACAACCCCGCGTCGGTACTCCTTTCATGCCTCTCGAAAGGTGCAACGATGCACAGGAAACCGACGATCCACTTGGCAGTGCTCGTCGCTGCCGCCGCCACCTTCCTGACCGCCGGAGGAGCCTCCGCCACGACCGCACCCGTGGCCGCCTCTCCCGCGGTCGCCGAGTGCGACCCGGGCGCCGACACGCACAGCGCCGCCCGGGTACGCGAGGGCGCCACCGTCAAGGAGCCCGAGCTCTACTCGACGAACGAGGCCAAGGCGTACGGCGTCATCAAGGACTCGCCGCGCCTGGCGAACGGCAGCGTCACAGTGCCGACGATCTTCCACATGATCTCGGACCACGAGCTGAGCGCGGCCGAGAAGGCCCGTTGGAACACGCTCATCTTGGCGCAGATGACTGTGCTGAACGACTCGTTCGCGGGTCGTACCGCGGCCGACGCGTCGGACACGCCGTTCCGCTTCTCGCTCGTGGACACCACGTGGACCGTCAACAGCTCCTGGTACACGGTGGTGCCGGGCAAGAGCGAGCGGGACATGAAGAAGGCGCTCTACACCGGCGACTCCCGCACGCTGAACGTCTACGCGGCGAACATCGGTGACGGGCTGCTCGGCTGGGCGTACTTCCCGAAGGGCTACAACAACGGCCGCGACTACATCGACGGCGTGGTGATGCTCGACGAGTCGATGCCGGGCGGCACGGCCGGCAAGTACGCGCTCGGTGACACGCTCACGCACGAGGTCGGGCACTGGCTGATGCTGGAGCACACGTTCGCGCACGGCTGCTCCGCGTCCGGCGACTTCGTGGCCGACACCCCGCGTGAGGCGGCGCCGCAGTTCAACTGCCCGATCGGGGCGGACACCTGCACCGCGCCGGGCCTCGACCCGATCCACAACTTCATGGACTACACGCAGGATTCCTGCATGAACATGTTCACCCCGGGCCAGGCCGACCGGATGAGCGACGCCTGGGTCGCGTTCCGCGCCGGCGGACGAGGCTGACCGCGAGACCGGGCGGGCCGTGACGACGCGGTCCGCCCGGTCGACCGGAGCCCACCCGAATCGGCGTACTCAGATGTCGTCCCTTCTCGATACCCTCATGCGACTCGACGGCGATGCACGCCGTTGTCCAACGGGGGGAGGGGCATCGTCGTGCGCGCACGAAGAATGCTCGCCGCGTCACTGGGCATTGTGCTCGGTGCCGGCCTGATCAGTGTCGACACCGCTCCGGCGCAGGCCTACGAGCACCGGACCACCGGCAAGTCCGGCTGGGCCTACACGGATTCGCAACAGCCGAGGAAGTCGTTCGTCAACACGGACGGGGACGCGCCGGTCGGCGCCTGGACGGACGCGACCGGCACGAAGCACAAGTCCCGGTCCTACTTCACCTTCGACATCTCGCGTTTCCGCGGGACCGTCGTCCACAAGGCGGACCTGGTCGTCGCGGAGCGCTCCGCGGCGGACTGCGCGACCGCCCAGCCGGTCGAGCTGTGGCGTACCGACCCGATCACCGCGACCACGAGCTGGGCGTCGAGCCCGCGTCGTCGTGAGCTGCTCGGCACGGTGCAGGCCGGCGGGGAGGCGGCCTGCCCCGGCTATCTGGCGTGGGACATCATGCCCGCCCTCCAGAAGCTCGCGGATCAGGGCAAGCAGACGCTCACCGTCGAGATCCGGGTGCCGCACGGCTCCGAGGGCAAGCTCTCCCACGGCCGCAAGCTCCGCCCGTTCCCGGTGATCAACAGCGAGGCGAACCACGCGCCGACGGTCGGGCAGATCGGGATCGACTTCCCGGCCTGGGCCTGCGGGACCAAGACCGAGCCGCAGCCGGTGGGGCCGCGCAACCACGGCCTGATGGTCAAGGGCGCGGACGCGGACAGCAACGACGCCAACTACCGGGGGCAGTTCGCGGCATGGCCGGTCGGCCACGAGGACCAGCGCGCCGAGCAGTTCGGCTACAGCTACGGCGGCGCCCTCTCGAAGCTCGACTGGGACATGTCGCAGTACCCGCACGGGACCGTGGTGGCCTGGACCGCCCGCGCCTACGACGATCACGACTTCTCGCCGTGGGCCGAGCCGTGCTACGTCAAGGTGGACGCGCAGCGACCCGCCGCCCCCGTGGTGACCTCGGAGAAGTACCCGAACGACGGCCTGCCGCACGGCGGGGCGGGAGTGCCGGGGACGTTCACGTTCAAGGCCAACGGCTCGCCGGACGTGGTCGGCTACTACTGGGGGCGCTTCGGCGACGCGTACAACTACATCCCCGCGCCCGCGCCCGGTGCGGACGTGACCCTCGAATACACCCCGACCTCGTTCTCCGACTCGCTGAGCGTGCGCAGTGTGGACAGCGCGTCGAACTCGTCCGAGACGGTCCGCTACGAGTTCTGGGTGAAGTCGACCGCGCCGGAGGTGCAGGTGACGATGGCCGGCATCGGGCTGCCCAGCAAGCTGGCCGTGTCGACGAATGTGGAGGGGGTCACCGAGTTCGGCTACCGGATCGGTGCCGGCGGTGAGACCAGGGTGCCGGTGAACCCCGACGGCCCGACCGAGATCCCGGTGACGTTCGCCGAGGCGGGCCTCGTCAAGGTCGAGGTACGCAGCTACGTCGGCAGCGAGTTCGTCGGCGGGTACACCGAGAACGTGTCGGTCCGCGACCTGCCGACCGTGGAGTCGGCCGACTTCTCCTTCCCCGAGCACGACGGCGTGGTGGACCGTCCCGGCAGCTTCACGTTCCGGCCCGGCCGGACCGCTGTCGTGGCGTACGAGTACTCGTTCGGTGACGGCAATCTGCTGCGCGTCGACGCGGCCGCGGACGGCACCGCGGTGCTGCACTGGACGCCCACCGAGCCGGGCTGGTACGCGCTGACCGTGCGGAGCGTCAGCGCCGACGGCACGGTCTCGGAGACGCAGGAGCACCAGTTCAACGTCATCGACACCAAGCCGTCCGTCTACTCCAGCACCTACTACGAGTACGGCGCCTGGGGCGGTGTCGGCATGCCGGGTGAGTTCCAGTTCGACACCGTGATGCCCGACGTCGACGCCTACGTCTACCGCCTCAACGACGGGCCCGAGCAGGTCGTGGACACGGATTCCAGCTGGACCCGGGTGATGCTCACGCCGGACCGCTCCGGCAGCAACACGCTGACGGTGCGTACCCGGTTCCTGGACGGCTCCTTCTCGCCGACGCGGACGTACACCTTCGAGGTCAGCGACGCGCCTGTGGTGACGTCGAGCGACTACCCGGAGAACGACTCGGCGGGTCAGCCCGGCCAGACCGGCCGGTTCACCTTCAACCCCGGCCGTCCCGGCGTGACGGAGTACCGCTACGTCCTGGAGTACAGCGGCGAGGAGCAGGTGGTTGCCGCCGGCGCGGACGGCCGGGCGACCATCGAGATCACGCCGACGCACTCCGGCTACACGCTGCTGACGGTCACCAGCCGGACGGCCGACGGCACGGTCAGCCCGGAGCGCCGGTACTACTTCCGGGTCCGTGAGCCGCGGGTCAACGTCAGCAGCGCGTACGACGAGTACAGCCCGCGTGGCGGGGTCGGGTCGGTCGGCACGTTCGGGGTGTACACCGAGATCAGCGAGGTGACGACCTTCGAGTACCAGCTCAACGGCGGCGCCTGGCAGAGCGTGCCGAAGAAGCCTGATGCGTTTGTCACGGACATCACTGTGACGATGGACCGCAACGGCGCGAACCTCATCTCGGTGCGGGGCCGTACCGCCTCGGGCGACCAGACGCCGCAGACCGACTACCCGTTCCTGGTCGGCACGGCGCCGCTCGTCGCGTCGGGCACCTACCCGGCCGGTCAGTGGTCCGGCGGTGTGGGGGTGGCCGGTGAGTTCACCTTCACGCAGGGCAGCCCGGGTGTGACCGAGTTCGAGTACACGGTCGACGACGGGCAGCCGGTGACAGTGGCCGCGAACGCCGCCGGAGTCGCCACGGCGACCTTCACCCCGACCTCGGCCGGCTCGTACACCATGCGGGTGCGCGGCCGGACCGCCGACGGGGTGTGGACCGACACGACGAGCTACTACTTCCTGGTCAACTACTCCTGACCCGGTCGTGACGGTGGGCCGCCCGGAAGGGGCGGCCCACCGGTCGCTCAGTCGACTGTGGGCAGCGACGGTCCGAGCACGTCGTCGGCGTCCACGATGGTGTACGCGTACCCCTGCTCGGCCAGGAACCGCTGCCGGTGCGCGGCGTACTCGGTGTCGATGGTGTCCCGGGAGACCACCGTGTAGAAGTGCGCCTGCCGGCCGTCGGCCTTCGGGCGCAGCACCCGGCCGAGCCGTTGCGCCTCCTCCTGCCGGGAGCCGAACGTGCCGGACACCTGGATCGCCACCGCCGCCTCCGGCAGGTCGATGGAGAAGTTCCCGACCTTGGAGATGACCAGGGTGCGGATCTCGCCGGAGCGGAACGCGTCGAACAGCCGCTCGCGCTCCTTGTTCGTGGTGGAGCCCTGCACGATCGGCGCGTCCAGGTATTCGCCGAGCTGGTGCAGCTGGTCGAGGAACCCACCGATGACGAGGACCTGCTCGGACGGGTGCCGGTCCACCAGGGCCCGCACCACGGGCAGCTTCGTGCGGGCGGTCGCCGCCATCCGGTAGCGCTCCTCGGCCTCCGCCGTCGCGTACGCCAGCCGCTCGGCGTCGGTGAGCGTCACCCGTACCTCGGTGCACTCCGCCGGGGCGATCCAGCCCTGCTGCTCGATGTCCTTCCACGGCGCGTCGTACCGCTTCGGGCCGATAAGGCTGAACACGTCGCCCTCGCGGCCGTCCTCGCGTACCAGAGTCGCGGTGAGGCCGAGCCGGCGACGGGCCTGGAGGTCCGCCGTGAAGCGGAAGATCGGCGCGGGCAGCAGGTGCACCTCGTCGTAGACGACCAGGCCCCAGTCGCGGGCGCCGAACAGGTCCAGGTGGGTGAACGCGCCGCCGCGCCGTGAGGTGAGCACCTGGTACGTGGCGATGGTGACCGGGCGGATCTCCTTGCGCTCGCCCGAGTACTCGCCGATCTCCTCCTCGGTCAGCGACGTGCGGGCGATCAGCTCCCGCTTCCACTGCCGTCCCGCCACCGTGTTGGTGACCAGGATCAGCGTGGTCGCCTTCGCCTCGGCCATCGCCGCCGCGCCGACGAGCGTCTTGCCGGCGCCGCAGGGCAGCACCACCACGCCGGACCCGCCGGCCCAGAACGCCTCGACCGCCTCGCGCTGGTACGACCGCAGCGTCCACGGCTTGCCGCCGTCGGAGCCGGACTCGGCCAGCTCGATCGGGTGCGCCTCGCCGTCCACGTACCCGGCCAGGTCCTCGGCCGGCCAGCCCAGCTTGAGCAGCGCCTGCTTGAGCCGCCCCCGCTCGGACGGGTGCACCGCGACGGTGTCGTCGTCGAGCTTCGCGCCGAGCATGCCGGCGAGCTTCTTGCTCTTGGCGACCTCGATCAGCACCACCCGGTCGAGCGCGCGCAGCACCAGGCCGTGCACCGGGTCGTTGGCGAGCTGGAGCCGGCCGTACCGGTCCATCGTCTCGGCCACGTCGACGAGCAGTCCGTGCGGCACCGGGTAGCGCGAATACTTGATCAGCGAGTCGACCACGCCCTCGGCGTCGTGGCCGGCGGCCCGGGCGTTCCACAGGCCAAGCGGCGTGAGCCGGTAGGTGTGCACGTGCTCGGGGGAACGTTCCAGCTCGGCGAACGGCGCGATCGCCATCCGGCACGCCTGCGCGTCGGGGTGATCCACCTCCAGCAGCAGCGTCTTGTCCGACTGCACGATCAGTGGTCCACCGCTCACGCCAGCGTCCTCTCGCATCGCCCGGAACCCGCTGCCCGGAAACTCGTCGCCCGGAACCCGGTCGCCCGGCATCCCGTCCGCACCCCGGCTGACCTGCCGCAGGCCGACCATCCAGTGTTGCACGCCGGAGGGCGCCGCAAAAAAGTCTCGCTGGACAGGCAACGTCATACTCGTCCCACACGTCTAGCAAGCGGGACAACTGTCCAGGGAGGGCCCATGCAGCGTGTCCGGTTTCTCGCCCGGGTCACCGCCCTGGCGGTGGTCGTGCTGGTCGGTGTCGGCGCCTGTGCGCTCGATCCGCAGGCGGAAGGCGCCGGGGGGAGCACCCCCGGCCCGGTCGGGCTGACGGAGGGAGCATCGGGGGCGAGCGCGTCGCCCACGCCGGATCAGCCGGTCACGTCCCCGTCGGCGCAGCCGAGCCGGACGGCCTCGCCGAAACCCTCCCGGTCGCCGGAGGCGACGAAGACGACGAAGCCCAAGCCGAAGCCGAGCGCGTCCGCCGGGTGCCCGCAGGGGGAGCACCAGCAGGCCGTGGAGACGTACCTGACCAGGCTGGGCGGCTTCGGGACGCTGACCGTGGACGGCGAGCAGTCCGCCGCCGACTGCGCGGCGATCAAGAAGTTCCAGATCCGGTACGGGATCAGCCCGTCCTCCGGTCGCGCCGGCCCCACCACGTACGACGTGGCGAAGCGGCTCGCCGCCACCGACACCGCGCGGTGCAGGGCCGGTTCCCGGCTCACCTTCTGCGTCGACCTGACCCGGCAGACGGTCTGGGCGATGCGCGGCGGCACTGTGGTGATGGGCCCGACAGTCACCCGCACCGGCATGTCCGGCTACGCCACCCCGGCCGGCACGTACTCGGTGGGCCGGAAGAACCCGCGCGAGTGGTCCAACCCGTACGAGGTGTGGCTGCCGTACTGGCAGCAGTTCAACGGCGGGATCGGCTTCCACGAGACCACCACCTACCTGCACAACGGCGCGATCGGCTCGCACGGCTGCGTCAACCTGCTGCACCGTGACGCGGTACGCCTGTGGGAGCTGGGCTCGGTCGGCACCCGCGTGGTCGTGATCGGCCGCCGCCCCGGCACCTGAGCCCCGGAACCCGTCCCACCCGTGACCGGACCGCCCGGATCAGGGTTTTAACCCCTGTCCGCGCGGTCCGGTTGGTGTAACCCTGGAAGCCGGGTCCATGCCGGGACGGGGAGGGACTGCCATGACCGTTGACCAGGACGTGCTTCCCGAGGACGAACGGACGCGGCAGCAGGAGGTGCCCACGGCGGTCGTGCTCGCCTACGCGGCCGCCGCGGCGGGGGTGTTCGGCTGGTTCCTGTTCGGGCTGCTGGTGCAGCAGCAGGGCTTCGTCGACTCGGTGGGCGAGTCGGCCGGTGCCGCGTTCGCGTTGCTGCTGGCCGTGTCGGTGATCGGCACGCTGCGCCGCAACGGGGAGTAGCTCACTCCTCCAGCACCGCCGCAGTGATCCGGTGCAGCGCGAACGTGTGCAGCATCTCCGTCCGGTCGTCCTCGGCGCGCAGGTAGCCGGCGCCGATCGACACCGGCCGGACCAGCCGGGACGCGGTCGCCCCGTGCGCGTCGACGTAGCCGACCCAGACCAGCGCCTTGTCCCGTACCGCCTGCTGGAGCACCGCCAGCGCGTCGCCGTGCCCGGACACGGGCGCGGGACCGCCGGCCGCCGGGGCGCCGCGGACCACCGCCGGGGCCCGCCGCGCCGCCCGGGCCGCCGCCTCGCCCCGGCGGATCTGCTCCACCACGCCGAGCAGGCGGGGCATCGGCAGCTTCGGCGTGGCGAGCGGGTCGACCGCACGGCCGATCGCGGTACGCGCCGGCGCCCGCCGGGTCTTCGGCCGCGCCAGCACAGTCGCTCCGCTGGCGTCCTCCGGCACCGGGGCGTACCCGGCGTCGCGCAGCGCGGTGAGCATCCGGTTGACCTGGTACGGGGTGACCAGCACCGTGGGCGCGAGCCGGCGGAACGCCAGCGGCTCCAGTCGCCGGTCCGCCTGCACCTCGCTGAGCAGCGTCTCGTCGTCGCTGCGCACGTACGCGCCGGCCGACCCGACGCGCAGCCCGCCGTGCTTGCGGGCCGCGTCGTCGACCAGATAGGTCAGGCCCTGCGGCACCGGGGTACGCGAGCGGCGGCGGAACAGCGCGTGCAGGTCGTCGGCGGTGTAGCCGGCGTCGAGCGCCCGCCTGATGCTCGCCGTGGTGACCCGGTGCACGCTGGCTCCGCCCGCCGACTCGTGCTCGGCCACCACGTCCAGTTCGGCGGCGAGCGCCGGGTCGGGCGGGCCGGGCACCACCACTGTCAGGTCGGCCTGCACCAGCACGTGGTCGACCGGGGCGGGCAGCAGCCCGTCCAGCGCCCGTACTGTCGTCGACGCGTCGCCCGACTCGGCGTCGGAGCGCAGCCCGAGCGGGTCGTCACCGCGCTCGTCGGCCTCGGTCAGCTCGGCGAGCAGCAGCCGCCCGTACGAGGTGAGCGCATTGAGCCCGGTCACGCCCAGCGTGGCGGCCTCGGCGAGCACCTCCCGGTGCGCCGTCTCCCGCCCCCGGGCCCGCCGCGGCGCGCGCCAGTCCAGCAGTTCCAGCACCTCGTCGGTGGTCGGGGCGGTGCCGGGTGGCAGGTCGGCCAGCACGGCGAGCACCGCACGCCGGGCGGCCGGCGCCCCTGCTCGTTCCGCCTCGGCGGAGAGCACCGAGATGGGCCGGTCCCGGTCGTCGCGCTGCCCGATCAGGCCGGCCTGGCGGGGCATCGACATCCAGGCGCGGGCGAGCTGCTCCCAGCGCTGGGCCAGCGACACCGCGCGCCACACCTCGTATCCGCCGGTGGGCAGGATCTGCTGGTCGCCGCCGTACCGGGTGGTGGCCGCGCCGGTCAGCTCCATCTCGCCGGTCAGTCCGGCCGCGTACGCCACCTCGAACAGCAGCGCGGTGGTCGGCTCGTCCAGCCCGAGGCCACGGGCGAGCCGCCGCAGGTCCCGTACGCCGACGCCGCCGGAGCGCAGGACCGGTGCCGGTTCGGCGGTCAGCGCCTCCAGCATCGCCTCGGTGTGCCGGACCACCTCCATGGTCTGCCCGGCGCCGGCCGAGTCGACGGACTTCACCTCGCGCGGCGGGCCGGACACCACCGGCGGGCTGGTGCGCAGCGGGCCGAGCGGACCGGCGTCGCGGCGCAGCACCAGCCCCACCTCGCGGGGCAGCTCGACGGTGCCGTTGCGGCCGCCGGACATCCGGACCAGGAGCCGGTGCTCGACCAGCCAGCGGATCGGCGAGCCGGTCGGCGCGCCGCCGTTCACCAGGTCGGGCGGGAGCACGTCCTCGGCGCCGGTGGCGGGGGCCTCCAGCGCGCCGGGGGCCACGGTCCCGACCGGCGGCCCGGCGGCGAGCCGGTCCAGGACCGCGCGGGCCGAGGGCGGCGCGGACAGCAGCGTCCGCCGCAGTCTCGCCGGGTCCGCGCAGAGCGCCGCCGCGCGCGGGTCCAGCTCCGCCGCCGGCCGGCCCAGCCCCGCCGGGTACGGGGACACCTCGTCGATGCCGCCGGCCACGCACAGGTCGTGCTCGGGGCCGTACAGCAGGAACCGGGCCCGGAGCCGGTCGACGGCGGCGCGGACCGCTGTCGGGGCGGGCGGCTGCGGCCCGGCGGTGGCCATGGCGAGGATCTGGTCGGTGGAGGTGGCGCCCTCGGGACCGCGGGTGAGCCGGGCGGCGTCGAGGATCTGGAGGGTGAACTGGTCCAGCCCGTCGAGCGCCCGGGCCACGGAGACCCGGGACTGGGCGCGCAGGGCGAGGGCGGACACGTCGGCCGGCACCGGCACGACGAGGTCCGGCCGCAGCTGGAGCAGGGCGGCAAGCGACTCGTCGGGGAGGGCCCGCAGGTGGTCGGCGAGTGAGGTGGTCATCGTCGTACCACGCTAGCCCGCTGGGTAGGTTCTCGGCATGTCTCCGCTGATGGTCGGCTTCGACCTCGACATGACCCTGGTCGACTCCCGGCCCGGGATCGCCGCCGCGTTCCGGGCGCTCACCGCGCGCACGGGCGTGCACGTGGACGGGGAACTGGCCGTCTCCCGGCTGGGCCCGCCGCTGCGTACCGAGCTGGCGCACTGGTTCCCGCCGGAGCGCGTCGAGGAGGCGGTGACGCTCTACCGGGAGCTGTATCCGGCGTACGCGATCACGCCGACCGTGCCGATGCCGGGTGCGGAGGCCGCGCTGCGCGCGGTGCAGGCGCGCGGCGGGCGGACGATGGTGGTGACCGCGAAGATGGGCCGGCTGGCGAAGCTGCACCTGGACCACCTCGGGCTACCGGTGGACGAGCTGGCCGGGGACGTGTTCGCCGAGCAGAAGGCGGTCGCGTTGCGCGAGCACGGCGCGACGCTCTACGTGGGCGACCACGTGGCCGACATGGCCGCCGCGCGAGCCGCGGGAATCCCGGGCGTGGCAGTGGCGACCGGCCCGTGCTCGGCCGACGAACTGACCGAGGCCGGGGCGTACCTGGTGCTTGATGATCTCGTCGAATTCCCGAGGGCGCTGGACCGGATCATCGGGCTAGCCTTGGAGGGGTAGACGGTTCGAGTGGAGCGGGGTTCAACAGGTGCCGACGGGTCGAGTGAAGTGGTACGACGCCGCCAAGGGGTACGGGTTCGTCACCAGTGACGAGGGTGGCGACGTGTTCCTGCCGAAGGGCGCGCTACCGGCGGGTGTCGCCGACCTGAAGGGTGGCCAGCGGGTCGATTTCAGCGTGGTCGACAGCCGGCGGGGCGCCCAGGCGATGGGGGTCAAGCTGCTGGAGGCGCCGCCGTCCGTGGCGGAGCTGCGCCGCCGGCCGGCCGAGGAACTCCACGGCCTGGTCGAAGACATGATCAAGGTGCTGGAGGCGAAGGTCCAGCCGGACCTGCGCCGGGGTCGCTTCCCGGATCGGAAGACCGCGCAGAAGATCGCTCAGCTGGTCCACGCGGTGGCGCGCGAGCTGGAGGTCTGAGGGACGAGCCCGGCGTCGGCGGCCCGGCCCAGCAGCGCCTCCACGGCGGCGAAGCCGGCCTCTCCCAGGTCGGCGGTGAACTCGTTGACGTAGAGGCCGATGTGCCGGTCCACCACGTCGGGCTCCATCTCCTGAGCGTGCGTAAGGACGTACTCGCGGCTGGCCTCCGGGTCGGCCCACGCCTGGCGTACCGACTCGCGGATCCATGCGGCGGCGTCGACCGGGTCGACGGCGCCCCGGCGGGCCAGGATCGCGCCGAGCGGGATCGGCAGCCCGGTGTCGCCCTCCCACCACTCGCCCAGGTCGACCAGGGCGGTCAGCCCGTGCCGCGGGTAGGTGAAGCGCGCCTCGTGGATGACCAGGCCCGCGTCGTACCGGCCGGCGGCCACGCCCGGCATGATCTCGTGGAACGGCACCACCTCGATCCGCGCCGGTGCCTGGTCGGCCGCCCAGAGGCGGAACAGCAGGTACGCGGTGGTCCGCTCGCCGGGCACCGCCACCGTCGCGCCGGACAGGTCGGTCCGGTCGCCACGGGTCAGCACCAGCGGCCCGCAGCCCCGGCCGAGCGCGCCGCCGCAGGGCAGCAGGTGGTAGTCGTCGAGCAGCCAGGGCAGCGCCGCGTAGCTGACCTTCACCAGGTCGAACGCGCCCCGCTCGGCGGCGGTGTTCGTGACGTCGACGTCCGCGTAGGTCACCTCGACCGCCGGCGCGCCCGGCACCCGGCCGTGCACCAGGGCGTCGAAGACGAACGTGTCGTTGGGGCAGGGGGAGATCGCCAGGGAGAGCGCCACGGTCCCACCGTAACCCCGGCGGCCGGGCGGCCCGTCACCCCGTCCGGTGTGACGTCCAGCCGTTCCGGTGCAGCCGCTCGATGCCGTCGAGCAGCAGGTCCAGCGCGAATTCGAACTCGAACTGGTCGTCGCAGCCCGGGCCGACCACCGAGTCGTCGTCGTGGGACGCGGCGGTGGCGATGGCCGCGAGGTGCGGGAACCGGGCGGCCGCCTCCGGCGGCAGGTCCGCCGGCGGGTCGGCGCTCGTCGCGCCGGACCGGCCCGCCTGCCGGGAGGTGTCGAACAGCTCCTGGCTGAAGCCCAGCACGCGGCTGCCCAGCGCGTGCATGACGTGGTGGGCCAGGTCAGTGGAGAACCCGCCCGCCCGCAGCGCGCCCACTGTCGAGTCGAGGTACGCGAGGACGGCCGGCGTGGGCGTGGTCCGGGACTCGATCGCCAGCGACGCCCACGGGTGGCGGAGCAGCATCTGCCGCGCCGACAGGATGCGCCGGCGGATCGACTGCTTCCAGTCGCCGGCCGCCGGCGGGTCGATCTCCGCGACGACGATGTCGATCATGCCGTCGAGCAGTTCGTCCTTGTTCGCCACGTGCTTGTAGAGGGCCATCGGCACGACGCCCAGGTCCTGCGCGAGGTTGCGCATGCTCAGCGACTCGATGCCGGTCCGGTCGGCGAGCACGACTGCGGTACGCAGGACGCGATCCCTGGTCAGGGGTGTCCGGCGCACCGTCTCCGTCTGCTCCGCCATGTCGTCCCCAGTCCTCCCGGTGGCCGTTGACACAGTAACCGTCTTGACTGGTGTACGGCGTACACCTAGCCTTGTCCCATGATGGTGTACGCCGTACACCTGGGAGGGAGTGGCGACATGAAGGCGATCGTCCAGGAGCGGTACGGCCCCCCGGAGACACTCGTGCTCGCCGACGTCGAGACGCCCGCGCCCGGCCCCGGCGACGTCCTCGTCCGGGTCGAGGCCGCCGCGTTGAACGCGTACGACTGGCACGTCATGCGCGGCGACCCCCGGCTGTCGCGGCTGGCGCTCGGCCTCGCGCGGCCCCGCGCCCGCATCCGTGGCCGGGACTTCGCCGGCCGGGTCGAGGCCGTCGGCGCCCAGGTGCGGCAGGTACGCCCCGGCGACACCGTCTTCGGTGACCTCGGCGAGGCCGACGGCGCGTTCGCCGAGTACGTGTGCGTGCCCGAGCACCTGGTCGCGCCGCGGCCGGCGAACCTGACGGCGGCGCAGGCGGCAGCACTGCCGCTGGCGGGGGTCACCGCGCTCCAGGGCCTGCGCGACGCCGGGCAGGTCCGGCCCGGCCACCGCGTCCTGATCAACGGGGCCTCCGGCGGCGTCGGCACGCTCGCCGTCCAGTTGGCGAAGGCACTCGGCGCGACTGTGACAGGCGTGTGCCGCACCCGCAACGTCGAGCTGGTCCGTTCCCTGGGCGCCGACCACGTGGTCGACTACACCCGCGACGACTTCACCCGCGACGGGCGCCGCCACGACGTGGTGTTCGACCTGGTCGGCAACCGCCCCCTGACCGCGTTGCGGCGGGCGCTCACGCCGGACGGGACGCTCGTGCTCTCCGGTGGCGGCGTCTACCGGGGCGGCAGCCTGCTCGGCCCGATCGGGCTGCTGGCGCGCGGACGGCTGCTCGCGCCGGTCGTCAGGCAGCGCGTCGTCGTCCTCGCCACGTCACCCGGCCGGGCCCACCTCGACGTGCTGCGCGAGCACGCCGAGGCGGGCCGGCTCACGCCTGTGGTCGACCGGACGCATCCGCTGCGCGAGGTGCCCGAGGCCGTCCGCTACCTCGAAACCGAGCACGCGCGAGCCAAGGTCGTCATCACGATCTGAGCCCGCCGTCCCCAGCCCGGCGACTTATCCACAGGGTTGTCCACAGGTGGATGGATCACTGAAGGGCGGCCGCCGCGGCGGTGAGCGCGGCGAACGCCTCCCGCATCCGCCACGCGCTCCGGTCACGCGGTCCGATCGGGTTGGAGACGGTGCGCAGCTCGGCGAAGGGCACACCGGCCTGGGCGGCGGCGACCGCCACGCCGTACCCCTCCATCGCCTCGGCCACCGCGTCCGGGTGCCGTTCGGCGAGGGCCGCCGTGCTCGCGGCGGTGCCGGTCACCGTGCTGACGGTGAGCACGGTGCCGACGGTGGCTGCGGGCAGCGCGGCGCGCAGACGGGCCAGCAGGCCCGGATCGGCGAGCACGATCCGGCCGCCGCCGAGTAGTTCGGGAGGCATGCCCAGGTCCTCGACCGGGATGAACCCGGCCGGTGACTCGGCACCGAGGTCGGCGGCGACGCTGCGGTCGGCGAGCACAGTGCCGCCCACCGCGACCCGGCCGACGAACCCTCCGGCGATGCCGGCGCTGACCACCGCCCGGTACGGCCGCCCGGCCGCCTCGGCCAGCGCCAGCACCCGTGCCGTGGCGGCCCCGGCGACGGCCGGGCCGACCCCGACCGGCAGCACCGTCACGTCCGGCGGTGCAGTCCCGTCCGACGATGCAGTCCCGTCCGGCGATGCAGTCCCGTTCGGCGCTGCCGGTGCGGTGAGGCCGGCACGGATCGCCTCGGCCTCGGCCGGTACGGCCGTGACCACGAGCAGACCGGTCACGCCACCGGCCCCCGGGGGTCGCGCCGCTCGGTGTCCTCGACGCCGCCCGGCCCGCCCACGGAGGAGGACGGCCGGTAGATGTGGAAGCCGGGCGGGGCCAGCCCGTCGTCGTCCGGCGGCGGGCCGGAACGCTGGGGCGCCGGTGACGTGGGCGCCGGGTCGTCGAACGAGGTGGTGGCCGGTTTCTCGGCGCGGGTCGCCTGCTCCGCCGCCAGTTCCTCGTCGCCGAGCGGCCGGCCGGCCAGATGCTCACCGCGCAGCTTGCCGGCGACCAGCACGCCGCGTACGGCCACCAGCGCGGCCACCGCGGCGGCGACGGTCACCCCGATCAGGCCGGTGAACGGCACCAGCCCGAGCCCGCCCCCGGCCACGAACGCCAGCATCAGCGCGGTCTCCGAGTGCGCGAACGAGCTGGCGCGCAGCCGCTCCGGGATGCGTTCCTGGATCGAGGCGTCCACCGCCAGCTTGGCGATCCCGCTCATCATCGCCGCGACCAGGCACAGCAGCGCCACCATCGGCAGCGAGAACTTCAGCGCGGCGAGCACCGCCACACCGGCCACCACGATCGTGCCGCTGGACTGGAGCGCTGTCGGCCGGTGGATGCGCAGACGGGTGCCGAGCGCGGTGGCCAGGAACGTGCCGACCGCCAGCGCGCCGCCGACCAGGCCCAGCGCGCCCTGGGCGCCGAGGTCGCGACCGAAGAAGTCGGTGGTCAGGTCACCGGCCTTGATCGCGAAGGCCAGGAACAGCAGCAGGAAGCCGTAGAGCCCGCGTAGCGCCGCCGCGCCGATCAGCGTGGCGATCACCAGCCGGCCACTGGGGCGACCCCGGCCCAGCGGGCGCTCGCCGTCGCGGCGGCGCAGCGCGCGCAGCGGGTGCGGCATCCGCTCCGGCGGCTCGGAGTCGGCCTTCGGCGGCAGCCGGAGCGAGATCACCATGCCGATCAGGAAGATCACCGAGGCGACCCGCAGCGGCCACTGCGGCCCGAACCAGAACGCGGCCAGGCCGATCGGTGCGACGAGCGCGCCGGCCACAGTGCCGTAGACGCTCGCGCGCGCCCCGACCTGGGACAGCCCCAGCCCTTCCGGGAGCAGCCGGGGGACCGCCGCCGAGCGGGCCACCCCGTACGCCCGGGAGAGCGCGAGCACGCCGAACGCCGCCGGGTAGAGCCCGAAGCCGCCGATGTAGTCGGAGATCAACCAGGCCAGGAACGCCCGGCCCAGCATGGTGGTGGCCAACGCGTACCGCCGGCCGTGGCGGAAGTGGTCGAGCAGCGGGCCGACCACCGGGGCGAGCATGGCGAACGGGACCATGGTCACCAGCAGGTAGAGGGCCACCTTGTTGCGCGCCTCGCCCAGCGGCACGTCGAAGAAGATCGTCCCGGCCAGGCCGATCGCGATGAGCGTGTCACCGGCGCAGGAGAGCGCGTGCAGGTCGAACAGGCGGACCATGCCCACCTCGTTGCCGGCGCTGCGGGCCCGGGCGGTGCCGGCACGCCGGGTCATCCAGCGTCCGCCGTGCAGCGAGCCCCGCAGCAGCAGCCGGGTGGCGCGGATGCCGGTGCCGACGGTCCGCCCGAGAAAGGAGCGGCCGGAGCGGGAGGACAGCGCCATGCGTCCCATCCTCGCCCATCCGCTCCGCGTGTGCCGCATCACCCGGAGAGAATGACTCCGGGGAGTGCCTGTCGCCCGTGGACGGGCATGGGGAACAATGGTCAGGTGACCAGGCCCGCCTCCGCCCGCGCTCCCCGGCTCGACCAGGTCTGCGCCGCCGCCGTCGAGGTGGCCCGCGACGCGATCACCGAGGTGGAGCCCACCGACATCGGCGATCATCTCCAGGCGGTCGCCGAGGGCGACCGGGTCGTCACCCACTACTTCGAATGCCGGATGGCCGGTTACCGCGGCTGGCGCTGGGCCGTCACTGTGACCCGGGTGCCGCGCAGCCGGCACGTCACCATCTGCGAGACGGTGCTGCTGCCCGGCCCGGACGCGCTTCTCGCTCCGGGCTGGCTGCCCTGGCAGGAGCGGCTCAAGCCGGGCGACCTGGGTCCGGGCGACCTGCTGCCCACCCCGGCCGACGACGAGCGGCTCGCCCCCGGCTACCTGCTCTCCGACGACCCCGCAGTGGAGGAGACCGCCTGGGAGCTGGGCCTGGGCCGGGCCCGGGTGCTGTCCCGGGAGGGCCGCGCCGAGGCCGCCCAGCGGTGGTACGACGGGGACCACGGCCCGGACGCCGCGATCTCGGCCGCCGCGCCGGCCGCCGCACGCTGCGGCACCTGCGGTTTCTACCTGCCGCTCGCCGGTTCGCTGCGCCTGGCGTTCGGTGCCTGCGGCAATTTCTACGCCCCTGACGACGGCCGGGTGGTGAGCGCCGACCACGGTTGCGGCGCGCACTCGGAGACGATGATCGAAGCGGCCGAGACGTCCGTGGACGAGCTGCCCACCGTCTACGACGACAGCGCGGTCGAGGCCATGACCGTCAGCCGGGCCCCGGGCTCGGTGGAGGCGGCCGAACCGGCGGAGCCGTACGGCCACCCCTGACGGGTCAGCGCGCTCGCTGCGCTTCGGCAGCGCGTCGGCGACGCCGGTTGGCGTCGTGCCGCATCATCACCGCCAAGCCGGGAAAGCCCCACAGGAAACCGGCCAGACAGGTCCAGAGCCAGTTCTGACGCCCGGATTCGGTGAGCCAGTCCCGGAAGAAGATCAGCAGCACCAGGCCGGCCACCGCCCAGGCGATCAGCCCGGCGACGGCGAACGGCACCATCGGCGGGTCGAGCGGCTCCGGCCGCGGCTGTTGCTCCTGTGACACCGGCCCAGCCTACGTGATCGTTCTTCCCTGCCTGCCAGGTGATCTGGGACGATGCGCGCGACAAAACCCGGCCGATGACCAGATGAGGAACCATGTCCATTGCCCCGCCGCCGGATCACGGCACACCGCCCGATCCCGCGCATCCACGAAACGCCTTCGACCGCTTCTTCCTGATCTCGGCGCGCGGGTCGACGCTGAGCCGGGAGTTGCGAGGCGGCTTCGCCACGTTCTTCACGATGGCGTACATCGTGGTGTTGAACCCGCTGATCCTGGGCAGCGGTAAGGACGGCGACGGCCGTTCGCTGGCCATCCCGGCGCTCGCCGCGGCGACCGCGCTGGTCGCCGGCCTGATGACCATCCTGATGGGCGTGGTGGCCCGGTTCCCGATCGCGCTCGCGGCCGGTCTGGGCGTGAACGCGCTCGTCGCCTATGAGATCGCGCCCCAGATGACCTGGGCGGATGCGATGGGCCTGGTGGTCATCGAGGGTGTGCTGATCGGCATCCTGGTGCTCACCGGACTGCGTACCGCGGTGTTCCGCTCGGTGCCCACGCAGCTCAAGACCGCGATCGGCGTCGGCATCGGTCTGTTCCTGACCATCATCGGCCTGGTCGACGCCGGTTTCGTCAGGCGCGTGCCGGACGCCGCGAACTCCACGGTGCCGGTCGGGCTGGGCATCAACGGCAAGATCGTCAGCTGGCCGATGCTCGTCTTCGTGGTCGGCCTGCTGATCACGCTGGTCCTGGTGGTACGCCGGGTCCGCGGCGCGATCCTGATCGGCATCCTGGCCTCCACCGTGCTGGCCATCGTGGTCGAGGCGATCGCCAACGTCGGCCCGTCCTTCGTCGACGGCAAGCCGAACCCGAAGGGCTGGGCGCTGAACGTGCCCGAGCTGCCCAAACAGATCGTGGACCTGCCCGACCTGTCGCTGCTGGGCCAGTTCAACGTGCTGAACTCGTGGAGCCGGGTCGGCTGGCTGGTGCCGCTGATGTTCATCTTCACGCTGCTGATCACGGACTTCTTCGACACCATGGGCACGATGGTCGCGATCGGCCAGGAAGGGGACATGCTCGACGAGACGGGCACCCCGCCGAAGGCCAAGGAGATCCTGCTGGTCGACTCGATCGCCGCCGCCGCGGGTGGCGCGGCCTCGGTGTCCAGCAACACGTCGTACATCGAGAGCGCCGCAGGCGTTGCGGAGGGTGCGCGGACCGGCGTGGCCAACCTGGTCACCGGCGCGTTGTTCCTGCTCGCCATGTTCCTGGCACCGCTGTCGCTGATCGTGCCGTTCGAGGCCGCGTCGACGGCGCTGGTGGTGGTCGGCTTCCTGATGATGACGGCGGTCCGCACGATCGACTGGACCGACTACGAGATCGCCATCCCGGCGTTCCTCACCATCGCGCTGATGCCGTTCACCTATTCGATCTCGAACGGCATCGGGGCCGGTGTGATCAGCTTCGTACTGCTGAAGGTGGCGAAGGGTAAGGCCCGGGAGGTCCACCCGCTCCTGTACGGGGTCGCCGTGCTGTTCATCGTGTACTTCCTGCGCGGGCCGGTCGAGTCCGTGCTGCTCTGACGCTGGTGAGCCTGGTCATAACGCATGTCGTTAGCCAGGCTCATTAGTTAGGCTAACTAGTGTGACGGAGCGGACGGTGACGGCGAAACGCGTGCCACCGGCGCAGCTGGCTCCTCAGCTGCGAGATGCGATCACCCGGCTCAACCGGCGGGTACGACAAGCCCGGCCGGTCGGCGACCTCACGGTCACCCAGCTGTCGGCGCTCACCAGCCTCAACCTGGCGGGCGCCCTCACGCCACGGGAACTGGCTGATGTCGAACGGGTGCAGCCGCCCACGATGACGAAGATCGTCGCGAAGTTGGAGGAGCGCGGCCTCGTGCAGCGCACCCCCCATCCGACCGACGGACGGCAGGTCATCCTGGCGGCGACCGAAGGGGGAAGGGCCGTACTCGACCAGTTCGAGCGGGCCCGCAACGAGTGGCTGGCCACCCGGCTGGCCGCGCTGACCGAGGACGAACGCGAGACGCTACGGCGAGCAGCGGACATCCTCCAGGGCATCGCTCGCGCCTGACACCGCCGCCCGCGGTTCGCTTCGTCAGCTGTGGATGAAGCGTACCGACGCGAGGAGGCGCACCTAGAGTGCAGGCCAAGCTGAGCACGATGTTCCAGTCCCTACGAGTCCGCAACTATCGACTCTTCGCCACCGGGCAGCTGATCAAACTGATCGGCGTCTGGATGATGTTCATCGCCCAGGACTGGCTCGTCCTCGAGCTCAGCGACAACTCCGCGACCGCGCTCGGCGTGGTCACCGCGTTGCAGTTCACCCCCGTACTCCTGCTCACGCTGCTGTCCGGCCGGCTCGCCGACCGCTACGACAAGCGGATGCTGCTCTTCGTCGCCAACGCCTTCTGGACCGTGCTGTCGCTCGCCATGAGCATCCTGGTCCTCACCGGCCTGGTGCAGCTCTGGCACGTCTTCACGTTCGCCGCCCTGCTCGGCGTCGCCAACGCGGTCGAGACGCCGGTCCGCCAGGCGTTCGTCTCCGAGCTGGTCGGCATGCCGCTGCTGCCGAACGCGCTCTCGCTCAACGCGGCAGTGTTCAACTCCGCCCGGATCGTCGGCCCGGCCGTCGCCGGCCTGGCCATCGCCGTCGTCGACGTCGGCCCGGTCTTCCTGGTCACCGCGCTCAGCTCGATCGCCCCGCTGGTCAACGTGGTCCGGATGCGTACCGACGAGCTGCACCGCAAGGACCTGCCGCCGGTCGGCGAGCGGGACCAGGCCCGGGTGGTCGACGGCCTCCGGTACGTGGCACGCCGCCCGGACATCCTGCTGCCGATGGTCCTCATGTCGGTGATCGGGATGAGCCTGTTCAACTTCCAGCTCACCCTCGCCGCGCTCGCGAAGACCGTATTCAACACCGGTGCCGCCTCGTTCGGCCTGTTCAGCACCGCCCTCGCGGCCGGCGCGCTGGTCGGGGCGCTGGCCGGCACCGGACGGCGCAGCCGGCCCTCGGTCTGGCTCGTGCTCGGCGCCGCGATCGGCTGCGCGATCTTCGGCACGCTCGTCGGGCTCGCCCCGGCGTACTGGATGGTCGTGACGCTGCTGCTGCCCGCCGGGTTCTTCATGATCTACTTTGCCCAGGCCGCCAACCAGCGCGTACAGCTCGGTGTCGACGCGTCCTTCCGGGGACGGGTGATGGCGCTGTGGGTGCTGGTGTTCCTGGGCACCAACCCGGTCGGCGCGCCGCTGATCGGCTGGGTCGCCGAGACGTACGGCGCGGGCGCGAGCATCTGGGCCGGCGGTCTGATCTCGCTCACCGCCGCGCTGCTGGCGCTCACCTGGCAGCTGCGCCGCTCCGGCGCCCGGCTGCGGATGCGGGTGCTGCCGATGCCCCGCTTCTACGTGGTTTCGCCCGGCGCCAAGTAGCCCTGATAGCCGGTCGTACCGGCCCGATTACCCAAACGGGTGGCGGGCCGGTGCGGCAGGGCTTAGCGTCGATGTGTGGAAGTGGGGCAGGGACTGCTGCTGGCGCTGGCGATCCTCGCCGTCTGCTGCCTGCCTGCCCTGTTCGCGCTGCTGTTCTGCGCCGACGAGATCATCGATCGGGTCGCCTGCGGATGGGCCGAGTGGCGGGAGCAGCGCCGGGAACGCCGTACCATCGCGCGGCTCGACCGGGCCATCGAGGCCGAGGCGCTGACCCGCGACATCGACCTCACCGAGTTCGACAAGGACGGCCGCCGCCCGCTGGAACAACTCGCCACCGACCTGCGCCGGCTCGGCGGCCACCGGCTCGCCGCCGCCGACCGCAGCGTGGTGTGGCACGGCGCGGTCATCGAGGCGTACGACGAACGGCTGCGCGCCGCCTGCCACGCGCTCGGCATCGCCGAACACCTGGCCGAACTGGACGGCGTCGACCGGGAGATCGAACGGGTACGCGTCGAAGGGCTGCTGCACGCCGCCGGGCTGACCCTGCCGGCCGCGCGCGCCGCGCACCACCAGCGGCACCGCTGACCGGGTGCGTCTCTTCGCGGCGATCTATCCACCTGCCGTGGTCGTCGCGGACCTGACCGCCCGGATGAAGGGCCTGCGGGTCGCGGCCGCCCGCCACGCCCGCCTCGCCGACCCGGCGAACCTGCACCTCACGCTCGCCTTCCTCGGCGAGGTGCCGGACGACCGGCTGGCCGACGTGAAGCACGCGCTCGCCTCGGCCGCCCGGACGGCTCGCTCCCCGCGGCTGTGCCTGGCCGGTGGCGGCTGTTTCGGTGAGGGCCGGTCCACTGTGCTCTGGGTCGACGTGCGCGGCGAGGTCGAGGCGCTCGACGCGCTCGCCCTGTCGATCCGTGGCGGGCTGCGCGAGGCCGGGCTGCCCTGCGACGACAAGCCGTTCCGGGCGCACCTGACCATCGCCCGCCCCGGCGACCGGGTGCCCGAGGCCGACGTCCGCTCGGACGTGCACACGCTGCACGACTACGCCGGGCCGCAGTGGACGGCCGGCGAGGTGCTCCTGATCCGCAGCCACCTGGGCCGTACGCCGCGCTACACCCCCGTCGCCGCGTGGGCGCTGGCGGCGGGGAGTTGATGCGGGCGGGGAGTTGATGCGGGCGGGGCGTTAAGAAGGGGCCCCTCCTCTACCGGAGGCGTTAAGAAGGGGCCCTTCCTTACACCTACCAGGCCCAGGCTTCGGGGCCGGGACCGCCGTTGCCGACCGGCGGGAACAGCTCGTCGAGGCGGGTCAGCGTCGACTCGTCCAGCTGGACGTCGAGGGCGCCCAGGTTGCGGTCGAGCTGGTCCATGGTGCGCGGACCGACGATCGGAGCGGTCACGCCCGGCCGGGACAGCAGCCACGCCAGCGCCACATCCGCCGGGTCGTGGCCCAGGTCGGCGCAGAGCTTCTCGTACGCCTCAATGGTGTTCCGGTGCTCGGCCAGCGCGTCGGCCGAGCGGCCGGTGGTGCCGCGCGCCGCGCTGCCCTCGGCCATCTTGCGGATGATGCCGGAGAGCAGCCCGCCGTGCAGCGGCGACCAGGGGATGATGCCCAGCCCGTAGTGCTGCGCGGCCGGGACGACCTCCAGTTCGACGTACCGGGTCAGCAGGTTGTAGATGCACTGCTCGGAGACGAGCCCGAGGAAGTTGCGCTTGCCGGCCGCGGCCTGCGCCTGCGCGATGTGCCAGCCGGCGAAGTTGGACGATCCGACGTAGAGCACCTTGCCCTGGGCGACGAGCGTCTCCATCGCCTGCCAGATCTCCTCCCACGGCGTGGTCCGGGAGATGTGGTGCATCTGGTAGAGGTCGATCGTGTCGGTCTGGAGCCGGCGCAGCGAGTCCTCGCAGGCCCGGATGATGTGCCGGGCGCTCAGGCCCTGCTCGTTGGGCCACTCGCCCATCTTGCCGTACACCTTGGTGGCGAGGACGACCTTGTCGCGGCGCCCGCCGCCCTGCGCGAACCAGCGGCCGACGATCTGCTCGGTGACGCCCTCACCGAGCTTCCAGCCGTAGACGTTCGCGGTGTCGAAGAAGTTGATCCCGTGTTCGAGCGCCCGGTCCATGATGGCGAAACTGTCCGGCTCGTCGGTCTGCGGACCGAAGTTCATCGTGCCGAGGCAGAGTCGGCTCACGGACAGACCGGTGCGTCCCAGGTTCGTGTACTCCATGACTCCACCCTGGCACGCCGGCACTTAGAGTGCCCTCTCAACGAGCCAGGGTGGAGCGGTGGATCAGGATGATTCGCGGGCCGCCGGGCCGGTGCCGAACAGCACGTCGTCCCAGCTCGGCAACCGCTTGCGCGGCTTGCCACCGGCATCGGTGGACTCGGCTGCCGCACCGCCGGTCGCCGCCGCGGGGCCGGTGCGGCGGGGCCGCAGCACGGCCAGCGAGGGTACGGCCGGGATCTCCTTCGGCGCGTCCGAGTCGTCGTCGAAGGCCGAACCCTGCCCACCACCGAGCAGCGCGGCGGCACCACCGGCGACGGCCCGCTGACGGGGCGCCTCCTGCCCGGCCAGCGCAGCCGGGGAGCGGGTGTCGAGACCACGCCCGGACGTGCCGCCGAGCGGCCGGTCCAGCGAGGCGAGCAGCGCGTCCCGGCCGGCGCGGATCGGGTCACGCCCCGGACGGGCATGCTCGGAGGCGGCCGGCAGGCCGTGCCCACCCCGGCTCGGCTCGCCGCGCGACGGACCGGGCAGCGCGTGACCGCCCCGCTCCGGCGCCGGCTCCTGGCCGAGGATCGGCGTGGGCCGCTCGGCGCACAGGTATTGCGCCATGTCGTCGTGCGGGGCGACGTTCTGCCGGGTCTTGTCCAGGTCCCACACCGCCTGGGCGGTGGCCTTGCCGGACGGCCAGGTCGCGATGATCCGCCAGGTGCCGTCGTCGCGGCGGTAGGCGTCCCACGAGATCTTCTCGGTGTCGATGCCGTGCTGGGCCAGCCGGCCGTTGACGACCTCGGCCAGCGGGGTCGGCTTCTCCGCGCCCTTGAGCCGGGTGCGGCGGGCGTGCTGGGCGAGCATGGCCCGCTCCTGGAGCACCGGACCGGCGTAACGCAGCACCCGGTCGACTGGTACGCCGGCGATGCGGGCGACGTCCTCCGCGGACTCGCCGGACCGGATCCGGGCCTGGATGTCGCGTGGGGACAGCGACGGCGTCGGGTCGGTGGCGCTCGGCACCACAGCGAGCGGCGGGGCGCCCGGCTCGGCGTGCAGCGCCGACGCGATCCGCTCGTCGATGGGCAGCGCCAGCAGGCGCCCCACCTCGTCGGCGAGCACCAGGGCCTGGCCGTCCTCGGAGAGGGCGACGAAGCGTACTGGGCGCATGGGCTTGCCTCCGTCCCGCTTCGCTGGCCGTCACGCCACGGGAGCCGGCCACCCGGGCGTCTCGCACCACCGTACGCTCATCTACCCGCCGATGGGGACTGCGACACCCCGGCATGTCGTGACTGAGCTGCGGTAACGATCACGGTGGGTGGCCGCCGGGGCCCCGACGGCCACGCACCGTCACGACGTGATCAGAGTCGCTCCACCACGTAGTCGATGGACGCGGTGAGCGCCTCGACGTCGGCCGGCTCGACGGCCGGGAACAGCGCCACCCGCAGCTGGTTGCGGCCCAGCTTGCGGTACGGCTCGGTGTCGACGATGCCGTTGGCGCGCAGCGCCTTGGCGATCGCCGTGGCGTCCACCTCGTCGGCGAAGTCGATGGTGGCGACCACGTTGGACCGCAGCGCCGGGTCCGACACGAACGGCGTGGCGAACGACGAGCGCTCGGCCCAGCCGTACACGATGCCGGCGCTCTCGGCGGTGCGCTTGGCCGCCCAGGCCAGCCCGCCCTGGGAGTTCATCCAGTCGGTCTGCTCCGCGGCCAGGAAGATGGTCGCCAGCGCCGGGGTGTTGTACGTCTGCTCCAGCCGCGAGTTGTCGATCGCGGTGACCAGGTCGAGGAAGGCCGGGATGTACCGGCCGGACTCCTTGACCTCGGTGGCCCGGGCCAGCGCGGCCGGCGACATCAGGGCCAGCCAGAGCCCGCCGTCGGAGCCGAAGCACTTCTGCGGGGCGAAGTAGTAGACGTCGGTCTGGGCGACGTCCACGTCCAGCCCGCCCGCGCCGGAGGTGGCGTCGACCAGCAGCAGCGAGCCCTCGTCGGCGCCCGCGACCCGGCTGATCGGCACCGCGACGCCGGTGGAGGTCTCGTTGTGCGGGGTGGCGTAGACGTCCACGCCGGCCTCGGCCACGAGCGACGGGGCGCTGCCCGCGTCGGACTTGCGCACGGTCGGCTCACCGAGGAACGGTGCGTCCTTGACCGACTTGGCGAACTTGGCGCCGAACTCGCCGAAGCTGGCGAACTGGGCCCGGTCGCGGATCAGGCCGAACGTGGCGACCTCCCAGAACGCGGTGGTGCCGCCGTTGCCGAGCACCACCTCGTACCCCTCGGGCAGGGAGAAGAACTCGGCCAGGCCGCGGCGCAGCCGGGACACCTGGTCGCGGACCGTCTTCTGCCGGTGCGACGTGCCCAGGTAGCTGGTGGCGACGTCGGAGAGGGCGGAGACCGCGGCCGGACGGACCTTGGACGGGCCGCAGCCGAATCGTCCGTCGGCGGGCCTGATCTCGTCGGGAATCCGGATGGTCGGTGCGTCAGCCACGGTTGTCTTGATCCTTCCGCGTGGGCGGGACGGGCCCTTGGTGCGGGCGCGGACCGATGGCCGGGCGTGCGCCGGGCGCACGAGGCGGCCGGGGTCCGAACCCGGCCGGCAGCGCTGCCGGCCTTCATCCTCCCACCCGGGCGGCCCGGACCGGCGGCTGGTCCCACTGTCGGCGCTGAGTCGTGCGCCACAGCGGCGCAGCGCCTCGTGGGCACGGAGGCGGGCGTTAAGAAGGGGCCCCGCCTCTACCGGAGGCGTTAAGCGGGGCCCCTTCCTTACACGTCAGACGCCGTGCGGGATGGCGTCCCAGCCCTCGACCTGCTGCGGCTTGCGCGGGCCGTGGCCGACGTACGTGGCCGACGGCCGGACCAGCCGCTGGAGCTTCTTCTGCTCCAGGATGTGCGCCGACCAGCCGCCCATCCGGGCGCAGGTGAACATCGAGGTGAACATGTGCGCCGGCACCTCGGCGAAGTCCAGCACCACCGCGGACCAGAACTCGACGTTTGTGGCGAGGACGCGGTCCGGGCGGCGGGCCTGCAGCTCGGCCAGCGCGGCCTTCTCCAGCGCCTCGGCGACCTCGAAGCGGGGCGCGCCCAGCTCCTTGGCGGTACGCCGCAGCACACGGGCGCGCGGGTCCTCGGCCCGGTAGACCCGGTGGCCGAAGCCCATCAGGCGCTCGCCCCGGTCCAGGACGCCCTTGACGTATCCGTCGGCGTCGCCACTGCGCTCGACCGCCTCCAGCATGCTGAGCACCCGGGACGGGGCGCCGCCGTGCAGCGGGCCGGAGAGCGCGCCGATGCCGGAGGAGATGCAGGCCGCGGCGTCCGCGCCGGTGGAGGCGACGATCCGGGCGGTGAAGGTGGAGGCGTTCAGGCCGTGCTCGGCGGCCGAGATGAAGTACGCGTCGACGGCCTTGACGTGCCGCGGGTCGGGCTCACCGCGCCAGCGCTTCATGAACCGCTCGACGATGGTCTCCGCCTTGTCGATCTCCTTCTGCGGCACGGCCGGCAGGCCCAGGCCGCGCGCCGACTGGGCGACGAATGACAGCGCGGTGACCGACACCCGGGCCAGGTCCTCGCGGGCCTGCTCGTCGGAGATGTCGAGAAGCTGGTTGAGCCCCCAGTACGGGGCCAGCATGGCGACCGCGGACTGCACGTCGACGCGGATGTCACCGGAGTGAACCGGCACCGGGAACGGCTCGGCCGGCGGCAGGCCCGGGCCGAACCGGCCGTCCACCAGCAGTGCCCAGACGTTGCCGAACGAGACCTGGCCGATCAGGTCCTCGATGTCCACGCCCCGGTAGCGCAGTGATCCCCCCGCGCGGTCGGGTTCGGCGATCTCGGTCTCGAAGGCTACGACGCCCTCCAGGCCCGGTTTGAAATCGGACATGTCGTCTCCTGGCTTCGGCTCGGCGCGCCCGGGCGGGCTGATCGAGCCCCGCAGCTCAGGCGACCCTTCAGGGATGTGGTTCGTGACATCTTGCCCGGTGGGTAACGCGCTGCGCGACCCACAGCCACTGTGCGCCACGCGACATCCCCGCCGGTGGACGCCCGTTCGGGGAGGAGAAGACTGGGTACCGGGGCCTGGCCAGCGTCGGGGGACGCCGGCACGCCCGGGAGAGGGACGACCACAGTGACAGGCGACACACCCGCCCCGGCCGGCATGCGTAACGAGTACGCGGCCGACCTGGGCCTGACCGAGACGGACCTGGCGCCGGACTGGCACACCCAGTTCGCCCGCTGGTTCGCCGACGCGGTGGCCCATCAGCTGCCCGAGCCGAACGCGATGGTGCTCGGCACGGCCGACGACCGGGGCCGGCCCAGCGGGCGCACCGTGCTGCTCAAGGGATACGGCCCGGAGGGCTTCGTCTTCTACACCAACCACGGCTCGCGCAAGGGCGCCGAGGTGATCGGGAACCCGTGGGCCAGCCTGGTGTTCCCCTGGTTCCCGATGCAGCGGCAGGTGATCGTGACCGGCCGGGTCGAGCAGGTGGACCGGGCCGAGACCGAGGCGTACTTCGCCACTCGGCCGCGCGGCTCGCAGCTCGGGGCGTGGGCCAGCGCCCAGTCGACGGTGGTGCCGGACCGGACCGCGCTCGACGCGGCGTACCGGGCGGCGGCCGAGCGGTTCGCCGACGTGGACCCGATCCCCGCGCCGCCGTACTGGGGCGGGTTCCGGGTCCGTCCGGAGACTGTCGAGTTCTGGCAGGGCCGGGCCAGCCGGCTGCACGACCGGCTGCGCTTCCGGCGTACCGGGGACGGGTTCTTCGTCGTCGAGCGGCTCGCGCCGTGACCGACGTCACGCAGACCCGGCGGCGGGGCGCGCGCCGCTGGGCGATCGACCTGCGTCCGCTGCGCGTGCCCGCGTACCGGCGGGTCTGGACCGGCAACGCGATCGCCATGTTCGGGTTCCAGTTCACCGCCGTGGCGGTGCCGGTGGAGATGTTCGACCTGACCGGCGGCTCGCTCTGGGTCGGTCTGCTCGGCATCGCGGGCTTCGTACCGCTGCTGATCTTCGGGCTGTGGGGCGGCGCGGTCGCCGACGCCCGGGACCGCCGCCGCGTGCTGCTCGTCGGCGGCTGCGTGCTCTGGGTCTCGACGCTCGGGCTTCTGGTGCAGTCGCTGGCCGGTGCGCGCAGCCCGCTGCTGCTCCTGCTGCTCGTCGGCCTCCAGTCGACGGCCTTCGCGATCACCTCGCCGGCCCGCAGCGCGATCCTGCCCCGGCTGGTGCCCGCGGAGCTGGTCCCGGCGGCCACCACGCTGAACTTCACCACGTTCACCGCCGCCGCCGTCTTCGGCCCGCTCGCCGCCGGCCTGATCTTCGCCGCCTGGCAGGTCGGGGTGGCGCTGCCCATCGCGTACGCGGCGGACGCGCTGCTGTTCACCGCGTCGCTCTGGGCCACGCTGCGGCTGCCCGCGATGCCGCCCGCGCCGGACCCGGACGGCGGTGTCCGCAAGGCCGGGTTCGCCAGCATCGTCGACGGCTTCCGCTACCTGGCGACCACGCGGGTGCTGCTGCTCTCCTTCGCCATCGACCTGATCGCGATGATCCTGGCCATGCCGCGGGCGCTGTTCCCGGAGCTGGCGCAGGAACGCTTCGGCGGTGCCTCGGCGGTGGGCTGGCTCTACAGCTCCATCGCCATCGGCGCGATGCTGGGCGGCCTGACCTCGGGGTGGATCGGCCGGGTACGACGGCAGGGCCTCGCGCTCACAGTGGCGGTGGTCGGCTGGGGCGTGGCCATCGCGCTCGCCGGGCTGGCCGGGCAGCTGTGGGTGGCGGTGGTGCTGCTGGGCGTCGCCGGCGCCGCCGACCTGGTCAGCGCCACGCTGCGCCAGTCGATGCTGCTGGTCTACGCGCCGGACCGGATGCGTGGCCGCCTCCAGGGCGTGAACACGGTCGTGGTGGCCGGTGGCCCGCGTCTGGGCGACCTGCGGGCCGGTGCGATGGCCGCCGGTTTCGGCACCGGCTTCGCCATGGTCGGTGGCGGCCTGGCCGCCGCCGTACTCGCGGTGCTGCTGGTGGTGGCGTTCCCGGCGCTGCTGCGCTATCGCTCGACCACTCCCGCCGAGGACCGGCACTGACGGTAGGGTCGCCGACATGGGGATCGACGTGCAGCCTCCGTCCGGTACACAGTGGACCATCGCGGCCGACGGCCACGAGGCCGTCGTGGTCGAGGTGGGCGGCGGCCTGCGGGCCTACCGCTACGACGGCGTGGACCACCTCGACGGGTACGCCGAGGACGAGGTCTGCCCTGGCTCGGCCGGGCAGGTGCTGGCGCCGTGGCCGAACCGCGTCCGGGACGGCGTCTACACGGTCGGGGAACGGTCGTTTCAGCTCGACCTCACCGAACCGGAGCGGCACAACGCCCTGCACGGCCTGGTGAACTGGGTGCGGTGGCAGCCGATCGAGCAGTCGGCGGACAGCGTGACCATCGGCTACGACCTGCCGCCGAGCCCCGGCTACCCGTGGGCACTGCGGCTGCGGGCCCGGTGGAGCGTCGGCCCGGACGGCCTGCGGGCCGAGCACGAGGCGACGAACGTCTCCGACGAGCCCGCGCCGTTCGGCTTCTCCGTGCACCCCTACCTGCAACTGCCGAAGGTCGGCGTGGACGAGTTGCGGTTGCACGTACCGGCCCGGCGGCGGGTGCTGGTGGACAGCCGCCTGCTGCCGGTCGCCGCCGCCGAGGTGACCGGCTCCGAGTTCGACTTCACCAGCCCGCGCCCGATCGGCGACCTGGTGCTCGACACCGCGTTCGGTGACGTCGAGCGGGACGCCGACGGCGGCTCGGCGGTGGTGCTGAGCGCGCCGGACGGCTCGTCCGGGCTGCGGATCTGGGCGGACCGCGAGTTCGGCTGGTGGCAGGTGTTCACCGGCGACACGCTCGGCGGGGAACGGCACCGCCGGTCCGTGGCGGTGGAGCCGATGACGTGCCCGCCCGACGCGTTCCGCTCCGGGAAGGACCTGATCATGCTGGAGCCGGGGCAGACCTGGCGGGGCGCCTGGGGCGTCCGCCCGGAGGTCTGAGCGTGGAGTTCGCCGACGTCGTCCGGCGCCGCCGGATGGTGCGCAACTACGACCCAGACAGGCCGGTGCCGCCGGAGGTGGTGGACCGGCTGCTCGACCACGCCGTCCGGGCCCCGTCGGCCGGGTTCTCGCAGGGCTGGGGCTTCCTGGTGCTGGAGGAACCCGAGGACCGGGAACGGTTCTGGGCCGCGACCACGCCTGGTGGCGGCGGCCGGGAACGCTGGCTGGCCGGGATGCGCCGGGCGCCGCTGATCGTGGTGCCGCACGCCAACCGCGACGCCTACCTGGACCGCTACGCCGAGGCGGACAAGGGCTGGTCGGACCGCGCCGAGGACCGCTGGCCGGTGCCCTACTGGTACGTGGACACCGGCTTCGCGGCGCTGCTGATGCTGCTCACCGCCGTGGACGAAGGGCTGGGCGCCTGCTTCTTCGGCATCCCGCCGCAGCGCATCGGGGCGTACCGGGAGGCGTTCGGGGTACCGCCGGAACTGCACCCGATCGGTGCGATCACAGTAGGTTACCGAGCTGTCGACCACCGGTCACCGTCGCTGCGCCGAGGGCGGCGTCCGGTGCAGGATGTGGTGCGGCGGGGACGGTGGACCTGAGCGGTTAGGCTGACATCCACATTGTCAGCCTGGCCTGGGGAGGAGAGCACGCCGTGATCTTCAGGGCGGTCCGGGACGGGCGTCCCTACCCGGAGCACAACCTCACGCTGAAGCAGTGGGCCGAGATTCCGCCGCGCCCGCTGCGGCTTGACCAGCTCATCACCACCAAGCGCGAACTCGCGCTGGACAAGCTGCTCGCGGAGGACTCCACCTTCTACGGCGACCTCTTCCCGCACGTCGTCCAGTGGAACGGCGGCCTCTACCTGGAGGACGGCCTGCACCGGGCGCTGCGCGCGGCGCTCCAGCAGCGCAACCAGATCCACGCGCGGGTGCTCGTGCTCGGTGACCAGGGCGAGTGACGCCTCCCTGAGTCTTGGTTAAGGTGACGCCATGACTCCTCTCGACCTGCTCGACATCGATGCGTCGCTCAGCGACGAGGAGCGGCAGATCCGCACCGTCGTGCGCCGGCTCGTGACCGACCGGGTACGCCCGCACATCGCCGGATGGTACGAGGACGGCCAGGTTCCGGCCCGCGAACTGGCCCGCGAGTTCGGCAAACTCGGCCTGCTCGGCATGCACCTGACCGGCTACGGCTGCGCCGGCGCGTCAGCGGTCGCGTACGGGCTCGCCTGCCTGGAACTGGAGGCCGGCGACTCCGGCGTCCGCTCGCTGGTGTCGGTGCAGGGATCGCTCGCCATGTACGCCATCTGGCGCTACGGCAGCGAGGAGCAGAAGCAGCGCTGGCTGCCCGCCATGGCGGCCGGTGAGGCGATCGGCTGCTTCGGGCTCACCGAACCCGACCACGGCTCCGACCCCGCCTCGATGGCCACCCGCGCCCGCCGCGACGGCGACGACTGGATCCTCAACGGCAGCAAACTGTGGATCACCAACGCGCCGATCGCGGACGTGGGCGTGATCTGGGCGCGTACCGACGACGGGGTGCGCGGCTTCGCCGTACCCATGGACACGCCGGGGGTGACGGCGCGCGAGATCCGGCACAAGATGTCGCTGCGCGCGTCCCTGACCGGCGAGATCGCCCTCGACGACGTCCGGCTGCCGGCCGACGCGCGACTGCCCGAGGCGATCGGGCTCAAAGCGCCGCTGGGATGCTTGACCGAGGCCCGGCACGGCATCGTCTGGGGCGCGCTCGGCGCGGCCCGCGACTGCCTGGAGACCGCACTGGAGTACGCGACCACGCGCACCCAGTTCGGCCGCCCGCTCGCCGGTTTCCAGCTCACCCAGGCCAAGCTCGCCGACATGGCGGTGGAGTGGAACAAGGGCATGCTGCTCGCGCTGCACCTGGGCCGCCTCGCCGACGCGGGCACGCTGCGGCCCGACCAGGTGAGCGTGGGCAAGCTGAACAACGTCCGCGAGGCGCTCGCCATCGCCCGGCAGTGCCGCACGATCCTCGGCGCCAACGGCGTCTCGGGGGAGTACCCGGTGATGCGGCACGCCAACAACCTGGAGAGCGTGCTCACCTACGAGGGCACCTCCGAGATCCACCAGCTCGTCATCGGCCAGCGGCTCACCGGCCTGTCCGCGTTCGCCTGACCTGCGGCTTCACCCGATCGGGTCGCTCGGCGAGCGACTGTCGCACGGTGGCCGTACCGTCATTGTCAGTCGATGTGTCGGCTGAGGATCGATGTGTCGGACGAGGAAGTGTCGGACGAGGACGGTGAGGGCGATGGCCCGCGACGGTGACATCAACGAGCCCACCCGGGAGTTCCCGGACTACCCCACCAGCGAGTCCCTTCGCGACCGGGCGGAGGGCTCGCCCGACCACGACCGCGAGTACGCCCCCGGTGCCCCGGCGTCGGGTGGCGGCCCGGCGCGCGGCCTGCTCTGGGTGCTCGGCGCGGCGGCGCTGGCGGTCGTGGTGCTGCTCGGCGTGCAGGCCACCGGTCTGCTGCCCGACTTCCGCAACCCGTTCGCCAAGGAGCAGACCGACCGCAGCCAGCCGCCGCTGCTCAAGTCGATCCGTGACCTGAGCCGCTACGTCGCCGCCGAGGGCAACTTCCAGGTCGTGGTCGACGTGCAGAACGACAGGCGCAACGTGCCCGACTTCCTGCTCAACGAGCGCACGCTGTTCGTCGGGGCGGGCCGGGTCGAGGCGTACGTCGACTTCGGGAAGATCGCCGACGGTGCCGTGGTGGTCTCCGAGGACGGCAAGTCCGCCGAGATCAAGCTTCCCGCGCCGCAGCTCGGCGAGACCGATCTGGACATGGACAAGAGCTACGTGTTCGCCGAGCAGCGCGGCCTGATCAACCGGCTCAACGACCTGGTCGCGGGCGACCCGAACCGGCAGCAGCAGGTCTACAAGCTCGCCGAGGACCGCATCACCGCTGCCGCCCGGGACAGCGGGCTCACCGCCCGGGCCCAGGAGAACACCCGCAAGATGCTCGAAGGGCTGCTGCGCTCCCTCGGGTACGAGAAGGTGACGGTCACGTACACCGCTCCCTGACCGCTCTGACGCCACGCGCCCGCCCCGATGATCCGGGGCGGGCGCGTCGCGTGTGTGCCGGCGTCCCGGCTCGTGTCGCGTCAGCGGGTGGCGAGGTAGCGGTCCTCGTTCGGCATCAGGATCCACAGGATCAGGTAGACGATCACCTGCGTGCCGGGCAGCAGCAGCGACAGCAGGAACAGCAGCCGGACCATGCCGGCCGACATGCCGAACCGCTGCCCCAGGCCGGCGCAGACACCGGCGATCATGCGCCCCTGGCGGGGCCGGACCAGTTTGCGACTCATCGTCGTCTCCCACTTCTGCGGCGATCCGCCGCGCTGATTCCACGGTAGAAAGGGGTACGCGTCGCGCCCTCAGCCCCGAGGAGGATCGGCGACCCGGGCACCCGTAGGTGCTTACCCCGGCGCTTCCTCACCAACGCCCCCGCTCCTCGCCTCACCCTCGCGCCGCCCTCGCTCGCCCTCGCGCCGCCCCGTGCGGCCCTCGCGCTGCCCCGCGCAGCCCTCGCGATCTTGCAGTTGCGGCCCCCGTTGTGCCCGATTCGCGCAGTTGTTCAGGGCCGCAACTGCAAGATCGCGGGAGTGGTGGGGGTGGCGTGGGGCGGGAGGCCTGCTCGGCGAGGGTGCTGCGTCGAGCGCTTTCCGCCTCGCGGGACTGGCGTTCCGCTGACTGGGATCAGTGGAGATCTTGGTAGGAAAGTGCCCCTATAGGGGCCATCCGGTACCAAGATCTCCCCGGGGGCAGGCCACGGCGCGTCGATCTTGGAGTTGTGGCACCTCGCGAATGGCGTTATTCGGGCATCCTGGGCGCCATAACTCCAAGATCGACGGGGAGGGGCGGGGCGGGAGTCGGCGGCAGTAGCGCGAGGGCGGGCGGGTCGGGCGCGGGCCTGAGCGGGCGGGAGGGAGCGGGTGGGCGACGGCGGGAGTGGAACGGGGAGGGGGCGGACGCGTGCGCCGGGGCGGGTATGTGGCGGAGTGGGGGCGGGTATTCACGGGGGCGAGGTAGGCTCGCCGGTCGGGCGCCCCCACCCCGGGCGCCGGCCGTCTACCCGCCTGGCGGGCGCGGCACCCACGCACCGGCTCGGATCCGCACAACGGGGACGACGGCGAGGAAAGCAGCAAATGATCAGTGTTTTCGATCTTTTCAGCGTCGGTATCGGGCCGTCCAGCTCGCACACCGTCGGGCCGATGCGGGCCGCCCGTACGTTCGTGGCGGGTCTGAAGGCCGACGGTCAGCTAGCGGATGTGGCGCGGGTACGGGCGGAGCTGTTCGGCTCGCTCGGCGCGACCGGCCACGGGCACGGCAGTGACCGGGCGGTGCTGCTGGGGCTGGAGGGTGAGGTCCCGGAGACCGTCGACACGGACTCGGTCGGGCCGCGGGTGGAACGGATCCGCACGCAGCGGCGGCTCGACCTGTTCGGCAGTCAGGGGGTCGACTTCGATCCGGACACGGATCTGGTGCTGCATCGCCGGCGGTCGTTGCCGTATCACCCGAACGGGATGACGTTCGCGGCGTACGACGCGGCCGGGGGCGAGGTGCGGACGCGCACGTACTACTCGGTCGGTGGCGGGTTCGTGGTGGACGAGGCGGCGGCCGGGGCGGACCGGATCAAGGCGGACAGCACCCGGGTACGGCACCCGTTCCTGACCGGCGCGGAGCTGCTGACCGTCACCTCGGAGACCGGGCTGTCGATCAGTGAGGTGATGCTCGCCAACGAGGTGTCCTGGCGCAGCGAGGCGGACGTGCGCGCCGGGCTGCTGGAGATCTGGCGGGTGATGCGCGAGTGCGTGGAGAACGGCTGCACCCGTGACGGCGTACTCCCGGGTGGGTTGAAGGTCCGGCGGCGCGCGGCCGAGATGCGGCGCGGCCTGGAGGCGGAGACCGGCAGCCAGGATCCGCTGCGCGCGATGGACTGGGTGACGTTGTTCGCGCTGGCGGTCAACGAGGAGAACGCGGCCGGCGGGCGGGTGGTCACCGCGCCGACTAATGGTGCCGCCGGGATCATCCCGGCTGTACTGCACTACTACACCCGGTTCGTTCCGGGTGCCTCCGAGGAGGGCGTGGTCCGGTTCCTGCTGGCGGCGGGCGCGATCGGTGTGTTGTTCAAGGAGAACGCGTCGATCTCCGGGGCCGAGGTGGGCTGTCAGGGTGAGGTGGGTTCGGCGTGCTCGATGGCGGCGGCCGGGCTGGCCGAGGCGCTCGGCGGTACGCCGGAGCAGGTGGAGAACGCCGCCGAGATCGGCATGGAGCACAACCTGGGGCTGACCTGCGATCCGGTGGGTGGCCTGGTGCAGATTCCGTGCATCGAGCGCAACGCGGTGGCGAGCATCAAGGCGATCACCGCGGCCCGGCTGGCGTTGCGGGGCGACGGGGTGCACCACGTGTCGCTGGACAAGGTCATCAAGACCATGCGGGAGACCGGCGCGGACATGAAGGTCAAGTACAAGGAGACCGCGCGGGGCGGGCTCGCCGTCAACGTGATCGAGTGCTGACTCCGTTGGGGTGACCCGGCGCTGTCGGCCGTCGCGCCGGCACGGAAAAGCGCGACCATGGCGTTGTGACGTCAGGCGTCGCGGCGCTCTGGTCCGCCCGCACCTCGCTGCGCATCCTGGTCCGCCGGGATCTCGCGGTGAAGTACCAGCAGTCGGTGCTGGGCTACTTCTGGTCGTTGATCGAGCCGCTCGGCATGGGCCTGATCTACTGGTTCGTCTTCGGCGTGCTCTATTCCGGCGCGACCCGGCGGCACCTCGGCGAGGCGGCCGGGTCGTACCCGCTGTTCCTGATCACCGGGATCTTCGCCTGGATGTGGGCGAGTTCGGCGCTGACCGAGGCGGCGAACGCGCTCACCGGGCAGTCCCGGCTGATCACCACGATGAACCTGCCCCGGCCGATCTTCCCGATCGGGCGGGTCGCCGGACGGTTCGCCGAGTACCTGGCCGGGTTGCCGATCCTGGCCGCCGTCGCGGCGATCTACGCGAGCCAGGGGAAGATCCGCCCCGGCTGGAGCCTGCTCGCGCTGCCGCTGGCGGTGGCGGTGCAGTTCGTGCTGCTGGTGGGCCTGGCGCTGCTGCTGTCGGCGGGCAACGTGCTGATGCGCGACATCGAACGCACGATGCGGCTGGTCATCCGGCTGCTGTTCTACGCGACGCCGATCATCTACCCGCTCGACCTGGTGCGGGAATCGGGCATGCCCGGCTGGCTCAAGATCGGGTACGAGCTGAACCCGCTGGTCGGGATCTTCCAGCTGCACCACGCGGTCTGGTATCCGGACGAGTTCCCTGATGCCCGCCTGCTCACGATCACGGTGACCGGCAGCGTGCTGGTGCTGGCACTGGGCTGGTGGGCGTTCCACCGCCTCGAACCGGCAGTGCTGAAGGAACTCTGAATGGCCCCGATCATCGAGGCGGACGGGCTCGGCATCCGGTTCGTCCGCAACCGGCGCCGTCAGCTGCGGCTGCGGGAGCTGATCGTGCACCGGGGCGCCCGCGACCCGGACGCGGGCCGGTTCTGGCCGCTGCGTGACCTGTCGTTCCGGGTCGAGCCGGGCGAGACGGTGGGCGTGGTGGGCCGCAACGGCACCGGCAAGAGCACGCTTCTGCGGCTGATCGCCGGTGTGCTCATCCCGGACGAGGGCTCGATCCGCGTGCACGGCCGGGTGGCGCCGCTGCTCGAACTGTCCGCCGGGTTCTCCGGCGACCTGACCGGCCGGGAGAACCTCTACCTGGTGGGCGGGCTGCACGGCCTCTCGTCGGCGTACCTGCGGGAGCACTTCGACGAGATCGTCTCGTTCGCCGGTGAGCAGGTGGAACGCGCCATCGACACGTCGGTGCGGCACTACTCGTCGGGGATGAAGGTGCGGCTGGGTTTCGCGGTGATCGCGCACCTGCCGCACCCGGTGCTGCTTGTGGACGAGGTGACAGCGGTCGGGGACGCGGAGTTCCGTGCGAAGTGCTATGCGACCATCGAGCGACTTCTCGCGGAAGGGCGCACGCTGGTGCTGGTGTCACACAACGACAAGGACCTCACCCGGTTCTGCCGTCGGGGGCTCTACCTCGACGCCGGACGGCTGATCGTCGACGGGACGATTGACGAGGCGCTGGCCGCCTACGCCGACGCGGCGAAGCGGTGACGCTCGCGATCGTGCTCGCCGCCGACCCGGCGGCGGGCCACCTCACCGAACGGCTGGCCGCGCAGTGGCGGCGGGCCGGGGCGGACGACGTGCGCATCGCCGCCGACCTGACCGAGCTGGCCGATCTGGTGGCCGCCGCGTCCGGCCCGGTGCTGGTCAGCGGCGCTGACCTGGTGGCGCACACCGCCGTACTCAAGCATCTCGCGACCAGCCCGGTGGGGCCGACGGTGGCGCTGGTGCTCACCGATCCGCCCGCTCCCGGGCAGGCCACTGTGCGTGAGGAGCGCGGGCAGGTGGTCGAGGTCGGCGCCGCCGAGGCGAGCGGCGTGTTCGGCGGCGCGCTGCGGGTGGGCGCGGCGGACCTGCCGGCGCTCGCCGAGGCCGCCCGCCGCGCCGCAGGCGGTGGGCCGCTGGACGCGGTGGACCGGCTCGTGGCCGACCTCGCCGCCCGCGGCACGCTGATCTTCGCCCATCGGGTACGTCTGCTCGTGGCGCACCGGGTCGGCGACGAGGCGCAGCGGGTGGCGGCCGAGTCGGCGGTGGCCGCCGTCGACGAGGACCGCGCCGAGTTGAAGCTGTCGGTGAAGGAGCGGGACGACTTCTTCACCACGTTCTTCGTCAGCACCTGGTCCCCGTACGTCACGAAGGCGGCGGCCCGTATCGGGATCGGCCCGACCGGGGTCACCATGGTCTCGGTGGCGTTCGCGGTGGCCGCGGCGGTGCTGTTCGGCGCCGGTGGACGGCCCGCGCTGGTGGCCGGCGCGGTCCTGCTCTACCTGGGTTTCGTGCTCGACTGCGTGGACGGGCAGCTCGCCCGCTACACCCGGCACTTCAGCGCCTGGGGCGGCTGGCTGGACACGATGGCCGACCGGTTCAAGGAGTACGTGGTCTACGCCGGTCTCGGCTTCGGCGCCACGCACGCCGGGTTCCGGTACGGCTGGGCGCTGGCGCTCGCCGCGATGACGTTGCAGACCGTGCGGCACATGACGGACACGTGGTACGGCGCGTTGCACGACGAGGCAGCCCGGCGGCCGAAGGTGGTGACCGCGGACGCGGGCGGCATCGGCGGGAAGCTGAACGCCGCGTCGACGCGGGTGCAGGCGGACACGGGCTCGGTGTCGTACTGGCTGAAGCGCACAGTGGTGTTCCCGATCGGTGAGCGGTGGGCGCTGATCGCGATCGCCGCCGCGCTGTTCGGGCCGCTGGTGGCGCTGGTCGCGGTGCTGGTCTGGGGGACGCTGGCGTTCGCGTACACCGGGGGGTTGCGGACCTTGCGGGCGCGGTGGATGCGGGTGCCGGTGCTGACCACTGTGGACGCGGGTCTGCACCGCGACGACGGCCTGCTGGTGCGCACGCTGCCGACCGCGCGACGGCCGCTGCTGCTGGCGGTGCTCGGCGCGCTCGGCGCGGCGGGGACGCTGGTGTGGGCGCTGCTCGCGGTGCACGGCGGCGGGGACCTGCCGGTCTTCGTGCCGGTGCTCGCGCTGGTGCTGCTGCTGGGGGCCGCCCAGGCGTCGCGGGCGCCGCACGACGGGTCGCTGGACTGGCTGGTGCCGGCCGCGTTGCGGGCCGCCGAGTACCTGTTCGCCATCGCGGTCGGGGTGGCGGGCCGGGCGCCGGCGTGGCTGATCTTCGGGTACGTCCTGGTGCTTACGCTGCTGCACTACGACCTGACCGCGCGGCTGGAGAAGCGGCAGTCGGCGCCGCCGCTGCACGCGGCCACGCTGGGCTGGCCGGGGCGTTCGCTGCTGCTGGCAATCGGGCTGATCGCCGGATATGCGAGTATCGCTCTAGCTACAATCGGTGCGTACCTTCTCGTGGTTTTTGTCGCGAGCGTGGTCCTCGCCTGGGTGGTCCTGCCGGCCCGCGCCCGTGGGGGTGTGCGCTCGCCGGGCTGACGGAGGGCGGGCCGGGGTGACCTTGATCAGCTTCGTCGTGCCGGCCTTCAAGGTGCAGGGCTACCTGCGGGAATGTCTCGACTCGATCCTCGGCCAGCCGTTCGGCGACATCGAGGTGATCGGTGTCGACGACGCCTCGCCGGACGACAGCGGCGAGATCCTGGCCGAGTATGCGCTGCGCGACCCCCGGGTCCGCCCGGTACGCCTCGCCGAGAACGTCGGGCTCGGTCCGGCCCGCAACATCGGGCTGGACCGGGCCGTCGGCGAGTACGTGTGGTTCGTCGACGGGGACGACTGGCTGGTGCCCGGCTGCCTGCCGCACGTCGCGGACCGGCTCCGCGACACCGCGCCGGACGTGCTGATCGTCGATCACGTCCGGGCGCACTGGAACAACATCGGCACCCGCAGCGCGATGCGTGACGTGTTCCCCGACCCGCCCGGCGCCACGACGTTCACGCTGCGGGACCGGCCGGAGACGCTGAAGCTGCTGCACACCGCGTGGAACCGGGTGGTGCGCCGGGAGTTCCTGCTCGAACGCGGGCTGCGTTTCGAGCCGGGCTGGTACGAGGACGTCTCGTTCAGCTATCCGGCGCTGATGGCGGCCGGGCGGATCGGCGTACTCGACCGGATCTGCCTGAACTACCGGCAGCGCCGCACCGGCGCGATCACGAAGACCCGGGGGGACCGGCACTTCGAGGTCTTCGCCCAGTGGCACCGCGTGTTCGGGCTGATGGACCGCTGGCACGTGACCGGGCTGCGACCGGCCGTCTTCGAGCGGATGATCTGGCACTACCTGACGGTGCTCGGCAACGGCGCCCGGATCGCGCCCGAGCTGCGGGCACCGTTCTTCGCCCAGATGCACGCCGACTACGTGCGGTTCCTGCCGCCCGAGGGCTACCCGGTCCCGCCCGGCCCGGAAGGGCTCAAGCACCGGCTGGTGGCGGCCGGGCGCTGGCGGACGTTCAGCGCGTTGCGCGAGGCGCACCAGGCGGGGGAGACGGCCCGGCGTACCGCGCGGCGGGCGCGGCGGCGAGTGACGCCGGTGGTGCGGCGTACCGCCCGGCGGGCCCGTGACCTGGCACTGGGCGAGTACTACCGGGCCGAGCTGCACCGGCCGATCGACCCGACGCTCGCCGTGTACGCGGCCTACTGGTACCGGGGCTACTCGTGCAACCCGGCGGCGATCTACGAGGCGGCCCGACGGCTCGCGCCGCAGGTGCGCGGCGTGTGGATCGTCCGCCGCGACCGGGTGGCCACGTTGCCGCCGGGCGTCGAGTACGTGGTGGCCGGCAGCCGCGAGTACCACCGCGTGCTGGCCCGCGCCCGCTGGCTCGTCAACAACGTCAACTTCCCGGACTTCGTCCGCAAGCGCCCCGGCTCGGTGCACGTGCAGACCCACCACGGCACGCCCGTGAAGGTGATGGGCCTGGACCAGCAGCGCTACCCGGTGGGCGCGATGGGGATGAACTTCGCCGGCCTGCTGCGCCGCGTCGACCGCTGGGACTACAGCATCACCTCGAACAGCTTCTCCACCCAGATGTGGGAGCGGGCGTACCCGGCGGACTACACCACGCTGGAGGTCGGCTACCCACGAAACGACCGGCTGGCGCTGGCCACCGCCGAGGACCGCGGCCAGGTCCGCGCCGCGCTGGGCATCGCACCCGACGAGTACGTGGTGCTCTACGCGCCGACGCACCGGGAGCACCTGCCCGGGTGGCGGCCGCCGTTCGACCCGGACCGGATGCTCGACGTGCTCGGGCCCCGGGGCCGGCTGCTGATGCGCAGCCACTACTTCCACGACCGGGAGCGGCACCCCCGGGGACCGGCCGCGGACGGCGTGCTGGACGTGAGCGCGTACGACCGGGTGGAGGACCTCTACCTGGCGGCGGACGTGCTGGTCACCGACTATTCCTCGGCGATGTTCGACTACGCGGTGCTGGACCGGCCGATAGTGGTCTACGCGCCGGACTGGGACGCCTACCGGGTCGCCCGGGGCGTCTACTTCGACCTCCTGGCCGAGCCGCCGGGGCCCGTCGCGCTGGACTTCCCCGGCCTGCTCGACGTGTTCCGTTCCGGCGCGGTCGACGACGAGGCGGCCGAGCGGGCCCGGACGGCGTTCCGGTCGCGGTTCTGCGCGCTCGACGACGGGCACGCCGCCGAGCGCGTGGTGCGCCGCGTGTTCCTCGGCGAAACGCCGTAAAAGTGGTTACCGGCAGGTCACTTAACTGCGGAGCCCGGCGAATACCGGTTAATAGGACTGTCACGAGCTGAACATGGCACGTTTACCCGATGTGCGAATCAGATGATCCTGGTCACAGTCATTCCCGGGTTTGGGGCGAGTAGCTGGGGAGGTGGCGGTGGCGACCGTCGCGCTCAAGGATGTCACCAAGGTGTTCCCGGACGGAACAGTCGCGGTCGACACCATCAATCTGGACGTCAACGACGGCGAGTTCATGGTGCTGCTCGGCCCGTCGGGCTGCGGGAAATCGACAGTGCTGCGCATGGTGGCCGGACTGGAGGATCCGTCCTCCGGCGCCATCATGCTCGGTGGTGAGCTGGCGAACGACCTGCCACCGCGGGACCGGAAGATCGCCATGGTCTTCCAGGACTTCGCGCTCTATCCGCACATGACGGTCGGCGACAACATCGGCTTCCCGCTGCGCCTGAGCGGCGTCGAGCCCGGCCCGCGCGGTGAGCGGATCCAGGACGTGGCGAGCGCGCTCGGCATCGGCGACGTGCTCGGGCGCAAGCCCAGCCAGCTCTCCGGTGGCCAGCGGCAGCGGGTCGCCATGGGGCGGGCGATAGTGCGCCGGCCCGGCCTGTTCCTCATGGACGAGCCACTTTCCAACCTGGACAGCGGGTTGCGCGCCGAGCTGCGGGCGGAGATCTCCGGCCTCACCCGCGAGCTGGGCGTCACCACCATCTACGTCACCCACGACCAGGCCGAGGCGCTCACCATGGCCGACCGCGTCGCCATCATGCGCAAGGGCGTGCTCCAGGACGTGGGCACCCCCACCCAGGTGTACGGCCGTCCCGCGACGCTCTACGTCGCCGCGTTCCTGGGCAGCCCCCGGATGAACCTGCTGGAGGCGTCGGTCTACGTCCACCTCGACCGGTACGTCGCGCTGAACCTCGGCGAGCAGTCGCTCTACCTGCCCTGGGACGACATCCGCAGCCGTGCGGTGGCGCACTACCACGGTGAGCGGATCGTGGTCGGCATGCGCGCCGAGGCGCTCACCCCGGTCGCCCCGGACACCGCCGGTGACGTGCTGCACGGGCGTATCCGCTACCTGGAGCACCACGGTCACGAGTCGCTCGCGTTCCTCGACATCGGCGCCACCGCGATCGTCGTCGACGAGATGGGCACGCCGGTCGAGCAGGCCGCACCGGGCCAGCGCGGCCTGCGCCGGTTCAACCAGGTGATGCAGCGGCTCACCGGCCGCGCGGCGGAGTCGTCGGCCCCGGCCCCGGAGGCCGGCGGGGGCGCCGGCAACCGCACGAGCGTGCTGCCCGACCCGGGCCGCCACCACCGTCGTCCGGCGGAACTGGCGGTACGGCTCGCGCCGTACCCGCAGGTGTCGCCCGGGCACCCGCTCGCCGTGCAGGTACGGATGGACGCGCTGCACTTCTTCGACGAGCGAGGCGACCGCATCGACGTCGGCTGGCGGTGAAAGGAGGGGCACCCTATTAACGCCTCCGGTAGAGGAAGGGCCCCTTATTAACAGTCGCCGCCCGGAGGGACGGGCCGGTGACGGCGGTACGGGCCCCAGCCGACGAAGCGGGCGAACATGTCGGCCGGGGCCGGCGCGTCGTTCGGGTTCAGCCGGTAGAGGTCGCGCGTGGCCTCGTACAGCAGCCCGCACAGGTAGATGGACAACCCGATCCGGTTGTCCTCGTACTCGCTGCGCAGCAGCAGGCGGGCCATCGGGCACGGCCACGGCTGGCCGCAGGCCCGGCAACACCACATCGGACGCAGCGGCGTGTGCGGGGTGGCGTGCAACGGGTACGGCCGGGGGCGATCCGGCCTGGGCCCGTCCGGCGGCTGCCCGAGCTGGTGGCTGATCACCGGCGCTCCTCGTGGTGGCCGTCTCCCGGGCGCCTCTCCGGGGCGGACCGATGGCCGCCGCCGTTCCCGCGCTGCTCCGGTACGGACCAGCGACCGCCGTTCGCCCGCCACTGCTGCGCCGGGGTGAGGTTGCCGACCCGGCCCGGGCCCATCGTCGGCAGTGGACGCGTCGGCTGCCGCATCCACTCCGGCAGGTTGTCGCCCCGTACCCGGTGGGGCAGCGTCGGTGCCGACGCACCCCGGCAGCGGAACCAGCGCAGTCGCACGGCGCAACTCCTCTCGGTAGCGGGAACCGGACGAATTCGGCTCCACTGCGTGACAGTCTCGTCACCGCGCCGCTAGGGTCGGAAGGCGTTCCACCCCCACCTTCCTGGCCGTCCGACCGGCCGATTTCCGTGTGCAGCCGTGTGCAGAGGTGTGCAGATGATCCGTGTGCCGTTGTGGGAACTGTTCGCCGGCGAGCTGCGCCGGTTACGCACCGATGCCGGGCTGACCCAGGAGGCGCTGGGTGAGCGGGTGAGCTATTCGGCGTCGCTGGTGGCGGCCGTCGAGCAGTGCCGCCGGGCGCCGCGCGCCGAGTTCACCGAGCGCTGCGACGAGGTGCTGAACGGCGGCGGCCTGCTGGTGCGGATCCGGGACGCGCTGATGCAGGAGGCGCTGATGCCGTGGTTCCGCGAGTGGGTGAGCATCGAGCAGGAGGCGACGGCGTTACGCAGTTACGAGCCACTCGTGGTGCCCGGATTGCTGCAGACCGAGGGGTACGCCCGAGCGCTCTACGAAGGGGCCGCGCAGTTCGTCGGCGAGGCGGTCGAACAGCAGGTGGCGGCCCGGCTGGCCCGGCAGGCGGTGCTGGACGGCCCCACGCCGCCGCAGTTCGTGGTGGTGCTCGACCACGCGGCGCTGGCTCGCCCGGTCGGCGGGCCGAAGGTGATGCGGGAGCAGTTGGAGCACCTGATCGAGATGGCACGGCGGCCCCGGGTGCACCTGCACCTGGTGCCGGAGACGGTCGGTGCCTATCCGGGGCTCAACGGTGCTTTCGTGCTCGCCACCCCGGCCGACGGCGACGATCTGGGCTATCTGGATAACCCGTTGCACGGCACAATCGTGGAGCGCACGGTGGACGTGAACTCACTGCGGCAGACGTGGGAGTCCATTCGCGCGGAGGCGATGCCGCACGGGGCGACTCTGGCGGCGATCACGGAGGCGGCGAAGCGATGGAGTTGACCGGCGCGACCTGGCGCAAGAGCACCCGCAGCAGCGGTAACGGCGGCAACTGCGTCGAGGTGGCGGACAACCTGCCCGGTGTGGTGGGGGTGCGGGACAGCAAGGACCGGCAGGGGCCGGCGCTGACGTTCACGCCGTCGAGCTGGGCGGCGTTCGTCGCGTACGCCAAACGGGCGTGAGTGACGTACCGGATCTCGGTCCCCCGCCACGACGCACCGCCGTCGGCGTGGAGCAGGTGCGTCGCCTGGTAGCCGACCAGTTCCCACACCTGGCCGCCCTCCGGATCGAACCGGTCGCCAAGGGCGGCTGGGACAACTGGACCTTCCACCTCGGCCCCGAGCTGCTGGTGCGCCTGCCCAGCGCTGCCGAGTACGCCCTGGCCGTCGACAAGGAACACCTGTGGCTCCCGGCCCTCGCCGATCGGCTGCCACTGCCCATCCCCGCACCGCTGGCGAAGGGCGAGCCGGGTGCGGGCTACCCGTATCCGTGGTCGATCTACCGCTGGCTCGACGGCGAGACCGCGGCCGTGGACCGGATCGCCGACCCGGTGCGGTTCGCCCTCGACCTGGCCGGATTCCTCGCGGCCCTGCAGGACGTCGACGCCGCCGGTGGTCCGCAGCCGGGCGTCCACAACTGGTTCCGGGGCGGCACGCTGCGCACGTACGACAAGAAGGTCGAGCATGCGCTCCTGGCGCTGGACGGCCACGTCGATGCCGCGCTGGTACGCGAGATCTGGGCGCGGGCGGTCGGTGCCCGCTGGGACGGGGTGGATCGCTGGTTCCACGGCGACATCGCCTCGGGAAACCTGCTGCTCGCGCACGGCCGGCTGGCGGCCGTCATCGACTTCGGGACATGCGGCGTCGGTGACCCGGCCTGCGACCTGGCGATCGCCTGGACGTTGCTGAGCGTCGAGGGCCGGGCGGCATTCCGCGAGCGGCTGTCGGTGGACGACGCGACCTGGGCGCGCGGACGTGGCTGGGCGCTCTGGAAGACGCTGTCCACCTACTCCCGCACCGTCGACGACCCCGAGGACGCGGAGGAATCGGCCGAGGCGCAACGCGTTCTCGGGGAGATATCCGCCGACTAGACGGCCGGTCTCTCACCCGGCGGCGGCCCGCTTCCCCGGCGCGAACGGCCACTCCTCGAACGACAAGCATTTGCCGTCCTCGGCGAACCGCATGATCCAGAGATCGCGCCACTCCTGGTGGACGGGGTCGCCGTACCGGACCTGCACCTGTGCCACAGCGGTGTCGCCGTCGACCGCGACGATCTCCGATGTCATCTCGAAGACCTCGTCGGGTCCGTCGCGCTCGCTGTCCCACATGCGGGTGATGGCGGGCAGGCCGACGACCGGATCCCGGTACGGCCCCTGCCGGTAGCTCGCGTCGGAGGTGAACATCGTGCCGAGCGCCGCCGTTCCCGGTGTGCGCCACGCCTGCTCGTACGCCGCGATCCAGGCGGCCACCCGATTCCTGTCCATGGTCGCCAGCCTGCCATCCGGGTGTGTCCGGGTCTCCCAGATCGGCTGCCGGGGATCGTCGTTGTGCACGACGACGTGGGCGTGCTCGGCCGGGCGGGCCGTGGCGAAGTAGAGCCGCTGGGCGGGCAGGTAACGCTCCCGCCAGCGCCGTTCGACGTCGGCCCGGGACGACACCGGGCTCTCCCGGACCACCGCACGCTCCACGGTACGGTCCAGCGCGGCCGACACGAGCACCCGCAGCTCCCACCGGTCGAGCAGTTCCGGGCGCAGGAGGAAGACGCCGTCGAACACCAGCACGGCGTCGGCGGGAGCGGTGGTGAGCGGCGGGGACAGCACCGCGTCGGTGGCGTGGTCGTAGACCGTGTGCCGGAAGCGCCGGTCGCCGCCCGGGCCGAGCGGATCGAGCAGCACCCGCTTCAGCGTCCCGTGGTCGTGGGTGTCGACGTAGCAGCCCTGCGCCGAGAACTCACCCCGTCGGTAGCGCCGCTCCCGGGGGAAGAGGAAGTCGTCGACTGTCGCCCGGATGACGTACCGGCCGCGGGCGCGCAGGACGGCGGCCAGCTCGTCGGCGAGCGTGGTCTTTCCGGCGGCGGGCGGCCCGTCGACGGCGACCCGCGTCGGGTGCGCCACTGTGACGGACCCGACCGCGTCGGCCAGGAGGGCGATCAGCTGATCGCGGCGGGGATAATTGGATTGCCCCTGCGCCGGGCCGGGAGTTTGACTGCCGTCCATGCCGTCCCCCTCACCGGTCTTCGTCGCGGGCACGGGCCGTTCGGGCACGTCGCGGATCGCCGACGTCATCGGCCAGCATCCGCTGATCCACCGGATCCCCATGGAGACCAAGTTCCTCGTCGAACCGGGCGGCCTGCGGGATCTGGCCGACGCGCTCACCGACCGGTACGACCCCATCGTCGGTGAGGACGCCCTGCACCGGCTGAGCGACTTCCTCACCGTACGCGTGCCCGGCCGGCGTGACGACCGTGGCAAGACCGTGCCCGAGCTGGTCGGCGAGCGGCGCTATCGGGACGCCGTACACCGGCTCTGGCCGCAGGTGATCGCGCACGCCTTCGAGGAGCCCGCGCCCGCGGAGGGCTTCGGCGACGGCGACCGGCCCGCCGGGCCGTTCGGGCCGGCCAGCCGACGGCGGGTCGTCCCGAGGTACTTCCGTGACCGGAGCGAACTGATCGGCGTCCTGCGGGGCCTGGTCGACACCCTGTTCGGCGGGGCGGCGGCCGACGCGGGCAAGCCGACCTGGTGCGAGAAGACGCCGTTCAACCTCTTCTACCTGGACTTCCTCTGGGAACTGGTGCCCGAGGCGACGATCGTGCACATCAAGCGTCACCCGATCTCGGTGCTCGCCTCCCACCTGGCCCAGCCGTGGGCTCCGTCCACGGTCGACGGTGCGCTCGCCTACCTGCTGCCGGTCTACGACAGGTGGCTGGCCTGGAGGAACGCGGCCGACCTGACGACCCGGCGATACGTCGAGGTGAAGGCGGAGGACCTGGCGGCCGACTGGCCCGGGCAGCGACGCGCCCTGTTCGAGCGGCTCGGCGTCGAGGACGCCGTCACCGCGTCGACGTTCCAGGCGGACAAGCTCGCGCACCGCGACGACCAGTTCGACGCCGACACCCGCGCGTACGTCGAGCGGGAACTGGGCGAGATCATCCCCGCGATGGGATACGAGTGACGGCCGAGCGACCTCAGCAGGAGCCGGGACAGTAGGGCCCGAAGATCTCGGAGGTGACACGACCGGGCAACCGCAGATCAGGTGTCACGCCCTGTGGCGCAGTTCGCGGAGCACGCCGTGCCGGCGGAGCGCCCACCCCAGGCGCCGTGCGCTCGGGTGCCTGACGAACAGCACCGCCGCCCGGCGGATCAGCCCGAACCGGTTGTCGCCAACCTGATCGTCGACCGCCCGCCAGATCAGCTCGCGTACGCCGGCGCTGTCCAGCATCGCCCGTACCTCGTGGCGTACCCCGGGGTCCTCGGTCGCGGACGTGACGGCGGTGACCAGGCCGGGCCGGTCGGCGAGCGGCTCCACCGCCGCGGCGACGAGCGGCCGGCGTACGGTGTCCCGCTCCAGCAGCAGCAACACCGCCTCCCGGACCTCGGTGCTGTCGAGCCCGGACCGCAGCAGGCCCAGGGCGCTGCGCTCGACCTCGCGGTCGCGGTCCGGAAGGGACAGCGCGGCCAGCAGCACCGTCACCTCGTCGAGGTCGACGAGGTGACGCAGCCCGTCGCGGAACTCCGGCAGCGCCCACGCCACCGTCAGCCCGCGCGCGAGATCGCGGTTCATGGCCACTCGCTACCCGGAGTCGGCAGCCTCCGAAACGCCGTCCGGTCGTTGCCATGTCGCTTAACTGGTGTTCTACTTAACCATAACAATCCGACGGAGGGTCACCAGGGTGATCAACTTTCATGTCGACCGGTCCAGCAGCGTCCCCGCGTACGCCCAGCTCGTGCGGCAGGTCCGTGAGGCGCTGCGGATCGGGACGCTGCGGCCCGGGGACCAGCTCCCCACCGTGCGCAGCGTGGTGACCGCGTGCACCGTCAACCCGACCACTGTGCTCAAGGCCTACCGGGAGCTGGAGCTGTCCGGCCTGGTGGAGGCGAGGCAGGGCGCGGGCACGTTCGTCAGCGGGACGCTCGGGCACGCCGATCCCCACGTCATGGCCCGCCTGCGCGGCAGCCTGGCCCGGTGGCTCGGCCAGGCCCGGGAGGCCGGTCTGGAGGACGAGGACGTCCAGGCGCTGCTCGCCTCGGTGATCGCGGCGAACGCGGCACCCGCGAGGAGAGACAACGCGGAGGGCGCGGCGTGAGCGGCGAGCCGGTCGCCGTCGAGGCGCGTGACCTGAGCCGGCGCTACGGCGCCGTGTGGGCGCTCCGGGAGTGCTCGTTCGCGCTGCCCGCCAACCGGGTCGTCGCGCTGGTCGGCGCGAACGGCGCGGGCAAGTCGACGCTGCTGAGCATCATCGCCGGCACCCTGGCGGCCACCGGCGGCACGGTGTCGGTGCACGGCCGGCAGGTGGTGCGGGGCGGGTCCGCCGACGGTGGCAGCCGGGTGGCGATCCTGGCCCAGGACAAGCCGCTCTACCGCGACTTCACCGTGTCGGACATGCTCCGCTTCGGCCGCTCGACCAACCGCGTGTGGGACCAGCGGCGGGCGCTGTCATGGCTCGACCGCTTCGCCGTCCCGCTGGACCGCCGCTGCGGCAAGCTGTCCGGCGGGCAGCGGGCGCAGGTCGCGCTGGCGGTCGCGCTCGGCTCCCGCCCGGCGGTGCTGCTGCTGGACGAACCCCTCGCGAACCTGGATCCGCTGGCCCGCGTCGAGGTGACAGGCGAGCTGCTGGCGGAGGTCGCCGACGACGACATGACTGTCATGCTGTCGACCCACATCGTCGCCGAGCTGAGCGGCGTCGGTGACCACCTGCTGCTGCTCGACGCCGGTCGGCCCGTCCTCGCCGGCGACGTCGAGGAACTCCTCGACAGCCACGTCCGGCTGACCGGGCCCCGCGCCGACCAGCCACCCGGGCCGGGCACGGTCGTCCAGGCCCAGCACACCGGCCGCCAGTCCACCTTCGTCCTCCGGCGGCCGGCGACACCGGCGGCCCACGCCGTCGTGGCACCCGGCTGGACCGCCCAGCCCATCACCCTGGACGAGCTGATCCTGACCCACCTCAGAGCGTCGGCCGCCGCGCCGCACGAGCGGGAGGCAGCCGCATGAGCCCGGTCGGCCAGCTGTCCGCACCCATGAACCGCCGGAGCGACCCCGGGTACGCCGGGGGCGTACGCGGTCTGCTCTGGCTGACCTGGCGTCAGCACCGCTGGACGGTGATCGGCACGCTGGTCCTGGCCGCGGTCCTGGTGGGCTGGATGACCTACCTGTCGGTGGAGCTGACGAGCCTGTGGCACCAGTGTCACGAGACGTTCTGCGCGGAGGAGTCGCCGCAGGGCCGGCGGCTCGGTGGCTCATCCGGCCTGGTCCTGACGCTGGCCGTGCTGTCGCAGGTGGTGCAGTGGATGCCGCTGCTGATCGGTGTGTTCGTCGGCGTCCCGGTGCTGACCAGGGAACACGAGCAGCGCACCCTGCTGCTGGCCTGGAGCCAGGACGTCTCCCCGCAGCGGTGGCTCTGGACCCGGCTGGCCCTGCTCGGCCTGTTCGTGGCGGCGGTGACCTCGGCCGTCGCCGGTGTCAGCGACCACCTGGAGCGACTCCAGGCCCGGGTCGCACCGGTGAGCCTGTTCGAGTACGGGCCGTTCCTCAACACCGCGATGCTTCCGGCGGTGATCAGCCTCTGCTGGTTCGCGGTCGGTGTCGCGCTCGGCGCCGCGATCAAGCGCACGCTCCCGGCCGTGTTCGGCGTGATCGTCGGCTTCGTCGGCCTGACCTATCTCGTCCGGTGGCGCTACCCCACGCTGATGGAGCCGCTGACCGCGCACCGCGTCATCGGCGGGCCGGGCGTGGGTGTGCTGCGCGACAACGCCCTGGTCGTCAAGGGCGGCATGATCGACTACGGGATCGACGGGCCGTCCGGCGCGTTCGACGCCTCCGGGCGTGAGCTCACCGGGGTCGAGCTGCAACGCCTCTGCCCACCCGACAACGGCACCGGCCGGACGCTCGCCTGCTTCGTCGAGCACAACCTGCAGCAGCACCTCCAGTACCAGCCGGGCAGCCGGATCCCCGAGTTCCACCTGATCGTCGCCGGCGGCTATCTGGGCCTGACCGCGCTGGCACTCCTCGTCGTCTGGTGGATCGTCCGCCGTACCGACCTGAGCGCGGGCTGACCAGGGATCGGCCTTGCCGGTGTTGTTACTGGCGAGTAGCGTTCGGGCATGAGCATCGACTCTCGCCAGGTGGCGGCCGGTCTCCTCGACGCCGTGCCGTTCGCCCGCACGCTCGGAATCGAGTTCGTCGAGGTGGCGCCCGAGGCCGAGGGCGGGGTCCGGGCCGTGGTCCGGCTCCCCGACGACCCGGCGCACCACAACCACGTGGGCGGCCCGCACGCCGGGGCCATGTTCACGCTGGGGGAGACCGCCTCGGGCGCGGTTGTTCTGGCCGCGTTCGGGCAGGCGCTCGACCGGGCCGTACCCCTGGCCGTGACCGCGACCATCCGCTACCGCAAGGTGGCGGTGGGGCCGGTGCTGGCGACCGCGCGGCTCGGCGGCGTACCCGCCGAGGTGCTTGCGGAGCTGGACGCCGGGCGGCGGCCGGAGTTCCCGGTCGAGGTGGAGGTCCACACCGAGGACGGCACGCTCACCTCCTCGCTCACAGTGATCTGGACGCTCCGCCCGAACCGCTGAGCCCCGAACGGGGTTTGCCCGGGGCGAGGGCTGGATAGATTCAAGCGATGCTGGGCCTCCCCGCGCACGTGAACGCTTGTCTCTTCGATCTGGACGGTGTGCTGACGCAGACCGCCAAGGTGCACAACGCCGCCTGGGCGGAGACGTTCGACGCGTACCTGCGACGCCGGTCGGCCGAAACCGGCGAGCCGTTCCACCCGTTCGACAGCGGACCGGACTACAACCGTTACGTGGACGGCAGACCGCGCGCCGACGGGGTGCGCACATTCCTGGCCTCGCGCGGCATCACGCTGCCCGAGGGATCGCCGGACGACCCGCCCGAGGCGGACACCGTCAACGGCCTCGGCAACCGCAAGAATGTCGTCCTGCTCCAGCGGATCGAGCACGACGGCGTCGAGGTGTACGAGGGCTCGGTGCGCTACCTGGAGGCGGCCACCACGGCCGGACTGCGCCGCGCTGTCGTCTCGGCCAGCGCCAACTGCGCCGCCGTGGTGCACGCCGCCGGACTGGACCGCTGGCTGGAGGCCCGGGTGGACGGCGTGGTCGCCCGCGCGAACGGGCTACGCGGCAAACCGCACCCGGACACGTTCCTGGAAGGCGCGCGGCTGCTCGGCGTCGAAACGTCGCAGGCCGCCGTCTTCGAGGACGCCCTCGCCGGCGTCGCCGCCGGACGGGCCGGCGGATTCGGGTACGTGGTGGGCGTCGACCGGGTCGGCCAGGCCGACGAACTGCTGGCGCACGGCGCCGACGTGGTGGTCACCGACCTCGCCGACCTGCTCGCCCCGGAGCCGGCCGCGTGATCCGGGAACGGGCGTACCCGGTCGAGCCCTGGCACGTCCGGGAGATGCAGCTCGACATGGACGTGCTGGCCCAGTCCGAGTCGGTGTTCGCGCTGTCCAACGGGCACATCGGGCTGCGTGGCAACCTCGACGAGGGCGAGCCGCACGGGCTGCCCGGCACCTACCTGAACTCGTTCTACGAGCTGCGCCCGCTGCCGTACGCCGAGGCGGGCTTCGGTTTCCCCGAATCCGGGCAGACCATCGTCAACGTCACGAACGGCAAGCTGATCCGGCTGCTCGTGGACGACGAGCCGCTCGACGTGCGCTACGGCGAACTGCTCGCCCACGAGCGGGTCCTCGACATGCGTGCCGGTACGCTCCAGCGGGAACTGCACTGGCGCTCCCCGGCCGGCCGCGAGGTCAAGGTCCGCACCACCCGGCTCGTGTCGTTCACCCAGCGCTCGGTGGCGGCCATCCACTACGAGGTCGAGCCGGTCGACGGGCCGCTGCGGCTGATCCTCCAGTCCGAGCTGGTCGCCAACGAGTCGCTGCCGCCGCAGAGCCGCGACCCGCGGGTCGCCGCCGTCCTGGAGTCGCCGTTGCAGGCCGAGGAGGAGCTGACCACCGACGACGGCGGCCAGCTCATCCACCGCACCAAGGTCAGCGGCCTGCGGGTCGCCGCCGCGATGGGCCACGACGTGGACGGGCCCGAACGCACCACGATCGAGAGCGAGGGGTACGAGGACTGGGTCCGCACCACCATCGGCTGCGTGCTCAAGCCCGGCCAGACGCTGCGGGTGGTCAAGTACCTCACGTACGGCTGGTCCAGCCGCCGGTCCCTCCCGGCCCTGCGCGACCAGGTCGGCGCGGCGCTGGCAGCGGCCCGGCTCGACGGCTGGGACGGGCTGCGCCGGGCCCAGCGCGAATACCTGGACGCGTTCTGGGACGCCGCCGACGTGCGCGTCGAAGGCGACCCCGAGGTGCAGCAGGCCGTCCGGTTCGGCCTCTTCCACGTCCTCCAGGCCGGCGCCCGCGCGGAACGACGGCCGATCTCGGCCAAGGGCCTCACCGGCCCGGGGTACGACGGCCACGCGTTCTGGGACACCGAGATGTTCGTGCTGCCGGTGCTCACGTACACGCAGCCCGGCGCGGTGCGCGACGCGTTGCAGTGGCGGTACGACACGCTGGCGCAGGCCCAGGAACGCGCCCGCACGCTGAACCTCGAAGGCGCCGCCTTCCCGTGGCGCACCATCGAAGGGCCGGAGTCGTCGGCGTACTGGCCCGCCGGGACCGCCGCGTTCCACATCGCCGCCGACGTCGCCGACGCGCTGCGCCGCTACGTGCTGGTCACCGGCGACGAGGCGCTGGAACGGGAGATCGGGCTGGAACTGCTGATCGAGACCGCCCGGCTGTGGCGTTCGCTCGGCCACCACGACCGCGCCGGACGGTTCCACATCGACGGCGTGACCGGCCCGGACGAGTACACGGCGGTGAAGAACGACAACGTCTACACCAACCTGATGGCTCAGCGGAACCTGCGTACCGCCGCGGACTGCGCGATGCGCTACCGGGACCAGGCGCTCGACCTCGGCGTCACCGAGGAGGAGGCAGCCGCCTGGCGGGACGCCGCGAACGACATGCACGTCCCGTACGACGCGGAGACCGAGGTGCACGAGCAGGTGGAGGGGTTCACCCGCTTCCAGGAGTGGGACTTCGAGCACACGCCGCCGGAGAAGTACCCGCTGCTGCTGCACTACCCGTACTTCGACCTCTATCGCAAGCAGGTCGTCAAGCAGGCCGACCTGGTGCTCGCCATGCACTGGCGGGGCGACGCGTTCAGCGCCGCAGAGAAACTGCGCAACTTCGTCTACTACGAGCGGCGCACCGTACGCGACTCGTCGCTGAGCGCCTGCACCCAGGCGGTGCTGGCGGCCGAGGTCGGCTACCTCGAACTGGCCCACCGTTACCTGCGCGAGGCCGCGCTGATGGACCTGCACGACCTCAACGAGAACACCCGCGACGGCGTGCACATGGCATCACTCGCAGGTGCCTGGATCGCGCTCGTCGCCGGGTTCGGCGGGCTGCGGGACCACGACGGGATGCTCTCCTTCGCGCCCCGGCTCTCCAGCCGCCTCAGCCGCCTGGAGTTCTCGCTCCAGTGGCACGGGATGCGGCTGCGGGTCGACGTCCGGCCGCACCAGACGACGTACTCGCTGCGCAACGGCGGCCCGGACACCGTAGTGGAGCTGCGGCACCACGGCGAGCCGCTGCAGGTCACCTCCGCGCAGCCGGTCACCGTGGCGGTGCCGCCGACACACCCGAGGGGGCCGCAACCGGAGCAGCCGCAGGGCCGCGCGCCGCTGATGCACCTGCCCGAACGCATGGAGTGAGCGGCCCCGCCACGAAGGGCGGGACCGCTCGGTACGCGTACCTCAGAACTGGCGGCCGTTGGACGGACGCCCGCCGGCGTCGCGCGGCGCCGTGGCCCGCGGATCGTCGGACGTGCGCGCCGTCGAGGCGCGGTCGGCCCAGTCCGGCGAGTCCTTCAGCTCCTGCTTACGGCGTTCCTGGTCGGTGAGTTCCTGTTCCCGGGACCTGTCCTGTTTCGCCATGACGATCCTCGCGATCGGTCGGGGTCCGTGGTCACCCGGCGCGTTCCCGCCCGGCGGCGGCTCAACCGTCCAGGCGAGGGCTCAGCCGTCCAGGCGAGGGCTCAGCCGTCCACGTGCTGGGCGAAGCTGCGCCGCAGGTGGTCCTTGGGGCGGGAGCCGACGATCGAGCCGACCACCTCACCGCCCCGGAACACCAGCATGGTCGGCGCGGACATGATCCGGTGGGCGCGTGCGGTGGCCGGGTTCTCGTCGGTGTTGAGAGTGACGAAGCGCAGCGCGTGGCCGAACTCCTCGGCCAGCTCGGCCAGGTGCTTCGACACCACCCGGCACGGCGGGCACCACTCGGCCCAGAAGTCCACCACCACCGGCCGGTCGGCGGCCAGCACTGTGGCCGCGAAGGTGTCGTCGGTGACCGGGTTCAGCCGGCCGGTCCCCGTGTCCTGAGGCATGTTTCCTCCCGTTGGGCGATCGCGTGGGCGAGCTGGTCGTGCAGCCGGCGGCGGACGTCACCCAGCCGGTCGAGGTAGTCGTCCACCTCGGCGAGCTTGCGCCGCAGCACCGCCACCGAATCGGGGCAGACGTCACCGGAGTCGTTTCCGGCGCGCAGGCAGGCGACGAACGGGCGGATGTCGTCCAGGCCGAAGCCGATCGCCAGCAGGGAGCGGATCTCACGGACGACACGTAGTTCCGCCTCGTCGTAGACCCGGTACCCGTTGGCGGACCGGTTCGGCCGGACCAGCCCGTGGGCCTCGTAGTAGCGCAGGGTGCGGGTGCTCGTACCGGCCCGCTGCGCCAGCTCCCCGATCCGCATCCGCCGCCCCCGTCCCTCACTGCCAGGTTGACGCTAAACCTTGCCGCCGACGTCAACGCAACCCCGCCCGCGTGCGCTTACCCCCCGCTGTCCCCCGGGCTTCCCCGCTGTCCCCGTCGATCATGAAGTTGGCGGCGTTTTCGATCTCGGAATCTGCCGCCAACTTCATGATCAACCCTGTCCGGGGCGGGGTGCGGGGTTGGGGTGCTGCCCTTGTGGATCTTGGTACGGAATGGCCCCTCCAGGGGCCGTTTCGTACCAAGATCTGCCCCGGGGCCTTCCCCGGTGGGATTGATCATGAAGTTGGCGGGGTGGGGGAGCGCTTTCTGGGCCGTCAACTTCATGATCGTCGGGGTGGGGGGTATGCGTGAGGGGAGGGGGAGAGAGCGGGAGGGGCGGTGAGGGGAATGCGTGAGGTTTCGGTGCCTGTGGTGGACGGCGGACTCGTCGGGGACGTGGTGGTGCCGGCGGGAGCCGGTGGGGTGGTGCTGTTCGCGCACGGGAGCGGCAGCTCGCGGCACAGCCCGCGCAACATGGCCGTCGGGCGTGCACTCAACGAGCGCGGGCTCGGCACGATGCTCGTCGACCTGCTGGCCGCCGACGAGGAGGCCCGGGACGAGATCACCGCCGAGCTGCGCTTCGACATCGGCATGCTGGCCGAGCGCCTCGCCGGGATCGTCGACTGGATGGGCTCCGACCCGGAACTGGGGAGGCTCCCGATCGGGCTGTTCGGCGCCAGCACCGGCGCCGCCGCCGCGCTGGTCGCCGCCGCGGCCCGGCCGGACCGGGTGGGCGCTGTGGTCTCCCGCGGCGGCCGGCCCGATCTGGCCGGCAGCTCACTGACTGCGGTACGCGCACCGACGCTGCTGCTCGTCGGCGGCCTGGACGAGCAGGTGATCGTGCTCAACGAGCAGGCCCGGGACGCGCTGGGCGAGGTGGCCGAGCTGCGGATCGTGCCCGGTGCCACGCACCTGTTCGAGGAGCCCGGCACGCTGGAGCAGGTGGCCGACCAGGCAGGTACGTGGTTCACCACGCACCTGCGCCAGCCGCACCCCGCCTGACCGGCGGCGGAATCAGCCCGCTGCCTCGGCGGCGCGGCCCGGGTCGGCGGTCGGTGCGGGAACGCCGGTGCCGTTCCGCTCGGCGGCGCGGTGCCGCTGCACGGTGTCCAGCACCCGCCACAGCACCGCCGCGATCGGCACCGACACGAACGCCCCGGCGACCCCGGCCACGAGCGTGCCGGCGGTGACCACCACCAGGATGACCGCCGGGTGCAGCTGCACCTGCCGCCGCATGACCAGTGGTTCCAGCAGGTTGCCCTCGATCTGCTGCACGGCGATCACCGCGGCCAGCGTCAGCAGCGCGGTGGTGGGGCCGTTCGCGGCGAGCGCGACGAGTACCGCCACCGCACCGGCCACCGTGGCGCCGATGATCGGTACGAACCCGCCGAGGAACGTGATCAGGGCTAGCGGCAGGGCCAGCGGGACACGCAACACGACCAGGGCCAGCCCGATGCCGATGGCGTCGATGGCCGCGATGATCATCGTGCCCCGGCTGTACGCGCCGAGCGTCCGCCAGCCGGCCCGTCCCGCCTCGGCGGTCAGCTCCCGGCGCGGGCCGGTCAGCCGGCGCAGCACCCAGCGCCACATCGAGCGGCCGTCCTTGAGCAGGAAGAACAGCAGCACCAGGGCGAGCAGCACCGCGCCCGCGACCTCGGCGACCTTGCGTGCCCCGGCGACCGGGTCGGGCGCACCGCTGCTCAGGCCCTGCCGGATCTGCTCCACGAGCCGGTCGAGCTGCTGGTCGGTGACCGGCAGGCTGGACGTGACGAAGTCCCGGGTGCGCTGCAACCCCTCGTCGAGCTGCTGGCTCAGCTCGCCGAACTGGCTCGCCGTGAGGTTCCAGACCAGGACGCCGGCACCGCCCAGGATGCCGAGCAGCAGCAGGATGCTCAGCAGCGCGGCGACCCCGGCCGGCACCCGCAGCCGGCGCAGGCGTACCAGGACCGGGTCGAGCAGCGCGGCGAGGAAGAGCGTGCCGGCCAGCGCCACCGCAAGCGGCGCGAGCAGCACGGCGATCTGCCCCAGCAGCCACAGCCCGGCCGTCACCACCAGCAGGCAGGCGCTCCAGGTGACCGCCGTCCGTACCGGCCAGGGCAGTCCGGCCCAGGTCTGCCGCGGTCCGGCGGTCGGTGCCCGCCCGGGTATACCAGCGTCGTCGTCCACGTCGCCCTCCTCGATCGAGGCCGTTGGTACCCGACGCGAGCCGATCCGACACCAGGGCCGCAACCGCCCACCCGGCGTTTGTACCCCCGGCCTTAGGGAAGGCATTCAACGTATCGAAGGGAGATCCGACATGAGCGACTTCATGGACAAGGCCAAGGACTTCGCGGACAAGCACGACAAGCAGGTCGACCAGGGCATCGAGAAGGCGGGTGACGCTGCGGACAAGCGCACCGGCGGCAAGTACGACAACCAGATCGACAAGGGCGTCGACATGGCGCAGCAGCGCACCGGCGAAGGCGACACCGGTCGCTGACGTACACCCGCTTCGGACACGACGGCGGCCACCCCCCTGTGGGGAGCGTGGCCGCCGTCGTGTCGGGCCGGCCTCCACAGGGGAGACCGGCCCGTCCGTCAGGAGCTGTAACCGCGGCCGGCGATCCAGTTGGCCAGCTCGGTCACGTCCATCCAGTACGTCGGCACGTCCGGCCGGGCCGGGTCCGCGATCAGCACCCGGTCGCCGTCGCCCTCGTACCGCACGACTGTCACGTAGTGGCCGGGGTAGCTGTGCTCCACCCCGTCGACGTCCCGGGCGCCGCCCAGGATGTTCGCCACCACGGGCCGGTCGTCGTCCACAGCGGTACGGATGTCCGTGCGCAGGCGGTCCACCTGCTCCCGGGTGGCCACGTCGTCGCGGATCTCGGTGGTCCGGTACTTGCCACCTGTGTACTCGTTCAGGACCCGGGTGATGTCGATGGCCGAGTCGGTGCCGTTCTCGGTGGTACCGAGCTTGGCGGCCAGCTCGTCCTGGCTCACGTCCTTGCCCTCGGCCGACAGCGCGATCCGGGTCGAGGCGGGACCGCAGTAGAAGAAGTTCGGCTGTGCCTGGTACTCGTAGTCGGCGGCGCGGTCACCCTTGCCCTTGACCGGGGCGGCGTGGGCGGCGGCGGCCGGACCGGCGACGGCACCACCGGCCGCGGCCAGACCGGCGACGGACAGCACACACTTACGGATGATCGGGTTCATGGTCGAGGCTCCATTCGGGGGTCGACGGCTCCGTGCGGGAGACGCGGCACCAGGAGTGGCGCTCGGCGTACGGAGAGTTCAACCGCCCTGCCGCGGCAGCCCATTTCCGGGCGTGACCGGGGCCACCGCGGAACCGGACAGACGCCTCAGTCGGGCAGGCTTCCCAGCAGCCCCGTCACCGCGATCTCGATGACCACCCGCTCCGGATTCGGACGCGGCGTGCGATAGCGCTCGGCGTACCGGCGCTCGGCCTCGGCCACCGACTCCGGGTCGCGGCGCAGCACCGCCCGGCCCTCCACGGTCAGCCACCAGCGGCCGTCGACCTGGCACACCGCGACCGGGACGCCGTCCGGCCCGCCCGCCGCGACGTGCCGGGCCTTGGCCGACCCGGCTGAGGTGATCACCCGGGCCAGCCCGGCCGCGGGGTCGAAGGTCACCCCCACGGGTACGACGTGCGGGGTGCCGTCGGCACGCGGTGTGGTGAGCGTGGCGAGGTGCCGATCCGCGAAGAAGCGGGCCACCCGTTCGTCGCTCGGATCCAACCGATGCCGTGCCGCCATGTCGTCTCCTCGTTCCGTGCGGTGACGTCTCAGCGGCGGGGCGCCGCGCCGGGCGGCAACGTCGCCACCGGGGACTCCCCGGCGGCCCGCTGCTCGGCGCGGTGCTTGGCGACCAGCCGGCCCAGGTAGAACAGTGCGCCGGCCAGCACGCCCATGTCGTCCAGGTAGATCGGGTCGGGAAGCAGGTCCACCGGCAGGATCGTGTAGATCAGCGCGCCGTAGAACGCGACCTTGCCGCCGGCGCCGAGCGCGCCGAGCATGCGGCGGGTGCGGACCACCCGGATGGCGAGCAGCACCGCCCCGGCCAGCATGGCCGCCGCGAGGACGGCGGCGAGGACGACCAGCACCCAGGCTTCACGGGACACGCCACCACGCTAGCCGAGCCGAGCCCGCCACGCGCGGCGGTCGTCCCCGCCGCGGGGGCGCTCGCCTTCGGCGCCCGCACCGGGCGACGGCCTGTCGGGCCGCTGCCGGTGACGGGCTTTCAGGCCGCGACGGCCGCCCGGCCGCGAGCCACGGGCGGCAGCTCGCGGGTGACCTCGGGGCTCGCCGTTCCGGTCGGCAGTTCCCGGGTGGCCTCGGGCCCGGCGAACCCGACGATGGAGAGTTCCGTCTGCGGCTCGGCGACCGGGTGCAGCGCCGCGAACGCCTCGTCGCGCAGGCTCTGCGCCGCCGCCGCGGCCAGCTCGGCGGTCTGCCAGGCGGCCTGCTCCCGCTGCGCGGCGGCCCGGTGCCGTGCCGCCATGTTGTCCCGGACGAGCCGGCGCAGCAGCAGTTCCTGCTCCACCGGGTGCCGGCTCGGATCCCAGCCGTTGCCGCCGAGGATGTCGCTGAGCTGCCGCACCGTGATCTCGTCGCGCCACTGGGCGTCCATCGCGGCCCGGTGCAGCCAGCGCTCCCGGTCCGCGTACTCGGCCGGGGTCCGGGCGGTCCGGGGCAGCGGCAGCGCCGCGGCGGCGGTCAGGCGCCGGACGTCCTCCTCGGCCGCCTGGTACGCCTGCCAGGCAGCCTCGGCCTCCTCCTGGGCGGTCAGCCACTCGGCGCGGCTCCGCTCGGCGGTCGCCGTCGCACGGGAGGCGGCCACTGCCACCTCGTCGGCGTAGCGGATCCGCTCCTGGTCCCGTACGCGGGCGCGCTCGGCGCGTTCGATGCTGCTCGGGCGGGCGGCGTCACTGATCCGGTCGACCAGTTCCGAACGGAACCGGGACGGGCGGACGATCAGCGCGGCGACCACTGTCGCGGCCACGGCGAGCAGGACCAGCCAGATCACGGCGGCCGCGGGCATGTCGGGCAGGACGGAGGAGAAGACGGTCTGCATTACCAGCACCTCGTGGGTGGAACGTAGGACGATCGACGGTTGTGGCCCGGACATCCGGGCGGGTGCGCGTCGTGACTCGGACGCGACGGGACGCGCGGCAGGGCGCGAGGCGTGCGGCCCGTGGGACCGCGCCGGGGCGTACCGGAAGGGTTGCCCGGTCAGGCGCGCGGCGGACCGCGACGGGCGATGTGCGCCCGGCCTGGGTCGGCGGCGGCGACGACCTCGACGCCGGGAACGCGCCCGGCGGAGTCGGCGGAAAGGCCTTCGGTGCCGGCCGGGCGGGTGCCGGGGCCGGTGGTCCGCAGGGCGGCGGTCGTGGCGTCGGCCGCCGTGAGTTCCGCGGCGCCGGCCGTGACCGCCTGCCGCGTCGCGACGTGCTCGATCGCCGCGACGTGCGAGGCGACGGCGTGCGAGGCGACTGTGGCGTGCGAGGCCGCGGCGGCGTGGGCGGGTGCGGCGGTGATGCCCTGGAGGCCGGCGATCAGCACCAGGCCGGCCACAGCCGTGCGGGCGATCCGGCGCAGCGTCGCCGTCCAGGTGGACGGGGCGAACGCTACGGGCAGCACCTATTCAACCTATCGGTCGACGGACGATCCCGCAGCTCAAGGATCTTGCGGTTTACGTGAGCCACCCCACGGGTCGGTGTGGACGGAGACCCACGCGGGCCGGACGTGCGACGGCGCGGCGCCCCTGCCGAGGTGCCGCGCCGTCCAGTGGATGCCGGGTCAGTTGCCGCCGAGCACCGGCGGCGGAGCGGCGTCTCCGTCGCCCCAGACCATCTCGTCCTCGGTGAGCCAGGTCAGCCGGCCGTCGGACTCGTCGTCGCCGTGGCCGCCGCGCCCACCCAGCACGCCGCTGCGGCCGGCCATTGCGGGCCGCCCGGTGGCGCCGCCGGTGCGCTCGGCGGACTTGCTCCCGGCGTCGACCACGAGGCCACGGCCGGAGGTGAGCCGGCCCGTGCCGGCCGCCGAGCGGTTCTCCGCGCCGGACATGCCGCCGAAGCGGGCCGAGGACGCCGAGTTGGCGCCGGTGCCCGCGAGCGAGCCGGTGCTCAGCACACCGGGGGCGCCGTAGAGCCCGCCACCCGGTCCGCCGGCGCTCATCGTCGTCGGTCCGGCGCCGCCGGGACCGAAGCCCGGGCCGCCGCCGATCGTCGGACCGCCCGCGGTGCTGGTCAGCGGCGCGGCGCCGGCCAGCGAGGTGCCAGTCGGGTCGACGGTGCCGCCGGTCGGCACCGAACCCGGAGCGCCCGCGCCCGGCTGGCCGCCCGGAGTGCCCGCACCCGGTGTGCCCTCGCCCGGCGTGCCGCCGGTCGGGGCCGTGTGGTGCACGCCCGACGTGGTGGCGGTGGCGTTGGCGCCCGGGCCGAAGCTGCCCAGGCTCGGGCCGGACGACGGCGTCTTCACCGACGGCCCGTTCTGCAGGGTCGGGTCACCGTTGCCGGTGTGGCCGGGCAGCTCGGTCTCCGGCGGGTCCGGTACGACGATCCGGCCGTACGCCGAGAAGTCGTAGCCCTCGGCGAGCTTGGCCACGACCTGCACCATCCGCTGGTGCGCCTTCTCCTGCTCGGCCTTGTCCTGCTGGTGGCCGACGATCCCGCCGATCACCGCGCCGGGTGCGCCGCCGATCAGGAAGCCCTTGCCGGCGCCGGAGAGCAGCTTGTCGTTGTCGTCGGTCTTCTCCGGGCTCTCCGCCTTGGACTGCGCGGCCCGCAGCTCGCTGGACATCATGTCGAGGCCCTGTCGGATACCCGTCATGCCCTCGGCGAGGTTGCCGGAGTAGCGGACGACCATGTCCAGCCGGCGGTGGAACTCCCGCGCGGCGTCGCCGGTCCAGGTTTTCGCCAGCGCCTCCAGGTCGGCGGTCAGGTCGCGGCCGAGATCGTCGAGCGTGCCCTTGAGGGAGGTCCACTGGGCGCTGAGCGCCTCGATCTGCTTCGGATCGCCGGCGTTGACGCCCTGGTAGAGCTCCTCGTGACTGACGTGCTCGTAGCGCCGGGTGTACTCAGACACGCGGGTCCTCCTTCGGCTGCTTCATCGCCTCGTTCAGCCCGGAGAGGGCGGCGGCGATGTCGGCCGCGGCGGCGGCGTTGCGGGCCTCGGCGGTCTTGTAGTTCGTCATGATCTTGTGGGTCGCCTCGCGGGCGGCCAGGATCGCACGGCGCAGCCGGTCGACGTGGTTGACGTAGCTCTGGTGGGTCTCGGAGTAGCGACGTGCGTTGTCGGTCGCGTCGGTGAACGTGCCGAGGGCCGGCGGGCGGCACTGCATCTGGGTGTTGAGCTTGCGCAACACCGACTCCGCCTCGTGCAGACGCCGCTCGAGCCGCTGGTGAAAGTCCTCCAAGGACAGTACGTCTACTGTCGTGCGCCCCGTCATGGCTGCATCCCCGTAGTCATCGTCGATAACCGTTCGCCGTACTCAGGTTAGTCGAAGCGAGCCAACCCGGGCGACCCGTGACGGAGATCCTCCACTTCGGATCGCCGCAGGGCCTGTCAACCGCCCTGGACCTGCGCCTCCGCGCCACCGGCCGACGGTGTCGCGGTGGCCCCCGGAGGCGTCGACGCATCGAAGTAGGTCATCGCATCCTCGCGGGACAGCGTCGGTCCGGTCGGCACCAGCGCCAGCAGCGAGGCGGGTACGGCGAGCGGCGTCACGTCGCCGTACCCGAGCGCGCTCTTCGCGTCGCCCCCGGCGGTGCCGAGCGGATAGCGGATGCCCTGCGCGGTGATCAGGTAGACAGTCGAACCGGCCGCCGCCTTGCCGCTCTCCCCGGCCGTGGCCTGCACCAGCACGCCCTTGCCGCCGGGCAGCAGCACGCTTTCGGCGGTGCGTACCGCGTCCCGGGCGCCCTGCCGCGCGGGCATCGCGGTCGCCGAGGTCAGCTCGGCCGGCGGGGAGTCGAAGACCTCCAGCGTGGTGGTCGGCGGCTGACCGGCCGGGCCGGGCCGGTAGGTGGCGCAGAGCACCGTCCGTCCCGGACGGACCTCGTGCAGCGTCGGCAGCCGGGCCGGCAGGCCGTCCGCGTCCAGCCGCTGGTCGGTGAGGAGCCGGCCCGCCTCATCCGGCGTGATCTGCGTCACCTCGCCACCCCCGCCGAGCAGCAGCAGCGCGGTGACCTCGCGGACTGTCGCCAGGCCCTGCCGGGTGAGCACGTAGTACTGGCCGGCGGCCTGGTAGACCTGGCCGATCCGGGCCGGCCGGTCGGCCACTGTGAGCCCGCTCGCGCCGCCGTCCCCGGCGATCGCCGGCTTGCGCAGCACCGGCCCGGCCGGCACCGCGTTCAGCAGTTGCTGCCCGACGGTCAGGTTCGTCGCGCCGGCCATCTTCAACGCCACCAGCGCCTGCTCGTCACCGGCCACCCGCAGCCGGGAACCATCGGTGAGCAGGTAACGCGCGTCGCCGGTCCGCACCACCACGGCCCGGTCGGTGAGCGCCGTGCCGCCGGGCAGCGCGCGGTCGATCACCAGGTGGGTGGTGGAGCGCTGCGGGTCGTTCGGGTCCGGCACGTCGCACACCGACCAGGGGAGCCCGACCAGCGACTTGCGATCCGGCAGGTCGTCCGGGGCGCCGACGATGCCGACCAGCCGCCCGCGTGGGCGGTCCTTGATCGACGCCTGGGACATGGTGCGCGGCTGCGCCGCGGCGTCGTTGACGATCAGCCGCGCCGAGGCGTAGTTGAGCGTCGGGCGCAGCACCTTGTCCTCGCCGAAGTAGTACGTCGCGCCGGTCTCCCGCTCGATCACCAGCGTGTTCGGCTCCAGCGGCGCGGAGTTGCTGGTGAGCTGGCCGTACGCGCCCACGCCGCCGAGCACCACTGCGGCCGCGATGACGCTGCCGAACACCGCCATGCCGAGGCGGCGCATCGGCAGATCGTTTGTCTCCGGATCACCGGAGAGCAGCGCCGAGACGATGCGGCGGGTGACGAAGCGGTACGCCTGCACCTGATCGCGGCGGGTCCGCATGACTAACCTCCGGCGGGGGTGGGTCCGCGGCGACAGGTCCGAACAGCGCCGCGGGCTTCCCTACGATAAGGGGCCGTCGGGGGTGCGCCGGACCCCGTCCGCCGACCGAACGACCGCACCCGCCCGGCGGATGCCCAGGATGTCCAGAAGGGACGCACACCGATGACGCAGCTCCAGGCGCCACCCGGTCGTACCGCCACCACTCCCGCCGTACCGCCGGACCGGCCGGTCACCCCGGCCGACAAGCGCCGCCGGGGACGCCTCGGCCCGGTCGTGGTCGGGCAGCTCGTGGTGGTGGAGTGCGCGGCGCTCGCGGTCTGGTTCGCCACCGCCGGCCCGGCGTGGCTGCTCGCGGTGGTCGCCGTCCTGGCGCTGCTGGCGGTGGCCGCGGCGTTCGCGCGCCGGGGCGGCCGCTGGTGGTACGAGGACCTGATGCTCCGCCGCCGGCTGCGCCGGCGCCGCGACCGCGCCCGGGGCGCGGCGCCCGGTGGTGACCCGAGACTGGCCGCGCTCGCCCCGGAGCTGACAGTGGTGGAGCTGACCGAGCGCGGCACCCGGCTCGGCATCGGGCAGGACGACCGGGGCTGGTTCGCCGCGCTGGCGCTGACCGGCCGGCCCGGCGCGCCCGCCGGCTCGATCGAGGCGGCGGTGGTGGACCGCGTGCTCGCGGTGCTCGCCGACTTCTCCGGCCCGGTCACCCAGACCCAGGTCGTCTCGCACACCCTGGTCTGGTACCCGGCGCCCGGCGCGCCGCCGTCCGCGTACCGGACCGTGTGGGTGGCGCTGCGCCTGTCGGTGTCCGACGCGCGGGCCGAGGCGGTGAGCCGGGGCGGCGGCCTGCGCGGCGTGCACCGCACGGTGGCGGCCGGGGTGGGCCGGCTCGGCAAGGCGCTCAACGCCGCCGGCCTCGGTCACCGGGTGCTCGACCGGAACGAGCTGCACGCGGCGGTGGTGTCCGGGGCCGGGCTCGACCTGGCACCGGAGTCCCCGGTGGAGACGTGGACCAGCCTGCGCGGGGGCGGCTGGACGCAGCGCTGCCTGGCCCTGCGGGTACGCCCCAACGGCTCACTCGGCGCGCTGGTCGACGCGGTCACCGCCACCTCCGCGCCCTCGCACACGGTCGCCGCCGTGGTGCTCCCGGGCGGCCGGCGGGTGCCGCCGCTGCTGCGGGTGGCAGCCATGGACGGGCACGCCGAGGCGCTGGTGAAGGCGGTCCGCGAGATGGCGCGGCGCGCGGGCGTGCCGGCCCGCCCGCTGGACGGCCAGCACGGCCCCGGCGTCTACGCCACCGCGCCGGTCGGCACCGCGATGGGGACCGTCACGGTCGAAGGTTGACGATCCAGCCGTACGCGCCGCAGACCCAGACGGCCAGCGGCACCAGCGCGATGATGAGCAGGATCTCGACGATGTCCAGGGTCCGGCCCCAGACCGGGGAGATCCGCTTGCCGGCCACGGTCAGGCCGTAGACCAGGCTGATCACGGCCAGCACGGCCAGGCCGCCCAGGATCAGCCCGAGGCGTACCGCCAGCGAGCCGGCGGCGAACGTGGCGGCGGCGACCAGCCCCAGGCCGACGGTGCCGGACAGCAGCACCGGCGTGCGTTGGGCGCGGCTGAGGAACGGGCGCGCCCGCAGCAGCGACAGCAGCGCCAGCACCAGGCAGAGCAGGACCGCCGGGAGCCGGCCGTTCTCGGCCAGCACCACCTCGCCGCCGAGCACCAGCAGCGAGACGGTCCAGAGCAGACCGGTGAGGAACGCGTCGGCGCGCTCGCTGTTGCGCAGCACCGACGGCCCGTCCACCGACTCGGTGTCGGTCTTGAGGTCGTCCGGGCCGGTGGGGATGGACGGCACCGGCAGCCGGGCCAGGCGGTAGGCGAGCATCGGCAGGGCGGGCAGCGCGCCGAACGCGACTGTCGACACCACCGCCGCAGCCGCCGCCGCGCCGATGTCGAAGGCCAGGCTGAGCACCGCGCCGAGGCCGACCGCCGCGCCCACGCCCACCGCGCCGAGGAAGAGCGGCAGGCGGTCGCCGACGGCGAGCGCGGCGATCGCGCCGAAGACCACCACAGCGGTGCCGGCGAGCAGGACGTGCGGACCGGCCAGCTCGCCGAGCGTCCGCTCACCGGCGAGCACCAGCAGGCCGCCGGCGCCCGCGTACCCGATCCCGACCAGGGCCAGCACCGCGCCGGTGCGGCTGTCGCCGGCGGCGCGGGACAGCACCGCGGCGCCGACCAGCAGCGCCACCGCGACCACGAACGCGGCGGCCGCGCCGGGTAGCTGCGGTGGGCCGGTGAGCAGCGTCGCCACCGCGCCCGCGGCGAGCGCCGAGGCGGCCAGCAGGACCGCGAACACCCGTGTGGTGCCGACCTGCCAGGCGCCCGCCCGCTGGGTGGTGGAGGTGGCGACCGCGTCCACCACGTCGTCGAAGACGATCTCGGGGGCGGTCGCGGCACGCGGGTTGAAGTAGAGCACCTCGCCGTCGCGGACGCCGAGCTGCGCGGCGGTCCGGCCGCCGTCGAACGGCTGACCGCCGAGCCGGGACAGGGCCCAGCCGCCGTGCCGCACGCCCTCGTCGGCCAGGTCCTCGCCCGCGTACCGCAGCAGCGTGGGCAGCAGGTCGGCGAGCGGCACGTCGGACGGCAGCGCCAGATCCATCCTGGTACGCGGCGCCACGATGGTGATCCGGCTCAGCCCACCGGTCGCCGTCTTCGTCGCCACAGTGGCCTCCTCGTGCTCGCATACGATCCGCTGGGCCGTCGGCACCGCCCCCACGGGTCCACGACGCCACCGGGAGATTACCTACGATGGCGGTCGCACAGGTTGCCCACCCGACGCTCACCGGCGGTGGCAGACCACGATCAGGGCCGCTTCTGGGGAGGGGAGAGCCGTGAGTACGGTGGTGTTCCGCCGACTTCCGCGTCAACCGGGGCCCGCGCTGCCGCGCGGCGAGGTGCTGCTGGAGTCCCCGCCCGAGCTGCCGGAGCCGCAGGCCAAGGGCATGGGTCAGGTGCTGATGATCCTGCCGATGCTCTGCGGCGTCGGCGCGATGGCGTTCCTCTACGCCGGCCGGGGCGGCGGCATGATGACGTACGTCGCCGGTGGCCTGTTCGGTGTGTCCATGTTGGGCATGGCGATCGGCACGCTCGGCAACGGCGGCAACGACAAGGCCGAGCTGAACGCCCAGCGGCGCGACTACATGCGCTACCTCGCGCAGATGCGCAAGCGCACCCGGCGGGCGGCCGAGCAGCAGCGCGCCGCGATGACCTGGCGGCACCCGGAGCCGGACGCGCTCTGGTCGATCGCCGCCTCGCGCCGGCTCTGGGAGCGGCGGATCACCGAGGACGACTTCGGCGAGGTACGGATCGCGCTCGGCCCGCAGCGGCTGGCGGTGGAGATCGTGCCGCCGGAGACCAAGCCGGTGGAGGACCTGGAACCGATGAGCGCGATCGCGCTGCGCCGGTTCGTCCGGGCCCACTCCAGCGTGCCGGACCTGCCGACCGCGCTGTCGCTGCGCGCGTTCAGCCGGATCGCGCTGCGCGGCGACCGGGAGCCGGTGCTCGACCTGACCCGGGCCGCGCTGGGCCAGCTCGTCACGTTCCACGCCCCGGAGGACCTCCTGGTGGTCGTGGTCGCCGCGCCGGACCGGCAGGCGGCCTGGGACTGGGTGAAGTGGCTGCCGCACGCCCAGCACCCGGGGCGTACGGACGCGGCCGGCGCGCGCCGGATGGTGTTCGCCGCGCTGGACGAGGCGGAGACCGCGCTGGCCCAGGACCTGGGCGGGCGGCCCCGGTTCTCGCCCGAGGCGAAGCCGCTGACCACCGCGCCGCACGTGGTGGTGGTGCTCGACGGCGGCGAGGTCTCGGCGACCTGCGCGCTGACCGGGCCGGGCCTGCTCGGCACGACCGTGTTCGACCTGTCCGGCGCGGTCCCGCGTGACGCCGGGCGCTGGCTGCTCTGCCTGGACGCCGGGGACGGCACCGGCCTCGACCTGGTCCGCGGCACCGCCACGTCGCGGCTCGGCCGCCCGGACCGGCTCTCCCTGAGCGCGGCCGAGGGGCTGGCCCGGCAGATCGCCCCGTTCCGGCTCTCCCAGCAGCAGGGCGCGAGCACCGAGGAGCCGCTGGCCCGCAGCATGGAGCTGCCCGACCTGCTCGGTGTCGGCGACGCGGCCACGGTGGACACCCGGCAGACCTGGCGTCCGCGCAGCCACCGCGACCGGCTGCGCATCCCGCTCGGCCTGGGACCGGACGGCAACGTGGTGGAGCTGGACTTCAAGGAGTCCGCGCACGAGGGCATGGGCCCGCACGGCCTGGTCATCGGCGCGACCGGTTCCGGCAAGAGCGAGCTGCTGCGGACGGTGGTCGCGGCGCTCGCGGTGACGCACTCGTCGGAGGAACTGAACTTCGTTCTCGTCGACTTCAAGGGCGGCGCCACCTTCGCGTCGCTGGACGCGTTGCCGCACACCAGCGCGGTGATCACCAACCTCTCCGACGAGCTGCCGCTGGTCGACCGCATGCGGGACGCGCTGGCCGGTGAGATGAACCGCCGGCAGGAGGTGCTGCGGGCGGCGGGCAACTACGTCTCGCGGTACGACTACGAGAAGGCGCGGGCCGCCGGTGAGCCGCTGGAGCCGATGCCCAGCCTGCTGATCATCTGTGACGAGTTCTCCGAGCTGCTCGCCGCCAAGCCGGACTTCATCGACCTGTTCGTGATGATCGGCCGCCTCGGCCGGTCGCTCGGCGTGCACCTGCTGCTCGCCTCGCAGCGGCTGGAGGAGGGCAAGCTGCGCGGCCTGGACACGCACCTGTCGTACCGGATCGGTCTGCGCACGTTCTCGGCTGTGGAGAGCCGGATCGTGCTCGGCGTGCCGGACGCGTACGAGCTGCCCAGCGCGCCCGGTCACGGCTACCTGAAGACCGACACCGCGACCATGCTGCGGTTCCGCGCCGCGTACGTGTCCGGCCCGTACCGGGCGCCGGGGCAGGTGCAGCGCTCCACCCGGGCGCAGGTGCAACGCCGGATCGTCCCGTACGGCATCGACTACGTGCCGGTGCCGGCGGCGCCGAGCCCGGCGGAGGCCGCCCCGGAGCCGGAGCAGAGCGGCGACGGCAAGGCCGTGGCGATGCTGGACGTGCTGATCGACCAGCTCAAGGGCCGCGGCAAGCCGGCGCACCAGGTGTGGCTGCCGCCGCTGGCCGAGCCGTCCGGGCTGGCCGAGCTGCTGCCCAAGCTGAGCGTGCACCCGACGTACGGCCTGACCACCGCCGACTGGCCGGGCCGCGGCCGGCTCGCCGTGCCGGTCGGCATCGTGGACCGCCCGTACGAGCAGCGCCGCGACCCGATGATGGTCGACCTGGCCGGGGCCGGCGGCAACGTGGTGATCGTCGGGGCGTCGCTGAGCGGCAAGAGCACCATGCTGCGCTCGATGCTGGCCTCGCTGGCGCTCACCCACACGCCGCGCGAGGTGCAGTTCTTCTGCCTCGACTTCGGCGGTGGCGCGTTGCGCAGCCTGGACGGGCTGCCACACACCTCGGGTGTGGCGGGCCGGCGGGACGTCGAGGCGGTCCGGCGGACGGTGGCCGAGGTGGTCGCCGTGATCGACGAGCGGGAGAACCGGTTCACCCAGCACGGCATCGACTCGGTGGCGAGCTACCGGCGCCGCCGGGCGGCCGGTGAGTTCGCCGACGACCCGTTCGGTGACGTCTTCCTCGTCGTGGACGGCTGGAACACGCTGCGCCAGGAGTACGAGGAGCTGGAGCAGACGATCACCAACCTGGCGAACCGGGGCCTCGGCTTCGGCGTCCACGTGGTGATCACGGCGGTGCGCTGGGCGGAGATCCGGATCAACATGCGGGACCTGCTCGGCACCAAGCTGGAGCTGCGGCTCGGTGACCCGTCGGAGTCGGAGATCGACAGGCGGGCCGCGCAGAACGTGCCGGTGGGCGCGCCCGGTCGCGGTCTGACCCGGGACAAGCTGCACTTCCTGACCGCGATCTCCCGGATCGACGGCAAGCGCGACATCGAGGACCTGACCGAGGCGTCGGTGGCGCTCGCCGGTCACGTCGCGGCGAACTGGCCGGGACAGCCGGCGCCGAAGGTCCGGCTGCTGCCGCGCAAGCTGGCGGTCACCGAGCTGGCGAAGGTGGTCGACCGGTCCGCCCCGGGCATTCCGATCGGCGTCAACGAGTCGGCGCTCGCCCCGGTCTACCTGGACCTGGCGGGCGAGCCGCACCTGACCGTGTTCGGCGACGCCGAGTGCGGCAAGACGAACCTGCTGCGGCTGATCGCCCGGGGGATCGCCGAGCGGTACACCCCGGCCCAGGCGCGGCTGGTCATCGCCGACTACCGGCGTGGTCTGCTGGGCGCGGTCGAGGGTGACCACCTGCTCGACTACGCGCCGTCGAACCAGGTGTTCAGCCAGGGACTCGGCTCGATCCGCAGCGCGTTGCAGAACCGGCTGCCCGGCCCGGACGTTACCACCGCCCAGCTGCGTGACCGGAGCTGGTGGAAGGGTCCGGACCTGTACATCCTGGTGGACGACTACGACCTGGTCGCCTCCGGTGGCAGCAACCCGCTGAGCGCGCTGCACGAGCTGCTGCCGCAGGCGCGGGACATCGGCCTGCACCTGATCATCACGCGCCGGGTCGGCGGTGTGGCCCGTGCGCTGTACGAGCCGGTGCTGCAACGGCTGCGCGAGCTGGACTCGCCCGGCCTGCTGATGTCCGGCAGCCGGGAGGAGGGTGCGGTCTTCGGCAACCTGCGGCCGACGCCGCAGCCGCCGGGCCGGGGCACGCTCGTCCGTCGCCGCGACGGCCAGCAGCTGATCCAGACCGCGTGGACGGAGCCGGCCTGACGGGACGGACGCCGGGCGGCCCGGTCCGGTAGCGTCGGCCCGATCGATCGTCGCGAGTGGAGAGGGGCGCGCACGTGAGCAGCCCGTCGGGTTTCGGTGCGGCCATGGAGGGCCTGCTGCGGCAGGCGCAGGAACAGCAGCGCCGGCTGGCCGATCTCCAGCGGCAGCGCGCCGAGCTGCGGGTGACCGGGGAGAGCCCGGACGGGCTGGTGCGGGTGACTGTCGACGGCGGCATGAAGGTCGGCGACATCGAGCTGAACGCGCGGGCGATGCGGCTGGACAGCTTCTCCCTGTCCGAGGCGATGCAGGCGGCGATCGACGCGGCCTACGCGGCCTTCGAGGAGCGGCAGCGCGAGATGCTGAGCGAGATGCTCGGCGACTCCGAGATGGTCCGCCGTGCGCAGGACGGCACGCTGACCCCGGAGGACTGGTTCCGTCAGTTCGGGGTGGACGTGTCCGACCCGACCCGCAACCTGCGGCGCTGAGCGAGAGGAAGGCCGACGATGCCGAACACGGTCGACGTCGACGCGATCCGGAAGGCGGGCCGGATGCTCGACGCCCCGGACGGCCCGATCCAATACCTCCGCAACGTCGAGACGTTGCTGGGCGAGGTGAAGCTGCCCAGCGGCGCGCTGAGCTGGTTCGGCACCGGCGCGGTCGAGCGGCACAACGCGGCTGTGGACGGGCACCTGGACAACGTCCGCACCGGCGTGGAGCATCTGCGCAAGGCCGCCGCGCAGCTCGAACAGAGCGCGAAGAACTGGGAGAGGTCGGATCAGCCCTGGGTGGTCAAGTGACCGGCCGGGCCCGCCACGGGAAGGACGCCTGATGCCGCCGGAGATCCTCATCGCCAACGCCTCGGGGACGGTGACCGGCACCGTGACGGTCGCCGAGACCACGGCTCCGGTCCGGTCGGCGGCGGCCGTCGCCAAGGGCAACCTGGTCTGGATCGTCGCCTCGGCGGCGTTGATCGGCGCGATCCTCTACCTGGAGTCGTTCGACAACCAGCAGGTCAACGAGTCGATCAAGAAGTGGGACGAGGCGGCCCGCCTGCTCGGCGCGGACCAGTTCGGCGCGGCCATGGCGGCGGTTCCGCCGGACGCGGCGGAGTGGGACTTCGACGACCGGGACGCGTTCGACCTGTTCCTCCGCAAGCTCGGGGCGGAGATCAACTCGTTGGCCGAGGCGTTCGCCGCCAACCGGGACACGCTCACCGCGGCCCGGGACGCGTACAACGACGCGATCTCCGGCCTGGCCCAGGCGCTCATGCCGATCCTGGTCGCGGTGATCGCCTCGATCGCGCTCCAGTTCTTCCCCGCCACCACCGCGCTGGCGCAGGCCATCGGCATCGTCGGTCTGACCGCCACCGCCGCCGTCCTGGTCCTGGTCTTCGGTGAGATCAGCGCGCTGCTGCACGCGCTGCTGGCCGCCTTCCACACCGACAACCGGTTCACCTTCACCGCGGACTCCCGCCCCGGCTGGGCGCCGACCGGCTCGGACCCGGACATCAAGGACATCAAGATCGACTGGGTGCGGGACGCCAAGTTCTACGGGTGACGGGAGCGACGCATGGAAACCCTGCTCTTCTCGTTGTTGCTGTACGTCCTGCTGACCATTCCGGTCTTCGTGGTCCTGATGCTGTTCGCCGCGCTGACCCGCTCGGCGCGGCTGCGGCGGGCCGCCGAGGTGGTGTCGCTGAGCACCTGCGCGGCACTGCTGGTGCTGTCGTTCCAGCGCGCTTTCGAGAAGCCGATGCTGTGGGCCGTGGTGGTGCTGCTGGTCGCGGTGCTGGTCTTCGGCGTGTCGACGATCGTCAAATCCTCGCGCGAGCGGTCGTGACCTCGGCCTCGACCGTCCACCTCGTACTGAGGGCCGCGGATCGCGTCTGTCGACAGTGGGATGTCGGAATACGACCATGGGACGGCAGGGCTGCGCGGGTTGGACATCGTCCGCTACGGTTCGGATGAAGTGTCCGTCGGTGGGGTGTGTACGCCTTGCCGCGGGGGAGGGCGCGGCGGAACCGCCGCCACAAGATGACGGAAGGGTGTGAAGCATGGCGTTCGAGGTCAGTGCAGCGACTCTGCACACCGCCGCGAGTGACGTGCGGTCCACGCGCAGCGACGTCGACGGCGAGCTCAAGAAGCTGTGGAACGTGGTCGACGACCTGGCGATGGCCTGGAAGGGCCAGGCGTCCACGGGCTTCCAGAGCCTGATGACTCGCTGGAACGAGGACACTACGAAGCTGCTGACCGCGATGGACAACATCGCGGACCTGCTCGACAAGTCCGGCACCACGCACCAGGTCAACGACGAAGAGCAGCAGCAGATGCTGGACAAGTTCCACGCTGCTCTCAACCCGTGATCCGCGAAGACAGGCAGAGGAGGAATCGATGAGCATCAAGGTTGATTACGCTGTTCTGGAGAGCAGCAACCAGCAGATGCAGGCCATCTCGCGGACCATCGACGAGAAGCTCGACACGCTGCGGGCGATGCTGACCAAGCTCGAGTGGGAGGGCCAGGACCGGGCCGCCTACCAGCAGCACCAGGCCCAGTGGGACGCCGCCGTGCGGGACATCAACAAGGTCCTGAACGAGATCGGCGGTGCCGTGGGCATCGCGCGCGAGAACTACATGACCACGGAGATGAGCAACTCCAAGGTCTGGGGCAACTGACCCCCGACCGGTCCACAGCGGCTCCGCTCCGGCTCGTGCCGGGCGGAGCCGTCGTGTGTTGTCAGGCGTCCTGCGGGACGTCGCGGCGGCCGGGACGCCACCCGCGCCGCCGTCCGCGTACCAGGATGGGGCGCAACGTCAGCAGGACGCCGGCCAGCAGCGCGCCGACGACAGCGACCCAGATCGCGACGGTGCGCTGCCAGGCCAGCGGGTCGGCGGGCGGCGCCGGTGGCGGCATCGCGCCCAGCGGCGGGTCCTCCCGGGTGCCCAGCAGGCTGGTGACCGCCCGGTACGGGTTGACCATCCCGAAGCCGACCTCGGCGTTGTGCCCGTCGGGCGGGTTGTCGGCGGTACGGGTCAGCCGGTAGGCGACCTCGTCGGCGCTGATGTCCGGGTGTGCGGCCCGCACCAGCGCGGCCACCCCGGAGACGTACGCGGTGGCGAAGCTCGTCCCGCCCTGCGGCTCGGCCCGGTAGCCCGATCCCTGCGGAGCGGGCCCGACGATGTTCAGGCCGGGGCCGGCGATGTCCACATAGTCCCCGCTGACCGAGCTGCCGACGTGCCCGCCCTGCTCGTCGATCCCGGCGACGGCGACGACACCGTCGTACGCCGCCGGATAGGCCGGCCGGTCCTCCCGGTTCTCCTGCCGGTTGCCGGCGGAGGCGACGACTACCACGTCCTTACTGAGCGCGTACTGCACCGCGGACTTCAGCGCCGGGTCGTCGAGCGTGACCAGGGACAGGTTGATCACGTCGGCGTCGTGGTCGACAGCCCAGCGGATCGCCTTGCCGATCTCGGCCGGCACGTCCGGGTCGAAGTTCTCCTTGTTCTCGGCCAGCACCCGCAGCGGCAGGATCTTCGCCTCCGGCGCGATGCCGGTGTAGGGCGAGCCGGTGCCCTCCCGGCCGGCGATGATGCCCGCGACCATGGTGCCGTGGCCGACCAGGTCGCACTGCCCCTTGAGGCGGACGAGCTGGTTGAAGTCCTCACCCGGCAGCACCCGCCCGCGTAGCAGGGGATGGGCGGGCGAGACCCCGGAGTCGATCACCGCGACGGTGACCCCCGTACCCTTGCCGATCCGCCACGCGGCGGCCGGGTCGAGGCGGCTCAGCGCCCACGGCACCTCGGTGGGCGCGGGGCCGCCGGCCGGGCCGCACTTCGGGGCGGCCTGCGCGGGCGCGGGCACCGCCAGCGCGCCGCCGAGCAGGGCGGTCACCGCCGCTCCGGAGAGGACGGACCTGATCCGGTGTCCGGCCCGGACGCGTCCCGTGGTCGCGCCCGGCCGCAAGCTGTCGCGCACGCGGTGAGATTACCCGCCTCGCCCGCCCGCGCGGGCACATGTGGTGCCGGCCCGGGTCACCCGTCGGCGGCAGCGTCCCCGGCCGACTCGGCGGCGAACAGGGCCAGTAGCGCGCCGACCTGCTGGTCGGCCTCGGCCGGGTGCCGGAAGCGGCCCTTCGGGTTGATCGTGTACTCGTTGCGCCGTCCCACCCGCGTACGACGCAGGTAGCCCCCGGCCTCCAGGTCGGCGACGATGGCCTGGGCCGCCCGTTCGGTCACGCCCACCTCGTCGGCCACGTCCCGCAGCCGGGCGGTGGGGTTGCGCGCGATCGCCAGCAGCACGTGGCCGTGGTTGGTGAGGAAGGTCCAGTTACGGCGGCTCCCGTCCTCAACTGGTGTGGTCGCCATGGTGGTCATGCTATGGCCACGTCCGCCACCTGCCGAATCGGCGCGGTCCGGGGCGGGGCGCCGACGGGAAAGTATGAAATGCGTATCACGAATCTTGACGTGCCCCCAGGTGCGTGTGACCGTGGGTCGCGAGGCCGTTCGGCCTGGTGGTTCCCCAGGTAGACGAGGTGAGGGACATGACGCCGAGCACCCCGGAGCAGGCACTGACCGAACTGCGTGCCGGTAATCACCGGTTCGTCACGGGCGTCCCGCAGCATCCGAATCAGGACGCCGGGCACCGGGCGGCTGTGGCCGACGGCCAGCACCCGTTCGCGGTGATCGTCGGCTGCTCCGACTCGCGGCTCGCCGCCGAGATCATCTTCGACCGCGGTCTCGGTGACCTCTTCGTGGTACGTACCGCCGGGCACACCGCCGGGCCGGAGGTGCTCGGCAGCGTCGAGTACGCCGTCACCGTGCTGGGCACCCCGCTCGTGGTGGTGCTCGGGCACGACTCCTGCGGCGCGGTCCAGGCCGCCCGGGAGGGGGTCCGGACCGGCGCCGCCCCGGCCGGGCACCTGGGCGCTGTGGTGGACGCGGTCTCGCCGAGCCTGTTGCGCGCCGCCCGCCAGGGGGTCGAGGACCTCGACGGCATCGTCGACGTCCACATCGCGCAGACCGTGGAGACGCTGCTGGCCCGGTCCGCCGTGCTGGCCGAGCGGGTGGCCGCCGGGCGGTGCACGGTGGTGGGCATGTCGTACCGGCTCGCCGGTGGCGAGGTGCGGACCGTGGCGCAGGCCCCGGCCCCGCTGCCCGCCCCGGCCGCGCCCGCCGACCCGGCGCTGGCCGGCTGATACGCACGGACGACGAAAAAGGGGCCGCCCGAGGGCGGCCCCTTTTTCGTGATGTCCGGGTCAGAGCATCGACATGTGGACGTGGTCGGTGTGGTTCGAGGGTCCGCTGTACGAACTCCAGCCGGTGGCCGGGAACCAGATCTGCCGGTTCCAGATGACGTAGTAGATGCCCAGCCGGTCGGCGTTGCGGATGAGGAAGGCGGCCACCTCGTTGCCGTACCGGCGGGTGTCGTTGTTGTGCCAGGGCGCGAAGCCGCTGTTCTGGAGCGACCAGTCGCACGCCTTGCCCTTGGGGTGCTCCCACGGCCCGCCGGGCCGGTAGCAGCCCACGAAGCGCTTGAAGCCCGCGCGCCGGACCTCCTTGTACGCGTGCAGCGTGCGCGGCGTGACGCAGCCCGAGGTGGTCGGGTCGTCCTCGCTGCACGACTCCGCCTTCCACCCGCCGTCGGCGGTGCGGCCGGGGCCGATCTTGGCGACCGGTGAGGTGGCGGAGACCAGGCCGCCGGTGAAGCCGAGACCGCCGACGAGCTTCAGCGCGCGCTCGGCCTGCACCTTCTCGCGCTCCATCGCGTTCTTCTGCTTCTCCTGCTCGCGCACCTCGGCGTCGAGCGCGATCTTGGCCTGCTCGGCGCGGGTCTTGACCGCGTTGATGGCGGCCAGGCGCTGCGCGTTGAGGAGGTTCAGCTCGTCCAGGGCGTTGACCCGGCGGACGAACGAGTCGGGTGAGTTGCTCTCCAGCAGCATGGCCATCGCGCCCATCCGGCCGGTCCGGTAGGACTGGGCAGCGAGCTGGTTGACCTGCGGGCTGAGCGCTTCGAGCTCGGCCTGTGCCGTCTTCACCTCGGCCGCCAGCCGCCGCTGGCGGTCCTGGGACTTGGCGAGCTTCGCCTTGGCCTGGAGGAAGGCCCGGTTGGCGGCGTCGATCGCCTCGGTGATGAGCGGCGGTTCGCCGTCCTCCTCGTGTCCCGAGGGGTTGCCGGGGGCCGCCGCGGTGGGGGCCGCGGTCGCCGGGGTCGGCCCGGCCAGCACGGCCAGCGAGGCCAGCACGGCCACCACGGGTGTCAGCCAGCGGCGCAGGGGTGCCGTCACAGTGTTCCCTTCCGTCGGCCGCCGACCGGGTTAGCTGACGGGTTCGGGACGGAAGTGGCCCCTACCGCTGTCGCGGATTCACCCCATGTACCTGGTTCCCCGGTTCGCCCGCAGGCGATTGGGCGGCGGCACCGCTGGCGCCGGTGCGCGCCTTCGGCGGTGACCGGCAGCGAGGTTACCTGACAGCACTCCTGAGGATCTACGTCCGGAAGCCGACCAATAGCGAGATTTCGCCGTGGCGCACCGTGACCAGCGTCGCGTTTGAAATCGATGGTCACGCTGCGGAGTGTCACCATGCGGCCTCCGTACTCTTCCCGCCGCCCAGGGCCTCCAGCGCGTCGTCGCGTCCGGCCGGCGGCCGGGCCGCGGGTGGCGCCGGCTCCGCGCCGCGCGAGCGCCGCCCGGCGGTGGTCACGATCGCGGCCAGTCCGGTCGTCAGCGGTACGGCGGCGATCAGGCCGAGCGTCGCCACCGCGCTGCGGACGATCTCCTGGGCGAGGAACTCGCTGGTGAGGATCTCACTCACCGGGCGGGAGTCGGCAACCAGGAGGAGCAGCAGCGGCAGCGAGGCGCCCGCGTACGCCAGCACGATGGTGTTGACGGTGGATGCGATGTGGGCCCGGCCGACCCGGGTCGCCGCCCGGTAGAGCTGCCGCCGGGACAGTCCGGGGTTGGCGTGCGCCAGTTCGGTGACGGTGGCCGCCTGGGTGACTGTGACGTCGTCCAGCACGCCCAGCGAGCCGATGATGATGCCGGCCAGCAGCAGCCCGTGCAGGTCCACGTCGCCCTGGAACATGGACAGCGTGGTGGCGTCCTCGCTGCCGAAGCCGGTCAGGTGGGTGGCGGACGTGGCGAGCAGGCCGAGCACGCCGGTGACCACCAGGCTGCCGAGCGTGCCGAGCACCGCGACCGACGTCTGCGCGGTGATCCCGTGGGTCAGGTAGAGCACCACGAACATGATCAACGCGGCGCCCACGATCGCGACCAGCAGCGGCGGCTGGCCGGCGCCGATGCCCGGCAGCACGAAGCCGAGGAGGATGGCGAAGCTGGCCACCAGGCCGCCGAGCGCGGCGAGCCCGCGCCACCGGCCGAACGCCACGATCGCGGCGGCGAACAGCACCATCAGCCAGATCAGCGGCGTGCCGCGCTGGTGCTCGGCGATGTTGTAGGACTTCACCGCCGGGTCGGCCGGGTCGGTCAGCTCGACCAGGACGACCTCGTCGCCGACCGCGACCCGGGGTGCGCCCGGCCCGGCCGGGATCGGCGTCTCGACCTGCCGGCCCGCGTCCGGGCCCTGCTCGGCGGTGACCGTCACCGTGCCGCAGGGGCCACCCCCGCCCTCCGGGGCCTCCGGGGTCGGTGGGCAGGGCTCGGTGACCACCCGGGTCACGGTGCCGTGGTAGCGGGGGACGTCAGCGCCGCCGACCGGCTCCCGGTCCTGCCCGGGCCAGAGCACCAGCGCCGCGATCACTGTGAGCGCGAACAGCGGCACCACCACGGCGACGAGCAGCCGTCGTACGCCCGGCGGCGCGGCGGGTGCGGGGCGGGTGTGGTCGGCACCCATGGCGTCTCTCCCAACGGTCGCGGCGACGCCTGGTCCGCCGGACCGGTCTGGTCACCCGGCCGGCGCGGACGTGTCGACCACGTCCGGGTCGTCGCCCGGCCATGGTAGGCAGCCCGGCCGGCCGCTCCCGGGCGGCGCGACCGGTGACGCGCGCCCCGCTCGGGTCAGGCCAGGCCCGCCCGGCGCCGCCGGTACTCGTCCTCGTCGATCTCGCCGCGGGCGTACCGCTCGTCCAGGATGCGCCGGGCCGTCGTCGGGCCCAGATACTGCGGGCCGGTCCACCGCACGGCCGCCCAGACGAGCCCCGCCAGCACCCCGAGCACCAGCAGAGACCAGATCCACATCCAGCCCATCATCGGGCTCTGCCACATCATCGGGCCGCCCTCCGTCCGTCGCCGCGGGTCCGCCGGTCCGGCCTGCCCGCCACTTCGACGGTACGTCCGCCCGGGCGCGTCGGCACGGGTCGATGTGCCCTGGTCCTGAGGGCCGGAGGTCCCCGCTCAGCCGCGCTTCATCAGGCGCCCGACGGCGGCCATCATCTCGGTCGCCATCTCGTCGGCCCGGCCCTCGGCGGCGCCCTCGTGCATGCAGTGCCGGGCGTGGCCGTCGAGCAGGCCCAGGCCGACCTTGTCCAGCGCCGCCTGGATGGCCGAGATCTGGGTCAGCACGTCGATGCAGTAACGGTCGTCCTCGACCATCTTCTCGATGCCACGGACCTGGCCCTCGATCCGGCGGAGCCGGGCGAGGAGTTGGTCCTTGCTGGCGGTGTAGCCCCGGGTCGGGCTGGACGGCGCGGTCATGAAACCGAGGATAGCGTACCCCTCGGGGGTATGCTAACGTTCGGGACGTACCCCTGGGGGGTATCAGATCGGAGGGCGAGATGGAGACCACCTACCAGGTGAACGGCATGACCTGCGGGCACTGCGTCAACTCGGTGAGCATCGAGCTGAGCGCACTTCCGGGCGTCACCGACGTCCAGGTCGACCTGGCCGGCGGCCGGGTCACCGTCACCAGTCAGAACCCGCTGGACGTGGACGCGGTCCGCGCGGCGGTCGACGAGGCCGGTTACGACCTCGTCGGTGTGTGACGGGTCCGGCGGACCCGCGACAACCGAGGAGACACCATGAACACGGCGACGAAGCTCAGCGGCTTCGCGCTCGGCCTCGTGGCGGTGTTCGGCGCGGCGTACGGGATCGGCAACCTGACCGATCCCGTCGCCCCGGCCGCCGAGACCCGACACGACGACACCGACAGCGACCACGGGGCCGGCGACACCGGCCACGGTGACGAGAGCCAGGCGGGCGGCGCCTCCGCGCACCTGCCCGGCGGGCTGCTCGTCTCCGAGCGCGGCTACACGTTCCAGCCCGCCGGCGCCCCGGCCGGGCAGTTCGCCTTCCGGATCACCGGCCCGGACGGCGCCCCGGTCACCCGCTTCGAGGTGGCCCACGACAAGCGCATGCACCTGATCGTCGCCCGCCGGGACCTGTCCGGGTTCCGGCACGTCCATCCGGAGATGGCCGGCGACGGCACCTGGCGGGTCGCCTCACCGCTCGGCGGCCCCGGCGTCTGGCGGGCGTTCGCCGACTTCACCCCCGAAGGCGGCGAGCCGCTGACCCTCGGCCTGGACGTCACGGTCCCCGGCGAGCTGACCGCCCGGCCGCTGCCGGCGCCGGCGACCAGCACCACCGTCGACGGCTACACGGTCACCCTGACCGGCACGCCGGAGCCGGGCCGCACCAGCCGGCTCACGCTCTCCGTCAGCCGTGACGGGCGGCCGGTCACCGACCTCGCGCCCTACCTCGGCGCGTACGGGCACCTGGTGGCGCTGCGGCAGGGCGACCTGGCGTACCTGCACGTGCACCCGGAGGGCACGCCCGGCGACGGGCGCACACCGGCCGGGCCGGCGATCACGTTCGCCGCCGAGGTTCCCTCGGCCGGGGCGTACCGTCTCTACCTGGACTTCCGGCACGGCGACGCGGTGCACACCGCCGAGTTCACCGTCCTGGCCGGCGACCGGACCGCGCCGGTGCCCACCGCGCCGGCACCCACCACCGCACCGACCCCGGACGCCGGACACGGCACCCCGGGTCACGGGCACAGTTGAGCGCCGGAGGTGCCGCGATGACTGCCACGGGAAAGGCGCTGCCCACCGCGCCGAACCTGATCGAACTGGCGATCGGCGGGATGACCTGCGCGTCCTGCGCCGCCCGGATCGAGAAGAAGCTCAACCGGATGGACGGCGTCGAGGCGACGGTGAACTACGCCACCGAGAAGGCCACCGTCCGGTACGCCGACGACATCGCGCCGGCCGACCTGATCGCCACCGTCGAGAAGACCGGCTACACCGCTGTGGTGCCGCCGCCGCCCGAGCAGGCGGAGGCGGCAGCGGCCGGGGAGCCGGTGGACGAACTGCGCACCGCGCGTACCCGGCTCTGGGTCTCCGCCGTGCTCACCCTGCCGGTGATCGTGCTCGCCATGGTTCCGGCCTGGCAGTTCGACTACTGGCAGTGGGCCTCGCTCACCCTGGCCGCCCCGGTGGTGGTCTGGGGCGGGCTGCCGTTCCACCGCGCCGCGCTGATCAACCTGCGGCACGGCGCGGCGACCATGGACACGCTCGTCTCGCTCGGCACGCTGGCCGCGTTCGGCTGGTCGCTCTGGGCGCTGTTCCTCGGCGACGCCGGCATGCCCGGGATGAAGCACCCGTTCAGCCTCGACATCACCCGCGGCGACGGTGCCGGCAACATCTACCTGGAGGCCGCCGCCGGGGTGACCGTGTTCATCCTGGCCGGGCGGTACTTCGAGGCGCGCTCCAAGCGCACCGCCGGGTCGGCGCTGCGCGCCCTGCTCGAACTCGGCGCCAAGGACGTGGCGGTGCTGCGCGACGGGCAGGAGACCCGGATCCCGGTCGGCCGGCTCGCGGTCGGGGACCGGTTCGTGGTCCGGCCCGGCGAGAAGATCGCCACGGACGGTGTGGTCGAGGAGGGTACGTCCGCAGTCGACGCCAGCATGCTCACCGGCGAGTCGGTGCCGGTCGAGGTGGGCCAGGGCGACGCCGTGGTCGGTGCCACGGTGAACGCGGGCGGCCGGCTGGTGGTCCGTGCCACCCGGGTCGGCGGGGACACCCAGCTCGCCCAGATGGCGCGACTCGTGGAGCAGGCACAGACCGGCAAGGCGGCGGTGCAGCGGCTCGCCGACCGGATCTCCGGCGTCTTCGTGCCGATCGTGATCGCGCTGGCCGCCGGCACGCTCGGCTGGTGGCTCGGCACCGGCTCCGGGCCGACCGCCGCGTTCACCGCCGCGGTGGCCGTCCTGATCATCGCCTGCCCGTGCGCGCTCGGCCTGGCCACCCCGACCGCGCTGCTCGTCGGCACCGGGCGCGGCGCGCAGCTCGGCGTGCTGATCAAGGGGCCGGAGGTGCTGGAGTCCACCCGCCGGGTCGACACAGTGGTGCTGGACAAGACCGGCACCGTCACCACCGGCCGGATGGCGCTGGCCGAGGTGCTGCCCGCCGACGGCGAGGACGCCGACGAACTGCTCCGGGTGGCCGGCGCGCTGGAGGCCGCCTCCGAGCACCCGATCGCGCGGGCCGTCGCCGAGGCCGCGGCCGAGGCCGGACCGCTGCCTCCGGTCGGCGAGTTCGCCAACGCCGAAGGGCTGGGCGTGACCGGCACCGTCGACGGCCGGACCGTGGTGGTCGGCCGGGCCCGGCTGCTGCGGGAGCGGGGTCTCGACGTACCCGAGGAGGTCGAGCGGGCCGCGACCGGCGCGGAGGCCGCCGGGCGGACGGCGATCCTGGCCGGCTGGGACGGGCGGGCCCGGGGCGTGCTCGCGGTGGCCGACGCGGTGAAGCCGACCAGCCGGGCTGCTGTCGCGCGGCTGCGTGAGCTGGGCCTGAAGCCGGTGCTGCTCACCGGCGACAACACCACTGTGGCGAAGGCGGTGGCGGCCGAGGTCGGCATCGACGAGGTGATCGCGGAGGTGCTGCCCGCCGACAAGGTCGACGTGGTCGAGCGGCTCCAGCGGGAGGGCCGCGTGGTCGCCATGGTCGGCGACGGGGTGAACGACGCCGCCGCGCTGGCCCGGGCCGATCTCGGGCTGGCCATGGGCACCGGCACGGACGCGGCCATCGAGGCGGCCGACCTGACGCTGGTCCGGGGCGACCTGATGGCCGCCGCGGACGCCATCCGGCTCTCCCGGCGGACGCTGGCGATCATCAAGGGCAACCTGTTCTGGGCGTTCGCCTACAACGTCGCGGCGCTGCCGCTGGCGGCGGCCGGACTGCTCAACCCGATGCTCGCCGGGGCGGCCATGGCGTTCTCGTCGGTGTTCGTGGTGGGCAACAGCCTGCGGCTGCGGAGCTTCCGCCCGATCGGGTGAGGGGATTGAGCCGACGGCCGACGGGGTAACCAGTTGTCGTCAGGCAACCGCATCAGTGGAGGTCATCATGGGTCTGGACGACAAGATCGACAACGCTTCCCAGGACACCGCGGGCAAGGTCAAGGAGGGCGTCGGCCGGGCGACCGACAACGAGCGCCTCGAGGCCGAGGGCCGCAACGACCAGGCGGGCGCCAAGCTCAAGCAGGCCGGCGAGAAGATCAAGGACGCCTTCAAGAGCTGAGTACGCGACGCACACACGCCACCGGGTCGGCCCACGGGCCGGCCCGGAGTGCTGTGTACGGACGGTGACGATCCCGAGTGGCGGATGCCACCGTCCACATCGATCCGGCGGGACCACCGGGATCGGCTCCGGTGCATAGGATGCGAGGCGACCTCGAATGCGGAGGAGCTCCTCGATGGCCGATCCCGCCGACCCGTCCGGCTTCGGCCGGGTGCTGTCCGAAACCATGGCCGCGCTCCAGCGGCAGACCGATGCGGGCGAGCAGGTGGCACCGCCGGAAGGCGTCGGTGAGGCCGCAGACGGCCTGATCCGGGTCACCGCCGGCCCACCCGGACAGGTCACCGGGCTGACGCTCGACCCCCGTGTGATGCGGATGGCCAGCGAGGCCCTCGCCGAGGAGATCGAAGCTGCGGTCAACGCCGCGCTCGCCGACCTGCGGGAGCAGGCCGCCACCGCCCCCGGCGAGGTCGACCTGGGCTCGCTCGGTGAGCAACTGCGCCGCATCCAGGCCGACGCGGGGCGCCAGTTCAGCATGTTCACCGACGCTCTGATGCAGGCCCAGGACCGGCTCGCCCGCCAGGACGGGCGCTGATGCCGGTCGAGGTCGATCCGGAGCGGCTGGGTGCCTCCGGGTCGGCGCTGGACGGCGTCGCCACCCGGTTCGGTGCGGCGTTGACCGCCTTCCGGGCCGAGCTGGCCGGCTTCGGCCGTCCCTGGGGGGCCGACGACATCGGCTCACTGATCGGCGCCGCCCACGACGAGGTCTCCGCGTTCGCGTTCGAGTGCTTCGACAGCGCGCTCGACGAGATCGCCGCCGCCGGCGCCGACCTCGGCAGGATGGCCGTCCGCTACGCCGAGACCGAGGCGGCCATCACCCGCAACCTCGACGGCCTGCGGCGGAAGCTGGGAGGCTGAGCATGGGCATGGAGCTACCCGGCGAGCTGCGGTCGCTGCTCGGCGTCCTCGGCTACACCTGGCCCGAGGCGGACGAGACCAAACTCTTCGAGATGGGCAACGCCTGGATCGGGTTCTCCGGCACCCTCTCCGGCGTGGTCACCGAGGCGAACACCGGCGCCGCGACGGTCTGGACCCAGCACACCGGTCAGGACATCACCGCGTTCCAGAGCTGGTGGAACAAGGAGGACAGCCCGGCCGACAGCCTGCGCGACGGTGTCACCGCCGCCGTCCTGACCGGGACCGGCCTGATCATCTGCGGCGCGATCGTGCTCGCCCTCAAGGTCGCCGTCATCGTGCAACTGGTCGTCCTGGCCATCCAGATCGCCCAGGCGATCGCCACCGCGGCTGTCACCTTCGGTGCCTCGCTGCTGGAGATCCCGATCTTCCATGCGCTGGCCCGGACCATCGTCGGCAACCTCGTCCAGGAAGCCCTCTGGAAACTCGTCGACGGGTGAGGTGACATGGGCGGGGGTAGAGCAGGCGGCCGGTTGATGCGCGCCGCCTTGCGCTTTCTCAAGCGGACGAAGACGCGTAACCGGCCCGACCGGATGAACCCGCACTTCACCGAGCACGTGATGGGCGGCCACGTGAAGCCGGGCATGCCCAAGGGGTCGGGCTACCACTACCGGCCCGGCGGTGAGGACTTCCCCGGTCGCCGGCTTCAGCCCGGCAGTGTCGTCAAGGATCCCAAGACCGGGGCCTACACCGCCAAACCGGAGTTCTTCGATCCGACGCTGAACCCGCCGCACGGGGCCTGGAAGCCGAAGAAGGGCAACGGCGGGGAAAGCTCGTTCTTCCCCGACGACTGGACGCCGGCCCAGGTCGACAACGCCATCACCGGCGCCTTCCAGAATGTGAAGCCGGTGCCCGGCACCAGCATGTGGCGTGGCACTCACAAGGGCCTGGTGATCGAGGGTTTCTACAATGGCTCGGGCGGCTTCACCCACGGATGGCCGGTCGTCATCCCATGATCCAGAGGACTTCCGTTGGCGTTCATCAGTTTCTCCGTCGATGAGTACCGGCTCCCGCTGTTCAACGTGACCGATCAGCGCTATCGGGCTCTCGGCGCGTGGCTGATCACCGACGTCTCCGTCTCCTACTCGGCATGCCTGGACGCCCTGCAGATGATCGACGACGTGGCGAACGGCCGTCCGCTCGACGAGGGGTGGGACAGCGACAAGTACGAGGTCAGTTTCGCCCCCACCGGCGTCGAGTTCGTCAACGAGTGGGTCGCGGACGAGCGGGGCCGCTACTCGCTGGACGAGACCCGCGAGGCGGTCGAGTCCTACTGGCGGTTCCTGGCCGGCCGCCCGGAGAACCGTGAACTGATCCGCGAATACCGGCCCGACCTGCCGCGATGGCAGGCGGAACTGCTCCAGTGGGAGGAGCGGTGGGGCCGGCCGCATCCGTACCGGGGACGGTTGTTCTGATCCTCGCCGGTCAGCCCGGCCGGTCTCCGCTGTCGCCGGCCAGGCGCGCGGCGCGTACCTCCAGATAACGCCGCTCCGGCAGGCTCGTGGTGGCCCGCGCGGCGGCCAGGTACGCGGCCCGGGCCTCCGTACGGTCACCGGCCATGTCGAGCAGATGCGCGCGGACGGCGGCGAGCCGGTGGTGGCCCGCGGTCCGGTCGTCGGCGTCGAGCGTGGCCAGCAGCGACAGCCCGGCACGCGGGCCGTCCACCATGGCCACGGCGACGGCCTGGTTGAGCGTGACCATCGGGTTCGGCGCGACCCGCGCGAGCACCCGGTAGAGCGCGACGATCTGCCGCCAGTCGGTGTCCTCGGCGGCGGGCGCCTCCGCGTGGACCGCGGCGATGGCCGCCTGCACCTGGTACGGCCCCGGCGCCGACCAGGTGAGCGCCTCGGTCACCAACGCCACCCCCTCGGCGACGGCGTCCCGGTCCCATCGGCTGCGGTCCTGCTCCGCCAGCGGCACCAGCTCACCGTCCGGCCCGGTACGGGCGGCCCGGTGCGCGTCGGTGAGCAGCATCAGCGCCAGCAACCCGGCCACCTCGCCGTCGTCCGGGAGCAGCCGGCGCAGCTCCCGGGTCAGCCGGATCGCCTCTCCGGTCAGCTCGGCCCGGTGCAGCGCCTCGCCGCTGGACGCGGTGTAACCCTCGTTGAAGACCAGGTAGAGCACCCGCAGCACGGCAGCGAGCCGTTCGTCCCGGTCCGCCGGGGACGGCAGCGTGAAACGCGCGCCGGACGCCTCGATCCGCTGCTTCGCCCTGCGGATCCGCTGGCTCATCGTCGCCTCCGGCACCAGGTACGCGCGGGCGATCTCGGCGGTGCTCAACCCGCCCACGGCACGCAGCGTGAGCGCCACCTGCCCGCTGACCGGCAACGCCGGATGGCAGCAGAGGAGCAGCAGCCGCAGCGTGTCGTCCCCGCTGGGCGGATCCTCGTCGGCGGGCGGGGCGACAGTCGCGTACGCGGGCTGCCGGACCGCCACCGCCACCTCGCGTTCCCGGCGGGCGTGCTCGCTGCGCCACTCGTCGGTGAGCCGCCGGGTGGCGACTGTGACCAGCCAGGAGCGGGGACGGTCCGGCAAGCCCTGTTCCGGCCACTGCACGGCGGCGGCGAGCAGCGCCTCCTGCACGGCGTCCTCGCAGGCGTAGAACTGGCCGTGGCGGCGGACGAGCACGCCGAGGACCTGCGGCGCGAGCGTACGCAGCAGGTCCTCGACCACGGTTGCTGTCACATCTCCGTCCCGGCCTGTTCCATCACCGCGCGCACCTCCAGTACGCCGAAACCGTGCCGTACGTCAGGCCAGCGCGCGGCGATCTCGGCGGCCCGCTCCGGGGTCTCGCAGTCGACAGTCAGGTAGCCGGCGAACTGCTCCTTGCTCTCCATGAACGGCCCGTCGGTGACCTCGACGCCGCCACTGGCGGCCGGACGGGCCGTACGGGTCTGCGAGGGGTGAGCGAGCGCCTCGCCGCCGACCAGCTCGCCGGACTCGGTCAGCTCCTTCATGATCTCGTCGACCTCACCGAAGACGGCTGTGCGTTCCGCCTCGGACAGCTCCTCCACGAAGCCGGGCCGGTTCCAGATCAGCAGCATGTACTTCACGGTGCACTCCTCGGGTGCGGGCCACCGGCGGTGGCGCCTCGCAGACGGGTCGGAGCCGGTCCGCCCGATCCGACATCATCCCCCGGGAAAGGTCAGCGGCCCCCGCGCAGCGGACGGCGTGCCGGGCGGCCCGGGTCGAGCGAGGCCCGGTCGGCGGCGCTGGTGCCGGAGACCCAGCCCTGCTCGTCACGCACCTGGAGGCGGTGCCGGGTGGTGCCCGGAAAGAGCTGGTCGACGCGTTCCCGGACGGCATCCGAGCGGGCCGCGAGCACCGGCAGCAGCCGGTCGTCGTCGAGTTCCTCGGCCGCCGCCGCGCTCGCCTCCCGCAGCCGGTCGCCGATGCGCAGCGCGAACGCGTTGAGGAACGACTCGTCGTAGCCCTTGGTGCGCCGCCCGCCGGCCCTGCCGCGCTCGCCCCGGCCGCGCAGCATCGCGGCGGTGGCCTGCACGAGCAGCGAGGTGTGCAGCAGTTCGACCGCCGCCAGGTCGGCCGGGAAACCGAGCACTGTGGCGAAGCCCAGGTCGTCGGACCAGACCGACTCGCACCGGTTCGCCGCCGCCACCTCCTGGATCAGCAGTGCCTTCGCGGCCGCGTACGGGGCGTCGACGCCGATCCGCACGCCGCCCGGGCCGCCGGACCGCTCGGCCCCGGCGTCGAGCAGCGCCGCGTCGATGCTGTGCCGGGCCATCAGCTCCTGCGCCTTCGCGGTGAACGCCTCCGCCTCGGCCGGGTAGCCGGTCGACTCGGCCTTCGCCAGCAGTGCGCGTACCCGGTCGAGCATCCGGGAACCGCTCGGTGTCACGGCGGCGAGTGCGGTGCCCGCCGAGCCGGGCGGCGGCCGGAGCGCCGCGACCGGCGGAAGCCCCGCCACCAGGACGGCCGCGTCGACCGCGTCCCGCAGCGCGGTGATCCGGTCCCCGTCGGCGCGCCGGTCCAGCCAGCCCGCGTCGTCGTCCCAGCGGGCGCCCGTGTCGGTGAGCTGGTCGTCGAACCAGGCCGGTACCGGCGCGGGCAGGGTGCGCCGCTGCGCGGCCATGACGTCGCGCAGCAGCCGGGCGCCGCGCGGCGTGAGCCGCCGGGTGGCGAGCCGGTCCAGGTCGGCGGGCTGCCAGCCCCGCGGCCAGAGCCGGCCCACGTCGCGCGTGAGCCGGGCGAGCAGCGCCGCGTCCACCGCCGCGCCGTCGGCCACGACGAGCCCGTCGAGGGCTCGCTCGGCTTCGCGTACGTCGGTGCCGCGCGCGGTCGCGACGGCGGCGTCGAGCAGTCGCTCGGCTGGTGACACGGGTGGCTCTCCCTGGACTCCGACAGGCGGCAGGTCGCCCACCCCGGCACCGACGGTACCCGGCCCGCCCGTTCAACCGTCCGGGCCCGGCGTCCGTACTCCTGCCCGGAGCGGGGCGGCGCGACGGACGGAGATCGACGTGGGCGGGCACGAGCGGGGGCTGCACCGGCGGCGGAGATCGCGATCAGGGCGGTTCCTGGCGGTGGTCCTGGTCGGGGCCGCGCTCGCCGCCGGCGGGTACGCCGCGCGGCACCCGGACCTGCTGGACCGCATCGAGGTGCGGCGGACCGTGCCGGCGGCGGCACCGAGCGCGCCCCCAGCGGGCGCCCGCGCCGCGCCGACGCCGGTCCCGGCGGCCGGCCGGGTGGCCCCCGGCATCGGCTATCCGGCCCGGGGCGACGGCACCTTCCGCACCGCCGACACGGTCGGCGCGGTCGCCGGCCGCTCCGGTGAGCTGCTGCGCTATCGGGTCGCGGTGGAGGACGGCATCCGCAACGTGGACGTGGAGCGGTTCGCCCGGGACGTCGCCGCCACCCTCGCCGACCGGCGCGGCTGGACCGGCGACGGCCGGTGGCGGCTGCAACGGGTGGGCCGCGACGACCCGGCCGACTTCACAGTGCTGCTCACCACGCCTGTCACCCGGGGGCGGCTCTGCGGCGACCCGAGTGACCGCTACACGTCCTGCCGCAACGGCGACCAGGTGGTGATCAACGTGGCCCGCTGGGTGTACGGGGTGCCGCACGTGACCGACCTCTCCCGCTACCGGCAGTACCTGCTCAACCACGAGGTCGGCCACCGGCTGGGCCGCGGGCACGAGCGCTGCCCCCGGGCCGGCGGCCCGGCGCCGGTCATGGTGCAGCAGACGCTCGGCCTGCACGGCTGCACCCCGAACCCGTGGCCGCTGGTGGGCGGCGAACCGCTGGCCGGGCCGTCCGGCCAGTACGACGACCCGATCCCGGCCGGGGACCGCTGAGCGGCCGGTCGGCCGGGTCGTCACCGGGAGAACGAGGCCCAGATGTTCTTGGTCTTCTCGGTGCCGTACCAGCCGACGTCGAGCGAGACCGACTGGGCCAGGAACAGCCCTCGCCCGCCCGAGTCCATCGGGTGGATGTCGGTCAGCTCCGGCACCGAACTGACGTCGTGGTCGGCCACGTCGAGCAGGAACCGGTCGTCGGTGGCGAGCAGCGTGATGATGGTGGGCGGGCGACCGTGCCGCAGCGCGTTGCTGGCCAGCTCGGTGGCGACCAGCACGACCAGGTGCGGCACCTCGTCGAGGTCCGCACCCTGCACCAGGCCGTGCCGGTTCAGCGCGTCGCGTAGGGAGGCGCGCAGGCCGCGCAGATCCTCGGGACTGTCCAGCACCCACCGCTCCAGCTCTGAGGCCTGCGGCGGCGGCGGCGAGGTGCGCAACTGTCCCATGATCTGTCTTTACCCTGCGTAGCCGTTCGTTAAGCAGGTCAGCGCCGCAGCAGTGCGAACACGCCCCACCCCAGATACTCGCGCTGGAAACGGACGTACCGCACCGGGTCCTCGGTCAGCTCCCGCCGCAGCTCCGGGGCCAGTTCGTCGTCCGGATTGGCGTCCAGCCAGCGGCGCAGGTTCAGCCAGTGCGAGGCGGCGTACCGGTCCCAGCTGTCCTGGTCGGCGAGGACCATCTCGACCAGGTCCCAGCCGCACTCTCCGAACGACTCGACCAGGCCGGGCAGATCCTTGAACTCGTCGCGGGACCGGGCGTGCGAGCCGGTGACGGCCTCGTCGTCGGGCGGGTCACGCCGCCAGTAGGGCTCGCCGACGATCGCCATGCCGCCCGGCCGCAGCGCCCGGTCGAGCAGTTCCAGCGTCCCGGGCACCCCGCCGCCGATCCAGGTCGCGCCGACGCAGGCGGCCACGTCGACCGGCCGCTCCGGGGTGTACGCCGCGGCGTCGCCGTGCACGAAACGCACCCGGCCGGCCACGCCGAGTTCGGCGGCGCGCTGCCGGGCGGCGGCTGTGAAGGCGGTGCTGATGTCGACCCCGGTGCCGGTGATCCCGTGGTCACGGGCCCAGGTGCAGAGCAATTCGCCCTTTCCGCTGCACAGGTCGAGCAGCTCGTCGCCGGGCCGCAGCCGGATCGCCCGGCCCAGCGTGGCCAGCTTGACGTCGTCGAACGGGTTGAGGATGCGCAGCTCGCCTTCGCGAATGGTGAACTGGCGCGGCAGGTCCGGTGGGGTCATTCGTGGAGGGTGCGCCGCCCGGTCACGCGGAGCAACGGAATTCCGGTCTGGGCCGGTCCGGGTCTCCTGAGGTACGGTCACCGCATGGTGGTCGAGGAACACTGGTGGAACGGCGTCAGCAACCCTCGCGGACGGCGCGACGTCTACATCCGTACCGACGGAAGCCAGTGGCAGGTCCAGGCGCAGATCGGCGGGGCGAGCGGCCGGTCCCGGATCCAGCAGTGCCCGAGCCGCGGCTCGGCGACGATCCTGGCCGGGGCGTGGCGCGCGAGCGGTTCCGGCTGGCGCGAGATGCCGCGCTGACCTCACGCTCAGTCACGAGGCCCGTGCACCGCGCGATCGACGAGTGACTCGGCGACCTCACGCAGCTTGCGGTTGGAGTCCTGGGACACCCGGGCCAGGATGGCGAACGCCTCGTCGGCCGAGCAGCGCCGCTGCCCCATGATGATGCCCTTCGCCTGCTCGATCACGGCCCGGCTCTGCATCGCCTCCTGCATCTGCTGCGCCAGCGTCGCCGTGCTCTCGTAGAGGTGGACGTTGGCGAGCGCGATGGCGGCGTACCCGGCCAGCGTCTGCGCCAGCTCGACCTGGCGGTCCAGGACGCCGGGCGATGCGCCGTAGATGTTCAGCGCGCCGACCATCGCCTCCTGGATGGGCAGGCCGATCGACAGCGAACTGGCCGCGCCCGCCGCGTGCGCCCGGGCCGCCCACTCCGGCCAGCGGCTCTCCGCCGCCATGTCCGGCACCAGCATGGCGGTGCCGGTGGTGGCGGCGTCCAGGCACGGGCCGCGGCCCTGCGCGTACTGCCACTCGTCGAGCGTCAGCGCCAGCTCGCCGGTGTACGCGGCGGTGTGCGCCTCCGTGCCCTGCACCAGGGTGACCGACACCTCGGCGGTCCCGGGCAGGGTGTCCTTGGCGACCTGGGCGATGGTCGACAACACCACGTCGAGGTCGACTTCGTCGTACTTGATCCGGCCGAGTCTGATCAAGGCAGCGGCGAGGTCGGGGTGGGCCTGCGGCATGAGCTGTGACGTCCTTGTGCGAAGCGACGCCGTCGGCCCGGTAGGCCGGGACGGCTGGTGACGGGGATCGGCCCGTGGTGACGGACCAGCATCCCGATTCCGGCATGGATCGGGACCTGCGCCGCTTCTTGACGCTCGTTCGTGACGCCCCCGACGGGACGTCGACTACCGGGACAACTCTACGACCCGGAGCGGGTGGGTACGACGGGACGTGCCGACCCGTCGCCGACGGCTGGCAACGCGGGCCGATCGACGACCTCGAACGCGGTGAGCGTGCCGGTGACGCCGAGGACGCGCCGGACCACCGGGGAGGGCCGGTGCAGGACCAGCCGCCGCCCGTGCCGGATGAGCATCCGCTGCGCCAGCACCAGCGCGCTCGTGCCGTACGCGCCGAAGAAGCTGACCTCCGACAGGTCGATCACCACGAGCGGGGCGGACGCCGCGACGGCGGTCTCCACGAGTTCGGTGAGCAGGTGCGCGTTGCTGAGGTCCACCTCGCCGGCCACCGAGATCCATGTCATGTCCACGCCTGCGTCGCAGCTCAGCCACATGATCGGCTCGTCCCGGCGGAACGCCCCGGACGCCGTGGGGACGTCATGACAGCCGAAGACCGGCCGTTCGTCCGACATGTCACCTCCGACCTCACCGATTGAGGAAGCCCGCGGCGAGCACGCCGCGAGCAGGGAGGGCACATGTCTTGACCCGTACCCGACGATACGTCGACCGGGTGGACATCGCAGCGTGGGAGGCGTTCGGACCCGCCCGTGCCGGGTACCGTCAGCGGAACGACAGACGCCGATGACCCCGCCAGGACAGGACACGAGGATGGAATCCGCCAGCATGGAACCCGCCGACGCCCTCGCGGAGCTGAGCCGGATCCGGCTCGACGAGGTGGCGCTCGACGACGTCCTGGCACGTGTCGCCGAACTGGCGAACCGGGCGGTCCCGGGCAGCGCGCACGTGTCCGTCTCCCTGGTGCAGGCGGGCGCGAACCGGGCCATCGCCTACACCAGCGACCTGGCCCGCAGCCTCGACGAGTGGCAGTACGCGCACGACGACGGCCCCTGCCTGGACGCCTCGATGAGCGCGGTGAGCATCTGCCTGCCCGATCTGGCCGACGAGCCGCGCTGGCCGGGCTGGGCCGCACGGGCCCGGGCGGCGGGAGTCCAGAGCTCACTGTCGATCGGGTTGCCGATCCAGGAGGCGGTCACCGGGGCACTGAACATCCACGGCGGCACGCCGCGCGCGTTCGACAAGTCGTCGATCGAGCTGGCGGAGGAGTTCGCGGCGTACGCGGCGGTGGCGCTCGCCAACGCGCACCTCTACGAGAGCACCGCGACGCTGGCCCGGCAGATGCAGGAGGCGATGCGCAGCCGGGCGGTGATCGAGCAGGCCAAGGGCATCATCATGGGCCAGCGGCGCTGCTCCGCCGAGGAGGCGTTCACGCTGCTCGCCAAGCTCTCCCAGGACTCCAACCGCAAGCTGCGCGAGGTGGCCGAGGCGCTCGTCTCCCGCGCCGCCGCCCGCTGAGGACCGCGCCTCGCCGCTCGCGGTGGCGGACCTGCGCGCGGTCGCGGCGGTGGCCGCGCTGGGTGCGGCGGTCTTCGTCGGGTTCCTCGCGCACCGCTACGGCGAGCTGACCGGCCCGGGTGACGCCTGGTCCCGGGCCGTGCCGATCGAGTTCGCCGCGGTGCTCGGCGCCGGCTACCGGCACCTCCGGTCGATCGGCGTCGAGGCCCGTCCGGTGACCCGGATCACCGGTCGCGGAGGCGGCGTGAAAAGCGCGTCAAGAAACCGCGGCCGCGCGTGATGGTCGCGTCAAGACCCCTGTCCGTCCGGCGGATACGGCGCTGTGATTGCCCGGCGCGGCCGGGAAGCGGTCGCGAGGACATCTTCCGCTAGGAGAGATCAGCCGTGTCTGACGTGCTGTTCGTGTTGCTGACGGTGGGGCTGTTCGCGGCTCTCGCCCTCGTGGTGAGGGGCGTGGAGAAGCTGTGAACGCCGTCAACGCCGTCGGCCTGGTGCTGGCGATCGGCCTGGGCGTGTTCCTGGTCGCCGCCCTGCTGTTCCCGGAGCGCTTCTGATGAGCATGACGACAGCCGGCGTGCTCTTCGTCCTGTCCCTGGTGGTGGCGCTCGTCGCCGTGCACCGGCCGTTCGGCGACTACATGCACCGCGTGGTCGCCGGAACCCGGTCGTCCCGGGTCGAGCGGGGGATCTACCGCCTGGTCGGGGTCAATCCGGCCGCCGAGCAGACCTGGGGCGTGTACGCCCGCTCGGTGCTGGCCTTCTCGGCCGTCTCCCTGCTGTTCCTGTACGCGTTCCAGCGCCTGCAGAACCACCTGTGGCTGTCGCTCGGATTCGACCCGGTGGTGCCGCACGGCGCGTGGAACACCGCTGTGTCGTTCGTGACCAACACGAACTGGCAGTGGTACTCGGGTGAGTCGACGATGGGCCACCTGGTGCAGATGGCCGGCCTGGCGGTGCAGAACTTCGTCTCGGCCGCCGTCGGCATCGCCGTGGCGGTGGCGCTGGTCCGGGGCTTCGCCCGCAGCCGCACCGGCGAGCTGGGCAACTTCTGGGTCGACCTGACCCGGGTCACGCTGCGGATCCTGCTGCCGATCGCGGTGCTCGGCGCGCTCGCGCTGATGCTCGGCGGCGTGGTGCAGAACCTGTCCGGCGGCACCGACGTGACCACGCTGACCGGCGGCACCCAGACCGTCACCGGCGGGCCGGTGGCGAGCCAGGAGGTCATCAAGGAGCTGGGCACCAACGGCGGCGGCTTCTACAACGTCAACAGCGCCCACCCGTTCGAGAACCCGACCGCGTGGACGAACTGGCTGGAGATCTTCCTGATCCTGGTGATCCCGTTCAGCCTGCCCCGGGTCTTCGGCCGGATGGTGGGGCAGAAGCGGCAGGGCTACGCGATCGTCGCCGTCATGGCGATCCTGGCGCTCGCCGGCATCACCCTCACCAACGTCTTCGAGCTGACCGGCGACGGCACGGTGCCGCAGGCGGTCGGCGCGGCGCTGGAGGGCAAGGAGGTGCGCTTCGACGTGTCGAACTCGGCCACGTTCGCGGCGGCCACCACGCTCACCTCGACCGGCGCCGTCAACTCGTTCCACGACTCGTACACGGCGCTGGGCGGGATGATGACGCTCGGCAACATGATGCTCGGCGAGGTCGCCCCCGGTGGGGTCGGCGCCGGTCTGTACGGGCTGCTGATCCTCGCGGTGATCACGGTGTTCGTGGCCGGGCTGATGGTCGGGCGCACCCCGGAGTACCTGGGCAAGAAGATCGGCTCGCGCGAGATCAAGTTCGCCTCGATGTACTTCCTGATCACCCCGGCACTGGTGCTCACCGGCACCGCCGCCGCGTTCGCCACCGGCAACGACTCGACGGCGCTGAACGTCGGGCCGCACGGACTGTCCGAAGTGCTCTACGCGTTCACCTCGGCCAGCAACAACAACGGCTCCGCGTTCGCCGGCATCACCGTGAACACACAGTGGTGGAACACCGCGCTCGGGCTCTGCATGCTGCTCGGCCGGTTCCTGCCGATCATCTTCGTGCTCGCGCTGGCCGGCTCGCTGGCCCGCCAGCAACCCACACCCGCCTCCGAGGGCACCCTGCCGACCCACCGGCCGCTGTTCGTCGGCATGGTCGTCGGCGTCACAGTCGTCCTCGTCGCGCTCACCTTCCTTCCCGCACTCGCGCTCGGCCCGCTGGCCGAAGGGCTGTGACAACCATGAGAGACAAGGACATGACCGCGCCTGCTCAGACTGCCGACGCGCCGACTCCCAGCACGCCGGGCCGCCGGGACCGGGTCGGCGGCGGACTGCTCGACCCTCGCCAGTTGCTCCGGTCGTTGCCGGACGCGCTGCGCAAGCTCGACCCGCGCACCCTGTGGCACAACCCGGTGATGCTGATCGTGGAGATCGGCGCGCTGTTCACCACTGTGCTCGCGGTCGCCGACCCGTCGGTCTTCGCGGTCGCGATCACCGTCTGGCTCTGGCTGACCCTGATCTTCGCGAACCTGGCCGAGGCGGTCGCCGAGGGACGCGGCAAGGCCCAGGCCGACACGCTGCGCCGGGCCAAGCAGGACACCATCGCCACCCGCCTGGTCGGCTGGACGCCCGGTGCCGCCGCGAACGCGTACCGGGACGAGGCGGTGCCCGCCCCGCAACTGCGGCAGGGTGACGTCGTCCTGGTCGAGGCCGGGCAGGTCATCCCCGGTGACGGCGACGTGGTGGAGGGAATCGCCAGCGTCGACGAGTCGGCGATCACCGGCGAGTCCGCCCCGGTGATCCGGGAGTCCGGCGGCGACCGCAGCGCGGTCACCGGCGGCACCCGGGTCCTCTCCGACCGGATCGTCGTCCGGATCACCCAGAAGCCGGGCGAGAGCTTCATCGACCGGATGATCGCGCTGGTCGAGGGCGCCAACCGGCAGAAGACGCCGAACGAGATCGCGCTGAACATCCTGCTGGCCGCGCTGACGATCATCTTCCTGCTCGCCGTCGTCACGCTCCAGCCCATGGCGATCTTCGCCAAGGGTTACCAGGCCGCCGCGCCCGACACCGCGGCGATCACCGACTGCGGCGTCACCGGCGTCGTCCTCGTGTCCCTGCTGGTCTGTCTCATCCCGACCACCATCGGCGCGCTGCTGTCCGCGATCGGCATCGCCGGCATGGACCGGCTCGTGCAGCGCAACGTGCTGGCGATGAGCGGCCGGGCGGTCGAGGCGGCGGGCGACGTCAACACGCTGCTGCTGGACAAGACCGGCACGATCACGCTCGGCAACCGGCAGGCCGCCGAGTTCCTGCCGGTGACCGGCGTGGACGCGGCCACGCTCGCCGACGCGGCGCAGCTGTCCAGCCTGGCCGACGAGACCCCCGAGGGCCGCTCGGTGGTGGTGCTCGCGAAGAACGAGTACGGGCTGCGCGAGCGCGAGCCCGGTCTCATCCCGCACGCCACGTTCGTGCCGTTCACCGCGCAGACCCGGATGAGCGGCGTCGACCTCGACGCCGACGGGGGCGTCCGGCACGTCCGCAAGGGCGCGGCCGCCGCGGTGATGAAGTGGGTACGCGACAACGGCGGCCACCCGACCGAGCAGGTCGGTGAACTGGTCGACGGGATCAGCGGCACCGGCGGCACGCCGCTCGTGGTGGCCGAGCACGTGGCCGGGGAACCGGCCCGGGCGCTCGGCGTCATCCACCTCAAGGACGTGGTGAAGGCCGGGATGCGGGAGCGCTTCGACGAGATGCGCCGGATGGGCATCCGCACCGTGATGATCACCGGTGACAATCCGCGTACCGCGAAGGCGATCGCCGACGAGGCGGGCGTGGACGACTTCCTCGCCGAGGCCACGCCGGAGGACAAGCTCGCGCTGATCAAGAAGGAGCAGGAGGGCGGCCGGCTCGTCGCCATGACCGGCGACGGCACGAACGACGCGCCCGCGCTGGCCCAGGCGGACGTCGGCGTCGCCATGAACACCGGCACGTCGGCCGCGAAGGAGGCCGGCAACATGGTCGACCTCGACTCCGACCCGACCAAGCTGATCGAGATCGTGGAGATCGGCAAGCGATTGCTGATCACCCGGGGTGCGCTGACGACGTTCAGCATCGCCAACGACATCGCGAAGTACTTCGCGATCATCCCGGCCATGTTCGCCGGCATCTACCCGTCGCTGGACCGGCTCAACATCATGCGCCTGGCCAGCCCAGAGTCGGCGATCCTCTCCGCCGTCGTCTTCAACGCGATGGTCATCGTGGCGTTGATCCCGCTGGCCCTGCGCGGCGTGCGCTATCGCCCGGCCAGCGCCTCGACGCTGCTGCGCCGCAACCTGTGGCTCTACGGCCTCGGCGGCATCGTGGTGCCGTTCGTCGGCATCAAGCTCATCGACCTGCTCGTCCAGTTCGTCCCGGGGATCTCGTGATGCGCCTTCCCAGTTGGCTCTCCCAGCACCTGGCCGCCCTGCGCGCGGTGCTCGTCTTCACCGTGCTGCTCGGCCTGGTCTACCCGCTCGCCCTGGTCGCCGTCGGCCGGCTCCCAGGCCTCGACGGCAAGGCCGACGGTTCACTGCTCACCGTCGGCGGCCGGACCGTCGGCAGCTCGCTGATCGGCCAGTCGTTCACCGACGCGGACGGCAACCCGATCCCGCGCTACTTCCAGTCCCGCCCGTCGGCCGCGGGGGACGGCTACGACCCGACCGCCACCGCGGCGGGCAACCTCGGCCCGGAGAGCGTGGTGGACACGCTCACCGGCGATGAGGAGACCTCCGCGCAGAGCCTGCTCACCCAGGTCTGCGCCCGCAGCAAGGCGGTCGCGGAACTGGACGGCGTGGACGGGCGGCGCCCGTATTGCACGCCGGACGGGGTGGGCGCGGTGCTCGCCGTGTTCCGCGCCGACGGCCTCACCGGCCCGATCACCCGCGTGGTCAGCGTCAACCAGGCCGCGCCCGCGACGCCGTTCGTCACCATCTGGCAGGGCGTGCCGGTGGAGGCGGCGCAGCCCGGCCACGACTACGTGGCCGAGGGCGGCATCGTCACCCCGGTACGCGGGGACGCCCCGGCGCGCCCGGCCGTACCGGCCGACGCGGTCACCGCCAGCGGCAGCGGCCTCGACCCGCACATCTCCCCGGCGTACGCCCGGATCCAGGTGGCCCGGGTGGCGCGGGAGCGCGGCGCGGACCCGGCGGCGGTACGGCGGCTGGTCGCCGAGCACACCACCGGCCGGGCGCTGGGCTTCATGGGCGAGCCCGGTGTGAACGTGCTGGAACTCAACCTGGCGCTGGACGAGGCGTTCCCGGCGCGCTGACGGAAGTGTTAAGAAGGGCCCCCTTCACCTCGCGAGGCGTTAACAGGGGGCCCTTCCTTGCACTCGGGGAGGATGGGGGCGTGGGCAGGGGTGAACTGCGGATCTATCTCGGTGCCGCTCCGGGCGTCGGGAAGACGTACGCCGTGCTCGAGGAGGCCCAGCGCCGGGCCGAGCGCGGCACCGACGTGGTGATCGGCCTGGTCGAGACGCACGGCCGCCGGCACACCGCCGAGATGGTCGGCGACCTCGAGGTGGTGCCGCGCCGGTCGATGACGTACCGGGGCGTCGAGTTCACCGAGATGGACCTGGACGCGGTGCTGGCCCGGCGGCCCGAGGTCGTCGTGGTGGACGAGCTGGCTCACACGAACGTGCCCGGCTCCCGCCACGAGAAGCGCTGGCAGGACGTGCAGGAGCTGCTCGACGCCGGGATCAGCGTGCTCTCCACTGTCAACGTGCAGCACCTGGAGTCACTGAACGACGTGGTCGCGCAGATCACCGGCACCACCCAGCGGGAGACGGTGCCGGACCAGGTGGTCCGGGCCGCCGAGCAGGTCGAGCTGGTGGACATGACGCCGGAGGCGCTGCGCCGCCGGATGGCGCACGGCAACATCTACCGGCCCGACAAGATCGACGCCGCGCTCGGCAACTACTTCCGGGTCGGCAACCTCACCGCGCTGCGCGAACTGGCGCTGCTCTGGCTGGCCGACAAGGTCGACGAGCAGCTCGACGCGTACCGGGCCCAGCAGGGCATCTCCGACACCTGGGAGGCGCGGGAACGGGTGGTGGTCGCGCTGACCGGCGGCCCCGAGGGCGAGACGCTGATCCGCCGGGCGGCCCGGATCGCCGCCCGCAGCAAGGGCGCCGACCTGCTCGCCGTGCACGTGGCCCGCAGCGACGGGCTCGCCGGCGCCGACCCGGCCCAGCTCGCCCGGCAGCGGGTGCTGGTGGAGAGCCTCGGCGGTACGTACCACCAGGTGCTCGGCACCGACATCCCGGCGGCGCTGCTGGACTTCGCCCGGGGCGTCAACGCCACCCAGCTCGTGCTCGGCGCGAGCCGCCGGGGCCGGTTCGCGCAGGTGTTCTCCCGGGGCGTCGGGGTGACCACCACCGCGCTGTCCGGCCCGATCGACGTGCACCTGGTCACCCACCCCGAGGCGGGGCGCGGGCGCCGGGGTACGTCGGTGCCCGCCGCGCTGTCCCGGCGGCGACGGCTGATCGGGTACGCGCTCGCGGTGCTCGGCATGCCGCTGCTCACGCTCGTGCTGCGGACGCTGCCCGATCTCACCCTGACGAACGACATCCTGCTGTTCCTCGCCGGTGTGGTGGGCGTGGCGCTCGTCGGCGGGCTGTGGCCCGCGCTGGTCGCCGCGCTCGGCGGTTCGCTGCTGCTCAACTGGTTCTTCACGCCGCCGTACCGGACGCTCACCATCGCCGAGGCGGACAACCTGCTCGCCCTGGGCGTGTTCGTCGGCGTCGCCATCGCGGTGAGCTGGGTGGTCGACGTGGCGGCCCGGCGTACCCGGGAGGCGGCCCGGGCCTCCGCCGACGCGCAGACCCTGGCCACCGTGGCGGGCAGCGTGCTGCGCGGCGAGCGGCCGCTGCCCGCGCTGCTGGACCGGCTGCGGGAGACGTTCGGGCTGCGCGCGGTGAGCGTGCTGGAGCTGACCGACGAGGCCGGCGGACGCCCGGCGCGCGCCCGGGGGGCGGACGCCTGGCGGGTGGTGGCGAGCGTCGGCGAGCGGCCGCCCGGTAGCCCGGGCGCGGGCGAGACGGTGGTGCCGGTCGACGACCGGCTCAGCGTGGTGCTCGCCGGCCGGCGGCTGGAGGCGGCCGACCGGCGGGTGGTCGAGGCGTTCGCCGCGCAGGCCGCCGTCGCGCTGCGCCAGGAACGGCTGGCCGAGGAGGCCGCCACCGCCCGTCCGCTCGCCGCCGCCGACCGGATGCGGACCGCGCTGCTCGCGGCGGTCAGCCACGATCTGCGTACGCCGCTGGCGTCGGCCAAGGCGGCGGTGAGCAGCCTGCGCAGCCACGACGTCGAGTTCGACGCGGACGACCGGGAGGAACTGCTCGCCACCGCCGACGAGTCGCTGGACCGGCTGGGCCGGCTGGTGGCGAACCTGCTCGACATGAGCCGGTTGCAGGCCGGCGCGCTGGGCGTGAGCGCCACAGCGATCGGGCTGGAGGACGCCGTACCCCTCGCGCTTGACGAGCTGGGCCCGGCGGCGGCCGAGGTGACCACCGACATCCCGGCCGACCTGCCGGCGGCGCTGGCCGACCCGGGCCTGCTGGAGCGGGTGCTGGTCAACATCGTGGCGAACGCGCTGCGGCACAGCCCGCCCGGCCGGCCGCCGGCGATCACCGGCAGCGCGCACGCCGGGCAGGTCGAGCTGCGGGTGATCGACACCGGCCCGGGCATCCCGGAGGACCAGTGGGAGCACGTCTTCCTGCCGTTCCAGCGCCTCGGCGACCGGGACAACCAGACCGGGGTGGGCCTGGGGCTGGCGCTGTCCCGGGGACTGGCCGAGGCGATGGGTGGCAGCATCACCCCGGAGACCACGCCCGGTGGCGGTCTCACCATGGTGCTGCGGCTGCCGGCCGCCACCCAGCCGGAGGGGCCGCAGGAATGACCCGGATCCTGGTCGTCGACGACGAGCCGCAGATCCTGCGCGCGCTGCGGATCAACCTGCGCGCCCGGGGCTACGACGTCGAGGTCGCAGGCAGCGGCGCCGCCGCGCTCAAGGCCGCCGCCGGGCACCCGCCGGACCTGGTGGTGCTCGACCTCGGCCTGCCCGACCTGGACGGCACCGACGTCATCCGGGGTCTGCGCGGCTGGACCGCCGTGCCGATCATCGTGCTGTCCGGACGGGCCGGCAGCGAGGACAAGGTGGCCGCGCTCGACGCGGGCGCCGACGACTACGTGACCAAGCCGTTCGGGGTGGACGAGCTGCTGGCCCGCATCCGCGCGGTGACCCGGCGGCTCGCCCCGGCCACGCCCGCCGTGCCCGCGCTGCGGATCGGCCACAACACCGTCGACCTGGCCGACCGGACGGTCACCCGGGACGACGGCGTCGAGGTCAAGCTCACCCCCACCCAGTGGGCCATGCTGGAGAAGCTGCTGCGCAACCCGGGCAAGCTGGTCAGCCAGCGCCAGTTGCTGCACGACGTGTGGGGGCCGGAGTACCACCACGAGACGAACTACCTGCGGCAGTACATGGCCCAGTTGCGGCGCAAGCTGGAGGACGACCCGGCCCGGCCCCGCCACCTGATCACCGAACCGGGCATGGGCTACCGCTACCGCCCCTGACGTTTGCGCGAGCGCGGGCGGGGGACTCGGCGACCCGGCCGAGCAGCGGGGGAGGGGCATGGCGGACAACCGGTCCTCGGAGGGGTTCGGCCGCCGCCTGGACGAGCACGCCATCGACGCGGGTGCGGCCGAGCCGGAGCGACCCGACGGGCTGGTCGACAGCGGCGTCTACGTCGGCGGCGTACGCCGGGCGTCGCCTGTCACCCTCGCCGACACGTTCCGCTGCCTGCAACACCTCGACGACGCGATGGCCTGGATCGGGCTGCGCCGGCCGGGCCGGGAGGAGGTCGCCTCGCTCGCCGCCGAGTTCCAGCTCCCCGACCTGGCCGTCGAGGACGCGATCAACGCCCACCAGCGCCCCAAGCTGGAACGCTACGGCGACACCTTGTTCGTGGTGCTGCGCGCCGCCCGCTACCTGGACGCCCGGGAGGCGGTCGAGTTCGCCGAGCTGCACCTGTTCCTCGGCCCCGGTTTCGTGATCACCGTGCGGCACGGCGGCACGCCGGACCTGGCCGGGGTACGGCGGCGGCTGGAGGCCGAACCCGAGGTGCTCGCGCTCGGCCCGGAGGCGGTGCTCTACGCCGTGCTGGACCGGGTGGTGGACGGCTATGCCCCGGTGGTGGCCGGGCTGGAGAACGACATCGACGAGATCGAGACCGAGGTGTTCGGCGGCGACCCGAACGCCAGCCGCCGCATCTACGAGCTGAGCCGCGAGGTGATTCAGTTCCAGCGGGCCGCCCGGCCGCTGCTGAAGGTGGTCGACGCGCTCACGCACGGCTTCGACAGGTACGGCACGGACGAGGAGCTGCGCCGCCGGCTGCGCGACGTGGCCGACCACCTGACCCATGTGGTGGAGCGGGTGGACGGGTTCCGGCACCTGCTCCAGAACATCCTCACAGTCAACGCCACACTGGTGTCGCAGGCGCAGAACGAGGAGATGCGCAGCCTGACCGCTGCCAGCTTCGAGCAGAACGAGGAGATCAAACGGGTCTCCGCGTGGGCGGCCATCCTGTTCGCGCCCACCCTGATCGGCACCGTCTACGGGATGAACTTCACCCACATGCCGGAGCTGGACTGGCGGTTCGGCTACCTGTTCGCGGTGGCCCTGATGCTCGCCGTCTGCGGCGCGCTCTACCTGCTGTTCAAGCGGCGCGGCTGGCTGTGAGCCGGCCCGGGCGCCGGAGCAGTTCGCCGTCGGTGATCCACTAAAGTGTCCGGGTGGCTACCCCCTGTCGTCCGTGCGTCGTCCGGCTCTCGTGTGCCGGAGGGGAACGCTGATCGGGGACACGGTTCCGGCACCGCGCGGCGGGCGCCGGACCAGTGACGGAAAGCGCGGGCTGGCCGGCCACTGTGCACGGATCGTCGCGTCCCGGCCGTTCGAGGTGGCCATCGTGGTGCTCATCATGGCCAACGGCGTGGTGCTGGGCATCGAGACGTACCCGAACCTCGGGGCCGCCGGGCCGGTGCTGCGGTGGACGGAGTGGATGTTCCGGGCGGTATTCGTCGTGGAGATCACCATCCGGGTGCTCGCGTACGGCCGCCGCCCGCAGGACTTCTTCCGGCACGGCTGGAACGTCTTCGACCTGCTGGTGACAGCAGCCATATTCGTCCCGGGCCTGCACGGCGACTCGGCTGTGCTGCGGTTCATCCGGGTCGCCCGGGTGCTGCGCCTCGTGCGCTTCTCACCCGGCCTGCGGACCATCGTCGCGGCGCTGTGGCGCAGCCTCCCAGGCGTCGCGGGTTTCCTCGCGCTCGCCGCCGTCACGCTCTACGTGTACGGCATGGCGGGCTGGCTGATCTTCGGCGACCGCTATCCCGAGCAGTACGGCGACATCGGCCGCTCGCTCGTCACGCTGTTCGTGCTGCTGTCCCTGGAGACGCTGCCGGACCTGCTGGAACAGGGTCTGGAGGTGTCGCCGTGGACGCTGCTCTACTACGTCAGCTTCGTGATGATCGCGGTCAACCTCCTGCTGAACATCCTCATCGCCGTCATCGTCAACTCGATGGAGGAGGCGCGCCGGCTGGAGATGACCGAAGGGCTGGCCTCCGACTACGACTCCGACGGGGACGGGATACCGGACGAGGTGGACCGGATCGCGATCAGCCAGCGACTGGACGACCTGCGGATGGTGATCGCCGAGTTGGAGCGGGAACTGCGCATCGACCGGGAGGAGCCGCCCGGCGCGCCGCGCCGCCGCCAGCCCTCGGACCACTGATCAGGGACGGTCATGACAGTTCCGTGACGAACGCGGCTCCCGGGTTTGGCCGGCTGGTTGATCGGGGCAACCAGCCAGACGCCAACACATCTGAGGGAAGGGACGCCTCTCGTGGAGATCACGGGCTTCTTCACCGCGCTCATCATCGGTCTCGTCATCGGTGCGCTCGGGCGCCTGGTGGTGCCGGGCAAGCAGAACATCCCGATCTGGCTGACCCTGCTCATCGGTGTGGTCGCCGCGTTCGTCGGCACGCTGGTGGCCGGCGCGTTCGGCGTCGACGACACCCCCGGCATCGACTGGATCGAGCTGTTGCTCCAGGTCGGCTTCGCCGCCATCGGCGTCGCCGTCTTCGCCGGCCTCTACGGCCGCCGCCGCATCTGAGGACCGAAGGAAGGGCCCCTTCTTAACGCATCGCGCATAAGAAGGGGCCCTTCTTAACGTGTGCGCCGGCTACTCCCGCCAGCCGGTCAGCTCGACGCCCTTGGCCAGCTCCACCCGGAAGCCGAGGGCGATCTCGCCGCTCTCACCAGGTGCCAGTGACAGCCGCCAGGTCAGCTCACCCAGCTCCGTACGCTCGGCCGGCGGCGGCGTCAGCGCGGTCTCGCGTACCACCACCGCCTCGTCCCGGGACACCGGCAGCTGGTCCTGGACCTCCACAGTGGCCGGCCGGGGCGTGTGGTTCGCCACAGTGATCCGGTACTCCACCTCCCGCCGCCGCGTCGACCCGAGCGTGGCCTTGCTCTCGGTGCGCCGGGACAGCTTCCGCTCCACCCGCAGCCGGTCGTCGATCCCGAGCGCCAGCTCCGTCTCCTCGCCCGGAGCCCAGGTCTTCAGCCGCGTCGCCGCCACGAAATCGGCGCCGTGGAAGACCGACGCCGGGCCGGGCAGCAGCGTGTGGTCCGACGTGTTGCGGACCGTGGCCCGCAGGTGCGCCTCGGCGGCACGCACCGGCACGCTCACGTGGTCCAGCCGGGCCGGCAGCTCCAGCACCGCGATCGTCACCCGGTGCGCGCTGCCGTCCGCGGGCACCGCCACCGGCCGCGCGGGACGGTAGGTAGCCGCCGTCACGCCCTGCTCCACCTCGGCGACGCTCTCCCGCACCGCCGGCGCCGCGGCCCGTGCCGCGCGGGGACGGCCCGCCGGTGCCGCGCCGGGCGCCGGGGGCGGGACCACGCCACCGAACGACGCGGCCGACACGGCCATCGGCGGCTTCGGCCGGAGCCGGTCGAGATACCAGGGCGACAATTCGGGTACGCCGCTCGCCGCCGCCGGCCGGGCCGTGGAGAGCTGGAGTTCGCACTCCGGCCAGTCCTCCCCGGTGCCCTGGCTGACCAGCCCGAACCAGGTGACAGTCATGGTGTCCTCGACCAGCCGCAGGTCGTAGGAGGGCGTCCAGCGGGCGCCGTCCACCAGATATGTCAGCTCCAGCTCCACCTCGGTGTCGTCGGCGTCCACCGAGACGGACACCTCGGCGGCCAGCCGGTCCGGCTCCCGTTTGCCGCGCGCCGCGTCCAGTTCCCGGTCGACGGCGGCCAGTTCCTCGGTTAGCTCGGTGCGCCGCCGGGCCAGCCCGCGCCGCCGGGCCCGCGACTCGGTGAGCTGACCGGACACCGAGTCGGTGAAGGCCGCGACGTCGGCCGGGGCCGCGTCGCCCGCGGCCAGCGCCCGGGCGTACGTGCCACCGGCCCGCTCGGCGAGCCGGGTGAGGAACTCGCCGCGCTGTTCCTCGACCGCGTCGGTGTCACCGACCTCGGCCAGCTCGTCCGCCAGTTCCCGCCGCCGCCGTTCCAGCTCGACCACCTGGGCGTCGGTGCTGCGGGGTTGCCGCCACGCGGTCACGTCCACCCCGAGTACGGTCACCGCGCCCCGGCCACCCACCCGGATCGAGTCCCGGCGCAGGCCCAGCGGGAGCGGGGCGACGCGTACCCGGTGGTCGCCCGCGGCCAGCCGGACGCCGCCGCGGCGGGTGACCCGGGCGCGGTCCGGGTAGACGGTCACGCCGACGACGGGCGCATCGATCTCCACAGTGTCCACGGCGGCGAGGGTAGTTCAGGCGCGCCCGCGGCGGGGCTGCCGTAGAGCGGATACGCGGTGGCGCGCACTGAGGTGTCCTCCACCACTTCGCGGGTAGGCCGCTGAACCGCCGCGCACCTACGGGAGGCGATCAGGGCGGATTTCTGGCACGGTGTCGGGTAGCGACGGGTGTGCGGTGGAGGGGGAGTGGTGGAGTTCTCGGTGACGACCAGACAGGGGCGTGTCGGCCCGGTGATCGAGGTCGCCGGCGACCTGGACATGGCCAGCGCACCGACGTTGCGTGACCGGTTGCTCGAGGTGGTGGAGACCGGCGCCCGGACGGTGGTCGTCGACCTGACCCAGGTCGGATTCGTGGACTCCAGCGGCCTTGGCGCGCTCGTGCTCGTCTACAAGAACCTGCGGGAGCGCGACGGCTGGCTCGGTCTGGCCGTCGTCCGCCAGTCGATCCGCAACGTCTTCTCGATCACCTCGGTGGACCGCGTCATCCCGCTCTTCGGCACGGTGCGTGACGCCGAGGACGGTTCACCGGCGGCGGTGCGCTGAGCGCTCCTCGTCCGGGCTGACGCGGGCGGTGTCGGCACCGGCGGTGCTGCGCCGCGGCCCGTGGTCGCCGTACCAGTCGACGACGAGCAGCGTGGCGTCGTCGGTCAGAGCCGGCCCGGCGATCTCCAGCACCGCGTCGGACAGCGCCCGGACCGCCTCACGGGGATGCAGGTGGGAGAGGCGGAGCAGGGCGGCGGGCAGGTCGAGGTCGGCGGCGTTGCGGTCGCGCATGCCGTCGGTGACCACCACCAGCCGGTCGCCGGGTAGCAGTGGCAGCTCCCCGCTGCGGTAGCTCTCGCCGGGGAACATCCCGAACGGGAAGTTGCCCGGCAGGTCCACCGGTACGACCCGGCCGTCCCGGACCAGCATCGGTGGGACGTGCCCGGCGTTCACCAGTTCGCAGCGTCCCGTGGTCAGGTCGATGCGGCCCAGCACGGCGGTGACGTACGCGCCGCGTACGTTCGCGTTCTCCGCGACGGCCCGGTTGGCCTCCTCGGCCTGGGCGACCAGGCCGGCGCCACGGCGGCGGCTGTTGCGCAGGCTGCCCACGCCGAGGGTGGCGGTGAGCGCGCTCGCCACGCCGTGGCCCATCGCGTCGGTGACGCTGAGGTGCAGCAGGTCCCGGGCCAGGCTGTAGTCGAAGGTGTCGCCGCCGACGCTCGCGGCGGGTTCCAGCCAGCCGGAGAGGGCGAAGGCACCGGCCTCGCAGGTGAACGAGGCGGGCAGCAGGCGACGCTGGATCTCGGCGGAGAGGCTGAACGGGGTGGTGCGCTGTCCCCACTCGAACAGGTCGGTGTGCCTGCGGTTGGCGATGACCACGAACGCCAGCGCGTGCGCGGTACGCGCGACCCAGTTCACCACGTCGCCGTCCGGGTCGTCGGGCAGGTCGATCTCCAGCAGGCCGATCGCCTCACCGCGGTCGGTGACCGGCGCCAGCACGGTCCAGGCGCCGTCGCCGGGGACGACCACCGGGGCCTGCTGACGGAGCGCCTGCTCGTAGGGCCCGCCGTCGAAGGGGAGGACCTCGGCGTCCTCCTCGCCGTGACGCCGGCCGGTACCGCCGCCGGCCGGCTGGTGCGTCAGCCGGACCAGCGCACGGCCGCTGAGGTCGGCGATCAGCAGCGAGACGCCGCGCGCGTTCAGCGCCGTGGCGATGACGCCGGTGACGGCCTCGACCGCCTGCACCGGGGCGGCGTCCTCGGCCGACTGCAACATCCCGGCCAGCACCGCCTGCTCGCTGTCCTTCACCCCCCGAGCATATTCAGCGCGCCGGACGTCCGCCTGGCGAGCGAGACCGGGGGCGGCGGGTCGCCGTCATCGACCAGAGGTTATTGCATATAGTTGGCAACTACCGAATAGTGGCGGTAGCGGGCGCTCCGGCACGCGATGATCGATCTTCGCCGGAGCGCCCGTGCGCTGCCACCCGCAGACGAGTGTTCGAGGGGTTGCCGTGGCGATCAGACCCAAGCCCGTACGCGTGGCCGCGGTGCTCGCCGCCGCCCTGCTCGCCGCCGCCGGTTGCTCGTCGCCCACGGCCTCGACAGGCGGCCCGAAGGGCGCGGACACGCTCGTGGTCGCCACCGCCGGCGAGCCGGACACGCTCAACCCGGTGCTCAACTACGGCGTCGACGGCGCATCGCTGATCTTCGACGGGCTGGTCGCCCGGGACGCCCGCAACGAGCTGGTGCCCGCCCTGGCCCGTGAACTGCCTGCCGTCTCGGCGGAGGGGAAGACAGTCACCGCGAAGCTGCGCGAGGGCGTGCTGTTCCACGACGGCAGCCCGCTGACCGCCCAGGACGTGGTGTTCACCTACCAGGCGGTGCTCGACCCGGGAGTCGACTCCACGCTGCGGTCCGATCTGGACATGCTCGCCTCCGTCACCGCGCCCGACCCGGCGACGGTCGTGTTCACCCTGAAGTACGCGTACGCGCCGTTCCTGCAACGGCTGGCGCTGGGGATCGTCCCGGCGAAGGCGTTCGCCGGGCAGGACGTCAACAAGGCCGCGTTCAACCGCAAGCCGGTCGGCACCGGCCCGTACCGGTTCACCTCGTGGACACCCGGTGACCGGCTCGTGCTCGCGGCCAACGAGACGTACTGGGGTGGCAAGCCGGCGAACTCCGGCGTTGTGGTGGCGTTCGTCGCCGACGACAACGTCCGGGCCCAGCGGATGCGGGCCGGCGAGTTCGACGCGGCGGAGCTGGCACCGAAGCTCGCGTCCGGGTTCGAGGGCCGGGACGGCTACCGGGTGCAGAAGGTGCCGACCGCCGACTACCGGGGCGTCATGCTGCCGATGGGCAACCCGGTCACCGGCGACCTCGCGATCCGGAAGGCGCTGAACGTCGCGGTGGACCGGCAGGCCATGGTGACAGGCGTGCTCGGCGGCGCGGGCGAACCCGCGTTCGGCCCGGTGCCGCCCACGTCGGAATACGCCGAGCCGTCGATCGCCGGCAGGCCCGCCGCCGACACCGCCGCGGCGACCGCCGCGCTGGACGCCGCCGGGTGGAAGCCCGGCCCGGACGGCATCCGGGTGAAGGACGGGCGGCCGGCCGCGTTCGCGCTCATGTACCCGGCCACCGACAGCCTGCGCAAGGAACTGGCCCTGGCCGTCACCGCCGACGCGAAGAAGGTCGGCATCACTGTCACGCCGGAGGGCCTGACCTGGGACGCGATCACCCCGCGGATGGGTGACGACGCGCTGATGATGGGCTACGGCACGCCGTACGACCCGGACTTCGTCTCGTACAAGCTGTTCAGCTCGGCCTTCGCCGGGCAGGGCTTCTTCAACCCCGGTTCGTACCGCTCGGCTGCCACCGACGCCGCGTTGCAGGAGGGCCGGGACAACGCCGACCCGGCCGCCCGTAAGGCCGCGTACGCCACGTTCCAGAAGCAGCTCGCCGCCGACGTGCCGTGGGTGTTCCTCACCTACCTCCGGCACACCTACGTGCTGAAGGACGGCGTGACCGGGGTGACGCCGCGGGTCGAGCCGCACGAGCACGACGTCGCCAACAGCATCTGGTGGAACGTGCACACGTGGACGAAGAAGCCGTGACGGTGCCCGTGACCGGCCGGCGGCGACTGGCCGGGGCGGGCGTCGTGGTCCGGCGGCGGCTGCTGGTCGCCGTACCGGTGCTGGCGGCGACCAGCATGGGCATGTTCGCCCTCGGCGCCGCCTCACCGATCGACCCGGCCCAGCAGTACGCGGGCGCGGCGGCGTTCACCACCAGCGAGGAGAACCTCGCGCAGATCCGCGCCAACTGGGGCGTCGACGATCCGCTGCCGGTGCAGTACGCCCGCTGGATCGGCAACCTGCTACGCGGCGACCTCGGGTGGTCGACGAGCCGGCACGAGCCGGTCACCTCGGTGCTCGCCGCCCGGGCCGGCTGGACGCTGCTGCTGGTCGGCACCGCTCTGGCCCTGGTGCTGGTGGCGAGCGTGCTGCTGGGCACGCTGGCCGCGTACCGGCGCGGCGGCTGGTTCGACAGGGCGCTGCGCGCCGTCGCGTACGCCGTGCAGTCCATGCCGGTGTTCTGGATCGGCCTCGCGGCGATCGCCGTGTTCGCCCTCAGCCTCGGCTGGCTGCCCGCCGGCGGGCTCACCGACATCACCGCCACGGGCACCGACCCGGCCGACGTGGCCCGGCACCTGGTGCTTCCCGTGACGGTGCTGGCGATCTCCCAGGCGCCGTGGTTCGTGCTGTTCGTCCGCGACGCGGTCGCCGAGAGCCTGCGCGACGACCACGTCCTGGCCGCCCGCGCCCGAGGGCTCCCCGGCCGGGTCGTCCTGTTCGGACACGCGCTGCGGACCGCGCTGCTGCCGTTCCTCACCCTGGTCGGCACGCACCTGCCCGAACTCGTCGGCGGCGCGGTCCTGGTGGAGACCGTGTTCTCCCTGCCCGGCCTCGGCGCGGTCACCGTCGAGGCCGCGCTGGGCGCCGACTTCCCGCTGCTCGCGGCCACGACGCTGGCCACCACCGTCGTGGTGCTGACCGCGAACCTGGTCACCGACCTCGCCTACGCCGCCGCCGACCCCCGGGTACGCCTCGATGACTGACCTCGCCCTCCCTGCGCGCGTCCGGCGCCTGCGCCTCCCCGGCGGCGTCGGCACGACCGTCGCCGTCGTCGTGCTCGCCGGTGTCGTCGCCGCCGCGCTTCTCGCCCCGGTCCTGTGGCCGCTCGACCAGAGCGCCGTCGACCTCTCCCGTACCCGGCTCGCGCCCTCGCCGGAGAACCTGGCCGGCACCGACGACCTCGGCCGCGACGTGGCTCTGCGCAGCCTCTACGGCCTGCGCGTCTCGCTGCTCGTCGGCGCGGTCGCCGCGCTCGTCGCGGCGGTCATCGGCGGCCTGGTCGGCGCCGTCGCCGGCAGCGTCGGCGGCTGGGTCGACCGGGCGCTCATGCGCGTCGTGGACACCGTCGCCGCGCTGCCGCACCTGCTGCTGGGCATCTTCATCGTGGCGATGCTGCGCCCCAGCCTCGGCGCGGTGATCGCGTCCATCGCGCTGACGCACTGGCTGTCCACCGCCCGGATCGTCCGCTCCGAGCTGCTCAGCCTGCGCAACCGGCCGTTCGTGGACGCCGCGATCTCCGGCGGCGCGGGGCGCGTCCGGGTGCTCACCCGGCACCTGCTGCCGCACGTGCTGCCGCGCCTGGCGCTGGCGACCACGCTCATGGTGCCGCACGCCGTCTGGCACGAGACCGCGCTGTCGTTCCTCGGCCTCGGCCTGCCGCCGCACCTGGCCTCGATCGGCAACATGATCAACGACGGGCAGCGGTCGCTGCTCACCGGCGCCTGGTGGGCCAGCATCGTCCCCGGCCTCCTGCTGGTGGCGGCCACGCTGGCGCTCGCCGTGCTCACCGGCCGCTGGCGTGACCGCCTCGACCCGCGCGTACGAGCGGAGCTTCACCTGTGACCGCCCCGGCGCTGCTGACCGTCGACGGGCTGACCGTCCGTTTCCGGCTGCGCGACGCGGTCGTGCACGCCGTCACCGACCTGAGCCTCACGCTGCGGCCCGGCGAACTGCTCGCAGTGGTCGGTGAGTCCGGGTGCGGCAAGTCCGTCCTCGCGCACGCCCTGCTCGGCCTGCTGCCGCGCAACGCCACCGTCACCGGGCAGGCCCGCCTGCACGCGCCGGGACGCGAGGAGGCCGACCTGATCGGCGCGGGGGAGCGGCACCTCGCCCGGCACGTACGCGGCCGGGGCGTGGGCCTCGTCCCGCAGAGCCCCGCCACCGCGCTCACCCCGGTGCGTACCGGGCGGAAGCTGCTGGAGGAGACGCTGCGCGCCCACGGACACAGCCGCCGCGACGCGCCGGCCGCCGCCGCCCGGATAGCCGCCGACGTGGGTCTCGACCCGGCCGACCTGAACCGGTACCCGCACGAGCTGTCCGGCGGCATGGCCCAGCGGCTCGCCACCGCGCTCGCCCTCGCGCCCGACCCGCCGGTGCTGCTCGCCGACGAACCCACCACCGGCCTGGACCGGCCGCTCGTCGACCACACGCTGGATCTGCTGCGCCGCCGCTGCGACACCGGCGCCGCCGTCCTGCTCATCACGCACGACCTGACCGCCGCGCGCCGCGTCGCGGACACCGTCGCCGTGATGTACGCCAGCCGCATCGTCGAACACCGCCCCACCGAGGCGCTGTTCGACGGCCCGGCCCACCCGTACACCGCCGGTCTGCTCGACGCGCTGCCCGACCGCGCCTTCGTTCCGGTACCCGGCCACCCGCCGGCGCTCACCGACCTGCCCGGCGGCTGCGCCTTCGCCCCGCGCTGCGCCCGCGCCACCGGCACCTGCGACGCCCTGCCCCGCCTCGCCGCCGACGGCGAGGGCCGGGTCGCCTGCCACCACCCGCTGCGCGAGGAGGTTCCGGCATGACGCTCACGGTTCCCGGCGCCACCGACGCCGCCGCCCCGGGCGCCGCGCCGGCCGCCGGGCTCGCCGCGCACCAGGTCTCCGTCGCGTACGGCGGGCAGCGCGTCCTCGACCGGGTCGACCTGCACGTCGCCCCGGGCGACACGGTCGGACTGCGCGGCCCCTCGGGCAGCGGCAAGTCCACTCTGGCCCGCGTCCTCGCCCTGCTGCACGCCCCGGACGGCGGTCACGTCACGATCGACGGTCAACCGCTCGGCGGCGTCCGCCACCGCCTGCCGGCGCACCTGCGCACCCGCGTCGCGATCCTGTTCCAGAGCCCGCGCGCCGCCACCGACCCGCGGCTCAGCCTCGCCGACATCATCGCCGAGCCGCTACGCGCCACCGGCACATCACGCGAGCAGGCGGCCGCCCGTACGGCGGAACTGGCCGACCTGGTCGGCCTCACCGCCGACCTGCTGACCCGCCGGCCGCACGCGGTGAGCGACGGGCAACTGCAACGCGCATGCCTGGCCCGCGCCCTGGTGCATCGGCCGGACTACCTGCTCTGCGACGAGGCCACCGCGATGCTCGACGCCTCCACCCAGGCGCACGTCGCCGCCGTCGTCACCGACTACCAGCGCCGGCAGGGAGCCGGGGTCCTGGTCATCACCCACGACCCGGCGCTGATGGCCCGCTGGGCCAACCGGGTGGTGGACCTGCCGGCGGCGTGACGTCGCGTCACTCCTGCACCGGGCGGCGTACGACGCCCAGCGCCCCGGCGACGACGGCCCCGAATCCGACGGCCATGAGCGGCATCCCCATCCCGAAGGGCAGCTCACCGACCCAGTTGATGCTGTCGCGCTCCGGCAGCGCGCCCAGGCTCACCGCGACCACCGCACCGGCGAGGAACATCCCGGCCACCGCCGCGCCGACCGCGAGCTTGGCGCACGCCACGCTCCGCCCGGCCCAGAGACCGGCGAGGACGGCGATCACCAGGGACACCACGACCAGCCAGGTCCAACCGCCCTCGGCCTCCAGGTAGGTCCAGCCCGAGTACGACCACTGATGGAGGCGGCTGGCGCGGAACCAGGGGATCAGGTAGCCGAGCAGCGCGGTGGCGCTGCCGACCAGGAGCAGCGCGTCGGGGGCGGGTCGGTACCAGCGAGGGGAGTCGTCCATGCGTCCGGAAGGTAGCAGTCACCCTCATCCACGTGCACAGGCGACGGTGCCGCGGCCCGGCCGTACGGACGTGGCGGTGACCCGGCCGCTGCGCCGCGACCGGGCCACCGCGCCCCGCGCTGTCAGCCGCCCAGACTCGCGGCGGCGGACTGGATCGCCGAGGCGAACGTGCTGACCTGGGTGTAGACGCCGGGGTAGTTGGGGCGGGCGCAGCCGTTGCCCCAGCTCACGATGCCCACCTGAATCCAGGCGTTGGCGGCGTCCCGGCGGAACATCGGGCCACCCGAGTCACCCTGGCAGGTGTCGACACCGCCGCTGGCGTACCCGGCGCAGATCTCCTCGCCGGGAATGACGTCACCGCCGTAGTAGCGGTTGCAGGTGGTGTCGTCGACGAACGGCACGCTGGCCTTGAGCAGGTAGCGCTGCTGTGCGCCGCCCTCCCGCGCGGCGCCCCAGCCGGCCACCGTGAAGGTGCCGTTGTCGTACGCCGTGCTGGTCGCGATCTTGAGCGTGGCGAGCGAGGTGACCGGGGAGGCGAGCCGGATCAGCGCCCAGTCGTCGCCGTTGCCGTTGTAACCGGGGGCGCGGTAGACGTAGTTGGAGCGGACCTGGATCCGGCTGGAGGACTGGAGGTCCACCACGCCCAGGGTGGCGGTGATGCTGGTGTTGGCGCCGGTGCGGCCGACGCAGTGCGCGGCGGTGAGGACCAGTCGCGGGCTGTAGAGCGCTCCGCCGCAGCCCATCGAGAGCCGGACCATGAACGGGAACTCGCCCTGCGCGGCCCGGGTGCCGCCGACGACGTACGGCGTCATGTCCCCGGCCGGGGCCGCTCCGGCCGGCGCCACCATCGTGACCGCTCCCGCGGTGACCACTGCCAACACGGCCGCCGCCCGGCCGAGGAATCTACGCCAACGGACCATGGTCCCTCCCGACATCGACTGTGTGCCGCCCGGCCAGGCCGCACTCGAGGTGGCAGGAGCTTATGGACATTCATCGATGGACTGCAATGGATGTGGGCATCCCGTCTGTGTCATACGCCGCGCGCGCCGGCGCCGTGCTCGGCACCGGCGCGCGTCGGACGACGGGAGTCCGGGGTCAGCACCAGCCGTTTATCGGCCCGTTGACACCGGTGGACAGGTAGGCGTCGGACACCCAGCTGCCGTCGCTGAGCCGGTCCCACAACGCGGTGGTGCCGTACCGGCCGGTGTGCGAGGTGCCGTTGGCGGAGCAGGAGACGGTGACCGTGGCGCCGTCCGCGAGCGATCCGAGGACGCCGTAACCGGTTCCGGGACCGGAGCGCCGGGTCAGCGTGCCGCCGCCGTTCGCGTCGACGACTCCCTGGTTGAAGCCGAGCGCGCCGTAGTTGTAGACGGCGCCGCCCACGCCCGCGAAGGCGGATCCGTGCCGGGCGCCACCCTGGTACTCGCCGGCGCCGTTGACGAAGTCCCACTTGCCGATGCCGTGCCCGGCGATCGGGACGTAGACCGAGTTCTGCCGCAGCCCGAAGTGCACGTGCCGGCCGGTGGCGGAGCCGCCGCAGGTGACGTCGGTGCCGGTGTAGCCGAGGTACGCGCCCTGCCCGACGGCGGCGCCGTTCACCGAGATGCTGCTCCACAGGTGGTAGTAGTCGGTCGAGTAGCCCCGGTCGTGGATGACCCGGATCCACCCGGTGCACATCGTGTACGCGGTTCCGGCCCGCGCGGCCCGGACCACCTGGTCGCCACCGGCGAGGTCGACGGAACTCCACGGCGCGCCGCCGCCCCAGCCGTGCGGCCCGCCGGTGAGCGTCCACGTCTGCCCGACCGCGAACGGCAGCGCCATGCCGGTCCGGAAGTCGCTCCCCGCGTACATCGGTGCGACGGGCGTGGTGAACACCGCCTTCTCGTCCGTGTTCACCAGCGGTGACGCGGCGGCCAGGTCACCGAACGACGCCTCGCCGTCGAAGGCGACGGTCCAGCCCTTGCCGTCGGTCCGCGCGAGGAAGACCGACCCGGTGGGGTGCGCGTCCCGGGACCGGTCCGCCAGCAGCACCGCGGTGCCGAAGGCCCATCCGCCGCTCGCCCGGGTGACGGTGACCCGGGTCCGCTGCGGCCCGGCGGTCCGGGTCGCGGCGTCGGCCTGGCCGAGGAGTTTCGCGGTCACCGCGTCGGTGACGGGCGCGGGTGCCGGGCGGGGCGCGGCCGAGGCCGGGGCCGGCACCACGGCCCAGGCGCCGATCGCCGCCAGCGTGAAGGAGAGCACGAGCCGTCGCATGGGGCCTCCTATCGACAAGCATCACTGAATGGCGAGGCTATCGAAGGGCATGAAAGTTGTCTACGAGTTCCGCATGCTCCGGTGAAGGATCTGTGCGTCGGGTTGATTCGCGGCTGGCCGGGTAGCTGAGCGGTATGCGAGTACCGACCCTGGTCAAGACCGCGGCAGCAGTCACCGCGACCGCCGCCGCGGGCGCCGCCGCCACCTCCACCGGCACCTCGTCGCGCTGGTACCGCCGTCTGCGCAAGCCCGCCTGGCAGCCGCCGTCGGCCGCGTTCCCCCTGGTCTGGACCCCGCTGTACGGGCTGATCGCGGTCGCCGGTGCGCGGGCGCTGGACCGCTCCGAGGGGCCCGAGCGCGCCGCGTTCGCCCGCGGCTACGCGCTCAACCTGGCGCTCAACGCCGGCTGGACCGCCCTGTTCTTCGGCGCCCGCAGGCCCGGCGCCGCGCTGGCCGAGATCGCCGCGCTCAACGCGTCCAACCTGGTGCTGCTGCGCCGCGCGGCGCGCACCGACCGTCCCGCCGGGGCGGCGCTCGCCCCGTACGTCGCGTGGACCCTCTTCGCCACCGCGCTCAACGGCGCGATCGTCGGCCTCAACCGGGGACGGTGACCGGCGTTCCGCTGATCAAGGTCGGCCGTCGGCGGACGCCGGGCGGGTCGCGCGCCACGACGCCAGGAGCCGCAGCCGATCCGCGTCCGGGCTGCCCGGCTCGGCGGTGAAGACGAGCATGACCGGGCCGGGACTGCCCGGCAGCGGATAGGTGTCCCAGTCCAGGACGATGTCGCCCAGTCCTGGTACCCGGAACGTCTTCGTGCCGCTCACCGAGGCGCGGACGTCGTGCCGTGCCCACAGCCGCCGGAACTCCGCGCTGCGGATGCTCAGCTCGCCGACGATCGCGGTGGCGCGGGGATGGGTCGGGTCGTCGGCGACGGCGGCGCGGAGCATGCCGATGTAGTCGAGCGCCTGCCGCTCCCAGTCCGGGCAGCTCCGTCCCCCGGTCAGCGCGTCGTCGAACAGCAGCAGGAGCATGTTGAGCCGGCCGGGCGGGTGGTCCGCCGGGTCGCCGAGCAGCGCCTGCGCCATCGGGTTCCAGTCGAGCAGGTCCAGATCCCGGCCGAGGACGACAGCCGGCGTGTCCATCACCCGCAGCAGCCGCCGGGTGCCGTCCGGCACCCGCTCCGGCTCCCGGTCGACGCGGGCGGGCACCGGCCGCCGGGCGGCCCGGGCCAGCGTGAACAGGTGCCGGCGTTCGGTGTCGTCCAAGCCGAGGGCGCCTGCGAGCGCGTCCAGGACGTCGTCCGAGGGGCGTACCTCCCGGCCCTGCTCCATCCGCTGGTAGTAGTCGGTGCTCAGCCCGGCCAGCAGGGCCAGTTCCTCCCGCCGCAGGCCGGTCACCTTGCGCCGGCCGCCCGGCTCCAGGCCGACGTCGCGCGGGCGCAGTCGGCCGCGCCGGGCGCGCAGGAAGGCGCCCAGCTCGCGTGCGTACGGATGCGGGCTGCTCATGCCGCCAGTCTGCCGCGACGCCGCCCGCCCAGGGTAGGTCCCGCGGACCTAGGCAACCGCGAACGACCGAGCCGGGCCCGATCGCTCCTAGCGTCATCGCTCGACACGAACCGCCGTACCCGAGGAGCAGCAGATGACCGGATGGACCGCCGACCGCATCCCCGACCAGCGCGGCCGGGTCGCCGTCGTGACCGGAGCGAACTCGGGCCTCGGCCTGGTCACCGCCACCGAACTGGCCCGCCGTGGCGCCCACGTCGTGCTGGCCGTGCGGAACACCGCCGCCGGCCGGCAGGCCGCCGGCCGCATCGGCGGCGACACCGAGGTACGCGAGCTGGACCTGGCCCGCCTCGAATCGGTACGCGCGTTCGCCGCGAAGCTGACCGCCGACCACCCGACGATCGACCTGCTGGTGAACAACGCCGGTGTGGTGCTGCTCGGCCCGCGCCGTACCTCCGCCGACGGCTTCGAGCTCCAGTTCGCCACCAACATGCTGGGCCCGTATGCGCTGACCGGCCTGCTGCTGGACGCCCTCGCCGGGGCACGGGCGGCGCGGGTGGTGAGCCTCAGCTCGCTCACCCACCGCAACGCGCGGCTCGACTTCGACGACCTGATGTCCGAGCGCGACTACCGGGCCTCCGCCGCGTACGGCCGCTCGAAGCTCGCCACCACCGTCTTCGGCGTCGAGCTGGACCGTCGCGTGCGCGCGGCCGGATTGCCGATCGTCAGCGCGCTGGCGCATCCCGGTCTCACCCGCAGCAACCTCACGCCGCGGGCCTGGGAACACCGGGGCCGACTGGGACGAATGATCGGGCGGCTGGGCCTGCTCGCCACCCAGCCGGTCGAGCAGGGCGCCCTGCCGCAGTTGCGGGCGGCGACCGACCCGGAGGTACGCGGCGGCCAGTTCTTCGGCCCGTCCCGGCTCTTCGAGACCTGGGGTCCGGTGGCCGAGGCGCGGCTGAACCGGCAGGCCGCCGACCCGGCTGTCGGTCAGCGCCTCTGGGCTGCGGCGGCGGAGCTGACGGGTGTTCGTTACCTCTGAACCGGCGGTGCCCAACGATGCGTCGAGTGGGATTTTGCACTCCCAGTGCACTTGTCTCCGGTTTCGCGGCTGCCTAGCGTCAGGCCATGGCTGACTCGTGGACGTTCGCTGTGGCCCGTGACGACCTCGCTCGCACCACACTCGTCGACGGCGCTGTGCCCGACCTCGCCGACGGGGAGGCGCTTCTGCGCGTGGACCGCGTCGGCCTGACCGCCAACAACGTGACGTATGCGGTGCTCGGTGAGGCGATGCGCTACTGGGAGTTCTTCCCGCCGCAGCCCCGAGGACTCGACGACCGGTGGGGCCTCCCGCCGCTGTGGGGCTTCGCCGAGGTGGTCGCGTCCACAGTGTCCGGCGTCGAGCCGGGACACCGGGTCTACGGCTACCTGCCGCCCGCCGGCCACCTGGTGGTACGCCCGGACCGGGTGGACGCGTCCGGGTTCCGCGACGCGAGCGCGCACCGGGCCGGCCTGCCGTCGCCGTACAACTCCTACCGGTCGACCACCGGCGACCCCGCCTACCGGGCGGAGCAGGAGGACCTGCTGATCCTGTTCCGGCCGCTGTTCTTCACCTCGTTCATGCTCGCCGACCAGGTGATCGACGAGGACGCCTACGGCGCGCGGTCGCTGGTGCTGTCGTCCGCGTCGAGCAAGACGGCGTACGCGACCGCGTTCGAACTGCACGGCCGCGGCCCGCGCCTGATCGGGCTCACCTCGCGGGGCAACCTCGCCTTCACCAGGTCGCTGGGCTGCTACGACGAGGTCCTCTCCTACGACGAGATCGGCGCGCTCCACGCCGTACCGACCGTCTATCTCGACCTGTCCGGTTCACCCGCCACCCGCGCCGCCCTGCGCGCGCACCTCGGCGACCTGCTGGTCCGGGACATCGCCGTCGGCCTCACCCAGCAGACGCCGAACGCGGGTGCAGCCGGGGAGGTCTTCTTCGCGCCGGTGCGCATCCGCAAGCGGAGCCAGGACTGGGGTCGCGACGGGCTCGACGAGCGGTTCGCCGACGCCTGGCAGCGGTTCTCCCGGGTGGTGAGCGGATGGCTCGACGTGCGGGTCGGCGCCGGTCCGGAGGCGCTGCGGGACGCGTGGCTCGAGGTCCTCGCGGGCCGCACACCGCCCCGGGTGGGGCACGTCGTCCAGCTCTGAGCCCGTCGCCGATTCCGGCCGTGGCGCGCCCGCCCGGCCGATGCGCGCTAGGCTGACGACGCGGGGTACCGATGACTGATCGCCACCCCCTGCTTCTCCCACGGTTTCCCAGCCGCGATGACTGAGTCGAGCGCTGCCGTGCAGATTCCCTTGGAGCACTTCGTGCCCGACAACACGTTCGCCCTGAACCCCTTCCGTGTGGAGGGGGTCGGAGCCACCGACGACGAGCGCAGTCCGATCGCGGACGTCAGCGCCGAATCCATGACCCGCCTGCGGAGCCCGTTCGCCGCGGCGCAACCCGCTCGCGAGCCGGCCGGCGCGCCCGACGGGCGCTAGGCAGTCAGCCGGGCGTGACGGCCCCGGCCGCGCGCACCGGTCCCCTTGATGGTGCCGCCGGGCGCGGTCGAGTGGTCAGCGGTTCAGGTAGGCGGCCAGGCCGCCGAGTTCCTCGTTGGCGATGAAGACCGAACGCACGTTGATGATTGCCTCCTCGACGTGGAGCGGGCAGCCCCACGCCGAGTCACCCCACGAGTCAGCAATCTTGATCTCGGCGGGTGCCGTGCAGCCGTCGCCGCCGCCGAGCTGGCACCGTTCGGGGCGCGGAGTGGCGGCCTGCGCGGCTGCGGCGGCGCGCAGCCGGGCGGTGAGTTCCGCCGCCGCGGCGGCACGCTGTTCCGCCTCGGCCCGTAGTTCCCGTTCCGCCCGCACCACCCGGGCCAGCTCGTCGTGGGCGGCCCGGGCGCGGGCGTCCGCTTCGGCCTTCGCCTGTTCGATGTGGTGGCGTTCGATGGCCAGGGCGGCGGTGCCGGTGAAGACCCGGGCGAGGGCCAGGTCGGCGTCGCGCGGGACGCGCGGGGTGCGGTGGTACATGGCGAAGGTGCCGAGCAGGCTGCCGTCGCGGGCGAGGATCGGCGTGGACCAGCAGGCGGCGAGCCCGGCCCGCTCGGCCAGGTCGCGGAAGTCGGCCCAGAACGGGTCGGTGGCGATGTCGGTGACGATGACCGGCTCGCGCCGGTGCGCGGCGGTGCCGCACGAGCCGACACCCTCGCCGGTGGCGATCCCGTCGATGGCCTGGTTGTAGAAGTCGGGCAGGCTGGGCGCGGCGCCGTGGCGCAGGTGCAGGCCGTCGGCGTCGGCGAGCAGGACGGAGACGAGCACCTCCTGCGGCGCGAGGTTCTCGATGCAGCGGGCCATCCCGTCGAGCACCTCGGCCAGCGGCGCCTGCCGGGCGATCTGCTCCAGCATCGCGCGGTGTTCGGCCATCAGCCGTTGCGCGTGCTTGACCTGCGTGGTCTCCACCCCGATCACGCGGATCCCGGTCACCGTGCCGTCGGCGTCGCGGCGCGCCTCGTAGGTGAAGTCGAAGAACGCCTCCCGCGCCTGCGACCCGGTGCCGAGCATGATCCGGGCGTCGTGGCCGGTGTAGGACTCGCCCGTGCGGTAGACCTCGTCCAGCAGGGCGATGAAGCCCTGGCCGTCCAGTTCCGGCATCAGCTCGGCGAGCGCGACCCCGGTGCGTGCGCGTTCCTCGCCGATGGCGGTGAAGAACGCCGGGTTCGCCGCCTCCACCACGTGTGTCGGCCCGGCGAGCGCCGCGAAGACGGCGATGGACTTGCCGAACAGCGTCCGCAGATCCTCGTCCGCGGGCCGCCCGGTGACCGACGGACCCGCCGTGGGCAGATGCTGGCCTGGTAGTGCCGTCATGCCTGGTCTTCCTCCCACGCCGGCTTCGTCGACCGTCGCCAGATTACGGGGCAGTGGCCGACGTTCACATCTTGGCATCGACGCCCGCCTCCGTTACCGTCGTGGGAACGCTCCCATGAACTTAGATACGTCTATGTGATCAGGAGGAAACACGACGTGGCTATCCTCTCGTCCCGCCGCAGATCAGCGGCCATCAGCGTGGCCGCCGTCGCGGGCCTCGCCGCGGCCGGCGTCGGTTTCGCCGTCGGTGGCGCATCCGCCGGCACGGTGTCCGGATCGCTCTACCGCGACCCGTCCTCGGCGGTCGTCCGCTGGGTCGCCGCCAACCCCGGCGACTCGCGCGCCGCCGTCATCCGCGACAAGATCGCCAGCCAGCCGCAGGCGCGCTGGTACGCCAACTTCAACCCGTCGACCATCCAGTCCGAGGTTTCCAGCTTCATCGGCGCCGCCAACGCGGCGCAGCAGATCCCGGTGCTGTCGGTGTACGAGATCACCAACCGGGACTGCGGCGGCGCCAGCGCCGGCGGGGCGCCGGACCTCAACCAGTACCAGACCTGGGTGTCCAACTTCGCCCGCGGACTCGGCAACCAGACCGTCCTGATCATCCTGGAGACCGACTCGCTCGCGCTCCAGACCTGCCTGAGCACCGGCGAGCTGAACGCCCGCAACCAGGCGCTCACCACGGCCACCCAGACCATCAAGTCGGCCAACCCCAACGCCAAGGTGTACCTCGACGGCGGCCACTCGACCTGGAACAGCGCCAACGACACTGCCAACCGGCTCCGCGCGGCCGGCGTGCAGTACGCCGACGGCTTCTTCACCAACGTGTCGAACTTCAACCCCACCTCCAGCGAGGCGAACTTCGGCCGGGCCGTCATCTCCGCGCTCAACGGCATGGGCATCTCCGGCAAGCGGCAGGTCATCGACACCAGCCGCAACGGGGGAGCCGCCGGGGACTGGTGCGCCGACGACAACACCGACCGGCGCATCGGGCAGTACCCGACGACGAACACCGGCGACGCCAACATCGACGCGTACCTCTGGGTGAAGCCCCCGGGTGAGGCGGACGGCTGCCGCTACACGGCCGGTTCGTTCCAGCCGGACCTGGCCTTCAGCCTGGCCAACGGCGCGCCCAACCCGCCCACGACCGCGCCGCCGACGACCAACCCGCCGACGACCGCGCCGCCGACCACGGCTCCGCCGACGACCGCGCCGCCCACCACGGCGCCGCCGACCACCCCGCCGCCGGCCGGTAACGGCTGCTCCGCTGCGGTCGCGATCAACCAGTGGAACGGCGGCTTCACCGCGAGCGTGAACGTCACCGCGGGCTCCGCGGCCATCAACGGCTGGACCGTGACCGTCGCGCTGCCGGGCGGCGCCGCGATCACCGGCACCTGGAACGCCCAGGCCAGCGGCACCAGCGGCACCGTCCGGTTCACGAACGTGGGCTACAACGGGCAGGTCGGCGCCGGCCAGACCACCAACTTCGGCTTCCAGGGCACCGGCACCGGCCAGGGCGCCACCGCCACCTGCGCCGCCTGACCGGAACCGACCCCCGGGCCCGGCGCGGAGGATCGTTCTCCGCGCCGGGCCTCTCACTTCGCCGCTGCTGTCCGCAACGGATTCACGAACCGCCGTGCCCGCCTCAGGTTGCGGGCCAGCTCGTCGCGGTTCTGGTACGCGTGGCGGATCCACGCCGGCGCGAGCCGCGAGGACCTTCAGGCCTCCGTCGACGTCGCCATGCGAGCCGTCGCGACGCTCCACCCCGGTGCCGGAGGGTAACCGCCTGGATTCACTCAGCTACTTCTCAGGTGGCGTTGGTAGCTTCCCCGCTCGACGGCTTCCATTATGGACGCCGTTGATCTCGTTGTGGCACAAGGGTTTCACGTGAAAGTTTCACGGTCCTCGTGTCGCGCGTACGGCGGTCGTCGAGGGAGAGGTTCGTGGTGTTCAAGAAGATGCTGGGCGCGTTCGGGGTGGGCGGCCCCAGCGTCGATACGGTCCTGTCCAATCCGAGCACCCGCCCGGGACTGATGCTGGCCGGGCAGGTGAACCTGACCGGCGGCAGTCACGACGTGGAGATCGACCACATCACCGTCGGGCTGGTCACCCGGGTGGAGATCGACGGCGCGGAGGAGGAGTACGACGCCCTCGTCGAGTTCCACCGCGTACAGGTCGCGGGTGGTCTGCACCTGCGCGAGGGTCAGCAGTTGTCGCTGCCGTTCCAGGTGGCGATGCCGTGGGAGACCCCGGTGACCGACCTGTACGGGCAGCATCTGCACGGTATGACCATGGGCCTGCGCACCGAGGTGGCGATCCGCGGCGCGATCGACAAGGGCGACCTGGACCCGGTGTACGTGCACCCGCTGCCGGTGCAGGAACGCATCCTCGAGGCGTTCGGCCGGCTCGGCTTCGGGTTCAAGGGCGCCGACCTGGAACGCGGGCACATCTCCGGGCTGCACCAGAGCCTGCCGTTCTACCAGGAGATCGAGTACTACGCCGCCGCGCAGTACGCCCACGGCGTCAACGAGGTCGAGCTGACCTTCGTCGCGAACGAGCACGGCGTCGACGTGGTGCTGGAGTTCGACAAGCGCGGTGGCCTGTTCACCGGCGGCCACGACTCGTACGGCCGCTACCACGCCGCGCACGCCGACGCCGACCGCGTCGACTGGGCCGCGCAGGTCGACACCTGGGTCCGCCAGGCCCTCGACGGCTACCAGAGCCTGCACACCGGCCACGGCTACGCCCCGCCCGCCCAGGGCTACGGCGCGCCCGGCTACGGGCACGCCGCGTACGGCCACCCCGGCGGGCACTACAAGGAGGAGCACCACCAGGAGCGTCACGGTGGTCCCGGCATGGGCGCGGTCGCCGCGGGCGTGGTCGGCGGCGCCGCTCTCGGCTTCGCCGGCGGCATGGTCGCCGACGAGGTCTTCGACTCCTTCGGCGACGACGAGGGCGGCGACGAGGAGGCGTGAACCACTCCTCCTCACGGATGCCTTCCACCATCACCGCCGTCGGCGACCTGGGCCGTAACCCGTACTTCCGGACCGCCAACGCCCTGGCCGCCCTGACCGGCATCAAGTAGCCCACCGTCCGGCGGCCCGGAGACCTCTCCGGGCCGCCGGACGTCGGCTCCGGCTGGTGTGGTGTCACCGCGATCCACACCGAGCTGGTCTCCACCGGCGAGCGCCTGGGTGCCGACGACAGTGAGCAGGGCCAGGCGGTCGGCATCCTCGGTGCCGGCTCGGCCGTGTAGATCATGATGCGCAGGTCGCTGCCCGCCACGGGTGAGCGCGTCGCAGTCCAGGGTCAGCGGACCCACGTACGGATGATCGATTGTCTTGCGGGCGGCCTCGTGCCGGCCGACGGCGCCGGACTCCTACAGCTCGGCGAAGCGGTCACTGGTCGCCTGCGGTTCCGCGACCAGCCGCGGAGCCGTTCGTCGGCCGGATGCCGGCCGCCTGCCGCGCGCAGGTCCGCGACGAGCGCGTACCCGCCGGCGAGGGCCTCCGGAGGGCTGCGTCTTGGGCGGTGAACGCGACCAACGCGGCCGACTCTGGTACGTCGTCGACCGCGCGGCGGTCTTCATCGCCGGTAGGTGGCATCGGCGTCGGGTCGTGTCGCCATGGCGCGCGCCCTGCTTGCTCGGCGGGCCAGTCATCCTGATGACCGTCGACCAGGAAATCTAGGTTGGAAAGGCTAGACATCTTCTGCGGTACGGCATACTCTTCTTCGAGTCGAGAGGAAAGATCCGTCAAGACGCAGACGGGCCGTCCGGCCGTGAGGACACGACGGGCGGATAGGAGAGGAACATGCTTCACCGTTCCTCTTGAGAGGCAGTAAGAGCACGTCAGTTCCGGCGTGACACACGCCGGGGTGCAGGTGGGGCCAAGGTTCTTTCAGGGCTCCGGCTGATGTTCGCTGCACGTGTCGGGGCTGTGAAGTCGCGTGGGCTCCGGCGCCGGCGGACCGTACGACAGCAAGGGAAACGTGTACGCAGAGGAAAGGGAGGGCCTTACACCGTTGGATCGCCCGCCGTTGGCCGTCATGTCAGGCCGGGCGGACACCGCAGTTTCCATCGAACGAGAGGTGGTCTCCGGTCACGCATATGCGATCCTCGCACCCGAAGCCGTCAATGACGGCTGGTGCGGATACGACAAGCCGACGTTCCGGTCGGTAGATGGTGTTCTGACCCGTAACCCTGGGCCCCGGCGCTTGTGCGCCGGGGCCCTCGACGTGGAGATGACATGGGGCAAAACCCCGAAGACATGTTCGGCGATGAGAACTACCCGGCCTACACCATCGGGCAGGCCGCGGAGATGCTCGGCACCACGCAGGACTTCCTGCGTCGCCTGGACGAGACAAAATTGATCAATCCGCAGCGCTCCAGCGGCGGGCACCGCCGCTACTCCCGCTACCAACTGCGCCTGGCCGCCCGGGCCCGCGAAATGGTCGACGACGGCACCGCCCTGGAGGCCGCCTGCCGGATCATCATTTTGGAAGACCAACTCGAGGAAGCCCTCCGGCAGAACGAGAAGCAGTAGCGGGGGCCGCGGCGACAGGACTGACCAGCCCACCCTTCGTGCGAGGTCGTCGGCGGGCGATGAGCCGGCCGGCCCACCAGGCGAACGCCTGGGTTCCCGCCTCGGACCGGGCAGCCCCGCTTGTCGCACCTCTTCACATCCGGCCGGCGACCGGGATGCTGTGCGTGACCGGCGGTCCGAGGGGTCGCCGTCCTACGCCTGGCCGGCGTGCCCGGGCGCGGCGGATCAGCTGCGTGTAGCGTCCGATCATGGGCAGCGGCGGAACGGACGACGTGGGTGCCGGGTGGAGCACCGCTCGCGGCGCCGGCGACGTGGCGTTGTTGTCGGAAGAGATCACCGCTGCGCGGGTTACGGCGCTGCGTCACGCGGTCGCCGCGGCAGCCCGTTCGGCGGGTCTGGTCGGCGACGGGCTGGAGGACTTCGTATTGGCGGTGCACGAGTTGGTCACCAACGTGGTGCGCCACGGCGGGGGCAGCGGCGAGGTGCGTCTGTGGCAGCACCACGACCTGCTGACCTGCCAGGTCAGCGACAACGGGCCCGGGCTGGGTGAGATTGCCGTCGCCCTGCCGTCGCCCGGGGAGGTCGGCCACCGGGGACTGTGGCTGGCACAGCAGCTCACCGAAGGGCTGATGATCGACAACTCCGGACAGGGAACGACCGCCTCGGTGACAGCGCAGCTGCGCCCCCGATCGACCGTGTACGAGGAAGGGTGACAGTGGCCACGGAGCAGACCTGGCACTGGCATGTCGACGTCGGTGCTGATCGTCGTGTCCTGGCGCTGTCCGGTGAGATCGACATGTCGGGCGCCGATCGGCTCGATGACCTGCTGCACGAGACCGTCGCCGAGGCCGGGGCGGTGGAGATCGACCTGGCAGGGTTGACCTTCATCGATTCGACCGTACTCAGCATCCTGGTCGGAGCGCACCACCACGCGGTCGACCGGGGAGTGGATCTCACCCTGCTCAACGCCACCGGGCAGGTCCGCCGGATCCTCGACCTGACCGGCATCATGCAGCTGTTCGGCCGGGTGGCAGATCCGCCACCCACCGCGGTCTGAGTGCGCGAGGCGGGGAATCTCGTCGCGGCGGGCGGCGGAACAGCCGTTGCGACGCTGGGACTGCGGGGCGGTCAGGCCCTGCCTGCCGTGGGCTCACGGAAGCGGACCATGAGTACGGTGGCGTCGTCCTGCAGCCGGTCATCCTGGTAGGCGAGGATCGCGTGAACGAGACGCCGCGCGGTCTCTGGTAGCGGCAGCCCGTCGGCCAGTGCCCGGACGGTGAAGTCGACCAGCCGCTCGGTGCCGAACCGTTCCCCGTCGGCCGAGCGGGCCTCGATGATGCCGTCGGTGTAGAAGAGCACGTCGTCGCCGGGTTCGAGGGCTTCCTCGACCACCATCGGAGGACGCCGGTCGCCCAGGGCCACCGGCAGGGCGGTGGGCGTGGGCAGGACGGCGGCGACCCTGCCGCGACGGAGCACCAGCCCGCCCGGGTGTCCGGCGGAGATGACCCGCAGCCGGCCGGTGCGCTGGTCGAGTTCGGCCAGCACCCCCGTGATCAGTCCGCGCCGGTCGTGGTCACGCGCCGCAGTGTCGATGTGATGGTAGGTCTCGACCAGGTCGAACCCGCCCCGACGGGCATTGCGGTACGCGGCCAGGGCCAGGCTGGCGAGCATCACGGCGCGCATCCCGCCACCGGAGCCGTGCCCGACGGCGTCGAACAGGGCGAGGTGGGCGATGTCGCCGTTGACCGCATAGTCGAAGGCGTCGCCACCCACGTCGTAGCAGGGCTCCAGGATCCCACTGATGATCACGCCGCCGGTGGAGAAGGTGAGCGGCGGAAGTTGGGCGCGCAGCATCTCGGCGGGCAGGCGCATCGGCTCGCGGCGGCGGACCGACTCGATCGTGTCGCTGTGCTGCGATCGGGTGATCACCAGCTCGGCGAGCAGGGAGGCCACCGCCTCGAACGCGGCCACCGCGGAGTCAGGCACGGCAGCCGCGGCGACCACCTCCGCGACGCCCACGCGCTCCAGACCGTTGAGCAGCGGCAACCACAACCGCGCACCGTCGTCCACCGGGCCGCCGAACGGGCGCAACATGCTGAACGCCCGGCCGGCCAGGGTTCCCTCGATGGCCAGCGAGACTCGACGCGGTGCGTCCGGACCGGGCAGCGCGAGCAGCTGACGCTGCTCGTGGTCGACCACATAGAGGATCATGTCGTCGGCGCCGAGCTGCCGGGCGGCCCGCCGTGCCATCCCCGGCAGGTCCTCGGGCCGGGCGTGGTGCGACTGCCGCAGCAGACCTCGCAGTGCGTCCCGCTCGCTCATGCCCACCGACCTTCGCCCCCGCCCACACGGGGCTGCCCGAGCGATCAGAGTACGCGGGCGCTCCACCCATCACGCTCTGGTGCGCGACGGTGGCCTCGCCCGATAGGGCAGTGGCGGCGGGTGTGGAACGTGGCAAGCCTGTCAGCAGGTCGGCGCGGTCGGTGCCGGTTGCGGTGGACTGGATCCGGGCGCGCCTCCGCAGGGGAGCAAGCCCAGTGGCCAGGTCCACTCACCGCCATCGGATCGACGACGGATCATGTGCTACGGTAGCGGAGTTGCAGTTTTGATTTCCGTAGACGTTTTCCGGCGCCTGATGGGGCATCTGAAACCCATCCAGGCGCTTTTCGTTTTTCGTGTCGTTTCGACGCGGGTGATCAACGCGGCGGCGTAAGGGTCCGCACAGTGCGGTCTCTAACAGCCTGCGAAGGAGCAGACATGACTACAGGTACCGTGAAGTGGTTCAACGCCGACAAGGGCTTCGGCTTCATCAGCCCGGACGACGGCGGCGCCGACGTCTTCGCCCACTTCTCCGCGATCTCGGCGAGCGGCTTCCGCAGCCTCGACGAGAATCAGAAGGTGGAGTTCGACATCACCCAGGGCCAGAAGGGCCCGCAGGCGGAGAACATCCGCCCGCTCTGATCCACATTCTCTGAACGGCGGCCCGACTGGTTCAGCGGGCCGCCGTTCGGCGTTTCATGCGTTCATCACGCCATCGCGAAAATCATCTGATCGGCAGAAGGCCGGCCATCTCGGTCCGGAGCCAGCATTGCCCCCGTTCTCTTGCAGCAAGGACGACGCTTGACGGTCAGCCCAAAACACACCGTCCCGGTTGATGGGCAATCGGCAGCGGCGGCGCCTCAGGCGGTTGGGCCGCCGTGGTGGTCGAGTTCGTCGCGGAGCGCGCGAGCGAAGCCTTCGGCCATGGCGAGTTGGTCGCGCAGTGCGATGACCCGCGTCGTAGCGGCGGTGTGGAACATGTCGAGCCGGTCGAGCAGAGCGGCGCGGTCGACGCCGGTGGCGGTGTCGAGGGCGTCGAGGACGGCGAGGAGGTCGCGCATCTCGTCGAGTGTGAACCCGAGCGGTTTCATGCGTTTGACGACGGCGAGGCGGTCGAGGTCGGGTTCTGTGTAGAGGCGGAAGCCGCCGTCACTGCGGGCGGAGGGGACGATCAGGCCGGCTTCCTCGTAGTGGCGGATGGTGCGGATGCTGAGCCCGACCCGTTCGGCGGCTTCGCCGATCTGCATGAGGCGACCGGTGGCCGGGCCGGAGGCGCGCTGCTCCGGCCCGGTGTCGCGGCTGGTGGAGGCCATCAGTGGCCGACACCGAGTCGGCCGGCGAGGGTGTCGTGGATGCGGGCGCTGGGCTGGTTCAGCTCGATGATCTCGACGGTCTTGCCGCGTGCGGCGTACTTGGTGGTGATGGCGTCGAGGGCGGCGACGGAGGAGGCGTCCCAGACGTGGGCGTGGGTCATGTCGATGACCACGGTGTCGGGGTCGTTCGTGTAGTCGAACTGGCCGACGAGGTCGTTGCTGGAGGCGAAGAACAGCTCACCGTGCACCGAGTAGATGCGGGTGCCGCCGTCGGGGTCGAGGACGCTGGTGACCTCGACCAGGTGGGCGACCCGGCGCGCGAAGATCACCATGGCGGTGAGCACGCCGACCACCACACCGATGGCCAGGTTGTGGGTGGCCAGGGTGGTGACCACGGTGGCGAGCATGACGATCGTCTCCCCGTACGGCATCCGCTTGAGGGTGGCCGGGGCGACGGAGTGCCAGTCGAACGTCGACACCGCCACGATGATCATCACGGCGACCAGGGCGGCCATCGGAATGACCGCGACCACGTCGCCGAGCGCGACGACCAGGATCAGCAGGAAGACGCCGGCCAGGAACGTCGACAGCCGGGTGCGGGCACCGGACGCCTTCACGTTGATCATCGTCTGGCCGATCATCGCGCAGCCGCCCATGCCGCCGAAGAACCCGGTGACGATGTTGGCGACCCCCTGGCCCCAGGACTCGCGAGTCTTGCTGGACGGGGTGTCGGTGATGTCATCGACGAGCTTGGCGGTCATCAGCGACTCCATCAGCCCGACCAACGCGATCCCCAGGGCGTAGGGGGCGATCAGGGTGAGGGTGTCCATGGTCCAGGGGATCTGCGGCAGGCCGAGGGTGGGCAGGCTGTCCGGGAGGGCGCCTTCGTCACCGACGGTCGGCACCGCCACGCTGGCGACGACGGTGACCAGGGTCAGCACCACGATCGCGACCAGTGGCGCCGGAACTGCGCGGGTGAGGCGGGGCAGTCCAACCATGATCGCGAGGGCGACGGCGACCAGCGGGTAGACCAGCCACGGCACCCCGAGCAGGTGCGGAACCTGCGCGGCGAAGATCAGGATCGCGAGGGCGTTGACGAAACCGACCATCACGCTGCGCGGGATGAACCGCATCAACTTCGCCACCCCGAGCACCGCCAGCAGGACCTGGATCGCCCCGCCGAGAATCACCGCCGCGATCAGATAGTCCAGTCCGTGCTCCTTGGCCAGCGGCGCCACCACCAGCGCGATCGCGCCGGTCGCGGCGGAGATCATCGCTGGTCGCCCACCGCAGATCGCGATCGTGACGGCCATCGTGAACGAGGCGAACAGCCCCACCCGCGGGTCGACCCCCGCCAGGATCGAGAAGGAGATCGCCTCTGGGATCAGCGCCAGGGCGACGACCAGACCGGCGAGGACCTCGGTGCGGAACACCTTCGGCGACAGCCAGGACGGACGGGACAGACGCGGCCGGGAGCCCGCGGACAGCACAGAAGACATAAAGCCATTTCCACTCGGGCGCCTGACGGACGCGCACAGTTCCCGCCCCGAACCACGGGACGCAGCTACTCACAGATCAGCAACAGTCGGTCTGGACGGTCTGCGGGCCTCATCGCCCGGACTCGTCAGGACCGCCACAGGAGTCACCCGGCCACACCCGGGTTCACCGGTACCGAACCTACCCTTACGTAAGAGAAGAGTCGGCCGGACGTGTTGATCATCACGACGTCGCAGCCGCCAGGCCCTTGATCCAGTTTCTTGCACATCCTGATCGGGGTGCCGGCCGGCGACGGCGGCAGGCTCGGGCTTGCCGTGCCCGCGGGGCCGGGAGCGGGGATGGCTGACGTGTGTTCGCCGGGATCGTGGCTGAGCTTCGAGGCGGACCTCGTCGGGCAGCGCGTCGCGACCCTGTTCCGGCTGCAGGAACTACTCACCGGCATCGGTCCGGCGTTTGATCGGGCTGTGGAACTCAACCGGAAGGGACCGATGATGGTCCTGACGTGCTGACAGGCGCCGGTGGCGATCCGGCACGCCGGCGTCGACCCGATCACCGCCTTGCTCCGACGCGACCACGTCAAGAACGCCGTCCACGTCGCCGAGGCGATGGTGGCAGCCGCGCGGCAGCAGACCGCAAACCTGCCCGGGCAACGCGCCGCCGCCGTGGTCGTCGGGCAGATGGCTACCGAGATCCCCGCCCTGGAACAGCGCATCGCCGCTGTCGGCGACCTCATCGCCGAGCAACTCGGCCAGCACCCGCTGGCGCCGATCATCGAGAGACTCCACCCTACCCGCCAAGATCAACCGGAGTCGTATGGAGACTCCTAAGACGACGCTCTATCTGTACCCGGAGGCTGACTACCTGCGGGTTCCTATTTTGTTTTCGTGTTAGTGGGTCGCACGCGCGCATTACTGTGCTCGCTTGCCGAAGATCAGCAGAACGGGCGTAAGTCCTGCTCAGGCCGTGCTTCGGTCGGTTCGACGCGTCCTTATCAGATCCGGCGAAGTTGCCGCGCCGCATCAGTCTCCGGTGCTGCGACAGCGTGGGCCAGCAGCGTGGCGAGTTCGGCTGCGCGTGCCGGGTGGTGATGACCGCCCCAGGGAACTCCGCCGACGAGGTATTGAGCGAAGTCGGGGTGGTCGGTCCGGTTCTGCGCGGCGAGGCCGGTGCGGGTGGCGTTGTGGAGGATGACGCGGAGCAGGTCGTACTCGTCGCGGGGTGCGGCGGGGTGGTGGTTGACGACGAGTCGGGCGAGGAGTCGCCGGTCGGCTCGGCCGCGGCCCTTGGCCACAGTGGACTTGGCACCGGCCACCGAGGGTTCGAGCTGCCCGCCGAGCCGCAGCGGCGTCGGGGAGCGCAACACGGCCGTTGCCTCGCCGAGGTCACGATCGGGTGTGACGTGATGTTTGATGACGGCCCGTGGTAAGTGCTGGGCCTGTCTTTCGGGTGCGCCACCAGATGATTGCGGTGATGACGACGACCGCAAAGGCGGGGACGAGCTGGTACGGCGTGCCGACTCCGGCTGAGCGGTCCTGCAGTGCACTACCGAGGTCCACCCGCAGGGACGTGGCCAGGATGAAGGAGAACGTGTTGAGGACGGCGTGCAGCATAACCGCGATCTCCAGCCCGCCGGTGCGCCAGGTGATGATGGCCAGTCCGGTCCAGAGCACGAAGTACCAGACGATGATGTACGGATCCGTCGCTCCGTGTGCGGCCGTGAACAGCACGCTCGAAACCAGCACCCCGGCGACCAGTCCCGCCCGTCGGCTGCGGGTCCAGCTTCCGATCACGCGGAAGATCAACCCACGTACGCCGTATTCCTCGCCCGCCGACTGGAGCGGGGTGAGGAGCATCGTGGCGATGAAGATGGCGACGAGGTCGGTCTGCGACCAGGGGGCCTCGTCGACGGGCGCGAGAGATCCGAGGGCGACGACCACCAGCCAGGCGGGACCGAAGACGAGCAGCGATCTGCCGAGCAGGTCGAAGCGGAACCGTGACGTCACGGAGTGCAGGGACGCACCGGGTACGCCGTAGAGCCACCGCTGGATGAGCATGCTCCACGGAATGAGCAGGCCGAGGGAGAGCATCGTGCTGGCGTGGTAAAGCGGCGTGTAGTCGGTGCCGCCCAGGATCGGCGGGGTGTTGCCCTGCTGTACGTCGATGGCCGCGGCCGCCCTGCCGAGGACCGTCGGGAAGATGACGAACCCGGCCAGCAGGAGGATGATCGCAAGAATGCCGCGGCCGATCCGGCGTTCGTCGCCAGCGAGTACCCGGTGGTATTCGACCCCGGCGGGAGCTGACGGCCCGTTGCGGGGCTCGCCCGGAGTGAGTAGTGAGTTCGGCTTGGTTGCCGCGGTCATGCTGTCCTCCTGTGGATGGGGTTACTTCCCTGCGTGGTCGAGCACGCTGTAACGCAGGCGGAGTGCCCGCTCGGCGCTCCCCAGTGCGGCCCCGACGGCGAGGGCGAAGTTGAGCCAGATCGGTAGGCGGACGGGCGATTCGAACGTTCCGACGTTCTCCGCGATCGGGGGGATCTGCGAAACCGGTCCGGCGAGTTGCAGCAGGTTCAGGCCCACGCCGATGACGAGCATCAGCACCGAGAGGAGGCTGATCGAGCGGCTCAGCGTCGGGTGCTCGCGTTCGACGCGGGCACGGCGTCCTTCGGCGGACCTCGGATCGGGAAAGAGGGGGTACTCGGCGCCCGCAGTGATGACGTAGTGGCAGCGTTTGAGCCCGAATGCGCTGTTCGCCACCTCGATGGTGCCGCCCTCCACGGGGAAGGCCGCCGGGAGCTTGGACTCGGCGTGGTGTCTGCCGTCGAGATACAGGTGCGCTCTCGCCTTGCCGCCCTCCGGGTCGGTCCGGCGTGGGATGTCGACGGCGTACACCGTCTGCCGGCCGTTCCCGTTGGGCAGCGCGAGGTAGAACAGTGTGCGGAAGGGTAGCTGCCACCAGCGGAGACGTTTCAACGCCCGGCCGTCTCCGCTCTTGATGCGCTTGGCCGCCCGCTGTTGCCGCCAGTCCTCGATCACGTTTCCTCACTCACCGTCGATCGCCCGGGCCCACTAACACGCCGTACTAGTGGCAACGCTAGCACGGCGTGCTAGTACGATGTGCCAGGAGGTGGCAGGTGGCACAGGACGACGGGAGCACCAGCTCACGGGAACGGATCCTCGCGGCTGCGGCGGCGATGCTCGCCGAGGACCTAGCTGCGCGGTTGAGCGTGCGTGCGGTCGCGGCACGGGCCGGGGTGAGCACAGGCTCGCTCAGGTTCCACTTCCCGACCCAGCGGGCGCTGCAGGACGCGGTGCTCGCCAGGATCTACGACCACGTCTTCCCTGATGACCCGATCCACGACCGATCACTGTCCGCCCGGGACCGACTGGTCAACTGTCTCCGGCAGGTGCTCTCCCCCACCGGCGTCGGGGAGCAGGCACGTGAGGCGTGGAGCAGGGCGTACCAGATGTTCATCGCACCCGAACCGACCGAGGAGGTGCGCGCGGCCTATCTCGCCCTGGAGCGGGAAGGGTGGCGCCGTGTCGAGTACTGGCTGACGGTTCTCGCTGACGAAGGCGCGCTCCCCAGGGAAGACCACGCACGCCGAGTGAGATTCCTGCTCACCGTGCTCCAAGGGCTCTCCATCGAACGAGCCCTGCCCGCCGAGGACTCGATCCTGAAGTCCGAAACCGAAACCCTCTACACGGCCGTGGACTGCGTCCTCAACGCCCCGAACACATGAGGCATCCCGTGCCGATCCTCCGCATCCCGACAGCGCCCCCGGCAACGCCCCCGAACTGGTCAGCTACGACGGCCACGGGACAGAGATCGACAGGCGCCCGCTGTTCCAGGCCGAAGACCAACTCGAGCACTGCTACACGGGCCCCGACGGGAAGCGGATCTACGGCAAACCGACCAGCGACTGCCGTCCTGCCGAGAGAAGTGGGGGCGATAGCCACGATCGGAGGCTGACCGCCGACCCGGGACGTGGGTCGTCACTCGCGGACCAGCCCCGGTGGCAGCGCGTCCTCGCCGAGTTGGACCTGGCGGGCGTTGGCCACGGGGTCGCGCTCCAGGGTGTGGATCAGTGGTGCGGGGCCGCCGACGCAGGTCCAGGTGTCGTCCCAGCGCGCGGAGACCAGCCATGACCGGTCGGCGGAGAAGACCAGGTCGGGTAGCGCGCCGTGCGGGTGGCGAATGTGACCGCCGGTGCGCCAGGCGAGGGCCTGTTCGGGGCCGGCCTGGACCAGCACATAGGGCCAGTTCCAGTAGAGCGACACCCTCGGGGCGTCCCGACGACGCGTCGACGTCCTCTGGGCACTCATCCGCGACCGCAAGACCTTCACCCGACCGGCACCGGCAATCCGCGCCGCGGCCTGAACCAGCACGCTCCTCGCCGACGCGACCCCGGTCCTGCCGGCCGCCCCGCCCTGCCCGTCAAGATCAACCGGCGTCACATGGAGATTCCGGGTGTGCTCCTGGGCTGCGACAACAGCGGTCCGGGGATCATGGGTGAACGCGGGCCACTCCCTGCCAGCCCAGGTGAACCCCAGGTCGCTAGACTAGGCGCTCGCGCCCTCGTAGCTCAGGGGATAGAGCATCGGTTTCCTAAACCGTGTGTCGCAGGTTCGAATCCTGCCGGGGGCACCAGGTCAGGCCCTTGATCACCGATCACTGTTCCGTCTTTCGGGGCGTGCGTGCCCGATCGCCTCGCCATCTTCGCCCTGCTCGCGTGCAGGTGCTGAGCGACTTCCGCGTCGCGGCCGTCAACGGCACGGGCGTAGTGGCGGGTCGTCACGCTGGCGTTGGCGTGCCCGAGCCGACGAGCGGCCACCAGGACGCCATGCGAGTCCGCGACCCAGCTCCCGTGCGTGGCCCGTAGGTCGTGAGGCGTCACGTCGACCAGCCCAGCCCAGCCGACCGTACCGCGAGGTTGAAGCGGCGCCGCTTTTACGCCCTTCCATGTGACCTTCGAGGACCAACCCGAGCTGTACCGCCTAGCGGACTCGTACCGGTCCGCAGTGGCCGCAGCTCCCACCGCAACGCTGATCCCGGACCAGTGGCTACACCTCACCGTGCAGGGCATCGGCTTCACCGACGAAACAAGCGACGCGACACTGGGCGCAGTCATCGAGGAGGCGGGCAAGCAACTCGCGCAACTGCCCGCGGTCGCTGTCGAGTTCGGCGCGATCGTTGTGGCTGACGAGGCCATCGTCATGCCCGCCCTGCCCGTCCAACGGCTACGAGCCGCTACCCGGACCGCCATCCGGCGCGTCGTCGGTGAGGACCAGGTCTCCGAGGACCCCAGCCGATATCGACCTCACGTCAGCGTTGCCTACCTGACCGCCGACGGCCCATCCGAGCCTTACGTTCAGGCGGTGCAGTCCGTAGCTCCTGACCCCGCCACCGTGTCGATCAGCCACGTCGATCTGATCGAGATCGAGACCGGCGCATGTACGAATGGCAAGTCGTCGCTCGGATGCCGCTCGGCTAGCCCTTGGCGATCTTTGTCTAGTCCCACCACATGCTTGACGAATCCGTCCCACCAGATGCTTGACAGTCGACCTTGGTCTGCGACGAGACTTCGCAAGGCACGAAGACTGGGAGGGTGCCTTGATCTCGACGGAGCTGGAACTCTTCGCGGACTACTACCAGGTTCACCTGCTCGATGACGGGTCCGTAACCGATCTTGGCGACGCCTGGACCGAAGAGGCGGTGCTCGACAACCTTGCCGCCGACACGGACGCCATGGCGGTCGGCACCACCGTCAACGTCAACGTGGCCGTGACCGTGGAGGTGTTGAAGGCAGCGCCGGAGGACGACAGCGCGGAGTTCGACCACGTCGTGGAGGCAAGCCTGCAAGTTTCCTCGGGCCGACTCGTCGTCATGGGCTGCACCGACTACGAGCCGGAGGCCGCACGGTTCCGCGTAGCGGCGGGACCGGTTCGCGTACGAGCCGCGAGAAGCAACTTGGCCCAGGCAGAACTTCTCGGCATTGATTCCGACGACGATCCGGCGACCATGGAGCGGCTTCGACTGCAGGTATGGCCTGCCCCGCATGCTGACCCGGTTGTCATCAAGCGCTGGAAGCCGCTGGCTGCTTAGCTCACCCGCCGCCAACGCTGCCCACGGCGATCATGTCAAGCATCTGGTGGGACGCAGGTGTAAAGCATCAGCCGGGACACGACATGTGTCTATCCCACCACATGTTTGACTAATCCGTCCCAGCACATGGCTGACAGATGACCTGGTGCGCCTTGGCGAACTCTCTCAGTCAGTCGCCGATGAACAGGAGCCGTCTGTGATGAGGGCGTCGGGGCGCGACCTCTAGGAGCGATGCGAGCTGAACCACCGCCTGGGCAGCCGCTCGCACCCGGCCATCCTCGGATTGCTCAATGATCGACCGAAGTTCGGCCGCCAGGCTGACGCTTTGGCGAGGGTTGAAGCAGATGTCGTCGTAGGGATCGACCCCGGAGAGCAACGGGTAACGTGACGGCTCCGATGCGGCGAAGGAGCAGAGAAGCCCGACGTCCGCTTCGTCCGTAAGCCGCTCGACAACGACACCGCTGTACTCATGAACCTGCACACTCATGCCCACGGCCTCATCGTTCCCGACCTCAACGGATCGCCAAGGGCCGGCTCCACTGAGAGCGCCGCGATCATGTCAAGCATCTGGTGGGACGCGCGGAGAGCGGGGAGCCCGGGGGCCGCCGCAGAACGACAGACCGGTTGACGGGTGAGGGTTGGGCCGGCAGCCGGCCGGGCCGCGCGGCCACGAGCCCGCGCGGCGTAGGGGGGGCGGACGCCGGCCACATCGGCGAGCTGGCGGCGGTCGCGGGTTGCGGTTAGGGCGCCTCCGGCGGAGGGCTTCGGCTCGCGTACGCCCGTCTAAGTTCCGCTTCAACGTCTGAGTCCGGCGGCTGCTCTTTGTCCGCAGGGTGGACACGCACTTGACGGCGCACCGGGCGCGGGTGTCTCACTTCTTCGGTGGCCACGGTGACGGGTTTTGGGAGATCCACCAGTAGCCGGCGTATCGCGGGTTGTGGTGCCAACGCGAGCGCCGCACCTCGTCTGTCCGGGGCGCCCAGTCCCGGTATGGCAGCAGCGCCATTCGAGATGCGATCACGCCCGCCATATACGGCCACGCGATCACAGCGATCAGTGCATCCCGACGTCGGTAGGAAACCCGAGGGGCGAGCCATAGGGTCACCGCCACCGGCATGGCGGAGCCCGCCAGATACCCGAGCCAGTAGCCGCCAGTCACATCCCAGACGAGGTAGCTGACCCCAATCGCTGGCAGCCCGAGGACGGTCCAGATGAGCACCGCACGCAGGCCCAGGGCTAGCCCGTCGCGCGGCCTGCCTGCATCAAGTGGATCATCTAGCACCCGCGGGACGGTAACCGCGTCGGTTGCCAACTTCAAGGGCGAGCGCGGCGGCGGGCGAGGTAGGAAGTCGTCCGGAACATACGCGGAACGATCAAGCACACCACGGCAGAGCCTTCACGCGAATCCTCTGGTGGGGCGGCAGGTGGCCCGGTAGCCGCTAAATCGTTCCTACACCGTGTGTTGCAGGTTCGAATCCTGCCGGGGGCACCCGCCTACGGGTTGACCGTTCCCGACAGGTTGCTGACCCGACCCATCGCGTCGAAGTCGATACGCAGGACCGACCCGCCCCGATCCTGCGCCGTCACCGACATCGGCGCCCGATCCAGCCGCCACCCCTGCTGGTGCAGGAACGACTCGACGGCGACGCGGTGCTCCACCGGGAAGGACTGAAGGACCTGCGTCAGGACGGTCAGCGCCCGCTCGGGCCGGACCGGCGCGGTGATCTGCGGTGGGGCGTCGTCGAGGTGGAAGAAGACGGCGCCGCCGTCGTACGGCCCGCGGTAGTAGCAGCGGCCGGTCAGGCCGGACGCCAGCAGGGCGAGGCGGTGTCCGTCGGCGCGCTGAAGCGGGAACGTGGGTTCGGTGAGTTCGGCGACCCGTTGGCGGTGCCCGTACTCGCGAAGCCAGCCGGCCAGATGCAGCAACGCCGGCGGGAGGTTGCTGGCGTCGTTGGCCCAGGCCCACAGCCAGGTGCCGTTGTCGTGGCTCTCGGTGCCGAGGAGCTGGACGCGGTACCGCAGGTCGGTCCCGAACGTCGCGATGCCGTCGGGCACGTCGAGCTGCCAGTCACGCTCGCCGAGCAGGTCGGCCAGCGCCATCTGGCGGGCCAGGCCGGTGCCGACATGTTCGGCGAAGAGTCGATCAAACGTCGGCATCGCCGCAGTGTGCCAGACCTTTCAGCGCGGGACGGCCCCGCGTCCGGCCGGAGCCGGAGCGCGGGGCCGGCGGGTCAGCGGACCAGCGCTGCCACCAGCGTCCCGATGCAGGCGACGACGGCGGCGATGATCGGACTGAGCGTCTTGATGTACGCCAGGATGAGCCGGTGCCGGTCGGTCGGCTCGGCAACGGTTTCGTCCTCGTCCTCTGGTGTCTCGAAGTCTGACCCGTGAGGGATTACAGTCAACGTGACTCCTTCCGTTGCAGCGGTGGAGTCGAATGCGGCGTCCGGTGGCAGCCGGGCGCCGCCCTCTGTGTGAGGCGACGCAGTGCCGTTCGACCGTTCGAGCATCCTCCCGGCGGACAGCTAGCACAAGAGTGGGCAATTCACTGTCGGGTACCTGACAAGCAGATGCATCGCATCGAGAAAATTTCGGTGCCATCTCTTGCCAAATGCAATTTTCCGTGAAGCAGTTCAACTCAGCGTGACCACGCCAAAGCACATGGTGAGCAGTAGTGTCGTCAGGCGCGCCAGGCCGCGGGACCGAGCCGCGGCACGCCGGCTACGAGACGAGGAAGCCGGTGGAGGAGCGGGTCAGGACGCCGGTCATCGGGAAGCGGGCGGAGCCGTTCCACCAGTGCCACGCCACGGCCCAGGCGCCCTGGCCGGACGGCAGCGCGTCGTGCGAGGCGCAGTCGGCCATGCCGACGCTGTTGCCGGAGCCGTGGACCAGGACCGGCACGTACAGCCTGCCGGTCGCGCCGCAGCGCGCGCCGGTCCCGGCGCCGACAGTTGAGGTGACGTAGGAGCCGTCCTTCGCCGGCAGGGTGTCCGGGTCGGCCGGCGGGAAGGTGGACGAACCCGCCGGCGTGGACATGTCGTCGGCGGGCGCGGCGGCGGCCGGCACTCCCCCATCGATGAAGGTAAGTATCAGCCGAACGCTGTCGACGGCCGACGATCCCGTCAACGGGGGAGCGCTGACGCCGGGAGCGGGAAGCGGGGCCGTCCCGGAGACCTGCCGGGTTACGCTCCGTCGAGGGGACGTGTCACCCGCCGGGCCCTCAGGCCGGTGCCAGGACCCGTCGGTACCCTGGCAGGTCCTGGCCTGTCCGCGACGACATGAGGTATTCGTGAACGATCTTCGAGTGGTGGCGTTCGATCTCGACGACACCCTGGCGATTTCCAAGTCCCAGATCGATCGTCGGATGGCGGAGTTGCTCGGCCACCTGCTCACCGAGGTGGACGTGCTGGTCATCTCCGGTGGCCGGTTCGAGCAGTTCCAGTCGCAGGTGCTCGCCCACCTCGACCTCACCGAGGAGCAGCGCGACCGGCTGCACCTGATGCCGACCTGCGGCACCCGCTACTACCGCTGGTCCGACGGGGACTGGCGGCAGGTCTACGCGGAGGATCTGACCGAGGCCGACAAGGCCCGTGTCGTCGCCGCGCTCACCGAGTCGGCGCAGGCGCTGGGCCTGTGGGAGGCGAAGACCTGGGGCGACATCATCGAGGACCGGGGCAGCCAGATCACGTTCTCCGCGCTGGGGCAGTCCGCCCCGCCGGCCGAGAAGTACGGCTGGGATCCGGACGGCGACAAGAAGCGCCGACTGCGGGACGCGGTCGCGGCGAAGCTGCCCGACCTGGAGGTGCGTGGCGGCGGCTCGACCTCGATCGACGTCACCCGCAAGGGCGTCGACAAGGCGTACGGCATGCGGAAGCTGCTGGAACACCTGGACCTGAAGATCGACAACGTGCTCTTCGTGGGTGACCGCCTGGACGTGGGTGGCAACGACTACCCGGTCAAGGCGATGGGCATCCGCTGCGTCGCGGTCACCCGCTGGGAGGAGACCGCCGACTACGTCGAGAAGCTCGTCGACGACCTGGTGAAGCAGCGCGCCGAGCGCGCCTGAGCGCAGCCCGCAGCAGAGCCCGCCGGTTCCGGAACCGGCGGGCTCTGGCGGTATCGACGGTGATGAGGTAGGAACAGCCGAGAGAGCGCTCTCCCGTCCCATCACCGAACAGGCAGGCAGATGCGATCACCCGACCCCTCCCGCCGCCGTTTCCTCACGCTCACCGCCTCCGCGGCCTCGCTCACCGCCCTCGGCCTCCCGGCCGGCGCCGCGGCTGCGTCCCCGGCCGCATCGCCGGCCGCGCGCCCCGGTCGCGAGCCCGACTTCGGCCCGAACGTCTTCGTGTACGACCCCAGCACGCCGGTCGAGGAGATCCAGTCCACGCTGGACCGGCTGTTCACTGCCCAGGAACGCAACGAGATGGGCTTCGACAGGTACGCCGTGCTGTTCAAGCCCGGCCGCTACGAGGTGGACGCCCGGCTCGGCTACTACACGACTGTGGCCGGTCTCGGCGCCCACCCGGACGACGTGGAGATCCACGGCGCGGTCCGGGTGGTCGGGCAGCCGGACCCGAACTCGCCCGCCGGCATCTCCGCGCTCACCAACTTCTGGCGCTCGGCGGAGAACCTCGCTGTCACCCCGACCGACTGGTCGAACCAATGGGCCGTCTCGCAGGCGTCACCGATGCGCCGGGTGCACGTCAAGGGCGTGCTGTGGCTGGAACCCGGCAACGGCGGTTACTCCAGCGGCGGCTACATCGCCGACTCCAAGGTGGACGGCATCACCATCAACGGTTCCCAGCAGCAGTGGCTCACCCGGGACAGCGAACTCGGCGGCGAGTGGACGAACGGCGTGTGGAACCAGGTCTTCTCCGGCGTCATCGGCGCGCCCGCGCAGGGCTTCCCCGACCCGCCGTACACCACGCTGCCGACCAGCCCGGTCACCCGGGAGAAGCCGTACCTGTTCGTCGACGCCCGCGGGGCCTGGCGGGTCGCCGTACCGCGCCTGCGCCGCGACACCGCCGGCACCACCTGGGCCGCCGGTGGCGCGCCGGTGCCGTCGCTGCCGCTGTCCGCGTTCTACCTGGCCCGGCCCACCGACTCGGCCAAGCGCATCAACGCCGAACTGGCCCGGGGCCGGCACCTGCTGCTCACCCCCGGCGTCTACCACCTGGACCGGGCCCTGCGGGTACGCCGCCCGGACACCGTCGTGCTCGGCCTCGGCATGCCCAGCCTGGTGCCGGACCGCGGGGACGCGGCGCTGCGGATCGAGGACGTGGACGGGGTCCGCATCGCCGGGGTGCTCGTGGACGCCGGGCCGGTCGAGTCGCCGGTGCTGGTCGAGGTCGGCACGCGGCACTGCCACCGGTCGCACGCCACGAACCCGATCTCGCTGCAGGACGTCTTCTTCCGCATCGGCGGCCCGTACGCCGGGCGGGCGGTGACGAGTCTGGTGGTGCACAGCCGGCACACGCTCATCGACAACATCTGGGCCTGGCGCGGCGACCACGGCCGGGCCGGCACGATCGGCTGGACCGTGAACACCGCTGCCACCGGCGTGATCGTCAACGGCGACGACGTGACCGCGTACGGGCTGTTCGTCGAGCACTACCAGCGCTGGCAGACGATCTGGAACGGCGAGCGCGGCCGGACCGTGTTCTACCAGAGCGAACTGCCCTACGACCCGCCGAGCCAGGCGGCCTGGCGCAGCCCGACCGGCAACGGCTGGGCGTCGTACAAGGTGGCCGACCACGTCCGCACGCACGAGGCGTGGGGACTGGGCGTGTACTCGTACTTCAACCAGGGCGTGGACATCCGCTGCGACCGGGGGATCGAGGCGCCGCGCCGGGCCGGGGTGCGGTTCCACGACGCGATCACCGTGTTCCTGGACGGCAGCGGCGGCATCGAGCGCACGATCAACGAGATCGGCACGCCGGTCGTCGGGTCGTACGGCACCAGCACGGTGGTCACCTACCCCTGACCGCGAGGGCGGCCCGGCCGGTGCGGGACCGGCCGGGCCGCGCCCGCTCACGCCGCGAGCTGGTCGACGCGGGTGAGCACCTGGTCGACGAGGCCGTACTCGCGGGCCTGCTCGGCGGTGAACCAGCGGTCGCGGTCCCAGTCGCGCTGGATCTCCTCCAGCGTCCGCCCGCTGTGCTGGGCGATCAGCTCCTGCATGGTGCGCTTCACGTGCAGCATGTTCTCGGCCTGGATGGTGATGTCCGCGGCGGTGCCGCCCATCCCGCCGGACGGCTGGTGCATCATGATCCGCGAGTGCGGCAGCGCGAACCGCTTGCCCGCCGCCCCGGCGCAGAGCAGGAACTGGCCCATCGAGCCGGCCATCCCGAGCGCCAGCGTCGCCACGTCGTTCTTGACGTACCGCATGGTGTCGTAGACGGCCATGCCGGCGCTGACCGAACCACCCGGCGAGTTGATGTAGAGGAAGATGTCGCGCTCCGCGTCCTCGGCCGCGAGGAGCAGGATCTGCGCGCAGATCTGGTTGGCCGACGCGTCGGTGACCTCGGTGCCGAGGAAGATGATCCGCTCCTTCAGCAGCCGCTCGAAGACCCGGTCGCCGAACGCCGGCTGCCCCTCGTCGAGCATCCAGATGCCACCCATCGCCGCCCACCTCCGTACGCCGGTGGGCGGGGGACCGCCCGGGAACCCGGCGGTCTCCAGCGTCCGCCGGGCGCACCCGTGCGGCCCAGGCTTTCTGCCGGCGGCAGATTCGCCCTGGGCAGAAGCTACGCGGCGACCGGCCGCCGCCGGCCCGCGCGGGCTCGCCGCCGGGCGACAGTGACGGAGGTACGCGGACGGGGGCGGACGGCCGGGGCGGAGGGAGCCGGCCAGATCCGGATGCCGCCGGCGAACCCGATCGGCGTGGCGGCGTCGAGGGGCGCACCGAGCGGCGCCGGCACCAGGCCGAAGGGCCGCAGCGCGCCGCCCAGCAGCGGCGTGGCGGTGACCGGGCGGCGGGCGACGTGCGGCCGGAGCGAGACGGCAGGTCGCCGGGTCACTGGTGGGCGGGGCGACACGGCCGGGCGGCGCGTGACGGACAGCCGCGGCGGGCCGACCCGCAGCTGTGGCCCGGTGCGGGCGGTCGGCACCCGGTCGAAGCGGGCCGCCGAGACCCCGGGGCCGACCGGGGCCGGACGCTCCCGGCGCAGCTCGTCGCGGGCCTCTTCGAGCAGGTCGGCGAGGTGGATGCCGAGCGCGCGGCAGATCGCGGCCAGCACCTCGGAGGAGGCCTCCTTGCGGCCGCGTTCGACCTCGGAGAGGTAGGGCAGGGAGACGCCGGCGGCCAGGGCCACCTCGCGCAGCGTGCGGCCCTGGCGCAGGCGGATGCGCCGGAGCACCCCGCCGATCACGCGTCGCAGCAACGACATGCCGGCCTCCTCGCGGTCGCCGTCCCGGACGTCCCCATCATGCCCCGTCCACGCCCCCGGAAGCGCCCCGGCCGTTCCGTTCGGCACCCGGCGGGCCGAATCCCCACGTACCCGTTATCTTGTGGGCGTGCAGGCGACGGTGGCGGAGCAGGGCCGACGGTGATCCATTTTCCCGCGCAACGGCGGGGGCCGCTGAGCGCGCTGAGTCTGCGCCTGCTCGCCGCCCTCGGCCTGGTCTTCGCCACGGTGGCGGTGGTCTGGCTCGACCGCGACGGCTACCGCGACGTGGACGAGAGCGGCCTGAGCCTGCTCGACTGCTTCTACTACGTGGTGGTCTCGCTCTCCACCACCGGGTACGGCGACATCACCCCGGTCAGTTCGTCGGCGCGGCTGGCGAACGTCCTGTTCATCACCCCCGCCCGGGTGCTGTTCCTGATCATCCTGGTCGGCACCACCCTGGAAGTCCTGACCGAGCAGTACCGCACCGGCCGTCGCCTGTCGCGGTGGAGGAGAACCGTGAAGGACCACGTCATCATCTGCGGCTACGGCACCAAGGGCCGCAGCGCGGTCTCCGCCCTGCTGGAGAACGGCACGGACAAGTCCAAGATCGTGGTGGTCGAGCGGAGCGGGCCGGCGCTGCGGCAGGCCACCTCCAACGGGCTGGTGACGATCGAGGGTTCGGCGACCCGCTCGTCGGTGCTGGAGCAGGCGCACGTGCGTACCGCGAAGTCGGTCATCATCGCGACGGACAGCGACGACGCGTCGGTGCTGGTGGCGCTCACGGTCCGGCAGCTCACCGCCGGTCAGGTACGCATCATCGCGGCGGTCCGGGAGGCGGAGAACGCGCCGCTGCTCAAGCAGAGCGGCGCGCACCACGTGATCGTCTCGTCGGCCACGGCCGGGCGGCTGCTCGGCCTGTCCACCTCGGCCCCGCCCCTGATCGACGTGGTGGAGGACCTGCTCACCCCGGGTCAGGGCATGGCGCTGGCCATGCGGTCGGCCGAGCGCGACGAGGTGGGGCGCTCCCCGCGTGAGCTGGAGTCGCTGGTCATCGCGCTGGTCCGCCGGGGCAAGGTGGTCACGCTCAACGACCGCGCGGGCGCGGTGATCGAGACCGGCGACATGCTCGTCCACGTCCGGGACGACCGGCCGCAGGCCACCACCGCGATCTGACCCGGCCCCGCTGAGCGCCAGCGGTCAGCAGGCGCCCGGGCCGCCCTCCGCGATCACTTCGCCGCAGGTCGACGACCGGCCCTGGGTGGCCCGTCGCAGCAGGTCGTAGAGCAGGTCCCGCTCGCCCGGAGCCAGCGCGCCGAGGACCTCCTCCTCCGCCCCGGCGAGCGCGCACTCCGCCTCGCGCAGTCGCTTCGTGCCCGCCTCGGTGAGGCGTACCTCGTGCCGGCGGCGATCCTCCGGGGAGCGGCGGCGCTCGGCCAGGCCGTCCGCCTCCAGGTCGTTGAGCAGGCCGACCACGTTCGTGCTGTCGATCTGGAGCGTGCCGGCGAGCGCCTGCTGGCTGATTCCGCCGGCGTCGCGCAGCACGGTGAGCGCCACCAGGTGGCGGGGGCGCAGGCCCAGCGGGGCGAGCACCGACTCCGAGCGCAGCCGCATCCGCCGGGCCAGGTGGTCGAGCAAAGGCCCGGAGCGGCGCTCGGACTCCTCGACCGGTGCGGCGGACATGTGACCCAGTTTACGCGGCCCGGGGAACATCGACCTGCTATAAATAGTTGGTCCTACACGAACGATCGATGGAGGAGGAAGAAATGGCTCACCTGTTGCACATCGACTCGAGCATCACCGGGGAGCGTTCGGTCAGCCGGCGGCTCACCGCCCGCGCCGCCGCCGCGTGGCGCGCCGCCCATCCGGACGGCACCGTCACCTACCGCGACCTGGGTCAGAACCCGCTTCCGCACCTCGACACGGCGAGCGGCCTCGCGCGCATGGTCCCGCCGGATCAGCACACGCCCGAGCAGCAGGCGTCCTGGCGGCTGACCGAGGAGGTCGTGGCCGAGGTGAAGCGGGCCGACACGGTCCTGCTCGGGCTCCCGCTCTACAACTACGGCCCGCCCAGCAGCGTGAAGTCCTGGGTCGACCACCTGATCGCCCCCGGCATCGCGTACGACCCGGTCACGAACGCCGGGCTGCTCGGCGACCGCCAGTTCGTCGTCCTGGTCAGCCGCGGCGGCGGGTACGGCGCGGGCACCCCGCGGGAGGGCTGGGACCACGCCGAGCCGTGGCTGCCGCACGGCCTGTCCCTGACCGGCCTGGAGCCGCGGTTCATCTGCGCCGAGCTGACCCTGGCCCCGGTCAACCCGGCGATGGCCGAGCTGATCCCGCTGTTCGAGCAGAGCCTCGCCGCGGCCGAGCGGGCCGTCAACGAGCTGTGGGTGCCCGCCTCGGCGGCCGCCTGACCGAGCCGGCACACACGCGAAGGGCGGGCCGTTCCGCGGGGGAACGGCCCGCCCTCTCGCATGACGGGTCAGCGGCGGATCAGAGGATCGTCCAGGTGTCGCCGCTGCCGAGCAGCGCGGAGAGCTGCTGCTCCGGGGTCTGGTCGACGGTGGCCTTGGCGGCCGCGACCTGCTCCTGCACCACGCTGTCGTAGGAGGGACGGTCCACCGACCGGAACACCCCGATCGGGGTGTTGCTCAGGTCCAGGCCGGGCAGGCGGGACAGCGCGAACGCGTACGCGGGGTCGGCCACGCCCGCGTCGTGCACGACGATCTCCTCGGCCGGCGTGTTCGCGGTCTCCCGGACCTCCAGCCCGAAGCCACCGGGCGGGTGGACGACGCAGAACTGCCCGTCCTTGCCGAACGTGATCGGCTGCCCGTGCTCCAGCCGGATCAGGAAGTCGTCCCGGGTGGCCGGCTCCTTCAGCGGGTCGAACGCGCCGTCGTTGAAGATGTTGCAGTTCTGGTAGATCTCCACGAACGCCGAACCCTCGTGCTGGGCGGCGGCCCGCAGCACCGACTGGAGGTGCTTGCGGTCCGAGTCGATCGTCCGGGCCACGAACGTCGCCTCGGCGCCGAGCGCCAGCGACAGCGGGTTGAACGGGGCGTCCGCCGAGCCGACCGGCGTCGACTTGGTGATCTTGCCGACCTCGGAGGTGGGCGAGTACTGGCCCTTGGTCAGCCCGTAGATCCGGTTGTTGAACAGCAGGATCTTGAGGTTCACGTTGCGGCGCAGCGCGTGGATCAGGTGGTTGCCGCCGATGGAGAGCGCGTCGCCGTCACCGGTGACCACCCAGACCGACAGGTCCGGCCGGGACACCGACAGGCCGGTGGCGATCGCCGGGGCGCGGCCGTGGATCGAGTGCATCCCGTACGTGTTCATGTAGTACGGGAAGCGCGACGAGCAGCCGATGCCCGAGACGAAGACGATGTTCTCCCGGGGGATGTTCAGCTCCGGCATGAAGCCCTGTACGGCCGCCAGGATGGCGTAGTCACCGCAACCGGGGCACCAGCGCACCTCCTGGTCGGACTTGAAGTCCTTGGCGGTGAGCTTGAGGGCGACGGGCTCAGGCATTCTTCAGGACCTCTTCCAGCATCGTCTCCAGCTCGGCGGCCGTGAACGGCAGGCCGCGGACCTGGTTGTAGCCGATCGCGTCGACCAGGTACTTCGCCCGGATCACGTGGGCGAGCTGGCCGAGGTTCATCTCCGGTACGACCACCTTGTCGTAGCGGCCCAGCACCTCGCCGAGGTTCGCCGGCATCGGGGCCAGGTGCCGCAGGTGGGCCTGGGCCACCGAGAGCCCGCGCTGGCGCAGGCCACGGCAGGCGGCGCCGATCGGCCCGTACGTCGAGCCCCAGCCCAGCACCAGCACCCGGGCGTCGCCGTCCGGGTCCTCCACCTCGACGTCCGGCACCGGGATGGTCTCGATGCGGGCCGCCCGGGTCCGCACCATGAAGTCGTGGTTCGCCGGGTCGTACGAGATGTCGCCGGTCTTGTCGGCCTTCTCCAGGCCGCCGATCCGGTGCTCCAGACCGGCTGTGCCGGGCACCGCCCACGGGCGGGCCAGCGTCTGCGGATCCCGCAGGTACGGCAGGAACGTGGTGCCGTCCTCGCCGTTGGGCTCGGTGGCGAACTCGACCCGCAGGTCGGGCAGCGACTCCACGTCGGGCAGCAGCCACGGCTCGGAGCCGTTGGCGACGTAGTTGTCCGACAGCAGGATCACCGGGGTGCGGTAGGTCAGCGCGATCCGGGCCGCCTCCAGCGCCGCGTGGAAGCAGTCCGACGGCGACTTCGGCGCGATCACCGCGACCGGCGCCTCGCCGTGCCGGCCGTACAGGGCCATGTTCAGGTCGGCCTGCTCGGTCTTGGTGGGCATGCCGGTGGACGGCCCGGCCCGCTGCACGTCGACGATGACCAGCGGCAGTTCCAGCGCCACCGCCAGGGAGATCGTCTCGCTCTTGAGCGCCACACCCGGACCGCTCGTGGTGGTCACGCCGAGTGAGCCGCCGTACGACGCGCCGAGCGCCGCACCGACCGCGGCGATCTCGTCCTCGGCCTGCATGGTGACCACGCCGAACTTCTTGTGCTTGCTCAGCTCGTGCAGGATGTCCGAGGCCGGCGTGATCGGGTACGCGCCGAGGAACACCGGCAGCCCGGAGCGCACCCCGGCGGCGACCAGGCCCAGCGACAGCGCCGCGTTGCCGGTGATGTTCCGGTAGGTGCCCGGCAGCATCTTGGCGGGCTTGACCTCGTACCGGACGGAGAAGTCCTCGGTGGTCTCGCCGAAGTTCCAGCCGGCCCGGAACGCGGCCACGTTCGCCGCCACCAGCTCGGGGCGGGCCGCGAACTTGCGCTCCAGGAAGCGCAGCGTGGACTCGTACGGACGGGAGTACATCCAGCTCAGCAGCCCGAGCGCGAACATGTTCTTGGCCCGCTCGGCGTCCTTCTTGGACACGTCGTGCTCGGCCAGCGCGCCGATCGTCATCGAGGTGAGCGCCACCGGGTGCACCGCGTACCCGGCGAGCGAGTCGTCGTCGAGCGGGCTGGCCGCGTAGCCGACCTTCGCCAGGTTGCGCCGGGTGAACTCGTCGGTGTTGACGATGATGTCGGCCCCGCGCGGCAGGTCGGCCAGGTTGGCCTTCAGCGCGGCCGGGTTCATCGCCACCAGCACGTTCGGCGCGTCACCCGGGGTCAGGATGTCGTAGTCGGCGAAGTGCACCTGGAAGCTCGACACGCCGGGCAGAGTCCCGGCGGGAGCGCGGATCTCGGCGGGGAAGTTGGGCAACGTGGAGATGTCGTTGCCCAGTTGCGCCGTCTCCGAGGTGAACCGGTCGCCGGTGAGCTGCATGCCGTCGCCGGAGTCACCGGCGAACCGGATGACCACCCGGTCCAGCTGACGGATCTGCTTGGTCACACCCGCACCTCGCTTAACTGAGCGCCGTCGCCCTCGCCGGCCCGGCCCGCTCCGATTCTCACGTCAGAGCCTACGTCGCCACGTTAGGGCCACCTTGGTCGAGGTCCGACGTATGGGACTGGATCGGGCCGCTGTATGCCCTGCTTTGCAGCGTTTAGTACCTGGGCCCGTAACCCAGATCACCACATATCCATGATCACCGGTCGGTGATCGGACGCTCCGGCACGGTGATGTCACTGCGGCGGCGCAGCGAACGGGTCGCCAGAGTCAGTGCGAGCACGACCAGGAGACCGGACACGGCGATCAACGCGACGGCGGTCCCCCGGACCGAGGTGTCGTCGCCGTCCCGTTCGCCGGCGGCGACGAGCACGCCCTGCGAGCCGGTCGGGGCCGGCGCCCCGCCGGGCGGGACGGCGTCCGCCGCCGCCGCCGCGCTGATCCGGAAGCTCATCTGCACCTGCCGGTCGCGCCCGCTACGCGGGTCGAGCCGGCCGATCACCGCGCCGGACAGGGGCGCCCGTCGCTGCGCCTCCGCCGAGGCCGCCAGCGTCAGCCGTACGGTCGCGGTCCGCCCGGCCGCCAGCGTGCCCAGTTCGCAGCGGGTCCGGTCGGCCGACACCGGGGCGCAGCCGCTCTCGGTGCCGGCCACCGTCACCCCTTCGGGCAGGAGCACCTCGATCCGGCCCGCCGCGTCGACCTTGCCGGTGTTGCCCAGCCGGACGGTGAGCGTGCTGGGGGCGCCGCTGATGTCGAACAGCACCTCGTCGGCGCGCAGCGAGATGCCGGGCACCGGCGGCCCGGGCGGGAACAGCACCGCGAAGCCCTCGTCGTCGTACGCCGCGCCGGTCACACCGGGCGCGACGGCGGTGACCTGGACCGATCCGGCCAGCGGCATGGTCCGCCAGGCGTCGCCGTCGACCCGGACCCGGATGGTCGCGCTGAACCGGGCGCCCGGCTCCGCGTCCCACCCGATGCAGCTGTGGTTGCCGCCGCCGGAGGGTTCGCAGCCCGGGGTGCCCGCGTCGGTCAGGCCGGGCGGCAGCGTGTAGCCCAGGCTGATCCGCTCCGCCCGCCCGCCGGTGTTGGTCACCGTCACCCGCAGCGTGGCCACCGTGGCGTCGGCGTTCCAGTAGGCCGGCGGGAGGACCACGTCGTCGGTGTTCACGCGTACCCCCAGGGGCCCGCCGGCCGGCTGCGCCGGCGGTGGCGGCGGGGTCTTGACCGGCGGCACGACCGGCGGGGGTGCCGGTGCCGTGGTGGCCGGCGCGGCGGTGGTCGGCGCCGGTTCGGCGGGCGCGCTCGTCGGCGGGGCCGGCGAGGTGGTGACCGGCGCCGGGGGCGTGGTGGCCGGCGGCGGTGGCTCGGTGGGCGGTGGGGCCGTCGCGGTGGTCGTGGGCTCGCCGGTGGGCGCGGGCTCGGTCGGCTCGCCGCCGGGCTCACCGCCGGGCTCGCCGCCCGGCTCCACCGGCTCGATCAGCCGGAGCGCGGCGGTCGGCCCCGGGTGAGCGTCGGCCCCGGCCGGCGCCACCGCCACCAGCGCCGCGACGAGCGCGGGCGCCAGCAGCGCGAGGGTACGGCGGAGCGCGACCCGCCGAACGGGCGCAACGCGGGGGCGGGCCATCTGTCCTCCGGGACGATCAATGAGATCCCATTATTCGGTGATACTTGCCATCAAGCACTAGTCCTGCGAGGAAACGAATTCGTAACGTGTCCGGGACATCTGGACGGGACCGGTACGCTCCGGTCGTGACCGGATATCTCGGCTCGTACGCCACGCTCGGTCTGCTGCTGCTCGCCGCCGTGCTCTTCTTCGTGACGGCGTTCTCGGCGAACCGGGTGTTACGTCCGAGCCGTCCGGCCGAGCCGTGGGGCAAGCGGGCCTCGTACGAGTGCGGTCTCGACCCGGTCGGCGGCGACTGGGCCCAGATGCAGATCCGGTACTACGTCTACGCGTATCTCTACGTGCTCTTCGCGGTCGAGGCGGTGTTCCTGTTCCCGTGGGCGCTGGTCTTCGACCGGCCCGGCTTCGGCGCCACCACAGTCGTGGAGATGGGCGTCTTCGTGGCGATCGTCGCGCTCGGCATCCTCTACGCGTGGCGGCGCGGCGTCCTGCGCTGGACCTGACGCGCCCGGACCGGCCCGTCAGGCCAGCCCGCGGCGGGTCACCGCCGGCGGCCGGTCGCCCCGGATCGACGCCACCATGTCCAGCACCCGGCGGGTCTCGCGGACCTGGTGGGCGCGGAACACCCGGGCGCCGAGCCAGGCCGAGACCGCCGTGGCGGCGAGCGTCCCCTCCAGCCGCTCGGGCACCGGCAGGTCGAGCGTCTCGCCGATGAAGTCCTTGTTCGACAGGGCCACCAGCAGCGGCCAGCCGGTGTCGGTCAGCTCCGCCAGCCGCCTGGTGATCTCCAGCGAGTGCCGGGTGTTCTTGCCGAAGTCGTGCGCCGGGTCGATCAGGATGCCGTCCCGGCGCACACCCAGCCCGACCGCGCGCTCGGCCAGCCCGGTCACGGTGCCGACCACGTCGGCCACCACGTCGTCGAAGGCGGCCCGGTGCGGCCGGGTACGCGGGGCGAGCCCTCCCGCGTGCGAGCAGACCAGCCCGGCGCCGGTCGCCGCGGCGACCCGGGCCAGCGCCGGGTCCGCCCCCGACCAGGTGTCGTTGAGCAGGTCCGCACCGGCCGCGACCGCCTCCACGGCCACCTCGGCACGCCAGGTGTCGATGGAGACGACCACGTCCGGGAAGGCGGACCGGACCGCCGCGATGGTGTCCACCGTCCGGCGGATCTCCTCGGCCACGTCCACCTCGTCGCCCGGCCCGGCCTTCACCCCGCCGATGTCGATGATCTCGGCGCCCTCGTCCACCGCGCGTTCCACCGCGCGAAGCGCGCTGTCCTGGGCGAAGGTGGCGCCGCGGTCGAAGAACGAGTCCGGGGTGCGGTTGACGATCGCCATCACCACCAGCTCACCGGGGCCGAACGCCCGTCCGCCCAGCCGCAACGCCCCGGTCATGCCCGCCTCCTCGCCGCCGGACCGCACCGGCCGGTCCGACGCTATCCGGTCCCGCCCGCGCCACCCGTGCCGGTCCCGTGCGCCGGACGCATTTACCGACCGGACGTCCCGGAGGGCTCGCCCGATCCCGGCCCGCATGCCACGATCTGTGCATGGGTGAGGTTCTGCTCCTCTTGGTCGTCGCGCTGACCGTCGCGGCTGTGGTGTTCGGGGTGACGGTGCTCGTCTCCGGCAAGGATCCGGGCCTCACGCCGGCCGAGCCGGACGGGCGGGCCGTGCCCCTGCCCGGCAGCCGTCCGCTCGACGAGTCGGACGTGTCCGACGTCCGGTTCGACACGGCGCTGCGCGGCTACCGGATGAGCCAGGTCGACGCGGCGCTGCGCCGGGCGGCGTACGACATCGGCTACAAGACCGAGCTGATCGGCGTCCTGGAGGCGGAGAACGCGGCCCTGCGGGACGGGCGTACCGAGGACGCCGACGCGCTGCGCCGGGCGCGCGAGGAGGCCGCCGCGACCCGTCCCGAGACCGAGCAGGCACCCGACCCGTCCACCCCGAGCCGGTGGTGATCGACCTGTCCGCGCCCGAGCCGCCGGCCCGGACCGACACCGACGGGCAGCCTGGCCGCACCGACGCCGACGGCCGGGCCGGACGCGCCCCGGCCGAGGCGGGCGTGGCGGAGGCCCCCGCCGCGGCGGCGACCGAGGACACCGTCTCCCCGGCGAACGGGATCGCGGCCGGTCCGGCCGACGACGACCGGGAGCGCGGTTCGGTGGTCCGCTCGGAGTCGGCGTGACCGGCGCCGGCCGGCCGGCCGACGACTTCACCGAGGCGTCCCGCCGAGGCGCCGCCGAGGTCACCGCCACGGTGATCGTCGAGGCCCCGGCCGACCGGGTGTTCGCCGCGCTCACCGCATGGGAGCGGCAGTCGGACTGGATCCCGCTGACCCGGGTGCGGGTGGTCGAGGGCGACGGCGGCGAGGGGAGCCTGGTCGAGGCGGTCACCGCGCTCGGCCCGGCCGTGCTCCGCGACGAGATGCGTGTGGTCCGGGTCGACGCGCCCTACGAGGTCGGCGTGGTGCACTGCGGCAAACTGCTGCGCGGCCCCGGCGTGCTGCGCTGCACCCCGATGGACCGCGACCGCACGCAGGTGGTCTGGCACGAGTGGTTCCACCTGCCGGGCGGGGCGGCCGGCCGGGTGGCGTGGCCGGTGCTCTGGCCCGGCTCGAAGTTCAGCCTCACCCAGGCGCTGAAGAAGTTCGCCCGGCTGGTCGAGCAGGGCCGCCTGCCCTGACGGGCGGTCGTTGGCGCGGCGGGGCTGTCGGTGGCCCGGCCTATCGTGGACGCCGTGACTGACCTGGTGACCGGCGCCGACGGGCTGCCGCGCTGCGCGTGGGGGGCGAGCACCCCCGACTACGCCGTCTACCACGACGAGGAGTGGGGCCGGCCGCTGCGCGGCGACGACGCGCTCTACGAGCGGCTGACGCTGGAGGCGTTCCAGTCCGGCCTGTCCTGGCTGACCATCCTGCGCAAACGGCAGGCGTTCCGGGACGCCTTCGCCGGCTTCCGGATCGAGTCGGTGGCCCGCTACGGCGAGGCCGACGTGACCCGGCTGATGGCCGATGCGGGGATCGTCCGCAACCGGGCCAAGATCGAGGCGGCGATCGCAAACGCCCGGGCCGCGTCGGAGCTGCCCGAGGGCCTCTCCGCGCTGCTCTGGTCCTTCGCGCCCCCGCCCCGGGCCGCGCGTCCCCGGTCCTTCGCCGAGGTGCCGGCCACCAGCCCGGAGTCCGTGGCGATGGCCAAGGCGCTCAAGAAGCGGGGCTTCCGGTTCGTCGGCCCCACGACCGCCTACGCGCTGATGCAGGCCACCGGCATGGTCGACGACCACCTGGCCGACTGCCACGTGAGCGGTGACCGGGCCGGGGTGTGACGGAGCGCGCCACCTCCGGCGTGATGGGATTGGGGCATGACCGACACCGAGCCGCGTACGAGCGGGACGACAGACGGTGCGACCACGACCGGAGCCTGGGCGGTGCTGCTGCCCGCCGAGCGCTTCGAGGCCGAGCGGCTGGTGCACCACGACGCGCTGGAGCTGACCGGGCTGTCCGAGGCGGCCCGCCCCCGGCCCGGTGACCGGGTGGCAGTGCTCGTCGACGAGCCGCTGCGCCTGGTCGCGCTCGGCCGGGTCGCGCTCGCATCGTCCGAGACCCGGGAGGACCCGGACGATCCGCAGTCCGACGCGGTGGCCGGGTCGCTCGTGGTCACGTACACCCGGCGGGTGCTCGACGAGCCGGTGCCGGTCGACGGCCCGGCGCCGGACGGACCGGTCGTGGCGCTCGACCCGGCCCGCTGGCGGTCGTTGGCCGACCGGCTCGGCCCGCCGCCCGCCCGCAGCACCTGGCTGGTCAGCCTGGACCTGCCGATCGAGGCCGCGTCGCGCGCCGAGGCGGTGCGGATCTTCTGGTCCTACGTGCAGGAGCTGGGCCCGCGGGAGCTGCCGGCGTTCGTCTCGCCGTACGGCGACGAGCTGGCCATGCAGGCGTTCGTGCTCGGCGTCGAGGCCAACCAGGATCCGGAAGAGGACGACTGACCTCCGGGGCCGACCGGGGCGGTCAGCGTCCCTCGAAGACCGGCTTCTGCTTGGCGACGAACGCCGTCGTGGCGGCCCGGTGGTCGGCGGTGGCGCCGCAGATCGCCTGGGCCTGCGCCTCGGCGGCCAGCGCGTCGGCGAGCGTGCCCGCGTCGGCGATGGAGAGCTGACGCTTGATCGCCCCGTACGCGACGGTCGGGCCGGCGGCGAGCCGGGCGGCCAGTTCCTGCGCGGTCGGGAGCACCTGCTCGTCGTCGTCCACCAGCTTGGTCAGCAGGCCCAGCCGGCAGGCCTCCTCGGCGCCGACCGGCTCGGCGAGCATCAGCAGCTCGACGGCCTTGGCGTGACCGACCAGGCGGGGCAGCGTCCAGGAGGCGCCGGTGTCGGCGGCGAGGCCCACCCCGGCGAACGCCATCAGGAACCGGGTCTTCGGGCCGCCGATGCGGAAGTCGGCCAGGAACGCCAGCGAGGCGCCGGCCCCGGCGGCCATCCCGCGCACCGCGGCGACCACCGGCTTGGGCAGGTTGGCCAGCCGGGCGGCGATCGGGTTGTAGTGCGCCCGGACCGTGGCCAGCGGGTCGGCGTCCGAGGTCTCCAGCGTCCGCACGTGCTCGCGCAGGTCCTGCCCGGCGCTGAACGAGCCGCCCGCGCCGGCGAGCACGACCGCCCGGCAGGACCGGTCGGTCTCCAGCTCGGCCAGCGTGTCCCGGAGCGCCTCCTTGAGCGCCACGTCGAGCGAGTTCATCGCCGTCGGGCGGTTCAGCGTCAGGGTGACGACGGCGTCGGTGCGGTCGACGAGCAGCGGCTCGGTCACGTTCTAACGACCCTTCTGTCGGGCGAGGCGGTTGCCGGTGTCGAGGCACTGCTCGACGTACCGGTCGGCGGCCGGCCGGAGCCGGGCCGCGTGCCGGTCGAAGAAGCTGGCCGCGCTGGTGCCCGGCCAGCGCTCGGGCAGCAGTGCCGGGGGCAGTTGCGGATCCCGGAACAGGAACGTACGCCATGCGTGCACGAGCCGGAATCGGGCCGCGTACGCGTCCTCGTCGCTGCTGCGCACAGTGACGCCGGAGAGCAGCGGCTTCTGCTCGGCGACGAACCGCTCGTACGCCCGCCCGATCTCGGCCAGGTCCCAGGCGCGGCGGACCACGCCCATCGCGCCGGGGGTGCCGGCCGCGTGCGCTGCGGTGAACCGCTCGTAGCGCACGCCCGCCTCGTCGAGCAGCAGGTCGACGTCCTCACCCGGGCGGGTGGCCACCCAGGTGCAGTCGTCGAGCGTGCCGTAGCCGAGGAAGGCGAGGTTCGCGGCGAGCCGCTGCCGGTCCCGGCGGGACGAGGGCGCGGTGAGCACCAGGAGATCGAACCGTCCGTCCCAGCTGTGCCGTCCGGTCCGGTAGATCCGGGACGCCGCCTCGTCGAGTCGACGTGCCGCCTTCGGGGTGATCGAATATCCCGGTCCGGACGCGAGCCGGAGCGGTTCCAGCCAGCCCTGACGGACCATCCGGGAGACCGCGGTGCGTACCGCCGGTGGGGCGATCCCGAGCGGGGCGAGCAGCTTGACCAGGGCGGCAACCGGTGCGCGGCCACCCCGGGCCCGGAGGTGGTCGCCGTACAGGTCGAAGAGTGCCGACCGTGCCTGCATGACCGCACATTGTGACAGGCCTATCCAAGATAAGCTAGATGCTGTTACATCAATGCTGCTTCGGTTTGGGTCCGGCGGTGTTCATCAGGGAAAATCGTTGGTCGAGCCTTCCGCGATGGTTGCGGATGGCGATGGCGAAGTGGCTGTGGGGCAACTCACCGACCCTGGTGTAGGTCTGAGGGGAGACAACATGGCGGCGATGAAGCCGCGGACGGGCGACGGTCCGCTGGAAGTCACCAAGGAGGGCCGGGGCATCGTCATGCGAGTCCCGCTGGAGGGTGGTGGCCGGCTCGTCGTCGAGATGACTCCCGACGAGGCCACCGCGCTCGGTGACGCGCTGAAGGCGGCCGCGGGCTGATTCGAGGAGTGTCCCGCACGGCGTCCGCCGTGCGGGCGGTTCGTCCTACCCTGAGCCACCGGCATGCCCGGTGGCTCAGGGTCTTTCCTCGACGGCTGCGTGGGGGAATGTGCCCGTTCAACCCATTTCGGAGGTACGGTCCAGCGTGCTGGTCATTCGTCTGGTGAGTGGGCCCGCAGGGCCCGACGCTCTCGTCCTGCCCGTCCGTCCCGGAGGGCCGGACTCCCCGGACTCCCTGGCCTCGCCGGACCCCACGGTCTCGCCGGCCTCCACGGCCCGCCTGGTCCCGACCGCCGTGCCGCTCGGCGACGACGTCCCTGCCGAGGCCGCAGCCGTCCTGCCCGCCACCCGGCTCACCGGCGCGGCCGGCGAGGTACGCGAGCACCTGCGTCCCGGTGGCTCCCCGGCGCGGCTGTGGCTTCTGGGCGTCGGCGAGGGCGACGAGCGCGACTGGCGCACCGCCGGAGCGGCGCTGGCCCGCGCGGCGAAGGATGAGACGCAGATCACCATCGCACTTCCCGGCGAGGCGACGGCGGCGCTGCGTGGCCTCGCCGAAGGGCTGCTGCTCGGCTCGTACCGATTCCGTCTCACCGAGGCCGGCAAGCGTCCGGTCCTGGCCGAGGTGTCGGTGCTCGTCGACGACCCGGACGCTCTTGCCGGCACGCTCGACGCCGCCCGGGCCACCGCCGAGACGACCCGGCTCGCCCGGGACCTGACCAACATGCCCTCGTCCACCAAGAACCCGGAGTGGTTCGCCGCGCAGGTGGCCGAGGCCGCGTCCGGGCGCCCCGGCCTGCACCTGCGGGTACGCGGCCCGGAGGAACTGGCGGCCGAGGGCTTCGGCGGTCTCCTCGCCGTCGGCGGCGGCTCCGCGAGCGGCCCGCGCCTGGTGGAGCTGGACTGGCGGCCCGACGGCGCGCGTACCCACGTGGTGCTCGTCGGCAAGGGCATCACGTTCGACACCGGCGGCATCTCGATCAAGCCGGTGCCGGCCATGAAGCTCATGCGCAAGGACATGGCCGGTGCCGCCGCCGTGATCGCCGCGACGCTCGGCGCCGCCGAACTGCGCCTGCCGGTCCGGGTCACCACGCTCGCCCCGCTCGCCGAGAACATGGTCAGCGGCTCGGCGTTCCGCCCCGGCGACGTGATCCGGCACTACGGCGGGCTGACGAGCGAGAGCACCAACTCCGACGCCGAGGGCCGGCTGGTGCTCGCCGACGCGCTGGCGTACGCGGTCCGCGAGCTGAAGCCCGACCTGCTGATCGACCTGGCGACGCTGACCGGCGCGAACGCCGTCGCCCTGGGCAAGCGGCACGCCGCGCTCTACAGCGAGAACGACGCGCTCGCGGCCGGCCTGCTCGACGCGATCACCGCGGCCGGCGAGCGGGCCTGGCGGATGCCGCTGGCCGACGACTACGTGGAGTATCTGGCCAGCGAGATCGCCGACCTGCACAGCTCCCCGGCGCAGGGCGCCGGTTCGGTGGTCGCCGCGCTGTTCCTGCGGGAGTTCACCGGCGACCTGCGGGACCGGTGGGCGCACCTGGACATGTCCGCGCCGTCGTGGTCCGACGACACGCACGGCGAACTGGTCAAGGGCGCCACCGGCTGGGGTGTGCGCGGGCTGCTGCGCTGGCTGGCGACGCTGGGCTGATCAGGCGTGCAGGGCACGCCTGATCAGCCTGGTCAGGCCTTGACGGCGGCGAGCAGACCGTGGCCGACCGGCAGCAGCGCGGGCACCCAGTTCTCCGACTCGCGGATCGCCTTGATCGTCTCCCGTACGGTGACCGTCTCGACGTCCCGCGCGGCCGGGTCGCCGATCCGGCCGGCCGCCAGCGCGCCGTTGAGCGCGAGCACGCCGCCGGGGCGCAGCAGCCGCAGCGCCGCGTCCACGTACGCGGCGAAGCCGGTCGCCACCGCGTCCACGAAGACCAGGTCGTAGGCACCGTCCGCGAGCCGCGGCAGCACGTCGAGCGCCCGGCCGGTGATGATCCGGGTACGCCCCGACGGGAAGCCCGCCTCCTGGAACAGCCGCCGGGCGATGCGCTGGTATTCGACCTCGACGTCGATCGTGGTGAGCACGCCGTCGGGGCGCATGCCGCGCAGCAGCCACACGCCGCTCACCCCGGTGCCGGTGCCGATCTCCACCACGGCCCGGGCGTTGCCGGCGGCGGCGAGCAGCCGCAGGGCGGCACCCGACCCGGGCGTGACCGCCTCCACCCCCACCTCGTGGGCGAGGGCGCGGGCCGTGCGCAGCACGAGATCCTCGGTGACGAAAGACTCGGCGAAGTGGAGCGCCTGGGCCGTCGAACTGCCGTGACCGGCGACCGTGGCGATGGGACACCTCCGAGGGGCGGACTGGTGCGAGGGGCGGTATGCACTGTGAGCGTAGAGGCGGGCCGGTACCGGCGCAGCCGCGAGTCCGCCGCGGAGTGCTGACGGACGGCAACCCCTGACTCCGTTCGCGTCATCCGTGTAATCCTGGATGCGTCCCGCGCGTCACTGTCGTCCGGCTCCGCCGGCCGTCGGCGCGGGGCCAGCGGGACGGAGTGGGAGGCACCGACGTGACCGACGGCTGGGACTGGCGGCGGCCCGGCGGATCGCCGGCACCGGGTGGGCCGGCGTCCGGACGACCGCCGCAGGACGCCCCGGGTCAGGCGACGTCGCCGTGGTGGTCCGACGCGCTGGCCGACCCGTGGCGGGATCCGTACGCGCCCGCCGCCGTGGTGATCCCGGCGGCCCCGGCGTCCGGTGCGGGGGAGCCGGAACCGGTCACCGACCCGGACCTGCCGACCCGGCCGGGGCTGCGCCAGGTGGTGCTGATCTCCCTGGTCACGGCGCTGCTGGCCGGTTCTCTCGGCAGCGCCCTGACGTACGCCTTCCTGCGCGGCGGTGACGTGCCGACGATCGGTGCGCAGACCGGGCAGGCCCCGGCGCTGGCCCAGCGCAAGCCCGAGTCGCTGGCCGGGGTGGCCGAGCGGGTCCTGCCCAGCGTGGTCACCATCCGGGTGGTCAGCCTCGGCGGCACCAGCGAGGGCTCCGGCTTCGTGGTGACCAGCGAGGGTCACATCGTCACCAACGACCACGTGGTCGCCGACGGCCCCGGCAAGGCCACTGTCGTGTTCAACGACGGCAGCACCGCCGCAGGCACCGTGGTCGGGCAGGATCCGGAGTCGGACCTCGCCGTGATCAAGGTCTCGCGCAGCGGGCTGACCCCGGTGCAGTTCGGCGACTCCGACGCGCTCGCCGTCGGTGACCCGGTGCTCGCCATCGGGTCGCCGTTGTCGCTCGCCAACACCGTCACCGCCGGCATCGTGAGCGCGCTGGACCGGACGATGCAGGCCGGCGAGCCGGGCGGGCCGACCCGCTACTACGCGGCGATCCAGACCGACGCCGCCGTCAACCACGGCAACTCCGGCGGTCCGCTGGTGGACGGCGCCGGGCGGGTGGTCGGGGTGAACTCGACGATCAAGTCGCTGGTGGCCGACGGGCAGGAGGCCGGCAACATCGGCCTCGCCTTCGCCATCCCGATCAACCAGGCGAAGCGGATCACCGAGGACATCATCGGCACCGGCAAGGCCCGGCGTACGGTGATCGGCGCCCAGGTCGGCGGCACCGGCGCCACCGGCGGCGGCGTACGCCTCAACGCGGTCGAGCCGGCCGGCCCGGCGGCGGCGGCCGGACTGCGTACCGGGGACGTGGTGCTCCGGCTGGACGGCCATCCGATGACCGATCCGACCGACCTGGTGGCCCTCGTGCGCAAGTACGCGCCCGGTTCCGTGGTGACAGTCGAGTACCGGCGCGGGTCGTCGCGGCAGAACGCGTCGGTGACGCTCGCCGCGGATGCGAAGTGAGGACCCGTCACCCCCTCCCCGATGGTCACCTGACGTGCGTAGTCTTGCCCTCACACGGACGAGGAGGCCGCGGTGTTCGAGAACCTGAACTGGTGGGAGATCGGCGTCCTGCTGCTCCTGGCGCTGTTGATCTTCGGCGATCGGCTGCCCAACGTGATCAACGACGGCCTCCGGATGGTCCGCAACCTGCGCAACATGGCGCGCAACGCGACCGGTGACCTGAGCCGCGAGCTGGGTACGGACATCCAGCTGGAGGATCTGCACCCCAAGGCGTTCATCCGCAAGCACCTGCTCAGCGAGGACGACGAGCAGGCGATCCGCAAGCCGCTCCAGAGCATGTACGACAACCTGCGCTCGGACGTCACAGGCGTGCACGACGAGCTGAAGGACGTGGCAAAGGCCGCCGATCTGCGTACCCCGAGGGTCGCGACCAGCACCCCCACCCCCGCGCCCCCGGCCCCCCGCCCGTCCTACGACGACGCCACCTGACCGCGCCCCCTCCCGCGTGCGGCGGGAAGGGGCGGTGGGAAGGGAGCGGTGGGTGAGGGTCAGCGGCCGGCCGGCTTGAGGCCCAGGGGCTTGCCGAGCAGGGACTCGCGGCGGACGGCCAGGCGGTCGGCGACCTGGAACAGCGCCTTCGCGGCAGGGGCGTCCGGCTGCGCCAGCACGATCGGCTGACCGGCGTCGCCGCCCTCGCGTACCCGCGTGTCCAGCGGGATCTGCCCCAGCACCGGCACCTGCGCGCCGATCGTGCGGGTCAGCGACTCGGCCACCGCCGCGCCACCACCGGACCCGAAGACCTCCATCCGGGAGCCGTCCGGCATCTCCAGCCAGGACATGTTCTCGATCACGCCGACCACCCGCTGGTGGGTCTGCAGCGAGATCGCACCGGCCCGCTCGGCCACCTCGGCGGCTGCCGCCTGCGGGGTGGTGACCACGAGGATCTCCGCGTTCGGCAGCAACTGGGCCACCGAGATCGCGATGTCGCCGGTGCCCGGCGGCAGGTCGAGCAGGAGGACGTCCAGGTCACCCCAGTAGACGTCGGCGAGGAACTGCTGAAGCGCCCGGTGCAGCATCGGCCCGCGCCAGACCACAGCGGCGTTGCCGGGGGTGAACATGCCGATCGAGATGACCTTCACGCCGTGCGACTGCGGCGGCATGATCATGTCCTCGACGCGGGTCGGCGCGCCGTCGGCGCCGAGCATCCGGGGCACCGAGTGGCCGTAGATGTCCGCGTCCACCACGCCCACCGACAGGCCCCGCGAGGCCAGCGCGGCGGCCAGGTTGACTGTGACGCTGGACTTGCCGACACCGCCCTTGCCGCTGGCGACCGCGTAGACGCGGGTCCGCGAGCCCGGCTGGGCGAACGGGATCACCGGCTCGGCGGTGGCACCGCCACCGCGCAGCTTCGACTGGAGCTCCTGACGCTGCTCCGGGCTCATCACACCGAAGATGATCTCGACACCGCTCACGCCCGGTACCGCGCCGACGGCGGCGGTGATGTCACTGCGCAGCTTGTCCTTCAGCGGGCAGCCGGCCACGGTGAGCAGCAGCTCCACCCGGACCACGCCGTCCTCACCACGCTCGGCGGACTGGACCATGCCGAGTTCGGTGATCGGCCGGCGGATCTCCGGGTCGTTGACGGTGGCCAGGGCGGCCTGGATCGCGTCGGAGACGGTGCTGACGGGTGCTGACATGCCCGCAATGCTACGTCGCGGGTCATCGGCCCCCGCCGCTGGCGGGGGCGGTGTGAGCGATTCGATGACCGCTCAGCCGTCGCGCCGGCCGTCCCGCGCGTAGTCGCTGTCCAGCTCGTCCCGGGGCTCGTCCAGCGGCTCGCCGCCGCCCGTCCGCCGGCCCTCCCGCTCCTGCTGCCGCCGCTCCCGCCTGCGCCGCCGCTCGGCCGCCTCGTCCAGCTCCTCACCCAGCCGGGTCAGCTCCGAGCGCAGGAAGTCCCGGGTCGCCACGTCACCCATCGCGATTCGCAGCGCGGCGATCTCCCGGGCCAGGTACTCCGTGTCGGCCTTCTGGAGCGTGGCCCGCCGCCGGTCCTCGTCCATCGCGATCCGGTCCCGGTCCGCCTGCCGGTTCTGCGCGAGCAGGATCAACGGCGCCGCGTACGACGCCTGCAGGGAGAGGATCAAGGTCAAGAACGTGAAGGTGTACGGGTCGAAGCGCAGACTCGCCGGCGCCAGCGTGTTCCACAGGAACCAGGCCACCAGGATCAGCGTCATGTAGACGAGGAAGTTCGCCGTACCCATGCCCCGGGCGATGCCCTCGGCCCAGCGGCCGAACGTCTCCGCGTCGATCCGCGGCAGGTGCAGGCTCCGCGGGGCGCGCGGCTGGTCGAGCCGGTCGCCGCGTCGCTGGTCACTCATCGTCGCCGTCCAGGGTGCCGTCGTCGGTGGCGGACGAGGTGGGGGCCGCGTCCCGGTCCCGCCAGTCCCGCGGCAGGGAGTGGTCCAGCACGTCGTCCACTGTCACCGCGCCGACCAGCCGGTTGTTCCGGTCCACCACCGGCATCCCGACCATGTCGTACGTGGCCATCCGCCGGGTGATCTCGGGCAGCGGGGTCGACGTGCGCAGCGGGTCGATGTCGTTCACCACGATGCCGCCGAGCAGGTCGGCCGGCGGTTCGCGGAGCAACCGCTGGAAGTGCACCATACCCAGGTAGCGGCCGGTCGGCGTGGTCAGCGGGGCACGGGCCACGAAGACCTGGGCCGCCACCGCGGGGGACAGCTGCGCCTCCCGGATCCGGGCCAGCGCCTCGGCCACCGTGGCGTCCGGCGGCAGGATCACCGGCTCCGAGGTCATCACGCTGCCGGCGGTGCCGGAGGCGTAGCGCAGCAGCTGGCGTACCGGGTCGGCCTCGTCCGGCTCCATGAGGTCCAGCAGCACGTCCTGCTCCGGCGGAGGCAGCTCGTTGAGCAGGTCGGCCGCGTCGTCCGGCTCCATCTCCTCCAGCACGTCGGCGGCGCGCTGGCGGTCGAGCGCGGCCAGGATCTCCACCTGGTCGCGCTCGGGCAGCTCGCTCAGCACGTCGGCCAGGCGTTCGTCGTCGAGCGCGGCGGCCACCTCGTTGCGCCGGGCGTCGGGCAGATCCTGGAGGGCGTTCGCCAGGTCGGCCGGGCGCATGTCCTCCAGGACGGCGAGCAGGTTCGCCGTACCCCGGTTGTCGCCGACCGCGCCCAGCCCGCGGACCCGGTCCCAGTCGACCTGGTGGAGGTGGCCGCGGCGGGTGAGCCGGCCGGTGTGCTCGCGCACGGCGACGCGGCTCAGCGCCCACTCGCCGCCGCGGCTGGACTCCATCGCCACGTCCACCACCGAGCCGGCCTGCCCGCTGTCGAGCTGGACCCGGCGGTCCAGCAGCTCCTGGAGCACCAGCAGTTCGTTCGGGCGCTTCTCGAACCGGCGCAGGTTGAGCGTGCCGCTGCCGAGCACCACCGCGTCCGTGTCGATGGAGGTGATCCGGTTGATGGACAGGAAGATGCGCCGCCGCATCGGCATCTCGGCGACCAGACCGACCACCTCCGGCGGTCGCTGGGTCGCCCGCATCCGGGCCACCGCGTCGCGGACGCGGCCGACCTGGTCGCCGTTCGGGTCGAAAACGGCGACTCCGGCGAGTCGAGCGAGGTAGACCCGGTTCGGCGTGCTCACGGGCACCAGCCTAAGGGCCTACTCTCTAACAACATGTCGACCTTGGGCTACGAGATCGTGGACGTCTTCACCGACCGCCCGTTCGCCGGCAACCCGCTGGCCGTGGTGTTCGGCGCGGAAGGGCTGGCCACCGAGCAGATGCAGGCGCTCGCGCTGGAGTTCAACCTGTCCGAGACGGTCTTCGTGCTGCCGCCGACGCAGGTGGGCGCCACCTACCGGGCCCGGATCTTCACCCCGGCCGACGAGCTGCCCTTCGCCGGGCACCCGAGCGTCGGCGCCGCGGTGACCGCGAGCCGGCGTGGCGTCATCGGCGCGGGCCGGGTCACCCAGGAGTGCGGCGCCGGCGTCCTGCCGATCGAGGTGACAGCCACCGGCGCGACGCTCACCGGCGGCACGCCCACGCTCGGCCCGGAACTCGACCCGGAGCCGCTGCTGGAGATGGTCGGCCTCACCGGCCCCGACCATGTCGGCCCGCCACCGCGGGTCGCCGGGTGCGGCCTCGAATTCCCCTATCTTCCGGTACGCCCGGACGCGGTGGCCCGGGCACGGTTGAACACGACGGCGGCGCAGCGGTACGGAGTGGAGCACGTCAGCCTCTTCTCCTGGGAGCCCGGTTCGCAAACCGCACACGCCCGGGTCTTCGTGCCGGGGCTCGGCGTACCGGAGGACCCGGCGACCGGCTCGGCCGCCCTGGGACTGGGCGTGTGGCTGGTCGCCAGCGGCCTGCTGCCCGGCGAGGGCCGCGCGGAGTACACCGTCCGGCAGGGCATCGAGATCAACCGTCCGTCGACGCTCGCCTGCACGGTGACCGCGTCCGGCGGGCTGGCGGTGGGCGCCACCGTCTCCGGCCAGGTGATGCCGGTGGCCCGAGGCGAGATCACCGTCCCCCCGTTCATCGGCTGACCGCCCCGCCCGTGGCCCTCTCCGGGGTGGGGTGGGCGGGGGATGGGGCAGGATGGCGGGGTGAGTGACGAGGTGGACGAGCGGGTGACGCCGCCGCTCGTGGACGAGGCGGTGAAGAAGGCCGCGGTCTGCTGGGTGAGCACCGCCGGCGGCCCGGCGTACGCGCTGTGGTGCCTGCCGCTGGAGGGCACCCTGCTCGTGGTCACCGGTCCCGGCGAGCAGGCCGCACCCGGGCTGGCCGACAGCGACACGGCCGACGTGACGCTGCGCGGCGACCACGGCGGGCGGATCGTCAGCTGGCCGGCGCGGGTGACCCGGCTGCAACCGGGCACCGAGGAGTGGGACACCGTCGCGCCGCTGGTCGCGGCGAAGCGGCTCAACGCCTCCGGCTCCGCCGCCGAGCTGGTGGAGCGGTGGGCGGCACAGGGGTGCGCGCTGAACCGGCTCGCGCCCGCCGGCACCGCGGTGTCCGGCGCCGACCTGCCGGACGGCTCGCTGAGCGAGCAGCCCCGACCGACCCCTGTGGTACGGGCCGTCCGCAAGCCGTTCCGCCTGCACCGCGTCCGCCGCCGCTGACCGTGCGAACCGTCGGCGGGCCGGGTCAGGCGACGGGGACCGGGTCGAGCAGGTCGAGCACGCCCCTCAGTGAGGTCAGCGACGGCCCGTCGAAACCGTGGTCGGCGTTGAGGACCACGTGGTCGGCGAGATCCGGTGCCGCCAACCGGGCGGCGCTCAGCCCCGCCCGCTCCGCGCCGGTCAGTTCCTGGCTGTCGCCGTCCCCGACGTAGAGGCAGTCGGCCGGGGCCTGGCCGAGCCGGTAACACGCGGCCAGGTAGAGCGCCGGGTCCGGCTTGCAGCGTCCGAGGCGTACCGAGAAGACCTGGGCGTCGAGCAGCGGCGCGACGGCGAGCTGCGGCAGGAACGCCGGTAGTTCGTGCGTGCAGTCGCTGACCAGCCCGGTACGGACGCCCCGGTGGCGCAACGCGGCCAGCACCGGCACCGCCTCGGCGCGTAGCCGGGTGTCCGCGCGTACTGCCCGGTGCCGGGTGGCGACGGCGGCGCGCACGGTCGCGTCGGACGGGCGGACGCCGAGCCGGGCGCACACCCAGCGCATCGTCGACTCGGCGTTCCCGAAGGAGCCGCTGGCCCGTTCGTAGAAGCTGCTGTCCAGCACCTCCACCAGGGCCTCGGTGGAGCAGCCGAGCATGTCGGCGGTGGCGCGGTGGGCGGCTCCGCGCCGCACACCATGGGTCAGGGTGCCGAAGAAGTCGAACAGCACCGCCTGGAATCCGGGCATGAGGGAACGCCTCCGGACGTCGAGGGGGGATCGCCGGGACGCGCATGATCGTAACGGAGTGCTGACTTTCCGTGTCGGTCGGGTGTCCGTGTGAGGATTACCGTTCGTGCCGACCGTTCCGCATCGCCCGCCGCTCGACGCGCTGACGGTGGGCGCGCTCGCCCTGGCCGTCGCCTCGGTCTCGTCCTCGGCGCCGCTCGTGGCGTTCGCCGCCGCGTCGGCGCTGGCAGTGGCGTTCTGGCGTACCGCGTTGTCGGTGGCGGTCCTGGGCCCTGTCGCGTTGACCAGGAGGCGCGCCGAACTCCGGGCGCTGACAGTCGGGCCGGGCCGGCGCGAGGGGCTCTACTGCGTACTCTCCGGGGTCGCCCTGGCCGCCCACTTCGCCACCTGGATGCCGAGCGCGCAGCTCACCTCGGTGGCGGCCGCGACCGCGCTCGGGGCGACGCAGCCGGTGTGGCAGGGGCTGATCGCCCGCGGGCAGGGGCGGCGGCTGCCGACGGCGGTGTGGGCCGGAATCGCGGTGGCGGTGCTCGGCGCGGTGCTCGCCACCGGCGCCGACTTCGGCGTCTCCGGCCGGGCGTTCGCCGGCGACCTGCTCGCGGTGGTCGGCGGACTGTTTGCGGCCGTCTACACCGCGTTCGGCGAGCGGGCCCGGGCCAGCATCAGCACCACCACCTACACCACCGTCTGCTACGGCGTCTGCGCGGCGATCCTGCTCGTGGTGTGCCTGGTCGGCGGCGTACGCCTGCACGGCTTCGACGGCCCGACCTGGCTGGCGATCCTCGGCCTGGTGGCGGGCGCCCAGCTGCTCGGCCACTCGATGTTCAACTACGCCCTGCACCGGGTCTCCGCGACCACAGTCAGCGTGCTGATCCTGCTGGAGGCGCCCGGCGCGGCGCTGATCGGCTGGGTGTGGCTGGGGCAGTTGCCCCGGCCGCTGGCGCTGCCGGGCCTGGCGCTGCTGCTGGCCGGCGTGGCGGTGGTGGTGCTCGGCGGCGCGCGCGCCGGCCGTCGCGCCGCGCCGGTCGCGGCCCCCGCCGACCCGACGCCGCTCGGCGACTGAGCCGGTCGGGGCGAAGTCACGCCGTTCCGGCCACCGGGCCATCCGGTTTGCACGAAAGTGCTCAGGGTGGGGGCGGACCGGGACGACGCGGCGGAGGCGGGCACCGTCGTCACGCCCTCGGCCGAGTTCCCGCCGCTCGGCGACGAGGAACGGGCGGCGCTCGGCCGGATCGGCGAGCGCTGGCGCGGCCCGCGCCGCGCCGACGACCTGCCGGTCGACCCGACGCTCGGGCGGCACGACCGGCACCCGGCGCCCACCCGGTTCGGCCGGCTGGCGCCGATCGACATGTTCACGGTGGCGCAGCCGGACGAACTGGTCGCCACCGGTGCGGCCGACCTGCCTGGCGACCGGGCCGGCCGGACCGCCGCCCGGGTGCGCCGGGCCCTGCTCGGGCCGCCGCTGTCCAGCGCGTCGGTGCTGTACGAGCGGATGCGCAAACTCGTCGCGCTGCCGGTGCTCTCCTCCGACCTGCTCAGTTCCGTGGCGTACGGGCCGGAGGCGATGCTCGCCGTGCTGGTGCTGGCCGGGAGCGCCGCGCTCGGACTGGCCCTGCCGCTCGCCGCCGTGCTCGTGGTGCTGATGGTCGCCGTCGGCCTCTCCTACCGCCAGACCATCCCGGCCTATCCGCACGGCGCCGGCTCCTACATCGTCGCGGGGGACAACCTCGGGCGTACGCCGGGACTCGCCGCCGCGGCCGGGCTGATGCTCGACTACGTGCTGACCGTGTCCGTGTCGGTGGCGGCCGGGGTGCACGCGGTCACCTCGGCGCTACCCGGGCTCAGCTCGTGGGCGGTGCCGCTCGGGGTGCTGGTGATCGCGGTGCTGCTCGCCGGCAACCTGCGCGGCGTACGCACCGCGGGGAACATCTTCGTGCTGCCCACGTACGCGTTCGTGGTGGTGCTGCTCGCGGTGCTGGCTGTGGGTTACGCGAAGGCCGCGGCGCGGGGTTTCGCACCGGTGCCGCCGCCGTCGGTGCCCGCCGCCGAGGGCCTGGGCCTACTGCTGGTGCTGCGGGCGTTCTCCTCCGGCGCGGTGTCGATGACCGGCATCGAGGCGGTCTCCAACGCGGTGCCCGCGTTCCGCCCGACCGAGTGGCGCAACGCCCGCACCACGCTCGGCTGGATGGTCGCCATGCTCGTCACGCTGTTCGCCGGCCTGGTCGGGCTGATCCACCTCGACGGCCTGGTGCCCCGGGCGGACGAGACGCTGCTGTCCCAACTCGGCCGGGTGACGTTCCCGAGCGGGCCCGGGTACGCGATCCTCCAGGCCACCACCGCGCTGATCCTGCTGCTCGCCGCGAACACGGCGTTCAACGACTTCCCCCGGCTGCTGTTCTTCATGGCCCGCGACGGGCACGCGCCGCGCCGGTTCCTGCACATGGGTGACCGGCTGGCGTTCAGCAACGGGCTGGTGGCGCTGGCGCTGACCGCAGCGGCGGTGTTCGTCGCGTTCGGCGGGCACACCGAGCGGCTGATCCCGCTGTACGCGGTGGGTGTGTTCCTCGCCTTCACGCTGTCCCAGACCGGGATGGTGGTGCACTGGCGGCGCCGCCGGGGGCCGGGATGGCGTCGCCGGCTCGCCGTCAACGCGGCCGGGGCGGCGCTGTCCGGGCTGGTGCTGCTGACCGCGGCGGTCGCCAAGTTCACCGAGGGCGCCTGGGTGGTGGTGCTCGCCGTGCCGCTGCTCGTGCTGCTGTTCCGCCGGATCCACAGGCACTACGCCCGGCTGCACCACGCGCTGGCTCTGCATCCGCCGCCGTCCGCGCCGCCCGCCGAGGGCGACGAACTGCCCCAGCAGGTACGCCACCTGGTGGTCGTGCCGGTGGCCCGGCTGAACCGGGCGTCGCTGCGCGCGCTGGCGTACGCGACGTCACTCGGGCGGCCGACGCTCGCCGTGCACCTCGCTCCCGAGGAGGCCGAGGCGGACCGGTTCCGGGAGCAGTGGCGGGCCTGGGGCGACCACCTGCGGCTGGAGACGATCGTGTCGCCGTACCGGTCGGTGATCGGGCCGCTGGCGCACTACCTGGAGGCGCTGCACGCGGCGAGCCCGGACCTGACGCTCACCGTGATCGTGCCGGAGGTGGTGCTGCGCCGGCGGCGGTACCGGCTGCTGCACAGCCGCGCCGAGCAGCGGCTACGGGTCGCGTTGCGCGCGCTGCCCGGCGTGGTGGTCACGAGCGTCCCGGTGCACGTGTCGCGGTGACGCTCAGAGGTATCCGGCGAAGTGGTCGGCGACCAGCGCGGCGACTGCCTCGGCGTCCCGGCCGCGGTCCACCTCGATCACGCGTACCCCGAGCGCCCGGGCGCCGGCGACCGCGTCGGCGGCGACCAGCTCGTCGCGCGCGATCCGATGACGCCACGCCCGCTCCGGGTCGCTCACACCGGGATGCCGGGCCATCGCCCGCGGCAGCCGTTCCACCTGGTACGCGCGGAACTCCGGCGTCGGCACCAGCACCACCATCTGCCGGGTCGACTCGACGACCGGGGCGACCAGTTCGGGCCGCAGCCCCCAGCCCTCGGCGACCACCCGGCGGCCGCTCACCAGAGCGCTCAGGTCGTCCAGCACCCACTCGAAGCGGCGCGGAAACCCGGCGAGGGTCTCGGCCGCCATCCGCTCCGGGTCCGTCGTCACCCAGGTCGCCTCCGCGTCCGGGCCGTCCGGCGGCTCACCCCGTCGGATCCGGTCGGCGATCCGCCGGTCGTCGTGCCCTCGCGCGTCGTGGCGGTCGTAGAGGTACGCGGTCAGCCCGTACCGCAGTGCCAACGTGACCGCGAGTGTCGTCTTGCCGGCCCACTGCGCGCCGCCGATCCAGAGCGCGCGGCGGGCGGTGGCCAGGGGATCGAAGTCCATGCCCCGACACTGCGCCTCGCCAGCCCCAAGATCAAGTCTTGTTCTCGGCGTCCCCGCGTGATGAAGTGAGGGAGAAGGCGCAGATCAGACGTCGTGGACCTCCAGCACCCGGGTGGCGGGGGCCGCGTCGCCCAGCTCGGCGCGCAGCGCGACGCGCTCCGGGTCGACCAGGAACGCGTCGAGCCCGGCGCGGGCGGCGAACCGGATGACGTGCACCTCGGTCTCCCCGCCCCCGGTGCGCAGCCGACGTTCCAACTCGCCGCCGTGCCGGCCGAGCAGCGCCAGCACCGCGTCCTCGTAGCGCCGCCCGGCGTCCACGTCGGCGCTCAGGTCGACGAGCGCGACCAGCAGGACCGCTTGCTCCGTGGTCATGTGTTCCTCTCGGTTCCGTCAGGCGTCCAGCCCGAGCGCCTTCGCGCTGGCCGCCCAGAGCCGGGCGGCCAGCGCCGGGTCGGCGGCCTTGGGCCGGGGCCGGTGCGGCTTGCGGTCGGCGTAGTAGCCGCCGTCGATCAGCCGGGCGGGATCCTGGCAGGCGAGCCAGACGAGCGTCTCCGCGCCCTTCTCCGGGCTGCGGAACGGCAGCAGCCGCATGCCGAGCGCCACGATCCGGCTCTCGTTGCCGAAGCGGGTACGTACCACGCCGGGGTGGAACACGTGCGCCGGCACCTCCGGCCAGCGTCGCGCCGCCTCGGCGGTGAACAGGATGTTCGCCTGCTTGCTGGTGCCGTACGCGCGGAACGGCCGGTAGGAGCGCAACGCGGAGTTGAGGTCGTCCGGGTCCAGCACACCGCTGCGGTGCGCGTCCGATCCGGTGACCACCATCCGCCCGATCCGGTCCCGCAGCAGGTTGCTGAGCAGGAACGGGGCGAGGTGGTTGGCCTGCATGCTCAGCTCGAACCCGTCGACCGTGGTGATCGGTTCCAGCACGATCGCGCCGGCGTTGTTGGCGAGCACGTCGATCCGGTCGTACCGCTCGCGTAACCGCTCGGCGAGCCCGCGTACGTCGTCGAGCACCGCGAAGTCGGCGCGGAACAGCTCCGGCTGCTCGCCGCAGCACTCGCGGACCCGTTCGCCCGCGGCGCGCAGCCGGGCCGGGTCGCGGCCGACCAGCACCACCTGGTCACCGCGGCGCGCCAGTTCCTCCGCGGCGGCCAGCCCGATGCCGGAGCTGGCCCCGGTCAGCACCACGATCCGACGCTCAGTGAGATCTTCCACAGGTCCATTCACCCCGGTCACGGCACGAGGTTACCGTGGCGTCACCACGCCCTTTGGGATCGTTAAGTTCTCGAAATCCACCGCTGCGCCGGCACTCGCGCCGGACGCTGGAAGGAGCGCATCCATGACCGCTGTCGGTCGTCCCCGCCGATCCTGCCTGGCGGTACCCGGCTCCAGCGTCAAAATGCTCGGCAAGGCCCAGGGCCTCCCCGCCGACCAGGTCTTCCTGGACCTGGAGGACGCGGTCGCCCCGCTGGCCAAGCCGGACGCGCGCAAGAACATCGTGGCCGCGCTGAACGAGGGCGACTGGGCGGGCAAGACCCGCGTGGTCCGGGTCAACGACTTGACCACGCCGTGGACCTACCGGGACGTCATCGAGGTGGTCGAGGGCGCCGGGGCGAACCTGGACTGCATCATGCTGCCGAAGGTGCAGAACGCCGAGCAGGTGCACTGGCTGGACCTGCTGCTCACCCAGATCGAGAAGACGCTCGGCCTGGAGGTGGGCCGGATCGGCATCGAGGCGCAGATCGAGAACGCGGCCGGGCTGGTGAACGTGGACGCCATCGCCGGCGCCTCGCCCCGGGTCGAGACGATCATCTTCGGCCCGGCCGACTTCATGGCCTCGATCAACATGAAGTCGCTGGTGGTCGGCGCGCTGATCCCGGACTACCCGGGCGACCCGTACCACTACATCCTCATGCGCATCCTGATGGCCGCGCGGATGCACGACAAGCAGGCCATCGACGGCCCGTTCCTGCAGATCCGGGACGTGGACGCGTTCCGTGAGGTGGCGAAGCGCTCGGCGGCGCTGGGCTTCGACGGCAAGTGGGTGCTGCACCCCGGCCAGATCGACGCCGCGAACGAGGTCTACTCCCCGGCGCAGGCCGACTACGACCACGCCGAGCTGATCCTCGACGCGTACGACTACTACACCTCGGAGGCGGGCGGGAAGCTCGGCGCGGTGATGCTCGGCGACGAGATGATCGACGAGGCGTCCCGCAAGATGGCGCTGGTGATCGCCGCCAAGGGACGCGCCGCCGGCATGTCCCGTACCTCCTCGTTCACCCCGCCCTCGGAGTGACCGGCCCGGGCCGCCCCGAGTTCGCGGGGCGGCCCGCCGAGTTCAGTAGGTCGTGCTGTCGTAGCCGGACGAGTCCTGGTTCGCCGCCCAGACAATGAAGATCACGATGGCGGCGGTGGCCAGCACGGCCAGCACGGTGGCGATCCAGCCGACGATGATGCCTGCGGTGGCGAAGCCCTCGCCGCCCTCGCCGCGCTCCCTGATCTGCTTACGGGACACGTGGCCGAGGATCGCGCCCACCACGCCGATGTAGCCGCCGAGGCCGTAACCGCAGAGGCCGAGCGCGCCGACGATCGAAATGACCATCGCGGCGATGGCCAGGCCGTTCTGCTTCGGTCCGGAGGGGTACCCGTATCCGGGATAACCACCCGGGGGCGGGTAAGCGCCCGGCTGCGGATAGGCGCCCGGCGGGTAACCGGCCGCCGCGTACGGGTCGGCGGACTTCATGCCGGCGTACGGGTCGGCGGACGCGTACGGGTCCGCCGAGGTGGGCTGGGCCGGGATGGGATTGCCGGCCATCGGATCGGCCGGTGGGCTCGACTGCGGCCCGGCCGCCGAGGGGTCCTGCCAGCCACCGGACGGTGGGGGATAGGTCATCTGATCATCTCCAGGTACGTGGTCGCGCTCAGGGTAGCCACCTTGCGCGCGACACGGACGTCCCCTTTCCGGCCACCGCGTTGCCCGTGGGGTCGGCACGGGGCAGGATCCTCGGCATGGCACTTGACGCGCGTGGGGGTCGGTCGCGACGGGACATGAGCCGGCCGGGGTCGGTGCGGCGCCCGCGCGCCGGCGAGCCGGCCGGCGCCGCGGACTCCGAACGGCCGGCGCCGCTGCCGGAACCGGCCACCATGCGCCTGGACGGCCGGGTCGCGCTGGTGACCGGCGCGGGCAGCCCGGACGGCATCGGGTACGCGACCGCGCGCCGGCTGTCCGACCTGGGCGCCCGGGTGGCGATCGTGTCCACCACGAGGCGCATCCACGAACGCGCGGGCGAGCTGGGCGTCACCGGTTTCGTCGCCGACCTCACCGACGAGTCGGAGGTGGGCGCGCTCGCCGACGCGGTGGCCGAGCAGCTCGGCGACGTCGAGGTGCTGGTGAACAACGCGGGCCTGGCGAGCCGGGCCAGCCCGGAGGTGCTGCGGCCGGTGGCCCAGCTGACGTACGACGAGTGGCGCGGCGAGATCGACCGCAACCTGACCACCGCGTTCCTGTGCAGCCGCGCGTTCATCGGCGGCATGGCCGAGCGGGGCTGGGGCCGGATCGTCAACCTGGCCGCCACCGCCGGGCCGGTCAACGCGCTGCCCACCGAGGCGGCCTACGCGGCGGCCAAGGCCGGTGTGGTCGGGCTGACCCGGGCGCTGGCGATGGAGATGATCGCCGACGGGGTGACGGTGAACGCGGTGGCGCCCGGAATCATCCACACCGCGGCGTCCACCATGGCCGAGATCAAGCAGGGCCTGGGTACGCCGGTCGGGCGTCCCGGCACGCCGGACGAGGTGGCCGCGGCCATCGCGTTCCTCTGCTCGCCGGCCGCGTCGTACATCACCGGGCAGATGCTGGTGGTCGACGGCGGCAACAGTGTCCGGGAGGCGCAGTTCCGCTGACTGTCAGTAGGTGCCGTTGTCGGAGTTGGCCCAGATCGCCAGCCCGATCCAGCCGCAGCAGACCAGCAGGCCGATCGCGGTGAAGATGTAGCTGAGGATCAGTCCCCAGTTGGCGAGCTGGTCGCCGTCCTCGCCGGTCTGCCGGATCTGCCGCTTGGCCAGGTGGCCGCAGACGATGCCGGCGGGCGCGAAGACGAACGCGAAGACGAGCGACAGGATGGCGAGCACGTTCGTGCCACGGGGGCCTGGTCCCGGTCCCTGGCCGGGCGGACCGTACTGGCCGTAGGGCGGCTGCGGTGCGTACGGGGGTTGCTGGCCCCACTGCGGGTGCTGCTGGCCGTACTGCGGCTGCCCGTACGGCTGGCCGTGCGACGGCGGCTCGTACGGCGACGGTGGCTGCTCGTCGGTCACGGGCGCCCCTTTCCCCAGGTCGACGGCCCTTTCTCTTGCGGACGCTACCCGCAGCGGTGAACCTTTTCACAGCGGTTGTGTGGACTGGTCACCTTGGCGCGGCCGGTCGCGGGACCGATACTGACCGAGCGTTCAGTTACCCATGAGTAAGGCGCCGACCCCGGAGGCTGAGATGGCCCGACTCGCCCAGACACCCGGACTGACCGACGTGCAGCGGTCGATCCTGGAAACCGTCCGGGAGTTCGCCGACAAGGAGATCATCCCGCACGCGCAGCGGCTGGAGCACGCCGACGAGTACCCGAGCGACATCCTCGACGGGATGCGCGAGATGGGGCTGTTCGGCCTCACCATCGACGAGGAGTACGGCGGCCTGGGCGAGTCCCTGCTGACCTACGCGCTCGTGGTCGAGGAGCTGTCCCGGGGCTGGATGTCGATCTCCGGCATCGTCAACACCCACTTCATCGTGGCGTACCTGATCTCGCAGCACGGCTCGGCCGACCAGAAGGCCCGGCTGCTGCCCCGGATGGCCACCGGCGAGGTGCGGGGCGCGTTCTCGATGTCGGAGCCCGAGTGCGGCTCGGACGTCTCGGCGATCAAGTCGAAGGCCGTCCGCGACGGCGACAACTACGTCCTCAACGGCCAGAAGATGTGGCTGACCAACGGGGCGTACTCGTCGGTGGTGGCCACCCTGGTCAAGACCGACACCGGGGCCGACTCGGTCTACGGCAACATGAGCACCTTCCTGCTGGAGAAGGAGCCCGGCTTCGGCGAGACCGCGCCCGGCCTCACCATCCCCGGCAAAATCGACAAGATGGGCTACAAGGGCGTCGAGACCACCGAGATGGTGCTCGACGGCGTCACGGTGCCCGCCTCCGCCGTGCTCGGCGGCGAGGAGAAGGTCGGCCGCGGCTTCTACCAGATGATGGACGGCATCGAGGTCGGCCGCGTCAACGTCGCGGCCCGCGCCTGCGGCATCTCGATCCGGGCGTTCGAGCTGGCGGTCGCGTACGCCCAGCAGCGCCACACCTTCGGCCAGCCGCTCGCCAGGCACCAGGCCGTCGCGTTCAAGCTCGCCGAGATGGGTACGAAGATCGAGGCCGCGCACGCGCTCATGGTCAACGCGGCCCGGCTCAAGGACGCCGGCCAGCGCAACGACGTCGAGGCGGGCATGGCGAAGCTGCTCGCGTCCGAGTACTGCGCCGAGGTGGTCCAGGAGGCGTTCCGGATCCACGGCGGCTACGGCTACTCCAAGGAGTACGAGATCGAGCGCCTGATGCGCGAGGCGCCGTTCCTGCTGATCGGCGAGGGCACCTCGGAGATCCAGAAGACGATCATCTCGCGCGGTCTGCTCAAGCAGTACAAGCAGTAGGGGCCCGGCTCACCGCTCGGGCCGGCGCGCTGCCTGCTCGGCGGCGGGCAGGTGCCGCCGCGCGTGCTCGGCCAGCGCCGTCGGGTCGTCGGCGTACAGCCGGATCTCCCGTACCGGCTCGCTCGGCCCCTTCGGCAGCCGTACCGACAGCGGCTCGCGCAGCACCACGTCGACCGCCGTCTGGCTGCCGACGCCGAGGTTGAGCACCGCCGGGTCGTCCGCGTCGTACTGGACGGCCCGGCTGGACGGCAGCGACCGGCGGCGGACCGCCACCCGGGCGACCGCGCTCCACGGGATCGTGATGTCGACCGAGGTGCCGTTGCGCACCCGCAGGCCGGCGTCGTCGACGACGTGCGGATGGATCCGGAGGGCGGCCAGCAGCCCGATCATCCACAGCACACCCCAGACGCCGAGCGCGATCGCCGCGTGCCGCACTGTCGGCTGGTCGACCGTGTGCCGCAGGATCACGTCGAGGATCGGGATCTCGATCGTGGACAGGGCGATGAAGGCCAGCAGGATCGGCTGCACGCCGCCGACGTAGGCGTACGTCCCCGCGCCCGGGGCGACCGGATACGGGCGGCGCAGGATCCACCGGGTGAGGCTGCGCCACATGCCCCACTCGTACGCCACCGCACGCCGCGCCAGCCGGATCGCCCGTCCCATGACCGCACCCCCTCTTTTTCAATACAACTGCAATGTAAAACGCGTGTCGGCGAGGTGTCAATGCAGTCGTATTGTGAAACCATGGGGACATGCCGAAGCGGGTCGACCACCGGGAGCGTCGCGCGCTGATCGCCGACGCGCTGATGCGGGTCGCGGCCGAACAGGGCCTGGAGGCGGTCAGCCTGCGCCACGTGGCCGCGGCCGCCGAGGTCAGCCCCGGGATGGTGCAGCACTACTTCCGCACCCGGGACGAGATGATGGTCTTCGCGCTCGCCGTGGTGCGCGAGCGCAACGAGGCCCGGGTCCGGAGGGCGGTCGAGCCGCTCGGCGCGACTCCGGCGCCCCGGGCGCTGCTGCGGGCCATGCTGGCCGAGCTGCTGCCGCTGGACGAGGACCGGCGGGCGGACGGACGGGTGGCCCTGGCGTTCCTCGCGTACACCGCCGTCCGGCCGGCCGTGGCCGCCGCGCTGCACGACGAGACGGCCGCGCTGCTGGCGTTCGTGGCCGGGCAGATCGCCGCCGGCTCACCGCTCGTCGCGGACGGCCGGGTGGACCCGGAACGGGCCGCGGTCGGGCTGCTCGCGGTGATGGAGGGTCTCGGCATCTACGTGCTCGGCGGCCACTACCCCCCGGAGACCGCGTTGGCCGCGCTCGACGCCCAGCTCGACCTGATCTTCGGGCCCGAACCCCCGCCCGGCGCCGTCAGCCGCGACGGGTCAGGCCGGCGGCGGCCCGCTCGACGATGAGGCACTTGTCCTCGACGTAGTCGAGGCCGGCCTCCTCGGCGATCCGGCGCGCCTCGTCCGAGAAGATCCCGAGCTGCAACCACACCGCCGGGGCGCCGATCGCCACCGCCTGCCGCACCACGTCGACCGCGTCGCGGGCCGGGCGGAACACGTCGACCAGGTCGACCGGGTGCGGGATGTCGGCGAGCGCCGGGTACGCCTTCTCGCCGAACAGCTCGTCCACAGTCGGGTTGACCGGGATGATCCGCCACCCGTGCCGCTGCATCTCCAGCGGTACGCGGTGCGCGGCCTTGCCCGGATCACGGGAGGCGCCCACGACGGCGATCACGGCGGAGTCGGCGAGGATCTGCTGAGCGGAACGCATTCCCCGAGACTAGCCCCGCCGGTGCGGGTTTCCCCCGGTCGCTAGAGCAGGGAGAGCTGTTCGGCGGCCGGTGCGGGCGGCGGGGTCTCGGGCAGCCGTCTGTTGTCGCCGGTCTCGCCGCGGTTCAGCCCGTGTCGGCGTGCCGCCATCCGCACCCGCGCTGTCACCTCCCGCTGGTACGCCTGCGGCGCGTATGAGCCGGCCTGGTAGAGCTGCCGGTAGCGGGGCACCAGGTGGGGGAACTCCCGGGCCAGCCAGCGGGCGTACCACTCCCGGGCACCGGGCCGCAGGTGCAGCGGCAGCGGCGTCACGCTCGCGGCCCCGGAGGCGGCGACTGCTGCGACAGTGGCGTCGATCGACTCCTCGTCGTCGCTGAGGCCGGGCAGGATCGGCGCCATCAGCACGCCGACGGAGAAGCCGGCGTCGGTGAGGGTGCGGACCGCGTCGAGGCGGCGGCGCGGGCTCGGCGTACCAGGCTCGGCCGCCCGCCAGAGCGCCTCGTCGACGAACCCCACCGAGTACGACAGCCCGACGCGTGTCACCTCGGCCGCCTGGCGCAACAGGGGCAGGTCGCGCAGCAGCAGTGTGCCCTTGGTCAGGATGGAGAACGGGTTCGCGAAGTCCCGCAGCGCCTCGATGATCGGCGGCATCAGGCGGTAGCGGCCCTCGGCTCGCTGGTAACAGTCCACGTTGGTGCCCATGGCGACGTGCGCGCCGCGCCAGCGAGGCGCGGCCAGTTCGCGGCGTACCAGCTCGCCGGCGTTGACCTTGACGATCACCTTGCGGTCGAAGTCGGCGCCCGGGTCCAGGTCGAGGTAGGTGTGGGTGTTGCGGGCGAAGCAGTTGTGGCTGACCACGCCGTTGGCGATGAAGTCGCCGGTGCCGGTGGTGATGTCCCACAGGGGAAGCTCCAGGCCGAGGTCCTCGACGGCTGTCACCTGGAGCTGCGCCGCGCACTTGAGCGCCATGCCCTCGATCGAGCGCCGGGCCGTGACGGCCGGGTCGGTGAGGTGGAAGAAGCGCAGCCGCTCCGGCAGCCCGCCGGTCAGCCGGAGCTGCCGCGCCGCACCGGGGGCGCCCGGCACGTCGAGCGCCCACCGGAAGTCGAGACGCTCCAGCGCCGCGGCCGCGCGGTCCCGGCTCTCGTCGTCGGCGACGCTGATCCGGAACACGCCCCGGTGGCAGGTGCCGGCGGCGTCGAACATGCCGGCCAGGTAGCCCAGCGCCCAGTCGTCCGTCGTCTCGTCGATTGGCTCGAACAGCCCGGTGACGACGTCGGCCGGGCCGGCAGTGCGTACCACAGTGGTCGTCGCCCGGCGGCCGACCCGGACGACGGTGGTCCGCTCGACGGTGACCCCCGCGTCGGCCAGATAGCGTTCGGCCCGGTCCAGCGCCTCCGCCTCGGCGGTGGCCAACCGGAACCGGGTGTCGCGCCGGTGACCGGAGTGGCCGTCGTCGCGGACCAGGGCGTGCAGGTAGCCGCGGCGGTAGTCGGCCGAGCGCTTCGGCGCCACCGCGAACCGGCCGGTGCCCAGCAGGCGGTTGCGGGTGGTCAGGTGGGGACGGCGTCCGCCGCCACGCATCGTCCCGGTGACGTGCTTCCAGCCGCGTTCGGTCAGGAACCTGTGGTCGCCGCTGGCGACGAGCGTGGTGCCGTCGGCGAGGGTGACCCGGTAGGCCCGCTTCACCGTTGACCACTTGTCGAGCACCGTGGTGACGACGTAGTGGCGGTAGGCGCCGCTGCGCCGGGTGCCGTAGATCCGGTCGCCGGGCTCCAGCTCGCTGATCGCCCTGGTGCGGCCGTCGGCCATCAGGATCGGAGTGTCGCCGCCCAGGCAGTAGACGCAGGCGTGCGAGCAGCCCCGGTAGGGGTTGATGGTCCACTCGAACGGCACGCGTGACTGGCCGGGCACCCGGTTGATGATCGACTTGGCGTGGACCTCGTAGAAGGTCATACCGGCGAAGCCCGGGGTGTCGAACGTGCGGGCGACGGCGCCGGGCAGCGCCAGCGGCAGGGGTGGAGCCGCCGGCGCCGCCCGATCGGGAGTCCCCTCGTCCGGGGGAGCGGAGAGGTTGTCCCAGCGCATGGGGTTCATTCGAACACGTGTTCGAACAAAGCGCAAGCGAGCCCGCCGCGGTACGGAAACGCCGCCGGCCGGCGCCCGAAGCGGGGCACCGGCCGGCGGCGTGTGGAACGTCAGTGGTTGTGCTCGGCCAGCTTCTTGCGGACGTCGTCCATGTCCAGCGCCTGGACCTGCTCGATGAGGTTCTCCAGCGCCGACTCCGGCAGCGCGCCCGGCTGGGCGAAGACGATCACACCGTCACGGATCGCCATGATCGTCGGGATGGAGCTGATGTTGAACTTCGCCGCCAGCTCCTGCTGCGCCTCGGTGTCGACCTTGCCGAAGGCGATGTCCGGGTGCTTCTCCGAGGAGCGCTCGTAGACCGGGGCGAAGCGCTTGCACGGGCCGCACCAGTCCGCCCAGAAGTCGAGCAGGACGATCCCGTCGCGCCCGGTCACCTCGTCAAAGTTGGCCGTGGTCAGCTCAACCGTTGCCATTTGCTCTCTCCGATCACCGCGGATTGTCGTACGTCCGGTGGAACCAGGGTCAGTCCGTCCGAATTCCCGCCGCGGGGGTGACGAAACGCTGAGCGCCGGGACGGTGACCCTGAGCACATCGAACACCATCTGTTGGCTCCGTTCGTGCGGAACGCAAATGCACGCCGCACTTGCGTGACGGGACGTGATGGGAGCGTTTCCAAGGAGATCACTCTCAGTTTCCGCTACGTCTCGGTAACTTCGGGCTTGACGAGCATCTATCCGGCCTGCGGAGATCGCTTATCGACCTCGTGTCGGTTACTTTGAGTAGTGTTACGAAAAGGTAAATGTGACCTCCGTCTCTGTCGGCGACGGGTGGTCGTACGGCAGAATTCTTCGCATCAGAGCGTGGGCGGCGGGTGCCGGGGAGGGCCCCGCCGCTCATTGCGTCCGGACCTCGGTGGCCCCCGGTGTGACATTTCCGCCGGGCGAGCGCCCCGCCCCTCGCCTTAACAAGCGATAAGGCATGCTGTGCCGAACTCCATCGCCGCCCGTGAAGGGGACAAGGATGCAGTTCGGCCGCTACTACGAGGAGTTCGAGGTCGGCGCGGTCTACCGGCACTGGCCGGGCAAGACGGTCACCGAGTACGACGACCACCTCTTCTGCCTGCTCACCATGAACCACCACCCGCTGCACATGGACGCGCACTACGCCGAGTCCGCCTCGCAGTTCAAGCGCAACGTGGTGGTCGGCAACTACATCTACTCGCTGCTGCTGGGCATGTCCGTGCCGGACGTCAGCGGCAAGGCGATCGCCAACCTGGAGATCGAGTCGCTGCGGCACGTCGCACCGACGTTCCACGGCGACACCATCTACGGCGAGACGACGGTGCTGGACAAGCGGGAGTCGGCCTCGAAGCCCGACCGCGGCGTGGTCGCGGTCGAGACCCGCGGCTACAACCAGGACGGCACGCTCGTCTGTGTGTTCCGCCGCAAGGTCATGGTCCCCAAGAAGGAGTACGCGGCCGCCGCCGTCCCGGACGGCGTCGACCCGGAGCGTCCCAGCTTCCCCGAGCCGCGCTGACCTCGCGTCCGTCCGGCCACCGGGCCTCGTTCTCCGTTCGGCGGGGACGGGGCCCGGACCTCGTCCGGGGGCATATGCTCGGGCTGGAGGTTCCCATGAGCCACTCCGTAGCCGGAGAGCCGCCTTCCGCCGGTCGCCGTGCCGCACCGCTCACCACCGCCGCCTACTCGGCGGCGGAGTGGGACCTGCTGACCGACCTGCCGGGCCGCGTCCTCGTCGCCGCCGCCTCACCCGGACCCGGGCGCCCGCCGCGTGGCGTCGCCGCCGGTCTGGCCGGCCTGGACGCGGTGGCCGCCGGCCGGGCCTTCGACAGCGATCTCGTCCGCGCCGTGGTGGCCGCCATCTACGCCCGCCACGACGGGACCACCGAGCGGGACGAGCGCCTCACCGACCTGGTCGACCTGCTGGCCGCCGCCCGGGCCGCGGTACGGGTGCTGCGCCGCCGTGCCGACCCGGCCGACTCGGCGGCGTACCGGCAGTGGGTGGAGTCGGTCGCCGCCCGGGTGTGCCGGGCCGGGCAGACCGCGTCGAGCCCCGCCGACACACGCTTCCTCGACCGGCTGGGCGGCGCGCTCGACCTGCGCTGACCGGGGACGCCGCCGGGCCGTACCCTCGGCAACCGTGACCGACGACCAGCTCGACGTGGGTGTGGGGCCGTGGCCCGGTGACCCGCCGGACGACCCGCGCTACGACCCGGAGCTGCTCACCGCCGGGGACCGGCGCAACGTGGTGGACCGCTACCGCTACTGGCGGCGCGAGGCGGTGGTGGCCGACCTGGACCGGCGCCGGCACGACTTCCACGTGGCGATCGAGAACTGGCAGCACGACTTCAACATCGGCACCGTGGTCCGCAACGCCAACGCCTTCCTCGCCGCCGAGGTGCACATCGTCGGGCGGCGGCGGTGGAACCGGCGGGGTGCCATGGTGACCGACCGCTACCAGCACGTCCGGCACCACCCGACGATCGAGGAGTTCGTCGCGTGGGCGCGCGACGAGCGGTTGCCGGTGGTCGGGATCGACAACCTGCCCGGCTCCCGGCCGATGGAGACCGCGGTGCTGCCGCGCCGCTGCGTGCTCCTGTTCGGCCAGGAGGGGCCCGGTCTGTCGGCGGTGGCCCGGTCGGCGTGCGAGGCGCTGTTCTCGATCGCCCAGTACGGCTCGACCCGGTCCATCAACGCGGGCGTGGCCAGCGGCATCGCCATGCACGCCTGGATCCGGTCGTACGCCGGGCCGCCGCCGGACTGAACGCCGCGTGGGTCCACCGCCGGACGGAAATCCCACGTTCGTCGGCCCGCCCCGCTTGACGCCTCGCGGGTCCGGAGTGACGGTGAGGGTGTGACTGTCGCGGTGAGTTGTCCGAAGTGCGCGGGCCCGGTGCGCGAGCCGGATCTGATGCACGCCGAGCACCGGTGCGTGCGCTGCGGCCCGGTCGCGCCGCTGCACGTGCCGGAGCACATCAGTGCCGAGATCATGGCCAGCGTGGTGGAGCGGATGGCCGCCGACCCCGACCCGGCAGGCCGGCTCCGGATGCCGCTGTGGTGCCCGTGGCCGCTCCCGCCGGGCTGGACGCTCACCGGCGTGGCGTGGGCGGGCGACGACCGCGCGGGCGTACGGGCCACGCTCGTCGCCTGCGCCGGTCCGGCCCCCCTGGACGGTGGCCCGGCCGACCTGATCTTCGTCGCCGAGGAACCCGGCGTCGGTCTCGGTTCCCGCTTCGCGGGACTGCCCGGACCCGACCCCGGCCCACAGGTGGAGGAGGCGCTCACCGATCCCGGCCCTGGTCATCCCGAGCGCCTGCCGCACGCGAAGATCCGGGTGGGCGGCCATCCGACTCCACTGTGGCTCGTTCGCTCCGAAACGGATCGAAGCGCGTACGCCGGCGAGGCTCGGGGAATGTGGCTCCATGCGATAGCCTGGCCGGCGAGTGCGGGTCACCTCCTCGCGGAAGAAGTCGTGCTGCACGACCTCACCGAGTGGACACCGCCCGAACTCGTGTACGGCGCACCATCTCCGTACCTGCACGGGCGGGCCTGACCGGCTCGCCACGGCTAGTCGGAGAGCGGACGCAGATATTCACGGTAAGACACCATGCTGATACTCTGGGTGCCGCTGCGGTAAACGGACCCGGCGCCGCGCGAGAGGATGGCCCGCTATGGTCAAGAAGGTCCTCACCTGGGCCGGCATCGCATTCTTGATCTTCTTTGTTGCGTACCGGCCCAACTCCGCCGCCGACGTCTTCAAGTCTCTCGGCGGCGGCATCATGGACATCGCGCAGGGCTTCGGCGACTTCTTCACCAACCTCGTCGCCTAGCCGCCCATGGGAAGCCCCTCCGGTCCACCCTTCGACCCGGACGACCCCGACCGGGCACGCCGGGAGCGCGACACCGAGCCGATCCCCCGGATCGACCCGGACGACCCGGCCGGTTACGGTCCCGGCCCGTACACGGACGCGGACGACGCCGGTTACGGCAGCGCCTACACCGGTGAGGGGCGGTCCGGCCGGGCCTGGGCGCGTGACCCGGACGGCTTCCCGGACCAGCCGATCTCCGAGGACGAGTTGGCCGGGCTGCGGTCCGACGCCTCCGGCATGGCACCCCGCCGGGTGCTGCCGCTGGAGGACGAGCCCAGCTCGCTCGTGGCGCGTTACCTCTTCCCCACCGAGCGCTACCGGGGCGAGTGGAAGCGGCACTGGATCCACCTCACCACCCCGATCATCGTCGGCGTGGCGGCCACGTTCGTGCTCGGCTACCTCTCCGGCTTCCTCGCCGGGCGGGACGTCGGCGCGTTGACCACCGTCGCCGTGCTGCTCTGGTTCGCCGTGATGGGCTGGGTGGCCTGGAAGGTCGCCGACTGGTGGTACGACCGGTTCATCCTGACCAACAAGCGGGTGATGGTGGTCAACGGGATCATCACCCGGCAGGTCGCGATGATGCCGCTCACCCGGGTCACCGACATGAAGTACGAGCAGAGCCCGACCGGCCGCGCCCTCAACTACGGCACGTTCGTGCTGGAGTCCGCCGGTCAGGAACAGGCACTCCGAGTGATCAAGAACCTGCCCAACCCGAACGAGCTCTACCTGCGCGTGGTCGAGGAGATGTACGAGCCGCAGGCGGTCGAGGCGCGGCTGGGCAAGGAAGCCGACGAGGCCAAGGCCGACGACGGAGCCTGAAACTTTTCGTCCGAACATCGGATGAACTGCACACCTTCCGCCATCGACCCGACCGGGCAGGCCGTGGCATTCTGCCAGGCAGGACGGGGGGAGATGAGTGTGGTGGTGAGCAGAGATCCGCTGGAGGAGGAGTTCCGCGAGTTCGTCGCGGCCCGGTCCGGCGCACTGCTGCGCACCGCGTACCTGCTCGCCGGTGACTGGGCCACCGCCGAGGATCTGCTCCAGACCGCGCTGACCAAGACCTACCTCGCCTGGAAGCGGCTCGGCGGGATCGACGCCATCGAGCCGTACGCCCGCCGGGTCATGGTCAACACGTCCACCAGCTGGTGGCGGCGCCGCTGGCACGGCGAGCGCCCCACCGAGGTGCTGCCGGAGCGCGCCGGCGTCGACGAGATCGAGCAGCAACTCGACCGGGACGCGCTCTGGCGGCACCTCCAGGCGCTGCCGGCCCGGCAGCGCGCCGTACTGGTGCTGCGCTTCTACGAGGACATGTCCGAGGCGCAGACAGCCGCGCTGCTGGAGATCTCCCCGGGCACGGTCAAGAGCCAGACCTCCCGTGCGCTGAACACGTTGCGCCGCCGGCTCGGCTCCGAGGCGGCCCTGAGCCTGCCCACGCCGGCCGACGCGCCCGCCGCGACCCCGCCTGCCTCGCCCGCCGCAGCCGGCCGGTCCGTCCCGCCGGCCCGGGGCGCCGAGCCGACCCGTGCCCCGGCGCGACGGCCCGCCGCCCGGGTGCCCCGACCGCTCCCACCCGCGACTCCGGTCCGCCCCGCCGTCCCGATCGCGGCGAAGAGCCGATGAGCGGCACCCGGCAGCACTGTGACAACCGGACGGGCAGCCCGGAGCGTCCATTCCCCGTGAGCGACGACGAGCTGGAGCGGGCGCTGCGGGAGACCCTGTCCCGCCGCGTCGAGACGTCCCGCCCGCTGCCCGCCGACCCGGCCGGGGAGATCCTGCGCCGGGCGCGGCGCACGGGCCGGCGGCGCACGCTCACCGGCCTGGCCCTGGCCGGGGTCGCCACCGTTGTCGTCACCACCGGGGTGGCCCAGTTCAGCGCACCGGGCGGCGACGGCGGCACGCCCACAGTGGTGCTCGGCGACCCGCCCGTCCTCTTCCCGTCCCCGTCGCCCTCCGGGCCGTCCTCGGTCACCCGCTTCGGGCCGGTCCGCGCCGAACTCGACCTGCTCGTCGGTGACCGGCTGGACACCAGCGGCGGTGAACGGCGGCAGCTGACCGGTGTGAGCGGCGTCGAACGGGCGCAGCGGATCCACGAGCAGGAGGGCTGGCTGCTCACCTCGGCGGCCACCGTCGCCGGCCGTACCCTCTGGTGGGTGCCGGTCGGTGGCGCCGCGCCGCAGGTCATGCTCGCAGCCGCGGACGCGGTGGCGATCTCCCCGGACGGCCGCCAGGTCGCCTGGCGGGACGGCACGGACGTGATCGCCGCCGGTGTGGTCGCCGGCCAGCTCATCGCGCCGGTCCGGATCGCCGCGCCGGAGGGCGCCGTGCCGGTCGGCTTCGCCGGCGACACCGTGCTGATCCGGCAGCCCGGCGACGGCGGGATGAGCGTCTGGAACCGCGCGCTGGGCGGACAGCCGGGCCCGGTGAACCCGGCCGTCCGCACCGTCTACGGCACCCGGCCCGACGGCCGGGTGGTCGGCCTGGTCGCCGCCGGCCGGGATCAGCAGCTCTGCCTGGCCCTGCTCGACCCGGCCCGGGACCTCGCCCCGGTGCGTACCGGATGCGGCCTGAAGCTGGCTACCGACGGACTCGGCGCCGTCTCCTTCGACGGCCGGTGGCTGCTCGCGAACGGCACGTCGCGCACCGCCCTCCTGGTGGACCTGGCCGACCCGGCCAGCCCGGTCACCCACCCGGCCGGCCCGGTGCTGGCCGGCGGCGTGGCCTGGACCCGGGGCGGCGTGGCGCTGCACGTGGACGCGAGCGGCGGGCTGGTCCGGGTCAAGCCCGAGCGGGTGCTGGCCGGTGACCGGCCCACGGCCTCGAAGGTCGAAGGGCTGGCGCCGGAGGACCGCCCGGTGGTGGTGGCCGACGTCCCCACGGTGCCGGACGGGGCGTAGCGTCGGGCGGGTGAGCGTCCCCGCCCGCATCGACCTGCATACCCACTCCACCGCCAGCGACGGCACCCTGACGCCCGCCGAACTGGTCCGGGCCGCCGCCGAGGCCGGGCTCGACGTGGTGGCACTCACCGACCACGACACCACCGCGGGCTGGGCGCCCGCCGTCGCCGCCCTGCCGCCCGGCCTCACCCTGATCCGCGGCGCGGAGATCTCCTGCCGGTGGTTCGGCGCCGAACCGGCGATCCCGCTGCACCTGCTCGCGTACCTGTTCGACCCGGCCGAGCCGCACCTGGCCGCGGAACTGGCCCGGGTCCGCCGGGCCCGCGAGGAACGCGGCGAGCGCATCGTCCGGCTGCTCCAGGCCGACGGCATCCCGGTGAGCTGGACGGAGATCCTGGCCGGCGCGGGCGGCGGCACCGTCGGCCGCCCGCACATCGCGCAGGCGCTGATCCGGGCCGGTCTGGTCACCACCACCACCGAGGCGTTCGGGCCGGACTGGCTCGGCGAGCGGTACCGGCTGCCGAAGGACGACATCGAGGTGTTCCAGGCGGTGGCGCTGGTGCGGGCGGCCGGTGGCGTGCCCGTCTTCGCCCACCCGAGGGCCAGCAGGCGCGGCCGGATCGTGCCGGACGAGCTGATCGCGGACCTGGCGGCGGCCGGCCTGGCCGGGCTGGAGGCCGACCACGAGGACCACGACCCGGCCGAGCGCGCGCACGTCCGCGGGCTCGCCGCCGACCTGGGACTGCTGGTCACCGGCTCGTCCGACTTCCACGGCACGCACAAGACGGTCCGGCTCGGCGCGCACACCACCGACCCCGAGGCGTACGAGCGGATCGTCGCGCAGGCCCGCGGGGTGACCCCTGTCGCTTCGAGCTGAAGCGATCCGACGGCACGGCTACCGTGTCCGCGTGGATCTCAAGCTCTTCGGCGAGGTCTTCGTGACCCTGCTGGTGATCGTTGACCCGCCCGGAATGATGCCCATCTTCCTCGCGCTGACCGGGCCGCTGCCCGCGCGCGACCGCAACCGGGCCGCCTGGCAGGCCGTGGCGCTGGCGCTCGGGGTCATCGTGATCTTCGCGGTGGCGGGGCAGACGATCCTGGCGTACCTGCACGTCGACCTGCCCGCCCTCCAGGCGGCGGGCGGCCTGCTGCTGATCCTGGTCGCGCTGGAGTTGCTGACCGGCAAGGCGGACGACCCGAGCAACCAGGTCACCTCCAACATCGCGCTGGTGCCGCTCGGCACCCCGCTGCTGGCCGGGCCGGGCGCCATCGTGGCGACCATGCTGTTCGTGCAGCAGGCCGGCGGCGCCGTCGACTACCTCGCCATCGGGCTCGCCATCGTCGCGGTGATGGTCACCGTCTGGGTGGTGCTGCGCTTCTCCGGGGGGATCGTCAAGGTGCTGCGCCCCGGCGGCATCGAGGTGCTGACCCGGATCGCCGGTCTGCTGCTGGCCGCCATCGCGGTGCAGCTCATCGCCGACGCGATCGCCGCGTTCGTGACCCAGTACCTCAACAACGCCTGAGCGGGTCCGTCCGCTGTCGTACCCGGATGGCAGGATTCTCCGGGTGCGACGACAGTCAGCAGCCAGCGGCTCCAAGGCTCCCCGACCCCGCGCCGAGCAGTCCGAGCAGCTCGGCTTCGAGGGCATGCCGGAACGCCTGTTCGTCTGCACACCGAGCAAGCTCGGCGCGTACGCGGACTGTCCCCGCCGCTACCGCTACGCCTACGTGGACCGGCCCGCGCCGCCCAAGGGCCCGCCGTGGGCGCACAACTCGCTCGGCGCGAGCGTCCACACCGCGCTGAAGAACTGGTACGTGCTGGCCCCCGACCGCCGCCGCCCCGAGGTGCTCGGCACGCTACTCAAGGGCACCTGGGTCCGCGAGGGCTATCGCGACGACGAGCAGGAGCGCGACGCCTTCCGGCGGGCGCTGACCTGGCTGGAGAGCTACGTGGCGGGCCTCGACCCGGCCGACGAGCCGCTCGGCGTGGAACGGGTGGTCGCGGTCAAGACCGCGGTGCTCGCGTTCAACGGCCGCACCGACCGGATCGACTCGCGTCCCGGCCCGGACGGGCGGCCCGAGCTGGTCATCGTCGACTACAAGACCGGCCGCACCGGGCTCGACGCCGACGACGCGCGCGGCTCGCAGGCGCTCGCGCTCTACGCGTACGCGGCCGAGCGGGTGTTCCGCAAGCCGTGCCGCCGGGTCGAGCTGCACCACCTGCCGACCGGCACCGTCGCCGCGCACGAGCACACGCCGGAGTCCCTGAACCGGCAGCTCACCCGCGCCGAGGACACCGCCCGCGACATCATGGCCGCCGAGCGCGCGGTGGCCGACGGCGCCGACCCCGACGCGGCGTTCCCCACCGAGCCGGGCCCGCGGTGCGGCTGGTGCGACTACCGGCGTACGTGCCCGACCGGCGCGCAGACCCCCGGCAAGGAGCCCTGGTCCGCCGTCGAGCGGTTCGCCGACCCGGAGTGAACGCGGGTCGCCGTCAGGCCGCGGCCAGGCGGGCGGCGCGTTCCTTGGCGGCCTGCTGCAACGGGCCCTCCCGGTAGCGCCGGGGCACCGCGGCCAGCGCCAGCCGCAGCGCCCGCGCGCTCAGGTCCGCCGACAGGGCGGTGGTGGGCAGGCCCAGCCCGCCGTAGAGCCGCAACGCCCACGGCGGCAGCATCCCCAGCGCGGTGGCGGCGATCCCGAAGTACGCCCAGCGCGGCGGACCCAGGTTCAGGCCGACCCGCGCCGGCAGGCTGAGCTTCCACGGGATCGGCGGCGCGGTCAGGAACACCGCGGTCTCGGCCGCCTCCCGGGTCATCCGCAACTGCGGGCGTACGTCCCGGTAGTAGTCGGCCACCTCGGCGGCGGTACCCGGCACGTCGTCCGGGTCCAGCCCGACCAGGGCCGCCGACCGGCGCTGCTCGGTGTAGTAGCCGTCCACCTCGTCGTCGGTGAGCGCCAGCCCGGACCGCCGGGCGGTGCTCACGAACGACTCGACCTCGGTGACGTGCACCCAGCGCAGCAGCTCCGGATCGTCGACGCGGAACTCCTCACCGGTGAACGGGTCGGTGGCGCGCATCCGGGCGTGCCGCGTACGCAGCCGTCGCCCGGCCGCCTCCGCCTCGGCGGTGGTGCCGTAGATCGTCGTTCCCACGTACGTCGCCGTGCGGACGAGCCGCCCCCAGGCGTCGGTGCGGTAGTTGCTGTTCTGGGCGACGCCGGCCATCGCGCGGGGGTGCAGCGCCTGGAGGTAGAGCGAGCGCAGGCCGGCGACGATCAGGATCGGTTCCTCGTGCACCTTCCACGTGACCGATCCCGGACCGAAGAGGCCGAGGTCTTCGGTGTCCACCGATCAAGAGTGCCACGCGCCGTCGTCGGCCGTCCTCGGTGCGGCGGCCAGTCGACGTGCGGCGGTCGTCGGTGCGGCGGTCAGTCGTCGGCGGAGCGGCGGGACTGGCAGGTAGGGCAGAGGCCCCAGAAGGTCACTTCCGCCTCGTCCAGCTCGAAGCCGTGCGCCACGTTCGGGTCCAGGCAGGGGGCGCTGCCGACCGCGCAGTCCACGTCGGCGATCTCCCCGCAGCCCCGGCACACCACGTGGTGGTGGTTGTCGCCGACCCGGGCCTCGTACCGCGCGGGACTGCCGGCCGGCTCGATCCGGCGGGACAGCCCGGCCCGGGACAGGGCGCCGAGGACGTCGTAGACGGCCTGGGTGGAGACCGAGTCGATCCGCCGGCGGACCCGCCGGGTGATCTCGTCGACCTCCAGGTGACCGCCGGCGGAGAGCACGTCCAGCACGGCGAGACGCGGCCGGGTGACCCGTAGGCCCCTCGACCGGAGCAGCTCCTCACCTGTGGACATGGATCCATGACAGCACGGCTCAGGCGGGCCGACAAGCGAGCGTTGTTCACCCGTGGCCGGGGCCACAGGTGAACCGGCACCGCCGCGCCCGCGTGTATCGAAGAAGACGGCGTCACGCCGTACGCTGAGCGCGCCAAACCACCCACTCGCCGGAGGTGTCGGTGTTCAGGGAAATCAACGGTCTGCCCGTCCACGTGCTCGTCATCCATGCGGCGGTGGTGCTGGTGCCGCTGCTGGCACTGCTCGCCGTCGCGTACGGGGTGCTGCCCCGCTGGCGGCCCCGCCTCGGCTGGGCGGTCGCGGCGCTCGCCGTGGTCACCCCGATCGTCGCCTGGGTGGCGACCGAGTCCGGCGAGGAACTGGAGGAGGCCCTGCGCGCGAAGGGCTATCCGCCGGACCGGCTCCAGCAGATCCACGAGCACGCCGAGTACGGCGACACGCTGTTCTGGTTCGCGCTCGGGCTCGGCGTCGTGGCGCTGCTGCTCGTGCTGTCGACGAGCCGCCTCGTCGCGGGCCGGAACCTGCCCCGCTGGCTCCCGATCGTGCTCACCGTCGTGGTGGCGGTGCTCGCGGTCTTCGCGATCGTGTACGTCTACCTGACCGGGGACAGCGGCGCCAAGATGGTCTGGGACGGCGTCGTCTGACCGGTACGGCTCAGAACAGCACCCGCGAGCAGAGCAGGCAGGTGAGCAGCACCAGCACCACTGCGACGGCTGCCCCGATGCCGTAGGTGAGCCGCTGCGCGCGCTGCTCCGCCTGGTCCATCGCGGCCATGTCCTGCGGCGGGAGCCGTCGGGGCGGTGACGGCTGCACGTGTACCGGTGGCCGCCAGCCGGGCGGCGGAGGCGTGCTCGGCGGCGGTCCCGCGTACCCCGAGGGCGGTGGGCCACCAGCGGGCGACCCCGGCCACGCGCCGCCGGCCACCGTCCAGCCGCCCGCCGCCTCCGGCCGGGCCCACGGGCTGTCGGTGGCCGCCTCGCGTGACCACGGGCTGGCGGTCCCGGCCGGTTCGGCGGTGCGGTCCGGTTCATGGGCGCCGTCGGCGTTATTGGCGTCACCCGGCCGAGATCCGGGACCGGCCGGGTGGGCGTCCGCGTTGTCCGCGCCGTCCCGGGGGACCGCCCCGGGGGCGTTCTCCGCGGCGGGCGCCGGTTGGTCCGGGCGTCGCCAGGTCTCGTCGTCGGGGCTGCCACCGCTCGGCGTCGTCACGCCGTCCGACGCTACCAACGCCCCGGGCCGGTCGGCCGCCCGACGCGTCGATCACCGCCACCCCGGCCCGTCGCGCCCGGTGTGTGGCGTTCCGACGGCTCCCGGGCACGGTACGGCCGGGCTCGGGACGATCCGGCCGGTCCCGGGGATCGAGCCGGTGCCCCGTTCGGCGGTATCGTTGCTGCTCGTGACCGACCCCGCCATCCGGACACCGCGCGACGACGACGACCGCGTGGTCGACCTCAGCGACGACTTCGTGGTGCTGCCCGAGCAGACCAGCGACGACACCGACCGCGGCTGGGGCGAGCGCCCCGGCGGCAACGACGACTGGCTGCTCGCCGAACGCCCCCCGCACTGGGGCTGATCGCGTCAGCCGCGTACCACCACGGCGAATCGACTGCCCTCCGGCAACCCGACCGCCCGCCTGGCCTGCTCCGGCGGCAGCGCCAGGTAGAGCGCAGAGGAGCCGTCGACCGCGCCGGTGGCGCCGACCACGTCGAGCACCAGCGCGCGCGGAGCTAGCAGCGTCGGGTCGGGCGAACCGCCGGCCGGCACGACGAGCAGGTCGACGCGGGCACCCGGGCGCAGCACCGCGAGCGCGGCCGGCTCGGCCAGCCGGATCGGCACGCCGACCGCACCGGCCGGCAGGGCGGGGGTGCCGCCGGACGGCGACGCCGTCGCCGAGGCGGCCGGCAGGACGCGGGGTGGTGGGCAGGACGGCGGCGTCCGGAGCACCGCAGCGGCCAGGCCGAGCAGCACCGCGACGAGCGTCACCCGCAGCAGCGTCCGGCGCCGGGGCAGCCCGCGCCAGCGGACCGGACGCAACGTCGCCTCGCCATCCGCCACCGCTGCCTCCCGCCGCCGGTCAACCGTCCGACCCGCAGGCTAGGCCCGGCCTCCCGGCTCCCGCCGCCCCACCGCCCGCCCCTGTGGATAACCCGCCGGCTTGTGGAAAACCGTGCCCCGGGGAGGCCCGCCGTCACCAGCGCGGAGGTCCGGTGCGGCCGGAACCGCCAGCTCGGGGAGGTTGCTGCTTCCGGACCGGCGGATGCAGCAACCTCGCCGAGGTGGCGAGCATCCGCCGCCGGCCGAGCAGCAGCCTCGCCGAGCTGGCGAGCATCCGCCGGCGGCCGAGCAGCAGCCTCCCGAGGTGGCGAGCATCCGCCACCGGCCGAGCAGCAGCCTCGCCGAGCCGGCGAGCATCCGCCGCGAACGGAACGTGGCCGCCCCCGAGCGGGAACGGCCACGTGTCGCGTGCGAGCGGCGGGTCAGGACGAGCTGGACGCCGCCGGTGCCTTGCTCGCCGTCGACCCGGAACCGGACGAAGAGGACGACCCGGACGAGGAAGACGAACCGGACGAGGAGGACGACGAGGACGAGGAGTCCGACGACGAGGACGACTCGGACTTGGCCGGCTTGCTCGTCGTCGAGGCGCCGTTGTCGGAGCCGGACGGACGGGAGTCCGTGCGGTAGAAGCCGGAGCCCTTGAACACGATGCCTACCGAGTTGAAGAGCTTTCGCAGCCGCCCCTCACACGCCGGGCACTCGGTCAGCGGCTCGTCCGAGAAGGACTGCACCGCCTCGAGCTGGTGGCCGCACGCGGTGCAGGCGTACTGGTACGTGGGCACGTTCTCCTCCGGATCTTCGGCACGGCCTTCTGGCACTCGTGGACTTCGAGTGCCAATGGTGCGTCATGACCCCCGGGTTCGTCCAGCGGAAGCGCCCGGGCCCACACCCGGGACCGCCACCAGCCCGTCCGCCGGAGTGATCACACAGTGCACCGGGCGGTCGTGCGGCAGGGCGGGCACCGCCGCGACCAGCTCGCCGTCGTGCAGCAGCGCCACTGTCGGCACTGTGGCGGGCACCCGGGCCAGCGCGCGGTCGTACGAGCCGCCGCCCCGGCCCAGCCGGATGCCGCGGCGGTCCACCGCGACCGCCGGCACCACGACCAGGGCGGCTCCGGCCACCGCGGCACGCCCCCGGGGCGGTGCGGTCGGCTCGCGCAGGCCCCGGCCGGCGGCGCGCAACGACTCCGGGCCGGTGTACGGGGCCCAGTCCAGGTCCAGGTCCCCGCGCAGCACCGGCAGCAGCAGCTCGGCGTCGGGCGGCAGCGCGGCCCGCAGCACGTCCGGCAGGTCGTCCCCGCCGGGCTCCGAGGCAACCGGCACGTACGCGCTCATCCTGGCCGGGCGCAGCCGGCGTACCAACGTCACCAGCTCGGCCTGGACGGCGGCCGCCGCCACCGCGCGGTCGGCCGCGGACAGCGACCGGCGCGCGGCGAGTAGCGCGATGCGCATCTCCCGCTTCGCATCGTGCGCTTCATCCGAAAATTCCGGCACGCAACACTCCTGACGCAACGCTTGCCTAATGGTCGCTCTGTGTCAGCATCGCACCAAGGGAGCGGAACTTCCGGGGGGAAGATTGACGCTACGCGGGCGGTTGACGGCGGCTTTCCTCGCGGTGGTCCTCGGCCCCGTCCTGCTCGGCGCGTTCTTCGTCGGGGCCACGCTCAGCGCCGTCGACCACAGCCGCGCCACCGAGCGGCTGGGCCTGGCCGCGGCCGGTGTCCGTACCTCGATCGACGCACTCTGCCAGCAACTCCGCGCGGCGGCCGACGCGGTCGCGCTGGTCGGCGACCCGGTCGTCCGGTCGCGCGCCGCCGACCAGGTGGTCGCCCGGGGCCTGGCCGCCGCCGTGCTGATCGCCGACGCCGCCGGCCGCACCACCTACACCACGCCCGGCGGGCCGGCCGGGCGCTGGCAGGACTGCGCCGGCGCGCCCGCCACCGGTGTCGCCGCGCTGGCCGCCCAGGTCCGGCTCCGCGACCCGGCCGGCACCGACCTGGGCGCGGTCGCCGCCGCCCAGCCCGTCGACCGGGCCTTCGTGGCGCGGCTCGCCGCCGTGACCGGCGTCGGGATCACCCTCCTCGACGACCCCGGCGGCATCACCCACACGACCGAGGACCAGGGGGTACGCGCAGCGGTGCTGGCCGCCGCCGGCAAGGCGGACGGGAACCGGGTGACCGGGACCGGCGACGGCCGGTACGTGCGCCGGGTCGGCCCGTCTCCCGGTCAGCCGCTGCCGCTGGTGCTGTCGGTGCCGGGGGAACGTGCGCCCGGCCTGTACGGGGCGCTGATCGCCGCGGTCGCGCTCGCCGCCCTGCTCGCAGTGCTCGCGGCCTGGCGACTGGCCCGGGTGACCACCCGGCCGCTCGGTGAGCTGGCCGGCGCGGTGGACCGAGTGGCGCGCGGCGACCTGAGCGCCCGGGTGCCGGTGCGCAGCCGCGACGAGATCGGACGGCTGGCCAGCGCGTTCAACCGGATGACCCGGGAGACCGGCACCTACGTGACGGCGCTGACCAGCAGCCGCGACCAGCTCCGCAACCACCTCGCAGTGCTCGGCGACACGCTCGCCAGCACGCACGACCTGCAACGCATCCTGCGGGTGATCCTGGACAGCGCGATCGCCGCCACCGGCGCCCGGGCCGGCGCGGTGCTGCTGGTCGACGGCGACGGCGTACTCGTCGGCCGGTGCGTGGAAGGTCTGACCGGACGCCGGCCGACGGGCGATCCGGCCGACCCGGCGACGCTGCGGGTGCCGGTCGGCGCCGGGGTGCTCGGCGCGGTGGCCGCCACCGGCGAACCGCTGCGCGGACGGTGGGCGCCGCCGGACACGCCGACCGGGGAGCCGTCCTGCGAGACGTACGTGGCGGTGCCGTTCGCCACCCCCGGCGGCGCCGAACCGCGCGGCCCGGACCGGCCCGGCCATCCGCCCGCCGACGGCGACCCGCCCGGCTCGGCCTGCGCGGCGCTCGGCGTGCTCGTGCTCTACGACCGGCTCGGCGGGCACGAGTTCCACGACGACGACGTGGTGACGCTGCGGACGTTCGCCGGGCACGCCGCGGTCGCCGTGGAGAACGTCCGGGTGCACGAGGAGGCGCAACGGCTCTCCCTCACCGACCCGCTGACCGGGCTGTGGAACTACCGCTACCTGCGCGAGTCGATCCGCCGCGAGGTGGAGCGGGCGAACCGGTTCGGCCGGATGCTCAGCGTCCTCGCGCTCGACCTGGACCGCTTCAAGAACGTCAACGACACCTGGGGGCACGCCGCCGGGGACGCCGTGCTGGTCGAGTTCGCCCGCCGGGTACGCGGCGTGATCCGCGAGGTGGACCTGGCGTTCCGGCAGGGCGGCGAGGAGTTCGTGGTGCTGCTGCCGGAGACCGACGCCCGGGGCGCCACGATCGTCGCCGAGCGGCTCGGCGCTGTGGTACGCGACCAGCCGGTGGCGGTCGACGGGAACGGCGACGAGCCGGTGCGGGTGCCGGTGACCGTCTCCATCGGCATCGCCGTCTACCCGGACCACGCGGCCGGCGGCCAGCAGGTGCTCGACGCCGCCGACGACGCGTTGTACGCGGCGAAGGCCGCCGGACGCGACGGCTACCGGCTCGCCCCGGCGCCCGATCCGGTCCCCACCCAGGAGATCCCGGTGGTGGCCGCCGGCGTCAGCCCGCCGGACGGGCTGCCCCGGGCCGGCGCGGCGGACCCGGCGGGCACCGTCCAGGGCGGCGCGTCTTCCGGTCCTCACCCGCCGCGGCAGAGCCGTGGCCGATAGTCTCGCGACATGTCGGAGCACTCAGCGAACCCCTCAGCGGCCCCCGGTCGCTCCCGCGCGGTCAAGGCCGTGATCCCGGCCGCCGGCCTGGCCACCCGGTTCCTGCCGGCCACCAAGGCGGTTCCCAAGGAACTGCTGCCGGTCGTCGACCGGCCGGTGCTGCAGTACATCGTCGAGGAGGCCGCCCAGGCCGGCATCGACGACATCCTGCTGATCACCGGTCGCGGCAAGACCTCGATGGTGGACCACTTCGACCGCCGGCCGGACCTGGAGGAACGGCTCGCCAAGAAGCCCGAGCTGCTGGCCGAGGTCAAGCGCACCGAGGAACTCGCCGCGATCTACACGGTCCGCCAGCCGGAACAGCTCGGCCTCGGTCACGCTGTCGGGTACGCCGAGTCGCACGTCGGCGACGCGCCCTTCGCGGTGCTGCTCGGCGACGAGTTCGTCAAGCCCTCCGAGCCGCTGCTGCCGGCCATGCTGGAACTCCAGGCCCGCACCGGCGGCGTGGTGCTCGCGTTCTTCGAGGTCGACCCGGCCGAGACCAGCCGCTACGGCATCGCGTCGGTCGAGCCGGCCGAGTCGGAATACTCCGACATCGCCGAGGTCGTCAAGGTCACCGGCATGGTGGAGAAGCCCAGCCCGGAGGACGCCCCCAGCAACCTCGCCGTCCTCGGCCGGTACGTGCTCCCCGGGAAGATCTTCGACGCGATCCGGCGTACCCGACCGGGCAGCGGCGGCGAGATCCAGCTGACCGACGCGATGGAGCTGCTGCGTACCGAGGGGGTGCCGGTGCACGCCATCGTCTACCGGGGCACCCGCTACGACACCGGCATGCCGCTCGGCTACCTCCAGACCGTGGTGCAGATCGCCGCCGAGCGGGAGGACCTGGGCGCCGAGTTCCGCAAGTGGCTCACCGAGTTCGTCAACAACGGCGACGAGACGGTCACCGCCGCGGTCCTCAACGGCATCCGCGACGCGTCCGGCGGTGCCGATACATGACAGCGACGGCCGACGCCGAGGCGGCCGCGAACGAGTTGACGCCGCTCGCTGACTACCTGGGCAGTGTGCTGCGCAGGTTACGCGCGCTGCCTCCACTCGACCTCGACCTGACCCAGGCGTACGGCAACGTGCTCGCCGAGGACGTGGTCGCCCCGCACTCGTACCCCGCCTTCGACCAGGCGGCGGTGGACGGGTACGCCGCGCGCTGGGAGGACATCTCCGGTGGGAGTCGGGGGCCGGGCTACGTCCCGGCCCCCTCCGGTATGCCCGGCGGCCGCAGCATCCGCCTCAACGTGGTGGGTGACCTGGGCGCGGCGAGCTGGCGACCGGTGCGGCTCACCCCCGGCGCCTGCTTCTCGGTCGCGGCGGGCGCGCCGCTGCCGATCGGCGCGGACGTGGTCGTCCCGGTGGAGTGGACCGACCAGGGCATGGCCGCCGTCGAGATCTTCCGCGCCCCCAAACGGGGGTACGGCCTGCGCCGCGCCGGGGATGAACTCGTCGCCGGCACGCTGCTCGCCCGCGCCGGGGCGTACGTCTCACCGGCCCTGGTCGCGGTGTTCGCCGCCACCGGCATCGGGCACGTGGTGGTGCGGCCGAGCCCGCGCGTGGTCATCGTGGCCACCGGCGACGAGCTGGTGGACGTGGGCCGGGGCAGCCAGCCCGGCCAGGTGGTGGACACCAACTCGCACGCGCTGACCGCGGCGGCGGCGGAGGCGGGCGCGCTCGCGTACCGGGTGGGGATCTGCGACGACGACCCGGAGGCGCTGCGCGGCCTGCTGGAGGACCAGACGCTGCGCGCCGACCTGATCATCACCACCGGCGGCACCGGCACCGGTCCCGGCGACATGGTCCGCCGCATCCTGTCCCGCCGCGACGGCGGGCGCGCCGGGCCGGTCGCCTTCACAGAGGTGGCCCTCTATCCCGGAACGGCTCTCGGGTTCGGTACGGTCGGCGCCGAGGAGGTGCCGGTGGTGTGTCTTCCCGGTGAGCCCGGCGCGGCGCTGATCGGCTTCGAGGTGCTGGCCCGCCCGGCCATCCAGCTGCTGGCCGGGGCCGAGCCGGTGTTCCGGCCGAGCGTCCGCGCGCACCTGCTGGAGACGGTCTCGTCCCCGGTGGGGCTGCGCGAGTTCCGGCCCGCGCACGTGGCCGAGCGGCGCGGCGGCGGGTACACCGTGCAGCCGCTCGCCGGTGGCCCGTACACGCTCTCCGGCCTGGCCGAGGCCAACGGCCTGCTGGTGCTCGGCGAGCGGGTCACCACTGCGGCTGCCGGGTCTACGGTGGACGTGCTCCTGCTGGACCGGCGCCGGTGAGCGCGAGGAGTGAGCTTGCGAGCCCCGCAGTCGCGAGCGAAAGGCAAGCTCGGTGAGCGCGAGGAGTGAGCTTGCGAGCCCCGCAGTCGCGAGCGGAAGGCAAGCTCGGTGAGGTTCCGGCGGGCGCCGGGGTGGCCGGCGGTGCTGGTGGACGGTCCGGTGGTACTGCGGCCGTACCGGCGTTCGGACGCCGCCGCCTGGTCGGAGATCCGGCGCGCGAACCGCGAGTGGCTGGCGCCGTGGGAGTCCCATGTGCCCGGCGGCTGGTACGAGACGAACTCGCCCGCCGCGTTCCGCCTGGTGCACGCCGACCAGCGCAAGTCCGCGCGTACCGGTGAGGGCATGCCATTCGCCGTCTGCCTCCGCGAGAACGGGCAGGAGCGGCTGGTCGGCCACCTGAACGTGGGCAGCATCGTGCGACGGGCGTTCTGCTCCGGGTACGTGGGCTACTGGGTGGACTCCAGGGTGGCCGGTCGCGGCGTGATCCCGACCGCTGTGGCGCTCGCCGTGGACCACGCGTTCGGACCGGGCGGTCTGCACCGGATCGAGGTGAACATCCGGCCGGAGAACATGCCCTCCCGGCGGGTGGTGGAGAAACTCGGCTTCCGCGAGGAGGCCTATCACGTGCGCTACATGCACATCGACGGCGCGTGGCGGGACCACATCGGATACGCGATGACGGGCGAGGAAGTAGTAGCCGAGGGCGGCTTGCTGGCGCGGTGGCACCGCGTACGTGACAACCGCCGCTGAGGCGAACGCCCGGCGCGGCGCACTGTGAACCGGGTCGGCGGCCCGTAACCTCAAGTAACTGCAAGCTGTGGCAAGCGCTGCCCGCCCGCACGAAGTGCGCCGTAAACGACGGTAGACGGAAGAAGTTGCGGCGGCGGCGCTCGCCGGAGAACTTTGGTGACGGGAGGGGTGAGGGTGCCCACGTCGGTGCTCCTCGCCGTCCTCGCCGCCGCCGGTCTGCTCGCCCTCGCTCCGGCGCTGGTCCGCCGGTACGACGCCACCGAGCGGCTGGTGGCGGAGCGGGCGCAGTCGACGGCGCGGGTGCTCCAGCGCCGGCGTCGACGGCGCACCGTGCCCGGGCGGCGACCGCTGCACCCGCCGCGCTCCCTCGTCGTGACCCTCAGTGAAGACTCCGACACGGGCAGTCTTGCCCGTCCGGTCTCCGCACCGCCACTGCGCCGACGCTCCGGGCGACTCCGGCCCGTCTCCGCGGTGCCGGCCCAGTCCCGCCGACGGCACCCGCCCCGGCGACGGCACACCCCGGCGATCTATCGCCGGCGCCGGGTGCTGGCCGCGCTGCTGCTGCTCAACCTGGTCGAATTGGGCGGCGTGGTGCTCGTCGGACCCGGGTTCTGGATCAGTGTCTCGGTCACCGGCGCGCTGCTCGTCGCGTACGTCGTACACCTGCGGCAGCGTGCCCTGGCCGAACGCCGACGGCGGCGCGCGGACGCCCGGGAGGCGGCCTGGCTGGCCGCCCGCCAGGCCGAGGTGCGCCGCGAGCAGGCCCGGCGCGCGGCGGCCCGACGGGAGGCGCAGCGCCGGCTGGCCGCCCAGCGCGAGGCGGTCCGGCGTACGGCGATGGGGCTGGACCGTCCCGCGGACCTGCCACCGGCGGCGAGCGGCGGCTCGGTGTCCTACCGGCGGGCGGGCGGCCTGCGCGGACGCCCCTACCAGTCCGGCCGAGGCGCCTGACCGCCGTGTCGGCGCCTTGCTGGTGGCGATCTTGGAAGGTCTCGGCCCCTCCGGGGGCCTTTTCCTTCCAAGATCTACGGGGCGGCGGGGCGGTTCGCGTCGTGGGGGCGCGACCTGTTAGCCTTGTCGTCGGCCCGCCCGGTGAAAGCCGGGTGGGACCGACGCTGGTTCGCCGGCGGAGGGGCTGTGGCGCAGACCGGTAGCGCACCTCGTTCGCATCGAGGGGGTCAGGGGTTCAAATCCCCTCAGCTCCACCCAGTTCAAAGGCCGTTTCCGCCAGTCGGAGACGGCCTTTTCGATCTCGTACGGGGCAGCCCACCGGAACCACGTGCACTGCTAGCTTGCTCTCTCCGCGCACAACAGGGGAGCACAGATGCCCGACGTGGCCCTCATCGCCGGGCCGGTCATCGACCTGGCCTCCGCTGCGTCGGCGCTGGCAGACGCCCTCGGCCTGCAGGTCGTCAGCGCAGGCAATGTCTTCCGCGAGCATGTACAGCAGCAGACTCCGCTGGGCGAAGAGGCGAACGGTTACATGCAGGCCGGACAGCTCGTCACCGATGAACTGATGGCCAGAGCCGTCGCCGGCGCACTAACCGGCGTCGACGGTGGCTGGGCGCTGTACGGCTTCCCTCGCACGATCCGTCAGGCCGAGTTGCTGACGCGGAGCGGCCATGTTCCCGACACGGTGATCGAACTCGTCCTGCCTGAGGACCAACTCCACCTCGCCGTTCAGCGCCGGGTGGAACGACGGATGGAACTCGATCCCCAGGTCGCCGTGCGGCGCCAGGAACTCCTGCTCACGTACGCGCACGCACAGGAGAACCACCAGGCGCAGATGGAGCCGTTGCGCGCCTACTGCCGAGCCCGTGGCCTGCTGCAAACCGTGAGTGGCTTCGGCGACCTCCAAGACGTAGCAGCGAGAATGATCCCTATTGCCTCCCAAGGCCAACGCCGTCCGTGAGATCGAGCAGGTGGGCCGGGCGACGGACGCCCGGCGTCAGTCGAACAGGCCGTCGAGCGCCTTCTGTTCGAGATCGCGCCAGCGCTCGGCGTCCTTCAGCGCCTTGGCGATCTCCTTCTCGTCGAGGTGGTGGGCGCCCTCCTCGCGGATGCACGCGACGCTGAACGGCCCGCCGACCGACGGCGAGGTCCGCTCCAGCGCCTCCAGCACCCGTACCACGCCCACCACGCCGTACTCGACGGTGCGCGTGGTCATCCGGAAGTGGGACAGCAGCGCGCCGGCCTGCTGGGCCATGGGCGCGCCGGAGCCGATGGCGTGGAAGCCCACGTCCTCGTAGCGGCCGATCAGCCCGTTGGGGTTGATCTCCACGATCCACGGGCCGCCCTGGCTGAAGCCGGCCGCGAGCAGGTACGCCGACACCCCGCCGCCGGCGCCCTCGCCTGGTACGTCCGGGATGTAGTTCTCGTAGTGCTTCTTGAAGACGGGCAGGACGCGCTCCTGCAACTCGTCGCCGATGTCGGGTGCTTCGAGGATGGCGGTGGCCGAGTCCTGGAGGAGGGGGCGCAGGTCGTTGAGTACCCCCCGCGCACCGCTGCCGCCCCAGGCGGCGCAGTCGCCCAGCGGGTGCAGCTTCTGGGCGGGGAAGCTCAGACCGCGGTCGCTCTCGGTGATCTGGGAGTCGGCGCCGATCACCACCCCGTCTTTGCAGACAACGGCGAGTACGACGGTCATAGCGTCCTCCTGAGCAGGGGTAAGGGGTAGGGCGCGACGTACCCGCCATCCCGCCTGCCTACACCCCGACGAGTGTTGGCCCACTCGTGGCCGGACTACGGGAAGGCTGCCGCCCGTCGGCGGCGACGCGGTCGAGCGGCCGGCCGGATGCGTTACGGCGACGGCTCGTGGAAGTAGACGGTGGCCGACCACCAGTCACCGTCGGCAGTGATCTCGCTCTGAAAAGCAGGTCACTGCTGCCACAGGAACGCCGCCGTCGAGCACGGCCGGCAGCGGAATCCGTACCCGCAGCCACCGCCACCGAAGTTGAAGCCGGTGCGGTGATCGTGGCCTTCCTCGAACTGGACGACGAACGACATGGGCAGGGCGCAGGCGGGACAGGTGGGCGTCTGGTCGAACTGGAGCCACGCCGGCAGTCCGCCGAGTTGCCCGAGGACGTCTCGCAGCGGTCGGCCGGACTCACCGCGCCAGCGCTCGCGCGCCTCGTCGTAGCCGTCGGAGTCGTGCATCGGCACGTACGTGACGGCGGACGTCTCGGCCGCCAGGACGGTGTCGCCCGGGGGCACGGCAGACGGAGCCAGCGCCCCGGAAGGGAAGACGAACGCGCGGTTGCCGCCGGCTGTCGCATCCCACTCGTCGCACAGGCCCGGATCGTTCTGGCACATGAAGATCGACAAGAGCGCGGCGTCGTCCGCGTCGATGTCGTCGAGTCGGACCTGGGCCAGGAACTGCATCGGTCCGTCGCACTCGTCGCACACCGGCCAGTCGAAGCCCGCAGGCACGAGCGGAACACCGCCGGTACGCGTGCCGGGCGCATCTGGCGCCGTGTCACCGTTGTAGATCATCAGAATCGTCACGCGGCGCAGCGTAGGGGAGTTGACGATCTCTCGCAGCGCTCAGATGTGCCCGGGTCCGTCCGGCACCCGGCCCGCAGCCGGGCGGCCGATCGGAGTCACGTCCGTTGGTAGCCTGACGCGTCCGTACGACAGATGGAGTCTGCCCGGTGCTCAGGATGGTGCTGCGGAGGCTGGGCGCGGCGGGCGCGGTCTGCCTGGTGGCTGCGTGCGGACCCTCGACTGCTGATCCAGCGGATCGTTCGGCGGGCGAAGCTGCCCCCTCCACGGCCCAGGCGACCGGCACGCCCACCACCGGGAAAGCGTCCGCGATTCCGGCGACCGGCGGCGCCGGCTACTCCGCGGCACTGTCGGCGCGGCTGGTGACCACGGACGCGCTACCACGAGGTTTCACTGTGGACATCGCGACGGTCATGGCTCCGGATGCGGGCCGGCAGCGCCCCGGCCCCGAGGTGCCCTGTGCGGACATGATTCCGCTGTTGTCGGCCAACCGGCTGACCGGTGCTCCGTCGGCGATGGCCGCCGCCACCGTCAGCTCTGGCGAGGGCTCCGATTACCCGTGGGTGGCAAGCGAAGTGCTCAGGACGTACGCCGACGACGGCGCCCGAGAGGCGATGGCGGACCTGCGGACGTTCATCGGCCGGTGCCCTGCCGTCGCGTCACCGGGCCAGGACGGAGGCAGCTACCGTTTCGCGGTGGTACCGGGGCCGCGACTGGGCGACGAGAGCATGCGCGTCGACGCCAGCACGACTTCCGGATCGATCACCCTGGAATGGGACAGCATCCTCGTCCGGATCGGCACCACCCTGGTGGTCGTTCATGAGCAGGGCAACGAGCCCGGCGGCGACGATCACCTCACCCGACTCGCCGAAGCCGCGCTCCGCAGCTACCAGACAACCGGACCCTGAACGCCCTCGGGCGGTCGGCGGCAGCTCACCTCGTCGCGCCACCCAACCACCTGGTCAGCGCATCCTCCAGCGTCTGCTGATCGTCACCCACCCAGGCCACGTGCCCGTCCGGCCGCAGCAACACCGCCGGCACGTCCAGCTCGTCGCCGGTGCCGGCGACGTGCCCGACCCGGTCGGCCCAGCCGTCCACCGACAGCTTCCCGGTCCCGTCCAGCAACAACCCGCCGCCGGTACGCATCAGCTCGTACAGGCGTCCCTCCCGCAGCGGTACGTCGCGCAGCCGCCGCCCGAGCAGCGCATGCCCCTCGCCGACGTCGTACCGGACGCTGATCGCTGTGACCTTCTCGATCAGGAAGCGGTTGACCTCGTCGAAGTCCATGAGCTGCGCCAGCATCTGACGCACGGCCTGCGGTCCGGGCTCGTTCGTGGTCAGCAGCATCTGCGCGCGGGTGTTCGTCAGCACGTCGGCGGCGACCGGGCGTCGCTCGGTCTCGTAGGTGTCCAGCAGGCCGTCCGGCGCCCAGCCGTTCACCGTCGCCGCCAGCTTCCAGCCCAGGTTGAACGCGTCCTGGATGCCCAGGTTGAGCCCCTGCCCGCCCAGCGGCGGGTGGACGTGCGCGGCGTCGCCGGCCAGGAACACCCGCCCGACCCGGTAGTGCTCGGCCAGGCGGGTCGCGTCGCCGAACCTCGACAGCCAGCGGGGGGAGTGCACGCCGAAGTCGGTGCCCGCGTACGCGTGAAGTTGCCGCTTGACGTCATCGAGCGTCGGCGGCGCCGAGGCCACGTCGGCCGCCGGTACGACCACCCGGAACACGCCGGGCCTGCCGGACGGCCCGAGCCCGAACCGTTTCTCGGTGCGGCGTACCTCGGTCATGATCGCGGTGATCTCGTCCGCGGACGCGGTCACCTCCATCTCGCCGAGCAGCGTGTCGATCGTCGACGGCTCGCCGGGAAAGCCGACGCCGAGCAGCTTGCGGACGGTGCTGCGCCCGCCGTCGCAGCCGACGGCGAACCGCGCCCGCAGCGGTGACGCGCTCTCGTCGTCGAGGTGGACTGTCACGCCGTCGTCGTCCTGCTCCAGCCCGGTCACCGCACTGCCGCGCCGGATCTCAGCGCCGACCTCGGCGGCGTGGTCGGCGAGCAGCCGGTCGGTGAGCGTCTGCGGGATGCCGAGGACGTACGGGTGTGCGGTGTCCAGGTCGGCGGGCGCGGGTTTGTCGATGCTGGCGAAGAACCCCCGGATCGGATGGGTGCCGCCGTGTTCGAGGAACCGCTCCAGCAGCCCGCGCTGGTCCATCACCTCGATGCTGCGGACGTGCAGGCCGAGCGAGCGCACGTACGGCGGCGGCTCGGCGTCGCGTTCCAGGACGAGCACGCCGACGCCCTGAAGGCGCAACTCGCTCGCCAGCATCATGCCGGTCGGCCCACCGCCGACCACGATCACGTCGAACACATCTTCCCCCGTGCCGAGTGTCAGGCGACCGTCCCCTTCGGCGGCACGAAGCCGCCGGAGAGGGCGCGGATGCGTGCCACGAGCGCAGCGACGATCGGCTGGTGGTCGAATCGACCATAGCCGCCGTGCCGGAACGCGCGGGCCTCGATGAACTCGCTGCCGCCGGCGCCGTCGTCGGGCACCCGTACCTGCTCAGCCATGGTCTGCTCCCGGTGGTCGGGTGGCCGACGCTACAACCGCCGGGCAACCCCGGTCAGCCGCGGCGGAACGTCCGGCGGTAGGTGTCCGGGGGTACGCCGACGGTGCGCTGGAAGTGGCGGCGCAGCGTCGTCGCCGTACCCATGCCGGATGCCTCGGCGACGGCGTCGATGCCGTCGTCAGTGTTCTCCAGCAGCTCCTGCGCCCGCCGGATGCGCTGCGTGGCCAGCCACTGCGACGGCGTGGCGCCGGTCGCGGCGGTGAAGTGCCGGACCAGGTTGCGGGTGCTCATGGTGGCCTGGCGGGCGAGGTCGGCGACCGTCAGCGGGCGGTCCAGCCGCGCCATCGCCCAGGGGAGCAGCGCGGCGAGCGGGTGGTCCTCGCGGGCCGGGACCGGTGTGGTGACGTACTGGGCCTGGCCGCCCGCGCGGTGCGGCGGCACCACCAGGCGGCGGGCGACGGCGTTGGCGACTGTGGAGCCGTGGTCGCGGCGGATCAGGTGCAGGCACAGGTCGATCGCGGCGGCCTTGCCGGCGGAGGCGAGCACGTCACCGTTGTCCACGTAGAGCACGTCCGGGTCGACCTGGACGCGTGGGTAGCGGGCGGCGAGCGCGTCGGTGTGCGCCCAGTGGGTGGTGGCGCGCAGCCCGTCGAGGATGCCGGCGGCGGCGAGGACGAACGCGCCGGTGCAGAACGAGACCATCCGGGCGCCCGCCTCGTGCGCGGCGCGGACCGCGTCGACCAGGTCGGACGGCGGCTCGGCGTCGGTGTCCTCGATCGCCGGGACGATCACCGTGTGGGCGCGGGCCAGGTGGTCCAGCCCGTGGTCGGGCGTGACCGCGAACCGGCCGACGCCGACCGGGCCGGGACCGCAGACCACCAGGTCGTACCAGGGGTCGGCCAGGCCGGTCGGGTCGCGCACGAAGATCTCGCAGGCCGCCGCCAGCTCGAAGTGCAGCATCCCGTCGGTGGCGGCGAGCGCGATCAGAGTCATGTCCGAAACTGTACGGGCATTGGCGTTTGCGCCACTGTCCCGGCTCTCGAATTCCGGCGAGGATCATTCCAGTCGATCTTCGAGGGGGAATGTCATGCAGGTAGCGGTGTTCGGGGCGTACGGGCACACCGGACGGTTCGTGGTGGCGGAGCTGCGGGAGCGGGGATACGAGCCGCTGCCGGTGGGACGCGACGCCGGGAGGCTGTCGGCCGCGTTCCCGGGGGTGGAGCAGCGGGTGGCGTCGGTCGACGACCCGGCCTCGCTGGACCGGGCGCTGGCCGGGGCGGCGGCGGTGGTCAACTGCGCCGGGCCGTTCGCCTCGACCGCCGGCCCGCTGATCGAGGCCGCGTTGCGGGCCGGGATCCCCTACGTCGACGTAGCGGCCGAGATCGAGGCGAACCGGGACACGTTCGCGCACTACGCCGAGCGTGCCGAGGCCGCGGGAGTCGCGGTGGTGCCCGCCATGGCGTTCTTCGGCGGGCTCGGCGACCTGCTGGTCACCGTCGCGATGGGGGACTGGGCGGCGGCCGACGAGGCGCACGTCGCGTACGGGCTGAGCAGCTGGCACCCGACGGCCGGGACGGTCGCCTCCGGCGTCGTCTCGCGCGAGCGCCGCGACGGCCGGCGGGTCCGCTTCACCGACGGGCGCCTGGTGTACGCCGACGGCGACCTGCCCCGGCGGGACTGGGAGTTCCCGGCGCCGCTCGGTGTCCGGCCGGTGCTCGGCGAGTTCACCATGGCCGACGTGGTGACGGTGCCGAGCCACCTGGACATCCCGGAGGTGTGCACGTACATGACCGCGAACGCGGCAGGGGACCTCGCCGCCGGGGAGGCGCCGGCCGCTGTGGACGAGCGTGGCCGGTCCGCGCAGACGTTCACCGTCGACGTGGTGGTGAGTTCGGGCGACGTCCGCCGGCGGGTGGTGGCCCACGGGCAGGACATCTACGCGATCAGCGCGCCGCTGGCGGTCGAGGCGGTCCACCGGATCCTGACCGGGCAGACGCGGGCGACCGGTGTCGCGTCGGCCGGCCGGATCTTCGACGCGACGGACTTCCTGGGCGCGCTGTCGGCGCACCTCACCGTCGAGACGTCGCCGGCCGCCTGATGCCCCGTCGGCCTCCCGCATCCACGGCTACCGATTGACAATGTTTGGAATCCAAACTTACTCTCGCGCTGGGCGGGTGCGCGCCCCGCCTTCCCCGTCCACGCGCCCCACCCCACCACGAAGGAACCACCATGTTCCGCTCTCCCCGTACCGCCCGATTGCGGGTCGGCCTGGTCGCCGCGACCGCCGCGGCACTCGTGACAGGCACCGCCGTGATGGCGACGAACGCCCAGGCGGCGGCCGGCTGCCGCGTCACCTACACGACCGCCAGCCAGTGGCCCGGCGGCTTCACCGCGAACGTCGACGTGACCAACCTCGGTGACCCGATCAACGGCTGGAACCTGCGCTGGACGTTCCCGTCCGGCCAGCGGGTCACCCAGGCCTGGAGCGCCACAGTCACCTCCTCCGGCGCCGACGTCACCGCGACGAACGTCGGCTACAACGGCTCCATCGCCACCAACGGCAGCGTCTCGTTCGGCTTCAACGGCTCCTGGTCCGGCGCGAACACCGCGCCCACCGCGTTCTCCCTCAACGGTGTGGCCTGCACCGGCGGCGTCGGCGGGACCACCCCGCCGCCGCCCACCACGCCACCGCCGACCACTCCGCCCCCGACCACCCCGCCGCCCACCACGCCACCGCCCACGACCCCGCCGCCCGCCGGCAACGCCATGGCCGCCGTCGCCGCCATGCAGCCCGGCTGGAACCTCGGCAACTCCTTCGACGCTGTCGGCGCGGACGAGACCGCGTGGGGCAACCCGCGGGTCACCGAGGCGCTGCTCGACAACGTCCGGGCGCAGGGCTTCAACAGCATCCGCATCCCGGTGACCTGGAGCAACCACCACGGCGCCGCGCCGAACTACACGATCGACGCGGCCTGGCTGAACCGGGTACGCGAGGTGGTCGGCTGGGCGCTCGCCGACGGCTTCTACGTGGTGCTCAACATCCACCACGACTCGTGGCAGTGGATCAACACGATGCCCACCGACCGCACCAACGTTCTGAACCGCTACAACGCGCTCTGGACCCAGATCGCCGCCGCGTTCAAGGACTCCTCGCCGAAGCTGACCTTCGAGAGCGTCAACGAGCCGCAGTTCACCGGAAGCTCCGGCGACGCGCAGAACGCCACGCTCCTCAACGAGCTGAACACCTCGTTCCACCGCATCGTCCGTCAGTCCGGCGGGGGCAACGCCACCCGGCTGCTGGTCCTGCCGACCCTGCACACCTCCGCCGAGCAGGCCCGGGTGAACGAGCTGGTCAGCACGTTCAACACGCTCAACGACCCGAACCTGATCGCCACCGTGCACTTCTACGGGTACTGGCCGTTCAGCGTGAACGTCGCCGGGGGCACCCGGTTCGACGCGACGGTCCAGCAGGACCTGACCGACCAGTTCGACCGGGTCTACAACGCCTTCGTCACCCGCAACATCCCGGTGATCATCGGCGAGTACGGGCTGCTCGGCTTCGACCGCCACACCGGCACCATCGAGCAGGGCGAGAAGCTCAAGTTCTTCGAGTTCCTCGGCCACTACGCGCGTAGCCGCAAGCTGACCACCCAGCTCTGGGACAACGGCCAGCACTTCGACCGCACGTCGTTCGTGTGGAAGGACCCCGAGCTGTTCGCGCAGATCAAGTCGAGCTGGACGACCCGCTCCGGCACCGCGTCCAGCGACCAGGTGTACGTGCCGCGTACCGGCACGATCACCGCCAAGAGCCTGACGCTCAACCTGAACGGCACCACGTTCCAGGGGCTGCGCCAGGGCACCACCGACCTGGTGAACGGCACCGACTACACGGTCTCCGGCGGCACCCTGACGCTCACCGCGTCGGCGCTGACCCGGCTGGTCGGCTCCCGTGCGTACGGGGTGAACGCCAACCTCCAGGCCCGCTTCTCCGCGGGCGTGCCGTGGCGGATCAGCATCATCACGTACGACCCGCCGGTGCTGTCGAACGCCACGGGCACCACGGCGGCGTTCACGCTCCCGGCGCAGTTCCGCGGTGACCAGCTGGCCACGATGGAGGCGAAGTACGCCGACGGCAGCAACGCCGGGCCGCACAACTGGACCTCGTACAAGGAGTTCGACGTGACGTTCGCGCCGAACTACACCGGCAACACGATCGCGTTGAAGCCGGAGTTCTTCGCCGAGGTCAACGACGGCCAGCGGGTCACGCTGACGTTCCACTTCTGGAGCGGCACGAAGCTGACCTACTACGTGACCAAGTCCGGCAGCACCGTCACCGGCACGGTGAGCTGACCGCGACGGCACGGCTCGCGGCGGTGGGCGTCGACACCGCCGCGAGCCGTGCCCGGCACGAGTTTCCGCCGGACCGATGATTTCCGAGGTCGGCGCCGGTCGACAGAGGCATGAAGACGCTCACTCTCCAGACGCCCGAGGTCGACCTGGTCTACGACGTCCACGCCCCCGAGGCGGCCGAGGCCGGGCACCGCCCCTTGTTCATGATCGGCCAGCCGATGTGCGCCGACGGCTTCACCACGCTCGCGTCGTACTTCCCGGACCGCACAGTCATCACGTACGACCCGCGCGGACTCGGCCGCAGCGTCCGCAAGGACGGCCGGAACGACTCGCTGCCCGAGGTGCAGGCCCGGGACGTCCGCGACATCGTCGACGCCCTCGGCGTGGGCCCGGTCGACATGTTCGCCAGCAGCGGCGGCGCGGTGACCGCGCTCGCGCTGGTGGCCGCCCACCCGGACGTGGTGACCACGCTCGTGGCGCACGAGCCGCCGCTGGTCACGCTGCTCCCCGACGCCGAGGCGGCCGGACGGGCCATGGCCGCCTGCCAGGAGGCGTACCGGAAGAACGGCTGGGGTGCCGGCATGGCGGCGTTCATCGTCATGACGTCGTGGCGCGGCGAGTTCACAGCCGACTACTTCGCGCAGCCCGCGCCCGATCCCGCCGCGTTCGGAATGCCGGCCGAGGACGACGGCAGCCGCGACGACCCGCTGCTCTCCGACCGGTCCGCGGCGGTCACCGTCTTCCGGCCGGACGCCGACGCGCTGCGCGCCGCGCCCACCCGGGTCGTGGTGGCGGTGGGCGAGGAGTCGGCGGACACCCTCACCGCGCGGACGTCGGTGGCCACCGCCGAGCTGCTCGGCGGACAGGCCGCGGTCTTCCCGAGCCACCACGGTGGGTTCCTCGGCGAGGGGATGGGCCACGCCGGGCAGCCGGAGGCGTTCGCGCGCCGGCTGCGGGAGATCCTCGACGCCTGACCGCGGCAGCGCCGCGTCGCGGATGCCCGCGACGGTCAGGCCCGGCGCACGTCGGTGACCATCGCCGGGTAGGGCCCGGCCGGTGTGCCGGGCCCGGCCTGGTCCGCGGGGACGACGTTCTCCATCCGCAGCCGCAGCGTGACCGGGTCGGCGGTGTCGAGGACGATCCGCCACCCCCAGCCGCCGCCGTACTCGGCGGTCAGCTCGACCGCCGCCCCGCCCGCCGCGCCGGTGAGCGTCATCGGGGTCGGCTGCTGGTGCCACGAGTCGCCCCACCAGGCGACGAGCGAGCCCGGCCGGTCGCCGGCGCCGACCACCAGCAGGCCGTCCTGCGGGCCGTCGTCGGGATGTTCCCACGAGTACGACACGGTGGTCAGGTGCCCGCCGGCCGCGGTGGCGACTGTGAGCGCGGCCGGCGACTCGGCGAGCGGATCGGCGGGCATCAGCCGGAAGCCGTTGGTGCCTGCCCAGGACCCGGTGACGTCGGTGAGAACCATCGTCCCAGGATAGGAGCCAACCCCGACAGCGCACGCCCGCCGCGCGTGCGGCGCGGCCCGACCTCGGATCTCCGGCAGGACGGGGTCAGGCGGAGAAGTCGTCGTCGGCGTCGCGGGCGTCCGCCTGGATGTGCTCGCCGGGGCGCTTGCCCCGGATCTCATCCTGTTCGCGTACCCGGCCCGCTTCGGCGTGTTCGTCCTGGTTCAGGTCACCGAGCCGCGCCCGGGCCGGACCGGCCAGGTCCTCCAGGTCGTTCTTCGCGCGCTCGACGCTCATTGCCGCCTCCCCGGATCGTCGCGTGGCGGCCCTCGCCGCCTGCCGAGGCGCGTCCCCGCTGGCCCGGCCGGCAAACCGCCGCCACCGGCCGGGCGCCCGCCCGCCGTGCGGTCATGCGGGCGGCAGTGCGGTGATCAGGTCCTCGGCGTGCCGCAGCGTGTCGGCCAGCGCGTCGCGCGATCCGTCGTCCAGCGGGATCGAGCGGGCCTGCCGCACCAGCTCCCGCGCGGACTCCGGCTCGTCGAGTTGCAGCGCCAGCTCCGCCCGGTAGACCAGCGCCTCCACCTGGACGGCCGGGTCGTCGGCGGCATCCGGGCGGGCAAGCGCGCCGTCGAGGATCCGCGCGGCCTGCTGGGGATTGCCGCGAGAGTCCGCCTGCACCACCGCGTTCTGCAGCGTACGGGCCAGCCCGCCCCTGTCGTCGGTCTCCGCGGTATCGCTCCGGCCGACGAACCGGATCCAGTTGCCGCCGGGGTCGACGATGCTGAACCCGAAGTGGCCCTCCTGGTTGCGGCGGGGCCGGGGCCGGGTCATCCGGGGCACGCCGGAGACGAGCACCTTGCCGTACGTGGCACGCAGGCCGTCGGTGAAGGCCCGGTGGATGTCGACCAGGTCGTCCACCACCACCAGGCAGGAGCCGTACGAGTCGGCGGGATCGAACTGCGGCATCCCGAAGAAGTGCAGATGGAGATCCTCCCGCCGCAGTGTCAGGTACGGGTTCGGGCGCTCCTGCCGGTACGTGATCTCGAAGCCGAGGGCCTGGTAGAAGGGCGCCACATCGTCCAGGGAGCGGCACGGCAGCAGCGGGATCGTCGTCTCGTTAGCCATGCTCCGAGCCTGGCGACCGAGGGCCGGCTCGTGCACATGGAAATGTCCGTTCGGCTTCTGGCGCCGTCCGAACGGACACGGGGGCCGGTCCGTAGTGGACCGGCCCCCGTGCGGGGTTTCGTTCGGGTCAGGGCTTCCAGGACCCGGCGGAACGGAAGCGGTGCTTGTATTCCACGACGCCGTTCTGGTCCTTGACGTCGAAGATGAGCTGGCCGCTGCGCTTGGAACCCTCGGGCAGGTTGTTGCCCGAGGTCATCAGCTTGCCGCAACCCGAGAAGGCGCCGCCGATGCCGCTCTCCTCGGTGCCGTCCGCAGCGACCCAGGTGAAGTAGAACGGGTTGATCGAGCCGGTGCCCTTGGTGATCTCGGCGGTCACGTCGGCGATCAGGAACATGCCGTTCTTCGGGCCGGGCATGACCTCGCTGCAGGCGGCGTTCCTGGTCCGGAAGTTGCCGACGGTGATCTCGATGGTGCCCCGGTCGTCGTTGACGACCAGCTTGTCGCCGGCCGGCATGTTGAACGTCTTGTCGTCGGTGTTGCCCGGCTGCGGCGTGCCGGTGGGAGCGCCCGTCGGGATGTCACCTGTGGGCTGGCCGTAGGTGACGCCCGGGGTGGGCAGCGAGTCGATCGCCTCCTGGGTCTTCTTCGCGCCGCTGTAGATGGCGAAGATGCCGCCACCGCAGCACAGCAGCAGCAGGATCACCGCGATGATGCCGACAGTGATCCAGACGTTCTTGTTCGACTTCTTCGCCGGCGGTCCGAAGGGCGCTCCGGGCGGCGGCGGGTACGCGCCACCACCCGGCGGCGGGTAACCACCCGGGGGCGGGTAGCCACCCGGCTGCTGGTACTCGCCGCCCGGGGGCGGGTACGCCGCACCCGGCGGCTGGTACTCGGACCCCGGCGGCGGGTACGCACCGCCCGGCGGCGGGTACGCGGCACCCGGCGGCTGGTACTCGCTGCCCGGCGGCGGGTACGGCGCGCCCGAGACGGGCGGCTGCGGCGCGTCCGAGGGCGGCGGGTAGGGCGAGCCCGAGGTCGGAGCGGGTGGTGGCGCGTACGGGTTGCCCGGCACCGGCGGCATCGGGGCGGTGGGGAACGCCTGCGTCGGCGGTTCCTGCGGCTGCTGGTTCGGGTCCGGTGACCCGGACGGAGGCTGAGGGTGGCTCACCGTACTCCTTGGGCGCCTTCGGAATTTTCAGTCGGAACGACGGTACAAGCCGGGCACAACCTGCCCGGCAGCGCCTCATCGACGAAGCAGGACGGCCGCGGTGCGGACCAGGTCGTCGTCCACGGCGAACCGTCCGGTCACCGCTGACGGTGGATCGGGCACCGGTGCGGCGGAGAGCCGGGCCGGGGCGATGGCGGCGTGGAAGGTGCCCGTCTCCGGCTCCAGCGTGACGCGCGCGTCGGCGAAGCCCAGCCACGTGCCGACGAGCGGGTGCCAGACCTTGTAGACGGTCTCCTTCGCGCTGAACAGCACGGTCGGCCAGGGCGTGCCGGGCGGCAGCCGGGCCAGGTCCGCCTCCTCGTCGGGGCGGCACACCTTCCGGCGTACCCCCGGGGAGAGCGGCCGGTAGCGCTCGGCGTCGATACCGACGGCGCGCACGTCGGTGGCGCGGGCGGCGGCCGCGGCGCAGTAGTCGCGGGTGTGGGTGATGGCGCCGACCACGCCGGGCGGCCAGATCGGGGCCCGGTCGGCGCCGGCCGGTACCGGCGTCGCGGGCAGGCCGAGCGCGCCGAGTGCCCGGCGGGCGCAGACCCGCCCGGCGGTGAAGTCTCGGCGCCGGCCGGGTACCGCGCGCTCACCCAGGGCGGCCAGCTCGGCCGGGAGCAGCTCACCGGCCCAGTCGGCCGCGTCGGCCACCGCCACGGCGACCTCGGCCGGGAGCAGATCACGCACGAGAGGTGGATGACGGGGACACGCGGTGAACGTACCGTAACGCTTGGGCGTGCCGCTGCGCTGAAGGAATGTTGCGGGGAGGCAACCGGTCCATCACCACCATTCCTGACTCGGAAGGAGCGGCCGATGACGCCTGGCGCGGAGGTTTCGGGAAGTACCGGCGGCGAGCACGTGCCGGTGACCCCCGACTGGACCTGCGGCTCGTGCGGTGACGACTGGCCCTGCGCCACGAAACGTCATCACCTGCTGCGCGAGTACCAGGTGGACCGGGCGTCGTTGAGCGTCTATCTCGGGTCCTGCCTCGCCGCGGCGACGCAGGATCTGCGCTCCGTGCCGGTCACCGCGCTCCAGGACCGGTTCATCGGCTGGGTGCCGCGCGGCCCGCGTATCGCCGAGGCATGAGCGCGTCCGGTGGCCGCCGCGTCGGGTTCGCGGCGGCCACCGGCTGCGGTCCTCAGGGGCGGCGCGGCCGCCGGGTGAGCCCGAAGCCGACCACGCCGGCCACGGCGGCGAGCACGCCGCCCACTGTGGTCCACACCCAGCGCGATCCGGCCTCGGGGAGCCACCCGGTCAGGTCGGTCTCCTCGTCGGCCACCGGCTCGGGCGTCGGCTCGGCGCTGAGCACGGTGCCGGCCCTGGTGTTCGGCACCAGCGGCGCGGCCAGTTCGCCGTCGTCGCCGGACGCGCCGCCCTCGTCGGTCGCGCCGACGAGCATCTCCACGTCGATCGGCAGACCGAGGTCGGGTTCCGGCAGATCGGTGACGGAGAGCCGGATGTAGTAGGTGCCGGGCAGCGGGTCGCCCGACCAGGGTTCGGCCCACGGCCGTACCCGGCGCAGCGTGCAGCCCAGCGCGACGCTCGTCGCCGACGCGCCGGCGGTGGGGGTCTGCGCGCCAGCGGTGCACGCCTGCCGGCGGCGCAGCCCGTCGAAGACGTCGACGGTCCAGGTGGACGCGCCGCTGCGTGGCTTCGGGAACGTGACGGTGGCGGTGACCTCGTGCACCTGCCCGGCGTCGGCGCGGAACGACCAGTACAGGTGGTCGCCGGTCGACGCGCCCACCTGCACCGGCTGGCCGGCGGTGACTGTGGTGGCGGTGAGGAACGAGGTGCCGGCCTTGGTCACCGTGGTCGCACCCGGTGACGGGCTGGGCGCGGCCAGGGCCGCCGCCGGGGTGAGGGCGAGTCCGGCGGCGGTGATCGCCGCCGCGGAGCGGATCAGCGTACGCATGCTCAGTTCACCCTCCACGTGTGCACCCACCAGCGGGTGAGCAGTCCGGCGACCAGCCCGGTGAGCAGTCCGGCGAGCGCGAGCAGGAGCAGCAGCACCCAGCCGCGGCCCAGATCCGGCCCGTCCGGCGCGGGGGAGGCGGCCACCACGTCGACTGTCAGCTCCACCGGCATGCCGGGCCGGGCCTGGGTGCCGGGCTTGGCCGCGAACGAGTTGCTGACCACCAGGCAGACGGTCCGTACGGACTGCTCCGCGCCGGCGCTCGGCTGCGGGCTCGGACCGTCCTCCTCCTCTTCGGCGGCCGACCAGCGCAGCCCGGCGGAGACCACGTCGGTACGCCCGCTGCCGGCGTCGACGCCCCGGACCAGTTCCCGCCCGTCCGGCGCGGTGGCGCGCAGCAGCACGCCGTAGTCCGGGTTGACCGGCCGGTCCAGCGCGACGCTCACCGAGGCGCGCAGTTCCTGCCCGGGACGCACCGGCACCCGGTACCAGCGGTGCTCGGAGAACGCCTCCCGGTCGCTGTAGACGCCGGGGGCGAGCAGTGGCGCGCCCTCGCACGCCGTGCCGCCGCCGACCACAGCCGGAGCGGCGGTGTACGTGTCCCGGGCGCGGTCGACCAGTTGCTTGATCCGGCCGGTCAGCTCGTCGGCGCTCTGCGCGGCGGTGTAGGTGCCCCCGGTCGCGCCGGCGATGCAGAGCAGCTGCTTGCGTACCTTCTCGTCCGGCGCCAGGCCGAGCGTGTCGACCACCAGGCGGGTGCCCTGGGCGGCCAGCTCGCGGGCCACCTCGCACGGGTCGGGCGGCGCGCAGGTGTCCTCACCGTCGGTGATCAGCACGATCCGGCGGGCGGTGCTGCCGGTTCCCAGGTCCTGCGCGGCGGAGCGCAGGGCCAGCCCGACCGGTGTGAAACCGGTCGGCCGCAGCCCGGCCACGGCGGCCTTGGCCTGGGTACGGTCCACCGGGCCGACGGGCACGATCTGCTGGGTGTCCAGGCAGCCCTGCTTCTTGTCCTTGCCCCGGTAGGTGGCGCCGAGCACCCGGATGCCGAGCTGTGTCTCGTCCGGCAGGGCGTCGACCACCTCGTTGAACGCCTGCTGGGCGACGGAGATCCGGCTGCGCCCGTCGATGTCGCGGGCCCGCATCGATCCGCTGACGTCGAGGACCAGCTCGACCTTGGGTGGTTCGGCGACGGGCTCGGTGGTCTCGTCGTCGGCCCCGGCGGGGCTCGGCCCGATCAGCGCGGCCGCCGCCAGCAGTCCGATGAGGACGGCCGTCGATCGTCTCTTGTTGATCACCGGGCGAAGTGTAGTGAGATCCACTTTGGAAGATCATCCGGGTCGGAGGTGCCCGCCGGAGGCCCGCTCCCGGCGCCCGCCGGGGCCGTCACGGTCGCGCTCGGCCACCCACCGTTAGCTGCACCATGTAAACCTTTCGGCCGGTGGTGCACTCGTCGGAAATCTGACCGGCCCGCACCCGTTGTGCCGTTGCCGGAGTGTGGTTAAGCTCTGTCTTGCGCGCCCCAATCGCCCGCTTCCCCCGTGGCAGGCGATCGGGGCGCGCTTTTTTGGTGCCCCGGCGCCGCGCAGTGCCCGGCGCCCCGCGTCAGATCCAGCGGCCGTCCAGCCACATCCGCGCCGACCAGTCCGCGTACGGCAGCACCCGGCCCACGAAGATCGGGTAGAAGTACGCGAAACAGAGCGCCACGAGCAACACGTACGCGCCCGCGATGATCCCGCCCACCAGCCGGCGGTCGTGGACCTGTTGCGGGTCCGGTGGCGCGGCCGTGTTCGACACCGGCGCGGGGGTGGCGATCGCGCCGAGCACGTAGACCACCGCGAGCACCAGGAACGGCACCGCCGGCGCGGCGTAGAAGGAGAACATCGTCCGGCCGTCGAGGGCGAACCAGAACCAGGGCAGCAGGCCGGCGGCGGCGCTGAGCAGGATCGCGCCCGCCCGCCAGTCACGCCGGGCCAGCCCGAGCCAGGCGGTCGCGGCCAGCGCCGGCAGGAACGACCACCACAGCAGCGGCGTACCCAGCAGCAGCACCTCCGAGGCGCAGCTCGGTGCGCCGCAACTGCCGTCGCCGGACCAGTGGAACGCCACCGGGCGGCCGAGCAGCAGCCACTGCCAGGGCCAGGACTGGTACTTGTGCGGGTCGTCGAGCTGGGTGTGGAAGCCGTACGCCGCCTTGTGGTACTCCCACAGGTTGATCAGCGCGCCGATGATCGGGGTGTCGCTCAGCTCCGGGTTGTTCGGGTAGCGCTCCGCCAGGCGGTAGTAGCCGTCCTGGCCGAGCAGCCAGCCCGACCAGGTCGCCACGTAGGTCACGAGCATCAGCACGCCCGCGGCGAGCAGCCACGGCAGCTCGTCGAGCACGGCGTCGCGCCACGGCCGGCGTACCCCGGACGAGCGGCGGACGCCCACCTCCCAGAGCAGCACCAGCAACGCGAACGCCGGTACGAAGTAGAGCGCGCTCCACTTCACCGAGCAGGCGCAGCCGAGCAGCACACCTGCTGCCAGCCGCCACCACGGCCAGTCCCGCCAGCCCGACGACGGACGGCCGGCCCGGCCCGGCTGTGTCGGGTCGAGCCCGCCCTCCAGCGCCCGCGCCCAGCGCCGCCTCCGGGCGTCCCGGTCGAGCACCAGCGCGCCGAACGCGGCGAGCACGAACAGCAGCAGGAAGATGTCGAGGATGGCCGTGCGGGACAGCACCAGGTGGTAGCCGTCGAGCGCGAGCAGCAGGCCGGCCGCGCAGCCGAGCACCGTGGAGCGGAACATCCGCCGCCCGATACGGACCAGCAGCAGCACCGACAGCGTGCCCGCCACCGCCGCTCCGAACCGCCAGCCGAACTCCGGCGAGGTGGTGATCAGGTGGCCCGGCACCGAGACGCCGCTGTCCGCGTCCTGGTAGCCGAAGGCCCACTCGCCGATGCCGATCATCCACTTGCCCAGCGGTGGATGCACCACGTACGAGGGGCCGTTGTCCTTGTAGTTCCACTCGAAGCCGCGGTCGATCAGCCCGTACGCGTCCTTGGCGTAGTAGGTCTCGTCGAAGATCTTCCCGGGCGGGAAACTGAGCCCCACGAAGCGCAGGATCGCCGCGACGCCCACCACCACCGCTGTCGCCAGCCACGCCTGACCTCGACCGATGCGATCATCGACGATGGCGAGCCGGCGCCGCACGGCGGCGGGAAGCCCGCGCCCGGCGCCGTCGCCCCGGTCGGTGGTGGAAGGGTCCGGGTTCGCGCTCTGTGCTGTCGACGCACTCGTCACCCGGCGATCGTAGGCTGCGAGGGTGCCCGGTGGCGTCTCTCGTCTCCGAAATTGGTACGACCGTCGATGAGGGAGCGCACGCCGTGGGGGAAATGTCCGAGGTAGGGCGGCTCGTGTTGCTCGGCGCGCCGCTCGGCAACCCGGCCGACGCGTCCGCCCGGTTCCGCGAGGTGCTGGCCGCCGCCGACGTGGTCGCCGCCGAGGACACCCGGCGGCTCACCCGGCTGGCCCGCGACCTGGACGTGACTGTGCCCGGCCGGATCGTCTCGTACTTCGAGGGCAACGAGGAGCGGCGTACCCCCGAGCTGGCCGAGGTGCTCACCGCCGGCTACACGGTCGCGCTGGTCACCGACGGCGGCATGCCGAGCGTCTCCGACCCCGGCTACCGGCTGGTCCGGGCCGCACTGGACGCCGGTGTGCCGGTCACCGCCGCGCCCGGGCCGAGCGCGGTGACCACCGCGCTGGCACTGTCCGGGCTGCCCTGCGACAGGTTCTGCTTCGAGGGCTTCCTGCCGCGTACCCCCGGCGCCCGCCGCTCCCGGCTGCGCGCGCTCGCCGCCGAGGACCGCACGCTGGTGTTCTTCGAGGCGCCGCACCGCATCACCGGTGCGCTCGCCGACCTGGCCGAGGCGTTCGGCAGGGACCGGCCCGCCGCGCTCTGCCGCGAGTTGACCAAGACCTACGAGGAGGTCGTCCGCCGGCCGCTCGGCGAACTGGCCGAGTGGGCCGCCGAGGGCGATCCGCGGGGCGAGATCACGCTCGTCGTTGCGGGCGCACCGGCCACGCCCGCGGTCCGGCCGGACGACGAGACGCTGCGCGCCGCGGTGGCCGAGCGCGAGGCGGCCGGGCTGTCCCGCCGGGACGCGATCACCGAGGTCGCCACCGCGTACGGGCTGCGGCGGCGCGAGGTGTACGCCGTCGTGCACAGCTGAAAGGAAGGGCCCCTTCTTAACGCCTGCGGTAGAGGAAGGGCCCCCTCTTAACGCCTCACCTCACCAGGCGGCGGCCAGGAAGCCGACGGTGATCAACGCCGGCCCGGCCAGCGCCAGGCCGACCGCCCAGTGCCGCTGCCGTTCGTCCGCGAGCCGGGTCGCCCCGGTCCACCTGGCGATCCCGGCGGCGCAGCCGGCCACCAGGGCCAGCCCCAGCAGCCAGCGCAGGTGCCGTCCCACCCCGGTGTCCGCGTAGGCGGTGGACCCGTCCGGCCCGGTCATCCGCGCCCGCAGCGAGCTGCCGGTGTCGGTGCGCCCGGCCGGTACGCCGCTGACCCGTACCCCGTGGGCCTGGAACCGGTCGCCGTCGGCGGAGAAGATGCCCCGGCAGCGCTGGGTGAGCCCGCCGCCCGCGCACTCGGTGATCATCACGGTGCCGCCGGTCGAGTGCCCCACCGCCAGCCAGAACGGCCCGGCGCTCACCCAGGCGAAGAACGCGGCGAGCAGGCTCAGCGTCAGCAGCACGGCCAGCCCGGCGGGCGGGCTCGGCGGCGCGGCCGGGCGGGCGCGTTCCCGTCGCGCCGAGGGGCGGCCCGGACGTGGGCGCGGCTCGTCGCGCAGCGGCGTGCCGTCCCAGTGCACCTCCTCGATCGGTGCCCAGCCGCCGGACGGGGCGGCCTCGCGCTGCCAGCGCGGCTGGCGTACCGGCACCCGGCTCGGCACCGCGTCCACCGGCGCTCCGGTGGTCGGCTCCACCTCCACCGGCGGGTCCGCCGGGTCGAGCCGTGGCTGGGGAGCGACGGGCCCGCCGGGCGGCGTGGGCCGCGCCGCCCGCCGCGTGGCGGCCGCCGACGGCTCGGGCGCCGCTGGTCTGCTGGTCACGATGTTCATTTCACACCGGTACGTCTGGCTTGTCGGGCAGCTCACGCCGCGTGTCGGCGACAAATCGGACGTACGGTCGGAGCGCGCACCCCATTGGTTCGCGGCACGCCCACGGCAATCACTAGGCTTGCTGCTCATGAGTCACGTTCTCGCCGCGGTCGCCTGGCCCTACGCCAACGGCCCGCGCCACATCGGCCACGTATCCGGATTCGGCGTTCCCTCCGACGTCTTCTCCCGGTACATGCGGATGGCCGGTCACGACGTGCTCATGGTCTCCGGCACCGACGAACACGGCACCCCGATCCAGGTGCAGGCCGACGCCGAGGGGGTCACCCCGCGCGAGCTGGCCGACCGCTACAACCGGGTGATCGCCGAGGACCTGCGGGCGCTGGGCCTGTCGTACGACCTGTTCACCCGCACCACCACGCGCAACCACTACGCGGTGGTGCAGGAGCTGTTCACCGGGCTGCACCGCAACGGCTACATCGTCCCGAAGGTCACCACCGGGGCGATCTCCCCGTCCACCGGCCGGACGCTGCCCGACCGCTACATCGAGGGCACCTGCCCGATCTGCGGCTACGACAGCGCGCGCGGCGACCAGTGCGACAACTGCGGCAACCAGCTCGACCCGATCGACCTGATCGACCCCAAGTCGAAGATCAACGGGGAGACCCCGGAGTTCGTCGAGACCGAGCACTTCTTCCTCGACCTGCCCGCCCTGGCCGACGCGCTGCGGCAGTGGCTGGACACCCGCGACGGCTGGCGCCCGAACGTACTGCGGTTCTCCCGCAACCTGCTCGACGACCTCCAGCCCCGGGCCATCACCCGCGACCTGGAGTGGGGCGTGCCGATCCCGCTCGACGACTGGCGCGACCGCCCGGACAAGCGGATCTACGTCTGGTTCGACGCGGTCATCGGCTACCTGTCCGCGTCCATCGAGTGGGCCCGGCGCACCGGCGACCCGGAGGCCTGGCGCAAGTGGTGGTCGGCGGACGGGGAGGGGAAGGACGCCCGCTCCTACTACTTCATGGGCAAGGACAACATCGTCTTCCACTCGGTGATCTGGCCGGCGCTGCTCGGCGGCTACTCCGGTGAGGGCGCCCGCGACGGCGAACCGGGCGAGCTGGGCCGGCTCAACCTGCCCACCGAGGTCGTCTCCAGCGAGTACCTGACCATGGAGGGACGGAAGTTCTCCTCCTCCCGCAAGGTGGTCATCTACGTCCGGGACTTCCTGGAGCGCTACGACGCCGACGCGCTGCGGTACTTCATCGCGGTGGCCGGCCCGGAGAGCAACGACACCGACTTCACCTGGGCCGAGTTCCTGCGCCGCAACAACGACGAGCTGGTCGCCGGCTGGGGCAACCTGGTCAACCGGTCCGTGTCGATGGCGGCGAAGAACTTCGGCGCGATCCCGCCGGTCGACCCGGCCGGGCTCACCGAGGCCGACCAGGCGCTGCTGGACATCGCGAAGGCCGGCTTCGCCACCGTCGGCGACCTGATCGCCCGGCACCGGCAGAAGCAGGCCATCGGCGAGGCCATGAAGGTCGTCGCCGAGGCCAACAAGTACCTCTCCGAGCAGGCGCCCTGGAAGCTCAAGGGCGAGGACGAGAAGCCCCGCATGGGCACCGTCCTGCACGTCGCGCTCCAGGTGGTCAGCGACGCCAACACGCTGCTCACCCCGTTCCTGCCGCACTCCGCCCAGAAGATCCACGAGCTGCTCGGCGGCACCGGCGTGCACGCGCCGATGCCCGTCATCGAGGAGGTCGACGACCTCGACGGCGGGCCGTCGTACCCGGTGCTGACCGGTGACTACACGGTCGGTGCGCGCTGGGAGTCCGTACCCCTGGAAGTGGGCCGGCCGCTCGCGGCGCCGAAGCCGGTGTTCCGCAAGCTCGACCCGTCCATCGTCGAGGAGGAGCTGGCCCGCCTGGCCGGCTGAACACGCGCGCGAACCGCGGCCCGGGAGATCCCCGGGCCGCGGTCGTGCGCGCCGGTCAGGCGCGGGCCATGCTCGGCTTGCCGATGAACTCCATGATGGCCTTGTTGACCTCGGTGGGATGGGTCCACGGCGTGCCGTGCGGCGCACCCTTCAGCGTGACCAGCTTGGCGTCGGACAGCATGTTCACCAGCCGCTGGCCCGTCACCGGGTACGGCAGCACGTTGTCCTTGTCGCCCTGGATGATCAGCACCGGCACGTTGATGTTCGGCAGGTCACCGCGGAAGTCGGTCTGCCAGGCGTCCACCGAGTCGTGGGTGCCCTTGGCCGACGCCTGCGCGCCGATCTGCCAGTGCGCGTGGTACGCCTCGTCGCTGACCAGCGTCCCCCGGTTTTCGCTGGCGTTGAAGAACGCGTCGCAGAACTGGGTCAGGTAGGCGAACCGGTCCTGGGTGATCGCCTTCTGGAACCCGTCGAACATGCTCTTGTCGACGCCCTCCGGGTCGTCGGGCGCCTTGAGCAGGTACGGCGCCAACGGGGCCATCAGGATCGCCCGGTCCACCCGGTCCGACCCGTACGCGCCCAGATAGCGGGTCACCTCACCGGTGCCCATGGAGTGCCCGACCAGGATCGCGTTCCGCAGGTCCAGTTCGGTCATCAGCACGTCGAGGTCGGCGGAGAACGTGTCGTAGTCGTAGCCCATGGCCGGCTGCGCGGAGTTGCCGAATCCACGCCTGTCGTACGTGATCACCCGGTATCCGGCGTCCAGCAGCGGACCGCTCACCTTCTCCCAGGTCGCCCCGTTGAACGGGAAACCGTGGATCAGCACGATCGGCTGACCGGAACCGTGATCCTCGTAGTACAGGTCGATGGGTGCGGAGTTCTCCGTACCGACGGTGACGAAAGGCATGTCGGGATTCCCCCTCGCGCGGGTTTCTCGGACACCCCACGCCTTCCCGACCTGCCCTCGTCTATTCGTGCCGGGCCGGATAGGGCAGGTCCACCACCCGGTCGTCGGCCAGCTCGGCGCCGGGCGCCCAGACCTCGTACACGCCGCGTTCCAGACACTGCGCGCCGGTCGCGGCCACCCCGTCCGGATCCGGGCGGCGCAGCCGCAACCGCAGCCAGCCGCCCTCCTCCCGCAGCACCAGGCAGGGCACCCCGCGCCAGGCCGCCGTGCGCACCCGCCGGGCCGGCGCGTCCACCGGGTACCGGGCCGCCCGGGTCATCGCCAGCACCCGGAACCCGCCCGGCTGGTCGGCCACCGCCTCGTACTCCGAACCCGCGTACGCGCCGACGAGCCGGGTGGAGCGCGGCGCCTCGCCGGTCGGCACGTACTCCTGGTCGGCGGAGAGACCCGGCACCGCGGCGAGCAGGTGCCGCCACTGCGGGCCGGCCAGGCGCAGCCAGCCCCGCTGCTCCGCCTGGTAGGTGTAGAGGACCACCTCCACCCCGTCGGCCGGGTAGGCGAGCAGGGTGGCGTTCGCCGGCATCGGCAGGTCGGCGAACTCCCGGGTGACGAACTCCGGTACGAGCTGCGCGCTGCTCGGCACGAACCCGGTACCGAGCACCGGCGGCCCGAGCCGGTCCCGGGGCGGCAACGCCATGAGCCCCCGGTGCGCCGGGCCCACGGGCACGTCGTAGTCGGCCGGGTCGGCGGCCCGCCAGCGCACCGCGTACGCCACGTCGCCGCCCTCGGAGTCGCCCCGCAGCACCGCCATCCCGGCCGGTGTCCGCAGGTGCGCGACGTCGTGCTCCCGGTAGCAGAAGCCGTGCGGCAGCACGCCCCGCACGTACCCGGCGAGCTGCCGGGCGGAGAGCACCTTCACCATGCGGGTACCCGGCCGGATCACCGCCGACGCCCGCACGGCGGCGAGCGTCGGATCACCCGCCGCGCCCGGCTGCTGGCTGAGCCGGTGTACGTACTCCCAGCCCCGGTCGCGGTGCACCGGCATCAGCAGCGGCGCGTCCGTCTCGTCGGCCGGACCGTCGGCGCCGTGCACCGCGTCCACCTCGGTCGCGTGCACGAACCGGCGCCACGGATAGCCGCCCCCGGGCCGGGGACACCACTCGAACCCGGGCGCCTCGTCGGCGCTGAACAACTCGTACGCCGCGCCCCGGGCGATCTCCTCCGCCGGATGCACCCGGCCGCCGTACGTCACGCGCAACCCGGCCCGGTCGGAGGCGGGCCCGCCGGCCTGGTCGGTGACGGTCACTCCAGGACGCTAAGCCCGCCAGATGTGAGGCACGTGAACAGCCGGTGGCGGTCCGGGAACGCCGCCCCGGGCGGGTGTGTGATGCTGGCCGCGATGACCGAGCAGACCGAGACCCGCAAGCAGCGCGCCGCCCGCCGGGCCGGGGAGTTCCCGCCCGCCCCCGAGCCGCTGCCCGTACCCGTGCCGGACAGCCACACCCACCTCGACATCACCGTCGGCGAGTTCGGCACGCCTCCCGGCAGCACCACCGGCGACGACCCGGTGGCCGCCGCGATCGACGTCGCCGCCCGGGCCGGCGTGGACCGGCTCGTCCAGGTCGGGGTGGACGTCGACTCGTCCCGGTGGAGCGCCGACGTCGCCGACCGGTACGCCCCGGTGCTCGCCACCGTCGCGCTGCACCCGAACGAGGCGCCCCGGCTGGCCGACCTGGACGAGGCACTGCGCGAGATCGAGACGCTCGCCGGCCGGGACCGGGTCCGGGGCGTCGGCGAGACCGGGATGGACTTCTTCCGTACCGGCGAGGAGGGGCGGGCTGCGCAGGAGGAGAGCTTCCGGGCGCACATCGCCATCGCCAAGCGGCACGGCAAGGCGCTCGTCATCCACGACCGGGACGCGCACGCCGACGTGCTGCGCATCGTCGACGACGAGGGCGCCCCGGAAACCGTGGTCATGCACTGCTTCTCCGGCGACGCCGACTTCGCCCGCGAGTGCGTCCGGCGCGGCTTCCTGCTCAGCTTCGCCGGCACCGTCACGTTCGGCAGCGCCGCCGCGCTGCGCGAGGCCGCAGCCGTCACCCCGCCGGAGCAGATGCTCGTGGAGACTGACGCGCCCTACCTGACCCCGATGCCGTACCGGGGACGGCCCAACGCGTCGTACCTGATCCCGCTCACGGTCCGTTTCCTCGCCGAGACCACCGGCACCGACGTGGACGCACTCTGCGCCGCCCTCTCCACGAACGGTGAGCAAGCGTTCGGCCCGTGGCGTTGAGCGCGTTCGGTCCGCGGCGTTAAGAAGGGCCCCGCCATATCGCGAGGCGTTAAGAAGGGGCCCTTCCTTCCCCGCGGGCGGGGGCGCTTACGCTACGGGGCGTGACCGGACTCCTCGGCCCGGCGGAGATCCGGGAACTCGCCGCGCGCCTCGGCGTCACGCCGACCAAGAAACTCGGCCAGAACTTCGTGCACGACCCCAACACCGTGCGCCGGATCGTCACCACCGCCGGGCTGACCCCCGACGACGTGGCGCTGGAGGTCGGCCCCGGGCTCGGCTCGCTCACGCTCGCCCTGCTCCCGGTCGCCGCGCACGTGCACGCTGTGGAACTCGACCCGGCGCTCGCCGCCGCGCTGCCGGAGACCGCCGCCCGCTTCGCCGGGACGGCCGCCGAGCGGCTCACCGTCCATCCGGCCGACGCGCTGCGGGTCACCGCCGACGACCTGGCCGGCCCGGCGCCCACAGCGCTGGTGGCGAACCTGCCCTACAACGTCGCCGTGCCGGTCGTGCTGCACCTGCTCGCCGAGCTGCCCACGCTGCGCCACGGCCTGGTGATGGTGCAGAAGGAGGTCGCCGACCGGCTCGTCGCCGGTCCCGGCTCCAAGGTGTACGGCATCCCGTCGGTCAAACTCGCCTGGTACGCCCGCTCCCGCGCCGCCGGCAAGGTCCCGCCGAACGTGTTCTGGCCGGTGCCGAACGTCGACTCCGGCCTGGTCGCGTTCACCCGGCGCGAGCCGCCCCGGCCGGACGTACCCCGGAAGGCCGTCTTCGCCGTCGTCGACGCCGCGTTCGCCCAGCGCCGCAAGACGCTGCGCGCCGCCCTGGCCGGCTGGGCCGGTGGCGCGGACCGGGCCGCCGCCGCTCTCACCGCCGCCGGCGTGGACCCGTCCGCGCGGGGCGAATCGCTCACCGTCGAGCAGTTCGCCGCCATCGCCGCGTCGGCCCCGGACGCCCCCGGCGGCGAGCAGTAGGCTGGCGCCGTTGCCCGACCCCTCGCCGAGGAGCTGACAGTGCCGAAGCCGTTCGACATCCGCCCACGTCCGGTGGAGTCCACCCGGTGACCGAGGCATGGCGACCGGGGGACGAGGACGGGCAGCGGCGCGGGGCCAGCGGCCCGGTCAAGGTGCGGGTGCCCGCCAAGGTCAACCTGCATCTCGGGGTCGGACCGCTGCGGCGTGACGGCTACCACGAGCTGAACACCGTCTACCACGCGATCTCGATCTACGACGAGCTGACCGCCCGTCGCGGCGACACGCTCACCCTCACCATGGAGGGCGAGGGCGCCGGCGAGCTGGCGCTGGACGACACCAACCTGGCGCTGCGCGCCGCGCACGCGCTGGCCGGTTACGCGGGCGTCGCCCCGCACGCCCGGCTGCACCTGCGCAAGCAGATCCCGCTCGCCGGCGGGCTGGCCGGTGGCAGCGCCGACGCCGCCGCCGCGCTCGTCGCCTGCGACACGCTCTGGGGCACCGGGCTGTCCCGCGACGAACTCGCCGGCATCGCCGCCGACCTCGGCTCGGACGTCCCGTTCCTCATCCACGGCGGCACCGCGCTCGGCACCGGCCGCGGCGAGGCGGTCAGCCCGGTGCTGGCCCGCCCCACCTCCTGGCACTGGGTGGTGGCGATCGCCGACGCCGGCCTGTCCACCCCGGCCGCGTACCGGGAACTGGACCGGCTGCGTGACGCCGGAGCCGCCGGCACGCCGCTGGGCAGCACCGACGCGCTGCTCGCCGCGCTGCGCCAGCGCGACCCGCGGGTGCTCGCCGCCACGCTCGGCAACGACCTCCAGGACGCCGCGCTGACCATGCGCTCCTCGCTGGCCGAGACGCTCAAGGCCGGCGAGGCCGCGGGGGCGCTCGCCGGCATCGTCTCCGGCTCCGGACCCACCTGCGTCTTCCTCGCCACCGGCGAGGCCGACGCCGTCCGGATCGCCGCCGAGATCACCGCCGCCGGGGTGTGCCGGGAGGCCCGCGTCGCGCACGGTCCGGTCGCCGGCGCCCGCGTGGTCTGACGCCCCGTACCCTTGACTCAGGCGTCCCGGGCCCCCGGGACGCCTGAGTCGTGAAGGGTGGGTCAGTGGCCAACATCGTCAACCTGGACCGGGTGTCCAAGGGGTACGGCGCCGCGGGGCCGCTGCTCACCGACGTCTCGCTCGGCCTCGACGACGCCGACCGGGTCGGTGTGGTCGGCCTCAACGGCGCCGGCAAGTCGACGCTGCTGCGCCTGCTCACCCGCACCGAGGAACCCGACGACGGCCGCGTCACCCACCGCCGCGACCTGCGGGTGGCCTGGCTGCCGCAGCGCCTGGACCTCGCCCCCGAACTGACCGTGCGGGACGTGGTGCTCGGCACCGCCTGGCTCGGCGAGAGCATGGGCGCCGAGCACGAGTGGGCCGGCGACGCGGGCGTGCGCGCCATCCTCGACGGCCTCGGCATGCCCCACCTCGGCCTGGACACGCCGGTCGGCCCGATGTCCGGCGGGGAACGCCGCCGCGTCGCACTCGCCGCGCTGCTGGTCCGCGACGCCGACCTGCTCGTCCTCGACGAGCCCACCAACCACCTCGACGTCGGCGGCGTCGACTGGCTGGCCCGGCACCTCGTCACCCGCAAGGGCGCGCTCGTCGTGGTCACCCACGACCGCTGGTTCCTCGACGCCGTCTGCACCACCACCTGGGAGGTTGCCGACCAGACCGTCCGGGCGTACGAGGGCGGCTTCGCCGCATGGACGCTGGCCCGCGTCGAGCGGCAACGCGTCGCCGCCGCCACCGAGGCCCGCCGCCAGAATCTGCTCCGCAAGGAGATCGCCTGGCTGCGCCGGGGCGCCCCCGCACGCACCTCGAAGCCCAAGTTCCGCATCGACGCGGCGAACGCACTCATCGCCGACGTGCCGGAACCCCGCGACACCATGTCGCTGCAGCGGCTCGCCACCGCCCGGCTCGGCAAGCAGGTGTACGACCTCGAACACGTCCGGCTGCACGCCGGCCCGAAGGAGATCCTGCACGACACCACCTGGCAGGTCGGGCCCGGCGACCGGGTCGCGATCCTCGGCCGCAACGGCGCCGGCAAGACCACCCTGCTGCGGATGCTCGCCGGGGTGACCGGCCCCGACGGCGGGCGCTTCGCCGCCGGGCAGACCGTCCGGCCCGCGTTCCTGTCCCAGGAACTCGCCGAACTCCCCGGCCACCTGCGCGTGCTGGAAGCCGTCGAGGAGGTGGCCCGGCGTGTGCAGTTCGGCGACCGGGAGATCAGCGCCGCCCAGCTCGCCGAGATCTTCGGCTTCGACGACAAGCGGCTCTGGACCCCGGTGAGCGACCTGTCCGGCGGCGAGCGCCGCCGCCTCCAGATGCTGCGGCTGCTTGCCGGGGAGCCGAACGTGCTCCTGCTCGACGAGCCCACCAACGACCTGGACACCGACACGCTCGCCGCGCTGGAGGACCTGCTCGACTCGTGGCCCGGCAGCATCGTGGTGGCCAGCCACGACCGCTACCTGATCGAGCGGGTCACCGACGTCGCGTACGGCATGTTCGGCGACGGCCGGCTGGTGCACCTGCCCGGCGGCGTCGACGAGTACCTCGCGCGCGCCGCCGCGGCCGGCGGCCCGGCACCCGCCGACCTCACCCCGGCCACGGCGGCGTCGGCGCGCGAGGGCATGTCAGCGGCCGAGGTACGCGTCGCGAAGAAGGAACTCAACCGGCTGGAACGGCAGATCGCCAAGCTCGAACAGAAGGAGGCGGGCCTGCACGAGCAGCTCGCCGCGAACGCCACCGACTACGCCCGGGTCGCCGAGCTGGACGCCCAGCTCAAGGAGGTACGGGCCGAGCGGGACCGCACCGAGGAGACCTGGCTGTCCCTCGCCGAGGAGCTGCCGGGCGGCTGACCTGCCGCCGGGGTGGGGGGTGTGCGGCGTCACTGACCGGCGTACGGGACAATCACCGGTGGAACCCTCGTCCGAACGGTCTTTTGGAGACGCAGAGATGGCCCACACCCCCGTCAACCACCCCGCGCGGCCGATCTACCGGGCGATCGGCGGGCTCGTTGGTCTGTACTTCGTCGTCTTCGGCGGCCTCGGCATCATCGCCAGCGCCGGCAACGACTTCCTCGCCCAGGACGACACCAAGGTCCTCGGCCAGGGCACCAACATGGCGTTCTCGCTGCTGTCGGTGCTGGTCGGCGTCGTGATCCTGGTCGGCACCGCGATCGGCCGCAACCTCGACGTGGCGATCAACCAGTGGCTGGCCTACACGCTGATGGTGATCGGCCTGGCCGCGCTGGCGTTCCTGCAGACCGACGCCAACATCTTCAACTTCTCGATCATGACCGACGTCGTGGTCCTGACCCTGGCGCTGGTGCTCCTGATGGTCGGCATGTACGGCAAGGTCGGCTCCGACGACGAGCACGAGGCCTGGCAGAAGGCCCGCCTGGTGCTCTGATCCCGTCTCTCACCGAAGGCCCGGCGCGCTGCGCCGGGCCTTCGGTGTTTTCCGGACGCGACCGGACAACGCAGGTGACAATTGCCCCGAATCAGTCACACGGCTGGAGGGCATCATGGCGCACTTCCCGGTGAACCACCCCGCGCGGCCGCTCTACCGGGTGCTGTCCGGGCTCATCGGCCTCTACATCCTGGTCTTCGGCGTCTTCGGCGTCTTCCAGACCTGGGGCGAAGGACTGTTCGGCCGGGACAGCGACTGGGCGCTCGGCCTGCGTACCAACCTGGCCTTCTCGCTGGTCTCCGTGGTCTTCGGCGCGGTCCTGCTGATCGGGGCGTCCCGCCGCGACAACCTCGGCCACTACATGAACCTCACCGCCGGCGTGGTCTTCCTGGTCACCGGCATCCTGATGATGTCGGTGCTCCAGACCCCGGCGAACTTCCTGAACTTCTCGATGTCGACAGTCATCGTGTCGCTGCTGTTCGGGCTGGTCCTGCTCGCCACCGGCCTCTACGACAAGGTCGGCACCGCCGAGCACGCCGAGGAGGAGCGGCAGCGCCGCTACCACCCCATCGGTGAGCGCTGAAGCGGCTGTTGCGCTGAAGCGGCTGTTGCGCTGACGCGGCTGTTGCGCTGACGCGGCGTCAGCCCCGGGGGATCGGCCCGGGTTTCGACTCCAGGTGCGACAACCCGTTCCAGGCCAGGTTCACCAGGTGCGCCGCCACCGTCTCCTTGCGCGGCTTGCGCACCTCCAGCCACCAGCGGCCGGTCAGCGCCACCATGCCCACCAGCGCCTGGGAGTAGAGCTCCGCCAGCTTCGGGTCGTACCCCCGGATGGAGAACTCGCCCGCCAGGATGTGCTCCACCTGGTGCGCCACGTCGTTCATCACGCTGCTGAAGTTGCCCGTCGCCGACATCAGCGGCGACTCCCGGACCAGCACCCGGAACCCGCTGGTCTCCTCCTCGATGTAGGTCAGCAGCGTCAGCGCGGCCTGCTCCAGCAGCTCCCGCGGGTTGCCCGCGGTCAGCGCCGTGGTGATCCGGTCAAGCAGCGCGCGGACCTCCCGGTCCACCACCACCGCGTAGAGCCCCTCCTTGCCGCCGAAGTGCTCGTAGACCACCGGCTTGGAGACCTTGGCACGCGCCGCCACCTCCTCGATCGAGGTCGCGTCGAAGCCGCGCTCGGCGAAGATCTGCCGGGCGATCGAGATCAACTGCTCGCGCCGCTGCGTCGCGGACATCCGCACCCGGGAGGGCTTCGCCGCCGGCACGGGCCGCCGACGGGTGCGGTCGCTGCCGGATACGTCGGTCACCCGTCCATCCTGCCAGGCGCGACGCTCTTGGTCAGACCGGCCACTGTCGTACGTACGTCCTAATCTGCGCCGGTGGCCGTCGATGATGAGTCCGGTAGTCGTCCGCCCTCTTACCGGGGGTGGAAGCCGGAGCTGCATGCGCGGGCGCTGGCTCTGCGGCGAGCCGGCTCGCCGGTGGGGGAGATCGCGAGGGTGCTCGACGTCTCGAAGTCCACGGCATACCTGTGGACCCGGCATGTGCCGCTGGATCCGGAGCTGGTGCGCCGGCGCCGGCGGGTCGCCCAGCAGGCGCGTGCCGACGCGCAGTGGAGCGCGCACCGGGCGGCGCGGGACGCGGCCCGGGCCGAGGCGGTGGCCGCGTCGGCGGACTGGGTGCGGCGCCTCGACCGGCGCGAGTTGTTGCTGATCGGCGCGGCGATCTACTGGTGTGAGGGTGGTAAGGCGAAGCCCTGGCGTCCGAACGACTGCCGGATCAAATTCGTCAACAGCGATCCGTTGCTGGTGATGCTCTTCCTTCGCTTCCTGAACGCCGTCGAGGTGCCGATCGAGGACCGGAGGTTCCGGGTGAGCATCCACGAGACGGCGGACGACGCGGCTGCGGTGCGGTGGTGGGCGGCTCGGGTAGGCGTGCCGGCGGAGAGCTTCCAGCCCACCACGATCAAGAGGCACCGGCCGCTGACCAGGCGCAAGAATGTCGGAGCTGACTACCACGGCTGCCTGACCGTGCACGTCGTGGGTGGAACCCGTCTCTATTGGAGGATCGAAGGGATCATGAAAGGAATGAGCAATGAAGATCCACCTCGTGACCGGTAAGGTGTAGGCAGCCGACGGGCGTAATACTATTTGCCCGTTTTCGACCATCCCGGGTCGTCTAATGGCAGGACGTCAGGTTTTGGTCCTGATTATAGGGGTTCGAATCCTCTCCCGGGAGCTTCTGCTGTTTGCCCTCCGTCGCGTGGTTAGCATGACCGCGAGACTGTCGCCGTCCCGACGGGAGCCACGTCGTGTCCCAGCCCCACCTCCGCACCGTTGTCGTGCTCGCCGCCGGTGAGGGCAAGCGGATGAAGTCGTCCCTGCCCAAGGTGCTGCACCCGCTGCTCGGCCGTACCCTGCTCGGTCACGTCCTGGCCGCAGCCGGTCCGCTGGGCGCGGACCGCTCGGTGGTCGTGGTCGGCCACGGCGCCGACCAGGTCCGGGAGCACCTGACCGAGGTCGCCCCGGGTGCCACGCCGGTGCTCCAGGAGCGCCAGCTCGGCACCGGGCACGCGGTCCGCATCGCGCTGGACGCGGTGCCGGACGCGACCGGCACCGTCGTGGTGATCAACGGGGACGTGCCGCTGCTGCGGCCGGAGACGGTCCAGGCGCTCGTCGAGGCGCACGAGGAGGCCGCCGCGGCGGCGACAGTGCTGGCCGCCGAGGTGCCGGACCCGACCGGTCTGGGCCGGATCGTGCGGGACGTGCAGGGGCACCTGGAGCAGATCGTCGAGGAGCGCGACGCCACCCCCCAGCAGCGCGCGCTGCGGGAGATCAACGCGGGCATCTACGCGTTCGACGCGGCTCGCCTGCGGGAGGCGCTGGGCAAGCTCTCCACGGACAACGACCAGGGCGAGGAGTACCTGACCGACGTCTTCGCGCTGCTGCGCGACGCCGGTGAGCCGGTGGCCGTGCACTGCGCCGCCGACCACGTGGAGACGCTCGGCTGCAACGACCGGGTCGAGCTGGCCGCGCTGCGCCGCCTGCTGCGCGACCGGATCAACGAGGGCTGGATGCGTACCGGGGTCAGCATCCTCGACCCGCACACCACCTGGATCGACGTGACCGTGACCGTCGAGCGGGACGCGGTGATCGACCAGAACACGCAGCTCCAGGGCGCGACAGTGGTCGGCGAGGGCGCGCTCGTCGGCCCGGACACCACGCTCGTGGACACGGTTGTGGGCGCGGGCGCGAGCATCGTGCGCAGCCACGCGCTCGGCGCCGAGGTGGGCCCGCAGGCGAGCGTCGGCCCGTACGCGTACCTGCGGCCGGAGTCGCGGCTGGGCCGCAAGGCGAAGGTCGGCACATTCGTGGAGACCAAGAAGGCGTCGATCGGTGACGGGTCGAAGGTGCCGCACCTGTCGTACGTGGGCGACGCGACGATCGGCGACCACAGCAACATCGGCGCGGCCACCGTCTTCGTCAACTACGACGGGGTACGCAAGCACCACACCACCATCGGCAGTCACGCCCGTACCGGAGCGGACAACATGTTCGTGGCGCCGGTGCGGGTGGGCGACGGCGCGTACACCGCTGCGGGTTCGGTGATCACCGGAGACGTGCCGCCGGGCGCGATGGCGGTGGCGCGTGGTCAGCAGCGCAACGTGGAGGGCTGGGTACTGCGCAAGCGGGCCGGTACTGACGCCGCGGAGGCGGCGCGGCGGGCCGGTGAGGGTGCGCCGGACACGGGCGGCGCCGCAAGCGAAGGTGACTGAATCCACGGGGATCGGCGGGCCGTGGGTGGATCGCTGAACCGGGGGCATACTGCAACCGAACAGTCCCCGGCCCCACCGCCGCCGGGCACCACCGACATACGGGAGCAGACGGGCCCATGGGCAGCATCGTCGCCGAAAACCGCAAGAGCCTGATGCTCTTCTCCGGGAGGGGTTTTCCGGAGCTGGCCAAGGAGATCGGTGAGGTGCTCGGCGTCGCGCCGACGCCGGCCGACGCGTACGACTTCGCCAACGGCGAGATCTTCGTACGGTACAAGGACTCGGTCCGTGGTTCGGACGCCTTCGTGGTGCAGTCCGTGACGCACGGCGTGAACACCTGGGTCATGGAGACCCTGATCATGGTCGACGCGCTGAAGCGCGGCTCGGCCAAGCGGATCACCGTGGTACTGCCGTTCTACCCGTACTCGCGGCAGGACAAGAAGCACCGCGGCCGGGAGCCGATCTCGGCGCGGCTGATCGCGGATCTGCTGAAGACGGCGGGCGCGAACCGGATCCTGACCGTGGACCTGCACACCGCGCAGATCCAGGGCTTCTTCGACGGCCCGGTGGACCACCTGTTCGCGATGGACGTGCTGGCCGAGTACGTGGAGCACAAGTACGCGGGCCGGCCGATGACGGTGGTCGCGCCGGACTCGGGCCGGGTACGCGTGGCCGAGCGCTGGACCGACCGGCTGGGCGGCTGCCCGCTGGCGTTCATCCACAAGACCCGCGATCCGCTCAAGCCGAACCAGGTGGTGGCGAACCGGGTGGTCGGTGAGGTCGAGGGCCGGGTGTGCCTGATCGTGGACGACATGATCGACACTGGTGGCACGATCACCAAGGCGGCGGACATCCTCAAGGAGCAGGGCGCGGCGGAGATCGTGGTCGCCTCGACCCACGCGCTGCTGTCCGACCCGGCGACGGAGCGGCTGAAGAACAGCCCGATCAGCGAGGTCGTGGTGACGAACACGCTGCCGCTGCCGTCGGAGAAGCAGCTGGACAAGCTGACCGTACTGTCGATCGCCCCGCTGCTGGCGCGGGCGATCCGGGAGGTCTTCGACGACGGCTCGGTGACCACCCTGTTCGGTGGCCTGAGCTGAGCGTGCGGTCCGGTCGCCGGGAGTTCCCGGCGGCCGGGCCGATGCCCTGCGGAACCGGCGGGGCGGTGATATGGGGGACTGCCGGAGAGCCGGGAATTCCCTCGGGTAGACTGGTGCGGTTGCCACGGCGAGGGTGCCCGGCGGGCTGCTGACAAGCACCGCACGGAGGCGCCGTCATCGACGCGGTGCTCCGGGCGGTCGTTCATGACCCTAGCCCCAGCGAGCCCCTCGCCCCAGCACCGCCAGACGACAAGCCGCCGCAGCGAAGCATCAGGAGTTTCCCCGTGTCCGAGGTAAAGATCAGCGCCGAGCCCCGTACCGAGTTCGGCAAGGGTGGTGCCCGTCGTACCCGCCGGGCCGGCAAGGTGCCCGCCGTGCTGTACGGCCACGGCGAGAAGCCCAAGCACATCGCGCTTCCGGCGCGGGAGTTCGCCGCCGCGATCCGTAAGGGCGGCGCGAACCAGCTCTTCGCGATCGAGGTCAGCGACGGCACCCAGGTGCTGGCGCTGCCGAAGGCGATCCAGCGTGACCCGATCAAGGACACCTTCGAGCACGTGGACCTGCTGCTGGTCCGCCGTGGCGAGAAGGTCACCGTCGAGGTCCCGGTCCAGCTGACCGGTGAGGCCGCGAAGGACACCCTGATCGTGCACGACCACGACACGCTGTCGGTGACCGCCGACGCGACCAAGGTGCCGGACCACCTGGAGGCGTCGATCGAGGGCGCCGAGCCGGGCACCACGATCACCGCCGCCGACGTCGAGCTGCCGGCCGGCGTCGAGCTGGCCACCGACGAGGAGACCGCTGTCGCCTCGGTGACCGCCGCTCCGACCGCCGAGCAGCTCGAGGCCACCCTCCCCGAGGTCGAGGAGGCCACCGAGGAGGCCGAGGCCGAGGTCGGCGAGGAGACCGCCGAGGGTGCCGAGGGCGCTCCGGCCGCCGAGGGCGAGGAGGCCCCGGCCGAGGCGAAGACCGAGGCCTGACCGGTCCGCAAGGCTGTGCGACAGGCGTCCCCGGTTCCCGGGGGCGCCTGTCGGCGTATCGGGACGGCTGGTCGGGCGAGCGAGCGGGAAGGGGCGTCGGGTGACGGACGAGGCGGGACCGTGGCTGGTGGTCGGCCTGGGCAACCCCGGCCGGGAGTACGCGGGCAACCGGCACAACGTCGGGTTCATGGTGGCCGACCTGCTGGCGGCCCGGGTGGGCGCGAAGTTCGGGCGGCACAAGCGTGCGATGGCCGAGGCCGCGGAGGGGCGGCTGGGGTTCGGCGGCCCGAAGCTGGTGCTGCTGAAGCCGTTGACGTACATGAACCTCTCCGGCGGTCCGGTGGCCGGGCTGGCGCAGTTCCACAAGATCCCGCCGGCGCACGTGATCGCGGTGCACGACGAGCTGGACATCCCGTACGGGCAGGTGCGGGTGAAGTGCGGCGGCGGCGAGGGCGGGCACAACGGCCTGCGCTCGATGTCGAAGTCGCTCGGCACCAAGGACTACGTGCGGGTGCGGTTCGGCATCGGCCGGCCGCCGGGCCGGCAGGACCCGGCTGACTACGTACTCTCGGATTTCTCTTCGTCGGAGCGCAAGGAGCTGGAGTTCCTGGTGGACCGCGCGGCGGACGTGGTGGAGTCCGTGGTTCTGAAGGGCGTGGAGCCGACGCAGAACCTGTACCACGGGGGTTGAGCGGCGGGGCGGAGCCCGGCCGGTAGCCTCGGGCGACGGGAGCGAAGGCGGGTGACGGGAGCAGCATGGGCAGTCCTCCGATGATCGACGGCGGGTTCGCCCGGTGGCTGGCGTCCCGGGCCGGTCAGGCGCTGACGGCCCTGCGCGCGGAGATGGGCTTCGCCGACGCGGGCGCGCTCCGGTCGGCCGGCGGCAAGGTCTCGCACGATCTGATCCGCACCGAGCTGGCGAAGTGGCGGCCTGCGGACGCGGTGCTGTCGGAGGAGGACGAGGGCTCGCGGCTGGCCTGGACGGCGGAGGTGACAGACGCGGCGCTGTCGCGCCTGACCGCGGACCGGGTCTGGATCATCGACCCGCTGGACGGCACCCGGGAGTACGCGGAGGAGGGGCGCGCGGACTGGGCGGTGCACGTGGCGCTCTGGTCGCGCTACGCGTCGCGGCCGCACGGTCTGGTGGCGGGCGCGGTGGCGCTGCCGGCCCAGCACCGGGTGCTCGGCACGGACCACCCGCCGGCGTACCCGCCGATGACAGTGGAGGCGGCCACCGGGGGCGGCGCGCGGGTCATCCGCTTGGCGGCCAGCCGTAGCCGTCCGCCGGTTTTCCTGACCGACCTGGCAGAGGACGTCGGCGCTCATCTGGTTCCGATGGGCTCGGCGGGCGCGAAGATCGCCGCCGTGGTCACGGGTGAGGTCGACGCGTACATCCACGCGGGCGGTCAGTACGAGTGGGATTCGGCCGCTCCGGTCGCTGTGGCGACGGCCACCGGTCTGCATGCTTCCCGGATCGACGGTTCTGCGCTGAAATACAACGGGGCCGACCCGCGCCTACCGGATCTGCTGGTCTGCCGCAAGGATCTCGCGAGTCGGTTGCTTGCAGCGTTGCAGCGGCATTCCGGGTAACCTGAGCGTTCTTCTTCACGAGTCCGACCTGAAAGGTCTGGAATCCGATGTACGGATCCGTGCGAATCGAGTTCGTGTCATGACGTCCCCCGCCGCGTACCAGGTGTCGCACCTCGACGCGCTCGAGGCGGAGAGCATCTTCGTGATGCGCGAGGTCGTCGCCGAGATGGAACGGCCGGTGCTGCTGTTCTCCGGCGGCAAGGACTCGATCGTGATGCTCCGGTTGGCCCAGAAGGCGTTCGCGCCGGCCAACATCCCCTTCCCGGTGATGCACGTGGACACCGGGCACAACTTCCCCGAGGTGCTCGACTACCGCGATCAGCGGGTGGCCGAGCTGGGCCTGCAGCTCATCGTGGCGAGCGTGCCGGAGGCGCTGAACAAGGGCCTGGTCCGCGAGTCGGCCGACGGCATGCGCAACCGGATCCAGACGCCGGTGCTGCTGGAGGCGGTGGAGAAGCACCGCTTCGACGCGCTGTTCGGCGGCGCCCGGCGCGACGAGGAGAAGGCGCGGGCCAAGGAGCGGGTGTTCAGCTTCCGCGACGAGTTCGGCCAGTGGGATCCGAAGAACCAGCGTCCGGAGCTGTGGGCGCTCTACAACGGCCGGCACCACCCGGGCGAGTCGATCCGGGTGTTCCCGCTGTCGAACTGGACCGAGCTGGACGTCTGGCACTACATCGAGCGGGAGCGGATCCCGCTGCCGTCGATCTACTACGCGCACGAGCGCGAGGTGATCGAGCGCGACGGCATGCTCTACGCGGTGAACGAGTTCTTCCGGGCGCGCGCCGGTGAGCAGCCGTTCAAGGCCCAGGTGCGGTACCGGACCGTGGGTGACGCCTCCTGCACCGCGGCGGTCCGCTCGGACGCCGACACGGTGGAGAAGGTGATCGAGGAGGTGGCCGCCACGCGGATCACCGAGCGCGGCGCGACCCGCGGCGACGACCGGGTCAGCGAGGCCGCCATGGAGGACCGCAAGCGAGAGGGCTACTTCTGATGAGCGTCGAGACCCTGGCCCCGGCCGAGAGCGAGACCGCGCGGCCGATGGACCTGCTGCGGTTCGCCACCGCGGGCAGCGTCGACGACGGCAAGTCGACGCTGATCGGCCGTCTGCTCTACGACACCAAGTCGCTGTTCAGTGACCAGCTCGCCGCCGTCGAGGCGGTCAGCGCGGCCCGGGGCGACGAGTACACGAACCTGGCGCTGCTCACCGACGGCCTGCGCGCCGAGCGGGAGCAGGGCATCACCATCGACGTGGCGTACCGCTACTTCGCCACGCCGCGGCGGAAGTTCATCATCGCCGACACCCCGGGGCACATCCAGTACACCCGGAACATGGTCACCGGTGCCTCCACCGCCGACCTGGCGCTGATCCTGGTGGACGCGCGTAAGGGCCTGGTGGAGCAGTCCCGCCGGCACGCATTCCTCTGCTCGCTGCTGCGGGTGCCGCACCTGGTCCTGTGCGTGAACAAGATGGACCTGGTGGACTGGTCGCAGGAGGTCTACGAGCGGATCGCGGACGAGTTCACCGCGTTCGCCGCGAAGCTCGACGTGCCGGACCTGACGGTGGTGCCGGTGTCCGCGCTGCAGGGCGACAACATCGTCACCCGCTCGGAGAACATGCCCTGGTACGAGGGCCCGTCGCTGCTGCACCACCTGGAGCGGGTGCACATCGCCTCGGACCGCAACCTGGTCGACGTGCGGTTCCCGGTGCAGTACGTGATCCGGCCGCAGTCCACCACCGTCACCGACTACCGGGGTTACGCCGGTCAGGTGGCCTCCGGCGTGCTCAAGCCGGGCGACGAGGTGATGGTGCTGCCGTCGGGCTTCACCAGCCGGATCGCCGCGGTGGAGACCGCGGACGGCCCGGTGGACGAGGCGTTCCCGCCGATGTCGGTGACGGTCCGGCTGACCGACGAGCTGGACATCTCCCGCGGCGACATGATCTGCCGGCCGAACAACGCCCCGATGGCCGTGCAGGACATCGAGGCGATGATCTGCTGGATGGACGAGACGCGGCCGTTGCAGGTCGGCGGCAAGTACGCGATCAAGCACACGACCCGTTCGGCGCGGGCGATCGTGCGCGGGCTGCACTACCGGCTGGACATCAACTCGCTGCACCGCGACGAGACGGCCGGTGAGCTGAAGCTCAACGAGATCGGCCGGGTCCGGCTGCGCACCACGGTTCCGCTGCTGGCCGACGAGTACCGCCGTAACCGCACCACCGGCGGCTTCGTGATCATCGACGAGTCGACGAACCGTACGGTCGGCGCCGGCATGATCGTCGAGGCCGGCTGACCCTGGGTTGTAAGGAAGGGCCCCTTGTTAACAGTGCGCTGTTAACAAGGGGCCCTTCCTCTACCGCAGGCGTTAATAAGGGGCCCTTCCTTACAGCCGGGTGACGCCACCGGCGGGCAGGACGGTGAGCGTGCCGGGGGCGGTGAAGCCGCGCTCGGCGTACGCCTCGGTCACGGCGGCCGCCACCGCGTCGGCGGCGTCGGCGTCGACCAGGGCGAGCACGCAGCCGCCGAAGCCGCCGCCGGTCATCCGCGCGCCGTACGCGCCGGCGGCCAGCGCCGCCTCGACCGCGGTGTCGATCTCCGGCACGGTGATCTCGAAGTCGTCGCGCATGGAGGCGTGCGAGGCGGTCAGCAGCGGACCGGTGTCGCGGACCCGGCCGGCGCGCAGCAGCGCGACGGTGTCGAGCACCCGCTGGTTCTCGGTCACCACGTGCCGGACCCGGCGGCGGGTCTCGTCGTCGTCGAGGCGTGCGAGCGCGGCGTCGAGGCCGGTCACGTCGACGTCGCGCAGCGCTGTCACCCCGAGCGTCGAGGCGGCCTGCTCGCAGCTCTTGCGCCGAGCGGCGTACTCGCCGTCCGCGTGCCGGTGCGGCGCCCGGCTGTCGATCACCAGCACGGCCAGCCCGGCGCCGTCCAGGTCGAACGGGATCTGCTCGACCTCCTCGGTGCGGCAGTCGAGGAACAGCGCGTGCCCGGCCCGGCCGCGGATCACCGCGGACTGGTCCATGATCCCGGTGGGCGCGCCGACGTAGTCGTTCTCGGCCCGCTGGGCGAGCCGCGGCCACCGGCCGGCGGGCAGGTCGAGCCCGCCGAGGTCGACCAGGGCGGCCAGCACCGCCGACTCGATCGCCGCCGACGAGGAGAGCCCGGAGCCGACCGGCACGTCGGAGGCGACGGCGAGCCGCGCGCCCGGGACGTTGTGGCCGTCGGCGCGCAGCGCCCACACCACCCCGGCCACGTAGGCGGCCCAGCCGTCGACCCGGCCGGGCTCGTCGGCCTCCGCCGCGCCGAACTCGACCGGTTCGTCGTCCAGCTCCGACCAGACGGTCCAGCGCCCGTCGGGGGCGGGCGCGGCGGCGACCACGGTACGCAGCGGCAGCGCGAAGGGCAGCACGAAGCCGTCGTTGTAGTCGGTGTGCTCGCCGATCAGGTTGACCCGGCCGGGAGCTACCCAGCGGCCCGCCGGCTCGGCGCCGTACCGCTGCCGGAAGCCGGCGGTGGCGCGGTCGGCGACAGTCATGAGGGCTGTCCCGCGACGTGCGCCCGGTAGAACGCCCAGGCATCGCCGACCATGTCGTGCAGGGTCGGCTTGGCCGGCGTCCAGCCCAGCTCGTCGCGGGCCAGCGCGGAGGACGCGACCAGCTCGGCCGGGTCGCCCTCGCGGCGGGGGGCCACCTCGACCGGCACCGGGTGCCCGGTGACCTCGCGGACCACGTCGACCACCTGCCGGTTGGTGAAGCCGTTGCCGTTGCCGAGGTTGTAGATGCGGTGCCGGCCCGGGGTGGCCGCGTCCAGCGCGAGCAGGTGGGCGCGGGCCAGGTCTTCGACGTGGATGTAGTCGCGGACGCAGGTGCCGTCGACTGTGGGGTAGTCGTCGCCGAAGAGCTGGAGCTTCTCCCGCCGTCCGGCGGCCACGTCGAGCGCGATCGGGATGAGGTGCGTCTCCGGGTCGTGCCGCTCGCCGATGGCCAGCCCGTCGCGCAGGTACGCCCCGGCGACGTTGAAGTAGCGCAGCGAGACGGCGGCCAGGTCGTGCGCGATCGCCTCGGAGGTGAGCGCCATGTCGACGGCCAGCTTGGTGGCGCCGTAGGTGCTGGTGGGCGCCTTGACGGCGGTCTCCGGGATGGGCAGCTCGGTGGGGTTGCCGTAGACGGCGGCGGTGGAGGAGAAGACCATCCGGGGCACCCGGGCGGCGCGGACCGCGTCGATGAGCGCGATCGAGCCGACCGTGTTGGTGTGCCAGTACAGCTCGGGGCGGATCATCGACTCGCCGGCGGCGATGAGGGCGGCGAAGTGCAGCACGCCGTCGAACCCGGCGCCGGGGGTGAGCACCCGGGCGGCCTCGTGCACCGGCAGCTCGACGTGGGTGGCGTCGGGGGCGAGGGCCTCCCGGTGACCGGTGCGCAGGTCGTCCAGCACGGTCACCTGGTGGCCGTGGTCGAGCAGCATCCGGGTCACCACGCTGCCGATGTAGCCGGCGCCGCCGGTGACGAGCAGTTTCACGTCGGTCCTCCTGCCTGGGCCGCGTCCCGCGGCGGCCGTCCCGCGATCACCCTACGGCCGAGGGCTGTGTCGCGGCTGTCGAGTTGAGTCCGCCTCTATTCCATCATAATCCTTCATGATTGAACAGATCCGCACATTGGGCCGAGCGTACGGTGGCCGCTGTCTACCATCCTTCTCATGCGGGAGGGTGGTGGTCCCGGGCCCCGGCGGCGACCGTCGGGGCGGCCCCGACGCGAACCCGGCCCGCTGGCCCGCACCGTGGCCCGTCTCGTGGTGCGCGGCGCCGACGGCGCCACCCGCCTGGTCACCGCCCTGCTCGGGGCCAGCCCCACCGCCGGGCGGGAACGGATCAGCGAGGCCGAGCTGCGTGACCTGGTCGCGGCGAACACGCTGCTCGACCCGGACGAGCGGCGGATCATCGACGAGGTGCTGGTGGCCGGCGCCCGGCTCGTCCGCGAGGTGATGGTGCCCCGCACCGAGGTGGTCTTCCTCAGCGCGGCGCTCCCGCTGGCGCAGGCCCAGCGGCTGGTCCGGGCCGACCCGCACACCCGCTACCCGGTGGTCGACGGCACCCACGACGACGTGGTCGGCCTGGTGCACCTGCGGGACGTGCTGCTGCGCCCGGACGCGGACCGGCTGCTCCTGGTCGGCGACCTGATCCGGGAGGTGAAGCGCCTGCCGGACAGCAAGCGCGTGCTGGCGGCGCTCACCGAGATGCGCCGGGAGGGCCACCACCTGGCCGTCGTCGTCGACGAGTACGGCGGCACGGCCGGCATCGTCACCTGCGAGGACCTGGTCGAGGAACTGGTCGGGGAGATCCGCGACGACGAGCACGGCCCGCTCGAACCGGAACCCGCCGGCCTGCCCGCGGTCGTCGACGGCCGGCTCAACCTGACCGACTTCGCCGAGCGCACCGGGGTGCCGCTGCCCGCCGGGCCGTACGAGACGGTGGGCGGGTACGTGATGGCCGCCCTGGGCCGGCTGCCCGTGGCGGGCGACGAGGTGCCGGTGGCTGTCGACCCGGCCACCGGATCGGTCCCCGCCGATCCGGCGGGCTGGCTGCTGCGGGTGCTCACGCTCGACGGCCGGCGGGTGTCCCGCCTGGCGGTCTCCGCCGCGCGGCTGCCCGAGCCCCGGCGTGAGGTGAACGGTCCGCTTCCGCCCGTACCCGCCCGATCCACCGGCCCGTCATGACGGACGCCGGGGCTTGCTGACAGAATTGCCGCCATGTCCGACGTACCCGCCCGCCCGCGCGTCTTCTCCGGCATCCAGCCGACGGCCGACTCGTTCCACCTCGGCAACTACCTGGGCGCGCTGCGGCACTGGGTGGCGTTGCAGGACAGCCACGACGCCTACTACTGCGTCGTCGACCTGCACGCGATCACCGCGGGGCACGACCCGTTGGTGCTCAAGCGCCGCAGCCGGCTCGCCGCCGCGCAGCTGTTCGCGCTCGGCCTGGACCCGGAGCGCAGCACGCTGTTCGTGCAGTCGCAGGTGCCCGAGCACTCGCAGCTGGCCTGGGTGCTCGGCTGCATCACCGGCTTCGGCGAGGCCGGCCGGATGACCCAGTTCAAGGACAAGTCGCAGAAGCAGGGCAGCGAGCGGGCCAGCGTCGGCCTGTTCACGTACCCGATCCTCCAGGCCGCGGACATCCTGCTCTACCAGGCGAACGCGGTGCCGGTCGGCGAGGACCAGCGGCAGCACCTGGAGCTCTCCCGCGACCTGGCGCAGCGGTTCAACTCGCTGTTCGGCAGCACCTTCACAGTGCCCTCCCCACACATCGTGAAGGACACCGCGAAGATCACCGACCTGCAGGATCCGACGGCCAAGATGTCGAAGTCGTCGTCCTCGCCGGCCGGCATCATCGACCTGCTGGAGGACCCGGCCCGGTCGGCCAAGAAGATCCGCTCGGCGGTCACCGACACCGGCCGCGAGATCGTCTTCGACGCCGAGGGCAAGCCGGGCATCACCAACCTGCTGACGATCTACTCCGCGCTGTCCGGCCGGTCCGTCGACGACCTGGTCGCCGCGTACGACGGCAAGGGCTACGGCGACCTGAAGAAGGACCTCGCCGAGGTGGTGCGGGAGTTCGTCACGCCGATCCAGGAACGCACGAACGCCTACCTGAACGACCCGGCCCAGCTCGACAAGCTGCTGGCGCGGGGCGCGGAGAAGGCCCGGTCGGTGGCCGCCGGGACGCTGCGGGACGCGTACGAGCGGGTCGGCTTCTTCCCGCCGGTGCGGTTCGAGTAACGGCCCGGACGGGCGGGAACGGGTGACGCAGCCGGTGGCCGGAGGGGTGGCGCGCGACGTGGCGGGTAGTGACACGGCGCCGGGCGGCGCGGACACGATCCAGATCGGGATCGCGGTCGACGTCCCCGAGCCCTGGGGCGGGCTGCTCACCCGCCGCCGGGTCGAGGCCGGTGACCCGCTCGCCGTCCCCGCGCACGTCACCCTCCTCGGGCCCACCGAGATCCCGGTACGCGCGCTGCCCGCCGTCGAGGAGCACCTGGACCGGGTCGCCGCCGCGCACCTGCCGTTCACGCTGCACCTGCGCGGCACCGGCACGTTCCGCCCGGTCACCCAGGTGGTGTTCGTGGCGGTGGCGGCCGGGATCAGCGAGTGCGAACTGCTGGCCGCCGCGATCAACTCGGCCCCCGAGCTGCGGCGCGAGCTGCGCTTCCCGTACCACCCGCACGTCACTGTGGCGCAGGACGTGCCGCCCGAGGTGCTCGACAGGGCGTACGAGGACCTGGCCGACTTCTCCGCGTTGTTCCAGGTGGACGCGTTCACGCTGTTCTCGCACAGCGGGGCGACCCGGTGGCAGCCCCGCCGCGACTTCCGGCTCGGCGGCCGGAGCTGAACATCCGACCGGCCGGGGCCCCTCCGCCACGGGCGGAGATCGGCGAGGATGACGGGGTGAACGTCTTCGGCCGGATCGAGGCGGCGGTGGGGCGCCGCATCGACGCGGCCCGGGGCCGCTCGTCGGTCTTCGACCACGTCTGGCGGGCCGGGACGCTCTACGCCGACCTGCTCGCCGGGCGGCTCGCCGCCGCCATCGCGTACTACGGCTTCTTCGCCGTGTTCGCGCTCGCGCTCGTCGCGTACTGGATCTTCGGCGCGGTGCTGCGCGACAACGAGGAGGTCAGCCGCGGCGCGGCCCACTTCCTGGAGGAGAACCTGCCCTTCCTCGACCCGGTGCAGATCGCCGAGAGCAGCAGCACCGTCGGCGTGGTCGGCCTGGTCATCCTGGTCTTCACCGGCATCGGCTGGGTGGAGGCGATCCGCTCCTCGCAGCGGCTGATGTACGGCTTCAACCAGCAGCCCGGCAACCTCGTGGTGCGGCGGCTTGTCGACCTGGGCGTGCTGGTCGCGGTCTTCGTGCTGCTGTTCGTCTCGGTCGCCGCCGTGGACGCGCTGGAGTCGCTGCTGCGCTTCCTGCTCCGCAGCACCGGCTCGGTGGGCCTGACCACGATCAGCGCGCTGCTGAGCGTGCTCGTCAACGCCGTGCTCGCCGCCGCGCTGCTGCTCGCAGTGCCGCGGCTGCGGATGAGCCGGCGCCGGCTGCGCCCGGCGATCCTGACCATCGCCGTCGGTATCACCCTGCTGAACACCGTGGGGCGTTACTACGTGGTACGCACCGAGCGGAACCCCGCGTACACAGTGGTCGCCACCGCCGTGGGCCTGCTGCTCTACCTCTACCTGCTCAACCAACTGGTGCTCTTCGGCGCCGCGCTCGCCGCCACCAGCCGGTACGGCCGGGTGGTGGACCTGGCCGAGGGCGGTGCCCGGGAGGTGGACGTGGAGGCGGACGTGCTTGACGAGGAGACGGAACCGGGCACACCGGGGGGAGCGGGATGAGCGCGCGGATCCGGATCGACGCCGAGTCGGCGGTGCCGCCGTACGAGCAGGTGCGGGCGCAGTTCGCCGCGCGCATCGGCGACGGGCGGCTGCCGGTGGGCACCCGGCTCCCGGCCGTGCGGCAGCTCGCCGCCGACCTGGGGCTGGCGGTGAACACCGTGGCGCGGGCGTACCGGGAACTGGAGGGCGCCGGCCTGGTGGAGACGCGCGGCCGGCACGGCACGGTGGTGGCCCCCGGCCGGGACGACGCCACCGACCGGCTGCACCGGGCCGCCGCCGAGTACGCCGCCGAGGCGCGGCGCCTGGGTGTCGCGCCGGAGCGGGCTGTCGCGCTGGTCCGTGCGGCGCTGGACGCCGGTACGCGTGGCTGAGCGTGGTCCCCGAAGCGGGGAGAGTCCGATGAATGCGTTCCCCGGGCCGATGTGCGGCGACCATGATGGGCCGGTGGGCGCACTCGTGACACTGGACCTGCCGGACGACTCCCCGATCCGGAGTCTGCCGTGGATCATCACGTTCGGCCCGCTCGGTGCCGAGGACGACTGGGAGCCGGTGGTCTGCGGCCCGTACGAGCGACCGCACGCGCTGGCGCTGGCCGAGGCGGTGGTGGCCGACGAGCAGTTGATGGCGGTGGTGGAGCCGCTGCTGCCGGCGCTCACACCGGAGGAGATCCGCGGCGAGATCGCGGCCGCGCAGATCGCCGCCGAGGACGAGGCGGCCGAGATCGACCAGGCGGACCTCTACGGCGACTTCGAGGACGTCATCGACGAGGAACTGGAACGGGCCGCCGAACGCGAGCCGGAGCCCGAGCCGGTGGAGGCGCCCGACCGGGAGGAGATCCGGGCCGGGTTCGCCCGGATCGCCGCGCTGCTCACCGCCAAGGGCGGCTGAGGACGCGCGCGCTCCCCGATGGACGCCGGCCCCCCGGGAGCGGACTCCCGAGGGGCCGGGGCCACCTCACCCCCCACCACAAGGGGTCGGCAGCCCAGCCGCCCGTCGGCGCGGGGCACAACGGACGGCCAGGTCGTTGGCGGGTTACCCGGCTCAGCGCCGTTCGAACCACGCAGCCGCGTCCACCGGCAGGACGTGTCCGTCGCCCCGCTCGGTGAGTTCGGCGCTGGCGACGAGCGGGCGGCCGTAGCCGCTCACAGTCACCTCGGCGCCGCTGATGTTCACCACGCAGGTCACCTCGGCGTCCCCGGCGGTGCGGCGGAACGCCAGGACGCCGGGCTCGGTCTCCAGCCAGGTGATGGCGTCCAGGCCGGCCAGCGCCGGGTGCTCGTGCCGGGTGCGCAGCGCGGTCCGGTACAGCTCCAGTGTCGAGCCGGGCACCCCGGTCTGGGCGGCCACCGACAGCGACCGCCAGGTCGCCGGCGCCGGCAGCCAGCTCAGCTCGCTGCCGTCCGGCCCGAAGCCGTACGGGGGCAGCTCGCCGCCCCACGGGATCGGCACGCGGCAGCCGTCCCGGCTCTCCCCGGTGCGCCGGAACGCCGGGTCCTGACGCAGCTCGTCGGGAAGGTCGAGCACCTCCGGCAGGCCCAGTTCCTCGCCCTGGTAGACGTACGCGCAGCCGGGCAGCGCGAACATCAGCAGCGCGGCGGCACGGGCACGGCGCAGGCCGACCTCGCCGTCGCCGTACCGGGTGACGTGCCGCTGCCGGTCGTGGTTGGAGAGCACCCAGGTGGTCGGCGCGCCCACGATCGTGGACTCGGCCAGCGCCGTGTCGATCACCTTGCGGAACGAGTCGGCCGACCAGGTGGCGTCGAGGAAGTCGAAGCTGAACGCCTGGTGCAGCTCGTCCGGGCCGATGTAGCGGGCCAGCCGCTGCGGCGTCTCGGCCCACGCCTCGGCGACCGCCATCCGGCCACCCGGGTAGCTGTCCAGGATCGGCCGCCAGGCGCGGTAGATGTCGTGCACCTCGTCCTGGTCGAAGTACGGCAGCCGGCCCTTGCCCAGCAGCTCGGACTGGCGCTGGCCGGTGGTCATCGAGTTGAAGCCCACGTCCGGCAGGCCCTCGGCCTTGATCATTCCGTGCGCCACGTCGATCCGGAAGCCGTCCACGCCACGGTCCAGCCAGAAGCGCAGCACGTCCTCGAACTCGGCCCGCACCTCCGGGTGGCGCCAGTTCAGGTCGGGCTGGGCCGGGTCGAACAGGTGCAGGTACCACTGGCCGTCGACCACGCGCGTCCACGCCGGACCGCCGAAGATGCTCTCCCAGTCGTTCGGCGGCAGCTCGCCCTGCTCGCCCTTGCCGTCGGCGAACAGGTAGCGCTCACGCTCCGGCGAACCCGGTCCGGCGGCCAGCGCGGCGGCGAACCACGGGTGCGCGCTGGAGGTGTGGTTCGGCACCATGTCCACGATGATCCGCAGGCCGAGCGCGTGCGCGTCGGTGATCATCTCGTCGAAGTCGGTCAGGTTGCCGAACAGCGGGTCGACGTCGCGGTAGTCGGCCACGTCGTAGCCGGCGTCGACCTGCGGCGACGTGTAGAACGGCGTCAGCCAGAGCGCGTCCACGCCGAGGTCGCGCAGGTACGGCAGGCGCTGCCGGATGCCCTGGAGGTCACCCACACCGTCGGCGTTCGCATCAGCGAAGCTGCGGACGTACACCTGGTAGACGACCGCGGACCGCCACCAGTCGTCGTCGGCGGTGCGTGGGGTGGTGCTGGGGACGGAGGTCATCGGTGTCGATCCCGTTCTGTGGCGGCTTCTGGTGCGGCGCAGGGTGTCTGAGCAGAATGCCGCCATCGCACTGCAAGAGTCAAGCATTCCTTGCGCAAGAAATGACGGCCATCACCCGCCGCTGCTCCGGCACCCTCTCCCGAATCCCGGGACACCAACCCACCCTCACCACCCGCCGACTCCCGTCGATCATGAGGTTGACGGCCTTCGTCGCCCGATTTGTCCCCGCCAACCTCATGATCGCCCCCGCTCAAGGGCGGGTGGGGTCAGGCGGGGATGGGGAGGGACGGGGTGGCGGAGCGCTGGCGCTTCGGGGGGTCGGCGGGGCGGGCCACCGCTGTGGAGCCGCGTACCACCAGCTCGGGCCGGAACAGGTACTCGGAGTTCGGGGAGGGGTGGCCGTTGATCTCGTCGACCAGGGCCCGCACCGCGGCCACGGCCATGGCGGCGACCGGCTGGCGCACGGTGGTCAGCGGCGGGTCGGTGAACGCCATCAGCGGGGAGTCGTCGTACCCGACCACGGAGATGTCGCCCGGCACCGACAGCCCGCGCTGGCGGGCGGCCCGGATCGCGCCGAGCGCCATCAGGTCCGAGCCGCAGACCAGCCCGGTCGCGCCGCGCTCGATGAGCCGGCCCGCGGCCGCCTCGCCGCCCTCCACGCCGAACAGGGACAGCTCCGTCAGCTCGGCCAGCTCGTCCTCGCTGATGTCGGTCAGGCGCCCCATCGCGGCCTTGTAGCCGGCGACCTTGCGCTGCACCGGCACGAACCGGTCCGGGCCGGTGATCAGGCCGATCCGGCGGTGCCCGAGCGCGACCAGGTGGGCGACGGCGAGTTCCGCCGACTCGCGGTCGTCGCAGGAGACGAACGGCGCGGGGATGCCGGGGGCGTACCCGTTGATCATGACGATCGGCAGCGGCCGGGCCAGCAGCGTGCGGTAGCGGTCGTGGTCCGCGGCGGTGTCGGCGTGCAGGCCGGAGACGAAGACGATGCCGGAGACCTGCCGGTCGAGCAGCATCTCCACGTACTCGTCCTCGCGGACGCCACCAGGCGTCTGCGTGCAGAGCACCGGCGTGTAGCCGGTGGGGGCGAGCGCGGACTCGATGATCTGGGCGAACGCCGGGAAGATCGGGTTGTCCAGCTCCGGCACGACCAGGCCGACCAGCCCGGCGCTGCGCTTGCGCAGCCGGGCCGGTCGTTCGTAGCCGAGCACATCGAGGGCGGTGAGGACGGCCTGCCGGGTCTCGGGGGCCACACCGGGGCGGTCGTTGAGCACCCGCGACACCGTGGCCTCGCTGACTTCAGCCTGTTGGGCGATGTCGGACAGTCGAGCGCGCATGTGCGGCACTTTAGCCCAACGGCAAAGTCTTGCGTACACTTCTGCAAGCCCTTCCATTCTCTGCAACCTCTTGCTAACGTCCCCGCAACATGCGAGAGCAGCGGCGCAGCATCTCGGCGCCGGTCAGCAAGAACTTTCAGAGGTTTCCACTGGCGGGCCGCCCTTCCCCCGGCGGGCCGCCATGACGACAGGAGTACCGATGCGCATCCGTACCGCGGGTGTGGTCGCCGTCCTCGGCCTGGCGCTCGCCGCCTCCGGCTGTGGTGACAGCGGCAGCGACGACAAGCCGGCCGCCGGCGAGTCCGCCAAGGCGACCGGCGGCAAGCTGGTCATCTGGGCCGACGACAAGCGCACGGCCGCCCTCAAGCCGTTCGCCGAGGAGTTCGGCAAGGAGAACGGCGTGACCGTCGAGGTCCAGGCCGTCTCCAAGGACCTGCAGACCAACTTCGTCACCGCCTCGCAGCAGGGCAGCGGCCCGGACGTCGTGGTCGGCGCGCACGACTGGATCGGCAACCTGGTCCAGAACGGCGCCATCGACCCGGTGCAGCTCCCGGCCGAGCAGAAGTCCGGCTTCAACGAGACCGCCATCAAGGCCGTCACGTTCAACGGCCAGCTCTACGGCGTGCCCTACGCCACCGAGAACGTCGCGCTGATCCGCAACACCGAGCTGGCCCCCGAGGCGCCGAAGACGATCGAGGACCTGGTCGCCGCCGGCAAGAAGCTCAAGGCTGAGAAGAAGGCCAGCGAGATCCTGTGCCTGCAGTCCGGCCAGAACGGCGACGCCTACCACATCTACCCGCTCTACACCTCGGGCGGCGGCTACCTGTTCGGCACCGCGGCGAACGGCGACTACGACCCGAAGGACCTGGGCGTGGGCAAGCCGGAGTCGATCGCTGCCTTCCAGAAGATCGCCAAGCTGGGTGAGAAGGGCGAGGGTGCGCTGAAGCGCTCCATCACCGGCGAGAACTCCATCGCCACCTTCACCGGCAAGAAGTGCGCGTTCCTGGTCTCCGGCCCGTGGGCCGTGGCCGACGCCAAGAAGGCCAACATCTCCTACGACATCTCCCCGGTCCCCGGCTTCGCCGGTGGCAAGGAGGCCCAGCCGTTCGTGGGTGTCCAGGCGTTCTACGTGGCCGCCAAGGGCAAGAACAAGGCCCTGGCCCAGGAGTTCGTCACCAACTACGTGACCAAGCCCGAGCTGGCCGTCGCGCTGTACAAGGCCGAGCCGCGCCCGCCGGCGCTGACCGCCGCCTTCGACCAGGTCAAGGGCGAGGACCCGGACCTGGCCAAGTTCTCCGAGGCCGGCAAGAACGGCCAGGTGCTCCCGGCGATCCCGGCCATGGCCGCGATCTGGGATCCGTTCGGCAAGGCGGAGGCCGCCATCATCGGTGGCGCCGACCCGGCCAAGACGATCACGGCCGCCGGCAAGACCATCCAGGGTCAGATCAAGTAATGAGCGCGCCGCTGTCCGGCCCGGGGTCTGCACCGCAGGCCCCGGGCCGGGAGCCCGTACGCCGTGGGCTCCCGCGCACGTCCCGTACCGCGCGGCAACACGCGCCGATCACCGCGACCGGCCTCGTCGTCAAGGTGGTCCTGCTCGGCCTGGTGGCCGGGATCGCGATCTGGGCGGCCTTCCCGCTCATCGAGGCCGAGCACTGGCTCGCGCTGGGCGTCCTGGCGGTCACCACCGCCGGCCTGTTCTACCTCTACCTGAGCCGCCGGCACATCCCGGCCAAGTACCTGGTCCCCGGCACGCTCTTCCTGATCGCGTTCCAGGTCTTCCCGGTGCTCTACACCGCGAGCACCGCGTTCACGAACTTCGGCGACGGCCACCGCGGCAGCAAGGACGACGCGATCGTCGCCGTGCAGACCGCCTCGGTGAAGCAGGTGCCCGGCTCGACCGAGTACAACCTCACCATCGCCACCAAGGGCGACCCGGCGACCGGCGCCCTGACCTTCCTGCTCAGCGACCCGAAGACCAAGGACGTCTTCGCCGGCGACGCGGACGGGCTGCGCAAGCTCGACGCCGCCGACGTCGAGGTGAGCAGCCTCAGCGGCAAGATCACCGCGGCGGACGGCTACACCCTGCTGAACATCGGGCAGGCCAGCAACCGCAGCGACGCCGTCACCGCGCTCATCGTGCCCACCGACGAGGGCGCCATCCGCTCCAACGGCCTGACCCGGGCGTACGAGGGCAAGGCCATCCGGGCGTACGACGCCGGATGCGACTGCGTCAAGGACAGCGAGACCGGCAGGACGTGGACCGCCGACGAGAAGTCCGGCTCCTTCGTCGCCGCCGACGGCGAGCGCCTCGCCCAGGGCTGGAAGGTCGACGTCGGGCTGAAGAACTTCAGCACCGTGCTCACCAACCCGAACATCTCCGGCCCGTTCTTCGGCACGCTCGCCTGGAACTTCGCGTTCGCGATCGGCTCCACCGGGCTGACGTTCCTGCTCGGCATGGCCATCGCGCTCGCGCTGCACTCACCCCGGATGCGCGGCACCAACCTGTACCGGATGGTGCTGATCCTGCCGTACGCCATGCCGTCGTTCGCCATGCTGCTGATCTGGCGGGACATGTTCAACACCGACTTCGGCCTGCTCAACAACCTGTTCGGGCTGGACGTCGACTGGTTCGGCGGCAACTGGTCGGCCCGGATCGCGGTGCTGCTGGTGCAGCTCTGGCTCGGCTACCCGTACATGTTCCTGGTCGCCACCGGCGCCTTGCAGGCCATTCCGCGGGAGCTGACCGAGGCGACCTCGGTCGACGGCGCGTCGCCCTGGCAGTCGTTCCGGGCGGTCACCCTGCCGCTGCTGCTGGTGGCGCTGTCGCCGCTGCTGATCGCGTCGTTCGCGTACAACTTCAACAACGTCAACGCGATCCTGTTCACCACCGAGGGCGGCCCGTTCGCGCCGGACAACCCGACCAACGGCGCCACCGACCTGCTGATCACCTACACGTACCGGCTCGCGTTCGGCGCACAGGGCGCCGAGTTCGGCCTGGCCGCCACCGTCTCGATCTTCATCTTCGCGATCGTGGCGACGGTGTCGGCGATCAGCTTCCGGCGGACCCGCAAGCAGGAGGAGGTGTACTCGTGACCACCATCGCGGAGACGCCCACGACCACCCGCCGGCCGGCCCGCCGCTCGCGCGGCCGCTGGTTCGCGCAGGTGGGCTGGCGGCACCTGGTCGGAGTGCTGGCGGTGGCGTTCAGCCTCTTCCCGATCCTGTTCGTGATCTCGGCGGCGTTCAACCCGCTCGGCACGCTCTCCTCCACCGAGCTGCTGCCGACCGGGGCGTCGCTGGAGAACTTCACGAACCTGTTCGACAAGACCGCGTTCGGCCACTGGTTCCTCAACTCGCTGCTGCTCGCGGGCGTGGCCAGCTTCGCGTCGATCTTCCTGTCGTCGCTAGCGGCGTACGCGTTCTCCCGGATGCGCTTCGCCGGGCGCCGGGTCGGCCTGCTCGCGCTGCTGCTGATCCAGATGTTTCCGCAGTTCCTGGCGATCGTGGCGATCTTCCTGATCTTCACCACGCTCACCGACCTCTACCCGGTGATCGGGTTCAACACCCCGTGGGGCCTGTTCCTGCTCTACATGGGTGGGGCGCTCGGCGCGAACACCTGGCTGATGAAGGGCTTCTTCGACACGCTGCCGAAGGAGCTGGACGAGTCGGCGACCATGGACGGCGCGTCGCACGTGCAGGTCTTCTTCCGGATCATGCTGCCGCTGGTGGCGCCGATCCTGGCGGTGACCGGCCTGCTCGCGTTCATCGGGTCGATCAACGAGTTCATCATCGCCAACGTGTTCCTCACCGAACCCGAGTCGAAGACCCTCGCGGTCGGCATGTTCGGCCTGGTCGCGGGCGAGCGCAACAACAACTTCGGGATGTTCGCGGCGGGCACGCTGCTCACCGCGATCCCGACGGTGCTGGTGTTCCAACTGCTCCAGCGCTACATCGTCTCCGGACTCACCTCCGGAGCGGTCAAGGGCTGAGCCTCCTCGGCTCACGCTGCGGCAAGGGCGTCGTGTCGGCGTACACCGGAGCGGTTCTCGGGCGGACCGCCGCGGTCGGGTGAACCGACCGCGGCGGGTGCCCGCCCCCTCTCCCTGTCGGTACGACGCGAAAGGCAGCACCATGTCCCTTCAGCCGCACCACGACGGCTCCGCAACCTACGTCCCGGAGCAGGAGCCCGCGCTCGGGCAGACCGTGCCGGTCTTCGTCCGGGTACCGGCCGGAACCGGCGTCTCCCAGGTACACGTGCGCACCACCGGCGACGGCGAGCCGCGCTTCGCCGAGGCGCGGATTGACCGCACCGAGAACGGCGACGTGTGGTGGCGGGCCGACGTCGAGGTCCGCAACCCGGTCAGCAACTACCGCTTCCTGCTCGACGGCGAACGCGGCACCCGCTGGCTCAACGCCGCCGGCCTGGCCGGACACGACGTGCCGGACAACGGCGACTTCAAGCTGGTCAGCTACGCCCCGCCGCCGGCCTGGGCCCGCGACGCGGTGATCTACCAGATCTTCCCGGACCGGTTCGCCCGCTCGGCCGCCGCCGACGGCCGGACCACGCCGGACTGGGCAATTCCATGCGACTGGGACACCCCGGTCGTCGGCCGCGGCCCGGAGACGCCCCGCCAGTTCTACGGCGGCGACCTCGACGGCGTCACCGAGCACCTGGACCACCTGGACCGGCTCGGCGTCAACACCGTCTACCTCACGCCGGTCTTCCCGGCGCGGTCCAACCACAGGTACGACGCGTCGAGCTTCGACACCGTCGACCCGCTGCTCGGCGGCGACGCGGCGCTGGCCCGGCTCGCCGACGCGGTGCACGCCCGGGGCTGGCGGCTGCTGGGCGACATCACCAGCAACCACACCGGCGACGCCCACGACTGGTTCACCGCCGCCGTCTCCGACGTGAACGCGCCCGAACGGGAGCTGTACTACTTCGACCTGCCCGGCTCGGACTACGAGTCGTGGAACGGGGTGAAGTCGCTGCCGAAGCTGAACTGGGGCAGCGCCGAACTGCGCCGCCGGTTCGCCACCGCCGAGGACTCGCTGCTGCGCCGCTGGCTGCGCCCGCCGTACGGGCTGGACGGCTGGCGGGTGGACGTGGCGAACATGACCGGGCGGCGGGGTGCGGACGCGTACACCCACGAGGTGGCGCGGCTGCTGCGCGAGGTGGTCGCCGACACCCGGCCGGGCGGGCTGCTGCTCGCCGAGCACGGCCACGACCACACCGGTGACCTGGACCGCGACGGCTGGCACGGGACGATGAACTACGTCGGCTTCACCGACCCGGTCTGGTCCTGGCTGCGCCACGGCGACGAGCCGGTGCCGAACTTCCTCGGCACCCCGGGCGGGGTACGGCGGCGCGACGCGAGCGCGGTGCTCGCCACCATGAACACCTACCGGTCGCTGGTGTCCTGGCGGTCTTACACGCACTCGTGGCAGCTGCTCGGCTCGCACGACTCGGCCCGGATCCGCACCGTGGTCGGCGACGCCGCCCGGCAGGAGGTGGCGGCCGGACTGCTCGCCACCATGCCCGGCACGCCTGTGGTCTTCGCCGGGGACGAGCTGGGCCTGACCGGCACGAACGGGGAGGGCTCGCGTACCCCGATGCCGTGGCACCGGCGCCAGAGCTGGGACCGGCGCACGTTCGACGCGTACCGGTCGTTGCTGACGCTGCGCCGCGACGAGCCGGCGCTGCGGCACGGCGGCCTGCGGTGGGTGCACGCGGACGCGGACACGCTGGTCTTCCTGCGCGAGGCGCCCTCGTCGACGGTGCTGGTGCTGGCCCGCCGCGCCCCCGGCACCCCGGTCCGCCTGACCGGCGTGGGAGCCGGAGACAACGTCTACGGCGACGCCCCCGCCCTCCATCCCGACGCCGACAACACGGTGACCCTCCCCGCGGACGGCCCCACGTTCCAGGTCTGGCGCCTGCGCTAGCCCTCCCCCCACCCACTCTCCCGCCCCCGCGATCTTGCGGTTCCGGCCCGTGGCGCGCGGCATTCGTCCCGGATGCCGGGGCGGTAACTGCAAGATCGCGGGGGAGGGGGGCGGGAGGGGCGGGAGGGCGGGTCACGGTATGACGGCAGGTCGGCGGGGTGACTACTACGAAGCGTCGTTGATGAGGGAGGATGGGCCGCGTGGAAGCTCTTCGACTGATTCTTCTCTACGTCCATCTGATCGGCTTCGCGCTGCTGCTCGGTGGCGCGATCGCCCAGTACGTCACCGGCCGGCTGCGGATCAACGCCGCCATGCTCTGGGGCGCGATCATCCAGATCCTCACCGGCATCGGGCTGTCCGCTCCGCTGCGGGACGGGGACGAGCCGGCCCCGGCGAAACTTGTTACCAAGTTGGTGCTCGCGCTGCTCATCTTCGTCATGGTCTTCTTCTCCCGTAAGCGGGAGACCGTCAACCGTGGCCACTTCCTCGCGATCGTCGGGTTGACGCTGGTCAACGCTGCCGTCGCGGTGTTCTGGCGTTAGTTCGCCAGGAGTCGGGGAAGCTCGGGAAAACGGACGTTCGCGACACCACCGCGCGCGCCTACCGGCATGAGAAGTGACGTGCCCCACCCAAGGGTTACACCGGGGTAACAGACGCTCAACAGTCGTGCACGATTGTCGGCCGGTGGGTGGGCGCGGGCGTACGCTCCCGTCCGTAACGTGGGACGCCGGCGGCACACCGCAGGCCGGCGAAGGGCTGTGCACCGCGCACGACGCGGTGTGCAAGGGGAAGGAGACGTCTTGCGCTCTGTGCGTGGGATGCGGATCGCCTCCGCCATCGTGGCGGGTGGACTCGTGCTGGGCGCTGCCGCGTGTGGTGAGGCTCCGGACGACGACAAGAACGCCGGCGGCGACGGTGGCAAGAAGTTCAGCGCCTGCATGGTGACCGACGTCGGCGGCATCGACGACAAGTCCTTCAACGCCTCGGCCTGGAAGGGCCTTCAGGAGGCGCAGAAGGAGAACGACAAGATCGAGATCAAGAACGTCCAGTCGAAGGCCGAGGCGGACTACGAGGTCAACCTGACCGGGTTCGTCAACCAGAAGTGCGACTTCATCCTGGCCGTCGGTGGCCTGATGTCGGACGCCACCAAGGCGGCGGCTGAGAAGAACCCGAACCAGCAGTTCGGCATCGTCGACGCCAACCCGGGTGTGTCGAACGTCTACCCGATGCAGTTCGACACCGCGCAGGCCGCGTTCCAGGCCGGTTACCTGGCCGCCGGGATGAGCAAGTCCGGCAAGGTCGGCACCTACGGTGGCCTGCCGATCCCGCCGGTCACCATCTTCATGGACGGCTTCGCCGACGGCGTGGCGTACTACAACAAGGCCAAGAGCAAGAACGTCCAGGTTCTGGGCTGGGACAAGGCCGCCCAGAAGGGCTCCTTCGCGAACTCGTTCGAGAAGCAGGACGAGGGCAAGAAGGTCTCCGACGCGCTGGTCGCCCAGGGCGCCGACGTCGTGATGCCGGTCGCCGGTGGCGCCGGTCTCGGCACCACCTCCGCGGCCAAGGCCGCGGGCGGCAAGTACTCGGTCGTCTGGGTGGACATCGACGGCTGCGAGAGCACCCCGGACTGCGGGGTGATCCTGACCACCGTCGTCAAGAACATCCCCGAGGCCGTCAAGGAGGCCGTGGTGAAGGCCGCCGGTGGCGAGAAGCTCCAGTCCACCCCGGGCTTCGTCGGCACGCTGGCCAACACCGGCGTCTCGATCGCCCCGTACCACGACTTCGAGAGCAAGGTCCCCGCGGACCTGAAGGCCGAGGTCGACAAGATCAAGGCGGACATCGCCGCCGGCACCATCACCGTCACCTCGAAGGCCCAGCCGACCAAGTGACCGTCCCGCCGGCCGCCGCGGTGCGATCATCGGCAGCGGGGGCCGGCGGGCACCAGGTTTGACGATCCGGCCGTCCCGGCGCAACGGGGAAGGTACCCCGGCGCCGGGGCGGCCGATCACCTTGAATCCCCCGAACATCCCCACCCGGCGTGGTGGCGGCGCGGCAGGTCGCTACGCTGCACCATCGCTCGCACTCCAGGAGGTTGCGCTGAGACTCGAACTGCGCGGCATCACCAAACGGTTCGGTGATCTGGTCGCCAACGACCACATCGACCTGACGGTGGAGCCTGGAGAGATCCACGCCCTGCTCGGCGAGAACGGCGCCGGCAAGTCGACCCTGATGAACGTGCTCTACGGCCTCTACCAGCCGGACGAGGGCGAGATCCTGGTCGACGGCAAGCCGCTGAAGCTCAAGGGCCCGTCGGACGCGATCGCCGCCGGGATCGGGATGGTGCACCAGCACTTCATGCTGGTGCCGGTCTTCACCGTGGCCGAGAACGTGATGCTCGGCGCCGAGCAGGTCAGGGGGCCCTTCGCCGGCATCCTCGACCGCCGGCGTGCCCGGCGCGAGGTCGCCGAGGTCTCCGAGCGGTACAACCTGCGCGTCGACCCGGACGCGGTGATCGAGGACCTGCCGGTCGGCATCCAGCAGCGGGTGGAGATCGTCAAGGCCCTCACCCGCGACGTCGACCTGCTGATCCTCGACGAGCCCACGGCCGTGCTCACGCCGCAGGAGACCGAGGAACTGCTCACCGTCATGCGGTCGCTCAAGGCCGCCGGCAAGTCGATCGTGTTCATCACCCACAAGCTGGGCGAGGTGAAGGCGATCGCCGACCGGATCACGGTGATCCGGCGCGGGAAGACCGTCGGCACCGCCGAGCCGAGCGCCAGCCGGGACGAGCTGGCCGCGCTGATGGTGGGACGTAGCGTCCGGCTGACGGTGGACAAGAAGCCGGGCACCCCCGGCAAGCCGATCCTGGAGGTCGCCGGCCTGGTCGTGGACGACGACCGGCAGGTACGCGCGGTCGACGGCGTCGACCTCACGGTGCACGCCGGCGAGGTGCTCGGCGTCGCGGGCGTGCAGGGCAACGGCCAGACCGAGCTGATCGAGGCGATCATGGGCCTGCGCCCGGTGCTCGCCGGCACGATCAGCCTCGACGGCGAGCCGACGCACGGCTGGTCGACCAAGAAGGTGCTTCGCGCCGGCGTCGGCTACGTGCCGGAGGACCGCAGCGTGGACGGCCTGGTCAAGGAGTTCTCCGTGGCGGAGAACCTGGTGCTGGACATCTACGACCGGCCGCCGTTCGGCAAGGGCCTGTCGCTCAAGCCCGAGGCCATCGCGAAGTCGGCGCGGGAGCGGATCGAGCAGTTCGACGTCCGTACCTCCTCGGCCGACGCGGCGGTCGGCACGCTCTCCGGCGGCAACCAGCAGAAGGTGATCGTGGCCCGGGAGCTGTCCCGGCCGCTGAAGCTCTTCATCGCCGCCCAGCCCACCCGGGGCGTTGACGTCGGCTCGATCGAGTTCATCCACAGCCGGGTCATCCGCGAACGGGACATCGGCACCGCGGTCATGGTGGTCTCCAGCGAACTGGACGAGGTGATCGGCCTGGCCGACCGGATCGCGGTCATGTACCGCGGGCGGATCATCGGCATCGTCGGCCCGGACACCCCGCGTGAGGAGATCGGCCTGCTGATGGCCGGCATCACCCCGGACGCCGCCACCCCGGACGCCGCCACCGCGACCGAGGACGGCCCTGGCAACGAGGACGAGGCATGACCAACCCGAACCCCGTCTCGGGCTCGCCGGACAAGGAACCGGCGACCGAGGCGCAGGAGTCGCTGAGCGAGGCCCGGGCGACGCCGACGCAGCCGGCCGGTGACACCGAGCAGACGGTCCCCGCCACCGCGACCGCGAAGAAGCCGGACCCGGCCGGGGAGTCCCGTCCCAGCATGGGCCGGATGTTCCTGGACAACCTCTGGGCGGCCAACACGCTCACCGTGACAGTGCTCGCGGTGCTGCTGGCGATGGTGGTCGGCGCGGTGCTGATCATCGTGTCCGACCCCGAGGTGCTCGCCACCTACAGCTACATCACCGCCCGTCCCACCGACGCGCTGAACGCCAGCTGGACTGTGGTCAGCGAGGCGTACGCGAACCTGTTCAAGGGCGCGATCTTCGACCCGGACGCGGTCGGCTTCACCGCCGCCATGAGCCCGATCTCGGAGACGCTCACCTACGCCGCGCCGCTCGTCTTCACCGGCCTGTCGGTGGCGCTGGCCTTCCGCGGCGGCCTGTTCAACATCGGCGCCCAGGGCCAGGCGACCATCGCCGTCATCCTGGCCGCCGTGGCCGGCTTCGCGCTGCCGCTGCCGCCCGTCGTGCACCTGCTGGTGGCGCTGATCGCGGGCGCGCTCGGCGGCGCGCTCTGGGGCTTCATCCCCGGCATCCTCAAGGCACGGGCCGGCGCGCACGAGGTGATCAACACGATCATGCTCAACTACGTGGCGGTCTACTTCCTGTCCTGGATCATCGTCCAGAACGGGGTGCAGAACCCGAACCGGGCGGACGCGATCAGCAAGCCGGTCGACTCCACCGCGCAGCTGCCCCGGCTGCTCGGCGAAGACCTGCGGGTGCACGCCGGCATCCTGCTCGCGGTGGCGGCCACCTGGTTCATCGCCTGGCTGCTCAACCGCTCCACGCTCGGCTTCGAGCTGCGGGCCGTGGGCGCGAACCCGGACGCGGCCCGGACCGCCGGCATCAGCGTCACGAAGACGTACGTGCTGGTGATGGTGTTCGCGGGCATGCTGGCCGGTCTCGGCGGCTCGACCATGGTGCTCGGCACCACCGCCACCGCGCTGACCCCGCTGGTGATCGCGCAGATCGGCTTCGACGGCATCCTGGTCGCGCTGCTCGGCCGCGTGAAGCCGTGGGGCGTGCTGCTGGCCGCGCTGCTGTTCGGCGCGCTCCAGGCCGGCGGCAACCGGATGCAGTCGTACTCCGGCATCTCGCTGGAACTGGTCACCGTGCTCCAGGCGCTCATCGTCATCTTCATCGCCGCGCCTGCCCTGGTGAAGACGATCTTCCAGCTCCGGGCGGCCCGCGCCGCCCGGTTGCAGACGAGCCTCGCGAAGGGCTGGTGAGCATGTCCACCACCGCTGTCCCCGAGGTCGCCGTTACCGCGGTCGACGAGGGTTTCTGGACCCGCAACCGGAAGATCGGCGCGGTCCTGCTGGCGCTCGGTGTGCTCGCGGCGGTGCTGTTCGGCGCGCTCGCGACCGACCAGCACGCGCGGTTCACGCTCAGCGAGACCGAGGGCGGGGCCGCCCTGGAGATCAACGGTACGGTCGGCGCGATCCTGTTCGGGCTGATCACCGCCGCGGCCGGGGGCGCGCTGCTGGCCGGTGTGCCGAAGCGCTGGTTCACGCTGCTGCTCGGCGCCGGGCTGGTCGCCTTCGTGCTGAGCTTCCTGTGCTGGCAGGTCTCGGCCGCGCCCGAGGGCCGCAACTTCATGCCGCTGGTGAACGTCGTCCGCGGCACGTTCATCCTGGCCCTGCCGCTGATCTTCGGCGCGCTCGCCGGTGTGCTCTGCGAGCGTTCCGGCGTGGTGAACGTGGCGATCGAGGGCCAGCTCCTGATGGGCGCCTTCTCCGGTGCGCTGTTCGGCAGCATGTCCGGCAGCGTCTGGGTGGGCCTGGTGGCCGCCGCCATCGGTGGCGCGTTCATCTCGTTCCTGCTGGCCGTGTTCTCCATCCGCTACCTGGTCGACCAGGTGGTCATGGGCATCGTGCTCAACCTGCTCGCGGTCGGCATCACCGGCTTCCTGTACGAGCGGCTGATGCAGACCGACGCGGCGAAGTACAACAGCGCGCCCCGGTTCGGCAACTGGGAGATCCCGCTGCTGTCCGACATCCCGCTGCTCGGCCCGGCGCTGTTCCGGGGCAACATCTTCCTCTACGTCGGCCTGCTGCTGGTGCTCGTCATTCACCTGGCGCTGTTCCGTACCCGGTGGGGCCTGCGGACCCGCTCGGTCGGCGAGCACCCGACCGCCGCGGACACGCTGGGCGTGAAGGTGCTGCGGCTGCGCTACCGCAACGTGATCCTGGCCGGTCTGGTGGCAGGCGTCGGCGGCGCCTCGTACACGCTGGCGCTCTACTCGTTCACCAAGAACATGATCGGCGGTAAGGGCTTCATCGCCCTGGCCGCGCTGATCTTCGGCCGGTGGAGCCCGACCGGCGCGCTGCTGGCGGCGCTGTTCTTCGGCTTCGCCGACCAGCTCGCCACCTACCTGGGCGCGATCGGCAGCAGCATCCCGAGCCAGTTCCTGGCGATGCTGCCGTACCTGGCGACGATCCTGGCCGTGGCCGGGCTGGTCGGCAAGGTCCGGGCGCCGGCCGCCGACGGCAAGCCGTACATCAAGGGCTGACCGCCCGCCGCGACACCGTGCCCGGCGGGGCGACCCGCCGGGCATCGTCGTCTCCGGCCGCACCCGCGACCGATCGGCGTTGATTGGGCAGAATGGGGGTTGTGATGGAGATCGACTGGGAGCGGCTGCGTACCGCCGCCACCGAGGTCATGCGGCACGCCTACGTGCCGTACTCGAAGTTCCCGGTGGGTGCCGCCGCGCTCGTCGACGACGGCCGGGTCGTGGTCGGCTGCAACGTGGAGAACGCCGGCTACGGCGTCACGCTCTGCGCCGAGTGCGGCGTGGTCTCGCAACTGCACGCGACCGGCGGAGGCCGGATCGTGGCGCTGTCCTGCGTCGACGCCACCGGTGAGCCGCTGATGCCGTGCGGCAGGTGCCGGCAGCTGCTCTGGGAGCAGGGCGGGCCGGAGTGCCTGGTCGAGGCGAAGGGCGGACCGCTGCGGATGGCGGAGCTGCTGCCGCACGCCTTCGACGTGGCCGACATCGAGGCGGTGACCGGCGAGCACCCGGTGCCCGTGGTGCCGGACCGGCTGGCCGCCTGGCGGGGCCGGGGCACCGTGTTCGTGCACCCCGACCTGTCGGCCGGGCAGCAGGTCTGGACGACGTACTGGGAGCGGTCGTCCGGTGAGACCGAGGACGCCGAGACCGGCGTGCTGGAGGAGGGGTCGACCTGGGACGACCCGGCCGAGGCGATCGCGTGGGGACTGGCGCGAACGCCGCGCGTGGTCGTGGTGGACGCCTCGGGGACGATCTTCTGGGCTGGTGAGGGTGAGCCTCCTACGGAGATTCCGGTCCGCTGGGGCTGAGGTTGGGGCCGGGGCCGACCGTGCCCGGCTCCGGGCGGTCAGGCTTGATCCCTCCGCCGGGCACGGTCGGCCCCGGCCCGACCTGGTCACCGTTCGCGGGTCGGTGCGGCCACGCGCGATCAACTGATTGGATCTTGAGAAGTGAGTGCTTTTACGGCGGTTGACGTCATCCGGGCGAAGCGGGACGGGGGTGTGCTGAGCGACGGGCAGATCGACTGGGTGGTCGACGCGTACACCAAGGGTCTGGTCGCCGACGAGCAGATGTCGGCGCTGGCCATGGCGATCCTGCTGCGCGGCATGACCGCCCCGGAGATCGCCCGGTGGACCGCCGCCATGATCGCCAGCGGCGAGCGGCTCGACCTGTCGCCGGTGTCCCGGCCGACGGTGGACAAGCACTCGACCGGCGGCGTCGGTGACAAGATCACCCTGCCGCTGACCCCGCTGGTGGCCGCGTGCGGCGCGGCGGTGCCGCAGCTGTCCGGCCGGGGCCTGGGCCACACCGGCGGCACGCTGGACAAGCTGGAGTCGATCCCGGGCTGGCGGGCGGCGCTCACCAACGACGAGTTCATCGCCCAGCTCCGCGACGTGGGGGCGGTTATCTGCGCGGCCGGCGACGGGCTCGCCCCGGCCGACCGCAAGCTGTACGCGTTGCGCGACGTCACCGGCACCGTCGAGGCGATCCCGCTGATCGCCAGCTCGATCATGAGCAAGAAGATCGCCGAGGGGACCGGCGCGCTGGTGCTCGACGTGAAGGTCGGCTCCGGCGCGTTCATGAAGAACGTCGACGACGCCCGCGAGCTGGCCCGCACCATGGTCGAGCTGGGCGGCGCGCACGGCGTACGGACGGTCGCCCTGCTCACCGACATGTCCACCCCGCTCGGCCTCGCAGTGGGCAACGCGGTCGAGGTGACCGAGTCGGTGGAGGTGCTCGCCGGTGGCGGTCCGGCCGACGTGGTGGAGCTGACGCTGGCACTGGCCCGGGAGATGCTCGACGCGGCCGGGCTGCCGGACGCCGACCCGGAGGCGGCACTGCGGGACGGCCGGGCGATGGACTCCTGGCGCACGATGATCCGGGCGCAGGGCGGTGACCCGGACGCACCGATGCCCACCGCGAACGAGGTCGAGCTGGTCACCGCCACCGAGGACGGCTGGGTCGCCGACGTCGACGCGTACGCGATCGGGGTGGCCGCGTGGCGCCTCGGCGCGGGCCGGGCCCGCAAGGAGGACCCGGTGAGCATCCCGGCCGGCGTGGTGCTGCACAAGCGCCGCGGTGACCGGGTGCGCGTCGGCGACCCGCTGTTCGAGCTGCGGGCCGAGCACGCCGAGCGGATGCCCGCCGCGCTGGACGAGGCGCGCCGCGCGGTGCGGGTGGCGCCGGACGCGCCGGACGCGACGCCTCTGGTCGTCGAGCGGATCGGCTGACCGGGACCGGCCATGGTGCCGGCCCGGCCGGAGCCGCTATCCTCCCAGGCCAGGGGGGATCGGCCGGCGACGAGCCGAGGTGAGCAGACAGGGGCTTGACCGTGCGCGTACCCGCTCCCGATCCCCGGGCCGTCCGGGAGGCGAGCCTGGACGAGTTGTCCCGGCTGGGTCTTCCGCTGCCGCCGCCGCAGTTCCCGCTGGTGTGGGAGCCGGGCGACGAGATCGAGCTGCGTCCGACCCCGGAGATCGAGGCCCGGATCGCGGTGCTGCACGTGATCCTGGCCCGTTGCTTCGGGATGCCCGCCCAGGCGGCGATGGGCTGGCTGCTGGAGTCGCACCTGGTCGACTCGGTGACGCCGCCGGAGTGGCAGTTCGTGATGGGCGGCCGGGGCGACCACAGGTCGTTCGTGCTGCACCACGACGCCCTGTTCTCGCTGGCCTGGGTGCTCGGGCTGGCCAAGGAGCTGGACCCGACGGTGCCGGTGGACGAGCGGCTGGTCGAGCGGATGCCGAACCTGGTCGCGGGGGAGACGTTCGGCCAGTGGCGGGCCCGGATCCTGGCCGCGCCGCAGCATCCCGGTGACGCCGCGGCACTGTTGGACCTGCACTACTGCCTCGACTGGGCGTACCTGGAGACCGAGAAGGCGGGTGGCGCGCTGCCGGGGCTGGTGGACGCCAACGCGATCGGGCAGCGCCGGTGGGCGCTGGAGTGGGCGGTGGTGCTGCGCGGGCCGTACCACGACGAGCCGCCGGGCTGGGAAGAGGTCGACCTCTCCACCTGAGCCGCGTCAGCGCGGGCGGTGCACGCCGAGCCGGACCGAGAGCGTGACCGGCACCGGCTCGGGCAGCGCGGCGATGCGCGCGGCGAGCCGTCGCGGGTCGGCGTGCCAGGCGCTCGGTCCCATCCCGACGAGCGTGGTGACCTCGGCGCGGGTCAGCGCGAGCCGGGCCCGGTGCCCGGTCGCGGACTCCTCGGCGAAGTGGGCGCCGAGGCTGCCGGCGACCCGGTCGGCCTTGTCCGGGTCGACCCGCAGCAGGTCCAGCGCGTCGACGAGTTCGGTCAGGTGGTCGGCGGCCGGGGTGACCACAAGCAGCGCGCCGCCCGGGTCGAGCACCCGGTGGAACTCCGGGCCGTTGCGCGGCGCGAACACGTTCAGCAGCACTGAGGTGGACCGGTCGGCCAGGGGCAGCCGCTGCCAGGTGTCGGCGAGCGCGGCGGCGGCCCGCGAATGCGCCCGGGCCGCGCGGCGCAGCGCCGGCTTGGAGACGTCCAGGGCCAGGCCGGCGGCCTCAGGCAGCGCCGCCAGCACCGCCGCGAGGTAATGCCCGGTCCCGGCGCCGGCATCCACGACCAGGGGGTACGCGTCGGAGCCCGCGACGCGTACCGCTGTGGTCGCAAGCGCGGCGGCGACGGCGTCGTAGTGGCCGGCGGCGAGGAAGCCGGCGCGGGCGGCGACCATCTCGGCGCTGTCCCCGGTGTGCGGGGCGCGGCCGGCGAGCAGGTTCACGTATCCCTGCCGGGCGATGTCGAAGCTGTGCCCGCGCGGGCAGCGCAGCGCGCGTGCGGTGCCGGCGGTGGTCTCGGTGAGCGGCTCGGCGCAGACCGGGCAGCGCAGCCGGGCGAGGATGCGATCGTCCACGGCTCAGTGCTCCGTCTCGGGTCGGCCGGGGAGGCGGCCGGTGAGGTGGTCGATCACCCGCTGGCTGAGCGTGCCGAGCGCGGCCACCTCGGCCGGGGTGAGCCGGTCGATCAGGTGCCGGCGGACGGCCGCCACGTGCCCGGGTGCGGCGGCCTCGACGGCCCGGCGTCCGGCCGGGGTGAGCACGACGACCGAGCCGCGGCCGTCGGTGGCGCACTCCTCCCGGGTGACCAGGCCGCGTTGCTGCATGCGGGAGATGTGGTGGGACAGGCGGCTGCGGGACCAGAGCATCCGGTCGGCGAGTTCGCTGAGCCGCAGCCGCTGCTCCGGGGTCTCGGACAGGTCGCTCAGGACGTCGTAGTCGGGCTCGGAGAGGCCGGCGTCCTGCATCAGCTCCCGGGCCAGTTCCAGGTCGAGCAGGCGGCGCATGCGGCGGTAGCCGCGCCAGGCGCGGTCCTCCTGCTCGTCCAGCCAGCGCGGTTCGTCCATGCGCCGATCGTACCGGTGTTGTTGACATGTCACCAAGTTGCGGCCTAGGTTGATGACATGTCAACCAAACTGCCGTCCCGGCTGGTGCGGCTGTTCACCGGCCTGGCCCTGTTCGGCGTCAGCGTCGCGCTGATGGTCCGCGCCGACCTCGGGCTCGCGTCCTGGGACGTGCTGCACCAGGGCCTCGCCGACCGCACCGGCCTGCCGATGGGCCTGCTGGTCAACGGCGTGGCGCTGCTGGTGCTGCTGCTGTGGATCCCGCTGCGGCAGCGGCCGGGCGTCGGCACCGTGGCGAACGTGGCGCTCGTCGGCCTGGCCCTCGACGCGACGCTGGCGCTCCTGCCGCCGGTCGCCCCGCTTGCCGGCCGGATCGGCCTGCTGGTCGCGGGCGTCCTGCTCAACGGCCTCGCCACCGCGCTCTACCTCGGCGCCCGCCTCGGCCCCGGCCCGCGGGACGGGCTGATGACCGGCCTGGCCGCCCGCGGCCTGCCGCTCGGCCCGGCCCGCACCGCGATCGAGGTGACGGTGCTGGCCGTCGGCTGGCTGCTCGGCGGCGCCGTCGGCCCCGGCACGCTGCTCTACGCGATCGGCATCGGGCCGATCGTCGCCTGGTTCGTTCCCCGGCTCACCGCCCCGGCCCCCGTCCCGACAGGAGTGACCTCGCCATGCCCCGCCTGACCGTCGTCGTCGCCAGCACCCGCCCCGGCCGGGTCGGCCGCCGCATCGGTGACTGGTTCACCGCGGCCGCCGTCCGCCACGCCGGCTTCGACGAGGTACGCCTCCTCGACCTGGCCGAGGTCGACCTGCCCTTCCACGACGAGCCGCACCACCCGTCCGAGCGGGTCTACCTGCACGAGCACACCCGGGCCTGGAGCGCCGAGATCGACGCCGCGGACGCCTTCGTCCTGGTCATGCCGGAGTACAACTACGGCTTCAGCGCGCCGCTCAAGAACGCGATCGACTACCTCTACCACGAGTGGCAGCACAAGCCGGTGGGCTTCGTCAGCTACGGCATGACCTCCGGGGGCCTGCGCGCGGTGCAGATGATCAAGCAGGTGGTGACCACGCTGAACATGACCCCGGTCAACGACCAGGTGGTCGTCTTCCTGCGGCAGGCGCTGGACGAGGCGGGCGAGCTGCGACCCGACCCCGGCCGGGAGGAGGCCGCCGCGCTCATGCTGGATCAGCTCGCCCGGCTGGCCGCCGCGCTCGCGCCGCTGCGAACCGAGGTGGCGCGGTGAGCGCGGTGAGCGCCCGGCTCTGGGAACTGTTCGGTGAGCGGGGGCGCGGAGTGCTCGTCACGCTGCGCCGGGACGGCCGCCCCCAGCTGTCCAACCTCGACTACCTGGCCGAGCCGGGCCTGATCCGCTGCTCCACCACCGGCGACCGGGCCAAGGTGCGCAACCTGCGCCGCGACCCCCGGGCGAGCTTCCACGTGACCACCGCCGACGGCGGGGCGTACGCGGTCGCCGAGGGCACCGTGACGCTCACCCCGCCCGCTGCGGCCACCGACGACGCGACGGTTGACGAACTGGTCGAGGTGTACCGGCGGATCCGCGGCGAGCACCCGGACTGGGCCGACTACCGGGCCGCCATGGTGGCCGACGGGCGGGTGGTCCTGCGGCTCGCGGTGGAGCGGGTGTACGGCTGGCGGCCCTGACCGGACCGGTCCACCGCCCGGCCCGTATCGGGGGTGACTAGGGTCTGAGCATGGTCGCAATCTCGTACGAGGACATCGTCAAGGTCCCGAAGGCGCTGCTGCACGATCACCTCGACGGCGGCCTGCGGCCCGCGACGATCGTCGAGCTGGCCGCCGAGGTCGGCCACGAACTGCCCACCACCGACCCGGCGGCGCTCGGCGTCTGGTTCACCGAGGCGGCGAACTCCGGCTCGCTGGAGCGCTACCTGGAGACGTTCGCGCACACGGTGGCGGTCATGCAGACCCCTGCCGCGCTGCGCCGGGTCGCCCGCGAGTGCGCGCTGGACCTGGCCGCTGACGGCGTGGTCTACGCCGAGGTGCGGTTCGCGCCGGAGCAGCACCTGGAGCAGAACCTGACCCTGGACGAGGTGGTCGACGCGGTGGTCACCGGGTTCCGGGAGGGCAGCGCGCTGGCCGCCGAGGCGGGCACCCCGATCCGGATCGGCACGCTGCTCACCGCGATGCGGCACGCGGCCCGCTCGCAGGAGATCGCCGAGCTGGCCGTGCGGCACCGCGACACCGGGGTGGTCGGGTTCGACATCGCCGGCGCCGAGGCGGGCTTCCCGCCCACCCGGCACCTGGACGCGTTCGAGTACCTCCAGCGGGAGAACTTCCACTTCACCATCCACGCGGGTGAGGCGTTCGGCTTGCCGTCCATCTGGCAGGCGATCCAGTGGTGCGGCGCCGACCGGCTCGGCCACGGCGTCCGCATCGTCGACGACATCACCCCGGGCAACCCGCCGGTGCTGGGCCGGCTGGCCGCGTACGTGCGGGACAAGCGCATCCCGCTGGAGCTGTGCCCGTCGTCGAACGTGCAGACCGGCGCCGCGGCCTCGATCGCCGACCACCCGATCGGGCTGCTGCGTGACCTGCGGTTCCGGGTGACTGTGAACACCGACAACCGGCTGATGAGCGGCACCTCGATGTCGCGGGAGATGGCGTTGCTGGTGGAGGCCTTCGGCTACGGCTGGAAGGAACTCCAGTGGTTCACCATCAACGCGATGAAGAGCGCGTTCATCCCGTTCGACGAGCGGCTGCGGATCATCGACGAGGTGATCAAGCCGGCGTACGCCGAGCTGATCGGCTGATCACGACTGGCGGGGGTGGCCGGAGAGCAGTGCGGCCACCCCGCGCAGCACCTGCCCGGCCCGGGCCGCCTCGGCGCCCAGCCCGGTCTGCCGGCGCAGCACGGCCGGCTCGGCGCGCAGCAGCGCGACCCCGCGCCGGAGCAGCACCCGGGGCGCCTTGCGCTGCTCGGCGAGATCCCGGGCGAGGCGGCGCAGGAACGTCGCGCCGCGCGGGCGGCGCAGCGCGTACGCACCGGCGAGCAGGCCCAGTCGCCGGCACTCGGCCACGATCTCGGCCGCGAAGATCCCCTCGGCGACGAAGATTGGCGATCCGTCGACATCGAATGGCCGGGTGGCTACTCGACGGTCTGCGCCGATCGCATAAACCGGCACTTCGGCCTTGCCCTCACGAGCCAGTCGGGCGATTGTTTGCACCGCCGTGTCCGAATCCCAGGACAAGGGGGACTCCCAGTCCACCTGTCCGTTTCGACGCGGACACGTAGGGTCATCGCCGTCCTTGTAGAAGTCGTCCAGGCAGAGCACCGGAAGTCCGGTTCGCTGGGCTATGTATGACTTTCCGGACCCGGAGGGGCCGGCGAGCAGGACGACGCGGTGCGGGTGTTCCATTACCTTCAGTGACTCCGGCCAGACGGATTGCTATCAAATTGCATCAACATCTCATCACACCTCCGGTGAGGGACAACCTGGGCTTTCTCTTTGCGGAGCGGCGTGATGGAATCTCGGAGGTCCGACCCGCCGGGTCGGTCGCTCGGCGTTGCCCTCAGGGTGGCGCGGGGTGCGGTAATGCGAGGGCGGTGACGTGAGCAAACGGCCAACGACGGCGGGCTCCTTCCTGTCGCGGCTGCGCCGGCCGATGAGTCGGCTGCGCGACATGCCGATCTGGTCCAAGCTCGGTCTGATCATGATCGTGCCGACCATCGCCACGGTCGTGGTGGGCACCAGTGGTCTGGTCGACCACCTGGAGACGCTCAACAATGCCAACCGGGCGGGGGATCTGGCCAACCTGATCGGCTACTCGGGTGACCTGGTCGACACCGTGCAGGACGAGCGGGTCGGCGCCGTGCTCTTCCTCGGCGCGAAGGAGTTCCAGACCCGGGCGCAGTACCAGGAGGGTTACAACCGCGCCAACCAGCGGGTGGACCAGGCGAAGTCGCCGTACCTGCGGCAGCGTGGCGAGATCGACGACCTGCCCCGCAACTTCGTCGGGCTGCTCGACACGATCGACACCCAGCTGAAGGACCTTCCGGCGACCCGCAGCCAGGTGCTGAACGGCAAGCTGAAGATCAACGACGCCGACCAGGCGTACCGGCAGCTGATCGAGGACCTGCTCGCGATCCGCGACTCGGCCACCCAGCTCGCCGGCAACAACGACCTGAGCGACCGGATGCGCGCGGCGGCCGCCGTCGCCCGGCAGAAGGAATACCTGACCCAGCGCCGGGTCGTCGTCCACCAGGCGCTGACCCAGAACCAGTACACCGCCGCGCTGCGCGAGCAGTTCATCGCCAGCGGCACCGGCCAGTCGCAGTCGCTGGCGACCTTCCAGTCGGTCGCCACCGAGCCCGACAAGCTGTTCTACGAGCAGACCGTCTCCGGGCCCGACCTGCGCAAGGCCGACCGCTTCACGAGTTTCGTCTCGGGCAACAACAACGGCTCGATGGAGAACGCCCCGTTCGGGGCGGACCAGTGGGACCAGACCATGGTCGCCAACGCCAAGCTGATCCGGACCGTGGAGGCCCGGCTCGACGGCAACGTGGTCCGGCAGGCCGACGCGCTGCGCTCGGACACCCAGCGCCAGGTGTTCCTGGAGACCGGCCTGCTGCTCACCATGCTGCTGCTGGCCATCCTGTTCGCGTACCTGGTGGCCCGCTCGATGGCCCGGTCGCTGCGCGACCTGCGCCAGGGCGCCCTGGCGGTGGCCCAGTACGGGCTGCCACAGGCGGTCGCCCGTCTGCGCGACCCGCAGGTGACCGGCCAGCTCTCCCCTGTGCAACTGGCAAACCAGATCGCCGAGCCGCTGCCGGTGCGCAGCAAGGACGAGTTCGGCCAGGTGACCGAGGCGTTCAACGCCGTCCACCTGGAGGCCGTCCGGACCGCCGCCGAGCAGGCCGCCCTGCGGGCCTCGGTTGCGACCATGTTCGTCAACCTGGCCCGCCGCTCGCAGATCCTGGTCGACCGGCTGATCGGCCACCTCGACCGCCTGGAGCGCGGCGAGGAGGACCCGGACCGGCTGGCCGAGCTGTTCCAGCTCGACCACCTGGCCACCCGGATGCGCCGCAACGACGAGAACCTGCTGGTCCTCGCCGGTGCGGACTCCACCCGTGTGCAGCGCGAGCCCGCCGCACTGATCGACGTGCTGCGCGCCGCCCAGTCCGAGGTCGAGCACTACACCCGGATCGAGTTCGGCGTGATCGACCGGGACATCGAGGTCGCCGCCCACGCGGTCAACGACCTGGTGCACCTGGTCGCCGAGCTGTTCGACAACGCCACCGCCTTCTCCCCGCCGGACTCGCAGGTCATGGTGGAGGCCCGGCGGGTCGGCGACCGCGCCTCCCTCTACGTGGAGGACCGCGGCATCGGCATCAGCCCGGACCAGCTCCGCGACCTCAACGAGCGGCTGGCCACGCCGCCGCAGGTGGACGTCGCGGTCTCCCGGATGATGGGCCTGGTCGTGGTCGCGCGGCTGGCCGCCCGGCACGGCGTCCGGGTCGAGCTGCGGCCGGGTGCCGACCGGGGCACCGTCGCCGACGTGACGCTGCCGACCTCGGTCCTGGTGCCGCGCGCCCTGGCCGGCCGTGGCCTGCCCGGACCGGCCCTGCCGGCCGCGGGCCCGCAGCAGAACGGCCCGGCACCGGCCTTCGGCGCCCTGGCCGCCTTCGGCAACAACAACCCGCCGAGCCTGCCGCCGGCGCCCCACCCGGGCTCCTCGGGCAACCAGGTCACGCTCGGCGGACGCGCCTTCGACCCGGCGCCGCGCAACGGCTCGGGCACCCCGGCGAACGCCGGTGGCGGCCGTGCCATGCCGGCCTGGTCCGACCTGACCGGCGCCAGCCCGTCCGGCGGCGACGGCGGATTCGGCGGCCGGCCCAACGGCCAGTCGACGGACCCGCTGCCGCAGCGGCGCAACCCGGCCGACGGCGACCCGGGCAGCACCGGCCAGCAGCCGGCGATCCCGCGCCAGCTGCCGAGCAGCCCGGAGGCGCGGCCCTACAGCCCGCCGCCGGTCTCCGCGCCGCCGGTCCCGCCGGTGTCGGCCCCGCCGCTGCCCCCGGTCTCCGGCGCGCCGGTCTCCGGCAACCCGCTGCCGTACCGCCCGGTCTCGGCCGCGCCGGTCTCCGGCGACCCGTTCTCGGGCCGCCCGGTCTCCGCGGCGCCGGTCTCCGGCGACCCGCTGCCGTACCGTCCGGTCTCGGCCGCGCCGGTCTCCGGGCACCCCGCGCCGGTGTCCGGGCAGCCCGCCGCCGGGTACCCGGCCTCCGCGCCGCCGGCGAACCAGCCGCAGGCACGTCCGATGCCCGCACCGGGTGTCAGCGCCCCGCCGGTCTGGCCGCCGGTCGCGCCGACCCCGGCTCCGGCGGCGCCGGAACGGCCCACCAGTGGCATGGACATGACCACCGAGCTGCCCCGGGTGCCGCGCACGGAGATTCCGGCCACCCCGCAGCAGGCGGCCGGCCAGCCGTCCGCCGCTCCGGCCGCGAGCCGGCCGGCCGAGGCCCCGGCGGCGAACCGCCCGGCGGCACCGGTGGCACGCCCGGCCGCGCCGCAGCAGCAGGGCAACCGTCAGCGGTACGCGGACGAGACGATGGAGCTGCCGATCTTCCGGGAGCTGGAGTCGGCGTGGTTCCGCACCCGCCGGCCCGGACCCAACGAGGAGTCGGCGGCACCGGCCGCGACGACGAACGGCGGCGCCGCCACCCAGCAGTTCGCCAAGGTGGACACGGCCGGCCGGCCCGTGCCGCAGAAGACACCCGCAACGACAGGTAACACGCCGATGGCACACACTCCGACGGCCGGCGGAGCACCGCGTGACAACGGCGCGGCGAACGGGAACACCCGTCCCGCGCACACCGGCGGGTTGCCCACCCGGCAGCCGACCGCGTCGCCGCAGTCCTCCTCCCCGTGGCAGACGGCGGCCGACGACGGCTGGCGTGCCGCGTCGGCGGCCACCGAGGTCCCGGTTGCGGAGACCACCCAGAAGGGCCTGCCGAAGCGGACGCCGATGGCGCAGCTCGTGCCCGGCAGCATCGAGAAGCCTTCCGCGTCGGTGCAGCGGCGTACTCCGGAGGGTGTTCGGGGCCTGCTCTCGGCCTACCATCGGGGCGTACAGCGCGGGCGTAACACCGACAGCAACACGACCGGCCCGGAGGGCACTCCGGGCGGGCAGCAGTCCTCGCAGTCTGGCTCAGGCCCGGTGGCCGGGAGCGGGCAGAAGGAGCAACAAGGATGACTACTACGCAGGATCTCGGATGGCTGCTCGCCAACTTCGCCGACCGGGTGCCCGGTGTGGCGCACGCGGTCGCGGTCTCGGCCGACGGCCTGCTTCTCGCCTCGTCCCGTGACCTTCCGCGGGACCGCGCCGACCAGCTCGCCGCGATCGCGTCCGGTCTGGTCAGCCTGACCCAGGGCGCGGCCCGCTGCTTCGAGGGCGGAGCGGTGTTGCAGACAGTCGTCGAGATGGACAACGGTTTCCTGTTCCTGATGTCCATCTCCGACGGCTCGTCGTTCGCTGTGCTGGCGGCGCGGAGCTGCGACGTGGGTCAGGTCGGGTACGAGATGGCCCTGCTCGTGGACCGGGTGGGCGATGCCCTGACGCCGCAGCCGCGCACGGCTGTGGGGATGATGGGCTGAATGACGCGCTGGCCGGTGGGTCAGGTGCGGGAACAACTACGACAGCGACGGATGCCACCGGGGCGAGCCGGTGCCGGGTACGAGGGAGGTGAGCGGCGAAATGGCGGATCGTGACGAGCCGACCGGAGCGTTGGTCCGGCCGTACGCCGTTACCCGCGGCCGTACCCGTCCCCGGCTCGACATCGCCCTGGAGGCACTCGTCGAGACGACGGTGCGCGGCCGAGCGGTTGCCACTGGCAATGGTGGCGGCCACGGTCGTGAACACCAGTACATCGCCGCGTTGTGTGACGGACGTGTGCAGTCGCTCGCCGAGATCGCGGCGCGGATGCAGCTTCCGCTCGGCGTGGCCCGGGTGCTCATCGCCGACATGGCGACGGACGGCCTGGTCGCGGTCCACGAGCCGACCATCTTGGACGACTCCGACGACGCGGTGGGCACTGAACTGCTGGAGAGGGTGCTGAGTGGACTTCGCAGGCTCTGACATGTCGCACCGGCCGCCGGCCCCGAGCGGCCGAGTGACGTCGGCGAAGATCGTTATCGCCGGTGGGTTCGGCGTCGGCAAGACGACGCTGGTCGGCTCGGTCTCCGAGATCACGCCGCTGACCACCGAGGCGATCATGACCTCCGCCGGTGTCGGCGTCGACGACACCCGGCAGGTGCCGGGTAAGACGACGACCACGGTGGCGATGGACTTCGGTCGTATCTCGATCGACCGGGATCTGATCCTGTACCTGTTCGGTACTCCGGGTCAGACGCGGTTCTGGTTCATGTGGGACGAGTTGGTCCGGGGTGCGATCGGCGCGGTGGTGCTGGTCGACACCCGCCGGCTCGCCGACTGCTTCGCCGCGATCGACTTCTTCGAGCACCGGCGGTTGCCGTACCTGATCGCCATCAACTGCTTCGACGGCATGCAGTACCACGATCCGCAGGACGTCCGGGACGCGCTGGCGATCTCCCGCGACGTGCCGGTGGTGCCGTGCGACGCCCGGAACCGGGAGTCCACGAAGCACGTGCTGATCTCGCTGGTCGAGTACGTGCTCACCATGCGGCGCTCGCGGGCCGTCGCGCCCGCCTGACCGACGCGCGGAAGCGCCCGGCGGCCTCAGGGCCACCGGGCGCTTCCTGCCGTCTGGGGGCGGACACGGTACGCGATCGCCCGGTGACCCTCCAGGCGGGACGGTCACCGGGCGACGGGTGAGGTCAGGCGTACCGGGTCCAGTTGCCCCGGAACACCTGGTAAACGGCGAGCGAGTCGGGCTCCATGCCGCCGTGCCGGTCGGCGCGGAACGCGTATCCGCCGGCGATGCCCTCGACGGTCTGCGCCTGGAGGAGCGCCCGCAGCCGGCCCCGGTCCAGGCTCGTCGCCATCCGCGCCGACGTGGCGAGGAGCTGGAGCGCGTCCGAGGCGTACGGGGCGAAGTCCGGGCTGACGCCGTGCCGCTGCGTGTAGCGGTTGACGAAGTCCCGGCGGGCCAGCTGCGCCGTCGTGGTGGCGGTCGCAGCGGAGACGTCCAGGCAGGCCGGGTGCACCGCGTACGCGCCCTCCACGGCGGCGGCGTTCGCCCCCTGGACGGTGTCGTCGGCGACCGCGCCGGCGTCGAAGAAGATCGGGCCGCGGTGACCGGCGGCGCGCAGCTCCCGTGCCGCGACACCGGAGTCGGGTGCGGTAGCCCAGACCACCACGCCGTCCCGCTGGCCCCCGGCGACGCGCTCGGCGGCGGTACGGAAGCGCCGGCCGGTCGCCGGAAGGCGTACCGTGCGGGCCAGGTCGGTGCTGCTGTCGGCGAGCGCCTCCCGCATCGCCCGCACACCCGAGTCGCCGTGCATCCCGTCGGCGGCGAGCACCGACACCCGCCGGATCTTCTTGGACTCGAACAGCTCCACCAGGCGACGTGCCATGTCGACGGCGTCCGGGGTGAGCTTGTAGGTGAACGTGCGCTCGTCCAGCGGCAGCGCGATGCGGTCACCGTAGCCGAGCGACAGGAAGGGCGTCTTGACCCGCTGGGCGGCCGCCGCGAGGGCCACCGAGGTCTCGCCGAGCACGCCGCCGATCAGCGCCTGGGCGCCGGCCCGGGTGAACTCGGCGGCGTGGCGGGCGGCGACCTCGGGATTGCTGCCGTTGTCCAGGATCTGGAGCCGGACCGACCGGACCAGGTTCCCGACCGGCAGGCCGGTGCGGTTGAGCGAGTCGGCGGTGAGCTGAAGGGCCTGCCGCTGGGCGACGCCGAGCAGCGACCCGGCGCCGGTCAGTTCCAGGCTCGCGCCGACGATCAGGTCCTGGTCGCTCGGCGCGCTGCTGGACGGGCCGTCGTCCGGCCGCTGGCCCTGCGGCGCGCACCCGGCGAGCAGCAGGCTCCCGGCAGCGGCGGCGAGGACGCCCCGCCGGGTGAGCACAGTGGAGTCGAACGCCGGTGTCGCCAATGGAATCGCCTTCCCACCCCGGCGAACAGGCGCCGCCGCTGGTCCGCCGGGTATGTTCCCGGCCGGTCCAGCCCAGCGTCAAATCGTCCCGGTGTGGGATGGAACACCCCGGCGGGCCCGGTCAGGAGCGGTAGCCCGCCGAGCGGTACTCGTACTCCCGGTCGTCGTCGCGGTCGCCGGTGTCGCGGGTGAAGTCCCAGCCGCCGGCCGCCTCACGGCCCGGACGGCCGCCCACGGCGAAGCCGCCGATCTCCTGGCCGCGCCGCCAGCCCCGGAAGTATCCGGTGGTGTTCTCGGCGAGGCTCGCCGCGTTCCGGACGATCCGCAGAGGACGCTCCTCGCGCAGCGGGGAGCCCGGGACCAGGTTGGCCTGCGGCACGCGCTTCGGCAGCCCGGCCTTGGTCTCCGCGCCGACGGCCGGGCGGGCCGCCTGCTCGGCCGCCTGCCAGCCGGTGTCGGCGGTGGTCGACCACTCCAGGTCGGCCTCGTCGCCGTGGCCGACGAACCAGGCGGACTTGGCCTGCGCGAAGATCAGCAGGTCGCCGTCACCCTCGTCGGAGACCGGCGGCGGCCGGTGCTCCTTCGGGGCGGGACGCCGCTCGGGCGCGGCGGGCAGCGGTACGCGGCCCGGGTCGCCCTGGTCGACGAGACGCAGCGGGGGCGTCTCCAGGCCGGGGTCGGCCGGCCGGCCCATCTCGTCGCGCAGCGCGCGGTCGGCGAGCGGCGGCGGCTCCACCAGCCGCAGCATCGGCGGCTCCTGCGGCAGGTCGTCGGCGAGCCACGGCGGCGTGACCCGGCCCGGGTCGCTCGGCGCGTCCACGCCCCGCCCGTACGGGTAGGTGGTGCCCTCCCGCTCCCGGGCGGTGTCGTCCTCGGTGTTCACCAGCGGCCAGTTCGCCCGGGAGCCCGGCGGCGCCTCCGGCGCGGGCGGACGCGGGGCCGGCACCGGGATGCTCAGGTCGGTGGCGCTGAATCCACCGGTGGGCGGTTCCTGGTGCGGGTTCTGGTTGGTCTTCGGCCGGGGCGGGATGACTGTGCGCTGCCGCTCGGCCCGCGCCTTGTTGATCGCCGCGGTGGTGAGCGTCGGGCGGAACGGCTCGCCGGCCTCGGCCGGCGGCACGGCGCCGCGCGGGGACGGGGCGATCGGCGTGATCCCGGGTGGCGGCGGAGGCGGCGCGGAGACCGGCCGGTTGGTGGGGCCGTCCACCCGCGACGGCAGCGGCGCGCCGGTCGGCTCGGGCCGCGCCGGGGGAGCCGAGGACGGCCGGCCCAGTGCTGCTGCCGGAGCGACGGGCGTGACCGGCGCCGGGGCGACCGGCGGCGGCGTGACGGGCGCGGGCGCGACAGGTGGCGGGCCGAGCGGCCGGGGCGTCGTCGTGGCGGCCGGACCGGACACCGGCTCCGGACGGCTGCGCCGCCCGCCGGGGAGCGGCTCGGGACGACCGCGACGACCGGCCGGCTCGGGTGCCCCGGCCGGCTCGGGACGACCGCGGTGGGGCTCGGCGATCGGGTCCGGCTGGATGGAGCGCACCGGACGCAGGTCGGCCGCGGGCGTCGAGGCCAGCTCGTCGACCTGCTCGCCCCGTCGGGCGGCGGCCCGGCGGCCGGTCGCGGGAGTGGGAGCGGTGCGTTCGGCGAGCGCGCCGACGAGCGCGTCGCAGCCGGCGTCACAGGTCCGGACGGAGGCGACGGCCTGGCGTACGGTCTCGGCGACGGCCGCGGTGAGCGTGCGGTTGACGGTGGCCCGCCGGGGCGTCTCGGAGATGGCGACACGCAGCGCGGTCACCGCGTCGGAGACGGCGTCGGCGTCGGCCACGCCCTCGCTGGCCAGCTGCGCGACGACCGCGTCGGCGGCCAGCGCGCCGTCCCGGCCACCACGGCCCGCGGGGCCGGTGAGCATCCCCGGCTCGGGCAGCGCGTCGAGGACCGCCAGGGCGACCCGGTCGGCAGGATCCGGGTAGGCCCGCAGCGCGGCCGGGTAGAGCTCGCGGAGCACCTCGCGCAGTGTCACGGCGGCGGAGTGACGGCCACTCGCCAGCGCCGCGTGCGCGGCCAGGACCTGCGTGTATCCGGCGAGTTCGCGCGGCGCCGGGAGGGTCACCGCGGAGAGCGCGCCGGCCTGAAGCGCACGGGCCAGCCCGACCGCCCGGCGCTCGGCGGGCGGGGACTGCATCTCCTCCAGGGAGTCGTCGTCGGCGAAGCGCTCGGCGAAGTCGTCGACCGAGTCGTCGTCCGCGATCGCCAGCGGGCGGCCGGCGGCGCTCAGCAGCGAGGTGACGATGTGGTCGTCGCTGTCCGCGGCGATGGCCGCGCCGCTCGGACCGCCGGACCGTTCCACCAGCAGCGCGACCAGCCGGGCGTAACCGGCGGGATCGTCACCGATCTCGCAGACGTGCAGCAGACGGCCTGCGTCGTCGACCACAGCGGACGTCAGCGTCGTTCCGGCCGAAGCCGTTCGGTCGGCCGGATCTGCCGAGGCCAGACCGCAGTACACGCGCACGAGCGCCACGGCGTCGTCCTCCTCCCGGGACACAGGTCTTGCTCTGCCAGAGACTGATGCTCCCCGCTCCGGGTCAGTCGCGCCAGTCCACAACCGCAGAGATCTTGCCGACAATGGTGCGCCAACCCAAACTTGCGGTTTGTGCCCCGATTTTCTTCAGCCGCCGACGACCCAGGAAACCACCGACGCCACCGTTGACGGAAGCGCGCAGCGCCTCGTCCAGGTCGTCCAGGCTGGAGCCCGCCGAGAGCATGTCCAGCACGGCGGGTAGCCGCAGGGCGTACGCCAGGTCACGGGCGATCTCACCGGCTTCGATGAGCAGCTCGTGGTCCCACGCGTCGTGGCCGCCGCGCAGGTTCTCCACCACCAGGTCGAGCTCGTACGTGTCCTCGTCCAGCGGGGCGATGTCGGCCGGCTCCAGCCGTTCGGACAGTTCATTCCAACTGTCCAGCTGGGACAGGTCGTTGGGCGCACCGGAACGGATGAAAGTGACCAATGACTCCGGCGTCTTGAACAGCAGGAGCCGGCCCTTGTGGGTGAGGAAGACCGGCACCTCCTCGTCGCCCGCCTCGTCCTCGTCCTCGTCGTCCTCGGCGTCGTCCTCGCCGGCCTCGGCCTTCTCGTCGTCCGAGGCGTCGGCCTTGCCCTTGCGGCGGGACTTGGCGTCCTTCTCCTCGTCCTCGTCGTCCTCCTCGGCGGAGAGGGCGGCGAACTCCTCGTCGAGGATCACCACCTCCTCGTCCTCCTCGGTCTCGACGACCTGACGGCGGGCCAGGAACGGGTCGTCCTGGTCGCGCTCGGCGACGTCGGTCGGGGTCAGCTCGCGCGCCTGCCGGTACGCCCGCAGCGTGAAGCCGGTGCCGGCGGGCAGGGCGATCTCCACCGGGTCGATCCGCACCTCGTCCCAGAGCGCGCGGTCGGCCGGCGGGCGGTCCTCCTCGACCTCGTCGGCCGCGGCGGCGGCGTCGGTGTCGTCGAGCTCGGGCTCGTCGGCGTCGGGCCGTTGGGGCGACTGGCGGGCCACGCTGACCTCCGTGTGCGTTCGGGTTGCCCACCCGACGGCGTCGCGCCGCCGAGTGACTCTGCGCACATACCCTAGTGGGCGACGGTTCCGACCGGGAGTCGCACCCCTTGGCGTCGCGGCGGCGCGACAAGTAGCGTTGCTACGCATGAAGGCGCAGGCGCTGCACGGACACCTGGACGCGCTGCTGCTCGCCGTGCTGGAACGGGGCGCGCTGCACGGCTACGCGATCATCGAGGCGTTGCGTGCCCGCAGCGGCGGCACGCTGGATCTGCCCACCGGGACCATCTATCCGGCTTTGCGCCGGCTGGAGCGGGCCGGGCTGGTGGCGAGCACCTGGAGCACTGTGAACGGCCGGGAGCGCCGCACCTACGAGCTGACCGATGCCGGCGGCCGGGCGCTGGCGGGGGAGCGGGCCGGCTGGCGCGAGTTCAGCGCCACCGTCGGACGGTTCCTCGGCGCGGACGAGCCACCCACCGCACCGGCCTGACCGCGGCGGCAGCCCGGCCCGCCGAGCGGGCAGCCGGACGCCCGAGCAGCAAGCCCGAGGGGCGGCCGCTCAGCCGGCCAGCCGGCGGTCGGCGAGCACCCAGCAGCGGGCCGCCCGGGCCAGCGCGAACCAGGCCGCCGAGACCACCATCATCCCGATGACCAGGGGCGGCCAGGTGAGCGCGGCGTCCCACAGCCCGATCGACCAGCCGAACAGCGCGCCCCCGGCGACCGCGCCGAGCAGCAGGCTGCCGGTCAGACCGAAACCGATCAGCCGCGCCGGGCGGACGAGCCGCGGTGAACCCCACCGGGCGACCAGCGGACCGACCAGCAGCGCGACCAGCGCCAGCGCGGCGACCACGCCCCAGATGCCGTTCAGCGCGGCGGAGAGCAGCAGGTAGCTCTGTGGCGGGGGCGGACCGTCGCTCCAGCTCGACCCCTGCCAGGTCAGGTCACCGGCGGCGATGAGCACCACCGCCACCACGAGCGTGCGCAGCGCCAGCCCGCGCAGCGCGCCGACCGCCAGCTCGGCCTGGAAACCCGGCACGAGCTGGGCGTCGCTGCCGAACTCGGCGACCGCCCGCCGCTGCGCCTCCGCGCGCGGCAGGCCCCCTTCCCGGTACGCCTCGACGGCGTCCTCCAGCGCGTGCCGCGCCTCGGTCAGCAGGTCGGCCTTGAGCCGGTTCGGTCCGTGCAACCGCGTGGACAACTCGTGCAGCCGGCGGTCGACCACTGCCTCCTCATGCACCCGCATGCGGGTAAGCCTGCCACCGGCGGGCGACAACCCGCGTCAGGGAAAACCCCGATCGGCCGGACGTCAGGGCGTGATCGCCAGGTAGCCGCGCTCGGCCGCCTCCTGGCGCAGCCACTGCTCCCGGTACCAGCCGGGGCGCGCCACCAGCTCGTCGTGCCGGCCGCGCTGCACCATCCGGCCGCCTTCGAGCACCACGATCTCGTCGAACCCGGCGAGGCCGCTGAGCCGGTGGCTGATCAGCAGCACCGAGTGCCCGGCCGGGGTGGCGGCGAGCGTGGAGTCCAGCACCGCGTCGGCGGCCGCCGGGTCGAGCCCCTCGGTCGGCTCGTCGAGCACCAGCACCGGTGGGGCGGCCAGCAGCGCGCGGGCCAGCGCGAGCCGCTGCCGCTGCCCGCCGGAGAGCTGCCCGCCCTGCTCGCCGACCACCGTGTCCCAGCCGTCTGGCTGTTCGCGTACCCAGTCGAGCAGTCCGGCCGCCCGGGTCGCGGCGACCAGGTCCGCCTCGGTGGCGTCCGGCCGGCCGAGGAGCAGGTTCTCCTTGACCGTGGCGTGGAAGACGTACGCCTCGGCGAGCAGGCCGCCGACCACCCGGGGCAGGTGCTCGGCCGGGATCTCGGACACCGGCACGCCGCCGGCGGTGACGCGGCCGGTGTCGGGGCGTACCGCGCCGGTGAGCACCGCGGCGAGCGTGCTCTTGCCGGCGCCGCTCGGCCCGACCACCGCCACCCGCCGGCCGGCCGGCAGGTCGAGGCCGAACCCGGCCAGGGCGGGGGCGGCGCCGGCCCGGTAGCGGACCGTCACGTCGGCGAACCGCACGTCGTGGCCGTCGACAGTGGGCTCCGGCGCGTCCGGTGGGGTCGCCGGGCCAGGCTCGGTGAGCAGGTCGGCGACCCGGGCCAGCCCGGCCCGCAGCTGGGTGCGCTGGCGGGCCGCCGCGACGAGCGCGAGCGCCACCTCCACGGCGGCGAGCGAGCCGACCGCGAGGACGCCGACGAGCACGCCGCCGACCTCGGCGCGCAGCGCCACGACCACCACGGCGGCGGCGGTGAGAGCAGCCACGAGGACGCCGAGCGCGTCCACCGCGAAGCCGGTCGCGGCGAGCCTTCGTTCCAGCCGGGCCAGTCGTCCGGCCCGCTCGTCGGCGGCGGCGAGCGCGGCGCCTGTCGCGCCGAACGCGGCCAGGTCGGCGGCGCCGTGGGTGAGGTCGACCGCGTCGACGGCGAGCGCGCCCCGCAGCGGGGCCACCTCGTCGGCGGCGCGGCGGGTGATCCGGGCGGCGAGCGCGGGGAGCGCCACGCCCGCCACGAGCAGGCCGAGCGCGAGCACACCGGCGGCCGGTGGCGAGATCAGCGCGGCGACGCCGACCGCGAGCACGCTGACCAGCGCTGCCGCCGCACCCGGTACGAGGACGCGCAGGAGCAGATCCTGGGCCGCCTCCACGTCCGACACCAGCCGGCTCAGCGCGTCCCCGGTACGGCGGCCGGTCTCCCGGCGGGCGGCGAGCGTGGCGAAGACGCGCGCCCGCACGTCGGTGATCATGCGGAGGACGGCGTCGTGCCCGGCGAGCCGTTCGGTGTACCGGAACACGCCCCGGCTGACCGCCAGTGCCCGGACCGCGACGATCGCCACCGTCAGCCGGTCCAGCGGCGGACGGCCGGCGGCGCTCATCAGCAGCCAGGTGGCGGTGGCCATCAGCGCCAAGCCGGCGAACTCGGTGGCGGCGGCGAGCAGCCCGGCGCCGAGCAGCCGGCTCAGGTAGGGCCGGGCCAGGCGCAGCACCGCACGTTCCGCGCCGGGCCGGGCGGGCGCGGGCGGTTCCGGCGAGCCGGAGGGCGGCACCGGAACCCCCGTCGGCCCGGCCGGCTCGCGGCCCACAGGCGTCACGCCGTCGGCGGCGGTCACCGGGTCACCACCGGGCGGGTGGGGGAGACGGGGATCATCGCGGCACCGCCGGTCCGGTGGCGGTCGGGTGCAGTTCGGTGACCCGGCCGTCCTCGACGCGCAGGATCCGGTCGGCGTCGGCGAGCAGCGCGGGCCGGTGCGCGACGAGCAGCGCGGTACGTCCGGCGACCAGCCGCCGGGTCGCGTCCAGCACGACCGCCTCGCTGGCGCTGTCCAGCCGCGCTGTCGGCTCGTCGAGCAGCACGATCGGCGCGTCCCGCAGGAACGCACGAGCCAGGGCGACACGCTGCCGCTGACCGCTGGACAGGCCGTGACCGCGCTCGCCCAGGCGGGTGTCCAGCCCGTCGGGCAGGGCGCCTACCACCTCGTCGAGCGCGGCGCCGGTGACCGCCGCGGCGAGCGCGGCGTCAGGGGTCTCCGGTGCGCCCAGGCGGATGTTGTCGGCGAGCGACCCGGCGAACAGGTGCGCCCGCTGCGGCACCCAGGCCAGTTCGCGCCGCCAGGCGTCGAGGTCGACGCCGGCCAGGTCCACCCCGTCGACCGTGACCCGGCCCGAGGTCGGTGCGACGAAGCCGAGCAGCAGGTTGAGCAGCGTGCTCTTGCCCGCGCCGCTGGGCCCGATGATCGCCACCCGGTCGCCGGGCCGGACGGTCAGCGTGACGTCGCGCAGCGCTGTGGTCCGGTCGTACGCGACCGTTACGCCCTCGAAGCGGATCTCACCCCGGCCGCGCGGCGCCGGACGGCGCGGTTCGGCGGTGGCGGGCGCGTCGGTGGCGGAGAGTGTGAGCGCCTCGTCCAGCGCGGTGAGTCCTTCCATGCTGGCGTGGAACCGGCTGCCCGCGGCCCGCAGCGGCAGGTACGCCTCCGGGGTGAGCAGCAGCACCAGCAGCGCGGTGGAGAGCGTGAGGCCGCCGCCGAGCAGCCGGATGCCGACCGGCACCGCGACCAGCGCGACGGAGAGCGTGGCGACCAGCTCCAGCACCAGCGCGGACAGGAACGCGATCCGCAGCGTCTTCATGGTGGCCTGGCGGTGGCCGTCGGCCATCCGGCGTACCACGTCGACCTGCCCCCGGGACCGGCCGAACGCGCGCAGCGTGGGCAGCCCGGCCACCATGTCGAGGAAGTGCCCGCCGAGCAGCGACAGCCGCCGCCACTGCCGTTCGGTGGCGGCCTGCGCCTGCCAGCCGAGCAGCGCGCCGAAGATCGGGATGAGCGGGATGGTGAGCGCGATGATCAGCGCCGAGCTCCAGTCGGCGAACACGATCCGGGCCAGCACCGCCACCGGCACCGTGACGCTCAGCACGAGCTGTGGCAGGTAGCCGGTGAAGTAAGGGTCGAGCGCGTCCAGGCCGCGCCCGGCCAGCGTGGCGAGCTGCCCGGCCCGCTGTCCGGCGACCCAGGTGGGGCCGTGCCGGCCGACCGCGCCGAGCAGGTCGGCGCGCAGCGCCGCCTTCACTGTGGCGGCGGCCCGCGCCGCCACGGTGCCCTGCGCCCAGCTCACCAGCGCCCGCCCGGCGACAGCGGCCACGAGACCGGCCAGCGCCGGCCGGTGCAGCCGCCCGTCGAACGCCGTCGCCAGCAGCGTCGCCAGCGCGGTGGCCTGGGCGATCACCAGCAGTGCGGTGAGCCCGCCCAGCACCGCGAGCACGGCGAGGTCGCGCCGGGCCGCGGGGACCCGACGCAGCAGACGCGGGTCGAACGGGCGGCGGTTCACCAGTACACCGGTGCCCTGCCGTCGATCCGTCCCCGGAAAACCCACCAGCACATCGCCTGAAAGCCTAGTAGGGCCGGCAGGAGCGGTAACGCGAGCCATCCCAACAGCGCCAGCGTCGGGCGGGCGGCGGCCGCCTCGGCCACCGTCAGCGACGCCGCCGGGTCGGTGATGGAGACCAGGATCCGGGGCCAGAGCGCGGCCCCGATCAGCGGCGCCGGAAGCGCCAGCGCCGTCGCGGTCGCCGCGAAGGCCACCCCGGCCCGGCCCCGCCGCAGCGCCGCGCGGGCCGCCAGCAGCGCCGCCACGAGCGCCAACGGCAGGAGTACGGCGACAGCCGGGCGCGCCACAGCGGCGCGTACCCGATCGGAGAGCACACCCAGGACGGTGGCCGCGCCGACCGCGACGAGTGCGGCGGGCACCAGGCCGCTCGCCAGCCGGGCGAGCGCCGGGGCCTCGGCGGCGGGCAGCCGGAGCGTGAGGAACGTCGCACCGTGCACCGCCACCAGCGCGAGCAGCGCCAGCCCGGCGGCGGCGGCGAACGGGGTGGCGAGATGACCGACACCGACCACGTGGCCGTCGGCGCTCAACGGCACGCCCTGGAGCAGCCCGGCGAGCACCGCGCCCCAGCCCAGCGCGGCGAGCAGGCAGCCGACCACCACCACCCGGTCCCAGCGGGCGCGGGCGGCGGCGGAGGCCGGGCGGCTGCGCAACTGCACCCCGGCGGTCACCAGCACCACACCCGCCAGCGCGGCGAGCACGGCCGGGTAGAAGCCGGAGAGCAGTTCGCCCTCCAGCCTGGGGAACGCGCCGAACAGGATGCCGACGGCGGCGACCAGCCAGACCTCGTTGCCGAGGAAGAACGGCCCGAGCGCGGTGAGCGTGGCCCGGTTGCCCGGTGCCGGGCCACGTCGGGCCAGCAGCAGGCCGACGCCGTAGTCGTAGCCGCCGAGCACGAGGTAGGTGGCGAAGAAGAGGCCGAGCAGGGCGTACCAGGCGAGTTCCACGTCGGGCTCCCTCAGACGAACACGGGCTGGTGGTGGGCGTCGCTGTCGGGCGTGGGCGGGCGGCCGAGCGCGGGGTCCTGCGCTCCACGGGCGGCGTGCCGGGCCATCAGCGTCCAGTTGGTCACCGCGAGCGCGCCGAGCAGCAGACTGAACCCGATCAGCGAGGTGAGCATCAGCCCCGGTGAGACCGGCGAGACGGCCTGCGCGGTGGGCAGCAGCCCGTACGCGGCCCAGGGCTGGCGGCCGACCTCGCGGGCGATCCAGCCGAGCAGCATCGCCACGAAGGGCAGCGGCAGGCCGAGCAGGATCAGCCAGAGCGGCGCCTTCAACCTGATGATCCAGTCGCGCCAGAGCAGCGGCAGCAGGAGCCAGAGCGCGCCGAGCGTGAAGCCGATCAGGATCATGAAGCCGAGGCCGACGTTGGAGAGCACCGGCGGTTCCCAGTCGCCGGGGCCGAAGCGCGCGGTCCAGTCGGCGACGAGCGCGTCCCGCTCCGGCCCGCCGCCGAACTTGGTCGGCTGGAGCTGCCCGACCGGCCCGAACTGGGCGAAGCCGAAGCCCTGGAGCATGCTGACCGCCAGGGCCGCGGTGACCAGGCCGAGCCGCAGCGAGGTGCGGAACAGCGCGTAGTCGGGAGTACGCCGCAGCAGGTGCCAGGCGCTCACCGCGGCCATCAGCAGCCCGCCGGTGACCAGGCTCGCCGAGATCACGTGACCGAACGCCATGCCGAACGTCGGGTTGGTGAGCAGCGCGCCGAAGTCGGTGAGGTGGGCGACGCCGTCGCGGACCTCGTACCCGACCGGGTTCTGCAGCCAGGCGTTCGCGACCATGATCCAGAAGGCCGAGGCGTACGCGGTGATCGCCACGCCCCAGAGCAGCGCCAGGTGCACGCCGCGCCGCAGCCGGTGCCACCCGAAGATCCACATGCCGAGGAACGTGGACTCCAGGAAGAACGCCACCAGCGTCTCGATGGCCAGCGGCGCGCCGAAGACGTTCCCGACGTAGCGCGACAGCCCGCTCCAGTTCAGGCCGAACTGGAACTCCATGACGATGCCGGTGGCGATGCCGAGCACGTAGTTGATCACGTAGAGCTGGCCCCAGAACCGGGTCAGCCGCTCGTACACCGGCTTGCCGGTCAGGTAGCCGGCCGTCTGCAACCCGACCAGGAGCGTGACCAGGCCGAGTGTGACCGCCACGAACAGGAAATGGATCGAGGTGGTGGTGGCGAACTGGAGGCGGGCGAGGAGCAGCGGGTCCACTGTCGTCCTCCCATGGGTTGGCTCTCTTGTCGTAGCCAACCTACACGTAGCCTCGCTACCTATAGGAGCGGCGAACCCGGAGAAGTCCCGTAGGGGGCGACGTCAGCTCAGGAACAGGGCGAACGGCAGGGAGACGAGCGTGCCCGCGACAGCCAGCGCCATCGCGCCGAGCACCCGCGGCGGGCGGTCCGCGACGAGCAGCCGCTGCACGCGTACGTCGAGGTCGCGGTCGCCGAGTCCGAGCGTGCCGGCCGGCTGCACCCGGTGCTCGGCGGCGGCGAACCGGCGCAGCGCACCGGCCAGCGGCGCGTCCGCGTGCAGCTCCCGGGCCTTGTCGTCGGCACGCATCTCGACCAGCAGCGCCACCCGCGCGTGCGCGTCCCGCACCCACCGGAACCAGGGCAGCGCCCGGCACAGCGCGGTGAACGGCAGCAGCACCAGATCGTGCCGCTCCTGGGCGTGCGCCCGCTCGTGGGTGAGCACCGCCGCCAGCTCGGCCGGATCGAGCAGGTCGAGCGTGCCCGCGCTCACCACCACCCGGGGACGAACCCCGGGCAGGCAGTACGCCGCCGCGCTCGGGTGGTCGAGCACCAGCGCGCCGGGCACCGTCGGGTCACGCCGGGCCACCAGGTGCAGCAGCTCCCGGTGCCGGCGCTGCGCGCGGACCGCGCCGTGCAGGCTGCGGACCGTCGTGGTGAGCAGCACCGCGCCGATGCCGAGACCGACGCCGACCAGGCTGAGGTGCACCGCGCCCACACCGGCCGGCAGAGTGCCGTGGGCCAGGTCGTCGGCCAGCGCCAGCAGCGCGTGCCCGGTCGCCCGGTCGTACGCGTCGAGCCCCAGCGCCATCGGCAGCCCCATGGCCGACAGGCCGAGCGCCAGCCCGACCGCCTGCCAGCAGATGATCGCCACCCGGGGTGCCCGCCAGGTCCAGCGCGCGGCGGCGAGGACCTGCGCGGTCAGCCAGCAGGCCAGGATGATCGCGGCGAAGTGCAGGGCGTACGCCACGGCAGCCGCCCTACCGGTCCGTCGCCTCGTCGAGCGCCGGCCGGCCGGGCCGGGGGTTCTCGACCCGGCCGGCCGGTCCGTCCTCGACAGTCGCCCCGGCCTCGGCGCCGAGCGCGGCCCCGGCCCCGGCCTCGGCGCCGAGCGCGGCGCGGAGCACGTCCGCCTCCGTGCCGGTCACCGAGCGGGCGAAACGCACGAGCGCGGCGTCCCGGCTGCCGCCGAGGTCGAGGGCTTCGAGCATGAGCTGGGCGATGTGCGCCTCGCGGGTGGCGGCCGGACGGTAACGCCAGGCGCGGCCCTCCCGCTCGCGCTGCACCATGCCCTTGCCGGCGAGCCGGTCGAGCACGGTCATCACAGTGGTGTAGGCGAGTTCCCGGCCGTCCAGGGCGTCGGCGACCTCGCGCACGGTCACCCCGTCCGACGAGGCGGGCGCCGCGTCCCACAGCACGTCCATCACCGCACGCTCAAGGTCCCCCAGCCGAGTCACCCGTCAATCCTACCCCCGGTAGTAGATCCCTTCCGTCGCCCCCGGTCCCCGTTCCCCGCTCCCGAAGATCAACACCAGCTCGGGGAAGTGGTGCCGTCCTGCGTCGGTCCATGCAGTCACTTCGGCGTACTGGTGTCGATCTTGCTGACGGGGAGTCCGGGCCGCTTCCCGGCGAACCGGTGCCGACCATGCCGCGGTCGTGTGGGCGCCCGTCGGCAAGATCCACGCCAGTTCGGGGAAGTGGTGCCGTCCCGCGTCGGTCGATGCAGCCACTTCGGCGCACTGGTGTTGATCTTGGTCATTCCGTATGGGTGCTCCGGGTGGGATCAACGCGGCTCGGGGAGGTGGCGCCGTCCCGGGCTGGTCGATGTGGCCACTTCGCGGAGCTGGTGTTGATCTTGCTGGCTTCGGGCGGCATCGGGGCGTTGCCCAAGCCACTCCGGGGTCTGGTGTTGATCCTGCTGATCCGGGCGGGCACCGCGGGCAAGATCCACGCCAGTTCGGGAAGGTGGCGCTGTCCCGGGCGGGTTGATGCAGCCACCTCGCCGTGCTGGTGCTGATCTTGAAGTCCGGGGTGGGGTGCGTGGACAAGATCCACGCTGGTTCGGGGAGGTGGCGTTATCTGGGGCGGGTGGGATGCGGCCACTTCGCGGAGCTGGGGTTGATCTTGCTGGCCGAGGGGGCAGGTTGGAGCAAGGTCGGCACCGGCTCGGGGAGGTGGTGTTGTCCGGGGGTGGCTGATGTGGCCACTTCGGGGGAATTGCGTCGATCTTGGTGGGGGCGCCTGGTGAGATCGGCACCGGCTCGGGGAGGTGGGTGGAAGGGGAAGTGGCGGCAACCCGGCTGGGGGTGTGCCGCCACTTCGGGCCGGACTTGGGCTGCGCCGGTCAGACGCCCTTCGGGTGCCAGACCGTCTTGGTCTCCAGCAACGTGGTCATCCGGGTGATGCCGGGATCGGCGTACCAGTCGTGGTCGGCCGGGGCCGGCCGGAGCACCCGCTTGAGGTTCTCCGCGGCCTTGATCTCCAGGTCGGCCGCCAGGTCGGCGTCGGCGACGCCGGTCAGGTCGATCGCGTTGACGTCCATGTGCGCGGCGAGCGTCGGCACGGTCTCGGTCAGCCGGCCGGTGAGGATGTTGACCACCCCGCCGGGCAGGTCGGAGGTGGCGAGCACCTCGGCCAGCGTCACCGCCGCCAGCGGCGCCGCCGGGGAGGCGGCCACCACCACCGTGTTGCCGGTGACGATCGCCGGGGCGATCACGCTCACCAGGCCGAGCAGCGCGGGCTCCTCGGGTGCCACCACCGCCACCACGCCGGTGGGCTCCGGCGCGGACAGGTTGAAGTACGGGCCGGCCACCGGATTCGCCCCGCCGTACACCTGGGCCAGCTTGTCGGACCAACCGGCGTACCAGACCCAGCGGTCGATCGCCGCGTCCACCTCGTCGGCCGGGACGCCCAGGGCGACGAACTGCTCGCGCCGGCCCTCCAGCATCTCGGCGACCCGGTAGAGGATCTGACCCCTGTTGTACGCGGTCGCCCCGGCCCAGCCCTTCACCGCGGCGCGGGCGGCGACTACCGCGTCCCGCGCGTCCTTCCGGGAGGCAAGAGACACGTTCGCGGATTGCACGAGATACGACCGTCCCGACTCGCTGCGCGGGAACTTCCCGCCGATGAAGAGCTTGTACGTCTTGCGTACCGCGACCCGCTCAGACATTGAGGTACCCCTCCAGCCCGTGCCGGCCGCCCTCGCGACCGTAGCCCGACTCCTTGTAGCCGCCGAACGGCGACGTCGGGTCGAACTTGTTGAACGTGTTGGCCCACACCACGCCCGCGCGCAGCCGGTCGGCCAGCCACAGGATCCGGGAACCCTTGTCGGTCCAGATCCCGGCCGACAGCCCGTACGGCGTGTTGTTGGCCTTCTCGACGGCCTCCGCCGGGGTGCGGAACGTGAGCACGGACAGCACCGGGCCGAAGATCTCCTCGCGGGCGATCCGATGGGCCTGGGTGACGCCGGTGAAGATGGTCGGCGCGAACCAGAAGCCACGCTCGGGCAGCTCGCACGGCGGCGACCAGCGCTCCGCGCCCTCGGCGGACCCGGCGTCGGACAGCTCCCGGATGCGGGCGAGCTGCTCGGCCGAGTTGATCGCGCCGATGTCGGTGTTCTTGTCCAGCGGGTCGCCGACCCGAAGCTGGGCCATCCGGCGCTTGAGCGACTCCAGCACCTGGTCGGCCACCGACTCCTGGACCAGCAGCCGGGAGCCGGCGCAGCAGACGTGGCCCTGGTTGAAGAAGATGCCGTTGACGATGCCCTCGACGGCCTGGTCGATCGGGGCGTCGTCGAAGACGATGTTCGCGGCCTTGCCGCCCAGCTCCAGCGTGAGCTTCTTGCGGGTGCCGGCGACCGAGCGGGCGATGGCGCGGCCGACCTCGGTGGAGCCGGTGAACGCGACCTTGTCCACGCCCGGGTGCTCGACCAGCGCCCGGCCGGTGTCGCCGGCGCCGGTGACGATGTTCACCACGCCGGCGGGCAGGTCGGCCTGCTGGCAGATCTCGGCGAACAGCAGCGCGGTGAGCGGGGTGGTCTCGGCCGGCTTGAGCACCACCGTGTTGCCTGCGGCCAGCGCCGGGGCGATCTTCCACGCCAGCATGAGCAGCGGGAAGTTCCACGGGATGACCTGGGCCGCCACGCCGAGCGGCTTCGGGTCGGGGCCGAAGCCCGCGTGGGGGAGCTTGTCGGCCCAGCCCGCGTAGTAGAAGAAGTGCGCGGCGACCAGCGGCAGGTCGACGTCGCGGGACTCCTTGATCGGCTTGCCGTTGTCCAGCGACTCCAGCACCGCCAGCTCACGCGAGCGCTCCTGAATGATCCGGGCGATCCGGAACAGGTACTTGGCCCGGTCGCGGCCCGGCATCGGACCCCAGACCTTCTCGTACGCGCTGCGGGCGGCGCGGACCGCGCGGTCCACGTCCTCGGCGCCGGCCTCGGCGATCTCGGCCAGCACCTCCTCGGAGGCCGGGTTCACCGACTTGAAGCTGCCGCCGGAGGCCGGGTCGACGAACGCGCCGTCGACGAAGAGCCCGTACGAGGGCTTGATGTCCACCACCGAGCGGGACTCGGGGGCGGGTGCGTATTCGAACATCGCGTTCAGTCCAGGGTGAAGTAGTCGGGGCCGGCGTAGACGCCGGTCGTCAGCTTGGTGCGCTGCATGAGCAGGTCGTTGAGCAGGCTCGACGCGCCGAACCGGAACCAGTCCGGGCTCAGCCAGTCGGCGCCGACTGTCTCGTTGACCATGACCAGGTACTTGATCGCGTCCTTGGTGGTCTTGATGCCACCGGCCGGCTTGACGCCGACCTGACGCCCGGTGGCGGCGCGGAAGTCGCGGCCCGCCTCCAGCATCACCAGCGTCACCGGCAGGGTGGCCGCGACCGGGACCTTGCCGGTGGAGGTCTTGATGAAGTCGCCGCCCGCGAGCATGGCGAGCCATGACGCCCGGCGCACGTTGTCGTACGTGGCCAGCTCGCCGGTCTCCAGGATCACCTTGAGGTGCGCGTCCCCGCATGCCTCCTTGGTGGCCACGATCTCGTCGTAGGCCTCGGAGTAGCGCCCGGCCAGGAACGCGCCCCGGTTGATCACCATGTCGATCTCGTCCGCGCCCGCCTCGACCGCCGCCCGCACATCGGCGAGCTTGATCTCCAGCGGGGCCTGGCCGGACGGGAACGCGGTCGCCACGCTGGCCAGGTGCACGCCGCTGCCGCGCAGCACCTCGGCCACGTACGGGACCATCGACGGGTAGACGCAGACGGCGCCGACGTGCGGGCAGCTCGGGTCGGCCGGGTCGGGGCGCAGCGCCTTCGCGGCCAGCGCCCGTACCCTGCCCGGGGTGTCCGCCCCTTCGAGGGTGGTCAGGTCGACCATCCGGATCGCCAGGTCGATCGCCTCGGCCTTGGCTGTGGTCTTGATGGAGCGGGTGCCGAGTTGCGCCGCCCGCTGCTCCGCGCCGACCTGGTCCACGCCGGGCAGGCCGTGCAGGAAGGTCCGCAGAGCGGTCTCGGATCGTCCCAGCTCGGTGAGGTCCGACCGGGCCGACGTCGTTGTCGCCGTCATGCCCCGAATAGTACGCACCCGCGAGTCGAGTGATCTTGCTCACGGACGACCGGTCGTGAGCGCCATACGTGAGCGGTGTCGCTGGTCGTACCGCACCCGCCCTGCGCCGGACCGCCAAACGGTAGGTTGAGCGATCGTGGACGTACACGTCATTGACCATCCGCTCGCCCAGACGCGGCTGACCGCCATGCGGGACGCCCGGACCGACTCGTCGTCGTTCCGGGCGGCGCTGCGCGAACTCACCACCATGCTGGTGTACGAGGCCGCGCGCTCCTTCCCGGTCGAGAAGTACTCGATCCAGACCCCGGTCACCGCCACCGAGGGCAGCCGGCTGGCGAACCCGCCGCTGCTGGTGCCGGTGCTGCGGGCCGGTCTCGGCATGGCCGACGCCGCGCTCGGCCTGCTGCCCGAGTCGTCGATGGGCTTCGTCGGCCTGGCCCGCGACGAGGAGACGTACGAGCCCCGCGCGTACATGGAGTCGCTGCCGCGCGACCTCAGCGGCCTGCCGGTGCTGGTGCTCGACCCGATGCTCGCCACCGGCGGCTCGCTGGAGCACTGCTGCCGGCTGCTCGCCGACAGGGGCTGCACCGACATCACCGTGCTGTGCGTGCTGGCCGCCCCGGTCGGCATCGAGCGGCTGGAGCGCTCCGGCCTGCCGCTGCGCCTGGTCACCGCCTCGATCGACGAGGGACTGAACGACTCGAAGTTCATCGTCCCCGGCCTGGGTGACGCCGGCGACCGCCAGTTCGGCGGCATGCCCCGCTTCTGACCAGGCCGTCCGGGTTCCGGATCCGGCACCGGCGACGCCGGGGTTCCGGCGTCGCCGCGCCGCCGGCAATCCGGCAATCCGGCGATTCGGTGGAGAGGGCCCTTTCCCGCGGGGAAGGGCCCTCTCGCCGTGAATCGGGCGGCCCCGGCGAGTCGATGCGCGGGGGTGCGGGGAGGCGCTAGCGTTCCGGGCCATGACTGGTGTTGCGCTCGCCGAGGAGCTGCTGCTCCTCGCGTATGACGACGAAACCGGCAAGGCCACCATGCCACGGATCAGCCTGGACCTGGGCATGGCCGCCGCGGTGCTGGTCGAGCTGGCCCTGGCCGGACGGGTCGCGTACGCGGACGGGAACCTGGCGGTGGTCGACCCGGCCCCGACCGGCGAGCCGATCGCGGACGCCGTACTCGCCAAGATCGCCGCGGATACCCCGCACACGCCGTCGTCGTGGGTGCAGCGACTGCGGCACGGGCTGCGCGACCGGATCCTCTCCGACCTCTGCGGCCGGGGCGTGGTCCGCGACGTCGACGAGACCGAGCTGGGCTTCATCCACGTGCACCGCTACCCGGTGGCCGACGCCTCGGTCGAGGCGGACATCCGGCAGCGGCTGGCCGACGCGCTGACCAGCGGGCAGCTCCCGGACGAGCGGACCGCCGCGCTGGCCACGCTGGTCGCGGTGCTGCGGATGGAACCCGCGCTGGGGCTGACCGGCCCGGCCGCCGAGGACGCCGGCCGGCGCCTGGAGGAGATCGCGGCCGGCGCCGGGTTCTCCGGCACGGTGAGCCTGGACGACAGCGTCGTACGCCCGTCGATCAGCCTGGTCATCGCCGCGCTGGGCCAGGCCGTGGACGCCGCCCTCGGCAAGCGGTAAGGAAGGGCCCCCTCTTAACGCCTCCGGTAGAGGAAGGGCCCCTTGTTAACGCCAGGCGTTAACAAGGGGCCCTTCCTTGCACCAGGGGTCAGAGGCCCAGGGCGGCGGCGATCTCGTTGCGCAGCTCGGTGACGGCGGCCCGCGCGCGCTGCCGGGCCGCGGGCACGTCGCCGCCGGTCACCGGCTCCACCACCTCCAGGTACGCCTTGAGCTTCGGCTCGGTGCCCGACGGCCGGATCACCACCCGGGCCGCGCCGGTACGCAGGATCACTACGTCCGCGTCGGGGAGCAGGTCGGACGCCTCGGTCACCGGCTGCCCGAGCAGCGTGGTCGGGGTGGCCGCCCGGATCCGCGCCATCGAGTCCGCAATCACCCGCAGGTCCTCCACCCGGACCGAGAGCTGCTCGGTGTGGTGCACACCGAACTCGGCGGCCAGCTCGTCCAGCCGGTCGAGGAGCGTACGGCCCTCGGCCTTGAGACCGGCGGCCAGCTCGGCGACCGTCAGCGCGGCGGTGATGCCGTCCTTGTCCCGGACGTGACCCGGCGCGACGCAGTAGCCCAGCGCCTCCTCGTAGCCGTACACCAGCGGCTCCCGGCCCCCGCCGGCCCGCACGATCCACTTGAACCCGGTGAGCGTCTCGTCGTAGGGCAGGCCCCGGGCCGCCGCCATGGCCCGCAGCAGCGCCGACGACACGATCGTGGTGGCATACAGGCCGGTCACGCCGCGCCGCATCAGGTGGTCGGCGAGCAGCGCGCCCACCTCGTCGCCGCGCAGCATCCGCCAGGACCCGGCGTCGCGTACGGCCACCGCGCAGCGGTCCGCGTCCGGGTCGTTGGCGACGGCGAGGTCGGCGCCGGTGCGGTCGGCGAGCGCGACGAGGAGGTCCACCGCGCCCGGCTCCTCCGGGTTGGGGAAGCTCACGGTCGGGAACGCCGGGTCCGGCTCGGCCTGCTCGGGCACCACGCCTGGAACGCCGAAACCGGCGTGCGCGAACGCGGCGGTCAGCACCGCGCCACCCACCCCGTGCAGCGGCGTGTATGCCACCTTCAGGTCCCGCGGTCCGGCCGGGTCCACCACCGCGGCGGCCTGCTCCACGTACGCGGTCACCATGTCGTCGCCGAGCACCTGACCGGCCGGGCCGAGCGGCACCGCCGCGAGCGGGCCGACCGCCCGGATGGCCGCCTCGATGCCGGCGTCGGCGGGCGGCACGATCTGCGCGCCGGCGCCGAGCTCACCGCCGAGCTGCGCGCCCAGGTAGACCTTGTAGCCGTTGTCCTGCGGCGGGTTGTGGCTGGCCGTGACCATCACCCCGGCGACCGCGCCGAGCTGCCGGACCGCGAACGCCAGCACGGGCGTGGGCAGCGGCCGGGGCAGCAGCAGCGCCGGGCGGCCAGCACCGGTGGCCACCTGTGCGGTGCGCTCGGCGAAGGCACGGGAGCCGCGCCGGGCGTCGTACCCGATCACCAGCGGGCCCTCGCCGCCCTGGGCGGCGAGCCAGCCGACGAGCCCGGCGGCGGCCTGGGTGACCACGGCGAGGTTCATGCCGTTCGGCCCGGCCCGCAGCGGGCCGCGCAGCCCGGCGGTGCCGAACGTCAGCGGGCCGGCGAACCGGTCGGCCAGGTCGGCCGCCGTGCCGGGCAGCCCGTCGAGGACCGTGCGCAGCTCGACGCGGTCGTCCGGGTCCGGGTCGTCGGCGAGCCAGCGCTCGGCGCGTACGCGAAGGTCGTCAAGGTCAGTGGTTTCCGCCGCCATTGCCTCATGAAAGCACGGCGGCGGATCACCACTGGCCGTCGGCCTCGACTCAGTTGGCCGCCGTGAGCTGGAACGAGCCGGCCATCGCGTCGAAGATCGGCTTGCTCTCGGTGAACCGCGCGTCGGTCGAGGAGAGGTAGAACGAGTAGACCTTGCCGTCCTTGACCACGCCCCGCCAGATGCCGTGGCGCATGGACTCACCCTCGCCGCAGGTGTATTCGAGCTGGCCGGCGGTCTGCCCGGCCAGCGGCTGCTCGGAGACCGACACCTCGGTGTAGGGGGCGGGGCAGGTCTTGCTCTTGGTGCTGTTCTTCTTCAGGTTCCGCGAGGCGAACTCGGCCCAGCTGATCGAGGTGCCGCCCCACGCCTCGGCGATGACCCGCACCTTGCGGCCCTCGTCCTCCGGGTCGACGTAGTCGACGTAGAGGCCGCCGGTCTGCCGCTGCCAGCCCTTCGGCACCTGGATGGTCACGCCCTTGACGGTCTGTTCCTGCATCTCCACCGGCGAGGCGGCGGCCGAGTTCGACGGCAGCGCGCCCACGATCGGCGGGGGAGCGTCGTCGCCGCCGCTGGTCAGCGCGATCACGCTCACCAGCAGCACCACGGCGAGACCACCGGCGGCGGCGAGCTGGACCTTGCGCGGCCACGCCTTCACGCGCCCGAGCAGGCCCTTGGCGCCGCCGACCGCGCCGCCACCACCGGCGGCCGGTGGCGAGGTGGCCGCTGTGGTCCAGGGCTGGCCGGTGCCGGGCACCGACCACTGGTTGCCGCCGTACACCGGCTGGGTGGCGTCGACGGTGCGGCCGTAGGCGGTCGGCACCGCCTGCGTCGCGTCCGCTCCGGCGCCCTGGCCGAGCCGCACCGTGGCGTCCGGCGAGATGCGCTGGGTGGCCTCCGGCGTGCCCGGGCCGGACATCGCGCCGGTCGGGGTGTGCAGCGGGCCGGCCAGCGCGTCGGCGCTGGTCTCGTCGAGCGCGGCGGCACCCGCCGCGGGCTTCTCGCCGGCGGGCCGCTCCCCGCGGCGCAGCGCGGCGAGCCGGTCGGTGAGCGACTCGTCCGGGCCGATCATCGCCCGGCCGCCGATCTGCCCGCTCGGCTTCGGCTCCGCCGCGATCGCCGGCGGCGTGGTCGGGCGCGGCACCGGCACCACCGCGTACGGGTCGGTGACCGAGTTGACGGCTGTGGCGGTGCTGGTCAGCGGCCCGGCGAGCAGCTCGCGCAGGTTGGCGCGGGCCCGGTGCACGTCCATCCGGCGGGCCGGGTCCTTCTCCAACAGCCCCATCAGCACGCCGGTCAGCGGGCCGCTGCGCTGCGGCGTGGCGGGCGGGTCCTCGACCACGGCGTGCATGGTCTCGATCGGGTCGCCCTTGTCGAACGGGGGCCGGCCCTCGACCGCTGTGTAGAGCGTCACGCCGAGCGAGAACAGGTCGCTCGGCGGCCCGAACTCCTGGCCCATGGCCCGCTCGGGCGAGATGAAGTGCGGCGAGCCGAGCACCATGCCGGGCGTGGTGAGCTGCACGTCGGTGGGCATCCGGGCGACGCCGAAGTCGGTGAGCACGCAGCGGCCGTCGGTGCAGATCAGCACGTTGGCCGGCTTCACGTCGCGGTGCAGCACGCCGATCGCGTGCGCCACCTCCAGCGCGCCGAGCAGCGCGATCCCGATCTTGGCGACGGCGCGCGGAGCGACCGGCCCGTCCTCGATCACCATGTCGGCCAGGCTGCGGGCGTCCAGCAGCTCCATCACGATCCACGGGCGGCCACCCTCGGTGACCACGTCGTAGACCTGCACCACTGCCGGGTGCTGGATCGCGGCGGCGGCACGGGCCTCCCGCAGCGTCCGTTCGTAGAGCGCGTCGCGGTCGCTCGGGGCGAGCCCCGGCGGGAGGACGACCTCCTTGACCGCCACATCACGGCGCAGCAACGTGTCTGTGGCCCGCCAGACCGTGCCCATGCCTCCGTTGCCCACCGGGGAGCGCAGCGAGTAGCGACCACCGATGGTGGTGCCGGGCGCCGCGCGTCCAGTGGGGGGACTGGCCGGTCCGCCGCTCCACGTCGGAATCTGAGTCACAGAAAAGCCACCGGGGGATATCGAGGGGGCTGGGACACAACCCCTCTATCTTGCTGGTTCCGACGCCCGATGCGAAACCCGACGCGGCGGGCGTTTACCTACTCGACGGTATGTGGTCGGTCGCTCACCTCCGGTGGGTCGCCGCCGCGAGGTGTGCGGTATCCCTCACCCACCAGGCGGTCTGCGCGTCCTACCATCCGGTAATGAGCGATGCGCGGTCAAGCGAGTCGGGTTTCCCGATCCAGGGCGTCTACACGGCGGCAGACCTTCCGGCGGACCTGGACGCCCGGCTGGGCGAGCCGGGCGAGTTCCCGTACACCCGCGGGGTCTACCCGACGATGTACACGTCCCGGCCCTGGACCATGCGACAGTACGCCGGGTTCGGCACCGCGACCGAGAGCAACGCGCGCTACCACCAGCTGCTTCGCGCCGGCACCATGGGCCTGTCCGTCGCGTTCGACCTGCCCACCCAGATGGGGTACGACTCGGACGACCCGATCGCGCACGGCGAGGTGGGCAAGGTCGGCGTCGCCATCGACTCCATCGAGGACATGCGCACGCTGTTCGGCGGCATCCCGCTGGACAAGGTCTCCACCTCGATGACCATCAACGCGCCCGGCTCGGTGCTGCTGCTGCTCTACCAGCTCGTGGCCGAGGAGAACGGCGTGCCCGGCGCGGCGCTCAACGGCACGATCCAGAACGACATCCTCAAGGAGTACATCGCCCGGGGGACGTACATCTTCCCGCCGAAGCCCTCGCTGCGGCTGGTCGCCGACACCTTCGCCTACTGCCGGGCCGAGGTGCCGAAGTGGAACACCATCTCCATCTCCGGCTACCACATGGCCGAGGCCGGCGCGTCGCCCGCGCAGGAGGTCGCGTTCACGCTCGCCAACGGCGTGGAGTACGTCCGCGCGGCGCTCGCCGCCGGGCTGGCCGTCGACGACTTCGCGCCCCGGCTGTCGTTCTTCTTCGTGGCCCGCACCACGCTGCTGGAGGAGGTCGCGAAGTTCCGCGCGGCCCGGCGCATCTGGGCCCGGCTGATGCGCGACGAGTTCGGCGCGAAGAACCCGAAGTCGATGATGCTGCGGTTCCACACCCAGACCGCCGGCGTGCAGCTCACCGCCCAGCAGCCGGAGGTGAACCTGGTCCGGGTGGCGGTGCAGGGCCTCGGCGCCGTGCTCGGCGGCACCCAGTCGCTGCACACCAACAGCTTCGACGAGGCCATCGCGCTGCCCACCGAGAAGGCGGCCCGGCTGGCGCTGCGGACCCAGCAGGTGCTGGCGTACGAGACGGACCTGACCGCCACCGTCGACCCGTTCGCCGGGTCGTACGTGGTGGAGGCGATGACCGCCGAGGTGGAGGCGGCCGCCACCGAGCTGATGGACCGGGTCTTCGACCACGGTTCGGCGGTGGACGCGATCGAGGCCGGGTTCCAGAAGCGGGAGATCGAGCAGTCCGCGTACCGGATCGCCCAGGAGATCGACTCGGGTGAGCGGGTGGTGGTCGGGCTCAACCGGTTCCGGATCGACGAGGAGGAGCCGTACGAGCCGCTGCGGGTCGACCCGTCGATCGAGGCGGCGCAGGGGGAGCGGCTGGCCCGGCTGCGCGCGGAGCGGGACTCCGGCGCGGTCGAGCGGGCCCTGGCCGAGCTGCGCGCCGCCGCCGAGGGGGACACCAACGTGCTCTACCCGATGAAGGAGGCGCTGCGCGCCCGCGCCACGGTCGGCGAGGTCTGCGGGACGCTGCGCGAGGTGTGGGGGATCTACCGGCCCAGCGACCGGTTCTGAAACTGTCCGGAGGCGGCCCCGTCGTACACCCTCGGTGTGCGGCGCGGGCCGCCTTCGCGTGTGCGATTCGGCGATTCGGGTAACCGGATCGGGTGAACGGGACGGACAGCGTGTGCGGTCGGCGGTCGGGCGCTCGTGTCACCGTCGGGAGTCTTCCGGCAGCCGACAGTTGTCGTGCAATTGTCGGAGCGGCAGTTAATTGCCGCGACTAATGCGACAATTCGGAACGACGGGTCGTTATTTGTGACCGATGAAACGGTTACGCGTTGTAGGAGGTGGGAGGCGGATGACGGCGTTCGACCGCGATCTACCTGCTGTCCCGCAGATATTCGAGCCCTCTCACCAGGGCATTCGTGACGCTGCGCGGTCCGACCGCTACGCGAAAGATGTTGCGCAGCGTCACCGCCGGAGGTCTAGGCTGTCTGCTGTCCGACCCGAAGATCCATCCACTTCTAGTGATCGAGAATTCGACGTGACGAGTGCGTTGACGCTGCCTTCCGGCGGCCTGCTGTCGTCGTCCCGGCCCGAGGCGCCGACCGGTTACCAGCCCCTGCCCTTCGAGCTCGACCATCTGCTCGCGCTGCGCGTACCCGGCCTCATCGAAACGCGCCGTCACATCCACTCCCACCCGGAGTTGTCCGGCGAGGAGTTCGAGACGGCCGCGCTGGTGCACCGTGAGCTGTCCCTCGCCGGTCTCAAGCCGCGCCTGCTGCCGAAGGGCAACGGCGTCATCTGCGACATCGACGGACGCCCGGACGGTCCGGTGATCGCGCTCCGCGCCGACATCGACGCGCTGCCGCTGAGCGACCCGAAGGACGTGCCGTACCGCTCGACCGTGGAGGGCGTCTGCCACGCCTGCGGCCACGACGTGCACACGTCGGTGATGCTCGGCGTCGGCATGCTGCTGGCCCAGCTCGCCGACACGGGCCGCCTCGACGGCCGGGTCCGGCTGATCTTCCAGCCGGCCGAGGAGATCCTGCCCTGCGGCTCGCTGGAGGTCATCGAGGCCGGTGGCCTGGACGACGTGGTGCAGATCTTCGCGCTGCACTGCGACCCGAACCTGCCGGTGGGCAAGGTCGGCCTGCGGGTCGGCCCGATCACCGCCGCCGCCGACAACGTCACCGTCCGGCTCACCGGGCCCGGCGGGCACACCGCCCGCCCGCACCTGACCGTCGACCTGGTGGACGCGCTCGGCCGCCTGGTCACCGAGGTGCCGACGCTGATCAGCCGCCGGGTGCCGGCCAACAGCGGGCTGCTGCTGGTGTTCGGCCACGCCTCGGCCGGCACCCGTTACAACGTCATCCCGTCCGAGGCGTGCGCGGCCGGCACGCTGCGGGTGATGGACCGCGACACCTGGGACCAGGCGCCCAAGATCGTCGCTCAGGTGGTGCGGGACGTGCTCGCCCCCACCGGCGCCACAGTCGACCTGGAATACCTGCGCGGCCGGCCCCCGGTGACGAACGACGCCCGCGCCATCGGCGTCCTCACCGCGGCCACCGCCGCGGCGCTCGGCCCCGACGGCATCGCCGAGACGCCGCAGAGCATGGGCGGCGAGGACTTCTCCTGGTACCTGGAGCACGTGCCGGGCGCGCTCGCCCGCCTCGGCGTCGGTCGCAGCGGGCCCAACGTGGACCTGCACCGGGCCTCGTTCGACGTGGACGAGCGCGCCATCGAAGCCGGCGTACGCCTCATGGTCCAGACCGCGCTGCGGGCACTGGCGGCGGCGCGCTGACCGGACCGCCGAGCGGCCCCGGCGGCATCGGCGCCGCCGGGTTCGGGCCGGGCGGCGGCGTCCGCCGGGCCCGCACCCGGCGCCGCCACAGGAGCAGCAACCACAGCGGTACGCCGATCACGACCGCGAACGGCAGCACCGCGCCGAGCACTGTGAGCAGGACCCGGGCCGAGGCCAGGAACGCCGTCCAGCCGCCGCCCAGCCCGGCCAGGAAGCCGAGGTCGGCCTCCTCCTCGGCGGTGCTGGCGTCCTGACCGAGGAACGTCACGGTGATGGTGGACAGCGAGGTCAGGTCCGCGAGCCGGCGCTTGCGGGCCTCCAGCGCGGCCAGGTCGGCCTGCCGGGTGCCCACCTCGTTCTCCAGCCGGACCAGCTCGTCCACCGACGTGGCCCGGGCCAGCAGCTTGCGGGAACTCTCCACCCGCGCCCGCTGGGTGGCGATCCGGGCGTCCAGGTCGACCACCTGCTCGGTGACGTCCTCGGTGCGGATCTCCCGGCGCTCCTGCCGGCCGAGACCGGCGAGCCGGTCGATCACCGCGGCGAACCGGTCCGCGGGCACGCGCAGCGTCAGCGCCGCCCGCGCCTCGGCGGCCCGGCTCGACCGCCGGTCCGCGCCGACGAATCCGCCGGCCGCCGTCACCGCTGTGGTCGCCTCCCGGGCGGCGGCCTCCACATCGTCCACCCGGACCTGCATGGTTCCGGTGTAGATGATGGACCGCTGGTCGACCCGCAGGTCAGCGCCACCGGTGCCGCCCGGAGCGGCCTGGTCGCGATCCGCGCCACCGCTGTCCGCGCCGCCCTCGGCGGCCTGCTCGCGCCCCGCGCCCCCGTCGGCCGCCGGCGCGGCCGAGTCGCTGCCGGAGTCCCCGCCCGCGCCGCAGGCGCCCACACCCAGTGCCGCTATCAGACCCACAGCCACCAGGGCCACGCCCCGGAGTCGTCGTCCGCCCATACCCCGTACTCCGATCGTCGACGGCCCCGACTGCCGGGACCGATACCTCGGACGTGACGCGTGGTCGCGCCGGTTCCGGCAGACTGCGCTGAGGACATCACGATTCGATAATCGAGGAGTCACGATGCAGGTGACCAAATACGCCCACTCCTGTCTCCGGCTGGAGCACGACGGTGCGGTGCTCGTCGTCGACCCGGGTGTCTTCAGCGATCCGGCGGCGCTGGACGGCGCCGACGCGGTGCTGATCACCCACGAGCACCCGGACCATGTGGACGTCGGCGCGCTGACCCGGGCGCTGGAGCGGCGGCCGGTGCCGGTGCACGGTCCCGCCTCGCTCGCCGGGGTGCTCGGCGACGCCGCCGAGGCGCTGGTGACGGTCGAGCCCGGACAGTCGCTCACAGTCGCCGGGACGCCGGTGCGGACGTACGGCGGGCAGCACGCAGTCATCCACCCGGACATCCCGGTGATCCAGAACATCGGCTACCTCTTCGCCGACGTGGTGTACCACCCGGGCGACGCGTTGTTCGTGCCCGACGACGTGCAGGTCGACACGCTGTTCGCCCCGATTCACGCGCCCTGGTCGAAGTTCTCCGAGGTGCTCGACTTCATCCGCGCGGTCGCGCCGCGCCGGGCGTACGCACTGCACGACGGGCTGCTCAACGACAACGGCTTCGGTGTGCTGGACCGGCAGTACACGGCGATGTCCAACACCGACTACCGCCGTCTGGAGCCGGGCACCCGGATCGACGCCTGAGCATGGCCGAGGTGCCCGCGGAGGTGGTCCGGCAGCTCTACGCCACGCCGCCGGACCGGTTCGTCGCGGCCCGGGACGCCGCCGTCGCGCAGGCGCGGCAGTCCGGTGACCCGCGTACCGCCCGGGAGATCGGCAAGCTTCGCCGGCCCACAGTGGCGGCGTGGCTGGTCAACCTGCTGGCGATCCGCCGTCCCGAGCTGGTCGCCGACCTCACCCAGCTCGCCGAGTCGCTGCGCGCCGCGCAACGCGACCTGCGCGGCGGCACGCTGCGGGAACTCTCCGCGCAGCGGCGCGCCGTCGTGGGCGCGCTGGTGGCGGAGGTACGCCGGCTGGCCGCCGCCGAGCCCGCCGCGCCCCCGGCCGGGAAGCTGCCGCTGGGTGAGGTGGAGGCGACACTCAACGCCGCGTTGTCGGACACCGAGGTGGCCGAGCAGGTACGCGCCGGACGCCTGCTGCGGGCCAGCCACTACGCCGGGTTCGGCGAGGTGCCCCGCCCCCAGCTCCGGCTCGTGACAGGGGGCGAGGAGGCGCCTGTCGTACCGGATCGGGCGGCCGAGCGGGCCGACGCGCGCCGGGCCCGCGACGAGCGGGCGGCGCGGGCCGAACGGGCCGGGCGGCGGCGGACCGCGACCCGGGAGCTGACCCGGGCCCGCGCGGACCTGGACCGGGCCGAGAAGGAGCTGGCGACGGCCGACGCGGCCGAGCGGGACGGCGCCGCGACGCTGGACCGGATCGAGACCGAGCTGGCCGAGCTGGAGCGTCGCCGGGCCGTCGCCGAGCAGGAGCTGAGCCGGGCCCGGCTGGCCCGCCGGGGCGCGGAACGGGCGGTCACAGCGGCCCGGCGCCGCGCCGGTGAGGTGGAGGCCGTGTTGGAGGCGCTCGACGCCGAAGAGGGGGATGCCGACACCGGTGACCACGCGGCAGACTGAGCGTGATGAATGGCTTCGGTGGAGTGACGGTGACGGGCGGCCGATGACTCCGGAACAGCTCGCCGCCGCCTGCAAACCGCTGGTGCTCGAACTCGGGGAGGCGTTCGCCCGCTGCCCGTCCACGCTGCGCCGGGCGCGGCTGCTGGGCATCTCCGGATGGGCCTTCTACATCACCGGGCGGGCCGGTGCGCTCGGCGACGTCCGCGCCGAGACGGTGGCCGCGGCGCTCGGCTTCATCGCGCCGGAGGCGGTCACGGACGGCTGGGACGCCGCCGCGCGGACCGTCCCGCCGCTTGAGGTGGCCGCCGCCAACCTGGCCGAGTGCTGCCGGTGGGGCACCGCCCGGCTGGGCGACGGCGCCGAGTCGTCGCGGCTCGCCGCGCTGCTGGGCCGGGCGGTCGACGCGGCGGACGGCAGCGGCATGCCACTGTTCGCCGCCTGGCGGGCCATGCCCGTGCCCGATCCGTCCCCGGGTGCGCGGGCGGCTGTCGGCATGCTGCTGCTGCGCGAGCACTTCGCCGGGGCGTACCTGCTGGCGGTGCGCGCGGCCGGGCTGACGCCGCTGGAGGCGGTGCTGGCCGGGCCGGAGGGCGAGGCGGGCGCTGCGGCGTGCGGCTGGGCGCCCCCGTACCCGCCGGTCGGGCCGCTGGTACGGCGCCGGCTGTGGGCCGAGGCGGTGACCGACCGGCTGGCGTCGGCGGCGTTCCGCGCGCTGGACGCGGCCGAGGGCGCTGAGCTGCTGGGTCTGCTCGGCGCCGCGCGGCTCCGCGCCCGCGGCGGATAAATGGGAGGCGATCCGGCCGGTCCGGCTGCCAGGATCTGGCCCGTGACGCTCCCCGCCGGCTGGTCGGCCCGCCGCCCGACCCTCGACGACGTGCCCGCGATCCTCGCGGTGGTGCACGCCTCCGACACCTTCGCCGTGGGCTACCCGGACTTCGACGACGAGGACGTGCGGTCCGCGCTGACCGCGCCGTTCGTCGACCCGGACCGGGACTCCTGGCTGGTCACCGACCCGGACGGTACGGCGGTGGCCTGGTCGATCCTGGCCAACCCGAGCGGCGTGGGCCGGGAGTGGGTGGACGTCCTCGTCGACCCCGACCGCGGCGCCGACCTGCGCGCGCCGCTGCTTGCCCGGCTGCTGGAACGCGTCGCCGAGCGGGCCGCCGAGCGCGGCCTGCCCGCGCTGACCGCGCGCACCGGGGTGTACGCGCCGGAGACCCGCTGGGCCGGTGAGCTGACCGAGGCCGGGTTCACCCGGATCAAGCGCTACATCCGGATGAGTCGCTCGTTCGCCGACCTGCCCGCCGAGCCGGCGCCCCCGCCCGGGGTGACGGTGCGGCCGCTGCGCGCCGACGACGAGAGCGACCTGCGGCTGTTCCACCGGATCTACGACACCGCGTTCCGGGACACCCCGGACCACGACCCGCTCGACTTCGAGCAGTGGCGGGAGCTGCTGCCGTCGTACGGCAAGGTCTGGGACGAGTGGTTCCTGGCCGAGGTCGACGGCGAGCCGGCCGGTGCGCTCCAGTCCTCCGACCAGGCGCTCGACCAGGACCTCGGGTGGGTGCGGACGCTGTCGGTGCTGCCCGCGTACCGGCGTCGCGGGGTGGGTGCGGCACTGCTGCGCCGGGCCTTTGCGGTCTACGCGGCGAAGGGCCGCGCCGGGGCCGGGCTGGGCGTCGACCTGGCCAACCCGACCGCGCCGGTCACGCTCTACCGCTCCGTCGGGCTGGTGGAGGAGCGCTGGACCGACATGTACGAGCGGAGTGTGCCCGCCTCGCGGGTGTGACCCGGCACCCGCGTACCGGGGTCGCCGAGCGCCCGTAGGGTCGCGCGGCGCAGACTGTCGGTGTGGGAGACGCGCTACGCGGACGCGGTGCCGGTGGGGCGGGACCGCAGCTCGGTGACGTAGTCGTCCGGCGCGCCCGCCTTCTCCGCGGCGTTCGCGATCTCCGAGAGGTACCACGCCGTGGGCAGCCCGCCCTCGTACCCGTCGAACACGTAGACCCATGCGGTCACGTCGCCGTCGAGCGTCGAGACGCGGACGGTCAGCCTGCGGTACGTCTCGGCCGTCACGCCCTCGATCTCGTCGAGCTGCGCGGCGTCGTACGGGTGGATGTCGTAGAGCGCCACGAACACCCGGTCACCGGGGGACTCGACCACGGTGCTGACCGAGCCCTCCCACCCGATGACGTCCTCGCCGGCGAAGGTGAGCCGCCACCCCTCAAGCCAGCCGGTGCCCACCATCGGCGAATGCGGGCAGTAGGCGCGCATGCGGGCGGGGTCCAGGTTCGAGCCGTAAGCAGCGTAGAGACGCACGGCGACGACGATAGCCCGGCCGACGGGTGGGGGAGAATACGACAGTGCGTGTCGGACGGGACGGGGAGAAGAAAGTCACTGTGAGCTTCGACGAAGGGATGGCTCTGTGAGCCAGATCGTGATCATCGGCGGCGGGCCGGCCGGGTACGAGGCGGCTCTGGTCGCCGCACAGCTGGACGCCGATGTCACAGTGGTCGAGGCGGAGGGCGCCGGCGGCGCCTGCGTGCTCTCCGACTGCGTGCCCTCCAAGACGTTCATCGCCAGCTCCGAGGTGGTCACCGGCTACCGGGACACCGAGGAGTTCGGCGTGCACTCCGACGGCCTGGAGGCGGTCACCGTCGACGCGCGGGCGGTGCACGAGCGGGTCAAGCGGCTCGCGCTGGCCCAGTCCGCCGACATCCACACCAAGCTCGTCAAGGCCGGCGTCGAGTTCGTCGCCGGCACCGCCCGGCTCGGCGAGGACACGCTCGGCCACACCCACCGGGTGATCGTCACCCCGGCCGACGGCGGCGCCGAATACTCCATCGCCGCGTCGACGGTGCTCGTCGCGACCGGCGCGACCCCCCGCCAGCTGCCCACCGCCGTACCGGACGGCGAGCGCATCCTGACCTGGCGCCAGGTGTACGACCTGCCCGAGCTGCCCGAGCACCTGATCGTGGTCGGTTCCGGTGTGACCGGTGCCGAGTTCGCCAGCGCGTACCTCGCCATGGGCGTCAAGGTCACGCTCGTGTCCAGCCGGGACCGGGTCATGCCGCACGAGGACGCCGACGCCGCGTCGGCGATCGAGCGGGTGTTCCGCAACCGGGGCATGAGCATCCTGAACAACTCCCGCGCCGAGGCGGTCCGCCGTGTCGGCGACGGGGTGGAGGTGGTGCTCTCCGACGGCCGCCAGGTCACCGGCTCGCACGCGCTGATCGCTGTCGGCTCGATCCCGAACACCGCCGACCTGGGCCTGGCCGAGTACGGCGTGGAACTGGCCCGGGGCGGTTACGTGACTGTGGACCGGGTCTCGCGTACCAACGTGCCGGGCATCTACGCGGCGGGCGACTGCACCGGCGTGCTGCCGCTCGCGAGCGTCGCGGCCATGCAGGGCCGCATCGCCATGTGGCACGCGCTGGGCGAGGCGGTACGGCCGCTGCGGCTGCGCACCGTCGCGGCGAACGTCTTCACCGACCCGGAGCTGGCCACCGTCGGCGTCTCGCAGGACGAGGTGGACGCCGGCAAGACCCCGGCCCGCCAGGTGATGCTGCCGCTGTCCGGCAACGCCCGGGCGAAGATGGACGACCTGGCCGACGGCTTCGTCAAGCTGTTCTGCCGGCCGGCGAGCGGCCAGGTGATCGGCGGCGTGGTGGTGGCGCCGAAGGCCAGCGAGCTGATCCTGCCGATCACGATGGCGGTGGAGAACAACCTCACCGTCAACGAGCTGGCCCACACCATCACCATCTACCCGAGCCTGTCCGGCTCCATCACCGAGGCCGCCCGCCAGCTCATGCTCCACGAGCTGGAGTAGCAGCCGTTCGCGGGCATTCGTCGATCATGGAGTTGTGGCCCCCGATCCGACCGGTATGCCCGGTCCGTGCGGGGTCGCAACTGCATGATCGACGGCGCTGGTCCTGGGGTTCAGGGTGGCGTGCAGGGCCAGGGTGGTTATGACGGCTGTCTCGGTGAGGATGAGGAGGCGCTCGATCAGGCCGAGCAGCGCGCGGTCGCCCGGGTAGGCGGACCAGATCATCGCGCCCGCCAGCACCAGGCTGGCCACGGTCAGTCCGCGCAGCCAGGCGGCGGCTCCGGCGACCGGGTGACGGGCGAGCAGCCAGCCGGCGACCGGCAGGGCCAGGAACGACAGCACCGAGGCGTACCGGTGCACGTACGCGGCGGTGTCCATGGGCGTGCCCGGCTCGTTCGTGGGCACCACGGCGGCGGCCAGCAGCCCGGCCGACCAGGCGGTCAGCAGCGCGAGCGGCACGCGGCCCGCACCGGCCCGGCGCAGCGACGGCAGCAGGACCAGGCTGGCCGCTGCGAGCACCGCCATCGCGGTGTCGATGACGCCGCCCCGGTCGGAGACGGCGAAGTCGCTGACGGTCAGCGACCAGGGATCCAGGTCGTCGCTCACCTCGAGATGACCGACCATCGCGAGCACCGCCGCCAGGACGATCCCGCCGAGGGCCAGCAGGCCGCTGCTCCGCGTTCCAGGCATACGGCCAGCCTGTCGCCGGAACCGCCCCAGACGGATCCGGGACCACCACCCACTTCACTCCCCGGGTCGTCCCCTACCGGCCCCCCGAGAACCGCGTCAGGTGAGGTCGGGTCGAGGTGGATCGTCCGCCCGGTCTCCCGCCGGTTGCGCGGCGGCGATCGATGCCAGCATCTGCTCCCTGAGATGTCTGCGCCGAGCCGCGCGCTCGGCGTCGTCCCACGAAGGATCGATTCGCCGGGCCCTGGCCTTGACGTCGTGCCATCTCGCCGCGTCGCTCATGGCCTGTGCTTCCTTTACGTCGATCAGGTGCTCGGGGGTCAGCTGCCGGCGGAGTCGGCGGTGGCCTCGGCGCGGGTCTGCCGGGTGCTGCTGATCCAGGTCATCGCCCACCCGGCCAGCGCGAACCCCGCAGCGGCCACCCCACCGATCAGCAGCAGCCGCCACGCCGAGTGGGTCAGCGCCGTACCGCCCAGGTGACCGACGAGCGTGCCGTAGCTGGACCAGGCGAGCGCCGCCGCCGCCTCGTACGGCAGGAACAGGCGGTACGGGTAGCGGCTGCGCCCGGCCGAGAAGCAGGCCGCCATCCGGCCGCCTGGTACGAAACGGCAGAGCAGGATCACCATTGGCCCCGGTTCGCGCAGCCCACGGGTGACCCGGGTGACGGCGCGGCGTGCCCGTCCGGGTGGCGTGGCGCGTGCCGCGCGGCGGGTCGGCGTACTGCGGCCGATCAGGTAGCAGGCCAGGTCACCGATGAACACACCGGCAGCGCCGACCGCGATGGTGAGCGGCAGGCTGAGCCCGCCGTACACCGTCAGCGCCCCACTGGTGATCATGACGAGCTGGGTCGGCACCACCGGGACGAAGGCGTCGGCGATCAGCAGGATCAGCAGCAGCGCGTACGCCCACATGGGCGACGCGACGTCAGAGATGAGTTCGGCCACGACCGCCACCTCGCCGGAGTTCTCCGTTCGACCGGATCGAGCCTGACGCCGTGCCCGGCGTCACCACCACCGGCCCCACCGCACGGTGACAGCCGACACCGGCAGGCCGTAGATGTGAAACGAGGCGGCCCGCCCGCGAGTGACGGGTCACCGGGGCATACGCGCCGGGGCGGGGCGGCGCATCGTCGATTCCCGGCGTACCGTTGGTCGGACGCGGCACCGGAGCCGTCGGGTCCCCCGTTCCCGATGCCCGGGCCGCCGCGGGTCGCCGGCAGGTCCCGTGCCGGCGACCCGCACCCACTCTCCGAAACTCAGATGCGCCGTCGATACCCGCGTGCCTATCGTTCGGGCATGCGCAGCGCGGTAGTGACCACGACGCCGGGTGTTCCCGGCGCGCCGCACTGACGTTTCCGTCGACGAGGCCCCGGGGCGATCCGCTCCGGGGCCTCGCGGCGTTCCGGGCCTGCTCGCCTCCGGGTCGTACCCGATCAAGGAGAGCGACATGATCGACCACCGCAGGCTCGGCCGGGACCTGGAGCTGTTCGTCTCCGACCCGCTCGCGGGCGCCGGGCTGCCGATCTGGCTGCCGGCCGGCGCCGCCGCCCGGCACGCCGTCGAGGAGTACGTCCGGGAGCTGGAACGCCGGGCCGGCTACCGGCACGTCTACTCGCCGCCGCTCGGTAAGCGGGAACTGTTCGAGCTGTCCGGGCACCTGGGCTACTTCGCCGACGACATGTTCCCGCCGATGCGGCTGAGCGCCGACGACGAGTTCGTGCTGCGCCCGGCGCTCTGCCCGCACCACGCGCTCGTGTTCCGCGCCCGCGGCCGCTCCTACCGGGAGTTGCCGCTGCGGGTCGCCGAGCTGGGCGGCATGTACCGGGCGGAGCGTTCCGGTGTGCTCGGCGGGCTGTCCCGGGTGCGGGCCATCTCGCTCAACGACGCGCACAACTTCTGCGCCCTGGAGCAGGTCGGTGACGAGGTCCGCGAGATCCTGCGGCTGATCGGCGAGGCGCACGCCGCGCTCGGCGTCCGTCCCGCCGGGTTGCGGTTGTCGCTGCGCGGGCCGGGTCAGCGGTACGTGGGCGACGACGCCGGCTGGGCGCGGGCCGAGGAACTGCTCCGCGCGGCGCTCGACGGGGTGGACGTCGTCGAGGCGCCGGGGGAGGCCGCGTTCTACGGCCCGAAGATCGACATTCAGATCGTGGACGCGGCCGGCCGGGAGTCGACCATCTCCACCGTGCAGCTCGACTTCGACAAGCCGGAGCGGTTCGACCTGTCGTACACCGACTCGGACGGCCGCCGGAAACGGCCGGTGATGGTGCACCGCAGCCTGGTCGGCAGCATGGAGCGGCTGTTCGCGTACCTGATCGAGGTGCACGAGGGCGCGTTCCCCGCCTGGTACGCCCCGGTGCAGTTGCTGCTGCTCCCGGTGGACGCGGCGCAGGCCGACGCGGCCGTCGGGCTGGCCCGCTGGGCCGAGGCGGCCGGGCTGCGGGCCGAGGTGGACCACGCCGGTTCGCTCGGCGCCCGGATCCGGGACGCGTCCCGCCGCCGCGTCCCGTACACCGGGGTCCTCGGCCCCCGGGAGGCGGCCGACGGTTCGGTCTCGCTGCGCCTGCGCGACGGCCGGGTGCTCGACCCGATGCCCGCCGCCGAGGCGCTGGGCCTGATCGGCGCGGTGGTCGCGAGCCGGTCGGCGGCGCTGCTCCCGGCCTGACCCCGGCCCGTCCGGGTGCCGGTGAGGCACCCGGACGGGGACCGGTGCCGGACCTGTGGCCGGGTCCACGTCAGTTCCCGACCGGCGTGCCGGCGCCGGCACGCATCCCCGGCGGGCCGGCCGGGGCGGGCGCCGGCACCTCGTCCTCGATCACCGCGCCGCTGAACTGCGCCCGGTAGAGCCGGGCGTACGCGCCACCGGCGGCGACGAGCTGGTCGTGGGTGCCCTGCTCGACGATCCGGCCCTGCTCCATCATCAGGATCAGGTCGGCGTCGCGGATGGTGGAGAGCCGGTGCGCGATGACGAAGCTCGTCCGGTCCGAGCGCAGCGCCGCCATGGCGCGCTGGAGCAGCACCTCGGTCCGGGTGTCCACCGAGCTGGTCGCCTCGTCCAGGATCAGCAGCGACGGCTCGGCCAGGAACGCCCGAGCGATGGTGATGAGCTGCTTCTCCCCGGCGCTGACGTTGCTGCCCTCCTCGTCGATCACCGTGTCGTAGCCGTCCGGCAGGCTGCGGACGAACCGGTCCACGAAGGTCGCCCGGGCGGCGGCGAGGATCTCCTCCTCGGTGGCGTCCGGCCGGCCGTAGGCGATGTTGTCCCGGATGGTCCCGCCGAACAGCCAGGTGTCCTGGAGCACCATGCCGATCCGGCCGCGCAGGTCGTCGCGGCGCATCGTGGAGATGTCCACCCCGTCCAGCGTGATCCGCCCGGCGTCCAGCTCGTAGAACCGCATGACCAGGTTGACCAGTGTGGTCTTGCCGGCGCCGGTGGGACCGACGATGGCGACCGTGTGACCCGGCTCGGCGACCAGCGACAGGTCGTCGATGAGCGGCTTCTCCGGGTCGTACCGGAAGGAGACGTGCTCGAACTCGACCCGCCCGTGCGGGTCGGCGACCCGGGCCGGCTCGGCCGGGTCGGGGCTCTGCTCGTCGGCGTCGAGCACGGCGAAGACCCGCTCGGCCGAGGCGACCCCGGACTGCAGCAGGTTGGCCATCGACGCGACCTGGGTGAGCGGCTGGGTGAACTGCCGCGAGTACTGGATGAACGCCTGCACGTCACCGAGGCTCATCGAGCCCGACGCCACCCGCAGGCCGCCGACCACGGCGATCGCGACGTAGCTGAGGTTCCCGATGAAGAACATCGCCGGCATGATCAGCCCGGAGACGAACTGCGCGCCGAAGCCGGCCCGGAACAGCTCCTCGTTCTTGGCGTGGAAGGCGGCCTCGACCTCCTTCTGCCGGCCGAAGACCTTGACCAGCTCGTGCCCGGTGTACGCCTCCTCGATCTGGCCGTTCAGCTCGCCGGTGTGCTTCCACTGGGCGATGAACTTGCCCTGCGACCGCTTGGCGATCAGGCTGGTGACCACCACCGACATCGGCACCGCGACGAGCGCGACGACCGCCAGCAACGGCGAGATCCAGAACATCATCCCGAGTACGCCGACGACGGTGAGCAGCGACGTGAGCAACTGGCTCAGCGTCTGCTGGAGCGTCTGCGACACGTTGTCGATGTCGTTCGTGACGCGGCTCAGCAGCTCACCGCGGGGCTGCTTGTCGAAGTAGGGCAGCGGCAGCCGGTTGAGCTTGTCCTCCACGTCGGCGCGCAGCGTCAGCACGGTGCGCTGCACCACCCCGTTGAGCACCCAGCCCTGCGCCCACTGGAGCATGCTGGCGCCGATGTAGAGCACGACAGCGAACGCCAGCACCCGGCCCAGCGCGTCGAAGTCGATGCCGGTCCCCGGGATCACGTCCATCCGGGCCAGCATGTCGGCGAAGTTGCCGTTGCCCTCGGCGCGGGCCGCCTCCGCCGCCGCCTCGGTGGTGGTGCCGGGCGGCAGCTGACGCCCGATCACCCCGCTGAAGATGATGTCGGTGGCGTGGCCGAGCACCTTCGGTCCGATGACGCTGAGCCCGACGCTGGCCAGGGCCAGCGCGAGCACGCCGGTGAGCTGGAGCCGGTACGGCCGCAGCCGTGCCAGCAGCCGCCGTGCCGAGGGCCCGAAGTTCATCGCCTTCTCGGCCGGCATACCCATGCTCATGTGCGGCGGGCCGCCAGCGGGGCGCCGTCCGGCCGGCGGCAGCCGCGTCGGCTCGTTCTTCTGCTGCGGAACCGGTGGCGTCCCGCTGTTCCCCCCGGTCGGCGCGCTCACGCGGCCACCTCCGCCGTCTGCTGCGACGCGACGATCTCGGCGTACGTGGGGCAGCTCTCCAGCAGTTCCTCATGTCGTCCCATCCCGACGACACCCCCGTCCTCGAGCACGATGATCTGGTCGGCGTCGATGATCGTGGAGACCCGCTGGGCCACGATCACCACCGCCGCGTCCGCGGTGACCGGCTTGAGGGCGGCCCGCAGCCGGGCGTCCGTGCCGAGGTCGAGCGCGGAGAAGGAGTCGTCGAAGAGATAGATCTCCGGCTTGCGGACGAGCGCGCGGGCGATGGCCAGGCGTTGCCGCTGGCCGCCGGAGACGTTGGTGCCGCCCTGCGCGATCGGCGCCTCCAGCCCGCCCGGCATCTCGGTGACGAAGTCACGCGCCTGGGCGATCTCCAGCGCGGCCCAGAGGTCCGCGTCGGTGGCGTCCGGGTTGCCGTAGCGCAGGTTGCTGGCGACGGTGCCGGTGAACAGGTACGGCCGCTGGGGCACCAGCCCGATCCGCCGCCACAGCTCGTCCGGGGCCAGGTCCCGTACGTCCACGCCGTCGACCAGGACCGCGCCGGCGGTCGGGTCGACCAGCCGGGGGATGAGCGTGAGCAGCGTGGTCTTGCCGGCGCCTGTGGAACCGATGATCGCTGTGGTCCGGCCCGGTTCGGCGCGGAACGAGATGTCGTGCAGCACCGGCGCGCTGGCGCCCGGGTACTGGAATCCGGCGCCGCGTAGTTCCAGCTCGCCGCGGCCGGTGACCTCGGTGACCGGGTCGGTCGCCGGCACCACCGACGAGTCGGTGTCCAGCACCTCCTCGATGCGCTCGGCGCAGACCGCGGCCCGGGGCACCATCATCAGCATGAAGGTGGCCATCATGACCGCCATCAGGATCTGCATCAGGTATTGCAGGAACGCGGTGAGCGCGCCGACCTGGATCTGACCGGAGTCGACCCGTGCCGCGCCGAACCAGAGCACGGCGACGCTGGAGACGTTCAGCACCAGCATCACGATCGGGAAGATCAGCGCCTGGAGCCGTCCGATCCGCAGCGCGGTGGTGGTCAGGTCGGTGTTCGCGACCCGGAACCGGTCGGTCTCGTACGGCTCACGGACGAACGCCCGGACGACCCGGATGCCGGTGATCTGCTCGCGCAGCACCCGGTTGACGGTGTCGATCCGGGTCTGCATGAGCCGGAAGCCCGGCACCATCCGGCGGATGATCAGGCCCAGCGCGACTGCGAGCACCGGTACGCAGACCAGCATCAGCCAGGAGAGCCCGACGTCCTCGCGCAGCGCCATCACCACGCCGCCGACGCTCATGATCGGCGCGGCCACCAGCATGGTGCAGCTCAGCAGCACCAGCATCTGCACCTGCTGGACGTCGTTGGTGTTGCGGGTGATCAGGGACGGCGCTCCGAACCGGGCGACCTCGCGGGCGGAGAAGCTGTTGACGCGGCGGAAGATCGAGCCGCGTACGTCGCGGCCGAACGCCATCGCGGTCTTCGCGCCGAAGTAGACGGCGGCGATCGAACAGGCGATCTGGAGCAGGCTGACCACCAGCATCCACCCGCCCGTACGCAGGATCTGGTCGGTGTCGCCGACGGCGACGCCCCGGTCGATGATGTCGGCGTTCAGGCTGGGCAGGTAGAGCGAGGCGATGGTGCCGACGAACTGGAAGGCCACCACGGCGGCCAGCCATCGTCGGTACGGGTGCAGATGTGAGCGGAGCAGGCGGATCAACACGGATGGCTCCCCGTTGGCGGCTCGGTGTCGGACTCGCTGTCCCGGTTCAACCGACGGAGGTCCCCGTCGGACATGCCGGTGATGATTTCGATCAGGAACTGGCGGATCACCGCCCGGTTGGCCGGGTCGGCGTCGACCGACGTCAACGGCCGGTCGCTGTGGATCATGTCGATGATGGCGCGGGCGTGCTCGCCGCCCTTGTCGGTCAGCGTGAGCCGGACCGTGCGGCGGTCCTCCGGGTCGCGACGGCGGCTGACGAAGCCGTCGCGTTCGAGGGTGTCCACGATGCCGGTGAGCGTGGCGGGCCGGACGAAGCACAGCTCGGCCATTTCCCGGTGGCTCACGTCGCCGGAACGGAGGAGGATCATCAGGACCCGCATGCCGGCGGACGTGAGCCCGTGGTGTTCGGCCAGGTAACGCCCCCAGTGCTGCTCGACGACGTGACCGGCGATCGAGATCAGCCGGCCGAGTGGCGCGTGGTGCAACGCGTCGGGGAAGCGGACGAGCGGGCCCATGTTCACGAGCGTCAGATTAGCTCCCGAACCATCAGGCCCCAAACTATTTCTGAGAATCTCCTCAGCCGCGGTCGGCGCGTGCCCGGGACGGCTCGTCGGGGGCGGTGGCGACGTACTCCCGCATCACCTCGGTGACCTCGCGCAGGAACGCGGTGGTGGCCTCGGCCTGCTCGGGCGTGAGCCGGGCGACCGCCCGGTCGACGCCGACGAGCATCGGGCGCAGCGCCTCCAGCACCTCGCTCACAGCGCTCTCGGTCACCTGGAGGCTGAGTCGCCGCCTGTCGTGCGGGTGCGGGGTCCGGGCGACGTGGCCGGCCTGCACGAGCCGGTCGACGAGCGTGGTCGCCGAGGCGGACCGGATGCCGAGCCGGTTGCCCAGTTCCACCGGGCCCAGTGGCTCCGGGCTGGAGACCAGGTGGTCGATCGCCGCGGCGTCGGTGGCGTTGAGGCCCAGGCGGCGGGCCAGCGCGGCCCGGGTGTCACCCGCGATCCGCAGCACGTCGCGCAGCGCGCGGGAGGCCTCGCTGCTCGGCGGCGGACCCGGCGCGGGCTCTCCGGTTGACGGCACCCCTTCCATGGGATAAAGCTAGCATCTCGGGTAGCTAGAAAATCTAGCTAAAGGAGGGCGAGATGCGCGGCGACGGGCGCGGACGCTGGTTCGGGCTGCTGGCCATCAGCCTCGGCGTAGCGATGATCATCGTGGACGCCACGATCGTGAACGTCGCGGTGCCGCAGATCATCCGGGACCTCGACATCACCTCCACCGACGCGCAGTGGGTGCAGGAGGCGTACACCCTGGTCTTCGCGGCGCTGCTGCTGGTCGCCGGTCGCTTCGCCGACCGGTCCGGGCGGCGGCGGATGTTCCTCGTCGGCGTCACCGTGTTCGTGGTCGCGAGCGTGCTCGCGGCGCTCGCCGGCTCCGGCGAGACACTCATCGCCTCCCGGGTGCTCCAGGGTGTCGGCGGGGCGATGATGCTGCCCACCTCGCTCTCCCTGCTCAACGCCAACTTCACCGGCCGGGAGAAGGGCATCGCGTTCGCCGTCTGGGGCTCCACGATCGGTGGCGCGGCGGCGCTCGGGCCGCTGCTCGGCGGCTGGCTCACCACCACGTACTCCTGGCGGTGGGCCTTCGGCATCAACGTGCCGGTCGGCCTGGCCGTGATCGTCGCGACGCTCGTGCTCGTGGCCGAGTCCCGCGACGAGCGGGCCGAGCGCGGGCTGGACCTGCTCGGCGCGCTGCTCTCGGTGGTCGGCATGACCGGCGTGGTCTTCGCGCTGATCGAGGGCCGCACCTACGGCTGGTGGGAACGGGAGCGGCCGTTGCGCCTGTTCGGGCTGGACTGGACCGCGTCGATCTCGCCGGTGCCGGTGGCCGCGCTGGTGGGTCTCGTCGCGCTCGGCATCTTCCTGGCCCAGCAGGTACGCCGCAACCGGGCCGGCCGCCCGGCGCTGCTCGACCTGTCGTTGTTCGGCATCGGTTCGTTCCGCAACGGCATCCTGGCCGCCGCGATCGTCAGCCTGGGCGAGTTCGGCCTGCTGTTCGCGCTGCCGCTGTGGTTTCAGAACGTGCTCGGCTACAGCGCCTTCCGGACCGGCCTGGCGCTGCTGCCGCTCGCCGTCGGCAGCTTCCTGGCCAGCGGCATCGGCGCGCCGCTGACCCAGCGCTGGGGCGCGGCCCGGGTGGTCCAGCTCGGTGTGGCCGCCGAACTGGTCGGCGTGGCCGGGCTCGGGTTCGTGGTCGCGCCGGACACCAGTTGGTGGGCGCCGCTGGGCTTCCTGTTCGTGTACGGCGTCGGCGTCGGCCTGGCCACCGCCCAGCTCACCGGCGTCTCGCTGTCGCAGGTGCCGGTACGCCTCAGCGGCCAGGGCTCGGGCCTGCAGAGCACCGCCCGGCAGGTCGGCTCCGCGCTCGGCATCGCGGTGCTCGGCACCGTGCTCTTCGCCGGTCTCGGCGGGATCCTCGGCGACCGCCTGGCCGACCAGCCCGGACTCACCCCGGTCCAGCGGGACCAGGTGGTGAGCGCGGTCAAGGAGAGCGCCGGTGCGGCGATCACCGGGTTGGAGGCGGACCCGCGTACCGCCCCGATCGCGGAGGAGGCGAAGCAGGCGTTCTCCGACGCCACCAGGTACGCGGCCTTCGCGGGCGCCGGGTTCCTGCTGATCGGCCTGGTCGCCTGCATGCGCCTGCCGACGGTGCGCCATGAGGAGACCGGGGAGTCCCCGCCCGCCGAGGCGGAGCCGTCCCGGGCCTGAGCCGCGTCCCCGCCGGGGCCGTCCCGGCCGGGCATGCCGTCGGCTCATCCGCCGAGGGCGACCGTCAGCGCCGCGGCCACGAAGACGACCTGGAGCACCGTACGGACGCCGAGCGGCGTCACCGGGCGGCCGGCGAGCGTGAGGTGACGCCGAGCTGCGGACACGTTCGCCGGGAACATGGCGAGCATCAGCAGCACCAGCCCGGCCGCAGCCGGGCGCGCGGTGGCCGGGAACAGCAGGGCGAGCGCGCCGGCGAGTTCCAGCACGCCGGTGACTGTGACCAGCAGGCCGGGCCGGGGCAGCGACGGCGGGACCATCGCGATCAGGTCGGCCCGGCGGGACGCGAAGTGGGCCACGCCGGTCAGCACGAACATCAGCGCCAGCCCCACCCGCAGCGCGGGGTGCCACCCGTCCAGGGCGTCCACGCCGAGCAGGCCGGCGATCCGGGCCAGCGCGGTGCCGGCGAGGAGTGCGATCAGGGGTGCCATTGTCGATCCCTCCGACGAATATCTTGTCGCTGACAAGATTGCGTCAACGGGTGCCATCTTGTCAATGACAAGTTAGGGTGACGGCATGGCCTCGTACCACCACGGCGACCTCCGCCGCGTCCTGCTGAGCACCGCAGCCGAGGCGATCGCCGAGTCCGGGCCGGCCGCGCTGAGCCTGCGTGAACTGGCCCGGCGCGCCGGCGTCTCGCACGCCGCGCCCGCGCACCACTTCGGCGACAAGGCCGGGCTGCTCACCGCGCTCGCCACGCAGGGCTTCGACCTGCTCGCCGACGCGCTGCGGCAGGCCGGGGACGACCTGCTCGACACCGGCGTGGCCTACGTCGGGTTCGCGGTGCGGCACCGCGCGCACTTCGACGTCATGTTCCGGCCCGAGCTGTACCGGGCCGACGACCCGGAGCTGGTCGCCGCCCGCGCCCGGTCGGGGGAGGTGCTGCGCGAGGGGGTGGCCCGGCACACCGGGCGGGAGCCGGACGCGGACGCGCTCGCCGCCTGGTCGATCGTGCACGGCTTCGCCACGCTCTGGCTCTCCGGCGCGCTGCCACCACGGGTGGGCGACGACCCGGAGGCCGCCGCCCGTACCGTGATCAAGCGACTGTTCGACTGAGCCGGCGGGCCGGTCGGGGCGTCACCAGCTCGTGGGCAGCGGCATCCCCTCGGTGTACCCGGCGGCGCTCTGCACGCCGACGAGCGCCCGCTCGTGGAACTCCTCCAGGCTGCGCGCCCCCGCGTACGTGAACGCGCTGCGTACGCCGGAGATGATCTCGTCGATCAGGTCCTCGACGCCGGGCCGGTTCGGGTCCAGGTACATCCGGGCCGAGGAGATGCCCTCCTCGAAGATCGCCTTGCGGGCCCTGTCGAACGCGCTGTCCTCGGCCGTACGGGCGCTCACCGCACGCGACGACGCCATGCCGAAGCTCTCCTTGTAGCGCCGCCCGTCGGCGTCGGTGTAGAGGTCGCCGGGGGACTCGTAGGTGCCGGCGAACCAGGAGCCGATCATCACGTTCGAGGCGCCCGCCGCGAGCGCCAGCGCCACGTCCCGCGGGTGGCGTACGCCGCCGTCGGCCCAGACGTGCCGCCCCAGCGAGCGGGCCGCCGCCGCGCAGTCGAGCACGGCGGAGAACTGCGGGCGGCCCACGCCGGTCATCATCCGGGTGGTGCACATCGCACCCGGTCCGACGCCGACCTTCACGATGTCCGCGCCCGCGTCGACCAGGTCGCGTACGCCGTCGGCGGTCACCACGTTCCCGGCCGCCACCGGCACCGGCGGGTCCAGCCGGCGGACCGCCCGCAGCGCCTGGAGCATCCGCTCCTGGTGCCCGTGCGCGGTGTCCACGACGAGCGTGTCCACCCCGGCCTCCAGCAGCGCGGCGGCCTTGCCGGTGACGTCGCCGTTGATGCCCACTGCGGCGGCGATCCGCAGCCGCCCCCGGTCGTCCACTGCGGGCTTGTAGAGCGTGGCGCGCAGAGCGCCCTGCCGGGTCAGCACCCCGATCAGGCGTCCGTCTCCGTCCACCACCGGCGCGAGCCGCCGCCGGCCCGCCGACAGCCGGTCGAATCCGGTACGCGGGTCCGCGTCCGCCGGAACGGTGTGCAGCTCGGTCGACATCACGTGCCGGAGCTGGGCGAAGCGGTCCACCCCGACGGTGTCCGCCTCGGTCACCACACCCATCGGCCGGCCGTCCGCGTCGACCACGACCACCGCGCCGTGCGAACGCTTGGGCAGCAGGTGGATGGCGTCGCCGACGGTGTCGGTCGGGCCGAGCGTGATCGCCGTGTCGTGCACCAGGTGCCGCTGCTTGACCCAGCCGACCACGTTGGCGACGACCTCGATCGGGATGTCCTGCGGGATCACCGCCACCGCGCCGCGCCGGGCCACGGTCTCGGCCATCCGCCGGCCCGCGACGGCTGTCATGTTCGCCACCACGAGCGGGATCGTGGTGCCGGTCCCGTCGGTGGTGGCCAGGTCGACGTCGAGCCGGGAGCCCACCTCGGAACGGTTGGGCGCCATGAAGACGTCGTTGTAGGTCAGGTCGTGCGCGGGGACCGCGCCGTGAAGGAACCGCACCCGGCCATCATTCCCGCCCGGCGGCGCTCCCGCCCCCGGTGGTGGCTCAGACCACCCGGCCCCGCGCTGTTAAGAAGGGGCCCCTTCTCTACCTCAGGCGTTAAGAAGGGGCCCTTCCTTACACCTCAGGCGATGGTGCAGATCGCCGCGCCGGCGGTGATCACCGCGCCGACCTCGGCGGCGAGCCCGCTGACAGTGCCGGCCTTGTGCGCGTGCAGCGGCTGCTCCATCTTCATCGCCTCCAGCACCACGACCAGCTCGCCCTCGGCCACCTCGTCGCCGTCGGCGACGGCGATCTTCACGATCGTGCCCTGCATCGGGGAGGTGAGCGTGTCACCGCTGACCGCGGCACCCGCCTTGCCTCCGCCACCCCGGCGGGCCGGCTTCTTCGCGGCGGGTGCGGCTGCCGCCGTACCCGCGCCGAGCCCGGCGGGGAGGACGACCTCCAGCCGCTTGCCGCCCACCTCGACCACGACGGTCTCGCGCTCGGCCGGCTCGTCGGCGGCGCCGGCGGTGGCGGTGAAGGCCGGTACGGTGTTGTCCCACTCGGTCTCGATCCACCGGGTGTGCACGGTGAACGGCTCGGCCGTGAACGCCTCGTCGCGGATCACCAGGCGGTGGAAGGGCAGCGCCGTGGCCATGCCGTCGACCACCATCTCGTCGAGCGCCCGGCGGGCCCGCTCCAGCGCCTCGGTACGCGTCTCGCCGACGATGATCACCTTGGCCAGCAGCGAGTCGAAGTTGCCGCCGATCACGTCGCCGGCCGAGATGCCGGTGTCCACCCGCACGCCCGGCCCGGAGGGCAGGCGCAGGGCGGTGACGGTGCCCGGTGCGGGCAGGAAGTTGCGGCCCGGGTCCTCGCCGTTGATGCGGAACTCGATGGCGTGCCCGCGCGGCGTCGGGTCCTCGGTGAAGCGCAGCTTCTCCCCGTCGGCGATGCGGAACTGCTCGCGGACCAGGTCGATGCCGGCGGTCTCCTCGGTCACCGGGTGCTCGACCTGGAGCCGAGTGTTGACCTCCAGGAACGAGATCGTGCCGTCCACGCCGACCAGGTATTCCACGGTGCCGGCACCGTGGTAGCCGGCCTCCCGGCAGATGGCCTTGGCGCTGTCGTGGATCTGGGCCCGCTGGGCGTCGGTGAGGAACGGCGCGGGCGCCTCCTCGACCAGCTTCTGGTGCCGGCGCTGAAGCGAGCAGTCCCGGGTGCCCACCACGATCACGTTGCCGTGCTGGTCGGCCAGTACCTGCGCCTCGACGTGGCGCGGCTTGTCCAGGTAGCGCTCGACGAAGCACTCGCCGCGGCCGAACGCGGCGACCGCCTCGCGGGTGGCCGACTCGAACAGGTGCGGGATCTCCTCCATGGTGCGGGCGACCTTGAGGCCGCGCCCGCCACCGCCGAAGGCGGCCTTGATGGCGACCGGCAGGCCGTGGTCGACGGCGAACGCCATCACCTCGTCGGCGTTGCCCACCGGGTCAGGGGTGCCGGGCACCAGCGGCGCGCCGGCGCGCTGCGCGATGTGCCGGGCGGTCACCTTGTCGCCCAGGTCGCGGATCGCCTGCGGGGTGGGGCCGATCCAGGTCAGCCCGGCGTCGATGACGGCCTGGGCGAAGTCGGCGTTCTCGGAGAGGAAGCCGTAGCCGGGGTGCACCGCGTCCGCGCCGGAGCGGGCCGCCACGTCGATCAGCTTGTCGATGCGCAGGTAGCTGTCCGCGGCGGTGTCGCCGCCGAGGGCGTACGCCTCGTCGGCGAGCGTGGCGTGCAGGGCGTCCCGGTCGGAGTCCGCGTAGACGGCGACGCTGGCCAGCCCGGCGTCGCGGCAGGCGCGGATGACGCGGACGGCGATCTCGCCGCGGTTGGCGATGAGAACCTTGCGCACCTTGTGGCTCCTCCCGGGAGGTCGTTGCCGGGAGTTTAGCGGCCGAGCTGCGGAGCCTAACGATCGCTCAGTGTGGGATGCGGCACTGTAGTCAAACTTGGTTATTACGCTTGTCCCGTGTCGGCGACGCGGATGATGATTCTCGGCCTGGTCAGGTGGATGCAGCCGGTGCACGGCTACGACGTGCGCCGCGAACTGCTCAGTTGGAGCGCGGACAAGTGGGCGAACGTGCAGCCCGGCTCGATCTACCACGCGCTGCGCAAGCTCACCGACGAGGGCCTGCTGCGGACCGTCTCGGTCGAGCAGGTGGGCGCCCGTCCGGCGCGCACCACGTACGAGGTGACGGCGAAGGGGGAGGACGAGTTCGAGACGCTGCTGCGGGCGCAGTGGTGGCAGGTCCAGGAGCCACCCGATCCGTTCGTCGCGGCGTTCTCATTCCTGCCGGCGATGCCCCGCGACGAGGCCGCGGCGGCGCTGCGCAACCGGGCGAACCTGCTGCGGGCCGGGGTGGAGTCGATGCGGGCCTCGCTCGACTCGGACTGGGTGCGCACCCGCAAGCCGGTGCACGTCGGGTGGATGTTCGAGCTGTGGCTGGCCCGCGCCGAGGCGGAGACGGCCTGGTGCGAGCGGATCGCGGAGCGGATCGAGTCGGGAGTGTCGTACCTGCCCGATGGGATGGAGCAGGCCGAGGGCTGGTCGGGCTGGTCCGACGGATCACGGTGACACGACATAATCAACGTTGACCAAAAGAGCTATATCGCGTTAGCCTCAGCGGGAATCGCGGGGGATTCGTGCGTCCTCGCGGACGATCGGCGGCCGCTCAGGTCCGCCCGGACGACCAGGAGCAGAAATGATCGAGACCAGGGGGTTGCGGAAGTCGTACCGCTCCCGCGCGGGTCGCGAGACGAAGACCGTGGACGCGGTCCGCGGCGTCAACCTCGACGTGGCGGCGGGGGAGATCTTCGGCTTCCTCGGGCCCAACGGCGCCGGCAAGACCACCACGCTGCGGATGCTCGCCACCCTCATCGAGCCGGACGGCGGCGAGGCCACTGTGGCCGGCGCCGACCTGCGCAAGAACCCGGCCGAGGTGCGCCGCCGGATCGGTTACGTGGCCCAGGGCGGCAGCACCTGGGACGAGTCGAGCGCCCGTGAGGAGCTGGTCCTCCAGGCCCGCCTCTACGGCATCAGCAAGGCCGAGGCGCACCGCCGCGCCGAGCGCGCCCTCGAAGCCTTCCAGCTCACCGAGTACGCCGACCGCAAGAGCAAGACCTACTCCGGCGGGCAACGGCGACGCGTCGAGATCGCGCTCGGCATCATCCACGAGCCGAAGATCGTCTTCCTGGACGAGCCGACCACCGGCCTCGACCCGCAGAGCCGCGCGCACATGTGGGACGAGATCCGCCGGCTCCGTACCGAGGGGATGACCGTCTTCATCACCACGCACTACCTGGACGAGGCGGACGCGCTCTGCGACCGCATCGCGATCATGGACCACGGCGAGGTGGTCGCCGAGGGCACACCGGCCGAGCTGAAGCGGGAGATCTCCGGCGAGGTGGTGATCGTCGGCCTGGACGCCGCGACCACCCCGCGCGCCGCCGAACTGCTCGACACCGAGGCGTACGTGAGCAAGCTGGAGACCGTCGACGAGGGCGGCCTGCGCCTCTACGTCGACGAGGGCGCCACCGCCATCCCGCAGGTGCTGCGCCGCCTCGACCACGCCGGGCTGGACCTGCGCTCGATCGAGCTGCACCGCCCCAGCCTGGACGACGTCTTCCTCACCAAGACCGGCCGCTCGCTGCGCGAGTCCTGACCCCCGGAGAAGCTGTCATGAAACTCGCCCGCGACACCTGGCTGATCTTCCAGCGCCAGACGCAACTGCTGCTGCGCAACCCGGTATGGATCTTCGTCGGCGTCTTCCAGCCGGTGATGTACCTGCTCCTGTTCGCCCCGCTGCTCAAGCCGGCGCTGAACGCGCCCACCCAGGCCGCCGCGTACAAGATCTTCGTGCCCGGCCTGCTCGTGCTGCTGGCCATCTTCGGCGGCCTGTTCCAGGGGTTCGGCCTGATCGCCGAGCTGCGCGCCGGCGTGATCGAGCGCTCCCGGGTCACCCCGGTCAGCCGGCTCGCCCTGCTGCTCGGCCGCTCGCTGCGCGACGTCGTCTCGCTGATCGCTCAGGCGATCATCATCACGCTGCTGGCGCTCGCGTTCGACCTGCGCGTGTTCATCGGCAACCTGCTCCTGGCGTACCTGATGCTCGCCCTCATCGCGCTGATGACCTCGGCCGTCTCCTACGGCATCGCGCTCAAGGTCAAGAGCGAGGACGCGCTCGCCCCACTGATGAACACAGTCGCGCAGCCGGTGCTGCTGCTCTCCGGCATCCTGCTGCCGCTCACCTTCGCCCCCGGCTGGCTCCAGGGCGTGGCCAAGTGGAACCCGTTCTCCTGGGCGGTCGAGGGCACCCGTGCGCTGTTCAACGGCGACCTCGGCAACGACCGCGTCTGGCAGGGCCTCGGCATCATCGCGGTGCTCGCCGCCGCAGGCGTGTTCTGGGCCGCCCGCCAGTTCGCCCGCAGCGTCCGCTGAGCAGGGGAGACCTACCTCTCAGCAGGGGCGGGGCACCGGCCGGGCGCGCGTAGCGTAAGGCTGGTGCCCCGCCTCACCCGTGACCGGATCACCTGGCTGACCTACGCCCAGCTCGGTCTGTGGGGCTTCTTCCTCTACGGGTTCGGCCCGGTCGTACCCCTGCTCCGCGACGAACAGGGCACCAGCGCCGCCGTCGCCGGCCTGCACAGCACCGGCATCGCCGTGGGCGCGCTCGCCGGCGGCGCGCTGTTCGCCCCGGTCGCCCGCCGCCTCGGCCGCGGCCCGGCCATCTGGCTCGGCCTCGCCGGTGTCGCTGCCGGAGTCACCGCGCTCGGCCTGCTCCGCCCGCTGCCGGCCACGCTCGCCTCCGTCGCGGTCATCGCCACCTTCGGCATGATGGTCGTCAGCGGCGTCAGCGTGGTGCTCACCGCCCGGCACGGACCCGCCGCCCCCGCCGCGCTCACCGAGGCCAACGCGGCCTGCGCCGGCATGGGCATCCTGGCGCCGCTGACCATCGGCGCCACCGTCGACGCCGGTCTCGGCTGGCGACCCCTGATGGCCGTCGAGGTCGGGCTGATCACGCTCGTCGCGCTCGCCGCCCTGACCTTCCGGGTACGCGGGCCGAAAACCGCCCCCGCTGACGCGGCTGCCGGCACACCCGTCTCCGTGGCCGCCTCCACCCGGGTGTCCGCTGTCCCCGCTCCCGGGGTTTCCGAGGCCGTCGTGCCTGCTCCCGTCGTCCCCGCTCCCGTCGTCCCCGGTCCCGTGGTGCCTGCTCCCGTCGTCCCCGCTCCCGTGGTGCCTGCTTCGGTCGTGCCCGCTCCTGCCGTGCCCGCTCCTGCCGTGCCCGCTCCTGCCGTGCCCGCTCCTGCCGTGCCCGCTTCGGTTGTTCCCGCCTCCGGTGCCGTCGAGGCCGTCGCCACCGATTCCTCCGTCCGGGCCTCGGCCGTTCCCGCCTCCGGGGAGCCCGTTTCCTCCTTCGGCTCCGGTGCGGCGGGGCGGCTGCCGCGTGCGTACTGGATCGCCTGGGTTCTGATGTCCGTCACCGGGTCGATCGAGGTCTGCCTGTCGTTGTGGACCGCCGACGTGCTGCGGACCCATGCCGGGCTGAGCGCGGGCGGGGCGTCGGCGGCGGTCGCTGCGATCGTCTGCGGCATGTTCGCCGGCCGGCTCGCCGGTGGCCGGGCCGCGTTGCGCTGGGCGCCGGTGCCGCTGCTGCTCGGCGCGCTCACCGTCTCGATGGCCGGGTTCGCGCTGTTCTGGGGCAGCACCGTCGGCTGGCTCGCGGTCACCGGGCTGGTCGTGCTCGGGCTCGGCAACGCGCTGCACTACCCGTTGGCGATCTCGATCGCGCTGGCCGTCGCCGGTCCGGCTGCGGACAAGGCGGCGGGCTGGTCCGCGTACTCGATGGGTGTGGGTTTCGGGATCGCGCCGGTGGCGCTCGGATGGGTGGCCGACGGCGTCGGCCCGCACCCGGCGTTCCTGCTGCTGCCCGCGTTCATCGCGGTGGCGGTGCTGCTGACCGTACGGCTGGGCCGTGCCCTCCCCGCGCCGGTCCGCGCGGCTTGATCGACTCCATGTCGGCGAGGTGGCGGCTTCCGGCGCTCAGGGATGCCGCCATTTCGGCGAGGTGGCGGTATCCGGTGCTCAGGGATGCCGCCACTTCGGGGAGGTTGTGTTCGGTCGGCTCAGCGCGTCCGGGCGAGTGTGAGGTCGTCGGCGGTGGGTGTCATGGCCGCCGTGCGCTGCCTGCTTGGTGCGGGTGGCTTGATCGACTCCATGTCGGCGAGGTGGCGGTATCCGGTGCTCAGGGATGCCGCCATTTCGGGGAGGTTGTGTTCGGTCGGCTCAGAGCACCCGGGCGAGCGTGACCCCGTCGGCGATCGGCAGCATGACCGCCTCGACGCGGACGTCCGCGATGACCGCGTCGTTGAACGCGGCGATCGCCCGGTCGTCGGCGTTGCGTGGGGCGAGCACCCGGCCGTCGCGCAGCGTGTTGTCGACGGCGATCACCGCGCCGGGACGCATGCGGGGCACCAGCTCGTCCCAGTAGATCGGGTAGCCGACCTTGTCCGCGTCGATGAACGCGAAGTCCAGGTAACGCTCGCGGGGCAGCTCGCGCAGCGTCTCCGCGGCCGGGCCGATGCGCAGCTCGATGCGGTCCTGAACACCGGCGCGCTGCCAGTAGCGCCGGGCCACGCCCGTGTACTCCTCGGAGATGTCGAAGCAGGTCAACCGGCCGTTCTCGGCCAGCCCTCGGGCGATGGCCAGCGAGGAGAGGCCGGTGAACGTGCCGACCTCGACCGCCTGCCGTACGCCGAGCAGCCGGGTCAGGAACGTCAGGAACGCGGCCTGTTCGGGCGCGACCTGCATGACCGCCTCGGCGGGCAGGGCCGCCCGGGTCTCCTCGGCCAGCTCCTGGACGATCTCGTCCGGGGCGGACCCGTGGGCCACCAGGTAGGCGTGCAGTTCCGGGGTGAGCGGCAGCGGCTTCGTGGTCATGTCCGGACGTTAGCCGAGATGTTCGATCTCCTGGCCCCCGGGCGCGATCTTCGTCCACAGGTCGACGATGCTCAGCTCCACCTCGGCGAGCAGCCGGCGCAGCAACGGCAGGGACAACCCCACCACCGTGCCCGGGTCACCCTCGATCCCGGTCAGGAACGCCCCGCCCAGCCCGTCGATGGTGAACGCGCCCGCCACGGCCAGCGGCTCGCCCGTCGCCACGTACGCGGCGATCTCGTCGTCGCTGACATCCGCGAAGTGCACGGTGGTCGAGGCGACGGCCTCGGCGCGCGACTCGTGGGTCACGTCGATCAGGCAGTGCCCGGTGTGCAGGACACCGCTGTGCCCGCGCATCCGCTGCCACCGCCGGGTGGCGTCCGCCGCGTCATCGGGCTTGCCGAGGATCTCGCCGTCGAAGGCGAGTACCGAGTCACAGCCGAGCACCAGCGTGCGCTCGTCCGGCGAGGGCCGCAGCCGATCACGTACCGCCTGCGCCTTCAGCCGGGCCAGCTCCAGGCACAGATCCTCGGCCCGATCGCTCACCACCTGCGACTCGTCCACGCCGCTGACCAGCACGTCCGGCTCGATCCCGGCGGCCTGGAGCAACTTGCGGCGGGCGGGAGACTGCGAGGCGAGCACGAGGCGCACCGGTACGGAGGTCGACACCCCGCCGACGCTACCGGCTGACCCTCGGCGGCGGGTCGTCGGCACGTCGGCGGCGCCGCCAGAACAGGTACCCGCCGCCCGCCGCCACCAGCACACCGAGGGTGGCGAGCCCGCGTACGGTCGCGCTGCCGTCGTCACCCTTGTCGGGTGCTGCCTCCGCTGACGCCGGTGGCGTGACGTTGGAGGACTCGAAGCCGAGCGGCGGTACGTCGGCGGTGAGCGCGGCGACCAGGTCGATGACGCCGTAGCCGTACTGGTCGTCGCGGCCGGGTGGCCCCTTGTCGACGGCGGTGGCGGTCAGCCGGTGGGCGACTTCCTGGGCAGGGAGGTTGGGGTACTTGGAGCGGATGAGAGCAGCAGCCCCGGCAACGATCGCAGTGGCGCTGGAAGTCCCTGTGCCCTTCGAGTACTTGCCGTCGTAGCTGGTGCTGTAGATATCGACAGCAGGAGCAACTAGATCAATCTCAGGGCCGGTGGCTGAGATTGGGGCGTGTAGCCCGGACCTGTCGATGCCACCCACGCCGATAACGCCGGGCTCAGACGCGGGGTAGCCGACAGTCGGATCCTCTGGCTGATTGCCGACCGCAGCAACTACGACGATCTCCGCTTTTAGCGCTGATCGAATAGCGCCCTGCAGGCGACTGGTTGCCCCTGCTACTGCCGAGATGCTGATTACGTCAGCGTGGTTAGCCACCGCCCATTCCACGCTCGCTGCCAGCTCGTCTGCGCTTCCTCTGCCGTCGACGAGTCGTGTGCGGATTGGCAGCAGCTTAGCCCTTGGTGCCACGCCGAGGGCACCGCTGTTGTCACGCTGCCCGTGCGCCGCAATAAGGCCAGCCATGGATGTGCCGTGCCCGTCTCGGTCTTGTCGACCATCTCCTTCGCTCGACAGATCGGTGCCTGCAAGCAGGTTTTCCCTCAAGTCCGGATGAGGGTCGATCCCTGTGTCCGGGACTGCGACGGTTACTCCCTCGCCCTCGCTCATTGCCTGAGCTGCAGCTGCGTTCAGAAATCTGAGGTGCCACTGGTCCTGACGAACATTTGGAGCCGTTGCTGCCGCTGGTGCGGCCAAGACGGAGCTGGCTAGGCAGGCGGAGGCCAAGCGAACTACCAGGGAGAGGTTCATTATCGATCGAGGCCGATTGCAGGTCCCGGATCTGGGGGGCGGTCATCGGGTGGGCGCATGACAGGATCGACGCCCTCGGTGACTTGCCAAGGATCGTCAGGATCCCATGATTTCTCATCATCGGTTCCGGTATGAGGCTTGGCTCTTGTCGTGGGCGTACTGAAGCTCGCCGGGCCAAAAGCTGTCGAACCGGGGCCTCCCCCCAAAGGGATGGCGCCCGGAGTGCCGGACGAGAGCAATCTTCCCGTGCCCGGTCGAGAGCCGGCACCTCCAGTTGGGGCAGTTCCCGCCCCTCCTCCACCAATCACGCCGCCCACCGGATTGACTCGTCGTCCACTCGTGCCGCCATTCGTAGGTGGCAGCCCAACTGCCGGGCCTCCACCGATGACGCCGCCGATGGGCGCCGACTTGGGCGGAGGGGGTGGCGATCCGCCCGAGAATCGTCCCGGCGGAATGCCCCCAGGTGTGTTTGGCGTCGGCGGTTTGAGGGTCGAACCGGTGATCGGAGCGATTGGCGGGGTAAACGCTCCGCCGCCGGTAGGACCAACGGAGCCTGGGTGTGGCGGTAGGCCGGGTGCAGCGCTAGGCGTTGGAGGGGCGACGCCGGTGCTGATACCGCCGAGGACAGGTCCCCTGTTCGCTTCGGTTGAAATGGCTGCAGGACGAGATACGGGCCCGGCACGGTGTTGAGGATTATCCGGGACGGATGTCGGCACCGGAACTACAGGGGGAATTATTGGTGCCGTAGAGGCGTAAGTGTCTGTGTCTTCAGTTTGCCGCGGGAGCTTTGGCTTCGGTGGTGGCTGGCGAAGCATGACCTGGGCGTGCTGGAGTTCGCCGCTCAACCCCGTCATCAACCCGCGTGCCCGGACGTTCAACTGCTCCAGGTCGTCGTCCGTCACCGGGGGCCGTTCCGGCAACCGGCTGCCCGCCACCGCCTTCGGGTCGGCGATCGTCGCCTCGTACGCCTGCTTCTGCCGCAGCTTCTTCGCGTACTCCTCGTGCAGCGGCTGCAGCTCGGCCCGCGCGCTGCCGATGGCGCGGGCGGCGGCCGCCAACGCGTCGTAGTTCGCGGCGGCGGCGTCGTGGGTGCGCTGCACGCGGTCGATGAGCTGGTCGAGTTCGGCGATGTACGCCCGCGCGGCGGTGTTGGTCTCCGGCGGCCACGCCTCGGCCAGACCGCGCCGGTATTCCCGAAGGCGGCTCAGGTGGGCCAGGGCGAGGTCGCAGACCTTGCGCCAGCCGGCCACCTGCTTCCACTGGCCGGCGGTGTCCTGGTCCTGCACGCACGCCCACATGCTGAGGACGTCCATCAGCCGCCAGTCGGTCAGCCCGGAGGTGCGTCCGCTGCCCCGTTCGATCACGGCAGGATCACCCGGCTCTGTTCGGGGGCGGTGGGGTCGGCCAGTGGCGGCATCGGGCGGGCGACGGTGCTCGACGGCCCGGCGAGCGCTCGTTCGACGTCGGCCACTCGGGCGGAGGAGAACGCGTCGGCGTCGCCGTAGTGGGCGGCGATCCGCCCGGCGGCGTCGGCGAGGCGGCCGGTCGCCGGTGCGAGATCCCACACGGCGCTCACCGCGGCGGTCTGGGTGTCGTGGTGGGCCTGGAGGAACTGGACCAGCTCGATGAAGGCGTCGGCCGGGTTGGGCACCGGCGCCTTCATGTCGTCGGCGATGTAGGACAGGTGCGGCGAGTAGTTGCGCGTCACCTCGTCCTGGAGGCGGTCGGCGAACTCCCGCATCTGCCGGATGTCGGCCTCGATGCCGCCGTAGCCGCGCAGCCAGCCGGCTGGCTGGTTGTCCTCCGGGATCATCGGAGCCTCCTGCCCGTCACCACACGGTTTCCCTGAGTGAGGTTAATGGCTCGACGCTGATCCCGGCAGCCCCGCCCCGTCGCCGTGGGCGGGAGGTGAGGTCAGCGGGGGAGGCCGGAGGCCCGCCACGCGCCGGGCCCCGCGACGGGCCCGGCCAGGGCGGGGCGTGCGCTGCGCGCCCACTGCGACACGAGGGCCGGCGCTGCGGCCTGGGCCGGGCGGGTGCGCACCACGATCGCGCCGACCAGAGCGGCCAGCTCCTCGGCGGTGGGCACGCCACGGACGATCCGGAACAGCGGCTCCTCGGCAGACATGACCCAAGGGTACGCGTCGCGAATTCGACCTTCGCCGTACAGTGGCGTGCCGACGGTGTGGGCGTCGCAGCGGCCGGGTACGGTTTCTGCGATGTCGAACGCGCTCCCCCAACTCGTCGCCGACCGATACCGGCTTCTCACGCCGCTCGGTCAAGGCGGCATGGGCCGCGTCTGGAAGGCGCGGGACGAGGTGCTGCACCGGGACGTGGCCATCAAGGAACTGGTCCCGCCCCCCGGCCTCACCCCGGAGGAGCGCCGCGAGATGCGTGAGCGCTCGCTGCGTGAGGCGCGGGCGATCGCCCGGCTCAACAACGTCAACGTGGTCCGCATCTTCGACGTGCTGCGCACCGACGGCGATCCGTGGATCGTCATGGAGTACGTGGCGTCGAAGTCGTTGCAGGACACCATCGCCGAGGACGGCCCGGTCTCGGTGGCGAAGGCGGTCGAGATCGGCCTCGGCGTGCTGAACGCGTTGAAGGCCGCGCACAAGGCCGGGATCATGCACCGCGACGTCAAGCCGGGCAATGTGCTGCTCGGCGAGGACGGCCGCGTGGTGCTCACCGACTTCGGCCTGGCCACCATCCCCGGCGACCCGAACGTGACGCGCACCGGCATGGTGCTGGGCTCGCCCGCGTACATCTCGCCGGAGCGCGCCCGCGACGGCACTGCCGGCCCGGAGGCGGACCTCTGGTCGCTCGGCGCCACGCTCTACGCGGCGGTCGAGGGCAAGTCGCCGTACGCGCGCCCGTCGGCGATCGCCACGCTCGCCGCGCTCGCCACCGAGCCGATGCCGCCGCCGCGCAACGCCGGGCCGCTCAAGCCGGTGCTCCAGGGCCTGCTGCGCAAGGACCCGGACGAGCGGATCACCGCCGAGGTGGCCGAGCGCATGCTGCGCAAGGCCGCCGGCCGGCGGGCCAAGAGCATCTCGCTGCTGGACGGCGTACGCCGGCCCGGGCCGAACGGTCCGCGCGTGCCGCGCCCGCCGCTGGTGCCCGCGCCGCGCCCGGCCGACCAGGCCGAACGCGCCGCGTCCGGGGTCGCCGCAACCGGGGGTACGGCGGCAGCCGCCGACCCGACGGCGAAGGTGCCGGCGCCCACCTCGGACGCCGGGCCCACCGCGAAGGTGACCCCGCCGCCCGCCGACCCGACGGCGAAGCTCGACCCGGCGCCCTCGACCGACGAGACGCTTGTGGACGACGAGGCCCGGGTGGACGGCGTCGACCCGGCGCTGGACGAGACGCGGCTCGACGGCGAGCCGGTCACCGACACCCCGGCACCGGTGAGCCCGGCCGCGTCCGGCTCCGCGCCGGTCAGCCCGGCTCCGGCTTCAGCCGATCCCGCGCCGTCGACCGGCCGGGCGACGGTGCTGCCGGTCGAGAAGTCCGCGCCCAACCGGCGCAACCTGCTGATCGGCGCACTGGTCCTGCTGCTGCTCGTCGGCCTGGTGGTGGCCGTGCCGCTGCTGAACAACGGTGACGACGGCGACGGCGGTGAGCCGACGGCCGGCACCTCGGCGTCGGTGGCGCCGCCGCCCGCGCCGAGCGAGAGCGCGTCGCCGAGCGCCCCGGCGGCGTCGGCCAGCCCCACGCCGTCGGCCAGCCCGTCGGCGTCCGGGGCCGCGTTGCCGGCCGGCTGGCGCCTCTACACCGGCCCGAACGGCTTCAAGGTGCCGATCCCGGAGAACTTCCAGGCGCGGGTCGGCGGGGACAACGTCGTGCTCTACGAGGTCGGCGGCAGCCGGCGGGTGCTGTTCATCCAGTGGACGTCCGATCCGAAGCCCGACGCGTACACCGACTGGCAGAAACAGGAGCCGTACCGCGCGTCGCGTGTGCGGGGCTACAAGCTGGTCGGCATCACCAAGTGCGACGGCTACTACCGCACCTGCGCCGACTGGGACTGGCTGGAGACGCGCAACGGCGACACCCGCTTCCACGTCCGCAACCGGGGTGTGGCGACCGCCGGCAACCGGGGCTTCGCGTTGCGCTGGGAGGTGCCCGCGAAGGACTGGGACGCCAACCTGGCCAACTGGGAGATCATCACCAAGGGCTTCGTGCCGGACCGCAAGAACTGACCGGGAATCCCGCGGTTACGAAACTCGCTCGCATGGCTTTCCGTCGTCGGGGGTATGAATCCCTCCGACGACGGAAGGAGGCGCGACATGGGTTACCGACGGAGGTACACCGGCCCGCGGCTGGCACTGTGGATGCTCGTGGCGCTCGGCGACGTCGTACTGCTCCTGATCAGCGCCGGCCTGTCCGCGCCGGTCGCGGTCCTCGGCGTGCTGACGCTCACTGTCGCCGGTGTGGCGGCGTGGCGCCTGATGCGCCGGACGCCGGTGCCCGTCCCGGCCACCGCGCGCCGCAGAGCCTGACCTCGGGTACGACGACAGCGGGACCGCCCCGAGACGAGGCGGTCCCATTGCTTTCGCGCGCCGGTCAGGTGTTGTTGGCAAGCGCGATCAGCCGGCTGCGGTCACCGTTCCAGTAGTTGCGGTCGACGTTGCCGCTGATCCCGGAGACGGAGCCGGTGCTGGTGTACTGCCAGAAGCTCCAGAACGGGGCGCCGGCCGGCAGGGTGCCCGGCGCGCTGGCCCAGCGGGCGAGCCACAGCGGGTGGTTGGCCCACGGGCCGGTCCAGCTGCCGGTGCACTGGTTCCACCAGCTCGTTGTGGTGTAGATGACCGCGTACCGGCCGGTGCGGGAGCGGTAGGTGTTCAGGAAGTCCTGGATCCAGTTGCGCATGCCGGTGGTGCTCAGGCCGTAGCAGTAGCCGCCGCTGTACGGGTTGCCCTCGATGTCCAGCGCGGCGGGAAGCGTACGGCTGTCCGCCGACCAGGCGCCACCGTTGCTGGCCAGGTAGTTGGCCTGGGTGGAACCGGCGGAGATGTTCGGCCGGGCGAAGTGGTACGCCCCGCGGATCACCCCGGCGTTGTACGCGTTGACGTAGTTCGCGTTGAAGTTCGGGTCCTTGTAGCTCGTACCCTCGGTGGCCTTGATGAAGGCGAACTGGATGCCCGAGTTGCGCACGCTGGTCCAGTTGATGCTGCCCTGGTAGCGGGAGACGTCGATCCCGGGCGTGGTCGCGGCGGCGGCCGGTCCGGCGGTCGCCACGAGGGCCGCGGCCGCGGTGGCGGCGGCGGCCAGGCCGGCGGCGAGAAGCCGGCGTACGGAGAGTCTGGTACGGGCCATGGTTGCCTCCAGAGGGACGTCCGTTGATTGATGCCCATCTTTGGAGGTTAGTGCCCTAGATCGCAATAGGAAGAAAGGAAATCTTCATCGACGGTCGTCGTTCGCCCAGGTGGCACGTCAGTTGCTGATCAGCGCAGGGTGCTCGGGTCCATCGCCCAGCGGAACGGCTCGGTGACACTGAGCGTCTCGCCCGCCTTGGCGACGGCATCCTCGACGTAGTGCGCGCCGTCGAGCCGGTGCAGCCGCAGCGCGTGGCTGTCGCCGTCCTGCTCGACGAGCAGGTACCACGGAATCCGGGCGATCGCGTAGAGCTGCATCTTCAACACCCGGTCGACTCCGGAGTTCCGGGGCGAGACGACCTCGCCGACCAGCGCCACACGTTCCGCGTCCAGGATCGCGCCCTCGTCGTCGGCATCTGTGACGACGAGGTCGGGGATCATGATCCGGTCGACGCCGAGCCGAACGTTGACGCCGTGATGGACGCAGAACCCGACCGGCGCGGCCACCGACTCGACGGCGTTCGCCAACCGGCGCACCACCCGCTGATGCCGCAGGTCCGGGGCGGGGCTGACGACCAGTCCTCGGTCGAACAGTTCGACGCGGTGGTGACCGTCGCCCATCGCGAGATAATCGGCCTCGGTCAGCGGGGTCACGGACGCACCAGTTACCGAATCCACCCGACATCATCTCCGTTCCAGTAACTGCCCGGCCAAGTCTGACCGGCTGCGGGAGCACGCCGGTCGAACGACACGGCTCGGGGCGGTAGGCTCCCCGCCCATGCCCCTGATCGACGGTCTCACCACGCTCTGGGACACGCTGATGAGCGCCCAGCCGGACCCGCCGCCGCTGCTCGTGATGGTCACCGCCGTGGTCGCGCTCGCGGTGGTCGTGGCCCGGCTGCCCTGGCGGATCGCCCGTAACGCGGTGACCATCGCGCACGAGGGCGGCCATGCGCTCGTCGCGTTGCTCACCGGCCGGCGGCTGCACGGCATCCGGCTGCACTCGGACACCTCCGGGCTGACGCTGTCCGCCGGCCGTCCCACCGGGCCCGGCATGATCCTCACGCTGCTCGCCGGGTACGTCGCGCCGTCGCTGCTCGGCCTCGGCGGCGCGTGGCTGCTGGCCGGGAACCGGATCACGCTGCTGCTCTGGCTCGCGGTGGCGCTGCTGCTGGCCATGCTGGTGATGATCCGCAACCTGTTCGGCGTGCTGTCGCTACTTGTCACCGGTGGGGTGGTGCTCGCCGTCTCCTGGTACACCTCGCCCGAGGTGCAGGCCGCGTTCGCCTGGACGTCGGTCTGGTTCCTGCTGATCGGCGGCGTACGGCCGGTGTTCGAGCTGCACCGGCAACGCGCCCGGGGCCGGATGCCGCAGTCCGACGCCGACCAGCTCGCCCGGATCACGCCGTTCCCGGCGCTGTTCTGGGTGGGCCTGTTCCTGCTGGTGAGCGTGGGCGCACTCGCCGCCGGAGCGCTGCTGCTGGCCGGCCCGATCCTGGCCGACGCGGGGCTCACCGGCTGACCGTGCCGAGCCGCACGAACGCGCCGAGCCGCGCCGAGCCGGCCGCAGCACGCCGTATCGCGCCGCGGAGCGGGCCGCTACGTGGCAGGGCAGAATCGGACCGTGCGATACGTGATCATCGGAGCGGGCGCGGTCGGCGGCACCATCGGCGTACTCCTGGCCGACGCCGGCCACGACGTGACGCTCGTGGCCCGCGGCGCGCACCTGGACGCGCTCCGGGAGCGGGGTCTGACGCTGCGCACGCCGGACCGTGACGTGACCGGCCGGCTCCCGGCGGTGGCCGGGCCGGACGGGCCGCCGCTGCCGGCGGACACAGTGCTGGTCCTCATCGTGAAGTCGCAGGACACCGTGGCGGCGCTCGACGTCTGGGCGGACGCCCCGGTCGAGGGTGGCGGGACGGCGGGCGAACGGCTGCCGGTCGTGCTGGCCCAGAACGGCGTCGCGAACGAGCCGGCCGCGCTGCGGCGCTTCGCCCGCGTACACCCGGTGTGCGTGTGGCTGCCCGCCACCCACCTGGAGCCGGGCGTGGTGGTCGCCAACGGCCATCCGCATCCGGGCATGCTGCACATCGGCCGCTACCCGAGCGGCGCCGACGACACCAGCCGCGCGGTCGCCGCCGACCTGACCGCCGCCGGGTTCGTCGCGCCGGTGCGCGACGACGTGATGCGCTGGAAGTACGGCAAGCTGCTCGCCAACCTCGGCAACGGCCTCCAGGCGCTGCTCGGCCGGGACGTGCCCGAAGCCCTGTCGAAACGGGTACGCGCCGAGGGCGAGGCGGCGCTCGCGGCCGCCGGCATCGCCCACACCTCGGTCGAGGAGGAGGCCGCGGAACGCGGTGACCTGGTGTCGCACCGGCCGGTCGGCGGCGCGGAGCGCTCCGGCGGCTCCACCTGGCAGAGCCTGGCCCGTGGTGCGGGCTCGGTCGAGACCGACCACCTCAACGGCGAGATCGTGCTGCTCGGGCGACTGCACGGCGTACCCACCCCGGCCAACGCGGCGGTGCAGACCGCGGTACGCCGGGCCGTCCGCGACCGGATCCCGGCCGGCGGCTTCCCGCTCGGCGAGTTGGAGAAATTGCTCGGCTGAGCGGGCAACCCGCGCCGCGCCGCCAGGCGTGTCCCCTCACGAACACGGGGAGGTGGCAGGTGCCCGACAGCGACGGCTTCGACGAGTTCTACCGGGGCAGCCGGCAGCGGCTGCTCGGCTTCGTCTACGTGCTCACCGGCGACCTCGCCGAGGCGCAGGACGCCGTGCAGGAGGCGTACATCCGGGCCTGGCAGCGGTGGTCCACAGTGCGTGCGTACGACGACCCGGAGGCATGGGTACGTGTGGTGGCGAGCCGGATCGCGGTGAGCCGCTGGCGCAGCCTGCGCAGCCGGGCGCGCGCCTACCTGCGGCACGGCGCGGTGGCGGACGTGCCGGCGCCGAGCACCGAGACGCTGGACGTGGTCGCCGCGCTGCGCCGGCTGCCCGAGGCCCAGCGCACCGCGATCGCCATGCACTACCTGCTCGGCATGCCGGTCGCCGAGGTGGCGCGGGAGACCGAGGCCCCGATCGGCACCGTCAAGGCCCGGCTGTCCCGGGGGCGGAACGCGCTCGCCGGGCTGCTCGCCGTGGTGGACCTGGAAGAGGAGGCGGCAGATGCCTGACGACGTCGCGCTCGTGGAGTTGCTGCACCGGGACCTGCGCAACGTCACCTGGCCGGAGCCGGAGGCGATCCGGGCCACGGCCCGGCGGCGCAGCCGGCGCTCCGCCGCACTCGCCGCGGTCTCGGTGGTGGTCGTCGCGGCGCTCACCGCGACCCTCGTGGACCGGGGTGGTGCGCCGCCACCGCCCGCCGGCGCCGTCGACGGGCCGGGGGAGATCGTGGCCGAGGCGATGCTGGAACCGGCCGACATCCCCGTTCCCACAGGCGAGCGGCTCAGCGAGACCGGCCTCGACGAGCCGGTCCGGGTCGACGACCTCCTCCAGGTCTGCGCCGGGGAACAGGGGCGGCCGGCCGAGGAACCGCGCTCGCGCTACTCGCGGTCGCAGACCCTGATGGAACCGCCGACCGAGCCCGCGACCACCGTCGGATCGGTCCTCACCCAAGAGGTCTACCGGATGGAACCCGGGGCGGCGGGCCGGTTCGTCACCGACCTGGAGGGCACTGTCGCGGCCTGCGGCGCGTGGCGGACGACGGGCCAGGCCTACACCGAGCGGGGGATGGTCAGCGCCGAGGTCGTGCACCGCTGGTACGTCGCGGCGAGCGGCTTCGCCGGCGATCAGGCGCTGCTGCTGCGCCACGAGGCGAGCGTGCCGCCGGACCAGGCGACCGGCCGGCCGCCCGGCTATGCGCCGTTGTACGAGGACCGGCTGGTCGTAAGGGTGGGTGACCTGGTGACGGTGCTGATCCCGTCCGGCCGGCTGCGGACCGACCTGCCCCAGGGCCAGGTGCCCGAGGCCAGGGTGACCGAGGAACAGGTACGGCAGATGGCCCGGGTCGCGGCCGAGCGGATGTGCGTGGCCGCGAACCCGGGTTGCTGACGCCGGTGCCCCGCCGACTCGGTGGCGGGGCACCAGGTCGGCTACAGCGGGATGTTGCCGTGCTTCTTCGGCGGCAGCGTCTCGCGCTTGGTGCGCAGCACCCGCAGCGCCCGCACGATCTGGGTACGCGTCTCGTGCGGCGGGATCACCCCGTCGACGTAGCCGCGCTCGGCGGCGATGTACGGGTTGGCGAGCGTGTCCTCGTACTCGGCGATCTTCTCGGCGCGGACGGCGGCCGGGTCCTCGGCGTTCGCCAGCTCCGAGCGGTAGAGGATGTTCACCGCGCCCTGCGCGCCCATCACCGCGATCTGCGCGGTCGGCCAGGCGAAGTTCAGGTCCGCGCCGAGGTGCTTGGAGCCCATCACGTCGTACGCGCCGCCGTAGGCCTTGCGGGTGATGACTGTGACCTTCGGGACGGTGGCCTCGGCGTACGCGTAGATGAGCTTCGCGCCGCGGCGGATGATGCCGTCCCACTCCTGGCCGGTGCCGGGCAGGAAGCCGGGCACGTCGACGAAGGTGAGCACCGGCACGTTGAACGCGTCGCAGGTGCGCACGAACCGGGCCGCCTTCTCCGAGGCGGCGATGTCGAGCGTGCCGGCGAACTGCATCGGCTGGTTCGCCACCACGCCCACCGGGCGCCCCTCGACGCGGCCGAAACCGACAACCATGTTCTGCGCGTACAGCGGCTGCACCTCGAGGAACTCGCCGTCGTCGAGCACGTGCTCGATGACCCGGTGCATGTCGTACGGCTGGTTCGCCGAGTCCGGGATCAGCGTGTCCAGTTCCCGGTCCTCCTCGGTGACGTCGAGGATCGCGGGCGCGTCGAAGACCGGCGGCTCGTCCAGGTTGTTCGACGGCAGGTACGACAGCAGCGCCTTGACGTACTCGATCGCGTCCTCCTCGTCGGTGCCGAGGTAGTGCGCGTTGCCGCTGCGGGTGTTGTGGGTGCGGGCGCCGCCCAGCTCCTCCATGCCGACGTCCTCGCCGGTGACCGTCTTGATCACGTCGGGGCCGGTGATGAACATGTGCGAGGTCTGGTCGACCATGACGGTGAAGTCGGTGACCGCCGGGGAGTAGACGGCGCCGCCCGCGCACGGGCCCATGATCAGCGAGATCTGCGGGATGACGCCGCTGGCCCGGACGTTGCGGAAGAAGATCTCGCCGTAGAGGCCGAGGGAGGTGACGCCCTCCTGGATCCGCGCGCCGCCGGAGTCGTTGATGCCGACGACCGGGCAGCCGATCTTCATGGCGAGGTCCATCAGCTTGACGATCTTCTCGCCGAAGACCTCGCCGAGGGAGCCGCCGAAGACGGTGAAGTCCTGCGAGAAGACGCAGACCTGCCGGCCGTCCACGGTGCCGTAGCCGGTCACCACGCCGTCCCCGTACGGGCGGGTCTTCTCCAGCCCGAAGTTGGTCGAGCGATGCCGGGCGAACTCGTCCAGCTCGACGAACGAGCCCTCGTCGAGGAGCATCTCGATCCGCTCGCGGGCGGTCTTCTTGCCCCGCGCGTGCTGCTTCTCGACCGCGCGTGCCGACCCGGCGTGCACCGCCTCGTCGAGCCGTCGCTCCAGGTCCGCCAGCTTGCCGGCGGTCGTGTGGATGTTGAACCCGGTCTCGGTAGTCACCCGTGGAATATAACGATGGTTCAGGTGTCTGAGGCTGTGCAGTGCGCCTCACCGCTTCGCGGCGACCGGCGGACCCGGTGGCCGTAGGCTGGCGGGATGCCCGGTTCGCCGTACACCGATCTGGACCGACCGCCGCTGTCGGCGGCCCGGCTGCGGCGCGCGCTCGTCGCGCCGCACGGGCCCTGGCGCCGGTTGGAGTTGCTGGCCGAGACCGGCTCGACGAACGCGGACGTGGTGGCCGCGGCGCGGGCCGGAGAGCCGGAGGGCCTGGTGGTGGTCGCCGAGCGGCAGACCGCCGGCCGCGGCCGCCGGGGCCGCGTCTGGCAGTCGCCGCCGCGCGCCGGTCTCGCGACGAGCGTGCTGCTGCGGCCCGGCGAGGCGGTCGCGGAGCGCGGCTGGTCGCCCGTGCCCACCACCGGGTACGGCTGGCTGCCGCTGCTGGCCGGTGTCGCGCTGGCCGAGGCGGTACGGCTGCTGGCCGAGCTGGACGCGCGGCTGAAGTGGCCCAACGATCTGCTGGTGGACGGTGCGAAGTGCGCCGGGGTGCTGGCCGAGGCGGTGCCGGGGGAGAACGACAGGCCGCCCGCGATCGTGGTCGGTGTCGGGCTGAACGTGACGCTGCGCGCCGACGAGCTGCCGGAGAACCCGACCGGGCTGCCCGCCACGTCGCTCCAGCTCGCCGGCGCCACCGCCACCGACCGCGATCCGCTGCTGCGGGCGCTGCTGCGCTCGCTCGCCGACTGGTACGAGCGCTGGCGTGACGCCGGAGGCGACGCGGAGGCCAGCGGGCTGCGTGAGGCGTACCTGGCGGGGTGCGCCACAGTCGGCCGCCAGGTGCGGGTGCTGCTGCCCGACGGCCGCGAGGCGCACGGCACCGCCACCGGCGTGGACGCCGACGGGCAGCTCCTGGTCGAGACGGGCGCCGAGACGCTGCGGCTGGCCGCAGGCGACGTGCTGCACCTGCGGTGAAAGGAAGGGCACCCTCTTAACGCCTCCGGTAGAGGAAGGGCCCCCTGTTAACAACCACGGGTAGCCGTCCGCGCGGCCGATGCCGGCCGGATGCGCCGACCGGTTACGGTCAGCGCGTCCGGTTCTGCGAGGAGGTTCAGCCGTGGCGTTCCCCGAAGACGTGCTCACCGAGGACGAGCACGTCGTGTTGCACCTGCACCCGCACTGGAAGGCCCTGATCCGGCCGGTCCTGGTGCTCGTGCTCGCCGTCGCGGCGGTCGTCGCCGGGTGGCTCCTGCTGCCCGACGGCAGCGGCGGCACGATCGCGCTCTACGCGATCGCGGTGGTCGGCCTGGCACTGGTGCTGTGGCTGGGTCTGTGGCCGTTCCTGGTCTGGCGCACCACGCACTACCTGTTCACCAACGAGCGGGTGCTGCTCCAGCAGGGGGTGCTGTCGCGTAACCGGCGGGACCTGCCGCTGACCCGGATCAACGACCACGCCATGCACCAGCGTTTCGTGGAGCGGCTGCTCGGCTGCGGCACGCTGACCATCGAGTCGGCGGGTGAGCGCGGCCAGTCGGTGCTGCACGACGTGCCGGGCGTGGACAAGGTTCAGACGAAGCTCTACGAGCTGGTCGAGGCGCACCACGACAAGCACAGCCTGGGTGACGGCGAGATGCGCGAGATCCTGGCCGACATGACCGAGGGCAAGGCCCTGCGCGACCAGCCCTGACGTTGACCGACGGAAAAGGCCGGCACCCCGTGTCAGGGGTGCCGGCCTCTCGTCGTTCAGCGGCGGGCGCGGCGGGGCTGGAGTTCCGCGGCGAGTTCGGCGTCCAGGTCGGCGCCGAGCGCGCCACCCAGTCCGGCGTCCGCCGGTGCGGGGCGGCCACGCGGTGGCGGGAAGTCGGCCACCCGGCCGGCGCCCGGAGCTGGTTCCTCCTCCTCCAGCTCGCTGACCGACTCGGCCAGCTCGGCCACCGGGTCCATCTCGGCGACGTTGTCCCACTCGTCACGCGGCACCGAGTGCCAGGTCTCCTCGGCGTGCTTGGGTACCGGCTGGAAGACGAACGTGCGGTACGACCAGAAGCGGAACAGCGTGGCCAGCAGGACACCGATGGTCTTGGCGACGTTCAGCGCGAGCAGGCCGTGTACGCCGAGGCCGTACTTGGCCAGGGCCAGGACGCCGAGTTCGATGAGCAGACCCGCGCCGTTGAAGAGGAAGAACAGGACGTATTCGCGCCGGAGTGCCGATTTCGGTCGATCACGGTACGTCCAGTGACGATTCATCAGATACGACGTGATCGTGGCGACAATCGTCGCGATCACTGTCGCCTTCAGCTGACCGTCACGGAAAACCGTGAGTGCCAGCGCATTGAACACCGCGTAATTGATGACGGTGTTGATGCCGCCGACGATGCCGAATTTGAGCGCCTCGTGGATGAACTTCTGCCAGCGCTCGGGCAGCAGACGGACTCCAGGCATGCGGAACACCTTAGGCAGTTGGCTGGGCCGGCTGGGCCCGGCGGGTCGGGATGGGCGGTTCGTCACGCCCCGGACTCTCGGTCGTGGCTCGTTGCCGGAACGGGAGGTGTTCCCGCCTCGACGAAGACGAACCGTCGGTACGACCAGAACCGGAAGAGTGTCCCCAGGCCGGTGCCGACGACGAAGCTGGCGATGTTGTCGGCGAGGGGGGTCTGGAACACCGCGGGCCAGATCGCGCCCAGCCCGTAGTGGCTGATCGCCAGGCAGGCCACCGCGATGCCGAGGCCGACCGCGTTGAAGAAGAAGAACAGCGCGTACTCGCGGGCCGGGTTCGACCGCTGCCGGTGCCGCCACGTCCAGAACCGGTTGCCGAGGAAGGCGACGGTCGCGGCGATCACCGTGGAGATGGTCTTCGCGGCCAGCGGTGCCATGTCCCGGCCGCTGGACAGGTAGTTGAAGAGGATGAAGTCCACGACGAAGGCCAGGCCGCCGACGGTGGCGAACTTGCTCAGCTCGTGGATGAGGTGACCGAAACGGTCGAGCAGTGCTCCGATCGGACCCCGGCGGGTCTGCGGAGCCCCCGGTTGGTCTCCGGTCATCGTCGCGGCCACCCGCCGAGAGTACCGGTTGCGCGGTAACCGGGCGGACTGCAACGGCGAGTCGGCCACGACGGCTTCGCCGCGGCCGTCGCGCTCGGGCTGCCGGGGTCGGAGAGGCGTCGCCCGTTCTCGATGTCCGTGAGCAGAGCGTAACGCGCTGTGCGAATCTGTGGAGCGCATCACGGAATCGTCTTTCGCGACATGTTCGTACGCTTCAACGCGATCGGGCGTCGCGGTCACTCGGTGCCGGACCCGGCCGTCGAAGGTTCACCGCAGGATTTGCGTGAAACTGCGCGCGAAAGCGGGTATCAGATCGTGATGCCGCAGCGTGGCCGTACCTTGTGCAGTTCTTCACAACCAGTCCCACTGACTGACGAGGCAGTCCGGTTTACGCTGAGCCCAATCCCAGGTTTCCACGAGGCGGCGTACCAGCCCGCCGGAACTCGTGCACCCCATAGATCGGTCAGCGTCGACCACAAGGAGAAGTGACATGGTTGCTCCGGCTGCTGTTCGGGGTATCGATCAGGCCCCGACGTCCAACCCCAAGCTGCTCGCCTGGGTACGTGAGGTCGCGGAACTGACCACCCCGGACCGTGTGGTCTGGGTGGACGGGTCTGATGAGGAGTGGCGCCGCCTCACCGACGAACTCGTCGAGAACGGCACCCTGATCCGCCTCAATCCCGAGAAGAAGCCCAACTCGTTCTACGCGCGTACCGACCCCACGGACGTCGCCCGGGTGGAGGAGCGCACCTTCATCTGCTCCGTCGACGAGGCGGACGCCGGCCCCACCAACAACTGGATGGCGCCGGCCGAGATGAAGCGGACGATGACGGAGCTGTACCGCGGCAGCATGCGCGGGCGCACCATGTACGTCATCCCGTTCTGCATGGGCCCGGTCGAGGCCGAGAACCCCATGTTCGGCGTGGAGATCACCGACAGCCCGTACGTCGTCGCCTCGATGCGGATCATGACCCGGATGGGGTCGTCGATCCTGGAGGCGATGGGCGACGACGCCGACTTCGTGCACGCGCTGCACTCCATCGGCGCCCCGCTCGCGCCGGGTGCGCAGGACGTGGCGTGGCCGTGCAACGAGACCAAGTACATCTCGCACTTCCCGGAGACCCGGGAGATCTGGTCGTACGGCTCCGGCTACGGCGGCAACTCGCTGCTCGGCAAGAAGTGCTACTCGCTGCGTATCGCCAGCGTGATGGGGCGCGACGAGGGCTGGCTCGCCGAGCACATGCTGATCCTCAAGATCACCTCGCCCGAGGGCAAGGTCTACCACATCGCCGGCGCCTTCCCGTCGGCCTGCGGCAAGACCAACCTCGCCATGCTGGAGCCGACCATCCCGGGCTGGAAGGTCGAGACCATCGGCGACGACATCGCCTGGATGCGGTTCGGCGCGGACGGCCGCCTCTACGCGATCAACCCCGAGTACGGCCTGTTCGGCGTCGCACCCGGCACCGACTGGAAGACCAACGCCAACGCCATGCGGACGCTGGACCGGGGCAACTCCATCTTCACCAACGTGGCGCTCACCGACGACGGCGACATCTGGTGGGAGGGCATGGGTGAGCCGCCGGCGCACCTGATCGACTGGAAGGGCAACGACTGGACGCCGGAGAGCGAGAGCCTCTCCTCGCACGCGAACAGCCGTTTCTGCACGCCGATCACGCAGTGCCCGATCCTGGCCGACGACTACTACGACCCGAACGGCGTGCCGATCGACGCGATCCTGTTCGGTGGCCGCCGCCGGGACACCATCCCGCTGGTCACCGAGGCCCGCGACTGGGTGCACGGCGTCTACATGGGCGCCACGCTCTCCTCGGAGACGACCGCCGCCGCCTCCGGCGCGGTCGGCGTGGTCCGCCGCGACCCGATGGCCATGCTGCCGTTCATCGGTTACAACGCCGGCGACTACTTCCGGCACTGGATCGAGATGGGCAAGGGCGCGGACGGCGACGAGGCCAAGCTGCCCAAGATCTACTACGTGAACTGGTTCCGCAAGGACGCCGAGGGCAACTTCCTCTGGCCGGGCTTCGGCGAGAACTCCCGCGTGCTCAAGTGGGTCATCGAGCGGCTGGAGGGCCGGGCCGAGGCCGTGGAGACGCCGATCGGCATGGTGCCGGCGCAGGACGCGCTCGACGTCGAGGGTCTGGACATGACCCCGGAGGACGTCCGGATCGCGCTGAAGGTCGACGCGGACGAGTGGCGCAACGAGCTGCCGCTGGTCACCGAGTGGTTCGAGAAGTTCGGGGACAAGCTCCCCGGCGTGCTCTGGGCCGAGCTGGACGCGCTGCGCGCCCGGCTGGACGCGGAGCCGCAGAAGTAACAGGTGTGCCTGTTGCCCCCGCCGGGCAACATCGGATGCCATGAGGACGGCCGCTGAACCTGTCGAGGTCCGGCGGCCGTCCGCCGTCCGGGCGCTCACCACGCTGCTCGCCGTGACCGCGGCGGCCACCGTCGTGGTCGAGCTGCTCAACTACTGGTACGCCCCGGAGCAGGAGTTCGGTCTGGCCGTACGCACCGGCTGGGCGATGCTCCGGTCGCTCGGCTTCCTGCTGCTGATCGGGCAGGTGAACAAGGGCCGGGTGGGTGCGCGGCCGTTCGGGCTGATCCTGGCCGTGACCACGATCTTCGCGGTCGGGCGGCTGATCGTGCCCCGGCAGGGGGTGCCCGCGCTGCCGGGCCTGGTCGGGTTCGCCGTGCTCACCGCGCTCTGCGTCGCCGTGGTGGTGCTGCTCTACCGCTCCGAAGCGATCCGCGCGCACCTGGTCCGGCACCGCAAGGGCCTGGTCGTCGAGGGCGGGACGATCGCCTGGCGGGAGATGGCGCCGAAGCGCCCGCAGGCGAACGGCTGGCTGCTCACCGCCCGGGTCGCGGCGTTCACCTACAGCCCGCTGATGCTGGTGCCGGCGCTCGTCGCGACCGGCGCCGTACTGGACGGGCGGCTGGCCGCCGTACCGGCATTGATCTTCTGGTTCGGCGCCGGCATCGCGGTCAGCTACGCCGTGCTGTTCTGCACGGCCTTCCTGCTGCGCGACCGGGCATGGGCGCGCCGGGCGCTGGTAGTGGTCACACTCGGCGTCCTGGCGATCGACCTGCCGCTGTGCTGGTGGCTGCTCGGCACCGACGGCCTGATCCGCGACGGCGCCCCCCTGGTCACGGCGGCGGCCCTCACCTTCTACTCCCTGCACCGCGCCACCCGCACCCCGCCCTCGCTCGGTTGACCATGAAGTTGGCGGCGGATTCGATCTCCGTCGCTGCCGTCAACCTCATGATCGTCGCCCGGGGCGGGGTGCGGCGGGGCAGGATGAGAGGGTGTGGGACGTCGTGGTGGTGGGGGCGGGGCCGGCCGGAGCGGCCGCCGCGCTCGGCGCGCGGCGGGCCGGGGCGGCGCGGGTGCTGCTGCTCGACCGGTCCGACTTTCCCCGCGACAAGGCGTGCGGAGACGGTATCGCCGCGCACGCGCTGGACGTCCTCGCCGAGCTGGGCGTGACCGGGGCGGTCGACGGCTACGCGCCACTGCCCGCGCTGCGCCTGGTCGGCCCCGGTGGCGGCACCGTCGCCCGGACGCTGCCCCGGCCCGCGTACACGGTGCCCCGCGAGGTGTTCGACGCACGCCTGGTTGCAGCGGCGGTGGCGGCCGGCGCGGAGTTGCGGCGGCACACCGTACGCCGGGTGGAGATCGGCGCCGACCGGGTGCTGCTCGACGGAGAGCTGTCCGCGCGGGCGGTGGTCGGTGCTGACGGCGCCGGATCGGTGGTGCGGCGCGCGCTCGGTCATCCGGTCAACCCGGACCGGCACCTGGCGCTCGCCATCCGGGGCTACGCGCCCACACCGGCCGGGCCGCCCGAACAGCTCATCGTCACCTCGGCGGCGCGCTGGCCCGCGTACGCCTGGGCCTTTCCGATCGGCGACGGTCGCGCGAACGTCGGGTACGGGGAGGTGTTGCGCGGCGAGCCACTGACCCGCGCGCACCTGCTGGACCGGATGGCCGCGCTGCTCCCGGACGTCGACGCGGCCACGGTGACCGACCTGCGGGCCCACCACCTGCCGCTGTCCACCCACCGGCCCGCGCCCGGCCGGGGCAGGGTGGTGCTGGCCGGGGACGCGCTGTCGCTGATCAACCCGTTCACCGGCGAGGGCATCTTCTACGCGCTGCGCTCCGGAGCGCTCGCCGGCGCGGCGGCGGCCGGCTCCCCGGCCGGGGCCGCCCGGGCGTACGCCGCCGCGCTGCGCGCCCGGCTCGGCACCCACCTGCGGCACAGCTCGGTGGCGGCGTGGCTGGCCCGGCGGCGCCGGGTGGTCGACGCGGTGGTCGGCGCGGCCCGGCGGGACGAACGCGTCTACCGCACCGTGGTGGAGCTGGGACTCGGTGACGGCCGGCTGGACGCGCGCACCCTGATGGCGATCGGGGCGGACCTGCCGCGACCACGCCGGACCGGTGCACAGTCAGGTGATATGCCACCGAGACACTGATCTCTCCCGCGGGTCGCTACCCTGCAAGGTGATGACTCTGCGGAAACTCCTCTACTCCGTGTACGAGCGCCGGCTGACGGCGAAGCTCGCGGGCAAGCCCGTACCCGCACACGTCGGCGTGATGTGCGACGGCAACCGCAGATGGGCCCGGGAGATGGGCTTCGTCGACCCGAACGACGGCCACCGGATGGGCGCCGAGCGGATCAAGGAGCTGCTCCGCTGGTGCGACGCGGCAGGCGTCGGGCACGTCACACTCTGGCTGCTCTCCACCGACAACCTGTCCCGCCCGGCCGCCGAGCTGGACCCGCTGCTCCAGATCATCGAGGACCTCACCACCGAGCTGGCGGAGGAGGACAACCCCTGGCGGCTGCGGATGGTCGGCGCGCTCGACGTGCTGCCGGCGCAGCACGCCGCCGCGCTCAAGGCCGCCGAGGAACGCACCCGCGACCGCGACGGCGGGGCTCAGGTCAACATCGCGGTCGGGTACGGCGGGCGGCGCGAGATCGCCGACGCGGTCCGCTCGCTGCTGGTGGAGCACGCGGCGAACGGCGGCACGATCGAGGAGCTGGCCACCTCGATCAACGTCGACCACATCTCCGAGCACCTCTACACGAAGGGGCTGCCGGACCCGGATCTGATCATCCGGACCAGTGGCGAGCAGCGGCTCTCCGGCTTCATGCTCTGGCAGAGCGCGCACTCGGAGTTCTACTTCTGCGAGCTGAACTGGCCCGACTTCCGCAAGGTCGACTTCCTGCGGGCCCTGCGCTCCTACGCCACCCGCCAGCGCCGCTTCGGCACCTGACCCCCTCGCCCCCACCGCCCCACCCGCCGCCCTCGCCCCGGCGATCTTGCACTTTCGGCCCCGAGGGCGGGGCTTTTGCCCTGCTTTGCCGGGGCGGCAAGTGCAAGATCGCGGGGGAGAAACCGCGGGGGCGGGGGCGGGGGTGTCAGCGGAGGTGGGGCAGGGCGGCGGTGAGGAAGTCGGCCAGGGCGGCCGGGGAGTCCAGAGTCAGGTCGGCGGCGTCGGCCACCTCGTGACCGGTCTCCGGGTTGGCGACGGCGACGCAGACACCGAGGAAGTCGGGATCGGCGGCGGCGCGGGCGCGCAGCGCGGCGAACGCCTTGATGTCGGAGACGTCGTCGCCGAAGTACCAGGCGCCACCGGCGTCCCGGACCGTCTCGCCGATCACCATGCCCTTGTCCCGGTCGACAGGGGGCTTCAGTTCCAGCACCATCCGGCCCGGCTGGGCGCGCAGGCCCAGCCGCTCGGCCTGGGCCCGGCCCCACTCCTGCACCAGGTCGCCGAGCTGCGGGGCGGTACGCCAGTGCAGCGCCACGGAGAGCCGCTTGAACTCGACGAGCGCGCCGGGCGGCAGTTCGGCGCGGGCCTGCTCGGCCAGCTCCGACATGGTCGGCACCCACGGCAGGGCGGCCGGCTCGGTGACCGTCTCGCCGCCGGAGTGGCTGTGCTCCAGGCCGTATAGCCCGTACAGGTCGATGCCGGCGAGGCCGCCGAGGTGGTCACGCAGGAAGTCCACCGGGCGGGCGGAGACGATGGCGATCCGGCGGACGTGCGGGGCGAGCGCCTCCAGCGCGGTGAGCACGTTGGGCGCGGGCCGTACGGCCGTGGGGTCGTCGTCGACGGGCGCCAGTGTGCCGTCGAAGTCGAAGAAGAGGACGACGTCACCCGCGCGGTCAGCGGTCGCACGCCAGGCGTGCTCCGCGTTCAACGGGGTCTTCGGCTGCTGGTTGCCCAGATTCAACGGCGGCACGCGCGTCAGCGTACCCCGCGCCGGGCGGCGTATTCGTGGCCGAGATGTGACGTCGGAACGACGTGGGGATCAGCGTTCGGCGGCTCCTCGTCCCCGGCGACCGAACGGCACCACGGCCGCCTCCTGCCCGTGGCTGAGCAGGTAGCCCTCCACGAAGCCGGTGTTGCGGTCGCCGGTGTGCGCCTCGATCTCGTTGAGCCGCGCCACCAGGAACTCGGTGAGCGCGCTGACCCGGTCGTTGAGCCGATCGTGCAGCTCGGCGACGACGGCGAGGATCACCGCGGTGCCGGCCGTGGTGAGCGCGAAGAGGTTGACGACCAGGGGAAGCTGCCCGCCGTCCAGTACGCCGACCACCACGTTGCCGGTCACGCACGATGTCAGCGACACCACCGCGACCACGACTGCCAACCATTTCAGGGTCATGGACAGACCCCTCCTTCTGTCCCGCAGGGCTGGGTTCGGCTGTGTCCCGTCCCCCCGCCGATGACGAGCCCCTAGCAGTACAAACGTGGACGCTAGCGGGTCCGATCCGTCCCCGAGGCGAAACGATCGGGTCCGACCTTCCGTTCTTTCGCCATCTGAGGAACTACCCGGCTTGTTTACCCCTATTTCGGACACCGCCCGGCAGAGTCGGGCGATATGCGAGGTAACGAATGGTTTCTCGAATGTGGAACTTCTCCGCGTCGGAGACGTTCGGATCGACCAGCCGGCGCAGCAGCGCCTCCACGTCCGGGTCCATCGGGGGCGGGGTCGGCGCGGTACGCGGTCCGGCGGCCCGGTCCCAGCCGAGCGCGGTGAACGCGGCGGCGGGGTCCAGCCCCAGCCCCTCGCAGAAGGCGACCACCCGTTCCGCCTCCGGGTCGCTGGCCCAGTCGCCGCGTACCCATCGGTTGATGGTCTGGCGGGAGACGCCGGTGCGCCGGGAGACCTCGGTGCCGCTCCAGGCCCGCAGTGCGCGGGCGTCGTCGAGCGCGCGCCGGACGAAGGTGGCGAACGCGATCTTCCGTGCGTTGGTCGTCTCGGTCACCCCGTGACGGTACGGCCAGTCGGTCCCTAGAGGACGGCTCGGCGCGCTGCTGTCACGCTGACGTGACGATGATCCGGGATTCCCGGTAAACGATCCAGTGCTGCTCGTGAGGGGTGTCACCCGGGCAGAATAGATGGACACGAGTACGGCGGCAAAGGCCTGAAAAGCTGATACTGTCACGCTCATGAGACAACTTACGGTGTGTCACGTGCTTGAGACGACGAGTGCTCACATGCGTCACTCCGCGGGTGCCGAGGGGGTTTCGTGACCGAGCTCGCGACACGTGCCCAGGCTTTCGGGCTGATCGCGGACGGAGTGTCCGCCGGGCTGAGCGCCCCCTGGCGTCTCTATCTCGCCCGCGGGTGCCGGTATCTCTCACTCAGCGTCGGCGACCGGGGGGAGTGGGACGCCTGGCGGACCCATCTCGGCTGCCCGGAGCTGAGCGTGCGGGTCTACGACTCCGGCGGGGAGATCCGCCGGGCGTCGGTGGCCGAGGTGATCCTCGACGGCTGCCGGATCAGCGTGGAGCTGGTTGAGGAGGTCAGCACCGACGATCTGGAGCGCCTGCTGGTGGTCGACCCGCTGCCCGGGGCGGACGAGCGATGACCCCCTTTCTCGCCGTGGTGCTCGTTCTCCTGCTCGGCTCCACGTGCTACGCGGCCGGGCGCCTGCACGGTCAGCTCAGCTACCGCATCGGCTACCGGTTCGGTTACCGCCAGGGCTACTTCGACGGTGACCGGGGCGCCTGGAACCGCCGTCGGCGAGATGCCCAGGCGGCGATCGCCTCGGCGCTGTCCGGTCCCGGCCCGACCGTGGTGACCTCGGCCGGGCGCTCGGCCGTGCCGTTCGGCGGCACCTCCGTACCCGCAGCGGTCGCCGCCCGGCCCGGCTCGGCCCCGGCCGTCCGCGTCACCGCCACGGCCCAGCTCGGCGCCGTCGGCCGGGTGGGCACCACGTACACCGGATCGTCGTTCGGCGCGGCCGGCGCCGGACCGCGGGCCGGCACGCTGGTGCGCCGCCAGGGCTGAGGCCCGCGCCGCGTCGCGGCGCCGCAGTGGACGACCGGCCGGGGTGCGCGCAGGGGGCATGCATCCCGGCCGGTTCCGGTCCGCCGGTCACTCGAACGGGTGTACGTCCGGCGAAGACCGAACGATGATCCACGCGCACCTCTAGCCCCGCGGCCCCGGTGCGATTAGCGTCTAGGCATGGCACGGGGTTTTCCCGGGCCAGCCGGACAGCCCGGACCTGCGTCCTCGCGCACGGGGCCCGCATCCGACCCCGTGTCCTCCGGGCACCGGAAGAGGCGGAACTCGGGTGGCCGGGTGCCCATCCGCGGAGCAGGCCTGTGACCACTCGCCGTACCCCCGCCGGAGCCGAGCAGACCCCGGCCTCGACCGCCCCGACCCGCCGGACCACCCGCAGCCGCCGCGGCGCCGCCGCCGCGGAGGCCGAGGAGCCCCGACCAGCCGGCCCGGCCTTCGTCCTGGACACCTCGGTCCTGCTGTCCGACCCGGCGGCCTTCCACCGCTTCGCCGAGCACGAGGTGGTGCTGCCGCTGGTGGTGATCTCCGAGCTGGAGGGCAAGCGACACCACCCCGAGCTGGGCTGGTTCGCCCGCCAGTCGCTGCGCATGCTGGACGAGCTGCGCGTGCGGCACGGCCGGCTGGACCGCCCGGTGCCCGCCAACGACCAGGGCGGCACGCTGCGGGTGGAGCTGAACCACACCGACGACGGGGTGCTGCCGCCCGGCTTCCGCAACGAGTCGAACGACGCGCGCATCCTGTCCGTGGCGCTCAACCTGGCCGCCGAGGGGCGTGAGGTCACGCTCGTCAGCAAGGACATGCCGCTGCGGGTGAAGGCGGCCTCGGTGGGCCTGCGCGCCGACGAGTACCGGCACGGTCAGGCCAGCGACCCGACCTGGACCGGGATGGCCGAGCTGGACCTGGCCGAGGAGGAGATCGGCCGGCTGTACGCGGGCGAGACGCTCGACGTCGACGCCGCGGCGGGCCTGCCCTGCCACACCGGCCTGGTGCTGCACTCCGGGCGGGGCTCGGCGCTGGGCCGGGTGCTGCCCGACAAGACGATCCGGCTGGTCCGGGGCGACCGGGAGGCGTTCGGTGTGCACGGGCGCTCGGCGGAGCAGCGGGTCGCACTCGACCTGCTGCTGGACGAGTCCATCGGCATCGTGTCGCTCGGTGGGCGGGCCGGCACCGGCAAGTCCGCGCTGGCGCTCTGCGCCGGCCTGGAGGCGGTGATGGAGCGGCGCCGGCACAAGAAGGTGATCGTGTTCCGCCCCCTGTACGCGGTCGGCGGCCAGGAACTCGGTTACCTGCCCGGGTCGGAGTCGGAGAAGATGTCGCCCTGGGCGCAGGCGGTCTTCGACACGCTCGGCTCGGTGGTGCACGAGAACGTGCTGGAGGAGGTCACCTCGCGCGGGCTGCTGGAGGTGCTGCCGCTGACCCACATCCGCGGCCGGAGCCTGCACGACGCGTTCGTCATCGTGGACGAGGCGCAGTCGCTGGAGCGGGGCGTACTGCTCACCGTGCTGTCGCGCATCGGCCAGGGGTCGCGGGTGGTGCTCACCCACGACGTGGCCCAGCGGGACAATCTGCGGGTCGGCCGGCACGACGGGGTGACGGCGGTGATCGAGGCGCTGAAGGGGCATCCCCTCTTCGCGCACGTCACGCTCAGCCGATCGGAGCGTTCTCCGATCGCCGCCATGGTCACCGACCTGCTGGAGGACATCCCCGGCTGAGCGCCGCTTTTGCCCTACTTTGTCCGCATTTTTAGGGTGACGCAGATCACTTTTGAGCCCGGCCATTTCCCACCGGCCTCACTGTGCGCAATGGTGTCCATCGAGCGTCACCTACCACTCGGGAGCCGGACACGGCCCGGAGTCACACCGGTACCGGTGCGCTCACGGCACCCGGCGTGACTCGACCCGGCCATGCGCGTGCCGTGTCCCTGCCCCCGACGAAGGGAAACTTCGTGAGTCGGCTGTGGAGCCGGTTCGGCGCCCGTACGGCCGCTGTCGCGCTGCTCTCCGTGGGCGTCGCCGGCGGCTTCTATCTGGGCGAGGATCGACAGACCCAGCAGCAGGGCCTGACCGCGCAGGTCGGCCTGAAGGTCGACCAGACGGAGTACGCGTACCAGCGCGACCGGCTGTCCGACCACCGCGTGGACTCGTCCCGGCAGCGTGCCGCCGAGTACCAGGCGAAGCTGCGTGCCGCCGCGGCGGCGAAGGAGGCCGCCGAGCGGGCCAGGAAGGCCGAGGCGGCCGCCGCCACCCGCAAGAAGGAGCGGGCCGCGGCCGAGGAGGAGGCGGAGGCGAAGGCCAAGCCGTACGACGGCCCGATCCCGTCCTCGTGCGCTGAGTACAGCGGCAACCGGAAGATCGGTTGCGCCATCATGCTCGACAAGGGCTTCGGCATCGACCAGTTCCCCTGTCTGGACAAGCTCTGGACCAAGGAGAGCGGCTGGAACCCGAAGGCCTCCAACAGCTCCTCCGGGGCGTACGGGATCCCGCAGGCGGTGCCGGGCAGCAAGATGGCCTCGGTCGCCGACGACTGGAAGACCAACCCGGCGACCCAGATCACCTGGGGTCTCGGCTACATCAAGGGCCGGTACGACACCCCCTGCGGCGCCTGGCAGAAGTCGCAGAGTTCGGGCTGGTACTGACATCACCACGACGGCGGGACACGCGGACAGACCCGGGTGTCCCGCCGTCGTCGTACCGCCGTCCGACTGGCGGCCTGCCGCATTTGCTGATAGCTCTTGGTAGGTGACCTGGCACGGCGGCCCCAGTGGCGACCCCTACCGGTTCGGCACCGACGCGTTCTATGCGGCGCTCGGCCGGGCCTTCGTCGCCATGTGCGCGGTCGTCCCGGTGCTGTTCCTCATCGAGGCGCTCGACGTCGGCCTGCGACTCGGCCTCGACTACACCGCCGGCATCATCCCGCAGCGGCTCCAGGGCCTGGACGGCGTCTTCTTCTCGCCGTTCCTGCACGCCGGCTGGAACCACCTCTACAGCAACAGCATCCCGCTGATCCTGCTCGGCACGTTCGTGCTCGCCGCCGGCACCCGCCGGTTCCTCTGGTCCACCGCCGTCATCATCCTGGTCAGCGGTCTGGGCGTCTGGTTCACCGGCTCACCCAACTCGGTGGTGGTCGGTGCCAGCGGCGTGATCTTCGGCTACCTCGGCATCCTGCTCACCCGGGGCGTGGTGGAGCGGAGCTGGTGGAACTTCGCCGTCGGCCTGCTGGTCGGGTTGCTCTACGGCTGGCAACTGCTCGGCATCCTGCCGACCGACGAGCGCATCTCCTGGCAGGGCCACCTGTTCGGGTTGCTCGGCGGCGTGGTCGCGGCGATCCTGTTCCGCCGCCGCAACGACACCGGCGAGTCCGACCGCCTCGGCTCACCGAGGATGACGCTGCCCTGACGGCGCGTTGATCGAACCGCGGGACGTCCTTGCCCGCGGCCACCTGCCCGCCTACCGTTTCCGCATCAGCACGGGGTGATCCCGAAGCGGAAAGTGACGGTACGCCATGCGCGAGGTCGATGTCGCCGTGATCGGGGCCGGTCCCGCCGGGCTCTTCGCCGCCTATTACGCCGGTTTCCGTGGACTCTCCGTGTCGGTGATCGACGCGCTGCCCGAGCCGGGCGGTCAGGTCACCGCGATGTACCCGGAGAAGCTGATCCTCGACGTCGCCGGCTTCCCCGCGATCAAGGGCCGCGAGCTGGTCACGAACCTGGTCGCCCAGGCCGCGCCGTTCCGTCCCGACTACCGGCTCGGCGTACGCGCGGAGAAGCTGTCCTACCTGGACGGCCGGCCGGTGCTCGGCCTCGCCGGCGGTGAGCAGCTCAGCTGCGGCGCGGTGCTGGTCACCGGTGGGCTCGGCAGCTTCACGCCCCGGCCGCTGCCGGTCGCGGAGAGCTTCACCGGCGGTGGGATCGTCTACTTCGTGCCGCAGCCCACCGAGTTGACCGACCGGCACGTGCTCATCGTCGGCGGCGGCGACTCGGCGTTCGACTGGGCGGCCACGCTCGCCCCGCTGGCCCGGTCGGTGACGCTTGTGCACCGGCGGGACCGCTTCCGGGCGCACGCGGCCACCATCGAGCGTGTCCGCGCGCTGCCGGTGCGGATCGTGGTGAACGCCGAGGTGAGCCGGCTCTACGGCGAGGAGACCGTCACCGGCGCCGAGCTGACCGTACGCGGCGGCGAGGTGGAGACCCTGCCGGTGGACACCGTGGTGGCCGCGCTCGGCTTCACCGCCGACCTCGGCCCGCTCGCCGAGTGGGGGCTGAAGCTCGACCGCCGGCACATCGTGGTGGACAGCGCGATGGCCACCAACCTGCCCCGGGTGTTCGCGGCCGGGGACATCACCGAGTACCCGGGCAAGGTCCGCCTGATCGCCACCGGCTTCGGTGAGGCCGCCACCGCCGTCAACAACGCGGCTGTCGTCATCGACCCGACCGCGCACCTGTTCCCGGGTCACTCCTCCGACGGCACCTGACGCCGACCGGCGTCAGGGCAGGCCGACCAGGTCGGCCATCAGGCCGATCTGGTGGTCGAAGTACTCGTCGCGGTGCGGCAGCGCCCGGTTGATCCGGCCGAACAGCTCGAAGCTGATCAGCCCGAACAACTGGGTCCAGCCGGCCATGCCGCGGGCCAGCAGCGCGGGCGGCACGTCCATCCCGATCAGCTCGACCAGTTCGGCCACGTCGCCGCGCAGCGGCTCGGGCAGATCCTCGTCGGGCGGGGCGAGCCGGCCGGAGGCCAGGCCGTCGCGCAGGATGCCGACCAGGGTCACCGGAGGGCGCTGGGCCGGCACGACGGTGTCGTCCGGGGCCGCGTACCCGGGCACCGGGCTGCCGTAGAGCAGCGCGTACTCGGCGGGGTGGTCGAGCGCCCACGCGCGGGCGGCCCGGCAGGCGGCGAGCCAGCGTCCGCGCAGGTCGGCCTGGTCGGCGGCGGCGTCGGCCGCCTCCACCGCGTCGCCGAGCGCGTCGTACGCCTCCAGGATCAGCGCGGTGAGCAGGTCGTCGCGGCTGGGGAAGTAGCGGTAGATCGCCGAGGAGACCATGCCGAGGTCGCGGGCCACAGCGCGCAGGGAGAGGTTCGCGCCGTCGGTGTCCAGGTGGCGGCGGGCGACCGTCTTGATCTCTTCGATCATCCCGGCGCGGACCCGGGCGCGGAGCGAGGGAGCGACCATGTCCCCACTCTGCCACGACGAGAGCAGCAATCAAAAGAGAGAGCACTGCTCTTGACTTGCGCCGCTTCCGTGAGTCATGCTCTGTTCCGAGAGCGGTGCTCTCGATTCGAATTACTGCTTCAGTGAAGGTGGACCTGTCATGGCACTGCACGTGATCGTCGGCGCCGGCCCCGTCGGCACCGCCACCGCCCGCCTCCTCGCCGAACGCGGCGAGCGGGTGCGGGTGGTCACCCGGCGCGGCACCGGCCCCGAGCACCCGGCGATCGAGCGGGTGGCCGCCGACGCCGCCGACGCGGACCGGCTCGCCGCGCTGACCGAGGGCGCGGACGCGCTCCACAACTGCGCCAACCCGCAGTACCACACGTGGCCGACGGACTGGCCGCCGCTGGCCGCCGCCCTGCTCACCGCCGCCGAGCGCAGCGGCGCCGTGCTCGCCACAGTCGGCAACCTCTACGGGTACGGCCCGGTCGACGCCCCGATGACCGAGGCGACCCCGCTCGCCGCCACCGGCGTCAAGGGCCGCGTCCGCAACCGGATGTGGGCCGACGCGCTGGCCGCCCACCGCGCCGGCCGGGCCCGGGTCACCGAGGTACGCGGCTCCGACTACATCGGCCTCGGCGGCACCTCGCTGCCCATGATGGTGCTGCCCAAGGTGCTCGCCGGGCAGCGGGTGTTCCTGCCGGTCGCCTGGGACGCGCCGCACACCTGGACGTACGTGGGGGACGTGGCCCGTACCCTCGTCGCCGCCGCCACCGACCCGCGCGCCTGGGGACGGGCCTGGCACGTGCCCAGCGCGCCCCCGATGTCCATGCGGGCGCTCGCCGAGCGGGCGGCGAAGCGGGCCGGGGCGCCGGCGCCCCGGCTGACCCGGATGCCCTACCCGGTGCTCTGGCTCGGTGGTCTGGCCGACCCGTTCGCCCGGGAGATGCGGGAGACCGCGCACCAGTTCGCCGGGCCGTTCGTGATGGACTCCACCGCAGCCAGCGAGACGTTCGGGATCGAGGGGACGCCGCTGGACCGGGTCGTCGACGAGATGGTGACCGGCCTGCGCGCCGCCGCGCCCGCCGCCGCCCGCTAAGGGCGGCGGGTCGGGCCGAAGGCGGCGACGAGCACCGCGACCAGAGTCAGCGTCGCGCCGAGCAGCGTGTCCAGGCCGGGGTGCGAGGCGGCGGTGGGCAGCAGCAGGTCCAGCAGCACCGCACCGACGATCTGCCCGGCGATCGTGGCCAGGCCGAGCAGCAGCACCCCGGTGAACCGGACGAGGGCGGCGGCCAGCGCGATGAACACGATCCCGAGCGGGCCGCCGAGATAGAGCCACGGCTCGTCCGGGAACGCGCCTGCCGGCCGTCCGCGTACCGCCAGGTCCACCGCGAAGGTGACGAGCAGCGCCGCCGTACCGACTGTGAAGTTCACGAGCGTGGCGGTCATGGCACTGCCCGCCGCCGCCCGGACCCGACCGTTGACCGCCTGCTGCCAGGCGATGCCCACCCCCGCCGCCAGCGGCAACAGGGCCAGCGCCAGCGCCTGCGGGTCGCCGAGGCGGTCGCCCACCGCCAGCAGGACGGCGAGCACAGTGAGCACCGCGCCGATCAGCCGGTTCGGGGTGACCGGCTGCCGGCCGGCCGGGCCGATGCCGGCCCGGTCGACGAGCAGGCTGCTGCCGGACTGCCCGGCCACCACCGCGACGGTGAAGACCGCGACGCCGAGCGCGCCGATGGTCAGCCCCTGCGTCGCCACCAGGAACGCGCCGCAGACGCCGCCCAGGCACTGCCAGGGCCGCAGCGCGCCGGAGCGCAGCGCGCCGCGCAGGGCGGCCAGTCCCCGCCGGCCACCGGGGGTGGCGGGGACCAGCACCAGCAGGATCAGCAGGCCCACACCGAACGAGACCACCGCGGCGGCGATCCCGTCGGCCAGGCGTACGCCCAGCTCACCGTTGATCCGGGACTGCACGGCGACCATCACGCCCGAGGCGGTGGCCAACCCGACACCGGCGACACGTCGCCCGGTCGACAGCGTCTGCGGTGCCGGTGGTGCCGCCGTCCCGGTCCGGCTCACTCCTGCTCGGCCAGCGGGCGTCCGTCGAAGTCGACAGCCGAGTAGAGGGCGAGCTTCTCCAGGCGGTGGTACGAGTCGATCACCCGGATGGTGCCGCTCTTGGAGCGCATCACGATCGACTGGGTGTACGCGCCGCCGGAGCGGTAGCGCACACCGCGCAGCAGGTCGCCGGAGGTGACACCGGTGGCCACGAAGAAGCAGTTGTCGCCGGTGACCAGGTCGTCGGTGAACAGCACCCGGTCCAGGTCGTGCCCGGCGTCCAGCGCCTTGCGACGCTCGTCGGAGTCCTTCGGCCAGAGCTTGGCCTGCATCATGCCGCCCATGCACTTGAGCGCGCACGCGGCGGTGATGCCCTCCGGGGTGCCGCCGATGCCCATCAGCACGTCCACGTCCGACTCGCCGCGGGCCGCCGCGATGGCGCCCGCGATGTCCCCGTCGGAGATGAGCCGGATCCCGGCACCGGTACGCCGGATCTGCTTGATCAGGTCGTCGTGGCGCGACCGGTCCAGCACGCACACGGTCACCTCGGCGGCGTCGGTGCCCTTGACCTTGGCGATCCGGTTGATGTTCTCGGCCACCCCGGCGTTGATGTCCACCACGTCGGCGTACATCGGGCCGACCGCCAGCTTCTCCATGTAGAAGACGGCGCTCGGGTCGAACATCGCGCCGCGCTCGGCGACCGCGAGCACCGCCAGCGCGTTCGGCATGCCCTTGCTCATCAGCGTGGTGCCGTCGATCGGGTCGACCGCCACGTCCACCTCGGGGCCGGTCCCGTCGCCGACCTCCTCGCCGTTGAACAGCATGGGGGCGTTGTCCTTCTCGCCCTCGCCGATCACCACGACGCCGCGCATCGGGATCGAGTTGATCAGCTTTCGCATGGCGTCGACTGCTGCGCCGTCGCCGCCTTCCTTGTCGCCCCGGCCGACCCAGCGGCCGGCGGCCATCGCCGCGGCCTCGGTGACCCGGACCAGATCGAGGGCGAGGTTGCGGTCGAGATCCTGGGGCGTCCGCGTCCTGGTGGTTGTCATGGCGGCCTCCTCGCGACGTTGCGGGGTGGGACCGGCGGCCACCGCCGCCGGTTTTGTCGCTGATCCTCACACGATCTCAGGTTCGCCGTCCCGGCGGGGCGGAGGAGGCCAGGATCACGTCACCCGGTGGGCTGCGACAATGGCCGGGTGGAAGCCGCACAGCCTGCCGACCGCACACCGACCGACGCCACCCCGCCGGAGGGCCAGCCGCCGGTCCGACCGGATGGCGCCCCGGCCCCGTCCGAGGGTCAGCCCGCGCTCGTCGCGGACCGGGGCGAGCTGGCCCCCGCGGTGGACACCCCCGCGCCGCCGGCGGGCAAGGAGAAGGCCCGCTCCGAGCGGTCGCCGAAGGACATGGCGCTGTCCCTGCTGATCCTGCTGGTCCCGATCGCGCTGCTGCTCGCCTTCTACCGGGGCTTCCTCGGCGGCGACTCGCCGGTCACAGTCGACCCGGCGCCCGCGCTGGAGCAGGCCCGCTCCGCGAACGCCTTCCCGGTCAGCGAGCCGACCGGGCTGGGCGACGACTGGCGTACGGTCAACGCCCGCTTCCGGACCGAGGCGGACGGCTCGACGCTGCGGATCGGGTACGTGACCCCGGAGGGCCGGGGCGCGCAGCTCGTGGAGAGCAACGTTCCGGCGGAGAAGCTGCTGCCGGCCGAGCTGACCGAGGGGCAGCCGCAGGGCGCGGCCGACCTGCCCGGCGGGCTGAGCTGGCAGCGCTACACGGCACGCGGCAACGAGCAGGCGCTCGTCCTGCTGGAGCCGAACCGTACGGTGATCGTTGTCGGTGACGCGGGGGAGACGGAGCTGCGCAAGCTCGCCACGTCGCTGCGCTGACGTCCTCCCTCCGGGTGACGCGGGATTGCGGAACCCCGCTTCCGGGAACAGAAGGGACATCGAGCCCGGACGACCCACCTGGAGAGGTTGACGTGAAGATTCGACGCTTCAGCGCCACCGCGTTCGCCGCGGCGCTGCTCATTCCCGGCCTGGCGGCCTGCAACGGCAACGGGACGACGTCCGACGCCTCCGCGACCCCGAGCGCCTCCGGCAGCGTCGCACCGAGCGCCACGGCGTCCAGCAGCGCGGCCAAGCAGGCTCTGCTCGACTCCACGAACGCGATCCGTGAGGGGAACTTCAAGTTCTCCATGACCGGCGCGGGCTCCACCGCCGAAGGGCAGGTGCACGAGCCGAGCCAGAGCGCCGACATGCGGATGACCATCGGCGACCCGTCGTCGGACCTGATGATGAAGCTGGACCTGATCCACGCCAAGCCGGACAGCTGGGTCAAGCTGGAACTCGGCGGAACCGCTGCGGCGCAGATCCCCGGCGTGAAGAACCTCAACACCGGCAAGTACCACCACCTCGACCAGAACCGGGTCAAGGGCAACCGGGCGCTGGGCTTCGACTTCGAGAAGCTCGACCCGGCCGGCAGCGCCGTGCTCACCCAGGGCATCACCGAGGTACGGCAGACCGGCGAGGGCGCGTACGAGGGCACCGTCGACGTGTCGAAGGCCGCCGAGGCGGGCTCGCTCGACCCGGCCGTGATCACCGCGCTCGGGGCGCAGGCCCAGTCGGTGCCGTTCACCGCCAAGGTCGACACCCAGGGCCGGCTCAGCGAGATGGTGCTCAAGATCCCGGCCGCCGGGCAGAGCGCCGCGCAGGACCTGAAGATCACCTACACCGACTACGGCAACGCGGCGCCGGCCCAGAAGCCCTCGGCCGACCAGGTCGTCGAGGCCCCCGCCGAGCTGTACAACCTGTTCAACTGAGGTCTGCGGTGGGGTTCGGCGATCGCGCCGAATCCCACCGTCACTCCTCGGCGCGCTGGCGGGCGGCGTCGATCCGGGCGCGGGCGCCGTCCAGCCAGCGCTGGCACACCCCGGCGAGCTGCTCGCCGCGCTCCCAGAGGGCCAGCGACTCCTCCAGCGAGGTGCCGCCCGCCTCCAGCTTCTCCACCACCGAGGCCAGCTCGGCGCGGGCCTGCTCGTAGCTGAGCTGTTCGTCCTGCTTCGTCCCGGTCATCGTCTCTCTTCCCTCAGCCGTCGACGGTGGCGGTCAGCTCGCCCTCGGCGAGGCGTACCCGCAGTGGATCGCCCTTGGCCACCTCGGAGGCCGCGCGGACGACGTGGCCGTCGGCGCGCTGCACGATCGCGTAGCCGCGCTCCAGCGTGGCCGCCGGGGACAGCGCGCGCAGCCGGGCCAGCGTGTGCCGCAGGTCGTCGGTGGCGGCCCGCAGCCGATGCTCCAGGGACCGGCCGGCGCGGTCGCGCAGCGCGGACACGTCCACCGCCCGCTGCTCGACCATCACCTGCGGCCGGGCCAGCACCGGGCGGGAGCGCAGCAGGTCGATCCGGTGCTGCTCCCGGTCGACCAGGTGACGCACTGCCCGTTCCAGCCGGGACCGGGCCTGGCCGATGAGCCGGGTCTCCTCGGTCAGGTCCGGCACGATGCGCTTCGCCGCGTCGGTCGGGGTGGAGGCGCGGACGTCGGCCACGTAGTCGAGCAGCGGCGCGTCCGTCTCGTGGCCGATCGCGCTGACCACCGGCGTGCGGCAGGCGAAGACCGCCCGGCACAGCGCCTCGTCGGAGAAGGGAAGCAGATCCTCGATGCCCCCGCCGCCCCGGGCGATGACGATCACGTCGACGGCCGGGTCGGCGTCGAGCACCTTGAGCGCCCCGACGATGTCCGGCACCGCGCTCGGCCCCTGCACCGCCACGTTGATCGTGCGGAAGTCGACGGCGGGCCAGCGGCGGCGGGCGTTGGTCAGCACGTCCCGCTCGGCCGCCGAGGCTCGGCCGGTGATCAGGCCCACCCGGCCCGGCAGGAACGGCAGCCGCCGCTTGCGGGACCGGTCGAACAGGCCCTCGGCGGCGAGCAGCTTCTTGAGCTTCTCCAGCCGGGCCAGCAGCTCACCGAGGCCGACCTGGCGGATCTCGTCGGCCCGCAGGCTGAGCGTGCCCCGCGCGGCGTAGAACTCGGGTTTGGCGTGCAGCACCACCCGGGCACCCTCGCGCAGCTCCGGCGCGCCCGCGTCCAGCACGTCGCGGTTGGTGGTGACGGTCAGGCTGAGATCGGCCGACGGGTCGCGCAACGTGAGGAAGACGGTGCTCGCGCCGGGGCGGCGGCTGATCTGCGCCACCTGGCCGTCGACCCAGACCCAGCCCAGGCGGGCGATCCAGGCGCCCACCTTCTGGCTGACCACCCGGACCGGCCACGGCTCCTCGGCCGTGCTGCGCCCGTCCGACCTGCTCTGCCCGTCCGACCTGCTCTGCCCGTCCGACCTGCTCTGCCCGTCAGACGTGCTCCGCCCCTCCTCGCCCGCGCTCACCCGCCCACCCTACGGCCCGGGACCGACAGCACCCGCGTGCGCCTCGCGGCCGCTGCCGCGCGGGAGGGCGGCACGTACGATGGGCGGGTGACTGACGCTGAGACGACTCCCCGGACCGGCAAGCGCGTGCTCCTGGCCAACCCCCGCGGCTACTGCGCGGGTGTGGACCGGGCGGTGCAGACCGTCGAGGAGGCGCTGAAGCTCTACGGCGCGCCGATCTACGTGCGCAAGCAGATCGTGCACAACAAGCACGTGGTGCGCACGCTGGAGGCCCAGGGCGCGATCTTCGTGGAGGAGAACGAGGAGGTGCCGGAGGGCGCCACAGTCATCTTCTCCGCCCACGGCGTGGCCCCCGAGGTCTACGAGCAGGCCAAGCAGCGCTCGCTGCGGGCGATCGACGCCACCTGCCCGCTGGTCACGAAGGTCCACCACGAGGCCCGCCGGTTCGCCGCGCAGGACTACGACATCCTGCTCATCGGGCACGAGGGGCACGAGGAGGTCATCGGCACCGCCGGTGAGGCGCCCGCCCACATCCAGCTCGTCGACGGCCCGGACGGGGTCGACAAGGTCACCGTGCGCGACCCGGAGAAGGTGGTCTGGCTGTCCCAGACCACGCTGTCGGTGGACGAGACGCTGGAGACGGTGGCCCGGCTCAAGAAGCGGCTGCCGCTGCTCCAGTCGCCGCCCAGCGACGACATCTGCTACGCGACCTCCAACCGCCAGCACGTGGTCAAGGAGATCGCCCCCGAGTGCGACGTGGTGATCGTGGTCGGTTCGCGCAACTCCTCGAACTCGGTCCGGCTGGTCGAGGTGGCGCTCGACGCCGGGGCCCGCGCCGGCTACCTGGTCGACTTCGCGCACGAGATCGAGGACGCCTGGCTGACCGGCGCCCGGACCGTGGGTGTGACCTCCGGCGCGAGCGTGCCGGACGAACTGGTCCAGCAGGTGCTCGCGCACCTCGCCGAGCGCGGCTTCGGCGACGTCGAGGAGATCACCACCGCCGACGAGCGGCTGACGTTCTCGTTGCCGCAGGAGCTCAAGCGCGACATGAAGGCCGCCGCCGCGGCCCGCGGCTGACCGGGAACGGATCGGCCGTCGGCCGCGTCCAACCAACCATGAAGACTCCTCGTACGGTGCTCGTCGCACTGCTCGCCGGTCTCGCGCTGACCGCCTGCGCCGCACCCGGCGACGGGTCCGCCGATTCCGACCCGAGCCCGAGTACGACGGGAGCCGCCCCGGTGACCAGCCAGCCCGACCCCGGCACCAGCCCGAGCCGTCCGGACCCCTCCTGGAAGGGCGGGCCGTCGACCCCGCCGGGTGTCGGCGGCACCGTCATCAGCGGCACGGTGCAGGCCGGCGTCGAGCCGAACTGCCTGCTGCTCGACGGCCACCTGCTCGTCGGTGGCCCGCGCGACGTGCTCAAGGCCGGCGCCCGGGTCGAGGTCACCGGCCGCCCCGAGCCGGGCATGATGACCACCTGCCAGCAGGGCACCCCGTTCGTGGTCGAGTCCGCCCGCCCCGCCTGACGACACGAAGGAGCCCCACCCCCTACGAGAGGGGACGGGGCTCCGTCGTGTCAGCGGATCAGTCGACCGAGACGACCTCCACCGAACCGCGGCCGACGACCGCGCCCTCGGTGGTGGTGACGGCCATGTCGCCGTACAGCTCCCGGCCGGCGGCCGGGGTGGACAGGGCGGTCACCGCACCGGTGAGGGTGGCGGTGGCGCCGTTGGCCAGGGACAGCGGCGTGGACGGGGCGGAGAGCGTGCCCAGCGCCGGGGACGCGAACGAGTCCCGGTAGTCGTACGCGGTGCTCGGGTCGCTCATCGAGTAACCGTCGACCACGACCCGGTAGGTGCCGGGCGCCGGGTTGGTCAGCGTCACGGCCTCCTCCGAGTCACCGTCGGCTGCCTGCCCCACCTGGGTGGTGCCGCGGAACACCGTCAGGTCCAGGTCGGCGCTCAGGTCGGACGGGTTGCCGATCCGGGCGGTGAACGAGGTGGCGCCCGCGGGCACCTCCACCACGTACTCCTGGCTGGCGCCCTCGGTGATGCTCGGCCGCTCGGTCCGGACGCTGGCCAGCGGGCCGCCGACGCCGGTCACCTGGACCGGGCCGAAGGTGTTGGTCAGGCTCCAGCTCACCGGGGACGGGGTGCCGGCGGTGACCGACGGGAGCTGGACGACGGCCGGCTCCACCTTGACGCCCTGCACGCGGGCCTGGAGCCGGAACGGGTTGTCCAGCGCCGGCGAGGTGCGACGCGCCTCCACCTCGATCTCCCACACGCCCGGCAGCGGGTTCTGGTAGTCCCGCTCCTGCGGCTTGCAGACCGCGGCGTCGGAGAAGTTGGTGTAGCAGGCGGTGCTGGCGGTGCTCTCGACCGGCACGCCGTACGGGTTGATGGCGATGAACCGGGTCTGCGAGCCGGTCGCGATGCCGGACAGGTTGACCTGGAGCGCGCCCGCACCCGGCGGGACGGTCACGAAGTACGACCGGAAGCCGTTGCGCTCGACCGAGCCGTCGGCCGAGAACGAGAACGCCGGAGCGGCGACCGGGTTCGAGGCGATCACGACGGTGGCGACCTCGAAGTCGACGACGGAGGTGGCCGGGTCGTCGACGGTCATGATGGCGCCGTGCGCGCCGGCCGTCATCGGCTTGGCCTTCACCTTGACCGTGACGGTCTTGTTCAGCGGCAGCCAGACCACCTTGGGGGCGCTGTAGGTGCCGTCGTTGCCGCGGAAGGCGACCTCGTGCTTGACGCCCTTGTTCGGGCCGCTGGTACGGGTCAGCTTCACCTCGTAGTGGCGGCTCTCCTTGACCTTCTGGCCACCACGGTCGGCGGCGCAGCGGTTGTAGAGGCCGGTGCCGACGTTCGGGTTCGGCACGAACGTGCCGGAGGCCCGGTCGTAGCGGGTCAGGTTCGGCGACAGCTCGGTGCAGACCGGCGCCTCGGAGGTGTAGGTGCGGGTCTGCACGCCCTTGGCGAGCAGGCTCCACGCGCCCGGCACGTTGAACATGCCGTAGCCCTGCGCGTACGTCGGGACGCCGGTGATCGGCTGGCCCGAGGTGTAGACGGCCCGGCGCAGCGCGGCCGGGGTGACGCCCTTGCCGGTCGCCTTGGCGGCCGACAGCAGCAGCGCGGCGGCGCCGGTGGCCTGCGGGGCGGCCATCGAGGTGCCGTTGAGCATCTGGTAGCCCGGGGGCAGCGGGTAGCCCGCCTCCGGCACCGGGCTGCCCGCCTGCCAGGTCGGCGCGGTGGAGATGGCCGAGCCGGGGGCGGTGATGTTCGGCTTGAAGCCGCCGTCCTCACGCGGGCCGCGCGAGGAGAAGTTGAACAGCGCGTTGTCCTTGCGGACCACCGAACCGTAGTTGGCCAGCCAGGTGTCCTTGCTGACGCTCGCCGCGACGCTCACCACGTCGGTGGCGACCGACGGGTCACCGACCGTGTTCACGCCCGGACCGGAGTTGCCGGCCGAGATGAACAGCTGCACACCGTAGGTGTTGATCAGGTCGTTGTAGAGGACCGCGCGGGCGTTCGAGCCGTCGTTGAGCGCGGGCAGACCGCCGATCGACATGTTCACCACGTCGACCTTGCGGTTGATCACCAGGTCGGCCATGCCGGTGGTGAGTGCCGCCGCGGTGCAGCCGCCACCCCACGAGCAGGCGCGGGCGGAGACCAGCTTGGCGCCCGGGGCGGCGCCGTCGAAGGCGCTGTTACCCAGCATGTCGTTGGCGGCGGTGATGCCGGCGACGTGGGTGCCGTGGGTGCTCTCGATGATGCCGATGTTGACGTAGTCGACCAGACCGGGGCCGCCGACCGGGGCGGTGTTCACGTTGCGCCGGTACTCGACGACGAACGGGATCTGCTCGCGTACCGCGGTGGCGGGGTTGTCGGTGCCGAAGCGTCCGACCTGGAACCGCTCCTTGTACGGCCGCATCACCTCGTCGTCGGTGAAGTCGTTGTTCTGGTTCGCGTCGACGCGCACGTCACCGTTTGCGGGGTTGTAGAGCACGCCCCAGAAGTCGGTGGTGTCGCCGTCGCGGTTGAGGTCACCGCGCGCGTCGCTGTTCGCGGTGATGTTCTCGCGGAAGACGTTGAACCGGTAGTTGCCGGCCGGTGCGGTCCACGTGCCGAGCGAGGTGGTGAACGCCGGGCCGCTGACCTCGGTCAGCATCGGCCGCCAGGAGGCGTCCTCCAGCGGGTCGGTGGCGGTGACCCAGTCGACGATCTTGCGCTCGCCGGTGGTGGTCGTCTGGAGTGCCGGCTGGTCGAGGTCCACACCGGAGTCCATGATGCCGATGGTGACGCCGCGGCCGTCCCACTCCGGGTGCGCGGCCTTGAAGGCCTCCGCGCCGGTCTCGTTGGTCGGCATGTACGGGTTCACCGCACCGGTGTCACCGCCCGGCCCGGCCAGCGCCTGAGCCTGGGTGGCGGACTTGGCGCCCTTCGGTGCCGCCTCGGGCGCCGGGTCGGGGAGCTTGATGGTCTCGTCCAGGTCGACGGCGGCGACACCGGGCAGCGTGGCGGCCTTGAGCGCCTTCGCGGTGGGGACCTTCGCCAGCACGTAGCCGATCTGGTCGTACCGCTGGCTGACAGTGGCGCCGAGGCCGGTCAGGCCGTCGACGACCTTCTCGGCCGAGCCCTTCTTCGCCGCGATGATCATCGTGACGGTCGGCGCGTTCTTCGCCTCGGCCTCGTCGAGCAGCTTGGCGTCGTGTGCGCCCAGTGCCTTCGCGGCGGCCGGCAGCGAGGGGTCGGCGGCGGGGGCGGCGCTCGCGGTACCGGCGCCACCTCCCACGGTCAGGGCGCCGGCCGCGAGGACCGAGGCCAGAAGCGCGGCGGACGGTCGCCGGCTGCGCGTGCGGGGTTTACTCAACGTTCTCTTCCTCCAGAGAACAGGGCCCTCGAGGGGCAGGGCACGTGTGACGGTGATCCTGCGTGTCACGACGACATGTGTCACTACCCGGCCTCGGTTTGTGATCAGTCCGTGACACGGATCGGTCTACGTCACCGCGCGTGCCGTGTTAGGCGTCGACGTCCGTCGACCTTTCGGCCGATGTGGACGGCGTGCCCAGCAACTCGGGTGCCTGCGGCTGCCTCGGCGCCAGCTCGACCTGCGCCGGCGCGGCCAGCTCGTCGTCGGAGACGCCCAGCTCGGCCAGCTTGCGGGCGCTGACGAGCACCCGCGCCTCCAGCGACCCCACCGCCCGGTTGTACGCCGTCACCGCACCGCTCAGCGAACTGCCGAGCTTGCCCACGTGGTCGCCCAGTGTGGACAGCCGCCCGTACAGCTCGCGGGCCAGCGAGTGGACGGTGGCGGCGTTACGCGCCAGCGCCTCCTGCCGCCACGAGTAGGCGACGGTGCGCAGCAGCGCCACCAGCGTGGCCGGCGTGGCGAGCACCACGTTGCGGGCGAACGCGTGCTCCAGCAGGGACGGGTCGCGTTGCAGTGCCACGTCGAGGAACGGGTCCGCCGGCACGAACAGCACCACGAACTCGGGCGTCTGGTCGAACGCCGACCAGTAGGACTTGGCCGCCAGGCCGTCCACGTGCGCGCGCAGGTGCCGGGCGTGCGCGTCCAGGTGGGTGTCGCGCCCCCGCTCGTCGCGCGCCTCCATCGCGGTCAGGTACGCGTCGAACGGCGCCTTCGCGTCCACCACCACCGTCCGGCCGCCGTGCAGCCGCACCACCAGGTCGGGGCGTACCCCCTGGTGGTCGGTCGCGGCGGTGACCTGCTCGCTGAAGTCGCAGTGTTCGAGCATGCCGGCGGCCTCGACGATCCGGCGGAGCTGGTGCTCGCCCCAGCGGCCCCGCACCTGCGGCGCGCGCAGCGCGGCGACCAGCTGCTTGGTCTCGGTGCGCAGCTCGCCGGAGACGGCGCTCATGGACCGCACCTGCTCGCGCAGTTCGGCGTACGCGTCGACGCGGTCCCGCTCCAGCTCCGCCACCCGCTGCTCGTAGCGGCGCAGCGTGTCGTGCAGCGGCGCGACCGCGCGGGCCACCGCCTCCTGGGACTGCGCCGTCGCCTCGTAGCTGAGCGCCCGCATGGACTGCTCCAGCCGGCCCTCGCCGGCCTGGGTGGCGGCGAGTGTCGCCTCCAGGCGGGCGATGTCGGCCGCCGCGCGCGCCCGCGCGGCCAGCCAGCCCACCGCGCCGCCCGCGGCGAGGCAGAGCACCACCACGGCCAGCGTCGCAAAGCTCATGGCCAAGAGCTTGCCAAACGGGTACGACGAGCGCCCGGTGGGTACGTTCGAGTCATGGAGTTCGCGTTGTGGCTGGTCCTGATCCTGCTGCTCGGAGGTGCGTTCGTGTTCTGGCGGAGGGGGAGCAGATCGCGCCGGGCGAACGAGCTGGCCGACGCCCGCGCCGAGGCGCAGCGCTGGTACGAGCGGCTCGGCGGCCAGCTGATGAACCTGCACGGCGACGCTCCGGCGGTCCGGCAGGCGCTCGCCGACGCCGGTGAGCGGTACAACGCGGCCGGTTCGCAGCTGGAGCAGGCGACCACGCCGCGCCAGTTCGGGCTGGCCCGGGAGACCGCGCTGGAGGGGCTTGCGTACATCCGGGCGGCGCGGACCGCGATGGGCATCGACCCGGGCCCGGAGCTGCCGCCGCTCGCCGCTGCCCAGGGCGCCGGCGCGCTCACCAAGGAGCGCCAGGTCGACGTGCAGGGGCAGACGTTCCGGGCCGGCCCGCAGCCGGGGAACGCGACGCCCTACTACTACCCGGGTGGCCGGTTCCAGGGGCGGCCGGTGCCGGCCGGCTGGTACTCCACGCCCTGGTGGAAGACCGCGCTCGGCGCGGGCGTCGGTGTGGTCGGCGGTCTCCTGATCGCGGACGCGCTGTTCTCGCCCGCGTTCGCCGACCCCGGGTACGACGCCGGCTACCAGGAGGGCTTCGGCGACGGCCAGGACTTCGGCGACCAGGGCGGCGACATGGGCGGCGGCGACACGGGCGGCGGTGGTGACTACGCCGGTGGCGACTTCGGCGGCGGCGACTACGGCGGCGGCGACTTCGGTGGCTTCGGCGGCGGGGACTTCGGTGGTGACTTCGGCGGCGGCGACTTCTAGTCGACGCCGCCGCCCCAGGCGCCGCGCGTCGGGCGCCGCTCGCGTCGGGCACCGCTCGCGGCGCGCCGGGCGCAGGCGTTAAGAAGGGCCCCCTCTTATGCACGAGGCGTTAAGAGGGGGCCCTTCCTTACATCTCAGCCGGTGTTGCGCATGCCGGCGGCGATGCCGTTGACGGTGGTCAGCAGCGCCCGCTCCAGCGCCGTACCGTCGTTCGGGGCACGCCGCCCACCCGGCGCGGTCACCACCGCACGCCCGGCGGCGCCGGATTCGCGGTACTGCCGCAGCAACGCCACCTGGAGGTGGTGCAGCGGCTCCAGGTAGGTGTCCCGCACGGCGAGCGTGCGCTGGAGCACCGGCGAGTTGTCCAGCAGCGCCGGTGCGGCGGTGACCGCGAGCACCTCCTGCTTGGTCAGCTCGTACTCCTGCTCGATCTTGTCGAAGATCGGGTGCAGCTTCTTCGGCACCAGCGTCTCCACGTACCGCCGGGCGATGGTCAGGTCGGTCTTGGTCAGCATCATCTCGACGTTCGACAGGAACGTGCGGAAGAAGTGCCAGTTCCGGTTCATCTCGGCGAGCACGTCGGCCAGCCCGGCCGCCCGCGCGGCGGCCAGACCGGAACCCACGCCGAACCAGCCCGGCACGATCTGTCGGGTCTGCGTCCAGCCGAACACCCACGGGATGGCGCGCAGGCCGGACAGGCCGGCGCCGGTGTTCGGGCGCTTCGCCGGCCGGGAGCCGATGTTCAGCGCGCCGAGCAGCTCGGTCGGGGTGGAGGCCCAGAAGTACGCGGGCAGGTCCGGGTCCTCGACCAGCGACCGGTACGACCGGAACGCGGACTCGGACACCACGTCCATCGCCGCGTCCCAGCGCTCCAGCATCTCGGCCGGCTGCCGGGGCGCGGTGTGCAGCAGCGTGGCCTGGAGCACCGCCGCCACCGTCAGTTCGAGGTTCTCCCGGGCCAGCGCCGGCAGCGTGTACTTGTCGGAGATGACCTCGCCCTGCTCGGTCACCTTGATCGCGCCGTCGAGCGTGCCGTACGGCTGAGCCAGGATCGCGTCGTGGGTGGGGCCGCCACCACGGCCGACGGTGCCGCCGCGGCCGTGGAACAACCGCAGGTGTACGCCGTGCCGCGCGGCCACGTCCCGCAGCGAGCGCTGCGCCCGGTGGATGGACCACTGGCTGGTGGTGATGCCCGCCTCCTTGTTGGAGTCGGAGTAGCCGAGCATCACCTCCTGCACGTCGCCCCGGGCCGCCACGAGCGCCCGGTACGCGGGCAGCGACAGCAACTCGTCCAGCAGTTCACCACCGGCGTTCAGTTCGGCCGGGGTCTCCAGCAGCGGCACGATGCCGATGCGGGCCCGCCCGGAGTGCACGTCCACCAGGCCGGCCTCGCGGGCCAGCACCACGGCGGCCAGCACGTCGTCGACGCCGAGCGTCATCGAGATGATGTACGACTCGATCACCTCGGGGCCGAACCGGTCCTGCGCCTCGCGGATCGCCGCGAACACGTCGAACGTCTTGCGGGCCGACTCGGTGAGCGGGCTGTCCTGGGTGGAGAGCGGCCGCCGGCCGGTCAGCTCGTCGGCGAGCAGCTTGGTGCGCTCCAGCCGGGACAGTGCCGGGTAGTCGGAGACCTCGCCGACCGCCTCGTAGAGCTGGGCCAGCACCTCGTGGTGCTTCTCCGCGTGCTCCCGGATGTCCATGGTGGCCAGGTGCAGGCCGAACGCGGACACCGTACGGATGGCCGAGGCCAGCCGCCCGACGGCGGTGAGCTGGCCGGAGTTGCGGGCCAGCGACGCGCGTAGCAGTTCCAGGTCGGCGATCAGCTCGGACGAGCCCCGGTAGTCCCGCCCCGGCACGTGCGGGGTGTCGGCACGCAGCCGCTCCCGGGTGTTGGCGAGCTTCGCCTTCACGCACCGCGCCTTGAGCCGGTACGGCTCCTCCGCGTTGACCCGGCGGAACCGGGGCGCCACCTCGGGCAGCGCGTCCAGGTCCTTGGCGAGGCTGGCGGACAGGTCGAGCGACACCGCACGCAGCCGCCGGGACACGCTGACCTCGGTGATCAGCTCGTCCATCGCCTTCTCGGTGGCGGCGATGCCGTGCTCGTGCTGGATGCGCAGCACCTCGCGGGTGACCACCGGCGTGACGAACGGGTTGCCGTCGCGGTCACCGCCGATCCAGGTGCCGAAGCTCAGCGGGCGGGACGTCGGCGACGTCTCCACGCCGAGCGTGCGCAGCGTGTCGGCGAGGTCGTCGAGGACCTGGGGCGCGGCCTCGGCGTACAGGTCGCGCAGGTAGTAGATCGCGTTGCGCGCCTCGTCGGTCGGGTCCGGCCGGTCCAGCCGCAGCTCGTCGGTCTGCCACATGAGATCGAGCAGTTCGGCCAGGCGCCGGTTCGCCGGGCCCTCGTCGCTGGCGCCGTACAGGATCGCGTTCGCGGTCTCGGTGTCCAGCTCGTCGGCGACGGCGCGCAGCTTGGACAGGATGGACCGGCGGGCCGCCTCGGTGGGGTGGGCGGTGAAGACCGGTCGTACGGCCAGCCGGCGGGCCGCGGCGGCGATCTCCTCGGCCGGTACGCCGCGCTCGGCGATCATCTTGGCCGCCTGGTCCAGCCAGCCGCCGTGGGTCGCCCGGCGGCGGCGCAGGTCCCGGGCGCGGTGCACCTGCTCGGTGATGTTCGCCAGGTGGAAGTAGGTGGAGAAGGCGCGGGCCAGCTTCGTGCCGGTGGTGACGTCGAGCCCGGCGAGGCGCTGGGCCGCGGCCGGCACGTCGGAGCGGACCTGGGCGCGGATCTCCTCGACCAGGTCGAGCAGCGGGCGGCCCTCCTGCCGGGCGAGGGTCTGCCCGAGCAGCGTGCCGAGGCGGCGGATGTCGGCCCGGAGAGCGGCGTCGGGGCCGTCGTGGTCGTGCTGGTCGGTCACGGTTGCGCTCCTTACGCGAGGACGAAGGACAGCGCTGTCCGACTCCTCTGGATGGTATCCGCGCGGCCCCGGCGGACAGGAGGGGGACGGCGTGATGATCTGCACTCTGGGACGGTCCGCCGGTCAGCCCCGCTCGACGGCGTGCCGTCCCGCCTTCGGCCGGCGGCGCGCGCGGAACATGGTCGCGGTGAGCAGGCCGGCCAGCCCGGCGACCACCCAGAACAGCAGTCCGGTCAGTGCCCAGCCGCCGCCGCGCCAGTCGAAGTAGATGGCCGACTTGAACAGGTCGGTGGCGAGGCCCGGCACGTTCCAGCGGTGCATCCCGCGCAGGAACGGCGGCAGGAACTCGGGCGCGTAGATGCCGCCGGAACCGGGGTTGCCGAGCACGACGAGCAGCAGGATCACGATGCCGGTGCCGAGCAGCCCGAGCCAGCCCTGGACGGCGGCGGCGACCATCCCGGCCGCGAACGCGGCGAGCGCGCCGACCACCGCCACCGTCGCCACCTGATCGGGGAACACGCCGAGCACCGGCCCGACCAGGATCGCCCCGATGACGCCGAGCAGGATCGCGTGCACCGCGAGCGTGGCGATCCGCAGCCCGGCCCGGCGCAGGTCGCGCGGGCTGGTGCCGAGCGAGATGCCGAGCGCCGTGGACGCCAGGTAGCCGCCGAGCACCACGCCGACGGCCAGGTAGAACGGGACCAGGCCGCGCGGGTCGTCGGCGGAGACCGGCACGTCGTCGGTGACCTCCAGTGGCACCCCGGCCTGCCGGGCCGCCTCGGTGAACACGTCGGTGACGAGTTCGGTGGCGGCGGGCGCGCCCGCGCTGGCGGTGGCGAGCGTCAGGCCGCCGTCGGGGGCGGAGCTGAGCACCGCGTACACCGATCTGTCGGTGAGACCGTCGGAGGCGGCGTCGCGGCTGTCGTACCCGACGGGTTTGATCGTGTCGGTGCGGGCGCGGACGGCGGACATCACGGCCTGGGCCTGCTGGTCGCTCGTGACGACGGCGACCGGCACGTCGCGGGGGTCCGGCTTGTGCAGCGCGCCGACGTAGGCGGCGATGAACGCGCTGGCCAGCGCCAGGGTGCCGAGGATCAGCGCCGCCGTGCGGGGCAGCCAGTCCCGGGTACGCAGCTCCGGCTCGTCGTCCACGGCCTCAGCCTATTGCGGGCATATGCCCGGCTCATGGGGTTTCGTCGGGCGAAAACCGCTGGCCCGGGCCGATAACGTCGGGCCATGACGGTGCCTGTCTATCCCGCCAAACCGCAGCCCGGCGACCGGGTCGCGGTCGTCTCACCCTCCGCCGGCCTGCCGGGTCTCTTCCCCCACGTGTACGAGCTGGGCCTGCGCCGGCTCCGCGACGAGCTGGGGCTGGAACCGGTGGAGTATCCGACGACCCGGGTGATGGGCGCCGACCCGCGCGACCGGGCGCGTGACCTGACCGCCGCGTTCGCCGACCCGACGATCACCGCCGTGCTGGCGACGGTCGGCGGGGACGACCTGATCACCGTCACCCCGCACCTGGACGACGAGGTGCTGCGGGCCAACCCGAAGCCGTACTTCGGCTACTCGGACAACACCAACGTGCTCAACCACCTGTACCGGCTGGGCGTCGTCGGCTACCACGGCGGCTCCGTGCTCGTGCACCTCGGGCGCTCCGGGAAGCCGCACCCGCTCACGCTCGACTCGCTGCGCGCCGCGCTGTTCACCACCGGCTGGTACGAGCTGACCGCCGCGCCCGAGTGGGGCGACGAGCCGCGCGACTGGCGCGACCCGGCCATGCTCGCCGAGGAGCCGCCGATGTACCCGTCCGAGGGCTGGCGCTGGCACGGCCCGGCCCGGGTGGTGCAGGGCCGGACGTGGGGCGGCAACCTGGAGATCCTGCACTGGCTGATGGCGGCCGACCGCGTTCCGCGCGCGGCCGACCTGGCCGGCTCGGTACTGGTGCTGGAGACGTCGGAGGAGATGCCCACCGCGCAGGAGGTCTTCCGGATCGTGCGCAACATGGGCGAGCGGGGTCTGCTCGCCGCCGTCCCGGCGATCGTGGTGGGCCGCCCCAAGGCGTGGGACTTCGACCGGCCGCACTCGGTCGCGGAGCGGCTGGCCTGGGCCGCCGACCAGCGGGCGGCGATCCTGTCGGCGCTCGCCCCCTACGCCGGCGACCCGGTGGTGGTCTTCGACGTCGACCTGGGCCACACCGACCCGCAGGTGATCATCCCGTACGGCGGCGAGATCCGCGTGGACGCGGCCGAGCGCCGCATCGCCGTGCGCTACTGACGGCGGCGTCGGGCCGACGGCGCGGGGTCAGGCGTCGACGACGGCGAAGGCGCGCACCGGGAATGTGCCCATGCCGGCGACCCGCGGCGGAGCGGCGGTGAACCGGAAGCCGGTCGGCGGCAGCGCGTCCAGGCCGGTCAGGTGCTCCACGATCGGCACCCCGGCGGCCAGCAGACCGGTGTGCGCCGGGCGCTGACCTGCTGCCGCCGCCGTCATGTCGTCGATGTTGATCGAGTCGATGCCGACGAGCGCCGCGCCCGACTCGGCCAGCCACTGGGCGCCGTCACCGGTCAGGTAGGGCGCGTCCGGTGCGGCGTACGCGTCGGTGCCGAAGTGCGCGTCCCAGCCGGTGTGCAACAGCACCGCGCACCCGGCCACGTCGTACGGGGCGAGCATCAGCCGGTCCACCGCCCGCGTACCGGCCGGCACGCGTACCACCAGGCCGGGCAGGTCGGCGAGGCGGTCCAGCGGCACCCCGGTCAGGTCCGGGCCGTCGGCGAAGCGGTGCGACGGCGTGTCCACGTACGTGCCGGTGTTGGCGATCATGTCGATCCGCCCGACCTGGAACTCGACACCGGGCGCGTACCGGCTCCGGGACGCCTCCCGGGTCAGCCACTCGCTGATCGCCGGTGCGGGCCAGCCGGGCAGCGTGACCAGGCCGTCGGTGATCACGTGACTCAGCTCGACGACACGCCGACCGCCGCCGGCCGGGGCGTCCACCCCGCGCCCGCCCTTGTGCGGCTCCTCGACGACGGTCCGGTTCGTGATCCGTACCTCGCCGACCATGAGCAGCCCCAGGTGCCGGACCAGCAGCGCGGCCACCTCGTCGTCGGTGACGTCGGGGTGCGGCACGTCCAGCCGGAACCCGTCGGTGCGCAGACCGCCACCGTTGGAGAAAACCACCTCGGCGTCGAAGACCGTCCGATACTCGACCATCCGCCCACCGCACCACGCCCGGTCGCAGCCGGTCAAGATCCAACGTCGGGCGGGCCCGGTTCGTCGGTGGAGGGGGATAGGCTCGAACGGTGCACCCCCCGTCCGGCTGGACGCGGGGTCGTCGTCGTGTGTCGATCCGCTGGAAGTGATCACTGATGCTCACCGGACTCTTCTCCGCCGCCCTGGCCGACCCGGGGCTGGCCCGGGCGCGTGACCTGGCGCGCTCCGGTGCCGCGCAGGTCGACGGGCTCGACCTCACCGCCCCCGCCGCGCTGCGCCCGTTCGCTGTGGCAGCGGTCGCCGCCGACGAGCCCGCCGGAGGCGCGGGCCGGCCGGTGCTCGCGGTCACCGCCACCACCCGCGAGGCCGACGACCTGGCCTCCGCGCTGGGCAGCCTGCTGCCGCCGGAGCAGGTGGCGGTCTTCCCGTCCTGGGAGACGCTGCCGCACGAGCGCCTGTCGCCCCGATCCGACACGGTCGGGCGGCGCCTCGCCGTGCTGCGCCGGCTGGCCCACCCGGACGCCGCCGACGCGCACGGCCGCACCGGGCCGCTGCGGGTCGTCGTCGCGCCGGTGCGCTCGCTGCTCCAGCCGCAGCTCAAGGGCCTCGGCGACCTGGAGCCGGTGCAGCTCGCCGCCGGGGACGAGGCCGACCTGGAGGAGGTCGCCCGCCGGCTCACCGACATGGCGTACGCCCGGGTCGACCTGGTCACCAAGCGCGGCGAGTTCGCCGTCCGCGGCGGCATCCTGGACGTCTTCCCGCCCACCGACGAGCACCCGTCCCGGGTCGAGTTCTGGGGCGACGAGGTGGAGGAGATCCGCACCTTCGCAGTGGCCGACCAGCGCACCATCGAGGGCGTGGCGCAGATGTGGGCGCCACCGTGCCGGGAACTGCTGCTGACCCCGGCGGTGCGGGAGCGGGCCGCCGCACTCGCCGCCGAGCACCCCGAGCTGGCCGAGATCCTGGACAAGCTGTCCGAGGGCATCCCGGTCGAGGGCATGGAGTCGCTCGCTCCGGCCCTGATCGGCGCCGACGCGCTGGAACTGCTCGTCGACTGCATGCCGGCCGGCACCCACGTACTCCTCTGCGACCCCGAGCGCATCCGCACCCGCGCGCACGACCTGGTCCGTACCTCGGAGGAGTTCCTCCAGGCCAGCTGGGCCGCAGCCGCCGTCGGCGGCCAGGCCCCTGTCGACCTCGGCGCCGCCGCCTTCAAGACCCTGGCCGAGGTACGCACGGCAGCCCGCGCCCTGCGCCAGCCCTGGTGGACGCTCGCGCCGTTCGGCCTGGTCGAGGCGGACGCGGCGCCGGCCCGGCAGCCCTGGGAGGATGAGCCGGCCGAGGTCGACGTCACCCCCGACGACGCCATCGCGGTGAGCCTGGCCGCCCAGCCGGCCCCGCTCTACCACGGCGAGACCGCCCGGGTGGTCGACGACCTGAAGCGCTGGGCCGGTGAGGGCTGGTCGATCGCGCTCGTGTTCGAGGGGCACGGCCCCGCCCAGCGGGCCGTCGAGGTGCTCCGCGACGCCGGTCTCGGCGCCCGGCTCACCGAGGAGGTGCCCGCCGCACCGGCACCGGGCGAACTGCTCGTGTCCTGCGGCTGCCTGACCGCCGGCTTCGTCGACGAGGCGTCGAAGTTCGTGCTGCTCACCGGCAACGACGTCACCGGTGGCCGGGGCACCTCCACCCGCGACATGCGCAAGATGCCCAGCCGGCGGCGCAACACCATCGATCCGCTGGAGCTGAAGGCCGGCGACTTCGTGGTGCACGAGCAGCACGGCATCGGCCGGTACGTGGAGCTGGTGCAGCGCACGGTGAACGGCGCCAGCCGCGAATACCTGGTCATCGAGTACGCGCCGAGCAAGCGCGGCCAGCCCGGCGACCGCCTGTTCGTCCCCACCGACCAGCTCGACCAGCTCTCCCGCTACGTCGGCGGCGAGCAGCCCACGCTGCACAAGATGGGCGGCTCGGACTGGCAGAAGTCCAAGGCCCGGGCCCGCAAGGCGGTCCGCGAGATCGCCGCGCAGCTCATCCAGCTCTACGCCGCGCGCAAGGCGTCCAAGGGGCACAACTTCGGCCCCGACACCCCGTGGCAGCGGGAGCTGGAGGACGCCTTCCCCTGGCAGGAGACGCCCGACCAGCTGGCCGCCATCGAGGAGGTCAAGCGGGACATGGAACAGACCGTCCCGATGGACCGGCTGATCTGCGGCGACGTCGGCTACGGCAAGACCGAGATCGCGGTACGGGCGGCGTTCAAGGCGGTGCAGGACGGCAAGCAGGTGGCCGTGCTGGTGCCGACCACGCTGCTGGTGCAGCAGCACTACAACACGTTCGCCGAGCGGATGAGCCAGTTCCCGGTGTCGATCCGGCAGCTGTCCCGGTTCCAGACGCCGAAGGAGTCCGAGCAGACGCTGGAGATGGTCGCCGCCGGCACCGTCGACATCGTCATCGGCACCCACCGGCTGCTCCAGGCGGCCACCCGGTTCAAGTCTCTCGGGCTGGTCATCATCGACGAGGAGCAGCGGTTCGGCGTCGAGCACAAGGAGCACCTGAAGACGCTCCGCGCCTCGGTCGACGTGCTCGCCATGTCGGCCACCCCGATCCCGCGGACGCTGGAGATGGCGATCACCGGCATCCGGGAGATGTCCACAATCGCCACCCCGCCGGAGGAGCGGCACCCGGTGCTCACGTTCGTCGGGGCGTACGACGACCGTCAGGTGGCCGCCTCCATCCACCGTGAGCTGCTGCGCGACGGTCAGGTCTTCTACCTGCACAACCGGGTCGAGTCGATCGAGAAGACGGCCCGCAGGCTGCGGGAGCTGGTCCCCGAGGCCCGGGTGGCGGTGGCGCACGGCCAGATGGGCGAGGAGGCGCTGGAGAAGGTGATGGTCGGCTTCTGGGAGAAGGAGTTCGACGTCCTCGTCTGCACCACGATCGTCGAATCAGGCATCGACATCCCGAACGCCAACACCCTCATCGTCGAGCGCGCCGACCTGCTCGGCCTGGCCCAGCTGCACCAGATCCGCGGCCGGGTCGGCCGTGGCCGGGAACGGGCGTACGCGTACTTCCTCTACCCGCCGGAGAAGCCGCTCACCGAGAACGCGCACGAGCGGCTGGCGACCATCGCCCAGCACACCGAACTCGGCGCCGGCATGTACGTGGCGATGAAGGACCTGGAGATCCGCGGCGCCGGCAACCTGCTCGGCGGCGAGCAGTCCGGCCACATCGAGGGCGTCGGCTTCGACCTGTACGTCCGGATGGTCGGCGAGGCCGTGTCCGCCTTCAAGGGCGAGCAGCAGGAGGAGGAGGCGGAGGTCAAGGTCGACCTGCCGATCGACGCGCACCTGCCGCACGACTACGTGGCGGTGGAGCGGCTGCGCCTGGAGATGTACCGCAAGCTCGCCGAGGCCCGCGACTCCGAGCGTCTGCGCGAGGTGGTCGCCGAGATGACCGACCGGTACGGCGAGCCGCCCGCGCCGGTGCAGAACCTGGTCGCGGTGGCGCGGTTCCGGCTGCTCGCCCGCCGCTACGGGCTGACCGACGTGTCGATGCAGGGCAAGCACATCCGGTTCGGCCCGCTGCCGCTGCCCGACTCGAAGCAGATGCGGCTCAAGCGCTACCACCCGGACTCGGTCTACAAGCAGGCGCTCGACCAGGTCAGCGTGCCCCGGCCGAGCACCCGGCGGATCGGCGGCGAGCCGCTGCGCGACCAGGCGCTGCTGGAGTGGTGCGGGCAGCTCCTGGCCGACGTCCTCGGCAAGCCCGAGGAGCTGGCCGGTGTTGCCAGCCCCGCAGTGGCGAGCGGACGATGACACAGCAAGCCCGAGGAGCTGGCCGGTGTTGCCAGCCCCGCAGTGGCGAGCGGACGATGACACAGCAAGCCCGAGGAGTTCGCCGGAGCCGCCCGGCCCGGGGCGGGCGCGCGATGAGGTGGGCGGAGTCACAGGCCGGCACTCGGCGTGAGAGAGTGACCCTCATGCGTGCTCGCCGTTCCCTCGTCGCCGTCAGCGTCGCGGCCCTTGCCGCGCTCTCTCTCGCCGCCTGTGGCCGCTCCGCCCCGGACGTCGCCGCCTACGTCGGCGACAGCCGGTACTCCGTCGACCGGGTCGACGCGATCTACGAGGACGCGCAGCGGCAGTACGCGGAGGCCGTCCGTAGCCAGTCCCCGCAGACGCCGTCGCCGGCGGAGCTGCGGTCCTCGGTGACCCGGCAGGACGTGCTGAACCTGCTGGTCGCGATCGACCTGGGCAAGCGCGTGGCGGCCGACAAGGGCCTCCAGGTCACCGACCAGATCTCCCCGGAGCAGATCCAGCAGGCGCTCCGCATGCCGGCGACCACCGAGTACACGAAGCTGTGGGGCGAGTGGGTCGACCTCTCCGGCACGCTCCAGCAGAGCCTGCCCCCGGCCGACCTCAGCGACGAGTCCCTGATGGCCGTCTACCACGCCCTCGAGAAGACCGGGGCGATCCAGCCGGGCCTGAGCATCGACCAGGTGCGGCAGGCGTTCGGCGAGGCCGGGTTCGTCCGCACCGCCACCGCGCTCAGCAGCGCGCTGCAGGAGCAGGCCGAGAAGTCGGACGTCCGCGTCAACCCCCGGTTCGGCGTGACGGGCGTGCCGTCGCTGGTCAACACCGGCCAGTCGTTCGTCTTCTACTCCCTGCCGTACGTCGACCAGGACGGCCCGGTCACCGACATCTCGACTCCGGAGGCGCCGGCCTCCGGCTCCCCGGCTCCCGGAGCCGCATGACCGCGCGGATCGTCCTGCTCGTCACCTCACCCCGGCTGCCCGCCGGCCTGCTGACTTCGGCCGCCTGGGACGCCGTACGCTCCGCCCCGGTCCTCGCCGGTGCGGAGAGCGAGCTGACCCGTGCGGTCCGAACGGCCGGCGCCGACGTGAGCGTGGTGACCGAGGGTGCGACCCAGGCGCTGCTCGACGCCGCCGCCGCGCACGGCGGGGCGGTGTGGCTGGCCGGTCCGGCCGGCGACGAGACGCTGGCCCGTGAGCTGGGGCTGCGGCTGGCGCGCGAGCCCGGCCTGGCCGAACTGGAGCTGATGTACGGCTCGTGGGATCCGCCCGGCGCCCGGCTGCTCGACGCGGTCGAGGTGATGGACCGGCTGGCCTCCCCGGGCGGCGATCCGTGGAAGCGGGCGCAGACCCACCGCAGTCTGGCCGGTTTCCTGCTGGAGGAGTGCTACGAGGCGTACGACGCGATCAGCGCCGACGACACCGACGCGCTCCGCGAGGAACTGGGCGACGTGCTGCTCCAGGTGCTGCTGCACGCCCGGCTGGCGGAGAACCTGCCGGAGGGCAAGAGCTGGACCGTCGACGACGTCGCGGGCACCCTGGTCGACAAGATGGTGCGGCGCAACCCGCACGTGTTCTCCGGTGAGCCGGCCGGTTCGATCGAGGAGATCGAGGCGAACTGGGAACGGATCAAGCGGGCCGAGAAGACCCGCGACTCGGTGCTGGACGGCATCGCGCTGAGCCAGCCCGCACTCTCCCTGGCCGCGAAGATCCTGGACCGGGCCGGCCGGGTGGGCCTCGCCGTACCGCCGCCACTGGCCGAGTCGCAGGTGGATCCGGAGGCCCGGCTCGGCGCGAGCCTGCTGGCCACTGTCGCCGCCGCCCGGCAGGCCGGCATCGACCCGGAGGCCGCGCTGCGGCGGGCCGCCTTGGCGTACGCCGAAGCGATCCGAGCCGCCGAACGCCCCACCCCCACCAACCCCGCCTAACCCCCCGCCCGCGCTCACCCCGCCCCGCCCTCTCCCCGCGATCTTGCACTTTCGGCCCGAGCGGTGCCGCAAATGCCCCCTCTGCCCGGGCACAAAGTGCAAGATCGCCGAGTCGGCTGGCCGCCAGCCCAGCCCAGCCCAGCCCAGCCCAGCCTTCCTTGCTCGACCGCGCCCCTCCCGGCAGGCGAGACTCGTCGCCCGCATCCCGGGATCGCCGTAGATCTTGGTACGAAAGTGCCCCTATAGGGGCCGTTTCGGTCCAAGATCTACGCCCGCCCCGGACGACGCGCGCTCGCGGCCGACCAACCCCGGCACCCAGGCGGTGGCCTTCCAGGGGACTCGCGGCGGTGATCAAGGGGTTTGGGTCGAGGGCGGGCTCTGGCGGGGACACGAACTCCTTGATCAACGGGGGCGGGGAGGCGGGAGAGTGGGCGGGGTGATCGGTAGGGTCGGGGGATGGAGTCGTTCGGGCCGCTTGCGGAGCGGATCGTGGAGGCGTTGCTGGAGAGCCGGCCCGGGCTGGCCACCTCCGCCGGGGATCACCGCTACGACGACCGGCTGCCCGATCTCTCCGCCGACGCCCTCGCCGCCGACCAGGCGATGCTGAAGGACGCCGCCGACGCGCTCGCGGAAATCGACCCGGACGCGCTCGACGTGGCGGAGAGCGTCGACCACGCGCTGCTCACCAGCCTCGTCGACAGGGGACTGTTCGAGGCCACCGAGATCCGCGGCCACGAGTGGGATCCACTGCGCCACAATCCGGGGCCGCTGCTGCACGCCCTGCTGGCCCGTCCCTTCGCCCCGGCCGAGGAGCGCCTGACCAGTCTCGTCGGGCGTCTGTCGGCCGTACCCGATGCGCTGTCGACGGCGCGCGCGACGCTGCGGGACATGCCGCGGGTCCACGCGGAGACGGCGGTCGGGCAGTTCGCCGGTACGGCGGCGCTGATCCGCGACGAGGTTCCCGGGTTGCTCGCCGAGGCGCCGGCGATGCGTGACCGGGTCGGCCCGGCGGCCAGCGAGGCGATCGCCGCGCTGGAGGAGTTCGTGGCCTGGCTGCGGCAGGGCCTGGCCGCGGACGCCGGTCCGGGGCGTGACCCGCGGCTGGGCCGGCGGCGGTGGGAGGCGCGGCTGTGGCACACGCTCGACACCGAGCTGAGCGCCGCCGAGGTGCAGCGCCGCGCCTGGGCCAACCTCGACCGGGTCACCGAGGAGATCCGCGCGGCGTCGGTCGAGCTGGTCGGTGGTCCGGCCGACGACGAGACGGTACGCCGGGCGCTGGACCTGCTGGCCGCCGAACACCCGGACGACGCCACGATCGTCGACCTCGCCTCGGTCACGCTCGACGAGGCGAGTGACTTCGTCCGCCACCACGACCTGGTCAGCATGGTCGGCGACCCGTGCGTGATCCAGGAGATGCCGGAGTTCGCGCGCGGCGTGGCGGTGGCCTACTGCGACTCGCCGGGCCCGCTGGAGACGGCCGACGTGCCGACGTTCTACTGCATCTCGCCCACCCCGGCGGACTGGCCGGCGCAGCGGGTCGAGTCGTTCTACCGCGAGTACAACGACCACATGATCCGCAACCTGACCGTGCACGAGGCGATGCCGGGTCACTTCCTCCAGCTCGCCCACGCCCGCCGGTACGACGGCCCGACCCGGGTACGCGCGCTCACCGAGTCGGGCGTGTTCGTCGAGGGCTGGGCGGTCTACGCCGAGGAGCTGATGGCGGGGCTCGGCTTCGGCGGGCTGCCGGTGCGGTTGCAGCAGCTCAAGATGCAGCTCCGGATGACCATCAACGCGCTGCTGGACCAGCTCGTGCACTGCGACGACATGCCCGAGTCCGAGGCGATGGCGCTGATGACCGGGCGCGGCTTCCAGGAGGAGGGCGAGGCGGCCGGCAAGTGGCGGCGGGCGCTGCTCACCTCGACGCAGCTCTCCACGTACTTCGTCGGCTACAGCGAGATGGCCGACATCGCCGCCGCCCGGCCGGACGGCGTGACGGTGCGCGACTGGCACGACGCCATGCTGGCGCACGACTGCCCGCCGCCGCGCCACCTGCGGACACTGCTGGGGGTGTGACGGCCACCGCCCGGGCGGCGGCCCGGCCTGCGGTCACCGCCCGGCGGCGACCGCGTCGATCAGCCAGCGCGACAGGGAGTACGCGGGCGGCAGCTCGGCGGGCAGCGCATTCACCGGGAACCAACGCGCCTCCGTCAGCTCGATGCCGTCGACGACGGGTTCGGCGGCCGGGTCGGTCACCTCGACGGTGAACCCGGCGAGCAGCGTGCCCGGCCCGGACAGCGCCCACGGCTGGCTGTCCACGTAGACCGGTCGCCGCAGCGTCAGGCCGACCTCCTCGGCGACCTCGCGGTGCACCGCCGCCTCCAGCGACTCGCCCGCCTCGACGAACCCGGCGACGAGTGCCCACAGCTGCGTCGGCCCCTGCGCGTGCCGGACCAGCAGCAGTTCGTCGACGCCGCCGGCCGGGCCGGGGCGGGTGATCGCGGTCAGCACCGCGACGGACAGCGGCACGAACACCGTCAGCCCGCAGTCCGGGCAGCGCCGCGCGGTCTCGCCCGGCACGTCGGCCAGCTCGGCCCGGCACGCGCCGCACCACCTGTGGGTACGCCGCCAGGTGACCACGGCGAGCGCCCGTCCGGCCAGGTCGGCGCGGGGTGCGGGCAGCTCGGCGGCGAGGCCGCGCCAGCCGCGCCACGGGCCGGGAAGCGACTCCGGATCGGCCACCTCGGCCGCCCACGCCGGAACGCCGTCGAGCGTGCCGACCGGGATCCAGGCGAGGTCGCCGGGCAGCGCGCCGATCCGCAGCGGCTGCTCGTCCGGGCCGGTCAGCAGCTTCCGTCCGGCCACCGGCAGCGCCAGGTCGTCCGGCTCCGGCGGCCGCCCGTGATCGGCAGCAGGCAGGAACCCGGGCGGGATCACGACGTGGACGGGCGGCGGTCCACCACGCCGGCGCCGTCCGGGACCGCGAACGCGGCCGCCTCGACGCTCTCGGTGTAGCGGCTCAGCGTCACCTCGGTGGGCTTGCCGTCGAGCGTGCCGGAGAAGCTTCCCAGCACACCCTCGTTCGTCACGCAGGCGTTGAAGCGCTCCCCGTCGTGGGTGACGTCGACGCAGGTGGCGTGGTGTCCGGCGAGAGTGGTGTCGCTCTGCTCGATGACCGCCTCCGGCGCCAGCGCCGCCTCGGTGAGCAGCCGGATCACCGCGGGCGGCGTGACCAGGCCCTGCTTGCGTGCCTCGTCGTAGACGATCACCGACGGCTTCCCCGCGGTGAGCACGGGCGGCGAGACGGTGCAGGAGGTACGGGCGGCCGTGCTCGCGCACCGGGTCACCGACTCCTGCGTCACCGTGATCTTGCCGCCGGGCCAGGTGTACGTGGACCGCAGCGGCTTCTTGGTCTGCGCGATCGAGGCGGTCCGGCCGCCGTCGATCTGGTAGTCGGCGGCCCAGGTCTGCTCCAGCGCCCGGTCCATCCGCGCGGCGAGGTCGTTGACCAGGTCGGCGCGACCGAGCGCGACGTTCGCGTCGTCCAGGGCCTGACAGCCGGTGACCGAGAGCGACGCGATGACCGAGGCGGCGAGCACGCGGAGAGTCGTCGAGGCGGCAGGCATGATGCCCAGCCTTGTCGATCGACGCAACGTCTCGCAAACCGGTTGCCGGTTGACGACCGGTAATCCGGGAATGTCCGTCTCAGCAAGCGCCTCGGGGGCCGCCCCGAGCGGGGTGCGGCAGGGCGGGGACCGATACGCTGCGTTCAACACCTGCCTCAGCCGCACCGTCGCGGCCCATACGGACCGGAACCACACAAACGAGGAGCGACTCAGTGGCAACCATCGAGGGAATCGTCGCCCGGGAGATCCTGGACTCGCGGGGCAACCCGACGGTCGAGGTCGAGGTCGGGCTCGACGACGGCACGATCGCCCGCGCCGCGGTGCCGTCCGGCGCCTCCACCGGCGCGTTCGAGGCGGTCGAGCTGCGCGACGGTGACAAGGATCGCTACCTGGGCAAGGGCGTCGAGAAGGCGGTCGCCAACATCGAGGACCGCATCGTCGACCAGCTCATCGGCTACGAGGCCAGCGAGCAGCGGCTGATCGACCAGAAGATGATCGACATCGACGGCTCGGACAACAAGGGCGAGCTGGGCGCGAACGCCATCCTCGGCGTCTCCCTGGCCGTGGCCAAGGCCGCCGCCGGCAGCGCCGAGCTGAGCCTGTTCCGCTACCTGGGCGGCCCGAACGCGCACCTGCTCCCGGTGCCGATGATGAACATCCTCAACGGTGGCGCGCACGCCGACTCGAACGTCGACATCCAGGAGTTCATGATCGCGCCGATCGGCGCGCCGACGTTCCGGGACGCGCTGCGCTCGGGCGCCGAGGTCTACCACGCGCTGAAGTCGGTGCTGAAGAAGAAGGACCTGTCGACCGGCCTGGGCGACGAGGGCGGCTTCGCCCCGAACCTGCCCACCAACGCCGCCGCGCTGGACCTGATCGCCGAGGCCGTGGAGAAGGCCGGCTACCGGCTCGGCACCGACATCGTCTTCGCGCTCGACGTGGCCGCCACCGAGTTCTTCGACAACGGCACCTACACGTTCGAGGGCAGCGCCAAGAGCGCCGAGGAGATGAGCAACTACTACACCAAGCTCGCCGGCGACTACCCGATCGTGTCGATCGAGGACCCGCTGGCCGAGGACGACTGGAGCGGCTGGGCCACCCTCACCGCCGCGCTCGGCGACCGCATCCAGATCGTCGGCGACGACCTGTTCGTGACCAACCCGCAGCGCATCGCCCGGGGCATCGCCGAGCAGGCCGCCAACGCGGTCCTGGTGAAGGTCAACCAGATCGGCTCGCTCACCGAGACGCTCGACGCCGTCGACCTGGCCCACCGGGCCGGCTTCAAGTGCATGATGAGCCACCGTTCCGGCGAGACCGAGGACACCACCATCGCCGACCTGGCCGTCGCCACCGGCTGCGGGCAGATCAAGACCGGCGCGCCGGCCCGCTCGGACCGGGTGGCCAAGTACAACCAGCTCCTGCGGATCGAGGAGGAGCTGGCCGACGCGGCGCGGTACGCCGGTGCCGGCGCGTTCCCGCGCTACCGTTCGGCCTGAGCGAGCGCTCCGGGGGAGGGGTGTGACGATGCAGCAGCGCCGCACACCGGGTGGCCAGCGGCCCGCCCGCCGGCCGGGTCAGCCCGGCCGGACGGGCGGTGCCCGGGTCCGGTCCACGGCACGCGACAACGGCGTCCGCGCGGAGGCGCGCGCCGCCGGCCGGTCACCCGGCGCGTCCCGTGCCGCCGACGGCGTACGCTCCGCGAGCCGCCCCGCCGCGGCCCGGCGTACCGCCGCCGGTGGCCCGGTCAAGCGGCTCACCGCACCCCAACCCCGGCGCTTCACCGGGCGGGCCACAGTGCTGTTCGCGGTGCTGATCGCGCTCGCCCTGGCGTACACCTATCCGGTCCGGGTCTACCTGGACCAGCAGGCCGACATCGAGCGGATGGAGGCGGCGCAGGCCGCCCAGCGGGCCGAGATCGACCGGCTCACCGCCGAGGCGGCCAAGTGGAAGGACCCGGAGTACGTCAAGACGCAGGCCCGGGAGCGGTTCTTCATGGGCAAGCCGGGCGAGACGCTGCTCGTGGTGCTCTCCGACCCGGAGGGCGCCGCGAAGGACGCCGGCAAGGGCGCGAAGCCGGGGGCGCCGAAGCCGCCCGAGCCCTGGTACGACACCCTGTGGGGGAGCGTGCGGGCGGCCAACGCCGAGCGCCCCGACAAGTGAGCTTTGATCCGAGAGGCACTTCCTTGAGCGTCGTACCACCGCAGGAGCCGGCGGCGGACTCCGTACCCCCGCCGGAGCGCCAGCCGGCCACCGAGGCCGACCTGGCCGCGGTGGCCGCGCAGCTCGGACGCCCGCCTCGCGGCACCCGCGCGGTGGCCCACAGGTGTCCCTGCGGCCTGCCCGACGTGGTGGAGACGACGCCCCGGCTGGCGGACGGCACGCCGTTCCCGACGCTGTTCTACCTGACCTGCCCGCGTGCCACGGCGGCGTGCAGCCGGCTGGAGTCGGCCGGGCTGATGAAGGAGATGGCCGAGCGGCTCGCCGAGGATCCGGAGCTGGCGGCGCGGTACCGGGCGGCGCACGAGGACTACCTGACCCGCCGGGAGGCGATCGGGGAGGTGCCGGAGATCGCCGGCATCTCGGCCGGCGGCATGCCGGGGCGGGTGAAGTGCCTGCACGTGCACCTCGGGCACGCGCTCGCGGCCGGGCCGGGGGTCAACCCGTTCGGCGACGAGACGCTGGCGCTCGTGGAGAAGTGGTGGGCGGCCGGCCCCTGCGTGGACGTGCCCGCGGTCCAGTGAGATGAGCGCCGACGAGATCACTGTGCGCCGGGCCCGCACCACCGACGTACGCGGCATCCGGCGGCTGGTGGACACCTACACCGACGACCGGCGGCTGCTCAGCAAGGCGACTGTGACGCTGTACGAGGACGTGCAGGAGTTCCGGGTCGCGGTGACGTCTGACGGCACGGTGGTCGGCTGCGGCGCGCTGCACGTCATGTGGGAGGACCTGGCCGAGATTCGGACGGTGGCGGTCGATCCGTCCTGCCGGGGCCACAAGATCGGGCACCGGATCGTCGGCGGGCTGATCGACGCGGCGCGGGAGCTGGGCATCGCCCGGATCTTCGTGCTGACGTTCGAGACCGGCTTCTTCGGCTCGTTCGGTTTCCGCGAGATCGACGGCGCGCCCGTCCCGCAGCCGGTGTACGAGCAGCTCCTGCGCTCGTACGACGAGGGCGTGGCGGAGTTCCTGGACCTGGAACGGGTCAAGCCCAACACCCTGGGCAACACCCGCATGCTGCTGCGCCTCTGACCGTGCGCGGGCTGCCGTAGGGTGGGCGCCGTGAGTGCGCGTGTGGCCGCCATCGACTGCGGGACCAACTCGATCCGACTGCTGATCGCCGACCTGCCCGAGTCGTCGGCCGGGGAGGCGGCGCCGCTGCGCGACGTCAGCCGGCGGATGGAGATCGTCCGGCTGGGGCAGGGCGTCGACCAGACCGGCATGCTCGCGCCCGAGGCGATCGAGCGGACCCGCGTGGCGCTCGCCGACTACGCGGCGGAGATCGAGAAGTCCGGCGTCGAGCGGGTACGCATGTGCGCCACCTCGGCCTCCCGCGACGCCTCCAACGCCGCCGACTTCCGCACCATGGTCGAGCGCACGCTCGGCGTACCGCCCGAGGTGGTGACAGGCGACGAGGAGGCACGCCTGTCGTTCACCGGCGCGGTGCGCGGCCTGCCTGCCGACGCCGAACCGCCGTACCTGGTGGTCGACATCGGCGGCGGCTCGACCGAGTTCGTCGTCGGCACCCGCGCCGACGGGGTGCGCGGCGCGATCTCGGTGGACATCGGCTGCGTCCGGATGACCGAAAGGCACCTGCACGACGATCCGCCGACAGCGGCGCAGATCGCCGCCGCCGAGTCCGACATCGCCGCCGCCGTCGACCGCGCGCTCGCCGCCGTGCCCGGCCGCGAGGCCGCCACGCTGGTCGGGCTCGCCGGTTCGGTCACCACAGTGGTCGCCCTGGCGCAAGGGCTCCGGGAGTACGACCCGAGCCGCATCCACCACGCCCGCGTCTCGTACGAGCAGGTGGCCGAGGTGACAGCCGACCTGCTCGGCAAGAGCAGTGAGCAGCGGCTGGCGTACCCGGTGATGCACCCGGGGCGGGCCGACGTGATCGGCGCCGGCGCCCTGGTGCTGCGAGTGATCATGGAGCGGGCCGGGATGCCGTCGGTGGTCGCCTCCGAGCACGACATCCTCGACGGCATCGCCTGGAGCCTCGCCTAGCCCGCTCTTTCGCCGCCGCACCTTCAGGCGGTGATCAAGGAGTTCGTGTCCGATCGGGGCGCCTCAGAGGACGCCAACTCCTTGGTCAACAAGGAGGGCCGGGCGTCAGTCAGTCGCCAGGTCGGGGCGGTGTTCCCTGATCCACTTCTCGACGTCGGACTTCCGCCAGACCTTGCCCATCGCCAGCACGGCGATGGGCTCCGGGAAGTTGCGTTGGTTGGCGATCACGGATGCGCGCTGACGCGACACGTTGCCGAGCATCGCCCGGATCTCCGACACGCCCACCAGCTCCACACGTTGACGATGGCAGTGTCGGCGTCGCCGAACAGCGACAACTACGGAGGCTATTGACGCTGACAACAGGAGGCGACACGATCGGGGGATGACCGTGAGGAACTGTTCTCCCGTACCCGATCGCAGTCGCCGTGTCGTGCGGCCGCACGTGCCGATGCGGCCCCTCTGGTTGTGCCGGGTGTGCGCGGCACCCTGGCCGTGCCAGCCGGCCCGCCTGTTGCTGCTGCTGGACTACCGGCGCGACCGCGTCGCCCTGTCCATCCACATGGCGGGCTGCCTGTTCGACGCCACCGCCGACCTGATGGCCGCCAACCCGAACCCGGCCGACCTGTTCGGCCGTTTCATCGGGTGGACCGCCCGTCCTTCCTCCCGGTGAACAAGGCCGGGCAAAGTGCTGTGTGATTGACGGTAGTGTGGATTGCGCACTAGTGTGCGGAGCGTGGATACCACGCAGCTCCTCAAGGGCGTGCTCGACCTGGCGGTGCTCGCCGTGCTCAAGGACGAGGACGGATACGGCTACGACATCCTGCGGCGGCTGCGCGAGGCCGGCCTCACCGAGGTCGGCGACGCCTCGGTCTACGGCACGCTGCGCCGGCTGTTCGCCGCAGGCCTGCTCACCACGTACGTGGTGCCGAGCGAGTCCGGGCCGCACCGCAAGTACTACTCGCTGAACGCGGCCGGGCGTGACCAGCTCACCCGCTCCGGCAAGACCTGGCGCTCGTTCGCCACCACCATGGACGCACTGCTCGACGATCGGGGGATGGCGGCATGACCGTCACTGGGCAGGAGATCACGGACTACGTCGACCGGGTGCGCGCGGCGCTCGCCGACCTGCCGCCGGCAGTCCGCGACGAGCTGACCGAGGACCTGCCGGAACACCTCGCCGAGGTGGCCGCCGAGGGCGAGGGCGCGCTCGTGGACCGGCTGGGCACCCCCGAGGCGTACGCGGCCGAACTTCGCGCCGCCGCCGGCGCCGGGGAGGGGCGGCGACCGGCGCGCTTCCACCGCCTGGCCGAGGCGCGGGATCAGGCGGCCACGCAGATACGTCTGCTGGATCGTCAGCTCGGCCCGGTGCTCGGGCACGAGACGGTGAGCGACTTCCTGCGTCCGCTGCGCCCGGCCTGGTGGCTGGTGCGTGGCTGGCTGGCCGCGCTGCTGATCAGCGTCATGGTGGACGGTGGCCGGCCCGGTCTGCTGCCCCGGCCGAACGACAACGCGTCGGCCGGCCTGCTGCTGCTCATCGGCGCGGTGGTCGCGTCACTGTGGCTCGGCCGCCGTTCCGCGGGCTTCACCGGCTGGCCGCGCCGCCTGCACCGGCTGGGTACGGCCGCGCTGCTGCTCTTCGGCTTCGCGGTGCTCGTTGATGTGGACCGGAACGCCAGCTCCGACGTCTACAGCGGCTACGAGCAGACGTCTGTGGACCGGCGGTACGACCGAATCGAGGACGTCTTCGTCTACGACCAGCAGGGGCGGCTGATCCGCGACGCGCAGCTGTTCGACCAGAACGGCGTGCCGATCCGGCTCGGCTGGCCGAACTGCCTCGACTCGTCCGGCGCCGTGCCCGCACCCCGCAACGCCTACCCGTACTGCCCGGAGCTGGCACCGTTCGGCGCACCGGCCTCCCCGTCGATCGCCCCGCCCGCACCCGCGCCCACAGGCAGCGCCACCCCGACCGCGCCCACCCCGACCGCGCCCAGCACCAGCGCTTCCCCGGAACCCACGTCAACGCGCTAGAACACGCTCGATCCCGCGAGATCTTGGTACGAAACGGCCCTGATAGGGGCCGGAATCCTCCAAGATCTCGCGGGATCCGCTGTCAGGCGATGGCGGCGATGTCACCGTCGTCGAAGTAGATCGCCTGGTGGAGCCGGCCACCCAGCGCCGCGGCGAACCGGGCCACCACTTCCTGTCCGGAGATCTTTCCCTGCTCGATCTGGGAGACCCGTCCCTTGGTGACGCCCATCCGGTCGGCGACCTGCTGCTGGGTCAGGCCGCGCGCTCGCCGTACCTCCGCGAGGCGGTGACCGATGACCTCGGCGAGGAGTTCCTGCTTACCCGCGTCGACCGCATCTTCCCCGCCGACCCGGGCGACGTGGTCGGCGCGGATGTCCTGCCACCGGGAGTAGTCGCTCATGCCTTCCCCTCCTCTCGTGCCCGGTCCTTGAGGTAGAGCTCGTAGCGGTGCTCGGCGACGGGAATGGCCTCCTGATACCACGTCTTCCACCGGCCGGACTTGTCGCCGGCGACCAGGAGGATGCTCGAGCACCACGGGTCGAACGCGAAAAGGATACGCACGGTGCCCGGCCGGAGCTCCTTCAAGTTCGCCATCGACGAACCGTGGATGGTGTCGACAAGGGGTCGTCCGAGTCCTGGTCCGTGCTCGGCCAGGAGGTCGATCGCCTGCACCACTCGCGCATGGGCGGACGCGTCGAGAGTGTCGAGCCACTGCCGCACCTCGTCGACCAGGTAGACGTCCCAGTCTCCAGCCACCACGGGGCTAGTTTAGCAATCGCTATACCCAGCGTGTGTGCCTGTCCGGCGGTTCAACAGGAGGTGAATGCCACTGTTGTTCCGTCTTCCCCGCGCCGGTGACCGCGTGGCACGCTACCGGCACGTATCAGCCAACTGGGCGACCAGCCAATGATGACTGACCGCTAGGAGGACGGGCCCATGGGCGAGATGGTGAGCTTCACCGGCAACGGGGGGACGAGCGAGGGGTATCTCGCGATACCCTCCGGCGGTGCGGCCAGCCCGGCGGTCATCGTCATCCAGGACTGGTGGGGACTGGTGCCCCACGTCCGGGCCGTGGTGGACCGCTTCGCCGAGGCCGGCTTCGTCGCCCTCGCGCCCGACTTCCGGCACGGCGGGCCGGCCGTGAAGCCGACCGAGCCGCGGCTGATGCTGAACAGCTCCCAGATGGACGAGGCGGCCAGCGACATCGCCGCCGCCGCCGAATACCTGGCGAGCCGGTCCGAGGTCGCCGGCAAGGTGGGCTGCGCCGGGTTCTGCGCGGGCGCCAGCCTGGCGCTGTGGTCCGGCACGTTCTCCGAGCGCATCGTGGCGACCGCCGGGTTCTACCCGCGCCTGCCCTGGGAGGGCATGGCCACTGGCGCGGCGGACAACGCCGACCGCACCGACTGGGCCGGCTACGCCGGGAAGGCCGCGCTCATCCACTGCTCCGAGGCGGACGGCCTGTCCGCCGCCGACGGGGTGCAGAGCGTACGCCGGTCCATCGAGTCCGCCGGTGGCACCTGCCAGACGTTCGACTACCCGGGCACCGCGCACGCGTTCTTCAATGAGGACCGGCCCGAGCACTTCGACCAGCGGGCGGCCGCCACCGCCTGGGCCCGCACGCTGGAACTGTTCCGGGCGAAGCTTGGCTGAGTCGCGTACCCCGCAGGACGTGGTCGCCCGCGCCGCGCGGGCGGCCGACCTGGCCGACCTCGACGGCGCGGTCAGCGACTGCTTCGCCTGCCCGCGCCTGGTGGCCTGGCGGGAGGAGGTCGCCCGGGTCAAGCGGGCCGCGTTCCGCGACCAGGACTACTGGGGACGGCCGGTGCCCGGCCTCGGGCCGGCGGACGCCCGCATCGCGATCCTCGGTCTGGCGCCGGCCGCGCACGGCGGCAACCGCACGGGCCGGATCTTCACCGGGGACCGGTCCGGTGACGTGCTGTTCGCCGCGCTGCACCGCGCCGGGCTGGCCAACCAGCCGACGAGCGTGTCCGCGGACGACGGCCTGACGCTGCGCGACACCCGCATCTTCGCGGCTGTGCGGTGCGCGCCGCCGGACAACAAACCCACCCCGGACGAGCGGGACACCTGCGCGCCGTGGCTGCACCGCGAGGTCGAGTTGATCCGGCCCACGCTGCGCGTCGTGGTCGCGCTGGGCGCGTTCGCGTGGGCCGCGTGGTGGCCGGTGCTACGCCAGGTGTACGGGCAGCGACCGCCCACACCGCGACCGGTGTTCGGTCATGGGGCACACTGGTCCGGCGAGTCGGTGCCGGCGTTGCTGGGCTGCTATCACGTCAGCCAGCAGAACACGTTCACCGGCCGGCTCACACCGGCGATGCTGGACGACGTGTTCACCCGGGCGAAGGACCTGGCCGGGGTGGACTGAGGAACACCTGAGGCGGTGGGATGGATTTCGGCGTACTGCGCAGGTGGTGGCCGGTCGCCGCGGTGACGGTGCTGCTCGCGCTCGCCGCGTTCGCCGCCGGTCACTCCGCCATCGGGGCCAGCCGGATCCCGCCCGCCGCCGACACCATCCCGTACGTGCCGGACTACCCGTCGCCCGAGGCGGTGCCGTCGATCCCCGTCGAGCCCCGGGACGTGGGCGAGTCCACCTCGGGCGGTGTGCCCGGCTGGCTGGCCACCGCCGCCGTGGTGTTGCTGTCCGCGGCGGTGCTGGCCGCCGTCGGGTACGTCCTGTGGAACGTGCTGCGGGGCGCGCTGCGACGCACCACTCGCGCGGTGCCGGTGCGGCGCACCAGGCGTACCGCCGAGGGGACCGCCCGCGAGGTGGTGGCCGCGCTCGACGCCGGGCTCGTCGAACTGGACGACCGCTCCACCGACCCGCGGACCGCTGTGATCGCCTGCTGGGTACGCCTGGAGGAGGCCGCCGAGGACGCGGGTGTGCCCCGGCACACCGGTGACACCCCGACCGACCTGGTGGGCCGGCTGCTGCGCGGCGACCCGGCGGCCGGCATCCCGGCGATCGCCAGCGCCGACGTGCTCGACGGTTTCGCGCACGTCTACCGGGAGGCCCGGTACGCCACGCACCCGGTCGACGAGCACACCCGGGACCAGGCCCGCGCCGCGTTGCGCCGGTTGCGCGGCGAGCTGACCAGCCTGGCGGGGGAGGCGTCGTGAGCACCAGCATCGACGACCTGCTGTCGTTCGGCGAGGAGCCCGCCGGGGAGGACGTCCGGCCCTCGGGCGGCGGCCGGGCGCGCCTGCTGCTGCGGACCGCGGCGGTCACCGCCGCCGTCGTCGTGGTGGTCGTGGTCGGGCTGCGCGCGGTCGGCCTGAAGGTGCCGATCTGGATCATCGTGGCGGGGGTGCTCGCCGTGCTCGCCGTACGCCGGGTCACCACCGCGCTGTCACCCCCGCCGCCGCCCCGCGCGGGTGCCCGGACGCCCGCCGGTGAGGAGCCCGGCACCTGGAACTGGTCCGCGCGGGACGCGCTGCGCACCGCGATCAACGGCTGGGAGCGCCCGCTGGACTGGTGCGCCGGCAACCAGGAGCGGTTCACCGAGCGCATCCTGCCCCGCCTCGGCGAGCTGGCCGACGAACGGCTGCGCCAGCGCCACGGCGTCACCCGTGAGTCCGACCCGGCCCGCGCCCGGGCGGTGCTCGGCGAGCCACTGTGGACGTTCCTCGCCACCCCCGCCCGCCGCCCTCCGTCGCCGCGCGACCTCGCGGCGATCGTCGCCGAACTGGAGAAGATCTGATGAACGACGTGGACCGGAGCATGGCCCCCGCCGAGGTGGGCCGGCTCGCCCGGGCCGTCCTGGAGGCGGTCGGCACCGTCGTGGTCGGCAAGCGGGACGCGCTGGAGCTGGTGCTGGCCGGCATCCTCGCCGGTGGTCACGTGCTGCTGGAGGATCTGCCCGGCCTGGGCAAGACGCTCACCGCGCGCTGTTTCGCGCAGGCGCTCGGACTGGACTTCCGGCGGCTCCAGTTCACCCCGGACCTGCTGCCCGCCGACGTGACCGGCTCGTTCCTCTACGACCAGAGCAGCGGCGACTTCGCCTTCCGGGCCGGCCCGGTGTTCACCAACCTGCTGCTCGCCGACGAGATCAACCGGACGCCGCCGAAGACGCAGTCGGCGCTGCTGGAGGCCATGCAGGAGAAGCAGGTCTCGGTCGAGGGCGTGACCTACCGCCTGGACGAGCCGTTCCACGTGCTCGCCACCGCCAACCCCATCGAGTACGAGGGCACGTACCCGCTGCCGGAGGCGCAGCTCGACCGGTTCCTGCTGCGGGTGTCGTTCGGCTACCCCACCCACGACGAGGAGTGGGACGTGCTGCGGCGCCGGATCGCCCGCCGCCGCGAGGAGGCGGAGATCAAGCCGGTGGTGGACGCCGCCACGCTGCGCGCCATGCAGGCCGCGCTGGAGGACGTGGTGGTCGAGGACTCGATCGGCCGGTACATCGTGGCGCTCACCGCTGCCACCCGGGAGCACCCGTCGGTGCTGGTCGGCGCGTCCCCGCGCGGCTCGCTGGCGCTGCTGCTGCTGTCCCGGGTGCGGGCGGTGCTCGCCAACCGGGACTACGTGGTGCCGGAGGACGTCAAGGCGGTGACGGCGCCCGCGCTGGCGCACCGGATCACGCTGCGGCCGGAGATGTGGCTGCGCCGCGTCGACCCGTCGTTCGTGGTCGGCGAGGTGCTGGAGTCCACGCCCGCCCCGGCGAGCGGCGCGCTGCCCAGCTACGCCGCCGGACGCTGATGGACCGGGCCGACGCGGCAGGCGGCTGGGCGCCCACGTGGGCGCTCGGCCGGGCCGTGCTGCTCACCGGTGTGCTGCTCGTCGCCGCCGTCCTGCTCGGCCGCATCGACCTGGTGGTGCTCGCCACGCCGTTCGCGCTCGGGACCGCGTACGCGCTGCGCCGCCGCCCCGCCGCGCTGCCCGAGCTGGAACTCGGCGTCGGGGACACCCACCTGGTCGAGGGCGCGCCGCTGGCCGCCACCGTCGCGGTGGCCAACCCCGACCTGGTCGGGTACGACCTGGCGGTGGTCCGGACCCGGATGTCGCGCTGGCTGCGGGTGGAGCAGGTCGGCTTCGGCGGCACCGGGCTGGACGTGAGCCGCTCCGGCGGGGCGGACCGCCCGTTCGTCACGTCCGTACCCCGGGGCAGCGCTGTCGACCTGGAGCTGACCGGCACCGCCCTGCGGTGGGGGCGGCACCCGATCGGGCCGGCCGGGGTGCGGGTCGCCGCCGCCGACGGGCTGCTGGTCTCCCGCGCGGTGATCACCGACCCGATCCGGGCCCGGGTCTATCCGCGTACCGAGCCGTTCGACGCGGTCGAGGCGATGCCGCGGGCCGCCGGGCTGGTCGGCGCGCACCGCTCGCGGCGGCCGGGCGAGGGCGGCGAACTGGCCGGGGTACGCGTCTTCGCGCCCGGCGACCGGCTGCGCCGGATCGACTGGCGGGTGTCGCTGCGGGCCCGCCAGCTGCACGTCGCGTCGACGCTCTCGGACCGGGACGCCGAGGTGGTGGTGCTGCTGGACGTGCTGGCCGAGGCGGGCCGCTCCGGTGGCGTGAACGGGACCGCGTCGGTGCTGGACACCACCGTGCGGGCCGCCGCCGCGATCGCCGAGCACTACCTGCACCGCGGCGACCGGGTGTCGATGCTGGAGTACGGGCCGGCCGCTCGCCGGCTGCGTCCGGCCACCGGGCGGCGGCAGTACCTGACAGTGCTGGAGTGGCTGCTCGACGTGCAGGCCGAGTCGTCCCCGCACGAGCCGTACGACCAGGTCTTCGGCCCGCAGGTGCTCTCCTCGGACGCGCTCGTGGTGGTGCTCACCCCGCTGCTCGACGAGCGGTCCGCGCAGATGCTGGCCCGGCTGGCCAGGGGCGGGCGGTTCGTGGTGGCGGTGGACACGTTGCCGGCCGAGCTGCCGGTGCCGAAGGAGCGGGGCTGGGCCGAGGTCGCGTACCGGCTGTGGCGGCTGGACCGGGACACGATGATCGGCCAGCTCCGCGAGCACGGGGTGCCGGTGGTGCGCTGGGCGGGCGCGGGCAGCCTGGACGAGGTGCTGCGCGACGTGGCCCGGCTGGCGACCGCCCCGAAGGCGGGGCTGCGATGAGCACGGGGAGCGCAGTCGCGAACGGAAGGGCGGCCCGGTGAACGCGGTTGTGGAGCGGGTGCGGGCGCTGCGGTTCGCCGCCGCCCGGGTCAGCCCGCTGCCGCTGCTCGTACGCGGCGGCATCTTCCTCACCGTGCTGGCCGGTTTCCTGCTCGCGTACCCGGTGCAGGCCCTCACCGCGCGCTCGCTGCTGGCCATGACGGTGGCCGCGGTGCTCCCGGCGGCCGGGCCGCGCCGGATCTGGCCGACGTTCACCGCGCTGGTGACAGTCGGCGGCTGGCTGCTGGCCACGCTCGGCTTCGACCGGCCACCGGCGCTGTGGCGGCTGCTCGCCGTGGCGACGCTGCTCTACCTGGCGCACTCGCTCTGCGCGCTCGCCGCGCTGCTGCCCTACGACGGGCTGATCGACCCGGACGTGGTGCTGCGGTGGCTGGGCCGGGTGGGTGGCGTGGTGCTCGCCAGTGCCGTGCTCGGCGTGGTGCTGGCGTGGCTCGGGGGAGTGGGCGGCACCGACGGCTCACAGGCCGCGACTGTGGTGGGACTGCTGGTGGCGGTGGGTCTGAGCGCCCTGCTGGGCTGGCTGCTCCGGCGCAGGTGACGCACCGTTCCGGGGACGTTGCGCAGGTCACACGGGTTGTGCTCCGTCACAGAAGGGGGTCTCGCGCGGGATTACCCGAAGCACCCGGGGAAAGATAGATGACGTGAACCCGAAGCGGATCCTTGTCGTGGGTGCCGGTCACGTGGGCCTGTACGCCGCTCTGCGCCTGTCCAAGAAGCTGAGCAGGCGTGAGGCCGAGGTCATCGTCGTCGACCCGCAGCCGCACATGACGTACCAGCCGTTCCTCCCGGAGGCATCGGCGGGCAACATCTCCCCTCGGCACGCCGTGGTGCCGCTGCGGCGGGAGTTGCGCAAGTGCACCGTGGTGGCGGGCACCGTCACCCGGATCGACCACGACCGCATGACCGCCGTGGTGCAGCCGATCAGCGGCCCGGCCCGGGAGATCCAGTACGACCACGTGGTCGTCGCCCCCGGCTCGGTCTCCCGCACCCTGCCGATCCCCGGCCTGCACGAGAACGGCATCGGGTTCAAGACCATCGGCGAGGCCATCTTCCTGCGCAACCACGTGCTGGACCGGCTCGACGTGGCGGCCTCCACCACCGACCCGGCGGTCCGCAGCCGCGCGCTGACGTTCGTCTTCGTGGGCGGCGGCTACGCCGGTATCGAGGCGCTCGCCGAGATGGAGGACATGGCCCGGGACGCGCTGCGCTACTACCCGGAGCTGAAGCCGGAGGACATGCGCTGGGTGCTCGTCGAGGCGACCCAGCGGGTGCTGCCCGAGGTCGACCGGGACATGGGCGCCTACACGGTGCAGCAGCTGATGAAGCGGGACATGGACATCCGCCTGGACACCCGGCTGGAGTCCTGCGTCGACGGTGTGGTGAAGCTCTCCGACGGCGACAGCTTCCCGTCCGACACCATCGTCTGGACCGCCGGCGTGAAGCCGTCGCCGATGCTGGACGCGACGGACTTCCCGCGTGACGAGCGCCGCCGGGTCACCTGCCGGCCGACGCTGCAGATCGTGGACGGCGACCGGGTGGTCGAGGGTGCGTGGAGCGCCGGTGACTGCGCCGCCGTACCGGACCTGACCAAGGAGCCGGGTAACTTCTGCTCCCCGAGCGCCCAGCACGCGGTGCGGCAGGCGGCGCGGATGGCCGACAACATCGCGAACGTGATCCGCGGGCGCGAGCCGGTCGACTACAAGCACAAGCACGCCGGCAGCGTGGCGAGCCTCGGCCTGCACAAGGGCGTGGCGCAGGTCTACGGCATCAAGATGACCGGCTGGCCGGCGTGGTTCATGCACCGCACGTACCACATGTCGCGGATCCCCTCGTTCAACCGCAAGGTGCGCGTGGTGGTCGACTGGACGCTGGCGTTCTTCCTCAAGCGTGAGGTGGTCGCGCTGGGCCAGCTGCACGACCCGCGCGAGGAGTTCGCCGAGGCGTCGGCCCCGCCGGTTGCCGCGCGCGTCTGACGCGTTCCGCGAAAGGGCCCTTCCCGTACGGGAAGGGCCCTTACGCCGTGTCCGGCGGCGGAACCGGTGTCCGGCGCCTCAGAAGCGCCAGGTCCAGGCGTCGGCGAGCCGCGTACCCGGCCGTCCGTAGAGCTGCTCCAGGGTGCGCCGCAGCATCTCCGCGTGCGGCGTGTCGTCGGTCACCGCCATGCACGAGGCGTGCCAGAACTCGACGTCCCGGGCGGCCTGGCGGCGTTGCCGGTCACCGATCGCGGGTGCCACGCCGCGGCGGGCCACGTCGGCGAGCAGCGCCGAGGTGGGACGCTGCCAGGTGCCCATGGTGGCCGAGCCATGCGGGCCGTACGGGCCGATGAAGAAGCCCTCCGGCATGGCGAACGCGACGCCGGTGGCGGTGGCCCAGCGCATCGGCCAGGGATCCTGCGGCGTGGCGGTGGGCACCGGTACCAGCACCCCGCCGGGGCGTACGCACCGCTGCCAGTGGCCGCCGGTGACGAACTCGGGCAGCGGCGGCCGGTCCATCGTGGGCAGCGGTGTGGGGAAGACGCTGAGCAGCGCCGCGCCGACCGCGAACGGGACGACCCGGCGGGCCCGGCCGGGTTCGGCGAGCGCCCGGTGCACGGCGAGCGTGAGCACTGTGCCGACGAGCGGCAGCACCGCCAGCGCGAAACGCGTCGGCAGCGCGCCGTCCACCACTGGAAGCCCGGCCAGCAGCGCGTACGGACCGGGGATCCCGGTCCGCTCACCGCCGGCCACCACCTCCGGGCCGAGCGCGAGTGCGGCCATCGTCAGCGCGGCGGCCACGACCGCCACCACCGGGGCGCGCCGGCCCAGCCGGACCGCGCAGGCGGCGGCTACCAGCAGCAGCGGCCAGCCCAGGAACGTGGTGAACTCGGACGGACCGGTGGTGAGCCGTACCGCCTCCGGGCTGCCGAACACCGTCAGCGCGGACAGGCGGGTCCAGGCGATCAGGTCGGCGGAGAAGTAGGCGGGTGGGAAGATGCCGTCCGCGACGCCCTGCGGGCCGGCGAACTGCACCCACAGCGGGTACGCCAGCACCGGCAGCGCCAGTCCCGCGGCGGCGAGCAGACCACCGGCGAACCCGGAACCGGCCCGGCGCAGCAGGCCCCGGTCGGCCAGCCCGTACGCGACGGCGGTCACCGCCAGGGTGAGCGCGGCGAGGAACAGCACCTCCTCGCCGACGAATACCTGCACGGTGACGACCGCGGCGAGCCCGGCCGCGGAGGAGGCCGTCCGGCGGCGGTCCGGGCCGTCCGGCCGACCCGCCGGGTCGGCGGCGCGCAGCAGCCGGACCACGAGCCAGACCAGCACCGGGACCAGCCACTGCGCGGTCATGTGCAGGTGGCCGTTGCTCTGCGAGACCATGCCCGGCCCGAAGCCGCAGAGCGCCGCGCCGAGTACGGCAGCGAGCCCGCGGGCCCGCAGGACGCGGGTGAACAGCAGGTACCAGGCGAGCGCCGTACCGGCCATGTTCGCGGCGACGAGCAGGGCGAACGTCACGGGCGCCCCGAACGCCAGCGTGACCGGGGCGAGCAGCACACCGAGCGCCACGATCGACGTGTTGGCCATCAGGTTGACCCCGTCCGGCGCGTTCAGCCGGCCGGTGACCAGGCTCAGCTCGCCCCGCAGGGCACGCGCGTCCAGCGCCAGGAACCACTCGTACAGCGTCTGGTCGGCCGGGTTGAGGGCGAGTGCGCGAGTGCCCGGCGCCGGCCAGAGACCGTGGGTGAGCCATCCGGCGAGCGCGACGAACGCCAACCCGGCGAGCAGGTCCGCGCGGTGCCGCCGGACGGCGGCCGTCACCCGCCGCGTGACCGCCGCCGGGCGGGCCGCCCGGGCGTGATCGGGCCCGGGTGCCGTGCGGGCGGCGCTGGTCACGGCCTCGACCATAACGGCCGCACCCGTCGGGGTACGCCGCGTCGCGGCCGAGCCGCTACGGTGAGATCTGCACCGCCGCGTGTCGACGCGCCGGTGTCACCCGCCCGGGTGGTGGAACGGCAGACACGGCCGCCTTAAAAGCGGCTGCCGCAAGGCGTGCGGGTTCGACCCCCGCCCCGGGCACGTGAACTCTCAGCTTTCCCACAGCTAGCCGTAGCACGCGCGATTGCGGCCACGTCTACCCTGGAGTAGCACGTCTACGTGCGATCGACCCCCTGAGGGAGGCCTGAGAAGTGAAGACCTCGAACCCGGTGCTCGCCCGGCTCGGCCAGGCGGCAGAGCGTGAGCGGGCGGCCGGGTACGCCCAGCCCGGGCCGTACGGTCAGCCCGGATACCCCCAGCAGTACCCGCAGCAGCAGTACCCCCAGCAGCCCTACGCCCAGCCCTACCCGGGCGGCTACGGCCAGCCGGTGGCCCCGCCCACCGTGACCCCGATGACCCTCGACGACGTGGTCGTCAAGACGGTCCTCATGCTCGCCATCCTCGGCGCCTCGGCCGCGGCGGCCTGGGTGCTCGTGCCGGACTCGCTCGTCGGCGTCGCGTGGATCGGCGCCGCGGTCGTCGGCCTGGTGCTCGGCCTGATCATCTCGTTCTCGCGGATGGCCAACCCGGCGCTCGTCGTGGCGTACTCGGTCATCGAGGGCGTCTTCGTCGGCATGGTCAGCAAGGCGTTCGAGTCGCTCTACGACGGCATCGTGCTCCAGGCGGTCGTGGCCACGTTCGGCGTGTTCTTCCTGATGGCGATGATCTACAAGGCGCGGATCATCCGGGCCACGCCGAAGTTCGCCCGGATCATGGTGGCGATCATGGCCGGCCTGTTCGGCGTGATGCTGGTCAACCTGGTGCTGGCGCTGTTCGGCGTGAACACGCACCTGCGTGACGGCAGCCCGCTCGCGATCGGCTTCAGCCTGGTCTGCATCGTGGTGGCGTCGCTGAGCTTCGTGCTCAACTTCGCCGACATCGAGGAGGGGGTCCGGATGGGCCTCCCGCAGCGCTACTCCTGGACCGCCGCCTTCGGCATCGTGGTCGGCCTGGTCTGGCTCTACATCGAGATCCTGCGGCTGCTCAGCTACTTCCAGGGCGACGACTGACATCACGCCCTCCCCGACGACGCCCGCCTGCCGCATCCGCGGCGGCGGGCGTCGCCGTTTCCCCGTCCCCGCCGGACCGCCCGGGGCAGAGTGGGATCCGGGTACGTGGGCGGGAGGTGGTCACGGTGCGCAGTGCCAACCCGGTGCTGGACCGGCTGGACGACGTCGGCCGCGCCGAGCGGCAGGTGCTCGGCGTCGGGACCGCCGACACGATGACGGTGGCCGACGTGATCAGCCGGACCGTGGGACTGCTGCTGATCACCGGCGTCACGGCGGCGGTGTCCTGGGTGGTGGTGCCGCAGGCCGCGTGGATCTCCGCCGCGCTCGCCGGGAGCGCGCTGGCCAGCCTCGCCCTGGTGCTCGTCATCTCGCTGAAGCAGATCACCAGCCCGCCGATCATCGTCGGGTACGCGGTGCTCCAGGGCCTGCTGCTCGGGGTGGCCAGCCGCGCCTTCGAGATGGTCTACCCGGGCATCGTGGCGCAGGCGGTGATCGGCACGTTCGGCGTCTTCCTCGGCATGGCCGTGCTCTACCGGGCCCGGCTGGTACGCGCCACCCCGCGCCTGGCCCGGCTGGTCATCGGCACGCTCGTCGGGATCGTGGCGATCGGCCTGGTCAACCTGGTCGCGTACCTGTTCACCGGGCGGCAGGGGGTGGTCGTCTACAGCCTCAGCGACAGGGTGGGCTGGCTGCCGTACCTGTTCTCGGTGGTGGCGATCATCGCGGGCGCGCTCAGTTTCATCCTCGACTTCGACCTGGTCGAGCGGTCGGCCGCGAACCGGCTGCCCCGCCGCTACGCCTGGTACTGCGCCTTCGGTCTGCTGGTCGGGCTGATCTTCCTGTACTGGCAGATCCTCCGCCTGCTCAGCTACGTACGCCGCTGACGTCGGCTGAGCACGCTCCGGCCTGGTGTCGCCGTAGACTCGGCGGCGATGAGCGCAGCGGAACTGGACCGGGCGGTGACCCTGCTGGTCCGACAGGTCGGGCACTGGCAGCAGCCGCGCTGGTCGGCCAAGGCGGACGGCGGCAACGTGTCCCGCGCCGACCTGGTGCACAAGCTGGTCCAGGAGATCGCCAACCTGGCCGCCGACGCGGCCGGTGAGCCGCGCCGCGAGGTGCCCCGCCTCCCCAGCGACCTGGCGCTGCCCGACCAGCTCCGCGTGGTCACCACCGACCTGACGCTCGCCGACCCGCCCGAGCCGGTGCTCACCGAGGCCACCGCCCAGGTAACCCGAACCCGCACCGCCCTCTGACCCCCGCCCTTAGCCGGGTTGATCATGAAGTTGGCGGCGACAAAACGGACGCGGATCCCCGTCAACTTCATGATCGACGGAGTGGGGGACGGGGAGAAGGGGAGGACGGTCAGGGCTTCAGCCAGCGGCGTACCTTGCGGTGTCGTGACCGGTCGCGGGCCCGCAGGACCGCGGGGCGGTCGTGGCCGGCGGTCTCGGCCTGCCTCGCGTGCAGCAGGCCGTAGGTGAACGTGTTCTCGCCGTCGGCGTACGCCTGGAGCGCCTGCCGCCGCAGCACCTCCCGCGTGACCACCGAGTCCTGGTGGGTGCCGAGCAGATCCTGGAGCGCCTTGAACCGCTTCACCAGGCGGGCGGCACGCTTGCCGGCGGCCGGCTCGCGCACCTCGACCGCGTAGCGGGCGGCCTTGAGCTTCTTGCGTGCCTCGTGCAGCGCGGCGTCCCCGTCCGGCCCGGTGGTGGCGAGCGCCCGGTCCAGCCGGGTGTCGGCGCGGCGCACCGCCTTGCGGATCCGGCGGTCCGTCCAGCGCCGGCCGACGTCGGCGGGCGGGGCGTCGGCCAGCCGGTCGAGGCGGGTCAGCAGGGCGGGGTAGCGGTCGGAGTCCAGCGCGGACCGCAGCGCGGTGGTCGCCTCGGCCAGGTCGGCGGCGAACCGTTCGCCGATCCGCGCCGCGACCGGGCCGAGCACCAGCTCGTCCGGCAGCTCGTGCACCGCCTCGGTGAGCCGGGCGGCCATCACCTGGGTGTCGCGGACCCGGCCCAGCTCGCCGCCGAGCCGGCGCAGCTCGGCCCGGACCGCCTCGCTCTCCCGGCGGTCCCACAACCCCCGGAAGGTGCGCAGGGTCGCCCGCAACCGGCGGGTCGCGACGCGCATGTCGTGGACCGCGTCCTCGTTCCCCTGGTACGCGGCCGCGTGGTTGCCGACGATCGCGTCCCGCTGCACCCGGACGTACGCGAGGACCGGCGCCGCCGGTCCGTCCGGTTCCGGGTCGTCGAAGCCCTCGGTCCGGCCGGCGACGGCCCGGTGCGACTTGCTGACCGTTACCTCGCGGGCGCCTGCCGCGCGAAGCTGCTCGCCGAGTGCGTCGAGCAGCGCCTCGTCGCCCTCGACCAGCTCGATCTCGATCTCGTGCCAGGTCCGCGCGGCGCCGTCCACCAGGTCCTCGGATCGGACGTCGTCCTCGGCCACCTCGGCAAGCACCCGGCCGTCCGCGCCCAGCAGCCGGTGTTCCCGGCGGCGGTTGACGACCCGGGCCGCCGGTGCCACAGGCTGGCCGCGCGACGCGCCCCGGATCAGCGCGACCAGCTCGGGCGGCGGGCCGTCGTCGGACGCCCCGGCCGGGAACTGGTGCTCGACCCGGGCGCCACCGACCGCGCCCACCTTGAGGTGCCAGCCCGCGTCGTGCCCACCGGTACGCCGGCGCAGCGCGTGCCCGCTGCGCAGCAGGAGCAGGTCGTCGGTGTCCCAGTAGACGGCGTCCAGATCCGAGACGGTGGCGTCGGACATGGTCACGACGCCACCGCACCCGGTCAGGTCGGGCAGCCGGAAACCCTCGTCGCCGGAGTACTTGCGCTCACGTTCCACGACGGTCGCCATGCGGCCTCCCGTACCCGGCCCGCGCACCGGCGAACCGGTCTCAGCTCAGTCGTTCGAGCACCATCGCCATGCCCTGGCCACCGCCGACGCACATGGTCTCCAGACCGATGGTCTTGTCGTGCCACTCCAGCGCGTTGAGCAGCGTGCCGGTGATCCGGGCACCGGTCATGCCGAACGGGTGACCGACGGCGATCGCGCCACCGGCGACGTTCAGCTTCTCCTCCGGGATGCCGAGCTGCCGGTACGAGGGGATCACCTGGGCGGCGAACGCCTCGTTGATCTCGACCAGGTCGACGTCGTCGATGGTCATGCCGGCCCGCTTGAGCGCCTGCTTCGACGCCTCGACCGGGCCCAGACCCATGATTTCGGGGGAGAGCGCGGTGACACCGGTGGAGACGATCCGGGCCAGCGGGGTGAGCCCCAGCTCGGACGCGCGCTGCGCGCTCATGATCACCACGGCGGCGGCGCCGTCGTTGAGCGGGCAGCAGTTGCCAGCGGTGATCCGGCCGTCCGGGCGGAACACCGGCTTCAGACCGGCCACCGCCTCCAGTGTCACACCGGCACGCGGGCCGTCGTCGGTGCTGACCACCGTGCCGTCCGGCGTTGTGACCGGGGTGATCTCACGGGCCCAGAAGCCGTCAGCGATCGCCTTCTCGGCGAGGTTCTGGCTGCGGACGCCGAACGCGTCCATGTCCTCGCGGGTCACGTCGTACGCCTGGGCCAGGTTCTCCGCGGTCTGCCCCATGGCGAGGTAGATGTCGGGGAGCTGCCCGGCCTCGCGCGGGTCGGTCCACACCTCGGAGCCGCCCTGGGCGCGGGCCGCGGAACGCTCCCGGGCCTCGGCGAAGCGCGGGTTCTCCCAGCCGCCGCCGACGAGGGCCTGCGCCTCCGGCGGCAGCGTGTCCGAGTTGCCCCGCGCGTACCGGGAGACCATCTCCACACCGGCGGAGATGAACACGTCACCCTCACCGGCCCGGATCGCGTGCATCGCCATCCGGGTGGTCTGGAGCGAGGACGCGCAGTAGCGGGTCAGCGTGGCGCCGGGCAGGCCGTCCAGGCCCATCAGGGTGGCGACCACCCGGGCCATGTTGAAGCCCTGCTCGCCGCCGGGCAGACCGCACCCGAGGTAGAGGTCGTCGATGGTGGTGGGATCGAGCGCCGGGACCTTGTCGAGGGCGGCCTGGACGATGGTGGCGGCGAGGTCGTCCGGGCGGACCTCGCGGAGGGAACCCTTGAACGCGCGGCCGATGGGGGACCGGGCGGTGGCGACGATGACGGCGTCGCGGGGCGACTCAATCGGCATGAACCAACGTTAACGCGCGAGTAACATGCCCGGGAAGCCGCGAGGCGGGCGGGAAATGTCACCCCGTGGGCGGTCGCCGGTGGTGCCGGAACGCGACGGCCGCCGCGGCCTCGACCGCCGGGAGCAGGGCGTGCGCCCAGACCCGGTACCCGTCGGCCGACGGGTGGAAGCCGTCGTGGCAGAGCGTGCCCGCGTCCGCGCGGAACACCGGACCGGTCTCGGTGCCCAGGTCGACGACGGTTCCGCCGGCGTTCAGCACGGCCGCGGTCTGGGCCCGCGCCATCCGCCGCCCGGACCAGCCGAGCACCTGACGCAACGGTGCGGCGACCGCGCGTACCGCGCCGAGATCGGGGCACGTGCCCACCACCACCTCGACGTGCGCCTCCCGCAGACGGCGTACCGCCGAGCCGAGATAGGCCGCCGCGTCGCCGGGCCGGGACATCGCGGTGGCGTCGTTCGCCCCGATCAGCACCACAGCCACGTCCGGCCGCTCACCGAGCAGCGCCCGGGCCACCTGGGTGGCCAGGTCGGTGGCGCGCGAGCCGGAGACCCCCACGCTGGACAGCTGCACCCGGCGGCCGGTCGGCCCCTCGGCGAGCAGGTTGGCGAGCTGACCGCCGATGGTGTCCTCGAACCGGTCGACGCCCACGCCGAGCGCCGACGAGTCGCCCAGCAGCACCAGCCGCAGCGGCGGCGCGTCGGCGCGACCGACCGTCGCGCGCAGCACCAGACCCAGCTCGGGCTGGGCGTACTCGCGGGTGCGGGCGGCGATGGCCTGGCCGGCGAGGACCGCCGCGCCGCCCACCGTCCCGGCCAGCAGCGACAGGGCCGCCGCCCGGCCCCACCGGGCCACCTCGTTCCGCTCGCTCATGACGTCACTCCGCTTCGCTCCGTGCCGCCATGAGGCACCTTCGCGCTGAGCCGGCCGATTCGCTCGCTGCGCTCGCTCATGACGTCACTCCGCTTCGCTCCGTGCCGCCATGAGGCACCTTCGCGCTGAGCCGGCTGATTCGCTCGCTGCGCTCGCTCATGACGTTCCCTCCAGCGTTGCCGAGTCGGCGGCGCTGCCGATCGGTGGCACCGCGCCGACGCCGAAGAAGGCCCGCCGGCGAAGCTGCGCCCACCGCCCGCCCGGTCCGCGGTCGCGACCCCGGAGCTGGGCGCCGCTGACCTCCGTGCCGGCGTGCCGGGCCGCCTGGTGGGCGGCCTCCGGGAGCGACCGTACGCCTTCCACGCCGGGCAGGACAGGCCTGCGTTCCGGGACCGCGCCCAACGCGGACAGCACGGTGGGCAGCAACGCCGCCGCGGCTATCGCGTACCCCTCGGCGGAGGGGTGGAACCGGTCCCAGGCGAACATCCGCCCGGGCTCGGCGGCGAACCGCGGCCCGAGCATGTCGCCGAGCGAGACGGCACGGCCGCCGGCCTCGACCACGCCCACCGTCTGCGCGGCGGCGAGCTGGCGGCTCCAGCGCCGGGCCAGCCAGCGCAGCGGCGGCTGGATCGGCCGGATGGTGCCCAGGTCGGGGCAGGTGCCGACGACCACCTCGCAGCCGGCCGCCCGGAGCGTACGGACCGCGTCGACCAGGTAGCGCACCGCTACCGAGAACGGTGAGCGGTTGGTGACGTCGTTGCCGCCGACCAGGATCACGGCCACGTCCGGCTCGACCTCCAGGGCGGATTCGACCTGCGGCTTCAGCCCTGAGGACAGCGCACCGACCACGGCGAACCGGTGCAGCCGGACCGGCCGGTGCAGGCGGCGGGACAGCCCGGTGGCCAGCAGCGAGCCCGGTGTCTCCCGGCGCCTGTGCACGCCGTACCCGGCCGCTGAGGAGTCGCCCAGGATGACCATGGTGATCGGCGGGCCGGGCAGTCTCGCGCCGTACACACCGTCGCAGCGCGGCGGCGGGGCCTGCGCCATCGGGATGGTGCGGCGGGCCTGACGGGCCTGGCCGAGCAGCACCCCGCCGGTGGCGGCGGTGGCCGCCACCGTGGCGCCCGTGCCGATCGCCGCGAGGCGGGCGATCTGCCGGGCGCGCTGCCGGCGGACCGGCGCGACGGAACCAGCGTCCCCCATGAACCGACAGTATCGCGCCGGTACGACCACTGCTGTCCTTGATCGGATGGCTGGGCGGTGCCCGGATCGGGTACCGATGGGTGCAGCGGACGCGGGCTTGCCACCGGGCCGCACCATGGTCGGGCGGAGAGGGGCGAAATCATGGGGAAGATGTTGAAGCGCAGTGCCGCGTTCGCGGCGCTGGCCCGGGCGCTGGCGGCGGGCACGCGGGGCGGGCCGTCGCTCGGGGCACGGCTGGCGGCGCTGCCGCGGATGATCCGCGCGACCACCAGGGGCGAGTACGACGGTGGCCTGCGCCTGGCGCTGATGGCCGGGGCGACGGCGTATATCGTCTCCCCGATCGACCTGCTCCCGGAGATCCCGCTGGCGATCTTCGGGCTGGCCGACGACGCGGTCATGGTCACCTGGCTGGCCGGCAGCGTGCTCGCCGAGACCGAGCGGTTCCTGGAGTGGGAGGCACGTCGCAGCTCCGTCATCCCCGGGCATGTGGTGCCCTGACGGCACGTACGCTGGTCGGCGAACTGACGGCTGACCGACCGCCCCACGACGGCGGCGCGACGAAGGGCACAACGAGGTGCAGTACTACGACAACGTCGTCGAGCTGATCGGCAACACCCCGCTGGTACGCCTGCGCAACGTCACCGAGGGCATCCAGGCCACCGTGCTGGCGAAGGTGGAATACGTGAACCCGGGCGGCTCGGTCAAGGACCGGATCGCGATGCGCATGGTGGAGGACGCCGAGAAGGCGGGCATCCTGCGGCCGGGCGGCACGATCGTGGAGCCGACCAGCGGCAACACGGGCGTCGGGCTGGCCCTGGTGGCCCAGCTCAAGGGCTACCGCTGCGTCTTCGTCTGCCCGGACAAGGTCAGCCAGGACAAGCAGGACGTGCTGCGCGCGTACGGCGCCGAGGTGGTGGTCTGCCCGACCGCCGTCGCGCCGGAGGACCCGCGCTCCTACTACAACGTCTCCGACCGGCTGGCCCGGGAGATCCCCGGCGCGTGGAAGCCCAACCAGTACAGCAACCCGGCCAACCCGCGCTCGCACTACGAGACCACCGGTCCGGAGCTGTGGCGGCAGACCGAGGGGAAGATCACCCACTTCGTCGCGGGCGTCGGCACCGGCGGCACCATCTCCGGCATCGGCCGCTACCTCAAGGAGGCGTCCGAGGGCCGGGTCAAGGTGATCGGCGCGGACCCGGAGGGCTCGGTCTACTCGGGCGGCACCGGCCGGCCGTACCTGGTCGAGGGTGTCGGTGAGGACTTCTGGCCGGAGACGTACGACCGGGGGATCGCCGACGAGATCGTCGAGGTGTCGGACAAGGAGTCCTTCGAGATGACCCGCCGACTGGCCCGCGAGGAGGGTCTGCTGGTGGGCGGCTCCTGCGGCATGGCAGTGGTGGGCGCGCTAAAGGTGGCCCGCAAGGCCGGCCCGGACGACGTGATCGTGGTGCTGCTGCCGGACGGCGGCCGGGGCTACCTGTCGAAGATCTTCAACGACAAGTGGATGGCCCGGTACGGCTTCCTTGATGACTCGGGCACCGAGCCGACCGTCGCCGACGCGCTCACCGGCAAGCCCGGTGGCCTGCCCGAGCTGGTGCACGTGCACCCGACCGAGACGGTCCGCGACGCGATCGACTACATGCGCGAGTACGGGGTCTCCCAGCTCCCGGTGCTCAAGGCCGAGCCGCCGGTGGTGACCGGTGAGGTGGCCGGCTCGATCGCCGAGAAGGACCTGCTCGACGCGCTGTTCACCGGCCAGGCCCACCTGCACGACACGATCGAGCGGCACATGGGCGAGCCGCTGCCGATGATCGGCGGCGGCCAGCCGGTGAGCGAAGCGGTCGGATTGCTGGAGAAGGCGGACGCGGCGCTGGTGCTGGTAGACGGCAAGCCCAAGGGCGTGCTGACCCGCCAGGACCTGCTGGCCCACCTCGGCGCCCGCTGACCCTGCGGTGTAAGGAAGGGCCCCCTTTTAACACTCGGTGTTAAAAGGGGGCCCTTCCTCTACCGGAGGCGTTAAGAAGGGGCCCTTCCTTACAAGCGGCGGGCGTAGCGGAGCTGGGGGACGAGCGCGCGGCCGATGTGCTCGTCCCGCTGCTCACCGGTGGCGGTCCAGCCGCCGCGCTCGTAGAACCCCCGCGCGACGGCGTTGTCCCGCAGCACCCACAGCACCGCGCGCGTCCATCCCCGGGCCCGCATCGCGTCGAGCGCGTCCACCATCAGCGCCCGGCCTGTGCCCCGGCCGCGCTCGGACGGCTCCAGGTGGATCGCGTTGAGCAGCCCGGTCGCCGGGTCGCCCTCGTCGTCCGGCCCGAGGTAGCTGAAGCCCACCAGCCGCCCGTCCCGCTCGGCCACCGTCATCCGGTGGTCGGCGCCCTCCCAGGTCAGCCGCTCCACCCAGTAACGGCCCATCGCCTCGGGCGTCGGGTCGGCGAGCGCCTCGGGCGGCAGGAACGACGAGTACGCCGCCGTCCGGGAGCGCTGGTGCAGGGCGCCGACCGCCATCAGGTCGGCCTCGGTCGCGGAACGTAGGGAGATCGTCACCCGGGCGACGGTACCCGCCGGGGCGGCACCTGCACCGTCTGGAGATCCTCGGCGATCACCAGATCACCGGAGAAGTGCTCCCGGGCCTCGTCGTGGAACCGGCGCGGGTCGGCGTACCGCTGGGAGAAGTGGGTGAGCACGAGCGTGCGTACCCCCGACTCGGCCGCCACCCGCGCGGCCTGACCGGCGGTGAGGTGCCCGACCTCGGCGGCGAGCGCCGCCTCGGACTCCAGGAACGTCGACTCGATCACCAGCAGGTCGGCGTGCTCGGCCAGCGCGTACACGCCGTCGCAGAGCCCGGTGTCCATCACGAACGCGAACCGCTGCCCCGGCCGGCTCACGCTCACCTCGTCCCGGGTGACGCGGCGTCCGTCGCGGTCCAGGTGCCCGTCGCGCAGCAGCCGCCCCACGTCCGGACCGGCGATGCCGTACGCGGCCAGCCGCTCCGGAAGCATCCGGCAGCCGTCCGGCTCGACCAGGCGGTACCCGTACGTCTCGATCGGGTGCCGCAGCCGGCGGGCCTCCAGCGTGCCGACGCCCAGCGTGATCCGCTGCCCGTCGTCGTCGATCGGCTCGACGGCGAGTTCGGCGGTCTCGTAGAAGCTGGAGGCGTGCCGCAGCCGGGCGAAGTACTCGGCGCCGCCGGCCGGGAAGTGCACAGCCACCGGGCGCGGTACGCGGTCGAGCGAGAGCCGCTGGATCATGCCGGGCAGGCCGAGGCAGTGGTCGCCGTGGAAGTGGGTGACGCAGATCCGGGTCAGGTCGGTGGCGGTGACCTCGGTGTGCAGCATCTGCCGCTGGCTGCCCTCGCCCGGGTCGAAGAGGATCACCTCGTCGTCCCAGCGCAGCAGGTAGCCGTTGTGGTTGCGTTGCCGGGTCGGGGCCTGGCTGGCCGTACCGAGCACCACCAGCTCACGCATGGACACGGCATCCTCCGGAAGGCAAAAAGCGACCCCCGGGGCTTCCGCGCTCACGCGCGGGCCGGCTGGACTGGGCCGGCACCCCGGGGGTCGGGTGGCTGTCGTGGTTTCGCCGCACCGCTGCCACACGGTCTCGACGATCGTGCATGCCCGCCTCGCGGCGGACGAGTTTTCACTGTCGAGGACAGCGGCTAGCGGACAGCCACCTCACGAGTCCGATTGCTATACAAGTCTGGACCACCTCCTTTCCCGTGTACCGCCACGCTATCCACTTCCCGGCGGCCGCGGCAACGGATTTCGATCACAGGCGTCAGTCCAGGCCGATCGGGCCCTCGCGCGGGCCCTCTTCATTCGCCGGCTGCACGGCGAGCGACGGGAAGTCGGCCAGGTCGCCCTCCGGCTCGGCGTCCCACTCGGGGAAGACCAGCGGGCTCTGGAGGTAGAGGCAGAGCAGCTGGGTGAGCTGGTGCAGACCGTCGAGGTGGGTGCGCTCGTGGCCGTGGGTGGCGTCCACGCCGAACCCGAGCAGCGCCACCCGGGCGTGCGCCCCGGCCTCGACCGCGGCGGCCACGTCCGAGCGGTAGTAGTCGAACACGTCGCGGACCAGGTCGACGCCGTGCTCCTTGGCGATCGAGGCGAGGTTGCGGGTCAGGTGGTAGTCGAACGGGCCGACCCCGTCGCCCATCGCCAGCGTCGCGGCGGTCTCCCGGGACTGCTGGCCCGGCGCGACTACAGCCGCGTCCACCGAGACGATCTCCGCGACGTCCGGGTCCAGCCCGTGGCTGGCGCCATGACCGATCTCCTCGGTGACGGTGACCAGCAGGTGCGCGGTGACCGCCGGGGTGACACCGGCGTCGACCATCGCCTTGAACGCGGTCAGCACCGCCGCCACGCCCGCCTTGTCGTCCAGGTGCCGCGACTTGACGTACCCGTTCGAAGTGATGGTCGGGTTGGGCAGGAACGCGACGAAGTCCCCGGCGTCGATGCCCAGCGCCCGCAGCCCGGCCTCGTCGTGTACGGGCTCGTCCACCCGCACCTCGACCAGTTCCCAGCCGACGCCCTGGAGGTCGACCGCCTCGTTGTAGCGGTGGCCGCTCGCCTTCAGGGGCAGCACCTGGCCGGTGACCACCCGGTCCAGGTCGTCGGTGAAGATCCGCACGTGGGCGCCCTCGGCGAAGCGGGCGCTGTGCGTACCGATCGGGTTGACCTCCAGCCGGCCGTTCTCCTTGAGCCGCTTCACCATGCCGCCGATGGTGTCGGTGTGCACCACCACGGCCCGGTCGGCGCCGGTCGACCGGGGGCCGGGCAGACAGGCGCTCAGCGCCCCGCGACGGGTCAGCGTGGAGCTGATCCCGATCGCGGAGAGCCGCTCGCCCACGTACTGCTGGATGTGGTCGGTGCGCCCCGACGGGCTGGGGATCTCCAGCAGCTCCACCAGCACCTGGCGGAGGTAGTCGAGGTCGAGCTTGAGCGGTTGGGGTTTGCGTGCGGTCATGCCCCAGAGCCTGCCGCACCGGCCGGCGACCAGAGTCGCTGCGGTGCCCGGGTACCCGGGAAGAGCAGGTCGACGAAGCGCTCGGCGGTCGGCTGCGGCTCGTGGTTGGCCAGTCCGGGCCGCTCGTTCGCCTCGATGAACACGTGTTCCGGCCGGTCGGGGGCGGGGACCAGCAGGTCCAGCCCGGTGACCGGGATGTCCAGCGCCCGGCTGGCAGTGACGCACGCCTCGGCGATCGCCGGGTGCAGCTCGGCTGTCACGTCGTGGATCGTGCCGCCGGTGTGCAGGTTGGCCGTCCGCCGGACCGCCAGCACCTCGCCCTCCGGGAGCACGTCGTGCATCCGGTACCCGGCCTCGGCCACCACCTCGCGGGTCATGTCGTCGACCGGGATGCGGGACTCACCGCCGGTGGCCGCCGCCCGGCGCCGGCTCTGCCGCTCGATCAGCTCGGTGATGTCGTGCACGCCGTCGCCCGTGATCTGCGCGGGCCGACGCACCGCGGCGGCGACCACCTCGTGGTCGATCACCACGACCCGCAGGTCCTCGCCCGCGCGCAGCTCCTCGATCAGCACGTCCGGGCAGAACCGGCGGGCCAGCTCGACGGCCGCGGTGAGGGCCTCCGGCGTACGCACGCCGACGGTGATGCCGTTGCCCTGCTCGCCGCGCGCCGGCTTGACCACCACCGGACCCACGTCGTCGAGGAACGCCACGTCGTCGGGCTCGCCCGTGGCGGTGCGCCCGCGCGGCACCGACAGCCCCGCCTCGGTGAGGATGCGCCGGGTCACCCGCTTGTCGTCGCAGCGGCTCATCGCCACCGCCGAGGTCAGCTCCGACAGCGACTCGCGGGTGTGGATGGTCCGGCCGCCGGTGGTCAGCTTCAGCTCACCCCAGTGCGGGTCGGTCACCTCGACCCGGATGCCGCGGCGCATCGCCTCGTCCGCGACGATCTTCGCGTACGGGTTCAGCTCGTCGTACCCCTCGGGCATGGCGGGCAGGAACAGGCGCTCGTTGATCGGGTTCTTCCGCTTCACGCAGAGCGTGCCGGTGCGGTGGAAGCCGAGGCGCTCGTACAGCCGGATCGCGCCCGAGTTCTCGGCCAGCACGGACAGGTCCACGAACGCCCGGCCGCGCTCGTCGAGCCGGTCGGCGAGCGCGGTGAGCAGCGCCTGCCCGGTGCCGGGCGGGGCGGTGTTGAAGTCGACTGTGAGGCACCACAGGCTGGCGCCCTTCTCCGGGTCGCCGAAGACCGCGACGTGGTCCACGCCGGTGATGGTGCCGACCACCTCACCCGTGGTGTCCTCGGCCACCAGGTGCAGGAACCGGTCCGTGCCGGCGTTGTCCACCAGCACCTCGACCGGTGCGGTGACCATGCCGTTGCGCGCGTAGATCCGGTTCACCGCCTCGGCGTCGGCGGCGTCGCGCAGCGGCCGGACGGTCAGCCCGGGGACCTCGCCACCCTCGGTGGCGGCGGGCCGCTTCTCGCCCAGCGGCAGCCGGTACGTCAGCGACGGGTCGATGAACAGCTCGTCCGGCAGCCGGGACACCAGCACGTGCGGGTCGCGCAGGTAGATGCAGATGTCCCGGGCGCCGACCGCCTCGGAGCGCAGCACGTCGGCCACGTGCACCTGGTCGTCGAACGTCTGCCCGAACACCAGCCGGCCCCAGCCGCAGTCCAGCACCACGCCCGAGGCGTCGGCGGACGCGGTCTCCGGCTGCCGCGGCTCCGGCGTACCCGGTGCGACCGGGTCACCGCCGGGGCCGGTGAGTTCCCGGCGCCGGCCCAGCACCCGTTCCCGGTCGGTACGCGCCGTTCCGGTGGCGAGGGTGTCCGTCACGGTCAGTCGATTCCGTGGCTCTGGAGCCACATTTCCAGGAGTCCCAGTTGCCACAGCTTGTTTCCGTTCAACGGGGTCAGTTCGGCGTTCGGGTCGGCGAGCAGCGCGTCGACGTAGTCGGCGCGGAACAGGTCGCGACGGCGCGCCTCGGGCGCGGTCAGCGCGTCGCGTACCCGGTCGAGGAGCTTGCCCTCCAGGTGGGTGAGTCCGGGCACCGGGAAGTAGCCCTTGGGCCGGTCGATGACCTCGTGCGGCAGGACGCGGCGCCCGATCTCCTTGAGTACGCCCTTGCCGCCCTGGGCCAGCTTCAGCTCCGGCGGGCAGCTCGCGGCCAGCTCGACGAACTCGTGGTCGAGGAACGGCACCCGGGCCTCCAGCCCGTGCGCCATGGTCATGTTGTCGACCCGCTTCACCGGGTCGTCGGTCAGCATGACCTGGGTGTCGATCCGCAGGCCCGCGTCGACGGCGGTCTGCGCCCCCGCGCGGCCCAGGTGCGCGGCCACGAACTCCCGCGCCGGGTCGCCGTCGGCCAGCCACGCCGGGTTGAGCACCCGGGCCAGTCCGGCCGCGTCGCGGTCGAAGAACGCCTTCGCGTACGTCTCGAGCGCCTGCTCCCGGTCCACCCCGGCGAGCGGCGGGTACCAGTGGTAGCCACCGAGGATCTCGTCCGCGCCCTGGCCCGACTGCACCACCTTGACGTGCCGCGCGACCTCCTGGCTGAGCAGCCAGAACGCCACGCAGTCGTGGCTGACCATGGGTTCGCTCATGGCCGCGACGGCGGATTCCAGCGGCGGCAGCAGGTCACCGGTGGGCACCCGGATCTGGTGGTGGTCGGTGCCGAACGTCTTCGCGACCAGGTCGGAGTAGACGAACTCGTCGCCCTCCCGGCCGCCGACCGCGTCGAAGCCGATGGAGAACGTGGCCAGTCCGGACCGGGCCTGCCCCTCGCCGGCGAGCAGCGCGACGACCAGGCTGGAGTCGAGGCCGCCGGAGAGCAGCACGCCCACCGGCACGTCGGCCACCATGCGGCGGCGTACGGCTGTGGTCAGCGAGTCGAGCAGCGCGTCCTGCCAGTCCCGCTCGGACCAGCCGGCCCGATCGGCGGCGCGGCTGAACGCCGGATCCCAGTACACCCGCTCGTGGGTGGAGCCGTCCGCCTCGTACACCCGGACCGTGGCCGGCGGCAGCTTGGTGACACCGGCCAGGATCGTGCGCGGCGGCGGCACGATGCTGTGGAAGCTCAGGTAGTGGGCGAGCGCCACCCGGTCGATGGTGGTGTCGATGCCGCCACCGGCGAGCAGCGCCGGCAGGGTCGAGGCGAACCGCACCACGCCGGGGCTCTCGGCCAGGTAGAGCGGCTTGATGCCGAGGCGGTCCCGGGCCAGCACCAGGCGGCCGGTGTCGCGCTCGCTGATCGCCACCGCGAACATGCCGATCAGGTGGTCGACGAAGTCGAGACCCCACTCGGCGTACGCCTTGACCACGACCTCGCTGTCGCCGGACGAGAAGAACCGGTGGCCCTTGGCCTGCAGCTCGGCGCGCAGCTCTCGATAGTTGTAGATGCAGCCGTTGAAGACACCGGTGAGCCCGGCGGCGGCGTCCACGATGGGTTGGCCGCTCGCCGCGGACAGGTCGATGATCTTCAGGCGCCGGTGTCCCAGCGCGGTCGGGCCCTGCGACCAGACGCCGCTGTCGTCGGGCCCTCGGTCACTCATCGTGGCCGCCATCCGCTCCACGGCCGAGACGTCGGCGCGTGAACCGTCACGGCGGAACTCTCCCGCAAGTCCGCACATACGAGCCAATGCTGCCAGAGCTTGTTGCAGTTCGCCTGTTGAGACGATGACGAACGTGTGACAGCTTGCTACGATGCGCCGTCACGCAGGGTGGTTGCCTGTCACGCCTTCGGTTCCTGCCTCGCTCCCCCCGATGTCGGAAATCGGCTCCGGCGAGGCTGTGAGGAACGCCGCAGAGACGGGTGCCGGCGGCTGGCCCACGGTTCGTCGCCGATCTTGCAGTTCGGGCGCCTGGGTTGCCTCTTTTGCGAGCCTCGAGGGGCACCGAACTGCAGGATCGCGCGAGCGTGGGTGCCGCCGGCGCGCGGTGGGGCTAGCCCGAGGTGCGGGCCACTCCGACCGGGCAGCTCAGCCCGTTCGGTCCGTGGTTGCAGTAGCCGTTCGTATTCTTGCCCTCTGGCGGGTGGTGAGGTGCTTCGAGGCCCGCAGCGAGGGCTCCCTACGGCTCGTGCAGGGCCGCTGCGATGATGCGGGCGTGGACATCGACGAGATCCGGGCCGCGTTCGACGACGTATTCGATCAAGCCCTCGTGTTCCACGGCTTCGCCGACCACATGCGCGACTACGACGTCTTCGTCTACGCGACCGCCGATCCCCGCACCGGAATCACCCCGAAGCACCTGAGGTACCGGTTCAAGCACTGCGTCCGAGCCGTGGCCACGTCCGCCGTGCCGCCTGAGGTCTGGACGCGATCACTGGACGACCGGCTCGTCGACAATGAGCAGGGCGTCGACCTCGACGGCTACGTGTGGGGTGTCAAGTGGCAGGAGCTGTACCCGGGAATGAAGCTTCTGCAGGATTCGCCTGACGCGAAGCGGTGGTCGCAGCTCCTCGATCTTCCGTTTCACGAGGCCCTCATCGAGGCGAACGGCCACAACATCTCGCTGGTCTTCTCGGACCTGGTCGTCGACACGATCGACCGTGGGTACGCACCGTTCGTGGTGACGGGAGGGGAACCGGACGTCGAGGTCCCCCTCCCGTAGGTCGCGAGACGCGCTCAGTGCGCTTCGGTGACCCGCGCAACGCCGACCGGGCAGCTCAGCCCGTTCGGACCGTGGTTGCAGTAGCCGTTCGGGTTCTTCGTCGGCGCCAGGTACTGCTGGTGGTAGTCCTCGGCGAAGTAGTAGTCGCCGAGCGGGGCGATCTCGGTGGTGACCTCACCCTTGCCGGCCCGGGCCACGATCGGCGCGAACGCGTCCCGCGACGCCTTGGCCGCGGCCAGCTGCTCGTCGGTGGTGGTGTAGACGGCCGAGCGGTACTGGGTGCCCACGTCGTTGCCCTGGCGCATGCCCTGGGTCGGGTCGTGGTTCTCCCAGAAGACCTTGAGCAGGTCCTCGTAGGCGATCTTCGACGGGTCGTAGACCACCTGGACCACCTCGGCGTGCCCGGTCATGCCCGAGCAGACCTCCTCGTACGTCGGGTTGGTGGTGTACCCGCCCGCGTAACCGGCCGACGTGGTGATCACGCCGGGGAGGGTCCAGAACAGCCGCTCGGCGCCCCAGAAGCAGCCCATGCCGAAGACGGCGACCTGCGCGCCCTCGGGGAACGGGCCCTTCAGCGAGGACGGCAGCACCTCGTGCCGGTCGGCGATCGGCATCGCGATCGGGCGGCCCGGCAGGGCCTGGTCAGGAGAGATCATTTCGGCCTTCATGCGGCGGAGGAACACGGTGGGACTCCTCTCTTGGCTTTCCCAGCGTGTGCAACATCGTCGGCCCCGGGTTCCTTACCCGCCCACGTCGGCGTCAGGCCAGCGCCGCCGAGATCCGCCCGGCGAACTCCGTCGCCTCGGCGTCGTCGGCGTACCGGGTGCGCGGCCAGAAGAAGCCGCGCAGCCCGTCGCCCTTGGTCCGGGGCACCACGTGGGTGTGCAGGTGCGGTACGGACTGGGACACCCGGTTGTTCATCGCCACGAACGTCCCACCGGAGCCCAGACCGGTCTCCACCGCCACGGCGATCCGCTGCACCAGCCGGAAGTAGCCGGGCAGCGCGTCGGCCGGCAGGTCGGACAGGGTGACCAGGTGGGTGCGGGGCACCACGAGCACGTGGCCCTTGAACACCGGCCGGGTGTCGAGGAACGCGACCCCGTCCGGCTCGTCGGTCACCCGGAACGCCGGTACCGCGCCCGCCACGATCCCGCAGAACACACACCCGCTCACGAGCTCACCCTAGGCCCCACCCGGTCGACCCACCTCCGGGCGAGTGTGATCATGAGGTTGGCGGCGACAAATCGGACCGTGACCGCCGTCAACCTCATGATCGACGAGAAACCGGGCGCGGTCAGAGGCGGTCGAGGTAGGCGTCCCAGTCGTCTTCGGGGATGCCAGTCGTGCCGGTCTCGCCGTTGGCGAGGCGCGCCCGGATGTCCGCCTCCCACAGACGGCGAAGTCGATGTCGCGGGACGGCCGGCTCACGAGATCGTGCGCGGCGAGTGCGTACCCACCCGCGAGCACCAGACCGAGGTCGTCGCCGGCGCGGAATCCGACGCGCAGCAAGCGCGTGTGCAACTCGTCCACGGCTAGGCCGCCAGGCCCGGGATCCTGCTCTCCCAGAGGCGGATCACCCGGTGTGCGGTCAGCTTGCGGATGCGGGACCAGTCCTGCCGGAGAAGCGCCGGATTCACGTACCGGACGATGTCCTCGCGCTGCCCGCAGTCCATCAGCGTGCGGTAGAGCGTGAGCCGCTGCCCGCTGTCGTCGACGTCGAACTCGGTGAGACCGGACCACGCGAGGCGGATCGGCAGCGTGACCCGGCCGTGCTCGGGCCCCTTGAGGTCGTCCAGGCACGTGGGGATCCGGTCGGCGACGCCGTGCAGGCGGGAGGGGAGCGCCTCGGTCGTACTCACCGGACCAGTATGGCCCACCACCCCGACACCTTCGCGGTTGTGACTCGCGCCGGGTTGACGAGAGCGGGAGCGGGCGGGGGGCTAACGTCTGCGGCATGAGCTACGGCTTCGAGACACTCGCCATCCACGCCGGTCAGGACCCGGAGGCCCGCACCGGTGCGGTGATCCCGCCGATCTACCAGACCAGCACGTACGCCCAGGACGCCGTCGGCGCGCCCCGCGAGGGCTACGAGTACAGCCGCTCCGGCAACCCCACCCGCGACGCGCTCCAGGAGTGCCTCGCCGCGCTGGAGGGCGGCCCGGTGGCGCTCGCCTTCGCCAGCGGCCTGGCCGCCGAGGACACGCTGCTGCGGACCGTCTGCAAGCCGGGCGACCACGTGGTGATCCCGGACGACGCGTACGGCGGCACGTACCGGCTGTTCGCCAAGGTGGCCGAGCGCTGGGGCCTGTCGTACACCCCGGCGAAGGTCTCCGACCCGGACGCCGTTCGTGCCGCGATCCGCCCGGGCACCACCAGGATCGTCTGGGTGGAGACGCCGACCAACCCGCTGCTCGGCATCGCCGACATCGCCGCGCTCGCCGCGGTGGCGCACGACGCCGGCGCGTTGCTGGTGGTCGACAACACGTTCGCCTCGCCGTACCTCCAGCAGCCGATCGCGTTCGGCGCGGACGTGGTGGTGCACTCCACCACCAAGTACGTCGGCGGGCACTCCGACGTGGTCGGCGGCGCGCTCGTCGCGGCGGACCGCACGCTCGGCGAGGAGCTGCGCTACCACCAGAACGCGATGGGCGCGGTCAACGGGCCGTTCGACGCCTGGCTCACGCTGCGCGGCATCAAGACCCTCGGGGTACGGATGGACCGGCACTGCGACAACGCCGAGCGGATCGCGGCCTACCTGGACGGACACGCCAAGGTCGCCCAGGTCGTCTACCCGGGCCTGCCCTCGCACCCCGGCCACGAGGTGGCCGCCAAGCAGATGCGCCGGTTCGGCGGCATGATCTCGTTCCGCGCGGCGGGCGGCGAGGAGCACGCCGTCCAGATCTGCAACCGGGCCCGGTTGTTCGTGCTCGCCGAGTCGCTCGGCGGCGTCGAGTCCCTGATCGAGCACCCGGGCCGGATGACACACGCAAGCGCTGCGGGCTCGCCGCTTGAAGTTCCCGGCGATCTCGTGCGACTGTCTGTCGGCATCGAGACGGTCGACGACCTGCTCGCCGATCTGGAGCAGGCCCTGGGCTGACCGCTGGTTGGGGAGGGTGGCAGTGCCGGACATCTTGCCGACGACCTGGGTCGGGACGACCGCGAAACAGATCGCCCGGGCGGTACGCCGTGGCGACGTCTCCGCCACCCAGGTCGTCGCCGACCACCTGGACCACGTCGCCCGGGTCGACGCCGAGCTGGGCGCGTTCCGCACGGTACGCGGCGGCGAGGCGATCACCGAGGCGGAGAAGGTCGACGAGCAGGAGGAACTGGCGAACCTGCCGCTCGCCGGGGTGCCGGTGGCGGTCAAGGAGAACACGCCGGTGGCCGGCCTGCCCACCTGGAACGGGTCGGCCGCGATGCGTACCGAGGTGGCGGAGGCCGACCACGAGGTGGTCCGGCGGCTGCGCGGCGCGGGCGCTGTCATCCTCGGCGTCACCCGGATGCCGGAGCTGGGCCTGTGGGCCCTCACCGACGACGACACCGCTGTGACCCGCAACCCGTGGGATCCGGCGCGTACCCCCGGCGGCTCGTCGGGCGGCGCGGCCGCCGCGGTGGCCGCCGGGCTGGTGCCGATGGCCCACGGCAACGACGGTCTCGGGTCGATCCGCATCCCGGCGGCCTGCTGCGGCCTGGTCGGGCTCAAGCCCGGCAGGGGCGTGGTGCCCTGCCAGCTCGGCGCGGACGACTGGTTCGGCCTCACCGAGCACGGCATGCTGACCAGCACCGTCGCCGACGCGGTGGTCGGTTTCTCGGTGCTGGCCGGCCGCCGGCCGGACAAGCTGGTCCCGCCGGAGCGGCTGCGGGTGGGCGTCTCGCTGCGCTCGCCGGTACGCGGCGTCTCGCCGGACGCGCCGAACCGGGACGCGGTCGCCGCCGCCGGCCGGCTGCTGGCCGCTGCCGGTCACGACACCGTGCCCGCCGACCCGGTCTACCCGACCCGGCTCGGCCTCCAGGGCATCGCCACCTGGTTCGCGGCGGCCGCCGCCGACGTGCGCGCCGCCGGGGTGGCGCCGCGTCAACTCCAGCGACGCAGCCGCCGGCACGTCAGGCTCGGCGAGTGGGCGCAGCGCCGGGGGTACGTGCGGGAGGCCGACCGGGCCGCCTGGCGCGAACGGTCCGTGCACTTCTTCGCGGACAACTCGATCGACCTGCTGCTCACCCCGGCGCTGGCCGGGCCGCCGCCGGAGGCCGCCGGGTGGTCCGGCCGCTCCTGGCTGGCGAACATGTCGACCAACATCAGGTACGCCCCGTACGCGGCGCCGTGGAACATCGCCGGGCTGCCGTCGATCGTGGTGCCGGTCGGCCGCCGCCCGGACGGCCTGCCGGTCGGTGTGCAGTTCGTCGGCCCGCCCGGCTCCGAACTGCTGCTGCTCGGAGTGGCCGGCCAGTTCGAGTTGCAGGCGCCGTGGGCCCGGCACGCCCCCGGCTATCCCCGCGTCGGAACGGGGTCGCCGGCCGCCGGGTGATCGTCTAGCGTGTGCGCACCCCTGTCGCGCTCACCACCTCGGACGGTCCCCGATGCACTGCCAGACCTGCGGCGACGCCACGTCCCCGGCCTATGAGGAGTGCCGGCGCTGCGGCACCCGAGTCGGTCAGCCCGCGGTGAGCCCCGGCGTGCCCACGTACGGCGTGCGCGGCCTGGCCGTGGCCGGCGCGTCCGCGGTCGGTGCCGCCACCCTGTGCTACCTGCTCACCGCCCTGTTCCCGCTCGTGGGTGTGCGGATGGCCCGCTCGGCCGCCGAGCAGCTCGACCGGGACGTGCTGCTCGGCGCGGTGCTGGCCGAGGTGCTGTTCTCGGTGCCCTACCTGCTCGCGCTCCTGACCGCCGGGACGCTCGTGGTGATCTGGACCTGGCGGGCCCGCAAGAACCTGGACGCGTTCCCGGGCGCGGTGCCGAACCTGAGCCCGGCGTGGGCGATCGCGGGGTGGCTGGTGCCGCTGGCCAACCTCGTCGTACCGGCCCGGGTGCTCGCCGACCTGCTCCGCAACAGCGTGTGGCAGCGCCGCCAGTCGTGGCTGGTCGGGGTGTGGTGGGCGAGCTGGCTGGTGTTCCTGATCGGCGACCGGTTCGTCGCGCGGGCCGAGCAGCAGCGCTACGACCGGCTGACCGAGCTGCCCCGCAACGACGCGGAGTTCGCCACGTACGTGCGCTTCTACGAGGACGCGCTCGCGCCGCGGCTGGTGCCGGCGGTGGCCTGCCTGGTCGCCGGGATCGCGTTCGTCGTGCTGGTCCGCCGGATCTCCGCCGCCCAGCAGGACCGGCTCTCCCGGGCCGTGCCCGTGTGGCCCGGGCAGCCGGTCTGGCCCGGCCGACCGGGCTGGCCCGCGCCCGCCGCGCCGATGCCGGTTGCGCCGACGTCGCCGCAGGTTCCGCCCACCCCGGGTGGCACGATCGGGGCATGACGGAACTGGTCGGTCTCGCCGACGTACAGGCCGCGCGGGAACTGCTCGCCGGTGTCACCCGTACCACCCCGCTGGAGCCGTCGCGGCCGCTCAGCGCCGCGCTCGGCGGGCCGGTCTGGCTCAAGTGCGAGAACCTCCAGCGCGCCGGGTCGTACAAGGTGCGCGGTGCGTACGTGCGGATCTCCCGGCTCTCGGCCGAGGAGCGGGCCCGCGGCGTGGTCGCGGCGAGCGCCGGCAACCACGCCCAGGGGGTGGCGCTCGCCGCCGGGCTGGTCGGCGCACACGCCACCGTCTTCATGCCGGTGAACGCGCCGCTGCCGAAGGTCGCCGCCACGAAGGGGTACGGCGCGCAGATCGAGCTGGTCGGAAACACGGTGGACGAGTCGCTCGTCGCGGCGCAGACCTTCGCCGAGCGGACCGGAGCGGTGTTCATCCACCCGTTCGACCACCCGGACGTGATCGCCGGGCAGGGCACCGTCGCGCTGGAGATCCTCGAACAGTGCCCGGACGTGCGCACCATCGTGACCGGGGTGGGCGGCGGCGGCCTGGTCTCGGGCATGGCGGTGGCGGCCAAGGCGCTGCGTCCCGACGTACGCGTGATCGGGGTCCAGGCGGCGAGCGCCGCAGCCTTCCCGCCCTCGCTGCGGGCCGGCGAGCCGCTGCGGCTGCCCTCGTTCGCGACGATCGCCGACGGGATCGCGGTCGGCCGTCCGGGCGAGCTGACCTTCACCCATGTCCGCAAGCTCGTCGACGACGTCGTCACGGTCTCCGAGGAGGACATCTCCCGGGCGCTGCTGATGCTGCTGGAACGCGGCAAGCAGGTGGTCGAGCCGGCCGGCGCGGTCGGCGTGGCGGCGCTGCTGGCCGGCGCGGTGGAGGTGACCGCGCCGGTCGTCGCGGTGCTCTCCGGCGGCAACATCGATCCGCTGCTCATGCTCCGGGTGATCGAGCACGGCCTGGCGGCGGCGGGCCGGTTCCTGCGGATCACCGTGCGCTGCACGGACCGGCCCGGCCAGCTCGCCTCCCTGCTGAGCGAGATCGCCGAGCACCGGGCCAACGTGGTGGACGTGGTGCACCAGCGCGCCAACCCGCACCTGCGCCTCGGCGAGGTGGAGGTGGCCCTGTCCGTGGAGACCCGCGGGGTGGAGCACTCGGACACGCTGATCAGCGCGCTGCGGGCCAGCGGCTACCAGGTGGTCTTCACCGGCGAGGGCTGAGCGCTCGGGGGAACGCGAACGCCCCGGCCGGATGATCCGGTCGGGGCGTTCGGGTGTGCGGCTCGGGTCCGAGGAGGGCCTGTCAGCCTCGGTCGGGTTCGGGACCCGAGCCGTCCGGCGCGGGTCCGGAGGGGTCAGCCGCTGTACGGCTCGAAGGAGACGATGGTCACCTTGATATCGGCGCCGCTGGGCGCCGTGTAGGTGCAGGTCTGCCCTGCCTTGCCGCCGAGGATGGCCTTGCCGAGCGCGGACTCGGGGCTGTAGACCGTGAGGTCGGTGGTGGAGGCGATCTCCCGGGAGCCGAGCAGGAAGGTCTCGCTGTCGTCGGCGTCGTCGTCGAAGTAGATCTTCACGACCATGCCCGGCGACACCGCGTCGGTGTCCGGCGCCTCGCCGACCTTGGCGGTGCGCAGCAGCTCCTTGAGGTAGAGAATGCGGCCCTCGGCCTTGCCCTGCTCCTCGCGGGCGGCGTGGTAGCCGCCGTTCTCCCGCAGGTCGCCCTCCTCGCGCCGGGCGTTGATCTCGGCGGCGATGACCGGTCGGTTGGCGATCAGCTCGTCGAGCTCGGCCTGCAGACGGTCGTAGGCGTCCTGGGACAGCCAGGTGGCGGGCGCCTCGTTTCCATTTGTGGACACAGGCGGTCTCCTCGATTGGTGCGGACTGGCTGACAGGTGAACTTGCAAGGCTACCAGTGCGGGTCGCGTCGAGGTGTGATCAATCACCCCGGGTGCCGGCGGCGGGACCGGGGTGCGGTGGCCGGCGACTCGCCGGCGGTCCGGCTCAGCCGGCGGGCCGGCAGCGCAGGACCTCGCCGATGAACGGCCGGGCGCTCGTGGGGACCTCCTGCCGGGTCCGGATGTGGCGCTGGCCGGGCTCCGCGGTCACGGTGGCCTCGGCGCTGCCCACCTGGGCCCCGTCGTGGGAGCGGGCCCGCAGCAGACAGGTGGCGGAGCCGCCCGGCGGCACGGTGACCCGGAAATCGACGATCACCCGGGAGTCGGTGATGTCGGTGTAGCTGATCATCTCGCCCTGGTACTCCGGGTCGCCGTACTGGTAGTAGAGCTTCGCCGCGCCCAGGCCGAGGACGGCGAGCATGACCGTCACCGTCAGGGCGAGCAGGACCGGCCGGCGGCGCCCCGGCTCCCGGCGGCGGCCGTAGCGGCCCGGCGGGAAGACCGGTGCCTTCGCGGCGACTGTGGCGTGCGTCTCGCTCACCGGCGGGTATCTCCTGGCGTTGTTGTCGGCGGCATCGGCAAGAATGGCTAGGTCCATCTTCCCAGCCCGGCGCTGAGTCAAGGATGGCAGGTCGGCCTGGACCGGCGGGCGTGGCCCTGGCCACTCCGGTGGCGGCCCTCGACCGGCCGTCACGGGGGCTTTCGCGGGCGCGGGGGGAGATTCCGGCAGGTCAGCCGGCCGGCCCGGGGGTCGGTCGGCGGGCACAGACGAGGAGCGCCGAAGGTGGCAGAACAGCTGCGTCTCATGGCGGTGCACGCCCATCCCGACGACGAGTCGAGCAAGGGCGCCGCCACCATGGCGAAATACGTCGCCGAGGGGGTGGACGTCCTGGTCGTCACCGCCACCGGTGGCGAGCGGGGCAGTGTGCTCAACCCCAAGATGGACCGCCCCGACGTCTGGGCGAACATCGGTGACATCCGGCGGGCCGAGATGGACGCCGCCCGGGCCATCCTCGGCGTCGAGCAGGCGTGGCTCGGTTTCGTCGACTCCGGGCTGCCCGAGGGCGACCCGCTGCCGCCGCTGCCGGAGGGCTGCTTCGCCCTCCAGGACGTGGACGTCGCAGCCGCGCCGCTGGTGCGCCTGATGCGGCAGTTCCGCCCGCACGTCGTCACCACGTACGACGAGGAGGGCGGCTACCCGCACCCCGACCACATCATGACCCACAAGATCACCGTGGCGGCGTTCGACGCGGCCGGTGACCCGGACCGCCACCCCGAGCTGGGCGAGCCGTGGCAGCCGCTGAAGCTGTACTACGACGTGGGTTTCTCCCGCGCCAAGATCATGAGCCTGCACGAGGCGGTGCTCGCCGCCGGGCTCGAGTCGCCGTACGGCGAGTGGATGAAGCGCTGGGACGAGCGCCCCGACAAGGGCGCCCGGATCACCACCCGGGTCGAGTGCGCCGACTACTTCCCGGTCCGCGACGACGCGCTGCGCGCGCACGCCACCCAGATCGACCCGGACGGCTTCTGGTTCCAGGTGCCGATGGAGTTGCAGAAGCGCGCCTGGCCGACGGAGGACTTCCAGCTCGCCCGCTCGCTGGTCGACAGCCCGCTGCCGGAGTCCGACCTGTTCGCCGGCGTACGAGAGGCGTGCCGTGCCCACTGACCCGGCCGGGGTCTACCCTGGTGCTCAGTCGCACATCGGAGGAACACCATGCTGACCACCGTCGAGGTGCTCGCGCAGAACAACTTCGGTGACACCCGTACGGGTGGTCTGGCCGGTCCGATGGGCCTCTTCCTCATCGTCGCGCTGGCCACCGTCACCGTCCTGCTGATCCGCAACATGAACGCCCGGCTGCGCCGGCTGCCCGACCGCTTCCCGCAGCAGGGCACCCCCGGCCGGGCCGATTCCGCAGTCGCCGATCCGACAGACGGGCTCGTCGAGCAGGATTCACCGACGAATGCGCCCAACGGCTCCCAGCAGCACCGGAACAGCTGAACACCGCGTGAATCACGTCGAAGCCGGTTGTCGCCCCCTGTTGCGACCACCGGCTTTGGCTTAGCCTTCCGCCGGGGGGACCGTCAGGCCCCGGACCCTGCGCGGAAGGGGGACGCCGATGTCGAAGACAGCACCGGCCCCCGACCATGCCCCGGCCCGACCCGTCGACGGGGCGGCCCCGTGACCACCGAGCCGGCCGACCGTTCCCCCGACCGGATCGGCCTGCGCGGGACACCGGTGGGCGTCGTCCTGCTCACCGTCGCGGTCGCGCTGACCGGTCTGCTCGCCGCCGCGCTCGGCCTCACCGTCCCGTCCCACCTGCCGGCCGACCACCCACTGCCCGGTCCGGCACGCTTCGGCATCGCCATCGTCGCGTTCGCGGTGGCCCAGCTTGCCCGGCTGCGCTTCCGTACCGCCTCGGGCATGGTGAGCATCACCTGGGGCGAGGCCGCGCTCGTGGTCTGCCTCTGGCTGGTGCCGGCGTGCTGGCTCCCGGCCGCCGCACTGCTGGGCGTGGGCGCCGCCTGGACCGTGATGTCGATGGTCTCCGACCGCCGTCCGGCGCTGGAACTGGTGGCGATCGCCGGTTCGCTCACCGCCGCCACCGCGCTCGCCGCCGCGGTGGCCACCGCGCTCGGCCCGCCGCTGCTCGCCGCGCCCACCCCGGAGCTGGCGCTCACGCTCACCGCCGCCGCGGTCACGTACCTGCTCACCACCGCCTTCCTGGGCGCCGTCACGCTCGCCCTGCGGCACGGCATCGCGATCGGTCCGCCGCTGCTCGCCGCGCTGCGCGGCAAGCTGCTCATGTTCGTCGGCAACGTGGCGGTCGGCCTGGTGGTCGTCGCGCTGCTCGAACTCGACGCGCGCTGGCTGCTGCTCCTGCCGCCGCCGCTCTGGTTGCTCCAGCAGACCTACCGCCACCGGCTCCGGGCCGACCAGGAGCGGCGTACCTGGCGGGCGTTCGCCGAGGCCACCGCCGCGCTCAACCAGCTCGACGAGCGCGGCGTGGCGACCGCCGCGGTGACCGGCGCGCTCACCCTGTTCGGCGCGGAACTGGTCGAGGTCGACGTGGCCCGGGGTGAGGGACGCTGGCGCCGCTACCGGGCCGACCGTGGCGGGCAGGTACACGACCGGGAGGTGGAGCCGTCCGCCGGCGCCGACGCGGGGGAGCACGAACTGGTGCGCCGCCTCGCCGTGGGATCCGCCGACGTCGGCCGCCTGCGGGTGCGGTTCGCCCGGTCCGCCCCGCCGAGCGCCCGGGAACGCGACGGCGTGGCGGCCTTCGGCGACGCGCTGGCCGCCGCCCTGCACGACGCCGCCACGCACCGGGAGCTGCGGCTGGTCACCGCCCGCTCGTCGTACGACGCGGTGCACGACCAGCTCACCGGACTGCTCAACCGGGCGGCGCTGCTGGCCAAGGGGGACCAGGCGCTGCGGCAGCGCGCGCACGACCACCCGGTGGCCCTGCTGCTGCTCGACGTGAACCAGTTCAAGGAGGTCAACGACACGCTCGGGCACTCGGCGGGCGACCAGTTGCTGCGGCTCACCTCCAACCGGCTCGCCGCGCTGACCCGGCCGGGTGACCTGCTCGGGCGCCTCGGCGGCGACGAGTTCGCGCTGCTGCTGACCTCGGTGCCGCTGGTCGAGGACCGGACGGCCCCGCTGGCGTACGCGCTGCGCCAGGCCCGGGAGGTCGCCGAGCGCCTCGCCGCACCGACCGAGGTGGCCGGGGTGCGGATGTCCGTGGAGGTCGCGGTGGGCGTCGTGGTCGCCGACGCGGGCGCGGCCGACCTGACGGAGCTGCTGCGGCGCGCCGACATCGCCATGTACCAGGCGAAGGAGGGCGGCGGCAGCGTCGCCGCGTACGACAGCTCCCGCGACGCGGCGAGCACCGACCACCTGGCGCTGCTCGCGGAGATGCGGGAGGCTCTCGCCGCCGACGACCAGCTGGTGCTGGCGTTGCAGCCGGCGGTGGACCTGGCGACCGGCGCGCCGACCGGGGTGGAGGCGCTGATCCGGTGGCGGCATCCGCGCCGGGGCTGGCTCGGTCCGGCCGACTTCATCCGCCCGGTGGAGAACAGCGAGCAGCTCGGCAGCTTCACCCGGTACGTGCTGGACAAGGCGCTGGAGGTCGCCTCCGGATGGGCGCGGGACGGGCTGGACGTCCCGATCTCGGTGAACCTGTCCGCGCGCAGCCTGCTCGACCCGCGGCTGCCCGCCGAGATCGAGGAGGCGCTGCGCCGCCACCAGGTGCCGCCGCACCGGCTGGTCCTGGAGATCACCGAGACGGTGGTGATGAGCGAGCTGGAGGTCATCGACGAGGTGCTGGCCACGCTGCGTGGCATGGGCGTGCAGCTCGCCGTGGACGACTTCGGCACCGGCTTCTCGTCGCTGACGTTCCTCACCCGCATCGCCGTCGACGAGTTGAAGGTGGACCGCTCATTCGTGCTCCGGATGGCCGACTCGCCGGAGGCGGCGGCGATCGTCCGGACCACCGTCGGGTTGGCCCACGAACTGGGCCTGCGGGTGGTGGCCGAGGGTGTCGAGACCGCCGAGCAGCGCACCGCGCTGGCTGAGCTGGGCTGCACTGCCGCCCAGGGCTACCACTTCTTCAAGCCGATGCCGGCTGACAAGATCGCCGCAGTACTCGCGTCGCTGCGCGACGCCGCCCGGGGCAACGTCTTCCCGCTGCGCGCCGACGGCGCCTCCTGACCGGTCCGTCCGCCGTGGACGGGGCAGCGGAGGACGCCCGGCCGGTCCTACGCTGCTGGCACGGCGGGCACGACAGGCGTCCCCGCTGACGTCCACACGGGGAGGACGACGATGAGACGTTCCTGGCGACGGATCCTGCTCGCTTCGACCATGGCGCTGACCACCGGCGCCGCCGGCCTGGTCATGCCCGCGCCGGCGCAGGCCCGGCCGGCGGAGTCCTGGTCGTTCGCCGTCACCGGCGAGCCGGGTGATCCGATCACCGCCGGCAACTCCTACTCCTACAGCTCCGCCGCACCGACGCCGGGCGACGAGATGAACGCGTGGGGCCACGACCAGCAGCACTTCGGGATGGAGTTCTGGAGCGACGCCGACAACACCTGGCGTCTGGAGATCAGCGCCCCGGCCGGCCAGCCGCTGAAGGCGGGTGACACCTACCAGAACGTCGGCCAGCCGGACGGGAGCGGCACGGCCGGCATCCGCCTCTACAACGGCGGTTGGGGGCGCTCCTGCGCGCAGAGCACCGGTTCGTTCACGGTCATCGACGCCGCGTGGGGGCCCTTCGACTACGTCGAGCGCTTCGACGCCACCTTCGAGATCCGGTGCGAGGGCGCGACCGGCGGTCTGCGCGGCCAGGTCCACATCGGCAACCCGCCGCCGCTGCCGGCGCTCGACGTCACACTGACCGTCGATCCGGTCGCGACGGTGGACAACAAGGGCATCGCCACCGTCCGCGGCTCGATCACCTGCACCCGGGCGGACTCCTTCTCCATCGCGGGCGAACTCGTCCAGGAACAGAAGAAGGCGGGCATGGTGCGTGGCTACTTCTCACCCCACATCCCGTGCGTTCCGGGCCAGGTGGTGCCGTGGTCGGCCACCACCTACCCGGCCGACGTCAAGTTCCAGCGCGGCACCGCCCAGGCGGTCAGCGAGATCCTGGTCCGCGACTTCGAGTACTGGAACGAGTTCACCGTGCGGGACACCTCGACGCTCACCCTGACCCGGTGAGACGGCGGCCGGGCCGGGACCACGACCCCGGCCCGGCCGCCGCACTCGCGCCGCACCGGCTCCGCGCGCTCGCTAAGGTCGGGTGGTGAACCGACTCGCCGAGGCCACGTCGCCCTACCTGCTCCAGCACGCCGACAACCCGGTCGACTGGTGGCCCTGGTGCGACGAGGCGTTCGCCGAGGCGAAACGGCGGGACGTGCCGGTGCTGATCTCGGTCGGCTACGCGGCCTGCCACTGGTGCCACGTCATGGCCCACGAGTCGTTCGAGAACGAGGCAGTTGCCCGGCTGATGAACGACGACTTCGTCTGCGTCAAGGTCGACCGCGAGGAGCGCCCCGACGTCGACGCGGTCTACATGACCGCCACCCAGGCGATGACCGGGCAGGGCGGCTGGCCGATGACCGTCTTCGCCACGCCGGACGGCACCCCGTTCTTCTGCGGCACGTACTTCCCCCGCGCCAACTTCATCCGGCTGCTCGGCTCGGTCGCCACCGCCTGGCGCGACCAGCGCGAGGCGGTGCTGCGGCAGGGCACCGCAGTGGTCGAGGCGATCGGCGGCGCGCAGGCCGTCGGCGGCGTCACCGCCCCGCTCACCGCCGAACTGCTCGACGCCGCCGCGAGCCGGCTCGCCGGGGAGTACGACGAGACGAACGGCGGTTTCGGCGGCGCACCGAAGTTCCCGCCGCACATGAACCTGCTCTTCCTGCTCCGGCACCACCAGCGCACCGGCTCGGCGCGCAGCCTGGAGATCGTCCGGCACACCTGCGAGGCGATGGCCCGCGGCGGCCTCAACGACCAGCTCGCCGGTGGCTTCGCCCGCTACTCGGTGGACGGCCACTGGACCGTGCCGCACTTCGAGAAGATGCTCTACGACAACGCGCTGCTGCTGCGGGTCTACACCCAGCTCTGGCGGCTCACCGGCGACCGGCTGGCCCGCCGGGTGGCCCGCGACACCGCCCGCTTCCTCGCCGACGAGCTGCACCGCGCCGGTGAGGGCTTCGCCTCCGCGCTCGACGCGGACACCGAGGGCGTCGAGGGGCTCACCTACGTCTGGACGCCCGACCAGCTCGTCGAGGTGCTGGGGGAGGACGACGGCCGCTTCGCCGCGGACCTCTTCGAGGTCACCGCCGACGGCACGTTCGAGCACGGCACCAGCGTGCTGCGGCTGGCCCGGGACGTCGACGACGCCGACCCGGAGGTGCGGGCCCGCTGGCAGGACGTGGTGGGCCGGCTGCTGGCCGCCCGCGACACCCGGCCCCAGCCCGCCCGCGACGACAAGGTGGTGGCCGCCTGGAACGGGCTCGCGATCACCGCCATCGCGGAGTTCCAGCAGGTTGCCTCGCTGCTCGTGTCGCCCGACGACGAGGACGCGAACCTGATGGACGGCGTGCTCATCGTCTCCGACGGTGCGATGCGGGACGCCGCCGAGCACCTGGCCACCGTGCATCTCGTGGACGGCCGGCTGCGCCGCGTCTCCCGGGACAAGGTCGTGGGTCAGCCGGCCGGGGTGCTGGAGGACTACGGCTGCGTCGCCGAGGCGTTCTGCGCGATGCACCAGCTCACCGGCGAGGGGCGGTGGCTGACGCTGGCCGGTGAGCTGCTCGACGTGGCGCTGGCCCGCTTCGCCGGCCCGGACGGCGCCTTCTACGACACCGCCGACGACGCCGAGCGCCTGGTCACCCGGCCCGCCGACCCGACCGACAACGCCACCCCGTCGGGCCGGTCGGCGATCGTCGCGGCGCTCGTGGCGTACGCGGCGCTGACCGGCGAGACCCGCTACCGGGAGGCGGCCGAGAAGACGCTGACGACGGTCGCGCCGATCGTCGACAGGCACGCCCGGTTCACCGGGTACGCGGCCACCGTCGGCGAGGCGCTGCTGTCCGGGCCGTACGAGATCGCTGTGGCGACCGGTGACCCGGAGGGCGACCCGCTGGTGGCCGCGGCCCGGCGCCACGCCCCGCCCGGCGCGGTGGTGGTGGCCGGCGCCCCGGACCAGCCCGGCGTGCCGCTGCTGGCCGGGCGGCCGTTCGTCGACGGGAAGCCCGCCGCGTACGTCTGCCGGGGCTTCGTCTGCCAGCGCCCGGTGACCGGCGTCGAGGAGCTGATCGCGCAGCTCGGCTGAGCGGAGTGGGCCGGGCCGCCCTCACGGTCCGGCCCGGCACCGGCCCTTATAGGCTGGCGGCGCTATGGACTCCCGTACCGGTCTCCCCGTCGTGGGCATGGTGGGTGGCGGCCAGCTCGCCCGGATGACCCACCAGGCCGCCATCGCTCTCGGCCAGTCGCTGCGCGTGCTGGCGCTCGCCCCGGACGACGGTGCCGCGCTGGTCGCCGCCGACGTCCAGTACGGCGACCACACCGACCTGGCCGCGCTGCGGACGTTCGCCAAGGGCTGCGACGTGGTCACGTTCGACCACGAGCACGTCCCCAACGAGCACATCCGCACCCTGACCGACGAGGGCGTGAAGCTGTTCCCGCCGGCCGAGGCGCTGGTGCACGCGCAGGACAAGCGGGTGATGCGGGAACGGCTCGGCGAGCTGGGCGCGCCGAACCCGGCCTGGCGTCCGGTGGAGTCCCCGGCCGACCTGATCGCCTTCGGCGAGGAGACCGGCTGGCCGGTGGTGCTCAAGGCCGCCCGGGGCGGCTACGACGGGCGCGGCGTCTGGATGGTCGACGACGCCGGTCAGGCCGGTGAGCTGGCCGCCACGCTGCTCGCCGGTGGCACGCCGCTGCTGGTCGAGGAGCGGGTGGCGCTGCGCCGGGAACTGGCCGTGCAGGTGGCGCGCTCGCCGTTCGGGCAGGTCGCCGCGTACCCGGTGGTGGAGACGGTGCAGCGCGACGGCATCTGCGTCGAGGTGCTGGCGCCCGCGCCCGACCTGCCCGAGGAGCAGGCCGTGGCCGCGCAGCAGCTCGCCATCGACCTGGCCACCGCGCTCGGCGTGGTCGGCCTGCTCGCGGTGGAGCTGTTCGACACGCCGTCCGGGCTGGTCGTCAACGAGCTGGCGATGCGGCCGCACAACTCCGGGCACTGGACCATCGAAGGGGCCCGGACCTCCCAGTTCGAGCAGCACCTGCGGGCGGTGCTCGACTACCCGATGGGGGACACCTCGCTGACCGCGCCGGTCGTGGTGATGGCGAACGTGCTGGGTGGCTCGCCGGGCGGCAGGTCCATCGACGAGCGGCTGCACCACCTGTTCGCCGCCGAGCCCGGGGCCAAGGTCCACCTGTACGGCAAGCAGGTCCGTCCGGGCCGCAAGATCGGGCACGTCACCGTGCTCGGCAACGACCTGGACGACGTACGGGCCCGGGCCGCGCGTGCCGCCCGCTGGCTCCAGGAGGGGCACTGATGAGCACCGTCGGGCTGATCATGGGCAGCGACTCGGACTGGCCGGTCATGAAGGCCGCCGCCGAGGCGCTCGACGAGTTCGGCGTGCCGTACGAGGTTGGTGTGGTCTCGGCGCACCGCACCCCGGTCAAGATGATCGAGTACGGCCGGGCCGCCGCCGGACGTGGTGTCCAGGTGATCATCGCGGGCGCGGGCGGAGCGGCTCACCTGCCCGGCATGGTCGCCTCGGTCACCCCGCTGCCGGTGATCGGTGTCCCGGTGCCGCTGAAGTACCTGGACGGCATGGATTCGCTGCTGTCCATCGTGCAGATGCCGGCCGGGGTGCCGGTCGCCACCGTGTCGATCGGCAACGCCCGCAACGCCGGCCTGCTCGCGGTACGCATCCTGGGCGCTTCGGACCCGGTGCTGCGCGACAGGATGGCCGCCTACCAGGCGAGCCTGGAGGACCTGGTCGCGGAGAAGGATGCCGCGCTGCGCGCCTCCCTGATCTGACCGTCTCATCACTCTCTGTTTCCCAGGTGCCTGGTCGCTCAGCGTGACCGGCCGGGCCGACGCGTGTCTGTGCCCTCCGCCGACTTTGCTCTGCAGCCATCGGCGCAGCATGGCTCTGACCTGCAACCCGGCCTCGCGCCCCCAAACGGCTCGGCGGCGGCCGTCGTCACAATTGGTGACTGTTGCGTCAGTGGGTGCAGAGCAAAGGCGGCAGAGGGGCATCATCCCCGCCGCGACCCTTCGACACGGAGCGTGACCTGCTCAGTCGCGTCCCGGCCCCGACCGGGACCGGCTCACCGCATGCCGCGCAGGGCGGTCTGGAGGCGCTCCTGGGCACGGCGGCGGCGTTCATTGCTCGCACCGAGCACCAGCAGCACGATGCCGACCGGGATCAGGACCAGCCACGGGCCGAGGCTGAACAACGCGTGCACGGCCGCGATAGCGGTCACCGTCGCGCCGACGATCACCGGGGCCTGCTGCCGGCTGGTCGAGCCGAAGATCAGCACCGCGACGGCGCCGAGCAGCAGCAGCACCTGACGCAGCATGCTGGATTCGGTCGCGATCACGATCGCCAGCGTGGGCAGGAACGCGGTGACCAGCGCCGGCCCGTACGCCACCCAGCTCGACAGGTCGGGCCGGTGCCGCAGTTGCAGGACGCCGACCAGCAGGGCCAGCGCGGCGAACGGCAGCGTGTACGCCTCCGGCAGCGCCACGTCGGCCACCCGCATCAGGATCCACCAGGCGCTGATCTCGCAGGCCACCACCGCCCAGAACAGCAGGTTGCGTTCCATCGGACGGCGTCCCGGACGGCTGGCCGCCACCCCGAGGACCGCGCCCCAGGCGGCCAGCAGCGCGGCGATGTGCCGGGGCGAGTCGTACGCCAGCGCCAGCGCGATGAGCGCCGCCCCGTAGCCGCTCCACTCGACTGTGGCCGCCTCCCGGTACGCCTCGGGACGGCGCAGCCGGGGCAGCGTGGCGGCGAACACCTGCAACGCCGCGCCGACGGCGAGCACCCCGAACGCGGACCAGACGGCCGCCAGCCCGGACTTCAGGCCGATGGTGAGCACGAACAGCTGAGCCATCACCGAGCCGAACAACCAGCCCAGGATGCGCGCCCGCTGGGTGGTGCCGAACAGCGCGGCGACAGCACCCACGCCGACCGCCCCGCCGAGCGTGAACACGGTCAGGTCGCTCGTGGCGAGGCTGCCGGCCAGCCCGGCGCCACCGGCGGCCAGCCCCAGCGCGAAGACCAGCACCCGGGCCACCCGGATCGACCGGCCCGGCTCGGCGATCGCCGGTGGCGGGGTCAGCGCCAGCCCGAGCATCGAGATGGTGAACACCGCGAGCGCGGCCAGCGCGGTCACCGGCCAGCCCCGCCCCAGCGCCACCGGCGTGATCAGCAGGGTGATCGCCGCGCCGGGCAGGATCACCGGCACCGCCCGGGACCGCCGGCCGCCGCTGAACCCGGTGGCGGCCAGCGCCGCGGTCACCGTCAGCAGCAGCGCGGTGAGCACGTGCGTGGGGTTGACCGCCTCCGGCGGCGGGGTCAGCAACTCCGGTGGTGGCCCCTGCCACACCCGGCTCAGCACCGCGAACGGCGAGAACAGCGCCACCACGAGTGAGGGCGCCAGAGTGGCCAGCGCCAGTGCGGTGGGCAGCGCCGCGGCGGCGAGCGCGCCGGCCGCCGGGCTGACCCGCCAGCGCAGCTCGGGATCGTCCGGGGCACGTCGTAGCGCCCCGTTGAGCAGCACGGTCCAGCGGCGTACCGGCCGGCCCGAACCGGCGGGCGGGACGGTGGCGGCCCGTACCAGTTCGGCGAGCACACCGAGCAGCGCGGCGGCGGCGGCGAACACCCCCGCCGGCAGGCCGACAGCGAGCGCCGCGGCGGCGGTCACTGTGGCCGCGCCGACCACCGCGACGCTGGCGTACGGAAGGTATTGCGGCACCTGCCGGCGTACCGCCGCGATCGCGGCCAGCCCGATGCTGGCGGCGGCGAGCGCGGCGGTGAGCACCACCTGCGGTGGGCGGCCGTACTCGACTGCCAGCGCGGCCACCGCGCCGGGCAGCGCGAGCAGTGCGGCTCCGGCGCCCGCGCCGCCCACCTGCACCAGGTGCGGCGGCATGCCCTCGCTGCGGATGTCGTCGACGAGGGAAGGCGCGAGCGTGCGGGCCACTGCGGCCACCGTCGCGCCGATCAACGCGATGCTGCCCAGCGCCAGCGCTGTCGTCCACGGCCGTACCAGCCCGGCCCCGGCCGCGTGCAGCGCCACCACCCCGGCCACTGTGGCCCGGGACAGCGCGGCCCGGGGATCGACAGCGGCCGCGGCCGCCATGCCGTAGACGGTGGCCACCATGCAGCCGACCAGCACCGGGGACCACCAGGGCAGGTCGAACGCGGCCGGTGCGCCCACCGTGGCGAGCACGGCGGCCAGGCCGGAGACGTCGTACTTCCACGGCGGCGGCAGCAGGATCGCCGCGGTCACCCCCAGCAGCGCCAGCGCGACCGGGGCCTGCCAGGTCGACCCGCCGGTCGGCGCGGCCGGCCAGCCGGACAGGTCACCGGCCCAGATCGGGCCGGGGGTGGCCAGCACGCCGAGTCCGCCGCGCAACGCGCTCCAGGCGGCGATCAGGCCGATCAGCGTGCCACCGGCGGCGATGCCGAGAATCGGGCCGCGCCGCCACTCCTCGGGCAGCGCGCGGGCGGCCACCGCCACCAGCAGCACCAGCGCGGAGGCCACCACGAGCTGACCGCCGGGGGCGAGCACCGCGGCGATCCGGGCCAGCGTGGCGACGAGCGCCACTGTGGTGGCGGCGAGCGCCAGGTCGGACCCGTCGAGGGACATGTCCGCGCGGCGGCCGGCGTCGATGCGTGGGGCGAGCGCCAGCAGCGCGGCGGCGACCAGGAGCAGACTCCCCACCCACGCGTCGGCCGAGGTCGCGCCCGGCGCGCCGAACGCGGCGGCGGCGACCGCCACCGCGCCGAGCACCGTACCGAGCGCGTGCGGCATGCTCAGGTGCCGCTGCGCCACCTGCACCAGGGCGGCGTAGCCGAGCGTGACACAGACGGCGAGGAAGCTCGCCGCGAGGATCGGCACGGTGATCTCGCGCAGGTTCGCCGGTGTGGCGACCGGCGGCGTCGGCACCGTGGCCGCCACGAACGCGGCGACGGCACCGGGCAGGGCGAACGCCGCACCGCCCGCGGCCCAGGAGCAGACCGTCTCCGTCGCGGCGGCGGCGAGCCGGACCCGCGGGGCGAGGGACACCAGCGCCCCGGCCAGGAACAGAACAGTCAGCGCGGCGGCGGTGAGCGCCGGGCGGGCGAGCGAAGCACCCGCGCCGACCAGGCCCAGCCCGGCCGCTGTCACCGCGTGCGCCACAGCGGACCGTTCGGTACGCGCGGTCAGCCCGAGCACGCCGACCGCTACCGCTGTGAGCAGCATCGGCCAGCAGGCCGCCGCCCAGCCCAGACCGAGCGACGCGGGTACGGCGAGCGCGGTGAGCGCCGCGCCGACCACCGCGAACTCGCGCCGGATCTCGGCCGGCAGCGCGATCACGGCGGCGATCGTGAGCAACGACGCGCTGGCCGCGAGCTGCCAGCCGGTCGGGCCGACCGCCCGGGCCAGCTCGGCGTGCCATCCGGTCAGATCCGCCGACCACGCCGGCAAGGCGGCCCGGACCGGGGCCAGCCCGGCGCGCAGCGCGCCACCGGCGACCACCAGGCCGCTGACCGTGAGCGCCACCGCGGAGGCGATCTGCGGGCCACGCCGGGCCGTCTCCGGTACGGCCCGGACGGCGAGCCCGGTCAGCGCGATGACGGCGGAGATGAGCAGCAGGGACCGGCCGGGCAGAGCCACCGAGGCGACCCGGCCGAGAGCGCCGATGACCGCCAGCGTGAGGATGCCGGCGCCCACGTCCGGCAGCGGCGGCCGGCGCAGCACGAGCGTCCCGGCCAGCGCGACCAGGGCGGCGAGCAGCAGCACCGTGCCCGCGGCGGCGGCCGGCGGCACCGTGGTGGCGCGCAGCAGTCCGGTCACCGCGTACGCCAGCGCGACAGCGACCGCCACGCCGTGCAGCAGCCAGGTCAGCTCGGGCAGCCAGGGCACCGGCCGGGCGGTGGCGGTGGCGGCCGGACCCGGTGGTGTCTCACCGCCCAGCACCTCGGCGGACTCCTCCGGCGCCGACTCGGGCCGGTCGTCGTCGGCGCGCTGCCGGGGCGGGACGGGAGGTGCCGGCTCGGTGACGGGCAGGTCCCGCCGGACGGGCCGCTCGCGTACCACCGCCGAGCGCGCGAGCGCCAGGTCGAGCACTGCCACCATGGTCAGCACCAGCGCCCAGCCGACCGGCCCGGTGATCCGCTCGTACGCCAGCAGCGGCAGCACCGGCTGGGCGGCCAGCACTGTGGCGAAGCGTGGCGCGCGCAGACCCGTCCCGTACGCGTACCCGAGGGCGACGAGCGTGGTGACCAGGAAGATCGTCCCGGCGAACGCGGCACCCGACGAGCCGCCGCCGATCCGGCCCACGGCCCAGAGCGCGTACCCGGCCAGCGGCACCAGCAGCAACCCGACCGCGGCGATGGTCTCGGCGGTGGAGGTGAGCCCGCGCCGGGCCAGCACCGGCGGGGCGAGCAGCATCAGCGCCGTCGCCACCAGCAGCACGCCGAGGCGGGCCAGCGCGTCCATCGAGCTGGTGGCGACCGCGGCGAAGACCACCGCAGCGACGCCGAGCAGGAGCGCGCCCAGCCCGAGCGGGATGTTCTGCACCTCGCGCGAGGACGCCTCGGGCGGGTGCTCCGGGTCGTCCGCGTCGAGCCAGCGGGGGCGGCCGCGCGGCGGCGACGGGGGCAGGTCCTCCGGCGGGCCGGGCGGCGGCGTGCCCTGACGGGGCACCCGGGGCGGCGCGCCGGTGGCGGCGGTGGGCGGGCGGCGGCCGGGCCGGCGGCGCAGCACCCGGCGCGGCCGGGTGGCCTGCCGGATCCGTTCCTCACCGGCGTGCGCCAGGATGTCCCGCTGGAAGAGGGCGGCCTGCATCTTCGCGGCGATCTGCCGCTGCTCCCGGGCGATCTCGGCGTCGCGGGCCTTCATCTCGGCGATCGAGCGCTCGATGTCGGCCAGGTGCTCGGCCCACTGCGGCTGGTGCGCGCCGCAGTGCGGGCAGACGACGGCGGGCTTGATGTCCTGCCCGCACGAGGCGCACCTGAAGCTCTCCACGACAGTCTCCCGTCCGCCCGTGCCCCCGCACTGTGGACCTCCCAGAGGCAGCATGCCTTGAGTGGGCCGGGATTTCGACAGTTGCCGCCGCGTTCGGGACAACAAAAACGGACCGGCCGCCGGGAGACGTTCCCCGGCGGCCGGTCCGCGCGCTCAGCGGATCAGGGGCGACCCATGCCGCGGTACTCCCAGCCGGCCTGCGTCCACAGTGTGGAGTCGAGGCAGTTGCGCCCGTCGACCACCTTGCGGCCGTTCGCCAGCTCGCCCAGGGCCACCGGGTCGGCGTTGCGGAACTCGGCCCACTCGGTGAGCACGCAGACCAGGTCGGCGCCGCGGACGGCGTCGTTCATCGTCTCCTCGTACGTCAGCTCGGGCACCGCCCGGCGCGCGTTCTCGACCCCCTGCGGGTCGAACACGTGCACGTCGGCGCCGGCTTTGCCGAGCAGCGAGGCGACCGCGAGCGCCGGCGCGTCGCGTACGTCGTCGGTGTTGGGTTTGAACGTGGCGCCGAGCACCGCGACCCGCGTGCCGGACAGGTCCGGGCCGGCCGGCCCGGAGCGGCGGCCGAGCAGTTCGGCGGCGAGCTGCACCACGCGGCTGCGGCGGCGCTGGTTGATCAGGTCCACCTCGTGCAGGAAGCGCAGCGCCTCACCGGCGCCCAGCTCCTGCGCGCGGGCCTGGAAGGCGCGGATGTCCTTGGGCAGGCAGGCGCCGCCGAAGCCGAGCCCGGCCTGGAGGAAGCGGTTGCCGATGCGCGGGTCGTAGCCGATCGAGCGGGCGAGCTGGGTGACGTCGCCGCCGGCCGCCTCGCAGACCTCGGCCATCGCGTTGATGAAGGAGATCTTGGTGGCGAGGAACGCGTTCGCGGCGACCTTGACCAGCTCGGCGGTGGCGAAGTCGGTGACCACCAGCGGCACCTCGCGGTCCTCGGTGGCGGCGAGGTCGAAGACGCCTTTGTGGGCGGCGAAGAGCATGCCGTTGGCCCACTCGCTCTTGACGCCGACCACGATCCGGTTCGGACGCAGCACGTCGTCGACGGCGAAGCCCTCCTGGAGGAACTCGGGGCTCCACGCCACCTCGACGCCGAGGTCGGCCGGGGTGTGCTTGCCGACGAGCTGCTCCACCCACTCGGCGGTGCCCACCGGCACGGTGGACTTGCCGACGATCAGCGCCTTGCGGGTCAGGTGCTGGGCGAGGCTGGTCACGGACGCCTCGACGTACGACAGGTCGGCGCCCATGCCGTCGGCCCGCTGCGGGGTGCCGACGCAGATGAAGTGGACGTCGCCGAAGTCGGCGGTCTCCTGGATGTCGGTGCTGAACCGCAGCCGGCCGGCGGCCAGGTTGCGCCGCAGCAGCTCGTCGAGGCCGGGCTCGTGGATCGGCACCTCGCCCGCGTTCAGCTTGGCGATCTTGTCCGCGTCGACGTCGAAGCCGAGCACCTCGTAGCCCAGCTCCGCGTAGCAGATGGCGTAGGTCGCACCGAGGTAGCCGGTGCCGAGGAAGGTCACCCGCGGGCGGGCGGCGCCGGACGGCGGGGTCACCGCGGCGATGGCGGGCATCGGCTGGGTGTTCGGGTACGGAATCGTCACGCCTGTCTTCTCCGCTCGCACTGGCGGCGCTTCCACGCGTCGCATTCTGCTGGGGCGCCGAGGCCGGGCACCGAGGGAACTGGATGTCTGCTGTGAGGGTAATGGGGTTGGGCGGGCGAGGCTCGGGCGCGAGCCTACCCGCCGGTAAGGTTCGGCCGGGGCCGGTGGCTATTCTTCAGTTTGCGGCAGTCGTCGGCCCCCGGGCGGCACAGACTGCGCATGATAGCGGTGAAAGGGGAGGGCCGACATGGCCGCAGAGCAGTCGTTCGACGTCTACCGGTTGCCGGAGGAACACGAGGCGATCCGGGAGGCGGTCCGTGAGGTCTGTGCGGCCAAGGTGGCTCCGCACGCCGCCGAGGCGGATGAGACAGGTGAGTTCCCCAAGGCGTCCTACGAGGCCCTGCGGGCGGCCGACTTCCACGCCCCGCACATCCCGGTCGAGTACGGCGGCGCCGGTGCGGATGCGCTGGCCACGGCCATCGTGATCGAGGAGGTGGCCCGGGCCTGCGCGTCGTCCTCGCTGATCCCGGCGGTGAACAAGCTGGGCACCATGCCGCTGCTGCTGGCCGGCTCCGAGGAGCTCAAGCGCAAGTACCTCACCCCGGTCGCGGCCGGGGAGGGCATGTTCTCCTACTGCCTCTCCGAGCCGGAGGCGGGCAGCGACGCCGCCGCGATGACCACCAAGGCGGTACGTGACGGAGACCACTGGGTGCTCAACGGCGTGAAGCGGTGGATCACCAACGCTGGCGTTTCCGAGTACTACACCGTGTTCGCCGTGACCGATCCCACAGCGCGCTCGAAGGGCATCTCCGCGTTCGTGGTGGAGAAGTCCGACCCGGGCGTCAGCTTCGGCGCCCCGGAGAAGAAGCTCGGTATCAAGGGCTCGCCCACCCGTGAGGTCTACTTCGACAACGTCCGGATCCCGGCCGACCGCATGATCGGCGCCGAGGGCACCGGCTTCGCCACCGCGATGAAGACGCTGGACCACACCCGGGTCACCATCGCCGCCCAGGCCGTCGGTATCGCTCAGGGCGCGCTGGACTACGCCAAGGGCTACGTCCAGGAGCGCAAGCAGTTCGGCAAGCCGGTCGCCGACTTCCAGGGCATCCAGTTCATGCTCGCCGACATGGGCATGAAGCTGGAGGCGGCGCGGCAGCTCACGTACGCCGCCGCCGGCAGGTCCGAGCGCGGCGACGCGGACCTGACCTACTTCGGTGCGGCCGCGAAGTGCTTCGCGTCCGACGCCGCCATGGAGATCACCACCGACGCGGTCCAGCTGCTCGGCGGCTACGGCTACACCCGCGACTACCCGGTCGAGCGGATGATGCGGGACGCCAAGATCACCCAGATCTACGAGGGCACCAACCAGGTGCAGCGCATCGTGATGGCGCGCCAGCTGCTCAAGGGCTGACCGCAGGCGTTCGGGCGGGCGGGCCGGTACGTACCGGCCCGCCCGCGCTCGTTCAACGGCTCTCGGTGCCCTCCGGCCGGCCGGCGCCGCGCGGGGGCGCGGACCACGGCGACTCGCCGCCGGTGCGGCGGGGCAGGGGTTCGGTGGGGGACTCGGGGTACGCGAGCGTGAGCGGCGGCGTGTCGGGGTCCTTCGCCGGCGCCGGGGGCCAGTCGGTGAGCGCCGGCTTGTGCTCGACCGGTGTGACGGCCGGGGTCAGCTCCGCCTCGGCCGTCGCGGATGTGACGGGACGCCGCCAGCGGCTCGTGCTGAACACGGCCATCAGCAGCAGCAGGCCGATGAGGAACAGCGTGCCGTTGTCCAGCGGGTCGCGCAGCGGCAGCGGGTCACCGAGCAGCTTCAGGTCGTCCGGCACCCGGTCCCGCACGCTGAACGGCGCGACGAACAGCCCGAGGTACGGGACCGCGAGCAGCAGGCCGGCCACCAGCGGGCCGAACGGCGAGAAGCGCAACGTGCCGAGCAAGCCGAGCAGGATGCCGGCGACGCCCAGATAGACGGCCGGCTCGATCAGGTTCGGCGTGCTGTACGTCCCGATCTCCACCCAGCGGTCGACGGTCCGCTCAGATCCGTCCTGACCGAGCGTGACGAGCACCCAGGTGACGGGCGCCACCGCCAACCCGGCGAGGAAGCTCCAGAGATGTCGCATCCGCGCACCGTACCGTTTTCGGCATGACAGATCATCCCGCGGTCCCGCCGGGTAAGCCCACGTCGTACTCCCGCGTCACGCTCAGTCGCATCATGACCGCGGTCGATGTCAATCTGTACGGGACCGTGCACGGTGGGGTACTGATGAAATTCGTGGACGACGTCGCCGGCGCGGCGGCGGCGCGGCACAGCGGCGGCACCGCGGTGACTGCGTCCATCGACGAGATCGTCTTCTCCGAGCCGGTCCGGGTGGGCGATCTCGTGCACGCGCACGCGCAGATCAACTGGACCGGACAGACCTCGATGGAGGTCGGGGTGAAGGTGGTCGCCGAACGCTGGGACTCGGCCGAGGAGGAACCGGTCCGGGTCGCCACCGCGTACCTGGTGTTCGTGGGCGTCGACGTGGGTGGCACGCCCCGGCCGGTCCGCCCGGTGCTGCCCGAGACGCCGGAGGACGAGCGCCGCTTCCGGGAGGCCGAGATCCGGCGCGCGCACCGGCTCGCCCGGCGCCGCGCGATCCAGGCCCACCGCGCCGGCTGAGGTGTAAGGAAGGGCCCCTTGTTAACGCCTGCGGTAGAGGAGGGGACCCCTGTTAACACCCCCCCCGGGCCTACCCGCGCCGCCTCCACCGGCGGCGGACACCCGCGGAGGGCGAGGTGTTAACAAGGGGCCCTTCCTCTGCACGAGGCGTTAATAGGGGGCCCTTCCTTACACGCGGGCCACATGGGGTGGGGGTTCGGGGTGTGGGCGGGGCACGCCCCGTACGGCGTACCCGGCGCGGACAATGGCGGCACGAGGTAGGGCAAGATGGCGCCACGGCCCCGGCACACCGTCGTGGCGGGCCCAGGGGAGGGTGGAACAGTGGCTGACGTGCTGTGGACGCCGCCGGCGGACGTGCGGGAGCGGTCCCGGATCGGTGACTACCTGCGCTGGCTGGCCGAGCACCGCGGGCTGGAGTTCGCCGACTACGACGCGCTGTGGCAGTGGTCGGTGACCGACCTTGAGGCGTTCTGGCGCTCGATCTGGGACTACTTCGACGTGGTCGCGCACACCCCGCCGACCGCCACCCTCACCGGCCGGGCCATGCCGGGCACCCGCTGGTTCCCCGGCGCGACGCTCAACTACGCCGAGAACGTGCTGCGCATGCCGGGGCTGGGCGACGACGACCCGGCGGTTATCGCGCACGGTCAGACCCGCGCGCCGGAGACGCTCACCGCGGCCGAGCTGCGCGAGCGGGTCCGCCGGGTGGCCGCCGGGCTGCGCCGCCTCGGTGTCGGTCCGGGCGACCGGGTGGCCGCGTACGCGCCGAACATCCCGGAGACGTACGTCCTGCTGCTCGCCACCGCCAGCCTGGGCGCGATCTTCTCCTCCTGCGCGCCCGAGTTCGGCACCCGCAGCGTCACCGACCGCTGGCAGCAGATCGAGCCCACCGTGCTGGTCGCCGTGGACGGCTACCGGTACGGCGACAAGCCGGTCGACAGGCGCGCCGAGGTGGCCGCGATCCGGGCCGCGCTGCCGTCGCTGCGGCACACGGTCGCCATCGCGTACCTCGATCCGGACGGCCCGGCCCCCGACGGCGCGCTGCCCTGGGCGGAGCTGGCGGCGGCGACGGACGAGCCGTTGACGTTCACCCCTGTCGCCTTCGACCACCCGCTCTACGTGCTGTACTCCTCTGGCACCACCGGCCTGCCCAAGCCGATCGTGCACGGCCACGGCGGCATCCTGCTCGAACACCTCAAGATGCTGGCGCTGCACCACGACCTGGGCCCGTCCGACCGGTTCCTGTGGTTCACCACGACCGGCTGGATGATGTGGAACTTCCTGGTCTCCGGCCCGGCGGTGGGCGCGGCGATCGTGCTGTTCGACGGCAACCCGGGCCACCCCGACCTGGGCGCGCTGTGGCGGCTGGCCGCCGACACCGGCACCACGTACTTCGGCACGTCCGCGCCGTTCCTGCTGGCCTGCCGCAAGGCCGGGTTGGTGCCGCGCGAGGTCGCCGACATGTCCGCGGTGCGCGGCCTCGGCTCGACCGGCGCGCCGCTGCCGGCCGAGGGCTTCACCTGGGTGTACGAGAACGTGAGCGACCGCCTCCAGCTCCAGTCGCTGTCCGGCGGCACGGACGTGTGCACCGGGTTCGTCGGCGGCGTGCCGCTGCTGCCGGTGTACGCCGGGGAGATCGCCTGCCGGGCGCTCGGCGCGAAGGTGGAGGCCCGCTCCGCCGACGGCAGCGCTGTGATCGGGCAGCTCGGCGAGCTGGTGATCACCGAGCCGATGCCGAGCATGCCGGTCGGGTTCTGGAACGACCCGGACGGCGCCCGCTACCGGGAGGCGTACTTCGAGGTCTATCCCGGGGTGTGGCGGCACGGCGACTGGATCACCGTGAACGAGCGCGGCGGGTGCGTGATCACCGGCCGGTCCGACGCCACGCTCAACCGGGGCGGCGTACGCCTCGGCACCGCCGAGTTCTACTCGGTGGTCGAGGGGCTGGACGAGGTGGTCGACTCGGTCGTCGTGCACCTGGAGGACGACGAGGGCGGCGCGGGCGAGCTGCTGCTGTTCGTGGTGCTCGCCGAGGGCCTGGAACTCGACGACGAGATGCGGCGCAAGATCTGCCGGGAGCTGCGTACCGCGCTGTCGCCGCGGCACGTGCCGGACGAGATCCACCAGGTCCGGGCCGTGCCCCGCACGCTGAGCGCGAAGAAGCTGGAGGTGCCGGTCAAGAAGATCCTGACGGGCACCCCGGTCGACAGCGCGGCGGCCAAGGGCGCCTTGGCCAACCCCGAGTCCCTGACGGCGTTCGCCGCCCTGGCCCAGCGCCGGGCCACCGCCGACAGCCCCGTCCCCCCTCGCTGATCTCGCACTCTCCGCCCCGCCGCCCCGCCCGTTGATCTTGCACTTTCCGCCCCGGCGAAGGGGGCGAATCACCCGTCCCGAGGGCCGAAACTGCAAGATCAACGGGGAGGGGAAGGGACGGAGGTCAGGCCAGGGTGTGGGTGGTCTTCTCGGTTTCGGCGCGGGAAGGCAGGCGGGCCGGGTCGGGGTGGGCGCACGCGACCACGCTGGCGCCTGCGGTCAGCGGCGTGAGCAGCCAGTCGACCGGGTCGGGGTGGGTGGTCACGTCGACCAGGAGACGATCGCCCTGAGTCAGGCCCAGCTCGGTGGCGCGAGCCTGTGCGCGGGCCAGCAGCGCCGCGTCCACCTCGCCGCCGGCCGGGTACGGCGTGAAGTGGTCGCCGTGTCCGCGTACCGCGGAGACGAAGTCGGTGCAGCCGGCCGGCACCTGCCGCATCGGCAGCGCGAACGGGTCGAGCGCCAGCGCGTACCGCTCGCCGGCCGGCCACCCGGCCACCTCGTCCACCCGGCCGACGGCCACGAACAGTGCCTCCACCGGGCCCGGCGTGCCGGTCACTGTGAGCTTCGCCGACCAGCAGCCGAGCAGCACCGCGGCGGTCTGCCAGTGCGGCGGCAGCAGCACCCCGGCCGCGTCGCCGGGCGCGGCGCCGACCTCGTCGGTGAGCAGGTTCGCGGTCTTCGCCACCCAGTTCGCGAGCGTCGCCCCGGAGAGTTCGGTGCGTTCGCCGGTGGCGTCGTCGTACCAGGTCAGCAGCGGTCGGGTGGGGTCGGTCGCGATCGCGTCGGCGAACACCCGGGCAATGTTGTCGGCCATCGGCGCGAACGATACGCGCCCCGCGTGCGTACTCGATGACAGCGACAAGTCGGCGTACCGTCGGGTCGCGGTCAGCGCCTCGCGCCCGGCCCGGCGTAGGCTTGCCGAGAGTGTTATTCCCCACAACTGCGCCACCTGAGGAGTCGCCCCGTGACCGCCGGTCGCCCGCCCCGCGTTCTCATCGACGCCACGAGTGTCCCCGCCGACCGTGGCGGCGTCGGTAGATACGTCGACGGACTGCTCGGCGCGCTGGGCCGGGTCTGCGGCACCGGCGTCGACCTGGCCGTGGTCAGCCTCCGCACCGACCTGGAGCGCTACACCCGGATGCTGCCCGGCGCGGAGGTGATCCCCGCCCCGGCGGCGGTGGCGCACCGGCCGGCCCGGCTGGCCTGGGAGCAGACCGGCCTGCCGCTGCTGGCCCAGCAGGTCGGCGCCGAGGTGCTGCACTCGCCGTTCTACACCTGCCCGCTGCGGGCCGGCTGCCCGGTGACTGTCACCGTGCACGACGCGACGTTCTTCACCGAGCCGGAGCACTACGACAAGTCGCGCCGGACGTTCTTCCGCAGCGCGATCAAGACCTCGCTGCGCCGGGCGAACCGGGTGATCGTGCCGAGCAAGGCCACCCGCGACGAGCTGATCCGGCTGCTGGACGCCGACCCGACCCGGATCGACGTCGCCTACCACGGTGTCGACCAGGACGCGTTCCACGCGCCGGGTGACGAGGAGAAGGCACGCGTCCGGGCCCGCCTGGGGCTCGGCGACAGCAGCTACATCGCGTTCCTCGGGGCCAAGGAGCCGCGCAAGAACGTACCCAACCTGATCCGCGGCTGGGCCCGGGCGGTGGCCGACCGGCCGAACCCGCCCGCGCTGGTGGTGGCCGGCGGCCAGGGCCACGACGACGACATCGACCGCGCGGTGGCCGAGGTCCCGTCGCACCTGCGGCTGCTGCGCCCGGGTTACCTGCGCTACGCCGACCTGCCCGGCTTCCTCGGCGGTGCGCTGGTGGCGGCGTACCCCTCGTACGGCGAGGGCTTCGGCCTGCCGATCCTGGAGGCGATGGCGTGCGCCGCCCCGGTGCTCACCACGCCGCGCCTGTCCCTGCCCGAGGTGGGCGGCGACGCGGTGGCCTACACCAGCGAGGACCCGGACCAGATCGCCACCGACCTCGGTGCCCTGCTGGACGACGAGCAGCGGCGGCTGTCGCTGGCCAAGGCCGGTTTCGACAGGGCCAAGGAGTTCACCTGGGAGTCCAGCGCGGAGGTCCACATCGCGGCGTGGCGACGGGCCCGGTCCTGAGCGTCGGCTGCCGGTCCCGGGCGACCGACCGTGACGGCTCGCCCGCTTCGGGCATGATGTGCTGATGTTCTACGCCGTCATCCCGGCGGGCGGCAGCGGCACGAGGTTGTGGCCGTTGTCCCGTGCCGGCCATCCCAAATTCCTCCACCCGCTGACCGGCACCCCCGCCTCGCTGTTGCAGGCCACTGTCGACCGGTTGTCGCCGTTGACCACTCCGGAGCGCACGCTCGTGGTCACCGGGGCCGCGCACGCCGCGGCGGTGGCTCGGCAACTGGCTGGCCTGCCGGAGGAGAACATCCTGGTCGAGCCGTCACCGCGCGACTCCTGCGCGGCGATCGCGCTGGCCGCCGCGGTGATCGCCGCCCGGACCCCGGACGCGGTGATGGGCTCGTTCGCCGCCGACCACCTGATCGGCGACCCGGCCCGGCTGGCCGAGGTCGTGCGGCAGGCGATCCGGGGCGCGGAGCAGGGGCTGCTGATGACTGTGGGCATCACCCCGACGCGCCCGGAGACCGGCTACGGCTACCTGGAGACCGGCGAGCCGGCGGGGGACGGCCCGCTGCGCCCGGTACGCGAGTTCAAGGAGAAGCCGGCCGCCGAGGTGGCCGAGGTGTACGTCCGCTCCGGCCGGCACCTCTGGAACGCCAGCATGTTCGTCTGGCGGGTGGACGTCTTCCTGTCCGAGCTGGCTCGCCAGCAGCCGGAGCTGCACGCCGGGATCACCGCCATCGCGGCGGCCTGGGGCACCCCGGAGCAGGACGACGTGCTCGGCCGGATCTGGCCGACGCTGCCCCGGATCTCCGTCGACTACGCGGTGATGGAGGGCGCGGCGACGGCGGGCCGGGTGGGTACGGTGCCCGGCGACTTCGGCTGGAACGACGTGGGCGACTTCCACACGCTCGGCGAGGTGCTGCCCGCCGACGGCGCCGGCAACGTGGTGCTGGGCGGTGACGCGAAGCCGGGCGTGCTGCTGCACGACACCACCGGCACCGTGGTGGTGCCGCACTCCGGGCGGCTCGTGGCCACCGTCGGGGTGCACGACCTGATCGTCGTGGACACCCCGGACGCGCTGCTGGTCTGCCCGCGCGACCGCGCGCAGGACGTGAAGAAGATCGTGGACGAGCTGAAGGAACGCGGCGAGGAGGGCCTCGTCTGATCCGCCGGGCCGCCGGGACGCGTCTGGCGGCGCGGTAAAGCCGCTCAGCCGCCGGCGCGGCGGGCCAGCACCGCGAGCGCCGGCGGCACGAGCTGAGCCGTGGCGTGGGCGAGCGGCTCGGGCAGCCGGTCCGGCGGGAACCAGCCGAGCGCCTCGGACTCCGCGCTGACCCGCTCGACCGCGCCCGCCGGGGCCAGGGCGGCGTACCGGACGTCGTAGTGGAACGACCCGCCCTGGCAGGCGACCTGGTGGATGTCCACGTCGATCGGCTCCGGCTCGACGGTCAGGCCGGTGATGCCGGACTCCTCGGTGGCCTCGCGCAGCGCGGCGGCCACGAGCGTCCGGTCGCCGGGCTCGCAGTGCCCGCCGAGCTGCATCCACCTGCGGATCTTGCCGTGTAGGCAGAGCAGCACCCGGCCGTCCGGGTCGAGCACCAGCGCGCTCGCCGTGACGTGCCCGGCCCGGTGCGTCCGGCTCATCGCCACCGGCCCGTCGGCCAGCAGCGCCAGGGTGCGGTCCCGGGCGGCGTCGGCGGCGGGGCTGGTCGCCATCCAGCGGCTCAGCGTCGCGACGGCGTCGGCGTGCAACTCGGTGTACGGGATGAGATCGGGCACCCGGACACTCTACGAGCGCGCCCTCCGTACCCTGGCGCGGTGACCCTGCGACTCGTCGAGTTCCTGGTGGCCGGCAACGAGGCGAGTGACCTCCTGCCGGTGCGGTCGGCCGCGCTGCTGCGGGCGCACGGCGCGCGCCGCGGCTTCTGGACGGTGCTGGACGAGGGGCCGGTCGAGCAGTGCCTGGCGCTGCTGCTGGAACGCGACGACGGCCACTGGGTGGCGCACCACGTACCTGCCGATGCCGGCCGCGAGAACGGCCGCACCGAGGACGGCGAGGCGCTCGCCCACCACGACGGCTGGGTGTACGTCTTCGGCTCGCACTTCGGGTCCAAGGGCGGCCCGCTGCGGCCCCGCCGTGCGTTCGTGGCCCGGTTCCGGGAGGACGAGGCCGTGGCCGGGCCGCTGCCGGTGCACGTGGTGCGCAACCGCTTCCGGCTGCACCGGGCGGTGAACGACGCGCTCGCAGCCGCCCCGCTGACGCTGCTGCCGCCCGGTGACCGGGTCCGGGAGCGGTTCATCGTGGAGACACTGGCCCGGGGCACCGCCCGGGCCAAGAGCTGGGTGACCCGGCTCGCCGCGGACGACCTGCCGGTCAACGTCGAGGCGGCGGCGTTCACCCCGGCCGGTACGGCGCTGCTGGGGCTGCGTTTCCCGGTGACCGCCGCGGGGGAGCCGGTCTACGTCGAGCTGGCCGGCGTACCGGAGATGTTCGACGACCCGGAGCGGCCGGGTGACCTGCGGGCGCTCGGGGCGTACGCGCTGACCGGTGTGACGCCGCCCGGGGCGCTCGCCGGTTTCCGCGCGATCACGCCGACCGGCGACGGCGGCTACGCGGCGGTGACCGGGTCGATCGACGCGCTGGGCAAGGGTTCGGTGCTGTTGGACGACCATCCGCACGGCGGTGAGGTGACCTCCCGGCACGTGCGGTTCCGGCACGACGCGGGCGGGGGCGCCCTGGTGGCCGGGGAGGTGGTGGCGGAGCTGGCGCCGTTCCATCACGTGGAAGGGCTGGCCGAGCTGGCGGGACGCTGCTACTACGTCACGGACGAGGACCACCGGGTGGCGCTCTGGATCGGATGAGCGAGGGCCGGGCGGCACCCCTGCGACTGATGTCGCAGACCCTCGTGGTGCCACCCGGCCACGCCCGTCAGCCGGCGTCCGGGTCGACATTGCGCCCCGGCGTCGGCGGGCAACAGAGAGTTTGCCGAACCGGCCCGCCCAGCGTCGAGGTTTTTCACCTGACGCTTAAAGATGGAGATTAGTACCGGCGGGTACAGTGCGAGGTGTGGCGGGCACCCCCGCCGTCCGCACGGGAGCAGCAACCCATGTTGAAGATCATTTTCTCGGGCGAGGACGTTCTGCGGACCCGGGTCGCCCCGGCCGCGGACCCGCTCTGGGAGCTGGTCCTCAGCCTGCACCTGCTCCAGGGGCGCAGCCGGGATCCGATGATGACCACGTGGCGGCGCACAGTGGCGCACGGCCTGCGGACCGACACCGACGCCGAGCAGTACCGCCTGCTGCTCGCGCTCAACCCGCCGCGTGGCTACTTCCCCGACTTCCTCACCCCGTTCGCCAGCCGCGAGGGCTTCCAGGCCGGGCTGGACGCGATCCGGGGCACCTCTGTGGACATGCTGCGCCGCGACCTGACGCTGCTCGCCGGGGAGACCACGCTGCCGTCGTCGGCCACCTCGCTCGCCCGTGGCGAGCCGGATACGCTGCACCACCTCACCGACGCCATGGCGCGGTACCAGTCGCTGGCGGTCACGCCCTACTGGTCCCGCGTGCAGGCGGCGGTCGAGGCGGACCGGGCCCGGCGTGCGCGCGCCATGCTCGACGGCGGCGCCGAAGGGCTGCTGGCCAGCCTGCGGCCGAACATGCGCTGGGTGTCGGGTGTGCTGGAGGTGCTCGACTACCCGGACACCCGGGAGCTGCACCTGGACGGCCGGGGGCTGCTGCTCGTCCCGTCGTTCTTCTGCTCGCGTACCCCGGTGGCGCTGGTCGACCCGACGCTGCCCCCGGTGCTGGTCTACCCGGTCGACCGGCTCGCCGGCCTGACGCCCGCGTCCGGCGCCGCCGCGTCGCCGCAGGGCGAGGCGCTCGCCGCCCTGCTCGGCCGTACCCGCTCCCGGGTGCTCCAGGCCGCCGACGAGGGCTGCACCACCGGCGAGATGGCACGCCGGCTGCGCATCTCCGCCGCCGCGGCCAGCCAGCACACCACTGTGCTGCGCAACGCGGGACTGCTGGTCAGCCGGCGGGACCGCAACACCGTCCTGCACACGCTCACACCGCTGGGCCGGGCCGTCCTCGACGCCTGAGCACGCCCGCCGGAGTCAGAGCGCCAGCGTGGCGCTCGCGGTGCTGCCGGACGGGGGCGGGAGCAACGTCGAGTCGACGCCCTCGGCGGCCAGCGCGGCGCGCAGGCGTTGCAGGTCCGCGCCGACCCGGACCAGGTCCGCCGGGTCGACGGGAGCGGGCGCCGCGCCGAGCAGCAGGCCGGTGGCCGAGGCGGGCCAGCCGGGCACTGTGGCGGCGAGTCCGGCGCGTACCTCGTCGTCGGTGACGTGGGTGAAGACGGTGCCGGGCGCGACCACGTCGGCCACCGCGTCGATCGCCCGCCGCACCGCGGCCGGATCGGCGGGCTCGGGGCCGATCCGGTCCGCGAGCGTCGCCGCCGCCCGCAGACCGGCGGCGCGCGCCTCGGCCGTGCCGAGCGAGAACAGGTCCATCGAGGCGTCGCGCACGAGCGTGCGGGCGCCCTCGTCGTCGTCCCGGGTCGCGGCGAGGTAACCCCGGACCACCGCGACCGGCACCTGGTCGCACTTGCCCTTGATCAGCTCACCGGCGGCGGCGAGTTCGTCGACCACCGCCATCTGGGTGACGAACAGCTCGTTGCCGTACGGGTCGACCTCGCCCCGGTGGTCACGGATCGCCGGCATGCCGGCCACCCCGAGCGCCACGTCGGTGAGCCCGTTGCGCCACGGGCGTCCCATCGTGTCGCTGACGATCACTGCGACGTCGAGGCCGTACCGGTCGCGCAACGCGGCGCGCAGCGCCCGGGCGGACGCGTCCGGGTCGACGGGCAGCAGCACCAGCCTGGTCTTGTCCACGTTCGAGGCGTCGATGCCGGCGGAGGCCATCACGAACCCGTGGTGGGTCTGCACGATCCGGGTCGCGCCCCGGGTCGCCACCACCCGGGCGGTCTCCCCGGCCAGGATGCGGTCCCGCTCGGCGAGCCGTTCCGGGCCGTCGGCCGGCACGTCGACCAGCCGGCCCTCCGCCTTCGACACGATCTTGCTGGTGACCACCAGGACGTCGTGGTCGCGCAGCCAGGGCGCCGCGCCGGTGATCAGCGCAGCCAGGTCGTCGCCCTCGGTCACGTCACCGATGCCCTGCACCGGCAGGATCTCCAGCCTCACATCAACTCCAGCGCGGCGCGCACCATCGCGGCGGTCGCCGCCTCGTCGGTCATCCGCAGCGGCGCCGCGCGGACGGTCACGTCCGGCACCACAGTGCCCTCGTCCTCCGGCGCGACCAGCCAGCCGTCGAGCAGCCCGCCCGCCGGCCGGGCGCCGTAGAGGCCGCCCACGCCGGCCGCGCTGCACTCCACGCCGAGCACGGCGAGGCAGCGGTCGGCCATGCCGCGTACCGGCGCACCGCCGATGATCGGCGACACCCCGATCACCGGGGCCGGGCCGCCGGCAACCGCGTCGCGCAGCCCGGGTACCGCCAGCACCGGGGCGATGCTCACCACCGGGTTGCTCGGCGCGATCAGCACCACGTCCGCGGCGGCGATCGCCTCGACCACGCCGGGCGCGGGCTTCGCCGCGTCCGCGCCGACGAAGACGAACCGGTCGGTGGGTACGCCGGCCCGATACCGCACCCACCACTCCTGGAAGTGGATCGCCCGCCGGCCCTGCTCGTCGGTGACGACGGCATGGGTCTCCAGGCGGTCGTCGGTGGCGGGCAGCAGCCGTACGCCCGGCTGCCAGCGGGCCGCCAGTGCCTCGGTGACCTGGGACAGCGGATAGCCGGCGTTGATCATCTGAGTGCGCACCAGGTGGGTGGCGACGTCCTTGTCGCCCAGACCGAACCAGCTCGGCTCCGCGCCGTACGCGGTCAGCTCGTTCTTCACCGTCCAGGTCTCGCCCGCCCGGCCCCAGCCCCGCTCCGGGTCGGCGCCGCCACCGAGCGTGTAGAGCACGCTGTCCAGGTCGGGGCAGACCTTCAGCCCGTGCAGCAGCAGATCGTCGCCGACGTTGACCACTGCGGTCACCTCGGCGCCCACCTCCCGGGCGTACGCCCGCACGCCGAGCAGGAAACGGGCGCCCCCGATGCCGCCGGTCAGTACCACGATGCGCATGGCGTCCATCCTTCCGCACGCGCCGCCGTCGATCGTCCGGTGGCCGGAGAGACTACGCTCACTTCGGCAACTGTCCGCTTTCGTCCCCTGGGGGAGTCCGTGACCAGCCCCGCCGAGCCCGCGTCCGGCGACGCCGCGCAGGCCAGCCAGTTGATCAAGCCGTTGCGCGAACTGGCCGCGCTCGTCCTTCTCGGCGCCAACGCCGTGCTGCTCTTCGTCGGCCTGCTGCGCCTGCTGCCGATCGACGACTACAGCACGTCCACCGGCCGGGCCGGGAGCACGTATTTCACATTCATCGGCCTGGAGTCGACGGTCCTGCCGGTGCTCGCCGTCCTGATCGCCACAGTGATCCTCCCGGTCGTGCCGAAGGCCAAGCTGATCACGCAGGTGGCGCTCGTCGAGTACGCCGTGTCCGCCGTGTTCGGCGCGCTGACGTTCCTGATCTGGCTGGTCGGCCGGCTCGCCGACGGCGAGGTGCTGGACGCGTTCCTCGGCCTGCTGACCCGTGCGGCGTGGCTGGCGATCTTCGCGGTCGCCGCGTTCGTGGTGTTCAAGATCTGGCGCACGCTCTACTACGTGCCGAAGCCCAAGCCGCAGCCGGGCGTGTACGGCCAGGCCCAGCCCGGCTGGCCGCAGCAGCCGGGTCAGCCCGGCGGCTACCCCGGTCCGGGCGGCTACCCGCAGCAGCCCGGCCAGGGCTACCCGCAGGCCGGCTCGCCCCCGCCCGGCTGGCCGCAGCAGCCCGGCCCGTACGGCCAGCCGCAGTCGGCGCCGCCGTTCAACACCGCCCCGCCGCACGCTCCGCACTCCGGTCCGCCGTCCGCCGACCCGCAGTCCGGTGTCCCGTTCGCCGGGCCGCAGCAGGCGCCGCAGTACGGCTCGCCGCACCCCGTGCCGCCGTTCGGCCAGCCGCCGTCGGCCGACCCGACGCAGGCGATCCCGCGCCAGTCCGCCGAGCCGGGGGCGCCGTCGCCGGCCGCCGACGACGAGCGCACCCAGCGGTTCGACCGCGAGGACCCGAACCAGCCTCGCTGAGCCCCGCGCGGCGGGCGACGGAGATCGTCGCCCGCCGCCACCTGGGCCGCCACCGTCGCCCGCCGCTGTGCGGCAGCTCACCCGGGTCGTCCCGGTGCCCGGACCGCGGCCGGGGGCGGGCATCCGGCCGTCCGGCAGCGCTTAGGCTGGGCGGATGGTTGATCGCAGCGACCCCGAACCGACCGAGGCGAGCATCCGGCGGGCACTGGGGCGGGCCGCCACCGGCCGGGCGCTCGACGCCGGCGAGGCGGGCGCGCTGCTCGCCGCTCGCGGGCCGATGCTCGACGAGCTGCTCCGGATCGCCTCCGACATCCGCGACGCCGGGCTGCGCGACGCCGGGCGGCCGGGCGTGGTGACGTACTCGAAGAAGGTCTTCATCCCGCTCACCCGGCTCTGCCGGGACCGCTGCCACTACTGCACGTTCGCCACCGTGCCGCACCGGCTGCCCGCCGCCTACCTGGAACGCGACGAGGTGCTGGCGATCGCCCGCGAGGGCGCCGCGCAGGGCTGCAAGGAGGCGCTGTTCACGCTCGGCGACCGGCCCGAGGAGCGGTGGCCGGCGGCCCGCCGGTGGCTGGACGAGCGGGGGTACGACTCGACGCTGGACTACCTGCGCGCCTGCGCGGTGGCGGTGCTGGAGGAGACCGGCCTGCTGCCCCACCTCAATCCGGGCGTGCTCACCTGGTCGGAGTTGCAGCGGCTCAAGCCGGTCGCGCCGAGCATGGGCATGATGCTGGAGACCACCGCCACCCGGCTCTGGTCCGAACCGGGCGGCCCGCACTTCGGCTCACCGGACAAGGAACCCGCGGTACGCCTGCGGGTGCTCGACGACGCCGGCCGGGTCGGGGTGCCGTTCACCACGGGAATCCTGATCGGCATCGGCGAGAACCGGGCCGAGCGGGTCGACGCGATCTTCGCGATCCGCCGGGCGATGCGGGAGTACGGCCACCTCCAGGAGGTGATCGTGCAGAACTTCCGCGCCAAGCCGGACACCGCGATGCGCGGCATGCCCGACGCCGAGCTGCACGACCTGGCCGCCACAGTGGCGGTGGCCCGGGTGCTGCTCGGCCCGAAGGCCCGCATCCAGGCCCCGCCGAACCTCATCGCGGGCGAGTACGACCTGCTGCTGCGCGCCGGCATCGACGACTGGGGCGGCGTCTCCCCGGTCACGCCCGACCACGTCAACCCGGAGCGGCCCTGGCCGCACCTGGACGAGCTGGCGGCGCGTACCGTGAGTGCCGGGTTCACGCTGCGCGAGCGGCTGACCGTCTACCCGGAGTACGTCCGGGCGGGCGAGCCGTGGCTCGATCCGCGCCTGCTGCCGCACGTCACAGCGCTCGCCGACCCGGCCACCGGGCTCGCGGTCGAGGTGGCCCGCCCGGAGGGACGGCCCTGGCAGGAGCCGGAGTCGGGCTACGGCGGCCGGACCGACCTGCACGTCACCATCGACGTCACCGGCCGGACCGACGACCGGCGGGGCGACTTCGACAGCGTGTACGGCGACTGGGCCGAGGTGGCCGGCAAGGTGGCGCCGGAGGCGCGCGCCGGCGTACCAGTGGGTGGTGGCGCGGACGCCGACCTGCGCGCGGGCCTGCGGCTCGCCGCTGACGACCCGGCCGCGCTGCTGACTCCGGCGCACGAGGCGAAGGCGCTGGCGCTGTTCGGCGCGGACGGCCCGGCGCTCGACGAGCTGTGCCGGCTGGCCGACGACGCGCGCCGGGACGCGGTCGGCGACGACGTGACCTACGTGGTCAACCGCAACATCAATTTCACGAACGTCTGCTACGTGGGCTGCCGGTTCTGCGCGTTCGCCCAGCGGGAGAGCGACGCCGACGCGTTCCGGCTCTCGCTGGAGCAGGTCGCCGACCGGGCCGAGGAGGCGTGGACGGCCGGCGCGACCGAGGTCTGCCTCCAGGGCGGCATCGACCCGAAGATGCCGGTGACCGGGTACGCCGACATCGTCCGCGCGATCAAGGCGCGGGTGCCGGACATGCACGTGCACGCGTTCTCCCCGATGGAGATCGTCACCGCCGCCGCGAAGGCCGGCGTGCCGGTGCGGGAGTGGCTGCTCCAGCTCCGCGAGGCCGGGCTGGACACCATTCCGGGCACCGCCGCCGAGATCCTCGACGACGACGTGCGCTGGGTGCTCACCAAGGGCAAACTGCCGGCCTCCGCCTGGGTCGACGTGGTGAGCACGGCGCACGAGCTGGGCATCCGGTCCAGCTCCACGATGATGTACGGCCACGTGGACCACCCGGGCCAGTGGCTCGCCCACTTCCGGGTGCTGGCCGGCGTGCAGGACCGTACCGGCGGGTTCACCGAGTTCGTGGCGCTGCCGTTCGTGCACACCAACGCGCCCATCTACCTGGCCGGCATCGCCCGCCCGGGCCCGACCTGGCGGGAGAACCGGGTGGTGCACGCGATGGCCCGCCTGCTGCTGCACGGCCGGATCGACAACATCCAGTGCTCCTGGGTGAAGCTCGGCGACGAAGGCACAGTGGAGATGCTGCGCGGCGGCTGCAACGACCTCGGCGGCACGCTGATGGAGGAGACGATCTCCCGGATGGCCGGCTCGGGCAACGGGTCGGCCCGTACCGAGGAGCAGTTGCGGGCCATCGCCACCGCCGCGGGGCGGCCGTTCCGCAAGCGGACGACCGCGTACGGTCACGCCCGCGCCTGAGGTCGAACCTTTCCCCGCCGCGCGCCGTACCTGTGGATGCCGGCGGCGGTTTCGGCGAGGACCGCCGCCGGTGACCCCGAACCGGGGCCCGGCGGTGTCCGGGCGCCCGGCCCGCTGCGGCGCTGCGGCGCCGGTCCGGAAAGGTTGCCGATGAGCACTGACGAGACCACCGACGCGCCGAAACGGCGGACCTGGCCGCGATTGACCCGCAGGCAGACGCTCACCGCCGCGGCGAGCGCGACACTGGGCGCCGCCGCCCTCACCGTGCCGGGCCTGTCCGCCGCCCAGAACGCCCCCACGGCGAGCCGGCGCGACGAGCCGATCGTGGTCCACCTCCGCGACGCCGCCACCGGCGTCATGGACGTCTTCGTCGGCACCACCCGGGTCGAGGTACGCGACCGCGGCCTGGCCGACCGCCTGGTGCGCGCCGCCGGCCGGCGCTGATCCACCCTCCACCGGCGCGGGCTCCCGGCGCCGGTTCCGACTTCCGTTCCCCCGACGAAGGTGCGTCCGCCATGTCCTCTCACCGCGAGGCCCCGGAGATCGCCAAGGATCCGGTCGCCGACAGTTCCGACCTGTACGCGTTCGTCACGCCGAGCCAGCCGGACACGGTCACGTTGATCGCCAACTACGTGCCGGTGCAGCTCCCGTCCGGCGGCCCGAACTTCTTCGAGTTCGGTGACGACGTCCGGTACGAGATTCACATCGACAACGACGGCGACGGTTATCCGGACGTCACCTATCGTTTCGAATTCACTACCGAGATCACGAACCAGAACAGTTTTCTCTACAACACCGGGCCGATCGAGTCGCTGGAGAGCAAGAACTGGAACCGGCGGCAGTTCTACCGGCTGACCCGGATCGCCGACGGCCGCGCGCGTGTGCTGGCGCACAAACTGCCCTGCCCGCCGTGCAACGTCGGGCCGCTGTCCACGCCGAACTACCAGAACCTGGTCCGGCAGGCGACGTTCAAGCTGTCCACCGGTGAGAAGGTGTTCGCCGGGCAGCGGGCCGACGGCTTCTTCGTCGACCTGGGCGCGGTGTTCGACCTGGGTACGCTGCGGCCGTTCCAGCAGCTGCACGTCGCCGGCAAGAAGCTGTTCCGGGACGAGGGCGAGCCGGTGAACGCGCTGGACCGGCTCAACGTGCACAGTCTCGCCGTGCAGGTGCCGCTCAACCAGGTACGCCGCAAGGCGGCCCGCTACGGCTACGCCGACCGCGCCTCGACCATCGGGGTCTGGACCAGTGCGTCCCGCCAGCAGGTGCGGGTGCTGGGTGACCGGGTCGCCGCTGACACCGCCGCCGGACCCTTCACGCAGGTGTCGCGGCTCGGTAACCCGTTGTTCAACGAGGTCATCGTGCCGATGTCCAGGAAGGACGTCTGGAACACGCTGCCGCCGTCGGAGGACAAGCGGTTCGCCGGGTTCGTGGAGCGGCCCGAGCTGGCCGGGCTGCTGCCGGCGCTCTACCCGGGTGTGTTCCCCAATCTGGACGCGCTCAACAAGTCCAAGAAGCCGCGTGCCGACCTGGTGGCGATCCTGCTCACCGGCGTCCCGGCCGGACTGATCGACGGCTTCGCCAACACCACCGGTGACGTCCAGGCGGACATGCTGCGGCTGAACACGGCGATCCGGCCCAGCCGCAAACCGGACCGGTTCGGCGTGCTCGGCGGCGACCTGGCCGGCTTCCCCAACGGCCGCCGTCCCGCCGACGACGTGGTGACGATCGCGCTGCGCGCCATCGCCGGGCTGACCGTGCCGCTCGTCGACAAGACGTTCCGGCCGGACGCCGCCGCCGCGGCGGTGACACCGGGCCTGAGCGCGGCCGACGTGACAGCGCCGTTCCTGGCCGACTTCCCGTTCCTCGGCACGCCGTACGACGGGTTCGGCAACCCGCAGGCGAAGAAGTCCTGACGGGAGCCGGCGAATGTCACACCATCACGATCTCGGCCCGTCGGAGGTCGGCAGCGTCGTGCTCGACCTGGGCGGCGACCGGGGCGCGCTGATCATCCACACCGGGCGGGACCTGCACGGCCGGGAGATCGAGATCAGCCGCGTGGACCTCGACGGCCCGCGGACCCACTCCGCCGTACGCGAGCGGCACGTCCGGGACGGGGTGTTCCACAGTGCCGTCTACCCGGATCTGGAGGCGGGTGTGTATACCGTCTGGTGGGACGAGAGTACGTCCGCCGGCGCAATCTCGGTCACCGGTGGGTCGATCGCCGAATTCGTTTGGCCCACCAGCTCACCAGCCCGCTTGGACTGATCCGTCAGTCGCGCCGGAACCCGCGCCCGGTCCACATGATGGACGGGGCGCGGTCGGCGTTGGACGGCTCGACGGGCGGTACAGCGGGAAGCGGGTTACCCTTTGCCCCACCAATTCTGATCTTGGTGCGAGCGGCCGGCGGGGGCGTCCGGCCGGCCTGCCGGCGATGCGCCACGGCAGAAAACTTCCGGCAACTCGCCGGGGAGGGCGTTACTCGTCCGGGGTCTGAATCGATAGGGCAGGTTGCGAGGCTACGGGCGACCGCGGCGGTCGTCACGGACGTGTCGGGAGGGCGACTCCATTATCAAGTTTGGCTTGACGGCGCACGCATTACACGCGTGTAATTTGAATGGGGTTGTTCGCACGGAACGCAACAAATGGTGACCGTACGGACAGGCACGCCTTTCGCGTGGGGGGTTGCAGCGGCGAATGACGCCGGTGCGCGACAAGGAGGCAATCGATGGACGGCCAGCTCGAGGTGGCCGACCTGCTCGGGAACGCGCCGGAGTGGCAGGAGCGAGCGCTCTGCTCGCAGACCGACCCGGAGGCGTTCTTTCCCGAGAAGGGCGGCTCGACCCGCGAGGCGAAGCGCATCTGCTCGCGGTGCGAAGTGAAGACGGAATGCCTGGAGTACGCGCTCGGCCACGACGAGCGGTTCGGGATCTGGGGTGGCCTCTCCGAGCGGGAGCGGCGCAAGCTCAAGCGGCGGGTCGCCGCCTGATCCACGTACGGGTCCACGGGCGGTGGGGGCCGCCCGGACCCGGGTCGCTGTCCGGCCGGCGCGTCCGGCCGGGTGGCGGCGCCTGTCCGGTCAGCCGGTCAGGCCAGCTCGTCCGGGTCGACCCCGAGCAGATTCGCCACCTGCTCGATGATCACGTCATGCACCAGGTCGGCGAGGTCCTCGCGATCCATCGCGCGGAACTCCAGCGGCCGCCGGTAGAGCACGATCCGCGGCGGCACCTCCTGGCGGCCGGGCCGCCCGGGCAGCAGCCGGGCGAGCGGCACCTCGCCGTCCTCCAGCACGTCCGAGTCGTAGACGTTCAGATCCGGCGGGACGTCCTCGACCGCGAACTCCACCCCGGCCAGTTCCTTGGCGAACCGGCGTTCGAGCGTCTCCACCGTGTCGAGCACCAGATCGTCGAAGACCTCGGCCTTCGTCCGCGCCAGCGGCACCGTGGCCGGCACCAGCCGCCCGCGCAGCCCGCGACCGTGCCGGTCACGGTGGGTGCGCCGGCCGGAGCCGGGGCGGCGGTTCTGGGGGCTCGTCATGACGCACAGGGTAGCCCGGGTCGGCGGTCCACCCGCCGTCGCGCGGCCGTCCGGCGTGCCGCTGCGCCGATCGGAGGAATTGTGATCACCATGACGGGCGTGTCGTAACGCGAAGCGGTGCGCCGGACCCGGTAATGGGGATACCCTGCCGCCGTGAGGTCACCACGGCGCTGCTCCCGTAACGGCTGCCCCCGGCAAGCGGTCGCCACATTGACCTATGTCTACAACGAGTCGACGGCGGTGGTGGGCCCGCTCGCGGCGTTCGCCGAACCGCACACGTACGACCTGTGTGAGCCGCACGCCCGTAGCCTGACCGCCCCGCGCGGCTGGGACGTGGTGCGGCACGAGGGCGAGTTCGAGCCGCCGCCGCCCACCACCGACGACCTGGTGGCGCTGGCCGAGGCGGTACGCGAGGCCGCACGCCCCGCCCCGCCCCGTCCTCCGGAGGACGAGCCCGCCAAGCCCCAGACCCCCCAGCAGGGCCGCCGGGGCCACCTCCGGGTCATCCCACCCCACCACTGACCGACCGCCGTTCAGGCCCGCGGGCCCCGGCCCTCCACCGGTCGATCATGAAGTTGACGGCGTTTTCGATCTCCCTGAGTGCCGCTAACTTCATGATCAACGGGGTGTGCGCCGGGATGGGTGGCGCGGTCAGTGGCCGAGGAAGCGGTTGAAGAGATCGGCTCGGCGGGACGGGCGGGCGGTGCGGTGCTCGCTCTGGTCGGCTGAGGACATCACCCGCAGGCCGGCGTTCATGGCCAGCCAGCGCAGCGGCTCCGGTTCCCAGTGGGGGGAGCGGTGCCCGACCCAGGGCAGCGCCGTGAGGTCGCTCTCCACGCCCCGGATCAGGTCGGCGAGCGTACGCCCGGCGAGGTTGCTGGTGCCGACGCCGTCACCGACGTACCCGCCGGCCCAGGCCAGCCCGGTACGCCGGTCCAGCCCCACCGACGCGGCCCAGTCCCGGGCCACGCCGAGCGGCCCGCCCCAGGCGTGCGTCACCGGCACGTCCGGCCCGAGCACCGGGAACAGCTCCCCGAGCGCCCGGCGCAGCGCCGCGAACACCCGTGGCTCCCGGTCGAAGCCCTGCCGGACCCGGGAGGCGTAGTGGTAGGGCGCGCCCCGCCCGCCGAACGCGAGCCGGCCGTCGGCGGTGCGCTGGCCGTACACGATGACGTGCCGGTAGTCGGAGAACGTCTCCCGCTCCGCCAGCCCGATCCGCGCCCACGTCTCCTCGGGCAGCGGCGGGGTGGCCACCATCAGCGAGTAGACGGGCGCCACGGTCCGCCGCTGGCCTGGCAGCCCCGGCGTGTAGCCCTCCGTCGCACGCACCACCACGGGCACCCGGACCACGCCCGCCGGGGTCACCGCCGCGCCCGGCCGCAGCGCGGTCACCGGGGTGCGCTCGTGGATGCGTACGCCCCGGCGCTCCACCGCCCGGGCCAGACCCCGGACCAGCTTCGCCGGGTGTACGGCCGCGCAGTGCGGGGTGTACGTGCCGCCGCGTACCCCCTCGGCGGCGCAGCGCGCGGCGGCCTCGGCGGCGTCGAGCAGCCTCAGGTCGTCGTCGGTCAGCCCGTGCGCGTGGGCCTGGGCGACCTCGGCGCGGGCCCGCTGGAGCTGGGCCTCGCCACGCGCGAGCATCACCGTGCCGCCGGCCCGCCAGTCGCAGTCGATGCCCTCGGCGGCGGCGACCCGCCCCACCTCGGCGACCGTGGCGTGCATGGCTCGCTGCATGGCCAGTGCCCGGTCCCGGCCGTGCCGCCGGGCCAGCGCCGGCAGCGAGGTGGGGAACAGCGCCGAGCACCAGCCGCCGTTGCGCCCCGATGCGCCGTACCCGGCGATCTCCCGCTCCAGCACGACGACGCGCAACGTGGGGTCGGCCTCGGCCAGGTACCAGGCCGTCCACAGCCCGGTGTACCCGGCGCCCACGATCGCCACGTCGGCGTCCGTGTCGCCGGGCAACCCGGGTCGCGGTGTCAGCGGCTCGTCCAGGCCGGACAGCCAGTACGACAGATGCCGGTAGTCGGTCATCGGCGTCAGAGCCGGGACCACGCCTCGGTCAGCACCGCGCGCAGGATCTGCTCGATCTCGTCGAAGTGCTGCTGGTCGGCGATCAGCGGCGGGGCGAGCTGCACCACCGGGTCGCCCCGGTCGTCCGCCCGGCAGTAGAGCCCGGCGTCGAACAGCGCTGTGGACAGGAAGCCGCGCAGGAGCCGCTCGGACTCGGCCTCGTCGAACGTCTCCCGGGTCGTCTTGTCCTTCACCAGCTCGATGCCGTAGAAGTAGCCGTCGCCCCGGACGTCGCCGACGATCGGCAGGTCGTGCAGCTTCTCCAGGGTGGACCGGAACGCGCCCTCGTTCGCCCGGACGTGCCCGATCAGGTCCTCCCGGGCGAACACCTCCAGGTTGGCCAGCGCGACCGCGCAGGAGACCGGGTGGCCGCCGAACGTCACCCCGTGCGCGAACATGCCGGTCTCGGTGAGGAACGGCTCCATCAGCCGCTCGCTGGCGATCATCGCGCCGAGCGGGGCGTAGCCGGAGGTGATGCCCTTGGCGGTGGTGATGATGTCCGGCTGGTAGCCGTAGCGGACGGCGCCGAAGTACTCGCCGAGCCGGCCCCAGGAGCAGATCACCTCGTCGCTGACGAGCAGCACGTCGTACGCGTCGCAGATCTCGCGTACCCGCTCGAAGTAGCCGGGCGGCGGCGGGAAGCAGCCGCCGGAGTTCTGCACCGGCTCCAGGAAGACGGCGGCGACCGTCTCCGGCCCCTCCCGCTCGATCGCCCGGCCGATCTCGTCGGCGGCCCACCGGCCGAACGCCTCGGCGTCGTCGCCGTGCTCGGGGGCCCGGTAGAAGTTGGTGTTCGGCACCTTGATGCCACCGGGCACCAGCGGCTCGAAGTCGGTCTTGATGCCGGGCAGGCCGGTGATCGACAGCGCGCCCATCGAGGTGCCGTGGTAGGCGATGTAGCGGCTGACCACCTTGTGCTTGGTGGGCTTGCCGGTGCGCTTGAAGTAGGCCCGGGCCAGCTTCCACGCCGCCTCGACGGCCTCGGAGCCGCCGGTGGTGAAGAAGACCCGGTTCAGGTCGCCGGGCGTGAGCGTGGCGATCTTCTCGGCCAGCTCGACGGCCTTCGGGTGGGCGTACGACCAGAGCGGGAAGTAGGCCAGCTCGCCGGCCTGCTTGGCGGCGGCCTCGGCCAGCTCGGCGCGGCCGTGACCGGCGTTCACCACGAACAGCCCGGCCAGCCCGTCCAGGTAGCGGCGGCCCTGCGCGTCCCAGACGTACGCGCCCTCGCCCCGGACGATTGTCGGAACCTCGCCGGCCGGGTAGCTCGCCATGCGGGTGAAGTGCATCCAGAGATGGTCGGTGGCGTTGGCCATGTCAGCCCCATCGGGTCTCGGGCCGGTCAGGGGTGACACCGGCCGCTCTGCCCACGGTTATCCCACAGGCGATGCCGATAAGGCAAGCGAACAAGCTTCAGCGCGACGGATTCAGCGCCATATCACTTTCCTGCCGACGGAATCCGCATCAGGCGGTGCCCCAGCTGTAGGTCTGCTTGCGCAGCTTCAGGTAGACGAACGCCTCGGTGGAGAGCACCCCGGGCACGCCGCGCAGCTTCTGGAGGATCTCCAGCAGGTGTGCGTCGTTGCGGCAGACCACCTCGGCCAGCAGGTCGAACGAGCCGGCGGTGATCACCACGTAGTCGATCTCCTCGAACTCGGCCAGCCGGTCGGCGACGGGTTCCAGGTCGCCGTCGGTGCGCAGCCCGATCATGGCCTGGCGGGGGAAGCCGAGCTGGAGCGGATCGGTGACCGCGACGATCTGCATGACGCCCGCGTCGAGCAGCCGTTGCACCCGCTGGCGTACCGCCGCCTCGGAGAGGCCGACCGCCTTGCCGATGCTCGCGTACGGACGGCGCCCGTCCTCCTGGAGCTGCTCGATGATCTGCTTGGCCACGTCGTCGAGCAGAGCGTGATTGGCTCCTTCACGCACCGTGACCCGGCGGGCGCCGTTGGAGTTCTCCTGGTGCCGGTTGACCATCGACGCTCCTCGTGTCCGATTCTCCGTGTTGAGCGTAGTGCCCCGCGCAGTCTGGCGTATTTCGTGGCGACTGGCTATTCCGGCAACGGAATCCCTTGTGAGAGAGGTTTTCTCATGTCAGGATCAGTCGTCCATCGCCACTGACCCTCCCGCCGGCGCGCCGCCCCCGTCCCGCCGCCGACGATGCCCCCCAAGGAGTCGTCACATGCGTAGTCCCCTCCGGCCCCTCACCCGGCGTGGTCTGCTCACCGGGACCGTCGGCTCGGCCGCGCTGCTCGCCACCGCGGGCACCCTGGCCGGCTGCGGGACCAAGGGCGCCCAGCAGACCGAAGCCGGCTGCAAGAGCGAGGATCTGTCCGCCACCGAGAAGAAGGTCGCCTTCTCGAACTGGCCGCAGTACATGGACACCGACGAGAAGGACGAGTCCAAGCGCCCCACGCTCGATGCGTTCGTCGCCGCGTCGGGCATCCAGGTGACGTACACCGAGGACGTCAACGACAACAACGAGTTCTTCGGCAAGGTGCGCAACCAGCTCGCCGGGTGTCAGAGCACCGGCCGGGACATCATGGTGCTCACCGACTGGATGGCCGCCCGGATGATCCGCCTCGGCTGGGTGCAGAAGCTCGACAAGTCGAAGATGCCCAACGTCGAGGCGAACCTGCTGTCGTCGCTGCGCGGGCGCTCCTTCGACGCCGAGACCCAGCTCGCGGTCCCGTGGCAGTCCGGGCTGGCCGGGCTCGCGTACAACGCCAAGGTCGCCAAGGAGATCCGCACCGTCGACGAGCTGCTCACCCGCCCCGATCTCAAGGGCAAGGTGACAGTGCTGTCGGAGATGCGCGACACCATCGGCCTGCTGCTCCAGTCGCTCGGCCACGACCCGGCCAAGTTCACCCCGGCCCAGTTCGACGACGCGCTGAACAAGCTGAAGAAGGCGGTGGACAGCAAGCAGATCCGGCGGTTCACCGGCAACGACTACGCGCCCGACCTGGCCAAGGGCGACATCGCCGCGTGCATCGGCTGGTCCGGCGACGTCGTGCAGCTCGGCTTCGAGGACGACAAGATCAAGTTCGTGGTGCCCGAGTCCGGCGTGATGCTCTGGTCGGACAACATGCTGGTGCCGAACAAGGCCACCCACAAGGCCAACGCCGAAGCGTTGATGAACCACTACTACGACCCGGCGGTGGCGGCGAAGCTGGCCGCGTACGTCAACTACATCTGCCCCGTGCAGGGCGCGCAGGCCGAGATGGAGAAGATCGACCCGGATCTGGCGACCAACCCGCTGATCTTCCCGGACGACACGATGCTGTCCAAGGCCAAGGTCTTCATGGCGCTCGACGAAGCGCAGGAGAAGGAGTACGAGACCAAGTTCCAGCAGGTGATCGGCGCGTGAAGGGGCAGCAGACCCCGGCCGGTGACCTGCGACTGGTCGACCTGACCAAGCGGTTCGGCGTCTTCACCGCCGTCGACGACCTCACCCTCACCATCCCGCAGGGCTCGTTCTTCGCCCTGCTCGGCGCGTCCGGCTGCGGCAAGACCACCACACTGCGGATGATCGCCGGGCTGGAGCAGCCCACGAGCGGGCAGGTGCTGCTCGGCGAGCAGGACATCGCCGGGCTGCGGCCGTACAAGCGGCCGGTGAACACCGTCTTCCAGAGCTACGCCCTCTTCCCGCACCTGGACATCCACGAGAACGTGGCGTTCGGGCTGCGCCGCCGCGGCATCCGCAAGGTGAGCGACCAGGTGGAGCGGATGCTCGCCCTGGTGCAGCTCGAAGGGTACGGGCGGCGCCGCCCGGCCCAGCTCTCCGGCGGCCAGCAGCAGCGCGTCGCGCTGGCCCGGGCGCTCATCAACCACCCGCAGGTGCTGTTGCTCGACGAGCCGCTCGGCGCGCTCGACCTCAAGCTGCGCCGGCAGATGCAGATCGAGCTGAAGCGGATCCAGACCGAGGTCGGCATCACGTTCGTGCACGTCACCCACGACCAGGAGGAGGCCATGACGATGGCCGACACGGTCGCGGTGATGAACGCCGGCCGGATCGAGCAACTCGGTGCGCCCGCCGACATCTACGAGTACCCGGCCACCGCGTTCGTGGCGAACTTCCTCGGCCAGTCCAACCTGCTCGCCGCCGAAGCCGGCGGTCGCGCCGCCGACGACGTGCTGGTCACGGCGCACGGCTCGCGCTTCTCGGTGCCCGCCGGGCGGGCCCGGCTCACCGACGGGCCGGCCTTCCTCGGCGTACGTCCGGAGAAGCTGCACCTGGCCGACGGCCCGGACGGGGTGCCGGCCGGGCACCAGCACGTCGGCGGCATCGTCACCGACACCTCCTACGTCGGGGTGAGCACCCAGTACCTGGTGCGCACCGCGTGGGGCAGCGAGCTGTCCGCGTTCGCCGCGAACAGCGGGCTGGGCGGCCGCCTCGCCGTCGGTACGGCGGTGACCGCGCACTGGGATCCGCGGCACGCGTTCCTGCTGCCCCGGGCCGCCGGTGAGGACGACCAGACCGCGCCGCTGCTCGACGAGCCGCCGGTGGGTGCGTCGGCATGAGCGCGCTGGCCCACGTACCGACCTCCGCCGGGAAGCCGGTGCCGCCGCCGGTGCGGCGCGGGCGCAGCCGCCTCCTGCCGTACCTGTTGCTGCTGCCCGGCGCGGTCTGGCTGCTCGTCTTCTTCGCGCTCCCGCTGGTGCAGCTCGCCTCGGCCAGCCTCTACGACCCGGCCGGCTCGCTCTCCACCGGGTACGCCATGACCTGGGCGTTCAGCAACTACCCGGACGCGTTGCAGGCGTACTGGCCGCAGTTCTCCCGGTCGTTCCTCTACTCGGCCATCGCGCTGGTGCTCGCGTTGCTGATGGGCTATCCGCTGGCGTACGCGATCGCGCAGAAGGCCGGCCGGTGGAAGAACCTGCTGCTGGTCGCGGTGGTCGCGCCGATGTTCACCAGCTTCCTGGTGCGCACGCTGGCCTGGAAGACCATCCTGTCGGACAACGGCGCGCTGGTCGGGCTGCTGCGCGACGTGCACCTGCTCGGCCCGGACGGCCGGCTGCTCGCCACCCCGATCGCCGTTGTGCTCGGCCTGACGTACAACTTCCTGCCGTTCCTGGTGCTGCCGCTGTACGCGAGCCTGGAGCGGCTCGATTCCCGGCTGCTGGAGGCGGCGAGCGACCTGTACGCGAGCCCGCTGCGCGCGTTCGCCAAGGTCACGCTGCCGCTGTCGATGCCCGGTCTGATCGCCGGCACGCTGCTGTTCTTCATCCCGGCCACCGGTGACTACATCAACGCCGAGCTGCTCGGTACGCCGAACGAGTACATGATCGGCAACGTCATCGACTCGGCGTTCCTGGTCCGGCTGGACTATCCGCAGGGCGCGGCGCTGTCGTTCCTGCTGATGGCCGCGATCCTGGCGATCGTCTTCGTCTACCTGCGGAAGGCCGGCACGGAGGAGGTTCTGTGAGCGCGAGGAGCGCAGCGAAGCGGAGCCCCGCAGTCGCGAACGAAAGGCGGGCGCTGTGAAACTTAGGCGCTGGCTCGCCGACCGGTGGGTGATGGGCGTGGCACTGCTCGTCCTCGGCTACCTGACGCTGCCGATCATGGTGGTCGCCGGCCTGTCCTTCAACCGGCCCTCCAGCCGGCTCTCCTACGACTTCAACGAGTTCACGCTCGACAACTGGAAGCAGCCCTGCGCCACCTCGGACATGTGCGACGCCGTGGTGCGCAGCATGCAGATCGGCCTCATCGCCACGGTCGTCTCCACGCTCCTCGGCACGCTGATGGCGTTCGCCCTGGTCCGGCACAGCTTCCGCGGCCGCTCCGGGCTCAACGGGCTGATCTTCCTGCCGATGGCCACCCCGGAACTCGTGATGGGCACCTCGCTGCTCGCCCTCTTCGTCGCCGCCGGGGTGCCGCAGGGCTTCTGGACCATCGTCATCGCGCACGTCATGTTCTGCGTGTCGTTCGTCGTGGTCACCGTGAAGGCCCGGCTCTCCGGCATGGACCGGCGGCTGGAGGAAGCCGCGATGGACCTGTACGCCAGCGAGTGGCAGACGTTCCGCCGGATCACACTGCCGCTCGTGCTACCCGGCATCGTGGCCGCCGCGCTGCTGGCGTTCTCGCTCAGCTTCGACGACTTCATCATCACGAACTTCAACGCCGGCACCACTGTCACGTTCCCGATGTACGTCTGGGGCGCCTCCCAGCGGGGCATCCCGCCGCAGGTGAACGTGATCGGCACGGCCATGTTCGTGATCGCGTTGCTGCTGGTCGGGGCCACCTCGCTGCGGGGGCGGCGGGCGCGACGGGCCGCCCTCGCGATGGTCGCCACACCGGCGGGCAAGCCATGACACTCCCGCATACCGGCCGGGCGCTGGCCGACGCCGCGCCCGTGTCGTACTGGCTGGACCGCCCGGAACGCCCCGACCCGCTGCCGCCGCTGACCGGGACGCACACCGCCGACCTGCTCGTGGTCGGCGGCGGCTACGCCGGGCTGTGGACCGCGCTGCTCGCGAAGGAGGCCGACCCGGACCGCGACGTCCTGCTCGTCGACGCGGGCACGTGCGGCTGGGCGGCGTCCGGGCGCAACGGCGGGTTCTGCGCCGCGTCGCTCACCCACGGGCTCGCCAACGGCGTCGAGCGGTTCCCCGGCGAGATCGGCGAGCTGGAACGGCTGGGCCGGGAGAACCTCGACGCCATCGCCGCCACCGTGGCGAAGTACGACATCGACTGCGACTTCGAACGCACCGGCGAACTGGCGGTTGCTGTCGAGCCGTACCAGCTCGACGGGCTCGCCGCCGACGCCGACCTGGCCCGCCGGTACGGCCACGACGTGCGGCTGCTCGACCGAGACGAAGTACGCGCCGAGGTGGCGTCGCCGACGTACCTGGGCGGGATGTGGGACCGCGACCGGGTGGCCCTGCTCGACCCGGCGAAGCTCGCCTGGGGACTGCGCCGGGCCGCGCTCGACCTGGGCGTACGCGTGCACGAGCACACCCGCGTCACCGGCCTGACCGGCGACGGCGCCGGGCTGCGCGCCACCACGGCGGGCGGCGCGGACGCGGCGCCCGGCGCGGTACGGGCGCGGCAGGTCGTGCTGGCCACGAACGCGTTCCCGCCGCTGCTGCGCCGGCTGCGCTCCTGGATCGTGCCGGTCTACGACTACGCGCTGATGACCGAGCCGCTGACCGGGGCGCAGCGCGACGCGATCGGCTGGCGGCACCGGCAGGGGCTCGCCGACACCGGCAACCAGTTCCACTACTACCGGCTCACCGCCGACAACCGGATCCTGTTCGGCGGCTACGACGCCGTCTACCACTACGGCAACCGGGTGGCGCCCGCGCTGGAGCAGCGCGAGGCCACCTTCACCACGCTGGCGTCGCACTTCTTCGCGACCTTTCCCCAACTGGACGGGCTGCGGTTCAGCCACCGCTGGGGTGGCATCATCGACACCTGCACCCGGTTCTGCGCGTTCTTCGGCACCGCGTACTCCGGACGCCTGGCGTACGCCGCCGGGTTCACCGGGCTCGGCGTCGGCGCGACCCGGTTCGGCGCCCGCGTGACGCTCGACCTGCTCTCCGGCACTGACACCCCGCTGACCCGGCTCGACCTGGTGCGCCGCAAGCCGCTGCCGTTCCCGCCGGAACCGGCCCGGTCCGTGGGCATCAACCTCACCCGATGGTCGCTCGCCCGCGCCGATGCGCGGGACGGACGGCGCAACCTCTGGCTCCGTACTCTCGACCGTCTTGGACTGGGGTTCGACTCCTGATGCGTATCCTCCTCGTCGGCGCCGGTGGCGTCGGCTCCGCCGCCGTATCCATCGCCGCCCGCCGTACCTTCTTCGAGATCATGGTGGTCGCCGACCACGACCCGGCGCGGGCCGCGCGGGCCGTCGCCGGGCACGGCGACCGGTTCGTCGCCGCCACAGTGGACGCCGCCTCCGCCGACGCGGTGGCCGCGCTGTGCCGGGAACACCGGATCACGCACGTGCTCAACGCGGTGGACCCGCGCTTCGTCATGCCGATCTTCGACGGCGCGTTCGCCGCCGGGGCCGACTACCTGGACATGGCGATGTCGCTGTCCCGGCCGCACCCCGAGCACCCCTACGCCGAGACCGGGGTCAAGCTCGGCGACGAGCAGTTCGCCGTCGCGGAGCGGTGGGCCGCCGCCGGACGGCTCGCGCTCTGCGGCATCGGCGTCGAACCGGGCCTGTCCGACGTCTTCGCCCGCTACGCCGCCGACGAACTCTTCGCCGAGATCGACGAGATCGGGGTACGCGACGGCGCGAACCTCACAGTCGCCGGGTACGAGTTCGCGCCCTCGTTCTCCATCTGGACCACCATCGAGGAGTGCCTCAACCCGCCGGTGATCTGGGAGGCCGGGCGCGGCTGGTTCACCACCGAACCGTTCAGCGAGCCGGAGGTGTTCGACTTCCCGGCCGGGATCGGCCCGGTCGAGTGCGTCAACGTCGAGCACGAGGAGGTGCTGCTCATCCCGCGCTGGGTGCCGGCGAAGCGGGTCACCTTCAAGTACGGCCTCGGCGCCGAGTTCATCGAGGTGCTGCGCACGCTGCACAAGCTCGGGCTGGACTCCACCCAGCCGGTGCGCGTACGCGGGGTCGACGTGTCGCCGCGCGACCTGGTGGCCGCCGCGCTGCCCGACCCGGCCACGCTCGGCGACCGGATGAGCGGCAAGACGTGCGCCGGCACGTACGTCACCGGCACCGGGCCGGACGGCCGGCCCCGCCGCGTCTACCTCTACCACGTGGTCGACAACGAGTGGTCGATGGCCGAGTACGGCCACCAGGCGGTGGTCTGGCAGACCGCCGTCAACCCGGTCGTCGCGCTGGAACTGCTCGCCACCGGCGCCTGGTCCGGCACGGGCGTGCTCGGCCCGGAGGCGTTCCCGCCGATCCCCTTCCTGGACCTGCTCACCGGCTACGGTTCGCCGTGGGGGATGGAGGAACGATGACCCGGTACGGCCCGATGTACGGTCCCGACATCACGTTCCTGGGTGTGCCGCCGTGCACAGTCGAGGAACCGGTCACGTACGCCGACGCGGACGTGGTGATCATCGGGGCGCCGTTCGACGGCGGCACCTCGCACCGGCCCGGCACCCGGTTCGGGCCGTCCGCCATCCGGCAGGCCTGCTACCTGCCGCACGACGGCTCCCGCCCGTCGCTGGCGCTGCGCGTCGACGGGCTGAAGGACCTGTGCGTCTACGACGCCGGCGACGTGGAGATGTTCAGCGGCGACATCGAGCGCTCGCTGGCCGCGCTGGAGACCGCCGTGCACGCGGTCGCCGCCGCCGGGGCGATCCCGGTGGTGCTCGGCGGCGACCACTCCATCGCGCTGCCCGACGCCACAGGCGTGGCCCGGCACCACGGGCTCGGCCGGGTGTCGCTCGTGCACTTCGACGCGCACGCCGACACCGGCGACGTCGAGTTCGGCTCGCTGCACGGCCACGGCCAGCCGATGCGCCGGCTCATCGAGTCCGGTGCGGTACGCGGCGACCGCTTCCTGCAGATCGGGCTGCGCGGCTACTGGCCCGGCCCGGACACGCTGGCGTGGATGGCGGAACAGCGGATGCGCTCGTACGAGATGACCGAAGTCGTGGCGCGCGGCCTGGACACCTGCCTCACCGAGGCGTTCGACATCGCGACCGACGAGTGCGAGGGCGTGTTCCTCTCCGTCGACGTGGACGTGGTCGACCCGGGCATGGCACCCGGCACCGGCACGCCCGAGCCGGGCGGGTTCACCTCCCGGCAACTGCTCGACGCGGTGCGCCGGGTCTGTTACGAGCTGCCTGTGGTCGGGCTGGACGTGGTCGAGGTCGCCCCGCCGTACGACCACGCCGACATCACCGCGTACCTGGGCAACCGGGTGGTGCTGGAGGCGCTGTCCGCGATAGCCCGCCGCCGCCACGACGCCGCCGGCGGACCCCCGTGGAACCCCACCCAGCCGCTCCTGGACAACCGCTGACTGGTAGTCCGGGATGTTTAGCCCGGGCTATAGTCGGGGCATGGGTGCGGACGGGAAGCGCTGGTCGGTGCGGGTCACCGGAGAGGTCCGGCACTGGCTGCGCGACCTGCGGGACCACGACCCGTCGTCGTACGAGAGCGTCCGGGTGGCGGTGGACAAGCTGGCCGAGGTCGGGCCGGGGCTGGGTCGCCCGCTCGTGGACACGCTGCGTGGAAGCAGTCTCCGTAATCTGAAGGAGCTGCGGCCCCGCTCCGGTCGGGACGTGGCTATCCGGGTGCTGTTCGTCTTCGATCCCTGGTCGCAGGCGGTCCTCCTGGTCGCCGGCAACAAGGCGGGCAACTGGACCCGCTGGTACCGGCAGCACATTCCGGCGGCGGAGGTTGCCTACAAGGCTTGGCTCGACAGCGAGCGCGAGCGAAGGGGGGAGTCGTGACGGAGTTCTATCACTGGGACGAGGTCCGCGCCGAACTCGGCGGTGACGACGAGGCGTACGAGGCGGAGCGCGCCCGGACCGACGCGTGGGTGAGCGCGTTCCACCTGGCCGAGGAGCGCAAGCGGCTGGGGCTCACCCAGCGGCAGGTCGCCGAGATCATGGGGGTCACGCCGGGCCGGGTCAGCCAGATCGAGAACGGCGACCTCGACGTCAACGAGGTGGCCACGCTGAGCCGGTACGCCAATGCCCTCGGCGCCCGGCTGCGGATCATCTTCGACTACGGCGACGACCTCCGGCAGATCGCCTGACCGGAGGCCGCCGATGCGGTCAGGGGCGGGCGCAGTGGGGGCGCAGGCGTACGCGTTCGGTGGTCTCGGTGAGGGAGTTGGGCTCGATCACCAGGCGGGCGATGGTGGTGGCGGGGCCGGGGCGGAATCTGCCCTGGTCGGCGGGGATGGTCGCGGTCCACGTGCCGGCGGTGCGCTCGTCGGTGCACGCGCCGATCACGCCGAACCCGAAGCCGGTGACCGACCCGCGCCGTACCCGCTGCTCCAGGTGCACCTCGATGTACGCGAGGCCGCGCTCGGCCCCGCAGTCGAACCGACCGCCGACGGTGGCGGTGTGCGCCCGCACGTCGGCGGCGCCGAACCAGTTGACGGAGATGCTGGGGGAGGCGGCCGGGGCGGCGACGGCGGCGCCCGGCGCGAGCCCGAGCGTGGCGGCGGTGGCCAGGGCGGTGAGGCCGGCGGCGAGCACTGGCTGTCGGACCGGGTTCATGCGCGGTCTCCTGTCGGGCGGTGGTGGGACGCGTACTCCGAAGTGGACGGCGTCAGCATCCCACCGCCGCGATGCCCGCGAGCTGCAAGATCTCGGACAGATCAGCGGTTCAGGTGGGACCGGATGAGGAAGCGGACGCCCTCCGGGGCCTCCAGGGAGAACCCGCTGCCCCGGCCGGGCACCACGTCGACGGTGAGCCGGGTGTGCCGCCACAGCTCCCACTGGGCCTTCGACATCCAGAACTCCACCGGCTCGGGCACCCCGTCGACAGCCAGCGAGGCGAGCAGCACGTCCGAGCCGCCGGTGCGAAACTCACCGGCCGGGTAGCACATCGGGGCGCTGCCGTCGCAGCAGCCGCCGGACTGGTGGAACATCAGCGGGCCGTGCTGCCCCCGCAGCGACCGGATCAGGTCGGCCGCCGCGGGGGTCAGGGTCACGGTGTCGCCCATCAGAAGAAGCCCAGCTTCTTCGGCGAGTAGCTGACCAGCAGGTTCTTGGTCTGCTGGTAGTGCTCCAGCATCATCTTGTGGTTCTCCCGGCCGATGCCGGACTGCTTGTAGCCGCCGAACGCCGCGTGCGCCGGGTACGCGTGGTAGCAGTTCGTCCACACCCGGCCGGCCTGGATGGCCCGTCCGGCCCGGTACGCGGTGTTCAGGTCCCGGGTCCACACGCCCGCGCCGAGCCCGTACAGCGTGTCGTTGGCGATCTTCACGGCGTCGTCCAGGTCGGCGAAGGAGGTCACCGACACGACCGGGCCGAAGATCTCCTCCTGGAAGATCCGCATCGAGTTGTCGCCCTCGAAGATGGTCGGCTGGACGTAGTAGCCGCCGGACAGCTCGCCGCCGAGGTCCGCCCGCTCACCGCCGGTGAGGACGCGAGCGCCCTCCTGCCGCCCGATGTCCAGGTAGGACAGGATCTTCTCCAGCTGGTCGTTGGACGCCTGCGCGCCGACCATCGTGTCGGTGTCCAGCGGGTGCCCCTGCGTGATCTGCCGGGTCCGGTCCACGGCGGCGGCCAGGAAGTCGGCATAGTGGCCCTGCTGGATGAGCGCCCGCGACGGGCAGGTGCACACCTCGCCCTGGTTCAGGGCGAACATGGTGAAGCCTTCCAGGGCCTTGTCCAGGAAGTCGTCGGAGGCGGCGCTGACGTCGTCGAAGAAGATGTTCGGGCTCTTGCCGCCCAGCTCCAGCGTGACCGGCCTGATGTTCTCGCTGGCGTACTGCATGATCAGCCGCCCGGTGGTGGTCTCGCCGGTGAACGCCACCTTCGCCACCCGCGGCGAGGACGCGAGCGGCTTGCCCGCCTCGACACCGAAGCCGTTCACCACGTTCACCACGCCCGGCGGCAGCAGGTCGCCGATCAGCGAGAGCAGGTAGTGGATCGAGGCGGGTGTCTGCTCGGCCGGCTTGAGCACCACCGCGTTGCCGGCGGCCAGCGCCGGGGCGAGCTTCCACACCGCCATGAGGATCGGGAAGTTCCACGGGATGATCTGCCCGACCACGCCGAGCGGCTCGTGGAAGTGGTAGGCGACCGTGTCGTCGTCGAGTTCGCCGAGCGACCCCTCCTGCGCCCGGATCGCACCGGCGAAGTAGCGGAAGTGGTCGATCGCGAGCGGGAGGTCGGCGGCGAGCGTCTCGCGTACGGGCTTGCCGTTCTCCCACGTCTCGGCGATCGCGAGGGACTCCAGGTTGTCCTGCATGCGGTCGGCGATCCGGTTGAGGATCAGCGAGCGTTCGGCGACCGACGTGCGGCCCCACGCGTCGGCCGCGCCGTGCGCCGCGTCGAGCGCCTTCTCCACGTCCTCGGCGGTGCCCCGGGCCACCTCGCAGAAGGTCTGCCCGGTCACCGGGGTCGGGTTCTCGAAGTACTTCCCACCGTGCGGCTTCACGTACTCGCCGCCGATGTAGTGGTCGTAGCGGGACTGCCAGTGGGTGGGGGCGTCGTAGCGCGTCATGGGTACCTCCGCCGTCCGTCTGGGGTGGATGGCGGGCAGGCTAGTTTCCGGGACGTTGCAGGAACGTTGCGCGCGGCAGCGCGTACTCCTCGGCGAGCTGGCGGGCCCGCACGACGGCGAGCGGCCGACGGGGCGCGCCCGGCGGCAACGCCCGGGCCAGGGCCTGCCAGGCGGCCAGGTCGTCGGACCCGGCCGCCGTCGCGGTCCAGGCCGCGAGCAGCCCCGGGTCGGCGCCGGCCAGCACGGCGGCGCGCAACTGGCCGTCGACCAGGCGGCGCAGTCGCGCGACTCCCGGCGCGTCCGACAGGGGCAGCAAGGGCCCGGGGTACGCGCGCAGCGCCGCCGCCGGATCGCCACGTTCCAGCAGTTCGGTGACGGTACGGAAGTCGGCGCGCACGGCCGGTCGCAGCCGGTACGGGCGGGAGTCGAGCAGTTCCTCGCCGAGCACGCGGCGCAGCCGGGACAGTTCGGCGCGCAGCGTGACCGGGTGCCGCCTGTCGTCGCCGTAGAGGTCGAGGCCGAGCTGTTCCCCGGTGCGCCCCTCGGGATGGTCGACCAGCAGCACCAGCAGCTCGCTGTGCCGCCGGCCGAGCCGGATGCGCCGGCCGCCGACGCGCAACTCCGCCTCGTCACGTCCGAGCGCCGACACGTACGCCACGTCCGGCGCGGCGGGCGCGGCACCGGCCAGGAACGCCTCGGCGGCCCGGGCGGTGGCCCGGACCAGGGCGAGGCTCTGCGGGTTGGCCAGGTGGTCCCCGCCGGTGATGTCGACGGCGCCGAGCAGCGCGCCGCTGGCCGGGTCGTGGATCGGCGCGGCGGCGCAGGTCCAGCGCTGCACGGGCCGGACGAAGTGCTCGGTGGCGAAGATCTGCACGCCGTGGTCGACGGCGAGGGCGGTGCCGGGGGCGTTCGTGCCGGCGTGGGCCTCGTCCCAGCGGGCGCCGGGTACGAAGTTCATCCGCTCGGCGTGCCGCAGCACCCCGGGATGGCCCTCCACCCAGAGCAGCCGCCCGGCGGCGTCGCAGACCGCCATCAGGTGCGCGCCGTCCTGCGCGATGCCGCCGAGCAGGTCGCGGAACAGCGGCATCACCCGGGCCAGCGGGTGCGCGGCGCGGTACGTCTCCAGCGCGTCGTCGGCGAGGTCGACCGGCGCGGTGGTCTCCGGGTCGAGCAGCGCGGACCGCTCCCAGGATCGGGCCACCACCTCCCGGACCCGGCCGGAGGTGGTGCCGGCGGCGAGGAACGCCTCGTGGGCGGCACCGATCTGCGCGATCCGCTCCGCCGGATCCGCGCCGAACTCCAGGGCGAGCCACGGGTCAGCCACCAGCGCCTCCTTCCACCCATCGTGACCCACCTCACCCCCGAGCGCCAATGCGTGATCCGGGTCACTTGAGCGGTGCTCGCGCCGCCCGCGTACCGGACGAACGGCCCAGACGGCCCCACGCCGGTTGTCGCAGCCCGGCCCGCGTGGAGGATGGCTGCTGCGGACGCTTACGGAACCCTTAACTCCGGCCTGCGAAGGTGTGCCGGACGACGAGGGAAGACACGGGGGAGCGCAACGGTGCGGGTGCTGGTGGCGGACGACGAGCGGCTCTTGGCGGACACGGTCGCCGAGGGGTTGCGACGGTTCTCCATGGCTGTCGACGTCTGCTACGACGGGGACGGCGCGCTGGAACGGATCGGGGTCAACCGGTACGACGTGGCGGTGCTGGACCGGGACATGCCCGGCGCCACCGGCGACGACGTGTGCCGGAGCCTGGCCGGGTCGGACGCCGGCACCCGCGTGCTGCTGCTCACCGCCGCCGCCGGCATCCGGGACCGGGTCGCCGGCCTCGGGCTCGGCGCCGACGACTACCTGACCAAGCCGTTCGCGTTCGCCGAGCTGGTGGCGCGGGTGCAGGCGCTGGGCCGCCGATCCACCCCGGCCCTCCCGCCGGTGCTGGAGCAGCACGGTGTGGTGCTCGACGTGGCCCGGCACTCCGCGACCCGGGACGGCAGCCCGCTCGGGCTGAGCCCGAAGGAGTTCGCCGTCCTGCACGTGCTGATGCGGGCCGGTGGCCGGGTGGTGAGCGCCGAGGAGCTGCTGGAACAGGCGTGGGACGAGTTCGCCGACCCGTTCACCAACGCGGTCCGGGTGACGGTGATGACCCTGCGCAAGAAGCTCGGCCAGCCGTCCGTCATCCACACGGTGCCGAAGGCCGGCTACCGGATCGGCGGGCCGGAGTGAGCCCCCGCCGCCGCATCCTGCTGGTCGGGGTGCTCGCCCTGCTCGCCGGGTTCATGCTGCCCAACCTGGTCAAGTCGCTGCTCGAAATGGTGTGGGGGCAGGCCGAGCGGTTCTGCGGCCTCGCCACGATCGGCGCGGTGTGCGAGCCGGGCCGCCCGTTCGTCCCGCTGCTGCCCATGCTCATCGAACTGCTGGTGCTGGTGGCCATCGGGTTCGCGGTGTGGGGCGCTGCTCGCTGGTGCCTGCGCCCGGTGCACGACCTGGCCGCCCCGATCGCGAACCTGGGGCCGCAGAACCTCGGCTACCGGATCCGGCGCGGCGGCCGGGACGAGCTGGCCGGGCTCGGCCGCGCGATCGACGACATGCTGGACCGGGTCACCGCCGGATACGAGGGACAGCGGCGGTTCGCCGCGAACGCCTCGCACGAACTGCGTACGCCGCTCGCGGTGCAACGCACCCTGATCGAGGTCGGCATGGCCCAGTCGCTCACCGGCGAGCAACTGGAACTGCTGACCGCCCAACTGCTCGCCACGAACGAACGCAACGAGCGGCTGATCGAAGGGCTGCTCGCGCTCAGCGAGAGCGACCAGGGCCTGCGGTCCTCCACCCCGCAACGCCTCGAACAGATCGTCAGCGGCGTCCTGGCCGCGTACGCCGACCGGGCCGCCGAGGCCGGCGTGACGGTGGAGGCCCAGCTGTCGCCCCGGATCGTGACCGGCGAGCGGGTACTGCTGGAACGCCTGGTTACGAACCTGGTGGAGAACGGCATCAAGTACAACCGCGAGGGCGGCCGGCTCGTCGTCACGGTCGGCGGCGACCCCGCGCTGACCGTCATGAACAGCGGGCAGAGCGTCCCCGCCGAGGCGGTCGACGGGCTGTTCGAACCGTTCCGGCGTCTCGCCCGGGACCGGACCAACCAGGGCGGCGGCGCCGGGCTCGGCCTGGCCATCGCCCGCTCCATCACCCAGGCGCACGGCGGCATCATCGCCGCGCGTCCGGGGCCGGACGGCGGCCTGCGGGTCGACGTCCACCTGCCCCCCGTGGGCTGACCACCCCACACACGACTCCGGGAGCCGCCGTCGCGGCGTCCCGCGATGACACCTGCCCGAGGACGGGACCGGCGGAGCCGCCTTCCACCCGCAGACGGCCGGAGAGGAGACCGCAGTGCCGACCCGTACCGAGGGGAACGTGCCGCCCGACGGCCGGGTGCTCTGGGCCGACGTGGCGAAGGGCGCCTGCATCGTGCTCGTGGTGCTGTGGCACGTCGTCGTCAAGGACTACCTGCGCGTCGACTGGCGGGTCGGCCTGCCGGTGCCGGGTGCGTGGGGGCTGCTCGGCGAGCAGTTGCTGCCGCTGCGGATGCCGTTGTTCTTCGCGCTCTCCGGCATCTTCGCGGCGAACGCGGTGGCCCGCCCGTGGCGGGTGGCCGGGCGGCCCCGGATCGCGCGGAACCTCTACCTCTACGCGATCTGGCTGCTCATCCACACCGCGCTGCTGGCGTCGGCACCGGACTTCCCGACCGACCGGGCCACCGACGGTGGTGAGCTGCTGGCCCAGCTCACCGTGACGCCCTCGAATCTGTGGTACCTGTACGCGCTGGCGCTCTACTTCGCGATCGCGAAGGCGCTGCGCCGGGTGCACCCGGCGATGCTGCTGACCGCTGCGGGCGCGCTGTCCGCGGTGGCGGCGACCGGGCTGCTGGACAGCCCCGGGAACCGGGGGCAGGTCTACCAGAACCTGGTGTTCTTCCTGGCCGGCGTGCACCTGCGGCCGTACCTCACCCGGTGGGCGGACGGCGCGAACACCCGCCGGCTCGTGGGCACCGGCTTTGCGTACGCGATCGGGCTGGCCGCCATGGCGCCGGCCGGCGCGCAGAGGTGGCCCGGCGTGTACCTGCTCGTCTCCGTGATCGCTGTGGCGTTCGGGCTGACCGCCGCCGCCCGGCTGGCCCGGCACCGCCTGGCCGGTCCGGCGCTGGCCCGGCTCGGCCGCCGCACGCTTGGTGTCTACGTGATCCACATGCCGGTGCTGGCGCTGCTGGACCGGCTCCTCGCCGCACCGCTGGCCGGCCTGCCCGGGCCGGCCCGGGCGCTGCTGGTGACCGTCTACCCGGTCCTGCTCACCGCGCTCGTGCTGGCACTGAGCCTCGCCGCGCACCGCTGCCTCACCGCGCTCGGCGCGCACTGGCTGTTCGACCTGCCGCGCCGCCGCGCCCACTCGAATCCCGAAGGAGAGACCATGCCCCGAATCGACGCGCCGGTACTGCCGGACCGCACACATGTCGAGGAGGCCGCCCGCGTGCTGTCCGGCCGGGTGGTGCGTACCCCGGTGCTGCACAGCCCGGCGATCGACCGCCTGGCCGGCGCCCGGATCCTGCTCAAGGCGGAGAACCTCCAGGACGGCGGCTCGTACAAGATGCGCGGCGCGATGCTGGCGGTGGGCCGGCTCGCCGCCGCCGGGCACACCGGCGTGATCGCGCAGAGCACCGGCAACCACGCCGTCGCGGTGGCGCTCGCCGCGCGGCGGCACGGGCTGGCCGCGACCGTCGTGCTGCCGGAGGACGCCGCGCCGGTGAAGGTGGACCGGGCGCGGGCCGCCGGGGCCCGGGTGGTCCGGGCCGGCACCACTGTGGAGGAACGCCTCGCAGTCGCCCGGCGGATCGCCGAGGTGGAGGGCCACCCGCTGGTCGACGCGTACGACCACCCGGACGTGGTGGCCGGTCAGGGCAGCGCGAGCCTGGAACTGATCGAGGAGGCGGCGCGACGCGGCACACCGCTGGACGCGCTCGTGGTGCCGGTGGGCGGGGGCGGCGGCATCGCCGGTGCCTGCCTGGCGGCGGCCGGAACCCCGATCGAGGTGTACGGCGTGGAGCCGGTCGGCTGCGACTCGCTGGCGCGCAGCCTGGCCGCCGGACGGCCCACACCTGTCGCCCCGGCGCCGAGCCTGGCCGACGGTCTGCGTCCCGGCTGCGTCGGTGACCTGCCGTTCGCGGTGGCCCGCAACCGCGTACGCGGGGTGGTCCGTGTCGACGACGACGCGATCGCCGAGGCGTTCCGGCTGCTCCTGCTGGACCTGAAGGTGCTCGTCGAGCCGTCCGGCGCGGCCGCCCTGGCCGGCGCCTTGCGCCTCGGCGAGGCGGCCGGCGCGGGCGGCGTCGCCCGCCCCGGGGGCGGGGCGCCGTGGCCGCCCGAAGGCAGGCGGCAGATGACTGTCGGCGTGGTGCTGACCGGCGGAAACGTGGAAGCGGACCTGGTGGCCCGGCTGGCGGGCGACCGGATGACTGTGGGAGTGGCGGCATGAGAGAGACAGTGCGGATCGGTGTCCTGTTCGGAGGCCCGTCGGCGGAACACGAGGTCTCCTGCGCCTCGGCGCTCGGCGTGGCCCGGGCCCTGGCCGGGCAGGGGCACCGGGTGGTGGCGCTCGGCATCACCCGTACCGGCGGGATCCGGCTGCTGCCCGAACCGGTGCTCGCGCAGCACCTCGGCACCGTGACGGCCGGGCGGGCGATCGACGACCGGCTGCCGGTCACCGGTCCGGCGGTCGAGCTGCGACGCGGAACGACAACCGGCACCGTCGCGGTCGGCGCGGCCGACGCCCCCGCGACTGTGCACGCCGAACTGGACGTGGTGTTCCCGGTGCTGCACGGCCCGTACGGCGAGGACGGCGTGGTGCAGGGGCTGCTGGAGTCACTGGGCGTGCCGTACGTCGGGTGCGGCATCCTCGCCTCCGCAGTCGGCATGGACAAGGTGGCGATGAAGCGGGCGCTGCGGGCCGAGGACGTGCCGACCACGCCGTACGTCTGGTTCGACGAACCGACCTGGCGGGCCGCGTCCGACCCGGAGAAGCTGGTGGTCGGGCTGCGCGGGCCGCTGTTCGTCAAGCCGGCCCGGATGGGCTCCTCGATCGGGATCTCCCGGGTGGCCGACGGCGACAACCTGATCGCCGCCGTGGAGGAGGCGTTCCGGCACGACCACGTGGTGCTCGTCGAGCAGGGCGTGACCGGCCGGGAACTGGAGTGCGGCGTGCTCGGCGGCTGGCAGCCGGAGGCGTCGGCGGTCGGCGAGGTCCGGGTCGCGGGCGTCTGGTTCGACTACCGGCAGAAGTACTTCGGCGACGCCGACCCGATGATCGTCCCGGCGCCGCTGCCGGACGAGGTCACCGAGCGGATCCGCGACCTGTCGGTGCGGGCGTTCACCGCGATCGGCGGCTGGGGCCTGGCCCGTGTCGACTTCCTCTACGACGAGGCCACCGGCGACCTGTTCGTCAACGAGCTGAACACGCTGCCCGGCTTCACCGCCCACTCGATGTACCCGAAGGTGTGGGCCGAGTCCGGCGTCGCGTACCCCGAGGTGGTGGACCGGCTCGTCGCGCTCGCCTTCGCCCGGCAGGCGGCCCGGCCGTCGCGCGAACACCCCGGGGGTACGCCGTGATCCTGCTCTCCGACCCCCGGGTCGCCGCGGTGTCCAGCCGGGACGACGGCGAACCCCTGGTGGACCTGCGCGAGGTGCCCGGGCTGCGGGTGGACGGGCGGGCCGCCGACCCCGCCGGGGCGTACGCCCGGGTGCGGCTCGGGGTCGCGGACCGGTTGCTGGCCGCGCAGCGCGCGCTGCCGGCCGGGCTGCGCCTGCTCGTGGTCGAGGGGTACCGGCCGTACCGGGCGCAGCTGGACATCTTCACCGGCTACCGGGACGAGTTGCGGCGGCGCCACCCGGACTGGCCGGCGGACCGGCTGCACCGGGAGACCACCAAGTTCGTCTCGCCGGTCGAGGTGGCCCCGCACAGCACCGGCGGAGCAGTCGACCTCACCCTGTGTGACGCCGACGGGGCGGAGTTGGACATGGGCACAGCGCTCGACGCCACCCCGGAGGAGAGCGCCGACGCCTGCTTCACCGCGGCCCGGCACATCTCGGTCAGCGCGTGGCGCAACCGGAACGTGCTGGTGGCGGCGCTGAGCGGCGCAGGGCTGGTGAACTACCCGACGGAGTGGTGGCACTGGTCCTACGGCGACAGGTACTGGGCGCTGATGACCGGAGCGCCACACACCCGCTACGGTCCGCTGTAGCCCACGCATCCGGGTGAACGGTCCGGCCCTCCCGTCCGTACCACGCGTCGAACGACAGCGACGACGGGAGAGAACGTGAGGGTGCAGCGCAAGCACGTGCTGGCGGCGACTGTGGCGGTGACCGCCACTGTGGCGGTCTCGGTGGGCACCGGACTCGGTTTCGCGGACACCGCGCCGGCCGCGCGATCGGTCTGCGCCGGGTCGGTGACCTTCTCGGCCGAGGGCGGGCCGCCGGCCGCGACGAGCGACAGGTTCCCGGTGGGCACCCGGCTGCGGGTGACGAACCTGGACAACCGCAAGGTGGCCACGGTGACGGTGACCGGGCCGTCCGGGAGCTGCGTGCTGCTGAACGCCGCCGCCATGGACCTGGTACGCGAGCCGGGCAAGAACGTCATCCGCCGCAACGTGGTGGAACGCCTCGACGGCGGCGGCGCCCCGGCGCCCGGTGCGCAGCCGGGTGAGACCCGGCCGGGCGCGGCGCAGCCGATCGGCGGCAGCGTCTGCTCCGGCGCGCTCACGTTCTTCGCCGAGGGCGGGGCGCCCGCAGCCACCAGCGGCCAGTTCCCGCTCGGCACCCGGCTGCGGGTGACGAACCTGGACAACAACAAGGTGGTGACCGTGACGGTGACCGGGCCGTCTGGTAGTTGCGTGCTGCTGAACACGGCGGCGATGGACGCGATCCGGGAACCCGGCAAGAACCTGGTCCGGCGCAACACTGTGGAGCTGCTCCGCTGATCCCCCGGGCGGAACACCATGGGCCGGTCCTGGGGGAGATCGGGCCCATGGTGTCCCACGTCCGGGGTCAGCCGAAGGCGGCCGCCAGGATGTCGAGTCCCCGGCCCAGCTCGTCGTCGGAGATGGCGAGCGGAGGCAGGAACCGCAGCACGTTGCCGTAGGTGCCGCAGGTCAGGGTGAGTAGCCCGGCCGCGTGGCAGGCCGCCGAGATCGCCGCCGTGGCGGCCGGGTCCGGGGTCAGCGTGCCCGGCACCACGATCTCCATCGCGAGCATCGCGCCCCGGCCGCGTACCTCGACCACGCGTGGGTCACCGGCGGCGATCGCGCGCAGCCGTTCGCCCATCACCGCGCCGATCCGGCGCGCGGCGGCGGCCAGGTCCAGCTCCCGCATCGTCTCCATCGACGCGAGCGCGGCGGCGCAGGCGATCGGGTTTCCGCCGTACGTGCCGCCGAGGCCGCCGACGTGCACCGCGTCCATCAGGTCCGCCCGGCCGGTCACCGCCGCCAGCGGCAGGCCGCCCGCGATGCCCTTCGCCAGCGTGATCAGGTCCGGCTCGACGCCCTCGTGCTCGCAGGCGAACCAGTCGCCGGTGCGGCAGAAACCGGTCTGGATCTCGTCGGCGACGAACACCACCCCGGCCGCCGTCGCCCACTCGCGCAGCGCCGGCAGGAAACCTTCAGCGGGTACGACGAAACCGCCCTCGCCCTGGATCGGCTCGATCAGCAGCGCCGCCACGTTCTCCGCGCCCACCTGCTTCTCGATCATCTCGATCGACCGGGCCGCCGCGGTGGCGCCGTCGAGCCCGCCGTCGCGCAGCGGGTACGACATCGGCACCCGGTAGACCTCACCGGCGAACGGCCCGAACCGGTGCTTGTACGGCATGTTCTTCGCGGTCAGCGCCATGGTCAGGTTGGTCCGGCCGTGGTACGCGTGGTCGAACACCACCACAGCGGGCCGCCCGGTCGCGTGCCGGGCGATCTTCACCGCGTTCTCCACCGCCTCGGCGCCGGAGTTGAACAACGCCGAGCGCTTCTCGAAGCCACCCGGCGTCAGCGCGTTGAGCTGCTCGCAGACCGCCACGTACGACTCGTACGGCGCGACCATGAAGCAGGTGTGGGTGAAGCGTTCGACCTGCGCGCGTACCGCCTCGACCACGCGCGGCGCGGAGTTGCCCACGTTGGTGACGGCGATGCCGGCCGCGAAGTCGATCCACTCGCGGCCGTCCACGTCGGTGATCGTGCCGCCGCCCGCCCGGTCCACGTACGCGGGGATCGTGCTGCCCACGCCCCGCGCCACCGCCTCGACCCGGCGCTTGTGCAGCTCCTCGCTCGTGGCCATCGGATCAGCCCTCGATGTTGTGCATGACGTGCTTGACCCGGGTGTAGTCCTCCAGGCTGTAGACCGACAGGTCCTTGCCGTGGCCGGAGTGCTTGAAGCCGCCGTGCGGCATCTCCGAGACGAACGGGATGTGCGTGTTCACCCAGACGCACCCGAAGTCCAGCCGGCGGGTCATTCGCATGGCCCGGCCGTGGTCGCGCGTCCACACCGAGGCGGACAGGCCGTAGTCCACGCCGTTGGCCCAGCGCACCGCCTCGTCCTCGTCGGAGAAGCGCTGCACGGTGATGACCGGCCCGAACACCTCGTCCTGGATGATCTCGTCGGCCTGGCGTACGCCGGAGACCACTGTCGGGGCGTAGAAGAAGCCACGCTCGCCGACCCGGGCACCGCCGGTGGTGACGTTCGCGTGGTCCGGCAGCCGGTCCACGAAGCCGCTGACCCGGGCGAGCTGGTTGGCGTTGTTCAGCGGGCCGTAGAGCACGTCCGCGTCGTCCGGCGCGCCGGTGCGGGTGTTGCGGGCCTGCTCGGTCAGCGCGGCCACGAAATCCTCGTGGATGCCCGGACCGGTGAGCACGCGGGTCGCCGCCGTGCAGTCCTGACCGGCGTTGAAGTAGCCGCCCATCGCGATCGCCTCGGCCGCCGCCGCCACGTCCGCGTCGTCGAAGATCACCACCGGGGCCTTGCCGCCCAGCTCCAGGTGCGTCCGCTTCAGGTCCGGCGCCGCCGCGGCGGCGACCTCCATGCCCGCGCGGGTCGAGCCGGTGATCGACACGAGCTGCGGGGTCGGGTGGGAGACCAGCGTGCGGCCGGTGTCGCGGTCGCCGCAGACCACGTTGAACACACCCGGGGGCAGGTGCTCGGCGGCGATCTCGGCCAGCAGCAGCGTCGACACCGGCGTGGTGTCCGACGGCTTCAGCACCACCGCGTTACCCGCCGCCAGCGCCGGGGCGATCTTCCACACCGCCATCATCAGCGGGTAGTTCCAGGGCGTGACCTGGGCGCAGACGCCGATCGGCTCGCGCCGCACGTACGAGGTGTGCCCGGCCATGTACTCGCCCGCCGAGCGCCCCTCCAGCAGGCGCGCCGCCCCGGCGAAGAAGCGCAGCTCGTCCACCGCGGGCGGCAGCTCCTCGTCGGCGGTGAGCTGCCGGGGCTTACCGGTGTTGCGGACCTCCGCGTCGACCAGCTCGGCGGCCCGCGACTCCACCGCGTCGGCGAACTTCAGCAGCGCCCGCTGCCGCTCGGCCGGTGTGGCGTCCCGCCAGGTCTCGAACGCGGCGGAGGCGGCCTTCATCGCCGCGTCCACGTCCGCCGCGCCGGAGACCGGGGCCTGGGCGAAGACCTCGCCGGTGCACGGGTCGATCAGGTCGGCGTAGCCGCCGTCCACCGGGTCGACGTACTCGCCGTTGACGAAGTTGCGCAGCTGCTGCTGGTCGCTCATCAGAAGTCTCCGAGAAGGTGGCCGGGGGGAGGGTCAGCGGAGGTTATCGCAATCTGACTGCCATCTTGGCTACTAAATCCGAGGCAGACAAGGGTTTGGGCAACTGTTTCCGCGTGGGCGTCTGTGGTCTAGGCTGCCGGTCGTGGAGCCGAGAGCCTTCTACGTCGCCGGTCGCCCCGCCCACGGCGAGGACGAGCTGACAGTCACCCACCCGTACGACGGGCAGCCGGTGGGGCGTACCACGGTCGCCACGGCTGACCAGCTCGAAGCCGCAGTCGCGGGCGCCGCCGCGGTGGCCGCGGAGGCCGCGGCCCTGCCCGCGCACGCCCGCGCGGCCGCCCTGGACCACGTCTCCCGCCGGCTCGCCGAGCGGGCCGACGAGGTCGCCGCGCTGATCACCGCCGAGAACGGCAAGCCGGTCAAATGGGCGAAGGCCGAGGTCGGGCGCGCGATCTCCACGTTCCGCTGGGCCGCCGAGGAGGCCCGCCGATTCTCCGGCGAGCTGCAACGGCTCGACACCGACCCCGCCGCCACCGGGCGGATCGCCCTGGTCCGGCGCGTGCCGCGCGGGCCGGTGCTCGGCATCACCCCGTTCAACTTCCCGCTCAACCTGGTCGCCCACAAGGTCGCCCCGGCGCTCGCCGTCGGCACCCCGATCGTGGTCAAGCCCGCCCCGGCCACCCCTCTCACCGCGCTGCTGCTCGGCGAGATCCTGGCCGAGACCGACCTGCCCGAGGGCATGTTCTCGGTGCTGCCGCTGCCGAACGAGCGCGCCGCCGAACTGGTCACCGACCCGCGGCTACCGGTGGTGTCGTTCACCGGCTCCGGACCGGTCGGCGCGGCCATCCGCCGGGCCGCGCCGGACAAGCACGTCACTCTGGAACTCGGCGGCAACGCGGCGGCGGTCATCTGCGAGGACTGGGCGGCGGACGAGGACCTGACCTTCGCCGCGCACCGCATCGCCACGTTCTCCAACTACCAGGCCGGGCAGTCGTGCATCGCGGTGCAGCGGGTCTACGTGCACGAATGGCTCTACGACGGCTTCCTGCCCAGGCTCGTCGCGGCGGTGCAGGCGCTGCGCACCGGCGACCCGCGCTCCGAGCTGACCGACGTCGGTCCGCTGGTGTCGGTCGAGGCGGCGCAGCGCGTCGAGACCTGGGTGGACGAGGCGGTCGCCGCCGGCGCCGTCATCGAGACCGGCGGGCGGCGCGACGGCGCCACCTACCCGCCCACTGTGCTCAGCGGCGTGCCGGCCGACGCGAAGGTGTGCGCCGAGGAGGTGTTCGGACCGGTGCTGGTGGTCGCCCCGGTCGTGAACGACCGGGCCGCGTTCGCCGCCGTCAACGACTCCGCGTACGGCCTCCAGGCCGGCGTCTTCACCCACCGGCTCGACGTGGCGTTCGACGCCGCCCGCACGCTGGAGGTCGGTGGCGTGATCGTCGGGGACGTGCCGTCGTACCGGGCCGACCAGATGCCGTACGGCGGGATGAAGGGCTCCGGGGTCGGGCGGGAAGGGCTGCGCAGCGCGATGGACGACTACACCGAGCCGCGGGTCACGGTGCTGACCGGCGTGGCCCTCTGACCGCTCGCCCGCCGCTCACCAGGTGCCGTCGTCGCGGACCCGGGCGGGGGTGCGGCCGAGCAGCAGGGTGGTGAGGGCGGCGTCGATGTCGGGGCCGAGGAACCACTCGCCGGCCTGGTCGAGGGCGAAGATCCGGCCGTGCTCGTCGATCGCGAGGATGCTCTCCTGACGCTCGCTGCCGAGCGGGAAGAGACGGGCGCCCAGGACGGCGGCGAAGTCGGCGAGGGAGTCGGCGGTGTGGGCGGCCCGCAGCGGATTCGTGGTGAACCGGCTGATCCAGACCTGCTCGCCGGGCCCGCGCCGTCGGCTCAGGACGGCCGGGAACGCGGTGAGCGCCGCCTCGGCGGCGGGGAACGCCTCGTGCCGGTGATGCTGCCCCGCGACCGCCTTCGTCTCGGTCATCGCGCCCATCGCGAGTGCCTCGTTGAACATGCTGATCTGCCAGCCGCCGTCGATGAGGGCATGGGCGACCTCGTCCGGGAAACGCCCAGGCTCGATGACCTCGCGCGGCTCCGGACGCCACTCCTCGACGAAGGCGAGGTCGGACCACGGCAGGACCGCGAATCGCACCAGGAACCGGACGCACGAGTCGCAGGGAAGATCCGCCTGGCCGCCCAGCGGGTCGCCCGGCTCGCGATTCCGGTAAACCTCGATCCGGCTGCTGCCGAGCAGGTCGCGGGCGTCCTCGATGGACAGCGGCGGCAGACCTTCGGCGGCGCGACGGTGGTCGTGGTCGTACAGCGCGTCGGAGACGACGATCATCTCGGCGTGCCGTTCCCCGCCGCGTACCAGATGCCCCGCGGGTAGCTCGTCCAGATAGGACTGGACCAGCGGATGGTGGCGCACCTCGATCTCGCCCTTCGCGCCCTGCGCGACGTGCTGCCGGCCGTCGAGCGTGAGGTGCGCCGCCGCGCCGGGCGTGGGCAGGCGGGTCAGCTCACGCAGCAGTTGGGCGGCCGGATCGACGGTACGCGGCGGGCGCGGTTCGGCCGGACGCCGCTGCCGGTACATCCGCTCGACCGCCGCGGCCGGCACCCGTGGCCACGTGGACACCTCGCCGGTCTCCTTGTCGATCACAGTGGTCGGCAGGTCGCCGGGGAGCGCCCGGGCCTCGGTGGACACGACGGAACTCACCACGTAGCCCAGGTCGAACTCCTCGACCTCCGGCGTGCAGGGAAAACCGAGGCGGTCGGAGTCCCGCCGGGCCCACACCGAGGCGATCTGCTCGGCCTGCTGTCGCTCGATCACCACCTGAAATTACCGGACCCCACGGATTTCGTGGCACCCGGTATGGTCGGCCCTACCCACGGTGACGGAAGGGGAGCGACGGTGGCCGAGAGTGCGGACCGGGATGCGAACCGTGCACTACGCGCGCGATTCGACGAGGTGTACGGCCAATACCAGCGCTTGCGGTCCGGTCTGGACGATCTCCAGACCAAACTGGCCGAGTTGCGGGTCACCGAACGCTCCGACGACGGTCAGGTGACCGCCGTCGTCGGAGCGCGAGGCGAGCTGATCAGCGTCGAGGTGAGCCCGGCGGCATTCCAGGACCGGGACGCCCGTGCGTTGAGCCGGAAGATCACCGAGACCGTGCTGCGCGCCTCCACCGCGGCGAGCGCCGCCACCCGCGAACTGGTCTCCGGATACCTGCCGCCGGGCTCGCCTTCGGTCGAATTCCTGCGTACCCATGACTTCGGCGCGCTGCTCGGCCGGGCCGACTCCGTGCTGGCCCGCGGCGAGTGACAGGTGGCCGGGGGAGAGATCTGGCTGGACCCGGACCGGGCCCGGCGCGGCGGGGCTGACCTGGCGCTGTCGGGGCGGGCGGTGAGCGCGGCCCGGCGGGAGACGGGCGAGCCGATCGCCCACGCGAGCGCGCAGCGGCCCTGGGGCCGGGACGACATCGGCGCCGCGTTCGACAAGCACTACCAGGGTTACGCCGAGACGCTGTTGCGCGCGTGGGAGCTTCTCGGCCGGTCGCTGGAGGTGCTCGGGTCGGACGTCGTCCGCTCGGTCGCGGCCACCGTGGAGACGGACCTGAGCAACGCCCGTGACCTCGGGACGATCCCGCAGCAAGGGCACAACCCCCATCGGCCCCGGCGCTGACCACCGGAGGACCCGCGCGTGAGCATGCTGCCCAGCCCGATCCCGCACCCGCTCGACTTCTGCCCGTGGGACCTGCCCGGCTGGATCTACGAGGCGCTCGACTGGGTGGTCGGCGTCGAATGGCCGGAGGGCAACGAGCGCGCCGTCTGGGACCTGGCCGACCAGTGGTACGGCGTAGCAGGCGTCCTGACCCGTCCGCGTGACGACGCGATCACCGCTGCCGGCGAGGTCAAGAGCGGGTACGGGGGAGTCGGCCTGGTCGCCGGCGCGTTCGACACGGCGTGGCACAAGCTCGCCGAAGGCCAGGACGCTCCACTGCACGTCCTGGTCGCGGCCACAGACGAGCTGGCACGTCTGGTGGACTCCTGCGGCTGCGACATCGAGGGCGCGAAGCTGGAAGCCTGGATCGAGCTGGGCATCCTGGTTGTCGAGTTGCTGTCCCTGGCGGTCGCCACAGTGCTCACCCTGGGCGCCGCCTCACCGGCGGCGGCCGCCGCGATCACCGCCACGCGGGTCGTGGTGCAGCAGATCTTCAAGCGGCTGGTGGCTCAACTCGCCCGCAAGGCGGTCAAGCAGGGCCTCAAAGAGGCGGGCGAACGTGCTGCCAAGGAGGTGGCCAGGTCCGGTGCCCGCACGCTGGCTCGACGGGCCGCGATCGGCGGACTGCTGGAGGCCGGTCAGGAGGCGGGCACCAGCCTCGGCACGCAGGCGTACCAGAACTCCACCGGCCGGCGCGACGGCCTCGACCTGACCGACGTGAGCACGTCGGCGCTCGGTGGATTCGCCGGCGGCGCGGTCGCGCCACTGGCCGGGCTGGGCCGGCACGCCAACGGGCGGTTCGCGGAGATCGGCGAGCGGTTCGGGCGGGAGATGGGCGGGGAGACTCTCGCCGAGACCGCGGCGGGTCTGGCGACCGGCCAAGGGCCGTCGCTGGAGGATCTGGCGCGCGCGGCTGCCTCCGGCGCCACCGGGTCCGCCACCAACCAGGCGGACTCGGCACTGCAACGCCGCCTCGACGGGCAGCTGAGCGGGTTGACGGTGTCCCCGGTCGGCCTGGACGTGCCGGTCGCCGCCGATCCCGTCGGGCTGATCCCGGCCCAGCGGGTCGCCGAGCCGGTCGTCCAGGGCGACGACACGATCGCCGGCGCCGTTCCCGTGACACCCACACACGTCACGCCCCACGCCGCCGGTCCGCACCCGCTCGCCGTGGACCTGCCCCGCCCGGCGCCGGATCCCACGACCACGCCGCCGCACAACAATGTCGTCCCGCACGACGTGGCACGTCCGACGGTCACCACGAGCCCCACGTTGTCCTCGGTGATCACGGACGCGCCCGTCGCAGGTCCGTCCTCGACCGGAGTCCATGGCGTCGCCGGTCCGGTTGTAGCGCCGATCGACCACGCGACACCGCCCTCGACCACACCCGTACAGACGGCGGCCGCACCGGCGACACTGCCTGCGCCGCCTACCGACCACCCGCAGGCCGCGCCACCACCTACGGCAGACCGGACCGCGCCCATCAGCACCGGAGGTCAGGTGGGACCGCCGCCGGTCTCACCGGTCAACCCTCAGCCGGGGCCGCACCCGGGAGCGCCGGCCGTCGGGCCCGAGCCCCGACCGGGGCCGAACCCCCGTTTTCCGCTGCTGGAGTCCTTGGCTCCGCATCGCCCTCCTACCGACTCCCCGGGGCCCCACCCGGGCCCGCCCCATGTCCAGGCGTGGCCCCGTGAGACCGCTGAGCAGCGCGCCGCGCGGCTGAAGGCCGATCGGGAGGGTCTGGACCGGCGGCGCTACCAGGGCTATCTGCAGTCCCAGCGTGCCTTGCACGAGGAGAACAGACGGGAGGCGCAGATCAGGGAGCTGCGTGATCTCGCCGAACAGCATTACGAGGCGGCGCGTTGGCTCCTCATGCAGGCCCACGAACTGCGCCAAGCCGGGCGGCACGAGCTCGCCGACAGGCACGTGTGGGAGGGCCGGCGGCGAGAACGCCTGCACTACCGAGCCGTCGACGAGGTGGAGGCAGTCCGTGCCGGCCAGCGTCTGCCGCGCGAGGTGGTGGTCGAGGACGACCTCGACTTCTACCGCATCAACGACGACGTGGCGGACCTGGCCGTCGGCGCGGTGGAGACGGCCGACCACTCCGCGCTCACCGGTCACGGCCACCCCGAGCCGATCGACAGGTCCCGGCCCTACGGCCGCCGGGGAGGGCTCCGGCCTCCACTCGCGCTGCACCAGACCGACCTCGAACGGCAGATGCCCCGCAACCCCGACGGCAGCGTGACGCGTACCGCCGATCCCCGGCGCGGTGGCTGGTTCCGCCTCGCGAACGACGGCGGACCGGCGGCCGACGCCACCCGGGGGATCAACTGCCTCGACTGCACGCTGTCGCTGTTCGAGACCTGGGTCCACGGACGGCCGCGCGTCGCGGCGCCGCGTACGTTCGACGGCTACCTGCACGGCGACGTGAACCGGCCGGTGGGCGGGGAGGCGGACGGACCGCTGCGGGTCGAGCAGACGACCGGCGGCCGGTTCCAGAACCTCTGCCGGCCGGATCGGCCCGGGATCACCGGCCGGGACCGGCAGTTGTTGGTGGACGGCGGTTACCGGGACCTGTACGCGCAGCTCGCGTCGGGCGGTCACGGCAGTTACGCGTTCCTCATCACCAGCTTCGAGGGCGGCGGATCGCACGCGTGGGTGGCGTTGAACCAGAGCGGCACGATCCTCTTCCTCGACCCGCAGACGGGCGACGTGGCGGACCGGCCGATCTACCACCACAGCGGCCGTCCGGCCCGCAGCAACGTCGTCGGCGTCGACGCTCTGGTGCTCGGCCCCGACGGCCGGCCGATGCCGCTCGCCGGCCGGCCGCCCGGCACCTACAGCGTCCTGCCCGAGCCGCTACCCCGTCCGGTGCCGCCACGGCCGCCGGCCCCGCCGCCGATCGCAGACGGCCACGTCCCGGACTTCAACCACGTCCACCTGCTCGGCGAGTCCACCACCATCTACCGCCGGGGCGACGGACCGTTGCCGGGGAGCGCGCCGCCGGTCGAGCCGGAACCGGCCCGGGTGCACCAGGACCACCGGCAGGCGCACGCCGACCGGATCGCCGCCGGGCTCTACGTGCGCGACGCGCTCGCGCAGAGCGGGAACCTCGACGACGCCTTCGCCGCCGGGGTGACGCCCGTCGAGCTGGCGCAGCACGCCGACGTGCCGACGCTGCGGCGGCTCGTACCCGGGCTCGACGAGACCGCCGCCGCCGACCTCACCCGGTTGTTCGCCGACCCGCGTGTGCAGCGGATGCTCGACCAGAGTTGGGAGGCGCCGCCGCGACGCGAGGAGTTGCTGGCCGAGACGCTGGTGCGGCAACTCGCGGAGCGGCCCGACCTGGTCCGGATGATCCTGGCGACGCCGGAACTCGCCAACTCGCTGACCGCGCGGCCGCTGACCCTGCACCACCTGGCCAGCCACCAGCAGGCCATCGACGTATTGCAGGACGTGGTAGGCGAGATCCGGGAACGGGGGGCTGACGTCGTTGCATCGACGGAACCGCCGGCCCTGATGCCGACTCGATTGACAGGCGCTCACCTGGCGGTGAGCGAATCCTTTACGACTGATGGCGCGGAGGCCGCGCAGCCGGGTTTCGATCTAACGCGACTCGGTGACGCCGCGTATCGAAAGCAGTTCTTGGACCAGTTGTATGAGGAAGCCGCTGTCGCACAGTCGGAGCTCAACGCCCTGGGGCGGGATTTGGCAGAGTCATGCGGTGGTGGTGCCGAATATCACCCGCGTCGTGAGCCCAAGGACCGTGGGCGGGCTGAGGACAAGATCAAGGGCTACGGCGGCGATGCGTCACAGCTGAAGGATCTCGCGGGCGGCTACGTCTCGTTTGGCAACCTCGACGAACTCTACGGCGGACTGGCACGTCTGAGGAACGACGGGCGATTGGATCTGGTGAAGTTCGAAGACCGCTTCCAGAGCCCACAGAAAAGTGGATACCGAGACGTACAGATGTTCCTTCGTGCCTCCAACGGGCACATCGCTGAGTTCCGGCTGCAACTGGCGCCACTCGACAGAGTGGCGACCTGGGAACACTCCCTCTTCGAAGTGCGGCGCGACCTCGAAGCGGTCGCTCGTGAGGAGGGACGTAGCGTGACGGTGACAGAGTCCGCCATTCGTCGGGCGGTGCTTCGGCGCCAGCGTGAGCTGTTCTGGGAGGCTCTTCAGACGGCGCTGCACAAGGAGCGTGAGTGATGGCTACAGTCGACGGCGTCGAACTTCCCGCTTATTTCGAGCACTACGACACGCCTGTGAAGCTGGTCGCCACACCGGATGGCGGCCACGCCGCTTGGAAGCTGGACCGCTCGACGGGGGGTTGGCGGCCGGCGGACGAGCTCGTCGACGACGTGATCGGTGGCGTGGGCGGCGAGATCTACGTGCGCTCGGCTGATGCCTTCGTGCAGCACGTCGAGCAGTTGCGCGGACGCTACCTGAGCGGAGAGGGGCCGGTCTTCGCGCTCTACGAGACGGTCCGGGCGATCGCGGCGCCCGCCGTCGCGGAGAGGCGACCGTTCACCGCGGAGGAAGCCGCGCTGATCAAGGGGATCCGGCGGCGGACCTTCGTGATGTTCGAGGAGCAGCTCCAGCAGGCCGGTGACCCGGCCGCCGACCCCACCATCGCCTCCTGACAACGGCCCGGAACGCCATGCCCTCCACCGACGGCCAGCCCGTGCCCTACCTGCCGCCCGCCGACGTGGCGGAGGCGCGACGCGTACAGGAGGAGTTGCGGTCCCGGGTGGACCTGGTCGGGCCCGGTCCTGCCGCGCCCGCGACGGTGGCCGGGCTGGACGTGGCGTACGCGCAGGACCGTGACCTGCTCGCAGCGGCCGTCACGGTCCTCGACGCGGCCACCCTCGACGTGGTGGACGAGGCGGTGTGCGTGGGGCGGCCCGCCTTCCCGTACGTGCCGGGACTGTTCGCGTTCCGCGAGATGCCGGCGTTGCTCGGCGCGCTGGACCGGCTCACCACCCGTCCGGAGCTGTTGGTCTGTGACGGCCACGGGCTGGCGCACCCGCGCCGGTTCGGGCTGGCCTGTCATCTGGGCCTGGTGACCGGGCTGCCCACGATCGGGGTGGGCAAGACGCCGCTCGTCGGCTCGTGGACGGGCCCCGGTCCCGAGCGTGGTGACAGCGCCGACCTGTGTGACGAGGGCGAGGTGGTCGGGCGGGTGCTGCGGACTCAGGACGGTGTCCGGCCGGTCTTCGTGAGCGTCGGGCACCGGATGGGGTTGGACGAAGCGGTGGAGCGGGTACTGGCACTGACGCCCCGGTACCGGCTGCCGGAGACCACCCGTACGGCCGACCGGCTGTGCCGGCGGGCGCTCGCCGATGCAGGCGCGTCGGGCGGTGACCTGGGCGGGCGGTGATCGCGTGGCGCGGCACACATGTGGCGTGCTCGATGCGCGGGTGCCCGGAGGGGCCGGTAGTAACCTGACCGGCGGATCCGGTCCGGACGCAACGGTGAGGTGGAGATGTCGGCAGGGCGGCACGCGGCGCGGTGGGCCATGGTCGGCGCGCTGCTGGGTGGCCTGATCGCCGTCCCGGCGTCACCGGCGTCGGCCCGGGACGACCGGGTGGGACTGCGCTCGGCGAAGAGCTTCACCGCCGGTGGTCCGCCCGGGACGGTGGCGGTCGAGGTGCGCAAGCGCACGGACGGCTGCGTGCAGTTGCGTACCGCTGTCGGGCTCCGGCTGGAGGGCCTGCGGGCCGACCAGGTCCGGGTGCAGGTGGCGTCCGGCGGCCGATGGGTGCCGGTGCAGGTCTCCGGGGACGGCGGCGCCGTCGCCACCGCCGCGGTGGCCCCGGTCGACCGGCCGCTGTGCAAGGGCAAGGGCGTCACCGTGCGTTACCGGGTGTCCTTCCTGGCCGGGGCCGTCGGCGGCCGGCTGGAACTGGCCGGTGAGGCGAGCGCCGCGAACGGCGACGTGCTCGGCCGCGCCGGCGGGTCGGCCCGGCTGGTGGGCGCGCCGACGCCGAGTCCCAGCCCGTCCCGTAAGCCCTCGCCGACGCCCAGCGCGAGCGAGACCACGCCGGCCGAGGCGACCGACACGTCGCCGGTGGCCGCCGCCGTCGCCCCGGCCACCGCCGCGGCCGACGACTCGTCGTTCGGAGGTTCCATGATCATGTGGTTCGGTATCGGGCTGGTGCTCGTCGGCGCCGCCCTCATCGTCCTGCTGCTGCGCCGCAACCGCGCCGACCGCAGCGGTGGCGGCGTGGACGCCGGCCTCCCGCCGGTCCCGCTGCCGCGCAGCACCACCACCTACCGCTCCGGCACGCCCGGGCCGGCCCCCACGGTGTACGGGGGCGCGACACCGCCCCGCCCGGCCGGCAACGTGTACGGCGCGCCCGCGCCCGCTCCGACGCCGCCGGCCCCGCCTGCCGGGGATGCGACGAGCGTCTTGCCCCGCTTGCCGGACTGAGCCGGAACCCGACCCGGTCCCGGGGTTACCGTGACTGTGGGTGGTCATGCCGTGACCCGGTAGCCGCCACCTGCCCGGCCGGAGGACGGAACACCGGGGCCGAACGGGGCCCGGTGCCGGGGCCGCTCGGCCGATAAGATCGCGTGCGCCGATCGGCACCGCCGACCGGTGAGACCGCATACGTGGAAGGAGCCGCGCCGTGGCCCTGGACCCGCAGTTGCTCGACATCCTCGCCTGCCCGGACACGCACCACGCCCCGCTCGACTACGACGCGCAGGCGCAGACGCTCACCTGCACCGAGTGCGGTCGCATCTTCGAGGTCCGGGACGACGTCCCGGTGCTCCTGCTGGACGAGGCGCGCGGTGGACCCGCCGCCGACGACGCGCGGGGCGGGTCGTCGCGGTGATGGAGGGTACGGCCGGGGTCAGCGGCCACCGGCAGGCCGACGAGGCCCTGCTGGACGACGCGGCGCAGCTCTCCGAGCGGGATCCGGGCGGCATGCTCCGGTTCACCGCGTCCGCGGGCGCCCAGGTGCGCGAGTCGGCGGCGCTGGCCGCCGAGGCGAACCTGTCGGTGCTCGCCGACGACGGGCGACCCCGCGCGGTGGTCATCGCCGGCATCGGCACCGCCGGGCGTACCGGTGACGTGCTGGCCACCGTCGCCGGGCCGCGCTGCCCGGTGCCGGTCATCCCGCACCGCAGCGCCGGCGTGCCGGGCTGGGTGGGCGCGGCGGACGTGGTCATCGCGGTGAGCGCGTCGGGCCGCAGCCCGGAGGCGCTGGGCGCGGCCGAGGCGGCGCACCGGCGCGGTGCCCGGCTGGTCGCGGTCGGCGCGCCCGACTCGCAGCTCCAGTCGGTGGCCGAGCGGGCCCGCGCGCCGTTCATCCCGGTGCCCCGGCGCGCGCCGGCCCGGGCCAGCCTCTGGGCGCTCACCGTGCCGGTTCTGCTGGCCGCCCGTACCCTCGGGCTCGTGAAGGTCAACGAGGCGGATCTGGCCGAGACGGCGGCCCGGCTGGACGCCGACGCCGATCGATGCCGGCCGACCGCCGAGTCCTTCGTCAACCCGGCGAAGTCGCTGGCGCTCGGCCTGTCCGGTTCGATCCCGATCGTGTGGGGTTCGTCCCCGCTGGCCACCGTGGCCGCCCGGCGGTTCGGTGACACGTTGTCCGCGAACGCCCGCTACCCGGTGGTCGCCGGTGCGCTGGGCGAGGCGGGCCGGGGCCGCGTCGGCCTGCTCGACGGCGTGTTCGGCGGTCTGGCCGAGGGCGAGCGGGACATCTTCGCCGACCCGGGCGACGACGAGCCCGACGGCACCCGGCTACGGCTGGTGCTGCTGCGCGACGGCGGGCTCAACGCCGACGACGACACCGACGAGCCGCTGGCGGTCGAGGAGCGCCGCGCGGACGCGGTGCAGACGCTTGCCGAGCGGCGCGGGGTGCGCTGCGACGTGGTGACCGCCGAGGGCGGCTCCGCGCTGGAGCGGCTCGCGTCGCTGGTGGCGGTCCCCGACTTCGCCTCGATCTACCTGGCCCTGGCGCACGGGCTGGACCCGATGGCGGTACCGGCAATCACGGAGATGAAGGAGCTGGCAAACCAGTGAGCACACGGGGCATCGAGCGAGGCGGGGAATGAGCGCAAACGGGGGCACGAAGGCGATCGTCGCCGCCCTGGCGGCGAACCTCGGCATCGCCGTCACCAAGTTCATCGCGTTCGCCCTCACCGGCTCGTCGTCGATGCTGGCCGAGTCGATCCACTCGGTGGCCGACTCGGGTAACCAGGGCCTGCTGCTGCTCGGCGGCCGGCGGGCCAAGCGGCAGGCCACGCCGCAGCACCCGTTCGGGTACGGCCGGGAGCGCTACATCTACGCCTTCATCGTGGCGATCGTGCTGTTCAGCATCGGTGGCCTGTTCGCGCTCTACGAGGCGTACCACAAGGCGTCCGACCCGCACGCGATCACGGAGTGGCAGTGGGTGCCGGTGGTGGTGCTGGTCGCGGCGATCGTGATGGAGGGCTTCTCCTTCCGTACCGCGATCAAGGAGTCGAACCTGGTCCGGGGCAAGCAGTCCTGGGTCCGGTTCATCCGTCGCGCCAAGGCGCCGGAGCTGCCGGTGGTGCTGCTGGAGGACTTCGGCGCCCTGGTCGGTCTGGTCTTCGCGTTGTTCGGCGTCGGCATGACGCTGATCACCGGAGACGGCATGTGGGACGCCGCGGGCACCGCGATGATCGGTGTGCTGCTGGTGATCATCGCGATCACGCTGGCGATCGAGACCAAGAGCCTGCTGCTCGGCGAGGGTGCCGAGCAGAGCGAGCTGGACAAGATCGAGCAGGCTGTGACCAGCGGTCCCGAGGTCGAGCGGATCATCCACATGAAGACGCTCTACCTCGGCCCCGAGGAGCTGATGGTGGCCGCGAAGATCGCGGTGCCGGCCTGGGAGACCGCCCAGGACCTGGCGCGTGACATCAACGCGGTCGAGGCGCGGATCCGCCGCGAGGTGCCCACCGCCCGGGTGATCTACCTGGAGCCGGACATCTACTCGCCCGCCGCCGAGCGGGCCGGCACCGGGCAGGCGGCGGACACCGCCGTCCCGGAGGCCGTGACCAGTGGTGGGGCGCAGCCGGCCGACGAGGTGGCCGGGCGGCCCGGGAGCTGACCGATGGAGTTGTTGCAGGGCCGGATCCGTGACTACGCCTGGGGCTCGCGCACCGCGATCGCCGAGTTGCAGGGGCGGCCGGTGCCGAGCAACGGGCCGGAGGCGGAGCTGTGGCTGGGCGCCCACCCGGGCGCCCCGGCCACTGTGCAGCGCGACGGCCGACCGGTCAGCCTCACCGAACTGCTGGTGGCCGAGCCGGGCCACTGGCTGGGTGAGCGGCTGGTCGGCCGGTTCGGCACCCGGCTGCCGTTCCTGCTGAAGGTGCTGGCCGCCGACGCGCCGCTGAGCCTCCAGGCGCATCCGGACGCCGAGCAGGCCCGCGCCGGGCACGCCGCCGACGTGGGGCGGGTCAACTACGTCGACCCGTACCACAAGCCGGAGTTGCTGGTGGCGCTCTCGGAGTTCGACGCGCTGTGCGGCTTCCGCGATCCGGGGGAGTCGGCGGCGGCGATCGCCGCGTTCGGCGTACCCGCGCTGGAGCCTGTGGTGGCGGCGTTGCGCGACGGGCCGGCGGGGCTGCGGGAGGCGGTACGCCTGCTGTTGAGCTGGCCCCGGGCGGAGCGGGCGGGGCTGGTGGCGGCCGTGCTGGCGGCGGCGGAGGCCGGGCCGGCCTCGGCGGACGCCGAGCTGGTTCGCACGCTCGCGTCGGGCTATCCGGCCGACCCGGGCGTGGTGGTGGCGTTGCTGCTGCACCACGTCCGGCTGGCGCCCGGCGAGGGCATCTGGATGCCGGCCGGGAACCTGCACGCCTACCTGCACGGCACCGGCGTCGAGATCATGGCGGCCAGTGACAACGTGCTGCGCGGCGGGCTGACCCCGAAGCGGGTCGACGTGGACGAGCTGCTGCGGGTGCTCCGGTTCGAGGTGCTGACCCAGCCGGTGCTGCGGCCGGAGCAGGTGGAGCCGGGGGTGCTGACCTGGCCGGTGCCGGTGGAGGACTTCGCGCTGCACCGGGTCGAGGTGGCTGCCGGGTCGCCGGGGGTGCGGCTGACGCTGCCCGGGCCGCGTGTGGTGCTCTGCCGGGCCGGGAAGCTGACCGTTGACGACGGCGTGGGCGTGGTGACGCTGGACGCGGGTGAGGCAGCGGTCGGTACGGCGGCCGGTGGCCCGCTGACGGTGGGCGGGGCGGGCGAGGCGTTCGTCGCCACTTGCGGCATGCACTGATCTGCGCAAGTCCGACTTTCCCGAAATGGCTTGACGGTCACGCTGCGTGGTGTGACTCTATGGGTACGCAGCGTTGTCGCGACGAAGGTCCGGTGACGTGCGGGGGAACCAAACCGGGGGGATGCGCGGGGCGGCCGGGCCGTGGGTGGAAAGTCCGCTCACGACCGACCGCCCCGTGCGCTGTCCGCCGACCGGCCGATTGCGCGGTCGGCCAACCGGGCACGGGTCGAGTGGCCCGCGAGCGTAAGGTGGAAGGCTGCGCACCACCATCGTTCGACAGGAGCTTCCATGACCAGCACCCTCCCGGCGGCCTCCAGCGGCGCGTCGTCGCAGGCCCGGCCGAGCACCCTCGCCGAGGGCGACTACAAGGTGGCGGATCTGTCGCTCGCCGCGTTCGGGCGCAAGGAGATCCGGCTCGCCGAGCACGAGATGCCCGGCCTGATGGCGATCCGGCGTGAGTTCGCCGAGGCCCAGCCGCTGGCCGGCGCCCGCATCACCGGTTCGCTGCACATGACCGTTCAGACCGCCGTCCTGATCGAGACCCTTGTCGCGCTCGGCGCGCAGGTCCGCTGGGCGTCCTGCAACATCTTCTCCACCCAGGACCACGCCGCCGCGGCGATCGTGGTCGGCCCCGAGGGCACCCCGGAGGCCCCGGCCGGCGTGCCGGTCTACGCCTGGAAGGGCGAGACGCTGCCGGAGTACTGGTGGTGCACCGAGCAGGTGCTGGCGTGGCCCGACGGGCAGGGCCCGAACATGATCCTGGACGACGGCGGCGACGCCACCCTGCTCGTCCACAAGGGCGCCGAGTTCGAGAAGGCCGGCGTCGTGCCGCCGGTCGAGTCCGCCGACTCCGAGGAGTACGCGGTCATCCTCGAACTGCTGCACCGCTCGCTGGCCGAGGACGGCCAGCGCTGGACCCGGATCGCCGCCGGCATCAAGGGCGTCACCGAGGAGACCACCACCGGTGTGCACCGGCTCTACGAGATGCACCGCGCCGGCACGCTGCTCTTCCCGGCCATCAACGTCAACGACTCGGTGACCAAGAGCAAGTTCGACAACAAGTACGGCTGCCGCCACTCGCTCATCGACGGCATCAACCGCGCCACCGACGTGCTGATCGGCGGCAAGATGGCTGTCGTCATGGGCTACGGCGACGTGGGCAAGGGCTGCGCCGAGTCGCTGCGCGGCCAGGGCGCCCGGGTCGTGGTGACCGAGGTCGACCCGATCTGCGCGCTCCAGGCGGCGATGGACGGCTACCAGGTCGCCACGCTCGACGACGTGGTGGAGCAGGCCGACATCTTCATCACCGCGACCGGCTGCTTCGACGTCATCACCAACGAGCACATGGCCCGGATGAAGCACCAGGCCATCGTGGGCAACATCGGCCACTTCGACAACGAGATCGACATGGCCGGCCTGGCCAAGCGCAGCGACGTGACCCGGGAGAACATCAAGCCGCAGGTCGACGTGTGGCGCTTCGACGACGGCCACGCCATCATCGTGCTCTCCGAGGGCCGCCTGCTGAACCTGGGCAACGCCACCGGCCACCCGAGCTTCGTGATGTCGAACTCGTTCGCCAACCAGACGATCGCCCAGATCGAGCTGTTCACCAAGACCGAGGAATACCCGATCGGCGTCTACGTGCTGCCCAAGCACCTGGACGAGAAGGTCGCCCGGCTGCACCTGGACGCGCTCGGCGCGAAGCTGACCACGCTGACCAAGGAGCAGGCCGCCTACCTGGGCGTCTCCCCGGAGGGCCCGTTCAAGTCGGACCACTACCGCTACTGAGTCCCACGCTCCCGAAAGGACCGGGGTCGGCCGCCGCGCGGCCGTCCCGGTCCTTTTCGCGTACGGGGGAGTCCGGCGGATGTCGAACCGGGTGACGTTACCCGGATCGGCTTGACGTTTGCTGTGAACAGGAGCAAGGTATGGCTGCCCTAAGTTAACTGAGGCAAGCCTGACTACGGAGTATCCATGTTCGCCACGTACCTGATCGGCCTGCGCGAGGGCCTGGAAGCGACGCTCGTGGTCAGCATCCTCGTCGCCTTCCTGGTCAAGTCGCAGCGCCGGGACCGGCTGCCGCAGGTGTGGGCCGGCGTCGGCCTGGCCCTGGCGCTCTCCGTCGGCTTCGGCTCCCTGATCCAGTACACCTCCACCTCGCTGCTGCGCACCTCCGAGTCGCGCGAGCTGTTCGAGGCGGTCACCTCGGTCGCCGCCGTGGTCTTCGTGACCTGGATGATCTTCTGGATGCGCCGGGCCGCCCGCACCATCGCCGGTGAGCTGCGCGGCAAGCTCACCGACGCGCTCGCCGTCGGCTCCCTGGCGGTCGCCGGCATGGCGTTCCTCGCGGTGATCCGCGAGGGTCTGGAGACCGCGCTGATCTTCTACGCCGCGGCCGAGAGCGCCGCCGGCGGAACCGGGCCCGGCTCGCTGCTCGCCCTGGCCGGCGGCATCGCCACCGCCGTCGTGATCGGCTTCCTGCTCTACCGCAGCGCGGTGCGGATCAACCTGAGCCGGTTCTTCACCTGGACCGGCGCGCTGCTCATCCTGGTCGCGGCCGGCATCCTCAAGTACGGCGTGCACGACTTCCAGGAGGCCGGCGTGCTGCCCGGCCTGAACGACCTGGCCTTCGACATCTCGGGCACGCTCGACCCGGGCTCCTGGTACGGCGCACTGCTCGCCGGCATGTTCAACGTCACCGCCGCGCCGACGGTGCTGGAACTGGTCGCCTGGGTCGCGTACGCGGTGCCGGTGCTCGTCCTCTTCCTGCGCAAGCCGGCCAAGCCCGCGAAGCCGGTGCAGTCCGCCGAGCCGGTTCAGCCCGACGAGCCGGCCGCCGAGACGTCCGCCGCGCCGGCCGCCGACGCCGCCGTTCCGTCCCCCCGCTCCTGACCCGCCCGTTTCCGAGGAGACCCCGCACGATGCGTACCACTCGACTCGTCGCGCCCGCCGCCGCCGGGCTGCTCGCCGTCGCCGGCCTGACCGGCTGCGGGGGCGGTGACGACGCCGACGCCACGAACGGCGGGCCGATCGCCGTCAAGGCCACCGACACCGTCTGCGAGGTCGGCGACACCGAGATCGACGCCGGTCAGGTGACCTTCAAGGTGACGAACACCGGTTCCAAGGTCAACGAGTTCTACGTCTACGCGGCCGGTGACCGGGTGATGGGCGAGGTGGAGAACATCGCCCCCGGGCTCAGCCGCGAGCTGCGCGTCGAGCTGACCGCCGGCACGTACGAGACGGCCTGCAAGCCGGGGATGAGCGGCCGGGGCATCCGGGGCGCGCTGAAGGTCTCCGGCACCGCCGCGACTGTCGCCCCTGATGCGGCGCTGACCCAGGCGACCGAGAGCTACCAGCGGTACGTGCGCAGCCAGACCGCCGCGCTGCTGACGAAGACCGAGGAGTTTGTGGCGGCGGTCAAGGCGAACGACGTGGCCAAGGCCAAGGCGCTGTACCCGGTGGCCCGCACCTACTGGGAGCGGATCGAGCCGGTCGCGGAGAGCTTCGGCGACCTCGACCCGAAGATCGACGGCCGCGAGGAGGTGGTCGAGGAGGGCATGGAGTTCACCGGCTTCCACCGGATCGAGAAGGACCTCTGGACCACCGGGGACGTCAGCAAGGACGGCCCGATCGCCGACCGGCTCCTGGTCGACGTGAAGGCGATCGTCGCCAAGGCGGACGCCGAGAAGCTCACCCCGCTCCAGCTCGCCAACGGCGCCAAGGCGCTGCTCGACGAGGTCGCCAGCGGCAAGATCACCGGCGAGGAGGAGCGTTACTCGCACACCGACCTCTGGGACTTCAACGCCAACCTGGAGGGCTCGAAGGCGGCGATCGCGGCGCTGCGCCCGGCGTTGGAGCAGCGCGCGCCCGACCTGGTGAAGCAGCTCGACAGCGAGTTCGCGAACGTGGAGGCAACCCTCGGCAAGCACCGGGACGGCGATGGCTGGAAGCTGCACACCCAGCTCGGCAAGGCCGAGCTCAAGGAGCTGTCGGACGCGGTGAACGCGCTGGCCGAGCCGGTCAGCAAGGTCGCGGCGGCAGTCGCGCGATGACCGGCCCGGCCGGTGGTGACGCGACGAGCGAGCCGAACCGCGAGCGGACCGGTCGCGGCCTGTCCCGGCGCCGGGCGATGACCCTGGCCGGCGTCGGTGTGGCCGGCGTCGCCGGGGTGGCGGGCGGCGCTGGCGCGCTGCTCGCCGGCGGGAACGAGGCCTCAGCCACCGGCTCCGCCGCAGGGTCGGTGCCGTTCCTCGGCGAGCACCAGGCCGGCATCACCACCCCGGCCCAGGACCGGCTGCACTTCGTCGCGTTCGACGTGGTCACGAAGGACCGGGACCGGTTGGTCGCCATGCTCCAGGAGTGGACCGCCGCCGCGGCCCGGATGACCGCCGGCAAGGACGCCGGGGTGATCGGCGCCGTCGGCGGCATGCCCGAGGCCCCGCCGGACGACACCGGCGAGGCGCTCGGACTGCCCCCGTCGCAGCTCACCCTCACTGTGGGCTTCGGGCCGACGCTGTTCCGCGACGCGCAGGGCCGGGACCGCTTCGGCATCGCCGCCCGCCGCCCGGCCGCCCTCGCCGACCTGCCGCACTTCGCCGGGGACGCGCTCAGGCCGGAGCTGTCCGGCGGCGACCTCTGCGTTCAGGCCTGCGCCAACGATCCGCAGGTGGCGGTGCACGCCATCCGTAACCTGGCCCGGATCGGCATGGGCGTGGTGAGCGTCCGCTGGTCGCAGCTCGGCTTCGGGCGTACCTCGTCGACGTCGCGGGACCAGGCCACGCCGCGCAACCTGTTCGGCTTCAAGGACGGCACCGCCAACCTCAAGGCCGAGGACGCGGGCCTGCTCCGCGACCAGCTCTGGGTGCAGCCCGGTGACGGCCCGGAGTGGATGACGGGTGGCTCCTACCTGGTCACCCGGAAGATCCGGATGCTGATCGAGACGTGGGACCGCAGCCCGCTGGCCGAGCAGGAGATGATCGTCGGGCGGACCAAGGGCAGCGGCGCGCCGCTGGGCCTCCGGGACGAGTTCGACGAACCGGACTTCGCTGCGAAGGGCGACGACGGGGAGCCGCTCATCGCCGACACCGCACACGTACGGCTCGCCCACCCGGACGCGAACAACGGCGCCCGCCTGCTGCGCCGCGGCTACAACTTCGTGGACGGCTCGGACGGGCTGGGCCGGCTCGACGCCGGTCTGTTCTTCATCGCCTACCAGCGGGATCCGCGCCGGCAGTTCGTGCCGATCCAGACCCGGCTGGCCCGCAACGACGCGATGAACGAGTACCTGCGGCACGTCTCCAGCGGCCTGTTCGCCTGCCCGCCCGGCGTACGCGACGCTGCCGACTGGTGGGGGCGAGGGCTGTTCGGCTGAGCCCGGCTCAGCGGCGTACCGGATCGGGGGCGGCCTCCGGCGCCGCGGACCGCAACCGGCCGACGGCCGGCGCGGCGGGACGCAGGGTGGCCGGCGCGACGGCGTGCGGCACCGCGGCCGGGGGCGGGACCAGCTCCGGCCAGAGCGTGGCGGTGACCGCCCGGGCGCGGCCCAGCCGGAGCGCGGCCCGGCGCCCCCGCTCGGCCAGCACGGCGGACAGGTAGACCCAGTCCGGCGCGGACCACGGCGGAGGCGGCGAGGTGACCGCCGCGGCCTCCACCCACAACGCCCGGCCCAGCCGGGAACGGTCCGGCTCGGCGAGCTGAGGCAGCCGGTCCAGATACTGCCGGACGGCCAGCGCCAGCCCGTCGTCGAACCGGGTCAGGTCGAGCGTGGTCGCCCAGGCCAGCAGCGGCGGCGGAGCCGGCGGCAGCGGCCGCCACAGCGCGGCGCCTCGACTGTGCACCACGAGCGTGCCGGCGACCAGGTCACCCAGCCGGCGGCCGCGCGGGTCGGTGAGCATCACCGTGACGCTCGCCGCCCAGCTCAGCAGCGGCAGCACCAGCCCGGGCCACTCCACCGCGACGCCCACGAGCGCCCGGGTCAGCGACTGGCCCACCCCCACCGGGCCGCCGTCGGCCCGCACCACCCGCAGCCCCACGGCCAGCTTGCCCACCGTCCGGCCACCGGCGAAGCGCTCCATCACCACCGGATAGCCGAGCAGGACCAGCACCAGCAGCACGACCTGGAGCGCGCCGGCCAGCGCGGCGTCGAGGAGGTCGCCCAGCAGGGCGAGCGCCACCATGGCCAGCACTGCGCCGAGCAGCAGGAACAGCACGAGCTGGATCACGGCGTCGATCAGCAGGGCGAGCACCCGGGAGCCCAGCCGGGCCACCCGGACGTCCAGCTCCACCGCCTCGCCGCTGACCAGACCGGCGTCGGCCCAACTGGGCGGTGGGGGAGGTTGCGCGCGCACCCCGACAGTGAACACCATGGACGCTGAACGGGGGAGGGTGAGTGGATCTCGACGCGTACGTGGCCGAGCACGGCGCCGAATGGCGGCGGCTGGAACACCTGACCGGCCGGCGTCGCCTCGACGCGGCCGAGGTCGACGAACTGGTGGCGCTCTACCAGCGCAGCGCCACACACCTCTCCGCGCTGCGCGCCCGGGCACCCGAGCCGACGCTGGTGAACCGCCTGTCCCACCTGGTCCTCGCCGCCCGGGCCCGGGTCACCGGCCGCCCCCGGCTGTCCTGGGCGGCGGTGGGCCGGTTCCTGGCCGCCGACCTGCCCGCCGCCCTCTACCGGGCCTGGCCGTGGTGGTGCGGCGTGGCCACGGCGTTCAGCGCCCTGAGCGCCTTCCTCATCTGGTTCGTCGCCGGTAACCCGGACACCGCCGCCGCGTTCGTCGGCCCCGAGGCGGCCCGGCAGCTCGTGGACTCCGGTTTCGCCGGCTACTACACCGAGTTCGCCGCGCCCACGTTCGCGTTCCACCTGTGGACGCACAACGCCTGGCTGGCCGCCCAGTGCCTGGCCGCCGGCGTGCTCGTGGTACCGGTGCTCTGGCTGCTGTGGCAGAACGCGCTGAACATCGGCGTGGTCGGCGGCGTGATGATCTCCTACGGCCGGGCGGACGTCTTCTTCGGCATGATCACCCCGCACGGACTGCTGGAGCTGACCGGCATCTTCGTCGCCGCCGGGGTCGGACTGCGGACCGCCTGGGCCTGGATCGCTCCGCCCGCGCACCTCGGGCGCGGCCGCGCGGTCGCCGAGGCGGGACGGCTCGCCGTCGTGGTCGCCGCCGGCCTGGTCGGCCTCTTCGCGGTCTCCGCGCTGATCGAGGCGTTCGTGACCCCGGCGCCGGTGCCGATCCCGCTGCGGGTGGCCGCCGGCGCCGCGGTGTGGCTGGCCTTCCTGGCGTACGCGCTGGTGCTCGGCCGGCGCGCGGTCAGAGCTGGCCGAGAGACTTGAGCCGCAGATAGGTGTCGGCGACGGCCGGGGCCAGCCGGTGCCCCGGTACGTCCACCACAGTCACGCCGTAGCGCGACAGGGCGGCGCGTACCCGGTCCCGTTCGGCCAGCGCCCGCCACGCCGACGCGGCCGCGTACGGGTCGTCCGGGCCGGCCGGGGTGGCAGTGGCGAGCCGGTTCAGCACCGGGTCGCCGGCCGCGGCCAGCACCACCCGGTGCCGGGTCGCCAGCCGGGGCAGCACCGGCAGCAGCCCGTCGCCGATCGCGCCCGCCTCCAGCGCGGTGAACAGCACCACCAGGCTGCGCTGCCGCTCCCGGCGCAGCACCTCGGCGGCGATCAGCTCGAAGTCGGTCTCGGCCAGCGCGGGCTGCAACGGCGCCACCGCGTCGACCAGCCGGGCGAGCAGCGCCGGACGGCCGCTGCCGGTCACCCGGGCCCGGATCTCCGTGTCCGCCGCCAGCAGGTCCACCCGGTCACCGGCCCGGGCGGCGAGCGCGGTGAGCAGCAGCGCCGCGTCGATGGCGGTGTCCAGCCGCGGCTCGTCACCGAGGCGTACCGCCGACGTGCGGCCGGTGTCCAGGACGCAGACCAGCCGCCGGTCCCGCTCCGGGCGCCAGGTGCGCACCAGCACGTCGGCGCGGCGGGCGCTGCCTCGCCAGTCGATCGAGCGGACGTCGTCGCCCACCGCGTACTCGCGCAGCGTGTCGAACTCGGTGCCGTGACCGCGCCCCCGGGTCACCTGCACGCCGTCGATGACCCGCAGCCGGGCCAGCTTCTCCGGCAGGTGCCGGCGGGAGTCGAAGCGCGGCAGCACCCGCAGCGTCCACTGTGGCGTGGCGGGATGCCCGGCGCGTTGCCTCGCGCCCAGGCGCATCGGCCCGAGCGAGCGTACGGTCAGCGCCACCGCCGGCCGGTCGCCGCGCCGGGTCGGGGTGAGCCGGACCGGCAGCGTGGCGGTGCCACCGGGCGGCACGGTGAGCAGGCGGTCCGGCGGCACGTCCGGGCGCGCCCCGGCCGACGGCACCCAGGCGTCGCGTACCTGGGCGTGGAGCGTGCGATCGGTGGGGTTGGCCAGGTGCAGGGTGACGGTGGCGGTGCCGCCGAGGCGGACCGTCCGCTCCCCGGACCGGGTCACCGTGAGCGCGTCCGGCGGGACCGCCATCGCCCGGTCGAGCAGCACCAGCAGCAGCACCGTCGCGGTCAGTACGGCGACGCCGAGGAACGGCGCCGGCCAGGCCGGCAGGGTCAGCGCGCCCGCGCCCAGCAGCAGACCCGCCCGCCAGGTCATCGCGGCGTCGGCACGGTGGCCAGCACCGAGTCCAGCACGGCGTCCACAGTCACGCCCTCGAGTTCCGCCTCCGGACGCGGGCGCAGCCGGTGCCGCAGCGTGGGCCGGGCGACCGCCTTGACGTCGTCCGGGGTGACGTGGTCGCGGCCGGCCAGCCAGGACCACGCCTTGGCGGCGTTCAGCAGCGCGGTGGCGCCCCGGGGGGACGCGCCCAGCTCCAGCGCCGGAGCGGACCGGGTGCCCCGGCACAGGTCCACGATGTAGCCGAGCACCGGCTCGGCCACGTGCACCATCCGCACCTCGGCCCGGGCGGCGGCCAGGTCCGACGCGCCGGCCACCGGGCGTACGCCCGCGGCACGCAGGTCGCGCGGGTCGAAGCCGGCGTGGTGCGCCCGCAGCACGCCCAGTTCCTCCTCGCGCTCCGGCAGCGGCACAGTCAGCTTGAGCAGGAAACGGTCGAGCTGCGCCTCGGGCAGCGGGTAGGTGCCCTCGTACTCGACCGGGTTCTGGGTGGCCGCGACGATGAACGGGTCGGGCAGCGGGCGGCGCTCGCCCTCGACGGAGACCTGCCGCTCCTCCATCACCTCCAGCAGCGCCGACTGCGTCTTGGGCGGGGTGCGGTTGATCTCGTCGGCGAGCAGCAGGTTGGTGAAGACCGGCCCCTCCCGGAACGTGAACGCGGCGGTGCGCTGGTCGAAGATCAGCGAGCCGGTGACGTCGCCGGGCATCAGGTCGGGGGTGAACTGCACCCGCTTGGCGTCCAGGTCGAGCGCGGCCGCCAGCGTCCGCACCAGCAGCGTCTTGGCCACTCCCGGTACGCCCTCCAGCAGCACGTGCCCCCGGCAGAGCAGGGCGATCACCAGGCCGGTCACCACGGCGTCCTGCCCGACGACGGCCTTGGCGACCTCGGCGCGCAGCCGGTGCAGGGCGGCGCGGGCGCCGGACGGGGCGGTGGTCGTGACGGGTCCGGTCACCGGGTGTCTCCTTCGCTGGGATGCGGGGCCAGGGTACGGGTCAGGACGTCCAGTTCGCGGGCCAGCTCCAGCAGCTCGCGGTCCTTCTCCGGGGCGGGGCCGTGGAGCAGGTCGGCCACCCGTTCCGGGTCGGCGCCGGCGCGCTCGGCGACCCGGGCGGCCACCTCGTCGTCGGGCGTGCCCGGGGGCAGGTTGAGCCGGGTCGTCAGCCGGTCCAGCGCGGCGGCGCGCAGCGTCGCGGCGACGGTGTCCCGGGCGCCCGCCCGGCGGTAGAGCCGCGCCCGGCCGCGTACCGTCTCGGCGGACCGGACGGTCACCGGCAGCGGCTCCGACACCGGCGGCCCGAGCCGGCGGGCCCGCCAGAGCACCACGAGCAGGCCGGCCAGGGCGAGCTGCACCAGGAGGGCCCAGAACCACTGCGGGAAGGCGCCCCAGAGCGGGTTCTCCCGCGGCGGATCGGCGCGGTCGGGCGGGTCGGGCCGTTCCGACCTGCCGCTGCCGGCCGGAGCGGGCTCCTCGGTGAACGGCTCCGGGGACCAGCTCGGAGCGGTCGGGGCCGACGCCGGCTCGGGCAGGTCGAGCCAGACCAGCGGGCGGTCGCCGCCGAGCAGGCCGGTGGCGAGGGCCTCGTTGCCCCACTCGCCGATCCGGTCGTTGCGGAACGGGTCGCTGGCGCCGGCCAGCACCACCTCGACCCGGCCGGGGACGCGCAGCAGCGCGCCGCCGTAGCAGTGGTCCACCTCGGCCGGTCCGGCGTACCGCTGGAGGTCGATCGCGGCCGTGCCGGCCCGGACCGCCTCGGGCAGCGGGCAGGGCGTGCCGTCGGCGTCCGGCGGCACCGCGCGGGCGGCCCAGCGCCCGCCGGCCGGTTCGACAGGGGTGTCCAACTCGGCGAGCACCCGCCGGGACGGCTCGACGAGCACCAGCCGGCTGCCGGGCGGCAGGGTGGTCAGCCCGTCGAGCAGGTCCGGGTGCACCAGGCCGGGCGCGGGCACGAACAGCGTGCTCGGCCCGGCCCCGGCGGTACGCAGCGCCGCCGCCAGATCCGTCTCCCGGCGTACCGGCACGCCCTGCGTCCGCAGCGCCTCGGCGAGCCGGCTGGCGCCGTCGTCGTCGGTGGCGACCGGGGACAGGAAACCGGGCTCGTCGGCGTCGGGCCGGTCGACCGCGCGCAGCACGAGCGTGGTCACGATCAACAGCACTGCGAGCCCGAGCGGGACGATCAACCGGTACGGACGCCGGCGTGGCGCCGCCGTGGCCGCCGCCGTCACGGTCTCCGGTACGACTGTGGCCGTCACCGCGGCTCCTCCCCGGTCAGCTCGCGGCTCAGGTCGGTGGCGAGTTCACGCATCCGCCGGTCGTGCGCGGCGGTCGCGGGACGCTGGGCGTACCAGAGGTCGGAGAAGATCGCCCCGGCCGCGTGCAGCGTCGGCCGGACCTGCGGCCGGTTACGGGCCGCCGCCTCGGTCAGCTCGACGACGGTGAGCCCGGGGCGGGGTTCCACCACCTGCCGGACGACCAGCAGCCGGACCATCTCGCGCAGGCGCTCCCGGACCGCCTCGGCGTACCGGCCCTCGGCCGCCAGCCGGTCGGCCGGCCCGAGCCCGCCGGCCGGCACGGGTTCCGGGGTCCGGGGCGCGGGCAGGCGTACCGGCGGCGGATCGGTGCGCTTCCGGCTGCGCCGCCGGAACCGGGGTAGGCGGAACCGGGGCAGCCGTGGACGCCGCCACCGGGGGAGACTGAACCGGGGCAGCCGGCGGGGCACCCAGGCGGGGAAGAAGTACCAGCCCAGCGCCGCCAGCAGCGCGACCGCCAGCAGGATCAGCGCGACCAGCGGCAGCGGCACCACGTCACCGAGGGCCGCGACCGTCTCGGTCCACCACCGGCTCACCGGTGCGCCGCCAGCAGGACCGGCTCGGGCACGTCGGCCGGCGCGCGGGAGAGCCGGATGTCCAGCCCTTCGGTGCGGATCCGGGTCTCCAGGTGCAGCACCGCGTCCAGGCAGGCGAGCGCCGGGTACGCCAGCGCGTTCACAGCGGTGAACGCGGCGATCGTCACCGGCAGCGCCCAGACCGAGACGTCGAACAGGCCCAGCATGGTGAGGCCCTGGTAGAGACCAAGCCCGATGCCGAGCCGGATCAGCCACCAGCCCAGGTAACCCAGCAGCCGTATCGCGGCGGCCCGCGCGCTGACCCGGCCGGCCAGGCGTAGCGCCCGCCAGGGCACCAGGTGCGCGGGCACCCCGTCCAGCACCAGGACCGGCACCACCAGGCCGAGCAGCGCGTACGCCGGGAACCAGCCCGGCCCGGTCAGCCCGGCGGCGGCGACGGTCAGCCCGACCAGGACGGCGGCCGGCAGTGCCGCGCCGAACCGGGCGCCGCGCAGCAGCTCCGACGGTGCGGGACGGCGCCCCAGAAGCGCCGCGCCGGCGCCGCGAGCCGCAGGGGCGCCGAGCAGCGCGACGATCGCGGCCTCGGTGCCCGCGCCGGCCGCCAGCAGCAGCCAGTACGCGGGGAGGGAGTCGCCGAACTCCGCCGGCCACCAGAACGGCGGTTCGGTCCCGGCGAGCATCCGCAGCGGGTGGAGCACCGCCTGTTCGGCGAGGGCCAGCAGCAGGGCGAGCGGGACGAGCACCCGGGCCTGGTCGCGCAGCAGCAGCACGGCCGCGTCGAGCAGCTCGCCGACGGTCAGCGGACGGCGCGGCAGCACCGCGGTCGGGCCGGCGTCGGGCACGCGTACTCCTGGGCGGGGCGAGCGGAGGTGGCGGGCGGGGCGACGCCCGGGGGATCATGGTTGCACGGCGGGTCCGCATCCGGTGGACCCGTCCGCCCCGGCGCGCCACGCTGGGCGGCCACGCCGACTTGCTGTGGTGCGCGGGGCCGCTCGGCGCTACGGTCTCGTGGAGACGCCGAACACTCCAGACGAACGGGGATGGAACGATAAACCCCATGAGAGCCCGGGTACTCGTGGTCGACGACGACCCCGCCCTCGCCGAGATGCTCGGCATCGTGCTGCGCAGCGAGGGCTTCGTGCCGTCCTTCGTCGCGGACGGCGAACGGGCGCTGGCCGCGTTCCGCGACAACCGACCCGACATCGTCCTGCTCGACCTGATGCTGCCGGGCATGAGCGGCATCGACGTGGCCCGCGCCATCCGGGGCGAGTCCGGCGTGCCGATCGTGATGCTGACCGCCAAGAGCGACACAGTCGACGTGGTGCTCGGGCTGGAGTCCGGCGCCGACGACTACGTGGTCAAGCCGTTCAAGCCCAAGGAGCTGGTGGCCCGGATGCGGGCCCGGCTGCGCCGCGGCGAGGACGTGGCGCCGGAGATGCTGACCATCGGCCCGCCCGGCAACCAGATCACCATCGACGTGCCGGCCCACACGGTCAGCCGCGACGGCGAGGAGGTGAAGCTGACGCCGCTGGAGTTCGACCTGCTGGTCGCGCTCGCCCGCAAGCCGCGTCAGGTCTTCACCCGCGAGGTGCTGCTGGAGCAGGTCTGGGGCTACCGCCACGCGGCGGACACCCGCCTGGTCAACGTGCACGTCCAGCGGCTGCGCGCCAAGATCGAGCCGGATCCGGAGCGACCCGAAATCATCCTCACCGTGCGGGGCGTGGGCTACAAGGCGGGTACCGGATAGCCTGGTCAGCACTGTGGTGACCACCCCGATGCCCGACCCGCCGACCGCCGCGCCCCGCCGGCTCCACGCCGTGCGGGCGATCTGGCTCGCCCTGACCGGCCGGGTCGCCCGGCTGGTGGCCGCGGTGCACCAGGCGTGGCGGCGGTCGCTCCAGGTCCGTGTGGTCACCATCACGCTGGTGGCGTCGAGCCTGCTGGTGGGCGGTTTCGCCTATCTGATCGCTGACAAGATCACGAGCATCCTGCTGGAGAACGCCGAGACCGACGTGCGGCTGCGGTTGAGCAACGGCAGCGAGTACGCGGCCAAGCAGTTCAACCTCTACAGCCAGCCGCAGGAGGCGCAGCTCCAGAACACCATCGACGGCACCGTCAACTACCTGGCCGGCGGAGACCCCACCCAGACCAGCGGCGTGGTGGTGGCGATCACCGCCGACAACTTCGCCGAGTTCATCGAGCCGCGTACGACGCCCGACGTGCCGGTGGGCGCGGTGATCGGCGACGAGCTGCGGGCCACAGTCGCCTCCGGCAAGGTCGCACACCAGATCCGTACCGGCTCGCTCGGCGGCGAGCGGACGAAATACCTGGTCTACGGCTCCCCGGTGCCCACCAAGTTCGGGCAGGTCGAGCTCTACTACCTCGTACCGCTGGCCCGGCAGGACGCGACGGCGGCCGACGCCCGGGCCACGGTGGTCGCCACCGGCGTCGCGCTGGTGCTGCTGCTCGGCCTGCTGGCCGCCCTTGTCACCCGCCTGGTGGTGACGCCGGTACGGGTGGCCGCGCGCACCGCGCAGCGGCTCTCCGCCGGCCTGCTCGACCAGCGCATGGTGGTCTCCGGCGAGGACGACCTCGCCCTGCTGGCCGCCTCGTTCAACCAGATGGCGACGAACCTGCAACGGCAGATCCTCCGGCTGGAGGAGATGTCCCGGCTGCAACGCCGGTTCACCTCAGACGTCTCGCACGAGCTGCGGACACCGCTGACGACGGTACGGATGGCAGCCGACCTGATCTTCGCCGAGCGCGACGAGTTCGACCCGGCGGTGGCCCGCAGCGCCGAGCTGCTCCAGGCCGAGCTGGACCGGTTCGAGGAACTGCTCACCGACCTGCTGGAGATCAGCCGGTTCGACGCCGGCTTCGCGGTGCTGGACAGCGAGCCGACCGACCTGGTGCCGGTGGTGCACCGGGTGACCGAGCGGCTGGCCGGGCTGGCCGAGCGGGTCGGGGTGACCATCGAGCTGGACCTGCCGGACACTCCGGTGATCGCCGAGGTCGACCCGCGCCGCGTCGAGCGGGTGCTGCGCAACCTGGTCGGCAACGCGGTCGAGCACGGCGAGGCCAAGCCGGTACGGATCACCCTGGGCCAGGACCAGAGCGCGGTGGCGATCACCGTGCGGGACCACGGGGTCGGCCTCAAGCCGGGGGAGGAGAAGCTGGTGTTCAACCGCTTCTGGCGGGCCGACCCGTCGCGCGCCCGGCAGACCGGCGGCACCGGGCTGGGCCTGTCGATCAGCCTGGAGGACGCCCGCCTGCACGGCGGCTGGCTGGAGGCGTGGGGCGCGCCGGGGCAGGGCGCGCAGTTCCGGCTCACCCTGCCGGCCCGGGCCGGGGACCGGCTCACCACCTCCCCGCTGCGGCTGGTGCCGGCCGACGCCACGGTGCCGTTCGGCGGCCCCCGCGACGGCGGGCTGCCCGCCGTCGGGCCCGGCGGCGGCGTCGCGGCGCTGACCGCCGGACCGGCCGGCGGGGGCGACCACGCGGAGGCGCGGCCGTGAACCGCCGCGTCCTGGCCCTGCTGCTGACCGGCGCGCTGCTGCCGGCCGCGCTCGCCGGATGCGGCATCCCGGACCAGACGGACGTGCAGGTGGACGGCTCGGTGCCGGCCGCCGAGTCCGGGGCGCTCAACGGCAGCCCGGCCCGGCCGCCCGAGCCGGCCGACAGCAGCGAGCCGGTGCCCTTCATCGAGAACTACCTGCGGGCCGCCGCGGCAGGGGAACGCGACCAGGCGTACGCCCGGGCCCGGAAGTTCCTCGCCGCGGAGGCCCGCGACCTGCTTCCCGGCAAGCCGCAGACCAGCGAGGTCGAACTGACAGTGGTGCGGCTGCGGGAGAAGCCGGAGAGCACGCCGCCCAACAACCAGGGCACCAGCACCGTGACGCTCAAGGTGCAGCAGGTGGGCGTGCTGCGCGCCGACGGCACGCTCGGCCCGCCGGTGGCGAGCGAGACGCAGTACGCCTTCGAGCTGCGCCGGGCCGAGCAGGCCGGTACCGGCCTGCTGATCACCGAGCTGCCGAACGTGCTGCTGGCCAGCGACTCGGCGATGCGCGAGTACTACCGTCCCCGCACCGTCTACTTCTGGAACACCGACCTGACCCGGCTGGTGCCGGACCAGCGCTACCTGCCCTCGTCGGCGCCGACCGAGCGCCGGATCACCGAGGTGATGAAGTGGCTGGCCGACCGCCCGTCGGACTGGCTGGCCCCCGGCGTGACCGGGCTGCCCGACGGCACCCAGCTGATCAACAATGCGACCGGCGCCGACGGCCACTGGGAGATAAACCTGAACATGCCGGGCGCCAACGAGCAGCGGCTGACCCGGCTCGGCACCCAGCTGGCATGGTCGCTGTCGGACCTCGACGGCCAGGTCGACCTGAAGATCCAGAACCAGAAGCGGCTCACCGTCGACCTGCGGCGGGAGCGCGTCTCCACCGCCGCCTATCCACGCGGCGGCGATCCGATGCGGTTCGCCGTCTACGACGGCGCCGTCCGCCCCCTGGCGTTCGGCAACGAGTCGCGTGCCGCGGTTCCGCTGCCGCCCGCGGAGAACCGCAACGTGGTCTCCGCGTCGCTCGCCCGCGCCGACGACCAGGTGCTCGCCGCGCTCGTGGTGACCGGGTCGGACAACCGCAGGCGGCTCAAGGTGGGCACCGGTCCGGAACCGGTCGCGATGCTCAGCCCCGGCGACCGTACGTTCCGGGCGATGAGCCGTCCCACCTGGCTGCGGTCGCTGAACAAGGCCCGCCCGGCCGGTCTGGTGGCGGCGGACGGCCGGCTCTACCGGTTCGACGGCGCGGGCCGGATGAGCGAGATCCCGCTGTCCGTTCCCGGGCCGGTGACGGCTGTGGCCGGTTCCCTCGACGGCCACCGGATCGCGCTGGCCTCCGGCGGCGCGGTCTTCGTCGCCGCGGTGAGCGTCGACGGTGGCGTGGTCAGCCTCGGACAGCCCCGCCGGGTGACCACGCTGCTCACCGGCGTGACGGTGGTGGACTGGGTGGCGGAGAACGAGCTGGCGCTCGCCGGCAACGAGGCGGACCGGCGTTCGGCGATCCACCAGCTCAGCGTCGACGGTGCCTGGGAGACCCCGCTGGCGGTGGAGATCGGCGCCCCGGTGACCCAGCTCGCCGGTTATCCGGGCGGCGGCGACCGCGGCCTGGCCGCGTTCTCGTTCATGTTCGAGACGGACGGCGCGGCCTGGCGGAACAACCCGTTCGACTACGTGAAGCGGGAGCAGGTGCTTGACGTTCCGTCGGGCAGCCGGGCGACCAACCCGACCGCGCCGTTCTTCCTCTACTGAGCCGTCCGTGCGTGACCTGGGCGGGCTCTGGTCGGACCTGACCGACCTGGTGCTGCCCGCCGGGTGCGCGGGCTGCGGCGCGGGATCGGTACGGCTGCGGCACGGCTTCTGCCCCGGCTGCGTGCGGGAACTGGAGTCGCTGCGTCCCGCACCTGCCCGGCCCGATCCGGCTCCGCCCGGCCTGCCGCCCTGCGTCGCGCTCGGCCCGTACGGCGGCGCGCTGCGCGAGGGTCTGCTGGCGTACAAGGAACGGGGCCGGCACGGGCTGGCCCGGCCGTTGGGCGCGCTGCTCGCCGAGGTGGTCGCGGTGGCGGCAGGGCAACCCGGCCCGGTCACGCTCGTGGCGGTGCCCGACACCGCTCGCGCCGCCCGGGCCCGCTACGGCGACCACCTCGACCGGCTCGTCCGGCCGGCGGCGGCCCGGTTACGCGCGGCCGGCTGGCCGGTACGCGTGCTGCGCCCGCTGCGGGCGCTGCCCCGGACCGACTCGGTGGCGCTGGACAGCGCCGGGCGGGCCGCCGCGGCCGAGGAGGCGTTCCGGTTGCGCCGCCCGTCGGCCGGCCACCGGCCGGGGGAGACGGTCGTGCTGCTCGACGACATCGTCACCACCGGCGCCACGCTGGCGGCGGTGAGCCGGATGTTGCACCGCGCGGGAATGACGCCAAAGGCCGCGGCCGTGCTCGCCGCAACGCAAAAGCGGCACCGTCGGTGACGCTTCGTGTATCCGTTTCACCCCTTGGTGTATGAGCTGTTAAATTTCGCGACCGCCTTCGGCAACCAGGGGTGACGGTTGGCCGTACAGGAGTTAGCGTTTCGGTGTCGGGGGTAGTGAGGGTCAAACCTTCCCCCGGCACTGGAAGGAGGCGTAGCCGAACAACACCGGTCGACGCCGAGCGGGGCCCTCCCGGGTGCGTCGACCGGATGATCCGGACCGAACGACCGTCCGAACAAGGGAGGTCACGTGGACATCGTGGTCAAGGGCCGTAACGTCGAAGTGCCGGACCATTACCGGGTGCACGTAGCCGAGAAGCTCGCGAAGATCGAACGCTACGACCAGAAGCTCATTCGCGTGGACGTCGAGTTGTTCCACGAGCGCAATCCACGCCAGGCGGACACCTGCCAGCGGGTGGAGATCACGTGCGTGACGCGCGGCCCGGTGATCCGGGCCGAGGCCTGCACGAACGACTTCTACAGCGCGCTCGACGCCGCCATCGCCAAGCTGGACACGCGATTCCGCCGCGCGGCGGACCGTCGCCGGGTACACCGCGGACGGCATGCGCCGATCTCCGTGGCCGCCGCGACCGCCGGCCTGCCGGTTGCCGACCTCGACGGGCCCGGACTGGCGGCGCTCGACGGCCACGGCACCGCCACAGCGGTCGCGGAACGCCCCGACGAGAGCGGCCACACCGAACCCGACGACCAGCCGTGGCACATCGCCCGGGCGAAGGTCCACCCCGCCGAACCGATGACCGTCGACGACGCGCTGTTCCAGATGGAACTGGTCGGCCACGACTTCTACCTGTTCCAGGACAAGGAGTCCGGCCGCCCGAGTGTGGTCTACCGGCGGCACGCGTACGACTACGGGATCATCCAGCTCGACACGTGACCCCTTGACCGGTGAGTACGGGCCCCCGCGCGGGGGCCCGTACTCAGTTCTCGTCGGTGGCCAGCCGGCCGTAGACCACCGAGTCGACACGGGCGCCGTCCGGGCCGGGCAGCCGGCCGCGCAGCAGACCCTCCCGCCGGAAGCCGGCCCGTTCCAGCACCCGCTGCGAGGCGACGTTGTCCGGCCGCGTGCCGGCCCACAGCCGGGCCACCCCGATGCCGAACGCCCACCCCGCGACCAGCCGGACCGTCCGGGCCGCCAGCCCGCGCCCGCGCGCCTCGGGCAGCAGGCTGTAGCCGATCATGGCCTGCCCGGTGGCCGGCTCGTCGTAGAACAGCGCGCAGCCGCCGACGACAGCGCCGGTGACCACGTCGACGATCGCCAGGTCGGCGGCCTCTCCGGCGAGCCAGCGGCTCGCCGCCAGCCGGCAACGGCGCGCGAGCGCCGCCCGCTCCGGCGCCACCGGCGGCACCCGGTTCGCCACCACCTCCGGCAGCGAGTGCAGCCGGTACAGCGCGTCCGTGTCCGCCGGCTCCACCGGGCGCAGCGTCACCACGCCGTCGGTGAGCCGGCCGTCCGGCAGGTCCGGCAGCAACCGGGCGAGCGGCCCGGGCGGGTCGTCGGCCAGCCGCACCCAGGCGATCAGATCCTGGCGTACGCCGTCGCCGTCCGCGCCCGCCGCCCGGCGTACGCCCTCGTGCCGGTAACCGCAGGCGAGCGCGATGCGCTGGCTCGCCACGTTCTCCGTGCGGGTGAGCAACTCCAACCGGGCCGCCCCGGCGGCGAACGCCCGCTCGGTCAGCAGCCGGGTGGCGGCGGTGGCCACGCCCCGGCCGCGCGCCGCCGCTCCCACCCAGTAACCGATCTCGTACGTCGCCCGCTCCGCGCTGAGCCGGGTCAGCCCGATGCTGCCGAGCAGCCGGTCGCTCGCCGGGTCGGCGATCGTGTACGCCGCACCGCCCGCCGCCCACGCCGCGGGCGCGCCCTCGGTGACCCACCAGCGGGCGGCGCCGGAGTCGTACGGGTCGGGCAGCAGGGGCATGAACCGGCGGATCTCCGGATCGGCGCACCCGGCCACCATCTCGGGCACGTCCGCGAGGTGGCACGGCCGCAGCCGTACGCCGTACCCCTCGATCGTCTCCGGCGTCACGCCAGGTCGCCCGGGAGCAGGCCGCCGATCCACACGTCCTGCCGCTCGCCGCGGTGCTGGACGCCGCCGCGCAGCGTGCCCTCGACGGTGAACCCGGCCTTCTCGGCGGCCCGCCGCGAGGCGGTGTTGCCCACGTTCGCCCGCCACTCGATCCGGGCCAGGCCGAGCGTGGTGAAACCCCAGGCGCACACCGCGGCGAGCGCGGCCGGCAGGTAGCCCCGGCCGCGGGCGTGCGGCGCGGTCATGTAGCCCACGTCGGCCACCAGCGGGTCGTTCGGCAGCAGGCGCAGGTCGATCGACGCGACGTAGCGGTCGTCCGGATCGGCCACGGCGAACGTCACTGCCGTTCCCCGCGCCCAGGCCGGGCGCACCAGGTCGCGCAGGAAGCCCTCGGCGTGCTCCGGCCGGTACGGGTGCGGCACCGTGGTCCAGCGGATCGTCTGCTCGTCCTGGCAGGTGCGGGTCACCGCGGCCAGGTCGCGTTCCTCCAGCGCGCGCAGCCGCAGTTCGGTGTCGCCTGCGGTGGCGAACAGGACCGGCTGCGGCCGGCCGAAGACCGCCGCGCGGCGGGCCTGGAGCGTGTCCGGGCCGTAGGGGACCGGGTCGCCGGCGGCGGCGACCTCCCCGGGGAGCAGCGAGCCGATCCAGCCCTCGGGCCGGCCGCCGGGGCTGGGGTCGGCAAGCCGCAGCTCACCCTCGATCCGGAAGCCGGCGCGCAGCGCGACCAGCCGGGAGGCGTGGTTGCCGATCTCGGCCTGCCAGGTGAGCCGGCGCAGCTTGAGCGCGTCGAAGGCCCAGCGGGCGAGCGCGCGGGTGGCGCGGACCGCGACGCCCCGGCCCCGGGCCCACGGCGCGGTCCAGTAGCCCACCTCGGCCGACTCCCGCGCGCGGTCGACGGAGACCAGGCCGAAGGAGGCGAGCAGCTCACCGGTGCCGGCGTCGCAGACCGCGAAGAGCGCACCGGTGCCCTCGGCCCAGGCGGTGGCGCTGATCGTGGTGACGTACTCGCTCGCGTGCTCCGGCAGGTACGGGCGAGGTACGGTGGTCCAGCGCTGGATGTCCGGATCCTGGCAGGCACGGTGCACCGCGTCGGCGTCCTCCGCGCGCCACGGGCGCAGCAGCAGGCCGTCCTCGATGATCTCCACAGGCTCCATTCGAGCCATCGTGCCGGATCGTTCGCGCACGGCGTAACCCGATTAGCGGCCGGTGGCGCACGGTCGCGGCGTTATGTCGGGTTCCGGAGCCCGGACCGCCGCCACCAGTGACCATCGTCGCGTCGGAGCGCCTACGATGGTTCGAGACCGTCTAGGGGAGCGTTGATCCGTGTCGATTCTGGAAAAGTTCCTTCGCGCCGGCGAGGGCCGCATGGTGCGTCGGCTGAAGGCCATCGCTGCCGCCGTCAACTCGATCGAGGACGACTACGTCAACCTCAGCGACGACGAGCTGCGCGCCATGACCGACCAGTTCAAGGAGCGGCTCGAGGATGGCGAGACCCTCGACGACCTGCTGCCCGAGGCGTTCGCGGTGTGCCGGGAAGCCGCCTCGCGGGTGCTCGGCCAGCGCCCCTACGACGTCCAGGTGATGGGTGGCGCGGCGCTGCACTTCGGCAACATCGCCGAGATGAAGACGGGTGAGGGCAAGACGCTCACCTCGGTCATGCCGGTCTACCTGAACGCGCTCGCCGGCAAGGGCGTGCACGTGATCACGGTGAACGACTACCTGGCCGAGCGCGACGCCGCCTGGATGGGCCGCGTCCACGAGTTCCTCGGCCTGCAGGTCGGCGTGGTGCTGCCCAACCGGCCCGCCGGCGAGCACCGCGCGGCCTACGAGTGCGACATCACCTACGGCACCAACAACGAGTTCGGCTTCGACTACCTGCGCGACAACATGGCCTGGTCGAAGGACGAGCTGGTCCAGCGCGGCCACTTCTTCGCCGTGGTCGACGAGGTCGACTCGATCCTGATCGACGAGGCGCGTACCCCGCTGATCATCTCCGGTCCGGCCGAGCACTCCGCCCGGTGGTACCAGGAGTTCGCCGCCGTGGTGGCCCGGCTCCAGCCCGGCACCGACGGCGAGGGCGACTACGAGGTCGACTACGCCAAGCGCACCATCGCGATCACCGAGCGCGGCGTGGCCAAGGTGGAGGACCGCCTGGGCATCGACAACCTGTACGAGTCGGTGAACACCCCGCTGGTCGGCTACCTGAACAACGCGATCAAGGCCAAGGAGCTCTACAAGCGCGACAAGGACTACATCGTCAACGACGGTGAGGTCCTGATCGTCGACGAGTTCACCGGCCGCATCCTGCACGGCCGTCGCTACAACGAGGGCATGCACCAGGCGATCGAGGCCAAGGAGGGGGTGGAGATCAAGCAGGAGAACCAGACGCTCGCCACCATTACCCTCCAGAACTACTTCCGCCTCTACGAGAAGCTCTCCGGCATGACCGGTACCGCCCAGACCGAGGCGGGCGAGTTCAACAAGGTCTACAAGGTCGGCGTCGTGACCATCCCGACGCACCGGCCGATGGTCCGGCTCGACCGGCCCGACGTCATCTACAAGACCGAGAAGGCCAAGTTCAACGCCGTCGTCGAGGACATCGCCGAGCGGCACGTGCAGGGCCAGCCGGTGCTGGTCGGCACCGTCTCGGTGGAGAACTCCGAGATCCTGTCGCACATGCTGCGCCGCCGCGGCATCCCGCACTCGGTGCTGAACGCGAAGTTCCACGCCAAGGAGGCGGAGATCGTCGCGCAGGCCGGGCGCAAGGGCGCGGTCACCGTCGCCACCAACATGGCCGGCCGCGGTACGGACATCCTGCTCGGCGGCAACCCCGAGTTCCTCGCCGCGAACGAGCTGCGCCAGCGCGGGCTCGACCCGGTCGAGCAGCCGGAGGAGTACGCCAAGGCGATGGAGGAGATCCTCCCGACCTGGAAGCAGGCGTGCGACGTCGAGGCGGAGGAGGTCGCCGCCGCCGGTGGGCTCTACGTGCTGGGCACCGAGCGGCACGAGTCCCGCCGGATCGACAACCAGCTGCGCGGTCGCGCCGGCCGGCAGGGTGACCCGGGCGAGTCCCGCTTCTACCTGTCGCTCCAGGACGAGCTGATGAAGCGCTTCCGGGCCGGCGCGGTCGAGGCCGTGATGGACCGCTTCAACATCCCGGAGGACGTGCCCATCGAGTCGAAGATGGTCACCCGCCAGATCAGGAGCGCCCAGGCCCAGATCGAGGGCCAGAACGCCGAGATCCGCAAGAACGTCCTCAAGTACGACGAGGTGCTGAACAAGCAGCGCCAGGTGATCTACGCCGAGCGCCTCCGGGTGCTCAACGGCGAGGACCTGTCCGACCAGGTCCGCAACATGATCGACGACGTGGTGACCGCGTACGTGGTCGGCGCGACGAGCGACGGCTACGCCGAGGACTGGGACCTCGACCAGCTCTGGTCGAGCCTGAAGCAGCTCTACCCGGTGGGGATCACCGTCGAGGAACTGGAGGAGGAGGTCGGTTCCCGCTCGGGCATCGACCAGGACTTCCTGCTCGCCCGCCTGAAGGAGGACGCGCACGCCGCGTACGACAGGCGTGAGGAGAGCCTCGGCGAGGAGGCGGTGCGTCAGCTCGAGCGCATGGTCCTGCTCCAGGTGATCGACCGTAAGTGGCGCGAGCACCTCTACGAGATGGACTACCTCCAGGAGGGCATCAGCCTGCGGGCGTACGCCCAGCGCGACCCGGTCATCGAGTACCAGCGCGAGGGCTTCGACATGTTCGCCTCCATGATGGACGGCATCAAGGAGGAGACGGTCGGCTTCCTCTACAACCTGGACGTCCAGGTCGAGGAGGCGGAGCCGGAGGCCGAGGAGGTGCAGCTGCTGGAGAAGCCGGTGGAGATCCGGGCCAAGGGTCTCAACCGCGCGCCGCAGCAGCAGGGCCTGCAATACTCCGCGCCCGCCGTGGACGGCGAGGCCGGCCGAGGTGCCCCGGTGATCGAGCGGCCCGAGCAGCAGGCGCCGGCGCTCGGCATCGGCCAGCAGTCCTCGGAGCGCCCGGCCGCCACCACGCCGCGCCGTGCTCCGGCCGGGGCGAGCGGCCAGGCTGTGGCCGCGAGCACCGCCCGGCGGGCCGCGCCGGGCCAGGTCGACGGCGGTGAGGGCCCGTCCCGTAACGCGCCCTGCCCGTGTGGCTCCGGCCGCAAGTACAAGCGCTGCCACGGCTCGCCCAACGGCGGCAACTGACCCCGAACACCCACGACGGGCCCCGGCCACCAAGGCCGGGGCCCGTCGCCGTCCTCCCGTCCTCCCTCCCGCCCTCCCTCGCGCCCTCCCTCGGTCGATCTTGCAGTTGCGGCCCCTGTTGTGACCGATTCATGCCGGAATCGGGGGTACGAAAGTGCAAGATCACGGGGGTTTGGTGGGGTGGGGTGGGGTGGAGATCCTCGTTCGGCTGGTTGTTGCGGCGAGCCTCCCGTTGGGCGAGATTGGCGTTCCGCTTGGTGGGAGCGGTGGAGATCTTGGTAGGAAAGGGCCCCTATGAGGGCCGTTTGGTACCAAGATCGCGCAGGCCCGGGCGCTGGGTGCCGGGCGTCCGCACACCGATCGGCGCGGGTGGCCGCGGCGCGTCGGGCCAGGTCGGGGAGGCGATGGCCGGGCTCAAAGGACGTCCAGGACCTGGCACAGCCAGGTGCCTCGGCGGCGCTCCAGGCGTATCGCCACGGCCCAGCTCGCGCCTCCGGCGCCCGCGAACACGGCGGTGGCCTCGACCGCACCCGCGCGCGGCTCGCACACGCGCAGGCGCCGCAGCAGCAGCGCCGGCCGGGCGGTACGGCGGCGGACCGGTGTCACCCGGCGGGCCGCGCGGGTCAGCTCGGCTGCCACCGGGCCGGCCGACTCGGGCAGGCAGAGCGGCCGGAGCTGACCGGGCGGCCGGAAGCCGTTGACGATCTCCAGGAAGGTGCGCACGAACAGGTGTGCGGCTCGCGCTCCCTCGGGTGTGGCGGAGGCGAGGGCTGACGCCTGCGCCCCGGACCAGCGGGGCCAGGCGGTCGCCGGGTCCGGTGCTCGACCGGCGGGGCGTGTGGCGGCACGGCGCCGTGGGTCGGCCAGGTCGAGCGTGAGCTGACCGACGGGACTCCAGAGCGGCTCCTCGTCGGTGCACGGCGGGTCGAGCGGCGGGGCGGGCCGGAGACGGACCGGCGGGCGGGGTGCGCGGGGACGGCGGGTGTCGACCATCTCGAATCCTTGCGTTTGCCTTCGTTTGCCTCCGACAGGGTCTCATCTTCCCGGACGCGGACGATCGCCGTCAATGGCTCACGGTCCCCGGGTGGTCACTCCTCGTCGCGCTCACCGAGCGGGTTGCCGCGTACCCATTCGGCGGTCTCGGCGTACTTGCGCTCGATGTATTCCTCCAGCCGGATGCGCTCGACCCGCCACTGGCCCCGGCCACCGATCTTGATCGCGGGCAGTTCGCCGCTGCGGACCATGTGGTAGACCTGCGAGTCCGAGACGTTCAGCTCGGCGGCGACGTCGGACAGCAGCAGGAACCTCGACTCCACGGTGTGACTCCCGGGGTTGGTTGCGTTTGCTTCAGTTTGCCACTACCTGGTGACATCGCCGCGCGCCCGTTCGAGAGACACACCGGCGGGAGACTTCACCCGCGCGGGTGCCGGGTGTATGACGGTCTCGGCGTACGGCATGATCGGCGCCCGGAGTCGGCGTCCGCCGGCGATCGGCCTGAGTGTGGGAGTGACCGGTGACCGACGAGCTTGTCCGGGTGTACCTGCCGGCGACCGTTCCCATGCTCGCCCGGCTGCGCGAGGAGGGGCTGAGCGCCGAGGCGGCGCACGCGGTGACCCCGGAGCTGCGCGAGTGGTACGCCGAGGGTGACGAGGAGGAGCTCGAGTACGTGGCCTTCACCCGGGCCGCCCAGGACGCGCTGCTCCTGCTCCGGCACGACCCCGCCGCGCCCCGGCGACGGGTGGTGGTCTCGGCCGACCTGCCGGCCCGTGCGGTCGAGCGGGTCGGCGGCGAGCTGGGGTCGAGCGTGGTCCGGCCGGTCGGACCGGTACCCGTGAAGTCGGTCGCCGCGCTGCACGTGGACGGCGCGGACGCGGTCGAGGACGTGGCCGCCGCCGTCGACGTGGTGGTGGAGGCCCAGGCCGGTGACCCGGACGCCCAGTTCACAGTCGACGGCGCCGAGGACCACGAACTGGAGTGGTACGACGTGACCGAGCTGGACCTGCTCCTGCGCGAAGCGGGCTGACGGCGCGCGGTTCAGGCCGCGGGCTCGTCCTCGTCGTCGTCCACCGGGCGCGGCCCGAGCGTGCGCCCGAAGACGATGAGCGTGGTCAGCGCGCCCACGAAGAGCACCCAGATCCCGTTGTCCACCCGCGAGGTGCCCAGCGCGGTCTGCGCCACCTCGTCGGCCTCGCTGAGCGCCGCGGCCAGGTCGAGCAGCCCACGGCCGCCGATCCGGATGATCACCTCGGTGAGCAGCAGGAGCAGGCCCGCGCCCGCCCCGGCGACCAGGTAGGCCGGCCAGCGCAGCGGCGACGCGGCGCCGTCGCGGCGCTCCGCCCGGCGCCGGGACCAGGTGAGATAGAGGTACGCGGCCAGGCCGGCGAGCAGCCCGGCGAGCAGCGACTCGGTACGCGAGACCCACTTCGCGGCGTCGAGCACCGACTGCTGGGTCTCCCCGGCGCCGAACAGGTCGGAGAGCGGATCGCGGGCGCGGCTGAACAGCACCACGAAGATCTGCGCGGTGAGCGTGGCGAGGGTGATCGCCCCCACCACCCGGGCCTGGCGCGCACCGGCCATCGCCCCGCCGATGATCGCTGCCGCCGCCGCGGTACCGGCGATCGTGTTCGTGGTGGCGTTGTCCGCGTACGTCAGGTTGATCGCCACCGCGGTGACGAGCCCGACCAGGAGGCCGGTGCCGACGGCGGCCAGGAAGCGCAGCGTGGCGCGGCCCAGCCGGTTGGTCGCGAGCAGGGCCACCGTGGCGCCGGTGACCAGCGCCGCGGCGATGACGCCTGGTAGCGCGTACGCGGAGAGGCTGATCGCGGTGACGCCGGCCGCCGTGGAGTGGATCGCCTCGCGGGTGGACCAGAGCATGGCGGCCAGCCACCCGACCGAGATCAGGGCGAGCACGATCGCGCCCGGCGCGAACTCCGGTCGCCCACCGGTGACAGTGCCCTCGTCCGCGTGCCCGGCTGCTTCCTCGCCGGAGGGCGTCTCGACGGCGGTCCCGTCGCCCGTGGTGGGCTCGACGGCCTCGGGCTGATCCGTCTCCGCGGCCGTGGAGCTGCCGGGCTGGTTGCTCATCGTCTTCCCTTCGACGGTCGCCGGATCTTCCCGCGCCGGGCGGGGCAGGTCACCGGTCATCCAGCGTACGCGGCGTGCCGCCGCTCCCCGGGCGGGCCGTGTGCCGTCCGCGCCTTGATCGACTGCAGTACGCCGATGTGGTGGCATCCCGAGGGCTCGGATGCCGCTGTCCCCCCGAGGTGGAGTCGATCAATCAGTCCGCGCGGGTGCCGACGAATCGTCGATGAACGGGGTTGCGATCCGATGTTTCGTCGGATGTGGGTGGGTTGAGCCGACGGTCCCGAGATGATCCGGCTGTCCGGTGTGGCGGGGAGGCGCGGCCGGCAGGTGCGTCTCGTGACAGAATCGGGCCAGGTCCCGCCGCCGCTGACCCCGCGGTGTCCGGCGTCCGGCCGCCGGCCGGCGCCAGCGGGTCCGGTTTCGCCGTCGCCGTCGAGATCGCCAGGAGCCTGTGATGGACGCCGTGTTCTCCGTACCCGAGCCGCTCAACGAGCCGGTGCACACCTACGAGCCCGGCAGTGCCGACCGGGAACGGCTCCAGCGGCGGCTGGCCGAACTGGCCGCCGAGCGGATCGAGCTGCCGATGACGATCGCGGGCGAGCGCCGGATGGCCGGCGGCGCGTCGATCGACGTGGTGCAGCCGCACAAGCACGCGCACGTCCTCGGCGTCACCGGGCACGCCACCCACGACGACGCCCGCGCCGCGGTCCGGGCCGCCAAGGACGCCGCTCCGATGTGGCGGGCGCTGCCGTTCGAGGAGCGGGCCGCGATCTTCCTGCGCGCCGCCGACCTGCTCGCCGGCCCCTGGCGGGACACGCTCAACGCGGCCACCATGCTCGGCCAGTCCAAGACCGCCGTCCAGGCCGAGATCGACGCGGCGTGCGAGCTGATCGACTTCCTCCGGTTCAACGTGCACTTCGCCCGGCGGCTCCTGGCCGAGCAGCCGCTGTCCTCGCCCGGTGTCTGGAACCGCCTCGACCACCGGCCGCTGGAGGGGTTCGTCTACGCGATCACCCCGTTCAACTTCACCGCGATCGCCGGCAACCTGCCGTCCGCGCCGGCCATGCTCGGCAACACTGTGGTCTGGAAGCCGTCCCCGACGCAGCAGTTCGCGGCGCACTTCACCATGCGCCTGTTCGAGGCCGCCGGCCTGCCGCCCGGTGTGATCAACATGGTCACCGGGCGCGGCGAGGAGGTCTCCGAGGTGGCGCTGGCCGACCCGGACCTCGCAGGTATCCACTTCACCGGCTCGACCAAGGTGTTCCAGCACCTGTGGAAGACCGTCGGCGACAACATCGCCCGCTACCGGGGCTACCCCCGGCTGGTCGGCGAGACCGGCGGCAAGGACTTCGTCGTCGCGCACCCCAGCGCCGACGTGGACGCGCTGCACACCGCGCTGATCCGGGGCGCCTACGAGTACCAGGGCCAGAAGTGCTCGGCCGCCTCGCGGGCGTACGTCCCGCGGTCGATCTGGGAGGGCGGGCTGCGCGACCGGCTCGCCGCCACCGCCGACTCGCTGACCTACGGCGACGTGACCGACTTCAGCAACTTCGGCGGCGCGGTGATCGACGACAAGGCGTTCGGCCGGCACACCGCCGCGCTGGAGCTGATCAAGGGCGACGACTCCTGCCGCATCCTGGCCGGCGGCACCGCCGACGACTCGGTCGGCTACTTCGTCCGGCCGACGCTGTTCGAGTGCTCCGACGCCGCGCACGAGACGTTCACCACCGAGTACTTCGGGCCGATCCTCGGCGTGCACGTCTTCGACGACGCCCGCTTCGACGACGTGGTCACCCAGGCCGAGTCGATCGCGCCGTACGCGCTGACCGGGTCGATCTTCGCGACCGACCGCCGGGTGGTGGACCAGGTGGCGGAGAAGATGCGGTACGCCGCCGGCAACTTCTACATCAACGACAAGCCGACCGGCGCGGTGGTCGGGCAGCAGCCGTTCGGCGGCGCCCGGGCCAGCGGCACCAACGACAAGGCGGGCTCCTGGCACAACCTGGTCCGCTGGATGTCGCCGCGGACGATCAAGGAGACGTTCGTCCCGCCGACCGATCACGTCTACCCGCACATGGGCTGAGGCGCTCCGAGAGGGCCCGTCCCGGCCGGGGCGGGCCCTCTTCCTCATCCGACAGTGCACATCGGACCCGTCATCGGGTGCCGAAATGAGCAAATCCTGGACGCCAGAGCCGACAAAGTGGCAGCTTAGAGGGCATGGCGGAATCCGGAGTCAACCCGACGGCAGCAGCTCTGCTCGGTCTGCTGCACGACGGCCCGATGACTGGCGGCCAGTTGATGGCCGCCGCTGAGCGCCGGCTGGCGCCGTACTGGTCGATGACCCGCAGTCAGGTCTACCGGGAGCTGCCGGTCCTGGCCGAGAAGGGTCTGGTGCGTCTCGGCAAGCCCGGGCCGCGGATGAGCCAGCCGTACGCGCTGACGGCGGCCGGGAAACGGACATTCTCCCGCTGGCTGGCGGAGAATCCCGGCAAGGACACCATCCGTAACCCGATAGCGCTACGGATCGCGTTCGGTGACCTGCACTCGTCGAGCCAGCTCAAGAACCTGTACGCGACGGCGAACGAGTACCACACCGAGGCGCTGGCGGCGGTGCGGGAGCAGGTCAAGAACGCCAAGAAGGAAGGCGACAGCTACGACGCCAGCGCGCTGGAGTTCGCCGTCGCCTACCACAAGGCGGCGCTGTCCTGGCTGAAGACCGCGCCCGTCGGCTGACCACCTGCGTCGACCAGGCAGTAGTCTTGTCTGTCGTGACCGCTGCCGATTACGCCGAACAGCTCAAGGACCTCGACGCCACGCTGCGCAACATCGAGGCTGTGCTCGACCTCGACAAGCTGCGCGAGCAGAAGGCCCGGCTGGAGCAGGAGGCCTCCGCCCCCGACCTCTGGGACGACCAGGCCAAGGCGCAGCAGGTGACGTCGCAGCTGTCGTACGTCAACGGCGAGATCACCAAGCTCGGTGACCTGCGCTCCCGGCTCGACGACGCCGGGGTGCTGCTGGAACTCGCCCAGGCCGAGGACGACCTGGGCGCGCTGACCGAGGTCGAGTCGGAGATCACCGGGCTGACCAAGGCCATCCAGGAGATGGAGGTCCGGACGCTGCTCTCCGGCGAGTACGACTCGCGGGAGGCGCTCGTCGCGATCCGGGCCGGCGCCGGTGGCGTGGACGCCGCCGACTTCGCCGAGATGCTGCTGCGGATGTACCTGCGCTGGGCCGAGCGGCACGGCTACCCGACCGAGGTCTACGAGACCTCGTACGCCGAGGAGGCGGGCCTGAAGTCGGCCACCTTCACGGTGAAGGTGCCCTACGCCTACGGCACGCTCAGCGTGGAGTCCGGCACGCACCGGCTGGTGCGGATCAGCCCGTTCGACAACCAGGGCCGCCGGCAGACCAGCTTCGCCGGGGTCGAGGTGCTGCCGGTCACCGAGCAGACCGACCACATCGACATCCCGGAGAACGAGGTCCGGGTGGACGTCTACCGGTCGTCCGGGCCGGGTGGGCAGAGCGTCAACACCACCGACTCGGCGGTGCGGCTGACCCACATCCCCACCGGCATCGTGGTGACCTGCCAGAACGAGAAGTCCCAGCTCCAGAACAAGGCGTCCGCGATGCGGGTGCTCCAGGCCCGGCTGCTGGAGCGCAAGCGGCAGGAGGAGGAGGAGAAGCTGGCCGGCCTGAAGACCGGCAGCACCAGCTCCTGGGGCGACCAGATGCGCTCGTACGTCCTGCACCCGTATCAGATGGTGAAGGATCTGCGTACCGAGCAGGAGACGGGCAATCCGTCCTCGGTCTTCGACGGTGACCTGGACAGCTTCATCGAGGCGGGAATCCGCTGGCGGAAGCAGCAGCAGCTCAGTGCTGACAGTGCGTGATCACGGTTGGACGCAGCGCGTCATCGATCTCGGTCTGACCGGGTAAATCGATGACGCGCACCGCTTCGGCGGGGCGTGGGGCTTGGCTCTGCGGTTACACCGCGTAGACTACCGACCCGTGATTCAGCTTGAGCAAGTGACGAAGACGTACCCGAAGGCGTCCCGGCCTTCGCTCGACAACGTGTCCGTCTCGATCGAGAAGGGCGAGTTCGTCTTCTTCATCGGTCCATCCGGCTCCGGCAAGTCCACCATCATCAAGTTGCTGCTGCACGAGGTCACGCCCAACAAGGGCCGGGTCGTCGTCAACGGCAAGGACGTCACGTCGATGCGTTCCTGGAAGCGACCCCACTTCCGGCGTTCCATCGGCTGCGTCTTCCAGGACTTCCGGTTGCTGCCGAACCGCACCGCGTACGAGAACGTGGCGTTCGCGCTGGAGGTGATCGGTAAGACGAAGGCGGTCGCCCGCCGGGTCGTGCCGGAGGTGCTGGAGCTGGTCGGTCTCGGCGGCAAGGAGCACCGCTACCCGCACGAGCTGTCCGGTGGTGAGCAGCAGCGTGTCGCGGTGGCCCGGGCGTTCGTCAACCGGCCGCTGATCCTGCTGGCCGACGAGCCGACCGGAAACCTGGACCCGGACACCTCGATCGAGATCATGCGCCTGCTGGACCGGATCAACCGCACCGGTACGACCGTCGTGATGGTCACGCACGACTCCAACATCGTGAACCAGATGCGGCGCCGGGTCATCGAGATCGAGAGCGGCCGCATCGTGCGCGACCAGGCCCGGGGCGTCTACGGCTGAGCCGGCCGACGTTCCGTAGACCCTGACGACGAAACCTCACGCCGGAGAGCCGGAGGATATCCCGATGCGGATGAAGTACGTCCTGTCCGAAGTACTGGTCGGGCTGTGGCGCAACGTCACCATGACCATCGCCATGATCATCACAATGGCGGTGTCGCTGTTCATGCTGGGCGGCAGCGGCCTTCTCTACCAGAAGGTCGGCGACATGAAGGACCTCTACTACGAGAACGTCGAGGTCTCGATCTTCCTGAAGACCGATGCCACCAAGGAACAGGTCGACGCGCTGGGCCAGCAGCTCGGCCAGGACCCGCTGGTCAAGGACTCGACGTACGTCAACAAGGAGCAGGCGTACGAGCGCTTCCAGCAGATGTACGCCGACGCCCCGGACCTGGTCAGCGCCGTCAAGCCGGACCAGCTTCCCGAGTCGTACCGGGTGAAGCTGAACGACCCGGAGCAGTACAAGGCGATCTACGACAAGTACAAGGCCACCGAGGGCATCGACACGATCGTCGACCAGAGCAAGCTGCTCGACAAGGTCTTCGGCGTGCTCAGCGGGTTCCAGAACGGCGCCCTCGCGATCGCCACCGTGATGGCCATCGCCGCCCTGCTGCTCGTCGCGAACACCATCCAGGTCGCCGCGTACAGCAAGCGGCGTGAGGTGGCGGTCATGAAGCTCGTCGGCGCGTCGAACTGGTTCATCCAGGCGCCGTTCGTGCTGGAGGCGGTGGTGGCCGGTCTGTTCGGCTCCATCCTGGGCCTGCTCGCGTTGGTCGGGGTGAAGCTGCTGTCGGCCGGCAGTTCGATGGCGGCCCTGGAGGGCCTCATCACCCCGATCTCCTGGTCCGAGATCTTCCTGACCTTCCCGCTGATGGCCGCCGTCGGTGGCGTGGTCAGCGCGGTCACCGCCTGGGTCACGCTCCGCTTCTACCTGCGGGTCTAGTCACCTCGTACGGCTCACCGAGGGCCCTTCCGCGCCGGAATAAACGGCGCGGGAGGGCCCTTGTGGTTCCGGTAGCATGATCTCCGCTCGCCGGCCGGTGGCCGGTGGCCGGTGAGTCGATCAGGAAGGGGGTGGCGCCGATGCCACGGGAAAAGGGTCGCAAGGTGGTCGCCTCCAACAAGAAGGCGCGCCACGACTACGCCATCCTCGACACGTACGAGGCGGGCATGGCGCTCACCGGCACCGAGGTCAAGTCGCTGCGGGCCGGGCGGGCGTCGCTCGTGGACGCGTTCGCCCAGGAGCGTGACGGCGAGATCTACCTGCACGCCATGCACATCCCGGAGTACGCCCAGGGCACCTGGACGAATCATGAGCCCCGGCGTACCCGGAAGCTGCTGCTCAACCGGCTGGAGATCGACCGGCTGCTGGGCAAGCTCAAGGAGAGCGGCCTGACGCTGGTGCCGTTGCAGGTCTACTTCTCCGACGGCTGGGCCAAGGTGGAGATCGGCCTGGCGCGGGGTAAGAAGTCGTACGACAAGCGCCAGGACCTCGCCAAGCGGGACGCCGACCGGGAGATCGCCCGGGCGGTGGGCCGGCGCGGCAAGGGCATGGCTGAGTGATACGTCCGGTTCGTCCGGTAGCCCGCGTCGAGCGGGCCTCGGGATGAAACCGGTTGCGCCAGGCGTTAGGCTTGGTGTGCTGCCGACAGGGGCAGCGCTTCGAGGGGGTGACTGGTTTCGACTTCGTACGCAGCGACAGGGGAAGCGAGCCGAGGAAGCCGACGTCGTCTCGAGAATCGGTCGTCGGAAACCAATAAGCGCCAAGAACAATCGCGCTGACTTCGCTCTCGCCGCCTGAGGCGAGTAGCAAGTCTGTCGGCCTGGGAGCGCCTTCGACCCAGTTAGCCGGCATCAGCTAGAAGGCTGGCCAATCGGACCCGGTCGCGGGGTCCGTGCGGCGAGATCAATCAGCGACTGGGCCCGTCACACCAACTTGCTCGCGTGAGCGGTGGGGCCGAGTAGAGGCATAGCGAGCTGCGCTCGGAGAAGCCCTGACAAACCGGCGAAGGACCCGGGTTCGATTCCCGGCACCTCCACCACACGGCCTGTGCGCCCCGGTCCACCCGGACCGGGGCGCACAGTCGTCTCTGGGGCCGCCGTCTCTGGGGCCTGCGGGGCGGCTGGGGCCGGTGAGGCCCGAGAGGCAGATGAGGCGGCGCCGACCGCTGGACAGGCCCTCGAACCAGGTCCACCATCGCCATACGGGTTCGCACCCAGCAGCGGGAGGTGTCCCATGGTCACCAGTCCGATCCAGCAGCCGACCGCCGTGCTCCCGAGCGCCGTCGGTGACCTGCGCGCCCTCGGGCGGGCACCGGCCACCGGGCCGCGCTGGCGGGAGCGACTTCTCACCGATCTGGACCCCGTCCGGCGGGGCTTCACCGAACACGTCCGCGTCACCGAGGGAGTGGGTGGGCACTACGCCGACCTGGTGCGCGCCGCGCCACGGCTGGACCGGGGCGTACGCCTGCTGGTCGGCGAGCACGCCGCGATCAGTGCCGCGCTGGCCGCGCTCCAGCACGCCGTACGCCTGCCCGGGGTGTCCGCCGCGGAGGTGCGGGCCCGCACCCGCGACCTGGTGCGCGCGCTCGACCGGCACCGGCGGCACGGCGCCGACCTGCTCTGGGAGGCGTACCAGGCCGACCTCGGCGGCGAGGACTGAGCCGGGGGAACCGGCCGGGACGGGCAGGCGTCCAACCCGTATGCGTCGCGTGCTCGCCCTGCTCGGGATCCCGTTGCTGGCCCTCTCCGCCTGCGCCACGCCCGGCGCCGATCCGGGGGCGGCCCCGCCCGCCGGCCCGGACCAGCGGACCGCGTTCACCGAGCGGGCCGAGGAGGTGGCGGCGGGCTGGCGGCCCGGGCCGGGCTGGCGCGACGGGTACGTGCCGCTCCAGGACGCCACAGTGCTCACCGGCGACCCGGGCTTCACCGAGGAGACGAAGACGGCGTTCGGCGCCGGCTGGTACCGGGACCAGATCCCGATGCCGGCCGATGTGCCGAAGGACGGCACGATCCGGTTCCCCGACGGCACGCTGCGGGTGCCGCTGGTCAGCGCCGCCGACGCGTACGCCGAACTCCACCAGGGCGACCCGCCGCCGTGCGACGGGCGCCCGGCCGCACCGGACCCGGCACCGACCGGGCGGCCCGGCCCGAACGACCCGGTGTCGACCTCGGCGCCGGGCGCGTGCGTGGCGCTCACCGTGACCGGGGTACGGCTGGGCACCGCACCGGTCTGGACCAGCCGAGGGCGTGCCGAGGTGCCCGCCTGGCTGTTCACAGTGGACGAGCTGGCCGTACCCGTGGCGCGGATCGCTGTCGCACCGCGCGTGACCGGCCGGGCCCCCGGCGGCACGGTGCCTGCCCGGCCGCTCCCGGCGGGCCTGGTGTCCGCGCAGCAGCTGCGGGCGGTCGACGGCGACCGCATCGACTACCTGCTCGGCGTCGGCGCCTGCGACGGCCCGCCCACCCCGCTGGTGCTGGAACGGCCGGACGTGGTGGTGATCGGCGGCGCCGTCGTTACGCCCACCGGCCCCTGCACCGCCCAGCTCGTGATGAAGCCGGTGAGCGTCACGCTCACCGCCCCGCTCGGCGGCCGGGCCGTGCTGGATGCCGCCAGCGGCGCGCCGCTGACCGTCCGGCCCGGCTGAGGCTCACAGGATCCGCGGCACGTCGGTGCTGATCGGCACCGGCAGCACCGTCGGCCGGTCCGCGTCGAGCGCGGCGGCGAGCGCCGCACCGAGCCCGTCCGGCGTGGTCACCTCACCGGCGCAGCCGTAGCCGTGCGCCACCGCCGTCACATCCAGCCCGGGCAGGTCCAGCGCCGGCACACCAGGCGTGTGCTTCAGCTCGGCGAACGCCTTGAGGATCGCGTACTGCTGATTCACCGGGACCACGACGGCGAGCGGCAGCCGCAGCCGCGCCGCCGTCCACAACGCCTGGACCGAGTAGTGGAACGAGCCGTCGCCGACCACCGCGACGACCGGGCGGCCACGCCCGGTGTCGCGCTCGGCGAGCGCCATGCCGACCGCCGCCGGCAGCCCGAAGCCGAGACCGCCGCTTGCCATCGTCAGGTACGAGCGGGGCTGCTCGATCGGCAGCCGGCGGCGCAGCGCGGCCAGGTTGGACGGCGACTCCTGCACCAGCACCCCGTCCGCCGGCCACACGGCGGCGAGCGCGGCGAACAACGTGTCGGCGCTCGGCGGGTCGGCCGGCTCCGGCAGGGCCGGCTGCGGGCGCGGTGACGGCGCCGCCCGGTCGGTCGGCGGCAGCAGCTCGCGCAGCGCGGCCATGGTCAACCCGGCGTCGCCGAGCAGGCTCTCCCCGACCGGAGCGCGGGCCGCCTCGTCCGGGTCGTCGGTGACGTGCAGCAGCCGCGCGTCACCGGGCAGGTAGTCGCCCGGCACGTGCGGGTAGTAGCGGAACACCGGCGCGCCCACCACCAGCACCACGTCGTGGCCGCGCAGCGCCTCCGACAGCGGCCCGATCGCGTACGGCAGCACGCCCCGGAAGTGCGGGTGGCGCTCCGGGAACACGGCGCGCTCCGGCGCCGGGGCGGCCCAGACCGGGGCGGCCAGGTGTTCGGCCAGCGCGACCGCGTCCGTCCAGGCGTCCGACCGGTCCACCGCCGCGCCGAGCACCAGCGCCGGGGTGCGGGCGGCGGCCAGCGCGCCGGCGAAGCTCCGCAGCCGGTCCGGGTCCGGCGCGATCCGGGTGGCGACGGTACGCACCTGCGGCGGCGGGTCGGCCGGACGGTCCCAGTCGTCCATCGGCAGGGAGAGGAACACCGGCCCGGCGGGTGGTTGCACCGCCGAGGCGTACGCCCGCATGAAGGCCGCCGGGATGTCCTGCGCGCGGGCCGGCTCGTGGGCCCATTTGACGTACGGCTGGGCCAGCTCGACCGCCCGCGGGCTGGCCAGGCGTGGCTCGATCAGCAGCATCTCGCGGGTCTGCTGGCCGGCGCTGACGATCAGCGGGGTCCGGTTGTGCCAGGCGGTGACCAGGTTGCCCATGCCGTTGCCGGTGCCCGGCGCGGTGTGCAGGTTGACGTGCGCGGGCCGGCCGGTGCCCTGGGCGTAGCCGTCGGCCATCGCGACCGCCGACGCCTCCTGGAGCGCGTGCACGTAGTGGAAGTCGTCCGGGAAGTGCTGGAGGAACGGCTCCTCGGTCGAGCCGGGGTTGCCGAAGACGGTGGTCAGGCCGAGCGCGCGCAGCAGGTCGTAGGTCGCCTCCCGCACCGTCGCCATCGCCGGCTGCCTCCGTTCCGCACGCGGATGCCGGAGCCGGCCCGGTGCCCAGTCTCCCGACCAGCCGAATCTATCGGGCCGAAGGCGACTTTTCGGGTGCTTCCCGCGCTCAGGGCAGTGGGAACGGCAGCTTGATCCCGTCCAGGGCGCTTCCGCACTCGCACTCCCGCTCGGTGGGCAGCGCCGCGACGGCGTCCAGCAGCAGCCCGCGCAGCCGGTCGGTGTTCTCCGCGAAGACGCGGAACACCTCCTCGTGGGTGACCGACTCGCCCGCCTCGACCCCCGCGTCCAGGTCCGTCACCAGCGCGATCGACGTGTAGCAGAGCGCCAGCTCGCGGGCCAGCACCGCCTCCGGGTGGCCGGTCATGTTGACGATCGTGCCGCCCATCGAGGCGAACCAGCGCGACTCAGCCCGGGTCGAGAAGCGCGGACCCTCGACCACGACGACGGTCCCGCCGTCCACCGCCGGCACGCCCCGACCGGCCGCCGTGTCCAGCAGCGTGCGCCGCCCGGCCGGGCAGTACGGGTCGGCGAACGACACGTGCACCGCGCCCCTGTCGTAGTAGGTCTGCGCGCGCCCGCTGGTGCGGTCGATCAACTGATCCGGCACCACGAACGTCCCCGGCCCCAGCTCCGGCCGCAGGCCACCCACCGCACAGGGCGCCAGCACCTGGCGTACGCCGAGCGACCGCAGCGCCCAAAGGTTGGCCCGGTAGGGGATCAGGTGCGGCGGGTACCGGTGATCGCGCCCGTGCCGGGGCAGGAACGCCACCCGGCGACCGCCCACCTCGGCGACCGTGATCGGGCCCGACGGCTCGCCGTACGGGGTGTCCACGACGTGTTCCACCCCGTCGAGCAGGGCGTAGAGCCCCGACCCGCCGATCACCGCCAGTTCGGCCTGCGCCGCCATCCGGCCCTCCCTCGATCCGTCGTGATCACCCGCCCGTCAGACCTTAACCAGCGGGCCGGACGCAGGCTATGGTGCGTGACATGGCGTTGACAGGGTGGACGGTCGACGGCCTCGGGCCCGTACGGGCGCACGGCTGACGGGTGTCGGACATGCAGAGTGAGGGGCAGGCGATCGGTGGCCGAGCCATGGAGTCGATGACCGGACGACTGCTGGTCGCGACACCAGGGCTCAAGGATCCGAACTTCGACCGTACGGTCGTGCTGCTCGTCGCCCACGAACCCGGCGGCGCCCTCGGGGTGGTGCTGAACCGGGCCACCGAGGTCTCCGTGGCCGACGTGCTCGGCGACTGGAGCGACCTCGCCCGCGACCCGGCAGTGCTGTTCGAGGGCGGCCCGGTGCAGCCCGACTCCGCCATCTGCCTGGCCCGGATGCGGCACCCCGTCCGGCCGGTCAAAGGCTTCCACCGCGTCTCCGGCGCGGTCGGCACCATCGACCTCTCGGTCGACCCGGAGAAGCTGCGCGAGGCCATCGGCGGCATCCGGGTGTTCGCCGGCTACTCCGGCTGGGGTGCCGGGCAGGTGGAGCGCGAGATCGAGGAGGGCTCCTGGTTCGTGTTCGACGCGCTGCCCGGCGACGCCTTCGTCGACCGGCCGGATGATCTCTGGCCGATGGTGCTGCGCCGGCAGGGCGGCATGCTGGCCGCGGTGGCCCACTTCCCGCCGGACGTGGCGCTGAACTGAGCCGGGTGCGGGTGACCCCGCGAGATGACCATGCCGGGCGGCGTGTGTATAGTTCTCTCCGTGCCCGGGCGACCGGGGACGACCGCAAGGGGCCGTGGCGCAGCTGGTAGCGCACCACACTGGCAGTGTGGGGGTCAGGGGTTCGAGTCCCCTCGGCTCCACCCAAGCGAAAAGCCCTGGTGAGAGACAATGCCTCCCACCAGGGCTTTTGTCATTCGTCGATCTCTCGGGTTGCAATGTGCCAGACCCGTGCCAGATCAGGCGCTGAGCTTGCCTCGCGCCTCTTCGATCAGGGCGTCCAACGCGGCGGCGATGGCGTGATCGCGGTCACGGGCCGCGTGCTGGTAGATCATCGCTGCCCGGGTGCTCGAATGGCCGATGCGCGCCATCAGTTCTTTGAGCGTCGCGCCGCTCTGTGCTGACCATGTGCTGCCGGTGTCACCTTCGAAGGCCGCACCACCAGCTAACCGTGCCGGACGGGTGCGGTGCGCGGCCCGCGGAGGCACTGAAGCAGGCGCAGCAGATCGGGCCACGTCTCGACCAATGCGGCGTCCCGGTCCGGGGCTTCGGCGATCCGTAGCACTGCCTCGTTCATCGCGCCGGAGAGCAAGGTGGCAGTTGCCTCGGGCGAGTTGACCTCAAGGTGCCCGGCTGCTGCCAGCGTGGCCACCGCCTCGGCCAGGTGGTGCCCGGAAGCGGCCGCGTCCTGGCTGCGCCACGTGCGCCAACCCATCACCGCGGGCGCGTCGACCAGCAGGATCCGCCGGTGTGTGTCGTCGACACTGGCGGTGAGGAACGCCCGGCAGCCGGCGACCAGGCCGTCCCATGGATCGGCGACCGCTTCGGCAGCGCTGGCGACCGCAGCGGCGACCCGCTGTTGCGCGGCGGCTGCGACGGCTTCGAACAGGTGCTGCTTGTTGCGGTAGTGATGGTAGACCGCACCCCTGGTGACCTGGGCTGCGGCGGCCACCTCCTCCAGGCGGACGGCCGTGTAGCCGCGTTCGGCGAACAGGGCAGTCGCGACGTCCCGGATGCGCCGGCCGGTGATCTCGCTCTGCTCCTTGGTGGCTCGCGCCATGCCGCACTCTTCCTTTACATGCTCCGTGTATGTATATTCCTTTACCTGCACAGTGTATGTAAAGGAGTTCGCCATGACACTCGCCAGCTCGTACCCGGTCCTCATGACGACCGACGTGACCTCGGCTGCGGCCTTCTACCGCGAGCACTTCGGGTTCCAGCCGACCTTCGAGACGGAGTGGTACGTGAGCCTGCGCCGCGACAACTGGGAACTGGCGGTGCTGGACAGCAGCCACGAGACGATCCCGGCGGCCTACCGCGGGCCGGTCGCCAGTGGGATGCTGCTCAACCTGGAGGTGGACGATGTCGACGCCGAGTGGGAGCGCCTGCGGCACCTGGAGGTCGTGCTTCCCGTCCGGACCGAAGAGTTCGGACAGCGGCACTTCATCCTCGCCGGCCCGGACGGTGTCCTGATCGACGTCATCACCAACGTGGAACCTGCGGAGGAGTACGCGGACAGGTTCATCTCCTAGCATCTCGCAGGCAAACGGCGCTCAAGCGGCGCGGCCCGCGAGCACCAACGCCCAGCACAGCGCGCCGAACCCCGCCGTGCTCGCCAGCGTCCGGACCACGTTCCAGGTGACCCAGGCGGATTCGAAGCGCTCCCGAGCCGCAGCGAGATCGGCGGAACCAGCCGCCGCGAGCGCGTCGTTCAACGGCACGTTCACCGCCACGGTGACGACGAACATCACCAGGTACAGGGCGAGCCCGGCGACGATCCACGGCAGCGCCGGCCGGGCCGCACCCCGCCACGCCAGCACCGCCGCGAGCGTGGCCAGCACCGGCGTACCCAGGAACGCCAGCAGGAACCAGCCGTTGACGATGGTGACGTTGATGCGCTGCATCGCGTCGACGAACGTGCGGTCGTCCGTGCCGCGCAGCGCCGGCATCACCGCGTACGCGAATGCGGCGAACAGGCCCGCCATCAGCCCGGCCCCGACTGTGGCGCCGGCCAGCGTCAGTTGTACGAGTCGCATGTCCTCATCGAACCGCCGCGCGGTGAGACGGCCCATGGTCAGGACGCGCGATCCTGTGTTCAATCGTCTCGTGGACGCCGTTTCCGGTCTGCTCGACGGTCCCCGTGCGCGGGGCGCCTTCCTGCTGCGTTCGATCCTCACCCCGCCCTGGTCGATGCTGATCCGGGACGAGGCGCCGCTCACGCTGGTCGCCGTGGTGCGGGGCGACGGCTGGATCGTGCCGGAGGAGGGCGGGGCCGCGCGGCTGACCGAGGGTGACGTGGCGATCGTGCGCGGCCCGGCCCCGTACACGGTGGCGGACGATCCGGCCACGGCGCCGCAGGTGGTCGTGCACCCGGGCCAGCGCTGCACCACTCCCGACGGGCGCGAGCTGTTCGCGATGACGCGGTGGGGCGTACGCACCTGGGGCAACGGGCCGGACGGCCGGACCGTGCTGCTCACCGGCACGTACCCGGTGCGGGGCACTGTGGGGCGGCGGCTGCTGGACGCGCTGCCGCCGCTCGCGGTGGTGCGGCGCGAGTCGTGGGACACGCCGCTGGTGCCGCTGCTGGCCGCCGAGATCGTCAAGGACGATCCCGGCCAGGAGGCGGTGCTGGACCGCCTGCTCGACCTGCTGCTCATCGCCGCGCTGCGGGAGTGGTTCGCCCGGCCCGGCGCCGCCGCGCCCGCCTGGTACCGGGCGTACGCCGATCCGGTGGTCGGCCGCGCGCTGCGCATGCTGCACGACGACCCGGCCCGGCCGTGGACGGTGGCATCGCTCGCCGCGGAGGTGGGGATGTCCCGGGCGGCGCTGGCCCGGCGGTTCACCGCGCTGGCCGGCGAGCCGCCCATGGCGTACCTGACGGGCTGGCGGCTGGCGCTCGCGGCCGATCTGCTCCGCGAGCCCGGCGCCACAGTCGGCGCGGTGGCCCGGCGGGTCGGCTACGGCAGTTCGTTCGCCCTGAGTGCGGCGTTCAAACGCCGGTACGGCGTGAGCCCGCGCCGGCACGTCGACCCGGATAGATTGGCCGGATGACTGTCGACCTGTTCGCCGGCGTCCCGGTCCGCGATCTCGCGGTGGCGACGGACTGGTACGAGCGGCTGTTCGGCGCACCGCCGCAGTTCCGGCCCGACGACAGCGAGGCGGTGTGGGAGCTGGCCGAGCACCGCTACCTCTACGTCGACGTACGGCCCGAGCACGCCGGTCACGCCATGCAGACGGTCTTCGTCGACGACCTCGACTCCCGCGTCGCGGCGATCGCCGCCCGTGGTCTGACGCCGACTGCGCAGGAGACCTACGACAACGGGGTCCGGAAGGTGATCTTCCACGATCCGGACGGCAACGAGATCGGCTTCGGCGGCGGCCCGGCCTGACCGGGCCGCCGCCGGACCTCAGCGCGCCCGGTACGCCTTCGGCAACCGCATCCCGCGCTCGGCCATGAGCTGCCGCACCCGGTTCGGGTAGTCGGTGATGATCCCGTCGACGCCCATGTCCATGAGCGCCGCCACTGTGGGCATGTCGTCGCAGGTCCAGGGGATGACCTTGAGCCCTCGTGCGTGCGCGTCAGCGATCATCCGGCGGTCCGGGTAGAAGCGGAAGTTCGGGTCGGCGATCGTGCCGTTCTGCGGGAACCCGTAGTTCGGGGACAGCGCGGTCACGCCGGGGGTCGCGGCGGCGGCCCGGACGAAGTCGCCACCGAAGTCGTCCACGTCCAGCCCGCCCAGCCACGGCGACGCGCCCGGCTTGCCGACCTGGAGGAAGTCGTAGTTCGTCAGCGCCACGAGCGGCCAGCGCGGCGCGAGCCGGTGCATCTCCCGCAGCGCGCCCCAGTCGAAGGACTGGATGGTGACCTGCCGCTCGATGCCCGAGCGCCGGATCTCCTCGAAGACCCGCCGGACGAACAGCTCACGCGGCGCGGTCTGCTCGGGCGCGCCCGCCTCCACCTTGGTCTCGATGTTGAGCGTGATCCCGTGCGCGCGGTAGCGCTTCACAAGGTCGAGCACGTCGCGCAGCTCGGCCATCCGGACACCGGCGATCTGCTCCTGCTCGGGGAAGCCGGGCAACTGCTGGTAGCCGCAGTCCATGGTCCTGATCTGCGCGAGCGTGAGGTCCTTGATGTACTTCCCGACGTACGGGTAGGCCGGGTCGCCGGGCCGCACCGGGGCGATGTCGCGGCACTTCTGCGCGCTGACCTGCCGGTCGTGCGTGACTACCACCTTCTCGTCCCGGGTGACCTGGGTGTCCAGCTCCAACGTGGTGACGCCGAGGCGCATCGCCTTGGCGAACCCGGCGAGCGTCTCCTCGGTGGTCATCCCGATGCCGCCACGGTGGGCCTGAAGGTCGAAGTGGGTCCGCTGCGGCGGTACGCCGGGACGGTCGGCCGGACCTGCGTGGGCGACGCCCGGCACGGCGAGCACCGCGCCGGCGACGAATGCCGTCACGAGCTGACGGGTGGACATGGAGAAACCTCCGCTACCTCGGTTGTCGTTCGCGCAGCCGAAGCTAGGTGCGGAGTCGGTGCCCGCCGTGGCATCGAGGTGAGGAGCGGATGAACGGTCGCCGGACGGCTGCCGGTGGGCCGGGCCGCGGTGGTCCGCGGCCCGGCCCGCGACGTCAGCGGGGACGCCGCGTCTTCGGCAGGTCGAACTGGTCGGCCCGGCGGCAGTCCTTCGGGCCGCCGATCGCCTTCGGGCCGACCTCGTCGAGGGCCTTGCGGGCGCGCTGGCGACCCAGGTTCCAGGCGTACCAGGGGTCGGGCTCGGCGAGGTCGTCGGCGATCCAGCTCAGCGTGCACCGGCGTACCGGGTCGGGGAGCTTGGCGAGTGCCGGGGTGGCGTCGGCGGACAGCGCCCGCAGGTACCAGGCGTCGATCTTGCCGGTCTGCTCGTACCGCAGCGTGTTGCGGCGGGCGACGTAGTCCTCCGGGTTGAGCACGGCCAGGCCGAGCAGCATCGCCACGGCCAGTGCGAGCGTGGTGCCGGGAATCCACCGGCCCCGCCATTTGACGCCGGCCGCGATGATCATCAGGAAGACCGTGCCGAGCAGCATCTCGAACGCCATCACGAAGATCCGCTCGCCGGTGAAGCTGTAGACCTTCTGGTACGTCCACATCCGGGACAGCGCCGACGCCACGATCACCACGCTCAGCGCGCTGATCAGCCCGAGCAGCACGCGCAGCATGATCCGCTCGACCGGCCGCTCCCGGCGTGCCCAGCGGCTCACCCCGCCGAGCACCGCCACGGTCAGCAGCGTGACGAAGAGCAGCTGCCAGAAGCCGCTACGCGCGTACTCGGCGTAGCTGAGCCCGGCGACCCGCTGCACGTGCTGCTGCCCGCCGAAGAGCGTGGTGAACTGCACCACCACGAACCCGGCGAACAGCAGCGTGAGCGCGCCGATGGCCGGGGCCCACTCCAGCAGGCCGAGACGGCGCTCACCCTCGCGATCCACTGTGGACAGGTCGGGCGGCGCGGCGAGCGTGTAGAGCGCGGCGACAGCGATCAGCCCGCCCACCACTGCGAGGAACAGCCAGCCGAACACCGTACCGAGGTTGATCTCGGGGACGAGCGAGCCGAGCGCCTCGGAGAACGCCGCGTCGGCCGACGCGAGCAGGCTGCCGAAGACCACGAGCACCACGACCGTGGCGACCACCGAGACGGTCACCTTGCGTACCGTCGCCTCCTGCGGCGAGGCGGTGATGTGCCGGCGTACCCACGGCAGGCCGCGCAACGCCGCGAACGGCGTCGCCACCAGGCCGAACAGGACCGAGCGCACCAGCCGCCCGCCGATGATCGCGAGGGTGGCGCAGCCGAGCGCGCCGAGCACGCAGAACGTCACGAGCCACCAGGCGTTGCGGAACGCCGGCACGGCGATCAGGGCCAGCGCGGCCGCCGCCCACCCGGCCCGGATGAGCTTGTCGGCGCGCGGTAGCTCCGCGGTCTTCGACCGGACCGCCAGCACCACCGCGAGCGTGAGCGTGAGCCACCCCAGGAACCAGCCGACGCCGACGCGGCCCAGCGGCACGAAGACCGCGCTGCCGACCGCGGCGGCCAGCACCGCGAGCGGCACTGCCCGCCCGGTCGCCGCCTTCGGGCCGGGCCACCGCGCGCCGAGGAACGAGGTCCGCGGCACCTGAGGTCGCGGCGCCCACGTCGGCGCCTGCGGGTGCCCGCTCCACCCCATTCCGGGGTACGGCGGCGCGGGCACCGGCCCACCGCCGTGCGGAGGCGGCGTGCCCGGAGCACGTTGCGCACCCGGCGCGGGCGGCGGCCCGGAGCCCGGCTGCGTGCCCGGCGCTGCCCATGACCCGGAGGCTGGCTGCGGGCCCGCGGGAGCGGCAGACGTCTGCGAGGCCCTCGCCGGGTCTGAGGTCGCGGAAGTGGTCGTCTGCGGAGCGCCGTCGCCGGGACGCGCGCCGGCCTCACCGGAGCCGGCCGTGGCCGCCCCCGCTGCGTCGGCGCTCGCGACGGACGGCTTCGAGCCGGCCGCCTGGGTGGTGCCCGGAGCGGCGTCCGGCGGGGCGGCGACGGCCTCTCCGCCCGTCGGCCGGTCGGCCGGTGCGGCGGCGGGCTTTCCACTACCTGTCGCTGCCGTCGCAGCGCCCTCCTGCGGGGAGCGCTCGGCGGCGGGCGCTGTGGCCTGGGCGGGCACCGCCGCCGCAGGCTGGCCGGTCGCCGTCTGCTGGCCGGTCGCCGGGACCAGCGGGACGAACAACGCGTACCCCTGGGTGCCGGGTGGCACGGTGACCGGAATCGCCCAGCCGGGCTGCCCCTCGGCGCCCGGCCAGGGCACCGGCGCGGGGGCGCCCTCCATCGTGGGCAGGACCAGCAGGTACGGCTGTGCGGGGGCGGGGACGTCGCCCGGCGCGGGCCCGGCCGCGGGGGCGGCGCGGGACGGCTCGGGGGACGGGGCCGGCTCGGACAAGGGACGCTCCTCGATCACAGGGTTTCGTCACTGTAGGGCCCATCAGGTGTCCGTCGCCGCCCCGGTTGTCCGTTCGGTCATGCCGCCCCGGCCGATCGGCGCGGATCGAACCTTTGGCGGCTCGCGGCCGTACCAGTGCGCGGGAGGTCGATCACATGGCCGCACGTCGCGCGCTCGCCGCGCTCGCCGCCGTCGCCGCGACGGTGCCGCTGACCGCCGCGCCGGCCGCGGCGCACGGTGCGCCGACCAGCCCGCTGAGCCGGGCCGCCGCGTGCGGGCCCGAGGGTGGCCGGGCGCAGACGCCCGCCTGCCGGGCCGCGGTCGCCGCCGGAGCGGCGGTACGCGAGTGGGACAACATCCGGGTGGCGCGGATCGACGGGCGGGACCGGGAACGCATCCCGGACGGGGAGCTGTGCAGCGGCGGGCTGTCCGCGTACCGGGGACTGGACCTGGCGCGCGCCGACTGGCCAGCCACCACGCTCACGGCCGGGGCCCGGCACACGTTCCGCTACCGCACCACCATTCCGCACCGGGGCACGTTCCGGTACTACGTCACCACCGGCTCGTACTCGCCTCGGCGCTCGCTGACCTGGGCGGATCTGGAGGAGAAGCCGTTCCTTCAGGTCACCGACCCGCCGATCCGCGCGGGCGCGTACGAGATGCGGGGGCGGCTGCCGGCCGACCGTACCGGCCGGCACATCGTCTATGTGATCTGGCAGAACTCGGACACCCAGGACACGTACTACTCCTGCTCGGACGTGATCTTCCGGGCGGTACGCGGTGCGTCGGACCCGCCGTCGGCAGCGCCGAAGGCGAGCGCGTCGCCCCCGCGTACCCTCGCCGTTCCGGCGGCCGACGACGAGCCGGCGGTGCCGGTCGCGACGGTGACCGACGGCGGACCGCTGTCCCGGCCGCTCCTGGTCGGCGCGGCGGCGCTCGTCGTCGCGCTGCTCGCGGCGGCGGTGGTCGGACTGCGACGGACCGGCGGGCCGCCGCCCGGGCGGCCGTGCGGTGTCCGCAACCACCGCGCCGGGCGGCGCCGCATCTGGTGACTCAGCCGAGCAGGCGCTCGATCTCGGCCAGGTCGTCCCCGGCGAGGTCGAGGTTGTTCAGCGCGGCCACGTTGCCCTCCAGCTGCCCGACGCTGCTCGCGCCGATGATGAGGCTGGTCATGCGCGGGTCGCGCAGCGCCCACGCCAGGGCGAGCTGGGCCAGGGTCTGCCCGCGCCGCTGCGCCACCGCGGCGAGCCCCCGGACCGTCGCCATCGTCTCGTCGTCGAGGTCGCTCTCGTTCAGGAAGACGCTCGTGCGCACCCGGGAGTCGGCCGGGATGCCCTTCAGGTAACGGTCGGTGAGCAGGCCCTGGGCGAGCGGGCTGTACGCGATGCAGCCGGCGCCGACGCTCTCCAGCGTGTCCAGCAGGCCGTCGCTCTCCGTCCAGCGGTTCATCATCGAGTACGACGGCTGGTTGATCAGCAGCGGCGTGCCCAGGTCGCGGAGGATCGCCGCGGCCCGCTCGGTCTGCTCCGAGTCGTAGTTGGAGATGCCCACGTAGAGTGCCTTGCCGGAGCGGACGATCGCGTCGAGCGCGCCCATCGTCTCCTCCAGCGGAGTCTCCGGGTCGAACCGGTGCGAGTAGAAGACGTCGACGTAGTCCAGCCCGAGGCGGCGCAGCGACTGGTCCAGCGACGAGATCAGGTACTTGCGCGAACCCCACTCGCCGTACGGGCCGGGCCACATCAGGTACCCGGCCTTGCTGGAGATCACCAGCTCGTCCCGGTACGGCTTCAGGTCGGTGGCGAGCAGCCGGCCGAAGTTCTCCTCCGCCGAACCGGGCGGCGGGCCGTAGTTGTTCGCCAGGTCGAAGTGGGTGATGCCGAGGTCGAAGGCGCGGCGGACGATGTCGCGCTGCCGCTCGAAGGGGCGGTCCGGTCCGAAGTTGTGCCACAGGCCGAGGGAGATGACAGGCAGCTTCAGCCCGCTGCGGCCGGTGCGCCGGTAGATCATCTCGTGGTAACGGTCGTCGCTGGCGAGGTAGGTCACCAGGCCATTCTGTCCGGACCGGAGTGCGCACGCAGCGGCGCGGGTACGTTCGGCCTCATGCGTTACGTGCGGCTCGACACCCCCAAGCCCATCTCCAAGATCGGCCTCGGCACCTGGCAGTTCGGCTCCAAGGAGTGGGGCTACGGCCCCGAGTACGAGCGCCGCGCCGCCGAGATCGTCCGGCGGGCGCTCGACCTTGGCGTCACCCTGTTCGACACCGCCGAGCTGTACGGCTTCGGCCGCAGCGAGCGCATCCTCGGCGCGGCCCTGGGCGACGACCGGGCCAAGGTCGTGGTCGCCACCAAGATCTTCCCGTTGCTGCCGGTCGCGCCGGTGGTGCAGCAGCGCGCTGTCGCCTCCGCCGCCCGGCTCGGCGTCGACGGCATCGACCTCTACCAGGTGCACCAGGCCAACCCGGTGGTCGCCGACACCACCACCATGCGCGGCATGCGCTCGTTGCAGGACGTCGGGCTGGTCGGCGAGGTCGGCGTCAGCAACTACGGCCTGCGCCGGTGGCGGTTCGCCGAGGCCGCGCTGGGCCGCCGGGTGCTGAGCAACCAGGTCCGCTACAGCATGATCGACCGCGGCCCCGAGGAAGACCTCATCCCGTACGCGGAGCAGGCCGGCCGGATCGTCATCGCGTACTCCCCGCTGGCGCAGGGTTTCCTCTCCGGCCGCTACGACGCCACGAACCCGCCCGCCGGGGCGGTACGCCGGGCCAACCCGTACTTCCTGCCGGAGAATCTGGAACGCGGCACCGCGCTGATCGCCACGCTGCGCGAGGTCGCCGACGCGCACGACGCGACGCCGAGCCAGATCGCGCTCGCGTACGTGCTGCGGCACCCGAACGTGGTGGCCATCCCGGGTGCCTCCGGGGTCGAGCAGATGGAACGCAACGCGGCCGCCGCCGAGATCGACCTCGCCGACGACGAGTACGCCGCACTCGTCGCCGCCGCACACGCGTTCCGCCCAGTCACCGGGCTGGCCGCCGTACCCCGGATGGTCCGCGCCCGCCTGGGCGGGTGAGCCGGCCGGAATCTCCCCGGCACGGGGGAGCCGGACCGGTACGACGGGGCGGACAATGACCGGGTGACGGTCCGGGGGGTGTTCGCGCCGCTGGTGCGCGCCAGCACCTGGCGCCGTGCCGTGTTCCTGCTCCTCGGTGGCGTGCTCGCCCTGCCGTACGCCTTGCTGGCGGTGGTCTTCGCGCAGATGCTGGGGAACGCGACAGCGCCCCGCCCGCTCGTGCTCGGCCTGCTGCTGGTGGCCGCCGGGCTCGCCGTGGTGCCGGTGTTCCTGGCCGGCAGCCGGGCGCTGGAGATCGCCGCCGCCCGGGCGCTGCTCGCCGTCGACCTGCCGGAGCCCGCGCCCGGGCACCGGATCGACCGGGAGACCCGGCTGCGCGCCGCGCTCTGGATCGCCCTGCACCTGGGCACCGGCGCGGTGGTGTGGTTCGCCGCGATCAGCGCGTTCCCGATGGCGCTGGTCTTCGTCGCCGGCCTGGCCGGGATGGACACCGGCGCCGTGGCGGACCAGCGGTTCGGCCCCGTCGACCCGGCGCACCCGGTCCAGGCCGGGCTGGCCGGCCTGGCCGTGCTGGCCGGACTCGGCTACGCCGTGGCCGGCCTGGGCGCGCTCGCCGCCTCGATGGCGCCGGTGCTGCTCGGCCCGGCCCAGGCCGAGCGGATCGCCGCGCTGGAGACCCACGCGGTACGGCTGGCCGAACGCAACCGGCTGGCCCGCGAACTGCACGACTCGGTCGGCCACGCCCTGACCGTGGCGACCCTCCAGGCCGGCGCCGCGCGGGAACTGCTCGACACCGACCCCGAGTTCAGCCGGCGGGCCCTGACGGCCATCGAGGAGACCAGCCGGCGCGCCATGGACGACCTGGACCACGTCCTCGGGTTGCTCCGCGAGGCCGGCGCCGCGACGGCACCCGCGCCGCAATCAACGCTCGCCGGACTCGACCGGCTGGTCGCCGCGGCCCGGGCCGCCGGGCTGGACGTCGAGTCCCGGGTCGACGGAGCGCTCGACGCGCTGCCCGCCGTGGTGTCCCGCGAGGGCTACCGCATCGTCCAGGAAGGGCTGACGAACGCGGCCCGGCACGGCCGTGGACCGGTCGCGCTGCGAGTCGCCGTACCCCCGGAAGGGCTGGCGATCGAGCTCGTCAACAGCGTGCGTGGCGCCGCCGGGCCGGCCCGCGGCGGGCGCGGGCTCGACGGCATGCGGGAGCGGGTGCTGCTGCTGGGCGGCCGGCTGGACGCCGGCCCCGACGGGGATCGCTGGCGCGTCCGGGCCACCCTGCCGGTGCCGAGAGGGGAGGTCCGGTGACCATCGACGTGCTGATCGTCGACGACGACGAACTGATCCGGGTCGGCCTGCGGGCGATCGTGGACGCCCAGCCGGACCTGCGTGTCGTCGGCGAGGCGGCGGACGGGGCCCAGGTGCCGCCGCTGGTCGCGAAGCTGCGACCGCGGGTGGTGCTGATGGACGTGCGGATGCCGGCCATCGACGGCATCCAGGCCACCCGCCGGTTGCTCGCCGCCTCCGCCGACCCGCCCCGGGTCCTGGTGGTCACCACGTTCGCCAACGACGAGTACGTCTACGAGGCGCTGCGCGCCGGGGCAGCCGGTTTCCTCCTCAAACGGGCCCGCCCGGCCGAGGTGGTGCAGGCGATCCAGGTGGTGGCGGCCGGGGATTCGCTGCTGTTCCCGGCCGCCATCCGGCAGCTCGTCGACACGTACGGGCGGCGCGACGGCGACCGGCTTCGCGCCGCGCGCCTGACCGAGCGCGAGGCCGAGGTGCTGCGGCTGATGGCCGCCGGCCTGTCCAATCCGGAGATCGCCGCCCGGCTGGTCGTCGGCGTCGAGACGGTGAAGACGCACGTCGGGAACGTGCTGGCCAAGCTCGGGGTCCGGGACCGGACCCAGGCGGTGGTCGCCGCCTACGAGTCGGGCTTCGTGATCCCGGCCGGCTGACCGGTCCCTCCCGTGGGGGAGCGGGTCCACCCCGTGGCGGGATGGAACGCGCGCCCGGCCGGTCCAGGCTGAGGGCATGACGACGACCATCACCTCCGCACCTCCCCGGGACACCCGCACCCGGCTGGACCCGGCCGCCCCGCTCGCCGCCGCCTGGCTCGGCGGCTGGGGCGTGCTCGCCCTGCTGTCGGCGCTCACCGGCGCCGGCTACCCGTTCGGCACGAACGACCCGCACGGCGGGGACGCCGCCGGCCTGCTCCAGTTGCTGCCGGACGCCGTCGGCCCGCCGCTGTTCGCGGTGGTCCTGCTGACCGGCGCCGTCGCCGCCCTGGCCATGACCGGCCCGGCCCGGCGGCCGTCCCGCCCGGTGCGCCTGCTGATCACCGGGTACGCCTCGACCGTCGCCCTCGCGTTGGCGGTGGTGGTGCCCGGGATGCGGGTGCTCGCCCTGCTCGGCTACGCGCCGATGCTGATCATCGGGGCGCCGTTCGGCTGGCCCTCGGTGGACTACGCCGACGTCTTCACCTGGCCGCTGTTCGCCCGGCTGGCTGCCCTGGCCGGGGGGATGCTGCTGGCCGGCGCGCTGCTGCGCTGGCGTCGCCGGATCGCCGACGGGTCCGCTCCGGGCTGGACCGCGCCCGCCGCGGCCGCCCGGTGGGGCCGGTGGGCGACGTGGACGGCGGCCGTCGTCCCGGTGCTCTACGCGTTCACCCGGTTCGCCTGGCTGGCCGGTGTCCCGCTGGGAATGTCCCGGGAGACGCTCGCCGAGATGCGGGCCGACGGTGCGATCTGGGCCGGCGCGGGGCTGGGCGCGTTCGCCGTGGTCGGCGCGGTGCTCACGCTCGGACTGGTGGCCCGCTGGGGAGAGCGGTTCCCGCGCTGGATGCCCGGGCTGGCGGGCCGGCGGGTGCCGGTGCTCCTCGCGGTGATCCCGGCCGGGCTGGTCGCGCTCGCCGTGCTGGCGGCCAGCCTCGACCTGCTCGCCGCGCCGCAGTTCGCCGAGCTGATCAGGGAGGGCAACGCCGCCGCCCTGCCGATGGTGCTGTGGCCGGTCTGGGCGGTCACGCTGGCTGGTGCCGCGTACGCGTACCACCTGCGACGCCGCGCCTGAGACGCCGCCCGGAGGGTCGGTCCCGGCACGGGGCGGGACCGACCCCCGGGCGATACGCGAATTCTGAGCTAGCGTGGATCGGGTGACCGCTCCCAACCAGGTTTCCCCGGTCCCGCCCGCCGACCTGCCGAGCACACTCGGCGAGTTGCGCGCTACCGGCCACCGCTACCGCACGGTCAAACAGGAACTCCGAGACAACCTCCTCGCCCGGATGGGCTCCGGCGAGGACCGCTTCCCCGGCATCGTGGGCTACGAGGACACGGTGCTGCCCGAGGTCGAGCGCGCGCTGCTCGCCGGGCACGACATGGTGCTGCTCGGCGAGCGCGGGCAGGGCAAGACCCGGCTGATCCGTTCGCTCGGCGCGCTGCTGGACGAGTGGACCCCGGTGATCCCCGGCTCGGTACTCAACGAGCACCCGATGCACCCGCTCACCCCGGCGTCCCAGGCGCTCGTCGACTCGGCCGGCGACGACCTGGCGATCGGGTGGCTGCACCGCTCGATGCGGTACGGCGAGAAGCTCGCCACGCCGGACACCAGCGTCGGTGACCTGATCGGCGACGTCGACCCGATCCGCCTCGCCCAGGGGCGCACGCTCGGTGACCCGGAGACCATCCACTTCGGGCTCGTACCGCGTACCAACCGGGGCGTCTTCGCCGTCAACGAGCTGCCCGACCTGGCCGAACGCATCCAGGTGGCGCTGCTCAACGTGCTGGAGGAACGCGACATCCAGGTCCGCGGCTACCAGCTACGGCTGCCGCTGGACCTGCTGCTCGTGGCCAGCGCCAACCCGGAGGACTACACCAACCGGGGCCGGATCATCACGCCGCTGAAGGACCGGTTCGGCGCGGAGATCCGTACCCACTATCCGCTCGGCCTGGACCTGGAGCTGGCGCTGATCCGGCAGGAGGCCGACCTGGTCGCCGTCGTGCCGGAGCACGTGCTGGAGGTGCTGGCCCGGTTCGCCCGCGACGTGCGGGAGTCGCCGTCGGTCGACCCGCGCTCCGGTGTGTCCGCCCGGTTCGCCATCGCCGCCGCGGAGACGGTGGCCGCCGCCGCGCTGCGCCGTTCGGGTCTGCTGGCCGGTGCTTCTGCCGGCGCTGGTGCCGGCGTCGGTGCCTCGGGTGGGGCGGCCGGGACGGCGTCCCGGCCGGAGGCGCCTGTGGCCCGGATCGGGGACACCGTGTCGGTGACCTCCACCCTGCGCGGGAAGGTCGAGTTCGAGAGCGGCGAGGAGGGACGCGAGATCGAGGTGCTCGCGCACCTGCTGCGTACCGCCACCGCCGAGACGTTCCGCGCCCGGCTCGCCGGGCTCGACCTGTCCGGCTTCACCGCGATCGTCGCCGAGGGCGGCGCCGTCGAGACCGGCGAACTGGTCTCCTCGTCCGAGCTGCTACGCCAGGTCGGCACCGTGCCGGGGCTGGCCAAGGTGCTCGACCGGCTCGGGCTCGGCGACGCGCCCAGCCCGGAGGAGGCGGCCGCCGGCATCGAGTTCGTGCTGGAAGGGCTGCACCTGACCCGCCGGCTCGGCAAGGACGTCACCGACTCCGGGCGCACCGTCTACGGGGACCGGGACTGACAGTGGCCGGCGGCAACCGCTTCCGGTACGGGCAGTGGCGCGGCGGACCCGACCCGCTCGCCCCGCCGTACGACGTACGCGCCGCTGTGGACGCGGTCGGCTCGGACGTGCTCGCCGGCGGCAGCCTGCGCGAATCGCTGCGCGAGCTGCTGCGGCGCGGCCCGCAGGGGCGCGGCGGGCTCGACGACCTGGCCGCCCGCGCCCGCCGCCTGCGCCGGGAGGCACTGCGCCGGGGCGACCTCGACGGCGCCGTCACCCGGGCCCGGGCACTGCTCGACCAGGCGCTCGCCGCCGAACGCGACGAGCTGCGCGGCCGCGACGGCGACGACGCCCGGTTCGCCGAGGCCGTGCTCGACAACCTGCCCCGCTCCACCGCCCGCGCGGTGTCGGAGCTTTCCGAGTACGACTGGGCCAGCGCGGAGGCGCGGCAGACGTACCAGCGGATCCTCGACGGGCTGCGCGGCGACGTGCTGGAGCAGCGATTCGCCGGGCTGCGCGACGCGGCCCGGGCCACCGCCGACCCGGCCGTCCAGCGGCAGCTCGCCGAGATGATGCGCGACCTCAACGACCTGCTCGCCCGGCACGCCCGCTCCGAGGACACCACCGACGCGTTCGCCGAGTTCATGCGCCGCCACGGCGAGTTCTTCCCGGAACGCCCCAGGGACGTCGACGAGCTGATCGACGTACTGGCCCGGCGGGCCGCCGCAGGTGAGCGGCTCATGCGGTCGCTGTCGGACCGGCAACGTGAGGAACTCGCCGGGCTGATGCGTCAGTCGCTCGGCGACCGGCTCTCCGGTGAACTGTCCCAGCTCGACGCGCACCTGCGGTCGCTGCGGCCGGACATGAACTGGCAGCGCGGCGAGCGGGTACGCGGCGACCAGCCGCTCGGCTACGGCGAGGCCACCGGCGCGCTCGACGAGATCGCCGAACTCGACGAGCTGCTGGACTCCCTCGACCAGGACCAGCCCGGCGCCACACTCGACGACGTCGACGTGGAGGCCGTCGCCCGTACGCTGGGCCGGGACGCCGCCGACGACGTACGCCGGTTGCAGGAGCTGGAGCGCGAACTGCGCCGCCAGGGCTGGGTCACCCGCGACGCGGACGGGCTGATGCTCAGCCCCAAGGCGCTGCGCCGGCTCGCGAGCACTGCGCTGCGGCGCGTCTTCTCCGACCTGACCGCCGGCCCGCGCGGCCAGCACGACCTGCGCACCGCGGGCGCCGCAGGCGAGGTGAGCGGGGCGTCACGCCCCTGGGAGTACGGCGACGAACAGCCGCTTGACGTGGTGCGCACGCTCACCCGGGCGGTACGACGGGCCGGTCCCGCGGTGCCGGTGCCGCTCGCTGTCGAGGACTTCGAGGTGGTGGAGACCGAACGGCGGGCGTCGGCGGCGGTGGTGCTGTGCGTCGACCTGTCGTACTCGATGATCTCGCAGGGCCGGTGGGGTCCGATGAAGCAGACCGCGCTGGCCCTGTCGCACCTGATGGCAACCCGGTTCCCGCAGGACGCGCTGCAGATCGTCGGCTTCGGCCGGGAGGCGATGCCGCTGACCCAGCAGGAGCTGGCGGCGGTGGAGCCGGACATGCAGCAGGGCACCAACCTCCAGCACGCGCTGCGGATCGCCGGGCGGCACCTGCGCCGCCACCCGGGTGCCGAGCCGGTGGTGCTGGTGGTCACCGACGGCGAGCCGACAGCGCACCTGGACCCGGAGGACGGCGAGGCGTACTTCCACTGGCCGCCGCTGCCGGAGACGATCTCGGCGACGATCCGGGAGGTGGACCGGCTGACCCGGTACGGCGCGACGCTCAACCTGTTCATGCTGGGCGACGATCCAGGGCTGCGCCGGTTCGTGGATGCGGTGGCGCGGCGTTCGGGTGGCCGGATGTTCACCCCGGACCTGGACGACCTGGGCGAGTACGTCGTCTCCGACTACCTACGCGCCCGCCACGGCCGCCGCTGAGCTTGCGCCTGCCCGCCTGCGCCCGTGCGTCCTCGCGCCCGCGCGCTCGCTCTCGCGCTCTCGTCGATCTTGGAGTTGTGGTGCCCATGATGCCCGGTTTGCGGCGTTCGCGAGGTGCCACAACTCCAAGATCGGCGGGCCTCTCCTAGAGCCTTGGCGAGTCCTCGTCAGCTCGGGCACAAGAGCCGCCCGGGATCCCCTGGGGCATCCGCGATCTTGCACTTTCGTACCCCGCAAACCGCGCGAATGGGGCACCCGAAGGGCTCGAACCGCAAGATCGCGCAGGTGATCCGGGGTGCCGTCCTCTCGCCCGGGTCGGCCCGCCTGGCTCGGGTCGATCATGAAGTTGACGGTGTTTGGTGTCCGGTTTGTCGGCGTCAACTTCATGATCGACGGCGCGGGGGCGGGTGCGTGTGGTGCGATCCGTGCTGACCTGGGCGGGTGTGTCTGGTTCGGGGGTGGTGGGTGGCACTCTGGGGGTGGAATCGCGGGCGGGTGGGTGGCGTTGTATCCGGGTGAACGGCCGAGCAAGGCTCGCCCCGCGAGTGGGGTGGTATCTGCAAGGCCTTGGGAATCACCCCGGGGCGGCTGGTCGTTGAGTACGGTTCCGGCGACGTGAGCCGCGGGGAATCATCCTGGCCGGCTGGTCGTTGGACACGGTTCCGACGACGTGAACCCGCGCCGCTTTCTGGTGGCGTGTTGAGCCTCCGGGAATGGTGGCGGGTGGCGGGTCGTTGAACATGCTTCCGGCGCCGCGACGAGGCATCCCCCTGCCCTCGCGAGCAGCCGGATCCCCCGAAGACTTTCTTGAGCGCCTGACGGTGCCCACGCATCCCCGTTCCCCCGCGGGGTGTGTCGACCCCCGAATGGAGCACTTCTGATGAACACGATTCTGCGTAAGAGCATTCTGGGTGTTGCTGGTCTGGCTTTCACCGGTGGCGTGTTCGCCGGTCCGGTGGCTGCGCACGCGGCGGAGACCACGCACGTGGCGAAGCCGGTCAGTGTGAGCGTGCAGGGTGACAAGCTGATCCCGCACGGTGTGCAGGGTGAGCAGTCGCGTATCGACCTGAACGACGAGCAGACCAAGAATGTGAAGGCGATCATCGCGGCGACGAAGAAGGCCGGTATGGACGAGCGTGCCGCGGTCGTGTCGATCGCTACGGCGTTGCAGGAGTCGAAGCTGGAGAACCTCGGCCACCTCGGTGACCGTAACGATCACGACTCGCAGGGCCTGTTCCAGCAGCGCCCGTCCAGTGGTTGGGGCACGGTGGAGCAGATCACCGACCCGGAGTACTCCACGACGGCGTTCCTGAAGGGTCTGAAGCAGGTCGACGGCTGGCAGGACATGCCGCTGACCAAGGCCGCCCAGACCGTCCAGGTGTCGGCCTACCCGGACCACTACGCCCAGTGGGAGCAGCAGGCCGCCGACCTCGTCGCCCAGCACTGGAACAGCTAAGACGAACAAGTAAGACCAAGCTGAAGGCCGGCACCCCGAACCAACGGGGTGCCGGCCTTCACGCGTCTGGGTGAACCGGGCACGGTAGCCGGGGTGCCCGCAGCGGCTGCGAGGGTTGGATGCGGGGCATGGACGAGGTGGACGCCCCGGCACTGCGGCAGGCGTACGAGGAGTTGTTCGCGGAGATCGACGCGGGCGGGTTCGGGCCGCCGCCCGAAGGTCAGCTGAGCGCCGAGCAGATCGTCGCGCACCTCGCCGCCAACGACGAGCTGATGAGCGAGGCGACCGAGGCGGTGCTGGCCGGCTCGCCGTTCGCGTACTACGACCTGGACACCATCCACCGGCCGCAACTGGACGCGCTCGTCTCCGAGTGCGGCGGGCTGGACGGCCTGGCCGGGCTGTTCCGGGCCACCAGCCAGAAGTTGTGCGCGTTGGCGGAGCGGCTCGGCCCGGCGGCGGAGACGCCGGTGGACACCGTGCTGCGCGAGGGCTTCGACCTGGACGTGGACGACTCGCTGCCCTGGGGCAGGGCGCTGGACCTGCACATCCGCGTGCACCTGCCGCTGCACCTGGCCCAGCTCCGCGCCCTGCGCCGCCAGCCCCACCTCGCCTGACCGGCAGACAACCGATCATGGAGTTGTGGCAGTGGACAACTCCGACATGCCTGGCCTTCCAGGCGCCACAACTCCAAGATCGACGGAAGCGGGCGCGGACGGGACAGCGGGCACGGGCGGGACAGCGTGCGGGGGCGGAGCAGCGGGTGCGGGCGGGGCGGAACGCGGGGCGGGGGACGTCGCAGGGGGCGGGTGGCGGAACGTGCGGCGGTAGGCGGTGGGGGACACGCCTACCCGCGCGTGGAAGTGCTGGCGCAGCGCGGCGGTGGTGCCGAAACCCGCGTCCCGGGCGATCCGGTCGACGTTCAGATCCGTCGTCTCCAGCAGCACCCGGGCGTGCTCGGTGCGCTGCTGGAGCAGCCACTGCGCCGGGCTGAGCCCGGTCTCGGACCGGAAGTGCCTGGTGAACGTACGGACGCTCATCCGCGCGTGCGCCGCCATCTCGCGCAGCGCCACCGGCTCGTGCAGCCGCTGCCGCGCCCACTCGCGGGTGGCCGCTGTGCCGTTGTCAGCGGCGCGGGGTACCGGCCGCTCGATGTACTGGGCCTGCCCACCGTCGCGCCACGGCGGCACCACGCAGCGCCGGGCGGCCCGGTTGGCCACCGCGCTGCCGTGGTCCGTGCGGACGACGTGCAGGCACAGGTCGATTCCGGCGGCCACCCCGGCCGAGGTGAGCACGCGGCCGTCGTCGACGAAGAGCACGTCGGGGTCGAGCCGTACGCCGGGGTGCAGGCGGCGGAAGCGCGACGCGTACGCCCAGTGCGTGGTGGCCGGGCGGCCGTCGAGCAGTCCGGCGGCGGCGAGCACGAACGCGCCGGTGCAGATGGACATGACGCGGGCGCCCCGGTCGTACGCGGCCCGCAGCGCCTGGGCCACCTCGGCGGCAACCGTGCCGTCGTGCAGCGGCGAGCCGGAGTGGATGCCGGGGACGATCACGGTGTCGGCGCGCTCCAGCAGTTCCAGCCCGTGGTCGGGGAGGACCTGGAAGCCGGCGCTGCTGCGTATCGGCAGGCCGCCGGGGGTGCAGGTTGCCACCGCGTACAGCGGGGTGCTGTCGTCGGCGCGGGCGGCGCCGAGGACCTGGGCGGGGGTGCCGAGGTCGAGCGCCACCACGCCGTCGAGGGCGAGGACGGCGACCCGGTGCGGTACGGACATGGCCCGATTATTGCGCACGATGGCTTTCCGGCCACTCGTCGCAGGAACCGCCCGGTCCGAGACTCGATTGGTGACACGATCCCGCCTGCACCCGGCCTGGCTCGTCGCCGCCGTGGCCTTCGTCGCGCTCGTCGGTGCCGCAGGTTTCCGCGCCACCCCGGGTGTGCTGCTGCACCCGCTGCACGCCGAGTTCGGCTGGCCGCTGGCGACCATCTCCGCCGCCGTGTCGGTCAACCTGCTGCTGTACGGCCTCACCGCGCCGTTCGCCGCCGCGCTGATGGACCGGTTCGGCATCCGCCGGGTGGTGGCCGGTGCGTTGGTGCTGGTGGCCGCCGGCAGCGGCCTGACCGTGGGGATGACCGAGAGCTGGCAGCTCCTGCTGTGCTGGGGCGTCCTCGTCGGGCTGGGCACCGGCTCGATGGCGCTGGCGTTCGTGGCGACGGTGACCGGGCGCTGGTTCGTCAAGCGGCGGGGCCTGGTGACGGGTGTGCTCACCGCCGGCGGCGCGGCCGGGCAGCTCGTCTTCCTTCCGCTGCTCGCGGTGCTGGTGCGCGACCACGGCTGGCGCACGGCGGCACTCGTCGTCGCCGGGGCCGCGCTGGCGGTCGTACCCCTTGTGGTGTGGTTGTTGCGGGAGCATCCGGCGGACCTGGGGCGGCCCGCCTACGGCGCGACCGAGGTCGTGCCGCCGGCCCGGCCGGAGGGCGGCGCCGCGGCGCGGGCGGTCGGCGCGCTCGCCGCCGCCGCGCGGACGCGGCCGTTCTGGCTGCTCGCCGGCGGTTTCGCGATCTGCGGCGCGACCACGAACGGCCTGGTCGGTACGCACTTCGTGCCGGCCGCCCACGACCACGGCATGCCGGAGACCACAGCCGCGGGTCTGCTCGCCGTGGTCGGGCTCTTCGACATCGCCGGCTCGATCGCCTCCGGGTGGCTCACCGACCGGGTCGACGCCCGGCTGCTGCTCGGTGCCTACTACGCGTTGCGCGGGGCGTCGCTGTTGGTGCTGCCGAGCCTGTTCGCCGGTACGGCCGAGCCGAGCATGCTGGTCTTCATCGTCTTCTACGGGCTGGACTGGGTGGCCACGGTCCCGCCGACTGTGGCGTTGTGCCGGGAGTGGTTCGGCGCGTCCGGCGCCGTGGTGTTCGGCTGGGTGTTCGCCGCGCACCAGTTCGGCGCCGCGCTGGCGGCCACCGGCGCCGGTCTGGTCCGGGACCGGCTCGGCGACTACGCGCTGGCCTGGTACGTGGCGGGCGCGCTGTCGGTCGGCGCGGCCGGGCTGTCGCTGCTGCTGCGGCGCCGTCCCGCCGGCGAGCCCGCGCTCGCGCTGCCCGTGGCGGCGGGCCGGCGGGCCTGGAGCTACCGCGGCTGACGGGTCGGCGCTACCGGGGCCGGCGGGGCGGCGCCACCGGGGCCGACCGGTCAGCCGGCCGCCCACTGCTGCTCGGGAGCGCCGCTGCACGGCGCCTGCTCCAGCTCGCGGCCGGGCTCGGTGCCCGCGTCGTCGACCTGCGCGCACTTGCCGCTGTGCACTGCCACAAGCAGCGCCGCACCGTCACCGGCCTGCTGGAACCGCCACTGCTGGTTGGCCTGCCCGTTGCACGACCACTGCTGCACGTCGACGCCGTCGTCGGTCTTCGCCTCGTTGACGTCCAGGCACTTGCCGCTCGCCGCGTTGACGAGCAGGTAGGTGTCGTTCGTGACCGGCGTGACCACCCACTGCTGCTCCGGCCCGCCGGTGCAGTCGGCCAGCGCCGCCTGCGCGCCCTCGGCCTCGTCGCCCGTCACGCCGAGGCAGCGTCCGGACGGCACGCCCCGGATCACCTTCGGCGTGGCCACCGGCGCGGCGGGTGTGCTCGGCGCCGCGCTCGGCGAGGGCGACGACGACGGCGTGGGCTCCGCCGTCGGTTCCGCGCTCGGCTCGCTCGGCTCCGCTGTGGGCACTGCCGCCGCCGGCACCACCGGCCGGTCGTCGCCGCCGCCGAGCACGCCGGTGGCGAAGAAGACCCCGAGGAGTACGCCCGCCACGCCGACGCCCAGCGCGATCCGCATCAGCGGGTCCTGGGGCAGCCGGACACCACGGGCGCCACGGGCGCGGCGGGCGCCGTAGACGGTGCCGGACGGGTCGGAGTGCGGGTCGGCCATGGGGGCATAGTGACCCACCGGGGCCGCCGGGTGCCAGTCGCCCCGGCGGCACGGTGACTCAGTCGACGACCCGGACGTCCTTCCAGAACGCCACCCGGTCGCGGACCATCTCCGCGTCCGGCTTGGGATCGGGGTAGTACCAGACGGCGTCCGGGCTGGTGGCGCCGCCGTGTTCGAGCGTGTAGTAGGAGGCCGTGCCCTTCCACGGGCAGACCGTGTGGGTGTCGGACTCCCGGATCAGGTCGTCGCGCAGCGCGGCACGGGGGAAGTAGTGGTTGCCCTCGACCACCACTGTGTCGTCGCTCTCGGCGACGACGAGGTCGTTCCAGACGGCTTTCGGCATGTCCTCCACGCTATGCCGGTGGGCGCGTGCCGGCCACCGCTCAGCGCGTCGGCTCCTCGTCCGTCACGTCGGCCACCGTCGCGCCGAGCGCGGCCAGCGCGGTGTCCGCGTCGACCGCGACGGCGAGGCCGTGCTCGCCCGCGCCGAGCGTGATCTCCCGGCCGCGCAGCCGCTCGTCGGCGACCACCGGCCAGGCGGTGGTGGCGCCGAACGGCGTGATGGTGCCGCGCGCGTACCCGGTGGCGGCCTTCGCCGCCTCGGCGTCGGGCATCGACAGCCGGCTCACCCCGAGCAGGGCACGCAGCTTCGGCCAGGAGATCACCCGGCCGCCGGGCGTCAGCACGAACAGCAGGTCGCCCTCGCCGCGGCGGACCACGATCGTCTTGACCACGTCGGGCACCTCGACGCCGCGCGCCGCAGCCGCCTCGGCGAGGCTCGCGACCGGGCCGTGGCGGATCACCCGGTACGGCAGGCCGGCGTCGTCGAGTGCGGTGAGCGCGGGATTCGGCATGGCGGTCACGGTAACGCGCGCGTCGTCGGCCGGTCGCGGAATGGCCACCGTGGACATCCCACGAATTGTCGTACCCGAGCGTAAGGTGATCTCATGCACGCTGTCCGTGATCATGAACGGGCGGTGGACACGCTGCGGCGCTCCTACGCCGCGGTGCCCGCCGGGGAACCCGTACGGCTGGCCAAGCAGACCTCGAACCTGTTCCGGCCCCGCTCCGCGCCGCGTACGCCCGGCCTGGACGTGAGCGGCCTGACCGGGGTGCTCGCCGTGGACCCGGCGGCCCGCACCGCCGACGTGCAGGGCATGTGCACCTACGAGGATCTGGTCGACGCGACGCTGCCGCACGGCCTGATGCCGCTGGTCGTGCCGCAGTTGCGCACCATCACGCTGGGCGGGGCGGTGACCGGGCTGGGCATCGAGTCCACCTCCTTCCGCAACGGCCTGCCGCACGAGTCGGTGCTGGAGATGGACGTCCTCACCGGCGCGGGGGAGATCGTCACGACCCGGCCCCGGGGCGAGCACGCCGACCTGCACCGCGCCTTCCCCAACTCGCTCGGCAGCCTCGGCTACGCGACCCGGCTGCGCATCGAGCTGCAACCGATCCGCCGGTACGTGTCACTGCGCAACATCCGGTTCACCCGGCTGGAGGAGCTGGTCGACGCGATCGGCGAGGTGGTCGCCAAGGGCGCCTGGGGCGGTGAGCCGGTCGACGCCATGGACGGGGTGGTGTTCAGCCCCGGCGAGGCGTACCTCGTGCTCGGCACGTTCACCGACGAGGCCGACGACGGCCCGTCCGATTACACCGGCCAGGAGATCTACTACCGCTCGCTGCGCCGGCGCACCCGGGACACGCTCACCGCGTACGACTATCTCTGGCGCTGGGACACCGACTGGTTCTGGTGTTCGGCGGCGTTCGGGGTGCAGCACCCGGTGGTGCGGCGGCTGTGGCCGCGGCGCTACCGGCGCAGCGACGTCTACCACCGGATCGTGCGGCTGGAGCACCGGCACCAGGTGGCCGCCCGGGTCGACAGGTGGCGGGGTCGCCCGGCCCGGGAGCGGGTGGTGCAGGACGTGGAGGTCCCGCTGGACCGCACGCCCGAGTTCCTGCGCTGGTTCGCCGCGAACGTGGGGATGACGCCGGTGTGGCTGTGCCCGCTGCGGCTGCGGGAACCGTCCGGTCCCGGGTCGGCGAAGGCGTGGCCGCTATATCCGCTCCGACCGGGCGAAACGTATGTGAACATCGGCTTCTGGGGAAGCGTCGCCATCGCGGCGGGCGCCGCCGACGGCGACGTCAACCGCCAGATCGAGCGCATGGTGTCGGAGGTGGGCGGTCACAAGTCGCTCTACTCCGACGCGTACTACGACCGGGGGGAGTTCGACCGCCTCTACGGCGGGGACACCTGGCGTGCCGTGAAGGACCGCTACGACCCGGACCACCGACTCACCGGACTGTACGAGAAGGCGGTATCCCGAGCATGAGTCTGACCGACCGAACACCGGGGGCGGCGAGCGCCCCGGCCGGCCCGCCGGCGGGCGGGCGGCGTACCGGACCCACAGCCGCGGACGTGGTCCGCGCGGTCACCACCGGCGACCTGCCCGTCCGGGTCACCGGCTACGACGGCAGCGAGGTGGGCCCGGCCGACGCCGGGATCACCCTGGCGATCCGCACCGAGCGGGGCCTGTCCTACCTGCTCACCGCGCCGGGCGACCTGGGCATGGCCCGGGCCTACGTCAGCGGCGACCTGGCGCTGGAGGGCGTGCACCCGGGCGACCCGTACGAGGCGCTGCGGGTGATCAAGGACGAGGTGCCGCTGCGGATCCCGGCGATGAGCGAGGCGCTCACGCTGGTCCGGGGCCTGGGCTGGGAACGGCTGCGCCCGCCGCCGCCCCCGCCGCAGGAGGCGGCGCCGCGCTGGCGGCGGCTGATGACCGGCCTGCGTCACTCGCGGACCCGGGACAGCACCGCGATCTCGCACCACTACGACGTGTCGAACGCCTTCTACGAGAAGGTGCTCGGGCCGTCCATGACGTACACCTGCGCGGTGTTCCGCAGCCCCGGCGACACCCTGGAGGAGGCGCAGCGGAACAAGTACGACCTGGTCGCCGGCAAGCTGGCGCTCAAGCCGGGGATGCGGCTGCTGGACGTCGGCTGCGGCTGGGGCGGCATGGTCCGGCACGCGGCCCGCGAGTACGGCGTCAAGGCGCTCGGTGTGACGCTGTCGAAGGCGCAGGCCGACTGGGCGCGCGCCGCGATCGAGCGGGAGGGGCTGAGCGAGCTGGCCGAGGTGCGTCACCTGGACTACCGGGACGCGCCGCGCGAGCAGTTCGACGCGATCTCCTCGATCGGCCTGACCGAGCACATCGGGGTGCGCAACTACCCGGCCTACTTCGGCGCGCTGCGCTCCCGGCTCAAGCCCGGCGGGCGGCTGCTGAACCACTGCATCACCCGGGCCGACAACCGGGCGCCGCACCGCTCCGGCGCGTTCATCGACAGGTACGTCTTCCCGGACGGTGAGCTGGCCGGTCCGGGCCGGCTGATCAGCGAGATCCACGACGCCGGGTTCGAGGTGCACCACGAGGAGAACCTGCGTCAGCACTACGCGCTGACGCTCGCCGGCTGGTGCCGCAACCTGGTCGAGCACTGGGACTTCTGCGTCGGCGAGGTCGGGCCGGGCACCGCGAAGGTGTGGGGGCTCTACATGGCCGGCTCCCGGCTGGCGTTCGAGCGCAACGGCATCCAGTTGCACCACGTGCTCGCCACGCACAACGGCCCGGAAGGGGTGAACGGGTACCCGCTGCGTCCGGACTGGACGCCCTGACGCGACGCACCGACGAAAGGCCGCGCGGACCGCGCGGCCTTTCGTCGAAGCCATTGACAAAGAAGTTTTGTACGTACAAACTGATTTTGCCATGAGAGACGTCCTGTACCTGGAACAGCGCGAGCAGGCCGAAGTCCTGCTCAAGCCGCAGCGCATCGAGGTGCTGCGGCAACTCGCCGAGCCCCGCACCTGCACCGAGGTCGCGGCCCGGCTGGAGCAGACGCCGCAGCGCGTCTACTACCACGTCAAGCAGCTCGTCGCGGCCGGGCTGGCCGAGCAGGTGGCGCAGCGGCAGGTGCGCGGCATCACCGAGGGCATCTACCAGGCCGTCGCCCGGTCGTACTGGCTCTCGCCCCGCCTGGTCGGCCGCATCGGCGGCACCCGCCGGGCCCGCGACGAGCTGAGCCTGGGCTACCTGCTCGACCTCATGGAGGAGGTCCAGGCCGACATCGCGGCGCTCGACCGCACCGCCCCCGAACTGCCGTCCATCGGCGTCTCCGGCGAGATCCGGGTGCCCGCCGAGCGGCGGCAGGAGTTCCTGCACGACCTGCAGACGACGCTGCAGAACCTGTTCACGCGCTACGGCGGCGCCGAGGGAGACGCCTTCAAGCTCGCCGTGGCCTGCTACCCGAAAGGCGACACGCATGACTGAGCCGATGATCATCCGCGCCCGCCTCGCCGCCCCGGTGGCGACCGTCCGCCGGGCCCTGACCGACGCCGCCGAGCTGCGCGTCTGGCTGGCCGAGCACGCCGAGGTCGAGCTGCCCCGGCGGTACGAGTTCTGGGGCCGCTACACGCCCGAGGGCGACGCGCCACACCAGCGGCTGCTGCACGCCGACGACCGGACGCTGCGCTTCGCGTGGACGCTCGACGGGGTGGAGACCACCACCGAGTTCGAGCTGGAGCCCGACGGCGACGCCACCGTACTCACGCTGCGGCAGAGCCACTTCAGCTTCGAGGAGGCGATGAGCGGCAGCAGCATCCGGGGCGTGCTCCAGACGTTCTGGTACCTGGCGATCGCCAACCTCAACGACCACCTCGACGGCCGGCCGCTGCTGCCGCGTACCGACTTCACCTCCGCCGACCTGCGCGGCGAACTGCTGATCGACGCCCCGATGGACAAGGTGTGGACGTCACTCACCGACTCCGAGCAGGCCGGCGCCTGGTTCGGCTACCCGATCGGCATCGAGCCCTGGGAGGGCGGCCGGTACGCGATGGGCGGCTTCGACGCCGGTGAGGCCGCGAAGGTGTTCGACGTGACGCCGGGGCGGGCGCTGTCCATCGACTGGGGACCGACCGGCGTGACCTCCTGGGAGCTGGACGAGTCCGAGGGCCGGACGAAGCTGACGTTCGTGCAGTCCGGCTTCGACGAGGGCAACCCGCCGTACGGCGCCTGGACCGGCATCGTCTCCGGGTTCGCCGAGCTGCGACGCTTCCACGAGGTGCCGGACTGGAAGCCCATCTGGCTGTAAGGAAGGGCCCCCTCTTAACGCCTCCGGTAGAGGAGGGGGCCCCTTTTAACACGGGCGCTGGCTGGGTAATGCCGGGCGATGTTCTTCATCTTCGGGCTGCGGACCAAGGTCGTCCGGTCCGGCGTCGTCACCGCTGTCTGCCGCAACTGCGGCAACCAGGCCGCCCAGGTGATCACCCGCCGGGTCACCAAGTTCAGCCTCTTCTTCATCCCGCTGATCCCGCTGCGCACCCGGTACGGGCAGCAGTGCACGTTCTGCGGCGCCCAGTACGACATCTCCCGCGCCGAGGCCGAGCGCCTCCCGGTCGGCTGACCAGTGACCCGCTTCCTCTGCTGGCTGATCGGCCGGCAGCCTGCCACACCGATCGCCCCGCCGGTGCACACCGCTGCCCGTCCACCCTGCACGCCCGGGCGCCGGCACCGCCGCCGGCGTCGTCCGGTGGCGGGAGCGCAGTCCCCGCGCTCGCCCTGGAACCGCTCCGCCGACCGCTGACGGGGTGGCCCGACCCCGGTATCGAACCGGAGAACCATCGCGAGCTGCTCGCTCAGTGCTGCACCGGCCGCCGACGGCCCGAGCCGACCTGCTGTGCGTCGTCGAGCCCCTCGGCCGGGAATTCCATCGCCGTACCGTGCCGGTGCCCTGGCCGGTCAACGACTGGGAGCGGGGCTGGGGGTGGCGACGCCTGAGGGAGATCTGACCGCCGTGTTAAGAAGGGGCCCTTCCTCTACCGGAGGCGTTAACAAGGGGCCCTTCCTTACACTTCATCGGATGGAGGAGCGGCTGGCGCAGATCCGGGGTGGTGGGCCGCCCCGGCGGCACAACGCCCGTACCGTCGCCGCGCTGACCGGCAACCCCGGCTGCACCCGCCGCGCCGTGCTGGACAGCGCGGGCGCGGACAAGCCGGCGCTCGCCGAGCAGCTCGGCTTCCCGGCCCGGTTCGGGCAGTCCGGTTTCGCGATCACCCGGGGCAACGCGTTCGAGGCGCAGGTCAAGGCCGACGGCGGGGCGGAACTGCTGCGCCTGGTCGCGGAGCGGCTCGGCGTACCGGTGCCGGAGGCCGCGACCTGGACCGACCTCGGCGCCGACGACGACCGGCCGGAACGGTCCCGGGCGGCGCTGACCGCGAGCGGCGACGGCCCGGCGCTGTTCGACCACCCGCTGTTCGGCCTGGACGTGGCCGGCACCCGGGTGCACCTGGAACCGGACCTGGTCGCCGCGCGGCTGGCCGGCCGGTTCCACGTCGTGGAGATCAAGTCGTTCCCGGTGATCGACGGGCAGGCCGACCCGGGCAAGGTCGCCGCCGCCGCGATCCAGTCCGCCGTCTACGTGCTGGCGCTGCGCGAGCTGCTCGCCGCCGAGGGACGCGACCCGGAGCTGGTGTCGCACGAGGTGGTGCTGGTCTGCCCGCGCGACTTCGCCAACCAGCCGGTGGCCAGCCTGCTCGACGTGCGCCGGCAACTGCTGGTGCTGCGCCGCCAACTGGCCCGGATGGCCCGGGTCGAGGAGTTGCTCGCCGCCGTACCGGCCGGGTTCACGGTCGACCCGGCGGCCGATCCGGCCACGCTCGCCGCCGCGCTGCACCAGGTGCCCGCTCGCTATGCACCCGACTGCCTGGCCGCCTGCGAGCTGGCGTACTTCTGCCGGCACGAGGCGCGCGGGCAGACCGGCGCGCTGGGCCGGCCGGTCCGTGAGGCGCTGGGCGGCGTCGAGGACGTCGCCGACGTGCTGGCGCTCGCCGAGGGCGTAACCGCGCCCGAGCCGGAGCAGGCGGAGGCCGCCGCGCTGCTGCGGGCCGCCGCGCGCCTGCGCGCCGACGCCCTCGCCGGACACCCCGCGTGAGTACGCTCCGCGCACTCGCCCGGGCCCAGGCGGTCGCCACCGGGCGGGCCCAGCCGGTCGCCACGGTCCGCCACCTGCACCTGTCCGACCGGCCGCTGGTGCTGGTGCCGCTCGCGCTGGCCGGTGAGGCGAACGCCCCGCTCGCAGCGATGGTCGGCGCCGCGCCCGACGAGGCCCGGCTGCTCGTGGTACCGCAGCCGCGCAACCGGGACCAGCGGTTCGCGTTCGCCGCCGAGCTGGCCGCGATCGTGCTGCCGTACCTGGACGAGTTCCGCGACCTGACCGAGGCGGTGCCGGTGGACCGGGGCCGCGACGTCCGCCACCGGTACGTCGACGCGCCGCAACTGCTGGTGCCGAACCCGGCCGGGATCACGTTCCTGCGGCTGTTCGGCCGTTCCACCCGGTTCCGCCGTACCGACGGCGACTATCCGGTGCACCAGTCGGTGCCGCTGCTCGGCCGCTGGCTGACGTTCTTCGCCGAGCGCGCCGAGCAGCCCGGATCGTCGGCGTTGCTGGCGCTCACCGAGGCGCTGACGTTGCACTGGGCGACCGGGCAGAGCGTGGTGGAGGACCTGCACCTGCCGGCGGTGCTGGGCTGGCTCGACCCGCCGGCCGGGCTGACCGGCGCCGAGGCGGCGGCCCGTGCCGAGGACCCGGCGCACTGCCCGCCGGCCGGCCCGGCCACCGACCCGGACTTCGACAACCGCCGGCTCGCCCCGGCGATCGAGGCGTACACCCGTGCCGAGGACGACCCGGCGGCCCGCGCGGCCGCGTACGACGAGCTCGCCGGCCTGCTGCGCGACCAGCTCGCGCCCACCTGGGAGCTGATGTGGCGCGGCGTCGGGCTGTTGCGGGCGCTGCCGGTCGGCGCGCGGGTGGCGGGCCGGTGGGCCGGTGACCGGGACGCGTTCACCGCGCACGCCGAGCACGTCGACGCCGGGGGCGGCCCGCAGCCGCGGCGCGACGGCGCGGTGGCGGCGGCGCTGCGGTTGCAGCGGCTGGAACGGGCGTCGACAGCGTGGGCGGTGCAGCGCGCCTACGACGATCCGCTGGTGATGGCCGAGCACCGGCTGTCCGGGGAGGCGTTCGTCGGCGAGGTGACGCTCGCCGACCCGGCGCGGGTGGACGACTCCGGCAAGCGGCCGGTGCTGCGCCCGCGCATCCAGGTGGTCACCACCGAGCCGGTGCCGATGCCGGTGGGCGCGACGCTGTACTCCCCTTCCCGCCCGGCCCAGAAGGCGAAGGTCGTGTTCGTGACGCCCGGCGCCGACGGCAAGACCGAGGTGGTGCTGGAACTGTCCGGCGGGATGGGCCGGGGGCTTACCGCGCCTCCCGGCAGCGTGCCCGAGGTGGGCGAGCGGATCTGCCTGACCAGCTTGTCCGACGGCTTCCTGCCGGGCGGCGCGTTCCCGGCGCCGGAGGAGACGCCGTGGACGCACGGCGGGCCGCCCGGCACGGCCGTCGCGCCGCAGGACCCGGCCCCGGCGGAGGACTGGTCCTGACCCGCGCGGCTCAGCCCAGGGCGGCGAGAGCCGTCCGCGCCTCGGCCGCCGTCGGCCGGTCCGGGTCCGCCGCGAGCAGCGCCTCCAGGCTCCGGCGGTACGCGACGTCGCGCGCCCCGTCGGCCGGGCTCGCCAGGTCCGGGGTGACGCCGCAGCCCTCCCAGTTGGTGCCGCTCGCCGCGTGCACGGGCCGGGCCACCGGCACCGTCAGTTCCAGGTGCGGGTGCAGCCGGTGCCCGACGCGGGGATGCGCGCCGCCCCGGGTGGGCTCACCGACCACTGTGGCCCGGCCGAACTGCTGAAGGTCGTACGCCAGTTCCTCGCCGCCGGAGAAGGTCGCCGGACCGGTGAGCACGTGGACCGGCTTCTCCGGCGCGTAGCGGGGGACCGGCAGCCAGGCGGCGCTGAAGAACTGGCGGGTGACGCCGGAGCGCTCGTGCATGGTGTGCAGGTGCGTGGGCTCGGCGAAGAACCAGCCGCAGAGCAGCGCCACCCCGTCCGGGCTGCCGCCCTCGGTGCGGCGCAGGTCGAGCAGGAGCGCGTCGGTGCCGGCGAGCAGCCGCAGCGCGGCGGTCAGCGCGTCGCCGGCCAGGTCGGGCGGGAACACGTACGGCTGGATCTCCAGTAGCCCGACGTTTCCCGGCAGCCGTTGCACCCGGGTCACGCCGCCCATGCCGAGCGCGGCGAGGCGCGCGAAGTGTTCCCCGGTCGGGTCGTCGGCCTCGTCGGACAGCGGCTGGTCGTGGTGCTTGAGCCGCAGGTGCAGGTCGCGGTTCGCCGACTGGAGGTCGGCGGTGACGAGCGCGCCGAGCGTGGCGGGGTCGCCCGCACCGGCGTACGCCCCGGCGCGCAGGCGCTCGCGCAGGTGGCCGGCGACCCGGTCGGCGACGTCGGGCAGGACGTACTCGTCGGTCACCAGGGCGGCGGCCCGTTCGACGATGGCGGTGATCTGGTCCGGATCCATCGAGTCCCCGTTCTCGCGGTGGGGGAGAAGTAGAGCAGCCGGTTGACAAAGCGTCAAGAGAACTAGACGCTTTCGCGGTGACCGACGATCCGCTGGAGATCCGCGACCCGGCCCAGTTCAAGGCGCTGGCCCACCCGTTCCGGCACCGGCTGCTGTTCGCGCTCGGAGCCGGTCCCGCCACGCTCAGCCAGCTCGCCGCCCGTCTCGGCGCGGCGAAGGGCACAGTGGCCCACCATCTCGCGGTGCTGACCGAGGCCGGCATGGTCCGCCCGGCGCACAGCCGTCAGGTCCGGGGCGGCACCGAGCGCTACCACGAACGCACGTTCCGCCGGCTCGTCGGCGCCGACACCGACGCGGGCGCCACCGCCGCGCTGCTCGGGGCGTACGCCGAGGAACTCGCCGGTGACCCCGACCCGCTCGTGCACCTGCGACACCTGCGGCTCACGCCGGCCCAGGCCCGGCGCCTGCGATCCACGCTGGACGAACTGGTCGGCGAGGCCGAGGAGGCGCCGCCGGGGCAGCCGCGCTACGGCGTGCTGGTCTCCCTCTACCGGCACCCGCCTGCGGTCCGCTGACCGACAGTCGTCGACTCTGGCGGCAGTCCCCGGCGCTGGCTAGGCTTGCGCCGTCCGTCGTCCGGTCCTCGTCGTCGAGGGTGCACGTCTGGAAGAGAGCCGGAGCGCATCGTTGTATCCCAGCACGACGTGAGCCTCGCCGTGGCGGCGCCGGCCCGTCATCCGCTCGTCGGCCGTGTCGGACTTGTCGCGGCCGCTGTCGTCGTACTCGGGGAGATGGCCTGGCTGGCCGCCCGTCTGCCGGGCGCGGCGCTGGTGAGCGACCTCGGCGCGATGGCGGTGTCGAGCTGGGCGGCAGTGCTCTGCGCCGGCGCGGCGCGACGTCAGCCGGCCGTGTTGCGCCGGTTCTGGGAACTGCTCGCCGCCACCATGGCCCTCGCCGCGCTCGGCCGTGCGGTGTGGACGGTGGAACGGCTCGGCGGGCTCGGCCTGCCCCACACGCCGCTGGTGGGGGGCCTGTTCGCCGCCGGCATCGTCACGGGCACCGCCGCGCTGCTCTGCTCCCGCACCGGCCCGCGCAGCGTGATCGGCCGGGCCCGCACCCTGCTCGACGGGGTCATCGTCGGGCTGGCCCTCATCCCGATCGGCTGGGTGGTGGTGTTCCACCGGATCACCGACGCCGAGCTGGCCGACCCGATGCGGACGTTCGGGCTGCTCTACCCGATGTTCGACCTGATGCAGCTCACCATCCTCGTGGCGGTCGCCGGTCCGGGCCGGCCGATGTGGCGGGCGCTCACGGTGATCGGTGCGGGCCTGGCGATCCGGTCCGGCGCGGACGCCGTCTACGTCTCCCTGGTCGCGCGCGGCGACTACACGCCGGGGCACCCGGTCGACGTCTGCTGGCCGCTGAGCTACCTGCTGGTCGGCCTGGCCACCCGCTATCCGCCGCCGAACGACGGGGAGGGCGAGGACGACGTTGTCGACTCGCCGCTGCCGCCGTGGTGGCGGGTCGCGCTGCCGTACCTGCCGGTGGGCGGTGCGATCGTCGCGGTCCTGCTGTCACGGCAACCCAGCGGGCAGACCCCGCAGGTCGTCTTCGTCGGCATGATGGGCCTGCTCGGGGTGCTGGCGCTGCGCCAGGGGCTGGCCGCGAACGAGAACCTGCGGCTGGTCGGTCGGCTGCGCCGGCTCGCGTACTCCGACCAGCTCACCGGCCTGCCCAACCGGCTGACGTTCGTCCGGCGGCTGCGGCGGGCGTTGCGCGGGGGTGGGCCGGTCGCCGTGGTGCTGCTCGACCTGGACGGCTTCAAGCAGGTGAACGACAGGTTCGGGCACGCCGCCGGGGACCGGCTGTTGACCACCACCGCGGAGCGGATGCGGGACGCGGTCGGCCCGGACGGGATGATCGCCCGTCTCGGCGGCGACGAGTTCGCAGTGCTCGTCGCAGGGGAGCGCCCGGTGTCACCCGAAGGGCTCGCGGTCCGGCTGCTGGCAGCCCTGGAACCGCTGCCCGGCGAGGAGGATCTGGGCGTCCACCCGTCGGCGAGCATCGGCATCGCCGAGTACGGGCCGCAGCACACCTCGCACACCGACCTGCTCCGGGACGCCGACATCGCCATGTACGCGGCGAAGGCGGCAGGCAAGGCCGCGTACCGGACGTGCACGCCGGAGCTGCGCGAGTCGGCGGTCAGCCGGGCCGAACTGATCGCCGACCTGCGCCGCGCGGTGGACGAGGGCCAGTTGCTGATGGAGTTCCAGCCCATCGTCGACCTGGACACCGGCACGGTACGCAGCGCCGAGGCGCTGGTGCGCTGGCGGCATCCCCGGCTGGGTGTGCTGACCCCGGCGCGGTTCCTGCCGCTGGCCGAGGAGACCGGGCTGATCGTGGCCATCGACAGGTGGGTCATCCACGAGGCGTGCCGGGCCGCGGCCACCTGGCGCGAGCACGCGCCGGACGTGACTGTGGCGGTGAACATCGCCGCCGCCCACCTGTGCCGGCCGGACCTGATCGCGACTGTCACCGGCGCGGTCGGCGCGGCCGGCCTGCCGCCCCGCGCGCTCACCCTGGAGCTGACCGAGTCGGCGCTGATCGAGGGCAGCGAGTCGGTGCTCGACCGGCTGTCCCAGCTGCGCGACCTCGGCATCCGCATCGCCATCGACGACTTCGGCACCGGGTACTCCTCGCTGAGCTACCTGCACCGTATCCCGGCCACCGAGCTGAAGATCGACAGGTCGTTCGTGTCCCGGCTGGACGCCGGCGACGCCCGCGCGTACGCCACCGTCGAGATGGTGAACCGGCTGGCCGGCGCGTTCGACCTGGCCGTGGTGGCCGAGGGTGTGGAGACTGTCGCGCAGCACGCGGCGGTCACCGCGATCGGCTGCCGGCAGGGCCAGGGCTGGCGGTACGGCCGTCCGGCCGCCCTGCCGGACCTGCTCCCCGCGTTGTCCGGGGCCGGCGCCGAGCGCTGACCGGCCCGGGTCGACGGGGGCCGAAGGTCCCGGACGGGACAGGGGATTCGACCCTGCTCACCGGCGGTCCGGCACCGCCATGATGGTTCTCGTCAACAAGACGAACACACCCTCCACACGGGAGTTTGATATGAAGCGACGGACGCTCGATCTGCTGTTCAGCATCGGTGGGCTGGGCCTGGCGGTCCTGCTGCTCGTCGTCGGCGTCGTCCTGACGACGAACGCCAACTTCGCCAACGACTACGTACGCGACCAGCTCGGCGCGCAGCACATCACCTTCACCCCGGCGGACAAGCTGTCCGACGAGGAGAAGAAGTCGGACTGCCTGCGCGAGTACGCCGGCCAGAAGATGACCACCGGCAAGCAGGCCGAGTGCTACGCCAACGAGTACATCGGCCTGCACCTGAAGAACATGGCCGGTGGCAAGACCTACGCCGACCTGGGCGAGCCGCAGAGCGCGCTGCGGGCGCAGGTGGCCCAGGCCGAGCAGAGCAACGCCGCCAACCTGGCCGACCTCCAGAAGCAGCTCGCCGAGGTGAGCGCTCAGCGGGAGACCGTGTTCAAGGGCGAGACGCTGCGCGGCCTGCTGCTCACCTCGTACGGCTTCAGCGAGTTCGGCCGCAAGGCCGAGCAGGGCGCCCTGGCCCTGTACCTCGGCGCGGGTCTGCTCCTGCTGCTCTCGATCGCCGGTCTGGTGCACGCCTTCCGCACCCCGGCCAACGCGACCTTCGCCGCTCCCGAGAAGGAGAAGGTCACCAACTGACCGCACCGACGACGCCCCCGGCCGATCCTGGTCGGGGCGTCGTGCTGTCCGGCTTGACCCTCACGCAGCGGGAGGCGGGAGTCTTGGTCGCGGAAGGGAGGGAACCATGCCGTACACGGTGGGACAGGTGGCGCGGGCGGCCCGGGTGACGGTCCGGACGCTGCACCACTACGACGAGATCGGGCTGCTGCGGCCCAGCGGGCGCACGCCTGCGGGCTACCGCCGCTACGACGAGGCCGACCTGGACCGGTTGCAGCTCATCCGGTACTACCGCGAGCTGGGGTTCCCGCTGGAGGAGATCGTCGAGATCCTGGACGATCCGGACGCCGACCCGGTGGCGCACCTGCGTCGGCAGCACGAGCTGCTGTCCGGGCGGATCGGGAAGCTCCAGGAGATGGTCGCGGCGATCGAACACGCGATGGAGGCGAGGACGTTGGGGATCCAGTTGACGCCGGAGGAGCGGTTCGAGGTGTTCGGTGACTTCGACCCGGACGAGCACGCCGAGGAGGCGGAGCAGCGCTGGGGCGGCACCGAGGCGTACCGGCAGTCGCAGGAGCGCGCGGGCCGCTACTCGAAGGAGGACTGGCTGCGCAACAAGGCGGAGAACGAGGACTGGGGGCGGCGGTTCGTCGCGCTGATGGACTCGGGCGCGCCGGCTGACGGCCCGGAGGCGATGGCGCTGGCCGAGGAGCACCGGCAGCTCATCACCAAGTGGTGGTACGACTGCTCGTACGAGATCCACACCGGCCTGGCCGACATGTACGTGGCGGATCCGCGGTTCACCGCGTACTTCGAGACGCTGCGGCCCGGGATGGCCGCGTACCTGAACGAGGCGATCCACGCCAACGCGATCACCCGGTCCTGACCGGGAGCGGGTGGCAGGATGGCCGGCATGCTCATCGTCGCCGGCACCCTCTACGTCGATCCGGCCCGGCGGGACGCCTACCTGGCGTCCTGCGAGGCCGCCGTCCGCGCGGCCCGGGACGCGCCCGGCTGCGTCGACTTCGCGGTCAGCGCCGACCTGGTCGAGCCGGGCCGGATCAACGTCTACGAGCGGTGGGAGTCCGACGAGCAGTTGCTGGCGTTCCGGGGCTCCGGACCGGAGGCCGAGCAGGTGACGGAGATCCTCGGGGCCGAGGTGCACAAGTTCCGCATCTCCGGCGTCGAGGCTCCCTGACCGTCGCTAGATGAAGACGTCGAGAAGCAGGACGCCGAGGAAGCCGACCACCGAGATGATGGTCTCCATCACCGACCAGCTCTTGATGGTCTGCCCGACTGTCAACCCGAAGTACTCCTTCACCAGCCAGAAGCCGGCGTCGTTGACGTGGGAGAAGAACAGCGACCCGCAGCCGATGGCCAGCGCCAGCAACGCCACCTCGGGGCCCTGAAGCGTGGCGGCCAGCGGTGCGACGATGCCGGCGGCGGTGATGGTGGCGACGGTGGCCGAGCCGGTGGCGACCCGGATGCCGACCGCTACCAGCCAGCCGAGCAGCAGCGGCGAGAGGTTCGCACCGTCGGCGGCGTTCGCGACCAGGTCGCCCACGCCGGCGTCGACGAGTACCTGCTTGAAGCCGCCACCGGCGGCGACGATCAGCAGGATGCCGGCGATCGGCGGCAGCGAGCCGCCGAGGAAACCGGAGACCTGGGTACGGCTGAAGCCGGACCGGTAGCCCAGGAAGATCATGGCGAAGATGACGCCTGCCAGCAGGGCGATGATCGGGGTACCGACGATGTCCAGCGCCTTGCGGCCGGCGGTGTCCTCGCCGAGCGTCAGCTCGCCGACCGCCCGCAGCAGCATCAGCACCACCGGCAGCAGCACCGTCACCACAGCCGCCCAGAGCGCCGGGGACCGGCGCGAGCGCCGCCCGACCGGCTCGTCGATCGCGCCGCCGGGCCGTCCGGTGCCCGGGTTGACCAGGTCGTCCGCGGTGACCAGGTCGCCGTCGGCGTCGAGCCGGCCGTCACCGGGCCGGGTCGGGCTGCGGTCGACGGCCGCGTCGCGCCGGGTCGGCAGCAGCTCGGCCGGTGCGGTGGCCGGCACGTACCGGGCGATGAAGTTGCCGAAGACCGGGCCGGCGATGATCACCGTGGGGATCGCCACCAGCAGGCCCAGGGCGAGCGTCTGACCGAGGTTGGCGCCGAGCGCGTCGATCGCGACCAGCGGCCCGGGGTGTGGCGGCACCAGGCCGTGCAGCACCGACAGGCCGGCGAGCGCGGGAATGCCGATCTTCATCAGCGGCACGTTCACCCGCAGCGAGACCAGCAGCACGATCGGCACCAGCAGCACCACGCCGACCTCGAAGAACAGCGGCAGGCCGATGAGCGCGGCCACACCGGCCATCGCCCAGGGCAGCGCGGTCCCGGAGACCCGGCCGACCACCCGCTCCACGATGCCGTCCGCCCCGCCGGACTCGGCCAGCAGGCCGCCGATCATCGCGCCGAGCGCGATCAGCAGGCCCACGCCGCCCACAGTGGAGCCGACGCCGCCGCTGAACGAGGTGACGATCTTGTCGACGGGTACGGCGGCGACCACGCCGAGGACCGCCGCGCCGAGGATCAGCGCGAGGAACGGGTGCACCTTGCCCCACGCGATGAGCAGCACCACCGCGGCGATGCCCAGCAGGGCCGCGAGGACGAGCTGGGTGTCACCGGCGTTCGTGAGCGGTTCCGCGGGTGCGGCGAGCAGTGTGACCACGGCTATCACGCCCTTCGGTCGGTCAGCGGGGTGGTGCGGTGGGTGGTGGTTCCGGCGGAAGGCTCGGGGCCATCCGCCGCAGGGACGCGAACGTGGGTACGAGGGCGTCGTACAGCTCGGAGAAGAGAGGGAGCAGTGCGGCGTACGTGGCGGCGGAGGCGGGATCCGGGCGGACCGTCTCCTCGATCCGGACCAGATCGGCGGCGACCTCGATCGATTCGATCAGGCCGAGCGCCTGCATGCCGAGCAGCGCCGCGCCGAAGCCGGACCCCTCGTGCCCGGCGGGGAACCGCACCGGCATGCCGAGCGCGTCGGCGAGGATCTGCCGCCACAGCGCGCTGCGGGCGAACCCGCCGCTGGCGCGGACCTCGCGTACCTCGTTCCCGGCGGCCCGGACCGAGGCGAGGACCAGGGCGAGCTGCTGGCAGACGCCCTCCAGCGCGGCCCGGACCAGGTGCGCCCGGCCGTGGCCGTGGGTCAGCCCGACGTACGCGCCGCGGGGCAGCGCGCTCCAGTGCGGCGCCCGTTCGCTGAGCAGGTACGGCAGCATGATCAGCCCGCCGGAGCCGACCGGCGCCGTGGCGGCCAGGTCGAGCAGCTCCTCCTCGGCGTGCTCGCCCAGCTCGGGGGCGAGCGCGTCGTTCGCCCACTGGAGGACGATGCCGCCGTTGTTGATGGCGCCGCCGACCACCCAGCGGTCCTCGGTGAGCGCGTAGCAGAACACGCCGCCGAGCGGGTCCACGCCGGGGCGTTCCACCATCACCCGCATCGCGCCGCTGGTGCCGATCGAGCAGGCCACCACGCCGGGGCGTACCGCGCCGAGCCCGAGGTTCGCCAGTGGCCCGTCGCCGGCGCCCACCACGAGCGGGGTGTCCACAGGCAGCCCGGTGGCGCGGGCCGCCTCGGGGGTGAGCCCCGGCAGCACGTGGGTGGTGGGTACGAGCTGGGGGAGCTGCTCCTCGGTGATGCCGGCCAGGCGGAGCGCCTCGGTGTCCCAGGCCAGCCGGTGGATGTCCATCAGGCCGGTGGCGGACGCGACCGAGTGGTCGGTGACGAGCGCGTCGGCGAGCCGCCGCAGTACGAGGTCCTTGATGCCGACCCAGTGCGCGACCCGCTCGTGCAGCTTCGGTTCCTGCTCGGCGAACCAGACCAGCTTGGGCAGCGGCGCCATCGGGTGGACCGGGGTGCCGGTGCGCCGGTGCAGGGCGAGCCCGGAGGGCGCGGCCCGCAGGCGTTCGGCCTGCGCGCTCGCGCGGGAGTCGGCCCAGGTGATCGACGGGGTCAGCGGGGTGCCGTCGGCGTCCAGCCCGATCAGGCTGTGCATGGCGGTGCTGAACGACAGGCCCGCAACCGGTACGCGCAGCTCGTCCACCACCGCGCGGATCACGCCGATCACGGCTTCGTGGATGAGGTCCGGGTCCTGCTCGGCCCAGCCCGGGTTCGGCTCCTCCAGGGGGTAGCCGATCGAGTGGCTGGCCAGTTGCCGGCCGGTGGTGTCGAACGCGACGGCCTTGGAACTGGTGGTGCCGATGTCCACTCCCACCACCATGGCCGGGTCGCCCACCGGTGCACCTCCTCGCCGCCCGGGGGCCGCGCTCCGCCCCGCCGTTGCGGCTGACGTTACCGACGTGTCCACGCGCGCGCATGACGAAGCGGGACCGCCGGGAGCCGGTGGCACGGAACGTGAATCGACGCGGGAGTTTCCGCCGATTGTGTAGGTCAATCAGCCGATCGGTCTAATTGGCGACTTTCGCGTGTCTTCGTACCCCTGCCGCACAGTTGACATGAATGACACCCCGATTGGTGGGCTCGCGCGGCGGAGGAGTCGGCGTGACGAAGACTGATTCGACGGGTTCCACATGGCGGTACCGGTGGGCGCACCGGCAGAACGAGCGGCGTCAGCGGGCCTTCCGCGCCGCCGACGAGGCGTGGCGACGCCGCGACGACGAGCTGCGCCGCCTGCGTACCCTCGCGGTGTCCTTCCACGGCTCGGCTCAGGCGGGCGTCGGCCTGCCGATGGAGCTGGCCCCCGGCGAGGTGGTCTTCTGGACACTCCCGGCCGCGCAACTGGTCGAGGTCCGGCACACAGCCGTGCTGCCCGCCCCCGAACTGACAGTCGACCCCGACCCGCCCGCGCTGCGCCCCCGCCGCCCCGAGGGCGTCAAGGTGGTCGACGCCGGGCTCGCCGTGCTCACCAACCGGCGCCTGGTCCTGCTCGGCGGACGCGGCCGGCGCGACTGGGCGTACGGCCGGATGACCGGCCTGTCCCACGACCCCGGCGCGCCGGTCACCCTGATCCAGGTGCTGGACCGGCGGCGTACCTCCGGGTTGCTGCTGCCCACCGGCGCGGCGGCCGACTTCCGGTTCACGCTCACGCTGGCGTTCGCCGACGCGATCGAGCAGCGCGCCGCAGTCGTGGCCGAGCTGGACGAGCTGATCGCGGAGCACACCGCGGCGCGGCCGGAACGCCCCGCAGTGCTCACCCCCGCCCAGGCCCGCGTCACCGCGCTGGTGCCCGGCGGCCGGCGGACGGTGGCGGTCGGCGCGGCGCTCGCGCTGATCGTGCCGGCGATGCTCATCGAGTCCAACCCGCCCACCCGGGCCGGCTCGGAGCGCGCCGCCGCCGCGACCCCGGGGGCCACCGGCACGCCCGCGCCGCCGCACGTCGCGCCCGCCGTCCAGGTCCGGCCCAGCACGAGCCCCGAGCCGTCCCGCGTCCGTCCCGCACCGCCGCGCGGCACGCCGCAGCCGCCGGTCGAGCGTCGCTGCGGCGCACCGGCGAACCCCTTCGGGTACGACTTCTGCGACGGCCAGCGCATCCGCCGGCCGGCTGCCGGGGTGTGCGACTGGTTCGAGTGCGTACCCGGGTTCTGGTCCGACCGCGGCTGGCTGGTGCAGTGCCGCGACGGCTCGATCAGCCGCACCGGCGGCCAGCGCGACGTGTGCGCCGGTCACAAGGGGTTCCGCCGGACCGTCTGGCGGTGACGCCGGTCAGGCCACCGGGCGGGGCGTGACGCGCAGCGGCAGCAGCCCGGCCAGCACCAGCGCGGCGCCCACGGGCAGCAGGTTCAGGTTCACCGCGATCGCCAGGAACCCGGCCAGCACCAGCACCGGCGCCCACACCGGCAGCAGCCGGGCCGCCGCCGCCCGGTACAGCAGCACCAGCAGGCCCACCTCGAACAGCAGCGGTCCGCCGTACAGCACAAGGCCGGGCGTGGGCACCGCGTCGGCGAAGCGCGGGAACAGGTCACCGAGGATCACCCAGACGAAGGCGGCGGCGCCGACCAGGCCGGCCGGCGCGGCCACGTCGTCGAGCGTCCGCAACCGCGACGACCGGGTACGCAGCAGGCCGTGCAGCCCGACGATCAGCGCGGCGAAGCCGAGGACGCCGAGCAGGAACAGCGTGTGCCCGGTGTTCCAGGCCCAGGCGCCCTTGTCGCTGTGCCCGTCCAGGCGGTCGAGCAGGCGCAGCAGGCCGTAGCCGAGCAGCAGCACCGCAGACGCCACGGCGACCGGGCGTAGCCACTGGTGCGTGGGACGTGTGCGGGAATCGAGGAGGCTCATCGCCTCAGCGTTCCGGGCGCCCGTGCCCGGGACATCGGGGAGCGGTCCCGAACCTGACCCGGATCAATCCGCTCGCCTCCCGTAGGGGTGCCCGGATACCGTCCGGCCGTGTCCCGCACCGTCTCGCTGGTCCTGCTCGACGCCGTCGGCCGTCCGCTCGGCGCGCTGCCGCCGTTCGACGTGCCGGAGCCGTGGTGGCAGGAGGTCCACTCGATCGTCGACACGGTCCGGCAGCGCCACGGTCTGGAGGTGACAGTGCTGCGGCTGCTCGACGCCGACCGTTCCGCGCCTCCCGGCGGCCACGTCCGCTACCTGGCGCAAACAGTCGACGCGCCGGCCGTACCCCTGGAACCGGCGGCCGTGGACCTCGCGCCGCACCCGCTGCGCCAGCCGTGGGCGGACGCCGGCGGTCCGGCTCGCAGCGTCGCGTGGGCGACCGGCGAGTTGAGCCGGCGCTGCCGCCGGGTGACGGCGGTGGCGCAGCAGCGCACCTGGAACCTCTCCGCCATCTGGCGCCTGGACACCGACCAGGGCCCGGCGTGGCTGAAGCAGCTACCGTCCTTCGCCCGCCACGAGCCCGAGGTCCTCGGCCGGCTCCCCTCGGTGGCCGGTCTTCCCGGTGACACGGACTCCCTGATCGGCGTGCCGGTGGTGCTCGCCGCCGACGGGGAGGGGCGGATGCTGCTGGACGACGTGCCGGGGGAGGACCGGTACGGGGCCGGGGAGGGCGAGCGGGCCGCCGTCGCGGCCGGACATCACCCGGTGCAGCGGCGGGCGTGCGGGATCGTCGGCGAGCTGGTCGCGGCGGGGGTGCCGGACCTGCGCGGGGCGCGGCTGGCGGACTGGATCCGGGAACGGCTCGCCGGGCACGACGTGTCGGCCGCAGCCGGCCTGCTCGACGGGCTCGACCGGCGGCTCCGGCAGGTCGCCGGCTGCGGCCTGCCGGACACGCTCGTGCACGGCGACCTGCACCCCGGCAACGTCCGCGGCGACGGGCGGCGGCGGGTGGTGATCGACTGGGCGGACTCGTTCGTCGGCCACCCCGCCTTCGACATCCTGCGTCTCACCGAGGACGTCGACGCGGACGCCGCCGCCCGGCTGGTCGACGCGTGGGCGCGACGGTGGCGGGCCGACGTGCCCGGCAGCGACCCGCACCGGGCCGTCGACCTGCTCCGGCCGGTCGCACCGCTGCGGCTGGCCGCCGTGTACGCGATGTTCCTCGCCGCGATCGAGCCGGGCGAGCATCCGTACCACGTGCACGACGTGCCGGCCGCGCTGGCGCGAGCGGCGGCGGTGGCGCGACCCTAGATGCGGCGGACCGGGATCCACAGCTCCGCGTCGGCGGTGCCGCCGTCCTCCGCGACCCGCACCCGCGAGATCTCCGGCCCCGGGCGGGTCTCGTACGGGTTGGACGGGAACCACGACGTGAACACGGCCCGCCACAGGTGCTGCACCGCCACCGGGAACGCCCCGGAACTGGAGAACACCGCCCACTCGCCGGCCTCGACCGGCAGACTGCGCAGGTCGTCCGGCACGTCCGCGCCGGTGACCGCCGCGTACCAGTAGTCCAGCTCGGTGCCCTCGTCCCGGGAACCGGCCAGCTCGGCGCTGACGTTGACGATCCCGTGCGGCTCCTGGTCGGACAGCGCCTCGATGCGGCGGACGGTAGCCGGGTCGATGCCCCTGACGAACGCCACGATGTGCGGGTTCATCCCCTCGTGCACGAGCGGCACCCGCGCCGTCAACCCGGCGAGCCGGAAGGCGTCCTTGGTCACGATCCGGTAGTCCATGCTGGTGTTCCCTTCGACGACGAGCCGGAAGGACATCCGGGGCTGGGACCGCAGCACCGCACCGGCCTGCCGGGCCTGCGTCGGCCCGACGCCGTGCACGGCCCGGAACGCGCGGGCGAACGCCTCGTTCGAGCCGTACCCCCAGCGGACCGCCACGGCGAGCAGCGACTCCCGGCCGGCGAGCACGTCGGCGCCCGCAAGCGTCATCCGGCGTCGGCGCACGTACTCCGACAGCGGCAGCCCGGCCAGCGCCGAGAACAGTCGGCCGAAGTGGTGCTCCGACACGCCCGCGATCCGGGCCAGCGCGGCCACGTCGAGCGGCTGGTCGAGCCGCTGTTCGAGGTGGTCCAGCGCGGCGTTGAGCCGATCCAGCACCCGGTCTTCCCTCCTGGTGACGCCTTCGACGCTAGGTTCCCCGCCGCCCACCGACCCGATCACACCGGACCCGGTCCGGTCGCCTCATCGACAGTGGCGGGCGTGTCGCATCATGGCGTGGTGATCTTCCGGAAGCGGCACCACAAGAAAAAGAAGAGCCGGGACTGGTGCAACTGCGACGTGCCCACCTGCGACGGGCCGGGCTGCTGCGACCTGGGCCTCTTCTCGATGCTGCTCACCCTCGGCTCGGTGACCGCGGGCGTCGTCCGGCGGCCCGCCGTGGACCGGGCCGGCCGGGCCGCCATCCTCGGTTACCGGCGCTGGCTGTCGCACCGCTGGCCGGCGACCTGCCGCTACACGCCGACGTGCAGCGCGTACGGGCTCGCCGCGGTGGAGCGGTACGGGCTGGCGGTGGGTGGCCGGATGGCCGCGGACCGGGTACGCCGATGCCGTCCCGACGTCCCGCACGGCACCCACGACCCGCTGCACTGACCCCGCTCGCCTCCGCGCCGCGCGGACGTGCCGGGGCCACCTCGGGGAAGTGGCGGTGTTCCGGTGTGCCGGATGCCGCCACTGCGGCGACCTGGCGTCGATCAACGTGGCGGTCACCCGACCGACGTGGGGCCGCCGAAGACGACAGGTACGCCTGGGGAGTAGAGCACGCTCACCGGCGGCCCGTCCGGTGCGGGCAGGCCCGCGGCGGTGACCAGCTCGTCGTCGAGGTGCAGCAGCTCGGCGCGGTGCAGCGGCCACTGTGGATGCCAGTTCGGCAGGTGGCGGGTGCGGCCGTACGCCCGGGTGTGCAGGCCCCAGCGGGCGGTCAGGAAGTGTTCCAGCGGCGTCGGCTCGGGGATGGGCGCGCCGACGCGTACCGCCATCCGGCTGATCGAGCCGGCCGGACCGGGCCAGCGGCGGCGGCAGCGGTAGGTGAGCGTGTCACCGGTCCGGTCCAGCCGCATCGCCGACCACTTGTACGGCAGACGCAGGCTCACCTGGGCCACCAGCACCGGCACCAGGCGGGACGCGTCGAGCGAGCGGAACACGACAGCGCGCCGCCCCGAGCCGTCGACCGAGTAGAGCCGGACGTTCGTCTCCCAGAACGTGCCGAAGTACGGCACGCCCGGGCCACGGCCGAGCCCCAGCCCGACCATCCGGAACCCGATCAGCCCGACGTAGGTGAGCCCGTCGAGCGTGTCCGGCCGGGTGCCGGCGGGCAGCAGCGGCGCCACCCGTTCCGGCGGGACCGCCCAGTGCAGGAAGGCGAGATCGTGCCAGCGCTGCGCCAGCCAGGCCCGGCGGATGGCGCGTACGGGAGCGTGCTCGACCGGCTCGATCTCCACCGGTCCATCCTGCCTCCCGGATGCGCCGGGAGTCACTCCGGGCGGTGGCAGACCGCCTCGACGTTGTTGCCGTCCGGGTCGCGGACGAACGCGCCGTAGTAGGCGGCGTGGTATTCCGGCCACTCCTTCGGCGCGTGCAGCACCTCCGCGCCCGCTGCCACCGCCGCGTCGTGGAACGCGCGCACCGTCGCGCGGTCGGCGGCGGTGAACGCGATGTGCACCGGCACCGGCGTGGCGCCGGACGGCGCGGGCTCCACCCAGAAGTCGGGCGCGTCGACGCCGTAGCCGATCGGGCCGGGCTCCATCAGCCGCCGCCCGCCCAGCGGGGCGAGGACCGCGTCGTAGAAGGCGCCGCTCGCCTCCAGGTCGCGTACCGCTACGGAGAAGTGGTCGAGCACGTCGCCTCCCTGCGATCGTCGATGACCGCGCCAGGCTACGAGACCCCTACGACAATCCGCCGTGGTATTCGACGTACCAGTGAGACTGCTCGGCCACGTCGAACGCTGCTACGTCCTCGGGATCGACAGCCGACAGGTAGGCGAGAACCTCGGCCGCCTCCGCCGTGCCGAGCGTCCGCAGGTGAGCGAGCGTCTGCTCCCGCCCCGCCCCGCACAGCAACTGCCACTCCACGGAGCACGCGGCGTCGAAGCTGGAGTGCTTGGCCTGCCAGATCAGCAGTACGTCGGCCAGGTCACCGTGCAGGAACAACTGCTCGCAGCCCAGGTGGATGAGGGCGCTGTCGTTATCGGCACCGAGACGGATCTGCTCGCGCAGCATCGACCGCACCGGCTCGACGTCTGCCGGACGCAGTCCGTGCCGCTCGTACCATTCGTCGTCGTTCACGCGGTCATCCTGCCGGACATCGCGACCATCGGACCGGCTCGCCGTCGCCTGGCGGTGTCCGCGACGATCAGCAGGCCGGGAACCGCGCCGAGCAGCCAGATCACGCCCACCGGCCAGTGGATCACCTCGCCGACCGCGCCCCGGATCTCCGGCACGTCACCAACCACGTAGGACGCCTCCGGGTCGGTCGTGCGGCAGTCGAGCGTCCACCTACCCGGCATCGGCACCCGCACGGTCGCCACCCAGGAATAGGTGGCGGCGTCGCTGCCGTAGTCGCCCGGCGGGACGGAGACCGGCTCGGCCGTCCGGACCTCCGCGCCGCCGCCGGTGACGCGGCAGTCCGGGTCCGCCGGGGAGAAGCCCACCGCGAAGATCGCGTACGCCCCGGCGGCCGGTGCCGTGAACCGGCCTGCCGACGTCGAGTAGGGGCCGACGCCGCCGTACTCATGCGGGGGTTGCCCGATCGTGCTGTCCTCGGCGCCGAGCCCTACCGCGGACTGGGCCAGCAGCGCGCCGAACACCACGGCGAGCCCGCCGATCAGATAGCCGCGCCGCGACGCCGGGCGGGCCCGGTGGGGCAGGCGCCCGCCGGCGGCGTACCCGATCAGCGCTCCGGCCACCGCGAGCGCCGCGCCGCCGAGCAGAGCCCGCCCCCAGTGGGCCTCGCCGGTCAGCGGCACGACCCACCGGAAGAGCGCCAGTGACAACGCGAGAAGCGCCGTCGCGACCAGCGTGGACACGCCCAGGGCCACCCCGGGCCGCCGGGGCTGCCGGGCCGCCAGCACGGCGGCGAGCACCGGTGACGCGAGCACGGGCCACCACAGCGCGGTCGAGACCGGCTGGTCCTCCTCCCATCTGTGGGTCCACTCGAAGAAGACCAGCGGAGCCGGCACCGTCGCCGCCAACCAGGCCGTCAGCACTCCGGGACCGGGCAGCGTCGCGCTCATCCGTCGATCCTCGACCACCCGGATCACCGACGAAAGTCCGCGAGCCGTCCGAAAGGGATTGCTCACGCAGCGTAGGATCGCGTGCGACACAGCCGAACACACGGGGGAAACGATGTTCGAGCGCCTGGGCAGATTCGTCGTGGGCAAGGCCTGGTGGGTGATCGGCGGCTGGGTCGTCGCCGCGATCGCGATCATCGCCGCCAGTCCTTCACTGAGCGACATCACCTCCGCGGACCAGGAAAGCTTCCTGCCGCGCACCTACGAGTCGGTGCAGGCCACCGAGCTGGGCGCGAAGTCGTTCCCGCAGGCCGCCACCGCCACCGCAACGGTCGTCGTCAAACGCAGCGACGGTAGACCGCTGACCGCGGCCGACGAGGCGCGCGTGGGGCAACTGGCCGCCGCGCTCAAGGCCCGGAACATCCCGCAGACCTCCGGCTACCTCACCGGCCCGCAGGCCGTCGCACCGGACAAGTCCGTGCAGGTGGTCACCGTCGGTCTCGACGCCGACAGCCCCGACGACCCGGGCCTGCTCGACGCGGTACGCGACCTGCGCGCCGCCCTCGGGCCGGACCTGGCCGGCAGCGGCCTGACCGCCGGGGTGGCGGGCGACGTGGCGAGTTTCGTCGACAACGAGGACACGTTCAACGACGCGTTCGCCGTCGTCGGCGTCGCCACCATCGTCCTCATCATCGGGCTGATCCTGATCATCTTCCGCAGCCCGATCGCCGCGCTGCTGCCGGTCGTGGTCATCAGCGTCGTCATGTCCGTCACCACCGGGCTGGTCGCCGCCGCCGGCAAGGCGTTCGACCTCAACGTCAGCCAGGACCTCCAGACCATCCTGCTGATCGTGCTGTTCGGCATCGGCACCGACTACATCCTGTTCCTGCTGTTCCGCTACCGCGAGCGCCTGCGCGCCGGAGACGACAAGCGCACCGCGATGGTCGTCTCGGTGCAGCGGGTCGGCGAGGTCATCACCTCCGCCGCCGGTGCGGTCATCGTGGCGTTCCTGGTGCTGCTGCTCGCCTCGCTCGGCTTCTTCGGGTCGCTCGGCCCGGCGCTCGCCATCGCCGTCGGCGTCATGCTCGTCACCTCGCTGACCCTGATCCCGGCGCTCGTGTCGCTGCTCGGCCGGTGGGTGTTCTGGCCGTCGAAGGCGTGGCAGCGCCCGCCCAAGGCGACCCTGTCCCGGCGGCTCGGCGCCGTCGTCGGCCGCCGCCCGGCCGTGGTGGCCGCCGCTTCGGGCGCGCTGCTCGTCGCGCTCGCCGCCGGGGTGCTCGGCTACAAGGCCGACTACGACTTCGGCGCCGGCTTCCCGCAGGACACCGAGTCGGCGCGGGCCGCCCAGGACCTCCAGCGCGGGTTCGCCGCCGGGGCGCTCGCGCCCACCGAGGTCTACCTCACCACCGGCAACGGCACCCCGCTAACCGAGCAGCAGGTGAACGACTTCGCCGCCGCGTCGGCGCGCGCACCCGGCGTCGGGCAGGCACAGCCGCCGGAGCGCAGCGCCACCGACCCGAGCGTCGTCCGGATAAGCCTGCTGCTGAACGAGAACCCGATGTCCAACGAGGCGATCACGCTCGTACGCGACGACCTGCGGAAGTCCCTGCACGAGGCGGCTCCGCCGGGCACCAGGGCACTCGTCGGCGGCACCACGGCGATCTTCGCGGACATCAACTCGGCGAACAACAGGGACCTGTCGGTGATCCTGCCGGTGGCCGCACTCCTGATCGCGATCATCCTGGCGCTGCTCCTGCGCAGCCTCGTCGCGCCGGTCTACCTGGTGATCGCCGTGCTGCTCAACTTCGCCGCCACGCTCGGCGCCACCGTCTACGTGTTCCAGGGGCTCCAGGGCAACCCGGGCGTGACGTTCCAGCTGCCGATCATCCTCTACCTGTTCGTGGTGGCGATCGGCACCGACTACAACATCCTGATGATCGCCCGACTACGCGAGGAGGCGCGCGAGGGCCACGAACCGCACCAGGCCGCCGCGATCGGGGTGGAACACGCCGGGCCGACAGTCGCCGCGGCCGGGCTGATCCTGGCCGGCACGTTCGGGGTGCTGATGCTCGCGCCGATCTCGTTCCTCCAGCAGATGGGCTTCGCGGTGGCGATCGGGATCGTGCTGTCCGCGTTCGTCATGTCGATGTTCTTCGTGCCGGCGCTGACCGGGCTGATCGGCCACAAGGCGTGGTGGCCGGGGCACGGCGACGAACGGCGCAACGGCGGCGGCCGGCACGCGGCACCGGCACCTGCGGACGCGGCGTCGACCTGACTGTGACCCGCCCCGGCGCGGCTCAGCCCTCGCCGGGGCGGACCAGCCCGCTCTCGTACGCGATCACGACGAGCTGCGCCCGGTCGCGGGCGTTCAGCTTCTGGAGCAGCCGGCTCACGTAGGTACGCGCGGTGTCGGGGCTCAGGAACAACGCCTGCCCGATCTCCGCGTTGGACCGCCCGGCGCCCACCTGCGCCAGCACGTCCCGTTCCCGTGCGGTCAGTCCGGCCAGCCGCGCCGGGTCGGCCACCGGTGAACGGGCCGCCGCGGCGAGCACCCGCCGGGTGACGGCGGGGGAGAGCAGCGCGTCGCCACCGGCGACGGTCCGGACCGCGTCCCGCAGCGCGTCGGGCGGGGTGTCCTTGAGCAGGAAACCCGCCGCCCCGGCGCGGATCGCCTCGAACAGGTACTCGTCGTCGTCGAACGTGGTGAGCATGACGACCTGCACGCCGTCCAGCATCGGGTCGGTCAGGATCCGCCGGGTCGCCTCCAGTCCGTCCCCGCCGGGCATCCGGACGTCCATCAGCACGATGTCGGGCCGCTGCTCCCGTACCACCGAGAGGCCGCTGCCGCCGTCGCCGGCCTCGCCCACCACCTCGATGTCCGGCGCCCGGTCGAGCAGCGCGCGCAGGCCGGTGCGTACGAGGTGCTGGTCGTCGACGAGCACGACGCGGATCGGGTTCACGCGGCGACTCCCGTCAGTGGCAGGTGGACCGACACCCGGAAGCCGGCGGTGCCGCCCGTGCCGGTTGCGGCGGTTGCTCCGGTGCTGCCGGTTTGGATGGTGCCGGTTTCTACGGTGCCGCCGAGCAGGGCTACCCGCTCGGCCATGCCGCGCAGGCCCTGGCCCGTCCCGTCCCTGCGCCCGGCGGGCGGGCCGCCGTGGCCGTCGTCCACCACCTCCAGCGCGAGCCGGCCGGGCGTGGCGCGGACCGTGACGGTGACCCGGGTGGCATCGGCGTGGCGCAGGACGTTCGTCAACGCCTCCTGCACGACCCGGTAGACGGTGCTGCCCACGACCGCCGGCAGCGTGTCCACCGGACCTTCGATCCGCAGGTCGACAGTCAGCCCACCCCGGCGTACGCCGTCCACGAGCGCCGGGAGCCGGTCGAAGCCGGGGGCCGGTTCCCGTGGACCGGGTTCCCGGCGCAGCGTGCCGAGCGTCGCCCGCAGCTCCGCCATCGCGCTGCCGCTCACCGACCTGATGGCGGCCAGCGCATTCTCCGCCTGCGCCGGATCGCTGTCGGCGAGTGCCTCCCGGGCGACGGCGGACTGCAACGTGATCACCGACATGGTGTGCCCGAGCGTGTCGTGCACCTCCCGGGCGATGCGCAGCCGTTCCGCCTCGACCTGACGGGCCGCCTCCCGGTGGCGCTCCTCGTCGGCCGCGACCGCCTGCCGGACCAGCGCCGCCCGCAGCGACCTGCGGTTGCGTACCGCGTCACCGAGGGCGATGACGGCGAGCAGCAACGCCGCCTCGGAGCCGAGTTCCGTACCGACGACCACCGCGATGTCGTCGCCCTCGGCCAGCCGGGCGACCACGGACACGGCCAGCAGGCTCCCGGCCACCACGGCGGCCGGGACGACACGCCCGCGTTCGGACACCCGGTAGAGGACGGCGGCGGCCGGGGCGGCCACTCCGACGGGCGGCAGGTCCAGCGCGTAGTACCCGAGGATCACGACCGCCGTGGCGACCAGCGCCGGCAGCGGCCACCGCCTGGCGCACAGCACCAGCCCGCCGAGCACCGCGCCGACCACGACGGCGAGCGCCGCGCCGCCGGGCGAGGGCCGGTCGGCCGCCACGGCCACCGCGACCAGGCCGAGCGTGGCCGCCGCGAGCAGCACATCGGCGCGGGTGGGCGAGGTGTCGGGCACGCCTTCGAGCCTAGGTCCGCGCGGACCCTCACCGCTGTCGTCCGCAGGCGTCAGGGACGACCCCGAGGCGTACGCCGAGAAGCGACATCCGGTCGCGCGGCCACGCGGACGACGGCCGGGGACAGCCGACCTAGCGTCGATGGCGTCCCCAAAACGTGAGGAGAACCCTCGTGGTACGCACAAGACTGACCTGGCTCGCCCTTATTGTGATGGTCTGGGCGTCGATGATGTCGTTCGGCGGGGTCGCCGCCGAGACCGTCATGCTCTACCCGAACATCTTCAACGACGCGCCCGCCTCGCTCGACCGGGCCCGCGAGTTCCTCGTCCACGGCGGCCCGCACGACTACTTCCCGCCGCTCGGCGCGTCGGTGATCCTCAGCAGCGTCGCCGCGACGCTGCTCACCTGGCGCGACCGCCGGCTGCGCTGGTGGGTCGCCGGCGCCACGGCCGTGTTCGTCGTCTGCGAGTTCGTGTTCTCCGCTGTCTTCTTCTGGCCGCGCAACGAGATCATGTTCGTGGACCCGGTGGGAACGCACTCGCCGGAGTACCTGCGCCAGGTGGCGGCCGAATTCGTCGCCGGTCACTGGGTGCGCTTCGCCGGAGGTGCGGTGACGGCCGTGCTGGCGTTCGTCGCGCTGCTGAAGTTCGTGCGCTCGACCGCGTCCGTTCCGGCTCCCGCGTCGGCTTCGGTGCCCGCTTCGGCGCCGGCTTCGGCATCCGGCTCCGGGTCGGCGGAGGTGACGCGATGAGCGCGGGTCGCCGTACCCTCGGGTTCTCCTGGCCGGCGTTGGTTGCGCTCGCCGCGTTGGCCGCCCCGCGCGTGGCGCTGCACGACCTGGACGTCGTGCCGGAGGGCACGGTCGTGGCTGCGCTGCTGGCGGTCGGGCCGCCGCTGTGCTGGGTGGCCGCCGTGCTGTGGCGGCGGCCACCGCGCCCGTTCCTGACGATCGTGGTGATCGGGGCGCTGTACGGGGTGTTCCTGGCGGCCGGTCACCAGGTGTTCTGGGACTCGTCGCTGGGGATGGACGCGCCGGGGCTGGCCGGGCTGGAGCCGGGGGCTCGGGAGGCGTTGTTGCGGGGTGCGGCGGTGATGTCGAGCCTGGTCACCGGGACGATGGTTGGGGTGGTCGCGGGTGGGGTGGCGGTGCTGCTGGGCCGGGTGCTGCCAGCGCCAGCCCGGCCGACAGAGCCCAGTTAACAGGCGGTCTTCTAGGCAGCTGCCCGAAATTTCTCGTAGCGTGCCTCAAGCCTTTGACGATGGGGATGAGCAGAGCGCTCCCTAGGCAGCGCAATGTGGCATCCATGCATCTCCTGGATTCCATGACGCAGCATCGGTCCATCGACTTCCTTCAGGATGTCGGGACGCACCTCGACTCGGTGGTCGGGTCGGATTCCGATGATGTTCTGATCGAACGCCGCGTGATGAATCTTGCAGAGGGCTAGGCCGTTGGGCACGATCGGATCGCCCGCCGGTTGGCCGTCAGGGATGATGTGGGCAGCATCCAGCAGCGACCGGTGGCGTAGCCGGCAGATCGCGCAGGTCGTCCCATAGGCCTGTATCACCCTAGCCCGGAAAACCGGCTGGTGAAGACGTAGCTTCGTCAGACGTTCGACGTACCTTCGCCTATCCGTATCGACTGCGCTTCCCGGTGGGATCAATCGCTGTGCTTCGTCAAGCGCAACCGCGAACTGCAGTTGTTCTGGCTCGTCCGCGATCAACCACACCGGATACCGCGGCAGGTAGAGAGCAGGTGCGATGCCAACGAACCAGATCAGTGGTAGACGGTGTTCGTATGCGCGGCGCAACGCGACATTCTCATGGTGGTTGGGGTCGTTTCCACGGTACTTGTATCGGAGGAGCCCGTCCGGTCCCTCTCGGTCCTCGTAGGGCGGTGGGTGGCCCGGCGGGGTGAACGTTGTGCGGATGGACAGCGCTGCATCAAGAAACGCAGGCTTACGGATACCGCGCTGTGGATCCAGGAGAGCGACTCGTCGGCCTTCAAAGGTGAACTGCGCTAGCTCTGCCTTCGTCGCCAGTTCCTGCTGGCGCTGTGCTCGTTCGGTCAGCCAAGCAGCAGCTGCTTTGCGAAGGCGGAGATCGAGAGCCGCATCTGCCATGATCGACATACTGTCATGCCAACCACGGCCCTCCTTCCACTGAACGGCTAGTGATCGGGAACCACGTAGGTCCGACCGGACCGCGGCGACTTATGGCATGGCGTCGCAGGCTGGAAGAAGGCCCTGCGGCTTGTGCTCTGAGGGCTCTAGGAACTCAATGTGAGTTCCTTCGTGCGGACTTCGAACAGAGGCGCGCCCTCGCGCGTCGGCTGGAGCCACCCGGCCGGTCGCCAACCCCAGGAGTCATACGCCTGCTGAGCGGCGGCGTTGTCAGGCCGTACGAGCAGCGTCGCCCTCTCTTCCCGCCGGGTGCTCAGGAGCCGGTCGTGGAGCGCCCGCGCGATACCCCGGCGTTGCCACGATCGCCGCACCAGCAATTCGCAGACTGCGAAAGTCCGGCGCCCGTTCTCGTTCGTGAAGCCGTCCTGCACCGGCTCGTGGATGCCGTCCCACCAACGCGTATCGGCTCCGAGCGGGAAGCCGTAGACGTAACCGACCAGCTCGTCATCGACGCGGGCCGTCACCAGCTCCCAGCGTTCCTGGGGCATGTGCGCCGCGAGCTGCCGTTCGTACCGCTCGGCCGTGTAGCGCGGACCGTCGTCGGCGTGCGCGTCGAGGTACACGTCCAAAAGCTGGTCCATCAGGCTCTCGGCCTCTGCTGCGGTCTGGCGGCGTAGTCGCAGATTCTCCCGCACGAGACCAGCATCCCACCGAGCCGCAGCCGCTCGGTGAAGGGCGATCAGACGAGATCAGCGAATGGCTTCCAACGCAGACCGTGATCGCTTTGTGTGACCGACTTCAATCGGTTGGCGAATTCGGCCGCCACGCTCGCCGAACTTGCGAGAAGCGGCGTAGCAGCAGCGATCATCTTGAGCTCGCGGGCCTCGCGCAGTAGTGGCCAGTCGCGGTCGGACGTCACGTCGTACCCGTACGCATCGGCGAGCGCCCGATGCTCCCCAGCCTTCCCGAAGCGGGCCTCGCCCACGGCGACCGCTGCCAGGTCCACCTGCCAAGGTCCGAGACAAGTGGCGTCGAAGTCGCAGAACAGGATGCCGCCCGACGCATCCCGGAGCAGGTTGCCGACGTGCGCGTCCCCGTGGATGAGCGAGTGGGACGCCCTCTGGTTGAGGTCGGCGATCTGGGGCTCCAAGCGGTCGCACCACTCCACCAGATAGTCGTAGTCGTGGGCGCTCAGCCCGTCGGCATCCGCCAGGCGTCGACGCGCGTCCCCGATCGGATCCCAGGCGGCCAACGGGAAAGGCGGGGCTCCAAGCTTATGAAACCGCCGCAGCGCCGAGCCGAGGTCATCCACTGTCGGAGCAGGCGCGGTGGGTGGCACGTAGGTCCACACCGAGGCCACCATGTCGCCGACTTCAACTGGTTGTGTCACGCCCGGAGCCAGCCGGATCGTCGGCGCGTCCAGATCTGCGAACCATCGCGCGAGCTGAACGACCTTCGTCACCCGGTCCCGGAGCCGGTGCGTCCGCGCGATGCGGATGACAAGCCCGGATTCCGGCAACGCGAACACAGCGTTGTTGGTCAGCCGCAGGAGGCGGACACCCTCGCTCGACACCTCAAGTCCGCTGGCTATCTCCCGCATGGCCCGGGCCATCGCTTCCTCGGAGAAACGCCCGCTCATACCGTGGCCGCAGCCCGTGCGGTGAGCGTCCGTTCGAATTCGGCGACGGCGGGAAGGTGGCGATGCCGTCTGAGGTCGCGGCGCAGATTGACCACTCGATCGACCACTCGACTGGAACTCAACGCACGTGACTGTTCCACCACGCGCGTGCCGACAGTGACCGCCCGCTCGGGCTCATCGGCGAGGAAGAGCGCACTACACAAGCCGACCTCGTTCAGGACCACGCTGCGTACGTTCGCCGAGCCGAAGGCAATGATCGCTTCCTCGACGCTCCGTACGGCCTGCGTCGCCTGCGTTCCGGTCTGCCGGGCCATGTCGCGGTACACACGACCGTACTGGGCGAGCAGCTCACCGCGGTCGTAGAAGGCCATCCACGCCGGCTCCCGCTCGGGGTCCACAAGCTCGAACTGATCGCTCGCCTGACCGAGAAGGGTCAGCGCGCTTCGATGGTCGCCGAGGGCGGCTATCGAGGCAGCCTCCGCGCCCCAAAGCAACGCCCTCACCGCCGGTGTTGCCCGCGATCCCAGCTCCGAGCCGGCCAGTCGCAGAGCGGCCACGGCGTCCTGGTTGTGCCGAAGGTGTTGTAGCTGCTTGGCCTGGGAGTACCGAATCAAGGCCGCTAGCGGCGCGTCGTCAGCGGTTACCGCCGCCCGCTCGCCGGCGGCGAAATGCCGTTGGGCATCGGCGTGCCGGCCTGCGTCGAGCGCGGTCCAGCCCGCCAGTTGACGAGCCGCGGCGACCGCCGCGACCAGGCGCGGTGTCAGTCCGGCCGAGTGCGACCAGTCGAGCATCCGATACACCGACTCCGCGAATCGGGCTACCTCCCGATAGAGCAGGCCACCGCCGCATTCGTAGTCGACCGACCGATAGAGCTCCAGCACCGCGTGCAACCGAGACACGTCCGCACTGCCGATGCGGCGCGGCTGGGGCTCCCCAGTGACGCCGACCAAGCCGGATCCTGCCGACACCGCCGCGATGCCAGCCAATAGTGTTCGCCGCCCCAGGTCTGGTGCTGCGCGATTCCCGTCGGCCCGGGCGCTCACCGGGGAGTCTGGACGGACTGCGAACCAGAGCCAATCCGGCGGGATGCGGAGCACGGTCGCCCAATGCGTCAACCGGTCGAGATGCACCAGGGCTGGCCCGTTCTCGATCCGGCTCAACTGCGCCTGCGTGATCCCCAGCCACCCCGCGACGACGCTCTGCGGCAGCGGGCTCCGCCCGTGGTACGGGTGGTGGCGGTACGCCCGGATCACCTGCCCGAGATGCCGCCGGGCCAGCGCCGTTCGTACCGGTTCATGGTCCCAGAACGAATCGGGTACGGCGGGCGGCGTGCTGAGGCGGTCGCGTTCGGCGGCCTGGCAGGGCGCGCAGCGTCCCGTGCCGTTGTCGCGCGCCAGGCGGCCGCCGCAACGGGGGCAGTTCGCAGGTGTCACCGGCAACCTCGCCGTTCGCGGAGAACCTGTGTCCGAAGTCGAGCCTAACCATTCAACCCGTTCCGGAGCGGCCCGGTATACGCACCGTGCATATCGCCCGGCGTCTCGGATGGTGACCGAGCGTATGCAGTGTGTGTATGGCGGCCACGATCAGCAGGGCATGCGTCTCCTGCCGAGGAGGACTGAGGGTCAGCACATGGCCCGGGGCGGGTGCCGGGCTCCGGTGGCACCGCGTCCCCCGATCGCGGCTCCCGCCGTCCCCGCCCGCCCCGGCGCCACTCCACGAGACCTCGACCCGGAGGCGCCCGCCGATGCCCGCCGTACTCGCCGACTTCCCCGTCCTCACCCCTGTCACCGACGAGGAACTACTCGTCGCCGCGCTGGCCGTGCGCGTACACGTGCCCGAGCACTGGCCGCAGGGACCGCTGTGCCGTAGCGAGCGCGTCCCGTACCCCTGCCGGCTGGCCCGGTGGGGGAGGGCGACGCTCGCCGCGGCCGGGCTGCCCGACGAGGCCGTGGTGGTCGGGGCGGTGACGTCGTGATCTACGTGACCGGGGAGCGGGTGCAGGCGTACCAGGTGCGCAGCGCCGTGTTCGACACCCGCTGGCGTGGCCTGGACCCGGCGCAGGTGCACGACTACCTGTGCCGGGTCGCCGACGAGATGGACCGCCTGCACCGGGAGCTGACCACGGCACGCACCGAGTCGGAGCGGATCCGCCAGGCGCTGCGGCAGTGGCAGTCCCGCCACAACGGCTGCCGGCGGCGCGGCCACGATGGCTGAGCCGCGCTGGATAATCCACCTGCCGACCACGCTGACGTGCCGGGACGTCGCCGCCGAGTTGGCAGCCGCGCTCGCGCGGTCGCTCGGGCACCTGGATGCCGTCGACTTCGGTGAGACGACGCTCAGCGAGGAGGACGCGCAGCACCTGCGGTACCGGGTCTGGTGTGACGTGCGGCTGCCCGGCAGCGGGCGCTGCGGACACCGGGATGGTCACGACGGGTGGTGCGAGGCGGCGGAGCTGCGATGACCTCGGCGTGTCGATCGATGAACGTCCTGGTGGCGGGCCGGACCGGTGGGAGCGATCCCAGACGGGGCGACCATCCACCCTGTACGGTCGCTACACTCCCCGAAAACGCCCGGAACCGCCCACGGAGCCTGGAGACGCCTGTGACCCGCGACAAGGCCGCACCGCCCGGAATCGACGTCACCGTTCCCAGCGTGGCCCGGGTCTACGACTACTTCCTGGGCGGGAAGGACAACTTCGAGGTCGACCGGAAGGTCGCCGAGCACGCCCTGCGGATCACGCCGGACGGGCCGGCCGCCGGCCAGGCGAACCGGGCGTTCCTGCGCCGGGTGATCCGCCACCTCGTGACCGAGGCGGGCATCGACCAGTTCCTCGACATCGGGTCGGGGCTGCCCACCCAGGGCAACGTGCACGAGGTCGCCGTCGAGCACAACCCGGCTGCCCGTGTCGTGTACGTGGACAACGACCCGATCGTCCTGGCGCACGGGCGGGCGCTGCTCGCCGCGGAGGGCACCGCGACGGTGATCCAGGCCGACATCCGCGAGCCGGAGGAGATCCTCAACGACCCGGACGTCCGCCGGTTCCTCGACTTCGACCGCCCGATCGGGCTGCTGCTCTTCGCGATCCTGCACCACATCGGCGACGACGAGGACCCGCGATCGGTCGCGGCGGCGTTGATCGACGCGCTGCCGTCCGGCAGTTACGTCGCGATCTCGCACTTCCGTGACCCGGGTGAGCGGGATCCGGAGGGTTCCCGCAAGGCCCGCGAGGTCGAGCGGGTGTTCAACGAGTCGCTCGGCACCGGTCGTTGGCGTACCGACGAGGAGATCCTCGCCTTCGCCGACGGGCTGACGCCGCTGGAGCCGGGCCTGGTGCCGCTGGCCGAGTGGCGTCCGGACCCGGACGCGCCGGCCCCGCAGCAGACCGACACCTACCACACCTTCGTCGGGCTGCTCGCCCGCAAACCATAGGCGGTACGAGGCGGTAAGTGGGTGCGGACACGTCAACCGGACTCCTCCTCGCCCTCCTCGAACCGTCCCAACGCGGCGGACAGGTCCCGCAGGAACGCGTCGACCCGGACGCGGTCGTAACCGTGCGCGACGAGCGGCAACTCGGCCAGGGCGAGTTCCACCTCTGCCTTCGCCCCCAGCCGCCCCAGGAAATCCTCCGACCGCAGCGCCTCCCGGCCCTTCTGCACGAGGGCGTCGACGGCAGCCCGGTCGTATCCGCGCGCTTCGACCGGGAAGCGGGCTGAGTCGAAACGCTGCCGGACGAGCTGGCGGTGGTCGGTGAAACGGCTGCCGCCGTACCGGGCGAGGGCGTCGGCCACCTGGTCCGTCTTCTCCCGGACGTCGTGCACTTCGAGCAGGAGCAGGCAGGGCCGGTCGTCCAACGGGCTGCAGTGGGTCAGCGGGACGTCGAGGGTCGACCCGGGTGCGGGTACGAGCAGCAGCAACGGCGACGGCATCCGCTTGCCGGCCAGCACCGGAGGTGGCTGGTACAGGACCAGGTGGTCGATCTCCGCCCAGGGCAGCAGCCGGTTCAGCTCGGCCGTCCGGACGGTCAATCCTTCGAGGCTGATGTGGAACCGGAACGGCCGGACCGCCTCGACGACGCCCGCGACGCCGGCGAGCATGACGAGTCCGCCGAGGATCAGCCCGCCGATCAGTCGAAGGGTGCTCCCGCCCAGCCCGAACAGCACCATGCAGAGACCGAACGGCAGCTGGACGAAAGCGATGACACAACCGATGCGACTGCGGTGAAGGTCCATCGTCTCACCTGCGATTCCCCCGTCGTCCCTGACGGCGAGTGTGGCAGCCGGGTGCAAGGTGATCGATGGGTGATGAACTCCCTGGCGTCGCCGCGCGGTCCTACCCCGTGGCGTGTTAAGAAGGGGCCCCGCCTCTACCGGAGACGTTAAAAGGGGGCCCTTCCTTGCACGAAGCCGAGCAGGTGATCCAGCGCGTGCTGCGGGATCTGCGCGACGGCACGCACCGCGGCGTCGTCGTGGACTCGCCACCCGGCGCCGGGAAGTCCACCCTCGTCGTCCGCGCCGCCGTCGAGACCGCCGCCACCGGCGATCCGCTGATGATCGTGGCCCAGACCAACGAGCAGGTGGACGACCTCATCGACCGGCTCGGCCGCAGGGCGCCGGAGCTGCGCGTCGGGCGGCTCTCCGCCACCGACTACCGGCCCACCGAGCGGGTCACCGCCCACCCGGCGGTCCGGGTCGCAGCGAAGGTCGCCGACCTGGGCGGCCCGGCGGTCACCATCGGTACGGCGGCCAAGTGGGCCACTGTCACCGAGGGGAGCTGGCCGTGGGCGATCGTGGACGAGGCGTACCAGATGCGCGCGGACGCGCTGCTGCGCGTGGCGGGGCGGTTCGAGCGGGCGCTGTTCGTCGGCGACCCCGGTCAGCTCGATCCGTTCAGCACCGTGGAGACGTTCCGCTGGACCGGTCTGACCTGGGATCCGATGCAGTCGGCGGTGGCCACGCTGCTGCGGCACAACCCGGAGCTGCCGGTGCACCGGCTGCCGGTGTCGTGGCGGCTGCCCGACTCGGCCGCCCCGGTGGTGTCCGCCGCGTTCTACCCGTTCACCGGGTTCCGCGCCGGGACCGGGCCGTCCGACCGCGCGCTGACGTTCACCGAAGCGGGTGCGGGTGACGCCTACGACGCCTCGGTCGAGGTGGCCGCCGCCACCGGCTGGGCGTTGCACGAGCTGCCCGCCCGGCACACCGTGCGTACCGACGGGGAGGCTGCCGCGGCCTGCGCGGAGCTGGCGTTGCGGGTGCTGTGGCGCGGCGCGGTCGCGGTGAGCGAGGCCGCGCCGGGCGGCGCGCCGGTCACCGCGGACCGGATCGCCGTCGGGGCCGCGCACCGCGACCAGGTCGCGGCCATCCGGTCCCGGCTGGGCGCGGCCGGGGCGGGCATCACAGTCGACACCGCCAACCGGCTCCAGGGCCGGGAGTACGACGTGACGATCGTGCTGCACCCGCTCTCCGGCCGGCGCGACGCCACCGCGTTCCACCTGGAGTCGGGGCGGCTGTGCGTGCTGGCGTCACGGCACCGGCACGCGTGCGTGGTGGTGGCGCGGGCCGGGATCGGTGAGCTGCTCGACGCGTATCCGTCGACCGAGCGGGTGCACCTGGACGTGCCGGTGAAGTTCCCGGACGGCTGGGAGGCCAACCAGACGGTGCTGACCCACCTCGATGCCCACCGGGCCGGACGAGGGGTTGTTCGGATGGCATGATCGGCGTCCCAACTCGTACGGGTGACCGAGTTGACGCTTGCGGAGGGTGACCCTAACCTTGCTCATAGGGGAGATGGTGGCTGGCGACGATGAGCTGACATGTAGTCGTTGTCCGAGCCGTCTCAATACCCGGCCCCAGCCTCGTGCTGGGGCTTTCCCCTTTCCGGCCGTTCGGGTGTTCCGGCGGTTGCGGTCGGTGGGCACGATGGCCGGATGCACCCTCACGACCCGTACTACCAGGATCCGTACCAGCCGGATCCGTACCAGCAGCAGGCGCACTACCCGCCGCCGCAGTACCCGCCGCAGGCGTTCGTGCAGCCGCCGCCGGCCCAGGAGAACGGCAGGTGGGCGATAGTCCTCTGGGTCGCGGTGCCGGCGCTGCTGGTGATCCTGTGTTGTGCCGGATGTGTCCTCTCCGGGTTCGCGGGCGGGTTCGTGGAGGGCTTCAACGAGGGCTATTCGTCGTCGTAGGAGTGCTGCCACGCGCCGCGTCCCCGCGGGTCGAACAGTGCGGTCGTCCGGCGGGCGTTGGCGAAGACGTCGACGTAGTGCAGGTCGAGCTGGTAGGCGATGGCCGGCCCGGTGTCCCGCGCCACCATCGCCCGCAACCGCTCCGGTGTCGGCCGCCCGTCGTGGCTCAGCACGGCCGCCAGCACGCCGCTCCGGCCCGCGCCGAGCGCGGACACCCCGGTGACCGGGCCGCTGCGGCCGTCCGAGCACCACAGCGTCCCGCTGACCCGCAGCGCCGGCCCCTCGCCGACGTTCTCCACCGGGACGACCAGGCGGTTCTTCGTGATCGCGAGGAATGCGTACGCCGGCTCCGGCGCCGAGGCGAGCGCGAACCGGTCCTCGGCGGGCGGGTGGTGCGTCACCATGCCGCCGGAGTCCGGAAAGGCCACCGCCTGGTGTACCGGGAGCAGCAGCGGGTACCGGCTCAGCACCAGTGAGCGGCGGGTCTCCTCCAGCTGCCGGTCGGTGCGGGCCAGCGCCTGCCGGGAGAGGTGGATCGCCGCGAGCGCGCCGACCGTGGAGGCGATGACGGCGAAGGAGCCGACGATCGGGGCGGCCCGCTGACCGGGGCCGGCGACCGCCACCACCACGGCGGCCACTGCGGCGCAGGTCGCCACCGCCCCGGCGAACACCAGCCCGTGGCGTCCGACGGCGTTGAGGCGGGCCCGGACCCGGCGGAGCACGACGGCCCCTAGGCGAACGACGATCCGGCGTCGCCCCATCGGGTACGCGGAACGGTGACCTTCTCGTCCCGCCAGGTGAGCGCCCGGGACTGGGCGAGAACCCGCAGGATCCGGTGCCGGTCGCGGGAGTCGTAGCCGAACACCGGCTCTGCCCGGGTCCGGTCCCGCACCGTCATGAACTCCAGGATCTCGTTCTCCGGCACCGGGCTCGGGCCGCGATCGGCGAACGCGCGGTACAGCTCGTGGTAGGCGTTCTCGATCGGCCGGACGAACGCCGAGTCGGTGGCGATCGCGTGACGGTCGCCGTCGACCGCGACCGCGTCGATCACGCCGGCCGTGGCGGCGTACCGGATGGCCTGGCTGACCGCGCCGGCGGCGCGTCGGTTCGGCCCCTGTCCGACACCGCCGGCGCCGATCAGCCCGGACAGCTTCCGGTACGGGATGGAACGCCGCTGCTGCCGGAAGGACTCCATGGTCAGGGCCGCGTGCACCCGCCACAGCGGCTCCAGATAGCCCAGGGCGAGATCATCGGTGGTCACCGAGTACGTGTCGTCGGCGCCCCTGCGCACCAGCCGCACGGCGGTGAGCGCGTCGAGCACGCGCAACAGCCGCGATCCGTCGTCGGACTGGAACGGCCCGCTGCGGAGCTGGGTGGCGGTCAGCCCTTTCGGTCGGGCCGCCAGGCGCCGCACGGCGTAGTCGACGGCGACGAGATCGGTGAACCGGCCGGCGTTCAGGTCGACGTAGACGCGGGTCATCGGGCGGGGCAGGAAACCGTCCTTGGCGCGTACCGCCGCGTCGGTGCGGGTGACCTTCTGCCCGATGGACTCGATGAGCGCCCAGTACCGCAGTTCGTCCTCGTCGGGCAGGACGCCCCACTGCGCCAGCGTCGCGGTGCGCTCGGCCTGTTCCCGTCCGCCCAGGATGACACCGCGTCGTTGCAGTTCGACCAGGCCGAGCAGGGCCTTGCAGTCGGCGGCGGGCGGCTGCCGGAGCGAGTAGATGTCGTCGATGCAGATCGAGTCGAGCCCCGGCAGCGTGAGGATGCTCCGGAACTGCGGGGAGAGCCGGTCCGGGTCGCCGTAGACGACCGTCACCCGGCAGCCGTCCCGCAGCAGGCGGCGGATCAACGGGATGAAGTCCTGGTCACCGGTGACCAGCACGAACTGACCGCAGCCCTGGTGGAGGTAGTCCATGGCGAGCACGGTGAGGTGGATGTCGGCCTGTTCCTTCAGGCTGACCACCACCTCGGCGTCGATGAGGTGCTCCGTCATGGCGGTGGTGATGCTGCCGTCGAACCGCACCGCCGCCATGTGCTTGTACTGGAGGTGGCCACCGCACCTGGTGGTCGCGTCGCTCCAGAGCGCGTCGACGATGCCCCGCTCGACCAGGTGGCCACGACCGATGACGGCGCCGGCCAGGTTGTCCCAGTCGACGAGCAGGACGCCCGTGTTCCCGACCGGCATGCGCATTCCTCCCCGAGCTGATCGAGGTGCTTGTATCCGAATTCTGTCCCCCCGTCCTGCCGTTGCCGCTTCATCCGTTCGGGCACGATGCCTGTCAGTTCGGTGTGCGGTGCGTGACCTCAAGGTGACCGATCGTCTACAGAAGACGGTAATTCAGGTGGTGGAATGCCTGGCTGCCGCCCACCGACAATGAGGTTTCCTGTTCGTCTTCCGCCCGGAGGCGGTCTTGGCGCGCTTCTTCCCGCGGCATCAGCGAACGAACGCCACGCGCGGCGAGCGGGTCGTCTTCGAGCGTCTCCGCTCCCTGAACGACTCGTGGTGCGTGCTGCACAACCTGGCGTACGTCGACTCCGGCCAGGCCCGGCTCCGGATCGGTGAGACCGACTTCGTCCTGCTCCATCCCCGGCACGGGCTGCTGATCATGGAGGTCAAGGACGGCGGCTACCGGGTCACCGACCGGCAGTGGTTCGCCTCCCGGCGCGGCGCCGACGTGCCGCTCGGCGATCCGTTCGACCAGGCGGTGCGCAACCGGTACGCGCTGGCCAACTGGCTGCGCCGCAGCACGGGTATCCGGCAGGTGCCGGCCGGGCACTGCGTCGTGTTCACCGACGGGCGGCCGTCGGGCAACCTCGGTCCGCACGCCCCGGACACGATCGTGCTGACCGCAGCCTCGCTGGAGCATGCGCCGGTCCTGGTGGAACGCGTCATGGCCCACTGGGACCAGCGCGGATGGACCAGCCGGTCGGACTTCGAGCAGGCGTTGGCGGCGCTGGCGCCGAGCGCGGTGGTCGCGCGCACCCTGCGCTACGACGTCGACCTGGCCGCTGACGACCTGGACCGCCTGACCCGGCGCCAGATCCAGCTCACCGGGCGGCAGTTGGAGGTGCTGGCGGGCACGTCCCGCCGCCCGGCGTCGCTCGTACTCGGCGCGGCGGGCACCGGCAAGACCCTGCTGGCCCAGGAACGGGCGCGGGAACTGGCGGCCCGCGGGCTGCGCGTGGCGGTGATCGGGCAGCAGCGTGACCTGCGCCTGGAGATCCGCCGCCAGTTGCGGGTACCGGGGGTGAGTTCCGGCGATCCGCAGGACGTCCTGTGCGACCTGTTCGGGGCCGACCGGATCGGCGGGTACGAGGGCGAGCCGTTGTGGGCCACCGTGCTGAGCCTGGTCGAGGCGTACGGGCGACCGCTGGACTGCCTCATCGTGGACGAGGCGCAGAGCCACGACGAGGACCTGCTGGTGGCGTTGCGCGAACTCGTCCGGCCGGACGGCTCGGTCGTGCTGTTCGCCGACCCGTACCAGCGGGACCGGTCCGGCACGTGGCGTCCGGACGGGGCGTTCAACGAGTTCTGGCTGACCGAGAACTGCCGCAACACGCTGCCCATCGCCAAGTTGGTGGCACGCGTCTCCGGGGCGCACACGCCGTTCACCGGCCCGGACGGCCGGCGGCCCCGGTTCACCGACGGCACGGCGGATCTCGTCGGGGCCTGCGTGGACGCGGTCGTGGAGATCGTGAAGGACCTGGCGACCAGCCAGGCGGTCCTGGTGACCGCGACGCAGGGCAGCCATGCCGCGATCCGCCGGGCACTGGCCGGCCAGGGCGTGCGGGTCAGCCCCGGACTGCGTGGTGACGGCCTGGCGGTGTGCACGGTGCGTCAGTTCCACGGGTGCGAGGCACCGGCCGTTGTCTACGCCGACGACGGGGACGAGGACTGGACGACCAGCTACATCGCGGTCAGCCGGGCCTGCGCGTTCCTGCACGTCGTCGGCGGTCACGACAGATGGGAACCCTTCCGATTCCTGATGGAGGATGATCGATGACGCTCTACGACGAGGCGGTGACGTTCCTCGAGTCGGAGGGGTGGTCGGTTCCCGTGCAGACGCGGGCCGAGGTGGTCCGGGCCCGCCGTGCGGCGTACGCGGACAACAGCGAGCACATGACCGTCTGGTGCCCCGCGGTCCCGGACGCCGACGACCTGCACCGGCGGGAGGCGAGCCTTCTGCAACGCTTCGCCGAGGAGGCCCGTACGCCGGGGGCGAAGTTCCTGCTCGTGGAGTCCACCCAGGGCCTGTCGACGGAGTTCCGCAGGCTTGCCAAGCACGAGTTCAACGTGGACATCCGGGTGCCGATCCAGTTCTTCGACGCCCGGTTCAAGTGGGACGACTCACCGACGTCGGCGATGGCCGGCACCGCCGCGCAGCAACTGTCCCGGGACGGGGAGTCGGCGGCTCGCCGGCGGACACCGCAGCCCTTCCGGGCGGTGGGTACCGGCGCGGTCGGCGACGACCTGCTGACCGAGCTGGCCCGCCGGTTCGACAGCCAGAGCGGATGGGACCGCCCGATCGTCCTGGTGACCGCGCCCGCCGGTTTCGGCAAGAGCGTGCTGTTCCAGTCGCTGTTCGCGACGCTCTACGCCAACTTCCAGAAGGCGAAGAAGCAGCTCCGCCGTGCCTACCGGCCGTTGCCGCTGCTGCCCGACTACGCCGCGCTGGCGAGCGCGCCGGCGTTGGGCCCGATGGTCGACGCCCTGTTGCAGACCGAGGTCGCCCGCCCGGTCAAGCAGCCCACCTTCCAGTGGATGCTCACCCAGGGCTTCGCGAGCTGGCTGCTGGACGGGTTGGACGAGGTCATCGCCCAGGACCCCGACTTCTTCGAGTACATCCGTGAGATCGTGGCCCGGCCGGACAACCCGACCACGCCGCGCATCCTGCTCTGCGTCCGGGACTCGCTGCTCAGCTCCAACCAGGCACTGCGTGACTTCCTCGCGGTGGCGCACGAGTACGTCGAGGAGTTCCGCCTGCTGCCCTGGCGACCCGAGTCGATCCGCACGTTCGCGCGGATCCGCCTTCAGGACGACGACCACCGCCTGCTCGACATCGTCGACGCGAAGCCGCAGCTGATGCGGCTCTGCGGTACCCCGTACTACGCCGAACTGCTGGCCGAGCGGGTCGCGCTCGGTCAGACCGACGGCATCCCGGACGACTACTCGGAGATGGACCTGGTCCACGACGCGGTGGACGCGATCATGGACCGGGAGTACAAGAAGGAGCAGTTGCAGGAGAACGTCGTCAACCGGGCGGATCTCCTCGACATCATCAGCGACGTCGCGGTCGCCGAGCTGGAGAACGACAACCGGGGTGTGCCGGTCCACGAGATCGGCGAACTCGCCGCCTTCGTGCTCCCGGCCGACCTCTCCGACGTGGAGCGGGAACGCTGCACCGACGCCATCTGCCGCCTGCCGGTCTTCCGTGCCGCGTCGGAGCGGCAGCGGGTGCGCTTCGCCCAGGACGTCATCTTCGAGCATCAGATCGGCGACCGGGCCGCCCGGTACTTCGCGGTGAACCCGGTGCGATTCGCGCAACTGCTGGACTGCCGGCCCTTCCCGCCGGACTCCTTCGCCATCCGCGTGTTGTGCGCGCGGATCAGGGAACTCGCCGCTGGCGAGGAACTGCTCACCCGGCTGGCGAGCGCGACCACGGCGCCGACCGCGTTCCGCAACATGCTCCAGGTGCTGCTCGGGCTTCCCGACTGCGACCGGCTGCTGCCGCACGCTCCGCTGGAACGGCAGAACCTGTCCGGGCTGACCTTCGCGAACCTGTCGCTGGCCGAGGTCAGCTTCCGCGGCGCGAACCTGGAGTCGACCCGCTTCCAGAACTGCGAGATGGCCGGTTGTGACCTGTCCGACGCGACGCTGCACGGCACTCGCTTCGACGCCTGCCTGCCGAGTCTGGCCGAGGCCGACTTCGGGCAGCTCACCGGCTTCGTCTCGGTCGAGATCGACAGCCGTCCGGCGATCGAGGACGTCAACGACTTCGTCCGCCTGCTCGGCGGTGACGGCCGCCGGGAGCGCCACTTCGTCGGTCCCTGCCCCACCGCGCTGCAACTGCGGTTCCTGTTCCTGAAGTTCGTCCGGCCGGACGGGCACTACCGGCGCGATTCGCTCGACGAGAAGGGCCTGCTGTCGGGCCGTCGCATCGTCGACCCGGCCTCGGTGCTCAACGGCGCGGTGCGGGCCGGTTTCCTCACCGCCATCCCGAAGCGTCGCCGCTACGAGCGCACCCACAACCAGCTCTACGCGGACATGGTGGGCTTTGCGCAGAACCTGCGGGTGACGCCGGCCATCCGCGCGTTGCTGGAGGACACCTGCCGGGTGGAGGGGTGCCCGCACGTGGTCCACGAGAACGCGGGCGCCGGCTGAGCCGCCGCCCTCGGCGCGCGGCGCTGGCGGCGGTGCGTTAGACAGGGATCATGACCGCGAGCGTGCTGCCCTGGCTGGGCGGGGGAGTGGTGGCGGTGGCCGCCGGTTTCCTCGCCGTGTCGCTGCCCCGGCGCCGCGTCCGGGCCGAGGGCCGGCGGGTCGCCTGGTCGTCGGCGCGGGCGGCGATCCACGACGCCACAGTCAGCCGGGACGCGTCCCCGGCGACGGTGCCGGAGGCCGAGCGGCTGCTGGCCCACGCCGAGATGCTCGCCGCCGCCCGCGGCGGCGCCGACGCGGCCCGCGCGGCGGCCGAGCACGCCCGCCGCGCCGACGAGCTGTGGCGGGCCGGGCGGTGACGAGGGTACGCCGGGAGTTGCTGCGCTGGTCGCTGCTGGCCGCCGCGGCAGCGGTGCTCGTGGTGTTCCTGGTGGCGCAGCGGCAGAGCGTGGAGGTCAGCTACGGGCGTTCCCCGTCGACGGCCGCGCTGCCCGAGGGCTCGGCCGGGGAGTTGAGCGACGCGAGCGTGCCCTCGGTCGAGGAGATGACCGCGCTGGTCGCCGCCGATCCGGTGGTCCGGCTGCCGGGCGCGGTCGCGCGCTGGGACGAGCAGCGGGTCCGGGCCGCCGTCGGTGACCGGGGCACGCGCATCCTGGTCGCCCCGCCCGGTCTGGACGAGGCCGAACGCCGGCGGGTGAAGGACGTGGAGAACGCCGAGATCCGGATCGTCGGCACCGAGGTCAGCGGCGGGCTCTACGTGGCCTCGCCGGACGACCTGCCGGGCTGGCGGGCCCGGTTCGCCACCGGCGACGTGACCGGCTCGGTGCTCGCGCTGCTGGCCGCGCTGCACGACCAGCCGACCCCGCCGGACGGCGACGACCTGCGCTGGCGGGAGCCGACCGGCCCGGAGCTGGCCCCGGTGGTCGCCGCGCTGCGCGCCACCGGCCGGTACGTGGGCACCGGCGCCACGCTGCCCGAGCTGCCGGAGAAGGCGGCGAGCGCCGCGTTCCCGGACGGCGCCTGGTTCGTGGTGCTGCCCGCCCAGCCGTACGGGGAGCCGTTGCCCGCGTACGGGCCGGCGCTGCACCGGCTCGCCCCGGACCAGCCGCTGGTGGTGATGTACGGCGACTGGATCGAGTACCACGGTCCGGGTGCGGCGTCGTTCGCCGAGGTGGCCGGCGCGAGCTTCTACGCCCAGTTCGGCGGACGGCTCGGCCGTTACGCCTATCCCCAGCAGAACGTGCTCGGCGCGTATCTGGCGCAGGTCACCGACGTGCGGTACGCGGGGCTGTTCGACCGTCCGCTGCCGTACCGGCCGTTCGACCCGCTGCGGGTGGCGTTGCCGGCACTGCCCTGGATCTTCGCCGGGTGCGTGGCGGGTTTCGTGGTGCTGTCGATCCGTACCGTGCGGGGGTCCGGCCGCCGTCCGGCCGACGTCGGTCCCGGTGGCACGCCGGCCCGGCTGGCCGGGCTCTCCGCGCTGGCTGTGGAGTTGTCGCTGCTCACCGACGCGCGCAGCGACCCGGCGCTGGTCCGGGGGGTCGGCCGGTTGCGGGCGGCCCGGGACGCGTTCGACGAGGGGTTGCCCGACCGGCACGTACGCGAACTGCTCGCCGACGCGGCGGCCGAGCTGGACGACGTGGCCCGGGACGTGCGGATGCCCGGCTACCGGCCGGACGTCTACCTGCGGGCGAGGCTGTCGTGAGCCGCGTCGCGACCCGTCCCGAGCGGACGGCGACCCGTCGTGGCGTGGCGGCGACCAGCCCGCGCCGGCTGCTCGGCCGCCTGGTCGGCACCGCGTTCGGCCGGGCGGTGCTCGCCTGCCTGGCGCTGGCCGGCTGGGCGCTGTGGACCGGAGGCGTCCTGGACGGTCCGGCCGCCCGGCAGGTACGCGGCTCCTCGGTCTACGCGGCGCCCGGAGTGGACCTGGACCGGGCCGCCGCCGAACGGGTCATCGGCAACCGGCGGCTGGTGGTGCTGATCATGGAGCCGGGCGCCGACCTGCGGGAGGCGTGCGACGACACCGAACGCGCCACCCAGGGCACGCTGGTGCTGGCGATGAGCCGCGACGGCGAGGACTGGGACACGTACGGCTGCTCCCGCCTCGGCGGCGACGGCCCGCGTGACCTCGGGCGGGCCATGGTCGCCGAGACCACGATCAGCCGGGGCGCCGACGCGTTCGTGGACCGGCCGGTCGAGGCGCTGAAGGTGATCGTGCTCAACTACGACCGGCTGGTCCGGGCCGGTCTGGTGCCTGACGGCGCCCGTACCATCAGCCCGTCGCTGCCCCGGTATCTGCTGGCCGGCGGCGCGGTGGCCGGGGTCGTGGCCGGTGCGGCGGTGCTCTGGCTGGGCGGCCGGCGGGCCGGCCGCCTGGCCGACGCGCGCCGGGCCGGGCGGGACGCACGCGCCGACGAGCGGGCCGCGCTCGGCGCCGCCACCGCGGTTCTCGCCCAGCAGATCATCGACCTGGACCGGTACGTCGGGCCGGTCGCCCCGGCGCACCGGCGGCTGGCCGCCGACTACGTCGGCCTGCTCGACGAGGTGTCCGACGTGGACGGGAACGCCGAGGCGCTGCGCCGGCTCCGGGAGCGGGTCGAAGGGCTGAGCCGCCGTGCGGCGGATCTCGCCGACGACGCCGCGTCGGGTCGGCGCGGGACGCGCGGACGGGGCCGGCGGTGACCCGCCGACCCCGTCGTCACTGCGTCGTCAGCGCTGGGCGCCCACCGTCGAGGCGGCCGGCCAGCTGCCGGTGAAGACCTGGGCGGGCGTCGCGCTGCGGGCGGCGAAGCCGAACAGCGAGTCGACCCGGGCGGCCTCGGTGGAGCTGGGGTACGGGTTGGTGCAGCTCGTGCCGGCGCTGCCACCGGACATCAGGATGGCGCAGTTGCCGTTGTAGTTGTCCGGCAGGCCGAGGATGTGGCCGATCTCGTGCGTCATGATGCGCAGCGCCGAGTACTGCTGGGCCTGGTAGTAGTCGATCACCACGCGGCCGTTGCCGAGGCTGGTGCGCTGGGCGTACGAGCCGCCGCCGTAGGTGTAGGTGATCCGCAGGTTGGACCCGCACTGGGCCATGTTGATGTTGTTCGTGTAGTTGTTCCAGATCGCCGCCGCCTGCACCGCCGTGTTGGCGAACGGGCCGGCCTGGCTGATGTTGTAGCAGACGTTGCGGACGGCGGCGGAGGCCGGAGCCGGGTTGACGGCTACCGCGCCGAGCGCTGCCAGCGTCGCGGCCGCGAGGGTGGCGAGGATCCGGGACAGCTTGGGCTTACGCATGGTTCACACTCCTTGGGATGGGGGGTGAGCGGAACGCCGCCAGCCTATAGATAGGTATTCATCGATATCAAGGGTTGCGATGAACTGACCGGACTCGATCATCCGTACCCCTGGTCGTGCGGACCACGGAGGTGGCGACCTGTTCCCGCGAGCCCTGCGACCGGCTCGGCCCGGTCGCCGTGCGCGCGGCGGTGCACCGCTGGCTGCGGCTGATCGCGGCCGACGCGGAGTTGGCGCCGTACCTGATCGGGGTGGACCGCCAGCGGCTCGCCGCGCTGTTCACCGCCCGGCTGGGCGCGGCGCTCGGCGGGGCGCGGCGGGGTCCGGACGGCGACCCCGCGGACGCCGGCGGACCGGCCCTCGGTGGATCGCGGCGCCCGCCGCTGACCGGGGAGCAGCGCTGGCGCGTCCTGGACTACCTGGCCGCCGCGCTCTGGGCGCTCGATCTGCCGGCGGCGACGGTCGTCGACGCGCAGCGGGCCGTCGCCGGGTTGCTCCGCGCCTGAGCGACGGCGGGTCGCGTGAATGCGGCACAGGAACAGTCGTTCACGCCGCCGGGTATCCCCGGCTTTCCTGTCGACCTCCCGTCACACAGGGTGTTTTCCTGATCGCTTCCGGTCGATAACGTCGGGCCACTGCCGTCGACGAAGGGCCGACGATGAACGACAACGGACACCCATTCGACCGTCGGCGACTGCTCGCCGGCGCGGCGGCGGCCTCGGCGGTCACAGTGACCGGCCTGGCCGTCGCCTCCACCACCGGCGCCGCGGCGGCCGCTCCGAGCCGCCCCACGACGCCGCTCATCACCAGGGACCGCATCGCCACCGCCGCGCTGCGCGCGCCCGACGGGTCCGCGCTCGCGGTCGCCGTCCAGGCCGACTTCCACGCCCGGCTCGCCGCCTGGCTGGCGTTCTGGTCGGCGAACTCGCCGTCGGCCTGGAGCGTGCCGGTGCAGGTGGTCGCCCGGATCGAGGCGGCCGGCGACGCGCTGGTGCTGCACGGGATCCGGCACCGCCGCGACGACGAGCTGCGCGCCGGCTTCGCCGCCGGCCGGCGGGACGCCACCCACCTGGCCACGCTGGCCAGCCTGCACCACCACTTCCCGAGCGTGCGGGTCCGCCCGGACGGCACGATCCGGGTCGCCGACGGACCCGCCGGGTTCACCGGCGCGCCGGAACAGGTCGCCTTCGCGGTCGCGGCCTGCCGCGAACTGTGGGGCGACGCGGCGGCGACCGTCCACCACTGGGCGGAGCACGCCGCCCGGGTGCTCGCCCGCGCCGGGCACCGCACCGACGCCGCCTCGCACGCCGGCTGGGCGGCCTTCACCCGCACCAGCCTGCGTCGCGGGCTGGGCACCGAATCGTACGAGTGACCGGAGGTAGCACATGGCCCGCAACGAGTTCCGCTTCGTGGTCGACGGCGTCGACCTGAGCCCCGAGCAGCAGACCCTGATCGCCGCGGAGATCCAGAAGGCCGGCCTGGCCGCCCTGCGTACCGCCGACGCCAAGCTGACCAACCCGCTGACCGTCGGTCACGGCAACATCAAGCTGCGTCCCGAGTGGTACGGCCTCTGGGTCATCGACGGCCCGTTCGCCCAGGACCTCGGGCAGAAGATCAACGACATCGGGTTCTGGATCCAGCGGTGACCGACGCCGCCCGGCCGGCCGGCACGCCGGAGCGGATGTGCCCGAGCACCCCGGCGTCGAACGCCACCGTGTTCCTCGGCATGATCACTCCGGCGGGCCGGGTGGCCTACGTGACCCCGGCCGTACCGGCCGAGGTGGCGCTCGCCGGGCTCGGTGACTCCGACGAGCCGATCGAGTCGCGGGCCCGGCTCGCCGGCCCGTGCGTCACCTCGTCCTGCGGCTTCTGGACCGGCTCGCACTGCGGGCTGGGCGCCCGGATGGCCGCCTCGTACGCCGAGACCGCCCCGCCCGCGGAGGAGACGCTGCCGAAGTGCGCGATCCGGCGTACCTGCCGGTGGTTCGCCGAACAGGGACCGGCCGCCTGCCCGGCGTGCGCGCACGTCGTCACCGACGCGCGGATCTGAACGCTCCCCGGTTTGTCGGACCCTTCGACTAGCGTCGTGAGGTCATGGAGCCGAGGTTCGGCCAACACATCATCGGGCGGGAGCATCCCGCTGCGCTGCTGCGCGCCGAGGTGGCCCGGCTGGTCGACAGCCACGGCGGTCTCGTCCTGGTCACCGGCGAGCCGGGCATCGGCAAGACCACACTGGTCTCGGCCGCCGCCGACGAGGCCCGTCGCAGCGGGGCGCTGGTGCTCGGCGCCGCCTGCTGGGACTCCGACACCGCACCCGACTACTGGCCATGGGTGCAGGTCCTGCGGCGGCTGGCCCGGTCCGCCGACGACCGGCGCGGGGTGCGGGAGGCGGCCGACGCGGGCCTGGCGGCACTGCTCGGCGAGCGGGCGGCGGGTGACACCGCGGAGGCAACCGAGCCGGGCGACCCGACCGAGCCCGGCGACACGCACGTGGCCGAGCCGGGCGACGCGGGCCGGGACGAGTTTGACAGGCACGACGCGGTGACCGCCGCCCTGGTCGCCGTCGCCCAGCACCGCCCGGTCGCCGTGGTCTTCGACGACCTGCACTGGGCCGACCCGGCGTCGCTGCGGCTGCTCCAGTTCGTCACCCAGCACGCCTGGTTCGAGCGGTTGCTGCTGATCGGCACCTACCGGGACGCCGAAGTCGAATCCGTCGAGCACCCGCTGCGGCCGTGGCTGCTGCCGCTCACCGCCAAGGCGACCACAGTCACGCTCGCCGGGCTCGATCGAGCCGAGGTGGCCGCGCTGATGGCCCGCACCGCCGGCCGGGAGCCCGACGCGAGCCTGGTCGCCGAGGTGCACCGGCGCACCGGCGGGAACCCGTTCTTCGTGGAGCAGACCGCCCGGCTCTGGCACACCCACGGCCTCACCGACACCGTCGCCCCCGGCGTACGGGAGGTGGTGCGCCGCCGGCTCGACCAGCTGCCCGCCCCGGTGGTCGAGGCGCTCACGGTGGCCGCGGTGCTCGGCCGCGAGTTCGACAGGCTGACGCTCGCCGCCTGCGTACCCGCCCCGGTCGCGCAGGTCGACCGGTTGCTCGGCCGCGCCGCCGCGGCCCGGCTGGTGCTGCCCCGGAGCGACGGACGCTTCGTCTTCGTGCACGACCTGGTCCGCGAGACGCTCTACGACGGGCTGGCCGACGACGATCGGCGGGCCCGGCACGCGGCTGTGGTCCGGGCCGTCGACCGGTCGGACGCGCTCGCCGGCGTGCTCAGCCCGGCCCACCTGGCCCGGCACGCCTGGCTGGCCGGCGCCGAGCTGGAGCCGGAACGCGCCGGTGACCTGCTGCTGGCCGCCGCCCGCGACGCCGGGGGCCGGATCGCTGTGGACGAGTCGGTACGGCACTACCGGCGCGCGCTGGAACTGACCGGCGAGCCCGGCCGGCGGGTCCGGGTGCTGCTGGAACTGGCCGGGCTGTTGCACCACGCCGGCCCACCGGCCGAGGTCGAGCGGCTGCTGGCCGAGGCCGCCGCGCTGGCCCGGGAACTGCCCGATCCCGGCGTGCTGACCCGGGTGGCGCTCATCGCGCACCGGCAGCACTCCGCCACCCGCCGCAGGCTCGACGCCGCCGAGCTGGTCCGGGAGGCGTACCGGCGGTTGATCGCGGAACCGGAGCCGGAGCGGCCGGTACGCGCGCTGGTCACCGACCTGATCACGGCCACCGAGACGCTCGCCCGGCACGGCCGCGACGACGAGGCGCTCACCTTCAGCCTGTGGGCCCGCCACGACACCACCTGGGGGCTCGGCACCGCGCACGAGCGAGCCGTGGTGACCGCTGAGATCCGCGAGGTGGCCCGTCGTAGCGGCGACCGGGAGACCGAGCTGTGGGCCACGGCGCTGCGCTGGGTCGCGTTGCTGGAGCTGGGCGATCCGGGCTACCGGCACGAGCTGACCGCGTTCGTGACCGGCGCGCGACGCGGCGACGTGGCCCGGCAGCGGGTGGCGGCGACCGCGGACAGCGCGATCATCGCCGCGTTCCGGGGTGACCTCGCCACCGCCGAGGCGTGCTTCGCCGAGGCGGAGAGCTACCGCGAGTCGGCGCACTCCGACCACGCGTTCATGACGCACCACACGCGCTGGTCGGTGCTGCTGCTGTACGGCCGCCTCACCGAGGCCGAGGCGGTGCTCGACCGGGTGGGCGCCGCGCACCCGCAGGCTGAGCTGCTTCGGGCGATCACCGCCGCCGAGCGCGGCGACGCGGCCACCGTGCTTCGGCTCACCGCCGCGATCGAGGCCGCGGGCACCGCGTACCCCCGGTCGGTGTCGCCGCTGTGGCTGCGCCTGCGGGCGCAGGCAGCGGCCGTGGACGGCGACCCGGCCCGGTGCGCGGAGGTACGGTCCGCCCTGGCCCCGCACCGCGGGCAGTGGACGGCGGCGCTGTTCGGGTGCGACATCGGTGGCCCGGTCGACCTGTGGCTGGCCATGGCGGACGCGGCCGAGGGCCGGTGGGACGACGCGATCGACTGTTACCGGGCGGCCCGGGACGCCGCGGACCGGCTGGGCGCCCGGCCCTGGTCGGTGCTGGCCCGGGCCGGGCTGGTGGGCGCGCTCGCCGGGCGCGACGGGCCGGGCGACGCGGCCGAGGCGTGGCGGCTGCGGGCCGAGACGTTGGCCGAGGCGCGGACGCTGGGCATGGTCCAGGTGGTGGACCGGCTGGGCGCGACGGCTCCCGCCCCGGTGGCGGCCTCCGCCGTGGTCGCGCCGGTGGCGGTCCGGCTCGGCGCGGGCGCCCCGGCTCTGGTCGCGTCGTCGTCGCCCGGCCGCCGCGCCGCGTCGGGTCTGTCCCGGGCGGGTGCCGTCCACGGCAACGCACGGCCGCCCGACCCCGGCGCGGGCGGCGCGGACGTGATCCGGCCCGAGTTCCGGCCGGACGGGCCGGTGTGGCGCCTCGCGTACGACGGCGTCGTGGTGCACCTGCCCGACGCCAAAGGGCTGCACGACCTGCGGCTGCTGCTGAGCCGGCCCGGCACGGACGTGCCCGCCGTCGAACTGCTCGACCCGGCGGCCGGCCCGGAACTCGCCGCCGCGCGCCGCCTCGGCGCCGATCCGGTGCTCGACGACGAGGCGAAGGCCCGCTACCGACGGCACCTGCGGCGGCTCGACGACGAGATCGACCGGGCTGCGACGCGCGACGACGGGCGGCGGCTGGCCGAGCTGGACGCCGAGCGCGCGGCGCTGCTCGACCAGTTGCGTGCCGCCGCCGGGCTGGCCGGGCGCAGCCGGCGTCTCGGTGACCAGGCGGAACGGGCGCGCAAGGCGGTGACCGGGCGGATCCGGGACACCCTGCGCCGCATCGGCGAGCGGCATCCGGCGCTCGCCGCCCACCTGCGCGAGTCGATCACCACCGGCGGCGCCTGCCGGTACCAGCCGGCCGAGCCGGTGCCCTGGTGGCTCTGACCGGCGAGGTGGCGGGGCCGTGTGGACCCCGCCACCGGTGTCACGTCAGCGACGGTTGTAGCGGTACATCGTCAGCGTGCCGAACACGACCACGAAGAGGGCGCTCCAGAGCAGCATCCACATGGTGCTCGGGCCGTCCATCGAGCCGGCCATCGCCGCTCGGACCGAGGTGACGAGCTGGGTGATCGGGTTGACCTTGACGAACGCTTGCAGCCAACCGGGCATGGTGGACGGGTCGACGAACACGTTGCTCAGGAACGTCAGCGGGAACAGCACCATCATGCTGGTCCCCATCACCGACTTCTCGCTGCGCAGCACCAGGCCGAAGAACGTCCACACCCAGGAGAACGCGAACGAGAAGACCACCAGCAGCCCGATTCCGGCCAGCACCCCGAGCAGCCCGCCGTCGGGACGGAAGCCGAGCACCACGCCCACGGTGAGGATGACCACGGCGGCCAGGACGTAGCGCAGCACGTCGCCGAAGATCATCCCGACGAGCGCCGACGGCCGCCAGACCGGCAGCGTACGGATCCGGTCGAAGACGCCCTTCTCGATGTCGCTGTTGAGCCCGACCCCGGTGTACATGGTGATCATCACGACGCTCGTGACCATGATGCCGGGCAGGAAGAACTGGAGGTACGCACGCGGGCTGTCGGCGAGCGCGCCACCGAACAGGTACGTGAACATCAGCACCATGATGATCGGGAACGCGGTCACGTCGAACAGCTGCTCGGGCACGTGCTTGATCTTCAGCAGCGCGCGCCAGCCGAACGTCAGCGACGCCGACAGCGCGCCGGGCCGGGCCGGCCGCTCGGCCGGGGCGAGCACAGTGGCCAGCGCCTCTGCGGACGGCATGTAGACGGACGGCGCCCGCCCGGTGGTGATCGCAGTGTCGCTCATCGCGCCGTCTCCAGTTCGTCGTCCCGCTCGTCCGCCGGGACGGCCGGGTGGTCGGTCAGGGCCAGGAAGACCTCGTCCAGGCTGGGCTGGCCGAGGGAGAAGTCGTCCACCACGATGCCGGCGGCGGCCAGCTCGCCGAGCGCCCGCGCCGCCTGCGTACCCGCCTCCAGGTCGGTGCGGTGCTCGCCGACGCGGGCGGTCAGCGCCGCCGGGTCCGCGGCGAGCTGCACCGGTACGCCGAGCGACGCCCGCAGCACCTGCTCGGCCTGCGGCCGCTGCCCCGGATCGCGCAGCCGGATGTGGACGCTGCCCGCGCCGATCGACGCCTTCAACTCGCCCGGGGTGCCCTCCGCGATCACCCGGCCGTGGTCGACCACAGCGATCCGGCCGGCGAGCTGGTCCGCCTCGTCCAGGTACTGCGTGGTCAGCAGCACCGTCGTGCCGTACGCCACCACAGCCCGCACGATCGCCCACACCTGGTTGCGGCTGCGCGGGTCCAGCCCGGTGGTCGGCTCGTCGAGGAACAGCAGGTCCGGGGTGTTGAGGATGCTCGCGGCGATGTCGATGCGCCGCCGCATCCCGCCGGAGTACTTCTTCACCTGCCGCCCCGCCGCCTCGGTCAGCCCGAACGCGGCGAGCAGCTGCTCGGCCCGGTCCCGGGCGCCGGACCGGCCCAGCCCGAGCAGCCGGCCCAGCAGGACCAGGTTCTCCGCCCCGGTCAGGTCCTCGTCCAGCGAGGCGTACTGGCCGGTCAGGCTCACCCGGGAGCGCACCGCGTCGGCGTCACGCACCACGTCGTGTCCGAAGACCCGGGCCGTGCCGCCGTCCGGGCGCAACAGCGTCGCCAGCACGCGTACGGCGGTGGTCTTCCCGGCGCCGTTCGGGCCCAGCACTCCGTAGACGGTGCCGGCGGGAACCCGCAGGTCCAGCCCGTCGAGTGCCCGGGTCGAACCGAAGGACCGGACCAGGCCCTCGGCCTCGACGGCCAGGCCGGTGTTCCGGTTGCTCATGAATCGCTACCTCTCCTCGTCGGTGTTCTCGACAGCCGTACGGGTGTGCCGCCCGACCGATCGCCTGTTTCAACGAGGCCGGGAAGCTGTGGTGTTGTGCCGGCCTCACCCCGAAGGCGCCAGACGGCCCGCCAGATCCGATCTGGCGGTGGCGATTCCCGGCCGACGACGGCCGGTACGGGAGGAAGGCGGGGTTATGACCGTTCCCGCAGCAGCCCGCCGGATGACCGATCGTGGACAGTGCTTGATCGATCGCCTGCCATATGCTGCGCCGGCATCCGACGCACGGGGGCGCGTCCCGGTTGTGGTTACGCGGACGCCTCTCTGCGCATTGAAACCGAGAGGGGTCCACCGTGTCCATCGTCCGAAGAGTGCTCGGCGCACTCGCCGTGGCGGCCCTGGCCGTCACCGCCGCACCCACCGCCGCCGGTGCGGCGGCGGATCCGGCAGGCGTGCTCCACCTGACCGTCAGCAGGCTCGACGGCAGCCCGGCCGCCGGTAACGTCGCCGTGACGGCCGCCGACAGCAGCTACGACAAGGACCTCCTGCCGCTGGACGAGTCCGGGCAGCTCAGCGTGGAGGTGCCGGCCGGCGACTACAAGATCGCTGTCACCCCGGTGTACAGCGACGGCCAGGACGACGAGGTGCTCAGGCAGTGGGTGCCGGGCCGGACCAGCTGGGCGCAGGCCGGAACGGTCCGGGTGTCCGCGGGGGACACGACGGAGGTCTCCGAGCGCCTGCTCGCGCCCAGCGGGTCGACCCTGCGGGCGCGCGACGCGGTCACCGGCGCCGCGGTCGACGGGCTGTGCGTGTTCCTCGACCCCCGGCGCAATCCGTGCGGCGACACCCGGGTGACCGTTCCGCCGCTGATCCCCGGCCCGCAGGAGGTGTGGGTCTACACCCGCGACGACACCCACCTGCCCCGCTACGCCACGGTGAACGTCCTGGCCGACGGCAGCGGCACCGCCGTGGTCGTCCTGACCCCGGCCGCGAACGTGGTCTCCCGGGTGGTCGACGCGGCGACCGGCGCGCCCGTCGCCGGGGCCTGTGTGACGCCGGCACCCGCCGGTACCGGCGAGCTTCCCGACAACCCGGGACGGTACTGCTCCGACGCCTCCGGGAACGTCCGCGTCGGCCTGGTCGCGGCCGGCTCCTGGAACCTGTTCGCCCGCCCCGCCGGCGGATCGGCGTACGGCGCGCAGTGGGTCGGCGCGACCGGCGGCACCGGCGACGCGAAGCAGGCCCGGGTGGTCACCCTCCGGGCCGGGCAGACGGTCACCGTGCCCCCGATCCGGCTCGACCGCGCCGGTGTCGTCACCGGCACCGTGACCAGCGCGGCCACCGGCAGGCCGGCGACCTCCGGCGCCGTGACGCTCGCGCCCGAGTCGGGCTTCTTCCTGGACTGGGGTGTGAAGCTGGACGCGCAGGGCCGCTACCGGATCGACTGGCTCGGCCCGTACGCCTGGCCGCTGCTGTTCACCACCGCCGACAACGCCGCCCAGTGGTCCGGCGGGTTCGCCCTGCGCGGCAAGGCCGTGCCGGTCACGGTCCGGGCCGGCGCCACCACCGTCTACAACCTCGCCGTGCGGCGTGGCGTCCTGGTCACCGGCCGGCTCGTCGACCCGGAGGGCCGCCCGGTGGTCGCCGAGCTGACGGTGCGCAACGCGCGTACCCGTGAGGTCATCGGCTATTCGTTGGATCTGGATCGCGACGGCGAGTACGCGCTGCGCGTGCTCGGCCCCCAGCCGGTCACCGTGGCGTGGCTGTGGACGCCGCCCTACGTCCTGTACGCCGGCTGGTACGACGGCGCGGCCCGCCCGGCCGACGCCACCGAGGTGACCCTGCCGGGCACCGGCACCCTGCGGCTCGACGTCGCTGTCGACCGGTTCCCCGCCGCTTGAGCGGCACGGGCCGGGTGGCGTGCGAGCCACCCGGCCCGGCGCCGGTCAGCGCACCGAGTCCAGCCGGGTCCGCTGCTCGGCGGTCAGCTCCAGGTCGACGGCGGCCAGGCTCTCCTCCAACTGCGCCACCGAGGAGAAACCGACGAGCGGGATCGACGGGATGTCCCCGCCCGTCAGCCAGGCCAGCACCACCTGGTTGACTGTGGCACCGGTCTCGGCGGCCACCGCCCGCAACGCCGCCAGCCGGGCCGGGGTGGCGGGCACCACGTACTCCTCGCCGAGCCGCTCCGGCCGGACGTACGCGCCCTTCAGCAGCGGCGAGTACGCGACCAGCGTGAGCTGCGGCTCCGTGCGCAGGTAGCTGAGCAGGTCGGGGCCGACCCAGCCGACGTCGCCGTCCGGGTCCAGCTCGCTCGGCACGTCCAGCCGCCGGGGCAGGTAGCTGCGGTGGTACTGGAGCACCTCGTACCCGGGCAGGCCGGCCGCGGCGGCGAGCGCACGGGCCCGCTCGACCCGCCAGGCGCGGTGGTTGCTGGCGCCCAGCAGCCCCACCGTGCCCTCGGCGACCAGCTCGGCGAAGCCCTCCACGGTCTCCCGCATCGGGATCGTCCGGTCCTCGATGTGGGCGTAGAGCAGGTCGATCCGCTCGACGCCGAGGCGCTCCCGGCTGCGCTCGGCGGACTCGCGGATCACCTTGGCCGACAGCCCTTCCGGGTTGTCCACATAGCTGGTGCCGGGCGCGAGCGGACGGGCGCCGAGCTTCGTGGCGATGACCACCTCGCCGCCGATTCCGCGGCTGCGCCGCCAGCGGCCGAGCAGCTCCTCGCTCTCGCCACCCTGGCCCCCGTTGTGCCAGAAGGCGTAGTTGTCCGAGGTGTCGATGAAGGTGCCGCCCGCCTCGACGTACCGGTCGAGGATGGCGAACGAGGTGGCCTCGTCGGTGGCGGTGCCGAACAGCATCGCGCCGAGGCTCAGCACACTGACCTCGCGACGCGTGGCCGGGTCCGTGCCGATGGTGCGGTAGCGCATGTCTTCCTCCCCGTCGGAGCTCTGGGGGTCACCCTGCCCCTTCGAGTGCGCGCGAAGTCAACAACGGAGGGGCCCCGGGATTCCGGGGCCCCTCCGACGCGTGACGCTCAGCTCGGGATGTAGTCGAACTCGTCCGGGTTCGGGCCCGTCCGGCCGGCCTCGCCCCGGTCCAGCGAGGTGAGCCGCTCCATCGCGGTGTCGTCGAGAGTGAAGTCGAAGATCGCGAAGTTCTCCTCGATCCGCTTCGGCGTGGTCGACTTCGGAAAGACGATGTCGCCGCGCTGCACGTGCCAGCGCAGCACCACCTGGGCCGGGGTCCGGCCGACCTGCTCGGCCACGTCGACGACTGTCGGGTCGTCGAGCACCTTGCCCTGCGCGATCGGCGACCACGCCTCGGTGAGGATGCCGTGCGCCCTGTCGTACGCCCGCACCTCCTCGTTGCCGAGGTAGGGGTGCGCCTCGATCTGGTTGACCGACGGCACCACGTCCGCCTCGGCGGCCAGCCGCTCCAGGTGGGCGACCTGGAAGTTGGACACGCCGATCGACCGGACCGTGCCCGCGTCACGCAGCTCCTCCAGCACCTTCCAGGTGGAGACGAAGTCGCCGTCGTAGCGGGTGGGCAGCGGCCAGTGGATCAGGAACAGGTCGAGGTAGTCGAACTTCAGCTCCCGCAGCGACTGCTCGAACGCCTTGCGGGCGTCGTCCGGGCGGTGGAAGCCGTTGTTCAGCTTGCTGGTGACGAAGACCTCGCCGCGGTCCAGCCCGGAGGCACGCAGCGCCTGACCCACCTCGGCCTCGTTGCCGTACATCTGGGCGGTGTCGATGTGCCGGTAGCCGACCTCCAGCGCGGTGCCGACGGCCCGGACGGTGTCCTTCGGCTCGATCTGGAAGACGCCGAAGCCGAGCTGCGGGATGGTGTTGCCGTCGTTGAGTGCGATGTCCGGAATGCCGTTCTGGGCCATGAGAGCCTCATCTCCGATCGTGCGGTGCCCGGGGGCGCGTCCGTGCCGACCGCCCCCGGCCGTGCCAACCGGATGTCTCTACCCGCTCGCGACGCTTCCTCACATCGGGGACGAGCGTCAACCCCAGATCGACCGTGCCCACTCGGGGTGGTCGACGAACGGGTTGCGGTTGCCCTGCCAGCGCTCGTAGATGCGCTGGTTGCGGCGCTTCTCGAAGGCGTCCGGCGGATCCTGGTCGTTCCAGGCCAGCAGCTTCGACAGCCGCCCGAGCCGGGGCGCGGAGCCGTTGGAGACCGAGTCGTTCGGTTCCAGGTCCGGCCAGCCGTCGCCACCCTCGTACCGGATCGCCATGTAGAGGATCATGCGGGCCACGTCGCCCTTGACCGCGTCGCGCGGCTCGAACGAGTCGGCGTCGGTGTAGCAGCCGGGCGCCTCGGCCACCGTGCCGCCGCCCGAGTCGAAGTCCTTGTTGCCGCGCGACGAGTTGACCGACACGTCCTCCGGGCGCAGGTGGTGCACGTCGGTGCCGGGCCCGGTGGCGGTGCCGAAGTCGCCGTGCGACTTGGCCCAGACGTGCTCCCGGTTCCAGTCGTTCGCGCCGCCGCCGTTGCTCGTCTTGCTCTGCGACCGTCCGCTGTAGAGCAGGACCACGTTCGCCGGGTTGGCCGGATCCTGGTCGGTGTCCTTGAGCGCGTCCCACACCTGGTCGTAGCTGAGCTTCGTCTGCACCTTGATGATGCCGTGCAGCGCGGTGCGCAGCGCCGGCCCGGTCTTGCCGGCCGCGGCCGCGTAGTACGTGTCCGGCACGGCGGTGCCGGTCGGGCTCGGGGTCGGCGTGGGACTCGGCGTGGCGCCGCCGCCGAGGCTCATCGCGGTCGGGTTCTTCAGCCCGCCGTGGCTGAAGTACGCGGTGAGCGCGCCGGTCGCGGTCACCTGCCGCCCTCGCAGCGACGGGTTGGTGAGCAGCCCGAAGGTGCTCCGCCAGGCGGCCGTCACCTGCACGTACAGCATCCGGCCGGTGCCGGTCTCGCCGGCCTGGTCGGCGAGGGCGATCGCGGTGTCGGCGGTGAAGCCGGACGTGAGCACCGTGTTGGTGGCGGTGGGCTGGCCGATGACGTAGCCGGTGACGGTGGCCGTCCGGCCGTCCTGGGCGGCGAGCGCCTGAGCCACGGTCAGGGGTGTCGCGGCCGACGCGGCGCCGGTCACGCCGAGCGGGATACCGACCGCGACGGCGAGCACGACCGCCGCGATCAACCGCCCGGGTCGCGAGCGGGTGACACGCTTTATATTCATGATCAGCGATGTTAGTCGGATTGAGGTGAACTGCGGGAGGTCAGCGGGCCAACTTTTCGTCCCGGCCGGCCTCGAACAGCACCGGCCACGGCCGGGCCGCCGGGGCGAGGAGCGCCGGCCCGCCCGGTTCGTCGGGCGCGGCGAGCGTCTCGGTGGCGAGGTGGCCGAACATCGGCGCGGCCGGGTGCGCCGCCCGGATCGGCCAGGCCGCGGAGATCCGCCGGACCAGCGGCGTACCGGTGATCGGTCGCCACGCGACACGTGGTTCCCGGCGGGCCAGTGCGGCGGGCTCGACGGCGACCGCGCCGCCGGCCAGGAGCAGACCGAACAGGAACTCCGGGTTGCGCGCGGGGCGGACCCGGGCCGGGGCGAAACCGTGCTGCCGGCACACGGTCAGCAGATGCTCGTGCCAGCCGGGCGCGGTGGCCGGTGGCGCGGTGACCAGGTCCATGCCGGCCAGATCGGCGAGCGCGATCTCCCGCGGCCGGGCCAGCGGCGAGGCCCGGGGCAGCAGCACACCCACCGGTACGTCCACCGGCTCGCCGAAGCGCAGCCCGGCCCCGTCGACCGGATGGTGCAGCAGGCCGACGTCCAGCCGCCCGTCCGCGAGCATCCGGTGCTGCTCGGCGCTCGTCAGTTCGTGCAGGTCGAGGGCGAGCCCGGGCGCGCGGGCCGCGAGCGCGTCGAGCAGCGCGCGCAACGTCACGGCCGGGGTCTCCGGGGGTACGCCGGCGCGCAGCACCCCGAGCGCGCCCCGGCGGACCCGCTCGGCGAGGTGACGCAGCCGGCGTTCACCGGCCAGCAGCTCGTCGGCCTCGCCGAGCAGCAACTGGCCGGCGGTGGTGAGGCCGACCTGGCGCTGTGACCTGTCGAACAGGGTGACGCCCAGCTCCCGCTCCAACCGCTGGATCGACTGGCTCAGCGGCGGCTGTGCCATGCCCAGCGTCTCGGCGGCCCGGCCGAAGTGCAGTTCCCGGGCGACCACCACGAAATGCCGCAGGTGCCGCAGCAGGTCCATCCGGGCACCCTAGCGTCGCCGCTGGTTACCGTGTCGGCGTGGATGTGGCGGAACGGATCGGGGAGATCTTCGGGCGGGCCGGGGTGCGGGGTTGCCTGCACGTCGTGGACGTGGACGACCCGGCCGGCGGTGAGGTGGCGCTGCGCGCCGACGAGCAGATCGTCATCGCCTCCGTCTTCAAGATCATGGTGGTGCTGGAGTTCGCCCGGCAGGCGGCCGCCGGCCAGCTCGACCCGACCGAACGGGTGCTCGTCGGTGCCGCCGACCGGCTCGGCGGCTGGGGCGTGGCCGGCTGCGCCGACGACGTGGAGGTCTCCCTGCGCGACCTCGCGTACCTGGCCATGTCGGTGAGTGACAACACGGCGGCCGACCTGCTCCTGCGCCGGATCGGGGCGGACGTGCTGCCGATGCTGGCCGCGGAGCTGGACCTGCCGCGTACCCGGATCGTCGGCGGCCCCCGGCAACTCGTCGAGACGATGCTCTCCGACGTGGGCGCACGCACCGAGGCGGACTTCGCGCGGATCTTCCCCACCCTGTCGCCCGAACGGGTCCGCGCGATGCGGGTCTTCGACCCCGAGCACACCAGCTCCAGCACCGCCCGGGAGCTGACCCGGCTGCTGCGTCTGGTGTGGCGGGACGAGGCCGGCCCGGCGCCCGCGTGCGCCATGGTCCGGGAGCTGATGGCACGGCAGCTCTTCTGGACCCGGCTGGCCGCCGGTTTCCCACCCGGGGTCCGGGTCGCCGGGAAGACCGGCACCCTGCCGGGACTGCACCTCGAAGCCGGCGTCGCGGAGTACCCCGACGGCCGCAGGTACGCGATCGCGGTGGCGGTACGCACCGAACGGCTGGCCGCCCGCCGGATCGACGTGGACCTGGCGATGGGGGAGGCGGCCCGGACCGCCGTCGATTCATTGCGTTGATCCAGGCCGGGCCACCGGCCTGGCCTGCGGTGATATCGGTCCGGATATCGGTCGTTGCGCTCGTCGATCTTGGACATCGACGCCGGCGGGGTGGTGGTCTGGGCCTACCGATCACCGATCCCGAACGGGAGGACGACACATGCCCGAGAACCGGCCGTCCGGCTACGCCCGCCGTCGACTGCTACGCGACACAGCGGTCGGCGCCGCCGCCGTCACCACCGCCGGACTCGTCGCCGGCGCCCCGGCCCGCGCCGCCGGGCCGAGCCCCGTCGCCGCGCCGAGCCGCGCCGCCGGCGGTACGCGACGCGGCGGCGCGGTGAGCTTCCGCTGGTGGGGGACCTCCGGCTGGCGGATCGACATCGGGGACCGGACGGTGCTCGTCGACCCGTACCTGAGCCGGTACGACACCGGGCTGTTCCGGAAGCCGTTCAACCCCGACACCCGGCTGACAGTGGCCGCCGACGTGGTCGACCGGCTCGCCGACCGGGCGGAGAACATCTTCGTCACCCACACCCACTGGGACCACTTCAACGACGTGCCGCACATCGCCGCCCGGACCGGTGCCCGGGTCTTCGGCACGCTCACCGCGTATCACCTCGGCCTGGCGTACGGGCTGCCGACCGGGCAACTGGCCCCGGTCAAGGGCGGGGAGGTGCTCGACTTCGACGGGTACACGGTGGAGGTGATCGGCTCGCTGCACAGCCGGAACCCCACCTGGTCGATGGCCTTCCCCGGGGTACGGATCAGCCGGCCGCCCCGTCCGGAGACGATCGCCGACCTGCCCGAGGGCGACACGCTGGCGTACCAGATCCGGATCGACGGCGGCCCGGCCGTGTTCTTCATGGGTGCCAGCGACTTCGACGAGCGCAAGCTCAGCGGGCTCGCCCCGGACGTCGCGATGGTCGCCTCCGCCGCCACCACGGCGACCGCCGACTACGTGCCCCGGCTGATGGCCGCGCTGGACCGTCCGAAGGTCGTGGTTCCGGTGCACTGGGACAACTTCGAGACGCCGCTCACCAACCCGCCGACTGTCGCCGACAGCGACCGGGAACGCCTCGACGCCCTCGTCGCCGAGGTGCGCCGGGTCTCGCCGCGCAGCCGCGTGCTGGTGCCGGAGTACCACACCGCGTACCGATTCTGACGGCGCCGCTCAGGAGGCCGCCAGCCGGGCGTAGACGTCGCCGGAGCGACCGGACGGGCGGTACGTCTCCAGCAGGCGTACCAGCCCGGCCGCGTCCAGCCACCGGTCGCCGGCGAACCGCATGGTCTCCACCGGCGAGTAGTTGTAGCGGTAGCCGCCCGCCGTCGCGCCCAGCCGCTCCACCAGCTCCAGCGCGGCCAGCGCGGCGTCGTGCGCGGGCGGCAGGTACTCGAACGACAGCCCGCGCACCGGACGACTGAGCCCGGCCAGCACGTCGACCTCGAAGCCCTCGACGTCGACCTTGCAGAACGCCGGTACGCCGTGCCGCGCGATCAGGTCGTCCAGCGTCACCACAGGCACCTCGACCGACCGGTCCCAGCGGACCCCGGCGAAGCTCGGATCGGCTGTGACCGACTCGATCCACGACGACGACATGGTGGACACCGTCGGCGTCGCGCTGGACAGCTCCAGCCGCGCGCTGCCGGACCGCGCACCGACCGCCGTCGGCTCGATCGTCACGTCGGCGTCCCGCCCGAAGCCCAGGCGCAGCACCCGCAGGCAGTCCGGCTGCGGCTCCACGGCGACCACCCGCGCGCCCAGCCGCCGCCAGGTACGCACCCGGCCGCCGACGTGGGCGCCGATGTCGAAGCCGAGGTCGCCGGGGGAGAGGAACTGCCCGTAGAGCTGCCGGGCACGCCGGTGCTTGGCCGGCTGACCGTGGTAGACGGCCAGGGAACGGGTGATCCCCCAGGCCCGCGCGAGCATCGTCACGACATCCCTAACTGTGAGTGGTGGACTTCGGTCCGAACGCGTGCAGGAACCGGTCACGGAACGACTCCATCGGCCAGACCGGGGCCTGCGGGTCGGGGTTGAGGCCGTCCTGCCAGCCCCACCCGGCGATGCGGTCGAGCACTGCCGGGTCCTTGGCGACGACTGTGATCGGCACGTCCTTGCCGGCGCCCTCACCGGTGACCGCCCGGGCCGGCTGGTGGTCGCCGAGGAACACGAGCACCAGGTTCTCGTCACCGTACCGCTGCACGTAGGAGATGAGCGTGCGCAGCGTGTAGACCACCGACTGCCGGTACGCCTCCCGGGTGCCCTCCTTGGCGCGGTCGGCGCGCGCGGTCCCCTTGTACACCGAGCCGTCGCCGACGTCGTCCCAGTCCACCAGCGGCGGCACCGGCGTCCACGGGATGTGGCTGGACAGCAGCGGGATCTCGGCCATCACGGGTGCGTGCCCGGGTCCGCGCTCGCGGCGCTGGAACGTCGACAGCGTGTACTGGTCCGGCGGTGAGGAGAAGCTGAACAGCGGACCCCGGTAGCCGAGTTCCTTCACGCCGTACACCTGGTCGGGGGAGAAGAAGTCGGCCTCCGGCCAGGCCCGGGTGAGCGCCGGCATGACCAGTGTGGTCCGCCAGCCGGCACGCTTGAACGCGCCGTTGAGGGTCAGGTGGTCGCTGCGCACCAGGTTGGTGTAGCGCAACTGGTTGTCCGCCCGGATGCCGCTCATCAGCGTGGCGTGCGCGAGCCAGCTCCCGCCGCCGGTGGTGGACGAGGTGAGGAACGCGCTGCGGCTGCCGTATCCGGCCGCCCGCAACTGGCGGGTTCCCTCGTCCAGGACGGCGTCCACCTCCGGTGCGAGGCCCGGGTCCTCCAGCGCGACCCGGCCGTAGCTCTCCACGAACGTGAACAGCACGTCCTTGCCGCGCAGCGCGGTCAGCAGCTCGTCGCCCGGCACGTTCTGGAACGGGTCGCCGGCGAGCTGCGTGTTCAGCGTCTCCTGGTCGTTGAGGCCCGCCCGTACCTGCCGGGCACGGTCGTAGAGACCGGCCGCCACCGTGTCTGCGGCGACCGGGACGCCCGGCACGATCTGCGCGCCGAGCACGGCGCAGACCACCCAGGCGGCGGCGAGCGCGGTGGTCGCGCGCGCGGAGACCATCCGGTGGCCGGCCACCACCCGGGCCAGCCGCCGTGCCGACAGCGTCACCAGCAGCGGTACGGCGAGAACGGCGACCACTGCCAGCGCCACCGCACCCACCTCGGCGGCCGGGCCGTACGACTCGGACAGGAACTCCGCGCCCGCGCCGAGGAACGTCCAGTCGGCGATCAGGTCGAAGGGGCGGTCCAGGACCAGCGAGAACCCGAGGTCGGCGACCTTGAGGACGAGGACCAGGCCGAGCAGCGCGCCGAGGATCGTGGCCACCACCCGGCGCGGACGTGCCGGCAGGACCAGCAGCAGGGCGACGGCGACCAGCCCTTCCACCGGGATGCGCAGGAACGCGCCAGGGCTGAACCCGTTGACGTCGCTCGGGGCGACGAGCGCCACCAGCACGAGTGCGGCGGCCAGCGCGGTGACCGTCGCGGCGAGCAGCCGCCGGGCGCGCGGTCGGCCGGGCGTCGCGACGCCGTCGTCCCCGGCCCCTGTGTGGCCGGGGGTGCGGTCGACCGGGCCGGCGTCGGACGCGGCACTGTCGCCCGGGTCGCTCGTGGCGCGGTCGCTCCCGGCCGTCGTGCCGTCGGTCGTGGTGCCGTTGTTCGCGGTGCCGTCGGTCGTGGTGCCGTTCGGGGCGTCGTCGCCGTCCGCCCGGCGGGACAGGTCGGTCACGGGCGCCGCCCGCCGACCTCGGCGGGCTCGCGCGCGATCCGCGCGCCCGGCGTCCACTCGGAGCGGTGAACGGCGGGCGCGGGGGACACCGGCGCGGCCGGGAGCGCCACCGGGCGCCGCCGCGACGGTACGCGGTGCCGCCACAACCAGGCGACGTCACGGCCGAACGACTCGACGAGCATCGCGAGCGCGCCGAGAAGCACCGCGACCGCGAGCAGCCGGGGCAGGACACCAGCCGCCACCACCGCCAGCGCGATGCCCTGCGTGGCGGCGACCACCTTGCGCCAGTAGCGCGGAGGCAGCGAGCCGCGCATCCACGGCAGCACCCAGCCGGCGGCGACGAAGACGTACCGCATCGCGCCGATCACCAGCACCCAGGCACCGACCTGGTCGGCGACGTACCCGCAGAGGACCAGGACCAGGAAGGAGTCGACCTCCATGTCGAACCGTGCGCCCAGCGCGCTCACCGTGCCGGTACGCCGGGCCACCTGCCCGTCGACCCAGTCCAGCGACAGCGCCACCGCGCTCAGGACGACGAGCACCGGCACCACGATCGGCTCGCGGAACGAGTCGACTGTCAGCGCGGCAACCCCGCCGGTGAGCGTCGCCCGGGTGAGCGTCACCCAGTCGGCCGGGCCGAGCCGGTCCGCGCCCGAGCGGCGCAGCCCGTATCCGAGCGCCGCGACCGTCACCACCCCGAAGAGCAGACCGGCAAGCCAGCCGTACGCGCTCAGGCCGACCGTGCCGGCCAGGGCCGCGAGTACGCCGACCTGGAGAATCGCCCCCGCGAATGGATCAGTTCGAAGTGCGGACACCATGCCTCCGAGGTAGACGTCACGAACCACACGTGTGTACGGAGAACATGCCCGAACAGTTCGTTCTGATGCCGGAAACGCGCCAGCGGATGTGGCATGTCACGTCGGCCGGCGGGGCGGCGCGCGGTCAGCGCGCCCGGTCGGCGGTGTCCTCGTCGCGCCGGGCCAGCGCTGAACGGCGGTAGCCGTACAGCGCGTAGACGAGCGCGCCGAGCAGGAACCAGGCGCCGAACCGCAGCCACGTCACCGGGTCGAGGAACGTGATCAGCCAGATCGAGAACAACGCGCCGAGCGCCGGCACCACGGGCATGCCGGGCAGCCGGAACGTCCGCGGTGCGTCCGGACGGCGGTAGCGCAGCACGATCACCGCCACGCACACCACCACGAACGCCAGCAGGATGCCGATGTTGGTCAGCTCGGCGGCCTGCCGGATCGGCAGGAAGCCGGCGATCAGCGCCGAGCCGACGCCGACGATCCAGGTGACCCGGGTCGGCACCCGGCGTACCGGGTGCACCTTGGCGAACCAGCCCGGCAGCAGCCCGTCCCGGCTCATCGAGAACCACACCCGGGTCACGCCGAGCATGAACGTGAACATCACGGTGAGGATGCCGATGATCGCCCCGACCGCGATCACACTTGCGAGCCCGGAGAGCCCGACCGACGCGAACGCCGAGGAGAAGCCGCTCTCCGGGTCGATGTCCCGGTAGTTCTGCATGCCGGTGAGCACCAGCGTGGCCAGCACGTACAGCACCATCGAGACGATCAGCGACCAGATGATCGCCTTCGGCATGTGCCGGCGGGCGTCGCGCGACTCCTCCGCGGCGGTGCTCATCGCGTCGTACCCGAAGACCGCGAAGAAGACGGTGGCCGCGCCGGTGATCGCGCCGCCGACGCCGAACGGGAAGTACGGCGAGTAATTGGCGGTCTTCACGTGGAAGAAGCCGACCACGATCACCAGCAGCACCACCGCGACCTTGAGGCCCACCACGAACGTCTCGAACCGGGCGGCGGCCCTGATGCCCCGGGTCAGCAGGAACGCGATGAGCAGGCAGAGCACCACAGCGAACAGGTCGACCCGGTGCCCGTCGCCGGTGCCGGGCGCGCCGAGCATCCAGGCCGGCAGGTCCGCGCCCAGCTCGTTGACGAGGAAGCCGAAGTAGCCGGAGATGCCGATGGCCACCACGGCGACGATCGCCGTGTACTCCAGCAGCAGGTCCCAGCCGATGAACCAGCCGACCGCCTCGCCCAGCACCACGTACCCGTAGGTGTACGCCGAGCCGGCCTTGGGGATCATGCCGGCGAACTCCGCGTACGACAGCGCGGCGGCGGCGCTGGCCAGACCGGCGATCAGGAACGACACCAGCACGGCCGGGCCGGCGGTCTCGTTCGCCACCGCCCCGGCCAGCGCGAAGATACCCGCGCCGATGATGCCGCCGACCCCGATCGCGGTGAGCTGCCACAACCCCAGTTCGCGGGAGAGGCCCGCGTCGGTCTCGTCGGCGATCTGCTCGACCGGCTTGCGCCGGAAGATGCCCTGTCCCACCGCCATGCCGGTCCCTCCCGTCGCACCGACGTACTCCGGCCGGGCCGCCGCCGTCCGGCGAGCCGCACCCGCATGGACGAACGTAAATCCTCGGCGCGAAGATCGCAGCCCGGCGGCGGCGGTCACCCCGGCGGCGGGCCGGCGACCAGCCGCCAGTACTGCCGCTTGCCCTCGTCGCGGACCACCACGCCGAGCCGGGCCAGCTCCCCGTGCAATTCCCGGGTCTCGGCGTCGTGGCCGCCGTCGAGTGCCCGCTGCCGGGCGCGCAGCAGGGCGTCCGCGCCGGACGGCAGGCCGGGCAGCCCTTCCACCCACCGCCGGTACGCGTCCCGGTGCGGGTCCTGCCCGGTCCACGGCCAGCCCTGCCGGGTGAACGCCTCCTGCAGCCGCTCGGCGTCCAGGTCGGACTTCTCCCGGGCCAGCTCGCCACCGGCGGTGTCCAGCAGCACCAGCGCCTTGCCGTCGACGAACACCCCCGCAACGTCGGCGCGCGCCAGGTCCCGGCCGTGCCCGTCGCGGTGCAGCCGTACCGTCCGGTGCCCGACCGTGACGGTCAGCCGCTCGCGGACCGCCACCACCGCCAGGAACAGGCCGCCGAGCAGGCCCACCCCGGCCCCGATCGGGTACGCCCGATCGTCCGGCCACCGGTCGAGCAACTCGAACAGGCCCTGGAACGGGAACCAGGCCAGCCCGGCGATCCAGCCGGACACCGCGGTCAGCCCGGCGCCCAGCCCCGCCCCGAGCAGCGGGAACCCCGCCCACATCAGCACCAGCTCGCCGCGTCCGCCGTCGACCACGACGTCCTCGCCGGGTTGCCATGCGGTCACTGTCAGGACACCTCCCGGCGCATGGTGCGCACCAGACCGGCGACCAGCGGCAGGAGCACCCAGACGGCGAGTGAGACGCCGAGCCGGCCCCACTGCCCGCCGTTCATCTCGGCGCCGAGCAGCGGCTCCATCGTGTACGACGTGTCCAGCCAGCGGGCCGGCTCACGCAGCGCGGAGATCATCGCGGCGAGCAGGCTCCACACCGTGGGCAGCAGCAGGTAGGTGACGATCGCCAGCGGCGTGTTCAGCAGCAGCAGGCCGAAGGCGGCGCCCATCAGCACGCTCGCCACCTGGAACACCGCCGCGTGCGGCAGCAGTTGCCAGTCGAACGTCCAGGCACCCGCCCCGCCGGTGACGCGGGCGGCGAGCGTGCCGGCGGCGGCGACGGCCAGGCTGACGAGCACCGAGGCGAGCGCGGCGAGCACCACCGCTGCGAGTTTGGCGACGATCACCCGCTCGCGGCGGGGCACCAGCGCGAACGTGGTGAGCGCGCTGCGCTGCGACCACTCGCCGGTGATGGAGAGGATGCCGAGCACCGGCAGCAGCAGCCCGACCGGCAGCAGCGACGGCGTGAAGAAGGCGGTGAACGTCTGGTCCGGCGCGTCGACGACGAACAGCTGCACCACCACGATCGCGGCGGCGATCAGCCCGATCGTGATCAGCAGCCAGCGTCCGGTCCGGGTGTCGGCGAGCTTGCGCAGCTCCACGGCGGTCAGCCGGGCCAGCGAGGGACCGGCGACGGCCGGCTCGTGCCGCGGCCGGGCGGTCGGAACGGCAGTGGTGGTCATCGGACGGCCTCCTTGGTCGACGCGCCGGCGGTGAGGGTGAGGAAGAGCTGCTCCAGGCCGCCGCTGCCGGCCGGGCGCAGCTCGGTGAGGACCAGTCCGGCGTCCGCCGCGGCCTGACCGACCCGGCCCGGCTCGGCCCGGACCACGAAGCCGCCGTCGGTGCCGGCGGTGGCGGGCAGCGCGGCCCGGTCCAGCGTCAGGCGCAGGGCGTGCGGGTCGCGGGCGCGCACGAGCGTGCCGGCGCCGGCGAGCAGCTCGTCCTTGCCGCCCTGGGCGACCACCCGGCCGCCGCCGATCACCACCAGCCGGTCGGCCACCGCCTCCACCTCGCGCAGCAGGTGCGAGGAGAGCAGCACCGTGCCGCCCCGGTCGGCGAAGTCGCGCAGCAGGCCGCGCATCCAGAAGATCCCCTCCGGGTCGAGGCCGTTGGCCGGCTCGTCCAGGATCAGGACCCGAGGGTCGCCCAGCAGCGCCAGAGCCAGGCCGAGCCGCTGCCGCATGCCCAGGGAGTACGCGCCGACGCGGCGCCGGGCCGCGGTGTCGTTCAGCCCGACCTGGTCGAGTACCGCCGCCACCCGCCCCCGGTCCACGCCCATGGTGCGGGCGGCGAGCGTGAGCGTCTCCCGCCCGGTGCGCCCGGCGTGCTGCGCCGAGGCGTCGAGCAGCACGCCGATCTCCCGTCCCGGGTTGGGCAGGTGCCGGTACGGGCGTCCGCCGACTGTGGCGCCGCCCGAGGTGGGCGGCGTCATCCCGCAGATCATCCGCATCGTGGTGGACTTCCCGGCGCCGTTCGGCCCGAGGAAACCGGTCACGGAACCCGGTTCGCACCGGAACGTGACGTCCTCGACGGCTGTGTGCGGACCGTACCGCTTGGTGAGCTGGTCGACTTCGATCATGCCGTCGAGCCTGCCGGGGCCACCCGGTCACGCGCTGCGGCCGGCGGTCTGCGCCGCCGTCGACCTCGGTTCACCGCAGGCGTCGACTTTGGTAGCTGGTAGCCGGTCCGGAGGGCTTCCTAGCATGGACGGGTGACCAGTGCCGCCGTACCCGATCATCCCTGGCTCCTGCCGGGCTCCCTGGTGCCCGCCCGAGCCGCCCGGCGGACGCCGCGGGACTGGTTCGTGGACGGCGTGCTGTTCGTGGCCTCGCTGCTCTGGGTGCTGATCGCGCACGGCGACGTGACCAGCGCCACCCCGGAGTTCGGCCTCAACGCCGGTCCGGCCTGGCTGGAGGAGGTCGACCTGCTCGTCGGCCTGCTCGTCAGCGGCGCGCTCTGGCTGCGCCGGCGCTGGCCGGTCGGGCTCGCGGTGGCGACCGCGCCGCTGGCGCTCTTCTCGGTCACCGGCGGTGTCGCGCTGCTGGTCATCGTGTTCACCGTGCTGGTCCACCGGCCGCTGCCGGTGGGCCTGGCGCTGGTGGCCTGGCAACTGTTGAGCCTGCCGGTCTACCTCGCGGTCCGGCCCGACCCGACGCTGCCGGTCTGGGCCTCCGCCGTGTGGACCGGGCTGTTCATCTGCGTGGTGGTGGCGTGGGCGTTGTTCGTCCGCGCCCGCCGCCAGCTCGTGCTGTCCCTGCGGGACCGGGCCGAGCGGGCCGAGGCCGAGCAGCAACTCCGGCTCGACCAGGCCCGGCAGCTCGAACGCGGCCGGATCGCCCGGGAGATGCACGACGTGCTCGCCCACCGGATCTCCCTGCTCAGCCTGCACGCCGGCGCGCTGGAGTTCCGGCCGGACGCGCCGCCGGAGGAGGTGGCGCGGGCGGCCGGGGTGATCCGGGCCAGCGCGCACGCCGCGCTCCAGGACCTGCGCGAGGTGATCGGCGTGCTGCGGGCCGAGGTCGGCTCCGAGGCCACGCCGGAACGGCCGCAGCCCACGCTGGCCGACGTGCCCGCGCTGGTCGCCGAGAGTCGCGACGCCGGGGTACGGGTCACCGTGGTCGACGAGGTGATCGAGCCGGAGGCGGTGCCCGCGGCGATCGGGCGCAGCGCGTACCGGATCGTGCAGGAAGGGCTGACCAATGCCCGCAAGCACGCGCCCGGCGCGGTGGTCACGGTCCGGCTGGCGGGCGGCCCGGGGGACGGGCTGGCGGTGGAGATCCACAACCCGTGGCCGGTCGGCGCGTCGCCCACCGCCATTCCCGGCGCCGGCACCGGGCTGGTCGGGATCGCGGAACGGGTCACGCTCGCCGGTGGCCGCCTCGAACACGGGCGGGACGCCGACGGCGGGTTCCGGCTGACCGCCTGGCTGCCCTGGGCGGCCCGGTGAGCGCGCCGGTGCGGGTGCTGATCGTCGACGACGATCCCCTGGTCCGCGGCGCGCTGTCGATGATCCTCGGCGGCGTACCCGACCTGGCGGTGGTCGGCGAGGCCACCGACGGCGCCGAGGTGCCGGCGGCGGTCGCCGCGTACGCCCCGGACGTGGTGCTGATGGACATCCGCATGCCCCGGGTCGACGGGCTGGCCGCCACCGAGGCGCTGCGGGCCACCCCGGAACCGCCCGAGGTGCTGGTGCTCACCACGTTCGACGCCGACGAGCAGGTGCTGCGGGCGCTGCGCGCCGGGGCGAGCGGCTTCCTGCTCAAGGACACCCCGCCGGCCGAGATCGTGGCGGCGGTACGCCGGGTCGCGGCGGGGGAGGCGACGCTGTCCCCGGCGGTGACCCGCAAGCTCATCGCGCACGTCACCGGCACCGCGCCGGTGGCGAGCCCGGACCCGAAGCGGGAGCGGGCGGTACGGCTGCTCGACGGCCTCTCCGAGCGGGAGCGGGAGGTCGCGGTGCTGCTCGGCCGGGGCCGGACCAACGCGGAGATCTCCGCCGAGTTGTTCATGAGCGTGGCGACCGTGAAGGCGTACGTGTCGCGCCTGCTGACGAAGCTCGACCTGAACAACCGCGTGCAGGTGGCCCTGCTGGTCCAGGACGCCGGCCTGGTCTGACGCGCAGGACGGCCCGGACGAGCAGTGCTCATGCGAGGACGTCGCCGGGTGGGCAAGTCCCGCCTCGTGGAGGAGTTCGTCGAGCGTACGGGCGTACCCCACCTCTTCTTCACCGCCTCGGCGCAACCCACACCCGCCGCCGACCTGCGGCTCTTCGTTGCGGCGGCGGCCGGCTCGACACTTCCCGGAGCGGGTCTGTTCGCCGGGCAGGCACCGGCCACCTGGGACGCGGCACTCACCCTCCTCGCCGCCGCGCTGCCCGCGGACCAGACCAGCGTCGTCGTGCTCGACGAGATGCCCTACCTCATCGCCACCGATCCAGGTTTCGAGGGCACCCTCCAGAAGGTCTTCGACCGGGAGTTGTCCCGTAGGCCGGTCCTGCTGATCTGCGTCGGCTCGGACCTGGCGATGATGGAGGCGCTCAACGACTACGGTCGGCCGTTCCACCAACGCGCGACCGAAATGGTCGTGCCGCCGCTGAGCCCCGGCGACGTGGGCGAGATGCTCCAGCTGCCGTCGGCGGATGCCATCGATGCGTACCTCGTCACCGGCGGCCTGCCGCTCGTCCTCGACGACTGGGCCCCCGGCGAGACCGTGCGCGACTACCTCGCCAAGGCTGTCCCGGATCCCACGTCCGCACTGATCGTCAGCGGGGAACGGGCCTTCGCTGCCGAGTTTCCGCCGCAGTCCCAGCCGGGCGTGGTGCTGCGCGCCATCGGCTCCGGGGAGCGCACCGCCTCCTCCATCGCGCGGGCCGCCGGCGGAATCCCGCAGGCTTCGCTGCACCGCGCGCTCCGACTGCTGGCTGACAAACGGATCGTGGAGGCCACCCTCCCGCTGTCCACCCGTCCTTCGCGCGAGACCCGGTACGTGGTCGCCGATCCGCATCTCCGCTTCTGGCTCGCCTTCCTCGATCCCTACCTCGCCGAGATCGAGCGCGGCAGAGGGGATCTGACCCTCGCCCGCATCCACTCGTCCTGGACCTCATGGCGGGGACGTGCGGTCGAGCCGGTGATCCGGGAGTCGCTGCGCCGGCTGCCGCCGGGGCACCTGCCGTTCGAGACGGCGGTGGTGGGCGGGTACTGGACGCGTATCAACGATCCCGAGATCGACCTGGTCGGCGGTGACCGTAGCCCGGTGGCCAAGCGGATCACGTTCGTGGGCTCGGTCAAGTGGCTGGAGAACGGCGCGTTCGACGGTCACGACCTGGCCCGGCTGCTTCACCACCGCGCCCAGCTACCGGGCGCCGACGACCAGACGCCGGTCGTCGCGGTGGTGCGCAGTGGCCGTGCGGTTGACGGTGTCACGGCGATCGGGCCGGCCGAACTGCTCGCCGCGTGGCGGGATTGAACTGCTGCCGTTTCCCGGCCGTACCAGTGGTCGAGGATGTGGTGCGGCCGTTCCGCTGCACCGCTGCCGAGCTGCGGGAGGCCTGCCGTGCGAGTTGGTGAGCAGTCGACGGATCCCATCGACCAGATCCTGGGCGAGGTGCCGGTACCGGCGCCGTTGACCCCCGAGGACGTCCGCCTCGCGGTCCGGGCGGTGGTGGTGCACGCCGCCGAGGAGTGGCCCGCGGGGCCGAAGTGCCGCAACGACGGCTCGTCGTTCCCCTGCCGGTTGCATCGCTGGGGCCGGCGGGTACTGGAGACACACGGTCTCAACGACCGTCAGATCGACGCGCTGATCCGGCACGGCAACCCGTTCGTGCACGTGCCCTTCCCGTTCGTGCTGACCGGCCCGTCCGGCGCCCGTCCGGCCGCCGGGCAGGCCGGACGTCCGGTGCCGGGACAGCCGGCGCGGGCGGTGCCGGGTCAGGCCGTCCGCCCGGCCGCCGCGGCTCAGGCGGCGCGCGGTCCGGTCCCGCGGGTCGCCGCGCCGCCGGTCCGGCCCGGTCTGCGGCCCGTCGCCGCCCGGTCGGCTCCCACCGCCCGGCCCCGCTGGCCCCGGGCGAGCTGACCCCGTCGCCAGGCCCTGGGCGATCCGACCCGTCGCCCGGTCCGGGTGAGCCGACGCCCGGCGCCCGGTTCCGGTCGCGTCGACGCCCCGTCGCGGAGCGGCGTCGGTCGTGCCGGAGCATGCCGACGGCGGCCCGGCCGGGGAGCCCCCACCCCCGTGCCGGGCCGCCGTCACCGCGTTACTCGACCCCGCAGTCCGGGGCGGACCAGTCCCTGGTGTTGGGCACCTTGTCCCGGTTGTTCTCCCGCCGCGAGTCCACGTGCGTGTGGTCGTCGTGGTCCGGGTAGCCGGGGCCGTAGATGCCGCTGAAGCCCTGGTCGCGGGCGGAACGGGCGATGTCGCAGAGGCTGCGGTGCTTGGCGATCAGGTCGGCCGCGTTGCCGTAGAGGTGCTGGCTGTCCGCGGCGCCGCCGACCTGCCGGTTGCAGGCGATGCTGCGGAACCCGCTGGTCACGTAGAGCGGCTTGTCGCCGAGGCTGCGCCGCAGCGCCTCCAGCTTCCACATGGTGCGCAGCGCGTTCTCCCGGGTGGCCGACGACGAGAGCGGGCCACCGGCCCACCCGCCCTTGCCGCAGCCGTTGTCCAGCTCGGCGTAGCTGAAGTGCTTCGGCGTGCAGTCGCTGTCCTTCTGCAGGTCGTAGATCTTGGCGAACGTCTTCGGTCCGGCCACGCCGTCGGCCCGCAGCCCGTACGCGGCCTGGAAGCGCTTGACAGCGGCGGCTGTCTCCGGGCCGTACACGCCGTCGACCCGGACGATGCCGCCGTACGCTGCCCAGCCGGCCACCCGGATCTGGAGCTGCCGTACGTCGGAGCCGGACTGTCCCTGGGACAGCATGCGGTTCCAGGTGTAGCAGCCGTCGGCGTGGGCCGGTGGCGCGGCCACGACGGTCGCCACGGCGGCCCCGGGCAGGGCCAGCGCGAACGCGACCGCCGCCCGCTTCAGGGTGTTGACGCGCACAGAGTCCTCCCGATGTCAGAGCGGAACTGGGGTTGGACGGGCACATCGACCGGTACGTCCCGTCTCTCTCACCGTGACAGGTGAGAGGATTCTTCGTGGTGATTAGCCGAAATTGTTCTCACATCAGGCGGTTGCTGGATATCGGCTGTGAATAGTGCCTGTTTGCGAACGCGCCGCCGGGTGTCGCCCGTCGGAGGTGGGCGGTAACGTCTGCTCCCGGACCCGGGCGGCGACCTCGACGGGCGGGGAGGTGGGCGTTGGCGCGTGGCGGCGTGTTCTGCGTCGAGGGGCAGTGGCACCGCGACCTCAACGAACGAGGATCCGTCCTGCCCACGCTCGACCTGCTCGAACGGCTCGGCCGCATCCGCTACATCCACAAGGACGCGGCCACCCGCGACGAGCTGTTCTACTTCGTCGACAGGTGGCTGCTCAAGCAGTACGCGGATCACCGGGTGGGCTTCTTCGCCATGCACGGCGAGCCGAGCCGGCTCTGCCTCACCGACTGGGACTCGGTCGAGCTGTCGGACGTGGCCGAGCGGATGGCCGGCCGCTGCGAGGGCCGCCGCCTCTACTTCGGCAGCTGCTCGGTGCTGCGCGCCTCCGACGCCACGCTGCGCGAGTTCCTCGACGTCACCGGCGCGGCGCTGATCTGCGGCTTCACCCGCGAGGTCGACTGGGTCGAGTCGGCCGCCTTCGAGACGGTGCTGCTCGACGTGCTCGCCAACGGTCAGCGCCACAACGCCGCCGAGGTGCGGATGCGCTCGGCGCACTGGGCGCCGCTCGCCGCGTACCTCGGTTTCCGGGTGATCTACGCCAACGGCCGTGCCTGGCGGCCCTCGGCCCGCCCGCGGGTGCCGGAGCAGGTCCCGGCGCAGCGGGCCGCCGGGCGTCCGCGCTGAGATCGACCGGCCGGCCTGGTAGAACCGAGGGCATGGCACGCAGCATCGCGAAGAACACCCGGGTCGACCGGGACGCCCTGATCGAGTTCCTCCGCCCCCGCCACCACGTCGTGCTCATGACCACCCGCTCCGACGGGCGCCCGCAGTCCTCCCCGGTGGCGTGCGGCGTGGACGCCGAGGGCCGCCTGGTCATCTCCACCTATCCCGAACGCGCCAAGGTCGCCAACATCCGCCGCGACCCGCGCGTCTCCGCGTGCGTGCTCTCCGACGACTGGAACGGCCCGTGGGTGCAGGTCGACGGCGTGGCCGAGGTGCTCGACCTGCCCGAGGCGCTGGAGCCGCTCGTCGACTACTTCCGCAGCATCTCCGGCGAGCACCCGGACTGGGACGAGTACCGGTCGGCGATGGTCGCGCAGGGCAAGTCACTGATCCGCGTCACGATCGAGTCCTGGGGTCCGATCGCCACCGGCGGCTTCCCGGCCCGGCTGGCCGACTGAAGCAGTACGCGCCGGATCAGTACGCGACGGTGAAGCGGGCGTTGCCGAACCGGGGATTCTCGATCTCGTCGACGATCGCCACCGCCAGGTCCTCGTAGGTGAGCACCGACCGGCCCTGCGCGTCGGTCACCGGCTGGTCGGTGCCGGTGCGGTAGTGCCCGGTCCGCTCACCCGGGTGGAACTCCAGCGGCGGCGGGGAGACGTACGTCCAGGTCACCCCGTCCGCGCTGGTGCGGTAGAACTCCAGCGCGTCGGCCTGGCCGTGCGCCGAGTCCCGGTACTCCTCCGGGAAGTCCGGCTCGTCCAGGTAACGGGTGCCCTTCGGCGTGAGCAGCGTCGAGCCGCCGCCGACGTGGATCACCCGAGGTGGGTCGGGCAACTCACGCAGCGTGTCGACCAGCGTCCGCGCGGCGTCGCGCCACAACTCGCGCTCGCCGCCGCCGATGGCCACCACCAGCACGTCCGCATCCTCGGCCAATTCGCGTACGCTCCGCGCCGAGGTGGCGTCGCCGGTCACCGTGCGTACGCCGGGGGGTAGGTAGCCGACCGCCTCCGGACGCCGCACCGCCGCTGTCACCCGATGCCCCCGCTCGACCGCCTCGGCCGCGATCCGCGAGCCCGCCGTCCCGCCGGCGCCGAACACGACGATGTCGCTCATGCCTCACAGGCTAGGCAGCCCACAGGCGGGCGGCGGGAGTTCCGCCGAACCGGCTCAGTCGACGATCGCCGAGTAGACGAGCTGGCGCAACTGGCTGCGCAGCGGGTACGTGCTCGACGGCATCAGCTGGGTGAACAGCAGCGCGGTGACCTCCTCCACCGGGTCCACCCAGAACGCGGTGCTGGCCAGGCCGCCCCAGTAGAACTCGCCGACGCTGCTCGGCACCCGCGACGGCACCGGGTCCAGCACCACCGCGAAGCCCAGCCCGAAGCCGATCCCGTCGAGGATCGTCTCGGCGAAGCCCTCCGGCGAGAACGAGGCCAGATCCCGGTTGCCCGGCAGATGGTTGCGGGTCATGAAGCGCACCGTGCGCGGGCCGAGCAGGCGGACCCCGTCCAGCTCGCCGCCGCGCAGCAAAAACTGGGTGAACCGGTGGTAGTCGGCCGCCGTGGAGACCAGCCCGCCGCCGCCGGAGTGCCAGGTCGGCTCCGCCAGCGCGGCCCGGCCCACCCCGTCGGCGCGTACCGCCTGGCCGGTGGCCGGGTGCGGGGCGTAGAGGGCGGCCAGGCGCTTGGAGTCCGCCGCGTCCACCCACCAGCGGGTGTCCGTCATGCCCAGCGGGCCCAGGATGCGCTCGGCGAAGAACGCGTCCAGCGACTGCCCGGAGATCACCTCGACCAGGCGGCCCAGCACGTCGGTGGAGACGCCGTAGTTCCAGCTCGTGCCCGGCTGGAACAGCAGCGGCAGCCGGGCCAGCCCGGCCGAGGCCGCCGCCAGGTCCGCGCCCGCCGGCACGCCCAGGTCGAAGCCGGCCGCCCGGTACAGGCCGTCGACCACCGAGACCTGGGCGAAGCCGTACGTCAGGCCGGCCGTGTGGGTGAGCAGGTGCCAGATCCGGATCGGCTCGACCGCCGGCACGGTGTACGGCTTGAGCACCGACCCCCGGTCGTAGACGCGTACGTCGGCGAACTCCGGCAGCCAGCGGCTGACCGGGTCGTTCAGCTCGAACCGGCCCTCCTCCCAGAGCATCATCGCCGCGACCGAGGTGATCGGCTTGGTCATCGAGTAGATGCGCCACAGCGTGTCCGCCTCGACCGGCGTACCGGCCTCCCGGTCCCGCAGCCCGTACGTCGAGGAGTGGGCGACCTCGCCCCGGCGGCTGACGACGATCTGCCAGCCGGCGAGCCGGCCGTCGTCGACGTACCGGGCGAAGTGCTCGTCGATCCGCGCCAGCCGGGCGGAAGCGAAGCCGACGTGGCCGGGATCGGTGCTCACCGTGACACTCACGACGCGAACCTACCCGCAGGTACCTCGGCCCCGGAAGTGTCATTAGGGTCGGTGGCATGCCCGAGCCGGTCGAGGACGTCACCTACCGCCAGCAGGACTGGTACGCCGAGGAGCTGGCCGACCGGCACTTCGTGCGATGCGAGTTCTTCCACGTCGACCTGACCGAGGCGGTCAGCCGGGGCGCTGTCTTCACCGACTGCGTGTTCGGCAACGTGGCGTTCAACGCCTCCCGGCACACCGACTCGGCGTTCACCAGGTGCTCGTTCAGCAAGTGCAACCTCTTCGAGGCCGAGTTCACCGGCTGCAAGCTGGTCGGCAGCACGTTCGACCGCTGCGACCTGCGCCCGCTGCGAGTCGACCGGGGCGACTGGTCCTTCGTCACGCTCGCCGGCGCCGACCTGCGCGGGGCGCGGATCACCGACGTACGGATGCGGGAGGTCGACCTGACCGGGGCCGACCTGACCGGCGCGACGCTGACCGGCGTGGACCTCTCCGGCGCCGAGTTGCACGCCGCCAAGCTGATCCGGGCCGACCTGCGCGGCAGTGACCTGTCCGCGCTCGACCCGACTGCGGTGCAGCGTTCCGGCGCGCGGATCGACGCCGAGCAGGCGGTGATGCTGGCCCAGGCGCTCGGTTTCCAGGTGGGCTGAGTCCGCTGGGAAATGTGCCGCGGGTTGTCAGGTTTTCCGGACACACTCGGGCGTATGACATGGTGGTCCGACCTGGTGGCGGCCGAGCCCGAGTTCGCGGCGCGGGTACGCGCCCGCTTCGCGGTCCGCAAGCACGGCACGATGGCGACACTGCGGCGGGACGGCTCGCCGCGGATCAGCGGTACCGAGTTCGACTTCGGTGACGACGGGCAGCTGCGGCTGGGCAGCATGGCCGGCGCGGTCAAGGCGCTCGATCTGCGCCGCGATCCCCGGGTGGCGCTGCACAGCCCGACCGAGGACGCCCCGCCGGACGACCCGTCCACCTGGGACGGAGACGCGAAGATCGCCGGCCGGGCGCACGAGGAGCCGCCCGCCGAGGACGGCTCGCACAGTTTCCGGATCGAGCTGACCGAGGTGGTGCTCACCCGGGTGGGCGACCCACCAGACCACCTCGTGATCGAGAGCTGGCACCCCACCCGAGGCCTCGAACGCCGCACCCGCCACTGACCCGCCGCCCCCACCCGCTGACACGCGTCGATCATGAAGTTAGCGGCCTTGGATGCCCGTTTTGCCGCCGCCAACTTCATGATCGACCCGACGGTCTCGGGTGGGCGCGGTCCGCCGTGGCTGGGTACGGAGATCTTGGTACGGAATGGCCCCTGTGGGGGCGGAAATCTCCAAGATCTGTCCTGCTGGGATGGCCGGCGCCGGGCAGGCGTGGGAATTGCGAGGGCTGATGCCTTCTGCAAGATCGCGTTCTGTGTCATCCTCCCTACGGCGAGCCACGGGGCCGGGCCGCTCGCCGCCGGTGGCCGAGGGAGGGTCGGTGGCTGAGGACGACATCGCGCGTACCGGGATCCGGGTCGGGGGCTGGCTGCCCACACCGGACGACGGGGTCGACGCGCCGGAGCGCCCCGCCGGTCCACGCCGCCTCCCTGGGGACACGGATCCCGCCACGCCCCGGACGGTGACCCCGCCGGACGGGGACCGTCCACCGGCCGACCCGGACGATCGGGTTTCCGTGGGGGACCTGGAACCGCCGGGTACCGCTGTCTGGCCGCCTCCGCGTACCGCCGGCCCGTCGACTCCCGACCTCCCCGCCGCGGGCCCGCTTCCAGCCAACATGCCCGTGCCCGGCACGCTCCCCGCAGGCCCTCCCGCGCCCGGCCCTCCTACGTCGACTCCGCCCAGCCCCGACCCGCCAGCCTCCCGGACGCTCGGGCCAGGCCCGCTCGCCTCCGGGACGTCGGCGTCGGTGCCCGAGCCGCGTCCGAGTCCGCCCGGCGGCCGGGTTCCGCTGGTCGGGCCGGCCCCGATCGGGTTGCACCTGTCCGGCCCGTCACCGGTCCGGCCGGGTGCAGCCGACGAGCCGGCCGGCTCCGGTCTGCCTCAGGAGGCGGAGGCGAGACCGGGCCGGCACTCCGCCCGGGAGAGCATCCCGGCGCGCCTCGCCGGCCTGACCGGCGGCCTGTCCGACGTGACCGGCGGGATCGGTGCCCGGCTGCGCGCCGCCGCCCGAGCGGCCAAGGCCCGGCTGAGCCGGACCCTAGCCCCGATCGCCGGTCCGATGCGCCCCCCGCCCGACGCCCCGGCCACCCGCGTCGCCGCGGCCCGGGCGCGGCGTCGACGCCGGCGCGCCGTACTGGCGGCCGTGGCCGTGACCGGCCTGGTGGCGGCGCTGGCGTACGCGGCCAGGTCGTCCACGCCACCCCCGCTGACCCGGGAGACCGCGCCCGTGGCGGCACCCGGCAACCAGGCACCGAACGACCAAGCACCAAGCGGCCAAGCACCCAGCGGCCAGGCGCCGAGCCGACAAGCGCCCAGCGACCAGGCACCGGCCACCGGCGACCCGGTCGCACCCGGCGGGCCGCTGCTCGACGTGGACCTGGCGCCGCTGCCGGGGTCGTTGTCGCTCACCGACCTCGGTACGCGGGACTGGCGGCACTGGGGCGGGACCGGCGCGGACAGCTTCCATCGCAAGGCGGGCGGTACGGGCGAGATCCAGGATCCGGGTGGCGAGCGGCTGGAGCACAACGCGGGCGCGTGTGATCTCCAGTGGACCGACGGCACGCCGACGGCGCGTCAGGAGGGCACCCGGGCGGGTGTCTTCCAGCGCGGCGCCGGGAAGAGCTTCACGCTCGGCGTGGCCGGGAGCGGGGATGTGCGTACGGTCCGGTTGTTCGTCGGCACGTTCTCGGCCGGTGCGCGGCTCGACCTGTCGCTGTCCAGCGGTGGAGATCCCGCCGTCCGCGAGGTCGCCCTCGCCGCGGGCGACCGCTTCTACCAGTACGTCATCCGCTTCCGGGCGGCCCCCGGGGAGCGGCTGCTGATCAGGTGGCACGCCCTGACGGTGACCGGGGGGCAGAACGACGGGGTGGCGTTGCAGGCGATCACGGTAAGCTGAGCGGCCGGTCCGGCGGGCGGTCGTCAGGTAACGAACTGGAAACGCCCGTCACTCGACATATGGCGCAAAGAGCCGTGCGGTGACACCGTGAAGCCCGTCGCGCACCTGTCGTTTCCGGCGGTGTCGTGACCGAAGTGGAGGGTGTGGTGGGCCAGGAGGACCGTCCGCGTACCGGCCCCGGCTCGCACCGGCACGGCCTTCCGCGTACCCGGTCCGCGCTGCGCCGGCTGCGCCGCCGGCGGCGGCTGATGCTGGAAGGGCTGGCCGCGGTCCTCTGCCTGGCGGCGCTGGCCGTCTACCTCGGCGTCGAACGGCACGGCACGCCACGCGAGGAGCACGCCGGAGTGCCGGTGGCGCCGCCCGGCCGGGTCGGGCTGCCGAACGAGGCCGGCGACTCGGTGGTCAACCCGGGGCTGCGTCCCCGGCAGCGGCCGCCGTCGCCGAGCCCGTCGCCGTCCACGCCGTCGCCGTCGCCGTCACCGACGCCCGCGCTGCCGCCGACCGTCACCGTCACCCGCGCCGAGGTGCCCGCCACTGTCGACCTCACCGCCGCCGGCCCCACCGACTGGGTCCACTGGGGGCTCACCGGTGCCGACCGGACGGTCCGCAAGCGGGGCGGCTCCGGCGAGATCCGCGACGAGGGCGGCCGGGGGCGGCGGGAGAGCTTCAGCAACAACCCCGAGGCGTACGCCTGGCGTGACGGCAACCCGGTCGCGTCGGCGAGCGGCACCATGTCCGGCGTCTACACCTGCAACCGGGGCAGCGGGTTCAACCTCGCGGTTGCGGCCGACGGGCAGCAGCGCACGGTGCGTCTGTACGCCGGGCTCTGGATGGCCCGCGGCCGCCTCGACGTGCGCGTCTCCAGCGGCGGCTCGGTGACCACGCTGCGGATGGAGGATCCGCACACCGCGCTCACCGCCGAGTTCACGATCAGGTTCCGCGCCCCGCGCGGTGCGAAGCTGCTGATGAACTGGACGGTGGAGGAGTCGCTCGGCGACTGCGGCAACGTCAGTCTCCAGGCGGTGGCGCTGCGCTGAGCGGGGACAGTTTGTCCGTCGCGTACCCGGCCGGGCGTCGTACGTTTCGGTTGTCCCGTCCGACCATCCTCTGTGGAGGCCCGACCGATGACCGGCCCTGCCCCCGTCGCCCCCGCCCGCCCGCGCACCGACTGTGACGTGCTGCGCGAGATCCCGATGCCGCCGTACGTGACGGTCGAGGACGTCCAGTTCGCGGTGCGGGCGGTGGTGGTGCACGCGCCGCGGGCCTGGTCGGGCGGGACCATCTGCCGCAACGACGCCAGCCCGCACCCGTGCCGCCTGCACGTGTGGGGCCGCCGGGTGCTCACGCTGCGCGGGCTGCCGTCGGCCGAGATCGACGCGCTGGTCGAGCGCGGCGATCCCGCGGCCGACCCGCGTCCGTACCGCCCCGGCGCCTGAGCACCGGGGCGGCACGGGCCGGTCAGCAGAGCGCGGGCTTCACCCAGGAGCACTCCCGGCCCTCCGGCACGCGCGGCGACTCGGGCGCGGCCGGCACCGTCCGCCGGGCGGTCGCCGTCTCCTTCTCGGTGTACGAGGCCAGCGCGATGGCGATCTGGTCCTCCAGCCCCTTCACCGACGAGGTGAGGTAGTTGTTCAGCACGATCGAGAAGGCGAGCAGCCGCCCGTCGGCGTCGGTGACGTAGCCGGAGAGTGCTGACGCGCCGGTCAGGCTGCCGGTCTTGGCGTGCACGTTGTTCGCTGCTGCCGTGCCGCCCATCCGGCTGCGCAGCGTTCCGCCCACGAACCGGTCCGGATTGCCGGCCACCGGCAGCGCGGCGTACCAGGTGTCGAACCACGGTTCGGCGCGGACCGCCGAGAGCAGCGTGACGAACTGGGCCGGCGGGACGAGGTTGCGCCGGGACAGCCCGGAACCGTCGCGTTGGCGCAGCGTGCCGGTGTCCACTCCGGCGTCGCCCACGTACCCGCTGATCGCTGACAGCCCGGCGGCCCAGGTGCCGGATCCGGAGAGCTGCCGGCCCAGTTCCTTGGTCAGCACCTCGGCGTGACCGTTGTTGGAGAGCTTGAGGAACGGCACCATCAGGTCGGCCAGCGGCATCGAGTCGTGCCGGGCGAGCGGCTTGGCGGTGTCGGGGGTGGCGGTGCCGAGCACGGTCCGGCCGAGCACCCGTACGCCGTGCCGCCGCAGCGCGGAGCGGAACACGTCGGCGGCGTACCCGGTCGGTTCCCACACGGTGACCCAGTCGCTCTCGGCGGCCTGGCCGACGGCGATCTGGCCGGTCACCACCACCGTGTTGCCGCCGTGCTCGCGCTCGAAGGAGATGGTGGTCTCGCCGTCGGCGACCGTCTCGGCCCGGTTGTCGATCCGCAGCCAGCCGTTGTCAGGCGTCATGGTGATCTTCGGCCGGGCGCCGGCCCGGGTGCCCGGCGCGGCGTGGACGATCACGGTGCCGGCGTCGTAGTCGGTGTCCGGGGCCACTGTCAGCGCCGACACCTGGGCGGCGTAGTAGTAGGGCTCGTCGTCCCAGGTCCAGTCCGGACCGAGGCGGCCCTTGTCGTACCGGGTGTCGTCGGCGATCAGATCGCCCGCGACCACGCGTACGCCGGCCGCGGCGACCTGCTCGGCGAGCCGGTCGTAGTCGGCGGCGAGGATGGTGGGGTCGCCGCCGCCGCGCAGGTAGAGGTCGCCGGAGAGCATCCCGGCGCGCCGCGGCCCGTCGGCGCTCACCTCGGTGGTGAAGCGGTGGCCCGGACCGAGGAGTTCCATCGCCGCCGCCGAGGTGAGCAGCTTCGTGTTGGAGGCGGGGATGAGCCGCCGGGTGCCGTTGCGGTCGTAGAGCGTGCGGCCGGTGGTGGTGTCGACGACGACCACGCCCGCCTGCGCTCCGTTGAGCCGGCTGTCGGCGAGGACGGCGTCGATGGTGGCGTTCAGCCGGGTCTGCGCGGGGGTGGGCGCTTCGGCGGTGGCGGTGGTGGTGCCGGCGGCAGCCGCGGTGGCGACCAGCGCCAGCACCGCGAGCGCCCGGGGGAATAGGCGACGATGCATGGGAAGATGCTGCCACGGAGATTTCCTGCGGGAAAGGCTCCGGCGCGAAAGGTTATTTGCGGCCGCCGATGCCGCCACCGCAAACCCCCGGTGTTCCCGGTACGGCTCGGGGAAAACCCCTGTTCACCGGGGAGCGGCCGATCGCCGGGTTCCGTTTGACGGATGACCTGGCAGCGGGCACGGTGGGGGTGAGGGCGGTGGAACCGCCCTGCTTCCAGCGCGGCGAGATCGTGTCTCGCCCGCTTCCGGGTCGCGAGCCGACCGCGTGGGCCGTGTCGCCCGCGAAACCCGACATCCAGCCATGAGGAGTTCAGCCATGCTGACCATGACCGACAACGCCGTCCTGGTGATCCGTGACCTCGCCGCCCAGCAGGACGTCGCCGACGCCGGCGGGCTGCGCATCGCCGCCGACACCGACGCCGGTTCGCTCTCGATCGAGCTGGTGCCGCAGCCGGTGCAGGGCGACCAGGTGGTGGACACCGAGGGTGCGCGCATCTTCCTCGACTCGGACGCGGCCGAGCTGCTCAACGACACGTCGGTGGACGCGATGGTCGACGAGGAGGGCGTGGTCCAGTTCGGGTTCACCGAGAAGGAGTGAACTCAGCCGGCGCGCTGGTCCGGTTCCGGCCGGACCAGCGCGGCCAGCACGTGCGCCAGGTGGTGCGAGGTGCTCCACGCGATCCAGTTGGCGGGTGAGCCCGCGCCGGCGCCCCGCCGGGCCCGCCGGACGATCTCGTGGTCGCCCCACGAGAAGCCGGCCCCGGCCGAAGACCAGTGCGGTGCGGCAGTGAGCGAGCGGCACAGGTCGGCGAAGCGCTCGTCGCCCCGCCCACCCCGCCGCGACCAGCGGTAGACCCACCACGCGTCGTCGGCTGCCCAGCGCAGCGTCGGTGTCCGGTCGCCCGGCTCGTCCGCGTCGCGTACCGCGCAGCCGACGCCGTAGTCGCCGTACCCGAGGCGCAGATCGGCCAGACGCCGCCAGAGCGACCAGTCGTACCGCTCCAGGCGGACCGGTTCGTCCACCGGCAGCCGGGACAGGGCCGGCGGCATCCCGCCGGCCGCCACCGTCACCGAGCGCCAGGCGTGCCGCCGGGCCCACTGCGCCGCCCGCCGGACCCTCGGCTCGGCCAGCCGGACGTCAGCCTGGCAGCACACGTCCCCGGCGTCGAGCAGCAGGTCGCACTGCTCGGGCAGCAGGCCGGTCACCCGCCATACCCGTTCCGCGGCCGCGGTTGCGGCGTCCGGCCCGGCCCGGTCCGGACCGACGCGCAACCGGACGACCGCGTGGTGTGCCCAGACCCGGGCCGCCGCGCCGTGCGCGGCCAGCCGCCGGTCACTGTCCGCGAGACCGATGACCGGCACCAGCGGTACGCCCCAGCGGACCGGGTCGTGTTCCGTGGCGTCCGGCAGCGCCGACACGTCGACGGCGGGCAGCAGCCCGGCGGGCAGCCGGGTCAGGGAGTCCACGATGGACGTCGCGTCCGCCGGGACGTCGAGGATCGGTGCGAGCAGCGCGGCGGAGGCGTCGTCGAGCCGGGCCAGCGCCTCCAGTTCCCCACGCCGCGCGGCCAGCACCGGGCGGTAGACCGGAGATCGACCTCGGAGCGGCGGCACCATACTTCAATGTAGCCAGACGATTGCGCTGCGTCATGGCTTCCGGTCGGCTCCGGTGCCGGAGCGGGCGTCGCAGGGGTCGGCGGAGCCGGTCGCGAATCGACCGCAAGGCCGACGTATCCGCAGCTCAGAGCTGTCCACTGTCAGTGATCGGACAGTCCTCCGGCTGGTTGCCGGGCGGTTCGCCGACATAGCGTCGGAATCACCGAGGGGGACCGCCGACGATCGCCCGGACGCGTACGAACGCCTCCTGCCGGCGTACCGGCGGGAGAGAGGATCACCATGCCCAGCCGTAGAGCTAGGAGGGAAACCACCGGCCAGCCGATCCCGAGCATGCGGGAGGCCGCGCGCGCCGACACCGAGATCAACTCGTGTTCGCCGGTCGGGTTGCCGGCCACCGCACGCATGCTGTTCGCCGTGGTCGACGCCAACGGAAGGCTCGTCCGCGGCCTCGGCGCCACCTCGGCCACCCGGCTCGCCGCCGGGATGTACCAGGTCTCGTTCGACCAGGACGTGGCCGGAGCGGCGTACGTCGGGACGGTCGGCCCCGCGACCGCCAACGGGCTGGTCCCGCAGGGTGTCATCACCGTGGCGCCGCGCTCGGGCATCGCCAACGCGGTGTTCGTCGAGACGCACGGCACGAGCGGGCACGCGGACCGCCCGTTCCACCTGGCCGTGCTGGCCTGACCGGACGCGCAGACGAGCGCACGGCGCCGCACGACCTCCGGTCGTAACGTCGCCGCGCTCCGGCCGTCTCCCACCACCGCAGCCGTACGGCGGTACGCCGGCGGGGACCTGGCTCGACCGGCCCAGCCCGCACCGGTCTTGTCGGCAGCACATGCCCCCTCTCAGGGGATCCAAACCGGATCGGCGTGGGGAATTCCACCATCTGCGACTCCCGGCGTGGCGGGCGCGGGATCGGGGTATGAGCGGACCATGGAGCATTTCACGATCGCGACAGTCGCCGAGAAGAGTCCCGACTTCCGCCGCGTGCTCTGGACCGGGGAGCACACCCAGCTGGTCATCATGACCATTCCGCCGGGCGGCGAGATCGGCGAGGAGGTCCACGAGGGCATCGACCAGATCCTCACGTTCGTCAGCGGCACCGGCGAGGCGCGGGTGGCCGGGGAGAAGAAGGAGGTCGTCTCCGGCGACCTGGTGGTCGTGCCGGCCGGCACGAAGCACAACTTCGTCAACACCGGGCCGAACCCGCTGGTCCTCTACACCGTCTACGGTCCGCCGGAGCACGCCGACGGCGCGGTGCACAAGACGAAGGAGGAGGCGGACGCCGCCGAGGAGGCGGGCGAGGACGAGCCGCCGACGTCCTGACGCCCGGTGCGCACGTGTTAAGCGGGGGCCCCTGCTCTACCGGAGACGTTAAGAAGGGGCCCCTCCTTGCACCAGGCCGGGGTATTTCAGGCCCGCGCCGGTGTTGAGCACCACCACGCGCTCCCCGGGCCGGATCCACCCGCCCGCGCGCAGGTGCCGGGCGGCGGTCAGGCAGGCCGCGCCCTCCGGGCAGAGCAGCAGCCCTTCCCGGGCGGCGAAGTCACGCAGGTCGGTGAGGATCTCCGCGTCGTCCACCGCGATCGCGGTGCCGGCGCTGTCCCGCAGCGCGGACAGGATCAGCTCGTCGCCGAGCGGCGCGGGCACGGTGATGCCGAACGCGACGGTGTGCGCGTCCTCCCACGGGGTGACGCGCTCCTCCCCGGCCGCGAACGCCCGCACGATCGGCGCGCACCCGGTGGACTGCACCGCGACCAGCCGGGGCAGCCGGTCCTCCACCCAGCCCAGTTCGCGCAGCTCGTGCAGCGCCTTGTGGATGCCGATCAGCCCGACGCCACCGCCGGTCGGATAGACGATCACGTCGGGCACCTGCCAGCCGAGCTGCTCGACGATCTCGTACCCCATGGTCTTCTTGCCTTCGAGGCGGTACGGCTCGCGCAGCGTGCCGGCGTCGAAGATCCCCCCGTCCGACCCGGCGATCAGCTCGGCGATGTCCCGGCCCGCGTCGTTGATCAGGCCGTCGATCAGCCGCAGGTCGGCGCCGGCGGCGAGGCACTCCTCGCGGCAGATCGTCGGCGCGGCCAGCGGCATGGCGATCGTCGCGCCCATCCCGGCCCGCGCCGCGTACGTGGCCCAGGCCGCGCCGGCGTTGCCGTTCGTGGGCATGGCGATCCGCTGCACGCCCAGCTCCCGGGCCCGGCTCACGCCCACCGACGCGCCGCGCGCCTTGAACGACCCGGTCGGGGTCAGCCCTTCGTCCTTGACGATCAGGTCCGCGATGCCGATCTCGTGGCCGTACGCCGGCGCGCGCCACATCGGCGTCCAGCCCTCGCCCAGCGTGGTGACGAAGCGGGGATCGGCCACCGGCAGCAGCTCCCGGTAGCGCCACAGGTCGGCCGGGCGCAGCCCGAACTGCTCCGGGGCGACGGTGGCGGCCACCGCGGCGAGGTCGTAGCGGGCCAGCAGCGGCGAGCCGCAGCCGCACAGGTTCTGCAACACGTCGGCCGGGTGTTCACTGCCGCAGCGCGGGCACTCCAGGTGCGTCAGGTGCACGGTGGTCCTCAGCTCGCGTCGATGCTCAGCCAGTGCCGGCTGCGCCGGCCCGGCTCGTACGGGGAGTCGAGGCGTTTCGCCACCACTCCCGGGAGCCCCTGCTCACGGGCGGCCCGTAGGGCGTCCGCGCCGACTCCCGGGAACCACGGCGGAGTCTGCCAGTGCGGACCGGTGAGCGCCAGACCGTCGAGCAGGTCACGGCGTTGCGCGTACGGCACGTCGAGGCTGGACACGCCCTCCAGCCAGAGCAGGTCGACGGCGAGGAACTGCCCGTCGCGCCGGGTCGGCGGACGGACCCTCCCGGCCGGGTCGATCCTTACCAGCACGCCGTCGATCACCGCCTCGGCCGGGGCCAGCGCCTCGGCCATCGCCCGCGTCCACGGGTACTCCCCGGTGACCTCCGTGTCGTCGCCGTCGAGCAGCCGCAGCCGGCCGCCCGAGACGTACGCCATCGCGCGCACGCCCGCCCAGCGCAGCTCGTACCCCCAGGCGGCGGCGTCGCGCGGCAGCCGCCCGCCCTCGGCGGGCAGCATCGGGCGGACCAGCTCGGGCATCGGCGTCCAGCCCTCCGGCGCCGGGTCGGTACGCCTGATCATCCAGTCCCGGCCCCGGCCGCCGGTGGCGAACAGCACGTACCGGCCCTTCGTGCGCTCGCCGTCCAGCACCACGATCACCTCGTCGTCGCGCCACTTCTCCGCGCGGTAGGTGCCGGTGTCGTGCACGATCATCCGCCCGCCGCCGTACTCCCCGGCGGGGATCTCCCCGTGGAACGTCAGGTACTCCATCGGGTGGTCCTCGGTGTGCACGGCCAGGTGGTTGCGGCCCGGGTCGCGGGGCAGGCCGCGCGGCACGGCCCAGGAGGCCAGCACGCCGTCGTGCTCCAGCCGCAGGTCCCAGTGCAGGCTCCGGGCGTGGTGCTGCTGGATGACGAAGCGGGGTGCGCGCCGCGCCGACCGCTTCCGCCCGGGAGCCCGCTCGGGCACCGGTTCCGGGGTACGCGCGGCGTCCCGTTTCCGCCGGTACTCCTCCAGCCGGTCCGCCATCCCCGCATCCTCCCCCAGACGCGCCGTGCGCGCCGGGATGCCGGTGTGTGTGCGGCGAACCGGGGTAGAACGGGGGACATGGACAGCGACCAGCCCACCCTTCCGCTCGCCGGCGACGTCCGGATCCCGCTGCTCGGCTTCGGCACGTGGCAGGCCACCGGCGAGGCCGGGTGCCAGGCGGTGCTCGCCGCGCTGGACGCCGGCTACCGCCACATCGACACGGCCACGATGTACGGCAACGAGAAGGAGGTCGGGCGGGCGGTCAAGGAGAGCGGGCTGCGCCGGGAGGACGTCTTCATCACCACCAAGCTGCCGCCGGACCGGGTGGGCCGGGAGCGGGAGACCATCGAGGCCAGCCTGGCCGCCCTGGACACCGATTACGTCGACCTGTGGCTGGTGCACTGGCCGCCGTCCGCGCCCGGCGACAGCATCCCGGTGTGGCGGGAGATGCTCGCCGCGCGGGACGAGAACATGGCGCGCACGGTCGGGGTGAGCAACTACTCGATCGGCCAGATCGACGAGCTGATCCAGGCCACCGAGGAGACGCCGGCGGTCAACCAGATCCGCTGGAGCCCGTCGCTGTACGACAGGCACACGCACGCCGCCCACCGGGACCGGGGCGTGGCGCTGGAGGGGTACAGCCCGTTCAAGGCCAGCGACCTGTCCGACCCGGTGCTGGTCCGCATCGCCCAGGCGCACGACGTGTCACCGGCCCAGGTGGTGCTGCGCTGGCACATCGACCACGAGATCGTGGTCATCCCGAAGTCGGTCACGCCGGAGCGCATCCGTGCCAACGTCGACGTGTTCGGGTTCTCGCTCACCGCCGAGGAGATGCGCGACATCGACGCGCTCGCCGGCTGAGACGTACCCGCGGAAAGGGGCGCGGTCCGCAGCGGACCGCGCCCCTTTCCGCGTGCGGTGGTCAGCCGCGGGCGCAGGTGGAGCCGTTGAGCGTGAAGCTGCTCGGCGCGGAGTAGCTGCCGTTCAGCGTCGCCTGGTAGCCGAAGCTGGTCGACGCGCCGGGCGCCAGCGTGCCGTTGTAGCCGGCGTTGCGGGCGGTCACCGCCGAGCCGCTCTGGCTCACGGTGGCGTTCCACGCGTTGGTGACTGTCTGCCCGGAGGGCAGGTTGTAGTTCAGGGTCCAGCCGTTGATCGTGCCGGAGCCGGTGTTCTTGACCGTCACGTCGGCGGTGAAGCCGTTGTTCCACACGTTCGCCGCCTTGTAGGTGACGGTGCACGACGCGCCGCCCGACGGCGGGGGCGTGGTCGGCGCCGACGTGGTCGGCGGAGCCGACGTGGGCGGCGGGTTCGAGCCGGTGTTGACGCTCTGCGAGAACGAGTTCACCGCGAGCCCGACGCCGCCCTGCCACGGCTCGAAGCCGGCCTGGATGCTGGTCAGGTACCAGTCGTTGGTGATCGCACCCCGGTTACGGGTGTCGTTGATGAATGCCATCGCGTCGAAGCTGAAGCTGGGGATGGCCGACGGCGACAGGTACGAGATGACGTTGTTGGAGCCGTTGCTGCCGCGCCAGACCTCCCAGGTGCGGCCCGCGATGCTGGCGGTGCCGACCGGCGAGCCGATGGGCTGGATCGAGCCCTGCCGGTTGAGCCAGATCATGATCTCCATCTGGTTCACGCCGTCGCGCTTGGGCGACGGGTCGAGCCAGATGTCGTACGACGCGTTGAAGATCGCGCCGCTGACGTAGTTGTAGCTGATGCTGGACGGTGCGCTGCTGATGTTCTTCACCTGCACCGGCAGGTTCGTGCCGGGCGAGCAGTTGGTGTAGTGGCAGCCCACGAAGATCGACGGGTACGCGACCGGTGCCCCGTTGGTCGGCGCGGAGCCGTCCGCGCGGGTGATCGAGAAGCCGGTCGAGGTGACGTTGATGCACTGCTGGGCACTGGTGCCCCAGCGGTTGTTCTGCACCACGTACTTGCCGCCGATGGTGGTCGAGCCGTACTGCTCGCAGATCTGGGTGTCGGCGGAGGCGGTGCCGCCGAGCGCGACGGCGACGAGGGTGCCGGCGGCCAGCAGTCCGGCTGCCGCGAGGGCCCTGAGTGGACGCTTCATGATGCTCCTTGGCTCGGCGCGGGACGGCGCCGGTTCGGTCGGTGATACGGGCGGGAGCGCTCCCACGATGCAAGGAATACATTTACATGTCTGAAATCATTGCGCAATTGCGCCGGGCTCGTTAACGCTCCGCGTCCGGCCGGTGGCACGGCGGAGAGCCGCGACCGCCCCCTTCCCCCAGATGGAGGCGGGATTCCTGCCGGTGGGACGGGGTGTGCCGCCGACCGGCGGCCCGCGCCAGGGCGCATGGGCACTTCCGCCGCCTGGTTGCGGCGAGTAATGTCTTGCCTCCAACGCGTTCCGATCCCCCTCCGGAGGCGTACCCCGTGATGGGTGGTTCCCCCCTGCGCATCCTCGTCGTCGGCGCGGGCATCGCCGGCCTCGCCGTGGCCCGGGCGCTGCGCCTGGCGGGGTTCCGGCCCGACGTCACCGAGCGGCTGCCACCCACCGAGTCGATCGACTCCGGCCTCTACCTGCCCGGCAACGCCGCCCGGGCGATGCGCCGGCTCGACCTCGACGGGCCGCTGCGCCCGCTCGGTCAGGTGATCCACCGGCAGCGCTTCCTGGACGCCGCCGGAGCACCGCTGTGCGAGGTCGACCTCGACGCGCTCTGGGCCGGCGTGGGGGAGTGCCGGGCGCTGCCCCGGGCCGAACTGCACCGGGTGCTGCTCACCGGCGCCGGCGGCGCGGTGCGCCACGGTGCCGAGGTGAGCACCGTCGACCTGCTGCCCGGCCGGGTCGCCGTCGGCTTCACCGACGGCACCAGCGGCGAGTACGACCTGGTCGTCGGCGCGGACGGGCCCCGCTCGGCGGTACGGACGCTCGCCGCGCTCGGCGGACCACCACGCCCCGCCGGGCAGGTGGTCTACCGCGCCCTGGTGCGCGGCGGCCCCCGGATCGCGGACTGGACCGCCCTGCTCGGCCAGCGGGCCGGGTTCCTGGTCGTGCCGCTCGGCGCCGGACGGCTCTACTGCTACGCCGACGAGGCCGGCACCGAACTGCCCGCCGACCCGCTCGCCCGCCTGCACGAGCTGTTCGGCTCGTACGGCGGCCCGGTGCCCGAGGTGCTGGCCGCGCTGGAGACCGTGTCAGTGGAACGCACCGAGGAGGTCGAGCTGGGACGCTGGTTCCACGGCCGGGTGCTGCTCGTCGGTGATGCCGCTCACGCCACCGCGCCGACGCTGTCCCAGGGCGCCGCGATGGCGCTGGAGGACGCCGTCGTGCTCGCCGAGTCGCTGCGGGCCGCCGGCAGCGTCGAGGCCGCGCTGCTCGCGTACGAGAGTCGTCGCCGGCCGCGTACCCGCTGGGTGCGGGACCGGACCCGGGACCGCAACCGCACCCGCGACGTGCCGCCGGCGCTGCGCGACCCGTTGCTGCGCGGACGCGGCGGCCGGATCTTCCGGGAGCACTACCGGCTCCTGACCGGCCCGCTCTGAAAGGCGGGAGATCGTAGCCGCCCACCCCACGCGGCGAGGCCACCTACCGGGGACTATCCTCCCTACGGATGACGGCTGCGCCGATGACCAGCGCGCCGAGCGGGACAACCAGAACCGGAGGCCACTCGTGACCACCGTCGCACCCAAGCCGGTCGTGACCCGGCCCTGGCCGGTCCGGGAGCCGGTCAAGGGGTCGGCCATCGCGCGGCTGCTGCGCACCACGGACGCGAAGCAGATCGGGATCATGTACATGGTCACCGCGTTCGTGTTCTTCATGATCGGTGGCCTGATGGCCCTGATCATGCGCGCCGAACTCGCGCGACCGGGCCTGCAGTTCCTGTCGCCCGAGCAGTACAACCAGCTCTTCACGATGCACGGCACGATCATGCTGCTGTTCTTCGCGACGCCGATCGTGTTCGCCTTCGCGAACTACGTGGTGCCGCTGCAGATCGGCGCGCCGGACGTGTCGTTCCCCCGGCTCAACGCCTTCGCCTACTGGCTGTACCTGTTCGGTGGCACGCTCGCCACCGCGGGCTTCATCGCCCCGGGCGGCGCGGCCGACTTCGGCTGGACCGCGTACACGCCGCTGAGCACCGCCGACCACGCCCCGGGCGTGGGCGCGAACATGTGGGTCGTCGGTCTGGCCATCTCCGGTCTGGGCACGATCCTCGGCGCGGTCAACCTGATCACCACGATCCTGACCCTGCGCGCGCCCGGCATGACCATGTTCCGGATGCCGATCTTCACCTGGAACATGCTGGTCACCAGCCTGCTGGCGATCCTGGTCTTCCCGCTGCTGGCCGCCGCGCTGTTCGCGCTCGCCGCGGACCGCCTGATGGGCGCCCACGTGTACGACCCGGCGACCGGCGGGCCGATGCTGTGGCAGCACCTGTTCTGGTTCTTCGGTCACCCCGAGGTGTACATCATCGCGCTGCCGTTCTTCGGCATCATCAGCGAGATCATCCCGGTGTTCTCCCGGAAGCCGATCTTCGGCTACAAGGGCCTGGTGGCCGCCACCATCGCCATCGCCGCCCTGTCGATGAGCGTCTGGGCGCACCACATGTTCGCCACCGGCCAGGTGCTGCTGCCGTTCTTCAGCTTCCTGAGCTACCTGATCGCCGTGCCCACCGGTATGAAGTTCTTCAACTGGATCGGCACCATGTGGCGGGGCCAGATCACCTTCGAGACGCCGATGCTGTTCTCGATCGGCTTCCTGGTGACGTTCCTCTTCGGTGGTCTCACCGGTGTGCTGCTGGCCAGCCCGCCGCTCGACTTCCACCTGCACGACTCGTACTTCGTGGTGGCGCACTTCCACTACGTGCTCTTCGGCACCATCGTGTTCGCGGTGTTCGCCGGCATCTACTTCTGGTTCCCGAAGATGTTCGGCCGGATGCTCGACGAGCGGCTCGGCAAGATTCACTTCTGGCTCACCATGATCGGCTTCCACACCACGTTCCTGGTGCAGCACTGGCTGGGCAACGAGGGCATGCCGCGCCGGTACGCCGACTACCAGGCCGCCGACGGCTTCACCACGCTGAACACGATCTCCACGATCGGCGCGTTCATCACCGGTATCTCGACGCTGCCGTTCATCTGGAACTGCTGGAAGTCGTACAAGACCGGCCCGGTCGTCGAGGTCGACGACCCGTGGGGCCACGGCAACTCGCTCGAGTGGGCCACCAGCTCCCCGCCGCCGCTGCGCAACTTCGACCGGATGCCGCGCATCCGCTCCGAGCGGCCGGCGTTCGACGCGAAGTTCCCCGAGCTGGCCGCCGGGCAGAGCCTGGCCGGTCCGCCCGAGGGTGGCGCGAAGCCGCTGACCAGCGAGGTCAACGGTGGCGCCAGCTACCAGGAGGACACCGCAGGCAACCTCGACCAGCGCTGACGCAGTAGCTCAAGGCCGGGCGCCGCACCCCTAAGGGGTGCGGCGCCCGCCCTTTTCCCTCCCGCCCCGCCCCCGCCCGCCCCGTCCCCCGCCCGCCCCGTCCCCGCCCTCCTGCCCCTCCCGCCTGTCCCCGTTGATCATGAAGTTGGCGGCAGTTCGTGCCCGATTTGTCGCCGCCAACCTCATGATCGCCGAGGTGAGGGCGGGGTCGCGGCACCGGTTCGGGGGAGTGGGGGTGTCCGGGGTGCGTGGATGCAGCCACTTCCCCGTTCTGGTTTCGCCCGCCTCGGGCGCTCCGGTGATCAAGGGGTTTGGGTCGTCTTGGCCTGCCTGAGGGGACGCCAACTCCTTGGTCAACTTCGGGGAAGGGTGGGGTTTCGGTTGGGGCCGTCGCGCGAAGCCAGGTCGGGGGAGTGGGGGTGTCCGGGGTGCGTGGATGCAGCCACTTCCCCGTGCGGGCTTCGGCCCCGCCTCGGGGAGACACGGACTCCTTGATCACGCCGGGCGGGGGTCAGCGGGAGGCGAGGGCCAGGTCGGGGTCCACGGGCGGGGTGGGGAGTTGGGTGCGGCGGTGGCGCAGCTCGATCGGGAGCACCGCCAGCGCCACCAGCGCGCCGATCGCACCGGTGACCACGAAGCCCCACGCGGGCGCGGAGGCGTCGATCACCGCGCCGGCCAGCGGCGCGCCGAGCGCGATGCCGACCGTCACGGCGGAGCCGTGCAGGCCCATGGCCAGCCCTCGGACGGAGGGTGGGGCCAGCCGGCTGACCGCGTCGGAGGTGGACGCGATGGTGGGGGCGCAGAGCGCACCGGCCGGGATCAGCGCGAGGCAGAGCAGCCACCAGTGCGACCCGCCCAGCCCGACCGGGATGGTGGTGAGGCTCAGCGCGGCCATCAGCGCCAGCGGGGAGAAGGAGCGGCGTACCGCGCCGTAGGCGAAGCCACCTGCCAGCGAGGCGACCGCCCAGGCGGCCAGCACGGCGCCGGTCCAGCCGACCTCGCCACCGGACCGGAGCACGGCTACCACCGCGACGTCGGTGCCGCCGAGCACCAGCGTGGCGGCGAGGCTGACCGCCAGGACGGCGAGCAGGCGCGGGGTGAGCCACTCGCGGCGGTGCACCGGGCGCGGGGGCCCGGCCGGCTCGTCGGCGGCCCGGATCGGCGGGTCGAGCAGCCAGAAGCAGATGCCGGAGGCGACGATCCCGGCGCCGACCGCCCAGAGCGTCAGGCGCGGCGTGACGGCGGTGGCCAGTGCCACGGCGAGTGCCGGGCCGACCATGAACGACAACTCCACGGCCATCGAGTCCAGCGCGTACGCGGGGCGGCGCTTCTCCACCGGCACGAGCGCGGCGATCGACTGGCGGACCATCGAGAAGATCGGCAGGGCGAGCAGCCCGGCGAAGAACGCGGCCGGTAGGAGCACCGGGTACGGCAGCGTGGGCGCGGCGGACCAGAACAGCGCCTCGGCGACGGTGGTGAGCACAAGCACCGGGCGGAGCCCTCGGCGGTCGATGAGCCGCCCGAGCAGCGGGGAGCCGAGCGCCGCGCCGACCGTCGACGCGGCGCCGACCAGGCCGGCGGCGCCGTAGCCGCGGCCCAGGTCGAGCACCACGTAGAAGGTGAGCGTCACACCGGTGGCGGTCAGCGGCACGCGGGCCAGCACCGACACCAGCAGCAACGATCGGAGACCGGGTAGGGCGAGCGCCTCCCGGTAAGGCTTCAGGTTCACGACGGTCCGTACCTCCGGCGCCATCCTGGGGCCGGGGTACGACACCCGCAAGCGATTACCCGGTCAAGCGGCAGTGATCACAGGCTCGCCCACCATCGTCACCCCGGCGCCGTCGAGCGCCCGCAGCGCCACGTCGAGCGTGTCCGGCGCGACAGCGGCGGTCAGGTCCAGCAGCACAGTGGTCCGGAAGCCCTCCCGGGCGGCGTCCAGGGCGGTCGCGCGCACGCAGTGGTCGGTGGCGATGCCGACCACGTCGACCCGGTCGACGTCGTGGCGGCGCAGCCAGTCGGCCAGGCACTCGCCGTCGGGCGCATGGCCTTCGAAACCGGAGTACGCGGCCGCGTGCTCGCCCTTGTGGAAGATCACCTCCACCCGGTCGGTCACCAGCTCGGGGTGGAACTCGGAACCGGAGGTGCCGACCACGCAGTGCCGGGGCCAGGAGTCGACGTAGTCCGGCGGGTCGCCGAAGTGCGCGCCCGGGTCGACGTGGTAGTCCTTGGTCGCGACCACGTGGTCCCACCGGTCCGGCTCGGCGGCCAGCAGCCGGGAGATGCCGGCGGCCACGCCGGCTCCGCCACCGACCGCGAGGGAGCCGCCCTCGCAGAAGTCGTTCTGCACGTCCACGATGATCAGGGCGTTCGCCATCTGACGGGTTCCTCCTCAGCTCGCGGGTACGACGGTCACCGGTACGGCGGGATCCCCGGCGGAGAGCTTGAGCCCCTCCCACGGGATCGAGATCAGGCACTGGCGCAGGTGGTCCCGGGACTCCTCCAGCGTGGGCAGGGTCTCCGGTTCGCCCGACACCACGTACGAGTGCTGGAGCAGCCGGTCGTTGGGCTGCCGGTCCGGTACGCCCTGCGGCACGATGACCTCCTCGGTGGCGGTGCCGGTCGGCTTGTGCCGGCGGACCGCGACCTTCCGGCCGCCGATGGTGGCCTTGTGCTCGGAGCGTTTGACCACCGGCCGCCCCTCCACCTCGACCAGCTTGTAGACCAGGCCGGCGGTGGGCGCACCGGAGCCGGTCACCACTGCGGTGCCGGCACCGTACATGTCCACCGGTTCGGCGGCGAGCGCGGCGATGGCGTACTCGTCGAGGTCGCCGGAGACGATGATCTTCGTCTCGGTGGCACCGAGCGAGTCGAGCAGCTCGCGGGACTGCTGGGCGATCACCGCGAGGTCGCCGGAGTCGATCCGGACCGCGCGCAGCTCGGGCCCGGCCACCGCGATGGCGTTGCGGATGCCCTGGGCGATGTCGTACGTGTCGACGAGCAGCGTGGTGTCCTTGCCCAGCGTGGCGACCTGGGAGGCGAACGCGGCCCGCTCGTCGTCGTGCAGCAGCGTGAAGGCGTGCGCGGCGGTGCCCGCGGTGGGGATGCCGTAGCGCTGCCCGGCGGCCAGGTTGGAGGTGAACCGGAACCCGGCCAGGTACGCGGCCCGCGCCGCGGCGACGGCGGCCTCCTCGTGCGCCCGCCGGGAGCCCATCTCGATCAGCGCCCGGCCCCGGGCCGCGGTGACCATCCGGGCCGCGGCGGCGGCGATGGCGCAGTCGTGGTTGAGCACTGACAGCACCAGCGTCTCCAGCACCACGCACTCGGCGAACGTGCCGGACACGGTGAGGATCGGAGAGCCGGGGAAGAACAGCTCGCCCTCGGCGTAGCCGTCGATGTCGCCGGTGAACCGGTAGTCGGCCAGCCACTGCGCGGCCCGGTCGTCCACCACTCCGGTACGGCGCAGGAAGTCGATCTCCGCCGGGTCGAACCGGAAGTCGCGGATCATCTCGATCAGCCGGCCGGTCCCGGCGACCACGCCGTACCGGCGCCCGGCCGGCAGCCGCCGGCTGAACACCTCGAAGACGCAGCGTCGGTCGGCCGTGCCGTCACGCAGGGCCGCGCTGACCATGGTCAGCTCGTAGTGGTCGGTCAGCAGCGCGGGGCGAAGGGTGCTCACCGCCCCAGCCTAGAGTTCAGCCCGGGTCCGCGCCGTCGTGCCCCGGCATCGACCGCAGTGCGGCCCGCAACTCGCCGCGCCCGGCGACGCCGAGCTTGCTGTAGACGCGCTGGAGGTGGTTCTCCACGGTGCGCGTGGACAGGAACAGCCGCTCGGCGATGGCGCGGCTGGTCACGCCGTCGGCCGCGAGGCGGGCGATCTCCCATTCCCGCTCGCTGAGCGTCGGGCGCAGCAGCCGCAGCGCCGGGGTGGAGATCTCGTCGCAGCGGCGCAGCAGGTCGGCGAGGCGTTCCCGGATCGGCCCGGTGGCGCCGGCCCGGACGTGTCGCGTCCGGTGCAGGGCCAGGGCGGTCGCCTCGGCCGCGTACACGATCAGCTCCCGGTCGGCGAAGCCGTCGGCGACGGCCAGCAGCGCGTCCGGTGAGCCGTCGACGGCGGCCCGGCCGAACCGGGCGACCAGCGGCGGCAGCACGCCGTCGACCTGCTCGGAGAGTTCGGCCAGGCGTTGCGCCACGGTGCGCCGGCCACCGTCGGTGCAGGTCGGGCCGACCGGCGCGGCGGCCTGGTCCAGCCGGACCAGGTCGAGCAGGACGAGCAGCTCGTGCCCGGCCAGGCCGTCCTCGCGCAGCCGGTCGGCGAGCGCGCACAGGTGCTTGGTGGCCGCCGGCAGGTCACCGGTGGCGGCCTGGACCGCGCCCCGGGCCTGCTCCAGCCACGGGTAGAGCACGGCCATGCCGGGCGCGTGCGTCCGGTCCGCCTCGGCCATCGCGTCGGCCGCGTGCGTCACGTCCCCGCGCAGCGCGGCGGCCTGGGCGCGCTCGGCGTGCGCGAGGCCCGCGTACACCCGGCTGGTGGCGAGCACCGCGCACGCCTCCAGGCTGGTCCGCAGCGCCTCGTCGCCGCGCCCGCGCAGCCGTGCCGCGTACGCCTGGAGGATGGCCAGGTAGCCGGTGCCGAGCCGGAAGTCGCCGGCTCCGGCCAGGTCGGCGAACTCGTCGGCGACGATCGCGTCGATGCCGGGCAGGTCGCCGGAGAGCGTCAGCCGGGTGCCCCGGGCCAGTTCCATGGCGAGCTGGAGGTAGGGCATGTCGCCCCGCCAGCACGCCGCCTCGGCCTGCACGCGGGCGATCGCTGTGGCGCTGAGCTGGTATTGCCCCTGCGCCGCCTGGAGGTGGGCGAGCGTGCAGCGGGCCAGCTCCCGGGCGGCCATCGGGGCGGCGGGCCGGTCCAGCACCTCCTGGGCCAGCCGTACCGCGACGTCGACGTCGAGCCGGTGCAGCCGCATGGTGGCCTCGAACGCGCGTACGCGGGCCCGGTCGGCGGGGTCGCTCAGCTCCTCGCCGCGCGCGGCGATCTCCTCCACGGTGGACTCACGGTTGAGCCCCCAGTAGCTGACCATGCCCCGGACGGTCAGCCACCGGCTGCGCCGCCGGTCGTCGTGGATCTCACCGGCGACCTGGTCGAGCACGCCGATCGCCTCGTCCGGCCGGTCGCCGAACATGAGGATGGTGGCGAGCAGCTCCGCCGCGTCAGTGCCGCCGCCGGCTTCCAGCGCGGCCCGGGCCAGCCGGGTGGCCAGCGGCACGTCGTACCGGCCGAACGCCTGCACCGCCGCTTCGAGCAGCAGTGCCACGTCCTGCGCCGTACCCGAGTCGAGTCGCCACACCGCGACGCGCAGCAGGTCCTCCCGGCGGCGCTTGCCGACCTGTTCCAGCAGTCCGGCGAGGGTGGCCTGGAGCCGGCGGGTGCGGCTGACCGGGCAGTGCCGGCGCATCACCTCACCGTAGAGCGGGTGCGCCAGGCGGACGTTGAGCCGCCGGTCGTCGTGGACCAGCGCGATGAGCCCGCGTTCCTCGGCCGTCTCCACGTCCGCCGGGTCGGCCGCGCGTTCCAGCAGTTGCAGGCCCAGCGGCTCGCCGAAGGCGACCAGTTCGACGACCGCCCGGACGCCGGCGGTGAGCTGGCCGATCCGGGTGTCGATCAGTTCGGTGAGGCTGGGTGCCAGCTCCAGCCGCCCGGTCCAGGTCCAGATGCCGTACCTGCGGTTCAGCTCGTCGTCGGCGGCCAGCACCAGCTCCCGCAGCAGCAGCGGGTTGCCGGCGGAGAGCTGGAACAGCCGGTCGGAGGAGCCGGCGTCGACCGGGCCGCCCAGGATGGCGGCGAGCAGCCCGGTGGTCTCGCTGCGGCACAGCGGGCGCAGTTCGACCAGGTCGGCCAGGTCGTCGGTCCAGAGTGCGCGGATCGGCAGCGGGACCTGCTCGCCGTTGCGCAGCGTCCCGATGACGTAGGCGTTCTCCGAGCGGGCGACCAGGTGCACGAGCGCCGCCGAGGGCGGGTCGAGCAGATGCGCGTCGTCGATGGCGAGCACGATGGGCCGCCCGGCGGCCTGTTCCTGCAGCACGTCCACGGCCCAGCGCAGGATCCCGGCGGGGGACAGGCCCTGCGGCTGTGAGGCGGGCAGCACCTGGACCAGCCCGCCGAACGGCAACGCGGCTGTGGTGGCGCTGGCCGCGATGGACCAGATCGCGTACCGCTCGGGGGAGAGCGCGGCCACCCCCTCGCGCAGCAGCCGGCTCTTGCCGACCCCGGCGTCGCCGCTGAAGAGCAACCCGCGCCCCTCCGGGCCACCGACCGCCGACAACAGACGGTTGAGTTCATCAGTACGGCCGACGAACTCCCACCTACTCATCGATGCAGCATATCGACCGTGTTCCGTCCGCGTACGCACCGTCACGCAGTGAAGTTGAGTAATCTGTTCATTACCCGTGAGTACCGGATGTGTTGGTTGTCGGATGGCCGACACCCGTACTCTTCCGGCAGTCCCTGCAACCAGGGAGAATCCGCGACCGGTACCCCGGTCGCCCGACCGGGAGGCCCGCCTGATGACGCCAGGTCCGCTCCCTTCGGTCGACGTGCCCGACCCACGCCGGCAGGCCGAGCCCCCCGGATGTGCCCCGCTGCCGACTCGGCTCGGGGTGACCGCGCCCGGCCCGGACGAGCCGATGGCGGTGGTCGTCGCCGGTCCGGCCGGCGCGAACCGGCGCGAGCTGATCGCCGGCCTGCTCGGGGTCGAGGCCGCGACGCTCGCCGTACCGCCGGGAAGCAACCTGCTGGTCCAGCACGCCGCCACCGCCACCCGCGCCGCGTACGTCCCGGGCTACCGCCAGCCGCACGCCTACGGCGCCGACCCGCTCGCCGCCGGCCCGGCACTGGCCCGGCCGCCGCGCCGGGTCGAACTGAGCCTGCCCGATCCGCTGCTGCGGCACTTCGCGGTGGTCGACACGCCTGATACCGGCACGCTCGGCGTCGCAGGCGGCCGGGTGCTGCGCGACGCCGTCGGCCGGGCCGGCGCGCTGCTCTTCGTGATCTCCGCCGACCAGGCGTTCAGCGCGGCCGAGCTGCACCTGCTCGCCGAGGTGGCGCGTACCCCGGTCGAGGTGTTCTTCGCCGTCACGCCCGGCGTGACCGGCCCGGCGACGCCGGGCGACGGCGCACAGGCCCAGGACCGGGCGGCGTCCGGCCGGACCGGGCCCACCCGGCGGCTCGACCCGGTGTCGGTCTCGATCGAGGCGCACCGCGCGGCGCTGCTGGCCGCGGTGCCGGCGCTCACCCCGGCCCGGTGGTTCCCGGCCCGCCGCGCCGAGCTGCCGCAGCTGCGCCGGGCGCTGGTCGGCTGGGCGGCCGACGAGGTGCTGCGTCGCGGCAGCGCCCGCCCGCCGGTGCCGGCCGGCGCGCACGGCCGGGTGCCGGTGCTCGCCGGTGTCGAGCCGGGTGAGCTGGCCGACCGGATCGACCGCCAGGCCCGCGCCTGCGCCCGCCGGATCCGCCAGCACCTCGCCCTGGAACTGGCCAACATCCACCTGCGGGTGGTGCAGGAGATCGTCTTCGGGGTCGGCTGCGCCGGCCTGCCGCAGATGCTCGACCGGGAGCTGGAGGCGCTGTCGCTGCTCGCCACCGCCCAGTGCGACGAGGCCGTGCGCGGCCTGGTCGACGAGGCCGCCGCCCGGGTGTTCGGCGCGCCGCTGGCCGAGGGGGTACGCCGGCGGATCACCCACGCGGTGCGCTGGGGCCTGGCCGACCACCCGGACGGCCCCGAACTGGACCGGGTGCTCCTGGTGACCAGCACGGCCGGGGTCGCCGGGCTGACCGGTGCGGGCGCCCTGGACGCGCTGGCCGGGCTGCCCGGCGCGCAGCGTGACGAGGTGCTCCCGCCGGTCGGTGTCGCCCTCAACGGCGGCTGCTGGCAGCACTGGCGGGCGCCCGGCAACAACGACCCGAACGCCGCCCGTTCCTGGGCCCAGCGCGCGCTGCGCGAGGTCGAACTCGAACTGTCCCGCGAGGTGTCCCGCCGCTTCGAGGTGATCCGTCTCTCGCTGGGCGCGGTGCTCGCCGATGCGGTCGACCACGGCATCCTGCTTGCCTGACCACGCCGCCGGCACACGGCGACCCGGGCTCGCGTACGCGGCCCGGGCGGGTGACGACGACCCGCGCGCCGTTCCGGTTCATCGGTTCCCCGGATCCGGTGGCACGATGGGGGGCATGGCGGCTCCACAGGTTGCGCCGGTCGAGACGCCGGACACCGAAGAGGTGCCGGTCTCCGACCGGCCATGGGTGACCATCGTCTGGGACGATCCGGTCAACCTGATGACGTATGTGACCTGGGTGTTCCAGAAGCTCTTCGGGTACAGCCGGGAGAAGGCGGAGCGGCTCATGCTGGACGTGCACCACAAGGGCAAGGCCGTGGTCTCCAGCGGCGCGCGGGAGCGGATGGAGCACGACGCGGCGCAACTGCATGCGTACGGGCTCTGGGCGACGGTGGACCGGTCATGAGCATGTTCCGCCGCCGGGGCGACCACTACGTGGCCACGTTCGCGGTCGACGAGGTCCGGGTGCTGCGCAAGGTCGCCAACGAGGTGGTCGGCCTGCTGACCGACGGCTTCGACCACGGTGACCCGGTGGTCGGGCGGCTCTTCCCCGACGTCTACCCGGACGACGACGCCGGCACCGCCGAGTTCCGCCGCTACACCGAGGGCGACCTGAAGACCGGCAAGATCGACCAGGCGGGCGCCGTCCTCGCCGCGCTGCCCGACGGTGACGCCGGTGGCGAGGTACGGCTGGACGCGGAGGCGGCCGAGGCGTGGCTGCGGGCGCTGAACGACGCCCGGCTGGCGATGGGCGTACGCCTGGAGATCAAGGACGGCACCGACCTGGGCGAGGAGCTCGACGACGCGGTGGCCGCGGACCCGGGTTCGTCCCGGGTGTTCCAACTGTCGGTCTACGCCTATCTCGGATATCTCCAGGAGTCCCTGCTCAACGCGCTGATCGACTGAGTGGTGACGGTCGCCACCTCGCCGCCCGGGCCGGCCAGGCGCTAGGCTTGGCGGCGTGCTGAGCATCGACCGGTCGATCATCGACGCGATCGTCGCCCACGCGCGTCGGGACCACCCGGACGAGGCGTGCGGCGTGGTCGCCGGTCCCGTCGGCAGCGACACCCCGACCCGGCACATCCCGATGGACAACGCCGCCCGCTCCATGACGTTCTACGAGTTCGACTCGATGGAGCAGTTGCGGGTGTGGCGCGAGATGGACGACCGCGACGAGGAACCGGTCGTCATCTACCACTCGCACACCGCGACGGAGGCCTACCCGTCGCGTACGGACGTCTCCTTCGCCGGCGAGCCGGGCGCGCACTACCTGCTCGTCTCGACCCGCGAGCCCGACACCGAGGAGATCCGCTCCTTCCGGATCGTCGACGGCGTGGTCACCGAGGAACCGGTGGAGATCGTGGATGCCGCCGTGGATCCGAACGCCGTCCAGTCCTACATGTTCGGGCAGAGCCCGGCGACGGTCGACTACGAGTGTTCCGACCGCTGACCTTCAGCGCCGGCACCTTCCTTTTCCCGTCACCTGGCACGATCCCGAACGAGGAGCACGAGACACCATGGCCATCGAGGTTCGCATCCCCACCATCCTGCGCAGCTACACCGGCGGCGCGAAGGTCGTCGAGGGCAGCGGCGACACGCTCGCCGACCTGATCGCCGACCTGGACTCCCGGCACGGCGGCCTGAAGGCCCGCCTGGTCACCGAGGCGGGCGTGCTGCACCGGTTCGTCAACGTCTACGTCAACGACGAGGACGTCCGCTTCCTCGGCGCGCTCGACGCCAAGCTCAACGACGGCGACAGCGTGACCATCCTGCCGGCCGTCGCCGGCGGCGCGTTCGGCTTCGCGGCCGCCGCGGCGATCGCCTCGCACGCGGTCTCCACGCGCGCCGCCCGCTGAGGGGTCCGCGATGGCGCGGTACGACAGCCTGCTCGACGCCTGCGGCGGCACCCCGCTGGTCGGGTTGCCCCGGCTCTCGCCGACGGTTCCGGCCGGGGCGCCGCCGGTGCGGCTCTGGGCCAAGCTGGAGGACCGGAACCCGACCGGCAGCATCAAGGACCGCGCGGCCCTGTTCATGGTGCGCGCGGCCGAGGAGTCCGGCCGGCTGCGTCCGGGTGACACGATCCTGGAGCCGACGAGCGGCAACACCGGCATCTCGCTGGCCATGGTGGCGAAGCTGCGCGGCTACCGGCTGGTCTGCGTGATGCCGGAGAACGTCTCCACCGAGCGGGTGCAACTGCTCCGCATGTACGGCGCGGAGATCATCTTCTCGCCGGCGGCCGGCGGCTCGAACCAGGCGGTCGCGACCGCGAAGCAGATCTCCGCCGAGCACCCGGACTGGGTGATGCTCTACCAGTACGGCAACGAGGCGAACGCCCGGGCGCACTACGAGACGACGGGGCCGGAGCTGCTCCAGGATCTGCCGGGCATCACCCACTTCGTGGCCGGGCTGGGCACCACGGGAACGCTCATGGGCACCGGGCGCTACCTGCGGGAGAAGGTCGAGGGCATCCAGATCGTGGCGGCCGAGCCGCGCTACGGCGAGCTGGTCTACGGTCTGCGCAACATCGACGAGGGCTACGTGCCCGAGCTGTACGACGCCGGGGTGCTGTCCCGCCGCTTCTCCGTGGGCACCCGGGACGCGGTGCTGCGTACCCGGCAGCTCGTCGAGGTGGAGGGCATCTTCGCCGGGTTCTCCACCGGGGCCATCCTGCACGCCGCGCTCGCGGTGGCGCACGAGGCGGTCCGCGACGGCCGCCGCGCGGACGTGGCGTTCGTGGTCTGCGACGGCGGCTGGAAATACCTGTCGACCGGCGCGTACGGCGGCACCCTCGCCGACGCGGAGGAGGCCCTGGAGGGTCAGCTCTGGGCCTGACGGACCGATGGCCGGTCCGGTCGGTGGCGTGCCCGCCGGCCGGACCGCCGGTCTCGTCCGGAGCGGACGTGTATGGGTGTCACGTTGATGACAACTTCCGGCAGATGATTCTTGCTCGACCGGGGCGACGCGTAGGCTGCGCAGCGTGGCGAGCGCGTCGGTAGAGATCATCGGCGGAGCCGCCGCCGGCGCATCGACTACTCATGGTGAGATCGAGGCCACCGGATGAGACTGACCGTCCTCGGCTGCGCGGGCAGCTTCCCGGGGCCCGAATCGCCCTGTTCGGCCTATCTCATGGAAGCCGAGGGCTTCCGGCTTCTGATCGACTTCGGCGTGGGCTCGCTCTCCACGCTCCAGCGCTACGTCGGGCTGCACGCCCCCGACGCCATCCTCCTCACCCACCTGCACTGCGACCACATGTTCGACGCCGTGTCCTACGTGGTGGTACGCCGGTACGCTCCGGACGGGCCGTACCCGCCCCTGCCGATGTACGCCCCCTCCGGCGCGCCCGACCGGCTGGCCACCGCGTACGGGCAGGAGGAGGGCTCGGTGGAGGACGTCTACCAGTTCTACGGCCTCCAGCCGGGCACGTTTCCGATCGGCCCGTTCACCGTCACGGTCGACCGGATGAACCACCCGGTGGAGACGTACGGGGTGCGGCTGGAGCACGGCGGCCGGGTGTTCTGCTACTCCGCCGACACGGCGCCCTGTGAGGCGCTGCTGCGCCTGGCCCAGGACGCCGACGTGTTCCTCTGCGAGGCGAGCTACATGGACGGCGTGGAGAACCCGCCGGATCTGCACCTGACCGGCCGGGAAGCCGGCGAGGCGGCCACCAAGGCGGGGGTGGGACGCCTCCTGCTCACCCATCTCGTGCCCGCCTGGGGCAGCGAGTCGCAGACGGTGGAGGCGGCGGCCGGGGCGTACGCCGGGCCGCTGGACGTGGTCCGGCCCGGCGCCTGCTACGAGGTCTGAGCCCGGCGGCGGCCCTGTCGTGTCGGCGGGCACCCGCGGGCGGTGCGATCACCGCACCGCATAGGGTGCAGGCATGGCGCGACCTGACGGGCGGCAACCCGACCAACTCCGACCGGTGACCCTGACCCGGGGCTGGAGCACCCACCCGGAGGGCTCGGTGCTCGTCGAGTTCGGCGCGACCCGGGTCCTCTGCACGGCGAGCGTCACCGAAGGCGTGCCCCGCTGGCGCAAGGGCTCCGGGCTGGGCTGGGTGACCGCCGAGTACGCGATGCTGCCCCGTGCCACGAACACCCGCTCGGACCGGGAGAGCGTCCGCGGCAAGGTCGGCGGCCGGACCCACGAGATCTCCCGGCTGATCGGCCGCAGCCTGCGCGCCTGCGTCGATCTCAAGGCGCTCGGCGAGAACTCGATCGTGCTGGACTGCGACGTGCTCCAAGCCGACGGCGGTACCCGTACCGCCGCGATCACCGGTGCCTACGTCGCGCTGCACGACGCGGTGACCTGGCTGGCCGAGCGCAAGGCGCTGGCCGGCAAGGTGGAGAAGGTGATGCACCGCTCGGTGGCCGCGGTGAGCGTCGGCGTGATCGGCGGCGAGCCGATGCTCGACCTCTGCTACGCCGAGGACGTCACCGCCGAGGTCGACATGAACGTGGTCTGCACCGGCACCGGCGACTTCGTCGAGGTGCAGGGCACCGGTGAGGCGGGTGTCTTCGCCCGCGACCAGCTCGACGCGCTGCTCGACCTGGGCGTGGCGGGCTGCCTGGAACTGGCCGACGCGCAGCGGAAGGCGCTCTCGTCATGAACAAGGTCCTGCTCGCCACCCGGAACCGGAAGAAGCTGGTCGAACTCCAGCGGATCCTGGACGGCGCGCTCGGCGCGCACCGGATCGCCCTGCTCGGCCTCGACGACGTCGAGGAGTACCCGGAGCTGCCCGAGACCGGCCTCACGTTCGGCGAGAACGCGCTGATCAAGGCGCGGGAGGGCTGCCGGCGTACCGGCCTGCCGACCATCGCCGACGACTCCGGGCTGGCGGTGGACGCCCTCAACGGCATGCCGGGTGTGTTCAGCGCCCGCTGGTCCGGGGGGCACGGCGACGACCGGGCCAACCTCCAGCTCGTGCTGGACCAGGTCGCCGACGTGCCGGACGAGCACCGGGGCGCCGCGTTCGTCTGCACCGTCGCGCTGGTGCTGCCCGGCGGCAAGGAGCACCTGGTCGACGGCCGCCAGTCCGGCCGGCTGCTGCGCGCGCCGCGCGGCGACGGCGGCTTCGGCTACGACCCGATCTTCCTGGGCGACGGGCAGGAGCGCACCAACGCGGAGCTGACGCCCGAGGAGAAGGACGCGGTCAGCCACCGTGGCAAGGCGCTGCGGGAACTGGCCAAGCTGGTCGCGAAGGTGCTTCCACCCGCCGCCTGACCCGCCCCCACCGGGCACCCGGCCGCAGCGCCGACCGGGCACCCGAAGAACGCCGGACCGGCCCGCTCAGGCGAGCGGGCCGATCTCCCGTTCGATCGCCGCGCGCAGCTCCGGGCCGCGTACCACCTCGCGCGCGGCCTCCATCAGCGGCGCGAGGAACACGTCCGGTCCCGGCTCGCCGATGGTGCGGCCGAGCGTGTCGAGCGCCGCCCGTCCGGCCGGTGACGGCGTCAGCGGCGCGCGGAGCTGGAGTCCGCGTACGGCCGCCAGCAGCTCCACCGCGAGCAGGCTGGTCAGGTTGTCCAGCACGGTGCGCAGCTTCTTGGTGGCCGCCCAGCCCATCGAGACGTGGTCCTCCTGCATGCCACTGGTGGGCAGCGAGTCGACCGAGGCGGGCGCGGCCAGCCGGCGGTTCTCCGCCACGATCCCGGCGGCGGTGTACTGGGCGATCATCAGGCCCGAGTTCACCCCGGCGTCCGGCGACAGGAACGCGGGCAGTTCCCGGGAACGGGTGACGTCCAGCAGCCGGTCCACCCGGCGCTCGGCGATGGCGCCCACCTCGGCGGCGGCGATGGCGAGGTAGTCGGCGGCGAAGCCGAGCGGCGCGCCGTGGAAGTTCCCGGTCGACTCGACCCGCCCGTCCGGCAGCACCACCGGGTTGTCCACCACCGACAGCAGCTCCCGGCCGGCCACCACCTCGACGAAGTCGAGCGTGTCCCGGGCCGCGCCGGCGACCTGCGGGGCGCAGCGCATCGAGTACGCGTCCTGCACCGCGTGCGCCAGGTCGTCGCGGTGCGAGTCCATCACCGCCGAGCCCTGCAACAGCCGGTGGATGTTCGCCGCCGACGCGGCCTGACCGGGATGCGGGCGGATCGCGTGCAGCTCGGGCAGGAACGGCCGCTCCGAGCCGAGCATCGCCTCGATGGCCAGCGCCGCCGTCACGTCCGCCATGGCGAACAGGTGCCGGGCGTCGGAGACGGCGAGCAGCAGCATGCCGAGCATGCCGTCGGTGCCGTTGATCAGCGCCAGCCCTTCCTTGGCGGCGAGTGACACCGGCTTCAGCCCGACCCGGCGCAGCGCGTCGGCGGCCGGGAGGCGGTCACCGGCCGGGCCGAGCACCCAGCCCTCACCGAGCAGCACCAGCGCGCAGTGCGCCAGCGGCGCCAGGTCGCCGGACGCGCCGAGCGAGCCGTGCTCGGGCACCCACGGGGTGACCTCGTGGTTGAGCAGGTCCACGAGCGCCTCGGCGACCAGCGGACGGACCCCGGAGCGGCCGAGCGCCAGCGAGCGGACCCGCAGCAGCATCATGGCGCGTACCACCTCGCGCGGCATCGGCGCGCCCACCCCGGCGGCGTGCGAGCGGATCAGCGCGTGCTGAAGCTCGGCCCGGCGCTCCGGGGCGACGAACGTGTTGGCGAGGGCACCGAAGCCGGTGGAGACGCCGTACACCGGGCGGCCGGCCGCCTCGATGCGGTCCACGATGGACCGGGAGGTCGCCATCGCCTCGGTGGCGGCCGGGTCGAGCACGACCTTGGCGGTGCCGCGGGCCACCGCGAGCACGTCGGCGGCTGTGACGCCGGTGGACAGGATGGTCACTGTGGTCATCGCGGTACTCCGTTGTGCAGGACCTGGCGGATCAGTGGCACGCCCGGCCGGTAGGCCAGGTGCAGGTGGGACGGGGCGTCGAGGACGATCAGGTCGGCCCGCGCCCCGGGGGTCAGCCGCCCCACGTCGGTGCGGCGCAGCGCCGCCGCCCCGCCGGCGGTCGCGGCCCACACCGCCTCCGCCGGGGTCATCCGCATCTCGCGTACGGCGAGCGCGACGCAGAACGGCATCGACGACGTGTACGACGAGCCGGGGTTGCAGTCGGTGGCGAGCGCGACTGTGACGCCCGCGTCGAGCAGCCGCCGGGCGTCCGGGTACGGCGACCGGGTGGAGAACTCGGCGCCGGGCAGCAGTGTGGCGACAGTCTCCGAGCCGGCCAGCGCGTCGATGTCGGCGTCGGTCAGGTGGGTGCAGTGGTCGACGCTGGCCGCGCCCATCTCCACGCCGAGCCGGACGCCCGGCCCGGGACCGAGCTGGTTGGCGTGCAGCCGTACGCCCAGACCGGCGGCCTGCCCGCAGGCGAGGATCGCGCGGGCGTGGTCGGCGTCGAACGCGCCCCGCTCGCAGAACACGTCGATCCAGCGGGCGTACGGCGCGGCGGCGGCGAGCATCGGCCCGCACACCAGGCCCACGTAGTCGTCCGGGCGGTCGGCGTACTCGGCCGGGACCACGTGCGCGCCGAGGAACGTGGTGTCGCCTGTGAACTCGGCGGCGATCCGCAGTGAGCGGGCCTCGTCGGCGACGTTCAGGCCGTACCCGCTCTTGATCTCGACGGTGGTGGTGCCCTGCCGCAGCATCTCCGCGTGCAGCCTGCCCACTGTGGCGCGCAGGTCGTCGTCGGAGGCCGCGCGGGTGGCGCCGACTGTGGTCCTGATGCCGCCGCCGGTGTAGGGCTCGCCGGCCATCCGGGCGGCGAACTCGGCGGCCCGGTCCCCGGCGAAGACCAGGTGGGCGTGGCTGTCCACGAAGCCGGGCAGCACCGCGGCGCCACCGGCGTCGATCCGCCGGTCGGCGGCCGGCGCGTGCCGGGCCGGACCGGTCCAGGCCACCTCGCCGTCGGAGATGAGCAGCGCGGCGTCGCGGCGGATGCCGAGCGGGTCGCCGTCGCGGCCGTCGTTGGTGACCAGCTCGCCGATGTGGTCGACGAGCAGGCTGCCGCGCGTCACGAGTCCTCCTTCGCGGTCACCGCCGCGATCGCGTCCCGCAGCTCGGTGGGTACGTCCACGGTCAGGTGCCGGCCGCCGTCCACCACGGGCCGGCCGTCCACCACGACGCTCGTCACGTCCGCGGCGGTGGCGGCGAAGAACGCGCCGACCGGCGGCACCCCGGCGGTGCGGGCGCTGTCGAGCCGTACCGTGACCAGGTCGGCCCGCTGCCCGACGGCGAGCCGGCCGGCGTCGCCCCAGCCCAGCGCGGCGTGCCCGCCGACGGTGGCGGCGGTGAGCAGCTCGGCCGGCGTGAAGTGCCCCCGCCTGCGGGTACGCAGTCGCTCGTCCATCTCCAGCGCGCGGGCCTCCTCGAACAGGTCCACCACGGCGTGACTGTCGCTGCCCAGGCTCAGCGGGCTGCCCGCGTCGGCCATCCGGCGTACCGGGCCGACCCCGTCGGCCAGGTCGCGTTCGGTGGTGGGGCAGACGCAGACCCGGGTACGGCTGTCGCCGAGCAGCGCCACGTCGGCGGCGGTCGGGTGGGTGGCGTGCACGGCTGTGGTGTGCGGGCCGAGCACGCCGTGGTCGGCCAGCAGCCGCGTCGGGGTGCACCCGTGCACGGCCCGGCAGGCGTCGTTCTCGGCCGGCTGCTCGGACAGGTGCACGTGCAGCGGCAGTCCGTTGCGGTCGGCCCAGCCGGCCACCGTGGCGAGCTGCCCGGCCGGGACCGCGCGCACCGAGTGGATGGCCGCGCCGAGCCGGACGTGGTCGTCGGACGGGCGGAACGCGTCCACCCGCTCCGCCCAGCGCAGCGCGTCGCCGTCGCCGAACCGGCGCTGCGGCCCGGCCAGCGGCGCACCGTCCACGCCCCCGGCCAGGTACGCGGTGTCCAGCAGCGTGAGCCGGATCCCGGCGTGCGCGGCGGCCTCCACGAGCGCGGCGGACATGGCGTTCGGGTCGTCGTACGGGGTGCCGCCGGGACCGTGGTGCAGGTAGTGGAACTCGCCCACGCAGGTGATCCCGGCCAGCGCCATCTCCGCGTACACGGCGCGGGCCAGCGCCAGGTAGGAATCGGGGTCGAGCCGGATCGCGACGGCGTACATCAGGCTGCGCCAGGACCAGAAGTCGCCGCGCCCGTCGTGGGTGCGCCCGCGCAGCGCCCGGTGGAACGCGTGCGAGTGAGCGTTTGCCAGGCCGGGCACCGTCAGGCCGGGCAGCCGGACCGCGTCGCCGAGCACCTCGACCCCGGCGGTCGGCGGACCGTCCACGGTCAGCGGGGTGACCGCGGTGAGCCGCCCGTCGGTCGCCTCGATCAGCACGTCCCGGGTGGGCTCGGCGCGGTCGGGCAGCCAGGCGTACTCGGCCAGCCAGCGGGTCAGCGGCATGCCAGCTCCTCCAGCACCCGGGCCAGGGCGGCCACCCCGGCGGCGCAGTCGGCGTCGGTGGCCGCCTCGGCGGGGGAGTGCGACACCCCGGTCGGGTTGCGCACGAACAGCATCGCGGTGGGCAGGTGCGCCGCCAGCACGCCCGCGTCGTGCCCGGCGCCGGTGGGCAGCACCGGCGCGTCGAGCAGCGCGGCCAGCCGGTCGGCCAGCCCGCGGTCGAACGCGACGAGCGGGGTCGCCGACTCCTGCGTGCAGGTCAGCGCGGTGCCGTCGCGGCCGGCCCGGTCGGCGGCCTTGGTGCGTACCGCCTCGACCAGACCGTACAGCGTCTCCGCCTCGGCCGCCCGCGCGTCCAGCCAGCCGGTGACCCGGGACGGGATCGCGTTCGTGGCGTTCGGCTCGACCGACACCCGGCCGACTGTGGCGTGCGCGTCGCGCAGCCGGGCCTCCTTGTTCGCCGCCAGCACAGTGAACGCGTAGGTGAGCATCGGGTCGCGGCGGTCGGCCATCCGTGTCGTACCCGCGTGGTTGCCCTCGCCGGTGAAGTCGAACCGCCACCGGCCGTGCGGCCAGATCGCGGAGGCCACCGCGACCGGCGCGTCCAGGTCGACCAGCGCGCGGCCCTGCTCGACGTGCAGCTCCACGAAGGCCGCGAAGCGGCCAAGCAGCGCCGGGTCGGCGCCCGCCGGCCGCTCGCCGAGCGCCTCGGCGAAGGTCGTCCCGGCCTGGTCGCGCAGCCCGGCCGCGCGGTCGACGTCGATCTCGCCGGTGAGCAGCCGAGACCCCAGGCAGGGTACGCCGAACCGCGCGCCCTCCTCCTCCACGAACGCGGCCACCACCACCGGCCGGTCCGGGGTGACGCCCGCGGCCCGCAGCTCGTCCACGGCGAGGAGCGCGCTGACGATGCCGAGCGGACCGTCGTACGCGCCGCCGTGCGGCACCGAGTCGAAGTGGCTGCCGGTGAGCACGGCGCCGCCGGTCTCGGGGTCGCCCCACCAGGCGAACAGGTTGCCGTTGCCGTCCTGTTGAACCGGCATCCCGCGGGCGTCGGCCTGGTTGTGGAACCACTCCCGCAGCCGCAGCTCCGGTTCGGTCAGTGCGTAGCGCAGGTAGCCGCTGCTGCCCTCGTCGCGCCCGATCGGCGCGATCTCGTCCCACAGCTTCCGGAACCCGTTAGGAAGGGACCCTTCCTCTACCGAATGCGTTAACAAGGGGCCCTTCCTTACGCTTCGGTCATCGGGACGCGGACGCCGGTGCGCCCGGCGACCTCGCGGGCGTCGTCGTAGCCGGCGTCGACGTGCCGGATCACGCCCATCGCCGGGTCGTTGGTGAGCACCCGCTCGATCTTCTGCCCGGCCAGGGCGCTGCCGTCGGCCACGCAGACCTGCCCGGCGTGGATGGACCGGCCGATACCGACGCCGCCGCCGTGGTGGATGGACACCCAGGACGCGCCGCTGGCGGTGTTGACGAGCGCGTTCAGCAGCGGCCAGTCGGCGATCGCGTCGGAGCCGTCGGCCATCGCCTCGGTCTCCCGGTAGGGGCTGGCCACGCTGCCGCAGTCGAGGTGGTCCCGGCCGATCACCACCGGCGCGCTCAGCTCGCCGGAGGCCACCATCTCGTTGAACCGCACCCCGGCGCGGTCACGTTCGCCGTAGCCGAGCCAGCAGATCCGCGCCGGCAGGCCCTGGAACGCGACCCGCTCGCCGGCCATCCGGATCCACCGGGCGAGGGACTCGTTCTCCGGGAACAGGTCGAGGATGGCCCGGTCGGTGGCGGCGATGTCCTTCGGGTCGCCGGAGAGCGCGGCCCAGCGGAACGGGCCCTTGCCCTCGCAGAACAGCGGCCGGATGTATGCGGGCACGAACCCGGGGAAGTCGAACGCCCGCTCGTATCCGCCGAGCTCGGCCTCGCCCCGGATCGAGTTGCCGTAGTCGAAGACCTCCGCGCCCGCGTCGAGGAAGCCGACCATCGCCTCCACGTGCTTCGCCATCGACGCCCGCGCCCGGTCGGTGAACTCGGCCGGCTCGGCCGCCGCGTAGTCCCGCGCGTCGCCGAGGTCCACGCCCTCCGGCACGTAGGACAGCGGGTCGTGCGCGCTGGTCTGGTCGGTCACGATGTCGATGGCCACGCCCCGGCGCAGCAGCTCGGGGAAGACGGTGGCGGCGTTGCCGACCACCCCGACGCTCAGGGCCCGCCGGTCCCGCTTCGCGGCGAGCGCCCGCTCGACCGCGTCGTCAAGCGAGTCGGCGATCTCGTCGAGGTAGCGGTCGTGCGCCCGCCGCTCCAGCCGGGACCGGTCCACGTCCACGATCAGGCAGGCGCCGCCGTTCATGGTGACCGCGAGCGGCTGCGCGCCGCCCATGCCGCCGCACCCGGCGGTGAGCGTCAGCGTGCCGGCGAGCGTGCCGCCGAAGCGCTTCTCGGCGACAGCGGCGAACGTCTCGTACGTGCCCTGGAGGATGCCCTGGGTGCCGATGTAGATCCAGGACCCGGCCGTCATCTGCCCGTACATGGTCAGGCCCAGCGACTCCAGGCGGCGGAACTCCGGCCAGGTGGCCCAGTCGCCGACCAGGTTGGAGTTGGCCAGCAGCACGCGCGGCGCCCACTCGTGGGTGCGCATCACCCCGACCGGGCGGCCCGACTGCACGAGCATCGTCTCGTCGTCGCGCAGCTCGGTCAGCGTCCGCACCAGCGCGTGGTACGACGGCCAGTCCCGGGCCGCCTTGCCGGTGCCCCCGTAGACCACCAGGTCCTCGGGGCGCTCGGCCACCTCCGGGTCGAGATTGTTCATCAGCATCCGCAGGGCGGCCTCCTGGGGCCACCCCTTCGCGGTGCGTGCGGTGCCGCGGGCGGCGCGGACGGGCTGGTGCATCTCGTACTCCTCTCAGCCGAGGAACAACTGGCGGCGGGCGGCGGACGACTCGAACGCCTCGAGCCGGTTCTGGGTCTCGGCCGGCGCGGCGTCGCAGATCGCCTGGAGCACCACCATGGCCAGCGTCATCGGGGCGGTGTGCAGATCGAAGACCAGGTCGGCGCCGACGGCGGCGGGCAGCACCACCTCGGCGTGCTCGGTGGCCGGGCTCACCGGCGAGTCGGTGATCGCCACGACCGTCAGCCCGGCGTCCCGGGCCTCGCGCAGCGCGTCGAGGGTCTCGCGGGGGTAGCGGGGCAGCACGAACGCCAGCATCGCCGTCGCGCCGGCCGCGACCGCCTGGTCCAGGCGGTCGACCAGCATGCTGCCGCCGTCGTCGAGCACCCGCACGTCCGGGTGCACCTTGGCGGCGAAGTACGCGAAGTACGCGGCGAGCGGCGCGGCGGCGCGCAGCCCGAGCACCGGCAGCGGACGGCTGGCCGCGAGCAGCTTCCCCACCTCGGCGACCCGGCCGGCGTCGGCGAGCTGTGCGGCGAGCCGGTCGAGATTGTCCCGCTCGGCGTGCACCGCCCGTTGCAGGGCGTTGCCGGCGGCCGGTCCGGCCGACCCGGTGACAGTCAGTTCCCGCAGGCGTCGGCGCAGCGCGGGGTAGCCGTCGTGCCCGAGCGCCATGGCGAACCGGGTCACCGACGGCTGGCTGACGCCTGCCAGCTCGGCCACCTCGGCGGCGGACAGGTACGCCGCCGCGCCCGCGTGCCGCACCAGGCAGTGGGCGATGCGGCGCTGGGTCGGGGTGAGCCGTACGCCGTGGAAGAGGTCGAGCAGGCGGTCGGGGGCGGCCGCACTGCTTTCATTCACCCCGCGACTCTATGCATGAAAACTTTCAGCGCGCAAGGGGTGGGAGGAGTGCGGAGATCGTTGGCGGGTCGGCTCCGGGCGCGCCCTCACGCCCTCCACGATCCGCTACCACATTGCGTGTCGAGCGCAAATTGCCTGTGTGGATGTTTGCTGTGGACAGACCTTTACGAGGCGATGCATGATTGTTCGAAATCGACGCTCTTACGACCTACTTCATTACCGGCGACGTAGGATACGGTGGCTTCTGTCGAGCCGGTGTGAACCCATGTTGTCGCCCGGCTTCGGCGGGACCGTCGGACGACAGGGATTGGCGGCTCAGCGGTGCGAGCATGGGCGCAGATGCGTGCGGAAGGCCTGGCGTTGGCCGATGAATACGTGAAATCCCATGCGTTCCTCCACGATGACACCTGGCTCGATCTCGAAGGCGACCGGGACGAGGTGAGTGGGCATCCGTTGCTCCTGCCGGAAGCCCCACTGGTACTCACGTCGAAGGCGGCCCCCGTCTTTCCAGACAGAGGAGGAAAGATTTCGCCGGCGGTGGTGCGGATGCCTCCGGACGCCAGGTCGCCGCTGGCGCAACTGTCGGAATCCGAAGAAGAAATTGACCGTCTGGCCGCGGCGCTGGCGATGAACAGGCTCGACATTTCCGCATTCTACGCCGATCGAGTCGAACTCGAGGAAATCAGAAAAGCGGTCGAGCGGAGAGGGGGGAAATGTGCGATCCACCCGTCGCCGGAGCATTATCGCCGTCATGAAGATCACCGTTTCAACCTTGGCGCGCTCGCCGCGGCTGCCGACTGTTGGCCCCGTACGCGGGTCTGCTGGAGTGCTGATCAGGTAGCAGATGCCTTCGATGATTTCGGGCCTGCCGTCTTCTGCAAGAAGCGCGATTCCCGCACGGCACGTGTCACGACCCGGGGGCAGTTGGAGTTATATTCCGCGACCGAGGGTTACCCACTCGTCGTGCAGGAGGGGGTAGCCGCCCGATCCTCGCCGGTCTTCCACTGGATCACGTTTAACGGGGTGCGGCGTCCCCTATTCGTCCTGCGGCAGATCCTGCACCAGGCTCACCACGCCGGCAACGTATACGAGCCTGAGTACGAGAAGCACATCGTCAGTCGCTTCGCCGACGTGATGCGCAGATGCCTCGAACTGCTCCCCCTCGACTGGGTGGGCTTCGCGGGAGTCGACCTGATCGAGACCGCGAACGGCGCCGACCTCATTCCGATCGACCTAAATGCCAGGTTCAACTCCTCCACGATACCGTTCCTGTCCGTGCTCGGGCCCAACCGGGGAAGGGTCCGTGCTGGGCATGGAGCCGTCGTCTACCTACGACATGAGACGTCCTTCCGGCCCGCTCACCTGAAGGCCATGGCTGAGACGGTCTCACCGGTCGTCGCCGAGTCGACGACATGGTTCGGGGAAAGCCCAGGGCAACGAGAGCAAGTCATCTTCTCGCTCACCGAGTCTGCCGACTCTCCGTCGTCGGTCGTCCGATCAATGCGCGGCATCGTCGCAGCGGCGGGATGCCATCAGTGACAAAGAAGGGTTTCTTGATGAAGGTCTCACCGGCGCGCCTCCACGGGAGCACCGTTTCCTATCTGTGCGAGCTGGGGCTCGGCACCGAGGATGCCGTGCTCATCGCCGATCACCTCGTTGACGCCGAGTGCGCGGGCTACCCGTCGCACGGACTGATGAGACTTACCGGCATCAAGGCGGTGTCGTCCGGGTTCGGAAGAGTGGCCGAGCCCCGGGTCGTAGCGACGGGCGGCGGCATCAAGCTGTACGAAGCCGATGGACAACTCGGGATCGTGGCGATGAGCCGGGCCATCGAAGTCGCCATCGCCGAGGCCGACGAGAATAACCTGGTCATGGTCGGGGTTCGGGGCTACGTCGGCACGACCGGTATGATCGGCGCTTATGCGCGGCGAGCTGCCGCGAACGGCCTCGTAGCGCTGATCATGTGCCATTCGGAGTACGCCGTCGCGCCACACGGCGGTCGACGCGCCATCCTGGGGACCAATCCCATCGCCATCGGCATTCCGTCCGAGACCACTCCCTTCGTGGCCGACCTGGCGACCTCCGCGTGGTCGTACGGCGACCTCAGGGTTGCCATGCGGGAAGGTCGGACGGTCCCCGAAGGCGTCGTGCAGACGGTCGACGGACGCCCGTCGACCGATCCGAACGACGCGGACAACGGCAGTCAACTGCCCATGGCGGGCCACAAAGGCTACGCCCTCGGCCTCGCCGTCGAGATTCTCTGCGGCGCGTTCGTCGGCGGAAAGATCGGTCGTGATGCGGCGCCTGGCGGTGATGCGGCGCTGGCCATCGTGTTCCGGGAGGACGCCATCCAACCGAAGGCCACCGTGGAAAGTGCGATCTCCGCGCTCCTGGCCGAGGTCAAGTCGGCTCCGCTGGCGTATGGGTTCGACGCAATCAGGGTGCCCGGCGAAGGTTCGGACAGTAACCGGAGGAAGGTCGCAGAAGCGGGATTCCTCGACGTCGACGACAACCTCCTCGACTCTCTCGGTCTGACGATCGCATAGCGGGACGACGACGAGTGTGGCAATGACCGAAAACTGCCCCACGCTGGCATTCACCACCAGGTGCGGAGTGCGTGAAGTCTCGCATCGGGGCACCATCGCCATTGTTCGGGACGACCGGATGATCGTCGTCGGAAACGCTTCCGTGCCGGTGCCATTGCGCAGTTGCGGCAAACCATTCCAACTGGCCGTGCTGCTCCGCGAGGCGCTGCGGCGAGGGGAGTTCTCGGATGAAGAAGTCGCGCTGATGGCGAGTTCGCACAACGGAGAGCAGGAGCACACGACGGTACTGACCCGGATGCTCTCAGCGAACGGCATTTCCGAATCTGACCTGGAATGCGGGACACATCATCCCTACCGCGACTGGGTGGTCGAGAAGCCGCTCACCAACAACTGTTCCGGCAAGCACGTTTCGATGTTGCTGGCGTGCGTGCACTCCGGCACGAGAGTGCGGAACTACTCGCATCAGGACCATCCGGTTCAGAAAATGGTCGTGGACGGTGTCCGATCGATGTTGGACGCACCGGACGCCGCTTCGGGGCTGGACGGGTGCGGCGTTCCCACTCTTGCGGTGCCCCTGCTGGGAATAGCGAGGGGATACCGGATGCTCGCCGAGGCCGCGAGCGATGAACTGGGGACGATCCGAGACGCGTACCTGAACGCCCCCTTCTACATCGGTGGCACGGACCGGATCGAGACGCATCTGATCCGCAGGTACGCGTTTGTGGCGAAGTCGGGGTCCGACGGAGTGTGGGCTGCGGCGTTGCCGGCCAGTGGGACCGGGGTTGCCGTGAAGATATCGAGCGGGAGCGAAAACGCGGCCGCGGCCGTCATGGTCGCGGTACTGGAGCGGCTAGGGGTTCTGAACCGTGACAAGGATCCCGATATCAGGAGGCTGCTCGACTGGCATGTCCTGACCTGCCAGGGTGCCGTCGCGGGTGATCTCGTGGTGGAGCTTCCGGAATGGTGACTGTTGAGATCCCTCGGACGGCCGTCGTGCACGACGCCGTCCAATACCTCAGTCAACCGACCGACACCAGTGGTCCCACGCTGATCGGCCTGGTGGGCGAAGGTGGGATCGGGAAAACCGTCATCGCCGGGATGGTGCACGACCACTTGCAGGAAGCAGGTCGCCGGTGCGCCTTCGTTCGTCTAGACCAGACCACCAACCGATCGCCGCTCGGCATGCTCGGCACGATCGCACGTCAGCTGAGTCGAGCTCATTTCCGTCCTTTCCTGCGCGCCGTGTCGGAATACCAGGGGAAGGACGATCTGCTGCGGCGGCGCGAGTTCGAGGACGTGGTCGGCGTGTTCGCCGACCGGATGCGCGCCCTAGTCGAGGACGACGCGCCGGTCTTCGTCGGCATCGACAACCTCGATGTGGTCGGCCAGGACTTCCGAAGGTGGATGTACGAGACGCTGGCGGCCATCGGGCCCGAGATGAGGCTGTACGTTACGACGCGCCACCCGAGCTATGTCGACGTGGGTCGTATCTTGCGGGTTCGCCCTTTGACACGCACGGACATCGAAAGCCTTTGCGGGCAGGCCGCCGGGATCGACGATCAGGAGGCCGTGGACCGGGTCCTGCAACTCACGCACGCGAACCCGCTGCTTGCCGCGACCCTAGTGCAGGCCACGACCGACGACATGAACGCTGACCTGCTGTCGTCGCACGACTTCGGAGCCGCCTTCGCGAAGCTGTTCGGCAGGTTGTCGGACGACGAGCAGCATCTGCTGAGCATGCTCGTGCTGGCCCGGGCGCGATTCACGATCGCCATGATGGAGGCCGCGTCCGAAACCGGGGACATCTCGACGGGCGCCTACCACCGGGTCCAGCGCCTGCCGTTTGTCAACTCCTACGACTCATCGGCTGGCCTTCGCCTCCACGACGCGGTCGTCCCCTACATCGCTGAGCTGTCGAGGTTGGACCAAGAGGCACAGCGCCAGACACTGCTGCGCCTGGTCGAGGACTATTACGACGTCCGGTTGATGAACGCGACGGATCGTGGTGAGCGCAGGATTCTGGTCAGCGAGAGGCTCGGGTGTCTGGTGCGCGCCGACGCGGCCGGGGCCATCGACGACCTCGTCCGTGAGGTGCGGGACTCGATCGAGCGGTTCGACTTCGATCAGGTCGAGTCGCTTCTGGGCACGATCGATCGCGACGGCCTGCCCGAGAGTCACGACGTGACCATCTCCCTGCTCCGGGTCGAGGCGATGATCGCGAGGTTCGACACCCCCTCGGCGGCCCGGATGCTCGACGACGTCGGCGTCCGGCTTAGGCGGTTGGTCAGCAGGGTGGCTACGGCCGAGTGGCTGAGGTTGCGGGCCCGATGCGTCTCAAATCCGGTGCCCGTTCCGCACGGCGACATCTTCGAGGCGATCCAACTGTTGCGGGAGGCGGTCGAGGCGGCGCGAATGGCAGGCTCACGGCATCTGCTCGACAAAGCCCGGTTCGACCTCGCCCGCGCGCTGAGGTCTGTCGGGCGAAACCTCGAAGCACTGTCGCTCTACGAGTCGATCCGGCAAGAAGCCGAGTCCGTGGGACAGTTCGTGTTGGCGGTTAGGTGCCTGGAGGAGGCTTCGCAGACCTACCGGCTGATGCAGGATCTCGAGCGTGCCCGAGCCACACTCGAAGACTCCTACCGCCTGCGGGTAGAACACAACATCACGGTGGGCAAGGGAGTCGCCGACTACTACTCGGCGAACACCTACCGCGACACGGGCGACTTCGTTTCGGCGAGACGACGCTACGGCGCCGCCGAGGCGTTCTTCAGGGAGGCGGGAGACGACAACAACCGTTGCGCGCTCTATGCCGACTGGGCCTGGCTCGAATATCTGGACGGCGCGAACGACACCGCGCGCGACTTGCAGTCCCAATCGTTCGAACTGGCCTCCACCTATCGGTTTGGCGCGGAGTTGGCCGAGCACTGGCACACCATGTACCACCTGGAAAGAGATGCCGGCAACACCGGTCTGGCCTACTCATATCTGGAGAACGGGCTGTCGGAGGCCAAGCGGTCGAACAACATGTACATGATTCTCGATTGCCTGATGCACACCGCCCAGCGCGCCCTGGCTGAGCACGAGTATGCCAAGATCGACGAGTGCCTCGCTGAGATCGAGGCCTACGAGCTTCGGGGCTGCGGGATCCACGTCTTTCGCGGCCGGACGCTCATGGTGCTCGGTGACGCAAAGTTCATTGAAGGACGGTTGAACGAGGCATATGCCGCCTGGCGCGACGGTCTCGTGATCGTAGCCAAGTTCGGCAACTCACGGTCGAACGTCGAGCTGTTCGACGACATCCTCGCAACTCGGCGCGCGAACATCCTCAGCGTGATCGTCGATCTCGGCTACCAGGACACGCTCCGGGCGCAGTGGAGCTCGGAAGGGCTTGACGCCGGGTTCGTGGAGGTCATCAGAATCTGCGACGAGGCGGCTCAGATGGTGGCACGCCCATGAACACGGAGGAAGCCGCTGCGGTGCTATCGCCGCTTACGGTCGGGCCGGTCGTGTTCAAGAACCGGGTGGTGGTCACGGCACACACGTACGGCCTGATCGATGGCACGCCCGTCGGCGACGATGCGATGCATGCATATGTCAGGGCACGACTGCACGGGGGAGCGGGAGCGCTCATCATCGGCGAGACGGCCATTTGTAAGGGTGCCGAGCATCGCAGCGCCTGGGGGGCTGCCACCAGCGACGACAGCATCGCGCGCCTTTACGACCTGCTGGCCCCCGTGCAGTCCGAAACCGGTGGTCACATCCTGGAGCAACTCTACGATTCCGGCGGCCAGGTCTGGCACGAGGAAGGGCGGGTCGCGTTCGCTCCCTCGGGCATCCCCCACGCCAGGTCGTACGTGATGCCGGTCGGGCTGGGACGCGGTGACATCCGCGAGATTGTCGGTCAGTTTCGGCTGGCTGCGCGGCGCGTCGCCGGCAGCGGGCTGACTGGGGTCGAGCTGAAGTGCGACCAGGGCAAGCTTCATCACCAGTTCCTCTCGCGCCGGTACAATCTTCGGTCCGATGGCTACGGGGGAAATCTCACCCGCAGACTCCGCTTGACGATCGAGACGCTTCGGTCGATACGAGAGGCGCTGCCGCACGGTGTGGTCGGCGTCCGCCTTCCCGCCCTGCAGCCGGAGTCCGAGGGCACCGGCCTGCCGGTCGAGTTCTCCGAGGCGGAATGGTTCGATCTCATCTCCTCGTTGTCCGCTTCGGGTCTGGTCGACTACGTCTCGCTGAGTGCGGCGACCAATTCGTCCGCCTGGGGGTACTGGCAGGGGCACCCGGACGAAAGCCTCCCCATTGCCACGCTCGCGGCACAGGGCTCGCTCGCCAAGGGCCTCTCGTCGGTACCGGTACTCATCGCGGGCAACATCCTGACGATGCAGGACGCCGACGCCGTTGTGACATCGGGGTCGGCGGACCTGGTCGGTATGACGCGTGCGCACATCGCAGACCCGGAACTGGTCTCCAGGTATGCCCGTGGCATCCAGCACACCACGAGGCCGTGCATCAGCTGCAATCAGGGTTGTGTGGGCAACACCTGGTACGGCCGTCCCGTCCGGTGCACGGTCAACGCCAGGTCCGGCCGCGAACACCTCTACCTCTCGCCGCGACCGCGCGCCGTGGTGCGACGAGTGCTCGTGATAGGCGGTGGTCCATGCGGCCTGGAATTCGCGCGTGTCGCGGGTACGCGCGGCCATCAGGTCTCGTTGGTCGAGAAAAACCCGATGCTGGGCGGCCAGATGCTCGCCGGCTCAGACCTGCCCTTCCGACGTCGGTTCGAACTCGGCGTCTCGTACCTGGTCGACTCGGTCCGACGGCTCCCGAACGTCAGCGTTACGACGGACATCCGGTTCGACGAGACGCAGCTCGACGAGATGGAGCCTGACGTCGTGGTGGTGGCGTCCGGGGTGAACTTCCGGATACCCGAGGCACTCACCGACGATGCGCGGGCGATGAGCCACGCGGACGCGATGACCAGGGATGATTGGGCGAACCAGCGGGTGCTGGTGGTCGACGGCGAGAGACACCTCGACGCACTGGGCATCGCCGAATGGATCCTCGGCAGGGGCGCCAGCGTGCCGTGGGTCGCCACACCCTTTGACGCGCCCGGTCTTGGGATGGACCCGGTGACCCTCACCTCGAGGCTGAGCCGGCTCCGCGACGCCGGGGTCGACTTCTTGACCTGGACGGAGGTGCTGCGGTCGTCCGCTGGCGACCTTGCCCTGTACGACCAGGTCACGAATCGGCTCCGTGTGCTCGATGACATCGATCGCATTGTCTTCGTGGTCAACGGCCTGCCCGACCTCGGTCTCGTCGCCTCGGTGCGGCAGTTGAGCGCCCAGCGGGGACTGACCGCACCTCTGGTGCTGGGTGACGCGTTGGCGCCGCGGGGCTTGGAGGTCGCCATCCGAGAGGCATACGACGCTGCGGTAGCAGTCGGTCGTGAGAAGAGAGGACCACGATGACCAACGACGAATTAAGGCGCGATGGCGACCGGCCGGATCCGGGCGACGGTGGTGTCGCCGCGGTGGGCGCGGTGGCCCTGGCAACCGACCTCGCGGCAAACGTGCTCGGCGCGTCGGTCGCGCTCCAGGGATCCGCGGTGGCGGCGATCCTCGGCGCCGCTGCGGTTCCGGTGGTGCAACGCGCCGCGACGGCTGTGGTCGAAAGGCGCGCGGCATCGTTCGGCGAGCGACTTCGCAGGCGCGGTGTGTCCGCGGAGGACGTGCTCAGGGCCGTCACCGAGGACCCACGAGCGTACGACCTCTTCCGGACCGCGCTGGCCGCGGCGACCGACACCGAGCACGAGGCCAAGCGCGCCCTGCTGGCCGATGTTCTCGCCAGCGGCATCCTTACCGCCGACGGGGCGGCCGCGGCGTACGCGCGCCGCGTGATCCACACGGTCAGCCGGATCGACGCGTTGGAGATCCTTCTCCTCGACGCCGTCGAGGACGCCGCCGAGCAGGCTATCGGCGGCTCCGGCGGCCGGGGCGGGGTGAGTATGGTTTCGATCAGGTCGATCATGGACGGGGCTCGCCAGGACATGCTGGATGCCGGCATGGCAGTGCTGCTCGCCGAAGGCCTTTTGGCCGTGGCGGATGCTTCGGGCACTGGCTGGCGGGTCAGCGATTACGGCCGGCGCGTGCTGCGCGAGATCCGTTTGATCGATGAGGAGGGCTGAGCTGCCGCAGAAAAGGGCGGGCACGCCTTCTGTACTATCCGCACGGCGGGTGAGCAGAGGAGTGGGGCATGCAGCCGGAAGGTCCGTACAGGTTCACCGAGGTGCTGGGCGAGTGCCAGGTCGGCAGGGCCTGGGCCGCACTCGACGGGCAGGACCGCGCGCTGACCGTGGCGGTTCTGGACGGCGCCGCAGCCGGTGACCAGCGCTGGCGCGAGGCGTTCACCAACGCGGCGAACGTGCTGGCCCAGACGCCCGGCGGCCACCGGTACGTCAACTCCGACTTCGCCGCCGGCCAGCCCTGGGTGGCGTACCCGTCCGAAGAGGACGGCGCGGCCGAGCGGCTGTTCCGCAGCCTGGGCATGGACTACCAGCGCACCGCCACCGCCGAGATCCTCCCGCCGCCCCCGCCGGTGTCCGCGCCGCCGCAGCAGGTCTCGTCCCCGCCGCAGTTGCCGTGGAGCCCGCAGCCGTGGGCGATGACGCCGCAGCAGCCGGTCTCCGGCGCGCCCGTCTCGTCCGGCGCGCCGGTGTCACCCGGCATGCCGGTGTCGCCGGGCATGCCGGTGCCGGCGATCCCGGCCCAGGCCACCGCCCCGGATCCGCTCGTGCCGACCGGCGGTCCCCGGATCGCACCGGTCGCCCGCCCGCCCAAGAGCCGTACCGGCCTGTGGATCGGAGGTCTGGTCATGGCGGCGGTGCTGGCCGGCGGCGCCGGTCTGCTCGCCGGACGGTCGCTCGCCGACGGTGGCGAACCGTCCACTCCGGCGGCCAGCGCCTCCCCGGCGCTCTACGAGGCCACCCAGCAGTCGCTGAACAAGGCGAAGTTCGACGCCACGCTCATGCCGATCGCCGAGCCGTGGCTCGACGGGGTGGGCGGTTGCGCGATCAACACCGAGAAGAGCGGCCCCGGGCTCGCCGCGGGCGAGAAGCAGCACGTCTTCTGCCGCTACCTGGGCGTGTCGGTGCACTTCGCCGAGTACGAGTCGGCCGAGAAGAAGGAGGCGGCGCGCGCCTTCCGCCAGCAGATGGGCATCATCGGCCGAGCGCTCGCACCGGGTATGCGGGAGGCCGGCCCGGCCACCGGCGGCGTCAGCGGGGCGCAGGGCAGCTACGTCGAGTACGCCGGCAACGGCCAGGACGGCCGCCCGGTCTGCGGCATCTGGTGGGGCCGCGACGACAACACGAGCGCGATCTACATGGAGACGCCGTGCGGCGCCGGGCTCGGCGGCAACTGGGACGCCCTGCGCGACCTCTGGCAGCGGCACAGCTAGGACGCCGCGCGCCCGCTAGCGGACGCGGGCGCCGTTCGGCGGCGGCACCAGGCAGACGTCGCTGCCCTTGGTGACGCCCGCGGCCAGGTCGAAGCGGACCACGCGCGCCCCGCTGAACTGCCGCTCGGTGACCGCCACGCCGCTGCCGCCGAGCCGGACGATGACGTCCCGGTTCGCCCCGTCGGCCCAGTCGGTGGCCTGGAACAGCCAGACCCGGGATCGTCCGGGCAGCAACGCCGACACGGTCCGCCCCGGGCACCCGCCGGGGCCGGCCGCGACCACATAGGCGTCCGCTGCCGGGCCGTACCACGCCTGGGCGTTCCACGAGACCGTGGTGGCCAGCACCAGGTCACCCGGGCGGCGTTTGTCGTCCAGGTAGCCCAGCGCGCCCCGGTAGTCGACAGCGTTCGCGCCGCCGCCCTGGGCGAAGGCCCGCGCCGGATGCACAGTCGCCACCACTGCGGTGGCCAGCTGCGGAACGGCGAGCGCGAGCAGGAGCACCACCCCGACCACCCACCTGATCCGGGCGGGCAGGCCGGCCCGCATCGGTGGCGGTGCGACGGCGAGCGCGGCGAGCAGCAGGCAAGCCGGCACCGCGTAGAGCGCCAGCCGGCCGTTGAACGGGTAGACCGACACGGCCGCGCCGGCCAGCCCCGCCGCCAGCGGGGTGAGCAGAACCAGCACCGCCACAGTGGAGAGCCGGCGCAGCCCGGCGGCCGCGCCCAGCACCAGCAGCGGTACGACGACCCACGCCGACCAGGCCACGAACGGCACTGTGGCGAGACTCCGGTACGTCGCCGCGAGCCATTCCACTGTGGCGGTCAGGTCGGTGAGCGAGTGCGCCGGATAGATCGACTTTGCCCGCCAGTACGCGGCGAGCTGCGGATCGGCGAGTCCCGGCGCCAGGAACAGCACGTACACCACAAGCGCGACCACGCCCCAGGCCGGCGCCGGGGCGAGGAACCGGCCCAGTTCACGCCACCTGCTCGCCCACTGCCGATCCGGGCGGGACAGCGCGTACCCGCCCAGCAGCACACCGAGCGCGCCGGTGACCGGAATGGACAGGGTGCTGACGAACGCCATGACCGCCGTGGTCGACCAGAACACCGCCGACCCGGCCCAGGTGACGCCGTCCCGGACGAGCAGCAACGCCAGCCCGACCACGAGCGTGACGCCGAACGCCTCGGCGCTGTACTGCTTCAGCTCGTTGGAGTAGCCGATGAGGAACGGTGCGACGGCGACCAGCAGCAACGCCGCCAGCGCGGCGAGCGGCGGCAGGAGTGCCCGGCCGAGCCACGCCACGAGCGGCAGCAGCGCCAGCCCGAACAGCAGCGGCACCAGCCGCAGCGCCCGCTCACCGTCGCCGAACTGCTCGAACGCGAACCGTTCCAGCCACAGCCAGCCGGGCGGCGCCGACTGGCTGAACGCCAGCGGCTGCAACAGGTCCAGGTAGCCGCGCTCCCGGATGTTGTGCGCCACGTACAGTTCGTCGCTCCAGAAGCTGCGCGCGTACGCCCACTGCCGGATCCGCAGCACGGCGCCCAGCGCGACGAGCAGGCCCGCGACGGACCAGTACGGGGACCGGCTCAGCCGGTCCCACGCGAGCGCGACGAGCGCCACCGGCGTGCCCGGCCGCGACGGCACCGGCGTCGCCGACGCGGGCGCCATCGAGGGGGAGAAGGCCGGGCGTGTCACGGACACGGCGAGACGGTATCAAAGCGTCATTCACGTCAGCGGCCCCGCGACCGGCTTCGATCACTGGCCGGCGCGGTCCGGCGTGGACGGAGTGGCGGAGACCGCCGTGCCGACCAGCCCGGCGGCCCGGCGGTGCCGGCGTGCCGGTCGCGGCAGGCCGACCAGGAACTCCGGGAACATGCCGAAGAACGTCCGGGCGCTGCGCAGCTCCAGCGTGTGCGCCCGGGACCAGCGCACCGAGTTGGTCGCGCGCGCCCAGTGGTGGGTCCACCGCACGTCACCGAGCACCGCCACCGGCATCCCGTTCCGCCAGGCGCGCAGCCCCAGCTCGTGATCCTCGTAGTAGAGGAAGAACCGCTCGTTCCATCCGCCCAGCTCGGTGACGTCGGCGGTCCGGCCGGCCACCGCCGCGCCCATCACCCAGGCCACGTGGCGCGTCTCGCCGGGCGCGGCCACCAGCCGGTACGCGGCGTGCAGCCGGGACAGCGGCCACACCTTCCGGTTGCCGAGTTTCGCCGTCGCGTACGGGAAGCCGCGCCCGTTGGCCTGCGGTGTGCCGTCGGTGCCGAGCAGTTGCGGCGCGACCAGTCCGCCGTGCGTGTCCAGGTGCCGGGCCAGCACGTCCAGGTCGTCCGGGCGCACCTCCAGGTCCGGGTTGGCGAACAGCACGTACCGGCCGGTCGCCTCGCGCAACGCGACGTTGTTGGCGCGGGAGAAACCGACGTTCTCCGGCAGCCGGATCACCCGCGCGCCCAGCTCCTCGGCGACCGCCGCCGAGTCGTCGGCCGAGGCGTTGTCGACCACCAGCCACTCGTACGGCTTCGGACCGCGCCAGCAGCGGCGCAGCGTGTCCGCCGAGTGGTAGCTGACAGTCACCACTGTCCACGGCTGTGCCGTCATCACGCCCTCCGAGCGGTCAGGTAGCCGAGCAGGGACGCGAACCCGAACCGCGGCCCGGTCCAGCGGCGGCGGGCCGCCGGCCCCTCCACGAGCCCGCGTCCGATGCCGCGCAGGAACGGGCGCAGCAGGCCCTGCCGGATCCGCCGGGCGGCGAGCGCGAGGTGTGCGAGCGCCAGCACCGGCACCGCCACGAGCAGCAGCGGCCAGGTGAACGTGCGGGACGCGACCAGCAGCCGGTTGCGGGCCAGCAGGAACGCCCGGAACCCCTGCAACCGGTCGTCGCCGTCCACGCTGTGGCCGCCCGCGTGCGGCAGCACCACGTCCAGCCCGCGCGTGCGCAGCCCGGAGGCGTAGAGCCGGAACGCCAGGTCGGCGTCCTCGCCCCAGGCGAACAGGTGCTCGTCGAAGCCGCCGAAGCGTCGGTACAGCGCGGCCGGGAAGACCGCCGCGCCGCCGGACGGGCCGAGCGGGGCACGACTCGCCGTGGACCGCCTGTCGATGAACAGCGACACCGGGTTCAGGTCGATGCCCGCGTACTCGCCGCCGTGCATGGCCAGGCCGACAGCGAGCGGGGCGTCCGGGTCGGCGGCGACGGCGGCGCAGATCCGGGCCAGCGCGTCGTCCGGCAGCCACACGTCCGGGTTCAGCAGCAGCAGGTGACTCGTGGTGACCGTCGCCGCACCCCGGTTGCAGCCGGCCGCGAAACCCGGGTTCGTGGAGTCGGGCAGGTACGCGTACCGGTCGGCCGGCAGGTTCCCCGCGATCACCTCGGCGCACCCGTCGGAGGGCCAGTTGTCCGCGAAGACGAACCGGACCGGCAGGTCACCGGCGCTGCGGACCCAGGTCGGCAACGTCTCGGCGAGCATGCCGGCGGACCGGTAGAGGACGGTGACCACTGTGAGCCCGTCGAACGTCATGCCGTGCTCCTGCCCAGCCGGTGCAGCACCCAGAGGCCGGGCACCAGGCTCAGCCAGGTCGGATAGATCAGCGGATACAGCTCGTAGACGCCGAACAGCGCGAAGTAGACGACGAACGCCCGCGCCAGTTGCCCGGCCGGCGCGCGGGAGAACTCGAACCACCGTTCGGTCGCGCCCACCGCCAGCCCCAGCGCGGCCAGGAAGAACACCGCCCCCAGTGGGCCGTAGTCGAGCAGCGGGATGGCCACGAACGTCGCGGTGTTCATCAGGTACGGCTGGCTGAGCTGGGACGTCAGGCCGTACAGGTCCGCCTTGCCGACGATCGGCTCGACCCGGGAGCCGAGGAACGTCAGCGAGTACGTGCCGTACCGGGGCTCCAGGTGCTCCCGCTGCGACCACACCCGCCCGAACGTCTCGGTGGACGAACTCAGCGACAGGTCAAGCGATCCGGCGCTGCTGGTCAGCGCGTTACTGCCGTAGCGGGCCCGGAACTCGGTCTCGAACGCGCCGGTGCCGGCCATGGTGCGCTGCCCGCCGAGGAACACCGCCGCGCCGAGCGCCACCGCGCCGATCAGCAGCACCACAGGCGTCCGCGCGGCCAGGAACGACGCGGCCCGTCCCCGGGTACGCCGGACCGACAGCGCCGCGATCAGCGCGGGTGCGATGCCCACCAGCACCGAGTTCTTGCTCGCGCCGAGCGCGGCGCCGACGGTGAAGACAGCCGTGAGCGCGTAGTAGACAGGCAGCGCCCGGCCGCGCGCGGACAACGCGCGCAGCAGCGAGACGGCCATGCCGAGCGTCCACGCCTCGGACAGCAGTCCGATGATCAGGTTCGACTGCTCGCGCAGCACCTGCCGGGCGGCGTCCGGGTTGTCGGCGAGCAGCGGCGGCACAGTGCCCCGGAACCGGATCGCCGCGGTCACCACCGCGACGCCGAGCAGCACGAGCAGGTACGTCAGCAGGCGCCGCTCGGACGGCCAGGACAGCGCCGGGCGGGACCGGTCGCCGTCCTCGTCCCGCCTGTCGATCAGCCGCCGGCCCACCGCCCAGGCCAGCAGGAAGACCGTGACGTAACCGGCGAGCACCGGCAGCACCCCACGACCGGCCCAGGAGTCGTACGGGCCGGGCAGCACCCGTACGGCCAGCAGTGCGGCGGTCCAGACGGCGGCGCAGGCGGCGAGCGCCCACATCCGCAGGCGCGCGGCGATCAGCGTGCCGACCGTCAGCGCGAGCGCGACGGCGAACCCGGCGTCGAGCGTGGCCAGCAGCAGGGCCGCGCCGAGCGCGAACGGGATCCCGACCGACCAGAGGCGTCGCTCAGCGGGTGCCACGGGCGACCGTCCGGTACAGGTCGTGCCAGTTGTCCACGCATCCGTCGAACGAGTGCCGGTCGGCGTACTGCCGGGCCAGCTCGCGCCGCCGCTCGTCCCACGCGGCCGGGTCGGTGGCCGTCCGCACGGCGGCGGCCAGTGCCTGCGGCGTCAGGTCCGCCCGGTACGCGAGCACGCCGTCACCGGCGGCTGTCACCTCGGTCAGGCCGCCCGCGCCCGAGTGCACCACCGGCACACCCAGCGACATCGCCTCCAGCGCGCTGCGCCCGAACGCCTCCACCCGGGACGGCACCAGCAGGCAGTGCAGCCGTTGCAGGAACGGCGCGGCGTCGACCCGGCCGACCAGGTGCAGGTTCGGTCGCTCCTCGACGTCGACGGTGCCCGCGCCGGCGACCAGGAACTCCACGTCCGGCAGCGCGGCGGCGACGTCCGCGAGCAGGTCGGCGCCCTTCTCCCGTTCCAGCCGGCCGAGGAAGCCGACCCGCACCGGGCCGTCCGGTGCGAGACCACCGGTGTCGGTCACCTGCGGCCAGATGGCCGGCAGCGGGTTCGGGATCACCCGCACGTCGCGGATCCGCCCGCGTACCCGAAGCTCGTGGGCCTCGAAGCCGGAGACCGCGACCGTCGCGTGCGGCCGCAGCCGCCGGAACATCAGGTCGGTGCTGATGTTTGCCTGCACCGCGGCCTTCGCGCGCAGCGTCTCCGCCGTGTCGCGGTACTGCCAGAGGCTGTTGTGCAGCGTCACCACCAGAGGCGTGCGGCGGCCCCGCACGCCCAGCCCGGCGCGGGCGTGCATCGCGGCGGAGAGCAGGTGCGCGCTCACCACGTCCGGCCGCAGCTCCTCGACGAGGGCGCGGATGCCGCGCGCGTACCCCAGGTCCACCCGCTTGGCCGCGCCCAGCGGACGCCACGGCACGCCCGCGTCCCGCAACGCCGCCGCCACCTCGTCCTCAGGGGTGGCGGCGACCACGTCGACGCCGCGGGCCGCGAGCGCGGGCAGCATCTCGATCAGGAAGCGCTCGGCGCCGCCGAGCTGCCGCCGCCCCGACCCGCCGGTGGTGCAGACGAACAGCACCCTCATCGGACGCCCATGCCTTCCAGGGCGCCGCGGGCGATCGCCCGCCGCGCCGCCCCGCCACCCACCGCCGCCCGGGCGAGCACCCCCAGCGTGTACGCGGAGCACGCCACAGTGCCCCGCCATCCGGCCAGTTCACGGCTGGCCCGGATGAACTCGCGGGTCTGCCGGCGGGAGATCTCCTCGGCCGCCCACCGGCGCTTCGCGCTCGCGTCGTCCTCGTGCGTGACCACGGCATCCGGCAGGTACGCCAGGCGCAGCCCGAGCCGGCGCACCGCCCAGCACAGCCGCAGGTCCTCGGAGTAGAAGAACGACGACTCGTCCACGCCGCCGATCCGGTCCAGCGTCTCCCGCCGGATCGCCACGAACGGCCCGGAGAGCCAGTCACCACGCTCCGGCGGGGCCACGATCCGCAGCCTCGGGAACACCAGGCTGAGCCCGGTGGCGTGCGCGACGCCGGTGCCCACTGTGAGGAAGCGGCCGGCGGCGGTCTGGTCCCGGCCGGTCGCGTCCAGCACCTTCGGGAACGCCGCGCCCACGGCCGGGTCGTCCAGCTCGGCCACCAGCCGCTCGATCGCGCCGGGCCGCACCAGGATGTCGTTGTTGGACAGCACCACCCGGGACCGGGTGCTGTGCCGGACACCGAGGTTCATGCCCTTGGCGTAGCCGAGGTTCGTCTCCGAGCGCACGTACCGGGCACCGGTCTCGGCGCACATGGCCCGCAGCTTGTCGCTGATCTCGGCGGCGCTGCCGTTGTCCACCACGACGGCTTCCACACCCTCTGGGAGCGAGCGGACGCAGCCGTCGGTGCGCTCGAAGTCTTCCCAGGTCAACACGACGATTGAGACGTCCACCGCTAGGCCATCCGATTGACGAGGAGGTGCGTGGACCGCTGGAGTCGCTGCCGGGTGCGCAACGCGTAGACGCCGTAGGCGACAGACGACGCGACCGCGGCGCCGAGCGCGCCGGCCCACGGGATGAGCAGAACGTACAGCACCACCGACACCGACATGGTGACGAGGGCCACGGCGGTGGTGGCCTGCTCGCCCGCGCGCTTGAGCAGCGCCGCGCTCCACGTCTTGCCGGCCGACAGCGCCAGCGTCCCCGGTAGCAGGAGAAGCCCGAAGATCCAGGCGTCCCGGTAGTCGGGCGCCAGCACGCCGAGTACCGCCAGGCCGATCACGGCGAGCGCGGCGATCGGCAGCGCCGAGCGCACGACCTCGCGGCCGTGGTCGCCGATCGCGTCCGGGTCACGCTCGGCCAGGATCCGCTGCGCCCGTACCACCGCGCCGGACTGGGCGAACTCCAGCGCCGCCACCGCCAGCGCGAACACGCCGAGCGCGCCCGCGCCGGCGAACCGGGCCACCAGAACCTGACTCAGCCGGTACGTCAGCATCTGCGCGCACACCCCGACGTGCAGCCGGCCCACCGCGAGCAGGTCGGCGCGGTACTCCGTGCGCCCCGCCGTCGCCGCCGGCACCGGCCCGAACCGCCGCGCCCAGCCCAGCACCGCCACCCCGAGCACCGTCGCGGTGGCGACCTGCACACCAAGCCAGAGCACGCTCCACAGGCCACCGTCGAGCCGGTGGCCCAGCCAGAGCAGCCCGTACCCGGCCACCAGCACCGCGCCGCCGAGTGCCCGCATGGTGTAGACGAACCAGAACCGCTTGAGGCGCAGGCCGAGCGACGCAGCCGCGTTGAACACGGTGAGCGCGCAGCCCGCACCGATGCCCACCGGGTGGCTGCCCAGCCCGGCCAGCGTGGTCAGCAGCGCCGCGGCCAGCGCGGTCAGGCCGAGCGAGACGGTGAGGATGCCGGCGATCCACAGACGACCGCGCGACATGATCCAGCCGGCCGGACGGGACAGCAGGAACGTGTCCACTGACAGGCCGCCGAGTGCCGCGCCCACAGTGGCGCTCACCATGTTCGCCGCGAGCTCACCGCGTTCCGCAGCCGGCAACGTGACCGACACCAGCGCGGCGAGCCCGGTCAGGCCCAGGGCGGCCAGATAGAGACGCTCGGGGGAGACGATCCGCCGGACCCGGCCTAACACCCGGCGCCCAGGCGCCGGCGCCGGCCGCGAGCCCGCCACGCGGAATCCACTCGTCTTCCCCCAAGATGCGCGGATGTGTGCGGGCCTGTTCTACCCGACATGAGCGCCGTTGCGCAATGGACCCGGCGGGCGGGTACGCCCGCAACGGCCCGCCGCCGGTAGGGTGACGCGTCGTGGACCTCGCCCACTCCCTCCGCGACACGATCGGCAGGCGGTGGCCGATCGTGCTGGCGCTGACACTGCTGTGCGGCGCGTTCACCGGGGTCCTCGCCGAACGGCGACCGCCGCTCTACCGGGCCGAGACCCAGATGGTCGTCACGTTCGCCGCCGAGAAGTCGGCCGCGCCCCAGCCCCGCCCGCCGGCCGACGAGGCGGGCCGGTTGATGCAGCGGCGGGTCAAGACGTACGCCACCATGATGAACACGCCCCGGCTGACCCGCCCGGTGATCGACTCGCTCGGACTGCCGTACACCACCGACGACCTGGCCGGGCGCGTCGTCGCCTCGTCCACAGTGAACTCGCTGGCGATCGACGTGACGGTCACCGACCGGTCCGCCGGCACCGCCGCCGCGATCGCCGCCGCGCTCGCCGCCGAACTGCAACGGATCGCCGAACGCGACCTGCCGCCCGCCGGGCTCGGGCTCAAGGCCCACGTCGCAGTGGTCCGGGCGGCCGCGCCGCCGCCGCGTTCCGAGCCGGTGCGGTGGCAGTGGTACGCCCTCGGCGGTGCGCTCGGCGGCCTGGCGCTCGGAGTCGGCAGCGCGTTGGTGCTCGGCTACCGCCGGGCCGGCACTCCGGTGAGCGCGGACGTGCGGGCGCTCTGGGCGACGACGGTGCGCCGTCCGGCCGGGGTGCCGGGTCAGACCGACGGCCGGGTCGCCGACGCTTCGGTGAAGGAGCGGCAGGCGTCGTAGCCGGGCAGCAGACCCGCGGCGCGCGCCTCGGCCAGGCGTGGCGCTGCCGCGTCCCGCTCGGACAGCAGCGGCATCGCCGCCGGCCAGTCGATCCCGAGGTCCGGATCCAGCGGGTGCACCGTGTGCTCGGCCGCCGGGTTGTACGTGGCGGAGCAGAGGTAGCTGAGCGTCGCGTCGTCGGTGAGCGCGCAGAACCCGTGCCCCAGCCCTTCGGCCAGGTAGACGGCCCGCCGGTCGGTGTCGTCGAGGCGTACCGCCTCCCACCGGCCGTACGTCGGCGAGCCGGCCCGCACGTCCACCACCACGTCCAGCACCGCCCCGCGTACGCAGGTGACGTACTTGGCCTGGCCGGGCGGTACGTCGGCGAAGTGGATGCCGCGCACCACGCCCCGCGCCGAGACGGACAGGTTGGCCTGCGCCAGCCGCAGCGGACGGCCGACCGCCTCGGCGAGCCGGTCGAAGCGATACCACTCCAGGAACAGGCCCCGCGCGTCGCCGTGCCGGCGCGGGGTCACCTCCCAGGCGCCCTCGATGCTCAGCGGACGGATCTTCACGACGCGCTCCCCGAACCGGACCGCTCGGCCAGCAGGCCCAGCAGGTATTCACCGTAACCGCTGCGCGTCAGCGGATGGGCCAGCATCCGCAGCCGCTCGTCGTCGATCAGCCCGGACCGCCAGGCGACCTCCTCGACACAGCCGATCTTCATGCCCTGGCGCTCCTCGATCACCCGGACGAACTCGGCGGCCTGCATCATCGACGTGAACGTGCCGGTGTCCAGCCAGGCGGTGCCCCGGTCGAGGACCGTCACCGTCAGTTCGCCCCACGCCCGGTACGTCTCGTTGATCGCGGTGATCTCCAGCTCGCCCCGGGCGCTCGGCGTCAGCTTGCGGGCGATGTCGACCACCCGGTTGTCGTAGAAGTAGAGGCCCGGCACCGCGTACCGGGACCGGGGGCGGGCCGGCTTCTCCTCGATCGACAGGACCCGGCCGGCGTCGTCGAACTCGACCACGCCGTAGTCCTGCGGGTTGGCGACCGGGTACGCGAAGACCCGCCCACCGGCCGGTTCGCCGTGCTGCGCGAGCTGCCGTCCGAGCCCGACACCGTGGAAGATGTTGTCGCCGAGGATCAGCGCCACCGCCTCCTCGCCGACGAAGTCGGCGCCGAGCAGGAACGCCTGCGCGATGCCCTCCGGGCGGGGCTGCTCGGCGTACGTCAGGCACAGGCCCCACTGGCTGCCGTCGCCGAGCAGCCGCTCGAACTGGGTGCGGTCCTCCGGTGTGGTCACCACCAGGATCTCCCGCACGCCGGCCATCACCAGAGTGGAGAGCGGGTAGTAGACCATCGGCTTGTCGAACACCGGCATCAGTTGCTTCGAGACGGCCCGGGTGATCGGCCAGAGCCGGGATCCGGTGCCACCGGCGAGAAGGATTCCGCGCACCCGCGGAGACTACCCGCGGCGCCGCCGCCCCCGTGGCCCGTCGACGTCCCGCCCGGGCTGCCGGTACGGCGTAGACTCCACCATCCGTGAGGATCCTCGTCACCGGCGGCGCCGGCTTCATCGGGTCGGAGTACGTGCGGATGCTGCTGGGCGTGCCCGGCGGCGATGCGTCCGGGGTACCGGTCGAGGACCCGGCCGCGCTGACCGTGCTGGACAAGCTCACCTACTCCGGCAACCTGGCGAACCTGGCACCGGTACGCGACGACCCCCGGCTGCGCTTCGTCCGCGGCGACATCTGCGATCCGGCGCTGGTCGACGAGGTGGTGCCGGGCCACGACGTGGTCGTCCACTTCGCCGCCGAGTCGCACGTGGACCGTTCGATCACCGGTGCTGCACCGTTCGTCACCACGAACGTGCTCGGCACCCAGACGCTGCTGGACGCCGCGCTGCGGCACGGCATCAGCCGGTTCGTGCACGTCTCGACCGACGAGGTGTACGGCTCGATCGACTCCGGCTCGTGGACGGAGGACTGGCCGCTGGCGCCGAACTCGCCGTACTCGGCGTCGAAGGCCGGGTCGGACCTGCTGGCGCTGTCCTACCACCGCACCCACGGCCTGGACGTCGTGGTGACCCGCTGCTCCAACAACTACGGGCCGTACCAGTTCCCGGAGAAGGTCGTCCCGCTGTTCGTGACCAACCTGCTCGACGGCGGCACAGTGCCGCTCTACGGCGACGGCGGCAACGTCCGGGACTGGCTGCACGTGCACGACCACTGCCGGGGCGTGGCGATGGTGCAGGAGAAGGGTCGGGCCGGCGAGGTCTACCACATCGGCGGCGGCACCGAGCTGACCAACCGGCAGCTCACCGAGCGGCTCCTGGCGGCGTGCGGCGCGGGCTGGGACCGGGTCGTGCCGGTCACCGACCGCAAGGGCCACGACCGCCGCTACTCGCTGGACATCGGCAAGATCAGTAGCGAGCTGGGGTACGCCCCGAGCATCGGCCTCGACCGGGGCCTGGCCGAGACGGTCCGCTGGTACCGGGACAACCGGGCCTGGTGGGAGCCGTTGAAGACGGCCGGCCCCGAATGACCCGGATCCTGGTCACCGGCGCGGGCGGGATGCTCGGGCGGGACCTGCTCGCCGTGCTGCGGACCCGGCCGGACCTGTCCGTCACCGCCGCCGGCCGCGCCGACCTCGACGTCACCGACACGCACGCGGTCCGGGACGCGGTGGGCGGCCACGACGTGGTGCTCAACGCCGCCGCGTGGACCGACGTGGACGGAGCCGAGACCCGCGAGCGGGACGCCACAGCCGTGAACGGCGACGCGGTCGCCGCGCTGGCCCACGCCTGTGCCGGGTCCGGCGCGCGCCTCGTGCACGTCTCCACCGACTACGTGTTCGCAGGCGACGCCACCGAGCCGTACCCGGAGGACGCCCCGACCGGCCCGGTGAACGCGTACGGGCGCAGCAAGCTCGCCGGGGAGCGGGCGGTGGCCCGGCTGCTGCCGGAGACCGGGTACGTGGTGCGTACCGCCTGGCTCTACGCCACCCACGGGCACAACTTCGTCACCACCATGCTGCGGCTGGCAGCCGAACGCGACCGGCTCGACGTGGTGGACGACCAGCGCGGCCAGCCCACCTGGTCGTACCGGTTCGCGGAGCGTCTCGTGGCGCTCGCCGACGCGGCGCTCGCCGGCGACGCGGCACCCGGGACGTACCACGGCACCGCCGCCGGCGAGACCACCTGGTACGGCCTGGCCCGCGCCGTCTTCGCCCTGCGCGGTCTCGACCCGGACCGGGTCCGGCCGACGACGAGCGACCGCTTCCCGCGCCCGGCACCGCGCCCCCGGTACGGCGTGCTGGCGCACGGCCGCTGGTCGGCGGCGAAGCTGCCGCCGCCGGGCCACTGGCGGGCGGACCTGGCGCAGGCGCTGGCCGGCGACCGCGGCTAGCGGCCGCCGCCCCGGAAGACCTCGGTGACGGTACGCAGCACGATCTTGATGTCGAGCCAGAGCGACCAGTTCTCGACGTAGTAGTTGTCGAACCGCGCCCGGTCCGAGATCGGCGTGTCCCCGCGCAGCCCACTGACCTGAGCGAGCCCGGTGAGCCCGACCGGTACGCGGTGCCGCATCGCGTACCTCGGGTATTCCATGGAGAACTTCTCCACGAAGTACGGCCGCTCCGGCCGGGGCCCCACCACGCTCATCTCGCCGCGCAGGATGTTCCACAGCTGCGGCAGCTCGTCCAGCGAGGTCCGCCGCATGAACCGCCCGATCGGGCCGACCCGCTCGTCGTGCGCGATCGACCAGGTGGTCTGCGACTCGAGCTCGTCGGCCGGGCGCATCGACCGGAACTTGATCACGTGGAACGGCTTGCCGTACCGGCCGATGCGCTCCTGACGGAAGAACACGCCCCGGCCGCCGTCGAGGAACGTGGCGACGACGCAGAGCAGCAGCAGCGGGCTCAGCACCAGCAGGGCGGTCACCGCGAACACCACGTCGGAGGCGCGCTTGAGCCGCCACCGGGGACCGGTGAGCGTGGTGTCGCCGATCTTGACGATCGGGATGGCGCCGATGTGGTCCGGGTAGCCGCCCTGCGACCGCGACCCCCACAGGCGCGGCACCGCCCACAGGTCACAGCGCGAACTGGCCGGACGCAGCAGCGACTCCATCAGGTCGGCCTCGGAGCAGTCCGGGTCCGCGATGACCAGGACCTCGCACTCCAGCATCTCGGCGAGCTTCTCCAGGTCGTCGATCGTGCCGATGAGCGGCAACGCGCCGATCCGCGGCCGCGACGGGGCGTCGACAGCGCCGACGAACCGCAGCCCGTACTGCGGGTAGCGCCGCAGCAGCCGGGCCAGCTCGCCGCCGATCGGCCCGCCGCCGATGACTATGGCGTTGTGCTCCACCCACCGGCGCTTGCGGGCCAGCAGGATGAGCCGGCTGTTCAGCGCCCGCCCGACGATCACCAGGCCGGCGGAGAGCGCGACGCCGCGCATGAACCCGCTGACGTACGGCACCGAGTCGTGCCGCAGCGCTGCGATGATCGCCCCCACCGCGCCGGAGGCCAGCAACCGGCCGCCGAGGCTCGGCAGTTCGTCCAGGATGCTGATGTGCCGGCGCGGCCGGTAGAGCCCGCCCGCGGCGAACAGGCCCACGGTGAGCGCGGCGTTGAACAACGTGCCACGCCAGTAGTTCTGGGTCAGCAGCAGCGGCGTGAGCAGCGCCGCGACGTCGATGGGCGCGGTCACCATCCAGGCCCGCAACCATCGGGTACGCGTCGATGCCCGCGACCCCGCGTACGGCAGCACCGTGGTCGTGTCCATGCCGCTGTCCATCGGCCTGTTCATGGCCACACCGGACGGCGGCGCAGACGGATGCTCGAACGCCGGCAGGCGTGGCATGGTCGATCCTCCCCCGTGACGCCGCCGGCCCGGATACAGAGACCGACGGCGATCGCAGGATACGAGCGACCCCGCCCCGCCGCCAGCACCGGCATGGCAGATCGACGTCCTACTTTCCGCTGATGGCGAGGATCTCGGGGACCGAGTCGCGGCGCACCGCGTCGAACAGCGTCTTCGAGCGCGCCGGATCGGGGAACACGACGCTCTCGCTGCCGACCCGGCCGGTGCCCTTGACCGGGCAGGTGAAGAACGTCAGGTTGCCGCCGCGCAGGCCCCGCATCTCCATCGCCAGATCCACCAGCGACAGTGACTTGTCGACGGCAACCGAGTCGGACGTGGCACGGACGAACGAGTTGAGCTTGGCCGGGTTGGTCATCACACCGCCCGAGGCGGCCTTGTCCAGAATCGCCTTGATCACCTGCTGCTGGTGCCGGATCCGCGCGAAGTCGCCGTCCGGGAAGGCGTGCCGCTCCCGCGCGTAGTCCAGCGCGGCGGCCCCGTCCATCGTCTGCCGGCCCTTCTCGAAGGTCCGCGTGCCGATCAGCGAGTACTTCGTGGTGAAGCCCTTCTCCACGTCGATCTCGACACCGCCGAGCGCGTCGATGATCTCCTTGAAGCCGGCGAAGTCGACCATCGCCACGTTGTCCACCCGTACGCCGCTGAACTTCTCCACCGTCTGCACCATCAGCGGCACACCGCCCCAGGCGTACGCGGCATTGATCTTCGCGTCGCGACCGCCGCGGCCCTCCTTCGACTTCGGGACGGCCGTCCAGGTGTCGCGGGGGATCGAGATGAGCTGGGCGCTCGACCGGTCCTTCGGCAGGTGGGCCAGGATGATCGTGTCGCTGCGCGAGCCGCCGGTGCTCTCCGGGTCGCGGGAGTCACTGCCCAGGATCATGATGTTCATGGCACCCTTGGCCTCGACCTGAGGGCGCGACTCCTCCGGCACGCCCTCGAAGGCGTCGACCCGCTCGATCGACTTGTCGACCGAGCGGTAGTAGAGGCCGCCGGCCAGGGCGGTGCCGCCGCTCAGCAGCACCACCACCAGCAGCACGATCAGGGCGATCCGCCGGCCCCGGCGGCGCCGGGGCCGCTCCTCCTCCGCGGGCCCGCCCGGCTCCACATCGGAGCCCTGCGCGCGCGGGTCGGAATCGGTGAGCTGGTGGCGATCTGACATGCCGCGATGCTACTGAGTCACGTCGTACCGTGTGGACCCGCGCCCGGACGGTGACGCCCCGGCGGCGCGGGACCGCCGCGACGAGGTGGCCGGTTCCGGGCCTTGCCGCCGGGCGGCCGCCGGATCGATGATGGTGAGGAATGCCACATCGACCGAGGAGTCGAGATGCAGGTTGTCCACCAACCGCGGGTGGCGTGGGACGCCGCCCGGGTCATCGGCGGGGCGATCCACGACGAGCACCTGTTCGGCTGGCTGCGCGGCGAACTCGGCGCCCTGATGGGCCCCGCGGCGGCGGTGGCCCTGGACGAGACCCGTGACCGGGTCCGCTGGGCCGGCGACGCCCGGCTGCCGGTCGAGACCGGCGTCTGGCGGGTCCGCCTGGAGGACTCGCTGCGGCAGGACCCCGACCTCGCCGGCGGGCTGGCCGGTGTCGTCTCCACCGCCCGTACGCTGCGCCCGGTTTAGCTTTCGCTTAGCTCGCTTGTCCGGTGGCACGCCGGTCCGGCAGCATCGACCGGCGTGACCGACGGCACCGCACCCCACCCGCCGACAGCCGGCGACCCGCCCGGACCCGCCGCCCCGGACGGTCGTCGCCGCGCCGCCACGCGCCGTCGCCGCCTGGCCGCCGCCGGTCTGGTCACAGTCGCCGCCGCGGTCGCGGTGACCCTCGCGGTACGCGGAGGCGCCGCCCCCGCCTGCGCCGCCCCGCCCGTCGGCGGCGCGACGCACAGCGGCAAGGCCACCTTCTACGACTCCGAGGGCGCCGGCGGCAACTGCTCCCGGCCCGCTGCGCCCGCCGACCGGATGTACGTCGCGCTCGGCCCGAGCGAGTACGCCTCCGGCGCCTCCTGCGGCGGCTTCCTCGACGTCACCGGCCCACGCGGCACCGTCCGGGTGCTGGTGATGGACCAGTGCCCGGAGTGCGCGCCCGGTCACCTCGACCTCTCCGCCGAGGCGTTCGCCCGGATCGCCGACCCGGTACAGGGGGTGGTGAAGGTCAGCTACCGCGCGGTGGTGAACCCGAGGCTGTCCGGCCCGCTCACCTTCCGCATGAAGGAGGGCTCGTCGCAGTGGTGGTTCGCCGTCCTGGTCGGTGACCACGGCAACCCGTTGCGCTCGGTCGAGGTGCGGCAGAACGGCTCGTGGCGGGCGGCGCAGCGGCAGGACTACAACTACTGGCTGATCGCGTCCGGGGCCGGTCCCGGCCCGTACGAGATCCGGGTCACCGACGTGTACGGCCACCGCGCGACAGCAACTGGTATCCGGATGCTCCCCGGCCAGGTGCAGCGCAGCAAGACGCGCATGTACGGCGCCGATCCCGCCACCCCCAGACCCACCCCGAAGAAGCCGACCCCCACACCCAGGACCCCCACCCCCAGCCCTCCGACCTCCCTCACGCTGTCGCCCACCCCCGCCGCCCCCACCTCAGCCGCAACGGAACCCCTGGTGCAGGCAGCCGCCGCCCCTCCCACCCCGGCTCCTTGCTCCTGACCCGCCCAGGGCTCCTGCCGAGCCCTCAGCTCGCCGATCTTGCACTCGCGGCCCCGCTGTTGCCGCATACGCACCTTTCGCCCGGGCCGCAACCGCAAGATCGCCGGGAGCGGACGGGCGGACGGGCGAGGGAGTGGGCGCCTCGCGACCAGCCCACACAGCGTTGATCTTGCACTTGTGGCCCTCGACCTGCCCTGGATGCGGCTTTGCGGGGGCGGAAAGTGCAAGATCGACGGGGCAGGGCGGGGCGGGGGAGGGTCAGGGGGCGGTGGGGAGGTCGAGCCACATGAGGATCTCGTCACGGGCGTCGGTGGGGGACAGGCGCAGCGCGGCGGGGAGGCGGCCGATCTCGCGGTAGCCGAGGCGCTTGTAGAAGCCGTCCAGGCCCAGGCCGTCGCGGACCGTCACGTGCAGCGCCGCCAGGCCGAGCCCTCGGGCGATCCGTTCGGCCTCGCGCATCAGCGCCGCGCCGTGGCCGCGTCCCTGCGTGTCCGGGTGCACCATGACGCGCTTGAGCACCCGCCAGTGCGTCTTGAGGTGGAACCGGTTGTCGGCGATGACCAGCACCGCGACCAGCTTCTCGCCCTCGTAGCCGGCGAGCAGCCGGTCCGGCCCGTCCGCCACCTCGTCGAGTGTCGAGGTGGCGAGCGGGCGTACCTCGTCCGCGGTCACCGGGGCGACGAAGCCGACGGCGCCGCCGGCGTTCGTCACGTCCACCCAGAGCGCGATGATCTGTTCGCGCAGCTCGGGGGTCAGGTCGGGGTCGAGTACGAAACGCAGGTCCACGACGCCATCCTGCGCGTGGCGACGCGGCCCGGACCCGCGTTCGTGATGCGGGTGACACCGCTGATGGTGCGGGAGGGGGGTTTCGAACCCCCACGTCCTCTCGGACACAGGCTCCTAAGGCCTGCGCGTCTGCCGTTCCGCCACTCCCGCCGACCCGCTGAGTTTAGAGCGTCGCGCCGGAGCCGTGTGTACTCCGGGCCGCGACCGGGGCGTGCCGCGCGACGACCTCAGTCGAGGCCGAGGTCCCGGCGCAGCTTGGCGACGTGGCCGGTGGCCCGCACGTTGTAGAACGCCTGCTCGATCTTGCCGTCCTCGTCCACCACGAACGTCGAGCGGATCACGCCGGTGACCGTGCGGCCGTACATCTGCTTCTCGCCGAACGCGCCGTACGCGGTCAGCACCGCCTTGTCCTCGTCGGAGACCAGCGGGAACGTGATGGCATCCCGGTCGCGGAACTTGGCGAGTTTCGCGGGCTTGTCCGGCGAGATGCCCACCACCTCATAGCCGGCGGCCTGGAGGGAGGCGAGCGAGTCCCGGAAGTCACACGCCTGCTTCGTGCAGCCGGGCGTCATGGCGGCCGGGTACGCGTACAGGATGACCTTGCGGCCCCGCAGGCCGGACAGGGACAGCGTGCCGCCGTCGTCGGTGGGGAGGGTGAACTCGGGGGCGGGGTCGCCGGGCTTGAGGCGGTCGGTCATGGCGGTGACGATACCGCCGGGCCGGTACGGTCGGCGGACGGCGACGCGCGGGCGTGGTGACGGCCATCATGAGGTTGTTGCCAGATATTGGCAACAGTGCCTTCCTGGAAATACGCTGAGCCCGTGGACACCCTGGCGATGCACATCTCCAACGGGATCATCAACGGTCCGGTCGCCGCGATCTTCGCGGCTCTCGCCCTCGCCGCGCTCGCGTTCTGCGTGATGCGGGGCCGCGCCGACCTCGACGACCGGCTGGCCCCGATGGCCGGGCTGGTGGCGGCGTTCATCTTCGCCGTGCAGATGCTCAACTTCCCGATCTTCACCGCCGGGGTCAGCGGTCACCTGCTCGGCGGCGCGCTGGCCGCGCTGCTCGTCGGCCCGTGGGTCGGCGCGCTCTGCGTCGCCGTGGTGCTCATCGTGCAGGCGCTGGTCTTCGGTGACGGCGGGGTGGCGATGCTCGGCCTCAACATCACCAACATGGCGCTGCTCGGCACCGCCGCCGCGTACCTGCTGATCGCGCTCCTGCTGCGCGTACTGCCGCGTACCCCGGCCGGGCTGGCGGTCACCGCGTTCGTGTCCGCGCTGGTCAGCGTGGTGGTCGCGTCCCAGGGCTTCGTCCTCCAGTACTGGCTGGGCGGCACCACCGACCTCGGCGGCAACCTCACCGGCCTGGCCGGCACCATGGCCTTCGCCCACCTGCTCATCGGCATCGGCGAGGGCCTGATCACCGCGACCACGGTGGTCACCGTCGCGAAGGTCCGGCCCGACCTGGTGTACGCGCTGCGCGCCCTCAAGCCGGTCACGCCGGCTCCCGCCGTCCCGGTCGCCGGAGGTGCCCGATGAGCAAGCGTCACTGGCCGTTCGTGCTCGGCGGCCTGCTGGTGGCTCTGCTGCTGGCGGGCGTGGTCAGCAACTACGCCTCCTCGCACCCGGACGGCCTCGACTCGTCGCTGCTCAAGGGCTGCACGGTGAACGCCGACGACGAGATCACCGGCGGCAGCTGCCCGGCCCAGCAGGCCAAGGACCACGAGCTGGCGGACAGCCCGCTGGCCGACTACGGCGTACGCGGGATCGGCAACGATTTCCTGTCCACCGGCCTTTCCGGCGTCCTCGGTGTGCTGCTCACCTTCGCGCTCGGCGGCGGCCTGTTCTGGCTGGCCCGCCGCCGCGGCCCCGCCACGCCCGCCACGCCCGCCGGCCCCGCCGCGCCTGACACGACCACTGCGAGCGCCGACCCGGCGGACGACGCCGCGACCCCGTCCACCGGCACCCGCTGACCATGGGCGCCGGGCACGCGCACGTCCTCTACCGCGAGTCCGGCTCGCCGGTGCACCGCCTCCCGCCGGAGGTGAAGATCGCCGCGATGGTGCTGTTCACAGTCGCGGTGGTGGCGACGCCCCGGGAGGCGTACTGGGCCTTCGGCGGCTACGCGCTCCTGGTCGCCGTGGTGGCCGCGCTGGCCCGGGTCGGCCCGCGCTGGCTGCTCAGCCGGGCGTTGATCGAGCTGCCGTTCGTGCTGTTCGCGTTCGCCCTGCCGTTCCTCGGGGCGGGGGAACGGGTCGAGGTGGCGGGGCTCGCCCTGTCCGTGGACGGGCTGCACGGCGCGTTCAACATCCTGGCGAAGGGCACGCTCGGCGTACTCGCGTCGCTCCTGCTGGCGGCGACCACGACGACGCGTGACCTGCTGCTCGGCCTGGACCGGCTGCGGTGCCCGCAGATCCTCACCCAGATCGCCACGTTCATGCTGCGCTACCTGGAGGTGCTCGTCGGCGAGGCCCGCCGGATGCGGGTGGCGCGGGTGTCGCGCGGCGACGACCCGCGGTTCCTGTGGCAGTTGCGCGGCTTCGCGGCCGGCGTCGGCGCGCTGTTCCTGCGCGCGTTCGAGCGCGGCGAGCGGGTCTACCTGGCGATGCTCTCCCGTGGCTACACCGGCCGGATGCCGGCGGTGTGGCAGGGGGCCGGCGCGGCCACCGCCGGCCAGTGGGTGGCCGCCGCGACGGTGCCGGCGATCGCGGCCACCATCGCCGCCGTCGCGCTCGTCCTGCAATGATCGGGTACGTGCAGCAGCCGCCCTCCCTCGACGTCAGCGGCGTCCGGTACGCGTACCCGGACGGTCACGTCGCCCTGCACGGCGTGGACCTGACCGTGCCGCGCGGCGATCGGGTGGCGTTGCTCGGGCCCAACGGCGCCGGCAAGACCACGCTCGTGCTGCACCTCAACGGCATCCTCACCCCGACCGAGGGCACGGTGACCGTCGGCGGCCTGACGGTCAGCCGGGACCGGGAGACGCTGGCCGAGGTACGCCGCCGCGTCGGCATCGTCTTCCAGGACCCGGACGACCAGCTGTTCCTGCCCACAGTCGCCGAGGACGTCGCGTTCGGCCCGGCCAACCTGGGCCTGCGCGGCGCGGAGCTGGCCGCCCGGGTCGACGAGGCGCTCACCGCGGTCGGCATGAGCGAGCATCGGGACCGCGCGCCGCACCACCTGTCGTTCGGGCAGCGGCGCCGGGTGGCGGTGGCGACGGTGCTGGCCATGCGCCCGGAGATCCTGGTGCTGGACGAGCCGTCGTCGAACCTCGACCCGGCCGCCCGGCGGGAACTGGCGGAGATCCTGCGCGCCCTGCCGGTGACGTTACTCATGGTCACTCACGACCTGCCGTACGCGGCCGAGCTGTGCCCCCGCTCGGTGATCCTGGACGGTGGCCGCATCGTCGCCGACGCCCCCACCGCGGACCTCCTGTCCGACGAGGCACTGCTGACCGCCCACCGCCTGGAACTCCCCTACGGCTTCGCCCCCCGCCCGACCTGACCCGGCCCTCGTCCCTCCCGCCCTTCCCGCCCTCCTCCGCCGCGATCTTGCACTTTCCGTCCGCGTATTCCGGGGCAAAAGCCGCACGCGCGGGGCGGCAACTGCAAGATCACGCCGCCCAGGGGTGAGTGCGGCGGGAGTGGAACGTGATGGGTATGTCGGGGGCGTTTTGACACCCGTGGTGTTCCACTCGGGCGTGCCCGGCGCTCGCAGCGCTCGGTGATCTTGCCGTTGCGGCCCCGGAGATGTCGTGAACGCCGTGGATGCCGGGGCGGAAGGTGCGAGATCGCGGTGTTTGGGGGTGGGCGGGCGGAGGTTCCTCGTTCGGCTGGCTGCTGTGGCGAGCGCCTCCCGTTGCGCGAGATTGGCGTTCCGCGTGGTGGGAGCGGTGGAGATCTTGGTAGGAAAGGGCCCTTATAGGGGCCGTTTGGTACCAAGATCTCGCCGGGGCGGGGCGGGGCGGGGCGGGGCGGGGCGGGGCGGGGCGGGGCGGGGGTCAGGGCACGGGGGTTGGGTGGGGGGTGGGGCGGGCTGCTCTTGCGGCTGTGCGCAGGCGCAGCAGGCCCGCCGCCACCGCGCCGGCGCCTGTCGCCAGGCCGACCACCACGAGCACCCGGACCAGCACGGCCGGGCCGGCGGCCGGGGGGATCGCGCGGGACAGCGCGGCCAGGTTCGTCGCCCCGGCGAACAGCGTGAGGCAGGCGCCGGCGAGCGCCAGCACGAAGTCGGCGGCCGGGCGGCGGGCCAGCGCGTACCCGCCCGCGGCGAGTGCGCCGAGCCCGGTGAGCAGCGTCCACACCTGGCCGGTGACCAGTTCGGCGAGCGTTCCGCCGACGCCGGGGGTGCCGGTGTCCAGCGCGCGGGCGACTGTGAGCGCCACCGTGGCGGCGCCGCCCAGGGCGAGCAGAGCGCCGACCGCGCGCAGCGCCCGCACCCCGGCGGCGGTGCCACCAGGCGCCAGCCCGGCCGCGCCGATCAGCAGGAAGCCCAGCGTGGCGGCCACCCACCAGGGGTACGGGTCGGGCGGCGGCACCCAGTCCAGCGTGCCGCGTACGGCTCCGGTGGTGTCACCGGCGCGCAGCGGCACCGCCCAGTCGCGTACCCGGTGCTCCCGGTCCGGGTCGGCGGCGACGGCGGCCGGCGGAGCCTCCTCCCGCCACAGCGTGCGCTGGTCGTGCCAGCGGGCGGTGGAGCCGTCGTCGATCCGCCGCCAGTCGGGCGCGGCGGCCGGGTTCGCCTCGGCCGGCAGCCGGGTCTCCCCGGCCAGCGTCCGGTTCAGGTACGAGGCGGGCGAGCGGGTGTTCTCGTACACGCCGCCCGGGCCGATGCGCAGGTACGGCTCACCGGAGTAGCCGAGCACTGTGACCTCGGCGCCGGTGTCGTTCGTCAGCTCCAGCCGCGCGCCGGCCTCCACCATGCGCGCGGTGAGCCCGGGGCGGTCGGGGTCGACGCCGCTGATCGTGGCGCGGTAGTCGGTGCCGTCGGGCGCGTCCGCGCCGTGCGCGGCGGCCGGCGCGGCGAGCGTGAGCAGTGCGGTGGCCGCGACGGCGAGCACCAGCGCGGCCCGGCGCAGGGGTGCGATCACTTGCCGGCCGCCTCCACCGCCGACTTGATCCCCTCGGGGCTGCGGTCCTGGAGCTCACTGCCGTTGACCTTGATGGTCGGGGTGCCGGTCACGCCGGACTTGCTCGCCTCGTCGGTGACGTGCTCGGTCCACGACCGGTACGTGCCGTCGGAGACGCAGGAGGCGAACTCGTCCCGGTTCAGCCCGACGCCCGCGCCGATGTCGACGAGTTCGTCGTTGCTGAGCCCGGCGCCGCCCTCCGGCGGCTGCTTGGCGAAGAGCTGGTCGGTGAACTCGCGGAACTTGCCGCCCTGCGCGGCGCAGCCGGAGGCGGCCGAGGAGCGGGTGGAGTATTCAGTGGTGGAGAAGCGGTTGAGGAACGCGACCGGGTGGAACACCAGCTTGGCCTTGCCCTCGCTGACGAGCTGGTTGAGTGTCTCGCCGTTGATCTGCTGGAACTGCTTGCAGGCCGGGCAGAGGTAGTCCTCGTACAGGTCGATGGTGACCGGCCCGGTGCCGAGCACGATGCCGGTGCCGGCGTCGTTGGCCCCGGGCGGGGCGGTGAACTCGTCGGACTTCTGGCTGGAGTACACCGCCCAGCCGATGCCGCCGGCGATGACGAGCACCAGCACCGCGGCGATCGAGGTCCAGAGCGTCCGCTTGCGCCGCTTCTCCCGGGCGATCTGCTCGCGTACGACCCGGGCCGCGTCCTTGCGCCCCTTGCGACTACTCATCGGTGTCCTCCACGGTGTCGTCGCCCGCCAGCCACCCGTCCAAGGAGAACGGGGTGCGGGGCCAGATCAGCAGGAACCCGGCGAGTACCAGGAACCCGAGGTCCCGGAGGATCTCCGGGAGGTAGCTGGGCGTCTGGCCGGCGGCGAGCTGCCCGCCGCTGCCGAAACACCCGCAGTCGATGGCCAGGCCACGGGCCCAGGCCGAGGCGATGCCGGCGATGAAGACCACGAGCAGTGCCGCTGACACGCCGGCGCTGATCCGGGTGGCGAGCCCGGCGAGCAGCAGGACGCCCAGGGCCAGCTCGACGAACGGCAGCGCCGCGCCGATCACAGTGGCCACGTCGTACGGCATCACCTGGTACGCGTTCACGGCCCGGCCCGAGGCGGCCAGGTCACCGACCTTGGTGCCGCCGGCGATCAGCCACACGGCTGCCAGTCCGAGGCGGGCCGCGACGCCGAGCCAGGGCCGCAGGGCCTGCCAGCGGCCGGCCCGGGAGGGGGAGGGGGTCACAGTCATTCGTCGTCCGAGCGCCACGAAAGGTTCCCGCTATCCGGCCAGTGTGTCGCCGACGGCGTCGACCAGTTCGTCGCGGGCGCGGGCGACCCGGGAGCGGATGGTGCCCACCGGCACCCCCTCCACGTCGGCGGCCTCGGCGTACGACAGGCCGAGCAGCTGGGTGAGCACGAACGCGGAGCGCCGCTCGGCTGGTAGCCGGCGGACCAGGTCGGTGGCGCCGAGCTGGCCGGCCGGGTCCGGGTAGGGGCGGTCGGTGGCGGCCTGGGCGGCGAGCCGCGCGTCGAGCCGGCGGCGGCGCACGACTGTGCGCAGGTGGTCGGCGCAGGCCCGCCGGGCGATGCCGAGCAGCCAGGTACGCACGCTGGAGCGCCCCTCGAAGCCGGACAGCGCCCGGAACGCCCGCAGGTACGTCTCCTGGGTCAGGTCGTCCGCGCTGTCCGGGTCGACGAGCGCGGCGGCGAAGCGCCACACCTCGGCCTGGGTGGCCCGGACGAAGGCGGCCTGCGCGTCGCGGTTCCCGTCGCGGGCGGCCAGCGCCCAGCCGGTGGCCGCGTCCCGGGCAGCGTCGGGCGCCGACTCGGGGCGGTCGGCGGCGGTGTCGCGCGGGCCGGGGATCACGTCACCCGAGGTTACGCGGCGTACCTGGAGGGGACAGGGTCCTTCGACCCATTCCGTGGTCCCGCACACGCCGGGAACTTTTTCCGCCGGCCGTCCGACTACCCTCCCATGACCTCCGAGCAGGCCCGGCGTGGCGCGCGCCGCCGCACCGGGTGGGCGCTCGGTCACGCCTGCCGGAGACCGGCTCGCCGGACCCGCCCCGGTTCGGGAACCATTGCGGTCATGACTGCTGCCGTACGCCGCCCGTCCCGGGTCGTCGCCGCCCGATCCGGGGCCGTCGCCGGGCTGCTGCTCCTGCTGGTCGCCCTGCTGCTCACACCGGCCACCCCGGCCGCCGCCCACGCGGTGCTGGTGAGCAGCAGCCCGGCCGCCTCCGCCGTGGTGCCCGAGGCGCCCGCGCAGGTGGTGATCACGTTCAGTGAGGGCGTCCGCAAGGTGCCCGGGAAGGTACGGGTGATCGCCCCCGACGGCTCGCGGGCCGACCGGGGCGAGCCGACGTTCCAGGGCGCCGAGGTCACCATCCCGGTGGACCCGTCCGGCGGCCGCGGCACCTACCTGGTCAGCTACCGGGTCATCTCGGCCGACAGCCACCCGGTCTCCGGCGCCTTCACCTACTCCGTCGGCGCGCCGTCGGAGCCGCCCACCGACAGCGGCTCGGACAACCGGGCGAACCCGGTCACCGAGAACGCGGTGAAGGTGGCGAAGTACGCCGGCTACACCGGCTTGCTGCTGCTCGTCGGCCCGGCGCTGGTGCTCGCCGCGCTCTGGCCGCGCCGGCTGTCCCGCCGGGGACCGGCACGGCTGGCCTGGACCGGGCTGGGCCTGCTGGCGGTGGCCACGGTGGCCGAGGTGTGGCTCCAGGTGCCGTACGTCAACGGCGGCGGCCTGTTCGACGTGACCGGGTCCGGCCTGGGTGACGTGCTGGGCAGCGCCTACGGCACCACGCACCTGGTCCGGCTGGGTCTGCTCGCCGCGGCGGCGTTCCTGCTCCGGCCGCTGTTCGCCGGTCCGATCGGCCGTACCGACGGGATCATCCTGGCGGTCCTCGGCGGCGCGGCGCTGTTCACCTGGCCGCTGGCCGGGCACGCGGCGGCCTCGCCCGCGCCCGCGGTGTCGGTGGTGGTGGACGCGGTCCACCTGGGCGGCATGGCCGTCTGGCTGGGCGGCCTGGTGATGCTCGCGGTGTTCCTGCTGCGCCGGGCCGACGAGCGCGAGCTGGACGCGATCCTGCCGATCTGGTCCCGCTGGGCCGCGCTCGCGGTGGCCGCGCTGCTGCTGGCCGGCACCGTGCAGGGTCTGATCGAGGTGGCCAGCCTGCAGGCGCTGTTCGACACCACGTACGGCCGGCTCCTGCTCGCCAAGATCGTGCTGTTCGCGCTGGTGATCGGCGTGGCCGCGTACTCCCGGGCGCTGGTGCGGCGGCGGGTCGCCGCCGGGCGGCCGGGCGCGATGCGGCGGGCCGTGGTGGCCGAGCTGGTGATCACGGCGGTGGTGCTGGGCGTGTCGGCGACGCTCGTGCAGACCACCCCGGCGCGGACCGCCGCCGCGAACGTCGCGGGAACCGAACAGGGCTACTTCTCCACCACGCTGAGCAGCCCGATCTACTCGCTGGAGGTCCAGCTGGACCCGGCCGAGACCGGCAACAACTCGATGCACCTGTACGCCTACACCAAGGACAGCCGCCCCCAGCCGGTGCAGGAGTGGAAGGTCACCGCCGCGCTGCCGTCGGCCGGGATCGAGCCGATCACCGTCCCGCTGCTGCCGCTGAGCGACAACCACGCCACCGGCGAGGTCAACCTGCCGGCCCGGGGCGACTGGCAGTTGCGCATCACCGTCCGCACGACCGACATCGACCAGGCCACGGTGACCGCCACCGTGCCGATCAAGTAACGGAAGGTCCCATCTGATGATCCGTCTCCGGCGCCCCGCGACGATCGCCGCGCTGACCCTCACCGCCGTCGCCATGGCTGTGCTCGGCCTGGCCGGTCCGGCCTCGGCGCACGTCACGATCAACCCGGCCGAGGGTACGCAGGGCGGCTACGGCCGGTTCGCGTTCCGGGTGCCGAACGAGAGCGACACGGCGTCGACAGTCAAGGTCGAGGTGAACCTGCCGGAGAACGCGCCGGTCGGCTCGGTCTCCACCATGCCGGTGGCGGGCTGGACGGTGGCGGTGGAGAAGCGCAAGGTCGACCCGCCGATCGAGGTGCACGGCAGCCAGCTCACCGAGGCGGTCTCCAAGCTGACCTTCACGGCCGCGCCGAACGGCGGCGTGAAGCCGGGCGAGTTCCAGGAGTTCCCGGTGTCGATGGGCCCGCTGCCGCAGGCCGACACGATGGTGTTCAAGGTGCTCCAGACGTACTCCGACGGCAACGTCTCCCGGTGGATCGAGGAGCCGACGCCGGGCGCGGAGGAGCCGGAGAACCCGGCGCCGGTGCTCAAGCTGGCCGCCTCGGCGCCCGCCTCGGCGGGCGCGAGTGCGCCGGCTGCCGCCGCGGCCGACGACGACGATGACGACGACGCCGGCTCCGGCGCGGCCGTCGCCCTCGGCGTGGCCGGCCTGGTCGCCGGACTGGGCGGCCTGGCCCTCGGCGGCCTGGCGTTCGCGCGTACCCGGCGGGAGCCCGCCGCGAAGTCCTGAACGTGAGCGACGCACCGGCCCGGCGGAACGATCCGCCGGGCCGGTCGCCGTCCCGGACGGGTGCCGCCGATATCCGGCGATCGGCCGACGCGCGTCGGTAAGGTCGGCCGGGTAGTTGGCTACCGAGAGGGACGACGCGAATGCGTTTCGTACGCACGATCGCCGGCATGGTGCTGCTGGCGTTGGGGATTCCGGCGCTGCTGGCAGGCGGAGGTCTCTGGCTCGCCGCCCGGCACGCCGGCCCGGACGGCGGCTTCGACGCCCGGTTCGAGCCGGTCCGCACGCCCGCCCGCGCGGTGCTGGTGACCGACGTGGACGCGTTGCTGCGCGCCGACCTGCCGCTGGCGCGCACCGGACAGGCCCGGCTGCACCTGACCGCGCGGGACGACGACGGCCCGGTCTTCCTCGGCCTCGCCCCGACCGACCAGGTGCGAGGGTGGCTGGCCGACGTCCCGCACAGCACCGTGCGCCGCGTGGCGGTCACCCGGGGCCCGCTGCCGGTCGACCTGGACCCGGCCACCGCCGGCACCGGCACCGCCGTGCCGATGACTCAGCCCTTCTGGGTACGCGAGGGCGTCGGCTCCCTGGAGTGGAGCCCGGCGGAGCTGTCCGGCCGGTCGCTGAGCCTGGTCGTCATGCGCGTGGACGGCGCGGACGGGCTCGACCTGCGGATGCGTGCCGAGTTGCGGGCCGGGTGGTTCCCCGGGCTGGCGTGGGCGCTGCTGGCCGGCGGGACGCTGCTGGTAATCCTCGCCGTGGTGGTGCTGCTGCGTCCGCTGCGGCCGCGTGAGGTGGTCTTCGTGGTCGAGCCGGACCAGGTGCCGGTGCTGGCCGGGCGTCTCGGCGTCACCTCGCTGAGCGGGCTGGGCCGCCAGCCGGGCCCGGCGTCGCGACCCGAGCGGCACCTGGTGGCAGTGGGCTCCGGGCCCGGTGGGCGGACCCGCGCGGCGATCGCGCCGCCCAGCCGGTGCCCCGACGGCCGGGACTGACGACGAGAACCCGAACGGCCCTCCGCGCTGCCGACGCGGAGGGCCGTTCTTCACCGGGGGATCGGTGCTACCTGGGAGAAAACTGAGGTAGTTGATACCAGATTAGCGCTGATCGCCATTTGTTGCGAGGTGTGTCCGTTCAGTCCGGGTCATCGGTTTCTCGTCCGCGTGCCGACGGATCGGCAGCGCCGCGAGCACCAGCAGGCTCAGCAGGACGTACATGTTGCGGACCACGAAGTCGACCGGGTCGTCCGTGTGCACGATGGCGGTGCCCCAGTCCTGGAACGTCACCAACCCGTACACGATCGGCAGGCCGACGACGGCGGCCAGCGCGAAGAGGCCGCCGCGACGGCGGGCCCCGGCGGGCGTCGCCGGATCGGCGTCCAGTGCCGCGTCGACGAGCACCACCACCGCGGGAATGAACCAGTACAGGTGGTGGATCCAGGTGATCGGGCTGACCAGCCCGCCCACCAGCCCGGTCAGGGTGAGACCCACCAGCGCGTCCCCCGCCCGGGCCGCGCGCGCCGCCCGCCACAGGCCGAACGCGGCCACCGCCAGCGCGAGCAGCAGCCACAGCAGCCGGTCCGGCTCGGCCGGCGCGGTCAGGCGGCTGAGCAGCCCGAACAGCGACTGGTTGCCGGTGTAGTCGGGGCGGCCCACCCGGTCGGTCACCCACAGCTCGTGAGTCCAGAAGCGCCACGAGTCGCCCGGCGCGACCGCCGCCGCCAGCAGCGTGGCCACCGCCGCTGTCACCGCCGCCACGGCCGCCGCCCGCCACTTCCGCGCGGCGAGCAGGTAGAGCACGAAGATGCCGGGAAAGAGCTTGAGCGCCGCCGCCAGTCCCACGCCCACGCCGGCCCAGCGCCGGCCCTGCGGTACGGCGAACAGCAGGTCGCCGAGGATCAGCACCACGAGCAGCATGTTGATCTGCCCGAGCGTGATCGTCTCCCGGGTGCTCTCCACCGCCAGCACCAGCAGCACGGCGACGGTGAGGCCGAACCCCCGCGGCAGGTCGTGCCGCCGCAGCACCGGCAGTACCAGCCAGCGCGTGGTCACCACCACCGCGGCCACTGTCAGCACCGCGAAGGCCGCGATGGCCACCCCGAGCCGCAGATACCCGAACGGCGCCAGGAGCAGCGCCGCGAACGGCGGATAGGTGAAGTAGAGCGCCCCCTGCACCCGGTCCGGCTGGACGTAGTCGTAGAGCGGGTGCCCGGCCGCCCACCAGTCCATCGCCGACATGTAGATCTTCTGGTCGTAATAGTCGTGCCGCAGGTTGCGCAGGTAGGGCGCCGGCATGATCGCGATCAGCGCCAGCACCACGACCACCCGGCGGGCCGTACGCCCGCCCGCGTCGTCACGGGGGACGGCGGGTGGGGCGACGGGTTCGGCTGGCACGCAGGAAACCCTAGCGGTCCACCTCGGCCGCCGGGCCGAGGCGCGGGCGCGTCGGCGGCGCGTAGTCTGTTCCGGTGGCTGATCTTCTCGTCTGGATCGACTGTGAGATGACCGGGCTCGACCTGCGGCGGGACGCCCTGATCGAGGTCGCCGCGCTCGTCACCGATCCCGACCTCAACGTGCTCGGTGACGGCGTGGACGTGGTGATCCACGCCGACGACGAGGCGCTCGACGGCATGCCGGAGATCGTGCGGACCATGCACGCCAAGTCCGGCCTCACCGAGGAGGTACGCCGCTCCACGGTGACGCTGGCCGAGGCCGAGGACATGGTGCTCGACTACGTGACCAGCTACGTGAAGGACCCGCGTACGGCCCCGCTGTGCGGCAACTCGATCGCCACCGACAGGGGTTTCCTGGCCCGCGACATGACCCGGCTCGACGCGCACCTGCACTACCGGATGATCGACGTGTCCTCGATCAAGGAGCTGTGCCGGCGCTGGTACCCGCGGGTGTACTTCGGGCAGCCGCAGAAGGGCCTGGCCCACCGGGCGCTCGCCGACATCCGGGAGAGCATCCGCGAGCTGGAGTACTACCGGCGGACCGTGTTCGTGCCGCTGCCGGGGCCGGACGTCGAGGCCGCGAAGGCGATCGCCGCCCAGCTCTGACGCCCCGGCCGAACCCGGTGGACGGGGTCGGCCGGAGTGTGGCTATGATTAGTCCGCGCACCGCCCGGGCGACCGGAGCGGCGAGCATGGTGGCTGTAGCTCAGTTGGCAGAGCACCGGGTTGTGGTCCCGGTTGTCGTGGGTTCAATTCCCATCAGTCACCCCAACACGAAGCCCCCTCCTCCGGGAGGGGGCTTCGTCGTATGCGTGGGTCAGGGGGTGGGCTCGACGCTCGGCGTACCGGCGTCCGGCGTGGTGTCGTCCGACGGCGGCTCGTACGGCAGGGCGCTGCCCTTGACGTACTCGTCCCAGCTCATGTTCCAGTCGGTCCAGCCGTTGCCGTTCTGGAGCTTGCGCTCGGTGCCCTTGACGGTGATCGGGTCACCGATGCGGGTGTTGGCGAACAGCCAGTTGCCTTCCTTCATCGAGACGTTGACGCAGCCGTGCGACACGTTCGTGCGGCCCTGCACGCCCTCGGACCAGGGCGCGGCGTGGATGAACTCGCCGCCCCAGGTGAGCCGCTGGGCGTAGTCGATCTCGGTGCGGTAGCCCTCCTCCGGGCCCAGCTCCTCCAGGGTGTCGAAGACCGTGTGCCGGAGCTTCTCGATCACCACCATGGTGCCGCTGGAGGAGGGGGTGCTCTTCTTGCCCAGGCTCACCGGGATGGTCTTGACCACCTTGCCGTCGCGGGTGACAGTCATCCGCTTGGTGCGGTTGTCGACTGTCATCACGAACGACGGGCCGATCTTGACGTCGACGCTGAGGTCGGCGCGGCCGTACCAGCCGCCGCCCAGCGGCAGCCCGCCCGCCTGCACCTTGTAGCTGACCGTGCTGTTGGCCTTCCAGAACGTCTTGGGCCGGTAGCGCACCTCGGTCGGGCTCACCCAGTGCCAGATGCCCTCCTGGGCGGGCTTCGAGGTGACAGTCATCCGGCGCTGGATGTCGTCGCGGTAGTCCTCCGGGATGGCCCGGCCGAACTTCACGATCAGCGGCATGGCCACGCCCACGACCTGGTTGTCGCCCAGGAAGCTGGTGACCCGGATCTGCTTGGCCGGCTTCGCCATCGTGGTGAACGTGCTGGTCGCGGTGGCGGGCTTGCCGTCGTCGCCGGTCGCGGTGACGGTCGCCGTGTACGTCTGCCCGTACTCCAGGGCCGAGGACGGCAGCCAGCTCGCGCTGTCCGCCGCGAGCGTGCCGTCGACGACCTTGCCGGCGGCGTCCTTCAGCTCGACTGTGGTCTCCTGCGCCTCCTTCGTGGTGAAGGTGATGGCGGTGGACGCGGGCACGTCCTTGGCGTCGGCGGCGGGCTCGCTGATGGTGGCCGCCGCCTTCGGGGCCTTCTCGCCCTCGTCGCCGCCGCCCTGCCAGCTCGACGGCTTGTCGCCGCCGCCGCTGGTGCAGGCGGTCAGGGCCATCGCGGCGGCGAGCAGCCCGGCCGCCAGCGCACGGCGGCGGCCGACGCGTCGGGCGCTCGCGCCCCGGATCGGTTCGTCCTGGCCAGCTCGCATGAGTCCCTCACAAAGTGATGCCGTGCCCCGTCGTCTCTGGTCAGACGCGCCGGAGCGGGTACGCGTTGCCGGACGTGAAACGGAACACCCTGCGCGGGTGTAACGATTCCGCCGTCGTCCGGCGCTTTGTCGGAGGTGGCATGTCCGACCACGTTACGCCGGTCAGAACGGCGCCGGCTGCCCGCCCTGCGGAACCGGCAGCGCGCTGCCGGCGACGAACTGCGACCAGCTCATGCTCCACGCCGTCCAGCCGTTACCAGGGGCCAGGCGGCGTTCGGTGCCCTTCACCGTGATCGGGTCGCCCACCATCGTCTTGCCGAACAGCCACCGGCCGTTGGCCATCGACACGTTGACGCAGCCGTGCGAGACGTTGCGGCGCCCCTGCACGCCCTCGGACCACGGAGCGGCGTGGATGTACTCGCCACCCCAGGTGATCCGCTGGGCGAAGTCGATCTCGGTGACGTAGCGGTTGGCCGGGTCGGGCTCGCTGCGGGTGTCGAAGACGGTGGACTCCTTCTTCTCCATCACCACCATCGTGCCGCTGGAGGAGGGAGTGCTCTTCTTGCCCAGGCTGACCGGCAGCGTACGGATGACAGTGCCGTTCTCGGAGACCGTCATCTGCTTGGTCGCGTTGTCCACGGTCATCTCGAACGCGCGGCCGATCTCGGCGGTGGCGCTGCGGTCGATGTTGCCGTAGCGGCCGTTGCTCAGCGGGATCCCGGCCAGCGCCAGCCGGACCGTGATCGTGGTGCCGGTCTTCCAGTACTCCGGGGCCCGGTAGTACGCCTGGGTGCCGTTGTCGACCCAGTGCCAGGCGCCGGGCTGCGGCGGGTCGGTCTGCACGAACATCCGCTTCTGCACCGCCGCCCGGTCCTTCTTCGGGATGCCCGGGGAGAACTCGGCGACCACGGGCATGGCCACCCCGTACGTCTTGCCGCTGAACATGTAGAGGCCGGAGCCGATCATCGACTTGGGCTTGGCCATCGTGGTGAACGTGCTGGTGCCCTGGTAGGTCCGGCCGTCCTTGCCGGCGCCGGTGACCGTGGCGGTGTACTTGGTGCCGTACTTCAGTGCGGCCGACGGCACCCAGCTGGAGCCGTCGCGCCGCATCCGCCCGGCGACGCTGGCGCCGTCGGCGGTGGCGAGCGCCACCTTCGAGACGGTGCCGCCGCCGGGGATGCGGGCGCTGATCTCGGTGCTGACCGGCCGGCCGCTCGCGCCGTCGGCCGGGCTCACCGTCAGCGGCGGCGCGGCGGCGCTGTCGCTGGGTGCGACGCTCGGGTCGGGCGCGGAGGACGAGACGCCGCCGACCTGCTGCTGGCCGGGCACGAACTCCGGCTTCTTCCCCTCGTCGCCGCCGCTGCCGCACCCGGTCAGTGCCAGCGACGCCGTCAGGACCAGGGCGCCCACCGTCGCCCCGGCCCGCGCGAACCTGCCCATGCCCACCCCTGTCCTCGCGTGCCTGGCGGACATCGTGCCGTATCGACGCTCCCGCGCCCGCCCCCGCGCCGGATCAGGTGACCGTTTTGGCCGCTTTCGCCGGTTAAGCTCGTCCGAAGGGTGGACCCCGGTATCGGATTGGAACCCGCCTCGGCGGGCGTGCTAATCTTCTTCCCGTTGTCAGCGAGCGCCGCTAGCTCAACTGGCAGAGCAGCGGACTCTTAATCCGCGGGTTCGGGGTTCGAGTCCCTGGCGGCGCACCAACGAGCAAGGCCCTGACCAGGCGTTCACGCCGGTCGGGGCCTTTTTCGCGTACGGTGCCCCGGTGCGCGCCGGGGTGGCCGCCCGTGGGTGGGACGCCACGTGCGTCACACCGGCCGCAGGGCACCCATGACGTTCCACCGAGGCGCGGTCCGCCCGTCGGCGCCGCTTGTGCGGTCGCCCTAATCTGATCATGATCGTAACGGCCACGATGGATGGTCGGGTGACGACGATCAGGACGGGAGAAGACATGAAAGCCTTCGGACGGCCGCGGATCCGCAGCCTCGTCGCCGCCACCTCGGTCGTGGGCGCCTTGGTGCTCGGTCTGGGTGCGCCCGCGTACGCGGACTACTCGAGCCCGACCTACTCGACGTTGAAGGCCTGCAACGAGGCCCGGCCCAAGTACCAGTCGTCGTGGACGAAGCCGCAGGCGTGCCGTCCCATGTACAACTGGGACGGCACGAAGGTGATCGGTTACGCGTTCCTGGTGAAGACCCAGGGCTAGTGCGGTCGCCCGCCGGGCTGCCAGGAGCGGCACCGGCGGGCGTCCACCCGCCTTCGGCATCGCTCCTCGCGCCAGGGAGGGACAGTGCGCGCCGTACCCGCCGGCAGCTCGGACACGATCCTCGTCTGCATCCGGGGCAACTCCGGCTCGGGCAAGAGCAGCATCGCCCGGGAGCTGCGACGCCGGCACGGCCGGGGCTGCGCCCTCGTCGAACAGGACTACCTGCGTCGCATCGTCCTGCGCGAACGGGACAAGCCCGGCGGCGTGGCGCCCGCCCTGATCGAGCAGACCGTCCGGTTCGCACTCGACCACGGCTACCACGTGGTCCTGGAAGGCATCCTGTACACCGGCCGCTACCGCGACGTGCTGACCTCGCTGCGGGACGGTCACCGGGGGCGGTCGCTGTTCTGCTACCTCGACGTGTCGCTGGCCGAGACGCTGCGCCGGCATCTGACCCGCCCGCAGGCCGCTGACTTCACCGCCGCGCAGATGAGCGGCTGGTACGCCGCGCACGACGTCCTGGGCTGGCCCGGCGAACTCGTCCTCCCGGAGAGCGCCGGTCTGGACCAGGCCGTGGAGGCGATCGCGGCTGCCTCCGGACTGCCTCAGGACGGGTGCGACGACGACAGGCGCTAGCCAGCGTCATTTGCCCTTCCGGTTACTGCAAGGGGCAGTCTGGGGTCATGTTGTCGATCAGCGAGTTCAGCCAGATGTGCCACCTGTCCCCGCAGGCGCTGCGCTTCTACCACGCCGAGGGGCTGCTCGTGCCCGCCGGGATCGACGACCGGACCGGCCACCGCTCGTACGCCTTCGACCAGGTGGAACGGGCCATGCTGATCACCTTGCTGCGGGACACCGGGATGAGCGTCAAGCTGGTCCGGCGCGCCCTCGACGAACCGGACCAGGCGGTCGCCCTGCTCGACCGGCACAGCGACGAGGTCAGCCGGCAACGGCAAGCTCAGGCCGACGCCATCGCTGCGGCCCGCGCCGTCTTCGAGGCGCAGCCCGAACCGCGGTTGCGGCACGTGCCGGCCACGACTGCGGTGGCGCGGCTCGTGCCCGGCACACCGCTGGGCCGGGACGCGCAGGAGTGGGACCGGGCCGAGGAGATCATCACGGCGGCGGCGGCCGACCTGGTCACCACCGTGCGGCAGGCCGGCGTCACCTGCCGGGGTGAGCCGTGGCGGACGCTGGCACTGGAGACGCCGGAGCAGGACCGGCGCGTACTCGACGGCACCGGGCCGTTCTGGACGGTCAAGGTCGCTGTGGATGGCACCCCGGAGACACTGCCGTCCCTGCCCGCCGGCCTGATCGTGCAGACGCCCGACGCCCACGACGAGCTGTCCATCTTCATGCCGGGCCGCAACACGATGGCCAAGTACTGCACTGTGGTCCTGCGCCTGCTCGACGCCGCCCCTGTCGACGGCGACCGGTTCGTGAACCTGGCGCGTCTGCGTCAGGAGGTCCGCCCCGACGGCGTGCTGAGCAGCGCGCCCGTCGAACGCCGGCCGGGGTCACCCACGGAGGACCTTGAGCGCTGAACCCGCCCGCAGCCCGGATGTCAGAAGGTCGGCCAACCCTGACGAAATCGGTGCCCCAGTGCTTTCGACTGGTAATCGTCTTCGCCGATTGCCTCGCTCGCGTCGCGCATGATGATCACCGACGCGTCACTCCGCGGACGAGGGCGATCCCGACGCCCGAATGAGGCGAATATCGCTCGGTGTTCTGACGACACGAATCGGTTTTCCGTTGTCGCTGTTCGGTGCTCCGTGCTGGACCGATGACCTGCCCGAGCGGCTGGCGTGATGCCGCCCGCCGCCATTTCGGTGCGTCCATGAGTCTGATTGGTCCGGCACTGTCTCCCGATGGGCGAGTGCCGCATCGGCTGATTGTTCGATCAATGGCAACTACGCCGTGTCATATTCGAAGATGGTGATGCGTGAAAGTAGTTCGCAATGGTGAAGTGGCCCGTGCGGCGTCAGTTGACTGCGGCAACCATCTACTGATCTGCGGTTTTGAAGATCGATCCGACCGCCTGACGCCACCACTCGTGGGTGCGGCAGTCGCCGAACGCTCCAATGTGGAAGACGCAATCGACTACCGAGCGTGTTGATCGATCGATGGGATGTCCAGTTCGCCGTAATCCGTCCTGACAGAACGTGTCCGACCTTGTGCGCTGAGGCAGGACGCCCTTAGAGTCCCGCTCGCACAACTGGAAAGCACACGGGGGAGGGTTTGTGGCACGTCGAGTGACGGCCACTGTCCGTTCGTGCCTGGCTGCGGGCGTCGCCGTACTGACGGCGGCCGCGTTGGCGGGCGTACCGGGAGAACCGGCGGAGTTTCTCGCCGCTGGACCGGACGGCGTGACAGGTGGCGTGGAGAGCCGGACCGATGAGGCGGTGTCCCTTCGGGCCGCCCGCGAGTCCGGCAAGCCAGTGCAGGTCAAGAGCCTCACATCGGAGACCACCGAGGTCTTCGCCCTACCGGACGGTCAGTTCCGGGCCGAGCTTTCGGTCGGCGCGAGCCGGATCCGGCGCGGTGACCAGTGGGTTCCGGTCGATCTGACCCTGCGCAAGGGCGCGGACGGGCGGATTGCCGCCGTCGCCCACCCGTTCGATCTGGTCGTCTCCGGCGCGCAGCCGAGCGGGACGCAGGAGCTGGCAGTCCTCGGCCACGGGGCCGACCGGCTCGCGGTCGGCTGGGCCGGTCGGCTGCCCGAGCCGAAGCTGGACGGCGGACGGGCCACCTATGTCGACACGCTGCCCGGGGTGGACCTGATCGTCGAAGCGACCCGCGCCGGGATGGAGGCGTTCTTCGTCGTCAAGGACCGCAGCGCCGTGAAGCAGGTCGCCCGGCTCACGCTGCCGATCACCGGGCCGAACGCCGCCCGGGCGGTCCGCGACGCCGGCGGCAACACCGCCATCCAGGACACCGCCGGCCGGGTGGTTGCGCGCACTCCCGCACTGCGAATGTGGGACGCGCGGGTCGACGCGCTCGGCAATCCCACCGCCGAGACGGCGGTTGCATCCACGATCGCCCCTGCCGCCGGGGCCCGTGGAACCGGCCGGCTCGACCTGACGCTGACCCCGGACATGCGCTGGCTGACCGACTCCGAGCGGGAGTATCCGATCGTCATCGACCCGACGATCAACCCGCTGTACACCACCTTCGACACGTTCATCCAGGCCGGCGACACGGTCAACCGGGGCGGCACCGACGACCTCCGGCTCGGTCGGCTCGGTCCGACCGGGCCCGTCACCCGGTCCTTGCTGCGCTGGGACACCGCGGCCCTCGTCGGCAAGCAGATCACCTCTGCCACCGTCTCGTTCTGGAACTGGTGGTCGCCGCTGTGCGAGGGCCGGTCGTGGGAGCTCTGGACCGTGGGGGCCGTGGCCGACGACATGATCTGGGATACCCAGCCGGCATGGAACAACCAGGAGGCGACCACCCTGGCGACTGCCGGCTACGACGCCAGTTGCAACGACGCCTGGGTCGGGATCAGCGGTACCAAGTTCTTCCAGCGCGCGGCGAACGCCGGTGACACCCGCGCCGACATGGGCCTACGGGCCACCGACGAAACCGATTCGAAGTCCTTCAAGCAGTTCCGCTCCCGCAACGCGACCGCCAGTGCCGAGGTGCCCAAGGCCAGCGTCACCTACAACTCGTGGCCGACCGTGACGGCCCGGTCGACCGTCCCTGCCACCACGTGCGCGACCGGGTCGGGTCGTCCGCTCGTCAACACCCTCACGCCGCAGCTCAAAGCAACAGTCACCGATGGTGACGGCACCGCGATGACTGTCACCTTCGAGTGGTGGGCGATGAACGCCGACGGGCCGATCGGTGCGGCGAGCCTCAGCGGCGTCGCCTCCGGGGCCACCGCCGCCGCGACCGTGCCGGCCGGGGCCTTCGTCGACGGCGGCATCTACCGCTGGCGGGTGAAGGCCGCGGACGGGGTCAGCGGCAGCGACATCTGGTCGTCGTTCTGTGAGATGCAGGTGTACACCACGGCCACTCCGGTCACCGGTTGCACCGGCGGAACGGACAGCGACTTCAACGGCGACGGCGTCGCCGACATCGCGATCGCCGACCCGGAGGCCACTGTCAACGGCCAGATCCGTGCCGGCCGCATCAACGTTACGTACGGCGGCGGCACGACGGTGCACACCCTGCACGAGGGTGGGGCCAACATGCCCGGTGCAGCCGAGGCGGGTGACCGCTTCGGCACGTCGATCGCCGCGTACGACGCCAACAACGACGGGTGCACCGACCTGGCGGTCGGCGTGCCGAACCAGGCCGTCAGCGGCCAGGCCCAGGCCGGTGTCGTGTACGTACTGCTCGGATCACCCGCCGGCCTCGCGCAGGGCCCGCCCGCCGTCTCGTACCACCAGGACAGCGCCAACGTCCCCGACGCGGCCGAGGCGTACGACTGGTTCGGCTACGCCGTGGCCGGCAGCCGGACGGCCAGCGGTGAGCCGTACCTCGTCATCGGCGCGCCCGGTGAAGGGCTGGCCAACCCGGTCACCGGGATCGTGCATTACATGCGCGGCACCGTGAACGTGGCAATGTCCCAGGGCAGCGGCATCCCGGGCGCGGCCGAGATCGACGACCGGACGGGCTATGCGGTGGCCGCCTCCACCCACCACTGGGCGGTCGGTTCCCCGGGCGAGGCGATCGGCACCGAGGTCTTCGCCGGAGCGGTGAACGTCTTCAGCCACACGCTGAGCAACGGGCTGCCGACCCTCGCCGCCGGCCTGGAGCAGAACGTCGCCAACGTCTCGAACGACGCCGAGGCCAACGACAACTTCGGCAAGTCGATCTCGATTGCGCCGTACCGGCCCGTCGGTGCTCCCGCCGGCCAGGCCGACTCGCTGGTCGTTGTCGGTGTGCCGGGTGAGGACCTGGTCGTCGCGGCCACCAACACCCCGGCGCCGGACGCCGGGCTGGTGCACCGGTTCCACGTCACGGCCGCGAACACCTTCACCGAACTGCCCGCGATCACGTACGCCTCGGAGGACGGCGACTACCTCGGCGAGAAGGTCGTGGTGGTGAACACCGCGCCGGGCAGCGAGGGCACCAACGCGACGATGTTCGTCGCGATCGGCGTGCCGGGTGAGGACGCGGGCACGTCGGTGGCCGACTCCGGACGGGTACGTGTCTTCCCGGCGCTGGCCAATCCGATCGGCACCCCGACCACGCTGCACCGGGAATCGGGCGGCATGCCGGGGACGGCCGGCGCCCAGGAACTGGTCGGCACCTCGCTCTCGGCCACCTCGCAGCGGCTCTATGTCGGCACTCCCTACGGTGCCGACGCCGTCTACGGGTTCACCTGGTCCGACCTGAGCGCGGGCAACACGGTCCCGAGCGTCACCTGGCAGCCGGGACAGGGCGGTCTCCCCACCGGGCACAGCGCGTTCGGGGCGGCGATCAGCTGATGAAGACCATCGACATGAGCAGTTATCCAGCGGGGGAGGACCAGAGGGTGGCCCGTCGTACGAGAAAACGGGGCCGGGTGTTCACGCTCGGCCTCACGCTCGGCCTCGCCGGCCTGATGTCCACTGCGGTGTTCGTCCAGCCGCCGGAGCCGGCGCCGCGCACCGCCGCGGCCTCGGAGGACCTCGTCCGGGACACCGAGGCCGAGGCGCTGGTGGCCGCGAGGGCACTCAACCAGCCGGTCGAGGTGCTGGCGCACCGCACGGAGTACCGCGACGTCTTCGCGCAGCCGGACGGCACGCTCATCGCCAACGGCCACACGCAGCCGGTGCGGGTCACCCAGGGGGACGCCTGGGTGCCCGCGGACTCGACCCTTGTGGTTCAGCCCGACGGCTCGTACGCCCCGGCGGCCGCGCTGCTCGGCATGCAGCTCTCCCAGGGCGGCACCGCACCGCTGATGGTGGTCACCCGGGACCAGAAGAGCATGACCCTGACCTGGCCGCACGGGCCGCTTCCCGCTCCCGTGGTCGAGGAGAGCAAGGCGACCTACCCGAACGTTTTCCAGGATGTCGACCTGGTCACGAACGTCACCGTCGAGGGCTTCTCGCACGTACTGGTGGTCAAGACGCCGGAGGCGGCCGATCTGCCGGAGCTCCAGAATCTCCGGCTCGGGGTCGCCGCGGTGGGTCTGACCATCGAGGAGACGGCCGAGGGTGGCGTGGTGGCCCTGGACCCGGTCACCGACAACCCGGTCCTGGAGGCGGACGCGCCGACCATGTGGGACAGCGGAAGCCAGGAGGGGGGCGATGCGGCCGCGGCGCGGTCGCTGGACACCTCGTCGACCGACCCGGGCGCGGCCTCGGCCGAGGGACCGGGCGACACGTCGGAGGTGGCTCCGGTCGGCCTCGACTACTCGGACAACACCCTCACCCTCACCCCGGACCGGTCCATGCTGACCGATCCGGAGGCCTCGTTCCCGCTGTACATCGACCCGGTCTGGCAGAGCAGCACCAACAGCGCCTGGGCGATGGTGGACAGCGGCTACCCCAACGAGGAGTACTGGAAGTTCGACGGCAAGCGGCACGAACGGATCGGCCTCTGCCCCAGTTCCTGCAACAACTCGAAGGTCAAGCGCCTGTTCTACCGGCTCGCCACGCCGTACTCGGGCAAGACGATCCTGGAGGCCACCTTCCGGGTCACCCTGCAGCACGTCTACAACTCGACCGCCCGGGCGGCGGCGCTCTACCTGATGCCGGCCGGGATCACCTCCTCCACCAACTGGAGCAACCAGCCCGGCGGCTCGGGCTGGTCCGGAGCGACGCACCTCGCCACCAGCTCACCGACCAAGACGCAGGCCACCTGTACCTCCACCAACCAGAACACGGAGTGGAACGCGAAGGCCGCGGTGCAGCAGGCGGTGACCAAGGGCTGGAGCAACGTGACACTCGGCCTGCGGTCGGTCAGTGAGAGCGACTCGACGCACACCAAGCGGTTCTGCGACAACGGCGTCCTCTCGGTCCGCTACAACCGGGCGCCGGTGATCGCCAACCTCAACGAACTCACCATGTCCCCCGGCGGGCAGTGTGTCTACGGTTCCGGCGCGCCCTACGTGGACGTGCCGCCGCGGCTGAACGCGGTGCTGCGGGACCCGGACCACTCCTCGGCCCACACCGAGCAGATCAAGGCCGAGTTCAAGGTGACCTGGACGCCGGCCGGCGGGACGCTGCAGACGCGCTCGTACACCACTCCGCTGAAGGCCAGCGGATCGGTCTTCTCGTACACGGTCCCGAGTGACATCGCGCAGAACGTCCCCATCTCCTGGGAGGTACGGGCCAGCGACAACACCAGCTGGGGTCCGTGGAGCAGTGAGGGCTCGCGCAACGTCTGTCAGTTCCTCTACGACAAGACCAGCCCCAGCGCGCCCGACGTCGACTCCGCGGTGTACCTGCCGCAGGACGCGGCCGACAACGGGACGGCGAGCGCGTCGAACTGCATCGAGAGCGACGAGTGGCTGGGTTCGATCGGTGTACCCGGCAACTTCGTCTTCGACTCCGCTGCCACGGACGTGGTGGAGTACCGGTACGGCTTCAACACCAACCCGGCGCCGGGCGTGAACGTGCTTCGGCCCACCACCGACGGCGGGCCGGTCACCCTGCCGAACTGGTACCCGGACAAGGAGGGCCCGCGGACGATCAACGTCCAGGCCGTCGACCGGGCCGGCCGGTCGAGCAGCATCGCCTCGTGCACGTTCCGGGTGGGCAAGCGACCGCCGACCGCCCAGTGGTCGCTCGGCGAGGTCGCGGGCGAGGACGGTGCCGGCGACGGGCTCGGTGACAACGACGCGACGGCCGGAAGCGGCGTCACGTTCGGGGTCGAGGGTCCGGGTGGGACGTCCGACACGGCCGCCCGGTTCGACGGGACGGCCGACGCCCACCTCACGACCAGCAAGCCGGTCCTGACCGACACGTCGGCGAGCTTCGCCGTGACCGGCTGGTTCAAGATCGACGATGCCGGCCGCCGGCAGGTGGCGGTCAGCCAGGACGGCACCGGTGAGCCCGGGTTCGCGCTGGGGGTCGAGGGAGGAACCTGGTTCTTCCGGATGCCGGTCAACGACGTCAACTCACTGGGCCGCTGGCAGGTGGACGGTGCGGCGGCCACCACGGGTTGGACGTACGTGTCCGCCATCTTCGACGGTGCGAAGAAGGAGATGTCGCTCCAGGTCGGGAACAACGCCCCGCGCGTCGCCCAGCGCAGGTCGCTGACCAAGTCGCGCGGTCCGCTCCAGATCGGCCGTGTGCTCACCAAGAGCGGTTACGCCGACAACTGGGGAGGGGCGATGGCGGACGTCTCGGTCTTCGACCGGCTGATCATCGCCGACGAGGTCACCGGTCTGCAGAAGACCGCTCCGAGCCGTAAGGCGTACTGGCGGTTGAACGCGGAGACCAGCAAGGTCAGCCCCGAGGAGCGCGGTGGAGCGGGGCTCACCCTGGGCACCGGTGCGACCATCTTCAAGCACCCGGTCCTGTCCCTGCTCGGCGGTGGTCACCTCGCGCTGACCGGTAACGCGGACAGCTATGCCAGCACATCGACCAACGCGGACATGGCGGGCAGTTTCTCGATCAGCGCCCGGGTCAAGCTGACCAGCAACTGTGCCGGTACCCCGATGACCGTCTTCTCGCAGAAGGGCACCAACGGCAGCTCGGTCGTCGTGCGCTGCAACAACGCCGGGCAGTGGGAGCTGGCGATGGCGAGCACCGACACGGTGGCGCCGGAGTGGACCACGAAGGCCACCGACGAGGCGCCGAAGCTGGTCGGCAAGGGTGACCATCTGACCCTCGTCTACAACGGCTACGCCCGCGAAGTGACCCTGTACGTCAACGGGTCCTTCACCGAGGCGATCCAGCTGGTGTCGCCGTTCGTCGCCACCGGCGGGGTGCAACTGGGGCGCGCCTGGCTCGACGGCGCCTTCAAGGAGCACCTGTCCGGCGCCGTCGACGACGTCCGGGTCTACGACGGTGTCGCCGACAAGGTCCTGATCGAGAAGCTCAACGTCCAGGTCCGCGAACAACTCTCGCTCTGACGTGACAGGCGGTGGGTCCGCCCGCTCCCGGGCGGGCCCACCGGCACGCGAGACCTTTCCCGTTCTTCTCCCGTAACCCCTGGAGGGGTGATGTTCTCCCGACTCCTGGTCCGGTCCGGCGGGTTCGTCCGCCACACCGTACGACCGGTTTCCTGGGCGATGGCCGGTGTCATGGCCGCCGGCTTCATCCAGATCGCGACCCCACCCGCCTCGGCCGAGGCGAAGCCGAACCGTCCGTCGACCTCGGACGCGTCCAAGGTCCTGCCCAAGCGCGACCCGCTGCCGGCCAAGCCGAAGGCGGCCAACCCGGCGGTGGCTGCCGCCTCCACCGCCCCGGCGAAGGTCACCTGGCCCGCCGCCGGCGCCGCGGACATCACCGTGCCGGCGCCCGCGTCGGCCCGCTCCACCGCCGGCTCTTCGAAGGCCCCGGCGGCCACCGCCAAGATCGGTGGCCTGCCGGTCGCGGTGTCGGCCGCACCCGCCGCGGCGGCCGCCGCGCCGGACTCGGCCCGTCCGGCGGCCTCCGCTCCCGGCAAGGTACGCATCGAGGTGCTCGACCGGAAGGCCTCGGAGAAGGCCAAGGTCGACGGCCCGATCGTCCGGCTCGACCGGGCCGACGGTCAGGCCGCTGCCGGGAACGTCCGCCTCGCCCTCGGCTACGGCGGGGTCGCCGGTGCGTTCGGTGGCGACTTCGGCGCCCGGCTGCGGCTGGTCCGCCTGCCGGAGTGCGCGCTGACCACGCCGGAAAAGGCCCAGTGTGCCCCGGTTCCGCTGCCGACGACGAACGACAGCGCCGCCGAGACGCTCTCCGCCGAGGCGGGCACCGGTGCGCTCTTCGCCATGACCGCCACCGACTCCTCCTCGCAGGGTGACTACGGCGCCACGAAGCTGTCCCCGTCGTCCAAGTGGTCGGTGGCCCCTTCCACGGGTGGCTTCTCCTGGAGCTACCCGCTGCGGAGCCCGCCGGTGCCGGGTGGTGGTGCGCCGCCGATCGCGCTTGCCTACTCGTCGCAGTCGGTCGACGGCCGGACCGCGACGACCAACAACCAGGGTTCGTGGATCGGTGAGGGCTTCAACTACGAGCCCGGGCACATCGAGCGCCGGTACAAGCCCTGCTCGGACGACGGGCACGACCAGTACGCCGACCAGTGCTGGGCGTACGACAACGCGACCATCCTGCTCAACGGCAAGTCGACGGAACTGGTCAAGACCGGTGACACCTGGCGGTTCGGGACCGACGACGGCTCGAAGGTCGAGCGGCTCACCGGCGCGGTGAACGGTGACAACGACGGCGAGTACTGGCGGGTCACCACCACCGACGGCACCCAGTACCACTTCGGCCTCAACCGGCTCCCCGGCTGGACCTCCGGCAAGGAGGAGACCGGCTCGACCTGGACCGTGCCGATCTACGGCGACGACTCGGGCGAGCCCTGCTACAACGCGACGTTCACGTCGGCCTACTGCGACCAGGCGTGGCGCTGGAGCCTCGACTACGTCAAGGACCGCTACGGCAACGTCACCTCGTACTTCTACGAGAAGGAGATCAACTACTACGCCCGGGGCAAGAAGACCGACGTCAACGGTGTCCCGTACGTCCGGGGCGGCTGGCTCAAGCGGGTCGACTACGGCCAGCGGCACGAGGCCGTCTACACGACCAACGCCCCCGCCCGGGTGCGCTTCGAGACCAAGGAACGGTGCCTGCCGTCCGGCAACGTCGACTGCGACCCGCAGGATCTGAACACCACCACCGCGCCCTACTGGCCGGACGTGCCGTTCGACCGGAACTGCGCCAAGGACACCAAGTGCAAGCTCGACCAGATCACCCCGACGTTCTGGACCCGGGCCCGGTTGACCGGCATCACCACCGAGATCCGCGAGGGCACCGGCTGGACGCCGGTGGACAACTGGAAGCTCGACCACCTGCTCACCGACAACGGTGACGGCTCGCGGACCCTCTGGCTCCACAAGATCACCCACACCGGCCTCTACGGGCCGGGCGCCGACATCGCCATGCCGTCGGTCGAACTGGGCGGCCTGCAGCTGCCCAACCGGATCGACCGCGACGGCGACAACATCGCCCCGCTGGTCCGCTTCCGGCTGGTGACCGTGTGGACCGACGCCGGCGGTCAGATCGACGTCAACTACGCCACCCCGGACTGCACCAAGAGCACGCTGCCCACGCCGGGCAACAGCACCAGGCGCTGCTACCCGGTGAAGTGGAACCCGCTCGGCAGCGGCGACCCGATCACCGACTGGTTCCACAAGTACGTGGTCGAGCAGGTCGTCGAGACCGACCGCACCGGCGGGGCGCCGGACATGGTGACCCGCTACCAGTACCTGGACGGTGCGGCCTGGCGGCACGCCGACCCGGACGGCATCTCCGACCCGAAGGACCTGACCTGGAGCGACTGGCGCGGTTACGGCCGCGTGATCGTCACGGCCGGCGACGGTCAGGTCCAGACGACCAAGACGGAGTACCGCTACCTGCGCGGCATGCACGGCGACAAGGATCCGGACGGCGGCACGCGTACCGTCAGCGTCGCCGACTCGACCGGCGGGAGCCACACCGACCACAACGAGTTCTCCGGCCACCAGTTGGAGAGCATCGTCTACGACGGCGCCGACGCGGTCAGCAAGAGCATCGCCGTCCCGTGGCGGCACAACACCGCGACGGAGACCCACAGCTGGGGCAGCAAGAAGGCCTGGTTCATCAACACCACCACCGCCCGGAGCCTGGTCGCCCTGGCCGCCGGCGGGTGGCGGGAGACGAAGCAGACCTCGACCTTCGAGACCAGCTTCGGCCGGGTGACCGAGACCGAGAACGAGGGTGACGTGGCGGTCACCGGCGACGAGGCATGCAGCCGGACCACGTACGCCGACAACGCGACCGCCCACCTGTACAGCCTGGTGTCGCGGGTCGAGTCGGTGTCGGTGGCGTGCTCGGCCACCCCCGACCGCAGCAAGCAGGTCATCTCCGACACCCGGACGCTCTACGACGGCAAGGCGTTCGGCGTCGCGCCGACGCTGGGCAACCCGACCCGGACCGAGCGGCTGAAGAGCCACAACGGCACGACGGCCACCTACATCCGCGCCTCGGAGGGCACGTTCGACGCGTACGGCCGGCCCTTGACCGCCGTCGACGCGCTGGGCCGGGTCACCAAGACCGTGTACACGGACACCAACGGCCTGACCACCAAGGTCAAGGAGACCAACCCGCTGCAGTTCGTCACCACCACCGACTACGCCCCGGCGTGGGGTGTGCCGGTCGGCCAGGTGGACCAGAACGGCCTCAAGAGCGTCCTGGAGTACGACGCCCTGGGCCGGCTGGCGAAGGTCTGGATGCCGGACCGGACGGGCGCCAGCGGGCTGGAGCCGAGCATCCGCTACAGCTACCTGGTCCGCACGGACAAGCCGGTCGCCATCAAGACCGAGCGGCGGCAGAACGACGGCTCCTACAGCGTCGAGTACAAGCTGCACGACGGTCTGCTCCGGCCCCGCCAGGTGCAGTCGGAGGGCCCCGACGGCACCCGTACGGTCGCCGACACCTTCTACACCGGCACCGGCCAGCTGGCGAAGACGTACGCGACGTACACGGTCGCGGGCACGCCCACCGACGTGATCTACCCGGCCGTCAACGGTGACGTCAACGGCCAGACGCTGTACGTCTACGACGGCGCGGACCGGGTCACGGCGGAGATCTTCGCGGTCGCGGGCAACGAGAAGTGGCGCACCACGACCACCTACGGCGGCGACCGGGTTTCGGTCGACCCGCCGGCCGGCGGCACCCCGACGACCTCGATCACCAACGCCCTGGGCAAGACCACCGAACTGCGGCAGTACAAGGGCAGCGGTCCTACGGGCGACTTCGACAAGACCGAGTACACCTACACGCACGCCGGGCAGCTGAAGACGGTCAAGGACCCGGCCGGCAACGTCTGGTCCCACGAGTACGACCAGTTGGGCCGCAAGACGAAGTCGATTGACCCGGACGCCGGCACGTCGACGTCCGGCTACGACGACCTGGACCGGCTCACCAGCACCACGAACGCCCTCAACCAGACGATCAGCACGAAGTACGACGAGATCGGCCGCAAGATCGCCGTCTACAAGGGGGCCGCCGACACCGGGGAGCTGCTGAGCAGCTGGACGTACGACCTGGAGATGCTCGGTGAGCTCTCCTCGACGAGCCGCTGGATCGAGGGACACGAGTACGCCACGTACTTCTCGATCTACGACGAGTTCTACCGGCCGCACGCCACCTACTACTCCGTGCCCGAGCACGCCGGTGCCGAACTGGCCGGCTTCTACACCTTCGGCACGGAGTACAACCGGGACGGCAGCATCCAGTCGGTGAGCATGTCGGACGGCGGTGGGCTGCCGTTCGAGACGATCGCCTACACCTACGACGATCTTGAGCGCCTGACCGCGACGACCGGTGACGCCCCTTACCTGACCGACGTCGAGTACGCCGGCACCGGCGAGGTACTGCAGACCGAGGCTCGGGTGGGCACCCGGAAGGTCTGGTCGACCTACGAGTACGAGCAGGGCTCCAAGCGGCTCACCCGGCAACGGCTGGACCGCGAGTCGGCCCCGGTCGTGGACATCGACGCCCGCTACACGTACGACCAGTCCGGCAACATCCTGCGGATCGCCAACAACCCGTCCGGGACGCAGGACACGCAGTGCTTCACGTACGACTACCTGCGCCGGATGGAGCGGGCCTGGACGTCGGCGAGCACCGCGACCGACCCGTGCGCCGGTGGGCCCTCGGTCACCGGGGTGGGCGGCGTGGCCCCTTACCACCACGCCTACACCTTCGACGTCACGGGCAACCGCAAGACCGAGGTCCAGTACGGGACCAACGGCACTCCGCTCATCGAGCGCAGCTACACCTATCCGGCCGCCGGCCAGGCGCAGCCGCACACGCTGAGCCAGATGACGGAGAAGACTCCGCAGGGCGACCGGCTGTACTCGTACGAGTACGACGCGGCCGGCAACACGAAGAAGCGGACGAGGGCCGGCGAGGACCAGACCCTGGTCTGGGACGCCGAGGGCAACCTCGAGTCGGTCACCGAAGCCGGCAAGAAGACCAGCTTCCTCTATGACGTCGACGGCTCCCGGATGCTCCGCAAGGAGCCGGCCTCGACCACGCTCTACCTGCCGGGCATGGAGATCCGGCTGAACCACCAGACCCGGTCCACCGACGCCACCCGGTACTACGCGCTTCCGGGCGGGGCGAGCCTGGTCCGCAAGGTGGACGGCCTCCGGTACGTCGCGAACGACCACCACGGCACCGGCCAGGCAGTCGTGGACCAGAGCGGCGCTGTCACGCATCGGCGGATGACCCCGTACGGCGAGAACCGGGGCGCTTCGCCAGGTCAGTGGCCGACAGAGAAGGGCTTCGTCAACGGGAACATCGATTCCACGACAGGCCTGGTCAACATCGGCGCGCGGGAGTACGACACGATCACCGGCCGGTTCATCTCGGTCGACCCGATCATCGACGTCAACGACCCGCAGCAGATGAACGGGTACGCGTACGCCAACAACAACCCGATCTCGTTCTCCGACCCGGACGGTCTCAAGGCCTGCTCCGACGACGCCTGCGGGCCGGGCGCCGACTACGAGGACATGTACGGCAACTACCACAAGGTCAAGGGCCACAACGACGGTTGCGGTGGTTGCTCGGGCGCGTACGACCCGGACGAGCCCACGATCAACGTCCACAACAACCCGCGGGCATCAGCGGAGGAGCGGGCCGCGGCCGCGCGGGCGGCGGCGGAGAAGGAGAGGCAGCGGCGGATCGCCGCGGCCAAGGCGAAGATGCTCAACGCCGCCAAGGCCCTGGCGAAGATCCTGATGGACGAGTTGGGCATCACCGATGCCCTGGACTGCTTCCTCAAGGGCGACATGGGCGGCTGCCTGGCCACGGCAGTCAACGTCGCGGGTGCGGCGATCGGTGGTGCGCTGGGCAAACTCGCAGTCAGATACGGCGCTCCATGGAAGTGGAAGAAACTCGCCAACCTGACCAGTCGGGTCAAGGGCCTGCTCATCGACCTGGTCGACAACGCCAAGGCGTTCATCAAGTGCAAGAACAGCTTCGTGCCCGGCACGTTGGTGGTGATGGCCGACGGGTCGCGCAAGCCGATCGAGGACGTCAAGACCGGCGACATCGTGTTGGTGACCGATCCGGTGACCGGCAAGACGACGATCAAGCCGGTGGTGGCGACCATCATCGGTCAGGGCAGCAAGAACCTGGTCGAAGTCACCATCGATCCCGACGGTGACAGCGGCGACGCCACGGAGCGCGTGGTCGCCACCGACAACCACCCGTTCTGGGTACCCGGCCTCGACGAGTGGGTCGATGCCGCCGATCTGCGGGCCGGTCAGTGGCTGCGCACCTCGGCCGGCACCCACGTGCAGATCAGCGCGACCCGGCAGTGGACGGAGCCGGCACAGGTCCACAACCTCACGATCGACGACATCCACACGTACTATGTGGTCGCCGGCAACACCCCGGTGCTCGTGCACAACTGCGGGACCTCAGTTGATGATCTTCGCAATGCTAAGCCGATTGAGGGGCACGGCATTGATCCAGATAAGGCTGCGGACATGCAAACCTGGAGTGACGACGACCTCTTGGCGTCGTTCAATACCCCTCGTGATGGTGGAGTAGCGCGAATCAATGAGAGCGGAACAATCGTGAACGGGCACCACCGGATCAATGAGATCATTCGACGAGCGGACGATCCCAACAACAAGAGGATTACGGGAAGTACTAAGGTTCGGATCGAAGAATACCGCCGGGATCTCAGCGATTTCTGGGACCTTGACTGATGCCGGGCGACTCGGCGTACCGGCAGGAGTCCAAGATCGGTCCACGTGACGCTGATTTCGGCGTTCGCATGGCCAGCCTCGAAGACTTGGTCCGCATCAATGAAGAGAACCGACACCGCGGGTGGTCAGCTCGCTGGAGTTCACACGACGCACTTCGGAGCGAGGTTGCGGCGGGATCGACTGCGATTCTGTGTCCGCTCTTTCGTAACGGCGGACTAATCACCGAGCCCCAGTCATACCGATGCCACATCTTCTTTGCAAGCAGTAGCGAGAACAGAGGATTGGTATCGCTGATCGACGTTGGAGAGGGCACATTTGAGAACTTGCGCGAGGCGAACTCGATTGAGAATCTGACTCGTGTGGTCAGGCTACTCATGGACAGCTACGAGTTGACGCCCCTCGGTTGACAACACGACTACCGCGGCGCCCGATCGGGCGCCGCGGTAGTCGTGTTGTCACGCCGTGCGTGGACGTGCGCTGTAGTTCATGGCGGTTGCTGTCACGGCTGCTGTCAGATACTCGCAACACATGCCGATATATCGATAAGAGTAGGTAGATGGTTCGGCTGGCCGACCTGGCTTGCCGGCGGGGTCTCGGCGTGGTCGACGCCTCGACGGTCGACCGGCTCGGCCTGGCCGAGTTCCAGAACGCCGCCGGGCATCTCACCGGCGCATGGCGCGTGCCCCAGGTACGGGTAGAACAAGTCCGTCCCGGCTTGGTCCGGCTGCGGGCGCTGCTGGTCGACCCGCTCACCCAACCGACGCCTGGGACGGGCTGACCACGACCGCCGACCACGCGCGGACATGGTCAGCGGGTGTTGACGCTGATGGCCAGCCGGTCACCATTCGTTCCTGGGGCGTGTCGGGGTGGTGGTCGCGGGGCTGGCCGGCTTCGGCAAGACCTCACTGCTGAACGCCCGGTTCTGTCAGCTCGCGGCGAGTCCGGCGGTGCAGTTCGCGTTGATCGATGGCAAGGGCGGCCCGGACTACGACGGGCTGTTCCGTCGGGTGTGGTGTCGGCGAACGACGATCCGGAGCAGTCCGTGATCATCTGGCGCGGGTGCATGAGCTGATAACGGGATGGCCATGGGTATTCAGCTGTCCAACTCCTTTTCACGCTTCTAGGCTGCGATCATTCTGGGGGCAAGCGTGTTGGAAGTCCTGCCTGGGGTCGGCCTTGATCGTGCCCGGTTCGGGGAGAGCCGTTCCAGTCACCGCGAGCGGCTCGGAAGCTACAAGGCCTTCGAGCGAGTGCCGGGCACGGGGGTGACCGACATCTATGAAGATGGAATGGTCATGCTGTCCTACGACGAGCTGGACCGCCTCGCCTTCATAGAGATCGGAGGCGAAACAGCCGTGTCACTTGGTGGAACTCAATTAACGGGAAGGCCTCTCGCGGCCGTGCTTGAGGAGCTAGCTCAGGGCGGTCTCACGGTTGATTTCGACGGCGACTCGTCGTACGCAATCTCGTCAACCGGAGTTGAACTCTTCACCAGCTCTCCGGATGACGTTGATGAACCAGCTGGGGGAGTTTCGATAGCGCGAACCGGGCGAGAACGAAGTGCGGAGTTGCGCGCACCGGTTGCTGGCAGCTGCTGAGCAGGGTGCAGATGCGGTGCCCACGCCGATCCACCACAGCAACGGGCCGATGGCCGTCATCAGGGTAAGGAGAGCCACTGACCAGCCCGGCCATCGGCGTAGCGTAGGTCGAGAACCTCTGCCGGTCGTGAACGTATCCGGGGGTCTAGCCACGACGGTCAGCGAGCCGACCCATCGCCGGACTCGGCGAGCCGCTTGAGGTTCAGCAACTGCCGGCGGGCCATCACCAGGTCGCCGAGGCAGCCACCGAGGGCGATCACCGGGTTCGTCCGCATCACCACCTTGAGCAGCAGGCGGGTGGTGTTCCCGGCGTCGGGCACCAGGACGTACGACAGCACCGCGCCCATGATCTCGCCGGTGAGGTGGTGCCCCGGCTCGACCGCGAGGATCCGGCCCCGCCGCCGCCCGCCGGCAGTCGTGAACGCCTCGCCCACCACCGGCTCGGGAAGGTTCACCAACCGTTGCGGTGAACGGCGGCCGAGGTTGTCGATCCAGTCGTACGAGTACGGCGCGAGCCGGATCTGGGCGACCCACCGCCACACGGCGGAAGGTGGCGCGTCCACGCTCACCCCGCGCCACGCCCGCAACGTGGGCGCGGGGACGAAGTGGTCGCACGGGTACCGGCGACGTGTCTCGTCGTCGGAGACACCCCACCGGTCACCGAGCATCGGCCCGGCCCAGCACCAGCGTGGTCCGCAGGTCGAGCACGACGGTGCCGCCGAAGTCGTCGACCAGCCGGTCCAGCGCGGCGATCCCGCGTCGTTGCTGGTCCGGGGTGCGGGACAGGTACGGCCCGAACGTGCGCATCAGCGCCAGGTACCGCTCCTTGTCCAGCGGCAGTTCCCGCCGGAACACCTCGCGGCGTACGTCGTCGAACTGTCCGCTGTCGAGGACGTCCCGGTGGAACCAGTCGACGGGCCGCTCCCGGACGGTGGGGTCGACGGATCGCAGTGCGGCCCGAACGGCGGCCTGCTGGGCGGCGTCGGCGTAGTCGTAGCGGTGCCCGAAGACGGCGAGGGTGCCGCCGGGCGCCAGGGCGCGGCGGGCAAGGGCGTTGCGGGTGGCCGGGTCCAGCCAGTGCCAGACCATCGCGCAGGCGAGCACGTCCACCCCACCGGCGGGCGGCGACCACCGCTCGAACGTCGTTGCCTCGATGCGCGCTTCCGGGAACCGCTCGGCCAGCCGGGCCGCCATTCGCGCGTCGGGCTCCACGCAGGTCAGGGGCGCACCGAGGCGGGCCAGCACCTCGGTGCCCTTCCCGGTGCCCGCGCCGACCTCGGCCACCGACGCCGGTGCGCCGCCGTGGTAGGCGAGTATCGACCCGGCGATCTCCGGCGGATATCCCGGCCGGGCGCGCTCGTAAAGGTCGGCGACCGTGCCGAAGACATTCATCACCAGCAGGATACGGCTCCGACCGGTCCCCGACAGACCGCGCGGAAACCGGCCCACCCGCTTCTACAGTCCGCACCATGAGGTGGACCCTGCGGCTGGCGGCGGCGCTCGGCGTACTCGCGACCGCTCTGGCGACCGGGTCGGCGAGCGGCGCCGCGGCGCCCGCCGACGGCGGCCTCGGCCTGGCCCTGCGGCCCGGCCAGGCCGACTACCAGGCCGGGGACCAGGTCCGCCTCGACCTCACCGTCACGAACACGACCGGGTCGGCGTGCGCGCTCGCCACCGGGCCCGTCGGCACCGTGCAGGTCACGGGGGTACGCCGGGACGGGCGCGACGTCGAGCCGACGCTGGCCCGCAGCTTCTTCGAGGACGGGATCGGCGCCGCCGCCACCGCCGGGCTCACCACAGTGGAGCCGGGAGCGACCGCCGTCGTGGCGTCGACCGGGGTACGGCTGCGCGACGGCGAGGTCGTGCTCCGCTCGGTGGCCGCCACCCCGGACGGCGGTGGGCTGGACACGCTCTGGCCGGTCGGCGCACCCGGCCGGTACGAGGTGACCGCCGGCTACGTGACGCTGCCGGTGACCGGCGCGACGAACCCGTGTGCGGGCGCGACAGCGCTGCGGACCGCCACGTTCACCGTGTCCGACGACGGCGGGACCGGCCGGCGCTGGCTCTGGCTCGTCGGCGGGGGAGCACTCGCGCTGCTCGTCGTCGCGCTGGTCGTGCTGCTGCTGGTATGCCGACGACGCCGGCCGACAGCCGCCGCCGTGGCCCTGGTGCTGCTGGTGGCCGTCGGCGCGTACGTCGGCGGTGGTGCCCGGCCGGCGCGGGCCGACTACGGCGTCGACCCGACCGCCGGGGTGCCGGTCAGCGGCGTCGACTTCCAGGCGGCTGTCGACGGCTGCCTGGCCGGGTTCGCGTTACCCGGCGGCGACCCGTCCGGCCTGCTGCCCCGGCTGCGCGACAAGAAGAGTCCCCGCGTGCGGATCATCCCGACCACAGGTGGATCGGGCGCGTTCGAGACGCCGGACAGCGCCGACGGCAAGGGCTCCTCGACCGTCACGTGGAACCCGAACTCCACCGACCCGTACGGCGACGGGGTGGCCCGCGACCCGTGCGCCGCGCTCTACCACGAGCTGAACCACGCCGACGACATCTCCCGGAACGCGGTGCCGCAGGGCGAGTGCGGCGGCACCGGCATCCGTACCGCCGAGGTGAAGGCGACGCTCGCGGAGAACCGCTACCGGGCGGCGAAAGGGCTGCCGCCGCGCACCGAGTACGACGGGAAGCCGCTGCCGAAGAACCTCGACGAGTGCAAGAAACCGGCCAAGAAGACACCGCCGCCGAAAGGCCCGGTGAAGCTCTGCGAGGACGGCGCTGATTGCGGCGGCAGCAACGGCGACCCGCACCTGGTCACGTTCGACCGGGTCGCCTACGACTTCCAGGCCGTCGGCGAGTTCACGCTGGTCGCGTCCACCGGCGGCGACCCGCTGGAGGTGCAGGTCCGGCAGGCCCCGATGGCCGGCACGCGTACCGCCTCGGTCAACTCGGCTGTCGCGTTCCGGATCGGCGCGCACCGCATAGCGCTCACCCTCACCGACGGCGGCACCCGGGTGCACGTCGACGGCGCGTCACCGGCCGCGCTGCCGGACCGCACCGACCTGGTCGGCGGCGGCATCCTCACCCGCCGTCCGTCGGACACCGGCCCCACCGACGGGTACGACGTGACGTGGCCGGACGGGTCCGCGGCGGCGGTGGACCAGATCGGCCGGTACGGCTACCGCGTGCTGGTCCGGCTCGCCGAAACCAGGGCCGGGAAGGTACGCGGACTGCTCGGCGACTTCGACGGCGACCCGGACGACGACATCGCGCCCGCCTCCGGGGCGGCGCTGGCCCAGCCGGTGCCGTTCGGGAAGCTCTATCCCGCGTACGCGGACAGCTGGCGGATCACCCCGGAACGCTCGCTGCTGCACTACGACGACGGGCAGGACACCGGCACCTTCACCGACCGCGCGTTCCCGGAACGGGAGGTCACCGTCGGCGACCTCGACCCGGCCCGGCGCGCGGCGGCCGAACAGGTCTGCCGCTGGGCCGGCGTGACCGCGCCCGCCCAGCTCGCCGAATGCGTCTTCGACGTCGCGGTCAGCGGCCGACCCGAGTTCGCCGTGGCCGGCGCCACCACCGAACGGGTCGCCCCGCCGGCCGCCACCCCGATCACCGCCGTACCCGTCGCCACCGCCACGCTCACCCCCGGCGGAGAGCCGCTGACGTTCGCCGCCCGCGCCGGGGACGCCGTCTTCGTCGACGCCACCGCGCCGGGAATCGGCGACCGCTGCTCGCCGTACGTGCTCACCGAGCCGGGCGGACGGGAGATCGCCAGCGGATGCAACATCAAGGGCGCCGGGTACGTCGACCGCGTCGACCTCACCGCCACCGGCACGTACGCGCTGCGGGTCGTCGCCGCACCCGGCGACACCGGCCGCGCCGCCGTGCGGGTGTACTCGGCCCGGGACAGCGACGGCACGGTGCAGCCGAACGGCCCGGCGGTCACCGCCACCGTCGCGCAACCCGGCGCGTGGGCGCGTTACCGGTTCACCGGGCGCGCGGGGGAGCGCGTCTACGTGGAGGTGCCGACGAGCACGCTCACCGACCAGTGCTCGCCGTTGGAGCTGCGGGACGCCGAGGGACGGCTGCTGAGCAGCGGTTGCGTGATCAACGGCGCCGGCGAGATCGACGGCACGCTGCTGCCCGCCGACGGGACGTACACCGTGGTGGTCGACCCGACCGAACGCGGCACCGGCACGACCACGCTGCGGCTGATCGCCAGCCGGGACCGGGAGGCGACGATCTCGGTCGGCGGACCGCCTGTCGTCGCCGTCGTGGACCGGCCCGGCGCGATCACCGGCTACCGGTTCACCGTCACGGCCAGCGCGTCCGTGACGGTGAGCGCGACCGCCTCCGACCTGCCGGACCAGTGCGGCGTGCTGGCCCTGCACGCGCCCGACGGCAGCACCGTCGGCACGGGCTGCGTGATCAACGGGGCCGGCGAAATCGGGCCAACCGTGTTGCCGGCCTCCGGGGCGTACACCCTGGTGGTGGACCCGTCCGGGGCCGCGACAGGGCAGGTCACGCTGGCGCTGCGGTGAGGCCGACCCTGCGTTTCCGGGGTGGTGTGCGGGCGTGCTAACGTCTCGTCCCGTTGTCAGCGAGCGCCGCTAGCTCAACTGGCAGAGCAGCGGACTCTTAATCCGCGGGTTCGGGGTTCGAGTCCCTGGCGGCGCACCAACGATCAAGGCCCTGACCAGGTGGTTCACACCGGGTCGGGGCCTTTTTCGTGTACGTGGTTGCCGGGCGGTTGCTCGGCGACTGCTCGGGAGCCGGTGGACCGGGCCAGCGTGGCCGAGACGATGCGGCTACGTCGAGCCGTCGGCGGTCGGCGGGAGCGTGGCTGCAGGACCCTGTAGGCCAGTTATGTCGGTTCTGTTTGCTCTTGGGCACAAGGAAGATGCGATCGTTTAGTGGGAACGGACCATCGCCCGGCGAATCTGTATTCGGTCGTCCACGTCGGTCTCCCTCTCTTCTTTCACGACGAGAGGGAGGGCAATATGATCTTGGGGGACCTGCCGGGTGGCTCCCTGCTAGCTATCGCCTTGGGTGTCTTCCTGGCGCTGGCCGCCTTGGCAGCCGCGGTGGCTGTGCTGCACCCGCAGCGGCAGCGACGCAACGATGCCTTCCGAGTACTTGCGTTGCTGGTCAGCCTGTTCCGACGTGCGGGTGGTGCACCGTGACGTCAACGCGGGGGAGCGCGTACCGTGGTCCGATGCGCCGAACGGTGCCGGTTCTTGCTTACGTACGCTCTTTGCCGGAGGAGTCCGCTGCGGTCTTGAGCGCGCAGGCGGCAGCGATCCGCCGGGCAGTCGTCGCCCGCCAGCTTCCCGTGCCGTACGAACTCGTGTGGACGATCCGCGATGAGGCGGCCGAACGCCCCGTGCGACTACCGGAAGCCTTGAGACGATTGGAGATGGGCGCCGCTCAAGCACTGTTCGTCACGCGGTGGGACCGGCTCGGCCCAACCAACTTCATCGCAGGAGGGCTCAGACGTCACGCCATCGAGTTCGGCTGGGCGCTGGAAATCCTTGATGACATGCTCGACGATCAGGCCGATAACGTGGGCAGCAGTGGCCTGCGCTCTGCACGAACCATAGAAGGCCTCGCCGAGGCCCGTTCCATCGGCATACGGCTCGGACGCCCCAGGCGCTGTAAGGACGACGTGCTTCGGGCAGTGGTCGAGAAGTCCCTGCTGGGCGTCCGCCAAGTCGATATCGCAGAGCAATTGAATGAGAAAGGGGCGCCAACCCCGGGTGGCGGTGAACGCTGGTATCCCTCGCACGTCTCACGTCTGCTGCGCACGCAGGATGCTCGGCAGTATCGGCGGTTTCTCCTAGATTGTTTGAATGATCAAAGCTGTGCATCTATCGAGAAATCCGCGGAAGAGGCTTAAAGGCGTGGCGTCGGTGGGGACGCGGCGGGGTCCGGGCCAGCGAGGTCCCCGGCTGGCCGTGGTCATCGGTCCTTTGGCGTCGGAGACGGCCCGGTTTTGCCTGAAGGCGGAATGCCGGTTCTGCGGCTTCCATCATCAGCTTTTCAGATGAATCCATGAACAGTGAACCTTTTCCAAGCTGATCTTGCAGCTCAGGAGGGGTGTGGCAGGCCCGGTGATCGATGGGTGCGAGGCTCCAGGTAGGACAGCTGTCGACCAAGACTCGAAGCCCCAACCGGGAGCCTCGCCATGCTGTCCTACCCCGCCACGATTCCGTTGTCCAGCCGCACCCTGAACCACCTCGCCGAACGCATCCGCGGCCACCGTCAACAGCGCCGATCCCGGTGGCGGCGCCTCGACCCCGGCCGGCAGGCGCTGCTCGCTCTGGCTCATCTGCGCAACGGCGACACCTACACCCGCCTCGCCGCCGGCTTCGAGATCGGTGTCGCCACCGCCTGGCGCTACGTGCAGGAAGCGATAGCCCTGCTCGCGACGGCCGCCAATGACCTGGCCACCGCCATGGAACGGATCCGCCGACTGGCGTACGCGATCCTGGACGGCACCCTGATACCGATCGACCGGGTCGCCGACCAGAAGCCGTACTACTCCGGGAAACACAAGCACCACGGCGTGAACGTGCAGGTCATCGCCGATGCCGCTGGCCGGCTCGTCTGGGCTTCACCAGCGCTGCCCGGCTCGGTCCACGACCTGACCGCAGCCCGAACCCACGGCATCATCGACGCACTGACCAGGGAAGACGTGATGACCTTCGCCGATAAGGGCTACCAAGGAGCCCGCGGCAGCCTGCGCACACCGTTCAAACGGCGCCGCTTCCGCCCGAAGCTGTCACGCCGGCAGAAGGCCGTGAACCGCGCCCACGCGCAAAACCGCGCTTGCGGCGAACGCGCGATCGCCACCCTCAAGACCTGGAAGATCCTGACCAAGCTGCGCTGCTGTCCACGGCGAGCGACCCCGATCGTGCAGGCCATCCTCGTTCTGCATCACGTCGAAGCCAACCGCTACGCAGGATGAAAAGGGCTCAGTGATCATGGAAAACGTCTCACAAACCCCGTTTTGAGGGTGTGGAAGCTCCATCGTGGAGCCACCGGCTTCGATCGGGATGGCCGGCCGTTGATGGGTAGGGGATCATCGGTGGGCGGCCGAGGGTGTGCAGGTGACGCCTCGGCGGTGGCCAATCCTGTCGCTCCTGGCGTTGCACGGTGTGGCTACGACGGATGACGTCGCGGTGGTGCTGGGGGTGCCTCGGTTAACCGCGCACCGGAACCTGACGTGGCCGCACGCTGCGGGGCTGGTGGGCCGGGAGCGGTCGGCGGAGGACCGGGCGCACGCGTGGGGTACCGGATCACCAAGCAGGGCACCGAGCTGCTCGCCCGCGACCTCGCAGTCTCCGGGCGGTTGGTGCCGCTGCACTTGGGTCAGCGACAGTGGGGTGCTGTGCATTACCTATTGTTCCTGGCGTTGCTGGCGGTGTCTCGGCAGGATCCAGGCCGGTGCGGGTTGTTCCAGTGGTCGGCGACGTTGGACACGTCGGTGTGGTTGCGGGAGCGGGATATGGCGCATCTACGTGCTGACGGGTATGGAGTGTGGCTCGAAGACGGCCGGTGCGTGCGGTACTTGGCGCACGTCGATCCAGGTCCGGTCGGTGATGCCATCGCCGAGCGCGAGCAGTCCACCGCAGGCCTCGGCGGGGTCCTGGCCGGTTACCGGCGCACCGACCCCGTCGTGCCGGTCTGTGCGGTGCTGGTCATCGCCCGCGACGCGGCCCGGGAGGCCAACCTGCTGGCGGATCTGATGAGCCGGCCGTTGCGGGCGCCGGTGGCGGTCACGACGGTCGACCTTCTGCACCAGCACTGGCCCCACGAGCAGGTGTGGCGCACCCCGAGGATGGGCGACACGCGTCATCGGTTGATCGACCTACCTGAGGCGGCTGCCGATGGCGCTGATGGCGTCGGCTCTGTCTGAATATCCCTCGGTGGGCGGAGAAGCTAGAGCTGATTCGGACCGACCGGAGCCTGGCCTACGCTGACGCCATGAGGGAACGGGGCGTGGAGCAGACTCTGGTGACGGCCCTACCTGGCGGGCGCTGATGGACCAGCAGGCGGCGGTGCCGACTCACGTGCTCCCGGAGGAGGTCCGGGCTGACGTGGAGACGTTGTGGCGCTACCACGACATGCGTCACAAGTTGCGCCCGTGCGACGTGGGGATCGGGTTGGGCAGCCATGACCTCGGAGTGGCTGTCATCGCGACGCGCTTGTTTCACGAGGGCCTGTTCCCAAGGATCGTGTTCACCGGCGCGAACGCCCCGACCACTGTCGAACGTTTCCCGCGTGGAGAGGCGGTGCACTACCGCGAGTACGCCGTTGAGCAGGGTGTGCCCCCGGAAGCGGTCCTCGTGGAGCCGCGTGCCACGAACACCGCCGAGAACCTCGAATTCTCCCGTGCGCTCCTGGCCGAACGCCAGATCCCGGTGCGGTCGGTGCTGATCATGTCGCGGCCCTACCAGCAGCGTCGGGCCTACGCCACCTGCAGGCTTATGTGGCCGGAGGTTGATGTGGTGTGCGCGTCGAATCCACTCGAACTGGACGACTACGTGAGTAGCATCGGCGACCCGCGGCGGGTGGTGGACATGCTGGTCGGCGACACACAGCGGATCGAGGTGTACGCCGAGCGCGGGTTCGCGATCCCGCAGGAGATGCCGGACGAGGTACGGGAGGCCTTCCAGCGCCTGGTGGCCGCTGGCTACACGAGCCGACTGATCTGAGCCCAGCTACCAGCGCGGCCCTCCCGACCGAACGCCCATCCGGTCGCTGAGTTCGACGGCCAGTCGAGGTGGTCGGGGGCGGGTGAGGATGTCCCGGACGAGGTCGCGGGAGAGCCGGTGGTAGCGCACCTGGTCGGGGCCGATGACCTCGGCGTCCAGAAGCGCCGCGAGCGCGTCGTCGATGCGGTTCCACCGGGCAAGGGCTCGGGCGGTCTCGATGGCGTGCCGAACCTGCCGCTCGACGGGCACGGTGCTGGTGTCGAGTGGGGCGCCGATGGCGATGGCGCGTTGCACGTCGCCGAGTTCCATTGCCACGGTCGTCTTGTGGATCGACACGTTGGTCGGGCCGAATGCGGTCCACACGTGGTTGCCATCGGCACCGAGTCGCCGTGCGGCGGCATCGGCTTCGGCGATGTGGGTGTCGGCGGAGGCGCGGTCGTCGTCCCGGGCGGCGGCCAGCGCGCAGACCAGGTGCAGGCTGCCGTAGACCGACAGCAGTTGCGGAGTCGGCTTGGCGAGCCGTGGTCCCAGGAACTGCGCCGCCGTGGCGGCGAGGCCCCGGGCTTGGGCATATTCACCGATGGACGCCAGCGAGTGCGCGGCGGAGCGGCTGAGTGAGCCGATGACGACGTGATCGTGGCTGGCGTTCGCGGCGGCCAGCCCTCGGCTGGCGGCGGTCCACGCGAGGTCACCTTCGCCGAGCTTGGTGAGGAACAACGCGGCGAGTTGGTGGGCGTAGGCGGTCATCGCATGTGCGCGCCGGCCGTCGTCTCCGTCGTACGCCTCGGTGGCGGTGAGGCAGTCGTGGATGAGGTAGGGCAGCCGGCGGGCGAGGGTGCCATAACGGGAGTGCTGGTAGGCGGTCCAGATCTCGGCGACATCGATCTCGATCTCGCGTAGGGTGAGGGCCTCGACATCGCCCGTGCGGGCCAGCGTTGGCGCGAGGTGACGATAGTCGTGGAGAGCGGCCCGCAGGGCGGGGATAGTTTCGCGTCCCGAGTCGTCCGACCACTCGAACAGGCTCGGTGCACCGATCAGGTCGCCGAGGGACACGTCGAGGGCCTTGGCGATCGCGCGTATGACCGACAGCCGGTCCAGGTCGGCCCGGTTCGTTTCGACCTTGCGTAACCACTCCTGCGTCTTGCCGACCAGACCGGCCAGCACCTCCTGGGAGAGCCCTCGCCGACGCCGGTAGAAGGCGACGCGCTGGCCGATCGTCATGTCGTCCGTCATCCCTCGCACACCATCACCCTGCCCGCTGAAGGCTGCTGGACCCGGTACGGATTTTCCCGGTCCTCCGAAGGGGTCGCCCCTACGTTCAGTTCACCTCGGATCAACGGCACGTGTCGATGCCGGTGTCGGGATGACTGACAGGAGCTGCAGATGGAGGGATCGATGAGCGGCGCTCCACACCACGGTCTGGGCCGCTGGCTCGGCCCGTCCGGGAGCGAACTGTCTCGAGGCTTTCCCCGCCTGCGTACCGCCATGAGGGCTGCGTGGGTGGGTGATCGGCGGTCCGCTCCCAGCCGCCGTGGTGCGGCGGCGGGCTCGCCGATCCCCCGGCGAGCCCGCCGCTCATCGTCCCTGGTGGGGGTGGCGGCATGACGGTGTACGTCTCGCGTAACGCCATGGCCGGCCAGTCCCGGCTTCCCGAGCCGAGGTGGACGGCCTCGCCGGGACGGGTGTGGCCGGCTGATCTGCCGCTTCTCACCTTCGTGTGGCGTCGGCTGTTCGAGCAGCAAGCCCGCGAGGGCGGTCGCCGGTGACCGGGCCACAGCGCCGTCTCGCGGCGAACCGGCTCGCGCCAGCCGAGGTGGAACATCTGCCGATGCGCCCGCTGTGGCGGTGTCGCCGGTGCGGTCAGCCGTGGCCCTGCGGCGCGGCGAAGCTCGCGCTTCTGGCCGAGTACCGAGAAGTGCCGGTGAGCCTGTTCCTCTACCTGGCCGGCTGCCTGCACGACGCGATAGATGACCTGCACCGGCTGAACCCGAGCGTCACGGGCAGCGCCGCCGACATGTTCGACCGGTTCCTCGGCTGGCCCGCCCGCCACACCCACGCCTACCGCGTCAGTACCACCACGGCCGTCAGCATCGAGGAGGCCACCTCGTGAACGGTATCGGACTCATCGACTCCACCGGCCAGCCGGCGGTCGCTGGCAGCTTCCACACCCTGGTCGTGCAGCCGACGAGCTTCTGCAACCTAGACTGCACCTACTGCTACCTGCCCGACCGGAGATCCCTGCGTCTGATGAGCGGCGCGGTCGCGCAGGCTTGCGCCGAGTCGATCGCCCAGCAGAACAGCGGTCATCCGGTGAGTGTCGTGTGGCACGGGGGCGAACCCACCGCCACACCCATCGGGCTGTTCCGGGATCTGCTGGCCCCGTTCGAGGAGCTGCGGCGCGCGGGGCTGGTGTGTCACGAGATCCAGACGAACGCGACGCTGATCAACCGCCAGTGGTGCGAGCTGTTCACCACCTACGGGTTCGAGGTCGGGGTCAGCATCGACGGACCGGGCGCGTTGAACCGCAACCGCCTCGACCGGGCCGGCAACCCGACGGACGCCCGCACCCTGCGCGGCATGCACATGCTGGCCGGCACGGGGCTGAGGTACTCGGTGATCTGTGTGGTCACCCCGGAAACCATCGAACACGCGGACGCACTCGTCGACTTCTTCACCGGCCTGCCGGGCTGCGAGTCTGTGGGTTTCAACATCGAAGAGCAGGAGGGCGCCGACCGCGCACCGGTCGCGGAGGATGACGCGTACCGGTTCTGGCAGCAGCTCATCGCACGGCGCGTCGGCGGCAGCACGCTGCGGATCCGCGACGTGGACCGCCTGGCCGACTATATTGCCGCCACCCGCTCCGGCCACGTCGATCACGCGCCCTACGAGCCGATCCCGACCGTCTCCTGGGATGGGCAGGTGGTGCTGCTGTCACCGGAGCTGCTCGGCATCACCGAGCCGCGATACGGCGATTTCATTGCCGGCAACGTCCTCCAACAGCCGATCACCGCCATGCTTGCCGGCGCCGGCGACCTGGACTACGTCGCCGAGTTCCTTACGGCCCTCAACGACTGCGCCGACCACTGCGCCTTCTACGACTTCTGCCGGGGCGCGCAGGCCGGCAACCGCTACTTCGAGCACGCGACGTTCACCGCCCGAGAAACGACCTACTGCCGAACCACCCGACAGGCCCTCGTCCGCGCCGCCGCGGACCACCTCACCCCGCAAGGAGAAGCACCATGACCAAGGCCCTTGCAGTCCTCATCAACGCCGCACCCGAGCACCTCGCCCGCCTCGGCGTCGACCCGCAGCGGTCGGTAGCGTCGATCGACGCGGCGAAGTTCGACAACCGCCCCACCTGGGACAACAAGGGTAAGTTCGACAGCCGACCCGGCTGGGACAACTGGAACAAGAAGAAGTAGCCCTCCGCGACGGGACGCGCGGGGTGGCGTGCCCACCCCGCGCCCACACAGGTTGAGGACACATGCGCACCACCACGATCGGCGACCTGAAGATCCTGCTGCCGGACCTCGATCCGGACGACCTCGACACCACCACGGACCTCGCCGACGGCCTCACCGAGGCACTCGTCAACGGCGCGACGTGGCGCGCCGCGCACCTCGAGGACGCCAGTATCCGCAGCAGCCTGATCGCCGGCGCGGACCTGAGCGAGAGCACCTGGGAAGCCGGCAGCCTCTACGGCTGCGAGATCACCCGCACCGACTTCTCCGGAGCGACCCTGACCGGCATCACCGTCGAACGCTGCGCGATCACCGGCTCCCGGTTCACCGGCGCGAGACTCACTGACGTACGCCTCAAGGACGTCCTGTTCGACGGCTGCCGCTTCGACTACGCCAGCCTCCAGCGCGTCGCCGCCGCCGGCTCGGTCGCGTTCACCGACTGCACTCTCACGAACGGCGCGTGGTCTTCCTGCCGACTACCTCGCCTGGTGTTGCGGTCGTGTGACCTCGCCGGTCTGGAACTGGACTCCTGTCACCTCGACGGGACCGATCTGCGGGGCAGTCGCCTCCACGGTCTCAAGACGTCGCTGGACAACCTGCGCGGTGTCACGCTCGGCGAGGACCAACTTCCTGACCTCACCCAGCTGACCGTCGCCGCCCTCAACCTCGCCGTCCGCAAAGACTGATGACGAAGGCCATGGTCCGGCTACTCCGTACCAGGGCCTTTTCGTCGTGCCCGCTCTCCAGCGGCGGCGTGGCCGACCCCGGACCCATCGACGGCCGGACGGGACGGATCATATTCTGACCCGTCGAAGGAGGCCGTCGTGTCCGCCACCCGGAGCGTGCTCACCCCGGCCACGTCGGCCGGTCCAGCCGGCCTGCGGCCCCGCACCTGGACCGCGCTGATCGTCCTCGGACTCGTCGGGCAGATGGCCTGGACCATCGAGAACATCTACCTGAACCTGTTCGTGTACGACACGATCACCGACGATCCGAACGCGATCGCCACGATGGTCGCCGCCAGCGCCGTGACCGCCACTGTCGCCACCCTGCTGCTCGGCGCCCTCTCCGACCGGACCGGCCGGCGCAGGTCGTTCATCGCCGGCGGCTACCTGCTGTGGGGCGTCTCCACCGCCGCCTTCGGCTTCCTGACAGTGGGTTTCGTGGAGGACATCGCGCCCGTGGCGAACGTCGTGCTGGTCACGGCGATCGCGGTCATCACGCTGGACTGCCTGATGTCCTTCCTCGGCTCGGGGGCCAACGACGCGGCGTTCCAGGCGTGGGTCACCGACGTGACGGTGCCGGCGAACCGTGGCCGGGTCGAGTCGGTGCTCGCCATCATGCCGCTGGTCTCGATGCTGGTGATCTTCGGCGGGTTCGACGGGCTGGCCCGCGCCGGGAACTGGCAACTGTTCTTCGTGATCATCGGCGTGATCATGGCGGTGGCCGGGGTGCTGGCCTGGTTCCTGGTCGAGGACAGCCCGTCAGTCGTCCGGCACGAGGGCGGCTACCTGCGGGCTGTCGTCCATGGTCTGCGCCCGGCCGCCATGCGGGCCAACCCGGGGCTCTACCTCGCTTTGGCGGCCTGGTCCGTCTGGGGGATCTCCACGCAGGTGTTCCTGCCGTATCTGATCATCTACCTGCAGCGGTACCTGAGAATCGAGGGGTACGCCGTCGTCCTGGCCGTCGTCCTCGTCACGGCGTCGGCGGTGAGCGTGGTCAGCGGGCGGCTCATCGACCGCGTCGGCAAGGTGCGTTTCCTGCTGCCGGCGGTAGTGGTCTACGGCACCGGCCTGGCGCTCATGTTCCTCGCCCGCGGCATGGTTCCCGTGATCGCCGCCGGGATCGTGATGATGTCGGGCTTCATGCTCGTCCTCGCCCCGATCGGCGCCCTCGTCCGCGACTACTCACCACCGGGCCGGGCCGGCCATGTCCAAGGGCTGCGGATGGTCTTCGCCATCCTCATTCCGATGCTCGTCGGCCCGTACCTCGGCGCCGCCGTGATCACCGGCGCCGACGAGGTGTACGAGGATCTCGGCGTGGTGAAGCAGGTCCCGACGCCGGGCATCTTCCTCATGGCACTGGCCGTGCTGGTCCTCATCGCGGTGCCGGCCGTGGCCCTGCGGCGGCGGGAGCAGGGGGCCCCGGCATGACGCTGCTGACCCCGTGGGGTGCCACGCTCGACGCGGAGCGTGTCCTGCCCGAGTATCCCCGTCCCCAGTTCGCCCGGGACAGCTGTCTCAACCTCAACGGCCGGTGGGAGTACGCGATCACCGGTTCCCCCGCCGAGCCCGAACGCTACGACGGCCAGATCCTCGTGCCGTTCTCGCCGGAGTCCGCGCTCTCCGGCGTCGGGCGGCAGCTCCAGCCGGGCGAGACGCTCTGGTACTGCCGTCCGCTGACCCTCCCGGCGGGCTTCCACGCCGCCGGCTCGCGCCTGTTGCTGCACTTCGGCGCGGTCGACCAGACCTGCCGGGTCTACCTGAACGACGTCCCGGTCGGCGGCCACACCGGCGGGTATCTGCCGTTCACCTGCGACATCACCGACGCGCTCCGCGAGGACGCCAACGTCCTGGTCGTGGCGGTCCAGGACGACAGCGACACCGGCCACCACTCCCGGGGCAAGCAGCGGCTGCGCCGTGGCGGCATCTGGTACACCGCCCAGTCCGGGATCTGGCAGACGGTGTGGGCCGAGAGCGTGCCCGCCGTACACCTGCGGCACCTCACCCTGACGCCGCTCCTCGACGAGCGGTGCGTCGAGGTGACGGCGCACGCGACGGCGGATGCCGGCGACGCCGGCATCCGGATCCTGGCCGACGGGATCGCGGTGGCCGAGGCCACCGCGCCGGTCGGCGTGGCGGTGCGCATCCCGATCCCCGAGGTACGGCAGTGGAGCCCGGAGGATCCGTTCCTCTACGACGTGACCGTCGAGCTGGGCGCGGATCGGGTCCGCAGCTATTTCGGCATGCGCTCGTTCGGTGTCGGACCGGACGGGGACGGCGTGCCCCGCCTGCTGCTCAACGGCCGGCCGTACTTCCACGCCGGGATCCTCGACCAGGGCTACTGGTCGGACGGCATGTACACGGCGCCCTCCGACGAGGCGATGATCGCCGACATCGCCACGATGAAGCGGCTCGGGTTCACCATGCTGCGCAAGCACATCAAGATCGAGCCGCTGCGCTGGTATTACCACTGCGACCGGCTGGGGATGCTGGTCTGGCAGGACATGGTCAACGGCGGCAGCGGTTACCACCCGCTGGTCGTCACCGCGCCGGCGGTGACGCCGCTGCGGCTGCCCGACCGGGGCCCGTGGCGGCGCTGGTTCGGCCGCGCCGACGCCGGGGGACGGGCCCGGTTCCGGACCGAGATGCGCGACACCGTCGAGCACCTGCGCAACGTGGTGAGCCTCGCCGTGTGGGTGCCCTTCAACGAGGGCTGGGGGCAGTTCGACGCGGCCCGGATCGCCCGCGACGTCGCCGAACTCGACCCCACCCGTACTGTCGACCACGCCAGCGGATGGCACGACCAGCGCGGGGGCGACCTGCGCAGCCTGCACGTCTACTTCCGCCGCTTCCGGGTGCCGCGGCGACGCGGTGACCGCCGGGTGCTGGTGCTGTCCGAGTACGGCGGCTACAACCTGCGCGTCGACGGGCACGCGTTCAGCCGCAAGGATTTCGGCTACCGGCGGTGCCGGAGCGCCGAGGAACTGGCGGAGGCGTTCACGCGGCTGCACACCGAGCAGATCGTGCCCGCGATCCGGGCTGGTCTGAGCGCGACCGTCTACACCCAGCTGTCCGACGTGGAGGACGAGCTCAACGGCCTGCTCACGTACGACCGGCGCGTGGTCAAGCTTCCCGAGGAAGTGGTGCGGCAGGTCAACGCACAGCTGCGTCACCAGCGGTTCTGAGCTTCCTCCGCCCAGCCGACCAGGCCGTCCAGAGCCACCCGTTCGCCGTCGTCCGCCTGGGCCCAGCCGGAGAAGTGCCCGAAGCACTGGTGGGTCTCGCTGGCCACGACGCCGAGGTTGGTGCGCGAGATCTTCTCGTGGAACGGGTGGAACTCCACCTCGACCCGATCACCGCTGATCCGCCACGGCCGCAGCCAGTCGTGGCGGTCGTAGCTCCAGTGCAGTTCGGCGCCGAGCTTGTGCAGCCGGCCGCCGACGAACAGCGCGTTCTCGGTCGAGCCGGTGCCGTCGGTCCACTTGCCGCCGAGTTGGATCGACACGTCCGGTCCGCTGCCCGCCGCCCAGTTCCACGTGATCGCGTACGGCCATTTGCCCCGGCCGTGGTCGAGCACGGCGAACGAGTCCCGTTCGGGCACGACGTGCGTCGTGCCGTTCACCCGCAGCGAGCCCCGCACCGGGCGGCCGACGTCCTTGACCGTGTACTGGAACCGGCGGGTGCTCCACGGGACCACGACGCCGAGCGACTCGTGGCCGGGCGGGAGCGGCACCACGAGGTCGATCTCGATGCCCGGTGCGGTGGCACGGATCGTGCTGCCCTCGGTGGTCTGGTCGATGTCGATCGACAGGCTGCCCCCGCGCGCGTACACGGTGCCCACGCCGCTGACCGGCGGCAGCACGGCGCCACGGGCGAAGGGGACCACGACGTCCTTGCCGGTCTCGACCTTCGTGGCGCGGTCGAGCACGTAGACGCCGTGCACCCCGGCGTAGTCCAGCGACGACGCGACGAGGCCGACGATGTGGGTGGGCGTCACGATCCCCCAGTACTCCCACCGCTTGGCCCTTCCCCAGCCGCGCAGGTTCGCCTGGTGCAGCGGCCGGCGGGTCCAGCCGACCGCGGCGGGGTTGAGCCGCCCGTCCGGCATGCACAGGTCGACCGGCTCGACGATCTCCTTCTCGTGCGTCATCAGGGGAGCGTAGCGACACTCGCCGGCGGTGATCCGGGTCCCGCCGGGTGGGCGCCCCGACCTGGTGTACGGCACCGGGCCGGGGCCTTCGCCGTACCTCAGTAGTCGATGTTGATGGCGGCGACCTGGCGGCTGCCGTTGGAGACGATGGCCGGGCCGGCGAAGCGGGAACCGGTGTACGTCAGCGCCGTCTTGTGGCCGGGACTGTTGAACCACGCCTCGATCATCTGCTCGGGCGTGGCGGTGCCGGACGACGCGAACAGCACCTCGTGCCCGCAGTGCTTCAGCCCGCTGCCGGCGTTCAGGTTCTGCCGTACGCAGGCCTCCGCGTCGCGGTGCTGCGCCGCGCCGAGCTTGACCTCGGTCAGCCCGAGCGCGCGACGCCGCTCGTTGAGCAGCACCAGCAGCCGCCGTTCCGCGGCGGATACACCCGTCGACGTGCCGGCCGACCGGGACGGCGACGGAGTCGGCTTCGGGGACGGCTTCACCGACCTGGCGGGACTCGGGCGCGCCGTGGTGGGGGACGGTTTCACCGTGGTCGCTGAAGGCTCCACCGCAGTCGGGGAGGGTGTGGGCGCCGGTGCGGCGGTCGCGGCCGAGGGCTGCGCGGCTGCCGCGCTCGCCGGCTGCCGGCCCGGCTCCTCCGGGTAGTTGGCGAGGACGAGCCCGCCCCCGCCGAGCACGGCGACGGCGGCGACGACGCCGATCAGGGTCTTGGACAGGGAGAGCGTCGACCGAGCCCCGGCGGTCACGATCTGCGTGCCGGCCGGGACGACGTGCGACGGCGAGGCGACGGTGCGCAGGTGGTGCGTGACGTCCGAGGCGAGCCCGGCCGGGATCGGGGTGAGCGCCAGGCCGGCCAGCAGCCGCTCGGCGGGGACCAGGTCGTTCGTCGCGTCCGGGCAGTGCGGGCAGTCCCGGATGTGGCGGGCGAACCGCTTGCGCCACACCGGCGCGGGCCGGCGGTCCCAGCCGCCGGCCGTGTCGGCCAGGCCGGCGCAACCGGGCCGGGCGGTGAGGGCCCGTACGACCAGCCGGGCGGTGTCCAGCTGCGCCTTCATCCGGGAGACGCGCACTGTCACGTGGTGCGGGGCCAGCTTCAGGGCGTCGACCAGGTCGGCGCGGCTGAGGTGACCGGCCTCGACCAGCCACCACAGCGACAGCAGGTGGCGGTGGTCGTCGTCCAGCCAGCGCGTGGCCAGGACGACCTCCCGGCGCTGGTCGGCGAGGCGGAGCTGGGTCAGGGTCAGGTCCTCGAAGTCCGCGCGCGGGTCGATCACGTTGTCGATGTCCTCCGGCGGCGCCGGTGTGGTGTGCCGGCGCTGCGTGTGGGTGCGGATTTCGTTCATGGTGACCGCGACGAGCCACGAGCGGAAAAGCTGCGGCTCGCGTACGCCCGGCAGCCCGCGGACCACGCTCAGCATCGTGTTCTGCACCACGTCGTCGACGTCCGCCGACCGGTTCAGGGCCCGGCCCACGATGTTGTAGACCAGCGGCAGACAGTGCGAGACCAGCTCGTCCACCGCCGCCCGGTCGCCGCGGCGTGCCGCGTCCACCACCGTCGACATCTCGGCCCTGCCCGGGTACGCGTGAGAGGACACGCTCACAACCTCGCCTTCACGGAACGATCTCGTACACGGTGGAGACTGTCCGGTAGGCGGTCAGGTCACACAAATGTGTGCGGTGTCGGTGGGAGGCGTTACCTTCTCCGCCATGCCATTGATCACAGTCACCGACGAGGTCGTCGGTGCTCCGAGCGGGCCCACGTGGACCATCGAGGTCTTCGAGGAGGAGGTACGCCTCGACGAGCTGATCCGGCGGCGGGTGACCCTCGAGATCGCCGAGTCCGGTGTGGACGTCGACGCGGGGGAGCGTACCCGTCTGACGCTCGACGCGTTCCGCCGCAACGCCTTCGTGGTGCTCGTCGACGACCGCCAGGTGACCGACCTGGGCGAGAAGGTCCACCTGCACGCCGGATCCCGGGTCACCTTCCTCAAACTCGTCCCACTGGTGGGTGGCTGAGTGGACACGCAGGACGTGCAGGCGGCACTGCGCGAGGTGGTCGACGCCGCCAGTGGCTGGCGCGAGAGCGACGACCAGGCCTTCAACGAGCATCACCTGCGGCACTTCCTCGACGGTGTGGTGGCCGTGTTCGGCTGGGCGCCGGCCGGCTCGGTTCCGGCGCTGCTCGCCGCGCTCAACGACACGCGCCGGTCCGGTGATCCCGCTCCGCCGCAGGAGGAGCTGCTGTCGGAAGCCGTGCGGAATGCCGAGTCGGTTGCCGCCGCCGTGACCGACCTGGCCGGCGACGACGCGGATCATGACCGCCGTGCCGCCGCCGCGCTGACAATGGTCGGCCACCTGCCAGGGCGGCCGCACCAGGACGTGAGCGTGTGGGACCGGGCCCGGGGCGAGGCGTGGCGCCGGACGGAAGAACTTCTGGCCGCGCAACCGGCGCCGGTGCGCCAGGTGGTCTTCGACGCGCTGACGGTGCCGGGGGAGAGCGGTGACAAGCAGACCAGACTGATCCGTGTCGTGCGCTCCGGCGGCGGCCTCGACGGCTCGGCCTGGCTCGGCCGGCTGGGCACTCAGGCCTGGCTGGGATTCAATTACTGGAGTTGGCACCTCAATCGGTTCACCTGGGAGGCCATCCAGGCGGAGGCGTCGGCCGGGCGGGTGAACCCGGCGGCGCTGGCGACCTGGCGCCGGACCCGGCTCGAACGTTCGCTGAGCGACATCAGCGACGAGGCCGAACGGATGTGGCCGATCCCCAACGTCGGTGAGCAGTGGGCCGACCGCGCGATCGCGGACGTCGAGGCGATGCCGGCGGATCGCCGGTCCGCGTGGGAGGCGCTGCTGGCGCACTGTCCGGTCGAGGTGGACAAGGCGAAGCCGACGGCCGCTTGGCGCAAGCAGGCCCGGTCGCTGCTCGACGCGGTGGGCGTCGACGATTTCACCGCCCGGCTCGACGACTGGCTCCCGCTCGTCGGGCAGGCGCGCAGCCTGCCGCTGCGCATGACCGCGTGCTGCCCCGGCCACATCAAGGACATGCCACCACGGATGATCGACCGCTACAACGTCGGGCTGCTGTGGGGACTGATCTGGATGCGGACGATGTGCCAGCCGTCCGAGCAGGCACTGCGCAGCCTCGGCCAGATCGCGGAACGGGCCGCCCGCAAGATCTCCGGCCACGGCCCGGCGAGCCCGAAACTGGCGAACGTCGCTGTGGCGGCGCTCGTCGACACCGATCACCCCGCCGCCCTCGCACAACTGGCCCGGCTGTCCTCGCGGCTGACCTACAAGAGCACCCTGCGCCTGGTGGAGAAGGGGCTGACCCGGCACGCCGAGGCGCGCGGTGTCAGCCGGGAGGACGTCGAGGAGATGGCCCTGCCCGGCTTCGGGCTGCCGCTCGCGGACAAGCTGGGCGACTGCTCGTACGAGCTGGAGGTGCGCGGTGTCGACGCCGTAGTGGTGTGGCGCAACGCGGACGGCAAGGTGGTCAAGACGCCTCCGGCCCAGGTGCGCAGGGACCACGGCGACGAGGTGAAGGAGCTGAAGGCGACTGTCGCCGACGTCGCCGCGACGCTCGTCGCCACCCGCGACCGGCTGGAAGGCCTGCTGCGACGCGACCGTTCGTGGACCGTCGAGCAGTGGCGCGAGCGGTTCCTGGACCATCCGCTGGCCCGTACGCTGGCCCGGCGTCTCATCTGGACCGTCGACGGCGTGGCCTGCTGCTGGGCCGGTGAGGCGCTGCGAACAGTGGACGACACCGTGGTCGAGCCGGCCGACGAGGCGACGGTCCGGTTGTGGCATCCGGTGCTCGACCCCGACGCGGTGGGGCCGTGGCGGGACTTCCTGACCCGGCACGGGATCACCCAGCCGTTCAAGCAGGCGCACCGGGAGCAGTACCTGCTCACCGACGCGGAGCGGGCCACGGGCATGTACTCCAACCGGTTCGCCGCGCACATCGTGCGCCAGCACCGGCTCAACGCGCTGCTGTCCCGGCGCGGCTGGTCGTACGTCCAGCACCGCAACGACGGGGCCTCGTACGACCTGCCCTGGCTGGCCCTCCCGGACTGGGGGCTGCGCGCCGAACTGGGTGTCGCCGGGATCGAGGACCGGGGCGACGACCTCGTGTTCGACACGATGGGGACCGACCAGCTGTTCTTCATCCGGGGAGAGCGCCTGCCGCTTCCGCTGGCGGAGGTGCCGCCGGTCGTGCTGAGCGAGGTGATGCGCGACGTCGACCTGTTCGTGGCCGCGGCCGGGGTGGGCGCCGACCCGAACTGGTACGACGGTGGGCCGCAGGGCCGGTATCGCGACTACTGGGCGCAGAGCAGCTTCGGCGAGCTGACCCCGACCGGCCGGACGCGCCGGGACGTGCTGGCGGAGCTGATCCCCCGGCTGGCCATCGCCGACCGGTGCACGCTCACCGACAGGTTCCTTGAGGTACGCGGCGACCTGCACACGTACCGCATCCACTGCGGCTCCGGGAACATCCTGATCGCACCGGACGAGCGGTACCTGTGCATCATCCCGGACTCGGCGAAGGCGAAGGAGCCGGAGATGTACCTGCCCTTCGAGGGTGACAGCCGGCTCGCCGAGATCATCAGCAAGGCGTTGCTGCTGGCCGCCGACAAGAAGATCAAGGATCCGGTGATCCTGCGCCAACTGTGAGACGGCCGGCGGGCGCCTGGCCCGACGTCAGCCCGGCGCCCGCTTCGGCAGCAGCAGCTCCTCGTGGTCGAGTTCGCGTTCCAGCACGCGTAGTTCCTCGTCCGGCAGCCGCCCGGAGTCGCGCCACCGCAGCAACTCCTCGCGCTGCGCTTCGAGGACTGTCCTGCGGACCCGCAGCGCCGTCTCGTACTCCGGTGAGGTGGGCAGCTCCGACGATCCGCTCTGCTGGAGCAGGTCGAGCCGCCCTCGGTAGCGGGCCAGCCGGGTCTGCAACTGTACCCGCGTGGTGTTGACGGCGACCCTGCTGTCGGGCTCCTCGGCGGCGACGAGGTCGAGGCGGGCCAGCGCGGCCTCCACCGCGGCCGAGCGGGCCTCGTTGCGTACCCGGGCCTGGTCGGCCTCGTTGGCGCGCAGGCCGAGCATGCGCACGAGCGGCGCGAACGTCAGGCCCTGCCCGACCAGCGTCACCAGGACGACCACGAAGGTGCAGAACAGCAGCAGGTCACGATCGGGGAAGGGATCTCCGCTACGGGTGGTCAGCGGCAGCGTGAAGATCGCGGCCAGGCTGATCACGCCCCGCGTACCGGACCAGCTCAGGGCCACCACCTCGCGGGAGGTCAGCCCGCGGGCGTTGCGGTCGACGCCACCGAGCCGGCGTGCGGCATCAGGGTCGTCGGTGTCGTCCTGTTCGGCGACGCCACCGAGCCGGGTGTGCAGCGACCGGGGGAGCCACTGGGTCAGGATCAGCCAGGCCGGGCGCAGAAGCAGCACCACGCCGACCGACACGGCGACGGCGATGACGATTGTCGACGTCTCGTACTGGCGCAGGCCCCGCATGACGGCGGGGAGCTGCTGGCCGATCAGCAGGAAGACGAAGCCTTCGAGGAGGAAGTCGACGAGCCGCCACACGGCGTTGGTCTGGAGGCGGGCGGCCCCGGAGCCGAACTGCGGCGTCTGGTGGCCGACGATCAGGCCGGCGACCACCACTGCCAGTACGCCGGAGACGTGCAGCGCCTCGCCGAGCAGGTACGCCACGAACGGCGTCGCGAGCGAGATCGCGTTCGACAGCAGCGGGTCCGCGGTGAGCGGCCGGACCAGCCGTTTCGCCCGTGCGACGACCACGCCCACCGCGATGCCGCCGGCCGCCGCCAGCACGAACTGCCCGATCGCGGCGGGGAACGAGAACGTGCCGCCCACGGCGGCGGCCACAGCGACGCTGAGCATGGTCAGCGCGGTGGCGTCGTTCAGCAGCCCTTCGCCCTGGATGATCGTGACCATCTTCGGCGGCAGGTTGACCCGGCGGCCCACGGCCAGGGCGGCGACCGGGTCGGGCGGCGCGATCGCGGCACCGACGGCGATGCCTGCCGCCAGCGTCGCGCCGGCCACGAACAGGTGGAACCCGATGCCCACGAGCAGTCCGGTGAGGAGCACCAGCACCACGGAGAGGCTGACCACGATCCGCAGGTTGCGGCGGATGTCCAGCAGGGAGGAGTCCAGCGCGGCGCTGTAGAGCAGCGGCGGCAGCACGACCATGAGCACGAGGTCGGGGTCGAGGCTGACGTTGGGGCCGGGGAGCAGCGCGTACGCGATGCCGATGAGTGGCAGCAGCGCGGCTGCCGGCAGGCCGGTCCGGGAGGCCACCCACCGCACGGCGATGACGACCGCGACGGCGGCGAGCACGAACAGCAGTGTCGAATGGGTGCTCACCTCGACCGACAGTACCCGCGTCGAGATCATCATGCGATGCGGACGGTGCCGTCAACCGAGGGTTGACGGTCGCGGATCGTCAACCTATGGTTGACGCATGGAGGAGACCGAACCGCTCAAGATGACCCAGCCGGTACGACTCGACGACCTCATCGACGGCATCAAGAAGGCGCACACCGACGCGCTCGATCAGCTGGCCGGCGCCGTTCTCGTCGCCGACCACCTGGGCGACGTGGCCGACCACCTGATCGGGCACTTCGTCGACCAGGCGCGCCGCTCCGGCGCCTCGTGGACGGAGATCGGCCGCAGCATGGGCGTGACGAAGCAGGCCGCCCAGAAGCGTTCCGCTGCCAAGGCGGAGACCGCCGCCGCGCTCGACCCGAACTCCGGGTTCGGCCGGTTCACCCCGCGCGCCCGCAACGTGGTGCTGGCCTCGCAGGAGGAGGCGCGGGCCGCGGGCAACGCCGAGATCACCCCGGGGCACGTCGCGCTCGGACTGCTCGCCGAGCCGGAAGGGCTGGCCGCCGCGGCGATCGTGGCTCGGGGCGTACCCCTGGAACGGCTGCGGGAGGTCGTCACCGCGACGCTGCCGGCGAAGGCCGACCCGGTCCCGGACCTGATCCCCTACGACGCACGGGCCAAGAAGGTCCTGGAGCTGACCTTCCGGGAGGCGCTGCGGATGGGGCACAACTACATCGGTACGGAGCACATCCTGCTCGCCCTGCTGGAGGAGGAGGGCGACGACGGCGTGCTGCGCGGCCTCGGCCTGGAGAAGTCCGCGCTGGAGTCGGCGTTCGAGGCGGCGCTCGCCGAGATCACCCGGAAAGGGGCCTGACACCGCGCCGGGCACGCGTCACGGGGGCGCGTGCCCGGCGTCCGGGTGTCAGTCTGCGGTGGGGAAGCCGTACCGGGCGGCGTGCTCCGGGTCGGCGGGGTCGACCTGGCGGATGCCGGCGTCGGCCAGCCGCTTGTTCACCTCGTCGAGGTGCTCCCGGACCAGCCGGGCCTCCTCCTCGGTGACCCGGCCGCGGTGCGGGCGCCCGGCGTGCTCGATGGTGCCGTAGTCGATCTTCTCGGTGGCGCGGCGGGCCTTCGGCGGCTTGACCCGCTCGGCGGTACGCAGCAGCTGCGCCATCGGCACGTCGGTCGCCATCGCGTCGAACTCGCTGGCGGTCAGCACCACCCGGCGCGGCTCACCGTGGCCGTGCCGGTCGTGGATCTCCACCACCGCGACGTCGAGCGCCGCGTCGTCGATGCTCTCCACCTCGACCGCGGTGGCGTCCAGCTGCACGGGGCCGGCGACCAGGTCCGGGTGCTCCAGGACGACGACCTTGACCACCTCGTCGTCGGGGCTGAGCACCTGACCGGTGAAGTCGGAGACGTGGATCGTCTTCTTGCCCATGCGCGGAGCTTCTCCTGTCGTAGGCCGGAAATCGGACCACAAGACGCTACCGCACAGGTGTGCGAAGGCCGGTACGCCCGCCCGGCCGGTGTGTCGCCGCCCGCCCTCTCAGAGGGGCGTGAGGCCACGCCAGGCGGCGGTGCCGGCCGGCTGCGCGTTCAGCTCGGCCCAGGAGAGCGCCCGGTCGCGGGCCTCGCGGTACGCCGGCTGCGCCGGGAACCGTCCGGCGTCTGCGGCGGCCCGCCAGCCGCGCTCCGCGTCCTGCTGGAATCGGTCATTCGGTTCGTGAGGCATGACCACTACCGTCCCAGAGAAACTTGTCCATGTATGGAAATGAATATGACGCAGGGGCGATGCCTTCGGTTCCGCGAAGCGCCCGGGGTTCCTGCGGCCGGTGGCGGAACCAGGAATCGGCGCCCGTCGCTGGCGTGCCGACCCTCTACCCGCGTGCCGCGCGTCTCAACCGCGCCGCGATCGGCGAATTCCGCAGGCACGGGCGCGGCGTCCCGGCGTACCATGATCACGTGCTCGACCGGCGGGTCTTCCTTCATCTGGCGACCTGGTTGGGGCAGTGGCCGGCGGGCCCCGGGCTGCACGTGGTCCGGTCCTACCGCCGCGCCCGCCCGGCCTGGGACGGGCGGCTGCGCCCGGCCGTCGCGGTGACAGCGGGCGGCAGCACCGTCCTCTCGGTGGCCGCCGACCGGGTCGAGGCGGTACGGACGCTGGTGCGGGACCGGCCGCTCGGGGAGTGGCTGCCCGACCTGCCGGGCGCGGTCGGCATGCCGGAGTTCATCGCGCACACCTCGGTCTTCCGGTGGTGCACCGACCCGGCGCCACTGCCCGAGGTGGGGGAGTGGGTGCCGCCCACGCTGGCCGGGTTGCCGCCGTGGCTGCGGCTGTTCGACCGGGAGGTGCTCGTGGTCCGGGGCGCCGACGGCGCGTACCGGGCCGGCGTGGGGATCAAGCGGCACGACGCGTACGGCCACGAGCTGGCGGTGGGCACGGTGCCGACGGCGCGCGGGCGCGGCCTGGCCCGGCGCCTGGTCGCGCAGGCGGCCCGCCGGGTGCTCGACGAGGGGGTAATTCCCACCTACCTGCACGACCCGGGCAACGCGGCGTCCGGCCGGGTGGCCGAGGCGGCCGGGTTCCCGGATCGCGGCCTCACCGCGTTCGGCGTCTTCCCCCGCTGAGCCGGCCCGGATCCCCGGCCTGGCGCGGACCGTGGATCCCGGGCCGGATCCACGGTCCGCTGCTCTCCCCCAGGCCCCGACATCGGTAACGCTATGTGTTAGTGCTGGTGGTCAACAAGGGGTGTGCCACTGTCCGGTTACGGACTCTCACCTGCGCAATCGCTGGCAGGCGCGGCGGCGAAGTCAGTGACGCAGCGTGTGGATCAGTGCGAGCGCCTGACGGGTGACCGGCCGCAGCACGCGCAGCCGGGACAGCCCCACCAGCCGGTCCACGAGCGGCACCACGCCGTCGATGAGCTGCCGGGTCTTGACCTGCCCCTCCGAGCGGTCGTGCACCCAGTAGAGCACCACCCCCATGTAGCCGAGCCAGAGCAGCTCGGGCAGCGCCTCGCGCAGCTCGTCGTCGAGTTTGACGGTGGACCCGGTCAGCGCTTCGCGGAACAGCGCGATCGACATGTCCCGGGGCGCCGACGACTCGGCGGAGAACGGGCTGAGCGGCGAGGTCGGCTCGGCCGCCGTCTTGAAGAAGGCGCCCGCGAACGCGTGGTACGGGCTCAGCACGTCGACGCCCGCGTGCAGCACCCCGGCCAGTCGCGGGCCGAAGTCCCGCTCCCGGGCGAGCACCGGCGCGGCCGCCTCCCGGTGCTCGCGCTGGGTGCCCGCGTAGAACTCCTGGACCAGGTGCTCCTTGGAGCCGAAGTAGTAGTAGGCGTTGCCCACCGCCACGCCTGCCTCCTGGGCGACCGCGCGCATCGTCGTCCGCGCGTATCCGCGCTCGCGGAACAGCCGCATCGCCGTGTCCAGGATCAGCTGACGGGTCTGCTCACCCCGGGCCGTCGACCCCTGTCCACCCGCAGCGGTCGTCGGCGCACTCTGCTCGGTCATCGTCGTCACCGTATCCCGGTTCCCGGATCCGTTCGCGGACCGCTGAGGCCGCCGCCACCACCCGCCGGGCCAGCGGCAGCAGGTGCGGCCGGGCCAGCCGCTCGGCCGTACCGCGATGCTCGGCGAGCGCCCAGAGACAGGCGAACCAGGCGCCGTCGCCGCGGTAGACGGCGCCGGTGTCGGCCACCACCGTCAGGTCGCGCAGTGTGGCGTCGTGGTCCAGGCCGGGGAAGCGCCGCCGGGCCTCGGCGGACCCGGCCGGCACGAACTCCAGCGGTACGAGCTGGGCGCGCGAGGCGAGCCACCGCCGGGCGGCCCGGCACATCGGGCAGTCCGCGTCGAACAGGACGGTGAACCCGCGGATCCCACCGGCCCCGTGCCCGGTGGGATCCTGCCGGCGCCCGCGCGGGGCGGACGTCACCGGGCCGGCGGGTTCGGACCCGCCGGTACCGGTCCGCCCTGCGGCGGGAGCATTCCGACCGGCGGCAGCGGCGGGTGGGTGGCCTGCTGCCGCAGGCGGCCGCGGCGGTAGCGGCCGAGCGCGAAGACGTTGAAGAAGTGCAGCGCGCCGAGCACCAGCAGGACCAGCCCCACCTTCAGCGAGAGCTGCTCCAGCGCCTGGCTGGCGTCGCCGACTGGACCGGACTCCTTCATCGCCACCGTGACGTAGCCGAGGTTGAGCAGGTAGAAGCCGACCACCAGCAGGCTGTTGACCGCCTCGGCCAGCCGGCTGTCGGCGAACACGTCCTGCAGGAACACCAGCCCGTTGCGGGACAGCGCCCGCGCCACCCAGATGGTGAGGCCGATGCTCACCGTCAGGTAGGCCAGGTACATCCAGACCTTCACGTCCATCCCCGTCGCCTCTCTTGAACGTGTTCAAATCTCGGACACCGTGAGCGTACGGCAGAATTTGAACGCGTTCAAGAGAGCGGCCCGCCGCCCTTCAGGGCAGCGGGCCGGGTGGGGCGCGTGGGTCAGGCGGTCAGGCCGAGCGCGTCGGCGGCGGCACGGCCGTTGGCGTGACTGGCGCCGTGGGTGGCGACGAACGCGCGCGCGCCCGCCGGCCGCCACGCGCCCGGCCAGCCCATCTCGACCACAGTCACCTGATGCGTGGCGGCCAGCGCCTCGACCAGCTCGCGCGCGCCGGGCAGCCGGTGCAGGTGCCGGCCGACCAGCACGACCGGCCGGTCCCCGGCGAGTCGCCGCAACTGGTCCGGGTCGGTGTCGCCCGCCACCGCGCGGGCCTGCTCGACCCCGGCGGCCAGGTGCGGGCCGAGCCCCCAGGGCACCCGCCCCTCGGCGATGGTGGAGGTGGCGTGCACCTGCACCACGAGCGGCGCGGTGTCGCGGGTGAGGTCGCCCTCGACGCGTACCGCCCGCAGCGCGGCGGCGTAGCCGAGGCCGTCGGCGGCCGGCGGCGGGGCGTCGGCGGGGCCGGTGGCGGCGGCGAGCGCGGCGGTCCGGCCGGCGGCCTCCTCGACCCGCTCCCGAGCCAGCCGGCCGTCGGTGATCGCCGCGACGATCTCGGCGGCGACCGACTCGACCAGCTCGGCGTCCACCCGGGCGCCGATGCACAGCAGGTCCGCGCCGGCGGCCAGGGCCCGCACCGCGCCCGCACCGACCCCGCCGGCGGCGAGCACGGCACCCTTCATCTCCAGCGCGTCGGTGATGATCGCGCCGGTGAAGCCGTACTCGACGCGCAGCAGGTCGTGCAGGACCGCGCGGCTGAACGTGGCCGGGCCGTCGCCGGTCAGCGCCGGCACCCGGATGTGCGCGGTCATCACCGCGCGGACGCCCGCATCGACGACGGCGGCGAACGGCGGCAGGTCGCGTTCCCGCAGGACCGCCGGGGGCACGTCGACTGTGGGCAGCTCGTGGTGGGAGTCGGCGACGGTGGCGCCGTGCCCGGGGAAGTGCTTGGCGCAGGCGGCCACGCCGGTCGACTGGAGACCGGCGACGGCGGCGGCCGAGTGGACAGCGACCCGCTTCGGGTCCGCCCCGAACGAGCGGGTGCCGATCACCGGGTTCTCGTCGGCGGTGTTCACGTCGACGGTGGGGGCGAGGTCGACTGTGATACCGAGCGCTGCCAGCTCCGCGCCGATCGCCGCGTACACCTGGCGGGTGAGGTCGGGGTCGTCCACCGCGCCGAGCGCGGCGTTGCCCGGGTACGGGCTGCCGGTGGCGTGCGCCAGCCGGGTGACGTCGCCGCCCTCCTCGTCGATCGCCACGATCACGTCGGGGCGGCCGGCGCGCAGCGCTGCCGTGGACGCCGCCACCTGGGCCGGGTCGTGGATGTTGGTGCCGAACAGGGTGTGCCCGGCGAGCCCGTCGGCGAGCAGGTCGACCGCCCAGTCCGGCGGGACCGGTCCCGGGTACGCGGCCAGCAGCGTGCCCAGCGCGAGCCGGCGCAGTCCTGGATCCAGACCCACGAGTATCCCCTTTCCCTGCCGGGTCGTCCGACCTCTGCGGATGGGGGTGGCCGATACGCTAACGGGCACCCCTCGGCAGGCGTTTTGTGATTAGAAAACTTTACTGAAAATTGAGGACGTTGGCATGAGTGCGACCCGGCTGCCCGGCACCCCCCGACTCCTGCGGGCGCTCAACGATCGTGCGGCCCTGGAGCTGCTGCTCGAACGCGGCCCGCTGACCCGGGCCCGGATCGGTGAACTGACCGGGCTGTCCAAGGTCACCGCGTCCCAGCTCGTCGAGCGGCTGGAAGAGCGCGGCCTGGTCGCCCGGGTCGGCGAGCAGGCCGGCGGGCGGGGCCCGAACGCGCAGCTCTACGCCGTCCGGCCGAGCAGCGCGTACGTGGTGGGCGTGGAGGTGGGCGCGGAGCGGGTGGTGGCGGCCTGCGCCGACATCACCGGTACGGTGGCCGGCCGGGTCGAGCAGTCCACGAAGGACACCGACGACCCGGTCGGCGTGGTGCACAACGCCGTGGTCCAGGCGGCGAGCAGCGCCGGGGCGGAGCTGTCCGCCGTCCGGCGCGTCGTGCTCGGCACCCCCGGCCTGGTCGACCCGCAGACCGGCGACATCACGTTCGCGTTCAACCTGCCGCGCTGGCACAGCGGCCTGCTCGCCGCGCTGCGCGAGGACCTGGACACCCCGGTCGTGTTCGAGAACGACGTGAACCTCGCGGCGGTGGCCGAGGCGCAGTCCGGCGCGGCCCGTGGCACCGCCGACTTCGTGCTGGTCTGGGTGGACGCGGGCGTCGGCCTGGCCATCATGCTGGGCGGCCGGCTGCACCACGGCAGCAGCGGCGCGGCCGGCGAGATCGGCTACCTGCCGGTGCCCGGCGCGCCCATCCCGCGCGACGTGTCCAAGCGGGCCAAGCCGGCGTTCCAGCAGCTCGTCGGCGCCGACGCGGTGCGCGCGGTGGCCGCCGAGCACGGTTTCGCCAGCCCGGAGGCGGCGGAGCAGGGCGTCGCGGCGGCCCGGGCCGCCGAGGTGGTACGCGCGGCCATCGCCGCCGGCACCGCCGGTGGTCCGATGCTCGACGAGCTGGCCCGGCGGCTGGCGCTCGGTGTGGCGAGCACCTGCGTGGTGCTGGACCCGCCGCTCGTGGTGCTCGCCGGGGCGGTCGGGCAGGCGGGCGGGGCGGCGCTGGCCGAGCGCGTGCAACACGAGGTCGCCGCGATCACGCTGGTCCGGCCCCGGGTGGTGACCACCGGGCTGACCGAGGAGCCGATCCTGCGCGGCGCGCTGCGTACCGCGCTGGACGCCGTACGCGACGAGGTGTTCGGCTCGACGGTCGGCTGACCGCGTCGTGCACCCTGGCGCCATGTGAAGGAATCCTTCATCATGGCGTCAGGGTTCGCAAGGAGTTGCCGAGGTGCGGCTCCGGTCAGATCAGGTCGCGGCGGCGGAACACCGTGAACGCGGCGGCCACCAGCGCGCCGGTGAGCCCGAGCAGCACCACCAGGCCCGACGTCCAGGTGAGCGTGTAGGAGCCGTCGCAGTAGCCGGAGATCCCGGGGCCGCAGGCGTTGTTGTCCCAGAGCCGCACCTCACCGGACAGCCAGGCCGCCAGATAGCTGGACAGCATGTACCGGTCCGGCCGGCCGACCTCCAGGATCTGGAACACCAGCCGCGCCCCCAGCTCCCACACCACCACGTACGCGGCCACGGTGCCGAGCGCCGCCGACGTGTGCCGGCCCAGCGTGGCGACGGCGAACCCGAGCGCCGCGGCGAGCAGCACCAGCATCAGCCCGCGTACCCAGATCGCTGCGAGCGACGGCCAGAAGTCGCCGCCGGTCCGCCCGACCAGTCCGGACGCCTGGCCGATCAACCAGAAGGACCCCAGGTACGCCGCCGACGCCAGCACCGACAGGCCGAGCAGCCCGCCCAGCAGCGTGCCGAGCTTCGTGGCGAGCACCGTCGGCCGCCGGGGCCGCCACAGCAGCAGGTTGACCACCCCGCCCGAGTTCAGGTCCGCCCCGATGTAGGAGGCGCCGACCAGGAACCCGAACAGCGTCAGGAACGCGATCAGGAAGTAGAGCAGCGGCTCGGCCTCCTTGGCGAAGACGAACACACCGCTGAGGTAGTCGGCCGTGGTCGGCAACTCCTCGATCTGGGCCGGGTCGATCTGGGCGCAGTCGCGCGGCAGGTAGTCGTTCTCGCCCGGCGGGATCGTGCCCTCGCGGATCCGCAGGCAGCGGTCGTACGTCATCTCCATCTGGCGCACGCTCTCCGCCGCCTGCGCCTGCGCCCGGCTCAGCTCCGCCGGGCCGGGCCGGTGCGAACCGGCGAGCGTGGTCACCACGGTCACCGCGAAGGCGGCAGCCAGCAGCACCACCATGAGCTGCACGAAGCGCCGGGCGGCCAGCCGCTCCAGTTCGGCACGGACCAGGTTCACGCGTCCACCTCCCGGATCTCCCGGACGTCGAGGTCGATCACTCCGTCGCTCGGCGGCGCGCCGTCGACCTGCCGCGGCACCGCCACGTGCTCGTTGCCGCCGGTCAGCTCCAGGAAGACGCTCTCCAGGTCCGGCCGCAGCGGGACCAGCTCGCGTACCCACATGCCCTGCTCGCCGAGCGTCCGGCTGATCGTCTCCGGATCCTGCACACCGGTCACCACCAGGTGGTCCGGCGCGACCGCCACCGACAGGCCGGCGCGGCCCAGCACCTGCCCGGCCTGCTCCGGATCGGCCACCCGGACCCGCCACTGGTGCTGGTCGAAGCCGGCCAGCACCTCCTCCACCGGCCCGTACGCGACCCGCCGCCCCCGGCTCACGATCGTCACGTGGTCGCAGATCAACTGGATCTCGGCGAGGATGTGGCTGGACAGCAGCACCGTCACCCCGGCCTCGGCCAGCGACCGGGTCAGGTCGCGCATCTCCCGGATGCCGGCCGGGTCCAGCCCGTTCGCCGGTTCGTCCAGGATCAGCAGCTCCGGGTTCTTCAGCAGGGCCGACGCGACCGCCAGCCGCTGCTTCATGCCCAGCGAGTAGCCCTTGACCCGCTCGTCGCCCCGGTCGCGCAGCCCGACCTGCTCCAGCACCTCGTCCACCCGGGTGGTCGGCACACCCCCGGCCAGGGCCAGCAGCCGCAGCGTCCGGTGCGCGGTGAAGTTGGCGAAGAACTGCGGGCTCTCCACGATCGCGCCGACCCGGCCGGCCACGTCCGGCAGGTGCTCGGGGGACTCGGCACCCAGCACGCGCATCCGCCCGGCGTCCGGCCGGACCAGCCCCAGCAGCGCGCGCAGCGTGGTGGTCTTCCCGGACCCGTTCGGCCCCAGGAAGCCGTGCACCTGGCCCGCCTCGACCAGCATGTCGAAGCCGTCGACGGCGACCCGGCGCCCCTGGCGCAGCGTGTGGAACGTCTTGCGGAGGCCGGCGATCTCGATGACCGCGCTCATCCGCGCGCCTCCCGGCAGCGGTCGGGCATGGGTGTCCTTCCGGAAGCGGTGACCAACGACACGGCGCCCCACCCTATGGCGGCGGCGCCGCCCGTGGGGGGCGCCGGGCCGGGTGCGTGATTGGATGGAGCGGTGACTGGTGACCTGATCCCCGGCGCCCCGGGCGCCCTCGCCCCCTCGACCGTGGACGCGGATCTGGTGGTCAGCCTCGACGGGGTCGGCGTCAAGCGTTCCGGCACGGCGCTGGTGCACGACGTCGACTGGCGGGTCGAGCTGGACGAACGGTGGGTGGTGCTCGGGCCGAACGGCGCGGGCAAGACCACGCTGCTCAACCTGGCCGCCGGCCGGCTGCACCCGACCAGCGGCGTCGCGCACGTGCTCGGCGAGCGTATCGGCCGTACCGACGTCAACGAGCTGCGTACCCGCATCGGCCTGTCCACAGCGACGCTCGCCGAGCGGATCCCCGCCGAGGAGCGCGTCGTCGACGTGGTGGTGACCGCCGCCTGGTCGGTGGTCGGCCGCTGGCGGGAGAGCTACGACCGCACCGACGAGGTCCGCGCCGCCGCGCTGCTGCGCCAGCTCGGCGTCGGCCACCTCACCGACCGCACGTACGGCACGCTGTCCGAGGGCGAGCGCAAGCGGGTCCAGATCGCCCGCGCCCTGATGACCGACCCGGAGCTGCTGCTGCTCGACGAGCCCGCCGCCGGGCTCGACCTGGGTGGGCGCGAGGACCTGGTGGCCCGGCTGGCCGAGCTGGCGTACGACCCGGACGCGCCCGCGATGGTGCTGGTCACGCACCACGTGGAGGAGATCCCGCCGGGCTTCACCCACGCGCTGCTGCTGCGCGAGGGTGCCGTGGTGGCGCAGGGCCTGCTCGCCGACGTGCTCACCGCCGACAACCTGTCGAAGACGTTCGGCCTTCCGCTGGTGGTCACGCGGTCCGGCGACCGCTGGGCCGCCCGCGCCGCCTGAGCGACGGGACGACACAGTGCCGCAGACCCGGATCGCCGTCGTCGGCAGTGCCAACATGGACCTGGTCGGCATCGGTGCCGCGCTGCCCCGGCCCGGCGAGACCGTGCTGGGCGACGACTTCGTCATGCTGCCCGGCGGCAAGGGCGCCAACCAGGCGGTCGCCGCGGTACGCGCCGGCGCGTCCTGTGTCTTCCTGGGGGCGATCGGCTCGGACTCGTTCGGCGTGACGCTGCGGGCCCGCATGACGGCGGCCGGCGTGGACACCGGCCACCTGCGGGTGGTCTACGGCCCGTCCGGCGTCGCGCTGGTGATGGTCGGCGGCGCGGGGGAGAACGCCATCCTGGTCACCCCCGGGGCGAACGCCGCGTTCACGTCGCTGACCGCCGGCGAGCTTTCCGCCGTACGCGATGCGGACGTGCTGGTCGCGCAGCTGGAGGTGCCGGTCGAGACGGTGGCCGAGGCGGCGCTGGCGGCCCGGTCCGCGGGCACCCGGGTGGTGCTCAACGCCGCGCCGGCCCGGTCGGTGCCGCCCGAACTGCTGGCGGCCACCGACCTGCTCGTGGTGAACGAGCCGGAGGCGCAGGCGCTGACCGGTCGCGGCCGGGACGAGCCGGCGGCGCTGCTCGACCTGGTGCCCCGGGCGGTGCTCACGCTCGGCGGCGACGGCGCCTGGTACGTCGACCGGGACCGCCCGCCGACGCACGTGCCGGCCGTGCCGGTGGACGTGGTCGACTCGACCGCCGCCGGGGACGCGTTCACCGCCGCGCTCGCGGTGGCCTGGGGCGAGGGGCGGGACCTGGCCGACGCGGTGCGCTGGGCGGCGGCCGCCGGTGCGGCGTGCGTGCGCAAGCTCGGCGCCTCGGTGGCTCTGCCGCACCGCGCGGAGATCGACGAGCTGTTCCCCGGCGGTTAAGAAGGGGCCCTTCCTCTACCGGAGGCGTTAAGAAGGGGCCCTTCCTTACACCTCGTCGGTGAGGCGCTCGCCGCGGCGGCGCAGCATGCCGAGCCCGGGGATGCCGGCGACCGCGAGCTTGAGATCGCGTGTGACGTCCAGCAGGTCGTGCAGGTCCGGGCCGACCCGGTCCAGCGTGGCCAGGATCGGCAGCACGTCCGAGGTGAGATGGTCCTTGAGCTTCGGCAACTCGTCCACCAGCCGGATCGCGGCGGTCACCTCCTCCGGGCTGAGCTGCTCCACGAAACGGGCTGCCATCGGCGCGGCCCGACGCAGCGTCGCCTCGTACGCGGTCAGCAGCTCGGTCGCGACGCCCGTCGCCTTCTCGGCGGTCGCCAGCGTGCCCGCCGCCCGCGCGGTCACCGTCTCCGCCTCGGTCACCACGCCGGCCGCCGTCCGGGCCACCCGGTCGGCCTGGCCGACCACCGTGGCCGCCGCCTCGGAGACCCGCTGCGCCTCGCCGACCACCACCGTCGCCGCGGCGGCCACCTCGGTCGCCGTGTCGATCGCCGCGGTGGCGGCGGTGCTGATCACCGCCACCTCGCGGACCGCCGTCTCGGCGTCGGTGAGCACCCGGTCGGTGCGGTCGAGCGTGCCCTCGATCCGGTCCACCACCCCGTCGATCCGCCGGACCAGCGCCTCCACCTGATCGAGGACGGCGAAGGCGCGAGCGGGTACCGAGGCCACCGTGGCGGCCGAGCCGAGCGCCTGGTCCAGGGCGGTACGGGTGAGGCCGAGCACGGCGCCGGGCCGGGGAAGAGGGATCGCCATGACATCCAGTGTGCGGCGTCGCTGCCAGTGCCGCCCGACGGCAGCCGGGCGGCGAAGGTCACGCCGGGCCGCCGACGCGGCGTAGGGTGCCGGCATGCCCACCCCCGGCCCGGCGTCGCGGCGACTGCTCGCCTGCGGCGTGGTCGCGCTGCTCGCCGTCGTCCTGGGCGCCCTGCTCCTGGTCCGTGCCGACGCCGGTCTGAGCACCCGGCGGGCGACCGTGGCGGGAGTCCCGCTGACCGAGGTCCGGGCGGACGGCGCGAGCGGCGACCTGCGGCCCGGGGTGGTGATCGCGCACGGCTTCGCCGGGTCGGCCCGGCTGATGCGGCCGCTCGCCGACTCGGTGGCCCGCCGGGGCGGGATCGCGGTGCTGCTCGACTTCGCCGGCCACGGCGCCAGCCACGCCCGGCTACCCGGTGCGGGCCGGGACGAGGAACGCAGCCGGGCGCTGCTGCGGCACGACCTGGACGTGGCGGTCGCCTGGCTGCGCGGGCGTCCCGGCGTCGACCCGGACCGGATCGTCCTGGTCGGGCACTCGATGGGCGCCGGCGCGGTCACCCGGTACGCGGTCGCGCATCCGGAGATCGACCGGACCGTGGCGATCTCGCTGCCCGACGGCGGTGACGTGCCGGCCGGCTGGCCCGGGAGGCTGACGCTCGTGGTGGGCGGGCTGGAGTTCGCCGGCTTCCGCCAGGCGGTCGACGAGGCGACGCGGGACGCGCCACCGGGCACCCGCACGCGGGTGGTGGCACCGGGCACCGAGCACGTGTCGGTGCTGTTCGCGCCGCGTACCCACGCCGCGGTGCTCGACGCGCTCCCGGACCGTACCGGCGGGCCGCCGCCGGCCCCGCTGACCCGGCCGGGCGGCGCCGGGCTGCTGCTGGCAGGGCTCGCGCTGGGCTTCGTGCCGCTGGCGGCGCTGCTACCGCGCCGGGCGGGGGCGGGCACCGGCGGTCCGCGTACGGGTGCGGGCCGGTGGCTCGCCGCGACGGTGGCGGCGGCCGGGCTGGGCGCCGCGCTCGCCGCACTGCTGCCGACCGCCCGGCTGCCGCTCGCCGTGGGCGGGTACGTGGCAGTGTTCCTGCTGTTCACCGGCGTGCTGCTGGCCGCCGCGGCACGCTTCGCGCAACCCCGCCGGCCACCGGTGACCGAGGGCGGCGTCCGGTCCGCTGCCGTCGCCGTCGTGCTCCTCGGGTACGCCGCGCTCGCCGTCGCGCTGCCGCTGCACCTCGGCCTCACCTCGACCGTGCCGGTCGGGGCCCGGTGGTGGCTGCTGCCCCTGGTGACGTTCTGCTGCCTGGTCTTCCTGCTCGGCGCCGAACGGCTCGCGGACGGCCACGGCATCCGTTACGCGGCCACCGGCGGGATCGCCGTGCTGGTGCTCGCCGTCGCCGCGGTGCTCGGCCTGGCACCCGGGTTCGTGCTGCTGGTGGTGCCGCTGTTCGCGGCGCTGGTGGCCTGGCAGGCGGCCTGGGCCGTGGTGTTGCGCCGCCGGGCCGCGCCGTGGTGGCTGGCGTCGTCGGTCGGGGCGGTGGTGCTCGCCTGGCCGATCGCGACCACGCTGCCGCTGGCCTGACCGTCGCCGGGCGGCTCAGCGGCGGTCGGTCTGCTGCTCCACGGCGCGTTGCACGGCCCGGTAGATCTGCCCGAACCGCAGCGCGTCGGGCGTGCGGACCAGCATCGTCTCCCGGCCGTGGTGCTGCACCCACAGCTCGTGCACCCGGTTGCCGCGCTCGTAGGAGCGGTCCAGCCACCCGAGCGGCACCTCCAGGAACGGGGTGAGCGCCAGCCCCGCCACCACGAACGCGGCCAGGATGATCAGGGCCAGTTTCCACTCGCCGCGGTCCTGCGCGGACCAGGCCAGCGAGAGCACGCAGACCACAGCGACGAGGGGTGGCAGCGACAGCAGCAGGACCAGCACCCCGCGGCCCAGCACCCGTCCCCGGACGGCGAGTGTGGTGGCGCCGCGCGCGTGCCAGACGTACGTGACGTCGGCGAGCGCGACGACCTGCCCGCCCGCGTGGATCGCCTCCGAGGTGACCTGTACGGCGTCGTCCCGGTAATAGAGGACCATGAATCAGCCTAACCGCGTGTGTCGACACCGGACGGTCGAGCGTCGGTAGGATGACGGCATGACGGACCGGAACGGGGCCGGAACCGGCGGTGACGAGCAGGCGCGCAACGTCGAGGTGGTCAGGCGCTACCTGCGCACCTTCGTCACGAAGGACCTGGCCGAACTGGCCGAGGTGGTCGACGAGGACGTGGAGATCTACGGCTCCGGCACCGCGGTGCGCGGCAGGCGCTACCCCGAGGCCGCCGTCTCCTCACCCGGCCTGACGGTGATCGACCAAGAGGTTCGGGAGATCTTCGCGGCCGGGGACCGGGTGGTGGTGTCGCTGGCGCAGACGTACCGGCGGGACGCGACCGGTGCGACCACCGTGCAGAGCGCCTGCAAGATGTACCGCCTGGCCGGCGGCCGGATCGTGCAGTTCTGGGGCGAGCAGGACACCTACGGCCTGTTGCGCGGGCTCGGCCTGCTGCCGGACGAGCCGATCACGTTCTGACCCGTCGCGGCAGGACCGGTCGCGGGACGACCGGGTGCGGTACGGCCCGGCCCGGGGCGACCCGGTGCGGACGGCAGGCTCTCCATGGCGCGCTGCACCGCCCGGTAGACCTGCCCGAAGCGCATCGCGTCGCGGGTGTGCAGCAGCCGCACCGGGCGGCCCCGCCATTCGGCCCACATCTCCATCTCCCGGCTGCCCCGGGCGTACGAGCGGTCCAGGTGTTCGAAGAGGAAGTCCGCGAGCGGGCCGACGGCAAGGCCGACCAGCACCGAGACGCCGACGATGGCGACGGTGACCGCCGCCGAGCGCTGCAGCCACACGGCCAGCGCGATGCCCAGCACGGCGGCCACCAGCGGCCCGGCGAGCGCGGCCCCGGTCGCGCCGCGCCCGGCGAGCACCCGCCAGGAGCGGTCGCCCCGCCGGTGCCACACGGTGGTCAGTTCGGCCAGCGGGTAGCTGCGCCCGTCCACCCGTACCGCTGTGGAGGTGACCTGGACGGAGTGGTCGTCGTAGTAGGTGATCATGGCCTCACTCCCGGTGGCGGGGCTGCGGCGACTCCGGCGGCGACCTGGGGAGTCGCCGACACCACACTGTCTACCCCAACGAGGCGAGTCGTAAGGTTGGCACGCGACTTCGACGAGGAAGTGAGGGCAGCGTGGGCGAGTTCGTCAGGCTGGAAGTGAAGGACGGCATCGGCACCATCCGGCTGGAGCGGCCGCCGATGAACGCGCTCAACACCCAGGTGCAGGAGGAGTTGCGCGCCGCCGCGTCGGCGGCCACCGGCGACGCCGAGGTCCGCGCCGTGATCGTGTACGGCGGCGAGAAGGTCTTCGCGGCCGGTGCGGACATCAAGGAGATGGCCGACATGTCCTACGTGGACATGGCGGAGCGCGCTGCCGACCTGTCCAGCGCGCTCGGCGCGATCGCCCGCATCCCCAAGCCGGTCGTCGCCGCGATCACCGGGTACGCGCTCGGCGGCGGCTGCGAGCTGGCGCTGGCCTGCGACTGGCGGATCGTCGCCGAGGACGCCAAGCTCGGCCAGCCGGAGATCAAGCTGGGCATCATCCCGGGCGCCGGCGGCACCCAGCGGCTGGCCCGCCTGGTCGGCCCGGCCCGCGCCAAGGACCTGATCATGACCGGGCGGATGGTCGACGCCGCCGAGGCGCTGCGGATCGGCCTGGCCGACCGGGTGGTCCCGGCCGCCGAGGTCTACGACGCCGCGGTGGCGTACGTGAAGCCGTTCCTGACCGGGCCGGTGCAGGCGCTGCGCGCGGCGAAGGCGGCTGTCGACGGCGGTCTGGACATGGACCTCACGTCGGGCCTGGCCTGGGAGAGCCAGCTCTTCGCGGCGCTGTTCGCCACCGACGACCGGCGCGAGGGCATGGCCGCGTTCGTGGAGAAGCGCAAGCCGGGCTTCACCGGTCGCTGACGCGAGAGCTGTTCACATCCGCGATACCGGCCAGTAGCGTGACCCCGGTCGGTCGACGAAGGGGAATGGCATGACGGAGCGGATCGAGGGCCACGGGGGCGATCTGGCACTCGCGGCACTACGCGCGCACGGCGTACGGGAGATGTTCACGCTGTCCGGCGGGCACGTCTTCCCGCTCTACGACGCCGCGCACAGGGCGGGTTTCCCCCTCTACGACGTGCGGCACGAGCAGTCCGCGGTGTTCGCCGCCGAGGCGGTCGCCAAGCTCCAGCGCCGCCCCGGCCTGGCCGTGCTCACCGCCGGCCCCGGCGTCACCAACGGGGTCTCCGGCCTGACCAGCGCGTTCTTCAACGCCTCACCGGTGCTGGTGCTCGGTGGGCGGGCGCCGCAGTTCCGCTGGGGCTCGGGCAGCCTCCAGGAGATGGACCACCTGCCGCTCGTCGCGCCGGTGACCAAGCACGCCGAGACGGTGTTCAGCGCCGACGACATCCCGCGCGCGGTGTCGGCGGCGCTGACCACCGCGCTCACCCCGCACCGCGGCCCGGTGTTCCTGGACTTCCCGCTGGAGGCGGTCTTCTCGGTCGGTGACGCCGACCTGCCGGCGGTCACGCCGCCGGCGCCGATCGAGCCGGACCCGGACGAGGTGGCGAAGGCGGCCCGCCTGATCGCCGGCGCGTCGCGGCCGGTCGTCATCGCCGGCTCCGACGTGTACGCGGGCGACGCCGTCGAGGCGCTGCGCGCCGCCGCCGAGTCGCTTCGGGTGCCGGTGTTCACCAACGGGATGGGCCGGGGCGCGCTGCCGCCGGAGCACCCGCTCGCCTTCGCCAAGGCCCGCCGGGTCGCGCTCAAGGGCGCCGACGTGGTCGTGGTGATCGGCACCCCGCTGGACTTCCGGCTCTCCTTCGGCGACTTCGGCGACGCCCAGGTGGTGCACGTCGTGGACGCGCCCAGCCAGCGGGCCGGGCACGTGCAGCCGGCCGCCGCGCCGGCCGGTGACCTGCGGCTGATCCTCGGCGCGTTCGCCGACCACGCCGGTGACCGGGCCGACCACGCCGACTGGATCGCCGAGCTGCGGACCGCCGAGGACGCGGCGAAGGCCCGCGACGCGGAGGAGATGGCCGCCGAGACCGACCCGATCCGCCCGGCCCGGATCTACGGCGAGCTGCGCAGGGCGCTCGCCCCGGACGCCATCACCATCGGCGACGGCGGCGACTTCGTGTCGTACGCCGGCCGCTATCTGGAGCCGGCCCAGCCCGGCACCTGGCTCGACCCCGGCCCGTACGGGTGCCTCGGCACCGGCATGGGCTACGCGATGGGCGCCCGGGTCAGCCACCCGGACCGGCAGATCTGCGTGCTGATGGGCGACGGCGCGGCCGGCTTCTCGCTGATGGACGTGGAGTCGCTGGTCCGGCAGAAGCTGCCGGTGGTGATCGTGGTCGGCAACAACGGCATCTGGGGGCTGGAGAAGCACCCGATGCGGGCGATGTACGGCTACGACGTGGCCGCCGACCTCCAGCCCGGCCTGCGCTACGACAAGGTGGTCGAGGCGCTCGGCGGCGCGGGCGAGACGGTGGAGAAGGCCGCCGACCTCGGGCCCGCGCTGGGGCGCGCGTTCGACTCGGGCGTGCCGTACCTGGTGAACGTGCTGACCGACCCCGCGGACGCGTACCCCCGTTCGTCGAACCTGGCCTGACCACGGCGCGTGCGGGCCGTCCACCGGGTGACCGGCGGGCGGCCCGCTGCGCGTGTCAGACCTCGGGGCGGTCCCTGTCGTCCGGGCGGCCGCGCAGTTCCTCCTCGCGGCGGCGCAGGTCCTCCTCCCACAGCCGCAGCCGTTCCTGGTCCTCGCGGCGGGACCGCTCGTCCAGCGAGGCGAGGAACTCCGGGTCGTCGTCCGGTGCGAGCGGGCGGCGGGCCGGGGCGGCGGGACGGGCCGTGCCGGTGACGCCGGCGGTCCCGGCCGGGCGCTCGCGGCCCACGAGGAACCAGGCGATCGAGCCGACCAGCGGGAAGAAGAGAATGATCAGCACCCAGATCATCCGGGGCAGCGCCTTGACCTTCTCCTCGTCGGCGGAGAGACAGCTGATCAGCGCGCACACGGCGAGGACGATCTGGACCAGGAAGAGCAGCACGTAGAGGCGGGCCATGCCTCATGATGGCTCACCGCCGCTCGTCAGCGCACCCCGCCGAGCACGTGCGCCACGCCGAGCACCGCAAGTCCGGCCGCACCGAGCGCGGTCAGCGGCACCGACCATCTGTCGAACCGGCGCGGTCCGGTGCCGGTGGCCCGGTGCCACGTCACCACGAGCACGGCGAGCCAGACCACCACCGCGAGCCCGGCCGGCGCCGCGTCCGCGGCCCGGCCGCCGAACGCCGACCGGAGCTGGAGCAGCAGCACCGCGGTGAGCGTGAGCAGCGTCCGCCGCCACGCCAGCCGGGTGCGCTCGGGTTGCAGGCCGGGGTCACGGGTCACCGCGCGCCGCCCACCAGCACGGCGGCCACCAGCAGCAGCGCGCCGACCGCGACGACGAGTGCGAGGACGGCCGGGAAGCGGGACGCGGGCAACTCCTCGTTCAGCCGCATGGCGCGTTCGGTGCGCGCCCAGTGGTCGACCGCCCGGATCGAGACGGTGGCGCCGAGCAGCAGCAGCGCGACCGCGAGCGTCTCGCGCAGGTGGGCCAGGCGCAGCGGCGGCAGGAACTGCGCGGCGGCCAGCCCGCCCGCCACCAGCGCGAGACCTGTTCGCAGCCAGGCCAGGAACGTCCGTTCGTTCGCCAGCGAGAAGCGGTAGTCCGGCGGGGTGCCGACCGAACGCAGCTCACGCGGGTCGAACCAGCTCTTGATCGACTCCCACACGCTGCCGATTATCCGCTTTGCCCCGCGCCTAGCCTGGGGGGATGACCGATCTTGACGCGCGCGAGCTGCGCGACGCCTACGACAGCCAGATCCGACCGGAGCTGCCGGACCCGCTGCCGGCCGGGGTGACGGTCGAGCGCGACGGCCCGCTGTTCCGCGTGCTCGGGCTCGACCACCGAGGCTTCCTGACGTACCGGACGCTCGACGGTCTGGCCGGCGCCGAGCTGGACGCGCTCATCGCCCGGCAGGTCGAGGTCTTCTGGGACCGGGGCGAGCCGGTCGAGTGGAAGCTCGCCGGTCACGACGAGCCGGCCGACCTGGCCGACCGGCTGCGCGCCGCCGGATTCGTCCCGGAGGACCAGGAGACGGTCGTGGTCGGCCCGGTCGCGCCGCTCGCCGCCGCCGTCCCGGTGCTCCCCGAGGGGGTACGCCTGCGCGAGGTCACCAGCCGGGCGGACCTGGAGCGGATCGCCGCGATGGAGGAGGAGGTCTGGCACTCCGACCGCAGCCACCTGGTGTACGGACTGGTCCGGGAGATCGAGGCCGATCCGCAGTCGATCACGATCGTGGTGGCGGAGGCGGGCGAGACCGTGATCAGTGCCGGCTGGATCCGTTACCAGCGGGGCACCGGCTTCGCCAGCCTCTGGGGCGGCTCGACGCTGCCGCAGTGGCGCAGGAAGGGCGTCTACCGGGCGCTCGTGGCCCACCGGGCGCGGCTGGCGCAGCAGCGCGGCAAGACGCTGCTCCAGGTGGACTGCTCGCCGGACAGCCGCCCCATCCTGGAGCGGCTCGGGCTCGTTGCGGTCACCACCTCCACGCCGTACGTCTACACTCCGTGATCATGGAACGGTTGACGGCGGACGAGCGGCTCACCCTGAAGACCGGTGCGTTCGGTGCCGTCTTCCTGGTCTCCAACGCCGTACCCGGGGTGCTGGCCATGGTGCGGGAGAGCTTCGCCGCCTCCGGCGCGCTCGCCGAGGTGGGGGGCGTGGTCAAGGAGGCGCTGACCACCGGGCCGCTGCCGCAGCTCCCCCGGGACTCGGTCCTGGAGGTCGAGTCGGTGGTGCTGCCCGCGCTGGGCCGGTCGGTGGAGATCCTGCGCGCCAAGTCGCCGGGCGACGTCGAGACGTACCGGTCGGTGGTGCTGGCCGCTGCGGAGCGGGTGGCCCAGGCGCACCGGGGGATCGAGCCGGCCGAGGCGGCGGCGATCGAGAAGATCCGGCAGGCGCTGGCTGAGCCGGCGTGACGGTGGTGAGTTGCGTCACTCCGGGCCGCCGGGGTGGCCATGCTACTTGCGGGTAACATTGCTCCGTGGGGAAGTGCACAGCAGCCCGCGGTTGACCCACGTTGCGTCACGCGGGAGGCTGCGCCCGTGACCGGGCGAGTGATCGCTACACCAAACAGGAGGGTCGTCGAAGCGCGATGAACATCGTCGTACTCGTCAAGCAGGTGCCCGATTCGGGCGCGGACCGCAACCTGCGTTCTGACGACAACACCGTCGACCGCGGTTCGGCGAACAACGTCATCAACGAGATGGACGAGTACGCCATCGAAGAGGCGTTGAAGATCAAGGAGGCGCACGGCGGCGAGGTCACCATCCTGACCATGGGTCCGGACCGGGCGACCGAGTCGATCCGCAAGGCGCTCTCCATGGGCCCGGACAAGGCCGTCCACGTGGTGGACGACGCCCTGCACGGCTCCTGCGCGGTGGCCACCTCGAAGGTGCTCGCCGCCGCCCTCGGGCAGCTCAACGCCGACCTGGTCATCTGCGGCGCCGAGTCGACCGACGGCCGGGTCCAGGTCATGCCGCACATGATCGCCGAGCGGCTGGGCGTGGCCGCCCTGACCGGCGCGCGCAAGCTCACCGTCGACGGGTCGAACCTGACCGTCGAGCGGCAGACCGAGGAGGGCTACGAGGTGGTCACCGCCTCGACCCCGGCCGTGGTCTCCGTCTGGGACACCATCAACGAGCCGCGCTACCCGTCCTTCAAGGGCATCATGGCGGCCAAGAAGAAGCCGGTGCAGACGCTCTCCCTGGGCGACCTGGGCGTGGCCCCGGCCGAGGTGGGCTTCGACGGCGCCACCAGCGCCGTGGTGGAGCACTCCAAGCGCCCGCCGCGCTCCGGCGGCGAGAAGATCACCGACGAGGGCGAGGGCGGCGTGAAGCTGGTCGAGTTCCTCGCCACCGAGAAGTTCGTGTGAGAGGTCACTGACATGTCTGAGGTTCTCGTCGTCGTCGAAGCCACGAAGGAATTCGGCGTCAAGAAGGTCACCCTGGAGATGCTCACCCTCGCCCGCGAGCTGGGCACCCCGAGCGCCGTCGTCCTCGGTGGCGCCGGCGCGGCCGAGGCGCTGAGCGCCAAGCTCGGCGAGTACGGCGCGGAGAAGATCTACGCCGCCGAGGGCGAGGAGATCGACGGCTACCTGGTGGCCCCCAAGGCCACGGTGGTCGCCGAGCTGGTCAAGCGCGTCCAGCCGGCCGCCGTGCTGCTCGCCTCGTCGCAGGAGGGCAAGGAGATCGCCGCCCGCCTGGCGGTCAAGCTGGACAACGGCATCCTGACCGACGTGGTCGGCCTGGCCGCCGACGGCACCGCCACCCAGGTCGCGTTCGCCGGCTCCACCATCGTCAAGTCCAAGGTCACCAAGGGCCTGCCGCTGGTCACCGTCCGGCCGAACTCGCTCAACCCGGCCCCGGCCGCTGCCACCCCGGCGGTCGAGCAGCTCACCGTGTCGGTCACCGACGCGGACAAGCTGGCCAAGGTCGTCGAGCGGGTCGCCGAGCAGAAGGGCTCCCGCCCCGAGCTGACCGAGGCGTCGGTCGTCGTCTCCGGCGGTCGCGGTGTCGGCAACGCCGACAACTTCAAGCTGGTCGAGGAGATGGCCGACCTGCTCGGCGGCGCGGTCGGCGCGTCCCGCGCGGCAGTCGACTCCGGCTACTACCCGCACCAGTTCCAGGTGGGCCAGACCGGCAAGACCGTCTCCCCGCAGCTCTACGTCGCGCTGGGCATCTCCGGTGCGATCCAGCACCGGGCCGGCATGCAGACCTCGAAGACCATCGTCGCGGTGAACAAGGACGCCGAGGCGCCGATCTTCGAGCTGGCCGACTACGGCGTGGTCGGCGACCTGTTCAAGGTCGTCCCGCAGGCCGCCGAGGAGATCCGCAAGCGCAAGTGAGCGTCGCGTGAAAGAAGGCCGCCGCCCGGTGCACCGGGCGGCGGCCTTTCTCGTAGGGAGCTGATCGGCGGGCCGGGGAGCTGAGCCGGCCCGCCGATCAGCCCGTCAGGGTGCCCCTCAGCAGGCTGTCGCCGGAGTGGCCGGGCTTGTTGTCGTACTGCTCCGCGCTGACGTCGACCACGGTGTAGGTACGCAGGTCGACGTTCGGGGGGATCGGCAGGAGCGCGTCCCCTGATCCGTTGCTCAGCGTACCCACGGAGAACATATCCATCGTGTTCGGATCGATCAGCCAGACCTCGTAGTACCCCGGAACGGTCGGGAGATTCGCCACGTGCAGATGCAATCGGTGGTCGCCGAGCACCCGGGCGTCGCCGGAGGCGTCCTTCGGCGTCGAACCGAACGCGGCGAGCGGCGCGCTGGCCAGCACCGGCGGCCGGGGATCGGTCTCCTCGCCGCCGCCGAGCACCGCGGCGGTTCCGGCCACGCCGATCACCGCGGCGGCTGTGGCGGTGACCGCCGTGGTCGCCCAACCCGGCCAGCGCCGGCTCCGCCGCGGACGACGTGCCACGACGGGTACGGCGGCCGGCTCCACCGGGTCGGCCGGGCGCGGCAGGCGCCTGTCGGTCAGCGCCGGCAGCTGCTCGGCGGCCCGGACCTCGGCCATGATGCCCTGCCAGATGTGCTCCGGCGGGTCGGGCAGCTCGGCCAGGCCCTGGGTGCCCGCGCCGAGCCCGGCGACGTGCTGGAGCGTCTCCACCTCGCCCCGGCAGTGGTCGCAGGTGTCCAGATGGGTGGCCTCGCCGTCAGCCGCCTCGCTCTCACCGAGCGCCAGAAAGACCAGCCGGTCGTGGTCCAGGTGCTGCACCGTCCACCTCCCATCTGCGTTTCAGGCTCTGCATGCCGCGTCTGATGTGACTCTTGACGGTGCCGAGCGGCACTCCGGTCACCGCCGCGATCTGCTGGTGTGTCAGGTCGTCGTAGAACGCCAGCTCCAGCATCCGGCGCTGCTCGTCGGGGAGCCGGGCCAGTTCGTCGGCGACCACCAGGCGGTCGACCACGGTGTCCGGGTCGGGGCCGGTGGAGACCGGCTCCGGCAGTTGCTTCACCGTCTCGACCACCCGGGTCTCCCGGGCCGAGGCCCGGATCCGGTCGACCACCTTGCGCCGCCCGATTCCGAGCAGCCAGCCGACCAGTGAGCCTTTCGCCGGGTCGAACGTCTCCCGGCCGAGCCAGGCGGCGACGAACGTCGCCTGGGTCACGTCCTCGGCGTCGCTGCGGTTCACGAGCGTCGTGGTGGCCAGGTGCAGCACCGCTCGCCCGTACCTGTCGTACGCCTCTCGCAGGGCCGCCTCGTCGCCGTCGCGGAACCGGGTGGCGAGGTCGTCCTCGCCCGGCGGTTCGGGGCCCTGCCTCGCCGCCGTCACCGGGCGGCTCGCCTTCCGTGGGGCATGCCCGACTGTAACTCCCACAGCCTTCGCCCCACTCTCCCGGTGTGTCGGTCACGACCCTCGTCACCTCTCCTTCGTCGCCGGAGGGTCCGGCGGATGCGCCCGGAGACGGGAAAAAGAAATCGGATCCGGGCGCATCCGGGGGCGACGGAGCCGGCGTAACCCGTTCTGCAAGCCAGGCCTGACGAATCAGCACCAACCACCAGGAGGCAGACAATGCAGTACGCGATGTTCCGTCGGGTCGCCGCGGGCGGCGCAGTGGCCGCCCTCACCTTCGCCGGCGTCGGCGCCGCCACCATGAGCCCGGCCTACGCCGCCTCGTCGAAGGTCTCCGTGGTCCACGGCATCCCGGACACCCCGGTCGACGTGTACGTCAACGGCGAGAAGACGCTGAACAACTTCAAGCCCGGCGACGTCGCCGGCCCGCTCACCCTGCCCGAGGGGGAGTACGACATCGCCCTGACCAAGCCGGGTGAGGCGATCGACAAGGCGATCCTGAAGGTGGACGACGCCGCGGTGCCGGGCGGGGCGAACATCAGCCTCGCCGCCCACCTGAGCGCCGCCGGCGAGCCGCAGATCACCCCGTTCGTCAACGACGTGTCCAAGGTGGGCGCCGGCAAGGCCCGGCTGATCGTCCGGCACACCGCCGCCGCCCCGGCCGTCGACGTGCGGGCCGGCGGCAAGCCGGTCTTCGAGGGCCTGACCAACCCGAAGGAGGCGAAGGCGGACGTGGCCGCCGGCTCGGTCGAGGCGGACGTGGTGCTCGCCGGCACCGACACCGTCGCCATCGGCCCGGCCGACCTGAACCTGAAGGAGGGCACCGCCACCATCGTCTACGCGATCGGCTCGGCCGAGGCGAAGAACCTGAGCGTGGTCGCCCAGACCATCAACGGCCTGCACTCGGCGCCGGGCGGCGTGCCCAGCGGCACCGGCGGCCAGGCCGGCACCGGCGTGGACACCTGGTGGTACGTGCTGGCCGGGGCCGGCGTGCTGCTCCTGGTCGGCGGCGGGGCGCGGGTGGCGGCAACCGCCCGGGCCGGTCGCCGGTGACGGTGCGCAACCGCGGGGCGCTGGCGGCGATGGCCGCCGGCGCCGCCGCGCTCACCCTGGCGGGTGTGGTGGCGTGCGGGTCCGAGCCCGCCGAGGACGTCGGCGGCGACGAGGTGACCGCCCTGGCCGGCGCCACACCCACACCCACACCGGCGGCGACGGCGACCGGCGGCGGCTCGGTACCGGTGAACCCGGGGACGCTGCCGGCCGACAGCGAGATCGTGCCGCCGGTGAAGCTGAGCATCCCGCCGATCCGGGTCACCGCCACCGTCAATCCGGTGGGCGTCAACGAGCGCACCGACGAGTTCGAGGTGCCGCCCAGCGTGGACCAGGTCGGCTGGTACCGCTACGGCCCGGGCCTGGAGGCCGGCGCCGGCTCGGTGGTGATCGCCGGGCACGTGGACAGCGCCGAGCAGGGCAAGGGTGCGTTCTTCCGGCTGCGGGAGCTGGGCCAGGGGGACGAGCTCACCGCCACCGGCTCGGACGGCCGCGAGCGCTCCTACCGGGTGGTGGCCCGGGAGGAGTACCGGAAGTCGAAGATCCCGCTGGAGCGGTACTTCGCGCGCGACGGTGAACCCCGCCTCACGCTGATCACCTGCGGCGGGCCGTTCGACGCGAAGACCCGCAGCTACCGGGACAACATCGTGATCACTGCCGTTCCCGCGTGATCACGGCCGTTCCCGCGCGAGCGCGCGAGAGCGGGCCGGACCGCCCCGGGTGGGACGGGGCGGTCCGGCCCCCGGTGCCTGGTACGCAGGCCGTTAGGCTGAACCGTGATGGCATACCTTGATCACGCGGCGACGACCCCGATGCTGGACGAGGCACTCGAGGCGTACGTCGCTGCCGCCCGCGAGGTCGGCAACGCCTCGTCGCTGCACGCGGCGGGCCGCCGGGCCCGGCGGCGGGTGGAGGAGTCCCGCGAGCGGGTGGCCGCCGCGCTCGGCGCCCGCCCCTCCGAGGTGATCTTCACCGGCGGCGGCACGGAGAGCGACAACCTCGCCGTGAAGGGCGTCTTCTGGGCTCGTCGCGCCGCCCGGGCCGACCGGGTCCGGGTGGTCTCCAGCGCGGTCGAGCACCACGCCGTCCTCGACGCGGTGGACTGGCTGGTCGAGCACGAGGGCGCGCAGGCCGGCTGGCTGCCGGTCGACGCGGCCGGACGGCTCGATCCGGAGCGACTGCGCGCCGAGCTGGCCGAGCACGGCGAGCGTGTCGCGGTGGTCACCGCCATGTGGGCCAACAACGAGGTGGGCACCGTCCAGCCGGTGGCCGAGCTGGCCGCCGTCGCCGCCGAACACGGGGTGCCGTTCCACACCGACGCCATCCAGGCGGTCGGGCAGGTCCCCGTCGACTTCGCCGCCAGCGGCGTGTCGGCGCTCACCGTTACCGGGCACAAGCTCGGCGGCCCGGCCGGTGTGGGCGCGCTGCTGCTGGCCCGCGACGTGGCGGCCACCCCGCTGCTGCACGGCGGCGGCCAGGAGCGCGACGTACGCTCCGGGACGCTGGACACCGCCGGCATCGTCGCGTTCGCGGTCGCCGTCGAGGCCGCGGTCAAGGGCCAGCAGGAGTACGCCGCCCGCGTCGCCGCGCTCCGCGACGAACTGGTCGAGCGGGTCCGGCAGGCCGTCCCCGAGGTGATCTTCAACGGCGACCCGGCCGACCGGCTCCCGGGCAACGCGCACTTCTCCTTCCCCGGCTGCGAGGGAGACGCGCTGCTGCTGCTCCTGGACGCCCAGGGCATCGCCTGCTCGACCGGGTCGGCCTGCTCCGCCGGGGTGGCCCAGCCCTCGCACGTGCTGCTGGCGATGGGCGCCGACGACGACCGGGCCCGGTCCTCGCTGCGCTTCACGCTCGGCCACACGAGCACCGGCGCGGACGTGGACGCGCTGATCGCCGCGCTGCCCGCAGCGGTGGAGCGGGCCCGCCGCGCGGCCGCCCTCCGTACTCCCCGCTGACCCGGATACCCTCGGTGAGGACGAGGGGAGTGGGCCGGTGAGGGTTCTGGCGGCGATGTCGGGCGGGGTGGACTCCGCCGTCGCGGCGGCACGGGCGGTGGAGGCCGGGCACGACGTGACGGGCGTGCACCTGGCCCTGGCCCGTAACCCGCAGACGTACCGCACCGGCGCCCGGGGCTGCTGCACGCTGGAGGACTCCCGGGACGCCCGGCGCGCCGCCGACGTGCTCGGCATCCCGTTCTACGTGTGGGACATGGCCGACCGGTTCCACGACGACGTGGTGGACGACTTCGTGGCCGAGTACGCCGCGGGGCGTACCCCGAATCCCTGCCTGCGCTGCAACGAGAAGATCAAGTTCGCGGCGGTGCTGGACCGGGCCGTGGCCCTGGGCTTCGACGCGGTGGTGACCGGCCACCACGCCCGGCTCGGCGCGGACGGCCTGCTGCGGCGCAGCGTGGACGCGGCCAAGGACCAGTCGTACGTGCTGGCGGTGCTGACCCGCGCGCAGCTCGACCGGTCGATCTTCCCGCTCGGCGACTCGACGAAGGCCGAGGTGCGCGCGGAGGCCGCCCGGCGCGGCCTCGCCGTGGCCGACAAGCCGGACTCGCACGACATCTGCTTCATCGCCGACGGCGACACCCGCGGCTTCCTCGCCGAGCGGCTCGGCGAGGCGCCGGGCCAGGTGGTGGACGCGCTCACCGGCGCGGTGGTGGGCAGCCACAGCGGCGCCTACCAGTACACCGTCGGACAGCGGCGCGGCCTGCACCTGGACCGGCCGGCGCCGGACGGCCGGCCCCGCTACGTGCTGTCCATCACCCCGACCACGAACACGGTGACGGTCGGCCCGGCCGAGGCGCTGGAGGTCTCCGACGTACGCGCCACCCGCCCGGTGTGGACCGGCGGGCCGCGCCCGGACGGGCCGGTCGAGTGCGAGGTGCAGCTCCGGGCGCACGGCGACGTGGTGCCGGCCGCCGTCGAGGTCGACGCCGACGGCCTGCGCGCGTCGCTGCGCCGCCCGGTCCGGGGCGTGGCAGCCGGCCAGGCGATAGTGGCCTACCGGCCGGACCCGGCCGGTGACGTGGTCCTCGGCTCCGCCACCATCACCGCCGCCTGACCGGCGACGGGCAGCGGATAGGCTGCGGCCGTGACTGAGCAGGCGTGGCCCTGGCCCACCGGCGCGGCGACCGGCATCGGGTCGCTGCCCGGCACCGACATCGCCGAGGCGCAGCGGATCGTGCTCGGCGAGCTGCCCGCACTGCCGCACCTGCCCGAGCTGCCCGCCCGGGGGCCGGGCGCGGACATCGTCGGCCGCACCGCCGGCCTGCTCGTCGAACTGCCGGTCGAGCTGTACGCGGCCCGCTGGCGGATCGCCCCGCGCCCCGGCCGGGACCTGCGCCGTGCCCGCGACCTGATGGAACGCGACCTCGACCAGCTCGCCGAGCAGGCCGAGGAGTACGCCGGACCGGTCAAGGTCCAGGCCGCCGGCCCGTTCACCCTCGCCGCCGCGCTGGAGCTGCCGATCGGCGGCCGGATGCTGCGCGACCCGGGCGCGGTACGCGACCTCGCCGGCTCGCTCGGCGAAGGGCTGCGCGGGCACGTCGAGGCGGTGACCCGGCGGCTGCCCCGTGCCTCGGTGCTGCTCCAGCTCGACGAGCCGTCCCTGCCGGCGGTGCTGGCCGGCCGGGTGCCCACCGAGAGCGGATTCGGCACCCACCGTCCGGTGGAGACCGAGGTGGCGCGGGCGCTGCTGCACGACGTGATCGAGGCGGCCGGTGTTCCGGCGCTCGTGCACTGCTGCGCGCCGGACGCGCCGCTGGAGCTGATCCGGTCCGCCGGTGCGGTGGGCGTCGCGCTCGACCTGTCGCTCGTCACCGACCTCGACCCGCTCGGCGAGGCGATCGACGCCGGGCTCGGGCTGCTGGCCGGCGCCGCGCCGACGCTGCCGCCGCCGTCCGGCCGGGCGCCGACGTCGGCCGAGGTCGCCGACCGGGTCCGGCGGATCTGGGACCAGCTCGGCTTCCCCCGCCGCCGGCTGGCCGAGCAGGTGGTGGTCACCCCCGCGTGCGGCCTGGCCGGCGCCACCCCGGGGTACGCCCGCGCGGTGCTCACCGCCTGCCGCGACGCGGGCCGGCGGCTCGCCGAGGACTGACGTTTTTCCGTCGTACCCGCCGGGCACGATGACCGGCATGATTGGACGACTGCGTTCCACAGTGATCGACTGCCCCGATCCGCGCGCGCTCGCCGCCTTCTACTCCGAGCTGCTCGGCCTGCCCGTGGTGGAGGAGAACTCCGACGGCGACGAGTGGGTGGTGCTCGGCGGCCCACCCGGGCACCAGCCGCGGGTGGCCTTGCAGCGGGCGCCGGGCCTGCGCACCCCCGACTGGCCCGACCCGGCCCGGCCGCAGCAGTTCCACCTCGACGTGAGCGTCGACGACATCGAGGCGGCCGAGAAGGCGGTGCTGGCGCTCGGCGCACGGCGGCTCCCCGGTGAGGGGGAGGGCTTCCGGGTCTACGCCGACCCGGTCGGCCACCCGTTCTGCCTCTGCTGGGACTGATCTTCCGCCACTTGCGCGGCGGGGGCATGATCGCCACCGTGACCGCCTCCACCGCCACCGGCCGCGCCGCCGGTTCGCTGTTCGGCCTGGCCTACGGCGATGCCCTGGGCAAGCCGACCGAGTTCCTCACCGTCACCGAGATCGTCCGGCGCTACGGTCCGGGCGGTCCGCGCGAGCTGACCGGCGACCCGGCCCTGGTCACCGACGACACGCAGATGGCGCTCGCAGTGGCGTGGGCGCTGCACGACGCGCCCGCGTACACGGCCGAGGTGGTGGAGCCGCTGCTGCGGCAGCGCTTCGTCGACTGGTCGGTGAGCCCGGAGAACAACCGCGCCCCGGGCATGACCTGCCTGCGGGCCTGCGCCGAGCTGGCCCGGGGCTCCCGCTGGCAGGAGGCCACAGTCGCCGGCTCCAAGGGCTGCGGCGCGAACATGCGCGTCACCCCGGTCGGGCTGCTCGATGTCGACCTGGACACGATGGCCGGGCTGGCCCAGCTCCAGGCCGGTCTGACCCACGGTCACCCGACCGGGCTGGCGGCGAGCGAGCTGACCGCGTACGCGGTCCGGCTGCTGCGCGACGGCGCGGCGCTGCCGGAGCTGCCCGGCCTGCTTACCGAGCGGGCCCGGGAGCAGCGCACCGTCTACCGGGAAGACTGGCTCGGTGACCTGTGGCAGCGGCCCGGCGAGAGCAGCGCGGCCGAGTTCGTCGCCCGGGGCTGGGACGACTGCCTGCGCGTGCTCGGCCGGCTGGAGGCGGCGCTGGCCCGCCCGGACGACGGCGGCGACCCGTGCCGGTTCACCGGTGAGGGGTGGATCGCCGAGGAGGCGCTGGCCACCGCGCTGCTCTGCGCGCTGCGCCACACCGACGACCCGGTCGGCGCGCTGGCCCGGGGCGCCACCACCGCCGGTGACTCGGACTCCATCGCCGCGCTGGCCGGCGCGTTCGTCGGGGCCGCGTACGGCACGGCCGCCTGGCCGGCCGGGTGGGCGGGGCGGATCGAGTACGCCGGCCAGCTCACCGCGCTCGCCGACGCGTTCGACGGGGAGGCGCCCGGCGCCGGCTCACCCCGTGACGGCCGGGGCCCGGCGGCGTGACCCCGCCTTCCGGGTGAGGCCGGGGCGAGGCGGCTCGCTCAGCCGGTGAGGTGGCTCAGCCGGCGGACGCCCCGCCACAGGTCCGGGTCGCAGGTGCCGGCCCGGTCGGCGAACGCGTCCAGCGGCACCGGGATCGGCTCGCTGACGTCGAGGTAGCTGTCGTGGTCGGCGTCCGGATCCCAGTCCCGGGTCGGGATCGGCAGGTGGTCGTCCCGGTCCGACTTGTCCTGGCTGGTGATCTTCAGGACCTCGGCGTCCCGGCCGTCGACGCGCAGCACCAGACAGGGACGCACCTTCGAACCGGTCCCGTCGGCGTAGGGCACGTCGGCCCACCAGATATCCCCGGGCCGGGGCTCGTCCCGGCTCGTCCGTCCGGCGCCCCGCGGCCTCGGCGGCGTCGCGGTGCGGCCACCCCGTGGCCCGGTGCCGGCCCGGTCACCGCGGCGTCCACCGCCGGTCCGCTCCGTGCCGCGGCGTTCGCCGTCCGGTCCGCGGGTGCGGCTGCCACGCCCGGTGCCCGGCCGCCGTCCGTCGGCCCGGTCGCGCTTCCCGTCGGCCCGGTCGCGCGTCCCGGCGCGTTCGGCCGCCCGGCGGCGCCAGTCGTTCCACAGCCAGCCGGCTGCGACGCAGGCCGCGATCACCAGCGCCCAGATCACCCCGTCGCGCATCCGTCGTCCGCCTTCCGACCGTTGTGGCCCACTACCGCCGACCGATCGTCGCACGGCCCGGCCCCACCCGCCCGGGTGGCGCGGTGGGCGTCCGTTCGCCCTGCTCGGCGCGGGTGGCCGGACGACTGTCACAGCCGACCGCTACGGTTCTCGGGTAGCACGAACACGGGAGGTCGACAGCGGTGTCCGAAGGCGGCGGCGTGTCCGAAGAAGCGGTTCCCCCAGCGGTCGACGCGGCCCAGGACGCGGCGGCGGGTGCCGAGCCGACCCCGGCGGCCCGGGAGCGGCACGCCACGCTCAGCCAGGAGCTGACCGAGCACCAGTACCGCTACTACGTGCTCGACGCGCCGACGGTCACCGACGCGGAGTTCGACAAGCAGCTGCGGGAACTGGAGGCGCTGGAGGCCGGATACCCGGCGTTGCGCACCCCCGACTCGCCCACCCAGCGGGTCGGCGGCACCTTCTCCACCGACTTCACGCCGGTCACGCACGCCGAGCGGATGCTCTCGCTCGACAACGCCTTCGCCGACGAGGAACTGGCCGCCTGGTCGGAGCGGGTCGAGCGCGACGCCGGCGGCCCGGTGCCCTACCTGTGCGAGCTGAAGGTCGACGGGCTCGCCATCAACCTCACCTACGAGAAGGGCCGGCTGGTGCGCGCGGCCACCCGGGGCGACGGCCGCACCGGCGAGGACGTCACCGCCAACGTGCGCAGCATCAAGGGCGTACCGGCCCGGCTGACCCCGGCCGGCGACTTCCCCGACGTGCCCGACCTGATCGAGGTGCGCGGCGAGATCTACTTCCCGGTGGCCGCGTTCGCCGACCTGAACGCGAGCCTGGTCGAGCAGGGCAAGGCGCCGTTCGCCAACCCGCGCAACGCCGCCGCCGGAAGCCTGCGGCAGAAGGACCCCCGGGTGACCGCCTCCCGCCCGCTGCGCCTGGTGGTGCACGGCGTCGGCGCGCGCACCGGGTTCCGGCCAGCCGCGCAGTCCGAGTCGTACGCCGCGCTCAAGGCGTGGGGGCTGCCCACCAGCGACCGGTGGCGGGTGGTGGACGACCTGGCCGGCGTCGCGGAATACATCGCCTACTACGGCAGGCACCGGCACGACGTCGAGCACGAGATCGACGGCGTGGTGGTCAAGGTCGACCCGGTCTCCATCCAGGGCCGCCTCGGCTCGACCAGCCGCGCGCCCCGCTGGGCGATCGCCTTCAAATACCCGCCGGAGGAGGTCAACACCAAGCTGCTCGACATCGAGGTGGAGGTCGGGCGCACCGGCCGGGTCACCCCGCGCGCCGTGCTCCAGCCGGTGCGGGTGGCCGGCTCCACCGTCGCCTACGCCACCCTGCACAACGCCCGCGAGGTCGAACGCAAGGGTGTGCTCATCGGCGACACGGTGGTGCTGCGCAAAGCCGGAGACGTGATCCCCGAGGTGCTCGGCCCGGTGGTCGAGCTGCGCCCGGCCGACGCCCGCCCGTTCGTCATGCCTACCACCTGCCCGGCCTGCGGCACGCCGCTCGCGCCGGCCAAGGAGAGCGACGTCGACATCCGCTGCCCCAACGGGCGGGCCTGCCCCGGTCAGATCCGCGAGCGGGTCTTCTACCTGGCCAGCCGCAAGGTGCTCGACATCGAGGTGCTCGGTGAGAAGGGCGCGGCGGCGCTGCTGGACGCCCAGATCATCACCAACGAGGGCGACCTGTTCCAGCTCGACGCCGAGCAGTTGAGCGGGTCGCCGTTCTTCGTCAACAAGGACGGCAGCCTGGGCAGCAACGCCACCAAGCTGCTCGACAACCTCGCCGAGGCCAAGGAACGCGACCTGTGGCGGGTGCTGGTGGCGCTGTCCATCCGGCACGTCGGCCCGACCGCCGCCCAGGCGCTCGCCCGGCACTTCCGCTCGGTCGCCGCGATCGAGGCCGCCGGTGAGGAGGAGCTGTCCTCGGTGGACAGCGTCGGCCCGACCATCGCGGCGAGCGTGAAGGAGTGGTTCGCCGTCGACTGGCACCGCGACGTGGTGCGCAAGTGGGCCGAGGCGGGCGTACGGATGGCCGAGGAGGCCGCCGACGAGGGGCCGCGACCGCTCGACGGGATCACGGTGGTGGTCACCGGCACGCTCGGCGGGTTCAGCCGCGACCAGGCGGCCGAGGCGATCCAGGTCCGGGGCGGCAAGGTGACCGGCTCGGTCTCCAAGAAGACCGGTTTCGTGGTGGTCGGCGACAATCCCGGCTCCAAGGCGGACAAGGCCGCCACCCTGAAACTGCCGATCCTCGACGAGGACGGATTCCGGGTGCTGCTGGACTCCGGCCCGGAGGCGGCCCGCGAGGTGGCCCGGGTGGAGGACTGACAGGCTGGTCACAGCGACCGTCCGGCGGATACCAAGTTAATTACGACTACGACCGATTCGTGACTGTCGTGTCGGGGAAATCGCCTCGGAGGGCGTTTCATTGGCGTACGACGCGTGACGGCGCGCGCCAGGACGTTCCCCGGGAGGTGCGATGGAGACCGGCGACCCGCGTAACTCCGTCCCGCCCGGGCGGAGCGGGCCGTTCTTCGGCTTCGTCGGCGCGATCGGCGTGGTCGCCCTGGCGGTCTCGGCCGGGCCGCTCGTCGCGCTCGCCGACAGATGGAGTGAACTGCCGGCCGCGTTCTGGACGATGGCGGCGCTCGCCGTCGCCTGCGACGCCCGCCCGTTCGTCCCGCCCGGCCGGCGGCAGACCTCGGCGGTGTTCCCGTCGACCTGCTTCACCTTCGCCATCCTGCTCGGCTGGGGCTTCGGTCCGGCCGTCGCGGTGCAGGCCGTGGCGGTCGCGGTCAGCGGCTGGCGGCTCGGGTACGCCCCCTGGCGTACCGGCTTCAACGCCGCGCAGTACGCGTGCGCGCTCGCCGCCGCGTACGCGGTCACCCGGCTGGGCCCGGGTGAGCTGTTCGACGGCGGCCGTCTGCACTGGACCGACGTGGCGGCGGTGGGCGGCGCGACGGTCGCCTGGTTCGTGGTCAACTACGGGCTGGTCAGCTCCGCGGTCCGGTTGCGCTTCGGCGACAGGTGGTGGCCGAGCGTCCGCAGCGGCCTGGCCTACGAACTGCTCGCCACCGGTTCGCTGCTGCTGCTCGCGCCGGTGCTGGTGGCCGCCGCCCGGGCCAGCGCGGCGCTGATCCCGCTGGTGCTGGTGCCGCTGTTCGCCGTCTACCGGATGGCCCGGCTCTCCGCCGAACGGGAACAGCTCGCCGACGTGGACCCGCTCACCGGGCTGCCCAACCGCAAGGCGCTGCTCACCGAGGTGGCCGAGCAGGTGCACCTGCACGGCGACCGGGCCGCCCGGGGCGCGCCGGACGCGCACCTGGCGCTGCTGCTGCTCGACCTCGACCGGTTCAAGCACGTCAACGACGCGCTCGGGCACGCGGTAGGGGACCGCCTGCTGGTCGAGGTGAGCGCCCGGCTGACGGGCGCTGTGGGCGCCGGTGACATGGTGGCGCGGCTCGGCGGCGACGAGTTCGCCATCGTCGTACCCCGGCTCACCGACATCGACCAGGCTCGCGAGCGGGCCGCCCGGGTGGTCGCCGCGCTCGCCGAACCGGTGCCGCTGGACGGGCTGCCGCTGGACGTGGGCGGCGCCATCGGCATCGCGCTCTACCCCGACCACGGCGAGGACTTCGCCACCCTGATGCGCCACGCCGACGTGGCCATGTATGACGCGAAGCACCGCAACGACACGGTGGCGGTCTACGCGCCGGAGTCCGACCACAACTCGGCCGAGCGCCTGAGTTTGCTGGCCGACCTGCGCCGGGTGCTGGAGTCCGGCCCGTCCGCGCAGGGCGGGGAGACTGTGGGCGTACGCGGGGGTGACGGCGCCGCCCTGACCCCGGCGCTGCCGGTGCGGGCCGACCGCCCGGCCCGCAACCAGCGGCCGGCGCGCGACGGCGGCCGGCGGTCCGGCGACGGGGCGAACCGCTGGCTGCGACGGCGCCGCGAGCGCGTCGAGGAGCGGCACGACGACGACCTGATCGAGCGGATCCTCACCGGCGCCGACCCGATCCGCCGCCGGGCCGCCCGGGCCGGCGCCGGACCGGTCGCGGGTCCGCTCGTGGTGGGCGACGCGGAGTTCGCGCCGGAGACCGAGACCGCCGACGCCGACGTCACCCAGGACGCGGAGGCCGCCGTGAGCACCGGTGCGCCGGGCGTCATCGGGCCGACCGCCGACGGGAGCACGGTGGCCGGGCCGGACGAGCAGGCCGGGCACCCGGGCGAGATCACCATGTACTACCAGCCGCAGATCGCCATCGCGACAGGCGAGGTGGTGGGCGTCGAGGCGCTGCTGCGCTGGCGGCACCCGCGCCGGGGCATGGTCGACCCGGGCGAGCTGATCCAGGTCGCCGAGCAGAGCGCGGTGATGCGGCTGCTCACCCGTCGCGTGGTGGACGACGTGGTGGAGCAGCTCGCCAAGTGGTCGGCGGCCGGGCTCACGCTGCGGGCCGCGCTCAACGTCAGCGTCCGTGACCTGCACACCGGCGAGATCGCCGACCAGATCGCCGACCGGCTGGCCCGGTACGGCGTGCCGCCGGAACGCCTCCAGGTGGAGATCACCGAGGGCGCGCTGATGGCCGACCCGCGGCGGGTGCTCGCCAGCATCACCCAACTGCACCGCATCGGCGTCGGCATCGCGCTCGACGACTTCGGCACCGGCTACTCGTCGCTGCAACACCTGCGGCGGCTCCCGCTGTCCGAGGTGAAGGTGGACCGGTCGTTCGTCCTCGGGATGGCCGAGGACCCGGACGACGCGGCGATCGTCCGCTCGATGATCGAACTGGCCGGGGCGCTCGGGCTGCGTGTGGTGGCCGAGGGCGTGGAGGACGAGCGCACCTGGCGGATGCTGCACGCCGCCGGGTGCGACGTGGCGCAGGGCTGGTTCCACGCCCGGCCGATGCCGGCCGAGGACCTGGTGGCCTGGCTGTCCCGCTACCGTCCGGTGCGCCCGGCGGAGGCGGGGAGCCGCAGCGGTCCGGCCCCGGAGGGGGAGTCGAAGGCGTCGTCGTGACGGCGGGACAATAGACTCGCTCCGGTCACCGCGCGTCATCGAGCACGCCCGCACGCGCGGCCGGCCCACCGCAGACGTCTCAGGACAGCCACGAAGGGGGCACTGATGGCCGCCATCTCCCGCGAGGAGGTCGCGCACCTCGCGCGACTGTCGCGGCTCGCCGTCACGGAGGAGGAACTGGACACCTTCGCCGGCCAGCTGGATGTGATCCTCCAGTCGGTCGCGCAGGTCGGCGAGGTCGCCGCGGCGGACATCCCGCCGACGTCCCACTCCGTGCCGCTGACGAACGTGCTCCGTGAGGACGTGGTGCGGCCGGGCCTGACCCCGCAGGAGGCGCTGTCGGGCGCCCCCGACGCCGAGGAGCAGCGGTTCCGCGTCCCGCGGATCCTGGACGAGGATGTGGCCTCATGACCGACCTGACCAAGCTCACCGCTGTCGAGATCGCCGGGCTGGTGGCGAGCGGCGAGACCTCCGCGGTCGAGGTCACCCAGGCCCACCTGGACCGGATCGGCGCCGTCGACGACCGGGTGCACGCGTTCCTGCACGTCGACACCGAGGGGGCGCTGGCGGCCGCGCGTGCCGTGGACGAGCGCCGCGCCGCCGGTGAGGAACTGGGCCCGCTCGCCGGTGTGCCGGTCGCGGTGAAGGACGTGCTGACCACCAAGGGCGTGCCGACCACGGTCGGGTCGAAGATCCTGGAGGGCTGGCGCCCGCCGTACGACTCGACGATCGTCGAGCGGCTGCGCGACGCCGGCACGGTGATGCTCGGCAAGACGAACATGGACGAGTTCGCGATGGGCTCCTCCACCGAGTACTCCGCGTACGGGCCGACCCGCAACCCGTGGGACCTGGAGCGGATCCCGGGCGGCTCCGGCGGTGGCAGCGCGGCGGCGCTGGCCGCGTACGAGGCGCCGCTGTCGATCGGCTCGGACACCGGCGGCTCGATCCGCCAGCCCGGCGCGGTCACCGGCACCGTCGGCGCGAAGCCCACCTACGGCGGCACCTCCCGCTACGGCCTGGTCGCGTTCTCCTCGTCGCTGGACACGCCCGGCCCGTGCGCGCGTACCGTGCTCGACGCCGCGTTGCTGCACCAGGTGATCGGCGGTCACGACCCGCGCGACTCCACCTCGATCCCGGCCCCGGTGCCGGACGTGGTGGCCGCGGCGCGGCGTGGCGCCACCGGCGACCTGACCGGCGTGAAGCTCGGCGTGGTCACCGAGTTCACCGGTGAGGGCGCGGAGCCCGGCGTGATGGCCGCGTTTCGCGACGCCGCCGAGGCGCTGGCGAAGCTGGGCGCCGAGATCGTCGAGGTCTCGTGCCCGAACTTCAAGTACGCGCTGCCGGCGTACTACCTGATCGCGCCGAGCGAGTGCTCCTCCAACCTGGCCCGGTTCGACGGCGTCCGGTTCGGCCTGCGGGTCGGCGACGACGGCAACCGGTCGCTGGAGGAGGTCATGTCGCTGACCCGCGAGGCCGGCTTCGGCCCCGAGGTCAAGCGCCGCATCATGCTCGGCACGTACGCCCTCTCCTCGGGCTACTACGACGCCTACTACGGCCAGGCGCAGAAGGTCCGCACGCTCATCACGCGGGACTTCACCAGTGCGTTCGAGCAGGTCGACGCGCTGATCTCGCCGACCACGCCGTTCGTGGCGTTCCCGATCGGGTCGCGTACCGCCGACCCGTACCAGATGTACCTGGCAGACCTGTTCACCATCCCGACGAACCTGTACGGCGGCCCGGCCATCTCGGTGCCGTGCGGCCTGTCCGACGGGCTCCCGGTCGGCTTCCAGATCATGGCGCCGACTATGGCCGACGACCGGATGTACCGGGTCGCCGCCGCGCTGGAGAACGCCGTCGGCACGCTCACCCCGCCGGCGCTCTGAACCAAGGGGTACCGAGGCGGGCCGCCCGCCTCCGTACCGGACGACGTCCCGCGCCCGGTGCGGTCACCACGACCGCGCCGGGCGCGGCTGTCGTCGCGGCGACACGGTGATCACCGATCAGTGGATTGCCCGGGGTCACTGGCACTGGTCGAATAAACTCCGAGTCTGCTGGATCGACTGGACTGTGGCCCGCTGGCGGACGCGAGCGGTTCCGACCGAGAGCTGGATGTGCGATGGGGACACTTCGCCCGGTCATGGCCCTGACGATGGTCGCGGCGTTGCTGCTGGGCGCCGCGCAGCCCGCCACCGCGCAACCGGCCACCGCCGTCACGGAGACCGTCACCATCACCTCGGGCAAGCCCCGGCCGGTCATGGTCATCGGGCAGGTCTACGCGATCCACACCGTGGAGGCCACAGGTGGCACCGAGCCGTACCGGTTGTCGGTGACGTCGGGCGGTCTGCCGCCGGGGATGCTCGTGGTGGGGACGTCGCTCGGTGGCGCGCCGACGACGCCCGGCACGTACACGTTCACGTTGCGGATGACCGACCAGAACGACCTCTTCGACGAGCAGACGGCGACCATCGAGGTACGCGAGCCGACTGTCGTCATCACGTCCGGCACGCCGCGGTCGCCCATGTACCTCGGGCGGGTGTACGCGATCCACACCGTCGAGGCCACAGGCGGCACCGAGCCGTACCGGCTGTCGGTGACGTCGGGCGGTCTGCCGCCGGGGATGCTCGTGGTCGGGACGTCCCTCGGTGGCGCGCCGACCACCCCCGGCACGTACACGTTCACGTTGCGGATGACCGACAAGAACGACCGCTTCGACGAGCAGAAGGCCACAGTCGTCGTCGCCGAGGCGAAGACGGCGTTCACCTCCGGCGAACCGCCCGCCGCCACTGCCGGTAAGCCCTACTCGTTCCGGTTCACCGCCGACGGTGACTCTCACATCGCGTTCGCCCTGGCCGCCGGGGCACTGCCGGGCGGTCTCACCCTCGACGAGGAGGGCCGGCTCCGCGGCACCCCGGGCAGCGCCGGCACGTTCACCTTCACCGTCTCGGCGAAGGGATACAGCACCAGCGCCACGACTGAGGTGTCCCTGACCGTCGCCGCCCCGGCCCCGGCCACCCCCACGGCGACCCCGACCGGCTCGACGCCCACCCCGGCCGCCCCGACTGCGACGCCGACGCCGAGCGATCCGGCCGCCACGCCGTCGGCGAGCAGCAGCACCGTGGCGCCCCAGCCGACGCCCTCGCCGTCGAAGGTGAGTGGCGCGTGGCTGCCGATCACCGGGCCGGGTTCGCCGCTCGTACTGCTGCTGTTGAGCGTCGTGGCCTTCTCCGTCGGCGGCATCCTGCTCGTGCTGGCCTACAACCGCCGGCGGAGCTTCACCGCACCCGAGTGACGCCCGGCCCGGGCCAGGTCGTCGTGGCGGGCCGCCGTGCGGTGATCTCGAAGCCCGGCATCGGGGTGGCCGGGCCAGCCGATTAGGCTGGAACGGTTCTGTCCGGATCGCGCCTGGAGCTCAGATGACGACGACACTGCCCGCGTACGACGAGGTCGTCGCGCGCTTCGAACCGGTGATCGGCCTGGAGACCCACGTCGAGCTGGGCACGAACACCAAGATGTGGTGCGGCTGCCCGACCGACTTCGGCGGCGAGCCGAACACCCGGGTCTGCCCGGTCTGCCTCGGCCTGCCCGGCTCGCTGCCGGTGGCGAACAAGGCCGCCATCGAGGCGACCATCCGGATCGGGCTGGCGTTGAACTGCTCGATCGCCGAGTGGTGCCGGTTCGCCCGGAAAAACTACTTCTACCCGGACATGCCGAAGAACTTCCAGATCAGCCAGTACGACGAGCCGCTGTGCTTCGACGGCTACCTGGACGTCGAGGTGAACGGCGAGCTGGTGCGCATCGGCATCGAGCGGGTGCACCTGGAGGAGGACACCGGCAAGACGCTGCACGTCGGCGGCGCCACCGGTCGCATCCACGGCGCCACCGAGTCGCTCGTCGACTACAACCGGGCCGGCATCCCGCTCGTCGAGATCGTCACCAAGCCCATCCCGGGCACCGGCGCGCTCGCGCCCGAGGTCGCCCGCGCGTACGTCACCGAGCTGCGTGACGTGATCCGCTCGCTCGGCGTCTCCGACGTGCGGATGGAGGAGGGCTCGCTGCGCTGCGACGTCAACACGTCGCTGAACCGGCCGGGCGAGGAGTGGGGCACCCGCACCGAGACCAAGAACGTCAACTCGCTGCGTTCGGTCGAGCGGGCGGTGCGCTCGGAGATGCTGCGCCAGGCGTCGGTGCTGGAGGCCGGCGGCCGGATCACGCAGGAGACCCGGCACTTCCACGAGGACACCGGCGACACCACGTCGGGCCGGTCCAAGGAGACCGCCACCGACTACCGGTACTTCCCGGAGCCGGACCTGGTGCCGCTCGCCCCGGACACCGCGTGGGTGGCCGAGCTGAAGGCCGCCCTGCCGGAGCTGCCGCGGCTGCGCCGCAAGCGGATCCAGCAGGACTGGGGCCTGTCCGACCTCGACATGCAGTCGGTGGTCAACGCCGGCGCGGTCGAGCTGATCGAGGCGACGGTGGCCGCCGGCGCCACCCCGGCCGCGGCCCGGAAGTGGTGGCTGGGCGAGCTGTCCCGCCGCGCCAACGAGACCGGCGTGGAGCTGGCCGACGTCGGTGCCACCCCGGCCCAGGTCGCCGAGCTCCAGGGACTGGTCGACGCCGGCAAGCTCAACGACAAGCTGGCCCGTACCGTGCTGGAGGGCGTGGTCGCAGGCGAGGGCTCGCCGACCGAGATCATGACCAACCGCAACCTGGAGGTCGTCTCGGACACCGGCGCGCTCACCGCCGCCGTTGACGAGGCGATCGCCGCCAACCCGGACGTCGCCGACAAGGTCCGCAGCGGCAAGGTCGCGGCGGCCGGCGCGCTGGTCGGCGCGGTCATGAAGACCACCCGCGGCCAGGCGGACGCGAAGACCGTCCGCGAGCTGATCCTGGCGCGCCTCGGCGCCTGACGTGTTGTAAGGAAGGGCCCCTTCTTAACGCCTGGTGCATGGGAAGGGGCCCTTCCTAACGCCTCGCCACCCCTCCCCGGACAGGGCGTCAACGGCGACGCCCGGATGGAGTCACCGTGAACCAGCACGACCTCGACGTCCTCGACGAGATCCAGCGCCGGGTGCTCTGGCTCGCCACCCGCATCGTCGACGCGGCCAACCACGACCGCGACACCGGTGACGGGGTGAAGGTCGGCGGCCACCAGGCATCAAGCGCCTCCCTTGTGACCGCGATGACAGCGCTCTGGTTTCACCACCTGGACGCCGAGGACCGGGTGGCGGTGAAGCCGCACGCCTCGCCGGTGTTCCACGCGATCCAGTACCTGCTCGGCAACCTCGACAGGTCGTACCTGCCGAAGCTGCGGGCGCGCGGTGGGCTCCAGTCGTACCCGTCACGCACCAAGGACCCGGACGAGGTGGACTTCTCCACCGGCTCGGTCGGCCTGGGCGCCGCCGCGCCGCTGTTCGCCGCCGTCACCCGCCGCTACGTGGACGCGCACTTCGGCGCGCGCCCGCACTCCCGGTTCGTCGCCATCATCGGTGACGCCGAGCTGGACGAGGGCAACATCTGGGAGGCCGTCGCCGACCCGGCAACCACCGGGCTCGGCAACGTGATGTGGCTCGTCGACTTCAACCGCCAGTCGCTGGACCGGGTCGTACCCGGCATCCGGATCAACCAGTGGCGCGGCCAGTTCGAGGCGGCCGGCTGGCACGTCGTGGAGGTCAAGTACGGCCGCAAGCTGGCCGAGGCGTACGCCCGGCCCGGCGGCGCGGCGCTGCGCGACTGGATCGACCGGATGCCCAACGAGCAGTACCAGTCGCTGTTCGGGCTGGCCGGGCCGGCGCTGCGCAAGCAGTTCCTGGACGGCGCGCCGGCCGAGGTGGCCGCGTTCGTCGCCGACATCGGCGACGACGAGCTGGGCCCGCTCGTCACCGACCTGGGTGGGCACGACGCGCAGGCCATGCTCGACGCCTACGCCCAGTGCGACGCCGTCACCGATCGGCCCAGCGTCGTCTTCGCGTACACGGTCAAGGGCTGGGGCCTGCCGATCGCCGGCAACCCGCGCAACCACTCGGCGCTGCTCACCACCGAGCAGGTCGACACGTTGCGCGCCGCGCAGGGCCTGACCCCGGAGACCGAGTGGGACCGCCTCGACCCGGCGTCCCCGGCCGGCATCCGGGCCGGCGAGCGCCGGGAGGTGCTGTCCCGCCCGCCGCGCGAGCGTGCGCTGGGCGTCACCGTTCCGGAGACCACGAGGGTACGCGCGAACAAGCCCGTCTCCACCCAGGAGGTCTTCGGCCGGGTGCTGGTCGACCTGGCCCGCGATCCGCAGGTTGCGCCCTACCTGGTGACGACCGCGCCGGACGTGGCCACCTCGACCAACCTGGCCGGGTTCATCAACAAGACGGGCGTCTTCGCACCGACCGAGCAGCGTTCCTGGACCGAGGACCGGATGCTGCGCTGGACCGAGAGCCCCGCCGGGCAGCACATCGAGCTGGGCATCTCGGAGATGAACCTGTTCCTGCTTCTCGGCCAGCTCGGCCTGTCGTGGGACCTGTCCGGCCAGCCGCTGCTGCCGGTGGGGACGGTCTACGACCCGTTCGTGCTGCGCGGTCTGGACGCGTTCCTGTACGGCACGTACTCCGGTTCCCGGTTCGTGGTGGCCGGCACCCCGTCCGGCATCACGCTGGCCCCGGAGGGCGGCGCGCACCAGTCCACCATCACCGCATCGGTCGGCCTGGAGCTGCCCGGGGTGACGTTCCTGGAGCCCGCGTACGCCGGCAGCCTCGACTGGCTGCTCTGCGACGCGCTCGGGCAGATCGCCGGTGGCTCCGCTCCGGCCGCGACAGCCGCGCCAGCCGAGGACGGGGCCTACTACTTCCGGCTCAGCACCCGGCCGATCGACCAGGCACCGTTCGAGGCGGCCCGGGCACGGCTCGGGGACGCCGTGCTGCGGCGGCAGGTGGTGGCCGGCGCGTACCGGCTCGTCGACGCGCACCAGGCGTACCCCGATCTGGCTGACGCCCCGGTCGTGCAGCTCGCCGCCTCCGGCGCGGTTCTGCCGGAGGTGCTCGCGGCCGCCGCGGAGCTGGCGGAGGAGGGCGTGGCCGCGCACGTGGTCGACGTGACCAGCCTGGACCGCCTCTACCGGGCGTGGCAGCGGACGCTGCGACAGGGTGTGCGGACCGCGACCGTGCCGAGCGTGCCGGGCGCGCTGCGGTCGGCGTTCGCCGACCGGGTGCCGGTGGTCACCGTGCACGACGCGGCCTCGCACGCGATGGCCTGGCTCGGCTCGGCGGTCGGCGCTCCGGCGGTGCCGCTCGGGGTGGACGAGTTCGGCCAGTCCGGCAGTGTCCGGGAGCTGTACGAGCTGCACGACCTGCTGCCCGGCAGCATCGTCAACGCCGCGCTGGCCGCGATCGCGCTGCGCTGAGGCGCGCGTCCGTTGCGCTGACCGCACGCCGCCACGGGGCCGGCCGGACATCCGGACGGCCCCGGGTCCTCGCGGTGAGGTCCGGCCTCCGGGTGGGCCTCAGCCTCTCGGCTCGCCGGTCTTCCGGCTCTCTCGGGCGATCCGGCCCGCCCTTGGCACTCGGCCCGGTGCGTCCTGCGACCGGGTTCTGCCGGCTCTCCTGGCTCCCGGATCGACCCCGGCACGGCGGGCCGCGTCCTGGCCGATTCGGGTGGCGCGGTGGACGGCATTCCTCACGGAAAGTGACGGCGGGAATGGCTGCGGAGGGTAACCGCCTCTGGCGACCCGGGGGATCACCTCTCGGCCCCTTTGCTCTGCAGCCATATCCGCATCACCGCCCTGAGCTGGGGCGTAGTGGAACGCTCGCCGCTCTGCACCCACCCAGACGGTGACGCTCGGTTCCTGCTGCGCCGATGGGTGCAAAGCAAAGTCGGCGGCGGGACATCCTCGGGCCGGACGGGCTTCGTGACGCCGAGTGACCGGGTGTCAGTGCTGCAGGGCGCCGGGCTGACCGCGAGAAAGGCGAGAAAGCGGGGCGGTCAGCTCGTGGGGGTGGGGCTCAGCGTGGTCGTGCCCGGCGACGGCGACTCCGACGGGCCGCGGGTCGGGGTCGGGGTGACCGGCACCTGGTCGCCCTTCGCCGGGTCGCGGATGACGTGCCGCTCCAGGTTGACCTGCGACTGCCCGGTGCCGCCCACAGTGATCTCGTCGTACGCCTGGAGCAGCTTCTGCTGGTCGAAGTAGAGCACAGTCATGGTCAGCGGAGTCGGCTTCTCGCCCTCCAGGCCGCGCAGCCCGGCCCCACCGGTGGAGCCCTGCACCATCAGCGTGGTCGGCTGCTTGCCCTCCACCTGCGGCAGCTTCGACACCTGCCGGGAGTGGGTGTGCCCGGAGAGCACGAGCGGGCAGTCGCCGGAGAGCGGGCCGGCCGAGGCGGGGTCGTGGATGAGCGCGATGTCGACCTTGCGCGGCGACTTGTCGATCGTGGCGGCGAGCTGTTCGCCGGCGCCGATCACCTGGTCGGCGACGGCCGAGGTGAGGCCGCTGCCGGCCGGTGAGGTCTCCTTGTCGGGGGTGAAGCGGGGGTCGCCGATGCCCGCGATGGTCAGCCCACCCACTGTGGTGACCGAGTCGTTCAGCACGATCGCGTTCGGCTGCTGCGCCACCGCGGCGGCGGTGCGCGGCGAGTCGTGGTTGCCGCGGATGAACACGTACGGCTTCTTGAGCAGGCCGATCGACCCGACGAACGACGCCTCCGGCTCGCTGCCCCAGTCGGTCATGTCGCCGGTGTCGACCACCACGTCGATGCCGAACTGCTCGACCACGGTACGGATCAGCTGCCAGCCGGTCGGGTTGAGGTGGATGTCCGACACGTGCAGCACCCGTGTGGTGCCGGGCGACGGCTGCACCACGGGCAGGGCGGAGACCGTGGTGTAGAGCTTGCTGACGTTGCCGACCAGCCGTTGGAGCTGCTCGGCGTACTTGGTGTAGTCGTTCGCGATCCGCCGCGCGTCACCGACGATCGCCGGCGCGTTGACCAGCAGGCCCTCGTACCGCGGCTCCTCGATCGCCTGCGGGCGCAGCGTGCTCGCGGCCATCCCGAGGCTGCCGGCGGTCACGACCAGCGCCAGACCGCCGGCCCAGGCGGTGCGCCGGACGTCCCGGAAGACGAGCGCGGCCAGCAGCAGCGTTGCGAGCACGACCGAGGCGAGCGTACGCAGCCCGAGCCGCATCACGCCGTCGCGGACGTCCTGGACGGCGGACTGGCTGGCCCGGCTGATGCTGGCCGGGTCGTCGATGAGCGCCTCGGTGCGCCCCTGATCCAGCGAGCCCACCTCGACTGTGAGGTACGCCGGGCCGTCGTGGCTGTCCAGCAGCAGCGCGCCCAGCGGCGGGATGTCGACGGTGGTGCCGCCGGACAGCGACGGGCTGAGCTTCAGTTCGGCCCGGAACGGGCCGATGTCGGTGCCGACGTGGCCGCCCGCGTACGTGCCGATCACGATGCCGCCGAGCGTGACCGCGAGCAGAGCCAGCACGACACCCAGCCGGCGCAGCCGGTGACCGGGCCGCCACGCCGTCAGGCGGCGGGCGCGCCCGCGCTCCGGAGACGTCTCGTCCCCGGTGCGGTGCTGTTCGTTCTCGTGGCCGTCCATGCTGAGATTCTGACCTGCCCCTTGCGCGATCTTGACAAACCCGGTGGGCCGGATCAGCTCCGGCCGGCGCCCCCGTCGGCGAAGACGAGCCGCAGGAGGCGGTCGTCCTCGGCGGTGGGCGTACCACGCCCGTCCCGGTTCGACGTGCTCACCCAGAGCGAGCCGTCCGGCGCCGCCGCGACGGCCCGTAGCCGACCGTACCGGCCGTTGAGCAGGTCGCGCGGCTGACCGAGGACTGTGCCGTTGCCGGCCAGCTCCACCAGCCAGAGTCGCTGGCCGCGCAGGCAGGCGGCGACGAGCAGACGGTCCGCCGCCGCCAGGCCGGAACAGGAGGCGTCACCTGTGGGCCACTGTGTGATCGGGTTCACGTAGCGCTTGTCGTCGCCGCGCCCCTCGACCCGGGGCCAGCCGTAGTTCCCGCCCTTGTTGATCTGGTTGATCTCGTCCCAGGTGTTCTGGCCGAACTCCACCGCGTACATCTTCTTGTCCGGCGTCCAGGCGAAGCCCTGGACGTTGCGGTGGCCCGTCGACCAGACCGGCGATCCGGCGGTGGGGTTGCCCGGCGCAGGCTTGCCGTCCGGCGTGATCCGGAGGATCTTGCCGCCGAGGCTCTTGGCGTCCTGGGCGTTCTCGGTGCGCCCGGCGTCGCCGGTGCTCGCGTAGAGGTGGCCGTCCGGGCCGAAGCCGAGCCCGCCGCCGTTGTGCGTGCCGGACTTCGGGATGCCGGTCAGGATCGGCTTCGGCGCCTGCCCGAGCTGCATCTTCGCGATCCGGTTGTCGTCCTCGGCCGTGTAGTAGACGAAGACCGTGCGGTCCTTGGCGTACGCGGGGGAGACCGCGATGCCGAGCAGGCCGCCCTCGCCACCGGCGGCGACGTCCGGCACGGTCTGCACCGGCCGCACGGCCAGCCCGTCCGGGCCGGACTCCGGGCCGACCTGGAGGATCCGTCCCTTGTCCCGCTCGGTGACCAGCGCCCCGCCGTCGGGCAGGAACGCGATGCCCCACGGCACTTCCAGCCCCTTGGCCAGCACGGTGGCGACAACCTGCTGACCGGCCCCGCCGGGACTCGCGGTGCCGGACGGTGTGGGCAGGTTGGGCGGTGCGCCGGCCGGGTCCGGCTCGGGCTCGCCGAGGGAGCAGCCGGCGGTGCCCAGGAGCAACGCCGCGCAGGACGCCGCCAGCGCCGTCCGGAGGCGGCTGACACGGGGGTACGCAAGACGCGGGCTCACCCGGCCCAGCCTAGCCGGGCGGACCGGCGAACCGGGCACGTCGCGCGCACCCCTGCCCGCGTCCGGCCGTTCGGAGGAGTGCCGGTCAGCCGGCCCGCAGCGCGAGCAGGGCGACGTCGTCCTCGCGCCGGTGCGCGGCGGCGAGCAGCCGGTCGCAGAGCAGGTCCAGCGGTACGCCCGGCCCGCCGGCCTCGAGGTGGGCGAGCAGTTCGGCCTGTCCCTCGTCGATCGGCTGGTCCCGGCGCTCGATCAGCCCGTCGGTGTGCAGCAGCAGCGTGTCGCCCGGTGCCAGGGTCAGCGTCCGGCCGGTACGCCGGGGCGGCCGGGCCAGCCCGAGCAGCGGCCCGCGGCCGTCAGCCACCGAGACCGTGCCGTCGGCGCGGACCAGCAGCGGCGGAGGATGCCCCGCGTTGCACCAGAAGACCATCAGCCCGTCGTCGGCCGGGCGGACCCGGGCCAGCACGGCGGTGGCGACGGTGGGCACCCGCAGCCCGCCCATGGCCTGGTCGAGGTGGGCGACCAGATCCTCCACCGGGTCGTTACGCCCGTACGCGTTGCCCCGCACCAGGTTGCGCAACTGGCCCATGGTGGCCGCCGCCTCGATGTCGTGCCCGGCGACGTCGCCGATCGCGGCGATCAGCTCGCCGTCGGGCTGGACGAACGCGTCGTACCAGTCGCCGCCCACCTCCACCCGGTCGGCGGCCGGCAGGTAGCGGGCGGCCAGCTCGATTCCGGGCACGGCCGGCAGGCTCGGCAGCATGCTGTGCTGGAGCACCTCGGCGACGTGCCGCTGCTCCCCGTAGAGGCGGCTGTTGCCGACCGCCTGTCCGGCACGTACCCCGATGTCCTGCGCGGTGCGCAGGTCGCTGGCGTCGAAACCGCGCCGCCCCTGACGGTTGACCAGCGTGACGGCCCCGATCACCCGGTCCCCGGCGGCGGTGATCGGCACGGTCAGGTGGGAGCCGATGCCGAGCCGGTCGGCGAGCGGCACCAGCTCCGGGCGCCTGGTCCCGCGCGCCACGTCGTCCAGGTCGGCCACTGCGCGCACCGCCGGCCGCCCGGTACGCAGCACCGACCGGATCTGCGACTCCGCGCTGAGCCCGGTGGTCAGCAACTCGGCGAAGCGGGTCAGGTCGGCCTCGCGCTCGGCGTCGCGGTGCACGCCGGTGACGGTGCGCGGCCGGCCCGCCGGGTCGACGAGCGTGATCAGGCACCAGTCGGCGAGCAGCGGCACCATCGCGTGCCCGAGCCGGTCCACGGCGGTGGCCACGTCGAGCGTGCCGCCGAGCATCTCGCTCATCCCGGCCAGCATGGCGAGCCGGTCGTGCGCCTCCTCGGCGCGGCGGCGGGCCTGCTCGGCGCCGCGGACCGCAATACGTAGTCGCAGCTCCGAGGAGCACGCGGCAGCCAGGTCGGCGAGCGTCCGCAGCTGCTCCTTCGTCCAGGCCCGGGGCTTGCTGTCGATCGCGCAGAGCGAGCCGAGCACCCGCCCCTCCAGGTCGGTCAGCGGCATGCCCGCGTACGCCACCACGCCCAGGTCCTCGATCGCCAGGTTGAGGCGTACGCGCGGGTAGAGGCGGGCGTCGGGCAGCACCAGCGGCATCTCGATGTCGACGACGTGCTGGCAGAACGAGTGGCTCAGCGGCGTCTCCCGGCGGGCCGCCCACGGCTCCGGCAGGCCGGTCGCGCCGGGAAAGAACTGGCGCTCGGCGTCCACCAGGGAGACGAGTGCGACAGGCACGTCCAGCAGATCGCCGACCAGACGCGCGAACCTGTCGAACGCCTCGTCCGGTACGGCGTCGAGCCGGGTCTCGTCGAGTGAACGCAACCGGTCGGGGTCGGCGAGCGCCGGAATCGGCACGGACACCCGTCCCCGGCCGTCCTCGCTCATCGCCACCGCCCTCAGCAAGCGGAACACCCGACCGGCATCCCGTTCTCGGTTATACCCCGCCGGGCCGCCACTCCATTCCCGGCGCGGTGTTCGTCACGGGTCACGCCGCGCCGGCCGGTCCGGGGCCGATATCGTCGGCGGTCGTGAAGGTATGGATCCCGCACCCGGAGGGCCGCCGGCTGCTCGGCGAGCTGCCGCCCGGCGTCACCGTGGAGCTGCTGGACGACCCGCGGCGGCCGCCGTCGTCCCCGTCCGGGGTGCGGTTCTGGGTGCCACCGTTCCTGTCCGGCCCGGACGCCGGGGCGCTCCTCGCCGAGCTGCCCGACGTCGAGGTGGTGCAACTGCTCTCCGCCGGGGCGGACGCCTGGGTGGGGCGGATCCCCGACGGCGTGACGCTCTGCGACGCCCGGGGCGTGCACGACTCACCCACCGCCGAATGGGTGGTCGCCGCGATCCTCTCCTCGCTGCGCGGATTCGCGCCGCTGGCCCGCGCGCAGGCCCGGCGCGAGTGGGCGTACGACGAGGTGGCGCCCACCGACGAACTGGCCGGCAAGCGGGTGCTGATCGTCGGCGCGGGCTCGATCGGCACCGCGGTACGCGACCGGCTCGCCCCGTTCGAGGTGAGCTTCACGCTCGTGGCCCGTACGCCGCGACCCGGCCAGGGCGTGCACGGGGTGGACGAGTTGCCCGCGCTGCTGCCCGAGGCGGACGTGGTGGTCCTCCTGGTGCCGCTGACCGAGCAGACCCGGGGCATGGTCGACGAGCGCTTCCTCGCCGCGATGCCTGACGGCGCGCTGCTCGTCAACGCCGCCCGCGGTCCGGTGGCACGTACCTCGGTGCTTGTGGCCGAGCTGACCTCGGGCCGCCTGCGCGCGGCGATGGACGTCACCGACCCGGAGCCGCTGCCCGCCGACCATCCCCTGTGGGAGCTGCCGAACGTGTTGCTCACCCCGCACGTCGCCGGCTCGGTACGCGGGCTGCTGCCCCGCGCGTACCGCCTCGTGGGCGAGCAGTTGCGCCGGTACGTGGCCGGGGAGGAGCTGACGAACCGGGTGGTCGACGGCTACTGATCGCGGGTGGCTTAATGATCGCTGCCGGTGTCCGGAAGCTCCTGCCTGGTGACGGCGATCAGCCGGGGCAGTTCGGTGGCGCGTACCGCCGGCAGCATCACCACTTCGCCGTCGTCGAGCCGGGCCACCGCCCGGCCGCGGGGGTCACCGGCGAGTTCGGCGACCTGGTTCCACGGCACCCGGCGCTGCCCGACGAGCGCCCGCAGCCGCAGCTCCCGGGCATCGGCGTCGGTGCCGGCCCGCCACGCCCAGACCGCGACGGCGAGCGGCACGAGCAGCACCCAGAGCAGCCACCAGCGGGCGGAGGCCAGCGGCAGCGCGCCGATGAAGGCGACGATCGCGGCGACCAGGATGGCCTGGTTGTGACGGAAACGGACGGTATCGGCGCGGCTCACCCCCCGATGATCCCACCCGGCCAGTCCCCGCCACCCCGCGGGCGTCCCCACCCCTCCCGCGTCCCTCCTCGCTCCCGCTGACGATCTTGGTACGGTTCCGCCCCTCGCGGGGCGGTCCGGTACCAAGATCTCGCTCGAGTTGGAGATCTTGGAAGCGTTGGGCCCCTCCGCGAGCCGTTTCCTTCCAAGATCTCGCGCGGGAGACCGACGCGGGACCGACGCGTCGATCTTGGACGTGATCCGGGCCGGTGACCGCCGTTGATGTGACGGATGTCACTGTGGCGGTGACGTCACCGGGCGCTTCCGGGATCGTTTCTAGGCGTGGCCGCAGCGGTCCCCGCCGATGCGTTCCCGTACCGCCCCGACCCCGCACGTCGTACCGCGCACCGCAACCGCACCGCCCCCGTGCCCCCTCACGAAGGCGACCGCCGTGCCCGTCCCCCCTCCCGCCGTTCCCCGTCGGCGATCAGTCCTGCCCGATGTCGCCGTCTCAACTGTCGGCACGGCGTTCCTCCTCGCCGGCGTCGCCGGTGCCCTGCCCGGCCCCGCAGCCGCCGCGCTCGCCGTCGCCGGAGGCTTCGCCCTCGCCTGCGTCCGGCTCGCCTGGCTGGCCGGAGCCGCCACACCGCCCGACGGCCCCGCGCCGCCCGACGGCCCCGCGCCGCCCGACCGTCCCGCACCGCCCGGCCACCGCGCGCCGACCGGCCGTCCCGTGCCGACGGGCGAAGCGCCGGACCCCGCCGTGACGCACGGCGCGACGGTGCTCGGCCCGAGGACCGGGCGGCGGGCTCGCCGGGCTGCGCTGTCCCGCCGGGTCGCCGCCATCCTGGACAGCGCCGTCCTGGTCGCCGGGCTCACCGTCGCGGTGCTGCCGCTGAGCGACGCCGCCCACCGGCTGCCGATCGCGCTGGCCGGGCTGTGCCTCACCGGGGCGCTGCACGTGACGGCCCTGCTGCGCCTGCCCGGCCGATCGCGGCTGTCCGGCCCGGAGCTGGTGCGCCGTACCGTCGACGTGCTGGCGCTCGGCGTCAGCCTGGTCTTCGCGGGCTGGATGCTGCTGCCGGGCGGCCCGGTCCCGGCCGTGGCCGGAATGGTGGCGGCGGGCGGCGCGGTGGTGCTCGCCGTGCTCGCGGTGGCGGCCGTCGCCGAACGCCGCCGCCGGCCGGGCGCCGCGCGCTGCCACGCCGGGGCCGCCCTGACGCTCGGCGGGCTGACGCTACTGGTGGTGCTGCTGGCTTACGGCGCGCCGGACCGGGCGCTGCCGCTCGTCGCGGCGCCCCTGGTGGCCGGGGCGCTGCTCACGGCCGCAGGCGCCCGGCGTACCTCGGGCGGTGAGCGGCCGGGCCGGGACGCGGCGCCGGCTGCCTGGCCCCGCCTCACCGCGCCGGCCGGGATCGCCGCGCTGGCCGCCGGGATCCACCTGATGACGGCGGGGGAGTTCAGTACCGCCGCGATGGCCCTGGGCCTGGCCGTCATTCCGCCGATCATGGTGGGTGAGCTGCTCGCCGCCGCCGACCAGCGCCGCCGGGTGCAACGGCTCGCGGCCCGCGAGGCGTGGTTGCGGCGCCGGCTCGGACCGGACTCCCGGCCGGTGGAGCCCGTGCCACTGACCCGCGTGGATCTGGTCCGGGCGATGGCGGAACGCAGTGGCGGCGGGCTACTCGTCGTCGACCTGCACGGGGTGGGTGGCGCCGTGCCGGAGGGGCCGGTGCTCAGCGAGGCCGCGCGCCGGCTGCGGGCAAGCTCCGAGACGCACGATCTGGTGGCCCGGCTCGGCGACACCGAGTACGCCGTCCTCACCGATCTCGGGCCGGTGCTCGCGTACGCGCTCGGCCTGCGGCTGCTGGCGGCGCTGGCCGAGCCGTACCCCCGGCCCGGAGGCGTCGCCCGGCTCGGGGTGAGCGTCGGGCTGGCCGAGACCAGCGGCGGCGATCCGGAGGACGTGCTGCGCCAGGCGGACCTGGCCCGCCGCCGGGCGGTGCAGCTCGGCCGGGACCGGGTCGAGTGGTACGACGCCTACCTGGAGGAGCAGCTGGTCCGCCGCCTGGATCTGGAGCGGGAACTGCCCGGCGCGGTGGCGCGCGGTGAGCTGGACCTGGTCTACCAACCGGTGGTGGCGCTCGCCGACCGGATGCCGGTGGGTACGGAGGCGTTGCTGCGATGGCGCAGCCCGGCGCTGGGCACAGTGCTCCCGGCGGAGCTGCTGCCGGTGGCGGCCGACCTGGACCTGACCGGCGAGATCGGGCGGTGGGTGCTGGACCGGGCCTGCCGCCAGCTCGCCGCGTGGTCGGAGGGCGGCCGCGAGCTGTGGATGGCGGTGAACGTGACGCCGCGCGAGCTGGCCGCGCCGGACTTCGTGGCGCGTACCGCGACTGCGCTGGCCGCGTACGACGTGGCACCGGAACGGCTGGTGGTGGAGGTGGCCGAGCCGGTGGTGGGACTGGAGCTGTCCACAGTGGTAGCCCGGCTGGCCGGCCTGCGGTCGATCGGTGTACGGATCGCGCTCGACGACTTCCGGGCCGAGCACGCCTCGCTCGCGCAGCTCCGCCGACTGCCGATCGACCTGCTCAAGGTGGGTCCGCACCTGGTCGGCCCGGGTGGGGACGGTCAGCGCCCACTGATCGACGTGGTGGCGAACCTGGCCGACCGGCTCGGCGTGGAACTGGTGGTCGAGGAGCTGGAGTCGGAGGGGCAGGTGGCCGGCGCGCGGCGGGCCGGCTGCCGGTACGGCCAGGGCTTCGCGCTGGCCCGGCCGGCGACCGCCGAGCGGGTCGAGGCGTGGTTCGAGGAGTATCCGTCCACCGCCCGGTGAGCTGAACCGGTTCAGCGGGTCGTCGTACGAGGTGGGGCGGTGCTGCCGCGCGGCGTCAGGTGCGCCGTCTCGTCCTGCACGACGGCTGCCGGCTCGCCCGCGATCACGGCCAGGAGCTGCCGGGCGGCGTGCGCGCCGTACGCCGGGATGTCCCGGCCCAGCGCGGTGAGCGGCGGGTGCACCAGCCGGCAGAGCGGCGAGTCGTCCCAGGCCACGATGGACAGGTCGCCGGGCACGGTGAGGCCCATCTCCTGGGCCACCGAGAGCCCGGCGATCGCCATCACGTCGTTGTCGTAGATCACCGCGGTGGGGCGGCCGGCGGAGCTGAGCAGCCGGCGGGTGGCGCGCGCGCCCTCCTCACCGGTGTAGTCGGACCAGACGGTGGTCGCCTCGTCCAGCCCGAGCCGCCGGCACACGCCGGTGAACGCCTCGGTGCGGATCTCGGTGTGCAGCAGCGTGGGCAGCCCGCCGACCCGGGCGATGCGCCGGTGGCCGAGCGCGACCAGGTACTCCACCGTCTCGACGAGGGCCGCCGCGTCGTCGGCCCAGACGCTCGCCAGGCCGCCGGTGTGCCCGGGTCCGCCGATCACCACCGCCGGCAGTTGCAGTTCCTCCAGTGCCGGCACCCGCCGGTCGTCGGTGCGCAGGTCGCAGACGAGCACACCGTCCACCCGGCGTTCGGCCCACCACCGCCGGTAGACGGCGATCTCGGCCTCCTGGTCGCTGACCACCTGGAGCGTGAGCGCGTACGAGCGGGCCGACAGTTCGGCCTCGACGCCGCTGATCAGCTCCATGAAGAACGGCTCGATGCCGAGTATCCGGGCGGGGCGGCACAGCGCCAGCCCGACCGCCTTGGCGGTGGCGCCGGACAGTGCGCGGGCGGCGCTGCTCGGACGGAACCCGATCTCGGCGGCGATGGCGAGGATCCGCTGCCGGGTCGCCTCGGAGACACCGGGCTGGCCGTTGAGCGCGTACGACACCGCGCCCTTGGAGACCCCGGCGCGCCGGGCGACGTCGGCGATGGTCGGCCGCTTCACCGAAGCGTTCCTCCACTGTGTCCGGCCCTCGCGGGCGTTCTCGGTCGCCGGGTCGCCGGCGTCTGGTGACGCTACTGCACGCCGCGCCGGTCCCGGGTGCCACCGGCGGGTGGCGGTGGACGGGTTCCGGCGGCCGTCGCTTGTGCGGTTCAGCTTAGAGCGCCGATCGCCCGGCACCTGCCCTGGACGGCCGTGAACGGCAGTCGTGAGCGGCGGCGAGGTTACCGGACGGGCACATCGGTAACCGCCCGTTGACAGCCCTGAAGGTGAACCGTACGGTGGCCTCACTTATCCGGTTCAGTCAACGTTCCTCGATATCGGGAGCGTTCCCATTCGGCGCGGAGGATGACATGAAACGGTCCTGGACGCACCTGGCGCGCGTGGCCGCCGTCGGTGCCGTCAGCCTGGTCATGATCGCCGCCTGTAGCGGCAGGAGCACCACCGGCGGCTCGGACTCGGCCGGTGGTCAGGTCACGCTGAAAATCAACTTCTGGGGCGACTTCGGGCTCCAGGATCTGAAGGCCAAGTACGAGGCCGAACACCCGAACGTCAAGATCCAGCTCAACTCGGGCGAGTACAACGCCCAGCACGAGGACCTGCAGAAGAAGCTCGTCGCCGGCAACGGGGCGCCGGACATCGCGGCGATCGACGAGGGCTTCATGGTCCAGTTCCGCAGCCAGTCCGACAAGTTCGTCAACCTGCTCGACAAGGGCGCCGGCTCGTACGAGAGCAAGTACCTGCCCTGGAAGTGGAAGCAGTCGCTGTCGGCCGACGGCAAGACGCAGATCGGCCTCGGCACCGACGTCGGCGGACTGGCCATGTGCTACCGCACCGACCTGTTCAAGGCCGCCGGCCTGCCCACCGAACGCGACCAGGTGTCAGCGCTCTGGCCCACGTGGGACAAGTTCATCGAGGTCGGCCAGCAGTACACCGCCACGACGAAGAAGAAGTTCATCGACGCCGGCACCAACCTGTTCAACCCGATCCTCGGCCAGCAGCCGGTCGGCTTCTACGACGAGCAGGACCAGCTCCGGATGGAGCAGGGCCCGAAGGTGGCGTTCGACTACACGGTCAAGGCCGTGGGCGCCGGGCTGTCGGCCAACCTGGTCAGCTTCCAGGCCGACTGGGACAAGGGCTTCACCAGCGGCGCGTTCGCGGTGCTCGCCTGCCCGGCCTGGATGCTCGGCCACATCAAGGACACCGCGCCGGGCACCGAGGGCAAGTGGGACATCGCCGCGGTACCGGGTGGCGGCGGCAACTGGGGTGGCTCCTTCCTGACGCTCCCGAAGCAGGGCAAGAACGTCGACGAGGCGTACAAGCTGCTGACCTGGCTGGTCGCGCCGGAGCAGCAGATCGAGATCTTCAAGAAGGTCGGCAACCTGCCGTCGCAGCCGGCGCTCTACACCGACCCGGCGATCGCCGACTTCAAGAACCCGTTCTTCAACGACGCCCCGGTCGGCCAGATCTTCCCGAAGATGGCGCAGGGCCTCACCCCGCAGTACCTGGGCCGGAAGAACGGCCCGACCCGGGTGGCGGTGGAGAACGTGATCCGGCGGGTGGAGAACAAGTCGCTCAAGTCCGACGCCGCCTGGTCCGAGGCGGTCAAGGAGGCCGAGAAGGCCGCCAAGTCCTGACGTGTCAGCGGTGACGGGGCGGCCCGGTCCGCCCCGTCACCGTCCGATCTCCCGGCCCTGGAGTGAACCGATGTCCAGCACCCGTGCCGCGCCCGCGCCGCCCGGCCGCCCACCCGCGCGCAAGCGCGGCCGTACCGGCGCCGGCGACCGGCGGATGACCTGGCGCGACCGGCTGTACCGCTTCGACATGCGGTACATGCCGTACCTGATGATCGCGCCGTTCTTCCTGCTCTTCCTCGTGTTCGGGCTGTTCCCGCTGCTGTTCAACGCGGTCGTGTCGCTGCGCAACTACCGGCTGGACGACCCGACGCTGCCGTACTGGGCCGGCGCCGAGAACTTCAGCCGCCTGTTCGCCGACGAGGACTTCTGGAACGCCCTCTACAACACGTTCGGCATCTTCCTGCTCTCCACCGTGCCGCAACTGCTGCTCGCGCTGCTCGTCGCGTCGCTGCTCAACCGCAAGCTGCGGGCGCAGACGTGGTGGCGGGTGGGCGTGCTGCTGCCGTACGTGACACCGATCGTGGCCTCGACGATGGTGTTCAGCGTCTTCTTCTCCCGCGACTTCGGCATGGCGAACTGGGCGCTCGGCCTGCTCGGCATCGGCGGCCCGGACGACCCGATCGACTGGCGGGCGGACAAGCTGCACGCCTGGATCGCCATCGCCACCATGGTCAACTGGAAGTGGATCGGCTACAACGCGCTGCTCTACCTGGCCGCCATGCAGTCCATCCCGCGCGACGTCTACGAGGCCGCGGCGATCGACGGCGCCGGGCCGTGGAAGCAGCTCTGGCGGATCACCGTCCCGATGATCCAGCCGGTGGTCCTGTTCACGGTCATCCTGTCCACCATCGGCGGGTTGCAGCTGTTCACCGAGCCGATGCTGTTCGACCCGAACGCCCAGGCCGCGACCGGCGGGCCGGACGGCGAGTGGCAGACCATCGCCCAGCTCATCTACAAGGTCGGCTGGAAGGACCTCAACCTCGGGTACGCCGCCGCGATGTCCTGGGCGCTGTTCCTGATCATCCTGGTGGTCGCAGGCGTCAACTACCTCCTGACCAACCGACTCTCCGGAGGCCGCCGGTGACGACGCGACGCGTGGTGGCCCGGGCGCCACAGGACACCCCGGCCGGGCTCTGGACCTACCTGCTCCTCGCGGTGAGCATGCTGTTCGCCGCGTTCCCGCTCTACTGGATGTTCGTCATCGCCACCAGCGACGACGAGGCGCTGGCGAAGCTGCCACCGGCTGTCGTACCGGGCGACCGCTTCCTCACCAACGTCGACGAGGTCTTCTCCCTCCAGGACGTCTACTTCGCCGCATCACTGGTCAACAGCGTCATCGTCTCGGTGGTGGTGACCGCCTCGGTGCTGTTCTTCTGCTCGCTGGCCGGCTTCGCCTTCGCCAAGCTGCGCTTCAAGGGCAGCCGCGCGCTCATGCTGTTCGTGGTGCTCACGCTCACCGTGCCCAACCAGCTCGGCATCGTCGCGCTCTACATCGTGATGGGCGAGCTCGGCTGGAACGGCACGCTGCTCGCCGTCATCGCGCCCGGCCTGGTCACCGCGTTCGGCGTGTTCTACATGCGGCAGTTCATCGTGAACACCGTCCCGGACGAGCTGATCGAGTCGGCCCGGGTCGACGGCGCCACGACCATGCGGGTGTACGCGACCATCGTGCTCCCGGCCATCCGCCCGGCCCTGGCGGTGCTCGGCCTGCTCACGTTCGTGGCCACCTGGAACGACTTCCAGTGGCCGCTGATCACGCTCAGCGGCACCGACTACCCGACGTCGATGGTGGCGGTCTCCGACCTGGCCAGCGGCAACTACGTGATCTACCGGCGGGTGCTCGCGGGCGCGTTCATCGCCACCGTTCCCCTGCTGGTCATGCTGTTCATCGGTGGACGTCAGATCGTCCGCGGAATCATGGAAGGCGCGGTGAAGTCGTGAGCCGTCGAACGCTGCTGCACGAGGGGTGGACGCTGCGGGCCGAGCCCGGGCCGGCGGAGATCGCCGGGACGGCGGTGCCGGCGTCGGTCCCCGGTTGCGTCCACACCGACCTGCTCGCGGCCGGCCTCATCCCCGACCCGTACCTGGACGACAACGAGAACCGCCTCACCTGGATCGGCCGCACCGACTGGGTCTACGAGACCACGTTCGCCGGGCAGCCCGGTGACGACGAGCGGGTCGACCTGGTCTGCGCCGGCCTCGACACGGTCGCCACCGTCACGCTCAACGGCGTCGAGGTCGGCCGCACCGAGAACCAGCACCGCTCGTACCGCTTCGACGTCCGCGCGCTGCTGCGCCCGGACGGCAACACCCTCGCCGTACGCTTCGACTCCCCGTACCGGTACGCGGAGGCGCACCGGGACCGGCTCGGTGACCGGCCCAACGCGTACCCGGAGCCGTTCCACTTCATCCGCAAGACCGCCTGCAACTTCGGCTGGGACTGGGGGCCGACGCTCGTCACCGCCGGCATCTGGCGCGACATCGGCCTGCACGCCTGGTCCACCGCCCGGCTCGCGTCGGTCCGGCCGATTGTCACGGTGGCCGACGACGTCGGCCGGGTCGAGCTGCACGTGCAGGTCGAGCGGGCCGGCGACGAGCCGCTGACCGTCCGCGCCGCCGTCGCCGGGGTCACCGCCGACGTCGCCGTACCGGCGGGGGAGCGGACCGCCGTCGTGACGCTCACCGTCGCGGACCCCGCGCTGTGGTGGCCGATCGGGTACGGCGACCAGCCCCGGTACGACCTCGACGTCACCCTGCACGGCGCCGACGGCCGGGAGCTGGACGCCGCCGCCCGCCGGATCGGGTTCCGTTCGGTCCGGCTGGACACCACGCCCGACGCCCACGGCACCCCGTTCACGCTGCACGTCAACGACGTGCCGGTGTTCGTCAAAGGCGTCAACTGGATCCCCGACGACGCGTTCCCCAACCGGGTCACCCGGGAGCGCCTCGCGGAGCGGTTCGGCCAAGCGGCCGGCGCGAACGTCAACCTGCTGCGCGTCTGGGGCGGCGGCCGGTACGAGTCGGACGACTTCTACGACCTCGCCGACGAGACGGGGTTGCTGGTGCAGCAGGACTTCCTGTTCGCCTGCGCCGCGTACCCGGAGGAGGAGCCGTTCCGCACCGAGGTCGAGGCGGAGGCGCGGGAGCAGGTGACCCGCCTCGCCGGGCACCCGTCGCTGGTGCTCTGGACCGGCAACAACGAGAACATCTGGGGCTGGCACGACTGGGACTGGCAGGAGCCCCTGGCCGGACGCACCTGGGGACGCGGCTACTACCTGGACCTGCTGCCCGCGATCGTCGGCGAGCTGGACCCGACCGTCCCGTACTGGCCGGGGAGCCCCTGGTCCGGCAGCGAGGACGTCCACCCCAACGACCCGGCGCACGGCACCACGCACATCTGGGACGTGTGGAACACCGACGACTACACCCGCTACCGGGACTACGTTCCACGCTTCGTGGCCGAGTTCGGCTACCAGGCGCCGCCCGCGTACGCGACGCTGCGCCGGGCACTCTCCGACGACCCGCTCACGCACGACTCGCCGGGCATGGCACACCACCAGAAGGCTGCGGACGGGGACGGCAAGCTCCGGCGCGGGCTCGACGCCCACCTGCCGCCGCCCGCCGACTTCGACGACTGGCACTACCTCACCCAGCTCAACCAGGCCCGCGCCATCCAGCTCGGGGTGGAGCACTTCCGCTCGCACCGGCCGGTCTGCACCGGCACCGTCGTGTGGCAGCTGAACGACTGCTGGCCGGTCACGTCCTGGTCGGCGATCGACGGCGACGGCCGCCGCAAACCCCTCTGGTACGCGCTGCGCCGCGCCTACGCCGACCGGCTGCTGACGGTGCAGCCGCGCGACGGCGGACTGGCGCTGGTGGCGGTGAACGAGACCGATCGGGCGTGGAGCGGGCCGGCCACCGTCACCCGGCTGGCGTTCACCGGGGAGCCGAGGGCGAAGACCTCGGTCGACCTCGACGTCCCGGCGTACTCCTCGGTGGTGCTGGCGCTGCCGGCGGAGCTGGCGCGGCCGGACGACGGCCGCGCGGAACTGCTCGTCGCGGACGCCGGGGACGCCGCGGAGCGCGCGCTGTGGTTCTTCGCCGAGGACCGCGACGTGCGGTGGCCGGCGGCGCAGTGGGACGCGACTGTCGAGCCGGTCGACGGCGGCCGGCGGGTCCGGGTGACCGCCCGGACCGTGCTGCGCGACCTGACGCTGTTCCCTGATCGCCTCGATCCGGCCGCGCAGGTGGACCGGGCGCTGGTGACGCTGCTGCCGGGGGAGAGCGCGACGTTCACCGTGCACGCGCCCGGCCCGCTCGACGCCGACGCGCTCACCCGCCGCCCGGTGCTGCGCTGCGTCAACGACCTCGTCTGAGGGGCCATACCCGCATCTCCATCGATTTGAAGATTTCTGCAAGTGCTAAAGTCTTCAGAGTCGTCGGAGAGGTGAGTCATGTCGGTGCCGCTGTACCAGGCCAAGGCGGAGCTGTTCCGCACCCTCGGGCACCCCGTGCGCATCCGGGTGCTCGAACTGCTCCAGGACGGGCCGAAACCGGTCCGCGACCTGCTCGCCGCCATCGACGTGGAGGCGTCGAACCTCTCCCAGCAGCTCGCCGTGCTGCGCCGCGCCGGCATGGTCACCTCGTACCGGGACGGCCCGCTGGTCATGTACGCGCTCAGCACCCCCGACGTGGCCGACCTGCTCGCCGCCGGACGGCGCATCCTCGGCGCGGTCCTCACCGACCGGGACGCCCTGCTGGACGAACTGCGGGCCTCCGGGACGGACCGGTGAGCGCGGCTGCCCTTCGCGCCGGTGACGCCGTACGCCGGGCGGGCCGGCTGTTCGCCGGGCTGCTGCCCGGCCGGGCCGACTGGCAGAACGCGCGCCGCTCACCCCGGCGCGACCTGCTCGCCGGGCTCACCGTCGCTGTGGTGGCGCTGCCCCTGGCACTCGCCTTCGGCGTCACCTCCGGGCTCGGCGCGCAGGCCGGCCTGGTCACCGCCGTCGTCGCCGGCGCCGTCGCGGCGATCTTCGGCGGCTCCAACCTCCAGGTCTCCGGTCCCACCGGGGCCATGACAGTCGTGCTGGTGCCAGTGGTGCAGCAGTTCGGTGCCGGTGGCGTGCTGATGGTCGGCGCGCTGGCCGGGCTGATCCTGATCGCGCTCGCAGTGGCCCGCCTCGGCCGGTACGTCCGCTACCTGCCGGCCCCGGTGATCGAGGGCTTCACCGCCGGCATCGCCGTGGTCATCGCGCTGCAACAGGTGCCGGCCGCGCTCGGCGTCACCGCCGCGCACGGCGAGAAGGTGTGGGCGGTGGCCGCCGACGCGGTCGCCCGGTTCGCCGCGCACCCCCGGCCCGCCGCGATCGCTGTGGCGCTCGGCGTGGCGGCGCTGATGCTGCTCGGCGGCCGATGGCGGCCCGCCGTGCCGTTCTCCCTGGTCGGGGTGGCCGCCGCGACGCTGCTCGCCGAGCTGGCCCCGATCGACCTGGCCCGGATCGGCGAGCTGCCGCAAGGGTTGCCCGCGCCGTCGCTGGACTTCGTGGACCTCGGCGCGCTGGGCGTACTGCTGCCGAGCGCCCTCGCCGTGGCCGCGCTCGCCGCCCTGGAGAGCCTGCTCTCCGCCACTGTGGCGGACGGCATGACGGTCGGCGAGCGGCACGACCCGGACCGGGAACTGTTCGGCCAGGGCCTGGCCAACCTCGCCTCCCCGGTCTTCGGCGGCATCCCGGCGACCGCCGCCATCGCCCGTACGGCGGTGAACGTCCGCGCCGGGGCGTCCTCGAAGCTCGCGGCGCTCACCCACGCGGTGGCCCTCGCCGCGATCGTGCTCGCCGCCGCCCCGCTGGTCGGCCGTATCCCGCTGGCCGCCCTGGCCGGGGTGCTGCTCGCCACCACGGTACGGATGGTGGAGGCGGCCTCCCTGCTCGCGCTGATGCGGGCCACTCGCGCCGACGCGGTGGTGCTGGTGCTGACGTTCGCCGTCACGGTGATCTGGGACCTGGTGACAGCAGTGGTCGTCGGGCTCGCGGTCGCGGTCGTCCTGGCGCTGCGCGCGGTGGCCCGCAGCGCCAAGCTGGAACAGGTGCCGCTGGACACCGGCGAGCACAGCGACGAGGAACACGCGCTGCTCGCCGAGCACATCGTCGCGTACCGGCTGGACGGGCCGCTGTTCTTCGCCGCCGCGCACACGTTCCTGCTGGAACTGGCCGAGGTGGCCGACGTGCGGGTGGTGATCCTGCGGATGTCCCGCGTCTCCACGGTCGACGCGACCGGCGCCCAGGTGCTCGGCGACGCCATCGCCCGGCTGCGCGGCCGGGGGATCACGGTGCTGCTCTCCGGCATCACCCCGGGCCACGACCAGGTGCTCAGCACGCTCGGCGTCGCCGACGAGCTGCGCCGCGAGGGCCTGGTGTTCGCGGACACCCCGGCCGCCATCCGGTACGCCCGGGGTGTCGCCCTCGCCGCGAGCCCGGCCTAGGCTTCGGTCCCTTCGAGTGCCCGCCTGCGCACGCCGAAGATGATCAGGTAGCCGAGGATCCAGACCTCGCCCACAGTGGCGGGGATCACCAGCAGGTCGCCGACGGCGCCGGCGCCGGGGGCGAGGTACGCGACGAACGTCATGAGCACGTAGCCGACACCACCGGCGACGAGGACCCAGCCCAGCGGCCGGGGCAGCCAGCCCGACCGGAGCACGCACCAGCCCATCGGCACCAGCCAGAGGCCGAAGAAGAGCCCGCCCACCTCCCACAGGTTCCCGCTGACCAGGTAGAGCAGCTGGACGGTGTCGGCGTCGCCCGGCCCGCCGGTCGCGACCTGCAAGGCCGTCGCGAGGACGGCGGCGCTGCCGAGGATCGCGACGGCGTTGACGAGCCCGAAGGCGGCGATGCTGCCCGCGGCGGTGCCGTCGACAGTACGGAACAGGCGGTGGAACCAGACCGCGGTGAGCGTCTGGGTGAGGACGACCAGTAGTTCGAGGGCGATGCCGAGGCGGGCCAGCGGCTCGTGGGCCACCAGGTTGGCGAGCGTCGTGCCCGCGTCGTCGGCGTCGAAGAGCATGGGACGGACGGTGAGGAACCCCAGGGCGCCGGTGACGGCGAGCCCGAGGTAGAACAGCCCGGTCACCCGGGCGGTACGGATCAGCTGGTGCATGGCGGCTCCTTCGGGGGTGATCGACGTGCCGGGGCCGGGGTCGCCTTACGTTGTAAGGCTAACCATACGTTGTAAGGTCAAGGGAGATGGGAAGCCGCATGGGAGCGAGGAAGCCTCGGGAGCCGCTCAGCCGCGAGCGGGCCCTGGCCAGCGCGATCGCCCTGGTCGACGCCGAGGGGATGACGGCGCTCACGATGCGCCGGCTCGCCGCCGAACTCGGCGTCGAGGCCATGTCGCTCTACCACCACCTGCCCGGCAAGGCCGGACTGCTCGACGGCCTCGTGGACGCCGTCGCCGCCGAGATCACCGCAGCCGCCGAACGGGCCGAGGCCGACGCGCCCGGCGGTGACTGGCGTACCCGGCTGCGGCTGCGCTTCCTCGCCGCGCGTGCGGTCATGCTGCGGCACCCGTGGGCCCCGGCGCTGCTCAGCTCCCGCCCGACCGTCCCCGCCGGGGTGTACGCCTACTACGACGGCATCCTCGCCACCCTCGTCGAGGGCGGCTTCTCGTACCGGATCGCCCACCGGGCGCTGCACGCCTTCGGCAGCCTTGCGCTCGGCTTCGCGCAGGAGGTGTTCCGGCCGGACGCGGGCGGGGAGGCCGACGCGGCGGCAGCGGAGGCCGAGATGGTGGCGCTGGCCGAGCGGCTGCCGCACCTGGCCGCCATGGTCGCCGCCGAGACGCACGACGCGGCGGATCCGACGCTCGGGTGGTGCGACAGTCAGACCGAGTTCGAGTTCACCCTCGACCTGCTCTTCGACGGCCTGGAGCGACATCGGGCAGGCTGACGCACCGGCGGGTTCGGGCGGCGCACGCCGGGTACCAGGACGGCATGACTGATCCGGTTGAGCTGTCCGAACTGCACGCCGGAGGCGCCGACCCCGACGACGTCACCCCGGAGGACCCGCACGCGGACCTGGACGGCACCGACGAGAACTCACCGGCGGAGTTCGGCCTGCCCATCGACGGCACCGCACCGGCCGAGGAGGACCCCACCCAGCGGTGAGGGGAACGCCATGGGTGTCAAACGGGTCATGGCGTTCCCACCCGAGGGCGGGAAAGGACGAGCGCTAGTCGGGCAGGGCGGCGAGGCCGGCCAGCAGTTCCCACCGCTCGGCCTCGGTGAGCGCCGCGTACGCCGGTTCGTCGCGGCGGTCGGTGTCCGCCTCGATCGCCGCGCGTTCCGGGCCGTCCGGCAGCGCGCGGATCTCGTCGGCGGTCAGCCCGGCGGCCCGCCACGCGGCCCGGTGCGCGTCGGCGCGGTGGTGGCGCAGCGAGCCCAGCCGGGTGACCAGCAGCAGCGCCGGGGAGGCGCCCTCCGGCTCGTACGGCGGGGACATCGCCCGGAACACCGGCCCGCCGGTGGCCTGCGCGTGCGTCAGCACCCGGCCGACCAGGTCGGCGAGGCGGGGCACGATGCGCAGACCGGGCAGCACACCGGGCAGCGTCGACCACAGTTCCTCGGCTGCCTCACCGGTGGCCCGCTGGGCGAACAGCGTCAGCTCGCGTCCCAGGTCGGTGAGGTGCCAGTCACCGTCGGCGTCCCGGACCACGACGCCCTGCGCCAGCTCCTCGTCCATGCTTCCGGACGTGTAGATCAGGCCGTCGGCCAGCGACTCGGCGGGCATCGGCCGGGCCAGTACACCGGAGAAGAAGCTGTTCTCCGCGCCGAGTGTGCAGCCGCGCTCGGCGTAGAACGCCTCCATCCGGGCGCGGGCTCCCCACCTGGCACCCACGTAGACCCGGTCGATCGCCGGCCGGACCAGTCGCGCGTAACTCACCGTCGTCTCCACGCCGCCGGAGGTTACCGGCGCGCGGGCGTTAAGAAGGGCCCCTCCTCTACCGGAGGCGTTAAAAGGGGGCCCTTCCTTACGTCACTCCGGGACGCGACGGTAGGCGCCGTCGCTGGCCGAGGTCGCCATCGACGCGTACGCGCGCAGCGCCGCCGACACCGGACGCTGCCTGTCGACCGGGGTGTACGGGCGGTCCCGCTTCTCCTCGGCCACCCGGCGCGCCTCCAACTCGTCGGCGGGCACGTTCAGCTCGATCGACCGGCCCGGGATGTCGATGACGATCTCGTCGCCGTCGCGGACCAGCGCGATCAGCCCGCCCGAGGCCGCCTCCGGGGAGACGTGCCCGATGGACAGGCCGGAGGTGCCGCCGGAGAACCGGCCGTCGGTCAGCAGCGCGCAGGAGCGGCCCAGCCCACGGCCCTTGAGGAACGAGGTGGGGTAGAGCATCTCCTGCATGCCGGGGCCACCCTTCGGGCCCTCGTAGCGGATCACCACCACGTCCCCGGCGACGATCTCCTTGGCGAGGATCGCGGTCACCGCGTCGTCCTGCGACTCGTAGACCTTGGCCGGGCCGCGGAACGTCAGGCACTCCTCGGGCACGCCGGCGGTCTTCACCACGCAGCCGGCCGGCGCGAGGTTGCCGTGCAGGATGGCCAGGCCGCCGTCCGCGCTGTACGCGTGCTCCCGGTCCCTGATGCAGCCGCCGGCCGCGTCGGTGTCCAGCGACGACCAGCGGTTGGTGGTGGAGAACGGCTCGGTGGTGCGCACCCCGCCCGGCGCGGCGTGGAACAGCTCGACCGCCTCTCGCGTCGCCGAGCCGCCCCGGACGTCCCAGTCGGCCAGCCACTTGTCGAGGCTGGGGGAGTGCACCGACCGCACGTCGCGGTGCAGCAGCCCGGCGCGGTCCAGCTCACCGAGGATGGCCGGGATGCCGCCGGCGCGGTGCACGTCCTCCATGTGGTAGTTCGGGGAGTTCGGGGCGACCTTGGCCAGGCACGGCACCCGGCGGGAGATCGCGTCGATGTCGGCCACGCCGAAGTCCAGCTCCGCCTCGCGGGCGGCGGCGAGCAGGTGCAGCACGGTGTTCGTGGAGCCGCCCATCGCCACGTCGAGGGCGATCGCGTTCTCGAACGCCTCCCGGCCGGCGATCGAGCGCGGCAGCACCGAGGCGTCGTCGTTCTCGTACCACTGCTTGGCGATCTCGACGACGGTGCGCCCGGCCTCGACGAACAGCGACCGCCGCGCGGCGTGGGTGGCGAGCGTCGACCCGTTGCCGGGCAGGGCCAGGCCGATCGCCTCGGTGAGGCAGTTCATCGAGTTGGCGGTGAACATGCCGGAGCAGGAGCCGCAGGTCGGGCACGCGGAGCGCTCGATCTCGCCGAGCTGGTCGTCGGTGACCGCCTCGTTCGAGGAGGCGATCATGGCGTCGATCAGGTCGATCTTGGAGTGCACCACGCCCTCGATCGCCACCGTCTTGCCGGCCTCCATCGGGCCGCCGGAGACGAAGACGGTCGGGATGTTGAGCCGCAGCGCGGCCAGCAGCATGCCCGGGGTGATCTTGTCGCAGTTGGAGATGCAGACCAAGGCGTCCGCGCAGTGCGCGTTGACCATGTACTCCACCGCGTCGGCGATCAGCTCCCGGCTGGGCAGCGAGTAGAGCATGCCGCCGTGGCCCATGGCGATGCCGTCGTCCACGGCGATCGTGTTGAACTCCCGGCCGACGCCGCCGGCCTCGGCCACCGCGTCGGCGACCAGGCCACCGAGGTCCTTGAGATGGACGTGACCGGGTACGAACTGGGTGAAACTGTTCGCGATGGCGACGATCGGCTTGCCGAAGTCGTCGTCGGTCATCCCGGTGGCCCGCCAGAGGGCCCGGGCACCGGCCATCGTCCGACCATGGGTGGAGGTCCTCGACCGCAGCTCAGGCATGACAACCAGTCTGACACCATCCGCGCGGCGACTCCGCCGCGCGCACCCTGTGTCCCAACAGTTGCACACCCGGTCCCCCACGGGAGGCGCTCATCCGGCAGAGTTGACGCGTGCAGTCGTCCCCGGGGATGGTCACCGTCGCGGTGTTGAGCGGGATCGCCGCGGCCGGTGCCGCCGTGCTGCTCGTCGCGTCGGTGCGGCGTCGCACCGGCCCCCGCCGGCCGGCTCACCTGCTGCTCGCGGTCGCCGCCTGCGCTGCCCTGTTCAGCCTCCTGGTCGGCCTCGGCGGTCTGCTGGCCGCCGGTGACCACTGGGCGCACCGGCAGGGCCAGCGGACCGGATGGGCGGTCCTCGTCGCCGCCGGTACGACGCTCGCCGCGCTCGGCCTCGGCGCCGCCGTCCTGCGGCTGCCCGGCGCGGCCGCGACCCGGGCCGCCACCGCCCGGCTGCTGCTCGACGGCCTGATCATGGGCAGCGCACTCTGGTTCGTCGGCTGGGTGGCGTTCAGCGAGCCGACCCGGCTGCTCGGCGACGCCACACCCGTCGCCTGCCTGCCGATCGTGCTGGCCACCGTCAGCGCGGCGCTCACCACGGGGCTCACAGTGATCGTCGTGCTGCGGGTCGCGCCGCCGCGCGGATGGCTCACGCTGCTCGCCGCCGGCGCGATAGCGGTGACGGCGGGCGGGCTGGCCGTGTCCGCCGGGCTCTGCCAGGCCGGCCCGGGCATGGTGCTCACCGGCGCGGTGCTGACCGCCGCCGGTCTGCTGGCCACCGCCGTGGCCGGGCGCCGGGCCGATCTGACGCAGCTCGACGTCGACTTCATCCGCCGCGACGGCGAGTACGCCTTCGTGCCGATGTTCGCCATGGCCGCCTCCGCGATCTACCACCTGGTGCAGGGCGGCGGGTTCGACGGGTACGCCATCGTGGCCGGCACGGTCGAGGGGTTCGCCCTGGTGACCCGGCAGTACCTCGCCCTCAACGACGTCCGCGGCTACGCCATCCGGCTGGCCGAACGGGAGGCGCACTTCCGCGAGCTGGCGCACACCGACCCGCTGACCGGGCTGGCGAACCGGCGCGGGCTGCTGCGTGCCCTGCACCGCAGTGCCGAGGCGGGCGTGCCGTGCGTGCTGCTCGGGCTCGACCTCGACGGCTTCAAGAACGTCAACGACATGCGCGGGCATGACGTCGGCGACGCGGTGCTGATCGAGGTGGGGCGGCGGCTGCGGGGCAACCTGCGCCCGGGTGACCTGGCCGCCCGGCTCGGCGGCGACGAGTTCGCGGTGCTGATGCACGGGTCGGCCGACCCCGGCCCGGTCGCGGACCGCCTGCTCGGGGTGCTCGGCCGCCCGTACGAGCAGGGCGACGGGCCGGTCTTCCTGTCGGTGAGCATCGGCGTGGCCGCCGGGCAGCGGGAGCAGGACGTCGAGCTGCTGCTGCGCAACGCCGACCTGGCGCTGCGCTACGCCAAGCAGCGGGGCAAGAACCGGATCGAGCGCTACGACGCCACCTACGACCAGTTGCTGAGCCGGCGTACCCGGATGGAGCACGAGCTGCGCGGCGCGATCGAGCGCGACGAGCTGCGGCTGGTCTTCCAGCCGGTTGCCTCGCTGCCGTCGGTGCGGCCGGTCGGCGCGGAGGCGCTGCTGCGCTGGCGGCACCCGGAGCTGGGCAACGTCCGGCCGGACGAGTTCATCCCGCTCGCCGAGGAGTGCGGGATGATCGCCAAGCTCGGCGCGTGGGTGCTGCACCAGGCCTGCTACCAGCTCTCCCGCTGGCTGGCCGACGGGCACGACGTCTGGGTGTCGGTGAACGTGTCGCCGCGCGAGCTGCACGCCCCCGAGTACGTGGTCCAGGTCGCCGACGCGCTGCGCGCGCACCACGTGCCGCCGCAGCGGCTGGTGCTGGAGGTGACCGAGCACGCGGTCGCCACCGACCTGGACGAGCTGATCCGGCGGCTCACCGCGCTGCGGCTGACCGGCGTCCGGATCGCACTCGACGACTTCGGCGCCGGTTACTCGTCGCTCGGCCAGCTCCGGCGGCTGCCGATCGACATCCTCAAGATCGACCACAGTCTGGTCGCCGAGCACGAGCCGGTCCGGCCGGTCGGGCGGGACGGTCCGGCGTTCGCCCCGATGGTCGACATCGTCATGCGCCTGGGGCACCAACTGGGGCTGGAGGTGATCGCCGAGGGCGTCACCAACCCGACCGAGCTGGCCGCGGTGGTGGCCGCCGGGTGCCGGTTCGGCCAGGGCGCGCTGTTCGGCTGGGGCGTACCGGCCGAGCACCTGGAGGCGATGCTGGAGGCGGCCACGGCGCCCGGCAACCGGCACACCGCGATGCCGCCGGTGCCGCCGCCCGCGCCGGCGCGCGCCCCGTCGCCGCTGCTGCCCCGGCTGCGCAACAATCCGCCCGCCCCGCGTCCCTCGATGGAGGGATCTTCGCAGGTGGCACCGGGCGCGGAGGGGGTCGCGGCGACCGACACGCCCACGTCCGTGAACCAAAATGTGGGATCAGTTGACTCATCGCGTGAGATGCGTCAGGCTTAGCCGCATGTCGTCGAACCGGTCGCCGCGAGTACTTACCTGAGCGCACTCTCCCACCGAGAGTGCGCTGGCCCCGTGCATCCTGCACGTGGGCTTTTTTGTTGCCGTCGGACCATCGCCGGGACCTCCCCGTCCCATCCTGAGAAGCGCGTCACCCACTCACTTCCGAAGGCTTGAACCGCCATGACGAGACCCACGCCAGAGACCCTCGCCCACTCCGCCCGCCGTGCCCGCTCCGGCACCGGCGCGGCCGGTGACTCCGACCCCGCCGCCCGCCCCGGCCGTACCGTCCCGGCGGCCGCCACCACCGAGACGCCCGTACGGGAGCCCGCCACCGCGGAGGTCTCGGGCGCCGGTTCGCTCGTGCGGTCACTTGAGGCGCTCGGCGTCGACGTGGTCTTCGGCATTCCGGGCGGCGCGATCCTGCCCGCCTACGACCCGCTCTACGACTCCACGGTCCGGCACATCCTGGTCCGCCACGAGCAGGGCGCCGGGCACGCGGCCACCGGCTACGCGCAGGCCACCGGCCGGGTCGGCGTCTGCATCGCCACCTCCGGTCCGGGCGCGACGAACCTGGTGACCCCGATCGCGGACGCGTACATGGACTCGGTCCCGATGGTGGCGATCACCGGGCAGGTGGCCCGGCCGTCGATCGGCACCGACGCCTTCCAGGAGGCGGACATCCAGGGCATCACGCTGCCCATCACCAAGCACAACTTCCTGGTGCAGACCGCCGACGAGATCCCCCGCGTGCTGGCCGAGGCGTTCCACCTGGCCGCGACCGGCCGGCCCGGCCCGGTGCTCGTCGACATCCCGAAGGACGTGCTCCAGGCGCCGGCGACGTTCTCCTGGCCGCCCACGCTCGACCTGCCCGGCTACCGGCCGACGCTGCACCCGCACGGCAAGCAGATCCGCGAGGCGGCCCGGCTGATGACCGGCGCCCGCCGTCCGGTCCTCTACGTCGGCGGCGGCGTGCTCAAGGCCGGCGCCACCGAGGGGCTGCGCAAGCTGGCCGAGCAGACCGGCATCCCGGTGGTCACCACGCTGATGGCGCTGGGCGCGTTCCCCGACTCGCACCGCCAGCACCTGGGCATGCCCGGCATGCACGGCACCGTCGCCGCGGTCTACGGCCTCCAGAAGGCCGACCTGATCGTGGCGCTGGGCGCCCGCTTCGACGACCGGGTGACCGGCAAGCTGGACTCGTTCGCGCCGGACGCGACTGTGGTGCACGCCGACATCGACCCGGCCGAGATCGGCAAGAACCGGCACGCGGACGTCCCGATCGTGGGTGACGCGCGGCACGTGATCGACGAGCTGATCGCCGCCGTCACCGCCGAGCAGGCCGGGCACCCGCCGGCCGACCTGACCGACTGGTGGGCCCAGCTCGACGACCTGCGCGAGCGGTACCCGCTGGGCTTCGAGGAGCCGGCCGACGGCACGCTCTCCCCGCAGTACGTGATCAAGCGGCTGGGCGAGATCGCCGGCCCGGACGCGGTCTACGTGGCGGGCGTCGGCCAGCACCAGATGTGGGCCAGCCAGTTCATCTCGTACGAGAAGCCGCACACCTGGCTCAACTCCGGCGGCCTGGGCACCATGGGCTACGCCGTCCCGGCCGCGATGGGCGCGAAGGTCGGCAAGCCGGACACCACCGTGTGGGCGGTCGACGGCGACGGCTGCTTCCAGATGACCAACCAGGAGCTGGCCACCTGCGCGCTGGAGGGCATCCCGATCAAGGTCGCCGTGATCAACAACGGCAATCTCGGCATGGTGCGGCAGTGGCAGACCCTGTTCTACGGGGAGCGCTACTCCAACACCGAGCTGGGCACGCACAAGCACCGCATCCCGGACTTCGTCAAGCTCGCCGAGGCGCTCGGCTGCGTCGGGCTGCGCTGCGAGAACGCCGCCGACGTGGACAAGACCATCGAGGCGGCCATGGCGATCAACGACGCGCCCGTGGTCATCGACTTCGTGGTCGGCAAGGACGCGATGGTCTGGCCGATGGTCGCCGCCGGCACCAGCAACGACGAGATCATGTTCGCCAGGGGTGTGCGCCCCGCTTTCGACGAGGACGAGTTGTAGTCATGACCGAATGCACCGAGCGCAGCGAGGGCCATGAGGGCATGACGAGGAAGGCACAGCTATGACTATGCACACGCTGTCCGTGCTGGTGGAGAACAAGCCGGGTGTCCTGGCCCGCGTCTCCGGGCTGTTCTCCCGGCGCGGGTTCAACATCGACAGCCTCGCCGTGGGCGAGACCGAGAACCCGGACGTCTCCCGCATCACCATCGTGGTCAACGCCGAGTCCTCGCCGCTGGAGCAGGTGACCAAGCAGCTCAACAAGCTGGTCAACGTACTCAAGATCGTGGAGCTGGATCCGCAGGTGTCGGTGGCGCGGGAGCTGCTGCTGGTCAAGGTCCGCGCGGACCGCGCGGCCCGCGCCCAGGTGCTGGAGACGGTCGGCCTGTTCCGCGCCCGGGTGGTCGACGTCGCGCCGGACACGCTGACCATCGAGGCCACCGGCACGCCGGACAAGCTCGACGCGCTGCTGCGCGACCTGGAGCCGTTCGGCATCAAGGAGATGGTCCAGTCCGGCACCGTGGCGATCGGGCGGGGTTCGCGGGCCATCACCGCCGGCCCGGCCCTGCGCGCCGCCTGATCCGTACCCACAAGTTTTTCGACGGGCCGACGGGCACCGCCGTACGAAAGGGAAGTCAATGAGCGTTGAGGTGTTCTACGACGACGACGCCGACCTGGGCCTGATCCAGGGCCGCAAGGTCGCCGTGATCGGGTACGGCAGCCAGGGCCACGCGCACGCGCTGTCGCTGCGCGACTCCGGCGTCGACGTGGTGATCGGCCTGCCCGCCGGCTCGAAGAGCCGGCCGAAGGCCGAGGAGCAGGGCCTGCGGGTGCTCACGCCCGCCGAGGCGGCGGCCGAGGCCGACGTGATCATGATCCTGGCGCCGGACACCGCCCAGCGTGGTCTCTACGCCGACGCCATCGCGCCGAATCTGGCCGCGGGCAAGGCGCTGTTCTTCGGCCACGGCTTCAACATCCGGTACGGCCTGATCAAGCCCCCGGCCGACGTGGACGTGGCGATGGTCGCCCCGAAGGGCCCCGGTCACCTGGTCCGCCGCCAGTACGTCGACGGCAAGGGCGTGCCCTGCCTGGTCGCGGTCGAGCAGGACCCCAGCGGCAACGCGTTCGGCCTGGCCCTGGCGTACGCCAAGGCGATCGGCGGCACCCGGGCCGGTGCGATCCGGACCACGTTCACCGAGGAGACCGAGACCGACCTGTTCGGCGAGCAGGCGGTGCTGTGCGGTGGCGCGGCGGCGCTGGTGCAGACCGGTTTCGAGGTGCTCACCGAGGCCGGCTACGCGCCCGAGGTGGCCTACTTCGAGTGCCTGCACGAGCTGAAGCTGATCGTCGACCTGATGTACGAGGGCGGCATCGCCCGCATGCGCTACAGCATCTCCGACACCGCCGAGTACGGCGACCTGTCCCGTGGCCCGCGCGTCATCGACTCGCGGGTCAAGGACGAGATGCGCAAGATCCTCGGCGAGATCCAGTCCGGCGAGTTCGCCCGCGAGTGGGTGGCCGAGGACGAGGCCGGCCGGCCGAACTTCGCCAAGTGGCGGGCCGAGGGCGCGGCGCACCCGATCGAGGAGACCGGGCAGAAGCTGCGGGCCATGATGAGCTGGGTCGACCGGCCGATCACCGAGACCGCCTGAGCTTCTCCCTCGTGCGGCCCGCGGCCCGACGCTCTCCCCGGCGTCCGGCCGCGGGCCGCCGTTCGTTCACGTGCTGGGACACGGTGAGTAACGCCTCGTCCCGCACCGCCCCCGGTGAACGGGGGATGACAGGCGTGCGACGGACCTGTGTGAGGGCGCTCACCCCGCAGTCCGCGACCCGGAGAGCGGGCAGGCACCTACCATTCCTTGGTGTGGTGCCCGAGCGCACCCGACGGCCGTGGCACGGATCGGCGCAGGGCGCAGCGCGGCGTCCCGGCGCCCCAGGCCGAACCATTACCGAGCGTCTACGAGGACCGATGAATCCTGTCGTACTGATCGCCGAAGAACTCGCCCCCGCCGCCATCGAGGTGCTCGCGCACGACTTCGACGTGCGCCACGTGGACGGCACCGACCGCCCCGCTCTGCTCTCCGCCCTCTCCGAGGCCGACGCGGTGATCGTACGCAGCGCCACCCAGATCGACGCCGAGGCGATCGCCGCCGCGCCGCGGCTGAAGGTGGTCGCCCGGGCCGGCGTCGGTCTGGACAACGTCGAGGTGCCGGCCGCCACCGCCCGGGGCGTCATGGTCGTCAACGCGCCCACCTCGAACATCGTCTCCGCCGCCGAGCAGGCCGTCGCGCTGCTGCTCGCGGTCGCCCGCAACACCGCCAGCGCCAGCGCCGCGCTCAAGGCGGGGGAGTGGAAGCGGTCCAAGTACACCGGCGTCGAGATCCAGGGCAAGACCGTGGGCGTGGTCGGCCTCGGCCGCATCGGCGTGCTCTTCGCGTCTCGCATCGCCGCGTTCGGCACCCGGCTGATCGCGTACGACCCGTACATCCAGCCGGCCCGCGCCGCGCAGCTCGGCGTCCGCCTGGTCGGGCTGGAGGAGCTGCTGCGGGAGAGCGACTTCATCTCGATCCACCTGCCCAAGACGCCGGAGACGGTCGGCCTGATCGGCGAGAAGGAGCTGGCGATCGTCAAGCCGGGCGTCCGGATCGTCAACGCCGCCCGCGGCGGCCTGGTCGACGAGCAGGCGCTCGCCGACGCGATCGCGGAGGGCCGGGTCGCCGGCGCCGGTGTCGACGTGTACGCCAAGGAGCCGTGCACCTCCTCGCCGCTGTTCGCCTTCGACAACGTGGTGGCCACCCCGCACCTGGGCGCCTCCACCAACGAGGCGCAGGACAAGGCCGGTCTCGCGGTGGCCAAGAGCGTCAAGCTCGCGCTCCAGGGCGAGTTCGTCCCGGACGCCGTGAACGTGCAGGCCGGCGGCGTGGTCGCCGAGGACGTCCGCCCGCTGCTGCCGCTGGCCGAGCGGCTGGGCCGGGCGTTCACCGCCCTGGCCGGCGGGGTGGCCGCCAGCGTCACCGTCGAGGTGCGCGGCGAGATCGCCGCCCACGACGTGTCGGTGCTCAAGCTCGCCGCGACCAAGGGCCTGTTCAGCTCCGTGGTGGAGGAGCAGGTCACCTACGTCAACGCGCCGCACCTGGCCGCCGAGCGGGGCGTCGAGGTCACGCTGGCCACGCCGGGCGAGACCGTCGACCACCCGAACCTGGTGACCGTGCGCGGGGCGCTGCCGGACGGGCGTACCGTCCGTGTCTCCGGCACCGTGGCACACACCGGCACCCGCGACGTGTTCAAGCTGACCGAGGTGGACGGTTTCGACGTGGAGATCGGCGCGGAGGGCATCCTGGTCTTCCTGCGCTACGCGGACCGGCCCGGCGTGGTCGGCACCGTCGGCACGCTGCTCGGCGAGGCCGGCGTCAACATCGCGGCCATGCAGGTGGCCCGCCGCGAGGCCGGTGGCGAGACGCTGATGACGCTGACCGTCGACCAGGCGCTCGGCGCCGACCTGCTCACCTCCGCCGCCGACTCGATCGGCGCGGTCGCGGCCAGCGCGGCCGACCTGCGCGACGTGTAGTCCGGACAGGACACATCGGGGCCCGGCCGGATCGGCCGGGCCCTTCGTCGTCCCGGTGGGTCAGGAACGGACGCGGGCCGGTGGCGGGTAGACCGAGCCGTCCTGCGCGTCGAAGAGCATCAGGTCGTGCTCGCCGGCCAGCCGCTCGACGTCCAGCAGGACCTGATCGGGGCAGGCCGGGTTCAGGTTCATCTCGATGTGGTCGGCCGCCGTGTGCAGCGGCGCCTCCCACGGCGTACCGGGCCGGGCCGGGCGGTCCGGATAGCTCGCCGTGATCGCCCGGTAGAAGGCGACGAGTCGCGGGTCGGGGTGCTGCTCGCCGTGGCGGCCCTCGCGGCACTGCTGCACGGCCGCCCGCACCTGCTCCGGTGTCGCCCCGTTCGGCAGGGCCCACACGCTCAGATCGAAACTCACGGCGGACAGCGTGCCATCCCGGGCCCGGCCCGTCACCTCTGCCCCACCGTGCGTTCACCGCTGATTGCCGACATCGTTCACCAGGCGTCCGCTGTGGAGACTCTTGCGTCGAGTTGCGTCGATTCGCTAGCGTACCGATGCGGTTTCCGCTGAGTCGATCCCCGGCCCGTCTTCGGGTGGCGCGGTCGGGCGCCCGGCCCCTCGGCCCGCACCCCTCGATTGCGCGAGCCACGCGCACTCGTCGCTGACCGGCCCTCACGGTCGTTGCCGAGACCGTGGGGGCCGATCGCGCTCCCGGCCGGTGTCGTGCGGGCGGACGGCGACTCAGCGCCGGTGGTGCGCGAACAGCGGGCGGTAGTCCGTGTCGTGACGGAACCAGGCCAGCCCGGCCGGTCCGGCGGCGTACAGGGCGGTGGCGTAGGCGTCGGCGACGGCGAGGTTCGGGCCGAGCACGGTGGCGGCCACGAGCCGGTCGGTCGGCTCGCCGGTGTGCGGGTCGACGACGTGCCCGCGCCGGCCGGTGACGCCCGAGGTGCCGACCGCGCCCGTCGTCATCTCCAGCACGACAGGTGTCCGTCGGATGTCGGTGGGGTGGTGCACGGCGACACGCCACGGCCCGCCGTGGGCGGCGTGTCCGCGTACCGTCAGGTCGGCGCCGCTGAGCACGGCGTAGTCGTGGATGCCGGCGGCGCGCAACCGCGCCGCGGCCCGCTCCACCGCCCAGCCGCCGAGCAGGCCGCCCGGGTCGAAGCCGCCCGGCACGGCCCAGGCGTCGAACCAGCCGTCGGTCGCCGCCCGCATCGCGGCGCAGAGGTCGATCAGGTCGGCCAGCGGGGGGTACGAGTCGGGACTGATCTCGTCGCGGCGCAGCCGGGAGACGAGGCTGTCCGGCCGGTTCGGGCCGTAGGTGAGGTCGACGGCGCGCAGCTCGGCGACGGCGTCGCGCAGCGCCTCGCTGACCGCCCGGTGGCCGAACCACTCCGGCGCGTTGAGGAGCATGGTGTAGTCGGCGGTCGAGGTGGTGACGGTGTGGCGGACGCTGATCCGGCCGGACGCCGCGGCACCGGACCGCTCGACGCGGTGGTTCGTGGCGCCCAGGTGCAGGTCCGGGCGGGTCGGGCGGAACGCGGACTGGTCGACCCAGCGGGTACGTGGCTGCTCGTCCGCCCAGTGGGCCCGCCGGTGCTCGATCCGCATGACACCTGCCCCCTCGGTGGTCGCCGCTACGTCGCGGCGGTGCCGCATTCCGGGCCCCCGTCGACCCGTGAACTCGACCCTAAGCAGTGGAGATGACCGCACCATGAATGTCGGCTGGGAGCCTCCTGTGATTCGCCGTCCCGGATGATGGAAGATTCGTACCGGGGGCCGGGACGGCGACGTACGGTTGCGCCTAACGACGAGACGAGGAGCGCCAGGTGGCACACATCGCGGTGGTGGCCGGCGACGGCATCGGACCCGAGGTGGTCGCGCAGGCCCGCAAGGTCCTCGACGCGGTGGTGCCCGGGATCGAGGCCACCGAGTACGACCTGGGCGCGGCGCGCTATCACCGCACCGGCGAGGTGCTGCCCGACTCCGTCCTCGACGAGCTGGCCGGTCACGACGCCATCCTGCTGGGCGCGGTGGGCGACCCGACCGTGCCGCCGGGTGTGCTGGAGCGCGGTCTGCTGCTGAAGCTCCGGTTCGCCTTCGACCAGTACGTCAACCTGCGCCCGTCCCGGCTCTGGCCCGGCGTGGCCGGTCCGCTCGCGGCGGTCAAGCCCGGCGAGGTCGACCTCGTGGTGGTCCGCGAGGGCACCGAGGGGCTGTACGCGGGCGCCGGCGGCGCGCTGCACCGGGACACCCCGGCCGAGGTGGCCACCGAGGAGAGCCTGAACACCCGGCACGGCGTCGAGCGGGTGATCCGCGACGCGTTCGCCCGCGCCGGCCGCCGGGAGCGGCGCAAGGTCACGCTCGTGCACAAGACGAACGTGCTCACCCACGCCGGGTCGCTCTGGGCGCGCGCCTTCGCCGCGGTGGCCGCCGAGCACCCGGACGTGACCACGGAATACCAGCACATCGACGCCGCAGCGATGTTCCTGGTGACGAACCCGTCCCGGTACGACGTGGTGGTCACCGACAACCTGTTCGGCGACATCCTCACCGACATCGCCGCCGCCGTGACCGGTGGCATCGGGCTCGCGGCCAGCGGCTGCATCAACCCCGAGGGGCGCTACCCGTCGATGTTCGAGCCGGTGCACGGCTCGGCGCCGGACATCGCCGGCCAGGGCGTCGCCGACCCGGTCGCCGCGGTACTGTCCGCCGCGCTGCTGCTGGACCAGCTCGGCCACGCCGACGCCGCCGCCCGGGTCACCGCCGCGGTCGGCACCGAGCTGGCCGGGCGTACGCCGGGGACGCCGCTGCGCACCGAGGAGGTCGGCGACCGGCTCGCCGCGTACGCCGTAGCCTGACCGGGCCGACCCTGCTGGCGGCCCGGTACCGGGCCGCCAGACCCGTCACCGGGCCCACCAGACCGTCCGGCGCGTCGCATCCGCCGGGGCGGAGCTATCCGCTGAACGACCGTTCGGGGTAAGTTTCTGGCACCAGTGACGTCGGCGTGCGATCCCGCATGCCGTGAACCCGCAGGGAGGTCAGCGCGATGAGCGGTGGTGACATGCTCGATTTCGAGATCCGTCCGAATCCCGCGCCGGTATCCGCCGCCGACCGGGCCGCCCTGCTGGCGAACCCGGGCTTCGGCCGGGTCTTCACCGATCACATGGTCACCATCCGCTACGCCGAGGGCAAGGGCTGGTACGACGCCCGCCTGGAGGCGCGCGCGCCGATCCCGATGGACCCGGCCGCGGCGGTGCTGCACTACGCGCAGGAGATCTTCGAAGGGCTAAAGGCGTACCGCACCGGTGACGCGGTGACGATGTTCCGTCCCGAGGCCAACGCGGCCCGGTTCGCCGCGTCGGCGCGCCGGCTAGCCATGCCGGAGCTGCCGGAGGCGACGTTCGTGGAGTCGCTGCGCCGGCTGGTCGAGATCGACCAGGCGTGGATCCCGGAGCACGAGGACGCCAGCCTCTACCTGCGTCCGTTCATGTTCGCCAGCGAGGTCTTCCTCGGTGTGCGCCCGGCCAACGAATACCTCTACTGCGTGATCGCCTCGCCGGCCGGCGCGTACTTCGCCGGTGGCGTGAAGCCGGTGACGGTCTGGGTCTCGCCGGACTACACCCGGGCCGCGCCCGGCGGCACCGGCGCGGCCAAGTGCGGCGGCAACTACGCCGCCTCGCTGGCGGCCCAGGCCGAGGCGATCGAGGCGGGCTGCGACCAGGTGGTGTTCCTGGACGCGGTCGAGCGGCGGTACGTCGACGAGCTGGGCGGCATGAACGTCTTCTTCGTCTACGACGACGGCAGCATCGTCACCCCGCCGCTGGGCGGCACGATCCTGCCGGGCATCACCCGCGACGCGATCCTCACCCTCGCCGCCGAGGCCGGGCACGAGGTGCGGGAGGCGCCGGTCGCCTTCGACGACTGGCGGGCCGACGCGGCGAGCGGCCGGCTGCGCGAGGTGTTCGCCTGCGGCACCGCCGCCGTGATCACCCCGATCGGCGGCGTGCGCTTCCCCGACGGCGAGTTCCTCATCGGCGGCGGCGAGCCGGGCCGGGCCACGATGGCGCTGCGGCAGAAGCTCGTCGACATCCAGCGCGGGCGCGCCGCCGACCCGTACGGCTGGGTCACCCGGGTCCTCTGACGGCGCTTCGCGGTGATCGAGGGGTTCGCTCCTCGATCACCGCGAGGCAGGGTCAGTCCAGGAGGTGGGTGCGGAGGGACTCCACCTGCGCCCCGGTGACGCCGGCGTGGGTCAGGTAGCCCTCGACGGACCCGTAGCCGGTGCGCAGTTCGGCGAGGAACAGCTCCATCGCCTCGGCCGGCGATTCCAGGAACGGCGGCGGCGGTTCCTCCGCGTCCGGCAGCGTGGCCCGGACCCACTCGGTGAAGCGCCGCGACGCGGCGGTGCTGAGCGCGTAGTCGGCTACCACGTCCTCGTCGGGCACCCCGAGCACTGCCAGCGTGAGCGCGCAGACGATGCCGGTGCGGTCCTTGCCGGCGACGCAGTGCACCACCACCGGGGCGTTGGCGCTGTCCGCGATCAGCCCGACCGCCTCGGCGAGCCCGGCGGTTCCGGTACGCGCCAGGTCGGCGTACCGGTCGGCCAGGTAGCGGGCCAGGCTGACGCCGGAGGCGTCGAACCGGTTCGCGCCCCAGTCGGCGTGCTCGGGGTGGATGTGCCGGTAGGTCAGCCCGTCGTAGTCGGGCACCCGCCCGTCGCGTTCCACCTCGGACGGCCGGCGCAGGTCGATGACGGTACGGATGCCGAGCGCGGTGAACGCGCTCCGGTCGGTCTCGTCGATGCGGTGCAGCGAGTCGGAGCGGTAGAGCCGGCCGCGGCGGACCGTGCGCCCGTCCCGAGCGGCGTATCCGCCGACGTCGCGGAAGTTGAACAGGGCGGGGAAGGGGCTCTGCGCGGCGTCCACATCCGACACGGTAACGGCCGGCGGGGCGTTCGTCCGTCCCCGCCGGCCGTCGCCGGGATGTCAGGCGCGCGGCGGCACGTCCGGCGGCAGCGCCGAGTGGTTCTCGCCGTAGTAGCCGCCCAGCCGGTCCCGGTAGCCCGGTTCGGCGTGGCTGGACTCGTCGTACTCCGGGGCGGCCTTGATCTGGTCCTTCTCCCGGTCGACGTGCACGGTGCGGGCGTCGTGGTCGACGTGGTTCACGGTCCCGGCCGGGAGCATCACCTTCTTGCCGAAGATCCACGGCCCGGTGTCCACGACCAGGTAGCTGTCGTCCACCTCGTGGCTCGCCCGGTCGATCTTGCCGATGGCGCCGTCGGTGGCCTCGACCTTGTAGCCGGTCAGGTCGGCGCTCGCCACACCCGCCTCGTCGCGGTAGCGCCACGGGTCGAAGGCGCCCGCCGGGGCGCCCCCGGCGACCGTGCCCCGGCCGTCGTCGAGGATCGGCTCGGTGCCGCCGTGCGTGGCGCGCGGGTCCAGTCCGTCCATGTGCCGCCTCCCGTCCCCAGGGCCGCGGCCGTCGCGGCGCCGTCGTCAGTCGGGAGGGTTACCCACCCTGTCCGGGCACCAACCCGCCGCCGGCCGGCCCGCCGACGCCGAGGGGCCGGCGCCACGGTGGTGACGCCGGCCCCTCGGGTCGTCGGCCCGTGCGGTGCCGGTCGGGCACGTGCGGGCCGGTCGATCAGGCCAGTGCGGCCTCCGCGTCCAGGGTCACCGCGGCGGCGTGTACGACGGCGGCGATCCGCAGCCCCTCGTGCACCTGCTCACGGCTGAACCCGGCCGCGCGCAGCGTCTTCTCGTGCGACTCCAGGCAGACGCCGCAGCCGGTGATCGCCGAGACGGCGAGGCACCACAGCTCGAAGTCGGTCTTCTCCACACCGGGGCGGGCGATGATCTGCATTCGCAGCCGGGCCGGCAGCGACGCGTACTGCTCGTCGCCGATCAGGTGCTTGGCCCGGTAGTAGACGTTGTTCATCGCCATGACCGCCGCCGCGCCCTTGGCCGCCTCGACCGCCTCGGGCGTGAGGTGACCGGCCGCCTCGGCGGCGATCTCCCGCAGCACCACCGGGTTGCGGGCCGCCACCGCGCAGGCCAGGGCGGTGCCCCACGCCTGCTCCGGCTTCAGCGTCGAGGTGGTGATGGTGGAGCCGAGGTTGAGCCGGATGTCCTTGGCGTACTCGGGCAGGCCCGCCTTGATCGCGTCCAGGCCCATGGTCAGGCCCCGGCGCCGGCGAGAAGCGCCTTGGCGTCGAGCGTCGCGCCGCCGGAGTTCCAGTTGCACGGGCACAGCTCGTCGGTCTGAAGGGCGTCGAGCACCCGCAGCACCTCGGAGACGTTGCGGCCGACCGAACCGGCGGTCACCATGACGAACTGGATCTCGTTGTTCGGGTCCACGATGAAGGTGGCCCGCTGCGCGACACCGTCGGCGCCGAGCACGCCGCAGGCGGAGGTCAGCTCACGCTTGATGTCGCTGAGCATCGGGAAGGGCAGCTCGCGCAGGTCCGGGTGGTCCTTGCGCCAGGCGTAGTGGACGAACTCGTTGTCGACGGAGACGCCGAGCACCTGGGCGTCGCGGTCGGCGAACTCGCCGTTGAGGCGACCGAACTCGGCGATCTCGGTGGGGCAGACGAAGGTGAAGTCCTTCGGCCAGAAGAACACGACGCGCCACTGGCCCTCGTGGGACTTGTGGTTGATCGTCTCGAACGCCTTGTCGGCGTCGAGCGACACGCAGGCGGTGAGTTCGTACTCGGGGAAGTGGTCACCGACAGTGAGCACGGGTCCTCCTTGAACGTGGCCGGGCGAGGTGGCCGGGCCAGTAACTGGATCAGTTCAAGATTCTTCCGTAGCCCCGTTTGCGCTCGTGGCGGGCGGTGGCCGGGTGTGAAGACGATCACCGCACGCGCGATCGTCCCGGAATATGGGTTTCGCCTCCCAAAACCGGGGCCGGGGTGGCAGAGTACGGGTCGTGACCAGCTTCGTCCTGATCATTAGCAGCTAGCGCGCCGGCCCTTCCCCCGCCGAGCGCGCAGACCTCCCGCATCCGCGGGGGGTCTTTTTGTTTGCTCCCCAGGGCACGAGAAGAGGACTCCGATGACGTTCCAGGTGTACGACACGACGCTGCGCGACGGCGCGCAGCGCGAAGGGCTCACGTACTCGGTGGTCGACAAGCTGGCGGTGGCCCGCCTGCTCGACGACCTCGGAGTCGGCTTCATCGAGGGCGGCTGGCCGGGCGCGGTGCCGAAGGACACCGAGTTCTTCCGCCGCGCCCGTACCGAGCTGGAGCTGCGGCACGCGATCCTGGTCGCCTTCGGGGCCACCCGCAAGGCCGGCCTCGCGGTCGAGGACGACCCGCAGGTGCGCGGCCTGCTCGACGCCCGGACCCCGGCCGTGGCCCTGGTCGCCAAGGCGGACCTGCGGCACGTGGAGCGCGCGCTGCGCACCACCGCCGAGGAGAACCTCGCCATGATCCGCGACACCGTGTCGTACCTGGTGGCGCAGGGGCGGCGCGTCTTCGTCGACGGGGAGCACTGCTTCGACGGGTTCCGGTTCGACCCGGGCTACACCGCCGCCGTGGCGGAGACCGCGCTGGCCGCCGGCGCCGAGCGGTTCGTGCTCTGCGACACCAACGGAGGCATGCTGCCCTCCCAGGTCACCGCCGTGGTCGAGCAACTGGTGGCGCGGACCGGCATCGCGCCGGAACGGCTCGGCATGCACGCCCAGAACGACACCGCCTGCGCGGTCGCCAACACCATCGCCGCTGTCGAGGCGGGCGTCCGGCACGTGCAGGGCACCGCCAACGGGTACGGCGAGCGCCCCGGCAACGCCGACATCTTCGCGATCGTCGCCAACCTCCAGCTCAAGCTGGGCATGCCCGTCCTACCGGAGGGCTGCCTGGAACAGATGGTGCGGGTCTCGCACGCCATCTCCGAGATCGCCAACATCGCCCCCGACACCCACCAGGCCTACGTCGGGGCCGCCGCCTTCGCTCACAAGGCGGGGCTGCACGCGAGCGCGATCAAGGTCGACCCGTTGCTCTACAACCACGTGGAACCCGCTGTGGTGGGCAACGACATGCGGATCCTGGTGACCGAGATGGCCGGCCGGGCCAGCATCGAGCTCAAGAGCCGCGAGCTCGGTCTGGACCTGGCCGGCCATCCGGACGCCCTGTCCCGGGTCACCGGGCGGGTCAAGGAGCTGGAGGCCGACGGCTGGTCGTTCGAGGCCGCCGACGCCTCGTTCGAGCTGCTGGTCCGCTCCGAGCTGCCGGATGCCGCGCCGGCCCGGCCGTTCGCGCTGGAGTCGTACCGGGTGATCGTCGAGCACCGCGAGGACGGCGCGGTGGTCTCCGAGGCGACGGTGAAGATCCGGGTACGCGGCGAGCGGGTGATCGCCACCGCCGAGGGCAACGGCCCGGTCAACGCGCTGGACGAGGCGCTGCGTGTCGGCCTGGCCCGGCACTACCCGGAGCTGCGCGAGTTCGAGCTGGCCGACTACAAGGTGCGCATCCTGGAGGGCAGCCACGGCACCGGCGCTGTCACGCGCGTACTCGTGGAGACCGCCGGCGCCGGCCGCGACTGGACCACAGTGGGCGTGCACCCGAACGTGGTCGAGGCGAGCTGGCACGCCCTGGTCGACGCGCTCACCTACGGCCTGGACCGGGCCCGGGTGCCGGGCGGGAGCGCGGCCTGACTCACCCGGCCGGCAGGCGCAGCTCGGCCAGCAGCGCGCGGTGGTCGCTGCCCGGCACCGGGTAGGTGCGGGCGGCGCGCACCGCGATGCGCCTGTCCACGAGGACGTGGTCGATGGTGACCGGCGGGATCGGGTCGCCGTCGTAGGGCCCCCAGGTGCCGCCGAACCCCGCCCCGGCCGCGTCCGCCGCGTCGGTGTAGCCGGTGGCGATCAGGTCCCGCAGCGCCGCGTGGTCGAGCGTGGCGTTGAAGTCGCCGGCCAGCACGCTCAGCCCGCCGTCCGGGGTGGCCGGCGGCTGGGCGCGCTGGTCGGTCCACCAGTCCGGCACCACGTGCGGGGCGTACGGCGCGGCCGGGTGCGCCGACTCCACCCGCACCGGTGGCGCCCCGGGCAGCGTCACCGTGGCGTACGCCTGGGTGAAGAAGAAGCCCTTGTTGCGCCGGTGGCCGGTGTCGCGCAGCGGGTGCCGGGCGTACACGCCGGAGCCGGTCGAGCCGACCTCGGGGGTCAGCGACCGGTGCGGCAACAGCTCGGCCAGGCCGAGCCGGTCCAGCTCGGCAGCCAGCGGCGGGGTGAGCTCCTGCACCGTGAGGACGTCGACCCGCCGAGTCCGGACCAGGTCCACGAGCGCCGCCGGGTCGGCCGAGCCGAGGCGCAGGTTGGCGGTGAGCAGCCGCAGCGTCGGCCCGTCGGCGGCGGGCCGGTCGCCGGGGACCGCGCGGGGCGCCACCGCGCCGATCAGCGCCAGCGCGGCCAGCACCGCGACCACCGCCGGGGTGCGGCGCCGCAGGGCGAGTGCCGCCACCGCCACGACCGGGGCCACGGCGGCGGCGTACGGCGTGAACGCGACCGCCTGCACCAGCGGACCGCGTTCCAGCCCGGTCAGGCGTACCAGCGCCCACGCGGCGACCGGTGCGACGGCGAGCCAGCATGCGGCGGTGGCCAGGCGGCCGCCCCGGGTGCCGGCCCGGGCTGGTCGCGGCATGGTGATCACGACGGTGAGGCTACCCGGAGCCGGGTCGGCGCGATGCCCTCCGAAACAATTTCGTGAATTGTTCCTCGCAATTTTCCGGGCATCTTTGCCGATCGGTCGGACACGCAATAACGCTATTGACCGCCCACATTTTCCGGTGCTAGGTTCCACCTGGTTGAGACGTCGCGACTCTCTGTAGTAAGGCCAGCTCACGAGCGGTGCGCTCCCGAGCGGATACCCGATGATCCGCAATTTGACGCGCGCAGTCGCCGTATCACCACGGTCTACAAAGGGAGAACTCATGGCCACATTCTTCAAGCGGAAGGCGACGGTGGTGGCGCTTGCCGCGCTGTCGCTCAGCCTGGCCGGTGGCGGGATCGCCGCTGCCGCCCAGCCGGAGGCGAAGCCGCAGCCCGGCCCGCGGCACTCCACGGCGCAGCCGCCGGTGACCGCCGTCGAGCGGCAGGCCGCCCGGACCGCGATGCGGGCCACCCTGGCCCCGCCGGCCGCCGGCCAGGTCGCCTGGGCCGTCGTGGCGGCCAACGGCACGCTGTTGCAGCACTCCGGCAACGTGGTGTCCTCGTTCCGGTTCACCCCGGGCATCGGGGTGTCGCCGGGGCAGTACCAGGTGCTGCTGGACTACAACGTGTCCGCCAAGGCGTACGTGGCGACCATCGGCACGAACGACACGGCGAACGTGCCGCCGGCCGGTGAGGTGTCGGTCGCGCCCCGCACGCTCACCCCGAACGCCGTCTTCGTGCAGACGCGCAGCTCCTCCGGCAGCGCCTCGGACCGGCCGTTCCACCTGGTCATCGCCAACTGATCCGTCCGGCCCCGCACCGGCCCCCGCTCCGGCGGGGGCCGGTGTCGTGTTCCGTGCCCCTCCGGCCGGTGCCGCGCCGCTTCGTGTCGTTCCCGCCCGGCTGGGGAGAAGCTGCCGGTCCGGCCCGCCGACCACCGCCCAGGGGCCGATAATCCGACGTTTGTCGCCGGTCCGGCCCGGGAAGCAAGCACCGTGACGGACATCTCGGACACCCCGGCCAGCGTGCTCAGCCCGGTCGACGCCGACGCGAGCGGCGTCGAGCTGGAACAGACCCTCGTCGAGGTCAAACGCGTGATCGTCGGGCAGGATCGGCTCGTCGACCGCCTGCTCACCGCCCTGATCGCCGACGGGCACTGCCTGCTGGAGGGCGTACCGGGGGTGGCCAAGACGCTGGCGGCGCAGACACTCGCCACAGTGGTCGGTGGCACGTTCTCCCGGATCCAGTTCACCCCCGACCTGGTCCCCTCCGACATCGTCGGCACGCGCATCTACCGCGCCTCCACCGAACAGTTCGACGTGGAGCTGGGGCCGATCATGGCGAACCTGGTGCTCGCCGACGAGATCAACCGGGCCCCGGCCAAGGTGCAGTCGGCGCTGCTCGAGGCGATGGCCGAGCGGCAGGTCTCCATCGCCGGCCGGAGCTGGCCGGTGCCGGACCCGTTCCTGGTCCTGGCCACCCAGAACCCGATCGAGTCCGAGGGTGTCTACCAGCTCCCGGAGGCACAGCGTGACCGCTTCCTGATGAAGGTGGTGGTCGACTACCCGAGCGACGCCGACGAACTGGCCATCCTCTACCGGATGAGCACCGACCGGCCCACCGCGCGTACCGTGCTCGACCCGGTCCGGCTGCGCGAACTCCAGCGCCGCGCCACCGACGTCTTCGTCCACCACGCGCTCGCCGAGTACGTGGTCCGCCTCATCCTCGCCACCCGCGACCCGGAGCGCTTCGGCCTGCCCGACGTCGCGCCCCTGCTGGCGTACGGGGCCAGCCCCCGGGCCACGCTCGGCCTGGTGGCCGCCGCCCGCGCCCAGGCGCTCATCCACGGCCGGGACTACGTGCTCCCCGAGGACATCCGGGAACTCGCGGTGGACGTGCTGGCGCACCGGCTCGTGCTCTCCTTCGACGCGATCGCCGACGGGATCTCCGGCGAGGACGTGGTGCGCCGCGTGATCGAGGCGGTGCCGCCGCCCCGGCTGGTGAACGGGCCCACCGAGACGGTGAACGACCTGGCGGCGGCATGACCGGCGAGGCCGGACCCGGGCTCGCCGATCTCGCCCCGGACCAGCGGCTGCGCCGGCTGGAGCTGACGGTGACCCGGCGGCTCGACGGGCTGCTGCACGGCCGGTACCGCGGCCTGCTCCCCGGACCGGGCAGCGAGGCGGCCGGCAGCCGCGAGTACCGCCCCGGCGAGGACGAGGTACGCCGGATGGACTGGGCGGTCACCGCCCGGACCACCGTCCCGCACGTCCGGGAGGTCGACGCGGACCGGGAACTGACCACCTGGCTGCTCGTCGACGCCAGCCCCAGCATGGAGTACGGGACGTCCACGCTGGACAAACGGGAACTGGCGGTGGCCGCCGTGGCGGCGATCGGCTTCCTCACCGCGGGAGTCGGCAACCGGCTCGGCGCCCAGGTGCTCACCCCGCGCGGGTTGCGCCGGTTCCCGGCCCGCAGCGGGCGTACCCATCTGCTCGGGCTGCTCCGCGCGCTGCTCGGCGCTCCGCGTACCGGCGACCTGCCGGACTCCGACGGCGCGGGCGCGGCCGGCGCGGGCCGGACGGACGCGGTGCCGGGCCTGGCCGACGGGCTGGACGGCCTTCAGCGTGTCGCCACCCGGCGCGGGCTCGTGGTGATCGTCTCCGACTTCCTCGACGAGCTGCCCGACGACCCGGACGCGGCGCCGCCGCCGTGGGCCGCCGCGCTGCGCCGCCTCGCGGTACGGCACCAGGTGCTTGCCGTCGAGGTGACCGACCCGCGCGAGCTGGAACTGCCGGACGTCGGCCTGGTCACGCTCGTCGACCCGGAGAGCGGCCGGCACCGCGAGGTGTGGACCGGTGACCCGGGCCTGCGCGAGCGGTACGCGCATGCCGCCGCCGAGCAGCGCGACCAGGTACGCCGCACGCTGCGCCGGGCCGGCGCGACCCACCTGGCGCTGCGCACCGACCGGGACTGGTGCGCGGACGTCGTCCGGTACGTGCACGAGCAGCGCCGGCTGGCCACCGTGCCGGCCGCGGCCCGCGGAGGTGTCGCATGACCTGGCAGTCACCCGCCCGCCTCTGGCTGCTGCTCGCCGTCGTCGCGCTGGTCGCCGGCTACCTGGTGCTGCAACGGCGGCAGAGCCGGTACGCGGTGCGCTTCACCAACCTGCGCCTGCTCGACCGGGTCGCCCCGCGCCGCCCGGCCTGGCGGCGGCACGTCCCGGCGGGCCTGTTCCTCGCCATGCTGGCGCTGCTCGTGGTCGGGTTCGCCCGGCCCGAGGCGGAGGTGCGGGTGCCCCGGGAGCGGGCCACGGTGATGGTCGCGGTGGACGTCTCCACCTCGATGCTCGCCGGTGACGTGGACCCGGACCGGCTGACAGCGGCCAAGGAGGCGGGCCGGCGGTTCGTCGACGGGCTGCCGGACGAGTTCAACGTCGGCCTCGTCGCGTTCGCCGGCAGCGCGGCGGTGCTGGTGCCGCCGAGCACCGACCGGGAGGCGCTGCACGACGGGATCGGGCGGCTGGCCGAGGGCATCACCGGCGTGCAGGGCACCGCCATCGGCGAGGCGATCAGCACCTCGCTCGGCGCGGTCAAGAGCCTGGACGCCACCGCCGCCAAGGATCCGCCGCCGGCCCGGATCATCATCCTCTCCGACGGCGCGAACACCTCCGGCATGGACCCGATGGAGGCCGCCGACCAGGCGGTCGCCGCGAAGGTGCCGGTGCACACCATCTCCTTCGGCACGCCCGGCGGCTCGGTCGACAGGGGTGGCCGGGCGATCCAGGTGCCGGTGGACGGCCAGACGCTGCGGGCGGTCGCCGAGCAGACCGGCGGGGGCTTCCACGAGGCGTCCACCACCGCCGAGCTGAAGGACGTCTACGAGGACATCGGCACCTCGGTCGGCTACCGCACCGAGCGGCAGGACATCTCGGCCCGCTTCATCGGCCTCGGGCTGGTCCTGGCGATGGGCGCCGCGGCCGGCTCGCTGCGATGGTTCTCCCGGCTGCCCTGACCCGCACACCACTACCGCACGACATGTGAGGAGCCAGGCATGGCAGTGCAGACCGGACTCGGCGAGCCACGCGGACCGTGGTTCGTCTCGCCGGAGCTGGACCCGGACGGGCGCGGCTACCGGGACGTACCCGGGGGCGGGCCGGAGGCCGGGCGGCGTAGCGTGCGCCACCGGCTGCTGAGCGTGGCGGCGGTGGTGGCGCTCTCCACCGTCTCCGGCGCGGCGGCCGGCACCTGGGCGGCCGACCGGGGCGCGCCGGGACCGGCAGCGGCGTCCGCCGCGCCGGTGCCGGCGGAGCTGATCACCGCCGCCGGCAAGACGGTGCCCGGGGTGGTGTCGGTGATGGTCGGGGGCCGCTCCGGCGCGTCCGCGTCCGGCTCCGGGTTCGCCATCGACAACGAGCAGCACATCGTCACCAACGACCACATCCTGGCCCGGGGCGGTGCCGGCGCGGTGACTGTGGAGACGTCGGACGGACGGCGCTTCCCGGCCGAGGTGGTGGGCCGGGAACCGGCCAGCGACCTGGCCGTGCTGAAGGTGCCCGCGTCGGCCGGGTTGCCGCCGTTGCCGCTGGCAAAGGCGAACTCGACGAGAGTGGGGGAGCCGGTGCTCGCGGTCGGGTCGCCGCTCGGGCTCGCCGGGACGGTCACCGCCGGCATCGTCAGCGCGCTCAACCGGCAGGTACGGATCGGCAACGGCCGGCACACGGCGGTGCAGACCGACGCCTCGATCAACCCGGGCAACTCCGGTGGCCCGCTGGTGAACGCGCGCGGTGAGGTGGTCGGCGTGAACACGGCGATCGCCACCATCGACGGCAACGGCTCCATCGGTATCGGCTTCGCCATCCCGATCGACCAGGTCCAGCAGACCGCCGACACCATCATCGGCCGGGGCGGCTGAGTCGTCTGCGCGGCCACCCGCGCGGGCCCGGCCTGGCGCCCGCGCGGGGTTGCCCTGCCGCCCCTCCCGGCGCTGACCTGCACAAGCGTCGCAAGATCGGTGCGAAGTGTCGGATATCCGGCGTGGGATCATTGGGCCATAGAAATATTACGCTGAGTATGAATACTGGCGGAGGTGGAGCAAGCTGTCATTGCGGCCCTCCTCGTGGTGGGCCTGATCATCGGCGCCGGTGTCGGCGCGTCCTACGCGCGTGCGAAACGCGGCTGGACCGACTACCAGACCATCCGGACCAGCGTCCCCGGCGCCCGGCGCAACGCCTGGCTCGCGATCCGGGGCGTCGTCGTCAAGCTCGCGGTGATCGCCCTGCTGCTCGTCGGCGCGGCCGCGTACGCGGCGTCCGGCGGCGGCGAGGAACGGGCCGGTCCCACGCCGAGCGCCACCCCCACCCCGAGTCACCGCGCCGGGCGCTAGCCTCGGGGAGTGGACGACGGACTGCGGGTCACCGATCGGCTCACGGTGCCCGCCGCCGAGCTGCGGGAACGGTTCTCCCGCTCGTCCGGGCCCGGCGGGCAGGGAGTCAACACCACCGACTCCCGGGTGGAGCTGAGCTTCGACCTGGGCGGCTCGCCGAGCGTGCCGGAGACGCTGCGGGAACGGGCGCTGGCCCGGCTCGCCGGCCGCCTGGTCGGTGGCGTGCTGACGGTCACCGCCAGCGAGCACCGCGCCCAGCTGGCCAACCGGGAGGCGGCCCGCGAGCGGATGGCCGCGCTGCTGCGCGAGGCCGTCGCCCCGCCGCCGAAGACGCGCCGGCCGACCCGCCCCTCCCGTGGCGCCAAGGAGCGTCGCCTGGCCGAGAAGAAGCGTCAGTCGCAGCGCAAACGCGACCGCCGGGTGGACGGCGACTGACCGAAAACCTGTTGAGCCGCCGAGCGCGCCGCCCGGAGAATTCCGCCACGTGATCGACTTCTCCGTCAAGCCCACGCTCACCGGCGAGCGGGTGGTGCTGCGCCCGTTCCACGACGACGACCTGCCGGCGCTCGCCGAGATCCTGGCCGACCCGGAGGTGGCCCGGCTGACCGGCAGCCCGGCCGGCGAGGCGTTCGAGCCGTCCCGCCTGCGGGCCTGGTACGGCACCCGCAACAGCCAGGACGACCGGCTCGACCTCGCGGTGGTGGACCGGGCGAGCGGCACCTGCGTCGGCGAGGTGGTCCTCAACGAGTGGGACCGGGCCAACGCGAGCTGCAACTTCCGCACGCTGATCGGCCCCGGCGGCCGCGACCGCGGCCTCGGCACCGAGGCGGTCCGGCTGATCGTCGGGTACGGCTTCGAGCAACTCGGCCTGCACCGCATCGGCCTGGAGGTGTTCGCGTTCAACCCGCGTGCCCGGCGCGCCTACGAGAAGGTGGGCTTCGTCGCCGAGGGGACGCTGCGGCAGGTGCTGCGCGACGGCGACGACTGGGTGGACGCCACTGTCATGTCGATCCTCGCCCCGGAGTGGAACCGGCATCGGGGGCACCCGGAGGGTTGAGTCGGAGGCGTCGAAGCGCTTCAATGCGTACGGGAGCTTCAGGGCCGTCACCGACCACCACGTCACAGTGACAGGAGTCCCTTCCGCATGTCCCGTAACCCCCTGCGCGCCGCGCTGACCGCGCTCGCCGCGCTGCTACCGGTCCTCGCCCTCGGCCTCGCCCTCACCGCCACCACACCCCCGGCCGCCGCGGCGGCCACCCCGGTCCGCGTCATGCCGCTCGGCGACTCCATCACCGGGTCGCCCGGCTGCTGGCGGGCGCTGCTCTGGAACCGCCTCCAGTCCACCGGCCACACCGACGTCGACTTCGTCGGCACGCTCGGGCCGCAGGGCTGCGGTGTGCCGTACGACGGCGACAACGAGGGGCACGGCGGCTACCTCGCGACGAACGTGGCCAACCAGAACCTGCTGCCCGGCTGGCTGTCCGCCACCCGCCCGGACGTCGTGCTCATGCACTTCGGCACCAACGACGTGTGGAGCAACATCGCGCCCGCCACGATCCTGGCCGCGTACTCGAAGCTGGTGGACCAGATGCGGGCCGCCAACCCGGCCATGACCGTGCTGGTCGCGAAGATCATCCCGATGAACCCGGCGAGCTGTCCCGAGTGCGGCCAGCGGACGGTGGCGCTCAACTCGCTGATCGACGGCTGGGCGGCCGGGAAGACCACAGCCGCGTCGCCGATCGTGGTGGTCGACCAGTGGACCGGGTTCAGCACCGCCACCGACACGTACGACGGCGTGCACCCGAACGCCGCAGGCGACCAGAAGATGTCCGACAGGTGGTACCCGGCGCTGGTCGCCGCGCTGGGCCGCACCACGCCCGGCCCGACCACGTCCCCGACCGTCAGCCCCACGCCGTCGCCCACCGTCAGCCCGACGCCCACGACCAGCCCGTCGCCCACGGCCAGCCCGACGCCCACGGCCGGCGGCTGCACCGCCACCTGGCGGGTCGCCGGTCAGTGGCCGGGCGGCTTCCAGGGGGAGGTGACGGTCCGCAACGGCGGCGCCGCGCCGATCGCCGGCTGGACCGTGCGCTTCCCGCTCTCCGCCGGCCAGCGGATCAGCCAGGCGTGGAGCGCGGACGTGACACAGAGCGGAACCACAGTGACCGCCCGGAACGCGAGCTGGAACGGCGCCCTGGCCCCTGCCGCCCAGACCACGTTCGGTTTCCTGGCCGACGGTGCCGTCCCGAGCCCGGCACCGGCAGTGACCTGCGCCGCGAACTGATCCCCGCGCCGGCCGGCCCCGCGCTCAGCGGTGGTCGGCCGGCGCGGCCCGGTCCAGCGCGGCCAGCAGCCGGGCGCGCAACCCGGCGGCCCGCTCGGCGAACCCGCGCTGGGCGGTGGCGTACTCGGCCCGGCCCTCCGGCGTCTCCACCCGCACCGGCGGGTAGCCCAGGTCGGCCAGGTCGTACGGGCTGGCCCGCATGTCCAGCGCCCGGATCTCCCGGGCCAGCGCGAAGCAGTCCGCCACCAGCTCGGACGGCACCAGCGGCGACAGCTTGTACGCCCACTTGTAGAGATCCATGTTGGCGTGCAGGCAGCCCGGCTGCTCCAGCGCGTGCTGACCCTCCCGGGTCGGCTGGAGCACGTTCAGCGGCCGGGCCGGAGCGGTGAAGAACCGGAACGCGTCGAAGTGGCTGCACCGCACGCCGCGCTCCTCGACCACAGCCGCCGTCGCCGCCGGGCTCAGCCGCAGCGGCCAGGCGTTGTGCCGTACCTGCTCCTGGGTCTGCCGGTAGACCATCGCCCACTCGTGCATGCCGAAGCACCCGAACTGCGCGGGGCGTCCGGCGGTGGCGGCGAGCAGCGTACGGATCCAGGTGATCGACTCGGCGCGCCGCTCGCGTACCCGATCGGTGTCGAGGGTGAGCCCGGCGGCGCCCGCCGTGTAGTCCGGGCCGAAACCGGCCGGGTCGGCGTCGCGCAGCACCACGCCCGCGCCCGGGTGCCAGCGGCGCAACTGCGCCGGGCGGTGCGAGTAGTAGGTGAACAGGAAGTCCTCCACCGGGTGCTTCACCCCGGTGCGGCGGCGTTCCAGGTGCGGCGTCAGCCAGGCGTCCACCCGCGCCTCGTGGGCGTGCCGGCGCGCCTGCCAGTCGGCCAGGTCGAGCGCGGGGGCGAGGGCGGCGGTCACACACCCCAGGGTACGACCGCCGCCCGTGCCCGGATCACGCCACGTCCACCCGCACGCCCGCCGAGAAGACGCCGCTGCGCAGCTCCAGCCGTTTCGGCGGCTCGTCGCCGCGCATGGTGAACACCAGCGGCAGCAGCACCCGCCGCCCGGCGGCCACCGGCTGGGAGAAGACGTCCCGGCCGAGGTTCGCCACCCGGGTCGCGTCCTCGTCGGCTGCCACCCAGTTGCCGCTGGGCAGGTACGCCCGCTGCAACTGCCCGTGCCAGGTCTGGTCCTCGGTCGTGAGGTTGCGCACCCCGACCGTGGCCAGGCACGGCCGGCCGCCGCCGGGCGCCGGTGGCAGGACGTCGGCGCCGCAGCTCAGCCGGTAGACGGTGAACTCGAACGCGGTCTCGCGCAGCGGCTGGCCCAGCGCGCCGGTGACGCTGCTGCCCACCCACGCGCCGCTCGTCGGCTGCTTCGTGGTGTCCATCGCGGCCACCCGCTGCGTGGCCGACCAGGCCGCCGCGCCCACCACACCGGCCAGCACGGCCGCCGCCACGCCGACCACGAGCCAGACCGGCGGCCTTCGGCGGCGGCTCGCGGGCGACGGCACGGCCGTACGCGGGTAGACCGTGCCGCGCTCGGCCGGCCCACCGGTCGCGCCTGGGACCGGCCCGCCTTGGCCCGGTCCGCCTTGGCCCGGTCCGCCTTGGCCCGGTCCGCCTTGGCCCGGTCCGCCTTGTACCGGCGTGCCGTGGCCCGGTCCGCCCTGGCCCGGTCCGGCTCCGCCGGGCATACCGCTTCCGGGGGCGCCGGTGTGCATGGTGCCGCCCGCGGGCGTACCGGTGGGCGTCGCGCCGCCTCCGGGGGCGCCCGTCCCGCCGCGGGCCATGCCGCCGGGTGCGGCGCTTCCCGCCGCGGTGCGCCGGCGGCGGCGCCACACCGCCCACCACACGACACCGGCGGTGACCACCAGCAGCGCCGTGAACGCGGCGAGCAGCACCGGCGGCCGTCGCCAGGCCGGGGCGGCGGTGACCTGCGCCGCCGGGGCCGTCGCGGCGCCCACCCAGGTCGCCGTGGCGCAGTCGAACGGGCGCGTGCCGTCCGAGCCGTAGACGCAGGTGGGTGCCGTCACCGAGCGGCCCGGACCGGGGACCGACAGCGCGGTGTGCAGCGTGGTGGTGCTCTTCGCAGGCAGCCGCAGCCGCCAGGTCACCTCACCGGCGCTCATCCCGGCCGGACGGCTGGTCCGCCCACCGCCGGTCACCGTGGTGGCCCGCGACCCGTTCGGCAGCTCCTGCCGGACCATGGTGTCGACGGGTGCCGTGCCGGCGTTGCGGACCTCGATCCGGTAACCCGGCGCCGGGGTGCCCGCCGCGCCCACCGCCACGCTGACCGGGGGCATCGACGGGCGGACCGGTGCCGGTCCGGTGGTCGGCACCGCCGGGGGCACCGCCGGCACGCCGGTCGGGATCGGGGTGGCCGCGGCACCGGGGATGACAGCCGGTGGTGGGGCCGGATGGGCGGGGGCGGCGGCCGCGCGGGGCGTCGCCGGGGACAGCGCCGGTACGGCGGCGATGACGCCGAGGCAGTTCACGAACACTGCCAGGGCCCTGTGGTGTCGTCTCGATGCAGGCATACCAACGAACCTCCGGACCCGAAGCTATGGTCCGGGGCCCGCCGGGCGGGTACGAAGCCGCCATTCCCGCCCTGTCCGGCGCGATCGCGCGTACCCTGTCCGGCTCCTGGCGGTCCGGTGCCGCTGCCGGCCCGCGAGGGTGGGGCGCTCGGCGGCCGGGGCGTGCCGCCTGCCGGTGTCCGCCGGGCGGCCCGCGGGCGGGGATAGATTGGCCGGGTGCGTATCGCTCGTTTCGCTCATGCCAAGGGAATGTCGTTCGGGGTCGTCGAGGGCGAGCCGGAGGCCGGGCCGCAGGGCCTGACCATCGCCGAGATCGAGGGCCACCCGTTCGGGCAGATCCAGTTCTCCGGCGCCCGCTGGGCGCTCTCCGACGTCCGGCTGCTGTCGCCGATCCTGCCCAGCAAGGTGGTGTGTGTCGGCCGTAACTACGCCGAGCACGCCGCCGAGCACGGCAGCGAGGTGCCGAAGGAGCCGCTGCTCTTCCTCAAGCCGTCCACCTCGGTGATCGGCCCGCGCGACGCCATCCGGCTGCCGATCTTCTCCAAGCAGGTCGAGCACGAGGCGGAACTCGCCGTGGTGATCGGCGCCCCGGGCGCCCGCCGGGCCGACCGGGCCGCCGCCGAGCGGGCCATCTTCGGCTACACCTGCGCCAACGACGTCACCGCGCGGGACCTCCAGCGCTCCGACGGGCAGTGGACCCGCGCCAAGGGCTTCGACTCGTTCTGCCCGATCGGGCCGTGGATCACCACCGGGCTCGACGTCAGCGACCTGGAGATCCGGTGTGAGGTGGGCCGCAACCCGGAGGAGATGGAGGTGCGCCAGCTCGGCCGGACCAAGGACATGGTCTTCGACGTGCCGGGCCTGGTGTCGTACATCTCGCACGTGATGACGCTGCTGCCCGGCGACGTGGTGCTGACCGGCACGCCGGCGGGGGTTAGTCCGCTCACCGAGGGGGATACGGTCACCGTGCGGATCCAGGGGATCGGGGAGCTGAGCAACCCGGTGGTCCCCGTCGCCTGATTCGCTCCGATGCCTCGTTTCCGCTGGTCAGGTGGGTTTCGAGGGGTTGGATTTGGCCTGTCGGCACCGGGAGGGTAAAGTTCATTCCCGGCGCCGCAAGGGGCCAATGGGGTATGGGGTAATTGGCAGCCCGACTGATTCTGGTTCAGTTAGTCTAGGTTCGAGTCCTGGTACCCCAGCGCAACCGAGGGTTCGCGAGAACCCTCGGACGCTGGATTCCGGCAGCTCACGCTGGCGGAGTGCAATGAAGGTTCTGGCCCCGTCGTCTAGCGGCCCAGGACGCCGCCCTCTCAAGGCGGTAGCGCCGGTTCGAATCCGGTCGGGGCTACAGCACCGACAGCCCGTCCCGTTTCCGGGGCGGGCTTTCTGCTGTCCGGCCCACGCGTGCAGGGGGTGACCCCCGGCGGTGGTGCCGGACGGGATGCCGCTAGACTACAGCCACACCGCCCGGCAGGGTGGTGAAGCAGGAAAAGTGCCTGGCCCCGTCGTCTAGCGGCCCAGGACGCCGCCCTCTCAAGGCGGTAGCGCCGGTTCGAATCCGGTCGGGGCTACATCCACGAACGGCCCGTCTCGCAACGCGAGGCGGGCCGTTCCGCATCCCCGCCCACCCTTCCCTGCCCCCCACCCCCCCCGGCCCTGCCGCGTTGATCATGAAGTTAACGGCAGTCAGGGAGATCAAAAATGCCGCCAACTTCATGATCAACGCGAGGAGGGCTGGGGGCGAGAGGGTGAGGGGGGTGGGAGGGTGGAGGGCGGGGGGTCAGAGGCCGGAGAGGCGCTGGCCGGCTCGGACGACGGCCATGGCGTGGCGTTCGCCGGGGCGGCGGCCGAGGCGCTCGATCGGGCCGGAGATGCTGATCGCGGCGATCACCCGCCCGGTGCGGTCCCGGATCGGCGCCGAGACGCTCGCCACACCCGCCTCCCGCTCGGCGACGCTCTGCGCCCAGCCGCGTCGCCGCACCTCGGCCAGCGTGCGGCCGGTGAACTTGGAGCGGGGGAGCAGCGGCATGACCGCCTCCGGTGGCTCCCAGGCGAGCAGGATCTGCGCCGCCGAGCCGGCGGTCATCGGCAGCACCGAGCCGACCGGCACGGTGTCCCGCAGGCCGCTGGCGCGCTCGGCGGCGGCCACACAGATCCGCTCGTCGGCGCGGCGCAGGTAGAGCTGGGCGCTTTCACCGGTGGCGTCCCGTAGCGCGGCGAGCAGCGGCTCGGCGGCGGTCAGGAGCACGTCCGGGGCCGCGTTGGCCAGCTCGCCCAGGCGTGGACCCGGGCGCCAGCGCCCCTGGGTGTCCCGGACGAGCATCCGGTGGATCTCCAGCGCCTGTGCCAGCCGGTGCGCGGTGGCCCGGGGCAGCTTGGTGCGTTCAACGAGTTCGGCCAGGCTGGCGCCGTCGACACAGGCGGCCAGGATGACCACCGCCTTGTCGAGAACGCCGACACCGCTCATACTGTGTCCCACAAGCCGAAATTTACCTCCCAGAATTTAGGATGTCCAGATGGTGGGAGTCACTCAACCGAGGACCCTGGCCGAGAAGGTCTGGGACGCACACGTGGTCCGCTCCGCCGCCGGCGAGCCGGACCTGCTCTTCATCGACCTGCACCTGCTGCACGAGGTGACCAGCCCGCAAGCGTTCGACGGGCTGCGTCTGGCCGGGCGCGGGGTCCGCCGTACCGACCTGACGATCGCGACCGAGGACCACAACACCCCGACCGGGTACGACGACCCGGCGTTCCGTTCCCGGCGCGGCGACCTGCTCACGATCGCGGACCCCACCTCCCGCACCCAGATCGAGACGCTGCGCCGCAACTGCGCCGAGTTCGGTGTCCGCCTGCACCCGCTGGGCGACGAGAACCAGGGCATCGTGCACGTCATCGGCCCGCAGCTCGGCCTCACCCAGCCCGGCATGACGATCGTGTGCGGCGACTCGCACACCGCCACCCACGGCGCGTTCGGGGCGCTGGCGTTCGGCATCGGCACCAGTGAGGTCGAACACGTGCTGGCCACGCAGACGCTGCCGCAGGCCCGCCCGAAGACCATGGCCGTGAACGTCGTCGGCGAGCTGGCGCCCGGCGTCACCGCCAAGGACCTGGTGCTCGCGCTCATCGCGCAGGTCGGCACCGGCGGCGGGCGCGGTCACATCGTCGAGTACCGGGGCGAGGCGATCCGCGACCTCTCGATGGAGGGCCGGATGACGATCGCGAACATGTCCATCGAGTGGGGCGCCAAGGCCGGCATGATCGCGCCGGACGAGACCACGTTCGCGTACCTGAAGGGGCGGCCGAACGCGCCCCAGGGCGACGACTGGGACGCGGCGCTGGAGTACTGGCGGACGCTGCCCACCGACGAGGGCGCGACCTTCGACACCGAGGTCACGCTCGACGCGAGCCGGATCACGCCGTTCGTCACCTGGGGCACCAACCCCGGGCAGGGCGTGCCGCTGGGCGCGACCGTGCCGGACCCGGAGGACTTCGTCACCGAGCCGGAGCGGGTCGCCGCCCGCCGCGCGCTGGAGTACATGGACCTCACCCCGGGCACCCCGATGCGCGACCTCGCAGTGGACGTGGTGTTCGTCGGCTCCTGCACCAACGGCCGCCTGGAGGACCTGCGGGCCGCCGCCGAGGTGCTGCGCGGGCATCGGGTCGCCGACGGCGTACGCATGCTCGTGGTCCCCGGCTCCGCCGCGGTCCGCGAGGCGGCCGAGATCGAAGGGCTGGACAAGGTCTTCACCGACGCCGGCGCCGAGTGGCGCTTCGCCGGCTGCTCCATGTGCCTGGGCATGAACCCGGACACGCTGAAGCCGGGCGAGCGCTCCGCCTCGACCTCCAACCGCAACTTCGAGGGCCGCCAGGGCCGGGGCGGGCGTACCCACCTGGTGTCCCCGCCGGTCGCCGCCGCCACCGCCGTGGTCGGCCGGCTGGCCGCCCCCGCCGACCTGTAGAAGGGCAGCCGACATGGACAAGTTCACCACCCACACCGGCACGGCCGTGCCGCTGCGCCGATCCAACGTGGACACTGACCAGATCATCCCCGCCGTGTACCTCAAGCGGGTGACCCGGACCGGATTCGCCGACGGTCTGTTCAACGCGTGGCGGGAGGACCCGTCATTCGTCCTCAACGATCCCGCCCATTCGGGTGCGTCGATTCTGATCGCCGGCCCCGAGTTCGGCACCGGATCCTCCCGGGAGCACGCCGTCTGGGCGCTGCGGGACTGGGGCTTCCGGGCCGTCATCTCGCCTCGCTTCGGCGACATCTTCCGCGGCAACGCGCTCAAGGAAGGTCTCCTTCCGGTCGAGCTGGAATTGAAAGCCGTGGAAGAACTGTGGGATCTCGTGGAATCCGAGCCGACCACGCCGATCACTGTCGACCTCGCCGCCCGTCAGGTCCACGCCGGTGACGCCACCTGGGCGTTCCCGCTGGACGACCACAGCCGTTGGCGGCTGATGGAGGGCTTGGACGACATTGGACTCACCCTCCGGCACGAGGCCGAGATCAGCGCGTACGAGGCCGCCCGGCCGGCGTTCCTGCCCTCGATCGCCTGATCTCCAGCGCTATTCGCCCCCACCGGTGCATCCGGTGGGGGCGAATCCGTTGCGACACAAGGGCTTTTTTCCACCGAATGTTTGTGTCCAGGCAGCACAGGGCATACCGTGCGCGCAGAATGGCTCGCGTCGAGTCAGTTGCACAATCGGGAGGAAGTCGTGAACAAGGCCGAGCTCATCGAGGCGCTCGCCGTTCGCCTGGGGGACCGGAAGACGGCGACGGCCGCGCTCGACGCGGTTCTCGCTGAGGTCCAGGCGGCGGTCACCAAGGGCGAGAAGGTGGCGATCACCGGTTTCGGAGCGTTCGAGAAGCGCGTCCGGGGAGCCCGAACAGCGCGCAATCCGCGGACCGGCGAGGCGGTGAAGGTCAAGAAGACCTCCGTCCCGACGTTCCGGGCGGGCGCGGGCTTCAAGGAGATGGTGGCCAGCGGCAAGGTGCCCAAGGACACCGCCGCCGCGAAGAAGACCACCGGTGCCGCCAAGGCCACCGGAGGCCGGACCACCGCCGCCGCCAAGAAGACCACGGCGGCGAAGGCCACCAAGGCCACCAAGACCACCGCGACCAAGAAGGCCGCGCCGGCGAAGAAGGCCGCCGCGACCAAGACCACGGCGGCGAAGAAGACGACCGCGGCGAAGTCCACCGCGGCGAAGAAGACCACCACCGCCAAGAAGACGACCGCGGCGAAGTCCACCGCGGCGAAGAAGACCACGGCGGCGAAGAAGGCGCCCGCGAAGAAGGCGCCGGCCAAGAAGGCCGCCACCCGGCGCTGACCGGACGGCCCACGAAAGGGCGTCCACCGTTCGCGGTGGGCGCCCTTTCGCATGGGTACGCGTTGACCGCCCGCCGTCGCGCCCCGCAGAATCGCCGTGCCGAAAACCCCCGTCGGTCCCGAGAAGAGGCGCCCGTGCGGCACCGTCACCTCTCCACCCTCACGCTCGCCCTCGGTTTCGCGGTCCTGCTGGACGTGCTCCGGGTCTGGCTCCCGTCGGTCATCACCCTGTTCGGCCGGGCCGCCGAGACGCCCGCCGAGTTGCTCGGCGCGTTCGCGCTTGGCTGGTTCCTGCTCGCGCTCGCCGCGCCCACGCTCGTACGCCGCGTCGGCGCCGCCCCGGTCGGACTCGCCGCGGCGGGTGTGCTGGCGGTGGCCCGGCTGGCGCTCACCGCGCAACCCGGCGGCCCGGCCCAGCTCTGGCTGGCCTGCGCCGGACTGTTCGCCGGCCTGGTCTGGCTCGCCGCCGTCGCCGCGTCCGTGCCCCGCCCGGTCGCCGGGCTGGCGCTCGGCCTGGCCGGGAACGCGGTCGGGCACGCCCTGCTCGGCACCGAGGATCTGGTGTGGCGCGGCGGCGTGCTCGCCTGGAGCCTGAGCGCCCTGCTGGTGCTGGCGTTCCTGGCCGCCTCGGCGGCGGTACGGCGGGAGCGGGCCGCCGCTCCGGTACGCGGCGACGCGGCGCGGACGGCCGCCCCGGCGGCGGATGCGGCGGACGGCCACGCCGGGCGGCGCGTGCCTACCCCGGGCCGCCGAGCCTGGTTGCTGTGCGGGCCGGCGCTGCTGCTGGCCGGTCAGGTGGCGCTCGCCCCGGCACTCTGGAGCGCCGCCGCCGGCACCGGATCGCCCGACTTCCCCGGCCTCGTCCGCCCCGGAAACGGTGCCCTGCCGGGTGCGCTCGCGGTGCTGCTGTTCCTCGCGGCGGCGTTGTTCCGGGCACCGGCGCGCGTGGCGCGGGTGCTGTGGCCGCTCGCGCTGCTCGCCGGGTCGGTGCTGTTCGTGATCGGGCTGCTCGTCCCGGCGTACCTGCTCACCGCCGCCGGTCTCGGCGGCTGCCTGGCCCTCACCGACACGACCGACGACGGGCCCGCGGTTGCCGACGGCCGAGGCGCCGCAGAACCCCGGGCCGCCGCCACGGATGAACGAGGCGCCGACGGCGGGCGGGCGGGGGCGCGGCGCGGGCGGGCGGCGGTGCTCGGCATGCTGGTGTTCGCGGTGGCTACGGTGGCCTACTACGCCGCCTACGACCTGGGGTACCCCAACGGCTGGGCTCCGGTCGCCACGGCCGTCCTGGTGGCTCTGGTGGCGGCTACGGCACCTCTCCGCCCCGGGCCGACGCCGTCCGGTGCGGCATCAGCCGGCCCGGCGCTGCCCGCAACGGTCCGGGTCGCGGCCCTGGCCGGGCTCACCGCGCTGGCCGGGCTCGCCGCCGCGCTGCACGTGCCGCCCGCGCAGGCCCGGGCCACCACGACACCGGCGGCGGTACGCGTGGCCGCGTACAACATCCGGATGGGATTCGGCCTGGACGGGCGGCTGGACGTGGACGCGGTGGCCCGGGAGCTGCGCGGCGCGGACGTGGTGCTGCTCAGCGAGGTCGACCGGGGCTGGTGGCTCAACGGCGGCCACGACACGCTGGCGTTGGTGGCCGGGCGGCTGGGGATGCCGTACGTCTTCGCGCCCGCCGCCGACCCGGTCTGGGGCGACGCGGTGCTGAGCCGTTTCCCGATGCGTTCCGGGCAGACCCGGCGGCTGACCGCACACGGCGCGCCGACCGGGGCGCAGGCCCTCGGCGTCACGCTCGACCTCGGCGGCCGGGAACTGGCGGTGGTGGCCACGCACCTGCAACCGCCGCCCGGCCGGGATCCGGTCGAGCAGGCGGGCGAGGTGGCCGCGTTCGCCGGCCGGTACGCGAACGGCCGTCCACTGGTGCTCGGTGGCGACCTGAACACCGAGCCGGACGACCCGGCGTTCGCCGAGTTCACCCGCTCCGGGCTGGTGGACGCGCTGGCCGCGGCCCGGCCGCTGCGGACCAGCCCGGCCGACGATCCGCGCACCCAGATCGACCACGTCTTCGTGTCGCCGGGCCTGACCGCCACCGAGGTACGCGCGCCGCGCACCGAGGCCAGCGACCACCTCCCGGTGACGCTCACCGTCACGCTGCCCTGAGCCGCCGCACAACCGGTACCCGCCGCGCGGCCGCGGCCCGCCTCACAACCGGTCGGGAAGGACCAGCCGGTCACCGGCGAACGGCAGCAGCCAGCCGCCGCCCTTGTCGGTGGTGAAGTCCTCGTCCACCCGGCCGGTGAGCCGTTCCAGCGCGCCCGGGATCACCTTGCCCTGGCTGCACACCACCACCGTCCCGGCGGCCTGCGCCAGCGCGGTCAGCCGGGCCGCGGCGGCGAGCGCGCACTCCTCGACCTGCTGGCCCGGCGCCGGTTCGTCGAAGTCGCCGCAGACCTCGATCGGCAGGTCCAGCCGGGCCGCCGCCGGGTCCAGCGTCTGCACGCAGCGCCGGGCCGAGGCGGAGAACAGGCGGGCCGGGCGGACCAGCGCGACGAGCGGGACCAGCGCCCGTGCCTGCGCCCACCCCTGTTCGTCGAGTGGGCGGCCGTGGTCCGGGCCGGTCCAGGTGCCGCGCTTGCCGGCGTGCGCGTGCCGGACCAGCAGCACCGTGGCGGTGACCGGCGGCAGCGCCGCGAACGCGGCGATCACCTCGGCGTCGTGCGGGTAGCTGACCCGGCGTACCGCGTCGTCGACCGGGAACCAGGCCACGTCGTCGACCTCGGTGCCGGGCTGGAAACCGCCGGTGCCGGCCGCCCGCATGGACCAGTAGTCGACCGCCTTGGCGAGACCCTCGCTGCGGTAGCGGACGGTGGGCAGGCGTACCTGCGGCACGGCGCGTACGTCGGACTCCTCGGCCACCTCGCGGACGGCCGCCACGAGCGGGTGCTCGCCGCGGTCCAGCTTGCCCTTCGGCAGCGACCAGTCGCCGTACCGGGGGCGGTGCACGAGGCAGACCTCGACGCCGGCCGGACCCGGGCGCCACACCACGCCGCCCGCGGCCCGGATCCGTACCGGTTCGTCGTCGCTCACCCGCTCACCGTATGCCCGCCCGGCACGCGCCACGGCCCGGTCAGTCCGCCCGGCCGCCGACCCGGCGCAGCAACAGATCCTGGAGGTGGGTCAGCCGCACGTCGCCGTCCCCGGTACGCCGGTGCCAGGTGCCGTCCGCGGCCAGCTCGAACGCGTCCACGTCGGGATCGAACGCGGCGGTGAGGACGTGGTCCAGTTCGGCCCGGGCCACCGGATCGCTCACCTGCACCAGCGCCTCGACCCGGCGGTCCAGGTTGCGGTGCATCAGGTCGGCCGAGCCCATCCAGAACTCGGCGTCGCCGTTGTTGCCGAACCGGAAGATCCGGGAGTGTTCCAGGAACCGGCCGAGGATCGAGCGGACCCGGATGTTCTCCGACAGCCCCGGCACGCCCGGCCGCAGCGTGCACATGCCCCGGATCAGCAGGTCCACGTGCACGCCGGCCCGCGACGCCCGGTAGAGCGCGTCGGTGATCTCCTCGTCCACCAGGGAGTTCACCTTGAACTGCACGAGCCCCGGCATGCCCAGCCGGACGTGCTCGATCTCCCGGTCGATGCGTTCGATCAGGCCGCTGCGGATGCCCTGCGGCGCCACCAGCAGCCGCCGGAACGCGGTCTGCCGGCTGTAGCCGGTGAGCACGTTGAACAGGTCGGTCAGGTCCGCGCCGATCTCCGGGTCGGCGGTGAGCATGCCGAAGTCCTCGTAGAGCCGGGCGGTCTTCGGGTGGTAGTTGCCGGTGCCGATGTGGCAGTAGCGCCGGATCTGGTTGCCCTCCTGGCGTACCACCAGCGCGGTCTTGCAGTGCGTCTTGAGCCCCACCAGGCCGTAGACCACATGGCAGCCGGCCCGTTCCAGCGTGCGCGCCCAGCCGATGTTCGCCACCTCGTCGAAGCGCGCCTTCAGCTCGACCAGCACCACCACCTGCTTGCCGGCGGCGGCCGCGTCGACCAGCGCGTCCACGATCGGGGAGTCGCCGCTGGTGCGGTAGAGCGTCTGCTTGATGGCGAGCACGTTCGGGTCGGCCGCGGCCTGCTCGACGAAGCGCTGCACGCTCGTCGCGAACGAGTGGTACGGGTGGTGCACCAGCACGTCGCCGTCGCGCAGCGTGGCGAAGACGCTGCGCGGCACCTCGCCCTCGGCCAGCCGCGGATGGGTGGCCGGCACGAACGACGGGTCCTTCAGGTCGGGCCGGTCGGCCTCGCCGTACACCTGCCACAGCGCGGACAGGTCGAGCAGGCCGCGGACCCGCAGCACGTCGTGGCCGTCCATGTCCAGCTCGCGGACCAGCAGCTCCAGCATGTGGTCGGAGATGGACGCGGCGACCTCCAGGCGTACCGGCGGGCCGAACCGGCGCCGGGCCAGCTCCCGTTCCAGCGCCTGGAGCAGGTCCTCGTCGCGGTCCTCGTCCACCTCCACCTCGGCGTTGCGGGTCACCCGGAACAGGTGGCACTCGACCACCTGCATGCCGGAGAACAGCTGGCCGAGGTGCACCGAGATGAGGTCCTCGACCGGCAGGAACCGCACGCCCTGCTGGTCGCGGTGCACCCGGACGAACCGGGGCACGTTGTTCGGCACCTTGACCCGGGCGAACAGCTCCGAGCCGCCGTCCGGGTCGCGCACCGACACGGCCAGGTTCAGCGACCGGCCCGAGATGTACGGGAACGGGTGCGCCGGGTCGACCGCCAGCGGGGTGAGCACCGGGAAGATGTGCTCCCGGAACCAGGTGCGCAGCCGCTCCCGCTCGGCGTCGTCCAGGTCGCTCCAGCGCAGGATGCGGATGTCCTCGGCGGCGAGCTTCGGCAGCACGTCGTCGACCAGGCAGGTGGCGTGCCGGGCGACCAGGCCGGCGGCCTTCTCGGTGATCAGGTCGAGCTGGGTGCGCAGCGGCAGCCGGTCGCCGCCGCGTACCGGCAGGCCGGCGGAGAGCCGCCGCTTCAACCCGGCGACCCGGACCATGTAGAACTCGTCCAGGTTGCTGGCGAAGATGGCCAGGAACTTCGCCCGTTCCAGCAGCGGGGTGCGCGGATCCTCGGCGAGCGCCAGCACCCGGGCGTTGAAGTCGAGCCACGACAGCTCCCGGTTGAGGAAGCGGTCCTCCGGCAGCGGCGGCGCGGTCGGCGGACCGGCGTCCGCGGCGGTCTCGCCGGCCGGGCCGGGGCCCTCCACCGGGTCGAGCGGCTCGTCCAGGCCGGTCGCGCCGGCCGCGTCCGGGTCGGCGCCGAGGCGCTCCTCCGGGGGCCGGGTCTGGCGGAACCGCCCGTCCGGGCCGCGGGTGGGGCGGCCGTTGCGGGGCGTGCCGGGGTCGAGGATCGGCGGCGGGCCGTCGGGGTGCTCGCGAGGGGTGCTCACCACCTCATGATTCCCCGATAAGGGTGAACGGAAAATGAACTCGGGCCAGGTTGTTCACGCCATCGTCGGCAAGGTCACCCGGACCACCTCGCCGTCGGCGTCCCGCTCGATCCGGACACGCTGCCCCAATCGGAGCAGCCGTAACCCGGAGGCGTCGAACGCGCGGGCCGGGAACGCCAGCTCGGTGCCGTCGTCGAGCAGCAGCACGCCGCTGCGGGTCGACGCGTCGTAGGTGGCCACCGTCCCCTGCATGCCAGCACCGTACCGGACCGCTCCGGCGACCCGGGCCAGCAGCACGGCGGTGCGCGGGCCCACGCCCAGCCCGGCGGCGTCGGCCAGGTCCGCCGGGGTGTCCACGTCCCGGCGCAGGCTGGGCCACTCCCCGGCGAGCGGCAGCGCCCCGCTCGCCGCGTGGGCCGCGGCCGAGCCGGGCCCGAACTGCGGCGCTAGCGGCGCACCGGCCGGCGCGGCGAGCAGCACTGTGCCTCCGCCCGGGGCATCAGCCACGAACCCGCGTACCCCCTGGGTGGCCCGCAGCGCGGCGGCCAGGTCGGCCGGTCGCAGCGCGGGCAGGTCGGCGGTCAGGCCGGCCACGGCGGAGCGCGACCCGGCGACCGCCGCGCCGTGCCGGAACGCCGCGTTCAGGCCGCCGCCGGGGTCGGCGGCGACGCGGGCGCCCGCCGCGCCGGCCGCCGCGGCCACCCGCGGGTCGTCGGTGACCACGAGCACCCCGGCCACCGCCGGGCACGCCTGCACCGCGCGCAGCGTGTCGGCCGCCAGGGCCAGTGCCAGCTCCTCATGGGGTACGCCGGGCAGCGCGCCCCGCAGACGGCTCTTCGCCGCCCCCAGGCGCTTCACCGGCATCACCACGGTCCAGCGGGCCTCAGACACGCCGACCATCCTGCCAGCGGGAGCGCCGGTACCCGCACTGGCCGCAGCGGGGGCGAACAGGCATGATTCTGTGCCGGGGCGCGTGGGCGGATCGAGGAGGCACTGTGGCACGGCGGAGGCTGGGGTTCTGGCGAAGACTCGCCGTGGTGCTGGTGAAGCCGCTGATGACGGTCTGGACCCGGCGCACCTGGCGGGGCATGGAGCACCTGCGCCGCGACGGCGGCGTCATCCTCGTGCCGAACCACATCTCGCACGCCGACCCGCTCGTGGTCGCGCACTACATCTACGACGCCGGGCGCTGGCCGCGCTTCCTCGGCAAGGCCAGCGTGTTCCGGGTACCGGTGGTCGGCTGGATCCTGCACCGCTGCCAGCAGATCCCGGTCGAGCGGGGCACCGTCGAGGCGGTCAAGTCGCTCGACAAGCTCGTCGCCGCGCTGGCCGAGGGCGGCGCCGTGGTGATCTACCCGGAGGGCACCACCACCCGGGAGCCGGACCTGTGGCCGATGAAGGGCAAGACCGGCGCGGCCCGTCTGGCGCTCGCCACCGGCGCCCCGGTGGTCCCGATCGCCATGGTCGGCCCGGAGCGGATGTTCGACCCGCGTACGGCCCGGTTCGGGCTGCGCCCGCGTACCCCGGTGACGGTGATCGCCGGGCCGCCGGTGGACCTGAGCCGCTGGGCCGGCGCCACGCCGACCCGGCCGATCCTGGAGGAGATGACGGACACCATCATGCTGCGCATCCGGGATCTGGTCGCGGAGATCCGCGGCGGCACACCACCGCCGCTCTGGCAGCGGCCCGCCCGCACCGGCACCCGGGAGGTCACCGAATGAGCGGGCATGTCGCCGTGCTGGGCGCCGGTTCCTGGGGGACCGCGTTCGCCAAGATCCTCGCCGACGCCGGGCGGGACGTGACGGTCCTGGCCCGCCGGGCCGCCGTGGCCGAGGCGATCCGGACCGGGCGGCACAACCCGGAGTACCTGCCGGGGATCCGCCTGCCCGAGCGGGTGACCGCCACCGGCGACGCCGCCGAGGCGATCGAGGGGGCCGAGGTGGTGGTGCTCTCGGTGCCCTCGCAGACGCTGCGCGGCAACCTCGCCGACTGGACGCCGTACCTGGCGCCGGACGCCACGCTCGTGTCGCTGATGAAGGGCATCGAGCTGGGCACCACCAAGCGGATGAGCCAGGTGATCACCGAGACCGCCGGGGTGCCCGCCGACCGGGTGGTGGTCGTCTCCGGGCCCAACCTGGCCCCGGAGATCGCCGCCGAGCAGCCGGCCGCCACTGTGGTCGCCGGCACCGACAGCCGCCGGACCGCGCTGGTGCAGGCGTCCATCCGGACGCCGTACTTCCGCCCGTACACGAACGACGACGTGATCGGCTGCGAGCTGGGCGGCGCGGTGAAGAACGTGATCGCGCTGGCGTACGGCATCGCCACCGCGATGGGCTTCGGCGACAACACCCGGGCCATGCTGATGACCCGCGGCCTGGCCGAGACCGCCCGGCTGGGCGTGGCGCTCGGCGCCGACCCGATCACGTTCGCCGGGCTGGCCGGCATGGGTGACCTGGTCGCCTCCTGCTCGTCGCCGATGGCCCGCAACCGCACCTTCGGCGAGCACCTGGGCCGGGGGGAGACGCTGGAGCAGGCCCAGGCGGCCACCCGGCAGACCGCCGAGGGCGTCAAGAGCTGCCTGGCCATCCGCGACCTGGCCCGGGCGCACGGCGTCGAGATGCCGATCACCGAGCAGATCGAGCGGATCTGCCACGAGGGGATGGATCCGCGCCTGGCGGTGGACGCGCTGATGAGCCGTACCGCCAAGCCCGAGTCGTACGAGTGAGCGGAGCCGGGATGACGAACGAGGACTGGGGCGACGGCACGCGCAGCGTGCACGCCGGCCTGCCGGACGCGGCACCCGGCCAGCCGTTCCTGCCCGGCCCGGTCTTCGCCGCGCCGTACCACCTGGACCCCGAGCGCGGCCCGTCGGCGGCGGTGGACGGGTACGGGCGGCCCGACAACCCCACCCGGCGGCTGCTGGAGACGGCGATCGGCGAGCTGGAGGGCGGCGACTGCCGGGTCTTCGCCAGCGGCCAGGCCGCCATCACCGGGCTGCTGCTGACAGTGCTGCGCCCCGGCGACACGGTGCTGCTGCCCGCCGACGGCTACTTCTCGGTGCGCTCGTTCGCCTCGGACACGCTGGAACAGCTCGGCGTACGTGTGGTGCTCGTGCCGACGGCCGGGCCGTACCCGTCGTTCGACGGCGTACGGCTGGTGCTGCTGGAGACCCCGGCGAACCCCGGCCTGGACGTCGCCGACGTCGCGGCGGTGGCCGCCGCCGCACGCGCCGCCGGTGCGCTGGTGGCGGTGGACAACACCACCGCCACGCCGCTCGGACAGCGCCCGCTGGACCTCGGCGCGGACGTGGTGGTCGCCTCGGGCACCAAGGCGCTGACCGGCCACTCGGACCTGCTGCTGGGCTACCTGGCCACCCGGGACGCCGGGCTGCGCGACGCGGCGACCGCCTGGCGCAACGCCACCGGCGGGGTGCCGGGCGCGTTCGACTGCTGGCTCGCTCACCGCTCGCTGGCCACGCTCGACCTGCGGCTGGCCCGGCAGACCGCGAACGCGCGGGCGCTGGCCGACCTGCTCGCGGCACGCCCGGACGTCACCGGTGTGCGCTGGCCCGGCCGGCCGGACGACCCGGCGTACCCGGTCGCGTCGGTCCAGATGCGGCGCGTACCGGGCGTGCTCTCGTTCGACCTGGGCGACGAGCGCCGGGTGGCCCGGTTCCTCGGCGCCTCCCGGCTGGTGGCCGCCGCCACCTCGTTCGGCGGGCTGCACACCACGGCCGACCGGCGCGCTCAGTGGGGCGACGACACGACGCCGGGCTTCGTGCGGTTCTCCTGCGGCATCGAGGACACCGACGACCTGCTCGCCGACGTGACGGCGGCGCTCGACGCGGCGGGCTGACGGCGTGACGGCCACTGGGCTAAGGTGACGGGCAGCCACGGCCCGTGCGGCCCCGACCCGAGGAGGTGAGTCCGATCCACCAGCAGAGGACCGGCGCTCCCTCCGAGTCCGCGTCGCTTCGGGGCTGAGGCGACGCCGGGGGCGCCGACGAGCGCTTCCCGAAAGGCTTGCCATGGCATCCACCGTGTTCACTCCCGACCGTCAGGCCCTCGTCCGGCGGCTGCGCGCCGCCGGTTGCGTCTTCGCCGAGGACGAGGCGGAACTGCTGATCGCCGCCGCCGACTCCGCGCAGTCGCTGACCCGGCTCGTCGACCGTCGCGTCGCCGGCCTGCCGCTGGAACACCTGCTCGGCTGGGCCGAGTTCTGCGGGAGGCGGATCGCCGTCCACCCGGGCGTCTTCGTGCCGCGCGGTCGTACCGCCCTGCTGGTCGACGCGGCGGCGGCGCTGGCCGGGCCGGCACCGGTGGTGCTCGACCTGTGCTGCGGCTCCGGCGCCGCCGCCGTGGTGCTGCACGAACGGCTGACGCCCCGCTGGCTGGCCGCCGCCGACATCGACCCGGTGGCGGTGGCCTGCGCGCGGCGCAACCTCGAACCGCTCGGCGTTCCGGTCTACCAGGGCGACCTGTTCGACGCGCTGCCGGCCGGCCGCCGCGGAACGCTGGACCTGGTGGTGGCCAACGCGCCGTACGTGCCGACCGCCGCGGTGGCCTCGCTGCCGGCCGAGGCGCGCCTGTACGAGGCGCCGGTGGCACTGGACGGCGGCACTGACGGTCTGGCCGTGCTGCGCCGGGTCGCCTCCGGCGCGGCCGAGTGGCTCGCCCCGGGCGGGCACGTCGTGGTCGAGTCGAGCGTCGCGCAGGCCCCGGAGCTGTGCGCCGCGTTCACCGCCGTCGGGCTGGAGCCGACGGTGGTCCGCGACGAGGAGCGGGAGGCCACAGCGGTCACCGCCCGCCGCCCCGGCTGACCGCGGCGGGGGAGTCCTCGCGGTGACGTGGCGGGTGGGCCGGGCGGGAACTAGCCTCGGGTCAGGCGCGGCGGGAGGCGGTGGCGGTGGGCAGCGCAGGTGTGCCGGTGGTGGTGGGGCTGGACAACGGAGGCACGAGCGACAACGCCACAGTGCTGACCGTCGACGGCCGGTTCCTGGTGGACGGGCTGCTGGAGATCCCGAGCGAGGTCGGCGCCGGGCCGGAGGCGGCCGTGGAGGCGCTCGCGCGGGCGTTCGACGGCGTGCTGGCGCACACCGGCGTACCGCGTGACCTGGTCCGCGCCGTCGGGCTGGACACGCCCGGCCCGGCCAGCGCCACCGGCGTGATCTCGTCCCGCGGCTCGACGAACTTCTCCCAGCCCGCCTGGCGGGGCTTCGACGTGCGCACCGCCCTGGAACGGCGGCTGGGCCTGCCCGTGGTGTACGCCAACGACGGCAACGCCGCCGCCCTCTACGCCCACCACGTGCATTTCGGCACCGAGGCGATGGCCCGGTCGTCGGTGTCCGCGATCGTCGGCACCGGGCTCGGCGGCGGCGTGGTGGAGTCCGGCCGCGTGGTCGGCGGCGCGGCCGGCATGGCCGGCGAGTTCGGGCACGTGCACATCCCGCTGGACGGTCTGGTGGAGCCGGACCAGGCGGCGCCGGTCTGCGCCTGCGGCTTCACCGGGGACGCGGAGAGCGTCGCCTCGCTCACCGCGATCCGGCGCAACCTGCTGCCGTACTGGCTGGCCCGGCATCCGGAGCATCCGCTCGCGGCGGAGGAGCCGGACCGGGCGGCGAAGCTGCTGCGCGGCTACGGCGAACGCGGCGACCCGCTGGCCCGCCTGGTGTTCACCCAGCAGGCCAAGGCGCTGGGCCGGCTGTTCACCATCGCGGCGAACTTCACCGACCCGCACGCCTACTTCGTCGGCGGGGGTGTGGTGGAGGCGGCGCCGGAGTTCCGGGACTGGTTCCTCGCCGCGGTCGCCGAGCACACGGTGCTCCGGGAGGAGCAGCGGGCGGTGGCCACCTTCGCGCTGGTGCCGGACCGGGACATGGCCGGCGCGCGCGGGGTGGCCATCGCGGCGCTGGAGGCGGTGCGCGGCATCGTCACCGCCGCCGCCCCACTCGGCTGACGCCGCCGCCTGACGGGCCGCTCAGCCGGTCAGGCGCGTGGCGGTGCCGCGGTGAACGCGGCCCAGGCGTGCGGCGGGAACACCAGCACCGGGCCGGACGGGTCCTTCGAGTCGCGGACCGCCACCGCGCCGGTCAGCGGCGCCATCTCCACGCACGCGCCCTCGTCGCCGCTGTGGCTGCTCTTGCGCCAGCGGGCCGGTGCAGGGGTCGTGCGGTTCGTGCCGTTCATCTGGTCACCTCTCGTTCAGCAGGCGGAGGAGCTGGTCCCGACTGGCCGCCGGGCTCAGCGCCACGGTCCGCAGGTGCTCCATGATCTTGGCGCAGGTTCGCAGGTCACCCGGCCGGTCGAGGACCATCTGCCCGGCGACTGTCTCCACCGAGGCGATGATCGGGTCCTCCGGGTCGGCGAACTCCAGGATGTGCAGCGATCCCCGGGTGCCCCGGTGGTAGCCGGCGGCCAGCGGGATCACCTGCACCGTGACGTTCGGCAGCTCGGCCATCTTCAGCAGGTGCTGGAGCTGGCCGGACATGACCGAGCGGTCACCGACCGGGCGCAGCAGCGCGCCCTCGTCGATGATGGCGTCGAGGATCGGCGGCTCGGCGCCGGAGAGCCGCTGCTGGCGGTCCAGCCGTAGCTGGACCCGCTGCTCCACCTGCTCGTCGGTGAGCGTGTGCGGCCCGCCGCGCATCACCCCGCGGATGTAGTCGGCGGTCTGGAGCAGACCGGGCACCACCGACGGTTCGAAGTTCGCGATGCCGGTGGCCTCGGCCTCCAGCGCGATGAAGTCGATGGTGCGCTGGTCCAGCAGGTACGAATAGGACACCCACCAGCCCGGCTTGCGGGCGTCCTTCGCCAGCTGCACCGCCGCGGCGATGTCGGCCGGGCCCACGCCGTAGCTGGTGAGCAGCGCGCGCACGGTGGCGGGACTGACGAGCGTCTGCGCGTTCTCGTAACGGGACAGCGTGCTCCGGGTGCTGTTGATCTCGTCGGCCGCGGCCTCCAGGGTGAGGCCGGCGGCCTCCCGGTGGGTCCGCAGGGCGATGCCGAGCCGTCGGGCCCGGGCGGTCTTCGGCGCCATGCATCGATAGTCGCACATCCCGTGGGAACGTGGGCATGAGAGAAAGTCGATGAGAGTTGCATTCACGCCGGTGAACCTGTCAATGTGTGACGGCGTCCTCACCGCCGGTTGTCGTGGCGACGGTGGCGGTGAGCGACCGGAGGGGATGGGGCGCGCGGTGGTCGGATTTTTCACTCCCCCACGATCCGACCGCCGCGTGCCCCTGCCGGTCCACGAGACGGGAGGGGTTCCGCGGTGACCAGGTTCCTCGTGGTCCTGACCGACGTGCGTCCACCGGACGGTGCCCGCCGTGACGAACGGACCAGCCCGGAACGCCGCCGTCAGGTGGTCGGCGCGAGCAGCCGGGAGGCCGCCGACCGGATCGCCGGCGCGTTCATGGCGCTGGGCATGGTGCGGGCTGGCCGGCAGCGGGTGAAGGTCATCGCGGTGGGCCGCCGGCCCCGGCACCCGGCCTTCTGACGCGCACCGTTCCGTTACTCCCTGTATAGGTCTCCTTGACCGTTTGCCACGCGACTCCGCGTCTCCCCGGGTAACGACCACCGCTTGCGGCAACGCACAGTAAGGTCAGTCGGGTGAGCGCCACCGGCGAGCACGGCCAGCCGCAGTCGCGAACGATGAGGTGACCATGACCACCCCAGGCAAGACCCGTGTGGCGATCGTCTTCGGCGGCCGCAGCCCCGAGCACGGCATCTCCTGCGTCAGCGCCGGCAGCGTGCTGGCCGCGCTCGACCCGGACGAGTTCGAGGTGGTCCCGGTCGGCATCACCCGGCAGGGCCAGTGGGTGCTCGCCAGCGGCGACCCGAGCCGGCTCGCCATCGCCGACCGCAAGCTGCCCGAGATCACCGCCGGCTCCGGCGCCGAGCTGGTGCTGCGCGCCGATCCCGCCGTCGGCGGCCTGATGGTGCTCGACCCGGCCCAGGGGCCGGTCGCGCTGGCCGACGTGGACGTGGTCTTCCCGGTGCTGCACGGCGCGTACGGGGAGGACGGCACGATCCAGGGCATGCTGGAGATGGCCGACATCCCCTACGTCGGCGCGAACGTCTTCGCCTCCGCCGCGGCCATGGACAAGGAGTTCACCAAGAAGCTCTGCGCCGCCGAGGGCATCCCGGTCGGCCCGTACGCGGTGCTGCGCGCCGGGATGTCGCTGAGCGACGAGGACAAGGAGCGCCTCGGGCTGCCCGTCTTCGTCAAGCCGTCCCGGGCCGGCTCCTCGTTCGGCATCACCAAGGTCGACGACTGGGCGGACCTGGACGCCGCGCTCGTCACCGCCCGCGAGATCGACAGCAAGGTGCTCGTCGAAGGCGCCGTGGTCGGCCGCGAGATCGAGTGCGGCGTGCTGGAGGGCGAGGCCGGCGGCGCGCCGGAGGCCTCCGTGCTGGCCGAGGTGCGGATGATCGGCGACCGCGACTGGTACGACTTCGAGGCCAAGTACATCTTCGCCGACGAGGTCTGCGAGTACGACGTACCCGCCGACCTGCCCGAGCCGGTGGCCCGGCAGGTGCGCGACTACGCCACCCGGGCCTTCACCGCGCTCGACTGCTCCGGGCTGGCCCGGGTCGACTTCTTCGTGACCCCGCAGATGGACGTCTACCTCAACGAGATCAACACGATGCCGGGCTTCACCCCGACGTCGATGTTCCCGCGGATGTGGTCGGCCAGCGGGCTGGAGTACCCGAAGCTGGTCAACCGGCTGATCCGTACCGCCCTGCACCGCCGCGCCGGCCGCTGACCGCCCGTAGCGCCCCGCCGGCCGCTGGGCCGGCCGGGCGTCAGGCGGAGCAGCCCGAGGGGGCCTGCTTCGCCGAGGGGACCGAGCTGACGATCGTGTCGGAGATCGAGGTCACCCACTGCAACGGCGGCTCGTACGACTTCGGCACCCGCACCCGGATCGGGGTCTCCCGGTCGACCGTGGTCAGCACAGTGGCGTCGGCCTCCTGCGCCGCGTGCCAGCAGACCTGGTTGACCTTCCACACCTCGTCGGTGGGCGGGAACTGCGCCGGGCTGCCGCCGCAGGCCACCGTCAGCGCCGGGTCGCCGTACGCGGCGTTCTGCTCCGGGCCCGCGGTGACCGGGCGCTGCGTCAGGTCACGCACGCTGTCCGGGAGCTGCGACATCAGGGCCCGGCACAGGACGGTCGGGCGCTCGGCCAGCGCCGGGGCGGGCATCTCGACCGGCGCGCTCGACTGGGCCCGAGGGCTCGCCGACGCGCTCGGCCCGGCGTCCGGCGACTCCGGGGCCAGCTTGGCGAACGTGAACCCGGCGACCGCCACGGTCACCGGCACCGCGACGAGCGTCGCCCAGAGCGCGGCACGGCGGGTGGCGCCGTCCCGGCGGGGGGAGGTGTCCTTCTCGTCCACTTACAGCCGCACCACCGAACACGTGAGGGTGCGGGTGATGCCGGGCACCATCTGCACCTTGCTGACGATGAGTTTGCCGAGCTCGTCGACGGTGTTCGCCTCGGTGAGCACGACCACGTCGTACGGCCCGGTGACGGCGTCGACCCGTACCACGCCGGCCAGGTCCGCGATCAGACCGGCCACGTCACGCGCCCGGCCGACCTCGGTCTGGATGAGGATGTACGCCTGTACCACGACTCGACCTCCGTCCGTCGCCTCCGGGCGACCCGAAGGGTGAAACTACCGTACTGAGCGGCCGTGATCCCTATCGGTTGCCGGTCGGACGCGGTGAGCGAGCACACGCCGGTACGGACAGGGGTGGGACGTGCGGAACGACGCAGCGGAGCGAGGGGACGGAATGACGGTCACTGATGTCGGCGAGTTCGGCCTGATCGACCGGGTGACCGCCCGGCTGGCGCAGGGACAGAGCTGCCTGCTCGGCCCCGGCGACGACGGCGCGGTGGTGGCCGCACCGGACCGGCGGGTGGTTGCCTCGACCGACGTGCTGGTGGAGGGGCGGCACTTCCGCCGGGACTGGTCGTCGGCGCGGGACGTGGGGCACCGGGCGGCGGCGGCCAACCTCGCCGACATCGCCGCCATGGGCGCCACCCCGACCGCACTGCTGGTCGCGCTCTGCATGCCGGCCGAGCTGGACCCGGCCTGGGCCGAGGAGCTGGCCGACGGGCTCGGCGCGGAGGCGGCGCTGGTCGGCGCGAGCGTGGTCGGCGGGGACATGTCCGGCAGCCCGACGCTCACCGTCGCGGTGACGGCGCTCGGCGACCTGGCCGGCCGCGACCCGGTGGTGCGCTCCGGCGCCCGCCCCGGCGACGTGGTGGCGCTGGCCGGGCGCACCGGGTGGTCGGCGGCCGGCTACACCGTGCTGTCCCGGGGTTTCCGCACCCCCCGGCTGCTGGTCGAGGCGTTCCGCCGCCCCGAGGTGCCGTACGCCGCCGGACCCGCTGCCGCCGCGGCCGGGGCCACCGCCATGATCGACGTGTCGGACGGGCTGCTGGCCGACCTCGGGCACGTGGCGACCGCCAGCGGCGTGGCGATCGACGTGAGCCGCGACGCGTTCGAGGTGCCCCGGCAGATGCGGGACGCGGCGCAGGCGCTCGGCGTCGACCCGTACACCTGGATCCTGGCCGGCGGCGAGGACCACGCGCTGGCGGCGACGTTCCCGGCGGACGCCGCGCTGCCCGAGGGCTGGCGGCCGGTCGGGCGGGTGGCGGCCGGCACCGGGGTCACCGTCGACGGTGCCGCCTACAGCGGCCCGCGCGGCTGGGACCACTTCCGCCGGACGGCGGAGTAACCGGCACAGTCGCCGACGGCGGAGTAACCGGTACAGCCGCCGGACCGCGTATTAACCGGCACAGTCGCCGGACGGGGAGACCAGCGGGCCCGGAGTGATCTGCGTCCGACCCCGGGCCGCCGGGCCGGGCCGGGGCCGGCGGCGGTCGTAACCTGGCACGGTGAGCGAGATCGAGATCCGGGAGCGGCGCTTCGACGCGCCCGAGTCGCAGGCGCTGATCCGGGCGGCGCTGGCCGACCTCGGCGCCCGGTACGGCGGCAGCGGCGACGAGACCCCTGTCGACGCGGCCGAGTTCACCCCGCCGGACGGCGCGTTCCTCGTCGCCTACCTGGACGGGCGGCCGGTGGGCTGCGGCGGCTGGCGCAGCCACGGCGAGGACGGCGACACGGCCGAGCTGAAGCGGATGTACACCGACCCGGCGGCCCGGGGCCGGGGCGTGGCCCGCGCGGTGCTCGGCGCGGTCGAGCGGTCCGCCCGCGACCACGGCCGCAAGCGGATCGTGCTGGAGTGCGGCGACAAGCAGCCCGAGGCGATCGCCATGTACACCTCGGCCGGCTACGAGCGGATCCCGAACTTCGGCTTCTACAAGGACGCGCCGGGCTGCCTGTCGTACGGCCGCACGCTCTAGCCGACCGAGATGCGGATCTCGCTCGCGGCGCGGCGGGCGGCGTTCGCGGCCTCGTCCGGGGTGGCGCCCCAGGCCATCAGGTGCCCGCTGCGGTGCGCCGAGGAGAGCAGCTCCGGCACTGTCTGACCGACCTTCGTCTCCACCTGCACGTCGAGCACGCCCGGCACGCGCAGCGCGTCGCGCCTGCCGTCCACGGCGGTGACCCGGCCGGGCGGCGCGATCAGGAACTCGATCGCCGCGGCGCCGGTCGCCCGCGCCGGCAGCGCCGGCCGTTCGCCGCGCAGGATCCGCAGGTACGCCTCGATGACGTCCCGCTCGTAGGCGATCGAGATGAGCGCGGTGATCATGTCGCCGGGCATCCGGGCCGCACACTCCACGAGCGTCGGCACGCCGTCGGCGAGGATCCATTCGCTGTGCAGCATGCCGCTGCGGAAGCCGGCCGCCTCGGCGAGACGTACCGCTGCGGCGCGCAGCGCGTCGTGCGCGTCGGCGGGCAGCGCGGACGGCACGGTGTGGCCGGTCTCCACCGGGTAGCGGCCGCCGGCGATCCGCTTGTCGGTGACGTTGGCGAAGACCACCTCGCCCTCGGCCACGAGCAGCTCCACGCTGTGCTCGGTGCCGACGAGCAGTTCCTCGACCAGCACACCCGTGGGCAGGCCGCGCTCGGTGGCCTCGGCCGGGTCGGGCGGGGCGGCGCTGGCCGCCCAGCGGGCCGGCACCTCGGCCGGGTCGGTGATCAGCTGCACGCCCAGGCTGCCCGAGCGGCGGGTGGGCTTGAGCACGCACCGCCCGCCGTGCGCCTGCGCGAACTCCACCGCCCGCGCCGGGTCGTCGACCAGCTCGTACGCCGGGTTGGCCAGGCCGATCCGGTCGGCGAGCAGCCGCATCCGGTGCTTGTCGGAGAAGACGTCGGCGGCCTCGACCCCGGCACCGGGGAGGCCGAGCCGCTCGGCGAGCCGGGCGGTGGCGCCGACCGCGTACTCCAGGCCGGGCAGGACCAGCCGGGCGTCGGCGAGGCCCGGCTCACGGGCGAGCAGGGCGTCCGGGTCGAAGCCGGTCTGGTACTCGGCCGCGACGAGGCGCCCGATCATCGGCAGCCGCTCGGCGAACCGGGCCAGGTCGCGGCGGGCGATCACGTCCGGCTCCTCGACCAGCACCACGCTGCCGGGCGGCAGTTCCTGGTCGAACCAGCTCAGCGAGCCGAACGACGCGCCCACCACCACCAGTTGCTCGCGGCCCAGATCGAGGTCCACCGGTCATCCTCCCCACGGCTCGCGCCGGAACCGGACGGCCGGCGCAGCAGCACCCTAACCGGCTCGTACCAGCGGGTCGCCGTACGGTCGGTCAGGGGTGCGGGGGCGGTCGGTGGATACCGGGCGACGGACCGCCGGGACACGACAGAAGCCGGCGGACCCCGAAGGGATCCGCCGGCGACCGACGATGTTCCGGTGGCGCTACCGCGTCAGGCGCGGGTGACCTTGCCGGCCTTGATGCACGAGGTGCAGACCTGCAACTTCTTGGTGGTGCCACCACCGGCCGGGGTACGCACCGACTGGATGTTCGGGTTCCAGCGGCGGTTGGTCCGCCGGTGCGAGTGGGACACGTTGTGGCCGAAGCCCGGCCCCTTGCCACAGACGTCGCACACGCTAGCCACGGGATACTCCTGGGATTGAAACGTTCATGAGGTCGCCGCCAGGCGCTGCCCGGGCAACCTGGTCAGGTTACCCGATGACAGTCGGTACGCCCAACCGGCCCTTTCGCGAGCCCACCCAGCGTACCGGCGTCCCGGCCGGGCCGTCGGCCGGGGCGGACACGCGGCGGACGACCCCGGCGCGTGTCGGTGCGCGCCAGTAGGCTTCCCGACGTGCTGGAGACCCTCGACGCCGCAGCGGTACGCCGCTGGTGCGCGAGCGGGCTGACCGCCCTCCGGGCCCACCAGGGCGAGATCGACGACCTGAACGTCTACCCGGTGCCCGACGGCGACACCGGCACCAACCTGGTGCTCACGTTCACCTCGGCCCAGCAGGCCCTGGCCATGGATCTCGGCACCCTTCCCGACGACGGGCACACCCCGCACGGGCACGCCTTGCGGCTGATGGCCCGGGGCGCGCTGCTCGGGGCGCGCGGCAACTCCGGCGTGATCCTCTCGCAGATCCTGCGCGGCCTCGCCGACACGCTCGCCGCCGTGCCCGCGGTGCGTGGGCGGCAGCTCGCCGACGCGCTGGCCGACGCCACCACCGCCGCCTACGCCGCTGTCGCCCGGCCGGTCGAGGGCACGCTGCTGAGCGTGGTCGCCGCCGCGGCCCACGCGGCCCGCCGGGCGGACAGCGACGACCTGCGCGCCGTGGCCCGGGCCGCCGCCGAGGCGGCGGCGCACGCGCTGGCGCGTACCCCCGAGCAGTTGCCGGAGCTGGCCCGCGCGGGCGTGGTCGACGCCGGCGGGCGTGGCCTGTGCCTGCTGCTGGACGCGCTCGTCGAGGTGATCACGGGGGAGAGCCCGGGGCAGCCGGCGTCCGCGCCGCCCGCCCGCCGCGCGCCGGTCACCGCCGTGCGGGAGAGCGGCTCCGACGCGTACGCCTACGAGGTGCAGTACCTGCTCGACGCGACCGACGAGGCGGTGACCCGGCTGCGCGCCGAGCTGGACGCGCTCGGCGACTCCGTGGCGATCGTCGGCGACGGCGCCGGCACCTGGAACGTGCACGTGCACGTCAACGACATCGGGGCGGCGGTCGAGGCGGGCGTGGTCGCCGGCCGCCCGCACCGGATCAGCGTGACCCGCTTCGCCGACCAGACCGCCCCGGCACCGGGGCCGCAGGTGGCGCTGCCCGACGGGCGGGCCGCCGTGGTGGTGGCCACCGGCGCGGGCATCGCGGAGCTGTTCGCCGCCGAGGGCGCCGTGGTGGTGCCCGCCAACCCGTCCACCGGTGAGCTGCTCGACGCGATCCGGGCCACCGGCGCCGCCCGGGTGGTGGTGCTGCCGAACGACCCGAACACCCAGTCGGTGGCGAGCGCGGCGGCCAAGGAGGCGCACGGCCTCGGCATCAAGGTGAGCGTGGTGCCGACCCGCTCGCCGGTGCAGGCGCTCGCGGCGCTCGCCGTACGCGATCCGAAGCGGCGGTTCGAGGACGACGTGATCGCGATGGCCGAGGCGGCCGGCGCCTGCCGGTACGCCGAGGTGTGCCACGCCGCCCGGGAGGCGCTCACCGTCGCCGGCCCGGCCCGCCCGGGTGACGTGCTGGCCCTGGTCGAGGGCGAGGTGCACCTGATCGGGCAGGATCTGGTCGACACCTGCACCGCTGTGGTGGACCGGATGCTCGGCGGTGGCGGCGAGCTGGTCACGCTGCTCTGCGGCGCCGACGCGCCGGCCGGGCTGGCCGACCGGGTCCGCGCGCACGTCGAGGGGGCCTGGCCGTTCGTCGAGGTGCAGGCGTACGAGGGCGGGCAGCCGCACTATCCGCTCCTGGTGGGGGTCGAATGACTGGTGAGGCGGCCACTGTGGACACGCCGCTGAAGAAGCTGGTCGGCGAGCGCACCGCGAAGGCGCTGGCCGGGCATCTCGACCTGCACACCGCGGGCGACCTGATCTACCACTTCCCGCGCCGGTACGACGAGCGCGGCGAGCACACCGACATCCGCTCGCTCGACGTGGGGGAGCAGGTCACGGTGCTCGCCCAGGTGCAGCGCACAGCGGTGCGCCCGATGCGCCAGCGGCGCGGCAACCTGCTGGAGGTCACCGTCGGCGACGGCTCCGGCGGCGTGCTCACCTGCACGTTCTTCGGCAACCAGGCGTGGCGCGAGCGGGAACTGCGGCCCGGCCGGTGGGGGCTGTTCGCCGGCAAGGTGACCGAGTTCCGGGGCAAGCGGCAGCTCAACGGCCCGGAGTACGTCCTGCTCGGCGAGGGCGGCGAGGGCGAGGCGGCCGCAAACGAGGAGGTCGAGGAGTTCGCCGGGGCGCTGATCCCGGTCTACCCGGCCGCGGCGGCGGTCCCGACCTGGGTGATCGCCCGCTGCGTCCGCGTCGTGCTCGACACGTTCACTCCGCCGGAGGACCCGCTGCCGGCCACCGTGCGGGCCACCCGCAACCTGGCCGACATCGGCACCGCGCTGCGCGAGATCCACCGTCCGACCAGCAAGGAGGCGCTCTACCGGGCCCGCCGCCGGCTGAAGTGGGACGAGGCGTTCGCCGTGCAGCTCACGTTGGTGCAGCGCAAGCAGCGGGCGGCGGCGTCCCCGGGGCGGGCCCGGCCGGCGAAGGCGGGCGGCCTGCTCGACGCGTTCGACGCCCGGCTGCCGTACGAGCTGACCTCCGGCCAGCAGGTCGTCGGGCGGGAGATCGCCGCCGACCTGGCCCGGCCGCACCCGATGCACCGGCTGCTCCAGGGCGAGGTGGGCTCCGGCAAGACGGTGGTGGCGCTGCGCGCCATGCTGCAGGTGGTCGACGCCGGTGGGCAGGCCGCGCTGCTGGCCCCGACCGAGGTGCTCGCCGCCCAGCACCACAGGGGCATCCTCGACCTGCTCGGCCCGCTCGGCCGGGCCGGTGAGCTGGGCGCCGCCGACGACGCCACGCGGGTGGAGCTGGTCACCGGCTCGCTCGGCGCGGCGGCCCGGCGCCGGGCGCTGGCCGAGGTGGCCGAGGGGCGCGCCGGCATCGTGCTCGGCACGCACGCCCTGCTCTACGAGGGCGTCGACTTCCACGACCTCGGCCTGGTGGTGGTGGACGAGCAGCACCGCTTCGGCGTGGAGCAGCGCGACGCGCTGCGCGCCAAGGCCGAGCAGCCGCCGCACGTGCTGGTGATGACCGCCACCCCAATTCCGCGCACCGTGGCCATGACCGTCTACGGCGATCTGGAGACCTCCACGCTGTCCCAGCTCCCGCAGGGCCGCTCGCCGATCGCCTCGCACGTGGTCCCGGCCGCCGAGAAACCGGCGTTCCTCGACCGGGCCTGGCGCCGGCTGCGCGAGGAGGTCACGAAGGGCCACCAGGCGTACGTGGTGTGCCCGCGTATCGGTGAGGGGCCGGTGTCGGACGAGGAGCCGCCGCGGGAGGACGACAACGGCCGCCGCCCGCCGCTGGCGGTGACCGAGGTGGCCCCGCTGCTGGCCGAGGGGCCGCTGCACGGGCTGCGGATCGGGGTGCTGCACGGGCGGCTGCCTGCGGACGAGAAGGACGCGGTGATGCGCGCGTACGCCGACGGCGAGCTGGACGTGCTGGTCGCGACCACAGTGGTCGAGGTCGGCGTGAACGTGCCGAACGCAACAGTGATGATCGTGCTGGACGCCGACCGGTTCGGCGTCTCCCAGCTGCACCAGTTGCGCGGCCGGGTGGGCCGGGGCTCGGCCGCCGGTCTCTGCCTGCTGGTCACCGAGGCGGCTGAGGGTTCGTCCGCGCGGGAGCGGCTGGACGCGGTCGCCTCCACCACCGACGGCTTCAAGCTCGCCGAACTCGATCTGGAGCAGCGCCGGGAGGGCGACGTGCTGGGCGCGACCCAGTCCGGCCGGCGTTCGCACCTGCGGCTGCTGTCGCTGCTGCGCGACACCGAGCTGATCCGCGACGCGCGGGCCGAGGCGATCGAACTGGTCGAGGACGACCCGGATCTTTCCCGGCATCCGGCGCTGGCGGCGTCGGTCGCCGCGCTCGTCGACGAGGAGCGCGCCGAATACCTGGAGAAGGGCTGACGCGCGGGCTCGCACGGCGCCCGGTGCGGCCTCGCGGGACTGCGGCACGGGCGTCGCGTGCCTAGGCTCGCGCAGATGTCGACACCATCACTCGAACACGGCGTGCTCCTTCTGACCCGCGGCGACGAACTCGCTGTGGACCGGGTCGCCGGAGTCGCCGACGAGGCGTCCGGCCGGCTGTGCACGGCGGCGACGCGGTTCCAGATCGCGTCGATCAGCAAGCAGATGGCCGCAGTGGCGGTGCTGCTGCTCGCCGAGCGGGGGGCGCTGAGCCTGTCCGATCCGGTGGTACGCCGGCTGCCCGGCACGCCGCCGCCGGAGTGGTCCGGCATCACGCTGCACCACCTGCTCACCCACACCTCCGGCCTGGGCCACTGGGAGGACTACCCGGCGATCGACCTGCACGGGCCGGCCGAGCCGGACGAGCTGCTCGACCGGTTCGCGGCGCTGCCGCCGCTGTTCCGGCCCGGCGCGGGGTGGCACTACAGCAGCCCCGGCTACGTGCTGCTGGCCCGGACCGTCGAGCGCGTGGCCGACCGGCCGTACGCCGAGTTCCTCGCCGACGAGGTCTTCGCACCGCTGGGCATGACCGGTAGCTTCGCCGGCGCGGGCGACGGACGGCCGGACGTGGCGGTCGGACACGTGGGCGGCCGTCCGGTGCCGTCGTGGGACCTGGCGACCGTCAGCATGGGCGCGGGTGACGTCTGGTGCACCGGCGCGGACCTGCTCACCTGGCTGGACGTACCGCGCCGGGGCCGGCTGCTCGCCCCGGACCCGGTGGCGGCGATGATCGCGCCGCACGCGCCCACCGGACGCCCCGGGGAGGCGTACGGCTACGGCTTCTTCGTCGGCCCGCTGGCCGGCCGGCGGGCGCTGCACCACTCCGGGGACAACGGCGGCTACAAGGCGTTCGCCGCCTGGCTGCCCGAATCCGACCAGCGGCTCGTCCTGCTGACCAACCGGGCCGAGGTCGATCCGAGAACGATCACGTCGGCGCTCGACACCCCCGAGGCGCGGTGATCCACGCGAGGTCCGGCCGGGCGGGTGGCCGACGCGTCACCGGGCCGGGCGTCGCGTAGCGTCGGGGCATGCGCAGGGAGCGACGGTGACCCGGATCGTGGCCGGCACGCTCGGCGGCCGGCGGATCGCCGCGCCACCAGGCGCCGGCACCCGTCCCACCTCGGACCGGGTCCGTGAGGCGTTGTTCAGCGCCGTGCACTCCCACGTCGACCTGGACGGGGCGCGCTTCGCCGACCTGTACGCCGGTTCCGGCGCGGTCGGTCTGGAGGCGCTGTCCCGGGGCGCGGCCCACGTCCTGCTCGTCGAGTCCGACGCGCGGGCCGCCCGGGTGATCCGGGAGAACATCGCCGCGCTCCGGGCCGCGCCGGCCGCGCGCCTGGTCACCGGCAAGGTCGCCACCGTGCTGGCGGCCGGGCCCACCGACGGGCCGTACGACGTGGTCTTCGCCGATCCGCCGTACGCGGTGCCGGACGCCGAGATCACCGCGATGCTGGCGGCGCTGGTCGACGGCGCCTGGCTGGCCCCGGACGCCCTGGTGGTCGTCGAGCGGTCCAGCCGTACCGGACCGGTCACGTGGGTGGAAGGTGTCACTCCGGAGCGCAGCAGACGTTACGGCGAGACCACTCTTTGGTACGGTCGCCGATCATGAGACGTGCGGTCTGCCCGGGCTCGTTCGACCCGGTCACCAACGGACACCTCGACATCATCGGCCGGGCCAGCCGGTTGTTCGACGAGGTGATCGTCGGAGTGCTGGTCAACCAGTCGAAGCAGGGCCTGTTCACCGTCGAGGAGCGGATCGCCATGCTCCGCGAGGTGACCGCCTCGTACGACAACGTCCGGGTGGAGTCGTTCCGCGGCCTGCTCGTCGACTTCTGCCGCGCCCAGCAGGCGAGTGTGCTGATCAAGGGCCTGCGTGCGGTGAGCGACTTCGACTACGAGCTGCAGATGGCGCAGATGAACATCGGCCTGGCCGGCGTGGAGACGCTCTTCATGCCGACCAACCCGCTCTACTCGTTCATCTCGTCCAGCCTGATCAAGGACGTGGCGAAGTGGGGCGGCGACATCTCCGCCCACGTCCCCGACCTGGTCCGAGCCCAGCTCGCCACCCGCCTCCGCCCCTGACCCCCGCCCGCCCTCGCCCCACCCCCGCGATCTTGCACTTTCGGCCCGGACATTCCTCCCGCAAGGGACGAGTGCCGGGCCGCAAGTGCAAGATCGCCGAGTGGAGGGTGGGGGAGGGCGACGCGCCGGGTGGGGCGGGTGGGGTGCTTGTGGCCCGGGCGCGACATGATGTCTGCAGCGCCGAGACGGGGCGTAGGCCGCATGATGGAGGGCGGCCGACGAAGACAGGAGTGAGGTACCGGTGGACCCGCTCGATCGCATCGACGAACTCATCGCCATGGTGGAGCAGGCCCGCTCCGTCCCGATGTCGCGCAACAACTGCATGGTCGACCGGGGCGAGATGATCGCCACGCTCGACGAGCTGCGCGCGGAGCTTCCCGCGGACCTGCGCCGGGCCGCCGCGCTGCTGGAGGAGCGGGACAAGATCATGGAGGCCGGCAAGCGCGAGGCCGACCGGATCATCAGCGAGGGTGAGGCGGAACACGCCCGGCTGGTCTCGGTCAACGAGATCACCGTCTCGGCCGAGCACGAGGGCGCCCGGATCATCGCCGAGGCGCGGGCCGAGGCGCAGCGCCTCCGCGAGGAGGTGGACGACTACGTCGACACCGCGCTGGCGAACTTCGAGCAGTTCCTCACCCGGGCGCTGGCCTCGATAGAGCGCGGTCGGGACAAAATGCACGCGCTGCGCGAGATCGGCACCTTCGCCGGGGACGAGCCGGACCGCCCGCTACCCTTCTGAGCGGCGCGCAGGCCGGTCGCCGACAGCCGGCTGCCGTCGAGCCGGAGGTGAGCCCCGGTTCGACGGTTCGCCCACCTGGCAGGTAACCTTCTTTGTCGGCCTCTCAACGGCCGGAGTCTGACTATGCCCAAACACTCGCCAAGCACACTCGGCCCCAGGTCGCCGCTGGTTCTCGACACGAGGGAACTGCCGCGCCGACCTGGCGCGTTGCGTACGCACAAGCGGGTCGTGCCGGCACCGGCGGACCTCGGCGTGGAGTTGATCAGTGTGCCGGAGGGCGCGGACCTCGACCTCGACCTGAGGTTGGAGTCGGTGTCCGAGGGCGTGCTCGTCTCCGGGACCGTCACCGGTCCCGTCAAGGGCGAGTGCGGCCGCTGCCTGCGCGAGATCGACGACTCGTTGGCCGTGACGATCCAGGAGCTGTACGCGTACGAGAACAGCGCCACGGACGACACGACCGACACCGACGAGGTGGGCCGGATGCAGGGCGATCTGATCGACCTGGAGCCGGCGTTGCGGGACGCGGTGGTGCTGGCGCTGCCGACCAACCCGCTCTGCCGGGAGGACTGCCCAGGGCTGTGCCCCGAGTGTGGGGTGCACTGGGACGATCTGCCGGCCGACCACAGCCATCAGCAGGTCGACCCGCGTTGGGCGAGCCTGACGCAACTGACCCGTACAGAGGAGTAAGAACCGTGGCCGTCCCCAAGCGCAAGATGTCGCGCAGCAACACCCGCGCCCGCCGGGCGAACTGGAAGGCCTCGGCGGTGGCGACCGTGGCCTGCCCGCAGTGCAAGTCGGCCAAGCTGCCGCACACCGCCTGCTCCGTCTGCGGCACCTACAACGGCCGTCAGGTCCTCGAGGTCTGACCCGGCCGCCGAGTGACGTCCCCGACCACCGGTCGGGTGACGCGCGCACCAAGGCTCTCGCCCGGTGCCCCGGCTCCCGCCACCGCCGACCGGCTCACGGCCGGCGGACCGTCGGAGCCGGGCACCGCGCGGATCGCCGTCGACCTCCTCGGCGGGGACGATGCTCCCGCCGTCGTGGTTGACGGCGCTCTGCGAGCGGTACGCACGGATCCCGCCCTGCACCTGATGCTCGTCGGCCCGATCGAGGTGGCCGACGAGCTGATCGGTGCGCTCGACCCGGCTCAGCGCGCACGGGTCACGGTCCGCCCGGTGCGGACCGCCGTCGGCATGGCCGACCATCCCACCGCCGCCCGCGGCGAGAGCACGGTACGCACCGCCGTGCAGGCGGTCCGCGACGGGCTCGCCGACGCGGTCGTCTCCGCCGGCTCGACCGGTGCCACAGTCACCGCCGCCGCGCTCGGCCTCGGCCGCTGGACCGGGATCCGCCGCCCGGCGCTCGCCGCCACGCTGCCCGCCGTCGAGGGGCCGGTGGTGCTGCTCGACGTCGGCGGCACGCTCGAACCCGGCCCGGCCACGCTGGCCCGGCACGCCCTCCTCGGCGCCGCCTACGCGTCGGTGGCCCACGCCGTCACCGCACCCCGCGTCGGGCTGCTCTCCGTCGGCCTGGAGACCGGCAAGGGCGACCGGCTGCGCCGCGTCGCCGCGCCCGCGCTGGCCGCCGCGCCGCTGCCCTGTGACGGCCGCTACGTCGGCCTGGTCGAGGGGTACGACATCTCGCTCGGCACCCGCGCCGACGTCGTGGTGACCGACGGTTTCACCGGAAACGTCCTGCTGAAGGCCATCGAGGGCGCGTACGCCATGGCCGGCGGCCCACCGTCACGCGGCGGCGCCCCGCGTGCCGCCGCGCTGCTCGGGGTGGGCGGCACCGTGGTGGTGTGCCACGGCGCGGCCGGCTCCGAGGACGTCGCCTCCGGTATCGCGCTCGCGGCCCACCTGTGGCGCCGCGACGCCGCCGGAACGGTCCGCGCCCTGCTCGCCGACATCCCGCACGATCTCGCACCTGACCGACACGACACCGAGGTAGCACCATGACCAACGACAAGCGGCGGCGTGCTCCCGTCGGCCACCTGGAGGCGGCCTTCGGGGTGTCGCTCGACCCGGAACTGCTGGAGCGCGCGCTGACCCACCGCTCGTACGCGTACGAGAACGGCGGCCTGCCCACGAACGAGCGGCTGGAGTTCCTGGGCGACTCGGTCCTCGGCGTGGTGATCACCACAGCGCTGTTCCACAACCACCCCGACCTGCCCGAGGGGCAGCTGGCGAAGCTGCGCGCCAGCGTGGTCAACATGCGGGCGCTCGCCGACGTGGCGCGTGGTCTCGGCCCGGACGGGCTGGGCGCGTACCTGCTGCTCGGCAAGGGTGAGGAGGCCACCGGCGGGCGGGACAAGGCGAGCATCCTGGCCGACACGCTGGAGGCGCTGCTGGGCGCGATCTATCTCCAGTACGGCCTGGACACCGCCGCCATCGTCATCCACCGGCTGTTCGACCCGCTGATGGCCGAGTCGGCGGGCCGGGGCGCGGCCCTGGACTGGAAGACCAGCCTCCAGGAGCTGACCGCCGCGCTCGGGCTCGGCGTGCCCGAGTACCGGATCGAGGGCACCGGGCCGGATCACCTCAAGACGTTCACCGCGTGGGTGGTGGTGGCCGGCAACCGCTACGGCGGCGCGGAGGGACGCAGCAAGAAGGAGGCCGAGCAGCGCGCGGCCGAGTCGGCCTGGCGGACGCTCACCGAGCAGGCCGAGGCGGAGGCGGCGGCGCAGGCCCAGGAGGAGACGAGCCCGCAGGTCCAGGACGACGCGACGGACGTCGAGGCGGGCGCGGGCCGTGCCTGAGCTGCCCGAGGTAGAGACCGTCCGGGTGGGACTCGCCCAGTGGGTGATCGGCCGGCGGATCGCCGCCGTCGAGGTACGCCACCCCCGGGCCGTACGCCGGCACGCGCCCGGTGGCGCGCACTTCGCCGACGTGCTCGCCGGCCGGACGGTCACCGGCGTGCAGCGCCGGGGCAAGTACCTCTGGCTGCCGCTGGACAGCGGCGACGCGGTGATCGGCCACCTCGGCATGTCCGGCCAGCTGCTGCTGCAGCCGGTCGGCGCGGCCGACGAACTGCACCTGCGGGTCCGGTTCCGATTCGCCGACGACGGGCCGGAGCTGCGCTTCGTCGACCAGCGCACGTTCGGCGGGCTGTCCGTGTCCGAAGGTGGGGCGGAGCTGCCCGCCGAGATCGCCCACATCGCGCGCGACCCGATGGACCCGGAGTTCTCCGACGAGGCGTTCGTGGCGGCGCTGCGGCGCAAGCGTACGGAGATCAAACGCGCGCTGCTCGACCAGACGCTGATTTCCGGAGTGGGCAACATCTACGCCGACGAGGCACTGTGGCGGGCGAAGCTGCACGGCACCCGCCCGGCCGACGCGCTCACCCGTCCGGCCGCGCTGCGGCTGCTCGGACACGTCCGGGACGTGCTCGCCGAGGCGATCAAGCAGGGTGGCACCAGCTTCGACGAGCTGTACGTCAACGTCAACGGCGAGAGCGGCTACTTCGACCGGTCGCTGAACGCGTACGGCCGGGAGGGGGAGCCCTGCCCGCGCTGCGGCGCGCCGATCCGGCGGGAGGCGTTCATGAACCGGTCCTCCTACAGCTGCCCGCGATGCCAGCCGCGGCCCCGGGGCACCCTCCGGGGATGACCCCGAGCCGGTTCGGGGTTGCGCCCGTGTGCTTCGCCCGACGGTCCCCGGAGACGCGCCGGAGCGTACCCGGAGATGCCCTTTTCCGCCCGGTCCGCGCGGCCGGTTCCGGCCGCGCGGACCTCGTCCGCCGGATCGGGGACGAGCGGGGGCCGTTCCCCGATGTCGGGGCCCCGCCTGCTGCCTAGCGTCATCTGGGGTCGGCACAGGGCCGGCATCAGGAGGGTGGAACCCGGGACATGGGCAGGCGACCGGTGACCGTGCGGCTGGCACGGTGGAGTGCGGAGCATCCGTGGCGCGCGATCGCGTTGTGGGTGGTCTTCGTGGCGGTGTGTTTCGTGGGCGGCAGCGCCGCCGGGCTGAACGAGGCGACCGACGAGGATCAGGCGATCGGCGAGTTCGGACAGGCACAGCTGATCGTCGACAGTGGCGGGTTCGACCGGCCGGCGACCGAGAACGTGCTGATCACCGCCCGCTCGGGCTCGCTCGACCAGGCCGCGGCGAAGGCCGCCGCGCAGGACGCGGCGGACCGGCTGCGGCAGGTCGACGGCGTGGCCTCGATCGGTACGCCGATGCCGTCGCGCGACGGCAGCGCGCTGCTGGTGCCGATCACCATGTCGGGCGACCCGGGCACCGCCGGTGACCGGGTGCAGCCGTTGCGGGACACCACCGCGAAGGTGCAGGACGCGCACCCGCAGCTACGGGTGGAGCAGGTCGGCGGCCCGTCGATCGACAAGGCGCTCGACGACACGCTCGGCAAGGACTTCAAGCGCGCTGAGCTGCTCAGCCTGCCGGTGACGCTGGCCATCCTGATCATCGCGTTCGGCGCGCTGATCGCCGCCGGGGTGCCGGTGCTGCTGGCGCTCTCCTCGGTGGCCGCCGCGATGGGTCTCTCCACACTCGCCTCGCACCTGGTGCCGGCCACCGACACCACCGCCAGCGTCATCCTGCTGATCGGTATGGCGGTCGGCGTTGACTACTCGCTGTTCTACGTGCGGCGGGAACGGGAGGAACGGGCGAAGGGCCGATCCGGCCTGGACGCGGTGGAGATCGCGGCGGAGACCTCCGGGCACGCCGTGGTGGTCTCCGGCACCGCCGTGATCATCTCGATGGGCGGCCTGCTGCTCGCCCAGGACGCGATCTTCTCCTCGCTGGCGGTCGGCTCGATCCTGGTGGTCGCGGTCGCCGTGATCGGCTCGCTCACAGTGCTGCCGGCGCTGCTGGCGAAGCTGGGCCGCTGGGTGGACCGGCCGCGGGTGCCGCTGCTGTGGCGCCTCACCGCGTCGCGTGACGGGCAGCCGGCCCGGCCCCGGTTCTGGCCGGCGGTGCTCAAGCCGGCGCTGCGCGCGCCGGTGGCCACGCTGCTGATCTCGGTCGCGCTGCTGCTCGCGCTCGCCGCGCCCGCGCTCGGCATGAAGCTGAAGTTCCCCGGCCCCGAGGACGTGCCGCGCACCACGGCGGCCATGCAGGCGTACGACCGGCTCACCGCGGCCTTCCCGAGCAACGGCACCAGCCACACGGTCGCCGTGCGGGCACCCGCCGAGCAGGCCGACCGGGTGCGGGCCGCGCTCACCGACCTGGCCGGCCGTACCGCCGCCGACCCGCTCTTCGCGCCGGCCGAGGGGGACGGCCCGGAGATCCAGGTGTCGGCGGACCGGCGGGTGTCGGTGCTGGAGGTGGCCACGCCGCACGCCAGCCGCTCCGACGAGGCGTCCCGGTCGCTGCACGAGCTGCGCGAGGACCTGGTCCCGGCCACGCTCGGCGGCATCCCGGGCGTGGAGTACGCGGTCGGCGGCGGCGTGGCCGCCAGCGAGGACTACGCCGCCCACATCTGGGCGAAGCTGCCGATCGTCGCGGCGTTCGTGCTGGCGCTGACGTTCCTGGTGATGGCGTGGACGTTCCGGTCGATGGTGGTGGCGCTGACCTCGATCGTGCTGAACCTGCTCTCCGCCGGCGCCGCGTACGGGCTGCTGGTGCTGGTCTTCCAGAGCACCTGGGCGGAAGGGCTGCTCGGCTTCACCTCGATGGACGCGATCGTCACCTGGCTGCCGCTGTTCCTGTTCGTGGTGCTGTTCGGACTGTCGATGGACTACCACGTCTTCGTGGTCAGCCGGATCCGCGAGGCGGTCGACCGGGGGATGCCGACCCGGGAGGCGGTGGCGCACGGGATCACCTCGTCGGCCGGGGTGGTGACGAGTGCGGCGGTGGTGATGGTGGCGGTGTTCTCCATCTTCGCCACGCTCAGCATGATCGACTTCAAGCAGCTCGGCATCGGCCTGGCGGCGGCGATCCTGCTGGACGCCACGATCATCCGCGCGGTCGTGCTGCCCTCGGTGATGACGCTGCTGGGTGACGCGAACTGGTGGGCGCCGCGGTTCATGCGCCGCCGTACGCCCACCCCGGCGGTCGAGCCGCCGCCCGCCCCGGCGCCGGAGCTGGTCGGCGCCCGCTGAGCCCGAGCGGACCCGCCCCGGCGCCCAACCGGAAGTGCCGAACAGCTTGACATCAGTTCCGGCTCGTGCCGGCCGCTGAGAAGGCATTCGTGTTCGCGCGGTATACCTGAGAGTCATACTTATGACTCTCAGGTATACCGCCTTCCGTGCATCTGTTCGCCGCTGAGGGTGACGGAGAGTGTTGGCAGCTTTCGTACCGGATGATCGTCATCGGCGCCCCGCTCCCCGGCGAGCGGGGCGGCGGGGTTGTCACGGCAGGGCGCACGGCTCCCGCCAGGCGTCCAGCTGGCGGTCCTTGCGGATCGAGGCAAAGCCGTAGCCGACCGAGGTGACGCAGAAGTCCGCCGGCTCGCCGGTGTACTCGACGTGGAAGACCGGCTTGCCGGCGTCGACGAACGGCAGCAGCTTCGCGCACTCGCGGCGGCGTACACACTCCTGGTTGACCGCGAAGTCGAAGTCGGGGGCCAGCGCGGCCACCTGCGGCACGTCGTCGACCAGGCCGGGGGAGAGGTCCAGCTTGCGGGCAAGCCCGGCCAGCCGGCGGTTGAACAGCAACTGGTCGTCGAAGTCCAGCGGGAAGCCGGAGCGGTGCCGGTAGCCGTCCGCGTCGGCGAGCGCCACCGCGCCGAAGCCCTTGCCCCGGCACAGCCGGAACCGGTCGGCCAGCACCGGCGCGAGCGCGTCCCAGCCCCGTACGTCCAGGAAACGGCTCCCCGGCCGCCCCGGCACCGCCGCGCCGCGTACGGCGGCGGGGAAGCGGGTGGCGTCCGGGTCGTCGGCGGCGTACGTGCCGACCCGGACGTGGCAGACCAGCCGGCGGCTCTGCTCGCGCAGTTCGGCGGTCTCGGCCGAGGTGGTCGCCACCGGGTCGAGGAGGAAGACGTCGGCGTCGGCTGTGACGTCCACCGGAGTGGTGAGCTGCCACTGCCACCGCCAGCGGTCGGCCTGCGCGGCCGGCCAGGGCGTGGGCGCGCCGGGCGGCGTGATCGGCCGGCGGCAGGCCGGCACCGGGGCGAGCAGCAGCGCGGTCAGCGCGAGCGCCACGCCCCGGCGCGGGCCACGTCGGCGGACGTGGGCCGGCCGGGAGCGCGGCACGGCCCACACCGGCCGGATCCGCATCGACAGCTCCCCGGACGCGGGCGGCCCGACGCCGCCCCCGACCGGTCAACGAACGCCGGGCCGGTCACGACGCGCGGTCAGCTCGGGGTGGCGAAGACCTGCGTCCAGTACGGCCCGTTGCTGCGCGCCACGCCCACACCGATCTGGGTGTACGAGCAGTTGAGGATGTTCTTCCGGTGGCCTTCGGAGTTCATCCAGCCCTCCATGACCGCCGCCGGGGTCTGGTAGTTCCAGGCCACGTTCTCGCCCACCATGCGGTAGCTGTAGCCGGCGGCCTTGACCCGGTCCCAGGGCTGGCTGCCGTCGCTGCCCGTGTGGTCCATCTTCTTGTGGTCGGCCTGGTCCTGGCTGTGCCGCTGGGCGGCCAGGTTCAGCTTTGCGTTGACCGTGAGCGCCTTGCAGCCGGCCTTCGCCCGCTCCTGGTTCACGATCGTGACGACCTTCTGGAGTTCGGCGCTCAGCCCGGTCGTGGCGGTGGCCTTGGTGCTCGTGGAGCCGCCGCCCGACGTGCCGCTGCTCGGGGCGCTGCTGCGCTCCTGCTGCCGCGACGGGGCGGTGCTGCGGCTCGGCTTCGGGGTGGCCTTCTTCGTCGGGCTCGGCGCGACGGTGGTCGGTACGGCGGACGGGCTCGCCGACTCGGGCGCGAGCGCGTCGGCGGGCGCCTCATCGGTGCCGTCGGGCGCCTGCGGCGCGGCGGCCACCGGCGCGTCTGCGGAGGTGCGCTTCGTGCCCTGGTCGTCGCCGGGCAGCAGGACGGCGCCCACGCCGAGGCTCACCACGAGCGTCGCCGCGGCGGCGGCCCCGCCGATCACGAGTGGCCGGGACAGGCGCCGCTTCGGGCGCTGCCGGTCGTCGGCCGGGGTGTCGGTCGCCGGCTGCCAGGTCGCGGTGGGCTGTTCCCAGCCAGCGGCCGGCTGCTCGTGCCCCGGCCAGGCGGTGGGCTGGTCCTGGCCCTGCCACGCCGCGGGCTGCTCGTGGCCCCGCCACGCGGGCTCCTGGCCGTGCCACGCGTCGGTCGGCTGCTCCTCGCCGTTCCACCTGTCCCGGGCCGGCGGGTACGAGCCGGCGGGTCCGTAGGCCGGGGGTGCGCTCTCGGGACGGAAGCCCCCGGCGGCCGGCTCGACGCCGTGACCGGCGGGCCGCTGCTGCGCTTCGTCCCCGAACAGGTACGACGACCGCGGCTCGGGCCGGTCGCTGAGCCACGCCGGACCCTCGTCGGTCGGCGGCTCGGGACGCCGGCGGGCGCCCTCCGGTTCGATCGGGTCGTTCCAGCGGTACACGCCTGTCCCCTCCACGGGTCGGTTGCGGGCCGGGGTGACGCTACGGGCGCACTCCGAGCTGCGGCAACGTGGCTAAGAAAGAGTTAAGGCGAAGCCGGCGGCAAGGATGAGTCGTTCACACATTTCCGGCGTACAGTAAAGGCGTCCGGACAGAGCGTGTCCGCGCCTTGTGGCAGCCCCCCGGCGAGTGGACCGGCCGACGTGGAGATGATCTACGGCCTTGGTCAACTTGACGAAGGAGGGGGTTTCGGCTCAATATGTAGGTGTCGCCAGTCGCGCCCAGCCATGCCCCGATGCAGTGGGAATGGCAGCCGCGAACATCATGGGCGCGCGTTGGCCGGCCTTTCCGGCAGCGCACATCAAGGAGTCAGCATGGCGAAGGCCCTCTACGGCCACGTAAGTGCAGCGCCCGACCGGCGTCTGCTCGACGAGGTCACCCGACTGCGTGCCAGGGTTCAGGCACTGGAGTTCGAGATCACGCGTCTGCGCGCCGACAACGATCGGCTTGCGGCGGCAGCGGCGGAGGCCGATGACCTCCTCCGTCTGGCCGAGCCCGCACTGACCTGATCTCCAGTTGTCGGAAAACTGAATCGCACCACACCGAAAAGCGCGCCGACACTCAAGTGCCGGCGCGCAGCCATGTGCGGACCCCTTTTCGTCGCCGGCGTCGCAATTCTCGATCTTGCGGAACCGCCCGGAATTGCGCCCGGTAATTGTGATCATGCATTTCCGTTCCGCCCGCGACCGCCGGGCGGAAAGCGGACAGCGGGTCCGGCGGGTGGGTCGCGTGGCGGCGGCGCCCCGGTCCCGGGTTAGTCTGCGGGTTCACCAGGTCCGCGCAGCCGGCGACGGTACGGCGGCCACCGGACGAGGATCGAGAAGGTGCATCTCAAGAGCCTGACGGTGAAGGGCTTCAAATCCTTCGCCTCCGCCACGACGTTGAAGCTGGAGCCCGGGATCACCTGCGTGGTGGGCCCGAACGGCTCCGGCAAGTCCAACGTCGTCGACGCCATCGCCTGGGTGCTCGGCGAGCAGGGCGCCAAGGCGCTGCGCGGCGGCAAGATGGAGGACGTCATCTTCGCCGGCACCGCCGGACGGGCGCCGCTGGGCCGGGCCGAGGTCACCCTCACCATCGACAACACCGACGGCGCGCTGCCGATCGAGTACACCGAGGTCTCCATCACCCGCCGGATGTTCCGCTCCGGCGAGAGCGAGTACGAGATCAACGGCGACTCCTGCCGCCTGCTCGACATCCAGGAGCTGCTGTCCGACTCGGGCATCGGCCGCGAGATGCACATCATCGTCGGGCAGGGCCGGCTCGACGGCATGCTGCACGCCAAGCCGGAGGACCGGCGGGCGTTCATCGAGGAGGCGGCGGGCGTCCTCAAGCACCGCAAGCGCAAGGAGAAGGCGCTGCGGAAGCTCGACGCGATGCAGACCAACCTCAACCGCCTGACCGACCTCACCGCCGAGCTGCGCCGCCAGCTCAAGCCGCTGGGCCGGCAGGCCGAGGTGGCCCGCCGCGCCGCCGGTATCCAGGCCAACCTGCGCGACGCCCGGCTGCGGCTGCTCGCCGACGACCTGCACACGCTGCGGACCACACTGGACAAGGAGATCGCCGACGAGACCGCGCTGCGCGAGCGGCGCGAGCTGATCGAGGCCGAGCACGGCGAGGTGCAGGGCCGCCTCGGCGAGCTGGAGGCGGCGCTGGCCGAGGACGCGCCGCTGCTCGCCGCGGCGCAGGACACCTGGTACCGCCTCTCCGCGCTCCAGGAGCGGTTCCGCTCGATCGAGCAACTGGCCCGGGAGCGGCTGCGTCACCTCAGCGCCGCCGGCGACGACGAGCGCCCCGGGCGCGACCCCGAGCAGCTGGAGGCGGAGTCGCGGCGGGTCCGCGAGCAGGAGGAGGAACTGCGCGCGGCGCTCACCGAGGACCAGATCCGGCTGGCCGAGGCGGTCGAGCACCGCCAGGAGCTGGAACGGCAGCTCGCCGCCGCCGAACGGGAACTGGTCGCTGCGGCCAAGGCGATCGCCGACCGGCGGGAGGGGCTGGCCCGCCTGACCGGCCAGGTCAACTCCGCCCGGGCGCGGACCACGAGCGCCGGCGAGGAGATCGAACGGCTCGCCGCCGCGCACACCGACGCGATGGGCCGCGCCGAGAAGGCGCAGGCCGACCTGGACGCGGTCGCCGAGCAGTCGACCGAGGCGGACCGGGACAACGCCGACCTGGACGCCCGGCACGACGAGGCGGTGGCCGTCCACGAGCGGGCCCAGGCGGCGGTGCGCAGCCTCGCTGACGGGGAGCGCGCCGCCGAGAAGGACGCCGCCACCTGGAAGGCCCGCGAGGAGGCGCTCGCCATGGGGCTGCGCCGCAAGGACGGCGCCGGGGAGCTGCTGGCCCGCGCCGACCAGGTGCCGGGGCTGCTCGGCAGCCTCGCCGGGCTGCTCACCGTCGCCCCCGGTGACGAGGCGGCGCTCGCCGCCGCGCTGGGCGGCCTGGCCGACGCGGTGGCGGTCAGCGGTGTGGACGAAGCGGTCGAGGCGATGCGGCTGCTCAAGATCTCCGACGCCGGCCGGGCCGGGCTGCTGGTCGGCAGCCCCGCCGGGCCGGGCATGGACGGGCCCGCCGACGCGTTGCGCCCGAAGCTGCCCGAGGGCGCCCGCTGGGCCCCCGACCTGGTGGAGTGCTCGCCCGCGATCCGCCCGGCCGTGCACCGGGCGTTGCGCGACGTGGCGCTCGTCGACGACCTGGCCGCCGCGTCCGCGCTCGTCGCCGCGAATCCGGAGCTGCGCGCTGTCACGCCCGACGGCGACGTGGTCGGGGCGTACGCGGCGGCGGGCGGGTCGGCCAAGGCGCCCAGCTTCATCGAGGTGCAGGCCGCCGTCGAGGAGGCGCGAGCCAACCGGGCCACCGCCGAACGCACCGCCGCCGAGCTGCGCGAACAGCTCGCCGAGGCGCGCGCCGAGGTGGCCGCCGCCAAGGAGGCGGTGCAGCACGCCGCCGCCGCCAAGCGGGAGGCGGAGAGCCACCGCAACGCCGCCGCGCGCCGCCTCGCCGAACTGGGCGCCGCAGCCCGCTCGGCCAAGGCGGAGACCGACCGGCTCGGCGAGTCCCGGGCACGCGCCGAGGCGGCCCGGGAGCGGGACCTCGCGGCGCTCGCCGAGCTGGAGGAACGACTGCGGCTGGCCGAGGCCACCCCGCTCGACGCCGAACCCTCCACCGAGGAGCGCGACCAGCTCGCCGCCATGGTGCCGCAGGCACGGCAGAACGAGATGGAGGTCCGGCTCGCGGTGCGTACCGCCGAGGAGCGGGTGGCCTCGATCGCCGGGCGGGCCGACTCGCTGGCCCGGCAGGCCACTGCCGAACGGGCGGCGCGGGAGCGCGCCGCGGCCCGGCGCGCGGCCCGCACCCGCGGCGCCCAGATCGCCCGGGCCGTGGTCGGCGGCGCCCGGGAGGCGCTCACCCGGCTCACCGTCTCCATCGCCCGGGCCGAGGAGCACCGCGACGCCGTCGCCCGCGAGCGCGCCGCCCGCGAGGCCGAGCTGTCCGAGGTACGCGGCGCCGCCAAGCGCCTCGCCGCCGAGCTGGAACGGCTCACCAGCCAGGTGCACCGCGACGAGGTGGCCCGCGCCGAGCAGCGAATGCGCATCGAGCAGCTGGAGGCCAAGGCCGCCGAGGACTTCGGGCTGGACGTGCCCACGCTCGTCGCCGAGTACGGCCCGGACCGGTTGGTCCCGCCCACCGACGCGGACGTGGCGCTCGCCGAGAAGGAGGGCCGGCCGGTGCCCGAGCCGGTCCGCTACGAGCGGCCGGTGCAGGAGAAGCGGGCCGCCAAGGCGGAGCGGGAGCTGGCCCTGCTGGGCAAGGTGAACCCGCTCGCGCTGGAGGAGTTCGCGGCGCTGGAGGAGCGCTTCAAGTTCCTCTCCGAGCAGCTGGAGGACCTCAAGGCGACCCGGCGTGACCTGCTCACCGTGGTCAAGGACGTGGACGACCGGATCCTGGAGGTCTTCGCCAGCGCGTTCGAAGACACCGCACGGGAGTTCGAGCAGGTCTTCACCGTGCTGTTCCCCGGCGGCGAGGGCCGGCTAGTGCTCACCGACCCGGAGGACCTGCTCACCACCGGTGTCGAGGTCGAGGCCCGGCCGCCGGGCAAGAAGATCAAGCGGCTCTCGCTGCTCTCCGGCGGGGAGCGGTCGCTGACCGCGGTGGCGATGCTCGTGGCGATCTTCCGCGCCCGGCCCAGCCCGTTCTACATCATGGACGAGGTGGAGGCGGCGCTCGACGACGTGAACCTGGGCCGCCTGATCACACTGCTGGCGCAGTTGCGGGAGAAGAGCCAGCTCATCGTGATCACGCACCAGAAGCGGACCATGGAGATCGCCGATGCGCTCTACGGAGTGACGATGCGCGCCGGTGTGACCCAGGTGATCAGCCAGCGGCTCAACCGGGCCGACGACGAGGAACAGGTGACAGACGAGTGAGTCGGGAACGCGCCACGGCGCTCCTGGTGGACTTCGACGGCGTGCTGCGCCGCTGGGATCCGGCGGTGGCCGCCGGTGTCGAGCGGGAGTACGGGCTGCCCGAGGGCGTCCTCGGTGAGATCGCGATGTCCTGGGGGCTGCTCCAGCCGGTGCTCACCGGCCAGGTCAGCCACGCGAAGTGGATGGCGAGCGTGGCCGACGCGCTGACCCCGACGATCGGCGACCCGGAGCGGGCCCGGGCGGCGGTGGACCAGTGGCAGAGCTACCGCGGCGAGGTCGACCCGGACGTGCTGGCGTTCGTCCGCGAGGTGCGGGCCGCGGGCGTACGGTTGGGGCTGGGCACCAACGCGACCGACCTGCTCGACGCCGACCTGGCCGCGCTGGGCCTGACCGGGGAGCTGGACGTGATCGTCAACTCCTCGGTCGTCGGGGTGCACAAGCCGGCGAAGGAGTACTTCCAGGCCGCCTGCGAGGCGCTGGAGACGCCGCCGGGGCGGGTGCTGTTCGTCGACGACGAGGACCGCGCGGTGGCCGGCGCCCGGGTGGCTGGTCTGTCCGCGCACCGCTGGAGCGGCCCGGCCGACCTGCGTTACCTGCGCGCGGCGCTGGCGTACTGAGCCGGACGGGCCCCGTGTCCCGCCCGGCTCGTGCGCCGCTCACCGCAGGCCCGGCACCTCGGTGACCGTGAACGGCGGGGCGGGCGTGGTCGCGAAGAGCTGGCTGTCCACCCAGAGCAGTCGGCCGGCGTCGCGCGCCACCGAGGTGGGCGACCGCTGGATGCCGACCGGGCGGGACCGGTCGACCACCTGGGCGGTACGTAGTTCCTGGTCGAGCCGGGCCAGGTTCACCAGGAACCGGGTGCCGCCGGCGCCGTCCGGTTCGTTGACCACGCCGTAGAGCCGGTCCCCCTCCAGCAGCAGGCCGTCCGCGCCCATCCGGCCACCGCTCACCTCGACCTCGGTCACGGACCGGTCGGCGAGGTCGACCCGGAACAGGCGCTCGCCGCCCTGCTCCGCGACGAGGGCGACCCGGCCCGACGGGTCGACCACGATGCCGTTGAGGAAGACCGGGACGGCCGGGAAGTCGTCCGGACCCACCCAGGGGACCAGGGCGCCGACGCGCCCGCCGGGGAGCCCGGCCCGCCACACGGTGCCGGTGGCGGAGTCCGTGACGTAGACGGCGTCTTCGGTGACCGCCAGGTCGTTGAGGGCCGCGCCGGGTGCGGCGGCGCGGCGGGCCAGCAGGGTGCCGTCCGGCGCGTACACGAAGAGCGTGCCGGTGGTCCAGCCGGCGACGAGGACGCGGCCCCGGCGGTCCACCCGGACCCCGGCGGCGCTGGTCCGGCCGTCGGCGCCGGGGGCGAGGAACGGGCGCAGCCCGGCCCGGCGGGTGTCGCCCCGGTAGACCGCGCCGGTGGCCGAACTCGTGACGTACATCGTGCCGCTGGCGGTTACCGCGAGCCCTTCGGGCAGCACGTCGGGCGCGCGGGAGACGACGTAGGTGTCGGGACGGACGTCGGTGGGGGCGGGCCGGGGTACGCCGACGGTCACCGCCGTCAGGACCGCGGCGGCCGCCGCAGGGAGTGTCTTCACGCCACGCAGCGTCCGGCGGCGCCGGCCCGCCCGGAAGCCCCTTTCGGCACGGGCCGAAAGGTGGCTACCGTTCGCCGGTGACCACCCTGCGACTCAACGCCGCCGACCTGAGCCGCACCGTCCTGCGGTCCGAACCGGCGGTGCTGGTCGAGCTGGCGATGGCCGCCCAGCGGCTGGTCCTGGCCGACGTGCCGGAGCACCTCGCCGGGTGGCGGACCCGGACCCGGGCGGCGTTGCGCCCCGAGATGCGTTCCTACCTGGACCTGTGCCGGACGCCGTACCTGGTGCCGGACCTGGTGACCCCGCCGGTGTTCGACGGCGGCCTCGACGCCCTGCTGGACCGGGTCGCCGGCACCCCGGACGAGGTGCTCGCCGCCGAGCTGGGCCCGCTGGTGGCGTCCGGCGCGCTGCCCGCCCGGGTGGCGCCGCTGGCCGCCGGGGAGCCCGCCGCCCGGGCCCGGCTGCGGGCCGCGATGCGCGCCTTCCACGGCGTGGCGCTCGCGCCCTACTGGTCGGAGATCGAGGGCGCGGTACGGGCCGACCGGGCGGTACGCGGCCACACGCTGGCGGCCGGCGGCCTCGACCGGGTGTTGCGCGATCTCAGCCCGTACCTGGCCTGGGCCGAGACGGGGGAGCACTACGCGCTGTCCTACCGGTGCGCGGTCGCCGACGACGTCGAGGTAGCCGCGGGCGGCCGGGGCCTGACCCTGCTGCCCTGTCATCTCGCCCCGCAGCCCTACCTGCTGGCGGACCCGGGCGGCCCGCTGGTGCTGGTCTACCCGATCCGGCCGGGGCGGCGTGAGCTGGGGGCCGGGGCGCCACTGGCCGACCTGCTCGGGCGGACCCGGGCGGCCGTGCTGGCGGCGACCGCCGACGCTCCCGGCACCTCCCAGCTGGCCCGCCGGGTCGGCGTCTCCGCGGCCACCGCCAGCGAGCACGCGGCGACCCTGCGGGCCGCCGGGTTGATCACCACGCGGCGGGACGGCGCGGGGGTGCGGCACTGCCTCACCCCGCTGGGCGAGCAGGTGCTGCGGGCGGGCGGCCCGGCAGGGGTCAGGCCCCGGTGACGCCGTCGATACGCTCGCGGATCAGGTCGGCGTGGCCGTTGTGCCGGGCGTACTCCTCGATCATGTGCATGTTGACCCAGCGGACGCTCATCGTCCGAGTCTCGGCGGTGCCGTCCCGGCGGGGGCGCCGGAAGGTCTGATCGAGGGGGAGGGCGGCGGCGGCCTGCCGGGCGGCGGCGACCTCGGCGAGGTAGGTGGCGAAGGTCTGCTCCGGGTCGGCGTCGGCGACCGCGTTCAGGTCGGCGTCCGGGTCTTCCTGGTCGTCGTAGAGGCCGGGTGCACCAGGGTGTCGCGGTGGTGGTCGAGCCAGCCTTCGAGCATGGTGCGCTCGTCGGCGACGTAGGGCTCGTGGCGGCGGTCGATCTCGGGTGCGGTCCAGGTCATGGGCGCCGATGTTAAGAAGGGCCCCCTGTACAACGCGAGGCGTTAACAGGGGGCCCTTCCTTACACCCTCAGGGGACCACGACGACGGGCCAGCGGCCGGTGCGCACGAGCCGGGTGGCGACCGAGCCGACCAGCTTGTGCCCGGCCTGCTCCGAGGAGCCGACCACCACCATGTCGGCCCGGTGCTCGTCGGCGGCCCGGCACAGCTCGGTGTAGGCGTCGCCGCGCCGGCACAGGAACGTCACCGGCAGGTCCAGTTCCTCGGCCCCGCGCCGGCACTCGGCACGCAGCTCGTCGGCCAGCTCGTCGTGGGTCTGCTGGACCGCCCCGGCCACCACGCCGGAGAGCATCGCGCTGTACGAGGCCGGCGAGCTGACGAACACCGCCACCAGCGTGGCGCCCTGCCGCCGGGCCAGGCCGGCGGCGTACGCGGCGGCGCGCATCGAGGTGCGGCTGCCGTCCACGCCGACGAGCACGACCCGTGGCCCGTCTGTACCCCGTTCGTAGGGCAGCGGACGGGTCTGCGGGCCGTACCGCTCGCGCTCCGCGGCGTCCATCGTCAGTCCTTCGTTCCGGCCGGGACCGCCTCGGCCGTCTCCCGCCCGGCGGGGACCGGCTCGGCGTTGGAGCGGCGCAGCGGCACCTCCCGGATGAGGACCACCGCGACGAGGGCGAGCAGCCCGAACGGGGCGGCGGCCAGGAAGATGTCACCCGCGGCGTGCCCGTACGCGGCCTCGACCACTGCGCGGATCGGGCCGGGGAGCGTGTGCACGTCCGGCAGACCGCCGCCCGACCCGGAGGCCGGGATGCCGAGGCGGCTCAGGCCGTCGGCCATGTAGCCGGTGACCCGGTGGCCGAGCACCGCGCCGAGCGCGCTCACGCCGATCGCGCCGCCGAGGCTGCGGAAGAACGCCACCACCGAGCTGGCCGCGCCGAGCTCGTCCGGGCGGACGGTGTTCTGCACGGCGAGGACCAGGTTCTGCATGGACATGCCGACGCCGAGGCCGATCAGCGCCATGAAGACGGCGAGGTGCCAGTACGGGGTGTCGGCGCGCATGGTGCCCATCAGCGCGAAGCCGGCGGTGAGCAGCATCGAGCCGATGACCAGCCAGCTCTTCCAGCGGCCGGTGCTGGTGATGATCCGGCCGACCACTGTCGAGGAGACCAGCAGGCCGCCGATCATGGGCAGCGTCATCAGGCCGGACATGGTCGGGCTGGCGCCGCGGCTGATCTGGAAGTACTGCCCGAGGAACACCGAGGCGCCGAACATGCCGACGCCGACCGCGATGCTGGCGATCACGGCGAGCGTGATGGTGCGGTTGCGGAACAGGTGCGGCGGGATCATCGGGTCGGCGGCACGCTTCTCGACCCGGGCTGCGAGCGCGCCGAGCAGCGCCGCGCCGGCCACCATCACACCGCTCTGCCAGGAGATCCAGTCGTACCGGTCACCGGCCAGGGTGATCCAGACCAGCAGCAGCGAGACGGCGGCGGTGATGAGCGTGGCGCCCCACCAGTCGATCTTCACCTCGCGCTTGACCACTGGTAGCCGCAGCGTCCGCTGGAGCACGATCAGGGCGAGCACGGCGAACGGCACGCCGACGTAGAAGCACCAGCGCCAGCCGAGCCAGGAGGTGTCCACGATGACGCCGCCGATGAGCGGGCCGCCGATGGTGCCGACGGCCATGACCGCGCCGAGGTAGCCGCTGTACCGGCCGCGCTCGCGCGGCGCGATCATCGTCGCCATGATCACCTGGGCGAGGGCGGTGAGGCCGCCCGCGCCGACGCCCTGCACCACCCGGCAGGCGATCAGCTCGCCGGTGGTCTGGGCCTGCCCGGCGAGCACCGAGCCCAGCACGAAGACCACCAGGGAGAGCTGGACCAGCAGCTTCTTGCTGAACAGGTCGGAGAGCTTGCCCCAGATGGGCGTGGTCGCGGTGGTCGCCAGCAGCGTCGAGGTGACCACCCAGGTGTACGCGGACTGACCGCCGCGCAGGTCGGTGATGATCCGCGGCAGCGCGTTGGAGACGACCGTGGAGGAGAGGATCGCGACGAACATGCCCAGCAGCAGGCCGGAGAGCGCCTCCAGGATCTGCCGGTGGGACATGTCGACGGCGGTCGCCCGTGCGGGCGCAGTCGCCTGAGTCATCGTGGAGTGCCTCCGGAGCGGGGGAGAAAGGTTGCCTCGGGCAACCGTAGAAGCCGTTGCCTTGAGCAACAACTCGGGCCGGACGCTGATTGTTCCCCCTGCCGGCGGGCTCAGAACGACTCGTTGAAGCGGTGCATCAGCCGGGCGAGGTCCGCCACGTCCTCTTTCGGCCAGCTTTCGAGCGAACGCCTTATCTGTCCGAGTCGCGCCGCCCGGGCCGCGTCGAACCGCCGGGTGCCCTCCTCGGTGAGGCTGAGCTGGGCCGCCCGCCGATCGGTCGGGTCCGGGTCACGGCGGACCAGACCCAGCGCCTCCAGCCCGCCGATCTGGCGGCTCAGCGTGCCCTTGCCGATCCCCAGCTTCGCGGCCAGGTCGGTGAGCCGGATCGAGCCGGAGCGGCGCAGCCAGAGCAGCAGGCCGTACGCGTTGGGCTCCAGGTTCGGGTGGACCTCGCGGGCGATCTCCCAGGACAGCGCCCGGCCGCGGCGCAGCAACGCGGTCAACTCGTGCTCCACGGCGCGCAGCGTCTCGTCCACGCTCAGAGGGTACTCAGTCCTCGTCGCTGAGTTGCTGTCGCGCCACCGGCCGCAGCTCGCCCTCGCTCGTCGTCCCCTCGATCACCACGGCGGCCCTGCGGCCCTGGTGCGTGAGCGTGGCCACCGCGTTCCCGAAGTAGGGCCCGGCCAGCTTCCGCCAGCGCACCGGCGGGCGGCGTACGCCGGCCGAGCGCGCCAGCGCCCGGGTCGCCCCGGCCGGGCCGGGATTCCAGCCCAGCGTCATCAGCGGGCGCATCGCGGCCGGCACCTGGTTGTGGATCGGCGAACAGGTGAGCTGGTGCACGGGCGTACGGACGTTACGGTCGGCGAACCGGGCCCGGGCCACGTACGAGTGGTGCACGTCACCGGAGAGCACGCTGATCGACGCCGGTCGGGCGTACGCCGGCCCGGCGCCCACCCGTGCCCCGGTGCGCGGCGCGGTGCCGCTGCCCAGCCGCGCGAACAGCTCGCCCAGCGCCTCGAACGAGCGCCGGAACGCCCCCCAGTGCTCCAGGTCCAGCGCCCGGCGGATCTGCTCGGAGAGCCGGGCCACCCAGGGGCGGCCGGAGTCGGCCAGGCGCTCGTTCCACGCCTCGACGTGGTGGATGCCCGGCGGCAGCAGCCACGGCAGCGAGCTGCCCACCACCAGATGGTCGTAGGTGCCGTGCGCCTGATCGAGGAACCACGACCACTCGCCCGGCGGCAGCATCGCCCGGTTGCCCGGCAGGAGCACCCGGCTGGACCGGTTGTCCAGCATGACCAGGCGGGTGCGGCCCAGGTCCAGCGCGTAGCTCCATTGGTACTGCACGGCCCGCCAGCGCTCGGTGTCGTGCGCCAGGTCGGCCTCCTTGTCGACCCGCTCGCCGAACTCGTGCAGCACGCCGGTGGCGTCCTCGGCGGCGACCACCTTCGCGTACACCGGGTCGGCGGCGATCTCGTCCGGACTGAGGTTGCCCAGGTGCTGGTAGACCCAGTAGGAGGCGAGGCCGCTGCGGATCCGCTCGGCCCACCACGGCTGCTCGCGCATGTCCGCGCGCCACGACTGCGAGGTGTTCCAGTCGTCGATCACCTCGTGGTCGTCGAAGATCATCACGCTCGGCACGGTGGAGAACAGCCAGCGGATCTCCGGGTCGCGCCACGACTCCAGGTAGAGCTTGGTGTACTCGTCGAAGCTCACCACCTGCGTCGCCGGGGCGTCCTTCGGCCGCCGCCGGCGCCGCTTGAGCAGCCGCCGCACGGTCGGCGAGGTCTCGTCCGCGTACACCTGGTCGCCGAGCAGCACCAGCAGGTCGGGCAGCACGGCCTCGTCGGGTGCGGCCATCACCCGGCGGGCGTACGCGTCCAGCGCGTCAGGCGGCAGCTTCCGCGCGGTGGAGTGCTGGGTGGTCTCCCGGCACGAGCCGAACAGCAGCCGCACCGGCTGGTCGGCGTCGTCGAGCGCGCGGGTGCGGATCACGCTGGGCGGGAACGACGAGTCGGGCAGCGGCCACGCCACCTCGTCGTCGATCAGCACCTCGTACGTCGTGGCGCTGTCCGGGGTGAGCCCGCTCACCACGACGATCGCGTAGTGGTGGTCGTACGCGGAGAAGGTGGGTGCACTGCCGGTGGCGCCGTCCGCAGTGCGGACGGTGACCACGGCGGGCGAACTGGTCTCCACCCAGACGGTCGCCCGCGTGTCGACGACCCGGCGCAGCAACGGGCCGATGAGCAGGCGGGAACCGGGCACGACACACCTCCGACAAGATCGTTTCGGCTGTTCCCTACCCGGCCGGCGGTTGCGGTACGCCTTCCGGTGCGAGCGTACCCGCAGGTTGTTCGCGTGCCGAGGCGGTGAGTGGGACGCGGTCGTCGGCATCTGACAGGATTTCGGGCATGACGGAATACCTCCTCGTCGCTCTCGCCCTGCTCGGCGTGCTGATCATCGGCGGCCTGAGCCTCGTGGTGCCCCGGCTGCGCCGGCGCCCGCAGCCGCCGCTGCCGCGCACGGAGGTCGACACCCGGACGGAGGAGGACCTGGCCGGCCCGCCGGTCGAGGCCCCCGAGGCGGAACTCACCACCGGTGTGGTGGTGGAGGCGCCGCCGGCCCCTCCGGTCGAGGTGCCGCAGGTCGAGGTGCCGGAGCCGACCGCCGGCCGGCTGGTCCGGCTGCGCTCCCGGCTGTCCCGCTCGCAGAACGTCTTCGGCAAGGGCCTGCTCGGCCTGCTCAGCCGCGACCGGCTGGACGAGGACACCTGGGAGGAGATCGAGGACAGCCTGATCACCGCCGACGTCGGCATCGACGCCACCCGGGAGATCGTCGACCGGCTGCGCGAGCGGACCCGGGTGCTCGGCACCCGCACCGGGGAGGAGCTGCGGGCGCTGCTCGCCGCCGAGCTGGTGAACGCGCTCGACCCGGGCCTGGACCGCTCGCTGCGCACCGCGCCGAAGGAGGGCGTCCCGGCGGTGGTGCTCGTGGTCGGCGTCAACGGCGCCGGCAAGACCACCACCTGCGGCAAGATCGCCCGGGTGCTCGTCGCGGACGGCCGCAGCGTGCTGCTCGGCGCGGCCGACACGTTCCGGGCCGCCGCCGCCGACCAGCTGGAGACCTGGGGCGGCCGGGTGGGCGCCGAGACGGTCCGCGGGCCCGAGGCCGCCGACCCGGCCAGCGTCGCGTTCGACGCGGTCAAGCGCGGCATCGACACCGGCGTCGACACCGTGCTCATCGACACCGCCGGCCGGCTCCAGAACAAGATCGGCCTGATGGACGAGCTGGGCAAGGTCAAGCGGGTCGTGGAGAAGCACGGCCCGATCGACGAGACGCTGCTGATCCTCGACGCCACCACCGGCCAGAACGGGCTGGAGCAGGCACGGGTCTTCACCGAGGCGGTCAACGTCACCGGCGTGGTGCTGACCAAGCTCGACGGCACCGCCAAGGGCGGCATCGTGATCGCCGTGCAGCGCAAGCTCGGCATCCCGGTCAAGCTCGTCGGCCTCGGCGAGGGCAAGGACGACCTGGCCCCGTTCGACCCGGCACAGTTCGTCGACGCGTTGCTCGGCACCGAGCCGCTCGCCCGGGACGCGTAGCCTCTCCCGTGACGACTGACGATCGCGCCTACGCGGGGTGGCGCGACCCCAGCCACCCGTCGCCACGCCTCGGGAGACCGTACGTGACTTCGCAGGAGATCCCGCTGCACGGCGGGAACGTGAGCACCGTGGTCCGTGTGGGAGACACGGTCCGGCGCAACGCCGGCCCGTGGACGCCCTCCGTGCACGCGCTGCTGCGCCACCTGGAGTACGTCGGATTCACCGGCGCGCCCCGGGCGCTCGGCATGGACGAGCGCAACCGGGAGGTCCTGTCGTACCTGGAGGGGGAGTGCGGGGAGTACCCGCTGGCCCCGCACTGGGTCACCGACGAGGCCCTGGTCACGGTGGCCACCATGCTGCGGATGTTCCACGACGCGCAGTACGGCTTCACCCCGCCGCCCGGCGCGGTCTGGCGCTCGTTCGGGCCGCCCCCGCCGGACACCGAGGTCATCTGCCACCACGACGCCGCGCCGCACAACGTGATCTGGCGGCCGGACGGCACGCTCGGGCTGATCGACTTCGACCTCGCCTCGCCCGGCGCCCGCATCTACGACGTGGCGTACGCCGCCTGGACCTGGGTGCCGATCTTCTCCGACCGGGACTCGATCACGCTCGGCTGGAAGCACCCGGACCGGCCGCGCCGGCTGCGGCTGTTCGCCGACGCGTACGGGCTGATCCCGCGCGACCGGCACCGGCTCATCCGGACCATCCGCAAGCGCATCGTCGACCACGTCGAGGGCATCCGGCGGATGGCCGCCGCCGGTGAGCCGGCGTTCGTCCGGATCGTCCACAAGGGCCACCTGCGTCGGCCTATGCGTGACCTGCGGCTGCTCGACTACGAGCGGCACCAGCTGGAGTACGCGCTGCGCTGAGCAAGATCGGCGTTCTTCACACGCCGGAAACAACCCGTCACGCGTCGGAAATCGCGCGGTGTCGCTGAAGGAAACAGCCGGCGACAAAGCTTCCGCGCAACCGGCTGACGGGCGATGCTGCCAGGTCTCAGTCGGAGGGAGGAATACGACAACGAGAGGAGGCAGCGTGGAGATCGACACCGGGAACACTGCCTGGTTGCTTGTCTCGACTGCCCTCGTGCTGCTCATGACCCCCGGTCTCGCGCTGTTCTACGGCGGCCTGAACCGGTCCAAGGGCGTTCTGAACATGATGATGATGAGCTTCTCGTCCATCGGGCTCGTCAGCATCCTGTGGCTTTTCTACGGCTTCACCGTCGCCTTCGGCGAGGGCGGCAGGTTCTGGGGTGACCTGGGCCAGTACCTGGGCACCAAGACCTTCGTCGGCGAGAACGACCTGTGGGGCGAGACCGGCATCCCGATCTACGTCTTCATCGCCTTCCAGATGATGTTCGCGATCATCACCGTGGCGCTGATCAGCGGCGCGCTGTCCGACCGGGTGAAGTTCGCCGGCTGGCTGCTGTTCGCGTTCGGCTGGGCCACCCTGGTCTACTTCCCGGTCGCCCACATGGTCTGGGGCGGCGGGCTGATCGGCGGCGACATCGGCGCGCTGGACTTCGCCGGTGGTACCGCTGTGCACATCAACGCCGGTGCGGCGGCGCTCGCGCTGGTGCTCGTGCTCGGCAAGCGGGTCGGCTGGCCGCGCGAGAGCATGAAGCCGCACAACGTCCCGATGGTCGCCCTCGGCGCCGCGCTGCTGTGGTTCGGCTGGTTCGGCTTCAACGCCGGTTCCGAGCTGACCGCCGACGGGGTCACCGCGCTGGCGTTCATCAACACCCAGGTCGCCACCGCCGCCGCGCTGCTCGGCTGGATCGTGGTGGAGTGGCTGCGCGACGGCAAGCCGACCCTGGTCGGCGCCTCGTCCGGCGCCATCGCCGGCCTGGTCGCGATCACCCCGGCCTGTGCGTTCATCACCCCGGCCGCAGCGGTGCTGCTGGGCGTGGTGGCCGGTGCGGTCTGCGCCCTCGCGGTCGGCCTGAAGTACCGGCTCGGCTACGACGACTCGCTCGACGTGGTGGGCGTGCACTTCGTCGGCGGCTGGATCGGCTGCCTCTGGATCGGCCTGTTCGGCACCGCCTCGGTCAGCTCGCTGGTGGAGACCGACGGCCTGTTCGTCGGCGGCGATGCGTCGCTGCTCGGCAAGCAGGCGATCAGCGCGCTGATCGTCAGCGTCTACTCCTTCGTGGTCGCCTTCGCCCTGGGCTTCGTGATCGACAAGACGATCGGCCTGCGGGTCTCCGCCGAGGCCGAGGTCGACGGCATCGACATCGCCGAGCACGCGGAGAGCGGCTACGACCTGTCGCCCACCACGGGCAGCAGCGGTGGCGCGTTCGCGATGGCCGGGATCGGCGCCGGCAAGCCGGCCGCGGAGCCCGCTGTCGAGACCGACGAGTCCGCGCCGGTCAGCGAGAAGGTCGCCGGTTAACGTTCCTGGGATGGAGGGGTTGGACATGAAGCTGGTGACCGCGGTCATCAAGCCGTACCAGCTGGACGCGGTGAAGGAGGCTCTGCACGCGCTCGGCGTGGCCGGGCTGACCGTCAGCGAGGTCCAGGGCTACGGCCGGCAGAAGGGGCACACCGAGGTCTACCGGGGTGCCGAGTACACGGTCGAGTTCCTGCCCAAGATCCGGGTCGAGGTGCTCACCGACGAGATGGACGTCGACAAGATCGTGGACGCGATCGTCGGCGCCGCCCGGACCGGCAAGATCGGCGACGGCAAGGTCTGGGTGACCGGCGTCGAGGAGGTCGTCCGGGTGCGTACCGGCGAGCGCGGGCTCGACGCCCTCTGATCGCCGGACCCGCCGACGTGACCTCGTTGACCACGGCCGCCGCCCCCACCGGGGACGGCGCGCCCGTGGTCAACGAGGTCGCCGGCGTACCCGCAGGGATCGGCGCGGCGGCCCGGTCCGCGCGGGCCGACGCGCTCGACGCCTGGCTGTGCCGGGCCTTCCCGGACCGGGACGGGGTGGCGCTCGTCGCGGTGGGCGGGCTGGGCCGCCGTCAGTGCGCCCCCTACGGCGACCTCGACCTGGTGCTGCTGCACGCCGGGGTGCCCGGCATCGACGAGCTGGCCGCGTCGCTGTGGTATCCGATCTGGGACGCCGGACTGCGGCTGGACCACTCGGTGCGCACCGTCGCCGAGGCGCTGTCGGTGGCCCAGGACGACGTCAAGGTCGCCCTCGGCCTGCTCGACGCCCGGCACGTGGCGGGCGACCCGGCGCTCACCGACCAGCTCTCCCGTACCGCCACCGACCACTGGCGGCGGACCGCGATCCGCCAGCTCCCCGGCCTGCGCGAGATCACCTCCGCCCGCTGGGAGGCGCACGGCGAACTGGCGTTCCTGCTCGAAGGCGACCTCAAGGAGGCGTCCGGCGGGCTGCGCGACGTGGGCATCCTGCGCGCCATCGCCACCGCCGGGGTCACCGACGCGCTCCGCCCCGCCGTGCACGCGGCACACCGGCGGCTGCTGGACACCCGCGACGCGCTGCACCAGCAGGTGGGCCGCCGGGTCGACCGCCTGGTCGCCCAGGAACGCGACGGCGTGGCGCGCCTGCTCGGCGCCGAGGACGGCGACGCGCTGCTGCGGCTGGTGGCCGGCGACGCCCGCACGGTGAGCCACGCCCTCGACGACGCCTGGCGGGCCGCCGACCGGCTCCGCTCCGGCCGGCACCGCGCCGCGCCCGGCCGGCCGCTGCGCCGCCCGGTCGCCCGGGACGTGGTGGAGCAGGACGGCGAACTGGTGCTCGCCCGTACCGCCATCGGGGCCCGCCCCGACCCGAGCCTGTCGCTGCGCGTGGCCGCCGCTGCCGCCACCACCCGGCTGCCGATCGCGCGGGCCACCTGCGAGTGGCTGGCCGCGTACTGTCCGCCGCTGCCCGCGCCCTGGCCACCGGCGGCCCGCGCCGCGCTGATCACCCTGCTCGGCGCCGGTCCCGGCCTGGTGCCCGCCTGGGAGACCTGCGACAGGTACGGGCTGATCGACCGCTGGCTGCCCGAGTGGACCCGGATGCGCAGCCTGCCCCAGCACAACCCGGTGCACCGGTTCACGCTCGACCGGCACCTGGTGCAGACCGCGTACGAGGCGAGCCGGCACACCCGCGACGTGGAACGACCTGACCTGCTGCTGCTCGGCGCGTTCCTGCACGACATCGGCAAAGGGCTGGACGGTGACCACTCGGTGGTCGGCGCGCCGCCGGCCGAGGCGGTCGCCACCCGGATCGGGCTGCCGCCGGCCGAGGCGGCGCTGATCGGCACGCTGGTCCGGCTGCACCTCCTGCTGCCCGACGTGGCGACCCGGCGCGACCTGTCCGATCCGAAGACCGTCGCCGGCGTCGCCGAGCGCGTCGGCGACACCGGCACGCTGGAACTGCTGCACGCCCTGGTCCGTGCCGACGCCGCCGCCACCGGCCCGGCGGCCTGGTCCGGCTGGAAGGGCCGGCTGATCGCCGAGCTGGTGAGCCGGGTGCGCACCACGCTGGACACCGGCGTGGTGCCCGCCCCGCCGGCCCCCGACCCGGCGCTCGTGGCCGGGCCGCTGCCTGTCGTACACCTGGGGGAGGACCGGGTGTCGGTGGCCGCCGCCGACCGGCGCGGACTGCTCGCGACTGTCGCCGGGTGCCTGGCGCTGCACCGCCTGGAGGTGATCTCCGCGGACGCCGCCACCGTCGACGGCCGCGCCCTGGTCGAGTGCCGGGTGCAGCCGCGTTACGGGCTGGCCCCGGACCCGATCGCGCTCAGCGCCGACCTGCGCCGCGCGGTCGGCGGCGACGTCTCGGTCATCCAGCGGCTGCGCGGCCGGGCCCTGGCCGCGCGCAGCCAGGGCGCCGCCCCACGGGTGGTCTGGCACCGGGAGGCGGCCACCGACGCGGTCCTGCTGGAGCTGCGGGCCGCCGACGCGGCCGGACTGCTGTACCGGGTCACCTGCGCGCTGGACGACGCGGGCGCCCAGGTGCGGGCGGCCCGGATCTCGACGCTGGGCGGCGACGTGGTGGACGCGTTCTACCTGGTCGGCGGCTGGCCGTCGGACGAGGAACGGGCCCGGATCGAGGCCGCCGTGCTGGCCGCCGTGTAGTGGAACGGGCCGCCGGGCCGGAGCGGGCGGATGGGCGGCGGGCTACCCTAACGGTGGGCTGGACCACCGGCCCGGCAGCATGTGCCCGCCGAAAACGACAAACGGGATGTTCGCGTGTTTGACACCTTGAGTGACCGCCTGTCCGGGATCTTCACCAAGCTCCGCGGCAAGGGCCGGCTCACCGACGCCGACATCGACGCCACCGCGCGCGAGATCCGGATGGCGTTGCTGGAGGCCGACGTCGCCCTGCCGGTGGTCAAGGGCTTCATCGCGAACGTCAAGGAGCGGGCGCGCGGCGCCGAGGTCTCCCAGGCGCTCAACCCGGCGCAGCAGATCGTCAAGATCGTCAACGAGGAGCTGATCAACATCCTCGGCGGCGAGGGGCGGCGGCTCCAGTTCGCCAAGCACCCGCCGACCGTGATCATGCTGGCCGGCCTCCAGGGTTCCGGCAAGACGACGCTCGCCGGCAAGCTGGCCCGCTGGCTCAAGAGCCAGGGCCACCAGCCGCTGCTCGTCGCCGCCGACCTCCAGCGTCCCAACGCCGTCGGGCAGCTCCAGGTGCTCGGTGGCCGGGCCGGCGTCGAGGTGTACGCCCCGGCGCCCGGCAACGGCGTCGGTGACCCGGTGCAGGTGGCCCGCGACTCGATCGAGCACGCCCGCCGCGCCGCCCGGGACATCGTCATCGTCGACACCGCCGGCCGCCTCGGTATCGACACCGAGATGATGCAGCAGGCCGCGAACATCCGCGACGCGGTCCAGCCCGACGAGGTCATCTTCGTCATCGACGCCATGGTCGGCCAGGACGCGGTGCGCACCGCCGAGGCGTTCCGCGACGGCGTCGGCATCACCGGCGTGGTGCTGTCCAAGCTCGACGGCGACGCCCGCGGTGGCGCCGCGCTCTCCGTCCGCGAGGTGACCGGCCAGCCGATCCTGTTCGCCTCCACCGGCGAGAAGCTGGAGGACTTCGACGTCTTCCACCCGGACCGGATGGCCAGCCGGATCCTCGGCATGGGCGACGTCCTCACTCTGATCGAGCAGGCCGAGGCGGCCTTCGACACCGATCAGAAGGAGAAGATGACCGCCAAGCTGATGGGCGGGGAGACCTTCACGCTGGAGGACTTCCTCGATCAGCTCATCGCGGTCCGGCGGATGGGCCCGATCGCCAACGTGCTGGCCATGATGCCGGGCATGGGGCAGATGAAGGACCAGCTCGCCGAGCTGGACGACAAGCACTTCGACCGGGTCACCGCGATCATCCGGTCGATGACCCCGGCCGAGCGCACCACCCCGAAGATCATCAACGGGTCCCGCCGGGCCCGTATCGCCAACGGTTCCGGCGTCACCGTCATGGACGTCAACCAGCTGCTCAACCGCTTCGCCGACGCGCAAAAGATGATGAAGCAGATGGGCGGCATGATGGGCCTGCCCGGCGGTGGCCGGCGCAAGGCGACCAAGTCGCCGAAGAACAAGCGCAAGGGCACGAAGGGCGGCGGGCGGCCGCGTACCGGCGCCGGCATGCCGGGCGGTTTCCCGGGCGGGATGCCGCAGCTCCCGCCGGGCCTGGACCCGGGTGACCTGGCCGGTGGGCAGGGCCTGCCGCCGGGCTTCAAGCTGCCGAAGATCGACTTCAACAAGCTCGGCAAGGGCGGCGACAAGGGCCCCCGCTAGCGTGTCGGTGACGGTGGGCGACGTCGCTCTCTCTTAGGGTGATGTCGCCCCCTGGAAGGAGATGTCAATGACCGCGGCCCCGATCCTGCCGGAGCGGCACGAGTGGACGGTCGACGACCTGGGCGAACTGCCCAAGGACCTTCCGTACGAACTGATCAACGGAAGGTTGATCGTGCCGTCACCCACCGCCCTGCACCAGGAGATCTGCGTCGAGTTGCTGCTCGCGCTGCGCGTCAACTGCCCGCCGGAGTTCCTGGTGAGCATCGACCTGTCCATGCGCGTGGACCGCCGCAACGAGCCGCGCCCCGATGTGGTGGTGATCCGGCGCAAGCACGCCGGCCGGTCGCCCGTCCCGGTCGAGGACGCGTTGCTCGCCGTCGAGGTCGTCTCGCCGACGTCGCACTTCCGCGATTTGTACGACAAGGCGAAGGTCTACTCCCGCTCCGGGGTCCGCTCCTACTGGGTGGTGGATCCGCAGCACGAGCGGATCGCACTCACCGAGTACACGCTCGACGGCGCCGCCCGCGAGTACGAGCAACTGGCCCACACCGAGGACCTGTTCGTCACCGAGCGGCCGTGGAAGGTCTCGGTCGATCTGCCGGCGCTGACCGCGCGCCGTAACGACCTGCTCGCCGTCGAGGAGGACTGATCGGGTAGGACTGTGCACATGGCTCTGCACGTGCGCGGTGTGTTCCTTCCCGACGACGAGGTCCGGGACGTCTGGCTGGTCGGCGACCGGGTCACCTTCGAACCGGTGCCCGGCGCCGAGACGGTGGCCGACGGCGGCTTCGTGCTGCCCGGCCTGACCGACGCGCACTGCCACATCGGCATCGCCCGCGGCGGCAGCCCGATCACCTCCCTCGACCAGGCGCGGGAACTGGCCCGGATCGACCGGGACGCCGGTGTGCTGGCGATCCGGGACGCCGGGTCGCCGTACCCGTACCCCGAACTGGAGGACGAGCCGGACCTGCCGCGACTGGCCCGCGCGGGCCGGCACGTCGCACCGCCCAAGCGCTACCTGCGCGACATCGGCGTGGAGGTCGGCGCGGCGGAGGTCGCCGCGACGGTGGCCGCGCAGGCCGCGGCCGGCAACGGCTGGGTCAAGCTGGTCGGCGACTGGATCGACAGGGGCGTCGGCGACCTGGCGCCGGCCTGGGACGCCGACACCATGACCGCGGCGGTCGCCGCCGCGCACGCCGCCGGGGTACGCGCCGCGGTGCACACGTTCTCCGAGTCGGCCGTGGAGATCATGGTGCGGGCCGGTGTCGACTCGGTGGAGCACGGCACCGGGCTGAGCCTCGACCTGATCGACCTGATGGCCCGGCAGGGCACCGCGCTGGTCCCCACGATGATCAACATCCGGACGTTCGGCCACATCGCCGAGCAGGCCCGCCCGAAGTTCCCCGGGTACGCCGACCACATGCTCGGCCTGCGCGACCGCTTCCCCGAGGTGGTGCGCGCCGCGCACGAGGCGGGTGTGCCGATCTACGTCGGCACCGACGCGGGCGGCGGCATCGACCACGGCCTGGCGGCCGAGGAGATGCTGCTGCTGCACGAGCAGGCCGGCATGTCGGCCACGGACGTGCTCGCCGCCGCCTCCTGGCGGGCCCGGGAGTGGCTCGGCTTCCCCGGGCTCGTCGAGGGCGGCCTCGCCGACCTGGTGGTCTACCCCGAGGACCCGCGCCGCGACCTGCGTGTGGTCCGGACGCCCAGCCGGATCGTGCTGCGCGGCCGGGTCGTCCGCTGACCGGCCGACGGCGACGGGTCTAGCGGGCGGTCGCCGCCATCAGGAACAGGCGCACCGCCAGGTCGGCCAGCCGGTCGGCGGTCTCGTCGACCGGGCCCCCGGGCAGCACGATGTGGCTCACCACCAGACGTACGACGCTGTCCGCGGCGAACGCGAGGGCCGCCGGATCGGCGTCCGGCAGGCGCTCGCCGGTCCACTCCAGCAGCGCCGCCGCGGCCTCGGCGAGCACCAGCTCGGACCGGGTGGTCAGGTACGGCAGAAGCTCCTCCGAGCCGCCCCGGGTGCTGGTCAGCACCGCCCGGACCAGCGGGTTCTCGGCGGCCGAGGCCAGCGTGCGGTGGATCGCCGCGTACGCTGCCGCGCGGACGTCGGAGTCGTGTTCGTCGAGCGCGGACCGGACCTGGCCGACGAACCGGTCCACCTCGTGCCGGGCCAGCGCCTCGCCCAGGCCCGCCTTGGTGCCGAACTCGTTGTAGACCGTCTGCCGGCTCACCCCTGCGGCGCTGGCGACGGCACCCATCCGGACCCCGGCCCAGCCGGTCGTGACGGTCAGCGAACGGGCGGCGTCGACGATCGTCTCGCGCACCGGAGTGACGTTCCTCGGCTTAGACATGGTGATCGAAGTCTACGGGCGCTGCTCAGCGCACCTCGAGTTCGTACTCCGCCTCGGCCCGGAACCGCCCGCCGTCGTGGCCGGCGAAGGTCAGGTGGTGCGTCCCCGGCGCCGGGGTGGTGGAGAGCATGACGGCAGACGGTAGTGCGGGCGCGCCCGGCTGCGCCCACCCGTGACGGGACGCATAGGATGCGTGGTCATGGCACGCGTGCTCACTCCCCGTGCGGAGGACTTTCCCCGCTGGTACCAGGACCTGATCGCCAAGGCGAAGCTGGCCGACAACGGCCCGGTCCGGGGGACCATGGTGATCCGACCGGCCGGCTACGCCATCTGGGAGCGGATGCAGGCCGAGATGGACGCCCGGATCAAGGCGGCCGGCGCGGAGAACGCGTACTTCCCGCTGTTCATCCCGGAGAGCTACCTCAAGCGGGAGGCCGAGCACGTCGAGGGCTTCTCGCCGGAGCTGGCAGTCGTCACGCACGGTGGCGGCAAGCAGCTCGCCGAGCCGGTGGTGGTGCGCCCCACGAGCGAGACGGTCATCGGTGAGTTCATGGCCAAGTGGATCGACTCGTACCGCGACCTGCCGCTGCTGCTCAACCAGTGGGCGAACGTGGTCCGGTGGGAGCTGCGCCCGCGGATCTTCCTGCGTACCAGCGAGTTCCTCTGGCAGGAGGGGCACACCGCGCACGCGACGCGCGAGGACGCCCGCGCCTACGCGCGGCGGATCCTGCACGAGGCGTACGAGGACCTGATGGTCAACGTGCTCGGCATCCCGGTGGTGGTCGGCCTGAAGACCGCCCGGGAGCGCTTCGCCGGCGCCACCGCCACGTACACGTGCGAAGGCATGATGGGCGACGGCAAGGCACTCCAGCTGGGCACCAGCCACGAGCTGGGCCAGAACTTCGCCAAGGCGTTCGACATCAGCTACTCCTCGGCCGAGGGCGGCCGGGAGCACGCGTGGACCACCTCCTGGGGCACCTCCACCCGGATGCTCGGTGGCCTGATCATGTGCCACGGCGACGACAACGGGCTGCGGGTGCCGCCGAAGCTGGCGCCGGTCCAGGCGTACGTGATGATCGTCAAGGACGGCGAGGGCGTCGGCGAGGCGGCGCGAAAGCTTCACGACGCGCTGCGTGACGCCGGGGTGCGGGTGGCGCTCGACGACCGGACCGACACCGCGTTCGGCCGCCGCGCCGTCGACGCCGAGCTGCGCGGCTACCCGGTACGCGTCGAGGTAGGCCCGCGTGACCTGGCCGCCGGCAACGCGGTGGTGGTCCGGCGTACGGACGGCTCGAAGGCCCCGACGCCGGTGGCCGACGTGGTCGGCGCGGTCCTGGCCGCGCTGGAGGCCGACCAGCAGGCGCTGCACGACCAGGCGCTGGAGTTCCGCCGGTCCCGCACCGTCGAGGTGTCGACGCTGGCCGAGGCGATCGAGGCGTCCGCCACCGGCTGGGCGCGGGTGCCGTGGTCGGCGGTCGGCGTCGAGGGCGAGGCCGAGGCGAACGCTCAGGGCGTGACGGTCCGCTGCCTGGTACGCGCCGACGGCTCGGTGCCGGACTCGGAGGACGAGCCCGACCTGGTGGCGATCCTCGCCCGCGCCTACTGAGGGTGTAAGGAAGGGCCCCTTCTTAACGCATTCCGCAGAGGAGGGGCCCCTTGTTAACACGACGGCGGGGGTGAGCGTGCGGTTCGAGCCGGGGCGGCTGATCATGCACCGGAACGTGCGCAACGGCCGGATCGGCTGGGTCCGGTCGGCCCGGGTGGTCTCCGACGACGAGCGCGGCCTGGTGCTCTGGGTGGCGCGCGAGGCGCCTGTCGCGCACGAGGTGAACGCCGCCGGCCTGGGCATGCGGGCGGTGCCGTTCGCCGAGTGGGTGACGTCGTCCTACCGGCTCGCGCAGGGGCTGTGGAACGGCCCGCCGGTGCTGAAGTTCCTGCCCACCGGCGCGGCCCACTCGGTCTGGTGGTTCCGTGACGCGGCGGGCCGCTTCCAGAACTGGTACGTGAACCTGGAGGAGCCCGGCGTCCGCTGGGACGACGGCACGGTGGCCGGGGTCGACATGGTCGACCAGGATCTCGACGTCGTGGTCCACCCGGACCTGAGCTGGGAGTGGAAGGACGAGGACGAGTTCGCCGAGCGGCTGGCGTTCCCGGAGCACTACTGGGTGACCGACGAGAAGGCGGTACGCGCCGAGGGCGAGCGGGTGATCCGGATCGCCGAGGCGGGGGAGTTCCCGTTCGACGGCACCTGGTGCGACTTCACCCCACCCGCGGAATGGGACGTACCGGACGTACTTCCGCCGGGGTGGGACCGCCCGCCGGTGCGCTGAACGAGTGTCCTCGGTCACGGCCCGGCCCGCCCCGGGCGTGGTGTCCGGGTCCGGTGTGAGAGTTCCGGTCCGGATCTGGCAGAATGGTTCGCTGGTATCCGGCACGCGTCCGGCGCCCTCTAACCCGGGCGCGTCGCCAGTTCACCGAGCAGTCTCCGGCCCAAACCCCACTGTGCCGGTCGGCGCTCACCCGCCACACCGCCCGTACGGGCCGGTGAGATCGCAACAGGAGCGAAACAACTGTGGCCGTAAAGATCCGGCTCCTGCGGATGGGCAAGATCCGCAACCCGCAGTACCGCATCGTCATCGCCGACTCGCGCACCAAGCGTGACGGTCGCGCGATCGAGTTCGTCGGTGTGTACCAGCCGAAGGAAGACCCTTCGGTGATCGAGGTCAAGTCGGAGCGGGTCCAGTACTGGCTCTCGGTCGGCGCCCAGCCGAGCGAGGCCGTGCAGCGCCTGCTGGAGCTGACCGGTGACTGGCAGAAGTTCAAGGGCCTGCCCGCGCCGCCGCCGCTGAAGGTCGCCCCCGAGCGGGCCGACCGCAAGGCGGCGTACGAGGCCGAGGCGAAGGCCGCCGCCGGCGTGGCCGACACCCCGGCGAAGCCGGCCAAGAAGGCCGCCGCCAAGGCGGAGGAGCCGAAGGCCGAGGCCAAGGCCGAGGAGCAGACCGGTGCCGAGTCCGGCGAGCAGGCCTGACATGCCGCTGCGTCCCGCTCTGGAGCACCTGGTCAAGGGCATCGTCGACCACCCGGACGACGTCCGGGTGCGCATGGTCGACTCCCGTCGGGGCAAGCGCCTCGAAGTCCGCGTGCACCCCGAGGACCTCGGCACGGTGATCGGGCGGTCCGGCCGGACCGCCAAGGCGCTGCGCCAGGTGATCGGCTCCATCGGCGGGCGTGGGGTACGCGTCGACATCGTCGACTCGTACTGATGCTTCTCGTCGTCGGCCGGATCGGTAAGCCGCACGGCATCCGTGGTGAGGTCACCGTGGAGGTGCGTACCGACGAGCCCGAAGCACGGTTCGCCCCCGGTTCGGTGTTGACCACCGAGCCGGGGGTGGTCCCGTCGGAGCCCGGCGCCTGGCGGGTGCCCCCGACGCTCACCGTCGAGTCGGCCCGCTGGCATCAGGGCCGTCTGCTCGTCGCCTTCGAGGGCGTGCTGGAGCGCGACGTCGCCGAGGCGCTGCGCAACACGCTGCTCGGCGTGGACAGCGCCGACGTCGCCCCGCCGGAGGACCCGGAGGAGTTCCACGACCACCAGCTGGTCGGGCTCACAGTGGTCACCCGCGACGGCGAGCACGTGGGCGAGGTGGCCCGCATCGACCACGCGCCCGCGTCCGACATGCTGGTGCTGCGGCGCCCCGAGGGGCGTACCGCGCTGGTCCCGTTCGTCAAGGCGATCGTGCCCGAGGTGGATCTGGCCGGCGGTCGCGTCGTCGTCGACCTGCCCGGTGGCCTGCTCGACCTCTAGCTGGAGCCCACCGCATGCGCGTCGACATCGTGTCGATCTTCCCCGAGTACTTCGCCCCGCTGGACCTCTCGCTCATCGGCAAGGCCCGCGCGAACGGCACGCTGCGGCTGGCCGTACACGACCTGCGGACCTGGACCCACGACGTGCACCGCACCGTCGACGACACGCCCTACGGCGGCGGTCCGGGCATGGTCATGCGTCCGGAGCCGTGGGGTGAGGCGCTGGACGCGCTGGCGCCGGGCGAGCTGAGCCCGGACGGGCACACGCTGCCCCGGCTGCTCGTGCCGTCGCCCGCGGGCGTCCCGTTCACCCAGGCCCTGGCGCACGAGCTGGCCGGCGAGTCGCACCTGCTGTTCGCCTGCGGCCGGTACGAGGGCATCGACCAGCGGGTGCTGGACCACGCCGCGACCCGGATGCCGGTGACCGAGGTCTCCCTCGGCGACTACGTGCTGTTCGGCGGCGAGGTGGCCGTGCTGGTGATCCTGGAGGCGGTCACCCGGCTGCTGCCCGGTGTGCTCGGCAACGCCGGGTCGCTGGACGAGGAGTCGCACGCGCACGGGCTGCTGGAGGCCCCGCTCTACACCAAGCCGGCGAGCTGGCGCGGGCTGGACGTGCCCGAGGTGCTGCGCTCCGGCGACCACGCCCGGATCGACCGCTGGCGGCGGGACGAGTCGCTGCTGCGGACGGCGGCCCGGCGCCCCGACATGATCGGCGCGCTGGCACCGGAGACGCTCGACAAGCGGGACCGGGCGACGCTGGACCGGGGCGGATTTTCCCCGCCACCGGGGCATGTGGCAAAGTAGAGGGGTTGCCGCATCCGTCCACGCCGTGGGCGGCTGCGAGGACCCTCGACCGGGGCCGGCCTCGCCGGTCACCACCCGGGGGTCAGAATCACCCATCCGCGCATCGACTGACGATGCGCCGTGAGCCTCACGAGGACGCAGCGATGAACATCCTGGACGCCCTTGACGCCCAGTCGAAGCGTACCGACCTGCCCGACTTCCGTGCCGGTGACACCGTCAAGGTGCACGCGCGGGTCGTCGAGGGCAACCGCTCCCGGGTCCAGATCTTCCAGGGCGTCGTCATCCGCCGCCAGGGTGACGGCCTGCGCGAGACCTTCTCGGTCCGCAAGGTCAGCTTCGGTGTCGGCGTGGAGCGGACCTACCCGCTCAACGGCCCGGGCATCGACCGGATCGAGGTCGTGACCCGCGGTGACGTGCGTCGCGCCAAGCTCTACTACCTGCGTGAGCTGCGCGGCAAGAAGGCCAAGATCAAGGAGCTGCGGGAGAAGCAGCCGGCGAACTGATCCACGTTCGCCACGCCGCCCGGCCTGCGCGGATGTCGTATCGACCAGACCGCATTACCCTGGTCGGTACGGGCGCAGCCGGACGGTGCGAAACGGTCCACTACCGCCCGTGGGGTCTCCGAGGGGACTCCCGGGCGGTAGTGTCGTTTCCGCGGACCGGAGAGTGGCATGGTGCAGATGGTTGACGAGGACGGCGCCGTCGATCCCTGGCGCCGGCGGGCCCGCCGTGGCCGCCGCCAGATGCCGCTCTGGCAGGAGCTGCCGTTGCTGCTGATCGTGGCGTTCTGCCTCGCGGTGCTGATCCGTACGTTCCTGCTCCAGGCGTTCTTCATCCCCTCCGGGTCGATGGAGAACACGCTGCTCGTCGGTGACCGGGTGCTCGTCAACAAGGTCGTCTACGACGTCCGCGACCCGGTCCGCGGCGAGGTGGTGGTGTTCCGGGGCACCGACCGCTGGGTCGCCCAGGAGGCGCCCGCGCCGCCGGCCGACTTCGCCGGCCGGGTCGGCCGTACGCTCGGTGACCTGGTGGGCGTCAGCCGCCCCGGCGAGAAGGACTTCATCAAGCGCGTCATCGGCGTACCTGGCGACAAGGTCTGGTGCTGCGACGACGGCCGGGTGGTGGTCAACGGGGTGCCGCTGGACGAGACGGCGTACGTCTCCGAGGACTCCCCGGTCGAGCTGCCGCCCAATCCGAAGGAGTGCCGGTCCCGGCAGTTCACCGAGGTGGTGGTGCCGCCGGGGCAGATCTTCGTGATGGGCGACCACCGGCTCGTCTCGCAGGACGCCCGATGTCAGGGGCCGGTGCCGATCGAGAACGTGGTCGGCCGCGCCTTCATGATCGTCTGGCCGTCGCAGCGGTGGACCGGTCTGCCCGTACCGGAGACGTTCGCGAGCGTGCCGCGCGCGGACGCCGCGGCGGCGCCCGGGCCGGTGCCTGTGGATCCCGACCCGGTCGGCGGCGTCGTCCTGATCCTCCCGCTCGCGGCGACGCTCACCGTTCTGGCGGGTTCGGGGCGACCGCTCCGTACCCGGCGACGTAGGCTCCTCCCGTGATCGACGAGCAGACCGAGAAGCCCCGCAGCTCCTTCTGGAAGGAGCTGCCCATCCTCCTGGGCGTGGCGATCCTGGTCGCGGTGCTGGTGCGTGCCTTCGTGCTGCAGACCTTCTTCATCCCGTCGCCGTCCATGGAGAACACCCTCAAGATCGACGATCGGGTGCTTGTCAACAAGCTGGTCTACGACTTCCGCTCGCCGCACCGGGGTGAGGTGATCGTCTTCAAGGCGCCCACCGAGTGGAGCGGCAACCCCGACGGTGAGGACTTCATCAAGCGGGTCATCGGCGTCGGCGGCGATCACGTGGTCTGCTGCGACCGCACCGGCGGCCAGGAGCGGCTGATCATCAACGGCAAGCCGATCGACGAGCCGTTCATCTTCCCCGGCAACAAGCCCGCCGACCAGGACTTCGACATCACCGTGCCGAAGGGGCGCCTGTGGGTCATGGGTGACCACCGGGAGGCTTCAGGCGACTCGCTGGAGCACTGGCAGCAGTCGGGCGAGGACATCAACGTCGCCACCATCCCCGAGGGCGAGGTCGTCGGCCGGGCCTTCACCATCTTCTGGCCGGTCAGCCGTGCGACCTGGCTCAGCGTCCCCGAGCAGTTCGACGGGATCCCCAATCCCTGAGCCGGCCCCGCGCCAGGCTCCGGCACGCCTGCCACGCCTCGACGGCGGGAGGGCGTGGTCGTTCGTCGCAGGCGTCTGGCAGGCTGGTGCGGTGACCGTCTACACCCCTCGTCGCGCGGCCCGGGTGCTGCTGGTCGACGCGTCCGACCGGGTGCTGCTCTTCGAGGGCAGTGATCCGGCCCGGCCGGGTCACCGCTACTGGTTCACCCCCGGCGGCGGGCTGGACCCGGGGGAGTCCCCGGCCGACGGCGCCGCCCGGGAGCTGGCCGAGGAGACCGGCCTGCGGCTGGCCCCGGCCGAACTGGGCGCGCCGGTCTGGTCGGAGACCGTCGAGTTCCCGTTCGACGGCGTCTGGTACCGCCAGGACCAGCAGTTCTACCTGGTCCGGGTGACGGGCTGGGACGTCGACACGACCGGCTTCAACGACGTCGAACGGGCGAGCGTGCACGGGCACCGCTGGTGGCCGGTCGCCGAGCTGGCCGCCACCGCCGAGCGCTACTACCCGCCGGACCTGCCCGGCCGGCTCGGCGCCGTGCTGGCCGGAGGCAGCGCATGCTGACCCCGCCGCGCACCGTGGTCCGCCGCGACGGCGGCCTCTACGCGCTGGAGCGCGCCCTGCAACGGCGTGGCTTCCGGCACGTGGCGGGCGCCGACGAGGCCGGCCGGGGCGCCTGCGCCGGGCCGCTGGTGGCCGCCGCCGCGATCCTGCCCGAGGGCCGGCGCGGCGAGGTCGACGAGCTGGCCGACTCGAAGCTGCTCACCCCCGCCGCACGCGAGCGCGTCCACGACGAGGTGGTGGCGCGGGCCCTGGCGTACGCCGTGGTGGTCATCCCGGCCGAGGAGGTCGACGCCCGCGGGCTGCACGTGTGCAATCTCGCCGCGATGCGCCGGGCGCTCGCCTCGCTCACCACCCGCCCGGAGTACGTGCTGACCGACGGCTTCGGCGTCGACGGGCTGGACGTGCCGGGCCTGGCGGTCTGGAAGGGCGACCGGGTGGCCGCGTGTGTGGCGGCGGCGAGCGTGCTCGCGAAGGTCACCCGGGACCGGATCATGGTGGAACTGGACGGGCGGTTCCCCGGCTACGGCTTCGCCGAGCACAAGGGCTACATCACCGCCGAGCACAGCGCCGCCCTGCGCGCGCTCGGGCCCTGCCGGGAACACCGCTTCTCGTACGTGAACGTGGCCGCCGTCTCCGGACGGGACGGCCGGCCTCCCCGCGCCCGCCGCCCGGCGGGCGCCGACGCGGCGTCGCCCGAGCCCGCGGCCGGGCTGCCGGGTCTCGGGCCCGGAGCGTTCGCCGGCCGCCCGGACGAGCCGATGGGGCACTGCGGCCCGTCAGGGGGTACCGTCGGCGTGGCGTTGGGCGAGCAGCCGCGACCTCCGGCGTCGGTGGGGGAAGATGTGGTCATGGAAGGCGGAGTGCGATGAGCGCGGAAGATCTCGAGAAGTACGAGACCGAGATGGAGCTGCAGCTCTACCGGGAGTACCGGGACATCGTCCGCCAGTTCTCCTACGTGGTGGAGACCGAGCGCCGTTTCTACCTGGCCAACCAGGTCGACCTGCACGTGCGCAACTCCGACGGCGAGGTCTACTTCGAGGTCGAGATGCACGACGCCTGGGTGTGGGACATGTACCGGCCTGCCCGTTTCGTCAAGAATGTTCGAGTGATGACGTTCAAGGACGTCAATGTGGAAGAGCTCGAAAAGCCCGACATCTCGCTTCCCGCAGATTCCGGATTCGGGAGCTGACCACGGGCGGCTGAACGCCCTCGGATCACTCCGCCGGCACGACCACCTCGACCCGCTGCACCAGGTTGTTCGCGAACCCGCCCCGGTTCCACGGCTGCTCGACCGGCTGGGTACGCCCCGACGCGTCGGTCGCCCGGGCGCCGAGCACGTACCGCCCCGGCGTCGCCGTCCAACTGACCGACCATAGGCGCCACGCCCACTCGCCCCCGGCCGGCTCGTCCAGGACCGCCGGTGTCCACGTCTCGCCGCCGTCCACCGTCACCTCGACCGAGGTCACCGGCGCGTGGCCGGACCAGGCCCGGCCGTCCAGAGTGCACGGTCCGGGCCGCAGCACCCGGGTGCGGGACATGAAGTCCGGGAACCCGGGCGGACGCACCAGCGCACGCGGCTCGATCCGGGTCACCGGCACGCCCGGGTCGTCGGCGTCGCGCCGCAGCCGGTAGGCCACCGCGTTCTGGTAGCCGTCGAACGGCTCGGTCGTCACAGTGATGTCGCGCAGCCACTTCACGTGCGCCATGCCGTACCAGCCGGGCACGATCAGGCGCAGCGGCGCGCCGTGCTGCGGCAGCAGGGGAGCGCCGTTCATCTCGTACGCCAGCAGCACCTCCTCGCGCAGCGCGTCGGCCACCGGCAGCGCCCGCTGGTAGTCCTGCTCGACGCCACGCTCCACCCCGTGATCCGCGCCGGTGAACACCACGTCCACCGCGTCGCCGGACAGGCCGGCCTCGCGCAGCAGCGGCGCCAGCGGCGTACCGGTCCACTCGGCGTTGCCCACCGCCTCCACCAGCCAGGGCTGGCTCACCGGGCGGGGATGCAGCAGCGCCCGGCCGTTGCCGGCGCACTCCAGCGTCACGCGGTGCGTCACCCGGGGCCGGTCGCGCAGCGCCGCCAGGTCCAGCCGCAGTGGACGCTCGAGGGCGCCGGACACGCTCAGCGCGTACGCGGCCGGGTCGACGTCCGGGATGTCGTAGTGGATGAGCAGGTAGTGCAGACCCGCCGGGGTCACGTCGTACCGCAGCGCCTCCAGCGGGATGCCGTGGTTACGCGCGGCGAGCTGAAGCTCCTCGGCGCTGATCGCCTCGTCCGGCCCGGCCACCCGCGAGGGCCGGCTGATGTCGTCCACTGTGGTCATGCCTGCTCCGTCCGCTCCAGCACGTCGTAGCCCACGAACGTGAACATCCGCACGCCTGGCGCCAGCGGGCGGGGCGTGCCGGTGAAGCGGTGCGCGCCGACGCCCACACCGTCGGCCGGGCTGTTCACCGCGACCGGCGCGAAGCCCTCCTCGGCGAACCACTCGCAGATGACCGGCACCAGGTCCGGCTCGCGCCGGTGCCGCGTCCACAGCACCGTGGCGCCGGTGGCACAGAGCGAGGCGCAGTGCCGCACCGTTTCCCGGATGTCGTCGTCGCTGATGTTGCCGAAGATGCCGCAGACCAGCACCAGATCCGCTGGGGCCAGATCGGCGTAGCGGTCGATCAGCGAGGCGTCCCCGGTCACCACCTCCACGCCGGTGAGCCCGGCGTCGGCGGCGGCGCGGCGGGCCGGATCGGCGTTGCGCGGATCCAGTTCGACCAGGCGGGCGGTCACGTCGGCGCCCCGGGGATGGGCGGCCAGCACCGGGATCAGGTCGCGGCCCTGACCCGCGCAGAGACTCAGCGCGCGCAGCGGACCGGGCGGCGCCGCATCGAGGGCGTCGGAGACACGTTGCCGCACCTCGGCGAGCCGCCGGGCCAGTGCGGACTCGGGCTGGTCGTAGTCGCTGTGCCAGGCGTACCAGTCCTTCGTCACCCGGCCAGCATAGGCGTCCGGGCCGTAGCAGATCGGCCCCGATTTCGGCGCTCGTCCACAGTCGGAGCGTCGTCCACAGGGCCGGCGGGTGGGGTGCGCGGGAGGGTGCCCGGGGTGGGCAGGGTGGTCGGCGTGCGTTCCTCGATCTCTTACGCCGTGGGTTTGTTCCTCGTCGTCTGCCTGCCGGGCGCCCTCGCGCCGTCCCGGGCCGTGGTGCCGTCGCCCTCGGCCGGGCCGTCGCCGTTGTCGTCCCGGGTCGGGGTCTACTCGGTCGGGCCGTCTCCGGCTGCACCCGCGCGTGGGCCGGATGGTTCCGCATCAGCGGGTGCCCCGGCTCCTGGTGCTTCGGCGGCTGGCGGCTCGGCTGCGGGACTTCGGGGTGCGCCTGCCGGGCCGTTCCGGTGGCCGCTGCCGGGCGCGCCCCGGGTGGTGCGGCGCTTCGACCCGCCGCCGCAGCCCTGGCTGTCCGGGCACCGGGGCGTCGACCTCGCCGCGGCACCCGGTGCCCCGGTGCTGGCGGCCGGCGCCGGGACCGTCCTGTTCGCCGGCACCGTCGCCGGCCGGCCGGTGCTCACCGTCGGCCATTCCGACGGGCTGCGCACCACATACGAACCGGTCCGCTCCCGGCTCACCGCCGGTACCCCTGTGGACGCCGGCACGCCGGTCGGCGACCTGCTCGCCGGGCATCGGGGCTGCGCCGAGGCGGCCTGCCTGCACTGGGGACTGCGACGCGACGCGGAGTACCTCGATCCGCTGGCCCTGCTCGGGCTCGGTCGCGTCCGGTTGCTGCCGCTGCACCCCGTCCCCGCCGGGTGATCGGGTGTGTTGCTCAGCCCTGGGCGAGCAGCGTGGGCAGCCGGACGGCCAGCCGGTCGTACTCGTCGGGGGTGTTGTAGACCTGGCCGCACAACCGCAGGTAGCCGCGCCCGTTCCAGCCGGCGATCGACACCTCGGCGGAGAGCCGGTCCGCAATCCGGGCCCGCAGCTCCCGGGCCGCGTCCAGCGTCGTCGCGACACCGGGCGGCAGCGGCACGAGCCGCATGGCGACCGCCGGTCCGCCGGGCTCCGGCAGCCGCTCGGGCGCCACACCGAGCGCGTCCCCGACGACCCGTTGCCCGTACGCGGCCAGAGCCGCGTTGTGCGCGCGTACCCGGTCCACGCCGAGGCTGCGCAACGTGAACAGGCCCACCGGGGCGGCCAGCCAACCGGTGTAGTCGAGCGTCGCCTGCCACTCGACACGAACCGGGAAGCCGCTGTCCTGCTCCCACGAGACGACGAGCGGCTGGATCTTCTCCCGCCACTGCGGCGCCACCACGAGCACGGCGGTGCCGCGTGGCGCGTACGCCCATTTGTGCAGGTTGCCGACCCAGAAGTCGGCGCCGACCGAGGCGACGGTGGCCGGCAGCATGCCCGGCGCGTGGGCGGCGTCCACCAGCACCGGCACGCCCTGCTCCCGGGCCACCGCGACGATCGCCGCGGTGGGGAACAGCCGGGCGGTCGGGGAGGTGAGCTGGTCCACGATCAGCAGCCTGGTACGCCCGGGGCGCAGCCCGGTGCGGAGGATCTCCACCACCTCCTCGTCGGTGGCGGTCAACGGCACCGGCAGGGTGCGGTGCACCGCCCCGGTGCGGCCGCACTCCCTGGCGACCGAGAGCGCCACCGCCCCGTACCCGTGGTCGGTGGTCACGATCTCGTCGCCCGGGCGCAGCGCCAGCGACTGCAACACCACGGCCGCACCAGTGGTGGCGTTGCCGACGAGCGTGGTGCCCTCCGGGTCGGCGCCGAGGAACGTGGCCAGGTGCCGCCGGGCGTGGGCGATCCGGTCGACGAGGCCCTGCGTGAAGAACCGCAGCGGGTTGGCCTCCATCTCGTCGCGCAGGCGCTGCTGGGCGCGTTGCACGGCGATCGGTACGGCGCCGAACGATCCGTGGTTGAGGTGACTGACGGAGGGATCGAGGGAGAAGAGCAGCCGAGCCCCGGGAATCGGCTCGGGTGGCTGCGGCACCGTCATCAGTCGATCCTAGCCCGAGATGGATCATGCGCCGGCCGGATTCCGCCCGCTGACCGGTGCCACCGACGCTGCCTGCGCGCTCTCGGCGGTCAGGCGCGGGGGTGCGCCTGCCGGTACGCGGCGCGGAGCCGCTCGACCGAGACGTGCGTGTAGATCTGGGTGCTGGCGAGCGACGAGTGCCCCAGCAACTCCTGCACGGCGCGCAGGTCCGCGCCCCCTTCGAGCAGGTGCGTCGCTGCCGAGTGGCGCAGCCCGTGCGGCGTCACCCGCGGTACCCCGGCGGCACCGGCCCAGCCGGACACGATCCGTCGCGCGGTGGTCGGGTTGAGCCGTCCACCCCGCGCCCCGAGCAGAAGCGCCCGGCCCGAGCCCGGGGCCAGCAGGGCGGGCCGGCCGTCGCGCAGCCAGGCGTCAAGGGCTCGCTGGGCCGGCACCCCGTAGGGCACCGCCCGCTCCCGCCCGCCCTTGCCCAGCACGCGTACCACCCGGCGAGCCTGGTCGACGTCGCTGACGTCCAGCCCGCACGCCTCGCTGATGCGTACCCCGGTGCCGTAGAGCAGTTCCAGCAGCAGCCGGTCGCGCAGCAGCACCGCGTCGGGCGGTCCGTCGCCGGCCGGTTCGGCGGATGCCGGTTCGGCGGCCGTTCCGTGGTCGCGTCCGAGCCCGGTGCCCTCGGGGTGGACCGTCGAGCGGTCGGCCCCGGGCGGGCTCCGGCGCTGCCGCGACGGGGCCTCCACCAGAGCGGCGGCCTGGTCGGCCCGCAGCACGGTGGGCAGTTCCCGCCGGGCCCGAGGGCTGGCCAGCGGCGCGGCCACGTCGTCGGCGAGCAGGCCGGTCCGGTGCGCCCAGGCGCTGAACGTCCGGGCCGCGGCGGCGCGCCGCGCCATCGTCATCCGGGCCGCGCCCATGGTCCGCTGCTTCGCCAGCCAGCTGCGCACCACGGCGAGGTCCAGCTCCGGCAGTTCGGCGCAGCCCATCCGGACGGCGTGGTCCAGCAGCGACACCAGATCCGTGACGTAGGCCCGGACGGTGTGGACGGAGCGGTTGCGCACCCGCGACAGGTGGTCGGCGAAGTCGTCGACCGCCTCGCGCATCGAGGCGGGCAGTTCCTCGTGCGCCTCCCGGGTGCCACGCTGCCGCTTGCTCACTGCGGCACCCGACCCAGGCGTACGGGGTCGCGGCGGGGGAGGCGGCCGGCGATCACCGCCCCAGCGTAAGGCCGGAGCGCCGCCGTGCGCCGTGCCGCCCGACGCCACACCGCCCTCGCCGTTCAGTCGCCCGGCCGCCCCACCCCGCCCCGCTCTCCGCCGTGGAGTCGCCTGGCCGCCGTGCCGGTCCGGCCGTCGCTTCCGCCTTCGCGGTGCCGGCCCGTCGCCCGTGGGTTGTGCCGTCCGCCACGTCGGTCGGGTCCTCCGGCGTGGGATAGGTGCCGACGCGCTGAGCGGGGTGGCAGAAGCCGGTCTGGACAGGGGAAACTCATGCTGCGGCACACTCCGGTGCGGCGACCGGCAGGCAGCGTGGCCGAGCCGGCTCCGACGGAGGGTCGATCCGGCCGCGATCAAGCGAACGCGTCCCCGTGACGGTGACGCCGGTACGAGGAGGGCCGAGAGTGGGAGTGGACGCCGTCCTCTACCGGCAGATATCGGCGGGCAACGGTCGTCGGCGGCCCGCGTACGTCTCGATCGAGGCCGTGGCGGACCCGCAGGACGTGCTGCTCGACCTGCTCAAGCGTGTCCGCGGCGGTGGCCGGACCCCGCTGCTCGACCGCGTCGACCCGCTCGGTGAGCTGACCGTGAGCGCCGAGCGGATGCCGCAACTGCTCGCCGAGCTGCGGTGCCTCGCCGAGGTGGCCGGGGCACCGGCCGAGGTCGACCACGTCCACCGGCTGGCCCGGCTCGTCCGCCGATGTGCGGAGCGCCTTGACGCCGAGATCCGGTTCGAGGGCGACTGACCCGCTCACGAGCGGGCGACCGGTGGTGGCGGTGCGAGCGCGTAGCCGTCGTCGCGGCGTACCACCATCGCCAGTTCCTCCAGCATGGACAGCTTGCGCATGGCGGTGCGCAGGTCCACCCCTGCGCGCGCCGCGACGCTCTCCAGGTCGAGCGTTCGGCGGCGGGGTAGCGCCTCCAGCACCTGGGTGGCCTCCTCGTCGAGCCGGTCCCGAGGACGCTCGGGGGCCCGGGCGGGCGGCGCCAGGTCGTACCCGATCCGCCCCACCTCCTCCAGCACGTGCGCGACGTTGGTGACCAGCCGCGCCTCCGGCCGCTCCCGCAGCACCTCGTGCCCGCCGACCGACATCGCTGAGGTCACCGGCCCCGGCACCACCATCGCCGGCCGGCGCAGGCCGAGCGCCCGGTTGAGCGTCTGGGTCGCGCCGCTGCGCGCGGCGGCCTCGACGAGGACAGTGCCGTTCGTCGCCGCCGCTATGACCCGGTTACGGATGAGGAACCGCGGCCGTAACGGCTCCGCCCCGGGAATCCATTCGCTCACCAGCAGGCCGGTCTCGGCGATCCGGTCGAACAGCGCGGCGTTGCCCATCGGGTACGGGCGGTCCACCCCGCAGGCGAGCACGGCGACGGTGCGCCCGCCCGCTGTCAACGCACCGCGATGCGCGGCGGCGTCGATGCCGAACGCCCCACCGGACACGACTGTCCACTCCCGGTCGGCGAGGCCGTAGCCCAGCTCGGTGGCGATGTGCGCGCCGTAGGGGGTTGCCGCCCGCGCGCCGACGACCGCCACCGAGCGCGCCAGCACCTCGCCGAGCGACCACGCTCCGCGTACCCAGAAACAGAGCGGCGGATCGGTCTCCACGTCGACCCGCCGGGTGGCACCGGAGAGCGCCAGCCGGCGCAGGTCGCCGACCTGGGTGGGCCATTCGTCGTCGTCCGGGGTGACCAGGCGGGCGCCGAGCCGTTCGCCGCGGGCCAGCGCGTCGGCGGCGACCGTCCGGGCGTCACCGGCGGCGCCGCGCGCCGCGACGGCCGACCGCAGCGTCCGTTCCGGCGCCCCGCCGGACAGCAGCAGGTCGAGTGCGGCGACCGGGCCGAGCCGCTCGACCAGTGCGTACACCGACCGGGTGCCGGGCTCGGCGAGCCAGGTGAGCGCGACCCGCGCCAGCCGGCGGTCGTCGGCGCTCACGCGACCTCCCCGGTCCGGAGCTGGATGGCCTCCGCGACGTCGTCGTGGCCGGGCCGGTCCCGCCCGTCCAGGTCCGCGATGGTCCAGGCGAGACGGAGTACGCGGTCGTAGCCGCGCGCGGACAGCGATCCGGTGTCGAGCCGGCGGCGCAGATCCGTGGTGACCCGGGCCGGCAGGTGCCACGGCGGCCGGCGCAGGTACGGGCCGTGGACGTCGGCGTTCACCCGATGCCCGGTGGCCGCCCAGCGATCGGCGGCGGCGTGCCGCGCGGCGACGACCCGGGCGGCTACGGTGGCCGAGGACTCCTGCGCGGCGTCGGTGCTCAGCAGCTCCGCCGCGCGTACCGCCGTCAGCCGGACCTGCACGTCCACCCGGTCGAGCAGCGGACCCGACAACCGTCCCAGGTAGCGTCGCCGGGCCAGGGGCGGGCACTCGCAGTCGACGTCGCCGGAGGGCTTCGCGCACGGACAGGGGTTGGCCGCCAGCACCAGTTGGGTGCGGGCCGGGTACTCGGTGGCACCCCGGGTACGCGCCACCCGCACCCGGCCGCTCTCCAGCGGCTGCCGCAACGCCTCCAGCGCACCCTTGCTGAACTCGGGCGCCTCGTCCAGGAACAGGACCCCACGGTGGGCGAGCGACACCGCGCCGGGCCGGGCCAGCCCGGAACCGCCTCCGACGAGCGCGGGCACCGTGGCGGTGTGGTGCGGCGCCTGGAACGGGGGACGGCGCAGCAGCCCGCCACCGGGTGGCAGCAGGCCGGCGATCGAGTGCAGCGCCGTCACCTCCAGGGCTGCCTCGTCGTCCAGTTCGGGCAGGATCGACGGCAGCCGTTCGGCGAGCATGGTCTTGCCGGCGCCGGGCGGACCGAACAGCGCGAGGTGGTGGCCCCCCGCGGCGGCGATCTCCAGGGCACGCCGCCCGAGCGGCTGCCCGGCCACGTCGACCAGGTCGGGCCCGGCCGGGCCGCAGGCCGGGACGTGGGCGGGTGGGGCGAGCAGCGGACTGCCGTCGCGGACGTGGGCGACGAGCCGGTGCAGCGTGTCGACCGCGTGCACGCGTACGCCCGGGATGACTGCCGCCTCGGCGGCGTTGCCGGCGGGTACGACGACGCGGGTGTGCCCGGCGCGGGCGGCGGCGGCGACCATCGGCAGCGTGCCGCGGACGGGGCGTACCGCGCCGTCGAGGCCGAGTTCGCCGAGCACGACTGTGGCGTCCAGGGCGACCGGTGGCAGTTCGCCCGAGCCGGCCAGGACGGCGAGCGCGATGGCGAGGTCGAACGCCGAGCCGTACTTCGGCAGGGTGGCGGGGAGCAGGTTGAGCGTGATGCGCCGGTTGGGCCACTTCTGGCCGGAGTTGACGATCGCGGCGCGGACCCGGTCGCGCGCCTCGTGCAACGCGGTGTCCGGCAGACCGGAGATGATCACCGCGGGCAGTCCGGGAGCCAGGTCGGCCTCGACCTCGACGAGATGCCCGGCGACTCCGGCCAGGCCGACGCTCAGCACCTTCGCGTACCCCATGTCAGAACGCGCCGCGGAGGTGCTCGACGCGGGCGGGGCCGGTGAGCGGGAGCCGGACGGAGAGCACGTCGAAGCGGACCTCGGCGGCGGTGGTGCCGGTCTCGGCGAGCCAGCGGGCGGCCAGGCCGCGCAGCCGGCGGGCCTTGGCCCGCACGACGGCCTCGGCGGGGGAGCCGAACTGCTCGCTCCGGCGGGTCTTGACCTCGCAGATGGCGAGGACCGGACCCTCCCAGGCGATGATGTCGATCTCTCCCTCGGGGCAGCGCCAGTTTCGGGCGACCGGGCGCAGGCCCGTATCGATCAGGTGCCGTAGCGCGCACCGCTCGCCGTACGCCCCGACGGCTCGGTTCCGGTTCGTCATGCCGGCCAGGATGCGACCGGAGGCCACTGTCGCGGGGGACGCGGATCGGTTGCCTGTGGACAGGGGTGGGCTTGTGGACGGAACGACGATCATGGGTCCGATCTGCTACGGAGCCTGGTCGCCGTGCTGAACCGCGAGTGGGTGGTGCCCGCCTTCCCCGACGACTTCCCGTACCCGGACGTCGCGCCGACGTTCACGCCCTACGGCTACTGACCGTGTCCCGTCGGCGACCCGGCGACATCGGTGCTGACCTGGGCCGATCCCCAGGAGACCCGAATGGCGCGGCTGGTGCCCGTCGCATACCGTGCCGGTCGTGGACGGACGACGGAGCTACTCCGAGGATGAGCAGGGGTCGCGATGGGGCGACCGGGGATACGAGTCGGACTGGCGCGCCGCGGGCGAGCCCCGCTACCGCGACGACGACTACCGCACGCCCGAGCAGCGCGCCGGTGAGAACCGGTACGCCGAGCCGGGCCGGTACTCCGCCGCCGATCCGCTGGTGGACGACACGAGCAGCTGGCGGTCGCAGCGTCCGGACGACCCGGAGGTCTCCGGTGAGCTGCCCGGGTCGCGCGCCGGCCGTCGCGCGGCACGCGAGTCGGCGGCCGACCCGCTCGGCGCGGTGTCCCGCAGCGGCGTCGACGCGCTCGGCACCGCCGCGCACGGCAACCCGCTGTCGAGCACGCTCGGTACGCCGGCGACCGCCCCGCTGACCGGCGCGGCCCCGGCGGGCACCGACCCGTACGGCCTCATCGCCCACGGCAGCGACCCGGCCGGTGGCGCCGGCGTCGACAAACCCCGGCTCAGCCCGATCGGCGGCTACCCGGTCGTCGAGGCGGCGCCTGGTACCGCGGGCGCGGACGGCGGAGCCGAGGCGACCGCCGCTGCGCGGCTGAACCCCGGCGAGGCCACCCCGCTGCGGATCGGTGAGCGTCCGGGCGGCCCGGCCCAGCCGGCCGCGACCCCGAATCCGCTGGAGATGCCGACCGGCCCGATGCCCGCGGTGCTGCCGCGTCCGGACGGGCCGCCGCCCGGTGACGGCGTCTACCGGACCCGGCGCCCCGCGCTGGCGGTGCTGCTGGCGGTGATGGTGCTGGTGCTGGAGGTGCCGGCGGTACGGGTGTTGCTGCACGGCCTGTTCGGCGACCCGGTGTCGACGTCGCACGTGGTGGTGGGCATCTTCTTGGTGGTCGGCCTGCCGATCTTCGGCACCGGCCTGTACGGGCTGCGCACCGGTGGGCTGGCGCTGGCCGACGGCAGCCGGGGCTGGCTGCGCCCGCCGACGGCGTACCTGACCGTCGGGCTGGTGCTGTTCCTCGCCGCCGCCCTCGCGGCGGGCTGAGACGGCCCGACCCCGGTACGCCGTAGTGGCGGTGTCACCGACAGGGTGACGCCGCCACTTCGCCGTCCTGGAGTCGATCAAGGCGCTCCTGGAGCCGATCAAGGCGCACCTGGAGTCGATCAGGCCGGCCTCCGCACCCGGAGGTCGTACAGCGGAGAGGGCGCGTACACTGGTCGACTGGCGACCGCCTCGTGCGGTCGACCTCGCGTGCCCTCTCCACGGTCTCCTCCGTGGGGCGACGGCCTCCCTGGTCCCGGTCTGACGTACCGGGCCCACCCTGGCCGGCGATCGGGCGCCAGGCGTCCGGCCGCCGGCTGGACGGACAACCAGGGACAACGTAGGAGTAACCCACCATGGCCGTCGTGACCATGCGTCAGCTGCTGGAAAGCGGTGTGCACTTCGGGCACCAGACCCGCCGCTGGAACCCGAAGATGAAGCGCTTCATCTTCACCGAGCGCAACGGTATCTACATCATCGACCTGCGCCAGACGCTCGACTACATCGAGAAGGCGTACGAGTTCGTCCGCACCACCGTCGCCGGTGGCGGCAGCATCCTGTTCGTCGGCACCAAGAAGCAGGCCCAGGAGGCCATCGCCGAGCAGGCGACCCGGGTCGGCCAGCCGTACGTCAACCACCGCTGGCTCGGTGGCATGCTGACCAACTTCCAGACCGTGTACAAGCGGCTCCAGCGGATGAAGGAGCTGGAGGCTCTGGGTGACCTGAGCGGCACCGCCGCCGGTTACACCAAGAAGGAGACGCTCCAGCTCTCCCGCGAGAAGATCAAGCTCACCAAGACCCTCGGTGGTCTGCGGGACATGCAGAAGCTCCCGGCCGCGGTCTGGATCGTCGACACCAAGAAGGAGCACATCGCCGTCGACGAGGCCCGCAAGCTGGGCATCCCGGTGATCGCGGTGCTCGACACCAACTGCGACCCGGACGAGGTCGACTTCCCGATCCCGGGCAACGACGACGCCATCCGCTCGGCCGAGCTGCTGACCAAGGTCGTCGCCGCCGCCGTCGCCGACGGTCTGATCGCCCGTTCCGGCCGCAACCGGGGCGCGGACGAGAAGCCCGAGGCCGGCCAGGTCGGCGCCGACGAGCCGCTGGCCGAGTGGGAGCGCGAGCTGCTCGAGGAGCCGAAGAAGGCCGACGAGCAGCCCGCCGCCGCCGCCGAGCCGGCCGCGCCTGCCGCCGAGCAGCCGGCGACCGCCTCCGCGGAGTGATCTCGCCGTCGCGTCCCCACCGTCGGCGATTCCCGGCGGTGGGGGCGTGACGGGTACGCCGGGCAGAACCGGCCCGGAACCGGGTAACCAGCACCCCAGACCACCTCACTGACACCGAAGAGAGAGTCATGTCCAACTTCACCGCCGCGGACGTCAAGAAGCTCCGCGACCTCACCGGCGCCGGCATGATGGACTCCAAGAAGGCGCTGACCGAGGCCGAGGGCGACTTCGACAAGGCCGTCGAGATCCTGCGCGTCAAGGGCGCCAAGGACGTCGGCAAGCGGGCCGGGCGCACCGCCGCCAACGGCCTGATCGCCCACTCCGGCCAGGCGCTGCTCGAGCTCAACTGCGAGACCGACTTCGTCGCCAAGAACGACGCCTTCATCGCGCTGGCCCAGCAGCTGGTCGAGCACGGCGTGGCCAGCGGCGCCACCAACGCCGAGGAGCTGCTCGCCAGCAGCATCGACGGCAAGAGCGTGGCCGACCTGATCCAGGAGCAGTCCGCCAAGATCGGCGAGAAGCTGGTGCTCAACCGCTTCGCCAAGCTGGACGGCACCACTGCGGTCTACATGCACCGCAAGAGCCAGGACCTGCCCCCGGCGGTCGGCGTGCTGGTCGAGTTCACCGGCAAGTCGGACGAGGCGGCGGACGCCGACGCGCGCGCCGTGGCCATGCAGATCGCCGCGATGCGGCCGAAGTACCTCACCCGCGACGAGGTGCCGGCCGAGACCGTCGAGTCCGAGCGGCGCATCGCCGAGCAGACCGCCCGCGAGGAGAACAAGCCCGAGGCGGCGCTGCCGAAGATCGTCGAGGGCCGGGTCAACGCCTTCTTCAAGGACTTCGTCCTGCTGGAGCAGTCGTCGGTCGCCGACAACAAGAAGACCGTCAAGCAGGTGCTGGCCGACGCCGGCATCGAGGTGACCCGCTTCCTGCGGTTCGAGGTCGGCCAGGCCTGAGCCGCCGCACCGGGCCGTCCGGCCCGGGCACAGGGGAGAACGTCGACGAGGAGGCCGCCGGTGTACGCGACAGGCACCGCGGCCTCCTCGTCACATAGGGTCGGCAGGGGCACGTACGCGACGCTCGCGCGATGCGCGGGGAGAAGGGGCGGGGCGGATGACGCAGGTTGTGAGTGACCGGAGCCTGGCGGCGGAGGACCCGACCGCCCCTCCGCCCGGTCGGTCCCGCCGGGTGGTGCTGAAGCTCTCCGGTGAGGTCTTCGGCGGCGGCGCGATCGGCGTCGACCCCGACGTCGTGCAGGGCATCGCCCGCCAGATCGCCACAGTGGTACGCCGCGGCGTGCAGGTGTCGGTGGTGGTCGGCGGCGGCAACTTCTTCCGCGGCGCCGAGCTGCAGAAGCGCGGCATGGACCGCGCCCGCGCCGACTACATGGGCATGCTCGGCACGGTCATGAACTGCCTGGCCCTCCAGGACTTCCTGGAGAAGGAGGGCATCGAGACCCGGGTGCAGAGCGCCATCACGATGGCCCAGGTCGCCGAGCCGTACATCCCGCTGCGCGCGATCCGCCACCTGGAGAAGGGCCGCGTGGTCATCTTCGGCGCCGGCGCCGGCATGCCGTACTTCTCCACCGACACGGTGGCCGCCCAGCGGGCGCTGGAGATCCGCGCGGACGTGGTGCTGATGAGCAAGAACGGCGTGGACGCGGTCTACACCGCCGACCCCCGGATCGACCCGACCGCGAGCAAGCTCGACTCGATCACCTTCTCCGAGGTGCTGCGCCGTAACCTGCGGGTGGCCGACGCCGCCGCGTTCAGCCTCTGCATGGAGAACGGCCTGCCGATGCTGGTCTTCGGCGCCCAGGGCGACGACACCATCGTCCGGGCCGTCGGCGGCGAGAAGATCGGCACCCTGATCACCGCCTGACCGGCCCGCCGGCCGGCAGCGGTCCCTCTGCCACGGCAGCACCCGCACCACACACGACGAGCGACAGAAGGAGGCGAGGAGACCGGTGATCGACGACACCCTCCTCGAGGCGGAGGAGAAGATGGAGCGTGCCATCGAGCACGCCAAGGAGGAGTTCGGCGGCATCCGTACCGGACGCGCCAACGCCGCCATGTTCTCCCGGATCGTCATCGACTACTACGGCAGCCCGACCCCGCTGCCGCAGATGGCGTCCATCGCGGTGCCCGAGCCGCGCATGGTGATCATCAAGCCGTACGACAACTCGCAGCTGGGCGCCATGGAGAAGGCGATCCGCGACTCGGACCTCGGGGCCAACCCGAACAACGAGGGCAACCAGCTCCGCATCGTCCTGCCGCAGATGACCGAGGAGCGGCGCCGCGACATGATCAAGGTCGCCCGGCAGAAGGGCGAGGAGGCCAAGGTCGCCGTCCGCAACATCCGCCGCAAGGCCAAGGAGGAGCTGGACCGCCTGGTCAAGGACGGCGAGGTCGGCGAGGACGAGGGCCGGCGCGCGGAGAAGGAGCTGGACGACCTGACCCAGCGCTTCGTCGCAGGAGTCGACGAGCTGGTCAAGCACAAGGAGAGCGAGCTGCTCGAAGTCTGAGCACCCGCGTACCTCGCACGGCACCGCGCCGCCGTCGCCCGCCCGGGCGGCGGCCCGGTGCCGTCGTCGTGCCCGGCGGCGCACACCCTCGGGGCCGCGGCGGGTGCAGTAGGCTCGGCACGATTCCCGACCACCACGGGGTGAACGGCGGGAGTCGCCCGGCCGTCGGTCGGTCAACAGGAAGTCTCACGCCGGTAGGGGATGGTCTTGGTCTTGCGTCATGTGGTGGCTCTCGTACCGGCTGCCGGTGCGTGATGTCCCACCCCGACCCCTACGGCAACACCGAGTCGCGTGGCTGGGACCGCCCGGCCGCCCCGGCCCTGCCCTGGCCGGACACCGATCTGGAGCCCGGCCCCTGGCGGCCCGGCCCGGCCGCGCACACCCACCCCGCCGAGCCGGACACCTACGCGCGTCCCGGAGCAGCCCCGGACCCGTATGCCGGTCCGGACACGTACGCGACGCCGGACACGTACACCGGGTCCGACACCTACGCCGGGCCGTACCCGACGACCTCGCGGCACCACGACGGCCCGGGCCGGTACGACGGACCGCCGGCCGGCGACCGTGGGCGGTCCGCCGGGCCGGAGCACGACGGCCCGTGGGGTGAGCCCGCCCGCGACGACGAGTACCCGACCGCGCAGATCGCGCCGGTGCGCGACGAGCCCACCGAGCAGATCCCGGCGGTACGCGACGAGCCCGCCTCGGAGCCGCCGGCCGGGCGCCGCGGGCCGGGACGCCGGCGGGCGAGCGCCGAGCGTCCGCCGACCACCGTGCCGAAGACGTCCCGGGCGGGGCGCAACCTGCCGGCCGCGATAGGCGTCGGGGTGGCCCTCGGCGCGGCGGTCGTGGTGCCGCTGTTCTTCTTCATGCCGGCGTTCCTCGCCGTGCTGGCGACCGCTGTGGGGATCGGCATCTGGGAGATGGCCCGCGCGGTACGCCGCAGCGGCGCCCACCCGCCGCTGGCGCCGCTCGTCGCCGGTGGCGTGATCACAGTGGGCCTGGCCTGGTACGCGGGCCCCGACGCGCTCTGCCTCGGCCTGCTGGTCACGGTGCTGGGCACGATGATCTGGCGGCTGGGCGACGGGCCCGGCAACTACCAGCGCGACCTGACCGCGGCCACCCTGATCGCGGTGTACGTGCCGTTCCTCGCCGGGTTCGCGGCCATGCTCGCGGCGGCGCCTGGTGACGGGCACCTGCGGGTGCTGGTGACGCTGGCTGCGGTGGTGCTCTCCGACACCGGCGGGTACGCCGCGGGCGTGTCGTTCGGCAAGCACCCGATGGCGCCCACGATCAGCCCGAAGAAGTCCTGGGAGGGCTTCGCCGGCTCGGTGACGGCCGCGGCGGCGGGCAGCGCGGCGCTGCTGTGGGCATTGTTCGACGTGGCGCCCTGGTGGGGCGCGTTGTTCGGGATGGCGATCTCGGTCTCGGCGGTGCTCGGTGACCTCGCCGAGTCGATGATCAAGCGGGATCTCGGCGTCAAGGACATGAGCAACCTGCTGCCCGGGCACGGCGGCCTGATGGACCGGCTCGACTCGATCCTGTTCGCCGTGCCGGTGGCCTACCTGCTGCTCGCCGTCTTCGTCCCGGTGGTGAACTGAGGCATGCGTCACGGCGGCGACCCGCTGCGGGCCGGGTGGCCGGGGGCGATTCGACACGTACGGACGGGTGCGTCCGGGCGGGAGCGTGTCAGACTGGACGCGCCATGACGAGTCTTCCGCTGATCTCCGTAGACCCCGACGCCCGCGGCCGCCGGCCCTCGATGCCTCCCCGCCACCTCGCCGACCTGGACCTGCCGGGCCGGCAGGCGCTCGTCGCCGAGCTGGGTGAGCCGGCGTTCCGCGCCAAGCAGGTCTCCAACCACTACTTCGGCCGCCTGGTACGCGACCCGGAGCGGATGACCGACCTGCCGGCGGCGACCCGGGAGCGGCTGGCGGGCGAGCTGCTGCCCACGCTGCTGACCCCGGTCCGCGAGCTGGCCTGCGACGACGGCGCGACCCGCAAGGCGCTCTGGCGGCTGCACGACGGCTCGCTGGTGGAGAGCGTGCTGATGGGCTACCCGGACCGGGTGACCGTCTGCATCTCCAGCCAGGCCGGCTGCGGCATGGCCTGCCCGTTCTGCGCCACCGGCCAGGCCGGGCTGACCCGCAACCTGTCCACCGCCGAGATCGTCGACCAGGCGGTCTACCTGGCCGGGGTGGCCGCGTCCGGCGTCGTGGCCGGTTCGCCGCCGCGGCTGTCGCACGTGGTGTTCATGGGCATGGGCGAGCCGCTCGCGAACTACTCGCGGGTGGTGGCGGCGATCCGCCGGCTGGTGGCCCCGGCGCCGGAAGGGCTGGGCCTGTCGCAGCGGCACATCACCGTCTCGACCGTCGGTCTGGTGCCGGCGATCCGCCGACTGGCCAGCGAAGACCTCTCGGTGACCCTTGCGTTGTCGCTGCACGCCCCCGATGATGAGCTGCGCGACGAACTCGTCCCGGTCAACCAGCGCTGGAAGGTGTCCGAGGTGCTGGACGCGGCGTGGGACTACGCGGCCACGACGGGGCGTCGCGTGTCCATCGAATACGCGATGATCAAGGACGTGAACGATCAGCCGTGGAGAGCCGATCTGCTCGGGCGGCTACTGGCCGGCAAGCTGGCCCACGTGAACCTGATCCCGCTCAACCCGACTCCGGGCAGCCGCTGGGACGCCAGCCCGAAGCCGGTCGAGCGGGAGTTCGTCCGGCGGTTGCGCGACGCCGGGGTGTCGACCACGGTGCGCGACACCCGGGGACGCGAGATCGACGGGGCCTGTGGGCAGCTCGCCGCCGCCGGGGACACGGACGGCGACTCACGCGCGGCAACGGCGTAGCGGTACGAGACCAGGAGACATAGTGGCGAGTCAGGGTCAGCGTTTCCGGCGTAAGGCGCTCCGCCGGGGCTACAAGGTCGACGAGGTCGATGCCTTCCTGGACCGGGTCGAGGCGACACTCGACGGCCAGCCGATCGGCGCGCCCGTGGCCTCCCAGGAGGTCCACGACGTCGTCTTCCGGGTCCGGTTCAACGGCTACGACGAGTGGCAGGTCGACCTGCACCTCGACCGGGTCGAGCGCCAGCTCGCCGAGCTGGAGGAGCGCGGTGGCGCACCGGCCGGGCGCGGTGGCGACCCGCGGATGGCCGACCGGCTCGGCCCGCCGATGCGCGACGACCGGGGCATGTCGCCGGTGCCGCAGCCGCCGATGCCGCCCCGGCAGATGCCCGCCCAGCCCGGCCCGCCCGCCGACCGTTACGGCAACCGCTACGACGAGCCGACCGGCGCGTTCGCCGGTGGCTACGACGGCCCGCGCGGTGGCTACGACGGCCCCCGCGGCCCGGGTGGCCCCGGCCCGATGGGCCCGGGCGCGCCGATGGGGCACGGCGGCCCGCCCTCGCGCGGCCTGCCGCCCGGCCCTGGTGGCTACGGTCCGCCGGACAACGGCCCCGGCGGCTACGGTCCGCCGGACAACGGCCCCGGCGGCTACGGTCCGCCGGACAACGGTCCCGGTGGGTACGGCCCGCCGGACAACGGCCCGGGCGGCTACGGTCCGCCGGACAGCGGCCCCGGCGGGTACGGCCAGGAGGAGCGCTTCGACGGGTTCGAGGCCGGCCGGCGTGCCCGTGCCGACATGACCGCCGAGATCCGCATGCCCGAGCGTGAGCTGCGCGGTCGTGGCCCCGGTGGCCCGCCGGCGCTGCCGCAGCAGGGTTACGGCGCACCGGAGCCCGGCTACGGCCCGCCGGACCCGGGTTACGGGCCGCCGGACCAGGGCTACGGCCCGGGCCCCTCGATGACCGGTCCGCCGCTCGTGAGCCCGCCGGTCGCCGGTCCGCCGATGGTGGGGCCGCCGATGGCCGGCCCGCCCGGCAGCGACCTGCACCGGGTCGACCAGATCCGGCGCAGCTTCCAGGTCCGGCGGTTCGGCAGCGGGTACGACCCGGACCAGGTCGATCGGTTCTTCGAGACGCTGCTCGGCGGCATGCAGGGCCGCAACCCGATGCCGGTGAACCCCAAGGAACTCGACACGCTGCGCTTCGGGCTGGTGCCCGGTGGCTACTTCGAGGCCGAGGTCGACGCCGCGCTCAAGGACGTGCAGGACATCCTGCTCGGCCGCTGACCCCGCCTCCCGAGACGACGAAGGGCCCGCCCCCCGGTGAGGGGGCGGGCCCTTCGCGCACTACCGTGGGCGCCGCGCGTCAGGACCGCAGGCCGTTGCGGCGCAGCACGGCGTCGCCGATGACGATGGCGATCAGCAGTCCGGCGATCCCGAACAGCCAGATGTGCTCCACCCGGCCCTCCTCGATCCCGCAGAGCGCCATCAGTACCAAAGCCACCGCCGACAGCACCGCACCGATCCGTCCGGACTTGCGGTGTCCGGGCTTGTGCTGATCTGGCGCGGTTACCGGCTCGTCTCCTGCCACTGTCGGTCCTTCCCTCGCGATCGGATCTCCGATCAGTCTGGCACGGCCCGAACCGGGCCCGGCGCAGGGTCCGACCTCCTGTGCCGGGGATGACCCGGGCGGGCGACAGCGGGCGGGCGGGCACGGCCCGGGTCGTTGGTCCCGTAACGGTGGGGGCGGTTGGCCACTACCGGCGTCGCGGGACGGCGAGCACACTGCCTCCGGTAGCGTCTTGACGTACACCTTGATGCCTTTTTGAGGAGGACTGCGGTGCGAGTGACCGGTACGGGGCATGCCAGCATGCGGATCGACACGGCCGCGGGCAGCATCCTGTGCGACCCGTGGGTCAACCCCGCCTACTTCGCCTCGTGGTTCCCCTTCCCGGACAACTCCCTGCTCGACTGGGCGACCCTCGGCCAGGTCGACTACCTGTACGTGTCGCACCTGCACCGGGACCACTTCGACGCGAAGCACCTGCGTGACTTCGTGTCGAAGGACGCCACCGTCCTGCTGCCCGAGTTCCCCACCTCGGAGATGGAGGACGAGTTCCGGGAGCTGGGCTTCACCAAGTTCCTCAAGGCCCCGAACGAGCAGGTCGTGGAGCTGCCCGGCGGCCTGAAGATCATGATCCAGGCGCTGACCAGCCCGACCGACGGCCCGATCGGCGACTCGTCGCTCTGGGTCGAGTACGACGGCGTCCGGCTGCTCAACCAGAACGACGCCCGCCCGACCGACCTCAGCGTGTTCGCCGAGCTGGGCCACGTGCACGCGCACATGCTCCAGTTCTCCGGCGCGATCTGGTACCCGATGGTCTACGAGCTGCCGCAGGCGGCGAAGACCGCGTTCGGCAAGCAGAAGCGGGACCGGCAGTTCGACCGCACCTGGCGCTACATCGACGACCTGAAGGCCGACCACGTCTTCCCGATCGCCGGCCCGCCGTGCTTCCTCGACGACGAGCTGTGGCAGTTCAACGACATCTTCGGCGACGAGGGCAACATCTTCCCCGACCAGTCGGTGTTCCTCGCCGAGTACGCCAAGGTCGGCGGCACCAACGGCATCGTGTTGCTGCCGGGCAGCGTCTCGGAGATCACCACCGAGGGCGCGACCACCACCCACCCGGTGCCGGTGGAGGAGTTCTTCGCGAACAAGGTCGCCCACCTGGAGGAGATGCGGGAGCGCAAGCGCGGCGTCATCGAGGCCGAGAAGGCGTCCTGGCGGCACCCCGAGGTCGACGTGCTCGGCGAGATGAAGCGCCGGATCGAGCCGCTGCTCGACGAGTCGATCTACCTGGCCAAGGGCGTCGGCGGGCCGGTCCGCTTCGACCTGGTCGGCTACGACGGCGAGAGCGTCGAATCCATCGTCGTGGACTTCCCCGGCAAGGAGGTCCGGCCGTACGCGGACGAGAAGGTCCGCTACCGGTTCCGTACCGAGCGGGCGCTGATCGAGCACCTGCTGCACATCGGCGAGGTGGACTGGGTCAACTCCCTCTTCCTGTCCTGCCGTTTCTCCGCGGCCCGCATCGGCCAGTACAACGAGTTCGTCTACGCCTTCTTCAAGTGCCTGTCCGAGGAGCGCCTCCAGTACGCCGAGGGCTGGTACGACGAGCACGAGCGGGCGGTCGACGCCGAGGACATCACGCTCGACGGCTGGGTGGTGCAGCGGCGCTGCCCGCACCTGAAGGCGGACTTGAGCCGGTTCGGCATCGTCGACGGCGACCAGCTCACCTGCCAGCTGCACGGCTGGAAGTTCGACCTGGCCAGCGGGCGCTGCCTGACCAGCGTCGGGCACAAGATCCGCGCGCACCGCGCCGACGCGGAGACCCCGGCGCCGGCCGGGGAAGCGGCCATCTGACGAGTTCCGCCCCGTCCGCCGTCCCCGGCACGCGACCATCTGTCGTGAGGGGGCGGCGTGACGGGTGCGGACAGGGAACCGGCGTACCGGTTCGGGCGCGGCAACGAGATGGCGCGCGACGCCTCCCGGGTGGAGGCGTTCAGCGACGCGGTGATCGCCATCGTGCTCACCCTGATGGCCGTCGAGCTGCTGTCGTTCGACCCGGACACGCCGCAGGACGACGGGCTGCCGGCCGCCCTGCTGCACGAGTGGCGCGCCTACCTGGCGTACGTGATCACGTTCGCCATCGTCGGCCAGGTCTGGCTGACCCACCACAACATGTGGCGTTACGTCCGCCGGGTCGACCAGATGCTGCTGGTGCTGAACCTGCTGCTGCTGATGTTCGTGGCGGCGATCCCGTTCACCGCGGACCTGCTCGCGGACAACCTGCGCGGCACCGTCGGCGACCAGCGGCTGACCGCCGCGCTGTACGCGGGCGTGGTGCTCGGTGAGGCGCTGTTCTTCAACCTGAGCTGGTGGTGGGCGCGCCGCCGCGGGCTGCTGCAACCGGGCCTGGACCCGAGGCTGGCGCGGGCGGTGGCCCGCCGGTTCCGCCTCGGTCCGCTGCTCTACCTCATCGCGTTCGCGATCGTGTTCGTCGACCCGGTGCTGAGCCTGCTGGCGTACCTGCTGCTGGTCGGCGTCTACCTGGTGCGCGGGCCGGGCGACCTCCCGCCCGCCGGCCAGGAGGCGCCCGAGACGCCGTGAGCGGTGTTGAGGCGGTTGTTAAGAAGGGGCCCTTCCTCTACCGGAGGCGTTAATAAGGGGCCCTTCCTTACATCTCGGCGAGGATGCGGCGGGCCGCGTTGTGCCCGGCCGCGCCGATCACGCTGCCCGCCGGGTGGCAGCCGGCGCTGCCCGCGTACACGCCGTCCACCCCCGTGGCGTACGGCATCCGGTCGGTGAACGACACCGTGTTGTCGACGTGGTGGATGTGCCCGCCGGTGATGCCGAAGTGCGCCTCGATGCCGGGCGGCGGCAGCGGCACCGCGTCCGCGACCAGGTCACCGGCGCCCGGGGCGTACCGCTCGCAGATCGCGATCAGCCGCTCCACGTAGCCGGGCAGCGCCGCCTCCCAGGTGGTGCCGGCCAGCTCGTAGGGGACCGACTGCACGAACAACGCCGACGAGTGGTGCCCCGCGTCGTCGGACAGCGACGGGTCGACTGTGGTGTGCAGGTACCACTCGATCGTCGGCTCCTCCGGCAGCCGCCCGGCCCGCACGTCCGCCCACATGCCGCGCAGCGCCGCCATCGGCGACTCGCCGCCGTCGCCGACGAGTGAGGCCGAGCCGGGCAGCAGGTGGATGGTCGACCCGAACGGGCTCGGCGCGTCGTCCGGCAGGCAGGAGAAGCGCGGCAGCCCGGTCAGCGCCAGGTTGAGCTTGAGCGTGGTGCCGGTGCGGCGGACCGCCGCCATCCGCGCGTCGAGTTCCGCCGGGAGCGCGCCGTCGGGCAGCAGCTCCATCAGCCGGTACGGGTCACAGGCGCCGAGCACCACGGAGGCGTCCACCTCCCGCCCGTCGGCGAGCGTCACCCCGGCGGCGGCACCGGAGGCCAGCCGGATCGCTGTGACCGGCGCGTCGGCCACGATCCGCGCCCCGGCGCGCACGGCGGCCTCGGCGAACGTGCGGGACACCGTGCCCATGCCTCCCCGGGTGATCATCCAGGTGCCGTCCGCGCCCGGCAGCCGGCACATGTTGTGCACCAGGAAGTTGTGACCCGTTCCGGGATCGTCCGGGCCGGCGTTGAGCCCGGACAGGCCGTCGGTGACGGCGTACATGCTGACCAGCAGCTCGGAGCGGAAGTCGAAGCGGGCCAGGTGGTCGGCCACCGAGCCGCGCACCAGGTCGACGAAGACCTGCTGCAGCGCGGGCCGCACGTAGCGTTCGGCGGTCTCCTCGACCGGCAGCGGCTCGGCCAGCCACGCCGGGGCGAGATCCTCCCGCAGCTGGGCCAGCTCGGCGTGCAGCGCGTCGTCGGCGGCGACGTCGGCGGGGGAGAACATCTCCGCGAGCTGCCGCCGGCTCGCCGCCACGTCGCTGCCGGCCAGCAGGTACGGCGAGCCGAGCCGGCCCGGCGTGGGCAGGAAGTAGTGCGGGTCGCGGCGCAGCACCGGGATGGTCACGTCGAGCGTGGCCAGCAGCTCCGGCGGCATCAGCCCGAGCAGGTACGACCCGGTGGAGTGACGCAGCCCCGGCACCTTCGGGAACGGGTTCTCGGTGCGGGTCGCCCCGCCGATCACCGCTGACGCCTCCAGCACCAGCACGTCCAGGCCGGCGCGGGCCAGCAGGATCGCCGAGACCAGGCCGTTGTGTCCGGCGCCGACCACCACGACGTCGGCGCGGGACGGCAGCTCACTGGCGTCGCTCATAAAGTGCGGGCTGGGCATGCGCTCACGGCCCTCGCTTCGCTCGGTGCGTTCGCTCATGCCGCGGAGCGTAGCGGCGGCCCGTCCCGGACGGGAGGGTTCGCGGCGGGGCGCTACCGTTCCGGGCATGTCCCCGGCTGTTCAGATCGCGCTCGCGGTGGCGCTCGTCGTGGTGGTGCTCCTGCTCCTGCTCGTGCTGCGGCGCGACCGTCCCCGGGACCTGGTCGCCCCTGATCGCCCGGCCGGCGACGGGCAGGCCGAGGTGCTCCGGCTGGCCCGCGCGGGGCGTACGGTCGAGGCGGTCAAGGTGCTGCGCGAGCAGACCGGGCTGTCGCTGCTGGACGCGAAACGGGCGGTGGACGCGCTGGCGGGCGGCGGATCCTGGCCGCCCGGCCCTCCGGCGCCCGGAAAGGGCGTCGACGAGGCGGTGCGGGCCGAGGCCGCGCGGCTGCTGTACCGGGGCAGGAAGATCCAGGCGATCAAGGTGGTACGGGAGCACACGCACATGTCGCTCGCCGACGCGAAGCGGTACGTCGAGGGCCTCTGACGGCCGGACGGCAGTCACCGGGCGTTCACCCTATAGTGGCAGTTGTCGATGCATTTCCGTCCTACCGTCGACGGGACACCCACCGCCTCCGGGAGGTAATCCCCGATGGATCGTCGTACCGTCCTGCGCGCCACAGCCGCCGGTGGCGCCGCCGCTCTCGCCGGTGGTCTCTGGGCCGCCGCTGCCGCCCCGGCCCAGCCCGCCCAGCCCGGCCCCGGCCCGTACGGCGACCTCCTGGCCGCCGACGCCAACGGCCTCCAGTTGCCGGCCGGCTTCACCGGCCGGGTGATCGCGCGTTCCGGGCAGCGCGTCGCCGGCACCTCGTACACCTGGCACCCGGCACCCGACGGCGGCGCCTGCTTCCCGTCCGGCGACGGCTGGATCTACGTCTCCAACTCGGAGGTGCCGCTCGTCGGTGGCGCCTCGGCGGTGCGGTTCGCCGCCGACGGCGCGATCACCGCCGCGTACCGGATCCTCGGTGGCACGAACGTCAACTGCGCCGGGGGCCCGACCCCGTGGGGGACGTGGCTGTCCTGCGAGGAGGTGCCGCTGGGCCGCGTCTTCGAGACCTGGCCGGAGGGCGGCCGGGCCGGTGAGGAGCGGACCCGGATGGGCCGCTTCAAGCACGAGGCGGCGGCCTGCGACCCGCAGCGGCGGGTGGTCTACCTGACCGAGGACGAGGGGGACGGCTGCTTCTACCGGTTCGTCCCGGACACCTGGGGCGACCTGCGCACCGGCCGGGTGCAGGTGCTCTGCGCCCCGGACGGCCAGGTGACCGGGCCGGTGACCTGGCGGGACCTGCCGGACCGCGACGGGTTCCCGGTGCCCACCCGCTACCAGGTGGGCGCGGCGCAGACGTTCGACGGCGGCGAGGGCTGCTGGTACGCCGACGACACCTGCTGGTTCACCACCAAGGGCGACAACCGGGTGTGGGCGTACGACGCGGTGAACCAGCGGCTCGACCTCGCGTACGACGACTCGCTGGTGCCGGCCGGTGCCGCGCCGCTGACCGGCGTCGACAACATCACCGGCACCGCGGGAGGCGACCTCTACGTGGCCGAGGACGGCGGCAACATGGAGATCAACGTGATCACGCCGGCCGGTGTGGTGACCCCGTTCCTGCGGCTGCTCGGGCAGTCCGGGTCGGAGCTGACCGGGCCGGCATTCTCGCCGGACGGCAGCCGCCTCTACTTCTCCTCGCAGCGCGGCACCAGCGGCGCCCGGGCCGGGACCGGCGGCATCACGTACGAGGTGCGCGGCCCGTTCCGGCGCTGACCCGCAGCCGTCAGGCGCCGGCCGCCACCCGGGCGGCCCGCCACCGGCTCGCCGCCAGCGTCGCGGAGTAGCCGGACAACACGATCACGTGGAACAGGTACAGCCAGAGCAGCACCGCCACGCCGCCGCCGATCTCATCGAACCCGCCGAACGGCACGCCCAGGTCCAGCGGCAGCGAGCAGAACAGCACGAAGCCGTGCACGAAGCCGGACAGGTTCGCCGCCGTGAACGAGCCCAGGGCGACGGTGGCGAGCCAGTCCGGCGAGGCCGGGCCGACCACCCGGAACACCCAGATCAGCACCGGCGTGAGCACCAGCCACACCGCGAAAAACGACAGCACCACGCCGAGCGCGCCGACCCAGCCGCCCTGGCGTACCAGCCGGGTGGTCAGCGGCAGCCCGAGCAGGATCGACAGCAGCAGCGCCGGGGCCGGCGCCAGCAGCGGGAGCAGCAGCAGGCGGCCCCGCCAGCCGACGAGTGCACCGGACTCGGCGCGCGGCTCGGCCACCGAGACGAACGCGCGGCGCAGCCCTTCGCCGTAGAGCGAAGCAGGCAGCAGCGAGGCCAGCGCCAGCAGCGGGGTCAGCCCCAGACCGGCCTCGACGAGCGCGGCCGCCGCCCGGTGCGCGCCGATCTCGGTGGGCAGCGTGTCGATCGCGTACCCGGTCAGCCGCCGTACCCGGTCCGCCCCGGCGAGCAGCCCGGTCAGCCAGATCGCCAGCAGCGCCACCGGCACCACGGCGATCGCGCCGTAGAAGGTGATCGCGGCGGCGTGCAGCGACAGGTCGCGACCGCGGACCGGCCGGAACGCCGCCGCCGTGATCCGCTTGGTCCGTGCCCACCCGTCGCCCATCGCCCTCTCGTTCCCCGTACGCCCCCGCGCCACGCATTACGATCCGGCGGCATGACGATCGCCACGACCGACCGGCTGGTGCTCCGGGACTGGACCGAGTCGCCGGACGACCTGGCCCGGATCTACGACATCTACTCCCGGGACGAGGTGATGCGCTGGCTGGGCGGCGGCAAGGGGCGGATGACCGACCCGTCCGAGGCGCGCGAGCGGGTCCGGATGTGGCATGAACGCTGGACGCCGTACGGCGGCCGGTGGGGCCTGTGGGCGATCGAGCCGCGCGACGGCGGGCCGGTGGCGGGGAGCATCCTGCTCAAACCGCTACCGGGACGCGACGGCGTCACTCTCACCGACGACATCGAGGTCGGCTGGCACCTGCACCCCGACGCCCAGGGCCGCGGCTACGCCACCGAGGCGGCCCGCGCGGTGCTGGAGCGCGAGTTCGCCACCGGCACCCCGAGGGTGTACGCGGTGGTGATGGCCGGGAACGACCCGTCGATGGCGGTGGCCCGGCGCCTCGGCATGACGCACGCGGGTGTGCGCACCGACTGGTACGGCGGCGTCGAACTGGAGACCTTCGCCCTGGAGCGCCCCGCCTGATCGTTCGGCGGAACTGCTCCCGCCCCGTCGATCATGAGGTTGGCGGCGACGAATCGGACCGCCGACGCCGCCAACCTCATGATCAACGGGAGTGGCGGTGGGGATGGACAACGTGTGCGAGCAGGGCGGATCGGGGCAGCGCCGCTAGGTGAGGGGTAGCACGATTACCCGCTGAGGGGGTGAGCCCGATGGCCCAGGCCGCATTCGCGCCCGAGCCGGCACCGCAGCCCGCCGAGCCGTCGTTCGACGTGCTCCGCTGGTACGACGAGCCCTGGACCGCGCAGCTCGCTCTCGATCTCCTACCGGAGACCAACGGCCCGAAGGTCGAGTTCAGCGTCGACCCGGCCGACCTGCTCGACGAGGAGGCGCCGCAGGCGTGATCGACACCGGTTCGCCGAAGTGGTGGCATCGCGGCGACCCTGATGCCGCCACCTCGGCGAAGTGGAGTCGATCATGCCGCCGGGCACTCCGGGACGAACCGGGGTGAGGCGCTGGGGAACAATGGTCCGGTGACCACTCCCCGAGATCTCGTGCTGCTCGGCTCGACCGGCTCGATCGGCACCCAGGCCATCGACATCGTCAAGCGCAACCCGGACCGCTTCCGGGTGGTGGCCCTCGGCGCGGGTGGCGGCAACGTGGAGTTGCTCGCCGCGCAGGCGCTGGAGCTGGGCGTGGAGGCGGTCGGTGTGGCCCGCGCGTCCGCCGCGCAGGATCTTCAGCTCGCGTTCTACGCCGAGGCGAGCCGGCGTGGCTGGGCCACCGGCGACTTCAAGCTGCCCAAGATCGTGGCCGGGCCGGACGCGATGACCGAGCTGGCGCAGTGGCCGTGCGACGTGGTGCTCAACGGCGTGGTCGGCTCGCTGGGCCTGCCGCCGACGCTGGCCGCGCTGCACGCCGGTCGTACCCTCGCGCTTGCCAACAAGGAGTCCCTGGTGGCCGGCGGCCCGCTGGTCAGGGCCGCGGTGACGCACCCGGGGCAGATCGTCCCGGTGGACTCCGAACACTCGGCGCTGGCGCAGTGCCTGCGCGGCGGCGCCCGGGGCGAGGTGCGGCGGCTGGTGGTCACCGCCAGCGGCGGCCCGTTCCGGGGGCGGCGGCGTGACGAGCTGACCGCCGTCACGCCGGAGCAGGCGCTGGCGCACCCGACCTGGAACATGGGCCCGGTCGTCACGATCAACTCCGCCACGATGGTCAACAAGGCGCTGGAGGTGATCGAGGCGCACGAGCTGTTCGACGTGCCGTACGCCGACATCGAGGTGATGGTCCACCCGCAGTCGGTGATCCACTCGATGGTCGAGTTCACCGACGGGTCCACGCTCGCCCAGGCCAGCCCGCCGGACATGCGACTGCCCATCGCGCTCGGCATCGGCTGGCCGGACCGCGTACCCGGCGCCGCCGCGGCTGTCGACTGGACCACTGCCCACACGTGGGAGTTCTTCCCGCTCGACGACGCGGCGTTCCCGGCTGTCGCGCTGGCCAAGGCGGCGGGGGAGGCCGGGCGCTGCCGCCCGGCGATCTACAACGCGGCGAACGAGGAGTGCGTGGCCGCGTTCGTCGCGGGCCGGCTGCCGTTCCTCGGCATCGTCGACACCCTCCAGCGGGTGCTGGAGGACGCTCCCGATTTCGACGAACCAGGTACCGTCGAGGACGTGCTCGCCGCCGAGTCGTGGGCACGGGCGCACGCCCAGGAGATCATCGTCGGGTCGGTGGAAGGAGCTCGATGAGCTATCTGCTCGGGGTGGTGCTGTTCGCCCTGGCGATCCTCATCTCGGTGAGCCTGCACGAGGCGGGGCACATGCTCACCGCCAAGGCGTTCGGGATGAAGGTCACCCGCTACTTCGTCGGCTTCGGCCCGACGCTCTGGTCGTTCAAGCGGGGCGAGACCGAGTACGGCATCAAGGGCATCCCGCTCGGCGGCTTCTGCAAGATCGTCGGCATGACACCGCAGGACGACGACGTCGAGCCGGGGGACGAGAAGCGCGCCATGTGGCGCTACCCGGTGTGGAAGCGGACGATCGTGATGTCCGCGGGCTCGATCACCCACTTCGCCCTGGCCCTGATCGCGCTCTGGATCATCGCGGTGTCGGTGGGGCTGCCGAACCCGAAGTTCCCCAGCACCGAGGCCGGCTTCCGGGCCGAGCCGGCGGTGATCGCCATCGCGCCGTGCGTGGTGGTGGAGAACGCGGCCCGCGCCTGCGAGTCCGGCGACCCGGCCAGCCCGGCCGAGAAGGCCCAGCTCAAGGACGGCGACCGGATCACCGCGGTGAACGGCAAGCCGGTCTCCACCTGGGGCGACATGCTCGACGTGGTCCGGGCCACCCCGCCCGGCACGGCCACCGTCGCCTACGTCCGTGACGGCAAGCCGGCCGAGGCGCGGGTCGACCTGGCCTCGGTGCAGCGTCCGCCGCTGGGTGACCCGAAGGGCGCCGCCTCGGCGGTCTCCGCGCTCGGCGTGGCGCTCTCGCCCAGCACCCCGACCCGGGTCGAGTACGGCCCGGTCGCCGCGTTCGGCGCCACCGCCGACTTCACCGGCACCATGGCCGTGCAGACCGCGCACGCCATGCAGCGCATCCCGCAGAAGGTGCCCGCGCTGTGGAACGCGATCACCGGCGGCGAGCGCGACGTGGACACCCCGATCAGCGTGGTCGGCGCCAGCCGGCTCGGCGGCGAGGCCGTGGAGAACAACGCCTGGCTGGTGTTCTTCATGCTGTTCGTGTCGCTGAACTTCTTCATCGGCGTGTTCAACCTGCTGCCGCTGCTCCCGCTGGACGGCGGCCACATCGCCATCGCCTGGTTCGAACGGGCGCGGTCCTGGCTCTACGCACGCATCGGCCGCGCCGATCCGGGCCGCGTCGACTACCTCAAACTCATGCCGTTCACGTACGCGGTGATCCTGATCGGCGGCGCGTTCACGCTGCTCACAGTCACCGCTGATGTCATCAACCCCATCACGCTCTTCTCAAGGTGAGTGCCTGAAGTGACCGCTGTCAGTCTCGGTATGCCCCCCGTACCGCCGCCGCCGCTGGCCCCGCGCCGGGCCAGCCGCCAGATCATGGTCGGTTCGGTGCCGGTCGGTGGTGGCGCGCCGGTCTCGGTGCAGTCCATGACCACCACCCTCACCGCCGACGTCAACGCCACGCTCCAGCAGATCGCCGAGCTGACCGCGTCCGGCTGCCAGATCGTCCGGGTCGCCGTGCCGTCGCAGGACGACGTGGAGGCGCTGCCCGCGATCGCCAAGAAGTCGCAGATCCCGGTGATCGCCGACATCCACTTCCAGCCGAAGTACGTCTTCGCGGCGATCGACGCCGGCTGCGCCGCGGTCCGGGTGAACCCGGGCAACATCCGGCAGTTCGACGACAAGGTCAAGGAGATCGCGCGGGCCGCCGGCGACGCGGGCGTGCCGATCCGGATCGGCGTCAACGCGGGCTCGCTGGACAAGCGCCTGCTGGCCAAGTACGGCAAGGCCACCGCCGAGGCGCTGGTGGAGTCGGCGCTGTGGGAGTGCTCGCTGTTCGAGGAGCACGGCTTCCGGGACATCAAGATCTCGGTGAAGCACAACGATCCGGTGGTGATGATCCGCGCGTACCGGCTGCTGGCCGAGAAGTGCGACTACCCGCTGCACCTCGGCGTCACCGAGGCCGGCCCGGCGTTCCAGGGCACGATCAAGTCGGCGGTGGCGTTCGGCGCGCTGCTGGCCGAGGGGATCGGCGACACCATCCGGGTCTCGCTGTCCGCCCCGCCGGTCGAGGAGATCAAGGTCGGCAACGCGATCCTGGAGTCGCTGGGCCTGCGCGAGCGTGGCCTGGAAATCGTCTCCTGCCCGTCCTGCGGGCGGGCGCAGGTCGACGTCTACAAGCTGGCCGAGGAGGTCACCGCCGGGCTGGAGGGCCTGCCGGTGCCGCTGCGTGTCGCGGTCATGGGCTGCGTGGTGAACGGTCCGGGCGAGGCCCGCGAGGCCGACCTGGGTGTGGCCTCGGGCAACGGCAAGGGCCAGATCTTCGTCAAGGGCAAGGTCGTCAAGACCGTGCCCGAGGCGCAGATCGTGGAGACGCTGATCGAGGAGGCGCTGCGGATCGCCGACGAGATGGGCGCCGAGATTCCCGAGGAGCTGCGTGACCTGGTGCCGGGCGGCGCCACTGTCACAGTGCACTGATCCGCATTCCCGCGTCGTCGTGCGGCCGTCCCCGGCAGGGGGCGGCCGCACGCGCCGTCTCAGGGCCGGGGCACGGCGGCGAAGGGGGAGAGGGTGAACCAGCCGGGCGCGGCGCGCCGCAACGCCTCCGGTCCGGCCACCTCCACCGCGCCGCCGCGCAGCGCCGCGGCCCACTCCAGGTCGCCCATCCAGACCTGGACCAGGGCGCGCAGGTCCGCCGTGACGGTCACCGTCACGTCGTGCCCGGGGTCGCTGTCGCAGACGTCGGCCTCGCCCGCGGCGATCACCATCCACCAGTCGCGCTGCGTCGTGGGCACGTCCCGGAAGCGGAACCGCACGACGGTACGCCCCGGCGGAACAGCGTCGTGGTCGACGTGGCGGTGCATGTCCCACAGCAGCAGCTTCGGGTCCAGGTCGGCGTCGCCCAGCTCGCCGATCCAGCGCACGCCCCAGGCACCGAGCGCCTCCACCACGGGCCGCAGTTCGCGTCCGGCGGCGGTCGGGACGTAGCGCACGTCGGCGCCGTCGACCCGCCGCTCCACCACACCGGCGCGGACGAGCTGGTGCAGCCGGCGGGACAGCAGCGTGGGCGACATCCGGGGCAGGCCCCGGCGCAGCTCGTTGAAGCGTTCCGAGCCGCTGACCAGCTCCCGGACCACGAGCAGCGTCCACCGCTCGTCGAGCAGTTCCATGGCCTTCGCCACGGGGCAGAACTGGTGGTAGGAGGCCCCCATGGCGGGCACGCTACGCCCGGCCCGCCACCCCGGCCAGCGCCCTGTCGGGAGCGGTACAGATCTCGTACTGGGGGCCGGGTCGTCCGCTGCCTAGCGTCCTGTGCAGGGACGACAGGTGAGGAGCGACCGATGATCGAGGAACGGGAACAGGACGCCGCGGTGAAGGCCCGGCACCGCGCGATGTGGGCGATGGGGGACTACGCCGCCGTGGCCGCGCAGGTGATCCCGGAGCTGGGGGCGACGCTGGTCCGGGCCGCCGGGGTGGCGCCGGGCATGCGGGTGCTGGACGTGGCGGCCGGGACCGGCAACGCGGCTCTGCCCGCGGCCAGGGCCGGTGCGGAGGTGGTGGCCGGCGACCTCACCCCGGAGTTGCTGGCGATCGGGCGGGCGGAGGCCGAGCGGGAGGGCTTGACGCTGACCTGGGAGGAGGCGGACGCGGAGGCGCTGCCGTACGCGGACGCCGCTTTCGACGCGGTGCTGTCGTGTGTGGGCGTGATGTTCGCGCCCCGGCACCGGGCCGCAGCCGACGAGGTGCTGCGGGTGTGCCGGCCGGGCGGGACGATCGGCCTGGTCAACTGGACCCCGGAGGGCTTTGTGGGCCAATTGTTCGCGGCCATGCGGCCGTACGCGCCGCCACCGCCGCCGGGCGCGCAGCCGCCCCCGCTCTGGGGCGACGAGGAGCACGTCCGGGAGTTGTTCGGCGACCGGGTCGACGCGCTCACGTCGGCGCGTGACGCCGTGGTGGTGGACCGGTTCGCCACGCCGGGGGAGTTCCGGGACTTCTTCGCGACCCGCTACGGGCCCACTGTGGCGGTCTACCTGGCGAACGCCGGCGACCCGGAGCGTACGGCCGGGCTCGACCGCGCGCTGACCGACCTGGCCGCCCGGCACCTGGACGGTGGCGTGATGCGCTGGGAGTACCTGCTCGTCACCGCGCGCCGCGCCTGACGGCACGCCGGTCGTCGTCCGGCCGGCGTGCCGTTCCGGCGGCGGTGCTCACTCGGACTCGGCGAGGATGGCGTAGAGCTTGCGCCGGGTCTCGTCGAGCACCTGGGCGGCACGGGCGCGCTGGTCGTCGGTGCCGGTGGTCATGACCTGCCGCAGCGCCTGCATGGCCTGCGCGCCGGCGTCGCGGATGTCGTGCCAGCTGTTGACGGTCTGCTCGGCGAACTCCGCCCAGGGCGGGGCCTGCGCCGCGCCGGCCGCCTCGGCCTGGCCCGCCTCGGTCAGCGCGAACCGCTTGCGCCCGCCCTCGGAGTCGGCGGCGGTCGCGATGAGCCCCTCGTCCTCCAGCAGTTGCAGTGTCGGGTAGATCGAGCCGGGGCTGGGCCGCCAGGCCCCGCCGGTGCGGGAGTCGATCTCCTGGATCATCTCGTAGCCGTGCATCGGCCGTTCGGTGAGCAGGGCCAGCACGGCCCCGCGCACGTTCGGCCGCCGGCCGCGTCCGCGCCCGCCCCGGCCCCGCCCGTGGCCGTGGCCGTGGGGTCCGGGGGAGAAGGGCGGCGGACCCGGGGGTACGGGCGGGAAGCCGAAGCCGCCACGGCGGCGCATCTCGTCGTGCATGGCGTGCATGCGTCGATGGAAACCCATCAGGGCTCTCCTTCTGTCGTCGTATCACTGATGCATCAACGATATATCGGCAATGCATCGCCGACAAGACGTCACGTAAACCGGGCTGCAAACCGTACGTACGTACTGTTAGGGTGCCGGTGTGCGCCTGCTTCCCGAACCGGGCCCGTCCCGGACCCTCGCCCTCTCCACGCTCGTCAACACCGTCGGGCGGGGCACCTGGCTCACCGCCAGTGCGCTGTTCCTCACCCGGTCGGTCGGGCTCTCGGTGACCCAGGTCGGTGTGGCGCTCACGCTCACCGCGCTGGTCAGCCTGGTGGCGAGCACGCCGATGGGCTACCTCGCCGACCGCCTCGGCCCGCGCGGGCTCCAGATGGCCGCGTTGCTCGCCTCGGCCGGGTGCACGGCCGCGCTGGTCTCCGTGCGTTCGTTCACCGGCTTCCTGGTCGTCGGCGTGCTGATGGCGGTCGCCGACGCGGGCACCCGGGGCGCCCGCGGTGCGCTGATCGCCGGCGCCGTCCCGCCCGACCAGCGGGTCCGTACCCGCGCCTACCTGCGCGCTGTCACCAACGTCGGGATCTCGGTGGGCACGGTGCTGGCCGGGTTCGCGCTCGCCGCCGACACCCGCGGCGCGTACGTCACGCTGATCCTGCTCGACGCCGCCACCTACGTGCTGGCGGCGGCGGTGCTGCTGCGGCTCCCGCCGGTGCCGCCGATGCCCGCCCCGGCGCACGGGCCGCGGCTGATCGCGCTGCGGGACCGCCCGTTCCTCGCCTTCACCGTCCTGGACGGGCTCATGTCCATGCACTTCTCGCTGATCAACATCGCCCTGCCGCTGTGGATCGCCGGGCACACCACAGCGCCGAACTGGCTGATCTCCGTCTGCCTGCTCGTCAACACCGTGGTGGTGATCCTGTTCCAGGTCCGCGCCTCGCGGGGCACCGAGGACCTGACCGGCGCGGGCCGGGCCGCCCGCCGGGCCGGTGTCCTGCTCGCTGCCGCCTGCGCGCTGTTCGCCGCAGGGGGCGGCGTACCGGTCGCGGTGGCGGTGCCGCTGCTGCTGGCCGGAGCGCTGGTGCACGTCGTGGGGGAGTTGTGGCACGCGGCGGCCGGCTGGGGCATCTCCTTCGGCCTGGCCCCGGCGCACGCGCACGGGCAGTACCAGGGCGCGTACGGGATGGGCATGCAACTCGGCTCGATGGTCGCCCCGGTGGTCGTGACCACGCTCGCGATCGGCTGGGGCGTGCCCGGCTGGCTGGTGCTCGGCGTGGTGTTCCTGCTGCTCGGCGCAATGGTGCCGCCTGTGGTGCGATGGGCCGCCCGGACCCGGCCGCCCGCACCCGAACCGGTGCCGGCGCCGGCCGGCTGAGCGCCGTGCGGCAGGTGCCCGGTCGGCCCGCGCACGCCGGGGTGGATCTGGCAGGCTGGTAGCCGTGCTCACCATGCCGGTACGCCAACTGGGGGAGTCGGAGCGCCGCGCGGTCGAGCGGCTGCTCGACCTCGACCCGTACGCCGGCGCGCAGGTCGCCGAGCGGGTGGCGGCGCGCGGGCTGGCCTGGTGGCGGGCCGAGGCGCGGATCCTCGGGTACGGCTCCCGCCGGCACCTGGAGTCGATCTGCTGGCTGGGCGGCAACCTGACCCCGGTGCTCGCGTCCGAGTCGGCGGTGACCGCGTTCGCCGACCAGTTGAGCGCCGAGGAGCGGCTCTGTTCCTCGATCGTCGGCCGCGCCGACGCGGTGCTCGGGCTCTGGGACCGCCTCTCCGCGCACTGGGGGCCGGCTCGGGACGTACGCCCGAACCAGCCGCTGCTGGCGACGGACGCGCTGCCCGCCGTGGCGCCCGACCCGCACGTGCGGCGGGTGCGCGGCAGCGAGGTCGACCTGCTGTTCCCGGCGGCGGTGGCGATGTACACCGAGGAGGTCGGGGTGTCGCCGCTGGCCGAGGACGGCGGGCGCGGCTACCGGCGGCGGGTGACCGAGCTGGTGCGCGCCGGCCGCGCCTACGCCCGTTTCGTCGACGGGCGGGTGGTCTTCAAGGCGGAGCTTGCAGTGGTGACCCGCCGGACCGCGCAGGTGCAGGGCGTCTGGGTGGCGCCCGAGTGGCGTGGCCGGGGCATCGCCGCCGCCGCGATGGCGGCAGTGGTCCGCGACGCGCTGGAACGGGTCGCGCCCACAGTGAGCCTGTACGTCAACGACTTCAACCTGCCCGCCCGCCGGGTCTACGAGCGCTGCGGCTTCCGCCCGGTCGGCACGCTCGCCACAGTGCTGTTCTGAGGATCACTCCCGCCAGACGTCCCGAACCGGACACCCGGCGCTATGCTGGGCATGTTTTTATACTGACTAGTCAGTTCGGAATTCGGGGTCCTGATGAACATCGTCGAGGCCGTCGGCCTGGGTCTGCGCACCCGCCGGGGCTGGGTCTACCGGGACGTCGACCTCACCGCCGCGAGCGGTGAGCTGCACGCCGTCACCGGCCCGCCCGGCAGCGGGCGCACCTCGCTGCTGCTCGCGCTGGCCGGACGCTTCCCGCACAACCACGGCGAACTGCGCCGCCGCGGCCCGGCCGCGCTCGGCCAGGTCGCGGGCGTGCACGAGCCCGACCCGACGCTCACCGTCGCCGAACACATCACCGAACGCCTGCTGCTGCTCGGCCCGGTGCCACGCCGCCGGCGCCGCCTCGTGCCGGTGGCAGCGGTCCGGGCCCGCCGGGCCTACCGCCGCGACGCCTACGCCGCCGCCATCGCCGGCGCCGGACTCACCGACGCGCCCCTCGACCCCGACCGGTACGGCCGCGACCTCACCCCGGTCGAACGGCAGGTGCTCGGGCTCGTGCTCGCCAGCCTCGGCGGCCCCAGCCTGATCGTCGCCGACGACGTGGACGCCGGCGCCGACCGGCCCGAGCGGGAGTGGATGTGGGGCGCGCTGGAACGCCTCGCCGACCAGGGGTACGCGGTGGTCGCCAGCGCCCGCGCCGTCGAACCCGGGGTAACCGCCACCGTGCACCGCATCGGCGACCCGGCCCTGCCCGTCCCCGCCCTGACCGTGCCCACCGAGGTGTCCGCATGAGCGTCCTGCGACTGGCCCTGTTCGAGCTGCGCCGGATGACCCGGGGCCGGCTGCCGCGCGCCGCCCTGGCAGTGCTCACCATCGTCCCGCTGCTCTACGGCGCCCTCTACCTGTACGCGTTCTGGGATCCCTACGGGAAGATGGACCGGATCCCGGTCGCGCTTGTCAACGCCGACCGCCCGGCCACCGCCGGTGACGGCAGCGAGGTGCACGCCGGCCGCGACCTCACCGAGAAGCTGCTCGACCGCAAGGTGTTCGGCTGGACCGTGACCGACCAGGCCGACGCCACCAAGGGGCTGCGCGACGGGCGCTACCACCTGGTCTTCTCCATCCCGGAGGACTTCTCCGCCACGCTCGCCGCCGGCCCGGAACCGGACCGCCCGGCCCGGCAGGGCGAGCTGAAGGTCGTCAACGACGACGCCACCAACTACCTCTCCGGGCTGCTCGCCCGGTCGGCGTTCAGCGAGATCCGGGCCGCCGCCGCGCAGAGCACCGCTGCCACGTACTTCGACAAGATGCTGATCGGCTTCACCGACGCCAAGGCCGAGACCGGCCGCGCCGCCGACGGCGCCGGGAAGATCGCCGACGGGCTCGGCACCTCCCAGCAGGGCGCGGGAAAGATCGCCGACGGGCTCGGTGACGCCGAGGACGGCGCCGGTCAGCTCGCCGGTGGACTCAACCAGTCGGTCCAGGGCGCGGACAAGCTCGCCAAGGGCCTCGACCAGCTGCGGACCGGCGCCGCCCAGCTCGCCGACGGCGCCGGGCGCGCCGCCACCGAGACCAAGGCCGCGGCCGCGACCGTGAACGCCGCCGCCGACAGGTACGAGCCGGTGCTGCGCCGCAACGCCGACAAGATCGAGAAGGCGGCCACGCTCGTCGCCGACGGCGCGCAGCAGCTCGCCGCCGGGCTGGACGCGCTACCCGGCAAGGCCGCCGAGGTGGTCGCGACCGCCGAGGAGGTCAGCGACCGGCTCGACGCGGTCGCGAAGGAACACCCCGAACTGGCCGACGACCCGGACTTCGCCGCCGCCCGCAAGGCCGCCGACCGGGCCGTCACGCAGGCCCGCTCAGTGGTGGCCGCGCTGGACAAGACCGACATGGCCACGTTGCGCAAGCAGATGACCGACGTGGCGAAGACCGCCCGCGAGGTGGCCGCCGCCGCGCCGCACCTGGCCGACGGCGTCGCCTCCGCCCGCGCGAAGGTCAACGAGCTGGCCGGTGGGCTCACCACGCTGGCGCAGGGCAGCGCCAAGCTCCGCGACGGGCTGGGCGACGCGTCGACCGGCGCCGACCAGTTGCGCGGCGGCCTCTACCGGCTCGCCACCGGCGCCCGCCAGCTCGACGGCGGCCTGGCCCAGCTCGGCAGCGGCAGCAACCGCCTGGTCGACGGGCTGACCCGGCTGGAGGGCGGCGCCGGCGACCTCGCCGACGGGCTCGCCGCCGGGGAGCGGAAACTACCCGGGTACGACGACGCGGCCACCCGCGCCGGCGTGCTCGGCGACCCGGTCGGCCTGATCCGCGACTCGCAGAACCCGGCCGGCTCGTACGGCGTCGGCTTCGCCCCGTACTTCCTGTCGCTGGCGCTCTGGGTCGGCGCGATGATCACGTACATGCTGTTGCGGCCGGTCAACCGGCGGCACGTGATGTCCGGCGCGCCCGGCTGGCGGGTCGTGCTCGCCGGGTGGCTCCCGGCCGCGGGCATCGGCCTGGCCCAGGTCACTGTGCTCTACACGGTGGTGACGCTCGGGCTCGGGCTCGACCCGCGGCACGGACCGGCCACGTTCGGTCTGCTCGCCCTCACCTCGCTGGCGTTCACCGCGATCATGCAACTGCTCGGCGTGGCGCTCGGCCCGGCCGGGCGGCTGGCCGCGCTGGCGCTGCTGATGCTCCAGCTCACCTCGTCCGGCGGCACCTACCCGGTGCAGACCTCGCCCGGCTTCTTCCAGGCGATCCACCCCTGGCTGCCGATGACGTACGTGGTGGACGGCCTGCGGCACACCATCAACGGCGGTACGACCGCCCCGGTGGTCACCGCCGCGCTGGTGCTGCTCGCGTTCGGGCTGGGCGCCATGGCGCTCACCGTCGGCGCGGCCCGCCGGTCCCGCCGGCTGACCCCGGCCAAGCTGCACCCCGAACTGACCATGTGAGGATGAGCCGGTGACGGACGGACGGACGCGCCGGCGCGAGGACACCCGCCAGCGCCTCTTCGTGGCGGCGGTGGACCTCATCGCCGAGCAGGGCTTCTCGGCCACCACTGTGGACGACATCGCGGCCCGCGCCGGTGTGGCGAAGGGGACCGTCTACTACAACTTCGAGTCCAAGACCGTCCTGTTCGAGGAGCTGCTGCGGCACGGCATCGGCCTGCTCACCGCCGAGTTCCGGGCCGCCGTCGACGGGCTGCCGCCGCTGGAGGCGCTCGGCGCGCTGGTCCGCGCCCAGCTGGAGTACATCCGCCGCTACCGCGCCTTCGCCCAGCTCCTGCTCTCGGAGATGTGGCGGACCAACAGGGAGTGGCAGCAGACGCTGCGGCTGCTGCGCGGCGAGGCCGTCGCGGTGATCGCCGACACGGTGAAGGCCGGCGTGGACAGCGGCGACCTGCCCGCCGACCTGGACGTGCGTACCGCCAGTTCGGCGCTGTTCGGCGTCGGGCTGGTGGTAGCAGTGGACTGGCTGGTCTTCTCGCCGGAGCGGCCGATCGACGAGGTGCAGGAGTCGCTGCTCGGCATCGTCCGGCGGGTCGCCCGGACCTGACCAGCGGGCGGTAATTCGGTTGATTCCGGGCCGCCGGAAGGGTGAGGGTGAGGGCACCGCCCCCACCGATCCGAGTCCGGAGGACCTTCCATGCGCCTGCTCCGAGATCTCTGGGCCACGGCGCCCCGGCGGATGACGGCGGTCCTGCTGCTGATCGTGCTCGGCGCCGCCGGCCAGGCGGCCGCCTCCGCGCTGGCCGGGCCGGTGCTGGTGCACCGCTCGTCCGGGTGGTTCGTCGCGCTCGCGGTGGCGCTCGTCGCCGCTGTCGTCACCGACCTGCTGATCGGCCTGATCATGGCCCGGCTCACCGCCGACTGGTCGGCCGACGTGCGGCGGCGGCTCTGCCGGGTCGCGCTGGGCCAGGATCTGCCCACCCTGGAGACCACGCCGGTCGGCGAGCTGCTCGACCGGATCGACAACGACGTCTACCAGGTCGCCGCCGAGATGCGGAACACCGGCGTACGGCTGGCGCAGGGCCTCGCGGTCTGTGTCCTCGCGACGGTGAGCGCGCTGATCGTCTGGTGGCCCGCCGGTGTCGGCATGATCGTGCTCACCTCCCTGCTCGCGGTGACGCTGCGCCGCCCGACCGCCCGGATCGCCCCGGCCCGGATGGCCGAGGAGGAGGCGTGGTCCGACCTCGCCGCAGTGATGGAGGAGGCGGTGCACGGGCAGGACGACGTGCGCACCAGCCTCGCCCGGCCGTACGTGCTGCGCCTCTACGCCCGCCGCGCGGCCGAGGTGATCGCCCGGTGCGGCCGGGTGTTCCGGCTCTCCGCGCGGGTCACCGCGGTCGCCGCCGGCGCGGTCGGGCTCGGCGTCGCGGGCGTGGTGCTGGGCGGCGCGTGGGCGCTGTCCACCGGCCGGGTGGACGCCGCGCGGCTCACCGCGATCTGGCTGCTGGCCGTCGCGTTCGGCGCGACCGTCGAGCAGATCGCCCGCTGGGTGCCGCACCTGCAACAGGCGTTCGGCGCCTGGGGCCGGGTGCAACTGCTCGCCGGATCGCCGCAGGAGCCGGGCGGCGGCGACGCCCCGGTCGACGGCGACCTGACCGTGCGCGGGCTCACCTACCGCTACCCGTCCGGCGGGGACGACCGCGGTCCGGCGCTGCGCGACGTCCACCTCGACTTCGTCCGCGGGCGCTCGTACGCGCTCGTCGGGCGGACCGGCTCGGGCAAGTCGACGCTGGCCAAGGTGCTGACCCGGGCGGTGGAGGTACCGCGCGGCACGGTGTTCCTCGGCGGCACCGACCTGGTCGACCTGGACGTGGAGGAACTGCGCCGGTGGATCGCCGTGGTGCCGCAGCGCACCGAGATCCTGGCCGGCACGCTCGCCGAGAACGTGGCGCTGTTCGATCCGGAGCTGCTGGACGCGGCCGAGCGGGCGCTGGCCGAACTGGGCCTGGCCGGCTGGATCGCCGAACTGCCCGACGGCGTGCACACCCGGCTCGGCGACGGCGGCTACGTGCTCTCCGCCGGGCAGGAACAACTCGTCGCGTTCGCCCGCATCCTGGTCCGCGACCCGCACGTGGTGATCCTCGACGAGGCCACCGCGCGGCTCGACCCGGTCACCGAGAACCGCGTACGAGAGGCCACCGAACGGCTGCTCACCGACCGGATCGGCATCGTCATCGCGCACCGGCTCTCCTCGGTGCGCCGCTGCGACGAGGTGGTCGTGATGGCCGACGGCGCGGTGCTGGAGGCCGGCCCGCTGCGCGAGTCGGCCCGCTTCGCCGAGCTGCTCGCCACCAGCCACGCCGGGGCGTACGCCGGGGTGGGCGCCCGGCGCGGCGGTGTGGACCTGCTCGACGCGCCCGCCTGGGACGACGCGCCCGCCACACCGGCCGCGCCCTCGACGCGGCCGGCCGCCGTGCCGCGCACCGACCCGCCACCGGCGCCGCCCTCGCCGCCCGCGCGGACCATGCGGGAGATCTTCCGGCTGGGCACCAACGATCCGCGGTACGGCCTGCTCTCGGTCGGCCTGTTCGTCGTGATGACGGTGCTCGGTCTGGACGGCGCGGTGCTGCCCTGGCTCTGGGCCGACCTGGTCGGCGGCGGCGACCCGTGGCTGCCGGCGCTGGGCATCGTGGCCGCGCTGCTCGTGGTGCTGCCGCTGCCGTACCTGACGAACCTGTGGTTCCCGCAGTGGTGGATCCGGCAGATGCTGCGGATCAGCGCCCGGCTGGTGCACGGGCAGACCGGCGCGCGCCGGGTCAGCGGGCACACCCCGGCCGAGGTGGTGGCCCAGGGCGGCGACACCGACCGGGTGGTGCACCTGGCCGACAACCTGATGGACCAGTTCATCTCGCTGGTCATCGTGGTCGCCATGACGCTGGTGACGGGCAGTCTCGTACCGGCGATGTTCTTCGTCGGCACGATGGTGGTGTCCGGGCTGGCGGCGACGCTGTTCGGGCCGCGGCTGGAACGCACCGCGGCAGGGACGGTGAAGGCGCGCGCCGCGTTCGCCACCGCGCTGGTGTCCGCGTTGTCCGCCGCCCGTACGGTCAAGCTGGCCGGCGCCACCCGCCCGGTGCTGCGCCACCTCGCCCGGCTGGACGAGGTCCGCAGCGAGCGGCAGCGACGCGAGATCGCCATGCAGGTGTGGGCCCGGTCCACCCCGTCGGTCGCCAGCGGCCTGCTGCCGATCGGCGCGTGGGCGCTCTACCTGGCCGGTGAGCTGTCGGCGGGTGCCACGCTGGTGGCCGTGTCCACCCTGGGCGCGGCCCGCTGGTTCGCGTGGACCACCGCGTCGCTGGTGTCGCAGTACCCGTCGGCGCGGGTGTGGACCAAGCGGACGGTGGCGATGACCGGCGAGGCCGTGTACGCGGCGCCGGTGCCCGGCCTCGATCTGGTCGCGGGCACCGCGCCCGCGCCCGAGCCGCCGCCCCGGCACCCGCTGCGCCGCCTGGAGCTGTCCGGCTTCGGCGCGCTGCACTCCGACGGCACGCTCGCCGTCCGCGACGTCGACCTGGTGGTCGAGCGCGGGCAGCTGGTGCTGGTCGTCGGCCCGGTCGGGTCCGGCAAGTCGTCGCTGCTGCGCGCGCTCGCCGGGATCGTGCACCACGTCGGCGAGCTGCGCTGGAACGGTGACCCGGTCACCGAGCCGGAGATGTTCCTGCGCCCCAACCAGGTCGGGTACGTGGGCCAGCTACCCCGGGTGCTCTCCGGCACGGTGGCCGACAACATCGCGCTCGGCCACCAGGTGGACGCCGCCGGAGCGGTCTCGACCGCCCAGCTCGAACACGACCTGGCCGCGGCCGGGGGCGGGCTCGGGTTGCTGATCGGGCACAAGGGAACCCGCCTGTCCGGTGGTCAGCTCCAGCGGCTGGCGCTGGCCCGGGCGCTCGCGCCGCGTACCGAGCTGCTGGTGGCCGACGACGTGTCGTCGGCGCTGGACGTCAGCACGGAGCTGGCGCTGTGGGCGGCGCTGCGCGAGCACGGGGTGACTGTGGTCGGCTCGACCGCGAAGCGGGCCGCCCTGGTCCGGGCCGACCACGTGGTGGTGCTGATCGACGGCACTGTGGCCGATCAGGGCACCTGGACCGACCTGGAACCCCGCTGGAACCACCTGGCCGGCTGACCGCCCCCGCCCCACCGGGTGGGGCGGGGTGGGTCAGAAGGCTCGGGTGTACTGGTCGGGCCAGGCCGGGGCGGCGCCGAGCTTGGCGGCGGCGCGGCGCGGCCAGTACGGGTCGCGCAGCAGTTCCCGCCCCAGCAGCACCAGGTCCGCCTCGCCGCCGGCCACGATCTGCTCGGCCTGCTCGGGCTCGACGATCAGGCCCACGGCGCCGGTCGGCACCCCGGCGTCGCGGCGGATCCGGGCGGCCAGCGGCACCTGGTAGCCGGGGCCGACCGGGATGGACGCCTGGACGGCCGCGCCGCCCGAGGACGTGTCGATCAGGTCGACACCGGTGGCGGCCAGTTCCCCGGCGAGCACCACGCTGTCGTCGACGGACCAGCCGTCGTCGGTCCAGTCGGTGGCGGAGATCCGGGTCAGCACCGGCACGGACTCGCCGACGGCGGCGCGTACCGCGCGGGCAACCTCCAGGGTGAGCCGCATCCGGGCGGCCCGGTCACCGCCGTAGCCGTCGGTGCGCCGGTTGGTGAGCGGGGACAGGAACTCGTGCAGCAGGTAGCCGTGCGCGGCGTGGATCTCCACGGCGGCGAACCCGGCGTCCAGCGCCCGCCCGGCGGCGGTGGCGAAGGCGTCCACCACCGCGGCGATGCCCGCCTCGTCCAGCGCGGTCGGCGTGCGGTACTCCGGCACGAACGGCTGGTCGCCGGGGCCGACAGGGGTCCAGCCGCCCTCGGCGTCCGGCACGCCGCCGCGCGCCGGTGCCCACGGCCGGTACGTGGACGCCTTGAACCCGGCGTGCGCGAGCTGCACGGCCGGGACCGCGCCGTGGGCGGCGACGAACGCGGTGATCGGCCGCCACGCGTCGACGTGCGCGCCGGACCAGAGGCCGGTGTCCTGCGGGCTGATCCGGCCCTCGGGCACCACAGCCGTCGCCTCGGTGATGACGAGCCCGGCCCCGCCGACCGCGCGGGAGCCGAGGTGGACCCGGTGCCAGTCGGTGGGCAGGCCGTCCGGCCCGGCGCTGTACTGGCACATGGGCGCCAGCGCGATCCGGTTGGGCAGCGTGACGCCGCGCAGGGCGAGCGGGGTGAACAGGGCGCTCATTCTCGGATCCTCCGGTCGTGGCAACGGGTGCGCCTCCTTCTCAGGAGACGCACCCGAAGGGGTGTGGATCAGGCGGGTACGGGGTCGAGCCGTTCGGTCTCGGCGGGCTCGATCAGGTCGCGCTTGCCGGCCGAGTCGTACGCGGCCCGGTCGAGCGTGCCCTCCCGGGCGGCCACGATGGTCGGCACCACGGCCTGCCCGGCCACGTTGGTGGCGGTACGGATCATGTCCAGGATCGGGTCGATGGCCAGCAGCAGGCCGGCCCCGGCCAGAGGCAGGCCCAGCGTGCTCAGGGTCAGCGTCAGCATGACGATCGCGCCGGTCAGGCCGGCGGTCGCAGCCGAGCCCACCACCGAGACGAACGCGATCAGCAGGTAGTCGGTCACACCCAGGTTCACGCCGAACACCTGCGCCACGAAGATCGCGGCGAGCGCCGGGTAGATGGCGGCGCAGCCGTCCATCTTCGTGGTGGCGCCGAACGGCACCGCGAAGGAGGCGTACTCGCGGGGGACGCCCAGGCGCTCGACCGACCGCTGGGTCACCGGCATGGTGCCCACCGACGAGCGGGAGACGAACGCCAGCTCGATGGCGGGCCAGGCGCCGGCGAAGAAGCGCAGCGGGTTGAGCTTGCCGGCCACCGCGAGCAGCACCGGGTAGACCACGAACAGCACCAGCGCGCAGCCGACGTAGACGGCCGTGGTGAACTTCGCGAGCGGGGCCAGCAGGTCCCAACCGTACGAGGCGACGGCGTTGCCGATCAGGCCGAGCGTGCCGATCGGGGCGAGCCGGATGACCCACCAGAGCGCCTTCTGCACGATCGACAGCAGCGAGCGGTTGAGCGACACGAACGGCTCGGCGGCGTCGCCGACCAGCAGCGCGGCGGCGCCCACCACCAGGGCGAGGAAGACGATCTGCAGGACGTTGCCCTCGACGAACGCGCCGACCGGGTTGGTCGGGACGATGCCGGTGAGGAAGTCGATCCAGGAGCCGGTGGTCTTCGGCGCGGTGGCGCCGGCCGGGTCCAGGTTGACGCCCCGGCCGGGGTCGGTGAGCAGGCCGATGCCGATGCCGATGCTCACCGCGATGAGCGCTGTGACGCCGAACCAGAGCAGCGTCTTGACTGCCAGCCGGGCGGCGTTGGCGACGCCGCGCAGGCTCACCACGCTGACCACGATGGCGGTGAAGACCAGCGGCGGCACGGCGAGCTTGAGGAGCTGGACGAAGAGGCCGCCGACGGTGTCGAGCGTGCTGGTCAGCCAGGCGAGGTCGGCGGCGCGGGCGAGGAAACCGAGCGCCACGCCGAGCACGAGGCCGAGCAGGATCTGGACGGAGAAGGGGATTCTGCGCAGGGCGGAAGTCATGAGGACGGATCCAAGGTCTGGAGAGGGAAGGCGGGCGTCGGGGGCGTGGAGCTACGCCGGACAGACGCCGCTGGCCTGCCGTCGCAGATCGACGTACAGGCGCTCGGTGAGGCACCAGACATTGGTCATCGTCGCGACACGTTACTCCCGCCCCGGGCCGTAACGGAAGGACCGTCGCCGGTGAGGCTCCTTACAGCCAGGTAGCCGGAGGTGACCAGTCCCCAGGCGGCGACCACGACCAGCAGCACCCGCTCCGACACCCCGAGCAGCGCGCTGCGCCCGACCAGCAGCAGCGCCGCCGCTACTACGGCGGCCACCGGCAGCGCCACCGCCGCGCCGACCGCGGCGATCCGCCGCAGCCCCTGGTCCGCGGCCGGGGAGAACAGCAGTACGAGCATGGCGAGCACCACCGCGGCGGTCGCCGCGATGCTCGCACCGCCGTGCACCAGGTCGGCCACCGTTGTCGCCTCGAACGGCGGCAGCGGGCAGCCCTCGCTGCACGTGACGGCGCCGGAGAGCACCGTGGCGACCGCGCCGGCGCCGAGCAGCCCGGCCGCCGCCCGCAACCCCGGCGGCAGCGCCCCGGCGAGCAGCAGCAGCGACGCGGCCACCGAGAAGATCCCGATCCGGTACGCCCCGGCGTACCCGCTGTCGGTGATGCCCGCCTCACTCACGTACGCGATGGGGCCCGGGCCGGGACCGGCGATCACCGCGACAGTCACCGCTGCCGCGCCGGCTGCCAGGCAGACGGCGGCGAACGCGGCGGCGATCCGGCGGCCGGTGTCCTCAGCCACGTCCGTGCGGGGTGGTCCAGCCGGACAGGTCCGGCCCCAGCGGCACGATCCGGGTCGGGTTGATCATGTCGTGGGTGGCGTAGTAGTGCCGCTTGATGTGGTCGAAGTCCACCGTCTCGCCGAAGCCCGGCGTCTGGAACAGGTCCCGCGCGTACGCCCACAGCACCGGCATCTCGGTGAGCTTGCGCTCGTTGCACTTGAAGTGGCCGTGGTACGCCACGTCGAAGCGCACCAGCGTGGTGAACAGGCGCACGTCCGCCTCGGTGATCGCGTCGCCCATCAGGTAGCGCCGCCCGGCCAGCCGCTCGCTCAGCGCGTCGAGGCGGGCGAACAGCGCGGTGAACGCCTCGTCGTACGCCTCCTGGGAGGTGGCGAAGCCGCACCGGTAGACGCCGTTGTTGACGTCCCGGTGGATCTCCGCCATCAGCGCGTCCATCTCCGGGCGCAGCTCGACCGGGTACAGATCCGGCGCGTCCGGCGCGTGGAACCGCCGCCACTCGGTCGAGAAGTCCAGCGTGAGCTGCGGATAGTCGTTCGTCACGACTCGTCCGGTGAGCGTGTCCACGAGCGCCGGCACCGTCACCCGGCCGGTGTAGTCCCTGTCGGTGGACAGATACGCCTCGGACAGGAAGCCGATGCCGAGCACCGGGTCGAAGCCGTCCGGGTCGAGCGCGAACCGCCAGCCCCGCTCGTCCCGGATCGGGTCGACGGTGCCCAGCGAGATCACCTCGTCCAGCCCGAGCAGGCCGCGCACGATCCGGGCCCGGTGCGCCCACGGGCAGGCCCGGCACCAGATCAGCCGGTAGCGGCCCGCCTCCAGCGGCCAGCGTCCCTGCTCGTCCGGCCCGCCCCCCTCGGGTGACGTGGAGTGCGGAGTGACCCGGCCGGTGAACCGGTTGGGCTGGCGGACGAACGCGCCGCCACCGCTGGTCTCTGCGCTGAACTGGGCCCCGGACATGCGGCAAACCTATCCGCTCCGGTCACGGATATCCTGGCGCCGGGTACCCCCGCGACCCGCCGACCGACCCCTTCCCACCCCCGAAGGACGTACGCGCGATGACAGTGGCCTATCTCGTTGCCGGAGTCCGCACCCCGATCGGCCGGTACGCCGGCGCGCTGGCAGGGGTCCGCCCCGACGACCTGGCCGCGCACGTCGTCCGCGAGCTGGTGGCCCGCCACCCCTCGGTCGACTGGGCCCGCACCGACGACGTGATCCTGGGCTGCGCCAACCAGGCCGGCGAGGACAACCGCAACGTGGCCCGGATGGCCGCGCTGCTCGGCGGCCTGCCGGAGGAGGTGCCGGGCAGCACCGTCAACCGGCTCTGCGGCTCCGGCCTGGACGCGCTCGCCTCCGCCGCCCGCGCGATCGTCGCCGGGGAGGCCGACCTGGTGGTGGCCGGCGGCGTGGAGAGCATGAGCCGCGCGCCGTTCGTCATGCCGAAGGCGGCCACGCCGTTCGCCCGCACCGCCGAGGTGTACGACACCACGATCGGCTGGCGGCTGGTGAACCCGCTGATGCGCAAGGGGTGGGGCATCGACTCGATGCCGGAGACGGCGGAGAACGTGGCAGCGGAGTTCGGCGTGGACCGGGCCGCGCAGGACGCCTTCGCGTACCGGTCGCAGCAGCGGGCCGCCAAGGCGCAGGCCGACGGCCGGCTGGCCGAGGAGATCGTCCCGGTGACGGTGCCCGCGGGCAAGCGCGAGACGAAGCTGGTCGAGGCCGACGAGCACCCGCGCGAGACGTCGCTGGAGAAGCTCGCGGCGCTGCCCACCCCGTTCCGCGAGGGCGGCACTGTGACCGCCGGCAACTCCTCCGGCGTCAACGACGGCGCCGTCGCGCTGCTGGTCGCCTCCGCGGCCGCCGTCGAGCGCTACGGCCTCACCCCGCTGGCCCGGGTACGCGGTGCCGCGTCGGCAGGCGTACCGCCGCGGATCATGGGCATCGGTCCGGTTCCGGCGACCCGGAAGCTGCTCGACCGCACGGGCCTGTCGCTCGCCGACGTGGACGTGATCGAGCTGAACGAGGCGTTCGCCGCGCAGTCGGTGGCGGTGCTGCGCGAGCTGGGCCTGCCGGAGGACGCCGAGCACGTCAACCCCGGCGGCGGGGCCATCGCGCTGGGTCACCCGCTCGGCGCCAGCGGTGCCCGGCTGGCGTTGACCGCCGCGCTGGAACTGCGCCGAAGGGGCGGCCGGCGGGCGCTCGCCACCATGTGCATCGGTGTCGGCCAGGGCATCTCGCTGCTGCTGGAGTCGGCCGCCTGAACCGGGCCGCCGGCATCGCCTCCAGTGGATCTCCCGAACCCGGCCGTACCGGCCTAGAGTGGTCTGGACCACATGATCCGCCATCGACGGCGGACGACGACCTGGGGGACCGAGCGATGCAGACGCCGGAGAGCCTGCCCACCGAGATCGACCTGACCCGGCCGAGCGCCGCCCGGGTCTACGACTACTTCCTCGGTGGGGCGCACAACTTCGAGATCGACCGGCAGCTCGCCGAACAGATCGCGGCGATGACGCCGAACCTGGCCGCCACCATGCGCTCCGGGCGGGAGTTCCTGCGCCGGGCCGTACGGGTGCTGCTCGACGCCGGCATCGACCAGTTCCTCGACGTCGGCTCCGGCATCCCCACCGTCGGCAACGTGCACGAGGTCGCCCAGGCCGCCGACCCGGACGCCCGCATCGTGTACGTGGACATCGACCCGGTTGCCGTGGCGCACAGCCACGAACTGCTCGCCGGCAACGACCGGGCCACGGCGATCCTGGCCGACCTGCGCGAGCCGAAGCTGATCCTGGACCACGCCCGCGCCAGCGGCCTGATCGACTTCGACCGGCCGCTGGGCATCCTGCTCGCCGGCGTGGTGCACTTCGTGCCCGACGCCGACCGCCCGGCCGACATCCTGGCCACGCTGCGCGCCGCCGCCGCACCCGGCAGCTACCTGGTCATCTCCCACTCCACGTTCGAGGACCAGCCGCAGGAGATGCTGGACGCGCAGCGGCTGTCGGCGCGTACCGCCACCGAGATCACGCTGCGCTCGCGGGCCGAGATCACCGGCTTCTTCGGCGACTGGACGATCCTCGAACCGGGCGTCGTGCACATGCCGCTGTGGCGGCCCGACTCCCCGTCGGACGTGGACGAGCACCCGGAGCGGTTCGGGGCCTTCGGCGGCGTCGCCCGGCACGACCGCGCCGACGGCTGAGCCCCATGCGCGCCCCGGACAGCGACGGGGGAGACGTCAGCCGGCCCGGCGCCGCCGCGTACGCCGCCGAGTGGGCTCGCGCGGTGCGCCGTATCGGGTTCGTGCCGCTGAGCGCGGCCGAGACCGAGCGCCTGCTGGTGCCGCTCACCGAGCGACTCGGCGAGGCCCTGCTCGCCCCCACCTTCTCCGCCCGCCCGGCGGAGGAGGTGGGGCGTGCCCTGGTCCAGGCGCACCTCACCGAGCCCGGCGTGCTCGACTGGTCGGTGCAGGCGCTCGGCGACCGGTTCCTGCCCTGGGTGCTGCCGTCGCGCACCGAGTCGCCGGAGCTGCGTGAGCGGGTCGCGCTGCTCCAGGGCGCGTTCGCCGCCGGGTTCGCCCGCGCGCTGCGCGACCGGGTCTTCAGCCAGCAGGAGCGGATCGCCCGGTCCGCGTGGCAGGCCCGGGACACCGTCGAGCAGGCGCTGCGGGACAGCGAGGCGCGGTTCCGGGCGGTCTTCACCGGCGCCGCCATCGGCATCGGCATCGCCGGGGTGGACGGGCAGATCATCGAGGTCAACCAGTCGTTCGCGGACATGCTCGGCTACGCCGTCGCGGAGATGCGGCGGATGAACGTCTCGGCGTTGTTCCACCCCGACGACGCGGCCGGGATGTGGGAGCTGTACCAGGAGCTGATCGAGGGCAAGCGGGACAGCGCGCGGGTGGAGAAGCGCTACTACCGCAAGGACGGCAGCGTGGTCTGGACCGACCTCGCGGTCTCGCTCATCCGGCACGACGACGGCCGGCCCCGGTTCACCGTGGCGATGGTGGAGGACATCACCCAGCGGTACGAGTTGCAGCAGCGGCTGCGCTTCCAGGCGCTGCACGACCCGCTGACCGGCCTGCCCAACCGGACGCTGTTCTTCGAGACGCTCGGCGACGTCTTCGACGGCGCCGGTCCGGAGCAGCGCGTCGGGCTGTGCTTCATCGACCTGGACGGCTTCAAGGCGGTGAACGACAGCCTCGGCCACGACCTGGGCGACCGGCTGCTCAAGGTGATCGCCCGCCGGCTCAGCGACTGCGTGGCCGGGCGCGGCCACCTGGTGGCCCGGATGGGTGGCGACGAGTTCGTCATCCTGGTCGACTCCGACGGCGGCATCGACGACGCGGTGGAGGTCGCCGAGCTGGCGCTGGCCGCGGTGTCCGCGCCGGTGCACGTCGGTGACCAGCAGCTCGCCGTGTCGGCGAGCATCGGCATCGTGGAGTGCCCGGCGGCGGAGACGAGCGTCGGCGACCTGATGAAGGCCGCCGACACCACGCTCTACTGGGCCAAGGCGGAGGGCCGGGGCCGCTGGGCGGTGTACGACCCGGAGCGCAGCGCCGCCGACATCGCCCGCTCCGCGCTGGCCGCGAACCTGCCCGCCGCGCTGGACCGGGGCGAGTTCGTGCTGCACTACCAGCCGATCGTGTCGCTGCTGGACGGCACGATGGTGGCGGTCGAGGCGCTGGTGCGCTGGCAGCACCCGGAGCTGGGGCTGATCGGGCCGGACCGGTTCATCGGGCTGGCCGAGGAGACCGGCCTGATCGTCCGGCTCGGCGCCTGGGTGCTGCGTCAGGCGTGCCGCGACGCCGAGTCGTGGCGGCGCGCGTACCCGGACACCACGCCGGTGGTGAGCGTCAACCTGGCCGCCCGGCAGGCCGACGACCCGGCCATCGTGGAGACGGTGGCGGAGGCGTTGCAGCACACCGGCCTGCCGGCCGAGCTGTTGCAGCTGGAGCTGACCGAGAGCGCCGTCATGGGCAGCGCCGGCGAGCCGCTGCGGACGCTGCACCAGCTCGCCGGCCTCGGGCTGCGGCTGGCCATCGACGACTTCGGCACCGGCTACTCGAACCTCGCGTACCTGCGGCGGCTGCCGATCCACTGCGTGAAGCTGGCCGGCCCGTTCGTCGAGGGGATCCGGGGTGACGGCGGGGACGCGGTCGCCGACCATCGGGACGAGCGGATCGTGGACGCGCTGGTCCGGCTGGCGCACGCGCTGGAGCTGTCGGTGACGGCCGAGGCGGTGGAGACCGAGGTGCAGGCCGAACGGCTGCGGGCGCTGCGCTGCGACACCGGGCAGGGCCGGCTGTTCGGGGCCCCGATGCCCGCCGACGGCATCCGCGCCCGCCTGGGCGGGTAAGGAAGGGCCCCCTCTTAACGCCTCCGGTAGAGGAGGGGGCCCCGCTTAACACCTCCCGCGCACGCGGCAGGCGAGGAAGGGAGAACCGGTGAGCCTCACCGATTCGCAGGCTGTGGTGTCGGTGGTCGCCGCGCTGGCGATCGTCGCCGGCCTGGCCGGGGTGGTGGTGCCCGGGTTACCGGCGCTGCCGCTGTGCTGGGGCGGCGTACTGGTGTGGACGCTGTTCGGCGACGCCGGGCCGGGCCGCTGGGCGGTGCTCGCCGCCGCCACGGCGATCGCCGCCGGTGGCACCGTGCTCAAGTACCTCTGGCCGGGGCGCAACCTGAAGCGGACCGGCGTGCCCACCACCTCGCTGCTGGCGGGCGGCCTGCTCGGCGTGGTCGGGTTCTTCGTGATCCCGGTGGTCGGGCTGCCGATCGGCTTCGTCGGCGGGATCTTCGGCGCCGAACGGCTGCGGCTCGGCGACACCCGCCTCGCCTGGCCGGCCACGGTGCAGGCGCTCAAGGCCGCCGGGTTGTCGATGGTCCTGGAGTTCACCGCCGGCCTGATGATCGCCGCGCTGTGGGTCGCGGGGCTGCTGTTCGTCTGACCGTCGCCGGACCACCCGGCGGCTACCCCACCGGTACGGTCGACCGGATGCGGACAACAGTCCTGGGCGGCCTCGGCGCCTTCCCCACCGCCCACCAGGCCTGCGCCGGCTTCCTCGTCGAACACGACGGCTTCCGGCTGCTGATCGACCCCGGCTACGCGACGCTGCAACCGTTGCTGGCGCTCACGAGGGCGGAGCACGTCGACGCCGTCTACGTCAGCCACGGCCACCCCGACCACTGCGCCGACCTGCAACCGCTGGTCCGCGCCCGGGTGCTCGCGAACCGGTCCGGGCCGCCCCTGCCGGTGTACGCCCCCACCGGCAGCCTCGCCGGACTGCTCGCGATCGACGAGCCGGGCCTGCTCGAACCCGGGTACCGGCTGACCGGGTTCACCCCGGGGGAGACGCTGCGTCTCGGGCCGTACGAGGTGCGGACGTTCGCGTTGCCGCACTGGGTGCCGAACGCCGGAGCCCGGTTCTCGGCGGCGGGCCTGGTGCTCGCCTACACCGGGGACACCGGACCCAGCCCGGCGCTGGTGGAGCTGGCCCGCGACGCGGACCTGCTGATCGCGGAGGCGACCTATCCGGACGACATCCCGCAGCGGCACGAGGGGAACCTGTCCAGCGCCGTCGAGGTCGGCCGGTACGCCGCCGAGGCCGGGGTGCGGCGCCTGCTGCTCACCCATCTGTGGCCGGGGACGGAGCCGCGGGAGGCGCTGGCCGCCGTACGGCGCGGGTTCGCCGGCCCGGTGGAGGTGGCTGCGCCCGGGCTGACGGTGACCGTCGGCCGGTAGGGAGCGGCGGCGCGGGGCGTCCGGAGGGTACGGCCGATCGCCGTACTTCAGTGAGAGAGAGGTGGACGCCGCGCGCCGCCGCGGACCGGGCGTTGCCGAGCGCCCGGTGCCGGCCCGTCGGGTCGGGCCTGGTCACGCCCACAATGATGCCCCGGGTGGGATCGGGCGACAACGCAATTACGGGGGCACGTATTGACCGCCTTGATCGGCCGGGAGCACACTGCGAGCACTCGCACGAGCATCGCCTCGAGGAGGTGTGCAGTGGCCACGACGCCCGCGCCGACCGCCGAGCAGCCGATGGACGACGACGCCCGACGACTCGCCGAACTCGGCTACAAACAGGAGTTGCGCCGCAAGTGGAGCGGCTTCTCCAACTTCGCGATCTCGTTCTCCATCATCTCGATCCTGGCCGGCTGCTTCACCACGTTCGGCCAGGCGTGGAACAACGGCGGCCCGGTGGCGATCTCCTGGGGCTGGCCGCTGATCTCGCTGTTCATCCTGATCATCGGCTTCTGCCTGGCCGAGTTGGTGTCGGCGTACCCGACAGCGGGCGGGATCTACTGGTGGGCGGCGACGATGGGCCGGCCGGTGCACGGCTGGTTCACCGGCTGGCTCAACCTGATCGGGCTGGTCGCGGTGACCGCGTCGGTCGACTACGGCTGCGCCACGTTCCTCAACCTGACGCTGTCGGCGCTGTTCGACGGCTGGGCCGGCACCGGGCACCAGACGTTCGGGCTGTTCGTGGTGATCCTCGCGCTGCACGGGCTGATCAACATCTACGGGCACCGGATCATCGACGTACTCCAGAACGTCTCGGTCTGGTGGCACGTCGCCGGCGCGGCCGCCGTGGTGCTGATCCTGGTCCTGGTCCCGGACAACCACCAGAGCTTCCAGTTCGTGTTCACCGAGCGGTTCAACAACTCCGGCTTCGGTGACGGCGAGACCGGCGGGCTGGCGTTCTGGTTCTACGTGCTGCCGCTGGGCTTCCTGCTCACGCAGTACACGATCACCGGCTTCGACGCCTGCGCGCACGTCTCCGAGGAGACCCGGGGCGCGTCCAAGGCCGCCGCGCAGGGGCTGTGGCGGTCGATCTTCTACTCGGCGGTGGGCGGCTGGATCCTGCTGCTGGCGTTCCTGTTCGCGGCCACCGACGTGGACGCGATCAACGAGGCGGGCGGCTTCTCCGGGGCGATCTTCGAGAGCGCGCTGACGCCGTTCTTCTTCAAGGCCGTCATCATCATCTCCACCATCGGGCAGTTCTTCTGCGGCATGAGCTGCGTGACGTCGATGTCGCGGATGGCGTACGCGTTCAGCCGGGACCGCGCGGTGCCCGGCTGGAAACTCTGGTCGAAGGTGAACCGCAACGGCACGCCCGTCAACGCCATCATCGGCGCGACGCTGGCCGGGCTGGTGCTCACACTGCCCGCGCTCTACCAGCGCGGCGGCATCCCGGTCGCGTTCTACGCGGTGGTGTCGGTCGCGGTGATCGGGCTGTACCTGTCCTTCATCATCCCGATCTTCCTGCGGCTGCGGATGGGCGACCGGTTCACCCCGGGCCCGTGGACGCTCGGCCGCCGCTACAAGCTGCTCGGCTGGATCGCGGTGGTCGAGATCGCGGTCATCTCGGTCTACTTCGTGCTGCCGATCGTCCCGGCGGGTGTGCCCGGCAACCCCGACTTCAGCTGGACGGCTGTGAACTACGCGCCCATCGCGATCGGTGGCGTGCTGCTCGGCGTCGCGATCTGGTGGTACGCCTCGGCCCGCAAGTGGTTCACCGGCCCGCGCCGCACAGTCGACCAGGCCGAGCCCGAGCCCGAGCCTGCCGAGCCGTCGTAGCTGTCGGTGGGTCCTGCCATGATCCGGCAATGGACTCGGAAGCGGTGGTACGCGCGTTGTGGGATCGCATGCAGGCCCGGGACTGGACCGGCGTCGGCGACCTGCTGGCCGACGACGTGGTGGTCGAGTGGCCGGTCAGCGCCGAGCGGATCGTGGGCCGCGACCACTACGTGAAGATCAACGCCGAGTACCCGGAGGGCTGGTCGATCCGGGTACTGCGGGTGGTGGCATCCGGCGACACTGTGGTGTCCGAGGTGGAGGTGCCGCACGAGGAGATGGGCGTGCACCGCGTCGCGTCGTTCTGGACCGTGCGCGACGGGCGGATCGCCGACGGCCGGGAGTACTGGACCAGCCTCGGTGCGGACCCGTCCCCGCAGTGGCGATCCGCCTGGGTCCAGCCCATGTGACGGCGGGCTGTCCGCGTACCGAAGGGGTCAGATCGTGGGGCGGCGGTGGGTGAGCGGGAAGCGGAGGATGCGGTCGTCGCCGGCCGCCGGGGTGCCGCGGCCGTCGCGGTTGCTGGTCGCCACCCAGAGCGCGCCGTCCGGCGCGACCTCGACGGTACGCAGGCGGCCGTACGTGCCGACCAGCTCCGCCACGGGTACGCCGACGCGGCCGGCGGCGTCGACGGGCACCGCCCAGAGCCGGGCGCCGCGCAGCGCGGCGACGTAGAGCGTGCCCCTGGTGAACGCGGCACCGCTCGGGGACGCCTGCGCGGGCGGCCAGACGACGACCGGGTCGCGGAACCGGGGATCACCGGCGACGCCCTCGACGAGCGGCCAGCCGTAGTTGCCGCCGGGCACGATCCGGTTCACCTCGTCCCAGGTGCTCTGCCCGAACTCGGTGGCGAACAGCCGCCCCTGCCGGTCCCAGGCGAGGCCCTGCACGTTGCGGTGGCCGTAGCTGTAGACCAGCGAGCCGGGGAACGGGTTGCCGGCCGGCACGCCGCCGTCCGGGCGGATCCGCAGGATCTTGCCGTTGCGGCTGGTCAGGTCCTGCGCGCGGGCGGACACCCCGGCGTCGCCGATCCCGGCGTAGAGCATGCCGTCGGGGCCGAACGCGATCCGGCCGCCGTCGTGGACCGCGCTGCGGGCGATGCCGCTCACCAGCACCTGCGGCGGCTGGGACGAGCCGAGGCGGAACCGGACGATCCGGATGTCGGCAGCCGTGGTGTAGGCGGCGTAGACCCACCTGTCCCGGCGGTACCGGGGGGAGACCGCGAGCCCGAGCAGGCCCGCCTCGCCGCCCGCGGCTACGTCGGCGATCCGGGCCACCTGCCGGGCCGGGCGACCCGGGCGTACGCGCAGGATCGTGCCCTGGTCCCGCTGCGCGACCAGGGCGCTGCCGTCGGGCAGGAAGGCCAGCCCCCACGGCGCCTCCAGCCCGGTCGCGACGACGCGGGGACGGGTCAGGTCGTAGCCGGACCAGCCGGCACGCCCGTCGAAGCCGCGCAGGTCGAGCGCGACCGGGCGCTGGTGCGCGTCGGCGGTGACCGGCCGGTCGGGGCCGTCCGCGGCCGGGCGGCCGGTGGGCCGGTTGCCGGCGTGGGCGTCGGTCGCTGCGAGCACGATCGCGAGGACGGCGGCGACGACCGCGACGGTACGACGGCGCATGTGCACTCCCCGGTTTCGCACCCGGCCTCGCCGGGGCATTGACGGTGATCCGGTTTGCCAGTAGACCTTGGTGATGGAGGCCCCTGATGAAACCAACGCCGCTCTCGCTGGAACAGTTGCGGGTCGCCGTCACCGAGGGTGAGATCGACACGGTGGTGCTCGCGCTCACCGACATGCAGGGCCGCCTGCAGGGCAAGCGGTTCCACGCGCCCTACTTCCTCGACCAGGTGGTCACGCACGGCAGCGAGGGCTGCAACTACCTGCTCGCCGTGGACGTCGACATGAACACCGTCGACGGGTACGCGATGTCGAGCTGGGAACGCGGCTACGGCGACTTCGCCATGCGCCCCGACCTGGACACGCTGCGCCGGATGCCCTGGCAACCCGGGTCCGCGCTGCTGCTGGCCGACCTGGAGTGGCTGGACGGCTCCGGCCCGGTGGTCGCCTCGCCCCGGCAGATCCTGCGCAAGCAGCTCGACCGGCTGGCCGCGCACGGGCTGACCGCGTACGCCGGCACCGAACTGGAGTTCGTGCTCTACCGCGACTCGTACGAGGAGGCGTGGCAGCGCGGCTACCGCGACCTGACGCCGGCCAACCAGTACAACGTGGACTACTCACTGCTCGGCACCGCCCGTGTCGAGCCGCTGCTGCGCCGCATCCGCACCGAGATGGCCGGCGCCGGGCTCACCCCGGAGAGCGCGAAGGGCGAGTGCAACCTCGGCCAGCACGAGATCGCCTTCCGGTACGACGAGGCGGTGCGCTGCGCCGACCACCACGTCATCTACAAGAACGGCGCCAAGGAGATCGCCGCCCAGGAGGGCATGGCGATCACGTTCATGGCGAAGCCGAACGAGCGGGAGGGCAACTCCTGCCACATCCACTTCTCGCTGCGCGACGCCTCCGGCTCCTCGGCGATGCTGGGGGACGGGCCGGCGCACCTGAGCGTCACCGGGCAGCGGGTGCTGGCCGGGCTGCTCGCCACCATGCGCGAGTTCAGCCTGTTCTTCGCGCCCAACATCAACTCCTACAAGCGCTACCAGCCCGGCTCGTTCGCGCCGACCGCTTTGCGCTGGGGCACCGACAACCGCACCTGCGCGCTGCGGCTGGTCGGGCACGGGCAGGGGATGCGGGTGGAGAACCGGGTGCCGGGGGCCGACGTCAACCCGTACCTGGCGATCGCCGCGCTGGTGGCCGGCGCGGTGCACGGCATCGAGAACGAGCTGGAGCTGGCGGACGAGTGCACCGGCAACGCGTACGACGACCCGGACGCCGAGCGGGTGCCCACGACGTTGCGTGACGCGCTGGACCTGTGGCAGCGCTCGGAGGTGGCCCGGGAGGCGTTCGGCGACGAGGTGGCCGCCCACTACGCCAACCAGGCGAAGGTCGAGCTGACCGCCTTCGACGCCGCGGTGACGGACTGGGAGCTGACCCGTGGCTTCGAACGCCTCTGACGTGTACGCGCCCTCGCCTTCGCCCGCGCCCGCGCCCTCGCCCTCTCGCTCCCGCGATCTTGCACTTGCGGCCCTCGGCGCGGGTGTTGTGCGGCTTTCGCCGGGGCAGCAACTGCAAGATCGCCGAGGTGAGGGGAGGGGGACGCGTGGGTGAGGTGATCTCGCCTGTTGACGGGGCGGGGATCGGGGTCGTTCCGGGGTGCTCCGTGGAGGACGTGGATGCCGCTGTCTCGCGGGCGGCTGCGGCGTTCGAGACGTGGCGGCACGTGGCGCCGGGGGATCGGGGGCGGCTGCTGCGGCGGTTCGCCGCCCAGGTCGACGCGCACCTGGAGGAGCTGGCCCTCCTGGAGGTGCGCAACGCCGGGCACACCATCGGCAACGCCCGCTGGGAGGCCGGCAACGTCCGGGACGTGCTCGACTACTACGCGGGCGCGCCGGAACGGCTGACCGGCCACCAGATCCCGGTGCCCGGCGGGCTCGACGTCACGTTCCACGAGCCGCTGGGCGTGGTCGGCGTGATCGTGCCGTGGAACTTCCCGATGCCGATCGCCGGCTGGGGGTTCGCCCCGGCGCTCGCGGCCGGCAACACGGTGGTGCTGAAGCCGGCCGAGCTGACCCCGCTGACCGCGCTGCGCCTGGCCGACCTGGCCCGCGACGCCGGCCTGCCCGACGGCGTGTTCACAGTGCTGCCCGGCCGGGGCAGCGTGGTCGGCGAGCGGTTCGTCACCCACCCGGCGGTCCGCAAGATCTGTTTCACCGGCTCGACCGAGGTCGGCACCCGGATCATGGCCGGCTGCGCGGCCCAGGTGAAACGGGTGACGCTGGAGCTGGGCGGCAAGTCGGCGAACATCGTCTTCGCCGACGCGGACCTGGAGAAGGCGGCTGCGACCGCGCCGTACGCGGTCTTCGACAACGCGGGCCAGGACTGCTGCGCCCGCTCCCGGATCCTGGTCCAGCGCCGGGTGTACGACAGGTTCCTGGAACTGCTCGAACCGGCCGTGCGGGCGTTCCGGGTGGAGAACCCGGCCCGGGAGAGCGCCGAGATGGGCCCGCTGATCTCCGCCGCGCACCGGGACCGGGTCGCCGGGTACGTCGACGGGGCGGACGTCGCATTCACCGGCTCGTGCCCCGACGGCCCCGGCTTCTGGTACGCCCCGACTGTGCTGCTCGCCGGCTCCCCGGCCGATCGGCACTGGCGGGAGGAGGTCTTCGGCCCGGTCGTCTCGGTGCTCCCGTTCGACGACGAGGCGGACGCGATCCGGCTCGCCAACGACACCGAGTACGGGCTCTCCGGCTCGATCTGGACCCGGGACGTCGGGCGCGCGGTGCGGGTGGCCCGCGCCGTCGAGTCGGGCAACCTCAGCGTCAACTCGCACTCCTCGGTGCGCTACTGGACCCCGTTCGGCGGGATGAAGCGTTCCGGCCTGGGCCGGGAGCTGGGTCCGGACGCGCTGCACGCCTTCACCGACGTCAAGAACGTGTTCATCGGCACCGAGGAGTGATCACAGTGCAGGGACGGCTTTCCGACCGGGTGGCAGTGGTGACCGGCGCGGGCAGCGGCATCGGGCTGGCCACCGTACGGCGTTTCGCCGCCGAGGGCGCCCGGGTGGTCTGCGTGGACATCGACGCCGACGCCGGCACCCGGGCCGCGCAGGAGGTGGGTGGCGAGTTCGTCGCCGCCGACGTGGCCGACGAGACGGCGGTGCGTGACCTGTTCGACGGGGTGGTGCAGCGGCACGGCCGGGTGGACGTGTCGTTCCACAACGCGGGCATCTCGCCGCCTGAGGACGACTCGATCCTGGAGACCGGCCTGGACGCCTGGGAACGGGTGCTGCGGGTCAACACCACGAGCGTGTACCTGTGCTGCAAGTACGTCATCCCGCACATGCGCCGCCAGGGCAAGGGCTCGATCATCAACACCGCCTCGTTCGTGGCGCTGATGGGCGCTGCCACGTCGCAGATCGCGTACACGGCGAGCAAGGGCGGGGTGCTGGCGATGACCCGGGAACTGGGCGTGCAGTTCGCCCGCGAGGGCATCCGGGTCAACGCGCTGTGCCCCGGGCCGGTGGCGACGCCGCTGCTGCTGGAGTTGTTCGCCAAGGACCCGGAGCGGGCCGCCCGGCGGCTGGTGCACGTGCCGATGGGCCGGTTCGGCGACCCGGCCGAGATCGCCGCCGCTGTGGCGTTCCTCGCCAGCGACGACGCCTCGTTCATGACCGCAGCGCAGTTCGTCGTCGACGGCGGCATCACCGGCGCGTACGTCACCCCCCTGTGAGCGCGAGGAGTGAGCCGGTCTTGCGAGCCCCGCAGTCGCGAACCCAGGCCGGCATTGTGAGCGCGAGGAGTGAGCCGGTGTTGCGAGCCCCGCAGTCGCGAACCAGGCCGGCATTGTGAGTGCGAGGAGTGAGCCGGTCTTGCGAGCCCCGCAGTCGCGAACCCAGGCTGGCGCTGTGAGCGCGAGAAGGCCGGTCATCGGCATCACCGCGTACGTCGAGCCGGCCGGCTGGGCGGTGTGGCGGGACGTGCCGGCGACGCTCGTGCCGCACGCGTACGTCCGGGCGGTCACCGCGGCGGGCGGCCGGGCCGTCGTGCTGCCCCCGGACGACGCCGACGCGGACGTGCTGGGGTTGCTGGACGGGCTGCTGCTGGCCGGCGGCGCGGACGTCGGGCCGGAGCGGTACGGCGAGCCGCCGGACCCGCGTACCGAGAGCCGGCCGGAGCGCGACGCGGGGGAGACGACGCTGCTGACCGCCGCGCTCGCCGCGGACCTGCCGGTGCTGGGTGTGTGCCGGGGGATGCAACTGCTGGCGGTGGCGTACGGCGGCCTGCTGCACCAGCACCTGCCGGATGTGGTCGGGCACGACGGGCACCGTCCCGCGCCGGGCGTCTACGGGTCGCATCCGGTGCGCTTCGCCGCCGGCAGCCGGGCCGCCGAGGTGATGGCCGGGGTGGACCGGGTCAACTCGTACCACCATCAGGCGGTGGCCGACCCCGGCGGCCTGGCGGTGACCGGCTGGGCCGACGACGGGGTGATCGAGGCGGTGGAGGATCCGGCGCGGCGGTTCGTGCTCGGGGTGCAGTGGCATCCGGAGAACGAGGCCGAGCCGCGGCCGGTGGCCGCGCTGGTCCGGGCCGCGATGTCGGCCAGATCACACACCCGCGTTTCGTAGGTGCGGACAGCCGAATCGGCGGCCCGCCGACCAGGCGAGGACCGCCCGAGTCGCCCCGGAGCGTCGGTTACGCCAGGATGAGGCGGAGGTAAGCAGCGTCGAACGGTGCGGGTGCGTTACGTTGCTCGTCCGTCGGGGTAGTAGGCGGGGACGGTCGGCGGAGAATCGCCGGCCGTCATGATCATGGCCGGAGCGGGAGGCTGCATGAGCTCGGCCCACGGGGGCGGGGAGGACGGTCGTTCGTCCCCGGCGGCCGGCGAGGCGTCCCTACCGCCACTGCTCGCCGCGGCGTTCGCCGCCGGCGGTGAGATGGGCGGCCGGCTGCGCGGCTTCGACTGGTCCACCACCGCTCTCGGCAGCCCGGACCGTTGGCCCGCGGCGCTGTGCCACGCCGTGAGCACGATGCTGTCGTCCCGCGCCCAGATGGTCGTCTTCTGGGGCGAGGAGCACCTGGCCTTCTACAACGACGCCTACCGGCCGACCATCGGCGACAAGCACCCGGCCGTGATCGGGCAGCCCGCCCGGCTGCACTGGGCGGAGACCTGGGACGTGCTCGGCCCGCTGCTGGACGGCGTGCGCCGCACCGGCGTGCCGTACCGGGGCGAGAACCACCCCTTCGTGCTCGACCGCCATGGTTTCCTGGAGGACGTCTACTTCGACGTCTCGTACGACCCGATCCGCAGCGCCGACGGCACCGTCGGCGGTCTGTTCTGCTTCGTCAACGAGACCACCGGCCGGGTGCTCGGCGAGCGCCGGCTGCGCGCCCTCGCCGAGCTGGGCAACGAGCTGGGCGATGTACCCGGCATGCTCGAACTGGGCCAGGCCGTCGCCCGGGTGCTCGACGCCCACCGCGCCGACGTGCCGTTCAGCGCGCTGTGGTTCGCCGACGAGCGCGGCACACTCGTGCCGGGCGGCTGCTCCGGCGTGGATCCGGTCACCGTCGCCGATCCGCCGCCCGGCCTGCCCGAGGGCGAGCCGTTCACCGAGCCGCGCTGGATCGCCACCGCCGACCTGCCGGGCGCGGTGCCGCCGGACGCCGCCGGCCAGGCGCTCCTGCTGCCGCTGACCGCCACGAACGAGCCGGCCGGCGCGCTGCTGCTCGGGGTGTCGCGCCGGCTGCCGTTCACCGACGACTACCGCGACTTCGTCGACCTGGTCGCCGCACAGGTGTCCCGGGCCGTGGGCAAGGAGCGGGCGTACGAGCAGGAGCGCGCCCGCGCCGCCGAGCTGGCCGCGCTGGACCGCGCCAAGACCAACTTCTTCGCCAACGTCAGCCACGAGTTCCGGACCCCGCTCACGCTGGTCCTCGGGCCGATGGAGGAGATGCTCGCCGACCGGGAGCTGCCCGAGCGGTACCTGGACCGGCTCACCGTCATGCACCGCAACGGGCTGCGTTTGCTCAAGCTGGTCAACACGGTGCTCGACTTCTCCCGGCTGGAGTCCGGCCGGCTGGCCGCCCGCTACCAGCCCACCGACCTGTCCGACTACACCTCCCGGCTGGCCAGCACGTTCCGCTCGGCCACCGAGCGGGCCGGGCTGCGCCTGGTGGTGGACTGCCCGCCGCTGCCCGCGCCGGTCTACGTCGACCGGGACATGTGGGAGAAGATCGTCCTCAACCTGCTGTCGAACGCGGTCAAGTTCACGTTCGACGGCGAGATCCGGGTCCGGGTCCGCGCGGACGACGGCGCCGCCGTCCTGGAGGTGACCGACACCGGCGTCGGCATCGCGCCGGAGGAACTGCCGCAGGTCTTCGAGCGGTTCCACCGGGTGGCCGGCGCCCGCTCGCGTACCCACGAGGGCACCGGCATCGGGCTCGCCCTGGTCCGCGAGCTGGTCGAGATGCACGGCGGCACGGTGACCGCGCACAGCGTCGTGGACCGGGGCACCACGTTCACCGTGACCATGCCCTTCGGGTACGCGCACCTGCCCGCCGACCGGGTGGCCGCCCTGTCGCCGGTCCCGCTGACCGAACCGGAGCAGGCCCGCCTGTACGTCGCCGAGACGGCGCTCTGGACCGACGAGGTGGCCCGCCCCACCGGGCTGCCGGAGGCGTCCGGCGCGCCGGGTGGGTCCGGGCGCATCCTGTTCGCCGACGACAACTCCGACCTGCGCGAGCACGTCGTCCGGCTGCTGTCCCCGGCGTACGAGGTGGTGGCCGTGCCGGACGGCGTGGAGGCGCTGCGGCTGGCCGTCGAGACCCCGTTCGACCTGGTGCTGACCGACGTGATGATGCCCCGGCTGGACGGCTTCGGGCTGGTCGCCGCGCTGCGGGCCGAGCCGGCCACCCGGCACGTGCCGATCGTGCTGCTCTCCGCACGGGCCGGCGCCGCCGAGGAGGTCGCGGGTCTGTCCACCGGCGCCGACGACTACCTGACCAAGCCCTTCTCCAGCCAGGAGCTGGTGGCCCGGGTGCGGGCCAACGTCGAACTGGGCCAGTTGCGTGGGCAGATCATCCGCCGGCTGCGGGCACTCGCCGACGCCGCTGTGGAGATCAACACTGCCCGTTCCACCGCCGAGGTGGTCCGGGTGGCCGCCCGGCACGCGCTGCGCCTGGCCGAGGCCGGACGGGTCCGGGTCATCGCCACCGGAGCCCGCCACGAGGAGGACGCCGGCGGCGACCTGCCCGCCGAGCCGACAGTGGTGCTGCCGCTCACCGGCACCGCCGGCGAGCAGCTCGGCGAGCTGCGGGTGTGGCGCCGCGAGGGCGGCGGCACCGAGGAGGCGGCGCTCACCGAACTGGCCCGGCTGATCGGCGTGCGGCTGGAGAACGCCCAGCTCTACGAGGCCGAGCACCACATCGCGACCACGCTCCAGCACAGCCTGCTGCCGCGTACGCTGCCGCAGTTGCCCGGCGCGGTGGTGGCCAGCCGCTACCTGCCCGGCAGCGCCGACGTGGAGGTCGGCGGCGACTGGTACGACGTGATGGCCACCGCCGACGACGACCTGGTGCTGGTCATCGGCGACGTGGTGGGCAAGGGCGTGCGGGCCGCCGCGGCGATGGGCCAGCTCCGCAACGCGCTTCGGGCGTACGTCCTGGAGGGCTACGACCCGGGCGAGGCGCTGACCCGGCTCAACCGGCTGGTCCACTCCGCCGGCAGCGGCTCCTTCGCCACTGTGGTCTGCCTCGGCTTCTCCCCGCGCACGGGCAGGATCCGGTACGCGAGCGCGGGTCATCCGTCACCCCTGCTGATCCGAGGAGACGACGTGGCGTTCCTGCACGATCGGGCTCTCGGACCGCCGATCGGGGCGATCCCCGGCGCCGTCTACCCGGCCGCCGAGGGCGAACTCGCGCCGGGCAACCGGCTCCTGCTCTACACCGACGGCCTGATCGAGGACCGGTCCGCGGGCATCGACGCCGGGCTGGGCCAGTTGCGGGCCGACGCGACGGCGCGCGCCGGGCACGTGGCGGACCTGGTCGACGCCGTCATGGCCCGGGTGGCCGAGCGGTCCCGGCACGACGACGTGGCGGTGCTCGCGCTGGAGGCGGCCGAACTGAACCGGTTCGCGCTGCGCCTGCCCGCCGACCCGACCCGGCTCAGCGTGCTCCGCAAGCGGCTGGAGGACTTCCTCGTCGCCCACCAGGTCGGCGAGACCGACCTGTTCGACCTGACCGTGGCGGTCTCCGAGGCGGCGGCGAACGCGATCGAGCACCCGGTCGACCCGGTGGACCCGACGATCGAGGTCGAGGTGACGATCGCCGACCGTACGGTCACCGCGACCATCCGGGACAGCGGACGCTGGCGGGAGTCGAGCGGGTCGACCTTCCGGGGGCGCGGGCTGGCGCTGATCCAGGCGCTGGGGGAGATGAACGTGACCCGTTCCGCGAACGGCACCGAGCTGACGCTGCGCCGCCGGCTGGCCGACCAGGCGCCGCCCTCGGGCCGCTGAGGCGGCCGGTCACAGCGGCGACGGGTCGTCGCGCAGCCGGCTGTAGAGCCACCCGTCGCGCCAGGCGCCGGCCCGGAACTCGCAGGACCGCAGAACTCCCTCCAGTTGGAAGCCGGCCTTCTCCAGCGACCGCTGCTCGGCGGCGTTCTCCGGATGGGTGCCGGCCTGGATGCGCTGCGCCGGGGTGTGGCTGAACAGGTAGTCGCAGAGCAGCGCCTGCGCTCGCCAGCCGAGACCCCGGCCGCGCCACTCGGGCAGCAGCACGATCCCGATCTCCCAGTACGGTGCCCGCCCGCTCTCGCGCTGCAGGTAGCTGAGGTAACCGACCGGCGCGTCCGGGGGCTCGACCTGGACGATCAGGCCACCGCTCCGGTCGCCGAGATAGCCGTCCTCGGCGAAGCGGCGGGCCGGCGCGGCGGCGTCCTGGAAGCCGGCCCAGTCGAGGCCGATCAGCCCGGGTTCGACAGCGAACCGGCGCAGCATCGCGAGATCGTCCTCGGCCACCGGGCGCAGTCGTACGGTCGAGCCGGGCGCCTCGTGCACGACGCCGGCCATCGACGGATGGGAGCTGTCCATCCTCCGCACCGTAGTGACGGGCCGGGCCGCCCGCTGTCCCGCGTCGACGGCGTTCACGCGGGGAGCAGCCCTCGATCTAGCCGGCGAGCCAGTCCTGGTCGCCGAGGCCGGAGATGTCCAGCACGCGCCGGACCTGCGGCGACGGCAGCACGGTCAACGCGTCCGGGAACCGCTGGGCGAGCCGGACCACCGCGTGGATGGCGGCCGAGTCGAAGAAGGTGACCGCCCGCAGGTCGAGCGTGAGCCGCTTGGCGGGCTCGCGGAGCGCGGTCTGGAACATGGTGTCGGCGGTCGCCATGTCGACCTCGCCGGTCACCTGGACGCGCAGTTGGTCGCCGTCGGCCTGCGCCGTCACGGAGAAGACGGGCGCCGCGCCCCCTTGATCCACGGAGCAACAATGGCACAGCGTTTGCGGCACGGCAACAACCTGCCCGGCGGGGCTGTGGCGAGGGGCACACCGGTCCCGGCGATAGGCTTGCGTCATGACCGTCCGTGCGCCGCTGACCCCCGGCACGCTCTCCCCGTGGCGAGCGGTCCCCGCCCACATCCCACGCCCGGAGTACGTGGGTAAGAAGCGCCCCCAGGAGTGGCGCGGATCGCACGTGCAGACGCCGGAGACCATCGAGAAGATGCGCGTCGCGGGGCGTCTCGCCGCCCAGGCCACCCAGCTCGCCGGTGAGCACTGCAAGCCCGGGGTGACCACCGACGAGATCGACAAGGTGGTGCACGAGTTCCTCTGCGACCACGGCGCCTACCCGTCGACGCTCGGCTACCGGGGCTTCCCCAAGTCGTGCTGCACCAGCCTCAACGAGGTGATCTGCCACGGCATCCCGGACACCACGGTGCTCCAGGACGGCGACATCATCAACGTCGACGTCACCGCGTACCTGAACGGCGTGCACGGCGACACCGACGCCACGTTCTGCGTGGGCGAGGTGAGCGAGGAGGCCCGCCTGCTGGTCGAGCGGACCCACACGGCGATGATGCGCGGCATCAAGGCCATCGCGCCGGGGCGGCAGATCAACGTCATCGGCCGGGTGATCGAGTCGTACGCGAAGCGCTTCGGCTACGGCGTGGTCCGCGACTTCACCGGCCACGGCATCGGCGAGGCGTTCCACAGTGGCCTCTACGTGCCGCACTACGACAGCCCGCGCCCCACCGACGTGATGGAGCCCGGCATGACGTTCACCGTCGAGCCGATGATCACGCTCGGCACCTACCAGTACGACATGTGGGACGACGGCTGGACGGTGGTCACCAAGGACCGCCGGTGGACGGCCCAGTTCGAGCACACCATCGTCGTGACCGACGACGGCTACGAGATCCTGACGCTGCCGTGACCGACACCCCTGCGGCACTGCGCGAGGCGCACCACGCGGACGTCTCCGGCGGCTGGCTGCGTCCGGCCGTCTTCGGCGCGATGGACGGACTGGTCACCAACATCGCGCTGATCGCCGGCGTGGGCGGCGGCGGGGTGTCGCCGCGCAGCGTGGTGCTCACCGGCACGGCCGGCCTGGTGGCCGGCGCCATCTCGATGGGCCTCGGCGAGTACACGAGTGTCCGGTCCGCGAACGAGCAGGTCGCCGCCGAGGTGGCCAAGGAGCGGCGCGAGCTGGAACGCCACCCGGAGGCCGAGGCCCGGGAACTGGCCGACGCCTGGGTCGCCCGTGGACTGCCCCGCGAGCTGGCGACGCAGGTCGCCGAGGCGGTACGCGCCAACCCGGAGGAGGCACTGCGGGTGCACGTACGGGAGGAGCTGGGCGTCGACCCCGACGACCAGCCCAGCCCGTGGGCCGCCGCGATCTCGTCGTTCATCTGTTTCTCGATCGGCGCGCTGGTGCCGCTGCTGCCGTACCTGCTCGGTTTCACCAGCCTCTGGCTGGCGCTCGGCGTCGGCGGCGTCGGCCTCTTCGTCGCCGGTGCGATCGTGGCCCGGTTCACCAACCGCGCCTGGTGGCGTGCCGGTCTGCGGCAGTTGCTGCTCGGCGCGCTGGCGGCCGGCGCCACCTACCTGATCGGCGCGCTGATCGGCGTCGGCGGCGGCATCGGCTGACGGTCGGCCGTCGGCGGGCCGTCAGCCGTCCAGCAGGTCGTCGACGGTGCCGTCGACCGGCCGCCCCCGGGCGGCCAGTTCCTCGGCCTGGCGGGTCAGCGCCGCACCCACCTCGGTCATGTCCGCCCCGGCCAGCCCGGTACGCCGCACCGCGTCACCGGGGTCGCGGAAATAGGTGCGGCTGAACAGTCCCTGCACTGTCGCGGCGGCCAGCCGCGCCTCGCCGAGCATGAGCAGCGCCTGGTCCGTCTCGTACCACTCGGCCAGCCGCAACGCGCGGGCGTGCGCCGCGCTGCCCCGGTACCACGCCTGCCGCGCGGCGCCGGTGAACTCCGCCGGCCGGGCGCGTGCCAGGCGCGCCAGGTGCTCGTCGCGCAGTTTTCGCAGCCAGCCGGTCGGATCGTGCAGGGCGCGGGTGGTGACGTACCGGTCCGCGGCCAGGGGCCAGCGGGACGTGATCGTCGTCGCCCGGCGCAGGTAGTCGTCCACCCCGGCCACTGTCAGGTCGACGAGCACCCCGTCCACCCGCCGGGTGGCGGGTGGCGGTCCGGCGCCGGGCCGGTAGGTGACGACCAGCAGTCCGACCTCGCGGTCCCCGCCGCCGTCGTCGTCGCCGTGCGCGAGCGGACCGTGTACGGCGACCGCCAGCACATCGGCCGGGAACCGCCGCAGGACGGCGTCACCGACGCGCTCGGCCACCTGCCACCGCGGGTCGTCCAGACGCCGCTCGGCGTCTCGTTCGCCGACCATGGCCCACCTCCATTCCGCACGCCTGTCGCTTTCCGGTTGTACGACTCGTGCGAGCTGTATGCGCTGCGGTTGGTTGCCATTGTTCCGGTGGATCGCCGAGGCGGTCGAACGTGACGAGGTCCCCGGGCCGCACCGGCCGCTTGGACTGGGTAGAAGCGACTATCTCCCCCTGACCTGCGTAGGGGGTCGCGTCTATGAGCAGGCAGGTGTCACCCCGTCTACACCGCCGAGATCGATCGGGCAGCAGTCAAGATCCTCTAGCATGTCGCTTCCGGAAACCCCTTGCGCTGTGTCGTTGAAGGCCGCCCGCAGGGCCGGACCGCAGCGGGGCCAGGACTCGCGTTGACGACACAATCAGAGCAGCCCTGAGCAGTCCTGGCGTTCGGCTTGGTGACGATGAGCATGCGTGCGCTACTTGATCTCACCCTCGCAATTAGTCAGCAAGGGGGCTGGCTGCCCTCCGTCTGGAGAATGGAGGGTTGGATCAGGCTCGGTTGGAACACCGCGTACTCCACCAAAGGAGACCCAGCCCTTGTTGTCAGTCAAGTGGAACCAGATATCGCTGTTCCACGGCTCGGGATTTGTCGGGTGTGCGACAGCTCCGTGCATCCAGCCGTCGACCATGATCGATTGATTGCCGGAGAATTCGCCGATTTTCTCCGACTCGACAGCCGGCTTGGCGCGAATGGCAGTTCCGAGTGGAGTCCAGCGGTTTTGCGCGTAGACCCGATATGGCGAGCAGTCACCTTTGGTGACGAACCCCTCGCTCAGCCATTTCGTCCACATGGGGGGATCGGCCATAAAGATGAGGCCAAGAAGCGCTGGCACCACGACTGCGCTGGTGAGCCAGATTGCCGCTCTTCGGCCTGCGGAACGCTCCATTGAATCATCCATGTCACCCTCACAGCGCTCGGTGCACGACGATAGCGTGGCCACGCGCGCAGCGCCTCGGGCTTCCAGCCCTGGTGACTAGCCCAAAGATCTAACATGGATCGTGCTACCGGACGTCTTTCGTTCTCGCCCGGGACTATCGCTCCGCCGAGCATCGCGGCATGGTGGTCAGCGCATCGCCGAACTGCGGAGCGAGTCGCTGCTGTCAGGTGTCTATGGATCCTAGGCAGTGTTTTTGAGGGCCCTGATGGCAAATGGCGCATGGGTCGTCGCCTTGGGTTGTCCTAGTTGGAGTGAAATGCCCTGTCGCGTTACCTGCCATCGGTGGTGACCGTGGTCGGCATCTGATCGTTGACCGGCGGGTGCTCAACTGGATCGTATGAAAGGGGCGCGGCTGAGCCAGAATGCGGCAGTCATCGCCGCTGATCCGGCCGGGGCGTTCCAGCCCGCGCCTCCTCCACGATCCGCAGATCGCGGACCAGCAGTTCCATCGACGGACCCCATGGCAGCTCGGAGTGCCCGGCAACTATCCAGCCGTTGCGGCGATAGATGCCGTTCGCCCGGCTTCGCGGATCGGAGGCGAGGGTCGCCCAGCTCTCCTGGCGCCCCTGAAGAAGCCGACGCATCAACTCCGCGCCGACGCCACGAGATCGATGCCGCGGATGCACGATCCATTCCAGTACGGCGAACTTGTCGCGGTCCCGTACCTCGGCCGGGGGTTCATCCTTCGCCCGAGACCACCAGGTGCCGGCGGCCATGGTCCACCCGTACGCCGCTCCGATCAGTTCCTCGCCTTCCCAGGCCAGGACGAGGCGGAATCCCGGCCGCGCCGCCTCGTCGGGCAGCCCGGTCCGGAACCGGGCGACCTGTGCCGGGCCTTCGAGGTAGGGCGGCTCGGCGTAGACCCGCGCGTACAGGTCGGCGAGAGCGTCGACGACAGACGTCAGCTCGTCCGGACGGCGTCGGTCGAAGGTGACGGACGGCGGAGGCGTCACCGCTGGACTCGGTCCATGGCTACGTTCCTGCTCGCCGCGATTCCGGCCACGGTGAGCCGGCGCTCAGGCGTTCGGGACCAGCCGGAACACGCGGATCTCGCGGCCACCGGCCCGCTCGACGTACGTGCGGTACGCGGGCCACTCCTGCACCAGCCGCTGGAACAGCCGTTCCCGTTCCTCGCCGGTGACCTGCTCGGCGGTGACCGGGATCCGGCGTCCCTTGACGTCCACCTCGGCGGCCGGGTCGGCCATCAGGTTGAACGTCCAGGACGGCTGGTGCTGCTGCCCCCAGTTCGAGCCGATCACCACGTAGGCGTCGCCGTCGGGGACGTACACCAGGGGGTTGCTGCGGGGCTTGCCGGAGCGGCGGCCGGTGGAGGTGAGCACCAGCGTGGGCACGAGCCCGAAGGCGACCACGCGGCCCTTCGTCATCCGGCCGACCAGCCGGTCGGCCGGGACGAGCAGGCGCATGGTGGCGCCGAACCAACGCTGGTGACCGAGACGGCGGGTGAGGGTTCCCAGGGCTGACATCCGACAAGTGTGCCGTCCGCGGGGTGCCCCGTCATCCCTCGGACGGTCAGTCCGCCCAAGGTCGACTCCATCTCGCCGAAGTGGTGGCATCCACCCCACCGCGATACCGCCACTCCGGCGAAATGGTGTCGATCATGGCCGGACATGGTGTGGATCATGGGCGGGCGGGCCGGCTCAGTCGAGCCGGCGTTCGATCGGCAGGCGGGACCGGGTGAACAGCGCTGCGCCGCCCATCGCCACGAGCGGCACCACGACCAGCGCGGCGAGCGTCACGCCGGGCACTGTCACCGGGTACGGCGGCTGCACCGGCCAGGACTCCGCGTACCGCTGGTTGAGCGCGGACAGGACGACCACGGCGGAGCCGAGCCCGGCGACGATGCCCAGCGCGGAGCCGAGCACCGCGATGACTCCGGCCTGGCAGAGCGACAGCAGGCGGCGTACCCGGGGATCGGCGCCCACCGCCGCGAGCGTGGACAGGTCCCGGCGGCCCTCGGCCGCGGCGAGGCCGGTGGCGACCGCGGCGGCGCCCAGCGTGATCACCCCGGAGGCCACCGCCAGCAGGAGCAGCATCGAGCGCTGGTCCGACGGCGGCTCGGCGGTGGCCACCTGCGCGGACATGGGCCCGATGTCGAACAGCTCGTCGGTCAGCATCTCGACCTGCCGGTCGGTGGGCGAGCCGGCGGTGTCCAGCAGGTAACCCATCGGCACGGCGGACAGGCCGAGCGCGTCCGCGGCGGCGGGGGAGAGCACCAGCCGGTCGACTGTGAGACCGCCGCGCAGCGCGTACGCGGGCAGGAGACGCCCGGTGGGCGGGCCGCCGGAGTTGTAGTTGACCTCCACGCGGACCTGCCCGTCCACCACCCGCCGGGCGTCGGTGACCACCACGCCCCCGGCGGCGAGCGTCCGGCGCGCGGCGGCCAGCTCGTCGTCCGGCGCGCCGGTGAGCGCGGGCAGTGCGGCGCCGTCGTCCACGAGCGCCGGCAGGTAGACGTCGACGGGCTCCTGGAAGGGGCTCACGCAGCGCGGATCCCGCCGGGCCGAATCGGGGATGACCGGGTCGGAGGAGCTGTACGGGCACTGCTGCGCCTGCGGCATGAGCGCGTAGGGGCTGCAGTCGTCCTTCTCCCGGACGTCGTCGGCGCAGCCGGGGACCGCGACTGACACCACTGTGGCGTCGGACAGGACCGCGCGGGCCCGGCCGGCCACGACCTGGGCCGACGGTGGGTCCGCCGGGGTCTCACCGGAGTGGGTGAGCAGCACGTTCCCCGGCGGCAGGCCGGGTTGCCAGAGCGCCCGTGAGCGGGTCTCGTCGCTCGCCACGTAGACGCCGAGCGCGACGCTTCCGGCCACCGCCGCCATCACCGCCGAGATGGCGGGCGCGGCCGAGGACCGGTTGCGGCTGGCGTCGCGCAACGCGAGCCGGGGGGTCAGCGGCAGCAGCCGGCCGGCCCGGCCCAGCACGCCGACGAGCGACGGGGTGCAGAACACCAGCCCCAGCTCGCCCAGCGCGACACCGGCCAGCACTCCGGTCTGCGAGGTGCGGCCGGCGGCGAACGCGGCGATCGCGGTCCCGGCGACGGTGAGCGCCACCCCGACCAGCAGCCAGCGGCGGCGTGGCCGGGTCGCGTCGCGCCGGCCTGCCAGGCCGGTCGCCACGTCCTGCCGGGCCGCCGCCCAGGCCGGCGCCATCGCCGCGAGCACCCCGGCCAGCACCGCCGTCGCGGCGATCGCCACCAGCGCGGCCGGGAAGATCCGGTACGCCCCGAGGCGCTCCCCGAGCAGGTACTGCTCGACGATCGGCCGGCCGGCGAACGCCGCCCCGATCCCGAGCAGCATGCCCAGGGCGGCTCCGCCGGCGCCGAGCACCACCCCGTCGGCGAGCACGATCCGGCGCAGGTGGGAGGCGTCGCCACCGGCCACCGCGACGAGTGCGAGGTCCCGCCGCCGGCGCCGGACGCTCACCGCGAAGGCCGGGCCGACCAGCAGCACCACCTCCAGCAGGCCCAGCCCGCCGACGACTCCGACGACGCCCGCCTCGTCGGCGTCCGGTACGGACATGCCGCGGGTGAACTCCTGCCGTCCCGGCAGCGGGCTGCGCGCGACGACCTGGATGCCCTGCGCGTTCAGCCGGTCCACGAGCCCCGGTTCCAGCGGGCCGGGCAGGTCCACCAGCCAGGTGTCGCTGCCGGCCATGCCCTCCGAGGTCACAGCGGGCAGCGTGATCACGTCCCGGAGGTTGTCCGGATACTCCACCACCCCGACCACCCGGTACGTGGCGCCGTCGATCGTGCGTACCGGGTCGCCGATGCGGGTCTCCAGCCGGCGCAGCGCCGTCGGGCTGACCGCGATCTCGTCGGGGCGTGCCGGTGGCCGGCCGTCGCGTACCCGGGCCAGCGGCCGGGTGAGCGGGTCGGTCAGGTCGACGGCGCGCGCCTCGAGCGACTCGACGTGCCGGTCCACCCGTGTCGAGAACGTCATCCACCAGCGGGTGCGAGCCAGCCGGCTGCCCTCGGGCAGCAGCGCGCGCACCTCCTCGGCGGTCGCCGGGCGGGTCCGGGACACCCATTCGCCCTGGACCGGCCAGGCCGACTCGCCCCAGGCGTCCTGCGTCACCGGCGTCAGGCTGTCCCAGCGCAGGGCGACGTCGCCGCCGCCGAGCTGGCGCTCGATGCGCTCGGCGCGGGTCAGATCCCCCATGTCGTAGCTGACCGCGGCGAAGCTGAGGCCGAACACCGGCAGCGCGATCATCACCAGCACCAGCAGCGTGCGCCGCCGGGACCGCCGGGCCTCCCGGCGGGCGATCCGCAGCGCGGTCCGCCACGACCCGCGTACGGCGGCGAGGCGGCCGCCGGTCACCGGCTGCTGCCGCTGAGCAGGTGGTCGACGCCGATCAGCGGGGCGGTCGAGTCGACCATCACCCCGTCGCGGAGGAAGACCACCCGGTCCGCCCAGCCCGCGTGCCGGGCCTCGTGGGTGACCAGCACCCCGGCCGCTCCGGCGTCCACCCGGCGGCGCAGCAGATGCAGCACCGCCTCGCCGGTCTGGGAGTCCAGCGCGCCGGTCGGCTCGTCGGCGAGGACCAGGCGGCGTTCGCCGACGAGGGCCCGGGCGATCGCCACCCGCTGCTGCTGGCCACCCGACATCTGGTCCGGGAAGCGGTCGGCCAGGTCCTCCAGGTCGACCTCGCGCAGCGCGGCCAGCGCCAGCTGGCGGGCCGCCCGTACGCCGGTGCCGTCCAGTTCCAGTGGCAGCGCCACGTTCTCCACGGCGGTCAGGCTGCCGAGCAGGTTCAGGTCCTGGAAGACGTACCCGATCCGGCGGCGCCGCAGCCGGGCCAGCTCGCGGGCGGACAGCCCGACCAGGGTCTCGCCCTCGACCACCACCTCGCCGCCGGTGGGCCGGTCCAGGCCGCCGGCGAGCGCCAGCAGCGTGGACTTGCCGGACCCGGAGGGGCCCATCACCGCCACCAGCTCACCGGCCCGCACGGTCAGGCTCACGCCGCGCAGCGCGTGCACGGCGGCCTCACCGGCGCCGTGGGTCCGGCGTACGTCACGCAGTTCCAGCACCCCGTCGATCGGGTCCATCAGCGCCTCCCGTGCCGGGTCACCGGCGGGCTTCGTCGCCGGCCCGGTCCACCGCCTCGGGGTGGTCGACCGCCCGGATCGGCGCCGGGCGGTGCCGGACCAGGCTCGTCTCGCAGTGGTCGAGCCACCGCACCTCGGCCTCGGTCTGGAAGATCATCGCGTCCAGCACCAGCCGCCAGGGTAGATCCTCCGGCTTGTCGCTCGTGTACTTCAACCGGGTGAACTCCTGGAGCGCGCGCATGGTGGCGGTGCGCTGGGTCTGCACCACCGACCGCACGTCGACGCCGGGGGTGGTCAGCGCCAGCGCCAGTTTGATGGACAGCTCGTCGCGCGGCCGGTCGGCGCGGCTGATCGGCGTGGCGAACCACAGCGCCAGGTCCGCCCGTCCGGCGTCGGTGATCTCGTACGGCCGCTGCCCGCTCTCGTTCTCCGGCAGCGGGCGGACCAGGCCGTCACGTTCCAGCCGCGCCAGCGTGGTGTAGACCTGTCCGATGTTCAGCGGCCAGGTCGACCCGGTGGACTCCTCGAACGCGGCACGGAGCTGGTAGCCGTACATCTGGCCGCGTTCGAGCAGGGCGAGCAGGCCGTGACGGATGGACATGACCGCGAGTATGCATACCTGGTATGCGCTATGCAACCGGAGGGTTCCGCCGGGTGACCGGCGTCGCGCTCAGGCCGGGCGGCCCGGGAACGGAACGGTGACCGGCGTCACGCCTGCCGTACGCCGCCAGCGGGTGGCGCGCAACGCGCAGTCGGTGAGCGCGGCGAGCGCGGTGTTCCGGTCCGCGCCGGTGGTGTGCGGCAGCGCGGCCCGCCAGTGCCCGGCCGTCCGCTCCTCGATCTCCACCGCCAGGCGCAGCGCGCTCGCCCGGTCCGTCACCGGGTAGGGCAGCGCGTACCCGGCCCGGTCGGCGGGCACCTGCCCGGAGCCCTCGGCGAGCTGGAGCAGCAGCGCGTCGCGGCGGGACCGGTGGGCCGCCTCGGCGGCACGGGCCGCCGTACGCGCCGCCTCGGTCAGGTGCACACCGATCACCCCGTACGCCCAGATCGCCGCGTACTCGGCGGCGAGCGCGTCGGCGAGCGCCGAGGCCGGGCCGGTCGTCGGGCTGTTCACTTGAGCGCCTCCACGTGTGTGGCCCGCGCCGCGGCGATCGAGCCGAGCAGCGCGGCCCGCTCGGACGGCGCTGCGGCGCACGCCTTGGCCGCGTTCGTCCGGCCCTCCTGCTCGGCCCGGCGCAGTTCGGTGAGCACCGCGTCGGGCGCGGGCGCGCTTGCCGAGCCGGCGCCCGGTGTGCCGGAGGGCGCCGGCCGGCCGATCACGCGGCGTAGCTCCTCGGCGTGCGCCCGGTGCGCGTCGGCGATCGGGGTGAGCCGCCCGGCCAGCGCCGGGTCGGCGGTGGCGGCGGCCCGGTAGCGGGCCTCCAGCGCGAGCGCCTCGGCCACCAGCGGCTCCAGCGCGTCCGGCTCCGGTGGCTCCTCGTCGCGGTCGAAAAGATCACAACCGGTCAGCGGCGCGGTCGCGCCGCCGAGCGCCACGAGCCCGCCGGCGCGCAGCAGCCAGCGCCGGGAATGCCCCGCTCTGACCTGGTCGGATGGTGTTCTGCCGATCCCCACCTGACAGAGTCAACACCATTCGCGCCGTCTCGTGGGTCAGGGTCTCGGTGCGCCGCCGGGTCCGTCGGCGGTCGTTAGCGTTACGCTCTGCGCAACCACCGGGCGCGGACGCCCCGGTGGCGCGCCGGTATGGCGGGCCGATCGCCCGCACCGGCCAGGGACAACACGGCCCGCGGGTCGTGGCAACAGCAGGAGAGGTGCGCGCAATGACGCAGCGTGGCCGTGCCACCCGGTCGACGGGGCCCGCCGGGCGGCCCCGCCGCTCCGACGGGCCCCGCGGCACGGACCGGAGCGGCGCACCCCGCGGTGATCTCGCCGCCCGCCGCAACCGGCTGCGCGAGGTGATCGAACCGGTCGTCACGGCGGCCGGTTACGACCTGGAGGACCTCTCCGTCTCCCGCGCCGGCCGGCGGCACGTGGTCCGGGTGATCGTGGACGCCGACGGCGGGATCAACCTGGACGGCGTGGCGGACGTCTCCCGCGCGGTCTCGGCGGCGCTGGACGCGGCCGAGGAGGCCGGCGGCGACATCGTGGCCGGCGAGTACCAGCTGGAGGTCAGCTCGCCCGGCGTGGACCGCCCGCTCACCCTGCCCCGGCACTGGCGGCGCAACGCCGGGCGGCTGGTCAAGGTCACCGTCCGCGGCGACGCGGGGGACCGCCAGCTCACCGGCCGGATCACGGCCGCCGACGACGAGCGCGTGGTGCTGGAGACCGACGCCGGCCCCGCCGAACACCCGTACGCCGAACTCGGGCCCGGCCGGGTCCAGGTGGAGTTCAACCGCCTGGACGACCTGGCCGACGAGGACTTCGGTGACGACACCGACGACGACGAAGATCTGGAGGACGAGGAGAGGTGAACATCGACCTCGCGGCGCTGCGCGCCCTGGAGCGCGAGCGGGAGATCCCGTTCGACACGATCCTCGCGGCGATCGAGACCGCGCTGCTGACCGCCTACCGGCACACCGACGGCGCCGAGCCGCACGCCCGGGTGGAGATCGACCGTAAGAGCGGGGCCGCCTCGGTCTACGCGCAGGAACTGGACGCCGACGGCACTGTGACCCGGGAGTGGGACGACACTCCGCACGACTTCGGGCGGATCGCCGCCATGACCGCCAAGCAGGTGATCCTCCAGCGGCTGCGGGAGGCCACCGACGAGGTGCACTTCGGCGAGTACGTCGGCCGCGACGGTGACCTGGTCACCGGCGTGGTGCAGGCGCACGAGACCCGCCGGGAGAAGGGCATCGTCAGCGTCGACCTGGGCAAGCTGGAGGGCGTCCTGCCGCAGTCCGAGCAGGTCCCCGGCGAGCGGTACGAGCACGGCGAGCGGATCCGCTGCGTGGTCGTGCACGTCGCCAAGGGAATGCGCGGCCCGCAGATCACGCTGTCCCGGTCGCATCCCGCGCTGGTGAAGAAGCTGTTCGCGCTGGAGGTGCCGGAGATCGCCGACGGCACCGTGGAGATCGGCGCGATCGCGCGTGAGGCAGGTCACCGTACGAAGATCGCTGTGCGCTCGACCACGTCCGGCGTCAACGCCAAGGGCGCCTGCATCGGCCCGATGGGCCAGCGGGTCCGGGCCGTGATGAGCGAGCTGCACGGCGAGAAGATCGACATTATCGACTGGTCGGACGACCCGGCCACCTTCGTCGGCAACGCGTTGTCGCCGGCCAAGGCGCTGCGGGTCGAGGTGGTCGACCTGGCCTCCCGTACCGCCCGGGTGACCGTGCCGGACTTCCAGCTCTCGCTCGCGATCGGCCGGGAAGGGCAGAACGCCCGCCTCGCGGCCCGTCTGACCGGTTGGCGCATCGACATCCGGTCCGACGCGGAGACCGCAGCCCCGCAGAGCCGGGGCGGAGCTGATCACGTCCCGGAGCCGGGCGGCGCGATCTCCGGCGGCTAGGGGTAGACTTACTCAGTGGCACGACGCGCGATTCCGGAGCGCACCTGTGTGGGCTGCCGGAAACGAGCGCCGGCCAGCGAGTTGTTGCGGGTCGTCGCGATCGGTGACGAGGCTGGTCACACCAGTCTCCGGCCCGATCCGGCCCGCAGACTGCCGGGTCGGGGAGCGAACATGCACCCTGATCCGGCCTGCTTCGCGCAGGCGGTGCGACGCCGCGCCTTCGGGCGGGCACTGCGCCTCACCGGGGTCCCCGACCACGGTGCGCTTGCGGAGCACGTCGACGCGCAACCCCCGACGACCGGTCAAGCCCGACCGGTCGAGGGTCGCTAGCAAGGTAGGACGACCGACATGAGCACACGATGAAGTCCCTGAAATGACCAGGCTTCAAGTGCAGGAGTGAGGTCGCTGCGGGTGCTGCCCGCACGACCTCGGAGTGAGGAGTGCAGTGGCAGGAAAGGCCCGCGTACACGAGCTTGCCAAGGAGCTCGGGGTCGAAAGCAAGACCGTTCTCGCCAAGCTCAAGGAAATGGGCGAGTTCGTGAAGTCCGCGTCCAGCACCGTCGAGGCGCCTGTCGCCCGGCGGCTGCGTAGCGCGTTCGTAGCCGGTTCGTCGGCGCCTGCCGGCCCGCCGGCTGCCGCGCCCAGTGGCCCGGCACCGACCCCGACGCCCACCCCGACCCCGGGTGCCCCCCGGGTCTCGGCCAAGCCGATGCCGCCCCGGCGTCCGGCCGCGCCGACCCCTGGACCGAAGCCCAAGGGCCCGGTCCCCGGCCCGCCGCAGCCGGCGACTCCGGTCGCCAAGCCGGCGAGCGCGCACGACATCGAAGTGGCGGCCGCCGAGGCGCGTGCCGCCGCGCTCAAGGCTGAGCAGGAGGCCGCGGTCAAGGCCGCCCAGGCCGCCCGTCAGCAGCAGCGCGAGACCGTACGCCGGGAGCCCCCGGCCGAGGGCGGTGCTCGCCCGGGTCCGCGTCCCGGCCCGAACGCCATGCCGCCGCGTCCGGGTTCCCCGGCCGCCGGTCGTCCCGGCGGTCCGGGTCAGGGTCAGGGCCCCGGTGCCCGGCCCGGCGGTCGTCCGCCGGCGCGTGGCGCCGGTAACAACCCGTTCGGCATCCAGGGCGGCCAGCAGCAGCGGCCCCCGGCCGCCGGTGCGGGCGGTCCCCGTCCCAGCCCGGCCGGCATGCCGCCGCGGCCCAGCCCGGCGTCGATGCCGCCGCGGCCGAGCCCGGCCTCGATGCCGAGCCAGCGCCCGACCACCGGCCGCCCCGGCGGCCCCGGTGGCGGTCGTGGCGGACCCGGTGGAGGCGCCGGTCGTCCGGGCGGTCCCGGCGGCGGTGGCGGTGGCTACCGTGGTGGACCCGGTGGCGGCGGCGGTGGCGGTGGCTACCGCGGCGGTCCCGGTGGCGGCGGCGGTGGCGGTGGCTACCGCGGCGGTCCCGGCGGCGGTGGCGGTGCTCCCGGCGGTGGTTTCCGTCCGGGTGGCCCGGTCGGCGGCGGTGGCCGTCCCGGCGGCGGTGGCCGTGGCCGTGGCGGTGGCGCGGCGGGTGCCTTCGGGCGTCCCGGCGGCCGGCCGACCCGCGGTCGCAAGTCCAAGAAGCAGCGCAGACAGGAGTTCGACAACCTGTCGGCCCCGACCATGTCCTCGGGTGCGCCCCGCGGTCAGGGTCAGGTCGTCCGGTTGTCCCGTGGCGCCTCGCTGTCGGACTTCGCCGACAAGATCAACGCCAACCCGGGTTCGCTGGTCCAGGAGATGTTCAACCTGGGCGAGATGGTGACGGCGACCCAGTCGTGCTCCGACGAGACCCTGCAGCTGCTGGGTGAGCACCTCGGCTTCGACGTGCAGATCGTCAGCCCGGAGGACGAGGACCGCGAGCTGCTCGCGCAGTTCAACATCGACCTCGACGCCGAGGTCGCGGCGGACCGCCTGGTCAGCCGTGCGCCGGTGGTGACCGTCATGGGTCACGTCGACCACGGTAAGACCAAGCTGCTCGACGCGATCCGCAAGGCGAACGTGGTGGCCGGCGAGGCGGGTGGCATCACCCAGCACATCGGCGCCTACCAGGTCCACGTCCCGCACGAGGGCGAGGACCGCGCGGTGACGTTCATCGACACCCCGGGTCACGAGGCGTTCACCGCCATGCGTGCCCGTGGTGCCCAGGTCACGGACATCGTGATCCTGGTGGTCGCGGCCGACGACGGCGTCATGCCGCAGACCATCGAGGCGCTCAACCACGCCAAGGCGGCGGACGTGCCGATCGTGGTCGCGGTCAACAAGGTCGACAAGCCCGAGGCGAACCCGGACAAGGTCCGCCAGCAGCTGACCGAGTACGGCCTGGTCGCCGAGGAGTACGGCGGCGACACCATGTTCGTCAACGTGGCGGCCAAGCCCGGTATCGGCATCGAGGAACTGCTCGAGGCCGTGCTGCTGACCGCCGACGCGTCGCTGGAGCTGACCGCTCCGATCGACGGGCCGGCGCAGGGTGTCGCGATCGAGGCGCACCTGGACAAGGGCCGTGGCGCGGTGGCGACCGTGCTGGTGCAGAAGGGCACCCTGCGTGCCGGTGACTCGATCGTCGCCGGTGGGGCGCACGGCCGGGTCCGGGCCATGCTCGACGAGAACGGCAAGCCGGTCGATTCGGCTGGTCCGGCCCGTCCGGTCATGGTGCTGGGTCTGACCACGGTGCCGGGTGCGGGTGACACCTTCCTAGCCGCCGAGGACGACCGCACCGTGCGGCAGATCGCCGAGCAGCGTCAGGCACGGCGGAGGGCGGCGTCGTTCGCCAACTCCCGTGGCCGGGCCACTCTCGAGACGCTCATGGAGCAGCTCAAGGAGGGCGAGAAGACCTCGCTCAACCTGGTGCTCAAGGGCGACGTCTCCGGTTCCGTGGAGGCGCTCGAGGACGCGCTGTTCAACCTCGACATCCCGGAGGAGGTCCAGCTTCGGATCATCCACCGGGGCGTGGGCGCGATCACCGAGAGCGACGTCATGCTCGCGAGCGCCTCGTCCGAGGCGGTCACGATCATCGGCTTCAACGTGCGGGCCTCGAACAAGGTCCGCGAGATGGCCGACCGCGAGGGCGTGGAGATCCGGTACTACACCGTCATCTACCAGGCCATCGAGGAGATCGACGCCGCGCTCAAGGGTCTGCTCAAGCCGGAGTACGAGGAGGTCGAGCTGGGCACCGCGGAGATCCGCGACGTCTTCCGCTCGTCCAAGATCGGCAACATCTCCGGCTGTATCGTCCGGTCCGGCCTCATCCGCCGCAACGCCAAGGCGCGGCTGCTGCGGGACGGGGCGGTCGTGGCGGACAACCTCACGATCAGCTCCTTGAAGCGGTTCAAGGACGACGCGACCGAGGTCCGCGAGGGCTTCGAGTGTGGTCTGACGCTGGGCGGCTACAACAACGTCCAGGTCGGCGACGTCATCGAGACGTTCGAGATGCGCGAGAAGCCGCGCGCCTGACGACCACGCGTAAGACCGGCCGACGGCCGGGGCCTTCGGGCCCCGGCCGTCGCCGTCTGCTCAGGCTGCGACAATCTGCGGCGTGATCCGGTACGCGCTGCTCCTCGCCCCCTCCGCCAACCGCGTCTACGCCGACGCGGCGGCCCGGCTGGCCCGCGCCGAGCTGGCCGTGTTCGCCGGTTCCGGCGTGCTCGACGTCGTGCCGGCCGCCGCGGAGGTGACCGGGATCGGCGGGGTGGAGTACCTGACGTTCACCACCGCCGAACCGGGGCTGGGCGAGCGGGACCTGGCCCACCTGGCGAACCTGTCGGCCGCGTACGCGCTGTTCGAGCGGGTCGGCGACGACCTGCTGCGGCCGGTGCCGCTGCGCCCGCTGGCCCGGTACGACTCCGACCTGATCACCATTCCCAAGTACGCCGGAAAGACCAACGAGCAGTTCACCCGGCTGCTGCTCAACGTCACAGTGCTCGCCTCCGCCGCCGCGCCGCGGATGCTGGACGGGCCGGTGGTGGTGCTGGATCCGCTCTGCGGCCGGGGCACCACGCTCAACCAGGCCCTGATGTACGGCTACGACGGCATCGGCATCGAGCGCGACGGCAAGGACGTGGACGCGTACGCCGCGTTCCTGCGTACCTGGCTGCGCCGCAAGCGGCTCAAGCACACCACCGACTCGACGTCGGTGCGCCGGGACCGCAAGCTGGTGGCCCGCCGGTTCGAGGCGGTGCTCGCGCCGTCGCGGGACGAGCACCGGGCCGGGGCCACCCAGCGGGTCACAGTGCTGCACACCGACACCACCCGGGCCCGCGAGGCGCTGCGTCCCCGCTGCGCCGACGTGATCGTCACCGACGCGCCGTACGGCGTGGCGCACGGCAGCCGTACCGACCACGGGTTGTCCCGCAGTCCGCTGGAGCTGCTCACCGCCGCCGTGCCGGTGTGGCGGGAGCTGCTGCGCCCGGGCGGAGCGCTCGGCCTGTCCTGGAACACGCACGTGGCCCCGCGGGCGCAGGCGGAGGCGGTGCTGGCCGACGCCGGGCTGCGCGTGCTCGACGGCCCGGGCTTCGGTGACTTCGCCCACCGGGTCGACCAGGCGATCGAGCGGGACGTGCTGGTGGCTGTCGCGCCTTAATCGCGTGCCGGGGTGCGCCGCCCGGCGTACCGTTGCTCGCCGTGTATACCGGAACCGCACTGTTCGACCTGTTGCTCCCGGGTGACTCCCGGTCCCTGAAGGCCAAGCGGTCCTACGTCCGGCCGATCGTCGCCGCGTTGCGCAAGTTCGAGGTCTCCGCCGCCGAGGTGGGGGCGCTGGACCTGCACGGCCGGGCCGAGATCGGGGTGGCGGTGGTGGCCGCCGAGCCGGCCCACGTCCGTGAGGTGCTCGACTCCTGCGAGCGGCTGGTCGCCGCCCGCCCGGAGACCGAGCTGCTGTCGGTGCGCCGTCGTCTGCACGGCGCGGACGACTGACGGCGCGTCGCGCGGCACTCCGGCCGTGCCGCGCGACGTCCGGCGGGGCGCGGGTAGTGTTCTTCAGCGTTGGGCGGTCGGACCCGGCGGCGCCCACGCGCCCGCCGTCTCCGGCCGACGGCCCGGATCGCCTGGTGATCCGGCGCCGTCATTGGTACAGGTGATCCCGGAGGTGGGGGACATGACGGATCAGGCAAAGGTTCGCCGGCACGCGGAGCGCATCCGGGAACTTGTCGCGTCGGTGGTGCGCAGCCAGATCAAGGACCCCCGGCTCGGCATGATCACGATCACCGACGCCCGGATCACCGCCGACCTGCGCGACGCCACTGTCTTCTACACGGTGCTCGGCGACGCGGCGGCCCAGGCGAGCACCGCCGCCGCGCTGGAGAGCGCCAAGGGCATGCTGCGCAGCACCGTCGGCAAGGCGCTCGGGCTGCGGCACTCGCCGACGCTCACGTTCGTCCTCGACGACGTGCAGGACCAGGTCAAGCACATCGACGACCTGCTCGCCGCCGCACGTACCGCCGACGCCGAGGTGCAGCGCCTCGCCGCCCAGGCCTCGTACGCGGGTGACGCCCAGCCGTACCGGGTCGAGGAGGAGGACGAGGACGGCGAGGACGCCCCGGCCGAGGACGAGGGCGACGACGAGCCGCGCGCCGGCGACCGCCGGTGACCGAGGCCGCCGCGGGTGGCGCGCCGGCCGGGCCCACCGAGACCGCATGGGCGGCCGCCGTCGCGGCGGTACGCGATCTCCCCGCCGACGCGCGGGTGCTGCTGATCTGCCACGTGAACCCGGACGGGGACGCGCTGGGCAGCATGCTCGGCTTCGGGCTGGGTCTGCGCCGGCTCGGCGTACGCGATCTCCAGGCCACCTTCCCCGGCCCGCCGGAGGTGCCGGAGCCGTTCCGGTGGATGCCCGGCGTGGACCTGCTGGTGCCGCAGGACGACGCGTACCCGGCTCCGGACCTGGTGATCTGCTTCGACGCGGCGAGCGAGTCCCGGCTGGGCGACCTGGCCGACCGGCTGGACACGGCCGGCACGTCGCTCGTGCTCGACCACCACGCCTCGAACAGCGGGTTCGGCCGGATCAGCCTGGTCGACCCGCACGCCGCCGCCACCTCCGTGGTCGCGCTGGAGCTGCTGGACCGGCTCGGCGTGACGCTGGACGCGGATATCGCGACCGGGCTGTACGTCGCGCTGACCACCGACACCGGCTCGTTCCGCTTCGAGGCGACCACACCGGCCGTACACGAGACGGCCGCCCGCCTGATCGCCACGGGCATCAGGCCCGGTGACATCTCCCGGCGGATCTTCGACACCCGCCCGTTCGGCGCCGTCCGCCTCTTCGGCGAGGTGCTGGGCCGGGCCGCGCTGGAACCGGCGGCCGCCGCCGGGCACGGCCTCGTCTGGACGTACGCCACCCGCGACGACCTGGTCCGCCACGACCAGCCCGCCTACGTGCTGGAGGCGCTGATCGACTCGGTGCGCTGCACCGCCGAGGCGGACGTGAGCTGCGTGGTGAAGCAGTCGGGCGAGGCGGAGTGGGCGGTGTCGCTGCGCAGCAAGGGCGCGGTGGACGTGAGCCGGGTGGCGGTGGCGCTCGGCGGCGGCGGGCACCGGTTCGCCGCCGGTTTCACCGGCCGGGGAGCGCTCGACGAGGTGGTCGGACGGATCCGCGCCGAGTTGGCCACCGGCGCGGTGACCCCCGTGGCGTGAGGCGCCCGGCTGGAGCGATATGTCCTTCTGGTCCGGTCGATCCGGTGCGGCGGCGATCGGAAGTGTGAGCTGATCGGCGCGTTTTCGGGGGATCACGACGCGTGCCGGGCTTTCCGCGGTGCGTCACGCTGGGGACAATCGGGTGATGGATCATCCCCGTGAGCTCACCGTCGAGGCGCCCCGGGCCTGGGACCGGCCGGTCGTCTCCGTGCCGGTGCTGATCTGCCTCTCTCTGGTCGGCGGCCAGATGCCGTCCTTCTCGACCGCGGCGAACCTCTACATCCTCACCACCGGCGGGGGGTTGATCTGGGTCGGCCTGAGCAACCGGGTGCCCCGGCGTCCGGCGCCGCGCCGGTTGCCGTCGGTCGCGCTCTGGTGGCTGGTCCCGGTGACCGTCTTCGGGGTCTTCGAGGGGGCGACGTTCGTGATGGCGGTGGGTGACGACTTCCCCACCTTCTCCCGGCTGGCCGATCCGCTGCTGGAGGACAACCTGGCCCGCTCGGCGGCCTGGTTCGCGTGGCTGTCCGCGTTCTGGGGACTGGTGCGCCGATGATGCGGGCACTGGCGATCGGCGGGTTTCTGGTCTCGATCGTGCTGTTCGCCGTGGTCGAGTGGGCCGCGCGCCGCGAGGGGTCGCGGATCCCGTCGCTGGCCGACGTCTGCGCGTTCGTGATGCGGTACGAGGTGGGCCCGGTGCCGGTCGGCCGGATCGGGCTGTTCGGCTTCTGGTGGTGGCTGGGCTGGCACTTCCTGGCCCGCTGACCGCCCTCGCCGGACCGGACGACGACGTTGATCTTTCCGCATTTCGGGAACAGCGGGCAGCATCTGGAAAGTGAACGTTAATTTGGGTGCGGGACCGGCGCTTCGCGGCGCTGGTCACGGGCGGTGGTGCCGCACCCGGCTTCGCCTCCCTCCAGGGTCAGACCGACCCGGGCTCCCGCTGCCAGGCGAGCCGCTCCGGTGATCCCGGACCGCTGCCGGGCGCTCAGCCGCCGACGACTTCCGGTCGCGGCGCGATTCGCTGTCGCGCCGATCCGGAGCGCCGGGCGCCCGTAGGGCCGCCACGTCCCGGCGGTCCGCACCCTGGAAGGACCTTCAGATGCCGAGCAAGCGCAAGCCGCAGACCGAGACCACCACCGACGAGGCGCGCGAGCAGATGCGCCGCGCGCTGCAGACCTCGATGGACACCCGTCAGTGACATACGCCGTCCGGCGGTGACGCCGGCCGGGCCCGAGGACCACACCCCGGCCCGACGCCGACGTCACCGCCGCTCGGGGCGCATCGCCGCCCCGCGCGCCGCTACCGTCGCCCGGTGAGACGCATCCTCGTGGTCGGCAGCTCCGGCGCCGGCAAGAGCACGCTCGCCGGTGAACTGGCCCGGCGACTCGACCTTCCCCTGATCCACCTCGACCGGCACTACTGGCGCCCCGGCTGGACCGCCTCCGCCCCGGCCGACTTCCGCGCCGAGGTGGCCGCGCTCGCCGCCCGCCCGGCCTGGGTGATGGACGGCAACTACGCGAGCACGCTCGACCTGCGGCTGCCCCGCGCCGACCTGCTGGTGCTCTGCGACACCTCCCGGCTGCGCTGCCTGGTCCGGATCGTCCGCCGCCGGTGGGCACATCGCGCCGCGGCCCGCCCCGACCGGCCAGAGGGCTGCCCGGAGCGGCTCGATCTCGACTTCCTGCCCTACGTCTGGCGTTATCCCCGCGACTCCCGGCCCCGGGTGCTGGCCGCGCTGTCCGAGCACGCCCCCGGGCTGCCGGTGCGCCGCCTGCGGGGGCGCCGTGACGCGGCCCGGTTTCTGGCCGACGTGGGTAAGTAGTACCGCGCCTTGCGGACCTTACTGGGAGCGTGCCAGGATCGGCGGCGATGAGCACCACCGCCACCCCCGTCACCGCCTCGCCGCGGCGGATCGCCGCGCTCGCGCTACCCGCCCTCGTGGTGCTGGCCGCCGAGCCGCTCTACGTCCTGGTCGACACCGCAGTGGTCGGTCACCTCGGCCGGGTGCCGCTGGCCGCGCTCGCCGTCGGTGGCACGGTCATGACGCTCACCGCCTGGGTCGGGACCGTCGTCGCGTACGGCACAACGGGCCGCTCGGCCCGCCGCTTCGGGGCGGGGGACCGGGCCGCCGCGGTGGCCGAGGGCGTCCAGGCGTCCTGGCTCGCGCTCGCCACCGGAGTGCTGGTGGCGGTCGCCATCGGCATCGGTGGGGGCGCGCTGGCGCGTACCCTCGTCGGCGGCCCCGGCGAGGTGGCCGACGCCGCCGCCGGGTGGCTGCGGATCGCGGCGCTCGGCGCGCCCGGCCTGCTGCTCGCCGCCGCCGGCAACGGCTGGCTGCGCGGCATCCAGGACACCCGCCGCCCGCTGCTGTTCGTGCTCGGCCCGAACCTGCTCTCCGCGGTGCTCTGCCCGCTGCTCGTCTACCCGGCCGGGCTCGGCCTGGTCGGCTCGGCGGTGGCGAACGCGATCGCGCAGACGCTGTCCGGGGTGCTGTTCGCGGCGGCGCTGGTGCGGGAGCGGGTCTCGCTGCGCCCCCGGCCGCGGGTGATCGGTCAGCAGCTCGTGCTCAGCCGGGACCTGCTCGTGCGGGGCGTCGCGTTCCAGGCCAGCTTCCTGTCCGCCACAGCCGTCGCGGCCCGCTTCGGCGCCGCCGCTGTCGGCGCGCACCAGATCGCCGTACAGCTGTGGTTCTTCACCGCGCTGGTGCTCGACGCGCTGGCCATCGCCGCGCAGTCGCTGGTCGGCGCCGCGCTCGGCGGCGGCGACGCGGCGGCCGCGCGGTTCCTGGCCCGCCGCATCGCGCTGCTCGGCGGGCTGTGCGGCGTGGCCTTCGCGGTGCTCATCGCCGCCGGCGCCGGCGTCGTGCCGTCGTGGTTCAGCTCCGATCCGCAGGTACGCGAGCAGGCCATGACGGCCTGGCCGTGGTTCGTGGCGCTCCAGCCGATCGGCGGCGTGGTGTTCGCGCTCGACGGGGTGCTGATCGGCGCGGGCGACGTGCGCTACCTGCGCAACCTCACCATCGTGTGTGCGTTCGGCGGGTTCCTGCCGGCGATCTGGCTGGCCTACGGGTTCGACCTCGGGCTGGGCGGGATCTGGGCCGGACTGACGCTGTTCGTGGTGCTGCGGCTGGCCGGCCTGCTGCTGCGGATGCGCTCGGGTGCGTGGGCGGTGGTCGGCGCGGTGCGCTGACGCCGGTCAGCAGGTGTCCGGCAGATCGACCGTCTTGTCCGGGTCGAAGACCGCGTCCGGGTCCGGGTCGGCCGGCCCGCCGAACGACTGCTTGCCGAGCGCGAGCAGCCCCTTGTCCAGCGCGGCGCAGTCGATGTTGGAGGCGTACGAGTCGGCCCTCTCGATCCACAGCCCGGCGGAGGCGGTGGTCACGTCGGCCGGGTGCGGGATGCTCCACTTCACCGTGTCGTGGACCACCACGACACCGTCGCCCGGCGTGGGGCTGGTGGTGGGGAACGCGTACGCCCAGACGAAGTTCGTGGTCACCTCCAGGATGCGGATGCCGTCCCGGTCCTTCGTCGCCCGGTAGCTGATCCGGCCCTCGACCCGGGGCTGGTCGGCGGTGAGCCGGGCGCCGGGGGCGAGCCGGGTCGCGTAGGTGCTCGCCTCGCCGGTGGGGAAGTCGTCGCGCACGTCGGCCCGCGCGTCCGGGGCGAACTGGCGCACCAGCCGCTCCGGGTCCTTCGCGGTGAAGAAGGTGCGGTCCAGCCGGGCGGTGACCAGCGCCTTGCGTACCTTGGCCAGCGTGTCGGCCACCTGCTTCTCGGTGAACGGGCCGGTGCGCTTGGCCCGGGGCAGCGCGATCCCCGCCGCGCCCTCCGGGAAGCCGGCCGCCGGGGTGCTGTCGAACGGGCCGGCCGCCGGCGGCGGGGACGCCGACGAGGACGCCTGCTCACCGACCGGCAGGCTCACCGTGGGGTGTTCGACGGCCGGTTCCCGCCAGCGCTGGAAGCCCTGGTAGCCGAGGCCCCCGACGAGCCCGAAGAACGCGAGCAGCACCAGCGCGAGTACGCCGCCGAGCAGCTTGCCGGAGTGCCCGCCGAGCGCGATCCGCAGGCGGTCCGCGCGGCCGGGCGGCACCTCGGGCTCGGGCCGGCGCAGCCACTCGGGCACCCGTCCCAGCTCGTCCTCCGGCGGGCCGGCGGAGAAGTAGGGGTCGGGGGCGGAGCGGTGATCGGTCATCGGACTTCCCGGGCAGACGGGGCGCTGGCGCACGATCTTGACACCCCGCCGAAGCTGGGCGGTATCCCCCGCAGGGCCGATCACCGACGTCTGGCAGGCTTGGCGGTCGTGAGCACAGACGGTCTGATCGTGGTCGACAAGCCCGGCGGCATGACGTCGCACGACGTCGTGGCCCGCATCCGGCGGCTGGCGCGTACCCGCCGCGTCGGTCACGGCGGCACGCTCGACCCGATGGCCACCGGCGTCCTGGTGATCGGGGTGGGCCGGGCGACCCGGCTGCTCACGTACGTGATCGGCGCCGGCAAGAGCTACGCCGCGACGATCCGGCTGGGACAGGCCACGGTCACCGACGACGCCGAGGGCGAGGTGGTCGCGACCACCCCGGCCGGAGCGGTCACCGACGACGGGGTACGCGCCGCGCTGGCCGCCCTCACCGGCGAGATCGACCAGGTGCCGAGCGCGGTGAGCGCCATCAAGATCGACGGTCAGCGGGCGTACAAGCGGGTCCGCGACGGGGAGGCGGTCGAGCTGCCCGCCCGCCGGGTGACCGTGTCGCGGCTGGACGTGCTGGCGATCCGCCGGGACGTCCCGGACGTGGTGGACGTGGACGTGGACGTGACCTGCTCGTCCGGGACGTACATCAGGGCGCTGGCCCGCGACGCGGGCGCGGCGCTCGGCGTCGGCGGTCACCTCACCGCGCTGCGCCGGACCGCTGTGGGCGGGTTCACGCTCGCCGAGGCGGCCACGCTCGACCAGCTCGAGGAGCGCGCGCCGGACGTGGTGAACCTGCCGCTGGACGCCGCCGCCGCGCGGTTCTTCCCGCGCCGGGACGCCACCGCCGACGAGACCCGGGTGCTGTCCCACGGCGGGCCGCTGGCGCCCGCCGGCATCACCGGGCCGTACGCGGTCTTCGACCCGGCGGGCGGGCTGATCGCTATCGTCAGCGAGCGGGACGGTCGGGCCCGCGCGGAGATCGTGCTGGCCCCGGCCTGAACGGCGCGCGGGCGGACAGGGGGAGGAACGGCATGCAGCGGTGGCGGGGGTACGAGGCGGCGCCCGGCGGCTGGGGACGCTCGGTGGTCACCATCGGCGTCTTCGACGGCGTGCACCGGGGGCACCAGGCCACCATCGGTCACGCCGTGGCGCGCGCCCGGGAGCTGGGCGTCAAGTCGGTGGTGGTGACGTTCGACCCGCACCCGGCCGAGGTGGTACGCCCCGGCTCGCACCCGGCGGTCCTGACCGAGCCGGCCCGCAAGGCCGAGCTGATCGAGGCGCTCGGCGTGGACGTGCTCTGCGTGGTGCCGTTCACAGTCGAGTTCTCCCGGCTGCCACCCGAGGCGTTCGTGCACGACGTCCTGGTCGCGCACCTGCACGCCGCGCTGGTGGTGGTCGGTGACAACTTCCGGTTCGGGCACCGGGCCGCCGGTGACGTGCCGCTGCTGGAGCGGCTGGGCCGTACCTTCGGGTTCGCCGTCGAGGGGGCGCCGCTGGTCGCCGAGGCGGGGACCGTCTTCTCCTCCACGTACATCCGGTCCTGCGTCGACGCGGGGGACGTGGGCGCGGCGGCGGCGGCGCTCGGCCGCCCGCACCGCGTCGAGGGCGTGGTGGTCCGCGGCGACCAGCGCGGACGTGAGCTGGGTTACCCCACCGCCAACCTGCTGACCCACAGGTACGCGGCGGTGCCGGCCGACGGGGTGTACGCGGCCCGCCTGGTGCGCCGCGACGGCGAACCGCTGGCGGCGGCCGTGTCGATCGGCACCAACCCGACGTTCTCCGGCCGGGAGCGGCGGGTGGAGGCGTACGCGCTGGACTTCAGCGGCGACCTGTACGGCGAGCGGCTGGCCCTGGACTTCGTGGCGCACCTGCGTGAGCAGCGGACATACGACGCGATCGAACCGCTGGTGGCCCAGATCGCCGAGGACGTGGAACGCACCCGCCGGGCGGTGCTCTGACCGGCGCGGGGCCACCTTGACCGGCCGTCCGTCCCGAGGGCTGGTAGGCTGACGGAGACGTCGGCTGACCGACGGGGGCCTCGCGTGCCTGCACGACGCCGCGGGTGCGAGGAACCGGTCCGTTGCACCGGTCACCACGACCGCTCCGGACCTCATCGAATGACCCACGAAACAGGGAGAACATGGCGCTCGACCAGGAAGCCAAGGCCAAGATCCGCCAGGAGTACGCGACCGCCGAGGGCGACACCGGCTCGCCCGAGGTGCAGGTCGCGGTCCTGACCAAGCGGATCGCGGAGCTCACCGAGCACCTGAAGGTGCACAAGCACGACCACCACAGCCGCCGTGGGCTGCTGCTGCTGGTCGGCCGGCGCCGCCGGCTGCTGAACTACGTCCAGAAGAAGGACATCAACCGCTACCGGTCGCTCATCGAGCGGCTCGGCCTGCGCCGATGACCTGACGGGGGAGTGGCCGCCTGGCCGCTCCCCCGTTGCAGTACCACCGAAGAACCCGGCCGCGCGACACCCGAAGAGGGAGCCGGTCAGCACCGGTCTCCGGTAGTGGCCCCCGGGAATCCCGGCACGACGCCGGCCACCCCGGGCGCTTCGATCGAAGACCGGCCGCCTGAGCAGTTCCCGTGTCGTCGGCCGACGACGCGAAGGAGCACCACAGCACATGACCGAGACCAACCTCGGCACCGAATCCCGCACCGCGGTGATCGACAACGGGTCCTTCGGCACCCGTGAGATCACCTTCTCCACCGGCCGCCTGGCCCGTCAGGCCGCCGGCTCCGTCGTCGCCCAGCTCGGCGAGACGGTCGTCCTCTCCGCCACCACCGCCGGCAAGCAGCCGCGCGAGTCGTTCGACTTCTTCCCGCTGACGGTGGACGTCGAGGAGCGGATGTACGCCGCGGGCCGCATCCCCGGCTCGTTCTTCCGCCGCGAGGGCCGGCCCAGCGAGGACGCCATCCTCACCTGCCGGCTGATCGACCGGCCGCTGCGCCCGTCGTTCGTCAAGGGCCTGCGCAACGAGGTCCAGGTCGTCGAGACCGTGCTGGCGCTCGACCCGCAGCACCCGTACGACGTGGTGGCCATCAACGCCGCCTCGATGTCGACCAAGCTCTCCGGCCTGCCGTTCTCCGGCCCGATCGGCGCGACCCGGGTCGCGCACGTGGACGGCCAGTGGGTCGCCTTCCCGACCCTGGAGGAGCTGGCCCGGGCCACCTTCGACATGGTCGTGGCCGGCCGCACCCTCGCCGACGGCGAGGTCGCGATCATGATGGTCGAGGCCGAGGCCACCCCGAACGCGGTGGCCCTGATCTCCGACGGCGCCACCGCGCCGACCGAGGAGATCGTGGCCAGCGGCCTGGAGGCCGCCAAGCCGGCCATCCGTGAGCTGTGCCGGGCGCAGAGCGAGCTGGCCGAGGTCGCCGCCAAGCCGGTCAGCGAGTTCCCGGTCTTCCTGGACTACCAGGACGACGTCTACGACGCGGTGGCCGACGTGGCCCGCGCCGACGTCACCGAGGCCCTGAAGATCGCCGGCAAGGCCGACCGCGAGGAGGCCCTGGACCGGATCAAGGCCAAGGTCGCCGAGGAGCTGACCGGCCGGTTCGAGGGCCGCGAGAAGGAGCTGTCCGCCGCGTTCCGCTCGCTGACCAAGTCCGAGGTCCGCAACCGGGTGCTGCGCGAGCAGGTCCGCATCGACGGCCGCGGCCCGCGTGACATCCGTCCGCTGAGCGCCGAGGTCGGCGTGCTGCCGCGGGTGCACGGCTCGGCGCTGTTCGAGCGCGGCGAGACCCAGATCCTGGGCGTCACCACGCTGAACATGCTGCGCATGGAGCAGATGGTGGACACGCTGTCCCCGGAGAACCGCAAGCGCTACATGCACAACTACAACTTCCCGCCGTACTCGACCGGTGAGACCGGCCGGGTCGGCTCGCCGAAGCGTCGCGAGATCGGTCACGGCGCGCTGGCCGAGCGGGCGCTGATCCCGGTGCTGCCGTCGCGCGAGGAGTTCCCGTACGCCATCCGGCAGGTCTCCGAGGCGCTCGGCTCCAACGGCTCCACCTCGATGGGTTCGGTCTGCGCCTCGACGCTGGGCCTGCTCTCGGCCGGTGTGCCGCTGAAGGCGCCGGTCGCCGGCATCGCCATGGGCCTCATCTCCGACGAGGTCGACGGCAAGACCCAGTACGTGACGCTGACCGACATCCTCGGCGCCGAGGACGCGTTCGGCGACATGGACTTCAAGGTCGCCGGCACCCGTGACTTCGTCACCGCGCTGCAGCTCGACACCAAGCTCGACGGCATCCCGTCGGACGTGCTGGCCGCCGCGCTGCAGCAGGCGCACGAGGCCCGGCAGACCATCCTCGACGTGATGCAGCGGGCCATCGAGGCGCCGGCCGAGATGTCGGACTACGCGCCGCGGGTGACCACCGTGAAGATCCCGGTCGACAAGATCGGCATGGTGATCGGCCCGAAGGGCCAGACCATCAACGCGATCCAGGACGAGACCGGCGCCGAGATCTCCATCGAGGACGACGGCACCATCTACGTCGGCGCGACCAACGGCCCGTCGGCTCAGGCCGCTGTGGACCGGATCAACGGCATCGCGAACCCGACCCTGCCGAAGGTGGGCGAGCGGTTCCTCGGCACGGTGGTGAAGACCGCCGCGTTCGGCGCCTTCATCTCGCTGCTGCCGGGCCGTGACGGCCTGCTGCACATCTCCAAGGTGGGCGACGGCAAGCGGGTCGAGAAGGTCGAGGACTTCCTCAACGTCGGCGACAAGGTCGAGGTGGAGATCGCGGACATCGACGCCCGCGGCAAGATCTACCTGGACAAGATCCGTCCGGAGGGCGCCGAGGCGCCGGCCGCCGGTGAGGCGGCCGGTGGCGACCGTCCGTCGGGCCGGGACCGCGGCGGCGACCGTGGCCCGCGTGACCGCGGTGACCGGGGTGGCGAGCGCCGCTCCGAGGGTGGCGAGGGCGGCGGCGAGTCCCGTCCGCGTCGCCGGACCCGGCACAGCTGATCCACCGACCGGCCCGGGTGACGTCCGCGTCGCCCGGGCCGGCCCACGGCTCCAGGTCGCCTGCGCGAGCTGGAGCCGTCGTACGTCCCGCCGTTCCTCGTCATCCGGAGAGCAGGTTCTCGTGAGTTCGTCAGTCGCCTCGACGGGACGGGGGGTGGCGTCGACCGGTTCGGCGGCCCGCGCGGTCACCCGGACGCTCAGCGACGACCCGCTCGGCGGCACCGTCCGCCGTACCGTGCTGCCCAGCGGGCTGCGGGTGCTCACCGAGGCGATCCCGGCGATGCGCAGCGTGTCGTTCGGCATCTGGGTGGCGGTCGGCTCGCGCGACGAGACCGGCTCGCAGGCCGGTGCCGCGCACTTCCTGGAGCACCTGCTGTTCAAGGGCACCAACAAGCGCAGCGCGCTGGAGATCTCGTCGCAGATCGAGGCCGTGGGCGGCGAGACGAACGCCTTCACCACGAAGGAATACACCTGCTACTACGCGCGGGTGCTGGACGAGGACCTGCCGCTGGCCATCGACGTCATGTGCGACCTGGTCGCCGACTCGGTGCTGACCGCCGCCGACGTGGAGACCGAACGCGGCGTCATCCTCGAAGAGATCGCCATGCACGACGACGAGCCCGGCGACGAGGTGCACGACCTGTTCGCCCGCGCCGTCTACGGCGACCACCCGCTGGGCCGGCTCATCTCCGGCACCGAGGAGACGGTCACGCCGATGACCCGGCGGCAGATCCAGGGCTTCTACCGCCGCCGCTACACCGCGCCGCAGATCGTGATCGCCGCCGCCGGCAACCTCGACCACGCCGCAGTGGTCAAGCTGGTCCGGCAGGCGCTGCGCGGCACCCCGCTGGACACCGACCCGGCGTCGCCGGCGCCGCACCGCGCGGCCACCCCTACGGTACGCACCAAGCCGGCCACCACGCTCGTCGAGCCGAAGGAGACCGAGCAGGCGCACGTCATCCTCGGCTGCCCGGGGATCGACCGCACCGACGACAGGCGGTTCGCGCTCGGCGTGCTCAACAACGTGCTCGGCGGCGGCATGTCCAGCCGGCTGTTCCAGGAGATCCGGGAGCAGCGTGGCCTGGCGTACTCGGTCTACTCCTACGCCAGCCAGTACGCCGACAGCGGCGTGTTCGCCGTCTACGCCGGGTGCGCGCCGGGCAAGGTGGACGAGGTGCTGGACCTGACCCGCGCGGAGCTGGCGCGGGTGGCCGCCGAGGGGATCACCGAGGCGGAACTGGCCCGGGGCAAGGGGATGAGCAAGGGCTCGTTCGTGCTCGGGCTGGAGGACACCGGCTCGCGGATGAGCCGGCTCGCCAAGGGGGAGCTGCTCTACGGCAACCTGATGCCGGTGGACGACCTGCTGGCCCGGGTGGACGCGGTGACGCTCGACGACGTGAACACGCTCGCCGCCGACCTGCTCGGCCGGCCCATGTCGCTTGCCGTGGTGGGTCCGTTCGACTCCGGCAGCTTCACGGCCACGAGCTGAGCGCCCCACCGGTCCTGAGCGCCGCGCCGGTCCGCCGGATCCCATGCCGGGCGCTGGGATAGGTTGTGGCCCGTGACTGAGCAGCAGAAGACGGCGGCCCGGGTCGGTGTGCTCGGTGCCCGGGGCCGGATGGGCATGGAGGTCTGCAAGGCGGTCGACTCCGCCGCCGACCTGGAGCTGGTCGCGGCCGTCGACCAGGGCGACGACCTGGACGCGGTGGCGCAGGCGGGTGCCGAAGTGGTCGTCGACTTCACCACCCCCGACGCGGTCATGGACAACCTGCGCTGGTGCGTCGAGAACGGCGTGCACGCGGTGGTCGGCACCACCGGCTTCACCGGGCAGCGGCTCGCCGAGGTGCGGGGCTGGCTCGACGACCGGCCCGGCGTAGGCGTGGTGATCGCCCCCAACTTCGGCATCGGCGCGGTGCTGATGATGCAGTTCGCGGCGCGCGCCGCCCGCTACTTCGAGTCGGTCGAGATCGTCGAGCAGCACCACCCGCGCAAGCTGGACGCGCCGAGCGGCACCGCCACCCACACGGCCCGGCTGATCGCCGCCGCCCGCGCCGACGCCGGCCTGGGTCCCGCGCCGGACGCGACCCGCGACGAGGTGGCCGGCGCCCGCGGTGCCGACATCGACGGGGTACGCGTGCACGCCGTACGCGCCACCGGCCTGGTCGCCCACCAGGAGGTGCTGTTCGGCACCACCGGCGAGACGCTCACCATCCGGCACGACTCGTACGACCGGGTGTCGTTCATGCCCGGCGTGCTGCTCGCGGTCCGGGAGGTGGGTCGCCGGCCCGGTCTCACAGTCGGCCTGGACGCCCTGCTCGACTGATCCGTCGCGCGGCGTGCCCCGGCCTGCTGCGGGAAACCGTTTTGCCTGGTCGGCGGCGTGGACCTAGGCTGCTTTCATGATCGATTCCGGACACTCCGACCGCACCGGCCGCCGGGTGACGCTGCGCCCGGTGGACGACGACAACTGGCGGGCCGTGGCGGACGTCGCGCCGCACGACGGCCAGCGCGCCTTCGTGGCCGCGCTGGCCGCCCGCTACCTGCTTCTCACCGAGCGCTCGGACGTCTGGAACTCGCTGGCCGTCTACGCCGACGAGACGGTCGTCGGCCACGTCATGTGGGGCGTGGACGACGACGAGTCGCGCTGGATCGGCGGCATGGTGATCGACGCCGCCGAGCAGGGCCGGGGCCTGGGCCGCGCCACAGTGCGGACGCTCGCCGACTGGCTCGCCGAGGCGGGCCGGCCGATCCGCCTGAGCTACCACCCCGACAACAAGCCCGCCGCCGCCCTCTACACGTCCCTGGGCTTCCACCCCACAGGCGCGATGGAGGACGAAGAACTGGTAGCCGAACTCCCCCCAGCCTGACCCCCACCCTCACCCTCACCCCCCGGCCTGTACCTGGTCGATCATGAGGTTGGCGGCAGTTGGGGAGATCGAAAAGGCCGCCAACTTCATGATCGACTGGATCGGGGCGGGGTGCGGCGGGTGGGGTGGCGGTCCTGCCCCGTGCCGGGACCGCCGGCCCACCCACGCGAGGGTGGACCGGCGAGACGAGCGGAACTCATCGCTGCGGCGGAAGATTTTCCTCCGGGACTGCCACGTGCAGGCGGATCTGGGGGACCAGCATGTCGTCCACGTCCAGCGCGCGGGCCGCTCCGTCCGGCTCCCAGCCGGTCGAGCCGAGGAACTTCCGGGTCGCGGCGTCGGCGTCGAACGTCCACGCCACCGCCCGGGTCAGACCGTCGGCGCGCCAGTGGTCGACGGCCGCGGCGAGCAGCCGGCTGCCGTGCCCGCGCCGCCCCCACCGGGGCTCGACCAGCAGATCCGTGACCGCGGCGACGTCCGAGCCGAGCGCCTCGGCCGGCTCGTCGGGGGCGAGCGCGTCGGCGTCGGCCGGACCGGAGGCGACGAACCCCACCAGATAGGATTGCGCCGCCTGTTCGACGGCGACCAGCACCCGGTGCGCGCCCGAGGGCGGCTCCTGCACCGCCGCACTCCACCGCCGCGCGAGGTACGCCTCGTCGAGGTTGTCGAGCACGTGCCGTGGCAGGATCCGGCGGTACGCGACCCGCCAGGTCGCGAGCTGGATGCGTGCGATCTCGCCGGCGTCCTCGGGACGCGCGGGCCGGACGTAGCCTGCAGCCATGGCACGTGAGCCTACGCAGGGCGAGGAGGGTGACGGTGGCGCAGGGTGCCGGGCGGACGATCACGCAGGTCGTCGCCGTGGTGGCGCTCGCCGCGGCGGTTACCGTGTTCCTCTCCGTGGCGGCGGTGCGGCACGGCTTCTTCGACCTGCAGGTCTACTACGGCGCGCTGACGTACTGGGCGCGTGACGGCGGGGAGATCTACGACTTCCTGCGCCCCGGCACGCAGTACGGCTTCACCTATCCGCCGTTCGCCGCACTGGTGATGCTGCCGATGGCGTACCTGCCGTGGGGCGCGGCGATCGTGGTGAGCGTGACCGCGACGGTGCTGGCGAGCGCCGTGGTGATCTGGCGGCTGCTGGACCCGGTGGCCCGCCGGTCCGGCTGGACCCGCTGGTTCGCGCTCGCTGTGGCGCTCTGCCTGGCCGCCGCGTACGAGCCGATGCGCGAGACGGTCAACTTCGGCCAGGTCAACATGCTGCTGCTGTTCCTGGTGGCGGTGGACCTGCTGTGGCTGCTGCCGGCGCGCAGCCGCTGGGCGGGCGTGGGCATCGGCCTGGCCACCGCGATCAAGCTGACGCCCGGCATCTTCATCGTCTACCTGCTGGTCACCGGCCGCTGGCGGACCGCGCTGACCGCAGTCGGCACGGCCGCCGTCGCCACGCTCGTGGCCGCCGGTCTCTTCCCCGACGCGTCCCGGGAGTTCTGGACCGAGGCGCTGTGGAACACCGACCGGGTCGGTGAACTGGCGTTCGTCTCCAACCAGTCGCTGCGCGGGGTGGTCGCCCGGCTCGACCCGCAGCACCCGAGCACGATCGCCTGGCTGGTGCTCGTACTCCTGACGCTCGTGGTGTGGGCGTGGCGTTCGCGGGCGGCGGTGGCCGCCGGCGACGAGGCCACCGGCCTGGCCCTCACCGGTGCCGTGATGTGCCTGGTCAGCCCGGTCACCTGGGTGCACCACCTGGTCTGGCTGCTGCCCGGCCTGATCCTGCTCGTCGACAACGGCATGGCGGCGCCCGCGCGCAGCCGCCGGCGCCGTCTGCTGCTGGCCGCCGCGTTGATCGGGTACGCGCTGCTGTGCAGCCGGATCGTCTGGTCCTGGGAGAAGGACTTCACCGGCGTGGACGGCTTCCTCGGCAGCAACACGTACGTGTGGATCAGCCTGGCGCTGCTGCTCGGGCTGCCGGTCCGGCACTGGCTCACGCCGGCCGGCGGCGGGCGTCCCGGCGACGGCGTCCCGGCCGGGTCAGCCTCCGGTGGTGTACCGCAGCTCGCGGAGCAGGATCGGGGTGCGGCCACCGGACAGCGGCACCGGGTAGGCGGACTCCTCACCGTCCGGTGAGTGCCCGGCCCGCTCGTAGAAGCGGCGGGCCCGGGCGTTGTCGGCGAGCACCCAGAGCCGGTACCCGGTCCAGCCCCGCTCGGCCAGGCCGTCCCGGGCCGCCGCGAGCAGCGTCCGGCCGGCGCCCGAACCCCAGTGCGCCGGTTCCAGGTAGATCGCCAGCAGCTCGCCGTGCGCCGGGTCGAGGTCGCCGCGGTCCTGGTTGTTCCGGTACGGCCCGAACGTGGTGAACCCGACGATCATGCCGCCGTCCACGGCGACGAGCGTGGTGAACGGGTGCTCCGGGTCGGCGGTGCCGAGGTCGCGGCGGCGCTGCGCCCAGGCGCGCGGGTTCAGCCGGCTCAGCACCTCCTCGGGCATGATCCCGGCGTACCCGGCCTGCCAGCCGTGGACGTGCACCCGGGCGATGGCCTCGGCGTCGTCCGGTTCCTCCCGGCGAATGGTGAGCACCTGTCCGTTCTATGCCCCGACGGGCGATCGGTCCAGCCGCCGCTCCCGATGTCGTACCGCTGGATTAGGGTCGCCGACGATGGCCGTACCGGAATCGCTCTCCCTCGCCCAGGCCCGCCGGATCGCCCTGGCCGCCCAGGGCTTCGCCGACCCGGCGCCTTCAGGCGTGCCCACCCGCCGCCACCTGCGCCGGGTGCTCGACCGGGTCGGGCTGATCCAGATGGACTCGGTGAACGTGCTCCAGCGCGCGCACTACCTGCCGCTCTACAGCCGGCTCGGGCCGTACCCGACCGCCCTGCTGGACACCGCCGCCTACCGCCGCCCGCGTGAGCTGTTCGAATACTGGGCCCACGAGGCGTCGCTGGTCCCGGTGGGGCTGCACCCGGCGTTGCGCTGGCGGATGGCCAAGGCCCGCGACGAGGCGTGGGGCGGCATGCGCCGGATCGCCGAGGAGCAGCCCGAGCTGGTCGCCTGGGTCCGCGACGAGGTGGCCGCCCGAGGGCCGCTGACCGCGGCCGAGATCGAGCACGACGCCCCGCGGGAGACCGGCAACTGGGGCTGGAACTGGTCGGCCGTGAAGCGGGCGCTGGAGTTCCTGTTCTGGGCCGGCGAGGTCACCGCCGCCGACCGCACCAACTCGTTCGCCCGCCGCTACGACCTGCCCGAGCGGGTGCTCCCGGCCGCCGTGCTGGACGCGCCCACCCCGGGTGACGCCGAGGCGCACCGGTCGCTCGTGTCGATCGCCGCCCGCTCGCTCGGCGTCGCCGCCGAGACGGACCTGCGCGACTACTTCCGGCTGCCGGTCGCCGGGGCGCGGCGGGCGGTGGCCGAGCTGGTCGAGGCGGGCGAACTGACCCCGGTCACGGTGCAGGGCTGGCGGCAGCCGGCCTACCTGCACGCCGACGCGCGGCTGCCCCGCTGGGTACGCGGCAACACGCTGGTCAGCCCGTTCGACCCGCTGGTCTGGGAGCGGGCGCGCACTGAGCGGCTGTTCGGCTTCACCTACCGGATCGAGATCTACGTGCCGGCGCCGCAGCGGGTCTACGGCTACTACGTGCTGCCGTTCCGACAGGGCGAGCGCTTCACCGCCCGCGTCGACCTGAAGGCCGACCGGAAGGCCGGGGCGCTGCTGGTGCCGGCCGCCTGGGTCGAGCCGGGCGCCGACCCGGGGGAGACGGCAGTGGCGCTCGCCGCCGAGCTCTACCGGCTGGCCGGCTGGCTCGGCCTGGACGCGGTCGCCCCGCCCGCCGCGGGCGACCTCGCGGGGCCGCTGGCCGCCGCGCTGGTGGGCGTGGCCGGTGTACGGTGAGCGCGTGACGAGCGTTGACCGGCCTGCCACCGCGCCCGACCCGCACACCGAGCCGCACGGGCACGTGCAGCCGGAGTCCGGATCACCGTCGCACGCGCTCGCCGGCCCGCCAGCTCCCGTCGGGGCGCCCGGAGCGCCGTGGCCGGGTTACCCGGTGGCGTACCAGCCGGTCGAGGCCGACCGGTTCACCCGGATGGTGCTGCGCCTGCACGCCCGCGCCCCGCGCTGGGCGGTGCCGCTGGCCGCGCTCGGCTGCGTCGGCCTCGGCATCGCGTACGCCCTGATCAGCGACCCGACCCGCAGCGACCCGGACGCCGCACCGACCTGCCTGCTCAAGCTGACCACGGGGCTGGACTGCCCGGGCTGCGGCGGCACCCGCGCGCTCTGGTACGTGCTGCACGGCGACCTGCCCGCCGCCGCCCGGCACCACTTCCTGTTCGTCTTCGCGCTGCCGTTCCTGGCCTGGCTCTTCGTGGCCTGGGCCGGCAACCGGGCGTTCGGCTGGAAGCTGCCCGAGGTCCAGTTCAGCCCCAAGGTCATCGGCATGTTCCTGGCCGCGTGGGGGGTCTTCTCGGTCGTCCGCAACCTGCCCTGGTCACCCTTCACCTCGCTCTACGTCTAGCCCTCTCCGCCCTCTCCGCCGGAGCGCTCCCGCTATCCGGGTTCGATGTTCCGCAAAGCGGGATCGGAGAAGATCTTGGAAGCGCAGCGCCCCTATGGGGGCCATTTCCTACCAAGATCTTGAGAGCCGGAGCGGCGATATCGGACGACTCAGGCCGAGACACCTGGGCGGAGCGCCCGCTGGCCGGCCGCGTGCCCGATTTCCACGCCGGGCGCGGGCCAACTACAGTCGCAGGAATGCCGGAGATGGTTCAGCCCCAGGTCAAGTTGATCGCGTGGACCCAGTTCCAGGCGCCCGAAGAGGTGCCCTGGTCCACCGACGCCGACGGTGGGCAGGCGCTCGCCGAGTTCGCCGGCCGGGCCTGCTACCAGAGCTGGAAGAAGCCGAACCCGGCCACCGCCACCAACGCCGGTTACCTGGCGCACATCCTGGAGGTCGGCCACCTGAGCGTGCTGGAGCACGGCTCGGTGAGCTTCTACTTCAGCGGCGTCTCCCGCTCGTTCACCCACGAGCTGATCCGGCACCGGCACTTCTCCTACTCCCAGCTCTCCCAGCGCTACGTGCCCGAGCGGGACGCGGCGATGGTCGAGCCGTCGGTGATCGCCGACGACCCGGAGCTGCACAAGAAGTTCGTCGAGGCCACCGACGCGGCGGTGCGGGCGTACACCGAGTTGCTGGAAGGGCTGGAGGCCCGCTTCACCGACGAGCCCAACCCGACGCTGCGCCGCAAGCAGGCCCGCCAGGCGGCCCGGGCGGTGCTGCCGAACGCCACCGAGACCCGGATCGTGGTGACCGGCAACTACCGGGCCTGGCGGCACTTCGTGAAGATGCGCGCCACCGAGCACGCCGACGTGGAGATCCGCGAGCTGGCGGTGGAGTGCCTGCGCCAGCTCAAGGGTGTCGCGCCGAACGTCTTCGCCGACTTCGTGATCTCCACCCTGCCCGACGGCTCCGAGGTGGCTGCGTCGCCGCACGCGGAGTGACTCGTCGCCCTTCGCCGCCGGGCCACCGGCGGCCGTCCGCTAGGTTGTGAGCATGACGCACGACCACTCCGCCGCCCCGAGCCGGGGCGCGTCGCGCCCGTTCGGGCGAGTGATGACGGCCATGGTGACCCCGTTCACGCCGGACGGCGGCCTGGATCTCGACGGCGCCGCCCGGCTGGCCGAATATCTCGTCGACGAGCAGGGCAACGACGCGCTGGTGCTCAACGGCACCACCGGCGAGTCCCCGACCACCACGGAGGCGGAGAAGGAGTCGCTGATCCGCACCGTGGTCGAGGCGGTCGGCGACCGGGCCCGCATCGTCGCCGGTGTGGGCACCAACGACACCCGGCACACAGTCGAGCTGGCCACGCAGGCCGAGAAGGCCGGTGCGCACGGCCTGCTGGTGGTCACGCCGTACTACAACAAGCCGCCGCAGGCCGGGCTGCTGCGACACTTCACCACAGTCGCGGACGCCACCGGCCTGCCGGTCATGCTCTACGACATCCCGCACCGCGCGGGCGTGGCGATCGCCACCGAGACGCTCGTCAAGCTGGCCGAGCACGGCCGGATCGTCGCGGTGAAGGACGCCAAGGGCGACCTGTTCGCCACGTCGGAGGTGCTCAGCCGCACCGACCTGGCCTACTACAGCGGCGAGGACGCGCTCACCCTGCCGATGCTGTCGATCGGCGCGGTCGGCGTGGTCGGCACCTCCACCCACTTCACCGGCGCGCTGACCAAGCAGATGATCGAGGCGTTCGAGGCGGGCGACAACGCCGGTGCGCTCGCCCTGCACCGGCGGTTGCTGCCGCTCTACACCGGCATCTTCCGCACCCAGGGCACGATCCTGGTCAAGGCCGGCCTGGGGGCGCAGGGTCGCCCGGCCGGCCCGGTGCGGCCGCCGCTCGTCGACGCCACCGGTGACGAACTGGCCCAGCTGCGCGCCGACTGCGCCGCGGCGGGCCTGCCCCTGCCCGAATGAATCAACGACACGACGGACGCCGCGCGACGGCGTCGCAGAATGAGGTGACGCGTGACCGAGGCGCACATCGAGGGTGAACTGCCCCCGCCGCTGCCCGAGGGCGGCCTGCGGATCATCCCGCTCGGCGGACTCGGCGCCATCGGCCGGAACATGACCGTCTTCGAGTACGACGGCAAGCTGCTGATCGTCGACTGCGGGGTGCTGTTCCCCGACGTCGAGCAGCCGGGCGTGGACCTGATCCTGCCCGACTTCGGCCCGATCCTGGACCGGCTGGCCGACGTGCAGGCGATCGTGCTCACGCACGGCCACGAGGACCACATCGGCGCGGTGCCGTACCTGCTCGCGCACAAGCCGGACATCCCGCTGGTGGGCTCGCAGTTCACGCTCGCGCTCGTCGAGGCGAAGCTGGCCGAGCGGCGGATCCAGCCGTACACGCTGACCGTGCGGGAGGGCGGCCGGGAACGGCTGGGCCCGTTCGAGTGCGAGTTCTTCGCGGTGAACCACTCGATCCCGGACGCGCTGGCGGTGGCCATCCGTACGCCGGCCGGCCTGGTGCTGCACACCGGCGACTTCAAGATGGACCAGCTTCCGCTCGACGGGCGGATCACCGACCTGGCCGGGTTCGCCCGGCTCGGCGCCGAGGGCGTCGACCTGCTGCTGTCCGACTCGACGAACGCGGAGATCCCCGGGTTCGTTACGCCGGAGCGGGAGATCGGCCCGGTCCTCGACTCGATCTTCGCGAAGGCCAAGGGGCGGATCATCGTCGCCTCGTTCGCCTCGCACGTGCACCGGGTGCAGCAGGTCTTCGACTCGGCCGTCGAGCACGGCCGCAAGGTGGCGCTGATCGGCCGGTCCATGGTCCGCAACATGGGCATCGCCCGCGACCTGGGCCTGCTCAACATCCCGCCCGGCCTGGTGGTCGGGATCGAGGAGGCCACGAACCTGCCGCCCGAGCAGATCGTGCTGATGTCCACCGGTTCGCAGGGCGAGCCGATGAGCGCGCTGGGCCGGATGGCCAGCGGCGACCACCGGCACATCACCATCGCCCCTGGCGACACGGTGGTGCTGGCGTCCTCGCTGGTGCCCGGCAACGAGACCTCGGTCTACCGGGTGATCAACCGGCTGGCCCGGGCCGGCGCCGTGGTGGTGCACAAGGACGTCGCGAAGGTGCACGTCTCCGGCCACGCCCCGGCCGGTGAGCTGCTCTACCTGCTCAACGTGGTACGCCCGAGCAACCTGATGCCGGTCCACGGCGAGTGGCGGCACCTGCGGGCGCACGCCCGGCTCGGCATCGAGTCCGGCGTCGCGCCGGACCGGGTCGTGCTCTGCGAGGACGGCGACGTGGTCGACCTGGTCGAGGGCCGCGCCAGCCTGGTCGGGCGGGTCAAGAGCCGGTACGTCTACGTCGACGGTCTCGCCGTCGGCGACGTCAGCGAGTCGCTGCTCACCGAACGCCGGATCCTGGGCGACGGCGGTTTCATCGCCACGACGGTGGTCGTCGACTCGGTCACCGGCAAGGTGGTCGCCGGCCCGACCGTCTCGGCGAAGGGCTTCTCCGAGGACCCGGAGGCGTTCAACGCGGTGGTCCCGCTGGTCACCGAGGCGCTGAACCGGGCCGCCGCGGACGGCATCACCGACCCGCACCAGCTGCAGCAGATCGTCCGCCGCACGGTGGGCCGCTGGGTCAACGACGCGTACCGCCGTCGGCCCATGATCGTCCCGACCGTCGTCGAGGTCTGACCCGACCGCGCCGCGCGCCGGTCCACCGTCCGCGGTGGGCCGGCGCCGTCGCTTTCCGGGTACGCCCCGACACGCGGTGTCGAAACGTGGTGACCGCACTCATCCGATCGGCGTCCGTCTCCGTACCTCCCGATGGCCGGCGTGCCCCTGCGCCGGTCGGGAGGAGCGTGGCGGATGGACCGCAGACGGATGACAGCCATCGGCGTACTGGTGGCGGCGGCCGGGTTGACGGCGGCGGTGACCGTACCGTCGTTCGCCGGTGAGGAACCCCGGCGGGCCGCGCCGGCGGCCGACGGCGTCGCCCCGGAGGTCCTGGACGCGATGGGCCGCGACCTCGCGCTGACCCGCGACCAGGCGGTGAAGCGGCTGCGGACCGAGCGGTGGGCGGCCGGCACCGTCACCCGGCTGCGCGGCGAACTCGGCGCCGGTTACGGCGGAAGCTGGCTCAGCGCGGACGGCGCCACGCTCACCGTGGCGGTGGCCGACCCGGCCGGCGAGGCGCGGGTACGGGCCGCGGGCGCGGTTCCGAAGCGGGTGGCCCGCGGCGTCGCCGAGCTGGACGCGGTGAAGAGCCGGCTGGACGCGGCGGGCGCCGACGCCAGCCCGGACGTCGCGGGCTGGTACGTCGACGTGGCAGACAACGCGGTGGTCGTGATCGCCCGGCCGGGCGCGGAGGCCGACGGCCGACGGCTCGCCGCCGCCGCCGGGTCGAAGGCCGCGATGGTCCGGGTGCGGACCGCCGACGAGGCCCCGCGCCCGCTGTTCGACGTGCGGGGCGGCGACGCCTACCTGATCAACAACGCGGGCCGCTGCTCGGTCGGCTTCTCAGTGGTCGGCGGGTTCGTCACCGCCGGGCACTGCGGCCGGCCGGGGGACCGCACCACCGGATCCAACCGGGTCGCCCAGGGCACGTTCGCCGCGTCCTCGTTCCCCGGTGACGACTGGGCGTTCGTGCGGGTGAACGCCGACTGGACGCCGCAGGGCGTGGTGACCGACTTCAACGACGGCGGCACGGTGGCGGTGAACGGCTCCACCGAGGCGCCGGTGGGCGCGTCGATCTGCCGGTCGGGCTCCACCACCGGCACCCGCTGCGGCCTGATCCAGGCGAAGAACGCCACAGTCAACTACCCGGAGGGCACCGTCACCGGGCTGACCCGGACGAACGTCTGCGCCGAGCCGGGTGACTCCGGCGGCGCGTGGCTCTCCGGCGACCAGGCGCAGGGCGTCACGTCCGGCGGATCCGGCGACTGCACCCGGGGCGGCACCACGTTCTTCCAGCCGGTGAACGAGATCCTCCAGCGCAACAACCTGACGCTCGTCACCGCCGGCGACCAGCCCGCGCCCACGCAGCCGCCTGCGGGCGGCGGCGAGACCACCCCGCCCGTGACCGCCGAGCCCACCCCGCCGGCGGACGACACCGAGTGCTCCGGCCAGGTGAGCCGGACCGGCCGGATCGCCGCCGGACGGACCCAGGTCCAGCCGGACGGGCGCTTCTACCGGGTGCCCGACGGCACCCAGGAGGCGTGCCTGTCCGCGCCGGACGGCGCCCGGGTGGTGCTGGAGCTGCAACGCTTCACCGGCGGCGCGTTCCGCACCGTGGCCCGCGCGGCCACCGCCGACGGCACGGCCCGCCTGACCGCCGAGACCCAGGCCGGTGCGTACCGGTACCGCGTCGTCGGGTTGTCCGGCTCCGGCGAGTACACGCTGGCGTTCTCCGCCCGCTGACCGCCGCACCCAGACCGCGGCCCCCGATCACCACCGCCCGGTGATCGGGGGCCGCGCCTCGTCTGCGGCACTGTCGGTCGGTGCGGCTCAGGGCAGCGCGGCGACCGCTTCGGCGTACGCGGTGCCGGTGCGGACCGCGGCGGCCACCAGCACCGCGAGCTGCGCCGGGGCCACCCCGCAGGACAGGTCGGTGGAGATGCCCGCGGCCAGCACGAGCGTCCCGTCGCCGGGCTCGTGCACGTACGCGGCGGGCAGCAGCCGGTCGTGGTTCCAGGCGTTGCAGAACGCGTACGCCTCGGCGCGCCGACCGGCCGGCAGCCGCCGCTCCGCCACCACCCGGGCGTGCAGCACGTCGCCGTCTCGGCCGAGCAGGCGGAACTGGATCGTGGCCTCGCCCCACCGTCCGGCGAGCGTGCCGTCCGGCTCAGGCGTGTACGGTTCGCCCCGGGCGTCGAGCGCGGCGGCGAGCAGCGCCGCGTCCAGCGGGGCCGGTTCCTCCGGCCCGGGCAGCAGGGGTTCGGCCGGATCATCGGTGTCCGGCTCCTCGTCGAACTCGCTCTCGGCAGCCAGCGACACCGGCGCGGCGAGTGGCCGTTCGGCCAGCCAGGAGGCGATCCGGCCGGACTGGTGCCCGGTGCCGTTGCGGGCGTCGAAGCTGCCGGCGAGCGCCGTCGCCAGCCCCTGCAACTGCGTACCGAGCGTCGCCACGTCCACCTCGGCCGCCGGCCGGGAACCGTGCCCCGGGCGGTGGATGCGCCGCCCGCCCAGCCCGGCCTCGGCGGCCAGTCCGCACAGCAGTGCGCCCGCCGCGGCGAACTCCATCGCGGCCAGGTCGTCGGCCGGGCGGTCCAGCTCGGGCAACTGCTCGGTCAGGATCTCCAGCCCACGATGCAGGTAGCCGCCCAGCGCGCAGAAGCGCAGATGTGTGGCGAGCAGCGGGAACGCCGTCTTCTCGCTGCGGTGCCGGCGGTATGCGCGCACGTGCGCCCGGGCCGCCCGCGTCACCGCGCCGGTACGCAGCCACGGCAGCAGCCCCACGGCGAGCGCCCGTTCCGGCTGGTCGGTGCAGGTCGTCGCCCCGGCGGCTGCCGCCTGCCGTTCGCCCCGCCGGGTCGGTGGCGCCTGCGGCTCGACCCAGCCGGTCAGCGCGGGCGCCAGCGCCGCCAGTGCCGCGTCCGGCTCGCCCCAGCCGGCCAGCAGGTCGGCCCGCCGCGCCGGGGCGCACCCCGCACAGCCACCCACCGGGTCGTTCGCGTCCGCCGCCGACCAGCGCTCGTACGCCCGCCGGGCCGCCGGCTCGTCGCCGAGGTGGTCGGCGAGCCGGCAGCGCAGCTCCGCCACCGGCGCGGCGTCCTCGCCCAGTTCCCCGGCGAGCGCGTCCAACAGGGACCGGGCCTGGTCCAGACCCACCCGGGGCGTGCCGAACGACGCCTCCACCGCCTGCCGCTGATGCCGGCGCAACCGGGTCAGCTCGTCCGGGCGGGCGTCCAGCAGCCCGGGGTGTCCGTCCAGCGTGGTCCGCATCCGCCGGACCGGCTCCACCGCCCGCCACCGCTCGCCCCGGTGCAGGTACGCCTCGACCAGCGCGAACCGTGCCGACAGGGCGGTACGCGGGTCGCCGGTGGCGTCCGCCCGCGACGCGATCCGCTCCAGCTCGGCGCAGCGCTCCGCACCGTCGGGCCGGTCCCGGGCGTCGGCGAGCGCGGCGGCCAGCCCCCGGTCGCGTGCCGTGGTCACCGGAGCGTCCCGCCGGTCAGCTCGTCGACGGCGGCGGCGAGCTGGCACCCGGTGGTCACGCCACAGTCGACGAGCCGGTCGAGCTGGTGCGGCGTCACCCCGCGCTCCAGGTCGGTGGTGACCTCGCCGCACACCTGGGCCGACCCGTCGTCGGCGACGTGCACGTACGCCTTGGGCCAGAGCCGGTCGTGGTTCCAGGTGTTGCAGAAGGCGTGCAGCTCGGGCACGCGCTCGATGCCGAAGTGGTCCGCGACGACTGTGCGTACCTGGAGCAGCTCACCGGCCACGCCCCGGCGGTGGAACCAGATCAGGTTCCGTTCCCAGCGGCCCACGAGTGCGCCGTCGGGTTCCTCGACCACCGCGTACCCCCGGTGGCCGAGGACGGCGGCGATCAGCTCGCCGGTCAGCGGGCGCAGTTCCTGCGGGTGTCCGGCCAGCGGACCGTCCGGACCGTCCTCGATCTCCGGCGACGCCATCGGGCATCCCTTCTGAGGCGAATAACACAAACGACGGTCCGACCCGTGCTGCGACGCGCGGACACGACCCGGAAAAGCGGCGATCCACCGGGTGCCGCCGTTACCGTGACTCTATGGCGGGCCGTACCTCTCAGGCGAGCCGGCGGCGCGGCGCGTCGCCGCGTGGCACCACGAACAACCGCGCCCGGCAACCGGCGAAGAAGGCGGCGGCGCGGAAATCGGCGCGTCGGCGCCCGGCTCCCGGGCCGAGCCCGGCCGCGTTCGTCGGCCGGGCGGTCGGTGCCGTCTGGATGGGACTTGCGCACACGGTCGGCTGGACGTTCCGGGCGGCCGGGCGGCAGGCCGCGTCCACCCGGGAGCTGGATCCGGAGCACCGCCGCGACGGCGCCGGGCTGCTGCTGTTCGGCCTGGCCATCCTCAGCGCGGTGGGCATCTGGGGCGGCGGCGCCGGGCCGGTGGGCCGGCACCTGGCCGACACCGTACGGCTGTTCATCGGCGCCATCTCGATAATCCTTCCGGTGCTGTTCATGGTCGGCGCGTGGCGGCTGATGCGGACCCCGGCCGACCCCGAGCACCGCGGTCGCGGCCTGGTCGGCTGGGGCTCGATGATGCTGGCGACCGCCGCGATGCTGCACATCGGGCAGAACCCGGTCGACGAGGTCCAGCGCGACTTCGCCGGCGGTCTGATCGGCGCGGGCGTGGGCGACCTGCTGAAGTCCGCGGTGACCGCCTGGGTGGCCATGCCGCTGCTGCTCCTGCTGCTGGTGTTCGGCCTGCTCGTGGTCACCGCGACGCCGATCAACAAGATCCCGGAGCGGCTCGGCCTGCGTGCCGACCCGGCCGGGGCGGACGCCGACGAGGAGTCCGCCGAGGACGAGGCGCCGGCGAAGCCCGCCCGCAAGCGGCCCGCGAAGCGGATGCCGCCGCCGCTGGAGCCGCTGGACCCGGACGACGAGCTGGCAGGCGTCGACCTCCAGGAGACGCTGGTGCTGCCGCGCAAGCCGCCGAAGGTGCCGGCGAACCGCAAGCCGGTCGAGCCGCCGGAGCACTCGCCGCTGCCCACCCGGGCTGAGCAGCTCGCGCTGACCGGGCTCGCCGGCGACTACACGCTGCCGCCGGCGAACCTGCTCGGCAGCGGCGCCAAGCCGAAGAGCCGCAGCAAGGCCAACGATGAGGTGATCGCGGCGCTCACAGGCGTCTTCGAGCAGTTCGACGTGGACGCCGCCGTCACCGGCTTCACCCGCGGCCCGACAGTCACCCGGTACGAGGTGGAGCTGGGCCCGGGCGTCAAGGTCGAGCGGATCACTCAGCTGTCCCGCAACATCGCGTACGCGGTGAAGTCGCCGGACGTGCGCATCCTCAGCCCGATCCCGGGCAAGAGCGCGGTCGGTGTGGAGATCCCGAACACCGACCCGGAGAACGTGTCGCTCGGCGACGTGCTGCGCTCCCGCGAGGCGACGAGCGACCACCACCCGATGGTGGTGGCGCTCGGCAAGGACATCGAGGGCGGCTACGTGGTGGCCAACCTCGCGAAGATGCCCCACATTCTCATTGCGGGAGCCACCGGCGCGGGCAAGTCGTCCTGCCTCAACTCGCTGCTGGTCTCCGTCCTGACCCGTGCTACGCCGGACGAGGTGCGGCTGCTGCTGATCGACCCGAAGCGGGTCGAGATGACCGGCTACGAGGGCATCCCGCACCTGGTCACGCCGATCGTGACCAACCCGAAGAAGGCGGCCGACTCGCTGGAGTGGGTCGTCCGCGAGATGGACATGCGCTACGACGACCTCGCCGCCAACGGGGTCCGGCACATCGACGACTTCAACCGCAAGGTGCGCAACGGCGAGATCAAGGCGCCGCCGGGCAGCGAGCGGGAGATGCGGCCGTACCCGTACCTGCTGGTGATCGTGGACGAGCTGGCCGACCTGATGATGGTCGCGCCGCGCGACGTGGAGGACTCCATCGTCCGGATCACCCAGCTCGCCCGGGCCGCCGGCATCCACCTGGTGCTCGCGACCCAGCGGCCCTCGGTCGACGTGGTCACCGGCCTGATCAAGGCGAACGTGCCGTCCCGGCTCGCGTTCGCCACCTCCTCGCTGGCCGACTCCCGGGTCATCCTGGACCAGCCGGGCGCGGAGAAGCTGCTCGGCCGCGGCGACGGCCTGTTCCTGCCGATGGGCGCGTCGAAGCCGCAGCGCATCCAGGGCGCCTGGGTCACCGAGCGCGAGATCGCCGACGTGGTGAAGTTCTGCAAGGACCAGCGCGAGCCGGAGTTCCGCCCGGACGTGCTCGCCCCGGCGCAGGACAGCAAGAAGAAGATCGACGAGGACATCGGCGACGACCTGGACCTGCTCGTGCAGGCCGTCGAGCTGGTGGTCACCTCGCAGTTCGGGTCGACCTCGATGCTCCAGCGCAAGCTGCGGGTCGGTTTCGCCAAGGCGGGCCGGCTGATGGACCTGATGGAGACCCGGGGCGTGGTCGGCCCGTCCGAGGGCTCCAAGGCGCGCGACGTGCTGGTCAAGCCGGACGAGCTGGAGGAGGTCCTGGCCGGCCTGCGTGGCGGCGAGGACTGACCCGTACACGCGAACGGGCCCGCCGGTCGTCCCGGCGGGCCCGTTCGCGGTTCGGCGGTCTCAGTTGGTGAGGACCACGTAGCTGATGATCATGCCGATCACGGCGCCGGCGACGCTCGCGGCAGCGGCGTACCAGCCCAGCGGCTTGTCACCGAGGACCGCGCCGACGATGCCGAGCACGAGGCCGACCAGGCCGAACAGCGGCGGCAGGATGAAGATCGCGATGGCCGCGAAGACGAACGCGATGATCGTGCAGATCCGGGCGGCGCTGCTGCGCGGACGGGCGGTGGCGTGGATGTCGGCCATGGTTTCCTCCGTGGGTGATCTCGCTACGTGTCGACGGGAGATCGGGTACCCCGGGCGCCGTACCGTCCAAACCGGAGGCGGCATCGATCAGGCGAACAGCTTCAGTCCGATCACACCGGCCACCACCAGCAGCAGGCAGGCCACGCGCGGCAGGTTGACCGGTTCGCCGAGCGCGAGCATGCCGACCAGCGCGGTACCCACGGCGCCGATGCCGACCCACACCGCGTAGCCGGTGCCGACCGGGATGTCGCGCAGCGCGTACGCCAGGCCGGCCATGCTGCCGACCAGGGTGACGGCGAAGACGGCGGAGGGGAGGGGACGGGTGAAGCCGGCGCTGCGGTCCAGCGCGATCGCCCACGCGGTCTCCAGGAGTCCGGAGATCACCAGCACGATCCAGGCCATGGGACATCACCTCTGACGGGCGGGCCCGGCGCGGAGCGGGCCGGGCGACGGTTAGGTCACGCGGGGCGTCTTGGCCTGACCGGGTACGCCCACCACTCGTCCGGGACGGCCCGCGGGCCGTCGTGGCCGACGGTAGCACCGGGCGGGCCGGACCGGCGGCGGGGTGAGAAAGCCCACCATGAGTGGAGTTGACGTCAACTTCAGGTTGCACGATGGAACGCATGACCGTGCTCTTCTCCGACGACGACGTCGCGGCCGCCGTGGACGCCCCGCTCACCGTCGCGGCCATGCGCGACGCGCTGCTGGCCGCGCACGCCGGGCGGCTCATCGCCCCGCCCCGGGCGTCCGCGCCGTTGGGCGGGGGCCGGATGGTGCTCACCGCCGGTCACCTCACCGGGCAGTGGTACGGCTTCCGCTCGTACGACACGTTCGGCCACCCGGAGAGCGGTCAGCTCGTCGTGCTGCACGACGCGACCACCGGCGCGGTACGCGCCATCGCCGTCGGCGAGGAACTCGGCTCCCGGCGTACCGGAGGACTCGGTGGCGTGGCGGTGGACGCCCTGGCCCGCGCGGACGCCGCCACGGTCGGCGTGGTGGGGTCCGGCCGGCAGGCGTGGACCCAGGTCTGGGCCGCGGCGGCGGTCCGGCCGCTGCGCGAGGTGACGGTGTTCAGCCGCTCGGCGGCCCGGCGGGACGCGTTCGCCGCGCGGGTCCGCGCCGAGCTGGGCGTGCCGGCCCGCGCCGTCGGCTCGGCCGCCGCCGCGGTACGCGACCGCGACGTCGTGGTGCTCGCCACCACCAGCACCGTCCCGGTGCTCGACGCCGCCGACCTGGCCCCCGGCACCCACGTCAACACCGTCGGCTTCAAGCAGGTCGACAGGCACGAGTTCGGCCCCGACCTGCTCGACGCCGCCGACCTGCTGGTCACCGACTCACCCGGGCAGGCCGCCGCGTACGTCCCGCCGATGCTCGCCGCCGTCGAGCCGTACGCCGGGCGGCTGCGCGACCTGGGCGCGGTGCTGGCCGGCGCGGCTCCCGGCCGGACCACCGCGGACCAGATCTCGGTCTTCTGCTCCACCGGCCTGGCCGGCACGGAGGTGTTCCTCCTCGATCGGCTGGCCCGGGTGGCCGTGTCCGCGCGCTGACCCTGGCCGGACGGGTGCGCGGCGCACCGGAACCGGCCCGGTACCCTCGGATGGTGTCTGCCTCCTCCTCCACCCCGCGATCCGACGGGCGCCGCGTCGCCCTGCTGACCCTCGGCTGCGCCCGCAACGAGGTCGACTCGGAGGAGCTGGCCGCCCGGCTGCACGCCGACGGATGGCAGGTCACCACCGACGGCGAGGGCGCCGACGTGGTGGTGGTGAACACGTGCGGGTTCGTCGAGAAGGCCAAGCAGGACTCGATCCAGACGCTGCTGGCCGCCGCCGACACCGGCGCGAAGGTCGTCGCCGCCGGGTGCATGGCCGAGCGGTACGGCCGTGAGCTGGCCGACAGTCTCCCCGAGGCGCAGGCCGTGCTCAGCTTCGACGACTACCCGGACATCGCCGCCCGCCTCGACTCGGTGCTCGCCGGCGAGGCGATCGGCGCCCACACCCCCCGCGACCGGCGGGAACTGCTGCCGCTGACCCCGGTGAAGCGCCGCGACGCGGCGGTGTCGCTACCAGGGCACGGCACCCCGGCCCGGGTCGCACCGGAGACCGACGCGCACACCCCGGCCCACCTGCGGCAGGTGCTGCGGCACCGGCTCGACACCGGCCCGGTGGCCTCGCTGAAGCTCGCCAGCGGCTGCGACCGGCGGTGCGCGTTCTGCGCCATCCCTGCCTTCCGCGGCGCTTTCGTCTCGCGTACCCCGGACGAGCTGCTCGCCGAGGCCGAGTGGCTGGCCAAGACCGGCGTCCGCGAGCTGGTGCTGGTCAGCGAGAACTCCACCTCGTACGGCAAGGACCTGGGCGACCCCCGCGCGCTGGAGAAGCTGCTGCCGCAGCTCGCCGCGATCGACGGGATCGTGCGGGTCCGCGCCAGCTACCTCCAGCCGGCCGAGACCCGGCCCGGCCTGGTCGAGGTGATCGCCACCACGCCGGGCGTGGCCGCGTACTTCGACCTGTCGTTCCAGCACTCCAGTGAGCCGGTGCTGCGCCGGATGCGGCGCTTCGGCTCGACCGACCGGTTCCTGGAACTGCTCGCCTCCGCCCGCGCGCTGGCGCCGGACGCGGGCGCGCGCAGCAACTTCATCGTCGGCTTCCCCGGCGAGACGAAGCAGGACGTGGCCGAGCTGGTCCGGTTCCTGACCGAGGCGCGGCTGGACGCGATCGGCATGTTCGACTACAGCGACGAGGACGGCACCGAGGCCGCCGGCCTGACCGGCAAGGTCTCCGCCGCCACGATCAAGCGGCGGTACGACAAGCTCAGCGCGCTGGCCGACGAACTCTGCTCGCAGCGCGCCGAGGAGCGCCTCGGCGCGACGGTGGAGGTGCTCGTGGACTCGACCGCCGACGGCGTGGTGGAGGGGCGGGCCGCCCACCAGGCGCCCGAGGTCGACGGCTCGACCACACTCGTCGCGCCCGTCGGCGGCGGCGTCGATCTGGCCGCGCTGCGCCCCGGTGACCTGGTCCGGGCCACGGTGACGGCGACAGAGGGCGTGGACCTGGTCGCCGTACCGGATGAGATGATCTCGGCGGCGCCCGGCGCGGTACGGTGACGGCGGGCCCTGATGGAGCGGGGAAGCCACGTGGGGCGATGCGGGACATGACGGGAGCGGAGTCGACGGCGGCTGCCCCCGTACCGCTGCTCAACGCGGCGAACCTGCTCACCGGCGCGCGCCTGGTGCTGGTGCCGGTCTTCGTGGCCACCGTGATCGCCTCCGGCATGAGCAACGCGGGCTGGCGGACGGCCGCCTGCGTGATCTTCGTGGTGGCCTCCGCGACCGACCTGGTCGACGGCTGGATCGCCCGCCGGTACGAACTGGTCACCTCGCTCGGCAAGGTGGCCGACCCGATCGCCGACAAGGCGCTCACCGGCGCAGCCCTGGTGCTGCTCTCCTTCTACGACCGGCTGCCCTGGTGGGTGACCGTGGTGATCCTGGTCCGCGAGCTGGGCATCACCGGGCTGCGCTTCTGGGTGATCCGGCACGGCGTGATCGCCGCCAGTCGTGGTGGCAAGGTCAAGACCGCGCTGCAGATCCTGGCCATCACCTGGTATCTCTGGCCGATGCCGGAGGCGCTCGCCGCGATCGGGCCGTGGATCATGGGGGCGGCCGTCGTGGTCACCGTGGTCACCGGGTTCGACTACATCGCCCAGGCGTTGCGACTGCGCCGCCCGGCCCGTTGAGCCGGTCAGCGGGTCCGTCGGCCCGGACGGCGGGTCAGTCGGTCCGGGGGGCGAGGGTCCGTCGGCCCGGACGGCGGACGAGTAAGCCGGCGTGGGGCGGGAAATGGGGGCGGGCATGGACACCGACGCGAGTAACCACCGGCCCGCCGGCAGCCCGGCGGCCGCCGTGGTGCACCGCCTGCACGAGTGCGGCGAGACGCTGGCCACCGTCGAGTCGCTGACCGGCGGCCTGCTCGCCGCCGCGATCGTGGAGATCGCCGGGGTCAGCTCGATCTACCGGGGCGGCATGGTGGTCTACGCCACCGAACTCAAGGCGACGCTCGCCGGCGTACCGGAGGACCTGCTGGCCGACCGCGGCCCGGTCGACCCGGACGTGGCGGCCGCGCTGGCCGAGGGCGGACGGCAGCGCTGCGGCGCCGACTGGGGCCTGGCCACCACCGGTGTGGCCGGTCCGGAGCCGCAGGACGACAAGCCCGTCGGCCTGGTCTACGTGGCGGTCGCCGGACCGGACGGCACCGAGGTGCGCCGGCTCGACCTCAAGGGCGGCCGCGACCACATCCGCTCGGCTGCCGTGATCGAGGCGCTGCGGCTGCTCGCCGACCGCATCGAACTCCCCGCCGACGCCGACTCCGCCGAGGCGGCGGGGGCGGGCCGCCGGTGAGCCCGCGCGGCGCCGACACGCCCGGCGGCGGGATCGCCGGACCTGTCGATCCGCCCGGATTTTCAGAGGCGGGGTGGGATGTCGTCGTGGCGACCAACGGGTACGGTTGCGGGAAGGCTCCGGCGGTCGCCGTCGGCGCCGGAGCGGTCCGCCGCGTCCGGCGCGACGTGTTCCGGCCGGAGATGGTGGTCCCGTTCAGGGGGAGGTGCGATGGTCCTGCTACGCCGGGTGATCGGTGACGCGCTGCGAGCACGCAGGCAAGGGCAGCACCGCACCCTCCGCGAGGTCTCCTCCGCCGCCAACGTCAGCCTCGGCTACCTCTCCGAGATCGAACGCGGCCAGAAGGAACCCTCCAGCGAGCTGCTGGCCGCGATCTGCGACGCGCTCGGCGCCCGCCTGTCCGAGCTGCTGCGCGAGGTGAGCGACACGGTCGCCCTGGCCGAGCAGATGCCCGGCGTGCTGGTGCCGGTGACCGACGAGCGGGTCGAGCCGGCCCCGGTGGGCCCGCCCGCCGTGCGCAAGGCCACCAACCGCGGTGTCCGGCAGGTCACCTCCGACGGCGGGGTCGCCGTCCAGGTCCGGCAGGACTCGCCGCTCAAGGCCACGCTGCGCAGCACCCGCGTACGCCCCGCCGAGCGGGATGTGGTCTGCGCCGCCTGACCCCGGCCGCCGCGTCGTGGGCAGTGCTGGCGTTCGCGTCGTACTGTTGATCAGGAGCGTACGGGTGCCGGAGTGGCGTCCGGCTGGGACGATGTAGGCGCGACGCTACTGAGGGGACGAGGCGGAGATGGCGAACCCGTTCGTCAAGGGTTGGAAGTACCTGATGGCGCTCTTCGGCGCGAAGATCGACGAGCACGCCGATCCGAAGGTGCAGATCCAGCAGGCCGTCGAGGAGGCACAGCGCCAGCACCAGGCGCTGGTGCAGCAGGCGGCAGCGGTGATCGGCAACCAGCGCCAGCTGGAGATGAAGCTGTCCCGGCAGATGACCGAGGTGGAACAGCTCCAGGGCAACGCGCGGCAGGCGCTGGCGGTGGCCGACCAGGCGCGGGGCCGGGGCGACGAGGCCGAGGCCGGGCGCTACGAGCAGACCGCCCAGATGCTGGCCACCCAGCTGGTCTCCGCGGAGCAGGCGCTGGAAGACCTCAAGACGCTGCACGACCAGGCGCTCGGCGCGGCCGCACAGGCCCGCAAGGCGGTCGAGAACAACTCGATGATCCTCCAGCAGAAGCTGGCCGAGCGCACCAAGCTGCTCAGCCAGCTGGAGCAGGCCAAGATGCAGGAGAGCGTGGCCCGCTCGCTGGAGTCGATGTCGTCGCTCACCGCGCCCGCCAACACCCCCTCGCTGGACGAGGTCCGTGACCGGATCGAACGCCGCTACGCCACCGCGATGGGCCGGGCCGAGCTGGCCGGCAACTCGGTCGAGGGCCGGATGCTGGAGATCCAGAAGGCCACGCTCGACTCGGCCGGATCGGCGAGACTGGAGCAGATCCGGTCGAGCATGGCCGGCGAGCAGCTCGGCAGCCGGTCCGAGACCCCCGCCGTGGGGCAGCCGGCCGATCCGGCAGCCGCAGCCCGTCTCGACGAGATCCGGGCCAGCATGAGCCGGGAACGCGGCACCGGGGAGACCACGACCGGCTGACGGAGGGGCGGACACGATGGCGGACGAACGGGCCCGGCACTTCCGCAGGCTGCGCAGGCTACGCAACTCGGCCCGGCGGTGGAGCGTGCTGGCCGGAGGGCTCGGCGGCGCCGCCGCGGTGCTGACCCCGTACGCCGGACTCGGCCTGGCGGACGCGGCCTGGGCCGGCGCCGCGGGCAGCGCGATCGCGGTGGCCGCCTGGCGCTGGGTCGACCACCGTGCGCTGGCCGCCGTGCCGCCACCGCCCGCCCTCGACCCGGCGGAGGCCGCCGCCCGCTCCCGCGCCCGGCTGGTCGCCGCCGTCGAGCGGCTGCCCGTCGGCCCGGGCGTCGTGGCCGAGGTACGCCGGGTCCGCTCCCGCCTCGCGCTGCGCGGCACCGCCGCGGCCGAGCCGTGGGCCCGGCTGGACCGGGCCGCGCTCACCCTGGCCGGGCTGGCCGGACGGCTGACCGGACTGGCCGAGCCGGCGGTCCGGGAGGCGGCCGAAGCCGATCGTTCACTGCGTGAGCTGGCGACCCGGGTGGCGAGCGTGGAACGCGCGGCGAAGCTGACCCCGCAGAGCACGCTGAACGAGGTGCACGCCACGCTGGTGGCCCAGTTGGAGGACGGGGTGGCCGCGTACGAGCGGCTGGTGGTGGCCGCCGCCGGTTACGTGGCCGAGGACGCACGTCCGAACACCGAGCACCCGGCCGCCGCGCGGCTGACCGAGGCCACCGACCTGCTGCACGGCGTAGCCTCCGCCCTGGCCGAACTCCGCACCCCCTTGCGCGCCCCCTGACAGTTCCCCTCCCCTCCCCTCCCCTCCCCGCCCCTCCCCGCCCCGGTCTCCCCGTTGATCAAGGAGTTTGTGTCCTCCCCGCAGCCGGATCCCGACACAAACCCCTTGATCACCGTCCAAGCGCGCCCGACCAGCGCGATCGATCATGAGGTTGACGGCAGTTTCGATCTCCATTTCGGCCGTCAACTTCATGATCGCCGGGTTCCGGCACTCCGGGGCGACGTTCCGCCCGGCACTCTGCCCTCTCGCGCCCCGGGCTTGCCGGCCCTCCCGCCATCCGCGCCACCCACCCCACCCGCGCCGCTCACTCCGGTGATCAAGGAGTTTGTGTCCTGATGCGCGCCTGATCCGGACACAAACTCCTTGATCACGGGGGAAGGAGGGGGCGGTGGCGGGCGGCCCACGGGCGCGATCATGAAGTTGGCGGTGGTGTTGATCTCTGAAACTGCCGCTAAGTTCATGATCAACGGGGAGGGGAGGGGGCGCGGGGAGAGGGGACGGGGTCAGGTGGGGGTTGTGGTTCGGGCTGGGGGGGTCCAGGGGGACGTGCCTACGACGTTTGTCGCTCGTACCCGGTAGTGGTAGGTCATGCCTCGGGCCAGGCCGGTGTTGGTGAAGCCTCGGCCGGTCACGTGGAACGTCGCCGGTTCACGGGTGAAGGCGGCGTCGGTGGCGCGCTGCACGACGAAACCGGCGCCCGGTCCGGCCGGCGTCGGCGCCGACCAGGTCACCGTCACGCTGGCGGTGTCCGGCCCGGACACGCTCGCGGTGACGCTCACGCCGGTGGGCGCGACCGGCCGGGCCGGTGTGGTCACGGTGGCCACTGTCGACCAGGGTGAGGCGGCGCCCAGGTACGTCGTGCGTACCCGGTAGTAGTACGTGGTGTCCGGCGCGACGGCCGGGTCCACGTGGGACTCGCCCACGGCGATGGCCGTGGTGCCCGGACCGCTGGTGAACGTCGGGTTCGTGGCCCGCTGCACGTCCACGCCTGTCGCGAAGGAGTGGTTGGCCCAGCGCAGCGCCACCCGCAGCGGCCCCGTCGGCGGCAGCACCGCTGTCACCCGGGTCGGCGCGGACAGGTGCACCGCCGCCGGTACGGCGTTGGACCAGGACGAGCAGCTCACCGCGTTCTCGGCACGGATCCGGTAGTGGTAGGTGACGCCGGGGGTGACTGTGGCGTCGGTGTACCGGGTGGCGGTGGCGGCCACCGTGATCTCGGTCAGTCCGGTGGTGAAGGTGCTGTCGGTGGCGCGTTGCAGCCGGTGGCTGGTGGGTACGGGCCGGCTGCCGTTGCCGGTCCAGGTCAGCGCGATGGCGGGGAGCGCGGTGGCGCTGCCGGGTGCCGGGGTGGCGGTGAGGCCGGTCGGCGCCTTGGGTGCCACGCGCACCACCAGCGGCCGGCTCATGCCCTGGTCGCGGAGTCCGGCCGAGCGGGTCTGCCAGCGGTACTCCCAGCCGAGGTTGACCAGCTGGTTGACCACGACCGCGGGGCGGCCGTCGACCGGGCTGACCGGACCGGCGTCCAGCCGTGCGCCGGCCGGGCGGGTCGGGTCGAGCAGCCGTACGCTGTCGCCGATCTTGAACGGCAGGGCTGGTGGGACGGGACGCAGCGCCACCACGACGTCCTCCCGGGGGTTGACCCGGACGGTGTCCTTCCAGCCCAGCTCGCCCGGGTCGGGCGGGCGGACCGTGCCGTCCCAGCCGACCCGGTTGACGAGCTGTACGTCGCAGCCCTCGATGTGGACGGCATGGGTGCGCGGGGCGTCGCCGACGATCCGCCAGAGCTGGGTGCCGTCGCCGGGTGCGCCGACCGCGACCGCCGGGTCGGTGGCGTGCAGGACCTCGGTGGCCGGGTCGGCCGGTCCCAGCGGCAGGGTGGCCGGGGCGAGCGGTCCGGCGACCGGGTGGCCGACGCCGAGGCGTCCCACGGCGCGGCCGTGCCGGGCCTCGAACACCTGCCCGACCGACTTCACGGCCAGCGGCAACGTGACCGGGGCGGTCGCGCCCGCCGGGGTGAACGTGACCGAGGTGGCCCGCGCGGCGACGAGCGTCGGGCGCGGGGTGGAGGTGCCGATCGCGGTGTCGTAAGCGGGTTGCGGCACGATCGGCGGCGGCTGGCTGCGGGCGTACGCCCCGGGTAGCCGCTCGGCGAGCCGCCGGGTGTCGTACGGCTGCGCGGGGGTGCCGGTGACCCGGATCTGGAGCAGCGTGCGGGTGTTCGGGCCGTACCCGGGGCGGGTCGGCGGCAGACCACCGGCGGCGGTCCGGTCGGGCGCGCCGGTGTGGTGGTCGTAGCGGGTGTCGAACCGGGGCAGCGGCGCGGGGCAGTCGTTGTAGAGGATGAGCGTGCTGCCCGGCGGCACTGTGGAGAAGTCCACCACCACGTCGGCCCGTTCGCCGGGGGCGAGCAGCAGCGCGTGCCCGTCCACGTTGAGCACTGTCGGGTCCTGCCTGTCGTACCGGTAGTCCACCGGCCGGTTGGTCAGCACCACAGGGGCGGGGAGCAGGCCGCCCTCGTTGCCGATCTGGATCATCTCGGGTCCGGCGGCGGCCGGGTCGGGCACGCCGCCGTCGCGTCCGTCCGCGGGCCAGTACGCGGGCCGGCCGGGCGCGCGTACCGCCTCGACCATCGGCACCTCACCGGCGTCCGGGTCGGCCGGGCTGCCGTCCTCGGCCCACATCGGCGCGTCGGAGGCGGCCCGGTAGAGCTGGAGGTTGAGCGCGCGGTCCGCGCAGGCGTTGAGGATCCGGAACCGGTACGCCCGCGGCGCGACCTCCAGGTACGGGTAGGCCACGCCGTTGACGAGCGGAGTGTCGCCGTACGCGTCGGGGACCGCCGACGGGTGCGGCACGCCCGGTACCAGCGGCGGCTCGTCCGGGTCGGTGTCGGGGTCGTGGTGCGGGTTCGGCACCGGGGCGACCCACGGGCTGGCGCCGCCGTCCGGGTCGTGGGTCCACGGCCCGTAGTCCCAGCGCCCGGTCGGGTTGGTGCCGGTGAGGCGGTACGGGTTCTGCCGCGGCTGGTAGACGTGCGGGTGCCACAGGCTGCCCTTGGCACCCCAGCGGTCCCGGTCCCAGGTGGGGTCCTGGGCGGCGAGCTGCGCGTCGTCGGGTACGAACGTCTTGTCCTCGATCACCAGCGGGAGCTGGTCGGCGGGCAGCACGCCGTCGTCGACGAGCCGTTCCTCGGCCGGGTCGGTGAGCAGGTAGAGCGCGATCTGCCCGGAGTAGACGGTGAGCCGGGACAGGCCGAGCGTGTTGTCGTGCAGCCACATGAGCCGGCCGCTCTGGTCGTTCGGGAAGTACAGCGTGGTGGCGCCCGCGCCGGGCGGCGGCATGTCCGGCACCGGCGTCACACCCACACCCGTCGGGTACGGGGTGATCTCGCCGGCCGGGGTCACCCACTGCCACGGGTTGCCGGCGCTGATCCACCCGGTCTGCGCGCCGGACAGGTGCGGTACGGCGCGGTTCTGCGGGTACGGGGCGGGACCGTCGAGCGGCCCGGCTCCGGCGCCGTCGACCGTCTCGTCCACGGGCAGGAACAGCTCGCCGGTCCGTCCGGTGGGGAGCTGGTTGATGAACTTGATCCGTACCGGGCGGCCCCGCCGGGCCACGATCATCGGGCCGAGGTGCCAGGGGCGGTCGGGCGGGCCGACCGTGTTGTGCCCGGAGGCGTCGGTGCCCAGGTTGAGCTGGCGGTAGCCGCGCAGCCGGGTGGCGGGCAGGTCGCGGTGCAGGCGCTGCGCGTACTCCTGGAGGCCGATCTCGTAGTAGTCGCAGCCCGGCCAGGTGATGGTGTCCGGGACGGCGACGGGCAGGCGGGCGCCGAGCCCGGCGGTGGCCGGCTGCCCGGGGAGCGGCAGCGGGTCGACGAACTTGCGGATGCCGGTGCCGGGTACCGGGCGGCCGTCCGGGTCGAGCGTGGGCAGCGGGCTGGCGGCGGTGTTCGGCACCGGGCCGAACAGGCGCGGGACGGCGGCCGGGTCCAGGCTTGCAGGCGCCGGGCCGCCGCCGGGTTCCTCGTCACTGCCGCGAGCGGCCGGAACGGCGGGCGCGACGGAACCGGCCGGCGTCGGGTCACCGGTGGGCGCGGTCTCCTCGGCGATGGCGACGACGGCGGCGCGGTCCGGGCGTCCGGGCCGGCTGCGGCGGAACAGCACCATGGCTCTCCCCGGGGTCGGGGCGCGCCGGCCGACACCCCGGCGTGGCGGGCGTACGCGCTGCTGACGATCCGTGAGCGGTCCACCGCAGCATGCGACGTCACAGGGGTGAGGCGGAAGTACCCAATCGTCCCTATCTCGGCCGATCTTGGGCGTTTCGTGGAAGTTCCACGGCGGGTTGGCAGGCCGGACACCAGTAGGTGACCCGTTCGCCCAGTTCCTCCTTGCGGATGGCCGTCCCGCAGCGGCGGCACGGCTGCGCCCGCCTGCCGTAGACGTAGCTGGTGCCGCCCCGGTGCAGCACTCCTGTGGTGCTCTGCGTCCAGCGGCCCCGGTTGGCCGCGAGCAGCCGCTGGGCCAGCGCGACGGTGCCGGTCAGGTCCGGCACTGCGCCCACCGGCGTCCACGGCGACACGCCGCGCAGGAACAGCACCTCACACTTGTAGAGGTTGCCCACCCCGGCCAGGTTGCGCTGGTCGAGCAGCGCCTCACCGATGGTGCGGTCCGGGTCGGCCGCGAGCCGGCGGACCGCCTCGTCGGCGTCCCAGTCCGGGCCGAGCAGGTCCGGGCCGAGGTGGCCGACGAGCGACTCCTCCTCGGCGGTTGGCACCAGCGCCAGCTCGTGCAGGTGGTAGCCGACGGCGACAGCGGCGGGGGAGCGCAGCACCACCCGGATCAGGTGCGCGGGCCGTCCGCTCCAGCGCTCACCCGGGGCGTACGCCCGCCAGGCGCCGTCCATCCGCAGGTGCGAGTGCAGCGTCCACGGCTCGGCGTCGGTGCGGGTGAGGCGCAGCAGCAGGTGTTTGCCCCGGCTGGCCGACTCGCGCACGGTCCAGCCGGTGAGGTCGGTGGTGGCGAGTTGCGGCACGCGGAAGTCGGACCCGGTGAGCCGGGCCCCGGCGAGCGCGCGTTGCAGGACGCGTGCGGTGTTCCAGACGGTGTCGCCTTCGGGCACCCGGCCATTGTCCCCCGGCCGAGCAGAATTCGCATGTGTCGCTATTTGTACTGAGGTTCCACTTGATCTGCGGAAACGCAACGATCAGGGGGTTCTGAGGAGAATGCTGATGGCACCTTCACGACGTCGTACCGTCGTCGCCCTGACCGCCCTGCTCACCGTGGCCGCCGGACTGCCCGGCACGCCCGCGTCGGCCGCGCCCCCGCCCACCGCCGTACCGGCCCGCGCCGCCGCGCCCGGCCCCGAACGCTGGTCCGTCGACCTCGCCGTCGCCGGCGGCGACGACGTCAACGTCGCCTGGCGGTCCGGCCGCCTGCGGCTCGCCGACCCCCGGCCCAACGCCCGCACCCGCCCGGCCGCCGTCGGCGGACCGGTCGCCGAGGGCATCCTGCTGTCCGCGCCGCGCACCCTGGACCGGCCCGCGACCCGGGTACGCGCACAGTTCGCCGCCCGCACCGGCGACGGGGGTACGGCGGTGGCACAGGTACGCGGCTGGCGTGGCCGAGGCTGGACCGAGTGGCGCGACGCCACCGAGGCGGTGTTCGACGCACCGGTCAGCCGGGTGCAGGCGCGCGTCGTGCTGACCACCAGCGGCAGCGCGTCGGAGGCCACCGTCACCGGCCTGACCCTGGCCGCCGACAAGGTCGCTACCACGGCGGTCCAGCCGGCCGCCGCGCTCAAGTACCGGGTGTACGCGACCCGGATCGGCCTGGTCGGCGGCATCACCGCCAATGGGCACACGGTGCGTACCCGGGACCACTTCGCGGCGCTGCCCACCCGGCGCGGCCTGTCCCCGCGCAACACCGGCGACTACACCGTGAAGGTCTGCACGACGAACGGCAGCCGCTGCGAGTACGCCCCGGTGTGGGACGTCGGCCCGTGGAACACCCGCGACGACTGGTGGAACCCGGCGTCGATCAGGGAGAACTGGAAGGACCTGCCGCGCGGGCTGCCCGAGGCGCAGGCGGCGTACCAGAACGGCTACAACGGCGGGCGCGACCAGTTCGGCCGTACCGTCCGCAACCCGGCCGGGCTGGACCTGGCCGACGGGACGTTCTGGGACGGGCTGCGGCTCACCGACAACGCGTGGGTGGACGTGACGCTGCTGTGGACCGGCGGCGGGGCGCGGGCGGTGGTCGGTTCCGGGCCGCTGAACCTGCGCGCCGGGGCGAGCACCTCGTACGCGAGCCGGGGCCTGGCCGCCACGTACGCCCACGTGCCGGTGCAGTGCTACGTGACAGGGCAGCGGATCGCCGGCACGTACCGCACGACGACGAGGTGGTACCGCCTGGTGGGCGGCAACTACGTCAGCCACGCGTACCTGTCCTCGATCTACGGCGGCACAGTCCCCCGCTGCTGACGCCCCCGTCCCCGCTCGTCCCCGTCCGTCCCCCCTCTCCTCCGCGATCTTGCAGTTTCGGCCCTGCCCCGGGGGCATTCGCCCGTTATGCCGGGGCACCAAGTGCAAGATCGCGGGGGAGACGGGTGATGGTGACCAGGGCGCCTGGGGTGGTTTGGAGGGTGTCGGCGGCTCGGCCGGTGTTCACCGCTATCGCGACCTGGGCGGCGGAGTCGACGTAGACCACCAGGGCGCCGGGTTCCGCGTCGCCGAAGGTACGGCCGTGGACCGCCTCGTGGCCGTTCACCAGCACCCGGGACGGCAGGCCGTCGAGCAGCGTGCCCGGCGCGGCGAGCTGGACGTTGCCGAAGTGGTCGACGGTCAGCACCTCCGCGCTGAGGCCGCCGGGCTCGGCGCGTACCACCGGTTCCGGCAGCCGGACCAGCGTGCCCGGGTCGACTGCCGGCCCGGCCTCGGCCGGCGGCGCGCCGAGCGCCAGCCGGGCGGCCACCGGCGCGAACACGTCCCTCCCGTGGAACGTGCGGGAGACGACCGGGCCGAGCCAGTCCGGGTTGGTCAGTTCCACCGCCTCGGTCACTCCGCCGAGCGCCTCCGCGGCCGGGACCAGCAGCCCGTTGTCCGGCCCGACCAGCAGTCCGCCGGGCGCGGCGAGCGCGATCCCGCGTCGCGTCGTGCCGACACCCGGGTCGACCACCGCCACGTGCACGCCCCACGGCAGGTACGGCACCGTCTGCGCGAGCACCGCCGCGCCCCGGCGTACGTCGGCCGCCGGGATCAGGTGCGTCACGTCGATCACCCGGACGGCCGGGGCGAGCCGGGCCAGCACGCCGTGGCACGCCGCCACGAACCCGTCGGACAGCCCGTAGTCGGTGGTCAGCGAGACACACCGCGGGGTGCCGTTCACGTGTTGCCCGCCCCGCTGAGGTGCCGCGCCAGGCGCAGCTCGTGGACCACCACGATCGGTCCGCCCCAATCCCGCTCGTGCAGCGCCGTCAGCGCGGCGCGGTCCTCGTCGCGCGCCTGGCGTACCCGGATCGAGGCCACCGGCCCACCCTACGTGCCCGCTCCCCGTAACGCCGGGCGGTCAGCCGCGCAGACGCAGCCCGCGCGGGGTGGCGCGGAAACCGGCGGCGGTCAGCGCGTCGCGCAGCGGGGACGCGTGCACGGCCTCGCCGTCGGCGCGTTCCACCGAGATCGCGCCGAGCGCACCGGAGTGCACCGCGTCGGCGAGCGCCTTGCCGGCCGCGGCGAGCGTGTCGGTGTCGTCGGTGAACGACAGGATCGTCCGGCCGCCCCGCTCCACGTAGAGCACCAGGTCGCCGCCGACGAGCACGACAAGCGCTCCCGCCTTGCGCCCGGCCCGGTGGCCGGTGGCCGGTGCCGCGCCGTCGCCGGAGTCGACCACGCGCTCCGGCCAGGGCAGCGCCGCGCCGTACGGGTTCGCCGGGTCGGTGGCCGCGAGCACGACTGTCGGACCGCCCCGGCCCTGGGTGCCGTCGGCGAGCGCGCGGATGCGGTCCACCGCGCCGGGCACCGCGAACTGCGCCGCGCCGAGCCCTTCGACGAAGTAGCCGCGCCGGGCCGCCCCGCGTTCCTCCATCGCGGACAGCACCGGGTAGACCCCGGCGAAGCCGCCGGTGACCTGCTCGGCCACGACCGCGCCCCGGGTCACCACGCCGTGCCGCTCCAGCAGCAGGTCGGCGAGGGCGGCGGCGCGGCGGGTGGGGTCGAGGTCGCGGTCGGGCAGCCGGGACCAGCGACCGGCCATCGTGGGCGGACCGCCCCGGCTGGGCAGCGCCACCCGGCCCGGACGGCGGTAGCGGGTGCGCGGCGCCGACGGCCGGGACCGGTGTGCCCCACCGGCGCCGAGCGCGGCGCGCAGCGGCGCGAGCGTGTCGTTGGTGAGGTGACCGGCCCACACCAGATCCCACACCGCGCCCGACAGCGCGGCGTCGTCTGTGGCGCCGACCCGGTCGGACAGCGAGCGGAAGAACAGCGCCTGCCCGTCGGCGAGCGCGTCGAGCACCGACTCGTGCAGCGGGGTCAGCGTCAGTGCCTCCTCCGGCGGCGGGAGCAGCAGCGGCGCCACGTCGGCGTACGCGAGCGTCACCCACCCGTCGCCGCCGGAGATCGCGCCCGCGCCGGCCCACACCACCTCGCCGCCGGCGCACAGCTCGTCGAGCTGGGCGGGGGAGTAGTCGGCGACCCGGGCCGGGAGCACCAGGCGTTCCAGCGCGGACGCGGGCACGCTCACGCCCTGCAACTGCTCGACGGCAGCGGCGACCGCCTCGACGCCCCGGGCCGACGAGCCGACCTGCTGCCAGCGGGGCAGGAACGCGGCGAGCGCGCGCGGCGGCACCGGCTCGATCTCCCGGCGCAGGGCCGCGAGCGAGCGACGGCGCAGCATGCGCAGCACCTCCGCGTCGCACCACTGGGTGCCGACACTGTCCGGAGCGAACTCGCCGGAGACCACCCGGCCGCCCGAGGCGAGCCGCCGCAGCGCCTGCTCCACCACGAACACGCCGAGCCCGAACCGGGCCGCGCAGGTGGCGGCCGCGAACGGGCCGTGCGTGCGGGCGTACCGGGCGACCAGATCGGCGAGCGGATCGGCCACCGGCGCGAGGTACGCCTCGGCGACCCCGACGGGCAGCGCCACCCCGAGCGCATCACGCAGCCGGGCGGCGTCCTCGACGACCACCCAGCGGTCCTCGCCGGCGATGCGGACCCGCAGCACCCGCCGGGCCGCCGCCAGCTCGTCGGTCCAGGACTCCGGCACTCCCCGTTCGGCCAGCTCGGCGCTGCTCAGGTCACCGACCACGCGCAGCAGCTCGACCACGTCCTCCGGGTCGCGGGGACGTCGCTGCTCGGTGAGCCAGCGCAGTTGGCGCGCCGTCTCGGCGAGCACCTCCGGGTCGAGCAGCTCCCGCAGGTCGACCCGGCCCAGCAGCTCGCCGAGCAGGCCGGAGTCGAGCGCCAGCGCGGCGGCCCGCCGCTCGGCCAGCGGCGCGTCGCCCTCGTAGAGGAACGCGCCGACGTACCCGAACAGCAGCGACCTCGCGAACGGCGACGGGCGTTCGGACTCCACCTCGACCAGGCGTACCTTGCGGGCGGCCAGGTCGCGCATCAGCTCGCCGAGGGCGGGCTGGTCGAAGACGTCCTGGAGGCACTCGCGGGCGGCTTCCAGCGTGACCGGGAAGTCGGCGTACTCGCGGGCCACGTCGAGCAGTTGCGCGGCGCGCTGGCGTTGCTGCCACAGCGGCTGCCGCCGCCGGGGGTCACGCCGGGGCAGCAGCAGCGACCGGGCCGCGCACTCGCGGAACCGGGACGCGAACAGCGCCGACGTGCCCACCGACTCCTCGACGAGCTGGGCGATCTCGTCCGGCTCGAACACGACCACGTCGGCGCCGGGCGGCGTCTCGGCGGTGTCCGGCAGGCGCACCACGATGCCGTCGTCGGAGGGCATGACCTGGGCGTCCACGCCGTACCGCTCGGCCAGCCGGCGGCCGATCGCCAGCGCCCACGGCCCGTTGACGCGCGCGCCGAGCACCGAGTGCACGGCGAGCCGCCAGTCGCCCAGCTCGTCGCGGAACCGTTCGACCACCACCGTCCGGTCGTCCGGCAGCGACCGGGTGGCGGCCTTCTGCTCGCGCAGGTAGTTCATCAGGTTGCCGGCGGCCCAGTCGTCGAGCCCGCCGGCCCGCAGCGCCGCGACCGCGTCGGCGTCGGACTGCCGCAGCAGCGTCCGGACCCGGGCGCCGATCGCCCGCCCCAGCTCGACCGGGCGGCCGAGCTGGTCGCCCTTCCAGAACGGCATCCGGGCCGCCTGCCCCGGTGCGGGGGAGACGAGCACCCGGTCGGGGGTGATCTCCTCGATCCGCCAGGACGACGAGCCGAGCAGGAACACGTCACCCACCCGGGACTCGTAGACCATCTCCTCGTCCAGCTCACCGACCCGTGCGGCCCGCTCGGCGCCGGCAAGGAACACGCCGAACAGGCCCCGGTCGGGGATGGTGCCGCCGCTGGTCACGGCGAGCCGCTGGGCGCCGGGCCGGCCGGTCAGGACGTCGGTGGCGCGGTCCCAGACCAGGCGCGGCCGCAGCTCGGCGAACGCGGTGGACGGGTAGCGCCCGGAGAGCATGTCGAGCACCGCGTGCAGCGCCGAGTCGGGCAGCTCCGCGAACGGCGCCGCCCGCCGGACCAGCACCGCGAGGTCGCCGAGCCGCCACGGCTCCAGCGCCACCATCGCCACGATCTGCTGGGCCAGCACGTCGAGTGGGTTGCGCGGGTAGTGCAGCTCCTCGATCGCCCCGGCGCCCATCCGCTCGGCCACCACAGTGCAGGAGAGCAGATCGCCCCGGTGCTTGGGGAAGACGACGCCGCGCGAGACCGCGCCGACCTGGTGCCCGGCCCGCCCGACCCGTTGCAGCCCGGCCGCCACGCTCGGCGGCGCCTCGATCTGCACCACCAGGTCGACAGCGCCCATGTCGATGCCCAGCTCCAGGCTGGACGTGGCGACCACGGCGGGCAGCCGGCCGGACTTGAGCGCCTCCTCGATCTGCTTGCGCTCCTCCCGGGACACGCTGCCGTGGTGCGCCCGCGCGATCACCGCCGGCGCCCCGGCCGCCGCGCCGGACTGCGCCATCACCTCCGCCGGCTGCCGAGGCGCACGCACCGGCCCGGCGCCGTCGCCGGCCGGCGGGCCGTCGCCGGGCAGCAGATCGGATACGCGCACCGGCTCCCCGCCCCGGGCCACGCGGCTGCCCTCCGGCGCGGACGCCGCCTCGACCTCCTCGGCGGCCAGCTCGTTGAGGCGGGCGCAGAGGCGTTCGGCGCTGCGCCGGGAGTTGGTGAACACGATCGTGGACCGGTGCGCGCGGATCAGCGCGAACACGCGTTCCTCGACCGCCGGCCAGATCGAGGGGCGGCGGGGCGCGAGGCCGCCCAGGTCGTCCTCGGGGGGCTCCTGCTCGTCGAGGCGCGTCATGTCCTCCACCGGAACCTGGACGCTGACCTCGATGGTCTTGTTCGACGGCGGCTGCACCACGTCGACCGGGCGTGCGCCGCCGAGGAAGCGGGCGCACACGTCGATCGGCCGGACGGTGGCGGACAGTCCGATCCGTTGCGCGGGCCGCTCCAGCAGCGCGTCGAGCCGTTCCAGGGACAGCGCCAGGTGCGCGCCGCGCTTGGTGCCGGCGACCGCGTGCACCTCGTCCACGATCACCGTGTCGACGCCGCGCAGCGAGTCGCGGGCGGCGGAGGTGAGCAGCAGGAACAGCGACTCGGGTGTGGTGATGAGGATGTCCGGCGGGGTGCGGGCGAAGGCGCGGCGCTCGTCGGCCGGGGTGTCGCCGGTCCGCATGCCGACGGTGACGTCCGGCGGGACCAGGCCGAGCCGGGAGGCGGCCTGGCGGATGCCGGTGAGCGGGGCGCGCAGGTTGCGTTCCACGTCGACGGCGAGTGCCTTGAGCGGGCTGACGTAGAGCACCCGGCAGCGGCGCCGGGGATCGGCCGGCGGCGGCTCCTTGGCGAGCCGGTCGAGCGACCAGAGGAACGCCGCGAGCGTCTTGCCGGAGCCGGTCGGCGCGACGACGAGGGCGTTGCGGGCGGCGGCCACCGAGCGCCAGGCGCCCTCCTGGGCCGGGGTGGGCGCGGCGAAGGCCGCGGTGAACCACTCCCGGGTCGCCGCGCCGAACTCCGCCAGCACCCCGCCCGACCGGCCTGGCCCGCCCTGCCCGCCTGACCCGCCCTGCCCGCCTGACCCGCCCGACCCGCCTGACGGGGTCACCTCGTCCGCCACGCTCCCATCCTGCCGCGCGGGTGTGACATCCGGCCCGCCGCCGGACCGTTCCGTCCCGCCCGCAGCAGCCCAAGAATGGAATGGGCGATTATTCCGTTAAGTCTTACTTAACTGCTTGCTTGTGGCCTGCAACATAAAGTAACTTCACTCGCGATGCGGCGTGGGGTGGAGGCGTGGATGACCGTCGAGGAACGAGGCCTGGGCTCCGGAACCGACGTGCTCATCCGCAAGGTCGACAGTCGACTGGCCGCGCTCCGCGCCGCGCTGCACGGTCCCGATCTGGAGCTGGCCGAGGAGCTGGCCGCGCGGCTGCGCGAGATGATCCTCGCGACCGCCCGGTCGAGTGCCGCCGACCGCGCCCGGGTCCGGGCCGCTGTGCACTACTTCGTTCAGCGCCGGGAGAGCCGGGACGCCCGGCTGCCGCTGCGCTCCCTGGTCGCCGCCCAGCGCGCGGTGGACCGCGCCGCCCGCCAGCTGGCCACCCCCAACCCCACCCCCTGACCCCACCCCTCCCACCGCCCCTCCTCACCCCCACCACTCCGGTGATCAAGGAGTTTGCGGTGGGTTCCGGCGCGGTTCCGGACACGAACTCCTTGATCACCGGGCGACGGGGCGGGCGCACGTCGGGTGGGCCGGTGAGGTAAGGGTGGGTTTTGGGGAAAACCGCCCGGTTCGGTGCCTCTGTGGCGTGTGATCGGTTGTGACACCAGCGTGTTCGCGCGCTGTCACCTCGACCGGGAGTACGCGTGCTCGTCCTGCTGATCGTGCACCTGGTGGCGGCGCTGCTCGCCCCGCTGCTGGTCCGCCGGTGGGGTCCGCGCGCCTGCCTGATGCTGGCGCTCGCCCCGGCCGCCACAGCGGTCTGGGCGGCGGCGCACACAGGGGCGGTACGCGACGGCGGCGCGGTGGTCGAGACGTACCCCTGGATCTCGCAGCTCCAGCTCGACGTGGCGCTGCGCGTCACGACGCTGTCCTGGCTGATGCTGCTGCTCGTCGGCGGCGTCGGCGCGCTGGTGCTGGTCTACTCCGCCCGCTACTTCCCGCCCGGGTCCACCGGGCTGGCCCGCTTCGCCGCCGTCATGGTCGCCTTCGCCGGGGCGATGCTCGGTCTCGTCGTCTCCGACGACCTGCTGCTGCTCTACGTGTTCTGGGAGCTGACCACCGTCTTTTCGTACCTGCTCATCGGGCACAGCACCGAGCGCCGGTCCAGCCGGTGGGCCGCCGCGCAGGCGCTGACAGTGACGACGCTGGGCGGGCTGGCAATGCTCGTCGGGTTCCTGCTGCTCGGCCACCACGCCGGGGGCTACCGGTGGTCGGCGGTGGCGGCGGCGCCGCTGCCCGGCGGCGGGTACCTGGTCGTCGCCGTGCTGCTGATCCTCTCCGGGGCGCTGGCGAAGTCCGCGGTGTTCCCGTTCAACGCCTGGCTGCCGGTGGCGATGGCCGCCCCGACTCCGGTGAGCGCGTATCTGCACGCGGCGGCGATGGTGAAGGCCGGCATCTTCCTCATCGGACTGCTCGGCCCGGTGCTCGCCCCGGTCGACGGGTGGCGGCCGGTCACCGTGGTCGCCGGACTGGTCACGCTCGTCATCGGCGGCTGGGCGGCGCTGCGGCAGACCGACCTGAAGCTGCTGCTGGCGTACGGGACGGTCAGCCAGCTCGGCCTGCTCACAGTGGTGTTCGGCGCGGGCACCCCGAAGGCGGCGCTGGCCGGGGTGGCGATGCTGGCGGCACACGCCCTGTTCAAGGCGGCACTGTTCCTGGTCGTCGGCATCCTCGACCACGAGGCCGGCACCCGTGACCTGCGGGAGCTGTCCGGGGTCAGGCGGACCGCGCCGGTGCTGGCCGTCGTCGCCACGCTGGCCGCCGCCTCGATGGCCGGGGTGCCGCCGCTGCTCGGGTTCGTCGGGAAGGAGGCGGCGCTCGCCGCGTTCACCGGTGATCCGCTGGTGCTGACCGTGCTGGTGGTGGGCAGCGCGCTCACCGTCGCGTACAGCATCCGGTTCCTCTGGGGCGCGTTCGGCACCCGGCCCGGCACGCCGGACACCGAGCTGGCCCGCCCACCCGCCGCGATGCTCGTACCCCCGGCGCTGCTCGCCGTGGCCGGGCTCGCCGCCGGTCCGGCGGCCGGGTGGCTGAGCGGCCTGTTCGAGCCGTACGCCGAGCTGTTCGGGCCGGTCGAGGAGCACCTGGCGCTCTGGCACGGACCCACGGCGGCGCTCGGCCTGTCCGCCCTCGTGCTCGCCGGCGGTGTGGTGCTGCACCTGGTCCGCGGCCCGCTGGCGCCCGCGCTGGCCCGGCTGCGCTCGCCGGTGGGCGGCAACCAGGGGTACGAGTGGGTGACGCACGCCTTCGACCGGCTCGCCATCGAGGTGACCGGCGCCACCCAGCGCGGCTCGCTGCCGCAGTACCTCGGCACGGTGCTGCTCGTGCTGGTGTTCGTGCCGGGCGGGGCGATGATCGCCACCACGCCGTGGCGGGTCGACCTGGCGCCCTGGGACAACCCGGCCCAGCTCGTGGTCTGCGTGGTGATCGCGGTCGCCGCGCTGCTCGCTGTCGGCGCGCGCCGCCGGCTCACCGCGATGCTGCTCGTCGGCGTGACCGGCTACGGCACCGCGATGATGTTCGTCCTCTACGGCGCGCCGGACGTGGCACTGACCCAGTTCCTCGTGGAGACCGCGACGATCGCCGTGTTCGTGCTGGTGCTGCGGCGGCTGCCGGAGCGCTTCTCGGCCCGTCCGCTGCGCCGCAGCCGCTGGGTCCGCCGCGGCATCGGGATCGCCGCCGGTGTGGTGATGGCCGGTCTGGCGCTGGCCGCGGCCGGAGCGCGGCGGGCGCCGTCGATCTCCGCCGACTTCCCGGACCTGGCCTTGATCGAGGGGTACGGCCGCAACGTCGTGAACGTGACGCTCGTCGACATCCGGGCCTGGGACACGATGGGGGAGATCTCGGTGCTCGTGGTCACCGCGACCGGCGTGGCCAGCCTGATCTACGAGCGGTCCCGCACCGGGCCGCGTCCCCGCCGTCCCCCACCGGCCGCGTTGCGCGCCGGGGACCGGCGCACGGTGTGGCTGCGCGGCGGGCAGACGCTGCCGGAACGGCGGCGCTCGATCGTGTTCGAGGTGGTCACCCGGCTGATCTTCCACACCGTACTGATCTTCTCGCTGTTCCTGCTCTTCTCCGGGCACAACGCCCCCGGCGGCGGCTTCTCCGGCGGGCTCGTCGCCGGCCTCGCGCTGGCCCTGCGCTACCTGGCCGGCGGCCGGTACGAGCTGGCCGAGGCGGCGCCGGTCGGGGCCGGCACGGTGCTCGGCGCGGGCCTGGGCATCTCGGTCGGCAGCGGCGTGCTCGGCCTGGCGCTCACCGGCGAGGTGCTCCAGAGCGTGAAGGTCAACCTGTGGCTGCCGGTGGTCGGTGACTTCTACCTGGTCACGTCGCTGTTCTTCGACATCGGCGTGTACCTGGTGGTGGTCGGGCTGGTGCTGGACATCCTGCGGAGCCTGGGCGCCGAGGTGGACCGGCACGTGGAGGCCGCGGGCGAGGCGGGGCGCGGGTTGGTCGTCCAGCGCGAGGGTCAGTCATGACGCGCGGGGCGGCCGGGCCGACGCTGGTGCTGGTGCTGGCGGTCGGGGTGCTCGTCGCCGCCGGTGTCACGCTGCTGCTGGAACGCAGCCTGACCCGGATCCTGCTCGGCATCATCCTGCTCGGCAACGGCGTGAACCTGCTCATCCTGCTCGGCGGGCGGTCCGGCGCCGCCCCGCTCGTCGGTTCCACCTCGCAGGGCGAGATGAGCGACGCGCTGCCGCAGGCCATGGTGCTCACCGCCGTGGTGATCACGTTCGGGCTGACCGCGTTCCTGCTCGCTGTCGCCTACCGGAGCTGGTACACCAGCGGCGACGACGAGGTGCAGGACGACCTGGAGGACCGGCAGATCATCCGGCTCGCCGAGAGCAACGAGGTGTCCACGGCCGACCTCGGCGGCGAGGGCCCGGACGAGGACCCGGAACAGGTCGACCCGGAGCCGGCGCGCCGCCGGCTGCACCGGGACGGTGAGAAACCATGAGCGCCCTCGTCCCGCTGCCGGTGGTGGTGCCGCTGCTCGGCGCGGCGCTCACCCTCCTGCTGTCCGGCCGGCCCCGCCTGCAGCGGTCGATCAGCGTGCTCTGCCTGTCCAGCGTCCTGGTGGTGGCGGCGGTGCTGCTGGTGCAGGCGTACCGGTTCGGGCCGGTGGTGGTGCAGGTGGGCGGCTGGCCGGCGCCGGTGGGCATCGTGCTGGTGGCGGACCAGCTGGCGGCGCTGATGGTGCTCGTCTCCTCGGCGGTGACGCTGTGCGTGCTGCTCTACTCGATCGGCCAGGGCCGGGGGGAGACCGGGGAGACCGCGCCGGTGAGCATCTTCCACCCCACGTACCTGGTGCTGACCGCGGGCGTGACGAACGCCTTCCTGGCCGGGGACCTGTTCAACCTGTTCGTCGGCTTCGAGATCCTGCTGGCCGCGAGCTTCGTGCTGATCACGCTGGGCGGCACCGAGGTGCGGTTGCGGACCGGATCGACGTACGTGGTGGTCAGCATCCTGTCGTCGCTGCTGTTCCTGTCCGCCGTGGGCCTGGTGTACGCGGCCACCGGCACGCTGAACATGGCGCAGCTCGCCGGCCGGCTGGACGCGCTGCCGTCCGGCGTACGCCTGACCCTGCAACTGACGCTGCTGCTCGCGTTCGGGATCAAGGCGGCGGTGTTCCCGCTGTCGGCGTGGCTGCCGGACAGCTACCCGACCGCGCCCGCCCCGGTGACGGCGGTCTTCGCCGGCTTGCTCACCAAGGTCGGCGTGTACGCGATCATCCGCACGGAGACGCTGCTGTTCCCCGGCGGCCAGGTCGCCACGCTGCTGATGGTGGTGGCCGGGCTGACCATGGTGGTCGGCATCCTCGGCGCGGTGGCCCAGTCGGACCTGAAGCGGCTGCTGTCCTTCACGCTCGTCAGCCACATCGGCTACATGATCTTCGGGGTGGCGCTGAGCAGCGTCGCCGGCCTGTCCGGGGCGATCTTCTACGTGGTGCACCACATCACCATCCAGACCACGCTGTTCCTGGTCGCCGGCCTGGTCGAGGAACGCGCCGGCAGCACCGACCTGCGCCGGATCGGCGGCCTGGCGCGGATCGCCCCGATGCTCGGCGTGCTCTTCTTCGTCCCCGCGATGAACCTCGCCGGCATCCCGCCGTTCTCCGGCTTCCTCGGCAAGCTCGGCCTGCTCCAGGCCGGCGTGGCCGCAGGCGGGACGCTGCCCGCCGTGCTGGTCGCGGCCGGCACGCTGACCAGCCTGCTCACGCTCTACGCGGCCTCCCGGGTGTGGAACATCGCGTTCTGGCGGGCGCCCCGGCTGGCCACCACCAACCCGCCGGCCCGGCTGCCCGGAATGATGGTCGGGGCCACCACCGCCCTGGTGGCGCTGGGCGTGCTGTTCACGCTGGCGGCCGGGCCGCTGTTCCAGGTCACCGCGGACGCGGCCACCGACCTGCGCGAGCGCACCCCGTACGTGCGGGCGGTCCTGCCCCGGGACGTGCCGTGACCGACGACCTGCCCCCGGGCGGGGGCGCGACCGGTGATCCCGCCGGCGTACCCCGTGCGGCGCCCGCCCCGGACGCGCCGGTGCCGACCGTCGGGCGGGGCGGGCGGCGGCGGGACCAGGCGGTCGCGCTCGGCTGGCTGGTCGTCGCCTGGATGCTGCTGTGGGGCGACGTGTCCTGGGGCAACCTGGTCGCCGGCCTGGTGATCGGTGTGGCGGTGCTGCTGTTCTTCCCGCTGCCGCCGGTCACGTTCGGTGGCCGGGTACGCCCCCGCGCGCTGCTGGTGTTCGCTGCGACGTTCGTCGCGGAGCTGGTCAGCGCCAGCGTGCACGTGGCAGCCGTGGCGCTGCGCTTCGGCTACCGCCCGCGCGGCGCGATCATCGCGGTGCCGCTGCGCGTACGTACCGATCTCAACCTGGCGCTCACCGCCGAGGTGATCTCGCTGGTGCCGGGCACGCTGATCCTCGACGTCGACCGGGCCGCAGGCGTGCTCTACGTGCACGTGCTCGACGTACGCGGACCCGACGACCTGGCCGAGAGCCGCCAGCGCGTGCTCGCCGTCGAACGGCGCATCGTCCGCGCCATCGGATCTCCCGACGAGGTACGCCGGCTCGACCTCGAACCCGCCGAACGGAGGAACCATCCGTGACAGTCCTGCTCGCCGTCGCGTTGACCGTGCTGCTCTCGGCCACCGCGCTGCTCGCCCTGGCCCGGATCTACCGCGGCCCGTCCCTGCTCGACCGGGTCGTCGGCGCCGACCTGCTGCTGTCGGCGATGCTCGCCGCGGTGGGGGCGGAGGCCGCTGTGAACCGGCACGCCACCACGCTGCCCGTGCTGGTGGTGCTCTCGCTGCTCGGCTTCATCGGTTCGGTGTCGCTGGTGCGCTTCGCGGTCCGGGCTGAAGCGTGAGCGCGAGGAGTGAGCCGGTTCTGCGAGCCCCGCAGTCGCGAACGGAAGGAGGCTCCCTGTGAGCGCGAGGAGTGAGCCGGTTCTGCGAGCCCCGCAGTCGCGAACGGAAGGAGGCTCCCTGTGAGCGCGAGGAGTGAGCCGGTTCTGCGAGCCCCGCAGTCGCGAACGGAAGGAGGCTCGGCATGAGCGCCGTCGCGGACTGGGTCGGTGGGGTGCTGCTGCTGGTCGGGGCGGTGCTGGCACTGGTCGCCGGCATCGGGCTGGTGCGCTTCCCGGACGTGCTGGACCGGATGCACGCGGCCACCAAGCCGCAGGTGCTGGGCGTCCTGCTGCTGCTGGCCGGGCTGGCGCTGCGTCTGCGTACCCCCTCGGATCTGGGCATGCTCGTCCTGGTGGCGATCTTCCAGCTCTCCACCGCGCCGGTGGCCGCGCAGATGATCGGCCGGGCCGCGTACCGTTCCGGGCGGGTCGACCGGACGCTGCTGGACGCCGACGAGCTGGCCGGACGCTGAACCGGACGTGCGGGAGGCTTCCCGGCACCCTCAGCGAACGTCCAGCGGGTACCGATAAAATGGGCCGCATGATCGACTCTCCTGCCCCGGAGGGCAGCAGTAGCCGGCCGGGTAATACCCGGCGAATTCCCTCCCCGACGACCCCGGGAGCACTGAACCTCCCGTGTTGATCCTCGTCGGTCTCCTTCTCATCACCGTCCTCACCGCCGCCACCGGTTACTTCGTGGCCCAGGAGTTCGGTTACGTCGCCGTGGACCGGGGCAAGCTCAAGCAGCTCGCCGACGGTGGCGACCGTGCCGCGGCCCGGGCCCTGGAGGTGACCGGGCGGCTCTCCTTCATGCTGTCCGGCGCGCAGCTCGGCATCACAGTGACCGCCCTGCTCGTCGGTTACGTCGCCGAGCCGTACCTGGGTGCCGGGCTGGCCGACCTGCTCGGCGTGGCCGGGCTGTCCAGCTCGGTGTCGCTGCCGCTGTCGGTGGCCCTCGCCCTGATCATCGCCACAGTGGTGCAGATGGTCCTCGGCGAGCTGGCCCCGAAGAACCTGGCCATCGCGCGGGCCGAACCGCTCGCCCGGGCGCTGTCCCGGTCCACCCTGATCTACCTCAAGATCGCCGGTCCGCTGATCACGCTGTTCGACCGGGCCGCCGTACGGCTGCTCCGCCGCATCGGCATCGAGCCGATCGAGGAGCTGCCCAGCGGCGCCACCCCGCAGGACCTGGAACAGATCATCGCCGAGTCCCGGGAGGAGGGACACCTCGACGCCGAGATGTCCGACCTGCTGGACCGGGGTCTGGACTTCCGGGAGCTGACCGCCGGGGAGGCGATGGTGCCGCGCGTCGACGTGCACACCATCCGGGCCGACGAGCCGGTCAGCCGGATCGTCGAGCTGCTCGACACCGGCCACTCCCGGTTCCCGGTGAGCGGCGCCGAGGGCGTCGACGACCTGGTCGGCGTGGTCGGCATCGCCGACGTGCTCGGGGTGCCCCCGGCGCAGCGCGCGACCACCCGGGTCGACGCGGTGGCCGTACCCCCGTTGCTGGTGCCCGAGACGCTGCCGCTGCCGACGGTGCTGGACCGCCTGCGGTCCGGGCACCGGCAGCTCGCCTGCGTGGTCGACGAGTACGGCGGCTTCGCCGGCGTGATCACGCTGGAGGACCTGGCCGAGGAACTGGTCGGGCCGATCCGCGACGAGGACGACCCGCCGGACCGGGCCGCGGCCCGGCAGGAGGACGGCTCCTGGGTGGTCCCGGCGCGCTGGCGCATCGACGAGGTCGCCGACAGCACCGGCATCGAACTGCCCGAGGCGCCCGAGTACGACACGCTCTCCGGTCTGGTGATGCGGGAGCTGGGCCGGGTGCCCGAGGTCGGTGACCGGCTGGAGATCCCGGTCGCCACGGACGGCGACGAGCCGGCCGGCGGCCCGCGGGTGCTCGTCGAGGTGCTGGCGGTGGACCGGCACGTGGCCGACTCGGTGCGGCTGCGGCCCGCCGCCTCCGTGTCCGGGGAGGGTTCCGCATGAGCCCCGGATTCGCGTTGTTCTCCTCCGTGGTGCTGCTGGCGCTCAACGGGTTCTTCGTGGCCGCCGAGTTCGCGCTCGTCGCGTCCAAGCGGTACCGGCTGGAGCAGGCGGCGGCCGGTGGCGGCCGGGCGGCCCGCGCGGCGCTGGACGGCGTCCGCGAGCTGAGTCTGATGCTGGCCGGCGCGCAGCTCGGCATCACGCTGTGCACGCTGGGTCTGGGCGCGCTGGCCGAACCGGCCATCGAGCACCTGCTCAGCCCGCTGCTGCACGCGGTCGGCCTGCCCGAGGCGGTCAGCCACGTGGTGGCGCTGGTGTTCGCGCTGTCGCTCGTGACGTTCCTGCACCTGGTGGTCGGCGAGATGGCCCCGAAGTCGTGGGCGATCACCGACGCGGAGCGGTCCGCAATGCTGCTGGCGTTGCCGTTCCGGGCGTTCGCCCGGATCGCCCGGCCGGTGCTGTCCCTGCTCAACGGGCTCGCGAACGCGATGCTGCGCCTGTTCGGGGTGCAGCAGCAGGACCAGCTCGCCCAGGTGCACGGCCCGGACGAGCTGCGCATCCTGCTGGAGCAGTCCCGGGAGCACGGGCTGCTCGGCGCCGAGCAGCACCAGCTGCTGACCAGCATGCTGGAGCTTCAGGGCACCACAGTCGCCCAGGTCATGGAGCCGTTCGACCAGATCGTCACGGTGGGCCGGAGCGAGACCGCCGAGCGGATCGAGCACGTCTCCCGCGACAGCGGCCGGTCCCGGCTCGCCGTGGTCGACACCGGTGGTGAGGTGTGCGGCCTGGTGCACGTACGCGAGGCGGTGCGCGCCGTCACCACCGGCCGCCCGGCGACCGCGGAGGAGCTGATGACCAGCGCCTTCACGCTGCCGGCCGAGGCGTCGGTGACCGAGGCGGTGGCCGCCATGCGGGCGCGGCAGGCGCAGCTCGCGCTGGTGAGCAACGGTGGCGGGCCGACCCGGCCGATCGGGTTCGTCGCGCTGGAGGACCTCCTGGAGGAGGTCATCGGCGAGTTCGACGACGAGACCGACCCGGTGCCGCGAGGCCGCCGGATGCGCTGACCGTCGTGATCCGTACCGGCCCGGCGAGGTGGGACAACCACTTCGCCGGGCCGGCGTCTTTCCGCTTCCCGGCGTCGGCTTCGCCGGCCCGCGTCCGTTGCCGGCGGCCGGCGTCCGTTCCGGCCGGGCATGGCCGGGCGGGCAGCGGGAAAGCTCCGGCATGCGGTTGACCGGCGTGTCGCGGGACTCCGCCTGGACCGGGCTCTCGGTGAGCACCACGCTGCCCAACCCGAGCACCCGGCCGGGCCTGCGCCTGCCGGGCCGGGTGACGCTCGCCGCCGGTGGGTCGGACGTACCGGTCCGGCACATCCGGCTCGGCCTGGTCACCCAGGTCGAACCGGAGGACCCGGAGGCGCCGCGCCGCCTGGTGCAGTTCCAGACGTGGACGATCGCGGGCCGGTTCGTGGTGCCGGCCGGACGGCGGCGGGCCGTCGAGTTCGCCGTGCCGCTGCCGTGGGAGTCGCCGGTGACCACGTACGGCGGGGTGCCGCTGCTGAGCCTGCGTACCGGGCTGCGTACCGAGGTGTCGGTGGACCCGGAGGTGGACCAGGGCGCGATGGTGCCGGTGCTGATCCACCCGCTGCCCTCCCAGGAGCACGTGCTCGCCGCGCTGGACACGCTCGGCTTCGCGATCCGGCAGGCCGGGCTGCGCGAGGGACGGCTGCCGGGGGTGGAGCAGACGCTGCCGTTCCAGCAGTGGTACGGCTTCTGGGCCGCCCCGCTCTACGCCGGCCCGATGACCGAACTCGAAATGATCATGCTGACCGACTCGGCCGGCGTGGAGGTGCTGCTCTGGCTGGACCGGCGGCTCTCCCTGGCCGGGATCACCCACCAGAGCATCAGCCGGTTCCGGGTCTGGCACGCCGGTGCCGATGAGCGCGACTGGGTGGCCACTGTGGACGGCTGGCTGCGGCACGCCATCGACAGGCACGCGGCCGCCGCCGCGCACGCCGACTGGTCGGCCACGATCCGCGAGTCGGCGCACGTCAGCCGCCCGCCGGACCGTCCGGTCGCGCCGGGTTACGGCCTCGGGGGTACGGCCGGCGGCGCCGGCATCGGCGGTGGTGGCGGAGGCGGCGACGGCACGTGAGCGCGTGAGCGTGCACGTGCGTGTGCGCGTGCGTGTGCGTTGTTAAGAAGGGGCCCTTCCTCTACCGGAGGCGTTAAGAAGGGGCCCTTCCTTACACCTCAGCCGGCGGCGAGCTTGAGGCTGAAGCCGAGGAACAGCACCGCGACGGCAGTCGTGCCGCTCGCGGCGAGCCGCCGGCGCTGCCGGAACTGGGCCGCCAGATATGTGCCGGTGAAGATCAGCACGGTCAGGTAGAGCGCGCTCGCGACCTGTGCGATCAGCCCGAGCAGCAGGAACGACAGCGCGGGCCACGCGTACCCGGGGTCGACGAACTGGATGAAGAACGAGACGAAGAACAGGATCGCCTTCGGGTTGAGCAGACTGATCACCAGCGCCCGGCGGAACGGCTCCCGCTGCTCCGCCGGCTCCACCTCGTCGATCAGGCGCGGCGTGGCCGGGTCGTTGCGGTCGCGCCAGCGCCGCCACGCGCCGCGCAGCATGGCCAGCCCCAGATATCCGAGGTACGCCGCGCCGGCGTACTTGATCACCAGGTAGAGCGGCGGATACGCCTGGAGCAGCGAGGCCACCCCGGCGGCGGAGAGCACCATCAGCACCGCGTCGCCGACGAACACCCCGGCCGCGGCCCGGTAACCGGTGGCCACGCCCCGGCGGGCGGCGGTGGCCAGCACGAAGAGCGAGTTGGGGCCGGGCAGCAGCACGATCGCCACGGTGCCCAGCACGTACGTCCAGATGTCGGTGATCCCCAGCACGCCGGACATCATGACGCCGCGGGTGCCGTCGGGCGAAGCCTTTCCCGCAGGCTGACCTGTGCCTTCGGCCACTCCTGCGCGAGCATCGAGTACTGGACGGTGTCCCGCCAGGAGCCGTCGGCGCGCTGCTTGTGCCGGCGCAGCACGCCCTCCCGGCTCGCGCCGAGCCGTTCGATGGCCCGCTGCGAGCGTTCGTTGCGGATGTCGGTGTGCCAGACCACCCGGACCGCGTCCAGGTCGTCGAAGGCCCGGCCCAGCAGCAGGAGCTTCGCCTCGGTGTTGACGCCGGTACGCCACCAGGGGCGGCCCAGCCAGGTGTAACCGATCGCCACCGACCGGCGGACCGGGTCGATCTCGTAGTAGGAGGTCGTGCCGATCACCGCGCCGGTGACGGCGCAACGCTGGGTCCAGCACACCTGCTCGCCGCGTTCCTGCGCGTCCAGGTAGGCGGCGACCACCTGGCGCATCCCGGCGGCGTCGGCGGGCTGCGTGCCGCCCAGGTGCCGCCACACCTCCGGGTCGGCGGTGGCGGCGTGCAGCTCGTCGGCGTGGGCGAGGTCGAGCGGCTCCAGCACGACGTGCTCGCCGCGCAGCACCGCCGGCTCGTGCCACGGCGAGCGGGCCGCGCGCAGGTACGCCGGCACCGGCGCGCTCACCCCGGGCGCGGGTTCGGGGCGGCCCGGCGTGAGCCGCAGCGGAACCACACCGGCCCAGTACGGCAGCGCCTCGTCGGCCGGCTCGTCGTTGACGCCGCCGGTGCGCATCCGTACCGACACCTCGCGCAGCGGCAGCGCCAGCACGGCGGTCTCGGCCAGTTCGCGCCGGTTCGGCGGGCGGCTGTCGGCGGACCGTCCGGCGGCCACCTTCTCCACCAGCGCGGTCATCACCGCCGCCTTCTCGCCCGCGTCGTCGACCAGGCGGGCGGTGCCGTGCGCCACCACCGACCGGTAGTTGGCGCTGTGGTGGAACTGGGAGCGGGCGTAGATCAGCCCGTCGAGGTGGGTGACGGCGACGCAGACCCTCAGCCCGGCCTCGCCCCGCGCGGCGAGCAGCGGCCGGCTGCCGGTGGACCCGTGCAGGTAGAGCGTGTCTCCGATGCGCACGTGCAGGGTCGGCAGGACACGCGGCTCGCCGTCCACGGTGAACGACAGCGCGCAGTGGTACGCCTCGTCGAGCAGCGCGTGCGCGGTGGCCCGGTCGTAGTGCATCCGGTCGCGGGTGCGGGTGGCGGTGGTGCGTTCGGTCGGGGGGTACACGTGACATCCCACCTTTGTTCTAGTACAATCTCCGAACTGTGGCAGCACATTATCAGATCGCCGGTTCCACCTCCGCCGCGATTTCGGCAAGCGTCGAATCCGGCATCCGCACCGGCGGTCTCGCCCCCGGCGACGCGCTGCCCGCCGTCCGCGCGCTCGCCGCCGAGCTGGACGTCAGCCCGGCCACAGTCGCGAAGGCGTACCAGGAACTGCGGCAACGTGGCCTGGTCGCGACCGCCGGCCGGCACGGCACCCGGGTCCGCCCCCGCCCGCCGGTCGCCGGTCGCCGCGCCGCGTTGCTGCCCCCGCCGCTGCCCGGCGGCCGTGACCTCTCCGCCGGCCAGCCCGACCCCCGGCTGCTGCCCCCGCTCGGCCCGCACCTGGCAGCGCTCGCCGCCGAGATCGGACCCCCCGGCGGGTACGCGACCGACGCCGTGCTGCCCGACCTGGCCGCCCTGGCCCGGGACCGGCTCGCCGCCGATCGCGTGCCGGCCGGCGCGCTCACAGTCACCGGCGGCGCGCTCGACGGCATCGAACGGCTGCTCGCGGCCCACCTGCGCCCCGGCGACGCGGTGGCGGTGGAGGACCCGGGCTGGGCCAACCTGCTCGACCTGATCGCCGCGCTCGGGCTGCGTACCGTCGGGGTGCCGGTGGACGACGACGGCCCCACAGTCGGCGGCGTCCGGGCGGCGCTCACCGCCGGCGTCCGGGCGCTCGTGGTGACCAGCCGGGCGCAGAACCCGACCGGCGCCGCCGTCTCCGCCGACCGGGCCGGCGCGCTGCGGACGCTGCTCGCCGGCCGGGCCGACCTGCTGCTGATCGAGGACGACCACGCCGCCGAGCTGGCCCGCGTACCCCTGCATCCGCTCGCCGGGGCGACCCCGGCGTGGGCCTTCGTCCGGTCGGTGAGCAAGCCCTACGGGCCCGACCTGCGGCTCGCGGTGCTGACCGGCGACGAGGCCACGGTGGCCCGGGTGGCCGGGCGGGCGCGGGTCGGCGCCGGCTGGGTCTCCACTGTGCTGCAACGGCTGGTCGTGTCGCTCTGGCGCGACCCGGCCACGGCCGGGCTGGTCCGGCGCGCGGCGGACAGCTACGACAGGCGGCGCGACGGGCTGGTTGCCGCGCTCGCCGCGCGCGGGGTGACAGCGCACGGGCGTACCGGGATCAACGTCTGGGTGCCGGTGCCCGACGAGACGGTGGCGATCACGACGCTGCGCGACGCCGGGTGGTCGCTCGCCCCCGGCGGCCTGTACCGGATCGCCGCCGCCCCCGCCGTGCGCGTCTCGGTGAGCGCGCTCGACGAGGCGGACGTCCCCGCGCTCGCCGACGCCCTCACCGCGGGAAGGAAGGGCCCCCTCTTAACGCATTCGGTATAGGAAGGGCCCCTTCTTAACACCTCCGGACAGCGCGGCGGGCCGCTCGCGTGCGCACCGCCCGACGGGGTAGAACGATCGGCATGGCCGAGACCGAGAGCGCACCCGGCGCACAGGAGTTCATCCCGCCGTCGGCGGACACCATCGACGAGCTGCGCGCCGCGGCGGGCGACTGCCGGGGCTGCGAGCTGTACCGGGACGCCACCCAGACCGTGTTCGGCCGCGGCGACGAGCACGCGCGCGTGGTCTTCGTCGGCGAGCAGCCGGGCGACATCGAGGATCAGAAGGGGCTGCCGTTCGTCGGGCCGGCCGGGCGGCTGCTGCGCAAGGCCGTCGACGACGCGGCGCTCGACCCCGCCCAGATCTACCTGACCAACGCCGTCAAGCACTTCCGGTTCGAGCTGCGCGGCCGGCGGCGCATCCACCAGACCCCGGACCGGGTGCACGTCACTGCCTGCCGGCCCTGGCTGGTCGCCGAGTTCGCCCGGCTGCGCCCGGAGATCGTGGTGGTCCTCGGCGCCACCGCCGCCAAGGCGCTGCTCGGACCGTCGTTCCGGGTGACCAAGCAGCGTGGTGAGCTGCTGCCCTGGCCCGCCGCCGCCCAGCACCCGGAGGACTTCGAGCGCGTGCCGGTGGACCGGGCGGGCGCTGTGGCCGACGCCCCGGCGGCCCGGCTGCTCGCCACCATCCACCCGTCCGCGGTGCTGCGCGCCGACAACCAGGACGTGGCCTACGAGGGCCTGGTCGCCGACCTGAAGGTGGCCGCGAAGGCACTCAAGAAGTGATCTTGCCGAACACGTCCTTGGCGACGATCCGCCCGTCCCGGACCCGGTAGACGTCCAGGCCGCGAAGCACGGTGCCGTCCTCGGCCGGCGGCCAGGCCCACTCGCAGACGGCCCGGTCGCCGGTGGCCCAGACCGCGCCGAGCGCCGGACCGTCGCCCGGACCGAGCTGCCCGGCGAAGACGTCGGCCACCGCCGCCCGCCCCCGTACCGTGCCGGCCGGCCCGTCCCAGGCGTTCGGGCAGTAGGTGACGTCCTCGGCCAGGCAGGCCGACACCGCGGCCAGGTCGCCCCGCCGCCAGGCCGCGTTGAACTCCTCGATCAGCGCGCGTGCGTCCACATCGGGCACGCTAGCGCCGGGCCGCGCCCGCCGCTGCCCCGGTTTCTCAGGAGCGCTGCTGCCAGGTACAGAGGCAGACCCGGTTGCCGTCCGGGTCGGCGAGCACCCAGAAGCTCGGCGCCTCCGCGTCGCTGACCAACGCGCCGCCCGCTGCCAGCGCGGCGGCGATGCGCGCGTCCACCTCGGCCGGGTCGACCCACACGTCCGGGTGCCACCGCTGCCGCGGCTCGTCCCGGCCGGAGCGCTGGAACCAGACGGTCGGCAGCACGCCGTCCGGGTCGCGTACCTCGTCGTCGTCCGGTCCGCGGCCGTCCGGCGACTGCCAGGTCAGGACCGCCCGCCAGAACGGCAGCACCGCGGCGTGCTCCGGGGTGTCCAGCGCGAGTTCCAGGCGGGCCAGCCCGGCGGCCGACAGGGTCAGCCCGGAATCCGCGGCCAGCCCCGAGATGAACCGGGCCAGCCGCAGGTCACGCTGCGTCACCCCACCCGCGTCGTGCGACCAGAGCCGCACGTCCACGTGGGTGTAGCGCAGGTCCAGATCCGGATGATGGTCGACCCGCTCGGCCTCCGCGCCCACCGCGGCCACCAGCGCCAGCCCGGCCGCGAAATCGGGGGTACGGATGCGCGTCTGCAACGCCCCCAGCAGGTACGTCCATCCGTCCAGCCCGGCCTCGGCCACCTGTTTCCCCGTGAGTGTGCTCATCCGGTCATCCTGGTCCACCGCGCGGCGGCGGGCCACCCCGTCCGGTTCGCCCCTGTCCGGCGCGGGTGAGCGGTGCCAGACTTGCCGGCATGGAGCAGCATCTCTACGAGCCCGTCCACGACGAGTTCCGTGACCTGTGCCGCCGGTTCCTCACCCGGGAGGCGGTGCCGCACCACGAACGCTGGGAGGCCGACGGGATCGTCGACCGGGAGGTCTGGCGGGCCGCCGGTGCGGCCGGGCTGCTCGGCCCGGACGTGGACCCCGAGTACGGCGGCGGCGGGCAGCGCGACTTCCGCTTCAACGCGGTGCTGGACGAGGAGATCGTCGCGGCCGGGTGCACCGGCCTGGGGTTCGGGCTGCACAACGACGTGGTCGCGCCGTACCTGACCGAACTGACCACCGGCGACCAGCGCAAGCGGTGGTTGCCGGGCTTCTGCTCCGGCGACCTGGTCACCGCCATCGCGATGAGCGAGCCGGGCGCGGGCAGCGACCTGGCCGGCATCCGCACCAGCGCGGTCCGCGACGGCGACAGCCTGGTCCTCAACGGGCAGAAGACGTTCATCACCAACGGTGAGATGGCCGACCTGGTGGTCGTGGTGGCCAAGACCGCGCCGGACCAGGGCGCGCACGGGGTGAGCCTGGTCGTGGTGGAGAGCGGCACGCCGGGCTTCAGCCGGGGCCGCCGCCTGGCGAAGGTGGGCCTGAAGGCCAACGACACCGCCGAGCTGTTCTTCGACGACTGCCGGGTGCCGGCGGAGAACCTGATCGGCACCGAGAACCACGGCTTCTACCACCTGATGGCCAACCTGCCCCGGGAACGGCTGAGCATCGCCGTCGCAGCCGTGGCGGCCTGCGAGAAGCTGCTCGCGCTCACGATCGAGTACGCCCGCTCCCGGGAGGCGTTCGGCCGGCCGATCGGCCGGTTCCAGCACAACCGGTTCCTGCTGGCCGAGCTGGACACCGAGGTCACCATCGCGCGGACGTTCGTCAACCACTGCGTCACCGAGTTCAACGCGGGCCGCCTCTCGGTGACCGACGCGGCGAAGGCCAAGTGGTGGACGACCGAGTTGCAGACCAAGGTGGCCGACCGGTGCGTGCAGTTGCACGGCGGCTACGGCTTCATGGCGGAGTACCCGGTGGCGAAGGCGTGGCTGGACAGCCGGGTGCAGACCATCTACGGCGGCACCACCGAGATCATGAAGGAGATCATCGGCCGGGGCCTCGGCCTGTAGCGAAACCGGGTGCCGGCCGGGCGGGCCGGTGCGGGAGGATGGGGCACCCGTCCCCACCAGGAGCGCCGCATGTCCACCGACCTGACCGCGCCGGCCCCGCCCCGGCCCGACGTCGCCGGCATCCAGCGGCGTACCGTCCGGCTGCTCTTCCTCACCCAGATCATCGGCGGCATCGGCGTCACCATCGGCATCTCGGTCGGCGCGCTGCTCGCCGCCCGGGTCGCCGGCACCGCCCTGGCCGGGGTGGCGCAGAGCGCCGGTGTGGTCGGCGCCGCGCTGCTCGCGATCCCCGTCACCCGGCTCATGGCAGCCCGTGGCCGGCGGCCGGGTCTGGTCCTCGCGTACGCGGTCGGCGCGGTCGGCGGCGTGCTGGTGGTGGTCGCCACCGTGACGCGCCTGGTGCCGTTGCTCTTCGTCGGCATGCTGCTGTTCGGCGGCGGCACGGCGGCCAACCTCCAGGCCCGCTACACGGCGGTGGACCTGGCCGAGCCACAACGCCGGGGACGGCAGCTCTCGCTGGTGGTGTGGGCCACCACCATCGGCGCGGTGGCCGCGCCGAACTTCGCCGCGCTCGCCGACGACACCACCCGGGGCTGGGGCCTGCCGGCGCTGGCCGGCCCGTTCGCCTTCAGCGCCGTCGCGTTCACGCTCACCGCCGTCGTACTCCTGGTCCTGCTCCGGCCGGACCCGCTGCTCACCGCGCGCCGGCTGGCGGCGGCCGAGCCGGCACCCGGCGCCGCGCCGGCTGTCACCCGCCGCGGTGGCATGGTCGCCGCGTGGCGCACGGTACGCGGGCGGCCGGCCGCACGCCTCGGCATCGCCGCGGTGGCGGTGGGGCATCTGGTGATGGTCGCTGTCATGTCGATGACGCCGGTGCACCTCGGCGAGTGGCACTCCGACGAGGACGTGCTGCCCGTGGTCGGCCTGGTGCTGAGCCTGCACATCGCCGGCATGTACGCGCTGTCGCCGGTGGTGGGGTGGCTCACCGACCGGGCCGGCCGCCGGCCGGTGATCCTCGGCGGGGTGGCGCTGCTGCTGGCCGCGTGCGCGGTCTCCGGCACCGCCGGGCACCACACGGCGCTGCTGTCGGTGGGGCTGACGCTGCTCGGGCTGGGCTGGTCGGGCACGATGGTGGCGGGCTCGACGTTGCTGTCGGAGTCGGTGCCCACCGCCGACCGGCCCGGCGTTCAGGGCCTGTCCGACCTGCTCATGGGGCTGGCCGGGGCGGGCGCGGCGGCGGCGAGCGGGTTCGTCATGCGGGCCGTGGGGTACCCGACGCTCACCCTGCTGGCGGCGATCGCTGTGGTGCCGCTGGTGGCGCTGGCGCTGCGCCGTACCGGCACGCGACCACTCGACGAGGAGGACTGAACACGTGCGGCTGACCGACTTCTGGACGCGGCTGGAGGAGGCGTTCGGGCCCGGGTACGCGACCAGCATCGCCAGGGACCAGGTGCTGTCCCAGCTCGGCGGGCGGACCATCGAGCAGGCGCTCGCGGCCGGTGAGCAAACGCACGTGGTGTGGCGCGCCGTGGTCGCCGCGTATCCCGACCGGGTGCCCGCCCGACTACGCTGAGCAGCCTTTTCGTCGATCCCGCGTGTCGCTTGCCCAGTCGTACACCTGTTCGGCTATTGTCCACAGCGGGGTGCTCGTCCACAGCTCACGGCCCGTCGGCTGGTTTTCTGTCGGACCCAGCGCCTAGCGTGTCCCGCGTGACGCGAAGCTCAGGAAAGACGCCGGCGAAGGCAGGGGTGGCAACGATGGCAGCAGGGCCTGACCGGGAGAAGGCGCTCGACCTTGCTCTCGCTCAGATCGACAAGCAGTTCGGCAAGGGTTCGGTGATGCGGCTGGGGGAGCGGCCCGTCGTGCAGACGGCTGTCATCCCGACCGGCTCCATCGCGCTCGACGTGGCGCTCGGCGTGGGCGGTCTGCCCCGCGGCCGGGTGGTCGAGATCTACGGTCCGGAGTCCAGCGGTAAGACCACCGTCGCGCTGCACGCGGTGGCCAACGCCCAGCGCGCCGGCGGCATCGCCGCGTTCATCGACGCGGAGCACGCGCTCGACCCGGAGTACGCGCGGGCCCTCGGCGTCGACACCGACGCCCTGCTGGTCTCCCAGCCGGACACCGGCGAGCAGGCGCTGGAGATCGCGGACATGCTGGTCCGCTCCGGCGCGATCGACATCATCGTGATCGACTCGGTGGCGGCCCTGGTGCCGCGCGCCGAGATCGAGGGCGAGATGGGCGACAGCCACGTCGGTCTCCAGGCCCGGCTGATGAGCCAGGCGCTGCGGAAGATCACCGGCGTGCTCAACAACACCGGCACCACCGCGATCTTCATCAACCAGCTCCGCGAGAAGATCGGCGTGATGTTCGGCAGCCCGGAGACCACCACCGGTGGGCGGGCGCTGAAGTTCTACGCCTCGGTCCGGCTCGACGTGCGCCGCATCGAGAGCCTCAAGGACGGCACCGACGTGGTCGGTAACCGCACCCGGGTCAAGGTCGTGAAGAACAAGGTCGCCGCGCCGTTCAAGCAGGCCGAGTTCGACATCATGTACGGCAAGGGCATCTCCCGCGAGGGCTCGCTGATCGACGTCGGTGTGGAGCAGGCGATCATCCGCAAGTCCGGCGCCTGGTACACCTACGACGGCGACCAGCTCGGCCAGGGCAAGGAGAAGGCCCGCGAGTTCCTCCGCGAGAACCCGGACGTGGCGGCCGAGATCGAGAAGAAGATCCTGGAGAAGCTCGGCGTCGGCACCGGTGGTGCGGGCGACGCCGCCGGTGGCCCGGAACTGCCGCCGGTCGACTTCTGATCCGCTGACCCGTGGCAGGACGACGCGCCCGTACGGGCCGGGGCTGGGATGCCGGTCCACCCCGTACGGGCGACGCCACAGGTACGCCCCGGCCTCGCCGGGGGCGCCGTGATCGCGCGGCGGAGCCCGATGCAGGGGAGGCTCCGGCTCCGCCGCGCGACGAGGCCGAGCTGGCCCGGGAGATCTGCCTGCGGCAGCTCGCGGTCCGCCCGCGGACCCGGGCCGAGCTGGCCGGTGCGCTGGCCCGCCGGGGCATCTCCGAGGAGGTCGCCGAGCAGGTCCTCGACCGGTACGACGAGGTCGGCATCGTCGACGACGCCGCCTTCGCCCGCGCCTGGGTGAGCAGCCGGCACAACGGCCGCGGGCTGGCGCGCCGGGCACTCGCCAACGAGCTGCGTCAGCGCGGTGTCGACGGCGAGGTGGCCGGCGCGGCACTGGACGGGCTGGACGAGGAGACCGAGGCGGAGACCGCCCGCGCCCTGGTGGACCGCAAGCTGCGCAGCACCCGGGGCGAGCCGGACGCGGTGTTCCGGCGCCTGGTCGGCATGCTGGCGCGCAAGGGCTACCCGGCCGGGGTGGCGATCCGGGCGGTGAAGGACGCGCTCGCCGCGCAGAGCGCCGAGGCGGCCGAGTTCGCCGAGCACATCGACGCCGACGCGATGGCCGACGCCGAGCACGACCTCGACTCCCGCCGGCTCGACTGACCGACCGGCCGCCGGTGTCGCGGCCGCCGCCCCGAGGGAGGCGCACACCCGTGCTGAAGGCGTGTCTCAACGGCACCCGACGGCTGGACGAGCACCCCGCCGTGCCGCTCACCCCGGCCGAACTGGCCGCCGACGCGGTGCGCTGCGCGACCGCCGGGGTGGCGGCGGTGCATGTGCACCCGCGCGACCACAGCGGCACCGAGTCGCTCGACCCGGCAGTGATCGCGGCGGCGGTCACCGCCATCCGCGACGCCCGTCCCGGCCTGCCGGTCGGCGTGAGCACCGGCGCCTGGATCGTCCCCGACCCGGCCGAGCGGGCCGGCGCCGTCCGCGCCTGGACGGTGCTGCCCGACTTCGCCTCGGTGAACGCCCACGAACCCGGAGCGGCCGAGGTCGCCGCCGCCCTGCACGAGCGCGGCGTGATGGTCGAGGCCGGTCTGTGGACCCCGGCGGCGGTCGACGCCTGGCGTCGCTGGTCTACGCCCACCGGGCGGGTCCTCGTCGAGTGCATGGCCGAGCAGGTCGAGACGGCGCTCGCCGACGCGGCGGCGATCCTCGCCGCGCTGCCCGGCGGGCACCCGCCGGTGCTGCTGCACGGGGAGGGTCCGGCCACCTGGCCGGTGTACGCGGAGGCGGTCCGGCGTGGCCTGCACACCCGGATCGGCCTGGAGGACACGCTGCTGCTGCCCGACGGCACCCCCGCCCCCGACAACGCCACCCTGGTGACCGCAGCCCTCACCTTCGCCGCACGCTGACCCACCCGGCGCAGGCTCGGCGCAGCCCTCGCGCGACCCTCACCCGGCCAGGTCGATCATGAACTTGGCGGCACTTCCCGTCCGTTTTGTCCAGGCCAACCTCATGATCGCGCGCGCCCGGCCGGACCGGCCGGCCCTGCGACCCCCGGCGGCGCGGCCGCGCGGCCGGACGGTGATCAAGGAGTTTGTGTCGTCTGGGCGGTCGTGGGTGGACGCCAAGTCCTCGATCACGGGGGTGGGACGGTGACGGCGGAGCTGATCATGGGGGTGCGAGAGGGGCCTGAGCAGGTCGGAGCGGCCGAGTCGCGGCGCTACGGGGCGGGGTTTGTCCTGGCCTGTCCGGCATCTGATCACCACTGAGTGACGTCGTAACTTCTCTCCGTCCGGGTGGTTTGATCATGACTCCTTGACCGAACGGCCCCTCGCGACCTAGCCTCGCCATACAGGCTCACTTTGCCCGACCAGCGCAGGCTAAGCGCACAACATAGATCTCGTAACAGAACAGCATCACTTTGGCCAGCTACACCGGCCCTTGACGGAAGCTCCGGAACCTTTCGGAGCCTCCGACAACTGCAACCGGCCGCCAGCGGTGCCCCATGAGGGACACCGCCGACGGAAAGCTGCCCACAGCCAGCCGCTCCGGTCGGGCGTCCAGAGCCGCAGGCGCGTGTCCTTCGCGCGTGTCCTGCGGCGCCGACGTTTCAGGGGGAGGCGGCCATGGCAGGGCGGCACAGGTTCACCGGCGGTCTGCCACACGGCCCCGACCCCGCATCGGCGGGCGACAGCCCGGCCACCGAGCCCCGACGGGCCGGCGACGCCGGCCGGGTCGCCGGAGTGCGGCGGGCGAGTGTGCCCGCGTACCGGTGCGGAGCGGCTCGATGAGCGCCTTCGACGTCGTCCTCCTCCTGGTCGTGCTGCTGCTGGTCGTGGTGGTGGTCGGCGCCGTGCTGTTCGGCGTGCGTACCCTCAAGCGGCTCAGCCTGGCGCCCGCGCCGGAGGACCCGGCCTTCATCGCGGAGAAGGACCGGCAGGAACAGTCCCTCGCGGCGTTGCGGACGGCCGCCGACGAGGTGAACAGCACCATCGACGTGGCGAAGTCCGCAGCAGCGGCGGCGCGTGCCGAGGCGGCTGCCGCCAAGGCGGAGGCGAAGGCGGCCCGGGCCGAGGCGCGGCGGGTGCTCGACGACGCCCGCGCCGAGGCGGACACGGTGCTGGAGCGGGCGCACAAGCAGGCCGAGGCGGACGCCGAGCAGTTACGCGCCACCGCCCGGCGCAGCGGCGAGCGGGAGGTGGCGGTGCTGGCCGCCACCACCCGGGAGCAGGCGGCCGAGGTGGAACGCCGGGCCGCCCGGATGGACGAGCGGGAGCGGCTGCACACCGAGGAGGTGGAGCGGCTGGCCGAGCGGGAGCGGCAGCTCACCGCCGCCACCGCGGCGCTCGCCGCCCGGGAGGCCGCCCTGGCCGAGCGCGAGCGGACGCTGACCGAGGTGGAGGAGCAGCGCCGCCGGGAGCTGGAGCGGGTGGCCGGCCTGACCGCCGACGCGGCCCGCGCCGAGCTGGTCGAGTCGATCGAGGGACAGGCGAAGCGGGAGGCCGCGCTGCTGGTCCGGGAGATCGAGGCGGACGCCCGGGGCAGCGCCGAGCAGCGCGCCCGCAACATCGTGGTGGACGCCATCCAGCGGGTCGCCAGCGAGCAGACCGCGGAGAGCGTGGTCAGCGTGCTGCACCTGCCCGGCGACGAGATGAAGGGGCGCATCATCGGCCGGGAGGGGCGCAACATCCGCGCCTTCGAGTCGGTCACCGGCGTCAACCTGATCATCGACGACACGCCCGAGGCGGTGCTGCTGTCGTGCTTCGACCCGGTACGCCGGGAGGTCGGCCGGGTCACGCTGGAGAAGCTGGTCCTGGACGGCCGGATCCACCCGCACCGGATCGAGGAGGTCTACGACGTGGCCCGGCAGGAGGTGGAGGAGCTGTGCCTCCGGGCCGCCGAGGACGCGCTGGTCGAGGTCGGCATCACCGAGATCCACCCGGAGCTGGTCACGCTGCTGGGCCGGTTGCGCTACCGCACGTCGTACGGGCAGAACGTGCTCAAGCACCTGGTGGAGACCGCGCACATCGCCGGCGTGATGGCCGCGGAGCTGCGGCTGGACGTGCCGACGATCAAGCGGTGCGCGTTCCTGCACGACATCGGCAAGGCGCTCACCCACGAGGTGGAGGGCAGCCACGCGATCATCGGCGCGGACGTGGCCCGCAAGTACGGCGAGAGCGAGGACGTGGTGCACGCCATCGAGGCGCACCACAATGAGGTGCCGCCGCAGACCATCGAGGCGGTGCTGACCCAGGCGTCGGACGCCTGCTCGGGCGGGCGGCCGGGCGCGCGGCGGGAGAGCCTGGAGGCGTACGTCAAGCGGCTGGAGCGGATCGAGGAGATCGCGGCCGGGAAGCTGGGCGTGGAGAAGGTCTTCGCCATGCAGGCGGGCCGGGAGATCCGGGTGATGGTCAAGCCGGACGACGTGGACGACATCGGCGCGGCGGTGCTGGCCCGGGACGTGGCCAAGCAGATCGAGGAGGAGCTGACCTACCCGGGTCAGATCCGGGTGACAGTGGTGCGCGAGTCCCGGGTCACCGAGATCGCCCGCTAGACCGGCAAGACCGAGAACGGGCGGGTGGGGGAGAACCCCACCCGCCCGTTCCGTGTCCGTCGGACGACGTCAGCTCACAGCGACGTGGCGCCGGTGCCACCGTCGGTCTGCGTGGCCGCCACCGGCTTGGCCGCGGTGCGCGGCAGCCGGGTCAGCCGCTTCTGCAGCCACCAGGCCAGCACCGACAGCAGGCCGCAGATGCTGATGTAGATGGCCGCGACGATCAGGTACGTCGGCACGTACGGCAGGCCGAACGCCAGCCGGCCGCCGATCTGCTTGCCCACGAAGAGCAACTCCGGGTACGTGATGATGAAGCCGAGCGCGGTGTCCTTGAGCAGGACGACGAGTTGGCTCACGATCGCCGGGAGCATCGACCGGAACGCCTGCGGCAGCAGGATCAGCCGCAGCACCTGGTTCTTGCGCATGCCGATCGCGTACGCGCCCTCGGACTGCCCGTACGGCACGGCGTTGATGCCGGCGCGGAAGATCTCCGCCAGCACCGAGCCGTTGTAGAGCGTCAACCCGATGACCAGCGCCCAGAACTTGTCGATCGGCCAGCCGTACTGGAGCGGCACGTAGTAGCCGAAGAAGATCAGGATCAGCAGCGGGATGGCCCGGAACAGCTCCACCACGAACGTGGCGGGAGCGCGGAACAGCACCTTGTCGCTGAGCCGGGCGCTGGCGAAGAACGCGCCGAACAGCAGCGCCAGCACGGTGGCGACGGCGGCGACCTTCAGCGTGGCCCAGAGGCCGTTCAGCAGCTCCCGCTGCACGGCCGCGTACTGGAACTGCTCCCACTTGCGGGCCTCGAACTGGCCGGTCTGGTTGAACTTGTAGACCACGAACGCGATCAGCGCGACGATCGCCGCGATCGAGACGATGCCGAGGATCCGGTTGCGCCTGCGGGCCTTCGGGCCGGGGATGTCGTAGAGGACGCTGCTGCTGCTCACCGGGCCACCGCCCACTTGCGCTCGAGGATCCGCTGGAGCACCACCAGCGGGATGATCAGGATCAGGAAGCCGATCACGATCCAGGTGAGCACGATGAACTGCGGCTCACCCCGTTCCGACATGTACGCCGGGATTGCGCCCGCTTCCAGCACGGAGAAGCCGGCCGCGATCGTGGTGTTCTTCAGCATGGCGATGAGCACGCTCATCATGGGCGGGACCATGGCCCGCAGCGCCTGTGGCAGCACGATCAGCGTCAGCACCTGGGCGAACGTCATGCCCAGCGCGCGGGCCGCCTCGGCCTGGCCGGTGGCGACCGTGTTCACGCCGGAGCGGACCACCTCGCAGATGAACGCCGAGGTGTAGGCGATCAGCGCGATGCAGGCGCTGTTGAAGTAGTCGATGTTGACGTCCAGCTTCGGCACCGCGAAGACGAGGAACGCGAACACCAGCGTCAGGGGAGTGTTGCGGACCAGATTGACGTAGGTGGCGCCGAACGCCCGCAACGCGGGGACCGGTGACACCCGCATCGCGCCGAGCAGCATGCCGAGGACGAGACTGCCGACGCCGGCGATCAGGAACAGCTTGACGGTGTTGTAGAACCCCTCGCGGAACAGGCTCGCGTTGTCCGTCAGGACGCGGAAGAACTCGCCCATACCTCGCTCTCACTCTCTCCAGACGGGACCGGGCGGGGAGGAGGACCTCCCCGCCCGGTCCGACGTCGGTGCGGACCGTCAGTACCGCTCGAGCTGCGGCGGGGTGGCCGGCGAGCCGGACTTGCCGAGCGTGCCGTCGTAGATCTTCTTCCAGGTGCCGTCGGTGAACGCCGCCTCGATCTGGTCGTTCACGTAGTCACGCAGCGCCTTGTCGTCCTTGGGCAGGCCGATGCCGTACTTCTCGGTGCTGAACGGCTGGCCGACGACCTTGAGCTCGTCCGGGTTCTGCGCGGCGTAGCCCTTGAGGATGGCGTCGTCGGTGGTGACCGCGTCGACCTTCTTGTCGAGCAGCTGCGAGACGCACTCGGAGTAGGTCTTGAACTCGACGATGTTCTCGCCCTCGGTCAGGCCCTCGTCGCGGATCTTCTGGATCGGCGTGGAGCCGGTGGCCGAGCAGACCTTCTTGCCCTTGAGCGTGTCCTTGCCGGTGATCGACGACTCGTCCTTGCGGACCAGCAGGTCCTGGCCGGCGACGAAGTACGGCCCGGCGAAGGAGACGTCGTTCTTGCGCTTGTCGGTGATCGAGTAGGTGCCGACGTAGTAGTCGATCTCGCCGCCCTTGATCGCGGTCTCCCGGTTGGCGGACGCGATCTCCTTGTACTCGATCTTCGCCGGGTCGACGCCGAGCGTGCTGGCGACGTACTGGGCGATCTCGATGTCGAAGCCGCAGCGCTTGCCCTGGGCGTCCTTGTAGCCGAGGTTCGGCTGGTCGAACTTGACGCCGATGACGACCTTGCCGGCCGACTTGATCTTCTCGAAGGCCGGGCTGCCGGCGACGTTGGCGTCCGTCTTGGGGGTGAAGGTGACGCCCGAGCTGCTGCAGTTGTCGCCCTGCGCACCACCGCTGGCGTTGCCGCCGCCGCTGGGAGCGGGGTTCCCCTCCTTGCCGCAGGCGGCCGCGGACAGGGCGAGCGAGGCCATCATGGCCACCGCCGCCACGCGCTTGTAACGCATACTCATCTCCTTCTTCGACGGAGTCGACGGGACGACTCCACTACGGACGCTCAGTGGGTGAGGATCTTGGAGAGGAAGTCCTTGGCCCGCTCGCTGCGCGGGTTCGCGAAGAACTCGGCCGGCGGCGCGTCCTCGACCAGCTTGCCGTCGGCCATGAAGATGACCCGGTTGGCCGCGTGCCGGGCGAAGCCCATCTCGTGGGTCACCACGACCATGGTCATGCCCTCGCTCGCCAGCGACGTCATCACGTCCAGCACCTCGCCGACCATCTCCGGGTCCAGCGCGCTCGTCGGCTCGTCGAACAGCATCGCCTTGGGCTGCATGGCCAGCGCGCGGGCGATCGCCGCCCGCTGCTGCTGACCGCCGGAGAGCTGCGCCGGGTACTTGTCCGCCTGGTTGGCGATGCCGACGCGGTCCAGCAGGGCCAGGCCGCGCTCACGGGCCGCGGCCGGCTTCTCCTTGCGGACCTTGACCGGCCCCAGCGTGACGTTCTCCAGGATGGTCTTGTGCGCGAAGAGGTTGAACGACTGGAACACCATGCCGACCTCGCTGCGCAGCTTGGCCAGGGGCTTGCCCTCGGCCGGCAGCGCCTGCCCGTCGAACGTGATGGTGCCGTTGTCGATCGGCTCCAGCCGGTTGATGGTGCGGCAGAGCGTCGACTTGCCGGAGCCGGACGGGCCGATGACCACGACCACCTCGCCCCGGCCGACGGACAGGGACACGTCGTCGAGCACGTGCAGCGGCCCGAACCACTTGTTCACCCCGTCGAGCACGATCAGCGGGTCGCCCGTCGTCACGTCGTCCACCGTCCCTGTCGTCCATGGCGGAATTCGGGGGTCGGTCGACCCCCGGTTGGGCAACTGTAGGCGGGGTGATGTGGCAGATCGCAACTCAGATGGTCACGGAGCGGTAACACCGGTCACCGGCGTACCGGCCCGTCCGAATTTCGTCACCCGCCGGTGGGGCCGGGTGGCGCCGCCGGGGCAGGCCGGAGATCATAAGGCGGTGACCGACGCGATCCGGCTGACCGACTACGCACGTGGTGGCGGTTGCGCCTGCAAGATCCCACCCGGCGAGCTGGAGGCGATGGTCGCCGGTCTCGGCGCCACCGGCGGCTCGGCCGACCTGCTGGTCGGCCTGGAGAACGGCGACGACGCCGCGGTGGTCCGGCTGGACGAGCGTACGGGCCTGGTGAGCACCGCCGACTTCTTCACCCCGGTGGTCGACGACGCCTACGACTGGGGGCGGATCGCCGCCGCCAACGCGCTCTCCGACGTGTACGCGATGGGCGGCACCCCGCTCGTCGCGCTCAACCTGCTCTGCTGGCCGCGCGGCGTGCTGCCGCCGGAGATGGCCCGCGAGGTGCTGCGCGGCGGTCTGGACGTGGCCCGGGAGGCGAACTGCCACCTGGCCGGCGGGCACAGCGTGGACGACGACGGCCCGAAGTACGGCCTGGCGGTCACCGGCGTGGTCCGGCCGGAGGAGCTGATCACGCTCGACGCCGGGCGGGCCGGGCTGCCGCTGTCGCTGACCAAGCCGCTCGGTGTGGGCGTGCTCAACACCCGGCACAAGCAGACCGGGCAGCGCTTCCCCGAGGCGGTCGAGTCGATGGCCCGGCTCAACCGGGACGCCGCCCGCGCGGCGATCGCCGCGGGCATCCGCTGCGGCACCGACGTGACCGGCTTCGGCCTGCTCGGGCACGCCTCGAAGCTGGCCCGCGCGAGCCGCCTGACGGTGGCGATCGACGCGGCGGCGGTGCCGTACCTGCCCGGTGCGCGGGAGGCGCTGCGCGACGGGTACGTCAGCGGCGGCACCCGGCGCAACCTGGAATGGGTCACCCCGTGGACCGACTTCGGCGGCGCGGACGAGGGGGAGCAGCTGCTGCTGGCCGACGCGCAGACCTCCGGTGGCCTGCTGGTCGCCGGTGAGGTGCCGGGCGGCACTGTGATCGGCGAGTTGCTGCCCGCGTCGGAGCACCTGATCCGGGTGCGCTGAGCCGCCGGATCCACGGCGCGGCTGGGCCGTCGCCGCGGCACCGTACCCGATAAACTGTCATCTTCCAGCTACTCCGGGCAACGTCGCCCGAGGGAATTTTGCCCGGAATGGTCACAGACCGGTAACTTGCGCCCGGCTGAGGTCAAATGCACCCCACCATCGACATTAAGGCCCGATCCGGAGGCCGGTGGAACGAGCGCAGCGAGGAGGCGGCATGACCGAGCTGTGGAACTGGAGAATCGACGGCGGCGAGCCGGTGGAGGTCTACCCGGCACTGGCCGAGGCGCTCGGCCGGGTGGTGATGCCCATGGCCGTCGCCGACCCGATGCGGCTCCCCGCGTACGCGGTGGTCTGCGACGTGTGGGAGGCGCCCGGGCTGTACGGCACCGTGGTCGACTGTTACGGGGTGCCCGAGAGCCTGTCCGAGCTGCCCGCGATCGCGGCGCTGGCCCGGCTGCTGGGCCGCAACTGCCTGATGCGCGACGACACGCTCGACGCCGGCCGGCACCTGCTGGTCGCGCCGGACGGCACCATCCGGCCGGTGCACTTCGACGTGGCCGACACCGACGACGGCGAGGTGCTCAGCCACCACCGGCTCTGCACTGTCGCCGACGCGCGCTGCCGGGGCTGGTCGCAGTGCCACCGCTCCCGCTGGGCCCCCGACACGGTCGCCCCGGCGCTCGCCGCCGCCTGAGCGCGGACGCCGGCCGGCACCCGTGAGCGGTGCTCGCCGCCGTGTCCCCTCCGGCGGCGAGCGGTGGCGGCCCCGGGCTCAGCCCCGGGCCGCCGGCTGCTGCCCCCGCACCACGAGCTGGTCGAGCAGCGTCGCGGTGGCGGCGGCCACGGCGTCCACAGCGGCGTCGAACGCGGCCGCGTTGTGCGCGGCCGGGGTACGGAATCCGGAGATCTTCCGGACGTACTGCAACGCGGCGGCGCGGATGTCCTCCTCGGTCACCACCGGGACGTACGGCTCACGCAGGGTCTTGATGCTCCGGCACACGGCTCCTCCTCGTTCGATCCGATCGGCTACACCCGGATACGCTGTCCGGGTCATGACTACCGCAGCCGCGGGCAGCCCGCGCACCTATCAGGTGCGTACGTACGGCTGCCAGATGAACGTGCACGACTCCGAGCGCATCTCCGGCCTCCTCGAGGACGCCGGATACGTGCGCGCCGCGGAGGCCGACGAGCAGCCCGACGTGGTGGTGTTCAACACCTGCGCGGTCCGGGAGAACGCCGACAACCGGCTCTACGGCAACCTGGGTCATCTGCGCCCCGTGAAGGCGAAGCACCCCGGGATGCAGATCGCCGTCGGCGGCTGCCTGGCCCAGAAGGACCGCGGCGACATCGTCCGCAAGGCGCCCTGGGTGGACGTCGTCTTCGGCACGCACAACATCGGCTCGCTGCCGGCGCTGCTGGACCGGGCGCGGCACAACGCCGCGGCCGAGGTCGAGATCCTGGAGTCGCTGGAGGTCTTCCCCTCCACGCTGCCGACCCGGCGCGAGTCGACGTACGCCGGGTGGGTCTCGATCTCCGTCGGCTGCAACAACACCTGCACGTTCTGCATCGTGCCCTCCCTGCGCGGCAAGGAGAAGGACCGCCGTCCCGGCGACATCCTCTCCGAGGTCCGCGCGCTGGTCGACTCCGGCGTGCTGGAGGTGACGCTGCTCGGGCAGAACGTCAACTCCTACGGCGTCGAGTTCGGCGACCGGTACGCGTTCGGCAAGCTGTTGCGCGCCTGCGGCGACATCGACGGGCTGGAGCGGGTGCGGTTCACCAGCCCGCACCCGAAGGACTTCACCGACGACGTGATCGCCGCGATGGCCGAGACGCCTAACGTCTGCCACTCGCTGCACATGCCGTTGCAGTCCGGCTCGGACGACGTGCTGCGGGCGATGCGCCGCTCGTACCGGTCGGAGCGCTACCTGGGGATCATCGAGAAGGTCCGGGCGGCGATGCCGGACGCGGCGATCACCACCGACATCATCGTCGGCTTCCCCGGCGAGACCGAGGCCGACTTTGCCCGCACGCTCGACGTGGTCCGGGAGGCCCGGTTCTCCTCGGCGTTCACGTTCCAGTACTCCAAGCGTCCCGGCACCCCGGCCGCGACGATGGACGGGCAGCTGCCCAAGCAGGTCGTGCAGGAGCGCTACGAGCGGCTGATCGCCTGCGTCGAGGAGATCACCTGGGCGGAGAACAAGAAGCTCGTCGGCGAGACAGTCGAGGTGCTCGTGGCCGTCGGCGAGGGCCGCAAGGACGAGCGCACCGGCCGGATGTCCGGCCGGGCCCGCGACGGCCGGCTGGTGCACTTCGCCACCGGTGACCTGGCCGGGCGGATCCGTCCCGGCGACATCGTGCACACCACTGTCACGTACGCCGCCCCGCACCACCTCAACGCCGACGGCGCGCCGCTGGCGCACCGGCGTACCCGGGCCGGGGACGCGGCCGAGGCGGGACAGGTTCCGCGTACCCCCGGGGTGCTGCTCGGCCTGCCGACGATCGGCGCCCCGGCCGCCCCACCCGCCCCGGTAGGCGGCTGCGCCGCCCCCTGACCGCATGTAAGGAAGGGCCCCCTTTTAACACTCGGTGTTAATAGGGGGCCCTTCCTCTACCGGAGGCGTTAAGAAGGGGCCCTTCCTTCGTCAGCAGGCGGTGCCGTTGAGCTTCACGCCGCCCGGCGTCGCGGCGGTGCCGTTGGCGGTGAAGCCGACGGTGACCGACGCGCCCGCCGCCAGCGACGACGCCCAGGCCGGCGCGGCAGCCGTCACAGTGGTGCCGGACTGCGTGACAGTGGCGTTCCAGCCGCTCGCCAGCGTCACGCCGGACGGCCAGGTCCAGGTGGCCGACCATGGGTTCACCGCGGCGGTGCCGGTGTTCTTGACCGTCAGCTCCCCCTGGAAGCCACCCGACCAGGAGTTGATCTGCTTGTAGGTGGCGGTGCAGCCACCGGTCACCGGAGGCGGCGGGGTGGTCGGCGCCGGTGAGGTGTTCGGCGTGCCGGTGGGGGACGGGCTGGTGGTGCCGCCGCCGCCGGTCGGCGGGATCAGGTACGGCGTGAGGATGTCCTGCTTAGGCTGGTTGATCGTGGTCCAGTCGTCGTTGGCGATGCCGCCCGTGTCACCGGAGTTCGGGTTCCACGACCAGTACGTGAACGACATGCCGTTCACGCCGGTGCCGGTGTACGCCATCAGGTTCTGGAGCCAGATCTTGTCCTTGGGGTCCTGGAGCGTGGTGCCGAACTCGCCCATCATGATCGGCGCGATGTTCTGCTTGTAGAGGTAGCCCCAGTACTTGTCCCAGATGGCCGGCATGTTCGCCGGGTACGACGGGTCGTCGAACCAGGCCTGGCGGTACACCGAGGTGGCGTACTCGTGCGGCGAGTAGACCAGCCGGTTCGCCACGCTCAGCCGGACCGGGAACTGCCCGGCCTTGGACAGGTTGCCGCCCCACCAGCCGCAGTCCTCGTCGTTGCTGGGGTCGTTGTCCCAGACGTTCGACAGGCCGCCGCTCGGGCAGCTCACCCCCTCCACGAAGATCAGCCAGTTCGGCTGCACGCCGAGGATCGCGTTGCCGGCCCGCTCGGCGGCCAGCCGCCAGTCCCGGGCGGTGTCGCCGCAGCCCCAGCAGGCGCCGGTGGCGGCCGGGTTGGTGCCCTCGGCGTGCGGCTCGTTGTGCAGGTCCGCGCCGATCACAGTGGTGTTGCCGGCGTACCGCTGGGCCAGCATCTTCCAGTCGTTGATCCAGGTCGCCTCGGAGACCGTCGAGGTGTACCAGAGCGGCGACTGCCCGGCCGACGTGGGCCGGTGCCGGTCCAGGATGACCCGCATCCCCTTGCTGCCCGCGTAGTCGATGACCTTGTCGAGGATCTGCAGCGGGGAGAGCCCGATCAGGTCCGGGTTGACGAAGTCGTTGATGCCGGTGGCTGTCGCGCCGGCCTTGAGCGCGTCGTTCGAGTACGGGATCCGCAGCGTGTTGTAGCCCAGCCGGGCCATGGTGTCGAGCTGCGAGCGCCACGGGTTGCTCGACCACAGGCCGTGGAACGTCTTGTTGTCGGTCTCCATCCCGAACCAGTTGATGCCGGTCAGCCGGACCGTCGCGCCCGTACTGTCGACGATCTTGTTGCCGCTGGTGTGCAGGTAACCGGTGCCGGTGCCGCCGGCCGCCGCGGCGGCCGGTGCGGTGGAGACGGCGGCGGCGACGAGAACGCCGGCTGCCGCGGTGGCGAGCGCCGTCAGGGCGCCGCCGAGGGCGGTGCGTCGGTGCATGGAAGCTCCACTTCGGATGCCCGCGCCGCGCAGGCGCCGCGGGCGGCAGGACCAGGAGGCACGTCCCGCTCGTCATCGAGTACGCGCGCAGCGCGCGCCGGGCCGTGTCGTGTGGACGGCCACCCGCGAGATGTCGCACCGGCGATCGTCGACGGCGCAGATCAGCCGTCGGTGCCCTCGTGCCGGTGCCGGAACCTGGCTCCGCCGCTCATTCTGATCAGCCTGCCTCGATGCGTCAACCCGGCCCGGACGCAGGTGAGCCCCCGGCCGACCCGGCCGGGGGCTCACCCGATGTGTCTGTCCGCCGGCCTGCCCGGCCGGGGTGCTCGCGTCAGCCGGCCTGCTCGGCGAGCTGGAGGAACTGCCGCTTCGAGGCGAGCGCCTGCTCGGCCTCCTTGATCCGGCGGGCGTCACCGGCGGCCTGGGCCCGGGCCAGCCGGTCCTCGGCCTCGGCGACCTGGGCGCGCATCTGCGCCAGCAGCGGGTTGTCCTCCTTGGAGGTACGCCGCCACGCCGAGTCCATCACGTCGCGGACCTTGTCGTCCACGGCCCGCAGCCGGCGCTCCAGCCCGGCGGCGGCTTCGCGCGGCACCCGGCCGGCCTCGTGCCACTGCGCCTGGATCTCCCGCAGCTTCGCCTGGGCGCCCTTGGGGTCGCCGTCGACGTCCAGCGCCTCGGCCTCGGCCAGCAGCGCCTGCTTACGCTCCAGGTTGGCGCGCTGCTCGTTGTCGCGGGCGGAGAAGACCTCGCTGCGGCGGGTGAAGAACTCGTCCTGCGCGGCGCGGAACCGTTCCCAGAGCTTCTGCTCGGCCTCCTTGGCGGCGCGCGGCGCGGCCTTCCACTGGGCCATCAGGTCCTTGAGCTGACCGGCGGTGACGCCCCAGTCGCTGGAGTCCTTGAGCTTCTCCGCCTCGGCGACCAGCTCCTCCTTGACCGTCTGCGCCTGCTTGCGCTGCTGGTCGAGGGAGGCGAAGTGGGCGCCCCGGCGGCGGGTGAAGCCGTCCCGTGCGGCGGCGAACCGCTTCCACAGCTCACCGTCGGCTTTCTTGTCGACGCCGCGGATGGTCTTCCACTCGTCGAGGATCTCCTTGAGCCGGTCACCGGCGGTCTTCCAGCCGGTCGACTCGGCGGCCAGCTTCTCGGCCTCCTCGACCAGGGCGGTCTTGCGCGCCAGCGCCTCGCCCCGGGCGGCCTCGCGGGCGGCCTTGGCCTCGCCGGCCTTCTCCTCGGCGACGGTGGCCAGCTTGTCCAGGCGGGCGGCAAGGGCGTCGATGTCACCGACGACGTGCGCCTCGGCCAGCGACCCACGGATGCGGCGGATCGTGGTCAGGGAGTGGCCGGCATCAGCCGCGCCCGAGTTGAGCCGCGCCTCGGTCAGATCGACCTCGGTCACCAGGTCGGCGTAGCGCCGGGCGAAGTGGGCGAGCCCTTCCTCCGGTGCCCCTGCCTGCCAGGATCCGACCACCCGCTCGCCCTCGGCGGTCTTGACGTAGACGGTGCCGTCCTCGTCGACCCGTCCGAAGGCAGTCCAGTCGCTCATGTGCCCATCCTCGTTCTCCCGGCGTCGAGGGGACAGCCCCCTCGTTCGCCGCCACGGCGCAGCAAACTTTCTCCCGGCATTGTCACAGGTCCGCCCCCGTCCGTGTCGAGCGCCTGTCGCCGACCGTGACCATACGGTGTTGTACGCCCCCGATGACCGGATCGGCGCGGGGACGCACCGGGGGATCCCGATAGGTTTGGGGGCGTGTCCCTGGTCGCCGCCGCCGTGTGCCCCCACCCACCGTTGATCGTGCCCGAGCTGGCCGGCGCCGCCGCGCCCGAGCTGGACGACCTGCGCGCCGCCGCCGACGCCGCTGTGGCCCGGCTGCTCGCCGCCGGCCCCGAGGCGATCCTGCTCGTCGGCGGCGGGCCGGAGACCGTCCGGTTCAACTCCGCCGACTGGGGCTCCCTGCGCGGCTTCGGGCTCGACCGGCCGGTGCGGCTGTGGAAGATCTCCTGCTCCGGCGGGGAGCGCCTGCCGCTGAGCCTGACCGTCGGCGCCTGGCTGCTCAACCGCTCCGGCACCGAGCTGCCCCGCCTGGCCCGGTCGGTGGCGCACGACGCCACACCGGCCGAGTGCGCGGAGTTCGGCGCGAGCCTGATCGACGACGACGATCCGCGGGTCGCGCTGCTCGTGCTCGGCGACGGGTCCGCCTGCCGGGGCGTCAAGGCGCCGGGGTACGACGATCCGCGCGCCGAGGCGTACGACGAGGGGGTCGCCGCGGCCCTGGCCGGCGCGGACGCCGATGCGTTGCTCGGCCTGGACCCGGGGCTGTCGGCGGAGCTGAGGGTCGCCGGGCGGGCGCCGTGGCAGGTGCTGGCCGGCGCGGCCCGGGCGGCGGGCGGCGACTGGCGCGGCGAGCTGAGCTACCACCGCGCCCCCTACGGCGTCGCCTACTTCGTGGCGAACTGGGAGCGGTCGTGACGGTCGTGGCGGTGGTCGGGCCGACCGCGGCCGGGAAGTCGGCGCTGAGCATCGCACTGGCGCACGCGCTCGACGGCGAGGTGGTGAACGCCGACTCGATGCAGCTCTACCGGGGCATGGACATCGGCACCGCGAAGCTGACGCCGGCCGAGCGGGAGGGCGTGCCGCACCACCTGCTGGACATCTGGCCGGTGACCGAGCCGGCCAGCGTCGCGGAATACCAGGCGCTGGCCCGCGCGGCCGTCGACGACATTCTGGCCCGGGGACGGGTGCCGCTGCTCGTCGGCGGCTCCGGGCTGTACGTGCGGGCGGTGCTGGAGAAGTTCGAGTTCCCCGGCACCGACCCGGCGCTGCGGGAGCGGCTGGAGGCGGAACTCGCCGCGGTGGGCCCCCTGCCGCTGCACGCGCGGCTGACCGAGGCCGACCCGGGCGCGGCGGCGAGCATCCTGCCCACCAACGGGCGGCGGATCGTCCGGGCGCTGGAGGTGATCGAGCTGACCGGCGCGCCGTTCACCGCGTCGCTGCCGTCGCCCACGCCGTACTACCCGTCGGTGCAGCTCGGCGTGGACCTGGACACCGCTGCGCTGGACGAGCGGATCGCGCTGCGGGTGGACCGGATGTGGGCCGACGGCCTGGTCGACGAGGTGCGGGCGCTGGTCGGCGAAGGGCTGCCCGAGGGGCGGACGGCGAGCCGGGCGCTCGGCTACCAGCAGGTGCTGCGGTTCCTGGCCGGGGAGCTGACCGAGGCGCAGGCGCACGAGGAGACGATCCGCGCGACCCGCCGGTTCGTCCGGAGGCAGCGCTCCTGGTTCCGGCGTGACCCGCGCGTGCACTGGCTGGACTCGGCGTCGCCCGCGTTTCTCGACACTGCCCTGCGGGTGGTCGCCGAGCATCGGCCATGATGGGGGCGTGGAGTTCACCAAGGGTCACGGCACCGGCAACGACTTCGTCATCCTGCCCGACCCGGACGGCACCCTCGACCTGACACCCGGCCTGGTCGCCGCGCTCTGCGACAGGCGGCGCGGGCTCGGCGGCGACGGCGTGCTGCGTGTCGTACGCGCCGCCAAGCACCCCGAGGGCGTCGCGCTCGCCGGTGAGGCCGAGTGGTTCATGGACTACTGGAACTCCGACGGCTCGTTCGCCGAGATGTGCGGCAACGGGGCCCGCGTGTTCGTCCGCTACCTGCTGGACCGTTCGCTCACAGCCCCGTCGGGCGGGACGCTGCCGATCGCGACCCGCGCCGGCCTGGTGCGGGCCCGCGTCGAGGGCGAGGACGTGGCGGTCGAGATGCGCCGCCCCCGGCTGTACGACACGGCCACCGCCACGCTCGGCGGGCTGACGCTGCCCGGCACCGCCGTGGACGTCGGCAACCCGCACCTGGTGTGCGCGCTGCCCGCCGCGCTGGAGCTGACGGCCCTCGACCTGACCCGCGCGCCCGAGGTGGACGCCTCGACGTTCCCGTCCGGGGTGAACGTCGAGTTCACCACGCCGGGCGAGCCGGTCGACGGCACCGACGGGCACGTGCTGATGCGGGTGTACGAGCGCGGCTCGGCCGAGACGCTGTCCTGCGGCACCGGCGCGTGCGCGGTGGCGGCGGTGGCGTTGCGCGACGCCGGCCTGGACACCGGCACGATGACTGTGGACGTGCCAGGCGGGCGTCTGACGGTCACCGTGACAGCCGATTCCTGCTGGCTCTCCGGCCCCGCCGTCCTGGTGGCGACAGGCACCCTGACCCCCGCCGCCCTGCACCCGTAGCCCGCGCCCTGCCCCGGCCCGCCCCGCCCCGGCCCGGCCCGGCCCCGCCCGGTGCCGCCCGCCCTCCCGCCCCCGTGATCAAGGAGTTTGTGGCGGATTCCCGGTGCTTCGGTGACGCGAACTCCTTGGTCAACACGCGCATGGTGAGTGGTGTCGGCGGCCCTGGCAGCCGTGGCCCCCGCTTCCGCCGGCGCACGGCCGCCCAGCGTGATCAACACCAGCTCGGCGAAGTGGTCATATCGCGGAGCCTCTGATGCCGCCACTTCGGGGAACTGGTGTTGATCAAGGGTGATGATGCCGCCACTTCGGGGCTGTTGGGGATCTTGGAAGATTCGGGCCCCTATGAGGGCCATTTCCTTCCAAGATCTCGCGTGGACGCGCCGGGGACACCTGACGATGCGGGTGCTGAGAACCCGTGCGCTTGCCCGGTACACGCGCGCTTGAGGTGTGTCTCGGGCGGGCGCCGCACGAAGGCGCTGCCCCGCGAACAGGTCCCCCTGGCAAGACGAGGAGGTGCCGACCCGCGAGGGCGCTGCCCCGCGAGAGGGTGCCGCGAGCGGAAGGAACGCGTCAGGGGGTGGCGCTGGCGTTGGCGGCGATCTCGGGGAGGTCGGCCGGGCCCGGGTCGGCTGCCGGGGCCGGCGTCGCGGCCGGGTTCTGCGCGGCGGCCCGTACCGCGGCGGCCACGGCCGGGGCGACCCGGGAGTCGAAGACGCTCGGCACGATCACCGTCGGGTTGATCTTGTCTTCGCCGACCACGTCCGCGATGGCCCGCGCAGCGGCGAGCGCCATCTCCTCGGTGAACTCCTCGGCGTGCGCGTCGAGCATGCCGCGGAACACGCCGGGGAAGGCGAGCACGTTGTTGATCTGGTTCGGCTGGTCCGAGCGGCCGGTGGCGACCACCGCGGCGTACTTGCGCGCCTCCCGCGGGTCCACCTCCGGGTCGGGGTTGGCGAGCGCGAAGACGATCGAGTCCTTCGCCATCGCGGCGACGTCCTCGCCGGTGAGCAGGTTCGGCGCGCTCACGCCGATGAACACGTCCGCGCCGCGTACCGCCCCGGCCAGGTCGCCGGAGTAGTTCTCCTTGTTGGTGTTCTCGGCCAGCCACTGCCAGGCCGGGTTGAGGTCCGGCAGTCCGCGGTGCAGGGCGCCCTGGCGGTCGTACGCGATGATGTCGCCCACGCCCTGGCGCAGCAGCAGCTTCATGATCGCGGTGCCGGCCGCGCCGGCGCCGGAGACCACGACCCGGACGTCCGCGAGCTGCTTGCCCACGACGCGCAACGCGTTCGTCAGCGCGGCCAGCACGCAGATCGCGGTGCCGTGCTGGTCGTCGTGGAAGACCGGGATGTCCAGCGCCTCGCGCAGCCGGGCCTCGATCTCGAAGCAGCGCGGCGCGGCGATGTCCTCCAGGTTGATGCCCCCGTACGCGGGCGCGATCGCCTTGACGATCGCCACGATCTCGTCGGTGTCCTGGGTGTCCAGCACGACCGGCCAGGCGTCCACCCCGCCGAAGCGCTTGAACAGCGCCGCCTTGCCCTCCATCACCGGCAGCGACGCGGCCGGCCCGAGGTTGCCCAGGCCGAGCACCGCGGTGCCGTCGCTGACCACGGCGACGGTGTTGCGCTTGATGGTGAGCCGGCGGGCGTCGGCCGGGTTCTCCGCGATGGCCATGCAGACCCGGGCCACACCCGGGGTGTACGCGCGGGACAGCTCGTCGCGGGTGCGCAGCGCGACCTTCGGGGTGACCTCGATCTTGCCGCCGAGGTGCAGCAGGAAGGTGCGGTCGGAGACCTTGCGGACGTCCACCCCGTCGAGCGCGGTGAGCGCGTCGACGACCTGGTCGGCGTGGCCGGCGTCGGCGGTGTCGCAGGTGAGGTCGACGATCACGTGCGCGGGGTCGGAGTCGACCACGTCCAGCGCGGTGACGATGGCCCCGGCCTCACCGGCGGCGGTGGTGAGCCGGCCGATGGAGGAGGCGTCGGCGGGTACCGCGATCCGGATGGTGATGGAGAATCCGGCACTCGGCAGTCGGGTGTTGGCCACGAGAAACTCCTCCGTCGGCGCTGAGCGGCTCGACTGGCATTTCTACTCGCCCGCCCAGGTCGCCCGGCATCCGCCCCCGCTACCCGTCGGTAGCGTCACGGGCATAACACAGGTGCGTCCGGCGTTGTCACATGTCAGGATTGCTGTCACGCGCCGAAAATTCTCGGCGTTGCCCAAAACGGACAGGAGACGCATTTGCGCGAGCAGGAGACCTTCCATCCCTACACCGACGACGAGTTCGACGCCACCACCGGCGAGTATGAGCTGTCGGAGCGGCAGGCGCTGCGGCGGGTCCCCGGCCTCTCCACCGAACTCACAGACATCAGCGAGGTCGAATACCGTCAGCTCCGGCTGGAGCGGGTCGTCCTCGTGGGGGTCTGGACCGAGGGCACCCAGTCCGACGCCGACAACAGCCTCACCGAGCTGGCGGCGCTGGCCGAGACGGCCGGTTCGCAGGTGCTCGAAGGGCTGATCCAGCGTCGTCACCGGCCCGACCCGGCCACGTACATCGGCCGGGGCAAGGTCGACGACCTGGGCGCGGTAGTGCTGTCCACCGGTGCCGACACGATCATCTGCGACGGTGAGCTGTCGCCGTCGCAGCTGCGCAACCTGGAGCAGCGCACCAAGGTCAAGGTGGTCGACCGCACCGCCCTGATCCTCGACATCTTCGCCCAGCACGCCAAGAGCAAGGAGGGCAAGGCGCAGGTCGAGCTGGCCCAGCTCGAATACCTGCTGCCGCGCCTGCGCGGCTGGGGCGAGACGCTGTCCCGGCAGACCGGTGGTAGCGGCCGCGGCGGTGGCGCCGGCGGCGGCGTGGGTCTGCGCGGTCCCGGTGAGACCAAGCTGGAGACCGACCGGCGGCGCATCCGCCACCGCATCGCGCGGCTGCGCCGCGAGATCAAGAGCATGGCGACGGTACGCCAGACCAAGCGCGCCCGGCGTACCCGTAACGCGGTTCCCGCGGTGGCCATCGCCGGCTACACGAACGCCGGCAAGTCCAGCCTGCTCAACCGCCTCACCGGTGCGGGCGTGCTGGTGGAGAACGCGCTGTTCGCCACGCTCGACCCGACCACCCGCCGGGCCACCACGTCCGACGGGCGGCTCTACACGCTGTCCGACACGGTCGGGTTCGTCCGGCACCTGCCGCACCAGATCGTCGAGGCGTTCCGCTCGACGCTGGAGGAGGTCGCCGACGCCGACCTGGTCGTGCACGTGGTCGACGGCACCCACCCGGACCCGGAGGAGCAGGTCCGGGCGGTACGCGAGGTGCTCGCCGAGGTGGGCGCGGACCGGCTGCCGGAACTCCTGGTGGTGAACAAGACCGACGCCACCGACGAGGAGACGATGCTGCGGCTCAAGCGGCTCTGGCCGGACGCGGTCTTCGTCTCCGCCCACAGCGGGCGCGGGATCGACGAGATGCGCGAGGCCGTCGAGCGGCGGCTGCCCCGGCCTGCGGTCGAGGTACGCGCGGTGCTCCCGTACGACCGGGGTGACCTGGTCTCCCGGGTGCACCGGCAGGGTGAGGTGCTCAGCACCGCGCACCTGCCCGAGGGCACGCTGGTGCACGTGCGGGTCAGCGAGGGTCTGGCCGCGGAACTCGCGCCGTACCGGGCGGGTGACCGGCTGACCAGCGACGAGCGGGTGGGCGCCGGGCGGTGAGCCGTCCGGCGTCACCCGCCGGAAACCCGCGCCGTGCGACACTGAGCGTCATGCGGCACGTTGTCTCCTCGGTCACGCTCGCGCTCGGCCTGGTCGGCGCGGTCGTGGCGCCGGCCGGGCCGGCCCCGGCGGCTCCCGCCGCGGCCCCCGTGCTGGCCGCGGCTCCCAAGAAGAAGTGCACTGTCGAGGACAATCGCCTCCGCGAGCTGTCCGGTCTGGTGGCCACCAGCAACGGGTACGTCGTGATCAACGACGGCTCGGACGACCCCAGCCGCAAGCGGGTCTTCTACCTGGACACCAAGTGCAAGGTCGACAAGGAGGTCCGTTACTCCGGTGACGGGCCGCTCGACACCGAGGACCTCGCGCTCAGCCCGGACCGCAAGACCCTCTGGATCGCCGACACCGGCGACAACGTGGAGAAGAAGACGCGCCGGGAGCGGGTCGCGGTCTGGACGATGCCGCTGAGCGGCTCGAAGCAGCCGGTGCTGCACCGGCTCAGCTACCCGGGCAAGGAGCCGCACGACGCGGAGGCCCTGCTCGTCGGCGACGACAACATGCCGCTGGTGATCACCAAGGATCTCTCCGGCAAGTCGGAGATCTTCACCCCGACGGTGAAGCTGAAGGCGAGCGGTGACACCGAGCCGATCCCGATGAAGAAGGTCGGCGAGGTCACGCTCCCGAAGACGAACACCGAGAACAAGTTCGGCTCGCCCGGGCGGGCGCTGGTCACCGGCGCCGCCCGCTCGCCCGACGGCAGCAAGGTCGTGCTGCGCACGTACGCCGACGCGTTCGAGTTCGACGTGGCCGGCGGCGACCTCGTCAAGGCGATCACCACCGGGAAGCCCCGAGTCACCCCGCTGGCCGACCCGTTCGGCGAGGCGATCTCCTACACGCCGGACGGCAAGACGTTCGTCACCGTCTCCGACGGCGGCACGCTCGACGAGTCGGATCCGATCGACATCCTCAGCTACACCCCGTCGACCACCGGCGCCGAGGCGCTGCCGAACGGCGGCAAGGCCGAGACCAAGGCGTCCGCCGAGAAGTCCTGGCTCGAAGGGCTCTCGCTCGACGAGATCACGTACCTGATCGCGGCCGTCGGGGTGCTCGGCGCGCTTCTGGTCGGCGCGGGCGTCTTCGGCATCCTGCGGGCGCGGCGCAAGCCGGCGCCCCGGGCGCCGGTCGACGAGCCCGAGCGCAGCGGCGAGTTCCCGGTGAACAACGGCTTCCCGTCGGGCGAACGGCCGGACGCCCCGCGCGGCGGTGTCTACGGCGGCGGTCAGGGCGGCGTCTACGGCGGCGCGGCCAACGGCGACCGCCCGGCGTCCGGCGGTGTCTACGGCGGTGGCCGGCAAGGCGGCGGCGTGTACGGTGGCGGCCCTCAGGACGGCGGTCGCGGCCAGGGCGGTGGCCGTCCTCCGGGCGCGGGCCGTCCGCAGGGCGGCGGCGTCTACGGCGGCGGCGGAGCCCCGGCCGGCGGCGGAGGGCGCGGAGGCGGCGTCTACGGCGGCGGAGGCCAGGGCGGACCGGGCGCAGGCCAGGGCGGTCCCGGTCGTGGCGGCCCGGGTGGCGGCGGCCAGGGCAGTCCGGGTCGTGGCGGCCCGGGTGGCGGCTACGGCGGCGGCCCGGGCGGGGCCGGATACCGCGGCCAGCCGAACGGCGGCGGGCCGCGCGCAGAGGGCGGCCGGGCCGAGCCGCCGCGCCGCGGACAGGAGCCGCGTGGCGGGCGTCGCGACGGTTACGACGACCAGGGCCGGTACGGCCCGGTGTCCGGCGGTGGCCGGGAGTACCGCGGCGATCGCTACTGAGACGACACGGAAAAGGGGTGACCGGCGACGGTCACCCCTTTTCGCTGCTGTCGGTCAGATGCGGCGCAGGACCGCCACCACGCGGCCCATGATGGTGGCGTCGTCACCGGGGATCGGGTCGAAGGCCGGGTTCTGCGGCATCAGCCAGACGTGCCCGTCCCGCCGCCGGTAGGTCTTCACCGTCGCCTCACCGTCGAGCATGGCGGCCACGATGTCGCCGACCTCGGCGTTCGGCTGCTGCCGGACGACCACCCAGTCGCCGTCGCAGATCGCCGCGTCGAGCATCGAGTCGCCCTTGACCTGGAGCATGAAGACCTCGCCCTCGCCGACCAGCTCGCGGGGGAGGGGGAAGATGTCCTCCACCGCCTGCTCGGCGAGGATCGGCCCACCGGCGGCGATGCGGCCCAGCATCGGCACGTACGCCGGGGCGGGCCGCTGCGCGCGGGCCGCCTCGTCGTCCGCCTCGCCCGGCGCGCGGACGTCGACGGCGCGCGGACGGTTCGGGTCGCGGCGCAGGAAGCCCTTCTTCTCCAGCTCCTTGAGCTGGTAGGCGACGCTGGACGGGGACACCAGCCCGACCGCCTCGCCGATCTCGCGCACGCTCGGCGGGTAGCCGTGGCGCTCGACCCAGTTGCGGATGAACTCCAGGATCCGCCGCTGCCGGGCGGTCAGGTCGACGGTCGCCGGGTCGGGGAAGCTGCTCACCACCGGGGTGACCGGACGCACCGCCGCGGGGGCGGTGCGGCTGCGGGCGGTGCGGGGGCGACGGGTCGCCGGAGGACCCGCCCCGTCGTTCGGCTGCGGGTTCTTCTGCCGGCTGGCCCGGTCCTCGGTCACGTCCGTCCCTCCCTGGTCGGCGCTGGGGTGCCTCGTCGGCTCGTGGTGCGTGTGGTCTGACCGTATAGGTGAGATCGGCCATTTTCAAACATCTGTACGACCTGCTGTCGGCGTGTCGCGCCGAATTCCTGGATTTCCGAACTGGTGTTCTGATAGAAGAGTACGCCGCTCGAACGGATGTTCTATCCCGGCTGCCCGTGACTAGCACGGGAGGCCGTCCGTTGGGCTCCTCGGTGGCGTCGTGCCGGGCGTGATCCTGATGACGCGCCGGACACGCCCGCCAACTTGACCTCGCTTGGGGTTCGGCATACGGTCGACCCCTAGATGTAGTAGTCACACGGGCGTAAGTTGCCTACAGGTTGGGTTCGACTACCGAACGCACTCCCGCACCGCGCACTCGGCGACGGTCATCGGACGATGGCCCCGCCGTGTCGACGCGTGCCCGGGAGCCGGTAGGTGTGCCCGCGATCGACGGAGGAGGTCGGGCGAATGCGGTGTCCGTACTGCCGGCACGCCGACTCCCGGGTGGTCGACTCGCGGGAGGCCGACGACGGCCAGCTCATCCGGCGGCGACGGTCGTGCCCGGAGTGCGGCAAGCGGTTCACCACCGTCGAGGAGGCGGTGCTCGCGGTGGTCAAGCGCAGCGGGGTGACCGAGCCGTTCAGCCGTACGAAGATCATCGGTGGGGTGCGCAAGGCGTGCCAGGGGCGCCCGGTCGACGACGACTCGATCGCGCTGCTGGCACAGAAGGTCGAGGAGACCGTGCGGGCCAAGGGGGCGGCCGAGATCCCCAGCCACGAGGTGGGCCTGGCCATCCTCGGCCCGTTGCGTGACCTCGACGAGGTGGCCTACATGCGGTTCGCCAGCGTCTACCGGTCCTTCGACTCGCTCGCCGACTTCGAGCGCGAGATCGAGACGCTGCGGGCCGCCGCGCGCGCCCGGGAGGGCGCCGGTGCCGGTGCGGCGGACGCCGCCGGCGCGATCAGCTGACATTCACGGGTTTCTGACAGGTACACGAGGCGCGGTGGGTGACCGTTGCCGACGAGGGGGGCGAGGGCGTGACGACCAGCAAGTCACGGAACAAGGCCGGGGCGGGGCTGAAGATCGAGCGCGTCTGGACGACCGAGGGGGTGCATCCCTACGACGAGGTCGCCTGGGAGCGCCGCGACGTCGTCATGACGAACTGGCGGGACGGCTCGATCAACTTCGAGCAGCGCGGGGTGGAGTTCCCCGAGTCCTGGTCGGTGAACGCGGCGAACATCGTGACCACCAAGTACTTCCGGGGCGCGGTGGGGACCCCGGAGCGGGAGTGGTCGCTGCGGCAGCTGATCGACCGGGTGGTCGAGACCTACCGCACCGCCGGTGAGGAGTACGGCTACTTCGCCACCCCGGCCGACGCCGAGGTGTTCGCGCACGAGCTGACCTGGATGCTGCTGCACCAGGTGTTCAGCTTCAACTCGCCGGTGTGGTTCAACGTCGGCACGCCGTCGCCGCAGCAGGTCAGCGCCTGCTTCATCCTCTCCGTCGACGACTCGATGGACTCGATCCTCGACTGGTACAAGGAGGAGGGGCGGATCTTCCAGGGCGGCTCCGGCGCCGGGGTCAACCTCTCCCGGATCCGTTCCTCGAAGGAGCTGCTCTCCTCCGGCGGCACCGCCTCCGGTCCGGTCAGCTTCATGCGCGGCGCGGACGCCTCCGCCGGCACCATCAAGTCCGGTGGCGCCACCCGGCGCGCGGCGAAGATGGTCATCCTCGACGTGGACCACCCGGACATCGAGGAGTTCGTGGCGACCAAGGCGCGCGAGGAGGACAAGATCCGCGCGCTGCGGGACGCCGGGTTCGACATGGACCTGGGCGGCGCCGACATCGTCAGCGTGCAGTACCAGAACGCCAACAACTCGGTCCGCGTCTCCGACGAGTTCATGACCGCGGTGGAGAACGGCGGCGGCTTCGACCTGCGCGGCCGGCTCGACGGGCAGACCATCGAGACGATCGACGCCAAGAAGCTGTTCCACACCATCTCCCAGGCGGCCTGGGAGTGCGCCGACCCGGGCCTGCAGTACGACGACACCATCAACGACTGGCACACCTGTCCGGAGACCGGGCGGATCACCGCGTCGAACCCGTGCTCGGAGTACCTGCACCTGGACAACTCCTCGTGCAACCTGGCCTCGCTGAACCTGATGAAGTTCCTCCGCGCCGACGGCGGCTTCGAGGTGGAGAAGTTCGTCAAGTCGGTCGAGTTCGTCATCACCGCGATGGACATCTCGATCTGCTTCGCCGACTTCCCGACCGAGAAGATCGGTGAGACCACCCGCGCCTACCGGCAGCTCGGCATCGGGTACGCCAACCTGGGCGCGCTGCTGATGGCCTCCGGCCTGCCGTACGACTCGGAGCAGGGCCGGGAGGTGTCCGCCGCGATCACCTCGCTGATGACCGGCACCGCCTACCGCCGTTCCGCCGAGCTGGCCGGCATCGTCGGCCCGTACGACGGCTACGCCCGCAACGCAGAGCCGCACAAGCGGGTCATGCGCAAGCACGCCGCCGCAAACGACGCGATCAAGCCGACCGGCACCGTGGCGACCGCCGTGCAGCGCGAGGCGACCAAGCAGTGGACGCTGGGCAACAAGCTCGGTGACAAGTTCGGCTGGCGCAACTCGCAGGCCAGCGTGCTCGCCCCGACCGGCACCATCGGCCTGATGATGGACTGCGACACCACCGGTGTCGAGCCGGACCTGGCACTGGTGAAGTTCAAGAAGCTGGTCGGCGGCGGCTCGATGCAGATCGTCAACCAGACCGTGCCGCGTGCCCTGCGCAGCCTCGGCTACCCCGAGGAGCAGGTCGAGGCGATCGTCGAGCACATCGCCGACCACGGCCACGTGGTGGACGCCCCGGGCCTCAAGCCGGAGCACTACCCGGTCTTCGACTGCGCGATGGGCGAGCGCTCGATCGCGCCGATGGGTCACGTGCGGATGATGGCGGCCGTCCAGCCGTTCATCTCCGGCGCCATCTCCAAGACGGTCAACATGCCGGAGCAGGCCACCGTCGAGGACGTCGAGAAGATCTACTTCGAGGGCTGGAAGCTCGGCCTCAAGGCGCTGGCGATCTACCGGGACAACTGCAAGGTCGGCCAGCCGCTGTCGGCCGCCAAGCCGAACAAGGCCACCGCCGAGACGCAGGCCCCGGCCGCCGAGGTCGAGAAGGTCGTGGAGAAGGTCGTCGAGTACCGCCCGGTGCGCAAGCGGCTGCCGAAGAAGCGCCCGTCGCAGACGGTCTCCTTCTCGGTCGGCGGCGCGGAGGGCTACCTCACCGCCTCGTCCTACCCGGACGACGGCCTCGGCGAGGTCTTCCTCAAGATGTCGAAGCAGGGCTCGACCCTGGCCGGTGTGATGGACGCCTTCTCGGTGGCCATCTCCATCGGTCTCCAGTACGGCGTCCCGCTGGAGACGTACGTCAGCAAGTTCACCAACATGCGCTTCGAGCCGGCCGGCATGACCGACGACCCGGACGTGCGGATGGCCGCCTCGGTGATGGACTACATCTTCCGTCGCCTGGCGCTGGACTTCCTGCCGTACGACCGCCGCGCCGAGCTGGGCATCTTCACCGCCAAGGAGCGCGCCGCCCAACTCCGGGCCGAGGCGGAGGCGGAGGCGAGCGGTGCGGACCTCACCGCGATGGCCGCCTCCGCCCCGGTCGAGGCGCCCGAGCCGAAGACCGGCCCGATCGCGCAGCCGGCGCAGGAGATGGCCGACGCCGCGGCGGTGAAGCCCGCGCCGTCGGTGGGTTCCAGCACCGAACTGCTGGAGGCCGTGATCGGCAAGGCCGCCGACGCGCCGCTCTGCTTCACCTGCGGCACGAAGATGCGGCCCGCCGGTAGCTGCTACGTCTGCGAGGGCTGCGGCTCCACCAGCGGCTGCAGCTGACGACCGGCCGAACACGCGAGCGCGGCAGGGACTTCCCTGCCGCGCTCGCGCGCGTCGTGACTCCCCACATCGGGGTTGGCGGCTTCTACTCGTCCTCAACGCGGCCACCGCGCGCTCCGGATGAGTCGGGCTCAGCGCAGGGTACGGAGGAACGCTTGCCACGGCTGACGCTCAAAGCGTAGAACCTGACCGCCTGCATCTTTGCTGTCGCGGACTTCTACCACCTGGTCGGCGTGTCTCGCTTCGACGCAGGCTCCGTTGCTGCCGCTCCGGCTGCTCTTGCGCCACTGCGAGTCCACGTCCGCCTCCTACTCCATGGGCAGCGCGCCTCGGATCGCTTCGATCATGGCCGCCGAGTCGGTGGGTGACAGGGCCGCGGCGCGCAGGCTGTTGAACACCACCGTACAGCGGCGCACATCCTCGCCCTCCGCATAGAGATCACCTGTCAGGCCCTCGATGTAGACCACGCTGGGGCCATCAGCGAAGTTGAGGATATGGAAGCTCGACAGCATGGAAGCGTAGGCACCTTCCCGGAACGGGATCACCTGGATCGTGACGTTCCATCGGCTGCTGGCGTGGAGTAGGGCGGTGAGCTGGTCGGCCATGACGTCTGCACCGCCGATTTGGCGGTGCAGGACTGCTTCGTCCAGTACAGCCACCAGGCGGAGCTTTCCCGACGAGATCAACTCTTGGCGGTGCGTCCGGACGGCGACTCGCCTCTCGACCGCCTCGGGTGACGGTTCGAAGGCGTCCTCCGCCATCATCGCCCGCGTGTACGCCGGTGTCTGGAGCAGACCCGGCACCACCAGCGTCTCGAAGTTCTGTACCTCGTCGGCTGCGGACTCCAAGCCGATGTACTGCCGATACGACGAGGGTAGATCCCCGTACTTCGCCCACCAACCGCGCTGCTTCCCAGTGCGCGCCATCGACAGCAGCGTGTCGCGCAGTTCGGCATCGGTGACGCCGTAGCGATCAAGCAGCGCGTTGAGCGCTGGGCCTTTGATGCCGACCCGGCCGGCCTCGATCCGCCGCAGGGTGCTCGCGGTCACCTCAATGGCCGCGGCTGCTTCCTCGGCGGTGACATCGGCCTGCTCCCGCACTTTGCGCAACTGCGCCCCGAGCTGGAAGCGAACGAAGGTCGGACTCTCCATGGCGGTGATTGTGCCGCCGACCGACGTGCCGTGGACATGCGACACGCCCGCGCGACATGCGCGCCCATCGTTGACTGAGTAAAAATGCGCGCGCAAAATTGTCGGCGCATGAGCGACGTGGAGGCGGCATGCGTGGTCGTGTCTCGTACGAGGAGTACGTGGTGGCGGTCGCGCTGACACTCGCCCGGCGGCACCGTCCGGTGTGGTCCTGGCGGCGGTGGCGGCGGATCTGCCGCTGCGGTGCGGAACTGCCGTGCCGCGCACGCCATCGCATCCCGATCCGTCGCGGCCACTGGCCGGGAGAGGAGCAGACGTGACGGAGTCGCAGGTCCGGCAGATCCTGTCGGTGCACGTACCCGGCCTCGACGGCTTCTGCACGGGGTGCCGGGCATGGTGGGCGCGCCTGTCTCCGTACCCCTGTCAGCAGGTCGAATGGGCGGCCCGCCGGCAGGCGCGGACCGCCACCCGGCGCTTCCTGGACGGCCTCCGGTGACCACCCACGGGCCGGTTCTTCCGGTGTGGAGCTGCGGTGGGTGTGGCGCTCCGTGGCCCTGCCCGACGCGGCGTCGTGAGCTGCGGGCCGAGTTCGCCGGAGCGCCGGTGTCGTTGGGCTTGTACATGGGGTCTTATCTGGTGTGGGCGGCGGAGGATCTGACCTGGGTGCCGGCCGGGGTGTTGCATCAGCGCTTCCTCGGGTGGGTGCGATGAGTGTCATTCGGCCGGGCGACGAACGGTTTCATTACTGCGACGGCTCGCACCGGTGGGTGCCGCTCGATCCTGACTTCGACCAGGAGGTCTGGGAGGCCATGGTGCGCGAGCACCAACAGCGGCACCTGGAGGAGATATCCCGGGGACTTCGTCCCCGTCGGCCGAAACGGCCGTAGTGCCCACTGTCACAGACCATCGTGTACGCGAGCTGGAATGCTCAGGGGATGAGCACGACCGACATCTATCGGGTCTTCGCCGAGCGTGAGACACGCGGCGTGTCCCCGGCGTACGAGCGGTTGTCGCAGGCGGTCGCCGGTGACCCCGAGCTGCTCGCCCTGCTCGACACGCTGCCGCCGGCCAAGCGTCAGCCGAACCTGCTGTTCGGGGTGGTGCGGCTGCGCGGCGGGCCGGTGGACGACCCGGCGGCGTTCCGCGCGTACGTGATCGCGCACTGGCCGGACGTCGCGGCGCAGATGCGGTTGCGGGCGACGCAGACGAACGAGGCGGGGCGCTGCGCGGTGCTGCTGCCGGTGCTCGCCGCGTTGCCGCAGCCGCTGGCGTTGCTGGAGGTCGGCGCGTCCGCCGGGCTGTGCCTCTACCCGGACCGGTACGCCTACCGCTACGGCGACCGGCAGGTCGGCGAGGGCGAGCCGGTGCTCGACTGTGACCTGACCGGCACCGATCCGCCGCGGCGGCGCCCGGAGGTGGTGTGGCGGGCCGGGCTGGACGTGAACCCGCTCGACGTCACCGACCCGGCCGACGTGGCCTGGCTGGACGCGCTGATCTGGCCGGAACACCGGCACCGCCGGGAACGGCTGCGCGCCGCGGCTGCCGTCGCGGCGGCCGATCCGCCCCTGCTGGTACGCGGTGACCTGGTCGACGACCTGCCGACGCTGGCAGCGCAGGCTCCGGCCGGGGCGACGCTCGTGGTGTTCCACAGTTCGGTGCTCTACCAGGTGCCGCCGCCCCGCCGGGACGCGTTCACCGCGCTGGTCCGGACGCTGCCCGGCCACTGGATCGCCAACGAGGACCCGTCAGTCCTGCCCCACGCCGACTTGCCGGAGCCGCCCGCCGAAGGCTTCCACAACGTCCTTGCCCTCGACGGCCGCCCGCTCGCCTGGACGACAGGCCACGGCCAGTCCCTCACCTGGTTCCGCTGACGCACCCGCCCCGCCCTTGTCTTCGGCGATCATGAAGTTGGCGGTGCGACACGCCGACGCGACGGCCGCCAACTTCATGATCGACCCTCCGGCAGCACTCAGCCGGCACCCGGCCTGTACCGCACGTGAGGGTGGGGCAGCGAAGAGTGGTCGCCCTGGCTAGGGTTGACGATCTCGGCGGAGGGAGACGTCATGCGCGCCCGGGTGCTCCTCGCGTCGATGCTGCCGTTGATCTGGGGCGCTGTCGCCGGCTGGTGGACCCCGCGCGGGCCCGGCACGGTCGGCGCCGCACTCGTCTCCGTCGCGGTGAGCCTCGCCGTCGGGCTGGCCGCCGGTTGGTTGAGCCGGTCCCGCTGGTTCATGCTCGTCGCGCCGGTGATCTTCGCGGTGGCCGTCGAGCTGGTCCGGCTGCGGCTGCGCGGGCCGACGGTCGACCGTCCGCACCTGTCCGGCTTCGGCGTCGTGGCGCTGCTCGCCGGCCGGGGCGTACACGGTCTGCTGAGCTTGTTGCCGCTGCTGGTCGGTGCCGCCTACGGCGCCGGACTGGCTCGCCGCCTCGACGCGGTGCCGCCGCGCCGGCCGGTGCCGCGCAGGCTGGGCCGGATCGGCGTCGGTCTGCTGGCCGCGCTGCTCGCGCTGGTCACCGTCGGCGCGGCCGTGCCGGGCCGCACCGCCCCGATCCCCGGCGGCATCGCCCGCTTCGACACCGTCGACTCCTCCGGGCGCGAGCTGGGCCTGCTGATCAGGGGTACGGACCGCAGCGCCCCGGTACTGCTCGTGGTGCCCGGGCCACCGGGCGGCTCGGAGATCGGCGGGGTTCGCCGCCACCTGCCCGAACTGGAGCAGCGCTTCGTGGTGGCCGTGTGGGACCGTGCCGGCGGGCCGCGGTCCTGGTCGGGGTTCCGCGCCCCGTCGGACTGGCGCCTGGACGACGAGGTGGACGACCTGGTCGCGGTGGCCCGGCACCTGCGAGAACGGCTCGGCCGGGATCGGATCCACCTGGTCGCGCACTCCGGCGGCACCATCGCCGGCCTGCTCGCCGTGCGACAGCACCCGGAGCTGTTCGCCGCCTACGTGGGCGTCGGGCAGGTGGTGAGCCTGCGCGAGGCCGATCGCAGCCAGTACGCCGACACCGTGGCCTGGGCCCGCCGCACCGGCCGGACGGCGCTCGCGGACCGGATGACCGCGCAGGGCCCGCCGCCCTACCGCGACGTCTGGGCGTACGAGCCGTTGCTGACCAATGAGGCCGGGGCCTTCCCGGTCGACCGGGAAGGCGCGAGCGAGGACGAGACCGGGACTGTCGGCAACCTGGGCGTGTCCGAATACAGCCTGCTGGAGAAGGTGCACCTGTTCGGGTTCCTGGACGGCTGGGACGTGCTGTACCCCCGGTTGCAGGAGGTCGACTTCCGGCGTGACGTGCGGCAGCTCGCCGTGCCGGCGTACTTCGTGGACGGCGCGCAGGAGGTGCCGGGCCGGCTTCGCCTGTTCGACGAGTGGTACGCGCAGCTTCAAGCACCGCGCAAGGACCATCTGGTGATCCCGCGCGCCGGGCACCGTTCGATGTTCGAGCGGCCCGAGGCGTTCGTGCCGTACCTGGATCGCCTGCGGACCGACGGCGGCCCGGGCGGCAACTAGGGCGGGCAGGGCGTCCGTAGACTTCAGCGGTGCGTGACGAGCTGGCGGGACGGCCCCTGACCGAACCCCACCCGTCCCGGTTGTCGCCGGATCACCCCGGGCGGGAACGCATCCTCGCCGCGCACGCGGCCGCGCTCGCCGCCGGGGAGGCCGGCTACCTGGACCCGGAGACCGGGCTGTTCGTGCTCAGCGCCGGGTTCCTGGCCCGGCGCGGCACGTGCTGCGGGCGAGGCTGCCGGCACTGTCCGTACGTGGCCGATTAGGGGGCTTCCGTCCCCGCTGGGGCACGCCGTACGGTGTCCGACGGAACTCCGGCGGGTCGGACCCGCCGCCGACCGCGGAGGTCTCCCGTGCGTGCACGTACCTGGCTGGCCGTTCCGGCCGTCCTGCTCGCCGCCGGCTGCGCCGACGAGGCGCCGACCCAGTCCGGGCCGCCGGCCCCGCCTCCGCCGGTGCCGGTCGCGGCGGCGTCCTCGGGCGGGGCGTGCCGGCTGCTCGACTTCGCGGTGATCGCCGAGCACACCGGCGGCACGTTCGACGTGGCGGCGGCCACCGAGCGGGGCGACACCCACACGTGCGTGGTCCGGGCGGCCGGGGCGGTGCTGCCGGAGCTGACGCTGTCGGTGACCGAGACGTCGATCGACGCGGCCACGTTCGCCCTGGACGTGCAGCCGGGCGGCGCGGCAAAGATCAGCAAGCTGGGCAAGGCCGCCTACCGGCGGACGCTGCCCAAGACCGCGAAGTCCGGCCCGGCCGCCGAGGTCGGCTGGCTGGCCACCGAGGGACGGCTGGCCACCCTGCGCTGGACCGCCCCGGCCGGCACCGCGAAGGCGGAGGCGGACAAGACGGCCGGCAAGCTGGTCACGCTGGCCAAGGTGATCGACACCAGGCAGCTCTGACCGCAGGCCAGAGCTGCTCGACGCGATCAGCGGGCCGCGACGAACACCCGGGACGCCACCTCGCGGGGCAGCCGGACCCGGTCACCGGAGCGGTCGATGGAGACGGCGTCGCGTTCCTGCGCCACAGTCACTGTCGCGCCCGGGTCGACGCCGGCGGCGTGCAACTGCCGGAGCACGTCCGAGTCGGTCTGCACGCTCTCGCAGATCCGCCGCACCACGACCGGGCCGGACAGGCCGGGGAAGGCCAGGTTGCGCTCGCCCTCGACGGCGTCGGCATGCGTCTGGCCCGGGTCACCCAGCTCCGCCAGGCCCGGGATCGGGTTGCCGTACGGCGAGCGGGTCGGGCGGTTGAGCAGGTCGAAGACCCGCTTCTCCACCGCGTCGCTCATCACGTGCTCCCACCGGCAGGCCTCTTCGTGGGCCTCCTCGTAGGGCATCCCGATCACGTTCACCAGCAGCAACTCGGCCAGCCGGTGCTTGCGCATCACCGACACGGCGGTGTTGCGCCCCTGCGGCGTGAGAGTCAGGTGCCGGTCGCCCTCGACTGTGAGCAGGCCGTCGCGCTCCATGCGGGCGACGGTCTGGCTGACGGTCGGACCACTCTGCTTCAGCCGCTCGGCGATGCGGGCACGAAGCGGCGGCACCCCCTCCTCCTCGAGTTCGAGGATGGTGCGCAGGTACATCTCGGTGGTGTCAACAAGGTCGTGCTTCACGTCTGCGGCCTCCTGGGCTCCGATGGTACCCGCTCCCACCGACCGTCGACGCAGGCGAAGCCGGAGGTGGCGGGCCGAATGGTGTTGACTGGGCCGCATGGCCGCCACCACAGACCTGCTGGTCGAGCCCGACCGGCTCGCCGCCGAACTCGATCATGCCGACCCGCCGACCCTGCTCGACGTCCGCTGGCGGCTGACCGGCCCGCCCGGGCGCGACGATCACACCGCCGGTCACCTGCCCGGCGCCGTCTTCGTGGACCTGGACACCGAGCTGTGCGGGCCGCCCGGCGCCGCGGGGCGACACCCGCTTCCGGACCCGGCGGCGTTGCAGGCCGCGCTGCGGGCCGCGGGCGTCCGCGCCGGTCGTCCCGTGGTGGTGTACGACGGCGGCGACGGCATGTCCGCCGCCCGCGCCTGGTGGACGCTGCGCTGGGCCGGGCACCGGCAGGTGCGGGTGCTGCACGGCGGCTTCCCGACCTGGACGGCAGCCGGCCTGCCGGTCGACACGAGCGTGCCCGCCCCGGTCCCGGGCGACGTGACGGTGGCGCCCGGCGCGTTGCCGGTGCTCGACGCCGCCGCTGCCGCCCGGCTCGCCGCCGCCGGGCCCGGCGTGCTGATCGACGTACGGGCCGCGCCGCGTTACCGGGGCGAGCACGAGCCGGTCGACCCGGTCGCCGGGCACGTGCCGGGCGCTGTGAACCTGCCCGCACCGGAGTACGTCACGCAGGGCCGGTTCCCCGCCGCCGAGGCGCTCCGGGAGCGGTTCGCCGCCGCCGGGGTGGACGCGGACGCGCCGGTCGGTGCGTACTGCGGCTCCGGGGTGACCGCCGCGCAGGCCGTGCTCGCGCTGCACCTGGCCGGTCGCCCGGACGCCGCGTTGTACGTCGGCTCGTGGAGCGAGTGGGTGGCCGACCCGGACCGTCCGGTCGCGACCGGTGGCACGTCCGGCCGGTGAGCGTACGACTGGTGGGCGCGTCCCGGACCACGTGCGACGATGGCCGCATGGCCGACGACACGGTGGTGGTGTGGGACGAGGCTCTCCTCGCCTACGACATGGGCGACCATCCCCTCGACCCGGTCCGGGTCGAGCTGACGATGGCGCTCGCCCGTGAACTGGGTGTGCTGGACCGGCCCGGCGTACGGCTGGTCAAGCCCGAGCCGGCCGACGACGCGCTGCTCACGCGCGTACACGATCCGGCCTACCTGGACGCGGTCCGGTCCGCGCCGCGCGACCCGCTGTTCGCCGGCTTCGGTCTGGGCACGTCGGACAATCCGGTCTTCGACGGGATGCACGAGGCGAGCGCGCTGATCGCCGGCGCCACGACGGCCGCCGCCGAGGCGGTGTGGCGCGGCGACGCCCGGCGCGCGGTGAGCGTGGCCGGCGGGCTGCACCACGCGATGCCCGCCCGGGCCGCCGGGTTCTGCGTCTACAACGACCCGGCCGTGGCCATCGCGCGGCTGCTCGACCTCGGCGCGGAGCGGATCGCGTACGTGGACGTGGACGTGCACCACGGCGACGGCGTGCAGGAGATCTTCTACCGCGACCCGCGGGTGCTCACGATCAGCCTGCACGAGACGCCGCTCGCGCTGTTCCCCGGCACCGGGTTCCCGGACGAGACCGGCGGCCCGGGCGCGGAGGGCACCGCGGTGAACGTGCCGCTGCCCCCGGGGGTGGGCGACGCGGGCTGGCAGCGGGCGTTCCACGCGATCGTGCCGTCGGTGCTGCGCGCGTTCCGGCCGCAGGTGCTCGTCACTCAGTGCGGCGCCGACGGGCACCGCAAGGATCCGCTGGCCGACCTGCACCTGTCGGTGGACGGGCAGCGGGCCACCTACCGCGCGCTGCGGGCGCTCGCCGACGAGCTGTGCGACGGCCGCTGGGTCGCCACCGGCGGCGGCGGGTACGCGCTGGTCGAGGTGGTGCCCCGGGCGTGGACGCACCTGCTGGCGATCGCCACCGGCGAGCCGGTCGACCCGGCCACGCTCACCCCGCCGGGCTGGCGGGACCTGGCCGCGCGGCGGCGACCCGGGCACGAGGTGCCGCTGCGGATGACCGACGACGTGGACCCGTCGTACCAGCCGTGGCAGCCCAGCGGCGAGCCGAACGCGGTGGACCGGGCCGTCGCGGCCACCCGCAAGGCCGTCTTCCCGCTGCTCGGGCTCGATCCGCACGACCCGCGCGACTGAGCCGGCGGCAGGGGAGGACCGACCGGTGACCACCGTCGAGCAACCGCTGGACGTGCTGCTCAGTGACGGCACGACCGTCCAGCTGCGACAGATCCGCCCGGAGGACGCGCCCGAGATCGTGGCCATGCACGGCCGCTTCTCGGAGCGCACCCGATACCTGCGGTACTTCTCGCCGTACCCGCGTATCCCGGAACGCGACCTGAAGCGCTTCGTCAACGTCGACCACCGCGACCGGGAGGCGTTCGTGGTGCTCGCCGGCGAGCGGATCGTCGCCGTCGGCCGCTACGAGCGGCTCGGCCCCGCCTCGCCCGAGGCCGAGGTGGCGTTCGTGGTCGAGGACGCCTACCAGGGCCGGGGCATCGGGTCGGTGCTGCTGGAGCACCTGGCCGACGCGGCCGGGCGCAACGGCATCGTGCACTTCGTCGCCGAGGTGCTCCCGGCCAACGGGGCGATGCTGCGGGTCTTCGCCGACTTCGGCTACCAGGTCCAGCGCCAGTACGCCGACGGCGTGGTGCACCTGAGCTTCCCGATCGCGCCCACCGAGGCGACCCTGGAGGTGCAGCGCGGCCGGGAGCACCGCACCGAGGCCCGGTCGATCGCCCGGCTGCTCGCGCCGCGCGGCATCGCCGTCTACGGCGCCAGCACCACCGGCCAGGGCGTCGGCGCGGCGCTGCTCGGGCACCTGCGCGATGGTGGCTTCGCCGGGGCGATCGTGCCGGTGCACCCGAGCGCGTCGACGGTGGCGGGGCTGCCCGCGTACCCGTCGGCGGCCGACGCCGGCCAGGACGTCGACCTCGCCGTGGTGGCTGTCCCGCCGGACGCGGTGACCGACGTGGTGCACGACGCGGCCCGCGCCGGCGCGCACGGCCTGGTGGTGATCTCCGCCGGGTTCGCCGAGTCCGGCCCGGCCGGCGCGGCGGCGCAGCGCGCGCTGGTCCGCGCCGCGCACCTGGCCGGCATGCGGGTGGTCGGCCCGAACTGCCTCGGCGTCGCCAACACCGACCCGGCGGTACGCCTCAACGCCACGCTCGCCCCGGTGCTGCCCGCGGCGGGCCGGGTCGGCGTGTTCAGCCAGTCCGGCGCGTTCGGGGTGGCGCTGCTGGCCGAGGCGTCCCGGCGCGGGCTCGGGCTGTCCAGCTTCGTCTCGGCCGGCAACCGGGCCGACGTGTCCGGCAACGACCTGCTCCAGTACTGGCAGGACGATCCGGCCACCGACGTCATCACGCTCTACCTGGAGACGTTCGGCAACCCGCGCAAGTTCGCCCGGCTGGCCCGGCGCATCGGCCGCCGCAAGCCGGTGGTGGCGCTCGCCTCGCTGGCCCGGCCGCCGGGCGTGGGGGACGCGCCCGCGCTGGACGCGGCTGCGGTGAGCGCGCTGTTCGCCCAGTCCGGGGTGATCCGGGTGGACACCGTGTCCGAACTGCTCGACGTGGGCGTGCTGCTGGCCCACCAGCCGCTGCCGGCCGGGCGGCGGGTGGCAGTGGTGGGCAACTCGTCGGCGCTGACCGGGCTGGCCGCGACCGCCTGCGCGGCCCAGGGACTGACAGTCGCCGACGGCTACCCGCAGGACGTCGGGCCGAGCGCGGGCGCCGCCGCGTACGCCGCCGCGCTCGGCGACGCGGTGGCCGACGAGCGGGTGGACGCCGTGGTGGCGGTGTTCGCGCCGCCGCTGCCGGGCCAGCTCGCCGACCCGGTGGCCGACTTCGCGGCGGCGCTGCCCGACGCGCGGGTCACCGGCAAGCCGGTGGTGGCGACGTTCCTGGCCGGGCTGGTGCCGGCCGGGGTGCCGGCGTACCCGAGCGTGGAGGAGGCGGTACGCGCGCTGGGCCGGGTGACCGCGTACGCGGACTGGCTGCGCCGGCCCGCCGGTGTGCTGCCGGAACTGGCCGACGTGGACCGGGCGGCCGGGCACGCCGCGCTGCGCCCGGACGGGGCCGACTCGGCGGCGTTGCTGCGCGCGTACGGGATCGACGTGGTGGAGTCGGTGCCGGCCGGCAGCGCCGAGGAGGTGCTGGCGGCTGCCGAACGGCTCGGCCGGCCGGTGGCGCTCAAGGCCGCCGCCCCCGGGCTGCGGCACCGCCTCGACCTGGGCGCGGTACGCCTCGACCTGACCGACGCCGCCGCGCTGCGCCGCGCGTACGCCGAGATGGCCCCGGTGTTCGGCGCGGAGGTGCTGGTCCAGCCGATGGTCGCGCCGGGTGTGGCGTGCGTGGTGGAGCTGGTGGAGGATCCGGCGTTCGGGCCGGTGGTCGGGTTCGGGCTCGGTGGCGTGGCGACCGAGCTGCTCGGCGACCGGGCCTGGCGGGCGGTCCCGCTCACCGACCGGGACGCCGCCGAACTGGTCGACGAGCCCCGCGCGGCGCCGCTGCTGCGCGGGCACCGGGGCGCCGCGCCGGTGGACCGGGCGGCCCTTGTCGACCTGCTGGTGCGGGTCGGCCGCCTGGCCGACGAGCAGCCGCGGGTGCGGTCGCTCACGCTCAACCCGGTGCTGGCCCGGCCGGACGGCATCTCGGTGCTGCACGCCACCGTGCGCACCGGCGCGGAGGCCGCCCGCCCCGACACCGGCCCGCGCCGCTTGTAAGGAAGGGCCCCTTCTTAACGCCTCCGGTAGAGAAGGGGCCCCCTTTTAACACCGCTCACCCACGCTCGGAGATCTGCTGCACCGACCACTCGTTGCCGTCCGGGTCGCGGAAGAACACGAAGCCGACGTTGTCCAGCGGATGCGGCACCGGGCGCGGGTTCTGGCCCATCACCTGGATCTCGCTCACCTCGACGCCCCGCTCGACCAGCTCGGCGCGCGCCCGTTCCAGGTCCGGTACGACGAGTTGCACGCCCTTGAGCGAGCCCGGCGGCATCTCCGGTACGACGCCCCGGCCGAGGACGATCGAGCACCCGGAGCCCGGGGGAGTGAGTTGGACGATCCGCCCCGCGCCGCCCAGATCCGTGTCGTGGTCGAGGACGAAGCCGAGCCGCTGCGCGTAGAACTCCTTGGCCCGGTCCACGTCGGAGACCGGCACCACCACCACTTCAAGTGTCCAGTTCATGTCGTCGCTCCTGTCGTCGAATCGGTGTGCAGCACTGCCGCGAGCCGGTCGAACGCCTCGCCCAGGCCGCGGGTCATCGGGTAGCGCAGGACGGTGTCGCGCCCCTGCGCGGTGGCGTACCGCAGGTGGGTGACGACTGTGGTCCGGTCCGCCGAGCCGGTGAAGTCGTGGCGGACCAGCGTCTCGCCCGGATAGGACTGGTCGTCGAAGAGTTCGGTGCAGACCAGCCGCGCCGGCGGGTCGACCTCCCGGTACGTGCCGCCCTGGCCCATCAGATCGCCGTCCGGGCCTCGGGAGACGAACCGCCACCGCCCGCCCACCCGCAGGTCCACCTCGCACTCGACGAGGTGCCAGCCCCGGGCGCCCCACCAGCGGACCAGCAGCTCCGGGCGGGTGAAGGCGGCGAACACGAGGTGGCGCGGAGCGGCGAAGTCGCGGCTGAGCCGGATCTCCCGGTCGCCGGGCAGGGACACGGTCAGGCCGGTCACCGCTGCTCCCCGGCGGTCAGTTCGGCGAGCACCTCGTCCAGTCGCGCATAGCTCTCGGCCCAGTAGTCCCGGTAGTCCGCCAACCACGCGACCGCCTCCCGCAGCGGCCGGGCGTCGAGCCGGCAGGGACGGCGCTGGGCGTCCCGGCCCCGGGTGACCAGGCCGGCGCGTTCGAGCACCTTGAGGTGCTTGGAGACGGCCGGCTGGCTCATCGCGAACGGCTCGGCCAGCTCGGTGACAGTCGCCTCCCCGGCGGCCAGCCGGGCGAGGATGGCACGCCGGGTGGGGTCGGCGAGCGCGGCGAAGGTGGCGTCGAGCAGATCCGCGGGCACTTTCATAACCTCCTGGTTGTGCAACCAGTCGGTTGTATACGGTGGGAGCGCCCGGGTCAAGCGCGACAGGCCCCGGCGAACCGCCGGGGCCTGTCGGGGCTGGGGTGGGTCAGCAGGCGTACGCCTCCAGCCGGTTCGCCCGCTCCGGGTCGCGCAGCTTGAGCAGCGTGACCTTCTCGATCTGCCGGATCCGCTCCCGGGACAGGCCGAACTCGCGGCCGACCTCGTCCAGCGTGCGCTGCCGGCCGTCGTCCAGGCCGAAGCGCAGCCGGATCACCGCCTGCTCCCGCTGGGACAGCGTGGCCAGCACGATGCGGACCTCGTTGCGCAGCTCGCCGTTGGTGGCGGCGTCGCCCGGCTCGGTACGCGGGTCGACGGCGGCGACGAAGTCGCCGAGCGCGCTCTCGCCGTCCTCGCCGACGGCCTGGTCCAGGCTGACCGGCTCCCGGTCGTAGGAGATCAGCTCGATCACCTGGAACTCCGGGATCTCCAGCGCCGTGGCGACCTCGCTGACGGTGGGCTCGCGGCCCAGCGTCACCGACAGCTCGCGGCGCACCCGGACCATCCGGTTGACCTGCTCGACCATGTGCACCGGGATGCGGATGGTGCGGGCCTGGTCGGCCATGGCGCGGGTGATGGCCTGGCGGATCCACCAGGTGGCGTAGGTGGAGAACTTGTAGCCCTTGGTGTAGTCGAACTTCTCGACCGCGCGGATGAGGCCGAGGTTGCCCTCCTGGATGAGGTCGAGGAAGGCCATGCCGCGACCGGTGTAGCGCTTGGCGATGCTCACCACCAGCCGCAGGTTGGCCTCCAGCAGGTGGTCCTTGGCGGCGCGGCCCTCGGCCGCGATCAGCGCCAGGTCCGCGTGCAGCTCGGCGGAGACGGGGGTGCAGGTGGCCAGCTTCTCCTCGGCGAAGAGGCCGGCCTCGATCCGCTTGCTCAGCTCGACCTCCTGCGCCGCGGTGAGCAGCTTGGTGCGGCCGATGCCGTTCAGGTACGCCCGGACCAGATCGGTGGAGACGCCGCGCTCGTCGGTGGCGTCGAGGTCCGTGAGGGTGACGTCCATGTCCTGGTGCTCGATCATCTGCTGGGTCATCTCTGTTCTCCCCGTGTCCGACGTGCCTACCGGTCCCGTGCCGCCCACGCGGTGGTGGCCGATGACAAACAGCTTGGCGGTCGGGGCGTGAGACGGGAGTGAGGCGATCGGAGACCCGACAGGAATCCCGGCCGGAATCCGGCGTTCCCTTGCCCGGCGCGGTTACCGTGCCACCGACCGGCCGTCGGGGCCGGCACGGCACTGACGATCGGAGAACGTGGTGGTCTTCAAGCGGCTCATGCAGGCGATGGGTGTGGGTGGACCGTCGGTGGAGACGGTGCTGGCCAACCCGAACTGCCGCCCCGGCGGCGAGCTGGCGGGCCGGATCCAGGTGGTCGGCGGCGACCACCCGGTGGACGTGAGCTACATCGCACTCGGCCTGGTCACGCGGGTCGAGGTGGAGAGCTCCGACAGCGAGTACGACGTGAACCAGGAGTTCGGCCGGGCCCAGGTGACCGGCGCGTTCCGGCTGGAGCCGGGGCAGCGGCACGACGTGCCGTTCCGCTTCCAGGTGCCCTGGGAGACGCCGCTGACCGACCTGTACGGCCAGCACCTGCACGGCATGACGATGGGTCTGCGTACCGAGCTGGAGGTGGCTCGGGCGATGGACAAGGGCGACCTGGACCCGGTGGCGGTGCACCCGCTGCCGGCCCACGAGCGGCTGCTGGAGGCGCTGCTGCGGCTGGGCTTCCGGTTCGCGCGGGCCGACGTCGAGCGTGGACACATCTACGGTCTGCACCAGCAGCTGCCCTTCTACCAGGAGATCGAGTTCTACCCGGCGCCGCAGTACGCGGGCGCGATGAACCAGCTCGAGGTCACCTTCGTGACCGATCCGCGCCAGGTCCACGTGGTGCTGGAGCTGGACAAGCGGGGCGGCCTGTTCACCGAGGGCCGGGACGCGTTCGGCCGGTTCACGGTGGACCACGCGACGGCGGACCGGACGGACTGGGCCGCCCAGCTCGACGGCTGGCTGCGTCAGTCGCTGTCCCGCCGCGGGCTGTTCTTCTAGGCCTCAGAGGTCGAGCACGAGGGTCCGGGGACCGACGTTGACGCTCTCCACCAGCATGTGGGCGCGGAAGCGGCCGGTCTCCACCTTCGCACCCCGGGCGCGCAACTGTTCGACCACGGCGTCCACCAGGGGTTCGGCCACCTCGGCGGGCGCGGCGGCGGTCCAGCTCGGTCGCCGGCCCTTGCGGGCGTCGCCGTAGAGCGTGAACTGGCTGACCACGAGCAGCGGCGCCCCGACGTCGGCGGCGCTGCGCTCGTCGTCGAGGATGCGCAGCTCGTGCAGCTTGCGGGCCATGGTGGCGGCCACCTGCGGGGTGTCGGTGTGGGTGACGCCGAGCAGCACCAGCAGCCCGTCGGCGATCTCACCGGTCACCTCGTCGTCGACAGTCACCCGGGCCCGGCCGACGGTCTGCACCACCGCCCGCATCAGTCGGTCACCGGCTCGACGATGCCGCGCTCGACCAGGTGTGCCACGATCGGTCCGGCCGCCTCGGCCAGCTCGTCCGGGGCCACGTCGTGCGCTGCGGCCAGCAGGGCGAGCTGGTCGCGCAGCGGCAGCCGGCCGTCGGCGCCGCCGACCAGGGCGAGCACCAGCGGGTCGATCTCCTCGGACCAGCGCAGCCCGCGCGGCATGGCCAGGACCTGCCGGTCCACAGCCCAGCCGTCGTCGCCCATGGTGGCCTCCTGCCGCAGCTGGAGTCCGTCGGCGGCGCGGTAGCGGGCGGCGAGCAGGCCCTCGGTGTCCCGGGTGCGCAGCCAGTCCTGCCGGGCGAACCACTCGCCGATCCGGTCGCCCAGCGGCGGCTCGACCCGCTGGCGCAGGTCCTCCACCCGGACGACCGGCTGGTCGTGGCCGGAGCGGCGCAGCGAGACGATGCCGAAGCCGATCGCCTCCACCTTGTGCGCGTCGAACCAGTCCAGCCAGGCCGCCATCCGCTGCGGGTCGGCGCTCTCGCCGACGTCGGTGAGCCACAGGTTCACGTACGCCATCGGGTCGGCCACCTCGCGCTGGATCACCCAGGCGTCCAGGCCGGTGCCGGCGAACCACCCGGTGACCCGCTCGGCCCAGTCCTCGCCGGTGACGTGCACCCAGTTCGCCAGGTACTGCATGGTGCCGCCCTCGGTGAGCAGGTCCGGCGTGGCCGCTGCCAGCTCCGCGCCGATCGCGTCGCCGACCCGACCGGAGTCCCGGTAGACGTGCGTGGTGGTGCCCGGGCCGACCACGAACGGCGGGTTGCTGACCACCAGGTCGAAGCGGCGCCCGGCCACCGGCGCGACCATGTCCCCGCGCAGCAGCTCCCAGTCCTGACCGTTGAGCGCGGCGGTGGTCGCGGCGAACCGCAGCGCCCGCTCGGAGACGTCGGTGGCGGTGACCCGGCGGGCGTGGGTGCCCAGGTGCAGCGCCTGGACGCCGGAGCCGGTGCCGAGGTCGAGCGCGGTGTCCACGGTCGGGCGGACGGCCGCCGAGATCAGCGTCTGGGTGGCGCCGCCGATGCCCAGCACGTGTTCGGAGTGCAGCGGGCGCCCGGGCCGCGCGCTGGCCGGCACGTCGGCGAGCACCCACCAGTCGTCCCCGTACGGCTCCAGGTCGACCCCGGCGCGCAGGCCGTCGCCGTGCCGCTCCACGATGCCTCCGGCCAGCGCCTCGTCCAGGGCGAGCGGGGCCAGCGCGGCGGCCACCGCCGCCTCCGGCTCGGTCTGGTCGCAGATGAAGACGCGGATCAGCGTGGCCAGCCGGTCCCGGTCCTCGGTGGCGCGCAGCGCGGCCCGGTAGTCGTTGCGGGCCACCGCGCCGGTGCCCTGCGGGCCCAGGCGGTCGGCGATCCCGTTGGCGGTGAAGCGGGCGAGCGTGAGCGCGGTGCGCAGCGCGTCGACCCCGGCGGGGGAGAGCAGCATGTCGTGACGGTCCACGTGCTCATCCTGCCTCGGGCGCGGTCCGGCGTGGCGCGCACCCGCCGATCCATAACGTGGACCGTATCTATCGGCAACTATCTCTTTCATGTATATCGATCTCTGGTTAGCATTCCTGCCAACATCCGTCGATGGGGCGATCCGGCCACAAACCGGGCCGCCCGGTAGGGAGCCAGACGATGCCCGACGTGTCCCTTCCCCGGCGGCGCGCGCTGCGTGCGCTCGCCGTCACGGCCGCCGCCGCGGCCTTCGCCGCCGCCGCCTCCACGCCCGCTCTCGCCGCGCCCACCGGGGAGATCCGGTACGCCGGCGCCGCGGACGCCGTCAGCGGCAGCTACGTGGTCGTGCTCAAGGGCGACGCGGTCGGCACCGCGAACACCCTCGCCGCCCGTACCGCCGTCCCGGACCGGGCCGCCGGCCTGGCCAAGCGCTACGGCGGCAACGTCGGCACGGTGTGGAGCTCCGCTCTCACCGGCTACAGCGCGAAGATGACCCCCGCCCAGGCGCGTCGCCTGGCCGCCGACCCGGCCGTCGCGTACGTCGAGCAGGACCGCGTGATGACCACCCAGGGCACCCAGACCGGCGCCACCTGGGGCCTGGACCGGATCGACCAGCGCAACCTGCCGCTGAACAGCACCTTCACCTACCCGAACACCGCCAGCAACGTGCGCGCCTACATCATCGACACGGGCATCCGCACCACGCACAGCGACTTCGGCGGCCGGGCCACCTGGGGCACCAACACGGTGGACACCAACAACACCGACTGCAACGGCCACGGCACCCACGTCGCCGGCACGGTCGGCGGCACCAGGTACGGCGTGGCCAAGAGCGTGCGCCTGGTGGCCGTCAAGGTGCTCAACTGCTCCGGCAGCGGCACCACCGCCGGCGTGATCAGCGGCGTCAACTGGGTCACCTCGAACGCGGTGAAGCCGGCCGTGGCCAACATGAGCCTCGGCGGCGGCGCCAGCACCACGCTGGACAACGCGGTGGCCAACTCGATCAACTCCGGCATCACGTACGCGCTCGCGGCCGGCAACTCCAGCGCCAACGCGTGCAACTCCTCGCCGGCCCGCGTCGCCTCGGCGATCACCGTCGGCTCGACCACCAGCACCGACGCGCGGTCGTCCTTCTCCAACTACGGCTCCTGCGTGGACATCTTCGCCCCGGGTTCGTCGATCACCTCGGCGTGGCGTACCAGCGACACCGCCACCAACACGATCAGCGGCACCTCGATGGCGTCCCCGCACGTGGCCGGCGCGGCGGCGCTCGTCCTGTCCGCGAACACCTCCTACACCCCGGCTCAGGTGGCCAGCTACCTGACCAGCAACGCCACCACCGGCAAGGTGACCAGCCCGGGCTCGGGTTCGCCGAACCGGCTGCTCTTCGTCGTCAACTGACGACACGGGTGACCTGACCACTCCGTGGGCCGCGGCCCGGTGGACCTCACAGGGTCCGCCGGGCCGCGTCACGTCGTCGGGGAGTCGCCGCCCCCGACCGGCGGCCGGCGCGGCACTATGGTCCCCATGACGCTGTCACTGCCCATCGACCCGCAGGCGAACGAGCTGCTGGCACGCAGCCCGCTGGCCCTGCTCCTCGGCATGGTGCTGGACCAGCAGGTGCCGATGGAGAAGGCGTTCTCCTCCCCGTACGTGCTGGCGCAGCGCCTCGGCCACGAGCCCGACGCCGCGGAACTGGCCGGGTACGACCCGGACGCCCTCGTGGAGATCTTCGCCCGGCCGCCCGCGCTGCACCGCTTCCCCAAGGCGATGGCGGCCCGGGTGCAGGAGGTGTGCCGGGCGCTCGTCGAGCGCTACGACGGCGACCCGGCCCGGCTCTGGTCCGACGTGACCGACGGCCGGGAGCTGCTGCGCCGGGTGGGTGAGCTGCCCGGGTTCGGCCGGCAGAAGGCGCAGATCTTCGTCGCGCTGCTCGGCAAGCGGTTCGGGACCACCCCGGACGGCTGGCGCGAGGCAGCCGGCGACTACGGCGACGCGGACGCCCACCGTTCGGTGGCGGACGTGACCGATCCCGAGTCGCTGCGCCGGGTACGCGAGTTCAAGCAGCGGATGAAGGCGGAGGCGAAGGCCGCGAAGGGCTGATCCGCCGTACGCCGCCGCAACCGGCCCGCCGTCCCTGTCGTTGGTCGCCAGGACGGGGGACAGGGGCGGACGATGACCGAGCAGCGGGGCGGGGCGCTGCTGCGTACCGCGTCCAGCCCCGGGCGGGCCACCTTCCTGGAGCTCTTCTTCGACCTGGTCTTCGTGTTCGCGCTGACCCGGGTCTCCCAGCGGCTGATCAACGGCGTCGACGGCTCCGCCGGTGCGGTGGCCGCCGACGTGGGCAGGACCCTGCTGCTGTTCCTGGTGCTCTGGCAGGTCTGGACGATCACCACCTGGGTCACCAGCCGGTACGAGCCGGAGCGCGCCGTCATCCAGGTCGTGGTGGTCGGCACCATGTTCGGCAGCCTGGTGCTGGGCGTGACGCTGCCCCGCGCCCTGGAGGAGCGGGCGTTGCCGTTCGCGCTCGCGTACGTGGTGGTGATGGTCGGGCGGCCGCTGCTGATCGCGGTGGCGTTGCGTGCCCACCCGCGGCGTCTGGTCCCGCTGCGGCTCGCCGTCTGGGCGGGGGTCAGCGCCCCGCTGTGGATCGCCGGCGCGTTGATGCCCGGTCCGCGCCTGGCGCTGTGGGTCGTCGCGCTGGCGGTGGACCATCTCGGCACGTTCCTGGGCTGGCCGCTGCCGTGGATCGGGGCGTCGCGCATCCGGCAGTGGCTCGTCGCCGGGGAGCACCTGGCAGAGCGCTACCAGCAGATCTTCCTCATCGCGCTCGGCGAGTCGATCCTGGTGATCGGCGTGACGTACAGCGGGAAGGAGTTCTCCGGCGACGCGGCGGTGGCGTTCACGATCTCGTTCGTGATCACGGCGTTGCTCTGGCGCATCTACTTCTACCGGGCCGGTCACCTGCTGGCGGAGGCGCTGCGGATGGCCGGCACGCCGGGGCGGCTGGCCGAGTCGGCGGCGCAGACCCACCTGTTCATGGTGCTCGGGGTGCTCAGCGCCGCGGTCGGTTACGAGCTGGTGATCGCCCACCCGTACGACACGGCCCGGCCGAACTGGCTGGTCTTCGTGGTGGGCGGCCCGGCGCTGTTCCTGGCCGCTCGCTCCCGGTTCGAGTACGAGATCTTCGGCCGGGTGTCCCGCCCCCGGCTGGCCGGGCTGCTGGCCCTGGTGCTGCTCCTGCCCGCGCTGGCGACCGTGCCGGCGATGTTCGCGCTCGGCGCGGTGGCCCTCGTGCTGGCGCTCGTCGCGTTCGCCGACGCCCGCCGGGCCTGGCACCGGCCGCCGGAGTCCTCCGCCTCGCCGATCGGGCGGGAGGCGCTCGGCGAGGGCGGCCCGGAGGCGTGAGCCGTCAGGCGGCGGTCGGGCGGGACAGCGACGCCAGCGCGCGGCGTACGTCGGCCAGCGAGACGGTGGCCGAGTCGTCCAGGTCGGCCAGGCCGGCCTCGATCCACTGCCGCATCAGTGTGGTCACCCCGATGCCGCGCGCGTCGGCGGCGGCGCGGACCCGCTCGTACGTCTCCAGCGGGAGCCGGACCGACCGGCTGACCATCGGCACGTCGGTGTCGGGGGTGGGCAGCTGCGCCGGTGACGTGTCGTCGATCAGGTCGGCGAACGCGTCGCCTCCGGCGTGGAACCGCTTGGTCGCCTCGTCACGGTGCATCGTGACCGCCTCCTCGTCGGCGTGATCTCCGCACCGCCTCGTCGTAGCGCTTGGCCTCGACGTCGCTCAGTTCGCGGGCGGTGAGGATGTCCCAGTCGTTGTCGGTGCCGTCGGCCTCGGCCAGCAGCACGGCGAGCCGCCGGCCCCGGTGGTCGGTGGCGTAGACCACCATCACGTCGTCCCCGAGGTGGCGGATGACCCGGCGCTTGCTGTGCAGGGCCTCCCAGACTTCCCCGGGTGTGACGTCGTAGACCCGCAGGTTCGCCAGCGCCTCGTCGGTGAAGCTGAACCGGTTGGCCACGGGCGAAGCGTACCACGCACGTAACACGCACCCGGCTGTCACGAATTTCGCCGATCATCCGTCCGGAGTGACAGGATGGGCCCTATCCCCTCGTAGGAGGTCCGTGGTGAAGCGTCAGGCGTACCAGCCGATACTGATCACCGACGCCCCGCGCAGCCAGGACGACCAGCTCAACAGCCGGCAGAAGCGGTACGTGCTGATGATGGCCATCCGGGTCGCGTGTCTGGTGGCCGGCGCGATCCTGGTCGGCGCGAAGGCCCCGCTGCTCTGGCTCTGGCTGCCGCTGTGCGCGCTCGGCATGGTGCTCGTGCCCTGGCTGGCGGTGCTGCTGGCGAACGACCGGCCGCCGAAGGAGGAGCACCGCCTGGCGAACCGGTTCCAGAACCGGCGCCGCGAGGAGCCCGCGCCCACGGCTCTGACCGCCGAGGAGAACCCGCACAAGATCATCGACGCCGAGCCCTGACCGGCCCGGGCGGAGCACCGCCCGGACCGGCCGCAGGCGTCAGGGAGCCGGGCGGGCGCCCACTGTCGTCACGGCGAGCGCGCCCAGGTCACCGGCGCGGCCCAGCGCCGCACGCGGGTCGGCCCCGGCCAGCCACGCGGTGAGCAGCCCGGCCGCGAACGCGTCCCCGGCACCGGTCACGTCCACCACGTCCACGCCGGGCGCGGGGGCGAACTCCACCACACCGCCGCGCTCCACCCACACCGCACCCGCCGCGCCGCGCTTGACCACCACCCGGTGCGCCACCGCGGTGAGCGCCCGCGCCTGCGCCGCCGGGTCCAGCCCGCCGGCCAGCACCGTCGCCTCGTCCGTGTTGACCAGCAGCAGGTCGACGTCGCGTACCCAGGTCAGGAACGCCCCGCCGACGCGCCGCAGCGGCGCCGCGGACGCCGCGTCGACGCTGACTGTCAGCCCGCGCTCGCGAGCGGTGGCCAGCGCGCGCAGGCCGGCGCCGCGCGACCCGACGTCCAAGAGGGTGTACGCGGACAGGTGCAGATGCCCGGCGTCGGGCGCGGCGGCCAGTGCCGCGTCCACGTGCCCGGCGGTCAGCCGCAGGTTCGCGCCGCGCTGGCTGACCATCGTGCGCTCCCCGTCGTGGGTGAGCACGATGACGGTGCCGGTCGGGTAGCCCTCGTGCCGCTCCACCGCGCAGTCGACACCGATGCGGCTCAGCTCGGCCACCCGCTCCCGGCCGGTCTCGTCGTCGCCGACGGCGGCGACCAGCGTCACCGCGGCGCCCTGCCCGGCGAGCCAGGCCGCTGTGTTCGCCGCCTGCCCGCCGCCGCTGAACCGGATGCCGGCCGCGGTGTCCGAGCCGGTCGCGAGCGGCCCGGACAGCACCGCGAGCACGTCGGTGATCACGTCGCCGACGACGACGATGCGCGGCGTCCCGCTCACGGGGTGCGGCGGGCCGCTGCGGCGACCGCGATCCGGGCCGCGAGGTCGGCGTTGCGCAGGATGATCCGGACGTTCACCGCCAGGCTGGCGCCCTCGGTGGCGGAGTGGAAGTGCGACAGCAGGAACGGGGTGACCGCCTTGCCGGTGATCCCCTCGCGGGCCAGCGCGGCCAGGCCCTCGGCGAGCGTGCGGTCGTGCAGTGCCGGGTCGAGCTGCTCGTCGGCGGGCAGCGGGTTGGCCACCACCAGGCCGCCGTGGTGCACGCCGTGCGCCGCGCGGGCGGCCAGCACGTCCGCCACCTGCTCCGGCGAATCGACAGACCAGTCCAGGTCGAAGCCCGCGTCGGTGAGGTAGAAGCCGGGGAAGCGGCGGGTGCGGTAGCCGACCACGCCCACCCCGAGCGTCTCCAGGCGCTCCAGCGTGGCACCCACGTCGAGGATCGACTTCACCCCGGCGCAGACCACGGCGATCGGCGTCCGGGCCAGCGTGACCAGGTCGGCCGACTCGTCGAACGTCTGCGCCGCCTCCCGGTGCACGCCGCCGAGCCCGCCGGTGGCGAACACGCCGATCCCGGCCGCCGCCGCGACCGCGCTGGTGGCCGCGACGGTGGTCGCGCCGTCCGCACCTGTCGCCGCCGCCGGGGCCAGGTCGCGGACCGAGAGCTTGCTCACGCCGTCGACGGTGGCGAGCCGGGTGAGCTGGGCGTCGTCCAGCCCGACCCGCAGCTCGCCGGCGACCATGCCGATGGTGGCCGGCACCGCCCCCGCGTCCCGTACCGCCTGCTCGATCTCGCGCGCCACCCGCAGGTTGTCCGGGCGGGGCAGCCCGTGCGAGACGATCGTGCTCTCCAACGCCACGACCGGGCGGCCGTCCCGCAGGGCGTCGGCCACCTCACTACCGAGACTGATGTGAAAGTTGGTCACGTCGGTTACCGTACGGGCCGCTTCCGGCCGGGGCCCAGGTGGACCGGGGCGGACCGACCTGCAAAACTGGAACGCCGGAGGTGGAGTCGTGAGCACAGAGGTTCTCGAGCGTCCCGAGCTGAAGGACGCGGACACTGGTCCGGAGATGTTCCACTACGTCCGCAAGGAGAAGATCGCCGAGAGTGCCGTCATGGGCACCTACGTGGTCGCGCTCTGCGGCGAGACGTTCCCGGTCACGAAGGCGGCCAAGCCGGGCTCGCCGGTGTGCCCGAAGTGCAAGGAGATCTACGACTCGTACGCCGAGTGACAGCGGGCGGCTCCGCCGCCCCTCGACGTAACCTGCGGCGGTGACCACCTCCACCGCCCTGCTCCTCGCCGACCTCACCGGCGTGGCGGTCTTCGCCGCCTCCGGTGCCTCCGCGGCGGTGGCGAAACGGCTCGACCTGTTCGGGGTGGTCTTCGTCGGCGTGGTCGCCGCGCTCGGCGGCGGTATCTTCCGCGACCTGGCCATCGACGAGGTGCCCCCGCTGGCGTTCGCCGACTGGCGCTACGCCGCCACCGCCGCAGTCGTCGCCGCGGCCGTGTTCTGGCTGCACCCCCAGCTCGCCCGGCTGCGCACCACAGTGCTGGTGCTGGACGCGGCGGGTCTCGGCCTGTTCACCGTCACCGGCACGCTCAAGGCCCTCGACGCCGCCGTGCCGGCGGTCGGCGCCTGCATGATCGGCATGCTCACCGCGATCGGCGGCGGGCTCGGCCGGGACCTGCTCACCGGCGAGATCCCGGTGGTGCTGCGCCGGGAGATCTACGCGCTCGCGGCGCTCGCCGGCTCGATCGCGGTGGCGCTGCTGTCGGCGTGCGGACAGGCCACCGCCGTGCCGCTGACCGGCGCCGCGCTGCTCGTGTTCGGGCTGCGCCTGATCGCGCTGCGCCGCCGCTGGTCCGCCCCGGTGGCGACGCTGCGGCCGCCGCGCACCGGCACCCGGGGACCACTGCCCTGACCCGATCCGCGCCGGGGTGGGCGGATGTGACAGGCGTGGCGTCGAGTGGGGCGTACGGCCCGCGCTGGTTATGCTGAACCGGCCTTCGCGGCACGGATGCGCGAGGGCGTTTTCATGGGCGGCGGCTCCCGTGGCCCCGGTCGGGCCCGCCGCCGTCCGCGGCGGAGAGGAGCTACGCGTGCCACCGCGGATGCCGGCGCTCGACACGTTCCCGCCCCTGCGCGCCTGGCAACGCAAGGCGCTGGTGGAGTACCTGCGCCGCCGGACCGAGGACTTCACAGCGGTCGCCACGCCCGGCGCCGGTAAGACCACGTTCGCGCTGCGGATCGCCGCCGAGCTGCTCGCCGACGGCACCGTCGAGGCGGTCACCGTGGTCGCGCCGACCGAGCACCTGAAGACCCAGTGGGCGCAGGCCGCCGCCCGGGTCGGCATCCAGCTCGACGCCGCGTTCCGCAACGCCGACCTGCACTCCGCCGCCGACTTCCACGGCGCCGTGGTCACCTACGCCCAGGTGGGCATGGCGCCGCAGGTGCACCGGCGGCGCACCATGACCCGGCGCACGCTCGTCATCCTCGACGAGATCCACCACGCGGGCGACTCGCGTACCTGGGGCGACGGCGTGAAGGCGGCGTTCGAGCCCGCGGTACGCCGGCTGATGCTCACCGGTACGCCGTTCCGCTCCGACGACAACCCGATCCCGTTCGTCAGCTACGAGCGCGGCGGCGACGGGCTGCTGCGCTCCCGCGCCGACTCGGTCTACGGCTACTCCGACGCGCTGCGCGAGGGCGTGGTCCGGCCGGTGCTGTTCCTGGCGTACTCGGGGGAGACCCGCTGGCGCACCAACGCCGGCGAGGAGCTGGCCGCCCGCCTCGGTGAGCCGATGACGCAGGACCTGATCGCCCAGGCGTGGCGTACCGCGCTGGACCCGGCCGGCGACTGGATGCCGCAGGTGCTGCGCGCCGCCGACGCCCGCCTGACCGTGCTGCGCGCCAACGGCATGCCCGACGCGGGCGGCCTGGTCATCGCCAGCGACCAGCAGGTGGCCCGCTCGTACGCGAAGCTGCTGGAGCAGGTGACCGGTGAGAAGGCCGCCGTGGTGCTCTCCGACGACCAGGGCGCGTCCGCGCGGATCGCGACGTTCGCCGCCTCCCAGCAGCGGTGGCTGGTCGCGGTGCGGATGGTGTCCGAGGGCGTCGACATCCCCCGCCTGGCCGTCGGCGTGTATGCGACGAGTGCCAGCACCCCGCTGTACTTCGCGCAGGCGATCGGCCGGTTCGTCCGGGCCCGCCGCTCCGGCGAGACCGCGTCGGTGTTCCTGCCCAGCGTGCCGCACCTGCTCGGGCTCGCCAGCGAGATGGAGGCCGAGCGGGACCACGTGCTCGGCAAACCGAAGGACCGCGAGGGCTTCGACGACGACCTGCTGGAGCGCGCCCAGCGCGACGACGGCGCCAGCGGGGAGCTGGAGAAGCGCTTCGCGGCGCTCTCCGCGACCGCCGAGCTGGACCAGGTGATCTTCGACGGTGCCTCGTTCGGCACCGCCGCCCAGGCCGGCACGCCCGAGGAGGAGGAATACCTCGGTCTGCCCGGTCTGCTCACCGCCGACCAGGTCTCGCTGCTGCTGACCAAGCGGCAGGCCGAGCAGCTCGCCGCGCAGAAGCGCCGGGCCGCCCAGCGGACCGCTGAGCCGGCCGCTGCGGCCCCGGCGGCGGCGCCCCCACCGATGAGTGCCGCCCAGCGCCGGGTGGCGCTACGGCGGCAGCTGAACGCTCTGGTGGCCGCCCGGCACCACCACACCGGCCAGCCGCACGGCAAGATCCATGCCGAGCTGCGCCGGATCTGCGGCGGCCCGCCCAGCGCGCAGGCGACGATCGAGCAGCTCGAGGAGCGCATCGCCACCGTGCAGACCCTGTAAGGAAGGGCCCCCTGTTAACGCCTCCGGTAGAGCAGGGGCCCCTTCTTAACACCGTCGCGCACTGTGGCACCGGCACGAAAAACCGGCCGGAGGCTCCCCTTGCGGGTGCCTCCGGCCGGTCATGTCGGGTTGTGGACTTCTTGTCGGACCTCAGTTCGCCATCAGATCGGCGCCTCGCCAGCTGAACTCCGGGTCCGACGCGTACCGCACGGTGATCTTCACGAGATCCTCCGCGTACTTGTTCGCGTGGTGCCCACAGAACACCAGCTCACTCCCACCCGCCAGAGTGATGCGGAGCTTGCCGGCAGCATTGCAGCGGTCGCACCGTTCATCGGCGGCCGGGGGGCTCACCGTCTCGGGCGGCGGCGTGAGGGTCGGGGTCATCGCCTTCCTCCTCTGGTCGTCACCGATGAACACTCTCTTCGGTTGCTCACCTATCGTGCAACACCCATCTCGGGCCCTGCCTTCCCTGTGTGCCCGCGGGGGACCGAGGTCACACCTGGCGTGGAGGACAGTGTGCCGTGCACCAAGGGTGCCACGTCAACGATCACAAACAGGCAACCGAACGATCACCAAAGAGTGTTCTACGGCTGGTGATCAAACCGGCACGATTTGTTGACGTACGCGGTCAGTCCAGGTAGTCGCGGAGCACCTGGGAACGCGAGGGGTGCCGCAACTTGGACATGGTCTTGGATTCGATCTGCCGGATGCGTTCCCGGGTCACGCCGTACACCTGGCCGATCTCGTCCAGAGTGCGCGGCTGGCCGTCGGTGAGGCCGAAACGCAGGCGCACCACGCCCGCCTCACGCTCGGACAACGTCTGCAGGACCTGCTGGAGCTGGTCCTGCAGCAGCGAGAACGACACCGCGTCGACCGCGACGACCGCTTCGGAGTCCTCGATGAAGTCGCCGAGCTGGCTGTCACCCTCGTCGCCGATGGTCTGGTCGAGCGAGATGGGCTCCCGGGCGTACTGCTGGATCTCCAGCACCTTCTCCGGTGTGATGTCCATCTCCTTGGCCAGCTCCTCCGGGGTGGGCTCACGGCCCAGGTCCTGGAGCAGCTCGCGCTGGATGCGGCCGAGCTTGTTGATCACCTCGACCATGTGCACCGGGATGCGGATGGTGCGGGCCTGGTCGGCCATGGCGCGGGTGATGGCCTGGCGGATCCACCAGGTGGCGTAGGTGGAGAACTTGTAGCCCTTGGTGTAGTCGAACTTCTCGACCGCGCGGATCAGGCCGAGGTTGCCCTCCTGGATGAGGTCGAGGAAGGCCATGCCACGGCCGGTGTAGCGCTTGGCCAGCGAGACCACGAGCCGCAGGTTGGCCTCCAGCAGGTGGTTCTTGGCGCGCTCGCCGTCCCGCGAGATCCACATCAGGTCGCGCTGGAGGTCGCGGACCAGCTTCTCCTCGCCCTCGTCGGCGGCGCGCAGCCGCTCGGCGGCGTAGAGGCCGGCCTCGATCCGCTTGGCCAGCTCGACCTCCTGCTCGGCGTTGAGCAGCGGCACCTTGCCGATCTGCTTCAGGTACGCCCGCACGGAGTCGGCGGAGGCGGTCAGCTCGGCGTCCCGGCGCGCCTGCTTCAGCGCCTCGGACTCCTCGTCGTCCCACTCGAAGTCGTTGTCGGTGGCGGAGCTGGCCGCGTCGGCCTCGGCGGCCTGGGTCAGCTCGGCCGGCTCCTCGACCACCACGTCCTCGATCTCGGCGGCCAGCTCCTCCGGATCGATCTCGCCGTCGGGGCCCTCGCCCTTGCCGCCGGCCTTGGCCGGCTTGGCCGCTGCGGTCTTCGCCGCCACGGTGGCCTTGGTGGCGCGGGTCGTCTTGGTGGCCTTCGCCGGGGCCGCGGCCTTGGCCACGTCGGCGGTGGTGGCCTTGCGCGCGGTCGCCTTCCGGGGGGCCGGGGCGGGTGACTCCTCGGCGGCGGGCGCCTGCTTGGGGGCGGGCGCGGCGGCCTTCTTGGTGGTCTTGGCCGTGGTCGCGCGGGAGGCCGGGGTGGCGGACCGGGCGGCGGCGACGCGGCGGCGGGTGCTCGCCGAGCCGTCCACCACCACCGTCACGCCCGCCTCGGAGAGTGCGCGGAGGATCTTCTTGGCCTGGGCCGGGGTCACCTCAGCGGACTCGACGGTGCGCGCGAGCTGGGCCGACGTGAGCTGGCCGCCGGCGCTCTGCGCGTGGGCGATCAGGGTGTCGGTGAGCGAGCGAACGTCGGCGCCGGTCTGGCGGGGATCTGTCACGAAGACCTTCCGGAGGCGAAAGAGCGAGCACGGCCGGGTCGTCCGGCGCAGCATGGGACGGCCGCGCCGGGCGAGTCGTTGAGGACCCCCGTGTCCCGGGCCGTCCGGTCGCTGGCGGTCCGTGGCGCGTGGGCAGGGTGAATTGTAACGCCGTCTGCCGCGATCATCCCGCGCCGCACGGCGGACCTGCGGTCCGGGACCGCAGATTCGGCGCAGATGTGGACTTTGTAAGGATGATACCCGCGCACGAGACGGCCGGTCCCGATCGTGCCGGAAGGGGAGAGACATGATCATCTCGACGCCCACGGCGCGGGAGTTGCTCACGATCGCTGTCGATGTGGCCCGGGAGGCCGCCACCACCGCGTACCGGATGCGGGTCGAGGGCGTCTCGGTGGCCGCGACCAAGAGCACGGTGACCGACGTGGTCACCGCCGCCGACCGGGCGGTGGAGCGGCAGGTGGTCGCCGCGCTGCGGCAGCGCCGGCCCGGCGACGCCGTGCTGGGCGAGGAGTACGGCGCGGGCGAGACCGGCCCGGCCGGCCCCGACGGCGTGCGCTGGATCCTTGACCCGATCGACGGAACCGTGAACTACCTGTACGGGCTGCCGTACTGCGCCGTCTCGCTGGCCGCCGAGGTGGCCGGTGAGGTGGTCGCCGGTGTGGTCCGCAACATCGTCACCGGCGAGGAGTGGACCGCGACGCTCGGCGGCGGCGCCTGGCGCGACGGGCAGCGGCTGCACGGCTCCGCCGCCACCGACCTCGGGCAGGCGCTCGTCGCCACCGGGTTCGGCTACGACGCCGACCGCCGGGCCCACCAGGCGCGGGTGGTGACCGAGCTGATCCCGCACATCCGGGACATCCGCCGGATGGGCGCCGCCGCGCTCGACCTCTGCCTGGCCGCCGAGGGGCGGGTGGACGCGTACTACGAGAAGGGTCTGGCCGACTGGGACCTGGCCGCGGGCGGGCTGGTCGCCCGGGAGGCCGGGCTGCTGGTGACCGGCCTGTCCGGCCTCCCGGCCGGCCCGGACCTGGTGCTCGCCGCGCCGCCGGTGCTGCACGGGCCGCTGCACGACCGGCTGGCCGACCTGGACGCCTCGGGCGGGCCGTGACGGCGCCGGACACGCGACAGGGCGGCCTCCCCGGGGGAGACCGCCCTGTGCCGTCGGTGCGCCCGTCGCCTACTTCTCGATCGGCATCGGGCAGGTGCCGGTCGGCGCCTGCGGCGCGCCCAGGTCGCCGAGCGACTGGTTGACCTCGGTGGTGGTGGCGAGCTGCTGGAACTGGTTGCCCAGCACCACGTCGACGACGTCGTCCTTGCGCTTGGGGTCGAACTTCTGGTTGGCCTCGTTGAGGAAGTACGCGCGCAGCAGGTGCGCCGAGCCCACGGCCTTGGGCCCGAACCGCAGCTCGGCCACGCCGTCGAACGCCTTGGTCTCGTTGCCGACCTTCTTGACCTGGAACTTGCGGTTGCGGAAGTCGTCCGCGACGCTGCCGGCCCGGCCGGCCTCGTCGGTCGCGTTGTAGACGTTGATCTTGACGTCCTTCTGTTCCCGCAGGCGCAGGTCGACCAGCGGCCAGCCATCGGGGCAGGCGGCCGCCGTACCGGCTGTGCCCTGACTGTCCTTCAGCACGGCGACGACCACGAAGACCAGGGCGACGACCGCCAGCAGTCCGACGACAACGAGTGCCCGCACTCGCGCAAAACTCATCCTGGGCGCTCCCCGGACAGTGATTGGGTGGTGGCGGGCGACGCGGTCGGGCCGCGACCTGTCGGCCGTCCAGTACGCCGCTGAGGTTAACGCTTGTCCGGCTCAGGCGTGGAAACAGTCCGACATACCGGCGCGCCACGCGGTGAACCGGTAGGACTACCCCTATCTTCGTGTCGCCTGAGTCACATTGGGAACAACTTCGGGCGCAGAGGCGTACATCTCTCCCGCGAGGGCGGTATACATGCCTCGCCCACAGGGGGGGTAAGGTTCCGCGCTCACCGGGGGCATTTCGCACCGGCGAGCCCGGCCCACCGCTCTTCGGGTCGGGTGCCCGACAGAGATGGTGGCCGGTCAGGGGAACCGAAACGGCGTCGTCCGGCGTTACAACCGGCAGCGACAATATCGATATTGGAGAGTGAAACCGATGGCCACCGACTACGACGCCCCGCGTCGCGACGAGGTCGACCTCGGCGAGGACAGCCTGGAAGAGCTCAAGGCCCGGCGGGTCGACTCACAGTCGGGTGCCGTGGACGTCGACGAGGCCGAGGTGGCCGAGAGCTTCGAGCTGCCCGGCGCCGATCTGGCCGACGAGGAGCTCACGGTCAAGGTCCTCCCGATGCAGCAGGACGAGTTCCGGTGCGCCCGCTGCTTCCTGGTCCACCACCGCAGCCAGCTGGCGGTCGAGCGCAACGGCGACCTGATCTGCCGCGAGTGCGTCTGATCCCGACCGGGGACACCAGCGGCGGCCTCCTCGACGGGGCCGCCGCTGTTCGAGCCGCCGCCGTGCGCGCTCGGCCGGGAGCTGCTTGACTCGTACGGGCGGCTGCCACGCCGCGCGGAGCAGGAGGGCGGACGGGTGAGCGAGCGCAGCGAAGAAGCCGGCCCGGACAAGCCCGGCCCGGACGTACCGGGCCCGGACAGCCCGGACACCGCGGAGCTGGGCGCCACCGTCGCCGCCCTGACCGCCGACGACATCGCGCCCGCCCGCCGGCGGCAACTGCTGACCCGGCTGGTCGGGCAGGCCCGCGCCCGCGGGATCACCGACCTGTTCAAGCCCCGCGCGGCGGTGCGCTGGATGACCGACACGGTCGCCGAGGTCGCCCCGCACGTGCCGATCCGCGACCTCGCCACGCTGCGGCGGCACTTTCCCGGCCTGGACGACGAGGCGCTCGCCGACCGGCTGGTCCGCAACGCGTCCCGCGCCACCGCCGGAGTCGGCGCCGCGGGCGGCGGGGTCGCCGCCGTCGAATGGGCGGTCACGCCCACCCTGCTCTCCGCTCCCGTCCTGCTGGCCGCCGAGACGGTGGCCGTGGTGGCGATCGAGCTGAAACTGATCGGGGAGCTGCACGAGGTCCACCGGGTGCCGCTGCCGCCCGGCGGCACCGGCCGTGCCGTGGCGCTCGTGCAGTCCTGGGCCACCCAGCGGGGGGTCAACCCGATGATGCCGGGCGTCGGGGTGAGCGCGGTGCTCGGCACCGCCGCCCGCCGGGAACTGCGGGACAGCCTGATGCGCCGCTTCGGGCGCAACCTCACCACGCTCGGGCCGTTCCTGACCGGCGCCGCCGTGGCCGGCTACCTCAACCGCCGGGCCACCCGCGCGCTCGGCGAGCAACTGCGCAAGGACCTGCGGCGTACCGCGCGTGCCCTGCCGGAGGCGCCGTCCTGACCGGTCCCGGGCCGAGCCGGGCCGGGCCGCGGCGGGCCGAGCCGGGTCGCGGTGGACCGTCAGGCCGCGTCGCGGGCGGCCAGCAGGGCGGTCGCCAGCTGGACCGGGTGCCGCGTGCTGACCACCCAGAACGGCGTCGGGTCGGCCGGGTCGTCCAGCACCACCTGCACCGCGCCACCGATCCACGGCCGCTGCACCACGAAGGCGAGCGGGTCGGAGCCGACGCCGAGCACCTCGCGCCGGCCGGCCGCGTCCAGCGGCACCACGTCCGCGACGTACCGCACCGGCAGGTGGGCGTCGTCGACCCGCAGCTCGCCGTCACGCACCTCGACCCGGATCCGGCCCAGCCACCACAGTGCGGCCACCGCAGCGGGGATCAGCAGCACGAACGGCAGCCAGGCGCGCACCCCGGTCGCGCCCATCCAGAGCTCGACCGCGAGCAGACCGGCCGCGGCCAGCCCGGCCGGCCAGGCCCACCAGGGCAGCCCGAGACGCTCCGCGTACGGCGCGGCGGTGGCCGTCGGGGCGGCCGGAGATGACGACTGACGCACACAGACGAGGGTACGGCGCGCGAGCGGCCCGGCAACCGGCAGGATGGCAGGGGCACCCCGCAGGACCGGACGGAAGAGGATGACCGTGACAGACGTCGTACCCGTGCCCGTGCGGCTGCTCGACCCGGAGCTGCCACTGCCGGCGTACGCCCATCCCGGCGACGCCGGTGCGGACCTGGTGGCCGCCGCGGACGTCGAGCTGCCCCCCGGCGGCCGGGCCCTGGTGCCCACGGGCGTGGCGGTGGCGCTGCCGGACGGCTACGTCGGGCTGGTGCACCCCCGATCCGGACTCGCGGCCAGACTCGGCGTGACGGTGCTCAACGCGCCCGGTACGGTCGACGCCGGCTACCGGGGTGAGATCCTGGTCAACCTGATCAACCACGATCGGGACACGCCGGCCAAGATCAGCCGGGGTGACCGCATCGCGCAGCTCGTGGTCCAGCGGGTCGCCCGGGCCGAGTTCCGGCCGGTGGCCGAGCTGCCCGAGTCCCGGCGTGGCACGGGCGGGCACGGGTCCACCGGCGGGCACGCCGGGCTGGTCCCGGCGCCGTCCGGCGGGCAGAGCGAAGAGGTGGCAGGGTGAGTGTGAACAGCGGAGGGTGGGCGCAGTGATCTTCTCCCGGAAGCGGGCCGACGAGGCGCGTGACAATGGGGTCCTCGACGCCGAGGAGACCCCGTCGGCGCCGGACCGCGGCCCGTACGACGTCAGCGAGGCCCCGGAGGCGCCTCGCCTCGACCTGGGCAGCCTGCGGATCCCGGCGGTGCCGGACGTCGAGGTGCGGGTCCAGGCCGACCCGCAGGGCGTGATCCAGCAGGTCGTGCTGGTGCACGGCCAGAACGCGCTCCAGCTCGGCGTCTTCGCCGCGCCCCGCTCCGAGGGCATCTGGGACGAGGTGCGCGAGGAGATCCGCCAGTCGCTCGTCAGCGACGGCGCGACCGCCCAGGAGGTCGAGGGGGAGCACGGGCCCGAGCTGCGCGCCCGGGTGGGTACCCCGGACGGGCCGACCGACCTGCGGTTCGTCGGCATCGACGGCCCGCGCTGGATGGTGCGCGGCGTCTTCCAGGGCGCGGCCGCCACCGACCCGGCCGCCGCCGGCCCGCTCGCGGCCTGCCTGGACGGCCTGGTCGTCGACCGCGGCCAGGAGGCCAAGCCGGTGCGCGAGCCGCTGCCGCTGCGGCTGCCCCGCGAGGTCGCCGAGCAGCAGGCCGCCGACTCGCAGGAGGTCTGATCCACACGTGCCCGGGCCCGGCGTCGTACCGGCGCCGGGCCCGCGGCGTGTCCGGTCCCGGCCGGCGGTACGCGCCACGCCGCTCCCGCCGGGCGGCCACTGCGCGTACGCTGGCGGGACGGTTCCGCCGCCCGCGGGGCCCCGCTGTGGAGAGGGTGACGCGGAGGTCATGACGACCGACGAGAGCCGGGGGTCGCTGCGGCGGCTCCTGCACCGGCTCACCGCGAGCGAGGCCGAGATCGAGGCGCAGGAGCTGCGCCGGGAGAGCGCCGAGTCCGGCGGCACGCCCGCCCACCAGTGCAACAGGGGTCAGGTGGTGTCGGTGGCCGGGCGGCTGCGTACCGTCGTCTACACGCCCCGCACGAACCTGCCCACGCTGGAAGCCGACCTCTACGACGGCAACGACGTGGTGACGCTGGTCTGGCTGGGCCGCCGGCACATCGCCGGGATCGAGCCGGGCCGGCACCTGACCGCGCGCGGCCGGGTGGCGGTGCGCGACGACCGCAAGGTGATCTACAACCCGTACTACGAGCTGGAGTCGCCGAAGTGACGACCGGACAGCAGCACACCCCGTCGGGTCTCGGCCCGCAGGACGAGGAGCGGCTGCCCAGCCTCGCCGAGCAGATGGCCGACCAGCTCGGCGGATGGCGCGGGCTGGTCGAGTCGAGCATCCCGGTGGTGGTCTTCGTGATCGCCAACGTGATCGGCGAGCTGCGCCCCGCCGTGTACGCCTCGGTGGCGGTGGCGCTGCTGATCGCCGGGCTGCGGCTGGCCCAGCGCAAGCCGGTGCGGCACGCGGTCAACGGGCTGTTCGGCGTCGGCGTCGGCGCGCTGCTGGCGCTGCGCACCGGCGACGAGCGCGACTTCTACCTGCCGGGCATCCTCTACGGCATCGGGTACGGCCTGGCGCTGCTGCTGTCGGCCGCGATCCGGCAGCCGCTGGTCGGCTGGATCTGGTCGGTGCTGGTCGCCAAGGGCCGCTCCGAGTGGCGCGACGACCCCAAGCTGGTACGCACCTTCACCCAGCTCACCGTGCTGTGGGGCGTGGTGTGGCTGGCCAAGGTCGGCGTACAGGCCGGGCTCTACCTGGCCCACCAGGACACCGCGCTCGGCGTGGCCCGGCTCGCCCTGGGCTACCCGCCGTACGCGCTGCTGCTGCTGATCACGGTGTGGGTGGTGCGCCGGGTCACCCGGGAGACCGCACCCACCCCGCTACCAGGCTCCTGACGCCGCCGCCTCAGGCACGGTCGCGGTGCCGGTCCGCGCTGGGCGGGCCGAGGATCACCGCGCGCACGTCGTCCTCCACCGCCGCAGTGCAGACGAACACCAGCTCGTCGCCGGCCTCGATCGGGTCGTCCGGGGTCGGCACCAGCACCCGCTTGCCGCGCACGATCGCCACCAGCGCCGCGTCCCGGGGGATCGGCACCGCGTGGATCGCCTGCCCCACGTAGGGCGCGGTCGGCGGCAGCGTGATCTCGACCAGGTTCGCCTCGCCCTGCCGGAACGTCATCAGCCGGACCAGGTCGCCGACGGTGACCGCCTCCTCGACCAGCGCCGCCATCACCCGCGGCTTGCTCACCGCGACGTCCACGCCCCACTGCTCGGTGAACAGCCACTCGTTCTCCGCCCGGTTGACCCGGGCCACCACGCGGGGCACCGCGAACTCGGTCTTGGCCAGCAGGGACACCACCAGGTTGACCTTGTCGTCGCCGGTGGCGGCCACCACCACGTCGCACCCGGCCACGTCGGCCTCCTCCAGGCTGGCCAGCTCGCACGCGTCGGCGAGCACCCAGTCCGCGGCCGGCACCCGGTCGGGCCGCAGCATCTTCGGCTGCCGCTCGATCAGCATCACCTGATGGCCGTTGTCGATCAGCTCCTGGGCGATCGAGCGGCCCACGTTGCCGGCGCCGGCGATGGCGATCCGCATGGCTCAGTGCCCCCCTTCCGGCGGCGCCGCCGCCACCGACGTGACCGGGCCGTTGATGTCGTCGGTCACCAGCATGTAGACCTGGTCGCCCTCCTGGATCACGGTGGAGGCGGTGGGCAGCGTGCCGATCCCGAACCGGTTCAGGTAGGCCACCCGGGCGCCGACGGCCTGCTCCAGCTGCCGCAGCGGACGGCCGATCCAGTCCTTGTGCACCGGCACCTCGATGATCGAGACGGTGCTCGTCGGATCGCGGAAGATCTCCACGTTGCCCTCGGGGACGAGGTGGCGCAGCATCCGGTCGGCGGTCCACCGGACGGTCGCCACGGTGGGGATGCCGAGCCGCTCGTAGACCTGGGCGCGGCGCTGGTCGTAGATGCGGGCCGCGACCCGGGACACGCCGAACGTCTCCCGGGCCAGCCGGGCCGAGATGATGTTGGAGTTGTCGCCGCTGGACACCGCCGCGAACGCGTCGGCCCGTTCGATGCCGGCCTGACGCAGCACCTCGCCGTCGAAGCCCGCCCCGGTGACGGTGATGCCGGCGAAGTCGGGCCCGAGACGGCGGAACGCGTCCGCGTCCTGGTCGATCACCGCCACCGAGTGTCCACGCGACTCCAGGCTGTGCGCCAGGGTCGACCCGACCCGCCCGCAGCCCATGATCACCACATGCACGGTGTCCGCTCCTCCCACGGCGCCGCCCGCCGACCCGTCGTCTGCGAGCCTGCCACGTCCCCCTGCCGGACGGGGGACCGAACCGTACCGCGCGGCCGCACGCGGGGGAGATCGACCACCCCAGCGCCCCGGACCCGGTGGTCGTACGCTTGGCGGTTGTGGCCCGACCCACCTCGCTGCTGAAGCGACTCCTCCTCGGTCGACCGTTCCGGTCCGACCGCCTCCAGCACACCCTGCTGCCGAAGCGCATCGCGCTGCCGGTCTTCGCCTCGGACGCGCTCTCCAGCGTGGCGTACGCCCCGGACGAGATCCTCCTGACGCTGTCCATCGCCGGCGCCTCGGCGTTCATCTTCTCGCCGTGGGTCGCGCTCGCGGTCGTCGTGGTCATGCTGACGGTGGTGGCGAGCTACCGGCAGAACGTGCACGCCTACCCCTCCGGCGGTGGCGACTACGAGGTGGCGACTGTCAACCTCGGGCCCAAGGCCGGCCTCGCGGTGGCGAGCGCGCTGCTCGTCGACTACGTGCTCACGGTCGCCGTCTCGGTCTCCTCCGGCGTGGCGAACCTCGGCTCGGTGGTGCCGTTCGTGGCCACCCACAAGGTGCTCATCGCGGTCAGCGCGGTGGTGCTGCTCACCGCGATCAACCTGCGCGGCCTGCGTGAGTCGGGCACCGCCTTCGCCATCCCCACGTACGGCTTCGTGATCGTGATCGGCGGCATGCTGCTGACCGGGCTGATCCGCGTCTTCGTGCTCGGCGACGACCTGCGCGCGCCGAGCGCCGGCCTGGAGATCCAGGCCGAGCACAGCGTCACCGGGTTCGCGCTGGTGTTCCTGCTGCTACGGACGTTCTCCTCGGGCTGCGCCGCGCTCACCGGCGTGGAGGCGATCTCCAACGGCGTACCGGCGTTCAAGAGCCCGAAGTCGAAGAACGCGGCGACCACGCTGCTGTTGCTCGGCGGCATCGCGGTGGCCATGCTCGTCGGCATCATCTGGCTGGCCCGCCTCACCGGCCTCCAGTTCGTCGAGGACCCGCGCACGCAGATCATCTCCGGCCCGGACGGGTACGTGCAGAAGACTGTCACCACCCAGCTCGGCGAGACCGTGTTCGGCGGTGGCTCGGTGCTGCTCTACGTGGTCGCCGGGATGACCGCGCTGATCCTGTTCCTGGCCGCCAACACCGCCTTCAACGGCTTCCCGGTGCTCGGCTCGATCCTCGCGCAGGACCGCTACCTGCCCCGCCAGCTGCACACCCGCGGCGACCGGCTCGCGTTCTCCAACGGCATCCTCTTCCTGGCCGTCTTCGCGATCGTGCTGATCATCGGTTTCCAGGCCGAGGTCACCAAGCTCATCCAGCTCTACATCGTCGGGGTGTTCGTCTCGTTCACGCTCTCCCAGGCCGGCATGATCCGGCACTGGAACCGGCACCTGCGCCGCGAGCGCGACCCGGAGGCGCGCCGCCGCATGCTCCGTTCCCGGGCGATCAACACGTTCGGCATGGTCATGACCGGCGTGGTGCTGATCATCGTGCTGGCCACCAAGTTCCTGCTCGGCGCCTGGATCGCGATCGTCGCGATGGCGGTGATGTACGTGGTGATGCTCGGCATCCGCCGGCACTACGACCGGATCGCCGAGGAACTGGAGCCGACCGAGCAGCGGGGCGTGCTGCCCGCCCGCAACCACGCCATTGTGCTGGTCAGCAAGCTGCACAAGCCGACGCTGCGGGCCGTCGCGTACGCGCGGGCCACCCGGCCGGACACGCTCACCGCGGTCACCGTGAACGTGGACGAGCAGGACACCCGCGACCTCCAGGCCGACTGGGAGCGCCGCGAGCTGCCGGTGCCGCTCACCGTGATCGACTCCCCGTACCGGGAGATCACCCGCCCGATCCTCAACTTCGTCGCATCGGTGCGCCGGGAGTCGCCGCGCGACGTGGTCACCGTCTTCATTCCCGAGTACGTGGTGGGGCGCTGGTGGGAGAACCTGCTGCACAACCAGAGCGCGCTGCGGCTCAAGGGGCGGCTGCTGTTCGAGCCGGGCGTGATGGTGACCAGCGTGCCCTGGCAGCTCGCGTCCACCGCCGGCAAGAACCTGGACCGGCTGGACGCCACGCTGAGCCGGGGCCCGGCGCGCGGCCCCCGGGTGGCGCCGCAGAGCACCCTGCCGCCGCCGGTGGCGTCCACACCCGGCACCGAGCGCGAGGAGCGGCCGTGAGCGGCGACGAGCATTCCGGTCCTGCGACCGGGCGGTCCGGTTCCGCGCCGACGGCTGCGCCCTCCGGCCCTGCGTCGGTGGACCGGCCGGGGCTGGAGGAGGCCGAGCGGGTCGAGCTGACAGTCGACGCGGTCGCGCCGGGCGGGCACTGCGTGGCCCGGGTCGGCGGGCAGGTGGTCTTCGTCCGGCACGCGCTGCCCGGTGAGCGGGTGGTGGCCGAGGTGACCGAACTGCACCGGGGCTTCGCCCGCGCCGATGCCGTGGAGATCCTCACCGCCTCGCCGGACCGGGTCACCCCGCCGTGCCCGTACGCCCGTCCGGGCCGGTGCGGCGGCTGCGACCTCCAGCACGTCGCCCCGGCCGCCCAGCTCGACTGGAAGCTCTCCGTGGTGCGCGAGCAGCTCACCCGGCTGGGCGGCCTCACCGCGGAGCAGGTGGACGCGCTCGGCGTACGCATCGAGGCGCTGCCCGGCGGGCCGCTGGGCTGGCGCTCCCGGGTCCGCTACGCGGTCGACGCGGCCGGGCGGGCCGGGCTGCTCAAGCACCGTTCGCACGAGGTGGTGCCGATCGACAGGTGCCTGATCGCACACCCGGCGATCCAGGAACTGCCGGTGCTCCCGCCCACCGGCGCCCGCTGGCCCGACGCCGACGCGGTGGAGACGGTCGCCAGCACCGGCGGGGACGTCGCCGTGGTCGCGTACACCGATGGGGTTCCGACGGCCGTGAGCGGGCCGGAGCGGGTCCGGGAGACGGCGGCCGGGCGTTCCTTCACGCTGCCCGCCTCCGGGTTCTGGCAGGTGCACCCGGCCGCGGCGGACGCGCTGACCGGCGCGGTCCTCGACCTGCTCGAGCCGCGGCCCGGTGAGACGGCCTGGGACCTGTACGGCGGGGCCGGCCTGTTCGCCGCCGCGCTCGCGGAACGGGTCGACGTGGCCCGGGTGACGCTCGTCGAGTCGGCGCCGGACGGGGTGGCCGCGGCCCGGCAGAACCTGGCCGACCTGCGCGCCGTCGAGGTGGTCGCCGCGCGGGTGGAGGCGGCGCTGACCCGGCGCCGGATCACCGGCCCGGTCGACCTGGTGGTGCTCGACCCGCCGCGCTCCGGAGCGGGCGCGCCGGTGGTCCGCGGTGTGGTGGCCGCCCGGCCGCGTGCCGTCGCCTACGTGGCCTGCGACCCGGCGGCCTTCGCCCGGGACGTGCGCACGTTCGCCGAGGCGGGGTGGCGGCTGGCCGCGCTGCGCGGCTTCGACCTGTTCCCGATGACCCAGCACGTGGAGCTGGTGGGCCTGTTCCTGCCCCCGCAGGATTGATCTTGTCCCGGCTCCGCGCGTTGATCGCGTTAATAAGGGGCCCTTCCACTACCGGATCCGTTAAGAAGGGGCCCTTCCTTGCGCATCGTCGGGCTGATGTCGGGCACGTCCTACGACGGCGTGGACGTGGTGGCGGCCGAGTTCACCGCCGACGGCGACACGCTGCGGCTGCGGCCGCTCGGGCACCGGGAGCTGGCGTACCCGGACGACCTGCGGGCCGAGATCGGCGCGCTGCTGCCCCCGGCGGCCACCACGATCGAGGCGGTCTGCCGGCTGGACAACCGGCTCGGCGAGGTGTTCGCGGAGGCGGCGGCGGCCGGCGTCGAACTGGCCGGGGGCACCGCCGACGCGGTGGTGTCGCCTGGGCAGACGGTCTTCCACTGGGTCGAGGACGGCCGGGTACGCGGCACGCTCCAGCTCGGCGCGCCGGCCCGGGTGGCCGCCCGGGTGGGCGTACCGGTGCTGCACGACCTGCGCTCGGCGGACGTCGCGGCCGGCGGCCAGGGCGCGCCGCTGGTCCCGGCGTTCGACGCGCTGCTGCTCGACCCGGAGGCCGGTGCCAGGGCCGCGTTGAACCTCGGCGGGATCGCGAACCTCACAGTGGTCGCGCCCGGCGCGCCGGTTCTCGGGTACGACGTGGGCCCGGCCAACGCGCTGCTGGACGCCGCCGCCCGGCGCTTCCTGGACCGGCCCTGCGACGTCGACGGCGTCCGCGCCGCCGCCGGCCGGGTGCACGCGGCGCTGCTGGCCCGGCTGCTCGCCGAGCCGTACTACGCCGCGCCGCCGCCCAAGTCGACTGGTAAGGAGCTGTTCCACGGCGGCTACCTGGACGCCGCGCTGAGCGGGCTGGGTGAGCCGGTGGCGGCCGACGACGTGCTGGCCACGCTCACCGAGCTGACCGCCCGCACGGTGGCCGACGCCTGCGACCGGCACCGGGTCACCGAGGTGGTGGCCGCCGGCGGGGGAGTGCGCAATCCCACACTCCGGGCGCGGCTGGCGGCCCTGGGCGCGGGACGCTGGCGGCTGCGCACCACCGACGAGCTGGGCGTACCGGCCCAGGCCAAGGAGGCGTACGCGTTCGCGCTGCTGGGCTGGCTGTCCTGGCACGGGCTACCAGGCGCGGTGCCGTCGGTGACCGGGGCGTCCCGGGCCGCCGTGCTCGGCTCCTGGACCCCTGCGGGCCCGTCCGTCGCCGCGCCGCGCCCACCCGCGCCCCGGCGGCTCGTGGTGGACGCCTGACCTGGGTCGATGCACGGCCAGGCTGCGGACTGTTCCGCGGCCGATAGACTCTCCGGTCATGAGTGTTGAAGAGGGCACGGCCAACCACGGTCGGCTGCTGGGCACCGTCCGCGGCCCGCAGGACGTGAAGCGGATGACCGCCGAGCAGCTGGACATCCTCGCCGCCGAGATCCGTGACTTCCTGATCGCCAAGGTCTCCCGCACCGGCGGCCACGTCGGCCCCAACCTCGGTGTGGTCGAGCTGACCCTGGCGATGCACCGGGTCTTCGACTCCCCGCGTGACCGGCTCCTCTTCGACACCGGCCACCAGGCGTACGTGCACAAGATCCTCACCGGCCGGCAGGAGGGCTTCGACAAGCTCCGCCAGCGCGGTGGCCTCTCCGGCTACCCCAGCCAGGCGGAGAGCGAGCACGACCTGATCGAGAACTCGCACGCCTCCACCGCCCTGTCGTACGCCGACGGCCTGGCCAAGGCGTACGCGCTGCGTGGCGAGAAGCGCTCAGTGGTCGCAGTGGTCGGCGACGGCGCGCTCACCGGCGGCATGTGCTGGGAGGCGCTGAACAACATCGCCACCGCCGGCAACCCGCTGGTGATCGTGGTCAACGACAACGGCCGGTCCTACTCGCCGACCATCGGTGGCCTCGCCGACCACCTGTCGTCGCTGCGGCTCAACCCCGGCTACGAGAAGGTGCTCGACACGGTCAAGGACGCGCTGGGCAACACCCCGTTCGTCGGCAAGCCGATGTACGAGGTGCTGCACGCGGTCAAGAAGGGCATCAAGGACGCGGTCGCCCCGCAGGCCATGTTCGAGGACCTCGGCATCAAGTACGTCGGCCCGGTCGACGGTCACGACGTACCGGCGGTCGAGGCGGCGCTGCGCGCCGCGAAGAACTTCGGCGGCCCGGTGATCGTGCACGCGGTCACCCGCAAGGGCTACGGCTACCGTCCCGCCGAGGACGACGAGGCCGACTGCCTGCACGGCCCCGGCGCGTTCGACGCCGAGACCGGCAAGCTGCTCGCCGTGCCGTCGGTGAAGTGGACGAACGTCTTCGCCGACGAGCTGGTCGCGATCGCCGACGAGCGCCCCGACGTGGTCGGCATCACCGCCGCCATGGCCGAGCCCACCGGCATCGCCACGCTCGCCCGCAAGTACCCGGAGCGGGTGTACGACGTGGGCATCGCCGAGCAGCACGCGGCCACCTCCGCCGCCGGCCTCGCCATGGGCGGGCTGCACCCGGTGGTCGCGGTCTACGCCACGTTCCTCAACCGCGCGTTCGACCAGGTCCTGCTGGACGTGGCCATGCACAAGCTGCCGGTCACGTTCGTGCTGGACCGGGCCGGCATCACCGGCCCGGACGGGCCCAGCCACTACGGCATCTGGGACATGTCGGTCTTCGGCGTGGTGCCCGGCCTGCGGATCGCCGCGCCCCGCGACTCGGCCACGCTGCGCGAGGAGCTGCGCGAGGCGGTCGCCGTGGACGACGGCCCGACCATCCTGCGCTTCCCGACCGGCACCGTCGCCGCCGACCTGCCGGCCGTACGCCGGGTCGGCCCGGTCGACGTGCTGGCCGAGTCGGCGCGTACCGACGTGCTGCTGGTGGCGGTCGGCTCGTTCGCCGGCCTCGGCGTGGAGGTCGCCGCCCGGGTCGCCGAGCAGGGATACGGCGTGACAGTGGTCGACCCGCGCTGGGTGCGCCCGGTGCCGGCCGAACTGGTCGAGCTGGCGTCCGCGCACCGGCTCGTGGTCACCGTGGAGGACGGCGTACGCATCGGCGGCGTCGGCTCGGCGCTGGCCCAGGCGATGCGCGACGCCGACGTCCGCGTACCGGTCAAGGACCTCGGCGTAGCGGCCGACTGGCACCCGCACGGCAGCCGCGCGCAGATCCTGGCCGACCTGCGGCTGACCGCCCAGGATGTGGCGCGTGACGTCACCGGCTGGATCTCCGGCCTGGACGCCGCCCCGGTCGACCCGGCCACAAACGGAGCCCGAGCCCAGAGCTGACCTGACCTGCCCCCCACCCGCGCCCTCCGCGCCTGGTTTCCGCGTCGATCTTGCACTTGCGGCCCTCCTGATGTCGGCTTCGCCCGATCAGGGAGGGCCGCAATCGCAAGATCGCCGGATGTCTGGGGTCGAGGGAGGGGTCGTGGAGGTGCGCGAGGCGGGGCTGGGCGGCGGCGATCACCTCGGCGCACAAGCGGGTGCGCTGCGCCATCGTGGACGGTGCCCTGGCCGGCGTGCTGGCCCTGGGGCCGCCGCACTCCTCCGACCTGGATCCGCGGACGACCGCGCAGCTCCATCCACGTCGACCCGGAGAAGGGGACGAGGCGTGGGTGGTGCGCTGCACGCGCTGTTCGTAGGGCACCTCGAGGACGATGGACTGGCGCTGGGCGTGCTGGAGGTGTGGGAGCGCAACACCCGGGCCCGAGCCTTCTACACCCGCCCCGATTCCGTCGATCTTGCACTTCCGGCCCCCAGATTGCCGGTTATGCCCTGTTCAACGGGGCCCCAACTGCAAGATCGCCGAGTCGCGCCAGCCCTGCCCCTGCCCCCGCCCTGGCCCGCCCCGTTGACCAAGGAGTTTGGGGGCGTGGAGGAACTCCCGGGTGACACAAACTCCTTGATCACCGAGCAGGGTGGATGATCATGAGGTTGGCCGTGCGGGGTGTCCGGTTTGTCGCCGTCAACTTCATGATCGACGGGGTCGGGCCAACGCGGGCGGGGCGGGGAGGGGAAGAGAGGGAAGCGGGGTCAGGGGGTGGGGAGGGAGCGGTACCAGGTCTTCTCGGTGCCGGCCAGGCTGAACGTCTGCCTCTGGTCGGTGTGCTCCACGACCACCAGGCCGGGACGGTCGACCAGGCGGGTCGTGCCGGGCGGGGCGGAGAACGAGGCGTCCCGGGTACGCCACGACAGCACCGCCAGCGGCCGGCCCGGCATCGGCAGGTGGTACGCCTGGAGCGTGGTGGACCGGTCGGCGGGGGAGACCACCGGAGTGCCACCGTCGGCGGGCCGGTAGACCACGGCCGTCATCGTCCCGGCCGGCGTCTCCCAGCTGAGCTGCTCCAACTCGCCCGGCTCGCCCTCGCCGAGAGCCACCGAGCCGAGCGAACGCGTCGCGATCTTCGCCATCGGCCAGGACTCGGGCGCGGAGCGGGGTGCCTCGCGGTCGCCGATGCGGCGCGGCACGCTGCCGAACGGGCCCCGCTCACCGGCGAGCACGCAGGTGTCCAATCCGGTCAGCGCACGCTTGCCGGCGCCCGTCTCGTCGCGTACCAGAGGGTAGCGGGGCGCTTCGGTGGCCGTACCCAGGTCGAGGACGCGGTCCGCGGCCCGGCCGCGCGGCAGCGACGGCGTGGCCCGCAGCGTCGCGGTCACTTCGACGGCCCGGCAGTCCGGTACGGCGACCGGGTCGGTGACGCCGTCGGTGGTGCCGAGCACCTTGCCGTCGGGCCCGGTCAGGCGTTCGACGCGGGCCGAGGTGAGGTAGCGGCGGCCGGACGGCTCCCGCACCGGCAGCACGTCGGAGTAGACCAGGTAACCGGGGTCGGTGTACTCGGTGGCGTGGACGACCCGCCAGCGCTGCCCGTCCCGGTCGAGTTGCAGCAGCCAGGAGGCGGACTCGCCGGGCACGTCGGCGGCGACGAGCGCGAGCGCCGACCCGGCGACCTGACCGGAGAAGAGGATGCCGGACGTGGGCACGTGCACCCGGTCGTCCACCGGGGAGCGCCAGTCGCGTACCGCAGTGGTGATCGCGGCGGTGGCCGCGGCGTCGCGGGCCAGGCTGCCGCGCGGCGGCCACACCGCGAGGGTGCCGTCCAGGCTGTCGTAGCCGACCCGCAGGTCCGCCGGCCGCCGTTCGGCGACCGGACCGCAACCGGCCGTGACCAGCAGCAGAGCTGCCAGCGCGATGCCCGTCGTAGCGCCTCGGCGGGCTGAAAGCACCCTGATCCCCTCGCCGGTCGTCGGTCGGAAGCCCACATGGTACGAGACGACCGGTCACCCGGCCGCGCCCGGCTCACCCTTTCGGCCGATCGGCCACTGCGGAACGTGACGGGCGATTCGGGTACCAATATCCGGCTCCGGTAGACTCCGCCGACTGTGACGCCTGCCGAGACCCGCGGCGCCTCGACGCCGGACGCCGCCGCCCCGACGGGCCACCGCGCCGTCACCCTGGACCCACCGTCGGTCACCATCACCGCCGAGCCGGAGCCGGCGACCACCACGCCGACCACAACCGAGGCGTCGGCCACGCCGGGCGCGCGGCGCGCGCGCCGGTGGCGGTGGACGCGCCACCGGATCGACCTCACCGTGTACGGCGGATTCCTGCTCGCCGCGATCTGGGTCACCAGCGGCATCTGGGTCGACCCGGCCGGACGGGTCGCCGCGCTCTACAGCAGCGACCCGGCGCAGGTGCAGTTCTTCCTCGCCCACTCGGTGCGGGTGGTGCTGCACGGCGAGTTCCCGTTCTTCACCGAGCAGTTCAACTACCCCGACGGCGTCAACCTGATGGCGAACACCGCCATCCTGGCGCTCGGCATCCCGATGGTGCCGGTGACCCTCCTGTTCGGACCGGCGGTCTCCTTCGTCACGCTGGTCACGCTCGGCCTGGCCGGCACCGCCGCCGCCTGGTACCGGGTGCTGTCCCGGCACCTGATCCGGCACCGCCCGGCCGCCGCCGTGGCGGCCTGGTTCTGCGGGTTCTCACCGGCCATGCTGTCGCACGCCAACTGGCACCCGAACATCATCAGCCAGTTCCTGCTGCCGTTCATCGTGTGGCGGGTGCTGGTGCTGACCCGGTCGGCCCGGCCGGTCCGCGACGGCGTGCTGCTGGCGCTGCTGGTCACCGCGCAGGCGTTCATCAACGAGGAGATCCTCCTCTTCACCGCGCTGGCCCTGGGCGTGTTCCTGATCGCCGTGGTGGTGCAGCAGCGCGAGCGGTGGACGACCGCGTGGCGGCCGCTCGGCGCCGGGCTGGCGGTCTGCGCGGCGCTGGCCGGGGCGCTGCTGGCGTACCCGCTGTGGGTGCAGTTCGCCGGGCCGATGGCGTACCACGGGCTCAGCGACGCGGTGCGCGACTACGGCAACGACATCGCCGCGTTCTTCGCGCCCGGCTCGCCCACGTTCGGTGGCAACGAACGCGCCAACGTCAACCTCGCGCCGAACTACTCGGAGGAGAACGCGTTCTTCGGCTGGAGCCTGTCGCTGCTGGTCGTGGGCATCGTGGTGTGGCTGCGGCGGGACGTGATCGTCCGCGCGCTCGCCGCCACCGGGCTGTTCTTCGCCGTGCTCTCCCTCGGCGAGCGGATCTCCTGGTGGGACCGGGAGATCGCCACCGGCCCGTGGGAGCTGCTGGTACGGCTGCCGCTGCTCGACGCCGTGGTGCCGACCCGCTTCGGCCTGATCACCGGCGTGACGGTGGCGATCCTGCTCGCGTACGCGGTCCGTCGCGCCTGGGCGCTGCGCGGCGTGGACCGGCGTACCGCCCGCAAGCTCACCGCCGCGGGCCTGGTCCTCGCGCTGCTGCCGATCGCGCCGATGCCGTTGCAGGTCACCACCCGGGAGCCGGTGCCGGAGTTCATCACCGCCGACAGGTGGCGCAAGTACGTCGGGCCGGACCAGACGCTCGTGTCAGTGCCGGTGCCCGCGATGGGCAACACCGACCCGATGCGCTGGGCGGCCAGCACCAACCTCGACTTCAAGATCCCCGGCGGCTACTTCCTCGCGCCGCGCAACGGCGTCACAGGCGACCCCGGGCGCTTCGGCGGCCGCCCCAGCGGCATCGGCGAGATGCTGCGGGAGGTATCGTCCACCGGCCGTACGCCGAAGCTGGACGACCGCCAGCGGCGCCGCTACCTGGACGAGCTGCGGCACTGGAACGCGGCGGTGGTGGTGCTGCCGCGCGACGAGCAGAACGCCGAGCCGCTGCGCCGCACCGTGGAGCAGCTGGTCGGCCCCGGACGGCAGGAGCTGGACGTGTGGCTGTGGGACGTGCGGAAACTGACCAGCCGGTCCGTCTGACCGAACCGGCGGTCCCCGCCCCCGCGCCCCGCCGCCGTCGGCCCCGCCCGGCCGACGTGCTGGTGGTGGCCGGCTACCTCGGTCTCGCCGTGCTGCTCACCACCGGCCAGTGGCGCCGGCCGGAACGGCTGTTCCACCAGGCCGGCGACCAGATGCTGTTCGAGTGGATGCTGGCCCGGGCCGCCCGCGCTGTCACCGGCGGCGAGAACCCGCTGTGGAGCGGCGCGCTGAACGCCCCGGACGGGGTGAACCTGATGGCGAACACGTCGGTGCTCGGGCTGGGCGTGCCGCTCACCCCGGTCACAGTCGTCTTCGGCTCCCAGGCGGCCTTCCTCGTCGCCGTGACGCTCAGCCTCGCCGGCACCGCCACCGCCTGGTACGCGCTGCTCGCCCGCCGGCTGGTCCGCTCCCGGGCCGCCGCCGCGGTGGGCGGCCTGTTCTGCGGCTTCGCCCCGGGCATGGTGGCGCAGGCCGGTGCGCACCTGCACATGGCCGCCCAGTTCCTGGTGCCGGTGATCCTCGCGCTGGTGTTCCGCCCGGCCACCGACCGGGTCCGGCGCGACGGCGTGCTGCTCGGGCTCGCAGTCGCGTACCAGGTGTTCCTCGGCGAGGAGGTGCTGGTCTTCCTGGCGCTGGCCGCCGGGGTGTTCGCCGGGGCGTACGCCCTCGCCGACCGGGCCGCCGCGCGCCGGCTGACGCCCGTGGTGGCCCGGCGGCTGGGCGTCGGCGCGCTGGTGGCGGGTGTGCTGCTGGCGTACCCGCTGTGGTTCCAGTTCGCCGGGCCGGGCCACTACCGGGGGATGCCGTTCCACACCGAGGGCTACCGGCTGGACGTGGTCTCCTTCGTCACCACCGCCCGGCAGAGCGTCGCCGGGGACGCCCACCGGGCCGGGCTGCTGTCACCGAACCCGACCGAGCAGAACTCGTTCCTCGGGCCGTTCCTGCCGCTGCTGGCCGTACTCGTGGTGGTGCGGCTGTGGCGGCGGCCGCTGGTGCGCGCGCTCGCCGCGTGCGGCCTGCTGTTCGCGCTGCTGTCGCTCGGTTCCCCGGTGCTGGTGAACCGGCACGACACCGGGCTGCCCGGCCCGTACCGCCTGCTCGCCGGCGTGCCGCTGCTGGACCTGGTGGTGCCGGCGCGGTTCGCGCTGGTCTGCGTACCGGTGCTCGGGGTGCTGCTCGCGCTGGCGCTGGACCGGGTCCGGCGCGGCGGCGTGCGCACCTGGGCGCCGTGGGCCGGCGCGGTCGCCGCCGCGCTGCTGCCGCTGGCGCCGACGCCGATCCGCGCGGTGCCGGTCCCGCCGGTCCCGGCCGTGGTGTCCGGCGGCGGCTGGCGGGAGTACGTGCCACCGGGCCGGACGCTGGTGCCGGTGCCGCCGGTGACCGGGGCGGCAATCAGCCCCGCCATGTTCTGGTCGGCGCGCACCGCGCTGGCGTTCGACGCGCCGGGCGGCTACTTCATCGGCCCGCGCTCGGCCACCGACCCGGCGGCCCGCTGGGGCGCGCCGGACCGGCCCACGTCGCTGCTGCTGCGCCGGGCCGCCGAGACCGGCCGGGTGCCGCCGGTCGGCGAGACGGAACGCCGGCAGGCGGTCGACGACCTGCGGCACTGGCGGGCGGCGGCACTCGTGCAGGCCGACTCGTCACCGGGCGACCCGGTCCGCGCCACAGTGGACGCGCTGGTCGGCCCCGGCCGGGACGTGCCCGGCGGGTACCTGTGGGACGTCCGCCCGCTCGTCGGCTGACCGGTACCGGGGTCACACCCGGTCGCGGACGTCCCAGATCCACACGTCGTCGACCCGCTGCGGCGGGCCGAGCAACTCGGCCATCAGGTCGCGCAGCACCGCCTCGCGCGGGCCGGCCCCGAGCACCACCACCGACGCCCGCCAGAAGCGCAGGTCGTCCACGGCCTGGCGGCGGTTCTCCTCGGTGATCTCCGGCACCTCGTTGGCGTCCATGGTGGAGTAGATGAGCGTGCTGGTGGGGCGGTTCGGGGCGCCGAACACGCCCTCGCCGCGCTCGTTCGGGCCGATGAAGTAGCCGCCCGGGACCGGGAACTCCTGGCCGGTCAGCGCGCTCCAGCGCAGCGTGTGCAGACCGTGCACGTTGCTGGGGATCGGCACCGGCACGAGCGTGCGGCCCTCCGGCACGTACGGCCGCCAGCCGCCGGCGGTGATGAAGTGCGGTGGCGGGTCGATCCGCTCGGCCGGCAGCGGACGCGGGATCAGCGGCACCACGGCGGCGGCGATGGCGACGAACCCGGCCAGGCGCAGCACCCGGCGGCGCGTGTCGCGCGCGGTCGTCCCGCTGTCGTCGTCCCCGCCGTCGTCGGCGCCGGAGCGGGGGGCGGGCACCGGCGGGCGGCTGGCACCGGCCAGCGTGTCCCACGCCAGGGCGAGCAGTACGCCCACGGCGGCCACCACGACCAGGCTCAACCGGGTCGGCATCATCATCTCGACGAGCGGCAGGTCGTCCGGCACGTACGCCCACGGCCCGTCGATGTCGGTCTCCACGCCGTTGAACCGCACGACCGGACCGATCGAGGCGATCGTGAAGACCACCACCAGCACGGCCAGGATCCGGGCCGGCACCGACCGGCGGACCAGCAGCACCAGCGCGGCCACCGCCACCAGCACCAGCGGCCAGCCGAACCAGGTGTTCTGCTCGGTCAGCCCGATGGTCTTCTCCACCGCCTCGTCACCGGCGATCGTGTCCCGGGCGAACGTGACGAAGGCGACCAGGTCCTCGCCCCAGTTGTGGAAGACGCCGCCCTGCAACCCGCGGTAGGACTGCGGGCCGTTGAACTGGAACCAGATCGGGTACGCCGTCAGCAGCAGCGCCAGGCCGCCGCCGAGACCGAGCGCGGCCACGAACGACCCGGCCCGCTCGCGGGTCGCGCGGGGCCGCTGCACCGCGTACGCCACCACGACGACCAGGCAGGCCAGCGCGGTGAGCAGCAGCATCTCCTCGTTGATGAAGATCTGGTACGCCACCAGCAGCCCGAGCGCCAGCCCGTTGCGCCGCCAGCGGCCCGGCTCGCCCAGCCGCAGCACCCGGGCCACGATCAGCGGCAGCAGGAAGTTCGACACGAAGTTGGGCTGGCCGTTGGCGTGGTGCACGATGCCCGGCGCGAAACCGAGGAACGCGCCGCCGACGAACGCCGCGGCCCGGGAACGGACCAGGTGCCGGGACAGCACCCAGTACGACGTGGCGGCGGTCGCGGACAGCGCGGCGCCCAGGTAGAGCGCGTACATCACCTGTGGGCCGAGCAGCAGCGTCAGCGGTGCCAGCGGCAGCGTCACCCCGAGCAGCGAGGTGTTCGCCATCATGTTCACCCCGTCCGGCGCGTTCTGCCGGGTGGTGAACAGCGGGTTCTCCAGGTGCTGCACCGAGTACGCGCCATGGGCGAACAGCCACTCGAACCAGCTGTGGTCGGTGGGCAGGTGCGAGGAGACCCGGTGCTCGACGTCGCCCCAGTAGTTGAGGCAGACGAGAACGCCGAGGAGCACATAGGCTCCGATGGCCAGCACGTCGGCGCGGGCCGGCCGGCGACGGGCGCGGCGTGGCGGGTCGGCCACGACGGCGTCCGCCTCGACGGACGAGGGGTTCAACGAGGGGTCCACCACGGGCACGGCCACGACGCGCCATCGTACAGGCGGTTCGTCACACGGCCGGTCACGGTCGGGCGGCGGCTCGGCGCGCGGGAGAGGATGGTCGTGACCGTCATCGATCTGGGGGAGCTGCGCGACGACGCCCCGCCAGGCCCGGCGCCCCGCCCCCCGCGTGCCGTCGGACGGCCGTTCCGCCTTCTCGTGGTGCTGCTGGTGGCGCTGCTCACGCTCACCGCCGCGACGCCGCCGCGAGGCCCGGTCGAGTGGACGCTGCCCGGCGGGCTGGGATCGGCCGTGTTCGTCTCCGGCGACGTGGTGTACGTGGTGCGGCCGGACCGCGGGAGCGCCGGCGGCGGGCGGGAAGTCGTCGCGTACCGGGGCGACCGGGAGCGGTGGCGCAGCCCGCTGCCCGGCACCGGCACCGTCGTGTCGGTGTGGGAGCAGGACAGCCGGGTGATCGTGGCCGGCCGGAGCGTCGACGACACGGACTGGCAGACGGTGACGTACGACGCGGCCACCGGCGCGGACGTCTGGCGCCGGCCCGGAATCGCGTTCGCTGTGGGCCGGGTGCTGCTGATGCAGTCGGCCACATCCGACACCAGTACGTCGATCATGGAGGTGGACCCGGCCGACGGCCGTACGGTGTGGACGGCGCCGATGACGGGCGCGCTGGGTTTCGACGTCGAACCGACCGGGCCGGTACGCATGGTGTTGTCCCCGGCGACCGGGCAGACGGTGGTCGTGGACGCGCGCACCGGCGCGCGGCTGGTGGCCCGCGATCTGGACCCGGTACGACGGCCCGGCCCGCGCCGGTTGCAGCTCGCCCGCGGGCTGCTGCTGGAGTTCCGCGACGGCGACGGGGCCATCGAGGCGTACGACCTGGACACGCTCCGGCCGCGCTGGACCGTCGCGCGGAAACTCGTCGGCCACGTCGAGAGCTGCGGCGCCCTGCTCTGCGCCGTCGGGCCGGCCGGCGGGATGACCGCGCTCGACCCGGCGACCGGCGCCGTGCGCTGGAGCGTGGACCGGTGGGCGGGCGTGGCGGCGGCGCGTGGCGGCCGGCTGCTCGTCGGCGTCCCCGACACCGACATCGACGACGGCCTGGCGGTGCTCGACCAGGACGACGGGCGGCTGATCGCCGACCTGGGCGGCTGGACACTGGTCCCGCAGCACGAGTCGGGCGGCCCGCTGCTGGCGACACGGCCGCTGGGCGGCGGCCGCCGGCTCCTGGCCGAGGTGGGCCTGTCCGGCGATCCGCCCACGATCCGGGGCACGCTCACCGGCACCGACTGCACCACCGGCATGACGCTTCTGGTCTGCCGCCGGCCCGGCGGCGACTACATGGTGCGGCGGCTGACGTGAGCCCGGTGATCGAGCTGGGGGAGATGCGGCACGGCGAGTCCGCCGACGACCCGGCCGACGCACCGCCCCGCCGGCCGCCGGGCCGCACGGCGCGGGTGGCAGTGCTCGGGTGTCTGGTGCTGCTCGTGGTCACAGCCGCCGCCGGGCCGTCGCGACGGCCCGAGCCGATCCGGGTGCCCGCCCCCCAGGGCGCGGCGTTCGTGCTCCTGCCGGACCGCGTGGTGGTGGCCGACGGCCCGGGCGCGATCGGGCGGGGTGGGCGGGTGGTCGCCGCGTACCGGCTGCCCGGTGGGGAACCGGCGTGGCGGTTCGCGCTCACCGACGGCGACCACGTGCTCGGCCTCACCGCCGTGGCCGGGGGACTGCTGGTGACGAGCAGCCCGGCCGGGGACGGCGACTCCGTGTCGGCCATGCTCGACCCGGCCACCGGCACGCTGCGCTGGCGGCATCCCGGCTACCCGGTCCGGACCGCATCGGGCGGGCTGCTGCTGGAGAACCCCCGCCCACCAGGTGCGGGCACCGTGCGGGCCGTGGACCCGGCCTCCGGCGAGGTGCGGTGGACGCTGCCCGTGCCGGGCCAGGAGGTGGGATACCGCCGCGACGACCACGGGGTGACGCAGCTCGTCCTGGTCACCGCGCAGGGCCGGGTGACCGTGTACGACGCGGACTCCGGCGCGGTCGCGCACACCGGGCGGGTGGCGCCCGCAGCCGATCGCGCCGCCTACCGGTACGCGCAGGTGGTGGCCGACCTCCTGCTGGTCGAGGACGCCCGGGGCACGGTCACCGGATACGGGCTGGACCGGCTCGACGAGCGATGGAGCCTGCCGGTCGGCTCCCGCGCCGGGCTCTGGTTCGCCGACTGCGCCGGGATGGTGTGCCTGCGCGACCAGGTGGGCGGTGCGCAGGCCCTCGACCCGGCCACCGGCCGTCCGGCCTGGTCGGACGAGCGCTGGCTGGGGATGGGCCCGGTAGGCGACCGGCTGATCGCCGCCGAGCGCGGGGTCGGGGAGGAACTGGAACTGTCGGCGCTCGACCCGCCGACCGGCCGCGTGCTGGCCCGGCTCGGGCGCTGGCGCGTCTCCGGCAACGACCTCCCGTCCGGGCCGCTACTAGGGCTGCGCACGCTCACCGAGGACCGGACGCTCGTCGGCGCGCTCGACGTGGCGGCCGGGCAGGTACGGATCCGGGGGATCCTGCCCGGCGCCTGGTCCGAGTGCGCGGACACGGGTACGGAACTGGTGTGCCTGCGACCGACCGGCGGCATGGCGATCTGGCCGGTCGGCCGCTGATCACCAGTTGGCCTGCGCCGGAGGCGGCGGCAGCGGCGTCGACTCGGGCCGCAGCACGTACGCGATCCCGCCGCTGCCCGCCTGCCAGGCGCTCTCGAACGGCCCGCGCGGCACGGTGCGGCGGACCCGCTCGTCGTCCGGGGCGTACGGGTCGTTGAGCACCGGGTCGCCCTCGGCGGTGAAGCCGGCCAGCACCATGAGGTGTCCCCGGGTGTCGTAGTCCAGTCCGGGCACCTGACCGGCGGTGAACGCGGCCGAGACGATCAGCGGGATGCCGGCGGCCACGAACCGTTCCGCCTCGGCCAGCGAGCGCAGCCGGGTGACGAAGGCGTCCACCCCGTGCGTCGCCGCGTACGCCGTGTTGAACGGCCAGTTGCCCGGCCCGCCGAAGGCGTGGTCGTAGCAGTGCCGGGCGGCGTGCACCACCTGCGGACGCGGGCCGGGCGGCGCCACCCAGGCGTACCGGTCCGCTGTGGGTCCGGTGCCCCAGAAGTCGAGCACCATCGACACGCAGGTGGGGCTGCACCAGGAGTCGCCGCCGCCACCCCAGCGGGTCTCCCCGGCGGCGTGCAGCCGCTGCGCGTAGCGCGGCACGTCCAGCACGCGCCCCCACGCGTCGCCGGCCTCCGCGGGGGCGGCCTCCGCGCCGCCGGGCGGGTCGGTCGAGGCGACCACGCCCACGGTGCGCAGCACCGGGCCGGCGGCCGCGTCGAGCCGTCGGAGCAGGGTCACCCGGACCTGCCAGCCGGTCACCGTCGCGCCGGTCACCCGCAGCGTGTCGGCGGCGACCCGCGCCCGGTCGTCCTCCTGCCCGGGTACTGAGGCGCGGTGCACGGCGCTGTCGTCGGCGGCCCAGTGGCCCAGCTCGTACCAGCCGGTGGCGGCCGTGCCGTCGGCCCAGCCGCGCATTTCGACCCGCAGCCAGCAGCCGGGCGGGGTGTCGGCGGTCCACGAGGGCACCAGTTCGGTGACGGTGAAGCCGACGGCCGTCACGGGGGAGGTCCAGGTGCCGGCGGCGTACCCGGCCGTGGTCCCGGAGTGCGGATCGGTGTGCGTGACCCGGCCGGCCGAGCCGTCGAGCGTCAGGCCGTCCGGCCCGGCGCGCAGCCCGTCCGCACGACCCCGGTCCCGGTCCGCCGGGAAGCGGAACCGGCGGTACGCGATGTCGCGGCCGCTCATCGGGAACCCGCCCGGCGCGGCCGTGACCTGTGCCTGCTGCGCTTGTCGATCATCGCCGCCGAGCATCGCGTACCCGAAGGTTTTCTGCAACGGCGGCCCGTGCCGCCGCACGCGGCCGGCCCTCCCGCCGTGCTGTCACCGACCGTAGCCGCAGCGCATCAGCGGCATGGTCCCCCGCGTGCCCTTTGCTCTGCAGCCACCGACGCATCCGTGACGTACGGCTACCGCTGCGCATAAGGCTGCAGAGCAAAGGGCGCGGAGGGGTATCTTCGCCGCCGGGGACCGCTTCGCCGTTTCGGCTGGTCAAGGAGATCTGGCCCGTCGGCTGTCCGGTTTGGCCGGGTGAGCGGCCACTACGGTGCGTGACGCGCTGGTGAAGAGGCGTCAAAGTTACGAAAAGTCACCACTCAGGGCTCCAGGCGCGGCTAGGTGGCCCGAGCGCACCACCCGCGCTCCCCGGCGGTGCGCTCGTCGGCGGGCGTCTCGGGGGTCGGCTCCTCCGGCGGCGGGTTTTGCCTGCCGCACTAGGTTGTCAGGGGTCACGAGGTGGGAGGCCGGGATGCGGGTACTGGTGGTCGAGGACGAGCGCAACCTCGCCGACGCGATCGCGCGCGGGCTGCGCAAGCGCGGTATGGCTGTCGACGTCGCCTACGACGGCGACGCCGGGCACGAGGCGGCGTTCGTCACCCGCTACGACGTGGTGATCCTGGACCGCGACCTGCCCGGCGTGCACGGCGACCGGATCTGCGCCGACCTGGCCGCCTCCGGCGCGCTGACCCGGGTGCTGATGCTGACCGCCAGCGTCACGGTCGCCGACCGGGTCGAGGGGTTGCAGCTCGGCGCCGACGACTACCTGGCCAAGCCGTTCGCGTTCGACGAGCTGGTGGCCCGGGTGCAGGCGCTCGGCCGCCGCGCCACCCCGGCCGCGCCGCCGGTGCTGGAGGTGGCCGATCTGGTGCTCGACCCGGCCCGCCGGGTGGTGAGCCGGGGCGGCGTGCCGCTCGACCTCACCAACAAGGAGTTCGGCGTGCTCGCCGAGCTGCTCAAGGCGCGCGGCGCGGTGGTGTCCAGCGAGGAGCTGCTGGAGCGGGTCTGGGACGCCAACACCGACCCGTTCACCACGATCGTCCGCGTCACCGTGATGACACTGCGCAAGAAGCTCGGCGACCCGCCCCTCATCGACACCGTCGTGGGCGCGGGCTACCGCATCGGCGGGGTACGGCAGTGAGCGCGCGGAGCGCCCGCCGGGTGCGGCCGACGCTGCGGCTGCGGCTGACCCTGCTCAACGGCGTGCTGCTGGTCGGCGCGGGGGCGATCCTGGTGCTGCTGGCCTGGCTGCTGGTCCGCGACGCGCTGCGCCCCACCGACGAGCTGCTACCGGGCACCACTGTGGTGCTCACCGACGGGCGCACGCTCGACGCCGGGCAGTGGCAGCGGCAACTGGTGGACGCCGCGTCACAGGAACTGCTGGTCAAGGGTCTGCTCGCGCTGGTGGCGATCAGCGTGGTCGGTGTGGCCGGGGCGTACCTGGTGGCCGGCCGGGCGCTGCGCCCGCTGCACCAGGTCACCGCCACCGCCCGCCGGCTCGGTGAGGCCACGCTCGACGAGCGGATCGGCTGGTCCGGCGCCGACGACGAGGTGGCCGAGCTGGCCGAGACGTTCGACGCCATGCTCGACCGGATCAGCGGTGCCTTCGAGGCGCAGAAACGGTTCGTCGCGAACGCCTCGCACGAGCTGCGGACGCCGCTGGCGGTGATGCGTACCGAAATCGACGTGACGCTCAGCGACGACGACGCCGACCTCGCCGAGTACCGCCGCATGGCCGGCGTGGTGCGCGACGCCTCCGAACGCGCCAACGGCCTGGTCGACGCGCTGCTGGTGCTGGCGCGCAGCGAGGCGCAGACCGGCCGGCGGCTCGCCCGGCGTGCCGAGTCGGACCTCGCCATCGGCACCGCGAACGCGCTGTCAGCGGTCTCCCGGGAGGTGGAGCGCATCGGCCTGAAGGTGCACACCTCGCTGCGCCCGGCGCCGGTGGTCGGCGACCCCGGGCTGCTCGACCGGCTCGCCGGCAACCTGGTGGAGAACGCGGTCCGCTACAACCACCTGCACGGCCGGATCTGGATACGCACCGGCACCGACGGGGAACGGTCCTGGCTGGTCGTGGGGAACACCGGCTTCGAGGTCGCCCCGGCCGACGTACCCGGGCTGTTCGAGCCGTTCCGGCGCGGAGGCCAGGAACGCACCGGCGCGCGCGGCTCCGGTCTCGGCCTGTCGATCGTGCGGGCCGTCAGCGACGCGCACGGCGGCACGGTGAAGGCGGTCGCCCAGCCCGGCGGCGGCCTCGAGGTGACAGTCACGCTTCCGTCGGCCGACCCGGCGGCGGCCACCTGACCGCCGACCCGGCCCGTCCAGCCGGTGAGGCGGCCTCACCTTTTCGTGCGGCCGGCCTCGGCTGTCCCGGCCGGGCCCGACGGTGGTCGGCCCCCGGCGGCACGGTGGTCGGGCAGAATGCGCCGCTCCCGCTGGACGCGGAGCCGGGGATCAACGGAGAGTAAGCGCAGCGACGCCTCACCCTGCTCACCCACCGGAGCTGCCCGTGACCCACCCCTCGGCCCCGCGCCGCCGCCGTCTTCTCGCGGTCCTCACCGCCGGCGCCCTCACCGTCGCCGGCCTCTCGCCGGCCACGCCCGCGGCAGCCGTCGCCGCGCCCGGCCACGACAAAGTGGTCCACACCGTCCCCTCCACCGCCTCGCCCGACGTCCAGGACGGCTCGGTCGACGCGATCCACGACGCCGGTACGAAGATCATCGCGGGCGGCTCCTTCACCCGGGTGCAGAACCGCAACTCCGACGTCGACATCCCCCGCGACTACCTGCTCGCCTTCGACAAGGCCACCGGGCAGGTGGACACCGCGTTCGCGCCCACGCTCGACAACGAGGTGACGGCGGTCGTCGCCGGTCCCACAGCGGGCACGGTCTTCGTCGCCGGCAAGTTCAACACCGTCAACGGCGTGACCCGGCGCAAGGTGGCCCTGCTCGACGTCGCCACCGGTGCGGTCGTCACCAGCTTCACGCCGCCGGCGTTCAACGGTCTGATCAAGGACATCGCGCTCGTCGGCGACCGGCTGCTGGTCGGCGGCATCTTCACCACGGCCGGCAACCCCAACCCGCGCGGCGGGCTCGCGTCGCTCAACGCCACCACCGGCGCGGTCGACAGCTACCTCACCACGGCGCTGACCGAGAATCACAACTGGGACGGCGTCAGCGGCGCCAAGGCCGGCGTGGGCGCGGAGAAGCTCGCCGTCTCCCCGGACGGCACGCAGCTCGTCGTCATCGGCAACTTCAAGAAGGCCGACGGGGTCCTGCACGACCAGATCGTCAAGATCGACCTGGGTGCCACCGCCGCCACCGTCGCGGACTGGAACACGGCCCGCTACACGCCGCGCTGCAAGTGGCAGTCGTTCGACTCGTACGTCCGCGACGTCGCGTTCTCCCCGGACAACAGCTACTTCGTGGTGGTCACCACCGGCGCCCCGTACGGCGGGACGCTCTGCGACACCGCGGCCCGCTGGGAGGCCGGCGCGACCGGCAGCAGCCTCCAGCCGACCTGGGTCGACTACAGCGGCGGCGACACGTTCCTGTCCGTCGGCATCAGCGAGCAGGCGGTCTACGTCGGCGGCCACCTCCGCTGGCTCAACAACAGCACGGGAACCGACAACGCCCGGGCCGGCGCGGTCGGCCGGGCCAGCATCGCCGCGCTCGACCCCGCCAATGGCCTGCCGCTGTCCTGGAACCCGGGCCGGCACCCGCGCGGCATCGGCGCCTCCGAGATGCTCGTGACCCCGAGCGGCCTCTGGGTCGGCGGCGACACACTCTGGATCGGCAACTTCCAGTACCGCCGGGAGCGGATCGCGTTCTTCCCGCTCGCCGGTGGCAAGGCACCGCACCCGACCACCACGGCGACGCTGCCCGGCAACGTGTACCAGGCCGGCCTGCCGAAGCCGACCAACGTGCTGTACCGGGTGAACGCCGGCGGCCCGGTGGTCGCCGCCGCCGACGGCGGACCGGACTGGGCGGCCGACACCGGCTCCAGCCCCAGCCCGTACCACAACACCGGCAGCTCGACCTCCAGCTTCAACACGGTCGGCAGCCTGGACGCGACGGTGCCGGCCGGCACCCCGGCCGCGCTCTACAGCGACGAGCGGTACGACCCGGCCGGCGGCGCGGAGATGCTCTGGCAGTTCCCGGTGCCCGCCGGCACCGAGGTGCACGTGCGGCTCTACCTGGCCAACCGGTACGACGGCACCTCCGCGCCCAACACGCGCGTCTTCGACGTGGCGCTGGACGGCGCGGTCGTCCTCGACGACCTGGACCTGTCCGCCAGCGTCGGGCACAACGTGGGCACCATGCGGGAGTTCACGGTGACCAGCGACGGCACCGTCGACATCGAGTTCCGCCACGTCAAGGAGAACCCGCTCGTCGACGCCGTCGAGATCGTCAAGACCGGGCCTCCGCCGGCCGGCACCGGTGAGGAGGTGCAGGTCCGCTCGTACGACGGGCTGACCGGCGTCGGCGCGCCCGCTCCGGTGGCGAACCCGGACGAGACCGCGTGGTCCGCCACGCGCAACGCGTTCTGGGTCGGCGGGACGCTGTTCTACGGCACCGGCGGCGCGCTGTGGCGGCGTACGTTCGACGGCACCACGTTCGGCACGCCCGAGCTGGTGGACCCGTACCACGACCCGTACTGGGACACCGTGGTGACCAACTCGGGTCCGGAGGGGCAGACGTACGTCGGCGCGACCACCGGCTTCTACGCCGAGATCCCGAACGTGACCGGCATGTTCTACACCGGCGGTCGGCTCTACTACACGCTGACCGGGCAGAACGGCCTGTTCTGGCGCTGGTTCACGCCGGACAGCGGCGTGGTCGGCGCCGACCGGTTCTCCGTGGCCGGGGCGAGCGGGTTCTCCGACGCGGGCGCCGTCTTCGTGGCCGGCTCCACGCTCTACAAGGTGAACCGGAGCACCGGTGACCTGTCCGCCGTCGACTGGGTGAACGGCGCTCCGTCGGGGACGTTCACGGTGCGCAGCGGCCCGGCGGTCGACGGCGTCGACTGGCGCGCGAAGGCGGTCTTCGTCGGCCCGTAAGGAAGGGCCCCTTCTTAACGCCTGCGGTAGAGGAAGGGCCCCTTGTTAACACCTCGCTGTTAACAAGGGGCCCTTCCTTGCACGAGCGGGGTTGTGTGCGCGGCGCGGGCAGTGGAATGATCAACCGGTCAGCCCGAGAGGTGGAAGGGGGTGTGGTCGATGTCCTTCGTGAACCGTCCCGCGCCCCGCGTTCCCCGCTGACGTTCCCACTCCGCCGGGGCGCGCTCCCCACAGGAGGAAGCACAGTGAGTGCACAGATCCACTGCGTGACAGTCGAAACCGACGACCCGTACGCCCTGGCCGGCTGGTGGGCACGCGTGCTCGACCGCCGGCTCGCCGACGACGACCACCCGGGCGACCCGGAGGCGGTCCTCGCCGCACCCGACGGGCACGGCCCCGACCTGCTGTTCGTTCGGGTGGACGAGCGGCACGGCAAGGGCGCGTTCCACCTCGACCTGCACCCGGCCGAGGGCACCCGGGACGAGGAGGTGGCGCGGCTGCGCGAGCTCGGCGCCGCGCTGGTGGCCGACCGGCGCCGCCCGGACGGAACCGGCTGGGTGGTGCTCGCCGACCCCGAGGGCAACGAGTTCTGCGTCTGCCGGAGCCCTGCCGAGCGGGCCGCGTCCGCCTGATCCGGAAACGACACCGGGCCCCCGCCGTCACGGCGGGGGCCCGGTGCGTGACGGGTGTCAGTCCTGCTTTTCGATCTCGCCGCGCATCGTCACGAACTCCGACTGGAGCTCGGCCGCGGACTTGAAGTAGACGACCACCATGCCGAGGCTGCCCCGGTCGGCCCAGATGCAGACGGCCACCGGCACGTCCGAAGCCTTGCCGTCGGAGCACTTGGCGTCGCCGCCCAGCGGGCCCGCGTCGACAGTCTTGAAGTCCTTGGTGGCCAGGTCCGGGGTGACCGCCGCGGTGGCGTCGGCCAGCTCCTTCTTCGGGTCCGCCATCACGCCGGACACCGCGACGATCATGACCAGGTCCTTCTTGGCCGGGTCGCCGTAGAAGGCGCCGACGGTGCTGGTCGCGTCCGGCACGTCCTTGCTGAGCGCGGACTTCATCTGCGCCGCGGCGGTCTGCAGCTGGGGGTCGGTGACCTTGGCCCGGCCGCCGAGCGTCTGCGGCTCGACCACCCGCGTCTTGGTGGCGGTGACCACCTCGTTGACGGTGTCCTTCGTGGCGAAGTAGGCGGCGACACCGCCGCCGACGCAGAGCACCAGGACCACCGCGAGGACGATCAGCAGGACCTTGCCGACGCCGGACTTCTTCTTCGGCGGGACCGGCGCACCGAGCTGGCCACCGTACTGCGGCTGCTGCGGCGGGTAGTCGCCGCCGTACTGCTGCTGGGGAGCCTGCGGGTAGTCACCGCCGTACTGCGGCTGCTGCGGCGGCTGGTAGCCACCGGGCTGTTGCTGGGGGGAGGGGTAGTTGCCGGAGTAGGGACTGGACGGCGGCTGGGACATGTAGGCAGCTCCTGTGAGAAAACTGGACGCGTGATGGTAGCCAGCACCACCGACAGCCCGCTGTCCGCACAAGGGCGGCGACGCCAAACCGCGACCTACCCGTGACCTGGGCCGCAGACGCCGATCGCGGTGGCCGGACCGTCCGGAACGGACAGCCCGACCACCGCGATCGATGCGTTGCGGTCGCCTCAGCGCAGGCTTGCCACGCCGTGCGGCAGGAACCGCTTGCCGGTCACCCGCTCGGAGGTGCCGGTCCGGTCCAGGTACGGCGTGACGCCGCCCAGGTGGAACGGCCAGCCGGCGCCGAGGATCATGCACAGGTCGATGTCCTGCGCCTCGGCGACGACGCCCTCGTCGAGCATGAGCCGGATCTCCTGCGCCAGCGCGTCCAGCGCGTTCTGCCGGACCTGCTCGGCGGTGAGCGGCTCGTCGCCGACCACGAGCAGCTTCGCCACCTCGTCGTTGATCTGGTCGTCGACCACGATCGGCTGGCCCGAGTCGGCGATCCGCTTGAGGTTCTCGCTGACGCCGAACCGGTCCGGGAACGCCTCGTGCAGGGTGCCGCCGACGTGGTACGCCACGGCCGGCCCGACGAGCTGGAGCAGCGCCAGCGGACGCATCGGCAGACCCAGCGGGTCCAGCGCGCTGTTCGCCACGTCCAGCGGGGTGCCCTGGTCGACGGCGGCGAACACGGTGCCGAGGAAGCGGGTCAGCAGCCGGTTCACCACGAACGCCGGAGCGTCCTTCACCAGCACCGACGACTTCCTGAGCTGCTTGCCGACCGCGAACGCGGTGGCCAGCGTGGCGTCGTCGGTCCGCTCGCCGCGGACGATCTCCAGCAGCGGCAGCACCGCGACCGGGTTGAAGAAGTGGAAGCCGACCACCCGCTCCGGGTGCTCCAGTTCGGCGGCCATCTCGGTGATGGACAGCGAGCTGGTGTTGGTGGCGAGCACCGCCTCCGGCTTGACGATCTTCTCCAGCTCGGCCCAGACCTGCTTCTTGACGCCCAGGTCCTCGAACACGGCCTCGATGACGAAGTCGGCGTCGGCGAAGACGGACTTGTCGACCGAGCCGCTGACCAGGCCGTACAGCTTGGCCGCGGTGCCCTTGTCCATCCGGCCCTTGCTGACGGCCTTCTCGATCTGGGTGTGCACGTAGCCGACGCCCTTGTCCACGCGGGACTGATCCAGGTCGGTCATCACGACCGGCACCTGAAGACGCCGGGCGAACAGCAGCGCGAGCTGGCTGGCCATCAAGCCGGCGCCGACGATGCCCACCTTGGTGACCGGACGGGCCAGGCCCTTGTCCGGCGCGCCGGCCGGGCGCTTGGCCCGCCGCTGCACCAGGTCGAAGGCGTACAGGCCGCTGCGCAGCTCCTCGGAGAAGACCAGGTCCGCGAGGGCCTCGTCCTCCGCCGCGGTGCCGGTGGCGAAGTCGGCGTCCTTCGCCGTCTCCAGCAGGTCCAGCGCCTTGTACGCGGACGGGACCGCGCCGTGCAGCCGCTGGTCGAGGGTCTGCCGGGCGAAGTAGAGCACGCCCGCCCACATGTCCTTGTCGACCTCGGGACGGGTCACGGTGACCTCGCCCCGGACCACGCCGGCGGCCCACTCCAGCGACCGCTCCAGGAAGTCGGCCGGCTCCAGCAGCACGTCCGCGATGCCCATCTCGGCAGCCTGCTTCGGCTTGAGCATCTTGTTCTGCATCAGCGGGTTCTGGATGATCACCTGCGTCGCGGCCGGAATGCCGATCAGGTTCGGCAGCAGCTGCGTACCGCCCCAGCCGGGGATGAGGCCGAGCGAGACCTCGGGCAGCGCCAGGGCCGCCGCGCCCGCCGACAGCGTCCGGTAGTGGCAGTGCAGCGCCAGCTCCAGGCCGCCGCCCATCGCCGCGCCGTTGACGAACGCGAAGGTGGGGACGCCGCTGTCCTTGAGCCGGGCGAAGACCCGGTGGCCCAGCCGGCCGATCTCCAGCGCCTGCTCGCGGTTCTCCAGGGCCGGCAGGCTGGTGATGTCCGCGCCCACGCAGAAGATGTACGGCTTGCCGGTGACCGCGATGAACGCCGGCTCCGCCGCCAGCGCGGCGGTGATCGCCTCGTCCAGGCTGGTCAGGCCGGCCGGGCCGAAGGTGTTGGGCTTGGTGTGGTCGAAGCCGTTGTCCAGGGTGATGAGGGCGGCGGGCCGGTCCAGCCCGGGTACGGCCACCTGGCGCAGCAGCGCCTTGGTGACGACCTCGTTCGGTGCGGCGAGGCTCACTTGTCTCCACCCTCCCAGTGCGGGTTCTCCCAGATCACGGTGCCGCCCATGCCGATGCCGATGCACATGGCGGTGAGGCCGTAGCGGACCTCGGGGTGCTCGGCGAACTGGCGGGCGAGCTGGGTCATCAGCCGGACGCCGGAGGACGCGAGCGGGTGACCGATGGCGATCGCGCCGCCCCACGGGTTGACCCGCGGGTCGTCGTCGGCGATGCCGAAGTGGTCGAGGAAGGCGAGCACCTGCACCGCGAACGCCTCGTTCAGCTCGAACAGGCCGATGTCGTCGATGCTCAGGCCGGCGATGCGCAGCGCCTTCTCGGTCGACGGGATCGGGCCGACGCCCATCACCTCGGGCTCGACGCCGACGAAGCCGAACGACACCAGACGCATGCCGACCGGCAGGCCCAGCTCGCGGGCGGTGTCCTCGGCCACCAGCAGCGCGGCGGTGGCGCCGTCGTTCAGGCCGGCCGCGTTACCGGCGGTGACCTTGCCGTGCGGCCGGAACGGGGTCTTCAGGCCGGCCAGCTTCTCCATCGAGGTGTCGCGGGGCGCCTCGTCCACTGTGGCCAGGCCCCAGCCCGCCTCCGGGTCGCGGACCGCCACCGGCACCAGGTCGCCCTGGAGCTTGCCGTTGGCGTACGCCTTCGCGGTCTTCTGCTGCGAGGCCAGCGCGAACGCGTCGGTGCGCTCCTTGGTGATGTGCGGGACGCGGTCGTGCAGGTTCTCCGCGGTGGAGCCCATCACCAGGGCGGACGGGTCGACGAGCTTCTCCGCGACGATGCGCGGGTTGGGGTCGACGCCCTCGCCCATCGGGTGGCGGCCCATGTGCTCGACGCCGCCGGCGATGGCCACGTCGTACGCGCCCACGGCGATGCCGCTGGCCACGGTGGTGACGGCGGTCATCGCGCCGGCGCACATCCGGTCGATGGCGAAGCCGGGCACGGTCTTGGGCAGGCCGGCCAGCAGGGCGGCGGTGCGGCCGATGGTCAGGCCCTGGTCACCGATCTGGGTGGTGGCGGCGATGGCCACCTCCTCCACCTTCTCCGGCGGAAGTTGCGGGTTGCGGCGCATCAGCTCGCGGATGCAGCGGATCACCAGATCGTCGGCGCGGGTGTTGGCGTACATCCCACCCGCCTTGCCGAACGGGGTACGGACGCCGTCGACGAAGACGACATCCCGGACTTCACGGGGCACTTGGAGCCTCCCTCGGCACGGGCATTTCCCCGGATGCTACTCGCCAGTAACCAGACGTGGCACCACACCCCGCGTGGCCCACCTCACACCCCGGCCGCGGCCGTCACTGCTGCGGGGTGTGCAACGCCTCCGTCAGCGCGGGCAGGAGCAGCCCGATCTGCCACTCCCGGGCACCGAACCCGCGCAGCGTCTCCGCGACCGTCTCGTCGGTGATCTCCGCTGGCGGCTGCCACGCCAGCCGGCGGATCGAGTCCGGCGCGATCAGGTTCTCCGCCGGCAGCCGGTGCGCCCCGGCGGTGCCGACCACCACCTCCCGGGCCCGGGCCAGCCGCCCGGCCGCCACCGGGTCGCGTTCGGCCCACCGGTGCGGCGGAGGCGGACCCTCCACCGCCGGGCTCACCGGCAGCGCGTCGTCCGGCAACTGGCGCGCGTCGTCCAGCGCCGCCAGCCAGGTACGCGCCAGCCGGCGCACCGACCGCCCACCGAACCCGGGGAGCGTGAGCAGCGTCTTCTCGTCCTTCGGGTCCAGCTCGGCGGCGGCCACGATGGCCGAGTCGGGCAGTACCCGGCCCGGCGCGGCGTCCCGGCGGGAGGCGATCTGGTCCCGCGCGTACCAGAGGGAACGCACCCGGGCCTGGGCCCGCGCGCCGCGTACCCGGTGGATGCCGGACGTGCGCCGCCACGGCTCGGCGCGGACGCGCGGCGAGGCGCCGTTGCGCACCAGCGCGTCGAACTCCTCCGCCGCCCAGCCCGACTTGCCCTGCCGCTGCAACTCCTCGTCCAGCGAGTCGCGCAGGTCGACGAGCAGTTCGACGTCGAGCGCCGCGTACGTCAGCCAGGACTCCGGCAGCGGCCGGCTCGACCAGTCGGCGGCGGAGTGGTGCTTCTCCAGGCTGAACCCGAGCAGCTGTTCGGTCAGCGCGGCCAGGCCGACCCGCTCGAAACCGGCCAGCCGGGCGGCCAGTTCGGTGTCGAACAACCGGCGCGGGCGCAGCCCCACCTCGGCCAGGCAGGCGAGATCCTGGCTGGCCGCATGCAGCACCCACTCGGTCTCGGCGATCACCGCGTCCAGGGCGGACAGGTCGGGCAACGGCAGCGGGTCGATGAGCGCGGTGCCGGCGCCGCCGCGGCGCAGCTGCACCAGGTAGGCGCGCTGGCTGTAGCGGTAGCCGGAGGCGCGTTCGGCATCGAGGGCCACCGGGCCGGTGCCGGCCGCGAAGCGGGCCACGACCTCGTCCAACTCGGCAGGTGTGGCCACCGGGGCGGGCGTGCCGTCGCGCGGCGCGGTCAGAGGGACGGCCGCGCCCGGATCGGTCTCGGACCCCGCGTCCGCCGGCTCCGGCAGGGCCGACGTCGGCTGGGCGGACGCCTCCCCGGTACGGCTTTCGGCGGCCCGACGGCGCAGGGGTGGTTCGTCGGTCACCTGACAACCCTAGTAGGCCGGACGATCCGGTGTGCGCAGCCGGTCCGGCGCGTGTCGGCGCGATGGCCGTCAGGTGACCGGAAAGGTGCGGGTTGCGGGGCCGTGAGAGGGTCGGACAAGGGGGAAGACAAAGCCCGTTCCCGCCGGTACGGTCCATCGAGCCGCGAACGGCGTACGGGTGCCGCAGCGGGTCGGGGGGCGTCGGCGAAGCCGACGGGGAGGACGGTCGAGCATGACAGGCGGGTACGGAACCGGCGACGACGTGCCGGGGCACGGCGGCGGCGACACGGCAGCCGACCGGCCGGGGCCGCTGCCGCCGCGCTTCGCCCCGCCCGCCGGTTCGGCCCCGGTGCCGGGATCGTTCCCCGGTGGATCCGAGTGGGCCGGCACCCCCGGCTACCCGGCGCGGGCCGCCGTCCAGCCGCCCGCCGGCTACCCGGGTCTCCCGGACCCGGCCGGCACGCCGCAGCCGACGCCCTACGCGGCCTCGTCCGGCGTCGCGACCCCGCCCGCCACGGCCCAGCCGTCCTACGGCACCACGCCGTCCGAGCCGGGCCGGTCGTCCTACGGCTCCGCGCCGGCCCAGCCGTCCTACGGCTCCGCGCCGGCCCAGCCGTCCTACGGCTCCGCGCCGGCCCAGCCGTCCTACGGCTCCGCGCCGGGCCAGCCGTCGTCCTTCGGCGCCGTACCGGCGCAGACCTCCCGGTCCGCCGCCCCGGCGTACCCGGGCCAGCCGGCCGCGTCACCGTCCTATCCGGGCCAGCCGGTCTCCGCGTCACCGTCCTATCCGGGCGGGCCGGGCTCGTCGTCGTACCCGGACCGGGCGCCCGCCGCACCGTCGTATCCGGGCCTGTCCGGCAGCGGCCCGTCGTACCCCGGCCAGCCGGTGTCCGCGCCCGCCTACCCGGGGCAGCCGGTGTCGGCGCCGTCCCAGCCCGGTTCCGCGTACCCCGGTCAGGCGGCCCTCGTCGGCGGCCCGGCCGGCTTCGGTGCGCAGCCGGCGCGGCGCAGCCGGGTGGCGGTGGTGGCGCTGGCCCTTGCCGCCGTGCTGACGGTGGTCACCGGCGTGCAGGCGTACCAGATCTACCGGCTCGACGACCGGCTCGCCGCCGCCGACAAGCGGATGGCCGAGGGGCAGGGCACGGACGCCAGCCGGCTCGACGGCCTGGAGCAGCGCGCCGGCAGCCTGGAGAAGAAGGCCGGCGCGGCCTTCAACCCGGAGGCGGTGGCCAGCGCGGTGCTGCCGAGCGTGTTCCGGGTGCGGGCCGGGCAGTTCACCGGTACGGCGTTCGCCGTCGGCAAGGCCCCGTCCGGCGGCGGCACCACCCTGCTGACGAACTTCCACGTGGTCGAGTCGGTCTTCACCGCGGGTGAGCGCAAGGTGTTCCTGGAGCGCAAGGACCAGCGGTTCGAGGCGACCATCATCGCCACCGACAAGGACAAGGACCTGGCGCAGCTGCAGACCACCGCCAAGTTCACCGGGCTGGTCGCGGCCCGCGACCCGGTGCGGTCGGGCCAGCAGATCATCGTGGTCGGCGCGCCGCTCGGGTTGCAGGACAGCGTCACCACGGGCGTGGTCAGCGCGTTCCGCGAGGACGAGCGCGGCGGCGGCCCGGTGATCCAGTTCGACGCGCCGATCAACCCGGGCAACTCCGGTGGCCCGGTGATCAACGGCTCGAAGGAGGTCGTCGGCATCGCCACGGCCAAGGCCCGCAACGCCGAGGGCATCGGGCTCGCGGTGCCGATCAAGACCGCCTGCGACCGGTTCCGGCTCTGCTGACCGGTGGCCGCACCGGCCCGGCCGCACCGCATCGACCCCGGCCCATCGGGCCACCCCGCGGGGGACCAGCACATCTGGAGGAACGACATGTCCTACCCACCGGCCGGGGGCGACAACCCGCCCCCGGCGCCGGGGGGCACGGTCTACGGCAACCCGTACGGCAGCCGGCCCGCGCCCCAGCAGTACGACCCGAACCAGCCAGCGCCGACGCTGCACCAGCCCACCGTGTCCGACGGCGCCCCCGGGTACGGCGGATACCAGCCCGCCACGCCGGGACAGCCGGGATACGCGCCCGGCGCCGCCCCGGTGCCCCCGCCGGCGCAGCCGATGTCGGCGCCGCCGGTCTCCGTCCCGCCGGTCTCCGCCCCCGGCTACGCGCAGCCGATGTCGGTCCCGCCCGCGTCGGCTCCGCCGGTGTCCGGCCCCGGCTTCGGGCCGCCGCCGATGTCCGGGCCGCCCGGCCCGTACGGCCCGGCGGGTGCCCCGCCGGCCACCGGCGGCGGCAGGAAGTGGGCGGCGCTGGTGCTCGGCCTCGTCGCCGCGCTGCTGTTCGTCTTCGGCGGCGTGATGACGTTCCTGTACGTCTCCACGAACGGCGAGCTGGACAAGTCCCGGCAGACGGTCAGCCAGCGGGACGGCACGATCTCGGCGAACCAGCAGGAGATGGAGAAGCTCAAGGGTGAGCTGAAGGCGGTCCAGGAGCGGCTGTCGGACACCCAGCAGGACCTGACCGGCACCAAGAACGACCGGGACGAGCAGGCCCGGCAGAAGAAGGTCATCGCGAACTGCCTGGACAAGCTGACCACGGCCATGGCGGCGGCGTCGCGCGGCGACCGGGCCGCCTTCGAGGCGGCCAGCAAGGGCCTGGACAAGATCTGCGACGAGGCCGAGAACTACCTCTGACCGGCGTCCACCGAAGGCCGTCCCGGTTCGTCCGGGGCGGCCTTTCGCGTGTCTCCGGGCGGGGTGCGGTCAGGCGGCGCCGGCGGAGCGGCGGGTGGGCAGCGCGGTGACGCCGGGCGGCGGCAGGCCGGCCGTGGAGGCCAGCAGCGTGCACCAGCCGAGCAGGTGCGGGCCCAGGTCGGCGCGCAGCGGCGTCCAGGAGGCGCGGATCTCGATGTCACCGGCGGCGGGCGGCCCGGCCAGCTCGCCGAAGCGGGTGGAGAGCGTCTGGGTGACTGTGCCGCCGATCGCCCGGTGCCCGGCGCCCTGCGCGTCGAGCGCGTCGGTCAGCCAGGTCCAGCCGACACCGGGCAGCAGCGGATCGCTGGCCAGGTCGACCTCCAGCTCGGCGGTGACGTACGTGACCAGCCGCAGCGTGCCCTGCCACGCCTCGTGCCCGGCCGGGTCGTGCAGCAGGATCAGCCGGCCGGTGGCCACCTCGTCCTCGTCGCGCATCACGGCGGCGGAGAGCGCGAACGCGTACGGGGCCAGCCGCTGCGGCGCGCCGACCTCCTCCAGGATGATCTCCGGTCGGGGCGTGGCCGATCGCAGCCCCGCGACCGCGCGGGCGAACGTTTCCGGGAGCGCGATCGGGGGGGCCATGCGGGCAGCCTATGCCGCGCTCACCGCGCGGCGCGCGACGGCGCGCCGGGTGATCGACGGTTAAGAAGGGGCCCTTCCGCTACCGGAGGCGTTAAGCGGGGGCCCTTCCTTCTACGTCACAAATGCGGACGGTGAACGCGGGCGCGCACCGGGGGCGTGGCACGATTGCCGCGATGACCACCGACACCACGGGCACTGCCGCCCGAGACGGAGAACCCCGCCGCGGCGGGCCGGCCGACTCGCCCTTCGTCCGCGCCTGCCGGCGCGAGCCGGGCCCGCACACCCCGGTCTGGTTCATGCGCCAGGCCGGCCGGTCGCTGCCGGAGTACCGGGAGATCCGGGCCAACGTGCCGATGCTGGAGTCCTGCCGCCGGCCCGACCTGGTCACCGAGATCACGCTCCAGCCGGTGCGCCGGCACGGCGTGGACGCGGCGATCCTGTTCAGCGACATCGTGGTGCCGGTCGCCGCGGCCGGCATCGACCTGGACATCGTGCCCGGCACCGGTCCGGTGGTCGCCGAGCCGGTCCGTACCGCCGCCGACGTCGAGCGGATCACCCCGATCGGCCGCGACGACGTGTCGTACGTGGACGAGGCGGTCCGCCGGCTCGTCGTCGAGCTGGGCGACACCCCTCTGATCGGCTTCGCCGGCGCCCCGTTCACGCTCGCCAGTTACCTGGTCGAGGGCGGCCCGTCGCGTACGCACGCCAAGACCAAGGCGCTGATGTACGGCGACCCGGAGCTGTGGCACGCGCTGTGCGCGCGGCTGGCCGAGGTGACGCTGGCGTTCCTCCAGGTGCAGATCGACGCCGGGGTCTCCGCGGTGCAGCTGTTCGACTCGTGGGCCGGCGCGCTCTCCGAGGCGGACTACCGCCGCTTCGTGTTGCCGCACTCGACGTACGTGCTGGGCGGCCTCGCCGACGCCGGTGTGCCGCGGATCCACTTCGGGGTGGGCACCGGCGAGCTGCTCGGCGCGATGGGCGAGGCCGGCGCCGACGTGGTGGGCGTGGACTGGCGGACGCCGCTCGACGTCGCCACCGGCCGGATCGGGCCGGACAAGGCGGTGCAGGGCAACCTCGACCCGACGGTGCTGCTCGCCGGATGGCCGGTGGTGGAGGCCGAGGTGCGGCGCATCGTCGAGCAGGGCCGGGCCGCTCCCGGCCACGTGTTCAACCTCGGTCACGGCGTCCTGCCGGAGACCGACCCCGAGGTGCTGACCCGGGTGGTCGCGCTGGTGCACGAGCTGACCGCGCGACCGGTGCGCTAGGAGGAGACAGTGGTGCGACCGTGGCGGGTGGCGATCGTCGGTGGCGGGATCACCGGGCTGGCCGCCGCCGTCCGGTTGCGCGACCGGGCCCCCGAGGGCACCGAGATCACCGTGTACGAGCAGTCCGGCCGCCTCGGCGGCAAGCTGCACACCGGTGAGCTGGCCGGCGGGCCGGTCGAGTTCGGCGCGGAGTCGTTCCTGATGCGCGACCCGGCCGGTGGCGAGTCGGCGGCGGTGACGCTGGCCCGCCGCCTCGGACTGGACGCGTCGATCGTGCACCCGACCGTCGGGCAGGCGGCCCTGCTCGTCGACGGCACGTTGCGCCAGGTCCCGGGCGGCACGCTCGTCGGCGTACCCGGGGATCTGGACAAGGTGGCGGCGGTCGCGCCGCCGGCCGCGGACGCCGACCGCGACGCGGGCCACCCGCTGCTGGCCGACGGTGAGGACACCTCGGTCGGTGAGCTGGTCCGCAAGCGTCTCGGAGACGCGGTGGTGGAGCGGCTGGTCGACCCGATGCTCGGCGGCGTGTACGCCGGGCGGGCCGACGACCTGTCGCTCGTCACCACGATGCCGGCGCTGGCCCGCGCGGCACGCGCCGAGCACACGCTGGTCGGTGCGGTACGCGCCGCGCAGGCCGCCGCGCCGCGCGCGCCCGGCGCACCGGTCTTCGGCACGCTCGCCGGTGGGCTGAGCACGCTGGTCGAGGCGGCGGCGACGGCGAGCGGGGCGACGATCCGCCGGGGCGCCGCGGTACGCGAGTTGCGCCGCACCCCGGACGGCTGGCGGCTCACAGTCGGGCCGACCCGCGACGCCGAGCACGTCGAGGCGGACGCGGTGCTGCTCGCGGTGCCGGCCCGCCCGGCCGCCCGGCTGCTCGCCGCCGCCGCGCCCGAGGCGGCCGGCACGGTGGGCGCGCTCGACTACGCGAGCGTCGCCCTGATCACCCTCGCGCTGCCGGGGCCGGCCCTGCCGGAGCTGTCCGGCTTCCTGGTGCCGGCCGGTGAGGGGCTGACGATCAAGGCGTCCACGTTCTTCACCACCAAGTGGGGGCACCTGCGGCGGCCGGACGGGCTGGCGCTGGTGCGCGCCTCGGTGGGCCGGTACGGCGACGAGACGTCGCTGCAGCTCACCGACGACGACCTGGCCGACACGGCGCACCGGGAGCTGTCGGCGGTGCTCGGCGCGCCGCTGCCGGCGCCGGCGGCCCGGCACGTGCAGCGGTGGGGTGGCGCGCTGCCCCAGTACACGCCCGGGCACACCGCCCGGGTGGCGGCGGTCCGGACGGCGCTGCGCGCCGCCCACCCGACGCTTGCAGTGGCCGGGGCCGGTTACGACGGCGTCGGCATCCCGGTGTGCGTCCGCTCCGGCGAGACGGCGGCCGAAGAGATCATCACGGCACTGGAAGGATCGGCAGCATGACCGAGCAGACCAACGCGGCGCGGCTGCGCGAGCTCAACGAGACCATCCGCTACACGATGTGGTCGGTGTACCGGGCCACCAGCCCGCTGCCGTCGCTGCGGGAGAACGTCGTCGACGAGGTCGAGTCGCTCTTCACCGAGCTGGCCGGTAAGGACGTCACGATCCGGGGCACGTACGACGTGGCCGGGCTGCGCGCCGACGCCGACCTGATGATCTGGTGGCACTCGTCGTCCAGCGACGCGCTCCAGGACGCGTACCTGCGGTTCCGCCGCACCACGCTGGGCCGGGCGCTCACCCCGGTCTGGTCGCAGATGGCGCTGCACCGCCCGGCCGAGTTCAACAAGAGCCACATCCCGGCGTTCCTGAACGACGAGGAGCCCCGCGCCTACCTGTGCGTCTACCCGTTCGTGCGCTCGTACGAGTGGTACCTGCTGCCCGACGCCGAGCGGCGCGAGCTGCTGGCCGAGCACGGCAAGATGGCCCGGGGCTACCCGGACGTGCGGGCCAACACGGTCGCCTCGTTCGCGCTCGGCGACTACGAGTGGATGCTGGCGTTCGAGGCCGACGAGCTGCACCGGATCGTGGACCTGATGCGTGACCTGCGCGCCTCCGGCGCCCGCCGGCACGTACGGGAGGAGATCCCGTTCTACACCGGCCGCCGCCGCTCGGTCGCCGACATCGTCAACTGCCTGGTGTGAAAGGAAGGGCACCTTCTTAACGCCTGCGGTAGAGGAAGGGGCCCCGCTTAACACCGCGACGGTGTCGAGCAGGGCCCCGACCGGGACGGCGGTCGTCAGGAGGTCGTCGTGCAGGACACGATGCTGGGCACCGGGTTCGTCGCACCGGCCGAGCCGGTGAAGCCGAACGAGGTGCTCGCACCCGGCGCGAGCGAGCCGTTGTAGGCCACGTTGCGTGCCGTCACGAGCGTTCCGCTCGTTGTCACAGTGGCGTTCCACGCCGAGTTGACCTGCTGGCCGTTCTGGTAGTTCCAGCTCACCGACCAGCCGCGGATCGGCGAACCGCTGCCGTTCGTCACCTTCACGTCGGCCTGGAAACCGCCACCCCACGAACCGGTGATCGCGTACGTCGCGGTGCAGCCACCGGCCGGGTTCGGCGTGGTCGGCGGCGGGCTGGTGGGCGGGGTGCTGGTGGGCGGCGTGCTCGTCGGCGGGGTGCTGGTGGGCGGCGTGCTGGTCGGCGGGGTGGTCGGGCCGGACCCGCCGAAGTCCACGTCGCTGCACAGGTAGTAGGACTGGTCCAGGTGGCTGGCCTGCCAGATCGTGTAGACCACGTGCCGGCCGGTGCGGCCCGGCGCGTTTGCCGGGATCTGGATGGACACGCCGTCCACCTCACGCGTCCACTGGCTGGCCGGTGTGTTGCCGATCTGGCCGACCAGTTCCAGGTCGCTCCAGCGCAGCGGCGAGGTGAGCGCGTTGTAGCCCTGCTTGGTCACGTACACCCGGATGTAGTCGGCACCGTGGCTGGCCTGGTCGAAGAACTTGACCCGGAAGTTGTTGGTCACCGGCACGGTCTTCCAGGCGCCGACCGTGTCGAGCGCGTTGTACCGGCCGCTCTGGGTGCGGCCGCCGCTGCAGAGCTGCCCGTCCGGGATGGCGCCCTGGTGGTTGCCGGCCACGCCCTCGCGGAACAGGCCGTTCCAGTTCCACATGGCGTTCGGGTCGGCCTGCCACGCCTGCCAGCACATCGGATCCTGGGTGGCCATGGCCGGGTTCTGGAAGTCACCGCCCCAACGCTGCCAGCAGCTGTAGCTGCGCGACGCCGGGTCGACCACCGAACCGTGCGCCGAGGCCGGGCCGGAGAACGCGGTGGTGAGCAGCGCCGCGACGACCGCGCAGACGCCGAGGATCGCCGCCGCGAGCGGTAGCGGGCGGCGGTACGGAGTGGACATGGAAAGCCTCCGGGAAGGGTGTCGGTGCACGACGCCCGGACTCGGGAGTTGCCCTCTCCCGCGTGGCGGCTCCGCCCGCACGCTGCCACAGAAAGCGACAAACGTCAATGAGTTGGGTCGCGGCGCATCGGAGTGTGCGGGATGCCGTCCTCGACGTAGCCGGGGCCGCTGACCTCGAAGCCGAGCCCTTCGTAGAAGCCGACCAGATGCGTCTGCGCGTCGAGCACGCACGGCCGGTCACCCACCACGGCGAGCGCCTCGGTCATCAGCGCGCCGGCCAGGCCCGCGCCGCGGGCCACCGGCGCCACCACCACCCGCCCGATCCGTGCCACGCCGCCGGGGTCGGCCAGGATCCGCAGGTACGCGACCACGGCGCCGTCGCGGCTCAGCCACAGGTGGCGGGTGCCGGGTTCGACGTCCCGGCCGTCCAGTTCCGGGTACGGGCAGGACTGCTCGACCACGAACACGTCGATGCGCAGCCGGAGCAGGTCGTGGAAGGTGCTGGTGTCCAGGTCGGCGAAGCTTGCCAGGTGGGACTCGACGGGCATCGGCCCAGGGTAGGCGGCGCGTCTCCGCCCGGTCGTGCTCCCCCTGGCGCGGCACGTCGGCTCGGCGCGCCGGGCCGGCGCGGTCCCGGTGTGCCGGCTCAACGCGCGGCGGTTCGGCGTGGCCGGGCCGGCGCTGCTCAGCCCTTCGACGTGCGCAGCCCGGTGGCGGTGGCGGTGACGGCGCGCTCGAACCAGGTGCCGGTGTCGGCCGCCGAGCGGGTCCAGACCGCGACGCACTGGGTCACCCGGCCGTGGCGCAGGCAGCCGTAGCGGTGCGGGAAACGCGTGCCGTCGGACACGGTCATGGTCGCCGACACCACCCGGCCCGGCACGCCCAGCCCGGCGGGCAGGTCCCCCGCGGTGTGCCCGGTGGTCACCTGGCCCTCCTCCTCGTCGCGCTCGCACGCCTCCAGCAGGCCGAAGACCTGCCGTACCGCGTCCGCGGCGGCCGCCTCGTCCGGGTAGACCACCGTCTCCTGGGCGATCTCGACGAACTCGCCGGCCGGGGTGCCCTCCGGCGTGACGAAGACCCGGGTGGACGCGACGAGCCGCCGGTCGAGCAGGGGCAGCGGGCGACCGCAGACGACACCGTCGGAGTCGAGCCGCTCACTGGCGTGCTCGGGCTTCTCGGCCAGGCCGGCCAGGTCGCCGGTCGCGGCGTACCGGTCGCGCAGCGCCGCGGCGGCCCCGCCGTCGGTGGGCGAGGGCGCGGCCAGGGCCGGCGCGGGGGCGGTGGCGGGCTCGGTGGTGGAACCGCAGCCGGCGAGGACGGCGACCAGGGCCACCGCGATGATCAACCGTCGGGACACCGGAGGGATGCTAGACGGAGATCGACGCCGGTGCCGCCCCGGGAGCGCCCGCGTCAGGCGGGGCGGGCGCCGACCGCGTCGCGTACCTCGGCGCCCTGCTCGCCCTCGACGGCGCGGGCGCAGTGGGCGCAGCAGAAGAAGCGGCCGGAGACCTCGACGCCGTGCCCGACGATCTTGATCTGGCAGTGCTCGCAGATCGGCGCCATCTTGTGCACCGCGCACTCGAAACAGTCGAACGTGTGCCGCGACCCGTCGACGGTGCGCACCTCGAACGCCATCCAGTAGTCGTTGCCGCAAACCTCGCAGGCAGCCATGCGAAACCCCCCGAAAACGGACCTGTCATCCGAGAGTCGCGCAGACGACACCTTCGAGCAACCGGAACCGGCGAACCTGATCCGGCCCCACGGCGAGTCGCTCCCGGCGTGTCGCGCGTTGACTGCTGTGACCGCCGAAAATCCCCGGAGGATTCGTGATCAAGCGCAACAAGCTCTTCGGCAACCAGACCCGGGTGACGTTCTCGCTGCCCCGGGACACCCCGGCCGGCACGGTGAGCGTGGTCGGCTGCTTCAACGGCTGGGAGCCCGGCCGGCACGAACTGGTGCCGCGCCGTGACGGCACCCGTACCGTGACGGTCCGGCTGAAGCCGGGGGAGTACCGCTTCCGCTACCTGGCCACCGGCGGGGTGTGGCTGGACGACGAGGCCGCCGACCAGGTGGACGAGGCCGGCGGCCTGCTGCGGCTCTGACGCCGCCGTCAGCCGGCGCTGGGCTCCAGCCGCACCGAGATCGAGTTGACGCAGTGCCGGGTGTCCTTCGGGGTGAAGCCCTCACCCTCGAAGACGTGCCCGAGGTGGCTGTCGCAGCGCGCGCAGCGGATCTCCACGCGCCGCATGCCGAGCGTGTTGTCCGGGATCTCCTTGACCGCGCCCGGGATGGCGTCGTCGAAGCTCGGCCAGCCGCAGTGCGAGTCGAACTTGTCCTGGCTGCGGAACAGTTCCAGCCCGCAGGCCCGGCAGTGGTAGACGCCGGGGGTCTTGGTGTCGACGTACTCGCCGGTCCAGGGCGCCTCGGTGCCGGCCTCGCGGAGCACCCGGAACTCCTCGGGGCTCAGCCGCACGCGCCATTCGTCCTCGGTACGGGGCAGTTCGTTGTCGGAAAGACTCACCGTTCCACGGTACGTCGGGTGTCGGTGGCATCGCATATGGTCGCGTGATGGCGGGCAAGGGTGCGGTCGAGGAGATCGAGGTAGCCGGGCACGCGGTGCGGCTGAGCAGCCCCGATCGGGTGATCTTCCCGCAGCGCGGCTTCACCAAGGCCGACGTCTTCCGCTACTACCTGGCCGTCGGCGACGGGATCATGCGCGCCCTGCGCGACCGGCCGACCACGCTCCAGCGCTTCCCCGACGGCATCGAGGGGGAGATGTTCTTCCAGAAGCGGGTGCCGCAGCGGGGCGTGCCCCCGTGGGTCAGCACCGCGCGGATCGCCTTCCCCAGCGGCCGCCCGGCCGACGAGCTGTGCCCGGCCGACCTGGCGCACGTGGCCTGGGCGGCGCAGATGGGCACGGTGGTGTTCCACCCGTGGCCGGTGCGCGCCGCCGACACCGACCGCCCCGACGAGCTGCGCGTCGACCTCGACCCGCAGCCCGGCACCGACTTCGCCGACGCGGTGACCGCCGCCGCTGAGCTGCGCGGTCTGCTCGACGAGCTGGGCGTGCCCGGCTGGCCGAAGACCTCCGGCGGCCGGGGCGTGCACGTCTACCTGCGCATCCAGCCGCGCTGGACGTTCGTGGAGGTACGCCGCGCCACCATCGCGCTGGCCCGGGAGCTGGAACGCCGCCGCCCCGAGCTGGTCACCACCGCCTGGTGGAAGGAGGAGCGCGGCGAGCGCGTCTTCGTCGACTTCAACCAGATGGCGCGGGACCGCACCATCGCCTGCGCGTACTCGCTGCGCGCCAACGCCCGCGCCACCGTCTCCACCCCCGTCGACTGGGACGAGCTGCCCGAGGTCGACCCGGACGACTTCCACCTGGGCACGGTGCCGGCCCGATTCGCCGAGCGCGGCGACCCGCACGCCGGCATCGACGACGCCCCGTGGGACATCACGCCGCTGCTGGAGTGGGCCGAGCGGGACGCCGCGGACGGCCTGGGCGACATGCCGTACCCGCCGGAGTACCCGAAGATGCCCGGCGAGCCGAAGCGGGTCCAGCCGTCAAAGGACCGCGACCGCCCCCGCCTCTGACGCCCCCCCCAGCAGCGGTCAGACGGGCGGAGGCGGACACTCCAGCACGGCGATCGAGTTCCCGGCGAACAGCCCCAGGTGCGGGTGCCCGGAGAAGATCCGGACCGCCTCGTCGTGCGAGTACGCCTCCACGATCGCGTAGGCGATCAGGTTGTCCGTGATGTCCTCGACGCCCCGCGTCGTGACCAGCTTCTTCCCATACAGCGGAGCGCCGGGGTCGACGAGGGCGCTCTCGTTGGCCTGCGCCCATGCCGCCCAGGCGTTCATGAAGTCGGTCTGCTGCTGTTCGGTGAGGTCGGCCTTGCCGGCCTCGTCAGCGGCGCCGTTGAAGAGTGCAAGGAACCTGCCCATCCCCGGATGCTACCGGCGGCCCTCCTCCCGCCGGACCCAGCGCGCGGGCGCCGGGTCACGCGCCGCACGAACCGTCGTGGTCGTTGCGGTGGCCGCACCGGCCGGCGCCGTCGAGCCGGGCGTCGCACCAGACCCGGGTACGCGCGAACTGGCTGTCCTCCTCGCTCAGCGTGGTCTCGCCGAAGTCGATGACCGTGACGTGGCCGAGCGACGCGCGCAGCGTCACCGCGAGGGCGGCTGCCTCGTCGGCGCTGGTCAGCGTGGTGGGCAGGTGAATGATCCAGCGTTGCTCGATCATCGTGGCCACCCGCCCGGCGGGGCGTCCGGGTCACGGAGGCGGCAGGCGCGATGCTGGGACTGTCACTGCCGCAGCGCCTGGCGGACGCGCTCGGCCTCGGTCCGCGTGGTGACCAGCTCACGGCTCAGACGTTCGAGTTCGTCGGCCGCCCGGTCGAGGTGGTCGCGTACCTGGGCTGGGTCGAGACCGCGCCAGCGCCGGTCGAAGAAGGCAGCGCGGACGTGGTGCGGGAGCAGGCGTTCCCCGGTCACGTAGATCACCGCACGGGTGCCGTCTGCTCGGCGACGAGCGTATGGATCTGCCTGTCGGTGAGCCCGCGCAAGTCGAGCACCCGGCGGCCCCAGCGGTGCAGCCGGCACGGGTGGGGTGCCCGGTCGTTGCGGCAGCGCGGTCCCTCGGGCCACTGCTCGGGGGCGTGCACGGTGATCGCCCGGACCGCGAAGGTGACATCCTCGGCGGTGACGTAGGGCGGAAGCGGAATGTCGCCGAGGATGCGATCGATCGAGTCCATGACTCTCCTTTGTGGATCGGCGCCAGGTGCGGGGACGGATGCCGGGATGAGGTTTCGGGGAAAGGCATCCGTCCCCGCGAACCCGCCGCGTCCCCGGCGGGCACCACAATGGTCAATTCACCTCTGGCCCGAGGCAATCTTTCGCGGCAGAATGCAGACCAAGGGATGAGGTGCCTTACGCGACAACACCAAAGGAGATGACGTGGACGACTCGGGAAGCACCGTCCCGCGTAGGCAGCTCGGCAGATATCTGAGAGAACTTCGCGAAGGCGCGCACGTCACGGTGACCGCGGCGGCCAAGGAACTCGAATGGTCGGCGCCCCGGATCTGGCGTTACGAAACGGGTCAGGTGCCGATGCACCCGAATGACGTGGAAGCCATGTGCCGCGTTTACGGCACGTCGCGAGAAACCATCGAAACCATGCGCTCTCTGGCCCGGGAAACCAAGGCGCACGGTTGGTGGCACAGCTACGGGGAGGCAATTAAAGACTGGTTCAAGTTGTACGTGGGCCTGGAAGCCGCCGCGACGAAGATTCGCAAGTACGAGGCAAATTTGGTACCGGGCTTGCTGCAGACCGTCGAGTACATGACCGAGGTGATTGCTACCGACAACCCGCAGTTGAGTGACGCGGAGCGGCAAGCGAAGGTGGACGTCCGGCTACGGCGGCAACGGCTGCTGGCCCGTGCAGTGCCGCGAGCTCCCTACCTAGACGTGGTCCTAAATGAGGCGGTGCTACGTCGACCGCTGCGCGATCTGTCGGCGATGGGTAGGCAAATCGATGCCCTGGTGGTGGCGAGCCAACAGCACAACATCCGTATCCGGGTGCTCCCACTCAGCGCTGGTCTCTACCGCTGGGCGTCGGCTGGAACGTTCACGATGCTCGACTTCCCGACCGACGTGCGGGAACCGGAGCCGACCACCATCTACATGGACGGTCCATGCGGCGCGGCATACCTTGACAAGGTTCACGAGATCCAGACCTACGAGGACGGCTGGCGCTCGCTCGGTGAGCGGGCGCTCGATGCTGGTGAGTCCCGCAAGCTGATGATGACGATAGCTGAGGAGATGACCGATGGGACGTGATGGAGTGTGGCGCAAGTCGTCCCGGTCCGGCGGCGAAGGTGATTGCGTCGAGGTGGCCGGTTTCGCCGACGCGGTCGGGGTGCGGGACACCAAGGACCGGCAGGGGCCAGCGCTGAGCTTCGATCGGACGGCGTGGACCCGATTCGTCGGGGCGGTTCGCGCGGACTGCTTGAACGACCAGGGCTGATCTGTCGCCGTGGGTGGTGCCGGCCTACCGGCACCACCCACCCCGCTGCCCGCGCACGACAGTGAGGCTCCATGCCATTCTGTCCTGGTATCGCACTGTTCGGCTCGACAAGACCTGCAGTGATGAGCGCTTACGCTCCGCGTTGTCAACCCGCGCGAATCGCCTCGTGACCATGCATTGACTTTCTGTCATCATCGTGGGATGACGCAAACTTCGAAGCCCCACCAGGAGGGCGGCGGGAAGCAAGGGAGCGAACCTTTGCGTTCCGGGCCTGAAGCGGAACCGGGAGAAGGGCTTGCTGCTGGCGGCGTCGAGAGTGAAGAAGTCGCGACACTTGAGGATCCCTTTTCGCATGCGCTTTCGATAGTGGCGAGAACATCATCGACCTTCGACTTCACCGAAGCATACGACCAGTCGGTCGACGCCGTCGAGGACCGCCTTGTGGAGATCGCCGTTCTTGCGCTTCAAGAATTGCGCGTCGCGGACGCTCTTACTCAACTGCGGGACGCAAAGAAGGTTCGCCTTGCCTACCTGAATCTGCTGGGGCAGGTCGAAAATCTGGCAGAACATCCCATGGCGCCTCGGCTGCGGAGCCTGCGTAAATACGCGGTGGCGCAGAAGTCGATGATTGAGTGGCTTGAGTTGATTGGCCAAGCTCTGACTCTTCTTCGAGACGGTCGCGGGGAGGAAGCTGTCTATTTGCTGAACCAGCATCAGCGGAATTCGGAAACTCCCGCCGCGTTGATATCTTTCACCAACGCTGCAACGCAGGTGCAGGCGGAAGGTATGGCGGCAGCCATCCGGCTCGCCGTTCACGACTTTTCCGGCGCTCGTGCCGGCTTCGACCGGGCCTCCTTCGCAATGCAGATGTTGATTGAGGAGTACGAAGAGGAGTTCAGTGCTGACCAGCACGGGATTAACGCCCTCAGAGGCTTCCGCTTCCAGTGGCACAGCCTGAAGGCGCAGGGACTTGTGGCACAGTATAATCAATTGGTGTCGACCAGCGACTTCAAGGCTGCGGCCAGGGTTGCCGAGGAAGCTGCTCTACAGTTCGAGGAGTCTGCATCGTTGGCTGAGTATATATCCTCAAATCTTTGGGCTCCAGTCTTTCGCTCAAACGCGCTGGAGATGCGCAGTCGCCGTGATCAAGCGCTGGTGGAGGTGGCGTTGGAGCGAGAGGACTGGCCTGAGTGCGAGGATCTTATACGCTCTACCCAGCGGTTCTATGAATCAGCAAGCGCTGCAGTTCTCCGTAGCGATCTCCCCATGGCGAAGAGTCTGCAGGAGAAGTACCTAAATGCTGGGTTTGCTGTGGGTGTCCAGTTGCGACGTCGGCTGGAAAGAGAAAGGGCGAACTGTAAACGTATCCAGTCCCTCGAGGCGGAAGTAAAGGAGCTCTACGCGTCGGTTCGCAGGGCCCTCGGATCAAGTGGCGTTGTCGTGAACAATGCAACCGAGATGGTGAGCTCGGTCCAGCAGCACGTCGAGCTCACCACGCACATCGAAGCGAACCTGCGTGCGGCACTCAGAGGGGTTTCGGACGACCTCCCGCACTCGGATGCGGATCCGGCGACGATCGCCGCTCTTGCCGCAGAGGCGCAAGAGCTCGCTAACAGCCAGGAATCCGGCCCCAAGTTCCTGGAAAGAGTTAAGAAGTACGGTGAGAAGGTAAAGGACCTTGCGGTCCTTACGGGGCAGACAGCCGGGCCGTTGGTCGAGTTGTTGAAAGCCCTGTCTGTGATTTCTTAGGGACATTCAGGCTGAGGATTTCTCGTCAATGCTCTGCGATCCCACGGGAGTTCGTGCCGCATATCCGGCGGTACCAACGTGAGTGCTACGTCGTCACGGGCGGCGGTCATGAACCCTCGGGGCGTCGTCAGCTTGTCCTCCTGGGGAGCCCGTCGAGCCCGGTCCAATCCAGGCGAACGGACGGGTACCGCGGTCGGGCGGGCGCTCCCGGCGGTCGTGGGCACATCCGCCGGCTGCCTCCCCCGGATATCCGCGCGGGAAGGCCGATAACGATCATGTAACGGGCGCGAACCTTTTGGTGGGCGTCACTGCTCTCTCTCGGCATCGGCCCGCCGGGGCCAGGAGAGGATGTCGGATGAAGCTGGTGTGGAGGCGGGCGATAGAGGCCCGTGGGCTGCTGCTCGCCGCCGCTGTCGCGGCACTCGTCGCGGTCGCGTTGGTCACCGGGCTCTCCGACTACAACCGCCGGGCCGTCGAGGCGGGCGCCCGGGCGGTGCTCGACGCCGCACCGGCCGAGGAACGCAGCCTGCTGATCAGCGGCTCCGGTGGTGCCGACGCCGCCGCGTTCGCCGAGCGGGACCGGGCGGTACGGGCACAGTTCGCGAAAGGGCTCGGCGGCGCCCCGGTCACAGTGGCCGCGAGCCGCTCCGGGACCGGGCGGGAGCTGACCGGTGACGTGGGCGCCGCCCGTACCGACGACGATCCGATGTTCGCCAACCTGGCCACGCTCGACGACCTGCCCGCGCACGCCGAGCTGGCCGCCGGGGCGTGGCCGGTGCCCGGCAGCAACCCGTTGCAGGTGACGTTGCCGGAGAAGGTGGCCGCGCAACTGAGCCTGGAGGTCGGGGAGCGGGTGCCGCTGTACGACCGGGGCGCGGAGCGCGCCGGCACCGTGGTGGTCGTGGGCACGTGGCGGCCCCGGGACGCCGCCGAGGCGTACTGGCGTCTCGCCCCGGGGGTGGGGGAGAGCCAGGGCGACGCGGAGATCACTTCGTACGGGCCGTTCGCGCTCGACCCGGCCGACTTCGCCCGCACCTTCCCGGGCTCCACCTCGGCGGCCTGGGTGGTCGACCCCGACCTGGTGGCGGTCGAGCCGGCCCGGCTGCCCGCCGTGACCACAGCGCTCGACGAGATCACCGGGAAGCTGCCCGAGGCCACCGGCCTGGGCTCCTCGACACAGCAGGTCAGCCACCTGGACCGGCTCGTCGACCGGCTCAGCCGGGCCGACCTGGTGGGCCGGTCCGCACTGCTCACCCCGCTGCTGCTGATCGTGGTGCTCGGCGGGTACGCGCTGGTGCTGGTGGCCGCGCTGCTCAACGAGGACCGGCGGGCGCAGACCGCACTGCTGCGGGCCCGGGGCGCCGCCCGGGGGCAGATCGCCGGGCTGGCCGTACGCGAGGCGACGCTCGTGGTGGCGCCGGCGCTGCTGCTGGCTCCGGCGCTGACCGGGCAGGCGATCCACTACCTGGGCGCGGACCTGGGGCTGGCCGACGGCGATCTGGCCCGGGTGTGGGTGGTGGCGGTCGGGGCGGCGGTGGGCTGCCTGCTCGCCATGGTGCTGCCGGCGATGCGCCGGGCGGGCACGTACGTCGCGGACATGGCGTCCCGGTCGCGGCCCTCCCGGGGAGCGGCCGTGCAGCGGGCGAGCGTGGACATCGCGCTGGTGGCCCTCGCCGTGCTCGCCTGGACACAGTTGCGGCAGTACTCCTCGCCGCTCGCCGGCGCGAACGGCAGCCTCGGCATCGACCCGCTGCTGGCCGCCGCGCCCACCATCGGCGTGCTGGCCGGAGCGGTGATCGCGCTGCGGCTGCTGCCGCCGACCACCCGGCTCGCGGAACGCTTCGTCGACCGGCGGACGTGGAACGCCACCATGTTCGGCATGTGGCAGGCGGGCCGGCGCCCGCACGCCGGGCCGGTGCTGCTGCTCGCGCTCGCGGTCGGCGGCAGCACGCTCGCCTGGTCGCTGGTGGCCTCCTGGGAACGCTCGCAGCGGGACCAGGCACAGCACACGGTCGGCGCGGACCTGCGGCTGACCGAACGGGACGGCACCGCCCCCGCGGACCGGGCCGCCCAGCTGGCCGCCGTGCCCGGCGTGGACCGGGTGCTGCCGGCCTGGCGCGACGACGTACGCCTGGGCCGTGAGGCCCGGCCGGCCACAGTGGTGGCGTTCGACGCCGCCGCCGCGAAGGGGATGATCCGGCTCGACGACGCCGGCGGTGACGCGTCCACCGGCGCCCTGCTGGACCGGCTCGCGAACGGCCGGACCGCGCCGGCCGGCGGCGTCCTGCCCGAGGGGGCGAAGACGCTGTCCGGCACCGTGCGCACCCCGGTCGAGAGCATGTACGAGCGGCCCCGGGTGGCTGTCACCGCGTTGTTCGCCACCGACGCCGGGGCCACCTGGCGGGTCCGGCTCGCCGAGGGGGACGGCGACGGCAAGCCGGTGCGCTTCTCGGTGCCGCTGCCGGACAGCGGCGGCGTCCCGCTGCGCCTGGCCGGTTTCGAGGCCGACGGCGGTGACGCCACCGGCAGCTCGTACCGGCTGCTCCTGGACGAGCTGCGGCTCACCGACGCCGCCGGGGCGGCCCTGAAGCTGCCGGTGGAGGGGTCCTGGCGGGTGATCGACCCGGGCTCCGGGCCGCGCGACACCGCCGAGGCGAGCCCGACCCGGATCGACGGGACGCAGGGCTTCGACGTGCCGGCCGGGCTGTTGCAGTTCGCCCGGGTGCCCTCGTCCCGGTTCGCGCTGGTGCCGCAGGCGCCGGACCGTCCGGTGCCGGTGCTCGTCACCCCCGGCGTGGCCGCCGCGATGAGCCTCAAGACCGGCGACACCGTCAAGCTGTCGGTCGCCGAGGTGACGGTCGAGGTCACAGTGGTCGGCCAGGTCGCCGCGGTGCCCGGCACCGGGGGCGACGGGGTGCTGCTGGACCTGCCCACCGCCACCACACAACTCCTCGAACGCAGCGGCGGCGTCCGGCCGGTGGCCGAGTGGTGGCTGGGCACCACGCCCGGCGGGCACACCGCCGCCGCTGACGCGCTCGCCTCGACCGGCGGCACGGTGCTGCTCGACCGGCGGGCGGTGGCCGCGGAGGCCGCCGAGGATCCGTACTGGCAGGGCGCGCGCACCGGGCTGCTGGCCGCCGCGCTCGGCTCGGTGCTGCTCGCCCTGGTCGGTCTGGCGGTCGACGTCTGGGCCACCACCCGGCGCCGGCTCACCGAGTTCGCCGTGTTCAACACGCTCGGCGCGAACACCCGGCTGCTGGCACGCGCGTACCTCGCCGAACAGACGTTCCTGGCCGCGATCGGCGTCGGCGTCGGGATGCTCGTCGGCGCCCTCGTGGCGGCCACCATGGTGCCGCTGGTGATCCTCACCCCGGCCGCCGGCCGGCCGGTGCCCGAGGCGGCCTTCACAGTGCCCTGGCTGCCGATCGGGACGACAGCCGCCGGGCTGCTGCTCGCCGCGCTCGCCTTCGCCGCCCTCATCACCACAGGCATCCGCCAGCGGGTCGCCGCCGCGCAGCTCCGGATCGGAGGAGAACGATGAGCCTTCCTGGTGCCGCGCGCCGGGTACGCGCATACGGAGGGCAGTTCCTGCTGCTTGCCGTCCTGACCCTGGTGACCGCCCTGCTGATCACCGGCGTGCCCCGGGTCGCCGACCGGCTGACCGGGCAGGGGCTCACCGAGTACGTCGCAGGGCAGCCGGTGGCCCGCCGCGACCTCACGTACAGCACGGCGCCGACCGCGTTCCCGCCGTCGACCCGGACCGCCGTGACCGGTCACGCGGCCGAGCTGGCGGGGATCGAGGAGGCGATGCCCGGCGTGGTCCGGGACACCATCGGCCAGCGCTGGTACGTCGCCCAGACCGTGCCCGGACGGCTGCGCGGCCCGACGCTCGCCCCCGAGAAGGGGCTCATCGACGTGCACCTGCGCGCCGGTACCGGCATCAAGGAGGCGGCCACACTGGTCGACGGGCGGTGGCCGGAACGCCCCGTCGCCCCGGCCCGCACGGTCGAGGTGACGCTCGCCGAGACGATCGCCGGCACGCTCGGCGTGAAGACCGGCGACCGGTTCCTGCTCCTGATGCTCGACCCGGACGACAACGTGCTCAAGTCCCTCCCGGTCCACCTGGTCGGTGTGTGGCGGCCGAACGACCCGGCCGACGGTGTCTGGGACACGCTGCCGTCGATGCTCAAGCTCTCCCCGCCCGAGGGCGACGGCGACCCGTTCGTGGGCGTCGCCTACACCGCCGACGGCGGCGTCGACGAGGCCGTCGCGACCGGCTGGCCGGTGAGCTTCGGCTGGCGGTACCGGATCGCCCCGGACCGGCTCGAACCGGGCCGCCTCGACGCGCTGATCGCCGGCGTCGACGGGCTGGACCGGGCCCGGCCCGCCCAGATCGAGATGACCCTCACCCAGGGCGTGGACATCCCGCTGCGGCGCTTCGCCGACGCGCTCGCCGCCGCGCGTACCCTGCTCGCGGTCATCGCGGCCGGGCTGCTCGCCACGCTGGCCGGGCTGACGCTGCTGGCCGCCCGGCTGGCCGCGCGCCGCCGCCGCGCCGAGTTCCACCTGATCCGGGCACGCGGCGGCTCGACCGGCGCGGTCCTGCGCCGCGGCCTGGCCGAGTCGCTGCTGGTGCTGCCGGCCGCGGCCGGGATCGGCTGGCTGCTCGGCGGGCTGCTGCCCGGCACCGGGGCGTCGTGGCGCTGGGTGGTGATCGCCGCGCTCCTGGCCACGCTGCTGCCGCCGCTCGCCGCGCTCGCCGTCGGCCGCCGGGCCGGTGGACGTGCCGACCTGGGCGGCCGGTCACCCGCCGTCCGGCTCACCGTCGAGGTGGTAGTGCTCGGGCTCGCCGTGCTCGGCGCGTTCCTGCTGCGCCGCCGCGGGCTCACCGCCGGTTCGGTGGACCCGCTGCTGGTCTCCGTGCCGGTGCTGCTGGCGATCGCGGCGGCGCTGCTGGCGCTGCGCGCGTACCCCTGGCCGTTGCGGCTGGTCAGCCGCGTCGCCGCCCGGGCGCGCGGCAGCGTCGCGTTCCTCGGCACCGCCCGCGCGGGCCGGGCCGCGAGCACCGGGCCGCTGGTCGTGGTGGTGCTGGCCGTCGCCACCGCCGCGTTCTGCGGCGTGGTGGCGACCGGCATCGAGACCGGCCGGGACACCGCCGCCGCCCAGGCCGTGCCCGGTGACCTGCTGGTACGCGGGGAGCGCTTCACGCCGGACACCGCGGAGAAGCTGGCCGCGCTGCCCGGGGTACGCGCTGTCGCGCCGCTGCTCACAGTGCCGGCCGAACGTCCGTACGTCGACCGCGCCGGACGCCCCGCCCCGGTCACCGAGCTGCGCGTGGTGCTCGTGGACGGCGAGCGGTTCGCCGACGTGGCACGGGAGGCCGGCGTACCGGTAGACGTGCCCGATCCGGTGCGGGCCCGCACCGACGGGAGCACGCCGCTGCCGGCGCTGGTGTCTCCGGCGGTGGCCGGGGAACTGGCCGACGCCGGGCTCGCCGACGCCCGGGGCGAGCGGCCCGCCTGGCTGGACGTGCAGGGCAACCGGCTGCCGGTGCGGACCGCCGCCACAGTCGACGAGTTCGCGCTCGTCGGCGAGGGCATACGCCGGTTCGTGGTGCTGCCGTGGCCGGCGTTGCCGGCCGACGCCCCGCACCAGCTCGCGCCGACCGGTTTCGTGCTCGCCGGGTCCGGCGTGGACGCGGCCGAGGTGGACCGGGTCGCGAGCGACGGGCAGCGGCGCTACCTGCGCATCGGCGAGGTCGACGCCGGGGACAAGGCCCGCGCGCCGGAGGTGACGACCCGTTCGGCAGTGCGCGCCGACCTGGGCGGCACCGGCGTGAACGGCCTGCTGGTGTTCGGGTTCGTGCTCGGCGCCGGGGGCGGCGCCGCGCTGGGGCTGCTCGGGCTCGCGCTCGCCGTGCTCGCCGGGGCCCGCTCGCGCGGGCAGGTGCTGTCCCGGCTGCGCACGATGGGCCTGTCCCGCCGCCAGTGGCGCGGACTGCTGATGGTGGAGCTGACGCCGCTGGTGCTGGTGTCGGTGCTCACCGGCGCTGTGGTCGGCGCATTGCTGCCGCTGCTGCTCACACCGGTGCTCGGGCTGCCCGCCTTCACCGGGGGCGTGGACGTGCGCCCGAGTTTCGAACCCGGCCTGGTGGCCGGGGTGTCGGTCCTGGCCATGCTGGCCCTCGGCTTCGCGATCACCGTGGAAGCCGTGAACAACCGCCGGTTGCGCCTCGGCGAGGTGCTGCGGCTCGGAGAGGAGAGCTGACATGACCGCGACCGCTTCCGGCCACCCGGGCCCGGCGCGTCTCACGCCGCGTGACGAACCGTCGTCGGCCGTACCGGATCTGGCGTCGCTGCAACAGCGCGCCGCCCAGCGCGCCGCCGAACGGGCCGGCGGGCGCGACCGGCTGCGCGGGCACATCGTCTGCGACGGCCTGGTGCGCATCTTCAAGACCGAGGGCGTCGAGGTCGTCGCGCTCCAGGGCCTCGACCTGGTCATCGACCGGGGCGAACTGGTCGCGATCGTCGGCGCGTCCGGTTCCGGCAAGTCGACGCTGCTGAACATCCTGTCCGGGCTGGACACCCCGACCGCGGGCATCGCCCGGGTCGCCGACTACGACCTGCTGTCGCTGTCGAACAAGCGGCGGCTCGCGTACCGGCGGGACGTGGTCGGTTTCATCTGGCAGCAGACCGGCCGCAACCTGCTGCCGTACCTGACCGCGCTGGAGAACGTGGAACTGCCGATGAAGCTGGCCGGCCGGGCCGGCGGAGGGCGCAAGCGGCGGGAACGGGCCCGTGAGCTGCTGGACATGGTGGGCGTCGGCTACTGCGCCGACCGCCGGCCGGGCCAGATGAGCGGCGGCGAGCAGCAGCGCTGCGCCGTCGCCGTGGCGGTGGCGAACGACCCGGAGATCCTCTTCGCCGACGAGCCGACCGGTGAGCTGGACGAGGCCACCGGCGCCGAGGTCTTCGCCGCGCTGCGCACCATCAACGCCGAACTGGGGGTCACCATCGTGGTGGTCACCCACGACCACGCCGTGGCCGGCCAGGTCCGCCGTACCGTCGCGATCCGCGACGGCCGGACCGCCTCCGAGGTACGCCGGACCGCGCGCGTCACCGCCGACGGCGGCACCGAGATGGTCAGCGAGGAGTACGCGGTGCTCGACCGCACCGGCCGGATGCAACTGCCGGCGCAGTTCGTGGAGGCGCTGTCCCTGCGCGACCGGGTCCGGCTCAACCTGGAACCCGACCACGTCGAGGTGCGCCCCGGCGACCGGGCGCACGGCGAGGAGAGTGAGTGATGACCGACCAGACAGTGGTGCTGCCGGCGGAGCCGGGGACGGCCGTCGACGACGTGGTCCGGGTCGAGGGGGTGAGCCGCACCTTCGGCAAGGGGGAGCACGCGGTGCACGCCGTGCGGGACGTCTCGTTCACGGCGGGACGCGGCGAGCTGGTCGCCGTCCGGGGCCGCTCCGGCGCCGGCAAGACCACGCTGCTGAACCTGGTCGGCGGCCTGGACCGGCCGGACGCCGGGCGGATCCGGGTGGCCGGGCACGACGTCACCGCCGCAGGTGAGCGGGAGCTGCTGTCGTTGCGCCGGGGCACCATCGGGTTCGTGTTCCAGACGTTCGGCCTGGTGCCGATCCTGTCCGCGGCGGAGAACGTCGGGGTGCCGCTGCGGCTGGCCAAGGTGCCGGCGGCCGAGCGGGAGCAGCGGGTCGCGGTGCTGCTGGAGCTGGTCGGGCTGGGCGGGCACGCGGCGCAGCGCCCGTACGAGCTGTCCGGCGGGCAGCAGCAGCGGGTGGCGGTGGCCCGGGCGCTGGCGAACGAACCGGACCTGCTGATCGCCGACGAGCCGACCGGTCAGCTCGACTCCGAGACCGGGCGGTCGATCATGGACCTGCTGCGTGCGGTGGTGCACGCCCGGGGCATGACAGCGCTCGTCGCCACGCACGACCCGGCGCTGATCGAGCTGGCCGACCGTACGCTCACACTGCGCGACGGCCGGCTGGTGTCGGAGGACTGATCCGGGTGCCGGGCCGCGCGCCTCCGGGCGGCGGCCCGGTGCCGGGTCAGAGCGCCAGCTTCATGCCCTCGTGGCTGGCCACGAAGCCCAGGTCGCGGTAGAACCGGTGCGCGTCGGCGCGCTGCTTGTCGGTGGTGAGCTGCACCAGCGCGCAGCCGTGCTCCCGGGCCCTGTCGATCGCCCAGCGCATCATCGTCCGGCCCAGACCGTGGCCGCGCCGGTCGGAGCGGACCCGCACCGACTCGATCAGGCAGCGTTCGGCGCCGTGCCGGCCCAGCCCCGGGATGTACGTGAGCTGGAAGCAGCCCACCAGCTCCCCGCCGTCGTCGGCGACGATCAGGTGGTTGCGCGGGTCGGCGTCGAGGTCGGCGAAGGCACGCTCGTACGCCTCGTCCACCTCGGGCAGGTCGCGGGTGCGGCCCAGCACGTCGTCGGCGAGCAGCGCGAGCACGGCGGGCAGGTCGGCGCGGACCGCCTCCCGGAAGATCACCTCGGTCACCGGGCCAGCCTGGCACAGCGCCGCGCGCCGGTGTGGCCCGGGCGGCGTCAGCCGTCGTCCAGCCAGCTCCGCAGCGCCCACCACCAGTGCACGGTCTCCGGCACCGTGCACCGGGCGCCCTCCTCGACCGGCGGCCCGCCGGTCAGCTCCCGCAGCCGCCGCAGCCGGTAGCGCACCGTGTTCGGGTGGACGTGCAGCTCGGCGGCCGTCTGGTCCAGGCGCTGGCCGTGGTGCAGCCAGGCGAGAGCGGTGCCCGCCAGCTCCCGGTGGAACTCGTCGGCCGGGTCGAGCGCGCCGAGCAGCGTGCCCCGCAGCAGTTCGGCCAGCAGCGGCTGGGCGGCGAGCGCGGTCTCCCCGGCCAGGTCGGTGACCTGACGCAGCCCGCGCAGCCGCCGATTGGCGGCCGTGGCCAGCGCCGCCAGGCAGAGCGCGTACATGTCCGGGGCCCGCGCCAGCGGCTGCGCCGGCGCCACCAGCGTCAGCATGTCGGCCGGCGCGGCGTCGGGCGGTCGCGGCAGCAGCCCGGCCAGCCGGTCCCCGACCGTGCCGAGCAGGCCGCCCCGCGCGGTGAGCTGCCGGTGCAGTGCGTACGCCCGGACCGGGTCGGGCGGCGCGGCGACCAGGCAGTGGTAGCGCCCGTCTGGCCGCAGCCCGAACCGGGTCAGCTCGGCCGGTTGCAGGCCCGCCGGACCGTCGCGCAGCAGCCGCCGCAGCAGGTGAGCCCGGGCAGCCGCACCGGTACGTGCCAGTTCCCGTTCGGCGCCGCGGTGCCCGTCGACCACCGCCCGCTCCACCGCCGCGGCGTACCGGCCGATGGTGAGCAGCCCTTCCAGCAGCACCTCGTCCGGGATGCCGGCGGCCCGCCCGTGCCGGACCACCAGCTCCACCGCCCGGTCCCGCCCGGCCTGCACCCCGCGCAGCAGACCGGCCACCGAGACGCCCTGCGCCGCCCGGTCGGCGCCCAGCCGCCGGGCCTCGGCGAAATCGCGTCCGGCCGGGTCCTCGCGGCGTTCCAGCGCACCCAGGCCACTGGTCAGCAGCAGCACGACCTGGCGGCGTACCTCGTCGGCCGGAAGCCGGGCCACCTCGGGGGAGTCCGCGCGGGCCGCCCGCGCCACCTCGTCGACGGCGGCCGGATCGGCGGACAGGTCGCGCAGCAGCGCGCCGAACGTCGGGGCCTGTCCGATCCGGGTCATCGGCGTCCGCCGCCCTCCGGTTGTCGACGCGGCACAACCGGGCCGCGCGGGCGTTGGCGTCAGGTCCCTAGCCCGGGCGGGCGGCCGGTTGCTCTCCTGGTTGTTACCGCAAGGTAACACCGCTCGCGCCACTGAGAAACGTCGATGTCGTACCGGCTGCCAGGAGGCGTCCATGACACCCGTGCCACAGCACCCGTCCCGTACCCGCCGCCGCGCCGGCCTGGCCGTGCTGGCCGCGCTCGCCCTGGTCGCGCCGGCGCCGCTGGTGACCGCGCCCGCGCCGGCCGCCGCCGCGGCAGCGCTCCAGGAGGTGATGTTCGTCGGCAACAACTGGGACGGCACCGCCGACGTGATCCGGTCCCGCGGCGACTACGCCAGGCTCGGCCGGATCAACGTGATCCCGGACCGCGCCGCGCGGCTGCGCGAGATCTACCTCAACCCGATCAAGCTGGCGTTCTTCCTCGGCATCCGGCAGGGCCCGGGGGAGGGCCACGACCAGCTCATCGACGACATGTACACCACGCCGGACGGCACCGCGCTCGTGGTGTCCCGGCCCAGCTTCGCCGACGTCGTCTCGATCGACCTGGCCACCGGCGCGCTGCGCTGGCGGTTCCCGGTCTCCGGCTACCGCGCCGACCACATGGCCGTGTCGCCCGACGGCACCCGCGTCGCGGTCTCCGCCTCCACCTCCAACACCGTGCACGTGCTGGACATCCGCACCGGCGCGCAACTCGGCTCGTTCGGCGCCGGCGACAAGCCGCACGAGAACATCTACACCGACGGCGGCACCCGGCTGTGGAACATGTCCATCGGCGAGGTCAACACCGACCTGGACGCGCCGTGGCTCGACTGGACCAAGGGCGACCGCCGGATCACAGTCGCCGACACCAGCACGTACCAGGTGGTCAAGGTGATCGACATGCGGGACCGGCTGGACGCCGCCGGCCGCCGGGACCTCTCCGACGCGGTCCGCCCCGCCGTCTTCACCCCGGACGGCAGCCGGCTCTACTTCCAGGTGTCCTTCTTCAACGGCGTCGTCGAGTACGACGTGGCCACCGACCGGGTCACCCGCGTCGCCACGCTGCCGAAGAACCCGGCCACCAGCGAGGACCGCACCACCTGGGTCAACGACTCCCGGCACCACGGCCTGTCGATGAGCCCCGACGGCACCCGGATCTGCGTCGCGGGCACCATGGACGACTACGCCACGGTGCTGGACCGGGCCACGCTGCGCGAGGGACCGCTGGTGCCCGCGAGCAAGCCGTACTGGGCCACCGTCAGCGGGGACGGCCGGGACTGCGTGATCTCCGAATCCGGCGCCGACCAGGTCACCGCGATCAACTTCGCCACCGGGCAGAAGGTCGCGAGCGTCCCGGTCGGCGACCACCCCCAGCGGGTGCGCATCGGGCATATCGCGGAGGGCTGGACGCCCCCGGCCGCCGGCTGACCGGCGGCCCGGCCGGCGTCCGCACCCCGGCCGCCGGCCGCGCCGTCACCGGGCGGGGCAGCGCAGCCCCTCCCGGGGGACGGTGAGCGAGATCAGGTACGCGTCGACCGCAGACGTCACGCACGAGGTCTGCGGGTAGGCGGTGTGCCCCTCGCCCTCCCAGGTCAGCACCCGTCCCACGCCGAGCATCGACGCGAGCGCGGGCGTCTGCTCGTACGGCGTGGCCGGGTCACCGGTGGTGCCGACCACCAGGATCGGCGGGGCGCCGTTCGCCCGGCCGGTCGGATACGGATCCCGCTCGCCCGGCCACTCCACGCAGCCCAGCATCCCCACCGCCAGGGCGGGACCGAACAGCGGATACTTCTGCCGCCACTGCGACTGGAGCGAGCGGACCTGCTCGCGCGACGGCTTCTCGGTCTCGTCGGCGCAGTTGACAGCCAGGTTGGCGTCGAACAGGTTCGAGTAGTGCCCGTCGGGCTCGCGGCCCGCGTACGCGTCGGCCAGCTTGAACACGCCGTCCGGGTCGCCGCCCTGGAGGTCGTCGATCGCCCGGGCCAGCTCCTGCCAGCCCTGCTCGGTGTAGAGCGACGAGATCACCGCGTAGAAGACCCAGCCGGCGGTGGCCTTGCGGCCGTCCTGCGCGCGTACCGGAGAGGTCTTCGCCTTGGCGATCGCGTCGGTGACCGCACCGCGGGCGTCCGGGGCGATCGGGCAGCGGCCCGCGTTCGCCGCGCACCACCTGGTGAAGTTGTCGAACGCCCGCTCGAAGCCCTTCGCCTGGCTCTCCGACCCGGCGATCAGCTTCTGCTGCGGGTCGACCGCGCCGTCGAGCACCAGGGCGCGCACGCGCTGCGGGTAGAGCTGCGCGTAGGTGGCGCCGAGCAGCGTGCCGTAGGAGTAGCCGAGGTAGGTGAGCTTGTCGTCGCCGACCGCCGCGCGGACCGCGTCCATGTCCCGCGCGGCCTGCTCGGTGCCGTAGAGCGGGAGCTGGTCGCCGTACTTCGCGCCGCAGCGCTCGCCGACCCGCCGGTTGAGGCCGACGAAGCCGTCGAACGACGACTGGCTCTCCGGGTCGGGGTCGTAGCCGAAGCTGGCGTCCAGGTCGGCGTCGGAGATGCATTTGACCGGGCTGGACCGGGCCACCCCGCGTGGGTCGAAGCCGACGATGTCGAACCGGTCGGTGATCGCCGTCGGCAGGCCGCCGAACGCCGGGCCGAATGACAGGTAGACGGCGGTGTCGACGCCGGACGCGCCGGGACCGCCCGGGTTGATGACAAGCGAGCCGATCCGGTCGCGCTGCTTGGTCGAGCGGGCCCGGATCAGCGCGATCTCGAACGTCTCACCGGCGCCCGGCCCGGCGGTCGCGCCGGTGGTGGCCCCGGTGCCCCAGTTGCGCGGCACGGCGATCCGGGCGCAGTCGTAGCGCATGTCCGCCGCGCCCCGGCCGACCAGCTCGTCGGGCACCTCCGGGCAGGCCCGCCACTCCGGCGCCGTGCCTGGCGGGGCGGCCTCGCCCTCGCTCTCGGCGCGCGGGGCGAACGCCGGCAGCGTGCAGCCGGCGGTGAGCACCACCGCCGCGACGAACGCGGCCAGGACGGGCCGGAACCGGCGGGTCCGTTCGGGGAAGCGGGTCACGTGGGCGCCCTCCATGATCGTGTCGACCGTCAGGCTACGCCCGGCCGCGGGTGTCACCGACCGTCGCCGCCGGATCGCCGCGCAGCACCTCGTCGACGTCGTAACGGATCGGGCGGTCGAGCTGACCGTAGTCGCAGGAGCGGGGATCACGGTCGGGTCGCCAGCGCAGGAACCGGGCGGTGTGCCGCAGCCGGTCGCCCTCCATCGCGTCGTACGCCACCTCGACCACCAGTGCCGGACGCAGCGGCTCCCACTCCAGGTTCTTGCCGCCGGTCCACCGGCTCACCCCGCCCGGGATGCGCTGGCCCCGCTCGTGGTCGCCGTGCACCCACGGGTGCTCACCGCCGACGTCGCGGTAGGGCTCCAGCTCGTCGAGCAGCTCCTTGCGGCGGGCCATGGTGAACGAGGAGCTGACGCCGATGTGGTGCAGCACGCCGTCGTCGTCGTAGAGGCCGAGCAGCAGCGAGCCGACCACCGGACCGGACTTGTGCCAACGGAAACCGGCCACCACCGCGTCCATCGTGCGGGCGTGCTTGACCTTGAACATGAGCCGCTTGCCCGGCTCGTACGGCAGGTCGGCCGGCTTGACGATCAGCCCGTCCAGCCCGGCGCCCTCGAACACGTCGAACCAGCGGCGGGCCGTCTCCGGGTCGGTGGTCACCTGCGTCACGTGCACCGGCGGGCGCACCCCGGACAGCGCCTGCTCCAGCCGCTCCCGCCGCCGGGGATAGGGCTGATCGACGAGCAGCTCGTCGTCGATCGCCAGCAGGTCGAACGCGACGAAGTCGGCCGGGGTGGTCTCGGCCAGCAGCTTCACCCGGGAGGCGGCCGGATGGATCCGCTGGGCCAGCAGCTCGAAGTCGAGCCGAGGCTGCCCACCCGGGCCGTCCCGGCGGATCACGATCAGCTCGCCGTCGACCGCGCACCGGGCCGGGAGCTGCCGGCGGGCCTGCTCGACCACCTCGGGGAAGTAGCGCGTCATCGACTTGCCGCCCCGGCTGGCCAGCTCGACCTCGTCGCCGTCGCGGAACACGATGCAGCGGAAGCCGTCCCACTTCGGCTCGTAGGTCAGACCGGCATCGGTGGGCAGCTCGGCGACGCTCTTGGCGAGCATCGGCTCGATCGGAGGGTTGATCGGCAGGTCCACGGCGACCAGTCAACCAGACCCCACCGACAGTGGTGAGGCAGATCACCGCCGGTGGCCGGGTGGCGTGTCCCGTCCCGGCCGCGTTCGTCACCGCCGCCCGAATGGTGGAACCGCAGGTCAGAGCTACCGTCGCGGCGTGCCGGAGTGGAGTTGCGAATGCTGCGGGCGCTGGCGGGTCAGCGTCGAGCTGGTCCGCGGCCGCTACCGCTACCGGCTGTCGCACCGCTACCCGCCGGAGCACGGCGGCGGCGCGAACGTCCTCGGCGAGGTCGGCTCGGTCGCCGAGCTGGAACGCCTGCTGAAGCGGTACGCCCCGGTCTCCCTGGCCGATCTCCACGAGGCCGCCTGACCCCGGCCGGGGCGAACCGCCTGTCGGCCGGCACCGAGCAGCGGAACGCCGGGTGACCCCTGGGGCCGGGCATCTCCGGCCCGGGCGAACCGCCGATCTTGGAGTTGTGGCACCTCATAGACGTCGCCGAACGGACATCCTGGGCGCCACAACTCCAAGATCGACGAGAGCGGGCGGGTCGAGGGCGAGGGGCGGCGCGCGAGCGGAGGGCGGGCATAGCCTGAGCGGACCGTCCACGGGGGAGGAACGCCGATGCGGTTCGCGGAGTCCGTCGAGATCGCCGCCGACGTCGACCGGGTCTGGGAGGTGCAGAGCGACGTCGAGCGCTGGCCCGAGTGGACGCCGTCGGTCACCGCCGCCCGTCGGCTGGAGCCCGGTCCGCTGCTCCTCGGCTCGACGGCCCGGCTGGAGCAGCCCCGGCTGCGCCCGGCCGTGTGGCGGGTCGTGGAGATCTGTCCGCCGTACTCGTTCGCCTGGGAGTCGGCGAGCCCCGGCGTGCGCACCCGGGGTGAGCACCGGCTGATCCCGCTGGAGGACGGGCGGACCCGGGCCGAGCTGATCCTGGTGCAGACCGGTCCGCTGGCCTGGCTGGTCGGGTTGCTCGGCGGCTCCACCATGCGCCGCTACCTGCGGCAGGAGGCGGACGGGCTCAGGCGCCGTTGTGCGCGGAACTGACCGAGGCGGACGGCCTCGGGCGCTGCTGCGAGGCCCGCTGACCGGGGCCGGAGCGCCCGCTCAGGCGCCGTCCGGAGGTTCAGGGACCGTCTTTTCCAGCACGGCCAGGCGGTTGCCGTTCTCGTCCGGCCGGTGCGCCACCACCCGGTAGCCGCGGCCCGCGTACAGGGACAGGTTCGCCGCGCTGTCCGCGCCGGTGAACAGCGCGAACCGGGTCACCCGGCCGGCGCAGGCGTGCTCGACGGCGTCCAGCAGCCGTCCGCCGACGCCCCGGCCCTGCTGGTCGGGGGCGACCGAGAGACGGCCCACGTGGGCGGTGTCGCCGTCGAGGCGGGCGCGTACCGAGCCGACCAGGCGGGTGCCGCGCCGGGCGGCGAGCACCACGTCCGGCCCGGTCAGCGCCGCCCGTACCTCGTCCAGCGTCTCGGTCAGCGGCGGCAGGAACACGTCGCGGTAGCGCTGCGCCTCCACCAGGTACGCGGCACGCTGCACGGTGAGGATCTCCCCGGCGTCGGCGGGGCCGGCGGGGGCGATGGTCACGTCGGTCACCGGCTCAGCTCACCACAGCGCTCCCGGGCGGCCGTACGCTGGCTGGGGTGTTCCCATGAGCGTGGAGGTGACCGGCGTGCCGGAGCTGACGTACCCGGAGGTGGGCGCGACCCGCGACGGCGCCCTGCCGGCCGGTTACCACCACCTGCGCCACCGGGTCCGGCTGCCGGACGGCGGTTTCCCGCTGGCGGCGGACGCGGTGCTGGGCTGGCGGCTGCACCGCGCGGCCGGCGTGGTGATGCGCGCGGACGCGCCGCGCGCGGCACCCGGGGTACGGGTCACGCCGGGGCTGGGCGTCGGCCCGGTGCGGCTGTGGGGCCCGACCGAGGTGGTCTGGACGGTGGAGGAGCCGGACCGGGCCGGGTTCGGCTACGGCACGCTGCCCGGGCATCCGGAGGTCGGTGAGGAGGCGTTCCTGGTGACCCGGGGCGCCGACGGCGTCTGGTTCGAGGTGACCGCGTTCAGCCGCCCGGCGCACTGGTACGTGCGGGCCGGCGGGCCGGTCGTGCCGGGTTTCCAGCGGGCGTACGCCTGGTGGCTGGGGCGGACGCTGCGGCGGCTGTGCCGGCGGCGCTGACCGGTCAGTAGCGGGCGAAGGAGCGGATCGGGGCGCGCGGGCCGTACTTCGGGGCCTGGACGCCTGCCGCCTCCAGCAGCACGCACACCCGGCCGCGGTGCCCCCGGAACGGCTCCAGCAGCGCCAGCATCCGGGCGTCGTCGCCGCGCGCCTCACCGGCCAGCGCCCACGCCACGGTGTTCGGCACGTGGTAGTCGCCGACGCTCACCGCGTCCGCGTCGCCGTACGCGATCCGCACCACCTCGGCGGCGGTCCACGGCCCGATGCCGGGGATGGCGGTGAGCCGGAGGGTGGCCTCCGCCGAGTCGGCGCAGCGTTCCAGCCGGTCCGCGACGGCCGCCGCGCGGCGCAGCGTGTCGGCGCGCCGCTGCTCGACCCCGAACGGGTGGAACACCCAGTACGGCGTGGCCGCCACCGCGGCGGGCTCCGGCGGCAGCAGCAGTGGTTGCAGCGGGCCGGGCGCCGGTTCCCGGAAGTGCCGCACTGTGGCGGCGTACGCCCGGTACGCCTCCTTGCCGGTGACCTTCTGCTCGAAGACCGCCCGCAGCAGCCGGGGGAAGATCTGGCCGGTGGCGGGCATCCGCAGCCCGTGGTGCGTGTGGGCCAGGCGGGCCACCAGCGGGTGCGTACCGGCGAGCGCGGCGAACCCGGTCAGGTCGTCGCAGAGCCCGGCGATCCGGTCGGCCCGCTCGACCACCCAGGCCGCGCCGGGGCCGTACCCCTCGGCCAGCAGGTCGCCGGCGGACGGGCGCAGCGCCAGCGTGGCCGGGCCGTCCGGGGTGCGGGTGGCCCACCAGAACGTGTCGGCGGCGATCCGCGCGCACGGGTCGTACGGGCTGAACGTGAGCGCCCGCACCGAGGCGGCCAGCCGGTAGCCGGCCGGCGGGCGCAGCGTACGGCGGGCGTCGGGCGAGGTCACCAGGCCACTCTGCCACGCGACCGGGCCGTGACGCCGGGCACGCCTGGCCGGGAGGCGGGCCGATGCCGGTGCGGCCCGCCTCCCGGGGTTCGCGACGGTGACCGGCCACGCCCTCCCCGGCGGCGACCGGTCACCGTGTCCTGCGGTGTCAGTACGAGTAGTCCGAGCCGCCGCCGGAGCTGTCCGAGCTGCCCGCCGCGGGCGGCGCGACCGCCTTGGGCGTGCCGGTCGGCAGGCAGGTCAGGTTCTTCTTGCCGTTCGGGTCGACCACGAACCAGGTGCCGCCGACGCCCTGGCCCTTCCACTGGCCGGGCTTCTTGTCGCCGATGTAGCGGTAGACCGGCCAGCCGCCGATGGTGAGCTGCCGGGTGCCGTCCTGACGGGTGATGGTGCCGACCTTGTCGTCGGAGACGCCGCGCAGCTGCGGGTTGCCGTCGGTGAGCGACGGCGGCCACACCTCGGCGCACTTGTCCACGCAGTTGGACTGCGGCGGGTCGTCGGAGTCCTTGTCGAACCGGTACAGCACCCAGCCGTCCTGGTCGGTGACGACGCGGCCCATCCGGGGCAGCTTCTTGCCGACCAGTTCGTCGGTGATCTTCACGTTGGCCGGGGGCGCCTTGTCCGCGACCGGCTCCTCCTCGGGAGCCGCCGACGCCTCTGGTTCGGCCGCCGCGGTGGGTTCGGCCGCGGCGACGGCGACCGGCTCGGCCGCGCCCGAGTTCGCCCCGTTGTAGCCCGCTGGGGCGCAGGCCGTAAGTGCGACCATCGCGCTCGCGACGATGACGGTCGTCCGCTTGTGGTGTGCCACGTGCCCTCCTCGTTCTTGGCAGTTCGCCGAGTAGTACGGGCACAGCGCTGTCAAGGTTGAACCCACAAGGGTGGCACATTTCACAGTGGACCGATTGAACCGATGGAAGCCGGCATGCGTGCGTCAGCACGAGGGGGTCCGCCGGCCCGGGCACGACGCGACGGCGCCGGGTGGCTCAGCCACCCGGCGCCGTCGGCACACCAGATCAGATGTCGTCCACCGTCACCAGCGGACTCGCCACGCCGTTCGCGTCGACCGACTGCACCTGGAGCTTGTCGATGTCGCGCACCGGGGCCGAGGTGGACGCGCTCAGCTCCAGCGGAAGCTGGTTCTGGTTCGTCCCGTAGCCGCCGACCGGCACCGACCAGGTGGAGATCACCTCGCTCGTGGCGTTCTTGCGGACCACCACCAGCCGGCACGTGCGCGGCCCCGGCAGACGGCTGAGCTGCACCGCGATCTGCGTGCCGTACTCCTTGCGGGCCAGCCACATCGTGGTCTGCACGCCGGTCCCCGGGTCGGTCGCGTTGTGCTGGTCGCCCTCGATGTCCTCTTTCCCGCCGACGCCCGGGTCGTTCGGGTTGCCCGGCTCGCCGCTCGGCGCCACGCTCGGCGCGGCCTGCGTCGGCCCGGCCTGCGGCGGCGCCGGATCGTCGCCGAGCATCCCGGCCGCGGCCGCGCTCGCGCCGCCGAACACCACCACGGCCGCCGCCGTCGCCAGCAACTGCCGCACCCGGGTACGACGGCGGTCCCGCCGTACCGCCATCAGTGTCCGGTCCAGCAGCGCCGGATCGGTGTGCGTCTGCTCCAGCGCGGCCATCGCCTCGCCGTCGATGCCGGAGAGCAGTCCCACCACCGGGACCATCGTCTCCAGTTCCGCCGCGCAGGCCCAGCAGGTGGCCAGGTGCTCCTCGAACCGCTCCGCGTCCTGCGCGTCCAGTACGCCGAGCGCGTACGCGGCGACGTCCATGTGATCGGCCCGGCTCATTCGGTCACCCCCCTCTCCTGCAGAGCCGTGCGCAACGCGCGCAGCGCGTAGTAGACCCGTGACTTGGCGGTACCGAGCGGGAGCCCCAGCTCCTCGGCCGCCTCCGGCACGGTGCGCCCCCGGAAGTAGGTCGCCACCAGGATCTCCCGGTGCGACTGGCTCAGCGTACGCAGCGCGTCCGCTACGGTCATCGTGCGCAGCACCCGGTCGGTGCTGTCCGACTCGGCGAACATGGTCAGATCCCGGTCGTAAGTCTCGGGTGGGCGGGCCTGCTCACTGCGGTGCTCGTCGATGGCGATCCGCCGGGCCACGGTGACGAGCCAGGGGCGCAGCGAGCCCTGGCCCTGCACGCCGAGCCGGTGCGCGTTGCGCCAGGCCCGCAGCAGCGTCTCCTGCACGATGTCCTCGGCGCGCTGCCGGTCCCCGCCGGTCAGCCGCATCACGAACATCAGCAGCGGGCCGGCGTGCTCGGCGTACAGCAGGCGGATCAACTGGTCGGAGTGGCTGGCCTCGGCGGAGGTCGCCTGGTGGCGTCCGGGAGCGGGTCGCGGCGGCACCGGGTCATTCTGGCGATCGGTGGACCGGGCGTCGACCCCCCGGCCCGAACGCGAGGCGCGCGAGTGTGGTTGTGCCCGGGCGAACATCCACTCGGGCCGCGCCACCTCGCCGTGCCAGCCGGCCGCCACCGCATGCATGCAGACCTCCGCTGTCCAATGACATCAGCCGGCCCCCCACGGGCATGGCCGCCCGGGGATACGCAGCGATCAGCCGATCGGATCAACGTTTGACCGAAAAAATTCCCGGCGGTGGGGGAGTGGAGTCGACGGCGTCCGCGTCGTGGACCACCGCCGCGCCGCCGGTGAACCGGTCCAGCTCGGCACCGGCCAGCACCCGGCCGGGGAACCAGTCACCCGCCGCCCGCCGGGTCAGCTCCGGAACCGGCGGCTCCACCCGGGACGCCACCAGCACCAGGTTGCCGTAGCGCCGGCCGCGCAGCACCGCCGCGTCGCCGACCAGGCAGGCCCGGGGCAGCACGGTACGCACCGTCGCGACCTGGGCGCGGGCGTGCCGCAGCGGCGGGCCGTCGGCCACGTTCGCCAGGTAGCTGCCGCCGGGCGCGAGCACCCGGGCCACCTCGGCGGCGTACTCCACCGAGGTCAGATGCGCGGGGGTACGGGCGCCGGCGAACACGTCGGCCACGATCACGTCGTACGCGCCGTCCCGGCTCGACGTCAGCGTCGCCCGCGCGTCGGCCACCCGGACCTTCAGGCGCGGATCCGACGGCCAGGGCAGCTCGCGGCGGACCAGCTCGACGAGCGCGCCGTCCACCTCGGACACCCGCTGCGTCGAACCGGGCCGGGTGGTCTGCACGTAGCGGGGCAGGGTCAGCGCGCCGCCACCCAGGTGCAGCACCCGCAGCGGCGTCCCGGCCGGCGCCACCAGGTCCAGCGCGGAGGCCAGCCGCCGGACGTACTCGAACTCCAGGTGCGAAGGATCGTCGAGGTCCACATGCGACTGCGGCGCGCCGTCGAGCAGCAGCGTCCAGGAGCCCGGACGGTCGGCGTCCGGCACCAGCTCGGCCCGGCCGGTGTCGACGTCGGCCGTCACCCGGTCGGAGTCGCGTCGCCGGCCCATCAGCGCCGCATCCCGCGCGCCGCGGCGGTGAGCACCCGGTGCAGCAGCCGCGCGTCGCCGAGCATGCCCCGCAGCCGGCGTTCCAGCCCGGCGATCGGCACCAGGTTCTGCGGGGCGCGCGGATCCTTGTACGGGGTGGAGGCGAACCGGGGCAGCGTCACCAGCGACAGGTCGGCCAGCGCGATCGCCTCCGGCACGGTCAGGTCGGCCGAGCACTCCACCCGCACGATGCCCGCCCAGGGCGCGCCCGCGCGCACCGGCAGCCGCAGATACCACGACCAGCCGCCCCACGCCGTGCCCAGCCGGAACACCGGGCAGCGCTCACCCGGCGCCAGCCCGGTCACCACAGCGGTGAGCCGGGCGTCCAGGTACTGGCTGTGCTGCGTCTTGATGTACCCGAGCGTGCGCGGCAGGTTCCGCCGGCTGCGCAGCGGGCCGTCCACCACCAGCAGGTCGCCGTCGGTGCGTACCGCGTCGGAGACGGCCACCTCCAGCGCGGTCAGCGGCGCCTGCACCGCCGCGGGCAGCTTGCTCAGCTCACCGGTGCCGCTGACCCGGTGCACCGGGTAGCGGACCGTCCCGGCGACCACGTCCTGCGCCGACGGGCTCGCCGTGAACAGGCCACGGCCCACCCGGGAACCGGCCATCTCGGCGGCGCCCCGGTCGAGGTCGCAGCGGACCACACCGGCCGCGTACGAGGCGGCGATGCCGGGGAACGAACCGCCGTCCTCCTCGGCCGTCCAGACGCTGGCGTCGATCCGGCGTACCCCGTCGACGAGCAGCACCACGTCCGGCGCCCGCACGCCCGCGCGCGGGCCGATCGCCCGCCAGTCGGTGGCCGGCAGTTCGACGTCGGCGTCGACCTGCGCGCTGCTCGGCGCGGCCGGCCCGGACCCGCCCGCCGCCTCGAACGACGCGCCGTACGACGGATCCCAGGCGTCGACGAAGAACGCCGGCGACGGCCCGGTCACGCGGCGCTCCGCCGGCCCGTGCCGGTCACAGGCCGGTCCGTTCCACCCGGGCCGTCCGCGCGTCCTTGCGGACCTCGAACCGGACCGGGATGCGCTCGGCCAGCGCCGGCACGTGGGTGACCACGCCGACCATCCGGTCGCCCCGGGCGGCCAGGTTCTCCAGCGTCGCCGCGACCGTGTCCAGCGTCGCCGCGTCGAGCGTGCCGAAACCCTCGTCCAGGACGATCGACTCCAGGCTCGCGGCGGTGGTGGACATGCCGGCGAGCTGCTCGGACAGCGCCAGCGCCAACGCCAGCGACGCCTGGAACGTCTCCCCGCCGGACAGCGTGCGCACCCCGCGCCGCAGCCCCGCGTCGTGGTGGTCGACCACGAAGAACTCACCCTTGTCGTGCACCAGGTCGTACTGCCCGCCGGACAGCTCCCGCAGGATCCCCGACGCGCCGTCGACCAGCAGGTCCAGCGCCTCGGTGAGCAGCCAGCGCTCGAAGTTGTTGGCCCGCAGGTGCGAGGCGAGCGCCCGCGCCACCCGGGCCTCGTGCTCGTGCCCGGCCCGCTGCTCCCGCAGCCCGGCGGCCTGCTCGCGGCGCTCGTCGAGCCGGCGCAACTCCGCCTCGGCCCGCTCCACCGCCACCGCCACGTCGCGCGGCGCGTCCTGCGGCGCGTCCAGCCCCGCCGCGGTGAACAACGCGGCGATCCCGTCGGCGACCTCAGCCGCGGCCCGCTGCGCCGCCTCCACCGAGTCGGCCAGCCCGTCCCGGTCCGCGCGTCGCGCCTGCGCCTGCTCGCCCGCCCAGCCGGCCAGCGCCGCCCACGCCGCCGCCACGTCGTCCCGGTCGGCGGCCGGCGGCCCGAACCGGGCCAGCCCGTCGCGTACCGCGTCGAAGTCACGCCAGGCCCGGCGCAGCCGCTCCTGCGCGGCGTCGAGTGCGCCCCGCGCCCGCCGGGCCGCCTCCCGGCCGGCCCGCACCGCGCCGGCCGCCTCCTCCAGCGCCGTCCGCAGCCGTGCGTGCTCGGCCAGCGACTCGCGCAGCCGCTCCGGCGCGGGCGCGTCCGTGAGCTGCTCGTCCAGCTCGGCCAGGCGCGCGCCGAGCTGGTCGTGCTGGGTCCGGGCGCGCAGCAGCACCCGGTCGGAGTCACGGGCCGCGGTGTCGCGTTCCTGCACGACCCGCTTGGCCGCCTCGCTCGCCGCGCGCGCGGCCTTGCCCGCCTCGATCGCCCGGCTCACCGCCGAACCCTTCGGCACCGCCGGCACCGTGGTGACGGTCTGCTCGCACACCGGGCACGGCGCGCCGCCGACCAGGTGCGCCCGCAGCGCCACCGCCTGGTCGGCGGCCTTCGCGTCCTCGTGCGCGCGGAACGCCGACTCCAGCTCCGTCTCGGCCCGCTGCGCGTCCGCCCGCGCCGCCGCCAGCGCCTCCACCGCCGCCTCGTGTTCGGTCCGCGCCGCGTCCACCGCCGCGCGGACCGTCGCCGCCTCCGCGGTCAGCCGGTCCCGGTCCGCGTACGCCTTCAGGTGCAGCCGCATCGCGCTCTCGTCACCGGCGGCGGCCAGCTCCCCGCGCAGCTTCTCCTCGCGCTCCTCGGCCAGCCCGACCGCGGCCGCCGCCTCGTCGGCGGCGACCCGGGCCTGCGTCACCGCCCGCGCCAGCTCGGCGGTGCCGTCCGGCGGCCGCACCCCGGCCAGCACACCCAGCTCGGCGTCGAGGGCGGCAAGCGCCGCGGCCCGCTCACCCGCCGTCGCCCGGGCCCGCTCCCATTCGGGTACGGCGGCAGCGACCGCTGCGGCCAGTTCCCGCATCGCGTCCACCCGCTCCCGGGCGGCGGCCAGACTCTCGTCGTCGACGTCGGCGAGCCCGCCGAGCATCTTGTCGACCGTCTCCAGCTTCGCCTCGGCCTGCCCGGCCCGCTCGACCGCCTTCTTCTGCACCGACTCGTAGACGCCCAGCCCGAGCAGGTTCACCAGGATCTGCTGACGGGTGGCCGGCTTGGCGTGCAGGAAGTCGGCGAACTGCCCCTGCGGCAGCACCACGCACGAGGTGAACTGCTCGTACGGCAGCCCCACCGCGTCCAGCACCGCCTGCTCCATCTCGGCCGGGGTGCCCGCCACCACCTCGCCCAGATCGTCCGGGCTGAGCCCGGTGTCGAGCTTGGTGACGTCGAACCCCGGCGGCATGAGCTGGAGACCGGCGTTCGCCGTCTTCACAGTGCCCCGGCCGTCGCGGCGCACCACCCGGGTCGCCACGTAGCGGTCCCCGGCGGACTCGAAGACCAGCCGGACCCGCGCCTCGGTCGCCGACGGCGCCAGCGCGTTCGCCAGCCCCCGGGCGCCGCCCCAGCGCGGCACCGTGCCGTAGAGCGCGAAGCAGATCGCGTCGAGCACCGTCGACTTGCCCGAACCGGTCGGCCCGATTAGCGCGAAGAAGTCCGCGTCGGTGAAGTCGACAGTCGTCTCGTCGCGGAACACCGTGAACCCGGCCATGTCCAGCCGCATCGGCCGCATCAGTGCTCCACCTCCTCGAGCAGCTCGTCGAAGAGTTCCCGGACACCCTCGTCGGCGTGCCCGCGGCTGTCCAGGTAGTCGCCGAACAACTCGCCCGGCGACCGGCCGGCCCGCTGAGCCGTCCGTGTCCCGCTGCCCGGAGCGGGCACCAGCTCCGGATCGATCCGGATCTCCAGCGCCCGGGGCAGCAGCTCCTGCACCTCCTCGCGCAGCCCGGCCCGGGGCTGCTCCCGGACGTAGACGCGCAGCCAGCCCTCCGGCGCCTCGATCTCGGCGAGCTGCGCGAGCGTGCCGCGTACCGTGCGCAGCGGCACCGCGCCCGGCACCGGCACCTCGCGGATACGGGCGGCGGTGGTGGCTGTCACCTCCACAATCGTCACCGAGCCGACGTTCTCCTGCTCGCCGAAGTCGACGGCGAGCGGGCTGCCGCTGTAGCGGATCGGGCACGGGCCGATGACCCGCTGCGAGCGGTGCAGGTGACCCAGCGCCACGTAGTGCGCGTTGCCGGGGAAGACTGTCGCCGGAACCGCGTATCCGAGCACCGTGTGCGCGTCCCGCTCGCCGCCGCCGGTGCTCGCCCCGACCACAGTCAGGTGCGCCGTGACCAGGTGCACGCGGTCCGGCTCGGTGAACCCCTCGGCGAGGCGGTCCAGCACCCGCCCCAGGTGGTCGGCGTACGTCTGGTTGGCCTCGGCCGGGGTGAGCGTGTACATCTCCACCGCGCGCACCGCGTACCGCTGGGACAGGAACGGCAGCGCGGCGAGGCGCCAGCGCTCCCCGCCGGCGGTGACCCCGTCGACGACGTGCTCGTCCGGGTTCTCCCGGACGCTGCCGCGCAGCGTGATCCCGGCGGCCTCGGCCCACGGCCGCAGCGCGTCCAGCGCCGCGCCGTTGTCGTGGTTGCCGCCGATCGCCACCACGTCGGCCCCGGTTCGCCGCAGCGCGGTCAGCGCCCGCGTCACCAGCCGGGTCGCCTCCGGGGTCGGCGCGGCGGTGTCGTACAGGTCACCGGCGACGATCACCAGGTCGGGCCGCTCACGCTGGGCGATGTCGATGACCTGGGCGAGGACCTGCTTGTGCTCCTCGGCCCGGGACTGCCCCTTGAGGACCTTGCCGACGTGCCAGTCCGAGGTGTGCAGGATCTTCATCTGGGTGCCGCCTAGAACGGGATGTCGTCGTCGGAGGAGCCGGAGCCGACCACCGCGAACGGATCGGCGGCCTGCGTGATCGACCGTAGCGTCTCCGAGGGCGCGCGGCCCGCCTCCGAGACCCGGGTGGCCCACGCCGGGAACGGGAACTCCAGGCAGAGCGGCACCGGGATGTCCGGCTGGTTGACGAACATCGTGCCCGGCTTGGCCAGCAGCGCCCGCTGCCGCTGGGCGGGCGGCAGGAAGCCGTACTCCGGGCGGGACGCCTCGGCCGGGTCGAGCCGGCCCACCACCCGGATCGCCGAGTTGGTGACGATCCGCCGTTCCACCTCGCTGGCGGTCTGCTGCGCGCCGACCAGGATCACGCCCAGTGAGCGGCCCCGCTCGGCGATGTCGAGCAGCACCTCCTTGATCGGCGACGAGCCCTCCCGTGGCGCGTACTTGTTCAGCTCGTCGAGCACGACGAACAGCAGCGGCTTGGCGGTGCCGGCCTTCTCCTTGCGCTCGAACTCGCTCTTGAGCGTCACGCCGACCACGAACCGCTGCGCGCGATCCGGCAGGTTGTGCAGGTCGACCACAGTGACCTGGGCGCTCTCCGCCGTGTTGATCGAGTGCGGGCGACGGGTCGCCAGGTCGCCCCGGATCAGCCGGCCCAGGTCCTTCTTGCTGCCGATGAGCCGGCGGGCGAACGCGTTGACGGTGCCCAGCCCGACCGCGCTGCCCGCCCACTCGCCGCGCGTCTCGTCGTCGTTGAGCTGCTCGACCACGTGGTCGACCAGATCCGCGTACGAGCCGAGCCGCACCCCGTCGATGCTCACTCCGCCGTCGGCCGGCTGGGCGTAGCGGGCCAGGTGCGCGGCGACCGAGTGGACCACCATCGTGTACTGCTGGCGCTCGTCGTCCGCGTCGGCGAACACGTACGGCAGGAGCCGGTCGGCGCAGAACTCGGTCAGCGTCCAGTAGAAGCTGTCCACCCCGGTGAGCCGGCTGCTCACATCCGGCGTGCCGGAGGAGTCCCCGACCCGCGGCGGGGCGTACACCCGCACGTCCGGGAACGCGCCGGCGTCCAGGCCCAGCTTCGCGTACGCCGCCCGGGTCGGGTCGTCGAGCCGGCTGTTCGGGTGGTCGAGGAAGAGCAGGTCCTCGCCCTTCACGTTGAAGATCAGCGCCTTGGCGTTCACGGCGTCGCCGCCCAGCACGCCGGAGCGGAACACCGAGTAGAGCAGGAACGTGGCGAAGCTCGTCTTGGTGGCGACACCGGAGATGCCGGAGATCGACACGTGCGCGCCCCGGGTGCCGTCGAGGAAGTCGGCGTTGAGGTAGACCGGCACGCCGTCGCGGCCCATCCCCATCGGGATCCGCCGTTCCATCCGGTCGAAGTGCAGCGCCCGCGCCCGCGCGTCACCCTCGGCCCGGTGCACCACCGCGCCCGGCGTGGGCGGCACGTAGAACTCCGGGTCGACCCGCGTGGTGGTCACCTCGGCCGCCTCCTGCACCTGCGCCGGCAGCGTGCCGTCGGCGATGGCGAAGACGTCGGAGTCGAACTGCGCCCCCTCGTGCCGGGCGCGCACCTGGGTCACCACCCCGGCGATCGTCACCGGCTCACGGTCGGGCAGGTCGCGACGGGTCACCACCACGTCGTCGAGTTGCAGGTAGCTGCCCGGCGCGACGGCGGTCCAGAAGGTGAGCGGGGTGGCGTCGGCGGTGCCGAGCACCCGGCCGACACCCTCGCCGGGCCCGTCGAGCTGATCGTCGGTCATCGGCGGTCTCCGGTCGGCTGGTCGTACCGTTGGCGGTGCACGTCGTGCATCCTGCCCGAGGGATGCGACAGGTTGCCACGCGACGCGGCGGACGCCACGTCACCGGTGCGCCGAACGGTAGCCACCCGAATCCGCCCGATCACGATGCGTGCGTTTCCTCCACGTTCACCCCTCCGCCGCCCGCCGCGCCGCCCCGCCGCCCGTCAGGCCGCCCCTCCGCCGCCCGTCAGGCCGCCCCTCCGCCGCCCGTCGGGCCGCCCCGCCCGCAGCCTGCCGCGCCGCCCGCCGCTGCGGGGCCGTCTGCCGCGCCGGCGCCGCAGGCTCCCGGGCGGCCCGCTCGATGACCGCCAGCGGTGCCGTCGGGTGGCCGAGATGCGGCCCGGCCCGGTGCGGCCTGGCCCGGTGCGGCGCGGCCTGGCCCGGTGCGGCGCGGCCCGGCGCGGTGCGGTGCGGCGCGGTGCTGTCCGGCCCGGCCCGGCCGCTCGGTGGAACACCACGGGTGCCTCCGCAGGCCGATGACACCCATGGCGTTCCACCCGTCGCCTGCCCACCCCGAACTCGCCGTTTCCGGTTTGCGCGTCCCGAGCCGCGGGAGTCGTGTCCCACGTGTCAGGACGACGCGGAGATCTTGGTACGAAAGGGCCCCTCTAGGGGCCGTTTGATACCAAGATCTCGCGTGCCGCGTGCCGCGTGCCGCGTGCCGCGTGCCGCGTGCCGCGTGCCGCGTGCCGCGTGCCGCGTGCCGCGTGCCGCGTGCCGCGTGCCGCGTGCCGCGTGCCGCGTGCCGCGTGCCGCGTGCCGCGTGCCGCGTGCCGCGTGCCGCGTGCCGCGTGCCGCGTGCCGCGTGCCGCGTGCCGCGTGCGGGTCAGGCGGCGAGGGCGGCGCCAGCGCGTGGTGCGCGTCGGGGGTTGTGGGGCGTGCCGCGAGCCGCAGTGGGTCAGGCGGCGGGGGCGGCGCCGGCGGGCGGGGTCTCGGCGGGGTCGCGGGCGTAGCGCAGCATCAGCACGCCGTCGGCGGCGGCCAGCACGTGCCGCAGCGGCAGGTGACGCGGGACGCTGGCGTCCCCGGCGGTGATCCGGCCCGGCCCGGCGCCGGCGAGCAGCGGCGCCACGGTCAGGCACAGTTCGTCGACCAGGTCGGCGGCGGTGAGCGCGCCGAACAGGTGCGGGCCGCCCTCGCAGAGCAGTTGGCCGAGCCCGCGCCGACGCAACTCGGCCAGGCCGGCGACGAGATCGACCTGCCCGGCGCCGCGAATCCGCCCGGTGCCACCGGTCCGCCCGGAGCCGTCGGTCGGGCCGCTGCCGTCGGACTGACCGGTGCCACCGGTCCGCCCGGAGCCGTCGGTCGGGCCGCTGCCGTCGGACTGACCGGTGCCACCGGTCCGCCCGGAGCCGTCGGTCGGGCCGCTGCCGTCGGACTGACCGGTGCCACCGGTCCGCCCGGAGCCGTCGGTCGGGCCGCTGCCGTCGGACTGACCGGCGCCGCCGATCCGCCCGGCCCCGTCGGTCGGGCCGCTGCTGTCGACCCGTCCGGCACCGTCGTCGGGCTGACCGGCGCCACCAGGCTGCCCGGTGCCGTCGGCCTGCTCAGCGTCGTCGGCCGTGTCGGTGCCGCAGCGGATCACGTCGGCGACGTCGGCCAGCCCGGGCGGCGGTACGGCGTCGGCGTGGGTGAGCACGATCGGCCGGACCGGGGCGTCTGCGAACGCGGCCTGCGCCGGGTCGAGGTCGAGCGAACCGGAGACGACCACCAGCGTGGGGTACTCGGCCAGCCCCTGCTCGCGGCGCCAGGCCCGGCGTTCCGGGCTCAGCCGGACCGCCCGGTAGCCCTCGTGCCGCAGTGTGCCGGCGGCCACCACGAGACCGTCGCAGAGCATCCGCAGCAGGCCGAAGACCCGCTTGTCCGGCTCGCCGGAGAGCCCGGCCGAGTATCCGTCCAGAGTGACCGCGCCGTCGGCGCTGGCGACGAAGTTGACCCGCAGGTGCGGGCCGGCCGTCCGGCCGTAGAGCGCGGTGAGCTGCGGATCGGTGAGCGCACCGGTGACGGGTGCGGGCCAGATCCGTTCGATCGGGGTTCCGACGGTCATTCGCCGGCCGGACCGGTGACCGGAGGGGTGGGTTCGGGGGTACGGTGCTGGCAGTCGCACCACTTCCGGCCAGGACAGTCGTCGTGCCGCCGTTCCCGGCAGGCTCGGCAGATCATGCAGGCAGCCTATGCCCAGGAAGGATGGGACGTCGTGTCGCGTCAGATCTTCCAGCTCATGGTGTCGCTGGCCGGCGTCCGGCCGCCGGTGTGGCGGCGGGTGCTGGTGCCCGGCGGCTACACGCTGGACCGGCTGCACCGGGTGATCCAGCACGCGATGGGCTGGCGCGACTGCCACCTGCACTCGTTCGACGTGGACGGCCGGCAGTACGGCGAGCCCGACCCGGACGGCGAACTGGCGCTGCGCGACGAGTTGGACGTCCGGCTGGACGCGCTCGTGGGCAAGGGCGACCGGTTCCGCTACACGTACGACTTCGGTGACTGGTGGGAGCACGACCTGGTGGTGGAGGACTGCTGCGCCGCCGACCCGGACGAGCGCTACCCGCTGTGCCTGGACGGGGAGCGGGCCTGCCCACCGGAGGACGTGGGCGGTCCGGGCGGGTACGCGGTCCTGCTGGCCGCGCTCGCCGATCCCGCGCATCCGGAGCATCCGACCATGCGGGAGTGGGCCGGCCCGGCGTTCGATCCGGCCGTGTTCGACCCGGACCGCGCCACCGTCCTGCTGCGCCGCTGCTGCTGACCCGATCCCTCGCGCCGCCGACCGCGCGGCCAACTGCACCGCCGACCGCGCGCACCTGCCGCGTCACCGACCGCGCGACCAGCCGGGCCGCCGACCGCGCGCACCTGCCGCGTCACCGACCGCGCGACCAGCCGGGCCACCGACCGCGCGCACCTGCCGCGTCACCGGTCGCGCGACCCGCGGCACCACCGCCGCACCGCTGACCGCGCGGCCCCCGCGCAGGGGCCGCGCGCCGACGCGGTAACGAAATGGGAACGCTCCCAACGGTCTATTGACACCCCTGTCACCTCCCGGCAACCTCATGGGAGCGCTCCCGAGAGTGGTGCGGATCTCCCTCCTGCCCGCTCCGGCCCGCGCGAAACGCACCCCCCACCACACAGCAGATATCGCCTCACCACCGAAAGAGGGGTCTCGGATGAGCGTCCCAATCCGTCGTCGGCGGTTCGCGGCCATCGCGCTCGCGTCCGTCGTCGTGCTCGGCACCACCGCCGCCTGCGGCGATGACTCGGACAGCGGCGACAGCGGCAGCGGCGGCGGCCCGGTCACCCTGGTCGTCGACGTCTTCGGCGACCAGGGCTTCGGCTACGAAGAGCTGTACAAGCAGTACGAAGCGGAGCACCCGAACGTCAAGATCCAGGAGCGGGGCAAGGGCCTCGGCCTCGGTGACTACAACACCCGTCTGACGCAGCAGATCACCGCGGGCTCGGGTGCCGGCGACGTGGTGGCCCTGGAAGAGGGCACGATCGTCCAGTTCTACGCCCAGGCCGACAAGTTCGTGAACCTCGCCGACCACGGCGCGAACGACCTCAAGGGCAACTTCCTGCCGTGGAAGTGGGAGCAGGGCACCACCCCCGACGGCAAGGTGCTGGGCCTCGGCACCGACGTCGGCTCGATGGCGCTGTGCTACCGCAGCGACCTGTTCAAGGCCGCCGGGCTGCCCACCGACCGCGAGCAGGTCGGCGCGCTCTGGCCGACCTGGGACGAGTTCATCGCCACCGGCCAGAAGTTCGCCGCCGCCGACAAGAAGCACAAGTTCGTCGACTCGGCGACCAACTTCTACAACGTCGTGCTGATGCAGATCGCGGGCCAGGGCACCGGCTACACCTACTACGACAAGAGCAACAAGCTGGTCATCGACCAGAACCCGGACGTGCAGGCCGCGTACCAGCTCACCACCAAGATGATCGCCGCCGGCCTGTCCAACAACCTCCAGTCGTTCTCCAACGAGTGGAACGCCGGCTTCAAGAACGGCACCTTCGCCACCATCGCCTGCCCCGCCTGGATGACCGGTGTCATCAAGGGCCAGGCCGGTGACGCGGCGGCCGGCAAGTGGGACATCGCCAAGGCGCCGGGCGCCGGTGGCAACTGGGGCGGCTCCTTCCTCGGCGTGCCGAAGTCGAGCAAGCACCAGAAGGAGGCCGCGGAGCTGGCCAAGTTCCTGACCAGCGCCAAGGGCCAGATCGGCGCGTACAAGGCGGTCGGCAACCTGCCCTCGAACCCGCAGGCGCTCACCGACCCGGCCGTGGCCGACTCGACCAACGACTACTTCAGCAAGGCCCCGGTCGGCAAGATCTTCGCCGCCGGCGCCACCGACCTGAAGCCGGTCTACCTCGGCCCGAAGAACAACGCGGTCCGCACCGCCGTGGAGAACACGCTGCGCGCCGTGGAGCAGGGCAAGTCGGCCGACGAGCAGTGGCAGGCGGCCCTGAAGAACGGTGCGGCCGCCGGTAAGTGACCGGTTGAGCCGCCCGCGGGTGGCGTCGGCAGCCCTGGCTGCCGGCGCCACCCGCGGTGCCCGCAGAGTCCGGCGTCGCCCGTGTGGCGGGTGACGCCGGCCGAGGAGAAGGACTCCCCATGAGCCTCGACCTGCACGCCGCGGCGCCGCCCGAGCCCGGCGCGCCCCGCGCCGCACGGCACACACGCCGCCGCGCCGCCTCGATGACCCGGCTGGACCTGAAGTACTCGCCGTACCTGTACGTCCTGCCGTTCTTCGTGATCTTCGCCGTGTTCGGCGTGTACCCGATCGCGTACACGGTCTGGATCGCGCTGACCGACCGGTCGCCGCTGAACTCGACGATCTCCTTCGTCGGGATGGACAACTTCGTCGAACTGATCACCGAGGATCCGCAGTTCTGGAACGCGGTGGTCAACACGTTCGGCATGTTCCTGCTCTCCACAGTGCCCCAGCTGCTGCTGGCACTGATGCTCGCCAACGCGCTGAACCGGAAGCTGCGCGCGCAGACGTTCTTCCGGATGGCCATCGCGATGCCGATCATCACCTCGACCGCTGTGGTCGCGCTGATCTTCTCGATGATCTACGCCAAGGACTTCGGTCTGGTCAACTGGCTGCTCGACAGCGTCGGCCTGGACCCGATCGACTGGCGGGCGAACCGCTTCGCCTCCTGGTTCGCCATCTCCACCATGGTCGACTGGCGCTGGGTCGGCTACAACGCGCTGATCTACCTGGCCGCCATGCAGTCGATCAGCAAGGACATGTACGAGGCCGCGGCGCTGGACGGCGCCTCCCGGCGGCGCCAGTTCTGGTCCATCACGGTCCCGCAGCTGCGCCCCACGATCATCTTCACGCTGATCATCTCCACCATCGGCGGCCTCCAGTTGTTCACCGAGCCCTTGCTGTTCACCAGCGGCTCGGGCGGTCTCTCCGGTGGTTCGGAGGGCCAGTTCCAGACCATCACGATGTACCTGCTCGACGTGATGAACCAGCGCTTCCGGTGGGGCTACGCCGGGGCGGTCGCGCTCGTGCTCTTCGTGCTCATCGCGTTGATGTCGGCGATCAACTACCTGCTCGCCCGCCGCATCAGCTCCGACAAGTGAGGTGACGAGATGACGACCACCGCCGTCCGCCCGCCCACCCGGCAGAGTCCGCCGGTCAAGACCGCCCACCGGGCCGAGCGGCTCTGGAAGGCCAGCCCGCTCACCATGATCGGCCTGATCTTCGGCGTGCTGCTGTCCCTGTTCCCGTTCTACTGGATGATCGTGATCGCCAGCCGGACGAACGACGCGGCCAACTCCTGGCCGCCGCCGTTCCTGCCCGGCGGCAAGCTCGGCGAGAACATCGAGCGGGTGCTCGCCAACAGCGACGCCAACATCGTCAAGGGCCTGATGAACTCGTTCCTGGTCTCCGGGACGATCACCGTCGCGACCGTGTTCTTCGGCTCGCTGGCCGGCTTCGCGTTCGCCAAGCTCCGCTTCCGGGGCAAGAACGCGCTGCTGCTGATCATCCTCACCTCGATGATGGTGCCGATCCAGCTCGGCGTGCTGCCGCTCTACATCCTGATGGCCAAGCTCGACTGGCTGAACACCATGCCGTCGGTGACCGTCCCGTTCCTGATCGGCGGTTTCGGCATCTTCATGATGCGCCAGTACGCCGAGCAGGCGGTACCGAACGAGTTGATCGAGGCCGCCCGGGTGGACGGCTGCTCGACCTGGCGGGTGTACTGGCACGTGGTGGCACCCGCGCTGCGTCCGGCCGCCGCGGTGCTGGGCCTGCTGACCTTCATGGAGCAGTGGAACCAGTTCTTCTGGCCGTTCGTGGTGCTGGCGGACCCGTCCAACCCGACCGTCCAGATCTCGCTGCGCAGCCTCAACACCGCCTACTTCGCCGACAACTCGCAGATCTTCGCCGGTACGTTGATCGCGACCCTGCCCCTGTTCGTCGTGTTCGTTCTGTTCGGCCGCCAGATCATCGGCGGCATCATGGAAGGCGCCGTCAAGTCGTGAGCAACCCAGCAAGCCCGCCCGCCGTCGGCGTCCTCGACGCCGGTCCGGCCCTCACCTTCCCGTCCGACTTCCTCTGGGGCGCGGCGACCGCCGCGTACCAGATCGAGGGCGGGGCGACGGAGGGCGGCCGTACCCCGTCGATCTGGGACACCTTCAGCCACACCGAGGGCCGGACGGTGGCCGGGCACACCGGCGACGTGGCGTGTGACCACTACCACCGGATGCCTGACGACGTGCGGCTGATGGCCGACCTGGGCCTGCGGTCGTACCGCTTCTCGGTGAGCTGGCCGCGGGTGCAGCCGGGCGGCACCGGCGGGGTCAACCAGGAGGGCATGGACTTCTACCGCCGGCTGGTCGATGAGCTGCTCGGCCACGGCATCGAGCCGTGGCTGACGCTCTACCACTGGGACATGCCGCAGCCGCTGGAGGACGCGGGCGGCTGGCCGGCCCGGGACACCGCGGCCCGCTTCGCCGAGTACGCCCACCTGGTCGCCGAGGCGCTCGGTGACCGGGTGAAGTACTTCACCACGCTGAACGAGCCGTGGTGCTCGGCGTTCCTCGGCTACGGCTCCGGCGTGCACGCGCCGGGCCGCAGGGACGGCGCGGACGCGGTCCGGGCCGGGCACCACCTGATGCTCGGTCACGGCCTGGCCGTGCAGGCGGTACGCGCGGTCCGCCCGGACGCGCAGCTCGGCATCACCGTCAACCTGTACCCGGTGACCCCGGCGAGCGGGTCGGCGGCGGACGCCGACGCGGCCCGCCGGATCGACGCGCTGGCGAACCGGTTCTTCCTGGACCCGGTGCTGCGCGGGTCGTACCCGGCGGACCTCGTCGCGGACCTGCGTCAGGTCACCGACATGGGGCACGTGCGCGACGGTGACCTGGCGACCATCTCCACGCCGCTGGACATGGTCGGGGTCAACTACTACAGCCGGCACGTGGTGGCCGCGCCGGTCGAGGGCGCGGAGCCGGAGCCCTACTGGCGGGCGCCGTCCTGCTGGCCGGGCAGCGAGGACGTCCGGTTCGTCACCCGGGGTGTCCCGGTGACGGACATGGACTGGGAGATCGACGCCCCGGGCCTGGTGGAGACGCTGGAGCGGGTCCACCGGGAGTACACCGACCTGCCGCTCTACGTCACCGAGAACGGCTCGGCGTTCGTCGACGAGCTGGTCGACGGCCGGGTGGACGACCCGGACCGGCTGGCCTACTTCGCCGCGCACCTGCGCGCGGCGCACGCCGCGATCGAGGCCGGCGTGCCGCTCAAGGGCTACTTCGCCTGGTCGCTCCTGGACAACTTCGAGTGGGCCTGGGGTTACACGAAGCGGTTCGGCATGGTCTATGTCGACTACGACAGCCAGGCCCGGATCGCGAAGTCCAGCGCCAGGTGGTACGCCGACGTGATCCGACGCAACGGACTGCCCGCACAATAAGCTGGGCCAGCCAGTAACGGGCGGCCCGGCGCCGACGCCTCAATCGGTGCCGGGTCCGCCCGACCGTCGGAGGAGCACAACGATGACAACGCAGCGCACCCGCTCGCTCGGGCGTCCGACCCTCGACGCGGTCGCGGCCCGCGCCGGCGTCGGGCGCGGCACGGTCTCCCGCGTGGTCAACGGCTCGCCGCAGGTCAGTCCGGAGGCCCGGGCCGCCGTCCAGCAGGCCATCGCCGAACTGGGGTACGTGCCGAACCGTGCCGCCCGTGCGCTGGTCACCCAGCGGACCGACTCGGTCGCACTGGTCGTGTCCGAGTCGGGGGAGCGGGTCTTCACCGAGCCGTTCTTCGCGGCCATCGTCCGGGGCGTCAGCTCCGGGCTGGTGGAGACGCCGATGCAGCTCTGGCTGGCCATGGTGCAGTCGCCGATCGAGCGGGAACGGGTCGAGCACCACCTGACCAACCAGCACGTGGACGGCGTACTCCTGCTGTCGCTGCACGACGCCGACCCGCTGCCCACGCTGCTGGAGGAGCGCGGCCTGCCGACGGTGCTCGGCGGCCGTCCGGCGCGGATGCTGCACCCGAACGCGCAGCCGGCGTGGTTCGTCGACATGGACAACGTCGGCGGCGCGCGGCAGGCGGTGGAGCACCTGTTCCGCCAGGGCCGCCGGCGGGTCGCGACCATCGCGGGCCCGCAGGACATGGGCGCCGGCCTGGCCCGGCTCTCCGGCTACCAGGAGGCCGTGCGCGCGGCCGGCGGCCGGGTCGACCCGGGCCTGATCGCGTACGGGGACTTCAGCGAGGGCAGCGGCACCGCGGCCATGCGCCGGCTGCTCGACGTCTGCCCGGAGCTGGACGCCGTGTTCGTGGCCTCCGACCTGATGGCGTTCGGCGCGCTGCGCGCGTTGCGCGAGGCCGGCCGCCGGGTGCCCGAGGACGTGGCGGTGATCGGCTTCGACGACGCCCCGATCGCGCGTCAGGCCGAGCCGCCGCTGACCACCGTGTTCCAGCCGGTGGAGGAGATGGGCCGGCAGATGGCCCGGCTGCTGGTGTCCCGCATCCGGGGCGAGGAGGTCCCCTCCCCGCACGTGCTGCTGGACACCGAGCTGATCCACCGGGCCTCCGGCTGACCCACCCCGGCGACGGGGGAGCGGTCAGGACCAGCGGCGCAGTTCGCGGCGGGCCAGCGACGCGCGGTGGACCTCGTCCGGGCCGTCGGCCAGGCGCAACGTGCGGGCCTGCGCCCACAGCTCGGCCAGCGGGGTGTCCTGGCTGACCCCGGCCCCGCCGTACGCCTGGATGGCCTTGTCGATCACCCACTCGGCCATCAGCGGCGTGGCGATCTTGATGGCCTGGATCTCGCTGTGCGCGCCCTTGTTGCCGACGGTGTCCATCAGCCACGCGGTCTTGAGCACCAGCAGGCGGGCCTGCTCGATCCGGACCCGCGACTCGGCGATCCACTCGCGGACCACGCCCTGCTCGGCGAGCGGGCGGCCGAACGCGATCCGGTCGAGCACGCGCCGGCAGAGCAGCTCCAGGGCCCGCTCGGCCATGCCGATCAGGCGCATGCAGTGGTGGATCCGGCCGGGGCCGAGCCGGGCCTGGGCGATGGCGAACCCGGTGCCCTCCTCGCCGACCAGGTTGTCCACCGGCACCCGGACGTCGGTGAAGTCGATCTCGGCGTGCCCGCCGTGCGGGGCGTCGCTGTAGCCGAAGACCCGCATCCCGCGCCGAACGGTCACGCCGGGGGTGTCCCGGGGGACCAGGATCATGCTCTGCTGGCGGTGCCGGTCGGCGTCCGGGTCGGTCTTGCCCATCACGATGAAGATCTCGCAGCGCGGGTCCATCGCCCCGGACGACCACCACTTGCGGCCGTTGATCACGTAGTGGTCGCCGTCGCGGGTGATCCGGGTGGCGATGTTCGTCGCGTCGGAGGACGCCACCTCCGGCTCGGTCATGCAGAACGCGGACCGGATCTCACCGGCGAGCAGCGGCATGAGCCACTGCTTGCGCTGCTCCTCGGAGCCGAACTCGGCCAGCAGTTCCATGTTGCCGGTGTCCGGCGCGGCGCAGTTGAGCGCCTCCGGGGCCAGGTGCGGGCTGCGGCCGGTCAGCTCGGCCAGCGGCGCGTACTGGAGGTTGGTCAGCCCGGCGCCGTAGCGGGCGTCGGGCAGGAACAGGTTCCACAGCCCGCGCGCCCGCGCCTCGGCTTTGAGTTCCTCCATCACCGGCGGGCGGGCCCACGGGTCGCCGGCGGCGGCCACCTGCTCGTGGTGCACCGGCTCGGCCGGGTACACGCACTCGGTGAGGAACGCCTCCAGCCGCTGCCGCAGCTCGACCGTCCGGTCGTCGTACGCGAACTCCATCTAGCTCTCCCTCACCGCGTGCAGTCCGTGTGCCACGAGCGGCGCCACCATGTCGCCGATCCGGTCGAAGCCCTCGCCCAGCGTCTGGCCGAGCGTGTGCCGGTAGTGGATGCCCTCGCAGATCACCGCGAGCTTGAAACAGCCGAGTGCCACGTGCCAGTGCAGCGGGCCGACGTCGACGTCGCTGCGCCCGGCGTACCGCTCGATCAGCTCGGCGCCGGTCGGGAAGCCGGCGCGCGGCCCGATGCCGTCGGCCACCGGGTTGCCCTCGCCGTGGTCGCTGTCGCCGAGCACGTCCCAGTACGTCAGCAGCAGCCCGAGGTCGGCCAGCGGGTCGCCGAGCGTGGCCATCTCCCAGTCGAGCACCGCCCGCACCGCCACCGGGTCGACGGTGGCGAGCAGGTTGTCCAGCCGGTAGTCGCCGTGCACGATCCGGCCCGCGTTCGCGCCCTCGGGCACGCTGGCGGCCAGCGCGTCGCGCAGCTCGTCGATGCCGGGCAGCGGCCGGCTGCGGGACCGGTCGAGCTGGCCGGCCCAGCGGCGCACCTGCCGGGCCAGGTAACCCTCCGGGCGGCCGAAGTCGGCCAGCCCCACCTCGGCCGGCTCGACCCGGTGCAGCGTGGCGAGCGTGTCCATCATCGCCATGGCGAGGTCACGCCGCTGGGCGGCGGTGAGCGCGTCGGTCTGCTCGCGCCGCCGGTAGACCTCGCCGTCGACCTTCGCCATCAGGTAGAACGGCGCGCCGATGACGCTCTCGTCGGCGCACAGCAGCAGCGCCTCCGGCACCGGTACGCCGGTCGGCGCGAGCGCCGAGATCACCCGGTGCTCCCGGGCCATGTCGTGCGCGGTGGCCAGCACGTGCCCCAGGGGCGGCCGGCGCAGCACCACCTCGCGGTCGCCGGCGCGCAGCAGGTAGGTGAGGTTGGACTTGCCGCCGGCGATCAGCCGCGCCGACAGCGGCCCGCTCAGGTCCGGCCGGTGGACGGCCAGGTGGGCGGCGAGCCGGTCGAGGTCGAGCCCGCGTGGGGCCGGACCGGTCGAGGGCGCGGCGACATCGGCGGCCGGATCGGTCATCCGATTAGTTGATGGCAGCTCAGCTTTGTTGTCAAGGTCGGGTTTTCCCGGCGGGACATGCCCTTGCAACAGGGGCGAAATGGTCAACCGGCAGGCTGGGCCCCAGCCTGCCGGCCGCTCGGCCGGCCCGCCGAGCGGAGGGGATCAGACATGCTGCTGAGAGTTCGGGTGACCCTGCCGGACCGTCCGGGCACGCTCGGCCAGGTGGCCCGGACACTCGGCGTCTCCGGCGCGGACATCGTGCAGGTGGTGGTGCTGGAACGGCTCGGCGGCCGGGCGGTGGACGACTTCACGGTGGTCTGGCCGGGTGCGGCGCGGGTGGAGCGGATGCTCGCCGGGCTGGCCGCGATCCCCGGCGTCCGGGTGGACGGCGTGTGGCGGGCAATCGGCGCGCCCACCACCACCGGGCAGGACGCCGAACTGCTCGCCCAGGTGGCGGCGAACCCGGTCGACGGGGTGGCCACGCTCGTCGACGCGGTGCCGGGGCTGCTCGCCGCGGACTGGGCGGTGGTCGCCGTCGTACCCCTGGACTGGGCCTCGCGCAGCGGCGAGGCCGGCGTCGCCGCGATCGGGCACGCGAGCTGGCGGGCGCCGGTGCCGCCGCGGCTGCCGGAGGTGACCCCGCTGCGGGCGCGCGCCATGACCAACCCGGACGGGCACCACTACGCGGTGGCGCCGTTCGGCCGGGCCGGGCTGGTGCTCGTGGTCGCCCGTGACCACAGCGAACCGCTCGCCGCCGCCGGGTTCCACTCCACCGAGGTGGACCGGCTCGCCCAGCTCGTCCGCGCCGGCGCGGTGATCCTCGGCGACCGGCTGGACCTGGTCGGCCCGCCACCCGTGACCACCGTCACCTGACCGGACGACCCGCGTCACCCGGGGGCAACGGGCCCGCAACAGGCGCACGGCATGGTCGGTGCCGAGGAAGGGAGACAACCATGGCGCTCTGGCGGATCCGAGCCACGGTGGACGACCGGCCGGGTTACCTGTCGGTGCTCACGGCGAGCCTCGCGTTGCGCGGGGTCAACATCCTCAGCGTGCAGGTGCACACCACCGAGGCCGGCGCGGTCGACGACTTCCTGGTCGACGCGCCCGAGCAGGTGACCGAGGCGGAGCTGCGGGCCGCCGTGGAGCGGGGCCGGGGCCGGGACTGCTGGATCGCGCGCAGCGGGGCGCGCGGGCTGGCCGACGAGCCGACCCGGCTGCTCGGGCTCGCCGGGCGGCTGGTGCGAGACCCGGAGGCGACCGGCGAGGTGCTGCGCACGCTGCTCGGCGCCGACTCGGTGACCTGGCGTCCGACGCCTGCCACCGCGCCGGGCGGGGTGGGCGGCACCACGATGGTGCTCGCCGACCCGGCCGGCGGCGCCCACGAACTGCACCGCCGGGAGCCCAGCTTCACCCCGGCCGAGTACGCCCGCGCGCAGGCCCTGGTCGAGCTGGCGGCGACGCTGGCCCGGCGGGACGCCGACCGGATCACGCTGGTGCTGCCGGACGGCGGCGAGGTGTCGGTGCGGGCCGCGACCGCCGAGGACGTCCCCGGCGTACGCGACCTGCACGCCGCCTGCTCGGCCCGCAGCCGGCAGCGGCGCTACCTGAGCGGGGCGGCGGACCCGTCGCCGGCCCGGCTGCGCCGGCTGCTGGAACCGGCGCGGGGCGTGACACTGCTCGCCACGGCGGGCTCCGGCGGGGCGGCGGAGCCGGTCGTGGCGATGGCGAACCTGCTCGGCGAGGGCGACGAGGCCGAGGCGGCGCTGCTGGTCCGCGACGACTGGCAGCGCCGGGGCCTCGGCTCGGCGCTGCTGCGCCGCCTGGTGGGCCACGCCGACCGGGCCGGATACGCCGCCGTGCTGCTGCACGTGCAGTCCGAGAACACGCCGATGCTGCGGACGCTGCGCCGGCTGGACCGGCCGGTGGCGATGGAACGCGACGGCGGCGTGCTGACCGCGACGCTGCCGCTGGCCGCACGGCCGCCGGCCGAGCCGGCCGCGCGGGCCGGGGTGACGGTGCCGGCACAGCGGTCGAGTTGAGCTGACGGCCGCCGGCCGGATCCCGGAGGTGCGCCGCAACGGCGCGGCACACCCGAGGGGTACGGCCCGACGGCCGGAACCGGCGCGGTCACGCGCCACCCGGGCCGGCCTCCGATACGGGGGACGGTGACACGGCGGGGCTCCCGATGCGGGGGCCCCGCCCGTCTGTGTGCGATCAGGTGGCCGGGTAGCTGTTGTAGTCGGGGAAGTTGCCGTAGAGCCGGCCGTCACCACCGACTGTGACCGCCTGCACGAGCAGGTCGCCGCCGACGAACGCGCCCTTCCAGGACGCGCCCCGGCCGCCGAACGGCTCGTCCCGGTCGCCCCGGGACCGCGGCTTGTTGATGCCCACCTTGAACGCCTGGAGGTCCACCGTTAGCTTGCCGGCGAGTTCCTCGTCGTCGCAGGCGAGAGACGCGACGAGCGCGCCGTTGGAGGCGTTCATCTGGGCCAGCAGCTCGTCGGTGGTGTCCACCACGACGATGGTGTCGACCGGGCCGAACGGCTCGGCGTGCATGAGGCGGGACCGGCCGGGCGGGGCCAGCAGCACGGCCGGTGCGACGTACGCGGACGTGTCCTGCCCGTCCAGGAACGGCGCGCCGTCCAGCTTGCCGCGGTGCAGCGGCACGGCGCCGCCGCGTACCGCCTCGTCGACCTTGCGCCGCAGCTCGTCGGCCTTCGCCCCGCTGATCAGCGGCCCGAAGTCCAGCTCGGGCAGCGGGTCGCCGGCCGACCAGTCGTCGCCGACGGCGAGCGGGTGCCCGAACCGGATCGAGCGGACCACAGGCAGGTACATGTCGAGGAACTCGTCGACCAGGTCGCGCTGGACCACGAACCGGGGGTACGCGGTGCAGCGCTGCTTGCCGTACTCGAAGCCCTTGCGCAGGTGGGCGGCGAGCGAGTCCCACTGGGAGAAGTCCCAGATGCCCCAGGCGTTGAGGCCCTCCTGCTCGATGAAGTGCCGCTTGTCGCAGTCGAGCAGCGCGGCGGCGACCTTGCCGCCGTTGGAGCGCCCGCCGACGAACGCCACCGCGCCGATCTCCGGTGCGCGGACGAGCACCTCGGACAGTTCCTCGCCGCTGCCGGACAGCAGCGTGGCGGGCAGCCCGGCGCGGCGCATCAGCGCGTGCGCGACGGTGAGGCAGACCGCGCCGCCCTGCGACGGGGTCTTGGCGATCACCGCGTTGCCGGCGAGCAGCTGCACCAGCTCGGCGTGCACGAGCACGCTCATCGGGTAGTTCCAGGAGGCGATGTTGCTGACCGGGCCGGGCAGCGGCTCCCGCCCGTCGGCGAGCATCCGCTCGATCTCCTGCGCGTACCAGCGCACGCCGTCCAGCGCGCGGTCCACGTCGGCGCAGGCCAGGCGCCACGGCTTGCCGATCTCCCAGACCAGCAGCAGGGCGAGCAGGTCGCGGTGTGCGGTGAGCGCGTCGAGGGCGTCGGTGACCCGGGCGACGCGCTCGGCCAGCGGGGTCTGTGCCCACTCCCGGTGCGCGTCGGCGGCGTGGGCGACGGCGGCGCGGGCCGTCTCGGCGTCGAGCCGGGCGAGGTTCACCAGCACCGTGTTGTCCACCGGGGTCCGTACGGCGGTGGGCGTGCCGAGCGCGCGCCAGTCGCCCTGGACGAGGTTGTGCAGCGTCGTGGTGCCGTCGGGGCCGGTGCCGAACGCCTCGGGCGTGGCGGCCACCGCCCGGGCGAGGGTGTCGGACCAGGAGGTGCCCTCGGCGAGTCGTAGAGCCATCGCGATCTCCTCAGTGTCGTCCGGGGAGCGGCGGCGTCGATGGCACCGCAGGTGAGGCGTACTGTCCCGCGGGCCGGAGCGGCCGGGCAACCGTACGCTCGTATGCCAGGACGGCCGCGCCGCCGACGACGCCCCGGCGGCTGCATTCACCACCGTGACGATGCCGCTGAGCTGGATCCGAACACGCTATATATCGACAAGCATCGATGGTGTGATCCAGCTCCCGATGGTTACCCGTGAGTACGCCCGAGCGGCCCGGATCAGCGCGCTCTTCCCCTGTGATGAACGGCGCATTACATTGTCGATTGTCCATGGGAGCGCTCCCGAACCTCTCAGGGACACCCCACCACCACCGCCACGCGGCAGCCGGAGCCCTGCGATACCGTCCCCGCTCCGGCTGCCGCCCGGCGCCAGCCACAGGAGCTCGCCATGCCCCGTCCGATTCCGCCGCCGGGAGGCCGGTCCCGGCTCCGCCGGCTGTTCGCCGCCGGCGCCGCGCTGGCCGTCGGCCTGGCCACGGCCGTCGCCGCCCCGCCACCCGCGTCCGCCTCCGCCGCACAGGCCGCGCCCGCGTTCAACTACGCCGAGGCGTTGCAGAAGTCGCTGTTCTTCTACGAGGCGCAGCAGTCGGGCCGCAAGCCCTCCTGGAACCGGGTGTCCTGGCGCGGCGACTCGGCGCTCACCGACGGCGCCGACGTCGGCGTCGACCTCACCGGCGGCTGGTACGACGCCGGCGACCACGTGAAGTTCGGCTTCCCGATGGCGTTCAGCGCCACCATGCTGGCGTGGGGCGCGGTCGAGTACCGCGACGGGTACGCCGCCTCCGGCCAGCTCACCCACCTGCTGAACAACCTGCGCTTCGTCAACGACTACTTCGTCAAGGCGCACCCCGCCGCGAACGTCCTCTACGGACAGGTCGGCAAGGGCGACGACGACCACAAGTGGTGGGGTCCGGCCGAGGTGATGCCGATGGCGCGGCCCGCGTACAAGATCGACGCGAGCTGTGGCGGCGCGGACCTGGCGGGGGAGACGGCGGCCGCGATGGCCGCCTCGTCCATGGTGTTCCGGTCCACCGACGCGGCCTACGCGGACAAGCTGCTCGGCCACGCCAAGCAGCTCTACACGTTCGCCGACACCGTGCGGAAGAACTACCACGAGTGCATCACCGACGCGACGAGCTTCTACAAGTCGTGGAGCGGCTACCAGGACGAACTGGTGTGGGGCGCGATCTGGCTGTACCGGGCCACCGGCGACGCCGCCTACCTGACCAAGGCCGAGAGCGAGTACGACAAGCTCGGCACCGAGCCGCAGTCCACCACCCGCTCCTACAAGTGGACCATCGCCTGGGACAACAAGCAGTTCGGCGCGTACGTGCTGCTGGCGAACCTCACCGGCAAGCAGAAGTACGTCGACGACGCCAACCGGTGGCTGGACTACTGGACGGTGGGCGTCAACGGTCAGCGGGTGCCGTACTCGCCCGGCGGGATGGCGGTGCTCGACTCGTGGGGCGCGCTGCGGTATGCCTCCAACACCGCGTTCGCCGCGCTCGTCTACAGCGACAGGACCACGGACGCCACCCGTAAGGCGCGCTACCACGACTTCGCGGTCCGGCAGATCAACTACGCGCTCGGCGACAACCCGCGCAACTCCAGCTACCAGATCGGCTTCGGCACCAACTCGCCGCGCAACCCGCACCACCGCACCGCGCACGGCTCCTGGTGGGACAGCCAGACCGTGCCCACCGAGACCCGGCACGTGCTCTACGGCGCGCTGGTCGGCGGCCCGTCCTCGGCCAACGACGCGTACACCGACAGTCGGTCGGACTACGTGATGAACGAGGTCGCCACCGACTACAACGCCGGCTTCACCTCCGCGCTTGCCCGGCTCACGAACGAGTACGGCGGCAGCCCGCGCGCCGGTTTCCCGTCCGCCGAGACGCCCGACATGGACGAGATGACAGTGGAGACCACAGTGATGCAGGCCGAGCCGCGCGCCACCGGGCTCAAGGCGATCATCTACAACAAGTCGGCGTTCCCGGCCCGGGCGCTGACGACCGGAAAGTTCCGGTACTTCTTCCGGCCCGACGGCACCGGACCGGTCACCGTCACGCCCGGCTACACCCAGGGCTGCCCGTCGCCGTCGACGGCGAAGCAGTTCTCCGGTGACATCTGGTACGTCGAGGTCGACTGCACCGGCTACACCATCGCGCCGGCCGGGCAGTCGCAGCACCGGATGGAGGTCCAGTTCAAGATCGGGGTGCCGGAGGGCGGCACCTGGGATCCGGCGAACGACCCGTCCTACCAGGCCACCGCGGGGCCGAACCGGAAGGTGCCGCTCTACTCCGGCGGCGTCCGCGTCTGGGGCGAGGAGCCCGGCCCGGTCACCCCTGACACCACCGCGCCCACAGTGCCCGGCACGCCTGTGGCGTCCGCCGTCACGTCGAGCGGGCTCACGCTGACCTGGGCCGCGTCCACCGACACCGGCGGCAGCGGCCTGGCCGGGTACGAGATCACCCAGTCGCAGACCGGAAGCGACGCGCTGGTGCTGCGGACCGCCACCACCAACACGCTCGCGGTGACCGGGCTGGCGCCGGAGCGGACGTACCAGTTCACAGTGCGGGCGCTCGACGGCGCCGGCAACCGGTCCGCGTCGTCGGCTGCCGTCAGCGTCACCACGCCGGCCGGCCCGGCGCCGGACACCACACCACCGACCGCGCCGGGCACGCCCACCGCCTCCGCGGTCGGCCCGACCGGCCTGACGCTGACCTGGGGCCCGTCCACCGACGCGGTGGGCGTCACCGGGTACCGCGTCTACCGCGGCGGGAACGTCCTGGTCGGCTCCGCCACCGGCACCACCCTGGCGGTGACCGGGCTGACCGCCTCCACCACGTACACGTTCACAGTGGTGGCGGTGGACGCGGCCGGCAACGTCTCGCCCGCGTCGCCCGGCGTCACGGTGACCACCACGGCCCCGCCCGCCGGCGGCTCCTGCGCGGTGACCTGGACGGCGAACACCTGGGACACCGGGTTCACCGCGAACATCACTGTCGCCAACACCGGCACCACGGCGATCAACGGCTGGACGCTGGCGTTCACGTTCGGCAACAGCGGCCAGAAGGTCGGGCAGGCCTGGTCGGCGAACGTGACGCAGACCGGCACGGCGGTGACCGCGTCGAACCTGTCCTACAACGGGACGCTGGCGCCGGGCGCGTCGACGAGCTTCGGCTTCAACGGCACCCACACCGGCGCCAACCCGAGGCCCACCGCGTTCACGCTGAACGGCTCCGCCTGCACCGTCTCCTGACCGCCGAGGCGGCGTGGCGTGGCCGGTACCGCACCCCGGGTGACCGGCCACGCCACGTCGCGCCTCGCGCCACCAAAAACGTTCCGAAACTTTTCCGAAACACCATTGTCCCCGCCGATGCGCGATGAAAGCATCGACGGAGCTAGATACCCCAATCGAGACGTCCAGTCGTTCCGCCCCGACGGCCTGGGTGTTGGCCAGTAAGGAGGCCAAGATGGCAATGAGCCCATCCGTTCATCGCGGCGGGAGTCGGCGACGGCGATCACCGGCCGTCCGGGCGCTGCTCGCCGGCGCGGTCAGCGCCGTGACGGTGGCAGCCGTCGCGGTGATGATGCCGTCGGCGAACGCCGCCGCGTCCACGCTGGGCGCCGCCGCCGCGCAGTCGGGCCGGTACTTCGGCACCGCCATCGCGGCGGGCCGGCTCGGCGACTCGACGTACAGCACGATCGCCGGACGCGAATTCAACATGATCACGGCCGAGAACGAGATGAAGCCGGACGCGACCCAGCCCCAGCGGGGCCAGTTCAACTTCAACTCCGGTGACCAGATCTACAACTGGGCGACCCAGCGCGGCTTGAAGGTCCGTGGCCACACCCTGGCGTGGCACGCGCAGCAGCCGGGCTGGATGCAGAGCCTGAGCGGCAGCAACCTGCGTCAGGCGATGATCGACCACATCAACGGCGTGATGGGCCACTACCGGGGCAAGCTCGCCGCGTGGGACGTGGTGAACGAGGCGTTCAACGAGGACGGCAGCCGCCGTCAGTCGAACCTGCAGGGCACCGGCAACGACTGGATCGAGGTGGCGTTCCGTACCGCTCGGGCGGCGGATCCGTCGGTGAAGCTCTGCTACAACGACTACAACATCGAGAACTGGTCGTACGGCAAGACGCAGGGCGTCTACAACATGATCCGGGACTTCAAGTCCCGCGGTGTGCCGATCGACTGCGTCGGGTTGCAGACCCACTTCACCGGCGGCAGCTCGCTGCCGGGCAACTTCCAGACCACGCTGTCCAGCTTCGCCGCCCTCGGCGTCGACGTGGCGCTGACCGAGGTCGACGTCACCAACTCGTCGACCAGCCAGTACGCGGGTCTGACCCAGGCGTGCATGAACGTGCCGCGCTGCATCGGCATCACCGTCTGGGGCGTCCGCGACAGCGACTCGTGGCGCTCAGGCGAGAACCCGCTGCTGTTCGACGGCGGAGGCAACAAGAAGGCCGCGTACACCTCGGTCCTCAACGCCCTCAACGCGGCCGCCCCGAGCTCCGGGCCGACCACGACCCCGACCACGGCACCGCCGCCCAGCGGTGGCGCCGGCCGGATCGTCGGAGCGCAGTCGGGCCGGTGCGTCGACGTACCGAACGCCACCCAGACCAACGGCACCCGGGTCCAGCTCTGGGACTGCAACGGTCAGTCGAACCAGCAGTGGACGTACACGTCGAACAAGCAGCTGATGGTCTACGGCACCAAGTGCCTCGACGCGAACGGCGCGGCCACCGGCAACGGCACCGGGATCATCATCTGGGACTGCAACGGCCAGTCGAACCAGCAGTGGAACATCAACTCCAACGGCACCATCAGCGGCGTGCAGTCCGGGCGCTGCCTGGACGTCTGGGGCACCGGCAACGGCCAGCAGATCCAGCTGTACGACTGCCACGGGCAGACCAACCAGCAGTGGCGGACCGACTTCGGTGGCACCACGCCGCCCCCGACCACGCCGCCGCCGACCACGACGCCGCCGCCGGGCGGCTGCGCGCTCCCGTCGACGTACCGGTGGTCGTCGACCGGCGCGCTGGCCAACCCGCAGAACGGCTGGGTCTCGCTCAAGGACTTCACGAACGTCGTCTACAACGGCAAGCACCTGGTCTACGGGTCGTACGTCAACAGCAGCGGCCAGTACAGCTCGATGAACTTCACCCCGTTCACGAACTGGTCCGACATGGCCTCGGCCGGCCAGAACGGAATGAGCCAGGGCACCGTGGCGCCCACCCTGCTGTACTTCGCCCCGAAGAACATCTGGGTGCTGGCGTACCAGTGGGGACCGACCTCGTTCAGCTACAAGACGTCGAGCGACCCGACGAACGCCAACGGCTGGTCCTCGGCGCAGACGCTCTCCACCGCCACCCTGCCCGACGCCCCGTACGGCGTCATCGACCAGACGCTCATCGGCGACGACCAGAACATGTACCTGTTCTTCGCCGGTGACAACGGCAAGATCTACCGGTCGAGCATGCCGCTGGGGAACTTCCCGGGCAGCTTCGGCTCGAACTACACGACGATCATGACCGACTCGACGAACAACCTGTTCGAGGGCGTCGAGGTCTACAAGGTGGCGGGCCAGAACCAGTACCTCATGATCGTCGAGGCGATCGGGAGCCAGGGACGCTACTTCCGGTCGTTCACGTCCAACAGCCTGAGCGGCTCGTGGACCCCGCAGGCCGCCAGCGAGAGCAACCCCTTCGCCGGCAAGGCCAACAGCGGCGCGACGTGGACCAACGACATCAGCCACGGTGACCTGGTCCGCACCAACCCCGACCAGACCAAGACCGTCGACGCCTGCAACCTCCAGTTCCTGTACCAGGGCAAGAACCCCAGTGCGGGAGGCGACTACAACCTGCTGCCGTGGCGGCCGGGTGTGCTGACCCTCCAGCGCTAGGCGCCACACCGTACGAGGAAGGCGTGCCCGGCACCCGTGCGGTGCCGGGCACGCCCTTTCCGGTGGGCCGGCCCGGCCGGCGGGCGGACGGCGCCGACCCGGGGCAAGCTGAGTCGGTGGAGCGCATGCTGCTGACCGTCGGGCACGGGGCCGCCCACCGGGACCAGCTCGGGGACCTGCTGGCCGGCGCGGCTGTCACCCTGATCGTGGACGTGCGCCGCTACCCGGCCAGCCGGACCAACCCGGACGTCCGCCGCGAGGCCCTGGAGCACTGGCTGCCCGAACGGGGCATCGGCTACCGCTGGGAACCGCGCCTCGGCGGCCGCCGGCACGTCCGCGCCGGCGAGCCGGAACCGGACACGTGGTGGACGGTCGCGGCCTTCCGGGCGTACGCCGCGTACACCCGCACGCCCGACTTCGACGCGGCACTCGACGAGGTGCTGGCCGACGCCGCCCGGGAGACCACAGCCGTGATGTGCAGCGAGAGCGTCTGGTGGCGCTGCCACCGGCGGCTGATCGCCGACGTCGCCGTGCTCGGCCGCGGAGTGCCGGTGTCGCACCTCATGCCGGACGGCCGGCTCAGCCCGCACCGGCCCGCCGAGGGCGCCCGCCGGCTGCCCGACGGGCACCTGCTCTGGGCCGGCTGACTCAGCCGGCCAGGTCCTCGGCGAGCAGGTCCATCAGCAGCGCGTCGTGCCAGCGCCCGTCCGCGCCGCGCTCGTAGCGGCGCATGATGCCCACCGGACGGAACCCCACCTTCGCGTACGCCCGGATCGCCGCCGTGTTCGCCGCCGCCGGGTCGATGGTGAACCGGTGGTGGCCGTACTCGTCGATCAGGTGCCGGACCAGCGTGCGGATCGCGTCGCCGCCCAGCCCCGAGCCGCGTACCGCCGGGTCGAGGAAGACGTCCAGGCTGGCGTGGCGGTAGTCCGGGTCGGTCTCGGCGTACCACTGGATCGCGCCGACCAGCTTGCCGTCGTGCTCGACGGCGTAGATCGTCACCGAGTCGTCGGCCAGGTCCGCCCGGACCGACGCGGCCAGGTCGTCACCGCCGCGCCACCAGCGGCGCACCTCGGGGGTGGCCCGGATCGCGGCCAGGGCGGGCACGTCGGCGTCGGTCACCGGCCGCAGCGTCACCGCCCGCCCGCGCAGCACGCCTCAGCCCCGCCGCTCGCCGTGCTCGACGCAGACCGCCGACCAGCCGGACGGTACGACCTGCACCTTCATCCGCCGCCGGCAGGACGCGCACCAGCGCGGCGGCTCCCACGCGCGGGCCGCCTCGCACGCCGGGTGCGGCCCGGCCGCCACCGACTCGCCGCACCTGTCGCACCAGAGCGCGGCGGGAGCCGCCGTGGCGGGGGAGGATTCGGTCACCGCTGCCTCACAGGGTCGCCGAGAGCGCCTTCACCGGCATCTTCAGGTCTTCCAGCAGCTTCAGGTCGGCCGTGGCGGGCCGCCCCAGCGTGGTCAGGTAGTTGCCGACGATCACCGCGTTGATGCCGCCCAGCAGACCGTCGCGGGTGCCGAGGTCACCGAGGGTCAGCTCGCGGCCGCCCGCGTACCGCAGGATGGTGCGCGGCATGGCCAGCCGGAACGCGGCGATGGCGCGCAGCGCGTCCTTGCCCTCCACCACCGGGCGGTCACCCAGCGGCGTGCCGGGGCGCGGGTTGAGGAAGTTCAGCGGCACCTCGTGCGGGTCCAGCTCGGCGAGCTGCGCGGCGAACTCGGCCCGCTGCTCGACCGTCTCGCCGAGGCCGAGGATGCCGCCGCAGCAGACCTCCATGCCGGACTCGCGGACCATCCGCAGCGTCTCCCAGCGCTCCTCCCACGAGTGCGTGGTGACCACGTTCGGGAAGTAGGAGCGGCAGGTCTCCAGGTTGTGGTTGTAGCGGTGCACGCCCATCTCGACCAGCTCGTCGACCTGCTCCTTGGTGAGCATGCCGAGCGAGGCGGCGACCTGGATGTCGACAGCGGCGCGGATGGCGGCGACGCCCTCGCGCATCTGCTTCATCAGCCGGGCGTCCGGGCCGCGCACGGCGGCCACGATGCAGAACTCGGTCGCCCCGGTCGCGGCGGTCTGCTTCGCGGCCTCGACCAGCGCCGGGATGTCCAGCCAGACCGAGCGCACCGGCGAGGTGAACAGACCGGACTGCGAGCAGAAGTGGCAGTCCTCCGGGCAGCCGCCGGTCTTCAGCGAGACGATGCCCTCGACCTCGACCTCCGGACCGCACCAGCGCATCCGGACCTCGTGGGCGAGCTGGAGCGCGGCGGGCAGGTGCTCGTCGGGAAGGTTCAGCACCGCGAGGACACCGGCCTCGTCGAGGCCGACGCCGTTGCCCAGCACCCGCTCCCGGGCCTGGTCGAGGATCTCTGGCATGGCTCGTAACCTAACAGGCCACCGTGAACGCGGGAAACACCGCCGCCGGCCCTCCGGCGAGCCGGGACCGCGCCACGCCGGGGCCGCCGGGGCGGGTGGTAACTTCGCCCCGCGGAAGCGCCCGGCGTGGGGCGTGAAGTCGGCGGGAGGGGACGGCACGGTGGCGGACTGGCTGGCGGCCCTGGACCGCCGCGCCGAGCTGCGGGCCCGGGCGGGGCTGACCCGCACGCTGCGCCCCCGCGCCGCCGACGACGCCGTGGTCGACCTGGCCGGAAACGACTACCTCGGCCTGGCCACCCACCCGGAGGTCACCGCCGCCGCAGCAGAGGCCCTGTCCGCGTACGGGCTGGGCGCCACCGGGTCGCGTCTGGTGCGCGGGTCCACCGACGCGCACCACGCGCTGGAGGACGACCTGGCCGGCTGGCTCGGCGTCGACCGGGCGCTGGTGTTCTCCTCCGGATACCTGGCCAACCTCGCCGCCGTCCGGGGACTGACCCAGCCGCGGACGCTGCTCGTCTCCGACGCCCACAACCACGCCTCGCTGATCGACGGCTGCCGGATCTCCGGCGCCGAGACGCTCGTGACGCCGCACGCCGACGTCGCAGCGGTGGCCGCGGCGCTCGCCGCCGCGCCGGGCCGCCCGGCGGTGGTGGTGACCGAGTCGGTCTTCTCCGTCGACGGCGACCTCGCCCCGCTCGCGGAGCTGCACGCGGTGGCCCGCCGCCACGGCGCGCTGCTGCTCGTCGACGACGCGCACGCGCTCGGCGTCACCGGCCCGGCCGGAGCCGGCGGGGTCGCCGCCGCCGGGCTCGCCGGCGCGCCCGACGTGGTGGTCACCGCGACGCTGTCCAAGGCGCTCGGCGGGGCCGGCGGCGTGGTCGCCGGGCCGGCCGAGTTCGTCCGCCACCTGGTGGAGACCGGCCGCACGTTCATCTTCGACACCGCGCCGCCGCCCGCGGTGGTGGCCGGGGTCCGCGCCGCGGTGCGCCTGGCCCGCGACGGCGACGCGCTGCGCGCCGAGCTGGCCGACCGGGTCGCCGCGGCGGTGCGCCGGCTCGGCGCGGCCGGGCTGGCCGTGTCCGCCCCGGACGGCGCCGTGATCTCGGTGACCGCGCCCGGCCCGCAGGAGGCGACCGCCTGGGCCGCCGCCTGCCGGGAACACGGTGTGGCGGTCGGCTGCTTCCGTCCCCCGTCCACGCCGGACAGCCGCTCCCGGCTGCGGCTCACCGTCAGCGCCGGGGTGGACCGGGCCGGCTTCGACCGGGCCCTGGACGTGATCGTGGAGTGTGCGCCATGAGCCTCGGCGACGCCTGGACCGGGCCGGTGCTGGTGACCGGCACCGACACCGAGGTCGGCAAGACAGTGGTGACCGCCGCCGTCGCCGCCGCCGCGCAGGCGGCCGGCCTGCGGGTCGCGGTGGTCAAGCCCGGCCAGACGGGTACGGCGACGGGAGAGCCCGGCGACGTCGACTCGGTGACCCGGCTGGCCGCCCCGCTGACCGGCCGGACGCTGGCGAGCTACCCCGATCCGCTGGCCCCGCTGGCCGCGGCCCGGGTGGCGGAGCTGCCGCCGCTGGAGCTGTACAACGCGGTCGACGCGATCCGCGAGGAGGCGGACAAGCACGATCTGGTGCTCGTCGAGGGCGCGGGCGGGCTGCTCGTACCGATGGGGTTGCGCCCGTCCGGCGAGCCGTGGACGGTGGCCGATCTGGCGGTGTCGCTCGGCGCGCCCGCGGTGGTGGTGGCGCGGGCCGGGCTCGGCACGCTCAACCACACCGCGCTGACGCTGGAGGCGCTGGAGCGGCGGGCCGTCCCGGCCGGCGTGGTGATCGGGGCCTGGCCGACCGAACCGGAACTGGTGCACTGGCTCAACCTGTCCGAGTTGCTGCCGAACCTGCTCGGCGCGGTACCGGCCGGCGCGGGCGGGATGGACCCGGGCGTGTTCCGCCGGTCCGCGCCCGGCTGGCTCACCCCCGCCCTGTACGGCGTGCTCGACGACTGGCGGGCCTGGGCCGAGGAGTAAGGAAGGGCCCCTTCTTAACGCCTCCGGTAGAGGAAGGGCCCCCTGTTAACACCCGCAGGGCTCAGGCGCGGCGGACCACGAACGCGTCCGGCATCCGGAAGGTGAGGTTGTCCGGGCACCACGGTGGACGGACGACCGTCACGTCGTCGAGCAGCGTGGCGGCCTCGGCGACCACCACCGCGGCCTCCATCCGGGCCAGCTGAGCGCCGACGCAGCGGTGCGGCCCGGCGCCGAACGCCAGGTGCCGCCGCGAGCCGGGCTGCCCGGGGCGGAACTCGCCCGGCGCGTCCACCACGGCCGGGTCGCGGCCGGCGCGGGCCAGCCACGCCACGATGCTGGTGCCCGCCGGTACGGGCACCTCGCCGAGCGTGGTGTCGACTGCCGCCACCCGCCGCCAGGTGACGATCGGCGGCTCCAGCCGCAGCCCCTCCTCGACCACGTCGTCCGCGCCGATCTCACCGGCGCGCAGCCCGGCCCGTACCGCCGGTTCGCCGGACAGCCGGTGCAGCAGCAGGGTGAGGAACTGCGAGGTGGTCTCCTGGCCGGCGACCAGCAGGAAGAACAGCGCCCCGACGACCACGTCGGGGGAGTGCCCCGCCTCGCGGAGCCGCGCGGCGAGCCCGCCCCCGGTGGCGGCGAACTCCCGCAGCACGGTGTGGAACCGGCCCACCTCGGCGGCGAGCGCCAGCTGCCGGGACTCGTCAAGCGGCGCCCAGAACAGCTCCAGCGCGGCCCGGGCGAAGTCCTTCACCGCGCCGACCGGGGCGTCCGGCAGCTCGACCAGCCGGGCCAGCACCAGCAGCGGCAGGTCGGCGGCGAGACCCGCGTACAGGTCGACCGGGCGGCCCGCGTCCAGCGCCGCCGCCAGGCCCGCCACCCGCTCCCGGACCAGCCCGGTCAGCCACCGGCGCTGGGCGTCCACCCGGTGCGGGTGCAGCGCGTCGGCCACGATGCCGCGGATCTCCGGGTGGCTCGCGCCGCCGTTGTTCGCCAGCGTCGGCGGCAGCCGGAACCGGTGCCCGGCGAGTACCCGCAGCGCGGCCACCGGGATCGGGGTGACCGCGTCGAGCGCGTTGTCCGGCCGGAACGTCACCGGGTCGGTGAGCAGCCTGCGTACGAGCGCGTGCCGGGTCACCACCAGGTGCGGCACGCCGACGTGGTCGACAACGGTGGCCGCGTCGGGCCACGGCCCGTCGACGGACTCCCCCCAGCCCTGGAACAGCACGCGGTAACGCTAGCGGCGGGCGCCGGGCGGGTTCGGGTCCAGCTCCCAGACGGTGGTGTGCTTCACCCGTACGCTCTCCAGCGCCTCCGACACCGGCACGTCGTACGCGGCCAGCTCGTGGAAGCGCTCGCGGGGCAGGAACGCCCGGCCCGGATCGCCCACCAGCACCCGGGCGCCGGAACGGGCGGCCCGGAGCAGGAAGCGCAGCATCCGGCGGGCCATCGCCTCGCTGTAGAAGACGTCCCCGGCCAGCACCACCTCGGCGTCGCCCGCGTCGGAGTCGAGGATGTCGCCGAGTTCGGCGTCGACGCGTACCCCGTTGGCCTCGGCATTGAGCGCGACGGCGGCCACGGCCCGCTCGTCCACCTCGACCGCCCGGACGGCGGCGGCGCCGGCGCGGGCGGCGGCGACGGCGACCAGGCCGGAGCCGGAGGCCAGGTCGAGCACCCGGCGGCCGGCGACCACGTCGGGGTGGTCGGTGACGTAACGGGCCAGGCCCTGCCCGCCGGCCCAGGCGAACGCCCAGAACGGCGGCGGCTGGGAGCTGCGGAACTCGCCCTCGGTCAGCTCCCACAGGCCGATCGGCTCGTCGGCCTGGTGCAGCAGCACCTCGGGTACGAACGCCACGGGGGCGAGGCGGGCGTGCAGCCGGACGAACGCGGCGGACAGCTCGGACATCGGAGAATTGTGTCCCACCCGGGTTCCGGAACCGATCCCGGGCGTGTCGCGGCGAGGTCGTGACCGGTTCACCACGCTCGGTGAAATGACCCCCGTGTTGTGGCGTTGGATGCGAACACGCCCGTCTACCGGCGTGCCCGGCGCGCTCCTAGCGTTGCCTGTGGACACGACCGAGGGTGAGGAGGCGTGGTGAGCGGCTGGCGGCACGCGCTGCGGATCGGACTGGTACTGACCTTCGTGGCCGGGACCGGGTACGGCGGAGCCCTGCCGGCGCGGGCGGCGGCGGCCTTCTCCACGGAGTTGAGCGGCCTGCCGGACGAGTTCACCGCCGGGAACCGGGTGGAGACGTTGTCCGCCGTGGTGTCCCGCTCCGACGGGGGCGGCTGTGTCAAGGTGCGCTGGTCGATGCTGGTGCGGGTGCAGGGCCTGCGGCTGGACCAGCTCAAGGTGGACCGGGTGGAGGACAGCGGATCGTTCCCGCTGGAGATCCGCACCGAGGGAGACACCGCCCGGCTCACCGACCGGCAGCTGGACCCGGGTGTGCTCTGTCCCGGCCGTACCGTGACCGCCCGCTACCGGGTGGCGTTCGCCGAGGACGTCGGGCGTGGCCGGGTGAGTTTCGCCGCCGAGGCGTACGACCCGCAGTTGCGGCTGCTGGCCCGGCGGACCGCCTCCCGTGAGGTGGTGGGGGAGGAGGCGGCCGAGCCGACGCCCTCGCCGACCAGCGCGGAGCCCACACCGAGCGACGAGCCGTCCTCCGAGGCGCCCGACGAGGAGCCGACTGACGAGCCGACCGACGCCGCGGTGGTGGAACCGCCGGCGCCCGGTGGCGTGGCCGGGCGGCCGGTGGCGGACAGCGGCGGATTCGGCCTGGTGCAGGCCGCGTTCCTGCTCGGCGGGTTGCTGCTGTTCCTCGGCGCCGGGCTGCTGCTGCGGATGCGCCGCCTGCTGCGCCCGTCCGCGCAGACCGAACCGGAGACGCTCCCGCCCCCCTTCGAACGCCCCCGCCCCCGCTGGCACTGACCCGCCGGCGGGAGGGGTCAGTCGAGCTGGCTGGGCTCCAGGCCCAGCTCCCGGGCGGCCACCAGGCGGATCCACTCGGCGATCTGCCGGCGGGTGATCACCCGCTCGTGCACCGCGAGCTGGACCGCCAGCCCGTCCATCACCGCACTGATCCGCCAGGCCGCGCCGGCCGGGTCGGGGCAGTCGAACGTGCCTTCGGCGACCCCGTCGCTGATCACCGCGGCCAGGTCCTGCCGCCACCGCAGGTCGAGGCGGCGGGAGAGCTTCTCCAGCTCCGGCGTACGCAGCGACTCCGCCCAGCCGTCGATCCACATGGACCAGGAGGTGGCCCGGCCGGTCGGCGCGTAGAGGCGCAGCATCCGGCGCAGCTTCGCCAGCGGCGGGGCGGAGGAGCGCAGCACCGCGTCGAGACGGGCCAGGTCCTGCTCGACCGCGTACGCGAAGGCCTGCGCGAGCAGCCGGTCCTTGGTCGCGAAGTGGTAGAAGACGAGCGCCTGGCTGACCCCGGCGGCCTCGGCCACGTCCGCGGTGCGGGTGTTGGCGAGCCCTCGTTCCGCGATCACCTCGCAGGCCGTACGCAGCAGCGCGTCCAGGCGGATCTCGGCGGCTCGTCTCGTCACGGCGTTACGGTAACCCATCCGTCTGACCACAGGGAGTTACCGAAGCGGCCGGTCGGCGGCGGGACAGTCGGATGCCGGACACTCGACTCGCCGAGCGGATTCCGCAGGTCGCGGCCCTGCCCACGGGCCTTCGACGGCAGCCACCCAGGCTCCTAGGAAGCCCGCGCCACGAGGCGCCGGCAACATCCGGACGCGCCGGAAGGGCCCCCGAGTTGGCAACCGTTCCCGGGCTCGGCTAAAGTTCTCATCCGTCACCGGATAACACCGGGGGCGTGCGGACGTAGCGCAGCTGGTAGCGCATCACCTTGCCAAGGTGAGGGTCGCGGGTTCGAATCCCGTCGTCCGCTCGGAGATGCCGCCACGCAGTTCGGGGGCAACCTCGGTGGAGTGGCCGAGAGGCGAGGCAACGGCCTGCAAAGCCGTGTACACGGGTTCAAATCCCGTCTCCACCTCGCAGTAGACGAGGGCGATTGGCGCAGTGGGAGCGCGCTTCCTTGACACGGAAGAGGTCACTGGTTCAAACCCAGTATCGCCCACCAGCGGAAAGGCCGTGCCGATCACTCGGCACGGCCTTTCTCGTTGTCATCGATCAGTCCAGTGCCGCGCCGCTGGCCATTGCCGCGGCCGGATCGCCCCACCCAGACTGGCCCGGTGGACGATCAGCAGACCCGAGCCCGGCAGTTCCGTGCCCTGCACCTGCCCGGTGAGCCACTGATCCTGGTCAACGCCTGGGACGCGCTGAGCGCCCGGATCGTCGCCGCAGCCGGCGCCCGCGCGGTCGCGACCACGAGCGCCGGGGTCGCGTGGAGCCGCGGCGCCCCGGACGGCGACGCGCTCGCCCGGGACACCGCCGTCGACGTGATCCGCCGGGTGGCAGACGCGGTCCGCGTGCCGGTCACCGCCGACATCGAATCCGGGTACGGCGACAGCCCCGCCGAGGTCGCCGAGACGGTCACCGCGGTGCTCGCCGCCGGGGCCGTCGGTGTCAACGTGGAGGACTCCCGGCACGACGGCGGGGGACCGCTGCGCCCGGTCGACGAGCAGGTCGCCCGGCTCGCCGCGATCCGGGCCGCCGCCGACCGCGCCGGCATCCCGCTGTACGTCAACGCGCGGGTGGACACCTGTCTGCGCCGGGCCGGTGGCGTACCCGAGACTGTCGCGCGCGCCGAGGCGTACCTGGCGGCCGGCGCGGACGGGATCTTCGTACCCGGAACCGTGGAACCGGAGACGGTGGCCGCGCTGGCGGCGGCGATCCCGGCGCCGCTGAACGTGCTGGCCGGGCCGGGCGCGCCGCCGGTCGCCGAACTGGCGCGGCTCGGCGTGGCCCGGGTGAGCATCGGACCGGCGGTGGCCGAGGCCGCGTACGCGGTGGCCCAGCGGGCGGCGGCGGAGGTGCTCGGCGCCGGGACGTACGACGCGCTCGCCGGCGGGCTCGACTTCGACGCGTTGAACGAGCTGATGCGGAGCTGACCCGGACGGCACTCCGCGCGCCGCCACCGACCGCGGGCGGCCCTGGCAGAGCGGGCCGGCCGGATCGAGTGATCCGGCCGGCCCGATCCGGGACCGATCAGCTCCGTCGGCCCCGGTCACTGTCACATCGGCGGGGCGACGTCCCGGCGCTCCTCGACCCGGCGGTACTCCACCGGCTGCTCGGCGGTGGTCGTGACCACCTGGCGACGGCGGCCCCAGACCAGCGTGGTCATGATGAGGCCGAGGACGCCGGCCGCCATCAGGATCCAGCCGACGACGTCGAGGTCGACCCCGCCGACGCTGGCGTTGAGCGCGAACGTGAGGATCGCGCCGACCGCGATCAGGAAAATGCTCGTACCGATACCCACGACAGCCTCCTTCGGGGGATGGTTGTGCTGTCACCGGCCTCAGTACCCCGGCGGCGAGCAGCGCAACCACACGGCCACCGGGCGCGGCGGGGGTCTGCCGCACGGCGATCTTGGCATCGGGTAGAGTTCACCCCGTCGCCGGCGCGAACCGGCGGCACGCGGACGTAGCGCAGCTGGTAGCGCATCACCTTGCCAAGGTGAGGGTCGCGGGTTCGAATCCCGTCGTCCGCTCGCGATTGCCCGGGCGATTGGCGCAGTGGGAGCGCGCTTCCTTGACACGGAAGAGGTCACTGGTTCAAACCCAGTATCGCCCACCGAGAGTCACCCTCCCCGCCCGCCGGTGCCGCCGGTCGATCGGCGGACGTATCCCCTCGGACGGTTCGTACCGGCCACATCGGTCACCCGGCTCCACCGTGCGGGTTATTCAGCCGTTGCCACCACGCGTGTCACTGTGATGCCCGATACGCAGGGAGGCGGTCACATGCACATGATCGAGCGGGGACGGTGGCGGCGGACGGCCGCCCGGTTTGGGGTGGCGACTGTCGTCGCGGCTGCCGGGGTGACGGTCTCGGCCGCGCCCGCGCAGGCCACCGCGACACGGACGGTGGCGTTCTTCAGCATGGACGAGCCGACATCGTCGACGGTGCTGACCGACTACAGCGGCAACGGCCGCCACGGCACGATCGGCGGCGAGGTGGTCACCGGCGCGCTCTACGCCGGGGCGACCGGCCACCGCTTCGCCACCCACCTGCCCACCGACAAGGAGTACGTCCCGGGCCACGTCGACCTGGTGCCGCACAGCACCGACTTCAACCCGGACGCCGGGGACTTCTCGGTGACCATCCGCTACCGGACCACGTACTCCTTCGGGAACATCCTCCAGAAGGGACAGGGCAACACGGCCGGCGGCTACTGGAAGTTCGAGGCCCCGAACGGTAAGCCGAAGTGCCTGTTCCGGGGCGCGGACGGCGCCTCCCGTACCGGCTACACGGACGTGCCGATCTCCGACGGCCAGTGGCACACGGTCACCTGCAACCGCACCTCCGCGTACGTGGAGATGTACGTCGACGGCGTGCGGACCAGCCGCCTCAACGGGCCGACCGGCACCATCGCCAACACCTGGCCGCTGTCCGTGGGTGGCAAGAGCCAGTGCGACGGTACGAAGGTCACCTGCGACTACTTCGCCGGCGACATCGACTACGTGAAGATCCTGAAGGGATCGGGCGGCCCGGCCAACCAGGCGCCGGTGGCAGCGCTGACACCCACCTGCTCCGGGCTGGTGTGCACGTTCTCCGGCGCGGCCTCCACCGACGCCGACGGCGCGATCCAGGACCACAGCTGGGCCTTCGGTGACGGTGACACCACGGGCACCGCCTCCGTACCGACCACGTCGCACACGTACGCGGCTGCCGGCACCTACCCGGTCACGCTCACCGTCACCGACGACCGGGGCGCCACCGGCACCGCGACAGTCGACGTGACGGTGGCGCCCGTACCGGAGCGGATCTCGTTCGTCGGCCAGGCCACCGCGAACGCCAACTGGACCAGTCACACGGTCACCGTCCCGGCGGGCGTGCAGGCCGGTGACATGCTGCTGCTCGTGCTCAGCCAGAACACGCACACCGGCACCGGTGAGCCGACCGGGGTGACCGGCTGGACCAGGCTCGACCGCCTCGACGGTGGCTTCGCCACCACCACCGCCTGGTGGAAGACCGCGAGCGCGGGTGACGCCGGCACTGCGGTCCGGGTGACACTGGACAGCCAGGCTAAGGGCAACCTGGTGCTGGCCGCGTACCGGGGGGTGGCACCGGGAGGGCCGGTCTTCGCCAGGGCCACCGACCCGGCGAGCACCGCCACCCGGATCACCCCCTACGCGCCGGTGACCGCCGCGCAGAGCTGGGCCGTGTCGTACTGGCTGCACGGCGACAGCACCTCCACCGCGCTCACCCCGCCGTCCGGCGTGGCGGTGCGCAGCAACACCTCGCAGACCGGCGGCGGCCGGGTGACCGGCCTGCTCGCCGACTCGGCGAGCAGCGTGCCGACCGGCAGCTACGGCGGACTCACCGCCACGGGCGCCGCGGCCAGCACGACCACCACCACGTGGACGTTCGTCCTGCCCCCGGCCTGACCCATCGGGTACGCGAAAAGGCCGGCACCCCGTTGGTTCGGGGTGCCGGCCTTCAGCTTGGTCGTACTTGTTCGTCTTAGCTGTTCCAGTGCTGGGCGACGAGGTCGGCGGCCTGCTGCTCCCACTGGGCGTAGTGGTCCGGGTAGGCCGACACCTGGACGGTCTGGGCGGCCTTGGTCAGCGGCATGTCCTGCCAGCCGTCGACCTGCTTCAGACCCTTTAGGAACGCCGTCGTGGAGTACTCCGGGTCGGTGATCTGCTCCACCGTGCCCCAACCACTGGACGGGCGCTGCTGGAACAGGCCCTGCGAGTCATGATCGTTACGGTCACCCAGGTGGCCGAGGTTCTCCAGCTTCGACTCCTGCAACGCCGGCGCGATCGACACAACAGCGGCACGCTCGTCCATACCGGCCTTCTTCGTCGCCGCAATGATCGCCTTCACATTGGCAGTCTGCTCGTCGTTCAGGTCGATACGCGACTGCTCACCCTGCACACCATGCGGGATCAGCTTGTCACCCTGCACCGTCACCGCAACCGGCTTGGTGTGGGTGGTGTCCGCCGCGTGCGCAGCCACCGGACCGGCGAACACGCCACCGGTGAAAGCCAGACCAGCAACACCCAGAATGCTCTTGCGCAGGATCGTGTTCATGATGGGGGCTCCATTCGGGGGTCGACGCACCCGGGGGAAGGCACGTGGCACCGTCAGGCGCTCAAAAAGTCTCGGGGGGGATCCGGCTGCTCGCGGGGCAGGGGTGCCACGTCGCGGCGCCGGAACCATGTCCAACGACCGGCAGCCCGGGATGATTCCCGGACCTTCACGGATACCGCCTCACTCAAAAGGCGAGCCCTTACTCGGTCGTTCACCCGGTTACAACGCCACCGACCCGCCGTCGATTCCACCCCCAGAGTGCCGCCCACCACCCCCGAACCAGACACCCACCCCAAACCCCAAGCCCGGCCCCCAGCACCGCGCCCCGCCACCCGTGATCAAGGACTTTGCGGCAGCCTTCTGCGCCAACGACGACACAAACTCCTTGATCACCCCCGCAAGCCCTCCCCACGCACCGACCCAGACCGGGTTGACCATGAGGTTGGCGGCGACAAAACGGGCGCCGAACACCGTCAACTTCATGATCGACGCCCTCGGGGCGGGGCGGGGCGGATCGCGGGCGGGGAGTCGGCGCACTGCCGGGCCATCCGGCGATCTTGCAGTTTGAGCCCTTCGCGTGTCCCGTTCGCGCGCTATGCGGGGTACCCAAGTGCAAGATCGCGAGTGATCCGGGGGTGGTAGCGGGTTCGGCGCGGGGCCGTCTCCGGCGGCCGGGCGACGGTGACGATCCCGGCCAACGACGCGGCGAGGATCCGCTGCGGTCTGGGGTGAGTTCGTCGATCTTGGAGTTGTGGCACCTCGCGAACCTGCACCAAAAGGGCAATTCGGGGTGCCACAACTCCAAGATCGACGGCAGTGGGCGGGGGCGCGAGGACTCGCGGCGGTGGGGCGCGGTCGGGGAGCGGGGCAGGGTGGGCGACACGGGGGACGGCGGTGGGCGAGCGACGGGGGAGCCGGGTTCTGCCGTTGGCAGATCCGCTGACCGTGAACAGGGCACGTCATACCGGCCGCCCGGCGGCAGGCTGGGACGCATGCGACTCCTGATGCTCGGTGGTACGGGCTTTGTCGGCGGTGCGGTCGTGGCCGAGGCGGTACGCCGCGACTGGCAGGTGACCGTGTTCAACCGGGGTGTGCACGGGCGGGTGCCGGACGGCGTACACCGGTTGCGGGGCGACCGGACCGCGCCGGACGGGCTGGCCGCGCTCACCGGCGGCGAGTGGGATCTGGTGGTGGACACCTGGGACGGCGCGCCCCGCGCGGTACGGGACGCCGCGCTGGCGCTCGCCGACGCGGTGCCGCACTACGTCTACGTGTCCAGCGGATCGGTGTACGCGCCACCCGTCGCGCCCGGCAGCGGCGAGGAGGCGCCCACAGTGCCGGCCGACGCGGACGGAGACGACGGTGACTACCCGGCGAACAAGGCCGGCGGGGAACTCGCCGCGACGCGGGTGTTCGGCGACCGGGCGCTGCTGGCGCGCGCCGGGCTGATCCTGGGGCCGGGGGAGGACATCGGGCGGCTGCCGTGGTGGCTGAACCGGGTCGCCCGGGGCGGGGACGTGCTGGCGCCGGGGCCGCGTGACCTGCCCATCCAGTACGTGGACGTCCGGGACCTGGCGACCTGGGTGCTGGACCGGGGCGCCGAGGGCGTCGGCGGGGCGTACAACGTGGTGGGTCGCACCGGGCACGCGACGATGGGTGACCTGCTCGACGCGGCGGTGGCGGTGACCGGGTCGGACGCGACGCTGCGGTGGACGGCGCCGGAGCCGATCCTGGCCGCCGGGGTGGAGCCGTGGAACGACCTGCCGGTGTGGATTCCGCGCGGGCACGAGTACCGGTGGTTGCAGGAGCGGGACGTGGAACGCGCGTACGCGGCGGGGCTGGTCTGCCGGCCGGTGACCGAGACGGTCGCCGACACCTGGCGGTGGCTGCGCGAGGTGGGGCGCGTGCCGGACCGGGCGGGGCGGCCGGCGCGCGCACCGGTCGGCCTGGCGCCGGAGCGGGAGGCCGCCCTGCTGGCCGCGCTCCCGGCCTGACCCCGAGAGGCAGGGCCGCGCTCCCGGCCTGACCTGCGGAGGGTACGGGTCAGGCCGGCACGACCGGCAGGTCGAGGACCTCCTCGACCGGGCGACGCGGGGTGGCGCGGCCCGGCTGGCCGTACCCGATCCGCATCACCATCTGCGGGGTGCCGAACCGGCCCAGCGACATCCGCAGCGCCTCGCGTGCGGCGGGCACCTCGATCGGCTGGGACAGCATCGACACGCTCAGCCCGGCGTCGGTGGCGGTGAGCAGTACGCGTTGCAGCGCCTGCCCGGCCAGGATCTGGTCGGCCGAGGTGTTGCCGGCCGAGCCGAGCACCGCGACCAGCGGCTCCGGCTCGAAGTCGCGGCCGGGGGCGCGGTTGCGTCCGCCGAAGCCGCGCTGGGGCAGCAGGTCCTGCGGTTCGCTCTGCGGTCCGCCGGCGCCGGAGGGCACGCCGTCCGGGGCCGGCTCGGAGCGGATCCACTCGGCCCGTTCGGCCACGTACGCGGGGTCGCGTTCCAGCACGCGGTGGGCGCTGCGGGCGACCTCGGCGACCGCGTTGACGGCGCTGGTACCGATCACGAGTTCCAGCCAGCACTGTTCGGCGCGGGCCGCCTCGCCGAGCCGCCAGCGGGCCTCGGCCGGCACCGGGTCGGGCCAGAACGGCGCGCGGTTGCTGAACCGGTGGCCGATCGCCCCGTACAGGCTCTGCTCGACCGGGGTGGGACGGCGCGGCACGTCCGGCACCAGCCGGGCCACGACGTCCGGGTCGGCGGGGTACGGGCGCAGCCGCACAGTGGCCGGGGTGCCCGCCACGGCGAGCGCCAGCCGCAGGTTGAACAGGGCCGCCCCGGCGGCGATCCGTGCGCCCCAGCCGGACGGGTCGGTGGCGGGCAGGCCGCGCAGCGGGTCGACGGACACCTCGATGCCGCCGTCGACGAGCCGGAACCGCCACGGCTGGGTGTTGTGCAGCGACGGCGCCCGGACCGCGTCGGCGACCGCGGCCCGCAGCTGCTCGCCGGTGTATTCGGTCGTCATGGTGGTGCTCCCTCTCGTGCGGCGCCGGCTTCCCCGGCCGGGTACACCACTACGGTGCGTCAGCGGGCGGCGCGGTGAGCAGGGCCGGAGGTCCCCACCTGGGCCCGGCCGTCGGTCCCGGCCGGCGCGGGCAGGACGGGACTTTCGACCCGTGCTACGAGGGCGGGAAAGCGGGTAGAAAGGACTGATGATCCGGGTGTTCCTGCTCGACGACCACGAGGTCGTCCGTCGTGGCCTTGCCGACCTGCTCCAGAGCAGCGGCGACATCGAGGTGGTCGGCGAGTCCGGCCTGGCCCAGGAGGCGGCGCGCCGCATCCCGGCGCTGCGCCCCGACGTGGCGATCCTCGACGCCCGGCTGCCCGACGGCAACGGCATCGACGTGTGCCGGGACGTCCGCGCGGTGGACTCCTCGATCAAGGGGCTGATCCTCACCTCGTACGAGGACGACGAGGCGCTGTTCGCGGCGATCATGGCGGGCGCCGCCGGGTACGTGCTCAAGCAGATCCGCGGCACCGACCTGGTGGACGCGGTCCGCCGGGTCGCGGCCGGGCAGTCGCTGCTCGACCCGGCGATCACCACCCGTGTGCTGGAGCGCATCCGCAGCGGCGTGGAGCAGCCGCGGGAGCTGAAGTCGCTCACCGAGCAGGAACGGCGGATCCTGGAGTACGTGGCGGAGGGGCTCACCAACCGGGAGATCGCCGGGAAGATGTTCCTCGCCGAGAAGACGGTGAAGAACTACGTCTCCAGCGTGCTCGCCAAGCTCGGGCTGGAGCGGCGTACCCAGGCGGCGGTGCTGGCCACCCGCCTGCTCGGCAAGAACACCTGACGGCTGTCAGTCGAGCGGGACGCTCCAGCGCACCTCGGTGCCGCGCGGCTCGGCCCGGCGCAGTGAGAACTCGCCGCCCAGCCGCTCGGCCCGTTCCCGCAGGTTGACCAGGCCGCTGCGGGCCGCCCCCGGGTCGCAGCCGACGCCGTCGTCGGTGACGGTGATCTCGACGCGGCCGGAGTCGACGCGTACGCGCACCGACACCCGGTCGGCCTGCGCGTGGCGTACCGCGTTGGAGAGCGCCTCGCGCAGCACGGCGGTGAGTTCGGGGCGCAGGTCGTCCGGGACGGCGCTGTCGATCGGGCCGATCAGTTCCAGCTCGGGGCGGTAGCCGAGCGACTCGGCGGCCACCTCGATCGCCTCGCGGATCTCGGTGCGCAGCGCCGCGCTCATCGGGGTGCGCAGCTCGAAGATGGTGCGGCGGATGTCGCGGATGGTGGCGTCGAGGTCGTCGACGGCCTGGTTGATCCGCTTGGCGGCCTCGGGGCGGGCGTTCATCGCGCCGCTCTGCAGTTGCAGGCCGGTGGCGAACAGCCGCTGGATCACCACGTCGTGCAGGTCACGCGCGATGCGCTCGCGGTCCTCCAGGACCACCAGCAGTTCCCGCTCCTCCTGGCCGCGGGCGCGTTCCATGGCGAGCGCGGCCTGCCCGGCGAAGCTGGCGAGCAGCGCGAGGTCGTCGTCGGCGGCGGGCCCGTGGTCGGGCCGGTAGCCGATCACCAGGACACCGTGCAGCGTGTCCGCGGCGGCGAGCGGGGACACCACGGCGGGCCCGGCGACCACCGGCCGGGGCCAGGGCGCCGCGGCGGCGAGGTCCTCGACCTGGTCGTGGCGGCTCTGCGTGACGGACGCGGCGAAGCTGGTCTCGGCGGCCGGCAGCACCGCGCCGACCAGTTCCCGGGTGACCGGGTCGGCGCCGTCGACCACCTCGACGGTGAACTGCGCCTCGTCCTCGTCGTAGAGCAGCACCAGCGCCAGTTCGGCTTCGGCGACCTCACGGGCGCGGCGCGCCACGAGCGTCAGCGCGTCGGTACGGCGTACCTCACCGAGCAGCACCGAGGTGATCTCCGCGGCGGCCGCCAGCCAGCGTTCCCGCCGGTGCGCCAGCGCGTAGAGGCGGGCGTTCTCGATCGCCACGCCGGCCGCGGCGGCCAGCGCCACCACGATCTCCTCGTCGTCCTCGGTGAACTCGGCCGCGCCCTGCTTCTCGGCCAGGTAGAGGTTGCCCCAGACGTGGTCGCGGATGCGCACCGGAACGCCGAGGAAGCTGTGCATCGGCGGGTGGTTCGGCGGGAAGCCGTACGAGTTGGGGTGCTTGGTGATGTCCGGCATGCGGACCGGCTTCGGGTCGTCGATGAGCAGGCCGAGCACGCCCCGCCCGTGCGGCAGCTCGCCGATCTTCGCGTGCAGCTCGGGGCTGATGCCGTGGACGATGAAGTCGTGCAGCATCCGGTCGGGCCCGATCACGCCGAGCGCGCCGTAGCGGGCACCGGCCAGCTCGCACGCCGACTGCACGATCCGTTGCAGCGTGCTGCGCAGGTCGAGGTCGGACCCGATGCCGACGACCGCGTCCAGCAGTGCCCGGAGCCGCTCGCGGCTGGTCACCACCTCGCCGACGCGGTCGAGCATCTCCTGGAGCAGTTCGTCCAGGCGGACGCGGGACAGCGGGGTCAGCCCGAGCGACGGTGTGAGGTGCTCGTGCCGGGACTGGGGTGCGGCGGCCACCCGGCGATGGTATCGCCCGGTGGCCGCCGTGATCGAGACCGGTCAGGCGAGACGGTCGCGGACCGCCGAGGTGTCGACTGTCTGCGCGACGTCCAGCCGGGGCGTGTGCGGCGGGCCGGCGTGCGTCGGGTCGGCCAGGCCGAGCCGCATGCTGATGTACGGGAACCCCAGGCCGGAGAGCATCTGCCGCAGCACCTCGCGGGTGCTCTCGACCTCCACCACACCGGACAGCGGCACCAGCGACACCCCGTGCCGGGTGGCGGTGAGCCAGGCGGCGGAGAGCGCCTCGCCGGCGCGCAGCCAGCTCATCGTCTCGTCGTCGGAGCCCCACAGGATCCCGTAGACGGCGGCCTTGTCGTGGCCGGGTCCGATCGGCAGCGAGCCGGCGCGGCCGAAGTCGCGGGCCGGAACGGTCGTCTGCGGGGCCTGGTCGGGCAGCACCTCCGGCGGCAGCCCGGTGCCGGTGCCGGCCCGGCTGATCCAGTACGCCAGTTCCTCGCGCAGGTCCGGGCTGTCGGCCTCGACGGCGGCGGCCTGCTGGGCGGCGCTGGCGAGCTGGATCTTCTGGGTGTCGTCGAGCAGTTGCAGGTTCACCCCCTCCAGCGTGGCGGCCCGGTCGATGTCGTTCAGCGCGGCGGTGGGGATCGGCTCGTCGCTGACCGGCCGCCGGTCGGTGTGCCGCACCTGCATGCACTGCACGACGCGCATGGCGTCGGGGTCGGCGCCGGTGTGCTTGAGGCTGGTGAGCCGGGCCAGCAGGTCGGGTTCCTTCGGGTCGGGCAGCCGTTCCACCACCGGGGTCCAGCCCTCGGCGGCCAGCGCCACCCGGGCGTGGTGCAGCGCGGCGCCGCAGCTCACCACCAGCAGGTGCCCTTCCGGGTCCATGGCGCTGAGGTGCCGTTCGCGGACCACCCGCAGCTCCAGCGCGTCGGGCAGGACCGTCCAGTGCCACGGCTGCGTGTTGTGCACCGAGGGGGCGTGGCCGGCCATTCCGGCGGCCTCCGCGAGCGCGGTGGTCAACGGGCGATCGCCGGCCGGCGTCTCGTGGCTCATCGTCACGACCTTTCCTGTTTTCCCCATCGTGCCCCACGCCCGGGACGCCCGGGTGGGGATGCCGCTCCATCCTCGGGCATGCCCGGCCGCCCCCGCAGGGGTCCTTCGCCCCCGGATTACCCGGGTCGCCCCGCCCGCCCCACGTCCGGGCTGAGACGATCCACACGTGGGAACCGAACCACGCGAGTGCGTACCCGAGCAGCCGGCCCGCGCCCGGCGGTGGGCCTGGGCCGAGTGGGCGCCGCTGGTGCTGCTCACAGTGGCAGTGCTGGCCGGCGCGGCGCTGTGGTTCGCCGGCGCGCACGACGCCGCCCGGCTGGTCTGGGCGGCGGTCACGGTGGTGGCCCTGGTGCCGGCGGCCTGGACGACGCTGCGCCAGCTGTGGCTGCGGCAGTTCGGGGTGGACGTCATCGCGGTGCTGGCGCTGCTCGGCGCGCTGCTGGTGCGGGAGTTCCTGGCCGGTGCGGTGATCGCGGTGATGGTGGCCACCGGGCGGGCGCTGGAGGAGTACGCCCAGCGCCGCGCCACCCGTGACCTGCGGGCGCTGCTGGAACGCGCGCCCCGGCAGGCGCGCCGGCGCACCCCGGACGGCGGGATCGAGGTGGTGCCGCTGGACCGCGTCGCGGTGGGGGACCGGTTGGTGGTCGGACCGGGCGACGTGGTGCCTGTGGACGGCGTGGTCGAGGAGTCGGCGACGCTGGACGAGTCGGTGGTCACCGGCGAGTCGCAGCTGGTCACCCGCGCGGCCGGGGAGGAGGTGGCCAGCGGCGTCGTCAACGCGGGCGCCGGCTTCGGGCTGCGGGCGCGCCGCAACGCGGCGGAGAGCACCTACGCCGGCATCGTCCGCCTGGCCGGCGAGGCCACCGCCCGCAAGGCCCCGATGGTACGGCTGGCCGACCGGTACGCCGCCGCGTTCGTGCCGTTCACGCTGGTGCTGGCCGGGCTGGCGTGGCTGCTGTCCGGCGAGTTCACCAGGGCGGTGGCGGTGCTGGTGGTGGCCACCCCGTGCCCGCTGCTGCTGGCGACCCCGATCGCCGTGGTCTCAGGGCTGTCCCGGGTGGCCCGGCGCGGCGTCCTGGTCCGCGACGGCGGGTCGCTGGAACAGCTCGGCCGCGCCCGTACCCTCCTGCTCGACAAGACCGGCACGCTCACCGCCGGGCGGCCCCGGGCGGCCGAGGTGGTGGTGGCGCCGGGAGGCGACCGCGACGAGGTGCTGCGGCTGGCCGCCTCGGTCGAGCAGCTCTCCCCGCACGTGCTGGCCGCCGCGCTGGTGCGGCAGGCCCGCGAGCGGGGGCTGCCGCTGGCCGAGCCGACGCAGGTCACCGAGGAGCCGGGGCACGGGGTGAGCGGCCGCGTCGACGGGCGGATGGTGCACGTCGGTCAGCTCGCCGGGGAACCGCCGGAGTGGGCGGGCCGGCTCGGTGAGCGCGCCGAACGGGCCGGGCGTTCCGCGGTCTGGGTCAGCGACGACCACGGGCCGCTCGGTGCGATCCTGCTGGAGGACCCGGTCCGCCCGGACGCCCGCCGGACCGTGCGGCGGCTGCGCGAGGCGGGCCTGGAGCGCCTGGTCATGGTGACCGGCGACCGTCCGGGCACGGCCCGGCAGGTGGCGCAGGTCGTGGGCGTGGACGACGTGATCGCGCGGTGCTCGCCGCAGGAGAAGGCCGATCGGGTACGCCAGGAGTCGGCGCGCGCGGTGACTGTGATGGTCGGCGACGGTGTGAACGACGCGCCCGCGCTGGCCGAGGCGCACGTGGGCGTGGCGATGGGCGCGACCGGGGCGACCGCCTCGGCGGACGTGGCCGACGCGGTGCTCACCGTGGACCGGCTGGACCGGCTCGCCGACGCCGTCGAGATCGCCCGGTACGCCCGCCGCATCGCGGTGCAGAGCGCCACCGTCGGGATGGGGCTGGCGGTGCTGGCGATGCTGGTGGCCGCGGCGGGCCGGCTGCCCCCGGTGGCCGGCGCGTTCCTCCAGGAGGGCATCGACGTCCTGGTGATCCTCAACGCGTTGCGCGCGCTCGGCGGCGGCCTGCGGCGGCGGGACCTGCCGGCGCACACCCGCGAGCTGCTCGACCGGTACGCGGGCGAGCACGGCGGCGTCCGCGACGTGCTGGCCCGGCTGCGGGACACCGCCGACATGGTGGCGACCCGCCCGGACGATCCGGCGTGCCTGCCGGCGCTGCGGGAGGTGCACCGGCGCCTGGTCGACGAGGTGCTGCCGCACGAGGCGGCCGAGGACCGGCAGCTCTACCCGGCGCTGGCCGGGCCGCTCGGCAGCGACGAGGCGACCTCCACGATGAGCCGGGCGCACGTGGAGATCGTGCGGCTGGTGGAGCGGATCGGCGGGCACCTCACGGCGCAGCCGGACGGCCGGCTGCGCCGTGACGAGGTGCCCGATCTGCTGGCCGCGCTCTACGGCCTGGACGCGGTGCTGCGCCTGCATCTGGCCCAGGAGGAGGAGGACTACTTCTCGCTCAACCCGGAGGAGGGCTCCACCGCGCCCGGCCGCTGAGTCAGCGCTCGCGTACCACAGCCACGGGGCAGTGCGAGTGCTGGATGAGTTGCTGGCTGACCGAGCCGAGCAGCATGCCGCGCAGGCCGCCCCGGCCCCGGCTGCCGACCACCACGAGTTGCGCCGACCGGCTCGCCTCCACCAGCAGCGCGGACGCGCTGCCGGGGACCGCCTCGATCTCGACCGGCACGTCGGGGAAGCTCTCCCGCCACGGCGCCAGCTCCGCCTCGGCGGCGGCCCGTTCGCTCGCGGCGACCTGCTCCGGGTCGAAGTCCGGCGGCACCCACCGGTCGCCCGGCGGCTCCCAGGCCCGCAGCACCCGCAGCGGCACGTCCCGCTGCGCGGCCCGCTCGACGGCGAAGCCGAGCGCCCGCAGCGCCGACTCCGAGCCGTCCGAGCCGACCACCACCGGCCCGGACGTGGCGGCCTGGCCGTCGCGGACCACCACCACCGGGCAGTGGGCGTGCGCGGCGACCGAGACCGCCGTGGAACCGGCGAGCAGCCCGCCGAAGCCGCCGTGGCCCCGGCTGCCGAGCACCAGCATCCCGGCGTCGGCGGACCGCTCCTGGAGCACCAGCGCGGGCGGGCCGTCGAACACCTCGCCGTGCACGGTCAGGCCCGGCCGCTCGGCGGCGGCGTCCGCCGCCGCCTTGCGGACCAGTTCGTCGACCTGCTGCCGGGCGGCCTCGTCCGGCCACACCCCCGGCGCCACGCCGGGACCGATCCAGCCGGTCACTGTCAGCCACTCGAAGACGTACGCCAGGCGTACCGGCCGACCCGACCGGCCCGCCTCGTCCAGCGCCCAGTTCAGGGCGACCGCCGCGTCGGCGGACCCGTCGTAGCCGACCAGGATCTCCTCGCCGCTCATTCCCCACTCCTCACGGCCGGGTCGTTCTCGCGGATCCAGCGCCACTCGGCGACCCGGGGGTCGTCCTCGCCGTAGCGGCGGGTGTAGTCGCGGCAGGCCTGGCGGGCGTCCACCATGTCCTGGCGCAGGTGCGCGGCGCGCGACCGCAGCCCCGGCACCCGGTCGATCACGTCGATGACCAGGTGGAAGCGGTCCAGGTCGTTGAGCATCACCATGTCGAACGGCGTCGTGGTGGTGCCCTCCTCCTTGTAGCCGCGCACGTGCAGGTTCTCGTGGTTGGTCCGGCGGTAGGTGAGCCGGTGGATCAGCCACGGGTACCCGTGGTACGCGAAGATCACCGGCTTGTCGCGGGTGAAGATGGTGTCGAACTCGTTGTCCGGCAGGCCGTGCGGGTGCTCCGACGGCGGTTGCAGGCGCATCAGGTCGACCACGTTGACGACCCGCACCTTCAGGTCCGGCAGGTGCCGGCGCAGCAGGTCGACGGCGGCGAGCGTCTCCAGCGTCGGCACGTCACCGGCGCAGGCGAGCACCACGTCCGGCTCGGTGCCGTCGTCGCTGCTGGCCCAGTCCCAGATGCCCAGGCCGCGGCGGCAGTGCTGGATCGCCTCGTCCATGGTCAGCCAGTTCGGCGCGGGCTGCTTGCCGGCCACCACCACGTTGATGTACTGCCGGCTGCGCAGGCAGTGATCCATCGTGGACAGCAGCGTGTTGCCGTCCGGCGGCAGGTAGACCCGGACCACCTCGGCCTTCTTGTTCACCACGTGGTCGATGAAGCCCGGATCCTGGTGCGAGAAGCCGTTGTGGTCCTGGCGCCACACGTGGCTGGACAGCAGGTAGTTCAGCGACGCCACCGGCTCCCGCCAGGGGATGTTCCGGGTCACCTTCAGCCACTTGGCGTGCTGGTTGACCATCGAGTCGACGATGTGGATGAACGCCTCGTAGCTGGTGAAGATGCCGTGCCGGCCGGTCAGCAGGTAGCCCTCCAGCCAGCCCTGGCACAGGTGCTCGGAGAGCACCTCCATCACCCGGCCGTCGGGGGAGAGGTGGTCGTCGCCGGGCACCTCGGCGCCCACGAACGCGCGGTCGGTCACCTCGAACGCCGCGCCGAGCCGGTTCGAGGCCACCTCGTCCGGGCCGAAAAGGCGGAACGTCTCCGGGTTGCGGGCGATCACGTCCCGGACCCAGGGCCCGAGCACACCCGTCGCGCCGGCCATCGGCTCACCCGGCGTCGGTACGTCGACCGCGTAGTCGCGGAAGTCCGGCAGCTCCAGGTTGCGCAGCAGCCTGCCGCCGTTGGCGACCGGGTTGGCGCTCATCCGGTGGTCACCTGTGGGCGGCAGGTCGGCCACCTCGGCGACCGGGCCGCCGGTGGCGTCGAACAGCTCCTCCGGCCGGTAGCTGCGCAGCCAGCGCTCCAGCTCGGCCAGGTGCTCAGGGTTGTCCCGCACCTCGGAGATCGGCACCTGGTGGGCGCGGAACGTGCCCTCGACCTGCTTGCCGTCGACCCGGGACGGCCCGGTCCAGCCCTTCGGCGTCCGCAGGACGATCATCGGCCAGCGGGGACGCTCGACGTGCTCGCCGGAGCGGGCCCGGCGCTGGATCGCGGTGATCTCGTCGACCGCCCGGTCGAGCGTGGCGGCCAGCAGCTGGTGCACCGTCGCCGGGTCGTCGCCCTCGACCACGTACGGCTCGTAGCCGAAGCCGCGCATCATGTCCCGCAGGTCCTCGCGGGGGATCCGGTCCAGCACCGTCGGGTTGGCGATCTTGTAGCCGTTGAGGTGCAGGATCGGCAGCACCGCGCCGTCGCGGGCCGGGTTGAGGAACACGTTCGACAGCCAGCTTCCGGCCAGCGGGCCGGTCTCCGCCTCGCCGTCGCCGATCACGCAGGCCACCAGCAGGTCCGGGTTGTCGAACGCGGCGCCGTACGCGTGGCTCAGCGCGTACCCCAGCTCGCCGCCCTCGTGGATCGAACCCGGCACCTCCGGCGCCACGTGGCTCGGGATGCCGCCCGGGAAGGAGAACTGCCGGAACAGCCGCTGCATGCCGGTCTCGTCCCGGGGGATGTGGTGGTACAGCTCGCTGTAGGTGCCCTCCAGCCAGGTGTTCGCCACCAGCGCCGGGCCGCCGTGGCCGGGGCCGGTGACGAAGATGGCGGACAGGTCCCGGTTCACGATGACCCGGTTGAGGTGCGTGTAGAGCAGGTTGAGCCCGGGGCTGGTGCCCCAGTGGCCCAGCAGGCGCGGCTTGACGTGCTCGGGCTTGAGCGGTTCGCGCAGCAGCGGATTGTCGAGCAGATAGATCTGGCCGACGGTCAGGTAGTTCGCCGCGCGCCAGTAGGCGTCCAGCCGGCGCAACTCGTCTTCGGTCAGGGGGCTGTGCAGGTTCACCGCGGTGTCCATGCTGCCTTAGCCTCTCGTGGCTCGGGGTCGGCTGCCACTCGGGGACCACATTTTCTTCCCCGGCGCGTCCAGCCTCGTCCCATCGGGGGTCGCCGGTCAGGGCCGTAGGTCCCGCCTCGCGCGGGCGTCATGACCCGTCCCCGGCGTCCGCGGGGATGCCCCGTACGACGATCAGCGGGGCCGGCGAGTGGTAGAGCAGGGACTGGCTGACCGCGCCCAGAGTGGACCCTACCGGCCCGTCTCCCCAGGCGGCCACCACCGCGAGCTGCGCGGCGCGGGACCGGTCGAGCAGGACGGACCTCGGCTCACCGTGGACGGTCTCGCAGCCGGCGGTGACCCGGGGATACCGCCGGGCCTGCCGGGTGACCGCCTCCTCCAGCCGCCCGTCGTCGCGGTCGCCGGACTCCGGCTCGATCACCCGGACGGCGAGCAGACGGGCGCCGCGGTGCTGCGCGCAGTCGAAGGCGTACGCGAGGGCGGCCTGCGAGCTGGGCGATCCGTCGAAGCCGACGAGCAGCGGCCCGGGCGGCGCCGGCTGGGTGCGCCCGACCAGCACCGGGCAACCCGCCCGGGCGGCCACGTCCACTGCCGGCGTGTCGGCCGGCACGCGGTCCGGGTGGGCGGACATGCCCCCGTCACCGAGCGCGATCATGAATGCGGTGTCGGCGACCCGCAGCAGCGCCTCGACCGGCGAGCCCTCGACGATCCGGCCGCTGACGGGCACCTCCGGCGCGCACTCGGCGACGACCTGTCCGGCGTGCTCCAGCACGTTCTCCGCGTCCGTGCGCGTGCCGCCGGCCGGGGCCGGGCCGGGCGTCGCGGCCCAGTTGAACGCGTGCAGCAGGTGCAGCGGCCGGTCGTGGGCGGCGGCCTCGGCGGCGGCCGTGCGGACCACCGTCAGATCGGCCTCGGACCGGCTGACTCCGACCACCACCGCGCCGTGGCTGGGTGCGGCCACCCCGGCTCACCTCCCGACCCCTGCTTTTCACCCACCGTAGTCGTGGGACCGGGTGCGCCGGAGCGGGTCGGCGGAACTGGCGGTCAGCGCGGGGCGGGCAGCGCCGGGTGGACGCGCAGCACGACGGCTGTGGCGTTGTCCTCGCCGCCCTCGTCTAGGCTCGCGGCGAGCAGGGCCTCGGCGGTGCGCGCCGGGTCGCGCCGCGCGGAGAGCAGGTCGCGCAGCCGGTGGTAGCCGAGCTGGTCGCTGATCCCGTCGGTGCACAGCAGCCAGGTGTCGCCCCGGCGCAGCGGCACGGCGAGCAGGTCCGGCTCGGGCCGGTCCGGGTGGCCGACGTAGCGCAGCAGCTGGTAGCGCGCCCGCGCCGCCTCCGGCGAGTCGGCCGGCCACCAGCCGTGCAGCAGGCCGAGCCAGGCCATGGTGTGGTCGACGGTGACCAGCTCCAGCAGACCGTCGCGCAGCCGGTACGCCCGCGAGTCGCCGAGTTGCACCAGCCAGCCCTGCTCGCCGTCCGGCTCGACCACGAGCGCGGTGAGCGTGCACCCGGTCAGGCCGGACTGCGCGGCGCCGGCCTGGCGTACCCGCCGTTGGGTCTCGGCCACGGCGGCCCGCAGCGCGGCGGCGCCGACGGCGGGCCAGCCGGCGCGGACCCGCGCGGTGAACGTCCGGGCCGCTGTCGTGCCCGCGACCCGGCTGCCCTCGCCGTCGCCCATCCCGTCGCAGACCACCGCGAGCGGCAGCTCGGGGTCGACGTGCAGCACGTCGTAGTTCTCCGGGTAGCGGTGCCCGACCACGCTGCCGCCGGCGATCTCCAGGGTGAGGCGGCCGGCGGTGAGCCGGCGCGCGGACTCGACCGGCCGGTCCAGCGGGCGGCGGCGGAACACCAGCGGACGGTAACACCGGGACGGGCCGGACAGCGGCAGGCCGGGTCGCCTGTCAACCAGGGTTGACGCGAGGGGTGTTGTCAACCTACATTGACAGCATGAGTCAAGCGACGGAACTCGCGGCGGCGGCCGGCAGCACCGACCCCAAGGTCGGCCTGCGCGCGGTGCTCGCCCTGCGCCGGCTGCTCGAACGGCTCGAGGTGATCCAGGTCGACAACGCCCGGCGGCAGGGCTGGTCGTGGCAGGAGATCGCCGACGCCCTCGAGGTCAGCCGGCAGGCGGTCCACAAGAAGCACGCCGGGCGGCCGGCGGTGCGCGAGAGCTGGGAGGCGTGATGTTCGAACGATTCACCGACCGGGCCCGTGCCGTGGTGCACCACGCGCTCGACGAGGCCCGCGCCGAGGGGCGGCGGCCGGTCGGCACCGAGCACCTGCTGCTGGGCGTGCTCGCCGACCGCGACAGCCTGGCGGTACGGCTGCTCGCGGCCGGCGGCGTCGACGCCGAGGTTCTGCGCGCCGCGGTGGCCCGCCACACCGCCCAGGGCGTGGACGGTCTCGGCGCCGCGGACGCCGCGGCGCTGCGCGAGATCGGCATCGACCTCGCCGCGATAGTGGCCCGGATCGAGGAGTCCTTCGGCCCCGACGCGCTGCGCGAGGCGACCCCGCGCCCGCGCCGGTGGTGGCGTCGCGGGTCGCACCACGGCACGTTCTCGCCCCGCGCCAAGAAGGTGCTGGAGCTGTCGCTGCGCGAGGCGCTGCGGCTGCGCCACCGGCACATCGGCACCGAACACATCCTGCTCGGCCTGCTGCGCGAGGGCGGCGGCCCGGCCGCCGTGGTGCTCACCGAGGCCGGGGTGGACATCGACGACCTGCGGCGGCGCGTCGACGCGGCGCTGCGCGAGGCGGCCTGAGGCCACCCGGTTTTCAAACCTGTTTGCGGTTCTCGCAACGTCCCGCTCCGCCGGGTCGCCGTCACGCCCCGTGTCCTGCACACTGACGCCGTGGACGGTGCAGACGACAAGCGCCCGGTGAACGCGGAGAACCGCACCCCGCGCTCGGCAGTGGTGGTCAACCCGGTGAAGGTGGCCGACCTGGACGAGTTCCGCCGCACCGTGGACGGCGCGCTCGCCGCCGCCGGGTGGCCGGCCCCGACCTGGTACGAGACGACGGTCGAGGACCCGGGCCGCGGGCAGGCGGAACAGGCCGTGAAGGCGGGCGCGGAGGTCGTCTTCGCCTGCGGCGGCGACGGCACGGTGATGGCGTGCGTGACCGCGCTGGCCGGCACCGACGTGGCGCTGGCCGTACTGCCCCAGGGCACCGGCAACCTGCTGGCCGCCAACCTCGGCCTCTCGAACGACCTGGCCGCCGGGCTGGAGGTCGCCGTCGAGCGCGGGATGCGCCGCCTCGACGTCGGCGTGGTCGGCGACAAGTGCTTCGCGGTGATGGCCGGAATGGGCTTCGACGCCCAGATGCTCGACTCCACCTCGGAGACCACGAAGAAGCGGATCGGCTGGCCAGCGTACGTGGTGGGCGCCGCCCGCCACCTGCGCGACCGGCCGATGCGGGTCTCGGTGCGCATCGACGGAAAGCCGCCGCTGCGCCGCCGGGCCCGCTCGGTCCTGGTCGCCAACGTCGGGCGTCTCCAGGGCGGGGTACGCCTGCTCACCGAGGCCGAACCGGACGACGGCTGGCTCGACGTGGCGGTGCTGACGCCGCGTACGCTGCGCCACTGGCTCGCCATGGGCTGGGCGGTGCTGCGCCGCCGCGACCGGGTGCCGGGGATGGAGGTGTTCCGGGCCCGCTCGGTCGAGATCACCAGCACCCGGGCACAGCCCCGGCAGCTCGACGGCGACCTGATCGAGCCGGGCCGCTCGCTGAAGGCCACCATCCGCCCCGAGTCGCTCTGGCTCTGCGTACCGCGGCCCGAGGAGCACCCCGACCTGGCAGAGGACGCCGACGCGGTCGGCGAGCGCGGTGAGCACCTGGTCGAGGAGGCCCGCCGTGAGTAGCACGAAGCTGGTCCCCGAGACCCGGCTGATGACCGAGGACCAGCTGTCCGCCGACGACGCCTGGCACACACTGCGCCGGCACGGCGGCTGGTGCCTGCTGCGGGACGCGTTCATCCGGTTCCGCTACGGCGACGGGTTCAGCCACTCGCGAGCGCTGGCGTTGCAGCTCTGCCTGGCCGTGGTGCCGTTCCTGATCGCGCTCACCGGCCTGATCACCGACCTGGGCGTGGACGAGGGCGGCAAGGTCGTCGCCGACACGGTGCTGGCCATCACGCCCGGCCAGAGCGAAGCCATGGTGCAGGACCTGCTCACCGACAGCGAGCGCACCGAGGACGCCGGCGAGCTGGCACTGACCCTCGGTCTGCTCACCGGGCTGGTCGCGCTGACCACCACGATGGCGCAGATCGAGCGGGGCGCCAACCGGATCTACGGCGTCGAGCGGGACCGCCCGGCGCTGGCGAAGTACCTGCGCGCCGCGGTCCTCGCGGTGGTCGCCGGCGTACCCGCGCTTGCGGGCTTCCTGATCCTGGTCGGCGGCCGGGCGATGGGCGAGTCGGTACGGCGGCACTACGAGTGGGGCGACGTCGCCATGGCCGGATGGGACGTGATCCGCTGGCCGCTGAGCCTCGGCCTCACCGTGCTGGCCGTCGCGGTGCTGTTCCGGCACGCCCCGCGACGCCGCCAGCCCGGCCTGTCCTGGCTCTTCTTCGGCGCGTCCATCGCCATCGCGATCTGGTGGCTGGCCAGCCTGCTGCTCGCCGCCTACGTGAAGTACAGCGGCGGATTCGGCCAGACCTACGGCGCGCTGACCGGCATGATGGCCCTGTTGCTCTGGGCCAACCTCACCGGGATCGCGCTGTTCGGCGGGCTGGCGTTCGCCGCGCAGCTCGAAGCGATGCGCATCGGGGTGGAGGAGCCCGCTCAGCCGGACCTGTGGGAGCCGGAGGCGCAGCGGGCGGAGCTGTTCGACACCGGTGAGATGACCTCGCTCTGACGCCACGCCGGTCCGGCGTGTACGGAACACGCCGATCGGGTACAGCGCGCCTCGCAGAAGAACGAGGGAGGTGCGGTGTGACCGCGGTCAAGGAAGCCGGGAGCCGGCCGCTCAGCCATTTCGCGGAGCGGAGCCTCGCGGGTCTGCTCGCCGTGGCCGGCGCGGGAGTCGGGTTCGGCGTGCTGCTCATGCTGGTCCGGTTCCGGTGGAGCCCGCTCTACCACGCCGACCACGAGACGGCCGAGTGGTTCAACAACCTCGTGGCCCCGCACGGCCCGCTGGTCACAGTGCTCCAGGCGATCACCGACCTGGGCGGGCGGCCGGTGCTGATCTGGCTGGTCACCATCGCGGTGGTGGGCCTGCTGATCCGCCGCCAGTCCCGGCTGGCGGTCTACCTGATCGTCACCGGCGCCGGCGGGCTGATCCTCGACCCGTCGCTCAAGGCGCTGGTCGGGCGGCTGCGCCCGGTGGTGGACGTGCCGATCGCCAGCGCACCGGGCAACAGCTTCCCCAGTGGTCACGCGCTCGGCTCGTTCGTCGCGTACGGGGCGCTGCTGCTGGTGTTCCTGCCGGCCATGTCGCCGCGCTGGCGCAAGCCCGCCATCGGCATCGCCGCCCTGCTGATCTTCCTGGTCGGACTGACCCGGATCGCGCTGGGCGTGCACTTCGTGTCGGACGTGATCGGCGGCTGGCTGCTCGGCGCGGCCTGGCTGGGCGTCACCGCGTACGCCTTCCGGCTGTGGCGGCGCGAGCGCGGCCGGCCGGTGCCGCCGCTGCGCGAGGGCCTGGAGCCGGAGGCGGGCGAGGACCTGGCGCTCGCGCCGGACGAGGAGAAGGTGCTGGAGCACCCGCGCTCGGCGATCGCCGAGCTGCTGGTCGGCTGGGTGCTCGTCTTCGGGGTGCTCTACGCGTTCGGCATGTTCGTCAGCTACCACGCCAAGGGCACGTTCTTCGACACGCTCGACACCGAGGTGCCGCGCTGGTTCGCCGAGCGGCACACCGACGCGCTCACGGAGCTGAGCTGGTGGTGGAGCAAGTTCGGCGACACCCACGCGATCCTGCTGGTGTCGCTGGTGTTCTGCCCGATCGTGCTGGCCGTGTGGCGGCGGTGGCGGCCGGTGCTGTACGTGGTGCTGGCGATGTTCGGCGAGCTGAGCCTGTTCCTGGCCAGCGCCCGGGTGGTGGACCGCCCCCGTCCGCCGGTGGAGAACCTGGACGGGCAGATGCCCACCTCGTCGTTCCCCTCCGGGCACATCGCGGCGACCATCTGCCTCTGGGTGGCCATGGCGGTCATCGTGTTCCCGCGTACCGACAGGTGGTGGCGGTGGCTGTTCGTGGGCCTGGCGGTGCTGATGCCGGTCGGCGTGGCCACCTCCCGGATGTACCGGGGCATGCACCACCCGACCGACTTCATGGGCGCGATCCTGCTCGGCGCGCTCTGGCTGTCGTTGCTGTACTGGGTGATCCGCCCCAACGCCGACGTGTACGAGGGCAACCGGCCGGCGATCGAGTCCGAACAGGTCGACGAGCTGGACGACGAGCTGGCCAAGGCCGCGCGGCCGGACTGAGCCGATGCTGCGGGTGATGACCTGGAACATCCGGACCGGCGGGCGGGACGGCGACGGCACCGACCGCCGGGACCGGATCGTCTCGGTCGTCACCGCTCAGCGCCCCGACGTGCTGGCCCTGCAGGAACTGCGCGGCATGGACGCCACGCTGGGCGGCCTGGCCGGGCGGCTCGGGATGACGCCGTACCTGGCCCGGTCCTGTTTCGGCCAGCCGGTGGCGGTGCTGGTCCGCCCGCCGCTGCGGGTGCTGCGCGCCGGCCGGGTCCGCCGCCCGTTCCACCACGCCGCCGCCCGGGTGCAGGTCGCCACCGGCGCGGGACCGCTCACCGTGTTCAGCACGCACCTGAACCCCTACTCGGGCGGGCGGCGGCGGATGGAGGCGGACTGGCTGGCCGCCGCGCTCCGGCGCACCGGGGGAGCGCTGGCCCTGCTCGCCGGGGACCTGAACACGCTGGAGCCCACAGCCGACCACACCGCCCGGCTGGCCGGGCTGGCCACGCCGTACCGGCGGCGGCACCTGCGCCGCGACGGCCGTACCGTGGACACCCGCGCGGTGGCCCGGCTGCTCGACGCCGGTCTGGTCGATCTGTGGCCGCGGTCCGGCGGCGACGAACCCGGCGGCCTGACCGTGCCGACCCGGCACGGCGGTGCCGAGTTCGCCGGGATGCGGCTGGACTACCTGCTCGCCACTCCGGCGCTGGCCGACCGGGTACGAGCGGTGCGGGTGGTCCGCGACGGTGACGCCGACTCGGCCTCGGACCACTATCCGGTGCTGGCCGAGGTGGACCTCACGGCCGGCTGAACGACCCCGCCAGGTCGGCCACCACGAAGGCCGCGAAGATCAGGATGACCGTCTCGCTGACCAGCCAGGAGTGCCTGTCGGTCCAGGAGCGGAAGGCGGGCAGCAGACGCTCCGCGCGCTCGCCGGACAGCAGCAGCGTGAGCAGCGGCAGGGCCAGCAGCAGCACGGTGAGCGCGACGAACGGCAGGAGATGCCACCACGGGCGGCCGTGCCCGGCCATGCTTCCCGCGACCGACGCCATGACCAGCTCGTCGCTCGGTACGGCGACGGCGAGCACCAGCCCCAGACCGAAGGCGTACGCGGGCCGGGGGTCCTGCAACCGGCGCAGCCACCCGGACGGCCGGTCGCGCCGCCGCCTGCGGAACGTGACCACCATGAGGACTGCCAGCAGGCCCAGCACGATCCAGTCGATGAGCCGCCGGCTGCCGCCTGCCCCGATGCCGTGCACGGCGGTGTGCCGCACCACCCGGAACGCCGCGTACCAGAGCGTCAGCGGCCCGAGGACGCCGACCGCCACACCGCTCAGGAAGGCCGCCGAGCTGCGCCGCGGGTGGCGGCCGGAGGCGAGGACGACGGCGCTGACGAGCTTCGACCCGGCGACCATCTCCAGCGCCAGCGGCAGCGCGGTCAGCAGGGGCATGCCCCATTCTGGTGTCGCCGTCGCGCGCGCCGGGCCGGGTTCTACAGGACCAGGTTGAGCAGCACTGTGAGCACCACCGAGGCGACGATCGAGAAGAGGATCATCAGCAGGCAGCCGAGCCCGCCCCCGGCGGGCCGGATCTCGGTGTTCCCGATACGCATGGCGTCAACTCCTCAGCGGGGGAGGTAGCGGTGCGGCGGTCACAGCTCGCGCAGCCGGGGCAGCAGTTCCTCCTGGGCCCAGTCGAGGAACATCGGCTGGGTGTCGCCGCCCACCTGGACCAGCGCGACGTGGGTGAAGCCGGCGTCGACGAACTTCTTGAACGCCTCGACGTGCCGGTCGGTGTCCGGGCCGCAGGAGATGCCCTCGGCCACGTCCTCCTCCCGGACGAACCGGGTGGCCGCCTCGAACGACTCCGGGCCGGGCAGGTCGGCGTTGACCTTCCAGCCCAGACCGAACCAGCGGAACTGGTCGTGCACGATCTTGCGGCACTCGTCCTCGTCCGGGCCGTAGCAGATGGCGACCTGCCCGTAGCGGGGGCGGCCCGCGCCGCCCGCCTCCTCGTACATGTCGATCAGGTGGGACAGCGGGTCGGTGGCGATCATGGCGTCGGCGTACTCGGCGGCCAGCGTGGCCGACTGCCGCCCGGACGCGGCCACCGCCATCGGCACCGGCCGCTCCGGCCGGTCCCAGACGTACGCGTCGGGCACGTCGAAGTGGTTGCCGGAGAACGTCAGCGTCTCGCCGTTGAGCAGTGGCCGGATGATCTGCAGCGCCTCCTCGAACATCTCGTGCCGCTGCTGCACGTGCGGCCACCCGCCCACCACGTGCTCGTTGAGGTTCTCCCCGGCGCCGAGACCGAGCGTGAAACGTCCGTCCGAGAGCACCCCGATGGTGCTGGCCTTCTGCGCCACCACCGCCGGGTGGTACCGCCGGATCGGGCAGGTCACGAACGACATCAGCTCGGCCCGGCTGGTGGCGTGGGCGACCGCGCCGAGCACCGACCAGGCGTACGGGGAGTGGCCCTGGGACTCCAGCCAGGGGTAGTAGTGGTCGGACATGACCAGATGGTCGAAGCCGGCGGCCTCGGCGCGTACGGCGTGGTCGACCAGTTGTTTCGGGCCGGCCTGCTCGCACATGAGGGTGTAACCGACGTTGACCATGGCACGTCTCCTTCCCGGGGCGGATCGTCCCCGGATACCCCGCCCGGCGCGGGTCAACCCTGCTGTCCGCTTCCCCGGTTGACGTGCCCCGGCTTCTTAACCGGTTCAGTCGAATTGCCGCGGTCGCACCTCGCCGCCTCCCGGCTTGCCCCGCTTAACCGGTTGCCTAATGCCTTCCATCGCCCTACGCTGATGCCTGCGTCCGTTCGGGAACCGGGCGGCGACTACCGGGCTCAGTCGCCACCACCTCGTCACCGTCACCGCACCCCCGCTCGGGCACGGGGGAGACCTTCCCCTGAGGACAGCCATGAAGAAACTGCTCTCCGTCGCGGGCGCCGCCCTGCTGACGGCCCTCGCCGCCGTCTTCGCCCTCGGGCAGCCGGCCCACGCCGCCACCGGGTTCTCCGTCTCCAACGGGCGGCTCTACGACGCCAACGGCGTCGAGTTCGTGATGCGCGGGGTCAACCACGCGCACACCTGGTACCCGCAGCAGACCAGCTCCTTCGCCAACATCAAGGCGCTCGGCGCGAACACCGTCCGGGTCGTCCTGTCCAGCGGCGACCGCTGGACGAAGAACAGCGCCGCCGACGTGGCGAACGTGATCTCGCTGTGCAAGGCCAACCGGATGATCTGCGTGCTGGAGGTGCACGACACCACCGGGTACGGCGAGGACGGTGCCGCCACCACGCTGGCGAAGGCCACCGACTACTGGCTGAGCATCGCCGACGTGCTCAAGGGCCAGGAGAAGTACGTCATCGTCAACATCGGCAACGAGCCGTTCGGCAACCAGGGCTACAGCGCCTGGACCACCGACACGTCGAACGCGATCAAGCGGCTGCGCGCCGCCGGCCTGACCCACACGATCATGGTGGACGCGCCGAACTGGGGCCAGGACTGGACGTTCACTATGCGCGACAACGCCGGCACCGTGTTCGCCGCCGACCCGCAGCGCAACACCGTCTTCTCCATCCACATGTACGGCGTGTTCGACACCGCCGCCGAGATCAGCGACTACCTGGGCCGGTTCCGTACCGCCGGGCTGCCGATCGTGGTCGGCGAGTTCGGCTTCAACCACTCCGACGGCAACCCGGACGAGGACGCCATCATGGCGTACGCCCAGGCCAACGGCATCGGCTACCTCGGCTGGTCGTGGAGCGGCAACGGCGGCGGCGTGGAGTACCTGGACATGACCACCGCGTTCAACCCGGCCCAGCTCACCAGCTGGGGTCAGCGGATCTTCAACGGTGCCAACGGCATCGCCGCCACGTCCCGCGAGGCGTCGGTGTACGCCGGCAGCACCCCGACCGCCAGCCCCACCGGCAGCCCGACCACCAGCCCGACGCCGACGAGCAGCCCCAGCCCGACCCCGCCGCCGACCACCACGCCCCCGCCGTCCGGTGGCTGCACCGCCACCTACACCGTCGCGAACTCGTGGCAGGGCGGCTTCCAGGGCGAGGTCAAGGTGACCGCCGGAGCCGCCGCGATCACCGGCTGGACGGTCCGCTGGACGTTCGCCAACGGCCAGTCCGTCACCCAGGCGTGGAACGCGAGCGTCAGCAACAGCGGGTCGGCGTACACCGCCCGCAACGTCGACTACAACGGTCGCCTCGGCGCCGGCGCGAGCACCAGCTTCGGCTTCATCGGCAGCTGGCAGGGCACGAACTCCACCCCCGCCGTAACCTGCACCGCGAGCTGATCACCGGTGGCCGGGCCCGCGCGGGCCCGGCCACCGCTCTCCGACATAGTGATCAAGGGGTTTGTGCCGCGTCCGGGCGCGGGTACAGACGCCACGCCCTTGATCGCGGGTCGAGGCGCGAGCGCGAGGGACCGGAGGGGACGCCATGAGCACGGGGACCAGGGGACGACCGTCGGGGCTGGTGATCGGCTCGCTCGTGGCCATCTCGTTCGGCACCGTGTTCGTGCTGGTCAACAGCGGTGGCCTGCCCGCGCCCTGGCCGCTCGTGGTGCGCGTCGCCGGCCTGCTGGTGGCCGCGCTGCTCCTGGTCACGCTGTTCCAGGTGGCCGGCCGGGAGACGCCCGCCCCGCAGCGGGAGGCCGCCGGGTTCATGGACCGCCGCTACTGGCTGGTGGTGGCTCTGGAGGCGGTCGCGCTCCTCGGTGGCCTGTCCGTGATCAACAACGTGCTGGACCGCCCCGCCGTGGCCGTCGCCTGGGTGGCGGTGGTCGTCGGCGTGCACTTCTTCGGCCTCGCCCACGTCTGGCGGATGCCGCTCTACCACTGGCTGGGCGCCGTGATGACAGCGCTCGGCCTGGCCGGGTTCCTCGCCCACGCGCTCGGCGCGGGCGCCGGCACCGTCGGCCTGATCTCCGGCGTGGGTTGCGGCGCGGCCCTGTTCGCCGCAGTGGCCCTGGCCCTGCGGGACACCGTCCGTCGCGCCGCCGCCTGAGGACGGCCGGACCGCTGATCGCCGTCGGGAGGAACGCGGCCGGAAATTGGTGACTCAGGGTGTTGCGCTCTCCGCTTAGCGTGAGGAGGGTCGTACTCCTTGAAGGGCGGGGACATGTGGGAAACGATTCTGGGCTTCGTCAGTCTGATGCTGGTCGCGGTGTCGTTGTGCTTCTCCGCCGTGCAGACGCGGGAGGTGGCGAAACAGAGCCGCATCAACAACGGCATCGGCTCGGCCACCGCGCTGATGGAAGTGAACAATTTGTCTCGCGCCTGGCACGACCGCCTGTTGGAGAATCCGCCGCTTCGCGCATACTTCTTCGACCGGAAGCCCTCCGCGCCGACCGACACCGACCGGCCCGTCGTGATCACCCTCGCGGAGCTACTCGCGGACGTGCTGGAGTGCGAGCTGCAGGTGGCCGGGCTGCTGCCCGACTTCCGATTCGCCCACTCCTGGCACCGGTGGCCCGCGCACATGTGGAGCAGAGCCCCGTCCTGGCCGAGGTGGTGGAGAGCCACCCCGACTGGTGGCCCACGCTCCACGAGCTGTGGCGCTCGACCGGCGAGTCCGGCCCGGCCACCGTGACCCATCCATTGGCCGGTGGGGTTGCGGCCACCTCGACTCGCGTCCCGCGGCGGCGCCGGTGACCCACGAACGTCCCGGGCGCGTAGGCTCCCGCGGTTGAACGGGCCGGTCACCGCTGCCGGCGCCTCTCAGCCGACGACGGTGACCTCCAGGAGGAGGGCCTGTTCGGGGTGCAGGGCGGGGAGCTGAACGCCGACCGTGCCCAGCACCGAACCGCTCACCGTGATGCCGTCGCCCGGCCAGGCCAGCCAGCCCGGCGGGGACAGCTCCAGCAGGGCCGGTTCCGGTACTCCGGCGGGCGGGCAGATCCGGTAGCGCCGCTGCGGGTCCAGCCCCGGCAGCCGCACCGCGCCCGGCACCTGCGCCGCGGAGGTGGCGACCCGGCTGACCGCGTACACCGCATGGTTGCGGTCGTGGGCGACCACGCCGTGGGCCTGCACGGCCGGGTCCGGGTGGTCGGCCCGGACCACCCGGCCGGTGTGCAGCAGCGGGCGCAGCCGCTTGTGCAGCGCCACCCAGGCGGCGAGTTCCGCCCGTTCGCCGGCGTCGATCGCGGTGATGTCCCACTCGATGCCGTGGTGGCCGAACAGCGCGGTGACCGCGCGGAAGCTCAGGTCGTGCACGCGGTGCGTGGTGTGCGAGCGCTCCGGGCCGATGTGCGTGCCGATCAGTTCCGGCGGCAGCAGCAGGCCGGTCCAGCGCTGGATGGACAGCCGTTCCAGCGCGTCGTTGCAGTCGCTGGCCCAGACCCGGTCGGTGCGGCGCAGGATCTCCAGGTCGACGCGCGCGCCGCCGGAGGAGCAGCTCTCGATCTCGACGTCCGGGTGCCGGGCGCGCAGCTCGTCCAGCAACCGGTAGACCGCGAGGGTCTGCGCGTGCACCCCGGGCCGCCCGGCGTGCCCGGCCTCGGTGAGGTCGCGGTTGTGGTCCCACTTCAGGTACGCGAGCCCGTCGTGCTCGCTCAGCACCGCGTCGAGCCGTTCGAGCAGGTACGCGTATGCGTCCGGGTGGGCCAGGTCGAGCACCTGCTGGTGCCGCCACGGCGGCGGCAGCCGGCCCGGCGCCTGGAGCACCCAGTCGGGGTAGGCGCGGAACAGGTCGGAGTCGGGGTTGACCATCTCCGGTTCCACCCAGAGCCCGAACTGCATGCCGTGCCCGCGTACGTGGTCGATCAGCGGCTGCAACCCGTCCGGCCAGACCTCGCCGTCGACCCACCAGTCGCCGAGCCCGGCCTGGTCGTGCCGCCGGCCACGGAACCAGCCGTCGTCCAGCACAAAGCGTTCCACACCGACCTCGGCGGCCCGGTCGGCCAGCGTCCGCAGCCGGTCCAGGTCGTGGTCGAAGTAGACCGCCTCCCACACGTTAAGCGTCACCGGCCGCGGCGTGCGGGGGTGCGACGGGCGGGTCCGCAGGTGGGTGTGCAGCGCGTCGCTGAGCCCGTCCAGCCCGTCGGCCGAGTGCGCCGCGTAGAGCAGGGGAGTGGCGTACTCCTCGCCCGGCCCGAGCACGATCTCGCCGGGTGCGAGCAGCTCACCGCCGCCGAGCGTGGACTCACCTGTGGGGCGGCGCTCGGCGGCGGTGACGTGGTCGCCGCTCCACGCGGTGTGCACCGCCCACACCTCGCCGTGCCGGAAACCGAACCCGGCGGTGCCCGCGACCAGCAACAACGTGGCGTCGTGGCCGGTGCGGCCGTGCCGCCCCTCGCGTACCCAGGCGCCCATCGGCCACGGGTGCCGCTGCGGCGCGCGTTCCCGGCACCAGCGGCCGGTCAGGTCGAGCAGTTCGGTGGCGACCGCCGGCACCGGCAGCACCGGCGTCAGCTCCCGCACCTCGTACCGGCCGTCGCCGTCGTTGCGCAGCCGGTGCCGCAGCGTCAGCACGCCCGCCGCGTCCAGCGTGATCTCGACGGTCAGGCTCAGCCCCGCGCCCGGATCCGCCGCCCGCACCTCCACCCGCCCGGAGGAAAGGAAGGGCCCCTTGTTAACGCCTGGTGCATGTAAAGGGGCCCCTCCTAACAGGGCGGGCGACGGTGCCGCGGGCTCGTCGTACACGTCGAGGCCGGTGAGGCGGAACGCCGTCGACCAGTCCCGGCCGTCGCGGTGACCGGCGAGACCGGGACGTCCGCTCCACCCGGCGCTCGCCTCGGGCAGCAGCGACAGCACAGTGGGCGTGTCGAAGCTGCTCGGCACCACCGGCGGCACCGTGGCGTCGACGACCGCGGGCAGGTCCTCGTCGGGCAGCGGGCCGAGGTCGGCGCCCCAGTGCACGACCCGGGGCAGCCCCGGGCCGCGTGCGTCGAGCACCAGGCTGGTCCGCGCGCGGCGCAGGTGGACGATCGTCATCCCTTGGAGGCTCCCAGCGTCAGACCCCGGACGAACTGCTTCTGCAGCAGGAAGAAGATCACCAGGGTGGGGATCGCGACCAGCACCGAGCCGGCCGAGACCAGGTTGTTGTCGGTGAAGAACTCGCCGCGAAGGTTGTTCAGCGAACTGGTGACCGGGAACTTGTCGCCGGTACGCATGAGCACAGTGGCCCAGAAGAACTCGTTGTAGATCCAGGTGACTTCGAGCGTCGCGAGGGCGGCGAGCGCCGGGCGGCACAGCGGCATCGTGACCTGCCAGTACTGCCGCCACACGTTCGCCCCGTCGACCATCGCGGCCTCGTACAGCTCGTGCGGCAGCGCCTTCATGTAGTTGCTGAGCACGAACACGCAGAAGCCGCACTGGAACGCGACGTTGACCAGGATCAGCCCCCAGTAGCTGTCGTACAGCAGCTCCGAGTCGCTCATCCAGGCCGGCAGCGGGATCTCGGTGAACATCCGGAACAGCGGGATGAGCAGCGCCTGCTGCGGCAGCAGGTTCGCCGCGGTGAACAGGCCGAGCAGCGCGATGTTGAGCTTCCAGCTGAACCGGGCGATCACGAACGCCACGCAGGAGGCGAGGAACAGCGTGAGCAGCACCGCCGGGACGGTGATGTACGCCGAGTTGAGGAAGTGCTTGCCGAACTCGGCGGTACGCCAGGCGGTGACGTAGTTGTCGACCGTCCAGCCGCCGAGCGACACGTAGCCGTTGGCGGCTGTGTACTCGTAGGAGCGGAACGAGGTGAGCACCGCCCAGAGGATGGGGAACAGCCAGCCCACGGCGACCGTACCCAGGAACAGGTGCAGGACGACCCGGGCGGGCCGCACGGGGCGGCGGCGGCCGGCGGAGACGGCGGTCATCGCTTGTCCTCCCGCATCACGGTCCAGAGGTAGATGGTGATGAAGACCAGCGAGACGGCCAGCATGATGGTCGCCAGCGCGGAGCCGAAGCCGATCCGGCTGGCCTCGCCCACCACGTTCTGAGTGACCAGCGCGGAGATCAGTTCCAGCCCGTTGCGGCCCTTGTTGATGACCCAGACCAGGTCGAACGCGCGCAGCGACTCGATCACCGTCACCACCAGCACGATGATGTTGATCGGGCGCAGCACCGGGAAGACGACCCGGAAGAACGTGCTGGTCTCCGAGGAGCCGTCCACCGCGGCGGCCTCGCGCAGCGACGGGTCGACGCCCTTGAGGCCGGCCAGGTAGAGCAGCATGATGTAGCCGACGTGCCGCCAGCCGGCCGCCACCAGTACGGCCCAGATGTTGACGTCCGGGTCGCCGTACCAGTCGGTCTCGCCGCCGAACACGCCGTTGAGCAGCCCCTGGTCGCGGCTGTAGATGAGCTGCCAGACGAAGCCGATGAGCGCCAGCGACAGCACCACAGGCAGGTAGAGCGCGGTCTGGTAGAAGCGGCTGCCGCGAATCTCCTTGTCGAGCAGCACGGCGAGGAACATGCCGAACGGGGTGGCCACCACGAACAGCGCGGCCAGCCAGAGCAGGTTGTTCTGCACGGCGGGGACGAATGGCGGGTAGATGTTCACCACGTCGTCGTAGTTCTTGGCCCCGACCCACTCGATCTCGGAGATCGGGCCGATGCCGTCCCAGTTCGTGCCGGAGAGCAGCACCGTCGCCACCGCGGGCAGCCAGACCAGCCCGGTGACGAGCAACAGGGGTACCAGCACCATCAGCGTGATGACCACGCGGTCGGTGCGGGACAGGAGCCGTAGCCGGCGACCGCGACCACCGTTCGTGGTGGTCGCGGCCGGCGGCGGCACGGCGCGATCCGCTTGGATCAGGGGCAGGTCGGACATGATGTCCTTCCCCCTTCCGCCGTCAGCTGGTGAAGATCGACTTCTTCTGGTTCTCGATGCTGGTGAGCAGCCCGCCGATGTCCTTCGGGTCCTTGATGAACTGCTGCAACGCCGGGATCATCACGGTGGAGGCGAAGTCCGGCCGGGTGTCCCGGTCGAGGAACTGGGCGATCTCGGTGGCGGAGCCGACCAGCTCGGCGGCCTTCTTCTGCAGCGCGGTGTAGGCACCGGTTTCCGCGCCGCTGTTGGCGACAAGCGTGCTCGGGTCGTTCTTGACGGTGATGTCCGCCGCCTCCTTCGAGCCGAGGTACGTCAGCAGCTTCTGCGCCGCGTCCTTGGACTTCGGCTTGCGGGCCATCATGTAGCCGTCGATCGGGGCGTCCAGCGCCTTCGCGCCGATCGTGGAGTCGATCTCGGGGAACGTGAAGAAGTCCAGGTCCTCCAGGTCGGCGCCGCTGAACTGCTGGCCGACGAACAGGCCGAGCAGGTACATGCCGCTCTTCTTCTGCTGCAGCGACTGCGCGGCCTCCTGCCAGGTGCGGCCGAGCGAGTCCGGCTGGTGCAGGGGGAGCAGCCCGGCCCAGGTGTCGAAGACCTTCTTCACCTTGTCGGAGGTCCACGCCTCCTTGCCGGCCATCAGGTCGATGTGGAACTGGTAGCCGTTGATCCGCAGGTTGAGGATGTCGAACGTGCCCATCGCCGGCCAGCCGTCCTTGTCGGCGAACGCGATCGGGTTCAGGCCGTCCTTCTTCATCTGCGCGCCGAGTGTGTTCAGGTCGTCCAGCGTCTTCGGCACCTCGTAGCCGCGCTGCTGCCACACCGACTTGCGGTAGAAGACGGCCCACGGGTAGTACGACGCCGGTACGAAGTACTGCTTGCCGTCGTCGCCTGTGGACGCCTTCTTGAACGCGTCGGAGTAGCCGTCGAGCTTGCCCCACACGTCGCTGAGGTCACCGGCCAGGCCCTTGGCGGCGAAGAAGCGCATCCGGTAGCCGGCGAACCAGGTGAACACGTCGTCCGGCTTGCCCTGCAGGTAGTTGTTGATGTTCTCCTGGAACGTGTTGTGGTCGACCGTGTTGATGTTGACCGTCACGCCGGAGGACGTCTTGAAGCCGTCCATCACCTTGGCGACGACGTCCTTGGGCTTCGGGTCGGACTGGTTCGAGCCGAGGGAGACGCTCTTGGCGTCGCCGCCGGACCCGGAGTCGGAGTCGCCGCAGCCGGCGAGCAGACCGGTGCCGAGCAGCGCCCCCGCGCCGGCCGCGCCGGCGAGCAGCGAGCGCCGGTTCAGGCCGGCGACTGACGGGGGTACGAGCCGGGCGAGGTATTCGGCTTGCGAGCGGGGACGGGACATGGTGCCTCCTGCGTGGAAGAGGTGCGCTGCGCTCATGGACCGTGATCGTTGGCGGTGAGCGGTGTTCGTGTCGGCCGCAGCAGATCCACCGAGAATCCACACGTCCGAACACAAACAGCCGGTGGCGCTTGAAGCTACCCCTTGGCGCGGCGCTGTCAAGAGGGCAAAAAGACGACGCTGTCGGCGGTACGGCAGGGCAAAGAGTCGGTAAACGTTGGAACTTCAGTCGATGTTGGAAAGTGTTGACTTGGGTGCTGTTCGGGGGCACCCTCTGCTGTCATGCGGAACTGGCACGGCGACGGCATCTGGTACGGCGCGGACTACAACCCGGAGCAGTGGCCCGAGCAGACGTGGGCCGAGGACGTCGAACTCATGCGACGGGCCGGGGTCAACCTGGTCTCGGTCGGCATCTTCTCCTGGGCCCTGCTCGAGCCTGCCCCCGGCCGGTACGTCTTCGACTGGCTGGACCGGGCGATCGACCTGCTGCACGACGGCGGCATCAGCGTCGACCTGGCCACCGCCACCGCCAGCCCGCCACCGTGGCTGGCGCACCGGCACCCGGAGACGCTGCCCCGCCGCGCCGACGGCACGGTGCTCTGGCCCGGTGGCCGGCAGGCGTACTGCCCCAGCTCACCGGTGTTCCGGGACCACTCGCTCGCCCTGGTCGAGGCTGTCGCCCGCCGGTACGCGCGCCACCCCGCCGTGGTGCTCTGGCACGTCTCCAACGAACTCGGCTGCCACAACGTGCACTGCTACTGCGACGTCAGCGCCGAGGCGTTCCGCGGCTGGCTGCGCGAGCGCTACGGCGACCTGGACTCGCTCAACGCGGCCTGGGGCACCGCCTTCTGGAGCCAGCGCTACCACGACTGGGCCGAGATCAACCCGCCGCGTACCGCGCCGACGTTCGCCAACCCGACGCAGCAGCTGGACTTCCTGCGGTTCTCCTCCGACGAGCAGCGCGCCCAGCTGCGCGCCGAGCGGGAACTGCTGAACCGGCTCGTCCCGCAGCCCGTCACCACGAACTTCATGATCGGCACCGGCATCAAGTACCTGGACTACCACTCCTGGGCCTCCGACGTGGACGTCGTCTCCAACGACCACTACCTCACCGCCGCCGACCCGCAGCCGCAGGTCAACCTCGCGCTGGCCGCCGACCACACCCGGGGCGTCGCCGGTGGCGCGCCGTGGCTGCTGATGGAGCACTCCACCAGCGCCGTCAACTGGCAGCCCCGCAACGTGGCCAAGACGCCCGGCCAGATGCGCCGCAACAGCCTCGCCCACGTCGCGCGCGGCGCCGACGGCGTGCTGTTCTTCCAGTGGCGGGCCTCCCGGGCCGGCGCGGAGAAGTTCCACTCGGCGCTGGTGCCGCACGCCGGGCCGGACACCAAGGTGTTCCGCGAGGTCTGCCGGCTCGGCGCCGACCTGCGCGCGCTCGCCGAGGTACGCGGCAGCCGCGTCGACGCCGACGTGGCGATCCTGTTCGACTACGAGGCCTGGTGGGGCGCCGAACTCGACTCCCACCCGAGCGTCGACGTCACCTACACCGACCGGCTGTCCGCGCTGCACGCCGCGCTCTGGCGGGCCGGGGTCACCGCCGACGTGGTGCACCCGTCGGCCGACCTGTCCCGCTACCGGCTCGTCGTGGTGCCCACGCTCTACCTCGTCCGCGACGCCGACGCCGACGCGCTGCGCCGGTTCGTGGAGGCCGGCGGCACCGCTGTGGTCACCTACTTCAGCGGCATCGTCGACGAGCACGACCACATCCGGCTCGGCGGCTACCCCGGCGCGTTCCGCGACCTGCTCGGCGTACGCGTCGAGGAGTTCTTCCCGCTGCGGGAAGGCGAGACGGTACGCCTCGACGACGGTGCCCGCGCCGACGTGTGGACCGAGTGGCTGCACGCCGAGGGCGCCGACGTGCTGGCCGCGTACACCGACGGGCCCCTGCCGGGCGTGCCGGCGCTGACCCGGCACGCGGTCGGCGCGGGCGCCGCCTGGTACGTCGGCACCCGGCTCGACGACGAGGCCACCGACCGGCTGGTGGCCCGGCTCCTCGCCGAGACCGGCGTACGTCCGCCGGTGCGCGCGCCGGCCGGGGTGGAGGTGGTCCGCCGCCGCTCGGCGGACCGGAGCTGGCTGTTCGTGGTCAACCACACCACCGAACCGGCCCGGCTGGCGGTCAGCGGCGTCGAGCTGCTCGGCGGCGCCCGTTGCGACGGCGAGCTGGAGGTGCCGGCGGGTGAGGTGGCGGTGGTCCGCGAGGAGCCCGCGCCGGTGCCCGCGACCGCCTGACCGGTACCCTGCCGTTCGCGCCGAGGAGGTCCCCATGCTCGCCCAGCAACGGCAGAGCGCCATCCTGGAGTTGATCCGCCGGAGCGGCGGCGTCCGGGTCAGTCACCTGGTCAGCCGCTTCGGGGTGTCCGACATGACGATCCGCCGCGACCTGGAGGTGCTGGCCGACCGCGGCCTGATCGACAAGGTGCACGGCGGAGCGACGCTCGCCGGACCCGGCTCCACCGAGGAGCCCGGCTTCGCCGCCAAGTCGGTACGCCAGCAGGCCGAGAAGCGAGCCATCGTGGAACGGGCCGCCGAGCTGGTCGAGCCGGGGATGGCGGTGGCGCTGTCCGCGGGCACCACCACCGCCGCGCTTGCGGCCCGGCTGGCCGAGGTACGTGGACTGACAGTGGTCACCAACTCGATCCCGGTGGCCGACGCGCTCTACCAGAACCCCCGCGCCGACCAGACGGTGGTGCTGACCGGCGGCATCCGTACCCCGTCGGACGCGCTCACCGGCCCGGTCGCCGAGGCGGCCATCGCCGCGCTCAACGTCGACCTGCTCTTCCTCGGCGTGCACGGGATGAGCCCGCGTACCGGCTTCACCACGCCCAATCTGCTGGAGGCGGCGGTGAACCGGCGGCTGATCGGCGCCGCCCGGCGGCTCGTGGTGCTGGCCGACCACACCAAGTGGGAGACCATCGGCATCGCCACCATCGCGCCGCTGGAGGAGGCCGACGTGCTGATCACCGACGGCGGCCTGCCGCCGGAGGCCCGCCGGCAGCTCGGTGAGCAGGTCGGCGAGCTGGTGGTGGTACGCGCGGACTGACACCACGGCGTGCCTCACAGGCACTTCTCAGCCCCGCCGTCTAGGGTGCCCTGACGAAGTGCCCGACGGTCCATGTCGGAGCGCAGTTGCACGGGAGTGACCGATGGTCTTCAAGAAGATGTTGAGCGCGTTCGGCGTGGGCGGTCCGACCGTCGACACGGTGCTCAGCAACCCGAACACCCGGCCGGGCCTGACCCTGGACGGGCACGTGAACCTGGTCGGCGGCGACGCCCCGGCCCGCATCGAGCAGATCAACATCGGTCTGGTGACCCGGGTCGAGATCGAGAGCGGCGACCACGAGTTCGCGGGCGTGATGGAGTTCCACCGGATGCCGGTCAGCGGCGCCTTCGAGCTGGCCCCGAAGCAGCAGCTCTCCATCCCGTTCCAGATGCCGGTGCCGTGGGAGACCCCGATCACCGACGTGTACGGCCAGCGCCTGCACGGCATGACCATGGGCCTGCGTACCGAGCTGGCGGTGGCCCGCGCGGTCGACAAGTCGGACCTGGACCAGGTGTCGGTGCACCCGCTGCCGATCCACGAGCGGATCCTGGAGGCGTTCCAGGCGCTCGGCTTCCGGTTCAAGCACGCCGACCTGGAGCGGGGCCACATCTACGGCGTGCCGCAGACGCTGCCGTTCTACCAGGAGATCGAGTTCTTCGCCGCGCCGCAGTACGCGCAGACCGTCACCGAGGTCGAGCTGACGTTCGTGACCAGCCAGCAGGGCGTCGAGGTGATCCTGGAGTGCGACAAGCGCGGCGGCTTCCTCAGCCCCGGGCACGACGTCATCGGCAGGTACTCGATTCCGCACAGCGACGCCGCCCGTACCGACTGGGTGCAGGTCGTCGACGGCTGGCTGCGGGAGACCACCGGCCGCTACGGCAGCCTGCGGGCCCAGGGCTTCGGAATGCCGCACGGCGGCGGCCACGGCTACCCGGGTCACCACGGCCACGGGCGGCGCGGCCCGGGCATGGGCGGCGTGGTCGCGGGCGCCGCGCTCGGTGTCGCCGGCGGCATGATCGCCGGTGAGATGCTCGATGACGCGTTCGACGGCGGCGACGACTTCGGGGACTTCGGCGGGGAGTGAGCACATGCGACGACGCCCCCGGGACGGATCCCGGGGGCGTCGCCGTTAGCGCGGCGGGGGGTCAACGCCCCCGGCGCTCCTTGCCGGAGCGACGCGCGCTGCCCGCCTTCGACAGGCCACGGCTGACCAGGTACGCGCCGGTCAGCGCGGTCAGGTACCACCAGGCCTGGTTCGGGTTGTTGATGTTCAGGCCGTTGGTGGCGGCGCCTCGCCAGAACGCGGCGATCACGACGACCGCGACCGCTGCGGCGTACACCCAGAACTCGGTGGTCAGGAACGCCTGCTTCGTCTCCGTACCCGGGGACGGCATGTTCTCCCGGTGACCGTCGTGCATCGACGGCATCTGCCGGGTCGACGTGTCCTGCATGCTCGACCGGTTCTGGACGTCGGACATCGGCCGGTTCATCGGCCTGGTGGATGCAGCCTGCGTGCTCATCTGGTCCTCCTCAGGATTTGATGAGTCGTTAACCTGCACACCCTCGCCCCGCTACCGCAGGTCGGCCACGGCGCGGTTCGCGCTCTGTGGCGGGGGCACCCTGGGTCTACCCGGGGCCGGAGACAAGGTAACCGCCGGTCACCGACGAATGGCCGTCGCGCTCGGCTCGCGGCCGGAACCGGACACCGGGACGCACATCGGTCCTCCCGCCGCCGGTTCCGGTTTCAGCCACCCACCCTCGGGCACGCACCACCGATACCCCGAGAGAGCTGCGAGGTGGTTGACGTGCGTGAGGACGACATGCGGCAGGACGCCGCCCGGCAGGCTGAGCAGCGGGTCGCCGGAGGCGTGTACGGCGAGGGCGCGCTGGACGAGGTCACGGTGCCCCAGACCGACGTCGAGCGGATGCGGCAGGAACTCGACCCGGACGACCCGGCGGACGTACCCGTCGACCCGACGGTGCTGCGCGACGGCGGACCGACCCGGGGTCAGGGAGCGGTGACCACGACAGGTGGCACCGCCGGCCCGGCGAGTGTGCGCCGGCTGGCCCGCCAGCCCGAGAAGCACCCGGGCAAGGTGGCGCCGACGACGACCGGTGACGCGAGCACGGGTGGTTTGAGCACCCCGGCCGGCGGCTCCACGAGCGACAACTCGGCCACGGGTGCCCAGGTGGGCAACTTCACCAACAACCGCCCCAACCCAGGCTGACCGAGGCACGACGGGACGGCGGGACGGCCTCCGGCCGCCCCGCCGTCCCGTGTCTGCGCTTCCCCTCCCCAGCCCCGTTCCCGGTGTGACGTCCACTTCGTGCGGACGCTGCCGCCGCCACCTCGGGGAAGTGGTGTGGTCAGAGCGGGCGTGACATAGCAACGTCCCCGATCTGGCGCGCGCGTCGCCACTTCGGCGAAGTGGCTTGTTCGCCCGACCCGCTCCCGCCCTACCCGACCGTGGGGCTTTCTCCCGGCTCGCGCTGACGGCGTCCCGCCACGTCGGGGAAGTGGTGCGGTCGGGGTGGATGGGATGAAGCCGTTTCCCCGAGGTGGTGCACGCGTCGCCACTTCGGGGAGGTGGTGTGGTCGAGGCGCAGGGTGCCGCCACTTCCCGATCTGGTGCACGCGTCGCCACCTCGGGGAAGTGGTGTGGTCAGAGCGGGCGTGACATAGCAACGTCCCCGATCTGGCGCAGGCGCCCGCCAGTTCCCCGATCTGGCGGGAACAGGCCGACGGGACACGTGCCTAACCCGGCACACACCCCGCCCTCACTCGCCGATCTTGCACTCTCGGCCCGAAAGATGTCCGCTTTGTCGATCCTTCCGGGGCCGCAACTCCATGATCGCGGAGCAGGGGCGGGGGCAGGGGCGGGGGCAGGGGCGGGGGCGCGAGGAGCGCGGGAGGGTGCGCCCGGCGGGACGTGGGGCAGCACGTGCCCGGGCCGGTCGATCATGAAGTTGACGGCCGAAATGGAGATCCACATCGCCGTCAACTTCATGATCGACGGGGCAGAGGGCGGGCAGAGGGCGGGCGGAGGGTGGGCGGGACAAGGGAGTCAGGGGGTGCGGAGGATGCCTAGGCGCTGGGTGGCTCTTGTCAGGGCCACGTAGAGGTCGCTGTGGCCCCTGGGGGACTCGGAGACGATGCTGGCCGGGTCGACCACCAGCACCGAGTCGAACTCCAGGCCCTTCGCCTGCTCGGTGGTCAGCACCACGATCCGGTTCGCCAGCTCCGGCTGCTCACCCACTGTCGCCTCCGGCAGCGCCGCCACCACCGCGCCGCCCAGCTCGGCCACCCGCCCGGTCGGCACCAGCACGCCGAGCCGCCCGTCACCGAGCGACGCGGCCTCCCGGGCCGTCGCCTCGACCAGCTCCGTGACCAGCCGGTCCGCCGGTACGGTCCGGTCCCACGGCGGTACGCCGGTGGCGCGTACCGAGCGGGGTGGCCGCAGCGCCGGGTCGATCTCGGCGAGCACGTCGGCGGCGACCGCCATGATCTCGGCCGGGGTGCGGTAGCTGACGGTCAGCTCCTCCAGCCGCCACCGGTCCGCCACGTACGGCGCCAGCGCCTCGCCCCACGACGGCGTGCCCGCGAGCGCACCGGTCTGCGCCACGTCGCCGACGATCGTCATGGACCGGCTCGGGCAGCGGCGCATCAGCAGCCGCCAGGCCATCGGTGACAGCTCCTGCGCCTCGTCGACGATGACGTGCCCGAACGCCCAGTTCCGGTCGGCGGCGGCGCGCTGGGCGGTGGTGAGCCGGTCGGACTCCTCCTGCCGCTCGGAGAGCCGGTCCGCGTCGATCAGGTCGGTGACGCCGAGGATCTCACCGCCGTCGGCCTCGTCCTCCACGTCGATGGAGCGGGAGCCGCGCCAGATCTCCAGCACGCCCTCGGCGTACTCGCGTTCCAGCGCCCGGATCCGCTCCCGGCGGGCCACGGCGGCGCGCTCGTCCTCGCCGAGCAGCTCGGCGGTCTCGTCCAGCAGCGGCACGTCGGCGGGCGTCCAGCCGCCCGGCTCGCGGTGCAGCGCGGTCCGCTCGGCGTCGGTGAGCATCGGCGCGGCGGTGGCGATCCGCTCCGGCGAGGCGTACAGGTCGGCGAGCAGGCGCTGCGGGGTCAGAACCGGCCACAGCTCGTCCAGCGCGGCCCGGATCTCCGGCTCCTCACGCAGCTCGCGGCGGATCTCCGCGCGGTCGGCCTCGGAGAGCAGGTTGTCCCCGCCCAGCGGGTCGGCGCCGATCCGCTCGGCCACCTGGTCGGCGAGCGCGTGCACAATCTCCACGTCGAACAGGGCGCGGGCGAGGTTGTGCGGGCGGCCGGTGCGCCGCACCCGGTCCCGGGCCTGCCGCACGGTCTCCGGGTCGAGCGTCAGCACCTCCCGCTGCGGCAGCTCGATGGTGACCGGCTCGTCGGGCACCCACTGCCGGTCGCGGACCGCGGCGGCCAGCACCTCGGCCAGCACCGCGCGGCCCTTCAGCGCCGCGGTGGTGGCCGGCTCCGCGCGGCGGGCGTGTACGCCGGGGAACAGGTCGGCCTGGGTACGCAGCAGCACGCCGGTCTCGGCCAACGTGGGCAGCACCTGGGAGATGTAGCGCAGGAACGTGGCGTTCGGGCCGACCAGCAGCACGCCGCGGGTGGAGAGCTGCTGGCGGTGGGTGTAGAGCAGGTACGCGGCCCGGTGCAGCGCCACGGCCGTCTTGCCGGTGCCGGGCCCGCCCTGGACCACCATCACGCCGGGCAGGTCGGCGCGGATGATCCGGTCCTGCTCGGCCTGGATGGTCTCGACGATGTCGCGCATCCGGCCGGTGCGCCCGGCGTTGAGCGCGGCGAGCAGCGACGCCTCGCCGGTCACCTCCTCGTGTGCGGTGGGGGAGGCGGCGGCGATGTCGAGCACCTCGTCGTTGAGCCCGGTCACCTTCCGGTCGCGGGTGCGCAGGTGGCGCCGGCGGCGTACGCCCTGCGGGTTGGCGGCGGTGGCCAGGTAGAACGGCCGGGCGGCGGGGGCGCGCCAGTCCATCAGCAGCGGGTCGTAGTCGCCGGACGAGTCGAAGATCCCGATCCGGCCGATGTAGCGGACCGCGCCGTCGTCGCCGTCGAGGCGGCCGAAGCACAGGCCGCTCTCCACAGCGGAGAACTGTTCGACCTGGTCGGCGTACATCGCGACTGTCGAGTCGCGCTGCGAGCGGGCCTGCTGCGTGCCACCGGTGTGGCGCAACTCCTCGTCGAGCCGCCGGGCGGCCTGTTCCCGCATGCCGTCCAGCCGGTCGTACAGCATCGAGACGTATTCCTGTTCCCGGCCGATCTCGTCGTCCTGGCGCAGGTCAGCCGACACGTCGGAGTGCGTTGACAATCCGGCTCCTCATTGACTAAAATTGCCGCAGGAATGGCATTCAGAAGCCATTCCTTTTTTGTGCCTGAACTGAGAAAGATAGCGCGTCGGCAGCCACCAGACCAAGCCCGGACACGACTCGGGGCCCGGCCGGCGTCAGCCGACCGAGCCCCGGGCACGGCGATTCTCAGCCCTTTGCGGCCTCGTAGAGCCGCTGCGGCGTGACCAGACCGGCGATCACCCGGCCGTCGTCGGTCAGCAGCACGCTGAACAGCTTGCCGCTGAGCAGCCGGCCGCTGCCCCAGTCGCCGCTGACCTTCGGCAGGTCACCGAGCACCTGCCCCAGCATCTGGGAATCCGGCGCGTCCGCGCCGGGCTTCGCGCCGCCGCCGGTCGCCGCGTCGCCGATCTTGGCGACCACCACGGTGGTCCAGCCGGTGCCGACGGTACGGACGTCCGGCTTCTCGGCGTCCTTCTTCTCGAACCGCTTACCGGCCGGTCCGGGCCGCTCGCCCTCGGTCGCCTCGGTGACCTTAACGCCGGGCGGCGGGTTGAACCGGAACTGGTCGGCCTCCGGCGTGCGGAAGTCGACCTGGGTGAACGCCACCTGGAACGCCGGCTCGTCCTGCCCGTCGGCGAGCACCTGCAGGCGCAGCGGCACGTGCTCCTTCGCGTCGAGTGCGATCCGGACCTGGTGGACCAGTGACGCCTTGTCGCGCGGCGTGAGCACCAGCTCGTACGCGTCCCGCCCGGCGACCGTTGCGGTGCGGCCGACGGTGACCGCGGTGGTCGGGTCGATCGCCTCCAGCGCCCGGTCCGCGGCGTCGGCCGGGGTGGCCGGCACCGTGGCCCGCTCCGGCGCGTCGGCCGGCAGCTTCCGGTGCGTCGCGGTGTTCTCCCGGCTGTTCCAGGTCCAGACGTCCCGCCCGTTGCGCAGGATGTCCTGCTCGCCGAGCGTGTCGACCAGCGCGAGCCGCTGCCGGTCCTCGCCGCCGTACCAGACGCGCAGCGTGTGCGTACCGGAGACCAGGCCGGCCAGGTCGTTGCCGGTGGCCTGGCCGGCGAGCGCGGCGATCGGCGGCAGGCCGAGGTCGGCGCGCTGCACCACGGTGCCGGAGAGCCCGTCCAGGCGGGACGTGCGCAGGTCTTCCAGGAGCTGGGCGGCGCTGCGCGGCGGCAGCGCCGGGTCGGCGCCGGCGGCGAACGTGCCGACGGCGGCGCCACCGCCGATCACGGCGACCCCCGCGGTCACCGGGACCAGCCAGCGCAGCACGGCGCGGTTCTTCATCACTGACATAGTGTGCACCTCCTGCGCTCCATGCTGCGCGACCGTCGCTGTGACCACGCTGAGGAGATCCCCTACGGGTGACCCCATGGTGGCACCCTTGACCGGTGCGGTTGCTGGTGGTGGAGGACGAGACGCGGCTCGCGGCGGCGCTGCGCCGGGGCCTGTCGGCGGAGGGTTTCGTGGTCGACGTGGCGGCTACCGGCCCGGACGGGCTGGACGCGGCCCGGCACGGCGAGTACGACGCGATGATCCTCGACGTGATGCTGCCTGGTTTGTCCGGGTACGAGGTGGTCCGCCGGCTGCGCGCCGAGCAGCGCTGGCTGCCGGTGCTGATGCTGTCGGCCAAGGACGGCGAGTACGACCAGGCCGACGGCCTGGACTGCGGCGCCGACGACTACCTGACCAAGCCCTTCTCGTACGTGGTGCTGCTGGCCCGCCTGCGGGCGTTGCTGCGCCGCGGCGCGCCCCGGCGGCCGACCGTGCTCACCGTCGGCGACCTGCGCCTGGACCCGGCCCGCCGCCGGGTCACCCGGGCCGACACCGAGGTGGTGCTGACCAGCCGCGAGTACGCGCTGCTGGACTACCTGATGCGCCGCCCCGGCGAGGTGGTCTCCAAGACCGAGTTGCTGGACCACGTCTGGGACGCCTCGGTCGACACCGCGCCGAACGCGGTGGAGGTCTACGTCGGCTACCTGCGCCGCAAGATCGGCCGGGAGCGGCTGGAGACGGTACGCGGCGCCGGTTACCGGCTGGCCACATGAGCCGGTGGATACGCGGCCCGCTGCCGCGGCTGGGCCTGCGGGCGCGGCTGCTCGCGCTGGGCGTGGTGGGGCTGGCGGTCGGGTTCGCGTTCGGCGGGACGCTGCTGCTGGGCGCGCTGGGCTGGACGCTGCAACGGTCGGTCGACGAGGAGGCGCTGCGTACCGCGGACGCGGTCGCGTTGCTGACCGCCGAGGACGCGCTGCCGGACCCGCTGCCCGTCGCGGGCGGGCAGTTGCGGGTGCAGGTGGTCGACGCGCAGGGCCGGATCCGGGCCGCCTCGATCGACGCGGACCGCCTCGTGCCGATGCTCGGCCCGGACGAGCTGCGTCCCGGGCAGCGGCAGCGGCTGGTGGTCGACGGGCGGCGCGCCGGCATGCCCGGCCCGGTCCGGGTGGTCACGGTGCCGGCCGGCACGGCGCAGGAGCCGCGTACGGTGCTGGTCGCCAAGTCGCTCACCGACGTGCGGCACAGCCTGCACGTGGTCCGCAACCTGCTGCTCGTGGGCTTCCCGCTGCTGGTGGCGGGGCTCGGCGTGGTGGCCTGGCGGGTGGTGGGCGCGACGCTCCGGCCGGTCGAGCAGTTGCGCAGCGGCGCCGCCGAGATCACCGGGCGGGCCGGGGCGGAGCGGCTGCCCGTACCGGCCGGGCAGGACGAGATCCACCGGCTCGCGGTCACGCTCAACGACATGCTGGACCGGCTGGCCGCGTCCCGGGACCGCCAGCGCGCGTTCGTCGCCGACGCCGCGCACGAGCTGCGCAGCCCGCTGACGAACATGCGTACCGAGCTGGAGGTGGCCCGGCGTCTCGGCGGCGACACCGACTGGCCGGCGGTCGCCGACGACCTGCTCGCCGACACGGAGCGGCTGAGCCGCCTGGTGGACGACCTGCTGCTGCTGGCCCGCCTCGACGAGCAGGACGCCCGGCCGTCCCCGGTCGGCCCGGTGGAGCTGGGGGAGCTGCTGCGCGGTGTGGCCGCCCGCTACCCGTCGCCGCCGGTCCGGCTGACGCCGCCGGACGCGCCCCGATGGGTCGAGGGGGACGCGGGGGAGCTGCGCCGGGTGCTGGTGAACCTGGTGGACAACGCGCTGCGGCACGCGTCCTCGGCCGTGGACCTGGCCGTGAGCGGGCCGGACGGGGCGTACCACCTGATCACGGTGACCGACGACGGGCCGGGCATCCCGGCGGCGGACCGGGAGCGGGTGTTCGCCCGGTTCACCCGGCTCGACGACGCGCGGGCCCGCGACGCGGGCGGCGCGGGCCTGGGCCTGGCCATCGTGCGTGAGCTGGTACGGCGGGCCGGCGGCACGGTGGAGCTGGCCGACGCGACGCCCGGCGCCGCCGCGCCGGGGCTGCGCGCGACGGTACGGCTGCCCGCGCTGGCCGAGCCGGACGCGGAGTGAGCGGTCAGCGGCGGCGCTTGGTGCAGACCGGGCCGGTGCGCGCGACCGTGTCGGTGGACCAGACGAGTGCCACAGTGAAGCAGTAGTCGGTGGTGCGGTCGAGCCCGTAGGCGATGTAGTCGGCCGACCCGGCGGGCAGCGTCGCGAACGTGCCCTGCGGCTGCCCGGACCGGCCCCCGGCGACCACCACCGGCCCTTCCGCGCCGGCCGGGTACGTCCAGCTCAGCACGATGCTGTCGCGTCGGTCGGTGAGTGTGAACCTTCCGGGCGGCGTGCCAGGCTTGGCGGCTGCGGGAGTGGACGGCACGGGACCGGCGGAGGTGGGCGGCGGAGCGCTGGTGGCCGGTGGCGGGGCGTCGCGGCCGTCGTCCACCCGGGACACCCCGGCGATCACCGCGACGGTGCCGAGCAGCAGCGCCACCGCGACGCCGAGCACCACGAGCGGCAGCCAGGGCCGGGCGCGCCGCTCCGCGACGGGTGGCCGGGGCACGTGCACCGGCAGGTAGCGCGACGGCGGCTCGGGCGGGGGCGGCGGCACGCGGCGTACCCCGGCCTGGTCGTCGGCGAGACCGACCACTGTGGGCGGCAGCGGGTCGGCGTCCGGGCGCCACGGCTGCTCGGCCGGGTCGTCGGGCGGCCACGGGTAGTCGTCGAACCCGTCGGCCTCCGGCGCGGTACGCGGCGTCGGCACGTGCGCGGTCTCGGCGGCCCGTCCGGGTGGGTGGTAGAGCGGCGTCTCGACCGGTTCGTCGAGCGCGGGCGGCGAGTACGGCGGCAGGTCGTGCGGCCCTTCGGCCGGCGGGGGCACCCGGGCGGCGGGCACCACAGGCGTGGTCCGGGCGGGCGGCGGCTCGGGAGCCGGGGCGGGCGCGGGGCAGACGTGGTCCGGGTCGGCGGCGGCGCGGGCCAGCCCGGCCACCTGCGCGGCGAGCGGGTCGTCGGAGTCCAGGTGCAGCCGGCACAGCTCCTCGGCGAGCGTCAGGTGCTCGTGCGAGTCGGCGTACCGGCCGCAGTCGCGTTCCATCGCGCCGAGCTTCGCCAGCATCTTGATGCCGCTGGGGTGACCGTCGCCGTAGACCTCCCGGTGCAGCTCCCAGGCGTCCTGCAACCGGTCGCGGGCCACCTCGCACTGGCCGCGCGCGTACTCCACGGTGGCCAGGTCGGCGTGCGCGGCGAGCACCCGCTGCGACTCCGGGCCGTCGCGGGCGGTCAGCTCGATGATGACGTCGGAGTAGAGCCGGGCCGCCCGGGCGTCGCTGCCGACCCGGTGCAGCACCGCGGCGAGCGTCGCGGCGGCGGTGACGGTGCGCTCGTCGGAGCGGCCGAACAGCCGGGTGGCTGCCGCGTACGCGAACGCGGCCCAGCCACGGGCGGAGTGCGGCTCGCCGAGCGCGACCAGCACCCGGGCCTGGAGGCCGGCTGCTTCGGCCAGCTCGGGGGAGGCGTTGCCGGGTCGGGGATCCGCGTCGCTGAGCGCGTCGGCGAGCAGCCGTTGCGCGCCGTCGAGGTCGCCTTCGGACACCAGTTGGTGCGCCTGGACGGTCAGGTCAGCGAAGCCGGAGGACACGCCCCATCGTGCTCGTCCGGCGACGGTATGTACAAGACCCGCAGTGGATCAGTTTGGTCCCGAATCCGTCAGGTGGTCGGCGAGCGTCTCGCTGATCCGGCGGAGCTGGTCGACCTGGGCCGGGCTGAGCGCGTCGAACAGGTGCCGGCGTACCCCCTCGACGTGGCCGGGCGCGGCGGCGGCCAGGGTGGCGAAGCCCTCGTCGGTGAGTACGGCGACCTGCCCGCGCCGGTCGGTGGGGCAGTCCTCCCGGCGGATCCAGCCGGACGCCTCCAGCCGGGCGGCGGCGTGCGACAGCCGGCTGCGCGAGGAGCCGGTCAGCTCGGCCAGCTCGCTCATCCGCAGCCGTCGGCCGGGGGCCTCGGAGAGGCGGACCAGGATCTCGTAGTACGCGTGCGGCATGCCCGCGTCGTGTTGCAGCTCACGGTCGAGTGTCTCCATCAGCGCCCGGGAGGCGGTCAGGAAGGCGCGCCAGGTCCGCTGCTCGTCGGGGTCCAGCCACCGGGTCATGACGCCCATCATAGCGCCGATAGTTGAACGCTCAACAAAACCGGGGTACGGTCGGTGGCATGGGCATCCACCGACTCAACCACGCCGTCCTCTACGTCAGTGACCTGGAGCGCAGCGTCGCCTTCTACAGCGACGTGCTGGGCTTCCGCCGGGTCCCGATGACGCCCGAGGGCTTCCACGGCGCCGCCTTCCTCCAGGCGCCCGACTCCACCAACGACCACGACCTCGGGCTGTTCGAGATCGGCGCGGCGGCCGGGGCGTCCCAGGCCGGCCGGGCCACCGTCGGGCTCTACCACCTGGCCTGGGAGCTGGACACGCTCGACGAGCTGGGCGCCACCGCCGAGCGGCTCTCCGCCGCCGGAGCGCTGGTCGGCGCGTCCGACCACGGCACCACCAAGAGCCTCTACGGCCGCGACCCGGACGGCCTGGAGTTCGAGATCGTCTGGATCGTCCCGGCCGACCTGCTGGACGACGCCGCGCTCGCCGCGCGTACCCGCATCGGGCGGCTCGACCTCGACCGCGAGCGGCAGCGCTACGGCGGGCAGACGCGCGGCGGCGTGGGCATCTCCGTCCCGGTCTGAGCGGGGTTCACGGCCGGGCCCGCCGCGCCGTGCGGTAGAAACGGCACCATGTCCACCGACGCCGTTCTGCGCGAGCTGCTCGTCCGCCGGCTCGACCACTGGCTCCCCGCCGCGCTGCACCGGGCGCGGCGGGCCACGCTCGCGCTCGCGTACGCCGGAGGTGACGCCGCCGGCGCGGAGGAGGCGTTGCGGGTGGTGGCCGAGTTCGCCGACCGGCTGCGCGGGCGGCGGCTGACCGTGCTGGTGGTGGCCGACGACGGCACCGACCTGCCGGTACGCCTCGGCGCCGCCGAGGCCGCCCTGCCCGCCGACGTCGCCGTGCACCTCGTGCCGGGCGGCCCGGACCGGCTGCCGGTGGCGCTCAAGGCGGCCGGTGCGGCAGGTGCGCCGCTGCTCACAGTGGCCGACGGCGCCGACCCGGACCCGGCCCTGCTCGCCGCCGCCGCGTCCGGGCGCCCGGCCGAACTGCTGCTCGTCACCGCGCCCGGCCGTTCGCTGCGCCCGGCGCTCACCGACGCCGGGTTCCCGCTCGTCACCGAGGTCGAGCTGGTGCCCGACGGGGACGGCCCGGCGCGGCTGCTCGGCTACGGCACCGGCTCCGACCACGGGCTGGAGGCGGTCAAGGAGGCGCTCTGGGCGGTCGACGAGTACGCCGGCGTGCGCTACCGCGACCCGGCCGACCCGCAGGGCCGGCTGCTCGACATCTCACTCGACCCCGAGCCCGGTCCGCTGCGCCGGGAACTGCTGGCCGAGCTGGCCCGCTCCGGCCCGCGTACGGTCACCGAGCTGCGCCGCTTCGCCACCACCTCGACCGTCTACCGGGCCACCGACGTCAACCGGGCGCTGACCTCGCTGCTCGCCTCGGGCGCGGTGACCCGCGACCCGGAGCACGGCCGGCTCGGCGGGGACGTGTCGATCAGCGCCGTCCCGACCGCTGGGTCATCTGCTTGACCACAATCGACGCCCCGGTGGCGACCACACCGATGCTGAACACCATCTGCGCGCACACCGCCACCCGGGCGATCTGACCCTGGGCGTGCACGTCGCCGTAGCCGACTGTGGTGAGCGTCGCGAGTGCGAAGTAGAGCGCGTCGACGCGGGTCCGCAGGCCGACGAACTCCCCGGGCCGGGTGTTCGCGACCACGTAGTCGCCGAGCGCGAAGACCAGCAGCCCGGCGATCAGCGCGACCGCGAGCCGGGTGAGCGCCCGGTCCTCGTCCCGGCCGGTCGGCTGGTCCCGGACGAGCTGGCGGCGGACCTGGCCGGTGACCAGGAACGCGATCACCCCCACCAGGACCGCCGTGCCGATCGAGCGCAGGGCCAGCCGCAGGCCGTTCGGATCGGCCTCGACCGGCACCAGGAAGTAGCCGACCAGCATGAGGGCGCAGGCCGCGACGGCCCGCCGTCGCAACCGCCGCAGGGACACGTCCGCCATGCGGCGATTCTCCGGTCACCGGGACGCCGTGGTCGGCGGAACCGCGAACCCGGCCGGTACGACGATCGGGGCGCCGGCGTTGTCGCCGGCGCCCCGATCCACGTCCGGGTGGTCAGGCCCGGGTCTTGTCCTGCTTCCAGGACAGCGGCCCCGGAAGGTCCACGCGGTGGGCGCGGGTGTTCGAGTTCCAGGACCAGCGGCCGATCTTGATGCTCCACGACGAGAAGCCGTTCTGGGTGAAGTGGAGGATCAGCGGTCCGTACTTCTTGCGCTTGCGGAACTGGACGCCCATCGGGGGTGCCTCCTTCGTCTCCCTGCCTCTGCGATCTGGAACATGCCCGGATCGACGATTCGCGAAACCATGCCCGGTCCGCTCTGGACGGTGGGACCGTCACCCGGCAAAATCTCTATCCAACGGGTAGGTGTTAAGGAGTCGTAAATGCTGGTGGTGGCGGGTAGTAACAATGCCAGCGACGAAAGTCTCACTCTTTGGAAGGGCGTTGACCGGCGCGGAGAGCGGTCGGCAGCATGAGTGCTGGTCGCCCCGCATCGCATCCCTCATCCGGGGGTATCGGGAGAGAACACCGTGCCGCCGCTGCTACCCCTGGACTGGAGGCTCTCGTGGACCGGTTGCACTCACCGTCGCGCCGACAGCTGGTGGCGTCGTGACCACCGTGGACCGGCCCGGCGCCGCCACCGTCGAGCTGCGCCCGGTCGACGTCGACTCGTTCCGCGGCCTGCTGCGCCGCCAGGCGTCCACGGTCACCGTCGTCACCACACCGGGCCTGCGCGGCAACCGGATGCGGCCGGACCTGCCGCCGGCCGGCTTCACCGCCACCTCGTTCACGTCGGTGTCGCTCGACCCGCCGCTGGTCTCGGTCTGCCTGGGCCGCGCGTCGTCGAGCTGGCCCACAGTCGAGCAGGCCGAACACGTCGCGGTGCACCTGCTCGCCTCCGGCCAGCAGGAGATCGCGCAGATCTTCGCCACCAGCGGCATCGACCGGTTCACCGCCCACCCGGGCTGGACCATCGGGCCGTTCGGCGTGCCGCTGATCGGCGACGCGCTGGCAGTGCTGCTGTGCCGGGTCGTGCGCCGGATCGAGGCGGGCGACCACACCATCCTGCTCGGCGAGCCGCTCGCGCTCGGCGCGGGTGAGGACGGCGACCCGCTGCTGCACCACCGGGGCGGCTACACCACCACGCTCGGCGACTGGCCCGAGGCGTGGTGACCGCCGCCGCCGACGACCTGATCGCGCTCGACCGGGCCGCCCAGGACCTGCTGTTCCGGGCCGCCCGCACCGCCAACGCGTTCACCGACGAGCCGGTCGCCGACGAGCAGGTCCGCGCCGTCCACGACCTGATCCGGTACGGCCCGACAGCGATGAACGCCCAGCCGCTGCGGGTGCTGCTGTTGCGCTCCGCCGAGGCCCGGGCGCGGCTGCTGCCGTACGTCAGCGTCGGCAACCGGGACAAGACGGCGACCGCGCCGCTGACCGCCGTGCTCGCCGCCGACGTGGACTGGCACGACCGGCTGCCCGAACTGTTCCCGCACCGCCCCGGCGCCCGCGACTGGTTCACCGGCGACCCGGCCGGCCGGGAGGCGCAGGCCCGGTTCAACGCCGCGCTCCAGATCGGCTACCTGCTGGTCGGCGTACGCGCCGCCGGGCTGGCCGCCGGACCGATGGCCGGATTCGACGCCGCAGGCGTGGAACGCGAGTTCTTCCCCGGAGGGCGGCACCGGGTGCTGCTGCTGATGAACATCGGCCGCCCGGCGCCGGACGCCTGGCGGGAACGGCTGCCGCGCCTGCCCTACGAGGAGGTCGTCGGCACGCTGTGAATCAGCGCGGCTCCCACGCGTCCGGCTGCGCGGTCAGCTTGCGCACGTGAGCCGGCAGCCGGCCGCTGACCAGCTCGTCCAGGCTCACCTCGTCGACCACCCGGCGCACCGACGCGCGTACCGCCACCCAGAGGCGGGGCAGGTTCTCCGCCGCCCCCTCGTACCGGGTCTCCTCGGGGCGCAGCCCGCGTACCCCCGCGAGCGGACCGTCGACGGCGCGCAACACGTGCCCGATGGTGATCTCCCGCGGCGGCCGGGCCAGCGTGTAGCCGCCCTCGGCGCCGCGCTGGGCCCGGACGACCCCGGCCCGGCGCAGGTCGGCCAGCACCGCCTCGAGGAACTTGCGCGGCATGTCCTGCTCCGCCGCGATGGCCTGGGTGGACAGCAGGGTCGGGTACGCGGTGGCCAGGCTCAGGGCTGCCCGGACCGCGTAGTCGCCGCGCGCGGAGATCTGCACGGTGCCATCATGCCTGGCCGCCCGGCACGGGGGAGTCGGCGGGCGGCCGGGGTCGCACCAGACGGACGGCCAGCGGGCGCTCGCGCTCGGCCCGGAACGTCCCCGGGCTCACCCCGACCTCGCGGGTAAAGAAGCGGCCGAAGTTCGTCGGCTCGGGAAAACCCAGCTCCCGGCCGATCGCGGCGATCGACTCGTCGGTGGCGGCGAGCAGCCGGCACGCCTGCAACGCCACCCGCTCGTCGATCACCTGTTTGGCGCTGCGGCCGGTCACCGCCAGGCAGGCCCGGGTCAGGGTACGCACCGAGCAGCCGATCTGGGCGGCGTAGTCCTCCACCCGGCGGGTGTGCCGGTAGCCGCGTTCCACCTCGCGGCACAGCCGCCGGAACGTCTCCGTCTCGGCCCGGGGCGTCGCGCCGTCGCCCGGGTGCGGCAGCAGGCTCAGCCGCAGCAGCAGCACGGCGAGCTGGTGGCGCAGCAGCGCCGCGGCGGCCGGCACCAGCGCGTGCCGGTCGGCGTCCACGGCGAGCTGGCTCACCTCGCTGATCACCGCGTCCTCGTCCTCCCCGGCGAGCTGACGGTGGGCGGGCACCGCGTCCGGGTCGACGTCGAGGCCGCGCAGCGCGTCCGGCCGCCAGCTCACCACAGTCGCGTCGAGCTGGGCGCCGACGAACCGCAGCGCCTGGCCGGGATGCGCGCGCAGCAGCGTGCCCGGACGGCAGGGGACGGGCCGGAAGTCCAGCTCGGCGGTGCCGTGGCCGTGAGTGACCAGGATCAGCAGATCGCGGTCGAGCAGGACCGGGCGGGGCCAGCCGGGCTCGGCGGCGAGGTCGCCGAGCACACCGGTGACGATCTCGTCGGTGCCGGGGCGGAACTCCGGCAGGCCGGTGCGGGTGGCCGGGGAGGGCTGACCGGTAGTGACCATCATCCCGACGGTAACCGGCCCGCGCGCACGTTGCATCTCGACGGTTTCACCCGCTCGGGCCGCTCTTGTCGGCAGCCGAGCCGGACGGTTAGGTTACCGATCGGTAAGACCCGGGCCGGCGTGCGCTCCGCACCCGGCCACGCGGCCCCGGCCGACCGGCCCGCGGCCGGAAGACGGCGATGGGATGGGCATGACGGATCTGTTCTCGGTCGACGGCAAGACGGTCCTGGTCACCGGCGGCTCACGCGGGATCGGGCTGATGATCGCGCGGGGCTTCGTCCGGGCCGGCGCCCGGGTGATCATCTCCTCGCGCAAGGCGGACGTGTGCGAGTCGGTCGCCAAGGAACTGTCCGCCGAGGGCCACTGCGAGGCGATCCCCGCCGACCTGGGCAGCGACGCGGGCGCGCTGGCGCTCGCCGAGGCCGTGCGGGAGCGCCACGACCGGCTCCACGTGCTGGTCAACAACGCCGGCGCCACCTGGGGTGCGCCGCTGGAGGAGTACCCGGAGGGCGCCTTCGACAAGCTCTGGGCTGTCAACGTCAAGGCCGTCTTCCGGCTCACCACCGCGCTGCTGCCGCAACTGCGCGCCGCAGCAGGCGCCGACGACCCGGCCCGCGTGATCAACATCGGGTCGATCGACGGCATCCGGGTGCCGTGGATGGAGGTGTACGCGTATTCGGCCACCAAGGCGGCGGTGCACATGCTCACCCGCGGCCTCGCCCACCAGCTCGCCGGCGAGCAGATCACAGTCAACGCGATCGCGCCCGGACCGTTCGAGAGCAAGATGATGGCGTTCGCGCTGGACGACCCGGACTCGCGCGCGGCCATCGAGCAGCAGGTGCCGCTGGGCCGGATCGGCCGCCCCGAGGACATGGCGGGCACCGCGATCTACCTGGCGTCGCGGGCGGGCGCATACCTGACCGGAGCGGTCATCCCGGTCGACGGCGGGATCACCACGCGCGGCTGACGCGTACCCCCGGGTTGGAGACGGGCCGGGGCCGCGCGGACTCGGCAGATCCGCGCGGCCCCGGGTGTCGCCGTGTCAGCGACCGGCCAGCAGCCGGTTCACCGCGGTGTCGACGTCCAGGTGCTCGGCCTCGCGGCCGCGTGGGACGACGACGTAGGTCCGGCGCAGGAAGCGCACCAGCACGCTGCGCGGAACCTCGAACAGGGCGTTGCCGTCCGGCGACGACAGCGCCAGCGCGACGAAGTCGCCGCGCGGGGTGGCCCACGGCCAGACCCGCACATCACCGATGCCGGCCGGCTCGTCGAGCCCGGTGACCAGCAGTTCGCGAGCGAACGACCAGCTCACCGCCTCGCCGCCGGCGGACTCGGCATGGAACAGGACATGGACCGCATACGGGTCAGCAGGGTCGTAACGCAGACTGGCACGCACCGGCAAGGCGGTGGCGTCAGGCGCGACGAGCCTTAGCGACGTCTCGACCTCTACGGTCGTCGGTCGGATGACACTCATGGACGTTCTCCCCCCGGCACCGCTGCGGAACGCGCGTGTCCCGCTTTTCCCATACTCAGGTGCTGCTCCTGGCTACGCTCCGCCATACGCTGACTTCACCCAGTGGTGGGAAGGGGTTCCGAAAGCCCCCGGGACCGCGTGGCCCCGCGTAGAATTTCCGGTTCCGCCCACTCCGTCGTTCCGCCCGGCAACGGGTGGTTCAGTCGTCGACTTACTCCGGTAACGTCCAGTCGTGAGCAGGGGTGACGGTCCCGCGCGACACTGGGGGTGGAAATGGTCACGAGGGGCTCCTCGGTGACGTCGCGGACCACGGCCGAATCGCCGAAAGGTGCGGCCCGAGCAGCCGAAAGTCGGGGGTACGAGGTGCCGGTGGAAGGGCGGTCGCAAGGCGCTCTCATGGAGCAGCGCCGGCGGCGACGGGGCTGGCGGGGACGCCTGCACACCACGCTCGACCTCATCCGTGCCAACCCCACCGGCCGCGTCGCCCTGAAGATCTTCATCGGCATCCTCGGCGCCATCGTGGTCACAGTCGGTGTCGCGCTGATCCCGCTGCCCGGGCCCGGCTGGCTGCTGGTCATCGCCGGCCTCGGCGTCTGGGCTGTCGAGTTCCACTGGGCGCGACGGCTGCTCGCGTTCACCCGCCGGCACGTCAACTCCTGGACGCGCTGGGTGAAGGACCAGTCGCTGGGCGTGCGGTTCGTGCTCGGGGCGGTCGGGCTCGCGTTCGTGTCCGTGGTGGTGTGGCTGTCGCTCAAGTACAGCTTCGGCATCGACGTGGTGGCGGAGGCGCTGCACTACCTCGCGACGCACTGAGGCCCGGTTTTTGGTCCAGGCGGGTGATCGGGTAGAGTCATGCGCGCTGAGGGCGATTAGCTCAGCGGGAGAGCGCTTCGTTCACACCGAAGAGGTCACTGGTTCGATCCCAGTATCGCCCACCATGAATATACGCAGGTAGGAAGCCCGTTACCGGAATCACCGGTAACGGGCTTCCCCGCAGTTGCCCCTTAAATTGGGAGCAGATTGGGAGCACGGCGCTTGCGCCCTTGGTTGGGCCGCCTCCCCTCATGGCCGGGCTGGCGTTGATCGGCCCTCCCGCAGCAGCAACTGGAGTTCGACAAGCCGACCCGCTCGGCCTCTGGGTTCGACGGCCAAGCCAGCTGATGCCTGGAACGCTTGTTCACGGTCCTGCTAGGTGGGGATTGTCAGCTCCTCATTGACCAGAGAGCGGGAGGCAGCAGGATCGCGGTCGCCTCAGCCGCGGGAAGGGTTATGCGGCTCCACACCGCTCGACAAGCGGCCGCCACAGCGGATGGGGAGTGGCGGGGACGATGATATGGGCATTCTGGCGGGCTCTGGTCATGACCACATAGAGGAGTTTGGAACCGGAGGGGAAGGGTTCCCCCTCGCCGCCGTGGTACTCGTCCCCCTGTAGTAGCAGGATGGTGGTGTCGGCTTCGCGGCCTTTGGTCTGGTGCAGGTTCATGACCTGGATGGGGCGGGGACGTTGGCTTCCTGCTCCTACGAGGACGCCAGCGCGCGCTGCGGCGAGTGTTTCTGCGACATCCTCGTACGGTAGTCCTGCCTGGAGCTGGCGGATCGCGGATCGGGTTTGTGGCACGGCACAGGCCCATGTCTCTTCGCCTCGGAACATGCCGACGCGGGCGTACGAGCTGGCGATGAGGTCCGCGAGCCGGGCGTACTCCGGTCCTCCTTCACAGGTGCCGGCCTGGCGCAGCTCGAGGGCCAGGGCGCGAAGGGCTGCTTCAAGAGCGAGGTTGGTCTTGTCGAGCATCTGCTGAGCGAGCGGGGCCAGTCCGCCGCCTTTGACTTTGGTATTGGCGGCGATGTAGACGGCGAGTGCGCGGCGCACGCTGGCACCGGGAATGTTGAGTGCGAACCGTAGAAGCGCGTGCTGGGCCGCGATTGCCTCGCCGTACGCCTCGGTGAAGCCGACCTGTTCGTGCGGGATACCGTGCTTGGCCAGCGTGTCGGACAGCAGGCTTGTGGCGATGATGGTGTGAGTGAAGACGTTGACGGTGTGTTGCTGGGTGCGGGCAGCGCGGATCAGCGCGACGATCCGCTCGTTGTAGTCGGTTGGAGTGCAGCGGGTGACGGTGAGACGGCCGGTGCGGACCGCCTCACCAATGGCGGGGTGGTCGAAGTTCCGTTCTCGGGCTGCGTCGGCGGCTGCGGGCAGGATCCCGGTGGGATCGCGGTGGCTGGCTGCGGGCAGCGAGAGCCTAATCGCGCCGGGAAGCGCCTCTGCCAATGCCTTGCGGCGGGCGGGGTCGGTGTTCTTCATGCCGGTGAAGATCGCCTGGTTGAGGTCGCCGAGGAAGATCCGGCGCGATTGGGGCGCGATGAGCTGGAGGAACGCCCACTCGGTGTCGTCGGTGTCTTGGAACTCGTCGCAGATGACCAGCCCGTACCTGGCCGCGTAGTAAGCCGCGATCTCTGGGATACGCAGCAGAGCACTCGCGGCCGGCATGAGCTGGCCGTAGGTGAGGCCAGCCGGACCTCCGGGAACGATCGCTTCGGCGGCGCTGAGGATCTGCTGCGGCGCTGGGTAGCCGTGGTATTGGCCGAAGTCGTTGATGACCCGCCAGGCGAAGCCGTGGAACGTCGACACGTCGATGCGGTCTAGGTATGGGCCGATGACCCCGGCGGCGCGGTCAATCACCTGCGCTACAGCGGTGCGGGAGAACGACAGGAACAGCACCCGGGCTTGCGCCGGGAGGCGTGTACGCCGCCCGGCAAGAACGGCGTCACGGCGCAAGATCGACCGGTGAGCATCAGCGCGCTGCAAAAAGTTTCCGGCGGCGGCTGCGGCGGTGCTGGTTTTACCAGTGCCTGCTCCGGCGAGCACGAGGACGACGGGCGCGGTCGAGTCGATCACCGCCTGCTGCTCGTCACTTGGCTTGTACGTCACGACGGGCCTGTCGCGCTGGACGGAATGGGCGGGATGTCGATGACCGCAGGGCCGCTGTATGAGGACGAGGCTGCGGCGGCGACATGGTTGAGCACGTCCACGATCATCGGCGGAGGAGTCTTTGTCTCCTCGACTAGCGCATCGAGGAACGGCTCGTGCAGCGACTTCTTGTGCAGCGAGCGCTTCAGGGCGTCGACGACCTTTGCGTCTGGTACGCCGTCGGCCGGGTCCTGGCTGAGGAAGGCCGTGAGGGTGGCGCTCGCCGCCCGGACCTTAACGATGTCGGCGCCGGCCAACAGCGCGCCCTCGATCGCGGTCTTCGGCGGAAGGCGCACCACCACGTCGCAGCTCGCTTCGAGTTGTTTGATGGTCTGTTCTTCGGCCTTGTCACGGTCGATCATGGCGATGACGCGGAAACCGAGGCTGCGAGCGAGGTCGGCGACGACGGGGATCTCGCCGATGCCACCGTCTTGGCCGGTTCCCGCCGCGACGAGACGCACACCCGCTGCCGAGAGCGGCGCGGCAGCGGGCAGCCGCTGCCGATCCACCGTCCCGTAGACGACGAGGTCGTGAGGGCCTTCGGTGATCGCGACCGTCGGGGAGGTTAACGCTGGCAGCAGCTGGGTGTGAAGCTGCCGCATGGCCCGGATGCCTCCCCGGTCCGATGGGCGTTTCAAGCGGTGCCAGGCCCGGTCGCCGCCGTGCCGGGTCAGCCGGACGAGTTCCTCCGGATCGAATGCTCGGGCGACCTCGGGCCGGCGCGTCGACAACCACAATTGTCCGGCGCTGGCGCGCAGCCGGGCGGCCAGGTGCTCGGCGTTAGCCGTGTCGAGCTGGTCACCGAAGTCGTCGGCGAGAATGACCGCGCCAGGCGCGGTCGCCAACATGATCGCCTCCGCGACAGCGAGCATGGCCCCAGCGGTGCTGCCATGGCTCGCCAAGGTCAATGGACCGGCAGCATCCAGGTTCAGGGTGGGTTGCAGCGACCTCAGCATCGCCTCCGCCGTGCCGTCGTCGGCGCGGAAACCCACCTGCGCGGTGTCAACCGGCGTGCCCGCGAGGCAGGCACCCACACCGCCGCTGGCCAGCGCCACGCCCACGGCTTGCGCTACCGCGTCGTGACCAGCGAGTTCCTCCGCTGCATCGGTGACACGCGCGCGGAGCACGTCAAAGGCACCTGCCGCTGCGGCTGGGTCCAGCTCGTCGATGACTCGCCGCAGCGGGGAACCCGCACGAAGCTGCAAGGGCCGCCCGGCGTTCAGCATCACGACCGGCAGAGCGCGCCGAGTCGAGGCCGGCACCCGCGTGTACTTACCCGCCGTAGGGTTCGACGCCAGCGGGTAGTAGACGAATTGTTCCAATGCCTCAACGTCGCGGTCGTACATGAGCCGGTAGGCCAGGCGGACACACCAAGGAGCGCCAGGCAGGGCCTGGTCCTCTGGCACCGCGCAGCCGTCCGGGCCACAGCGTTCCAGGAAGCCCTCGAACAGCTGCTCGAGCTCCGGGTCCAGGTCCGTCAGCGTGACCTCGACGTTCGCGTAGGGTTGCGGCTCGACCAACGAGAGGCGCTGTGCTGCAGCCGACGGCTGGCCGTCGCTGCTCTCATCCTCTGTCCCCGGCTCGACGCCAGTCGCGGCAGCGGTGACCGTCGTCTGCCACAAGTCCGACATGGTCGAACTGGTGCGCGACGACTCGGGGAGCAGTACGCGCGCGAGCGCCGAGATGACGTCCGAGCGGCCCGCACGGGGGACGCCGGACAGAACAACATGACCAGGGCACCGCAGCTCGAAGGACCTGAAGCCGCGGAAGGAGTCGATCACCAGCTTGCTCACGCGCACGTCGTATGGTCCCCGACCGTCGAGCCCGGGCGCATCCCTGAATCCGAGAATGATCTGTTTGATTGATGCAGAGGCATCCGAGCATCCACCCCCACTCGTCAACAGACTTCTCCAGCTTCCCGGTCGGATTCGGCTCCCCCCGATCGACCCCTCACCTGAAGCCCCTCGAACAACACGGCCTGATCCGGCTGGCTCCCGTGGGCCGCGAGCGGTCGATGCCGGGAGTGTGGATCTAACGGTGTTTCCGGCCTGACCTGCCGGGCGTTGTGCCTGGTGAGGAGGGCGCCGTGATGACCGCGACACTGAACGACCAGACCGGACGCAGGAAGCGGCCCGAGCCGTCGGCGGAGGCGAAGGCCGCCGCCGAGCTGGTCCGGGCAGCCAAGGAGCAAGGGCTGTCCCTGACCGGTCCGGACGGGCTGCTGAAGCAGCTGACCAAGACGGTCCTGGAGACCGCGCTGAACGAGGAGATGACCGAGCACCTCGGCTACGAGAAGCACGACCAGGCCGGTGTTGGTTCGGGCAACATCCGCAACGGCACCCGGTCGAAGACCGTGTTGACCGAGGCCAACGGGCCGGTGCAGATCGACGTGCCGCGGGACAGGGCAGGCACCTTTGAGCCGCAGATCGTGCGCAAGCGGCAGCGGCGCCTGTCAGGGGTCGACGAGGTCGTGTTGTCGCTGTATGCCAAAGGCCTGACGACCGGGGAGATCTCGGCGCACTTCGCCGAGATCTACGGGGCTTCGGTGTCAAAGGAGACGATCTCCCGGATCACCGACAAGGTCATCGAGGAGATGACCGACTGGTCCCACCGACCTCTCGACGCCATCTACGCCGCCGTGTTCATCGACGCCATCGTGGTCAAGGTGCGCGACGGGCAGGTCGCCAACCGGCCGTTCTACGCCGCGATCGGCGTCACCCTCGACGGGGAGAAGGACATCCTGGGCTTGTGGGCCGGCGCTGGCGGTGAGGGCGCGAAGTTCTGGATGAGCGTGCTGACCGACCTGCGCAACCGGGGCGTCAAAGACGTGTTCTTCCTCGTCTGTGACGGTCTCAAGGGCCTGCCCGAGGTCGTGACGAACGTGTGGCCCCAGACGGTGGTGCAGACCTGCGTGATCCACCTGATCCGCAACACCTTCCGGCTCACCTCCCGCAAGTACTGGGACGAGCTCAAGCGGGACATCAAGCCGATCTACACGGCCGTCAACGCCGACGCCGCCCGGGCGGCGTTCGACGACCTGGCCAACAAGTGGGGCGGCCGGTATCCGGCGGTGATCCGGCTGTGGGACAACGCCTGGGCCGAGTTCATCCCGTTCCTGGACTACGACCTGGAAATCCGCACAGTCATCTGCTCCACCAACGCGATCGAGTCGCTCAATGCCCGCTACCGGCGGGCGGTCAAGGCCCGCGGCCACTTCCCGAACGAGCAGGCCGCGTTGAAGTGTCTGTACCTGGTGACAAGGTCCCTGGACCCCACTGGAGCAGGCAGAACCCGATGGACGATGCGCTGGAAACCCGCGTTGAACGCCTTCGCCATCACCTTCAGCGACCGCTTCCCAGCCGCTGAAACTTACTAACCAAGATCGCCGGAAACACCGTTAGCGAGACAGCCCCTCGATGCCCGACCGCTGTTGCGGCATGGTGCCTTCTTCCTCTCGTCCTGGTGTGTCTAACCTCCATCTGGCCGTGCTGGGTCGGGGCCCGGGGACCGGGAACCGCAGGTGGCAGGAGTGGTCGGGTTGGGGGCACCTGCTCGCGGCTGGCGGTTGGGTCGGTTCGTGCGGGCTTTCTCCTTGAGCTGCTTGCGGGTTCGGCGGGCTGCGGCGAGGACGAGGCGGGCCGACGAACCGTGGGGTTCGGATCTGCCCGTTCGGGTTGTCCGTGGGCGGGTTTGGTGAATGGCAGGGAATCGGTCGAGGGGTGGCCGCGTGTTCGGCGGTCCACCCCTCGATCGTCTGGCGGGCCCCGATCTCATCGGGCGTGCCGGGTTTGAGGTTCAGTTAGAAGATGAGGTCGAATGCTGACCAGTCGGATCCGATGATGGTGTAGCTGGGTTTGAATCGGCCGGTGCCGTTGCCTTGGTAGAGGTAGAGGTCGCCGGTGGGGCTGTAGCGGCCGATGACGTCGGTGTTGCCGTCCATGTTGAAGTCGCCGACGGAGAAGATGTGGTTGAAGCTGCCCCAGTTGAAGCCGACGGTGGTGTAGCCGGAGACGATCCGTCCGCTGCCGCTTCCTCGGTAGAGGTAGAGGTCCTTGGTGGTTTTGATGCGGGCGATGATGTCGGGGTGGCCGTCGCCGTCGAAGTCGCCGGGGGAGAAGATTTTGTCGAATGCGGCGAAGCTGGAGCTGATGACGGTGGAGCCGCTTTGGACTCGTCCGTCGCCGAGGCCTTGGTAGAGGTAGAGCTCCTTGGTGGTGCTGTGGCGGGCGATGATGTCGGCGTCTCCGTCGCTGTCGAAGTCGCCGGGGGAGAAGATGGTGTCGAAGGCGGCCATGCTGGAGGTGATGACGGTGTACCCGGTTTTAAAGTTTCCTCTTCCGGTGCCTCGGTAGAGGTAGAGCTCCTTGGTGGGGGTGTAGCGGGCGATGACGTCGGTGATGCCGTCGCCGTCGAAGTCGCCGGGGGAGAAGATGATGTCGAATCCTGACCAGGCGGATCCGATGGTGGTGTAGCTGGGGTTGAACATGGCCCCGTTGCCCTTGTAGAGGAAGATGTTCTTGTTCGGGCTGTAACGGGCCATGACATCGGGGTAGCCGTCGCTGTTGAAGTCGCGTTGAGGGCCGGCTGGGATGGGTTGGGCAGGGCTGACGTTGCTCTTCCAGGCGAGGGTTTCGCTGATCTGGCCAGGGAGGTAGCCGGTGTAGCTGGCTGTTCCGTTTTTGTGCGCGCCGATGCGGAGTGGGCCGGTGGCGTTCCATCCGTTGGGGTGGACTGCGGTGGCGACGTTGACGTCGTTGACGTAGAGGCCGAGTCGTCCGGATGTGCTCTGGTAGGAGATGGTGAGGCGGGTCCAGACGCCGATTTGCACACTGCCGGCCGCGGCTGCGGCGGTGTCCCAGGTTGCGGTGGTGGCGTCGGTGCGGGGCATGCCGACTCGCCAGCTGGCGTCGGAGGCTTCGGCCCAGAGCCTGAATCCTGCGGTGTTGACGCCGTCCTGGGAGATGACGGTGCCGCCGGTGGCGTTGGGTTTGACCCAGACGTTGAGGGTGTAGTCGGCGTTGGTGGCAACGGCCGGCCCGGCCGTGGTGAGGGTGCTGTTGGTGCCGTCGAGGGTGACGTTGGGGCTGAACACGTCGCCGCTGTTCCACGCGGCGTTGCCCGCCCCGGTGGCGGGCAGGGTGCTGACGTCGTCGGTGGCGACGTTGCTGCCACTGACGGGTCCGCCGTCGGCGTTGTTGAAGGGCCAGGCGTGATCGGCAGTGATCAACGTTCGGTTGGTGGAGGCGGTGATGACTCCGACGTCGGTGGTGAGGCCGGTGACGAGCCATGGTGTCACCGTGCCGGACGCGTCGATGCTCCAAAGGTCCCCGGTGCCGTCGCCGTCGATGTCACCGCCCTGCAGGGTCAGGGACTTACCCGCGTTCCAGCTGCCGTTGAGCAGGTGCTGGGTGTAATGCAGGGTGTAGGTGCCGTCGTTGTCGTAGCGCAGGTTGTTCCAGAGGTAGAGCTTGCCGGTGGTGGCCTGCCAGAGGAACAGGCCGGTGCCGGTGGGAGTCTGGGCGGAGGTGATGGTCCAGGCGTTCCAGTCGTAGCCGCCGGTCGGGGTGGCTTGCGCGGCGAGGGTGTCGACCTGGCCGTAGCCGCCGATACCGTCGAAGTTGGGGTAGTAGTTCAGGTAATAGCCGTTGGCGTCGCCGGCGATGCCGATCAGGTCGGGGTAGGCGAGGCCGCGACCGTGGCCGGCATTGACGAGCTGTACTGGGTTGAGGCCCTGGTTGTCGATGAACGTGCCGGCGTTGATGCCGGTGTAGGTGCCGTCGAGTTGTGCCTGGATGGTGGAGCCGTCGCCGTTGCCCCGCAGGATGACCGCTTCCCCGGCGTGAGTGCCGGTGGGGTAGTAGGCGAGGACGTCCTGCAAGCCTTGGCCGCCGAACCGTCCGGACAGGATCTGCGCGCCGTTGAAGTCGGTCGGGCGTCCGGTCAGGAACACACCGTTGCCCTTGGCACCGATGTTGATGCCGATTCGGTTGACGCCGGAGATTCCGGCCCCGGCGCCGAGCCACAGGCCTGGTGCGAGGCTGTTCTTGGCGCCGGCGGTGACCAGGTCGGCGTTGCCGTCACCGGTGAAGTCGCCGTCTGCGGCGTAGGCGGCCGGTGTCGAGTTGAAGGTGACCACCGCGTTGTCGCCGATGTTGCCGCCGGGGGACAGGCTGGTGACGGTCAGGGAGTTGGTGAAGCGGGTCGGGGTGATGTTGATGGTGAGGCTGCCGTTGGTGGCGGGCAGGTTGCTGGGTGGGCCGGCGTTGAGCTGGTACAGGTAGCCGCTCGGCGTCGTTCCGGTGGTCGGCGGCGAGATGGTGATGGGAAAGGACTTGCCGATCTGGGTGCTGCCCTCGGCGGGGGTGGGCAGGTCCGGGGCGCCGGTGCGGGTGGGGTCGAACTTGAAGCTGCAGGTGCTCGACCATTCGCTGGTCTGGTTGAAGTCGGTGGCTTGGGCGCGCCAGGAGAACTGGGTGATGGCTCCGCCCGCTGCGGCGCGCAGCGTGTCGACGCTGACCTTGCGTACGGCGGTGGACCCGGAGCCGTACGTGAGCAGATTGGGGTCGGAGGTGACGAGAATGGTCCCGGGTGCGCTGGTCTTCCACAGCTCGAACCGGACGCCGAGGACCCCGCCGTTCCGGTCGGACACCGGCGCGTACAGCGTCACGTTGCCGTCGCCGATGGTGATGAGGGTGGTGCAGGAGGTGGCGGGGGAGGTGGTCAGGCCGGAGGGCTTGTTCGGCTTGTGGTTGTAGGTGATGGCCAGGGTGGGGCTGGTCTCGAGGAACTCTTTCCAGCTGAAGGTGTCGGTTTCGTCGTTGGCGCGTAGCGCGAACGTCTGGAGCTTCTTGCCTGCCGATACGTTGGCCTGGATGGTGCTCTTGACATCGAAGGCGACGCCGTTGGCGGGGCAGGAGGAGTTGTAGCCGTAGGCGACGGTCTGGTGACTGACGACGGAGCCGAGGCTCTGCCCGCTCCAGTAGTTCCAGGTGGCGTTCGACGCAGTCAGTGTCGTGGCGGGGGCGTAGAGGTCGACCCTGCGGGCGTTGCACGAGTAGGCGTACGTTTCGGTGATCTTGAGTGTGGCGGTGTTGATGGTGGCCCCGGCCAGCACCGAAGTGGAGATCGGGAAGTTGATGAACGTGCGGGACAGGATCGATCCGGCGTTGCCGACCTGCATGCGTCCGTACGGGTCGGGTGTCTTCTTCCAGTAGTTCGTGCTCGGGTACTGCTTGGCCACCGTCGTCCAGCCGTCATTGTCCGAACCGGACGACGACCAGGTGAACGTGGGATCGATGAACACCGGATATACCGTTTTCGGTCCGGTGAGCAGTGCCTTGTCCGGGGTCAGGCGGATCTTGCCGCGGGCCAGGGTGGTGCGGATCCGTGCGGTCCGCGCGGTCGGTGCGGGCCCGGCGCTGGTCGAGGTGATGCGGCTGCCGCTGCGGTCTGCCGCGGCCGTTGTCTTGCTGCTGGAGGACGGGGCTGCGGTGGTGGAGTCCCACATCAGCGGCGCCGGAGCGGTCAGGACGACCTGCCGACTGCGGTCGGTGCCGGTGATGTTGCCGGTGCTGTCCGTGGACAGGGTGATTCCGGTGGTCTTCGTGCCCATGGACAGGTTGGCGAGCGCCGGGTTGGCGGCGGCTTCGGGTGTATGAACGACGAAGACCTCGGAGAACGCGCCTCGGGCGTCGGCGGTGACCTGCAGATCCACGTCGGGCAGTACGTTGGTGTAGGTGGCGGTCGGGCCGGATACCGTCGGTTCGGGTAACGGCATCGGAGCCGTCAGCGACATCGACAAGCCCGAGTCGCCGATCGTGGCCAGCGGGCCGCTGCCGCCCCCGGACAGGCGCACCTGGCCGTAGCCGACGGCCGAGGACCAGGTGCCGTCGCTGTTGCGCACCAGTGTCGCGTCCAGCGGTTGCCACGTCTCGCCGACCCGCTTGCGCTGCGGCAGAGCCGAACGGCTGACGGTGACCGTGCCGTCCGGGTTGCCGATCACCGTTTCCGTCGCCGTAGCCGCGCCCGTTGCCTCGACCGGCTGGCCCGATGCGCGCGCCTGCGCCACGGCTTGGTCGACCGTCAACCGCCCCGACGTTACCGGCTGCGGTGGAGCCGGCAAGGGAGGCTCATCCGCCGCCGCCGGTGTGGCCGCCGCCGTCATGAGCAGGCCTGCTGCGGCCAGCACCGATATCGCGCGTGCGCGCGTGGTGCGGCCAGGAGTCGTGAGCATTCAGTCAACCGCCTTTGTTCCCCGTCGGGATCCTGTGCTTGTCGGAGGCCGACCTTAGGCGTCCTTGTGGCGGTGGGGGAACCAGTTGATCGAGGTAAATTGCGGCGTTGTCGGTGGGTGAGGTCCCTTTGGTCAAACCGGGAGAGTCTGATCGTTACCTTACCGTGATCTTGAGGGTCGTCGGGAAGTTGACCTTGCGTGCGAGAGTCCGTGCGGACGTCTCAGCCATGGATGTCCGGCGATTTCCGTTGACCGAGTGAGGTGGCGATGACTGTGCCGAGTCTTGAGCGCGCGCAGGCACGCAGGCGACTGCGCGGAGTTCTTGCTGCGTGCATCACGATGACCTGCGTCATCGCCGGGTCGTGGGTGCCCGCCTACGCCGCGCAGCAGCCGACCGCGCCGCCGAAGCCGTTCCCGGGACGCGCCGTCAAGGGTGTCAAGCCGATCCCGTCGCACTTCACCACCCCACGGAATGCGGCCAAGGGCAGCTACACGCCCACCGCGACGCGGTGGCCTGCTGCCTCCGTCGCTTCGGTGACGCTATCGGCGTCGAGCGGGGTCACCTCGACGGTCGCGCGCGCTGGGAGTGCTCCGGTGTGGGTGCGCCCGACGACCACGCGAGGTCGGTACGCGGGGCCGCCGCAAGCAGACGTTCGGGTGCTGGACCAGACAGCGGCGCAGCGGGCGGGTGTCGCCGGCGTGCTGCTGGCCGTGTATCCGCAGGGGCAGGGATCAGGCAAGGCTCGCGTCGGTGTGGATTACGCCGGCTTCGCCGAGGCATACGGCGGCAACTACGGCTCCCGACTGAGGCTGGTGCGGCTGCCGGCCTGTGCGCTGACCACACCCGAGATGGCCTCCTGCCGGGCCGCCACGCCGCTGGAGTCGACCAACGATGCGCAGGCACGCACGGTGTCGGCGGAGGTCACCCTGACGGGTGCATCCTCAAGCGACCGTACGGCGGGCGCGGCGGCGCCGATGGTGTTGGCGGTGGCCGCGGCCTCGGTTACCACCGCCAACGGGGCGGGCACCTACGCGGCCAGTGACCTGAAGCCGTCCGGGTCGTGGAGCGGCGGCGGTAGCTCCGGCGCGTTCACCTACAGCTATCCGGTCACCGTGCCCCCGGCAGCCACCGGCCTGGTGCCGGATGTGGCCCTGTCGTACAACTCCAGCAGCGTCGACGGGCAGACCGCCTCCACCCAGGCCCAAGCCTCATGGGTGGGTGACGGCTGGTCCACGCCCCAGTCCTACGTCGAGCAGTCGTTCATCTCCTGCGCTGACGACCCGGAAGGCACCGCCTCCCCGAAGAAGACCACCGACCTCTGCTACGACGGCCCGATCCTCAACATGTCGCTGAACGGTTCGACGTTCGCGCTCGTCTGGGACGCCGGCAAGCGGGTGTGGAAGCCGACGTCCGACAACGGTGAGGTCATCACCCGCGTCATGAACTCTAGCAACGGATCCGGCACCCACGACACCGACTACTGGCGCCTGACCACCCGCGACGGCACCGTCTACGAGTTCGGCCGTAACCAACTTCCGGGCTGGACGTCGGGCAAGCCGACCACGAAGTCGGTCGACACCGTGCCGGTCTACTCGCCGCACCCGTCCGGACCGTGCTATAAGTCCGCGGGGTTCACCTCGTCGGTGTGCACCATGGCACGCCGGTGGAACCTGGACTACGTCACTGACGTCCACGGCAACGCCATGGCCTACTACTACAAGCAGGCCACCAACTTCTACGGCCGCAACCAGGGCGCGACCATGGACTCCTACGTCCGGGACAGCTACCTCGAGCGCATCGATTACGGCTTCACCGCCGGCAACGCCTTCGGCACGGTCCCGAACCAGATCGTGTTCAACGTCGACGACCGGTGCCTATCAGGCACCTGTAAGCCCTTGAGCGCCGCGACCAAGGCGAACTGGCCCGACGTGCCCTTCGACCTGATCTGCGAATCCGGTGCCACCTGCTCCTCGCGAAGCCCGTCGTTCTTCTCCACCGTCCGGCTCGTCTCGATCACCACCAAGCAGTACGACACGGGCAGCGCTCAGCACGTGCCCGTCGACTCCTACGCCCTCACCCACACCATGCCGGCAACCGAGGACGGAACCTCACCGACCCTGTGGCTGGACTCGATCACCCGCACCGGAAATGACACGACCGCAGGCGGCTCGACGGCACCGATATCCCTGCCGTCGGTGTCTTTCGGCAGCATCCGGCTGCAGAACCGTGTCGCTCTCACCGATGGGTTCCCGGTGTTCAACCGGCACCGCCTTGAGAGCATCACCACCGAGACCGGCTCGGTCATCACCGTCTCCTACGAGCGGACCAAACCCTGCGCCACGCCGGTCACCCTGAACCCGGCGACGAACACGACGTCCTGCTACCCGGTCCGGTGGACCCCGGACGGTCTCACTGCACCGATCCTCGACTGGTTCAACAAGTACGCCGTCACCCGCGTCAGCGCCACCGACCCGACCGGCGGATCCGGCGGCACGTTCACCAGCTACGCCTACCCCGGCGATCTGGCGTGGCACTACGACGACAACGAACTGGTCAAGCCGAAGCACCGCACCTACGGGCAGTTCCGCGGGTACGGCACCGTCCAGACCTTCACCGGCGACGGCGTTAACGACCGGCGCACCAAGTCCACCACGGTCTACCACCGTGGCATGTCCCGCAACAACGGCGGCGCGGTCGTCACCCTGACTGACTCCACCGGCGGCACCCACGAGGACATCGACCAACTCGCCGGACAGCCCTTGGAGAACAGCCAGTACCTCGGTGAGGGCGGCGCGGTGGACAATTCCACCATCATCGCCTACTGGGTATCCGCGTCCTCAGCCACCCGCGAACGGACCGGGCTGCCGGACCTGACCGCGAACTGGGTCGCTCCCGTGCTCGTGCAGAACAGGCAAGCCGTCACCTCGGGCGGATCGACCACCTGGCGGGTGAACCAGACCGACACGAGCTACGACGCAACCGTCTCTTCACCCACCTTCGGCCTGGTCAAGGCCATCTACAGCCACACCGTCCCGGCCAACACCGCATACGACCAGTGCACTACGAACAGCTACGCGCCGGTCAACACGACCAAGAACCTGGTCGGCCTGCTCAGCGATACCGAGACCGTCTCCGTGGCCTGCGCCGGCTACACCGCCGGTACACCCGCCTCCGAACCCGGCAGCCTCAACACCCTCACCGCCCCGACGACGGTGCCCCGGCCGGCCAAGGTCGTCTCCCGCACCCGCACCTTCTACGACGACACGTCCTGGTCGACCACGTTCCCGCAGACCACATCGCCCAGCAAGGGCAACGTGACCATGACCCGGCAGGCAGCCGACTACACCGGCGGCGCCTACACATGGCAGACCACCGCCCGGGCAACCTACGACAACTACGGGCGGGCGAAGGACACCTACGACGGCAACGGCAACAAGACCACCACCACCTACACCGAGAACAGCGTCGGACTCACCACAGCGACCACCATCGCCAAGCCGCTCGGCCACAGCCAGACCACGACGATCAATCCACGCCGAGGACTGGCCGTCACCACCACCGACATCAACACCGTCGCCACCAACCAGAAGTACGACGCCCTCGGGCGGGTGACCGCCGTCTGGCTCAACTCCCGAGCCACCACCGCACCGGCGAACTACAAGTTCACCTACGACGTCTCCAAGACCGGAATCACCGCCACCACCACCGAGCGGGCCAACGACTTCAACGGCTACGTCAAGTCGATCGTCATCTACGACGCGCAGCTACGCCCTCGGCAAACCCAAACCGTCACCCCACAGGGCGGGCGGCTCATCACCGACACCTTCTACGACAGCCGGGGCTGGACTGAAGAGACCTACAACGGCTGGTGGGATCCCACTACCACGCCGACCGTCGGCAACCCGGTCACCGCACCGAAGCTCCCTTCCACGCTGCCCAGCCAAACCTTCACCACCTACGACGGCCTCGGTCGACCCGTCATCGTGAAGCAGGCCAAGGACAACCTCGTCGTCTCCAGCACCACCACCGTCTACAACGGCGACCGCACCACCGTCGTCCCGCCCCTCGGCGGCACGGTCACCACCACCGTCACCGACCCCCTTGGCCGCAAGAGCCAACTCCTCGAGTACACCAGCCGCCCGACGCTCAATACACCCGCCGACACCTTCACCGGCACCTTCACCACCACCGGCGGGACCGCCCTGACCTCGACCTACGGATACGACGGCCACGGAAACCAGTCCACCCTGACCGACAATGCCGGCAACCCCTGGACCTCCCAGTACAACCTGCTCGGCCAGATCACCAGCAAGGACGACCCTGACGCCGGTGAGACAACCGATATGACCTACGACGGCAACGGCAACCTCACCGAGTCCACCGACTCACGCAGCAAGACCGTGTCGTTCACCTACGACGCGCTCAACCGCAAAACCGCAAGCTATGCGGCCGCCGTCACCGCCCAGGCGGCGAGCAACCAGCTCACCGCCCTGTTCTACGACAACTCCAACAATGCCGTCGCCAGCATGACCAACCCGAAGGGGCAGCTCACCACCGCCACCGCCTTCTGGAACGGTCAGCCCTACACGACCCAGGCGAAGGGCTTCAACGTATTCGGCAAGCCCACCGGGCAGACCGTCACGATCCCCGAGGCCGAGGGTGGCCTCGCCGGCGACTACATCTTCAGTTACATCTACACCACTAACAACGGGCTTCCGCTCAAGACCATCTACCCGAACAGGGGTGGCCTGCCAGGCGAAACCATCCTTTACGGCTACGACGCCTTCGACCAGGTTGACCACTTCGGCGGACTCAACGGCTACCTCAACGCCGTCACCCAAGACGCTTACGGCCGCATCAACAGCCAAACTCTGGGATCTGCCCCCAACCAGGCATCCATCACCAACACCTACGACGAGCACACCGGCCGCCTCAAGCAACAACTCGTGACCCGCACGCCCACCACACCCGGCAACGTCGACCAGCAGAACTACGACTACGACCTCGTCGGCAACGTCACCCGCCACACCAGCACTCGCCTCAACGGGGCCGCAGCGGAAACCCAGTGCTACACCTACGATCAGCTCCGTCGTCTCACGGAAGCCTGGACCGCCACCGACAACTGCGCCACCACTCCCACCGGCGCCGACCACGGCATGGTCGGCAACACCATCGGCGGCAACAGCGCCTACTGGACCAGCTGGACCTTTGACAACCTCGGCAACCGTACTAGGCAAACCCAACACAACCTGGCCGGCCCTACAGACACCACCACCGACTACATCTACAACGGCAACGGTGCGGGTCAGCCCCACACCCTCACCTCTACCAACACCAGCGGTGCCAACACCGGATCCACTAGCTACCGATACGACACCGCCGGCAACATGACCACCCGGAATGCAGGCAATGGGAACCAGACCCTCGCCTGGAACAACGCCGGCCAGCTCACCTCCGTCACCGGTGCTGGCGGCACCAGCACCACCCTTTACGACGCGGCTGGCAGCTTGCTCATTCAGAAAGACCCCGGCAGCGTCACTCTCTACCTACCCAACGGTCAACAACACACCCTCAATACCGCGACCCAAGGCGTCGCTGGTGTCCGCTCATACCCGTTCCCTGGTGGCGGCACCGCCCTCCGAACCGGCACCGGCACCAACTACACCTTTGCCCTCACCGATGCCCATGGCACTCCAACCCTGTACCTCAACAACACCGCCCAAACCGCAACTTGGCGCCAGTACACCCCCAATGGTGCCCCTCGCGGTGCCACCGCCGCTTACCCCGACAACCGCGGCTTCCTCAACAAGCCCCTTAACGTCAGCACCGGACTAACGCGCCTTGGTGCGCGCGAATACGACGCTTCAATCGGCATTTTCATTTCCGTCGACCCGGTTATGAACACGGCTGACCCTCAGCAGTGGAATGGTTACGCATACTCACATCACAACCCGACAACATTTAGCGACCCTAGCGGACTCATCGACACCGACTGCCTAACTGTAAGTAGTTGCCCTGGCTATCGCATGGGAGACGAAAAGGGTAACCGTGATAGGAAGGCTAAAAGCCCTGGTTGCTGGCCGAGATGCGGCACAGGTTCGAAGGATCTGGTTCACCGCCCCACCAAGCCGAAGGTGAAGCCGTGGGAAGGGGACGGGGATCGCATCCGGCGCGAGATGGCCGAAAAGTACGGCTCATCCTGGAGTGAGCTCACGGGGCAGGATGCAAGTCCGGGTCTGCGGGAAATGATGCTCCAAGAGTATGAGGAGCGCATGTGCAAGATCTATCCGACAGACTGTCGCGACATCTCACTAGAAGTAGCGGCCGCGGTGGGTATTGTGTGGACGGTGAAGGCTGATGGATTAGCCACGCCAAACGAATCGACGAACATGGTCGCGGATGCGGCAGATCGAGCCTTGAAGAATGCGGGCAGTCCCGATGCGCTGATGAATCGGTATCTAAGTGCCGAGGAGCTCACGCTGCCGAAGCGGCGTGGTGCCTTTATGTGGCGAGTGATCTTCGGAACGGCACTGCATCGAGCCGTTGACGATGAGCTGCAGCGAGCCCACCCTGGCCGTTTCAGGTACAAAGCCAGCCATGGTGTCGATTTCACAGATACAGAAACTGGCAAGAAGGTCGAACTTACGACAGGGCTTGACGTTGCAAGGCATGTTGGGCGAGGCGGAAGCTACGTTACGTCATCCTACGTTGCCTATCAGCTTACGGTTGATATCGGCTTGCGCTAGGATGGACCTGAAGAAGGTGCTGTCTGAATGGAAGATCCGATGCCTAAGCTTTCAAGTTGCGTAACCGGGAGTCGACTTGTTGTAAGGGGTGGTGATTTTGTTGACGAAGTGATTAATGATCGGGAACTCGATGAAATCGTGATTGCAGACAGCGCCAAGTTGAATGGTATTCGATTCGACCGCCTTCGAATCGGGTACGGCAGCCTAGGTGCTGGCCGGGGTACATCGGTTTATATTAATTGCGAATTTGTCGGGTGCACCCTGAACTTTAGCTCGTTAGGTCAGGCGACATTTATTGGGTGCCGGTTTTCGCGATCCAAAATCAAGGGTTGGCTTGCACTTTCTGCCGAATTCGTGAACTGTCAGTTCAGTAGCAGATTGGAGCGAGTTGTCTTCGATGCCCGTCCATCAGTTGAGATTGAGAATCAGCACGGTCGGGCGGTGAACCGATATATCGGTAACGACTTCACAGATTCCGAGTTCGTGGATGTCTCGTTCCGGGGCGGTGTCGACTTAAGCCGGCAGGTGCTTCCGAGTTCAGGAGAGGGCTTCTACATAGTGGATGCCCTGCGTGGCTACGAGTTCGTGCTGGAAGAGCTCAGGCAGCGGAATGAATCTTGGATCAAGGATCTCGCGATCTTCGTGGATGTTCGGCTCGAAAATGCCCGCCGAGGTCAGCTCCAAGACTATGTTTCCCCAAGGGATGTCGCACGGGCGAGCACATTAGAAGAGGCGCGCTCTTTGCTTATGGGTTTGCTTGACCAAGTAAGTGAACGCGTATAGCGCTTCTAGTGAGATGCTCGCCGGATGCTCGTCGGGAACGAGCCATAGCCTGGAGCGACCAGGCCGCGGCTGAGGGCCTGACACCGCGCGCCGGGCATGCTCTGCTGTCCGGCTCGGTCATCGACTCAGCGGCGGGTTCGCAGGCCGGGAGAAGTTGCAGGGCTTGCTCAGGATCGCCTGATCTGGCGATCGACCTCGTCAGGCCGTACAGCAGTTTGGCGTCGCTGCCGCGCTCCTGAGCGATGATGGCCTCGGCTTGCGCGATCAACCGCTTCGCTGTGGCTGGGCGGTCCGCTGCCGCTGCCGCGTCGGCCGCCGAGCACCAAGCCTGGGCCGTCATGTCGGGGCTTTGAAGGCGGAGACTACTGCCTCGGTCCTGGTTACTCGCCCAACGACGCGGCTGTCCACGCGACTTCACTCAGGTCCCGGATGAGGTATTCGCGGTCACCTCGCAGATGGACCACCGCCTCGGCGAATGCCAGGACTTCCGTGGCCTGTGCGTCGTCGACACCGTCCAGGGCCGTGGCGAGACGGAGGAGGTCCCGGTGATCGTGGCTGGCCGGGCTGACGAATCGTGCGGACTCCTCAGCCTCCCGGGTCAGCTGTCGAGCCACGTCGGCCAGCCCAGGTCGGCCACGACATCCGCGGCAAAGGTGAGGTCGACGGCATGGTCGGCTAGCAAATCTTCGCCCAGTAGCCGTGGTCCGTCGCCGCGGGCGGCCGTCTCCGCCGCGCGGCCCCGGCAGTCTCTGCGGCTCGCTCACCGTCGTCGGCCGTCGCCGCTGTCCGAGCCAATTGAGCGAGCAGCCTGACCTCGTCCCTGCTCTTGGATGCGTCGAAGGCGGCGCGTGCTCGCGCCGCCAGATCCTGCGATCGGCGCTGGCCGCCCGCGCGAGCCAGCGCTTCGGCCGCGATGACCATGGCAAGGCTGTCGGGCCGGTGCTTGTCGACCGCCTCCATCGCGTCCATCCACTGACGCATCCCCGCGAGGTAGCCGACGAAGGCTGCTGACAAGCCAGCTCGGCGAAGGTCCTGGCGTACTTCTCCACGCTGCCGAATCTGCCGCTCCACGGGCGATCGTCACGTCGGGTGAAGGAAGAGCACGACATGAAAATTGTCTCGTCCAGCGACGCGTTGTGTGTCGCGATCACATCCGTGAAGGGTCGCACAGCGACTTGGTGGATTCATGATGGCCGGCGGCTGCGGCGGCGGCGCGGATGTCGGCTCCGCCTGAAAACTGACCACGTGGAACCCGCCCGGAACAGAGGGGTCAAAGTTCAGGCTCTGGCACACATTTTGTGAGTCGCGCTCGTCGGTAGTTCGGGTTGGGTGCCGGGATGGAGATCATCCCGGCGTTGCTGCCGCACCTGAGGGGTCTGCGGCTGGAAGCGGTGGTGGTCCGGGCCGTCGGGGTCAGGATCAACGCGGCGACTCAGACGGTGCGGGCACGTTGTAGCGCCTGCGGGACCTGGTCGACCACTGTGCATGGTCGCTATGTGCGGCGGCTGGCCGACGTCAGGCTGGGTGGGCACGAGGTGCTGGTCGCGTTGACGGTCCGCCGATTCACCTGCGTGGACACCGAATGCGGACGGCGGACGTTCGTCGAGCAGGTCCCCGGCCTGACTCGTCGCCATGCCCGTCACACCGTGGTGGCGGCCGGTGACCTGGAGGCCGTCGCGGTGGCGTTGGGCGGTCGACCGGGCAGCCGGCTGGCGCAGCGGTTGGCGGTATCGGTGTCCCGCTCGACGTTGATCCGGATGATCCGCCGGATGCCCGATCCGCCGCCGACGACGCCGACAGTGCTGGGCGTGGACGACTTTGCCCGCCGTCGGGGCCACCGCTACGCGACCGTGCTGCTCGACATGCACACCCGCCGCCCGATCGACGTCCTGCCCGACCGCACCGCCGACACCCTCGCCGCCTGGCTGCACGACCATCCCGGTGTTCAGATCATCTGCCGCGACCGAGGCGGCAGCTATGCCGACGGCGCCCGCAAGGGAGCACCCGACGCGATCCAGGTCGCCGACCGGTGGCACCTGCTGAAGAACCTCAGCGACACCGTCGAGAAAGTCATCCGCGGGCACCGCCGATGCCTGCGCACCCACGCCGAACCAACATCTGCCCTGGTCACGCCAGCCGACGAGCCGGGCGAGGCGGGGCGTCGGGCGGCGAACACGCGCCAACGCCACGCGGCCGTGCACGCCCTGCGAGCCGAAGGACTGTCGATCAGCGCGACCGCCCGCCGCCTTGAGATGAACGTCAGAACCGCCCGCAAGTACGCCCACGCCACTACCGCCGAGGCGTTGATCGGCCCGAACGCCAGCAGCCGACCCAGCAGCCTCACCCCGTTCCACACCTACCTTCGGCAGCGGCTCAGCGACGGCGTCCACCAGACGGCCGACTTACACGCCGAGATCCTGGCCCGCGGCTACCAGGGCAGCCTGCGCGTGCTGCGCGACTGGCTCGCCACGAACCGCAACCGACCCACCCCGCCGACTGCAGTCCGGGTTCCGTCGGCCCGACGGATCACCGCCTGGATCATGCGACCCGGCCACAAACTCACCGACGACGACCACGCTGACCTCGCCGACGCCCGCCGCCGCTGCCCGGACCTCGACACCGTCGCCGGCCTCGCCCGCAGGTTCGCCGCCCTGGTCCGCCACCAAGGCACCGGGCAGCACCTCGACGCCTGGATCGATCACGCCCGCCACGCCGGCTACCCCGAAATCCGCGGCTTCGCCGCAGGCCTCATCAGCGATCGCGACGCCGTCGTCGCCGGCCTCACCCAACCCTGGAGCTCAGGCCCGGTCGAGGGCCAGGTCAACCGCATCAAGACGATCAAGCGACAGATGTATGGCCGGGCGAACCTCGACCTCCTCCGCAAACGCGTCCTCGCCACCCCGTGAGCCACCGCCAAGATCAATCACAAAATATGCGCCAGAGCCAAAGTTCAGCCGGCGTTGACATTTGCCCCGGGCGTGGATCCTGGCATGTGCCTGGTTGATTGTTTTCTGCCGGCGTGACAGCTTCGGTCGGAAGCGGCGTCGCTTGAACGGCGTGCGGACGCTGCCTCGGGCGCCCTGGTAGCCCTGGCCGGCGAAGGTCATCACGTCGGCGTTGGTCAGGGTGTCGGTAATGCTGTGGATGCGGGCGGCGGTGAGGTCGTGCGTCGGGCCCGGCAGTGCCGGTGAGGCCCAGACGAGCCGGCCGGCGGCGTCGGCGATGAACTGCACGTTCACGCCATGGCGCTTGTGCTTGCCGGAGTAGTACGGCTTCTGATCTGTCACCCGGTCGATCGGTATCAGCGTGCCGTCCAGGATCGCGTATGCCAGGCGGCGGATGCGCCGCATCGCTGTGGCCAGGTCCTCGGCGAGCGTGGCGAGCAGTAGGATCGCTTCCTGCACGTAGCGTCAGACGGTGGCGACGCCGACGGCGAACCCGGCGGCGAGGCGGGTGTAAGTGTCGCCGTGCGCAGGTGGGCCAGAGCGAGCAGCGCCTGCCGGCCCGGGTTGAGACGCCGCCACCGGGATCCGTGCTGGTTGCGGTTCGCTCGGCTGCGGTTAGCGAGGTGGTTCAGCGTGCGGCTGGACGGCGGGATCGCGGAAGATGAGACAGCATTGGCGAGGCCGCCGGTCGGGGCATCGGATCTTGGTCGACTACTGTCTTACCTGGAGCCCCGCCCTCATCGATCTCCGGGCTCGCCGCACCCGCCCTGAGCTGCAAGATCAGCTTTGAAAAGACTCATGAACAGACGACGACCGTGTCGACGAAGCGACCAGACACGGTTGGGCAGTGACCGTCCAGAGTGGGCCAGCGCGATACCGCGGCGGAATCCGCAGGGCGGAGCGCGCGCCGGTGCAACCGCAAACCGATGCTGGACGGCCGTAGTCGACGAGACGGCGTTTAGTTCGCGGGAAGCAACCGACCTGTCTCCGTGCCCTGGGCGTCGAGGAGCACCAGGGTTCGACCGTCGAGACCTGCTCGTCTGGCCGCCACGAGCCATCGTCCGATCGACACACTGTCGGCGCAAAACATCAGTGTGGTTCCTCTTGCGGTCGTGAGTAGTGTGCCGCTGGCAGCGGTAATCCACCGACCGCTCTCGTCGTTGCAGCCGTCGGATCCGCGCCATTCACCGTCGGCCGTGAACTTCACGTATGCGGCCTTGTGTCCCGTCAGGGGTATCCAGCGACCCGCCAGCCGGTGTCGGTCCACCGGAACTAGCTTCGCCGGTAGGGCGACCGCTGGTGTAAGGGCCCGGCGGGCCTCGTCGGTGATGACCGGCGGTTCCAGTACGTCGTCGGCCTTGTCGGGCTCGGGGGCCGGTGTGGCCCCGGGGATCAGCCGGGCGACCGGTTGCGCTCGTGCGTCCAGGAGCACGGGTAGTCCTGCGCCGTCGAACTGGTAGGCGGTGACGCCGCGCAGCCATTCGGGGGTTTCTTGACTGGCCTTCGCGCAGCCGGGGATGCCTTCGACCGCGGTGATGGTAGCCGTGAAGATGTCCGCGAGGAAGGCGCCGTCGCTGCTGGCCCGCCAGGATCCGCCCAGGGTGCCGCAGCGGCTGCCGACCAGGTCCAGATCACGGTCAGCGAGACGCAGGATCGTGCCCGCGCCGGGGTCGGCAACGTCGGCGATCGTCCAAGAACCGATCAGTGACGCCGGCGTCAACGGCGCCAGAGGCCCGCTAGTTCCCGAGATCGGCTGCGGATTCGCGCGCTCCGGGTGGCTCTGCCTGCTGCATCCGGCGAACAACACGCCCATCACGACCAGCGTCGCGAGGTAACCCTGTCGTACCACCTCGGCTCCTCCGGTCGGGCCCTGGCCAGGCTCTTGGTCCCGTGTAGCGAGTTACCGAACCGCCTGCTCCTGTTTAACGGCCGGGAGAGACATCGGGTGCGCCCGGAGTTCGCGACAGCCCGATACGCCAACGGCGACGCGAGGACTTAGGTCTACTGCTGCGGCGGCTGCGGCCAGCACGACACCTAGTCGTCGTTCGGCAGGTACCAGCCGTGTTCGCGGTGCCTGGTGGTTGCCTCCGGGTTGTCGCGCTCGTAGGCCTCGTTGGCCCGTCGCCTCATCTCTTCGTCGTAGCGGTGCAGCTCGTTGTAAAGGTTCGACGCCTCACCGACATTGTCGCTGGACACGTAGCGCTGTCGTAACGCCTCCCGCTCGTCTTCGAGTTCCGCGTCGGACAGCGGGCGGAGGCTACCCAAGCCGCGTGCGATGGAGCCGAAGATGCCCATGCGCGGATGCTGTCACGCCGAGGGCCGGTCAGCAAGGAAGCAGGTTCGGCTGGCTGCGGTGTCGGCTTGAGTGCGATCCTTGCCGGTGCGCCAAGACGTGCGCGTAGGGTGCGTAAGCGTGCCGGCCGACCTGACAGGGTGACTGTGACTTTCCCACCGATGGACTTACTGGAGTTGCGTCGTGGCGGCGACCCAAAGCCTCCTTGGCTGCTGGACCTGGTCCTGCCCGAGGTCGGTGGCGGCAAGTTCGATGTATCTCAGCTCGCGGCTATAGATGAGAACGACACCGCGGTCGCCCTCCGTGTGAGCGGCCTGGACCAAACGACGTTCGAGCGGCTCGTTTCCGAGTATGGATTCCGTTTCATCGCCATCGAGTTGTGGAAGTGCCCAAAAATTGAGGATTTCTCGCCTTTTGAGGACATTGCCGGTCTGCAGATGGTCTCGATCTACTGGAACCAGAGGTCACCGCGCCTGTGGAATCTGGGCCGCACACCGCAACTTAGGGCGCTTTGCTTCGAGGACTTCACACGACTTCATCGGCTCGATGACCTGGAACAGGGCGCTGCGCTCAAGGAGGTCGTCTTCGGGGACGCGGTTTGGGGCAAGTCTGTATTCGAGACGCTCGAGCCTCTAGCGGCGCTCACCGGCCTGCAGAGACTGAGCTTCCACCCAAAGCGAGTCGAAGACGGCCGCATCCAGCCTCTCGGAGAGCTGACCAACCTTGAGAAGCTCTCAATCCCGACCAACCTGTTCACGACGGACCAGGTCGCGTGGCTCCGAGCACGCCTTCCCGACTCTGTCGAGTCGAACGCTCTCGCCGGCGTCGTGACGATGCCGAGACCGGTCGAAGGCGGCGGGAAGTCCCTGGACGTGCTTCTTGTGGGCAAGCGCAAGCCCTTCCTAGACTCAAAGATTGACGCGGTACGAATCCGCAAGCACGTCCAGGCATTCGAAAAGATGGTCACGGCCTTCAAGAATGACCCGAGCCGCGAGCCTGGCTGATCGACCCCTCCAAAGGCCCCATCTAGCCGATGACCCTGCATCCGATCTTGGCAGATGACAGGGCCCCCGCTCGCAGGTTTCGTCATTCTGAAACCGGCAGAGCGCCGGCTGCGCTCCTGTCGCCTTCAGTCGATTCGCGAAGTCCCTCAGGTTCACCTTGCTGAAGCTGGGAAGCTCGAGCGGGACGGCCTTGTTCTTGCGCACACCGATGCCGTACACACAACCTGCGGCGCGTCCTCACCGGAAGCGGTGGTACACGACGCCATCGAGTTCGTCGTCGGTGTGGGCGGCCGAGTTGGTGAGGTGGCCGTCGTACGGTCCGACCTTGGTCACCGTGGCGCCGTCGCGGAACACGATCTGCAGGCCGTGCTCAGGTTCCCAGGCGCACTCGCACTCGACCGAGACATAGACGCGCTGATCGCCGTTGGAGTCGCGCACGACGATCGGCTCGTTGCCGAGCTGGACGTGGGCCAGGACGTCTTCGGGGCCGCTGATCTCCACGTGCCACTCGTCGTCGCCAACGGCCAGGACGTCATCCATGACGGCGCGGTAGTAGGCGTAGATCGACGACGCGGCCTCGACCAACGCCGAGTGGTCGAGCGCGAGGAAGTTGCGAATCGCGGCGTGGAAGTCCTCCTGCGCCGGGTCGTCGTCGTAGCCGTCGACCGTGATGAGGCAGGGTCCGCCGCCTAACGCCGGCACCGGTATCGGCGCACTGCGATACCAACCCAGATCGGCGTCCTTGACCACCGTACCGAGATCGGGAATCTGCACACCCTCACCGTAGTGGTCGCTGTGGGACCGACTCTGATGAGACATCCGCACTTGCCGCAGACAACGCGCGACCTACGACCGGCGTCGACCAAGGCATCCTCACTTGCCGCTGATAAGGCGCGGCATGTCTGAGCTTGTCGGGTTGACAAGCGGGCCGTGGGAGCGGATCGGGAGCAGTTGAGCCCGACGGTTGCTGAGCGGGCGTTGGCGTCACTAGGACGGCTTGGGCAAGCGGCCACGGAGTCTGACGAACGACGTGCAGGACGGTCCGGCACAGCTTGGAGGCATCAACCCGGTCGCGGGCCCGTGATCGGGGGAGCAGGTTGGGAGCAACAGGGTGCCCTGAACGGCGTTGAACCGCACCGAACGGCATCTGACCGCACCCAACTGCACCCACCCCTGCCTGGGGCTTCGCATTTCCGCAGGTCAATGTCCGTGCGGCGTCCTGCTTCACACAACTGCACTCAACGGCAGTGAACAGCAGTCAACGGCATTCTATGTCGCCTGGTAGGGGAGTATTCGCAGCTCAGGCCAGTAAGGACCTTGTGATTGTTCATGCCTTGCAGGTGGGTGCAGATTGGGTGCAGCGTGGCGAAGTGGTCATCGTGTCCGAAGTGCTCACTGGCTTTGGGCGGAGAGGGGACCGTGACCTGCGACGATGCGGGCGAGCGAGTGGCAGTGAACTCCCAGAGAACACCGAAGTGGTCAGGGTTCGCTGCTCCCCGCCTGGCTGGTGCCGGCTGCCGTCGGGGACTCGCTGACGCCGGTCAAGAGGGTGCTGTCGTATCGACGCATGGCTCTGGCTTCCGCCCGTGCTGGCGTCGATGTGGTTCCGAGAGCTGAGACTCGAATCCCAGCAGCAACGCGCTGACCAGCGCTTCCTGCTCGGTGACCTCTTCGGCGGGGCCGAAGCGTCTGCGGTTCGGCATCGGATGGCCGACGGGCTCTGCAACATCCGGGGCGGTTCAGTGCTCGGTATGGCCGTTGGCAAGGTCGTGGTATGGCGCGTTGTGGGTTCAGGTCTTTAGACGGATGCTCAGTTGGGCGCCGAGCTGGCGGAACCCCAGCGCGCGCGCCACTCGGCGTGAGGGCTCCGGTCGAGCCCGCCACTGCGGCAGCAGACGGTTCGCTATTGCCTCCGCAGCTGCTGCGGAGGCAGCGGCACGCGCCAGTCCGCGGCCGCGTTGATCCGGCTTCGTCAGTACGCCGATGTGGGCCAGCATGACTGGCCAGCGGCGGTAGCCGGCGGCTGCGACGACGTGCTTGCCGTGGAGGACCACGAACGCGGGGGAGGTGATGTCGGCTAATCCGCATTCGTCGGCTTCGTCTTTCGTTACCGATGCCAGGAGCGTGGCGAGATCGTCGTGACCGGCGAGGACCACTTCCACGTCATCGGGTCTGGCTGGCTGGAAGTCGCCCTCGTCGAGGTAGGCCAGGCTTGCCGGCCCCAGCACCTCGTCGATGGGAAGGACGGCGCGCAGCCGGTCACTGTCGGTCAGTGTCTCGAGGGGCATGTCATGCAGCATTCTGCGTACCGTTGCGGCCTGGCTGCCTGTCGGCGCGGTGATGATGGCGGCGTCGCCCAACGCGACGATCCCAACCCAGGCGGGTGGGCAGAGCAGGGAGCTGGTCGAGACGGCTACCTCGACGCCGCCTTCGTCGTGGAAGGCCATCGGAACGCCAGCCATCTCGACCCAGGCCGCTCGAGCGCGAGTGAGCAACGGATCATAGGCCACAAACGAATCTTGACGTCTGGCTCAACGGTCGCGCCATCGAGTTCGCCGGGCCAGGCATGGCGCGCTCTTCTGGCCGCAAGTCGAGCCCTCGTCGTGCACGTGCGCTGAGCCGGGCGGGCGCGCCCCGCCGATGTGAGGGTCGTTGATCATGCCGTCTGTTCGACCCCGAGGCGATCGCGGAGTCAGTGGATTGTGGCGGTGAGGCGTTACAGGGCGGCGTGAGCGGGTGGACCCCAGGTGGGTTTGCCGCCGGGGCGGCCGTGGACGCCGGCGTCACCGATGAGGATGCCGCCGAGGGCGCGTGCGATCGCCCATCCGGGGGCGCGGCGCATGGTGGCGGTGTCCGCTGCGGGCTGGTAGGCCGCGTAGAAGTGGTCGGTGCTGCCCTCGGGTAGCAGGAGCCACACGGCGGCGAGGTCGTACGCCGGGTCGCCCGCGCAGAGGTCACCGAAGTCGATCACGCCGCAGATGGCGCCGCCGGCGGTCAGCACGTTGGCGGGGTGAAGGTCGGCGTGCAGCCATAGCGCCGGGCCTGTCCATTGAGGCGCGGTGACCGCGTCGTGCCAGATGGCTCCGACGGCGTCCGGGTCGTCGATCAGCCCTCGTTCGATGGCGGAGGTGAGCGCCTTGGCGAATCCGCCGGTTAAGTCGGCCAGTGGCCCGCCGCGGTCCCGGCCTGCGGGCGCGCCGCTGCGGGCGGGTTGATGAAGAGCCGTCAGGAAAGTGGCCAAGGATGTGGCCGAGTCGGCGGCTCGCGTGACAGGGGCGCGGTCGGCGGGCGTGCCCGGCACCCAGGTGGTGATGAGCCACGGCCGAGGGAACCGTTCGGACGGTTCGGCGAGTCGCTGCGGGACGGGGACCGGCAGCGGAAGACGCGGAGCGAGTGTGGGCAGCCAGGAGTATTCCTTGCGCAGCAGCGCGTCCGCGGATGCGGTCGCCCAGGGAAGCCGAACGGCCAGGTCGTCACCGAGCCGCCACAACTGGTTGTCCCACCCACGCGCGCCCAGCCGGACCGGGCGATCGGCGAGGTCGGGGTGCTGGTCACGCACCAGATCCGCGACCAACTCCGCAGTGATCTCGACCTCGGCGTGGCTCATGCGGAACAACAGTAGTTTCTGCAGCGCCGCCGGTTCACCCAGCAGGCCGACCGCCGTCGACGACTGCTCGCACTGGTCTGTATCGACCAGACATGATCGGCTGGCTTCATGCCGAGCGACATCACGAGCGGCTTACTCACACTCGCCGGAACCGTTGTTGTTCAGGCGGCACGGCCCGAAACTGCCCCATCACGGTGCACGGCAGGCACGCCGCCACGCCGGGCTTCAGCAGGAAGAAGGCGCGCAAAGCACAGGCCAGGGCCTTGTCGGTAGCCGACCGTGCTCGCTGGGGTCGGTTGCTGTGGCCGGCTAGATCTGTTCGGTTGTATCGATCATCTGTATATTGCCGGTGTGACCATGCGGGAACCCACCTTCTTGACCCTCGCCGCGTTGGCCGGTCCGCCGTTGCACGGGTACGGCGTGATGCGCCAGGTGGCGGTCCTGTCCGAGGGGCGGGTGAAGCTGAGCGCCGGCACGCTGTACGCGGCGTTGGACCGCTTGACCGCCGAAGGGCTGATTGCCATCGACCGCGAGGAGAGGGTCGATGGTCGGGTGCGGCGCTATTACCGGCTGACCGAACAGGGCGGTGCCGCGCTGCGGCAGGAGACTGCCCGGCTACGCAGCAATGCAGAGGTCGCCGTCAAGCGTCTCGCCGGGTGGACATCGCGGCCCGGGCTCCTTCCGTCCTGATCCCTCTGATCGGCAGTGCTCACGTATCGGCAAGGAGTCCAGATGCCAGAACAACGCGTTCGGGTGAAGCTCACCCGCCGCTACCGACGGCTGCTGCTGACCTACCCGCGGTCCTACCGACGCCGACGCGGCGCCGAGATCGTGACGACACTGCTGGACGCCGCTCCAGTCGATAGGGCCTGGCCGACCCGCGCCGAGGTCGTCGACCTGCTTACCGGTGGTCTCCGATTCCGATTCCGGGTCTGGGGAGCAGCCGGAATAGTCGGCGTGATCTGCGCTGCCACAGTCACGGCCGTGGCACTCGGCGCGCTCGGCGGCTGCCTTGGTTGGCAGACCGCGCAACCCTTGCCGAGCAACGCCGACGCGCTGCGGATGGTCGAGCCGGCGTTACCGCCGGGGACATCGGCGGAGCCGCAACGGTGGGACTTCATCTACGACGACAACCCCGAATACACCGATCCGCGATGGGTGTACCTGATAGGCGGAACCGACGAGTACCGGGCGGGGAAGGTCTTCTTCCAGTTCACCTACCCCAACGACAGGCCGGTGCGCCACTTGGTTGACGGGGCAGAGCAACGCATGCGGGCGGCCGGTTGGCGGCCAGCCATAATGAATCTGTCCGGTTGCTGCCCGGAGTCAGCGGTCTATCGGGATGGGTGGCTGGTGGAGGTTTTCTCTGAAGGCGCCCTCGACGGATCCCACAATGGGTTGCAAGTAGCCGTCAGCCGTACGACGCCCGCCGCCGTGCTCCCACTGACCACGGCCGGGCTACTCGCCGGCGCTGCCGCCGGTTGGTTGATGGCGGCCTGGGCGTTCCGGCGGATTCAGGCGGCCACTCCAACGCGGCGGGCCCTTACGGTGGTCGTAGCCGGCGTAGGACTGCTCGCACTCTTCCCCGCTACCGCGCTGAGCGCCCTGGCGCTGGTCGCCAGCTACTTTGCCCCGCACCACCCGGCAGAACCGGCCTGGATCGGGTATACGTTCATGCTCTTCCGGCCGCTGGCCTACCTCGGCGCGGCTGCCGTCGTCGGCGGGCTGCTGATCACCGCAGTGCCCGGCCACAGGCACCGGCGGAGGCTGGCCAGCTGAGCCAAGCCGCGGCCAACCGCCAGGCACGGCCGTGATGCTCGCCCTCGCCGGGTCAGTCCCCAGCCATCGCTGGATGCGCCTTTGGTCAGCTCGGTGTGCTGCCTGACAGATGCCCGGAGGGAGCTGCGGGATGCGGTGTCGCTGACGGCAGCGACCACGTCGCAGCTGAGGGTCTGCCAGTCCGCGACCGGCGCCCACACGAGGGCCGGTCTGCATGACGAGAGACCGTGCCCGCCGATCGGCTGCCAGCGGTCCCGTGCGGAAATTGAGGGAGCAGGTTGGGAGCGGACGGATGCACGGAAGGGCGTTGAACAGCGTCCAACGTCAGGGAACGGCATCCAACTGCACCCACCACGACCGGCAAGTTCTCGTTGTCGCAGGTCAGAGTCGGTGCGGCGTCCTGCTTCACACCGAAGAGGTCACTGGTTCGATCCCAGTATCGCCCACGCAGGTCAAAGGCCACTTCCCGGCTTCGGGAGGTGGCCTTTCTGCTGTCGTACAGCAGCTTTGTACAGCAGTTCTCGTCAGCGGCTCAGTGAGTCGCCGAGGCGCTTGAGCGCGTCTCTCGTCTTTGTCGATGTGACCTGCGTGTAGATCTCCATCGTTACGGAGAAGCGGGCGTGCCTCAGCACCTGCATGGCGACTCTGGGGTGGACGTCGAGGTCGGCCAGGAGCGTGGCGCAGGTGCGCCGGGCGTCGTGGACGGTGATCGGCTTGACGCCTGCCTTGTCGCATCGCGTCTGCCAGGAGCGTTGGAAGTTGCGGGGCTCGATCGGTGTGCCGTAGCGGGTGGTGAAGACGAGGTCGGTTTCGTGCCATGCCTTGCCGGCGGCTGCTCTCGCCTCGTCGCTTTGCTCGCTTCGCAGTTTCAGGGCGGCGAGGCAGATGTCGGGCAGGGGGAGGGTGGCGTCGGACGCCTGGGTCTTGGACGGCAGGCAAAGGTCGTGCTGGGCCGCTCAACGGATTCGGAGAGCCGGTATATCGGCCGGTGGGATCGAGAGCCGACGGGGCGTGGCCCGCATCAGCGGCAGGAAGGCCGCCCGGCATCTCCGGCGTCGAGTCCAGCGATCCGGTAGGAAGGCCGCGCTGGCGTGGCGATGAGGGCCGGAGTAGCACCGGGTGCCGACACGTCAACGTGCCGTGAAACTGCCGTCGAGCCAATCAGGCTCGGCGTTGCCTACAGAGCGATGCGGTTGACGACCGATCGCTGGACCGGACCGGTGTACTCGGTGAGCCTGAAGCGGCGATGCGCATCCGTGGGATGAACGGTGACGGCGACAACGCTCTCGTCTTCGAATCGCAGCGCGAAGACGGGGTCGAGTTCGCACAGGAATGCAAACGCCTCGCGGTCTTCGTCGCTGTCGCTGACCAGGCGACCATTCGCCTCCCAGCCGCCGGTAGCGGCGGCGATCACGACGGCCACCTCGACGCTGTCGAGCAGCGTGGACGAGTTCGCCCACCAGTCCAGCCAGCACCGGCCCTCGAAGCGGTCCATGCCGTCATCCTTTCAGGGCGAGGCCCGGACGGCTGTCAGCCTGTCGGGTCTCGGGACGTGCGTGACGGAGCAGTCTCAGGACGTGAGTGACGCATCCGGCTGAACGATCTTGTCTGCCTCGGGCAGTTCGTATCGACAGAGTTGCGGACGGTACGTGTAGGCGAACCGGTAGCGCCGCCTCCCTGGCATATGACCGTGGCGGGGCGCTGGCCGCTCCAGCCCGATCCGTGCCCCGATGAACCGGTCAATAGCGGCTATCAACGGCCGTAGCGTGACACTAGCCGATCCCTCTCGTGTTTCAGAGTCAGGCGGGCTGACCCCTGACCATTCCGAGCAACACGATTCCCAAGCTAGGGTCAGCGCCACCTACGATTATGTCCGTGACTCACTGGTCTGAGACTGCCCGCGTCGCCGAGGAACGGGGCGACTGGGATGGAGCAATCGCAGTGGTCGGTGCTGTCGCGGAGTGCTACAGCACCGACCAAGAGCGCCATAACGCACACCTGCAGCACATGGATCTGCTTGCCCGCGCCGGCCGTCATGTCGAGCTGGCGACTCTCGGCCAACGTGATGTACATGCGCGCAGGCGGCTGAATCGGCTGCTCTACGAGGAAGACAGGTTGGAGGATCTGCGACAGCGAGCGCGTTCCGGAGATGGTGGAGCGCGGTACCTCCTCGAACGCCTTGCCGGAGATCGGGATGGTTCGGGTGCCGAGCAGGTGGGTGACTAGCTGGGTGACGACCGACGCGGCCGAGACCGGACGTCCACGGACGATGGTGGACCGTTCCGGCAGCTCAGCTCAGCTATTCGCTCAGCTCATCGACGCCTGGTCATTCCTTCGGGACGAAGCGGTCGAGGCTGAGGGCCAGGTAGGCGTCGGTGCCATGGCAGCATACGGCGGTGACGTTCGATGATGACCGGTACCTGGATGCCTTCGTCGACTACAGCAGAGGGCATCACTTCGTTCGGCTTGACGTGGAAGTGCCGGCGGAGACCCTGACGGAAGGGCTGGCAGGTCCCGATGACGACGTGCCACACGGCTCGTTGTGGTTGTCGGCGGAACGGGCGGAGGCGCTGGCTAGGGCGTTGCTCAGTTGCGCGGCACAGGTGAGGAAGCAAAGCCGACTGCGCGACCCGTGAGTGACTAAATGGGTGACGACCGGGCCGGACGCTGGCGGACGAGCGTGGACCCCAGAGGACCCTTCCGACGGGTCAGCCCGGGTGCAGCAGCAGGTCCCCGCTCCATGTTAGTTGCCTGGGGGGCAAGTAACTCGGCGATAGGAGAGCCAGACCCAGCGAGACTGTTGAGAGCGGCGGCCGTCATCCCAGCGGATGAGCGCTGCTCTTGGGTCGCGCGTGCCGAGACTGCGGTTGAGCGTCAAGTAGAGAGACTCCTCCGGGTGCAGCCAACCGAGCGGCATCCTGGGCCACAGGGCCGAGACGGAGGGGTCTCCGAGTTCCAGCGATGTTCCGTCGTCGTCGAAAAGTTGCACCTCGACCTTCTTCATGTCCGCCGGGCCGTGGTTCGTGACGACGACTCGCACCTCCTCATGCCAGCCAGACTTGTTGTGATAGTCGAATAGATCAAGGCGAGCGGATGGGCTGGCCTTCCTCTCGCGCCACCACACGCGGACTACGCTGTACCACAGATTCGCAACGCTGATTACGAGCGCGACCCATGCGGCTAGGGCGCTCCATACCGGGGCCTTCACCACCTCAGGGTACGTGCGTGGTCGGCAGCTACCCCGCCAGCACACCTGGGGCACAAGACAGCGTGAAACGTCGTCAACCAGCGAGTAGCGATGACAGCCCGAGACGCCTCCTGAACAGGTGTCGGGTGCTGGTTTTGCTGGTGAGGAGATCAGGGATCTTAGTTCCGCTTCAACGTATGACCTGTCTACTCGATCGCTCGTAGCCACCAAGGAAGGTCGGTCCGGCCAGACGGATTGGGCAGTGTCCGGGCTTGCCATGTTTGGTCAGCGCGGCTGATGATCCGCCGTAGGTCCCGGCGAATATGGCTTGGTAGTTGACCCAGGGCGACCTCTATGACGGTGCGGGGATGCTGCCAGTCTTCGTGCCAGTCGTAACACTCGTCATGCCACGGCACGGTGCCACTGTGGCGGATTCTACGAGGCGGACGAATCCACAGCAGCACCGCTTGGGCGGTCCAGTTGTCCGGCCAGCCGAAGTGTTGATCGACCTTCCGGAGGACACCAATCGCGGGGCCTGGCAACCCTGGCACGTTTAGGCGGCTTTTCGGCAACCGGCGGTGGCGTCGGCGGAGGCTGCGTCGGACGGTGGCAGGCGACCGGCGGGGCATGGGGCTTCCAAGCCTGGAGGTTGCCACTAACTATGCCTGACGGTCAGCCGGAAGCCTGCCGTAGATGTCGACAGCAACGGTGACAGCAACCGGCGTGGACACAACCACCCAGTAAGGGACGACGCCGGACGGTTGGCCCGAGGCCAGGGACGCCGACGGACCCTGCCGGACAGGACGCCCAGAACTTACAAGCGAGGGGTCGAGGCCGTCGGGTCGCGAGATGGCGGCCGGCTGTTCGATAACCGGCCAGCTGTTCTTTACACGCATGCTCATCGATTGACATGATCGTCGGGGAAGGTTGCTGTTCCCTCCTTGACGAAAGGCGGCAGCCATGCCGATCGCGCCCGTTATCCCCATCCCGCGTTCCAGGCGGCGTGCCGCCGCGATCACTGTCGCCGCTGTCGTGGGTGCCGTTCTCGCCGTCGTGAGCGGACAGTCGGCTTCGGCTACGCCTCCGGGCATCCCGTCCAAGGCGACGGCGCAGTCGCAGCTCAACGCCTTGACAGTGGCAGCGCAGGGCTCGATGGCCGGCTACTCGCGGGACCTGTTCCCCCACTGGATCACCATCACCGGCACCTGCAACACCCGCGAGCAGGTCCTCAAGCGCGACGGCACGTCCGTTGTGGTCAACAGCTCCTGCGCCGCTACGTCCGGCCGCTGGTACAGCCCCTATGACGGTGCGACCTGGTACGCCGCCTCCGACGTCGACATCGACCACGTCGTGCCCCTGGCGGAGGCATGGCGGTCAGGGGCCGACTCATGGACGACGAGCCGCCGGCAGAGCTTCGCCAACGACCTGACCCGCCCACAACTGATCGCGGTCACCGACAACGTCAACCAGTCCAAAGGCGACCAGGACCCCTCGACGTGGCAGCCGTCCCTGACGTCGTACCGCTGCACCTACAGCAAGATGTGGATCACCGTGAAGTACAACTGGGGCCTGACTCTTCAATCCTCCGAGAAGTCAGCACTGCAGGACATGCTCAACACCTGCGCCTTCTAACCGCGAGAGGCAGCCCAGCCGACGACGCGGAGGCGGACGAGCGGCCGGGCCGGCGAGCAGGTACCTGCGTCAGGCGGGCGAGGGGAGGCAGCCAGGAGGCTCGCCCTCTACCTGGCCGCCCAGCTCGTTGACGCCGCCCAGGACCTGGCCCACGTCCCCGCCGGCCACCTGCACTACCGCTTCCTCGGGTGGACCCGATGAGCATCCTTCAGCCTGGCGACGAGAAGTTCCACTACAGCGACGGCTCCCACAAGTGGACCCCGCCAGACCTGGACTACGACCAGGAGGTCTGGGAGGAACAGGTCCGCCAGCACAAGCAAGGCCACCTCAGAAACGAGCGCCCCAAGGTCCGCATCCAACGCCTGATCTAACGCCAGCAGTACAGCAGCGAAGTACAGCAGCCGTGCCAGCCGAACCAGGCCGAGCAGCACACCAACAGGGCGCCTGACCTCGTATCGAGCCTGATCCGACCGGCTCGCCGACATTTCACACCGAAGAGATCACTATTTGACCCCACGGGTGCCGTGGGCCAAAGCCCCTTCCCCGAGAAGTGAGCAGCGTGGGCATCCGCGTGCGGAGAGTCGGGGTACCGTCGATGTGGTGGCGGCCGGCTGATTCGCTTGGCCTCTTGAGCTTGGGAGCGGCGCTATGGCCTCGTCCGTCGATCCGCGCTTTGGGGTAGCTCTGCGTGAGTTTCGGGAGCGGCGTGGCCTGTCGCTTCGGTCTCTCGGGCAACTCGCTCATCGGAGTAAGAGCCATCTGCACGAGTTGGAGGCAGGGCTCAAGGCTCCGACGGTCGACACAGCGCGCCACCTGGACCGGATTCTCGACGCCGGGGGAGTGCTTGCTCGGCTGGTCGATGCGCCAATCGACCATGCGGCCGAGGCCGGCGAGTTGCGAGCGAGAGTCGCCGCCAGTGATGTCAGCAACGACATGCTCGAACGGATCGAGCAGGGCGTTGACGACCTCGCCAGCTCCTATCCGACGATGGCACCGGCGGATCTGTTGCCGTTGGTGCGGCGGCACCTCTCCTATGTGGTGCGGCTGCTCGACGGACGGGTAACGCTTGCTCAACAGCGTCGGCTGTTGGTTGCCGGCGGTTGGTTGGCGGTGCTGCGGGCCACGGTTCACATCGACCTGCGGCAGCGGAATGCTGCGGCTGCTCATCTGCGAGCTGCTCGTGACCTTGCTGAACATGCTGAGCATCCCGAAATTCAGGCGTGGTGTCTGGAGACGCGGGCTTGGGACGTGTTGACACAAGGTGACTACCGTTCAGCACTCGATCTTTCCCAGCAAGCTCAACGGGTTGCACCTCAGGGCAGCTCTGCCAGGATTCAGGCGACTGCTCAGGAGGCCCGTGCATGGGCTCGCATCGGAGACGTTGCTGCCACCCGACGAACGCTGGACCGGGTAGAGCGATCGGCGGCGAATCTTCCCGTTCCCGAGCGAGCCGAGCATCACTATCGCTACGACCCTGCCAAGGCCGCCGCATACACGGCCACGACTTTGGCGTGGGCCGGTGACCCGGGCGCCGAGCAGGTGGCTCGGGCCGTAGTGGCCGATCTGGATCCGCACGGCGATGGGGGAGCGCGGCCACGCCGGTCGGCATCGGCGCGTCTCGACCTCGGACTTGCCCTTGTCGCCGCCGGTCAGCCGGACGAAGCGGTTGCGCTCGGGGCGCAGGCCGTGGCATCCGGGCGAGTGGTGCCGTCGAACTGGTGGCGAGCCGCGGAACTGCTGGCCAAGGTCGAGGATCTCGGAGTGCCCGAGGCCGCGATGTTCCGTGAACTGTGCGTCGAGTATGCGCCGAGCCGACGATCAACAGCGGACAGCACACCTGGTTAGCGGACAGTCACCTTCTGGATCGTAGACGCGCGCGGCGCGACGCTGGACCTCACTGAACCGGGCGCGGATCGAGGCACATCAGTAGGTGCCCCTTCGTGCTCTCATCACGGAGGGCCAGAAGATGACGGTGCCTATCGGGCTCCTGCGGCGACTCGTAGGCCGGCACCTCCCGTCGATTCCGACGGCGTACGGCGTCGGGCAGCGCATCCAGATGATGGAGCAGGACATCGCCCGGCGGCGGTTGCTGGACCAGGCGCGAGGCGGGCAACAGGCCCCGGCGGGCGCCGGGGACACATCGATGTCGCGAGAGCGGCGCGTCTCGTACGACGAATACCTTTCTGCCACCGCGCTGACTCTTGCCCGACGGCATCGGCCGGTGTGGTCGTGGCGGCTCTGGCGGCGCATCTGCCGCTGCGGAGACGACCTCCCGTGCCGCGTCCGGCATCGGATTCCGATCAATCGTGGCCACTGGCCACAGGAGGGCGAGCAGTGATCGGCGGGCAGGAACAGGCGATCCTCGCGGTACACATTCGAGGGCTCGACGGCATGTGTGTCGGCTGCCGGCTGTGGTGGGCGCGGTTGACGCCGTACCCGTGCTGGCAGGTGGAGTGGGCGACGAGCCGGCAGGCGCGGGCGGTCACCGCGCGGTTCTTGGAGGGGGTGCGGTGACCACCCACGGCCCGGTCATGCCGCTCTGGAGCTGCGGTGGCTGCGACCTGCCCTGGCCCTGCCCGACCCGGAAGCGGGAGCTGCGGGCAGAGTACGCGGACGCTCCGGTGTCGCTGGCTCTCTACCTTGGTGCCTACCTCGTCCAGGCCACCGAGGACATGCCCTGGACGCCGGCCGGCGTGCTGCACCGTCGCTTCCTCGGCTGGACCAGGGAAACCGGCCACCTCATGCCGGTAGTACAGCAGCGAAGTACAGCAACCGTGCCAGCCGAACCAGGCCGAGCAGAACACCAACAGGGCGCCTGACCTCGTATCGAGCCTGATCCGACCGGCTCGCCGACAGTCCGCACCGAAGAGGTCACTCGGGAGGCGGCCTCTCTGCTTGCTGCCTTCGGCGGGGCCAGACGGCTCCAAATGGAGTTGCCGCACGGTTCTGTCAACGCCGGCTGAACTTTGGCTCTGGCACACATTCTGTGATTGATCTTGGCGGTGGTTCACGGGGTGGCGAGGACGCGTTTGCGGAGGAGGTCGAGGTTCGCCCGGCCATACATCTGTCGCTTGATCGTCTTGATGCGGTTGACCTGGCCCTCGACCGGGCCTGAGCTCCAGGGCTGGGCGAGGCCGGCGACGACGGCGTCGCGATCGCCGAGCAGGCCGGCGGCGAAGCCACGGATTTCGGGGTAGCCGGCGTGGCGGGCGTGATCGATCCAGGCGTCGAGGTGCTGCCCGGTGCCTTGGTGGCGGACCAGGGCGGCGAACCCGCGGGCGAGGCCGGCGACCATGTCGAGGTCCGGGCAGCGGCGGCGGGCGTCGGCGAGATCAGCGCGGTCGTCGTCGGTGAGTTTGTGGCCGGGTCGCATGATCCAGGCGGTGATCCGTCGGGCCGACGGCACCCGGACTGAGATCGCGGGGGCGGGTCGGGTGCGGTTGGTGGCGAGCCAGTCGCGCAGCACGCGGAGGCTGCCCTGATAGCCGCGGGCCAGGATCTCGGCGTGCAAGTCGGCCGTCTGGTGGACGCCGTCGCTGAGCCGCTGCCGAAGGTAGGTGTGGAACGGGGTGAGGCTGCTGGGGCGGCTGCTGGCGTTCGGGCCGATCAACGCCTCGGCGGTAGTGGCGTGGGCGTACTTGCGGGCGGTTCTGACGTTCATCTCAAGGCGGCGGGCGGTCGCGCTGATCGACAGTCCTTCGGCTCGCAGGGCGTGCACGGCCGCGTGGCGTTGGCGCGTGTTCGCCGCCCGACGCCCCGCCTCGCCCGGCTCGTCGGCTGGCGTGACCAGGGCAGATGTTGGTTCGGCGTGGGTGCGCAGGCATCGGCGGTGCCCGCGGATGACTTTCTCGACGGTGTCGCTGAGGTTCTTCAGCAGGTGCCACCGGTCGGCGACCTGGATCGCGTCGGGTGCTCCCTTGCGGGCGCCGTCGGCATAGCTGCCGCCTCGGTCGCGGCAGATGATCTGAACACCGGGATGGTCGTGCAGCCAGGCGGCGAGGGTGTCGGCGGTGCGGTCGGGCAGGACGTCGATCGGGCGGCGGGTGTGCATGTCGAGCAGCACGGTCGCGTAGCGGTGGCCCCGACGGCGGGCAAAGTCGTCCACGCCCAGCACTGTCGGCGTCGTCGGCGGCGGATCGGGCATCCGGCGGATCATCCGGATCAACGTCGAGCGGGACACCGATACCGCCAACCGCTGCGCCAGCCGGCTGCCCGGTCGACCGCCCAACGCCACCGCGACGGCCTCCAGGTCACCGGCCGCCACCACGGTGTGACGGGCATGGCGACGAGTCAGGCCGGGGACCTGCTCGACGAACGTCCGCCGTCCGCATTCGGTGTCCACGCAGGTGAATCGGCGGACCGTCAACGCGACCAGCACCTCGTGCCCACCCAGCCTGACGTCGGCCAGCCGCCGCACATAGCGACCATGCACAGTGGTCGACCAGGTCCCGCAGGCGCTACAACGTGCTCGCACCGTCTGAGTCGCCGCGTTGATCCTGACCCCGACGGCCCGGACCACCACCGCTTCCAGCCGCAGACCCCTCAGGTGCGGCAGCAACGCCGGAATGATCTCCACCCCGGCACCCAACCCGAACTACCGACGAGCGCGACTCACAAAATGTGTGCCAGAGCCAGTTTTCAGGCGGAGCCGACAGGTTCCGCGTCATGGGTGGTTGAGGTGGGATGCCATCCCGCCAGCCACCGACCCAGGCAAGCCGAGCAGACCGGGGCCCGGGTGTGGGTCGGCGGCAGACAGGGACACGTAGCGACGCGTGATTGCGGAGCACGGGACACGGTCAGGCGGCGGACGCAGCCGAAACTGTCCATGATCCCGGCGTCTAGGGTGGAACAGATGATGGGCACTGCTTGGTGGTAGCGAACCTTGCGGCGGTGAGAGTCTTGTTCGATGATTGGCAGCACGGCTGGGCCTCTTGGAGTGGCCAGCGCCGTAAAGTCAGGAACCGTAAGTCCTACCGCTTACTCGTGCTGTCCGGGCGGAGCAACTTGCTCGCGCTTGCTCTTGGCGCACTGATTCAGGTTCTGTCGATCAAGAACATCGTCGGTAACACCACGGGACTGGTTCTAGCTCTTCCGTGTGTTGTGGTATTTCTCGTGTCTGCACTCGTGGCTGTCGTGGCGCTAGCAATTGAGGCCGCCTATTTCTCGCAGACCCCACTTGGGCGAGGGCCAATCCAGCGTCAAGCTCGGTTTGGCACCATGTTTTTTGTGGATCTAGTAACGCTTCGTGTGCTTCCACGTAGAAGTTCAGGCGCTGGGTGACTTACTGAGTGACGACCGTGCCGTGCATATTCGGACGTTGTCGGATCGTTCGTGCAGGTGATCGCTCCCGCAGCCGCAGGCCACCGCATTGTGGTTTTCCTTCGGGGCGAAGAGATCAGCGCAGCTCGAACGTGAACCGCTTCTCGTGGCCAGCCTCTTGGCCCTCGGCCTCCACGGCTCGCAGGAGGCCGCAGATCCTTTCGAATCGCTCCGCTCCGAGACTCTTCTCGCTGTCCTGCCAGTCAGTCCAGACCACGGCGACCGGGCGGGGAACATCCCTGCTCAGTCGGTCCCACAGAGCATCCAGGTTCGCACCGTAGTAGGGCCCGAAGTCGAGAGCACGGGCCAGGAACTGGTGAAGGTCGGCTTCGGTTCGCACCTTGCGGCCGTCGATTTCCAAGAGCACGTGTCCTCACCCGTCCCTGCTGGCAGCTACGCCACCGACGCGCGTCTCGTCTGGGCCAGGCCCGTGCCCGATCCATGCCCGACACAGCGGTCAACACGGGGCGACAGGGCCACGTGAGCTGCCCGACGATCAACGTTCGGTAGCGATCTCCCTGATGCTGCAACTAGCCACCGTATAGATCAACCCGATTCCCAGGCTGACCGTGCGACATGCGGCCGATGACCGCTCGCCGCTCCGGGCCGTCGCTGGGTGCGACCTGTACGCCGGATTACGGTGACTGCTCTACTAGTGGGGTGCGTGGCCGCCTTTCCTACCTGACGATGGTGGCTGGGGGCGTGGTGGCGGCCGCGGTCGGACTCATGGTCGCTCTGGGTTACGTAGAGCAGCCAGGACCCTTCAACGAGGCGTTGTTGGGGGCGATCGGCGGCGGGATGACGGGGGCGGGTTTCCGGCGCTGGAGGAAGTACCGCTCGCCGGGCCTCGGGCACACCCGGGGCACAAGACGGCGTGAAGCCTCGGCGACCAGCGACCAATGATGTGAGGCCGCGACGTGGCGCGGCCAGCGCGTCGAGCAAGTCAGCGCAGGTGAAGTGGACGCACGTCTAGGTTGGAGCCAACACGAGGGCTCCAGGCAGCGTGCCGGTGTGTTCGGGGTTATGCGTACGCACGTAGGTCGGTAGCGTTGGTGTCACGGCGGCCCCGCGGCCGGTGGCGCATCCCGCGCTATGAGGAGGTTCGGGATGGAATCCTTGCCGGAGTTGACCTTTGGGCAGCGGCTGAAGGCCTACCGGGAGCGGTCCGGAAAGACTCGCGCGGTGCTGGGTGGACTGGTCGGGCGCAGCGCCGAGTGGGTCAAGGCGGTGGAGACCGATCGGATCCTGCCTCCGCGCATTCACATGCTGGACCGCATCGCGCGTGCGCTGAAGGTCGACGTGTCCGCCCTGGCCGGCGAGCTGAGCGACAGGTCCGCTGTGGTGAACGGGCCTGAGCATCCGGCGCTGGCGTCGGTGCGGGACGCCGTGAACCGTGTCGTGCTCTCCGATGAGGCTGCGGTGGAGTCGTTGGCCGGCTTGAGGGAGCGGCTTGCGATGGCGTGGCGGGCGCGTCATCAGGCGTCCGATCATCGGACGGTGCTGGGTGGGCTGCTGCCGAGACTTCTGCACGACGTGCAGCGGGCCGCGCTTGTGTACGAGGGCGTCGAGCGTCGGCAGGCGCAGTCGCTGCTGGCGGAGACGTTCGGGTTGACGCAGATGTTCCTTGCGTACCAGCCGGCTGCCGAGTTGTTGTGGCGGGTTGCGGACCGGGCGATGGTGGCGGCGCAGGATTCCGGTGACCCGGAGGCGTTGGCCCTCGCGGCATGGTTCCTGTGCCAGGTGCATCGGGACGCCGGGGACTGGGATACCGCGATGGTGGTGACCCAGGATGTCCTGTCGGCTCTGGAGCCGAGGGCAGCCGACGCGGGCACGAATCTGCTGGCGTTGTGGGGTGCGCTCAACTTCGAGGCCGCCTACACCGCCGCGCGTGCCGGCGAGGAAGGCCGGGCCTGGCGGTACTGGGATCGGGCGGACCGGGTGGCGCAGCGTCTGCCGGAGGATTTCTATCAGCCGCAGACGTCGTTCTCCCGGGTCATCATGGGCGCCCACGCGGTGACGGTGGCGGTGGAGTTGCAGAAGTCCGGTGAGGCGGTACGGCAGGCGCGCCGCCACGACTCGGCGGCCATCCCGTCGAGGCCGCGCCGGGCACGCCATCTCATCGAGGTGGCGCGGGCGCACTACGGCAAGGACGACAAGGAAGCGGCAGTGACGACGCTGCGGAAGGCGTACGAGTCGGCCCCGGAGACGATCCGCTTCAACGGGTATGCCCGGCAGATCACCTTGGACCTGCTCGACGGCCCGCGCTCCACCCGTGACGACGCCCGTGACCTAGCGGTCAAGGTCGGGCTGCTCTCGTGATCCAGGGGTAGGAACCCTACCTATTCCGCTCTGCGACCGACCGTAGCGTCCTGCTCACGGGATGCGGCGGGCGGTGCGGGTATCGCCTGGTCGCCGCGTCCCCCTCAGAACCGAGGGAGGGTCCGTGCGGTGCGTCTCGTATGACGACTACCTTTCTGCCACCGCGCTGACTCTTGCTCGCAGGCATCGGCCGGTGTGGTCGTGGCGGCTCTGGCGGCGCATCTGCCGCTGTGGGTCCGAACTGCCCTGCCGCGTCCGGCACCGGATACCGATCAATCGGGGCCACTGGCCGTCGGAGGGTGAGCAGTGACCAGCGAGCAGGAACAGGCGATCGTCGCGGTTCACGTACGAGGGCTCGACGGCATGTGTGCCGGGTGCCGGGCGTGGTGGGCGCGGCTCACGCCGTACCCGTGCTGGCAGGTGGAATGGGCGACGAGCCGGCAGGCGCGGGCGACCACCGCGCGGTTCCTGGAGGGGGTGCGGTGACCACCCACGGCCCGGTCATGCCGGTCTGGAGCTGCGGTGGCTGCGACCTGCCCTGGCCGTGCCCGACCCGCAAGCGCGAGCTGCGCGCGGAGTACGAGGATGCTCCGGTGTCGCTGGCCCTCTACCTCGGTGCCTACCTCGTCCAGGCCACCGAGGACATGCCCTGGACGCCGGCGGGGGTGCTGCACTGTCGCTTCCTCGGCTGGACCAGGGCGGCCGACCAGCCCATGCCAGCAGTACAGCAGCGATGTACAGCAACCGGGCCAGCCGAACCGAGCCGGGCAGCGCGTGATCAGCCCGTCTGACCTCATATCAAGCCTGATCCGATCGGCTTGCTGAGAGTGCACATCGAAGCGGTCGGCGCGACTTCCGCTGTCGGCCTCAGTGCTGCCCGAGAGCTCGAAGGACATAGCCTGGCTCTACGTCAGACGCTGCCACGTCAGGCAGTACGAGAGACGCGGTACCGGGACGCGAGTGCAGCTCAACGTAGGCGCGGGTGGCGGCCACGACGTAGCCGCCACACAGAACCTCTACCATGTCGCCTTGGCGCAGGTCGGTCGGACTACAAGACCCGGACACGATCAGTGGGCGGCCCGTGACGTCGAAGACGTGGGCGATCACCATCTCGAAGCGCGGTTCCGGCACCGGCCGAGTGTAGGAACCGTTGGCGAAGAGGCCGTCTGACGTCCGCCGCAGCCACCCGCGGCACTGGCTCGTATGGTGCGCGGCCCACTTGGGCCTGCGGATACTGGTCGGATGACCATCGAGTTTCCCGCACCCACCGTTCCGGCCGCCGGTCGTACGGAGGTGTTCCTGCGCTACCTCGACTACTTCCGGGACACGGTGGTGGCGAAGGTGCTCGCGCTGTCCGAGGACGACGTGCGCCGCAGCGCGCTGCCGTCCGGGTGGACGCCGCTGGAACTGGTCAAGCACCTGCGGTACGTGGAGCTGCGCTGGATCGAGTGGGGATTCCAGGGGCGCGAGGTCGGCGACCCGTGGGGTGACCGGCGAGACGAGCGGTGGTTCGTCGGGCCGGAGGAGACCCGGGCCGACCTGCTGGCCGCGCTGCGCGCGCAGGGCCGGCACACGCGGGCGGTGGTGGAGGGCAGCGACCTCGACGCGATCGGCGCGCCCGGTGAGCGTTGGGACGGCGCCGACCCGGCGTCGCTGGAGCGGGTGCTGTTCCACCTCGTGCAGGAGTACGCCCGCCACCTCGGGCACCTGGACATCGTGGCAGAACTGGCAGGCGGCCCAACCGGCGAGTAGTAGATCGTACTGCTCCCGCCGCCGGGCCTCACCCGAGCCGGCTGTCCGCGCGGGCGGCGGCGACAGCGGCTGCCATCCGGGTCAGGCGTGCGCCCTGGAAGCAGGCCGTCTCGAGGACAGCTTTGACGTACTCGGGATCCCGGCCGGCGCGGCTCTCCACCAGGCTGACGCCGTACGGGTTTCCGCCGGCGGCGTGAGCGGTGTCGTAGTTCAGGTAGCCCGTGGGGAGGATGATCGACCCCCAGTGGTGGAAGGTCTGGTAGAGGCTGAGCAGGGTTGCCTCCTGGCCGCCGTGTTCCTCATAGGTGGCCGTGAAGCCGGTCGCCGGCTTGTCGGCCAGTTCCTCCGCCTGCCACGGGACGGTCGTGGTGTCGAGAAACTGGCGCAGCTGGGAGCAGATGTTCCCGAAACGGGTCGGCGTGCCGAAGGCGTACCCGTTGGCCCACCGAAGGTCGTCCAGGGTGGCGACCGGGATGTCGGCAGTGGCGTCGAGGTGGGCTCGCCACTGCGGCTTGGCATCGATGACGTGCTCCGGTGCCAACTCTGCCACCCGGCGCAGGCGGACCTCCGCGCCGGCGTCGGCGGCTCCGTCGACAAATGCCTGCGCGAGCCGGTGCACAGTGCCGGTGGCGGAGTAGTAGATGACGGCGATCCTGGCATCGGTGTGCATGGTGCCTCCTGGGGTCGGCTCGGTTCTCGGTCAACCGTGCCGATCAGGCTTACCGTTCGCTGACCATCCCCTTACCGACGCCGCTGAACGGCTGTTCGTCGAGGTCGAGCTGCGCGCCGCGGCTCATTTCGGCGGCGAGTTCGTCGCTGCCGAGCGCCTCCCGGAGGCGGACGGTGATGCGCTGGACGTCATGTTGCTCCCCGGGAGGAAGCGGCGCTCCGGCGGCCTCGCGCAGCGTCCGCGCCGCGGCGAGTAGCCGCGCGGCGGTGCGACTGTCACCGCCGAGACTGATGGCCCCGGCCAGGCCCTCGAGAGCCAGGGCGACCGCCCGTTGATCCCCGGTGGCGCGCGCCGCGTCGAGCGACTCACGGTGGTGGCGCTCGGCGAGGACAGCATCACCGCGGTGCTCCGCGATGAATCCCAACTCGGCCAGCGCGAGCGCGCAGCCCGGCAGGAAGCCGGCGCGGCGGTTCCAGTCGAGGAGGTTTCGCTGCTGGGTCTCGGCGGCGTCGAGGTCGCCCCGCCGTCGCGCGATCATCGCCAGGCCCGTGCCGGCGAAGGCGGCGGCTGAGCGGCTCGACTGTTCCTGCGCCACCTGTAGCGCGCGGTCGTGACTGACGGCGGCCTCGTCGAGGTCGCCCCTCAAGATGGCGAGCCGGCCGATGCATGCCAGCTGCCGGGACACCGACGTCCACAGTCGCAGGTGTTCGGCGATGCGCAGCGCCTCCCGGTAGCGCGTGGCGGCGCGATCGTAGTCGCCGTGGATCTCGGCCAGGGTTCCCAGCAGGCTCGTCGGATGCACCTGTCCCCAGCGGTCGCCCACCTGCTCGAACAGCGACCGGCTGGTCTCGCAGTCACGCTGCGCGGCGGGCAGGTCGCTGCGGAGTACGAGCGCGAGGTCCGCTCGGATGGCACAGGCGGCAGCGATGCCCCACCGGTCCCCGCCGGCGCGGAACGCCGCCAGCGCCGCGTCGACCAGGACGGCGGCCTCGCCCGGATCTCCGGAGCCGAGCATCATGGAGGCGAACAACCACTGCGCGAACGCCTTCTCCGGCCCCTCGGTGTCCTGGTAGCTCTCCAGGATCCGCTGCCGGGGAGCGGTCGGATCGCCGTCCCGGGTGGCGAGAGCGGTCAGCCACATCTCCGCATGTCGCCGTAGGCCGTCCGGTGCGACGTCGTCCTCGCTCCTCGGGACGATGTCCAACGCCGTTCGCAGTGACCGGCTCACCTCTCCGAATCGACCCCGGAGAAGCCGGTACCAGGACAACGAGGTGGCGAGCGCCAAGCCCACGCGGGCCTGACCGTCGGTGGCGGCGACGTCGAGTGCCGCCCGGAGGTTTGCGTTCTCGGCGTCGAGCTCGCGCAGCGCACGACTCTGATCGTGACCACGTAGCCGTCCGGCGGCCTGCTCGGCGAGACGGGCGAAACACGTGACGTAACGGCGACGAGTCTCGGGCAGTTCGGCGGCGCTGCCGAGCTGTTCCAGACCGTAGGCAGCCACTGTCTCCGGTAGGCGAAAACGTCGCGGACTCTCGTCGTGCCGCACCATGACCAGCGATCGGTCGATCAGGCGTGCCAGCACATCGAGGACCTCGTCCGATGCCACCTGCCCGCCACCGCACACCTGCTCGGCGGCGGCCAGGGTGGCGCCGTCGGCGAAGACCGCAAGCCGGCGCAGCACCGCGCGTTCGGGAGGCGACAGCAACTCCCAACTCCAGTCGATCACGGCGCGAAGCCCCTGCTGACGCGGGGGCGCGGTGCGCCGGCCGGATGACAGCAGCCGGAAGCGATCGTCGAGCCGTGCCGCCAGCTCGCCCGGGTCGAGAACGGCCAGGCGGGACGCGGCCAGTTCCAGCGCCAGCGGTACGCCGTCGAGACGCCGGCAGATGACGGCGACCGCGTCCGCGTTCCGCTGATCGACGGTGAACCCCGGCTCGGTGGCGCGGGCGCGGGCTACGAAGATCCGAACCGCCGGAGCCTCGGCGATCTGCCGCGCGCCGGCTCCGGGCTCCGGCAGGCCAAGCGGCGGCACCGGAAAGACGACTTCGCCGGGGATCCCGAGCGGCTCGCGGCTCGTCGCCAGGATGCGCAGGTCGGCCGCGGCGCCGAGGAGTTTCTCGGTCAGTTGAGCGACCGGCGCCACCACGTGTTCGCAGTTGTCGAGCAGCAACAGCATTCGCCGACCCCGCAGCGCGGTGACCAGCCGGTCCATCGGCTCGCGCGGTGGTCGGTCCCCGGGCAGGCCGGGCGGACCGTCGTCCCGGATCTCGAGCGTCGCCGCCACCATGTCGACGATCTCGGTGCAGGTCGCGTGGTCGCCGCTGTACTGCTGGCCGGCCAGCTCGACGAGCCACACTCCAGCGGGGAACGTGTCACCCAGCGCACGGGCGGCCTCGATCGCCAGCCTGCTCTTTCCCACCCCACCGAGACCGGTCAGGGTCACCAGCCGCTCGTTCGTCAGCCGCTCCCGTACCGCCTCGACGGCCGCGTCGCGCCCGATCAGCCCACCGTACGGACCAGGCGACAGAGGCGCCGGCAGGTTGGTTCGGGCCGGAGCCGACGCCGGTGCCGGCGGCTGGAGGGCGGGATCCTGGCGCAGGATCGCCCCGTGCAGCTCGACCAACTCTCTGCCGGGATCGATGCCGAGTTCGTCGCGCGCCTGCCGACGGAACTGCTCGTAGGCGAACAGCGCCTCATGCTGGCGTCCCGAGCCGTACAGCGCGCGCAGGTGCGCGGCCCGTAGTCGCTCACGCCACGGGTGGCGTGCGACCAGGTCGGTCAGTTCCCCGGCGAGCAGGTGGTGCTCACCGAGAGCGAGCCGGGCCTCGGCCAGCTCCTCCAGCGCGGTCAGGCGCTGGTCGTTGAGCCGCTCGACCGCCTGGCGGACGAATCGCTCGTCGCTGAAGTCGGCGTAGGGGGAACCGCGCCAGAGCGACAGGGCCTCCGTCAGCGTCGCCGCCCGCACAGCCGGCTCCCGCTGCGCGCTCGAACCTAGCAACAGAGCGGCGAAGCGTCCGGCGTCGACCGATTCCGACGGCGTCCGCAGCCGGTAGCCGGCTTCACCGGACTCGACCAGCGCACGGCCACCCACCTCGCCCGCCCCCAGTGCGCGGCGCAACTGCGACACCTTGGTCTGGAGCGCCCCGAGCGCGTTGCCGGGCGCCTCGTCACCCCAGAGATCTTCGATCAGCCGGTCGGCGGTCACCGGGCGTCCCTCATGAACCAGCAGGTCAGCCAGCAGACCACGCACTTTGAGGCCGGGCACGGCGACAGGAGTGCCGTCCGACGTCCACACCGCGACGTCGCCCAGCACTCCGAACCTCATCGCTTCACACTAGCCAGCCGGCTGTCCCGCCCCGCGAACGTCCGCCGACCGCGGGTCTGCTCACCAGAAGCGGCGCGGGGTTACCGACGCGTACGTCAGCCGGTCATCAGCCGATGGTAAGGAGCCCCGGGCAGGCTGAACCGAGCCGACACCGGAGGAACGACATGGATCAGCTACAGCGGCGCCGAGCCGCTCACCGTCCCAGGCAACTCGCACCAGGGCGGGTGGCCACACCCTGGCTCGCCCTGCTGGCCGGTCCGCTGTCGTTCGGGATTGCCGCACCGGCACTGCTGCTCGACGACCTGGCGCGCGCAACGGGTAGCGGGGAACAGGCCGCGGCCGCCGGCGTAACCGCCTTCGGCTGGGGGATCGCGTTGGGGACGCCGCTGCTGGCGGCGCTGCTCGCCCGTCGCGGCGTAGGAGCGGTCCTGACCGTCGCGTCCGCGCTGGTGGCCGCGGGGACGCTCCTCCTCGTGCTGATCCCGAGCGTGCCGGCGATGGTGGCCGGTGCGGCGGTGCAGGGACTGGGGTCTGCCGGACTCACCGTGACGGCGATGAAACTGGCCGACTCGGCCCGGCAGATGGGCGTGGTCGCCGCGTCGCTGGCGGTCGTCGGGGCCACCGGTCCGCTGACCGGTGCACTGATCGCCGACCTCTCGTCGTGGCAGGTGGCGCTGGCGTTGCCGCTGCTGGCGGTGCTCGCCGTGCCCGCGGCTCGCCGCGGCACCACCGCAGCGGACGCGGTGCCGGCGCCATTCGATTTCTTCGGGATGACCATCCTGGCCATGCTGGTCACCGCTGCCGTCCTCATTCCGCACCGACCGCTGGTGGCCGGCCCGGCCACCGTCGTACTGCTGCCTCTGCTGGTGTTCTGGATGAAGGTCCGTCCGGACGGCTTCCTGCCTGCTGCGGTGGCACGGAACGGCCGGTTCCTCGCGGCGTGCGCGCTGGCCTTCGCGCTGGGAGTGGGGAACTTCGCCCTGCTCTACGCCGCGCCGGACCTGCTGCGACAGCACGCGGGATGGGCAGGCACCCTGAGCGGGACCGTGCTGCTGGCGCCGTACCTGATCGGTGGCATCTGCTCCGGGTTCCTGGTCGCGGCATCCGTGCGAGTGTCACGCCGCGTCGCGGCCGCCGCGTTGCTCGTCACCGGCGCCACCGCGCCGCTGCTGGCGGCGGTCACCACCGCCGTACCGCTGCTGCTTGCGGCGATGACGCTCGGCTCCTTGGCCGCCGCGACCGGCCAAGGCGTACTCGCCCTGCACGCGGCCGGCGTCGTGTCCGCCTCCCACCGGGCCGAAGCCCTGGGTCTGTTCAACCTCGCCTACCTGCTCAGCGTCGCGATCGGACCAGTGGTTGCCGTGACGCTCTCGCACCCAACCGCTTGAGGGCCCCGACGCGCAGTTCAACGTCGGCCGCCTCGGCGTCGTGGCCTGCGTGGCGCAGCGTTCGAGAGGATCTGGACCACTCGTTCCATGGTTGAAACGATCTAGACGACGTCGCCGGTTGGGCTTCTGGAGCACCGCAGCGCGCTGAAGAAGGCGCGCAGGTCGGCAGCGAGCAGATCGGGCTCTTCCTGGGCGAGGAAGTGGCCGCCGACGCTGGGCTCGCGCCAGTGGGTGAGGTTGGCGTAGGTCCGTTCGGCGAACGACCGGGGCAGACCGGCGTCCTCGACGCTGACCGTGATACCGGTGGGCACGGCGACCATTGGCAGATGTGGGGCCAGGCGGTCGTCACGGTAGGGGCGGAAGGACGTGCCGATGCAGTTGGTGACCCAGTACAGCATCACGGTGGTCAGCAGCTCGTCGAAGCCGAAGCGGCGGGAGATGTCGCCGCCGCAGTCGCTCCAGCGCTGGTACTTCTCGATGATCCATGCGGCCAGTCCGGACGGCGAGTCGCTCAGCGCGGCCGCAAGGGTGTCGGGCCGTGTCTCCTGGATGATTCCGTAGCCCCAGTCATCTTGGGCCTTCGCGTCGAGCATGGCGATGAACGCCTCCTCGGCCGGGCTGAGGTCACCCCTGCGGTCCGCCGGCGGGAACTTGATGTGCTGCGAGAAGACCCCGATGACCCGATCTGCGTGGCGGGCGCCGAGCCACGTCGACACGCCGGACCCGACATCGCCACCGTAGGCGCCGAAGCGGTCGTAGCCCAGACGGGTCATCAGCTCAGCCCACACGTCCGCGACAGCCGCCTCGGTCGTCGGGCCCTCGGCGAGTGGTCCGGAGAAGACGAAGCCCGGCAGGCTCGGTATGACGAGGTCGAAGTCTGCGAGCCGGGACACCAGGGGCAGCATCTCCGTGTACGTGCTGGGCCAGCCGTGGGTCAGGATCAGCGCCGTGGCCTCGGGCGATGCCGAGCGGACATGAACGAAGTGGATCGGCGTGCCTCTGATCGTGGTGACGAACTGAGGGTGCCGATTGAGGGCACGCTCGACCCCACGCCAGTCGAATCCGTCGAGCCAGTACCGCACCAGATCTGCCAGGTACCCAGGGTCGGTGCCGGCGGCCCACGGCTCTCCCGGGGCGGCCGGCGCGAGCCTCGTCCGCGAGAGCCGAGCCCGCAGGTCGTCCAGGACGGCTTCGGGCACATCGATGTGGAAGGGCGTCACCCGATCATGGTCCCATCGCCAGGAGTCACTCGGCAGCCGCCCGAACGGGCAGGCTGCCGCACGGCGATCGGCAGCCACGATCCGGGAGACTCGATCACCGATCCGCCGGGGAGCGTGATTCAGGCCGGAACCGCTGCGAGGCGGCACTATCGTGTCCACGTGCCTTCAGACGTACATCCGGCCCTGGATGTGTTGATGCCCGCGGCGTTCCTGGGCCACGGCAACCCCATGAACGCCCTCGAGGTCAACCGGTACACCTCCGCGTGGAGAGCCTTCGGCGCAGCGGTGCCGCGTCCCCGCGCGATCCTGGTGGTCAGTGCCCACTGGTACATCAACGCCACGGCCGTCACCGCGATGCCCCGGCCGAGGACCATCCACGACTTCTACGGGTTTCCGCAGGAGCTGTTCGAGGTGCAGTACCCGGCGCCCGGGCTGCCCGAACTGGCTGAGGAGGTCAGTGACGTCGTCCATCCGACCTGGGTCGGGGCGGACGTCGACAGCTGGGGCATCGACCACGGCACCTGGTCGGTGCTGATGCATGCCTTTCCGGACGCGACGATTCCCGTCGTCCAGCTCAGCATCAACGCCGACAAGCCGATGGACTACCACCTTCAACTCGGCGCCCGGCTCGCTCCACTGCGCCGGCGCGGCGTGCTGATCGTGGCGAGCGGCAATGTCGTGCACAACCTGCGCGGCATGGACTGGGCGCTGGCCGACGACGGCTTCGACTGGGCGCGACGCTTCGACGAGGACGCCAAGGCCCGGATGCTGACCGACCCGGGCGAGTACGCGACCCTCGACGCTCACGGGGACTTCCGCCGTGCGGTACCGACACCGGATCACTTCATCCCCGCGTTGTACCTCGCCGGTCTGGCCGCCGCCACGGACACCCCCGACACCGAGGTCCTCGTCGACGGCTACGCCTACGGCTCGTTGTCCATGACGGCCTACACCCTGGGCATGTCCTGTCCACCGGCTGCCGGCCGGGGCGGATCCCCGCAGCCACCGCCCGGCCTGCCGCCGGACGGCTCCAACATCTGAGCAAGCGCCGGCTGGTCGAATGGCCCTATGGATCAAGGTGCAGTCGCGGTGGGTCCGGCGCTCGCCGCCGTACTCGTCGTTCTCGTGCTCGTCGCCGTGGCAACGGTGCGGGCCGGCCGGCTCGGCCACGCCCGTGGCATCGCCACGGCGGCGCTGCGCGCGGTGGTGCAGTTGTGCGCCGTGGCGCTGCTCATCACTGCCGTCCTGCGGTCGTGGTGGGCCAGCGCCGGGTTCATCACGCTGATGATCCTGGTCGCGGCGGCGACCTCCGCGCGCCGGGTCAGCTCGCTTCGCCTCGGCTGGCCGGTGCTGGCGCCGATCGCGGCCGGCGCGCTCCCGGCCTCCGCCCTCGTCGTGGCCTCCGGCGCGGTGCCGCTGACCGAGGTCGCGGTCGTTCCGATCGCCGGAATCCTCATCGGCGGGGCGATGACGGCCACCTCCCTGGCGGGCCGCCGCGCGTTGGACGAGCTTCGCGACCGCCACGGCGAGTACGAGGCGGCACTGGCGCTGGGCCTCGTGCCGCGGGATGCGGCGCTGGAGATCTGCCGGCCCAGCGCGGGGCAGGCGCTGGTGCCCGCGCTGGACCAGACACGCACCGTCGGCCTGGTCACACTCCCCGGTGCCTTCGTCGGCGTGCTGCTCGGCGGCGGCACACCCGTCCAGGCCGGGGCAGCCCAGCTACTGGTCCTGGTCGCGCTCCTGGCCGTCGAGGCGATCGCCGTCGCGGTGACCGTCGAGCTGGTCGCCAACGGACTGCTTCGCCGACCGGGTCCTGCCGTCTAGGTTCCGCTTCGACGTCTGACCGCCTGGCCGGGAGAGAACCCGAAAACGGGATGGTTCCCCCGTGCCGGTGCCCGGGTGACCTGGGTACGGTCGCCCGGGCACCGCGGGCTATGCCGTCGGCCTTGCTTCGTGCAGGATCCGGGCCAGCTCGGCCGGCCGGCTGAGCATCGGCCAGTGCCATGTCGGCAGTTCCTCGTACCGCCACGAATCGCCGGCCATGTGCCGGCACAGCGGCATGGTGGCGGCCATCTCGCGTGCCTGCTCGGCGGTGAAGCTCGACAGCACGCCGAGGCGGGGCAGCTTCTCCCACGCCCCGGTGAGCCGCACCGGGGTGGTGGCAGTCGCCCACGGCTGGGCCACCGACCGCTCATCGAGCAACGCGACGACCGAGTCATCCACGTCTGCTGCTCCCGCCGCCAGCTCGGCCCACGGCGGGGGCGGCAGCCGCCAGCCGTCGCCGTGTTCGGCGACCACCGCCGCGTTGCGTTCACGCTCCGGCGGCGGGCTGAAGTCGTCGTTCGCCGCCCCGTCGGGCAGCGGGCCGGTGTCGACGAAGACCAGTTGGGCGATGCGGTCGGTCATGCGGTCGGCAACGGCTGTCGTCACGACCGCGCCGGCGTAGCTGTGCCCGACGAGCACCACGTCGTGCAGGTCCTCGTAGCGCAGCAGGTTGACCACGTCGGTGACGTGGACGTCGAGGTCGGTGTCCGGGCGGGCCAGGTGGGCGCGCTCGCCCAGGCCGGTCAGGCTCAGCGGATACACCTCGTGGCCGTGCCCGCGCAGGGCAGCGGTGACGGGGCGCCAGGCCCATGCGCCGAGCCAGAACCCGGGAACCAGTACGAAGGTCGTCATGCCTGACACGCTACGATCAATACCGGACAGGTTCCGCCCGGATTAGGAGTGGGGATTTGTGACCCGGCCGACCGCGCGCGTACTGGCGTTGCTGGAGATCCTCCAGGCCGGCGGCGGCTTCACCGTCGCCGACCTGGCCGGTCGGCTGGGCGTCGACGAGCGCACGGTCCGCCGATACGCCGCGCACCTCGCCGACCTGGGCATCCCGGTCGAGGCCCGGCGCGGCCGCTACGGCGGATACCGGCTCGCGCCCGGATACAAGCTGCCGCCACTCATGCTCACCGACGAGGAGGCGGTCGCCGTCATGCTCGGGCTCGTGGCCGCCGGCCGAGCCGGGCTGGTCACCGCCGAAGGCGCGGCCGCCGAGAGCGCGACCGCGAAGATCCGCCGGGTGCTGCCGGCCGTCCTCGCCCGGCGGATCGATTCGCTGCTGGAGACAGTGGACTTCACCGCACGGGTCCGGAAGCCCGCCCCGGCCGGCATCGAGGTGCTGCTGGTGCTCGCCGACGCGGCCCGACATCAGCAACCGGTGAACATCACGTACACCACCTGGCGCGGCGAGTCCGGCGAGCGCCGGCTCGACCCGTACGGGCTGGTCTTCCACGCCGGCCGGTGGTACGTCACCGGCCACGACCACAACCGCCGGGCCGTACGGACGTTCCGGCTCGACCGCATCGGGACGGCCCGCCCCGCCCCGGGCAGGTTCGAGATCCCGGCCGGCTTCGATCCCACCACGCAGGTCCTCACCGGTCTGGCGGCAGTGCCGTACGCGCACGACATCTCCGTAGTGCTGCACACCGGCCTGGAGCAGGCGCAGCGACGGATCCCGCCCTCGGTCGGCACGCTCACCGAGGTTCCCGGCGGAGTACGCCTCACCGCCCGAGCCGAACGGCTCGACGGTGCGGCACAGATGCTCGCCGGGCTCGGCTGGTCGTTCACGATCGACCGACCGGACGAGCTCAAGGACGAGGTACGCGCCCTGGCCGCCCGACTGCTCACCGACGCCGACGCCTGAGGCTCGGAAGTGGTAGTCAGAGCCACCTCGGCCCAGGTGCGGATGGCGCGCGGCTGGGTCAGGCCGGCGGATCGTCTCGGAAGAGAGCTTCCCTCAAGCCTCGGCCGCCCCAGCGGGTGGCGACGAGTTCGGGTCGAGGACGGGTCGGCTCGGGCACCCCGCGGTGTGGTCTGGTGTCGGGCGCAGGACGGTCCCAATCGGCGATCAGCGCGAAAGGATCGGTCACGCGGTCCGGCTCATCCTCACACCGCTCCCGGACAACCATCGCTGGATGGAAGCGCAGTTCCTGCGCCATCCCGCAGTCGTCGGCCCGCGAGGCGACCACGGCCCCGCAGCCTCGACAGGCGACGCAGGGGATCCATCCCACCATCGACCAGCAGCCCGTGCGGACACGGTCATGGACGAAGCGTGTCCCGCGTACGTCGCCGGGTGAGAGGACGAAGGTGCCGGTGAGCTGATCACGGCCGTAGGCGGCCTCGTCGATCGCGTAGGCGCCCGGGTCGAGGAGCGGCGGGTTCACGTGGTGGCAGTCCAGGACCGACCAGTGCGGCGGCGCCGGCAGTTCCACCAACCGGACCGGGACGCTCAGCTTCTTCCCGCAGCTCGCACACCGAAAGCGCTCCACTGCCGCAGTGTGACATCGCGGCCGAGCGACGGCATCCGGGATGTGCTTTCCTCGGCGGGCTTGACCCAGCTGGTCCTCGATACGCCCGGCGCGTCGCCGATAGGCTCGCGGCATGTGGACCTTCCGCAGTCCCCAGCTGGTTCTCTTCAGCGACGATACCCGCGAGGACCACGGCTTGGACCCGGTCGCCGAAGGCCAGCGCGTCGCGGTCGTCCTCTGGACGGATGACACCACCGCGGCCTACGAGGGCCTGGTCGCAGGCGGAGCTCATGCGCGTGGCAGGTGCTGAGCAGGTTTCCACCACGCGAGGTTGGCGGTCACGTGGGCCACCGGCTCGATGATCTCCCACGCCTCGGCGATCAGCCCGTCGTCGATCCGCCAGATGTCGACGACCGCGATCTCCGGTCCTGCGCCGGGAAGCCAGCGCCGCGAGTACATCACGACGTGATCGCCGTCGGCCAGCACCTGATGGATCTCGACCTGCATGTCGGCAAGCGGTACCAGCGCGGCGCGGACGGCGGCGAGCCATTCCACTTTGGTCGACGTGGTCGTACCCGGCCTGTGGTGGACGAAGTCATCACTCAGGAACGGGGCGAGCGCATCGACGTCACCCGTCTCGATCAGTCCTGCCAGCGCCCGTCGGACGATGCTCTGGTTCTCCGTGGTCATGGATGCAGTGTTTGCGTGACCGCTTCGATTGTCGATGAACTCGGATTTCATGGCGTCCGACTCGACGATGAGTACGCTCCATGATCGTGCACACGGTCGGGGAACTCTTGCGGCAGTGGCGGCAGCGTCGGGGACTCAGCCAACTGGATCTCGCGATCGCTGCGGACGTCTCGGCTCGTCACGTCAGTCTGGTCGAGACCGGTAAGTCCAAGCCGAGCTCCGACATGATCCTTCGACTCGCGGATCAGCTCCACGTGCCGCTGCGTGATCGCAACCGGCTGCTGCTCGCCGGGGGTTTCGCACCTCGGTACGCCGAGAGTCCGCTCGACCACAACGCACTGTCAGCCGTCCACGACGCTGTCCGGAGGGTGCTCCGCGCCCACGAGCCCTACCCGGCGGTGGTCTTCGATCGCCGGTGGAACATCGTGACGACCAACCGCGCTGTCGACCCGTTCTTCGCGCAGGTGGCTCCTGACCTGCTGCGACCGCCGGTCAACCTGGTACGGCTGGGACTGGATCCGCGCGGTCTCGCGCGCATGGTCGTCAACCTGGCCGACGTGCGCGCGGTGTTCCGCACCCGGATCTCACGCCAGCTCGCAAATGCTCCCGACCCTGAGCTCACCGCACTCTACGAGGAACTGTTGGCGCCCGAGCCGGAGAACACGTCGAGTCAACGGATCGAAGCGGACGTCGTGATACCGATGATCCTTCGCGTCGGCGGACGAGAGCTGCGGCTGTTCTCGACCATCACCACATTCGGCACCCCGATGGACATCACGATCGACGAAATCGCGATCGAGTCCTACTACCCGGCCGACGCGGAGAGTGCCGCCTACTTCGCGACGTAGCGTACTGTCAGCCGCTTCTGAGTCGCGGGCGCTCACCCCGCGTACCGGCCGGATCGCCCCGAGGTGCGCTGTCCCTGGCGGCGGCGCAATCGGCGGGGAATGATCGGGGTACACCGCGGGCTGCCCGCAGCAGTCCACGGCGCCGCAGAAGGGCGGGTCGACGCCGATGACTCCGACGCAGCTACGGGCCTACGTCGCTGTCGTCCGGCTGGGATCCGTCAAGCAGGCCGCCGCGCAGCTGGAGGTCTCCGAGTCGGCGGTCTCGCTGCTCATCGGCCAGCTACGGCGGGAGTTCGGAGACCAGTTGTTCACCCGGACGGCGGCAGGGCTGGCCTTCACCCCCGGCGGGCTGCGGCTCGCCAGCCGGGCGGCCGAGATGCTGGGCCTGCAGGACCGTACGGTCCTGGAGGTCAGTTCGGCGGCACACGGCCGCCGGATGCTGCGGGTCGCCGCGTCCAGCGAGTTCGCCGAGTTCGCCGCGCCGAGACTGATCGAGCTGTTCGCCAGACGCGCCGCCGACCTCGACATCGAGCTGAGCGTCTGCGACCCCGGCTCCTTCGAGTCGCTGCTGCTGACCCGGGCCGCGGACATCGCGATGGGGCCGCTGCCGCCGGTGGCCGAACCGGCGATCTCCTGCCGGCCCATGATGAACTACCGGCTCGTGACCGTCGTCGGCCCGGATCATCCGCTGGCCGGTGTGCCGGCGTCACCGGGGCAGTTGCGCGACCAGACGTGGCTGCTCGGGCCTTCGGCCACCAACACGCTGGGCGCTGTCCCGGCGATGCTGCGCCGGCTCGGCGTACCCGAGGAGCGGCAGCAGATCTTCCAGAGCCACGCGGCGGCGTTGGGTGAGGCCCAGCGCGGCCGGGGGATCGCGCCCGCGCTGTCGTTCACCGTCGCGCCGGACGTCCGCGGCGGCCAGCTCGTGGCGTTGTCCGGGCCGCACGCGACGGCCGAGGCGGTGTGGCATTCGCTGGTACTCGTCACCCCCGGCACTCCGTCCGTGGCAGCCGAGCTGTGCCGCTTCGCGTCGACGCCCCGGGCGATTCAGGCGATGATGCGTGGCGTGGGCGTCGCGGTGAACCATTTCCGGCCCTCGGTGCACGTGACGCTCTGGAGTTGACCGGCGGCGTCCAGCAGGTCCCGGAACGTCGCGGCCGGCAGGAGCCGGTCACAGTAGGGCAGGGCCGCGGCCATGCCCGCCACCAGGGGAGCGAAGCCGGGGGCGCCGGCCCGCGGGTTCAGCCAGACGATCCGGTGGGCGCGGCGGCTCAGCCGTGCCATCACGGCGGCGAGCTCGGCCGGCGGGTCGCTGTCCCAGCCGTCCGAGCCGATCAGCACCACCGCCCCGCGAACCGCGTCGCCGTGCGGGGACGCGAGCAGGCCCCGCAGGTTCGTCGCGATGCGCGTACCCCCGAAACGGTCGGTCACGGCGGCGCCGGCGTGCGCGATCGCCGCGGACGCCGACGTGTGCCGCAGCGCGACGGTGAGCCGGGTGAGCGTCGTGGCGAAGGCGAACACCTCCGCGTCGGTGGTCATCGCGAAGGCCCGCAGCAGGTGCAGGTACGCGTGGGCCTGGGCCCGCATCGACTCGCTGACGTCGCACAGCAGCACGACCCGGCGCGGCCGGCGTAGCGGCCGCTCGCGGACGACCTCGACGGGCTCCCACGCGGTGCGTCGGGCGCGGGCGATCGTCGGACGCAGCGCGACCCGCCGCCCGGCCGGGCCTACGGCGTGCCGCCTGGTGCGCCGGGACGGCCAGCGCGCGACGGCCTCGCGCAGGGCCTCGCCGAGCAGTGCGAGCTGGGCGTCGTCGAGGTCCTCGAACGGCCGGTCGGCGAGTCCGGCGAGGGCGCTGGGCCGTCGCTCGGGCAGCCGCACTCCGGCATCGGAGGGCTCCGCCTCGGCGACGGGCGCCGGCAACGTCGCCCACGGCAGCCCACCGCCGTCGCCGGTGGCGTCGGTGTCGGCGGGCACCGGCAGGTGTACGTCGTCCCGAGCGCCCGGCGGGGCCGCCGACCGGGTGAGCGGCAGCGGCGGCGCGTCGGCGAACACAGCGGCGAAGACGCTGTCGAAGGCGGCGAGGTCGGCGTGCCGCCGCACGAAGCTGATCCGGGCGGCCCAGTAGAGCGCGGTCGTCTCCCCGGGTGTGCACACGCCGAGCGCCCGGACGAAGTCACCGGCCTCGGTGAGCCCGGCGGGTACGCCGGCCCGCCGCAACCGGTCGGCGAACGCCGTCGCGAAGGCCGCGCGGTCGACGCCGCGCAGCAGACCGTGCCTCACCGGCGTGCGACCCACCAGGCGATCACCGCACCGACGACGACGATCCCGACGAGCACCGGCACGAGGCGCTTGACGACGGCACCACCGGCGACGCCGAGCAGGTCCAGCGTCTCCGGTTCGGCGCTGCTGCCGGCATCCGGTCGACCGGTGGACGCCGAGGCGGCCACGGGGGTGCCGGCCACGGTGGACCCGGGCGGCGTGGCGGACGAGGGCGAGGCGGTGTCGGGCGCTGCCGCCTCGGCCGCGAGGGTACGAGCCGCGGAGGCGTCGGGGCCGGTCGCGGCGGCGACTGCGGGTGCGGGCTCGGGTGCGTCAGGCGCGGTGGCCTCGTGCGGGTCGCCGGCCGTGCTGTCGCCGGTCCTCTCGGCCGCCAGCCTCGCCTCGAGGTTGGCGACGAACTGGGCGAGCAGCTTGCCCGACACCTCTTTGATCATGCCGCTGCCGAACTGGGCCAGCCGCCCGGAGATCTTCAGATCGGTGTCCACGCTGACGACGGTGCGCTGATCGTCCGGCCGCAGTTGGGCGGTGACCAGCGCGGACGCGTTGGCCGCCGACCGCCGGTCGCGGCCCTTCGCGTCGATCACCCCCCGATAGCGACTGTCGTCCTTCTCGACGAAACGTGCGGTGCCGGCGAACTCGGAGACGACCGGACCGACCTTGACCTTCACCGTGCCCTGGTGGACGTCGCCGTCGACGCCGGTCAGCCGGGCGCCCGGCAGGCACGGCGCGATGCCCTCCAGGTCGGTGAGGATCGCCCACGCCCGCGCGATCGGAACGTCGACTGTGAACTCGTTGGTGATCTTCATGCCGGCCTCTCCTGGTGTGCGCCGAGCGCGGCGGCGACGGCGGCGCGGTCGTCGGGGGTCTTGGCGATGGTGCCGATGGTCCGGACGACGTCGTCGGCGGAGAGGTCGGCGGCGCCGAGCACTGACAGCGCGGCGACCCAGTCGATGGCCTCGGCCATGCCGGGTGCCTTGTCCAGGCCGAGGGTGCGTACGTCGCCGACGAAGGCGGTCGCCGTGCGGATCAGCCCTTCGGTGGCGCCCGGCACGGCCCGCCGGACGATCTCGGTGGCGCGGTCCATCTGCGGGAAGTCGATCCAGTGGTACAGGCAGCGGCGGCGCAGTGCGTCGTGCAGGTCGCGGCTGCGGTTGGAGGTGAGCACCACGACCGGCGGCGTGGTCGCGGTGAACGTACCCAGCTCGGGGATGGTGATCCCGGACTCGCCGAGGAACTCGAACAGCAGCGCCTCGAACTCGTCGTCGGCCCGGTCGATCTCGTCGATCAGCAGCACCGGCGGGACCGGCCCCGGGTGGCGTACCGCCCGCAGGATCGGCCGTTCCTGGAGGAACTCCGCGGCGAACAGGTCGGCGTCGGTGAGCGAGGCGTGCCGGGCCTCGGCCAGCCGGATGGCGAGCAACTGCCGCTGGTAGTTCCATTCGTACAGCGCCTCGCCGGGGGTCAGGCCCTCGTAGCACTGCAACCGGATCAGTGTCGTGTCCATCGCCCGCGCCAGCGCCTTCGCCGCCGCGGTCTTGCCGACGCCGGGCTCGCCCTCGAGCAGCAGCGGCTTGCCCAGCTCCAGCGCGAGGAAGACGGCCATCGCCATGCCGTCGTCGGCCAGGTAGTCGACGGCGTCGAGCCGGCGCCGCACGGCCTGCGGATCCTTCACCGCGCCTCGCCCGAGAGCAGCCGCCGGTAGTCCGCGCGGGTGTCCACGTCGATCGGCACCGGCCCGTCCACCGGTACCTCCGTGACCGGGTGCCGGCCGGAGTGCAGCAGCTTCCACACCGCCTTGTCACCGTGCAGGACACGCAGCTCCGGCAGGACGTCACGAGCGAACCAGAACGGGTGCCCCAGGCCGTCGGCGTACCGGCACACCGCGAGCGGGGTGGTCGCCGCCGCGACCCGGCGTACGTCGGCGGCCCGTACGCCGGGCTGGTCGCCGAGCAGGAGCACGAGCCCGTCGGCGCGCGGGTCCACCGCCTGCGACGCGGCGCAGACCGACGATCCGCAGCCCGTGCTGAACTCGGCGTTCTCGACGACCTGGACCCCGGTCAGGTCCACCCGCTCGCGGACCAGGTCGGCGGCGCCGCCGAGGGTCACCAGCAACTGGTCGAAGGCACACGAGCGGGCCAGGTCGAGGGTGGCGTCGAGCAGCGTCCGCCCGCGGTACGGCAGCAGTTGTTTGGCCTCGCCGAGGCGCACCGACGCCCCGGCGGCCAGAACCAGGCCGGTCACGAACACGGCTACGCCGCCACGTGCCGGTCGCGGCAGCCGGGGCAGCAGAACCAGTGGTCGGTGCCGTCGATCCGCACGTGCGGGGTGTCCGGCCCGACCAGGACTGTCATCCCGCACACCGGGTCGACTGCCTGCTGGGGGAGCGCCGCGGGTGGTGCGGGGGAGGAGGCGAGGCCGTCCACCCGGAGCGCCCGCACCACCTCGGCCATGATCGACAGCGCGATCTCCTGCGGTGAGCGCGCCCCGATCTCCAGTCCGGCCGGGGTCCGGACCCGGGCGCGCTCCGCGTCGGACAGCGCCAGTTCGTCGAGCACCGCCGCGCCGCGGGTCCGGCTGGCGACCAGCGCGACGTGCCCCACTCCGGCGTCCAGCGCGGCGCGGACGGCGTCCTGTTCGCCCTTGCCGAGGCCGGCCACCACGACCGCCGTCGCGCCGGAGTGGTCACCGGACGTGGCCACCTCGAAGTCGAGGAAGGCTGCCAGGGTGGCCACCGCCGCGCTGATCGGCGTGTCGCCCACCAGACCCAGCACGGGTACGGGCAGCACCGGGCGCAGGAAGATCTCGAGCGCCCCGCCCGAGTGGCACGGGTTGACCACGACCCGTGCCCCCGGCGTGTCGGGGAAGGCGGGCGCGCCGTCCGGCAGGACCCGCAGCAGCAGCGCCTTGCCGTCCCGGAGGGCGTCCAGGGCGGCCGCCCGCACCGAACTCTCGGCGCACATCCCGCCGACGAAACCCTCTATGGTGCCGTCCGGCAGGATCACCGCGTCGTCGCCGGGCCGGGCCGACGTCGGATCCTGCGCCCGGACCACTGTGGCGTGCACGAACGGCGCGCGTGAGACGGTCAGATCACGCGTACGGCGGGCGATAGTCGTCATGGCCACCTCCCTAGTTCGGCGGGCGGGCGTTGCCGCGCATCGCGTCCCAGACGCGCGACGGCGTCAACGGCATGTCGGCATGCCGTACGCCGAAGGGTTCGAGGGCGTCGACGACCGCGTTGACGATCGCCGGCGGAGAGCCGACGGTGGCCGACTCGCCCACGCCCTTCGCGCCGATCGGGTGGTGCGGGGACGGGGTGACGGTGAAGCCGGTCTCCCAGTCGGGCACCTCCAGCGCGGTGGGGATCAGGTAGTCCATGAGCGACGCGCCGAGGCAGTTGCCGTCCTCGTCGAACGCGATCATCTCCATGAGGGCCATGCCGACTCCGTCGGCCAGCCCGCCGTGCACCTGCCCCTCGATGATCATCGGGTTGATCCGGGTGCCGCAGTCGTCGACGGCGATGAACCGCCGCACCTTGACCTGCGCGGTGCCGGGGTCGATGTCCACCACGCAGATGTACGCCCCGTGCGGATACGTCAGGTTCGACGGGTTGTAGCAGATCTGCGCCTCCAACCCGCCCTCGACGCCCTCGGGCAGGTCGCCGGCGCCGTGCGCGCGCATCGCGATGTCCTGGATGGTCACGTTCCTGCCCGGGTCACCCTTGACCCGGAAGGAACCCTTGTCCCACTCCAGGTCGGCGACCGAGACCTCCAGCATGCCGGAGGCGATGATCTTGGCCTTGTCGCGGACCTTGCGGGCGACCAGGGCCGCTGCGGCACCGGAGACGGGGGTGGACCGGCTGCCGTACGTGCCGAGGCCGAACGGCGTGTTGTCGGTGTCGCCGTGCACCACGTCGATGTCGTCCGGCGGGATGCCGATCTCCTCGGCGACGATCTGCGCGAACGTCGTCTCGTGTCCCTGGCCCTGGGACTGCACGCTGAGCCGCACCACTGCCTTGCCGGTCGGGTGCACACGCAGCTCACAGCCGTCGGCCATGCCCAGGCCGAGGATGTCCATGTTCTTGCGCGGGCCGGCGCCGACGGCCTCGGTGAAGAACGCGACGCCGATGCCCATCAACTCGCCCCGGGCCCGCTTCTCCTGCTGCTCGCGCCGCAGGTCGGCGTAGCCGGCCATCTCCATCGCCAGCCGCATGGTCGGCTCGTAGTCGCCGGAGTCGTACACCCAGCCGGTCTTCGTCGTGTAGGGGAACTGCTCCGGGCGGATGAAGTTCTTCAGCCGCAACTCGGCCGGGTCCATGCCCAGCTCGTCGGCGAGGCAGTCGACGATCCGCTCGACGAGGTAGACGGCCTCGGTGATGCGGAACGAACAGGCGTACGCCACACCGCCCGGCGCCTTGTTCGTGAAGACCGCCGTCATCTTGCAGTACGCGGCCTCGATGTCGTAGCTGCCGGTGAAGACCCCGAAGAAGCCGGCCGGGTACTTCACCGGCGCGGCGGTGCCGTTGAAGGCGCCGTGGTCGGCGAGGACGTTGGTGCGGATGGCCAGGATCCGGCCGTCACGGGTCGCCGCGATCTCACCACGCATGATGTAGTCGCGGGCGAAGCCGGTGCTGATCAGGTTTTCGAAGCGGTCCTCCATCCACTTCACCGGCTTCCCGGTGACGATCGACGCGACGATCGCGCAGACGTACCCCGGATAGATCGGCACCTTGTTGCCGAAGCCACCGCCGATGTCCGGCGAGATCACCTGGATCTTGTGCTCGGGGATGCCCGCCACCAGGGCGTAGAGGGTGCGATGCGCGTGCGGCGCCTGCGTGGTGGACCAGAGGCGCAGCTTGCCGTCGACGGCGTCGAAGTCGGCGATCGCCCCACAGGTCTCCATCGGCGCGGGGTGCACCCGCGGATAGACCAGATCCTGGCTCACCACGACGTCCGCCCGGGCGAACACGGCCGCGGTGGCCGCCTCGTCACCGGTCTCCCAGTCGAAGCAGTGGTTGTCGGTCTTGCCTTCGAGATCGTCGCGGATCACCGGGGCGCCCGGTTCGAGCGCGCGGCGGGCGTCGACGACCGGATCGAGGACGTCGTACTCGACGTCGATCAGCTCCAGCGCGTCCCGCGCCGCGTACTTGTCCTCGGCGACGACGAACGCCACCTCCTGGCCCTGGAAGCGCACCTTGTCGGTGGCGAGCACGGCCTGCACGTCGTTGGAGAGCGTCGGCATCCAGGCCAGGCCCTGCTCGGCCAGCATCGCCCCGGTCACGACAGCCTTGACGCCGGGTGAGGCCTCGGCGGCGCTCGTGTCGATGCTCAGGATCCGCGCGTGGGCCACCGGCGAGCGGAGGATGGCCAGGTGCAGCATGCCGGGCAGCCGGACGTCGTCGACGAACCGGCCCCGGCCGCGTACGAACCGCGGATCCTCCTTCCGCAGCATGCGGCCGTAGCCCACCGGCTTCTGGTCGTTGTCGTGGAAGGTGTCCACGCGCTCGTGCACAGTCGTCATACGACGCTCCCGGCGGGCCGGCCGGCGTTGTCGATCTCGCCGGCTTCGCGTGATTCGGTGGTCTCGGTGACCGCGGCGGCCGCGTTCGCCTCGTGCACGGCGGCCCAGCGCACCGAGCGCACGATGGTGGCGTAGCCCGTGCAGCGGCAGATCTGACCGGAGATCGCTTCGCGGATCTCCGCCTCGGTCGGGTCCGGGTTGCGGTTCAGCAGCGCGCGAGCCGTCATCATCATGCCGGGAGTGCAGAAGCCGCACTGCAGGCCGTGGCACTGGATGAAGCCCTGCTGGACCGGGTCGAGCTCCGCGCCCTTCGCCAGGCCCTCGACGGTACGCACCTGGTGTCCGCCGGCCATCGCGGCCAGCACGGTGCACGACTTCACCGGTTCGCCGTCGAGCCAGACGACGCAGGTGCCGCAGTTGCTGGTGTCGCACCCCGCGTGCGTTCCGGTCAGGCCCAGCACGTCGCGCAGGAAGTGCACAAGCAGCAGGCGGCCCTCGATCTCCCGGGTGACCTCGACGTCGTTGACGGTCATGGTGACCTGCATGCTCAGCTCCTCGCCCGTTCCACGGCCCGGCGCAGGGTCCGTCTGGTCAGCTCGTCGGCCAGGTGCCGCTTGTAGTCCGCGCTGCCGCGCTGGTCGGTGGCCGGATCGCAGCTGCGCGCGGCGATCGCGCCGGCCTGCGCGAAGAGGCCCTCGCTGGGCTCCTGCCCGCGCAGCGCCGCGGAGATCTCCGGGATACCGGTGGTGTTCGGGCCCACAGCGGCCAGTCCGACCCGGGCGTCGGAGATCACGTCGCCGTCGAGCCAGACCGCTGCACCCGCCGAGACCACCGCCCAGTCGCCGGCCCGGCGCTCCACCTTCTCGTAGGCGCTGCCGCAGCCGGGCCGCACCGGCAGCCGGATCTCGACCAGGATCTCCCCGTCGCCGACGGCCGTCTCGTACGGTCCGACGTGGAACTCCTCCATGGACACCACCCGTTCGGCGCCGCCCGGCCCGCGGATCACGCAGCTCGCGTCCAGGGCGGTGCAGACCGCGGACAGGTCCTCCGACGGGTCCGCCTGGCACAGGGAACCGCCCAGCGTGCCCCGGTTGCGCACCACCGGATCGGCGATCACCCGTTCGGCGTCGGCGAAGATCGGGAAGGCCGCCGTCAGGGTGGCGGACTCGAGTAGTTCCCGATGCCGGGTCAGCGCACCGATACGCAGCTCGTCCGGACCCGCCTCGATGTAGCTGAGCTCGTCGTGGAGATCGTTGATGTCGATGAGATAGTCGAAACTGGCCAGCCGCAGCTTCATCATCGGCAGCAGGCTGTGCCCGCCGGCGATCAGCCGGGACGTGCTGCCCAGTCGTTCCATCAGGCTGATGGCATGGTCCACACTGGTTGCTCGTTCGTACTCGAACGGGGCCGGCACCTGCATATCGCACCTCCGGAAGTCGTCAATGTGGTGCCGGTGCCCGCGGAAGTCAACGCCGACCTAAGCAAGTCCTTAGGTCGGCGTTGACGGTGCCGCTGCTGCTCACGGATCGTGCGGCAATGCGAGACATCGTCGACGGGTTGACCGCGTGGCGTGCCGCCGGCGTCCGGTTCGCCGTCGCGACAGTCGTGCGGACCTGGAAGTCGGCGCCCAGACCGCCGGGCGCGGCCATGGCGGTCTGCGCCGACGGTGAGGTCGTCGGCAGCATCTCGGGAGGTTGCGTCGAGGGCGCGGTGTACGAGCTCTGCCAGGAGGCCATACGCACCGGCCAGGCGCGCACCGAGACGTACGGTGTCGGCGACGACGACGCCTTCGAGGTGGGCCTGACCTGCGGCGGCACCATCGAGGTCCTGGTCCAGCCGGACGTCGTCCTGACCGAGCCGGACGCGGTGCTCGCCGCGATCCGCGCGGGTGCGCCGGTGGCGACGGCGTCGGCCGGGACGGCCCAGATGGTGGTCTGGCCCGACCGGGTGGCCGGCACCCTCGGCGACGCCGACCTGGACCGCGCGGTGGCGCGGCAGGCCGAGGGCATGCTCGCCCTCGGCACCACCGGAACCGTTCGACTCGGTACGCGCGGGCAGCAGCGGCACGACGAGGTGTCCGTCTTCGTCCAGTCGTACCTGCCGCCACCACGGATGATCGTCTTCGGCGCGATCGACTTCGCCGTCGCGGTGGCCCGGATCGGCCGCTTCCTCGGCTATCACGTCACGGTGTGCGACGCCCGTCCGGTGTTCGCCACCCGCAAGCGCTTCCCCGATGCCGACGACCTCGTCGTCCAGTGGCCGCACACGTACCTGGAGTCGACAGCAGTCGACGAGCGGACGGTGCTCTGCGTCCTCACCCACGACCCGAAGTTCGACGTCCCGCTGCTCGAGGTCGCCCTGCGCACGCCGGCCCGCTACATCGGCGCGATGGGCAGCCGCCGCACCCACGCCGACCGGCTGCGCCGCCTGCGCGAGGCGGGTGTGGACGAGGCCGCCCTCGCCCGGCTCTCCTCACCGATCGGACTCGACCTGGGGGCGCGGACGCCGGAGGAGACCGCCGTGGCGATCGCCGCCGAGTTCGTCGCCCTGGCCGCGGGAGGGTCCGGCCGGCGGCTGACGGACCTCGACACCCCGATCCACCACCGCTGAGCGGACCAGCGGGGGACGTGTCACCCCCGGCTCAGGCCGAGCGCCTCGTCCACCCGGTCGAGCACCGCCACGTCGTCGTGGCCGACACCGCGCAGCAGGTCGATCGCTGTCGCCCGGATCTGCCCGACGATCATGGTGACCGGCAGTGGCGGATCGGTCCGCAGCAGGCCCGCGGCGATCCGGACCGCCTCCAGCGCCGCCGCGTCGGCCCGCTGCGCGTGCCGGTCGGCGTCGGCGCCGGTGAGGTCGTGGGCCATGGCCTCACCAGCCGATCGTACGGCGGAGGTCAGCGCGCCGATCGCGGCGGCCAGCTCCGGCGGCGTGGCGGTGTGCCGGCGGGTCAGGGTCACGCCGGCCCGGGCCAGCACCCGGATGTTGCGGGCGGCGTAGTCGAGCTGCCGCAGCGTGGCCTCCACCTCGACGAGCTTGCCCAGGTGCCGGCGGCGCAGTCCCAGCCGCAGCGTCTCACCGGTGGCGAGCACCGCGGCCTGCATCTCGGCGACGCAGTCGTCCACCTGCCGCGCCCGGTCCAGCGCGGCGCGGGCGGCGTCCTCGTCGCAGCCCCGCAGGGCCGCGTTGACCTGGTCGAGCAGGTCGGCCAGGTCGGTGTAGCTGCGCCGGGCCTGGGCCACCAGTGGTGCCAGCGGGTCACGGGCGGCCATCAGCTGGCTGGCGGCAAGCGCCACGGCGCCGCCGATGAGCGCGTCGACGAAGCGGAACGGCATCAGCGTCCCGTTCGGCGCGGAGACCACGACCAGGTACATGGCCGAGACGGTGGCCTGCACGACCAGGGCACGGCGGGCCCCGATCACCACGAGCGTCGTGGTGGTCAGCAGCAGCACCAGCAGGACCGTCTCGGTGCCCGGGCCCAGCGCGTACACCAGCAGCTCCGCGACGAGCACGGCTGCCGCCACGGCGAACAGGATCTCGACGGTCTGCCGCAGCCGTCGCCCGCGGGACTCGCCGAGCACGACGAGCGCGGCGGTCGGCGCGAAGAACGGGTCCGGGTGCCGGATCACCACCGCCGCCACGATCCACGCGACCACAGCGGCGGCGGTCAGCTCGACCACTGTCATCCCGTCGCCGCGCAACCGCGCGACGGCGTCGCGTACCCAGGTCCGCACCGGTGGTACCCCTCTCGCCGGGCAGGCCGGGACCGGCCGCCGATCGATCTTCCGCGAGGAGGCCCACTACCCCGGCTGTGACCTGCTCAATCGCTCGGGTGGCGGGCGGGAAGGTGGAACGGACGACGTGCCGGCAGGCGAGCGCCCGGGCCGGTGGTAGCGCCTGCTGTACCCGGATCGGGCAGCCCGCTGGATGGTCGCCGTTCCTCCAGGTCAATAGCGTTTCTGGTGCGCGCAGTTCCTGCCGATGACACGGAGAGAGGCCACCAGAATGCCGGACCATCCGGGACGCACCATCGAACCGGCGGTACGTGTCGAACAACTCACCCGCGTGTACGGCACCGGCCGCAACCAGGTGACCGCGCTCGCGGGCGTCGATGTCGGCTTCGGCCGGGGGACCTTCACCGCGGTGATGGGCCCCTCGGGCTCCGGCAAGAGCACGCTGTTGCAGATCGCGGCCGGGCTCGACCGCCCCACGAGCGGTCGGGTGATCCTCGGCGGCACCGACCTGTCCGGGTTGTCCGAGACGCGCCTGACCGAGCTGCGTCGTACCCGGATCGGGTTCGTCTTCCAGGCGTTCAACCTGATCGGCGCGCTCACCGTCGAGGAGAACCTCGTGCTGCCCCTGCGTCTGGCCGGCGTCCGCCCGGACCGGGCCTGGCTGGCCCACGTGGTCGAGCGGGTCGGCCTCGCCGACCGGCTGCACCACCGGCCGGCGGCGCTGTCCGGCGGCCAGCAGCAGCGGGTGGCGATCGCCCGGGCGCTGGCCACCCGCCCCGAGGTGATCTTCTCGGACGAGCCCACCGGCGCCCTCGACTCGCGGACCGCGGCGGAGGTGCTGACGCTGTTGCGCGCGGTCGTGGACGAGCACGGGCAGACGGTGGTGATGGTGACCCACGACCCGATCGCCGCGTCGTACGCGGATCGGGTGCTCGTGCTGGCCGACGGTGCGATGGTCGCCGACCTTCCGCAGCTCGGAGCCGTCCGTATCGCCGAGCACCTGGCCTCGCTGGACGGGCGGGTCCTCCGATGACCGGCCTCGCCGCCCGCCTGCTGCGGCACCGCACCGGCCCCGCCGCCGCGACCCTGCTGGCCCTGATCGCCGGTGTGCTGATCCTGGTGGCGATGGGCACGCTCGTCGAATCAGGGCTGCGGTTCCGCCCGGAGCCGCGGCTCTGGGCGAGCGCCGACGTGGTCGTCGCCAACCGCACGATCAGCCACACGTTCCGCGAGTTCGACGGTGACACCACCACGAGTACCGTGACGCTGCCCGAGGGCGGCACCGTGGACGCCGACCTCGTGGACCGGATCCGCCGGGTGCCGGGCGTCACGGCAGTCACCGGCGACCACGCGGTGCTGATCGGCTCACCCGCGGCCGTGGGACACGGCTGGGACACCTACGCCTTCACCGGCCGTTCCCTCGTCGCCGGTGCCGCGCCCCGGAACGACGACGAGGTGGTGGCCGACACCCGGCTCGGCGTGACGCCCGGCGACCGCATCGAGCTGGTCGTCGGCGGGATCAGCCGGTCGTACCGGGTGAGCGGAACCGCCGAGACCGGTTCGGCGGCGGTGTTCTTCACCGACGCGCAGGCCGCCCGCTTGTCCGCGCACCCGGGCCGGGTGGACGCGATCGGCGTACGGACGGCGCCCGGCGCCGACCTCGGCGCGGTGCGGGAGATCGCGTCGGCGGCCGGTGCCACGGCGTACGCCGGAAAGGACCGCGGGAAGGCCGAGCAGCCGGAGAACCAGGCCGCACAGAGGTTGCTGGTCGAGGCCGGGTCGGCCTTCGGGGGGTACGTCGTCCTGCTGATCGTGTTCGTGGTGGCCGGCACCATCGGGCTGTCCGTCCGGCACCGTCGGCGTGACCTGGCGTTGCTGCGCGCGGTCGCCGCCACGCCGGGGCAGGTGCGCCGCATGCTGGTCGCCGAGGCCACGCTGCTCGCCCTGGCCGGCTCCGCGATCGGCGGCCCGGCCGGCCTGCTGGCGGCCCGCTGGGTGCACGGCGAACTGGTCGGGCGGGGGTTCGTGCCGGCCGGCTTCCCGATGGTGGGCGGTCTGTTCGCGGTGCCCGCCGCCATCGGTACGGCGGTCCTCGTGGCGGTGGTCGCCGCGCTGATCGCCGCACGCCGGGTCACCGCCATCAAACCGATCGAGGCGCTCGGCGAGATCGCTGTCGAACCCCGGCGCAGCGGCCCGGTACGGCTGATCGCCGGCGTGCTGACGCTGATGGCGGCCGGCAGCTCCGGAGCGTTCACGCTCGGCGCCGCCGGGTCGGCCGGGGCGCTGGCCGGCGCGGTCGGCATGCTCTACCTGTTCGTCATCGCGGTGGCGCTGCTCGCACCGATGATCAACGCGTACGCGGCACGCCTGCTCACCCCGGTGCTGCCGCGGATCTGGCGGGCCGGCGGATACCTGGCCGCGGCCAACCTGCGGGCCAACGCGCAGGGCATGGCGACAGTCCTGACCGCCCTCGTGCTGTCCGTCGGGTTCGGCGGTTCGGTCTGGTTCCTGCAGAACAACCTGGAACGGCAGACCACCACGCAGAGCAGCGCGGGAACACTCGCCGAGCGGGTGCTCGTCGCTCCGGGTGGACTGCCCGCGGACGCGGCGGGGGAGATCCGCGAGCTGGACGGGGTACAGGCGGCCACCGGGGTACGCCGCACCCAGGTCGTGGTGCGGGCGCTCGGCGGCATCGAGCCGGTCGGCGCGCAGTCCGTCGACCCGGCGGGCGTCACGTCGACGATGGACCTCGCCGTGCGCAAGGGCACCCTGGCCGACCTGCGCGCCGGCACCGTCGCCCTGTCCACGACGCAGGCGTCGTCGTCCGGCTGGGACGTCGGCGACAAGGCGGAACTCTGGCTGGGCGACGGCACCCCTGTCACGTTGGACGTCGTCGCGATCTACGACCGTGGCCTCGGCTTCGGCGACGTCACCCTGGCTGCCGGGACGGTCGCCGGGCACACGGCGGGGAACACCGTCGACGAGGTCCTGGTCCGCGGCGGCCCGGACGCCGGCACCGCGTTGGCTGCGTGGGCGGCGGCGCGGCCCGGCGCCGAGGTTCTCGACGCCACCACCCGCACGCGCCTGCTCGGCACCGATCTGGCGCTCGGCGCCTGGCTGAACCGGCTGCTGATCGGCGTGATGGTCGGGTACGCGGCGCTGGCGGCGGCCACCACGATGGTGATGGCGGCGCTGGCCCGCCGCCGCGAGCTGGCGCTGCTGCAACTGGTCGGGGTCACCCGCCGTCAGATCCGCGGGATGGTCCGGGCCGAACAGGCCGGGCTGCTCGGCACGGCGGTGCTGATCGGCGCGACGATCGCGGTGCTGACGCTGAGCGCGATCGTCAACGGACTGACCGGCAGCCCGATCCCGTACGTGCCGCCGCTCGGGTGGGCGGCGGTGCTCGGCGGTACGGCACTGCTGGCGTTGGTGAGCACGGTGTGGCCCGTCCGGCGGCTGCTCAGCGCTCCGCCGATCGACAACATCGGCCTGAAGGAGTAGGACCGGCGGCGGGGCGGGTCCGGTGCGTCAACTCGGTTGTGCGCCGGTGCCCGGCCTGGCAGCCTGGCCGCTTCGGTCCGACGAGAGGCGGCCATGACGCGGACATTCCTGCAACCGGATGACCTGCACGACCTGGTGTCGGACCAGTTCGGCTCGGACCGGCGGCTCGCTGCCCTGGACCGGCTGACGGGCGGCACCAAGAAGGGCGTCTACCGGCTTCGGCTGGACGACCGGACAACCATGATGCTGTACGTGTGGGCCGCGGGCGAGAACTACTGGCCGCCGTCACCGGCGGTCCCGGACGACCCGTTCACGGATGCGTCGGGTGCGGATCTCTTCGCCGCCGCCCACGCGGCGCTCACCGGTGCAGGAGTGCGTGTCCCGCATCTGTTGATGATCGACCGGGACGGCCGTCACCTCGACGCCGACATCGCGCTTGTCGAGGACGCGGGCGCGCTGCGGCTGGAGGCGTTGGTGGAACACGATCCGGCCGCTGCCGTCACGCCGCTGTCCGCGCTCGGTGACGCCCTGCGCCGCATGCACACGGCCTTCGGGCCGCACTACGGAAAGGTCGCGGCCATCGCCCGAGGTGAGGCATCACAGACGCGACGCACCGAGGACGTGATCGTCGACCGCGCGCTCGGCCACCTCGCCCCGGCAGCGGCCCGCGACGCCCGGCTGGCCGATGCCCACCACCGGGTCGCCGCCCACGTACGCCACCTCAGGAGCGCGGTCACCCCACGCGAGGAGTACGGGCTGGTGCACGGTGAACTCGGCCCGGATCACGTGCTCGTCACACCGGCCGGTGAGGCCGTCATGATCGATTTTGAGGGGCTGACGTACTTCGACGTCGAATGGGACCACGCCTGGCTGCAAATGCGTTTCGGCGAGACATACCCGGCGCTGCGCCCGGTCGCTCTCGACCCCCACCGGCTGGCGCTCTACCGATACGCGCAGACGTTGTCCTTGATCGAAGGGCCACTGCGGATCGCGGACACCGACTTTCCGGATCGGAAGTGGATGCTGGACCTGGCCGAGTGGAACATCACCAAGGCGCTCGCCGCGATCTGACGGCAGCCCGGCACCACGGGACCGTGCGCGAGGGCGTCTCAGCCGGCCGGACCGACGTGTGCCGCGAGCAGGCGCCACCCCTCGTCCTCGTCGAGGATCCATGTGCGCGTGTAGCGGACCCGGGCGACGAACGGCTCGCCGGCAAGGGTGCCTTCCAGCGTGCCGAGGAACCACGTCACCCCGGTGCCGCCGACGGCGAGCACGGCCAGGTCCTCCTCGTCGACCCGGGTCATCGTCTGCTGGCCGGATCGGTGCGCGTGCAGGTCGTCCTGCTTGGAGTAGAGACGGCCGTCAGGCCCGGTGAACACGAGGCGGTCGTCGATCAGCCGATCCAACTCCGCGACGTCGGAGGACAGCTGGGCACGTTGAAGACGCCGTTCAGCGGCGCGTAAGCCCTCGACCCCGGCGAGATCCGCGCCGCCGTTCCCCGTGGGAAAATCATCGTCGTTCACTGTAGATAACCTAACAGCGATCTCCGGGAACCGGTATCGGGCGGATGACCGCCTGTGCAGGTCAGCGGGGATGGCTAGGTTCGCCCGGTGCCCAACATGATTACTGCGGCGTCCGCAGGCACCTGGACGCTCGGCGACCTGACCGTCAACCGGATCGGATTCGGCGCGATGCGCCTGACCGGCAACCGCGGTGTGGCGAGCGACCGCGAACGCGTCATCGGCGTGCTGCGCCGGGCGGTCGAGCTCGGCGTCAACCACATCGACACGGCGGCGTTCTACTTCTCACCACTGCGGTCGGCCAACGAGCTGATCAACACGGCGCTCTCGCCGTACGCCGACGAACTGGTCATCACCACGAAGGTCGGGCCGGGCCGCGACCCCTCCGGCGAGTGGCTGCCGCTGGCCCGGCCCGACCAACTGCGCGGACAGGTCGAGGAGAACCTGCGCCAGCTGGGCCGTGACCACCTGGACGTCGTCAACCTGCGCCAGAACGGGCTGGAGTCGGTCGCGGAGCACTTCGGCGCGCTGGCCGACCTGCGGGACGCCGGGCTCATCCGGCATCTCGGCCTGTCGAACATCCGTCCGCAGCACCTCGCGCAGGCACAGGCGATCGCCCCGGTGGTCTGCGTGCAGAACCCGTACGGCGTCGACACCCGACGTGTGCACGACCAGCTCGTGCGCACCTGCGGGGAGCAGGGCGTCGCCTTCGTGCCGTTCTTCGCGATCGCCGGCGACGGACGTGAGGCAGGTGGCGTGGCCGGCAACGAGGCGGTGGCGGCCGTCGCCCGGGCGCACGGGGCGACGCCGGCGCAGGTGCGCATCGCGTGGACCCTCAGCCGCGGGCCGCACATGCTGGCCATCCCCGGTACGGGCGACCCCGACCATCTGGTCGAGAACCTGGCCGCCGGGGCGCTGCGCCTGTCCCCCGAGGAACTGGCCCGGCTCGACTAGCGGCGCCCTGCCACGAGTCCACGACCCTCGACGGAAGGTCTCACCTTTGCCGGCAGCGGTTACGTCGGCGTTCCTGGCCGGGATGGCCCTGATCGCCGTGGAGGCCGTCTAGCCCGCCTGCTTCGTCGCCGCGTCGCCGTCCAGCTCGCGCCACTGCCCACCATCGGTCGGGGCCAGGATGGCGGCGCTGAGTTCGGTCACGAATGCCCGGACCTCGTCGAACCGGCCGGGATCGGTGTCCTGGCCGGAGTCGTACCACCAGTCGCGCGCCCAGGCGATGAGGTCCGCCCATCGAGGGCAGGCGGTGATGGTCTGCTCGGCGGCCTGCCGCTTGGACAGTTGCCGGCCATGGCGCAGGCGCTGGTACGCCCGGCAGAGCGTGAGCACCGCGTACGACTGGGCTCCAGGTGGGGTCATCTCGAGCACCCAGGCCGGCCAGTCGCGGACGTGGTCCAGCAGAGCCGCGCTGACGAGGCCGGGGTCGGCGGCGGGGAGCAGCTCACCGGCCGGCGGTCCCAGCAGCGTACGGCCGTGGTCGTGCACGGCGGACCAGGTCACGACGCGGTGGGTGGTGGCGGGCAACAGGTGCAACGACTCGCCGGGACTGATCCGGGCGATCACGTGATCCCGGCCGGGATCGGCGCGCACCGCGTCCAGTGACACGTACTCCACCTCGATCCGGCCGGCCCACTGCGAATGCCGGCGGTCGAGGTCGGAATGCAGTTCGGCGAGTACGTCGAGGAGCTTCTCGTCCGGATCGTCGGTGAGCACCGCGAGCAGGTCGAGGTCGCTGCGGTTCACGGCGAAGTCGCCTGCCACCAGCGAGCCGTGCAGGTACAGGCCCAGGAGCCTGCCGGCCAGCGCCCGGCGCCACGCCTCGCGGAGATCGGAGAGAACCATGTCAGGTGGGACCACCAGGTGATCCTGCTCCGCGGCCCGCCTGGCCGCCATCGAGTAAGTCGACCCGTCCACGCCGGCAGTACGCCGAGGCTCGGCTGACCCCGGCATCAACCACCTCGGACGGCACGCTTCTGCCATGGCAGTCATCGAGATGGACAGCCTCGTCAAGCGCTACGGCGAGCACACCGCTGTGGACGGCGTCAGCTTCGCCGTCGAGCAGGGCGAGATCGTCGGCATCGACCCGCAACACGACAACGGGAAGCTGCGGGAGCTGCTCGGCGCGCAGCTCCGGCGGCTCTCCGGCGGGCAGAAGCAGCGGCTGTACGCGCAACCGCATGCGCCGGTCGCGCCTACGTGCTCGGCGGGTTGCGGTGCCGCTCCGCGAGGCCCGATGTGGCCTGCCGCTGCGCGTCGTGCCGGTGCTGGTCGGCGGCGGCCCGGCGGACCGCAGCCGAGTCCTCGTCCGACGGGCGCCTCGACCGGTCGCGCCGGGCGACGAAGACGACGAGCGCGAGCAACACCACCGCGGCCACCGCGAGCGACACCACAATCGTTCTCATGCCGTCGACGCTACGGCGTGCGGGCCAGCTTCGGCGTGGTGAAGCTCAGGGGCTGCTCCGTCCGCCTCCGGATGGCAAGCTCACGTGTCGTGATCGATGACTTCGTGAAGGGCCGTCCGTGAGGGCGGTCATCGTCGCGGCCGCTGTCGCGTTCGTGATCTCCCTGTTCGGCACGCCGGTGGCGATTCGCGTCTTCAGCGCGCTGAAGGCCGGTCAGCCGATCCGGTCGATCGGGCTCGCCAGCAACGAGGGAAAGAAGGGTACGCCCACGATGGGCGGCGTCGTCTTCATCGTGGCGACGGTCCTCGCGTACGTCGCCGGGCATCTCGCCCTGACCACCCTGCCCGAACGGCAGATCGCGCAGGAGGGGCCCACCATGACGGCCCTGGTGCTGCTCGGGTTGTTCGTCTTCTGCGGCGCGGTCGGATTCTTCGACGACTTCCTCAAGGTGCGCCGGCGCAACTCCGACGGGCTGTCCGCCAAGGGCAAGCTGCTCGGCCAGGCGCTCGTCGGCGGCGGGTTCGGCGTGGCCGCGCTGTACGTGCCCAGCACCAACGGCCAGACCGTGGCCAGCGAGCACATCTCGCTCATCCGCGACATCAGTTGGCTGGACGTCGGCAAGGTCGGCGCGGTCATGGTCTTCATCTTCGTGATCACGGCGATGTCCAACGGTGTGAACCTCACCGACGGCCTCGACGGCCTGGCCACCGGCGCGTCGATCCTGGTGCTCGGCGCGTACTCGCTGATCGGCTTCTGGCAGTACCGGCACTGGTGCGCCGACGACGGGTACGCCCGCGTGAACGAGTACTGCTACCAGGTCCGCGATCCGCTGGAGATCGCCATGATCGCGGCAGCCGCGGCCGGTGCCTGTGTGGGCTTCCTGTGGTGGAACACGTCCCCGGCGCGGATCTTCATGGGTGACGTGGGCGCGCTCGGGCTGGGCGGCCTGATCGGCGGGCTCGCGGTGGTGACCCGTACGACGCTGCTCTCGATCCTGATCGGTGGGCTCTTCGTCATCATCACCACGACCTGGGTGATCCAGATCGTCTCGTTCCGGACCACCGGCAAGCGGGTCTTCCGGATGGTGCCGTTGCACCACCACTTCGAGCTGGCCGGCTGGAGCGAGTCCACCATCGTGGTCCGCTTCTGGATCGTGGCCGGTGTCTGCGTCGCGGCCGGCCTGGGCCTGTTCTACTCGGACTTCCTGGCGGCCGTGGGATAGCGACAGGAGACGCCGGTTCAGGTGGACCGCTGGGCGGTGTCGCCGTCGCGGAGGTGGTCCAACTCGGCGAGGTACATCGCCTGGAGGCGGTCGTGGTGCCGGACCAGCAGCCTGACCTCCTCGGCGCTGTAGCCCTCGACGAGCCGTTCCGCCCGCTCGGCGAAACGCTCGTACGGCCGCTCCAGGTCGGCGATCCGCTCCGGCCGTATGGTGACGACGACCCGCCGCCGGTCTGCCGGGTCGCGCTCGGTCGTCACGTAGCCGGCCTGCTGGAGCCGGCGGAGCATGCTGGTGACCGCACCGGTGGTGAGGTTGGTCCGCTCGGCGATCTGCCCCGCGGTGGCGGAGCCGATGTCCGCCAGGTAGTCCAGGCACTCCAGGTCGCTCACGGCGAGGCCCAGCCGCTCCGCGATGGCGTACCGGAACACCATGGACAGCCGCGACGTCTCCCGCCCGGCGCGCATGAGGTCGGCGATCGCGGAGGCGCGGGCCGAATCGTGGGACACGCGGGCAATCATGCCTCCGGCACTGTGACCCGGTGCAGCCGAGGTAGCCCGCGGGTGAGCACCCAGTGCGGTGCGGCGGCGCCACCGGTGAGGCGGTGCATCAGCCTCGCGGCATTGTCGACGGCGTGGAAGGCGTACGGCACCATCTCGTCCTGGTATCCGGCGATCGCCTCCTCCACGGATGTGCCGTTCCGCCGGGCCTCGACCAGCCGGTGGCCGAGCAGTGCGGCGTCGCGCAGGGCGGTGTTGCCGCCATGAGCGCCGAACGGCGGCATGACGTGTACGGCATCGCCCATCATCGTCGCCCGGGGCACCGCCCACCGGTGCGGGCGCCGGCCGGTGGCGAACAGGTTGAGCACAGTGGCGTCCAGTTCCGCCGTGTCGACCAGCCGTCGGACGAGCGGGTGGAAGTCGATGCTCATCCGGGCCGCCACGTGCCACAGCGCCCGCAGGTCCCCGCGGACGCCTGGAGGCAGCTCGTCCCGCCGGAGCAGCAGTGCCCACATGACGTAGTCGTCGCCGGTGGGGGCGTAGCTGCCCGGAGCCAGGCGCGAGAACGCCTCCCGCGGGCTCTCGCCGAACCGCATTGAGGTGAAGAAGAAGGCGCTGCCGGGCCGGTCGGCGATGGACAGGACTCCGCTGGTACGCAGCGCGTCCGGGATGACGCTTGCGCCGTCGCGCCACAACGGCGACCGGCCGTAGATGCCCGCCATCGGGGTGTCCGCCGGGTCGGCGTCCGGCATGAGCTGCGCGCGCAGCGCCGAGCCGACGCCCTCCGCGCCCACCACGACTGTCGCCGCGGCGGCGCTGCCGTCGGAGAACCGCAGTCGCAGCCCGGCCGGACCGCCGTTGTCCACCGCGACGGCGGCCCTGCCGTAGTGGATGCGCCCGTCCAGCCCGGACTGCAGGATCGACCGCAGGGTCAGCCGGTCCACCTGGCGGGTCTCGTGCGGGTCGTCCTTGAAGGTGATCGTGAAGGCGTCCCGCAGCCGTCTGTCGGTGAAGCGCAGGTGCCCGCCGGGCTCGTCGCCGGTGGCCAGCGCCAGGCGGTACAGCGGGCGGGGCAGGCTCTCGCGCAGCGCCGCCAGCCCGTACCGGTCGAGGATGATCCGGTAGCCCTGCCGCCTGATGAAGGGGCCCGGGTCCCGCTCGTAGACGTGCACGTCGATGCCGGCGCGCGTCAGGTACTGGGCCAGGCAGAGGCCGGAGAGGCCGGCGCCGGCGATCGCTACTGAGAAGTCGGTCGATGCGCTCATCCGATTACCTTAATCATTAAGATGATTTGGGCAATGGCCACTGTGAACAGTCACCTTGGACTGATACTCAAGTTGGTTGTATATTCGGCTCATGGGATCTGCTTCGCGTCCCGCGCTACGGGAACCGTCGTACTTCGTCCTCGCTGCCCTGCTCGGTGGGCCGCTCCACGGTTATGCCGTGATCAAGAGGGTGACCGAGCTGTCCGACGGGCGGGTGACCCTCGCTGCCGGATCGCTGTACTCGGTGATCGACCGGCTGCTCGGCGAGGAACTCGTCGCCGCCGACGGTGAGGAGATCGTCAACGGGCGTGCCCGTCGCTACTACCGGCTCACCGACGAGGGCTGCCGCGTACTCACCGAGGAGGCCGACCGGCTCGCCCAGGCCGCCCGGGTGGTCATGGACCGCCTGCCGCGCCGGGTCGCATCGCAGGCAAGTGCCCGTCAACCTTCTACCGTGAGGATCAGACCAGCATGAGTTCCGATGTCCTGGAGAGGCGTTACCGCATGCTGCTGCGGGCCTATCCGGCCGGCTACCGCCGGGAACGCGCCGACGAACTGATCGACACGTTGATCGGGGACGAACCCACCACCCGTCGCTGGCCCAGCGCCCGGGAGGCGGTCTCGCTCCTCCGGGGCGGCCTGCGGGTGTACGGCGGCAGCGCCGCGGCCCGTCCCACTGCCGTGCTGTTCTGGCAGGGCATCCACCTCGGCGCCCTGGCGGTGCTGGCGCTGGGTGTCCTCATCGGCCTGGACGACATCGTCGAGGCGTTCCGGTACGGCGGACTCTCGGACCCGGTGACCGTCCTGCGCAATCAGGGCGTCCACGAGGTCGTGCTGATCGCGGCGCTGGTGGCGCTCGTCGCCGGCCGTGCCCGCACCGCCGCCGTCCTGGCTGTTGCCGCGGCGGTGGTGCCGAGCCTGATCTCCCCGTACCTGTTCCTCAACGGCCTGCCGCAGTGGTGGGCGCCGGTTGTCGCCACGCCGCTGATCGTGCTGGGCCTGCGGCGGCCGGCGGACGTGCCGTCGGCGCCTCGCGCCAACGCCGTCCTGGTCACCGCCGGAATCCTCGCCCTGCATCTGATCCCCGCGGGTGGCCTCCGCATGGTCGACGCGGTCCCGCGGATCGTCGCCGCCGCCATGGTGATCGCCGGGGTGGCCGCCTTCCTGTGGGTGGCGACCGCCGACCAGCGACTGCTGATCGCGGTCGTCCCGACCCTCCTGCTGGGCACGCTCCACCAGCTGGACAACGCCGGGTTGACGGAAGAACTGCTGCGCCGGCCGGACGCCCTGCCGTCCCTGACCGTCGCGGTCCTCATGGCGGTCGGCGCGATCGTCTCGACCCGGTTGCGGCAGCGCACCCGCGCCTGACCGGCGGACGGGCGGCCCGGCCCCGGCCGGACCGCCCGGCAGGGGCCACCTCCGTCATCGAAGCCCGATGAGGACGCGTGCGGTCGTCAGCGCTTGGCGACGGTGAGCAGCACCGCTGAGTCTTCGAGCGCCTCCAGCGTGTGCCGGCGGTCCGGCACGATCAGCAGATCGCCGGGTGCGCCGTCCCAGGACGTCTCGCCGGCGCCGAGCCGGACCCGGCCGTGCAGGACGTGGACGGTGGCCTCGCCGGGATTCTCGTGCTCGCTGAGCATCTGCCCGGCGGTCAGCGCGATCAGCGTCTGTCGGAGCCTGTGCTCGTGACCGCCGTAGACGGTGGAGCTGCTGCGGCCGCTGGAGGAGCCGTGCGCGAGCTTCAGCTGCTCGCGGGCCAGTGCGGTCAGGGATGACTTCTGCATGAGGTGTCCCATCTCCTCGTCGCGCCGGGCGCGATCCTCGTCCGGGAACCGTAGCGCGGCCGCCCGTCGCCGATCCGCCGGCCCTCAGGGGCACCTGCCTACGGCATGGTGGCCTTCGGGGCGCCCTTGCCCGGATCGATCCGGGTCGGACCGGAGGCCGAGGGGCGGATGTCGAAGTCGAAGATCTCGGTGGGCAGGTAGACGGTCGCGCAGGAGTTGGGGATGTCCACCACGCCGGAGAGCCGGCCCTCGATGGGTGCGGCACCGAGCAGCAGGTATGCCTGTTCCGGCTGGTAGCCGAAGCGGGTCAGGTAGTCGATGGCGTGCAGGCAGGCGCGCTGGTAGGCGAGCTGCGAGTCGAGGTACCGCTGTTCGCCGTCGAGGGTGACCGAGAGCCCGGAGAAGGCCAGCCACTGGGAGAACTGCGGCGGGGTGTCGCCCGGAATGAAGATCGTGTTCTCGGCGACGCCGTACGTCTGCATGCCGTTCTTGATCAGGTCTACGTGCAGGTCGACGAAGCCGCCCATCTCGATGGCGCCGCAGAAGGTGATCTCCCCGTCGCCCTGCGAGAAGTGCAGGTCGCCGAGGGACAGGTTGGCTCCCGTCACGTACACCGGGTAGAAGACCCGGCTGCCGACGGTGAAGTTCTTGATGTCCTGGTTCCCGCCGTTCTCCCGGGGCGGAGCGGTCCGCGCCGCCTCCGCAGCGACCCGGTCGAAGTCGGCGCCGGTGAGGCTGCCGAGGATCGCGTCCTGCGGCTCGGGGGGCAGGGCCAGGGGCGGCACCCGGTCGGGCGCGGTGGCGATCAGCGCCCCCTCCCGCTGGTTCCAGGTCGCCAGCAGCGACGCGGACGGGGCGGTGCCCATCAGCCCCGGGTGGGAGATCCCGGTGAACGAGACCCCGGGGATGTGCCGTGAGGTGGCCTTGTGACCGGTGAAGTCCCAGACCGCCTTGTAGGCGTCGGGGAATTGCTCGGTCAGGAAGCCGCCGCCGTTGCCGGTGGGGAAGATGCCCGTGTAACCCCAGCCCTGGCCGGCCAGCGGACCGGACTCCTGCGGGATCGGGCCCATGTCGAGGATGTCGACCATGAGCAGGTCGCCCGGCTCGGCGCCCTCGACTGCGAACGGGCCGCTGAGAGCGTGGACCCGGGTCAGCGGAGCGTCCCGGATGTCCTCGGCGGAGTCGTCGTTGTGGATCGCGCCGTCGAACCACTCGCGGCAGTGGACACGGAACGACTGTCCGGGCCGTACCGTCGCCACGGGCGGGACGTCGGGATGCCAGCGGTTGTGCCCGACCTTCTCCTGGTCGGTGAACCTCTTCGTGGAGTCGAGGGGGAACAGCAGTTCAGGCACGGCGTTGAGCCCTTCTCGTGGTCACCATCGGGGCAGGCGGGCGTGGGCCGGGTTCGTCGAGTGACGCGCCGGGCGACGGCCGGGCACCCGCCCGACGACCTCCGGCTGTTCCGCGCTGCGCTCGGTCCGGTCCACGGCCTCGCGCAGCGCCGCCGGTATGCGGGTGAGCCGGGGCGCGGAGAACACCCGTGTCGCCGGGAACCCGCACCGGGGGCAGTTCGTCGACGGGCCCGCGGTGCCGACCGGCATCGCGACATCGAAGCTGCCGTCCTGCGCGCAGCGGTACTCGAAGGTGGCCATCGCCGCTTCCCGTCCAGCCTTTCGTGCGTGCGGTGGCCGTTCCGCAGCGGCTCACCCTGTCTATCCGATTGTGACCGATTGCTGACATAAGCGGCGCAAAACGATGAATGAAGCGAGGTCGCGCCTCGCGGCGGCCTGCGGGGCCGTGACACCGGCCGAGGTGTGGGACACGTTGGCGATCATCGATGTATGGCGGGCATTGTCGACCTATGGCTGCCGTCTTCTCGTCCTCGCTGTTCCGCCGTCTGCGGCCGGGTCTGACGGCCGCGGTCGTGCTGTCCACGGCAGTGCTCGGTGCCGCTCTGGCCGTCGCGCCGTCGGCGGACGCCGGCACCGCGTACCCCGCTGTCGCCCCGGCGCCCGGCGGCGCAGCGGTGCCCGCCGCGGAGCCGACCGGGACGGCGGCGCCGCCCACCTCGACGCCCAGCACGCCCAGCACCACGCCGTTCCCGCCGAGCGCGCCCACGAACCTGACCGCCACCCAGGTACGGACCACGTCGGTCACCCTCACCTGGACGGCCGCCAGGCCCGGCTGCTGCCCCGTCGCCGGGTACGACGTCACCTACTACCAGGCGTTCGACGACGTGGTCTACGGCATCAGCCTCGGCGACGTCACCTCCACCACGATCACCGGCTACATCCAGCCGGGCCGGCAGTACTCGTTCCGGGTGTCGGCCCGGGACGGGTCCGGGCGCCGATCGCCGTCCACCGACGCGCTGACGGTGGTCACCCCGGTGACCGACACCGGCCCGGACACCACCCCGCCGAGCGCGCCGCAGAACCTCACAGTCGGCGAGGTGACCGCCTCGACCGCCACGCTGTCCTGGTCGCTGTCGACCGACGACGCCGGCGTGCTCGGGTACGACGTCTACCGGTTCGACGGCTGGTTCACCTCGACCCGAGTCGCCACCGTGCCGGGCACCACGTACACGGCGCCGCTGCCCCCGTCGACGCCGCTGCGCAACCTGTACTACGTGCGGGCCCGGGACGCGGCCGGCAACGTGTCGATCGCATCCAACACGGTCACACTGCCGACGACGTCCACGCCGCCGCCCCCGCCGCCCTCGACCTGCCGGGTGACCTACCGGAGCCAGTCCGAGTGGCCCGGCGGTTTCGTGGCCGCGGTGACGGTCCAGAACACCGGGACGACGTCGGTCGACGGCTGGATCGTCACCTTCAGCTTCCCCGGGGACCAGCACGTCACCACCGCGTGGAACGCCACAGTCGGCCAGACCGGCGCCGCCGTGACCGCCCGCAACGTCGACTGGAACCGCGTCATCGCGCCGAACGGCTCCGCGACCTTCGGCTTCCAGGGGCGGTGGAGTGCGAGCGACGCGCCGCCGACCGGCTTCTCGCTCAACGGCGCCCCCTGCACTGTCGGCTGAGAGGAAGTCTCGTGAGCACACCCCACCGCCGCCGCGCCCTGGCCGGGGCCGTCACGGCCGTCGCCCTCGCCGTCACCACCACATTCGGGGGTACGCCCACGCCCGTCGCCGCCGCGAACACGCTCAGCATGCGGGGTGCCGACGTCTCCTCGTTGCAGCGCAGCCTGGATCTGGGCGCGAAGTACTACGACGCAGGCGGGGTGGCGCGCGACCCGCTGGACATCCTCAGGTCCGTCGGTCTCAACTACGTCCGGCTGCGCGTGTGGAACAACCCGGCCAGCGGCTACAACAACAAGAGCAGGGTGCTGGCCCAGGCGCGCGTGGCGAAGGCCAAGGGCCTCAAGGTGCTGATCGACTTCCACTACTCCGACACCTGGGCCGACCCCGGCAAGCAGTACAAGCCCGCGGCCTGGGCCGGGCACAGCCTGAGCCAGTTGCGCAACGACGTGCACGCGTTCACCTACGACGTCTGCGCCGCCCTCCGCGGGCAGGGCACCCTGCCGGACAGCGTGCAGATCGGCAACGAGATCAACGTCGGGATGCTGTGGAACGAGGGCAAGGTCGTCAACAACGACTTCGCCCCGCTGGCCGGTCTGCTGAAGCAGGGCTACAACGCGGTCAAGGCGTGCGGCGGCGGCATCCCCGTGATGATCCACACCGCGAACGCCGACAGCAACGCCAACGCCCGGTGGTTCTACGACGGCATCCGCGCCCAGGGCGTGCAGTGGGACATGACCGCCCTGTCGTACTACTGCATGTGGCACGGCAGCCTGGCGAACCTCTACAACAACATCGTCGACCTGCGGAACCGCTACGGGAAGCCGGTGGTGATCGTGGAGACCGCGTACCCCTTCACCCGGGACAACGCGGACAGCGAGCCGAACGCCATCGGCGACGCCACCTGCGACGGCATCGGCGCGACCTGGGCCGGGCAGGCCCAGGAGCTCGACTGGGTCCAGAACACCGCCCGCAACGCCGGCGCCGTCGGTGTCTTCTACTGGGAACCGACCTGGTACGCCGTCAGCGGCAACGGCTGGGATCCGGCGAACATCAACGGCACCGGGAACCAGTGGGACAACATGGCCGTCTTCGACTGGTCCGGGCGGGTGAACCCGGGGGTGCGCTGGACGCCCTGACGGGGTCGGCCGGCGCACCCCCGCTCAGCGCTTGAGGAGCCGGCGGATCGAGTGGCGGCGGCCCCACGCGATGAACACGAACAGCGCGAACAGCACCACGGGCGTGAGCACCAGCGCGCCGCCGTGCAGGATGAACGCCTGGGTGACGGCGGCGCCGACCATGAGCAGCGCGAGCCCGACGGCGGCCAGGCCGGCCAGCCGAGGCACGAGCAGCCCGATGCCACCGGCCAGCTCCAGCAGGCCGACGAGATAACGGAACCAGGGCGCGGCTCCCATGTCCTCGAAGGTCTGGACCGCGTTCGTCTCGCCGAACAGCTTGGGGCCGGCGGAGGCGACGATGAGGAAGACCCCGAGGACGATTTGCAGCGCCCACAGCGTCCGGTGCAACCCGCGCGCGACGGGCGGGGGAGTGGTGTCGACGACGGTCATGGTTCTCGTCCCTCCTGGCGGTCTGCCGGTTTCCCGCATCCGATCGGATACACCAGGTCAGACCGGCCGGGGCGCATGAACTCATCGCGCCGGAGAGGGTACGAAGTCCAGAATCAGCTGCCGGAGGACGCGGGCTGGTGGTTCTCAGGGGATGCGAGGCGCTGCTGCAGGCGGTCGGACTGGGCGACTGATCCGCCGCTCACGCCCAGGCCGCGCCGAGCCGCGTCATAGAAGCGATCACGGCATGCGTTGGCCTGCTGGTAGACGTCGGTCAGCGGCTCGGTGGTCTCCCCGACCTCGCGGGCCCGGTGCTCCAGCTGCCAGACCGCCTCGCGCCAGTCCTGCGCGGCGGCGACTGTGGCGGCATCCCCGAGCAGCAACAGGCGTTCCCACGCGAGGGTGTGCCTGATGTCCGCGTCGGCGAGCCGGGGCAGTGCCGCGGCCTTGTCCAGCCCTGAGCGGTACTTGTCGCCGTCCGCCGCGGCCAGGACCCGCAGTGAGATCGCCTGGATCTCCTTGAGGACCTGCGCGAACTCGCCGTACGCCTCCAGTCGTCGTTCGTCCCACCGTACGGATTGACCACGCTTCCACTGACTCCTGGTGGACAGGAAGGTCACCAGCCCCGTACCGAGGGCGCCGACGACGACACCGAGCAGCGCGGGCAACTGTGAGACGAACGCATCCATCGGCGCAAGCGTGTCATCCGGCGTCAACAGTTGATCCGGCCCGGGCCGCGGCTCTACGGCCGTACCGCCGGGTCGTGGTTGTGCCGGGCGTGAGCGCGCGCGTGTCCCACTGCCGCCGCCTGTCCGGCCGTACCATCTCCTGGTGAAGGTCCGCCGTCGGCTGGTCGCCGTGTCACTCCTCCTGGCGGTGGAGGCGACGGCGTTCGCGCTGCTCGTCACCGAGTCGGTGATGGATGCGATCGTCGCCGCCGGCCTCACCTGCGTGTCGTTGTGGCTGCACCTCGTCCTGCACGAGTGCGGGCACCTCGTCGTGGCGAAGCTGCTGCGCCTGCCGGTCATCGCGGTCCGTGTCGCGCCCTTCAACGGCTGGCGCAACGAGGTGTCGGTCCGGCCGTCGCCGTCGATGACGGCCTTACCGCTGCGGATGGTGCTGTTCTATCTCGGTGGCCCGCTGGCCAACCTGTGCGCCGCGACGGCACTCGTCGTCGCGTCGGCGTCCACCGGTACGGCGCTGACGCGGTTGACGCTGCTCGGCGCCGCGTTCGTCGGGGCGCTGCTCGGCCTGACCAACCTCGTTCCGGGGCGTTCGACCCACAGCGACGGCCACAACCTGCTCCGCTGGCTCCGGGCTCCGGCAGCCGCCCGTGAAGGGCTGCGGGCCGGCTACTACCAGGAGGAGGTGGTCAGGGCGCTGCGGGCGGTCGCCCGAGCGGGTGGTGACGTCCACCGGGTCGGGATTCAGGCCCGCGACGGCAGCGATCCGCTCCTGGCCCTCGCTGCCTATCAGCAGAGATTGAGCGCGGGACACACGCAGTCGGCGGATCTGGTCGAGGAGGCCGAGCGGCTCGCGGCGCTGGCTCGCGCGGGCGGCACCGATCCCGCGGCCGCCGCGGCGATCGGCCAGATGCTGAGCCTCCAGTTCGGAATGTGGTACCTGTACGCCGCGGTGGTGACCGGCGCGCCGGTGGATCGCCGGGAGGTGCGGGAGATCTCGGAACTCGCCCGGATCGCCGCCCGGACGCAGCCGCGAGCGTTGTCCGCCCGGATCGTGATGAGCCTGGCTCACCTGCTCAACCAGCGGCCCGAGGATGCGCGATCGCTGCTTCTCGACGTCCGTCCCGGCGCCGAGCCGCGCGACCTCTGCGCCGTCGCGCTTCTTCTGCGGGCGGCCGCCGAGTCGTATCTCGGAAACCACGCCGAGGCGGATCACCTTCTCCGCGCGGCCGGGGGCGACTACCCGCAACTGGCACAGCTCGTGGCCGCGATCCGGGCAGCCGATCCGGCGCCGCCCATGTTCGCGCCGGCACCGATGGCCGGAGCCTGACCGCTCGACGAGCCGGTGGCTCGTCGCCGTCATGATCTGGTCGGGCGTTTTCTGCGGTGTTTCCGTTACGTCGACACACCGCTACTTGCATTGATTCCCGTCACATTTGGTCCTTATCGAAATGCCTTGTCCTGATCTGCGGGGCCGCCTACTGTGGGCGGCCTCGGAGTTCGACGGGGGAGCGACGGGATGCAATTGGACATTCGGCTTCTGGGCCCTGTCGAGCTGCGGGTCGGCGGCCGGCGCGTCGCGCCGGGACCGGGAAAGCGGCGGGCCGTGCTCGCCGGGCTCGCGCTGGCGGCGAACCGGTCGGTGTCCCTGGACCGGCTGGCCGCCATGGTCTGGTCCGACGTCCCCCCGCCTTCGGCGACGGCCAACCTGCGTTCGCACGCGGCGGCGCTGCGCCGGATGGTGGGCGACCGGCTGGTGACGCGTCCGAACGCGTACGAGCTGCGGATGCAGCCCGACGAACTGGATGTCACCGAGTTCCACCGGCTGGCGGAGAACGGCCGCACGGCACTGGTCAGGGGGTATGCGCTCGACGCCGTTCCCGCGCTCGACGCCGCGCTCGCGTTGTGGCGCGGCGCGGCGGGCGAAGGGCTGCCGACCGGCACCACGCTCGACAACCGCTGGGCGAGCCTGGAGGAGCAGCGGCTTCAGGTGTTCGAGGTGCTGACCGATGCCCGCCTGGCGGTCGGCCGGCATGCCGAGCTGCTACCCGGGCTGCGTGAGCATCTGGCCGCGTACCCGTTGCGGGAACGGGCGTGGGGGCAGCTGATGCTCGCGCTGTACCGCTGCGGTGAGGTGCCGGCCGCACTGGCCGCCTACCGGGACGCGCGCGCCCGGCTGGACCAGCACCTCGGCATCGAGCCGGGCGAGGAACTGGCCGCCCTGCACCGGGCGATCCTGGAACGGGCGCCGGACGTCTCGTACACCCGGCCGCCGCCGGTGATCGCGGCACCGTCGGCCGCCGATCCGGCTCCCGCCGCCGAGACCGGCCGGACGGTGCCCCGGGAGCTGCCACCGGATCTGGTCACCTTCGTCGGGCGCACCAGGGAAGCGGGGGAGGTCAGCACGGTAGCGACGTGCCGCGCACCCGCTGTCGTGGTCGTCACGGGCCCGCCGGGAAGCGGCAAGACCGGGCTCGCCGTACACGCGGCCCACGCGGTGGCCGGTGAGTTCACCGACGGGCAGATCTTCGTCGACGTCGCGTACCGGGCCTCGGTCACCCCGGCGGAGTTGCTGGCCCGGGTGCTGCGCGCGCTCGGCGTCGCGGCGGGCGACATGCCCGACAGCGCCGACGAGCGCGCCGGGCGCCTGCGCTCGCTCACCGCCGGACGCCGGCTGCTGCTGGTCCTCGACGGCGTCACCAGCGCGGCCCAGGTGCGGCCCCTACTGCCCGCCAGTCCCGGTCCTGCCCTGATCGCCGTGGCCCGGCGCGCTCTGGGCAACCTCGACGGTGTACGGCGGGTCGCCCTGTCGCCGTTGGCCGAACCCGGCGCCCGGGAACTGCTGGCCGCGCTCGCCGGTCCGGAACGGCTGGCCGCGGATCCGGGCGCGACAGCCGAGCTGATCGGCCTGTGTGCCGGATCGGTGCTGGCGCTGCGGGTCGCCGGCTCGAGACTGGCGACGTGGCCGGGGATGCCGGTGGCCGCGCTGGTCGGCGAACTCACAGCGGGAGGGAGCACGCTGGATCTGCTGAGTTACGACGACCTGTCCGTACGAGCGAGCCTGGCCGCCGCCGTCGCGGTCGTCGCCTCGGAGGACGAGGTGGCCGGCCGGCTGTTCGAGCTTCTCGCCGCCTGCCCGGAGGCTCCGGCGGCGGTGGACCGTGCCGCGGCGCAACTCGGCGAGTCCACCGAACGGATCAGGCGGGCCATGGAAGGCCTGGTCGATGCGCACCTGGTCGCCCGGGACGGTGCAGCCCGCTACCGGCTGCCGGCGCTGGTCAGGGATTACGCCGCCGAATTGTCGACAGTGCCGTCCGGGCCGGCGTCGCGGCTCGTTCGGGGGAACCCGTTCCTCACGTTGTCGTCCCGGTCCGGGTGATCGATTCTGCCGACCGCTCGGGTCGTCCGGCGAGCGTAGACGACAAAGTATCTCGAATATAGATCGCCGTGACAGGCTCCGCTCGTCATCGACCAATCTCAGTGAGACGGGGCGGCATGTCAGGCTACAGACGTCATCGCTATTTCAGTCGGTCCTTACGCATGACGGCATTCGCCGTCGCGATCCTCCTCCCGCTCAGCATGATCAGCCAGCCGGCATCCGCCCAGGTCGTCACCGAGGCGCAACTGCCGGCATGCGCCGACCCGTCCGTGCCGGACGACGTCAACCACGCGTCCATCCGCCTCGAAGGACCGGCAGCCGGGTCGGAGGTCGCGGTCGACGCGAACGGCAGGATCGCCGTCAACGGCTACGTGCACAAGCAGGCCACGATGGTGGACGTCTCGGTCGAGAAGACCACCTCGACCAGCTTCACCTACGGCCCGCCGCCGGAGGGCGTCACGGACTGGTCGGCCTCCTGGACCGCCAGCATGCGCCCACCGCGACTGGGTCCGGTGAAGGTCTGCACCCGTGCCCAGCGCGAACCCGGCCGCTACGCACGGATCCTGCGCGACATCACCGTGCTGGACCTGATCCCGCCGAGCAGCGTTCCGAACCTGGCGGTCGGCACGATCACGGCCACCGGCGCCAAGGTGACCTGGGGTGCCGCGACCGACAACTACGGTCTCGCCGGATACGAGGTCACCGTCGACGGGGGCACCCCGCATCGGACCACGGTCGGCACCCGCTCGTACTCGATCACCGGACTCCAGCCGTCCAGCAACCACACGGTCTCCGTGGTCGCCGTCGACCTGGCCGGCAACCGGTCGAAGACGCCCGCCACGACGTCGCTCACGACCGACGCCCTGCCGCCGCCGCCCGACGTGGACGCCGGCCTGACCCTGGACCCGGACGAGGGCGGCGCCATGGCCAGCTGGCACCCGAACCCGGCCACAGAGGCGAGCTACCGCGCCTACCTCGACGGCGAGATCTACGACCACTTCGAGCGAGACCAGCTCTGCGAGGACGGCAACGGCAACGTGGCCAGCCCGTGTACGGCGGACAGCGTCATCAAGCTCCCGATCGAGCCGCTCGAGGAGTACACGCCGTACGCCTTCCGGGTCGAGGCGCTGAGCGCCGACGGCACTGTGGTGCGGGAACTCGCCGGCGACTTCACCACGATGATCCACGTGGACGAGCTGTCGCCGGCGGTCACGCAGACCACCGCCAGTGAAGCGTCGCAATGCGCGGGCGCCGGTGGTGACATCTACATCGCGGCCAGCTCGCGTGCGAGTGTGCCGGTGCCCTCCGGCGCCACGCAGATCTTCCTCGGCTGTTACCGGGCAGCCGACACCAGCTGCCTCGACGCCGTCCTGCCACCGTCCGGCGAGAAGCTCGTCGACTGTGCGGACGACCTCACCCGCACGCTGTTCGCCATCGCTCCCTCCGGCCGCGGTCCGGTCATCTCGTCGATCGACGACACGCAGCCCCGGCCGCTGCTGTTGCAGGCGGCTGTGGTGCCGATCGCCTGGTGTCTGAGCAGCGGCGCCTGCGCGACGCTCATCGCTCCCGTCGCGGAGACGGCCGCGGCGGCCGCGGTCGCCCCGGTAGCCGCCGCCAGCATCTCGTGGTGGGTCGTCGGCCTCGGCGGCCTCGGCCTCGGGGCCGCGCTGGGCACGCTGCTCGCCATCCTCTTCCCCGGCACCATCGGCGTCAACGGGCTCATCGAGTACCCGATCTCGCACGACGTCGACTTCGAGCAGTTCGACAACTGGGGCCTGGACGAGGGCGAGTGGTACAACAGCCTGAAGGTCTACGCCGAGGTCATCAAGACGACGAAGCTGGTGGCGAACCAGCGCAACCTGCCCTTCGCCTGGGACTCCACGGAGGACGCGCGCCTCAAGCGGATCATCGACCAGGCATGTACGGCGCAGCGCGGCACCCAGGGCAAGGCCGGATGCGACGACGACATCATCGTCTACGTACCCGGGGCCAAGAACTACAAGGGCGCCGACATGACCGAGACCGGCAAGCACATCGTGGCCGCCATGGGCGACGGCGGATATCCGCAGCCGCCGACCCGGGCGGTGTGGTTCTACCCGGCGCGAAGCGTCGGCGGGCAGGCGGCGCGCGCCAAGGGCCACAGCCGCGGCTGGTTCGGCACCGCGGCGTTCAAACCGAACGCGTGCGACGTACGGGTTCCCGGGCAGACCTGCGACGAGTTCCCGTTCTGGTCGACCGACCAGGCGGTCGACCTGACCGGCCAGGTCGCCAGCCTGAAGCTGGTGTCGACAGCCGAGTCGCTTCCGCAGGCCAACGACATCAACGCGTTCTACGGCAAGTGCAAGGTGAGCGACAAGACCAAGTTCGTCGTGCTGCCGGTGAAGCCGTGGGTCGAGGCCGGCGGCCCGAGCTTCGCCTTCAAGCTCAGCGGCGGCGGGGCTAGCCTGTGCATGACGCCCGTGGCACCGTGAGCCGAGGAGCCTCCTGATGCTCGACGACATGCGCGTACTGCGCGAAGCGGTGCGGGAGTACCGCGTCGCGGCGACTGCCGCCGGCCTCGACTGGCCCGATTCGGGCGAGTCGCCGGCCGGGCCGCCGCCGGACCGGGTGCGCCGGATCTTCGACGTGGACCACGTCGCGGATCAGCTGGCCTGGTTGCAGTCGCAGCGCTGGCCGGACGCGCGGTTGCTCCCGAACGGCGGATGGCGGATGCCGTGGCCGGACGGTGGGGACGCGCTCGACTACCTGGGGCTGTCGATCGGCACGCCGTTCCCCTGGCGGCAGCAACTACCCCTGTTCCACTTCGACTTCCTGCTCTACACGTTCGTCCTCGCGGGCGAGCACGAGGGGGAGATCTGGCGCTACCCGGTCGGGGAGGACGCCTGGGAGTCGGTCCGTGCCGCCCCCAGCCTGGCCGTGCTCTTCGACCAGTGGACCAGGGGAATCGCCGCCGGTGTGGTCCGCTACGACGAGGCGAACAAGTGGCTCGTCGTCGAGGACGCGGACGGGGCACCCGGCCTCGACCCGCTGGCCTTCCCGGTGACTCCGGTGGACGAGACGCTGCTGCACGCGCGGCAGCGTGAATGCGGGGCGAGCCCTGTGGTCGACGACGACGGCTTCGAGCACCAGGAACGGCTGCTCGACGCCATCGACGCGGCGAAGGCCACGCTCGGCAGCTAGACCGGCCTGCGGTGGGTGGGCCCCGGCCCACCCACCGCAGCCGCGGTCAGTCCTCGAATCCGGCCGGGTGGGCGTCGCCGACGGCGTTCAGCAGCACACCCTGCTCCAGCAGCGCCTTGCAGGCGCAGAGGACCATGGTGAACCCGCCCATCGAGTCGATCGCCTTGCTCACGGCCTGGTCGGCGGTGCCGGCGAAGCCCGTCTCGGTGATCCGGACCAGCGTGGTGTCGTCCTCACCCGGCAGGAACCGCCACTCGACCTGGGTGGGGGACTCCGGATCCCACTCGGCCAGGATGCGGCGGTTCTGCTCCACGTCCTTGACGGTGACGACGGTGGAGACGCCGTACATCTCCCAGTCCCAGGTGACGACGGCGCCGGGTTCCAGCCGGCCGCTGCTCCTGGTGAACCAGAACCTCGTGGTCACCGCCGGGTCGGCGAACGCCTGGAAGACCTCGGCGGCGGGCCGGCGGATGAGCATCTGCGCGGTGATGACAGGGGGTCGGGTCAAGCGGTCACTGTCCACGGGCAGCGGTGTTCCCTTCTCTCCTGGCCGGGCACTGCGGATGCGGCCACGGTACGGAATTCGCTTGAGCGGTGCCGCGACATGGGTCAGAGTCGTTCCATGATCTCCTACCGGAAGGGCGGCGACGCCCCGGCGCGATGAGCGCCCCCACGCGGCGCGACGACGCCGCGAAGACCCCGCACGACCTGTGGCAGCAGGCGGTCCGGATCCGCCAGGAATGGCTCGACCACGCCCTGTCCACACAGCCGGCCGACAAGCCCACCGCCGAGCGCTGCCTGACCGCCGTCTACGCGAGGGCGTCGCGGCCGCGACCCCGCTTCGAATGGGTCGACTCGCCGGCGAAGGCACTGCCTCTGGTCAGCGGCTGGCCCACCCTCGACCGGCTCCACGAGCGCATCCGGGCGGTACGGCCGCCCCGGACACCGATGCTGGCGAGCGACATCGCCATGGTCGTGTCCCAGCTCCGGGGCGCGCTCAGCGCGGGCGTCGTGCACACCGATCCGGAGCTGTCGCCCGCACGCAGGGGCAAGGCCAAGGAGCCGTGGCCCGAGCTGGCGCCGCAGCGGGCGTTCGACGGCGGCGTACCGCTCGCCGTCGTCCTGCACCAGGGGGTACGCGCGGCGCTGCACCGCAGCCTCGCGCACGGGTTCTACCTGCCGGTGCGTGCGGCGCTCGCGGGCGACGGCCCGGTGCCCGTGTGCTGGTACGGGCAGCAGGACGCGTCCTGGATCGCCTACTACGACGTGCTGCGCCGGCTCGGCCTCGCCCGGTACGGGCCGGACGAGGCCGGACACCTGGACACCTGGGCCGACCTGGCCCGCTCCTGCGGCTGGTGGTGGCCGGGGGAGGAGGTCTGCGTCGTGGTGGACCGGCCACAGGTGATCCGGATCGAGCCGGTCCCCGGTACGCCGCACGACCGGGTCCGGCTGCGACCCGGCGGTGTGCGCTACCGCGACGGCTGGCAACCGCTGCTGAGCGGCGTGGGCGCCGATCCGGGATGACGGGCATCCGCGCGGGCGGAGACCTTGATTGGATAGGCGACGGTAAATAGATTGGGCTCGGGCGCCGCCGAGGTCCGCAGACCGGACCCCGGCGGCTGACCGGGCCGCCTTTCGAGCCGGGCACATCGGTCGTACGCATCGACCACTCACCGTGGCGCACCGCCGCGCCGCATCCTCGCGCACCGTCGCGTCCGCCGAGGACGCGCGCCGCTGCGCCCTGTCCGACGCCGAAGGACTTCCCATGACGATTCTCCGTGCCCGCCCCGCCCCGCTCGTGGCGGCCGTCGCCGCGCTGGCCGCCGTCACCGCGGCCGGTACGGCCCTGCTCACCGGCCCGGCCGCAGCCGCACAGGGCTGCCGGGTCGACTACACACCCAACCAGTGGCCCGGCGGGTTCACCGCGAACATCAAGGTGTCACCGGGTGACACCGCCGTCTCCAGTTGGACGGTCACCTGGACGTACGCCGGGGACGAGCGCGTCACGAACGGCTGGAACGCCACTGTGAGCCAGTCCGGGTCGACGGTGACCGCCCGCAACATGTCGTACAACGGCAGCATCCCGGCCGGCGGCTCGACCGAGTTCGGCGTGCAGGGCACGTACGGCACCGCCGGCGGCGCGCCGACCGGGTTCAGCCTGAACGGCGTACCGTGCAACGGCGCCGGCCCGACCACGCCGCCGCCTACCACGGCGGTGCCGACCACCGCCCCGCCCACGACTGCTCCACCGACCACCCCGCCTCCCACGACGCCACCTCCCACGACGCCACCTCCCACGACGGCACCTCCCACGACGCCGCCGCCGAGCGGGTGTGCGGGGGCGGTGCTGTGCGACGGCTTCGAGAACCAGACCGGCTCGACGCCGTCGGGTGACTGGAGCGTGGTGAGCCCGGACTGTTCCGGCGCCGGCACGGCCTCCATCGACACGACCACCACGCACAGCGGCAGCCGCGCGATACGCATCAACGGTGCCGCCGGGTACTGCAACCACGTGTTCGTCCGGACCACGAAGAACCTCAGCGGCCTGGGCAGCGTCAGGTACGCCCGGATCTGGGTCCGGCACACCACCGCCCAGCCCACCGACCACACCACGATGATCACCATGTCCGACGCCGCCGACGGCAACCGGGACCTGCGGCTGGGCGGCCAGAACGGCGCGCTCCAGTGGAACCGTGCCTCCGACGACGCCACGCTGCCCGAGCAGAGCCCGGCCGGGGTGGCGCAGAGCGTGCCGCTGCCCACCAACCGCTGGGCCTGCCTGGAGTTCATCGTGGACGGCTCCGCCGGCCAGTTGCGTACGTGGCTGGACGGTGTCGCCGTGACCGGGCTGACCGCCGACGGCGTGCCGACGCACGACATCGACGGCCAGTGGTACAACCGCACCTGGCGACCGCAGCTCACCGACCTGAAGCTGGGCTGGGAGAGCTACGGCGGCGGCGCCGACACCCTCTGGTACGACGACGTGGCGATGGGCTCCACCCGGATCGGCTGCTGACCCACCGCGAGTGGAACGTCATGGGTGTCGAACGGGAGCGCGGACACCCATGGCGTTCCACCGAGGGCGGGCGGCTCAGTGCTCGACAGTCATCCGCTGGGTGCCGATCACGGAGAGCAGCCGCAGCGCCTCCTCCGACGGTGAGCCGGGCGTGGCGGTGTAGATGACCACCTGCTGGTCGCGGTCGGTGATGTCGAGGACGTCGCAGTTGACAGTCACCGGCCCGACCAGCGGGTGCCGGAACGTCTTGCACAGCGTCCGCGCGCCGCCCACCTCGTGGGAGGCCCACAGGCGGGCGAACTCCTCGCTCCCGGCGAGCAGCTCCGCGATCAGCGCGGCCATCTCCGGGTCGTCCGGATAGCGGGCCGCCGCGGCACGCAGCCGCCCGACCGAGTGGCGGGCGAACTCGCCCACGTCCGACACGTCGTACAGCCCCGCGCCGTGCAGGTGCGGGCCGAGGAACGCCCGGCGGACCAGGTTGCGGTCCCGCCGGGGCACTGCGGAGAAGTCCTCCATGAGCGCCGCCGCGAGGTCGTTCCAGGCGATCACCTCGAACGCCGCCGAGGTCACGAACGCCGCCGCCTGCGGCAGCCGGTGCAGCAGGTCCAGCACGCTCTGCCGTACCTCCCGGGGTGGCCCGGACGGCGGCGCGGGCGGCGCCCCGGCCAGGTGGTGGAGGTGGTCGCGTTCGGCGTCGGACAGCCGCAGCGCGCGGGCCAGCCCGGCCAGCACCTCCCGCGACGGACGCGGACCCCGGCCCTGCTCCAGCCTGGTGTAGTACTCGGTGGAGATGAACGCCAGCCGCGCCGCTTCCTCGCGGCGCAGTCCCGGGGTGCGGCGACGCCGTCCGGCGGGCAGGCCCACGTCGGCCGGGGTGATCCGCTCCCGCCTGCTGCGCAGGAACACTGCCAGCTCACGTCGGTCCACGACCCCAGTGTGCCCTCGTGCGGCGGCGCGTATCCAGGTACCGGCGGTACCTGGATGGGCTCCGCGACCGGACGCAGGCTTGCCGGCATGGACACCACACGAACCGACACGATCGTCCACCCGACCGCCGGCCTGCTGGCCGGCAAGGTCGCCTTCATCACCGGCGCCGGGCGCGGCATCGGCGCCGCGGCGGCCCGGCTGTTCGCCGCCGAGGGCGCCCGGGTGCTGCTCGCCGCCCGGACCGAGGAGCAGTTGAAGGCGGTCACCGAGCAGGTCCGGGCCGCCGGCGGCACCGCCGAGTACGTGGTCTGCGACCTGGCCGACGCGGCCAGCGTGCGCGCCGCCGTCGACCGCACGGTCGAGGTGTACGGCCGCCTCGACGTCGCCTTCAACAACGGCGCGACGATCGTGCCGCCCGGACCGATGGACCGGGTACGCGAAGACGACTTCGACCACGTCTACACCGTCAACCTCAAGGGACCGTGGCTCGCCATGGTCGCCGAGGTCGCCGCGATCCGGGCCACGGCGGGCACCGGCGCGATCGTCAACAACTCCAGCGTCGGCAGCCTGATGGGCAACCCCGCACTGCCCGCGTACGGGGCGATGAAGCGCGCGGTGAACAGCCTCACCGAGTCCGCGGCGATCACCTACGGGCCGGAGGGCATCCGCGTCAACGCGATCGCCCCGGGCAGCACGCTCACCGAGATGATGCGCTCCTGGGACGCGGAGTCGCCCGGCATCATCGACCGGCTCGCGGCCGCCAGCCCGTTGCGCCGGGCCGCCGAACCGGACGAGATCGCCCAGGCCGCCGCCTGGCTGCTCAGCGACCGCGCCTCCTTCGTCACCGGTACGGTGCTGCGGGTCGACGGCGGCGCGCGGGCCTGACCCGGCTCAGACGGTGGCGTCCTGGACCGGACGGGGCTCGACCGCGCCGTCCGTCACGGGGGAGGGCCGGAAGCCCTTGACGACCAGGTAGACGCCGAGCGAGAACTCCCACACCGCGATGGGGAGCGCGGCGACCGCCGCCACCGCTGACAGCCGGTCCCACGCGCCGAACAGGGTGCCCAGGTCGGAGGCGACGAGCAGTGGCGCGCCGACGAGCCCGAGCACCGGCAGAACGCGCGGCACGAGGCGGGACTGGTAGAGCAGGGTGCCCAGCAGCAGCGCGTTCACGGCGGGCAGGAAGCCCTGGCTGAGCAGGAAGACCGAGTCGTAGAACGCGACGAGCGCGCGGCCGGTGACGAGCGCGTCCGGCCCGGCGTCGGACTCCCGCAGCGCGACGAGCGTCAGGATGCTCGCGACGCCGACGAGGATGCCCGCGGCTTCGAGCACCCGGGCGCCGACGAAGCCCAGCGCCCGGGCCGGACCCTGGCGCGTGAGCACCGGGTACAGCGCGACGGAGGTGCCGATGCAGGCGAGCGCGACGATCATCTCCAGGACGCCGCCGAGGACGACCGGAGCCTGCGAGGTGGTGCCGAGGACGTAGTCCGACTCGCGGACCGGGGCGTACAGGGCCACGGTGGGGATCGAGACGAAGGTGAGCAGATAGGCGCCGCCAGCGACCAGCGAGGTCTTCCGCAGTGAGTCCATCGGGGCTTCCCTCCGTCGCCGCCCGGCCGATGGTGGTGATGCCCTCACTCTGCTGTGGACCCGCGCGGCGGCACATCGGCCGCTCGGGCAGTCACCTCGCGCGATGCGCACGGGCCACCGGTGCGACACACCGGTGGCCCGTGCGCGTCAGCGGCTCATCGCGTACGCCACCACGAGCGCGACGAGCGCCAGCGCGGCCAGCACCGCCGCCACGATCTTCGCCGTGCTGTAGGGACGCTCGCCGATGACCTCACCGGTCCGCGCGTTCACCAGAACCTGGTACGACCGGCCCGCGTGCAGGTACGCGGCGATCCACACCGGCAGCAGGACCAGCTTGTACGACACGTCGGAGTACGTGGTGTCCACGGCGGACACCCGCTGCTCGTCGCCGCCGATGTCCGACCGGCAGTCCCCCTCGATGACCGGCGCCATCCGCGCCTTCGCCTCGGTCAGGCCCGCCTCGGGCTCGGTGTCGTACCGCAGCGCCTGATATCCGGCCAGGTAGTCGCCGTGGTACGCGGCCGCCTCGGTCAGCGGCCACGGCGCCAGCTTGTCCAGTTGCTCGGTGGGCAGGTGGGTGGTGGCCGGCACCAGCACGTCGTCGAAGTCCCGGCGTACGGTGCCGGCGGCCGGATGCCACCGGGTGTGCCGCACCTGCCGGGTCCGCGTCTCCTGCCTGCCGTCGACTGTCACCGTGTACGTCTCGGTGACGTAGTAGTGCTCGCCCCGCTGACCCTGGTAGTCCGACACGGTCCGCGCGTCGAACGTCCAGTGCGGCAGGTACGTGCCCTTGAGCGTCTCCGCCTCGCTGATCTTCTTCAGGCTCCCGGGCGCGAACCAGCGGCTGCGGCACCACTGGCCCAGGGCCGTCCGCACACCGTTGCGGTCGACGGCGAACGGCAGCACCGCCTCCGGCGCGATCAGCTCACCCGCCCCGGCGTCGGCCACCAGGGGAGCCGCGCAGAACTGGCAGCGCTGCGCCAGCGCGTCGCTCTCCGTCCGGGCGCCGCAGCCCGGGCAGACGAACGTGTGCGCCCCGACGCTCGCCACCGGCTTGCGGGGCAGCGACGCCAGTTCCGCGTACGCGTGCTCACGTACCTCCCGGCCGGCGCCGGCGATCTCCTGCCGGTGCCCGCAGTACGGGCAGCTCAGCGCGGTCGTGCCGGGCGCGAACTCCACCCGGGCGCCGCACCCGCCGCACTGGTAGGAGGGCGGCGAGACAGCCGTGTCGCTCATTGCGGCGGCAGCGGCGGCGGGACGCTGGCGAGCACCGACGCCAGCTCGGGCACCTGCCCGGCGGGCTGCCACTGCGCCATCCCGGTACGCCAGACGAGCGTGTCCGCGCCGAGCGCGCCCGCGTTCGCCTGCTCGGCCAGCGCGCCGAGGTCGTACGGGCCCTGCCGCTGGCCGCCGACGCCGACGTACCACTGGGCCTGGCCCGGCAGCGGCGGCGGCTCGGCGGCGGCCGGCTGCGTAGCGGCGGGCTGGGCCGGCGGCGGCTGCGTGGGCGCACCTCCGCCCATCGAGCGGGCCATCTGCTGGCCCATCGCCATGCCCAGGCCCAGGCCGATGCCCGCGCCCGCCTCGCCACCCGGGTTGTTCGCCGCGGCCTCCATCGCGTTCGCGGCCTGGAAACGGGTGTACCGGTCCAGGTCGCCGACAGCGCCCATGCTGGTCCGCTTGTCCAGCGCCTGCTCGACCTCCGGCGGCACCGACACGTTCTCGATGACGAACTTGGGGATCGCGATTCCGACCTCGGCCAGTTCCTCGGTCAGCACGGCGGCCAGCCGCCGGCCGATCGCGTCCTGGTGCGCGGCGAGGTCCAGCAGCGGCACGCCGGCCGTGGCGAGCGCGCCGCCCAGGCGTCCCACCATGAGCTGCCGCAGGTATTCCTGCACCTCCTCGGTGCGGAACTGCGGATCGGTGCCGACCAGTTCCCGCAGCAGCCGCGACGCGTCCACCACGCGGGCCGCGAAGGCGCCGAACGCCCGTACCCGGACCACGCCGAACTCGGCGTCGCGCAGGATGACCGGGTTCTGGGTGCCCCACTTCATGTCGGTGAACTGCCGGGTGTTGACGAAGTACACCTCGGCCTTGAACGGCGAGTTGAAGCCGTACTTCCAGCCCTTCAGCGTGGACAGGATCGGCAGGTTGCGGGTCTCCAGCGTGTACGTCCCGGGTTCGAAGACGTCGGCGATCTTCCCCTCGTTGACGAACACCGCCGTCTGGGACTCCCGGACGACCAGTTTGGCGCCCATCTTGATCTCGTTCTGATACCGGGGGAATCGCCAGACCATCGTGTCGCGGCTGTCGTCCAGCCACTCGATGATGTCGATGAGTTCGCCCCGGAGCTTGTCCATCAGCCCCATCGCAACCCTTTCCTCGGCGCCGGTCTCCGGCGTCGCGGGCGACCATAGCAACCGCCCGCCACCTGCGAAAAGAGAACGATTCTGCGCCTATCGGCGCCCACCGATCGGGGTTGCTCAGCCGGTTTCGCCGGCCATCGATTCGCCGGTGGCCGTACGCTGCTCCGGAATCCGGGACGCCCGGCCGGGGGTGTCGACGACGCGTTCGGTCTCCTGCACCAGATAGTGCGGACGGCGCTTCGTCTCGTAGTAGATCCGGCCGATGTACTCGCCGATCACCCCGAGAATCATCATCTGGATGCCGCCGAGCCCGATCACGCTGACGATGATGGTGGTGTAGCCGGGCACGTCGATGCCCTTCTCCACGGCGTCGGCGACCACCCAGGCCATGTAGCCCACCGCGATGAGCGTGAGGAACAGTCCGCCGTAGATCGCCAGGCGCAGCGGCCGGTTGTTGAACGACAGCAGGCCGTCGAACGCGTAGTTGAACAGCTTGCCGAACGTCCAGCGGCTCTGCCCGGCCTGCCGGGTCTCGTTGCGGTGCGCCACCACGGCGGTGCGGAAACCGATCCAGGAGAACAGGCCCTTGGAGAAGCGGTTGTACTCCGGCATCGCCAGGATCGCGTTCACCGCGAGCCGGGACAGCAGCCGGAAGTCACCGGCGCCGTCGAGCAGGCGTACGTCTATCCACCAGTTGACCAGCCGGTAGAAGGAGCGCGAGGCGACCATCCGGATGAACCGGTCACCGCGGCGGTCCCGGCGGGCGATCACCTGGTCGAACCCCTGGCGGTAGAGCATCACCATCTCGGGCAGCAACCGCGGCGGGTGCTGCAGGTCGGCGTCCATGATGACGACCGCGTCGCCGGTGGCCCGGCGCAGGCCGGCGAGCATGGCCGCCTCCTTGCCGAAGTTGCGGCTCAGCGACGTGTAGCAGACGGCCGGGTCGGCCGCGGCGAGCCGGCGCAGCGCCGCCAGCGTGCCGTCCTCGCTGCCGTCGTCGACGTACACCACCTCGACGTCCACGTCGGTCAGCTCGGCGAGCGCGGCGCTGAGCATCTCGTGCAGCCGCTCCACCGACGCTTCCTCGTTGAAGCAGGGCACCACCACCGACAACCGCACGGTGCTCACCCCGCCCGGCCCGGACACACGCATCCGGCGCCCACGCCGTCAGAGGCGGTAGACAAGCGTGCCATCGACATCCTCCCGGGTGATGCCCAGCCCGTCGACCGGCCGGTTCTCGATGCCCTCCCACGGCGTCCCCGCCGCGCGGCTCGGCACCGCGACGACCGACCGCACGCCGATCCCGCGCAGGTAGGCCACGCTGCCCGCGTCGGGGAACGTCGCCACGGCGACCCGCGTCTGGGCCTGGGTGACCGGCTCGAAGCCGCCGAGCCCGTTGGTGATCCGGGGGAACCCGTCGGTGGACCACAGCATGTAGTTCAGATCGCCCACCCCGCCGGCCGGCAGCACCAGCATCGGTTCCGGCGCGGTCCGCATCGCGGCCGGTGGCGTCGGCACGGTCGGGTGCGGCGTGCGGTTGACGCCCTCCAGCGTGACCAGGGCGAGCGGCACCAGCAGGACCAGCGCCGCCGCGGCCCGGGACACGCGTGCGGCCGCGGGCCGGCGCCACGACTCGGCCAGCGCCGTCACCAGCCCGGCCGCCAGCACGGCGAGCAGCAGGCTGGTCCAGTGCATCATCCGGCCCGGGGTACGCAACGCGTCCCAGCCCGGCAGGAGGTTGGACAACGTCAGGTAGCCGGGGTCGCCGTCCCCGCCGAGCGTGGCGCCCAGGCCCAGCAGCACGGTGCCGGCCACGCCGAGCCCCAGCGCGACCCTGTGCCGCACCGGGAACGCCGAGACGAACAGCCCCGCCGCGGCCAGCCCGATCAGCGTCATGCCGGGTAGCAGCGCCATCTCCGGCGGCCAGGACAGCTGCTCGCGGGCGGCGGCGTGCCGTTCCCCCCACAGCCACGAGTCGCCCGGCGCGGTGACGAACCCGATCAGCGGCGGGGAGAACATCTTGGTCCAGTCCAGCGAGCGGACGGCCTGCGGGTTGAGGTCGACCACGCGCAGGTAGACCAGACCGAGCAGCAGCGTCACGGTGCCGAACACGGCGCCGCCGGCCAGGTCCGCGACGAGCAGCCGCCGGCCGAACGGGGGGCGCTCCCGCTTGCGCCACCAGGACCAGCCGTAGCAGCCAGCCGCCACCAGCACGGCGGCCAGCAGGAAGTAGACGAGCGGCAGCCCGATGCCGAAGCCGAGCGTCACCTGCCAGGCCGCGACGAGCCACCCGGCCACCGCCCAGCCGGGCCGGCGGCGCTCCGGCCGGTATCCGTGACGCAGCGACCAGCCGTGGCCGCGCGCCAGCATCGCCAGCGCCAGCGCGATCCCGCCGCTGGACAGGATGTTCAGGTGGCCGGAGTGCGCCAGCCGCCAGGGCGCGTACGCCCACGCGATCCCGGCGACCGCACCGCCCCAGCGGTTGGCGCCGAGCTGCCGGGCCAGCGCGTACGCCCCGAGGAACGCCAGCGCGTGCAGCAGCACGTAGAGCACGTTGTAGCGGATCACAGCGGCCTCGAAGCCGGAGCCGAGCATCCCGAACGGGGCGTACCCGAGCAGCGTGTCGCTGTAGGCGTAGGTGTAGCGCTCCGGGTAGAACGTGTTCGAGTTCCAGAGGTTGGCCGGGTCGCTGAGCAGGGCGTGCCCCGACCAGGCGACCTGCCACGCCTGCAACGTCGGGTCGCCGAGGTCGCCGGGGATCGTGGTCGCCGGGTGCCGCATCGTCGGCCAGGTCAGCACCACCGCCAGCAGCAGGCTGCCCAGGATCGCCAGCGTCCACTCCGGGTTCGGCCGCCACCGGCGTCTGCCGTCCGGGGAACGCCCGTCGGAGGGGCGGTCGTCCGAGGGCGGCTCGGCGGGAGGCCGCGCGGGACCGGTGTCCTCAGCGGCCGGCGGGGCGACGGCGGGCCGGATTTTCATGGGATAGATGCTTCACGATGCTGCTGGTCCTGTCGATCCGCTGTCCGAAATGTGGTTGAAACTTCCGGCCGGCATACCGGAAGGCCGGCTACTCGAACCGGTCGGCGAGCGCCGACAGCTTACTGACGTACGCCGGCCAGTCGTAGCCCTCGGGAACGTTCCGGTTGTCCCGCCCCAGCCCGATCGCCGCGTCGTGCTGCTCGCGCATGACGTCGGCGTGCCCGGCGTGCCGGGCCAGGTCGACGCAGACGTGCACGATGACATGGTGCAGTGTCACGTCCTGCCGGCCCGGCTGCCACCACGGCACCCGCCCCGGCGCGTCCAGCGGCAGCGTCTCGATCGTCTCGTCCGCGAACGCCCCGACGCGGCGGTACAGGTCGATCAGCCCGTCCTTTGTCTCGTCGGCCCGGGCGTACCAGTCCGCCTGCGGGTCGCCGTCGAACGCGTCGTCCGGAACCAGTTCCCCGGGGGTGGGGAACTCGCGGCCGAACGTGGTCCCGAAGTAGCCGGCCTCGACGTTCAGGCAGTGCTTGAGCAGGCCCAGGAAGTTGTTGCCGGTCGCGGTGCGGGGAAGCCGGGCCTCACGTTCGCTCAGCCCGTCGAGCTTCCAGATCAGATTCTCCCGGATCGCGCGCAGGTAGTGGTGCAGCGTTGCCTTCGGGTCGTACGGCTCACTCATGCCCGACACTCTTCCGCATGGGTCGGACATCGTGGGGGCGGCGTCAGCCGGTCTGGCTGCTGTCCTTGTGCGCGCCCCACCCGTGCCAGCGCTCGATCTCGATCCAGGCGCTGACCCGGGCGCGGTCCCGCCGGGGGTAGGGGCGCCCGGTGTAGTGCTGCGAGATCCGGTCGATGTCCGCCAGGCCGTCGTCGTCGCGCAACTCGGCGACGCGCCCGATGAGGCTGACGTGGGTGTACCAGTTCTCCTCGTCCAGCACGGTCAGGGAGACCCGGGGATCGCTGCGCAGGTGCGCCAGCCGGCGGCGGCCCTCGTCCATGTTCACCAGGACGCGGCCGTCCTCCCACAGGTACCAGGTGGCCGCGGACACCGGCTGGCCGTCGCGCAGCGTGGCGATGACGGCCGGGTTCGGCTTGCGCAGCATGGCGACGGCGGGCTCGGGCAGCGGCGGCTTCGACATAGCTCTCACTCTACGTACCCGCCGGGTCCGCCGCTGGTCATGCGGACGGCGCCGCCCGGACGGGCTCCCCGGCGGCGCCCGCCGGGGAGCCCGTCGCACGCCGGTCAGGCGCGTGCGCTCCACTGCTGGTTGGTGCCGCCGTGGCAGTCCCAGAGGTTGATCCTGGTCCCGTTGGCGGTGCCGTAGCCGGCCGCGTCCAGGCAGCGCCCGGACTGGACGCCGCTGATCGTGCCGTTGGCGTTGAGGTTCCACTGCTGGTTGGGCTGGCCGTTGCAGTCCCAGATGATCACGCTGGTGCCGTTCGCGGTGCCCCGCCCACTCGCGTCGAGGCACTTGTTGCCAAGCACCTGCAACTGCTTGGCCGAGGTGTAGGTCCAGCGCTGCATGGTGCCGCCCCAGCAGTCGTACAGCTGCACCGCGGTGCCGTTCGTGGTGCTGCCGTTCGGCACGTCCAGGCACCGGCCCGAGCCGGCGCCGACGAGCTGCACGTTCTGGTACGTGCCGCCGCCGCTGCCGGGGGTGCCGATGCTGCCGGACACCGACTGCAACGCGCGGTACCAGACCGCTGCCATCTTGTCGTAGCCGGTGGCGGTCGGGTGGATGCCGTCGATCAGGTCGGCGGTGGTCAGCGCCGAGTGCTGGTCGACCAGGTGGACCCGCTTGCCGGCGTTCACCTTCGACTGCACGATGCCGGGCAGCGCGGCGTTGAACGTGCGCACCGCCGCCGCCTGGCCGGAGTTGGCGAGCGGGATGATCTGCGCGACGAACACGTCCGCGTTCGGCGCCGTGGTGGTGATGCGGTCGATGAGCGAGGAGAGCCGGTTCGGCGCGGTCGAGACGTTGTAGTTCTGCAGGATGTCGTTGGTGCCGATGTGCAGCAGCACGGTGCGCGGCTGGTAGGCGTTCAGCCAGCCGGTGATGTTGGCGTCGATCTGGTCGATGCGCCAGCCGGGGTGGCCCTCGTGGTCGTGGTCGCCGAGGTTGCCCGGCCCGTTGAACTGCGAGCCGACCAGGTCGACCCGGTAGCCGCCGCCGGCCAGCCGCTGCCACAGGCCGATCCGGTAACCGCCCGGCACCTGGGTGCCCTCGGTGATGGAGTCACCGAGCGGCATCACCCGGGTGCCGCCGTTGGACTCCGCGCCGGCCGGGCCGGCGGGCGTCAGCACGCCGGCGGCCAGCAGCGCCAGCGCGGCGCCCGCGGTGAGCCATCTCCTCGCTCCGGTACGCATGAACGCTCCTCTCACGGGCTGGTGCAGGTCAGGGACGGGGTGGACGGTGAGCCGTCGGCGATGAAGCCGAACGTGGTCGAGCCGGACGCGGGCACGGAGCCGTTGTACGCCGCGTTGCGGACGGTCGCCGTGGATCCGCTGGTGCTCAGCGTGCCGCTCCAGACCTGGCTGATGCTCTGACCACCGGCGAGGGTCCACCGCACCGACCAGCCGTTGAGCGCCGCGGCGCCCGCGGTGACCGTCACCTCGGCCTGGAAACCGCCGGACCAGGAGTTGGTGGTGCGGTAGGTCGCGGTGCAGGCGTCGCCGGTCGGCGGCGGCGTGCTGGGCGGCGGGGGAGAGGAGGGTGGCGGGGTCGACGGGGGGACCGGCGGCGGGGTGCCGCTGAGGCCGGAGGTGAACCACCAGTGGTCGATGTTGAACAGCGAGCCGCTGCCGCCGGTGAACCGCAGGTAGAGGTCGTGGGTGCCGGTGGCGCCGCTGACCGGGCAGCTCGGGTTGGTCCAGGTCTGCCAGTCGCCGGTGGGGGTCACCTGGCAGGTGCCCACCAGCGGGCCGGTCACGCTGTCCAGGCGCAGCTCGATGGACCCCCCGCTGCCGGCCGAGGCCACCATGGCGGTGAACTTGGTCGCGCCGGCGCCGAAGGCCACGCCCTTGACCTTGATGTAGTCCCCGTTGTCGATGTAGCCGACGTTCCTCCCGCCCAGGGAGGACGCCTCGGTCTCGACCCCCTGCCCCCAGGCCATCGTCTCGGCCTCCTGCCGGGAGTACGGGTTCACGGTGCCGACCTGCGGGGCGCCGGTGGTGGTCATGTTGATCGTGGGGATCGAGCCGTCAGCGCCGTAGGAGAACTTCTCCACCGCCACCGACCTGGTGAAACCGCCGCCGCCGGGCAACGCGCCGTTGTGGTAGAAGAAGTACGAGTTGCCCTTGAAGTCGATGATCCCGGGATGGTTGGTGAAGCTGCTGCCCTGGGTCGGCATGATCGTCCCGCGGTACGTCCACGGGCCCAGCGGCCCGGGAGCGGTCGAGTAGGCGACGAACTCCGAGCAGCACCTGGCCGCGAACGCCATGTAGTAGAGGCCGTTGCGCTTGTACACCCACGGCCCCTCCTCGTAGAGGGTCGGCCGGTTCGCGTCACCGGTCCGCGCCCCGAAGCCCGCGGTGGTCAGCGGGATCTGGGTGGGGCTGCCGGAGTACGAGGTCATGTCCGCGTTCAGCTTCACGTACCACAGTCGCGGGTTGCCCCAGTACAGGTACGCCTGGCCGTCGTCGTCGATGAACACCGTCGGGTCGATCTCGCCGTTGCTCACCAGCGGACGCCCGATGGCGTCACGGAACGGCCCGGTGGGGCTGTCCGCCACCGCCACCCCGATGCCCATCTGGCCGGTCGCCCGGACGACCATCGGCACGTACCAGTAGAACTTGCCGTTGCGCTGGACCGCCTGGCCGGCCCACGCGTCCTGCTTGGCCCAGCTGAACGTGGCGAGGCTGAGCGGCGACCCGTGGTCGGTCCAGTTCACCATGTCGTCGGACGAGAAGACCCGCCACTCCTTCATGGTGAACCAGGTCGAGTTGTCCTCGTCGTGGCCGGTGTAGAGGTAGACGCGGCCGTCGTGGACCAGCGGGGCCGGGTCGGCCGTGTAGATCGTCTGCACGATCGGGTTGTCCGCCCGGGCGACGGTCGGGGTCAGCCCTCCGGCGATGACCGGGGCCAGCCCCAGCAGGGCGAGCATCGTCACGGCCAGCGCGAGCCATCGTCTGGTCCGGCGGTCGGGTCTCCATAGCGTTGAGGTCACAGGTCGTCTCCCCGGTAGGCCGCGCCGCGGCGGATGGGTACGGTCGGCGAAGGTCGGGCCGTCACGCCCGGCTCCACTTCTGGCTGCTGCCGCCGGTGCAGGCGGACAGGACGATCGGGGTGCCGTTGCCGGTCCCGCCGCCGTTCGGGCTCAGGCACAGTCCGGACTGGACGCCGGTGATCGTGCCGTCGGTGTTGACGTTCCACTGCTGGTTGGCGCCGCCGTTGCAGTCCCAGATGATGACCCGGGTGCTGGACGAGGTGCCCTGGCCCTCGGCGTCGAGGCACTTGCCGCCGTACACCTGGAGCTGCCGGCCGGAGGTCGCCGTCCACTGCTGGTTCGCGCCGCCGTTGCACTCCCACAACGTCACCTGGGTGCCGTTGGTCTGGGACTGGTTCGGCACGTCCAGGCAGCGGCTGGAGTTGGGGTTGAGCAGGGCGCCGCTCGTACCCCCGGGGTTGCCGCCCGGGCCGGCGACCACCGACAGGTCGTCGAACTGGGCGGTCTCGCCCTGGCTGGTGCCGAAGCCGACCTGGCCGGTGCCGAACGTGGAGTCGGTGACCGTGCCGACAGTCGTGCCGTCGATGGTGGCGGTGATGGTGGAGCCGGCGAAGCCCAGCGCGAGGCTGTGCCAGCGGTTGGTGCCGAGCGCGGCGACGTTCCCGCTGCGCAGCGTGGCGAGCTGCCCGGCGGTGTTGTTGCGCAGGATCGACCACGAGCCGGAGTCGGTGACCCGCAGGAAGTAGCCGTTGTACCGGCCGATCGGGTCGAGGTTCGTGGTGCCGACGTGGCCCTGGATCTGGGCGTAGCCGGACTGTTCGAGCAGGACGTCGGCGGAGACGGTGTAGTTGCCCCAGCTCAGGTTCCCGCCGTAGGTGGCCGGGTCGGCGAGCGTCTTCCAGGTGATCGGGGCCTGCGCGGACATCTGCCGCAGGCACATGCCGGCCCGGCCGCCGCCGCAGCCGACGGTCTCGAACGCGCCCTGCATGTCCTGGAGGTACTTCGGTATCCGCCCGGCCGCGTAGCCGTCGAAGTCGTCGCGGTACGGCAGGCCGAGCGAGCCCTGGGCCGGGCTGGTGGCGGTGCCCTTGCCCTGCCCGGTGGTCGTGGTGACGGTGTAGAGGTGTCCGGGCTGGACGGTGAGCGAGAACGATCCGCCCGACGGGGTGATGTCCGCGCCGCGGACGAAGAAGTCGTTCGGGTTCGTCGAGTTCAGGTTCGTGGACCAGACGTGCACCTGGCCGGTGGAGAGCCCGCCGGTGACGTTCACGGTGAGCTGCTGCGCCGCTGTGGCGTCCATGGTCTCGATGACGGTGCTGTAGTCGCCGCCGGTGGGGGAGCGCAGCGACACGTAGCTGCCGTTGTTGCGGTTGCCGCCCAGGTAGCCCGAGGACGAGTCGAGGTAGCGCCAGCCGGGCGCGGTGAACTGGGTGGTGTGCGCCAGCGCCCAGGTGTTCTTGCCGACCGAGTACCAGCCGGACCAGGGCTGGTTGGCCAGGATCAGCCCGACCGTGGACCAGGGCAGGTTCGGTGTGATCGCGGCGATCAGGTCCCAGTTGAGGTAGGCGACCATCCGGCCGTCGATGTAGCCGCGGTTGATGCCGCGGGCCAGCGGCTTGGCGCCGTCGTTGTAGTCCTGCGAGCCGCCCTCGCTGTTCCACAGCGTCTTGCCGGTGCTGGTGGCGGTGGACGAGACGGTGCAGGTGGTCTGTGCGCTGAGGTAGCCGCACGGGTAGTGGCCGCTGAGCACGTCGATGCTGTTGCGTAGCGTGGTGTTGCCGGCGACGGCGTTCGCCGGGCCCCAGCTGCCCGGGTAGTCGTCCCCGTAGATGATCTTCACGCCGCTGTAGCCGTTGGCGTTCAGCGCCTGACGCAGGCTGATGGTCCAGTTCGCGTCGGTCCGCTTCTCGTTCTGGGCGGCGGTGATGTAGTCCATGGTGAGGTTGTGCTGCCGCGCGCAGCCCAGCCAGTCCACGAAGTAGTTGATCATGTCCTGGGACATGAAGTTGCCGTTGCCGATCCACCCGGGAGCGCCCCAGGGCAGTGCCGCCAGCTTGATGGCGGGGTTGCGGGCCTTGGCCTGCTCCATGATCCACCACTGGTAGCCGCGGTTGCAGTTGAGATCGCCCCGGACGTGCTCGTGGCTCGGCTCGGAGCCGCTGGTGGAGTTGGTGTCGCCGCCCATCTCCACCTTGAGGATCTGCAACGCGGCGCCGTGGCCGGGCTTGAACAGGTAGTCCAGGATCTGCCCGCGTTGCGGCTCGGGATAGTCGATCAGCAGCCGACTGTTGCCGCCGCCGCCGCTGACCGCGCCGACCCCGTCGAACGTCTGGCCGCCGGAGGCGCCGTTGACGGTGATCGAGGTGGCCGCCTGCGCGGGGGTCGCGGCGAGCGTCAGGCCGCCGCCGGTGGCGGCCAGGGCGAGAGCGAGGGCGGGTGCGGCGAGACGCGATGGCCCGGATCGGACGGGCCGGGGACGGGGGATCACCATGACGGCTCCTCGGGTACGCGCGGGCGCCCGACCGTCCGGGACGGTGCCTCGCGAGTTGTGGATGGCCGTCGGTGTAAACGCTAACAGCGGCGGTGCGGTGGCCCCAGGGGTGCCGGTGGTGGTGGCCTGCGGGGTCGTGAATGTTAGCGCAAACATCGACCAGAGTTAATTAGAGCACATCCCGGCGTCCGGCGGGGCGCCGGTCGTCCCGCCGGTGCCGGGCCGGGGGTGCCGCGGTGCCACCCCTCGGCCCGGCTCCCCGTGCGGGGATCGGCGGGCCGGCCCGGTCAGGGGCTGGTGCAGCTGACGCCGCTGGGCGCCGCGGCGCCGTTCCCGGTGGCGGTGAACCCGAACGTCGTCGAGGCGTTCGCGCCCAGCGTGCCGTTGTACGCCGCGTTGCGGACCGACACCGAGCCGGAGGTGCCGGTGTTGACGCCGTTCCAGAGGCTGCTGATCGCCTGGCCGGAGGCCAGGGTCAGGCGTACGGTCCAGCCGTTGAGCGTGGCGGCGCCGTTGTTGGCCACCGTGACCTCGGCCTGGTAGCCGCCGGGCCAGGTGTTCACGGTCCGGTAGGTGGCGGTGCAGGCGCCCGGCTCACCGGTCGGCGGGGGCGTGGTCGGCGGAGGCGTGGTGGGCGGAGGCGTGGTGGGCGGGGCGGTGGTCGGCGGCGCGGTGGTGGGCGGCGGTGTGGTGGACGCGAACTGGCTGAAGAACCGCCAGATCTCCCCCGACGTCCAGGTCCGGGAGTCGTTCGGGCTGGACGACCCGTCGACCGGGCTGGGGGTGTGGTCGCCGTCGAACGCGGCCCACTGCACCGGGTAGCCCTCGCGGCAGCCGGAGTACGTGGTGGTGATGTGGGTGAGGCTGCCCCGGCTCGGCTCGCGCGGGCTCTGCGCGGTGCAGCCGTTGTTGCGGACGAACGTGTCCCGCAGCGACCGGCCCGCGGAGATGTTCAGCACGCTGTCGTAGATGCCGTGGATGCCGAAGTAGGCGACCGGCTGGGTGCCGCCGTTGCAGCCGCTGAGGTTGGCGCCGGAGATGACGGTGACCGCGCGGACGACGGTGGGCCGGGCGCAGGCCACCGCGTAGCTCATCGCCCCGCCGTAGCTCCAGCCGAGCGCGAACCGCTGGCTGGTGTCGACGCAGAGGTCGTTCTCGATCTGCCGGGAGATGTCGTCGAACAGCGTCAGGTCGCGGCCGTTGGTGTTGGCCCAGCCGTTGTCGATGCCCTGCGGCGCGACGAAGATCGTGCTGTTGTTCGACAGCGGCAGCAGGCCGTAGTAGCCGGCCGAGGCGACGTTGTTCGCCGAGCCGTTGAGCCAGTGGAACCCGAAGATCAGCCGGTACGGGCGGTTGCGGTCGTACCCGTCCGGGATGCGCAGGATGTAGCTGCGGTTCTGTCCGCCGCTGGAGATGGTGCGCGTCCCGCTGGACAGCGTGGGTGCCTTGCCGCAGCCGGCGGTCGCGGCGAGTGTGCCGTTCGTCGACGCCTGCGCCGTCTCGCCGAGGCCGCCGTTGAGCGCGCCGCCGGCGACCGCCGCGAGGAGCACGGCCGCGGCGGCGATGGATGAGAGAAGCGGTGTTCGTTTCGCCATTGCTTGACTCCTTGCCCTGGGTGGCGGTGCAGGCCGGACCGTCCGTCGATGCCGACGTCGCCTGCGAAGAGGGCGCGGAGCCGCGCGTGCGGCCGGGGCCGAAGTCGTCCGTGGCCGCCTGCGTCGGCGTGCATCGGCGGAGCGGCCCGGACTGGTCACCGACCGGCGGGGCGGCGAGGAAGGTGCCTCGGGTCGCCTTGCCGATTGCGGGGGTGACGGGGAGCGTGCCCTTCGCTCCCGTGCCGGAACATAGCAGGTTATCGATAACATGTTCAACCGGCCGGGCCCGGAGGAGTGCCGGGTGGGCCGCCGGGTGAGCGCTCACAGAAGCGTGCGGCGTCGGCGCCGCCGCCTGCTCAGGCGTGGTCGGCCAGGGCCGGCAGGTCGCAGCCGGCGAGGGCGTCCGGCTGGGGTACGCGGGCCAGGTCGGCCTCCGCGAGCCCGAGTCGCCGGTACGCGGTGTGCAGCGCCGCGACCACGGCGCCCAGCGCGCCGGAGAGGTCGCCGAGTTCCGCGCCGTGGACTGTCGCCTCGGCGGCGGGCACGATCTCGTGCAGCCGGCCGCGCAGCCGGACCAGGTCGGGTGTGAGCGCGTGGGAGATGCCGCCGCCGAGGACGATCACCTCCGGTTCGTAGGCGACCACCGCCGCGGTGAGGATGACCAGCAGCGCCTGCTCGACGTACTGCCGGACCGGCGCCAGGCGGGGGTCGGCCGAGCGGAACACGTCGGCCGCGTTGTCGAACGACAGGCCGAGCTCGCGGGCCCGGGCGAGGATGCCGGAGCCGCTGATGATCCGTTCGAGCGGTGCGCCGAGCGGACCGGCGGGCAGGTGGCCGAACTCGCCGACCAGGCCGCTGCGCCCCCGGAACAGCCGGCGGTCGATGGCGACGCCGGCGCCGAGCCCCGCCCCGATGGTGAGCATCACCGCGGTCTGCGCGTCCCGGGCGGCGCCGAAGCGCAGCTCCCCGAGCAGCGCGTAGTTGGAGTCGTTGTCCACCTCGACCGCGGTGCCCAGGTGCTTCTCCAGCAGCCGCAGGAACAGCGGGTCCTCCACCTGGGGCAGGTTCGGGGCGTTGGAGACCGCCCGGTCGCCCTGCCGGACGGCGCCGGGCAGGCCCACCGCGACGCAGTCGAGCCGTTCCCGGTCGGCGCCGACTGTCGCGACGATCAGGTCGGCCAGCCACTGGGCCAGCCGGGGCGCGTCGTAGTCGGCGGGCGTGGGCACGGTCCGGCCGGTCAGCGGCCGGGCGGCGAGGTCGGCGACGACCAGCCGGACGTTGGAGCCTCCGACGTCGACCCCGCAGACCACGCCGCGTCCGGCGGCGATCGCCACCCGGGTCGCCCGCCGGCCCCGGGTGGTGGTCGGGGCGCCGTCGGTCTCGGTCAGCAGCCCTTCGTCGAGCAGTTGTTCCACGATCCGCGACACGGTGGCGGGGGAGAGGTCGGTCTCCTGGCCGATGGCTGTACGGCTCACCGGACCATGGGTCAGCACGTGGGCCAGCACCGTGGACCGGTTCGCCGCCCGGGGTGCCCGAGATTCCACGCCCACCTCCGCCGATTTTATTTCCGACCGAATGCTAAAGCTGCGCCGGTGGATGAGCAACCACCCCGGGCCATGTCGTCCCGGCCGACTTCCCTGGCGCGGCCCGTCTCCGGCTCCCGCCCCGGCCCAAGCGCGAAACCCGAGGTGAAGCGCGGTGGAGGGGTGCCGGACGGAGTGGGTCGAATCTCTGACCAGCACTCTTGACTCCCTGTGATGAACGCGATAATACTTTCACCCTGAACGGAAATAGAGGTCGCCGGCCCCAGGGACGGCGGCGGGTGCCCCCGCACGCGCCGTGCCGGTCGCATCGGACCCCCGTGTCAGTCCGGAATCACCGGTTCCAGACCCCGTTGCTGTGAAGGGAAGAGCAATGATTCTCAGCCGTAGACGTGGTGCCGCCCTCGGCGCGCTCTGCGCCCTGGCGCTCATGGTCGGCGCCTGCTCGAACGAGACCTCCGGGAGCGGCGGCGCGTCGAGCGGCCCGCGTACCGAACCCAGCCTGTCGTTCGTCGGCCCCGGCGGCGAGACGCCGACCGCCGCCGACCAGCTCTCGCTCACCCCCGAGGAGCGGCAGAAGGTCAAGGACGGCGAGTACTCCGCCGCCTTCGTCTGGCACGAGGGCTCTGCGCTGACCAAGGCCGTGGAGTCCGGCGTCCGCAAGGAGTTCGACCAGCTCGGCATCAAGGTGCTGGCCAGCACCAGCGCCGAGTTCGACGCGGCACGGCAGGCCAACAACGTGCAGACCGTGCTGGCGCTCAAGCCCGACCTGATCGTCACCATCGCCGTCGACCCGACCGCGGCGGCGGCGGCCTTCAAGCCCGCCGTGGACGCCGGCGTCAAGCTCGTCGTGATGACCACCCCGCCGAAGGGCTACAAGTCCGGCGAGCAGATCGTCGGCATCGTCACCGCCGACCTGACCGCGTTCGGCAAGGCCAACGCGGAGATGCTCGGCAAGGCGCTCGGCGGCAAGGGCAAGGTCGGCTACGTCTACCACGACGCCGACTTCTGGTTCACCAACCAGCGGGACAAGGCGTTCAAGGACTGGCTGGGCTACCTCTACCCGGACATCGAGATCGTCGAGGAGGCCGGGTTCTCCGACCCGGCGCGCACCGAGGACATCGCCACCGCGATGCTGACCCGCCACGCCGACCTCAAGGGCGTCTACGTCGCCTGGGCCACCGCCGCCGAGGGCGTGCTCGCCGCGACCCGGCAGCAGGGCCGTACCGACGTCAAGATCGTCACGAACGACCTGGAGGCGAACCTCGCCGCCGACATGGTCAAGGGCGGCAACGTCGCCGGTGTCGTCGCCAACGGCTCGACCCGCCTCGGCGAGAACCTGGGCATCGTCGCCGCGTACGGCCTGCTCGGCAAGAAGGCCCCGGAGCTGGTCGTCGGATCGCCGATGGCCGCCACCAAGGACAACATCGCCGACGCCTGGCGCGACGACTACGGCCAGGAGCCCCCGGCCGAGGTGCTCGGCAACTGACGCCGGGCCGCGAGGTCCGGGGCCTCCCCGAACGGGCCCCGGACCTCGCCGGACGCGGCCCGGCCCACCGCCGGGACCGCGACCACCGCGAGACGAGAGGAAGAAGCACATGGGGTACGTCCAGACAGTCCTCGGGCCGGTGCCTCCCGAGTCGCTCGGCCGGGTGCTGAGCCACGAGCACCTCGGCGCGCTGGTGCCCGGGCCGTGGCTGTCCGGCGGCGCCGGGGACGACCGCGCCGACCTCGCCGCCGGCGCGGTGAGCGGCCTGCCGGAGCTGGGCTTCGGCACGGTCGTGGACCTGTCCCCGTACGAGGTGGTCGGTCACGACGTGACGCTGCTGCGTGAGGTGGCACTGCGTACCGGCCTGCACGTGGTCGCCGGGTCGGCGATCTACCTGGAGCCGTACTCCCCGGGCTGGGCGCTGTCCGCGAGCGTGGACGAGATGCGGGAGCGCTTCGTCGCCGACGCCACGATCGGCGTCGGGGACACCGGGATCAAGGTCGGCATCTTCGGCGAGCAGGCCACCGGCCTGAACGAGATCACCCCGCACGAGGAGAAGTGCCTGCGGGCCGCCGCCCGCGCCCACGTCGCCACCGGCCTGGCGGTGAACACCCACACCACCCACGGCACGATGGCGCTGGAGCAGGTCGAGATCCTGCGCGAGGAGAAGGCCGACCTCTCCCGCGTCGTCATCGGCCACCTGGACATCAACCCCGACCCGGACTACCTGCGGGCCGTGCTGGCCACCGGCGTCAACATCGCCTTCGACACGCTCGGCAAGCAGTTCTGGGACTTCGTACTCGCCCCGCTGCCGGCCGACCCGCCGGAGGGCGAGTTCGCCAAGCGCGCGTACCACCGGCCCGACCGGGCCCGGCTGGACATGCTCGCCGGGCTGGTCCGGGACGGGTACGCCGACCGGATCCTGCTCTCGATGGACCTGACCGGCGCCGAGGCGTACCTGAACCCGGGCACGCACGGCCGCCTCGGGTACTCGTACCTGGGCCGGGAGATCGTGCCGGGTCTCGCCCGGCTCGGTGTGCCGCCGGAGGCGATCGACCAGATGCTGACGGCCAACCCGGCCCGGCTCCTGACGGTCGGCTGATGGCCGCGCATCCGCGTCCGTGCGGCTACGTCGCCGGCGTCGACCTCGGCGGCACCAAGCTGCGGGCCGCGCTCGCCGACCTCGACGGCCTCGTCCTGGCCGAGCAGGTGCAGCCGACCGACCCGCGGGGCGGTACGGCGGTCGCCGCGCAGATCGACGCGCTGCTGCGCGAGCTGGCGGTGCGGGCCGGCGTCGACTGGTCCGACGTGCGGGCCAGCGCGATCGGCCTGCCCGGCGTCCCCGACCCGGCCACCGGCGCCATCGAGCTGTCGCCCAACGTCTCCGACCTGGAGGCCCTCGACGTGCGGGCCGAGCTGACCCGCCGGCTGGGCCACCCGGTCGTGCTGGACAACGACGTCAACATGGCCGCCGCCGGGGAGCGGTGGCTGGGCAGCGGCCGTACCCACCGGCACTTCGTGTTCGTGGCGGTCGGCACCGGCGTCGGCATGGGCATCGTGCTCGACGGCGAACTGGTCCGCGGCGCGCGCGGCGCGGCCGGGGAGATCTCCTACCTGCCCCTGGGCACCGACCCGTTCGACAAGGACAACCAGGTGAAGGGCGCGCTGGAGGAGGCGGTCGCGGGCGCGGCCCTCGCCGCCCGCTACCGCGCGGTGTCCGGCGAGCAGGCGAGCGTGCCCGACGTCTTCGACCGGGCCGCGGCCGGTGACCCGAGCGCCCTCGCGGCCATCGACGAGGAGGCCCGCCTGATCGCCCTGGCGGTCGTCGCGGTCACCGCCGTCCTGGACCCGGAGGCGGTCGTCCTGGGCGGCGGCATCGGCTCCCGGGCCGAACTCGTCGAACCGGTCCGGCGCTGGGTCGCCGCGCTCAGCGCGGACGCCCCCTTGATCAAGACCAGCCGGCTCGGCGACCGGGCCGGCCTGCTCGGCGCCGTCGCGGTCGCCCGCCGGGAGGCCGGCGTCCGCGACGACGCACCGGCCCACCGGAACACCTCTTTCCAGACAGCGGAGGGACGATAGATGACCCACACCGATGCGGCGGTGAAGACCAGCGCCGTCCCGGCCTGGCGCCGGATCAACTGGCGCGACTACGTGGTCTACATCGGCTTCGCGGTCGTGTTCCTGTTCTTCGCCATCACCCAGGGCGGCAACGGCTTCCTGACCACGAGCAACCTCACCAACATCGTCATCCAGACCGCGCCGATCACGATCATGGCGGTCGGGCTGGTCTTCGTCCTGGCCGCGGGTGAGATCGACCTGTCCATCGGCTCGGTCGTCGCGCTCTCCGCGCTCGTCGGCGCGGTGACGATGCGCGAGACCGACAGCATGCTGCTCGGCGTGGCGGCGGGCCTCGCCGCGGGCGCGGCGGTCGGCCTGGTCAACGGCGTCTTCGTGACCCTCGTCCGGCTGCCCAGCTTCCTGGTCACGCTCGCCACCATGGGCGCGGTGGCCGGTCTGGCCCGCGAGGTCACCGGCCTCCAGTCGGTGCCGGTCAGCAACGACGCGTTCCTGTCCTTCTTCGGCCAGGGCGAGATCCTCGGCATCCCCGGCCTGGTGCTCTGGTCGGTGGCGGCCGCGGTGGTCGGCTACCTCGTGCTGCGGCAGACCCGGTACGGCGCGCACACGCTCGCCATCGGCGACAACGTGGCGGCGGCCCGGGTCAGCGGCATCAAGGTGATCCGCGTCAAGATCATGGTGTTGATGGGCAGCGCGATGTGTGCGGCGCTCGCCGGCCTGCTCTACGCCGGCCGCCTCCAGGGCGCCCGGTACACCCTCGGCGAGGCCGACCTGATGTCCGTCATCGCCGCTGTCATCGTCGGTGGCACCAGCCTCTTCGGCGGCAAGGGCTCGATCGTCGGCGCGGTGCTGGGCAGCCTGCTGATGGGCATGCTCAACAACGGCCTGATCCTGGCCGGCCTGTCCGTGTCCCAGCAGATGATGGCGCGCGGCGCGATCATCCTGGTGGCCGTCTCCCTCTCGCTGCGCGAGCGGCGAAGCTGACCCGGAAGGAAGCAACCGCATGTTTCTGGACCTGCTGCGACGCCGCAACCCGGGCCTGCTCGCCGCCGCCGCGAACCTGCACGACAGCGGTGACCTGCCTGCCAACTGCTACGCGCTGGACCTCGACACGGTCGCGGCGAACGCCGCCGCCATCCGGGCCGAGGCCGACCGGCACGGGCTGTCGGTCTACGCCATGACCAAGCAGGTCGGGCGCAACCCTGACTTCTGCCGGACCGTCCGCGACGCGGGCATCACCGAGGCGGTCGGCGTCGACCTCCAGTGCGCGCTCGCCGACCGGCACGGCGGGCTCGGCATCGGTCACCTCGGTCACCTGGTGCAGATCCCCCGGCACGAGGCGGCGGTCGCCGTCGCGCTCGCGCCCGCGTACTGGACGGTCTTCAACGACGCCAAGGCCGCGGAGGCGGCCGTCGCGAGCACGGCGGCCGGGCGGGAGCAGGCGCTGCTCGCCCGGATCGCGGCGCCCGGCGACCGGTTCTACCGGGGCCACGAGGGCGGCTGGCCGGCCGAGGAGATCGTCGCTGTCGCCCACCGGCTCGACGCCCTCGACGGCGCCCGGTTCGCCGGTGTCACCAGCTTCCCGACCCAGTTGTTCGATCCGGCCGCCGGGCGGGTCGTGCCGACCCCGAACCTCGGCACCCTGCGGGCCGCCGCCGTGGCGTTGCGCGCCGCCGGGTGGTCGCACGTCGAGATCAACGCCCCGGGTACGACGTCGGCGGCGATCCTGGCCATGCTGGCCGAGGCGGGCGTGACGCAGGTCGAACCCGGTCACGGGCTCACCGGCACGACGCCCTGGCACGCGGTCACCGACCTGGTCGAGGAGCCCGCCGTGCTCTACGTCAGCGAGGTGTCCCACCTGTGGGACGGGCGGGCGTACGTCTTCGGCGGCGGGCTCTACGTCGATCCGGTGCTCGGCCTGGGCGGCACCCGGGCGCTGATCGTGCCCCGGGGCGGTGGTCTCGACGACGCGTACCTGGTCGACGTCGAGATGCCCGCGCCCGAGGCGATCGACTACTACGCGATGGCCGACGTGACGGCCGCGCCGGGCGTCGCACCCGGCGACACGGTCCTGTTCGGGTTCCGGCCGCAGGCGTTCGTCACCCGGGCGCTGACCGCCGGGGTCACCGGCGTGCGGTCGGGCGCCCCGGCCGTGGCCGGTGTGTACGCCGCCGACGGTTCGGCGCCGATCGGGCTGGACGACATCGACGCGGGCGACGGCCCCGGCACTGGTAACCAGGCGGCTCGCAGCGCAGGGAGGGCATGATGAGCACTGTCATCCACAAGGACGACGCGACCCGGGCGGGCGCCCCGCCGCTGCGGCTGAGCGGCATCCGCAAGCAGTTCGGCGGCGTGGTCGCGATCGAGCGCTTCGACCTGGAACTGGCCGCCGGGCAGATCACCGCGCTGGTCGGCGACAACGGCGCCGGCAAGTCCACCCTCGTGAAGATCATTTCGGGGGTGTACCAGCCCACCGAGGGTGAGCTGGAGATGCACGGGCGCCCGGTGACGTTCCGGGACGCCTCCGACGCCCGGCGGCAGGGCGTCGAGGTGGTCTACCAGGACCTGGCCCTGGCCGACTCGCAGCCGGTCTACATGAACATGTTCCTGGGCCGGGAGCTGACCCGCGGTCCGCTGCGCCTGCTCGACCGGCGCCGGATGGCCCGGGAGACGCAGGAGCTGGTGGACGCGCTGGACGTGCGCATCCCCAGTGCGAAGGCGACGATCCGGGACCTGTCCGGCGGGCAGCGGCAGGCGGTGGCGATCTGCCGCGCCACCCACTGGGCCAGCGGCCTGGTGCTGATGGACGAACCGACAGCGGCGCTGGGCGTGGCCGAGACCGCCAAGGTGGAGCAGCTGATCCTGAAGCTGCGCGAGCGGGGCGCCGCCGTGCTCGTCGTCAGCCACAACCTGGACCAGGTGTTCCGTATCGCCGACCGGGTGGCGGTGCTGCGCCGGGGACGCCAGGTCGGCGTCCGCGACATCACCGGGACCAGTCGCAACGAGATCGTCTCGATGATCACCGGCGCGTCCGAGGAGACCGGCCGCCCCTGATCCGCGCGGACCGCCGCGCGCACGATGACCCCGGGTGTCCCTCCCGGGGTCATCGGCGTTTCCGGCCCCGTTCGATCCGTCGCACGTAACGTTTCGGTGAACTCATGTGAACGCTGACACCGGGGTCATCCCGCACTTCGGGAGCGCTCTAATTTCACAGCGCGGGCGTGTTCAGTGAACACCGTTCACCCTATTGTTCACTCGTGCCTAATCCGGTAGAACACCAGGTAGGTCCGCAGCTCGGGCCATTCGCCTCGTGCTTCTAGGAGGGCTTCTCATGGCTCGTTCACCCCGTCCGGGCGCCTCCTCGCCCGCGCTCTCCCGCCGCGGCGTCCTGCAGTTGGGTGGCAGCGTCGCGCTCCTGTTCGCCACCGGCGCCTGCGCCGCGGACAGCGGCAGCAAGTCCACGGACGGCAAGTCCGGCGGCGCCTCCGCCAAGACGCTGCGCATCGCCGTCTCCAGCTATCTGTCGAGCTGGGACCAGGACTTCGTCGGTTTCGACCTGACCGCGCTGATGCTCTACAAGAACGTCTTCCCGTACCTGATCGACTACGGGGTCACCAACACCGGCGGCAGCCAGATCCTCGACACCCAGAACATCACCCCGACGTTCGCCGAGTCGTTCGAGCCGGACGCCGAGCAGAAGGTGTGGACGCTCAAGCTGCGTCGCGGCGTCAAGTTCGCCAGCGGCAACGAGATGAAGGCCGCCGACGTGAAGTGGTCGAAGGACCGCGCGTTCGCCGCCCAGGCCAACGTGGCCGGCGTCTACCGCACCATCGGCCTGACCAGCGCGGACCAGGTCAAGGTCGTCGACGACTACACGGTGGAGTTCCACCAGGCGTTCCCGAGCGCGCTGACCCGGCAGATCCAGGCGATCTCGCTGTACGTCTTCGACTCCGTCGAGGCCAAGAAGCACGCCAGCGGCAGCGACCCCTGGGCCAAGGAGTGGTTCGCGAAGAACCCGCCGACCGGCGGCTACTTCAACGTCGCCAAGGCCACCCAGGGCCAGGAGATCGAGCTCAGCGCGAACACCGGCTACCCGGGCCCGGACCCGGCCAAGACGCCGACCATCCGGATCTCCGTGGTGCCGGCCGCCTCCAACCAGCGGCTCCAGCTCCAGGCCGGTGACATCGACATCGCCCTGGGCATCAGCCAGCGCGACATCCAGGACCTCAAGAAGGCGGCCGGCATCAAGGTCATCTCGGCGGCCAGCAACCGCCAGGTCGCCATCCAGATGTCGGTGACCGCCGCGCCGTTCAACGACGTGAACATCCGCAAGGCGCTCGCGTACGCGGTGCCCTACGAGCAGATCATCAACAACGTGTACGGCGGCGACGCCCGCGCGGCCAAGAGCCCGGTCCCGCTGGACATGCCCGGCTACGACGAGAGCGGCTACCCGTTCACCTACGACCTGGAGAAGGCGAAGGCCGCCATGGCCGCCGCCGGCCGGGCGTCGCTCGACTCCGAGCTGGTCTTCGAGGCCGACAACGAGGAGCAGCAGAAGATCGCCGTCCAGGTGCAGGGCGAGGCGGCGAAGGCGGGCATCCGGCTCAAGCTGACCCCGCTGGACCCGGCCACCCTCGGCGAGCGGCGGACGAAGAAGAACATCCCGCTCCAGATCACCTCCGGGCAGCTCTGGGTGGACGACGTCGAGTACATGCTGGCGACGAGCTTCGTCAAGGGCGCCAACCTCAACTACTCGAACTACAGCAACCCGGAGATCGAGCAGATCTACGAGAAGTCGCACACCACTGTCGACACGGCCGCCCGCAACGCGCTGTGGAAGCGGGTCCAGGAGATCCTCGCCGCCGACGTGCCGTGGGTGGTCATCTGCCAGCCCAACTTCAACCTGCCCGTCCGGGAGTCCGTCGCCGGCTGGGTGCAGCCGATGGACGGCCTCGCCCGCCTGCGCTACCTGAGCGCTTCGGCCTAGGGACCTCACCCACCCATGCGTATCTTCCGGTTCGTCGTCAGGCGACTACTCCAGCTGATCCCCGTTCTGCTCGGAGTGGTCGTCCTGGCCTTCCTCCTGGTCCGAGTGCTGCCGGGCGACCCGGTCCGCAGCATCCTCGGGCAGAACGCCACAGAGGAGGACGCCGCCGCGGCCCGTGCCCGCTTCGGGCTGGACCAGTCCCTGTGGCAGCAGTTCCTCGACTACCTCGGCGGGCTGCTGACCGGTGACTTCGGGACGTCGATCCAGAGCGGCAGCTCCGTGGGCTCGGAGATGGCGCTGCGGGTGGGTCCGACCCTGGAACTCGTCGTCATCTCGGTGAGCATCGCGCTCGTGGTGGCGACGGTGCTGGGCATCTGGTCGGCCAAGCGGGCCAACCGGGCCGGCGACCACAGCGTCCGGATCTTCGCGCTGGTCGGCAACTCCGTACCGGAGTTCTGGCTCGGCCTGGTGCTGGTGCTCGTCGGCTACAGCATCCTCGGCTGGTTCCCGGCCCCCAACGGCCGGGTCGACCCGGACACCGGCCTGACCCCGCTCACCGGCGCCGACCTCGTCGACGCCGTCCTCACCGCCAACGGGCCGGCGATCGCCTCGGCCGCGGCGTACCTGGTGCTGCCGGTGCTGACCCTCGTGGTCGGCGTGGTCGCCCCGCTGCTGCGCAGCGTCCGGGCCTCCGCGCTGGAGGTGCTGCACTCGGAGTCGTACGCCGCGGCGAAGGCGCACGGGCTGCGCGACCGCACGCTGCACTACGGCTACCTGCTGCGGGCGACGCTGGTCCGGCTGCCGTCGCTGGCCGCGCTGGTCTTCGGTACGGCGATCGGCTCCACCGTGCTCGTTGAGTACGTGTACTCGTGGCAGGGCTTCGGCCAGTGGGCCCTGCGCGGCCTGCTCTACCGGGACTACCCGGTGGTGCAGGCGTCGGTGCTGGTCATCGCGCTGTGCTACGTGCTGGTGTTCCTCATCGCCGACGTGGTCCACGCGATCCTCGACCCGAGAGTGAGGCTCTGATGGCCGAGCTGCGAACCGTCCCCGACGGTCCCGCCGCCGCGCCGGTGGTCGTGCCCGGCGGCGACCGGGACAGCCGATTCGCCCGCCGCATGATCATCGCCGGGGCGAGCATCCTGTCGGTGGTCGCGCTGCTGGCGGTGTTCGCGCCGCTGCTGAGCCAGTGGGGCGAGACCGAGATCGACGCGGCGAACACGCTCGTCGCGCCGGGCGGCAGCCACCTGCTCGGCACCGACGGCAACGGCATGGACATCTGGAGCCGGGTGCTCTACGCCGCCCGGCTCGACCTGGGCATCGCGCTGGCCGCCGTGGCGCTCGCGGTGGTCGTCGGCACGCTGCTCGGCCTGGTCGCCGGCTACTTCGGCGGCTGGCTCGACGACGTGCTGATGCGGGTGGTCGACATCTTCCAGTCGTTCCCCACGTTCATCCTGGCGCTCGCGGTGGCCGCGCTGCTCGGCAACGGCACGATCAACCTGATCATCACGATCGCGGCGGTGAACGCGCCGGCGTACGCCCGGCTGGTCCGCGCCGAGGTGCGGTCGCTGCGGGAACTGCCGTTCGTGGACGCCGCCATCACCTCCGGGGCGTCACCGATCGGCGTGCTCTGGCGGCACCTGCTCCCCAACAGCCTCACCCCGGTCCGGGTGATCGCGCCGCTGAACTGCGGCTGGGCCATGCTCACTTTGGCCGGGCTCTCCTTCCTCGGCCTGGGCGTGAGCATCCCCGAGGCGGAGTGGGGCGCCATGATCAGCCTGGGTGCCGCGGACGTGGTCGGCGGCCGGTGGTGGACCTCGGTCCCGCCCGGCCTGGCCCTGTTCGTCTGCGTCCTGGGGTTCAGCCTGCTCGGCGAAGGCCTGCAGGACCGCGCGAACGCGAAGCGGCGGTGACCATGCTGTCGATCGAGAACCTCTCCGTGACGATCCGCCGGCCCGGCCGGCAGGTCGCCGCGCTCAGCGGCGTCAGTTTCGCCGTCCGGCCCGGCGAGGTCGTCGGCCTGGTCGGCGAGAGCGGCGGCGGCAAGAGCATGGTGGCCCGCGCCATCGTCGGGCTGCTGCCCGGCGGCTCGCACGCCACCGGCCGGGTGCTGTTCGGCGACTCGGACGTGCTGCGGATGGACGACGCCGCGCTCGCCGCCCACCGCGGACGCGGGGTGGCGATCTGCTTCCAGAACCCGCGCGGCGCGCTCAGCCCCACCCGCACCATCGGCAAGCAGCTCGTCGACCGGCTCGCCACCCACCAGGAGATGTCCGGCGACCGGGCCCGGGAGGCGGCGCGCGAGCTGTTCGAGGCGGTCGGCATCCGCAGCCCGCAGCGGCGGCTCGACGCGTACGCCCACGAGCTGTCCGGCGGCATGGCCCAGCGGGTGATGATCTCGCTGGCCACCGGCTGCGCGCCGGAGCTGCTGATCGCCGACGAGCCGACCACCGGCCTGGACGTGACCCTGACCCGGGAGATCCTGCGCCAGTTCCGGCACGCCGCCGACACCGACGGCCGGGGCGTCCTGCTGATCTCGCACGACCTGGCGTCCATCGCGGAGGTCTGCGACCGGGTGGTGGTGCTCTACGCCGGCACCGTGGTGGAGAGCGGACCGGCCGCGCAGGTGCTGCGGGAGCCCGCGCACCCGTACACCCGGGCGCTGCTGCGTTCGGTGCCGGACGTCGGCGGCCGGCCGGTCGTCGCCACCCCCGGCGCCATGCCGCTGCTGACGCAGGAGCCGCACAACTGCCCGTTCGTCGCCCGGTGCGCGCACGCCGACGGCACCTGCTCGTCCCGGCGCCCGGCCACAGTGCCGGTACCCGGTGGCGGCGAGTGGTCGCTCGCCTGCTTCCACCCGCAGACCCGGCCGCTGGACGCCGACGTTCCGCAGGCGTCGCACACGCCGGCAGCGTCCGGCGCGGTCTCGGCCGGCGCGGACGCGAAGCCCGCGGTGCTGGAGATCGAGAACGCGCACGTCGTCTACCGCAGCCGGTTCGGTTCCGGCGGGCACCACGCGCTGCGCGGCGTCACGCTGCGGCTCGGGCCGGGCGAGACGCTCGGTGTGGTGGGCGAGAGCGGTTGCGGCAAGAGCACGCTCGCCAAGCTCGTGATGGGCCTGGTCGCGCCCACGTCCGGCACCGTCACGGTCGCCGGGCAGGCACTGGTCAAGCAGCCGGGCCGCCCCCGTCCGCGGGGCCGGGCACTGCGCCGGGCCCGGACCCGGGCCCAGCTCGTGTTCCAGGACCCGATCGGCTCGCTCAGCCCGCGCCGTCCCGTCGGCGACTCCATCGCCGAGCCGCTGCGCGCCGCCGGCCTGTCCCCGGCGCAGCGGGAGGAGCGCGTCACCGCCGTGCTGGACCGGATGGAGCTGGACCGGTCGATCCTCCAGCGCTACCCGCACGAGCTGTCCGGCGGTCAGGCGCAACGCATCGGCATCGCCCGCGCGCTGGTCGGCGAGCCGGACCTGATCGTCTTCGACGAGCCGACCTCGGCGCTGGACGTCACCGTCCAGGCGCAGATCCTCGACGTGATCGCCGACGTGGCCGCCGACGCGGAACGCGCCTCGGTGTTCATCTCCCACGACCTGGCCACGGTGCGCGGGTTCGCCGACCGCGTCGTGGTGCTCTACCTCGGCCGGGTCGTCGAGGAGGGACCGGTGGACGTCGTCTTCGACACGCCCCGGCACCCGTACACCCGCGCGCTGCTGGGCAGCGCCCCCCGCCTCGGCGGGACGGCCGGGTCCGACGGCGAGGCCGTCGAGCTGGTCAAGGACCTGGAGGAAGCCGACGCCGCGACCGGGTGCCCACTGGCCGCCCGGTGCCCGTTCGTCACCGACCGGTGCCGAACGGAGCAGCAGGAGCTTCAGTCGTACGGCGAGAGCCGGGCCGCCTGCTGGCGCGTTCCCGAGCTTCCCGCCCTCATCGGAAGGCAGGCTGTCACGCCATGACCCGTCGCCCCATCCGGCTCGCCGTCGACATCGGCGGGACCTTCGTGGACGCCATGGAACTGGACACTCGCACCAACCGGGTCCGGTTCCGCAAGGCGGCCACGACCCCGGCCCGGCCCGCGGACGGTGTCCTCAACGCGATCACCGCGCTCGGCACCGACCTGTCCGAGGTGGAGCTGTTCATCCACGGCACCACCCTCGGCCTCAACGCGGTGCTGGAACGCCGTGGTGGCCGTACCGGCATCATCACCAACGAGGGCTTCCGGGACGTCTTCCTGATCGGCCGCGGCAACGTGCCGTCCGACCACATGTACGACTTCCAGTACCAGCGGCCGGAGAGCCTGGTGCAGCGCCGCTTCACCGCCGGTGTGCGGGGCCGGCTGGACTACCGGGGCCGCGTGGTGGAGCCGCTGGACCCGGACAGCGTCCGGGAGGCCGCCCGCACGCTCGTGGTGGACCAGCAGGTCACCTCGATCGCCATCTGCTTCCTGCACTCGTTCCTCGACCCGAGCCACGAGCGGGAGGCCGCGCGCCTGATCCACGAGGAGTTCCCCGAGGTCAGCCTGTCGCTGTCGACCGACATCGTGCGCGAGTACCGGGAGTACGAGCGCACCAGCACCACGGTGCTGGAGGCGTACATCCGGCCGATCTTCGAGCGGTACGTGGACGAGCTGGAGGCCGGCCTGGCCGAGCGCGGCTTCTCCGGGCGCTTCCTGATCATGCGCTCCGGCGGCGGTTCGATGACCAGCGCGGTCGCCAAGACCGCCCCCACGCACACAGTGCTGTCCGGCCCGGCCGGCGGCATCGTCGGTGCCGCCTACGTCGCCTCCGAGCTGGGCCGCGACAACGTGCTCACGTTCGACATCGGCGGCACCTCGCTGGACGCCTGCGTGATCGAGCGCGGCAACCCGGTCGCCGCGTACGAGGCCCAGCTGGAGCACTTCCCGCTGCTCATCCCGACGTACGACATCCGTACCATCGGCGCCGGCGGCGGCTCGATCGCCTGGCTCGACCACGGCCTGCTCAAGGTCGGCCCGCAGAGCGCCGGCGCCGACCCCGGCCCGGTGTGCTACGGCCGTGGCGGCACCAAGCCGACTGTCACCGACGCGGCGGTGGTGCTCGGCTACATGGACCCGGACCGGTTCCTCGCCGGCACCATGGGGCTGCGCGACGCCGAGGCGCGCGCCGCGATCCAGGAGCAGCTCGCCGATCCGCTCGGCCTGAGCGTGGAGAACGCGGCAGCGGGAGTGTTCGACGTGCTGCTGGCCCGCACCGTGGGCGCGGTCCGGCAGATCACCGTCGAGCGGGGGCACGACCCCCGGCAGTTCGCGCTGCTCGCGTTCGGTGGCGCCGGCCCGCTGCTGGCACCGCTGCTGGCCCGGGAGATGGGCATCGGCGAGGTGGTCGTGCCGTTCGCGCCGTCCGGCTTCTCCGCCTGGGGCATGCTCTCGGCCGACATCGTCAACGACTTCAGCCGTACCGTGATGGCCACGCTCGACGACGCCGACCTGTCGGAGCTGGAGCAGCTGTTCAAGGCCGTCGAGGCCGAGGCGGTCGCGTCGCTGGTGGCGCAGGGCGTGCCGGCCGGCGAGGCGGTGCTGGAGCGGCAGTTCGAGCTGCGCTACCTCGGCCAGGAGCACAGCCTGATGGTCACCGTCGGGCGTGAGCTGGACCGCGACGCGATCCGCGCCGCGTTCGACGAGACGCACCGCACCCGGTACGGCCACACCATGGGCAACCCGCTCCAGATCCTCAACCTGCGGGTACGCGGCATCGGGCGCACCGACCGGCCGGAGCTGGAGACCCTGCCGCGCGGCGACGGCGACCCGTCGCAGGCGTTGCTGGCGCACCGCGACGCGTACGACTTCGGGCAGCAGGCGGTGGTGCCGTTCGCGGTCTACGACCGGGCCCGCCTGGAGCCGGGCGACACCTTCGACGGACCGGCGCTGATCGACGAGGGCACCTCCACCACGGTGGTGCCCAGCGGCCAGCGGGTCACCGTCGACGACCACGGATACCTGCTCGTCACCCTGGAGGAAGCCGCATGACCACGCTGGACGGAGCCCAGGTCGAGGTCGTCCGCAGCTATCTGCTGTCGGCCGCGGAGGAGATGCGGGCCACCCTCATCCGTACCTCCTTCAACCCGGTCATCTACGAGGTGCACGACTTCGGCCTGTCGATGTACGACGCCGACCTGCGACTGGTCGCCGAGGCCACCGGGCTGACGTTCTTCCTCGGCGCGAACGACTTCTCGCTGCGCAAGGGCGTGGAGTACGTGGGCCGGGAGAACCTGCACCGCGGTGACGTGGTGCTGCTCAACTACCCGTACTGGAACGCGGCGCACGCGTTCGACGCGACGCTGTTCGCGCCGGTGTTCCGGCCGGACGAGGCGGACCCGGACGCGGACGGCGACCTGGTCGGCTTCCTCTGCGTCCGCGCGCACTGGATGGACCTGGGCGCCAAGGACCCCGGCTACGTGCTCGACTCGACCGACATGCACCAGGAGGGGCTGATCTTCCCGGGCACCAAGGTCGTGTCCCGGGGCGAGCCGGTGCGCGAGATCCACGAGCTGATCCGGTTCAACTCGCGGATGCCGGACGCGGTGCTGGGTGACCTGCACGCGCAGATCGCCGCGCTGCGCACCGGCGAGCGGCGGATGCTGGAGATCATCGAGAAGTTCGGCCGGGACACCGTGAACCAGGCGATCGACCGGATCATCGCCGACGGTGAGGCCCGCGCCCGCGCGGCGCTGGCCACGCTGCCGCAGGGCACCTGGACCGCCGAGGACTGGGTGGACGACGACGGCATCAGCGACGACCCGGTGAAGATGCGCGTCACCGTCACCATCGCCGACGGGCGCTTCGTCGTCGACTTCGCCGGTTCGGCGCCCGCCACCCGCGGCCCGATCAACATGCCGTTCGGCGCGACCGAGGCGATCTGCAAGGTCGTGCTGAAGTCGCTCACCTCCCGGGACGAGCCGTCGAACGCCGGCACCGTGGCGCCGCTGGAGGTGCGGGCCGAGCCGGGCACGCTGTTCCACGCCGTCTACCCGCAGCCGACGTTCACGCTCTGGACCGGCATCGTCGCGGTGGAGCTGATCCTCAAGGCGCTGGCCCAGGGCATGCCGGACCTGCTGCCCGCCTCCTCCGGCGGCGACGTGCCCGGCTTCATGATGGTCGGCCTGCACCCGGACACCGGGAAGATGTTCGCGGTCAGCAACAACGACCTGGTGGGCTGGGGCGGCACCGCGCAGCACGACGGGATGGACGCCGCCACCCACGTCTCCGGCAGCACCGGCCGGGGCACCCCGATCGAGGTCATGGAGGCCAAGACCGGGATGTTCTTCGAGCGCTGGGAGATCCGCGAGGACTCCGGTGGCGCCGGCCGGTTCCGTGGTGGTTGCGGCCTGCGGCGGGACATCCGGTTCGTGACGCCCGGTGAGTTCCTCACCGTCATCAAGAAGACGAAGAGCGCGCCGTGGGCGCTCGACGGCGGCTTGCAGCCGGAGCCGAACCAGATCGTGGTGTTCCCGGGCACCGACCGCGAGCACCGGGTGAGCACCAAGCGCACGACGGTCGCTGTGGGCGACCGGGTCACCCTTCTGACCGCCGGTGGCGGTGGGCACGGCGACCCGCGCGGCCGCGACCCCGAGGCGGTCCGGCGCGACGTGGCCGAGGGCTACGTCTCCCCGGAGGCGGCCCGGGACGTCTACGGAGTGGACGTCGATGGGTGAGCCGACTGTCGACGGGGCAACCGTCGAGGTCGTCCGCAGCCATCTCGTCTCGGCCGCCGAGGAGATGCGGGCCGCGCTGGTGCGCACCGCGTTCAACCCGGTGATCTACGAGGTGTACGACTTCGGCATCTCCGTCTACGACCGGCGGCTGCGGCTGGTCGCGGAGTCGACGGGATTGTCCCGCTTCCTCGGCGCCAACGACTACTCCCTGCGCAAGGGCGTCGAGTACGTCGGCGTGGAGAACCTGCACCGCGGCGACGTGGTGCTGCTCAACTACCCGTACTGGAACGCGGCGCACACGTACGACGCGACGATGTTCGCGCCGGTGGTGCTGCCGGACAGCGAGGAGCTGATCGGTTTCCTGTGCATCCGGGCGCACTGGATGGACCTGGGTGCCAAGGATCCCGGTTACGTGCTCGACTCCACGGACATGCACCAGGAGGGGATCATCTTCCCCGGCACGAAGGTGTACTCCCGGGGCGAGCCGGTGCCGGAGATCCACGAGCTGATCCGGTTCAACTCACGGATGCCGGAACTCGTCCTCGGCGACCTCAACGCGCAGATCGCCGCGCTGCGTACCGGTGAGCGGCGGGTGACCGAGCTGTACCGCGACTACGGTCCGGCGGTGGTCGACGCGGTCGTCGACCGGGTGATCGACGCCGCCGCGCGGCGCGCCGGGGAGGCGGTGGCCGCGCTGCCGCAGGGCAGCTGGACCGCCGAGGACTGGCTCGACGACGACGGGGTCAGCGACGATCCGATCCGGATGCGGGTCACCGTCACTGTCGCCGACGGCGAGTTCACAGTGGACTTCGCCGGGTCGTCCCCGGCGGTGCCCGGGCCGGTGAACCTGCCGCTGGGCGCGACCATCGCCACCTGCCGGGTCGCGTTCAAGGGCGTCACCACGCCGCACGAGCAGAGCAACGCCGGGCACTTCGCGCCCCTGCGGGTACGCGCCGAGCCCGGTACGTTGTTCCACGCGCAGTATCCGGCCGCCACGTTCACCCAGTGGACCGGCACCGTCGCGCTGGAGCTGATCCTCAAGGCGCTGGCGCAGGGCATGCCGGACCGGCTGGCCGCCTCCTCCGGGGGCGACGTGCCCGGGTTCATGATGGTCGGCCGGCACCCGGACACCGGCGACATGTTCGCGGTCAGCAACAACGACCCGGTCGGCTGGGGCGGCACGCCCCGGCACGACGGCATCGGACCGGCGAACCACCTGTGCCAGACCCAGGCGCGCAACACGCCGGTGGAGGTGCTGGAGTCGAAGACCGGGATGTTCTTCGAGCGCCTGGAGATCCGTACCGACTCCGGTGGCGCCGGCCGGTTCCGGGGCGGCTGCGGCCTGCGGCGGGACATCCGGTTCGTGACGCCGGGTGAGTTCCTGTCGGTGATCAAGAAGACGAAGAGCGCGCCGTGGGCGCTGGCCGGCGGCGAGCAGCCGGAGCCGAACCAGGTGGTCGTCTTCCCGGGCACGGACCGGGAGCACCGGGTGAGCACACGGCGTACCGCGGTGGCGGTGGGGGATCGGGTGACGTTGCTGACCGCCGGTGGCGGCGGGCACGGTGACCCGAGGAGTCGGGATCCGGAGGCGGTGCGACGGGACGTGGCCGAGGGCTACGTCTCCGCGCGGGCCGCCCGAGACGTTTATGGAGTGATCGCGTGAGTGCCGCCTATTCGCCCGAACAGCCGAGCGTGCTGCTCGGCAACTGCACAGTGCTGGACGCCCGCGTGGTGGACGGCATGGCGCCCGTGACCGGCGCCGGGGTGTGGGTCCGGGGTGACCGGATCGCCGCCGTCGGGCCGTACGCCGAGGTGGCCGAGCAGGCGCGGGCCGCCGGCCGGCTGACCGAGGTGGACCTCGACGGCGCGTACGTGACGCCCGGCCTGGTCAACATGCACACCCACTTCTCGCTGTCGCTGCCCGGCTCCGCCGGCGACGACGTCAAGGGGATGGGCGCGTACGACCTCGCCCACTACATGGCCGACGGGGCACGGCGCACGCTGCACACCGGCGTGACCACCGTGCGCTGCGTGGCGGAGAAGGACCACGCCGACTTCGCGCTGCGGCGGGCGATCAACGCCGGGCGTGTCCCGGGTCCGCGCATCTACACCGCCGGACGGGCGCTGGTGTGCACCGGCGGGCACGGCCACGAGGGCAACGACACGCTCGAGTGCGACGGCCCGGTCGGCTTCCGACAGGGCGTGCGCAGCCAGATCAAGGCCGGCGCGGACCTGATCAAGGTGATGATCTCGGGCGGCATCGCCGGTGAGCACGAGAGCATCCACACGCCGCAGCTCTTCGCCGACGAGATGACGGCGGCGATCGAGACCGCCCACGCGTGGGGCCGCCGGGTGACCGCGCACGCCGGGCCCGCCGATGTGATCGCCGCGGCCGTGGAGCTGGGGCTGGACTGCGTGGAGCACGGCTACCAGCTCACCCCGCAGGTCGCGGCGCGGATGGCCGAGCGTGGCACGGCGCTCGTGCCGACGCTGCTGGTGACGCGCTGCAAGGAGTTCTTCGACGAGCTGGGCGTGCCGGAGTGGATGCAGTGCCGGTCGCTCGGCGCCGGCCCCCGGCACCTGGAGAGCTTCGACATGGCCATCGCCGCGGGCGTGGAGGTGCTGCTCGGCAGCGACGTCCCCCCGTTCTGGGAGTTCGAGGGCACCACCGCCTCGATCCGGGAGCTGGAGTACATGTCCGAGCGGATCGGCGCCGCGCGGGCCATCCACGCCGGCACGCTCGGCCCGATCCGGTGGCTCGGCGCGGAATCCGATCTCGGCACTGTCGAGGTCGGCAAGCTGGCCGACCTGATCGCGACGGACGCCGACCCGCTGGCCGACACCTCGGCCTTCCGGGACGTGCGGTGGGTGATGAAGGGCGGGCAGATCGCCCGCGACGACCGTAACCAGGAGGAGACGCGATGACGTTCGCGCAGGCAGGCGCGGCGGAGATCGCCGCCGGCATCGACGACATGTACGACGCGTTCCTCGCCGGGGACCAGCAGCGGTTCGACACGCACCTGGACCCCGACGTGACCACCTGGGAGACGCACCTGCCCGGGCCGCTGCGGACCCGGGCCGAGCTGGACGAGTACCGCGCCCGGCGCGACGCCGTCGGGCAGCGGCCCCGGCTGGCGGTGCTCGCCCCGCGGGACAAGCGCATCGACGTGTGGGACGACTTCGGCGTGGCCCGGTACGAGCTGGTCTCGCAGCTCGGCCCGGACGACGAGCCGGAGATCACCCGGGTCACCGACGTGGTGCGCCGGATCGACGGCCGCTGGGTGATCGTGCACCACCACGCCGAGCTGGTCCGGGAACCGGTGGGCGCGGCGTGATCCGGCGGCTGGTCGCCGGGCGGATCGGTGAGCCGGCGGACGTGCTGTCGGTCGCCGACCTGCCCGACGACCCGCCGCCCGGCCCCGGTGAGGTGCAGCTCGCCGTCCGTACGGTCGGGCTGAACTTCCTGGACGTCATGCTCTGCCGGGGCGAGTACCCGGTGCGGCCGGACCCGCCGATGACACCCGGCGTGGAGACGGCCGGCCGGGTCGTCGCCGCCGGCGCCGGGGCCGAGCACCTGCTGGGTCAGGAGGTGCTCGCCTGCCCGGCGCTGCCGCGCGGCGCGCTCGGCAGCACGGTGACCGTGGACGCCATGGTGGTGGTGCCGCGACCGTCCACCGTCGACCCGGTCACCGCGGCGGCGCTGCCGGTCACCTACCAGACCGCGTGGTTCGCGCTGGAACGATCCGGTCTCACGGCCGGACAGACGGTGCTGGTGCACGCGGGCGCCGGCGGGGTGGGCATCGCCGCGATCCAGCTGGCCGTCGCCCGCGGCGCGCGGGTCCTGGCCACCGCCGGCGGTCCGGCCAAGACCGCGATCTGCCGCGACCACGGCGCCCAGGTGGCGATCGACTACACGGCGGACGACTTCGTGCCCGCCGTGCTCGCGGCCACCGGCGGGCGGGGCGTGGACGTCGTGGTGGACCCGGTGGGCGGCGACGTGTTCGCCCGCTCCTGGGAGTGCCTCGCGTTCGAGGGACGCCTGGTGGCGGTGGGCGCCGCCGGTGGCGCACCGCCGCCTGTCGACCCGCTGCGGCTGATGGCGGCGAACGCGACGCTCGTCGGCCTGTCCTGGGGCTCGCAGTACCCGTGGCGGCGGGCCAGTGCCGTCGAGGCCGCGTACCAGGAGCTGTTCGACATGTGCGCCTCCGGCGCGGTCCGGCCGCCGGTCAGCCGCGTCGTCTCGCTGGACGAGGCGCCCGCGGCGCTCACCGAACTGGCCGAACGCCGGACCACCGGCAAGATCATCGTACGGATCGACGAGGGGGAGGGGCCGTGAGCGACAGCGCCGACGGCGACATGGAGATCTACGACCTGAAGGTGACAGTCGACCGGATCGAGGGCCGGTCGGTGTGCGGCATGGCCGTGGGCGACCACTTCGAACTGACGAACAGCGCCCACCTGCGGCTGCCCGAGGGAAAGCACTTCTGCGTGTACGCGCTCGCCTCGGTGCTGCCCTTCCTCGCCGCCAAGCAGCGTGACCTGGCGCCGGGGGACTGGCTGGCCCAGGACTCCCACTTCATCTGCCCCGACCCGGAGGAGCGGCTCGTCATGAAGGTGGAACGGACCTGCCGGCGCACGATGAACTCGGCGGACCTGACATGACCGTCGAGATCGGACTCGGCCTCCAGAGCGACAAGCCGGCCGGCGCCTACGCCCGGCTGGCCCGCGCCGCCGAGGCGCACGGCTTCGACGTGCTCACCGTCTTCGGCGACCTGATGTACCAGCCGCCGATCTTCCCGCTGCTGGAGATGGCACAGGCGACCGAACGGGTACGCCTCGGCGCGGCCTGCCTGAACCCGTACTCGATGGCGCCGTACGAGATCGCCGGTCAGATCGCCGCCCTGGACCTGGCCTCGCACGGGCGGGCCTACCTGGGCCTGGCCCGGGGGACCTGGCTGGGCGCTGTCGGCCTGCCGCAGCCGCGGCCGCTGACCACGATCGAGGAGGCCGTCCAGGTCGTCTACCGACTGCTGCGCGGCGATCGCGGCGGCTTCACCGGAAAGGTCTTCTCGCTCGCCCCCGGCACCGCCCTGCGCTACGACGTGCAGCGGCCCGACCCGCCGCTGCTGCTCGGCGCGTGGGGCCCGCAGGGCGCGGCGCTGGCCGGGCGGATCGCCGACGAGATCAAGGTGGGCGGCAGCGCCAACCCGGACATGGTCCCGGTGATCCGCGAACGGCTGCGAACGGGCGCGGAGAAGGCCGGACGCGACGTCGCGGACGTCGGCATCGTGCTCGGCGCTGTCACAGTCGTCGACACCGACGGCGAGGCGGCCCGCGCCAAGGCCCGTACCGAGGTGGCCATGTACCTGGCGGTGGTGGCCGAGCTGGACCCGACCGTCGAGATGCCCGACGACCTGGTCAAGCGCGTCGGCGAGCTGGTCGACGCGGGCGAGGACGAGGCGGCGGGCCGGCTGATCCCGGACGACGTGCTCGACCGGTTCGCCTTCTCCGGCACCCCGGAGCAGGTCGCCGCGCAGGCCCAGGCGCTCATCGACGCGGGCGTGCGCCGGGTCGAGTTCGGCACGCCGCACGGCCTCACCGACGAGCGCGGCGTGGACCTGCTCGGCTCGGCCGTCCTGCCGCTGCTGCGCAGGTGAGTCAGGTGCGGCTCACCGTCCTGGTCGGCCCCGGCCTGGTGGCCGACGCGGCCCTGCTGGCGTCGTCGACCGCCGCCACCTGCGCCGAACTCGACGTCTCCGGCGAGGTCGTCACCGCCGCCTCGGCCGACGAGATGCGCGCGCTGCTCGCCACGGCCGACCAGCCGGTGGTGGTGCTCCCCGGCCCCACGGCTGCGGCCCGTGCCCTGATCGGCGCGCAGCCGTCCGGCGTGGTCTGGTACGACCTCACAGTCGAGCCGTCGGTGCCCGGCGCGGTCCACCTGGCCGGGCGGGGACTGTGGGGCCTGACCTGGGCGATCCGGCACGCCGTGCACCGCCTCCGCGCGCCGGCCACCCGGATCGCCTACGGCCCGGACCCGGACCAGTGGGGCGACCTGCGGCTGCCGTCCACCCCGGACGCCGGACCGGCGCCGGTCGCGGTGCTGCTGCACGGCGGGTTCTGGCGGTCCATCTGGGGCGCGGACCTGATGGACGCGCTCGCCGTCGACCTGGCCCGGCGCGGGTACGCGAGCTGGAACCTGGAGTACCGGCGCCCGGACCGGCACGGCTGGGACGCGACCACACAGGACGTGCAGGCGGGCCTCCTCGCGTTGCGGGAACCGGCCCGCGACCGGTTGGTCGACCTGGACCGGATCGTCGTGCTGGGACACTCGGCCGGCGGGCAGCTCGCGTTGCGCGCCGCGGCGGACCTCGCCGCGCGTACGAGCGGGCCGCGTGTCGCGCTCGCGGTGTCGCTGGCCGGGGTGCTCGACCTCACCGAGGGCGAGCGGCGCTACCTCGGCGACGGTGCGGTCGCCGCGGCGCTGGGCGGCTCACCGGTGACGGCACCACGCCGGTACGCCGAGAGCGACCCGATGCTCCGCCTGCCGACAGGGGTGCCCACACTGCTCGTGCAGGGAACGGAGGACAGCCTCGACCTCGTCGACGCCAACCGGCGCTACGCCGCCGCGGCGGCAGCCGCCGGGGACGAGATCCGCCACCTCGAACAGCCGGGGGACCACTTCGCCGTCATCGACCCGGCCTCGGCCGTCTGGCAGGACACGATGACCGCCGTGGACGCACGCCTCGGCCGCTGACGCCGGACGCTGAATCGCCCTCCGGGTTCACCTACGTGAACACGGAGGGCGATTCGTGGTGCCCGGGGGCGCGGGTCAGAACAGGCGGGGCGTGACCACCGAGACCACAGTCGTCACCGCGTCGGTGTCGTTGTAGAGCTGGTGCGGCACCGACGAGCGCAGGTGCACGCTGTCGCCCGGGAACAGCCGGTGCTCGACGCCCTCGACCTCGTAGAGCAGCTCGCCGGAGATGACGTACGCGAACTCCTCGCCCCGGTGGCCGTACGCGTTCTCCCGGCGCCCGCCCGGCGCGATGTGCACGAGCATCGGTTCGAGTACCAGGTCCGGCCCGCGGTCGGAGAGCATGCGGTAGGTCTGCTGCCCGGACACGTACTGCGTGGCGGCCGTCTCCGCCCTGGTCAGCGTGAAGTGCCGGGGAAGCGAGGAGACGGTGCTGTCCGGCGCGGCGGTGCCGGCGTCGAAGAAGTCGGCCACCGACCGGTCGAGCGCCTTGGCGACGCTGCCGAGCGCGGTCAGCCCGATGGAGGAGATGCCCCGCTCGACCTGGGACAGGAAGCCGATGGACAGCCCGGAGCGGGAGGCGAGGCCGCGCAGCGTCAGCCCGCGCTCCTTGCGGTAGCGCCGGATCCGGCCGCCGACGACGCCCGCGGGCGTGTTCTCGTCCGCGGCGCCACCGGAGCCGGCCTGCTCCGACGGCGGCTGACTGTTCATGGGCCGCACGGGGACCTCCTGTCGAGGTGGCGGAACGTCCGCCGGGATGTTCGATGGTATCGAACATCCCGGCCGGTCCGCGAGGGGCCGTGCGGCCGGTTTCCCCACATCGTCCCGGGTGGACCGCGGCCGGCGTCGCCCGCCTACCGCTTCACCAGGTTGCGCAGCGCCCCGAGCAGCGATCGGTGGCTGACCTCGGCGTAGATCTTCTTGTCCGAGCCGTACAGGACCACGTACGGGCACTGCTGGTCGTCCCCGCCCATGGTCTTGTCCAGCAGTCGGCGGCCGGTCGCCACCTCGTACACCCGCAGGCGGTAGGTGGCCTTCAGCAGCGTCAGCGTGTCCGGCTTCGGGTCGTCGTAGCGGCACTTGCGGATCGTCGCGCCGGTGCTCGTGCGATCCAGGCAGGCGACCATCTGCACGGTCTTCGGGTCCTCCGACGCCCAGGTCCGCTCCACCCGCTTCGACAGGCCCTCGTCGTAGTAGTAGACCTGGTCGTGGCGGCGGCTGCCCGTGCCCAGGTCGGTGCCGACGAGCAGTGCCACCGGGTGCGGCGCCGCTCCGGTGCGCCTCGGCGACTGCGGGAAGTAGAGAACGCCGTCGCACACGTCGTTGAGATCGGAGATCTGCGCCGCCGGGAAGTCGCTCGGCTGCGGCCCGCGCGCCGACGGCTCCGCGCTCGCCGTCGCACCCGGCGTGGGCGTCGCGCCGGACGACCGCCAGGGCGCCACCGGCGGCGCGGCGGGCTCCCGCTCGGCCGTCTCGCGGGGCGAGGAACCCAGCAGGAACGCGCCGCCGATCAGGCCCGAGCACGCCACCAGCAGCAGCACGCTCAGCACCGCGACGGCGACGACCAGACCGCGGCTGCGGCCGGACGACTGCGGGCCGGGTGGCGGGTACGGCCCGAACGGCGCAGCCGGCGTGGCCGGACCGTACGGCGGACCAGCGATGGGCGGCCCGTAACCCGGAACGGGCGACCCGTGACCCGGCCCGGTGGCGGGCGGTGGTGGCGGCCCGGGAACGCCGGGCGGCTCGCCGGCCGGCCGCATCCAGGCGGTCTCTCCCCGCTGTTCCGCGTCCCCCGCCGGTCCCTGCTCGGATCCGGCCCCCGTGTCGGACATGCGCATTCCCCCGTCGAACCCGTGCGGAGCGCGCAACCTATCAGCCTCGCCGGGCCGGAGGAGACCCCACTAGATGGTTGCGCTACCTAGATGGCGGCGCTACCGTCACTGCCGGATGTCGTCCGATCGGGACAGTGCGGAGCGGGATGAACCAGGAACGGCGGGCGCAGTGGCTGCGCGGGGTGCTCGACCTCTGCGTGCTCGCGCTGCTGAGCCGGGGCGAGTCCTACGGCTACGAGCTGTCCCAGGCGTTGCGGGCCCACGGGCTGGGCGCCGTGCAGGGCGGCACCCTCTACCCGGTGCTGCTGCGGTTGCAGCGCTCCGGCCTGCTCACCGCGCACTGGCGGGAGGGCGGGACCGGGCCCGCGAGGAAGTACTACCGGATCAGCCCGGCCGGCAGCGCGGCGTTGCGGGCGGCCGCGATCGACTGGAGCGCCTTCGCGTCGAGCGTGGGCACGATACTGCGCGAGGAGCCGAAGCGGTGAACCACGAACCCTGGCTCGCCGCCCTGACCGGCGAGCTGCGCCGGCACGGGGTGGGGCCCGACCTGACCGGTCACGTCGTCGCCGAGGCGGCCACCCACCTGCTCGACAGCGGGGAGTCGCCGCTGCGGGTCTTCGGCGCGCCGGAGACGTACGCCCGGGCGGTGGTCGACAGCCTCGGTGGCCCCGACGTGCGACCGCCGCGCCGCCAGCCCGGACCGGTGCGGCTCGCCGCGCGCGGCATCACCAAGCGCTACCGGGGGCGGACCGTCCTGGACCGGGTCGACCTCACCGTCCGGGCGGGCCAGATCGCGGCGGTGGTCGGTGCCAACGGCGCCGGCAAGAGCACCTTCCTGCGGATCTGCGCCGGCCTGCTGAGCCCGGAGGCGGGCACCGTCGAGGTGCACGGCACGCTCGGCTACTGCCCGCAGGACGGCGGCACCGCCGAGTTCCTCAGCCCGGACGAGCACTTCGTGCTGATCGGCGCCGGCCGGGGGCTGGGCCGGACGGCGGCCCGTCGGGCCGGTCGCGCGGAGGCGGCCGGGCTGGAGTGGACACCGCCGCGACGCATCCAGGCCCGGCACCTCTCCGGCGGCACACGGCAGAAGCTCAACCTGGTGCTGGCCCGGCTCGGCGAGCCGGACGTGCTGCTCCTCGACGAGCCCTACCAGGGGTTCGACAGGGGCACCTACCTCGACTTCTGGCACGAGGTGTGGCGCTGGCGCGACGCCGGCAAGGCCGTCGTGGTCGTCACCCACCTGCTCAACCAGCTCGACCGCGTCGACGTCGTGCTCGACCTGGCCGGGGAGCGTGACGCGTGAGCCGGACCCTGGTGGTGGCCGAGGCCGCCCTGCGCGAGCTGCTGCGCCGCCGTACCGTGCTGGTCATCCTGCTGCTGATGCCGCTGGCGTTCTATCTGAGCCGCCGCGGCGACCACCTCGGACAGTCGATCCGCTTCGTCTGCCTCGGCCTGGGCTGGGCGCTCAGCACCGCCGCGCTGTTCGCGGGCAGCGCGGCGCGCGGCATCGAACCCCGCCTGCGGCTCTCCGGCTACGGCAGCCGGCACCTGGTGCTCGGCCGGCTGCTCGCGCTGTGGACCGTCGGCATGCTCCTCTCCACTCCGTACTTCCTGCTCGTCCTGGCCGACCAGCGCGACGTCCGGTACGGCGCGATCGCCCTGATCATGGCGCTGACCGTGTTCGTGTCGGTGCCGTTCGGCCTGCTGCTGAGCGCCGTGCTGCCGCGCGAGCTGGAGGGCACGCTGGTGCTGCTCACAGTGGTCGGTCTCCAGATGGTGATGGACCCGGCGGGCAGCGCCACCCGCGCGTTGCCGTTCTGGTTCAGCCGCGAGCTCGCCACGTACGCCGTCGACCACACCGACGGCGGCTACCTCAACCGCGGCCTGACCCACGGGCTGGCCTTCGCTGTCGCACTCACGCTGCTGGTCGTGGCGGCCGCCGCGGTGCGGCTGCGGCAGCGCCGCCACCTGCGCCTGGCCACCTGACCGGCGGGGGCGGCGGACCGGACCCGGTCGCCGGGCGTGGCAGGATCGGCGGGTGCAGATCGGGTTGCTCGGGCCGTTCCAGGTCACCACGGACGGTGGCGTACCGGCCGACGTGCCGGGCGCGCGGCTGCGCGGGCTGCTGGCCGCCCTCGCGCTCCAGCCCGGTCGCGTGGTCCCGAAGGCGACGCTCGTCGACTGGATCTGGGGCGAGCAGCCGCCCGCCGACGCCGCGAACGCGCTGCAACGGCTGGTCTCCCGGCTGCGCAAGGCGCTGCCGGCGGGCACCGTCGACGGGCTGCCCGACGGCTACCGGCTCGCCGTCGAGCCCGACGCCGTCGACGCCGTACGGTTCGAGCGTCTCGTCCGCCGGGCCCGCGACGGCGACGGGCCGCAGCGGGTACGGCTGCTGCGCGAGGCGCTGGGCCTGTGGCGCGGCGACGCGCTGCGCGACATCGGCCTGCCCGACAGTCCGGCGCTCGACGCGGCGGCCACCCGGCTGGAACGGCTGCGCCTGACCGCGACGGAGGACCGGTACGACGCCGAGATCGGGCTCGGCCGGGAGGCCGACCTGATCCCGGAGCTGACCGACCTGGTGGCCGCCCATCCCGTGCGCGAGCGGCTCGCCACGGCGCTGATGCGCGCGCTCGTCGCGGCCGGCCGCGACACCGAGGCGCTGCTGGTCTACCAGCGCACCGCCGACGCGCTCGCCGACGCGCTGGGCGCCGACCCGTCGCCGGAACTGTCGGCGCTGCACGTCGCCCTGCTGCGCGGCGAGACGGTCCGCCGGGAGGACACCCGCCGCACCAACCTGCGCGCCGAGCTGACCAGCTTCGTCGGCCGGGACGCCGACCTCACCGCGGTCGGCACGCTGGTGGCCGAGCACCGGCTCACCACGCTCACCGGCCCGGGCGGCTCCGGGAAGACCAGGCTGGCCACGGAGACCGGGCGCCGGATGACGGGCGACCTGCCGGACGGCGTGTGGCTGGTGGAGTTCGCCGCCGTCAGCGCCGGCGGGGACGTGGTGCAGGCGACGATCTCCGGGCTCGGCCTGCGCGACGCGCTGCTCGGCGACGCGGGCAGCGCGGAACCGGCCGACCGGCTCGTCGCGGCGATCCGGGACCGGGAGATGCTGCTGATCCTGGACAACTGCGAACACGTCGTCGACCAGGCGGCGGCGCTGGCGCACCGGCTGCTCGGCGAGTGCCGGCGGCTGCGGATCCTGGCCACGAGCCGGGAACCGCTCGGCATCACCGGGGAGGCGCTGTGGCCGGTCGCGCCGCTGGGCCTGCCGGACGGCGACGCCCCGATCGCCGAGGTCGGGTCGTCGCCCGCCGTGCGCCTGCTGCGGGACCGGGCCGCGGCGGTACGCCGGGACCTCGCCTTCGACGCCCGTACCGCGACGACGATGGCGCGGATCTGCCGCGCGCTCGACGGCATGCCGCTGGCGATCGAGCTGGCCGCGGCGCGGCTGCGCACCATGTCCGTCGACCAGCTCGCCACCCGGCTCGACGACCGGTTCCGGCTGCTCACCGGCGGCAGCCGGACCGCCCTGCCCCGGCACCGGACGCTGCGCGCGATGGTCGACTGGAGCTGGGAGCTGCTCAGCGACGCCGAACGCGCGGTGCTGCGCCGGCTGTCGGTGTTCTCCGGCGGGGCGAGCCTGGACGCGGCCGAGCGGGTCTGCGCCGGCGGCGCCGTCGAGCCGGGCGACGTGCTCGACCTGCTCACCGCGCTGACCGACAAGTCGCTGCTGGTCGCCGCCGGCGACGTCGCACCGCGCTACCGCATGCTCGGCACGATCAAGGAGTACGCCGCACAGCGGCTCGCCGAGGCGGGGGAGGCGGACCTCGCCCGTCGCGCGCACCTGGCGTACTTCACCGAGCTGGCCGAGACCGCCGAGCCGCGGCTGCGCCGCGCCGACCAGCTCACCTGGCTCGCCCGGCTGGAAGCCGAGCACGACAACATCACCGCAGCCGTGCGGGGGGCGCTCGCCGCGGGTGAGGGGCGCGAGGCGATGCGGCTCGCGGCCGGCGCCGGCTGGTACTGGTGGCTCGGCGGCCACCGGACCGAGGGCATGGAACTGATCATCGCGGCCACCGAGGCGCCCGGCGACGTGCCCGACGACATCCGAGCCGTGGTGTACGGACTCGTGGTGCTGTTCCTCAGCTCCGGGCCGGGCGACGCGCAGCACGCGGCCGAGTGGATCCACAAGGCGTACCGGTTGAGCGGCGAAGGTCACGGTGGTCACCCGGAGCTGGCCCTGGTCGTGCCGATGGAGCGCATGCTGCGGGAGCCGGACGCGCTGCTGCCCGCCTGGGAGTCGCTGCTCGACCACGAGGACCCGTGGGTACGCGCGCTGGCACGGCTGCACCTGGGCAAGCTGCGGGTCATCCTCGGCGTCGAGGCGGCGGAGGCGGAGGCGTGCCTGCGGCAGGCGCTCGCCGAGTTCCGGGCGGTCGGTGAACGCTTCGGGATCTCGTTCGCGCTCAGCGAGCTGGCCGAGCTGATCGCCGTACGCGGTGACGTCGCCGCCGCCTGCGACTACTACGAGCAGGCGGTCACGGCGGTCACCGAGGTCGGCGCCGTCGAGGACGTGATCCGGATGCGGGCGCGGCTGGCCTGGCTGTACCGGCTGGGCGGCGACGAGTCGGCGAGCGCCGCCGCGCTGGCCGAGGCGCACCGGCTCGCCGCGGGGGTCGCCTGGCCGGGCGCGCTGGCCGAGCTGGCGCTGGTCCGGGCGTACCTGGCCCGCCACGACGGTGACGCGGACGAGGCGTACGCGCAGCTGCGGTCGGTGTCGGCGCTGCTCGGCGACGAGGCGGACCTGGCGAGTGTCCGGGCGGGCATCCAGGATCTGCTGGGTTACCTGGCCGACGACGTCGAGCAGGCTCGTACCCATCGGGCGGCGGCGTGCCGGGCGGCGCGCGAGGGTGGCTACGCGCCGCTGACCGCGCAGGTGCTCGTCGGTGTCGCGGACCTGGCGTTGCGGCTGGACCGGCCGGACCAGGCGGCGCGGCTGCTCGGCGCCGCCACCGCGGTACGCGGGCTGCCCGACCGCGCCCACCCCGACGTGCCGCGGATCGAGGCGGCGGCGCGCGACCGCCTCGGCGACGCGGAGTTCGCCGAGGCGGTCGCACAGGGCCGGGAGACCGGCTGGGAGCGGCTGGTGGAGATCACGCTCGCTTCGTGAACGTGGACCGCGCCCACAGGTAGCCGACCACCGCGATGCCGGCGCACCAGACGACCGCGGGGATCACGTCGCCGGCCGACGGCGCGCCGTCGAGCAGGCCGCGCAGGGTCTCGATGATCGGCGTGAACGGCTGGTACTCGGCGAACTGCCGCAGTCCCGGCCCCATCTTGTCCGCGGGCACGATCGCGCTGCTGAAGAACGGCAGCAGGACCAGCGGGACGGAGGCCATGCCCGCCGACTCCGGCGACTTCGCGAACAGGCCCAGCGCGACTGTGAACCAGCTGACGGCGACGCTGAGCAGCACCACCACGCCGGCCACGCCGAGCCAGTGCAGGGGATCGGCGGCCGGGCGGAAGCCGAGCAGGAACGCCACCCCGACCAGGGCCGCGACCGCGAGGACGTTCGTCAGCACGGTGGCGACGACGTGGCCGGTCAGCACCGCGCCCCGGGAGACGTGCATGACCTTGAAACGGTTGATGATGCCCTTGGTCATGTCGGAGTTCACCGACGTCGCGGTGCCGCCGAGGCCGTAGCAGACCGCCAGCAGCATCAGGCCCGGCGTCGCGTAGTCGACGTAGTCGACGCCGACGGAGAACGCGTCGCCGAGCATGTACACGAACATCAGCATGACGATGATCGGCATCAGCACCGCGTTGAACACCGAGGTCGGGTTGCGGCGCAGGTGCGTCAGGTTGCGGCGCAGCATGACGACCGAGTGGTTTCTGCTCATCTGGCGGCCACCTCCGGGGTACGGCCCGTCAGGGCCAGGAACACGTCGTCGAGGTCGGGGGTCTGCACGGACAGGTCGTCGGCGTTGATCGCGTGCGCGTCGAGCCGGTCGAGCAGGGCGCGCAGCGCCGCGGTTCCGCCGTCGGCGGGCACCCGCAGCGCCAGCGCCTCCTCGTCGCGTACCGCCTCGGGCAGCACCAGCGCCGCCGCGTCGAGTTCGGCGACGGTGCCGAACCGCAACCGCACGTGCGTGCCGGGGATCCGGCGCTTCAGCTCCTCCGGCGTGCCCTGGGCGACCAGCCGGCCCTGGTCGAGCACCGCGATCCGGTCGGCGAGACGGTCGGCCTCGTCGAGGTACTGGGTGGTGAGGAAGACCGTCACGCCGCCTGCGACCAGATCCCTGATGATCGACCACATGGTGCGGCGGCTGCGCGGGTCCAGCCCGGTCGTCGGCTCGTCCAGGAAGATGATCCGCGGCTCGCCGACCAGCGTCATCGCCAGGTCCAGCTTGCGGCGCATGCCCCCGGAGTACGTCGACACCGGCTTGTCGGCGGCCTCGACCAGGTCGAACCGTTCCAGCAACTCCGCGACGACCCGCTTGCCGGGCACGCGGTTGCGCGGGCCGAGGTCGACCATCAGTTGCAGGTTCTCCCGCCCGGTCAGCAGTTCGTCCACCGCCGCGAACTGCCCGGTCACGCCGATCGCCGCGCGGACCGCCTTGGCCTCGGTGACGACGTCGTGCCCGGCCACCCGCACCGACCCGGCGTCGGCGCGGATCAGGGTGGTCAGGATGTTGATCGCTGTCGTCTTGCCGGCTCCGTTCGGGCCGAGCAGGGAGAAGATCGTCCCGGCGGGGACGTCCAGATCGATGCCGTCGAGCACCACCTTGTCCTTGTACGCCTTGCGCAGCCCGGAGACCGTTATCGCTGAACTCGTCATGCGACCACCATGGGCGGCCGTACCGCCACCGCCCTGACACGGCGCTGACACGGCCGCTGACAGCTTGTCGGTGGGCCGGCGTACGGTCCCGCCGTGGATCGGGAGACGTTCTGGGACATCGTGGAGCGGGCGCGTGGCGCCGCGGGCCGCGAGACGGTCACCGCCGAGGGGGCCGACGCGGTGGCCCGGCACCTCGTCGCGGAGCTGTCGACGCTGAGCCCGGCAGCGATCGTGGGCTTCGAGCAGGCGTACGACGACGTGAATCTGGAGGCGTGGCGCTGGGACCTGTGGGCGGCCGCCTATCTCATGCGCGGCGGCTGCTCGGACGACGGGTTCGACTACTTCCGCGGCTGGCTGGTCGCGCAGGGGCGGGCGGTCTGGGAGCGGGCCGTCGCCGATCCCGACTCGCTCGCCGAGGCCGGCGTCGACCCGGAAGACGACGCGGTCGAGTGCGAGGCGGTGCTGAGCGCGGCGGGCGACGCCTACGCCGAGGCGACCGGCGCCGGCACCGACGCGTTCTGGGAGGCGCTCGACGCCGCCGACCGTGCTGCTCCCCCCGGCCCGGCGCCGGCCGACCCGGCCGGTGAGGACTTCGACTTCGGCGACGACGAGCAGATGCGCGCCCGCCTGCCGCGTCTGGCGGCGATCTACCGGCCGCTGGAATGAGCCGGCGCGACCCGCCTCCGGCCCGATCCGGGTTAACCGCTGGTCCGCCGCGGGCCGGGTGGGCGAGCATGGTCGGCATGGCCGGGTCGACGGGTGCGAGGCTGCCGCTCCAGGGTGGGCTGCCACCCGGCGAGGCGCTGACCGGCGCGGTGCTGGAGATCGCCTGCGACGAGTCCGGTTTCTCCGGGACCAACCTGCTCGATCCGGCCACCCCGGTGATCGTCCACGCCAGCGTCGACCTGAGCCGTGACGAGGCCGCTGCGTTGATCCGTACGCTGCGGTCCGGGTTCCGGTTCTCGCCCGACGAGGTCAAGTCCCGGCAGTTCCTGCGCCGCCGCGAGGCCGCCGAGGCGGTGGAGTGGTTCCTGTCCGCGCTGCGCGGCCGGGCGCACGTGCACCTGGTCGACAAGGAGTTCTTCCTCGCCACCCGGGTCGTCGACCTGCTGCTGGCCGAGCCGTCGTACGCGGCGGGCACCCGCCTCGCCGGTGACCGGCGTCAGGCCGCGGCGGCGCTGCACCGGGCCGGGCGGGCGGCCGGACCCGGCTGGGCGGTCTTCCTCGCCACCGTCGTCGAGATGCTGCGCACCAAGCGGCGGGATCGGGCGGACGACCGGAGCGTGCAACGGTTCTTCGCCGCGCGGGACGCGTTACGGCGTCACGTCGGCGACGAGGCGGCCGGCGCGGTCCTCGACGCGCTCGATCCGGCCCGGGTGGCTGAGATGCAGGCCAGGTTGTACGCGGGCGACCGGACGATCCCGCCACCGCTGGAGCCGCTGCTGCCGGCGCTGGCCGAGACCGTCCTGCACTGGAGCGGCGGCCGGCGGCGGGTGCTGGTGATCCACGACGAGCAGAGCGCGCTCACCCAGGACCGGCTGCGCCGCCTCCAGGCGGCACTGGCCGCGGTCGACCCGGCCGGTCCGTCACCGCTGGCCGGGCTGGTGATGACCGATTCGCGCGACGACCCGCGCGTCCAGGCCGCCGACCTGCTCGCCGGGGTGGCCCGCCGGATGCCCGGCATCCCCGGCGACGGACCGCTGCGCCCGCTGCTGACCCCGCCCTCCGGGGACGCCCCGGGCACCGCCGCTGGAGCGCACGATCCGGGCGCCGTCGCCGCGACGCACGATCCGAGCGCCGTGACGGCGGAACAGGAGGCGACGTGATTCTCGACGACGTGACGCCGACCGGCGGGGTGCACTGCGAGACCACCACGCTCGGCGTGCTGACCCGGCACGCGGGCCTGGACCTGTCCGAGCCGATGCTGTTCGGTCTCGGCGAGGGGCTCGGCTTCGTCTACTGGGACGCCAAGGGCATGGACGTGCCGTTCCTCGGCGGGCGCACCAAGCCGCTGTGCGTGACCCGCGCCGCCGCCGGTCGCCTCGGGTTGGACCTGCGCGTCCGGGAGACGACGTCGGCGGCCAGGGCGTGGCGGAACGTCACCGAGGCGCTGGACGCCGGGCACCCGGTCGGCCTGCAACTGGACTCGTACCACCTGGACTACTTCACCACCCGGGTCCACTTCGGCGGGCACACAGTCGCCGTGTACGGCTACGACGACACCCACGCCCACCTGGTCGACACCGCCCAGCAGGGCGGCGCGGTGACCACCACGCTGGAGAGCCTGGCGCGGGCGCGCGCCGCGCGTGGACCGATGACCGCGCGCCACCTGTCGTACACGCTCACCGCGCCCGGCGGCCCGCCGGACCTGGCCGCCGCCGTCCGCGCGGCGGTACGCGCCAACGCCGGGGCGTTCCTCGACCCGCCGATCGCCAACCTCGGCCACCGGGGGATCGCCACCGCCGCCGCCCGGGTGACCCGCTGGCTGGACCGCGCCGCCGATCCGGCCCGCGACCTGCCGCTCGCCGCGACGCTGATGGAACGCGGCGGCACCGGCGGCGCGCTGTTCCGCGCCGTGTACCGCGACTTCCTCACCGAGGCCGCCGCCGTCACCGGGGACGCGCGGGTGCGGCGGGCACAGCGGATGTACGCCGGCATCGCGCCGCTGTGGACCGCCGTCGCCGACCACATCGCGACCGCCGGGCGGACCGGCGACGCCAGCCACCTGACCCGCGCCTCGGCGGTCCTCGCCGATCTGGCCGTCCGCGAACGCGAGGCGATGACGGTGCTGGCCGCCGTGGACGCCGGGTAGCGGTCAGCCGAGCTGCTGGGCCAGCGCCACGATGACTCCCGCCGGGCCGCGCAGGTAGCACAGCCGGTAGACGTCGCCGTAGTCCGCCACCTCACCGATCAGCTCGCCGCCGTGGGCCCGCAGGCGGGCCACCGTGTCGTCGACGTCGTCCACGGCGAACATGACCGACCGCAGGCCGAGCGTGTTCGGCGGCGCGTCCGACGGTTCGGCGGCGACGAGCGCCGGCGCCCGGAACCGCGTCAGTTCGAGCTTGCCGTGGCCGTCCGGGGTGCGCATCATCGCGATGTCCACCCGCACGCCGTCCATGCCGTTGACCCGGTCCACCCAGGCCCCCTCGACCGGCGTCTCGCCCTCCACCTCCATGCCGAGTTCGGTGAAGAAGGCGATGGCGGCCGGCAGGTCGTCCACCACGACGCTGACGTGGTCCATCCGCTGAAGCGTCACGCCCCGAGCATAGGGCGACGCCCGGCCCGGTCAGCTCATGTCGAGCGTGTACGCGGCCTCCCGCACGTCGGCGTCCGGATGGCGGCGCAAGCCGACGAGCAGGTCCCGCCACGGCGTCTTCCAGCCGAACTCCGACCCGTGCGCGACGAGCGCCACCGCGAACAGCCCACCGGCCAGGTCGCCGCGCCCGGCGAGGCGGGCCACCGTGCCGGCGAGCGCCGCCGGGTCGGGCCGCCGCCGCATGGTGAGCAGGCGATCGCCGACGCGTTGCGCGGTGCGCACCGCGACCACGGGCCGGCCCGCGCAGAGCGCGGCGACCTCGTCCAGGTCGTCGAGGCGGCCGAGGTCGACGAGCAGCCCGGTGGCCGTACCCAGGAAGGTGTCCCGGCCGGCGAGCCACCGCGCGGCCTCGACCAGCCCGGCCCGGTCGGCGGCGGCCGGGCGGCTGTCGGACCACAGGGCCGCGCCCTCCGCGAGCAGCTCGACGCGCCGCCGGGCGGGCCGGTCGGCGGCCGGACCGCCCGGATCGTCGTCGGCGGCGTCCCGCTCCACCAGCCGGGCCAGCGCGGCCCGGAACGCCCCGTCGCCACCGGCCCGCAGCAGGTTCGCCACCCCGATGCCCGGCGTCGTCTCGTCCGGGTCGGTGAGCCGGTCCACGACCAGGTCGGTGACGCCGGTCAGCCACTGCCACCACTCGCCGAGCGCGTCGAACGCCGCGCGGCGGACCTCCCGGTCGTCGGCCCGGCACGCCTGCACCACCAGCGCGGCGTAGGTGCGGCGGTGGCGCTGCGAGATCCCGGACGGGTACGCGCCGAGCACCGCCCGCCGCTCCTCCCGGCTGGCGTGCACCGCCGCGCGCAGGACCGCCCAGCCCGCCTCGGTCCCCAGCCGCTGCCGGGCGGCGGAGACGATCGCCGCGCGCACGTCGCGGTGCGTGTCCGGATCGGCGTACGCCTCACCGAGCGCCGCCATCACGTCCACCTGCGCGTAGCGGGCCAGGAGCCGCGCGGCCTCCTTGCGGCTGGTGACCTTCGCGGCACCGGTCAGCACCCCGCCCAGCAGCTCGGCCAGCCGGGCCGGCGGGACGTACCGGGCGGCCCGCGCGGCGGCGTACAGCGCGACGCGTGCCCGGTCGCCGTCGGCGTACCGGAGCAGCACCGGGAACGCCTCGTCCGGCCGGTCGGTCCAGACCAGCGCGCCCAGCGCCGCCTCGGCGACCGGCACCTCGGACGCGTCGACGTGGCGCAGCACCAGCTCGCGTCCGGCCGGTCCGGCCCCGGCGGCGGCCCGGATCGCCGCCGCCCGCTGCCACACCCGGTGACCGGAGTCGGCGACGACGCGCGCCTGGAGCGCCACGAAGCGTTCCTGGTGGCGGGGGAGCCACCGTTGCGCGTGCGGCGCCGGGCCGGGCACCCACCGTTTCCCGTTCTCCACGAACCGGCCGCGCGGGGGCCGGTCCAGCACCCGGTCGAGCAGGTCGGTGCGGGACGTGCAGACGATCGCCCACACCTCGCCGATCGCGATCGCCGACGCGTCGACGTCGAGCACCTCGGCGACGCGCCGCGAGCGGGTACGCGGATCGGCGAGCCAGAGCCCGGCCGCCGTCCGGGCCACAGCGGGCAGGGTGTCCGGCCCGATCGTCCGGCGCAGCAGGTCCTGCAGCCCCGGCAGACGCCAGGCCCGCCGCCCGAGCGCGTGGGTGAACGCGAACAGCAGTCCGTACCGGCCGCGCGCCATGCCGGCCTCGATCCGGCCGCGCAGCCGGTCGAACACCACCGCCTCCTGGCCGTGCCGCAGCACGGTGTCGAGCCGGCGCAGCACCGGAACGTTCGTGTCGCTGCTCACCGCGTCGATCGTGCGCAGTGCCCATTCGACCAGTTCCGGCACGTCCACGTGGTGGGTGAGGACGTCGACGGCGAGCCGGCTCAACGCGGTGGTGGTGGTCGCCGAGGCGTCCCGCGCGTCGACCGCGTCGGTGGTGAGCCCGGTCAGTCCACCGGCGCTCGTGGCGGTGAGCAGCGGCGCCACAGTGGCGAGCGCGGTGAGCGCGGCCGCGCGTACCGGGTCCTGCTCGTTGCGCAGCCGGCCGAGCCGGACCACCACCTGGGCCACCGTGCGCGGGTCGCGGGAGCGTCGCGCGGCCGCCACCAGCAGCCGCCAGCCGTCCGCCCGCTCGTCCGCGTCGCCCGAGCGCAGCGCCGCGCTCGCCGACGCGGACGCCTCCGGCCAGGGCAGGTACGCGCTCCAGAACCGCACCTGCTCCTCCCGCTCGCGGACCGACGGCAGGGTCAGCACCCGGGCCGCCTCGCGCGCCCGTACCGCCGCCGGCAGCACCTCCATCACCTGGGCGCCGGGCAGCAGCGCCGTGGTGTCGGTGTCGGCCAGCGCCCCGTCGTACAGCTCGGCGCGGCGGCTCGGCGCGACGGCGCGCAGCAACGCGGCCAGCGCGTGGTCGTGCTCCCGCAGCCGGGCGGCCAGCGGGACCAGCTCGGCGGTGGGCAGCGCGGCGAGGCGGCGCAGCAGCGCCCGGGGCAGCGTGGTCCGTGCCAGCCAGGCCGCGCGTGCGGGCGACGTGAGCAGGCGGACGACCCGGCGGGCGTCGTGCGCGGCGAGCCGCCCGTACGCGACGGGCGGGCCGGGCAGCGACTCCTCGGGCGCGTACCCGTCGAGCAGGTCCAGCGCCCGCGCCGGATCGCCGTGCAGCACCGCGCCGGCGACCTCCGCCCAGATCCGCCCGCGTGACTCCGGTGGGGCCACGGCCATCCGCTCACCGGTGCGCGTCAGCACGATGTCGGAGTGCGACCGCATCAGCCGTTCCGGGTTCAGCGCGTGTTCCAGATCGGGCAGCCACGCCCGTACCGTCTCGGGGCCGCACGCCGGCAGCAACGCGGCGGCCTCGTGGTCACCGAACCGCTCGCGTACCCCGATGATCAGCGCGTCGGCGACGGCCGGCACCGGGTTGCGGCGCAGCGCCCGGTAGACGCGCCGCCGCGCGCCGGCCGGCCGGTCGGTCAGGTCGGCGGGCGTCACGCCGGCCCGCACGGCGGCGGTCAGCGCGGTGGCGGCGATCGAGGGTTCCGGGTCGAACGTCGCGGCCAGGACGGCCGCGGTGTCCCGGGTCGCCAGCGCGGCGAGCAGCGCGAGACGCCGCTCGTAGGGCCCGTGCCGGCGCAGGTCGGCGCAGACCTGCGCCCGGTCGGGCGCGGTGCGTGCCCACGCCACGAGGCGCCGCGTCCGGTCGCGGTGGGGCAGCGGGTCGAGGGCGGCGAGCAGGTCGCGGGTGGCGGTGAGCACGGCGCTCATTGTGCCGGTGCGCGGGTCGCCGCGGGTGCCCGTCGCACCTATTCCGCAATTCCTATGGAAATTGTAGATTTTCAGCGTTCTCCCAGCCGCCCGGGATTGACATCAATCGGACCGTCGGGGATATTCCTAGCGGCGCGTCGGGGCGCGGGGCGGAGCAGGCGAGGTCTGCGGACTTCACCTGCGTGACGTGCGGAAAGGTGTTCGTGCTGCCCCTGCTCCGCGGGGTCCGGATGAGGTTGGGAAATGATTAATCGGGCCGTCGAATTCGCCAAGCACAATTCGCCGAATTCTCTGCGGGTCAAGGCCCGGCGGGCGCAGATGGAAGCGCGCAACGCCCGTATGCGACTCACCGTTCCGGTGGTGGCCCACAGCGAGTTCGACAACATCTTCCACTGCACCGTCCGCAAGACCGGCAGCCAGTGGATCAAGGCGTTGTTCAGCGACCCGGCCGTCTACCGCCACTGCGGGATGCTGCCCTACGACCCGCGCTTCTACTCCGGCGGCGCGACCGCGCCGGTGCCGGCCGGCCGCATCGGCCTGGCGATCTTCCTCTCCCACAAGCGGTTCGAGGCGGTGCCCAAGGCCGGCAGCTACCGCGCGTTCTTCGTGATCCGCGACCCGCGCGACGTGGTCGTGTCCAGCTACTTCTCGCTGCGCAACTCGCACGCCCCGATGGGCGACATCCCGCAGGCACGCAAGGCCCTCCAGGAACTGCCGAAGAAGGAGGGCATGCTCTACGTCATCGACCGCCTGCGCGACAAGAAGCAGTTCGGGCAGATGCGGTCCTGGGCGGTCGCGCCGAGCGACGAGACGTTCCGGCTGTTCCGCTACGAGGACCTGACCGGCGAGCGGCAGGCCGACGAGGTCGACCAGCTCCTGCGGCACTGCGGCATCACGCTGCCCCCGGCCGAGCTGGAGGCCCTGCTGGCCCGCTACAGCTTCACCAGGATGAAGAAGTCGAAGGAGACGCCCGGGCGGATCTCCCACTACCGCAAGGGCGCGTCCGGCGACTGGCGCAACCACTTCGACGACGACATCTACGCCGCGTACACGAAGGCGGCCGGTGACCTCGCGGAGATCCTCGGCTACCCCGCCCGGGACGACGAGCGGAACGGGCAGGAATCCGCCGCACGGTAGTGCGGGACACAGGACCGGGGGAGAAGAATGCCGGACCGGGAGATGATCGTTGCTTCCCTGGGAACCGCCGGGGTGGAGGTGGTCGACTTCCACTGGGACTCCGCCGGGCTCCCGGCCTCGGCGGCCTGGATGCTCTCCGCGTGCTCGACCGAGGACGGCAGGGAGGATGTCGAGTTCATGTTCGACGACTCCTGCCTGATCGAGGGCGCCAACGCGGCGTGGTGGGACTTCGCGTACACGGGCCGGTTGTTCGACGAAGAGGGGTGCTTTCTCGTCTCGGTCGGGCCGGTCGACGGAGAGCCGTCAGCGAGGCCGCACTGGGCCCGGGTGCGGCTGCGCGACGAATGGGACGTCATCGGCAAGGGCGTGGACCAGGGTGTGCTGGGAGGCCCTTCGGGACGACCTGGCTTCGTCATGGCGGCGCTGGACGAGCGTGTGCTCGTCGGCGCGACCACCTGGAACGGATTCATCAGCGTCATGAGGCTGGCAGATCCGACGACGGCCGAGCCGATCCGCCGGGCGATGGGTTTGCGGGACTGAGCCGGACCGGCCGTTCCCCGGGCGCCCGACCACTCGTGCCCCGTGGCCGCCGTATGCTCCTGCCGTGGAGCTGCGGTTCACCACCCGGACGTCCGACTCGGACTGGATCGACACCGTGTGGACCTGCACCAGCGATCGGGTCGACGAGATGACGTCGGTGGCGACCCCGTGCTGGGGACTCGTGTTCTGGCAGCGCGACGGGCGCTCGTACGCGGCCGTCTCCGGCCCCGAGACCGCGACCGGCACCGCGCCGGTGCCCGAGGGCGCCACGTTCGTCGGCATCGAGTTCGCGGTGGGCACCTCGCTGCGGCTCGTACCCACGCCCGCGCTGGTCGACGGCGGCACCGAGCTGCCCGACGTGAGCCGCCGGAAGTTCCGGCTCGACGGCGGCCGGTGGCCCACGCCCGGCCCGGACGACGCCGAGGCCCTGGTCGACCGGCTGGTCCGCGCCGGCGTGGTGGTCCGCGACCCGCTCGTCACCGAGACCCTGCGCGGCGGCCGCCCACCGGCCTCACCCCGTACCCTCGAACGCCGGTTCCGCGCCGCGACCGGCCTGACCCGGGGCGCGGTGCGGCAGATCGACCGCGCGCGCCGCGCCGCCGTGCTGCTGGCCGCCGGCGGCCCGCCCGCCGACGCGGTCACCACCTTCGGGTACGTGGACGAACCGCACCTGGCCCGCGCGCTGCGCCGGTACGTCGGGCGGACGGCCGGTGAGCTGCGCGCGGGCGCAGGTGGTGCGATAGCGCTGGACCCGGCTCAGCGGGTCACGTCGTAGATCAGCTTGACCACGCCGTTGGGGTAGGCGGCGGAGTCGCGCAGACGCAGCGTCTGCCGGTCCCGGTCGGCCTGGCTGAACAGGCTCTTGCCGGCGCCGAGCAGCACCGGGAAGACGAGCAGGTGGTACCTGTCGATCAGGTCCGCCTCGGCGAGACGGCGGGCGAGTTCCGCGCTGCCGTGGATGAAGACGTCGCCGCCGTCGCCCTGCTTGAGCGCGGCCACGTCGGCGGTGCTCCGCAGGACCGTCGTCGGCCCCCAGCCGTCGACCAGCGCGTCCTCGGGCAGACTGGACGATACCACGTACTTCGGCAGGTCCCGGTAGGCGGCGTGGTCCTCGGAGTCGCGCCAGGTCGGCGCGAACGCCTCGTAGCTGCGCCGGCCGAACATCAGCGCCGTGGTCTGCGTCAGTTCCTCGCCCTTGAGCGAGAACGCCTCCGGCAGGAACTCGACGTCCTTGACGACCCAGCCGCCGCTGCGGTGCTCCTCGCCCGGGCCGCCGCCGGGGGAGTCCACGACGCCGTCGAGCGACATGAATCCGGTGTACACAAGATCACGCATGCGGCCATGCTAGGAACGGCCGCCACCTGCTGTCTTGTACGGAACCGACACGCCTCAGCAGCCGCACGAGACGCCGGCCGGGGCGGTGAGGTCGTCGGCGGGCCGCCGGACGAGCCCGCCTCGGTGCGTACCGGGAAACCCTCCCGCACCCAGTACTCGTACCCGCCGATCATCTCCTTGACCGGCCGGCCGAGCCGGGCGAACTCCAGCGCCGCGCGGGTGGCGCCGTTGCAGCCCGGCCCCCAGCAGTAGGTGACCACAGTGGCGTCCGGCGGGACCAGCTCGCCCGCCCGCGCGGCGATCTCGGTGGTGGGCAGGTGCACGGCGCCGGGGATGTGCCCCTGCCGCCACGCCGGAAGGGAGCGCGAGTCGACCACGACCAGGCCGGGGACGCCCGCCTCCAGGTCGGCGCGCACGTCGCTCACGTCGGCCTCGAACGAGAGCCGGGCCGCGAAGTGGGCGAGGGCGTCGGCGGGGCGGGCGGCGGGAATGCGCAGGACGTTCGACATGGCACCCATCGTGGTGGCCGCCGTCCGGCCGCTCCAGTGGCGCGAGCGACGCCCTTCGCTAAGATCCCGCCATGAACCGCGCCACCGTGTCGGTGCTGGCGTACGAGGGCATGTCGGTGTTCGAGACCGGCATCGTCACCGAGGTGTTCGGCCTGCCCCGCCCCGAGTTCGACGTGCCCTGGTACGAGCTGACCGTCTGCGCGGAGACCCCCGGCACGGTGCGGCTGGTCGGCGGCGCCACCCTGCACACCGGCCACGGCCTCGACGCGTTCGCCGCCGCCGGCACGCTGATCGTGCCCGGGGTCGCCGACGTGCACGCCGACCCGACACCGGCGCTCACCGGCGCGCTCCGTGCGGCCCACCGGCGCGGCGCCCGGATCGTGTCGATCTGCTCGGGCGCGTTCGCGCTGGCCGGCGCGGGCCTGCTCGACGGTCGCCGGGCCACCACCCACTGGCGGTACGCCGACCTGCTCGCCCGGCGCCACCCGGCGGTACGCGTCGACCCGGACGTGCTCTACGTCGACGACGGCGACATCCTCACCAGCGCCGGCAGCGCCGCCGGTCTCGACCTCTGCGTCCACCTGGTACGCCGCGACCACGGCCCGACGATCGCCAACGCGGTCGCCCGCCGGCTGGTCGTGCCGCCGCACCGCGAAGGCGGCCAGGCGCAGTTCATCGAGTCGCCGGTGCCCGGCGACCCGGAGGACGACCGGCTCGCCGCGAGCATGTCGTGGGCGCTGGCGAACCTCGACACCCCGATCACAGTCGACCGGCTGGCGCGGCAGGCGCACATGTCGGCGCGTACCTACCTGCGGCACTTCGCGCGGGCCACCGGCACCACACCGATCCGGTGGCTGATCGACCGGCGCGTCCAGGCCAGCCTTCCGCTGCTGGAGACGACCACCGTGCCGATCGAGGAGGTCGCCACGACCGTCGGTTTCGAGACTGCGGCGACGTTCCGGCACCACTTCACCGCCGCGATGCGGACCTCGCCGTCGGCGTACCGCCGGGCCTTCACCCGGCCCGGCAGCCGCCGCGCTCACGACCCGGCGGCCCCCAGCGGTACGACGTAGGAGTCGACGCGGGCGATGAGCCCGTCCCGGAACGTGAACAGGTCGTTGAAGGCGAACCGGAACGGCCCGTGCTCGACGCTGACACCCCGGCCCTCGCCGGTCACCACGACGACCGGCCCGTCCTCGTGCACGCGCTCGACGTCGAGCTGCGGGCTGCCGGTGAAGGCCGGATTCTCGATCTCGCCGTCGAACTCCGTCCGGCCCCGGGTGGTGCGGTGGCCGTGGATGACCCACTCGACGTCGTCGGTGAGCGTGGCGAGGATGCGCTCGTGGTCGCTCGCCCGGAAGCCGTCGAAGTATTCGGCGACCAGGTCACGCTGGGTTGCTCGGGTCACTGCTGTCTCCATCGTCGTGGTGTCGGAGGTGGGCGGCGAGGGCGTCGAGGATCGAGGCGAGCCCGTCGGCCGCCTGGTCGGTGCGCAGCTCGGGCGGAAGCTTGCGCTGGTGCACGGTGAGGTCGGTGCCGTGTCCGGCGGGCCGCAGCGTGACTGTGGTGCGCAGGCCGGTGACCGGCTCGTCGAACACCAGCTCGCTCGGCGGTTCGACGCGTACGTAGACGAACCGCAGCCGCCCGGTCCGGCCGTCCGGGGCACGGGTGTCGAGCGCGAACTCCCCGCCGGGTCGCAGGTCGACAGTCACCGACGCCTGCGGCACGGTGGCGTGCGAGCCGCCCCAGAACGCGGCGATCCCGGTCGGTGAGGTGAAGGCATGCCACACCCGGTCGGGCAGGGCGGGCAGATGGCGGCGGGCGATCAGTTCGTCGCCGTGTCGTTCGGTAGCCGCCCTCACCGGGTCGCCTCCGGAGCGGAGAGGTGCGTCTCCAGCGCGTCGAGGCGGTCGTCCCAAGCGCGGCGCTGCTCGTCGATCCACGTGCTCAGCCGGGTGAGCCGGTCGACGCGCAGCCGGCACGGTCGCCGTGTGCCCTCGCGTCGCTGCTCGACCAGGCCGCACCGGCGCAGGACGCCGACGTGGTGGGAGATTGCCTGCGGCGTCAGATCGAACGGCTCACCCAGCTCGCCGACTGTGGCCTCACCACGGGCGAGGCGGGTCACCAGGGCGCGGCGGACCGGGTCGCCGAGGGCGGCGAAGGCGAGGTCGAGGTCGGGATCGGAGGGCATGCCCTCACGCTATCGCAAACAATCATTTGTGCAAGCACTTGTTTGCGAAGTCGCTGCACCCTTGTGGGTGGACCGGCCGGAACCCGGCAGCGGGGCCGGGCGTTGGGGGAGTGGCGGTGCTGTTTCGGGTGACGCCGCATCGGGAATTCGTCGGGACGGGCCCGGGACGGAGGTCGACGTGAGGACACCGAGTCGCCGTAGACGGATGCTTGGCGCACCCCTGCTCGTCACCGCGCTGCTGGCCGGCGCGTGTGGCGACGGCGGCGCGAACGACGGTGGCGCCGCGGGGACCACCTCGCCGCCGGCCGCCGGCTCGACGACCGCGACGCCGTCGCCGTCGGCCTCGTCCGGCGGACGCGTCACGATTCCGACGTCAGCCTTCGCCGATCTGCCGCCGGAGCTGCGCAAGACCGACGCGCAGCCGATGGAGGTCACCGACGCGCTGCCCGGATTGTGCGACCAGGAGTTCCGCAGCGGCGGGCGGTCGGTCACCGCGAGCGCCGCCATGATGAGCGCCTACAAGCAGCCCAAGGACCCGCCGGAGAACGTCCCCTACGGCACGCTGCACCAGACCGTCTTCGCCTTCGAGGGCACCGGCGCGGCCGACTACCTGCGCCGGGTACGCGGCGCGGTCGCGGACTGCCGGTCGTTCCAGGCCTCGGGCGGCACCGTCACCGTCCGGTCCGAGCCGATGGCCGGAACCGGGGACGAGGCCCTGCTGGTGACGGTGAGCCGCCCGGCGACCAGCCTGGACGGCAGCCCGGCCGAGGGCCGGACCACCAGCCAGATCCTCGTGATCCGGGTCGCCGACGCGGTCACGGTCGTGCACGACCAGGGCTGGGAGGGCACCAGCAACGACCCCGGCCTGGCCGACGACGTCGCCCGGTCCGCGGTCCGCGGCCTCGACTCCTGGCAGCGCTAGCGACGGCGGCGCGCCACCCGGGGGTGCAGAATGGGCGGACCGCCGCGACCGTCGAGTGGATGGAGCCGCCATGGCCGCACGTCCGGACGTCGTCGTCCTCGGAGCGGGGGTGAGCGGGCTCAGCACCGGCATCCGGCTGGTCGAGAGCGGCGCCCGGGTGCTCGTTCGCACCGCGGCGCCGCCCGCGCACACGACGTCGGCGCTGGCCGGGGCGATGGTCGGCCCGAATCTGTCCCCGCCCGGCGACACCGGCCTGCACCCGGTGCGCGGCCCCCGGATCGTGGTGCGCAACCCCGGCCTGGACCGGTTCTTCATGGAGGCGCCGATGGCGCCGACATGGGCGTCGATCTTCCCGCACGGCGACCACGTGGTGCTCGGCGGCGGCCAGCGGCGCAGCGACGACACCACCCCCGATCCGGCCGAGGAGGCCGACGTCCTCGCCCGGTGCGTCGCGATCGAACCCGCCCTGGCCGCCGCCGAGGTCCTCGAACACCGCGTCGGGCTGCGTCCCGGCCGGGCGGCGCCGCGCGTGGAGGCCGAGCGGCGTGGCGACGCGCTCGTCGTGCACAACTACGGCCACGCGGGCAACGGCGTGATGCTGTCCTGGGGCTGCGCCCGCGACGCCGCGGCGCTCGCCCTCGGCCCGGCGCCCGCCGCCTGACGGGGCCGCCGGTCCGGCGGCACGGTCAGGACACGGCGGCCCGCACCAGCTCGGTGATCTTCTTCTCCACCTCCGGGCTCCACTTCACCAGCGCGAACGACGCCGGCCACATGTCGCCGTCGTCGAGGTTCGCCGCCTCCTGGAAGCCCAGCGTCGAGTAGCGGTACTTGAACTTCCCCGCATCCTGGAAGAACACGACGATCTTGCCGGCCGCGTTGGCGTACGCGGGCATGCCGTACCAGGTCTTCGGCGACAGCTCCGGCGCGGCGGAGGTGATCGTCATGTGCACGCGCTCGGCCAGCTCGCGGTCCTCCGGCGCCATCTGCGCGATCCGGTCGAGCACGGCCTGGAGGTCGTCGGCCTTCTTGGCGCCCTTCTTGCCCTCGGCGCGCAGCTCGGCCGCGCGCTCCTTCATCGCGGCGCGTTCCTCGGCGCTGAACCCGTCGGACATCTCGATTCCCCCTCGTGGCTCGCGGTCCGCGTGGTGCCGACCGCCCGAGGACAACGCTATGGCGCGGCGGTCACGGTGCGCTTCTCGATTCCTGATCACCTGCCGGGACCACGCCGGCACGGCCCAGGCCCTAGCATCGCGGCCATGGCAACGCGGCTCGTGCAGATCAACATGAAGGCCCACGACGAGGTGGCGCTCGGCGGCTTCTGGGCGAAGGTGCTCGGCTGGGAGATCTCCAGCGAGGCCCCCGGCGTGACGAACCTCGAACCCGAGGGCTTCACCTACCCGGACCCCCGCTTCCTCTACGTCGACCTCGTCGTCTCCGCCGAACCGAAGACGGCGAAGAACCGCGTCCACGTCGACCTCGCGACCACCTCGGCCGCGCACCACGCGGAGCTGGTCGCGCGCCTGACCGCGCTCGGCGCCACCCCCGCCGACGTGGGCCAGGGCGACGCGCCGTGGACGGTCCTGGCGGACCCGGAGGGCAACGAGTTCTGCGTACGGGAGCCGAACCCGCGGCACGCGGACACCGGGCCGATCGCCGAGGTGGTGGTCGACTGCGCCGATCCCCGGGCCATGGCTGGCTTCTGGAGCCGGGCCACCGACTGGACCGTGCACGAGGTGACCGACCAGCAGGCCGTGCTGCGCTCCGCCAAGGGCGTCGGGCCGTACCTGCGGTTCGCTCGCAGCACCGACGCGAAGACCGGATGGAACCGTGTCCACCTCGACGTCCGCCCGTACGCGTCGGACGACCTGGACGCCGAGACCGCCCGCCTGCGGTCCCTCGGCGCCACCGACGCGGACCTGGGCGGGGCCGACATCCCGTGGCGCGTGCTGGTCGACCCGGAGGGCAACGAGTTCTGCGTCCTCACCCCGGCCTGACCCACCGGCGGCGGTGCCGGGCGGGCGCGACCACCCGCCCGGCGCCGGTCAGACCGGCTGGTCCGGCAGCCGCGGCGGCCAGGCCCGCCAGCCGGAGGCGCGGACGAGGTCGAGCTCCCGCGGGCCGGTCGGACGCCACAGCGTCGTCGTCTCCGTCATCGCGCCCCTCTCGCGTCTCGTCCCGCGAACCGTACCGGGCGGACCGTCGCCGCCCCCCATGGATTTCGCCGGCTGCCTATGCTTCGGCGATGGACGATGCGACCACCGAGAGCGAGGCCGAGGCGCTGCTGGCCGTCCTGGAGCGCAACCGGCGGACGTTCGCCTGGAAGACCGAAGGGCTCGACGAGACGGGCCTGCGCGCGGTCACCGCCGCCAGCACCATGACGCTCGGCGGCCTGATCGCGCACATGGCCCTGGTCGAGGCGGACTGGCTGGCCGTGAAGGTGGCCGGTCAGGCATACGGATCGCCGTGGGACGGCGTCGACTTCGACGCCGAACCCGACTGGGACTGGCGCTTCGGTGCGCAGGCCGCACCGGACGACGTGTACGCCCTGTGGCGGGCCGCGGTGCAGCGGTCGCGCGGGCTGGTCGACGCCGTCGTCGCCGAACGTGGACTGGCCGGGCCGTCGTCGTTCACCTGGCCGGACGGCCGGACCCCCACCGTCCGCAGGATGCTCCTCGACATGATCGAGGAGTACGCCCGGCACACCGGTCACGCGGACCTCCTCCGCGAGGCGGTCGACGGGCGGGTGGGCGAGGGCGCGCCACCGGATTTCCCGTTCTGATCCCGGGTGACGTCGTCGCGGGCCGATGAGTTTGACACGGTGCGGCGGTCAACCCGTCGAACCCACTGCGAAGGAGCACCGCGATGGCCACTGTCATCTCCACGCTGTTCATCTCGGCCGACGGTGTCGCCGAGATCGACCCCGACTGGCACTTCCCGTACTTCGACGAGAACATGGGCCGCGCCGTCACCGAGGACTACGACACCTCCGACGTGCTGCTGATCGGCCGGGAGACGTACGACAGCTTCGCCGGCGCCTGGCCGGACCGGGAGGCAGCCGGCGGCGAGGACGCGCCGTTCGCCAAGCAGCTCGGCGACATGCGCAAGGTCGTCGTGTCCCGCCAGCCGCTGGAGTTCTCCTGGCGCAACTCGGAGCTGATCCAGGGCGACCTGGTGGACGCCGTACGGGCGCTCAAGGCCGACGCCGGCATCAAGGGCCTCCTCATCCCCGGCTCGATCTCGGTGGTGCAGCAACTGCTCGCCGCGGGCCTGGTGGACGAGCTGCGGCTGCTGGTGCACCCGGTCGCCGCCCGCAAGGGCCGCCGGCTGTTCGACGAGGGCGACGCGCCGTACCACCTGCGGGTGGCCGCGACCGAGGCGTACCCGACCGGCGTGATCCGGGTGATCTACACCCCGGCCCCGGCGCCGGGCGCTGTCGGCTACGACGACGTCAAGGACCAGGTGCCGGCCGGCAGCTGACGATCACGGGGCGGCGGCGGGCGGCATGCCGTGAAAGGATCCGCCGCGTGCGTCGCGCCCCGCTGCTGCTGATCCTCGCGGCGGCGGTGTGCGCAGTCGCCCACGTCGTCGGCGTCCTGACGGCCGCACCGCTCTGGCGCGGCGCGGAGGCGCTGAGCCTGGCGCTGCTGCTCGGCTACGCCGTCGCCGCCGGACTGCCGGCGCCGCGCTGGGCGGTGCCGGCGGCGCTCGTACCGCTGATCGTGGACGCGGTCCGCACCATGCCGGCCGAGCCGGGCGCCGGGGACGTCGGCTGGACGGTGTACGGCAGCGACGACAGCGCCGTCGACCGGACGGCCGGCTTCGACGCGGCGCTCGCCGGGAGCTGGGCGGCGCTTGTCGCGGTGGCGGTGCTGCTGCTCGCGTACCGGGGTCGTGGCCGGCGGCGGCACCTGATCGCCGCGGCGGTCGCCGCCGCTCCCGTCGTCGGGTACGCGGCCGTCCGGGTCACCGACATCGGCGTCGCCGTCGCCGCCGGTACCCAGGTCGTGGAGACCCGCACCACGCTGACCCGGGTGGACAGCCCGGGGTACCACGACCAGGCCGACGTCGTGCCCGCGCTCGTCCTCGCGGTGCTGCCGCCGCTGGCGCTCGCACTCGCCGCGCTGGCGCTCGCCGCGCTGCTGGCCGGACGGGGCCGGCGGCTCGCCGCGACCGGCGCGGCACTGCTGGCGGTGCTCGCGTTGCCGCTGCTCGACGCGGCCATCGAGGCCGTGCGCCTGCCGGTCTCGGCCGACGGCACCGCCCTGTTCGCCTGGTACGCCATCACACCCACGATCGCGATGCCGCAACCGATGACGGCGCTCACGGCGGTGGTGGAGCTGGCCGCGTACCTGCTGCTCGTCGCCGGGCTGACCGGCGCGGACCGCGCCGCACCGGCGGTGCCCGCGCCGGCGGCCGGTTGACGTCAGGCGGTCGACTCCAGCTCGTCGAAGGCCATGTTCCACCACGACTCCGGCTCCGCGAACGCCACCGGGTCGACCGGGCGCAGGTCGTCGCGGATCGCCGCCGCCCGTGCGGCCCGTTCCCGCCCGCCCGGGTCGGTGGCGATGAGCTGCCCGAGCCGGTAGAGGAATTCCACGAACGCGGCGAACGTGCTGTTCACCGTCTCCAGGTTCGGCGTCTCCAGGTCGAGCAGGATCACCGCGCCGGTGCCCGCGTCCAGGCAGAACAGCAGCGCCGGGTCCTCCGGCGAGGCGCCGAGCACGACGTACGGGCGGGGGCCCTGGTCGCCCAGCTCGATCGACAGCGTGGAGAACAGCTCGACGTCGGGGACCGAGACGTCGACCGTGAACAGGATCGGCACCTCGACCGGCAGCGCACCGTCGGGCGGGAACACCTCCGGCCCGAGCGGCCCGAGGATCGCGTCGAAACGCTGGTCGGGGAAGTAGATGACGCCCCGCTCACCCCACAGCGCGGTGAGCTGCTCCCGGGTCACGGTCACGGCTGCGCCTCGTCCTCGTCGACCTCGTCCGCGTCGTCGAGCAGGCCCTGCCGGTCGAGGAACGCGTACCACGCGTCGTCGTCGGTGACCAGCTCGGCGTAGCCGGGGCCGAGCACGTAGTAGTGCACGAACGAGTCGAGGTCGGGCGCCAGTTCCTCGAACGCGTCGCCCATGAACCACTCGGTGCCGGTCGGCGGGAAGTACCACACCGCGCCGGTCGCCCGCTCCACGAAGATCGGCTCGTCGCTGCGCGTGCCGACGACCAGCCAGCCGGTCTTGTCCTGCGGGATGGGGGAGAAGTCGGGCGCGTAGTCGAGGAAGTACTGCACCCCGGCGAGCCGGCCGGCCGAGGCCAGCTCGAACGCCCCGGCCCGCAGGCCGTCGGCGGCGAGCAGCAGATCACGCAGGCCGGCCGGCAGCTCCGCCGGCACGTCACCGTCGTCGGCGGGCGCGCCGATCTGCGCGTACGCGAGACTCGCCGGCTCGTCCGCGGCCAGGTCGGCGCGGAGTTCGTCGAGAAGCTGCGCGAGATCGGAAGTCAATCCACTACCTCTATTCGGATCGGGGTTCCGTCCGGCAGATTCTGGATCTGCCCCCAGATCTGGGAGCCGATGTCCGTGTTGGTTCTACCATGCAGCAGCTTGAGGTTGTCGACGGTGTCCGGCCCGCCGAGCTGCAGTTCCCATACGTGGTCGGGATGGTAGTCGCTGAGCCGTTGACTGAGCCGGTTGGCGAGGTCCTTGTCGTGCGGCCAGTACTTGTCCCAGATCTTCTGCCGGATCCGGTCCTTGTAGCCGTCGGTGATGCTCTTGTCGCGCTGCACCGGGTTGGTGGCCTTGTAGAGCTTGCCCTCGTCGCTGAGCTTCTTCAGCGCGGCCATCTTGCGCCGGAACTGGGCGGTGGCGTGGAAGTCGCGGCGCTCCACCCGGACCACCTTGGTGGGCAGGCTCCGGTTCGGTCCGGTGACCCGGACGATCGGCTTCTCCAGCTTCTCGACCGCCTTGCGGACGATCTTGCCGGCGGCCGGTTTCGCGGCGGCGCCCCGGCCGCGCCTCGGGCTAGGCATCGAGCAGTCTCCCGATGACCTGGTCGATGAGCGCGCCGACGATCTCCCGGGTGATGATCTGGAAGATCGGGATCTCGGCCAGCGAAGCGCCGAACGTGACCACGGCGGTGGCGATCGCCTGGGCGACCTGGAACGCGAGGATGGCGAGCTGCACGATCACCGCGATCTTCAGCGCCAGCACGATCGCCGCGCAGATGATCAGCCCGGCGCCCAGCAGCATCGCCGCGGGCATGCTGTCGTGCAGCACGAGCGGCCCGTTCTGCTCGCCGCCCCACCACTTCTGGAACGCCGCGATCGCCGGGCCGACGTTCTGCGTCCACACCTGCGCGGCGGCCGCGTCCGCCTCGCCGGCCGCCGCCCCGATCCGGCCGCCGAACTCCAGCCACGCCTGGCCCATCTCGAAGAGCTTCTCCTCGTCGGCGGCCGGCCAGGTGTAGCCGATCCAGCCGAGCGCGGTGACCAGCTCACCGGGTAGTTGCAGTCCCACGGTTCACCCCAGCCCGCCGGCCAGCGAGCGCATGGTGCCCGCGCCGTCCTCGTCGACCCGCTCGTACGAGTCGGCCATCCCCGCGATGTCGGCGCCCGCCGAGGTGAACTCGTCGGCGGCCATGCCGAGGCAGTCGAAGATGTAGTTCGCCACCTCGGTGTACGCGATGCCGATCAGCGACCCGATGTCGTCGGCGCCCCACGGCTCGCCGTAGCCCTGCATCCGCGCCTCGAACGCCTCCAGCTCGCCGGTGAACCGCTTGGCCACGTCGGTGACGCCGCGCCCGGCGGCCCGGATCAGCGGCGGGTGCACCTCGAAGCCGCCGCCGCTCATCGCTGCCCGCCGCGCGCCAGCCGTTCCTGCGCCTCGGTGAGCGCGTCGAGGAACGACCCGAGCCGGGGTACGGCCGTGTCCCGTACCTCCTGCAACTGCTCCCGCAACTGCGACATGTCCGCGACCTGCGGGGCCGGGCCGGCGCGCAGCCCGTCGATCGCCGCGTTGACGGCGGTGACGATGTGGGCGGTCAGCTCGTCGGAGCCGAGCCGCATCAGCCGCGGCTCGACGTGCAGCGAGTGGAGCCGGCCGTCCCGGCCCATCTCGGCGCGTACCTGCCCGTCGGCGGCCTCGCCCACCGCGGGCGTCTCCGCCTCACCCTCCGGCGGCGGACCCACCGTCCGAAGTGCCGCCATCGTCGCGTCGAGCATGCGGGTGAAGTCGCCGCTCATCGAAGGATCCGCACTCATGAGCCCTCCCCAAGGCCAAACGCCACGAGCGTAACCGAGAGGGACAAAGCGATTCCGCCCCGTACGACCGCGCGGTCCACGACGGACCGTCCGACCGGCCTACCGTCACGGGCGTGAACCGTCCGGACGCGAGCAGCGGACAACAGGTGACACGTCCCCACTCGCCGAGAGGCCGCGCATGAGAAGACTGAGACGGGCGAAGGATGTCGACGTCGGCGCGCTCACCGACGCCGAGGTCGTCGCCCGGTCCGTACGGGAACCGGAGACCTTCGCCGCGATCTTCGACCGGCACGCGCCGCACATCCACCGCTACCTGGCGCGCCGCCTCGGCTCCGCGGCAGCCGACGACCTGGTCGCGGAGACGTTCCTCGCCGCGTTCCGGCGCCGGGACCGGTTCGACACCGGCTGCCCGAACGCCCGCCCGTGGCTGTACGGGATCGCCACCAACCTCGTCGCCCAGCAGCGGCGCACCGAGGAACGGGAGTACCGGCTGCGGCAGGCGTACCACCCGGCGACGTCCGAGGCGTCCCCCGCCGACCGGGTAGCCGCCGAGGTGACCGCGCGGTCGCTGCGCCGGCACCTGCTCGACGCGCTGGCCGGGCTCGCCGACGGCGACCGCGACGTGCTGCTGCTCGTCGCCTGGGAGGACCTGACGTACGAGGAGGTCGCTGCCGCGCTGGCCATCCCGGTCGGCACCGTGCGGTCCCGGCTGAACCGGGCGCGCCGCCTGCTGCGGGAACGGCTCGGCGGCGAACCGGCCGACACCATCGAGGAGGTACTGAGTAATGGATGAGATGAGACTGCTCCAGCGGCTCGGCGACGAGACCGAGCTGCCGGCGGACGAACGACTCGGCGCCGCGCGTACCCGGCTGGTCGGCGCGATGACCACGACGGTGGCCGAGCCGGTTCGGCGGGCGCGACGGCCGGCCTGGCGGCTGGTCCTCACCGGCGTCGCGACGGCGTCGGTGGCGGCGTCGCTGGCCGCGGTGCTGGTGCTGGCGCCGGACCGGATCGGCGGCAGCGCGCCGGCCGCCCGGGCCGACGCCCGGCAGGTGCTGCGCGACGCGGCGGCGGCGGCGTTGCGGCTGCCGGACGTCGAGCCCCGGCCCGACCAGTTCGTCTACACCCGGATGCAGGACGGTCCGCAGCTGCGGGAGAGCTGGGCGTCGGTGGACGGGACGAGGGACGGCCTGGTCGTCGAGCACCCGGCGGGCGGCCGCCAGGAGTTCGTGCTCCCCGGCTGCCGGGACGGCCGCGCGAAGATGTACAAGGGCGGGCAGCTCCTGCCGGGCACCGAACCGTGCGTGCCGAGCCCGGCCTACGACCCGGCCGTGCCCACCGACGCCACAGCGATGCGCGCCTACCTGGACAAGCACCGCAGCGGCGAGCCCGGTGACGTCAACGCCGCCGCCAAGGACGTGCTGTCCCTGCTCGGCGACTCGTACCTGAGGCCGCGCTCGCGGGCCGCGCTCTTCGAGGCCGCCGCCGCGACGCCGGGCCTGGAGGTGGTGGAGAAGGCCACCGACGGCGCGGGCCGCTCCGGTGTGGGCGTCCGCTGGCCCTCCCCGGGGCGCAGTCCAGCTCTGATGGTGCTGGTGTTCGACCCGCGGACGTACGCGTTCCTCGGCGTGGGCGGGGAGGCGGGCACGTCCGCGGTGCTGTCCGTCGCCGTCGTGGACCGGGTCGGCCAGAAGGGCTGACGCCCGCCGGGCGGGTCGCCTCCCTGGGCGGCCCGCCCGCTCCGGTCGTGCGTCCGGGGCCTGCGCCATCATGGGCGTCATGACGAAGGCGGACGTGGTGGTGGTCGGCGGCGGGGTGATCGGGATGACGACCGCGCTCACGCTCCAGCGGCGGGGCGCACACGTCACCGTCCTGACCGCCCACGACCCGGCCGACACGGTGTCGACGGTGGCCGCCGCGGTCTGGTACCCGAGCCACACCGAGGAGGATCCCCGGGTGCTGTGCTGGGCCCGGGACACCCACGCCGAGCTGCGCCGCCAGGCGGCCGACGGGGTGCCGGGGGTGGTCGACCGGCCCACCCGGATGTGGTTGCGCCACCGCTACGCCGGGCCGCCCTGGTGGGCCGACGCCTGCGGCGACCTGACGGCCGAGCCGGCGGAGCCGCCGTACACCGCGCTGCTGCGGTTCACCGCCCCGTCGGTGGAGATGACCCCGTACCTCGCCTGGCTCCGGCAGCGCCTGGAGGCGGGCGGCGGCCGGATCGTCGGCCGCGCGCTGGGTACGCTCGCCGAGGCGTACGAGGTCGCCCCGGTCGTGGTGAACGCGACCGGCCTGGCCGCCGGCCGGCTCGCCGCCGACCCGGCCGTGTACCCGGCGCGCGGGCACGTCCTGCTGGTGGCGAACCCGGGCCTGACCGTCTCGGTACGCGACGAGGACGACCCGGCGGGCGTCACGTACGTGCATCCGCGCCGCCACGACGTGGTGCTCGGCGGCACCTACGAGGCCGGGGTGGGACACACCCGCCCCGACCCGGAGGAGGCGGCGGCGATCCGGCGCCGGTGCGTGGCGCTGGTGCCGCAGCTCGCGGACGCGCCGGTGCTGGGGGAGCGGATCGGGCTGCGGCCGGCCCGGCACGGCGGCCCCCGGGTGGAGGTGGACGCGGCGGACGTGCGGCTGGTGCACGCGTACGGGCACGGCGGCGCCGGGGTGACGCTGTCCTGGGGCTGCGCCGCCGAGGTGGCCGACCTGGCCCTGGGCGTCTGACCGCCCCGGCGCGCGACGGTCCACCGTCGGGGCTCGGCGGGCGGTAACCTCGGCCCGGTGTCCGCCCGCCGCGCCCCACTGTTCGCCCTCGTCGCCCTGATCGCCGTCCACATCGGCTGCACGCTTGTCGCGCTCGCGGCCTACAGCCACCGGATCGGCCTGGTGACCCACGACGGCTCCGGTTTCCTGGTGGAGCTGCTCGACGCCGTGGTGCCCCTGCGTGACCTGCTGCCCGCCGTGCTCTGGCTGCTGCCGGTCACGCTGCTCGTCACGTTCGCGGCTCTCGGCCGGTGGGCCGTCCGGCGGACCGTCCGCCCCGACGACGAGCGGCTTCCGGCGAGGGCGTGGACCGCCGGTATCGCCGCGGTGCTGCTCAACCCGCTGGCGGCCGTGCGCTACGCGTCGGCCACCGCCGAGGGCGGCGAATACATGCGTACGGTGCAGGTGGAGACCACCCTTCTGGTGCTCGCCGCGGCCGTGGCGACCATGATCAGCGCGCTCGCCGTTGCCGGGTTCATCCGGCGCTCCGACGCCGCCTGAGCGCTCTGTTCACCGCTCCAGGACGGTCAGCCATTCGGCGGCGCGGGGACGGTATCCGTGCAGCTCGAAGAGCCCGCGCACGATCGCAGGCACGTGCCCGGCGCCGTACACGACAGCCACGTCGATGCGTTCCGCCGACCGGGCACGGATCAGCTCGGACAACGCGGCGAGCAGCCGCTCGTCGCGTTCGCCGCCGAACGCGCGCTCGGCGTGCTCGGTGAACTCGTGGTCGGCGTACCGCTCGTCGGTGGCCGACGGCAGGTCGCTCATCTCGATCTCGGGCGAGAGCAGCCGCCGGGTGCCGCCGAAGAACTGGATCACGGTCACGACCGGGATCACCAGCCACATCTGGAGGCGGTACCGCAGCGGCATCGCCCGCCAGCCCTGGGCGAACTCCGCCGCCGACACGTCCGGGTTGAGCACCTCGACGCCGAGAGACGCGTACGGGATGGGGTCTGTCACCAGGCCGGAGCGCCGGTTGGCCGGCATGGCCCGGTAGGTGAGTGTCAACGCCGAGCCGACCGCGGACCGGCCGCTGACGCCCTCGACGACGAGCAGGTCGCATTCCCGGAGCCGCTTCGTGACCGCCGCGTAGAACGCCGGGCTCGCCACGTGGAGCATCGGGAACACCAGGAACTCCAACCGGCTGCCGGGACGGCGTAGACGGAGCACGGCGGACCGGGTGCCGAGGACGCTGTGTTCGATGATCTGCATGCCTGCCCCCGTGGCATCGGCTGCTGTTGTCGGCAGGGTAGGGCTGCCCGGCAAACCGTCCCGTGCGCGGCGCGGCGGCAGGGTGGACCGGTCAGGAATGCGCGGACCGGTCAGGAATCGAGAAGCCTCGGGCGGGCGCCCGGACCTAGCGTTTCCGGCACGGGCCTCCCCGCCGGGGAGGCCACCGGCGAGAGGTCACCGTCCATGGACACGCGCATCCGTCAGCTGCACCGCTGGTTCTCCGTCGCCTTCACCGTGACCGTCGTGATCACCTTCGTGGCGCTGGCCCAGAAGGACCCGATCGTGTGGGTCTCCTACGTGCCGCTGCTCCCGCTCGCCCTGCTCCTGATCAGCGGCCTCTACCTGTTCGCGCTGCCGTACCTGCGGCGTCGGCGCACCGCCGCGCGTACGCGCTGACCTGGGGGATTACCGGGGCCGCTCAGCGGGCAACACTGGCGGATGGAGCAGAAGGTGATGGTGTTCGCCCCGGCCCCGCTGTTGACGGTGACGATCGAGCAGCAGGGCGACGTACCCGAGCTGCACCTGCACCCCGGCGGGCAGGGGGTGTGGCAGACCCGGATGATCGCGGCGCTCGGCGTACCGGTGACCATGTGCGTGGGTCTCGGCGGCGAGGTGGGCGACGCGGTCCGCAAGCTGCTCGACGACGAGGACGTCACGGTCCGGACGGTGCGGCGGGAGTCCGGCACCGGCTGGTACGTGCACGACCGGCGCGACGGCGAGCGGACCGAGATCGCCGAGCACCCGGGGGCGCCGATGGTGCGGCACGACATCGACGAGCTGTACACGGTGACGCTCACCGAAGGGCTGCGCGCGCCGGTCAGCGTGCTCAGCGGGCCGGCCGACCCGCAGGTGGTGGACCCGGACATCTACCGCCGGCTCGCCGCCGACCTCGGCGCCAACGGCGGCAAGGTGGTGGCCGACCTGTCCGGGCCGTACCTGGAGGCGGTGCTCGACGGCGGCGTGAGCGTGCTGAAGGTCAGCCACGAGGAGCTGCTCGACGACGGCCTGGCCAAGGACGACAGCGTCGAGGCGCTGCGCGACGCCGGCCGCCGGTGCCAGGAGCGGGGCGCGCGGACGGTGCTGATCAGCCGCGCGGGGGAGCCCGCGCTGGCGCTGCCGGAGGACGGCGAGCCGCTGCTGGTGCACGCCCCGCCGCTGGAGCTGGCCGACCACCGGGGCGCCGGTGACTCGATGACCGCCGGGGTCGCCGCGGTGCTGGCCCGGGGCGGGGACATGCGGGAGGCGCTGCACATCGGCGCCGCCGCGGGCGCGCTGAACGTGACCCGGCACGGGCTGGGCACGGGCCGGGCCGAGGCGGTCCGCGAACTGGCCGGCCGGGTGCGGCTGACCCCGCTGGACGGCGGCGACGATGACGACTGACCGGCCGCCACGGGTGCTGGTGACCAACGACGACGGTGTGCACGCCCCCGGCATCCGCGCGCTGGCCCGGTCGGCGTACGAACGCGGGATGGACGTGGTGGTCGCGGCGCCGGAGGCCGAGGCGAGCGGGATGAGCGCGGCGCTGTCGGCGGTGACCGACGACGGGCGGCTGGTGTTCCGCGAGACCGAGCTGGACGGGCTGCCGGGTGTGCCCGCGTACGCGGTGGCGGCCTCCCCGGCGTACATCGCGGTGCTGGCCGGGCTCGGCGTGTTCGGGCCGGTGCCGGACCTGCTGCTGTCCGGCATCAACCGGGGCGCCAACGCGGGCCACGCGGTCCTGCACTCCGGCACCGTCGGCGCGGCGCTGACCGCCGGCAACAACGGCATCCGCGCGCTCGCCGTGTCGCTCGACGTGCTCACTCCGGCGGCGGCGAGCGCCGGCAGCGGTGGCGCGGCGATCGCGGTGCTGGACAGCGTGGACGACGAGTCCCGCCACTGGTCGACAGCCGCCGACCTGGCCGCGACGCTGCTGCCGTGGCTGGCCGGGGCGGATCCGGGCACCGTGCTCAACCTCAACGTGCCGGACCGGCCGGCCGATCAGGTGGCCGGGCTGCGCCAGGCGACACTCGCCCCGTTCGGTCAGGTGCAGGTGTCCGTCGCCGAGCGCGGTGAGGGGTTCGTGCGTACGGCTGTGGAGGCGAACGCGGTCCGCGCGGTCCCCGGCACCGACATCGCCTGGCTGGCCGACGGGTACGCGGCGGTCACCGCGATCCGGGCGCTCGGGCACCTGCCCGACGTGGAGCTGCCGGTCGACGGCTGAGGACGGCTCCGCCCCGCCACCGTCGCACGGGTGGCGGGGCGGAGAGCGTCACTCGCCGGCCGCGCGGCGGCGGTCGGCCTCGGCGTCGGCGGCACCCACCGGGGTGCCGTCGCTGTCCCGGTCGGCCCGGGACAGGTCCACGTCGGCGCCGGCCCGGGCGGCGTCGGCAGCCGCGTCGTCGGCGCCGACGACCTCACCGCCGTCGGTCTGTCCGTCGTCGGGGACCAGCCGTCCGGCGGCGGCCAGCCCGATCGGTGCGTACCTGGGGTCGGTCATCTCGTCCTCCTCACCGGTGCTCCTGTGCAAGCGGTACCCCGGTACGGGACGCGGCACACGCGCGCGGGTCAGCGGCCCCGGTCGAGGAAGTCCAGGGTGACCGCGGCGAACAGCGGCGACTGGTCGATGTCGTAGTGGGTCAGGCCGGGCAGGATCGCCAGCGCGTGCCCGCCCGCCGGGCGGCCCTCGCCCGTCCAGCCGCCGTCGCGCCGGCCGCCGTCGAGCAGCCCGAACACCTCGACGAAGTGGCTCGGCGGGGCCATGTCGGCGTCGGCGGCCACCACGAGCGTCGGCACCCGCAGGGCACGGACCTGCTCGGTGAGGTCGAAGTCCTTCCGCATCGCCTCACCGATCTTGTCGAGCAGCCGGGGGAAGTCCTCCGGACGGGGCGCGACCCGCTGGTACAGCTCGTACATCGGGGTGTCCTTCATGTACTCGGCCGCCGCGGCGCCGACCTGGCCCTGCTGCGCCAGCAGTTCCGGGTAGACGGCGTCGCGGCGGATGTGCGCGGACGCGGCGACCAGGCGGCCGACCTTCTCCGGGTGCCGGAAACCGGTGTGCAGGGCGACACCGCCGCCGAGGGAGAAGCCGACCACGTCCGGCCGGTCCAGCCCGAGGTGGTCGATCAGCGCGGCCACGTCGTCGGCCATCAGCGCCATGTCGAGCGGCCGGTCCACGTCGGCGGTGCGGCCGTGCCCCTGGAGGTCCACCAGGATCACCCGGTGCCTCGCGGTGAGCGCGGGCAGGATCGGGGCGAACATCTCGCCCGAGCAGAGGCCGCCGTGCAGCAGGATCATCGGCCGGCCCTCGCCGTGCGTCTCGTGGTAGAGGTGGACGCCGTTGACGTCGGCGTACCGCCCCGGGGCGTGGGTCTCGTCGCGCTGCGCTGTGGTCATCGGTGCTCCTCGGACGTGGTGACCTGACGGCTGTCAGACCGGCCGGGCGGCACCGACTCATCGGTGCGGGCTCGAACGTGCTCGCATTGACGCAGCATGTGGGCTAGTTTCGGCGGGGTGAGCGAGGTGGCGAGCGTCCCCGTCGAGGCGCAACTCGAGGCGTACCGGTCGGAGCTGACCGGCTACTGCTACCGGATGCTGGGTTCGGCCTTCGAGGCCGAGGACGCGGTGCAGGACACGTTCGTCCGTGCCTGGCGTAATTTCGACAAGTTCGAGGGGCGGTCCGCGCTGCGGACCTGGCTCTACCGGATCGCGACGAACGTCTGCCTCACCATGTCCACCAGCGCGCAGCGCCGGATCCGGCCGATGGACCTCGGTCCGGCCGGCGTCGGCACCGCCAGCCACCCCGGCGAGCCCCGCCCGGAGCAGATCTGGCTCGGCCCGGCGCCCGACGACCGGGTGCTGCCCGAGGTCGCCGATCCGGCCGAGGTGGTCGCCGGCCGGGAGTCGGTCCGGCTGGCGTTCGTCGCGGCGTTGCAGCACCTGCCGCCGAAGCAGCGGGCCGTGCTGATCCTGCGCGAGGTGCTGGCCTGGTCGGCCCAGGAGGTCGCCGACCTGCTCGACACGTCGGTGGCGAGCGTCAACAGCGCGCTGCAACGGGCGCGGGCCACGCTCGCCTCGGCCGACACCGAGGCCGAGGTGCGCCGGCCGCTCGACAGCGAGCAGCAGGCGCTGCTCGCCCGTTACGTGCGGGCCTTCGAGGCGTACGACCTGGCGGCGCTCACCGCGCTGCTGCACGAGGACGCGACGCTGTCGATGCCGCCGCTGCCGCTGTGGCTGCGCGGTCCCGAGCACATCGCGGCGTGGATGGCCGGCACGGGCAGCGGCTGCCGCGGCTCCCGCCTGGTGCCGACCGCCGCCAACGGGATGCCGGCGTTCGGGCACTACCGGCGCGACCCCGACGGCTCAGGCCACGTGCCCTGGGCGCTGATCGTGATCGGCGTCTCCGGCGGCCGGATCACGTCGCTCAACAACTTCCTCGACGTCGAGCGCCTGTTCCCGCTGTTCGGGCTGCCGGACCGGCTCGAGGAGGGTGCCGGCCAGCCCGAGCAGGCCGGCGAGCTCGCGTAGGTCGTCGCCCGCGCCGCGTACCTCCAGCCGCCAGCCGAACCGCCGCGCGGTCAGGCGGATCCGTGCCAGCACCTCGACCGTGACCAGGTCGGGCGCGGTCACCGCGGACACGTCGCACACCACCACGCCCCGGTCGCGGCCACGCAGCGCCTCGGCCAGTTCGGCGCAGCGGGCCGCGATGTCCGCGCGGGTCGGCGTCCCGTCGGCCAGGCAGAGCATGTGGGTGATCACACGCATTGGACCGCCGTACGCCCCGGCTCTCATCGGTACGCGTGCGCCGACGCAACTTGCCTCGAACACCTTGTTGCTGGCAGTTACATCGACGTTAACTGCTATACCAATCATCGGTGCTCGGCTATATGATCCCGGTAGTTCACCCCGAAGCCTCACGAAACCGCAGCTCCCGCACCCCTCGGGTCGAACTCCGCAAGCCAGGTGCCTCCGCATCGTCGTGCCTGGCGACCGCCCGGCGTTGTGGTTCGGCCTGCCGGAAAGGTGGGAACGGATGACAGGGCTCCCGTCCTTGGTCATCGGCATCGCGTCCTCGTCGGCCGAGCGCCGGCAGCTCGCCCAACTGCTCGGCGGCACCGAGTCGTTCCTGATCGTGTCCAGCGCCCATCAGGCCCGCCGCTTCCTCGACCTGGTACGCCGGCCCGCGCTCGCCCCGGCGCCGCACCCGCCCGCGAGTGACGAGGCGCCGGCCGAGCCACCCGGGCGGGAACTGGCCGTCGACTCCGACCGGCGGGTGCTGCGCTGGCGGGAGCGGGAGATCGGGTTGACGCCGCTGGAGCACGACCTGCTCGTCTGCCTCACCGGTACGCCCGGCCAGGTGTGGACGTACGCGCGGCTGCACCGCGCCGTCTGGGGCAACGACCACCTCGGGCGGGGCTCGGACATGCACTCCGTGGTACGCCGCCTCCGCCGCAAGCTGGGCCGCCTGGACGCCCCCGCCATGATCCACGCCGTCCGAGGCGTAGGCTTCCGCCTCACCCCGTAACCCCTGACCCCCGTCCCCTCCCGCCCTCGCCGTTGATCTTGCAGTTACGGCCCCTTGGGTGGGGCTTTTGTCTGCCTTGCCGGGGCCGCGAGTGCAAGATCGCCGGGGAAAGGGGGCGGCCCGCCCGGCGGGTGTGCCGGGCGGGCCGTCCTCGTCAGCCGCTGGGGTCAGCAGCGGGTGGGGGAGAGGGTGAAGTCCTCAACCGTGGGCGTGCTGCTGTTGATCCTCGTCTGGCGCGTCTGGGGCTTCCAGCCGTCCTTCGCGACGATCAGCGTCAGCGGGTTGTTGCGCCGGTCCATCCAGTAGGCGTACCGGCCCTGGGCGTCGGTGGTGAAGGTGTACGAGTTCGCCCAGGAGTCGACCTGCACGGTCACGCCCGCCAGCGGCGCGGTGGCGCCCTGGCAGCTCTTGCCGGAGACCGTGCCGGACAGCTTGCCCCAGGTGGTCGGCGGCTGCGCGATCATCGTCACCGCCACCGGCTCCACCGTGTACGGGGTGTTCTCCTTGATCACCACGGAGGCCGAGTACGTGCCGGGCTGGTCGACGTTCGCGGCCATCCCGACCGTGACGGTGACCTTCTCACCCGGTGCCAGCGTGACCTTCGACTTGTCGACGGTCAGCCAGCTCACGTCGGCCGCGCCCTCGGCGCACTCGCCGAAGCCGGGCAGGACCTCGCTGTCCTTGGTGGCCGTGAAGCCGCCCGACGAACCGCCGATCTTGTAGAACCCGCAGGCCGCGCCACCCCGGTAGCGGGGGGCGTTGGCGTTGGGCAGGTTGGCCCACGAGTTGGTCGCCGGGTCGAACGCGAAGCCGGCGTTGGTGATGGCGCCGCCCTGCGACCCGCCGACGACCAGCAGCTTGCCGTTCGCCACCGCGTACGAGGAGGCCCAGCTGTCGGCCGGCGCGTCCGGGATGGCGGTCCAGGCGCCCGCGGCCGGGTCGAAGGCGTAACCGACCTTCTGCGACGTGGTGCCGTCGTTGCCACCGGTGCAGTAGACGGTGCCGTCGATCCCGCCGCAGGACAGGAACGCCACCGACTTCGGGTACGCCGGCAGCGTCTCCCAGGCGTCGGCGCCCGGGTCGTACCGGACCACAGAGTTGGCCATCGGCGTGCAGCTCGCTGTGGTGCAGCCGCCGATCGCGTACAGCTTGCCGCCCGCGACCGCCTGGCCGGCCGCCGCGCGCGGCGCCGGGTTGTCGGCCTTGCGGGTCCAGGTGTTCGCCGCCGGGTCGTACGAGAAGGTGGCGGCGTCCGGTCCGGCGGCACCCCAGCCACCGGTGGCGATGATCTTGCCGTCGAGCACGCCGACCGTCATGGCGTTACGTGCGCCGGGCAGGTCGGCGATGCCGGTCCACGCCTGGGTGATCGGGTCGTACCGGTAGTTCTTGGCGCTCGACGCGGTGCCGTCGCCACCGGCGATGGAGTAGACGGTGCCGTCGACGTTGACGACCCGGTTGTCCATCACGTTCGCCGGGTAGCCCGGGATGGTGGTCCAGGGGTCCGCCTGCGGTGCGGCGGCGGCGATCGCGTTCGACGACTTGCCCGACGAGCGGGCCGCGAACGACGTGGCGGCGGTCAGCCGCTGGACCGGCGCGCCGGTGGAGCCGAGCAGCGCCTGCTCGGACAGCCGGGAGCCGTCGGCCCGTTGCAGCACGAACCCGCCGTCGCGCTCACTGAACTCGGCGGTGACCGGGGCCCCGCCGGTGTTCGTGACGGTGAACGTCTTGCTGACCTTCCCGCTGGGCATCCGGACCGTGCCGGTGATCGAGGTCGGCTTCACCGACAGCCGGCCGGCGGCGAGCTGGAAGTTGGCCGCTGTGGCCCAGTCCTCCTCGACCGCCACCTGCTTGGTCTGGCTCACGTAGTTGCCGGCACCGGCGGTGAACGGGTGCGTCCCGGTCAGCGACGAGAACATCCAGTAGAAGCCGTCGGGCAGCTCGGTGTCGTCCGGCGTGGCGACTGTGGTGGCCTTCTCCGCCGGGCGGTCCTTGCTGGTCACCGTGGCGCCGTTGACGTAGCTGTTGTCGTTCTTGTCGCGGACGTGGCCGAGCACCAGGCCGCCCTTGACCGGCTTGCAGACGAGCTTGCTGCCGATGAGGACGTTGTCGACCTGCCACCACCATTCCCAGCTCGCCTCGTAGTAGTGGAAGCGCACCTGCACCTGCGACTGGCCGGCCGCCTGCGGGATCGGCACCTCGGTCACCCGCGGGCCGCGGACGTCGGCCGCCTGCCGGAGCACGTTGCTCCACGTGGTGCCGCCGTCCAGGCTCAGGTCCACGTCCGCGCGGTCGCTGTTGAGCCAGTTGTAGTCCTGGTTGAACCGGATCACCGGCGCGGTCACGCCGGTCAGGTCGACCACCGGGCTGACCAGCGACGTGTCCTGCCGCCCGCCGCTGCCGTAGTTGTCGCTGTCGATGATGGCGAAGTTGCCGCTGCCGCCGGTCAGGTTGCCGCGCTCACCGGCGTCGGTGAACTCCCAGACCTGGCCGGTGCCGGCGTTGTCCACCACGGTCCAGCCGTCCGGGACACCGGTGCCGTCGAACGTCTCGTACTCGCCGTCGGAGCTGACGGTGTAGCCGGGGGCGGTGGTGCACGCCTCCGGGTTCGCCTGCACCGCGATGTTGGCGGTCACGTTGCCCGTGCCGACGGTGACCTCCTTGGTGGTGGTCAGGTAGCCGGCGTACTGCGGCTCGACCTTGAGCCGGTACGTCGCCCCGGACGGCAGCGACAGGCTGTAGCGGCCGGTCGTCGGCGTCGTGTAGTCGGAGATCGGCGTGCCCTCGACGCTCACCTTCGCGTACAGCGGCCAGCCGTGCCCGGACCCGTCGGTGACCTGCCCGCTGACCGTGACGCTCGCTACCGCGGTGAGCGCCACGTCGAGCGTGGTCGTCGTGTTCGCGGTGATCGTCGCCGGCAGGGTGCGGGTCGCGTACCCGAACGCCGAGACGACCACCTGGTAGTCGCCGGCCGGCAGGAGCGAGGAGTACGTCCCGTCCGCGCCGGTGGTCAGCGTGCGATCGGCCGCCCCGGACAGGGTGACAGTCGCGCCGGCGATCCCGGCCCCGGTGGCGGCGTCGGTGACCTTGCCGGCCAGCGTGCCGTTGTCGCCGATGGGGGCGGCGGCGAGCAGCGCGAGCGCGTCCAGGCGGCCCTCACCGTAGACGTTGTTGTCGTCGGTGGTGCCGCCGCACTGCGAGTCGCCCTTGTCGATCGCCGTGTCGTTGAGCAGCGCGCGGGTCGCCGTGATGTCGCCGACCAGCGTGGGCGCCGCCGACCAGAGCAGCGCGATCGCGCCGGCCAGGTGCGGCGCCGCCATCGAGGTGCCGCTGATGCTGGCGTACGAGTTGGTCGGCACGCTGGAGCGCACGTTCACACCAGGCGCCGAGATGTTCGGCTTGATCTCGCCGTTCTGCCCGGTACCCCGGGACGAGAAGCTGGCGATGTTGTTGTTGACGTCGTACGCGCCGGCCGAGTAGTTGCTCGCCAGGCTGCCCGGTGAGCCGCTGGTCTGGCAGGACGGGCCGTTGTTGCCGTTGGACCAGACGCCGAAGATGCCGGAGGCGGTCCACGCGTTCGTGACGTCCTCCATGAACGGCTCGTTCGACGGCGCCGTGGTGCCCCACGAGTTGTTGATGATGTTCGGCCGCTTGCTGGCGTCCGGGTTCTGCCCGTTGAGGTCGGTGGGCTCCAGCATCCACTGGCCGGAGGAGATCAGCGCGGCGTCGGACGGGCAGCACCCGTTCGCGGCGATCCACTTGACCTCGGGGGCGACACCGATCTGGTTGGCCCCGTCGGCGCCGGCCATGGTGCCCATGGTGTGCGTGCCGTGGCCGTCGGAGTCGCACGGCGCGGTGGCGCACTCGCCTGCGGCGTCGAACCAGTTGTAGTCGTGGTCGAAGGTGCCGTCACCGTTGTTGCCCCGGTAGGCGTTCACCAGCGCCGGGTGGTTGAACTGGACGCCGCTGTCGATGCTCGCCACCGTGATCCCGGCGCCCTTGACGCCGTACTGGGACCAGACGTCGTCGGCGTTGATGTTGGCGATGCCCCACTCCAGGGCGTTCGCCGACTTCTCGTCCGTGCCGGGGGTGGTCTCCGGCAGCTTGTACTCCACCGGCGCGTACAGGCCGTCCACCTCGGAGTGGGCGGCGAAGTTCTGCGCCATGGTCAGCGAGCCGTCGGTGACCTTGATGGCGTTCGTCGCCCAGAAGGTCTGGTACTTCGTGCCCGAGCGGTCCAGCTCGGCGCGGATCTTCGACTGGCTGTCGGCGGCTGTCTTCTTCAGCGCCGCCGCGACGGCGGCGCCGCGCTCGTTCCAGTCCTTGATCGAGGCGGCCTTGCTCAGGTCCGCCTTGGCGCCGAAGTGGATCCAGAAGTCGCCCTCGCTCTTGCCCTGGAGCTGGCGGGTGAGCTCGGGACGGATCTTGTCGCCGGCCGCCGCGCCCGCGCCCGTCTCGGCCTGTGCCGCAGTGCCGGTCGCGGCCAGCGCGGTGGCGGCGAGCACCAGGGCGGCGCCCGCGCTCACCAGCCGCCGGGCCGGGCCCCATCTGTGTGGACGTCTCAGCATCGGTGCTGCCTCCTCCTCCGATGACCCGCTGATGATCGAGCCATGGCAGAAGGGCCAGGAGACGTGCTCTCCCGACTGCTACACCGGTGTGAAAAGAACCCCCCAGGCCCCCTAGGCGCCGTGCGGGTCTGCGCCGGACGCCTGAGTGGACACTATGATCGACAGCAAGGAACGATCAATGACCGTACGTGAGCAACATGTCACCAACAGGCCCCCGGATCGGGCGGCCTGTTGACAGTTTTTGTCACGGTGGGGCGCGGTGACGACTGACGGCACGAACGCGGCGAACTCCGGCACCGACCCGTCGGAGCGCCCCTTCTCGCTCGTCATCGGGGTGACGTCGTCCCCGGCCGAACGGCTGCGGCTGACCGAGCTGCTGGACGGCGTCGCGCCCCTTCTGATGGTCGCCGATCTGGACGAGCTGCGCGAGTTGATCACGGATGCGCCGGCCTCGGCGCACGCACCTGCCCCGGCCGTCGCGCCGGCTGCGCCCGTACCCCGGGACAAGCCCGCACCGGACGGCGCGCTGGTGATCGACGCGGCCCGGTCGACCGCCCGGTGGGGCAACCGGGAGACCGCCCTGACCCGGCTGGAACGCGACCTGCTGACCTGCCTGACCGTCGAGCCGGTACGGGTGTGGAGCTACGCCGAGCTGCACCACGCGGTCTGGCACGACGCGCCGACGCACGGCCGGGCCGACGTGCAGTCCCTGGTCAAGCGGTTGCGCCGTAAGCTCGACGAACTGGGCACCGGCGTCACCATCGCGGCGGTACGCGGCGTCGGCCTGCGGCTGACCGACCACCGCCACCCCCGGGTACGGGGCGACTGACCCACCCCTGGGTCCGCTGTGTAAGGCCGCACGTTGCGGACCGGACGGCGCGCACGGCCGGACGGTGACAGCCGGTGACCCGATCGGTGGAGGCGCCCTGCCGGTGTGGCCGGAATTGATGGCGACCGGTCGATTACCGGTGCGGCACGTATCGCGAGAAGTCTTTGCCTCCTACGGTGGCGTCCGGCACGCGGACGGAGGGGACTCGGGAATCACCCGAGGGGGCCGTCCCGGCGGACAGGGAGAGTTGTCTCGATGCGAGTTTGGCTTCGCGCGGTGACGGTCGTCGTCGCCGGCGCGGTCGTGGTGGCGGGAGTGCCGGCGCTCGCCGCCACCGTCACCGTGCGGGACGCCGGCGTGGCCGGCCACACCGGCGCACAGGCGACGGGAAGCAGCGCCGCGCTCGGCGCCGCGCGCACCACGGCGACCCGTGCGCTGGTCACCCCCGGGGACACCCGGCTGATGCCGACCACCCCCCGCACCGACACGCCGCGGATCACCAACGGCGAGATCGTCGACATCGAAGTGATCGGCAACCGCGTCTTCATCGCCGGCACGTTCACCTCGATCGCGAACGTCGGCGGGTCCGCGATCACGCAGCGGTCCCTGGCGTCGTACAACCTGGACACCGGCAAGGTGGACACCGGGTTCAAGCCGGTCATCGACGGCGCGGTCGCCGCGGTGGAGGCGTCGCCGGACGGCAAGTCGCTCTACATCGCCGGCGCGTTCAACACCGTCAACGGCGTCACCAAGCGCAAGATCGCCCGGCTGAACCCGACCACCGGCGCGCCGGTCGCCGCGTTCACCGCCACCGCGAACGCGCGGGCCACCGCGCTGGCTGTCAGCGCCAACGCCGTCTACGTCGGCGGCCAGTTCGCCACCGTCAACGGCGTCAGCCGCAGCGGCCTGGCCGCGCTCAACCCCACCACCGGCGCCGTCGACACCGGCTTCAACCTGCCGGTCACCGGCGGCATCGGCGTCGGCGGCATGCTCACCGTGCAGCAGCTCAAGCTCACCCACGACCGCAGCAAGCTGCTGGTCGTGCACACCGGCCGCCAGATCGCCGGCCAGGACCGCTACGGCGTGGCGCTCATCGGTACGGCCACCAAGGCGCTGCTGCCGTGGCGTACCCGGCTGTGGGAGGACAACCTCTCCTTCGTCGGCGGCATCCAGCGCGTCTTCGCCGGTGACATCGCGCCGGACGACTCGTACTTCGTGGTCACCAGCGGCTCCGGCGGCGACCGGCCGCCGATCAACGACACCGCCATCGCGTACCCGCTGACCGGAAACGACAACGTCGAGCCGCTCTGGATCTCCCGGCACTTCGACAGCATCTACTCGGTCGCGATCACCGACACCGCCGTCTACGTCGGCGGCCACTTCAGCTGGCAGGAGTCGCCCACGTCGAACGTGCCGTGGCCCGGCCTGGACAACGTCGGATACGGCACCGGCCAGGGGCTCAGCGGCTACGGCCTCGGCGACCAGGTGGTCCGCCGCGACCACCTCGGCGCGCTGGACCCGCTCACCGGCACCGCGCTGGAGTGGAACCCCGGCTCCAACTCGTACGAGGGCGAGAAGGCGATGCTCGCCACCTCGCGCGGCCTGCTCGTCGGCGGCGACGGCAACGTCAAGGGCGGCAAGACCACCGGCCGGGTGGCCTTCTTCGACCTCTCCAAGCAGCCCGCGCCCGCGGCGCTGGACACCACCGTCACGACGCCGATCGAGGGCGCGGTGAAGCCGGCCGGCGAGTCGTTCACGATCAGCGGCCAGGCGCTCGCCCCGGCCGGCGTGGCGCGGGTCCAGCTGGAGATCCAGGACCGCAACAGCGGCAAGTACCTCCAGGCCGACCTGACCACCTGGGGCGCGTTCAAGGCGATCAACACGACTGTCGCCGCGCCGAACGCCACCTCCACCACGTGGAGCCTGCCGGTGACGCTGCCGGCCGGCGTCTACCAGTTGCAGGCGAAGACGTTCGACCGCAAGGGGGCCGGCGACACCACCAAGGCGGTCAAGAAGATCGAGACGTTCCGCTTCGACGACCTGCCGCCGTCGACCCGGATCAGCTCGCCGTCGGCCGGCCTGCTCGCCACGCAGACCTTCGTGGCCTCCGGCACCGCCACCGACGACAAGGGCGTCAACTCGCTCATCTACTCGTTCCGCACGCCCGACAACCGGTACCTCCAGGACGACGGCACCGTCGCCGCCGTCTACAACACCTTCCGCGGCGAGCCGGACGTGATCGGCGCGACGTCCACCACCTGGCAGTACGAGGTCACGCTGCCGGTCGAGGGACAGTGGAAGATGACCGCCACCGCCGTCGACACGACCGGGCAGAGCGACCTGCGCGGCGACACCCGCGACTGGACCGTGTCGGCCAACGGCGTACCGCCGACAGTGGCGATCACCTCGCCGGTGGCGATGACCCCGCCGGGCAACTCGGCGCCGTTCACCGTCGCGCCCGGTGGCGCGGTCACGTTCGCCGGTACGGCGAGCGACGACGACGCCCTGAAGTCGGTCGAGATCTACCTGCGCAACAACACCACCCGCGAGGCGCTCGCCAGCGACGGTACGTGGGGCGCCGACTCGGTCGCCGGCTACCACCGGATCTCCCCGACCAACCTCGACGCCGCGACGTTCGACTGGTCGTTCACCACGGTGCCGCTCACCCCGGGCGTCTACGACTTCCGGGTACGGGCGACCGACAAGCTCGGCCTGACCACGTCCAGCACCAACATGGGCCGGCTCACAGTCACCGCCCAGGTGCCCGGCGACTCCTTCCCGAACGGGCTGCTCAGCTTCACCGGCACCAACCAGGACGTCGACCAGCTGCACCTGGACCTGACCGGCACGGCGACCGACGACAAGGGCGTGCGGGCGGTCCGGATCGCGCTGCGCGACCTGGACACCGGCCGGTACGTGCAGCCCAACGGCACCATGGCCGCCGCGTTCGCCACGGTCGACGCGACGCTCGCCGCGTCCGGCGCGACCAGCACCGCGTTCACGCTCTCGATCGACCTGCCCACGCGCGGCACGTACAGCGTGGAGGCGTGGGCCGTGGACACCGCCGGTCAGCAGGACAACTCGACCAGCGGCGCCACCGCCCGCTACCTGGTCTACCCGGGTGACACCGACCCGACGCTGGAGCCGAGCATCACGCCGGTCGAGGGTCAGGCGTACACCGGTGGCCGGATCGTGATCACCGGCCGGGCCGTGGACGACGGCGGGATGCAGAAGGTCGAGGTGCAGATCGGCAACAGCGCCGGTCAGGGCATGAACTCGGCCGGCACGTTCGGCCGGGCGGGCGCGCCGACCAGCTGGCCGTGGATCGGCACGTTCCTCACCAGCCCGGGCTCGCCGGGGTCGAACTTCGCGTACACGTCGCCGGTGATCCCGGCCGGCACGTACACGGTGACGATCCGCGGCATGGACAACCGGGGGCAGTACCAGCAGCCGCCCCGTACCGTCACGGTGACCGTCACCGACTGACCGGACGGCCTCGCGGGCCGGTCCGCGCCGGGTCTCCCGGCGCCGGGCCGGCCCGTGCCCGTCTCAGGGCCGGATCAGGCACATCCCGGCGGTGGCCGGCCGGTCCATCGTGGCCAGCGCGTCAGGCGCGGCGTCGAGGTCGATGGTGCGGGTGACCAGCTCGGCCGGGCGCAGCACCCCGGCGGTGACCAGCCGCAGCATCTCCGGGTACGCGTGCGCCGGCATGCCGTGGCTGCCGCGCAGCTCCAGCTCGTACGCGATCACCAGGTCCATCGGCAGCGCGGGCCGGCCCTGCGCGGCGGGCAGCAGCCCGACCTGCACGTGCCGGCCGCGCCGGCGCAGGCCCTCGATCGACGCGACGCAGGTGGCGTGACTGCCGAGCGCGTCCAGCGACAGGTGGGCGCCCCCGCCGGTGGCCTCCCGGATCGCGGCGGCCACCTCGGCGGGACCGCCGAGCGCGCTCGCGTCCACGCAGACCGCGGCGCCGCTGCGGCGGGCCAGCTCCAGCGCGCCGGACGACACGTCCACCGCCACCACCCGCGCCCCGCTCGCCGTCGCCACCATGACCGCGGACAGGCCGACGCCGCCGCAGCCGTGCACGGCCATCCACTCGCCCGCCGCGACCCGGCCCTGCGCGACGACGGCCCGGAACGCGGTGGCGAACCGGCAGCCGAGCGCGGCAGCGGCCGCCTCGTCCAGCTCGTCCGGCAGCCGGACCAGGTTGACGTCGGCGTGCCGTACCGCGACCAGGTCGGCGAACGAGCCCCACCCGGTGAAGCCCGGCTGGGTCTGCCGCTCGCAGACCTGCTGGTCGCCGGCCAGGCAGGACGGGCACCGCCCGCACGCGCAGACGAACGGCGCTGTCACCCGGTCGCCGGGCCGCCAGCCGCGTACGTCCGCGCCGGTGGCCACGACGACACCGGCGAACTCGTGCCCCGGCACGTGCGGCAGGCGGATGTCCGGGTCGTGGCCCTGCCAGCCGTGCCAGTCGCTGCGGCACAGGCCGGTCGCGCCGACCCGGACGACCACCCCGTCCGGCGCCGGCGCCGGGTCGCCCACCTCCCGGACCTCCGGCCGTACCCCGAACTGCTCGAACACCACAGCACGCATGCCCCGATCCTCACACCCACCCGCCCCACCTCCCGCCCCGCCCCCGCCCGCCCCCGCCCTCCCGCCCCCACCCGCTCCCCGCGATCTTGCACTTGCGGCCCCGCCGATGTCGGAAATGCCCCGTCTGACCGGGCAGAAAGCGCATGATCACCGCCGCCGACCGGCCCCCCGCCCCACCCGCCCCTCTCCGACGCGTCAGGCCTCCCCACACCCTGAGCGGCCGTGGATCTTGGTGCGAGCGCGCCCTCATGAGGGCGGCTCCGTACCAAGATCCACGTAGCTCGGCCTCCTGACGCCGGTGATCAAGGAGTTTGTGTCCTCGCCGGGGCGGTTTCGGGCCGCAAACTCCTTGATCATCCGGGGGAGAGACGGGAGAAGGGGAGAGGGGCCGGGCTACAGGCGGCGGCCCTGGGCGGTGCGGGCGGTGATGCCGTCCAGGGGGGTTCCCGGGGTGAGGGTCGTCGGGTCGAACCAGAAGATCACCACATCGGGGTCCTCGCTCCAGCGGACCAGCCTCGCCTCGACCTGCCGGCCGTCGACGGTCCCGACGATGCGGGCCGCCGGACCGACGAAGTAGCCGAACGTGGGGATCGACGCGTCGGTGGGCACCCGCTGCTGGTCGTACCCGATCTCGTGGAACCCCGGCCGGCGGTCGCTGCCGGACACGTCGTTGACCAGGAAGTCCGACGTCAGGCGGCCGTCCGGCGCACGGCGGCCGGCGACCAGGCCGATCGTCACGCGCGGCAGTTGCGGCACGTCGACCGGGACCATGAAGAACACGCGCTCGTCGGCGCCGTACCGGATGCCGCTGTCCACGACCGTCCCGAGCGGTCGCGGTGGCGCCTCGGTCGGAGCCGGCGCGGCGGTCGGCGTGGGCGGGGGAGTGTCGGCGGACGCGGTGGCGACCGGCTCCCCGGCCGGGAGGTCCGGCGGGCCGGGCCGCGTCGCCACGGCGCCGACCCCGACGGCCACCGCGACCGTCGCCACCGCCGCCGCGACCCCCGCGCCGATCCGCCGGCGGCGGCGCAGCCGGCGTCCCCGGCGCATGATGTCCGCGATGTCCAGGCCGTCGGCCCGCTCGGTCGCCCGCATCACCCGGCGCAGCTCGTCCATCTCGGTCACCGGCACGTCTCCTGCGGTCGCGGCGCGGACAGACCGGCGGTACGCAGCTTCTCCAGCGCCCGCGACGAGGTGCTCTTGACGGTGCCGACGGACACGTCGAGTTCGCGGGCCACCTGGGCCTCCGGCAGGTCGAAGTAGTGGCGCAGGACGACGACGGCGCGTTCACGGGCGGTGAGCGTGCCGAGCGCGGTGACCAGCCACCGCCGGGTCGCCACCTCCTCGGCCATGTCGCCGCCGCGCCGTTCCGGCAGGTCGTCGCTCGGGTACTCGCGGATCGGCCGCCGCCAGGTGTCGACGAGGTGGTTCACCAGCACCGACCGGGCGTAGCCGTACGGGTCGCCGTTGCGGATCCGGGACCAGGACGCGTACGTGCGCACCAGCGCGGTCTGGGCGGCGTCCTCGGCGTGGTGGTGGTTGCCGGTCATGAGGAACGCGGCATGCGTCAGCCGCGCCGAGGATGCCCGCGCGAACTCGACGAACTCCGCGTCACCCCGGGCCATGCCGGTCCTCTGCACCTCTCACCCCGGTAGGGACGTGCGGGACGCGGAAAAGGTTGAGTCCCCGCCGGACCAACTTCCGCGACGGGTCACCCGTCCTCATCCCCGTGCCCCCGACCGGGTGCCGAGGGGAGACGAGATGACCAGGACCGTGGACCGGACACGCGGCGGCGCCGCCGTGATCGCGCTGGCGGTGTCGCTGGCCGGCTGCACACCGGCCGTGGCCGATCAGCCCGCAGTCGCGCCGTCCGGACCGGCCGGGCCGTCCGCCGCCGTGCCGTCCGCGTCGGCGGCGGCGCCCGTCCGGTCCCGTCCGGCGCGGATCGGCTATCCCGCCGACGGCGGCGACGAGTGGCGGTTCGCCGCCGCCGAGCCGGCCACCGGCGGGGGTACGGGCCGGCTGCTGCGCTACCGGGTGGCGGTGGAGCGCGACATCACCGGTCTGCCACCGGCCGATTTCGCGGCGCAGGTCACCGGCATCCTCACCGGCCCGGGTGGCTGGACGACCGACGGACGGATCGCCCTGCGCCGCGTCGGCGCCCGCGGGCCCGCCGACTTCACCGTCTACCTCGCCACTCCCGGTACGCGCGACGACCTGTGCGGGGACGGGCCGGACCGGTACACGTCCTGCCGTAGCGGGGACCGGGTGGTGGTCAACGTGGCCCGCTGGGTGCGCGGCGCGCCCGCCTACGGCAGCGATCTCGCGGCGTACCGCCGGTACGTGGTCAACCACGAGGTCGGCCACCGTCTGGGTCACGGGCACGAGCGCTGCCCGGGGCGGGGACGTCCGGCGCCGGTGATGCAGCAGCAGACGCTCGGCCTGCACGGCTGCACCCCGAACCCGCTGCCGTTCCTGCGCGGGGAGCGGTACGCGGGACGGTCCGGCGCGTACGACGACCGCCTGCCCCCGCCCGAGGGCGGCCGGGCAGGCTGAGCGGGCTGAGCGGGCTGAGCGGGCTGAGCGGGCTGGCGGCGATCCCACCCGGCGCTCAGAACAGCGTGGCCGGGCCGACCGGCTCCGGCTCGGGCAGCGGCGCGAGCCCGGGCACCCGCTCGCGGACCTGGTCGTGGAAGCGGCGGGCCAGCTCGGGCGCGTCGGCGTTGTCCGGCGTGTGCACGAACACGGTCGGCGAGCGGCCCTCCCGCAGCCAGCCGGTCACCACGTCCAGCCACGGCTGCCAGCCCTCGACCGTGCGGGCCGGGTCGTCGCGGCCCAGGTAGCGCACGATCGGCCGGTCGGTCAGCGCCCGGGTACGCAGCGGCAGGCGCGGCTTGCGCGTCCACGCCTCCCGCTCGGCGTCGCTCGTCGGCGGCGTCCGGAAGAACGCTGTGGTGTCGAACGGGATCCACTCCGCGCCGGCCCGGTGCAGCGTCGCCTCCAGCGCACGTACCGCACCGGGCTCGGTGAAGAAGGCGGGGTGGCGGACCTCGACGGCGTACCTGTGGGTGGTGGGCAGCGTGCGCAGGAACCGGTCGAGGTCGGGCACGTCGCCGGGGCCGAACGAGCCGGGCAGCTGGATCCAGAGCGCGTCGGCCCGGGGGCCGAGCGGCTCCATCGCGTGCAGGAACGCCCGCAGTTCGGCCTCGCCGCCGGTGAGCCGGCGCTCGTGGGTGACCACCTTCGGCAGCTTCGGCAGGAAACGGAAGCCCGGCTCGGTCTGGTCGGCCCAGGACGCCACCGTCTCCCGGGCCGGGGTGGCGTAGAACGTGGTGTTGCCCTCCACGGCGTCGCACCACCCGGCGTACGCGCGCAGCCGCTCGTGTGCGGGCAGCGGGTGCGGCAGGAAGCGGCCGGACCAGGACTTGTGCGTCCACATGGCACAGCCCACGTGCAGGCGCATCCCGGTCACCGGCAGGGCCAGCTCGTCGAGGCGCCACGCAGCGCCGCGGCCGCGAACGGACCCGTCTGGGTCAGCAGAGCGAGGCCGAGGAACCCGGCCAGCAGGAACCCGCCCGAGCCGACGAGGATCCACATCGCGACCACGGCGCGGAAGCGCTGCACGAGCGGGTTCACCGGACGCGGTCCATGTCGCGGGCGCCGTCGGTGACCTGCCCGGGGTCGGCGGAGTACGCGCTGTAGTGGCCGCTCCTTCTCCGCCGCATCAGTCCTCCTCGCGCGCCGTACGCCGGCGAGCCGGGCTGCCCGTCCGCCGCGCCCACGGTAGCCGGGGCCCTCACGCGCGGCGGACCGGGCCGTGTCAGGGACGTTCCACCCGTACCGGGTCACCGCGCACGAGCTCGTCGTGGACCCGCCAGCGGGCGTCGACGCCCGCGCGCCGGGCCGCCTCGTCGTCGGCGGCGATCCGCTGCCGCAGCAGCTCGACCGCGATCCGGCGGTTGAGGTGCAGGTGCCGTTCGGTGTCCACCACCACGGTCCGGCCGGACGGGCGGTGCGTGGCCCGGACGGCGGTGCTCGCCTTGTTGCGGTGCTGGCCGCCCGGCCCGCCGGTGCGGCACGGCACGAACTCGACGTCGGCCTCGTGGAACGGCGTGACCACCACGTCGGTCCGGCACGTCCGCGCGGTGACGTACCAGTTCTTCCGGCCGTGGCCCGTCCGGTACGGGCTGGGCGCCTGCCAGCAGAGCGTGCCGGTCCACCCGGCCGCGAACGCCTCCGCCCCGGCGCCGGTGATCCGGACCAGCACCGACCGGTAGGTGCCGGCCCGGTCGCCGGGCACCGTCTCGACCCGTTCGGTACGCAGGCCCCGCCGGACCGCCTCGCCCTCCAGGCGGGACAGCAGCCGGGCCAGCGCCCACGCGCACTCGGCCGGTCCGCGTCCGGCGGACAGCAGCAGCTCGGTCACCGGCGGCCCTTCCGGCGCTCGTCGCGGCGGCCCACGTCCGGCGTCTTGTAGGTGACCAGCGGAACCGTTGTGGTGACCGGTGTGGCGAGGTCGTGCGCCACCAGGTCGCCGATGACCTGCTCGATGCGCTTGTAGGCGGTGGGCGCCTCCTCGAACAGCAACTGCCGGTCGCCGCACACCACGATCGAGCCGACCGGCGTACGGCGCAGTTCCTCGACGGTGTGCTTGGCCCGGCCCCGGCGCAGCGCGTCGGCGCGGGACATCTTGCGCCCGGCGCCGTGGGCCACCGAGTAACCGGCGTCCGGCCCGGCGTGCGCCGCCACCAGGTAGGACGGCGTGCCACGGGTGCCGGCGATCAGCACGTCCCGGCCGTCGCCCGGCGCCGCGCCCTTGCGGTGCAGGTAGCGCCCGTCGCGGATCTCGACCAGGTTGTGGCACTGGTCGACGACCGGTTCGGTGGGTTCGGCGCCGAGCGCGTACGCGACCCGCGCGGCCAGCAGCCGCCGGTTGAGCGACCCCCACCGTACTGCCGCGTCGTGCCGGGCCAGGTAGGCGTCCGGGTCGGGCGCGGGACCGGCGCCGTGCGTCTCGGTGTGCTCGCGCAGGATCCGTTCGCCCAGCCCGCGCGACCCGGAGTGCACCACGAGCACCAGGTCACCGGCGTCCAGTCCGAGCCGCGCGGCGTGCTCCGCCGCGAGGATCGGCCCGACGCGGGCCAGTTCGACGAAGTGGTTGCCGCGCCCGACGGTGCCGAGACCGTCGAGGTGACCGGCCGGCACGTCGCCGTCGAGCACCGACCAGGCCGGGTCGTCGGCGTCCCGGTCCGGGTCGAGCGCCCGGTCCAGGTCGGGGAACCGGGCCGCGAGCCGCTCGGGTACGACCCGGCGCAGCGCGATCGGGAAGACCGCGATGCCGCACCCGATGTCGGAGCCGACGAGGAACGGGTAGAGCACGGTCGAGGACATCGCGGCGCCGATCGGCGCGCCCTTGCCGGGGTGCAGGTCGGGCATGGCGGCGACGTGCGCCATGCCGTCCAGGGCGGCGACCTGACGGCACTGGTCGAGCGCGGCGGACTCGATCCAGCTGCCGGGGGAGGAGAAGACGGAGACGGTGGCGGGCACGACGGCCCGCCCGGAGGGGTACGCGGACACAGACGCTCGTTTCTGGAGGAGAACGCGGAGGACGGCGGACGGCAGGCGGCGCGGAGGGCCTGCGGGCGGGGATGCGATCCGTCAGAACGTCATGCCGCTCAGCCTCGCGGAGGCGGCCCCGGGGCGGCAACCGACTTTCGACCCGCCGGAGCGCCCGCGTCGACATCGGGTGACCCGATCCATAGACTCCGGTCGTTCTGGTACCACGAGTCCAGGGAGGACCACCGTGTCGAGCGAAACCCGAACGCACGCCGCATTACCCCTGCTGGCCCGCCTCGCCGGGGTGAGCGTGGCCGCCGCGACGATCGTCGCCGCCGCAGGTGTCGCCGCGACCGCGGCACCCGCCGCCGACCCGGCGCCCACGAAGGGGCCGTGCGCGTACACCCCGACGCCGGACGAGCCGGCCGCCCGTCCGGTGCCGCTGCCGCCGGACCCGCGCCGCACGCCGGACCGGGGCACCGTGCGGGTCACGCTGCGCACCAACCAGGGGCCGATCGGGCTGACGCTGGACCGCGAGCAGGCGCCGTGCACCGTGCAGAGCTTCCTGCACCTGGTCCGGAAGCGCTTCTACGACCGGACGCCCTGCCACCGGCTCACCGCGTACCCGACGCTCACGGTCCTCCAGTGCGGCGACCCGTCCGGGACGGGCGAGGGCGGCCCGGGCTACCGCTACCGCGACGAGCTGCCCACCGACCTGCCGCCCGCACCGACCGACCCGACGGGCGTACGCCGCCTGTACGCGCGCGGCACGCTCGCCATGGCCAACGCCGGCCCGGACACCAACGGCAGCCAGTTCTTCCTGGTGCAGGCCGACTCGGCGCTGCGTCCCAACTACACCGTCTTCGGTCAGGTCGACGCGGCCGGGCTGGCCACGCTGGACCGGATCTCGGCCGGCGGCATCGCGCCCACCCCCGAGGACCCGGCTCCGGTCGACGGCGCCCCGGCGGTGCCGGTGGAGATCTGCCGCGCCAAGCAGGGCCGCTGACGCGACGGCCCGGCGGGACGGCCGTCCAGGCCGCCCGCCGGGCCCGTGCGGCCGCCGGTAGCCTGCGGCGATGACGCATGAGCGGGAGATCACCGAGCCGGTCGACCTGTGCCGGCCGGACGGGCGGCTGAACCCGGACGCGGTCGGCTGGAGCCGCCGGCCGCTGCACCGGGCGAACCTGCGCGGCTGGGGGCGGGCCAAGCGGTGGGAGCACTGGGGCGTGGTCACGCCGACGCACATCCTCGGCCTGGTCGCGTCGTCGCTCGACTACGCCGGGGTGCAGAGCCTCTACCTGCTCGACCGGCGTACCGGCCGGGAGACGACGGCGGAGGCGGTGGTGCCGTTCGCCCGGGGCACGGTGCTGCCGCCGGTCAGCGGCACCGGTGCGGTCCGCGCCCGGGGCGGGAAGCTGACCATCGCTGTGGAGCAGGGCCCGGACGGCAGTACGGTGCGGGCGAGCGCGCCAGGTGTCGAGGTGGACCTGACCGTGCCGCTGCCGCCCGACCACGAGTCTCTCGGCGTGGTGGTGCCGTGGAGCACCCGCCGGTTCCAGTACACGGTCAAGGACATCGGCCGGCCGGTGCACGGCACGATCACAGTGGACGGCACGGCGTACCCGGTGGGGGAGGGGTCGTACGCGGCGCTCGACCACGGCCGCGGCAAGTGGCGGTACGCGGTGCGGTGGAACTGGGCGGCCGGCAGCGGACCGGGCCGGGCGATCCAGCTCGGCGGCAAGTGGACCGACGGCACCGGCTCGACCGAGAACGCGGTCTTCGTCGACGGGCGGCTGCACAAGATCGGCGCCGACCTGACCTGGGCGTACGACCGCACCGACTGGCTGCGGCCGTGGCGGATCACCGGCGACCGGGTGGACGTCACGTTCCACCCGTTTCACGAGCGGGTGGCGCGGACCAACCTGCTCGTGCTGGCCGGGGAGACGCACCAGTGCTTCGGGAACTTCACCGGCTGGGCCGCGACCGACGACGGCGGGCGCGTGGATCTGGACGGCCTGGTCGGCTGGGCCGAGGAGGCCCGTAACCGCTGGTGAGGCCGGTCCCCGCCGGGCCGGGCCGCCCGGCGGGGAAGCCCGATCAGGCCGGCAGCCGCCAGACCTGGTTGGCGCCGCCGAAGCAGTCCCAGATCTGCAGCCGAGTGCCGTTGGCGGAGCTGTTGCCGGTGGCGTCCAGGCACCGGCCCGACGCCGGGTTGCGCAGCGTGCCGTTGCTCTGGGCCTGCCAGGTCTGAGCGCCGGTGCCGTTGCAGTCCCAGAGCTGGATCCTGGTGCCGTTCGCGGTGCCGGCGCTCGTCACGTCCAGGCACTTGCCCAGCGCCCGCAGCGTGCCGTCACCGGCGACGGTCCAGCTCTGCGCGGCGGTGCCGTTGCAGCCGTACAGCTGGATCGCGGTGCCGTTCGCGGTGCTCGCGGCCGCCACGTCCACGCAGGCGCCGCCGATGCCGGTGATCGGCCCGGTACGCCCGGACGGCGGCGTGCCACCGCCGGTGACGGTGTCGTAGATCGCGCTGACCAGCGAGGTCGAACCGGTGGTGTCCTGCGACAGCTCCCAGTTCATCATCCCGCCGGCGTTCGCCAGGGCCCACTGCGTCTTGCGCTTCACTGTCGGTACGCCGTTGTAGCACTGCTGGGCGCCGCCGACAGTGGTGCAGTCCCGGTTGGCGTTGGCCGGGTCCATGCCGACCAGCGCCGAGTAGGTGTAGTAGCCGGGCCGGCTGTAGAAGGGCACGCCGAGCACCGCCTTGGCGGCGGGCAGGCCGCGCGACTTCCACCTGTTGACGCTGGCGATCGACCAGTCGTAGCCGGCGTGCGGGCTGCCGCCGTCGTACGCCATGATGTTCAGCCAGTCCACCGAGCCGAAGACGGCTGTGGGCACCCCGTCGACGTAGTAGCCCTCGGAGACCACGGCGGCGGTGAGCAGCTTGCCCCGGCTGTGCAGGGCGCTGCCGAGCTGCTGCATGAGCAGCGTGTAGTTGTTCGCCGAGGTGCCCGGGTCGGGGTACTCCCAGTCCATGTCGACGCCGTCGAGGTTGTACTGGTTGACGAAGGCGATCAGGTTGTTGACGAACGCGGTGCGCGTGCCGGAGTTGGCGGCGAGCGCCTCGAACGCGGAGTCGTCGCCGTCGTTCCAGCCGCCGACGGCGATGGAGACCTTGACGTTGCTGGCGTGCCCGAGCGACACGAGTGAGGACAGCTTGCCCGGGTTCTCCACCGGGCGCAGGCTGCCGTCGCCGTTGGGGAGCACGAACGCGTAGTTGATGTGGGTGAGCTTGCCGTACTGGACGGTGTTGACGTTGCCGCTCCAGGACGGCATGTAGCCGACGCTCTTGAAGTTGTTCGGGAGGACCACCGCCTCGGCGGCGGTCGGGGCGAGGGTGAGCGTCGCGGCGGTGGTGGCCAGCGCGAGCGCACCGGCGGCGAGGCGCCGCCGGAGGTGAGGTCTGGGCATCGAGGGCCTTCCCGGGGGACGGGGGCGGATGGGGGTCTTCCTCGAGGTGGCCCAAATATTAAAGAGTATTAACTAAGGCGTCAACGACGACCGTCGATGAATGACGGCCGGTGAGCGGTGGCGTACGCACAGCGTGGGGCGGCCCCGTCCGGGACCGCCCCACGCGCGACTCGGGATCAGGCGACCGAGGCCGGGAACCTCTCCCAGACCCGGTGCGCCGCCATCAGCCGCTGCACCTCGCCGAGCACCTCGGTGCCGGAACCACCGGTCACCACGCCCGGCGTGCCTGTGATACCGGCCTGGTGCAGCACCTCGGCGCCCGCGCCCCAGGCGCCGATCACCTTGGCGTGCCGCCACGCCTCCTCGACCAGCAGCAGCACCCGCGGGTCGACGGTCGGGGAGCCCGGCGCGCCGGCCTTGGCGTCGCGGGCCGGCAGCGCGTCCGGCGCCGGGGCCGGGGCGCCGGCCAGCAGCACCGCGTCGAACTCGACCGAGCGGCCGGTGGCGAACGTGCGCTGCACCGGCAGCCCGTCGACGGTGCCGCCGTGCGCGGCGATCAGCAGCGGCACCATGCCGGCGGCGAACACCTCCCGGCGTACCTCGTGCACGTCGCCCAGGTCGGAATGGGCGTCGACCACGATGCCGACCATCCGGCCGTCGGCCGGCCACTCCCGGCCCACCTGGGACAGCGCCGGGCTGGGCTGCACCTCCGCCGGCGGCACCGTGGGCTGCGGCACGGGCAGGCCCAGACCGATCGCCACCTGCTCGCACAGCACCGGGTCGACGTTCGCCAGGCACTGGAGCTGCCGCTCCTTGATCGCCTGGTGGTAGCACTTGCCCAGCTCGAACGTGTACGCCCGGATGATGTGCTCCTTCTCCACCGGCGACATGCTCTGCCAGAACAGGCGTACCTGGCTGTAGTGGTCGTCGAAGGAGGCCGGCGCGGCCCGTACCTTCGGCGCCTCGGCCACAGTCACCGGCGTGTCCACGAACGCGTGCTCGCGGTCGCCGGCCGGGAACGGGTTGCCCCCGTCGAGCGAGTTCGGCCGGTACGGCGCCACGCCCGCGTGCACCGCGTGCTGGTGGAAGCCGTCACGCAGCATGTCGTTGACGTCGGCGTGCGGCCGGTTGATCGGGATCTGGGTGAAGTTCGGGCCGCCGAGGCGGGTGAGCTGCGTGTCCACGTACGAGAAGAGGCGGCCCTGCAACAGCGGGTCGTTCGTCACGTCGATGCCGGGCGGCAGGTGCCCGACGTGGAACGCCACCTGCTCGGTCTCGGCGAAGAAGTTGCGCGGCGTCTTGTTGAGGGTGAGCTTGCCGATCGGCTGCACCGGCGCCAGCTCCTCCGGCACGATCTTCGTCGGGTCGAGCAGGTCGATCCCGGCGAACGTCTCCTCCGGCGTGTCCGGGAAGACCTGGATGCCCAGCTCCCACTCCGGGTACGCGCCGGCCTCGATCGCGTCGTACAGGTCGCGGCGGTGGTAGTCCGGGTCGATACCGCCGATGAGCTGCGCCTCCTCCCAGGTCAGCGAGTGCACGCCCAGCTTCGGCTTCCAGTGGAACTTGACCAGCACCGTCGCACCGGCCTCGTCGACCATGCGGAACGTGTGCACGCCGAAGCCCTCCATGGTCCGGTAGGACCGCGGGATGCCCCGGTCGGACATGTTCCAGATGGTGTGGTGCTGCGCCTCGGTGTGCAGCGAGACGAAGTCCCAGAACGTGTCGTGTGCGCTCTGCGCCTGCGGGATCTCCCGGTCCGGGTGCGGCTTGCCGGCGTGGATGACGTCCGGGAACTTGATCGCGTCCTGGATGAAGAACACCGGGATGTTGTTGGCGACCAGGTCGAACGTGCCCTCGTCGGTGTAGAACTTCGTGGCGAAACCGCGGGTGTCGCGGACCGTGTCGGCCGACCCGCGCGAGCCCAGCACCGTGGAGAAGCGGACGAAGACCGGCGTCTCGCGACCCTTCTTCAGGAACCCGGCCCGGGTCACCTCCTCGGCCGTGCCGTACGCGACGAACGTGCCGTGCGCGCCCGCGCCCCGGGCGTGCACCACCCGCTCCGGGATCCGCTCGTGGTCGAAGTGGGTGATCTTCTCCCGGAGGTGGTGGTCCTGGAGCAGGACCGGGCCGCGCGGACCGGCCTTCAGCGAGTGGTCGGTGTCGCGCAGCCGGGCGCCGTTGGCGGTGGTGAGGTACGCGCCCTGCTGCCCCTTGGCGATCTTCGGCACGCCGGTCTCGGCGCCGGTCGGGGTCCGGGTGTCCGGCGCGCCCTGCTCGTCCTTGGGCGGCAGCGGCCCGTGCGGCGTGGTCGGCTCCTCCAGCGGTGGCGGCGCGCTGCCGGGAGCGCCCGGCACGTCCGGAGTCAGCGCGTCGCCGACCTTCTCGACGGCGGCTTCGACGACACCCTTGACGATCTGGGTGGGCTTGCTGGATTCCATCAGGACCTGTCCTCCTACAGCGAAATGTCCAGGCCCCTTCGGCCGTACCCCAGGTCAGGGCGGGCAAACCGGAACAATCGCGGTAACGCCGGTCAGGACCGGCGCGGCACGGCCACGGCGGTGAGCAGCAGCCCGCCGCCGACCAGCCAGCGGCCGTCCAGGACGTCCAGCGGCGGGCCGCCGTCGATGCGGGTGCCGTCGACCAGGATCCGGGCGGTGAACCGGCCGGCCCGGTCGAACGTCAGCTCCGCCTCCTCGAACCCGAGCCAGCGCCCGGTCAGCGGGTACCACGCCTTGTAGACCGACTCCTTGGCGCTGAACAGCAGCCGGTCCCAGTGCGTCGCCGGGTCGGCGTCACGCAGCGCGGCCAGCCGCTCCGGCTCACCCGCGGTGAGGACGATCCCCGCCACGCCGTCGGGCAGCGGCTCGTGCGGCTCCGCGTCGATGCCGAGCCCGGCCAGCGCCCCGGCCGGGGCCACCGCCGCCGCCCGGTAGCCGGTGCAGTGCGTGATGCTGCCCACCACGCCGTCCGGCCAGACCGGCTCCCGGCGGGGGCCGGGACGGATCGGCGCCGGGGCGTACCCGAGGCGGGCCAGCGCCTCCCGCGCGCAGCGGCGGGCGGTGACGAACTCCTGGCGGCGCGCGGCCACCGCGCGCGCCACCAGGTCCTCCTCGCCTGGGTACGGCGTCTCGTCCGGCACGTCGGCGAACGCCTCGACGGCCAGCGCCCCGGCCGGCAGCAGCGTTCCGATCATCCGAGGATCCGTTTCATGGGCGCCGGCTCGCCGCCGCGGCGCCGCCACTCGCGCGGGTAGCCCAGCGACACCTCCTCGAAGCGCACCCCGTCGTAGTGCGTGGTGCGGGGGATGTGCAGGTGGCCGTAGACCGCGACGGTGGCGCGGTGGCGCACGTGCCAGTCGGCCGTCCGGTCGGTGCCGCACCACTGGGCGAACTCCGGGAACCAGAGCACCTCGGTGGGCTGCCGCACCAGCGGCCAGTGGGTGACCAGCACTGTCGGCAGCGCCGGGTCGGTGGCCTCCAGCCGCCGACGCGTCACCTCCAGCCGCGCCGCGCACCAGGACTCCCGGTCCGGGTACGGGTCGGGGTGCAGCATCATCTCGTCGGTGCACACCACACCGGCGTCGTACGCCGCGCGCAGCGACTCCTCCTTGGTGGTGGTGCCGGGCGCGCGGAACGAGTAGTCGTAGAGCAGGAACAGCGGCGCCACGGTGACCGGCCCGCCTTCGCCCCGCCACACCGGGTAGTCGTCCTCCGGGGTCAGTACGCCCAGCTCGCGGCACATCGCGACCAGCGCGTCATAACGGGCCACCCCGCGCAGCGTCACCGGGTCGTTGGGGTGGGTCCACAGCTCGTGGTTGCCGGGCGCCCACACCACCCGCGCGAACCGGTCGCGCAGCAGCCGCAGCGTCCGCTCCACGTCGGCGAAGACCTCGCCGACGTCACCGGCCACGATCAGCCAGTCGTCCGCCGTCTCCGGCCGCAGGCCGTCCACCACGGCGCGGTTCTCCGCGTACGACACGTGGAGGTCACTGACCGCGTACAGCGCACCCGTCACCCGGCCGATCTTGCCAGCGGCGCCCCCGGATGACCAGGCTCGCCCGCCGGGCTGTCGGGGGTCCGACCGGCCCGGTCAGCCGACCCTCGCGGTCACCTCGTCGAGCGCGCGCAGCACCTCCCGGGTCACACCCGGCTCGGCGGCGGAGTGCCCGGCGTCCGGCACGATCCGCAGCGTCGCCTCCGGCCACCGGCGGGCCAGGTCGTACGCGGACACCGGCGGGCAGCACAGGTCGTAGCGGCCGTTGACGATCACGGCGGGCAGGTGCCGGATCCGGTCCACGCCGTCGAGCAACTGGCCCTCGGCGAGGAAGCCGCCGTGCACCGCGTAGTGCGACAGGATCCGGGCCACGGGCAGCGCCTGGTCGTCGGCGGTGAAGTGGGCGAGCAGCTCCGGGTCGGGCCGCAGCGACGAGTTGACCGCCTCCCACCGCCCCCAGGCCCGCGCGTATTCCCGGGCCCGCGCCTCGTCCGGGCCGTGCAACCGCCTGTGGTACGCGGCCAGCACGTCGTCGCGTTCGCCGGGCGGGATCGGCGCGACGAACCGCTCCCACTCCTCGGGCTGGAGGTGGCGCAGCCCGCCCTGGTAGAACCAGTCCCGCTCGCTGCGCCGCAGCAGCAGCACGCCGCGCAGGACCAGCCCGGTCACCCGATCCGGGTGCGCCTGCGCGTACGCCAGGCCGAGCGTGGTGCCCCACGACCCGCCGAACACCAGCCACGAGTCGATGCCCAGCCGCTGCCGGATGGTCTCCAGGTCGGCCACCAGATGCCAGGTGGTGTTGGCGCGCACCTCGCCGTGCGGGGTGCTGCGGCCGGCGCCGCGCTGGTCGAACAGCACGGCCCGGTGACGGTCGGGGTCGAAGAACCGGCGGGCCACCGGCACCAGGCCGCCGCCGGGCCCACCGTGCAGGAACACCACGGGTACGCCGTCCGGCCGCCCGACCTCCTCCACGTGCAGGACGTGGCCGTCACCGACCGGGATCCGGTGGGTGGCGTACGGCTCGACGGGCGGGTGCAGGCCGGTCATGCCCTGTCATTCTGCCCGGCGTGGGCGTGCCGGGTGGTCCCGCTCAGCAGGCGACGTTGCCGCCGAGGTTGTCCAGCAGCGCGTCGGCGACCCAGCCGGAGACACCTGTGGTGACGTCCCGCAGGTACGTCCACGTGTAGGTGGTCTTGCCGTTCGCGGTGACCCGGTCACCGCTGGCGAAGCAGTGGAAGTCGACCGTGTGACTGAGCTGCCCGTAGCCCAGGGAGGCGCAGGTGGTGTGCGGGCCGGTGCGGATGTTGACGTTCGTGGCGTTGAACAGCTGGCCGAACTTGCTGTCCACGTTGGAGTGCGAGTGGCTGCACCCGGCGCTCGCCGGTCCGGCCGTACCGGCCACCACGGCGCCCGCCGAGGCGACGGTCAGGACGACGGCGGCACCGATCGAGGAAATCTTCCGCATACCCGTCAACCCCCGAATAAAGATCGAGATGCACCAGCAGATCGATCCAAATATTTGCATATAGCAAGGTCGATGGGCAAGATGCGGCGCCGCCGGCCCGGCCCGGACCGGCGGCGCCGAACGCTCAGGCGGTAGCCGGTACGCCGTTGTCCGTACCCGTGGTCTCCGCCTCGGGCACACCCCGCGGAGCCGGCGTGCGGACCGCGAACGCGTCGAAGCTCGGCCCGTCCAGCCGCTCGACGAACGGCTCCACGACCGGCGGCTCCGACCGGTCCGGCTCGATCGCGTCCGGCTCGATCCGAGCGTCCACGGCCCGGGGCGTCACCTCGGCCGGCACGGTGATCGGCGGGCGCGCCGCCACCTGCGGGTACTCGGCTGTCTCCCCGCCGCCCGCGGCGGCCGCCATGACCGCCGCCGCGGCCAGGTCGGCGACCCGCTTGGCCTCCCGCTGCACCCGGGCCCGGGTCTCCTTGGCGTGCTGCTCGGCCAGGTCCGCGGCGCGCCGCGCCTCGTCCAGCCGCTTGGTCTCCGCGGCCAGCTCCCGGCGTACGCCGACCAGCCGCTCCTCCACCTCCGCGCCGGTCCGCTCGATGGTGGCGATCTCCCGGCGGGTGTCCTCCAGCTGCCGGGAGACGCTCTCCAGCTCCGCCTTGAGCCCGGTCAGCGTCTCCTGCCGCTGCTGGATCTCCCGCTGCACGCCGGCGAGCTGCTCCTGGTGCGCCGCCGTCTCCTCGTCGGCCCGCTCCCGGACCTCGGTGGCGTACTGCTGCGCCTCGGCGACCAGCGAGGCGATGTCCTTCTCCGCGGCGGCGGCCCGGTCGGCCAGCTCCTGCTCGGCGGCGGCCCGCCGCTCGTCCAGTTCCTTGGCCATCGTGGCCTGCCACTGGGCCAGCTCCTGCTGGGCCTTGCTGCGGTTGGCCTGGACCTCCTGCTGGATCTGCGTCCGCGCGGCCTTCACCAGCGCCTCGGACGCCGAGCGCGCCTGCTCGACCTGCTGCACGCTCTGCTCGGTGATCCGCTTCGCCTCCTGCTGGGCCCGGTCGTGCGCGGCCTGACCCTCGACGCGCAGCTTCTCCGCCAGCTCCCGCACCGCGGTCAGCTCCGCCTGCGCGGCGGCCCGCCGCTCCTCGTCCACCCGCTCCTGCTCGGCCCGGCGGGCGGACAGCTCCTCGTCCAGCTCCCGCCGCTCCCGGGCGGCCTGCTCCTGCGCGGCGGCGAGCAGCTTCTCCGCCTGCCCCTGGACCTCCTCCGCGCGCCGGGTGGCCACGTCGGTGATCTGGCCGGCCTGCTTCTCGGCCAGGTCCAGGATCTGGTCGACCATCGGGCCGAGGTCGCGGAAGGACGCCCGGTCCACAGCCGTCGGACGGTCGCGCAGCTCCACCGCCTCGGCCTGCACCCGCTGCACCTGCGCGGTCAGGTCGCGCACCTGCGCGTACGCCCGGTCCCGCGCGGCGGTCAGCGCGCTCACCTCGGCGTCGATCTGCTCGACGTACCGGTCCACCTGACGTTTGTCGTAGCCGCGCAACGCGGGATCGAACCGGGGCCGCCCGGACAGGTCGTCGTGGGGTGCGAACGGCTCGGCACCGTTGGACATTCGCCATCCTCCGTCGGTTCGCCAGCGCCAGGCCGGCGGATGACCGCCCCGCAGGGCACGATGAGGCGCTACGGTACCGCGTCCGCGCGCGAGGCTCGCCCCGCCCCGCCCTCCTGCCCGCCGACCGGCGGCACGGTCAGACCGGGAAGTGCGGGTTCCCCGCCGTCAGGCGGATGGTGAAGCCGGTCGCGTCCCTGTGGTACGTCACGTGGTCGCAACTCTGGTGGCTGATCCACAGGCCCAGACCGCCGTCGGAACCGTCGCCCGCCGGCAGCAGCCCGGCGAACGGGTCCTTCGGGCCGGTCCCCCGATCGTGGACGGTCACCACGATCCGGTCCGGCGCGCGCCACAACCGCAGGCACACCGGCGGCTCACCGTGGCGCAGCGCATTGCTCACCACCTCGCTGACCGCGATCACCAGGCCGTCCAGGCCGTCGGGCGGCAGCAGGCCACGGTCGGCGGCGCGCACCTCCGCGCGGGCGCGGGCCGGCGTCGGGTCGACCAGCTCGACCAGCGGCGCGGTCCGCTGCACCGGGTCCGCCGGTGCCGGACGGAACTCGGTCAGGTAACTCGTCGGCTCGGTGTAGAGACCGGCCGTCTCGTGCCCGCCGTCCGTCCGTGCCACCAGCGGGTGGGTACGCGCCACGTCGGCGAGCACGTGCGCGGGCGTGCCCCGCCGGTCGTAGGCGCAGATGCCCCAGAGCGGGAAGTCGTCGTAGGCGTGGTTGATCGCCGACTCGTAGCGCGCCCACCAGTCCCAGGTCGCGCCGAGCAGCACCGGAGGCAGCTCGCCGACCATCCGGATCTGCGCCGCCCCCGCCGCCACGTACGACGCGAGCAGCTCCCGGTAGGAACGCAGCGCGACGCTGGGCCGGGCGTAGACGTCACCGACCGGCAGGAACGTGACCTCGGCGCCGGTGGGCAGCGCCCGGCGCACCAGCTCGGCGTTGCGCTCGTCCAGGTTCACCGCCGTCGGCTCGCCGGCCGCGATCCCGTCCAGCAGGAACGGCAGCGCCACCGCCAGCAGCTCCTCGTCGGAGTCGTAGACGAACGCCTCGTGGAAGTAGCCCACGTGGCCGAAGGCCGCGCCGCTCCTCATCGGACGACCTCCACCCGTACCTCGGACAGGCCGAGCAGGTCGACGAGCCGGGCCGGGGCGCGGCTCGGGGTGCGCAGCACCGCGACGGCGTCGTGCCGGCGGGCGTGGTCGCGCAGGTGCAGCAGGCTGCGGTGGTCGACGAAACGCAGCTCGGCGGCGTCGAACACGACCCGGCCCGCCACCGGCCGCGGGTCGGCCCGCTCCAGCGCGGCGGCGAAGTCCCGGTGGTTGGACGGGTCCAGCTCGCCGGCCAGCGCCACCACCGAGTCGCCGTCGCCGGCGTGCAGCCGGAACAGCACGTCCGCGTTCGTCACCGAGTGCAGGCAGGCCAGCTCGGCGATCGCCGCGTCGTCCAGCCGCCGGCGGTCGTAGGCGCAGACCGCCGACATCGGCCGGTGCCGCATCCAGTGGTCGATCCGGTGCTCGTAGCGGGCGAACGCGTCCCGCTGGGCGGGGGTGCGGACCAGGCTCGTCGCCTCGGCCAGCACCCGCAGGCCGGTGTGCCCGGCGGTCAGCGCCTCGGTGGTGGCCCGCACGTACGCCCGGACCTGCCGGTCGGGGTCGACGATCTCGTCGTGCCGGTACGCCTCGCCGACGGGAACCAGCCGTAGCGCGTCCCGCCGGCGTGCGGCGTCGACCCCGGGGACCGAGGCCAGCCAGCCGGTGACTGTGGCGCGATCCTCCGGACAGACCACCCATACCTGCTCACCGGCGGCGAGACCGGCGCTTACCTGCTCGACCGCCAGTGCGCGCAGCGTGGCCGGGTCGTCGTAGGCGAGGCAGCCATGGGTGTAGCCCGGGTACGTCACGCCCCCGCTGGTCACCGACTCCGCCTCATGGACCCAGTCTATGCCCCGCCCACCTGGAGATCGCGCCAGGCCGTGGCCTCGGGCGGCGGGTCGCCCAGCTCGAACTCGGCCCAGTTGTTCCAGTACGCGATCGCGTCGACGTCGTTCTGCTGCCGCAGCCACGTGACGTGCTCGCGGATCGTCCGTGCCCGGCCCGCGCCGGTGGTGTCCGCGGCGGTACGGCTCAGCCCGTACTCGGGCACCAGCAGCCGGATGCCCGGGTACGCGGCGCGCACCTTGCCGAAGGCCACGCCGAACATCCGGGAGGCGGGCCAGTACGCGGCGGTGTCCCGGGAGTAGCAGTCCACGCCGTAGTGGGTCATGCCCGGGTAACCCCAGTCGGCCGGGTTGCCACGCCCCTCGTCCAGCCAGTAGCGGGTCACGATCGGGCCGTGCCCGAGCACCCACCGCCGGTTGCGGTGCGCCGCCAGGATCTGCGTCACCCGGCTCGCCGTCGCCCGGTACGTGGCCGGGGCCACGTCGCCCATCGGCTCGTGGTACCAGGTCAGATAGATCGGGCGGTTCACGCCGTCGAGCCAGCCGGCCAGCTGCTCGACGTCGTCCTTCCAGCTGACGTGCATGACGGCCGAGGGCGCGTCGGCGAACTTGCCGGCGTTCAGCGGGGGCAGTTCCGGCAGTGCGTCCGCGTCCGGGCCGTCCGTGCCGAAGTCGCGCATGTAGCGGATGCCCGGATAGTCGGCCACCGCCCGCTGGGTCCGGGCGCCCTTCTCGGCGCTCATCCCGACCAGCAGCGGCACGGTCAGCGTGGTGGTGCCCGTGCCGGTGCGGCCGGCGCCGTCACGCGCCGTCGCGGTCAGCGTCACCGTGCCCCGGCCGGCCAGCACGGTGACTGTGAAGCGGCCCGGTTCGGCGCCGCTCGGTGTGACGGTCACCCCCGGCGAGGCGCCGGCGAGCTGGATCGTCAGCGGGACGCTCAGGTCCACCCGGACCGGGCTGTCCCAGGTGACGCCGGTGGGGTCGCTGACCCGGCCGGCGAGCGTCAGCAGGCGCGAGTCGGGGTGGTAGGCGTCGACCCGGACGGTGGTCGACTGCCCGGGCAGCAGGACGGTCTGGTCGGCGGTGACGGAACGGACGACGGGTGCGGCCATGAGGCTCTCCTTCGACGTGCTTCGCTGCCGCTCCGGCCGCACGTCTTCGGGTGGCCAGAATGGCTCTGACCTGCGCTTTTACCAGCTTGCGTCGGTTCGGCCCCGATCGTCAGGGTGGCCGCAGATGGCGCGAAACCCGGTCGCCGCCGCGCTGTCCCGCCCGCATCCTGGACCGATGCCGATCATCGTGCGGGACCTGCGCGTGCCGGACTGGCCGCATCTGTGGCCGATGCTGCGGGACATGGGCGTGGGCGACAACGCGCCGGAGGCCCACCGGCTGCGGTTCGCCGCGCTGCTGGCCGACCCCTGCTGGGCGCTGCTCGGTGCCACCGACGCGGGCGGGCTGGCCGGGTACGCCGCCGCCCAGGACCACGGGCCGCACCTGCGTTCCGGTGACGCGCACCGCACCGTCCGCCTGCACGACCTGTACGTCCGGGCGGACCGCCGCCGCGACGGGGTGGGCAGGTCGTTGTTCGACGCGGTCCGCCGGTGGGCCGCCGGGCGGGCGCGGCACCTGGAGTGGCAGGCCCACCACGAGCGGGCGGCGCCGTTCTACGAGCGGCTCGGCCACCGGGGCGACAGGTGCCCGCAGCCGGACTACCCGACCTTCCTCCTCGACCTCGCCCCTCGGCAGTGACCCCCCTTCCCGCCTTCCCTTGGCGTGACCGGCTCACCGCCGCTCATGATCGACACCAGGTCGGGGAGGTGGCTGCATCGGCGATGGTCTGATGCCACCACTTCCCCGACCTGGTGTTGATCATGGAGCGGGATGGCACCACTTCGGGGAGGTGGTGTGGATCACGGCTGTGGATGGATCGACACCGGTTCGGCGAGGTGGGGCTATCGGAGGGGGTCTGATGCGGCCACCTCCCCGAGGTGGGGTGGATCTTGGTGGGGGAGGACCTAGGGCAGGGGGTGGGAGATGTCGCGGGCGTGGTCGGCCACCGCCGCGCCGACCACCGTCGCGGTCAGCGGCAGCACCTCCAGGCAGCGGCGTACCGCCGCGCCCATCAGCGGGTTCGGCACCCGCATGGACAGCGTGCAGTGCGGCACCCAGCGGCCCGGCCGGTAGTGCTCGACCACCTCGACGCCGGCCCGCGCCAGCCGTTCGTGCACCGCGGCGTGGTGCGCCAGCAGCTCGGGCGTCGGCGCCGGCCCGAGCCAGAGCACCCGCCCGAGGAACTGGCCGGCGTGCTGGAACTCCAGCCGCAGCGGCGCGGCCACCACGGTTCCGGCGAGCGCCTCGGCGACGCGCTGCGGGTCCAGGCGGGGCGCGACAGCCAGCGAGAGGTGCGGGCGGTGCCGCTGCGCCAGCAGGGAACGCATGCTCGGCACCCCGTCGGACTCCAGCAGGTCCCACAGCACCCGGATCCGCCGGGTGGCGTCGGTGTCCAGATACAGCTCCAGCGCCGCGACCACGCGATCACCCTAGAGGCGGGGCCCGCGCCGAGGTTTGCCGGGCACGCTGGGCGGTACTGCCCGAGGGTACGCACGACAGGACAGGGGAGTGAGGCGCGCGTGGACGTGACGGACGTGCTGACCGAGGCGTACGGGCGGTTGCCGGATCTGGTCGCCGGGGCGCTCGACGGGCTCGACGCGGCCCAGCTGCGGCAGGCACCGGCCGACGGGGCGAACCCGGTCGGCTGGCTGGTCTGGCACCTGACGCGGATCCAGGACGACCATGTCGCCGACGTGATGGGGGAGCCGCAGCTCTGGGCCACCGGCGGCTGGGCGGGGCGGTGCGGCCTGCCGCCGGACCCCGCCGACACCGGCTTCGGGCACGGCCCGGAGCAGATCGCCGCGGTACGCCCCGAGAACGGCGGCGTGCTGCTGGACTACCACCGGGCGGTGGTGGACCGGAGCCTGGCGTACCTGCGCGGGCTGAGCGCGGCCGACCTGGACCGGGTGGTGGACGAGAACTGGGATCCGCCTGTGACGCTCGGGGTGCGGCTGGTGAGCGTGCTCGACGACGACTTCCAGCACGCCGGTCAGGCCGCGTACGTGCGAGGGCTCATCCTGCGCTGAGCGCCGCACCGGCCCGGCGCAGCGCGGCGTGCCCGAGCAGGTGACACGCCTGCGCCTCGGGTGAGGTGCCGGGGCGCTCGAAGTCCGGCGCCCCGCTGACGCCCGTCACCCGGCCGTACGCGTCGATCCGCCGGGCGGCGGCCGCGAGCAGGTCCGCGCCCGCCTCGAACCACGACCGGGCCAGCCACCCGTCGGCCACTCCGGTGAGGGCCGCGTACCCGAGCAGCTGGGCGGTGTTGGCCTCGCGGAACGCGTCCGGCTCGTCCAGCACGTCGGGGAAGAGGCCGTCTGCGCCCCGGTACGCGAGGCAGGCGGTCAGCACCTCCTCGACGTGCCCGGCCAGCCCGGCGCGGAGGTCACCCGGCCAGTCCGGCGCGAGCCGCAGCGCGCGGGCGATTCCGGCGACCACCCAGCCGTTGCCGGTGCCCCAGGGGCCGGGCCGGTCCGGTTCGCCCCGGTCCTCGTCCCAGCGGGCGGCGTACAGGCCGGTGCGCGCGTCGTACAGCCGTCGCCGGTGCCCCGCGACCTGGGCGGCGGCCGCCTCGGTCCGGCCGGTGAGCGCCAGCAGCGGCACCACCATGTAGATCGTGTCCGCCCACACCTGGCGGCCGTCGAGCAGGTGGAACAGCGTGCCGTCGGCGGCCCTCGGTGCCCGGCGGGTCAGCCAGTCGAGCTGGGCGTCCAGCGCCACGCCGTACCGCCGGTCGCCGGTGCGGCGCGCGGCGTGCCGGACCACCTCACCGCACGCGGCGCCGTTCACCGCGCCCACTGAGCCGGCCGGCTCCCCGAGCCGCCCGTCCGGCCGCTGCCGGGTCACCGCGGCGTCGGCGACCAGCACCGCGGCCTCGTCCAGGCCCAGATCGAGCAGCGCCTGACCGAGGATCCCCTGCTCCCAGGACTCACGCTGCATGGTCAGCAGCGCGAGCAGCACCCGGTCGGCGGTGGCGTCCCCGGTTGTCGGCATGGGCCCAGGGATACCCGCCGCTCCGCCGCGCCTCACCCGGACCGGGTGAGTTCGCCTCACCCGCGACGCGGGGACGCTGCGGGACGAGCGGCGCCGGCAGGCGGGCGCCCGCGACCACCGACGAGGAGGCCCGATGAGCGTCTCGGCCGTGGAACATCTGACCCGGGGGACCGCCGGCCGGCACCCGGAGCTGCCCGAGACCACCTCCGGCACCATCCGCCTGGATCTGCGCGTCGAGGGCTGCACCGAGCACTGGTACCTGACCATCGACCGGCAGGACGTCCGGGTGGACCGCCTGGCCGAGGAGGCGGACCTGGTGGTCGGCGCGAACCGGGAGGTGTTCGACCGGATCGCGGCGGGGCGCCTGCACCCGGCCGCCGCGCTGCTGCGCAACGACCTCGCCGCGCGCGGCGAGCTGAAGCTGCTGATGACGCTGCGCCGGATCTTCCCCGGCCCGCCGGACGCCCGGGATCCCCGCGACGTGGCCGGTGAGCGGGCGGCGGCCCGATGAGGGAGGAACTGGTCCACGTCCTCGCGGGCAACGCGTTCGCGTTGAGCGACGCGCAGGGCGACATGGAACGCGACCCGTGCGCCCCGATCGGCCTGTTCTCGTTCGACACCCGGTTCCTGTCCCACTGGGTGCTCACGATCGACGGCGAGCGGCTGCACGCGCTGTCCCGCGACGACCTGACCTACTTCGAGACCCGTTTCGTGCTGGTGCCGGGCGCGGCCAGCCACTACGTGGACGCCGACGTCTCGGTGATCCGGCACCGCTCGATCGACGAGGCATACCACGAGAGCCTCACGGTGCTGAACCACTCGGCCGAACCCGCCGAGTACACGGTGCGGATGGAGATGGCCGGCGACTTCGCCGACACCTCCGAGATCCTGCGTCCCGGCCCGCGTCACCCGACGGTCATCCCCGAACCGGAGCAGCAGCGGCTGCGGATCCGGTACGAGCGCGGGCGGTTCACCCGGGAGACGTGCGTCTCCAGCACCGTCCCGGGCGAGGTGGACGCGCGCGGGATGACCTTCCGGATCCGCGTCGAGCCGCAGGGCGAGTGGCACGTCGACCTGCACGTCGCCATGATCATCCGAGGCGCGGGCGGACGGGACCTGCGGGCCGACATCGAGTCCCACAGGCAGCACGTCCGCCAGGACATGCGGGACGGCCTCGAACGGTGGTTCGACCGGGCGCCGCAACTGGTCTCCGACCGGTCCGCGCTGACCGCCGTGTACCGGCAGGCCCTGACCGACCTGGCCGCCCTGCGGTACATGCCGCTGGCCTACACCGACCGGGTGCCGGTCGGCGGGATGCCCTGGGCGATGGCGCTGTACGGGCGGGACGCGCTGATCACCTGCCTCCAGACGCTGCCGTTCACGCCCGAGCTGACCCCGGGCACGCTGCACATGCTGGCGATGGTGCAGGGCGGCCGGCTCGACGACTACCACGAGGAGGAGCCCGGCAAGATCGTCGCTGAGTTGCGATACGGCGAGGCGGCCGCGTTCGAGGAGCAGCCCACCGCGATCTACTACGGGGCGGCCGACACCACGCCGCTGTTCGTGATCCTGCTCGACGAGTACGAGCGCTGGACCGGTGACACCGACCTGGTCAACGAGTTGCGGCACCCGGCCCGGATGGCGCTGGACTGGCTGACCCGGTACGGCGACCAGTGCGGCGACGGCTACCTGCGCTACCGGCCACGCAACACGGTGAACGGGGTGGCCAACCAGACCTGGCGGAACACACCTGCGGCGATCGTCGACCGGGACGGGGTGGAGCCGCCGTACCCGCGCGCCACGTGCGAGCTCCAGGGGTACGCGTACGACGCGCGGATCAGGGGCGCCCGCCTGGCCCGGGAGTTCTGGGACGACCCGGGCTACGCCGAGCGCCTGGAGGCCGACGCGGCGCGTCTGCGGGAGCGGTTCAACAATGACTTCTGGCTGCCGCAGCGGGGCTACTACGCGCTGGCGCTCACCCCGGACGGCGAGCCGGTCGACGCGCTCACCTCGCACCTGGGGCACCTGCTGTGGAGCGGCATCGTGGAGCCGGACCGGGCCGACGCGCTGGCCGGGCACCTGCGCGGGCCGGACCTGTTCTCCGGCTGGGGCGTGCGCACCTACGCGCAGGGGCAGATGCCGTACAACCCGGTCGGCCCGCACCTCGGCGCGGTCTGGCCCTGGGACAACGCGATCGTCGCGGCGGGCCTGCGGCGGTACGGCTTCGACGAGGAGGCGGCCGACATCGCCGCGGGCGTGTTCGCGATGGCGGAGACGCTCGGCGGCTCGGTCCCGGAGACGATCGCCGGCTACCCCCGCGCGCTGACCAAGTACCCGGTCCAGTTGCCGGAGGCCGGGCGACCGCAGTCGTGGGCCTCCGGTGGGCTGCTGATGCTGCTGGCGACGATGCTGGGGTTGCGTCCGTGCGGGGAGAACCTGCTGGTGAACCCGGCCGTCCCGAGCGGGTTCGGGCGGATCGAGCTGCTCGACGTGCCGGGCCGGTGGGGAAGAGCCGACTCGTACGGCCGGGAACGCGGCTCGGGCCGGCGGATGCGCGCCGGCCGCCCGGCCCACCGGGCCGCCTGACCGGGCCGCCTGACCGGCCGCCGCTCAGGCCGAGCCGGTGGTCTCCCGCTGGGCTGCCGTCGAGGCGCCCGGCTCGGCTGCCGTCGTCGGCTCCACCGGCCCGGCCGCGGGTGGCTTCTCCGCCGCATCGGCACGCCCGGCCCGGGCGAGCAGCCGGTCCACGCCCACGAACAGCAGGCCCAGCAGCCAGAACACCGCGGCGAACCCGACCGCGCTGACCGCCACCCCGTCGTAGCCCAGCTCGCCCGCGTCGATGAACGGGTACGGGTACCTCTCCACGATCAGGCCGCGTACCAGCGCGAACCCGAGGTATCCGAGCGGGAACACCAGCCACCAGGCGGCGTACCGGGGGCGCAGCCGGCCGCGCCTGTCGAACAGCGCCCAGTCGGCGACCGCCAGCAGCGGCACCACAGTGTGCAGGAACTGGTTGCCCCACCACTCGCCCGGTTGCCGGTCCGGCTGGGCCATCGCGAACGGGCTGGCCGGGTTGGCCAGCACCAGGTGATAGACCGTGCCGGTGATGGTGATGTAGAGGGTCACAGCCCCCTTGAGGACGCTCGGTGGCTCCGGCCGGTCGCGCAGCGCGCACCAGGCGGCGTACCCGGCGAGGACGCCGACCGCCACGTTGCTCTGGATGGTGAAGTACGGCAGCAGGCCGGTCACCGTGGCCGGGCCGAGCGCGGTGAGGACGATGCCGGCCAGCACGGCGAGCACCACTGCGAGGCGGAGGAGGATCGCCGGTAGGCGACGCCGGGGGGTCACGGGGGGCAAGTTACCAGCCGGTCGTCAGCCGGGACGCCGCCCGGGCGGGGTGCCGGACGGCCGGCCGACGTGCCCGGGCGGGAGGTCGTCCACGCCCGGCGGCCCGCCGGACGGGTGGACCGGGTGCGCGGACCTGCCGCCGCCTCGCCCGCCGGCCTTCCCCGGCGGATCGTCGCCCAGCAGCCCGGCGCAGTAGTCCGGCACGCGGTCGTGACCCCCGGCGGCGGCGACGAGGCCGCTGAAGGCGGGTGTGGCCAGGGCCCGTCCCCGCTCCGGCTCGGCGACGGCCCGGTACGCGACGCACAGGCCGGGCGGCGAGGACGGGTGTGGTGTCCGGGGCGCCGGTGAGCCGGCCGGCGGGCTGGGCCGGTCCGACGGCGCAGGGGGCGCGGTGACGACCGGCGGCGCTGCCGGACGTGCGGCGCGCGGCAGGTTCCCGGTCGCGGCGAGCGCGACGCCGCCGGTCAGGGACGCGGCCAGTGCGGCCACTGCCACCCGTACGCCGAACCGGGCACCGCGGCGACGGCGCATCCACCGGGCGGCCCGGAACGCCGCTACCGCTGCCGCCTCGCCGTCGAGCTCGCCCGTGCCGGGCGCGGCGCGGACCGCGTCCAGCACGGCGGCCAGTCCCGGCGGAGCGGTCGGCGTGTCGCCGGAGCGGCCGACGAGCAGCCGCTCGACGGTTTCCTGGTCCAGGCCGGATGCGTCCATCTCGTCACCCTCAGCGCCGCCACCCGGCCGGGCGTCACACTCCGGCGCGCCGAGGAGCCGGTGAGGTCGGTCACCCGGCGCCGGTCACGGCCCCGGGGCATCTCCGGTTGCCGATGTCCCGCACTCGCGGTGAACTGAATTACATGGGTGTCATCAAGGTGGGCACGTCCTCCTGGGCCGACCAGATGCTGGTCCGCTCCGGCTGGTATCCGCGCGGGGTCAACACCCCCGCCGGCCGGCTCGGCTGGTACGCCGAGCGGTTCGGGCTGGTCGAGGTGGACACGTCGTACTACGCCGTGCCGGCGCCGGAGACGACGGCGGGCTGGGCGGCCGCCACCCCGGACGGGTTCACCTTCGACGTCAAGGCGTTCCGGCTGTTCACCGGCCACCACACGCCGGTCGACGCGCTGCCCCGCGACCTGCGTCCGGCCGGCGGCCCGAGCCGGATCCGCTGGCGTGACCTGCCCGCCGGGGCGTACGACGAGGTGTGGGACCGGTTCCACGCGGCGCTGGCGCCGCTCGCGGCGGCCGACCGGCTCGGTGCCGTGCTGTTGCAGTTCCCGCCGTGGCTGGCCCGCGGCGAGGCGGCCCGGCGGCGGATCCTGGACGCCGCGCGGCGCTGCCGCCCCTGGCCGGTCACCGTCGAGCTGCGGCACTCGTCCTGGTTCGACGGGGACGCGATGGCCGACACCGTCACGTTCCTGCGTGAACACGACCTCGGGTACGCCTGTGTGGACATGCCGCAGGGGCACGTCTCCTCGGTGCCGCCGATCCTGGTCGCCACCACCGACCTGGCCGTGATCAGGTTCCACGGGCACAGCACCGCCTGGGAGAGCGGCGACAAGCAGGAGCGGTTCCGCTACGCCTACGGCGAGCGGGAGTTGCGGCACTGGTCGGTGCTGCTGCGCGAGTTGGCCGACCAGTGCGCCGAGCTGCACGTGCTGATGAACAACTGCTGTGGTGACCAGGCCCAGCGCGATGCCGCCCGCCTGGCCGGCCTGCTCGGCGTCGCGCCCGCCGCCGCGCGCGCATGACGTTTCCTCAGCCGTCGTCCGGGTACCGCCGGGTGCATGGACGACAGCGAAGGGGGACCGGTGGAGAAGCGGCGCGGCGAGGACGAGCGAGACCCGCGAGCGACCCGGGAGGCAGAGGAGGCGCACGGCGGCAGCATGGCGCCGGGCCTGGTCGACGACACCGGGCACCCGGTGGCCGAGTCACCGGTGCCGGACAACGAGCCGTCGGCGCCGGGCGGTCCGGGCGAGGACGGCACCGGCTCCTGACGGCCTAGGGACGCGTCTCCGGGCGCATCCCGGTCGCCTCCTCCAGCGCGTTGTCGCCGAGGTCGCCGTCCGCCCTGTCGTCCGGGAACGTCCGTCCCGACGGCGCCGGATCCGGCGGCGCGCCCGGCCCGGCCTCGGGCGTCCGAGTCGGCTCGACGGATCCGAACCCGTGCCGGCCCGCCTTCGGTCCGCCCGGCCCGGCGCCGGCCGCCCGGCGCTCGCCGAGCCGCCCCTCGGGTACGGCGGTCTCCTCGCTGCCCTCGTCCATCGGGTCGCTGTCACCGGCGCCCCACGGCGGGTCGGCGTCGAAGCCGTCGGTGGTGCCCCACGGCGCGGCCGACTCCGGTCCGCGCCCGTCACCCGTACCCGGCCGGTCCCTGCTGGTCATGGTCACCTCGCCTGGCTGCTGATGTCCGTGCCGCCCGTCGACGGACGGTCTGGTCCCGGGGCACCGCGCGGCCGGTGACCCACCCCGATGTGGGTCGCCGGCCGCGCGGTGGTCAACGGGCCGCCCCGACCAGATGACGTCCGGCCGCGCCCACGGCGGCCACCTTGCCGATGTTCTTCGGCGCGGACATCAGCCCGCCCGCGCGGTCGAGCATGCCCCGGAACACCTGGCCCGGTTTCTGCTGCTCGCCCATGTACGCCGACACCACGACGAGCGCGCCGGTCAGCGCCGGGACCGCCCACTGGAGCAGCTTCATCTGCCGCTGGCTGGCCGCGACGTTCGCCGGGGTGTGGTGGTTGGGTTCGGTGGTCCCCTCGACCGGCGGGCCGCCGGCCTTCTCCAGCCGCATGCCGACCAGCCGGCTGTAGCCGGTCACCGCCAGCGCGCCGACTGTCAGCGCGGTCTTCACCGCGCTCATCTTCCCCACGCCCGCCTGGCGGGCCATCCGCGGGCTCTCGGTGACCAGTTCACCGACCGCGCCGGCCAGGTGCGCGCCGATCGCCGCCGCGTTGACCGGTGTCCACCGCGCCCACCCGGCCGAGGCCACCGGCAGCCGCTCGGTCGTGTCGTTGATCCGTGCCGCCGCGCCGTTGACGCCGAGCGCCCCCATCAGGGAACCGCCGAACCAGGCCGCCAGGCCCAGGTCGTGCATCGAGCGCAGCGTGGTGTGCCGTTCTGACATCAGATCCCCCTCCGCCGTGTTCGGGCGGTGCGGCATACCCACGATCGGGCGACTCACGCCCGGCGTGGCGGGGAGGAGGGGGGGCTCAGCGGCGGGGGAGCGTGCCGGCGAACGCGGCGATCCGGTCGGCCAGGGGCGCCGACGCGCGTACCCAGGTGAAGTGGTCGAGCGGCGCGCCCGCCTCGGCGACCGTGTAGCGGTGCCGCGTCACCGGCGCCGCGGTCAGCTTCTCGCAGAGGTGGTCGAGCGTCTCGTGCGGCGTGTACTGGTCGTCGTCGACGCTCACCGCCAGCACAGGTGTGCGGATCCGCCGCACGGCGGCCTCCGTGTCCACCCCGTCCAGTGCGGGGAAGCGGCCGGTGCGGGCCGTGTGCGCCCAGTCCCGGATGACGCCGGCGGCCTGCCGGCCGCCGAAGCCCCAGCCCGGCCAGACGCCGAGCAGCCGGGCCGTGGCCGCGATCGCCTGGGTGTACGGCAGCACGCCCCACCCGCGCAGGCCCGGGTACCGCCGCCACCACGGCAGCCCCACCGCCACCAGGGCCAGCCCGTCCACCCGGTCGTCGTCGTGCAGCGCCTGGTGCAGCACCGCCACCTGACCGCCGAGGGAGTGCCCGAGCAGCAGCCGGGTACGGCCGTCCAGCCGGGGCTTGAGCGCGTCGAGCACGGCGCCGATGTCGGTGGCCATCTCCTGGTAGCCGTAGCGGCAGGCGCGCGACGGTGCGGGGGTGCTCTCGCCGGTGCCACGCAGGTCGGCCACGATCACCGCGAGCCCGGCGTCGCGCAGCGCGGCGGCGAACGGCCGGTAGTAGCGGGCGCGTACGCCCATGGCCGGCCAGATCAGCACCACCGGCGCGCCGGGCGGACCGGCCGGCTCCGGGTAGACCTGCACGCCGATGCGCGCGCCGTCGACGTCCACGAACTCCTGGGTGTAGTCCCCGCTCACCCGGATCAGGGTACGGCCCGAACCTACCGGTGGGTAGCAAGGGGTGGCCGGACCCGTTCGCCCCGCGCCCCTGCCCTCGGGTTCCGCCCCCACCCAGGAGATCGCCGACTTCTCCGCGGACCCGTCGCCTCCGCCGTGGAGGCTCCGGGCGCTGGACGGGCGCCCTCGTGCCGGAGAATCGGGTCTGCGGAGGTCCTGTCTCGCGGCGGGGCGTCAGCCCGGCAGCATCCCGGGACCGAACACCTCGTAGGCGATCCGCTCGGCCGGCACACCCCGGCGCAGCAGGTTGCCCCGGACCAGGTTCATGAACGCGATCGGACCGCACAGGTGCGCGGCCGCCCCGGCGGGCAGCGGGAGCCGGTCCGGGTCGATCAGCCCGGCGGACACCTCAGCCTTCAGGCCGGGCAGGTCGGCCCCGGCGGCGTCGAGATACCAGAGGTGGACGGCCAGGTTCGGCAGCCGCTGCTGGAGCACGGGGAGTTCCGCGCGCAGCGCGTGTGCCTCGGCGTCCCGGTCGGCGTGCGCCAGCGTCACCTGGCGTCCGGGGTTCCGGTCGGCCAGGTGGGCCAGCGCCGCCATCGCCGGGGTGAGCCCGATGCCGGCGCTGATCAGCAGCAGCGGCCCGTCGCCGCCGGTGGCGTCGACCTCGCCGAACGCGGGGCTCAGCCGTAGCGTGTCGCCGACCGCGACCCGGTCGTGCAGGTGGCCGGAAACCATGCCGTCGGGCGCGCCGCCCTCGCCGCGTACGCGCTTCACCGTGATCCGCCACGTGTCGGCGCCCGGGCGGCCGGAGAGGCTGTACTGGCGGATCTGCTGTCCCCGGCCGCCGTCCAGGTCGACGGCGACCGAGACGTACCGGCCGGGGGTGAAGCCGGGCGCGGCGCCGCCGCCGGCCGGCGCGAGGGTGAGCGAGACGACGTCGGCGCTCTCCCGGGCCCGGCCGGTCACCCGCCAGTCCTGCCACACCGGACCGCCCTCGGGCACGCCGGCGCCCGCGTACAGCCGCGCCTCGCGGGCGATCAACTCGCAGGCCAGCAGCCAGTAGACCTCGTCCCAGGCGGCGGCCACCTCCGGCGTGACCGCGTCGCCGAGCACCTCGCCGACCGCGGCGAGCAGGTGCCGGCCGACGATCGGGTACTGGGTGGCGGTGATGCCGAGCGAGGCGTGCTTGTGCGCGATCCGATCCAGGACCGGTCCCCACGGCATGCCGGTGTCGCCGGTCAGGTGCGCCGCGTACGCGACCACCGCCGAGGCGAGCGCGGCCTTCTGCGCTCCGGTGGCCTGGTTGCCCCGGTTGAACAGGTCCAGCAGGTCCGGGTGGGCGTCGAACATCCGCTGGTAGAAGCGGCCGGTGATGGCCTCGCCGTGCGCCTGCACGACGGGCAGGGTGGCGGTCACGACCGCAGCTGAGGATTCCGAGAGCACGACCGAATCTCCTTCCGGGGCTCGAACAGGTCGATCTCCACGAAACAGGAATCAACGATTCCTCTTTCAGGGCCGAAGGTCCCGGTGCCGGGGTGGCAAGGGTCACCGTGAATCTGCTGGTGTCCCGGACGGCGCCGAGTGGCTAGGGTCGGTGCGTGAGGCTGAACCGGTCGACCGACATGGCGTTGCGGATCGCCATGCTGACCGCCGCGTCCCCGGTCCGGGCCACAGTCGACGAACTCGCCACCCGGCTCGAACTGCCCCGCAGCCACGTCGCCAAGGTGGTGCAGCGGCTGCAACGCATCGGCGTCCTGGTGACCATCCGGGGCCGCTCCGGCGGCGTGGCCTTCGCCGAACACGCCGGGGACATCACCGTCGGGCGGGTGGTCCGCGCCTTCGAGGGCGACGGCGAGGTGGTCGACTGCGCGCAACCGGTCTGCCCGCTGGTCGCGGAGTGCCGGCTGCGCGGTGAGCTGCGCCGCGCGCAGGCCGCCTTCCTCGCCGTGCTCGACGGGGTACGCCTCGGCGACCTGATCGACGGATCCGCCGGCCCGCTCCTGCTCAGCCTCGGCGCGCCACCGGCAGGCCGCTGATGGCCGTCTCCCATCCGATCTTCTCCCGGCTCTTCGCCCGCGCCAGCGTCGCGATGGACCAGGCCGGGATGGCCGAGCACCGCGCCCGCCTCGTCGCCGGGCTGCGCGGCCGGGTGGTCGAGGTCGGCGCAGGCAACGGGCGCAACCTCGCGCACTACCCACCGGGGGTGACCGGCGTGGTCGCCGTCGAGCCGGAGCCACGCCTGCGTGCCCTGGCCCGCGCCGCCGCACCCGGAGCCCGGGTACCTGTGACAGTCGTCGCCGGTCTCGCCGAGGCGCTGCCGGTCGCCGGCGGCGCCGCCGACGCGGTGGTGCTGTCGCTCGTGCTCTGCTCGGTGCCGGACCAGGCGGTCGCGCTGGGCGAGGCACGCCGGGTGCTGCGGCCCGGCGGCGAACTGCGCTTCTACGAACACGTGGTGGCGCAGACGCCCGGCCTGCGCCGGGCCCAGCGCCTGGCCGACGCCACGCTCTGGCCGCTGTTCTGCGCCGGCTGCCACACCGCCCGGGACACGGTGGCCGCGATCCGGGCCGCCGGGTTCGAGGTGACCGCGCTGGACCGCTTCCGCTTCCCGCCGACCGGGCTGCCGGCCCCGGCCTCGCCGCACGTCCTCGGCACCGCGATCCGGGCCTGACGCCGGACCGGGCCGGTTTCTACCGGCCCGGTCCGGCGCGCTCAGCTCACACTCACCGTGCCGTCCGGGGCGCGGACGCAGGAGACGGTACGGGCGCCGGTCGCCGCCGCCCCGGCCAGGCACCGGCCGAGCACCTTGTGTCCGGCGGCGTTCGGGTGCCACGACTCCTGGCAGGTCTGGAAGTACGTGCCGCAGGCGTTGGCGATCCGCTGGATGTCGAGCTTGTCGTACCCGGAGAGGCTGGTGACGAACGTGCCGCTCGGGCCGTCCATCAGCCGGATCGGCGTGGCCAGGGCGTTGCCCGGGCTGCCGGTCGACTCGCAGAGCCGGGCGCCGTCGAACGCGCGCTGCACGTTCAGGTAGACCAGGTCGTCCTGCGGGAACTCGCCGGCGAGCGTGCCGCGTACCGAGCTGACGAGCGTGCCGAGCCCCTGCGAGAAGCGGTGGCCGGGCGCCAGGCTGGCCCGGTGGATCGGGCAGCCGGCCGCGTACCGCTCGGCGCCCAGCGCGCGGAACTTGTCCCGGGTGTCGTCGCGGCTGTCCTCGGTCCAGTAGGTCTGGTTCAGCTCGAACGGCAGCGGGTTGGTGTAGTCCTGGAACACCACCCGGTGCTGCCCGTCGGCGTCGATCTGGTCCAGCGTGGTGAGCAGTTGCCGCAGCGCCGTGGTGGTCTCCGCGGTGGCGGCGGCGAACTGCGCGGCCGTGCCCAGGTCGGCGTCGGTGCACGGCTTCTGCTCCACCGGCCCGCCCAGGTACGCCCAGAACTCCCACCAGCCGGTCCACGCGTCGGCGATGAACCGGTTGGCGCACTTCTCCGCCACGCTGCCGAAGGTGAACGAGCTGTTGTTCGAGCCGAGGCCGACGAGCACCAGATCGATGTCGTGGGTCCGCGCCACCGACCGGAGCTGGTCGAGCTGGGCGGCCACCTGCCGCCCCTTGGTCCGGGTGGCCGAGGCGCTGGCGATGTCGTACGGCTGGCCGCCCGAGCAGGCCAGGTTGAACCGCGCGGAGATGCCGGGCAGGTCGGCCTGGAACAGCGAGGCGTTCGGGGAGCGGTGGCAGAAGTAGGCGTTGGCGTTGGCGGCGGACCAGCCGGGGAAGCCCTGGGCCACCCCGTTGACGTCCACGACCGGCGCGTACGCCCCGGCGCCCTCACCGCTGATGAAGCTGTCTCCCAGCGCCACCGCGGCGGTGGGCAGTGCGGCGGCTGCGGGCCGGGCGGGCGCCGCGGCGGCGGGTAACGCCACCGTGGCGAGCGCCAACGCCGCCGCGAGCACGGAACGACGGAACACGGACATGCCCGACCTCCCAAGACATCGAAATGTGAAAGATTCTTCAGGGGGGCGATCAGATCACGCACGTGTGACGGACGTCAATGGTTCGACATCAGTGGCCTCGCATCGGGGAAGACATCCGGTGCCCGGGTCGTTGTGCCGCCTGGAGCCCCGGCCCGTCCCGCCGGCCGCCGTACGCGGCCGCGGCGCGGACCCGGCCGGCAGGCCGATCGCGCAACGCACCGCCCCGGTGCCGCCGACCTGTCGGGGCACCCGGCTAGGCTCGCTCCGGCGCGCCGCGCCCGGCGATCATCGTGGGGGGATCACACGGTGAACGGCACCACACCGCCGAGACCTGGGAGTACGACCAGTTGACCGCACAGCCTGAGACCCTCTACGGGGCCGACGACCTGACGCATCTGGAGGGCCTCGACGCCGTCCGCAAGCGCCCGGGCATGTACATCGGCTCGACCGACAGCCGTGGCGTGGGTCACCTCGTCAACGAGATCCTCGACAACTCGACCGACGAGGGTGTCGCCGGTCACGCCACCAAGGTCGACGTGATCCTGCACGCCGACGGCTCGGTCCAGGTCGACGACGACGGCCGGGGCATCCCCACCGACGTGCACGCCAAGTCCGGCATCTCCGGCGTCGAGCTGGTGCTGACCCGCCTGCACGCGGGCGGCAAGTTCGGCGGCTCCGGCTACAAGACCTCCGGCGGCCTGCACGGCGTCGGCGCGTCAGCGGTCAACGCGCTGTCCCGGCGCTTCGACGTCACCGTCCGGCGCGGCGGCAAGGTCCACGCCATGTCGTTCCGCCACGGCGTGCCGGGCGTCTTCGACGGCGACGGCCCGGACGCGCCGTTCACCCCCGGCCCCGGCCTCCAGATCGTCGGCGCGATGAAGCGCGGCCAGCGCACCGGCACCTCGATCCGCTGGTGGCACGACCCCCGCTACTTCGAGACCGGTGCCGCGCTCGACACCGAGGCGGTCCGGCTCAAGCTGCGCAACACCGCGTTCCTCGTCCCCGGCGTCGCCTACCGGCTGCGCGACGAGACCGGCGAGGAACCCGTCGAGGAGAGCTTCCACTTCCCCGACGGCCTCACCGACATGGTGGAGTTCCTCGCCCCGGCCGGCGACCGGCCGGTCTCCGGCACGCTGCTGGTCACCGGCGAGGGCACCTACCGGGAGAACGCCGCCGACGCCAACGGCGTCATGCAGTCCAACGTGCAGCGCCGCGCCGAGGTCGAGGTGGCGTTCCGCTGGGGCACCGGCTACGAGCGCACCGTCGAGTGCTTCACCAACACCATTCGCAACGCCCACGGCGGCACCCACCGCAAGGGCTTCGAGCGGGCGCTGGCCCGTACCCTCGCTGACGCCGCCCGCAACGCCCGCGGCCTGCTCAAGCCCAAGGAGGACGCGCCCACCCTGGACGACGTCCTGGAGGGCATGACCGCCGTGGTGCACGTGCGCATCCCCGAACCGCAGTTCACCTCGCAGACCAAGGACGAGCTGTCCACCGCCGGCATCACCAAGGTGCTCCAGGGTCTGGTCGAGGCGCACCTCAAGAGCTGGCTGGAGGACCGCCGGACCAAGGCCGAGGCCCGTACGGTGCTTCAGAAGATCGTCGACGCGGCCCGCGTCCGGCTCACCCAGAAGCAGCAGAAGGACGCCGCCCGCCGCAAGACCGCGCTGGAGGGCGCGGCCATGCCGGCCAAGCTCGTCGACTGCCGCGCCACCGGCGTGGAGCGCAGCGAGCTGTTCATCGTGGAGGGCGACAGCGCGCTCGGGACGAGCCGCATGGCCCGCTCCTCCGAATACCAGGCGCTGCTGCCGATCCGCGGCAAGATCCTCAACGTGCAGAAGGCCAACCTCCAGCAGGTGCTGGACAACGCCGAGTGCGCCGCGATCGTGCAGGTGCTCGGCGCCGGCTCCGGCCGCACGTTCGACCTGTCCGCCCTGCGGTACGGCCGGGTGCTCATCATGGCCGACGCGGACGTCGACGGCGCACACATCCGTACCCTGCTGATCACGCTGTTCGCCCGCTACATGCGGCCGCTGATCGAGGCCGGGCGGCTCTACGCGGCGATGCCGCCCCTGCACAAGATCACCACGAAGGGGCGGAACCCGCAGACCGTCTACACCTACACCCAGGCCGAGATGGAGGCGACGGTCCGCAAGCTGGAGAAGACCGGCAAGCAGATCGTCACGCCCATCCCGCGCTTCAAGGGCCTCGGTGAGATGGACGCCGACGAGCTGTGGGAGACAACCATGAACCCGGCCACCCGGGCGGTCCGCCGGATCACGCTCGACGACGTCGAGGCCGCCGAGCGGATCCTCGAACTGCTGATGGGGGAGAAGGTCGAGCCCCGCCGCAACTGGCTGATCGACTCCGCCGACCGGGTCGACCGCGACGCCATCGACGCCTGACCAACGGGTTCGTCTCGGAAGGAAACCGCACCATGGCACGCCGCAAGGACGACCGCGCGAAGGCGGACCTGGCCGCCTTCGACCAGGCCGGCGCCCGCGTCTTCGACAACCCGCTGGTCACCGAGGTCTCGGACTCCTACCTGGAGTACGCGTTCTCGGTCATCCACTCCCGCGCCCTGCCCGACGCGCGCGACGGGCTCAAGCCGGTGCACCGGCGCATCCTCTGGTCGATGCACGAGCAGGGCCACCGGCCGGACCGCGGCCACGTCAAGAGCGCCCGGATCGTCGGCGACGTGATGGGTAAATACCACCCGCACGGCGACACCGCGATCTACGACGCGATGGTGCGGCTGGCGCAGGACTTCTCCCTCAACGTCCCGCTCATCGACGGGCACGGCAACTTCGGCAGCCCGGACGACGGCCCGGCCGCGGCCCGCTACACCGAGGCCCGGATGTCCCGGGAGGCGATGCTGCTCACCGGCGAGCTGGGTGAGGACACAGTCGACGTCGAGCCGAACTACGACGGCTCGCTGACCCAGCCCACGGTGCTGCCGGCGGCGTTCCCGAACCTGCTGGTCAACGGCGCGTCCGGCATCGCGGTCGGCATGGCGACGAACATGATCCCGCACAACCTCGGCGAGGTGGTCCAGGCCGCCCGGTGGCTGATCAACCACCCGGACGCCACACTCGACAAGCTCATGGAGTTCGTGCCCGGCCCCGACCTGCCGACCGGCGGGCTGCTGCTCGGCCTGGACGAGGTGCGCCGCGCGTACGAGACCGGGCGCGGCGTGGTGCGCATGCGCGGCCGGGTGGAGATCGGCCCGCTGGAGGGCAGCCGCGGCCGGCAGGCCATCACCGTGACCGAACTGCCGTACGGCGTCGGCGCCGAGAAGGTCATCGCGGCCATCACCAACGAGGTGAACAAGACCAAGCGGCTGACCGGGATCGCCGACGTCAAGGACCTCACCGACCGGGAGAACGGCACCCGCCTGGTGGTGGAGTGCAAGGTCGGCGTCAACCCGCAGGCGCTGCTGGCCGACCTCTACCGGCTCACCCCGCTGGAGCAGTCCTTCGGCGTGAACAACCTGGTGCTCGTCGACGGCCAGCCGCGCACGCTCGGGCTCAAGGAACTGCTCGACGTGTTCCTGGCCCACCGCTACGAGGTGGTGACCCGGCGCAGCTCGTACCGCAAGCGCAAGCGGGAGGAGCGCCTGCACCTGGTCGACGGCCTGCTGATCGCCCTGCTCGACATCGACCGGGTGGTCAAGCTGATCCGTGCCAGCGAGGACGCCCAGGCCGCCAAGGACGGCCTGATGCAGCGGTTCAAGCTCTCCGAGATCCAGGCGACCTACATCCTGGACACTCCGCTGCGCCGGCTGACCAAGTACGACCGGCTGGAACTGGAGGCCGAGCAGGAGAAGCTGCGCGGCGAGATCGCCGAGCTGTCGAAGATCCTGGACGACGAGAAGGTGCTTCGGAAGGTGGTCTCCGACGAGCTGGCCGCCGTGGTCAAGCAGTTCGGCGCGCCGCGACGCACCACGCTCGTCGACGGCGACCTCAAGGAGGTGCTGGCCGCCTCGGTGCCCGCCGGTCCGCTGGAGGTCGCCGACGACCCGTGCCAGGTGATCCTCTCCGCCACCGGGCTGGTGGCGCGGACCGCGGCCGAGTCGGAGGAGGCCGCCGAGGCGCGCCGGCGCAGCGGCCGGGTCAAGCACGACGCGGTACGCGCGATCGTGCACTCCACCGCCCGCGGGCGGGTGCTGCTGGTGACCAGCGCCGGCCGCGCGTTCAAGATCGACGTGTTGCCGTTGCCGGTGCTGCCGGAGCAGTCCGGCACGGTGTCGCTGCGCGGCGGCATGTCGGCGGCGGAAGTGGTGCCGCTGGAGCCGGGCGAGACGGTGGTCGGGCTCGCGCCGCTGGGCCCGTCCGCGCAGGGGTCGCCCGGCCTGGCGCTCGGCACCCGGGCGGGCGTGGTGAAGGTGTGCGCCCCGGACTGGCCGGTCCGCTCCGACGAGTTCGAGGTGATCTCGCTGCGTGACGGCGACGAGGTCATCGGCGCGACCTGGCTGACCGACGGCGCCGAGACGCTGGCGTTCGTCTCGTCCGAGGCGTCGCTGCTGCGCTTCGCCGCATCCGTCGTACGCCCGCAGGGGCTCAAGGGCGGCGGCATGGCCGGCATCAACCTGCCGGCCGGCGCGCGGGCGGTCTTCTTCGGCGCGATCCGCACCGACGACTCGAAGCACGGTGAGCCGATGGTGGTCACCTCGACCGGAGCGACGGTGAAGGTGACGCCGTTCAAGGCGTACCCGGCGAAGGGAAGGGCGACCGGCGGCGTACGCGCGCAGCGGTTCCTCAAGGGCGAGCTGGAGCTGTCGGTGGCCTGGATCGGCCCGCGGCCGGTGGGCGCGACGGCCACCGGCGACCCGGTGGACCTGCCGCCTGCGGACCCGCGCCGAGACGGCTCCGGTTTCGCCGTGATGCTCGGCCCGACCGTGGTGGGCCACCACATCGACCGCGACTGACGAGTTGGGGCGGGCGGCCCGGCCCACCCGCCCCAACCGCTCAGTCGCCGCCGCTCGTCCCCTGCCTCCGCCCGCACCCGGCCCGGCGGCGTGGCCCTGGCCGCCCCAGCCCTCCGGCCACCCGACCCGTCCTCCCCGCTGCGCCCCTCCCGGCCCCACCCAACCCGGTTGATCAAGGAGTTAGCGGCCTTTTCACGCCCCGCGCCGACCATAAACTCCTTGATCACCGCAGCGGGCGCTCCTGCCGCACTGGGCGCCCTGGGCGGCTGGCGAGTTCCGGGCGTCTGGGCACTCGCCCCCACTCTGCACGGTCGATCATGAGGTTAGCGGGACAAAACGGACACCGAGTGCCGCTAACCTCATGATCGACGCGGTCGGGCCCTCCGGGTGACCTGATCGCCCCCCACCGCCTGTTGACCATGAAGTTGGCGGGCGTGAATCGGGCAAACTGTGCCGCTAACTTCATGATCAACGGGGCGAGGGTGGGGCGGCGGTGGGGCGGGTCAGAGTTCGGGTTCGGGGGACTGGCGGGACTCGGGGGTCGTGCCGCGCAGGCGGGCGATCAGGCGCATGCCGTGGTAGATGACCAGGGCGGCAGCAGTGCCCAGCGCGATGCCGTTGAACGACAGGTCGCCGGCCGTCAGCGTGTAGTTGGCGGCGCCGATGATCACCGCCACCGCGGCGGTGAACAGGTTGATCGGGTCGTGGAAGTCGACCCGGCTCTCGATCCAGATCCGGGCGCCCAGAATGGCGATCAGACCGTACAGCGCGGTGGTGGCGCCACCGAGCACCCCGGCCGGGACGGTGAGGATCAGCGCGCCGAACTTCGGGCAGAGCCCGAGCAGGATCGCCGTGCCGCCGGCGATCCAGTACGCGGCGGTGGAGTAGACACGGGTCGCCGCCATCACGCCGATGTTCTCCGCGTACGTGGTGGTGCCGGAACCGCCGCCGGACCCGGCCAGCACTGTGGCGACACCGTCGCCGAGCAGCGCCCGGCCCATGTCGCGGTCCAGGTTGCGGCCGGTCATCGCGGCTACCGCCTTGACGTGCCCGGCGTTCTCCGCGATCAGCACCAGGATCACCGGGATGACCAGCACGACGGCGCGCGCGTCGAAGCTCGGCGTGTGGAACTCGGGGAAACCGACCCAGGCCGCCTGGCGCAGGCTGCTGACCGCCTGCTGGTCGAGGTTGCCGGTGAGCGCGGCGAGCACCCAGCCGACCACCACGCCGACGAGGATCGACAGCCGCGCCACGAAGCCGCGGAACAGCACAGTGGTGAGCAGGATCGCGACGAGCGTGACCACGGCGATCAGCGGCTGCGCCTTCACGCCGGTGCCGGACCCGTCGCCGTCCCACGCGACCGGCGCGAGGTTGAGGCCGATCAGCATGACGATCGCGCCGGTGACCACAGGCGGCATCAGCGCGTCGATCCAGCGGGAGCCGGCCACCTGCACCACCACGCCGACGATCGCCAGCGCCACGCCCGCGACCACGATGCCGCCGAGGGCCGCGCCGATGCCGCCGTCGGTCTTCGCCGCCAGGACCGGCGCGATGAACGCGAACGACGACCCGAGGTACGAGGGCAGCCGGTTGCCGGTGATCAGCAGGAACAGCAGCGTGCCGAGCCCGGAGAACAGCAGCGTGGTGGCGGGCGGGAAGCCGGTGATCAGCGGGACGGTGAAGGTGGCGCCGAACATGGCGACCACGTGCTGCACGCCCACGCCGATGGTGCGCGGCCAGGAGAGCCGTTCGTCGGGTGCGACCACGTCGCCGGGGCGTACCTGGCGGCCGTCGCCGTGCAGGGTCCACGGGGACCAGCGGGAGGTGGGGGACTGGGTCATCGGTCGCCCTTCGCGTCATCGGGTGACGGGGGCGTGATCGACCCTGGGAGTTGTTTCTAGCACGTGCCCTGGCGGGACGTGGTCCCGCCCCGGCTCAGGCGACGCCGGTGGGACGGAACTGGACGCTGACCCGGGGGCCGACCGGCCGGGTGGTCTTCGGCACCGCGTGTTCCCAGGTGCGCTGGCAGGAGCCGCCCATGACCACGAGGTCGCCGTGGCCGAGCGGGAACCGCAGGCTGCCGCCGCCTCCGCCGCGCGGGCGCAGCAGCAGCGCGCGCGGGGAGCCGAACGAGACGATCGCCACCATGGTGTCGGTGTGCGCGGAGCGGCCCAGGGTGTCGCCGTGCCAGGCCACGCTGTCGCGGCCGTCGCGGTAGAGGCACATGCCGGCGGTGACGAACGGCTCGCCCAGTTCGGGCGCGTAGTGCCGGGTGAGCGCGTCCCGGGCCGCGGTGAGCACCGGGTGCGGCAGCGGCCGGCCGGCGGCGTACCAGCAGAGCAGCCGGGGCACGTCGACCTCGGTGTCGTACATGGTCCGGCGTTCGGCCCGCCAGGGCACGTCGTGGCGCAGCGTGTCGAGCACCTCGTCGGAGCCGCGCACCCAGCCGGGCAGGTGATCGACCCAGGCGCCCCGGCTCAGTTCGTGCCGGCGCAGCGCCCCGGCGAGCGGGCCCAGGGTCGGGCCCTGCTCGGCCAGGTCGAGCATCGAGGGCTGGTACGCGTCGGACACGCAGCCGATCGTACCCCGCTCTCGAACAGGCGTACGACGATCAGCGCCGCAGCATCCGGCGGACCTTGCCCGGGACGGCCTGCTTGATCCGCTCCCGGAGCTGCTGCGAGCGCAGCGCGTCGATGGTGGCGGTAAGCGTGGCGTTCTCGTCGCGCAGCCGTTCGATGCGGGTCAGCAGTTCGGCCGGCGTGGTGGCGGCGGCGGGCCGGACGGCCGGCGGGAACACCGTCTCGCCGACCTGCCGGTCGAAGCGCGCGGCGCTGTCGCCGTCGGCGAACGAGGTGCCGAGGTCGTGCTTGCGCAGGAACGCGGTGATGGTCTCGAAGCGGGCCTTGTGGCCGTCGTTGAGCGCTGTGTAGTCGGCCTCCGCGTAGAGGTCGGCGGCGTCGACGTCGGCCGGCACGTCCCGCATGATCCGGTGCGGGATGCCGAAGTAGCGGGCCAGTTCCAGGGTGCGCGAGTCGTGCGCGAACAGGTAGCCGGGCGTGCCCGCGACGAGCGCGGTGATGGTGCCGTGGATGCGGGTGCCGAACGCGAAGTCGTACCCGGACAGGTGCGACATCCAGGTCCACGGGTCGACGAACATGCGCACCTTGTCCTCGGCGAACAGCGGGTGCGAGGTGTGCAGCGGGATGTCGCTGCTCTGGCCCCGGTGCTCGGGCGCGTCGCCGTAGAGCAGGGTGCCGAGCGTGCGCAGGTCCTGCGGCACGTAGCAGAGGTTCGGGTAGCGCTCCTGGTGGTGGCGGACCACCGCGGCCATCGAGCGGACGTACGGGGAGATGGTCAGTGCGACCTTCGAGTCGGCGGTCAGCTCCGGGCGGCTCTTCTCCAGCTGGAACGTGTCGCCGTGCAGGAACATCGACGGGCAGCCGATCTGCTCCACGTCGGAGAAGCCCAGCGCGTTGAGGTAGCTCTCGGTCACCTCGCCGCGTACGCCGATGCTGTGCGACCGGTCCAGCACGGCCTTGCAGAACGCGCGGACCGGCTCGTCGATCGGCCGCAGGTACTCGCGGTCGCCGTCGACGTTCGTCTGCACGCCGACGCCGAGCACCACCACCGGGATCTTCAGCCGTTCGATCAGCCGGGTCAGCGGCGTCAGGCGGTGCACGAAGCTGCGCCGGAACGCGTTCGCCAGCGGTACGACGAACACGTCGTGGCGTTCGTTGATCTCGTCGGCGAGACGCGGGTCGGCCGGGGTGCGTGTCGGTGTGATCTCGGCCGAGGAGGTGGCGAGCAGCTTGTGCGCGGCGTGGCTGAAGACCAGGTTGCCGCTGTTGTCCCCGATCCAGTTGCCGGCGAACGTCTCCTCGGGCGTGAGGACGTCGAACGGGCCCTTGCGGGCGCGGAGCAGGATCCGCTGGTGCATCCGGTTCGCTCACCTTCCGTACGGCACGGCGTGCGGGCGGGAGCCGGGTGGGTGCCCGCGCGTGCAGAACGGAAATCCTATCCGCCGCCCGCGCGGAGCCGAGCGGACGTCGGCTCGCCGGGAACGTCCCGGTTCCCCGGGGTAGGGTGCCCGGAATGACCAGCGCGCCGACCGTCACCCGTGCCCCGCGACTGCCGTCGCTGACCGGATTGCGGTGGGTGGCCGCGCTGCTGGTCTTCGGCTTCCACGCCGGGACCATGGGGATCGTCGCCGAGCCGCACCTGAAGCCCCTGGTCGACAAGGCGTTCAGCCTGGGCCTGTCCGGCGTCGAGTTCTTCTTCATCCTCAGCGGGTTCGTGCTGGTCTGGTCGTACCGGGACGGGGAGCGCGCGTGGACGTTCCTGCGCCGCCGGTTCGCCAAGATCTACCCGAACCACGTGGTGACGTTCGTCGCGGCGCTGGCCGTAGCAGCCTGGTTCGCCGACCCGGTCGTGCCGTGGGCCGCGATCGCCAACTTCTTCCTGGTCCAGGCGTGGATCCCGCTGGGCGGCTACTTCTACAGCGTCAACAACGTGAGCTGGTCGCTCTCCTGCGAGCTGGCCTTCTACCTGTGCCTGCCGCTCGTGGTGCCGTGGCTGCGCCGGGCCCGTACCGGCGTGCTGCGGACCGTGCTGGTCGCGGCGCCGCTGCTCATCCTGGCGCTGTGGCCCGGCCAGCAGCTCGTGCCGGAGGAGCAGCGGTGGTGGTTCACCCAGATCTTCCCGGTGACCCGGTCGCTGGAGTTCTGGATGGGCGTGGCCGCCGCCGAGCTGATGCGCCGGCACCGCTGGCGCGGACCGAACCTCGCCGCCGCCACCGGGATCTTCGTCGCCACCTGGGTGATCGCCGCGCTGTGGATCCCGGCCGAGTTCTGGGCGGCGCTGCTCGCTGTCGCGTACCTGCTGGTCATCGCCGCCGCGGCGGACGCCGACGTGCGCGGCCGCCCCACCCCCTGGCGGTCCCGGGCGATGGTCTGGCTCGGTGAGGTCTCGTTCGCCTTCTACCTGGTGCACGTGCTCGTCATGGTCACAGTGCTGCGGCTGACCGGGCACTGGGGGACCGGGCTGCCCGGCTGGCGCGGCCCGGTCGCGGTGCTCGGCTTCCTGGTGGTCACGCTCGCGCTGGCCGCCGCGCTCCACCGCTGGGTGGAGACACCGATGATGCGCCTGCTCGGCCCGTCCCGCCGGGCCCGCGCGGCGTCGCGCGCACCGGCCGTGCCGGCTCCGCGCGAGCCCGCCGAGGCCGCCACCAGCCCGGCCGCCGACGGCGGCGCGAGGCCCGTCACCGGTCCGGCCGAGGACATCGAGTACGCCGGGCGGCGTCGCCCGGACTGACACGCGCACACGTCCGCCGGTCGATCCGCGACACGCCGTGCGGCGGTGCGTTCGTGGGGGATCGGCGGTAATTTGTACCCGTGCTTCCGATCGCGCTCACCTGCCCCGTGTGGTGGGTGGCGCGCTGGACCGCCCGGATGCTCGCCAGTCTCGCCGTGGTCGTCGCCTGTTCGTTCGGCGCCGCCACGCTGCCGGCCGGTGTCGCCGCTGCCGCCCCGGCTCCGGCGGTCGCCGCCTCGACGTACACGGTCACCGGCGCCTCGACCGCGACGCGGCCGGAGGCCGACCGCGTGGCCGAGCGGCAGGCCGCTCCCGCCGGGGTTCCGGCGCCCGCGCCCCGGGCGGCCGCCCCGGCCGTCGTGGAGCCGGTCCCGGCCGGACGGGCCGTCGCACCGGCCGGCCCGCGGGCACCGCCCGCCCGCTGACCCGCTCACGGGCCGCGCCCGTTCTCCGCACCCACCGCACGTCATCCCCGCACCCGCCCCGGCGGCCCTCCACCGGCCCGCCCCGGCGAGGTCGTGCGGGTCCTCCCGCCAGGTCCTTCCCGTGAGGTGCCGACCATGTCGCAGACCGCTCTGTACCACTTCCTCACCTCCGTGCCCGAGGCCGCCGCCATCTGGTCCTTCCTCCTGCTGCTCGCCTTGGGCCTGCTCGCCGCGCTCGTCGCCCGGCCCGAACGCGACCCCGCGCCGGAGACCGCCCCCGAGCCGCCCGACGCCGACGCCGCCCGCCGCGACGACCTGACCCGGTACGCCGAGGAGGTGGCGGTGGCCGCCGCCGGGGCCGCCCAGACGGCCCGTCGCCGCCGGGAGCAGTGGCTGGCCGCGCAGGACGAGGCGGACCGGGCCTGGACCGCGTACGACGAGGCGGACGCCGCCGCCCGCCGCCTCGCCGGCGCCGCCGCGCTGGCCGCGCCGCGCACGCCACGAACCCCTGCGGAGTACGCGGCCCGGGAGCGCTGGCTGCGCCACGCCGCCATGACGGCGCACTGGCGGGGCGACCTGACCGCCCGTCAGCTCGCCGACGTGCTGGCGCGCCGCAACGGGTGGGATCCGCGCCGGCACCCGGCCGAGCAGGAGATCGTGCTGGCCCGCACCGTCAGGGACGGGCGCCGGGCCGGATGGGAGAGCGCCGCCGCGCGGGAGCGGGCAGCCTGGCGGGACGCGGAACTGGCCGCCGAGGCCGCCCGGACACTCGCCGCCGAGGCGTACGCGGCCACAGTGGCGCTGCGGCCCGCCCCGGCGTACCGGAGCGCGACGCCGAGCGCCCAGCCGGTGCCCGCGTCGGTCCGTAACGCCCGCTGGCGCCCGGCCCGGGTCGGCTGAGACGGCCATCTCGACCGAATCGTTACCCGGAACGTGGTGAGCCCGGTCACCCGGTTCACCGAAACGGGCGCCGGGCGCAGAACGGGTCATCGAGTATCGCGATTGCAGGCCGGGTGGTCGTCGTCTGTCCGCTTTCCGCCGCCGGGCGCCGTCGAAACTGCTTGTCCCATTGAGTGAAGTCAGTAACCGGGTGTTCCGAAATCCGTTACCACGGATCACGTTTACGCAGGTGGGAGCGCTTGGCAGGGGACATACCCACCGGTAGTGTCGGCGCGTCCGATGCGGTAATCGATCGCCGACGGCGACGCCGCACCGACCCGCCTAATCGTGTTCCACGAACCGGGGACCCATGAGCACCATCGGGGTGAATCCGCGAGCCCACGGCCCGCGGTAGGGCGTACTTCCCGCCCGAATCCGTCAGCTAACCCGGTCGGCGGCCACGGAAGGAGTACCCCGCGTGCCCACCCCTCGATCGTCCCCCCGCCTCCACGGCGAAGCGGTGCCCGCGCGCGCCTGACGCGCGACCGGCAACCGCCCCCTGGGCGCCCGGCATCACGGGCGTTCCCGATCCCCCGGCCATCCGGCCCCGCCAGCACGTGTGAGTTCCTCCGCGTGCCGGGCCGGCGTGTGCCGCTCACGCCCCGTGGAGGATTTCGTGAAGCACCACCTGAAGCGTCAGCTGCGACGGATCGTCACCGAACGCCCGTACCAGATCATCGCCGGATCGGCCGCCGCGCTCGTGCTGGCCGCCGGCGCCGGCACCGTCGCCACCGCCGGCGACGACGCCCCGGTCCAGGAGAACACCGCCGCGGTCGCCGACCTCGGCGCCGCCCGCCTCGGCGAGCAGCCCGCCAGCCGCAGCGAGGCCCGCATCGCCGTACCGCAGGCGTCGCCCAGCGCCTCCGCCTCGCCCAGCGCGTCGCCGAGCGCCTCCCCGTCGGCCAAGGTCACGGCCGACCCGGACACCACGCCCAAGGCCAAGCCGAAGCCGCCGTCGAGCAAGTCGCTCGACTACGACTACCAGGCCCAGATCAACTACTTCTACTGCGGCCCGGCCGCCGTGCGCAACGCGCTCAGCGCCGCCGGCGTCGAGCGCAGCCAGGACGCGCTCGCCGGCCCCCTCGGCACCACCGAGATGGGCACCAACTCGGCCGAGGACACCACTCGGGTGCTCAACCAGCAGGTCAAGGGCAACCCGTACCGGACCCGCATGATTCCCGGCTCGGCCACCCCGGCGCAGATGGACCGCCTCCAGGCCGACGTGGTCGAGGCGATCAGCAACGGCCGCGGGGTCGTCGCGAACGTCGCCGGTACGGCCACCGACACCAACGGCGGTTGGCACTCGTTCCCTGGTGGCCACTACGTCGCGGTGGTCGGCTACAAGGACGACGGCCGGACCGTACGGATCGCCGACTCGGCCGACCCGTCGCTGCCCTCGTACTGGATCACCACGATCGACCTGGCGCACTGGATCGCCAGCCGCGGCTACTCCGCCTGACCGTCCCGCACGCCCGAAGGCCGGCACCCCATCCCGGGGTGCCGGCCTTCCCCGTCCCGCCCTCCCTCGCCCCCGTCCCCGCCTCGCCCCTCGCCCCGCCCGGCCCTGGCGCGGCCCCGGCGCGGCCCTCATGCGGCCTTGGCGCGCCGATCTTGGACTTGTGGCGCCCAGTTTGTCTGGCTCGCCCGCTATGGAAGGTGCCACAACTCCAAGATCGACGGTGGGGGGAGTGTGGGCGGCCGGAGCCGGAGCGAGGGGGCGCCAGGGGCGAGGACGGCGCGGGGCGAGGGCGGCGCGGGGGCGAGGGCGGACCGGGGGCGGGGTGTGGGCGAGCCGGGGCGAGGGTGGGGTGGGTCGGCGGGTTCGGTCTCGCGTGTCCGGGGCGGGCGGTGGCAGACTGCGCCAATGGGCGATGCGACGGGGAAGCGGCACCTGATTCTCCTGCACGGCATGGGTGCCACAGGCGAGGTGTGGCTGCCCTGGGCGCCGCTGCTGGAACGCCGCTGGCCCGGCCGCTGGCTCGCCCCCGACCTGGCGGGTCACGGCTGGTCGCCGCCGCTCGACGGCTACTCGTTCGAGGCCCTGGCCCAGCGCGTGGTCGACGGGCTCGGCCCGGTCCGGCTCGGCCCCGAGGACCGGCTGGTGCTGCTCGGGCACTCGCTCGGCGGGGTGGTGGCGCTGGCGCTCGCGGCCCGGCAGCGAGGGCTTCCGGTCGACGCGGTGGTCGGGCTCGGCATCAAGGCGGTCTGGTCCCCGGCCGAGCTGGCGAAGTCGGCGGAACTGGCCGCCCGGCCGGTCACCTGGTTCGCCACCCGTGACGAGGCGGCCCGCCGCTACCTGCGCGTGTCCGGGCTCGCCGGGCTGTTCGCCCCGGACCATCCGGTGGTGGAGGCGGGGCTGCGGCGGGAGGACGGCCGCTGGCGGCTCGCCATGGACCCGGCGGCGTTCGCGGTCGGGGAGCCCCGGCTGCCGGTGCTGCTGGCCGCCACCGACGTGCCGGTGCTGCTGGCCCGGGGCGAGCTGGACCCGATGGTGACCGACGCGCAGCTCAAGGAACTGGGCGTGCCGGTGGCCACGCTGCCCGGGCTGGGCCACAACGCGCACGTCGAGGACCCGGAGGCGGTGCTCGCCCTGCTCGACCCGTACCTCTGAGCGGGCGAGCCGGCCCGCGACGGGCCGCCCGCGTTTCTAGCCGGCCGCGCGCGGCGCCGGGACCGCCCAGTCGGGTTCCAGCTCGCGGCGGGCGGCGGACAGGAACGCCTCGGCGTAGGCGTCGGCGGGGAAGTCGCCCAGGTAGCGGGTCCGCGCCGTCCAGCGCTGCGCCGCCTTCGGGTCGGCGTCCAGCAGGTCGGTGAGCACCTCGTCCACGTTGGACATGTCACGCCGCAGCACGTAGCCGGACGCCGCGAGCGGGAACCGCTCGACGAAGTGCTCGCCGTCGGCGCCGGTGTCGGTGACCGCGTACGGCTTGCCGGAGTAGAGCCAGTCGGAGATGACCCCTGACACGTCGGAGACCAGCGCGTCGGCGCGGTTGACGCACTCGGTGAGCGTCAGCTCGCGGGCCGCGGCGGCGCCCCACAGGTGCGGCCGGCCGGTCTTCGCCCGGTCCGCGGCGAGCAGTTCGGTGAGCCGGGCGAGCTGGCGGGCCGAGGCCGGGTTCTTGCCGGTGTACGGGTGGGCGCGCAGGATCACCGCGGCGCCCCTGTCGATCAACCGGCGGATCAGCGTCTCGGCCACCGGCAGCGAGCAGTAGTTCGCGTCGGCGTGGTGCCCGGTCCAGGTCGGGGTGTAGAGGACCGTGGGGTGCGCCGGCGAGGTGACCGGCTCCCGGCGTACCTCGATCGCCTCGACCTGGGGCCGGCCGACCACGACGAACTTGTCGGCGGGGATCTCCACGCCGGCGCGGGCGTACCTGTCGATCGCGGCCTGCCCGGCCACGAAGATCTTGTCGAAGATGGCCGAGACCGGGTTGGCGCTGGGGGCCTTGTCGCTGTCGCCGTGGTGCAGCTGCACGTGGGTGAGCTGGTTGAACCGGATCAGGTGGGCGTTCTTCGCGCCGTGGTTGACGTAGAACGCGACCCGCAGGCTGGGCACCAGCGCCTCGTCGAGCGCCTTCAGGGTTGGGCAGAGGACCACCGGCGCGCGGGTGGCGGCGGCCACCGCGGGCAGGAGCTCCGGCTCGCGCAGCACCACCACGAACGGGCGGCCGATCCGTTCCAGGTACGGCAGCCACATGGTGACCTGGTACTCCGAGCCGGGTGGCGCGGAGAAGTGCAGCACGAACTCGGGCTGATGGCGGCGCAGTGCCCGGCCGACCGGGCCGCCTCCGGCGGGCGGCCGGAACCGGCGCCGGGCGAGGTCCAGCGCGACCGCACCGCATCCGGCGCCGACGAGCAGTGCGGCGACCAGCGCCGTCCAGGCGGGCAGCGTCAGGGCGGCGGCGAGCGCCACCACGGCGAGCAGCACCAGCAGCGCGTCGCCGAGCCGGGCGGCGACCACGGGTGTCCACGTGCGGACCGGCAGGTTCGCCGCCCGGATCTCCAGTGCGCCGGCCTGCCGCAGCGGGCCGACCAGCAGCACCAGGCCGAGCAGCACCAGCGCGGTGGCGGCGAGTGCCGGGTCGAACCCGTCGTCGAGGCGCCGGGCGTAGCCGACCAGGATGCCGGCGGCGACGAGCACCGTCTCGGCGAGCCCGTCGGCGGACGGCCGGACCCGGCGCTCCCAGGCGGTGGCGGCCAGCGCCGCGACCGCCAGGGCCAGGCCCCAGCCGGTGGCGCCGGTGAGCGCCACGACGAGGAAGGCCAGCACCGCCAGCCCGGTGGTTAGCCCCCGGGCGAGCAGCTTGCGGACCAGGTCACCACGCATCTGGTACGTCCCGTCGGGTTCAGGCGTCGGCGGACAGCTCGGACCGGTGCGGGCCCGGCTGCGCCGGCACGGCGGCCACCTGCTCGCCGGGGGACCGGCGCACGTCGACCACCTGGCCGGTCAGGTCGGAGATCAGCACGTCCAGGGACGCCTGCGCGACCGCCTCGGAGGAGAGCAGCGTGTGCTCCGGCTCCTCGCCGAACGCCCGCGTCCGCATCGGGGTGGCGGTGCGTTCCGGGTTGACGCAGTTGACCCGTACGCCGAACTCGGCCCACTCGTCGGCGAGCGCCTGGGTCAGGTTGACCAGCGCGGCCTTGGTGGCCGAGTAGAGCGCGTAGCGGGCCCGGCCCCGGGTGTAGGAGCTGGACGTGTAGAGCAGCAACTGGCCCTTTGTCTGCTGGAGGTACGGCAGGGACTGGCGCGCGATGGTGACCGGCCCGACGAAGTTGACGTGCAGGAGACGGTCCATCGTCTCGGAGTCCATCTCGGCCAGCGCGCCCTTCTCCAGGATGCCGGCGGTGACCACCACGTGGTCGATCCGGCCGGTGGCCTCGAACGCTGTCTTCAGCGCGGCGGCCACGTCCTCGGCGCGCTCGACGTGCGTGCCGGTGGTGGAGCGGCTGAACGGGAAGACCTGGGCGCCGTAGCCGCGGGCCAGTTCGGCCAGGTCGTGGCCGATGCCGTAGCTGCCGCCGAAGACCACGATGGTCCGGCCGGTCAGCTCCTCGGCGTAGCTGCGGTGGTCGGTCAGCCGGGGCGCCTGCGCGGCGGCGAGCTGGAACAGCTTGTCGGCCAGGTGCACGTCGACCGGGTGGGTGACCTTGATGTTCTCGTCCGAGCCGTCGATCACCTTGATCGGCGTGCCGGGCAGGTAGCGCAGCACCACGCCGCAGTCGTCGGTGGCGGCGAAGTCGGGGTCGCCCTCGGCGCGGCGGTACGCCTCGCGGATGGTGCCGGAGCGGAACGCCTGCGGGGTCTGGCCGCGGCGCAGCCGGGAGCGGACCGGGATATCGGTGATGCAGTCGTCCGCGTCGACCTGGATGATCGTGTCGGCGGACGGGATGGCCACGTCGACAGCCGAGTACGTCCAGAGCGCGTTGACGCACTCGCGCACGATCCGGGCGCTGACCAGCGGGCGGACCGCGTCGTGGAAGAGGATGTTGACGTCGCCCTCGCCGACCGCGTCGAGCGCGATCCGGGTGGTGTCGTTGCGGGTCTCGCCGCCCTCGATCACCTTGGTGACCTTGCGGAAGCCGGCGTCGGCGACGATGCGCCGCGCGTCGTCGACGTGACCGGTGGCCATCAGCACGATGATCTCGTCGATCTCCGGCGCGGCCTCGAAGACGGCGAGGGTGTGCTCGATGATCGGCTTACCGGCGATCTTGAGGAGCTGCTTCGGGATGCCCAGCCCGAGGCGCGTGCCGGTCCCCCCGGCCAGGATCACGGCCACCGTACGCGCGGGGCGCCAGGGTGCCGGGCTCGCCGGCGCGGCGTCCGGTGCGGTGGTGTGGTCCTGCGTCATTGCCGTACCTCACTCTGGGTGAAAGGGGATGGATCCGAAAACCTTAACGCGTACGCCGGAGCGCACCGCTCCGGGCGGAACCCGGTGCGGTGCGCTCCAGGGCGCTACTTCTGGTTCTCGTACGCGTCGCAGACCTCCTTGGTGGGGCCGTCCATCTTCAGGACGCCGCTCTCCAACCAGATGGTCCGCTCGCAGGTGTCCCGGATCGAGCCGATCGAGTGGCTGACCAGGAAGACCGTGCCGGCGCTGTCGCGCAGCTCGCGGACCCGCTGCTCGCTGCGGACCCGGAACTTGCGGTCGCCGGTGGCCAGTGCCTCGTCGATGAGCAGCACGTCGTGCTTCTTCGCCGAGGAGATCGCGAAGCGCAGCCGCGCGCCCATGCCGGAGGAGTAGGTGCGCATCGGCAGCGAGGCGAAGTCGCCGCGCTCGTTGATCCCGGAGAACTCGATGATCTCCGGGGCGATCCGCTTGACCTCCTCCGGCGGCATGCCCATGGCCAGGCAGCCGAGCACCACGTTGCGCTCGCCGGACAGGTCGTTCAGCAGCGCGGCGTTCACGCCGAGCAGCGACGGCTGGCCCTTGGTGTAGACGGCGCCGCGGGCCGGCGGGAGCAGCCCGGCGATGGCGCGCAGCAGCGTGGACTTGCCGGAGCCGTTGCTGCCGATCAGGCCGATCGCCTCACCCTCGTACGCGGTGAAGCTCACGCCCTTGACCGCGTGCACCTCGCGGATGTTCGGCGCCTTGGTGCGGGAGACGATCCGCTTGAGCGCGGAGACCGGGGTGGTGCCGCCGCTCGCGCCCTTGTGGATCCGGTAGATCACGTGCACGTCGTCCACCACCACCGTGGGGACGCGACCCGAGTCGGTCACCGGGCCGGCGTTCAGCGGCAGGGTCTGCTCAGCCACGGCCGTACTCCTTCTCTCCGCGCCAGAAGTAGACGAACCCGCCGATGCCCATCACGACCGCCCAGAACAGGCCCATCGCCCACAGCTTCAGCGGGGAGCTGATCAGGTTCGGCTGGTGCGAGTCGAGCAGCGCGTAGCGGGCCAGCTCGATGAAGACCAGCGGCGGGTTCCACTCCAGGATGTTCGCCGCCCAGTTCGGCAGGTGCTCGCGGATGAGCGCCACCGGGTAGAGCACGCCCGAGGCGTACAGCCAGGTGCGCATCACGAACGGCATGACCTGCTTGAGGTCGGTGGCCTTGGAGCCGAGTCGGGCCATCACCATGCTCAGCCCGACGTTGAAGATCGTCTGGAGCAGCAGCATGGGGACGATCAGCACCCAGCGGAAGGTGATCGGCTCGCCGGTCAGCAGCACGATCGCGGCCAGCACCACCATCGACATGAGCAGCTGCTGGAGCTGGACCAGCGTCACGGTGATCGGCAGCGCGGCCCGCGGGAACTGGAGCGCCCGGATCAGGCCCAGGTTTCCGGTGATTGCGCTGGTGCCGTTGGACGCCGCGGTCTGGGTGAAGATGAAGATGAAGATGCCGGTGCACAGGTACGCGATGAAGTTCGGCACGTTCCGGTGCTGGGCCAGGATCACGCCGAAGATCAGGAAGTAGACCGCCGCGTTGGTGAGCGGTGTCAGCACCTGCCAGAGCTGACCGAGCTGGGTGTTGCTCAGCGAGGAGGCGACCTTCGCCCGCGAGTACGCGGTCATGAAGTGCCGGTACGCCCACAACCTGCGGGCGTACTCGCCCAGGGCGGGTCGTTCCCCGGCCACCCGTAGCCCGTACCGCTGGGCCAGCTGGGCCCGGGTCAGTCCGGATTCGGGGTCGGCCACCGCGGTGTTGGCCATGTTCAGGCGCTCCGATCTTTCGTGCTGATGGGGAGCAGTGCGGTGAATGAGATCCAGCGTGGCCGGGCGGGGAGGAGCCGCCTCGCTGCTGCATGGAAGGTAGTCCACCGAACGTCGGGACGCAACCGTACCGTCGTTGCGCTACATTGTTCCACGTGACGACCGAGAAGAGGCGTGCCCCGGCCGGCGCGGCGGTGCTGCGCGGGGAGATCACCAGTGCCATCCGCGCCGCCGTGATGCAGGAGTTGGCCGAGGTGGGCTACGGTCGCCTCTCCATCGAGGCGGTGGCCCGCCGGGCCGGTGTGAGCAAGACCGCCATCTACCGCCGCTGGCGTTCCAAGCTCGACCTGGTGCTGGACATGGTTTCGGCGGTGGCGGGGCGGAACATCCCGCTGCTGGACACCGGCAGCCTCCTCGGTGACCTGGAGATCCTGCTGCACGTGATGGCGCGTGCGTTGCGTCACCGGCTGGCCGCGCAGATCATCCCGGACCTGCTGGCCGAGGCGGCCCGCAACCCGCAGATCGCGGAGAAGCTGCAGGCCGCCCTGGACGACTACCAGCAGGCCATCGGCCGGATCCTGATCGGCCGGGCGGTCGAGCGCGGTGAGCTGTCCGCGGACACCGACCGGCGCGCCGCCGTCGATCTCATCGTCGGCCCGGTCTACTGGCGGATGGCGATCTCCCGGGCCCCGCTGGAGCCCACCGAGGTGCCCCGGATGGCGGCCGCGATCGTCGCCGCTCTGCGGGTAGCATGCGTGGGGCCTGTACGCGACGAGGTGGAAGTCTGAACCCCGGGCCGCCCCCGGAGGGCCGTCGTCGATCATGAACAGAAGGTCACATCCGGTCGGACAATCAGTGCAACCCGTTGGTTTTCCCGACAGACCGGTACCATCCCCCGAAATGTCTCTCATGAACCACGCGTCGACAGGAGGAAGCCCCATGGTCGGGCCGCATCCAGAGTTCATTCCCCCCGCACGGCCGATCATCGGCGAAGCCGAGATCGAGGCGGCCGTCCGGGTGCTGCGGAGCGGCCGGGTCGTGCAGGGCCCCGAGGTCGCCGCGTTCGAGGAGGAGTTCGGCGACCTGGTCGGCGGCCGGCACTGCGTCGCCGTCAACTCCGGCACCTCCGCGCTCCAGCTGACGCTGATGGCGCTCGGCTTCGGCCCGGGTGACGAGATCATCGTCCCGTCCTTCTCCTTCGCCGCCAGCGGCAACGCGGTCCGGCTGGTCGGCGCCGAGCCGGTCTTCGTGGACATCGAGCCGGGCAGCTTCTGCGTCGACCCGGAGGCGGTCGCCGCGGCGATCACGCCGAAGACGGTCGCGATCATGCCGGTGCACCTCTACGGCCACCCGGCCGCGATGGACCGGATCATGGCGATCGCGCAGCAGCACGGCCTCGCAGTGGTCGAGGACGCCGCGCAGGCGCACGGCGCCGAGCTGAACGGCACCCCGGTCGGCGCGTTCGGCACCGCCGGCTGCTTCAGCTTCTACCCGACGAAGAACATGCACTCCCTCGAGGGCGGCATGATCACCACCGCCGACGCGGACCTCGCCCGGACCCTGCGGCTGCTGCGCAACCAGGGCATGGAGCAGCGGTACGCCAACGAGATCGTCGGCGCCAACATGCGGATGACCGACGTGGCCGCCGCCATCGGCCGGGTGCAGCTCACCCAGCTCGCCGAGTGGACCGAGCAGCGCCGCGCCAACGCCAAGTTCCTCGACTCGGCGATCACCGGCATGGTCACCCCGCCCGTCGCCGACGGCGCCAAGCACGTCTACCACCAGTACACCGTGCGGGTGCGGGCCGACCGGGACGCCGCCCAGGCCCGCCTCACCGAGCTGGGCATCGGCAACGCGGTCTACTACCCGACCCCGATCCACCGGCTCAAGCCGTACCTCAACGCCGACGGCAAGCCGGGCGCGTGGGACCTGCCGGAGACCGAGCGGGCCGCCGCCGAGGTGGTCTCGCTGCCGGTGCACCCGTCGCTGAGCCCCGCCGACCTGGAGCGGATCGCCGAGGGCGCGAACCTGGCCGGGGGTGCCCGATGAGCGGACGGAAGCTGCGGGCCGGCCTGATCGGCCTCGGCGCGATGGGCCGCAACCACGCCCGCGTGCTGTCCAACCTGGACGGCGTCGAGCTGGTCGGCGTGGTCGACCCGGCCGGCGACGTGACCGGCACGCTGCGCGCGCCCGTCGTACCCGAGCTGAGCGACCTGCTCGCCCTCGGCGTCGACTACGCGGTGGTGGCCTGCCCGACGGCGCTGCACGAGCCGATCGGCATGGAGCTGGCCGCCAACGGCGTCTGCGCGCTCATCGAGAAGCCGCTCGCCCAGTCCGTCGACGCCGCCACCCGGCTGGTCGAGGCGTTCGAGAACGCCGGCCTGGTCGCTGGCGTCGGGCACATCGAGCGCTACAACCCGGCGCTGCAGAGCCTGCGCACCCGCCTGGAGGCGGGCGAGCTGGGCGAGGTGTTCCAGGTCGTGACCCGGCGCCAGGGCCCGTTCCCGCACCGGATCGCCGACGTCGGCGTGGTGATGGACCTGGCCACCCACGACATCGACCTGACCGCCTGGGTGACCGGCCAGCAGTACAGCTCGGTCGCCGCCCGCACCGTCTCGCGCAGCGGCCGGCTGCACGAGGACATGGTCGCCGTGGTCGGCCAGCTCGCCGACGGCACGATGGTCAACCACCTGGTGAACTGGCTCAGCCCGCTCAAGGAGCGGTCGACTGTGGTCACCGGTGACAAGGGCTGCTTCGTGGCCGACACGCTCACCGCCGACCTGACCTTCTACGCCAACGCCGCCATCGACACCGAGTGGGAGGCGCTGCGCGCGTTCCGCGGCGTGGCCGAGGGCGACATGGTCCGCTACGCGATCCCGAAGCGGGAGCCGCTGCTGGTCGAGCACGAGCGCTTCCGGGACGCGGTCGAGGGCAAGCAGAGCGACATCGTCACGCTGCGGCAGGGTCTGCGTACCGTGCAGGTCGCGGCCGCCCTGCTGGAGTCGTCCGCCGACGGCAAGGTCGTGTCCGTCGCGGCCAGCGGCAGCGACGCGGAGCCGGCACTGCGATGAGCCCGGCGCCGGTGCGGCGGACGGTCTCCGCGGTACGGCGGCGGATTCCCCGGCGGTGGCGCATCGCGCTCCGCCGGGCCGCCGCCGGCGCGCGGCCCTGGCAGACCCCTTCGGTACGCGAACGGTGTGAACTCCCCGCCGGCACGCCGCTGCTGGTGCACGCCGGCGGGATCACCGGCGACCGGGCGCTGGACGGCGTGCTGCGCGCGCTCGTCCGGCTGCCCGAGTTCCACCTGGCGCTGGTCTGCGACGAGGCGGAGCGGGCGTCGGCCCAGGACCTGACCCGCCGCGCCGGCAAGGCGCGCCGCCGGGTCCACGTGGTGCCGCGCCCGCGTACGGTGACGGCCGCGTTCCTCGCCCCGGCGGACGTGGCGGTGTTCGGGTTCGACCCGGACGCCGGTCTCGACCTGCTGGACACCTTCCTCGCCGCCGGGCTGCGGGTGGTCGCCGCCGACAGCCGGGTGACGCGCGAGCACCTGGCCCGGCACGGCGGCGGCGAATTCTTCGCGCCCGGCTCGCTGCCCTCGTTCACCAAGGCGGTGGAACGGGCCCGGCAGCGCGGCGGCGACGAGGCATCTCCCGCGCAGGAGCCGCCGGTCGCGCCGATCGAGGCCGGCACGCCCGGCCCGTGGCGTCCGCTCGGCGCCGGGCCGATCCGGCTGGGGCTGGGCACGGCGAACTACGCCGGGCAGCTCTCCGCCCTGGCGGTGGCGATCACCACAGCCCGCGCCGACGTCGGCGTGGAACTGGTGATGGCCAAGCCACCGGCCACCTACCGCTACCCGGCCGACCGCTACCTGAACTACCCCGGCGAGCACCGGCTCGACGTGCAGATCGCGCGGGCCGAGCGGGTGCTCGGCTGGTACACCCACCTGATCGTGGACGCGTTCCGTCCGGTGCTCGGCCGGGCCAACGGCGACGACATCGCCGCGGACCTGCCCGCGTTGCGCCGGGCCCGGCTCAAGGTCGCGCTGCTGGCGCACGGCAGCGAGATCCGCCATCCGGGCGCGCACCTGGAGCGGCACGCCGAGTCCGCGTTCCGGGACGCCCCGGCGGACCTGATCGGGCAGCTCACCACAGTCGCCGAGCGGAACCGGCGCACCGCCGAGGAGAGCGGCCTGCCGTTCTTCGTGACCACCCCCGACCTGCTGGACGACGTGCCGTCCGCCACGTGGGCGCCGCTGATCGTCGACGTGGACGCCTGGGCCTGCGACCGCCCGGTGCTGGAACGCGCCCGGCCGGTGGTGCTGCACGCGCCGTCGAAGCGGTGGACCAAGGGCACCGACCGGCTCCTGCCCCGGTTGCAGGAGCTGCACGATCGACGGATCATCGAACTGCGCCTGGTGGAAGGGCTGCCGCACCACGAGATGCGGCGCCAGGTGCAGGAGTGCGACATCGTGGTCGACCAGCTGGTGATGGGCAGCTACGGCACCTTCTCCTGCGAGGGGATGGCCGCCGGCCGGGTCGTGGTGGCGTACCTCAGCGAGGGGCCGCACCGGGCCGCCGGGATCCAGCCGCCGATCGCCAACGCCACCCCCGGCACCCTCGTCAAGACCATCGAGTCGCTGCTCGACGACCGGCCCGCCGCGGTCGCCCTGGCCGCGGAGGGCACCCGTTACGTCCGTGACCACCACGACGGGCGGCGCACCGCCGAGGTCTTCGACGCCTTCCTCCGGTGACCCGCCCGACCACCACCCACGCCCGCACCGTCAACGAGGAGAAGCACCCGATGCAAGCTGGCGCTAACAGCGATGCCCGACCGACCCGGGGCCGGGTGGTGATGCTGGTCGACAACGGCGTCCACGGCGACTCCCGGGTGCAGAAGGCAGCGCGCTCGGCCGCCGACGCCGGCTGGGAGGTCTTCCTCCTCGGCATCCGCAACGCCCGCTCCGACGTGGACACCTGGCGCATCGGCGGCGCCGAGGTGCGGCTGCTGCGGGTACCCAAGCCGCTGCACCGGCTGCCCCGGGAGTACAGCCGGTCGCTGCGCCGGCCGCTGGCGTACGCGTCCACCACCAAGGCCGCGTACCGGGTCCAGGAGATCAAGGCCTGGCAGGCCGATCTGTACGAGCGCCGCGTCCGCGCCCAGGCGCTGGGCGGCGGGCTTCCGGCCGCCGTGGGACGGGCGGCCCAGCTGCCGTCCCGCGCCGCCGCCACCGCGCTCGCCCGCTGGGTACGGTTCCGCAGCGGCGAGACCCGTCGGCTGCGCAAGGCGCAGACCGATCCGGAGGCGCTGTTCAGCCGCCTGCCCGTGCGGTTCTGGCAGGGGCTGCTGGGCGACCGCGCCTGGCGCCGGCTGGACCCGGGCCTGTGGGACTTCGAACTGGCCTTCCGCAAGACGCTCGACGAACTCAAGCCGGACATCATCCACGCCAACGACTTCCGGATGCTCGGCATCGGCGCGCGGGCGACGCTGCGGGCCCGGGCCGCCGGCCGGCGGACCAAGCTGGTCTGGGACGCTCACGAGTTCGTCGGCGGCATCACCGGCCGGGCCGACAACCCGCGCTGGCTGCCGGCCCAGATCGCCTACACGGCCGAGTACGCCGCCTATCCGGACGCCGTGGTGACCGTCTCCGACACGCTCGCCGACCTGCTCCAGGAGACCCACAACCTGCCCGACCGGCCGGCCGTGGTGCTCAACGCGCCGATGGCGCCGCCGGCCGAGGCCGACGGCGACGTGCCGGACCTGCGGGCGCTGTGCGGCGTGGACAGCCGTACGCCGGTGCTCGTCTACTCCGGCGCGGTGAACCCGAGCCGGGGCTGCCAGATCATGGTGGAGGCGCTGCCGGAGCTGCCCGACGTGCACGTCGCGTTCGTGACCATGAACCCGAACGGCGACAACCAGTTCTCCGAGGCGCTGCGGGAGCGGGCTGCCGAACTCGGCGTCGCGGACCGTGTGCACCTGCTGCCGTACGTGGCGCACTGGCAGGTGGTGCCGTTCCTGTCCGGCGCGGACGCCGGGGTCATCCCGATCCACCACAAGCCCAACCACGAGCTGGCGCTGATCACGAAGTTCCTGGAGTACTCGCACGCCCGGCTGCCCATCGTGGTCAGCGACGTGAAGACCATGGCGCAGACCGCGCGGGCCACCGGGCAGGGCGAGGTGTTCACCGCCGAGGACCGGGCCGACTACGTCCGGGCCGTCCGGGCCGTGCTCGCCGACCCGGAGCGCTACCGGGCCGCCTACGACAAGCCCGGCCTGCTGGAGGGCTGGACCTGGGAGGCCCAGGCCCGGATCCTCGACGAGGTGTACGGCTCGCTGCTGGGCACGCCCGCCGCGAGCGGGGCGCGTCCTCCGGCGTCCCGGCGTCCCGGCGACGAGCGGGAGTACGCGGCCACCTCGCGCTGACCCCCGGCACAGAACGATTCGGCCGGCTCCCCGCGACGGGGAGCCGGCCGATCACGTGTACGCCGGTCAGCCGGACGTGGCCGGCGGCTCCAGCAGCAGCCGGTCGAAGTCCTTCTGCGTCACCGACCAGTCCCAGGTGCTCAGCACGTGCGACGCCGCGGCCCGGCCCGCCTCACGCCAGGTCTCCTCGGTGGCGGTGAGGGCCAGGATCCGCTCGGCGGCCTCCTGCGGCGTACCCACCACCCAGTCGCTCGGGAAAAGGCTCCGGGCGCTGTGCGGGCGGCCGGCGAAGAACGGCCAGTCGCGCACCACGGGCACCGCGCCGCTGGCCGCGCCCTCGACGAGCGCACAGTGGAAGCTCTCCCGCAGCGAGGTGCTGAGGATGACCCCGACGTCGGTGAGCGCACCGGGGACGTCCTCGGTACGGCCGGTCCGCACCACCGCGCCGGACGGCTCCAGCTCGGCCAGCTCGGCGTCAAGTTCCCGGACGTAGGCCGTGATCGCCGGGCTGAGCTCCGGGTTGAGGTCGTCGCCGACCAGCTTGAGACGGTACCGCTCGTCGTGCCGGCGCAGCTCCCGCAGCACCGCCAGGGCCCAGCGCGGGTCCTTCGCCAGGGAACTCAACCCGACCAGCCCGAGCGTGAACCGGCTGTCGGCGGAGACCTTCGGCGCCACGTAGCGGTGCAGGTCCATCGCGTTGCTGATCATGTGGGTCCGCGGGCCCTGCGGCGCGCGCAGCCGCGGCACCGCGGCCAGCGCCAGGTCGCGCAGGTGCTCGGAGACGAAGACCACGTCGTCCACACGCGACCAGTCGGTCAGGTGCGGCCACCAGCTGAACGCCTCGAAGCTGTGCAGGCGGACGATCACCCGGGTGGTGCCCGGGTCGATCATCGTCAGCATCGCGGCGCCGAGGTTGCACCAGTCCACGAAGACCGTGTCCGCCCACTCCAGGTGGGGGCCCCACGCCTCCTGGACCTCCCCGGCCCGCTTGGAGGCGCCGGCGAGCATGTGGAGCGTCACGTTGGTGCGGCCGTTGCTGAGCACCGGGAGGATCGACTCCTCCATCAGGTTCAGCCGGCGGACCTCCACCCCGGGCATCGCCTCGTAGCGCTCCAGGATCGGCCCGAGGAAGTTGTCGTTCAGCCCGGTGAAGAAGAGCATCCGGTGCGGCCGGCCGGCGGGCGGGAACGCCGCCGGGCTCTGCCGCCCGCGCGGCGTCGCCATCGCCCGGCCGGCCTCGCTGTCGTGCAGCGGCGCGAGGAACTTCTCCGGGTCCTCGGCCAGCGGCGAGGTGGTGCCGTCGAACTGCACGATCCGGTGGAACATCAGGTTGAACGCGCGCAGCACGTGCGGCGCGGCCTTGCCCGGGTTGCGCTTCTTGAGGAAGCCGTCGGCGAGCTTGAGCTGACCTCGCACCACTGTCATCAGGTGCTCGGGCACCTTGCCCTGGCTCAGTTCCGCGTCCACGATCGGGCCGAGGAGCTGCCCCTTGGTCGCCGGGCTCTTCAGCCGGCCCTGCGCCGCCAGCGCCAGCCGCTTCGCGCTGGCGCCGTGCCCGGTCTTGAGCATGTTGCCGGTGACCCGCCGGGCGATCTTGCCGCGGTGCCGCTCCGGCAGGCCGGGCGCCGTGACGGCGCCCTGCCAGAACCAGCGCACCGGGCTGAGCTTCATGGCCCGCTTGCCGGTGCTCATCTCGAACACCCGCTTCGCTAGGTCGACGGTCTGGTTGCGGGTGGCGCTCGCCAGCACGGTCGGGGCCGGGCCGACGGTGTTCAGCCGGGGTCGGCGGTAGCGCGCCGGGTCGGCGGACCGCTTCTCCACCGCCCGCAGCGCCGGGGCGATGCCGTAGACGGCGTCGGCCCGCCGGTAGCGCTGCGCGAGCTGCCAGACGGTGTGCAGGGCCTGCGCGTCGAGCGCGACCAGGACGTCGGCCCGCTTGGCGTGCCGGCGTACCCACGGGTCGCGCTGGGCGCGCAGCCACGGGCGCCGGGCCGGGGCCGCCCGCTTGACCGCCCGGCCGAAGCGGGGGCCCAGCTCGGTGGCGGTGGGCAGCAGGTGCACCTCGGCCAGCTCGGTCGCCGCCGGGATCTTCTCCACCGGGTCGAAGGTGGTGGCCACCCGTACGGTGACGCCCCTGTCACGGAACTGCTGAAGCGCGTCGGTCAGGACCGCCACCCGTCCGGGGACGGTGCCCATAACCATCAGGACCTCGATCATGACCTACCTTCTCGGGCCAGGACGCGCGCGCCGGCGGGGGAGGGCTGTGGGGTGCCGGCCGGACCGCCGGTGCCCAGCACCAGCTCGGTCACCTCCCGGACGGCGGGGATGAGCTGCTCCTCGCGGGCGTACTGCCGCGCCTCGGCGCGGGCCTTCTCCCGCTCGGCCGCGTCGGCGGTACGGGCCATTGCGGCGGCCCGCCGGAAGGCGCCGGTCAGCTCGGCCGGGTCCAGCCCGACCGCGCCGGTCCAGAGTGGATAGGTGGACAGCACCGTGGAGGCGTCGTGGTCGGCCTCGTGGGCGGAGACCACCGGCAGGCCGGTCGCCATGTACTCGTACACCTTGCCGGAGGTCATGTACCGGCCGCCGGTCACCATCAGCACCACCGCGTCCCAGCGGGAGTAGAGGTCGACCACCTCGGCCTTGGGCACCGAGCCGCCGACCAGCACGCCGTCGACGGCGGCGGCCCTGAGCAGCTCCGCGTGCGCGTTGTCGCCGCGCGCCCAGGCGGCGCCGATGTGGCCCCGCACCTCGAAGCGGGCGTCGGCCAGCGCCGGGTCCTCGGCGCGTGCCGTGCGCCAGCCCTCGAGCACGGCGCTCAGCAGCGGGACGGGAAGGTTCAGCGCGCCGAGGTAGCCGAAGGTCAGCGGCCGGTCCGGTGGGGCGGGGCGGACCTGGGCCGGGATGCTCGCCGCGTCGTAGCCGTTGCGCACGACCCGCATCTTGTGCGCCAGTTCCGGATAGCGCTCGCGGTACCAGCGGGAGATCGGCTCGTTGACGTTCCAGATGGCGACGGCGTTGGTGAGCAGCTTGATCTCCCACTGGCCGGAGACCGACTCCCGGGTGAACGCCTCACCGTTGTTGATCACGTCGACCGACCAGCCGTCGCGGAAGTCCACCACGTACGGCACCCGGTGCGTCTCCCACAGCTTCCAGGTCGCGGACAGGTTGACGTACGGCGCGCAGGTGGTCACCAGCAGGTCGACGTGCCGCTCCCGGTGGATCCGGAGCAGGGCCTTCTCCAGCGCCGGACGCCAGCCGCCGAAGACCGGCTCGGGAAAGACCTTGAGGTTCTGCTTGCGCAGGTCGGCCAGGTAGTCCTTGTGCGCCAGGGCACGCTGCTCGGTGAACGTGCGGATGTCGGTCTCGAGGTCGTCCCGGAACAGCGGCAGCTTCACCACGCGCACGCTGGGATCCACACCCTGGGAGAGGGTGTGGTCGAGCCCGTACTCCCGTTCCCAGGCCTCGTCCGCGATGGTGACAGCGGTCACGTCCCAGCCCGCGGCGGCGAACTGGTTCGCGGTCTCCCGCATGCGGTAGGCGCAGCTCTTGGCCGCCGGTGGGAAGCCGATCGCGAGGTAGACCATGTGCGGCCGGGACCCGGACCGTCGCGGCCGGGGGAGTTTCAACGAGTCCCAGAGAGTTCGCCCGTTGTTCATCGATTCCGATCCTGGGGAGGTGGGGAGATGCCGTGTCGCGGCCTGGACGGCTCGGCCGGACGCGGTACCTGCTGTGCCGGTGGCCGCGTAACGACCGCCGGAGCGCGTGCGGACACTACAATAACGCCGTTTCGCGCGCCGGACCTGCCGCCGCCCGGCGGCCGGCGGGTGCGCCGTGCCCCGGATCACCGCGGTCCCGTCACCGGCGGTCCCGGCCGGCCGGACACGCCGTCTCGGCCGGTCCTCGACCGCGGCCTCCGCTTTCGTAGACTCCTACGCCATGACCGCGCCTGCGCCCGACACCCGCGACCGTGAGCCCGCCCCCACCGGCGGCGACGGGTCCGCGGCCGACGACTCGTCCGATCCGGGGTCGTCCACCCCGCGCCCGACGACGACCGCGGCCCCGGAGCAGCCGGAGCAGCCGGAGCCGGACACCGCGGCCGAAAAGCGGCGCGGCGGCCGGTGGCGGCGGGTCGACGCGCTGGTGGCCCTGATCTACCTCGCCGGAGCGTTCTGGGTCACCGCCCGCGGCTGGCGCGACTACGACGGCCGGCTGCTCGGCAGCCGCCCGAACGACCAGGGCTTCAACGAGTGGATGCTGGCGTACGCGGCGCACGCGGTCACCAACCTGGAGAACCCGTTCTTCACCACGCTTCAGAACGCCCCGGCCGGCGTGAACCTGATGACGAACGTCGGGATGCAGCTGCCCGGCCTGGTGCTCACCCCGGTCACGCTGCTCTTCGGCGCGTCCTTCTCCTATCTGCTGTTCATCACGCTGAACCTGGCCGGTACCGGGTACGCCTGGTACCACGTGCTGTCCCGGCACGTGGTCGACTCCCGTGCGGCCGCGTTCGTCGGCGGACTGTTCTGCGCCTTCGCGCCGGCGCTGATCTCGCACAGCAACGGCCACCCGCACATCACCGCGCAGTGGCTGGTGCCGTTCATCGTCTGGCGGGTGATCGCGCTGTCCCGCGGCGAGCGGGTGATCCGCGACGGCCTGATCCTGGGCGGGCTGGTGGTGGCCCAGTTCTTCATCAGCCTGGAGATCCTCTTCCTGACCGCGCTCGGCTGCCTGATGCTGGTCCTGGCCTACCTCGTCTTCCGGCCCCGCGACGCGGTACGCCGGCTGCGCCCGCTGCTGTCCGGTCTGGCGATCACCGCCGTGCTCGTGTCCGCGGCGGCGGCGTACCCGCTGTGGATGCAGTTCGCCGGCCCGCAGCACCGGGTCGGCCACCCCGGCACCCCGGACATCTACGCCCTCAAGCTCGGCTCGTTCGTCGAGTTCGCCACCAAGTCGATCGCCGGTGGCCCGACCAGCGCGATCGGCTGGGCGCCGAACACCACCGAGCAGGCCAGCTTCTACGGCTGGTCCCTGGTGGTGCTCGCGGCCGGGGTGCTCTGGTGGTTGCGCCGGGAGACCACGGTCCGGGTGCTCGGGGCCGTCGGCCTGGTGTCGGCGCTGTTCTCCATCGGCACCACCTGGACGATCGGCACCCGTCGCACCGACGTCCCCGCGCCGTTCGCCCTGGTGCAGAACCTGCCCGTGTTCGACTCCGTGGTGGTGTCCCGGTTCGCGCTGATCACCACGGTGGCGCTCGGTGTGCTGCTGGCGGTCGCCGGGGACCGGCTCGCCGCCCGCCGCACCGAACCGGCCGGCCGGCTGGCCGCCCGCGTCGGGGCCGTGGCGGTGGCCGCCGCGCTGCTGCCGATCCTGCCGATGCCGCTGGACGCGAAGGGCCGCACCCAGGTGCCGGACTTCGTCACCGCCGGCACCTGGCGCGACCACGTGGCGCCCGGCCGCACGCTCGTCCCGGTCCCGGTGAACGGCATGACGTCGCTGTACTGGAGTTCTGCCGCGGTGGCCGGCTTCGCCGTCCCCGAGGGCTACTTCCTCGCGCCGGTCTCCGCCACCGACAACACCGGCCGCTGGGGCGTCGACCCGCAGCCCACGGCAAAGCTGCTCACCGCCGTCTCGCTCGGCGAGCGGGACACCACGGTCGGCCAGGCCGACGTCGACCAGGCGCGCGCCGACGTCCGCTACTGGAAGGCCGACGCCGTGGTGCTGCCCGACCGCGGCGCCCGCCGCCACGACGACCTGAAGACCGTGCTGGACGCGCTCTACGGCCCGGGGGAGCGGGTCGAGGACGTCTGGGTGTGGGACGTCCGGCCGTTCACCCGCTGACCGGTCACGGCGACTTCGTCCAGATCAGCAGCAGATAGCCGCCGAAGTAGGCGGAGAGCGCCACGAGCGTGACCAGCACCGTGCCGGCCCGGGCCCATCCGGCCCGGGCCAGGCCCACGGCGGCCGGCAGCAGCAGCGGGAACGCCGGCAGCAGGAACCGCGCCTTGGAGTGGTAGTAACCGGCCGCGCCGAGCGTGGTGACGAGCATCAGGCCGCTGTAGAGCAGCAACTGCCACGGCTGCCGGTCGATCGCGCTCAACGCGAAGAACATGATCGACAGCAGCGCCACCACGGTGACCACCAGCAGCGGCAACGCGGCCACCTGCACCAGCGCCTGCTGGCCCCGGTCGACGGTGTAGACGCCGAAGTCGAAGGTGGTGCCCCACCCGGCGGACTGGATGTGGAACCAGCCGTCCGGCCGACCGGTCCGGGTGCCGACCCAGGCCAGGTAGCCCAGCCACCCGGCCGGGGCGAGCAGCAGCGCCGCCCAGGGCCGCCAGCCGTCGCGCCGCCTGACGACCGCCAGCAGCGCGGCCAGCCCCACCACCGGGATCAGCGACGAGGCGGTGGGCCGGGTCAGGCCGGCGAACAGGCACACCACACCGGCGGTCACCCAGTGCCGGCGCAGCAACGCGTACAGCGTCCACGCGGCCAGCGCGGTGAACAAGCTCTCGCTGTAGCCCATCGACTCCACGACGGCGTGCGGCACGGCGCCCCAGAGCGCGGCGAGCAGGATGCCGGTACGCCTGTCGTGCAGGTGCTTGCCGATGGCGTACAGGCCCCAGGCGGCGGCCAGCGCGGCCAGCCACGCCACGACCAGCGCCGACTCGCGCGGGCTGAACGGGGAGAGCCGCTCCAGGGCCGCGGTCAGGCCCGGGTAGAGCGGGAAGAACGCCATGTTGCTCTGGGTCTTCTCGTACCCGTCGTAGCCGTGCTGGACGATCCCGAGGTACCAGTTGCCGTCGGCCCGGGTGAGCCGCTCGACCGGGGAGACGTCGATGTTGCGGGCCCACAGGTAGACGACGAGCACGCCGATCAGCCGGATCACCGCGTACAACGCCAGCGCGGGTGCCGCGTCCCGGGCGGCGTCGCGCAGCCGCCGGACGTAGCCGGGCCGGACGCGGTCGGCTGTGGCCGGGCCGGTCGGCGGGGCTGGTGCGGGCCGGCTGGGTTCCTCGGTGGTCACCACGTCCATTGTGCGGTCCCGTTCGCGCTGAGCTGCGATTGTCCGGAGGCCCGCGTGGCGCGGCCGGCGACCCGGCGAACGACCCGGAGCGGGCGCCGGTCGTTGAACAGGATGGAGGGTAGCAACCGTCACACCAGGTCGTGGGGCACCGGCGGCGGCGGGCGTTCGAGCCCGATCCGCTGTCGTAGACTCGCTCGGGTCCGCGGGCGCGGTGCTGGCGACGACGAAACGGGCAGGAATGGGATCTGACGGCACGACCGCAGCGGCGGGCACCCGGGGACGGGTCGTGATGCTGGTGGACAACGGGGTCATCGGGGACTCCCGGGTGCAGAAGGCGGCCCGCTCCGCCGCCGACGCCGGCTGGGACGTCGTGCTGCTCGGCCGCGCGCCGGTCGGCAGCCCGCAGAGCTGGCGCCTCGGCGCCGCCGAGGTACGCCTCGTGCCGATGCCCGAGCCGCTGGCCCGCCGCCGGCACGAGTTCCGCCGGGCCTGGCTGCGGCACCCGCTCGCCTATCCGCCCAGCGGCATCGCGGCGCAGCGTACCCAGGCGGTGAAGGCATGGCGCGCGGACCTGGCGGTCCGCCGGGCGGCGCTCACCGTCGCTGCCCGCGAGTCCGGCGCGGGCCGGCCGGGCGGGCTGCCCTGGGCCGCGCTGCGCGCCGAGGAGAAGCTGTCCGGCCTGACCCGCAAGTGGGTCGGTTTCCGCAACCGTCAGCTCACCCGGGCCCGCAAGGGCCGCAAGCTGGACGGCCCCTGGGACCGCGCGTACACGCTGTTCTGGCGCAAGCTGCGCGGCGACGGCGCGTGGCGGCGCCTGGAACCGGGCCTGTGGGACTACGAGCTGGCCTACGGCCCGGTGGTCGACGAGCTGGCGCCGGACCTGATCCACGCCAACGACTTCCGGATGCTCGGCGTCGGCGCCCGCGCGAAGGTCCGGGCCGCCGCGAAGGGCCGCCGGATCGCGCTGCTCTGGGACGCCCACGAATATCTGCCCGGCGTGCAGCCGTGGCGCGACAACGCCCGCTGGCTGCCCGGCAACGTGGCGCACGAGCGGGAGTACGTGCCGTACGCCGACGCCACCATGACCGTCTCCGGCGGTCTGGCCGACCTGCTGCGCACCGAGCACGGGCTGGCCGAACGGCCGGCGGTCGTGCTCAACGCACCCGCGGTGGACGAGTTGCCCGCGGATCCGGCCGGGCCGGCGCCGGACATCCGCGCCCGCTGCGGGCTCGGGCCGGACGAGCCGCTGCTGGTCTACAGCGGGGTGGCCGCCGCCAAGCGCGGCCTCGGCGTGATGGTCGAGGCGCTGCCCCGGCTGCCCGGCGCGCACGTCGCGTTCGTGGTCAACAAGCCCGACTCGGCGTACGTCAGGGGCCTGGTCACCCGGGCCGGTGAGCTGGACGTGGCGGACCGGGTGCACGTGCTGCCGTACGTGCCGCACCACCAGGTGGTCCGGTATCTCGGCGGCGCGCAGGTCGGAGTCATCCCGATCCAGCACTGGCCGAACCACGAGATCGCGCTGATCACCAAGTTCTTCGAGTATTCACACGCCCGCCTGCCACTGGTCGTCTCCGACGTGCGCACCATGGCCGAGACTGTCCGGGAGACCGGTCAGGGCGAGGTGTTCCGCGCCGAGGACGTGGCCGACTTCGTCCGCGCGGTCACCGCGGTGCTCGCCGACCCGCAGCGGTACCGCGCCGCGTACGACCGGCCGGGCCTGCTGGCCGGCTGGACCTGGGAGGCGCAGGCGCGGGTTCTCGACGAGGTCTACTCCCGGCTGCTGCCCGACGCGCCGCCCCGGCCGACGCCGCCGGCGCACGCCCCGGTGGAGCCGGCACAGGTGGAGGTGGGCGCGTGAACGGGCCGGACGTGACGGTGGTGGTCGCCGTCTACAACACCATGCCGTACCTGACCGCCTGCCTCGACTCGCTCGTCGGGCAGAGCATCGGCCGGGACCGGCTGGAGGTCGTCGCCGTCGACGACGGCTCCACCGACGGCAGCGGCGCGGAACTGGACCGCTACGCCGAGCGGTACCCGGGCACGGTCCGGGTGCTGCACCAGGCGAACTCCGGCGGCCCGGCGGCGCCGAGCAACCTGGCGCTCGACCACGCCCGCGGCCGGTACGTCTTCTTCATCGGCTCGGACGACCACCTCGGCCCGGAGGCGCTGGAGCGCCTCGTCGACGCCGCCGACCGGTGGGACTCCGACGTGGTGCTCGGCCGGATGGTCGGCACCAACAAGCGCTACGTGCACCAGGCCGTCTACGCCACCACCCGGGAGCGGCTCGACCTGTTCGACAGCGACCTGCCCTGGTCGTTGTCGAACACCAAGCTGTTCCGCCGGGACCTGATCGAGCGGCACGGCCTGCGGTTCCGTACGGACATGCGGATGGGCAGCGACCAGCCGTTCACGCTGGAGGCGTGCGTCCGGGCGAAGAAGGTGTCGGTCCTCGGCGACTACGAGTTCTACTACGCGGTCAAGCGGGACAACGCCCAGAACATCACGTACGCCAGCCGGTTCGAGGAGCGGCTGCGCTGCGCCGAGGAACTCGTCGGGTTCGTCGCCGGCCTGATCGAGCCCGGCCCGCGGCGGGACGCGGTGCTGGTGCGCCACTTCACCTGGGAGGTGGCGAAGCTGCTCCGCGCGGAGTTCCTCGCCCTCGCCCCGGACGTGCAGCGGCACGTCCACGACCGGATCCGCAAGCTCGCCGAGGCGTACCTGACCGACGGGGTGACCGCCCGGATGGCGCCCGAGGAGCGGCTGCGGGTGGCGGTGGCGCGCGACGGCGACCTGGACGCGCTGTGCACGCTCATCGGCCAGCAGTCCGACCGGTCACTGCCCGAGGTGGTCGTCGACGGCGACCGCTGGTACGCCGACCACGTCGGCTTCCGCGACCCGGCGTTCGGCTACCCGGACGACTGGTACGACGTCACCGAGCGGGCCGCCGCGATACTGGCCAAGCTGACCGCGACCGGGCTGGCCTGGGGACGCGACGCCGCCGGGGCGCGGGCCCTGGTGGTCACCGCCCGCAGCCGCTGGGCCGAGCTGGCCGAGCTGAGCGCGGAGGCGCTGCGGGTCAGTGTGGGCGATCTGACGGGTGTCACGTCGGCCGAGTCCTCCGGCAGCGGTACCGTCGTACGAACGGACTTCGCGGTGGACCGGTTGCTGGCGGTCGTCGCGGGGACAGGCGAGCGTCGTATCGTACGCGCCGAGGTCTCCGCCCTGGGCGGGACGGGCTCGGCGCCGTTGCGCACCGATCGCCCCGTCGCCGCACCCCGGCTGGTGGCCCGGCGCGGTGTCCGCTGGCACCTCGTCACACCCACCACGAACCACAAGGGCCAGGTGATCGTCGCGATCACGCCGGTGACCCCCGGTCGGTTCCTTGCCCGCCTGCGCCGAATCTGGCCCTCTGGAGGAAAGTAGTTCATGAACATCTGCGTCGTCGCGCTCGGCAAGATCGGTCTGCCGCTGGCCGTGCAGTTCGCGTCCAAGGGGCACCGGGTGATCGGCGCCGACGTCTCCGAGCGGGTCGTCCAGCTGGTCAACGACGGTGCCGTGCCCTTCCCGGGTGAGGCCGACCTGGACGTCAAGCTCAAGGAGACGGTGGCCGCCGGCCTGCTGTCGGCCACCACCGACACCGCCGCCGCGGTCGCCGAGTCGGAGGCGGTCGTCGTGGTCGTGCCACTGTTCGTGGACGCCGAGGGCGTGCCGGACTTCGGCTGGATGGACGACGCCACCCGGGCCATCGCCCGTGGGTTGAAGCCGGGCACGCTGGTCAGCTACGAGACCACGCTGCCGGTCGGCACCACCCGTAACCGGTGGGCGTCGATGCTCGCCGAGGGCTCCGGCCTGACCGCCGGCACCGACTTCCACCTGGTGTTCAGCCCCGAGCGGGTGCTCACCGGGCGGGTCTTCGCCGACCTGCGCCGCTACCCGAAGCTGGTCGGCGGCATCGACGAGGCGTCGGCCGCGCACGGCGTGCGGTTCTACGAGGCGGTGCTCGACTTCGACGAGCGCCCCGACCTGGACCGCCCGAACGGCGTCTGGGACCTCGGCTCCGCCGAGGCGTCCGAGCTGGCCAAGCTCGCCGAGACGACCTACCGGGACGTGAACATCGGCCTGGCGAACCAGTTCGCCCGCTTCGCCGACACCGTCGGCGTGGACGTCACCAAGGTCATCGAGGCGTGCAACACGCAGCCGTACAGCCACATCCACTCGCCGGGCATCGCGGTCGGCGGCCACTGCATCCCGATCTACCCGCGGATGTACCTGTGGAACGACCCGGCCGCCACCGTGGTCCGCTCGGCCCGCGAGGCCAACGCGGCCATGCCGGAGTACGCGGTCGACCTGCTCGCCGCCGCGTACGGCGATCTGACCGGCGTGGGCGTGCTGGTGCTGGGCGCCGCCTACCGGGGCGGCGTCAAGGAGACCGCGTTCTCCGGCGTCTTCCCGACCGTGGACGCGCTGCGCCGGCGGGGTGCGGTGCCGTACGTCTCGGACCCGATGTACACGAACGAGGAACTGGTCGCGCACGGCCTGCCCGGGTACGACGGCGAGCCGGTCGGCGCCGCGGTGATCCAGGCCGACCACGCCGAGTACCGCACCCTCGCCCCGGCCGACCTGCCGGGCGTGACGGTGCTGGTCGACGGCCGCCGGGTCACCGACCCGGCGCGCTGGACCGGCGTGCGCCGGGTGGTCATCGGGGGCTGACCCCACCGACTCCGCGGGCCCCGGCCGTCTCGAACGGCCGGGGCCCGTCGCGTGCCGCCGCCGGGATGAGCCGGGATCACGCCGTGTGGAGTTCACCTGCCGGACACCCCGGCAATACTTGTGTCATGTGATCCGTTTAGGGTCGCAGCCGTCGGAAATCGACCCGCACCGACATCGGTGGGGCAGACAGGGAGCGTGTCGTTGTTCAGCAGAGTACGCAGCCAGCAGGGTCTCGCCGCGGTCGGCGCGACGCTCCTCGGCTACGCGGTCATGGTCCTCGCCGGAGTCCTCGGCCTGGTGGTCCCGTACGCGGTGGCCGCGGTGGTCGCCGTCGCCGGTGAGCTGGCCCTGGCCGGGCGGCACACCGAGACCGCCACGCTGCTCGACAAGGCCGGTCTGGGCGAGACATTCCGGCGGCTGGTGCGGGACCTGTCGGTGGTCCTGCTCGTGGTCGCCGCGGTGCGTCCCGGCGTGGCCGGCACCGTCGCCGTCCTGCTGCTGCCCGCCGCGCTGTGGACCGTGGCCGTCGCCACCAACGCGGTGACCAAGGTGATCGACGGCCGGGTCGACCCACCGGCGTACACCCGCAACATCGACCTCGGCGCGCTGCGGCGGGTTCCGGTGCCGCCGGCCTGGGCGCGGCTGCTGGCCGGGCTGCGCATGCCGCTGCTGAACGTGCTGCTGGTGCCCGCGGCAGTGGTGGCCGCCGCACTCGACCGGGTCGCCCCGGTGGTGCTCACCGCCCTGGTCACGCTCGCCGCCGGCCTGGTCACCGCCGCGGTGCTGGCGCTCACCGCGCTGCGCGGCCGGGGCAAGGCCCCGGGTGTGCTGCCTGCCGTGCACGACTGGATGGCCCGGGAACGGCCCGAGGTGGCGCTCTACTTCGCCGGCCCGGCCAAGGACGTCTACCAGGCCAACATGTGGCTCGCGCCGGTGGAGGCGACCGGCCGTCGCGCCGTCGTGCTGCTGCGCGCCGCGGACGCGTTCGAGCAGCTCGCCGACACCCGGCTGCCGGTGATCTGCGTGCCGGCCGGCGTCGACTTCATGAACCTGGACCTGGGCTCGCTGCGCGTGGCGCTGTACGCCGCGAACGTCGGCGCCAACATCCACCTGCTGCGGGAGCCGGGCGTGAAGCACGTCTTCGTCGGCCACGGCGACAGCGACAAGCAGGCGAGCGTCAACCCGTACAGCAAGGTGTACGACGAGGTCTGGGTGGCCGGGCCGGCCGGGCGGGAACGGTACGCCCGGGCCGACGTCGGCGTGCTGGACCGCGACATCGTGGAGGTCGGCCGCCCGCAGCTCGCCGGGGTGCACACGTTCGGCTCGGGCGCCGCCGACCACCGCTTCACGGTGCTGTACGCGCCGACCTGGGAGGGCTGGCTCGACGACGACCCGTACCACACGTCGCTCGTGCTGATGGGTGAGCGGATCGTGTCCAGCCTGCTCGCAGCCGGGGACGTGCGGGTGATCTACAAGCCGCACCCGCTGACCGGGACGCGCTCGCCGAAGGCCCGCGCCGTGCACGAACGGATCGTGTCCCGGATCAAGGCCGCCGGCGGCGAGACCGATCCGTCCTCGCTGGACGGCACCGCGCACCTGGTGGTCACCGGCCGCACGCCGGGGCTGTTCGACTGCTTCAACGTCACCGACCTGCTGGTCAGCGACGTGTCCAGCGTGGTCTCCGACTTCGTGCAGAGCGAGCGCCCGTACGTGGTGGCGAATCCGGCCGGCCTGCCCGAGGACGAGTTCCGGCGGCAGTTCCCGACCGCTCGGGCGGCGTACCTGCTCTCGGCGGACTGCGGCGAGCTGACGAAGATCCTCGACGTGACCCGGGCCGGGGACGACCCGATGACCGGGGCGCGGCGGGAGCTGAAGGAGTACCTGCTCGGCCCGGCCGGGTCGAACCCGATGGACCGGTTCCGGGACGAGATCGGCCGGCTCTGCGGCTGAGGCGTACCGACGGAGCAGGGGCGACGACCGCGCCGGTCGTCGCCCCTGTCTCGTCCGGTCAGCCCTGGTGCGGCGGGTTGTCGACGTCGCGGGAGATGACCTCGCCCTTGGCGTCGACCCAGCCCTTCGGGCGGGCCGGGTTGCCGGCCACCAGCTGGTACGGCTTGACGTCGCGGGTCACCACCGAGCCGGCGGCGATCATCGCGTACTCGCCGACCTCGATGCCGCACACGAGCGTGGCGTTCGCGCCGATCGACGCGCCCCGGCGGACGAGCGTCGGAGTGATCGTCCAGTCCGGATTCTGGGCGCGCGGGCGGAAGTCGTTCGTGAACACCGCGCACGGGCCCACGAACACCTCGTCCTCGATGGTCACGCCCTGGTAGACCGAGACGTTGTTCTGGATCTTCACCAGGTCGCCGACGGTGACGCCCGCGTCGACGTAGACGTTGCGGCCGATCACGCAGCCGGCGCCGACCTGGGCGCTGGACCGGATGTGCGCCAGGTGCCAGACCTTGGTGCCGTCGCCGACCTGGGCGCCGGACTCCACGTCGGCCGTCGGGTGGACGAAGACGGAGGCGGACCGGTCGTTGCTGTCAGTCATCTCAACTCGCATCACATGCCAGGGCGCGTCGCGCCGTCGGGCGGGCTCGACGCAGCATAACGAGCGCTCACCCGAGCAGTTCGGCCACCGCGTCGGCGGCGGGCCGGTCGGCCGGCAGGGGGTGCGCGGCGACCACCGCGTCCACCGGCAACGCCCCGTACAGGTGCGGGAACAGCGCGCCGCCGCGGGACTCCTCCCAGCGCAGCGCGTCGCCGAGCCGGGACTCGTCCACCGCGAGCACGGTCAGGCCGGTGACCCCGGCGAAGAACCTCCGCGCGGTCTCCACCACCTGGTCGGCGGCGGACAGGTGGACGTAGCCGTCCTGCCGGTCCATCGCGGTGCCGGCGAACCGCCCGTCCGCCCGTGCCCGCGTCCACTCGTCGTCGGTGAGAATCTTGTAGATCACGGCAGCAGCCTAGAGCGGCCTCGCGTCCCGGCGGCGCGTCTGCCACCATTCGCAGGGCAACACGTCGAGTCGAGGGAGGAACGGGTGCGGATCCTCCTGGTCGAGGACGACCGCCGGGTCGCCGCGGCGTTGTCGTCCGCGCTGACCCGGCGCGGCTACCAGGTGGAACACGCCGCGACGGTGGCCGCCGCGCTCTCCGCCGCCCCCTGCGACCTGGTGCTGCTCGACCTGGGGCTGCCCGACGGCGACGGCACCGACCTGTGCCGCGAGCTGCGGCGGCGCAGCAGCCGGCTCGGCATCATCGCGGTGACCGCGCGCGGTGAGGAACGCGACCGGGTGCTGGGGCTGCGGCTGGGCGCCGACGACTACGTGGTGAAGCCGTTCTCGATGGTGGAGCTGCAGGCGCGGATCGAGGCGGTGCTGCGCCGGGCCGCGCACACCGCGCCGCAGCGCAACCTGATCGAGGCCGGTACGGTCCGCATCGACGTGGGCGGCCGGACGGTGACGGTGGCCGGCCGGGACGTCTCGCTCACCCGCAAGGAGTTCGACATCCTGCTGTCCCTGGCCCGCCAGCCCGGGGTGGCGGTGCCGCGCGAGCGGATCCTGCTCGACGTGTGGGGCACCACCTGGGCCGACCGGCACACCGTGGAGGTGCACGTCGGGTCGCTGCGCGGCAAGCTCGGCGACCCGACGCTGGTGGAGACCGTACGCGGGGTCGGCTACCGGCTCCGCGAGGCGTGAGGGCCGGTTCGTGCGCCGCCGGCTGGTGATCAGCTACCTGCTGCTGATGGTGCTGGTCCTGATCGCCCTGGAGACGCCGCTGGCGGCCACGCTCGCGACCCGGGAGACCGACCGGGTCCGCGCCGACCGTCTCGCCGACGCCACCCGTTTCGCCTCGCTGGCCGGGCCGGCGTTGCGGGGCGGCAGCCCCGGCCCGCTGGACGGGGAACTGGCCGCCTACGACGCGCTCTACGGCATCGGCGCGGCCGTGGTGGACCGGGACCGCCGTACCGTGGTGGCCTCGTCCGGGTGGGAGCCGGGCGCGGGCACCCGCGCGGCGCTCGACACCGCCCTGTCCGGGCAGCAGTTCAGCGGCCCGGAGTCGGTCTGGCCCTGGGTCGGCGGGCCGGTGGTGACGGCCGTGCCGATCAACGACGGCGGCGAGGTGCTCGGCGCCGTGGTCACGACCAGCCCGGCGGACGGCGTGCGCCGCACCGTCACCGTGTGGTGGCTGCTGCTCGCGGGCATCGGCCTGCTGGCGGTGCTGGCCTGCGTCTCGACCGCGTTCGGGCTGGCCGGCTGGGTGCTGCGCCCGGTCACCGAGCTGGACGCGGTGACCCACGAGATCGCCGAGGGCCGCCGCGCCGCGCGGGTCCGCGCCGGACTCGGGCCGCCCGAACTGCGCCGGCTGGCGACCAGCTTCAACGACATGGCCGACGCGGTCTCCGACGTGATGGACCGGCAACGCGCCTTCGTCGCGCACGCCAGCCACCAGCTCCGCAACCCGCTCACCGCGCTGCGGCTGCGGGTGGAGGAACTGGGCCCCAGCCTCACCGACCCGGACGGGCGCGCCGAGCACCGGCTGGCGCTGGAGGAGACCGACCGGCTCGCGACGGTGCTCGACGCGCTGCTCACGCTGGCCCGCGCCGAGCGGGAGGAGAACGAGCGGGTGACTGTGGACGCCACCGCCACCGCCGCCTCCCGGGTGGCCGCCTGGCTGCCGCTGGCCCGGCACCGCGAGGTCACGCTCCGCCTCGACGCCGAGGACGCGCCGGCGTACGCCCGGACCGTGCCGACCGCCATCGACCAGGCGCTGGACGCCCTGATCGACAACGCGGTGAAGTTCAGCGGCGCCGGGGGAGAGGTGACGGTGACCGTATGGGCCGCCGACGGCGGGACGGTGCTGACCGTCGGCGACACCGGCCCGGGCATGACCACCAGTCAGCTCGACCAGGCCACCGAGCGGTTCTGGCGGGCGCCGGACGCGCAGAACGTGGACGGCGTGGGCCTCGGGCTGACCATCGCGGCGGTGCTCGTGGACGCCTCCGACGGCCGGCTCACCATGCGCCAGGGCGAGCCCCGGGGCCTGGTCGCCGAGCTGTGGTTCCCGGCGCCCGCCGACGCGCCGGTCCGGTGCTGACCCGCGTCAGGGCTTCGCGGCGCGATACCACTGCGCCGCGCCCGGATGCAGCGGCAGCGGGGTGGTGACGATCGCCGACCGGGGACTCATCCGTCCCGCCGCCGGGTGCGCGGCGGCCAGTTCCTCCCGGCGGTCCATCAGCAGCCGGGTCACCTCCCGCACCAGCGCGGCGGGCAGGTCGGCGCGGACGATCAGGTAGTTCGGGTTCGCCACCGTGCTGACCGGGGCGGCCCGGTACACCGAGCGCGGCACGTCCCGGGTCACGTAGACCTGCCCGTACGCCCGGCGCAGCGGCTCGGTCCAGTCGCCCAGGTCCACGATCCGCAGCGAGGTCCGCTGGGCCAGGTCGGCGACGCCGCGCACGGGTAGCCCGCCGGAGAAGAAGAACGCGTCGATCCGCCCCTCGCGCAGGGCCGCCACCGAGTCGTCCAGCCCCAGGTGTTCCTGGCGTACCCGGTCGCCACCGAGCTGGGCCACCGCCAGCAGACGGGTGGCGGTGATCTCCGTGCCGGAGCCGTCGGCGCCCACCGACACCCGCCGGCCGCGCAGGTCGCCGAGCGTGCGGATCGGCCCGCCGGCGCGGGTCACCAGGTGCAGCAGGTCGTCGTAGACCCGGGCCACCGCGAGCACCGACGGATGCTCGGGCTCGCGCGGCGGCAGCACGTCGGCCTGGGTGAAGCCCAGCTCGGCCTCCCCGGCGCCGACCAGCCGGACGTTCTGCGCCGAGGCGGCGGTGACCACCACCTCGGCCCGTACGCCGGGCAGCTCCCGGTTGAGCAGCGCCGCGAGCGACTGGCCGAAGGCGTGGTAGACGGCGGTGGGGCTGCCGGTGGCGATGCGGATGCGGGTCGGCTCGGACGGCTCGTCCCGGCACCCGGTGAGCCCGGCGACGAGCAGGAGCACCAGCGCGAGCGGGGCGGCGGCGCGCACAGGCCAGTGTCGGCTCACGGGCTGCACTCTGCGCCGTGCACCCGCCGTGGCGCAAGCCCACGCGGCGCACGCACCACCGCAGGCCCGGCGTGCGGCAGCCCCGGTCCGGGCCGGTCAGCTCGCCGGGGCCAGCTCCGCGCTCTCGGTGATCCGCTCCCGGTGCTCGCCGTTGGGTACCACCACGAGGAAACAGCCCGAGCCCGGCCGCAGCGCCGCCGGCACGTCCAGCAGCGCCGCGCCGCGTACCAGCACCGCCGCCAGGTCCCGGTCGGCGAGCCGGATGCCGAGGCAGTGCCGGCGGACGTGCCGGCCGCCCGCGAGCAGCGCCGCCCGCCAGGCCGCCGCGGCCAGCCGGGGCCGCCACAGCCGCCGCGGCGCCGAGGCGCCCGGGAACGGCCCGCCGAGCAGCTCCCGGCGGCCCTGCCGCCAGCCCGCGGTCAGCAGATTCGCGTACGCCGCCCGGTGCTGCGGCGGCACCGACAGCCGGTGCAGCTCGTAGCGGCGGCGCAGGCCACCGGTGGTCAGCTCGTGCTCCACCGGCACGTCGAGGCGTCCCAGCAGCTGCCGCATCCGTTGCGCCGCGTCCTCGCGGTTGAACTCGGCGATGCCGCCGCGGTGCGGTCCGGAGTCGAGGCGGCGTACGTCGGCGGCCGGCGGCGGCGTGCAGCGCACCATGCAGGCGACCTCGAAGGCGTCGGTCAGGGTCAGCCAGTCCAGCGGCGGCGGCGACGGGCGCGGGCGGTCGAGCAGCGTGGTGAGCATCGGCGCGGCTCCTCGGTCGTCGGGGTACCTCTACCGTCGCTGCCGAGCGCCGGACCGGGAACCGCTGCGCCCGAGCCTTGAGCAAAATTTGCGGGAAGCCCGCGGCTCAGAGCTCGGTGACCACCAGATCGACCTGCCGGGGCCGCCCGGCCGCCCGGGGCGCCTCCTCGACCGTGTACTTCAGCTCCCGCAGCGCCCCCACCAGCGCGTCGGCGGTACGCGGCCGGGCGTCGGCGAGCAGCAGATCCCGCACCAGCCGGCCCTTCGTGGCCTTGTTGAAGTGGCTCACCACCGACCGGGCCGACGTGCCGTCCACGATCCGTTCGTGCAGCACCCGTACCGTCACCGTGCGTTCGGCGAGCGCGCCGCGCGGCGTCCAGGTGGCCGCGTACGCGCCGGAGCGCAGGTCCAGCACCGGGCCGCGCCCGGCGGCGGGTTCCAGTACCGGGCCGAGCACCTCCCGCCAGTACGCCGGCAGCGCGCCGAGCCCCGGCAGCCGCGCTCCGATCGGGCAGCGGTACGGCGGGATCCGGTCGGCGAGGCGTACCGCGCCCCACAGGCCGGAGCTGATCAGCACCTGGCGGCGGGCCGCCCGCTGCGCGTCGGGGGGCAGCGTGTCCAGGCCGAGCGCCTCGTAGAGCACGCCGGTGTAGAGGCGTCCGGCCGGCGCGGTCGCCGCCTCCCGCAGCCGGGCGTTGCGCCGCAGCTCGCCCAGCTGCCCCTCGGTGAGGCCCAGCGCGGTCCGGGCCGCCGTCTCGTCCGGCCCGGCGCACAGGTCGACGAGCGCGGTCAGGACCGCCTCCCGGGCCGGGTTCAGCTCGGTCAGGGACAGCCGGGACAGGTCCAGCCGGCGGCCGGTGCCGGCCTCGGCCTTCCCCTCCGACGGGGGCAGCAGGATGAGCACCGGCACAGCGTACGGGCCGGGGTCAGCGCCACGGCCGCACGGCACGGTCGGGGTGGTAGACGCGACTGCCGCCCACCTCGGCCACCATCGCCGCGTCGGCGCGGTCACCCAGCAGCCGCCGCAGTGTGCGCTCGGCCGGGGAGCCGACCGCCACCACGTACCCGGGCCGTTCCGCGCGCGCCACCCGCTGCCAGTACGCCGGATAGCGGTTCTGCCCGGGCGTCAGCGCCCCGTCGAGCACACCGCAGGCGACGGTCTCCCCGGTGTTGAAGATCAGCCGGTTGCAGGTCCAGTAGTCCCCGTACACCTCGTGCAACCCGGCGCCCCGCACCGTGTCGGCGAGGCGGCGGGCGGTGCGCTCCTCGTCCCGTACGCCCGGCACGCCGGCCAGGAACGCCACGGTGCCGGTGATCGTGGCGGCGGTCAGCCCGGCCAGCACCACCGCCGCCGCGGTGCCGCCGAGCCGGGCCGCCCACCCGGTGGTGGCCCGCAGGGCGTGCGCGGCGGCCAGCCAGAGCGGCCACAGCACGGCCGGCAGCGAGATCTGGAGCACCGACAGGTAGCGGGCGTTGCCGAGCGGGTCGGTCGCGGCGAGCGGGCTGCGCACGTACGCCAGAAGTGTCAGCACCGCGCCCGCGACCAGGGCGAGGATCGCCACGGCCCGGACCCGCGCGGCGTGGTCGGCGGCCCGGCGGTACGCGCGTAGCCCGAGCGCGGCGGCGGCCACCAGCAGCACCGGGTAGAGCACGCCGAACCACTGCGCCCAGCGCGCGCAGCCGTCCATCGGACACATGCCCGACGCCAGTGGCACCCCCTCCAGCAGCCCGCCGCGCAGCCGCTCGGCCAGCGACGGCGCGACCCCCTCCTTGGTGCTGATCTCGCGGAACACCGACAGCGAGTCCTGCCCCGGCGGCGCGACGAGGTTGTCCTTGACCACCGGGGCGATCCCGGCCAGGAAGCCCGCGACCAGCAGCACGCCCGGCCAGCCGATCAGGTCCCGGGGCACCGCCACCGCAAGCACCACCGCCGCGACCAGCAGGTACGGCGCGATCAGCCAGTCCGACCAGAGCGCCAGCCCGGCCAGCAGCCCGAACGCGCCGGTGGCCAGCCAGTGGTGCCGGATCCGCCGGTCACCGAGGGCGACCGCGATCAGCAGCATCGCCAGCACCGCCGGCTTCACCTCCGGGCGGCCGCCGACCGCTGTGAGCTGGTCGCGGACCACGCGTTCCGAGCCGAGCGCCAGCAGGCCCACCACGACCACCGCCAGCCAGGGGGAGAACAGGCGGCGGGTCAGCCGGTACGCCAGCCACAGGAAGACCGCGAAGAGCGCGAGCAGCGGCAGCCGCAGCAGCGGCCAGCTCGGCCCGGCCCAGCCGACCAGCGGCGCGGCCAGGTACGACTCCAGCACGCCCATGTAGCGCTGGCCGTAGAGGAAGACCGGCCGCTCACCACCGGCGGCGATGTGCAGCGCGGCCAGGCCGAACGTGGCCTCGTCGCTGTTCGACGCGGGCACCGTGAGCAGCGTCAGCACCAGCCGGTAGCCGACCCCCGCGGCGCCGAGCAGCAGCGCCACCAGCGCCGGCGCGTCCGGACGCGGTCGTACCGGGTTCCGCTTCGTCGTCGACACGACCAACGCCCCCGTCGTCGTCCCGACCGCAGTCTGTCACGGCGGCGCCCGGCGCCGGGGCGGATCGGCGTGGATCACTCGCGTGGCCCGGCCGGTCCGGTTGTGGCACTGTTGCCGTGTGCCGCCCACACCACCGGACCAGCTGGCCGTCCCGCAACTGCACCGCGCCGCGCGCTTCGAGGACGCCGTGCACGGCCTGGTGGAGCGCCGGTTGCGGCGCACCGGGTGGCAGCCCAACATCATCGCGTACGCGGGCTACGGCGCCCCGGGCTGGGCGCGCGTGCTCTGCCGGGTGCTGCTGGGCCGCCCGGACACGCGGCGGCGGGGCCGGCTGGACAAGGTGCGGGGCTGGCGCAGCTTCGCCACGCTGCCCGCCAAGCACATCACGGTGACCATCGAGGCCGACGGCGTGCGCCAGGAGGTGACCGCCGACCGCAGTGGCTTCGTCGACACCGTGATCGAGGCCGACTTCACCCCCGGCTGGGGCTGCGTACGCCTCAGCGTCGCCGACGCCGAACCGGTGGAGGCGCTGGTACGCATCCTCGACCCGGCCGTCCGCTTCGGCATCCTCTCCGACATCGACGACACCGTCATGGTGACCGCGCTGCCCCGGCCGCTGCTGGCCGCGTGGAACACGTTCGTGCTCGACGAGCACGCCCGCACCGCCGTGCCGGGCATGGCCGTGCTGTACGAGCGGCTGGCCACCGCCCACCCGGGCGCGCCGGTCTTCTACCTGTCCACCGGCGCGTGGAACGTCGCGCCGACGCTCACCCGGTTCCTGTCCCGGCACCTCTACCCGGCCGGGCCGCTGCTGCTCACGGACTGGGGACCGACCGCCGACAGGTGGTTCCGCAGCGGCCGGGAGCACAAGCGGGCCACGCTGGCCCGGCTGTCCCGGGAGTTCCCCGAGGTGCGGTGGCTGCTGATCGGCGACGACGGGCAGCACGACCCGGAGATCTACCGGGAGTTCGCCGCCGCGCACCCGGACAACGTCGCGGGGGTGGCGATCCGGCGGCTGTCCCCGACCCAGTCGGTGCTGGCCGGTAGCCTCCCGGCGCCCGCAGGGCGGTCGTCGTCGGGCCCGATCGGTCAGAAGTGGCTGAGCGCCCCCGACGGCGCCGGCCTCTGGAAGCTCCTCCGCGAAGCCGACCTGGTCTGACTCCTGCGGCCGCCCGGCGACGGGCGGTCACGCGCCGACAGCCTGGGTGTGGAGAGCGACCGCCAGATCGCGGTCATTCCGACGCCGAGATATCACAGAGCGTAGTGCTGACCGGGAAGCGACTCCCTGATACGGATATGACTCAGAGGCATACTTATGCCTCTGAGTCATAACGGGCTCGCCGTGGGCCGCCCGGCCGGCTGGGCTGTGCCGTCAGGCCGGGCGGAGCCAGAGGACGCCCAGCGGCGGCACGCGCAGGGCGACCGACGCGGGCAGGCCGTGCCACGGCACGTTCTCGGCGTGCACCTCGCCCAGGTTGCCCACCCCCGACCCGCCGTAGTGGTGGGCGTCGGTGTTCAGCGCCTCGGTCCACGTCCCGCCGGCCGGCAGGCCGATCCGGTAATCCTCCAGCGGCAGCGCGGAGAAGTTCGCCACGCACACGAGCGTCTGCCCGTCCGGGGCGATCCGGATGAACGACACCGCGTTGTTGGCCACGTCGTCCCCGGCGATCCAGCGGAAGCCGGCCGGGTCGGTGTCCTGCGCCCAGAGCGCCGGGCTCTCCCGGTAGACCCGGTTCAGGTCGGCCACCAGCCGCTGCACGCCCGCGCGGGCCGGATCGTGGGTCAGGTACCAGTCGAGGCCGCGCTCCTCGCTCCACTCCCTGTCGTCGGCCAGCTCGCAGCCCATGAAGAGCAACTGCTTGCCCGGGTGCGCCCACATGTACGCCAGCAGCGCCCGCACCGTGGCCAGCCGCTGCCAGGTGTCGCCGGGCATCTTGCCGGCGAGCGAGCCCTTGCCGTGCACCACCTCGTCGTGGCTGATCGGCAGCACGTAGTTCTCGCTCCACGCGTACGCCAGGGAGAACGTGAGCTGATGGTGGTGGTGCTGCCGGTAGATCGGGTCCTTCGAGGTGTAGAGCAGGGTGTCGTGCATCCAGCCCATGTTCCACTTGAACCCGAACCCGAGCCCGCCCTCCGAGGTGGGCCGGGTGACGCCGGGCCAGGCGGTGGACTCCTCGGCGATCATCAGTACGCCCGGGTGGTGCCGGTAGACGGTGGCGTTGACCTCCTGGAGGAACGCGATGGCCTCCAGGTTCTCCCGGCCGCCGTGCACGTTCGGCGCCCACTGCCCGTCCTGCCGGGAATAGTCCAGGTAGAGCATCGAGGCGACCGCGTCCACCCGCAGTCCGTCGATGTGGAACTCGTCGAGCCAGTACAGCGCGTTGGCGACGAGGAAGTTGCGCACCTCGTTGCGGCCGAAGTCGAAGACGTACGTGCCCCAGTCTGGGTGCTCGCCGCGACGCGGGTCGGGGTGCTCGTACAGCGGGGTGCCGTCGAAACGGGCGAGGGCCCACTCGTCCTTCGGGAAGTGCGCCGGCACCCAGTCCAGGAGCACGCCGATGCCGGCGGCGTGCAGCCGGTCCACCAGGTGGCGGAAGTCGTCCGGGTCGCCGAACCGGGCCGTCGGCGCGTAGTAGCCGGTGACCTGGTAGCCCCACGAGCCGCCGAACGGGTGCTCCATCACCGGCAGGAACTCCACGTGGGTGAAGCCCATCTCCAGCACGTACGCGGTGAGCTGCTCGGCCAGCTCGCGGTAGCCGAGGCCGGGCCGCCAGGAGCCCAGGTGCACCTCGTACACGCTCATCGGCTCCTGGTGCGGCGCCTGCCGGGACCGGCGCGCGAGCCAGTCCGCGTCGCCCCACTCGTACCGTGACTCGTGCACCACCGACGCGGTGGCCGGCGGCACCTCGGTGCGCGCGGCCATCGGGTCGGCCTTGTCCCGCCACCGGCCGTCCGCGCCGAGGACGCGGTACTTGTAGCGGCTGCCCACCGGCATGCCCGGCACGAAGATCTCCCACACGCCGCTGGAGCCCAGCGACCGCATCGGCCACCCGTCGTCCGGCGCCCAGCCGGTGACGTCGCCGATCAGCCGCACGGCCCGCGCGTTGGGCGCCCAGACGGTGAACGCGACGCCCTCGTCGAACACCCGGGCGCCGAGCGCCGCCCAGAGCCGCTCGTGCCGCCCCTCGCCGATCAGGTGCAGGTCGAGGTCGCCGAGCGTGGGCGGATAACGGTACGGGTCGTCGTGCGTCGTGCCGTCCACCTCGACCCGGTAGTCGAGAACCTCACCGGGGAGCACCGCCTCGAAGACACCGGCGTCGTGCACCCGCTTCATCGGGTGCCGCTCGCCGTCGGCGAGCACCGCCACCTCGCCCGCGCCCCGGCGCAGCGTCCGGATCGTGGTGCTCCCGTCGGCCGGGTGCGCGCCGAGCACGGCGTGCGGGTCGTGTACCTCGCCGGCGATCAGCTGGTCCATCGGGCGTCGTCCTTGTCGGCCGGTGCGGTCGGGGCGGTGCCGCCGGAGAGGTCGGCGGGCACGTCTTCCACTGTCAGGTCGGGCGCGGTCGGCTGCTCCGGCTCGGCGGCGGTCGGCGCGGCCGGCTGCGGGGGCTCGGGTGCGGCCGGGCGGCGCACTGTGAGCACGTGCGCCGGTTGCAGGTACGGGTCGAGGCGCACCGCGTTGCGCTGCCCCCAGTCGTACTCGGCGCCGGTCAGCTCGTCGCGCACGGTGAACCGCTCGTGCCAGTCCAGGCCGAGCGCCGGCATGTCGAGCGTGGTGTTGCCCCACTGCACCTCGCGGGAGTCGAACGAGCAGACCACGATCACCGTGTTGCCGGTCTCCGGGTCGTGCTTCGACCAGCACAGCAGCGCCGGGTTGTCGATGTCGTGGAACCGCAGGTTGCGCAGCCGGTGCAGGGCGGGGTTGTCCCGGCGTACCCGGTTCAGCGTGGTGACGAACGGCGCCAGCGACCGGCCCTGCGCCAGCGCGGCGTCCCAGTCCCGCGGGCGCAGCTCGTACTTCTCGTTGTCCAGGTACTCCTCGGCACCGGGGCGCGCGACGTGCTCGAACAGCTCGAACCCCGCGTACATGCCCCACGAGGGGGACAGCAGCGCCGCCAGCACCGCCCGGATCTTGAACATCGGCGGGCCGCCGTGCTGCAACGACGAGTGCAGGATGTCAGGCGTGTTCGGCCAGAAGTTCGGCCGCATCCAGTCGACCGAGGCGACCAGTTCCTCGCAGTACTCCCGCATCTCGGCCGCCGTCGTGCGCCAGGTGAAATAGGTGTACGACTGGGTGAAGCCGATCTTGCCGAGCCCGTGCATGATCGCCGGCCGGGTGAACGCCTCGGCCAGGAACAGCACGTCCGGGTCGACCTTCTTGACCTCGGCGATCAGCCAGTGCCAGAAGTCGAACGGCTTGGTGTGCGGGTTGTCGACCCGGAAGATCCGGATGCCCTCGCCGACCCAGTGCAGCACCACCCGCAGCACCTCGGCCCGGATGCCCTCCGGGTCGTTGTCGAAGTTCAGCGGATAGATGTCCTGGTACTTCTTCGGCGGGTTCTCCGCGTACGCGATGCTGCCGTCGGCCCGGGTGGTGAACCACTCCGGGTGCTCGGTGACCCACGGGTGATCCGGCGCGCACTGCAACGCCAGGTCCATCGCCACCTCCAGCCCCTGCTCGGCGGCGGCCGCGACGAAGTCGCGGAAGTCCTCAGGCGTACCCAGATCGGGGTGGATGGCGTCGTGGCCGCCCTCGGCCGCGCCGATCGCCCACGGCGAGCCCACGTCGTCCGGCCCGGCGGTGAGCGCGTTGTTGCGGCCCTTGCGGTTGACCCGGCCGATCGGGTGGATCGGCGGCAGGTAGAGCACGTCGAAACCCATCGCCGCGACACCCGGCAGCCGTTCCATCGCGGTGGCGAACGTGCCGGAACGCGCGGGCGCGTCGACTGTGGCCGGGACCGCGCCCTCGGAGCGGGGGAAGAACTCGTACCAGGCGGAGAAGAGCGCCCGCGGCCGGTCCACCCACAGCGTGCGCTCCTCGCCGGTGGTGACCAGCTCGCGCACCGGGTGCTCCCACAGCAGGTCGGCCAGGTCCAGCGCCGCGCTCACCCGCCGCGGCAGGTCCAGGTCGTCGTCGGCCAGCGCCCGCACGGCTTCGCGTACGCGATCACGGTCGGCCCTCGGCACCAGGTCGAGCGCGGCGGTGAGCACCCGTACGCCCTCGGCCAGATCGTTCGCCAGCTCGGCCGCGCCCTGGCCGGCGGCGAGCTTCTTCGTGACCGCGTTCTGCCAGGTGAGGTACGGGTCTCCGAACGCCTCCACGGCGAAGCGCCACAGGCCGACCGCGTCCGGGCGGATGGTGGCGTGCCATCGGTCCTGGCCGGGTTCACCCGGGCGCATCCGGGTGAACGGGCGGGCCGCGCCGTCCGGGCCGAGCCAGACCACGTTGCACCCGAGCGCGTCGTGGCCCTCGCGGTAGGCCCGCGCCGACACCGGTACGACCTCGCCGACCACCGCCTTGGCCGGGTAGCGACCGCAGGAGACGACGGGGGAGACGTCTTCGATCGGGAACCGTCCAGTCACCCGCTCAACCTACTGCGCGAGATCCTCTCGCGCTCGGCTGCGACCCGGATGCACCCTCTCCGCGCGGCTCGTCGGCGCGGCGTGCGACGAAGACGAACTCCCGGCCGGGGCGGTCGGGCGCGTCCCGCACGTCGAGCACCCGGTAGCCGGCGGCGGTCAGGCTCGCCTCGACCTCGTCCCGGTCGCGGAACCGCAGCGTCGAGTCCGACGTGACGACGGCGCCGTCGGCCGGGAACCGGTACGTGAACCGGAAGGACACGAACGGCAGGTCCACAGCGATGACCTCGAGACGTCGTTCCACCGGCCCGACGCCCGGCACGTCCCGGGTCACCGGCGCGCTGTCCGCCGCCCACTCCTCCCACGCGCGGCGCTCGGCACGCCGCGTCTCGAACACGAGGTGCCCGCCCGGCCGCAGCGCGCCGTGCACGCCCCGCAGCGTTCGCGCCCAGTCGTCGTCGGTGCGGAAGACCTGAGCCACGTTGCCGGTCATCACAGCCAGGTCGGCGCGCAGCGGTGGCAGCGTCGTGGCGTCGCCGTGCACCCAGCGCACGCGGCCTTCGCGGTCCTTCGACCGGGCGACGGCGAGGGACGCCCCGGCCGGGTCGACCCCCACGACGGTACGGCCGTGCCGGGCGAGCAGCAGGGCCAGGTTCCCGGTGCCGCAGCCGAGGTCGAGCACCACGCGCGCGTCCAGCTCGTCGGCGATCGCGAGGTACGCGTCCAGGTCGTCCCGGTCGCCGTCGAACGCGTCGTAGACCGGCGCGAGCCGAGGATGGGCGAAGATCGCATCCGGCATCCGGGGACTGTATCCGCCGCCGACCGCGACCGGGCGGGCTGTTAAGAAGGGGCCCTTCCTCTACCGGAGGCGTTAACAAGGTGCCCTTCCTTACACCCCCACCGAGCGGTACACCTCGATCGTCTGGCGGGCGATCGCGTCCCAGGAGAAGTGCTCCACCGCCCGTCGCCGCCCCGCCGCCCCGAACGCCGCGATCCGCTCCGGGTCTCCCAGCAGCTCGTTCATGCGCGCGGCCAGGTCGGCCACGAAGCGCTCCGGGTCCAGCGGGGTGCCCGAGCCGTCACCGGCCTGCTCGATCGGCACCAGCAGCCCGGTCTCGCCGTCGGCCACCACCTCGGGGATGCCGCCGGTGGCGGTCGCCACCACGGCGGTCTCGCAGGCCATCGCCTCCAGGTTGACGATGCCCATCGGCTCGTAGACGGACGGGCAGGCGAAGACCGTGGCGTGGGTGAGCACCTGGATCACCTCGTGCTTGGGCAGCATCGCCGCCACCCAGATCACCCCGGACCGGGTGGCCCGCAGCTCCGCCACGAGACCCTCCACCTCGGCGGCGATCTCCGGGGTGTCCGGCGCGCCGGCGAGCAGCACCAGCTGGGTGTCGGCGGGCAGCTCCCGGGCCGCGCGCAGCAGGTACGGCAGGCCCTTCTGCCGGGTGATCCGCCCGACGTACACCACGCTGGGCCGGGCCGGGTCGATGCCGAGCCGATCGAGCACGTCGGTGCCCGGGTCCGGGGCGTACTGCGCGGTGTCGATGCCGTTGTAGACCACGCGTACCCGGTCGGGGTTCACCGCCGGGTACGCGGTGAGCACGTCGCGGCGCATGCCCGCGCTCACCGCGATGATCGCGTCGGCCGCCTCGAACGCGGTCCGCTCGCACCAGGAGGAGAGCGCGTACCCGCCGCCGAGCTGCTCGGCCTTCCACGGGCGCAGCGGCTCCAGGCTGTGCGCGGTCACCACGTGCGGCACCCCGTGCAGCAGCTTCGCGGTGTGCCCGGCCAGGTTGGCGTACCAGGTGTGGCTGTGCACCACGTCGGTGCCGGCCGTCCCGGCGGCCATCTCCAGGTCGACGCCCATGACCCGCAGCGCGGCGTTCGCGCCGGCGAGCGGGGCGGGTTCGGCGTACGCGGTCACGCCCTTCTCGTCGCGGGGCGCGCCGAAGCAGTGCACCCGCACGTCGGCGAGCCGGCGCAGCTCACGGGCGAGGTATTCCACGTGCACCCCGGCGCCGCCGTAGACCTCCGGCGGGTACTCGCGGGTGAGCAGGTCGACGCGCATCGGTGCCATGCCCGCACCCTAGTGCAGAGCCGGGTGTCCCACGCGGTGCGCAAGTGTGGGCGTCCGAGTGGTGAAGTCGGTTCCGGGTCGTTAGCGTCTGAGCATGGCTGCCAAGGTGCTCGCGATCGTCCTGGCCGGCGGGGAGGGCAAGCGCCTGATGCCCCTGACCACCGACCGGGCGAAGCCCGCCGTCCCCTTCGGCGGGATGTACCGCATGGTCGACTTCGTCCTGTCCAACCTGGCGAACGCCGGCTTCCTCAAGATCGTCGTGTTGACCCAGTACAAGTCCCACTCGCTGGACCGCCACATCACCAAGACCTGGCGGATGTCGACGCTGCTGGGCAACTACGTCACGCCGGTGCCCGCGCAGCAGCGCCGCGGCCCGTGGTGGTTCGCCGGCTCGGCCGACGCGATCTACCAGAGCTTCAACCTGATCAACGACGAGCAGCCCGACTACGTGATCGTCTTCGGTGCCGACCACATCTACCGGATGGACCCCCGGCAGATGGTCGACGACCACATCGCCTCCGGCGCCGGGGTCACGGTGGCCGGGATCCGCCAGCCGCTGTCGACGGCCGACCAGTTCGGCGTGATCGAGGTCGGCGAGGACGGCAAGCGCATCCGCGCGTTCCGGGAGAAGCCCACCGACGCGGTAGGGCTGCCCGACGCGCCGGACGAGATCTACGCCTCGATGGGCAACTACGTGTTCACCACCAAGGCGCTGTGCGAGGCGGTGGAGCGCGACGCGGCGGACAAGACCAGCAAGCACGACATGGGCGGCAGCATCATCCCGATGCTCGTCGAGCGCGGCGAGGCAAACGTCTACGACTTCAAGGACAACGAGGTGCCCGGCAGCACCGACCGCGACCGCGGCTACTGGCGGGACGTGGGGACGCTCGACTCGTTCTACGACGCGCACATGGACCTGATCAACGTGCACCCGGTGTTCAACCTCTACAACTTCGACTGGCCCATCTACACCGAGCAGCCGCCGTACCCGCCGGCCAAGTTCGTGCACGCCTGGGGCGAGCGCGTGGGCCGCGCGGTCAGCTCGATGGTGTCGCCCGGCTCGGTGATCTCCGGCTCGCTGGTGGAGAACTCGATCGTGGCGCCGAAGGTGAAGGTCCACTCGTGGGCGCACGTCGACGGTGCCGTGCTGATGGAGGGTGTCCAGATCGGCCGCCACGTGGTCGTCCGGCGCGCGATCCTGGACAAGAACGTCCACGTCCCGGAGGGCGCCGAGATCGGCGTCGACCTGGAGAAGGACCGCCAGCGCTACACCGTGTCCGACAACGGCATCGTCGTCATCGGCAAGGGCCAGCGCGTCGAGCCCTGAGCATTCCCGCCGCATCCCCGAGGAGGATCCCGCAGTGGCCCACCCCCGTGCCGGCCAGCCCGCACAGCCCGACGACCTGGTCGACGTGCCCCGGCTGGTCACCGCCTACTACGCCGAGCACCCGGACCCGGACGACCCGGCGCAGCAGGTCTCCTTCGGCACCTCCGGGCACCGCGGATCCAGCCTGCGCAACGCCTTCAACTCCGACCACATCCTCGCCGTCACCCAGGCGCTCTGCGACTACCGGCGCGAGCAGGGCCTTTCCGGGCCGCTGTTCCTCGGCCGGGACACCCACGCGCTCTCCGCGCCCGCCGAGGCCGACGCGCTGGAGGTGCTCGCCGCCAACGACGTCACGGTGCTGCGCGACAGCCGCGACGGCTACAGCCCGACCCCCGCCGTCTCGCACGCCATCCTCACCCACAACCGGGGGCGCACCAGCGGCCTCGCCGACGGCATCGTGATCACCCCGTCGCACAACCCGCCGTCCGACGGCGGGTTCAAGTACAACCCCACCCACGGCGGGCCCGCCGACACCGACGCCACGAAGTGGATCCAGGACCGCGCGAACGCCATCCTCGCCGCCGGGCTCAAGGAGGTGAAACGCATCCCGTACGCGCGGGCGCGCGCCGCCGCGACCACCGGGGAGTACGACTTCCTCGCCCGGTACGTGGACGACCTGCCCGCCGCGCTGGACATCGACGCGATCCGCGACGCCGGGGTGCGCATCGGGGCGGACCCGATGGGCGGGGCGAGCGTGGCGTACTGGGGCGAGATCGCCGAACGGCACCGCCTCGACCTCACGGTGATCAACCCGCTCGTGGACCCGACCTGGCGGTTCATGACGCTCGACGGCGACGGCAAGATCCGGATGGACTGCTCGTCGCCGAACGCGATGGCCTCGCTGATCGCCGCCCGGGACGACTACGCGGTCTCCACCGGCAACGACGCCGACGCCGACCGGCACGGCATCGTCACGCCCGACGGCGGCCTGATGAACCCCAACCACTACCTGGCCGTGGCGATCGGCCACCTGTTCCGTACCCGGGAGCAGTGGGGCCCGGGCGCGGCGGTGGGCAAGACGCTCGTCTCCTCCTCGATGATCGACCGGGTCGCGGCCGACCTCGGCCGTCCGCTGCTGGAGGTGCCGGTCGGGTTCAAGTGGTTCGTGCCCGGCCTGCTCGACGGCACCGTCGGCTTCGGCGGCGAGGAGAGCGCCGGCGCGTCCTTCCTGCGCCGCGACGGCGGCACCTGGACCACCGACAAGGACGGCATCCTGCTCTGCCTGCTCGCCGCCGAGATCATCGCCACCACCGGCCGTACGCCGAGTGAGCACTGGGCCGAGCTGGCCGACCGCTTCGGCGCGCCCGCGTACGCCCGCATCGACGCCCCGGCCGACCGGGCGCAGAAGGCCGTCCTGGCGAAGCTGTCGCCGGAGCAGGTCACCGCCACCGAGCTGGCCGGTGAGCCGATCGCCGCGATCCTCACCACCGCACCCGGCAACGGCGCCGCGATCGGCGGCCTCAAGGTGACCACCGGGTCGGGCTGGTTCGCCGCCCGCCCGTCCGGTACCGAGGACGTCTACAAGATCTACGCCGAGTCGTTCCAGGGCCCGGAGCATCTGGCCCGGATCCAGGAGGAGGCCAAGGTGCTGGTCGACGGCGTGCTCGCCACCGCCTGACCGTTCGCGGGGGCGTCAGCCGTTCCGCCGGGCGGTTTCTGCCGGAAATCCCCCTTTAGGGGTGGTCGGCGTCCTATGGTGTGGCCATGTCGGTCGTCCCGCGTCCTGCACCACTGCCCGATTCCGTGTCGCCCGCCTCCGACAGTCGAGACCCGGCTGCTCCGCCGGACGTTCACGTCCGTCCGGCAGTCGTCGACGATGCCGCCTGGCTGGCCTCGGTCAGCCAGGCGTCGTTCGTCAGTCACCTGCACGACTACCTGACTTCGGCCCAGCCCGGCGTCGCCCGGTTCTGGGAGGTCGTGCTGGCGCATCCGGCGTCGTTCCCCGGCCGCTGTTTCCTCGTGGCCGAGGCCGACGGTGGCGAGCGGCTGGGCTTCGCCGACCTGACGCTCGTCGACCCGGGACTCGCCCACCTCTCCTACATCTGCGTGGTCCGAGCCGCGCGCGGCCGCGGCGTCGCCCGTGCGCTGTTGCGGGCGTACCTGGATCGCCATCCCGGCGTCCGGGGAATGCGGCTGGACGTCTTCGCGGACAACGCCCCCGCCCGGGCGCTGTACGACCGGCTCGGCTTCACCACCGAGTCCACGAGCACGTGGTGGGTCACCGACGTCGCAGCCGACCGATCCGCTCCGTCCGCCGGCGTGCGGCTCGACGGTCTGCACGCCGCCCGCGCCTGGTTCGACACCTACGGCTTCGGCGAGCTCACGGTCGTCGCCGGGGACTCCGACGTGCGATTCGGTCGTCCGAGCGCCCGGGTGCTGCGTTGCTTCGACGTCGCGACGCTGCGGCAGCCGGCCGTCGTCGCCGCCGTGCTGCGCGAGTTCCCCGAGATCGATCGCGTGCTGGTCATGGCGCCGGGCGACATCCCGCCACAGTGTGCCCTCGGTGACCTGCGCGCCGTCAACCGCTCGCTGAGGATGTCCACACCCGAGATCCGCACCCGACTGGAGCTCACGTGACGAAGACGATCGCCAAGACCGCCACCGACCCGGGTGCATTCCGCACCCCGAGCCTGTTCTACGGAGCGGCCCGGGAGGGGATGCGGGACCTTCTCGCGCAGCCCGAGGTGTGGCGAGGCGAGCAGCGCGGCATCCTGTTGCCGTCGTTCATCGGCTGGTCGGCGCACGAGGGAAGTGGCGTCTTCGACCCGGTGACCGAACTCGGCCTCGACCCCGGCTTCTACGACCTGACCCCGGACCTCGCGGTGGACCTGCCGTCGCTGGAGGCCCGGCTCGCCGAGCGCCGGTACGACGTGGTCGTGGTCATCCACTACTTCGGCCGTACCGAGCGGGCGGTCGAGCGGATCCGTAACCTGACCGATCGGCACGGGGCGCTGCTGCTGGAGGACCTCGCGCACGCCTGGTTCACCCACGCGCTCGGTGGTCCGGCCGGGCGCACCGGGGAGGTGTCGCTCTACTCCCTGCACAAGATGCTGCCGATGCCGGGCGCGCGCGGCGGGATGATGACCTACCGCAACCCCGACCGGCTCACCGGGCAGCGCGAGACCGCGCCGGAGCTGGCGCGGTACGTGATCGACCACGACACGTCGGGCATCGCACGACAGCGCCGGGAGAACTTCCGTGCCCTCACCGGTCTGCTCGGCACCCTGCCGGAGCTGGGTGACGCCTTCGAGCTGATGTGGCCCGAACTCGACGAGGACGACGTGCCGCAGACCCTGCCGGTGCGGATCCTCGGGGCCGGACGCGAGAACCGCGACCACGTCTACGCCGAGATGAACCGCGAGGGATTCGGCATGGTCAGCCTCTACCACACGCTCATCGAGCACCTGCGTGACCACCCGACGACGGCGCGCCTCGCGCGGCACATCATCAACTTCCCGGTGCACCAGGACGTCGCGCCGGACGACTACCCCGCCCTGGTCGCCGGCTTCCGCCGGGCTCTGAACTCGCTTCCCGGCCACCGCACCGTGGTGGCACCCGGGTTCGGGGGCGACGAGGCGGCGCAGGGCGCGGCCGTCAGCGCGGCGGGGGCAGCTTCCGGCGGTTGAGTTGCTCCCGTAGCCCTTCCGGGAGGAGTTCGCGTAGCTGTTCGGGCAGCAACGGCAGATCGAGCAGGCTCAGTTTGAGCTGGTTGCGTTCCTGGTAGCGGCGCGGGTCCAGACGGACGACGCGACCGGCGTCGCGGACGTACCGGACGTGGACCGAACCCTTCGTCGCCGCCTGACGGATCAGCAACCCGTCCATCTCCACCGCCACCGGCGCGGAATCCGGCCGTAGCTCCAGGTGCACACGCTCGTGGGCGGAGAGCAGAACCGAACGGGAGATCCCGGCCATCGGCGCGGAGGGCGTCACCACCATCGCCTCGGTCGCGGGCGAGATCAAGGGGCCACCGGCGGCGTAGCTGTAGGCGGTCGAGCCGGTCGGCGTGCTCACCACCAACGCGTCGCACCGGTAGTAGCCGTAGCGCTGACCGTCGACCGCCAGGGTGGCGGTGACGAAGCCCGCCCCGGGCTGCCGGACCAGGGCGATGTCGTTGAACGCCACCACGTCGTCACCGCAGACGTCGCAGGCCAGACACGCGTGCGACTCGACGGTGAAATCGCGCCCCACCAGCCGTTCCAGCGCCCGGGGCAGGTCGGGTGGTTCCACCTCCACCAGGAAGCCCAGCCGCCCCAGGTGTACGCCGAGCACCGGCTTCGGATCGCGGAATGCCATCCGCAGGGCACCCAGCATGGTGCCGTCGCCGCCGATGCTGATCAGCGCGTCGCAGTGTGCGGCCAGGTCGCCGACGGGCACCGCTTCCACCGAGGCCGGCACCCGGTGCCGGTCCTCGCACCTGACGGCCAGGGTCTTGCGGTGCTGGGCCGCCCACCGTGCGATCGTCTCCACCACCTCGGAGACGTCCCGGGTGGGATGCAGCACCAGCCCGAACACATAGCCCGCCACCCCTACAGCTCATCACACCGGTGGGCGGGCCGCCCGGCGTACCGGAAGGCGCGTGGGCGGCGAAGTGTGTCCGAACAGGCGACCTTCCGTACCCGTGCTCGGCTCCGGCTCGTTGGACGCGAGGTGGAACGGGGACGAGTGGAGCGTCGATGCAAGTCATGATCATGGCGGGTGCCCGACTGCGGCATCGGCCGGACCTTGAGGTGCGCAGCCTGCGCGGCCGGGCGCCGAGGTGCGCGGTGGGGAGCCGGAGGTGACGGTGGCGCACGGCACGGGCCGGTCCGCCGCCGGCGTGATGAACCGCCCCGGACTGCCGTTCGAAGCGGGCCCGCGGGTGCGGTCCGGCTCAGGTGTCGGATCCTCCGTGGTGCGTGCCATGATCGTGGTGGCGTTGCTCAACTTCGACCAGTTCCCGCGCCTGATCGCCCGCGGGTTCGTGGTGACCGCGGTGCTGCTGGCGGTGCCGTTGATCCTCCACGAGGTCCTTCGTCCGGCCTCCCGGGCCCGCGTCGTGGTGTTCTGGGTTCTGGTGCTCTTCGGAGTGCTCGCGTTGCCGGGGATCACCCGCGCACCGGAATCTGAGTACGGCCAGCAGAAGTTCTTCCTGCTGGTGACCCTGACGATGGCCGCCGTCCTGGCGGTCGCGGTGCTGCGCGGACCGCGGGACGTCGAGATGTTCGCCGTCGTGTTCGTCGTGTCGGGCCTGGTGCTCGCGGTCGCGGCCCTGACGGGGGACTCGGAAGGCGGGCGGGCGAGTGGGTTCGGCTCCAATCCGATCTGGCTGGCCCGAGCTGTCGGGGCCGCGCTCGTGGCCCTCACCTGGCTCTACCTGCGCAGGCGTCTGTCGGCCTGGCCGGCGGCTCTCCTGGCCGTGATACTCCTCCTCGGTCTGATCGCGACCGGCTCCCGGGGGCCGCTGCTGGCCACCGTCGTCGCCATGTTCTTCCTCGTCCTGGCCGGACTGCGGCTGAAGATCCGGCAGGTTCGCCGTGAGTGGGTCGGCCTGACCCTGATGGGTGCCCTGGTGCTGGTCGTCGCCGCCTTGCCCTCACTGCTGCCGCCTCGGGTGTACGCCCTCGTGGTCGACCCGAGCGAGGAGCTGTTCGGTAGCGCGCGCGCAGCCATGCGCGAGGCCACCACGCCGATCATCGCCGAGAACCCGGGCGGAATCGGTTACGGCAACTGGGGTGACTACTCCGGCATGGCCGTCTACAGGTATCCGCACAACCTCTGGCTCGAACTACCGGCCGAGGCGGGGTGGCTGGTGGGAGGCTTCTTCGTCCTGGCCGTCCTCGCCGTGGCGTTCGGACTCTGGGTCGTCAGTCGACGCGAGCCCGCAGCGGGGCTCGTCCTCGGCCTGCTGGCGTTCTACGCGGTGGCGGTGTCGACCTCCGGCGACATCAACGGGGATCGACCGCTCTTCGTCGTGCTGGCTCTCGGCGTGCTCCTGCTCGCCGGAGCGCGAGCACGGGCCGCCGGGGGGCGGCCGGGCGCGGTCGGTGCCCGGCGGCAGGCCCGTGCCGAGGCATGGGGGCCGATGTCCCCGGCCCGCCCGCCGAGCGGGCGCGGGCTCCGGGAACACGCCGGCCGGGCGCGGGCTCTCGGTTGACCTGGCGCCGTTCCCGGTTGCCCACCATGTCGGGGGCCCGGCGCGGCGTGCTCAGCATCGCCGCCGGGTCGGCGGGCGGCCAGGTGCTGGCGCTGGCGGCCGCTCCGCTCCTGGCCAGGATCTACCGTCCGGCCGATTTCGGTCTCTTCGCCGTGGTCTCCGCGTTGGCGGTGACCATCGGCACGGTGGCCGCGCTCCGGTGGGAGATGGCGATCCCGATTCCCGAGCGGGAGAGTGACGCCCGTGCGTTGGTGACCCTGGGCCTCGCCGCGGCCTGCGGGACGGGCGCCGTTGGGGCGCTGCTGGTGCTGCTCCTGCGTGACGAGGTGGCCCGGTGGTTCGACCAGCCCGATCTTGCGCCCTGGCTGTGGGTGGTTCCGCCCACCGCCGCGGCGATGGGCACGGTTCTGGTGCTCAACCAGTTCGCCGTGCGACACCGCCGGTACGGCATGATCGGTCGGCGCAACCTGTTCCAGGCCGTGGGCGTCGTGGCCACGCAACTCGTGGCCGGCGTGGCGGGTCTGCGGTCCGGCGGCTTGGCGCTCGGGTTCGGGTTCGGGCAGGTGGTTGCCGCCGGGGTCCTGCTCCGGGGCGCACGCCGGCGCGGCGCAGCGGCGGCGGGCGGCGCGCGGTTCCGGGGCCTTGCGGCCGTGGCCCGGAGATACCGCCGGTTCCCCTTTCTCATGGCGCCGTCCGGACTCCTCAACATCCTCGGTACTCAGCTGCCGGTTCTGCTCATCGCCTCCTGGTACGGCAGCACGGTCGCCGGCTGGCTGGGCCTGACCCAGCGGGTGATCGCGATGCCGATCGCGTTGGTGTCCTCCGCCGTCGCCCAGGTCTACCTGGCCGAGATCGCGAGGGCCGCCCGGGAGCGTGCCGCGGACGGGCGGCGGATCTTCATCGGCGCGACGCGGAGACTGGCACTGATCGCTGTGCCCGGCGCGGTTGCCGTCGTGCTCGCCGCGCCGTCGGCGTTCTCCCTGATCTTCGGGCCCCAGTGGCACAGCAGCGCCGACTACGCACAGGCGCTGGCCGTCTTCATGGCGGCTCAGTTCGTCGCGTCACCGCTCTCCCAGACGCTGGTCGTGTTCGAACGTCAAGGTCTCCAACTCGCCTGGGACGCGGGCCGTGTCCTGGTGATCGCGGGCGCTGTCTCCGCCGTGGCGCTGGCCGACGGATCCGCGCTGACCGCCGTCTGGGCGTTCGGTCTCTCCGGAGCTGTCACGTACGGCGTCGGCTGGCTCATGTCGTTGCGTGTGGTGACGATGGCGAGCCGGGCCGCGAGACGTGCCGCCTCGTCACCCCGACTCGTTCCACAGAGCTGATGGACGGCGGGGCGGACCTATTTGAACCTTTTGCGCATCTCGACTCTGTGCGCCGTCGTTGATGCATGTGTCAGAGCAGGAGAAGGAGTGTGCCCAGATGCAGGGCTCGTACCACGGGCGGCCGGGGTGCCGGCCATGACCGATCGAGAACGGAAACCGGAGTCGGCGTTGCGCTTGCTGATCGTCTCCTACTACTTCCCGCCGGCGGAGTCGGTCGGCGCCCGCCGGCCGGGTGCCCTCGCCGCCTTCGCGCTCCAGCAGGGCTGGGACGTCCGAGTGCTGACCACCGTCGCCGCCGGGCAGGGGGACGAGCCGACCCTGGTGCCCGAGGACCGCGTGATCCGCGCCGAGCCGTCGCCCCAGCTTCCCCGGGTCAGGCGGATCGAGGCCGTGCCGGCCGACGGCGAAGTCGCCCGGCCGGTGCCGCGACTGACCCGGCTGAGGGCGAAGGCCAACCGTTCGCTCGTCCGTGCCGGCCTGGAGCTGCTCGTCCCCGATCCGCAGCTCAACTGGGTCCGGCCGGCCATCCGTGCCTTCCGCCGGTCCGCCGGCGACTGGCGTCCCGATGTCGTCCTGGTGTCAGCTCCGCCGTTCTCCGGGTTCCTGGTGGCGGCCGCGATCGCCAACCGGCTGCGGGTGCCCTGGGTCGCGGACTACCGCGATCTCTGGTCCGTGGGCAACGAGTACTGGGTACGTTCGGCACCGCGACGGGCGGTGGACGAGAAGCTGGAGCGACGCCTCCTGCGGTCGGTGACGGCCTGTGTGACAGTGTCGGAGCCGTTGGCGGAGACGGTCCGCCGCACGTTCGGGGTGGACACGCATGTGGTCATGAACGGCATCGACCGGCGGCCCCCGCCTGCCGGATCGGTCGACGCCGCTCCCGTCGGCGGCGGCCGGGCGACTCTCACACTGGCACACACCGGGTACGTCTACCCGGGGCGTCGGGATCCCGGCCCCCTGCTGGAGGCGATCGCGCTGCTGGGCGACGACGCCAGCCGGGTGCACGTGACGTTCGCCGGCGAGGACCACGGGATCGTCGATGTCGCGGCCGGACGGGCCGGCGTGCGTGATTCGGTCACCAACCTCGGTTACGTCCCGCCGGAGAAGTCATGGCGGATCCAGGCGGACGCGGATGCGCTCGTCCTGCTCATGTGGAACGACCCGCGGGACGCCGGCACGGTGACCGGCAAGATATTCGACTACCTCCAGGCCCGGCGGCCCATCCTCCTCCTCGGGTACGAGGGCGGGGTGGCGGCGAAACTCCTGCGGGACCGGGGTGCCGGGGTGGTGTGCAACGACCCCGCTGCGATCGCGGCACGGCTGCGGGAGTGGCTCGCCGTGAAGGAGCGGACCGGACGACTGCCGGCGGTGCCGGCCGCCGCGATGGACGGCCTGTTCCGCGAGGACCAGCTCGGCTCCTACCTGGACATCCTCCGCGACGCCGCCGGGAGGGCGCACCGCACACGCCGCCCGCGGTCACGCTGAGCCCGCCCCGCCACCGATCGATCCCCGTGCCCGCACGGCGCGGCGATCGATCGTGCGCTCGTCGTCGGCCGCGGCGCAGAGAGACGGCACCGGTACGTGGGCCGGGCCGCAGTGCGGGGGACAGGGCCGATGCGGTGCCTCAGCGGACGCCGGTGAGGCGCCGTTCCTGGTCGAGGTCGAGCATCTGCGCCGACGGGTCGACCGCCACGCCGGAGGCGCGCAGGACCTTGCCCGCCGTCCGCGCGAGGATGCGCAGATCGAGCCAGAGGGACCAGTCGAGAACGTAGCGGACGTCGAGTTCCAGGCGTTCGGTCCAGGCCAGGTCGTTGCGGCCGTTGACCTGCGCGAGCCCGGTGATGCCCGGCCGGACCTCGAACCGCTTGCGCTCCCGGTCGGTGTACCAGGGGTCGTAGCGCAGCAGCAGCGGCCGGGGACCGACCAGGCTGAGGTCGCCCCGGAGCACGTTGACCATCTGCGGCAGCTCGTCGATGCTCAGCCGCCGCAGCGTCCGGCCGACGCCCCGGCAGCGGACCCCGTCGGGCAGCAGCCGGCCCTCCGCGTCGCGGTCGTCGGACATCGTCCTGAGCTTGAGGACCCGGATGCGGCGCTCGTACCGGCCGGTGCGTTCCTGCCGGAAGAAGACCGGGCTGCCGAACTGGGCCAGGACGAGCAGCGCCGCGACGGCCACGACCGGCGCGGTCACCACGAGGACGACGAGCGCCACTGTGATGTCGACGAGCCGCTTGAGCCGCAGCTCGATCGTCCGCCGGGCGGGGCTCACCGGGAGTTCGCCTTCCCGGCGGCCTGCGGGGCGTACTCTCCGGGTGGTCCGCCGACGCCCGCGGCGTGCTCGATGACCTCGGCCATCCGCACCGCGGAGATCCGGTTGTCGAAGTGCCGGTGCGACCGTTCGCGGGCGCGTACGCCGCGCTCGGCGAGACGCCCGGACCGGAACTCGGCGTACGCGTGCTCGATGGCCTGCGCCAGGGCGGCCGGATCGTCCCGGGGAACCACCCACCCGCAGCTCTCGTCCACCGTCTCCGGCAGCCCGCCGGCGTCGCTGACGATGCTGGGAACGTCCAGCAGCGCCGCCTCGGGCGGCGCGCCGTGCCCCTCGCTCAGTGACGGGCTGACGCTGAGGTCCGCCGCCCGGTAGTAGGGCCGTACGTCGTCGGCGGTGTCGATCCAGCGGACGGAGTGGTCGTCGGCGACCCCGAACCGGCGGATCAGCTCCTGCCGGTGGTCCTCGCCGGCCTGGTCCGAGCCGCCACCGACGAGCATCAGCACCGCCTCGGGGTGCCGGGACCGGATCTCCTGCCACGCGGCGAGCAGGACGTCGTGGCCCTTGAACGCTCGGTCCCGGTGGGCGGCGAGCTTCCGCGGGGGATAGACGTACGCCACCATGATCACGACGAACTGGTCCGGGCTCAGCCCGAGATCCGCGCGGCACTTCGCCCGGGCCTCCGCCCGCGTCGCCGCCGTGTCGTCCGGCAGGTCCGCGGTCGCCCAGGCCAGGTTGAGTCCGCTGGTGACAGCCGGGCGACGCGACGCCGGTACGCCCAGCTCGCCGTAGAGGCGGGAGGTGTAGCGGGTGCCGCAGATGATCGTGCGGTCCAGGCGCCAGAGCAGCCGCTCGACCATCCGGACCGCCCGTGACTCCAGGAACGCGGGGCCGGCGACGAACTGCACCCGCGCCAAGGGCAGGCCGACGGTCGCGAGCCGCGCGCCCAGCGTGGCCGCGTACAGGTGGTGGTAGAGCACCTGGGGCCGCAGGCGGCGGACGAGGCGGCGCAGCCGCCACAGCTCGGACAGCGTGTTCAGGCTGGGGCGGAAGCGGAACGAGAACGGCGACGCCACCGTCCGGATCCCGGCCTCGGCCAGGCGGTCGTTTAGGCGCCCGCCGGGTGGGCAGATCACCACCACCTCGTGGCCGCGATCCCGCAGGGCGCACGCCTGCGGGATGGTCCAGAGTCCGCCGTAGTTCGTCTTGACGATGACGGCGACGCGCAGCGCCGGTCGGCCGGTCGGGTCGTGGGCGGCAGCACCGGACCGGGGAGCAGGCTTCACGGGTTCGCCTCCGAGCGTTCGGACCCTCGTCACGAGTGGTACGAGGCTTATAGTCGCTTTGGCGTTAAGAACGATGCTCGCGGCATTTAGTAACCAAAGCTCCTATTTTTCGTTGCTCCTGCGGAGAGGCGCGCGACCGGTAGGAGCAGAAGTGGAATTCGTCGTCACGGAGGGTGCCGATTCCGTGGGGTCCAACCTGACGTGTGCCCTCAGGGAAACGGGCTCGGCCGGCGGGATCGTCGTGCCGGACGGTCCGCCCACCTGCGGCACCGGCACGGCGTCGCCGGCACGGGAGAGCTTGCGGACGGCCGCGGCCGGCGAGGCGGGGGGTGCGGCATGCACGCAGTGATCATGGCCGGTGGTCGGGGGACGCGGCTTCGTCCGTACACCACAGCGCTGCCGAAGCCGCTGGTGCCCATCGGTGACAGCTACGCGATCCTGGAGATCGTCCTGCACCAGCTCGCGGCGGCCGGGTTCAGCGGCGTCACGCTCGCGGTCAACCACCTCGGGTCACTGATCCGCGCCTTCGTGGGAGACGGCCGGCGGTTCGGACTGCGGGTCGACTACACCGAGGAACGGGTGCCGCTGTCGACCGTCGGCCCGCTGTTCGGGCTCCGTGACCGCCTGCCCGAGCACTTCCTGGTCATGAACGGCGACATCCTCACCGACCTCGACTACGGCGACCTGCTGCGGACCCACGTCGCCGGCGGCGCGCCGCTGACAGTGGCGACCTTCCGCCGTCAGGTCAAGGTGGACTTCGGGGTCCTCGCCGTGTCTGACGGCCGGGTGATCGAGTTCGCCGAGAAGCCCACCCTCGACTATCGGGTGAGCATGGGGGTCTACGGCCTGGCGGCCAAGACCGTGGCGTCCTACCCCGCCGGCATGCCGCTCGGCTTCGACCAGCTCATGACGAGTCTCATCGAGCAGGGGCAGTACCCGGCCGACTACCCCTTCGACGGCTACTGGCTGGACATCGGCCGTCCCGAGGACTACGACGAGGCCAACCGAACCTTCGAGGCACAGCGGGACATCCTCCTGCCCGCCGGCCTCAGGGAACTGCCGTGACGAGCGTTCTGCTCTTCGGCGCCAACGGCTTCGTCGGCCGTCACGTCCATGCCGCCCTCGCCGCCGAGCACGACGTCGCCTCTCCCCGTCGCGCCGAGTGTGACCTGATCACCGCCACCGTGGGCGAGCTGGGCGCGCTGATCGGGGCGCACCGGCCCGTCGCGGTGGTGAACTGCACCGGCCTGCTCTCCGGAACCGATCACGACATGGTCGCGGCCCACACCCTCGTCACCGCCAAGCTCGTCGAGGCCGTGGCGACCGCCGCGCCCCAGGCCCGGCTGATCCGGCTCGGCAGCGCCGGCGAGTACGGGATCGTTCCCGACGGCATCGCGGTGCCCGAGACGTGGCCGGGCGCGCCGGTGAGCGCGTACGGCCTGAGTCACCTGGCCGCCACCCGGCTGATGGAACTCGCCGTCGCGGCGAACCGCCTGGACGGCGTCGTACTCCGGGTGTTCAACCCCATCGGTGCCGGTCTGTCGCGGGACAACGTCCTGGGCCGGGCGGTACGTCTGCTGCGGGCCGGACCGGCACGCGGCGCCTCGGAGATCGCCCTGGGACCGCTCGGCGCGTACCGGGACTTCGTGGACGTCCGGGACGTCGCTCGCGCCGTGGCCACCGTCGTGGCGGCACCGGCGGTGCCGCATCCCGTCCTCAACGTCGGCTCCGGCCGGGCGGTGCAGGTGCGCACGGTGATCAGGGAACTGGCCGCGGTGGCCGGTTTCACCGGCGGGATCGCTGAGGCGGCACCCGCCGAGGACGGCCACCGCTCCGCCGGCGTGACCTGGATGTGTGCGGACATTTCGCAAGCCCGGCGGCTCGGGTGGAGTCCTGCCTACGAAATGACCGACACGGTGAAGGCCATCTGGGCCGAGGCGTCCGACCTCGACCGGACCGCACTGCCGAAGGAGTAGAGGTTGTATCAGCGAATAGGGGTCGTCGGGCTCGGCTACGTCGGCGTGACGCTGGCTGCCGCGCTGGCTGCCAAGGGGTACGAGGTCCACGGCGTGGACACCCAGCCCCAGGTTCGGGAGTCCCTGCGCGCCGGGCGGGTCCATGTGTTCGAGCCGGGCATCGAGGAGGTGTTCGCGGCGCACGTCGGGCGGTCCCTGCTCATCGAGGAGGAACTACCCGGCGACCTCGACGCCGTGGTCCTGTGCGTCTCGACCCCGGTCGACGAGACCACCCGTCGTGGCCGCTTGGAGCACCTCGCCGCCGCGGCCGAGGCGGTCGCCCGGCGCTGCCGGCCGGAAACCCTGGTGGTGGTCCGGAGCACGGTGCCCGTCGGCGTCAGCCGGCGGGTCGTGCTGCCGCCACTGGCCCGGGCGTGGGGCCGGGTACGCCTCGTCATGGCGCCGGAACGCACCATCCAGGGACAGGCCCTGCGTGAGCTGGTCGACCTGCCGCAGGTGGTCGGCGGGCTGGACGCCGCCAGCCTTGAGGCGGGGCTGGAGTTCTTCGGCGGCCTCGCCCGGGAGCTGGTGCCGGTCTCCAGCCTGGAGGCGGCGGAGCTGGTGAAGCTGGCGAACAACTGCCACACCGACCTGATCTACTCGTTCGGCAACGAGCTCGCGCTCGTCGCGGAGACCCATCAGCTGGATCCGTTGGAGGTGATCCGGGCGGCGAACCTGAACTATCCGCGCCCTGACCTCAGCAAGCCCGGATACGTCGGCGGGGGCTGTCTGTCCAAGGATCCGTACCTGATGGTCGAGAGCGCGGGGCGACGGACACCGCTCCTGGTCAACGCGGCCCGGCAGCTCAACGAAGAACTGCCGGTCCACGTCGCCGAGAACGTGGTCGAGCTGATCCGGCAGACGTGCCCCCGGCTCGCGGGAGCCCGGCTGGCTGTGCTCGGGTGGGCGTACAAGGGATGGCCGCCCACCGACGACATGCGGGGTACGCCGATCGCCGCGATGATGCCGATCTTCCAGGCCGCCGGGCTGGAGGTGGTCGGTCACGACCCGATGGTCAGTGGTGACGTCATCCGCCGGTACGGCGGCGAACCGACCAGCCTCGACAAGGCGTTCGGTGAGGCCGACGCGGTGCTGGTCCTCACCGACCATCCCGACTACCGGTCGTTGCCGGTCGGCGCTCTGCTCGCGGGGACGACAGTCAAGGTGCTGTTCGACTCGTGGCGTGTCCTCGACGAAGGCGAGGTCCGGGCCGCCGGCATCCGGTACGCCGGTATCGGCTACCGGATTCCGAGGGCCGACGCCACGGCGGTGACCGCCTGATGCGCGCGCTCGTGCTCGGCGGGGCAGGCTTCATCGGCCTCCACCTGGTGGAGCGGCTCAGTGCCGAGGGTTGCCAGGTCACTGTCGTCGACGACTTCTCGCGCGGTTCCGACGACGAACGGGTGGCCGCTCTGCGGGCCCGTCCCGGCGTCGACGTCGTCTCCGCCGACCTGACGCGGCCCGAGGCCTGGGCACGGCTACAGCCCGACGTCGACCAGGTGTATCTGCTGGCCGCGGTGGTGGGCGTGCGGAACGTCGAGGCGGACCCCAGCCGGGTGCTGCGGGTCAACACGCTCACCGTGGCCCATCTCGTGGACTGGCTGCGGCCGGGGCCGAAGGTCTTCTTCAGCTCGACGAGCGAGATCTACGCCGGTGGCGTCGATGCCGGCGTGGTGCCGGTTCCCACACCGGAAGACGTCCCGATCATGGTTGCCGACGTGGCATCTCCCCGGATGTCGTACGCGATCAGCAAGCTCGCGGGCGAGGCCATGCTGCTGCACCACGCCCGGGCCACGGGCGTGCCGGTGGTCATCGGCCGCTTCCACAACGTCTACGGGCCGCGGATGGGCGCCGACCACGTCGTTCCGGAGATGGCGCTGCGGGCGATGGAGGGTGAGAACCCGTTCCGGGTGTGGGGGGCCGACCAGTACCGCGCGTTCTGCTATGTCGACGACGCGATCGAGGCGGTCGTGCGACTGATGGACGCCGCCGTCGAGGGCCCGGAGATCGTGCACATCGGGAACGACAGGGAGCAGACGAACATCGCCGATCTCGCTCGGCTCGTGCTCGACGTGGTGGGCGTCTCGGCCACGCTGCAGCCCATGCCGGCCCCGGACCGATCAGTGCGACGCCGGTGCCCCGATCTGGGCAAGCTGCGGCGGCTGACCGGCTTCGAGCCGACCGTCTCCCTCACCGAAGGGGTACGCCTGACCGTCGACTGGTACCGGGGCTGGCGGCAGACGATCGCCATGCCCGGGCAGCCGACGGCAGCACGCGACCGCACGCCCGTCTGACGCGACGGCAGGAGGCCGGCACTCGTCCGAGTGCCGGCCTCCTTCCGTCATGACCGAGCCGTCAGGCCGGCCGGTTCTCGTGCCGGACTGACTCCGCGGCGGGAGCGGCGGGTTGCGGCAGCCTCGGCCGGCCCGACATGAGACCGCGGGCCGCCCGGTAGAACTCCGTACGCCGCGGGACGAGCCTGTCCTCGGCGAACTCCCGGGCGACCGCGAGGTTGCGCCGCGACGCGGCAACCATCCCCTCCCGGTCCGCCAGGGTGCGATGGAGGACCCTGGCCAGGTCGTCGGCGTCACCGGCGGTGAACAGCATCTCCGGGGGGAGCAGTTCGGGGATGCCGCCGGCCGTGGAGCCGATGGCGGGCAACGCGCGGGCCATGGCCTCGATCAGAGCCCGGGGGAGACCTTCGGTCCGGGACGGCATCACGAAGAGGTCTGCGCTGTCGAGCCGGTGCCGCAGCGCCTCGACGGTGGGAATCCACCCGGCGAAGGTGATCCGGTCGCGTACCCCCAGGCGGGTGGCGAGTTCCTCCAGCGCAGGCTGGTAGCGGCCGGGACCGACGTGGACGTGCCGTACCGCCGGTGTCGACGGCCCCAACAGCGAGATCGCCTCGATCAGCGTGTCGATGCCCTTGTACAGCTGCTCCAGTGAGCCGACCGACATGAGGGTGACCGATCCGGAGGGCGGCCGGTGAGTGCGGGGCTCCTGCACGTAGGCGGCGGGCGGCAGGTTGACCGAACTGATGCCGGTGGAGAGCGCCCCGGGCCGGGTCGGGTACCGGGCCTGCAGCGTCCGGCTCGTCTCGTACGACACGGCCACCGCGGACTCGCACTGCCGCTTGAGGTTGCGTGTGGTCCACGCGCGCAGGAACGGCCGCAGTGGGTGTTCCACCACGCCGGGGGCGAAGACGGCGTACGGGTCGCCGATGACCTCCATCGCATAGGGGAGACCGCGTCGGGTGATGTGCCGGTGCATGTGGGTGGCGATCGTCGACGGCGTTCTCAGCAACACCGCCTCCGCGTCGGCGGCGATCCTGCGGACGGCCCGGTCGATCCGGGGCATCTGCTGTACGTACTGTCGCGGCCCCTGGTAGTAGGGGATGGGGGCCACCGTCACCCGGTCACCGTCGACGCGGAGGGCGTTCGGCGGAATCTCCGCCACGTCCCGAGCCCGAGCCACGACCCGCACCTCGTCGAAGGCCTCCAGATAGCGGGACCAGAGCGCGTAGTCGGTGCCGAAGGTGACCCAGAAGCGGTTGTCCGGGGTGCGGACGTAACGGCATTCCTCGGTGATGGTCAGCCTCACGTGTCAGTGTCCTTCCGATGGCTGGTGGTGCGATGACGCGGACGACCACTGGGCCGTCCCCGGGTGCCGTCGGCCTCCCGCTCACGGGTTGAGCAGGAATCGGCCGATGGCGTCGTCGATCAACTGGGCCTCGGCGTCGGTGGTGGCGGAGCCGCTGGGCAGAGCGAGCCCCTGGGCGAAGAGGCGCTCGGCGGCGCCGGTGACGATGTGCCGTGCGTCCCGGAACACCGGTTGGAGATGCATCGGCTTCCACACCGGTCGTGTCTCGATGCCGTGCCCTGCCAGGTGCGCGGCGAGGTCGGAGGCGTGCCAGCCGGCTTCCTGCGGGTCGACCACGATGACCGTCAGCCAGTGGTTGGCGTCGCCGTCGGCGTCGTTGAGCAGGCGCACACCGGGGCTCGCGGCGAAGAGCTTCGCGTATCGCTCCCGGGCCTGGCGGCGCTGGGCGATCATGCGGTCCAGCCGGCGCAACTGCGCCCTGCCCAACGCGGCGAGCAGGTTGCTCAGCCGGTAGTTGTAGCCGACCTCGGTGTGCTCGTAGTGGACGGCCGGCTGGCGCGCCTGGGTCGCGAGGTACCGGCAGCGCGCGACGAGTTCCTGGTCGTCGGAGACGAGCATACCACCGCCGGACGTGGTGAGTATCTTGTTGCCGTTGAACGAGAAGGCGGCGGCCAGGCCGAACGATCCGGCCGGCTGCCCCGCGTGGGCGGCGCCCAGCGCCTCCGCGGCATCCGCGACGACCGGCACCCCCGCCTCGGCGCAGACCGGCAGCATGGACGTGTAGTCGGCGCAGGCGCCGAACAGGTCGACCGGCACCACGGCGGCTACGTCGGCGCCCTCGGCGCGCAGCCGGCTCAGCGTCTCGGCCAGCAGCGCGACGTCGATGTTGCCCGTGTTCGGATCGCAGTCCACAAAGACCGGCTCCGCCCCGGTGTACGTCACCGCGTTGGCGGTGGCGGCGAAGGTGAGGGTCGGTACCACGACCACCCTGCCCGCCCGGGCGCCGGTGCAGAGCAGCGCGAGGTGCAGCGCCGCCGTGCCGGAGCTGACCGCGACCGCGTGGCGTCTCCCGCTCCGCTGCGCGATCTCCTGTTCGAACGCGTCGAGCTCCGGTCCCGTCGGCGCCACCCAGCCGGACCGCAGTGCCGACAGGAGGTACGACTCCTCCAGGGGGCCGACGTCCGGGGGAGAGAGGAAGATCCGATAGCCCATGACGCTCCAATGCATTTGTGCGGCGTCACCGATGATTCCCCATGAACACCTCCCGCGGGTGATTCTCCTGTCTATTCATAGAATTGCTTCCGGAGCCGTAACCGATCCCATCGGAAATCGTTTAACGGGCAGTCTTCTGCCTTATCCGAATGTCATTCCCGATCGTTTAGTGCCCGGACTGGGAGAGGGATCGCGCCGGTTCGATAGCATCCGCCGGTGCTGCACTTGCGACTGATCGCGCCGTCCGAACGATCGGCGGCCGTGGCCGACCTCCTCGCTGCCGATCCCGGTGTCACCCACCTCGCGGTCCTCCCGGGCGCGGCCCGGCAGCCACCCGGCGACCTGATCCTCTGTGACGTGGTGCGGGAGAGCGCGGACGGGGTGCTGCGGGGCCTTCAGGAGCTGGGCGTCGAGCAGAACGGTGGCGTCTCCGCCACCGACGTGGAGCTGGCCCTGTCCGCAGCGGCCGAGAAGGCCGCCGACACCGTGCCGGGCAGCGGAACCGATGCGGTGGTCTGGGACGAGATCGCCGCGCAGACCGGCGAGCAGACCCAGCTCTCCGGCACCTACCTCGCGCTGATCATCGTCGCCACCGTCATCGCCGGCATCGGCGTCCTCCTGGACCAGCCCATCCTGGTGGTCGGCGCGATGGTGGTCGGCCCGGAGTTCGGGCCGTTGGCCGCTCTGTGCGTGGCCCTGCTGCGGCGCGACGGCCGGACGGTCCGTTCCGCCCTCCGTGCGCTGGTGGTCGGCTTCGTCGTGGCGATGGTGGTCACGGTGCTCAGCACCTGGGCACTGACGGCCGCGGGCCTGGTCGGCCGGGAGATGCTCGTCGCCGAGCGGCCCCTGACCGACTTCATCTGGCGCCCGGATGCGCTCTCCTGGCTGGTCGGCATGCTGGCCGGGATCGCCGGAATGCTCTCACTGACGTCGAAGAAGTCCGGCTCCCTGGTCGGTGTCCTGATCTCCGTCACCACGGTGCCGGCAGCGGCGAACGTCGCGGTCGCGCTCGCCTACGGTGTGTGGCACGAGGCGGCCGGCTCCGCTCTCCAACTCGTGATCAACCTGTGTGCCATCGTGCTCGCCGGTCTGCTCACCCTGGGCGTCCAGCGGTTCTGGTGGGGGCGGTACAGCCGCCCGGCCGGAGCGTCCCGGGTGCCCGGCCGCCGTCGCCCGCCGGCCGGCGAGGCGGTGCCTCCGGTACCGCAGCAGGGTCCACCATCCGGGCGGCGGGACGCCTCGCGGTGACGGTCAACGGCTGCCGGGCAGCGCACACCGGTACTCGGGGAAGAAGTCCGGCGACGTCGACCAGGCCGCGTCCCGCCGCGTTCCCTCCTGCCGGTGCGCCGCGCACAACCGCCGGTACACCGGTTCGTCGAGCACGCGGGTACCGAGGTGGAACGGCACCAGCCCGTGCGGGGCGAAGGCCCGCTTGTACCGGAAGATCCCGTCGTCGGGGGCGTACCCGCCGCCGAGGACGAACCGGATCCGGCCCTGGGCGCGTCCCCACCGGCAGATCTCGAACTTGAGCAGGTCGTTCGGGCGTAGGTCGAACGCGGCCTGCTCGGTGCCGCCGAGGTAGGAGTAGAGACTCAGCGCACTCGACAGCACCAGTTCGGTGGAGACGACCCGCCCGTCGTGCAGTGCGTGGAAGAACGCGAACTGCCCGGGCAGTTCGTCGATGATCGTCTGGAAGAAGTCACGCGGGAAGTAGTAGCCGCTCGTCGCCGCCCGCCGGTCCATGGTGCCTTGGTAGATCCGCAGGAAGTCGTCGAGCCGTGCGCCGTCGAGGTCGACCTCGACCGTCACCCCGTTCCGGCGGGCCTTGTTGACGTTCTTGCGCACCTTGTGGTCGAACTCGCGCCACATGTCCTCGTCGCTGGTGCGCAGGTCGCGGACCACGTTGACGAGCTTCTCCCGGACCGGGCCGGGCGAGGGGAGCCGCTCGTCGTCGAAGAGCGTGAGCCGGGTGACCTCGGACACCACGTTGCGGCGGGCGCAGAACACGTCGAAGGACTCCCAGAACCTCTTCGCGTCGAGTTCGTCGGCGCCCTCCTGGAAGGCGCCGCCGTAGCCGTACGGGCTGGTGACGTCGTGATACCGGCCCGGCGGCACGTCCAGGTGCGGCGCGTCGACCGGGCGGAGCAGGAACGGGTAGAGGATGAAACCGCTCCCGGTGCGGGCGTACGCAGCCAACGGCTGGTCCTCCGGGCCCGCGAAGAGCCTGAGGTAGGCCGGATGGGCGAAGACCTCCCGGCGGCTCCAGGTCTGGTGGAGGGCGGCCCAGCGCTCGCTGTCCGACGTGCTGCGGGCGTCCAGGATCTCAATTCGCATCGTCGTCACTGATGGTCAAACGACAGTGGGCCGGTGAGGTGTCGACGGCGGCGCGCGTCCGCCGCCGACTACCCCCAGGAGTCCCCGGCGGCGAGCCGTCGCCGCAGCGCGTCACGCAGCGGAACGGACTCGCCGTCGCGGCCGCCCTTGCCCAGCACCAGGGGCGGCGGGTCCGGTTGCGGATCCACTCCGAACAGCCGGGCGCGCAGGCTCGCCGGCACGGTGAGCAGATGGAATCGACCGTCCCGATCCACCGCCCGGGTGTGGGCACGGTCGATGTACCAGCCGCTGATCCGGGTGCGGTAACGCGCTCGCCCGTCGTAGGAGCGGGCGGAGAGCCGGGTGGTGCGCAGCCCGAGGCGGATCGCCTCGGCGGCGAACGACGCCACCAGTGCCGCCGCCTCGGCCTGGTCCGCGGCGCGCTGCCGGGCCTCGGCCTCGGCGTGTGCCCGCACCGCGCGGCGCTGCCGCTCGCGCCACTGGAGGTCGTCGTCCGCCACGTCGCTTCCCCTGCCTCTCAGGCCAGGCCGGCGCGGCGCAGGGCCTCCGCCATGGCGTCGTTCACCGGCGCCGCCGATCCGCCACCTCGTCCCTGCCGCGGCGACTGACCACCGCGCGAGCCGCCCCGTTCGCCCTGGCCGCCACGCCGGGCACCGGCGTCGCCGCGCTGCCCGCCACGGTCGCCGCGCTGCCCGCCACCGCGCCGACCGCCGCGCTCCTCGCCGCCCGGACCCCCGGCCGCGGGACGGCCACCGGCCGGCGCCTCGTCGTCGAGCCGCAGCGTCAGCGAGATCCGCTTGCGCGGCACGTCCACGTCGAGCACCCGGACCTTGACCACGTCGCCGGACTTCACCACGTCGCGCGGGTCCTTGACGAAGGTGTGCGACATGGCCGAGACGTGCACCAGTCCGTCCTGGTGCACGCCCACGTCGACGAACGCGCCGAACGCGGCCACGTTCGTCACCACCCCCTCCAGCACCATGCCGGGCGTCAGGTCGCTGATCTTCTCCACGCCCTCGACGAACGTCGCGGTCCGGAACTCCGGCCGCGGGTCGCGGCCGGGCTTCTCCAGCTCGGCCAGGATGTCGGTGACCGTGGGCAGACCGAACGTGTCGTCGACGAAGTCGGTCGCGCGCAGGCCGCGCAGGATGGCCGACCTGCCGATCAGCCCGCGCAGGTCCTGCCCGGTGGTGGAGAGGATGCGGCGCACCACCGGGTACGACTCCGGGTGCACGCTGGAGGAGTCGAGCGGGTCGTCGCCGCCGGGGATGCGCAGGAAGCCGGCGCACTGCTCGAACGCCTTCGGCCCGAGCCGGGGCACCTTCTTCAGCTCCGCGCGGGTGCGGAACGGCCCGTTGGCGTCGCGGTGCAGCACGATGTTCTCGGCCAGCCCGGCGCCGATGCCGGACACCCGGGTGAGCAGCGGCGCGGAGGCCGTGTTGACGTCCACGCCGACGGCGTTGACGCAGTCCTCGACCACCGCGTCGAGCGAGCGGGACAGCTTCACCTCGGACAGGTCGTGCTGGTACTGCCCGACGCCGATCGACCGCGGGTCGATCTTCACCAGCTCGGCCAGCGGGTCCTGGAGACGGCGGGCGATCGACACCGCGCCGCGCAGCGAGACGTCCAGACCGGGCAGCTCCTGCGAGGCGTACGCGGACGCGGAGTAGACCGACGCGCCGGCCTCGGAGACCACCACCTTGGTGAGCTTCAGCTCCGGGTGCTGCTTGATCAGGTCGCCGGCCAGCTTGTCGGTCTCCCGGCTGGCGGTGCCGTTGCCGATCGCGACCAGCTCGACGCCGTGCACGGCGGCCAGCGTGGCGAGCGTGTGCAGCGACGCGTCCCACTGCCGGCGCGGCTCGTGCGGATAGATGGTGTCGGTGGCGACCACCTTGCCGGTGGCGTCGACCACCGCCACCTTCACGCCGGTGCGCAGGCCCGGGTCGAGGCCCATCGTCACCCGTGCCCCGGCCGGCGCGGCCAGCAGCAGATCACGCAGGTTGGTGGCGAAGACCCGCACGGCCTCCTCCTCCGCCGCCTGCCACAGCCGCATCCGCAGGTCCGCGCCCAGGTGGATCAGGATCCGGGTACGCCAGGCCCAGCGCACCGTGTCGGCCAGCCACCGGTCGGCGGGCCGCCCCTGGTCGCTGATGCCGAAGCGTCCGGCCACGGCGGCCTCGTAGCGGCTCGGCCCGGTGGCCGCGTCGGCGTCGCCCTCGGCCTCCGGGTCCATGGTCAGGTCCAGCACGCCCTCCTTCTCGCCCCGGAACACGGCGAGGATGCGGTGCGAGGGCAGCTTCGGGTACGGCTCGGCGAAGTCGAAGTAGTCGGCGAACTTCGCGCCGGCGGTCTCCTGGCCGTCGCGTACCCGGGAGACCAGCCGGCCCCGCGACCACATCTGCTCGCGCAGCGTGCCGATCAGGTCGGCGTCCTCGGCGAAGCGCTCGATCAGGATGGCCCGCGCCCCGTCGAGGGCGGCAGCGGCGTCCGCGACGCCCTTGTCCGGGTCGGCGAACCCGGCGGCGACCGTCTTCGGGTCCTGGGCCGGATCGGCCAGGAGCGTGTCCGCGAGCGGCTCCAGCCCGGCCTCGCGGGCGATCTGCGCGCGGGTGCGCCGCTTCGGCTTGTAGGGCAGGTAGATGTCCTCCAGGCGGGACTTGGAGTCGGCGGCGAGGATCTGCGCCTCCAGCGCCTCGTCGAGCTTGCCCTGGCTCCGGATCGACTCCAGCACCGCCGCGCGGCGCTCGTCCAGCTCGCGCAGGTAGCGCAGCCGCTCCTCCAGCGTGCGCAGCTGCGCGTCGTCGAGCAGGCCGGTGGCCTCCTTGCGGTAGCGGGCGATGAACGGCACTGTGGCGCCGCCGTCGAGCAGCTCGACTGCCGCCCGTACCTGCCGTTCGGCGACGCCGAGTTCCTCGGCGATCCGCTGGTGCACAGACTGGGTCACGATTGTCATCCGCCTTCTCGGGTGGTTTCCGCCCTGCATTGTGCCGTTCGCCTCCGACCGCCTGTGCCCGCCCCGCCGTCGGCTGCGCTAGCGTGGCGATCATGGAGGCACCTGCGGATCCGCGGGCCCGGCGGCTGTTCGGCGGCAGCGCCCGGGCGCTCGGCGACCTGGCCGCCGGCCCGTTCCGGGCCGACCGGGACCGGATCGTCGGGTCGCCGTTCTTCGCCCGGCTGAACGGCGTCACCCAGGTGATCAGCCCGGGTGGTTCCGGGCTGCTGGTGCACAACCGGCTCACCCACAGCCTGAAGGTGGCCCAGGTGGCCCGGGCGATCGCGGAGCGGCTGACGGCCGACCCGGCGCACCGGGACCTGCTGGAGAAGCTCGGCGGCTGCGACCCGGAGGTGGTGGAGGCCGCCGCGCTCGCGCACGACCTCGGGCACCCGCCGTTCGGGCATCTGGGGGAGCGGGTGCTCGACCGGCTGGCCCGGCAGCGCCTCGGGCTGCCCGACGGCTTCGAGGGCAACGCCCAGTCGTACCGGATCGTCACCAGCACCGAGATCCGCGGCGCGGCGACCACCGGGCTGGACCTGACCGCCGCGGTCCGGGCGGCCATGCTGAAGTACCCGTGGACCCGGCTGGACCACCCCGATCCGCACCCGCGCCACCTGGACCCGGCGCCCCGGGGCGCGGCTGCGCCGCCGGAGGATCCGGAGAGCGGTTCGGTGAAGTTCGGCGCGTACCGCACCGAGCTGGACGACCTGCGGCAGGCACGGGAGCCGTTCGCCGGGCGGATCCCGGACTGGCAGCAGACGCCCGAGGCGTCGGTGATGGACACGGCCGACGACATCGCGTACGCGATCCACGACGTGGAGGACTTCTACCGCGTCGGGGTGCTCCAGCAGGGCGCCGTGGCGGCCGAGCTGATGGCCTGGCAGCGCGAGTGCGGGCACCTGCGGTCGATCACGGCGTCGGCGCTGGAGGGGGCGGGCCGGCGGCCGGGAGCCGCCATCGAGCGGCTGCGCCGGCAACTGCACCGCAAGGACGGCTGGATCGCCGACGACGAGGCGTTCGCCGCCGCCGTCGAGCACGTCCGCGAGGAGCTGGTGGAAGGGCTGCTGGCGCTGCCGTTCGACGGCTCGATCGAGGCGGAGCAGTACGTGGCCCGGTTCTCCGCCCGCTGGTCGACCCGCTTCGTGGACGCCATCACTGTGACGCCGGACCCGGGGGTCCGTTCCGGGTACGTGCTGCTGGCGAAGGCGCAGTGGCACGAGGTGCAGGTGCTCAAGTTCGTGCACCACCGGTTCGTGCTGGCCCGCCCGGACCTGGCCCTGCACCAGCGTGGCCAGGCCCGGCTGCTGGGCACGCTGGTGGAGGCGCTGTGGGAGTGGCTGCTGGACCCGGACGAGGAGTCCCGGCTGCCGCGCCGCCTGCACGACCTGGTGGAGCTGGCCGAGGCGGAGCTGCACCCGCGTACCCCGGACCGGATCGGCCGGGCCCGGGGCCGGGCGATCATCGACTTCGTCGCGCAGCTCACCGACGGTCAGGCGGTGGCGATGCTCGACGCGTTGTCGGGACGCTCCGGCGCGCTGTGGACGGACGCCTTCGTACTCTGAGCCGGCGCGGAGCACGAAGGCGACCGCGCCACCCAGGGACCGCGCCGCGTCAGGCGACCGACTGCCACCACCCGTCCACCGCCGGCGGCTCGTCCACCACGACCCGCTCGCCGGGACGCGGCACGGCCAGCCGTACGTCGCGCGCCTTCGCCTCGGCCCAGAGCCGGTCCACCGGCTCGGACCAGTCGTGCAGGGCCAGGTTGAACGTGCCCCAGTGCACCGGCACCAGCAGTCCGCCGCGCACGTCGAGGTGGGCGGCGACCGCCTCCTCCGGGAACATGTGGATGTGCGGCCACGCCCTGTCGTACGCGCCGATCTGCATGAGCGTCACGTCGAACGGGCCGTGGTCGGCGCCGATCGCGGCGTACCCGTCGAAGTAGCCGGAGTCGCCGGTGTAGAAGACCTTCCGGTGCGTACCGGTGATCGTCCAGGAACTCCAGAGCGTGCCGTCGCGGCGCAGGCCGCGCCCGGAGAAGTGCTGCGCGGCGGTCGCGGTGAGTGTCAGCCCGCCGGCCCGGTGGCTCTCCGACCAGTCCAGCTCGACGATGCGGTGCTCGGGTACGCCCCAGCGGGCCAGGTGCGCGCCGACGCCGAGCGGCACCACGAACGGCGCGGACTGGAGGTCGGCCAGCGTGCGGACGGTCTCCATGTCGAGGTGGTCGTAGTGGTCGTGCGAGATCAGCACCGCGTCGAGCGGGGGCAGGTCGGTCAGGCGGACCGGCGGCTCGTGGATGCGTCGCGGGCCGACCAGCCCGGACGGGGAGCACCTGTCGCTCCACACCGGGTCGAGCAGCACCCGGTGCCCCTCGATCTCGACGAGCGTGGAGGCGTGGCCGTACCAGACGACGTTCAGCTCGCGGGCCGGGTCGCCGGCCGGCGCGGCGCCGGGGTGCAGCAGCGGCACCGGGCTGCCCGGCCGCCGCTTCTGCTTGCCGAAGACCAGCTCCCGGAGCAGGTTGCGGCCCGGGTCGGCGACCATCGTGGCGCTGGCGCCGGCCGGGTTGTGGAACGTGCCGTCGCGGAAGCGCGGTGACCGGGCCGCCCGTTCCGCCCGAGCGCCGGTGAGCCGGCCGCCGAGCTGGGCCGGTACGTCCCGCGCCGCCCAGGCCATCCCGGCGACGGCGGCCAGCCCGGCGAGCTTCCACACCCGCCCGCCGCGCGTCCGGTCCGGTTCCCGCCCCGTTGGTTCCCGCATGCTCGTCCCTCCGCCGTGTCCCGTCGTACACGGTAACGACCCTCGTCCCGGTCCGCCCACGGGGCGACCCGCCCGCACGACGGCCCGCCCGCACGACAGCCACCCACAGGACGTCAGGGCAGCCGGCGGCGTACCGCGGACGCCACGGTCGCCGCGCGTCCGCCCACGGCCCGGACCACCTGGGACACGTCGGGCAGCCATCCGCCCCGGACCGCCTCACCGGCCGGGTTGGGCGTGAACACGATGCCCTGGTGCGCGGCGACCGGCGTCCGGGTCAGTCCGGCCCGGCGCATCAGCGGCCCGACCAGCACGTCGTACACGCCGGGCAGGACTGTGAAGCCGAAGCGCATGACCACGTTGAGCCGGCCCACCGACACCTCCCGGCGGGGCCGGTCGAGGCAGTGGACGATGGCCCGCGCCACCCGTTCGGGCGAGGCGATCGGGGGCGGCGGCCGGCCGACGCGGCCCAGGTAGTTGGCCGCCTGCCGGTAGACGGGCGTGTCGACGCTGCCCGGGTTGACCAGGCAGATCGCGACGCCGGGTGTCTCCCGCGCCTCCTGCTGGAGCGTGCGGGCCAGTCCCTGCAGGCCCCACTTGGCTGCGACGTAGCCGCTCATGTAGGGCGCGGTGATGTGCCCGAGCACCGAGCCGGTGAGCACGAGCGTGCCGCCGCCGGTGGTCCGGAAACGGCGCAGCGCCTCCCGGGCCACCGCCGCGGCGGCCAGCAGGTCGGTGCGGACCACCTGCTCGAACACCTCGGCCGGGGTCTCGTCGAAGCGGCCGTAGGACATCACCGCGGCGGTGTGCACCCAGGCGTCGACGCGGCCGAACTCGGCCCGCGCCGCGTCGGCGAGCGCGGCCACCGCGCCGGGCTCGGTCACGTCCATCGGTACGGCGATCGCCCGCGCGCCCGCCGCCCGGCACTCGTCGCGTACCTCGTCGAGCGTGGCGGGGGAGCGGGCCGCGAGGACCAGCCGGTCCCCGCGGCCCGCCAGCTCCCTGGCGGTCGCCCGGCCGATCCCGCTGGTCGCGCCGGTGACGACCACCGTCCGGGTCACGGCGCGAGCACGACCTTCACGCAGCCGTCCTCCTTCTTCTGGAACATCTCGTACGCGCGCGGCGCGTCGGTCAGCGGCAGCCGGTGGGTCCGCAGGTCCTCGACGCCCAGCGGGTCGTCGTCGCGCTCCAGCAGCGGGATGATCTCGTCGACCCAGCGCCGCACGTGGCACTGGCCCATGCGCAGCTGGATGCCCCTGTCGAACATCTCCATCAGCGGCATCGGGTCCTGCTCGCCGCCGTACACGCCGGAGATCGACACGGTGCCGCCACGCCGTACGGCCTTGAGCGCGGCGTGCAGCACCACGAGCCGGTCCACGCCGGCCTTGTCGGTCATCGCCTGGGCCAGCTTGTCCGGCAGCAGCCCGGCGGCGGTCTGGGCCATCTTGCCCAGCGGCGCGCCGTGCGCCTCCATGCCGACCGCGTCGATCACGGCGTCCGGGCCGCGTCCGTCGACCAGGTCGATGAGCGCGCCGGGTACGTCGTCGAGCTGGCTGACGTCGAGCACCTCGATGCCGTGGCGGCGGGCCATCTCCAGCCGCTCGGGGACCAGGTCCAGCCCGATCACCCGGCCGGCGCCGAGGTGGCGGCCGATCCGGGCGCTGAACTGCCCGACCGGGCCGAGCCCGAACACGGCGAGCGTGCCGCCGGGCGGGGTGTCCGCGTACTTCACCGCCTGCCAGGCGGTGGGCAGGATGTCGGAGAGGTAGAGCCAGCGCTCGTCCGGGCCGCTGTCCGGGATCGTGATCGGGCCGAACTGGGCCTGCGGCACGCGCAGGTACTCGGCCTGGCCGCCGGGGATCGAGCCGTACAGCGAGGTGTAGCCGAACAGGGACGCGCCCTTGCCCTGGCTGGTCACCTGCGTGGTCTCGCACTGCGCGTAGAGCTGCCGCTCGCACATCCAGCACGAGCCGCAGGAGATGTTGAACGGGACGACCACCCGGTCGCCCTTCTTGAGCCGGGTCACGCCGGGCCCGACCTCCTCGACGACGCCCATCGGCTCGTGCCCGAGGATGTCGCCGGGCTTCAGGTACGGCCCGAGCACCTCGTACAGGTGCAGGTCGGAGCCGCAGATGGCGGTCGAGGTGATCCGGACGATCGCGTCGGTCGGCTCCTCGATCCGGGGGTCCGGGACGTCCTCCACGCGGACGTCCCGCTTGCCGTGCCAGGTCAGTGCCTTCATGCCTGTCTGTCCCCTCTCCGGTGCCGTCCATCGGACTGCTACCCGGAAGAGGGCCGTTGAATCGGCGGCGCCGGTCACCGTGGCGTGAGGTCGACAGCCACGGCGATCGTGCTGGTGCTGGCGGCGGTGGCGGCCAGCGCGCCGATGTCGAGGCGGCGGCCGGCGCGGTCGGTGACGGCGCCGGCCGCGAGCTGCAGGCCGGCGACGGGCGTGCCGAGCGTCGCCGACGCGGCCTCCAGCAGCCGCCGTCGGGCCACCGCCACGGCGACCCGGAGCGGGGTACGGGTTCCGACGGCCGGATGGGGTGCGCCACGTGTCCGGCCCGCTGCCGGCCGTGGCGGTGGCACACGGACGCGCCGGCGCGGTACCGACAGCCCGTCGGCGATCAGTTCGGCGGCCGAGGTGTCGCCGTCGTACCGGTCCGGCGGCAGCGTGAACGACACGGTCCCGTCCGGGGCGACCTCGACGGAGATCAGGGCCGCCCCGGGCAGGGCCGTGGCCGTCATGATCTCGCCGAGTCCGAGCAGCCCGGCCACGTCCGGCGACGGCGTCCGGGCGGCGGCCGGGTACGCGGCGGTGAGTTCGGCAGCGGCCACGAGGACCGGCGCGGCCAGCACGTACCCCAGGAACGGAGGGAGGGACACGGTCATGGTGCTCACCCGGGCGCTCGTCGTCGCAGCCGGGGACGGGAGGTGCCCCGGCTGCGACGCGGTGGTCAGAACTCGCGGTTGCCGAGCGGGATCTCGATGTTGATGGACTGCCCCTCGGACAGGAACAGCAGGGCGAGCTTGCGCAGGAACTCGTCGAACAGCCAGTAGCACTCCGGTGCGAGCGGGAACGGCAGCAGCGCCTCCCGGACCGCGATGAACGGGCCCCAGCTCGTCCGCAGCAGCGTGTCCCAGAGCAGGTCGCGCGGGATCTCCAGCCAGTTGGCGATCTGGTTGCCGAGCATGAACCGGGTGAACGAGCCGAGGATGGGCTTGCTGAGCAGCCCGGCGTCGATCTCCTTGCCGAGGCCGAGCAGGATGTCGGCGAGCGCGTTGCCCTCGCGGGTGGGCGCGAGGATCGGGTCGAGGACCTCGCCGGCCTGGGAGTTCGCCTCGCTCCACGTGGCCGGGATGTACTCGTCCCTGATGCCGAGCATGTGCGCGGCCACCTGCCACAGGTGCAGGAAGGCCGTCGACTCGGCGGCGGGGATCGGCACCCGCCAGTCGGTCAGTTTCCGCATGACCGTGGTCGGCAGGCTGTGCCAGGTGACCATCATGTCCCGCTGGCTGATCGGGATGTCCTCGGGCGCGACGTCGGCCCACTCGGGCGACTGCGGCAGGAGGTGACGCACACCGGCGTGCGCGAGCCGGGTCTTGACGGCGGTCACGATCATCGAGCCGTCGGGCTGGTACGCGTTGGCGGTGCCGATGTCGTACCCGAGCTTGGCGGTCTTGGAGATGCGGTCCTTCATGTCCGCGCCGCCCTTGGAGTAGTAGACGGCGCGCGCCTCCTTCGGGATGACTGTGCTCATCATGCCGCTGGCCAGGCCGTAGAGCACGCCGAGGTAGAGCCCGCGCTTCTCGTTGAAGCGCACGGCGGTGGCCAGCTTGCCCTGGTCCACCCAGGACGGCAGCACGCGTGCGCGTTCGATGAACGCGCGGACGTCCGCCGGGAGGCCGGAGGGCAGCGGCTGGCCGTTCTTCGTCCACGTCCGCAGCAGTTGGTTGACCAGTGGCGCCTCGCCCCGGTCCAGGAGGGAGGCGACGAGCGGGTCGGCCTCCTCGTCCCACACCCAGCGGGGGTCCACGCCCGCGCCGGCGCCGGCCACCGATCCCTTCGGAGACCAGGTCCACGCCGACCGGGCCTGTGCCGGAGCGGCGACGCTGAGCGCGCCGAGCGCGCCCAGTGCCCCACCGGCCTTCAACATCTTGCGCCTGCTTACCGGTTCCACGTTCACTCCTCGGGGTCGAGGCCGCTGATACGGTGAAACGAATGTTGCGCCCGTGTATCACATGAGAGCACGTGGTAACGGTGTCCACAAGGCTCATGACGACAACTGTCGATGGTTTGCGATGAGGGGAGTCCACGGTGGCGCTGGTCGAGGGGATGCTGTCGGGCAAGGTGGCGTGGGTGACGGGCGCCAGTCAGGGCGTCGGCGCGGCGGTCGCCGAGGGGCTGGCCCGGGCCGGCGCGTCGGTGATCCTCCAGTCCCGGCGGCCGGACGCGCTGGACGAGGTGCGCGACCGGATCACGGCCGGCGGCGGCACGGCGGAGGTGGTCGCCGGTGACGTCGCCGACGAGTCGGCCGCGAACGCCGTGGTGGCCCTGGCGCGGCGGCGGTGGGGGCGGCTCGACGTCCTGGTCAACAACGCCGGCATCAGCCCGGCGCTGCACCGCAGCGAGCGGCTCAGCCTCGGTGACTGGCAGCAGGTGATCGACACCAACCTGTCCGGGGTGTTCGTCTGCGCCCGCGCGGCCGGCGCGCTCATGGTCGAGCAGGGCGCGGGCAGCATCGTCAACATGTCCTCCGTGCACGGTCAGGTCGGCTTCCCGCGCCTGGCCGCGTACAGCGCCAGCAAGGGCGGCGTCGAGCAGCTCACCCGCACGCTGGCGCTGGAGTGGGCGGCGGTCGGCGTACGCGTCAACGCGGTGGCGCCCGGCTACCTGGAGACCCCGATGACCGAAGGGTTGCGCGGCCACGAGCAGTGGTCGAAGCGGCTGCGCGACCGTATCCCGATGGGCCGGTTCGGCCGTCCCGAGGAGGTGGTCGGCGCGGTGCTGTTCCTGGCCTCGGACGCCGCGAGCTACGTCACCGGCAGCGTGTTGCACGTGGACGGTGGCTGGACCGCGCAGTGACCGGCGGGCCGTTTGGTTAGTCCGCGTTCGTCGCCAGGTTGCCGTCACGACGCGATACCGCGCCAGATCACGGCCACTCCTTCCCAGGAAGTTAACCCTCGTTTACAGTGCTGCCATCGGCTGCGGAACCCGCGCGGGCACCACGGCGAGGGGTGCGGCCAGCCCTGCCACCACCAGGCCCGGTTGCGTGTGAAGGAGTAGCCCATGGACCCCGCCCACGTCCTCGCCGAGGACTGCGCCAAGAAAGCCGCCGACCTGACCGTCCCGGCGCTGCTGCACCGCAACGCCACCGAGTACGCCGACCGGCCCGCGCTGACCACGCTCGGCCGGGACGACACCCGCACCTGGGCCGCGCTGCGCGACGAGGTCGCCGAGCTGTCCGCCGGCCTGGCCGAGATCGGCCTGGAGGCCGGGCGGCACATGCTGATCATGATGTCCAGCCGCACCGAGCACTGGCTCGTCGACCTCGCCGCGGTCCACCTGGGCGCGGTGCCGTCCACGATCTACCCGACGCTCAGCGCCGAGCAGATGCGCTACCTGGCCCGGCACAGCGCCGCCCAGGTGCTCGTGCTGGAAGGGCCGGCCGAACTGGAGCGCTGGCGGCCGATCCTGGCCGACCTGCCCGACCTGCTGCGGGTGGTGCTGGTGGACGAGCCCGCCGAACCGGCCGGCGACGCGGTGCCGCTGTCGCGCGTGCGTACCCTCGGCCGGGCCGCACGCGAGGCGGACCCGGACGCCTTCGAGCGGCGCTGGCGCACGATCCGGCCCGAGCAGCCGGTGACGCTGCTCTACACGTCCGGCACGACTGGTAACCCGAAGGGCGTCGTGCTCAGCCACCACAACGTGATCTACCAGGCGGTGGCGCTGGATGCGATGGTGTCCGTCCCCGACCACGCGCCGACGGTGGCCTACCTGCCGCTCGCGCACATCGCCGAACGGTTCCTCGGCATCTACAACCCGATCTACCGCGCCGGGCACGTGACGATCTGCCCCGACGCCACGCAGCTCGTCGCGGCGCTGCGCACCGTCGGCCCCGCCTCGTTCTTCGGGGTTCCGCGGGTCTGGGAGAAGATGGCCGCCGGCGTCCAGGCCCACCTGGCCGCCGCCGAGCCCGCGGTCCGCGCCGCCGTCGCCGCCGCGACCGCGGTGACACTGGAGGCGTACGAGCTGCGCGCGGCCGGAGAGCCGGTGCCGGACGAGCTGGCCGCCCGGGTGGCGCAGGCCCGGGACACCGTGCTGCGGCCGTTGCAGGCCACCCTCGGCCTGCAGAACATGACCTGGCCCGGCAGCGGCGCCGCCCCGATCCCGGTGGACGCGCTGCGGTTCCTCGCCGGGCTCGGCGTCGACGTGCTGGAGGTGTGGGGTCTGACCGAGACCACCGGCACCGCCACCCTCAACACCCCCGACCGCTTCCGCACCGGGACGGTCGGCCGCCCGAACGTGGGCATGGAGGTACGCCTCGCCGACGACGGCGAGGTCCTCGTCCGGGGTCCGCTGGTGTGCTCCGGCTACCTGCGCGAGGACGGCGGCGTCGAGCCGGTCGTCGACGCGGACGGCTGGCTGGCCACCGGCGACGTCGGGACGCTCGACGACGACGGCTTCCTCACCATCACCGACCGCAAGAAGGAACTCATCATCACGTCCAGCGGGAAGAACATCTCGCCGGCGCAGATCGAGAACCTGCTGCGGGCGCACCCGCTCATCGGTCAGGCCGTCGCGATCGGCGACCGGCGGCCGTACGTCACGGCGCTGATCGTGCTGGACGAGGAGGTCGCGCCGCAGTGGGCGCGCACGCACGGCGTCAGCGACCCGCAGCTGCCCACGCTGGCCTCGGACCCGGTGCTGCTGGCCGAGATCCAGGCCGCGGTGGACGCGGCGAACGCGCGCCTCGCCCGGCCGGAGCAGGTCAAGACGTTCCAGGTGCTGCCGTCGGCGTGGACGCCGGAGTCGGGCGAGCTGACCCCGACGCTGAAGCTACGGCGCCGGGTCATCGTCGACAGGTACGGCGACCGGATCGACGCCCTCTACCGGCCGGGCGACGCGGTGGCGGAGCCCGTCACGGAGTAGCGCCGGGTCGATGCCGGGCGGGGGTGGCGGCGCGCCGAGGTCGGCGGGCCGGTACCCCCGCGGGTAGCCGGGATAGGTGCGGTTGCGCGGCGCGCGGGTCAGCCGGCTCACGGTCCGCGCGGGCAGCAGCCGCACCACGGCGGCCCGGGCGCGCAGCGCGCCGCCGGCCAGCGCGGTCAGCGGTCGCGGCGCGGCCGGCAGCCCGAAGGCGGCCCGCATCTCGGGCGGCAGCAGCGCGCGCACCGCTAGCCGCGCGGCCGGGCGCAGCGGCGCCGGGTACCAGGACGCGAACAGATCGAGCGTGTACGCCGCGACCCGCTCGTTGCTCGGCGTACGGCGGAACGTGTCCCGCTCGTACGCGTCCTTGAACGCCCGGAACGCGTCGAAGTCCGCCGGGACGTCGCGGATGCCCATGCGCGCGCCGACCGCGCGGTAGTAGTGGAACGCGGCCAGCCGCTCGTGCTCGTGCAGCGGGCGCCAGCCGTACCGGTCCAGCCAGTCGATCGGCTCGTAGACGAACGTCGACAGCACGTACCGCATGTCGTCGTTCGAGATCGCGTACCGGCCGTGCGCCCGGTTGACCACCCGCAGCGCCTCCCGGCCGCGCGGCGAGTCGTACCCGTGCTCCAGCAGCTCGGCCATCAGCAGCGCGGTGTCGTCGTAGCGCTGCTGCGCCCGCAGCCGGAACTCGCCGGTCGCGTCGAGCAGCACGGAGATGCTCGGCACGCAGAACGTGCGCAGCAGCGCCAGCTCCAGTGCCCGCTGGTAGTCGAAGGGGAACTCGTAGCCGGCGGAGAGCCGGTAGATCTCGTGGTGGTCGCGGACCGGATCGAGCGTCTCGATCCGGCGCAACCAGCGGTACCGCCCCTCACGAGCCATCGCCACCACCCCCACCGTCCACCCTTGCCGATGCAGTCAAGCTCCTCTATGTTAATAGAAAATCACATCCCCGGATAACTCGAAACCTGCTTGTGCGCACCTCGCGGGCCGGTGTTCAGGGCGATGTCCGGTCGAACCGGGAAGTGGTGCTAATGGAGAATCTCAGTAGACGAAGCGTCCTGACGCTCGGCGCCGCGCTGGGACTGGTAGCGGTGGCGGACGCCCCGAAGGCGTGGGCGTGGTCGTCGTCCGGCTCGATCGCCGGGACCGACACGGTCACCGACCCGTGGGACGTCTGGGACGACGACACCGACCCGCTCGTCGCCTCGATGCTGGACGCCGGTCAGATCCCGGCGGTGAACACCGCGTTCGCGTCCTGGATCCGCAACGGCGACGCGCTGCCCGCCGGCCTGCCCCCGGCGCTCACCACCTACCTGCGGCGGGTCAACACGCTGCCGTCCTGGGCCGACCAGGCCAAGCTGGACCGCGCCGCCCAGTTCAACAAGCGCATGAGCATGTACCTGTTCCTGCTCTACGGCCTGGGCAGCGGGATCATGAGCACGGTGATCCCGCGCGAGGCCCGCAACGTCTACTGGTCCGAGGGCGGCGCGGACATGAAGTCGCGCGCCGCGAAGACCTTCACCTACGGGTACGACCTGAGCGCCCCCGACGCGTTCAAGGCCACCGGCAGCTTCGTGGTCACCTCGCACAAGACGCGGCTCACCCACGCGGCCGTGCGGCACCTGCTGCCGCAGTCCGCGCCGTGGCGCGGCGTCACCGACCACCCGATCCCGATCAGCAACGGCGACATCCTCATCACCTTCCACAGCCTCGGCACGTACGTGCACCGCAAGCTGCTCGACTGGCGTCGCTGGGGACTGCGGATGTCGGCCGCGGAGGAGGAGGCCTACCTGCACATGTGGCAGGTCGCGCTGCACCTGCTCGGCGTGCGCGACGAGTTCATCCCGAACAGCTGGGCCGCCGCCGAGGAGCAGTCCCGGTACGCGCTGTCCCCGCTGCTCGCGCCGACGCCCGAGGGCATCGACCTGGCCGACATCCTGCTGAACCTGACGTCCTCGGTGGACCTGGGCGTCACCCGGGGATTCCAGCGGGAGTTCGCGCGCTACGTGCTCACCGACCGGATCGGCGACTGGCTGCGGCTGCCCCGCGACTACATCTCCCGGGGCGTGATCGAGGCCGGCTGGCCGACGTACGTGATGTTCCGCGAAGGGCTCTCGCCGCTCATGCCGGAGACGTTCGGCCTGTTCGACAGGTTCATCCGCGGGCTGGCGATGCTGTTCCTCAACAACGGCTCGTCCGCGTCGCACACCCCGATCACGATTCCGGTCATGAACCGGCCGGGCACCTGAGTCCGTGCCGGTTCAGAGCGTCAGGGCGCCGGTGACCAGCGCGGTGACCGCGTCCCGGTGGCCGGGCGAGTCCTGCCAGCGCAGGGCGCGCCCGGCCTCCACCGCCACGCCGAACCCGGCGTGCACGAGCAGCCGGGCCTGCCGCCGGTCCAGGTCCGGCCGGACCGCGCGCAACTGCTGCTCCCAGACCGCGATGTGCTCCCGCTGGGCGAGGATGAGGGGACGCCGTACGTCGTCCGGCAGGCCGGCCACCTCCGCCTCGGCGACGCTGTTGAGGGTGTTGTGCTCGAAGCAGTAGGCCACGTACGCCGCCGCCAGCGCGACCACCGCCTGCCGTGGGTCGGCCGCCCGCTGGAGGCTGCGGTCCACCGCCTGGGCGAGCAGTTCCGCCGCCTGGAGGCAGGCGGCCACGAGGATGTCCACCTTGCCGGGATAGTGGCGGTAGATCGCGGACGGTGCGAGCCCCACCGCCTGGGCGATCTGCGCGTTGGTGACTGTGGCGAACCCGTCCCGGGCGAACAGCGGTACGGCCGCGGCCAGGATCTCCGCACGCCGCGTCCGGGGCACCGGCTGGGCGGGCAGCTCGACCAGCCGCGCCGTCCCGGCAGCGGTGGCCGGATCGGTGGCCACCACCCGCATCGCGGACCGCAGCACCAGATCCTCGATCCGGCGCTGGGCGATCGAGGTGTGGTGCATGGTGACCGAACCGATCACACCGAGCGCGGCCACCGCCCGCAGGCGCTCGTCGGGCAGCGGGTACTCCCGCCGTACCATCTCGGTCACCCGGCCCACGACGTGGCCGAACTTCGCGCGGAGCAGGTGGCGGTCCGCGCGGCCGAGGTAGCGGGCCTCCCACCGGTAGAGGCCGCCGGAGGCGCGGTGCGCGACGGTGACCCGGGTGAGGGCCAGCAGCACGTCGGCCAGCGCCGCGTCCGGCGGCCACTCGTCGATGGCCCCGACCAGGTTGTCCACCATGACGTTGGCGCACTCGGCGAACAACGCGTACTTGTTCGGGAAGTGGCGGTACAGCGCGGGCGCGCTGATCCCGACCGCCGCGGCGATCTCCTCCATGGACGCGCCGTGGTAGCCGCGCTCGCTGAACACCTGCCCGGCCGACTCGACGATGACCTGTCTGCGGTTGCGGGGCCGGGTGGCCGCGGCCGGCCCGGTGGTCACCGGATCGTCCGGGCGGACGCGGACGGGCACGGGACCATGGGTGTCAGTCAACCACAGCGCCTCACGCCGCCCGCGCGCTCGCGGTGACGCCGGTCAGGCGTGCAGGACGGCGAGCGTGAGCCGGGCGGTCTGATCGTCGTAGCCGGCGGTGCGGTCGAAGCGGCCGAGCCGCCCGACGTCGGTGACGACGTTCAGCGCGGCGTGGACGAGCACGCGGGCGTCGGCGGCCGGCAGGTCCGGTCGTACCGCCCGGACCAGGCCCACCCACTCCTCGACGTGCAGCCGCTGCGCGCCGCGCAACTGGTGGCGGTCCCGGTCCGGCAGGTTGTTGTTCTCCGCCAGGTACACCGCGACCAGGTCGCTCTGGCCGAACGCGAAGTCGACGTAGGCGCGCACCACCCGGTGCAGCGCGTCGGCCGGGTCGCTCGCCTCGGCGATCGCCGCGGTGGTGGCCCCGGTGAGCCGGTCGGTGGCCCGGTAGTAGGCGGCCGCGAGCAGGTCGGCCTTGCCGGGGAAGTAGCGGTACACGCTGGACGCCTGCATGCCCGCGGCGCGGCCGATGTCCTCGACCGCGACTGCGTGGTAGCCGTGCCTGTGGAACAGGCGCATCGCCTCGATGAGCAGCAGTTCGCGCCGCGACGCCGGACGCACCGGCCCGGTGGCGGGCATGTCCTGCGGCGCGGTACGCCGCCGGAGCGGCACCGTCGGCGCGTCGGTCCGCAGCAGCGTCCAGGCGACCCGGGTGAGCAGGTGCTCGGTGTCGGCGCCGGTGGCCGCGGCCCGGTACGTGGTCACGCTGCCGAACGCGCTCAGCGCCGCATTCACCAGCAGGTCGGCCTGCGCGGTGGTCAGCTCGGGACGCAACTCGCGCAGCGGCGCGGCGACGCGGCCGACGAGCGTGGCCATCGAGACGGCGAACTCCTGCCGGTGCTCGGGCGTCAGGTAGCGGCCCTCCCACTGGTACAGCCCGGCCACCCGCCGCCTGCTCACCGCGACCTCGGCGAGCGCGCGCAGCAGTTCGTCGAGCAGCTCGTCGGCGTTACTCGCCGCCGGCTGTCCGGTCGCGGCGAGCAGGGCGCCGACGACCTCCCGGGTGGCGTGCACCAGGATCGCGTACTTGTTCGGGAAGTGCCGGTAGACGGCCGGCCCGCTGATGCCGACGGCGGCGGCGATCTCGTCCACCGAGACGCCGTGGTAGCCCCGCTCGCAGAACAACTCGGCCCCGGCGAGCGCGATCCGGGCCTTGCGGTCCTTGGGCCGTCTGACCGGTGCCGGGGCGGTGTCGCTGGCTGCTTGTCGCACAGCTACACGTTAGCGCCCCCTCGCGTGCATCCGGTGACGCCCCTCGGCCGTTTCCCCGGCGGGGTCGGAGCCGGACAGCGCGGAACGCGTCTTGACAAGCGGCGGCAGGCTCAAGAAAAGTTAGGCGAAATTCGCATGCGGGTGAGCAATGAGGAGCTTGGCATGACGACCGATGCGTTCATCTACGACGCGTTGCGCACGCCGCGCGGGCGGGGCAAGCCGACCGGATCGCTGTACGGGGTGAAGCCTGTTTCGCTGATCACCGGCCTGATCGAGGAGACCCTGCGGCGGATGCCCGGCCTCGATCCGGCGCTGATCGACGACATCGTGCTCGGGGTGGTGTCCCCGCTCGGCGACCAGGGCGCCGACATCGCCCGGACCGCCGCCGTCGCCGCCGGCCTGCCCGACACGGTGGCCGGGGTCCAGCTCAACCGCTTCTGCGCCTCCGGGCTGGAGGCGGTGAACATCGCCGCGCAGAAGGTGCGCTCCGGCTGGGAGGATCTCGTCCTCGCCGGTGGCGTCGAGTCGATGTCCCGGGTGCCGATGGGCTCCGACGGCGGGGCCTGGGCGCTCGACCCGGAGGTCAACTTCACCACCGGGTTCGTGCCGCAGGGCATCAGCGCCGACCTCATCGCCACCATCGCCGGCTTCGACCGGGAGACGGTCGACGCGTACGCGCTCCAGTCGCAGGCGCGGGCCGCGAAGGCGTGGGCCAACGGCTACTTCGCCCGGTCCGTGGTGCCGGTCCGCGACCGCAACGGGCTGACCGTGCTGGACCGGGACGAGCACATCCGGGCCGACTCGACGGCGGAGAGCCTCGGCGCGCTGCGCCCCTCGTTCGCCGAGATCGGTGAGAAGGCGGGCTTCGACGCGGTCGCGTTGCAGAAGTACCACTGGGTCGAGCGCATCGAGCACGTCCACACGGCGGGCAACTCCTCCGGCATCGTGGACGGCGCCGCGCTCGTCGCGATCGGCAGCGAGGCGGCAGGCGCCGCCGCCGGTCTCACCCCGCGCGCCCGCGTCGTGGCCACAGCGCTCAGCGGCGCCGACCCCACCATCATGCTCACCGGCCCGGCCCCGGCCGCCCGTAAGGCGCTCGCGAAGGCCGGTCTCGGCGTCGACGACCTCGACCTGGTGGAGATCAACGAGGCGTTCGCCGCGGTGGTCCTGCGGTTCGTCGCCGACCTCGGCCTGAACCCGGACATCGTCAACGCCAACGGCGGGGCGATCGCGATGGGCCACCCGCTCGGCGCGACCGGCGCCATGATCCTCGGCACGCTCGTCGACGAACTGGAACGACGCGGCGGCCGCTACGGCCTGGCCACGCTCTGCGCGGGCGGCGGCATGGGCATCGCGACCGTGATCGAACGAATCTGAGGAGCACGAATGGCAAACACCATCCGGTGGGAGCACGGCGACGACGGCATCGTGCTGCTCACCCTCGACCACCCCGGCCGTTCGGCGAACGTGATGAACGCGGAGTTCGGCGCGAGCCTGGCGGCCACCGTGGACCGGCTCGAAGCCGAGCGTGACCGGATCACCGGCGTGATCGTCACCTCGGCCAAGAAGACGTTCTTCGCCGGCGGCGACCTGGAGACCCTGGTGCGGCTCACGCCCGCCGACGCCGAGGCGTCAGCGGCCGACGCGGCCGCGCTCAAGCAGGCCGTACGCCGGCTGGAGACGCTCGGCCGCCCGGTCGTCGCCGCCGTCAACGGATCGGCCCTCGGCGGCGGACTGGAACTGGCCCTGGGCTGCCACCACCGCGTCGTGCTCGACGACCCGGCCATCGAGATCGGCTTTCCCGAGGTCACGCTCGGCCTGCTGCCCGGCTGCGGCGGCGTGGTGCGTACCGTCCGGCTGCTCGGCGTCACCGCCGCGCTGACCGACTGGCTGCTGCGCGGCCAGCGCCGCCGGCCGCAGGACGCGCTCGCGCACGGGCTGGTCGACGAGTTGGCCGCCGACCGGGACGCCCTGATGGCCGCCGCCCGTGAGTGGATCGCCGCCCACCCGGACGCGACCCAGCCGTACGACCGCAAGGACTACCGGATGCCCGGCGGCACCCCGTCCAGCCCTGGCCTCGCGGTGCAGTTGCCGGCCATGCCCGCGCTGCTGCGCAAGCAGCTCAAGGGCGCGCCCTACCCGGCGCCCCGCAACATCCTCGCCGCCGCCGTCGAGGGCGCCCAGGTGGACCTGGACACCGCGTTCGTCATCGAGGGGCGGTACTTCACCGAGCTGGCGACCGGCCAGGTCGCCAAGAACATGATCAAGGCGCTCTTCTTCGACCTCCAGACCGCCCGGTCCCGCACCGCCGGTGGCGACCACGAGCCGGTACGCAGCGTCGCCGTCGTCGGCGCGGGCATGATGGGCGCAGCCATCGCGTACGTCTGCGCCCGCGCCGGGATGCGGGTGGTGCTCAAGGACGTCACCGCCGAGGGTGCGGCGCGCGGCAAGGCGTACTCGGCGGGCCTGCTCGACAAGGCGGTCGCGCGGGGCCGGTCCACGCCGGAGAAGCGGGACGAGATCCTGGGCCGCATCCACGCCACCGGCGACCTCGCCGACCTGGCCGGCGTCGACCTCGCCATCGAGGCGGTCTTCGAGGATCCGGCGCTCAAGCACAAGGTGTACGCCGAGATCGAGCAGGTCGCGCCGGACGCGCTCATCGCCTCCAACACCTCCACGCTGCCCATCACGCTGCTGGCCGAGGGCGTCAGCCGGCCGGAGGAGTTCGTCGGGCTGCACTTCTTCTCCCCGGTGGACAAGATGCCGCTGGTCGAGGTGATCCGCGGGGAGCGGACCGACGAGGCCACGCTGGGCCGCGCGCTGGGCGTCGTCCGCCAGTTGCGCAAGACGCCGATCGTGGTCAACGACAGCCGGGGCTTCTTCACCAGCCGGGTCATCGGCACGTTCACCAACGAGGGCGTGGCGATGCTGGCCGAGGGCATCCCGGCGGCCACCATCGAGCAGGCCAGCAGCCAGGCCGGCTATCCCGCGCCGGTCCTCGCGCTGATGGACGAGCTGACCCTCACCCTGCCCCGGAAGATCCGCCAGGAGACGGCCGCCGCGACAGTGGCCGCCGGGGGCACCTGGCAGCCGCACGCCGCCGACGCGGTGATCGACCGGATGATCGACGAGTGCGGCCGGACCGGACGCTCCGGCGGTGCCGGCTTCTACGACTACCGCGACGGGAAGCGGGCCGGGCTCTGGCCGGGGCTGCGGGAGCAGTTCGGCGGCACGAACCTGGACACGCCCTTCGAGGACCTCAAGGAGCGGATGCTCTTCATCGAGGCGATCGAGTCGGTGCGGTGCCTGGACGAGGGCGTGCTGACCTCGGTGGCCGACGCCAACGTCGGCTCGATCCTGGGGATCGGCTATCCGAGCTGGACCGGCGGCGTCCTGCAGTACGTCAACCAGTACGACGGCGGGCTGCCGGGCTTCGTGGCCCGCGCCCGGGTGCTCGCAGAGCGCTACGGCGAGCGGTTCGACCCGCCGCCGCTGCTGACGGCGATGGCCGAGCGGGGCGAACGGTTCGAGTAGCGGCGGTCAGAGCGCGGCGGCGAGTCGCTGGGCGTTCATGTACGCGATGGCCTCCACGGAGATCATCGGGTTGACGCCCAGCGACCCCGGGAAGGTCGACGCGTCGGCGAGGACCAGGTTGGGGACCTCCCACGTCGCGCCGTCCGGCCGGGCCACCGACGTCGCCGCGCTGCCGCCCATCCGGGCCGCGCCCATGATGTGCAGGGCGGCCATGGCGACCTGCCCGGGCGCGGTCCCCAGCGTCTCGACGTGCCGGACGAACTCGTCGATGGAACCCGTGCCGCGTTCCCAGACCGGGCCGCGCTGGTGTCCGGACCAGAGCCGCAGCGCTCCGGCCGCCTCGACGATCCGGGCCGCGCCGGCGATCCCTGCTCGCAGATGGGCCGCGTCGTACGGGGAAAGGCGGTAGTGCACCACCGGCTCGCCGTCGCGGCCGACCCGGACCTCACCGCTGTCGCGGTCGCGGGTGATCACGCCGACCCCGCCGAGGTGCGGCAGCGCGCGCATCCGGTCCAGATGCGCCCGTCCGCCCGTCCAGCTCATGAACGACACAGCGGTGGCCGGGTTGGTGGCGGCGGTCTCGTAGATGACGCCGTAGCCGCGGCCGTCGAGATCGGCGTGTTCGGTGGAGTACCGGGTCTGCATCCCGCCCTCCCACGGCCGCACCTCCTCGGCGAACACGCCCCACACGCCGGTCGCCGGATGCAGGTGCAGGTGCCGGCCGATGTTCGGGTTGGTGAGCCCGGAGCGGCGGAGCAGGGCGGGTGTCTGCACGCTGCCGGCCGCGACCACCACGGCGCGGGCGCGTACGGCGACCGGGTGGCCGTTCGCGGTATGGCCGGTCACGCCCGTCGCCCGGCCCGCTTCGACGGTGACGGTCCGCACGTCGACGCCGACGACGAGCCGCGTACCGGCGCGCTCCGCGTCGGCCAGCCAGGTCTTCGTCGCGGACCGTTTGGCGCCGATCCGGCAGCCCAGGCCGCAGCGCCCGCACTCGACACCGGTGTCGCAGCCGTCGACGTTGCGGGGCATCTCGTCGACGTGCCAGCCCAGGCGGTTCAGTCCGCGCTCCATCAGCGCGTCCCGGGAGGAGATCCGGCCGTGCTCGCGGTTGACGCCCAGCCTCGACCACACCGCGTCGAGGCAGCTGTCGTACTCGTCGGTGGCGAACTGCGGCACGCCGAGCGCGGCCCACTCCTCGCGTACCCGGGCCGGGGTGGGGAACGACGTGGTGTAGTTCACCACTGTGCCCCCGCCGAGGCACTGCCCCTGGAGGAGGCTGAGCTGGCCCTCGGCGGTGGCGGCGGGGCCCGGGGCGTAGAGCCGGGACAGTCCGGACAGCTCCCCGCCGTCGAAGTCCCGGTCGTCGTAGTAGCCGCCCTTCTCGACGACGACCACGTCCAGGCCGTGCCCGGCGAGGACCGCGGCGGCAGTGCCGCCGCCGGCGCCGGATCCGACGACGACGACGTCGCAGTCCAGCGTGGTCGGCGCGGACGGGTGGACCGGGGCCAGCGGCGGCGCGGGCGCGTCGGGCCGGACCCCGAGCGGTCCGGGGTAGCCGATGGCGTCCCACACGGGCGAGTGCCCGGCCGGCCCCGGCGTCAGGTAGTAGGAGAGGGTGGCGGCGCCCTTGAGCGCCTGGAACAGCGCCCGTTTGGCGGTGATCCGCGAGTGGGCCAGCGCGAGCAGCGTCTTCTCCCGGCGCTCCTGCGACTGCCGGGAGAACGGCCGCGCGGAACCGCCGAGGACGAACTGGGTGGCGGGGGAGTCCCACCGGTCCAGCAGCCGCAGGAACTGCCGGACCTCGGCGGCGCGCGGATTGTGCAGGACGAGTGCGGCCATCACCTCGGTTGCGCCGAGCCGGCTGGCCGACGGGATCCCGGCGCCGTCACCCGGCGCGAACGTGTCGCAGATGCTCGCCAGGGCGGCGCGCTGGCGGTCGGACAGGTGCACGGTGCCTCCGATCGACCGAAGGGCCGGGTGGGTCAGGACATCTGCTCGGACAGGCCGTACGTCTTGGCGATGATCTCGCGCTGGATCTCGCTGGCGCCGCCGTACACGGTGGACACGATCGCCGAGCGGACCAGACGCTCCATGTCGAACTCGGTGGTGTAGCCGTAGCCGCCCATCATCTGCATCGCGTCCAGCGCGACGCGCCGGGCCGTCTCGGTGGCCTTGAGCTTCGCCATCGAACTCTCCCGGGGCAGCACCGTGTCCGGTGCCTTGTCGACCTTCGCGGCGGTGTCGTAGACGAGCAGCCGGGCGCACTCGATCTCGGTGGCCAGGTCGGCCAGGCGGTGCCGGATCACCTGGAACGATCCGATCGGCCGGCGGAACTGGCGGCGGTCCTTCACGTACGCCACCACGTCGTCGAACGCGCGCCGGGCGATGCCGAGCACCACGCTGGCGAGGATCAGCCGTTCCATGTTGAGCCCGGCCATCAGCTGCCGCCAGCCGTGGTCGACCCGGCCGACCACCGCGTCGGCGGGGAGCACGCAGTCGGTGAAGTAGAGGTCGTTGACCTCGCGGCCGCCCATGGTGTCGATGCCGGACACGGTCAGGCCGGGCGCGCCGGCCGGGACCAGGAACATGGTCAGGCCCTGGTGGTCGCCGGCCCGGCCCGAGGTGCGCGCGACGAGCAGGATGTGCTCGGCCAGGTGGGCGTTGGAGCACCACGTCTTCTGCCCGTTGACCACCCACCCGTCGCCGCGCCGCTCGGCCCGGCAGCTCAGGTTCGCCACGTCGGAGCCGGCCTCGGGCTCGGACATCGCGACCGCCTCGACCACGCCGCGGGCCACGCCGCTGAGGATCAGCTTCTTCTGCTCCGGCGTGCCGAACCGCTGGTAGGTGGCGGCGACGATGATCGAGGTGGTGAACCCGCCGATGGGCGCCATCGCCCGGCTGGTCTCCTCCAGGAACAGGCACAGCTCGGTCATGCCGGCGCCGCCGCCGTCGAACTCCTCCGGCAGCGACAGGCCGAGCCAGCCGAGTTCGGCCATCTTCCGGTACAGCTCCGGGCTGTGCGGTTCCCGCCCGCCGTCGGTGAGACGGTGCCGTTGCTCGCGGGTGCCGACCTCGCGGCGGCAGAAGTCCCGCACCGCCTCGACAAGTGACAGTTGCTCGTCGCTCCACTCCACCGCGGTACCTCCAGCGCATCGTGAGGGATTGACAGCAAGGCTAAACTATCGAATATCAAATGTCAGGAGGCCGCCGATGACGTCCCTCGTTGAGCACCCCCGCCGGCTGCGCGTCGTCGACCCGGTGACAGGTGAGCACCGCGCCGACTACGACATCGCCGACGACGCCGCCGTACGCGCCGCCGTGACGCGGGCCCGCGAGGCGGCCGGCTGGTGGGCCGGTCTGGACGCCAGGCAGCGCCGCCGGCACCTGCTGGCGTACAAGGCGGCGGTCGCCGGTGGCATCGAGGAGCTGGCCGGCATCGTCCGGAGCGAGACCGGCAAGAGCCTCGCCGGGGCTCAACTCGAGGTGATGCTCGCCGTCGAGCACCTGGACTGGGCGGCCCGGCACGCCGCACGGGTGCTCAGGCGGCGGTCGGTCTCCTCCGGCCTGCTCGCGTTCAACCAGGCCGCCTCCGTCGAGTACGTGCCGTACGGCGTGGTCGGCGTGATCGGGCCGTGGAACTACCCCGTCTACACGCCGATGGGTGCGGTGTCGCACGCGCTCGCCGCCGGCAACGCGGTGGTGTTCAAGCCCAGCGAGTTCACCCCGGGCGTCGGGGTGTGGCTGGCCGAGCGCTGGCACGAGCTGCTTCCCGACTACCCGGTCCTCCAGGTGGTCACCGGCGACGGCACGACCGGCGCCGCGCTGTGCCGCGCCTCGGTCGACAAGATCGCGTTCACCGGGTCGGCAGCGACCGGGCGCGCCGTCATGGCCGCCTGCGCCGAGAGCCTGACGCCGGTGGTGATCGAGGGCGGCGGCAAGGACGCGCTGATCGTCACCGCCGACGCCGACCTCGACGCGGCAGCGCAGGCGGCGGTCTTCGGCGGACTCGGCAACGCCGGGCAGACGTGTGCCGGCGTCGAGCGCGTCTACGTCGAACGGTCCGTCTACGAGCCGTTCCTGGCCACGCTCACCGAACTGGCGCGGCAGGTCCGGCCGGGTGCCGAGCCGGACGCGCCGTACGGGCCGATGACCACGCCCACCCAGCCCGAGGTCGTGCGGCGCCACGTCACCGACGCGCTCGACCGGGGCGGCCGGGCGGTTGTCGGTGACGCGGCTTCGGTCCGGCCCCCGTTCGTGGAGCCGGTCGTGCTGACCGACGTGCCCGAGGACAGCACCGCCGTCACCGAGGAGACGTTCGGCCCGGTGCTCGTGGTCAACCCGGTGGCCGACGCGGACGAGGCGGTCCGCCGCACGAACGCGACCAGCTACGGCCTCTCCGGCTCGATCTTCACCCGCGACCGCCGTCGTGGCCTGGCGCTCGCCGGGCGGCTGCGGGCCGGCGCGGTGTCGGTCAACTCGGTGCTGGGGTACGCGGGCGTGCCGTCACTGCCCTTCGGCGGCGTGGGCGACTCGGGGTTCGGGCGGGTCCACGGCGCGGACGGCCTGCGCGAGTTCGCCCGGGCGCGATCGGTGACGTGGCAGCGGTTCCGGCCGCTGATCGAGGTGATGACGCTTCAGCCGTCCGCCGCCGCGATGAAGCGCTCGCTGGCGATGTTCGCGTGGCGTCATGGCCGCCGGTGACTCACTCGTTCCACACGCCCAGGCCGTCCAGGTGCTTGACCAGCCGCTCCGCGCCGTCGGTGAAGTGCCGGGCCATGACCGGCCGGACCGCCTCCGGGTCGCCCGCCGCGAGCGCGTCGAGCAGCGCCTCGTGATCGGCGACCATGCCGGCCCGCCACTCCGCGTCCGCGGCGTAGAACCGCGACGGCGTGTAGCGGGTCACGGTGCGCAGCAGCCAGGACAGCTTGCGCGCGTCGGCGAGCCGGTTGATCCGGCGGTGGAACTCGTATTCGAGCTGTTCGACCCGGCTGACCTGCCGGGCCTGGGCGGCACGGCGCAGCCGCTCGTGCTGCTGCCGCAGGTCGTCGAGCTGCTCCGGGGTGATGCTGACGGCGACCCGGGCGGCCAGCTCGCCGGCGATGTGGCCCTGGAGGCTGAACACGTCGATGATGTCCTGCCGCGACAGCGGCGCCACCACGTGCCCGCGGCGCGGTTGCAGCTCGACCATGTCCTCCGCGCGCAGCATCAGCAGCGCCTCGCGTACCGGTGTGATGCTCAGCCCGGTCTCCTGGGCCACCTCCTCGAGCCGGATGCGTTCGCCGGGGCGCAGCTGGCCGGACATGATCCGGTCGCGCAGCAGGCTCGCCACGGTCTCGGAGAGCTGGGGCTGAGAGACGTTCTGGATCCTGCCGCGGTCCGCCACCAGCCCAGAGTATCAAATGTCAAATGTCAGAACAGGAGCGCCGATGAGCTCGACCGTGCCGGAGTCCGAACCGGCCGGCGCCGGACTGCGGGCCGCCACCAGCGACGGCGTCCGCACCATCTGGTTCGACCGGCCCGACCGGCGCAACGCGATGTCGCTGGAGATGTTCCGCGACTACTACGCGGCCCTGGTGGCGGCGGACGCCGACCCGGAGGTCCGGGCGGTCGTGGTCACCGGCTCCGGTGACTGGTTCTGCTCCGGCGCCGACCCGGAGGCGCTCGCCGCGCTGCTCGACGAACGCAACCGCGACCTGCTCGCCGGCGAGTTCGGCCACCCACCGCACCTGCCGCTGACGCTCGGCACCCCGATCGTCGCCGCGATGAACGGCGGCGCGGCCGGCCTCGGCCTGGTCCACGCGCTCTACGCCGACGTGCGGTTCATGGCGGCGGAGGCGCGCCTGTCCACCTCGTTCAGCCGGCTCGGCCTCGTCGCCGAGTACGGCAGCGCCTGGCTGCTGCCCCGGCTGATCGGCGTCGGCGCCGCGCTGGACCTGCTGCTGTCCGGCCGCAAGGTCGACGCCGTGGAGGCGTTCCGGATCGGACTTGTGCAACGCGTGCTCCCGCGCGACGAGGTGCTGGCCGAGGCACAAGCCTATGCCGTGGCCCTGGCCGAGCACTGCTCACCGGCGTCCATGGCGGTGATCCGGCGGCAGGTGTGGTCGGGCTCGGAGACCGGCGCCGCCGAGGCCGCCACCGACGCGATCCGGCTCATGGTCGAGTCCCTGGCCGGCGCCGACTTCGGCGAGGCCCTGCTCAGCCGGGCCCAGGGCCGCACACCCCGCTTCGCCCCACGGGGCGGCGCGTGAGCGGCCCGCTCGCCGGCGTCCGGGTCGTGGAACTGGCCGGGATCGGACCCGGCCCGTTCGCCGCCATGCTGCTGGCCGACCTCGGCGCCGACGTGGTCCGGGTCGACCGGCCGGAGCCCGGCGCGCTCCCGGCCGGTGACCCCGGGCGGAACCTGCTCAACCGGGGCAAACGCTCGATCGTGGTGGACCTCAAGCACCCCGACGGCGCCGAGGTGGTCCTCGCGCTGGCCGGCCGGGCCGCGATCCTGATCGAGGGCTGGCGCCCCGGCGTGGCCGAACGGCTCGGCGTCGGACCGCAGGCCGCGCTGGCCCGCAACCCGGGCCTGGTGTACGGGCGGATGACCGGCTGGGGACAGGACGGGCCGCTGGCCCGCGCCGCCGGCCACGACATCGGCTACATCGCCGTAGCCGGGGCGCTGCACCCGATCGGCCGCGCCGGCGGGCCGCCGCAGATCCCGCTCAACCTGGTCGGCGACTTCGGCGGCGGCTCGCTCTACCTGGTCGTCGGCATCCTGGCCGCGCTGCACGTCGCCGCCGCCACCGGCCGGGGCCAGGTCGTCGACGCCGCCATCGTGGACGGCGCGGCCCACCTCACCACCCCGTTCGCCGGGATGCTCGCGCAGGGCACCTGGCGACCCGAGCGGGGCCGCAACCTGCTCGACGGCGGCGCACCGTTCTACGACGTGTACGCCACCGCCGACGGCGGGCACATGGCTGTGGGCGCGCTGGAACCCCAGTTCTACGCCGAACTGCTGCGGCTGCTCGGGCTCGCAGGCGCGGACCTGCCGGCACAGCACGACGTGGCCGGATGGCCGGTGCTGCGAGCCCGCTTCGCCGAGGTGTTCGCCGGCCGTACCCGCGACGAGTGGACAGCGGTGTTCGACGGCACCGACGCCTGCGTCGCGCCGGTGCTGTCGCTCACCGAGGCGCCAGGCCACCCGCACCTGGCGGCGCGCGGCACGTACGAGGAGCACTTCGGCGTCCGGCAGCCGGCCGTGGCGCCCCGCCTGTCCGGGACACCCGGCCGGGTCGGCGGCCCGCCGCCCGCGCCCGGCGCCGACACCGAGCCCGTCCTCACCGACTGGGGACTGGGCGCACACCTACCGCGATGGCTGGACGACGGCGTCGTCGGCCGGAAGCAGGGAGCAGCGCACTGATGCGTATCGGGACGACACTGGCATACGCCGCCGACCCCAGAAGCGGCGCCGACGACGTGGCCGCCTGGGAACAGGACGGCCTGGACGTGGTCTGGGTGTCCGAGGCGTACGGCTTCGACGCGCCCACCGTGATGGGTTACCTCGCCGCCCGGACGAGCCGGGTCCACATCGGCTCCGCGATCCTGCCGATCTTCTCGCGTACCCCGGCTCTGCTCGCGCAGACCGCCGCGGGCCTGGACGCGATGTCCGGTGGCCGGGCCATCCTCGGCCTCGGCGCGTCCGGACCGCAGGTGATCGAGGGATGGCACGGCGTCGCGTACGACAGGCCGCTGGCCCGCACCCGCGAGGTGATCGACATCTGCCGGCGGGTGTGGCGGCGCGAGACGCTGACGAACGACGGCCTCTACCGGCTGCCGCTGCCGCCCGGCGAGGGCACCGGGCTGGGCAAGCCGCTGAAGATCCTCACCCACCCGGTCCGCGACCGGATCCCGATCCACGTGGCGAGCCTCGGTGACCGGAACGTCCGGATGACCGCCGAGATCGCCGACGGGTGGCTGCCGTTCCTCTACGATCCGCAGCGCGCGGGCGACGTCTGGGGTGCCGCGCTGGCGGCCGGCCGGGCGAAACGGCCGGCTGACCTCGGGCCGCTGGAGGTGGTGGCCGGCGGGCCGCTGGCGATCGGCCCGGACGTGACCGGGCTGCGCGACCTCGCCCGGCCGCTGATCGCCCTGTACGTGGGCGGGATGGGCGCCAAGGGCCGCAACTTCTACCACGACCTTCTGTGCCGCTACGGCTACGAAGCCGAGGCGGACCGCATCCAGGACCTCTACCTGGACGGCCGCAAGGCCGAGGCCGCCGCCGCGGTGCCGGCGGAACTGCTGGAACGCACCAGCCTGATCGGACCGGAGAGCTACGTGCGTGACCGGGTCCAGGAGTACCGCGACGCGGGCGTGACGATCCTCAACGTCGCGCCGCTGGGCGAGGACCCCCGGCGTCTCGTCGCCGCCGTCGCGGACATGGCCCGGTAGCGCAGGGGAGGAGCCCACACACATGGACCGCGCGATCTTCACTGCCGACCACCTCGCGTTCGCCGAACTGGTGCGCGCCTTCATCGACAAGGAGATCACCCCGCACCACGAGCGCTGGGAGGCCGACGGCATCGTCGACCGCGGCGTGTGGCGGGCCGCCGGCGCCGCCGGCCTGCTCGGCTTCTTCGTCGACGAACGGTACGGCGGCGCCGGGGTCACCGACCGGCGCTTCCACGCCGTCCTGACCGAGGAACTCGCCCGGGCCGGTGCGAGCGGGCCCGCGTTCGGCCTGCACAACGACATCATCGGCCCGTACCTGACCGACCTGACCACCGAGGAGCAGAAGCAGCGCTGGCTGCCGGGCTTCTGCTCCGGCGAGATCGTCACCGCCATCGCCATGTCCGAGCCGGGCGCGGGCAGCGACCTGGCGGGCATCACCACCACAGCGGTACGCGACGGCGACGACTGGGTCCTCAACGGGCAGAAGACGTTCATCAGCAACGGCATCCTGGCCGACCTGGTCGTCGTGGTGGCCCGGACCGATCCCGGCGCCGGGCGGCGGGGGATCAGCCTGCTCGTGGTCGAGCGCGGCATGCCGGGATTCGAGCGCGGCCGCAACCTCGACAAGCTCGGGCAGAAGGCACAGGACACCGCCGAGCTGTTCTTCTCCGACGTCCGCGTACCAGCGGCGAACCTGCTCGGCGCGGAGGGCGAGGGCTTCGCCTACCTGATGCGCAACCTGCCGCTGGAGCGGCTGTCGATAGCCGTCGCGGCGCTCGCCGGCGCCGAGACGGTGTTCGCGCAGACGCTCGACTACTGCAAGCAGCGCCAGGCGTTCGGCCGTCCCATCGGCAGTTTCCAGCACAACCGGTTCGTGCTCGCCGAACTCGCCACCGAGCTGCGCCTGGGCCGGGTCTTCGTCGACAACTGCCTGGTCGCGCCGGACCTCACGGCGGAGACGGCGGCGATGGCGAAGTGGTGGTGCACCGAGTTGCAGCAGCGCGTCGTGGACCGGTGCCTCCAACTGCACGGCGGCTACGGCTACATGCGCGAGTACCCGGTGGCCCGCGCCTACCTGGACGCCCGCGTCCAGACCATCTACGGCGGCACCACCGAGATCATGAAGGAGGTGATCGGCCGGTCACTCGGCCTGTGAGCCGGGCTCCAGCATGGGTACGAGGAACCGGCGGGCCATGGTCCGCAGCTCGTCGGCGTCGTCCAGGTCGATGACGTGGCTCGGGGTGAGCAGGAAGGAACAGGACAGCCGGGTCATCAGCTCGGCGACCACCTCCACGTCGACTGTGGCGGCGATGGTGCCGGCGCGCTGCTCGCGGCGCAGCTGCCCGGCGACGAACCGCTGCACGGTGGCCAGGGTCCGCCCGCCGTCGCTGATCATCGAGGGGATGAGCACGTCCGGTTCGACGCTCATCAGCCCGCCGATCAGCGGGTTGCGGCGGATCGCGTCCAGCGCGCTGACGAAGCCCAGCACCACCCGGTCGCCGACGGTGGCCGCCTGCTGGATGTCGACCAGGAACCGGTCGAAGTAGCGCCGGAACTCGCGGCGGACCACCTGCTCGACCAGCCGGTCCTTGGTGGCGAACCGGCGGTACGCGGTGATCCGGGAGACTCCCGCCCGCCGGGCCACGTCCTCCATCGTGGAGCGGCGGATGCCCATCCGGCAGAACTGCTCGTAGGCGGCGTCGAGGATCCGGGTCGCCACCTCGTCGCTGTCGTCGGCGCTGTGCAACGCCTCGGTGAAGGCGCGTTCCAGCAGCGACTCGGGCCGGTCGGCCGGTTCGTCGTGACCCGCCTCGGGGGAGGACGCCTGCGCGGGAGCGGTCCGGGCCATGGGTGCCCTCCCGGGGGAGACGGTGACGCGGTTGGCGCTTCACCGTACCAATCGCCGGGGCGTACCCCCGGACAAGCGCGACCGCCGCGCCCCCGGAAGCGGGGCGCGGCGGTCGCGTGGGGTGGTGGTGCGGTGTCCGGTCAGGAGCCGGAGCGCTTGGCGGTCGCCTTCAGGTAGTCCCGGTTGAGGCGGCCGATGGTGTTCAGCGGGATGCCCTTCGGGCAGGCCGCCGCGCACTCGCCGATGTTGGTGCAGCCGCCGAAGCCGGCCTCGTCGTGCGCGTCCACCATGCCGATCACCCGGGTGTAGCGCTCCGGCTGGCCCTGGGGCAGCAGCGAGAGCTGGGTGATCTTCGCGGCGGTGAACAGCATGCCCGAGCCGTTCGGGCAGGCCGCCACGCAGGCGCCGCAGCCGATGCAGGCAGCCGACTCGAACGCGGCGTCCGCGTCGGCCTTCGGCACCGGCACCGAGTGCGCCTCCGGGGCGCTGCCGGTCGGCGCGGTGACGTAGCCGCCCGCGGCGATGATCTGGTCGAACGCGTTGCGGTTGACCACCAGGTCCTTGACGACCGGGAACGCGCGGGCCCGCCAGGGCTCGATGTCGATCGTGTCGCCGTCGGAGAACTGCCGCATGTGCAGCTGGCAGGCGGTGGTGCCGCGCTGCGGGCCGTGCGCCTCACCGTTGATCATGAGGCTGCACATGCCGCAGATGCCCTCGCGGCAGTCGTGGTCGAACGCCACCGGCTCCTCGCCGTCGAGGATGAGCCGTTCGTTGAGTACGTCGAGCATCTCCAGGAAGGACATGTCCGGGGACACGTCCTGCACCGGGTAGGTCACCATCCGACCCTTGTCCTCGGGGCCGGTCTGGCGCCAGATGCGCAGGGTCAGGTTCACTTGTAGCTCCGCTGCGTGGGGTGGACGTATTCGAAGGTCAGGTCTTCCTTGTGCAGCACGGGCTCACCGGTGCCGGTGAACTCCCAGGCCGCCACGTAGGCGAACCGGTCGTCGTCGCGCTGCGCCTCGCCGTCGGGCGTCTGGTGCTCGGCCCGGAAGTGGCCGCCGCAGGACTCCTCGCGGTGCAGGGCGTCGATGCACATCAGCTCGGCCAGCTCGAAGAAGTCGGCCACCCGGCCGGCCTTCTCCAGCGACTGGTTGAGGCCCTCGCCGTCACCCGGCACGCGCACCCGCTGCCAGAACTGCTCACGCAGCGCGCGGATCTCGTCGATCGCCTTGCGCAGCCCGGCCTCGGAGCGCTCCATGCCGCAGTGCTCCCACATGATCTGGCCCAGCTCGCGGTGGAACGAGTCCACCGTACGGTCGCCGTTGATCGCCAGCAGCCGCTTGATCCGGTCCTCGACCTCGGTGCGCGCCGCGACCGCCTCGGGGTGGCTGGCGTCGACCTTGTCCAGCGAGTTGGAGGCCAGGTAGTTGGCGAGCGTGTTCGGCAGCACGAAGTAGCCGTCGGCCAGGCCCTGCATCAGCGCCGAGGCGCCGAGCCGGTTCGCGCCGTGGTCGGAGAAGTTGGCCTCACCGATCACGAACAGGCCGGGGATCGTCGACTGGAGGTCGTAGTCGACCCAGAGGCCACCCATCGTGTAGTGCACGGCGGGGTAGATCCGCATCGGCACCTCGTACGGGTCCTCGCCGGTGATCCGCTCGTACATCTCGAAGAGGTTGCCGTACTTGGCCTCGATGGCCTTACGGCCGAGCCGGTTGATCGCGTCGGCGAAGTCCAGGTAGACGCCGAGGCCGGTCGGGCCGACGCCGCGTCCCTCGTCGCACACGTTCTTCGCGGCGCGGGAGGCGATGTCGCGGGGGACCAGGTTGCCGAAGGACGGGTAGATCCGCTCCAGGTAGTAGTCCCGCTCGTCCTCGGGGATGTCCCGCGGGCTGCGCTGGTCGCCCTTGGCCTTGGGCACCCACACCCGGCCGTCGTTGCGCAGCGACTCGCTCATCAGGGTCAGCTTCGACTGGTGGTCGCCGGAGACCGGGATGCAGGTCGGGTGGATCTGCGTGTAGCAGGGGTTGGCGAAGTACGCGCCCTTGCGGTGCGCCCGCCAGGAGGCGGTGACGTTGCAGCCCTTGGCGTTGGTGGAGAGGTAGAAGACGTTGCCGTAGCCGCCGGAGGCGAGCACGACCGCGTCGGCCATCTCGGTGCTGATCTCGCCGGTGACCATGTCGCGGACCACGATGCCGCGCGCGCGGCCGTCGACGAGGACCAGTTCGAGCATCTCGTGGCGGGCGTTCATCTCCACGTTGCCCAGGCCGATCTGCCGCTCCAGCGCCTGGTACGCGCCGAGCAGCAGCTGCTGACCCGTCTGGCCCCGGGCGTAGAAGGTGCGCTGCACCTGCGCGCCGCCGAAGGAGCGGGTGTCCAGCAGGCCGCCGTACTCGCGGGCGAACGGCACGCCCTGGGCCACGCACTGGTCGATGATGTTCACCGACATCTCGGCCAGCCGGTGCACGTTCGACTCGCGGGAGCGGAAGTCGCCGCCCTTGACCGTGTCGTAGAACAGGCGGTGCACCGAGTCGCCGTCGTTGCGGTAGTTCTTGGCGGCGTTGATACCGCCCTGCGCGGCGATCGAGTGGGCCCGGCGCGGGCTGTCCTGGTAGCAGTAGGACCGCACCTGGTAGCCCTGCTCGGCCAGGGTGGCGGCGGCGGAGCCGCCGGCCAGGCCGGTGCCGACCACGATCACCGTCATCTTCCGGCGGTTGGCCGGGTTGACCAGCTTCATCTCGAAGCGGTGGCGGTCCCACCGCGTCTCGATCGGGCCGTCCGGGGCCCGGGTGTCGGCGATCGGGTCGCCCTCGGTGTAGAGATCCATGTCAGGACACCAATCCGGTGATCACGGCGAACGGAACCAGCAGGTAGCCGCCGACGAGCGCGACGGCGAAGACGAGCGCGGCGATCCGGGCCCGGCGCTCGCCCTTCGGCGTCTGCTGGCCGAGGCTGCGGAACGCGCTGAAGGCGCCGTGGCGCAGGTGGAAGCCGAGGGTCACCAGCGCGAGGGTGTAGAAGAGCGTGACGTACCAGCGCTCCGGCGCGAAGCCGGCGACCACGTTGCCGTACGGGTTGGCCGGGTCGCCCTGCGGGTTCAGGTGACCCGTGGTCAGGTCGAGGATGTGGTAGATCACGAAGAGCAGGATGATCACACCACCCCAGCGCATCGTGCGGGCCGCGTAGTTCACGTGGATCTTGCGGCGGTGCGCGTACCGGACCGGGCGGGCGGCCCGGGACCGCATCGCGAGCACGGTGGCCGCGCCGATGTGCCCGAGGACGGCGACGGTGAGCACGGTGCGCTGGATCCACAGGAACCACGTCGTCGGCAGCAGCGGCGTGCCGATGTCCCGCAGCCAGTGCGCGTAGTGGTCGAACGACGTCTCACCCGTGAAGATCTTCAGGTTGCCGAGCATGTGCGCGATCAGGAACAGCACGAGGATGATGCCCGTCACCGCCATGACGGCCTTGAGGCCGACGTTCGAGCGGATGGGCGACCGAGTTTTCGTGATTACCACGCGGTCGACGCTAGGAGCACTTCGATCAGGCGTCCAATGCATCGAAATCGCAGCGTTGATAGCCGTAGGCTATGTAGATGCAGCTCCATCAGCTTCGGTACTTCGTGGCGGTCGCCGAAGTACGACATTTCACCCAGGCGGCCGATCTTGTCGGCATAACCCAGCCCTCGTTGAGTAAGCAAATTCACGCGCTGGAGACCGACCTGGGGGCCCCGCTGTTCGAACGGGTAAGGGGCAACATCACACTGACCGCGGCAGGTGAGGTGCTGCTGCCGCTGGCCAAGCGGATCCTCGCCGACGTGGAGACCGCCACCCGCGAGGTGCAGGAACTGGTGGGGCTGCGCCGGGGCCGGGTCCGGCTCGGCGCCACCCCCAGCCTCGCCACCTCGCTCGCCCCGCCGGTGCTGCGCCGGTTCCGCGACGCGCACCCCACGATCGACCTGCGCGTGGAGGAGGGCGGCTCGCAGGACCTCGTCCGGGACCTGCTCCGCGGCGACCTCGACCTCGCCCTGATCATCATGCCGTCGGCCGGCATCGACCCGGGGCTGCGCGCCGACCCGATCCTGCGGGAGAGCCTGGTGGTCGCCTCGGTCGACCCGCTGCCGGGCGCCTCGGAGGCCGGGGAGCTGCGCATCACCGACCTGCGCGACCAGCCGCTCGTCATGTTCCGCGAGGGCTACGACCTGCGCGACGCCACGCTCCAGGCGTGCCGGGCGGCCGGATTCGAGCCGACCCTGTCCGTCGACGGCGGGGAGATGGACGCCGTGCTCAGCTTCGTCGAGGCCGGGCTCGGCGTCGCGCTGGTGCCCGGCATCGTGGTGGCCCGCCGCGCCGGCATCCGGGTCACCCGGCTCGTCCCGCCCGGCGTCCGCCGGACCATCGCGGTGGCCCGCCGCCGCGACGTGGTGCCCACCCACGCCGGGCGCGAGCTGCGCCGCATCCTCCTGGAGTACGTCCACGACGCCACCGCCACCGCCGAACTCCCCCCAGGCGTGGAGCCCCTCTGACCGCCCCTCTCCCGCCCCTCTCTCCCGCGCGATCTTGCACTTTCGGCCCCGGCGAAAGGTGCGAATGCCACTGCGCGGGGGCACCAAGTGCAAGATCGACGAGGGCGAGGGTGGCGGGCGGGGGTGTGGGTCAGCGGGCCTCGGCGTCGTCCATGGCTCGGTAGATTCGCTGCTCCGAGACGGGGTAGGGGGTTCCCAGGGCCTGGGCGAAGACGTTCACCCGCAGCTCCTCGATCATCCAGCGGATCTGGCGGACCGCCGCCGAGGCACGTCGCGGCGGGGGCAGCGCGGCCAGCATGTCCTGGTACTCCTTCTGCACCACGGCGACGCGGTCCTGCTGCTGCTTGTCCCGCTGCGGGTTGCCCGGCAACCGGTCCAGCCGCCGCTCGATCGCGGTCAGGTAGCGCAGCAGGTCGGGCAGGCGCGCGTACCCCGTCTCGGTGATGAAACCCTTGTGCACCAGGCCGGTGAGCTGGTTGCGGATGTCGGCCAGCGCGGCCACCACGGCGAGGTTGCGGGTGGCGCCGAGCCGCTGCTCCACCGCGTACGCGGAAGCGAGCACCCGGCGTACCCGCTCCATGATCTCGACCACGGTGTCCACCAGGTCGGCGCGGACCTTGTCGCGCAGCACGGCGAAGCCCTCGGCGTCCCAGGCCGGGCCGCCCGCGTCGCCGATCAGCTTGTCGATCGCCGCGCCGGCCGCGTCCTCGATCAGGTCCGGCACGCTGCCGTGCGGGTTGCGGGACAGCGCCAGCTTCGCCTCGTTGCTCAGCCGCCCCTGGAGGAACTTCGCCGGTGACGGCATCGTCAGCCGCAGCAGCCGCCGGGTGCCCGCCCAGTGCGCGGCCTCCTGCTCGGCGGCGGAGTCGAACACCTTCACCCCGACCGTCGCGCCCTCGTCCACCAGCGCCGGGTACGCGGTCACCGCGAAGCCTGCGCGTACCTGCTCGATGGTGCGCGGCAGCGCGCCGATCGACCACTCGGTCAGCCCGGTCCGGGCGACGTCGGGCGCGGCGGCGGCCACGACCTGGCGTACCTCCTGGCGCAGCTCGCGTTGCAGCGCCGGCAGGTCCTTGCCCTCGGCGACCGGCTTGTCGTCGTCGCCGAGCACCCGGAACGTGACCCGCAGGTGCGGCGGCAGCCTGCCGAGGTCCCACGCGTCGGCCGGGACCGTCACCCCGGTCATCCGGCGCAGCTGCCGGGTCAGCGCGGCCAGCAGCGGCTCCTCGCCCGGTGTGATCGCGGCGAGTGCGGCGCGCGCGTAGTCGGGCACCGGCACGAAGTTGCGCCGTACCGGCTTGGGCAGCGACCGGATCAGCGCGATCACCAGTTCCTCGCGCAGCCCCGGCACCTGCCAGTCGAAGCTCTCCGCCGGCACCTGGTTGAGCAGCGGCAGCGGGATGTCCACAGTGACGCCGTCGGTGGGCGCGGTCGGGTCGAACGTGTACGTCAGCGGCAGCGTCACGCCGTCGGCCCGCCACTGGTCCGGGAAGTCCTCCTCGTCCACCCCGCCCCGGCCGTCGTTGACGAGCAGCTCGCGGGTGAACGTGAGCAGGTCGGGCCGCTCCCGGCGGGTCTTCTTCCACCACGAGTCGAAGTGCCGTCCGGAGACCACGTCGGCGGGGATCCGCTGGTCGTAGAAGGCGAAGATGGTCTCGTCGTCGACCAGGATGTCGCGACGCCGGGCCCGGTTCTCCAGCTCCTCGATCTCGGTCAGCAGCTTCTGGTTGTCCCGCCAGAACTGGTGGTGGGTCTGCCAGTCGCCCTCGACCAGGGCGTGCCTGATGAACAGCTCGCGGCTCAGACCTGCGTCGATCCGCCCGAAGTTCACCTTGCGGGAGGTGACGATCGGGATGCCGTACAGCGTGACCTTCTCGTAGGCCATCACCGCGGCCTGCTTCTTCTCCCAGTGCGGCTCGCTGTAGCTGCGCTTCACCAGGTGCTGGGCCAGCGGCTCGACCCACTCCGGCTCGACCCGCCCGGCCACCCGCCCCCACAGCCGGGACGTCTCCACCAGCTCGGCCGCCATCACCCAGCGCGGCGGCTTCTTGAACAGCGCCGACCCGGGGAAGATCGCGAACTTCGCGCCCCGAGCGCCCAGGTATTCGTGCTTCTGCGCGTCCTTGAGGCCGAGGTGCGACAGCAGGCCGGGCAGCAGCGACTGGTGCACCTTCGGGGTGTCGATCTCCTCCGGCAGGTCGGCGCCGGCGCCGCGCCGGCCCTCACCCTTGTCGGAGGTACGCAGCACCTGGCGCAACTGGCTGACGATGTCCTGCCACTCGCGTACCCGGAGGTAGTTGAGGTATTCGGCCTTGCACATCCGGCGGAACGCGCTGGACGACAGCTCCCGCTGCTTCTCCCGCAGGTAGCGCCACAGGTTCAGGTACGCGACGAAATCGGACTCCTTGTCGGCGAACCGGGCGTGCGCCTGGTCGGCCTGGGCCTGCTTGTCGGCCGGGCGTTCCCGGGGATCCTGGATGGACAGCGCGGCGGCGATCACCACGACCTCGGTGGCGCAGCCGTTGCGCTCGCCTTCGAGGACCATCCGGGCCAGCCGGGGGTCGACCGGGAGCTGGGCCAGCCGCCGGCCCAGCGCGGTGAGCCGCTTCGCCGGGTCGGTCTCGGCCGGGTCGAGCGCGCCCAGCTCGTGCAGCAGGTTCACGCCGTCGGTGACGTTGCGCCGGTCCGGCGGGTCGATGAACGGGAACGCCGCGACGTCGCCGAGCCCGATCGAGGTCATCTGGAGGATGACCGAGGCCAGGTTGGTCCGCAGGATCTCCGGGTCGGTGAACTCGGGGCGGGAGTCGAAGTCCTGCTCGTCGTAGAGGCGGATGCAGATGCCGTCCGAGGTACGCCCGCAGCGGCCCTTGCGCTGGTTGGCGCTGGCCTGCGAGACCGGCTCGATCGGCAGCCGCTGCACCTTGAGCCGGCTGGAGTAGCGGGAGATCCGGGCGGTGCCCGGGTCCACCACGTACTTGATGCCGGGCACCGTCAGCGAGGTCTCCGCGACGTTCGTGGCCAGCACCACCCGGCGGTTGGAGTGCGCGGCGAAGACCCGGTGCTGCTCGGCGGTGGACAGCCGGGCGTACAGCGGCAGGATCTCGGTGCCGAGCAGCGACCGCTTGGACTGCACCAGCTTGCCCAGCGCGTCGGCGGTGTCCCGGATCTCCCGCTCCCCGCTGAGGAACACGAGGATGTCGCCCGGCCCCTCGGCGGCCAGCTCCTCGACCGCGTCGCCGATGGCCTGGATCTGGTCCCGGACGTTCTCCTCGTCGGCCTCGTCCTCCTCGTCGGCCTCGGTGACCTCGACCAGCGGCCGGTAGCGGACCTCCACCGGGTACGTGCGCCCGGACACCTCGACCACCGGCGCCGGGTTGCCCTCGGCGTCGGCGAAGTGTTTCGCGAACCGGTCGGTCTCGATGGTGGCCGAGGTGATGACGACCTTGAGGTCGGGCCGTCGGGGCAGGAGCTGCCTGAGATAGCCGAGGATGAAGTCGATGTTGAGGCTGCGCTCGTGCGCCTCGTCGATGATCAGCGTGTCGTACTGCCGCAGCATCCGGTCGGTCTGCAACTCGGCCAGCAGGATGCCGTCGGTCATCAGCTTGACCAGGCTGTTGTCGCCCACCTGATCGGTGAAGCGCACCTTGTAGCCGACCACGTCGCCCAGCTCGGTGCCGAGTTCGTCGGCGATCCGGTCGGCGACCGTGCGGGCCGCCAGCCGGCGGGGCTGGGTGTGCCCGATCAGGCCGGTGATCCCGCGCCCCAGCTCCAGGCAGATCTTGGGGAGCTGGGTCGTCTTCCCGGAGCCGGTCTCACCGGCCACGATCACCACCTGGTGGTCGCGGATCGCGGCGGCGATGTCGTCCTTGCGCTCGCTGACCGGCAACTGCGGCGGGTAGGTGATCGCCGGGACGGCCGCGCGGCGCGACTCCAGCCGCGCCTCGGCCCGGGTCACCTCGGCCGCGATCTCGGCCAGCGCCGCCTCCCGCCGCTGCGGGTCGCGCAGCCGGCGCACGCCGTCGAGCCGCCGCTGGATCCGGCGCTGATCGCGGAACATCAGGGGGGCGAGGCGGCGGTGCAGGTCGCGGGCGGTCTCAGGGGCGGCGGGTACGGCTGGATTCTGCATGTCGTCGCCAAGGATAGGCAGCCGCGCGGCGGACCGCCCCCGGGTTACCGGCGCTGGGCGTGCCCTCCCTGGTGCGGCCGTCCCCGCCGGATAAAGTTGCCGCCGACGAGGCCGACGGACGAGGCCGACGAGGGGCGGGGATGATCATGCGGGACACCGACCGGGCGCTCGTGCAGGCCGCCACCGCCGTCGCGAAGCTGCGCTGCCGCAGCGACAACCACACAGTCGCCGCCGCCGTACGCAGCACCGACGGCCGGGTGTTCAGCGGCGTGAACGTCTACCACTTCACCGGCGGCCCGTGCGCCGAGGTGGTCGCACTCGGTGCCGCCGCGACCCAGGGCGCGGGCGAGCTGGAGGCGATCGTCGCGGTGGGGGACCGCGGCCGGGGCGTCCTGCCGCCGTGCGGACGCTGCCGTCAGGTGCTGCTCGACTACTTCCCGTCGATCAAGGTGATCGTCGGCCCGGCCGACGGGCTGCGCGCGATCCCGATCACCGACCTGCTGCCCGAGACGTACGTCTGGGCCGACCAGCAGGTCGAGGTGCCGGTGGCCGCCCGCGCCGGGGTGTGGCCGACGCCTGTGGTGCCGGGCAGCCGGCAGGCCCCGGAGGACTGACCGCGCCCCGCTCCGGGCGCTGCCGGCCGCGACACTCAGTCGCCGGCCGCTGCCTCCAGCATCGAGCGGGGGACCGGCACCTGCTCGAAGCGGACCTGACCCTCCGGCACCATCCAGCTGCTGACCTGCGCGACGAGTCGTCCCGCGCGGACCGCCGGGTCGTTCGCGTACAGCTCACGGGCCATCTGCGGGTCCACCGACAGCACCACGAAACCGCGGACACGCCCGTCGTCGCCGTCCAGGAACGGCCCCGCCGCCAGCACCGCGCCCTGCTCCACCAGCCCGGCCTGGTGCGCCAGGTGCGCGTCCTGGATCCGGTCGAGGGCGTCCTGCGGCAGGTCCGGCGCGTCGTCCGGGCGGACCAGGAGCACCACCGTGTGCCTGTCGAATCGCATGTCCTCAGGCTAGGTGCTGCCGGGCGCGCAGTGCCCGGATCGACCAGTCCAGCACCGGCGCCAGGCTCTCGGCCGGTGGCCACCCGTTGACCACGGAGAGCAGCTCCAGGTACCGCTCCCGGCGAGGGTCGCTCGCGGTCCGCAACCGGTCCAGCATCCGCCGGCGCAGGTCGGCGTCGTCCGAGCGGCCGCAGAGCCGCGCGTACCGGCCCGCCGCCCGGGCCAGGATCGGATCGGCCTCCGGCGCGGCCGGCTCGATGCCGTCGGCGAGCGCCGAGGCCACCTCCTCCCGGACCACGGCGACCACGTCCCGGCGTACGCCCTCGGCGCCTTCCCGGTCCGCCGCGTGCTGCTCGGCCAGCCGGCGCAGCCCGGCCCGGAATCCCGGGTCCAGGGCCAGCTCGGCCAGCTCCACCCACGCCTCGATCTGATCGTCGTCCGGATCGTCGGGCAGCTCCGGCGTGAGCGACCGTCTGATCCCCGCGAACCCCGGATCGGTCAGGCCGCCGAACGCCGCGTCGAGGAACTCGTCGACCAGCCGCCGCCGCTCCCGCGCGGCCAGGCCGGCCAGCCGGTGCAGCAGGTCGGCCTCGGACGGGGAGGCCCCGCGCCGGGCGATCACTGTCAGCACCGCGCGGCGTGACCGCAGCAGGCGGATCTGCGCGGTCAACGCGTCCGCGTGCGCCGAGGCGACCTCGGCCAGGCTGACCTCCCGCGCCACCACCCGGCGCACGGTGGGCAGGGCCACGCCCAGCTCGCGCAGCGTCCGTACCAGGTCGAGCCAGGCCACCGCCGCCGCGTCGTAGCGGCGGTGGCCGGCCGGTCCCCGGTCGGTGGGCGGCACGATGCCGCGGTCGGACCAGAACCGGATGGTCTTCACCGGCAGCCCGGTCCGCCGGGCCAGGTCACCGATCGAGTAGCGCTCCGCACCGTCCATGCGCCCACCATCGCGCCTCCCCCCGGTGGAGGCGCAACCCCATCGACAAAGCCCGCTTAGGTACGCCTTACCAGGTCAGCTAAGGTAAGGCGCACCTAATCGGAAGGCGAAGCCCCCTCGTGACCACCGTCGCCGTCCGGCCCGCGCGGGCCGGGACTCCCGTCCGCCGCGGCACCGTCCGCCGCGTCGCGGTCACCGTGGCGGCGGCGCTCCTGCTCCTGCTGGCGCTGCTGGCCAGCCTCGCGCTCGGCAGCCGGCACCTCCCCGTCGACCAGGTGTGGCACGCGCTCGTGTCCCCGGACGGCGGCGACGCCACCACAGTGGTCCGGGAACTGCGGCTGCCGCGTACCGCCCTCGGGCTCGTCGTCGGCCTGGCGCTGGCACTGGCCGGGGTGCTGTTCCAGGCGGTGACCCGCAACCCGCTGGCCGAGCCGCGCATCCTCGGCATCAGCGCCGGGGCGTCGTTCGGCGTGGTGCTGGCCATCGCCGTGTTCGGGGTGGGCACGCTCGCCGGGTACGTCTGGTTCGGCATCGCCGGCGCGCTGCTCGCCGGGCTGCTCGTGTTCGCCATCGCCAACCGCACCCGCGAGGGCGCCAGCCCGGTCACCCTTGCGCTCGTCGGCGCGGCCCTCGACGCCGGTCTCGGCGCCATCGTGTACGCGCTGCTCAGCATCGACGCCCGCACGTTCGAGGAGTACCGCTTCTGGGTGGTCGGCGGGCTGACCGGCCGGGGCGTCGGCGTGGCCGGGCAGGTACTGCCGTTCGTGGTGGCCGGGGTGCTGCTGGCCGCGCTCGCCGCCCGCGGTCTGGACGCGCTCGCCCTCGGCGACGACGTGGCCCGGGGACTCGGGCACCGGGTCGCACTGGTCCGGCTCGCCGCCGGGGCCGGTGGCGTGCTGCTCACCGGTGCTGCGGTGGCCGCCGCCGGGCCGATCGCCTTCGTCGGGCTGGCCGTGCCGCACCTGGCCCGGGCGCTGGTGGGCGCGGACCAGCGGTGGACGCTCCTGGTCGCCGCGCTGCTCGGGCCGGCGTTGCTGCTCGCCGCCGACGTGGCCGGCCGCCTTGTCGCCCCGCCCGGTGAGATCCCGGCCGGCATCATCACCGCCCTGCTCGGCGCCCCGCTCCTGGCCTTCCTGGTCCACCGAGCCAAGACGGTGACGACATGACCACCCCCGCTCCCACCCCCACCCCCACCCCCGGCTCCCGCGATCTTGCACTTGCCGCCCCGACGAAGGGGGCATTCCGGGCACCCGAGGGGCCCGAAGTGCAAGATCAACGGGGTGGGGTGCGACGGCCGCGGGGGCGTGGAGTGCTGCGGGTCGGGGCGGTGGTGGTGCCGTTCCGGTGGCGGCCCCTCGTCGTGGCGGCGGTGCTGTTCGTGCTGCTGTGCGTCGCGGTGGTGGTCAGCCTGTCGCTGGGTACGCCGTACGTCGCCCCGGTGGACGTGGTGCGGTCGCTCTCCGGTGCGGGCACCCCGTACGACCTCGTGGTACGCGACCTGCGACTGCCTCGCGCGGTCCTCGCGGCGGTGGCAGGGGCGGCCTTCGGCGTGGCCGGCACGCTGATCCAGAGCGTGGCCCGCAACCCGCTCGCCAGCCCCGACGTCATCGGTGTCACCCAGGGCGCCGGGCTGGCCGCGACGATCGCGCTGACCAGCGGCGCGGCGGCGGTGCTGGTGGCGCCGGCGGCGCTGCTCGGCGGCCTGGCCGCCGCGGTGGCGGTGTTCGCGCTCGGCGCCCGGCACGGCCTGGCGGCCCAGCGGTTCGTGCTCGCGGGTGTGGCGGTGGCGTTCGCGTTCCGGGCGCTGATCGAGGTGGTCATGCTCACCGCCGACCCGATCGACGGGCTGCGCGCCCAGATTTGGCTGATCGGCACGCTCGCAGGCAAGGGATGGAGCGAGGCGGCCTGGATCGCCGGCACGCTCGCGGTCCTGCTGCCGGTGCTGCTTTGGGCCGGGTGGGCGCTGCGCAGCAGCGCGCTCGACGACGACACCGCGCGGGGGATCGGCCTGCGGCCGGTGGCCCGGCGCATGGGGCTGGCCGGCACCGGTGTGCTGGCCGCCGCCATGGTCACCGCCCAGGTCGGCGCCGTCGACTTCGTGGCGCTGGTGGCCCCGCAGGTGGCCCGGCGGCTGGTCCGCGCCGAGCGCCCGCCGCTGCTGTGCGCCGCGCTGCTCGGCGCGTTGCTGCTGGTCCTCGCCGACCTCGGTGCCCGCCGGCTGCTGGCGCCGACCCAACTGCCGGCCGGCGTGCTCACCGCGGCGATCGGCGGGCCGTACCTGATCTTCGTGCTGCTCCGCACCCGAGGGAGGCGGTCGTGACCGCGCTGCTGTCCACCCGCGACCTGGTCGTCGGCTACGAGGGCCGCACCGTGCTGGACGGACTCGACCTCGACCTGCCGGCCGACACGTTCACCGTGATCGTCGGCCCGAACGCCTGCGGCAAGTCGACGCTGCTGCGCACGATGGCCCGGCTGCTCACGCCCCGGCGCGGCGCGGTGCTGCTCGACGGCGCGGCGATCCGCGAGCTGCCGACCCGGGACGTGGCCCGGCGGCTCGGCGTCCTGCCGCAGAGCCCGCTGGTGCCCGAGGGGATCACCGTGGCCGACCTGGTCGGGCGCGGCCGGCAGCCGTACCAGCGCTGGTGGCGGCAGTGGTCGGCCGAGGACGGACGGGCGGTCGAGGAGGCCATGCGGCTGGCCGACGTCAGCGCGCTCGCCGACCGCCCGGTGGACACGCTCTCCGGCGGGCAGCGCCAGCGGGTGTGGATCGCCATGACGCTGGCCCAGGACACCGACGCGCTGCTGCTGGACGAGCCGACCACGTTCCTCGACCTGGCCCACCAGGTCGAGGTGCTGGACCTGCTGCACCGGCTGCGCGCCGAACGCGGCCGGACAGTGGTGGCCGTGCTGCACGACCTGAACCAGGCGGCCCGGTACGCCGACCATCTGATCGCCATGCGCGACGGCGCGGTGGTGGCCGCCGGCAAGCCGCGCGAGATCCTCACCGCGGATCTGGTCCGCGACGTGTTCGGGCTGGACTGCGTGGTCGTGCCCTGCCCGGTCAGCGGCGCCCCGCTCGTGGTGCCCGCCCTCACCCAGACCGGATCCGCCCAGACCGGATCCGCCCAGACCTCGGCCGTTCCGGCCGTCACGCCGGCCCCGGCCGGCGCCCCCGTCGGCGACGCCTGAGCGCGCCGACCCGCACCACCGAAAGGAACCTGATGCGTCGTCTCGCCGTCGCACTCACCGCCGCCCTCGCTCTCGGCGTCGGCCTCACCGCCTGCGGGGAGAGCGACCCCGTCGCCGGCACCGGCACCGGGGAGACCCGGGAGATCACCCACTCCATGGGCACCACGAAGGTGCCCGCCGAGCCGAAGCGCGTGGTCGTGCTCGACACCGACAAGATCGATACCGCGCTGTCGCTGGGCGTCACCCCGGTCGGCGCGGCGACCGCCGGTGAGGCGAAGAGCTGGCCCACCTACTTCGGCGCGGACAAGCTCGCCGGGATCACCGAGGTCGGCGTGCTCACCGAGCCGGACCTGGAGGCGATCAACGCGCTCAACCCGGACCTGATCCTGGGCAGCAAGTTCCGCCAGGAGAAGTTCTACGACGAGCTGTCCAAGATCGCCCCGACTGTCTTCACCGAGAAGGTGGGCGTCACCTGGAAGGAGAACTTCCTCCTCGACGGTGCGGCGCTGGGCAAGGAGCAGCAGGCCAAGGACCTGCTGGCCGAGTACGAGAAGCGGGCGAAGGACTTCGGCGCGAAGCTCGGCGACGCCTCGTCCCGCAAGGTCTCCATCGTGCGCTTCATGCCGACCGAGATCCGCCTGTACGGGCCGGACTCGTTCTCCGGCATCGTCGTCGGCGACACCGGCCTGGGCCGCCCCGAGCGGCAGATGCTCGCCGGCAAGGAGGACAAGCGGATGGACCGGGTCAGCCCGGAGCGCATCGCCGAGGCCGACGGCGACGTGGTGTTCGTGACCGCGTACGGCGAGAAGGCCGCCGCCGAGCAGGCCAAGGTCACCGGCGGCACGCTGTGGAAGGGCCTGTCCGCGGTCAAGGCCGGCAAGGCGCACGTGGTCTCCGACGAGATCTGGATGACCGGCATCGGCGTGGGCGCCGCCAACAAGATCCTGGACGACCTGGAGAAGTACCTGGCCGCCTGAGCCCCGATCACCCGCGCCCGTCCAGCCGTCGTCGGCCGGACGGGCGCGGGTGTGTTCAGGCCGCCAGTTGCCAGAGCAGGAACGCGTTGAGCGCCACCACGAACGCCGTGATCGCGACCGCGGCGGCGGTGGTGGCCCGGCGGTTGACCAGGCTGCCCATCAGGTCCCGGCGGCGCGTGAACATCACCACCGGGATCAGCGCGAACGGGATGCCGAAGCTCAGCACCACCTGGGACAGCACCAGCGCGCGGGTCGGGTCGACGCCGATCGCGAGCACCGCGAGCGCGGGCAGCAGCGTGATCATGCGGCGGACCAGCAGCGGGATCCGGCGGCGCAGGAAGCCCTGCATGATGATCTCGCCGGCGTACGTGCCGACGCTCGTGGAGGCGAGCCCGGACAGGAGCAGGGCGACCGCGAAGCCGACCGCCGCCGCCGTGCCGAGCGTGGTGGCGAGCCCGGCGTGGACGCCTTCCAGGGTGTCGGTGCCGGGAATCGACGTGCCGTGGAAGCTGCTAGCGGCGACCAGCAGCATGGCCAGGTTGACCGCGCCGGCGATGCCCAGCGCGATCAGCACGTCGATCCGCAGGCCCTTGGCGACGACGCGCCGCTGCGTCTCGCCCTCCGCCGGCAGCCGGTTCGGGGTCAGCGCCGAGTGCACGTAGATGACGTGCGGCATCACCGTCGCGCCGAGGATGCCGGCGGCGAGCAGCATGCTGTCGGTGCCCTGCATCCGAGGCAGCAGCCCGGCCGCGGCGTCGGACACGTCCGGTTGCGCGCTGACCAGGTTGACAGCGAACGCCAGCACGATCACGCCGAGCAGCACCGCGATGGCGATCTCGAACGTCCGGAAACCCCTGGCGCGCAGCGCCAGGATGGCGAACGAGGCGGCGCCGATGATCAGGCCGCCGGGCAGCAGCGGGACGCCGAACAGCAGGTACAGCGCGACCGCCCCGCCGATCACCTCGGCCAGGTCGGTGGCCATGGCGACCAGTTCGGCCTGCGCCCACATGACCCGGTTGAGCGGCCGGGGCAGATGTTCCCGGCACAGTTCCGGCAGGCTGCGCCCGGTGGCCAGGCCGAGCTTGGCGGTGAGCGTCTGCACCAGCATGGCGGCCAGGTTCGCCGCCACGACCACCCAGACCAGCAGGTAGCCGTACCGGGCACCGGCGGTGGAGTTGGTGGCGAAGTTGCCGGGGTCGACGTAGGCGACCGCCGCCACGAACGCGGGCCCGAGCAGGATCAGACGGCCACGTACCGGGCGTGGGGCGCGGGCGGTCCGTAGCGGGGGTACGACGGACGAGTCGTTTGTTACCACTGTTGCTCCTCGACGACGGCGAACGACGGACGACTGATGGCGAACGGCGAACGGCGGGGGGTGTCAGGGAGGGCGGCCACGCGGGGGTGTTCCCGACGGATGCCCGTATATGCCACCAACCTGAGCCCGGAGGAGGAAAGCAGACAGGGGACGATGCCGTCTGCTGTTCGCCCACCGGTTGGGCGCCGTGCGGCGCACCGCCCGGGACGACGAACGGCCGCCCCGGGTGGCGGGGCGGCCGTTCGGTAGGTGGGCGGTGCGGCGGTCGCCGCCGGGTACGCGGTCCGGCGGCGTGGTCGCGGTGCGCCGGATGGCGTGCCGCGGCGGCCGGTCAGGCGGCGGTGGACCAGATGGCCCGGAACGCGGCCGCCTCACCGGCCAGCCACTGCTCGATCTGCTCGGGCTTGACGTCGGCGGGCATCCGGTGCGCCTCGCCGCGCCGCACGTCGACCAGGACCGGCTCGGCGTGCGGCAGCACCGCGTCCATGTGCCGGGCCATCAGGTGCAGTGTGGCCAGCGTCGTCTCCTCGCTCGGCGGCGCCTCGTCGAAGTGCAGCCGGATCGCCTCGGCCCGGCCGTCGGCGTACCGGACGCCGAACTGCGGGTTGATCTTCACGGGCAGGTCGCCCAGCATGGCCAGCGCATCGCGCGTCTGGGCCAGGTCGACGCCGGCCGGCTCGCCGAGCGAGTGCAGCCAGCGGGTCGCGCCCGGCACGAGCGCCTCGTAGAGCGGTCGCCAGCGCGGCTTGACCAGGTCGGCTACCTGCGCGAGGTGCGTACCGCCGGTGTGGAACGCGACGTCGGCCTTGAGCGCCTTGACGAACTGGCCGTGCGGGTTGAAGCCGTGCCGGCTGGCCCGCTGCCGGCGCAGCCCGCCGACGAAGGTGGCCTTGGTGGGGCCGGTGCGGTCGACGTACCGGGTGAATCCGAGGAGGGTGGCGTAGGGGGTGACAGGGGTCGCGGAGGTGGGCGCAGTCACGAGCATCCTCCCAGGTCAGCAGCTCGATTAGTACATACATTCTAATCGACGGGTCTGACATCGCCCAGGGTGCGAAAGGGGCATTGTCGATCCGTTCGCCGACGGCCCGCCGATCCGGACGGGACACCGCGCGATCGATCCGTCCCCTAGAGTGCGGTTCTTCCACACCTCTCTCCCGGAGTACCCATGCGATCCCTCACGGCCCGATGGCCCCGCCTCGCCGCCGCCGCGGCGCTGCTGGCCACGACCGCGCTCTTCGCCCCGTCGACCCCGGCGCACGCCGCCGACGAACTGCCCGACCTGTTCGTGTCCTTCAGCAGCGACCCCGTCGCGGAGATCGACAACAGTGGCACCACGGTCGGCATGTACGTCTACAACTACGGCCAGGCCGACGCGACGGCGGTGACCGTCACGCTCGACCTGGGCAAGCTGTCGTCCGACGTGGTCGCCTCGGTGCCGGACTGGAACGACTCCTGCAAGCTCGCGGCGGGGAAGGTCACCTGCACCATCGGTGGCCTGGTGGCCGGCCAGACCGATCTCATCTACCCGCTCTCGCTGGCCAGCCGCACCGGTGCGACCCCCGGTGACGCCGGTTCGGTCGGCGTGACCATCGCCGGCGCACAGGACGACGCCAACCCCGGCGACAACACGATCAGCTTCCCGGTCACGATCCGCGCCTCGGGCCCCGATCTGGTCGCCGCCGCCGACGACCTGAACGACAAGTCCAAGCCGGTCGGTGAGGGCGACCGGGTCCCGCTCTACAGCGGTGTGCTCAACGAGGGCGACAGCCCGGCGGCCGACTTCACCGTCCGGGTCGACCTGCCCACCGGCGCCACCTTCGTCGAGCGGTACAGCGACTGCACCTACGTCGGCTACTACCCGAAGGCCAGCGGTCCGCCGTACGTCTACGGGCCGAGCCAGGTCACCTGCACGGTGCCGCTGACGCTCAAGCCCGGCGAGGGGCTGCTGCTGTTCGACGACGAGACGGGCGAGTCGCTGTTCAACATCACGTTCGGCCGCAACCTGCCGGGCCCGGACGAGAACTACGCCCTGTTCAGCACCGCGCTGGCCGGTGAGGCGGAGACGGCGAAGAAGGCCGCGGCGACCAAGGGCAACGGCCCGTCGTTCGCCACCGCCGCCGAGAAGCTGCACGCCAAGGCGGTCAAGGCGGGCCAGGCCCGCAAGTCCGTCGTGGAGCGCGAGCTCGACGAGTCGGACAACTACGCCGACTTCCGGTTCTGGAGCAAGAAGAACAGCCTCGACGTCGCCGTCACCGCCGCGCCGGTGAAGGGGGCGGTCGGCCAGACCGTCGACCTCACCTACGAGGTCGTCAACCACGGCCCGTCCGACGGCGGCGGCCCCGGTGTCCTCATCACCGCACCGAGCGGCACCGTCCTGCTGCCCAGCGAGTGGTGCTACACCGACGGCCAGCCGGGCACGACGTTGCCCGAGTCGGCGAAGCTGCGGTGCAACTTCGAGAGCGAGTTCCCGAGCGTGGCCTCCGGCTACGGCCGGATCAAGCCCACCGTCCAGCTGAAGATCAAGTCGACGCCGGGTACCGACGGCACGATCGTGGTCGACGGCGCCACGTCCTCGACCGAGTCGAAGCCGGAGAACAACACCGCTCACATCGTCGTCGCGGTCGGCAACGGCGGCCCGGGCACCGGTGGCTCCGGAGACGGCAGCGGTGGCACCGGCGGCGGCCTGCCGATCACCGGTGCGCCGGCGGCCACGCTCGCCGGTGTCGGCGCCGCCGTGCTCGCGGCCGGCGCGGTCCTGTTCGTCGTGTTCCGTCGTCGTCGCGTGGCGTTCCAGGCCCCGCGCGACTGATCGGACACGATCGCGGGGGCGGAACCGGACCGGTTCCGCCCCCGCGGCGTACGTCAGCCGACGCCGCTACAACTGGCCGACGTCGGTGACGCGGACCACCGCCGCGCCTGTCTCGTCCGAGGCGGCCAGGTCGATCTCGGCGCTGATGCCCCAGTCGTGGTCGCCGTCCGGGTCGTCCAGGATCTGCCGGACGGTCCACCGCTCGCGGCCCTGCTCGATCATCAGCAGCGCCGGCCCGCGCGCGTCCGGCCCCACCCCGATGGAGTCGTACGCCTCGAAGTACGGCTCCAGCGCGTCGGCCCAGGCGTCGGCGTTCCAGCCGTCGCCCGCGTCCAGCTCGCCGAGCAGGTCCCAGCGGCGCAGCGCGGCCAGCTCGACGCGACGGAACATCGCGTTGCGCACCAGCACCCGGAACGCCCGCGCGTTGCGGGTCACCGCCGGCGGCCGGTCGTCCAGCGAGGCGGCGACCTCGGCCACGTCCGACGGGTTGCGCAGCCGCTCCCACTCGTCGATCAGGCTGGAGTCGACCTGGCGGACCAGCTCGCCCAGCCACTCGATGAGGTCGACCAGCTCCTCGGTCTTCGCGTCCTCGGGGACGGTCTGCCGCAGCGTCTTGTACGCGTCGGCGAGGTACCGCAGCACCAGCCCCTCGGACCGGGACAGCCCGTAGAACTGCACGTACTCGGGGAACGTCATGGCCCGCTCGTACATGTCCCGGACCACGGACTTGGGGGAGAGCTGGTGGTCGGCCACCCAGGGGTGGCCCTGCCGGTACATCTCGTACGCGGAGTCCAGCAGCTCCGCCAGCGGCTTGGGCCAGGTCACGTCGTCGAGCAGTTCCAGGCGCGCCTCGTACTCGATGCCTTCGGCCTTCATCGCGGCGACCGCCTCGCCGCGGGCCTTGAACTGCTGCGCGGACAGCACCTGGCGGGGGTCGTCCAGGATCGACTCGATCACGCTGAGCACGTCGAGCGCGTACGACGGCGACTCCCGGTCGAGCAGCTCGACCGTGGCCAGCGCCAGCGGTGACAGCGGCTGGTTCAGCGCGAAGTCGAGCTGGAGGTCGACGGTGAGGCGTACCCGGCGGCCGGTCTCGTCCGGCTCGGGCAGCTCCTCGACCACGCCGCCCGCGCGCAGCGCGCGGTAGATGGCGATGGCCCGGCGGATGTGCCGGCGCTGCGCGGCCGGGTCCTCGTGGTTGTCGGTGAGCAGGTGCCGCATCGAGGCGAACGCGTCGCCGGGGCGGCCGATCACGTTGAGCAGCATCGAGTGGCTGACCTGGAAGCTGGAGGTGAGCGGCTCCGGCTCGGCCTCGACCAGCCGCTGGAACGTCGGCTCGCCCCAGCCGATCGAGCCCTCCGGCGGCTTCTTCTTCACCACCTTGCGGCGCTTCTTCGGGTCGTCACCGGCCTTCGCGAGCGCCTTCTCGTTCTCGATCACGTGCTCGGGGGCCTGCACCACGACCCGGCCCAGCGTGTCGAACCCGGCCCGCCCGGCCCGGCCGGCGATCTGGTGGAACTCGCGGGCCTTGAGCAGCCGGGTGCGGGTGCCGTCGTACTTGCTCAGGCCGGTGAACAGCACGGTACGGATCGGCACGTTGATGCCGACGCCGAGCGTGTCCGTACCGCAGATGACCTTGAGCAGGCCGGCCTGGGCGAGCGTCTCGACCAGGCGGCGGTACTTCGGGAGCATGCCGGCGTGGTGCACGCCGATGCCGTGGCGGACCAGCCGGGACAGCGTCTTGCCGAAGCCGGAGGTGAACCGGAAGTTGCCGATCGCGCTCGCGATCATGTCCTTCTCGGCGCGGGTGCAGACGTTCACGCTCATCAGCGCCTGGGCGCGTTCCAGCGCGGCGGCCTGGGTGAAGTGCACGACGTACACCGGGGCCTGCTTGGTCTCCAGCAGTTCCTCCAGCGTCTCGTGCAGCGGCGTGGTCGCGTACGAGAAGAGGAGCGGGACCGGCCGCTCGGCCGAGCGGACGACGGCGGTCGGCCGCCCGGTGCGCCGGGTCAGGTCGTCGACGAAGCGGGTGGTGTCGCCGAGCGTGGCCGACATCAGCACGAACTGGGCCTGCGGCAGCTCGATCAGCGGCACCTGCCAGGCCCAGCCGCGGTCCGGCTCGGCGTAGAAGTGGAACTCGTCCATGATCACCTGGCCGACGTCGGCGCGGCGGCCCTCGCGCAGCGCCAGGTTGGCCAGGATCTCCGCGGTGCAGCAGATGATCGGCGCGTCCGCGTTGACGCTGGCGTCGCCGGTGAGCATGCCGACGTTCTCCGCGCCGAAGACCTCGCAGAGCGCGAAGAACTTCTCCGAGACCAGCGCCTTGATCGGCGCGGTGTAGAAGGTCGTCCGGTCGTCGGCCAGCGCCGCGAAGTGCGCCGCGATCGCCACCAGGCTCTTGCCCGAGCCGGTCGGCGTATTCATGATCACGTTCGCACCGGAGACGATCTCGATGACCGCCTCCTCCTGATGGGGATAGAGGTCCAGGCCGCGCTCGGACGCCCAGGAGGCGAACGCGTCGTAGAGGGTGTCGGGATCGGCGGTCTTCGGCAGCGCGGCGGTGAGAGTCATGGCGGCTCCCATCGTGCCTGGATCACACCACGCCGCGCCAACCGGGTTCAGCGCACCGGGTTCAGCGCCGCCGGTGGATCAGGTCGAAGACCTCCCGGCCCGCGGTCAGCGCGCGCCGCTCGAACTTCGTCACCGGCCGGTGCGCCGGACGGGGCGCGTAACCGCCGCACACGTCGACCAGCTCCGGGTCGGCGGTGAGCGTCTCGCGCATCGACTCGGCGTACTCGGCCCAGTCCGTCGCGCAGTGCAGCGTGCCGCCCGGCACCAGCCGGGACCGCAGCAGCGCCACGTGCGCCGGCGCGATGATCCGCCGCTTGTGGTGCCGGGTCTTCGGCCACGGGTCCGGGAAGAAGACGTGCACCGCGTCCAGGCAGCCCTCCGGCATGGCCCGGACCAGGTCCAGCGCGTCGCCCTCGGCCACCCGCACGTTGTCCAGACCGTGGCGTTCCACCAGGTCGAGCAGGTTGGCGATTCCCGGCGTATGGACCTCGACCGCCAGATAGTGTCGGTCCCGGTCGGCCGCCGCCATCGCGGCGGTGGCGTCGCCCATGCCGGAGCCGATCTCCAGCACCAGCGGCGCCCGTCGTCCGAACAGCGCCGTCGGATCGCACGGCCCGTCGAGGGCGGCGATCTCGAGGCCGTACGCGGGCCAGAGCCGGGTGAGCGCGTCGCGCTGCCGCTCGCTCATCCGTCCGCGACGCGGATGGAAGGTACGGATGCGGCCGGCGGCGATGTCGGGGAGGGTCACAGCGACCCGAGCCTACGCGACCCGGATCGGATGTGATGTGCGGCCGGGGGTGAGAGGATTCATCCCGTACGCCGGGAGGGGTCATGGGGTCGTTCAGGGTACGTGAGGCGCTGCTGGTCGCGGTCGCCGCGTGCGCCGCCCCGCTGGTCGGCGCGCTGCCCGCCCAGGCCGCGCCGCGCGCCGCCGAGCCGGTGCCGGAACAGCCCCCGGCCGACGTGATCTTCGTGGAGGTCACCCCGGGCACCGTCTCGCCCGGCTACCTCGTCGGCATCCGGGCGAGCTGCCGGAACAACACCGTGCCGGCGATCGTGACCTCGGACGCGTTCGGCAGGATCCAGGTGCAGCCGCAGCGCGGCCTGCTCACCGCCTCGCCGATGGTCCACGAGCGCACCCGGCCCGGTAACTATCGGGTGAAGCTGGAGTGCCCGGGTGGGGAGACCGCCTCCACCATGCTCCAGGTGGTCAAGCAGGGGCAGCCCACCCGGCAGCCGACCCACCCGCCCAGTCACCTGCCCAGCCGTGGCCCGGCGACCGGATTCGGCGGCACCGCCGGCCCCGGGCTCGGCGGCCTGCTGGTGCCCGTCGGGCTGGCGGTGACAGTGGTCGGCGCCGGGCTCGGCGTGGCCGCGTCCCGCCGGCACGCCCGCGGCGCCGCCGGACGCTGAGGCCGGTCATGGCCGAGCACTTCGTTCCGCCGCCCGCCGGAGCACGGCGCTCCGGCCGGCCGTTCCTGGCACTGCCCCCGCCCGCCGCACCATCGCCCGATGCCGCCCGCCCGTCCAGGGCCGGCCCGCCTGCCGAGGTCGCCCGGTTCTCCAGGGCTGACCCGGCCGCCGCGCCCCGGACCGGCCCGCGCTCGGGGGAGAGTCCGGCCGCCGGGACCGGGTCGTCGGCCGTGCCGGTCTCCGGGTCGCGGCCGTGGATGCCGCCGCCCGCCGCGTCGCGACCGTGGTACCCGCCGTCGGCCGATCCGCCGGCCCTGCGTCCCCGGCCCGCCGGGCCGCCGCCTGTCGAACCGCCACCGGCGTCGCCGGGCGGGCGGGACCGGGGCCGGGGTTCCTGGTCGAAGCCGCTGGCAGTGGCGCTGGTGCTGGTCGGTGTGTTCGCCACCGGGGCCGGGCTCGGGCGCACGGCCGGGCCGTTCGACTTCGCCGACGCGTCCACCGGGTCGAGCCGGTCGAACGGGTCGGGCGCGGCGGCCCCGGCGAGTGCCGCCGCCCCGGTCCGGAAGCCGGCGAGCCGGCCGGTACGCCTGGCGGTGCCGGCCATCAAGGTCAACGCGCCGGTCACCCCGGTCGGGCAGGCGAAGGACGGCTCGGTGGACGTGCCGCCGCTGACCGAGCACGACCAGACCGGCTGGTACGACAGGGGAGCGGTGCCCGGCGACCCGGGCCGGGCGATCATCGTGGGTCACGTCGACACCAAGAGCGGGCCGGCCGTCTTCTACCGGCTGCGCTCGCTCAAGCCCGGCGTCCGGATCCAGGTGACGCGCGCCGACCGCAGCGTGGTGACCTTCAAGGTGGACAGCGTCGAGTACTTCGACAAGGCGAACCTGCCCGCCGCCCGGGTCTACGGCGACTCGGGTCCGGCCGAGCTGCGCCTGATCACGTGCGGCGGCGAGTGGGTCGGCGGCCGTACCGGCTACCAGGACAACGTGATCGTCTTCGCGTCCCTGGCGAGCTGACCGCTGCCCGACGCTCTCGCTCCCGCCCTCACTCCGACGATCATGAGGTTGGCGGCGACAATTCGGACCGCGAACGCCGTCAACTTCATGATCGACGGGGAGGGCCGGGGGCCGGGCGGGCCCGGCGGGCCGGGTGGGCCGGGGGAGGGCGGGTCAGGGTTTGGCGGGGACCTGCTGGACGACCTCGAACTCCAGCAGGGTGGCGCCGGTGGCGACGGGCTTGCGGGGTTCGCCGCCCTCGGCGTGCGCGGCCCGCGACGGGCCCTGCGCCCACGCCTGGTACGCCTCCTCGGTCTCCCAGCGCGTGTACACGAAGTAGCGGGTGTCCCCGGCGACCGGGCGCAGCAGCTCGAAGCCGAGGAAACCGGGGGAGTTCTCCACCGCGCCGGCCCGGGCCGCGAACCGCTTCTCCAGCTCCTCGCCGGCGCCGGACGGGACGTCGATCGCGTTGATCTTCACGACAGCCATGTGTCCACCCTAACGAGCGCTGCCCTCAGAACGTCTCGACGGCCGGTGTCAGGTCCGCGTCGACCACGATCGGGGCGTGGTCGGAGGGGCCCTTGCCCTTGCGGGCCTCCCGGTCCACGTACGCGGAGCGGACCGCGCGGGCGAACGACGCGCTCGCGTACACCAGGTCGATCCGCATGCCCTTGTTCTGGTGGAACATCCCGGCCCGGTAGTCCCAGTACGTGAACGGGTGCGGCCCCTTCATCGGCGTCGGCACCACGTCCTCCAGTCCCAGGTCACGCAGCGCGGCCAGCGCGGCCCGCTCGGCCGGGGTGACGTGGGTGGAGGTGACGAACAGCGTGGGATCCCAGACGTCGGCGTCGGTGGGCGCCACGTTGAAGTCACCGCAGACGGCCACCGGCAGCGCGCCGGCCACCTCCGGTTCGAGGGCGTCGCGCAGCGCCGCGAACCAGGCCAGCTTGTACGCGTAGTGCGGGTCGTCCGGCGCGCGGCCGTTCGGCACGTACACCGACCAGACCCGTAGCTCGTCGCAGGTGGCCGAGATGGCGCGGGCCTCGGGCTCGGGGAACCCGGGTTCGCCCGGGAAGCCGACAGTCACGTCGGCCAGTCCGACCCGGGACAGCACGGCGACGCCGTTCCACCGCCCGTCGCTGTGGCTGGCCACCTCGTAGCCCAGCTCGCCCACCTCGGCGACCGGGAACGCCCCGTCAGGGCACTTGGTCTCCTGCAGGCACACGACGTCGGGCTTCGTGGTGGCCAGCCAGTCGAGCAGCCGGGGCAGGCGGGCCTTCACCGAGTTGACGTTCCAGGTCGCCAGGCGCATGCCCCCAGCCTGCCGCATCCCCGCCCGCCCCGCCCGGTCAGCGCTCCGGGGTGTCGCCGGGTCGGGTCTGCTCGGCGAGGAAGCGTTCCAGCTCGGCGCCGAGTTCGTCGGCGGTGGGCAGCGGCCCGGTCTCGCCGGCGAGCAGGCTCTTCTCGCCCCGGCCGCGGGCGAACGTGTCGTACTGCTCCTCCAGCGCCTGGACCAGCGTCGCCGCCTCCTCGGTCTGGGTGACCTGGCGGTCGATCTCCACCCGGACCGCCTCGGCGGCGGTCCGCAGCGCCTCGACGGGCAGCAGCAGGCCGGTGCTGCGGGACACGGCGGACAGCAGCGCCTCGGCGGCGGCCGGGTACTCGGCCTGGGCCACGTAGTGCGGCACGTGCGCGGCGAAGCCGAGGGCGTCGCGCCCCTGCTCGCCGAGGCGGTACTCCAGCAGGTGACCGACGCCGGCCGGCACCTGCACCTTCTGCAGCCACGGCTCGTGCCCGGCGATCAGTTCCTTGCGGGTGGCGTGCGCGGTGACGCCGCTGGGCCGGGTGTGCGGCACCGCCATCGGGATCGAGTTGAGCCCGACTGTGAGCCGGACGTCGAGGCGGGCGCTGAGCCCGGCGACGGCGGCCACGAAACGCTCCCACTGAAGATCCGGCTCGGGGCCGGTGAGCAGCAGGAACGGGGTCTCGTCGTCGTCGTGCAGCAGGTGCAGCTCCAGCGCCGGGGCGTCGTAGGACTCCCAGTGGTCCTCGACGAAGGTCATCACCGGGCGGCGGGAGCGGTAGTCGAAGATCTGGTCCACGTCGAAGCGGGCGATGACCCGGGCGTCGAGCGAGGTGAGCAGCTGTTCCCGGGCCAGCCGGGTGGCGTTGCCGGCGTCGACGAAGCCGGTGAGCGCCTGGATCAGCACCGGCTGGCCGAGCTCGGGCAGCTCGTCGGTGAGTTCGTAGAGCTCGTGTGGATCGAGCACCGGTGGGGTCCTCCCTGTCGACGCGTACGGGGGAGCGCCGAGCGTGCGGCGTCCCCGGTTCGGCCAACGTACCGGGGCGGGTGGTCCATTCCGTTACGGCCACGTCCGATGCCCGGATGATGATCACGATTCGGCTACGCCCCGGTCCGGCGACCCATATCCGGATCGTCCGAACGGACGAGTTAGTCGATCATCGGGCGGGACCGGGAGGTCTGCGGCGTTCCTGCCCGGGCCGCTGCGCGGGTTGCAGGCCGGGTGATTGGTCCGGTTCCCGAGGTCCGTGGTCCGCCGGGTCGCACTGGGATGGGCCGTCCGCTTCGGAACGGCCAAAGTGTGGCGAGGGCCACCCTTTGGGCCTGGGTGATCCCGGTTTGCCCTGCCTAGCCTCGTCGGATGCGTAACGACGGCAACCTCGACGACCCGTTCGGCTCCGGCCGCCCGGCTGACCGTTCGGACGATACCCCCTCCACCAATCGGTTGGCCACACTCCGGGGACTGGTCCGGCGTACCCGCTTCTGGGCACCCACGAACCCCCGGCCCGGCCGGACGAAGCTGGCGGTCGCCACCGGCGCGGCCTGCTGCCTGGGCCTGGTCGGCGTCAGCCAGGCCGGCTTCGGTGCCCCGGACCGCGCCGCCGACCCGGCGCCCTCGGCGGAGGTCGCCGAGCGTGCCGCGGTCGACCCGGCGTCCCGGGCCATGGCCCGGCCGAGCACCGCCCCCGCCGCCCCCAGCGCCAGCGCCAGCCCGTCCGCGACGGCGAGCCCGAAGGCGACCGCCAAGCCCAAGCCGAAGAAGACCGTCCGGCAGATCGTCCCGGTCGCCGGCCTGGACCGCACCCAGATGAACAACGCGAAGAAGATCGTGCAGGCCGGCAAGGAGATGGGCATGCCGCGCCGCGCCCTCGTCATCGCGGTGGCGACCGCCATGCAGGAGAGCACCCTGCTCAACTACGCCAGCGGCGTGCTGCCCGAGTCGCAGAGCTACCCGCACCAGGCCATCGGCTGGGACCACGACTCGGTCGGGCTGTTCCAGCAGCGCCCGAGCAGCGGCTGGGGCACCGTCGAGCAGCTGATGGACCCGGAGTACGCGACGAAGGCGTTCCTGTCCGCGCTGGCGGAGATCCCCGGCTGGCAGAGCCTGCCGCTCTCCGTGGCCGCCCAGGCCGTGCAGATCTCGGCGTTCCCGGACGCGTACGCCCAGCACGAGTGGCGGGCCGGCGAAGTGGTGGCCGAGATCCTGGGCTGACCAGGACGGGTGGTTGCCGAAGGGCCGATTCGGGTATCAAGGGCTTGCCGGTCCCAGGTACACATGAAGGGGACCGCAGGACGGGAGGACCCTCATGTCGCTGATGCAACGGATCACCGCCTTCCTGCGGTCGCCGCGGGGCCAGCAGTTGGTCGACCGCGGCCGGCGTGAGATGTCGAAGCCGGAGAACCAGGCCCGGCTGCGGCAGATCGCGAACCGGCTGCAGTCGCGCCGGCGCTGACCCGCGTCACCCCCGCCGCACGAGCCTCCGGAGCCCTTCGTGACCGACCCCGCCCCCGTCGACGGGGAGCCCCCCGCCGCCCCCGTCCCGCCGGTGGAGGCGCCCGAGGCACCACCGGCCAAGCTGTGGGACCGGATGCGGGACGACCCGCAGTACGCGCCGGAGCACCTGGCCCTGGAGGCGGTACGCCGGCTCGGCCCGGAGGCCGCCCAGTGGGCCGCCCGGGAGCGGGCGCTGCGACCGGCCGCCCCGCCGGAGCACTTGGCCGACCAGGCGGTACGCAAGTTCGTCAACCACGCCCGGCTCTCCGGTGCGGTGTCCGGCGCGGCCGGGCTGCCCGGCGCGGTGATCGACGTGGGCGTGCTGGCCTGGACCCAGGCCCGGCTGGTGCTGCACGTCGCGGCCGCCTACGGCGTCGACCCGGCGCACCCGGACCGGGCCACCGACCTGCTGGTGCTCCAGCGGGTGCACAAGGTCGCCGAGACGGCCCGTCTCGCGCTGGGCGTGGCCGCCGGCCGGGAGCGGGCCGGTGCGCTGTTCGGCTCCGCCGGTGACCGGGCGCTGGGCCGGGTGATGCTCCAGCTCGGGGTCCGGCTGGCCCGGATGGCCGGGGTGCGTGCCGCCAAGCGGATGTTCGCCAAGGTCGTGCCGGGCGCGGCGATCGTGCTCGGCACCTGGGCCAACTCGTCGGCCACCAAGGAACTGGCCGACCGTACGCGCGCCCTCTACCGCGCCGCCGGCCCCCGGCAGCTACCGGGCCCGCGTCAGCCCTGACCAGCCGGAGGCGTTCCAGGCCACCTCGGCCAGCCGGCCCTGCCCGGTCGCGTTCGGGTGGAACCAGTCGAGCGCGTTGACCTGGTCCAGGTCGAAGCGATGGCGGTGCACCGCGCCGCCGTCCCACCGGCAGCGTGACCCGTACGCCCGGCAGGCGGCGCGCAGTTGCCCGTCGTACGCCTCGATCCGGTCCCTGACGCGGGCCCGGCGGGCGGCAGCGGCGGGCGCTGTCGACGTGGCGTCGGCCAGCAGCGACGGGCATACGCCCCGCGACCAGGCCCGCACGGCGCGGGGCTCGGTGTGCCCGATCTGCCAGAGCCGGTACAGGTCCGGGATGCTGACCACCAGCACCCGGGCCTTCGGCCGGCCCTCGCGCAGCACGCCCAGCGCCGCGTCGACCTGGTCGCGGAAGGTGGCGACCGGCGTCATGTCGTCGACGTCGCCCCGGCAGGCGTCGTTCGCGCCGATCAGCACGGTGACCAGGTCGGCCCTGTCGCGTACCGCCGACCGGGCCTGGCCGGTCAGCGCGGCCGCGCGGGCCCCGGGCACGGCCCGGTTGTACGCCCGCAGCCCCGGCGCGTCGGCGCGCAGCCGCCGGTAGAGGCTCTCCACCCGCAGGCCGTCCCCGGTCGACCAGGAGTTGCGTTCGCAGCTCACCAGCACCAGGCAGGAGCCGTAGCCGGTGCTGACCGAGTCGCCGAGCGCGACCAGCACCCGGGGTTCGCCGGGGGCGGGTGTGCCGGAGGGCCGGGGTGACGCCTCGCCGGAGCCGTCACAGGCGAGCGCGACGAGCGCCGCCAGGCAGGCCAGCGCGGCGATCCAGCGTCTCATCGGTCCCCCGTCCGGCGGCGGCAACGGGCGCGTCGACCCTATGCCCCGGCGGAGAGCCGGTGGCGGTTCTGTCGGCTATCGGGCATCGACCACTGTCGTTCACATCTGTCGTGTCGGCGCAGGCCGGCCGTGCAGCCACCGGTGCAGCGCCCGGGTGATCCGGGGCAGCACCAGGTAGGTCATCAGCGGGGTGAGCACGAGCGTCATCAGCAGCGTCCGCCCGGCCAGCGGCACGCCGGCGAGGAACCGGGTGGTCAGCAGCGTGGCGGCCAGGCTGAGCGGGAAGAACGCCAGCCAGATCGTGACCGCCTGCTTCCAGCGCGGCGGCGCGGCCGGTTCCGGCTCGCCGAACGTCTCGACCACGTGGTCAACCGGCGGGGCGAACCAGCCCTCGATGCCGGTGCGCCGCTCCACCCGGGTGTGCTCGACGATGCCCTGCGCCGAGCTGAGCCACCAGCGCCGCTGCGGCGAGTCCTCCCAGTCGCGCAGGGTGTCCGCGTCGGCGAAGCGGTACATCACGTGCCACTCGCCGGAACCGGGGGCGCTGCGGACGAAACCGGCGCCGAGGAAGCCCGGGAAGCTCTCCGCGAGCGCCGTCCCGGCCCGCATCCACGCCACCACCTCGTCGGTACGCGCCGGGTCGGCGCGCCGGGACACGGCGACGGTCACGGGTACGGCCTGAGTCGTGGTCATGCCATCCTCTCCACCGTTCCGCGGGATCTCCGCCGGAACCGGCAGACCGATGTAACGCACCCGCCTGCCGGCCGCATCCGGCGCCTGCCCGCCGGGTGTCCCGGATCACCGGTGTTCCCGCACCGGCCGGTTATCCCCGCCCGTGCCGGGGTAGGCCCCAGGAATGACCCGATCACAGCCCCGCCGCGCCCGTGGCACGGTCGGCCACGCGAACAGCGCCCTGAACCTGCGGCTCGCGCTCGCCACGTTCGGTCTGGTCGTGATGACCGTCTTCGCGGTGCTCGCGTTCGCCGCGGACATCGCCTGGCTGGGTGTCGTCTGCGCGCTGCTCGCCGTGGTGGCGGTGGTCGACCTGGTCGTGATCCAGCGCCGCCGCGCCGCGCGCCGCCGGGAGGAGCCGGGCGTGCGGCACTCGCTGTTCGAGTGACAGGAGTACGACATGCCCATCGCCACCACCAATCCCGCCACCGGACAGGTGCTCAAGACGTACGAGGCGATGTCGGACGAGCAGATCGACGCCGCGATCGAGCGGGCCGACCTCGCCTTCCGGCAGTTGCGCGACACCACGATCGCGCAGCGGGCCCGGTGGCTCCTCGCCGCCGCCGACCTGCTCGACGCCGAGCGCGACGAGACGGCCCGGCTGATGACCACCGAGATGGGCAAGACGTACGCCGCCGCGAAGGCGGAGGTCACCAAGTGCGCCACCGCCTGCCGCTTCTACGCCGGGAACGCGCCCCGGATGCTCGCGGACGAGCCGGCCGACGCCGCCGCGGTCAAGGCGAAGCGGGCGTACGTGCGTTACCAGCCGATCGGTCCGGTGCTCGCGGTGATGCCGTGGAACTTTCCGCTGTGGCAGGTGATGCGGTTCGCCGCCCCGGCCCTGATGGCGGGCAACACCGGCCTGCTCAAGCACGCCTCGAACGTGCCGCAGACCGCGCTCTACCTGGAGGACCTGTTCCGCCGGGCCGGCTTCCCCGAGGGCGCGTTCACCACGCTGCTGGTCGGCTCCGACGCGGTCGACCGGATCCTCAGCGACCCCCGCGTGCGCGCCGCCACGCTCACCGGCAGCGAGCCGGCCGGCCGGTCCATCGCCCAGATCGCCGGCCGGGAGATCAAGAAGACGGTGCTGGAGCTGGGCGGCAGCGACCCGTTCGTGGTGATGCCCTCGGCCGACCTGGACACCGCAGCCGAGGTCGCCACCACCGCCCGCTGCCAGAACAACGGGCAGTCCTGCATCGCCGCGAAGCGGTTCATCGTGCACACCGACGTGTTCGACGCGTTCGCCGAGAAGTTCGCCGCCCGGATGGCGGCGCTGCGCGTCGGCGACCCGATGGACGACGGCACCGACGTCGGCCCGCTGGCCAGCGAGCGCGGTCGCGACGAGGTGCACGCGCAGGTCACCGACGCGGTGGACCAGGGCGCGACTGTGCTCTGCGGCGGCGAGAAGCCGGCCGGGGACGGCTGGTACTACCCGCCGACCGTGGTCACCGACCTGCGCCCGGAGATGCGGATGTGGGCCGAGGAGGTGTTCGGGCCGGTCGCCGGGCTCTACCGGGTCGGCTCGTACGACGAGGCGATCGAGGTCGCCAACGGCACCAGCTTCGGCCTCGGCTCCAACGCCTGGACGAACGACCCGGCCGAGCAGGAGCGCTTCGCCGTCGACCTGGACGCCGGCAACGTGTTCGTCAACGGCATGACCACGTCCTATCCGGAGCTGCCGTTCGGTGGTGTGAAGAACTCCGGGTACGGCCGCGAGCTGTCCGCCGCCGGCATGCGCGAGTTCTGCAACACCAAGACCGTGTGGATCGGCGAGGGCGAGGCCGGCGCGGGCGCCGGGGCGCACTCCGAGTAGACGCGATTGGCCGGACGCCGTCACGGGTAGGAGTGGCGACCATGACGGCGTTCGGCTTCCACGCATCCCACGAGCAGATCCACCCGGCCCGGCTGCTGGAGGCGGTGATCCACGCCGAACGCGCCGGCTTCGACGCGGCCATGTGCTCCGACCACTTCTCGCCGTGGAGCGAGCGACAGGGCCAGTCCGGGTTCGCCTGGTCCTGGCTCGGCGCCGCGCTCCAGGCCACGAACCTGTCCTTCGGCGTGGTGAACGCCCCCGGCCAGCGCTACCACCCGGCGATCATCGCGCAGGCCATCGGCACGCTCGGCGCCATGTACCCGGGCCGGTTCTGGGCCGCGCTGGGCACCGGCGAGGCGGCGAACGAGCACATCACCGGCGAGGTCTGGCCGCGCAAGGACATCCGCAGCGCCCGGCTGCGCGAGTGCGTCGACGTGATCCGGGCGCTGCTCGCAGGCGAGGAGGTCAGCCACGACGGCCTCGTCACGGTGGACCGGGCGAAGCTGTGGACCCGGCCGGAGGAGCCGCCCGCACTGGTCGGCGCCGCCGTGAGCATCGCCACCGCACGCTGGTGCGCCGAGTGGGCCGACGGGCTGATCACCGTCAACGCGCCGGTCGAGCACCTGCGGCAGATGATCGACGCCTACCGGGACGCGGGCGGACGTGGCCCGCTGCACCTCCAGGTGCACGTGAGCTGGGCGCCCGAGCAGGAGCAGGCCGAGGCGATCGCGTACGAGCAGTGGCGCAGCAACGTGTTCGCGCCGCCGGTCTGCTGGGACCTGGAGACCCCCGAGCACTTCGACGTGGCGAGCGCCGACGTGCCGATGTCCAAGGTCGCCGAGACCGTGAACGTCTCCGCCGACCTGGGCCGGCACGTCGGCTGGCTGGAGGAGTACGTGGCGCTGGGCTTCGACCAGATCGCGCTGCACCACGTCGGGCAGGAGCAGCGCGCGTTCATCGACACGTTCGGCGCCGAGGTGCTGCCGAAGCTGCGCTCCGCCGCCTGATCACACATCACCCCGTCGACGCTTAGGCTCGTCGTTCGTGGATGCTCTGTTCGAGGTCGTGGTCTTCCTGGCCATCGCGACCTTCGGTGCGGCGCTGGCCCGCCGGCTCGGCCTGCTCGCGCCGATCCTGCTGGTCGTGCTCGGCCTCGCGTTGTCCTTCCTGCCGTTCTTCCCGCACGTGCGGCTGGACCCGGACCTGGTGCTGGTGGGCATCCTGCCGCCGCTGCTCTACGTGGCGGCGCTGGAGACGTCGGTGCCGGCGTTCCGGCTCAACCTGCGGCCGATCCTGCTGCTCGCCGTCGGACTGGTCGTCTTCACCGCGTTCGCGGTGGGCACCGTCGTGCACTGGTTCCTGCCCGAGCTGCCGTACGCGATCTGCCTGGCGCTCGGCGCGGTGGTGGCGCCGCCGGACGCGGTCGCCGCCACCGCGGTGGCCCGGCGGGTCGGCCTGCCCCGGCGGGTCGTCACCATCCTGGAGGGCGAGAGCCTGGTCAACGACGCCACCGCGCTGGTGCTGCTGCGGGTGGCGATCGTCGCCGCGACCGCCACCACCGGCGGCGTCGGCGTCGGTGACGTGGCCCGCGAGGTGGTCGTCGCGGCCGGCGGCGGCATCCTGGTCGGCCTGCTGGGCGTGGTGGTCTTCGGGTATCTGCACAAGCGCATCACCGACCCGGTGCTGGACAACGCGCTGTCGCTGATCGTGCCGTTCGCCGTGGTCTTCGCCGCCGAGGAGATCCACGCCTCCGGCGTCGTCGCGGTGGTGGTGACCGGCCTCGGCATCGGGCACAAGCTGCCCACGCTGCTGTCGGCTGCCTCCCGGCTCCAGGTGACCGCGTTCTGGCGGCTGATCCGGTTCCTCCTCGAAGGACTGGTGTTCCTGCTGGTCGGCCTGCAACTGCCGGAGGTGGTCCGCGACCTCGACGAACCGTTCGGCTCGCTGGCCGCGATCACCGCCGCGGTGCTGGCCGCCGTCTTCCTGTCCCGGTTCGTCTGGGTGTTCCCGGCCACCTACCTGGCCCGGCTGGTGCCCCGGATCCGGCAGCGCGACCCGGCGCCGCCGGTGCAGTTCCCCGTCGTCATCGGCTGGGCCGGCATGCGGGGCGTGGTGACGCTCGCCGCCGCGCTGGGCCTGCCGCTCACGCTGGCCGACGACGCGCCGTACCCGCGTGCGCTGCTCATCTGGCTGGCCTTCGCGGTGATCGTCGCGACGTTGGTCGGGCAGGGCGCCACGCTGCCCTGGGTGGCCCGGCGGCTGCGGCTGCCCCCGGACGACCCGGTGCAGGACGCGCTGTCCGCCGCCGGGGTGCAGCAGCGGGCCAGCCGGGCGGCCCGGGAACGGCTCGACGAACTGGCCGCCGGCGCGCCGGCGGCGGTGGTGGAACGCCTTCGTGGGCTGACCACCTCCCGGGCCAACCTGGCCTGGGAACGGCTCGGCGGCACCGAACGGGAAACCCCCTCCCAGGCGTACGCGCGCCTGCGGCAGGAGATGATCGACGCGGAGCGGGAGGTGTTCCGGGCCGCCCGCGACTCCGGCCAGATCCCGGAGGAGGTGCTCACCCGCGCCTATCGTGATCTGGATCTGGAGGAGTCCATGCTGCGACAGGAGGTCGTCGAATGAGCTGCCGGCACCTGGCCGAGGCGGGCACGGCCGAGCCCGACACCACCACCGAGTGCCCGGACTGCGTGGCGATCGGCAACCCGGACTGGGTGCATCTGCGCGCCTGCCTGACCTGCGGGCACGTGGGCTGTTGCGACTCCTCGCCGTACCAGCACGCCACGAAGCACTTCGAGTCGAGCGGCCACCCGGTGATGCGGTCGGTCCAGCCGGGGGAGTCGTGGCGCTGGTGCTTCGTGGACGAGGAGATCGGCTGACTCAGCCGACCCGGCGCTCCAGCACCTGCCCGGTCCACGTCGGGCGGCCCGGCCGCTCCACCGTGAACGGCTCGGTGGCGGTGAACCCGCAGCTCTCGTAGAACCGCACGAGCGCCCGGTCGGGGCTGCGGAAGCAGTCCACCCGCAGCAGGCCGACGCCGCGCTCGCGGGCCAGCTCCGCCGCGTACGCCAGCAACCGCGCCCCGACCCCGCGCCCGGCGTACGCCCGGTCGGTGACCAGCAGGTTCACGTACAGCTCCGGCTCGGTGGCGGGCGGCACGTACTCGGTCGCCGCGCCCACCACCAGCGCGCCCGCCACCGTCCCGTCGATCTCGGCGAGGTACAGGCCGTCGCCGGCGGCCCACGCCTCGGCCTGGGCGACGCGGCGCGGGTCGATCGACGCCGGCTCGGTGCCCCACTGGTCGGTACGCCCGAGTTCGGTCAGCCATGCGGTGGCGCTGTCGAGCAGCCGCAGCAGCGTGGGCGCGTCGCCGGGCCCACCCGGACGGATGGTGATGCTCTGCTGGTCGGTCATCCCGCCATGCTGCTACACGCGGCTCACCCGGGCACACCGGCGGCCCGTGCCTCCGGCGCCGGCCGGTTCGCGATCGCCCGGCGGGCCAGAGCCGGGGCGGCCAGCCCGGCGGCGGCGAGGATCCCGCCGAGCACCAGCCAGCCGACCGGACCGCCACCGAGCACCAGCAGCGTGAGCAGCCCTCGGCCGAGCGCCTGGGCCAGCCCGGCGAGCAGGCCGTCCGCACCCTGGTAGGCGCCGATCGCGCCGGGCGGGGCCAGGTCGTAGGCGAGGCCCGCGCCGGCCGCGCCGTGCCACAGGTCGCCGACCGTCCACACCGCAGTGGCGACGAGCAGCAGGACGACCGCGGGGAGCACCGGCAGGACGGCCGTCGCCGCGTACAACGGTGTGGCCGCCGCGAGCACCAGCCCGGCCCGGCGCAGCTTCCGGGCGGCCGGCGCGGCCCGCTCGGCGCCCCGGCTCAGCCGGACCGCGAGCAGCACGGTGAGGACCGTGTTCGCGAGCAGAACCGCCGACACCACGGGTGGCGGCGCGCCGGCCCGGTCCACAGTCCACAGCGGCACGACGAGCACGAGCACCGTCACGTGCGTGCTGAGCACCGCCGAGACGCCGCTGACCGCGAGGAACCGCCCGTCCCGCAGCGGCCCACCGCGCGCCCGGCGCGTGCGCGTAGTGGTCGGCGGCCCGGCCGTCGCCTCCGACACCGCGGCCCGGCCCGCGTCGGCTGCTCCCTGCGTGCCGGCTGACTCCCCGTGCGCGGCGGCGGCCGGCCGCGCGGCGGCGATCGGCTGCGCGGCGGCGATCGGCGGGAGGCGCAGCAGCAGCAGCGCCGCCGAGAGCAGGTACGTGGCCGCGTTGCCGACGATCAGCACCTGATACGCCCGGTGCGTGTCCACGGCGAGCGCGATCCCGGCCAGCGCGGTACCGACGGTGATGCCCAGGTTCGCCACCGCCCTTAGTGTCGCGAACGCGTGCACCCGGCCGTCCGGGCCGCCCACCGCCGCGACGAGCGCCGCCCGTACCGCCAGGTTGCCGGCCGCGAGCAGCGCCTCCGGCACCGCCACCGCCAGGAACGCCGGAAACGAACCGACCAGCAGGTACGCCAGCGCGGCGACCGCCTGACCCACCTGGAGGACGGCCCGGAGCGTACGCGGATCCCACCTGTCGGCCAGCGCGCCCAGCGGCACGCTGGCGCTCAGCCCGACCAGCCCCGCGACTGTGAGCCCGGCGCCCACCGAGGTGGCGGAGAGGCCCACGTCCCGGGTCAGGTAGAGCGCACCGCCCGCCAGCCACAGCCCCGCGCCGACGGTGTTCACCAGCGTGGCGTACGCGAGCGTGCGCAGCGGCCCGGGCGGCGGGAGCGGCGAGACGCGTCCCATCAGCGGCGTCCGGCCAGGGCCATGCGATCGACGCTAGGCGTGGGCCAGCTGTCGCGGCGTCCCGGAACCGGCGACCCCTGTCACACCCGAGGGCTCGGGAGGCATGTTGCGTCGCCGAGGAACAGCGTTCCGCAGGTCCGCCGACGGGAGCGCAGCGAGTGCGTGGCGGCTACCGGCTGGCGTTGCCGCCCACACCCGATTCTCGGCCGGCCGGGTGACGTGGCGGCACCGAAACGGCGCTCGGCCCGGCGTGGCTGTGACAATCGCGGCCGGCAGCTCCTCGCGGAAAGGATGAGCTTCCGAGCGTTATGCCTCTCAGTCATAAATATGACCGAGAGGCATAACGCCGGAGGGACAACCCTTCTGTTCCGGCGCGACACGCCGCTTCCGGGCGGGCGCGTTAACCGGTCGACCGGGGGCGCGGACCGTGCCACGATCGCGCGGTGCCCGCCTCCGTGACCGCCTCCGTGACCGCCCTGCTGCGCCGGCAGTTCGACCTGACCTGGGCGCTCGCCGAGTACCACCTCGACCGGCTGGAGCCGGGTGATTTCCTCTGGGAACCGGCCGCGCTGTGCTGGACCATGCGCCAGGACCCGGCCGGCGGGTGGCGTGCCGACTGGGCCGACACCGAGCCGGACCCGGTCCCGGTGCCCACGATCGCGTGGCTGACCTGGCACATCGGCTGGTGGTGGTCGGTCGCGGCCGACCACGTGCGGCAGCGGCCGGCGCGGGAGCGCGACGACATCCGCTGGCCCGGACCGGGCGCGGAGACTGTGGCGTGGCTGCGGGAGCTGCGGTCGGAGTGGACGGACACGCTGGACGGGCTGACCGAGGCCGGCCTGGACCGGCCGTCCGCGTACCCCTGGCCCGCCGACGCCGGGCTCACCGTCGCGGACCTGGCCGCGTGGGTGAACGCCGAGCTGATGAAGAACGTGGCCGAGATCGGGCAGCTCCGGCTTATGCGGGCGGCAGGGCGGGCGGCGGGGCGGGCGGCCTGAGCCGGGCCGCGCTCAGTGCGCGCCGCCGAGGTTGAGCACCACCACCCCGGCGATGACGAGTCCCGCCCCGACCACCTTCGTCACGCTCAGCGGCTCACCGAGGAACGCCGCGCCGATCGCCATGATGGCGGCGGTGCCGAGGCCGGACCAGACCGCGTACGCGACGCCGACCGGGATGTCCTTCACTGCGAGCGAGAGCAGGCCGAACGCGGACAGGTACGCCACGGCGAGGCCGACAGTGGGCCAGAGCCGGGTGAAGCCGTCGGTGGCCTTGAGCAGGCTGGTGCCGATCACCTCGGCGGTGATCGCGCCGAGCAGGAACAGGTACGCCATCGCAGGACCGTACCCGGTCCTGCGATGGCGCCTGAGTGGAGCTCGAATCCCGGTCAGGAGACCGTGCAGGCCTTTCCGTTCAGCGTGACAAGCCCCGGATCCGGGTTGGGGAACCGGGAGGCGGTCCCGTTGAAGCCGAACGTGGTGGACGCGCCCGGTGCCAGCTTCGCGTTCCAGGACAGGTTCTTCGCGGTGACAGTGGCGCCGCTCTGGCCGAGCTGCGCCGACCACGCGTGGCCCACCTTCTGGTCGCCGAGGAAGGCCCAGCGCAGGCTCCACCCGTTCACCGCCGTCGTGCCGGTGTTGCGCACCGTCACCTGGGTGGTGAAGCCGGACGGCCAGCTCCCGTGCGTGGTGTAGGTGACCGCGCAGGACGGCGCCGGCACCGCGCCCGCGTCACCCTGGTCGGCCAGGAACGACGCGAGCCACGCCAGCGCCGAGTTCCAGTTGATCGCCACCTCGTTCGTCGCGTACGAGTTGATGTCGTCGACGTAGCAGAACATCGGCGCGCACCCGGCGAGCAGGTTCGCCGCGAACGGGTCCTGGAGCGCGGCGTTCGGACCACCGGCGAGTGAACCGGCAGGCGGACGCGGCAGGTCCGGGTTCAGCTGGTGGCCGAAGATCCGGCTGTGCTGGTTGCGGGCGTGCTGCTCACCCCACCCGGTCACGTACGACATGTTCAGCGCGTTGCGGCCGAACAGGTAGTCCGCGGCCTGCACCGCGCCGTCCCGGTACTTCGCGTCCCGGCTCAGGTCGAACGCGGTGGCGAGCACGATGGCGTTGTTCACCAGGTTGCTGTTGCTACCCCAGACGTACGCGTCGGCGCTGCCCGGGAACGGCAGCCCGTACGCCTGGCCGGCGATCGTGGCCAGGTAGCTGTCGGCGGCGGCGGTGATCGACTCGCGGATGCGGGTCTTCTCCGCGGCGGGCAGCGTGTTCGGCACTGTCGCCAGGTCGAGGCGGCCCAGCGCGGCGACGCTCTGCCAGCCGAACGCGCCGTTCGGGGCGAACACGTCGGCGGTGTGCAGCGGCGAGCCGGTGACGTCGGCCAGGTACGCCTTGTCGCCGGTGGTCAGCCACAGCTCGACGGCGGCCCAGTAGAACTCGTCGGTGACGTTGGTGTCGTCGTACGCGCCGCCGCCGGTGCCGTCGCTGGCCGAGGCGTAGATCGCCGGGTGCGCCTTGGCCGCCGCGTACGCGGTCTTCGCGGCGGTGCCGCAGCGCGCGGCGAACGCGGCGTCGTACGGGGCGTACAGCCGCTGGCACTGCGCCGCGACGGCGGCCAGGTTCAGCGTGGCGGCTGTGGACGGCGCGTGCAGCTCACGCGGCTGCGGGTCGTCCTGGGGCTGCAGCGGCAGGCCGGTCCAGTTCCGGTCGTGGATCTTGTGGTGGACCATCCCGGCCAGCTGCTCGCCCGCCGGCACCTGCATGCGCAGCAGGAACTCCAGCTCCCAGCGGGCCTCGTCGAGCACGTCCGGCACGTCGTTGCCGCGCTCGGGCAGCCGCAGCGTGGAGTCGCCCAGTGCGGCGCCGCCGCCGGCGGTCTCGGCCGTCTTGGTCCGCTCGAACGTGCTCATGAGCTGGTAGGCGGCGATGCCGCCGTTGACGACGTACTTGCCGTGGTCACCCGCGTCGTACCAGCCGCCGCGCACGTCCAGCGAGTAGTCGCAGACGCCGGCCTGGCACGGCACGTCGGTGTCGCCCTGGTTGGGCGCGACGCCGAGGTGGCCGGCCGGGCGGGCGTACTCCTCGCCGATCAGGTCGCCGTCGATCTCGATGCCGCTGCGCTGGGCGTAGAAGAACTGGAGCGAGTCGGCGCGCAGCCGGTCGTAGAGCGCGCCGGAGATGTCGAACGGGTGGCTGGTCTCGCCGTCGACGGTCAACGTGTAGCCGGTGCCCGGCGTGCGGTACGCGGAGAAGTCGGCCGTCTGCACGTTCTGTGCGGAGGCCGCGTCGGTGCCGCGCGGCGTGGTCTGCCCGCTGGCGACCACCGCGCCGCCGGCGGACTTGAGCTGCCAGGGCAGCGCCTCGGTGGCCTCGGTGACCACAGTCGCGTGCTTCGGCCCGCCGGGCAGGTAGCCGACCTGGTTGACCCGGACCCGGGGGCCGGTGTCCGGCTCGTACGGCGGCGCCGGCTCCCCGCCGCGCAGCGACACGTTGTCCAGGCAGAACGTCTGCGCCTGGGCGCTGCCGCCGACCTGGAAGATCAGCTGGGCGGTGGGGTTGTCGGCCGGCGAGGTGAACGTGGTGGTGACGCGCTTCGCGGTGCCGGTTGCGGTCGCGTCGACGCTCGCGTACGTGGTGTAGGGGGCGCTGCCGAGCTGGAGCACCGCCTTGACGGCCGCGCCGGGGGTCGCGGAGACGTCGAAGGACAGCTCGTACTCGGCGCCCTGGGTCAGCGGCACCGCGTCCTGGCCGATGCCGGCGTCCCACGGGTTGGCGGTGCCCGCCGCGACGGAGGTGCAGAGACGGCCGTCGACGACCGCGAGGTCGCCGGTGCCGTACGAGAACCAGGGTGAGACACCGGCGCTGAAGTCGCCGTTGCGGAGTTGTTCGGGGGCGTCCGGCGGCACCTCGGCGCTCGCCGGGCCGGCGGTGAGGCCGGTGAGCGCCAGCGTGGTGGCCGCGAGTGCGGCGAGCCGACGACGGGATCGGGTCACGGAGGTTCCTTCCGTGCTCGGGGGTGGTGGGGGAGGCCAGGAGCTGGGAGCGCTCCCAATATCAGCCCGATGTTTCCATCGCGTTCCGCCGCTGTCAATCGATCCGGCCCGATGAGCGCCGCGCGCCCGCGCGCGGTGGGATTCGGCGCGCCACGTACGATGTCAGTGATCTCCTAGAGACATCCGAGCCCTCGACCTGGCAGGCTGCGACCCATGACCCTGAAGCTTCGTTCCGTCGGAGCGAGCGACCGTGGGCTGATCCGCAGCGGTAACCAGGACGCGCAGCACGCGGGTGCCTGGCTGGTCGCGGTCGCCGACGGCATGGGCGGCATGGCGGCCGGCGACCTGGCCAGCCGCATCGCCATCGACGCGATCGCCCCGCTGGACGTGGAGACGCCGGAGGACGCGCTCGTCGCCGCGCTCCAGGGCGGGATCGAGCTGGCCACCGCGCAGATCCGCCAGGCCGTCGAGGAGGACCCGGAACGCCAGGGCATGGGCACCACGCTCACCGCGCTGCTGTTCGCCCGCACCGGCAGCTGCCTCGCGCTGGCGCACGTCGGGGACTCCCGGGCCTACCTGTACCGCGAGGGCGTTCTCAAGCAGGTCACCCGGGACGACACGTTCGTGCAGATGCTCGTCGACCAGGGCGTCATCACCGCCGAGCAGGCCAGCAGCCACCCCCGCCGCGCGGTGGTGACCCAGGCGTTGCAGGGCGACGAGGTCTCCCCGTCGTACGCCACGATGGTGCCCCGGGCCGGTGACCGCTGGCTGCTGTGCAGCGACGGCCTCTCCAACGTGGTCCGCGCGGACACGCTCACCGAGGTGCTCAGCGAGCAGCCGGAACGCGACGCCTGCGCGGCCCGGCTGATCGACCTGGCGCTGCGGGCCGGCGGCCCGGACAACATCACCGTCGTGATCGCCGACGTCGTCGAGGAGTAGCCCTCACCGCCGTCGCGGAGCGGCACGGCGGGTCGGCTCGGCTGTGGTCGGGTCCTCCGGCCACGGATGGCGCGGGTAGCGTCCGCGCAGCTCCGCACGTACCTGCGGGTATCCGGTGCGCCAGAACGAGGCCAGGTCCGCGGTGACCGCCACCGGCCGCCCGGCGGGGGAGAGCAGGTGCAGCAGCACCGGCACCCGCCCGTCGGCGATGCGCGGCACGTCCCGCCAGCCGAACGTCTCCTGGAGCTTGACCGCCAGCACCGGCGCGGCCGGGTCCGCGTAGTCGATCCGGATCCGCGAGCCGCTCGGCACCTCCAGGCGCTCCGGAGCCAGCTCGTCCAGCCGCGCGGCCTGCCGCCAGTCGAGCAGCCGCCGCAGCGCCGCCGCCACGTCCACCCGGCCGAGGTCGGCCCGGCGCCGGGCGCGGGCCAGCTCCGGGCCCAGCCAGACGGGCGCGCCGGCGGTCAGCGCGGCGTCGGAGACGTCCGGCCAGCCGTCGCCGAGCGCCTGGCGGCAGAACGCCAGCCGGAGGCGCAGCCCGGTCGCCTCCGGCGTCCAGCGCAGCAGGCCCGGCCCTTCCTGCCGCAGCCCGTCCAGCAGAGCCGCCGCGACCAGCTCCGGGTCCGGCGCGGTGAGCGGCCGGTCGACCAGTTCGACGGCGCCGAGCCGGACTACCTCGCGGGCCACCACGTCCCCGCCGGACCAGGCCACCTCCCGTCCGGTGTCCAGCAGCGCCGCCCCGGCCTCCCGGGCGGTCGCCTCGTCGATCGGTGCGGCCAGCCGCACCCGGGCGGCGGGCGCGCCGGGGGAGCGGTCGGCCACCGCGACGGCCAGCCACGCCGCTCCGGTCAGCCCCGACCCGGGCGCCAGCTCCGCGGCGGTCCCGCCGGCCATCAGGTACGCGGACCCGCCCGGCCGCCGTGAGCGGGCCAGCCGTTCCGGGTACGCCAGTCCGGCGAGCAGCCCCGCGGCCAGATCGTCCGGCAGGCGCTCCCGCTCGTTCCCCGCCGACCGTCCGCCGCTCACGCTGCGGTGCGGCGTCGAGTCGGCGCGCGTGCCGGCGGAATGCCGGTCGGCGGGCAGGGCGGCGCGCAGGCGGCGTACCTCGGTGCGCCAGCGCGCGGTGGCGGCCGGGTCGGCGCCGTCGCGCAGCCGGCGCCAGCGGGCGGGCAGGTCGTCTCCCGTCCCGCCCAGCGTGTCCTCGCCGAGGATCGCCACCACCTGGGCGGCCCGGTCGGCACCCACCCGGGGCGCGCCGTCCAGCAGCGCCCGCGCCAGCCGGGGATGCGTGCCCGCCGCCGCGACCGCCCGTCCCCGCGCGGTGATCCGGCCGTCGTGGTCCACCGCGCCGAGCGTGGTCAGCGTCTCCCGCGCCACAGTGAGCGCGGCCGGCGGCGGTGGGTCGGGCAGCGCCAGCCCGGTGCCGTCCGGTGTGCCCCAGGCCGCCAGCTCCAGCGCGAACCCGGTCAGGTCGGCGGTGGCGATCTCCGGTTCGGGCTGCGGGGCGAGCCGCTCGTGCGCCGCCTCCGACCAGCAGCGGTAGACCGCCCCGGGCGTCTCCCGTCCGGCCCGGCCGGCGCGCTGGGTGGCCCCGGCCCGCGACACCGGCACGGTCACCAGCGCGCCCAGCCCTCGGGCCAGGTCGGTGCGGGGCACCCGGCTCAGTCCGGCGTCCACCACCACCCGGACGCCGGGGACGGTGAGGCTGCTCTCCGCCACCGCCGTCGCGAGCACCACGCGCCGTCCGGCAGCAGGGGTGAGCGCCGCGTCCTGGGCGGCCCCGGGCAGCCGTCCGTGCAACGGCAGCACCGCGATGTCGCGGAGGTCGGCCAGGCGGCGCGCGACGGCGCCGATCTCACCCGCGCCGGGCAGGAAGACGAGCACGTCACCGTCGCGTTCGCGCAGCGCCCGGCGGACCGTGGCTGCCACGTGGTCGAGCAGCGCCGGGTCGACCCGGCCGGCACCGGGCGGCGTCACCGGGCGCGGCGGCGGCGCCCACACCCGCTCGACCGGGTGCAGCGCGGCCTCGGCGCGTACCACGGGGGCGGGGTCGCCGGCGCCGAGCAGCGCGGCGAACCGGTCCGTCTGCGGGGTGGCCGACATCGCCAGCAGCCAGAGGTCCGGGCGCAGTGTGGCGCGGGCCTCGACGCTGAACGCCAGCGCCAGGTCGGCGTCGAGGTGCCGTTCGTGGCACTCGTCGAGCACCACCGCGTCCACGCCCGGCAGCTCGGGGTCGTGGTGCAGGCGGCGGACCAGCAGGCCGGTGGTCACCACCTCGACCCGGGTACGCGGCCCGGTCCGGCGCTCGCCGCGCACCGCGTACCCGATCCGGTCGCCGACCCGCTCGCCGAGCAGGGCGGCCATCCGGTGCGCGGCGGCGCGGGCGGCCACCCGCCGGGGCTGGGCGATCACCACGCGGCCGGTGACCGCGTCGGCGACCGCGAGCGGCGCGGTGGTGGTCTTGCCGGTGCCGGGCGGCGCCACCAGGACGGCGGCGCCGCGCTCGCGCAGCGCGCCGACGAGCGCCGGCAGGACCGGGCGGACCGGCAGGTCGAGCGGGATGTCGGCGAGCACGGCCCCACTCTCGCACCGCTCCGTCGGTCGGTCCGCGCTGCCCCCGGAACGCGGAACGGCCCGGCCGGCGCACCGCCGACCGGGCCGGGTGGGCCGCCGCGCCGGGTCCGCCGACCCGGCCGCCGCCCCCCTTGCTAGTACGTTCCGTCGAGCTGACCGCGCAGCTTGGTGAGCGCCCGGGCCAGTAGCCGGGACACGTGCATCTGCGAGACGCCGATCTGCTCGGCGATCTGCGACTGGGTCAGGTTGCCGTAGAAGCGCAGTGTGAGGATCTTCTGCTCGCGCTGGTCGAGCGTGGCGAGCGCCGGGCCGAGGGCGACACGCATCTCGGCCAGCTCGAACTCGCCGTCCTCGCCGCCGAGCAGATCGCCCAGCTCGGTGGCCCGCTCGCCGTCGCCGGTGGGGGTGGACAGCGACACCGCGTTGTACGCGCGGGCGCCCTCCAGGCCCTCCAGCACCTCTTCCTCGGTGAGCTTGAGGTGGGCGGCGATGTCGGCGACCGTCGGCGAGCGGCCGAGCGTCTGGAGCAGCGTGCTGTTGGCGTCGGAGATCGCCAGGCGCAGCTCCTGGAGCCGGCGGGGCACCCGGATGTCCCAGGTGCGGTCGCGGAAGTGGCGCTTCAGCTCGCCGATGATGGTGGGGATGGCGTAGCCGGCGAAGTCGACGCCGCGCGACGGGTCGAACTTGTCGATCGCCTTGATCAGGCCGATCGCTGCGGTCTGCGCCAGGTCGTCGTTGGGCTCGCCCCGGCCGCTGTAGCGGTGGGCCAGGTGGTTCGCCAGCGGCAGCCACGCCTCGATGGCGCGGTCGCGCAGCGCCGGCCGGGACGGGTGGTCGGCGGGCAGCGCGGCCATCGCGGCGAGCAGGTCGGCGGCGCTGTCGGTGAGCGAGCGGGGGTCGAGCTTCGCGGAGGCGGCCGGCGTGGTCGCCCGGGCGCTGATCGTGGGAGCGGTCATGGGTGGTCCTCCCTGCACCTCGTCCACGGAAGAAAAAAGACGTGACGCTTAGGTTTAGGTTTCGGTCGTACGTTCGGAAGCCACCATAGCCCGATCGTGCTGCGGAAATCTAGCCGAAAGTACGATGTACTTAAGGTGTAAGCAGCCACGAAAGACGTGAGCCGGTCGATATCGCGCTCGGCAGGCTGGTGGGGTGGCGCTGACCGGTCGGCCCCGGTCGTACCCCGACCGGTCAACGTGGAATCCGACAGGTGGGCGAAGTGTCGCCTTTCTGTCGTTGTCCCGCCGACGGGACCGCCCGTAGCGTCCGTAGCGACACGTCAACGGAGGCACCGTGCTGGATCCCGCCGCGCCGCAACTCGTCATCAACGCCCGGACGCTGCTGTTCAGCTGGCTCCCGGCGGATCCCGGCGCGGTCGAGACGCTGGTGCCCGCCGGTCTGCGCCCGCACCCGCAGCGGCAGGTGTTCGTCAACCAGTACGTCGTCGACGACGAGACGCAGACCTCCGGCTTCGGGGCGTACTCGCTCACCTACCTGGGTGTCTCACTGGCGGACATGGACCCGCCCGACGGCGAGACGCCCGGCGGCTTGTGGACGCACTACCTCGCCTCCAGCGAGCGGGTCCGGTGGTACGCGGCCGCGCGGGGCGCTCCCGCCGCCGCCGGGGAGACCCGCCTCGACCTGCGCGGCGATCAGCTCACCGCCGAGACCCGGGCCGCCGACGGCACGCTGCTGATCCGGGTCACCGCCCGGATCGGGCACACCGGCACCGAGGCGCACAACGGCCACCACCGCTACCTCACCCGCCGCGACGGCGAGCTGATCGTCACCGACTACCCGTACGTGGCCGAGCCGGTGTCACCGTTCGAGGTCGAGTCGGTGGAGTTCCCGGCGCCGGAGCACCCGGTCCACGCGCTGCGGCCGGCCAACCCGCTGCACGTCTGCTGGGGCTTCTACTCGCCGCGCGTGTCGTTCGCGTACCCGGCCCGCCCGAACGTGCCGGACGAGGTGGCGGACCTTCACCAGGTGCCCGCCCGCCGGGCCCGCAGCGGCCTGCCGTCCGGGTCGTAGACCAGCCGGTACGCGGGCAGCGCCCAGAGCCGCGTACGCCAGGGCAACCGCTCCGGGCGGTGGGGCCGCAACCGGCCCGGCGGACGGGGACCGGCCCGGCCCCCGGCGTGCCATCGATCCAGTTCCTCCGCCGCCGCGGTGATCGCCGCGACCGCGTCCGCCGGGTCCAGCAGGTCGTCGTCCTGCGCGCCGCCGGGATCACGGTCCAGGTGCTCGCGCCACAGCCTCAGCCGCAGGTCGCGGGCGAACACCCGGGCGCCGTCGCCCAGTCCGGCCGGGTCGGCCGGCGCCCGCTCGTCGCGGGTGCCGTCGAGCACCGCGCAGGACAGCTCGCTGTCGTGCGTCCAGGACCGGCGGTTGAAGTTGTCGCTGCCCACGCTGGCCCAGACGTCGTCCACCACGCAGACCTTGGCGTGCACGTACACCGGCGTCCCGTCGTGGTTCTCCACGTCGAACACGTGCACCCGTTCCGGCGCGGCCCGGTGGCACAGCGACAGCGCCTGCTCCCGGCCGACCATGTTGGGCGGCAGCGCGAGCCGGCCGTCCACGTCCGGGTGCCGGGGCACGACCGCGACCAGGTGCAGGTCCGGGTGCTCGTGCAGCGCCTGCGCGAACAGCTCGGCCACCTCGGTCGACCAGAGGTACTGGTCCTCCAGGTAGATCAGCCGCCGGGCCCGGCGTACCGCCTTGGTGTAGCCGCGGGCCACCGTGCGCTCGCCGTCGGGAGCGAAGGAGTAGCGGGGCCGCACCGCCGGGTAGGTGCGCAGCACCTGCACGTGGTGCGGCCCGCAGGGCGGCGGGTCGGCGGGCTGCTCGGGCAGCGGGTCCGGGCGCAGGTCGGAGCCGCGCAGCCGGTCCCGCAGGTACGCCATCGGGTTCTCCGAGTCCAGCGGCATCGGGTCGGTCCACCGCTCCCGGAACGTGGTGTCCAGCGCGCCGACCACCGGCCCGCGCACCGCCAGCTGCACGTCGTGCCAGGGCGGCGTGGGACCGTACCGGGGGGACATGCCGATCGGCTGCGGGTCGCCGGCGTGGCCGGCGTCGTCGCGGCGGCTGTGGCACAGGTCGATGCCGCCGGCGAAGGCGATGTCGCGGCGCGGTTCGCCGGGGCGGCGCAGCACCACGAGCTTCTGGTGGTGCGAGCCGCCGCGCCGGACCCGCTGGTCGAGCAGCACCTCGCCGCCGGCCGCGCGGATCGCCTCGCTGAGGTCGCGGTTCTCCTCCTCGCTGTAGGAGAGCGTGTCGAGGTGGGAGCGCCAGATCAGGCCCTTGACGATGACCCCGCGCTGGGCGGCCTGGGCGAACAACTGCGCCACCGTGGGGCCGTCCGGGCGCATTCGCTCGTCCGGGTCACCACGCCAGTCGGTGAAGAACAGGTGGTCGCCCGCTGCGAGCGACTCCACCTCGCTGACCAGGCGGTCGAAGTACGCGGCACCGTGAATGAGGGGCTCGGCGAGGTTTCCATCGGTCCAGACGGGTAACTCTGACCTCGGGTTGGCGCGTTCCTGTGCGGTGAGGAACCAGTCCCGCAGAGTCACGTTCCACCCCCCGAGGTCGACGACGTCCTCACACGGTAGGACCCCCGGCAGGGCCCCGCACGTCGAGCAGCAGGTCGGCGTCGGTGCCGCGCGTCAGGGGTGCGCCGGACCCCTGGATCGCGATACCGAGGAGGCACCGACATGCCCGCCGAGACGACGAACACCGTGACCGACCGCGACCAGGCGGTGGAGGGGGAGCGGGGTGCGCTGGTGGCGGTCCTGTTGATGGTGATCCTCGGGGTGGCCGGGATCTTCGCCGTCTCCTGAGACCGCGGCCGGGCGCCCCGGCGAACCGGGGCGCCCGTAGCAGGTCAGGGCTGGTCGCCCTGGCCGTCGCTGTGCGGCACCCGCCCGGTCGGGATCACCCCGAGCCGGCCGGCCTGGAAGTCCTCGACCGCCTGGATCAGCTCGGCGCGGGTGTTCATCACGAACGGGCCGTAGTGCGCCACCGGCTCGCGGATCGGCTGGCCGCCCATCAGGTAGAGCTCCAGCGCCGGGGCGTTGGAGTCCTGCGTCCGGTCGGCGGTGATCCGCAACGCCTCACCGGGGCCGTGCACGGCGAGCTGGCCGAGGTGGATGGGCCGCCGGTCGGTGCCGACCGTGCCGCGGCCGGCCAGCACGTACACCAGCGCGTTGAAGTCGGACCGCCAGGGCAGGCTCAGCTCGGCGCCGGGCTGCAACGTGACGTGCGCGATGGTGATCGGCGTGTGCGTCGACCCCGGACCCCGGTGCCCGGCGACCTCGCCCGCGATGACCCGGATCAGGCCGCCGCCGTCGGGCGTGGTCAGCAGCGCCGACTCCCGGCCGCGGATGTCCTGGTAGCGCGGCGCGCTCATCTTGGCGACCCGGGGCAGGTTGACCCAGAGCTGGAGGCCGTGGAACAGCCCGCCGCTCATCACCAGGTGCTCCGGCGGCGCCTCGATGTGAAGCAGGCCACTGCCTGCAGTCATCCACTGGGTGTCGCCGTCGGTGATGGTGCCGCCGCCACCCGTCGAGTCCTGGTGGTCCATGATCCCGTCGATCATGTAGGTCACCGTCTCGAAGCCGCGGTGCGGGTGCCAGGAGGTGCCCTTCGGCTCGCCCGGCGCGTAGTCGACCTCGCCCATCTGGTCGAGGTGGATGAACGGGTCCAGCTCGGTCATCGGCACGCCGGCGAAGGCCCGGCGGACCGGGAAGCCTTCGCCCTCGTACCCGCTGGGGGCGGTGGTGACCCGGCGGACCTGGCGGTATTCGGTGGCCTCGCCGAGCTCGGGCAGGCGGGGCAGGACGAGGACGTCGTCGACGGTGATCGCGGGCATCGCGGGACTCCTTACTTGTCGGCCGGGGTGGACGACGCGGTGCGGTCGGCGCGCAGGCGCCGGCCGAGCCGCTCGAAGACCCGGGTGAGGCAGGCGACCTCGGCGTCGTCGAGGTCGTCGATCAGGTGGGCGCGTACGGAGCGCAGGTGGTGCGGCGCGGCCTCGCGCAGGGCGAGCAGGCCGGCCGCGGTGAGCACTGCCTCGCTGCCGCGCCGGTCCGCCGGACACGCCTCCTTCGCGACCAGGCCGCGCTTGCGCATCGTGGTGATCTGGTAGGTCAGCCGGCTCGGTGAGAACACCAGCCGGTCGGCCAGCTCACCCATGCGCAGCCGCTGGCCGGGCGCCTCGGAGAGCAGCACCAGCACGTGGTAGTCGGCGAAGCTCAGGTCGCTGTCGGCGCGCAGGTCGTCCTCGAGCCGGGTGAACAGCCGCTGGCTCGACTCGATGTACGCGCGCCAGCAGGCCATCCGCTCGGCGTCCAGGCTCTCCGTCATGGCTCGAGACTAGCACTATTTAAAATTTAAACAAGTCCCTCTGTCGTGCTCGGTTGGCCAGGCGCGGGTGAGTCTTTGAAACCTGAACGGGTGACCCGGCTAGGGTCGGGGGATGGACGATCTCGACCTGCTCGACTGGCGGGAGCGGGTGGCCCGGCTCTACCTGTCCGACCTCGACCTGACCGGGTTCCGGGCCGCGCGCGACGAGCTGTTCCGCACCCATCCGAGCAGCCCGGTGCCGCCCGCCGACCGGCCCGGCTTCACCGGCCTGCGCTGGTACCCGCCCGACCCGTCGGCGGTGGTCGAGGCACCGCTGCGACCGGCCTCCGGTGAGCTGCGCATCGACACCGGCGGCCCGGACGGAGTGGTTGCGTACCGGCGGGTCGCGGTCGCCGGGACGCCGTGGGGACCGCTCACGCTGTGGTGGATCGAGGCGTACGGGGGCGGGCTGTTCCTGCCGCTGCGCGACGGCACCTGCGGCGACGGCTCGTACGGCGGGGGCCGGTACCTCACCGACACGGTCAAGGGCACCTTCGGCCGGGGCCTGACAGTGCTCCCCGGTGACCGGGTCCGCCTGGACGCCAACTACCTCTACAACCCCAGTTGCGCCTACGACGACAGGTGGGCCTGCCCGCTGGCGCCCCCGGAGAACCGGGTGGACGTGCCGCTGCGTGCAGGGGAGCGGGCGTACCACTGACGCGGCGAGGGAGGACCCCGGCGGGGCCCTCCCTCGATGTCGCGTACCGCCGGTCAGCGGGCGGTGGCACCGGTCGGTGTCAGGTGCATCCGGCTCAGCAGCTGCTGGGCCTGGCCGGCCATCTCCGCGTCCACAGTCACCGCGTACTGGGCGGCCCGCAGTGAACTGGCCGACGTGAAGTCACGCTGCCCACCGCTCATGGCGTGCGCGACAGCGCCGAACACCGCACCCCAGATCGCGCCGATCACCAGCCCGACCAGGATCACCGCCAGCCAGTTCCCGGCGGTGAAGATGCCGAACAACAAGCCGATGAACAAACCGAACCAGGCGCCGGTGCCGGCCCCGAGCAGGGCCGCCCGGCCCGTGGTGAGCCGTCCCATCACGGTCTCCACGAGCGTGAGGTCCGTACCGACGATCGAGGTACGTTCCACCGGGAACCGGTTGTCGGCCAGATAGTCCACCACGCGCTGGGCGGACGGATAGTCCGGGTACGAGCCGATCGTGATGGTCGGCGCCCCGGCATGCGGGCCGTGCCCGTCCCCGCTCGGCGGCGTCGGGCGACCGCCCGGTCCGGACGGGAGGTTGTCGCTGCCCGGCATTCCGGGTTGCCAGGCCGCGGTCGGAGTCGAGGGTCTGGTCATGAGCATCCTCCTTCGTCAACCCGCCGCGTTCCCGCCGCCGGGCAGCGGTAACGCGCCGGGCCGGACCGATGTGGCGAGGCATGGCGGCACCCGGGCCGGGTAGCCACACCCGTGCCGACCCGACACATCAGCGAGCACGGCTTCCTCGCCGACGGGCGCAGCGCGGCGCTGGTCGACCGCGACGGCTCGGTCAACTGGTGGTGCCCGCCCCGGTTCGACGCGCCGTCGGTGTTCGGGCGCCTGCTCGACGAGGGCGCCGGGCACTGGAGCATCCGCCCCGAGGGCGCGGCCACCAGCACGCGGTCCTACCTGGACGACACGCTGGTGCTGCGTACCGTCTTCACCACGGCGACCGGCACGGTCGCCGTCACCGACGCGCTGGCGCTGGAGCCCGGCGCGCGCGGTCACGACATCGGGATGCACTCTCCCCGGGTGCTCGCCCGGCTGGTCGAGGGGCTCACCGGCGAGGTGCCGATGCGCGTCGAGTACGCGCCGCGGTTCGAGTACGGCCGGGTAGGCGCCTACCTGACCGAACGCGACGGGGTGGTGGCCGCCACCGCCGGAGCCTGCCGGCTGGAGCTGCGCGCCGACGTTCCGCTGACAGCCGCCGAGGGGGCCGCCGCCGGGCGGTTCACCGCCCGCGCCGGCAGCACCCACCGCTTCACCCTCGGGTACGCCCCGACGTACGCCGGCGCCGCGCCCGCGCTGCCCGACGCCGCCGAGGTGGTGGCCGGGACGGTCGCCGGCTGGCGGTCCTGGTCGGCGCTGCACGACTACCGGGGCGAGTACCGCGACGAGGTGCGGCGCAGCGCGCTCGCGGTGCAGGGCATGACGTACGCGCCCAGCGGCGCGGTCGTCGCGGCGGCCACCACCTCGGTGCCGGAGCGGCTCGGCGGCGACCGCAACTACGACTACCGCTACGTCTGGCTGCGCGACTTCAGCCTCACCCTCCAGGCGCTCTGGCGGGCGGCCTGCCCGGACGAGGCGGACCGGCAGTTCACCTGGGTGGCGCGGGCGATGGGCCGGATCGGCGACGAGCCGGTGCCGATCATGTACGGCGTCGAGGGGGAGCGGGACCTGACCGAGCACGACCTCGACCACCTGGCCGGGTACGAGCACAGCCGGCCGGTGCTCGTCGGCAACGACGCCTGGCGGCAGCGGCAGAACGACGTGCTGGGCGAGGTGCTCGACGCCGCCTGGCTGATGCGGTACTACCTCGACCCGATGTCACCCGAGGTCCGCGACCTGCTGCGTACGCTCGCCGACCAGGCCGAGCGCGGCTGGCACCGGCCCGACGCGGGGATGTGGGAGGGGCGCGGCCCGGAGCGGCACTACGTGTCGTCGAAGGTGGAGTGCTGGACCGCGCTGGACCGGGCGGTCCGGTTCGGCTCCCGCATCGGCGAGCCCGCCGACGTGGCGCGCTGGGTCGCCGCGCGCGACGAGATACGGGCGGCCGTGCTCACTCACGGCTGGAACGAGCGGGTCGGCGCGTACACCGGGGCGTTCGGGTCCGACGATCTGGACGCCTCGGTTCTGGTCATGCCGCTCGTCGGTTTCCTGCCGGCGCACGATCCGCGGATGCGCGCCACGATGGACGTGCTGGAGCGGCGGTTGTCCCGCGACGGGCTGCTGCGCCGCTGGGACGGCGACCCGGCCGGGTTCGTGATCTGCTCGTTCTGGCTGGCCGCCTGCCTGGCCGAGGCGGGGGAGCTGGACCGGGCCCGGCGGCTGTTCGAACGGCTGGCCGCCCGCACGAACGACCTCGGCCTGTACGCCGAGCAGATCGACCAGGACACCGGCGAGCAGGTCGGCAACTTCCCGCAGGCGTACTCACACATCGGCCTGATCATCGCCGCCGGCCGCATCACCGACGCCGCCGCCCGCGCCCCCGCCCCCACCTCCCACCGCCACCCCGCGCCCGCTTCGCGTCGATCATGAGGTTGACGCCGAAGTCGATCTCCCTGAGTGCCGCCAACTTCATGATCGCCGCGGGCAACGGGGGGTGGGGGAGGATGAGGGGGTGGAACTCGTGATCATGGCGGACACGCATGTGCCCAAGCGGGCGCGGGATCTTCCGGCGGTGCTGTGGGCGGCCGTCGAGGCCGCGGACCTGGTGGTGCACGCGGGGGACTGGGTGGACGTGGCGCTGCTGGACGCGCTGGAGGAGCGGTCGCGCCGCCTGGTCGGCGTGTACGGCAACAACGACGGGCCGGAGCTGCGCGCCCGGCTGCCCGAGGTGGCCCGGGTCGAGCTGGACGGCCTGCGGGTCGCCGTGGTGCACGAGACCGGCCCGAAGACCCGCCGCGAGGAGCGCTGCGCCGCCGCGTACGGCGACTGCGACCTGCTCGTCTTCGGGCACTCGCACATCCCCTGGGACACCGTCGCCCCGGGTGGTCTGCGCCTGCTCAACCCCGGCTCACCCACCGACCGGCGGGCGCAGCCGTACGCCACCTACCTGACCGCCCGGGTGGCGGCGGGGCGGCTCGACCGCGTCGAACTGCACCGCCTGCCCCCGCACTGACCTCAGCGGCCCCGGCCGGTCTCCGCCTGGAGCTCGTCGATCCGCCGGGACGCCTCGGCCTTGGTCAGGCCCTCCGGCACCGGCTCGCCCGCCTCCTGGGCCAGGGTGTGCAGGTACGACTCCTGGGCGGCGGTGGGCGGCTCGTCGCCGGTGACCCAGTCGTCCGGGTCCTTGACGGCGGCGTCCGGGTTCACGTTCCTGCCGTTGGTGTTGGCGTGGTCGGCCATGCTGATCACCTCTCCTCGAACAGGTGTACCACTACCCCCGGCCCGGCTGGTTCATGCCGCCCGCCGCCTACGATCAGCTGGTGACGGCGGAGCGGGCGGGCGTGGTGGTGGTCGGCGCGGGCATCGCCGGGGTGGCGTGCGCGACCGAGTTGGCGCGGGCCGGTGTCCCGGTGCGGGTACGCGAACGGGCCCGGGTCACCGGCGGGCGGATGGCCAGCAAACGCTTCGACGGCCGCCCGGCCGACCTGGGCGCCGCGTACTTCACAGTGGACGACCCGGACTTCGCCGCCGTGGTGGACCGGTGGCGGGCCGCCGGGCTGGCGCGGGAGTGGACCGACACGCTCGTCGCGTACGGGCCGGGCGGGCGCGAGCAGGTCACCGGCCCGATGCGCTGGGCCGCCCCGCGCGGGCTGCGCTCACTCGTCGAGCAGCTCGCAGGCGACCTGCCGGTGACGCACGACCGGCTGGTGATGAGCGTCGAGCCCGGCCTCCGGGTGGACGACGCCGAGGCCGAGGCGGTCGTGCTCGCCATGCCCGGCCCGCAGGCGGCGCTGCTGCTGGACCCGGCGCTGGCCGAGGCGACCCGGGCGGTGGCCGCGCAACGCTGGTCGCCGGCGCTGAGCGGGGTGCTGCACTTCCCGGCCCGCCGCTGGACGGACTTCCGCGGGGCGTTCGTCAACGGCCACCCCGTACTCAGCCTGGTCTGCGACGACGGCGACCGCCGTGGTGACGGCGCGCCGGTGCTCGTCGCGCACACCACAGCCGAGTTCGCCGCCGGGCACCTGCTCCAGCCCACAGCCGCCCGCCCGGCGATCGAGCAGGCGGTCCGCGACCTGCTCGGACTGCCCGAGCCGGCGGTGTCGGCCCACGTGCACCGCTGGACGTACGCGTCCCCGGCCGCGCACGCCGGGAGCGCCACGTTCCACCTGGACGACGACGGCATCGGCCTGGCCGGTGACGCGTTCGGCCGCCCGCGCGTGCAGACCGCCTGGCGCTCCGGACGGGACCTGGGCCGCGCGCTCGCCGCCCGGCTGGGCTGACAGCCCTCGGCCCGGGCCGGTCAGCCGGTGGCGCCCACCGGTTGCGCCGCCGACCCGGCCCGCGTGTCCTCGCCGGTGCGTTCGCCCTCCCGGTCCAGCAACTGCATGACCGGTGTCGCGGCGATCCCGTGCGCCACCACCGACACCACCACCACGAGACCGACTGTGGCCCAGACCAGATCCGCCTGCGGGAAGTCGGTCTTGCTGGTGGCGTACGCCAGGTAGTAGAACGAGCCGACGCCGCGGATGCCAAACAGCGAGATCACCCAGTGCTCGGCCGGTTTGCCCGGCGCCCCGCGCAGCGACAGCCACGCGGCCAGCGGCCGGATCACCAGCACCAGCGCCAGCCCGGCCAGTGCCGCCGGCCAGGTCAGCGGCGCGAGCAGCCCGCCGATCACCGCGCCGCCGAACAGCAGCAGCAACAGCACCGTGAGCAGCCGCTCCACCTGCTCGGCGAAGTCGTGCAGCACGGAATGGAACTCGTGCGTACGCTCGGCGGCCCGGATCGCGCGGGCGGCCACGAACACGGCCAGGAAGCCGTACCCGCCGATCACCTCGACCAGCCCGTACGCGAGGAACGTCGCGGCCAGCGCGAGGAAGCCCTCGGAGTGCCGGGCCAGCCGCAGCTTGCTCGGGGCACGGAAGAACAGCTTGCCGAGCAGCCAGCCGACGAGCAGCCCGCCGCCCACCCCGGCGGCGAGCTTGTAGAACACGTCCACCGCGAACCACTCGGCGAGCCAGCCGGACGGCGCGAGCCCGGTGGTGGCGATCGCGATGGCCGCGTACACGAACGGGAAGGCGAGCCCGTCGTTCAGGCCCGCCTCCGAGGTGAGCGCGAAGCGCACCTCGTCCTCCGAGTCCTCCACATCGGTCGGTTCGCCCACCTGCACGTCGGAGGCGAGCACCGGGTCGGTCGGCGCGAGCGCCGCGCCGAGCAGCAGCGCCGCGGCCGGCACCAGACCGGCCCACCACCAGCCGAGCAGCGCCACCGCGGCGATGCACAGCGGCATGGCGATCGCCAGCAGCCGCCACGTCGACGACCAGCGGGCCCAGCTCAGCGGACGGTCGATCTTCAGGCCGGCGCCCATCAGCGCGACGATCACCCCGACCTCGGTGAGGTGGGTGGTCAGTTCCGGCCAGCGCAGCGGGTCCGGTGTGGGCAGACCGGTGGGCAGCACGAACACGAGCATGCCGAGCCCGAGGAACGCGATCGGCATCGACAGCGGCCGCCGCTCCAGGACCCGGGGCAGCACCCCGGCCAGCAGCGCACCGACGCCCAGCAGAGCGAACGCGACATCGACCGGTTCCACGACACCACCCTTCCGGCGCCCGGCGGCCGGGCGGTGGAGTCCAGCAGTGCCCCGAAGCGGGTCCGGTTAAGCGTGCGCGTGCCCGCCGGTCGACCGGCGGTCAGCCGAGCGTGCCGATGGCGCTGTCCGGCAGGGCGTGCAGCAGCGCCGCCGGGTCGTCGTAGACCGCCACCGCGCCCGCGCCGGCCAGCTCCGCCCGGCCGGTGCCGCCGCAGGTCAGCCCGATGCACGGGATGTCCAGCTTGCCGGCCGCTGCCACGTCCCAGACCGAGTCGCCGACGAACACCACCCGCTCGGCGGTCAGCCCCGACTGGTCCAGCGCGGCGACCAGGATGTCCGGCGCCGGCTTGCTCTCCTGCGCGTCGGCCGACGAGGTGACCGAGTCGATCACGTCGTCCGCGTCCAGCGCGGCCCGCAGCGCTGTCACCTCGTGCTCGGCGGCCGAGGTCGCCAGCACCACCCGCAGCCCGCGCTCGGCGCAGGCGCGCAGCAGTTCCCGGGCACCGGGCAGCGGCGCCAGCCGCTCCCAGTACTCCGCGTACAGCGCGTCGTGCGCGTCGCGCAGCCGGCCGTCGGCGTCCCGGTCCCGCTCGGCGCCGAGCAGGTGGTCGAGCAGCTTGTCCGAGCCCATGCCGATGGACCTGTGGATCCGCGCCATCGGCACCCGGTGGTCGGCCTGGCGCAGCGCCTCCCACCAGCTCACCGTGTGCAGGTACGTCGTGTCGACCAGGGTGCCGTCCACGTCGAACAGGACACCGCGTCGCTTGTCGTCGGCCATGTCCGGCTCCTACCCGGCCGGGGCGTCGCCGACGCGCGGCTCACCCGCCGGAATGAGGATCTCGAACCAGACCGTCGAGCCGCGTACGGTCGGGTCGGTGCCCCAGGCGTCGCTCAGCTCCTCGATCAGGCCGAGCCCGCGGCCGCGACTGCTGAGCGTGTCGGTCTGCGCCCGGGTGACCTGACCCCGGGTGCCCGAGTCGGCAACCGACACCAGCAACCGCTCGGCGGACAGGTCGACCTCGACCCGGGCGGCGGTGCCGGCGTGCAGCAGCGCGTTGGTGGTCAGCTCGCTCGTGCACAGCACCGCCGCGCCGATCACCGCCTCCGGCACCCGCCACTCGCCGAGCTGCGCGGTCATCCAGTGCCGGACCCGGCTCGGCGCGGTCGGCTCGGCCGGCACCTCCATGCTCGCCGACCGGCTGGGGCGCACCGCGTACTCGACGGCGAGCACCGCCACGTCGTCCTCGGTGGCGCCCGGCACCGACGCGGTCGCCACCGCGCACAGCGCGCGCGGGTCGCCGCCGGCCGCCCCGGTCACCGCCGCGCCCAGCCCGGCCATCCCGGCGGCCAGGTCCTGCCAGCGCCGCTCCACCACGCCGTCGCTGTAGAGCAGCAGCGTGTCGCCGGGCCGGAACGGCACGGTGGCGGTACGCGCCCGACCACCCAGGCCCAGCGGAGGAGCGGGCGGCACGTCGACGAACTCGGCCACCGCCGCGCCGGGTCCGGCGCGCCGGATCAGCGGCGCGGGATGACCGGCGCTGGCCAGCGTGACCAGCTCCCGGTCCGCGTCGACCACGCCGAAGACCACTGTCACGAACAGCTCCTGGGTGCCGCCCTCGACGCCGAGGCTGGCCACCAGCCGGTCGAGGCCGTCGAGCACCGCGTCCGGCCGGGAGTCGACCAGAGCGAGCGCGCGCAGCGCGGCGCGTACCTGGCCCATCCGGGCGGCGGCCTGCACGTCGTGCCCGGCCACGTCGCCCAGCACCACGCCCAGCGCGCCGGTCGGCAGCAGGAACGCGTCGTAGAAGTCGCCGCCGGCCGCGTTGCCGTCCACGCCCGGGTCGTAGCGGGCGGCGATGCGCAGCCGGGGCAGGTCCGGGAGCCGTTCCGGCAGCATGCTGCGTTGCAGCATCTGGGCGGTGCCGTGCTGGGTCTCGAAGCGGCGGGCCCGCTCGGCGGCCTGGCCGACCAGCTCCGAGGAGGCGGTCAGCAGCGCCCGTTCGGCGGGGGACCAGGAGCGCGGCGTCCGGTAGCCCACTGTCAGCGAGCCCCGGACCACCGTGGTACGCAGCGGCAGCGCCGCCAGCGCGCGGATCTTCTCGTCGTGCCGGTCCGCCGCGACGCCGCGCAGCGGCTGCCCGTCGGCGGTGAACGAGGCCACGCCGCTGCGCGCGGTCACCACCGCGGGCAGCGGTGACTCGGCGGACATCCGGCGCCACAGCGGGGGCAGCCGCTCGTCGGCCTCGTCGAGCAGTTCGCCGCGGATGCGGCGGACCAGCCGCCACGCGCTGCCCTCGTCCACCGCGAACGACACCCGGTCGGCGTCGAAGGAGTGCAGGCAGTAGCGCAGCGTCACCCGGGCCACGTCGTCGAGCGTGAGCGTGCCGGCCAGTGCCGCCGCGAAGTCGCTCAGGCTCTGCAACTGCTGGGTCAGCTGGGTGGTCTGCGCCGAGACGGTCAGCACGCCGACGATGCGGCCGGTGGAGTCGCGTACCGGGCAGTGGCCCCTGGTGAACACGGCCGGCTCGGCCGGGCCCTGCCGGTCGGCCGGCAGCACCGCCTCCCGTTGCAGGAACGGCTCGCCGTGCCGGTAGACCCGTTCCAGCGCCTCGCCGGCGCTCGGGTCGCGCCACACCTCGGCGAACGCCTCGGCCGCCGGCCGGCCCAGCGCGTCCGGGTGCCGGTCGCCGATCAGCTCGGCGTACCCGTCGTTGTAGAAGACCACCAGGTCGTCACCGAGGAGCAGGGCCATCGGTACGGGGGAGGCGAGCACCACGTCCGTCACGGCGCGTACCGCGGGATCCCAGGTGTGCGGAGCGCCCAGCGACGTGCCGGCCCACGGGTGGGCGGTCCCGGCCGCCTGCCCGCCGACGACGGGATCGGTGGGCGCTCCCGGTGCGGGGGCGGACGGTGTGGGAACCCGACCGACGGTGCCTGGCATGACCGCAGCCTAACCGGAGCGTGGCCGGGTGGTTCCGATCATGCGTCCGTGGCGGGTGCGGGTGCCGGGCGGCGCGGATGTTCGGGCAGGTCAGACCGGTTCGGCAGGGCATGTCGGGAAATTGCCCCGGTCCGGCTCGGCGTGCTGCCCAGGTCACCGGGTATGCGGGCGGCGCAGTTCACGCGACAGGAGGGACATCATGCCGAAAACCCTCGCGGTCGGACAGGTCGACATCAGTGCGGCCTGGACCGACTTCTGGAGGTCGGTGCTGCTCTTCGTACCGCGGGCGATCGCGTTCATCGCGATCCTCGTCGTGGGTTGGCTCATCGCCCGAGCCGTCCTCAAAATCGTGGACGCGGCACTGGAACGGGTGGGATTCGACCGCGCCGTCGAACGCGGCGGCGTCAAACGGGCCCTGGAACGCACCAAGTACGACGCCAGCGACATCCTGGCCAAACTGGCCTACTACGCGGTCCTGCTGTTCACCCTGCAGTTCGCCTTCGGGGTGTGGGGACCGAACGCGATCAGCGACCTGATCCGCGGGGTGGTGTCCTGGCTGCCGCGGGCCTTCGTGGCGATCGTGATCGTGGTGATCGCCGCCGCCATCGCCAACGCCGTCCGGGACCTGGTCTCCGGCGCGCTGGGTGGGCTCTCGTACGGCCGGGTGCTGGCCGACGTGACGGCGATCTTCATCCTGGCGCTCGGCATCATCGCCGCGCTGAACCAGGTGGGCATCGCCACCACGGTGACCACGCCGGTGCTCGTGGCGTTCCTCGCCACCGTGGCCGGCATCCTGATCGTCGGTGTCGGTGGTGGTCTGGTCAAGCCGATGCAGGACCGCTGGGACGGCTGGCTGCACCGGGCCGCCGAGGAGTCCCGGGCGATCCGGCAGCAGCGGCAGGCGCAGCAGGCCGGCCGTGGCGACTACGAGCGGCGGATGGCCGACCGGGGCGGGCAACCGGCACCGGCGGCGCAGCAGTCGTCCATGTCGGGCGCAGGCACGTACCGCTCCGGCGAGGCAGGGGACGAGACACAGCAGTTCCGCCGGCCGAACGGCTGACGGCAACGGGTGACGGGGTGTCCGCGGGGCGATCGCGGGCGCCCCGTAGCCGTGTCCGGGTCAGGCCAGGTGGCGCGGGTCCAGCCCGCGGGCCAGCAGGCACACCGCGAGCAGGCGGGTGAGCGTCCAGTCCGGCTCGGACCAGTCCACCGGCTCGGCCGGCGGCGTCCAGCCGTACTCGGCCGCCGCGTCGCGCAGCCCTTCGACGTACCCGGCGAGCGCCGCCACCGTCAGTGGCCGGCGGTCGCCGTCGAGGCTGTCGCGTACCCCGGCGGCGTGCTGGTCGACCTCGGCGAGCAGCCCGGGGTTCGCATGGGCCGCGGCGAGGCCGGCGGTGCCGACGGTGGCGGTCAGCGAGGTGAGGGTCGTCCGCGCGGCCACGGCCGCGGAGCGGCGGGTCGCGACCCGGTTGTTCGGCACGCGCATGGTGTCCGAGGCTAACGCCGCCCGCCGCGGGCCGGCCTCGGCCGAGCGGGGGATGCCCGGGTCGGCCGGGGGAGCCGTGTCGTCGTCCGGCGGGATTGAGTCGCCCGTGCGGGGGCAGAAGTCCGGTACGCAGACCACGCGACCGGGGTCACGGAGGGACACGATGGGACAGCGGGCCGACGGACCGGACCGGGCACACCGGCGCCCGGAGGGAGTGAGTGACGCCACGGTCGAGGCGCTGGGCAAGCTCAGCGAGGCCCTGGAGTGCGTCGAGCGGGCCCGCGGCCACCTGTACGAGCTGCACCAGCTCATCGGCCACGCCGACCTGATGCTCGACGACGCGGTGGAGATGTTCCGCGCCGCCGGTCACCCGGCGCTCGCCGAGCGGATCGACAGGGAACTGCTCGGCCGCAACGTCATCGCCGGGCGGTGGACGTTCCAGATCGTCGAGGACTTCGACGACGGGTACTACGCGCTCTTCCGGGAGCTGGACCGGCAGGCCCGCGACGAACTGGTCGAGGGCCGGCGGCACCTCTACGAGGCGGAGATGAAGGAGCGCCGCCGCAGCCGGGGGATGCCGGGGCACGAGGCGCGCCCCGGCACGCGCTGACTCAGTCGGAGGAGCGGGCGTCGGCCGGGCGGCGGCGGGCGCCGTCGTCGGCGATGATCACGGTCGCGACCATCAGCGCCACCACCAGGCTGAACAGCCAGGAGCTGTCCTCGGTGAACCGGGCGGAGACCGGAGCCTGGAGCGCGGCGAGCAGGAAGCCCAGCCACGCGAGCTTGCGCTGACGGTTGGAGAGGAAACCGGAGCCCTGTTGCATCCCGAAAGTCTTGCGCGCATCAGGGGGAGTGCCGTCAGCCGTTCGGCCGATTCTAGATGGGCTGTCCGTTTTCCCGGCCGTCCGTACCGCACTTTTTGTCGTTTCGGCCGAGCATGAATCCGGCGGCTGCGGGCATCGGCACGGGTGCCGCAGCCGCCGGCGGATCACATGCTGTCGGGGCCGGTCCGCCCGATCGTCGACGGCCGGTAGGCCCGGTCCGCATCGGTCATCTCACGCCGCTCGGCCTCCGGGCCGGCGCCCCGGTCCACCGCCTCCGGGCCGTGCCCGAACGCGGCCTCCTCGCCGGCGTCGTTGGCGGTGACGTCGTCGCCCTGGCCGTCCGTGGCCGACCGGGCGATGGCCTGGTCCAGCTCGTGCAGGGGAGTGCGGTCCTCGTCGCGCCACACGTGGCGGTCGTTGTCGGTCATTCCCCTGCGGTACCCGGACCGGATGATCGCAAACGGCCGGACACGGCGATGGCCGCCGGCACCGCCGGCGGCCATCGAAACTCGGGTACGGGGGAGGTGGCGCAGGGGGTGGGGCGGTCGACAGCGCCGCGCCAGGCGCCGGTCTCCTGACCGCGCCGCTCGATGAACTGCTTGAACCGCTCCAGGTCGCCCTTGGCGCGCCGGTCGACCACGCCCAGCTTGTCGCCGGCCTGCTCGACCACGCCGTGCGGCTCGAACTCCATCTGGAGCGTGACCCGGGTGTGCCCCTCGTCGAGGCGGTGGAAGGTCACCACGCCCGCCTGCTGGGTGCCCCCGGTGGAGCGCCAGGCCACCCGCTCGTCCGGCAGCTGCTCGGTGATCTCGGCGTCGAACTCGCGCTTCACGCCCGCGATCTCGACGGTCCAGTGGGTCATCGTGTCGGAGAGCTGCCGCACCTCCTGCACGCCGTCCATGAAGTGCGGGAACTCCTCGAACTGGGTCCACTGGTCGTACGCGGTCCGGATCGGGACGTCCACGTCCACGTGCTCGGTAACGCCACTCATGTCGGGGTTCCTCCTCTTCCGCCGGTGTGTCTCGTACGGGCCGTGGGCCGGCCCGCTCACCAGCGCGTCGTCTCGTTCCTGTGCCCGAGTGCGGCCCACACCTCGGAGATCGTCTCGTAGTGGGCGCCCGCGGGCAGGGTCTCCAGGGCGGCGACGATGTCCGTCGGCGCCTCGTTCTCCCGCGCGTTTGCCAGCAGCGCCTCCCGGTCACCGGGCAGGGCGGTCATGGTGATGAACCGTCCCAGCCGGCTGCGCGCCTCGACGTCCTCGGAGCTCATGCCCTGCGGCGTGCCGCTGCGCAGCTCCCCGGCGGGCGCCGTGGTGGCCTCCGGCTGGTCCTCGCCGGCCGGCTCGGGGATCCGGAACTCCTCGGCCCGCGAACCGCCGGTCCCGGTGCTCTGGACGAGACCGCTGACCTCGCTGCTCATCTGGTCGTCGACCCTGGGCGAGTGCTTGCTGCTGCCACGTTCCATGCCTTGGGAGATGCCCCGGGGGATCGCCGGTAAACCGCCGCGGGCCGGGAGAGCCGGTCATCCGGGCGGCAACCGGTCGGCCGTCTTCTCCCCGTCCGCCTTCTCGTCCTCGGCCGGGGCGCGCGGCGGCAGCACCGGGTCGTCCGGCTCCTCGACCCCCGCCTGCATCGCCCGCCCGCGTTGCAGCTCGGCGTTCACCTGCACGCCGAGCATCAGCGCGCAGTTGGACAGGTAGAGCCACACCAGGAACGCGATGACCGCGCCGAGACTGCCGTACGTGACGTCGTACGAGCCGAAGTTCGCCACGTACAGGCCGAAGCCGAAGGAGGCGAGCACCCAGGCCACGAGCGCCAGCGCGCCGCCCGGGGTGAGCCAGCGGAACCGCGGCTGGCGGACGTTCGGCGCGATCCAGAACAGCAGCGACAGCAGCGTCATCGCGACCACGGCGAGCAGCGGCCACTTCGCCACCGACCATGTCGTGCGGGCCACCGCCCCGGCGTGCAGCAGGTCACCCACCGCGTCGGTGACCGGGCCGCTGACGATCAGCCCGGTGGCCACCACCGCCAGCAGCACGATCGTCACCGCGGCCATGCCGATCTGCAACGGGCGCAGCCGGTAGAACGGCCGTCCCTCCCGTACCCCGTAGATCGCGTTGGAGGCGCGGGTGAACGCGCCGATGAACCCGGACGCGGACCAGAGGGCGCCGAGCAGACCGAAGCTGAGCAGCACCTTCGCCGAGCCCTGCTGCTCGACCACGTTGCGCACCACGCCCACGAACGTGTCGTTGCCGACCACCGAGCCGGCGCCGATCTCCCGGGCCAGGTCGATCACGGTGTCGACGGTGCGCGGGCCGTCGGAGACCAGGCCGACCAGCGCGACCACCACGATCGTGGACGGGAACAGGGCCAGCACGCCGTAGTAGGTGAGCGCCGCGGCCCAGTCCGCGCAGTTGTCGGTGACGAAGCCCTTGCCGCTGCGTACCAGCACGCCGCGCCAGGTGCGCCAGTTGAGCTGGCGGATCCGGCGGGGGAGACGGGACCGCGTCCGGCCGTCGACCGTCTGTGGTGTCGTCACGGTCATGTCCGCCTCCTCCAGGCCCCGCCACCGGGCGTGGCCGGGCGGTACCCCCGGGGGGAAATCGACAAACCGGGTGCCGGTTTGCCCGCCGGGCGGGAGGGAACCACACCAGACACCCGATCGAGACTCCAGGAGGAGGACGAGATGCCCGGGCGCGAGGTACTGCCCAGCACGCTGCGGCGCTCCCCGGCGAAGGCGCAGCGGACCTGGGAGAAGACGCACGACTCGGCGGTCGAGACGTACGGCGAGGGGGAGCGGGCGCACCGCACCGCCTTCGCCGCGGTCAAGCACGAGTTCGAGAAGGTGGGCGACCACTGGGAGCCCAAGGGCCGCAAGGGGCCCAGCGACAAGCAGGCCGAAGGCGGCGGCCCGGCCCGGCGCGCGCCGACGGCCGGCGGGGTGGACGCCAACGCCACCAAGGACCACCTCATGGAGGTGGCGAAGAAACTGGACGTGCGTGGCCGGTCCCGGATGACCAAGCCGGAACTGGTCACGGCGATCGAGAAGGCCAACAACAACGCGACCCGCAAGGCCCGCGGGGGTCGCTGACCCCTGGGGGTACGCGTCGAGCCCGGGACCGCCTCGGTCCCGGGCTCGCTGTGTGCCGTCTCACCAGTGGCCGCCGCCCGGCGCCTCCAGGTGCACCGCCTTGACGGTGCTGAACTCGTCCAGCAGCTCCGGGCCGTACCCGAAGCCCTGGCCACTGCCCCGGCGCGGCTGGGCCGCGCCACCCGGCGCCCCGCCGAACACCGAATTGATCTTCACGGTGCCGACCGGCAGTTCCCGCCAGGCGCGCTGGGCGTGGCTCATCGAGCCGGTCAGCACTGTGGCGGCCAGCCCGTACGGGGAGTCGGCCGCGCAGCGCAGCCCCTCGCTGAACGAGTCGACCACCACCACCGGGGCTACCGGCCCGAACGTCTCCTCCCGGACCAGCGCCATGTCGTGGCGGCAGCCCTCGACCACGGTGGCCGGGTAGAACGCGCCCGGTCCGTCCGGCAGCACACCGCCGGCGCGTACCCGGGCACCGTCGGCGAGCGCGGCGGTCACCTGCCCGTGCACGTGGTCCCGGTGCCGCCGGTCCACGAGTGGCGCGAGCTGTGTGCCCGGGTCACGGCCGGGGCCCACTGTGAGCGCCTCGGCGCGCGCCACGAGCGCGTCCAGGAAGCCCTCGGCGACGTCGCGGTGCACGTAGATCCGCTCCACCGCCACGCAGATCTGACCGGCGTTGGCGAAGCAGCCGAGCGCCGCCTGTTCGGCCGCCCAGATCGGGTCGACGTCCGCGTCCACCACGAGCGGATCGCTGCCGCCGTTCTCCAGCAGCACCTTCGCCCCGGTACGCGCGCCCGCGGCGGCGATCACCCGGCCGGTCGCAGTGGAACCGACGTGCGCGATGACGTCCAGCTCCTGCCCGGCCAGCGCGGCGCCCACCTCGCCGCCGCCGGTGATCAGCGACAGCACCCCGGCCGGCAACGCCGAGTCCAGCGCGCGGGCGAGCAGCCAGCCGGTGGCAGGGGTCCGCTCGCTCGGCTTGTAGACCACCACGTTGCCGGTGACCAGCGCCGCGCCGAGCAGGCCGCAGGACACCGCCACCGGGTCGTTCCACGGGGTGATCGCGGCGACCACGCCGCGCGGCTCGGGAGCCATGAAGTCCAGCGCGCCGTGCGCGCCGTGCAGCGTCCGGCCGCCCCGTAGCGGGGCCAGCTCGGCGTACTGTCGCAGCGTGCCGACGCCCGCCGCCACCCCGCCCCGCGCGTCGTCGAGCGGCTTGCCCATCTCCGCCGTGGTCGCCTCGGCCAACTCGTCGGCCGCCGCCTCGACGGCGTCCGCCGCCCGGTGCAGCGCCGCGGCCCGGTCCGCGGGCGCGGTCGCGGCCCACTCCGCCGCCACGCCCCGGGCCGCCTCCACCGCCTTGGCCACCTCGTCGGCCGTCGCGACCGGCGTCCGCGTCACCGGCGACCCGTCCGCCGGATCGTGGACGACCAGCTCGCCGCCCTCGCCGCCGGCGCCCCACACTCCACCAATGAGCTGCGCAACCGTGTACATGCGGCCGTGCTTGCCCCGGCATGGGCTGGGCAAACGCGTTTCGCCCGGTGACCGGCCGGGTAGGCGGATCGGATGACCTCCACCGCAGACGCCGTCGTCATCGGGGCCGGGCACAACGGGCTGGTGGCCGCGAACCTGCTGGTGGACGCCGGCTGGGACGTCGAGGTCCTGGAGGCCACCGAGGCGCCCGGCGGGGCCGTCCGCTCCGCGTACGTGACCGCGCCCGGTTACCTCAGCGACCTCTACAGCTCCTTCTACCCGCTCGGCTACGCCTCCCCGGTGCTCGACGGGCTGGGCCTGGAACGGCACGGCCTGTCCTGGACGCACGCGCCGGACGTGCTGGCGCACCTGCTACCGGACGGCCGGGCCGCCGTGGTCAACCGCGACCTGGACGCCACCGCCGCCTCGCTGGAGGCGTTCGCGCCCGGCGACGGGGAGCGCTGGCGGCACGCGTACGCCGACTGGTGCCAGGTCTCCGAGCCGATGTTGCAGACGATCACCACCCCGTTCCCGCCGGTACGCGGCGGACTGGGCCTGCTGCGGCAGCTCCGGGTCGGCGGCGCGCTCCGGCTCGCCCGCCGCCTCGTGCTCCCGGTCCGCAAGCTCGGCGCGGAGCTGTTCGAGGGCGAGGGCGGCACTGTGCTGCTGGCCGGATGCGCCCTGCACACCGACCTGTCCCCGGAGGAGGCCGGCTCCGGCGTGTACGGCTGGCTGCTCGCCATGCTCGGCCAGCAGGTGGGCTGGCCGGTACCGGTGGGCGGCGCCCAGAAGATCACCGACGCGCTGGTGGCGCGGCTGGTCGAGCGGGGCGGGCGGATCACGTACGGCGCCCGGGTCGAGCGGGTGCTCACCGCCCGGGGCCGGGCGATGGGCGTACGCACCGCAGGCGGCACCGACTGGCGGGCGCGGCGCGCTGTGCTCGCCGACGTACCAGCGCCTGCGCTCTTCCTCGACCTGGTCGGCGCGGCGGCGCTGCCGCCCCGGATGGTCGAGGACCTGGCGCACTTCAAGTGGGACGGCTCCACGCTCAAGGTCGACTGGGCGCTGTCCGCGCCGGTGCCGTGGAAGAACCGCGACCTGGCCGGCGCCGGCACCGTGCACCTGGGCGCCGACCTCGACGGCCTCACCACGTACGCGGCCGAGCTGGCCCGCGGCGAGCTGCCACGGGATCCGTTCCTGCTGGTGGGACAGATGTCGGTGGCCGACCCGAGTCACTCACCGCCCGGCACCGAGTCGCTCTGGTCCTACACCCACCTGCCGTTCCGCCGGAACTGGCGGGCCGAGGAGGTGGCGGGGCACGTGGAGCGGATGGAGGAGGTGCTGGAGACGGCGGCGCCGGGTTTCCGGGCGTCGATCGTCGGGCGCCACGTGGCCGGCCCGGCCGACCTGGAGGCCGCCGAGCCGAGCCTGGTCGGGGGAGCGCTGGGCGGCGGCACTGCCGCGGCGTACCAGCAGTTGTTCCTGCGGCCGATCCCCGGGCTGGGCCGGGCCGACACCCCGGTCGACCGGCTCTACCTGGCCAGCGCCTCCGCCCACCCGGGCGGCGGCGTCCACGGCGCGCCGGGGGCGAACGCGGCGCGGGCCGCGCTGGCACGCGACCGGGCCGTCACCGGCGCGGTGTACGCCCGGACGATCGCCGCCGCCCACCGCACCGTCTACCGCTGACCCGACCGCGCCTCCACCCGGATGCAGCCGTAGATCTTGGTACGAAAGTGCCCCTGTGGGGGCCGTTTCCTACCAAGATCTGCGAGCTGTTCGCGACGAGGCGCTCAAGCGGTGTCGGCTGACCGCCGACTGCGCCGACGGCTGATCGCCGCCGCGCAATCGACGGCTGACGACCGTTCACGGTGCGTCACGCTGAGTATTCGGCGCTGCCCCGGCGGTATCAACGCATCACCGCCTTTGCTCTGCACCCGCATACGCATCGGTCACGCAGCGTGTCCGCAGCGGGCGCCCGGCGAAACGGTGTCCCGGACAGCGTCCCTGCTCAGGGCGGTGCTGCGCCGATGGCTGCAGAGCAAAGGGGCCGACGAGGAAAGTGGCGGGACGACCGCGCCCTCACGCACGGTGACAATGACGCAGCGTGAGGGCGCGGTGGACGTGCGGGAGAGGGGGTCAGGAGTCCAGGTTGCGGTGCCGGCTGCGCAGCTTGAACGGCATCAGCGCGCTCTCGATCTTCGTGGCGGTGGTCATCTTCGAGTCGCCGTCGCGGCGCTCCTCGAAGCGGATCGGCACCTCCAGGATCGTGTGGCCGAGCTTGGTGGCGAGGTAGTGCATCTCCACCTGGAAGCTGTAGCCGTTGGACTGCACCCGGTCCAGCCCGATCGCGCGCAGCGCATCCGCCCGCCAGATCTTGAAGCCGGCGGTCAGGTCGCGGATGCGTACCCGCAGCAGCGTGTGCACGTACAGGTTCGCCCAGCCGCTGAGCGCGCGCCGGTACAGCGGCCAGTTCTCGTCCAGCTCACCGCCGGGCACGTAGCGCGAGCCGATGACCACCGAAGCCTGGGTGGACAGCAGCGCGCCGAGCATGCCGGGCAGCGCCTCCGGCGGGTGCGACAGGTCGGCGTCCATCTGCGCGACGAAGTCCGCGCCGTCGTCGAGCGCCCGGCCGATGCCGTCCACGTACGCCCGGCCGAGACCCTCCTTGCCCGGGCGGTGCAGCACCGTCACCCGGTCCGGGTGCTCGATGGCCAGCTTGTCGGCGACCTCGCCGGTACCGTCCGGGGAGTTGTCGTCGGCGACCAGCACCTTCAGCCCCGGCAGCGGCAGCGCGAGGAGGCGCTCGACCAGCACCGGGAGGTTGCCCGCCTCGTTGTAGGTCGGAACGACGACGGTCAGGCGCGCATCCCCCCACGGGGAGGGTAACTGCACGGGTTCGATCATCACGGACATCCTCGGTCAGCCGACAGGTTCACCTGAGAGGGTAGCCAGTCCCTCGCGCGGCAGCCGCACAGACGCCCCGCCACCGATCGATCACCGCTCCGGCTTCTGCCTCGTCGCGATGTCGGACAGCCGGGCAAGCGTCTCCCGGTTGCGAAGATGCAGCACCAGGTCGTTGAGCTTGGTCCGGACCCACCGCAGCGGGCCGGCGGCGAAGTCCTCGCCGATCGTCACCCGGGTCCTGCCGTCGTCCAGCGGCTCCAGGGCGAACGCCACGATCGCCTCCCCGGCCGGCCACAGCCCGGCGCGCAGCACCAGCCGGTGCGGCGCCTGGCACTCCAGCACCGTCGACTTGTCCTGGAGCGAGAACGGCCACGGCCCGGCCCGGTGGTGCAGCCGGCTGCCGACGCGCGGCCACGTGTCGTCCACGTCCCGCACGTGCGCGGTGCCCACCACCCAGTCGCTGTACGTCCACCCGTCCGCGAGCACCTCGAAGACCTGCTCCGGGGGCGCGTCGATCACCTTCTCCACAACCGCCATCACCGAGCGGTACCCCGGCACGGGCCGTCGCTAACGGCGATCCGGGTTAGCTTCTCCGGGGCGGCGGGTATCGCCGGACCGGGCCGGTCGTGGCAGGCGTGCACCCGGCTGTGCGGCACCGGCGGGGCGGCCTGGCGCCGACGTCGACGTTTACTCCTCGGGGCCTCGGGAACCCGCCGCCCGTGCGACGGGACCACGAGCGGGATCAGTGCAGGTCAGCCCGGGTTGACCCGGGTGCTGACCGGTTCCCGTCCGGCCTGTACGACGCGGTCCTGCTGGACCGGGACGGCACGCTGGTGGAGGACGTGCCGTACAACGGCGACCCGGAGAAGGTCCGGCCGGTGCCGGGCGCCCGGGAGGCGCTGGACCGGTTGCGGGCGGCCGGGTTGCGGCTGGCGGTGGTCACCAACCAGTCCGGCCTGGCCCGGGGCTGCTTCACGGCGCACGACCTGCGCCTGGTCAACGCCCGGGTGGAGGAACTGCTCGGGCCGTTCGACCACTGGGCGATCTGCCCGCACGCCGAGGCCGACGGGTGCGTCTGCCGCAAGCCCGCGCCCGGCCTCGTGCACGAGGCCGCGGCCGCGCTCGGGACCACGCCGACCCGCTGCGTGCTGATCGGGGACATCGGCGCGGACACGGCAGCCGCCGCCGCGGCCGGCGCTGCGGCGATCATGGTGCCCACGCCCGCCACCCGGGCCGCCGAGGTGGCTGCCGCGCCCACTGTCGCGGCCGACCTGCCGGACGCGGTGGGCATCGTGCTGGCCCGGATGCGCCTGACGGCCGCGCCGCAGCCCGCGCGCCGGTCACGCCGGGACACGGTGCTGGTGGTGCGCAGCGACGCGGCGGGCGACGTGCTGGTGACCGGGCCGGGCATCCGGGCGGTCGCGGCCGGAGCGCAGCGGGTGGTGCTGCTGTGCGGGCCACGTGGCCGGGCCGCCGCCGAACTGCTCCCAGGCGTGGACGAGATCATCGAGGCGCCGCTGCCGTGGATCGACGCGCCCGCCCCACCCGTCGACCCCGGCGCCGTGCGCGCGCTGACCGACCGGCTGTCGGAGGTACGCGCCGACGAGGCTGTCGTGTTCACCTCCTTCCACCAGTCCGCCCTGCCCCTGGCCCTGCTTCTGCGCCTGGCCGGGGTACCCCGGATCAGCGCCATCAGCGACGACTACCCCGGCAGCCTGCTCGACGTCCGCCACCGCGTCCCGGCAGGCGTACCCGAACCCGAACGCGCCCTGTCCCTCGCCGCCGCAGCCGGCTTCGCGCTGCCCGGCCACGACGAACCGGCGCTGCGCATCCGCACCGACCGGCTTCCGCCGCGCGCGGCCGACGCCGGGGCGCCCGGCTACGTGGTCCTGCACCCGGGCTCCTCGGTGGAGACCCGCGCCTGCCCCGAGGAACTGGCCACCCGCGTGGTCCGCGTGCTCGGCGCCGCAGGCTACCGGGTCGTGGTCACCGGCGGGCCGGACGAGCGGGAGCTGACCGCGCGCGTCGCCGCGGCGGGCGGCGTCGACCTGGGCGGGCGGACCGGGCTGGACGACCTGGCGGCGGTCATCGCCGGCGCCGGGGCGCTCGTGGTGGGCAACACCGGCCCGGCGCACCTGGCCGCCGCGCTCGGCGTGCCGGTGGTGAGCCTGTTCGCGCCGACGGTGCCGTTCGGGCAGTGGGGGCCCTACCGGGTGCCGACGGTGCGGCTGGGCGACGCGGGGGCGGCGTGCCGGGACACCCGCGCCACCGTCTGCCCGGTCCCCGGCCACCCGTGCCTGTCGGCTGTCGAGCCGGGACGGGTCCTGGAGGCGTTGCGGCTGCTCGGCGTGCCGGCGCCGGTGGCGGGCGGGGTGGCCGGATGAACATCCTGCTGTGGCACGTCCACGGGTCGTGGACGACCTCCTTCGTGCACGGCAAGCACCGCTACCTGGTGCCGGTCACGCCGGACCGGGGTCCGTACGGGCTGGGCCGGGCGCGCACCTACCCGTGGCCGGACAGCGCCGTCGAAGTCACTCCCGAAGACCTGCGCGACACCGACGTGGACCTGGTGATCCTGCAACGCCCGGAGGAACTCGACCTGGCGGCGGAGTGGCTCGGCCGCCGGCCGGGCCGGGACGTGCCGGCCATCTACGTCGAGCACAACACCCCGAAAGGCGACGTGCCGAACACCCGGCACCCGATGGCCGACCGCGACGACCTGCTGCTCACGCACGTCACCGCGTTCAACGAGCTGTTCTGGGACAACGGCGCGACCAGGACCACAGTCGTCGACCACGGCGTCGTACCGCCGAACGTCGAGTGGACCGGGGAACTCGACCGCCTCGCCGTGGTCATCAACGAGCCGGTACGCCGCTGGCGGGTCACCGGCACCGACCTGCTCGCCCGGTTCGCCGCGCTGGCGCCGCTGGACGTCTACGGCATGAAGGTGGACGGTCTCGCCGCCCACCTCGGCCTGCCCGAGGACCGGCTGACCAGCCACGACGACGTACCCCAGCACGCCATGCACGCCGAACTCGCCAAACGGCGCGCGTACCTGCACCTGTGCCGCTGGACCTCACTCGGCCTCAGCCTCGTCGAGGCCATGACCATGGGCATGCCCGTGGTGGCACTGGCCACGACCGAGGCGGTGGAGGCGGTGCCGCCTGCCGCGGGCGCGCTGTCCACCCGCGTCGACACGCTCGTCGACGCCGCCCGTGGCCTGCTGGACGACCCGGAGTCCGCCCGCCGGGCGGGCGCCGTGGCCCGGGCCGCCGCCCGGGACCGCTACGGCCTGGATCGATTCCTCGCCGACTGGGACCGGCTGCTGGAGGAGGAAGTATGCGCATCGCGATGATCTCGGAGCATGCCAGCCCGCTCGCCGTCCTCGGCGGGGAGGACGCCGGTGGCCAGAACACGCATGTCGCGGAGCTCTCCGCCGCGCTCGCGGCCGCCGGTCACGACGTGCGCGTCTACACCCGCCTCGACGCGGTGGACCTGCCGGTGAGCGTCCGCACCCCGGACGGGTACGAGGTGGTCCACGTACCGGCCGGGCCGGCCGAACCGGTGGCCAAGGACGACCTGCTGCCGTACATGCCGTCGTTCGGGCAGTGGCTGGCCGACCGGTGGCGCACCGGCGACTGGCAGCCCGAGGTGGTGCACGCGCACTTCTGGATGAGCGGGCTGGCGGGTCTCGCCGCGGCCCGCCGCGCGGGCGTGCCGATGGTGCAGACGTACCACGCGCTCGGCACCGTCAAGCGCCGCCACCAGGGCGTGCAGGACACCAGCCCGCCGGGCCGGGTCGAGCACGAGCGGAAGCTGGGCCGCTCGGTGGACCGGGTGGTCGCCCAGTGCCAGGACGAGGTCGCCGAACTGGTCCGGATGGGCGTGCCCCGGTCCCGAATGACTGTCGTGCCGTCGGGGGTGAACCTCACGACGTTCTCCCCGCTCGGCCCGGTCGCCGACCGTGACGGCGGCCGGGCCCGCGTCCTCACCGTCGGCCGGCTGGTCGAACGCAAGGGCTTCCAGGACGTCATCCGGGCCGTCGCCGAGGTGCCGGATGCCGAGTGCGTCGTCGTCGGCGGGCCGCCGGCCGGGCTGCTGGAGACCGACCCGTACGCGTTGCGCCTGCGCGCGCTGGCCCACTCGCTCGGCGTCGCCGACCGGGTACGGCTGGTCGGCGCGGTCCCCCGGGAGGAGATGGGCCGCTGGTACCGGTCGGCCGACGTGCTCGTGGCCGCCCCCTGGTACGAGCCGTTCGGGCTCACCCCGCTGGAGGCGATGGCCTGCGGCGTACCGGTGGTCGCGACGGCTGTCGGCGGGCTGATCGACACGGTGGTGGCCGGACGCACCGGCGACCTGGTGCCACCCCGGGAGCCGGCGGCGCTCGGCGCGGCGATCCGGGGTCTGCTCGGCGACCGGATCCGCCGCTTCGCCTACGCCACCGCCGCGCTGGAGCGGGCACGCACCCGCTACTCCTGGGCCACCACCGCGGACCGCCTCACCGAGCTGTACGGCGAGGTGGCCACCGTGCGCCGCCCGACCCGGGTGGTCGCCTGATGACGGCCGGGACGCCGGCCGCCGGCGCGACGGTGCTGGAGGACCACCTGAGCCTGCTGGCCGCCGCGTTGCTGCCGCTGCGGGAGGCGGAGCAGATGCTGGCCCGCTGGGGCGAGGAGCTGGCGCAGCGGCTCGCCGCCGGTGGCCGGTTGCTGGTGGCGGGCAACGGCGGCAGCGCCGCCGAAGCCCAGCACCTCACCGCCGAACTCGTCGGCAAACTCCGCCACGACCGCCAACCCCTCTCCGCCATCGCCCTGCACGCCGAGACCAGCGCCGTCACCGCCATCGCCAACGACTACGGATACGACGAAACCTTCGCCCGGCAGGTCCGCGCCCACGGCCGGCCCCACGACCACCTCCTGCTCATGACCACCAGCGGCGCCAGCACCAACCTCCTCACCGCCGCCCACGCCGCACACCAGGCGGGCCTGCGCTGCTGGGCCTTCACCGGACCCGCACCCAACCCCCTCGCCGACCTCTGCCACGAGCATCTGGCGATCGACTCGCCGGACGGGCAGGTGGTGCAGGAACTGCACCTGGTGGCCTCGCACGTGCTCTGCGAGTACGTCGAGCTGGCGCTGCCCGCCGCGCTCGCCGCCCAGCCGGCGGCCGGGCCGGTACGCGCGGGTGTCGAGGTCGTCGTCGGCGAGCCGGACCCGACGGCGACGGCCGGCCGGGGAGGCCCGGCATGAGGGGACCGGTGGTGGTGCTCGGTGACACGCTGCTGGACCGCGACGTCGAAGGTCTGGTGAACCGGCTCTGCCCGGACTCCCCGGTGCCGGTGCTGGACGAGACCGTATCCGTCGACCGGCCCGGTGGCGCCGGGCTGGCCGCCGTCTTCGCCGCCGCGCAGGGCGCCGAGGTCGCGCTGGTCACCGCCGTCGCCGACGACGCGGGCGGGGCCCGGCTGGGCACGTTGCTCGCCGCCGCCGGGGTCCGGTTGTACGCGCTTCCGCTGGCCGGCGCCACCCCGGAGAAGATCCGGCTGCGGGCGCGCGGACGGGTGCTGCTGCGCCACGACCGGGGCGGGAGCGCCGGTGCGCCCGGTCAGCCCAGCGACGCCGTGCTGCGGCTGATCGCCGACGCGTCCGCCGTGCTGGTGAGCGACTACGGCCGGGGCGTGGCCGGGCATCCGGCGCTGCGCGCGGCGCTGGCCGCAACCCGGGCGCCTGTGGTCTGGGATCCGCATCCGCGCGGGCCGGCCGCCGTACCCGGCGTGCACCTGGCCACCCCGAACGAGCCGGAGGCCCGCGAGCTGGCCAAGACGCCGCCGGGCGGCTCCCGCCTGGCCGTCGCGTCGCGTAGCGCGCACGCCTTGCGCCGCCGCTGGCAGGCGCGCGCGGTGGCGGTGACGCTCGGCGGCGACGGCGCGCTGCTCAGCCACGCCGGGTCCACGCCCCTGGTGGTGCCGGCGCCGCCCGCCGAGGGGGACACCTGCGGGGCCGGCGACCGGTTCGCGTCCACCGCGACGCTGGCCCTGGCCCGGGGCGCGCTCGTGTCCGAGGCGGTGCAGGAGGCGGTCACCGAGGCGTCGGCGTACGTGGCCGGCGGCGGCGTCGCCGCCGCGCTGCCCGCGCCGGTGCGGGCGGTCGCCCCGGCGGTGGTCACCGGCGGCGGGGACCGGATCGGCGCCGGGGCGGCCGGCGAGGTGGTGGCGCGGGTACGTGCGGCCGGCGGCACGGTGGTCGCCACCGGCGGCTGCTTCGACCTGCTGCACGCCGGGCACGTGGCGACGCTCCAGGCGGCCCGGCAGCTCGGCGACTGCCTGGTGGTCTGCCTCAACTCCGACGCCAGCGTGGCGGGGCTCAAGGGTCCGGAGCGCCCGGTCGTGCCGCAGGGCGACAGGGGGCGGCTGCTCGCCGCGCTCGGCTGCGTCGACGCGGTGCTGATCTTCGACGAGCCGACACCGGAGGCGGCGCTGTCCTGGCTGCGCCCCGACATCTGGGTCAAGGGCGGCGACTACGCCAGCGGCGGCGGCCCGGAGACCTTGCCCGAGACGGAGATCCTGGCCCGCTGGGGCGGTCACACGGTGGTCGTGCCGTACCTCGACGGGCGCTCGACCACCGACATGATCGCGGCGGCGCGGGCCGGGCGGGGCAGCGGCGGCTGGCCGGCCGCGTCGGGCGACCCGGCCGAGGCCGTCGCGCAGGTCCGGTCCACGGCGAAGGGAGCACGATGAACGAGCGACGCATCCGACCCGGCGCGGTCGCGCCCGCCGGTCCGACGGTGGCGGCGTGAGCGCCGGCGCGCCCGGAGCCGGGCCGACCGTCCTGGTCACCGGCGGCTCCAGCGGGCTCGGCGCGGCGGTGGTCGCCGCGGTGGCCCGCGCCGGTGGGCGCCCGCTGGTGCTGGACCGGCAGCGCCCCGCCGACGGGGTGCCCTGGGTCGAGTGCGACCTGGCCGACACCCGCGCCGCCGAGGCCGCCACCCGCGACCTCGCCGAACGCTCCGGCGGGCTGGACGCCGTGGTCACCGCCGCCGGGATGGACGTGCCCGGGAAGCTGGCCGACATCCCGGCCGAGACCTGGGAGCGGATCGTCACAGTGGACCTGCTCGCCACCGCCGCGGTGATCCGGGCCGCGCTGCCCTGGCTGGAGGCGTCCCGGGGCAGCATCGTCACTGTGGCCTCCACGCTCGGGGTGAAGGCGGTCAGCGATGCGACAGCGTACTGCGCGGCGAAGTTCGGGGTGGTGGGCTTCACCCGGGCGCTCGCCGCGGAACTCGCCGGCGCTGTCGGCGTGACGCTGCTGATCCCGGGCGGGATGCGGACCGCGTTCTTCGACGAGCGGGACGCGCAGTACCGCCCCGGCCCGGACGCGGTGCTCAACGAGCCGGCCGACACCGCCGCCGCCGTCATGTTCGCGCTGTCCCAGCCGGCCGGCTGCGCGGTACGCGAGATGGTGGTCTGCGCCGCGCAGGAGTCCTCGTACCCGTGATCCTGGTGCTGCGGGCGCTCGGGGTCGGCGACCTGGCCACCGCCGTGCCGGCGCTGCGTGGCCTGCGCGCCGGCCTGCCGGGCCGGGAGCTGGTGCTCGCCGCGCCGGGCTGGCTGGCGCCGCTGGCGGAGCTGACCGGGGCGGTCGACCGGGTGCTGCCCACCGCCGGGCCGGACCGGATCGCGTGGACCGGCCCGCCCCCCGAGGTGGCGGTCAACCTGCACGGCCGTGGGCCGCAGTCGCACCGGGCGCTGGCCGCCGTACGCCCCGGCCGGCTGCTCGCCCACAGCAACCCGGGCGCCGGGCACCCGGACGGCCCGGCCTGGGACGACGACGAGCACGAGGTCCGCCGCTGGTGCCGGCTGCTGCACGCGTACGGGCTGCCGGCCGACCCGGGGGACCTCGCGCTGCGGCGTCCGGCGTTGACCGGCGTACCGGCCGGGGTGACGCTGCTGCACCCGGGCGGCAAGATCCCGGCGAAGCGCTGGCCGGCGGACCGGTTCGCCGGGCTGGCCCGGGAGCTGGCCGCGCGCGGGCACCGGGTGGCGGTCACCGGCTCGCCGGACGAGCGGGCGCTGGCCGAGCGGGTCGCCCGCGACGCCGGGCTGCCGCCGGAGGCGGTGCTGGCCGGCCGGACCGGACTGGCCGAGATGGCCGCGCTCGTCGCGGGCGCGCGGCTGGTGGTCAGCGGGGACACCGGCGTGGCGCACCTCGCCACCGGCTACGGCACCGCGTCGGTGGTGCTGTTCGGCCCGGTGCCGGCGGCGCACTGGGGCCCGCCGCCGGACCGGCCCCGGCACCGGGCGCTGGGTGCGATCGAGCCCACGCCCGTCAACCCGGATTCGACCGGGTCAGGCGGGGTAGGAACCCACCCGACATTGGATGCCATCGGGATCGACGAGGTGGTGGCTGCGGTGGCAGACGTGGAACGGGTCTCCGGTGCGGTTGCGGCGTAGCGATCCGGGCCGGCCGGGATACGCGCGCCGGCGGCGCGGCAAGGGCTGGCTCTTCCTCGACCCGGCCGGCGAGCCGGTGCGCGACGCCGGGGAGCTGACCCGGCTGCGCGAGCTGGTGATCCCGCCCGCCTGGCGGGACGTGTGGATCTCGCCGTACCCGAACGGCCACATCCAGGCCACCGGCATCGACGCGGCGGGCCGCAAGCAGTACCTCTACCACCCGGGCTGGCGGCGCAAGCGCGACGAGGCCAAGTTCGACCACGTGCTGGAGGTGGCGCACCGGCTGCCCGCGCTGCGCGACCGGGTCACGCACGACCTGGCGCTGCGCGGCCTGCGCCGCGAACGGGTGCTGGCCACCGTCGCCCGGCTGCTCGACATGGGCGCGTTCCGGGTCGGCAGCGACCAGTACGCCACCGGCGACGACCCCACGTTCGGCGTGTCCACGCTGCGCCCTGAGCACGCCCGCTCCCGGGGCGGCTGCGTGGTGTTCGAGTTCCCGGCCAAGGGCGGCATCGACCAGGTCCGCCGGATCGAGGACGCCGAACTGTGCCGGGTGCTGCTCAACCTGCGCCGTCGCCGGCGCGCCCAGGAGCGGCTGTTCGGTTACTGGGACGGCCGCTCCTGGCGCGACGTGCGCAGCGACGAGGTGAACGACTACCTGCGCGACGCCAGCGGCGGCGAGATGACCGCGAAGGACTTCCGTACCTGGCATGCGACGGTGCTCGCCGCAGCCGAACTGGCCACTGTGGGTCCGCAGCGCTCCGCCACCGCCCGCAGGCGCGCCGTGGCGGGGGTGATGCGTTCGGTGGCCGAACTGCTCGGCAACACCCCGACTGTGGCCCGGACCTCGTACGTGGACCCGCGCGTGGTCGACCTCTACCACGACGGGGTGCTGGCGCCGGTGCAGCCGGAGATGCCGCGCGAGGCGGTGGAGAAGTCGGTGCTGGCGTTGCTGGAGGAGGAGGCCGGCTGACCGCCGACCGGCCCCGTCGGTCCTGGGGGGAAGCGCGACGGGGCCGGAAATCTCGGCCGCCGGTGCGGTCCCGGGAAACATCACCGGGCGGGGCCGCCCGCGGCCGGGACCGCCGCGGACGCCGCGCCCGGCCCCCCGATATCCGCGGGCCCACCGCGAGCGGTACAGGCCCGGGTTTCAGTATGTACGGGACAGGTTGACGGCGGATGCCGTGCTGTTGACGATCCGTGCCGATTCCAGGTGACGGGCCCGGTACTCCTGCGGCGTCTCGCCCTGCGTGGTCCGGAAGACCCGGCTGAAGTGCGCCTTGTCCCGGAAGCCCCAGCGGGCGGCGATGACCTGGATCGAGCGGTCGCTCAGCGCCGGGTCGGCGAGGTCGCGGCGGCACCGGGCCAGCCGCTCGTCCCTGATGTACGCGGCAACTGTGGTCTCCTCGTCCTCGAAGAGCCGGTGCAGCGAGCGCACCGAGATGTGGTGCGCGTCGGCGATCGCGCCCGGGTCGAGCGTGGCGTCGCCGAGGTGCTGGCGCACGTACGCGCGTACCTGGGCCTGGAGGGCCCGGCGCCGGACCTCGGTGGGCATCTCGTCCTCGGAGACGAGGTTGCGGCCCAGCAGCGTGGCGACCAGGTCGAGACCGACGGCGCCGAGCCGCTCCGCGTCGGCCGCGTGGTACTGCTCGGGGTTCGCGGTGATCCGGATGAGGAAGTCGGCGACCAGCCCGCCGACGCCCTCCGAGCCGGACATCCGGCCGGCGAACAGGGGAGCGAGCCGGCGGGGCGGCAACGGCAGCGCGTCGTACGGCATCAGGGCCACGATCGAGTGGGCGTACGCGGACCCCGCGGGGTCCGCGTGGTGACTGACCTCGTGCGGGCGGGAGCAGTCGTAGAAGGTGAGGTCGCCGGGGCGGCACCGGGCGCGCTGCCCCTCCTGGTCGGCCTGGCTGGTGCCGCTGAGCGTCAGCGCGAGCAGGTAGTAGTCGGGGTCGGAGCGCTGGATCAGTTTCGAGGTGCGCACGCAGTCCACCGACGGGTAGCGGTAGCGGATGAGCTGCATCCGGCCCAGGTCGACGAACTCGGCCCGGGCGACGAAGTCGTCGGCGTGCGCGGTGCGCACCCGCAGCGGCGTCGGGGTGCTCGCCATCATGTCCAGCCACATGCCGAACCGCTCCCGCGGCGGCAGCGCCTGCGTGTCGAGGACCTGCCGGTGCAGCTTCCCGTCCATAGAAACGACTCCCCGTGTTCGTCACGCCCTGCACAAACAGGACGCCCCACGGGGCCGAAAAGCGACACCCGTGGGGCCGTGACGTCCGTCATTGACGGACCGGGGAAACCTCTGTTAGGAGTCCGTTCAGTCGTTCAGCACCTGGGACAGCCGGTCGCGGAAACGGCGCTCGGAATCGGTCACCGCGTCGCCGCCGAGGCCCAGGATGCCGCCGGTGGAGGCCGCGCCCACCACCTGCTCGGCGATGTCCACCAGCCAGTGCCGGTACGCCCCGGCCTGCCCCTCGTCCACCCGCGCGGCGAGCAGCGCGGACGCCTGCCCGGCCCGGGCCAGCACGTCCTCGATCATCGCCTTCGGGTCCTGCGGCGTGATCACCGGCAGCTCCGCGCCGGTCTCCGGGTCGCCCACCCGGTCGACGACCTCACCGGCCACCGCGGCGACCAGCGGGCTGGCCGACTCCCGGCCGGCGGCGATGGTCTCCAGCCCGGCGGCGTTCTCGGCCATGGTGCGACGGGTGCCGTCGGACTCGGCGGCGGCCGCCGCGGTGAGCACCGACTGCGGCAGCCCCACAAGCAGTCCCCACTCCTCGTCGGAGACGCCGAACCGGGTGTACGCCGGCTGCTCGATCACGATCAGGCCCCTTTCGCCGTGGTCATCGTTGTCGACGGGCGCCCCCGCGGCGCCCGGGTCAGGCTAGTCCAGCTCCAGCAGGCCCTGTTCGGACACCACGCGCACGGACAGCGTCTTGTAGCCCACCTCGTCGAAGAGCACCGTCATCCGGTCCTCCTCGTAGCTGAGCACCAGACCGGCGCCCCACTCCGGGTGGCGTACCTGGCTGTGCACCGGGAACGGCCCGACCGCGCCGTCACCCGCCACACTGGTGCCCGCGTGGCAGTTGTCGCAGTGCCCGCAGACCTCGTGCATCTGCTCACCGAAGTACGCCAGCAGGGCCTGCCCCCGGCAGCCGGTGGTCTCGGCGAAGGCGCGCATCATGTCGGTGCGCGACCGGGTCACTGTCTGCTGCCGTTCCGCCTCGGCCAGCGCGGCGCGGCCGGAGTCGGCGGCCGCCGGCGCGTACCGGGGTGCGCCGATGCGCTGCTTGGCCCGTGGCTCGGCGGCGCCGACCTGCTCCAGCAGGGACAGGTACTGCCCCAGCTTGCGCGGACCGAGGCCGGTCAGCTCGCGCAGCTCCTTGCGGGTGCGGGCCTTGCCGCGCAGCACCGCGGCGAGTTCGGTCAGTTCCTTCTCGTCCGGCAGACCGCCGCTGAAGTAACGCTGGAGGCCGACGTCCTCGGCGCGCCACAGCAGCAGCACCCGGGCCGGCGAGCCGTCGCGCCCGGCCCGGCCGATCTCCTGGAAGTAGCTGTCCGGCGAGTCGGGCAGCGCCATGTGCACCACCCAGGCGATGTTCGGCTTGTCGATCCCCATGCCGAACGCCGACGTGGCCACCATGATCGGCACCCGGTCGGCGAGGAACGCCTCGTGCAGCTCGTGCCGGGCCGCGGTGGGCATGCCGCCGTGGTAGAACTCGGCCGGGAAACCGGCGCCGGTGAGCCGCTCGGCCAGTTCCTCGGCCGCCCGCCGCGTCGGCACGTAGATGATGCCGGGCCGCTCGTCGTCGCGCAGCAGCGCGATCAGCCGCCGCCACCGGTAGTCGTCGGTCGGGCAGTGGGCCACCTCCAGGAAGAGGTTGGGCCGGTCCAGCCCGGAGACCACCACCTCCGGCTCGCGCAGCCGCAGCCGGGCGATGATGTCGTCGCGTACCGGCGGGGAGGCGGTCGCGGTGAGCGCCACCACCGGCGGGCGGCCGAGACCGTCGATCAGGTGACCGAGCGTCAGGTAGTCCGGCCGGAAGTCGTGGCCCCACGCGGAGATGCAGTGCGCCTCGTCGATCGCCACCAGCGCCGGCTTCAGCTCGCGGACCTCGGCGAGCCGGTCCGGGTTGCTCAGCGCCTCCGGCGTGATGAACAGGAACTCCGCGCGCCCGGCGCGGATGTCCTCGATCGCCTCGGCCTGCTGGGCGGCGCTCTCGTCCGAGCTGATCCGCACCGCGCGCAGCTCCGGGCGCTGCCGTTCGTTGAGCGCGGCGATCTGGTCCTGCTGCAACGCCAGCAGGGGGGAGATCACCACAGTCGGCCCGGGGATCAGGCTGGCCGGGATCTGGTAGATCGCCGACTTGCCGGCGCCGGTGGGCAGCACCACCAGGGCGTCACGGCGCTTCATCACGGCGCGCATGGCGGCGAGCTGGTTGGGCCGCAGCGCGGTCCAGCCGAACAGGTTCCGCGCCGCCCGGCGCAGGCTGGAGGAGTGCGTGGTCAGTTTCATCAAGCGCCTCAGCTACCCCCGGCGATCCCGCGCGAAACCGGCACCGCCGCTCACCGCCCGGCGCGGATCAGCGGCGGAACATGGCCCGGATCGCGATCAGCAGGAACAGGCCGCCGACCACCAGGCCGAGCAGGCGTACGCCGGGGATGTCGGCGGCGCTGGTGGCGTCGGCGAGCGGCAGAGCGGACATGTGGGAACTCTCCCACGCGAGGTCCGGGGGCGCCAGCGGCTAACAGTAAGGATTGTTGACTATTTAGCTGCGCGGTGTGACCATGTCAGCACCCGCCGGCCCCGGCGGGTCCGTGGGGGAGACGGGGGTACGACAGCACATGAGCGAGCGGACCGAGGGATCGACCGGAGACCTGGCGGCGCTCGCCGCCGCCGTCCTGCAACCGGGGTTCGTCGGCACCACACCGCCGCCGTGGGTGTGCCGCTGGCTCGGCGAGGGCCTCGGCTCGGTGGTCCTGTTCGCCCGCAACGTCGTCGACCACGAGCAGGTCGCCACGCTCACCGCGAACCTGCGCGCCGAGCGGCCCGACGTCATCGTGGCGATCGACGAGGAGGCCGGCGACGTCACCCGGATCGAGTCCGCCCGGGGCAGCTCCCGTCCCGGCAACTACGCGCTCGGCGCTGTCGACGACCCGGCGCTGACCGAGGAGGTCGCCCGCGACCTGGGCGCCGAACTCGCGGCCGTCGGCGTCACGCTGGACTACGCCCCGGACGCCGACGTCAACTCCAACCCGGCCAACCCGGTCATCGGGGTGCGCTCCTTCGGCGCCGACCCGGACCTGGTCGCCCGGCACACCGCCGCCTGGGTACGCGGCCTCCAGGCCGGCGGCGTCGCCGCCTGCGCCAAGCACTTCCCCGGGCACGGCGACACCCGTGTCGACTCGCACCACGACCTGCCCCGCATCGGCGGCGACCGGGCCCGTCTCGACGCGGTCGAGCTGGCCCCGTTCCGCGCCGCCGTGGCCGCCGGGGTGCAGGCGGTGATGACCGGCCACCTGCTGGTGCCGGCGCTGGACCCGGAGCTGCCCGCCACGCTCAGCCCGCGCGTGCTCGGCGGCCTGCTGCGCGAGGAGATGGGCTTCGGCGGCGTGGTGGTCACCGACGCGGTGGAGATGCGCGCGGTGGCCGACCGGTACGGCTTCACCGGCGCCGCCGTGCGCGCGCTCGTGGCCGGCGCGGACGCGATCTGCGTCGGCGGGGAACGGGCCACCGAGGCCGACGCCCGCGAGCTGCGCGACGCGATCGTCGCGGCGGTGATCAGCGGGGAGCTGCCCGAGGAGCGGCTCGCCGAGGCGGCCAAGCGCGTCGGTCAGCTCGCCGCGTGGAGCGTCGCCGCCCGCGCCCGCCGGGCCACCGGCACGCCGCCCGCCGACGGCTCACCGATCGGGCTCGCCGCCGCCCGCCGCGCGGTCCGGGTCACCGGCGACGCCGGGCTGCTGCCGCTGACCGGTCCGGCCCACGTCGTGGAGTTCGCGCCCCCGCGCAACATCGCCATCGGCGAGGAGACGCCGTGGGGCATCGCCGCACCGCTGGCCCACCTGGCGCCCGGCACCACCACCGCCCGCTACGCCGCCGACGCCGTACCGGCCGACCCGGGCGCGACGCCCGCCGGCCGGCCGCTGGTGCTCGTGGTGCGCGACCTGCACCGGCACGACTGGATGCGGGACGCGGTACGCCGCGCGCTCACCGCCCGTCCGGACGCGGTGGTGGTCGAGCTGGGCGTGCCCGAGCTGGTCACCGGTGCGGTGCACCTGGCCACCCACGGCGCCACCGCCGCGGCGGCACGGGCCGCCGCCGAGGTGCTGACCGGGGCGCGCTGACTCCCGGTCCGGCCGGGTGGGGAGGTCCCCCGGCCGGACCGGGCCTCACGGCTTGTCTGCCACCAGGTCGGCGTACTCCGGGTGGCGCTCGATGAACGAGGCCACGAACGGGCACTGCGGCACGATCCGGCCGCCCCGGGCGCGGACCTGGTCCAGAGCGCCCCGGACCAGCGCGGCCCCGACGCCCTGACCCTGGAACCGGTCGTCGACCTCGGTGTGCGTGAACACGAGCGTCTCGCCCCGGAGCGTGTACGCGGTGAACCCGGCCAGCGCGTCGTCCACCAGGATCTCGAAGCGGCGCGCGGCGGTGTTCTCCTCGACCAGAAAGCTCACCGGATCATTCTCCCCTCGGGCCCGGCCAGCCGGTCCAGTTCGGCCAGCAGCCGGTCCACCTCGTCGGCGGTGTTGTAGTGGTAGACGCTGGCCCGCACGGCGCCGCCGCTGCCCCGCAGGCCCATGCCCTCGAAGTACTCGTAGGCGTAGTAGTCGCCGTGCGACAGGCACAGGCCCGCCTCGCCCAGCGCCGCCGCGGTCTGCGCCGGGGCCAGGCCGGCCACCCGGAACGACACGGTCGGGCAGCGCCGCGCCGGTGCGCCGTACACGGTCACGAACGGGCGGTCGGCCAGCCCGGCGAGCAGCCGGTCGAAGACCGCCTCCTCGTGCGCCTGCGCGGCTGCCAGCCCGGCGCGTACCCGCTCCCGCCGGTCGCCGGTCGCCTCCGGGTCCAGGCCGGCCAGGTGGTCCACCGCGGCCGTCACCCCGGCCAGCAGCGGGAAGCTCGGCGTGCCGTACTCGAACCGGTCCGGCACCGCGTCGGCGGAGGGCACGAGCTTCGCCGGGCGCAGCGCCTCCCAGCGCGCCGGGTCGGCGACCATCGCCGCCAGGTGCGGCCCGGACCACTTGTAGGCGCTGGTCACCAGGAAGTCCGCGCCGAGCGACGCCAGGTCGGTCGGGCCGTGCGGCACCGAGTGCACGCCGTCCACGCACACCAGCGCGCCGGCGGCGTGCGCGGTCTTGGCGATCGCCGCCACGTCCGGCACGGTGCCGATCGCGTTGCTGCCGGCGGTCACCGCGACCAGCCGGGTGCGCTCGGTGACCAGGTCGGCGTACTGGCCGGCGGGCAGCTCACCGGTCGCCGGGTCGAACTCGGCCCAGCGCACCGTGGCGCCGGACGCCTGCGCGGCCTGCACCCACGGGCGGACGTTCGCGTCGTGGTCCAGGCGGGAGACGACCACCTCGTCGCCCGGACGCCAGCCGGCGCCGAGCGTCCGGGCCAGCGTGTACGTCAGCGCTGTCGCGCTCGGCCCGAGCACCACGCCCGACGGCTGCGCGCCGAGCAGGTCGGCGACCGCGGCCCGCGCCCCGGCGACCAGATCCAGCGCCCGGCGCCCGGGCAGGAAGGCGGTGCTGCGGTTGCCCGTCGCGGCGCGCATCGCCCCGGCCACCGCCTCGACGACGGCGGCGGCGGTCTGGGTGCCCCCGGCACCGTCGAAGTGGACGAATCCCTCGCCCAGGGCAGGGTAGGCGGCCCGGACCCGGGCGACGTCGAAAGCCATTCCGGCACCCTAGCGCGCACCCCGGACGCCCTGCCCCGCGTGGCCGTCCCGCGCTCGCCCGCGAGGCCGCTGTGGCGTTCGCCGCCTATCCTTGGACGGGTGACGATCCGACGCGCCACCTCCGCCCCCGCCCGTCGCGCCGCCGGTCTGCTCGCCGGTCTCGCCCTCGGCGCCGCACTGCTCGCCGGATGCAGCTCCGAAGGTGCCGAGACCGACTGCGGTCTGGACGCCTGCACGATCACCTTCGACCGCGGCGTGGAGGCCAGCGCCCGGATCCTCGGCGTCGAGGCGAAGCTGATCGGCGCCGAAGGCGACCAGGTCACCGTCGAGGTCGCCGGGGAACAGCTCTCGCTCACAGTGGGCCAGCAGGCCACCGAGGTCGCCGGCTTCCAGGTCAGCCTGGACAGCGTCAACGATCAGCAGGTGGTGGTGCGGGTCGCCCGCGACCTCAGCGCCTGATCCGTTTCGGCCGTCCCGGCGGGCGGCGACGTTTGGAAAATCGCCCGCCGGGAGATTGAGGGCTCATGTCTCTCACCCGGAACGCCGGAGCCACCGCCGCCCAGGCTCGAAACAGCCGGTGGCTCGAACTGTTGACCCGTGCCGGCTTCATCGGATACGGAATCGTGCACCTGCTCCTCGCCTGGCTGGCGCTGCAGATCGCCTTCGGGAACTCGGGCGAGGAGGGAAACCAGAACGGCGCGCTGCGCACTCTCGGTGAACAGCCGCTCGGGAAGTTCCTCCTGATCGCGATGGCGGTCGGCCTGTTCGCCATGGCGATCTGGCAGGCCTTCGAGGCGATCTCCGGCCACGTGTCCAGGACCGGCAAGGAACGACTGTTCGAACGGATCGCCTCGGTGGTCCGGGTCGTCGTGTTCGTCTGGCTGGGCTGGACCGCGATCAAGGTCTTCCAGGACGCCAGCTCCAACGCCTCCGACCAGCAGCAGCAGCTCTCCGAGAAGCTGATGGCCTCCGACGGCGGCCGGTGGCTGGTCGGCCTGGCCGGGCTCGCGCTCGCCGCGCTCGGCATCGGCATGGTCGTCTACGGCCTGAAGAAGAAGTTCGAGCGCAACCTCAAGACCGGCGAGATGAGCCCGAAGACCCGCCAGCTCACCCGTCGGCTCGGCATGGCCGGGTACGCCTCCCGGGGCGCCGTGTTCGCCATCGCCGGCCTGCTGATCGTGGTCGCCGCTGTGAACTACGACCCGGAGAAGGCGCGTGGCCTCGACGCCGCGCTGCGGACGCTGCGCGACCAGTCGTACGGGCCGTGGCTGCTGGCGCTCATGGCGCTCGGCATCGCCGCGTTCGGTGTCTACTGCTTCTTCCAGTCCCGGTACCGCAAGGTCTGATCCTGGTCGATACCCGGGCCGCCGGGCACCATTGGGCCTTTGCCCGATTCCCGCCCGGTCGGAGGGAGAGAGAGTTCGTGCAGAGTTACGTCGTGACAGTCGCCGCCGCGCTCGCCGCGGCGGCGATCGCGTTGGTGCTGGCCCAGGTGGTGCACCGCGTCATCCGCCGCCTCGGCCGCCGCTCGCTGCTGATGACCGAGCTGACCGAGCACGCGCACCGCGCGTTCCAGCTCGCCCTCACCGTGGCGGCGGTGCAGTTCGCGGTCCGGTTCACCACCGCGTACGCGGTCGGCAGCCCGTGGCGGCAGTTCGTCCTGCACACGCTGGTGCTCGCGACGATCGCCGCCACCGCATGGCTGGTGGCCTCGCTGCTGGTGGTGGCGGAGGACACCGCGCTGGCCCGGTTCCGGGTCGACGTGCCGAACAACAGGCACGCCCGCCGGGTGCGCACGCAGGTGGTGCTGCTGCGCCGGCTCACCATCGCGGTGATCGTGATCCTCACGGTCGGCGTGATGCTGATGACGTTCCCGGCCGTACGCGGGGTCGGCGCCGGTGTGCTGACCTCCGCCGGTGTCATCGCCGCGGTCGCCGCGCTGGCCGCACAGAGCCTGCTCGCCAACGTCTTCGCCGGTCTCCAACTCGCGTTCAGCGACGCGGTACGCCTGGACGACGTGGTGGTGGTCGAGGGGGAGTGGGGCCGGATCGAGGAGCTGACGCTCAGCTACGTGGTGGTGCAGATCTGGGACGACCGCCGGCTGATCCTGCCCACCTCGTACTTCACCAGCCGGCCGTTCCAGAACTGGACCCGGACCGAGGCGGCGGTGCTCGGCACCGCCGAGTTCGAGCTGGACTGGGCGATTCCGGTGCAGGCGATGCGGGAGGAGTTGCGCCGCCTGTGCGAGGGCACGGAGCTGTGGGACGGCCGGGTCTGCGTGCTCCAGGTGACCGACGCGACCGGCGGCATGGTCAAGGTCCGCGCGCTGGTCAGCGCCGCCGACGCGGGCAGCCTGTGGGACCTGCGGTGCCTGGTCCGCGAGCACCTGGTGACCTGGGTACGCGACCAGCGCCCGACCGCCCTGCCCCGGCTGCGCGCCGAGGTCGGCGAGGCCACCGGCCCGCTGCCCTGGCAGGCGGTGCAGCCGCGCCGCCCGGTACGCCGCCCGACCGGCACCGAGGCGCCCGACGATGCGCGTGTCTTCGGCGGCAGCGACGACGGCGAGGCCCGCAGCGAGGTGTTCGTGGGCCGGGAGGAGCACGCCGAGGCGCGTCGCTGACCCCGTACCCCCGATCGGAGCCCCCGGCCGCCCACGGCGCCGGGGGTTCGGCGCGTACGAGCGGCTTTCCGGCCGGGCGGGTTTGGCCGGGCCGTTGCGGGGGACGTGGTGCGCACGCCCCGGCACCGGGTTCCGGCGGCGCGCGGCCGGGCGGACCGGCTGCTCCGCGCAGGATTGACGGGCGGCGACTCCGGGCATACAGCGCGGTGATGACGAAAGGAGGACAGCATGGCTGACGTCGCGAGTCGCAGCACGTCGCGGACCGGGAGCGAGCCGTCCACCGCCGAACTGGTACAGCGCGCCACCGAGCAGGTCACCCGCCTGGTGCGGGACGAGCTGGCCCTGGCCCGTGCGGAGCTGACCCAGAAGGGCAAGCACGCCGGGATCGGGATCGGTCTGTTCGGCGGCGGCGGGGTGATGGCGCTCTACGGCGCCGGCGCCCTGGTCGCCACCGTGATCCTGCTGCTGGCGCTTGTCATGCCGGCGTGGCTGGCCGCCCTGATCGTGGCGGTGGCGCTGTTCCTGCTCGCCGGGATCCTGGCGCTGGTGGGCAAGAAGCAGGTCAGCCGTGCCGTCCCGCCGGTGCCCCAGGCGGCGGTCCGCAGCGTTCGGGCGGACGTCGACACGGTCACCGCCGCGGTGAAGGACGGGAGGCGGGCATGACCGGTAACGGGACCGGGGACGTGGCGGCGCTCCGGGAGGAGATCCGCCGGACCCGGGTGGAGCTCGGTGAGACGATGGAGCTGCTCGCGGCCAGGGCCGATCCGAAGGCGCTGGTGCGGCACTCCGCCGAGGCGGCGAAGGCGCGGATGCGGGAGCAGGCGTCGCTGACCGCGGCCCGGGTGCGCGGGCGGGCGGCGGAGCGGGCCCGGCTGGTCCGGGCGCAGGCGTACGAGAAGGGTGAGGCGGTCGGGCGCAACCCGTTGCCGTGGGCGGCCATCGCGGCCGGCGCGCTGGTGACCGCGGTGGTGCTGGTGATCGTCCGAGGGAGGCGCAGGTGAGTGGCAGGGTCGGCAAGGCGGCGTACAAGCCGGTGGGGGTGCTGCTCGGCCTGGCCGCCGGTGCCGTCGCCGGGGCGATCTTCCGTCAGGTCTGGAAGGTGACGGCGGGCGACGGCGAGGCGCCGAGCGCCACCGACGAGGACCGCCGCTGGGGCGAGGTGCTGGCCGCCGCGGCCCTGCAGGGGGCCATCTTCTCGGTGGTGCGGGCCGCCGTCGACAGGGGCGGGGCGGTGGGCGTACGCCGTCTGACCGGTCGCTGGCCGGACTGACGAAAAGGCCGGAAAGGCCCCTTTCCCGAGCGCGGGAAAGGGGCCTTTCGCATGGCTCCGGCGGGCCGCGCAGCGCCGTCCGCACGACCTTCAGGTCACATGTCGGAGAATTTCGTCCGCTAGGCTGTGCGAAGTTTTTGCGTACGTGGTTTGCTGTCTCACGCTGTTGAGAGACGCGTGGGTTGAGAGAAGTCTCCTGCATTGGGGGCCGCCTCAGGCGCCGCTGCTCGAAAACGGCCAATCGGCCGCACGGCGTGCTCGGCCGCCAGTTTTAGAAGGAGATACACATGGCGCAGGGAACCGTGAAGTGGTTCAACGCTGACAAGGGCTTCGGCTTCATCACCGTCGACGGCGGGGGTGCTGACGTGTTCGTCCACTTCTCGGCCATCCAGACCAGCGGCTACCGCACGCTGGAGGAGAACCAGCGGGTGGAGTTCGAGATCGCCCAGGGTCAGAAGGGTCCGCAGGCCGAGCAGGTCCGCCCCATCTGAGCTGACCGCACCGGCCGCGCCGGCCGGTGCCGGAAGCCCCGCATCCCGCACGGGAGGCGGGGCTTCGCCTTACCCGGTGCCTCAGCGGCGTCGCGCCCGCATGCCCCACCAGAGCCCGGCCAGTCCGAACAGGACCAGCACCGGGCCGACCAGCGCCCAGATCCGCTGGTCGCTCATGATGCTGCCCTCGACGTACCCGAGGCCCAGCACCGTCCACAGCGCACCGAGCACCACGGCGAGCAGCCCCAGGGTGAGCCGGAACCAACCCCTCATCGTTCCCCCTCCGACGACGACAGTCCCGCTCCAGCATGCCCGCCGCCGCGGGTGCCCGGCGACGCCGCGCCGGACGGCCGGCTCACCACCGGTCGTGCACCTGCGGGCGGATCAGCTCGTCGTAGGTGGCCCGCACCGCGGCCAGCTCCACCTCGGTCAGTGCCGGCTGCCCGGCCGCCTCGGCGTTGCGCCGCGCCTGCTCGGGGGAGCGGGCGCCGGGGATCACCACAGTGACGCCGGGCTGGTCGAGAACCCACCGCAGCGCGAACTGCGCCATCGTGCGGTCGTCGCCGACCAGCGGCGCGAGCCGGCGTACCGCCGCCAGGCCGCTGTCGTAGTCCACGCCGGAGAACGTCTCGCCCACGTCGAACGACTCGCCGTGCCGGTTGAACGTGCGGTGGTCGTTCGCCGGGAACGTGGTGTTCTCGTCGTACCGGCCGGAGAGCAGGCCGCTCGCCAGCGGCACCCGGGCGATGATCCCGACCCCGGCGGCAGCGGCGGCGGGCAGCACCCGCTCCAGCGGCTTGTGCCGGACCGCGTTGAGGATGATCTGCACGCTCGCCACACCGGGCCGGGCGATGGCGGTGAGCGCCTGGTCGCAGGTCTCCACGCTGACGCCGTACCCGGCCACGCGTCCCTCGGCGACGAGTGTGTCGAGCGCGTCGAAGACCCGGTCGTCGGCGAAGACGGCGGTGGGCGGGCAGTGCAGCTGCACCAGGTCGAGCGTGTCGACGCCGAGGTTGGCCCGGGACCTGTCGGTCCAGGCCCGGAAGTTGTCGAGGGTGTACGCCTCCGGCGTCTGCTCGACCCGGCGGCCCATCTTGGTGGCCACGGTGAGCCCGTGTCCGGGGCGGGAGCGCAGGAACCGGCCGATCAGGGCCTCGCTGCGGCCGTCGCCGTACACGTCGGCGGTGTCCAGGAAGGTGACGCCCGCGTCGACGGCGGCGGCCAGTACGGCGAGCGCCGCGTCCTCGCTGACCTCGCCCCAGTCCGCGCCGAGCTGCCACGCGCCGAGTCCGATGATGCCGACGTGCCGGCCGAGCCGGTCGAAGCTGCGCTGTTCCACCCGGTCGAGCCTAGTGAGCGGCTTGCCGTGGCGCGCGCCGGGCCGTACGGTCTAACAAGACGTACGTACGGTTTGGAGGCTGTCATGTGGGATCCGCGCACCTACCTGCGCTACGGCGACGAGCGCTCCCGGCCGTTCCACGACCTGCTGGCCCGCGTCGGCGCCGAGCACCCGCGCGCCGTGGTCGACCTCGGCTGCGGCCCCGGCACCCTCACCGCCACGCTCGCCGCCCGCTGGCCCGGCAGCCGGGTCACCGGCCTGGACTCCTCCCCGGAGATGATCGCCCGGGCGACGGCCGAGGGCGGACCGGTCACGTACGCCGTGGCCGACGTCCGCGACTGGCGGCCGGAGCCCGACGTGGACGTGCTGGTCGGCAACGCCGTGCTCCAGTGGGTGCCGGAACACCGCGACCTGCTCCGCCGCTGGGCGGCCGCGCTGCCGGCCGGCGCCTGGATGGCGTTCCAGGTCCCCGGCAACTTCGACGCGCCGTCGCACCGGCTGCTGCGCTCCGTCGCCGCGCAGGACCGGTGGCGCGACGCGCTCGCCGGGAAGCTGCGCGAGGCCCCCGTCGACGAGCCGGTCGGCTACGCCACGCTGCTGACCGGCGCGGGCTGCGCGGTCGACGCCTGGGAGACTACGTACGTGCATCTGCTGCCCGCCACCGGCGCCGACCACCCGGTGCTGGCCTGGATGGAGGGCACCGCGCTGCGCCCGGTCCGCGCCGCGCTGGACGCCGGCGGCTGGGCCGCCTTCCGCGCCGAGCTGGGGGTACGGCTCGCGCAGGCGTACCCGGTGCGGCAGGGTCAGGTGTACTTCCCGTTCCGCCGGATCTTCATGGTGGCCCGCACCGGCGCCCGCGCAGAGGAGAACTCGTGACCGACCTGCCCACCTTCATCGCCGGACTGCCCAAGGTGGAGCTGCACGTGCACCACGTCGGCTCGGCCTCGCCCCGGATCGTCGCCGAGCTGGCCGCCCGGCACGAGGGGCGCAGCCCGGTCCCGGCCGACCCGGAGGCGCTCGCCGACTACTTCGCGTTCCGCGACTTCGCCCACTTCATCGAGGTCTACCTCAGCGTCGTGGACCTGATCCGCGACGCCGACGACGTCTGGCTGCTCACCCACGAGGTCGCCCGGGAACTGGCCCGCCAGCAGGTCCGCTACGCCGAGCTGACCGTGACGCCGTACTCGCACGTCAACCGCGGCATCCCGGCGCCGGCGTTCTGCGAGGCGATCGAGGACGCCCGCAAGCGCGCCGAGGCCGACTTCGGCATCGCGCTGCGCTGGTGCTTCGACATCCCCGGCGAGGCCGGCCTGCCCGCCGCCGAGCAGACGCTGCGGATCGCACTCGACGAACGACCGGACGGGCTGATCAGCTTCGGCCTCGGCGGCCCCGAGATCGGGGTGCCCCGGCCGCAGTTCAAGCCGTGGTTCGACCAGGCGCGGGCGGCCGGGCTGCGTTCGGTGCCGCACGCCGGTGAGACCACCGGCCCGGAGACGATCTGGGACGCGCTGCGCGAACTGGGCGCCGAGCGGATCGGCCACGGCATCTCCGCCGCGCAGGACCCGGCGCTGCTGACCCACCTCGCCGAGCGGCGGATCCCGCTGGAGATCTCGCCGACGTCCAACGTGCGCACCCGCGCCGTGCCCAGCCTGGACGCGCACCCGCTGCCGCGGCTGGTCGAGGCCGGCGTGCCGGTCAGCATCAACTCCGACGACCCGCCGATGTTCGGCACCACGCTCAACGACGAGTACGCAGTGGCCGCCCGGCTGCTGCGGCTCGGCCCGGACGGGGTGGCCGCGCTGGCCCGCGAGGCGGTGGCCGCGGCGTTCCTGACGCCGGCCGAGCAGGCCCGGATCACCGCCGAGATCGACGCGTACCTGGCGAGCGCGGCACGCTGAGCGGCCGTACCGGTGCCGGTCGTCGCGATCCCCGAGGCGGCCGGCGCCGCGCGGTCAGCATCAGCCCGGACAGCGCCAGCGCGGCGAGCGCGGCAGTGGGACCGGGAGCGACGGGCACGGGCCGGACGGGACCGTGCGCGAGCACCGGGTCCTGCCAGACCGCGAGCGTGAGTGCGATGCCCAGGCCGATGACGGCGGCCCAGCGGAGCAGACGACTGACGGCCGGTGGCATGACGGTCACCTCGCGCCCGGGATCGACGGGAGAGCGCGCGCGACGGGAGCGAGGTGTGGGGGGACCGGACTCCCGCCGCGCGCATGATCCGTCGGCCGGAAGGTCTTACGGGGCGTCCCGGCCGACGGAACTGATGGGTTCTGTCAGCGATCCTGGCAGTTCACGCCGGTTTTCCGGCCGTCGTTAAACCACCTTTAAGGAGAACTTGCGCCCGTACACAGTCAGCGGTCAGCGCGGGCGCGGCCAGCGCCGCCCCGGACGCGGCTCGCGTGCCTCCCGGGCCATCCGCCCGACCAGCCCGAACCGGTTCACCGGCCGGGGCGCCGCGTCCGGGTCGGCCAGCAGCATCACCACACTCGCACCGCCGAGCCGGGCCCGGTCGATGCTCACCGAACCGTTCGCCTGCAACGCGACCCGCTTGGCGATGTCCAGCCCGAGCCCGGTCGAACCCTTGTCGCTCTCGCCCCGGCGCAACGCCCGGTCCGGGTCGGCGATGCCCGCCCCGGCGTCGTCGATGCGGATCGCCACCCAGCCGTCCCGGCGGCTCACCGCCACCTCGAACGCGGTGCCCTGCGGTGTGTACCGGAACACGTTGCCGATCACCGCGTCCAGCGCGGCGGCCAGCTCGGCGCGGGGCACCGGCGCCGGGATCCGCAACTGCGCACCGACCACCCGGTGCGGCCGGTTCTGGTCACCCGCCAGCGCCGACCAGAAGACCATCCGGTCCCGGACCACCTCGCTCACGTCGCACGACGCCGGCGCCGACTCCTGGGCGACCGCCTTGCGGGTCGTCTTGATGAGCTGGTCGACCTCGCCCTCCAGCGTGACGATCGCCTGCCGGATACGCCGGATGCCGCGCCGCCGGTCCAGCTCCGCCTCGCTGAACGTGCCGATGCTCGTGTCGTCGGACTCCAGCGCCTCGGCGTCCAGCCGCAGCGCGGTCAGCGGCGTACGCAGCCGGTGCGACAGGTCGGCGACCAGTTCGTGCTCGTCGGCGCGCAGCGCCACCAGTCGTTCCGTCATCCGGTTGAACGCGTGCCCGGCCTCGGCCAGCTCACGCGGGCCGGTCGGCTCGACCCGTACCCCCAGCTCGCCGTCACCCACCGCGAGCGCCGCCTTGACCAGGTCGCCGGTGGCGTCCACGGCCCGGGCCGCCACCCGGTCGACCACGGCGACCGCCGCGCCGACCAGCGCCAGACCGATCGCGAGCAGCAGCAGCCACCGCCCGCCGCCGCCGGAGTCGAGCACCTCGTCGGGGACGAAGACCTCCACCACGGCGACCCGGTCACCCAGCACCACCGGGTCCAGCCGCAGCACTCCGCCGTCCACCTCGGTCACCACCGACCGCCGCTGCGCGGCGGCGTCGGCGAGCACCTGCGGGTTCGCGCGGCCGGCCGACTCGTCAGCGCCGATGCCGTGCACGACCGGCCGCATGGCCGGATCGTCGCCGGCCGCGGCGGCCACCGCCCGTTCGATCGTCGCGGTGTCCGTGCTGACCGCCAGCGCGCCGGTCACCAGCGCGGCCCGGCGGGCGGCGTCGGCCAGCTCCGCCTCGCGGGTGCGGTCGGCGAGGGTGAACCCGAGCGGGACGAGGAAGGCGAGCGCGATCAGGCCGCACAGCCCCGCGGTGAGCCCGGCGAGGCTGAACCTCAGTCCGGCGCCACCAGCCGGAAGCCGACCCCCCGCACGGTGCGCAGGTAGCGCGGCTTCGCCGCGGACTCGCCCATTTTGCGGCGGAGCCAGTACAGGTGAACGTCGATGGTCTGGTCCTCGCCGACCGATGGCTGCCGCCATACCTCCTCCAAGAGTTCCCGCCGGGACACTACCCGGCCGGGACGCGCGGCGAGATACGCCAGCAGGTCGAATTCCTTACGGGTCAGGGCCAGCGCCTCCCCGTCCAGCACCGCGCTGCGCTCGCCCACGTCCACCCGCAGGCCGCCGACCGTGTGCACGGCCGGCGCGACGGTACGGCTGGCCCGGCCGGCCCGCCGCAGCACAGTGGTGATCCGGGCGTCCAGGTGCGCCCCGGTGAACGGCTTGACCATGTAGTCGTCCGCCCCGGCGCGCAGCAGCCGTACCACCGACTGCTCGTCGTCGCGGGCGGTGGCGATGATGATCGGCACATCGGTGATGCCGCGCAGCATGCGCAGCGCGTCCGAGCCGTCCAGGTCGGGCAGGCCGAGGTCGAGCACTACCAGGTCCGGCGTCTCCGCGGCGACCCGGCGCAGTGCGTCCAGCGCGGTGCCGACCGCGTGCACCGCGTGCCCCCGGTCGGTCAGCGACCGCAGCATGGCGCCGCGCACGACGTGGTCGTCTTCGACCAGCAGGACGGTTGCCACGTCAGCACCGTACTCGGCGTGGCAAGCCGGTCGCGTTGCGGCGGTCCGGCCAACCGGGCAAGCTGGGACGGCGATGACGTTCACGCTCTTCCCCGACACCCGCCTCACGCTCGCCCGCGACGCGCTGGCCGGCCTGTCGGTGGGCGACGCCCTCGGCTCCCAGTTCTTCGTCCCCGGCCGGCACCCGGACGACCTCGCCGCCGGGCGGCTGCCCGCGCCGCCGTGGGAGTGGACCGACGACACCGAGATGGCGTGCTCGGTGGTGGCCGAGCTGGCCGCCGACGGCCGCATCGACCGGGACCGGCTGGCGCTGGCGTTCGCGCAGCGCTGCGAGCCGTACCGCGGGTACGGGCCGGGCGCGGTGACGGTGCTGCGGCTGATCCGCACCGGCACGCCCTGGCCGGTGGCCGCCGCGTCCGCGTTCGACGGGCAGGGCTCCTGCGGCAACGGCGCCGCCATGCGTGTCGCGCCGCTCGGCGCCTGGCACGCCGATTCCACCCGCCGCGCCGCCGAGCAGGCCCGCGCCTCCGCCGAGGTGACACACGCCCACCCGGAGGGCGTCGCCGGTGCGGTGGCGGTCGCGGTCGCCGCCTCGCTCGCCGCCCGCGCCCGCCTCGACGGCGGCCGCCCCGACCCGGCCCGGCTGCTCACCGCCGTCGCCGGGGCGCTCGACCCGGCCGGTGAGGTGCACCGGGGCGTACGCCGGGCCGCCGCGCTGCTCGGTCATTCCGCCGCCGAGGCGGCCGACGCGCTCGGCAACGGCTCCCGGGTCACCGCGCAGGACACCGTGCCGTTCACGCTGTGGGTCGCCGCCACGCTGCTGCACGACTACCCCGCCGCGATCCGCGCCTGCGTCGAGGCGGGCGGCGACGTGGACACCACGGCCGCGATCGTGGGCGGGATCGTTGCCGCGTACACCGGGGTGGGCGCGCCGGGCGGCGTGCCGGAGGGCTGGCTGACCGCCCGCGAGCCGCTCCCCACCTGGCTCCCCACTCCCGCCTGACCGCCCGCCCTCCCTCGCCGGCCGTGGTGGTCGTGGGTGCGCGCGCCGGTTCGGGGAAGTGGCGGGGTCGGCGGCGGAGGGATGCAGCCACCTCGGCGAGGTGGAGTCGATCATGCGTTCCGGCGCGCACCACCAGCGGGGACGGGCTCGACGGTCGCGGGGACGTCGGCGGCGGGGGCGGGGGCCGGCTCGGGGGAGCCGGAGCGGGGGTCCGTGTCCGGGCGTCCGGTGGCGGCGGGCTCGTCGGGGGAAGGGCTGTCGTCGGGCGGGAGGGTCATGGTGTCGCGCCGGCGGCGGCTGAGCAGCCAGCCGATCGCCGCGCCACCGGCCAGCCCGGCGAGCAGGCCGCCGCCGAGCAGCAGGTCCGCGCTCGGCCCGTCGTCCGCCGCACCGGCCGCCGGTGCCGTGCCGCCCGGTGCGCCGCCCTGCGCCCCACCGGCATCGCCGGGGGCGCCCGCGGCGCCGTGACCGCCGTGCGCGCCGCCGTTCGTACCGGCGCCGCCGTCGTGCGTCACGGTGCCCGGCAGCGGCGGCAGCAGGTCGAGCGTCGGCGCGGGGTGCGCGCCACCCGCCGGGTCCGCCCACCGGACCACAGTGCCGTCGTCGTACGTCTGCGTCACGGTGAACGTGAGCCGGTCGGTGGCGGGCATCGGTCCCATGCCCAGCGGCAGCCGGGCCGCCCCGGTGCCGGTGCCGGGCATCCGCAGCCAGTTCACCGAGTGGGTCACCTGGTTCAGTTCGGCCGCGTGCATGCCGGGGACGGGCTGGTCGAGCGTGCGGGTCGTGATGGTCGGCGCCCAGTCCGGCACCGACAGCGGGTACACCTCGCCGATCGGGGCGTCCGCGGGCATGGTCAGCTCGATCCGGGTGGTCCGGGTGCCGGGCTTGTCCGCCGGGACCAGCACCGACAGTTCGATCGCGTCGCCCTGGCGTACCTGGGCGGGCGAGGTCGTGACGGTCACCCCGGCCGCGTTCGCCGCGCCCGGCCAGCCCACCGTCCCGGCGAGTACGGCCGCCAGCAGCGCAGCCGCCCACCGGCCCTGACGGATCATCCTCATGGTCGTCCCCATCCTTCTCGGCTGGGGTCGGCTCCGGCTCCGGCCCCACCTGGTAGTTCGGGCGGCGGGGCGAAAAGGTTCAACACGGCACGGAACTCGCCGAGGACGGGCACCGGCGTCGGCGGCGGTCCGGGTCCGGGCGACCGATAGCATCGCAGGGGCCGGTCACCGGCCCACCAGTACCGTCGACGACAGGAGTCACCGTGTCCGCACCCCGTACCCCCGTCGTGGCCGACCCCGTCGTCGTCGCCGCCGGGACCACGGCGGCCGACGCGGTGGCCGCGGCCGGCCTGCCGATGAGCGGGCCGAAGGCGATCGTGGTGGTCCGCGATCCGCAGGGCCAGCTGCGTGACCTGGACTGGCGCCCGGCCGAGGACGTCGCGGTCGAGCCGGTCACGCTGGACAGCCCGGACGGGCTGAACGTGCTGCGCCACTCCACCGCCCACGTGCTGGCCCAGGCCGTGCAGGACGTCTTCCCGGACGCCAAGCTCGGCATCGGCCCGCCGATCGAGAACGGCTTCTACTACGACTTCGGCGTCGACAAGCCGTTCCAGCCGGACGACCTGACCAAGCTCGAGAAGCGCATGCAGGAGATCGTCAAGTCCGGCCAGCGGTTCCGCCGCCGCCGGTTCGCCGACCTGGACGAGGCGCGGTCCGAGCTGGCCGCCGAGCCGTACAAGCTGGAGCTGATCGAGGTCAAGGGGGAGGGGCTGGACTCCTCCGAGGTGATGGAGGTGGGCGGCGGCGAGCTGACCATCTACGACAACCTCGCCGCGAACGAGGACAAGGTCTGCTGGTCGGACCTGTGCCGGGGCCCGCACCTGCCGAACACCCGGCTGATCGGCGCGTTCAAGCTGATGCGCTCGGCCGCCGCGTACTGGCGCGGGTCGGAGAAGAACCCGCAGCTCCAGCGCGTGTACGGCACGGCGTGGCCGACCCGGGACGAGCTCAAGGCGTACCTGAAGCTTCTGGAGGAGGCCGCCCGCCGCGACCACCGCAAGCTCGGCGCGGACCTCGACCTGTTCAGCTTCCCCGACGAGATCGGGTCCGGCCTGCCGGTCTTCCACCCCAAGGGCGGCGTGCTCAAGCGGGTGATGGAGGACTACGTCCGCGCGCGGCACGTCGAGGAGGGCTTCGACTACGTCGGCACGCCGCACATCTCCAAGGAAGGTCTCTTCCACACCTCGGGACACCTGCCCTACTACAAGGACACGATGTTCCCGCCCATGGAGATGGAGGGCAGCGACTACTACCTCAAGGCCATGAACTGCCCGATGCACAACCTGATCTACCGGTCGCGCGGGCGGTCCTACCGGCAGCTGCCGATCCGCCTGTTCGAGTTCGGGACGGTCTACCGGTACGAGAAGTCGGGCGTCATCCACGGCCTGACCCGGGTACGCGGCTTCACCCAGGACGACTCACACTCCTACTGCACCCGCGAGCAGGCGCCGTCGGAGATCAAGCACCTGCTCGGCTTCGTGCTCAGCCTGCTGCGCGACTTCGGCATCGACGACTTCTACCTGGAGCTGTCGACCCGCGACGAGTCGAAGCCGGACAAGTTCGTCGGCTCCGACGAGGACTGGGCGACCGCCACCGCCGTACTGGAGCAGTGCGCGCTGGAGACCGGCCTGGAACTGGTGCCGGACCCGGGCGGCGCGGCGTTCTACGGCCCGAAGATCTCCGTGCAGGCCAAGGACGCGATCGGCCGGACCTGGCAGATGTCGACGATCCAGTACGACTTCAACCAGCCCAAGGGCTTCGGGCTGGAATACCAGGCCGCCGACGGCACCAGGCAGCAGCCGGTGATGATCCACTGCGCCAAGTTCGGGTCGATCGAGCGGTTCATCGGCGTGCTCACCGAGCACTACGCGGGCGCGTTCCCGGCCTGGCTGGCGCCGGTGCAGGTGGTCGGCATCCCGATCCGCGACGAGCACGGCGACTACCTGGTCGACTTCGCCGCGACGCTGCGCCGGCACGGCATCCGGGCCGAGGTCGACCTGGGCGACGACCGGATGCAGAAGAAGATCCGCAACGCGCAGCAGCAGAAGATTCCGTTCATGGTGATCGCCGGTGACGACGACGTGGCCGCCGGCACCGTCTCGTTCCGCTACCGGGACGGCTCGCAGCGCAACGGCGTACCGGTCGACGAGGCGGTGGCGCACGTCCGCGAGGTGGTGGAGTCGCGCACCAACGCCGGTCCCACCGCCACCGTCGCCGAGTAGACGCTCCGCCGACCGCGCCGCCCGGGCGGCGGCGCGGTTCGGCGGCGACCCGGCCCGGATCGTAGGATCGCCTGTGTGACAGGGGCGGAGCGGCACACCGGGTACGGCGGCGACGACGGTCTGGCGGACGGGCTGGACCGGCTCTGGACGCCGCACCGGATGACCTACATCTCCGGCGAGGACCGTCCCGAGGGCGGCTACGAGAAGCCGGCCGGCTGCCCGTTCTGCCTCGCGCCCGGCCTGCCGGCCGAGGAGAGCCTGGTGGTCGCCCGGGGCGAGCACGTCTTCGCTGTGCTCAACCTCTACCCGTACAACCCGGGGCACCTGCTGGTCTGCCCCTACCGGCACGTGGCCGACTACACCGAGCTGGACGAGTCGGAGACGGTCGAGCTGGCCGCGTTCACCAAGGCCGCCATGCGGGTGGTCCGGCACGTCTCCAGCGCGCACGGCTTCAACCTTGGCATGAACCAGGGTGGCGTGGCGGGCGCGGGCATCGCCGCGCACCTGCACCAGCACGTGGTGCCGCGCTGGGGCGGCGACGCCAACTTCATGCCGGTGATCGGCCGGACGAAGGTGCTGCCGCAACTGCTCGCCGACACCCGGGAGCTGCTCGCCAAGGCGTGGGCGGCGGCCTGACGGGGGCCCGCCCCGACAGTACGATCTCGCGCATGGCTCTCCTGCACCGCGCGGAACTGCGCCCCTCGAAACTGGAGCTGCTCGCCGGCTGGCTGCCCGGCCGGCAGTGGTTCGCCGGCGAGGCCGGCGCGCCGGTCACCCGCGTCGCGGCGTACCGGTTCGACGACCCGGCCGGCGAGGTCGGCATCGAGACGCTGCTCGTGCGCGCCGGTGACGGCCCGGTGCTCCAGGTGCCGCTGACCTACCGGGGCGCGCCGCTGGCCGGGGCGGACGAGCACCTGGTGGGCGTCATCGAGCACTCGGTCCTCGGCCGCCGCTGGGCGTACGACGCCTGCGGCGACCCGGTGTACGCGCCGCTGCTGGCCGCCGCCGTGCTCGCCGACGCCGGTCAGGCCGAGGAGTACTTCGAGGTCGACGGGAAGCGCGAGGTGCGCCCGGTGAGCATGACGCTGACCGGCAGCCGTACCGGCCGTCCGGTGCCGACGGGTCCGGTTTCGGCTGGTCCGGTTTCGGCCGGCGCGGTTTCGGCTGCTCCGGTTCCGGATGGTCCGGTTGACGGCGGCGTGACGGTGGTCCGGGTGGGGGACGTCGAGCTGGCGGTGGTCCGGCGGCCCGTACCGGCCGACGTGCCGGAGGCGGGCGGCCTCGCCGGCGCCTGGCCGGGTCAGGACGAGCCGGTACTGCTGGCCTACGCGCGCTGACGGCTCGCCGGGCGGCGGCGTTCCTCCTCGGAGCCGGATCGAAGGGACGACAGCGGACCGATATGCCGCAGAGGCATATTCATGACTCTGAGGCATATCGCGTTCACCACGACCGTGCACCGCCGGGCGTCACGCGGCGTGACCGCGACCCTGCTCAGGGGTCAGGAATCGGCCCGTGTACGCCGGGAAGGTGACAGGATGCGGCGGTGGCAGTCGACACGCGGCAGTTGGGGCGCAGCGGCATCGAGGTGAGCGCCCTCGGCATGGGGTGCTGGGCGATCGGCGGCCCGTGGGCTGAGGGTGCCCGGCCGCTGGGCTGGGGCCGGGTCGACGACGACGAGTCGGTACGCGCCGTCCGCCGCGCGCTCGAGCTCGGCGTCACCCTGTTCGACACCGCCGACACGTACGGCGCCGGGCACGGCGAGCGGGTGCTCGGCCGGGCGCTCGCCGGCCGGCGTGACGAGGCGGTGATCGCCACGAAGTTCGGTTACACGTTCGACGAGCGGACCCGGCAGGCCACCGGCGAGAACGCCTCGCCGCACTACCTGCGCCGGGCGGTCACCGGCTCGCTGCGCCGGCTGGGCACCGACCGCATCGACCTCTACCAACTGCACCTGGGCGACCTGCCGCTGCCCCGGGCCGAGGCGCTCATCGGCACGCTCGACGACCTGGTCGACGCCGGCCTGATCCGGGCGTACGGGTGGAGCACCGACCGGGCCGACCGGGCCGCCGCCTTCGCGCAGGTCGCCCGCGGCGCCGCCGCCGTGCAGCACGCGCTGTCGGTGCTCCGGGACGCCCCGGCCATGCTCGACGCCTGCGACAAGCACGACCTGGCCGGCCTCGCCCGGGGGCCGCTCGGGATGGGTCTGCTCACCGGCAAGTACACGCCGGAGTCCACGCTGCCCCGCGACGACGTACGCGGACTCGGGCCGACCTGGCTGGAGTGGTTCCGCAGCGGCCGGCCCGCCCCGGAGTGGCTGCGCCGGGTCGCCGCCGTGCGCGACGCGCTGACCGCCGACGGACGCACCCTGGCCCAGGGGGCGATCGGGTGGATCTGGGCGCGCAGCGACCGGGCCGTGCCGATCCCCGGTGCCCGTACCGTCGCGCAGGTCGAGGAGAACGCGGCCGCGCTGGCCCGGGGCCCGCTCGCCCCGGACCACTTCGCCGAGGTGGAGCGGCAACTGGCGGCGGTACGCTCGGCCGCGCTCCGGGACGCCGACCGCCCCCACTGGCCGATGCCCCCGGTCCCCGCCGTCCGCCCCTGACCAAGCCTCCCGATCCACCCGCCCGAGCCGATCCACCCGCCCGACGAGATTCGCCTCCCGACCCCTGAGACGCCACAGATCTTGGTACGAAAGCGCCCCCATAGGGGCCACTTCCTACCAAGATCTACACAATCCCCGCGCCGACCCCCGCCCTCGTCGGCGGCGATCTTGCAGTTGTGGCCCGCATGTTGTCGGGAATGCCCCCTTTGCGGGGGCCGCAAGTGCAAGATCGCGGGGGAGGGCGAGGGCGGGCGGGCGCGGGTGGGGGAGGGCGGCGGGGTCAGCGGGTGGTGGACTCCTTGCGGGCCTGGTCGGCGAGGTGGGCGGGCATGGGGTCGTGGCGGGCGAACTCGCGGCGGAACGTGCCGGTGCCGGCCGTCATCGAGCGCAGCTCGACCGCGTACCGCAGCAGTTCGGTCGCGGGCACCTCGGCGCGGACGAGCGTGCGGCCCTCGGCATCCGGGTCCGGCTCGGTGCCGAGCACCCGGCCACGCCGCCCGGACAGGTCGCCCATCACCGCGCCGACCGACGAGTCGGGTACCCGTACGGTGATCTCGTCGACCGGCTCCAGCAGCGCCGGCTGGCCCTTCTCGGCGGCGTCGCGCAGCGCCAGCGCGCCCGCGGTCTGGAACGCCGCGTCGGAGGAGTCGACGCTGTGCGCCTTGCCGTCGACCAGCGTCACCCGCAGGTCCACCACCGGGCAGCCGGCGATCAGGCCGCGTTCCATCTGCGCCCGTACCCCCTTCTCCACCGAGGGGATGTAGTTGTGCGGGACCGCGCCGCCGACCACCCGGTCGACGAACTCGAAGCCGGCGCCCCGGGGCAGCGGCTCCACCTCGATGTCGCAGACCGCGTACTGGCCGTGGCCGCCGGACTGCTTGACGTGCCGGCCGTGCCCGCGCGCGGCGGCGGTGAACGTCTCGCGCAGCGGCACCCGGACCGGTTCGGTGTCCAGCTCGACGCCGCCGCCGCGCAGCCGGTCGAGCACCACGTCGGCGTGCGCCTCGCCCATGCACCAGAGCACAAGCTGGTGGGTCTCCGGGTTGCGTTCGAGCCGCAGCGTCGGGTCGCCGGCGACCAGCCGGGACAGGTTGCGGGCCAGCGCGTCCTCGTCGGCCCGGCTGCGCGCCACGATCGCCACCGGCAGCAGCGGCTCCGGCATCTCCCAGGGCGCGATCAGCAGCGGGTCGTCCTTGGCCGAGATGGTGTCGCCGGTCTCCGCGCTGCCCGACTTGGTGATCGCGCACAGATCACCGGCGACGCAGGCGGGCACCTCGCGCAGCGTCGCACCCAGCGGGCTGTAGACGTGGCCGACCCGCTCGTCGGCGTCGTGGTCCGGGTGGCCGCGCTCGGCCATGCCGTGGCCCGACACGTGGATCACCTGGTCGGGGCGGAGCGTGCCGGAGAAGACGCGCACCAGCGAGACCCGTCCGACGTGCCGGTCGACAGTCGTCTTGACCACCTCGGCGACGAGCGGGCCGTCCGGGTCGCAGGTCAGCGGCGGGCGGGGCGAGCCGTCCACGCCGGTGACGGCGGGCAGGTCGTGCTCCAGCGGCGACGGGAACGCCGCGACCAGGCCGTCGAGCAGCGCGTCCAGGCCGACGCCGGTCTCCGCGCAGACCGGCACCACCGGGTAGAAGTGGCCGCGGGCGACAGCCGTCTCCAGGTCGGTGATCAGCACCTCGGGGTCGATCTCCTCACCGCCGAGGTAGCGGTCCATCAGAGTCTCGTCCTCGCTCTCCGCGATGATCCCCTCGATCAGCTCGTCGCGGGACTCCTGGATGGCCGGCAGGTGCTGCGGGTCCGGCTCGCGTACCGCCGCGGGCAGCCCGCCGGAGTAGTCGAACACCCGGCGGGTGATCAGCCCCATCAGCCCGGCCACCGACTCGCCGTCGTCGCCGAGCATGGGCAGGTAGAGCGGGAGCACGTTGTCGCCGAAGACCCGCTGGCACAGCGCCACGGCCTCGTCGAAGTCGGCGCGCGGGTGGTCCAGCCGGGAGACGGCCACCGCCCGGGGCATGTCGACGGCGGCGCACTCCTCCCAGAGGGCGGCGGTGGCGGCGTCCATGCCGTCGACGGCGGAGACCACGAACAGGGCCGCGTCGGCGGCGCGCAGCCCGGCGCGCAGCTCGCCGACGAAGTCGCCGTATCCCGGGGTGTCCAGCAGGTTGACCTTGACGTCGCGGTGCACCAGCGGGGCGCACGCCAGGCTCACCGAACGCTGCTGGCGTACGGCGGCGGGGTCGTGGTCGCAGACGGTGGTGCCCTCGGCGACGGCGCCGGCCCGGCCGATCGTGCCACTGGCGGCCAGCAGCGCCTCGACGAGCGTCGTCTTGCCGGCACCGGAGTGCCCGACGAGCACCACGTTGCGAACCCTGCCGGGCTCGGTCACCACCGGCGCGCCGCCGGTGACACCCTTCTCGTTCTTCTGCGCCATCGCGGCGCACCTCCCTCAACCGGTGGTGGTGGCGACCGCCGCGGGCGACGGGGGAGCGGACCCGGGACGGGCGCCGCGGCGATATCTTCCGGTGATCTCCTGCTGGACGGGAACGCGGACCGGTGATCCGGTGAACTGGCTCACCTCCTGGCTCGATCTCACACCCGCAGGGGTGCCCGCACAAGGGCCGCCGGGCGGGTCGTACGCCCGGCTGTGTCCCTGGCGGTTGCGGGCCGTTATCGTGGGACCGCCATGGCGAAGATCTTCCAAGTGACGGCCCGCGCGGGCATGACCCGCGTCGTGGAGCCGGTCGCCCGCGCGCTGCTGCGTGCGGGCGTGTCCCCCAATGCGGTCACCGTGACCGGCACCGTCGGCGTGCTCGTGGGCGCGCTCGGCTTCGGCGCGCGCGGCCATCTGGTCGCCGGCGCGCTGATCGTCACGGTCTTCGCCCTCACCGATCTGCTCGACGGCACGATGGCGCGGATGAGCGGCGGGTCGACCCGGTTCGGGGCGTTCCTCGACTCGAGCATGGACCGGGTCGCCGACAGCGCGGTGTTCGGCGCGGTCGCGTACTGGCTGGCCACCGAGCACGACTACTCGGGCGTGGCAGCGGCGCTGATCTGCCTGGCCGCGGGCGGTCTGGTCTCCTACGTCAAGGCGCGCGCCGAGGGCCTCGGGATGACCTGCAACGTGGGCATCGCCGAGCGCACCGAGCGGCTGCTCATCGTCGGCGTCGGCGGCCTGCTCACCGGCGTCGGGGTCCGTCCGGCGCTGGAGATCGCGCTCTGGCTGCTCGCCGCCGTCTCGATCTTCACGGTGGGCCAGCGGATGGCCCACGTGTACCGCCAGGCCCAGCGGGTCGGCGCCGAGTGAACCTCACCGAGGCGGGCTTCGTCGCGGGCTGGCGCCTGGTCCGGGCGCTGCCCCGGCCCGTCGCGGCGGCGGCCTTCCGGGTGGGCGCCGACCGCGCCCACCGCAAGGACGGCGGGGGTACGCGTCGACTGCGCGCCAACCTGCGCCGGGTGGTCGGACCGGAGATGCCCGACGCGGAGCTGGACGTGCTGGTGCGTGCCGGGCTGCGCTCGTACGCCCGGTACTGGATGGAGGCGTTCCGGCTGCCCGGCCTGAGCCGCACCGAGATCCTCGCCGGGTTCCGCCTCGACGGGCAGGAACTGCTCGCCGCCGACGTGGCCGCCGGGCGGGGCGCCGTGGTGGCGCTGCCGCACGCCGGCAACTGGGATGCCGCGGGCGCCTGGGTGGCTGCCACCGGCTGGCCGATGACCACGGTGGCTGAGCGGCTTCCGGACGGCGTCTACGAGCGGTTCGTCGGGTTCCGGGAAGGGCTGGGAATGGAGATCCTGCCCAACCACGGCGGCCCGCGTCCCGCGTTCGACGTGCTGGTGGACCGCCTGCGCGCCGGCTACGTGGTGCCCCTGCTCGCCGACCGGGACCTGTCCGCCCGGGGCGTGGAGGTCGACTTCTTCGGCGGCCGGACCCGGATGCCGGCCGGGCCGGCGCTGCTGGCCATCCGGACCGGCGCCCCGCTCTACGTGGCCTCGATGTGGTACGAACCGGACGCGGCGTGCGCCTCGATCGAGGGCCCGCTGCCGCTGCCGGACCCGGACAGCGCGCCGCTCGACGAGCGGGTCCGCACGGTGACGCAGCGGATTGCCGACGGTCTGGCGGCGGGCATCGCCCGGCATCCGCAAGACTGGCACATGTTGCAGCGGATGTGGCTGGACCAGGGCCGGGACGGTACGCCCACGTCGGCGCAGCCACCGGCCACCACCGGGACGGTCTAGGGGGGGCGCAGTGCGTATCGGCATCGTGTGCCCGTACTCGTTCGACGTGCCGGGCGGCGTGCAGAACCACGTCATGGACCTGGCCGAGGCGCTGCTCGGGCTCGGTCACGAGGTGAGCGTCCTGGCACCCGCCGACGAGGATTCGGCGCTGCCGCCGTACGTGGTGTCGGCCGGCCGGGCGGTGCCGCTGCCGTACAACGGGTCGGTGGCCCGGATCGCGTTCGGCCCGGTCTCCACCGCCCGGGTGCGCCGCTGGATCACCCGTGGCGAGTTCGACGTGCTGCACGTGCACGAGCCGCTCACGCCGAGCCTGTCGATGCTGGCGGTGCTCTGCGCCCGCGGCCCGGTGGTGGCCACCTTCCACACCGCGATGACCCGCTCCCGGGTGATGTCGGCCGCGCAGGGCGTGCTCCAGATCGTGCTGGAGCGGATCACCGCCCGGATCGCGGTCAGTGCGCTGGCCCGCAAGGTGCAGGTCGAGCACATGGACGGCGGCGCGGTGGAGATCCCCAACGGGGTGGCGGTGGCGAAGTTCGCCGGGGTGCCGCCGCTGCCGGGCTGGCCGGGGGAGTGTGCCCCGGGCACCGGCGGCACGCTGGGGTTCCTGGGCCGCTTCACCGAGCCGCGCAAGGGCTTCCCGATCCTGCGGGACGCGTTCGTCGCGCTGGCTCCGCACCGCCCCGGCCTGCGCCTGCTGGTCGCCGGCCCGGGTGATGCCGACGAGCTGTACGGGCGGTTCCCGGCCGGGCTGCGCGACCGGGTCACGTTCCTCGGCCTGGTCTCCGAGGCGGACAAGGCACGCATGCTGCGCAGCGTGCACCTCTACGTCGCACCGAACACCGGAGGGGAGTCCTTCGGGATGATCCTCACCGAGGCGCTCGCCGCCGGCACCACGGTGGTCGCCAGCGACCTGGACGCGTTCCGCAGGGTGCTCGACGGCGGGCGGGCCGGCCGGCTGTTCCCGACCGGCGACGCGGCCGCGCTGGGCGCCGCGCTGTCCGAGCTGCTCGACGACGACGGCCGCCGGGCCGGGCTGACCGCCTGCGGCGACCAGGTGGTGGCGAATTTCGACTGGCCCGTGGTTGCCCGCCGCGTTCTGGAGGTATACGCAGCCGCGATCGAGGCCACCGACGGCCGGGTCATGGACCAGGAGTGGGCGGGTCTGGGCTGACCGCTGTGGCCGCTGCGGCCGCTGTGACGAGCGCGTCGACCGGTGCACCGCGCCGGCCGGCCGGGATGAGGAGCAGCACTACGATGCCGGGCATGTGGTGGGTGGTGGGCGCGGTCGCGGTGCTCGGGCTGCTCTCGGCGTACCTGATCTGGACCTCCGGCCGGGTGCAGCGGCTCCAGGTCCGCGCGGACTCGGCGGCCCGCGCGCTCGACGCGCACCTGCTGCGCCGCGCGGCCGCCGCCGCGGTCCTGGCCGAGCAGCGGTACGGCGTGGAGCTGTACGCCGCCGCCCGGATCGCGCTGGACGCCGCCCCGGAGGAGCGCGAGGCGGCCGAGAACGACCTGACCCGGCAGTTGCGCGCGGTGCGGCTGGACCCGGACGACCCGGCCTGCGCGGCGGTGATCGCGGCCAGCAGGCGGCTGGGGCTGGCCCGGCAGGTGCACACCGACCTGGTCCGGGACGCCCGCTCGGCGCGGGGGCGTCCGGTGGTGCGGCTGTTCCGGATGGGACGCGGACGGGAGTGGCCGCGCTACTTCGACATCGACGACCCCACGCTGGCCTCGCACGCGGATGTGACCACCGGCTGACGCACCGGCCGTGACGGGGGCCACACGGCAGGCCACCGGGGGTTCGATTGGCGCTCGGATCGGCGCCGTGCCGGTCGTAGCATTCCTGCGCAGTCACCTCCCGAGCACGCCGAGGAGCGATGTCCCGTGTCTGAATCCGCAGCCCCGACCACCGCCACCGCCGTCGGCACCGCCCGCGTCAAGCGCGGCATGGCCGAGATGCTCAAGGGCGGTGTGATCATGGATGTGGTCACCCCCGAGCAGGCGAAGATCGCCGAGGACGCCGGCGCGGTCGCCGTGATGGCCCTGGAACGCGTGCCGGCCGACATCCGCGCGCAGGGCGGCGTGTCCCGGATGAGCGACCCGGACATGATCGACGGCATCATCCAGGCCGTCTCGATCCCGGTGATGGCCAAGGCCCGCATCGGCCACTTCGTCGAGGCGCAGGTCCTCCAGGCCCTCGGCGTCGACTACGTCGACGAGTCCGAGGTGCTGACCCCGGCCGACTACGCCAACCACATCGACAAGTGGGCGTTCACCGTCCCGTTCGTGTGCGGTGCGACGAACCTGGGCGAAGCGCTGCGCCGGATCACCGAGGGCGCCGCGATGATCCGCTCGAAGGGCGAGGCGGGCACCGGTGACGTCTCCAACGCCACCACCCACATGCGCAAGATCCGGCAGGAGATCCGCCGGCTCCAGTCGCTGCCCTCCGACGAGCTGTACGTCGCGGCCAAGGAGCTCCAGGCCCCGTACGAGCTGGTCAAGGAGGTCGCCGAGCAGGGCAAGCTGCCGGTCGTGCTGTTCACCGCGGGCGGCATCGCGACCCCTGCGGACGCGGCCATGATGATGCAGCTCGGCGCCGAGGGCGTCTTCGTCGGCTCGGGCATCTTCAAGTCCGGCAACCCGGCCCAGCGGGCCGCCGCGATCGTCAAGGCGACCACGTTCCACGACGACCCGGACGTGCTCGCGAAGGTCTCCCGGGGGCTGGGCGAGGCGATGGTCGGCATCAACGTCGACGAGATCCCCCAGCCGCACCGCCTGGCCGAGCGCGGCTGGTGAGTGCAAGGAAGGGCCCCCTGTTAACGCCTGCGGTAGAGGCGGGGCCCCCTTTTAACACCCCGGAGGGAGCATCGTGGCCGTACCGGTGATCGGCGTGCTCGCCCTGCAGGGCGACGTACGCGAGCACGTCGCCGCGCTGGCCGGGGTGGGCGCGGACGCCCGGCCGGTGCGGCGGCCGGGCGAGCTGGACGCGGTCGACGGCCTGGTGGTCCCCGGCGGCGAGTCGACCACGATCAGCAAGCTGGTGGACATCTTCGAGATGCGCGAGCCGATCGACAAGCGGATCGCCGCCGGCATGCCGGTCTACGGCTCCTGCGCCGGCATGATCATGCTGGCGGCGGAGGTGCTGGACGGCCGCCCCGACCAGCGCGGATTCGCCGGCGTCGACATGACGGTGCGGCGCAACGCGTTCGGCCGCCAGGTCGACTCGTTCGAGGCGCCGGTGGCGCTCACCGGCGTCGACGGCGGGCCGTTCCACGCGGTGTTCATCAGGGCGCCCTGGGTGGAGCGCGTCGGCCCGGACGTCGAGGTGCTCGGCCGGGTGACCGAGGGGCCGACGGCGGGCCGGATCGTCGCGGTACGGCAGGGCAACCTGCTGGCCACGTCGTTCCACCCCGAGCTGACCGGCGACCTGCGCCTGCACCGGTCCTTCGTGGAACTCGTCCGGGCCGCCTCCTGAGCATCCGGTCCGTCCCTGGTTGTGCCGGTTCGGGCGGCCTCGGGCGGGCCGGTGCCGTGCGGCGCGTGACAGTCACCCGGCCCTCGCCGGTAGGATTGCCGAGATTCGGCAGGGCCATCAGCCCGCCGCGGCTCCCAGCGAAGATCACGGCACCTCGACGTGCGCCGGCGGGGGAGCGGGGCGTGTGCGGTGCGGTCGATGCAGACGGCGGGTAGCAACGGAGGTAACAGATGTCCGGCCACTCAAAGTGGGCGACGACCAAGCACAAGAAGGCGGTCATCGACGCCAAGCGCGGCAAGATGTTCGCCAAGCTGATCAAGAACGTCGAGGTGGCGGCCCGTACCGGCGGTGGTGACCCGGCCGGCAACCCGACTCTCTACGACGCCATCCAGAAGGCGAAGAAGAACTCGGTCCCGAACGACAACATCGATCGCGCGGTCAAGCGCGGCTCCGGCCTGGAGGCCGGCGGCGCCGACTGGCAGACGATCATGTACGAGGGCTACGGGCCGAACGGCGTGGCGATGCTGATCGAGTGCCTCACCGACAACCGCAACCGCGCCGCGACCGAGGTGCGCACCGCCCTTACCCGCAACGGCGGCTCGCTGGCCGACGCCGGCTCGGTGTCGTACATGTTCTCCCGCAAGGGCGTGGTGATCGTCCCCAAGGCCGGCACCAGCGAGGACGACGTGATGATGGCCGTGCTCGACGCGGGCGCGGAGGAGGTCAACGACCTCGGCGAGGCGTACGAGGTGGTCTCCGAGCCGGGCGACCTGGTCGCGGTCCGCACCGCGCTGCAGGACGCCGGCATCGAGTACGAGTCGGCCGAGTCCTCCCTCATCCCCAGCGTGAACGTGCCGCTGGACGAGGAGGGTGCGCGCAAGATCTTCAAGCTGATCGACGTGCTGGAGGACTGCGACGACGTGCAGAACGTCTACGCCAACTTCGACGTCTCCGACGAGGTCATGGCCGCCGTCGGCTGATTCCGCCCGACGTGCCGAGCGCCGGCCCCCGGATCACGGGGTGGCCGGCGCTCGGCGTCTCGCACGGTCAGCCGATCGGCTCGCGCTGCCGCCACGCCGCCCGCACCGAGGTCCGCCCGTTGGTGCGCAGCAGCGAACCCTCGTAGATCCTGGCCCCGGCGAGCAGGAACCCGGCGGCGGCGAGCAGCAGCAGCGCCAGCGACACGATCGGCTCCCACGGCGCCGCGTCGCCGGTGAACAGCCGTACCGGCATCGCGGTCGGCGAGGAGATCGGCAGGTACGACAGGATCCGCATCGCGGCGGCGTTGTCGTTCAGGAAGATCACCGCGAAGAACGGCGCCATCACCGCGAGCTGCACCGGCGTGGACGCCCCGGCGATGTCCTCCTGCCGGTTCACCAGCGCACCGGCGGCCGCCCACATCGCCGCCAGCAGCAGGAAGCCGCACAGGAAGAACGGCACGAACCAGCCGATCGCGGGCGCGATCAGACCCAGCAGGTCGCCGCCGTCGGTCAGGCGCATGCCGATCAGCGCGACTGCCGCGATCAGGGTGATCTGTCCCAGCGCCAGCGCGCCCGCGGCGAGGATCTTGCCGGCCAGCAGCGCCCGGGCCGGCACGGCGGCCACCAGGATCTCCACGATCCGGGTCTGCTTCTCCTCGGTGACGCTCTGCGCGATCTGCAACCCGAACGTCTGGGACATGAAGAAGAAGACGAACGCGAAGGCGAACGGCACCAGGTACGCGACGAGCGGATCCACCGCGTCCGGGTCCAGCAGCTTCACCTGCGGGGCCGCGCTGAGCGCGGAGACCACGTCGTCCGGGGCCCGCTCGTCGGCGACCACGAGCGGACCGGCCACCACCGCGGCGTCCGCGTCGCCGTCGCGTACCGCCTGCTCGGCGGCGCCGTCGTCGGCGACCACGAGGACGTCCAGCCCCGCCGCGCGCAGCGGTTCGGCACCGGCAGCGGTCACCGCCACAGTGGATGGACCGCTGCTCATCATCGCCGGCACCACTGTGGCGACGACGGCGAGCAGTAGGAAGATCAGCGTGCTGTAGAGGAACGTCTTGTCGCGGACCTTGACCTTGATCTCGCGGGCCGCGACCAGCCGGGTGGCCTGGAACGTGTTCACTGGTTGACCTCTCGGAAGATCTCGGCGAGGGACGGGGTGACCGGGCCGAACGCGCGCACCGGGCCGCGGGCCAGGGCCGCGCGCAGCACCGCCTGGTCGTCGGCGGGCGGGTCCACCTCGAACACGGCGCGGGCGCCGTCGAGGTCGACCAGTCGCACGCCGGGCTGGTCGCGCAGCCAGCCGGCGTCGCCGTCCACCACGAGCGAGAACCGGGGCAGCGTGTACGCGGCGCGCAGCTCATCGCGGGCGCCGGCGGCCCGGATCGTCCCGCCCGCGATGAGCACCAGGTCGTCGCAGAGCCGTTCCACCACGTCGAGCTGGTGGCTGGAGAACAGCACCGGCGCTCCGGCGGCGGCGCGTTCCCGCAGCACCGCCACCACCATGTCGACGGCGAGCGGGTCGAGCCCGGAGAACGGCTCGTCCAGGATCAGCACCTCCGGGTCGTGCACCAGCGCGGCGGCGATCTGCGCCCGCTGCTGGTTACCCAGCGACAGCGTCTCCAGCAGGTCGTCGGCCCGCTCGCCGAGACCGACCCGCTCCAGCAGCGCGTCGGTACGCCGGCGCGCCCCGGCGGCGTCCAGCCCGTACAGGCGGCCGAGGTGAACCACCTGCTCGCGGGGGGTCATCTTCGGGTAGAGGCCGCGTTCCTCCGGCATGTAGCCGAACCGGGCCCGGGCCTCGCGCGCGAGCGGCCGCCCCCGCCACGTCACCTGCCCGGCGTCCGGGGCGAGCACGCCGAGGATGATCCGCATGGTGGTGGTCTTGCCGGCGCCGTTGCCGCCGACGAATCCGGTCATGCGCCCTGCGGTCACGTCGAAGGAGACGTCCTTGAGCACCTGACGGCCGCCGAAGCTGCGGTCGACGCCGTCGAGGCGGAGCACGCTTGTCATGATCCCGACGCTACGGCCGGCCCCCGCTCCCGTCGTCCCACCACGGGGCGATCACGGGGTCCGTCGCGCGGCGGACGGGCGTCACCCGCCGGGCCGCACCACCCCGTGCTCGTACGCGAACACCACCGCCTGCACCCGGTCGCGCAGCCCGAGTTTGGCCAGGACGCGGCTGACGTGGGTCTTCACAGTCGCCTCGCCGACGTGCAGCACGTCCGCGATCTCGGCGTTGCTGGCCCCGCGCGCCACCAGTTCCAGCACCTCCCGCTCGCGCGGGGTCAGGTCCGCGGTGGCCGCGTCGTGCCGGGGGTCCGGTGGCGCCGCCCCGGGCCGGGCGAATGTGGAGATCACCCGCCGGGTGAGCGCCGGTGCGATCAGTCCCTCGCCGCGCGCCACCACCCGGACCGCGTCGATCAGGTCCTCCGGGGTGCCGTTCTTGAGCAGGAAACCGCTTGCCCCGGCGCGCAACGCGGCGAAGAGGTAGTCGTCCCTGTCGAACGTGGTGAGGATGAGCACCGCCGGCCCGCCCGGCGTCGCGTCGGCGGTGATCCGGCGGGTGGCCTCCAGCCCGTCGAGCACCGGCATCTCCACATCCATCAGCACCACGTCCGGCCGAAGCGCGGTCGCCATCGACACGGCGCGCTGCCCGTCGGCGGCCTCGCCGACCACCTCGATGTCGTCCTCGACCTCCAGGATCACCCGGAATCCGGTCCGGACCAGGTGCTGGTCGTCGACGAGCAGCACCCGCACCGGGGCGCTCACGCCGCCCGCCCGGCGGCCTCGACCGGCAGCGGCATGCGGGCCCGGACCCGGAACCCGCCGCCGGGACGCGGCCCGGCCTCCACCTCACCGCCGTGCGCGGCGACCCGCTCCCGCATGCCGATCAGGCCCAGCCCGGCCCCGGCCTCGGGTACGCCCCCGTGTCCGTCGTCGCTCACGTCGATCTCCAGTTCCCTCGCCAGATAGCGGATGCGCACGTCGAGCGTGGTGGCGTGAGCGTGCTTGACCACGTTCGTCACCGCCTCCTGCACGATCCGGTACGCCGCCTGCGACACCGAGCGGGGCAGCGGCGCCGGTTCCCCGTACACACCGAGTTCGGCCCGCAGCCCGGTGTCCCGGGCCCGGTCGACGAGCGCGGCGACCTGGTCGATGCCGGCGGTGTCCTCCGGCGTGGTCGCGCCGGCCGCGGCGTCCGGGTCGCGCAGCACGCCGAGCATCCGGCGCAGCTCGTCGACCGAGGTGCGGGCCGTCTCCTCGATCGCGGCCAGGGCGGTCCGCGCCTTGTCGCGGTCACGGTCGAACACGCGCCGGCACGCGGCGGCCTGCACGCCCATCACCGACACGTGGTGGGCGACCACGTCGTGCAGCTCGCGGGCGATGCGGACCCGCTCGCCCATCACCGCGCGCTCGCGCGCCTCGACCTGTGAGCGGCGCAGTTGCTCGGCCTGCTCCCGCAGTTCGTTCCGGCGACGCGCGGCCACCCAGGCGGTCTGCCCGGAGTAGTAGGCGAACCCGAAGAACAGCACGTTGTAGAAGACGCCGTTCACCACGGCGGCGAGCACCGGCGGCACCGGACCGGCGGCGTCGGCGAAGGAGGCCGCCGAGATCTGGTCGGCCCGCAGCGCGAGGGACAGCGCGAGCCAGCCGAACATCGCCACGATGACGCCGGCCCGCAGCCGCCCGGCCAGCCGCCGGTCGGCACCCCACGCGCCGAGCGTGAAGAGGGCCGCGAACAGCGCGCCCGACGGGAGCTGGGCGAGCGGGACCGCCCGCGCCTGCCCGGCGATGAACGCGATCGAGACGACCACCGCGACGGCGGCGGGCCACCGTCGCCGTACGGTCAGCGGGGCGGTCACCGCCACGGTCCACCAGACCTGCTCGGCGAGGCTCGGCGGCGGGCCGAGCAGGAAGGCCCCGGTGCTGCGCGCCAGGGTCAGCTCGAACAGGGCCAGCACGGTGACCGCGAGTCCGACCCAGAGGTCGGCGCGCAACTGCGCGGCCGTGGGAGCCGGCCGGCGCCAGGCGGTGGTGGGTGCGGTGCTCACCGTACGACCATGCCACCGCCGCGCCCGGTACGGTGCCCGGGGCGTAATCGGGTGGGCCGGACGACAGCCGCGACGTAGCCTGCCGGGGTGTTCGTGCCCGATCTGCCGATACGCACCGAGCGCCTGCTGCTGCGCGCCTTCACCACCGACGACCTCGCCGTGATCCGGGACTACCGGGGCCGCCCGGAGGTGACCCGCTACCTCTACCACCAGCCGTACGACGACGCCGCCGCCCGGGCCGCGGTCGACCGGCTGGTCCGGCGGACCGCGCTGCGCGCCCCCGGCGACGTGCTCAACCTGGCGGTGACGCTGGCGGACACCGGCGAGTTCCTCGGCGACGTGCTGCTGAGCTGGACGAGCGGGGAGCACCGGCAGGGCGAGATCGGGTACGTGGCGCACCCCGCGCACACCGGCCGGGGGTACACCACCGAGGCGGCCCGGGAGCTGCTGCGGATCGGCTTCGACGGGCTGGGGCTGCACCGGATCGTGGGCCGGCTGGACGCCCGCAACACCGCCTCGGCCCGGGTGCTGGAGCGGCTGGGCATGCGCCGGGAGGCGCACCTGCGGGAGAACGAGTTCGTCAAGGGGGAGTGGACCGACGAGGTGGTCTACGCGCTGCTGGCCCGCCAGTGGCGGTCGGCGGACTGAGCGCGGGCCCGGCGCGCCGGCCGGGCCCGCGTCCGGCGGGCCCCGGCGTCGCTCAGCAGCAGCCCTGCCGGAACGACCGCTCGACGTACGACGCCACACCGGCCTCGTAGAAGCCGGCACCGGGCCGGATCGGGTGGTCGCTGAACAGCTCGACCCGCGACCCGAACCGGACCAGGTACGCCTCGGCGTCACCCGCGTCGTTGCGGATCATGCCGCCGCGCGGTCCGTAGATGCGCTCCAACTCGGCGAAGGACATCCCGACCGACCCGCCGGCCGGGGAGCGCGGCGGGGCGGTGGCCGTGCCCACTGACACGAGCCGGCCGTCCCGGAAGGCCAGCAGGATCGCCCCGGCCCAGGAGCCGGTGGCACCGGCGTGCACCACTCCGGGGCAGCCGGGCGCCGTCCAGTCGATCAGTCCGGCCGCGACGAGCCGGTCCAGCCGGGCTCCGATGCGGTACGGGCCGGCGCCACGGACGCTGAGCACCTCGTTCTCCGCGACGGTCGGCCGGACGCGGGCCGGCGTGCCGTCGCCGCGGGCGGCGGTCGCCGAGTGCGCGGGAGCGGCGGAGGCGGCCGGTGCGCCGACGGCGACCGGCGCGATCCCGGTCAGCGCCAGCAAGCCGGCGAGGATGGTGGACGGGAGACGGTTCATGGCGGATCTCCTTCGGTCGGGTTCTCCTGTCCTGTTGGTCTCCGCCCGGACCGGTTCGGTTCGGTCCATCGTCTACCGTCGACGTGATGGTCCGGGTGGCGGTCCCGGAGGTGGTGCGATGATCACGCCGGCGCGGATCGGGGCGTACCGGGTGGAGCGTCTGCTCGGGACGGGGTCCTTCGCCACGGTCTGGCTCGCGTACGACCCGGCGCTCGCGGACCGGGTGGCGGTCAAGGTTCTGGCCGAGAACTGGAGCCACGACCTGCGGGTGCGGGAACGGTTCCTCGACGAGGCGCGGTTGCTGCGGAAGCTGGACCACCACCGCCTGGTCCGGGTGCACGCCGTGGGGGAGTTGCCCGACGGCCGCCCGTACGCCGTGCTGGCCTGGGCGGACGGCGGCAGCCTGCGGGACCGCCTGGCCCGCGGCCCGCTGCCGGTGGGGCGGGCCCTGACGGTCCTCGACGAGATCGCGGCCGGCGTTGCGGTGCTGCACCGGCACCGGGTGGTGCACCGTGACCTGACGCCGAGCAACGTCCTGTTCCACTCGGCGCCCGGCGGCGACCGGGTGCTGATCGCCGATCTCGGGCTGGCCAAGGCGCTCGCCTCCGCCTCCGGGCTGACCGCCCGGGCCGGCACGCCCGGCTACATGGCGCCGGAGCAGGACGATCCACTCGCCGTGGTCGACACCCGCGCCGACGTGTTCGGGCTGGGCCGCCTCGGACTGCGGCTGCTCGGCCGGGATCGGGCACCGGGCGGTGCGGCCGACGGCCGGGCGGCCGGCTCGCGGCTGCGGGCCGGGGTGCCCGCCGCCGTGGACACGGTGCTGCGCACCGCGACCGCCGTGCGCCCGGCCGACCGCTACCCGGACGCGGACGCGTTCCGGCAGGCGCTGCGGCGCGCGGTGACGGGTGGGCCCGCTGCCGTGCGGGCGGGGTGGGCACCGCACCCGGGCCGGCTCGTCGCCGGGGTCGCGGTGGCGCTCGCCGTCGCCGGCACGTGCGCGGCGGACGCGGTCCACCCCGCCTCGGCGGGTGCGGTGGGCCGCAGCGGGCCGCTGACAGTGGTTCTGCCGGCCGGCTGGCGGGCCGAGGGGACCGGCTGGGCGGGACGGTACGGCGACGACGGTGACCTCGAACCGGCGCTGGTGATCTCCCCGGACCCCGGGAACTGGGCGGCCGACCCCACGCTGCCCGGCGCCTTCGTCGGCCTCGCCAGCGGCGAGGCGCGTCGTGCCGGCCCGGCGGCCTTCCTCGCCGGACGGGCCCACGCGGACTGTGCCGCGGCCCCGCCGCGCCGCAGCCGGCAGGGTGGCGTCGAGTGGACGGTGGTCACGTACACCTGCCCCACCGGCCGCCCGATGATCGTCGAGGCGGCCGGGCCGGCCACCGGCCGCGCCGGTCTGCTCTACGTCCAGCTCGTGCCGCCGCCGGACGCGGGCGCGGACTTCGCCGACCGCGTGCTCGCCGGAGTTCGGACCGGGTAGGTGACGGGCTCAGACCACCACCACCGTGATCGGGTACGTGCGGCCGTCCTGCGGGATGGTGACCACCACCGTGCCGGTGCGCACGAACCGGATGTCCACCACACCGGCCTCGTAGCTGTGCGAGACCAGGTCCTCCCGGTCCACGGTGACCTCACCCGGCCCGATCCCCCGGATGCGCAGGATCCCGCCGGCGGCGAAGCAGAGGGACTTCAGCAGCGCCAGCTCGGTCTCGGCGAGCACCAGGTCGTAGCGGACCGGCCCGAAGCACGCGGCCGGCGCCGTGGTGCGTATCGACGGGGTGGGCCGGGTGGTCCGGGGCGTGACCGGCGGCCGTGACCGCGTACGCGTGCTCGTCGGCGTGGCCCCCGACGGCTCCGGGACCGGCGTGCCCGTGCCCAGCGGCGCCGGGGTGGGGCCGGGTGAGGTCGCGGCGGTGGGCGGCGCGGCGGCGACGGCGCTGGTCACCGCCGGCTGTACCGGCAGCGGCGAGACCGGGCGGTCGGCGCAGGCGGGCGTCCCGGCGAGGGCGACGAGTGCGACGACCGCGACGCCGCGCCGACGGCGGGCCGGGTCACGCATCGGACAGCCGCGCCCGGAGCTGCCGGCGGGCCTCGTGGATGCGGGACTTCACGGTCCCCTCCGGCACGTCGAGCAGGCCGGCGATCTCCCGGTAGCTCAGTCCAAGCACATCGCGCAGGGTCACCGCCTCGGCGAGGTCCGGCGGGACCGCGTCGAGGGCGTCGAGCAGGTCGAGCCGGGTGCCGGCGACCACGCTGGTCCGGCGCGGGTCGGGCCGGTCCGGCAGCGGGACGCCGCCGGCCTCCCGCCGCCACCGTCGCCGCAACGTCCGGTAGGTGGAGCGGGCCCGGTTGGCGGTGATCCGGTACAGCCAGGTGTCGAACGACGAGCGGCCCTCGAACCCGGTGATCCCGTGGGCGAGCGCGAGCAGAGCGTCCTGGCAGGCCTCCTCGGCGTCCTGCCGGTGGGGCAGCAGCCGGGCGCACTGCCGCAGCACCTCCGGCCGTACGGTGGCCAGCAGGGCGTCGAGGGCCTCGCGGTCGCCGCGTGCCGCCGACCGGGCCAGCTCGTCCGTGCCGTCGGGGAGGGGCATCAGGGGCGTCCCAGTGCTCGCCGGTGGTCCGGACCCCAGGCTATGCCCCGGGAGGCCGTGCCGCCCCGGCTGAGTCGGGCAGCCGACGGCGTCCCGCCCCGGCGCCGACGGCACCGGGGCGGGACGGGGAGCGCGGCGCCGGGCGTCAGCGCGCGGCGCGGGCGGCCTTGACCGCGCTGTCGACCACGTCCCAGATCGCGACCAGCACGACCACCGCGCCCGCCACCCGGGCGAACTCGACGGTCCCGCCGTCGCGCAGCCAGGCGAACCGCTCGACCAGTTCCGGGTTGAGCAGCCGGTCGGTGGCGAGCAGCCAGAGCACCGGGGCGGCGAAGGCCGCGTTGAGCACCGCGTTGACCACGACCAGCGGCCAGGTCCACCGCCCGGCCCGGTACTTGGCGATCTCCAGGCCGACGGTGGCCAGCAGCACCACGATCAGGGCCGGCAGCCAGAAGCCCCAGAGCGCCGGGTCGAGCACCGCCATCCGGGAACCGTCGTCGGTGGTCCAGCGCTGGAAGTGCTGACCGATCAGGAAGCCGACGGTGACGAGCAGGAACACCACCGAGGCGATGCTGTCGGAGTGGCTGATCTGCCGTTCCCGGCTCTCCTCGGGGAGCTGGTCGACGGTCCACTCGGGCAGGCCGAGCGGCGTGCGGGTGCGCTCCAGCACGGCGAACACCAGCGTGACCCAGAACGCGATCTGGACCGCGGTCTGCATCGCGGCCACGATCGCCGCGCCGATCGCCGCGCCCGGCTCGCCGTCGATGAGCGCCTTGGCGAGGCCGGCGAGCACGCCCACGATCGCCGGGATGTACGTGAGCAGCAGCCGCAGCAGCCGCCACCAGGTCAGGTAGTACCGCGGGCCGATCAGTTGCAGGGTGCGGTCGCTGTAGCGGGCCGCGAGCTTCTCCGGGTGGCCCAGCTCGGTGAGCACCTCGCGCTCGGCGGAGGCGTGGTCCTGCCCGCCAGAGGTCCGGTCGTCGATCATGTCGGCGATGGAGCCGCGCAGTTCCTCGGCCAGTTCCAGGCGGCGCTGCGCGGGCACGGTCCGCATGGTGGCGGCGACGTAACGGTCGGTCAGGGAACTCATCGTTCCGCTCCTTCGATCAGGTCGGTGACGGACGTCCGCACCGCGGTCATGTCGTCGAGCAGGCGGTTCAGGACGGCCTCGCCGTCGTCGCTGGTCCGGTAGAACTTGCGCGGCCGGCTCTCCTCGGTGTTCCACTCGCTGGTCAGCAGGCCCTGGTCCTCGAGCCGGCGCAGCAGCGGGTAGAGCGTGTTGGCGTCGACCGCGAAGCCGTGCGCGGCCAGCCGTTGCAGCAGGGCGTATCCGTAGTCGGGGCGGTGCAGGGCGACCAGGCTGGCCACCACGACCGTGCCGCGCCGTAGCTCCTGGAGGTGGGTCCGGAGGACCTCTTCGCTGACCATGTGCAACACGATACTGTGTGCCACACACCATTGCAACAGAGAAGAACATCGCGTGCCGTACACCGGTCGGCCGGAGAGACCCGGGCCACCCTCGGCGCGGACGGTGGAGCCCGCACGATCACCTCGGTAGGGTGGGTCGGTCGACTCCGACGCAGCTTGATCCACAACCCGGGGGGCGCCACGCATGGGCGATTCGTTCGCGCATCTGCACGTACACACCGAGTACTCGATGCTCGACGGGGCGGCCCGGCTCAAGGACCTCTTCGCCGAGGCGGCGCGGCTCGGCATGCCGGCGGTGGCGATCACCGACCACGGCAACATGCACGGCGCGAACGACTTCTACAAGCAGGCCATGGACGCCGGGGTCAAGCCCATCCTCGGCGTCGAGGCGTACGTCGCGCCGGAGTCGCGCTTCCACAAGGCCCGGGTCAAGTGGGGGCGCCCCGAGCAGAAGAGCGACGACGTCTCCGGTAACGGCGCGATCACCCACATGACCATGTGGGCGGCCAACCGCGACGGCCTGCACAACCTGTTCAAGCTCAACTCCCGCGCCTCCATGGAGGGCCACTACGTGAAGTGGCCCCGGATGGACATGGAGCTGATCGCCGAGCACGCCGAGGGCATCATGGCCACCACCGGCTGCCCGTCCGGCGCGGTGCAGACCCGGCTGCGGCTGGGCCAGTTCGACGAGGCGCTCAAGGTCGCGGCCGCGTACCAGGACATCTTCGGCAAGGACAACTACTTCCTGGAGATCATGGACCACGGCCTCGACATCGAGCGCCGGGTCCGCGACGGGCTCACCGAGATCGCCCGCAAGCTCGACATCCCGCCGGTGGTCACCAACGACTCGCACTACACGCACGAGGCGCAGGCCGAGGCGCACGACGTGCTGCTCTGCGTCCAGACCGGCAGCAACGTGGCCGACCCGAACCGGTTCCGGTTCGAGGGCGGCGGCTACTTCGTCAAGTCCGCCGACCAGATGCGCGCCGTCGACTCCTCCGAGCTGTGGCAGCAGGGCTGCCGCAACACGCTGCTGGTCGCCGAGAAGGTCGACCCGGCCGGCATGTTCACGTTCCACAACCTGATGCCGCGGTTCCCGATCCCCGAGGGCGAGACCGAGGAATCCTGGTTCCGCAAGGAGACCTTCGCCGGCCTGGCGCGCCGCTTCCCCGGCGGCATCCCCGAGGGCCACGTCGTCCAGGCCGAGTACGAGCTGGGCGTCATCATCCAGATGGGCTTCCCGTCGTACTTCCTCGTGGTCGCCGACTTCATCCAGTGGGCCAAGAGCCAGGGCATCGCGGTCGGCCCGGGGCGCGGCTCGGCGGCCGGCTCGCTCGTGGCGTACGCGCTGGGCATCACCGACCTCGACCCGATCCCGCACGGCCTGATCTTCGAGCGGTTCCTCAACCCCGAACGCGTCTCCATGCCCGATGTCGACATCGACTTCGACGAGCGCCGGCGCGGTGAGGTCATCAAATACGTGACCGACAAGTGGGGCGAGGACAAGGTCGCGCAGATCGCCACGTTTGGCACGATCAAGGCGAAGGCCGCGATCAAGGACTCGGCCCGCGTGCTCGGCTTCCCGTACGCGGTCGGCGACCGGATCACCAAGGCCATGCCCCCGGCGGTGATGGGCAAGGACATCCCGCTGTCCGGCATCTTCGACCCGAAGCACCCGCGCTACGCCGAGGCGGGCGAGATCCGGGGCCTCTACGAGTCCGACCCGGACGTCAAGAAGGTCATCGAGACCGCCAAGGGCATCGAGGGCCTGATCCGGCAGACCGGTGTGCACGCCGCCGGCGTCATCATGTCCGCCGAACCGATCATCGAGCACATCCCGCTGATGCGGCGCGACTCCGACGGCGTCATCATCACGCAGTTCGACTACCCGACCTGCGAGTCGCTCGGGCTGCTGAAGATGGACTTCCTCGGCCTGCGGAATCTGACGATCATCGACGACGCGGTGAAGAACATCCAGCTCAACCACGGCCGGGAGCTGGACCTGCTCGGCCTGCCGCTTGACGACAGGCAGGCGTACGAGCTGCTGGCCCGCGGTGACACGCTCGGCGTGTTCCAGCTCGACGGCGGGCCGATGCGCTCGCTGCTGCGGCTGATGAAGCCGGACAACTTCGAGGACATCTCCGCCGTCCTGGCGCTCTACCGGCCCGGCCCGATGGGCGTGGACTCGCACACCAACTACGCGCTGCGCAAGAACGGGCTCCAGGAGATCACCCCGATCCACCCGGAGCTGGAGGAGCCGCTGCGCGAGATCCTCGCGCCCACGTACGGCCTGATCGTCTACCAGGAGCAGGTGCAGCGCGCCGCGCAGATCCTCGCCGGCTACACGCTCGGCCAGGCCGACCTGCTGCGCCGGGCGATGGGCAAGAAGAAGAAGGAGATCCTCGACAAGGAGTTCATCCCGTTCCGGGACGGCTGCCGCGAGCGCGGCTACTCCGACGAGGCCATCCAGGCCGTGTGGGACGTGCTGGTCCCGTTCGCCGGTTACGCGTTCAACAAGGCCCACTCCGCCGCGTACGGCCTGGTCTCCTACTGGACCGCGTACCTCAAGGCGCACTACCCGGCCGAGTACATGGCCGCGCTGCTCACCTCCGTCGGTGACGACAAGGACAAGATGGCCCTGTACCTGTCCGAGTGCCGCCGGATGCGCATCCAGGTGCTCCCGCCGGACGTGAACACCTCGGCCGGGCCGTTCACTCCGGTCGGCAAGGAGATCCGCTTCGGTCTCGGCGCGGTACGCAACGTCGGTGCGAACGTGGTCGCCTCGATCATGCGGTGCCGCGAGGAGAAGGGCGACTACACCGACTTCTACGACTTCCTGTCCAAGGTCGACGCCGTCGTCTGCAACAAGAAGACCATCGAATCGCTGATCAAGGCCGGGGCGTTCGACTCGCTCCAGCATCCGCGCAAGGGCCTGCTGGCCGTGCACGCCGACGCCATCGACGCGTACGCCGACGTCAAGCGCAAGGAGGCGGTCGGCCAGTACGACCTGTTCGGCGCCGGATTCGGCGAGGCGGACACCGGTGGCAGCACCACTGTCATGCCGGTCATCGGCGAGGGGGAGTGGGACAAGCGCGACAAGCTCGCGTTCGAGCGCGAGATGCTCGGTCTGTACGTCTCCGACCACCCGCTCTTCGGTCTGGAGCACGTGCTCGGTGCCGCCGCGGACACCACGATCGCCGCGCTGTCGGAGGAGGGCACGGTGCCCGACGGCGCGGTGGTCACGCTGGCCGGCATCCTCTCCGGCGTGCAGCGCCGGGTCACCAAGCAGGGCCGGGCCTGGGCCTCGGCCACCCTCGAAGACCTCGCCGGCGGCGTGGAGACGCTGTTCTTCCCGAACACGTACGAGGTGATCGGGCAGTACATCGCCGAGGACGCGATCGTGGTGGTGAAGGGCCGGGTGGACCGGCGCGACGACACCCCGCGCATCATGGCGATGGACATGTCCATGCCGGACGTCAGCAGCACCCCGGGGAGCAAGCCGATCACGCTCACCATCCCGGTGCACCGCTGCACGCCGCCGCTCGTGGAACGGCTCAAGGAGACGCTCGTGCTGCACCCCGGCGACACCGAGGTGCACGTCAAGCTGCTCAACGGCGGCAAGGTCACCACGCTGCGCCTCGGCCCGTTCCGGGTCGCGCCGACCACAGCGCTGATGGGTGACCTGAAGAGCGTCCTCGGCCCGGCCAACGTGAGCTGACCGGGCCGAGCGCCTCCGGGACGTACCGGGCTAGACGCGGGTGACGCGGATGGCGTCGGCGATCACGTACCCGGTGCTGCCGGACCATCGGCTGACACCCACCTTGTTGGCGTCCCCGGCGGCCAGGGTGAAGGTGCCCAGCGAACGCCACGCACCGCCGTTGGCTGTCTGGTTCACCGAGACCGTCTGGTTGCCGCTGGTGGTCGCGACGATGTACGGCGTGCTGGTGTTGTAGCCGGCGACGGCCGGATACCAGACCTCCACCCGGTAGGTGGCGGTCGCCGGGATGTTCACCTTGTACCAGGCGGCGTCGCTGGCCGCGACGGGGTTGGCGTACCGGTAGTCGGCGCCGTAGCGCTGCGCCGAGTACGTCGAGGTGCTCCAGTTGGCGCTCGCGGTGAACCGGCCGGCGGTGGTGTTGTCCACGACCGTCGACCAAGTGGTCGGCGGGGGCGTGGTGCCGCCGGTGACGAGCTGCATGTAGTAGGTCCAGTTCCAGTTCGGACCGGGGTCGGTGTGCGTGGCGCCCGGCACCTGGTTGTGCCCGATGATGTTGTTGCGGGTCTTCGGGATGCCGTACTTGTCGCACAGGAACCGGGTCAGCGCCGCCGACGACCGGTACATCGCGTCGGTGTACCAGGAGGCGTTGTCGACGTACCCCTCGTGCTCGATGCCGATCGACTGGGTGTTGTAGGTCCAGTTGCCGGCGTGCCAGGCGATGTCCTTGTCCCGCACCATCTGGGTCACCGCGCCGTCGGAGGAGCGGAGCAGGTAGTGCGCGCTGGTGCCGGCGGCGGCGTTCTGGAACCAGCTGATCGAGCCGGCGTAGCTGCCCTGCATGGTGTGGATGACGATGTAGTTGATCGGGTACGCCGACTCGCGGCTGGAGACCGTGTAGTTCGACGAGTTGGCCGGCACCCAGGCCGCCGGGCCGTAGTCGGTGCTCAGGGTGCCGAAGTCGCCGGTGCCCAGCGGCGCGACGTCGGCGTACCGGCCCCGCTGGGGTGCGACCGGACGGCCGTCCACGCTGACCTCGCCGCCGGCCGTGGTCGCGATGAAGCCCCTGGCGAGCAGGTCGTACACGGAGTCCGCGTACAGCCGGGCGGTGGCCGCGTCCGTCGAGCCCCCGTAGCGGGCGATCGGGCCGTACCACTGGTTGACGTCGTCGCGCTGCGCCGCGGTGAGTCCGGCCTCGTCGGCGTAGGAGCGCAGCACCGCCGCCGCGCCGGCCACGTTCGCCGCGTCCCGGGTACGCAGGTCGGTGCGGTCCAGCCGGGTCCGGCGTGCGGCCTCGTCGAGGGTCCGCACCTTCGGGTTGCTGGTCAGGTGCATCACTCCGTATCCGCCGGAGACGCTGGGCTCGCCGCCGTGGCCGTCCAGGCGGGTCTCGGCGTACCCGAGCGCGGCGAGCAGGTCGCGCGGCACGTCGGAGGCGGTGGCGGCCCGGTCGAAGGCGGCGGCGAGCGGCTGCGCGCCGTGCTGTGGCGCGGCCTGGGCCGGCTGGCCGGTCAGGCCGATCATGAGGATCATGGCGCCGCCGAGCAGGTGGCTCACCCGACGCGAGGGTCTCCGAATCGTCACAGGCACTCCTCGTCCACTACAGGGGGCGACTGGCTCACGTCGCCGGTTCGCCGCACCCTATAGCGTGACGTTCGTCTATGTCGATACCTTGCATCAACGGGCCCTTTGATGAAGACTTCCTTCAGGTGTGCGGCATCTCCGGCAGTCGCGCCGCCCGCCGCGGGCCGCCCGCCGCCGCGCCCCGGCCCGTTCCGGAGGCGGTGTCCACCGTGCTCGGGGATCACCCCTCGGCCCGGTCGGCGTGAGCTGCCCCCGTACCGTCGCGGTGTTGCCCGGCGCGCCACGGCCGGGCACCATCGGGCGGATGCCGCCCGCCGACCTGCTGCGCGTCCGCGACCTGGTGCCCGACTTCCTCGCCTGCGCCGAGGGGCGCCGGTCCGCGTCGCCGGAGCCGTGGAGCGCGCACTATCTGGCCGCGCATCCGGACGTGGTCCGGGTGCTGCGCCGCGACGGCGACTGGTCCGACGCCGCCGGCGTGGCATCCGTCCTGGACGGGCTCCGCGGCCGCGCCGCCGACCTGGCGGCACGAGCCGAGAGGGTACGCGCGCTGCTGCCCGACGGCGTCACGGCGGTGGCCGGTGCGCTGGGCTGGTCCGGCGACGGCGGGCCGGTCGAGTGCGTGGTGCTGGTCGGGCTGAACCAGGCCAACGGCTGGGCCGGAGAGCTGAACGGCAGGTACGCGCTCTTCCTCGCCGTGGAACAGCTCGGGCCGCCGGAGGATCTCGACCTGCTGGTGCGGCACGAGGCCGCGCACGTGGTGCACGACCGCGGCGCCGCGATCCGCGACTGGCCCGAGTGCGGGGTGGCGAACGCGTTGTTCACCGAAGGGCTCGCCACGCAGGTCACGGCGGAACTGGACGCCGGCCGGCCGAACGAGGAGTACCTCTGGTTCGGCCGCCCTGGTCACCGGCGGTGGCTCGACGAGTGCCGCCGCCGGTGGCCGGAGATCCTGCGCCGGGTACGCGCCGACCTCGACGCCACCGACGCGGAGCACCACGCCCCGTACTTCCTGATGCGGGACTCGCCGCTGGCCGGCGGCCTGCCGAAGCGTTGCGGCTACCTGGTCGGCCTGACCGCGGTACGACACCTGCGCCGCCGGCACTCCCTGCGGGACCTGGCCGGGTGGCCCCTGCCCCGCGTCCGCGCAGAGATGGCCGCCGCACTGGCCGACCTCCCTCCACCGACCTGACCCCCACCCCCGCCCCCACCCTCCGCCCTCTCCACCGCGACGATCATGAGGTTGGCGGCGACAATTCGGACAGCCGACACCGCCAACTTCATGATCGTCCGGGCGGGGGTGTGCTGGTGCGTCGCGTCCCCGCCCGCCCTCGCGCCCCTGCTTCTGCCGCGCGATCTTGCAGTCTCGGCCCTGCGGATCGCTGGTTTGCCCCGATTTGCCGGGGCCGAAAGTGCAAGATCGCGGGCGGGCTCGGGCGGGCTCGGGCGGGCTCGGGCGGGGTGGGGCGGGCTCGGGCGGGGTGGGGCGGGCTCGGGCGGGGTGGGGCCACGGGGGTGGGATTGGCGGTGCCGGGGTGGGGGCGGGGGTGGCTAGCGTCGGTGGCATGGAGCTGGAGCAGGCGCAGAAGTTGTGGCAGCCGGAGCCGGGCTGGTTGAACACGGCCACCTACGGACTGCCGCCGGAGCCGGTGTGGGACGCCGTGCAGCGGGTGCTCGCCGACTGGCGGACCGGGCGGGTGTCGTTCGAGGTGTGGGAGGAGTCGGTGGACCGGTCCCGGGCCGCGTTCGCCCGGCTGACCGGTGTGGACGTCGCCGACGTGAGCATCGGCGCCAGCGCGTCACAACTCGTCGCGCCGATCGCGGCCGGGCTGCCGGCGGGCGCGACGGTGGTGGTCCCCGAGACTGAGTTCACCTCGATCCTGTTCCCGTGGCTGGTGCAGCAGGACCGCGGCGTGCGGGTACGCACCGTGCCGCTGGCCGGCCTGGTCGACGCGATCGACGCCGACACCGATCTGGTGGCGTTCAGCGTGGTGCAGTCCGCCGACGGCACAGTGCTCCCGTACGACGAGATCGTCGCGGCGGCCCGGGCGCACGGCGCGTTCGTGGTGGCCGACGCGACGCAGGCGTGCGGGTGGCTGCCGTTCGCGGCGGACCGGGCGGACGCGGTGGTGGTCGGGGCGTACAAGTGGTTGATGTCGCCGCGTGGATCGGCCTTCGCCTACCTGGCCCCGGCGCTGCGCGAGCGGATGCGCCCGGACGCGGCCGGGTGGTACGCGGGCCGCGAGCCGCACGCCTCCTACTACGGGCTGCCGCTGCGCCTGGCCGACGACGCGCGCCGGTTCGACATCGCGCCGCCGTGGCTCAGCTACGCGGGCACCGCCCCGGCGCTGGAACTGCTCGCCGACCTCGACCCGGAGGCGGTGCGCGCGTACGACGTGGGGCTGGCCAACCGGTTCCTGACCGGGCTGGGCCGCCCGCCCGGCGACAGCGCGATCGTCAGCGTGGACGTGCCGGACGCGCAGGAGCGGCTGGCCCGCGCCGGGGTGCGCGCGGCGGTACGGGCGGGCCGGGTGCGCGCCTCGTTCCACCTCTACACGACCGAGGCGGACGTGGACCGGGCGGTCGAGGCGCTGACCGGCTGACTGCTCAGGCCAGGTGGCCGCCGATCTTCGTGTAGCCGCGCAGCAGGTCGCGGGAGATGATCAGCCGCTGCATCTCGTCGGTGCCCTCGAAGATCCGGTACAGCCGGACCTGCCGGTACCAGCGTTCGATCGGCAGCTCACGGGTGTAGCCCATGCCGCCGTGGATCTGGAGCACCCGGTCCACCACCCGGTTGACCATGCCGGCGCCGTAGAGCTTGCCCATGGAGGAGGCGTGCCGGGGGTCGAGGCCCTGGTCGACGGTCCAGGCCGAGCGCAGGATCAGCCAGCGGGCCGCCTCCAGCTCGGTCTCCGAGTCGGCGATCATCCACTGGATGGCCTGGTTGGTGGCGATCGGCGCGCCGAACGTCTCCCGCGTGTTGGCGTGGTCGATGGCCATCTGGAGGGCGCGCTCGGCGATGCCGATGGCGTGTGACGGGATGGTGTAGCGGCCCTTGCCGATCCACTCCATGCCGAGCGTGAAGCCCTGCCCGATCTCGCCGAGGATGTTGCGGTGCGGCACCCGTACGCCGTCGAAGATCAGTGAGGCGGGGCCGCCCTCGCCCATGGTCTGGATGAACTCGGAGCGCCAGCCCATCGCGCGGTCCACCAGGAACGCGGTGGCGCCGCCGCGGCGGGCGCCCTTCTCCGGGTCGGTCACCGCGACCACGATGGCGAAGTCGGCGTCGTTGCCGTTGGTGATGAACGTCTTCTCGCCGTCGAGGATCCAGTCGTCGCCGTCGCGGCGGGCGCGCAGCTTGATGTTCGCCGCGTCGGAGCCCGCGCCGGGCTCGGTGATGGCGAAGCAGGAGATCCGTTCGCCCTCGATGGTGGGGATCAGGAACTCGCGTTTCTGCTCCTCGGTGGCGTGGAACAGGATGTTGTCGGCCTCGCCGCCGAAGCGGAACGGCACGAAGCTGCGGCCCAGTTCGGTCCAGATCAGCGACTGCATGACCGCCGGCAGGTCCATCCCGCCGTACTCCTCCGGCGTGGCCAGCCCCCAGAAGCCGAACTTCTTCGCCTTGAGCTGGAGTTCGCGCAGCTCGGAGCGGTCCAGGCCGGGCTGGTGGGCGCGCTCGCGGCGCAGCACCTCCGCCTCCAGCGGCATCACCTCGCGGGTGACGAACGTGCGAACGGTGTCCCGGATCGCGCGTTCCTCGTCGGACAGTGCGAAGTCCACGGTGCCCCCTCAGGTCGACTGGCTCTAAACTAGCGCTGTAAGTTTTCCCGCGTCCAGACCCGATGTGAAAGGGAGGATGATGACCAGGTGCCCCGACCCCGACAGGCCCTGCTCACCCGCGACCGGATCGTCGAGACCGCGCTGGCGCTGATCGACGCCGACGGGCTGGACGCGCTCTCGACCCGGCGGCTCGCCGCCGCGCTCGGCGTCCGCGGCCCCTCGCTCTACAACCACTTCGCCACCAAGGAGGAGATCCTCGACGCGGTGGCCGACGGCGTCGCGGCGACAGTCGACATCGGCGTCTTCGACGAGTGCGAGTGGCTCGATGCGCTTCGCCGCTGGGCGCGCTCGTACCGGGCCGCGCTGGCCGCCCACCCGAACATCGTGCCGTACCTGGCGCAGGGGCCGGGCCGCCGTCCGGCCGCGCTCGCCATGGCCGACGCGGTCTACGGCGCGCTGGTCCGGGCCGGCTGGCCGCCCGCGCGGGCCACCCACATCGGCGCCGCGATGCGCTACTTCGTGGCCGGGTCCGCGCTCGGCTCGTTCGCCCGCGGCTTCGTCGAGGACCCCTCGCTCTACGCCGCGCACCCGCACCTCAACCAGGCGCACCGGCTCGCCGGACACCAGCGCAGCGTGGACGAGGGCGCGTTCACGCTCGGCCTGGACGCGCTGCTGCACGGGCTCGCCGCCGAGTACGCCGCCACCGTCGCCCCGCTGGAACGGGTCGGCGGTCCGGAGTAGCGTCGAAACTCCCACCGCTAGTTTCCGCCGCCCCCGAAGGACGCCATGGATCTCGCCGCCGCCCCTCCCGCCCTGCTGACGCGCCGCCACCTGCACGTCGCCGGTGACTGGGTCGACCCGTCGTCGGGCGACACCATCCCGGTGGAGAACCCGGCCACCGGGAGCATCGTCGGTGAGGTGCCCGCCGGCACACCGGCCGACGTGGACCGCGCGGTCGCCGCCGCCCGTGCCGCGTTCCCCGGCTGGGCCGCCACCGCCCCCGAGCAGCGGGCCGCGCACCTGGACCGGCTGCACAGCGCGCTCGCCGCCCGCGCCGACGAGATCGCCCGCACCGTGGCGACCGAGCTGGGCACCCCGCTCAAGCTCGCCACCCGGGTCCAGGCCGGCCTGCCGCTGACGGTGCTGCGGAGCATCGTCGACCTGGCCGCCCGCCCGGCGGCCGAGCACACGGTCGGCAACTCGCTCGTCGTCCGGGAGCCGGTCGGCGTGGTCGGCGCGATCACCCCGTGGAACTACCCCCTGCACCAGGTGGTCGCCAAGGTCGCGCCCGCGCTCGCCGCCGGCTGCACAGTGGTGCTCAAGCCCAGCGAGCTGACGCCGCTGACCGCGTACCTGCTGTTCGACGCGATCACCGACGCCGGGCTGCCGCCCGGCGTGGTGAACCTGGTGCCCGGCACCGGCCCGGTGGTCGGCGAGGCGCTCGCCGCGCACTCCGACGTCGACCTGGTCTCGTTCACCGGCTCCACCGCCACCGGCCGGCGCATCGCTCACCTGGCCGCCGAGCGGATCGCCCGGGTGTCGCTGGAACTCGGCGGCAAGTCGGCGAACGTCATCCTGGCCGACGCCGACCTGCCCACCGCGGTCAAGGTCGGCGTCGGCAACGCGCTGCTCAACTCCGGGCAGACCTGCACCGCCTGGACCCGGATGCTCGTACACCGCGACCGCTACGCCGAGGCGCTGGACCTGGTCGCGGCGGCGGTGGCCGGCTACCGGCTCGGCGACCCCTTCGACCCGGCCACCCGGCTCGGCCCGCTCGCCTCCGCCGCGCAGGCCCGGCGGGTACGCGACCACGTCGACCGGGCGCTCGCCGACGGCGCCCGGCTCGTCGCCGGTGGCCCGGACGCGCCACTGCCGCCGCAGGGGCACTTCGTCGCGCCCACCGTCTTCGCCGACGTGCACCCGGACAGCGCGCTCGCCCAGGAGGAGGTGTTCGGCCCGGTGCTCGCGGTGATCCCGTTCGCCGACACCGACGAGGCGGTCGCCGTCGCCAACAACTCCCGGTACGGGCTGGCCGGCGCGGTCTGGTCCGCCGACTCCGACGCGGCGCTGGCAGTGGCCCGGCGGATGCGTACCGGCCAGGTCGACGTCAACGGCGGCGCGTTCAACCCGCTCGCCCCGTTCGGCGGCTACAAGCAGTCCGGCCTCGGCCGTGAGCTGGGCGCGTACGGCGTGGAGGAGTTCACCGAGTTGAAGGCGATCCAGCGGTGAGGGCGCTCGTGGTACGCGGCCGGGGCGCCACACCGGCGGTCGAGGAGGTACGCCTGCCCGCGCCCGGCCCGGGTGAGCTGCGGGTACGCATCCGCGCCGCCGGCATCTGCCACTCCGATCTGGCCATGGTGGACGGCACGCTGGCGCCCGCGTACCCGCTGGTGCTGGGGCACGAGGCGACGGGTGTGGTGGCCGAGGCCGGACCCGGTACGACGCTCGCGGCCGGCACGCCCGTGGTGCTCAACTGGGCGCCGGCCTGCCGCGACTGCTGGCACTGCCGGCACGGCGAACCGTGGCTCTGCGCCGCCAACCCCAACCCGTCCACACCTCGCGGCGAGACGGCCGCCGGTGAGCCCCTTCAGGTCACGCTCGGGCTCGGCGCGCTCGCCGAGGAGGTGGTGGTGCCGCAGCACGCCGCCGTGCCGGTGCCCGCCGGACTGCCGCCGGAGCAGGCCGCGGTGCTCGGCTGCGCGGTGCTCACCGGCGTCGGCGCGGTCCGCAACACCGCACGGGTCGCCCCCGGCGAGTCGGTGGCGGTGATCGGGCTCGGCGGAGTGGGCCTGGCCGTGCTGACCGCCGCGCGGCGGGCCGGCGCGGCGCCGATCCTCGCCGTGGACGTGGTGGAGGCCAAGCGGGACCTCGCGCTCGCCGCCGGGGCGACCGACTTCCTGCGCTCCGACGACCGGCTGGGCAAGGAGATCCGGGCCCGCACCGACGGGCGCGGCGTGGACCACGCGTTCGAGTGCGTCGGCCGGTCCGTCACCATCCGCGCCGCCTGGCGGGCGACGCGGCGCGGGGGAGCGGTCACTGTGGTCGGCATGGGCGGCAAGGACGACATGCTCAGCCTCTCCGCGCTGGACATCTTCCACTCCGCGCGCACGCTGCGCTCCTCGGTGTACGGCTCGACCGACCCGGACCGGGAGGTCCCGGAGCTGGCTGCCGCGCTCGCCGCCGGTGACCTGGACCTGGGGCCGCTGGTGAGCGGCACGGTGCCGCTGACCGAGGCGCCCGCGGCGCTGGAGCGGCTGGCCCGCGGCGAGGGCGCCCGCTGGGTCGTCACGTTCCCGGACTGACCGGGCTCCGGCCGGATTCGCCGCCGGCGCATCCGGATCGGGCCGTGCGGACGAACCCCAGGGTAGGAGAGCTACCCGGGGGTACGTCCGTTGCTGACCGAGAACATGCCGGCCGGGGCCGTCGAGACGGCCCGCAAACGGCTGACCGCCGCCGCCGAGGACCTGGACGACAACCGGGTCGCCGGGCTGGTGCTCGACCTGGCCGCCGAGGCCGGGGTGGTGCCCGCCTGGGAACAGGTCTGCCTGCCGCTGCTCGGCACGCTGCGCGGCGACAGCGCCGCCGAGATCGCCGTCGAGCACGCCCTCTCCGAGGGGGTACGCGTCGGCCTGGACGTGTTCGGCCGTGAGCCGTCCCGGCCGCTTCCCGCCCAGGGCGTGCTGCTCGCAGGCGCCGAGCACGAGACGCACTGCCTCGGGCTGCACGCGCTCGCCGCGGCGCTGCGCGAACGCGGCCGGGGCGCGCTGCACCTCGGCCCGGCGCTGCCGTGGTCCGCGCTGACCAGTGCCGTGGTCCGGGTCCGTCCGCGGGTGGTGGTGGTCTGGTCGCAGACGCCGCTGACCGGCCGCGCGTACCGCCTGGTCCGTCTGCGGCGGGACCTGCCCGGGGTACGCGTGCTCGCTGCCGGTCCGGGGTGGATCGAGCCGTTCCCGCCCTCCTCGGCCGCTCCGCAGCGCCTCACCACGCTCGGCGAGGCGACGCTGGCCTGCCTGGCCGCAGGAGGCGCCACCTGACACCGGCTCCTGACACGGCGGACTGACGCCAGGCGCGAGCAGACCGGCGCGACCAGGATCAGCCGGTGCGGAATCCGCGCACCAGCGTGGCGACGGCCGACTCCGGGTCGAAGCCGTCATCAGGGGAGGCGAGCTGGTTGCTCAGCAGCCCGTCGACGAGTGCCAGCAGCATCCGGAAGTGAGCCGGCGGATCGGCCGAGCCGAGCGTGGCGAGCAGCGGCTCCCCCCAGCCGGCCAGCCGTGCCCGGGCGGCCTCGATGGCCGGGCGCAGATCGGGCCGCACCGCCGCCTCGACGAACAGCGCGTACCGGGCGAGCGTGACCACCCGCTGCCGGTCGGTGAACTCCCGGATCAGCCGGCCGACCACCGCGGCGAACGCGGTGACGTCGCCCGGCGGCAGGTCCGTGGCGAGCCGTTGCCAGGCCGCCGTCTCCACCTCGACCAGCCGGTCGAAGACGCCGGTGATCAGCGCCTCCCGGGTGCGGAACCGGTTGGACGCGGAGCCTTCGGGCAGGCCCGCCTCCGCGTCCACGGCCCGGTGGGTGAGCTGGCGCGGCCCGCCGGTGCCGAGCACCCGGATGGCGGCGTCGAGCAGGAGCTGCCGGCGATCGGTCACCCGGACAGACTACAGGCGTAGTGCACTCGACTACATCTGTAGTACGGTGACGGCATGGGCGGACGCGCGGTCGTGGTCGGGGGCGGGATCGGCGGGCTCGCGGCGGGCATCGGCCTGCGGGCGGTGGGCTGGGAGGTGACGGTCCGGGAGCGGTCGGCCGCGTTGCCGCACACCGGCACCGGGCTGGGCATCTGGCCCGGCGCGATGCGCGCCCTGGACGCCCTCGGCGTCGGCGACGAGGTGCGCCGCCGGGGCAGCCGTCAGGCCGGCGGGTCGATCCGGCGCCCGGACGGCAGCCGGATCGCCACCGTCGACGTCGAGCGGCTGGAACGCCGGCACGGCGAGCCGGTGCACCTGGTCACCCGGCCGGTGCTGCTCGCCGTCCTGGCCGGCGCGCTGCCCGGACCGGCGCTGCGCCTCGGCGCCCCGGTGACCGGCCCGGGGTCACTGCGCGACGCGTACGACCTGGTGGTGGGCGCGGACGGGATCAACAGCGTGGTGCGCGCGCAGATGTACGGGCAGCGGTATCCGCTGCGGTACGCGGGCGCGGTGGCCTGGCGCGGCGTGGTCGACCTGGATCTGGCCGAGGGTGGCGAGACCTGGGGGCGGGGGCGCAAGTTCGGGCTGACCCCGGCCGGGCCGGGCCGCACCAACTGGTACGCCGCGGTGCGCCTGCCCGAGGGGCACCCGGCGCCGCCCGACGACCGCGCCGAGCTGCGCCGCCTCTTCGGTGACTGGCACCCGCCGGTGCCGCGGGTGCTCGACGCGCTCACACCGGACGGGATCCTGCGGCACGAGATCCACGACCTCACGCCGCTGCCGTCGTACGTGGCCGGCCGGACGGCACTGCTCGGCGACGCCGCGCACGCGATGACCCCGGACCTCGGGCAGGGCGCCTGCCAGGCGCTGATCGACGCGGTGGCGCTCGCCGACTGCCTGCGCGACGCCGGGGACGTGCCGGCCGCGCTGCGCGCGTACGACAGGAGGCGCCGGCGTCCGACACAGCGGATCGCGGCCGGGGCGCGGTGGGCGGGGCGGCTGTCCGGCGTGCGGCGGCTGCTGCCGGTGCGGGACGCGCTGCTGCGACTGGCGCTGGCGGCCGGACCGCCCGCGTGACCTGAGACACATTCGATACGAACCCGTTCCGTATCGAAACCCGCTCACCTACGCTCGGCTCCGTTACGAGTCTGACCCGTATCGTATTCCGACGCGGGGAAACCGGGGGGAGCACGGACGTGGAACCACACGAGAACACCGGACACCCGAGGAGGTGGGCGATCCTCGGGGTGCTGGTGATCAGCCTCCTCGTGGTCGTCCTCGACAACACCATCCTCAACGTCGCGCTGCGCACGCTGGCCGACCCGGTGCACGGCCTCGGCGCCACCCAGGGCGAGCTGGAGTGGGCGATCAACTCCTACACGCTCGTCTTCGCCGGGCTGCTGTTCACCTTCGGCGTGCTCGGTGACCGGCTCGGCCGCCGCCGCTTCCTGATCCTCGGGCTGGCGCTCTTCGGCCTGTCCTCGCTGCTGTCCGCGTACGCGCAGGACCCGGCCCAGCTCATCGCGGCCCGCGCGCTGATGGGCGTCGGCGGCGCGGCCATCATGCCGGTGACGCTCTCGATCATCTCCAACGTCTTCGACCCGCGCGAGCGCGCCAAGGCGATCGGCGTCTGGGCCGGCGCGGTCGGCCTCGCGGTGGCGATCGGCCCGGTGCTCGGCGGCGCGCTGCTGGAGCACTTCTGGTGGGGCTCGGTCTTCCTGATCAACGTGCCGGTGGTGGCGCTCGGCGTGGTGCTCGTCGCGGCCCTGGTCCCCGAGTCCCGCGACCCCAAGCCCGGCCGGGTCGACCTGCTCGGCGTGCTGCTCTCGGTGGTCGGCCTGGTCGCCCTCACCTACGGCATCATCGACGGCGGCGAGCACGGCTTCGGCCGCCCGCAGGTCTGGGTCGCGGTGCTCGGCGGCCTCGCGGTGCTCGGCTGGTTCGTCGCCCACGAACTGCGCAGCGACCACCCGTCGCTGGACGTACGGCTGTTCCGGGTGCCCCGCTTCGCCGCGCCGGTGGCCCTGGTCGGGCTGGTCTTCTTCGCCGCCATGGGCGTGATGTTCTTCGGCGCGTTCTACCTCCAGCTCGTCCGCGGCTACAGCCCACTGGAGAGCGGCCTGCTGTTCCTGCCGTTCGCCGCGGCCCAGCTCATCTTCGCGCCGCGCAGCGCGGCGATGGTCCGCCGCTACGGCGGCCGGGCGGTCGCGGCCGTCGGGCTGCTGCTCACCACTGTGGCGCTCGCCGCGTTCGTCTTCATCGACGCGGACACCCCGATCTGGATCTTCTCGGCGCTGGGCTTCCTCCAGGGCGCCGGGATGGCGAACATCATGCCGCCGGCCACCGAGTCGATCATGTCCTCGCTGCCCCGGGAGAAGGCCGGTGTCGGTTCCGCGGTCAGCAACACCGTGCGCCAGGTGGCCGGCGCGCTCGGCGTGGCGGTGCTCGGCTCGGTGCTCTCCGCCGTCTACCGCGACCAGGTCGGCCCGGCGGTGGCCGCCCTGCCCGCCCCGGTACGCGACGCGGCCCGCGAGTCGGTGTCCGGGGCGTACGCGGTCGCCGGCCGGCTCGGCCCCGACGCGCCGCGACTGATCGACGCGGCCAACGACTCGTTCGTCTCGGCCATGCACTGGGCGGCGGGCGCCTCCGCGGTGGTGGCCGCGCTCGGCATCGTGATCGTGCTGCGCTGGATGCCGGGCCGGCCGGTCGTCGCCCCCGACGCGGCGCCGGTCACCGACAGGGAGTTGGCCGGTACCGCGTAGGTTCGTGGACAATGTCTGACATGACTTCCACGGCGGATGCTCCGCGGTCGCCCGGGCGACCGCGGAGCACCCGTGCGGACGAGGCGATCGTCGACGCCACCCTCGACCTGCTGGCCGAGGGCAGCACCATAGAGTCGCTGTCCATCGAGGCGATCGCGGCCCGCGCCGGAGTCGGCAAGGCCACCATCTACCGCCGCTGGCCGGGCAAGGACGCGTTGCTGCTGGACGCGTTGCGCACGCTCAAGGGGCCCGCGCCCCGCACCGCCGGGCGCTCCGTCCGCGACGACCTGGTGCTGCTCGTCGGCGCCGTCGGCCAGCACGCCGACCCCCGGGTCCGCAAGATCATGCCCTGCCTGGTGCCCGAGGTGAACCGCAGCTCGGCCCACCGGCAGGCGTACGAGGCGATCGTCGAGCCCCGGCGCGCGGCGATGCGCGAGGTGCTGCGCCGCGCGATCGACCGGGGCGAACTGCGCGCCGACCTCGACATCGAGGTGACCATGTCGCTGCTCACCGCGCCGATGCTCACCCAGCGGATGCTGCGCTGGCACCCCGAGCGCGACGAGCGGATGCTTCCCGAGCGGATCGTGGACACGGTCCTGGACGGCCTGCGCGTCCGCTGACCCGGGCCGGCCGGTCCGCCCGGCGCGGTCCGGCCGCTCAGCGGGCGGGCGTGCGCAGCCGGTGCAGGCGCAGCGCGAGCTGCACCTCCAGCGCCCGCTCCGGCCGCTGCCAGTCCGCGCCGAGCAGGTGCCCGACCCGCTCCAGCCGCTGGGTGACCGTGTTCACGTGCACGTGCAGCTGCTCGGCGGCGCGAGCCAGGCTGCCGCCCACCCCGAAGTACGCCTCCAGCGTCTTCACCAGCGCCGTGCCCCGCCGGGCGTCGTAGTCCAGCACCGGCCCCACAGTCGTGGCGAGGAACCGGGCCACGTCCCGGTCCCCGGCGTCACCGACCGCGCCCAGCAGCAGCCCGACGAAACCCAGCTCGGTGGTGCTCGCCCCCTGCCCGGCCCGGCCCAGCGCACCGAGCGCGGACAGGCAGCGCTCCGCCTCGGCGAACGTGACGGCCAGCGACGCCGGACCGGTCGACGGCCCGCTCGCCCCGGCGGTCACCGGGCGGCCGGTCACCCGGGACAGGTCCCGGGCCACCGCGCGGGCCGCACCGCCGGCGTCGTGGCCGGGCAGCATCAGCACCACCCGTCCGGCACGCGCCGCGGCAAGGCCACCCCGGGTCGAGGCGTACGTGGTGGCCCAGGACAGCACCCGCTGCCGGGCCGAGCCGGTCTCGGCGAACGCGTCGTCACCGACCGCCACCAGCACGTGCGGGGCGTCCAGGTCCACCCCGATCCGGCGGGCCCGCGCGCGCAGCGCGTCGGCGTCGCGCAGCGGCCGGGCGATCAGGTCGTCCAGCAGCTCACCGCGTACCCGCCCCTCCGCCTCGGCCACGGTCCGGCGGAACAGCAACAGCAACGCGGTCACCAGCGCGGCCCGCTCCAGGATGCGCTGGTCGGCGTCGACCAGCTCGTCGTCCGGGCGCAGCACCAGCGCGCCCAGGTTCTCCGCGCCGGCCACCACCGCGGCGTACCAGAGCGGGCCCCGGCGCACGCTGCGCCCCTCGGTACGGGACGCGGCGACCGCCTCCACGATGTCGGCCCGGTCCGGCTCCTCGATCTCACCGACCCGGGCCAGCCGCCGGCCCTCGGCGTCCAGCGCCAGCAGCGCGCCACCGAGCACCTCGGTGACCGCCGCCGCCACGTCCTCCATGCCGCCGCCGCGCACCACGAGCGCGGTCATCCGGTCGTGCGCAGCGGCGGCGCGCTCCACCGAGCTGCTGTGCGCCCGGATGGTGCTGTTCGCCGCGGACAGCTCCGCCAGCGCCGCCCGGGTCTCGGCGAGCAGCCGCGCGGTGTCGATCGCCACCGCCGCGTGTGCCGCGAGCGACACCAGCAGCGACACCTCCTCGCGGGCGAACGGGCGGGCCGAGCGGTTCGCCGCGTACAGCACGCCGATCACGCTGGACCCGAGCCGCAGCGGCACGCCGAGGATGGCCACCAGGCCCTCCTCGCCCACGCCGCCGTCGATCTCCCCGGTGTGCCGGAACCGCTCGTCCTCCTGGTAGTTCGAGGTGACGTACGGGGTGCCGGTCTGCGCGACCAGCCCGCCGAGCCCGTCGCCCAGCTCCAGCCGCAGCCGCTGGAACCGGGCCGAGATCGAGCCGTCGGTGACCCGCATGTACGTGTCGCCGCGCTCGTCGTCGTTGAGCGTCATGTACGCCACGTCGGTGCCGAGCAGGATCCGCGCCCGGTGCACGATCGCGCGCAGCACGTCGTCGAGGTCGCGCAGTCCGGCCAGGTCGCTCGCGGTGTCGTACAGGCCGGACAGCTCGGTCTCCCGGCGGCGCCTGCGGGCCAGCAGGGCCCGTACCCGCAGCGCCACCACCTTCGCCTGCTCCAGCTCGGCCAGCCGTTCGGCGGGCAGGCCGGCGGCGCGCGCGGCCACCAGCGGGCCCTCGAACTCGACCGCGGCGGCCTCGCGCGCCAGCAGCTCCAGGAACTCGACCGGCGACGACATGACCGACATTGTGCGCGGGCCCACTAGTTCGCCGTCCAGCCCCCGTCGAGGGCGATCGAGGTGCCGGTGAGGAACGCGGCCGGCGGGGAGCACAGGTACGCCACCAGTTCGGCCACCTCCGCCGGCTCGATCAGCCGCTTGATCGCCGCCCGGGCCAGCATGATCTTCTCGACCACCTCGTCCTCGCCGATGCCGTGGGTGGCCGCCTGGTCGGCGATCTGGCTCTCCACCAGCGCGGTGCGCACGTACGCCGGGTTGATGCAGTTGGCCGTGACGCCGTGTGCGGCGCCCTCCAGCGCCACCACCTTGGACAGGCCCTCCAGCGCGTGCTTGGCCGAGACGTACGCGGCCTTGAACGGCGAGGCGCGCAGCCCGTGCACCGAGGAGATGTTCACGACCCGGCCCCAGCCGTTCGCGTACATCCCGGGCAGCGCGCGGCGGATCAGCAGGAACGGCGCCTCCACCATCACCCGCTGGATGTACTCGAAGCGCTCGACCGGGAAGTCCTGCACCGGCGCGACGTGCTGCAGCCCGGCGTTGTTGACCACGATGTCGGCGTCGACGTCGAGCCGGTCCACAGCCGCCGGGTCGGCCAGGTCGATCCCCACCGCCCGGCCGCCGGCCTCGGCGGCCACCGCCTCGGCCGCCGCCACGTCGCGGTCCAGCACCACCACCGTCGCGCCGGCCGCCGCCAGGCGCAGCGCGCAGGCCCGTCCGATGCCGCCGCCACCACCTGTCACCAGCGCGGTGCGACCGGTCAGGTCGACGTGTACGACGTGGGGGACCGCCACGGGTTCTGCCGTCATGGCGCATGAACGTACGAGCCGGGTGCCCCCTGGCACATGGGGCGGCGACACATACTCCACCGTCTGCGTGTGTGGTGCGCCGCGTCACCGCCCGTGCCCGGCGTGTCCGGCGGTCCCGGTGTCGGCGGGCACCAGTAGGGTGTGTCGAACACACGTACTGCTGGCGGCTCGGGGAGGAGGCGGCGTGCGCGTGCTGGGCGTCGACCCGGGGCTGACCCGGTGCGGGGTCGGCGTTGTCGAGGGCGTGCCGGGCCGTCCCTGCACGCTCGTGGCCTACTACGTGGTCTACACCGACCCGGAGGACGACCTGGCGCTGCGCCTGCTGCACCTGGACCGCTCGCTCACCGGCCTGGTCGCCGAGCACCGGCCGGACGCGGTCGCGGTGGAGCGCGTGTTCAGCCAGCACAACGTCCGCACCGTGATGGGCACCGCGCAGGCCAGCGGCGTCGCGGTGCTCGCCGGGGCCCGGGCCGGGCTGCCCGTGACGACGTACACGCCGAGCGAGGTCAAGGCGGCGGTGACCGGCTCGGGGCAGGCGGACAAGAAGCAGATGACCACCATGGTCACCCGGCTGCTGCGGCTGCCCGAGCCGCCGAAACCGGCCGACGCCGCCGACGCGCTGGCGCTGGCCATCTGTCACGTGTGGCGCGGTGGCACCCGGTCCAAGCTGGCCGCGGCCGCGCAACGGGCCCGACGAGGAGGGACGCGATGATCGCGAGCGTACGCGGCACGGTGACCGCCACCGGCCCGGATCACGCGGTGGTGGAGGTGGGCGGCATCGGCCTGGCCGTGCAGTGCGCTCCCGGCACGCTCGCCGACCTGCGCGTGGGCCAGCCCGCCCGGCTCGCCACCAGCCTTGTGGTCCGGGAGGACTCGCTCACCCTCTACGGCTTCGCCGACGACGACGCCAAGCAGCTGTTCGAGCTGCTCCAGACCGCCAGCGGGGTCGGTCCCCGGCTGGCCCAGGCGGTGCTCGCCGTGCACACGCCGGACGCGGTCCGCAAGGCCATCGCCAACGCCGACACCGCCGCGCTGACCCGGGTGCCGGGCATCGGCAAGAAGGGTGCCGAGCGGCTGGTGCTGGAGCTGCGCGACCGGGTCGGCCCGGTGCCGGTGGGCGCCGACGGCGCGGCCGGGGTGACCGCGGGCGCCTGGCCGGAGCAGGTCCGCCAGGCCCTCGTCGGGCTCGGCTGGACGGCCGGGCAGGCGGAGCAGGCGGTGGCCGCGGTGGCGGAGACCGTCGACGGCGAGACCCCGCCGGTGCCGGTGCTGCTCAAGCAGGCGATCCGCCTCCTGGGCCGGAACCGATGAGCGGGGAGAACCTGGTCTCGGCGTACGTGAACGACGCCGAGCTGGACGCGGAGGCCAGCGTCCGCCCGAAGCGGCTGGACGAGTTCATCGCCCAGCACCGGGTCCGCGACCAGCTCGACCTGCTGTTGCAGGGAGCGATGCGGCGCGGCTCCCCGCCCGACCACATCCTCCTCTCGGGGCCGCCTGGCCTCGGTAAGACGACCCTGGCCAACATCGTCGCCGCCGAGCTGGGCACCGGGATCCGGGTGACCAGCGGCCCGGCCATCGAGCGCTCCGGCGATCTGGCCGCGATCCTGACCGGCCTCGCCGAGGGCGACGTGCTGTTCATCGACGAGATCCACCGGATCGCCAAGCCGGCCGAGGAACTGCTCTACAGCGCCATGGAGGACTTCCGCGTCGACGTGGTGGTCGGCAAGGGCCCGGGTGCCACCGCCATCCCGCTCGACGTGGAGCCGTTCACGCTCGTCGGCGCCACCACCCGCTCCGGCCTGCTGACCGGCCCGATGCGCGACCGGTTCGGCTTCGTCGCGCACCTCGACTTCTACGCGCCGGCCGACCTGGAGACGCTGCTGCACCGGTCGGCGCGGATCCTCGGCGTGCCGATCACCGCCGACGCCGCGGCGGAGGTCGCAGGCCGGTCCCGGGGCACCCCGCGTATCGCCAACCGGCTCCTGCGCCGGGTCCGCGACTACGCCGAGGTCCGCGCCGACGGCGTGGTCACGCTGGAGACCGCACGGGCCGCGCTGACCGTCTACGACGTGGACGCGCTCGGCCTGGACCGGCTCGACCGGGCGGTGCTGACCGCGCTCGTCGACTCGTTCCGGGGCGGCCCGGTGGGCCTGTCCACGCTCGCCGTGGCGGTGGGCGAGCAGCCGGACACGGTCGAGGAGGTCTGCGAGCCGTTCCTGGTCCGGGCCGGGCTGCTGGCCCGGACCCCGCGCGGGCGGGTGGCGACCGAGGCTGCCTGGCGCCATCTGGGCCGTACGCCCCCGAATGGTACATTTGGTGCGGATGCCCCTCCGGGGCCCGATCTGTTCTCGGTGCAGACCGACCAGCCGTGATCCGTTCGTGATCTGTGCCGCATTCGGTCTTCTCAGGAGCAGGGACTAGACTTCGCCGCGGTTTGTACAGGACGTGAGAATCCGCTTCCGCTGCGGCGCCCTCCGGCGCCGGGGTGGAGGCCAACCGGAAGGTCTACACCGTGCTTTACGCAGCAGCGAGTGGCGGGGGAGCCGGCAGTCTGACGCCGATCCTCATGATCGCTCTGCTTTTCGTCGTCATGTACTTCATGATGATCCGTCCGCAGCAGAAGCGCCGCCGCGAGGCAGAGCAGATGCAGTCCGCTCTCGCCCCGGGCGACGAGGTGGTCACCATCGGCGGCCTGCACGGCACGGTCACCGCGGTCGAGGACGAGACGGTCCTGCTCGAAGTCGCTCCGGGCGTGCAGACCCGGTACGCCCGCCCCGCCGTCGCGCGGGTGATCAAGCGCGCCGAGGCGCCGGCGGCCGAGACGATCACCGAGGAAGCCGAGCCGGTCAAGGAGTGACCACCCGTCCCGGACGGGGCAGCGGATTCATCCGTACAAGTGGATAGTTGGGGTCGGCGCGCGGCGCCGGCATCCGGCCGGCCCGTGCGGCGCCCCCGCGCCGCGCACCAGCCGGCGTGCCGTCCTCCGGTGCCGACCCGCCGGAGCAGTCGGGCGGACACCCCCGGCCCGACAGTTGTCGCCGCCGTGGAAGCGGCGCGACCGTACAGGGAGACAGGACAGCCGTGGCACCACCTCAGGGACAGATGCGGCCCGGACGGCAGCTCGCCGTGCTCGGGTTCATCTTCGTCGTCCTCTATCTATTGGTGTTCTTCTCGGGCGGCGCCAGCGGTGGCTGGAAGGACCGGCTGGAGCCCCGGCTCGGCCTGGACCTCGTCGGCGGCACCCGGCTGACGCTCGAGGCCACCAACACGGTGGACGGCAAGCCCCCGACCGCCGACAACCTCGAGGAGGCCCGCCAGATCATCGAGAGCCGGGTCAACGCCTACGGCGTGGCCGAGGCCGAGGTGGTCACCGAGGGCAACCGCAACATCGTCATCTCCCTGCCCGGCCAGAACCGCGACCTGACCGACGTCGGTGAGGCCGCCGAGCTGCGCTTCCGCAAGGTGCTCAAGGCCACCGACGGCAGCGGCGCCGCGCTCGCGCCCGCGCCGACGCCCAGCGCCACCCCGTCCGGAGCCGCCACCCCGTCGGGCAGCGCGTCGCCGAAGGCGAGCACGAGCCCCAAGGTGAGCGGGTCGCCGAGCGCCGGCGGGCAGGGCGGTATGGCCCCGACGCCGAGCGCCAGCGCCTCCGCGTCCCCGTCGGCCTCGCCGAGCGCCGCCGCGCCGAGCCCGAGCGCCAGCGCCGAGCCGGTGCCGCAGAGCATCGAGCAGCAGCGCAAGGCCGTCGAGCAGAAGGTCGGCGCGGCCGCCTGGGCCGCCGCCTCTGGCCTGCAGGCCCCGGCGGACCTGACCACCGACCCGTCGCTGGCGGACAAGCTCAAGCCGTTCGGCACGCTCACCCCGCAGGAGATCGCCGTCCTGCCGGTGGAGATGCAGTTCAACGTCCCGACCATCACCTGCGCCCAGCTCGACAAGCGGCCCGCCGCCTCGATCAAGGACGAGAAGCAGAAGGCGGTCGCCTGCGAGTCCGGCGCGAAGTACCTGCTGGACGTCGCGAAGGTGCTCGGCACCGACGTCAAGAACGCCTCCGCCCAGCTCGACCAGACCAGCTCCTGGGTGGTCAGCCTCAACTTCACCGGCAGCGGCCAGGAGAAGTGGACCGCGCTGACCCGCGAGGCGTTCACCAACGAGGGCCAGGCCTGCGACCAGACCGCGCTCGGCCAGGACGGCAAGTGCCGGGTCGCCGTGGTGCTGGACAACGAGATCGTCTCGTCCCCGGAGATCCAGGGCGTGCTGACCGGCGACTCGCAGATCACCGGCAGCTTCGACAACAAGGCCGCGAACGCGCTCGCCAGCCAGCTGCGCTACGGCGCGCTGCCGGTGACGTTCGAGCCGCAGGAGCAGCAGAACGTCACCGCGACGCTCGGCGACAGCCACCTCAAGGCGGGTCTGCTGGCCGCGGGCATCGGCATGCTGCTGGTCATCATCTACTCGTTCTTCTACTACCGGCTGCTCGGCTCGGTCATCTTCCTGAGCCTGGTGCTCTCTGCGCTGCTGGTGTTCGGCGCGCTCGTGGTGCTCGGCCGGTCGATCGGCTTCACGCTCACGCTCGCCGGCATCGCCGGCATGATCGTCTCGCTGGGCGTCGCGGCGGACTCGTTCGTCATCTACTTCGAACGATTGAAGGACGAGATCCGGGAGGGCCGCAGTCCACGGAGCGCGGTGCCGCGCGCCTGGATCCGGGCCCGCCGGACGATCATCTCGGCCAACGCCATCACGCTGATGTCGGCAGTGGTGCTCTACATCGTGTCCGTCGGCGCGGTGAAGGGCTTCGCCTTCGCGCTCGGCCTGGCGACCGTGCTCGACCTGGTCGTCGTGTTCCTCTTCCGCCACCCGATCATGACGATGTTCGCCCGTACCCGGGCGTTCCTGTCGCCGCGGGTCAGCGGTCTGGGCCGGGCGCTGCCGGCCCGGTCGGCCGAGCCGGGCAACGCCCGCAACCCGCGTGTGAAGGAGGCCTGAGATGGCTAAGAGCGGTCTGGCCGCCCGGCTCTACCGGGGTGAGGCGGATCTCAACATCGTCGGGCGGCGCAAGCTGTGGTTCGGCGTGGCCGGCGTGCTCGTGCTGATCGCCGTGCTGAGCTTCGCGATCAGCGGCTTCAAGCTGGGCATCGAGTTCGCAGGCGGCAACTCGTTCCAGGTGCCGGCCAGCGTCGGCACGCTGGACCAGGCCGAGCGGACCGTCGACGACGTGCTGGCCGACGAGGCGCCGGGCGTCGAGGTGGTCAGCGCGCAGAAGGTCGGCGGCACCAGCGGCGAGTTCTACGAGATGCGCACCGGCCAGCTCTCCGCCGAGCAGGCCAACGCGGCCAAGACCGCGATGGCGCAGGAGTTCGGCATCCCGGCCGACCAGATCAGCGGCAGCCAGGTCTCCGAGGCCTGGGGCAGCCAGGTCACCTCGCGCGCCTTCCTCGGTCTGGTGATCTTCATCGCGGTGGTGTCGATCTACCTGGTGCTGCGCTTCGAGTGGCGGATGGCGGCCGCCGCCATCGTCTCGCTGCTGACCAACCTGGCCCTGACCGCCGGCATCTACTCGCTGGTCGGCTTCGAGGTCACCCCGTCGACGATCATCGGCTTCCTCACGATCCTGGGCTTCGCGCTCTACGACGTGGTGGTGGTCTTCGACAAGGTGCAGGAGAACACACGCGGCATCACCGCGAACAACAACGTCACCTACGGCGAGGCGTCCAACCTGGCGCTCAACCAGAGCCTCATGCGGTCGCTGAACACCTCGGTCGTGGCGCTGCTGCCGGTCGGCGGTCTGCTGTTCATCGGCGCCGGCCTGCTCGGCGCGGGCACGCTGAAGGACCTCGGCCTGGTGCTGTTCGTCGGTATGGCGGTGGCGTTCCTGACCTCGATCCTGCTCGCCACGCCGCTGCTGGTGCTGCTGAAGAACATGGACCCGCGGATCAGCGCCCACAACAAGCGGGTGCTGTCCCGCCGGGCCGCGCTCGCCCGGGGCGAGATCACACCGAAGGGCCCGCGTGCCACCACGCCGGCCGCCGACGCGCCGATCGACCCGGAGGCGGCGGCGCTGGCCGGTGCCGCACCCAAGGTGGGCGCCCGGCCGGCCGGCAAGCGTCCCAGCGGTGCCCGCGGCGGCCGTCCCGCCGGGGGCGGCGGCAACCGGCCCGGCGGCAAGCGCCGCTGACCGCAGGGCCGGACGGAATCGGTCCGACGGCGTCCGTCATGCTGATGTCACGGCATGACGGACGCCGTCGTCGTTTCGAGAGGACATGGGACGCACAGTGACGGAGACCCACACCACAGGGGTACGGGGAGACAGCGGCCCGGAGGTCGCCCAGCTCGTCGCCAGCCGGTTGCTGGACGTGCCGGACTTCCCCAAGCCGGGTGTCGTGTTCAAGGACCTGATGCCGCTGTTCGCCGACGGTGAGGCGTTCCGGGCGGTGATCGACGGCATCATCGCGTACCACGGGCCGGAGTCGTTCGACACCGTCGCCGGCATCGAGGCACGCGGGTTCGTGCTGGCGGCGGCGGTCGCGTACGCCACCGGCGTCGGCGTGGTGCCGGTGCGCAAGGCCGGCAAGCTGCCCCGGGCCACGCACTCGGCCTCCTACGCGTTGGAGTACGGCGAGGCGACGCTGGAGGTGCACCAGGACGCCTTCACCGCGGGCCACCGGGTGCTGGTGCTCGACGACGTGCTCGCCACCGGCGGGACCGCCGAGGCGACGCTCGACCTGGTGGAACGCGCCGGCGGCACGGTGGCCGGGTTCACCGTGCTGCTGGAGCTGGGCTTCCTCGAGGGCCGTAAGCGGCTGGCGCAGCGCCCGGTCCATGCCCTGTTGACCGTTTGACCAGGCCGGCCCGTCGGGCCGGTCGGCGCCGACCGTCCGGGGGAGCGGTGGCGTACCCTGCGTACGGGTAGCATTGCCCTTTGCCCGACCCGGCCGAGCTGTCCGGGGCGGCGAAGGCGCCGGGGCCCGGCCCCGGCGACCGCGTGGAACAAGACCGGCCTCCGGGCCGGTTGAACCAGACGTCGGCCGGACGGCCGGCGCATCCCGGCGAGCGGTGAGGAGGCCGGTGTCCCACGATGTCGTCCCTCCGGTGGAGGGCACGGTGCACCCGACAGGCGACGCGGACGGCTCGGTGACCGAGCGCAGCGGCAACCCGCCGGCCCGGGCGACCGGCGCCACCGGCGGCGCGTCCGACGCGACGGCCGACGGCGGGGCGGTCGTGGTGCCGTTCCCGACCGAGGGTTCCACCGAGTCCACGCCCGGCAGCGGTTTCGCCCTCTCCAACGCGCCCACCGGCCGGCGGGTACGCGCCCGGCTGGCCCGGTTCAACGCGCCCTGGCAGACCTCGCAGGTCAGCGAGGTGCTGGAGCCGCTGATCGCGACGCACCGGGAGAACCACCCCAAGGCCGACGCGCGGCTGCTCCAGCGCGCCTTCGACACGGCCGCGCGGTGGCACTCGGGTCAGTACCGCAAGTCCGGCGACCCCTACATCACGCACCCGCTCGCCGTGGCGACCATCCTGGCGAACCTGGGCATGGACACCACCACGCTGGTCGCGGCGCTGCTGCACGACACCATCGAGGACACCGAGTACACGCTCGACCAGATGCGCGCCGACTTCGGCGGTGAGGTCGCGTTGCTCGTCGACGGCGTCACCAAGCTCGACAAGGTCAAGCTCGGCGACGCGGCCAAGGCGGAGACCATCCGCAAGATGGTCGTCGCGATGGCGAAGGACCCGCGGGTCCTGGTGATCAAGCTGGCCGACCGGCTGCACAACATGCGGACGCTCACCTTCCTGCCCCGCCCCAAGCAGGAACAGAAGGCCAAGGAGACGCTGGAGATCCTGGCCCCGCTGGCGCACCGCCTCGGTATGAACACGATCAAGTGGGAGCTGGAGGATCTGGCCTTCGGCACGCTGTTCCCGAAGCGGTTCGAGGAGATCAACCGGCTGATCGGGGAGCACCAGCCGCAGCGCGAGGCGCTGCTGCGTCAGGTGACGCAGAAGGTGTCCACCGACCTGAAGGCCGCCAAGATCAAGGCGGAGACCACCGGCCGGCCGAAGCACCTCTACTCGATCTACCAGAAGATGATCGTGCGGGGGCGCGACTTCAACGACATCTACGACCTGGTCGGTGTGCGGATCCTGGTCGACACGGTGCGGGACTGCTACGCGGCGCTGGGGGTCATCCACGCCAACTGGCAGCCGGTGCCGGGCCGGTTCAAGGACTACATCGCCATGCCCAAGTTCAACATGTACCAGTCGTTGCACACGACTGTCATCGGGCCCACCGGCAAGCCGGTGGAGATGCAGATCCGCACGTACGCGATGCACCGCACCGCCGAGTTCGGCATCGCCGCGCACTGGAAGTACAAGGAGCACAAGGGCACCCCGGTGGTGGGCCCGCCGGCGCACATCGACGAGATGACGTGGCTGCGGCAGCTGCTGGACTGGCAGCGTGAGGCGGCGGACCCGAGCGAGTTCCTGGACGCGCTGCGGTTCGACCTGTCCAGCCAGGAGGTGTACGTCTTCACCCCGAAGGGTGACGTCATCCCGCTGCCGACCGGGTCGACGCCTGTGGACTTCGCGTACGCGGTGCACACCGAGGTCGGGCACAAGTGCATCGGCGCGCGGGTCAACGGCAAGCTGGTGCCGCTGGAGTCGACGCTGTCGAACGGCGACGTGATCGAGATCTTCACGTCGAAGTCCGACACGGCCGGGCCGACGCAGGACTGGCTGGGCTTCGTCAAGAGCCCGCGGGCGCGTACGAAGATCCGCCAGTACTTCAACAAGGAGCGGCGCGAGGAGGCGATCGAGGCCGGCAAGGACGCGATCGTCAAGGCGATGCGCAAGCAGGGCATGCCGTTGCAGCGGATGCTCACCTCGGACGCGCTGATGGCGATCGCCCGGGACCTGCATCTGGCCGACGTGGCCTCGCTGTACGCGGCGGTCGGCGACAGCCAGGTCTCCGCGCAGTCGGTCGTGCAGAAGCTGATGGCCTCCTACGGCGGCGAGGAGGGCGCGGCGGAGGACATCGCCGAGACCGCCGTCGCCACCCGGCCGCCGCGCAGCCGGCAGAGCAGCGCCGACCCGGGTGTGGTGGTCCGCGGTGTCAGCGACGTCTGGATCAAGCTGGCCCGCTGCTGCACGCCGGTGCCGCCGGACTCGGTGTTCGGGTTCGTCACCCGCTCCGGCGGGGTCAGCGTGCACCGGGACGACTGCGCCAACGCCGAGGACCTGCGCGCCCAGCCCGAGCGGGTGGTCGAGGTGAGCTGGAAGCTCACCTCCGCCTCCACGTTCCTGGTCGCCATCCAGGTCGAGGCGCTGGACCGGCACAAGCTGCTCGCCGACGTGACGAGGGTGCTGTCCGAGGAGCGGGTGAACATCCTCTCCGCGACCGTCACCACCACCCGCGACCGGGTGGCGGTCAGCCGGTTCAGCTTCGAGATGGCCGACCCGAAGCACCTCGGGCACCTGCTGGCCGCCGTCCGCAAGGTCGACGGCGTGTTCGACGCGTACCGGGTCACCTCGGGGGCCTGAGCCACCACGCACGCGAAAGCGCCCGCCGGCTGCGATCAGCCGGCGGGCGCTTCGTCGTCGTACGGGTGCGGTCAGCCGCCCTGGACCGGGCTCATCGTCACCTTGGTCATGGTGATCTCCTTCTTCGGGTGACCACCGCCGGCCTGCTTGGCGAACGCGCCGTCGTCACCGGCCGCGGCGACCTGCTTCACCACGTCCATGCCGCCGGTGATGGTGCCCAGCACCGTGTAGTTCGGGTCGAGCGGCGAGTCGCCGTACACGATGAAGAACTGGCTGCCCGTGCTGCCCGGCTGGCCGGAGTTGGCCATCGCGATGACACCCTCCGGGTACGGCGGGCGCTTGTTGGTCGGCAGGTTCTCCTCGGCCAGGTTGTAGGACGGGCCGCCGGTGCCGTCGGTGTCCCGCCAGCCCTTGCCGGTGGCGCTCGGGTCGCCGCACTGGAGCACCTTGATGCCCTCGGTGACCAGCCGGTGGCACTTGGTGTTGTCGAAGAAGCCCTTCTCCGCCAGGTGCGTGAAGCTACCGGCGGTGCAGGGCACGGCGGCACGGTCGATCTTGGCGGTGATCGGGCCCAGGTTGGTGTCGATGGTCATCGTCTGGGTGCCCTTGCCGGACTGCTGGGTCGGCGGGAGGCCGACGTCCTTGATCTGCGGCGGACGGCCCTCCTTGGGCACCTCCGTGTACGCGCACTGGACGGCCCCGGCGGCGGCGGTCGTGCCGCCCTGCTTGTCGTCGTCGTCGCCGAGCGCGGCGACGAGCCAGACCGTGCCGGCCACGACGAGCACCAGCACCGCCGCGGCCCCGACGATCGCCTGGGTCTGCCGGCGCTTGCGGGCCCGGCCGGCCCGTTCCGCCATCTCCCGCTCGAGCTTGGCCCGCGCCGCCGCGCGCTGGCGGTCTCTGGTGGACGTCACGGTCACTCCTCACCTGCTGCGTATGGGGTCGGCGCGCGCGCCGCCGGTCACGTGTGGGTCACCGGCGGCGGGGCCGCCGGATCGGGTTGTCGGGTCAGCCCGCGCTGGCGCTGGGCGACGGCGCGGGACTGCCGGCCGGCGCCGCGCCGGGCTCGCCGACTGTGACGCTCTGGACCAGCACCTGCGTCTTCGGCTTGACCTTGGCGCCGTTGCCATTGTCCACCGTCGGCATGGCGCCGATCTTCTCCACCACGTCGAGCCCACCGGTGACCTTGCCGACCACCGAGTAGGCCGGCTTGGCCGGGCTGGCGTCCTTGAAGAAGATCAGGAACTGGCTGCCGTTGCTGCCGGGCGGGTTGCCGATCATGGCGACGGTGCCCTTCGGGTACGTCGCCGGCTGCCCGGGCGCCGGCGAGGCCGACGGGCTCGGCTCAGGCGCGGCCGGGACGTTCTCGTCGTAGAACGAGTAGGTCGGGCCGCCGAGCCCGGTGCCGGTCGGGTCACCGCAGCGCAGCGCGCCCTCGGCGGTGATCTCGTGGCAGGTGGTGTTGTCGAAGAACGACCGGCCGGCCAGGTAGCTCAGGCTCGCCGCGCCGCACGGCGCGTCGGTCTGGTCCAGCTCGACGGTGATCGGCCCACCCTGGTTGGTGGTGATCGTCATCGGGCGGGTGCCGGAGGTGGGCAGGCCCGTGGTGGGCGGCTGGCCGACGTCCTTGAGGTTGGTGTTGACGGCGCCGTCCTCCGCGCTCCAGAGGCAGACGTCCTCGGCGGCCTTCTTCTCCGGCTCGGAGTCGAACGCGCCGAGCGCCCAGGCGGAGCCGGCCACGATCAGCACGAGCACCACCGCGGCGCCCACGCCGGCCCGGATCTGCCGGCGGCGCTTCGCGACCGCCGCCCGCCGGGCGAGTTGCCGGTCGAGCTTGGCGCGCGCCAGTTTGCGCTGCCGGTCCCTGCTGGAAGCCACGCGCGCTCCCCTTCCTCTGCCTGATCGCCGCCGGCGCCGGGCGCCGTCCGCCGTTCCGATCGGGGTGCGCCACGCCACACGCCCGCCAGAGTGTACGGGTAGCGACTGTGAATGTGGTGTACGAGGTCCCGCCGTCTCAGCCCGGCCGGGGCGGACCGGGCCGGTGGCGGACGGAACTCGCCGGCCGCTACGACTAGGCTGCAGGCAGACGACGACCGGACGGAAAGGGGAGCGACGTGCTCGTGGCCGGCTTTCCCGCGGACGCCTTCGGCACCAACTGCTACGTGGTGGCGACCGGGCCGGGGGAGCAGTGCGTGGTGGTCGATCCCGGCATCGGGGTGCTCGACCGGCTCGACGCCGTGCTCGCCGAGCACCGCCTGCACCCGGCCGCCGTGCTGCTCACCCACGGCCATCTCGACCACACGTTCTCCGTCGCCCCGGTCTGCGGCGCGCGGGGCATCCCCGCCTACGTCCACCCGGACGACCGGGAGCTGCTGGCCGACCCGAGCAAGGCGCTGTCGATGGACCTGACCCAGCTGTTCGGCGGCCGGCTGCCGTACGCCGAGCCGGACGACGTGGCCGAGCTGACCGACGGCGCGACGCTGTCGCTGGCCGGGTTGGAGATCACCGTCGACCACGCCCCCGGCCATACCGGCGGGTCGATGCTGTTCCGGTTGCCCGGCGCCGGCTCGCGCTGGGAGGCGGAGCAGATCTGCCTCTCCGGTGACGTGCTGTTCGCCGGCTCGATCGGCCGCACCGACCTGCCGGGCGGCAGCATGCCCCGGATGCTGTCCAGCCTGCGGGACAAGGTGCTCCCGCTGGCCGACGACACAGTCGTCCTGCCCGGCCACGGCCCCGCGACCACGATCGGCCGCGAGCGCGCGACCAACCCGTACCTCGTCGAGGTGGCGGGCACCGGCGGCGCGCGCCCGGCCGCGCCCACCCGAGGCCTCTAGACCCTCACCCGCGCCCGCGCGGGTTCTCAAGGAGTTCGTGATGAGCAAGCCCACGCCCATTTCCGGCTTCCCGGAGTGGACCACCGCCCAGCGGATGATCGAGCAGTTCGTTCTCGATCGCATCCGCGCCACGTTCGAGCTGTACGGCTTCGCGCCACTGGAGACCCGCTCGGTGGAGCCGCTGGATCAGTTACTGCGGAAGGGGGATACCGCAAAGGAGGTCTACCTGCTGCGCCGGTTGCAGGCCGACACCGACGGCCCGGCCGGCGACGACGCGCTCGGCCTGCACTTCGACCTGACCGTGCCGTTCGCCCGCTACGTGCTGGAGAACGCCGGCAAGCTGCAGTTCCCGTTCCGCCGCTACCAGATCCAGAAGGTGTGGCGCGGTGAGCGTCCGCAGGAGGGCCGGTACCGGGAGTTCCTCCAGGCCGACATCGACATCGTCGACCGGGACACCCTGCCGGCCCACTACGAGGCGGAGATGCCGCTGGTCATCGGCGACGCGCTGCGGTCGCTGCCGATCCCGCCGGTGCGCATCCAGGTCAACAACCGCAAGATCTGCGAGGGGTTCTACCGGGGCATCGGGCTGACCGACGCGGAGGCGGCGCTGCGCGCCGTCGACAAGCTCGACAAGATCGGCCCGGCCGGGGTGACGGAGCTGCTGGCGAGCACCGCCGGGGCGAGTGAGGCGCAGGCCAAGGCCGTGCTGTCGCTGGCCGAGATCTCCGCGCCGGACGCCTCCTTCGCCGACGCGGTGCGCGGCCTCGGGGTGAGCGACCCGCTGCTGGACGAGGGCGTCGCGGAACTGACGGCCGTGGTGGAGACCGCCGCCGCGCACGCGCCCGGCCTCTGCGTGGCCGACCTGCGCATCGCGCGGGGCCTGGACTACTACACGGGTACGGTCTACGAGACGCAGATGATCGGCTACGAGCGGTTCGGCTCGATCTGCTCCGGCGGCCGGTACGACAACCTGGCCAGCTCGGGCAACGTCCGGTTCCCGGGGGTGGGCATCTCGATCGGGGTGACCCGGCTGCTCGGTCTGCTGTTCGGCGCCGAGGCGCTGTCGGTGTCCCGTTCGGTGCCGACCTGCGTGCTGGTGGCGGTCACCGCCGAGGAGGACCGGGCGGCCAGCGACGCGGTCGCGGCGGCGCTGCGGTCGCGCGGTGTGCCCACCGAGGTGTCCCCGTCGGCGGCCAAGTTCGGCAAGCAGATCCGGTACGCCGAGCGGCGTGGCATCCCGTACGTCTGGTTCCCCGGCGCGGACGGCGACGAGGTCAAGGACATCCGTTCCGGCGAGCAGGTGCCCGCCGCGGCGGGGGAGTGGACGCCGCCCCGGGCGGACCTGAAACCGCTGGTCGGCCCGGCCGGCACTGGCGCCTGACGACGTTTCGACCTACGGTGGCGTAAGTTACGCCACCGTAGGGAGAACGTCGTGACCGTGCTCAGCCAGACCGCTCTGCTCACCGAACTCGAGCCGGTGGTCGAGAAGAACCTCGACCGCCACCTGTCGCTGGCCAAGGAGTGGTTCCCGCACGAGTACGTGCCGTGGAGCGAGGGCCGCACCTTCGACGGTCCGCTGGGCGGCGAGGCCTGGTCGCCGGAGGACTCGACGCTGCCCGAGGTGGCGCGTACCGCGCTGATCGTCAACCTGCTCACCGAGGACAACCTGCCGTCGTACCACCACGAGATCGCCACCCTGTTCGGGCGCGACGGCGCGTGGGGCACCTGGGTGCACCGGTGGACCGCCGAGGAGGGGCGGCACGGCACGGCGATCCGCGACTACCTCACGGTGACCCGGGCGGTGGACCCGGTGGCGCTGGAGCGGGCCCGCATGGTGCACATGTCGGCGGGCTACCAGAACGTCCACGACCAGGAGATGCTGCACTCGCTGGCGTACGTGTCGTTCCAGGAGCTGGCGACCCGCATCTCGCACCGCAACACCGGCCGGGCCACCGGCGACCCGATGTGCGAGGCGCTGCTGGCCCGGGTGGCCGCGGACGAGAACCTGCACATGGTCTTCTACCGCAACCTGCTCGGCGCGGCGTTCGAGCTGGCGCCGTCGCAGGCGATGCGCGCCGTCGCCGACGTGCTGGCCAACTTCCAGATGCCGGGTGTCGGCATCGACGGCTTCGCCCGCAAGTCGGTGGCGATCGCGCTGGCCGGGATCTACGACCTGCGCCAGCACCGCGACGAGGTGGTGATGCCGGTGCTGCGCCAGTGGAACCTGTTCGAGGTGACCGGCCTGAACGCCGACGGCGAGGCCGCCCGTGACCAGATCGCCGCCCACCTGGAGACCCTGGAGAGCCAGGCGTCCCGCTTCGAGGACCGCCGAGCCGCCCGAGCCGCCCGCGTATCCGCGACGACCCAGGCCTGACCCCTCCTCTCCCGCGCGATCTTGCACTTACGGCCCCCGCATCTGCCGCGAAACCGGCGCAGCGGGGGCCGCAACTGCAAGATCGCCGAGAACGAGCGGGGCGGTCAGGGGAGGGGGAAGATGAGGCAGGTCGAGGTGGCGTGGGCTACCAGGCGGCCGGCCGGGTCCGTGAGGCGGGCCTCGGCCAGGGCGGTACGGCGGCCTCGCTGGAGCACCGTGCCCTCACACCGCAGCGTGCCGGTGTCGACGGTGACCGGGCGCAGGAACTTCACGTTGAGGTCCAGCGACGTGTAGCCGACGCCGGCCGGCAGCGTGGTGTGCACGGCGCACGCCGCGGCGGTGTCCAGCAGCGTGGAGATGACGCCGCCGTGCACGGTGCCGAGCGGGTTGTAGTGGAACTCCTGCGGCAGCAGCTCGACCGCGACGCGCCCCTCCTCGGCCTCCATCCGGGACATGTCGACGAGGTGCATGATCGGCGGCGCGTCCAGCTCGCCGGCGATCATCGCCTGCATCAGCTCCAGGCCGCTGCGCCGGCCCAGGTGCGCGGCGCCGGCCGCCGGGTCGGACCAGGTGAACGTGCGGGTGCGCTCCTGCGTCTGCGTCATGGACTCAGCCTCGCAGCGCGTTGCTGAGTCTGTCAATCAGACCTAGCCTGGTCGGCATGAGACCCGCGGCACTGGACTGGTCGGTGGAGAACTGCACCATCGCGCGCGCCATGGAGATCCTCGGCGAGCGGTGGACCCTCGTCGTGCTCCGCGAGGTCTTCAACGGCGTACGCCGGTTCGACGACATGCGGGTGCGGACTGGCATTCCGCGCCAGGTGCTCACGAACCGGCTCGCCATGCTCGTCGAGCGCGGTGTGCTGCGCCGGGAGCCGTACCGCGAGCCGGGCAGCCGGCCGCGCCACGAGTACCGGCTCACCGAGATGGGGTTGGACCTGTGGCCCGTGCTCGTCGCGGTGCTCGGCTGGGGTGACCGCTACCTGGCCGACCCGGAGGGCTCGCCGCTGAGCGTGGCGCACCGTGACTGCGGCGCCGAGGTCCGGGTCGCCTTGCGCTGCGGCGAGGGGCACGAGATCACCGAGGCGCGGGACGTGCTGCCCCGCCCGGGTCCGGGCGCCCGTCGCCGTACGCCCTGAACCGGCTCTGACAGATGATGTCGATGTTGTTGCTCCGGCGTTACATCGGGCGCGGGTGCGAATCCGGGCAAAGTCATGTCTTGCTTACGATCTTAAATATGTGAATACTTTGGGCACCCGGGCGGTTTCCCCAGGTCGCCCGGGTTGTCCTCGGGCGCGCCCCCATGACAGCGCCCGTTCACCCCCATTCGGAGGTTGTTACATGCGACCCACGAGGTCCACGCTCCGCCGCGCCGCCGCAGTCGCCGTCGCCGGCACCCTGGTCACCGGCTCGCTGCTCGGCGCACCCGCGCAGGCCGCCCCCACGGCCCTCTCGCCGGACGCCGCCGCCACCCTCGTCGAGAAGCTCGGTGCCCGCGCGGCCGGCACGTACGCCGACGCCAGCGGCAAGATGGTCGTCACGGTGACCGACACCGCGACCGCCCGCCAGGTGCGCGCCGCCGGTGCCATCCCGAAGATCGTGGCGCGCGGCGCGGACAAGCTCAACGCCGCCACCAGCGAGCTGGAGCGCTCCGCCAAGATCCCCGGCACCGCCTGGTGGACCGACCCGGCCACGAACCAGGTCGTCGTCTCCGTCGACAGCACCGTCACCGGCGCCAAGCTGGAGCGGGTCAAGGCCGCCGCCGCCCGTCACAACGGCGCGATCCGCATCGAGGCCGAGGCCGGCACGCTCAGCACCCGGATCTCCGGCGGCCAGGCCATCTACGCCGGCGGCGGGGGCCGTTGCTCGCTCGGGTTCAACGTCCGCAGCGGCTCGACCTACTACTTCCTCACCGCGGGTCACTGCACCAACATCTCGTCGAGCTGGTACAGCAACTCCGCGCAGACCAGCCTGCTCGGCACCCGGACCGGCACCAGCTTCCCGGGCAACGACTACGGCATCGTCCGGCACAACAACTCGGCCAACGCGGCCGGCAACGTGTCGCTCTACAACGGCAGCTTCCAGGACATCACCTCGGCCGGCAACGCGTACGTCGGCCAGTCCGTCCGCCGTTCCGGCAGCACCACCGGCCTGCGCAGCGGTAGCGTCACCGCCCTCAACGCGACCGTGAACTACGCCGAGGGCAGCGTCTCCGGCCTCATCCGCACCAACGTCTGCGCCGAGCCGGGCGACAGCGGCGGCTCGCTGTTCGCCGGCACCGTCGCGCTCGGCCTCACCTCCGGTGGTAGCGGCAACTGCCGCACCGGTGGCACCACCTACTTCCAGCCGGTCACCGAGGCCCTCAGCCGCTACGGCGTGAGCGTCTTCTGATCCACGCACCGCTGTGAACGGGCCGCCGGGTGACCGGCGGCCCGTTCCGCGTACCCGTCTCAGGTGCCTGCCCCGAGGCGGCCCGGACCGACCGGCGGGCCGTCCGGGCGGGGCGGGTCCGACGGCCGGACCGTCCAGTGCCGGTGGGCCCGCCGCGCCGACAGCACCGCCGCCAGCGGCCAGAGCGTCACCGCGAGCGCCGCCACCCGCTCGGCCAGCCCGGTCCGGGAGCCGCCCGTCACCTCCGCCACCGACCAGCCGAACAACGCCAGCAGCACGGCCGTCACGGCCAGCGCCACCGGCCGGCGGAACGCCCACGGCGGCCGGCCCGCCGGGGAGGCGGCCACTTCGCGCGGCACCCTGCGGGGCAGCCGCAGCGCCGACCCGGCCGGCCAGAGCGCCAGCGCGAGCACCGCCACGGTGGCCACCACCCCGTGCGCCGGGGAACCGCCCACCTGCGGCCGGGGGAACGCGATGAGCGCGACGGTGGACACCCCGCCGACCGCCAGCAGGAAGCGGCTCGGCAGCCCGGCGGCGTGCAGCGCGGCGGCGGTGGCGCAGTAGCAGCAGCCGAGCAGCACCAGCGCGCCGGCCATCAGCCACGGATCGGTGGCGCCCTCACCGGCCAGCTCGCTGATCGTGTCCCGCACCGGGTCGTACCCCGGCCCCTGGCGGGCGCCCGCCACCGTCCAGCCCGCGACCAGCAGCGCGGGCGCGGCGGCCGCGGTGACGACGGCCCAGCTCGGTACGGCACGCACCCGGCCACGGTAGACCGCCGGACCCGGCCCGCACGGCGCTTTCGCCACCGTCGGGGCGGACCGGCTCGACGGGTGCCCGGGAGCGGGCCCGCCCGCCCTGACAGAATGCGGGGGAGCAGTGAGTGGACCAGATTGAGGAGACGCCAGCCGTGATCCGTACCCACAATGCCGGAAGCCTGCGCGCCGCGGACGCCGGCTCGACGGTGACGCTCGCCGGGTGGGTGGCCCGCCGGCGCGACCACGGCGGTGTCATCTTCGTCGACCTGCGCGACGCCTCCGGCGTCGTGCAGGTGGTCTTCCGCGAGGAGGACGCGCACGCGCTGCGAAACGAGTTCTGCGTCAAGGTCACCGGCGAGGTGACCCGCCGCCCGGAGGGCAACGAGAACCCGGACCTGCCCACCGGCGAGGTCGAGGTGACCGCGTCCGAGCTGGAGGTGCTCTCCGAGGCCGCGCCGCTGCCGCTGCCGGTGGACGACCAGATCGAGGCCGGCGACGACATCCGGCTCAAGTACCGCTACCTGGACCTGCGCCGGGGCGGCCCGGCCAAGGCCATGCGGCTGCGCTCGCGGGCCAACCAGATCGCCCGCGGCGTGCTGCACGAGCGGGACTTCCTGGAGATCGAGACGCCGACGCTGACCCGCTCCACCCCGGAGGGCGCCCGCGACTTCCTGGTGCCGGTGCGGCTGCAGCCGGGCAGCTGGTACGCGCTGCCGCAGTCGCCGCAGCTGTTCAAGCAGCTGCTGATGGTCGGCGGCATGGAGCGGTACTACCAGATCGCCCGCTGCTACCGCGACGAGGACTTCCGCGCCGACCGGCAGCCGGAGTTCACCCAGCTCGACATCGAGATGTCGTTCGTCACCGAGGACGACGTGATCGACCTCGGCGAGGCGATCGTCTCGGCGCTGTGGAAGGACCTCGCCGGCCACGAGATCGCCCGGCCGATCCCGCGCATCACCTGGCACGACGCCATGTCCCGCTACGGCTCCGACAAGCCGGACCTGCGCTACGGCGTGGAGCTGACCGAGCTGACCGACTACCTGCGCGGCACCGAGTTCCGGGTGTTCGCCGGCGCGATCGACGCGGGCGGCTACGTCGGCGCGGTGGTCATGCCCGGCGGCGCGTCGCAGACCCGCAAGGAACTGGACGGCTGGCAGGACTGGGCCAAGGCGCGCGGCGCGCGCGGCCTGGCGTACGTGGTGCTGGACGCCGAGACCGGCGAGGCGCGCGGCCCGGTGGCGAAGAACCTGTCCGAGGCGCACCTGTCCGGCCTGGCCGACGCGGTCGGCGCGAAGCCCGGCGACGCGGTCTTCTTCGCCGCGAGCACGAACACCCGCGAGGCGCAGGAACTGCTCGGCGCGGCCCGGATCGAGATCGCCAAGCGGGCGAACCTGATCGACGAGAGCGCCTGGGCGTTCTGCTGGGTCGTGGACGCGCCGATGTTCGAGCGCACTGACGAGGGCGGCTGGACCGCCGTGCACCACCCGTTCACCTCGCCGAACGCCGAGTGGGTGGACCGGTTCGAGGAGGCACCGGACCGGGCGCTCGCCTACGCGTACGACATCGTCTGCAACGGCAACGAGATCGGCGGCGGCTCGATCCGTATCCACCGCGGCGACGTGCAGCAGCGGGTGTTCGACCTGCTCGGCATCACCGCCGACGAGGCGCAGGACAAGTTCGGCTTCCTGCTGGAGGCGTTCAAGTACGGCGCCCCGCCGCACGGCGGCATCGCGTTCGGCTGGGACCGGGTCTGCATGCTGCTGGCCGGCGCGGACTCGATCCGCGAGGTCATCGCGTTCCCGAAGACCCGGGGCGGCTTCGACCCGCTGACCGGCGCGCCCACCCCGATCACCGGGCAGCAGCGCGCCGAGGCCGGCATCGACGCCAAGCCGAAGGCGCCGGCCGGCCCGCACGCCGGCACCGCCGGCCCGGCCGCGCCGGTGGCCGACCCCACCTGATCCTCGCCTCGTCGAAGGGCCCGCGTCATGATGACGCGGGCCTTTTCGATCTTCAGGGGGACTGATGCGTCTGCTCGTGGTGGGAGCCAGCGGGTTCCTCGGCGCCGAGGTGTGCCGGCAGGCGGTCGCCGCCGGGCACCGGGTGGCCGGCACGTACCACTCCACCGCCGTCGCGGTGCCCGGCGTCGCGCCGCACCGGCTCGACGTGACCGACCGCGCCGCCGTGCGCGAGCTGCTGACCCGGGTACGCCCCGACGCCGTCGTCGCCACCCCCTACCGGTACGACGACTGGGCGGTCACGGCGGACGGGGCGGCCCACATCGCGGTCGCCGCCGCCGAGGTGGGCGCCCGGCTGGTGCACCTGTCCAGCGACGCGCTGCACGCCGGGCGCCCGAAGCCGTACGCGGACGAGGACGTGCCCACGCCGCTGCACCCGTACGGGGCGGCGAAGGCGGCGGCGGAGACGGCGGTGCGGGCGGTGGATCCGGGCGCCGTGCTGGTGCGGACGTCGCTGATCGTGGGGAAGGGCAGCAAGCAGATCCAGCTCTGCCGGGACGCGCTGGCCGGCCGGGCCACGTTGTTCACCGACGAGCTGCGCTGCCCGGTGCACGTCGCCGACCTCGCCGCCGCGGTGCTGGAGCTGGTGCCGGGCGACTACGCCGGGCTGCTGAACGTGGCCGGGCCGGACGCGGTGAGCCGCGCCGAGCTGGGCCTGCTGGTGGCCCGGCACGACGGGGCGGACGCGGGCGGGCTGCGGACGACCACGATCGCCGCCGCCGGACTGCACCGTCCGGGCGAGGTGGTGCTGGACTCCAGCCGTGCCGCGGGGCTGCTGCGGACCCGGCTGCGCGGGATCACCGAGCTGTACGGCTAGTTGCACAGATTCTTTGCAAGCGTCTTGTGCACGGAAAGTGTGCACAGATATTGTGCATCTCATGGAGGAGAAGAAGCGGCCCGAGGAACGCGCCGTACGCATCGACCACCGTCAGGTTCGCGCGCTGGCCCAGCCGCTGCGCATGCGGCTGATCGGGGCGCTGCGCGTGGCAGGCCCGTCCACCGCCACCGCCCTGGCCGAGATGCTCGGCACCAACAGCGGCGCGACCAGCTACCACCTGCGCCAGCTCGCCGAGGTCGGTCTCGTGGTCGAGGACCCCAACCTCGGCACCGGCCGGCAGCGCTACTGGCGGGCCGCGCACGACGTCACCAACTGGGAGTCGAGCGACTTCGACGACGACCCCGACTCGCGGGCCGCGATCGAGTGGCTGGAGGCCGACTACGTCCGCTTCTTCGCCGGACACGCCGAACGCTGGTTCGCCCAGCGGCACCAGTGGGGACCGGCCTGGCGCGACGCGTTCGGCATGGGCGACTTCTTCATGCGGATCCCGGTCTCCCGGCTCGAAGCGATCAAGGAGGAGGTCTTCGCGCTCTTCGAGCGGCACCGCGACGAGACCGACCCCGACGATCCCGACGCCGAGACGGTCCAGCTCTACCTCGCCGCCCTCCCGATGGACGCGGCGTTCCCGCGGCCCGCCCCGCCGTCCACCGAGGAGAAGCCGTGACCGCGCTGTCCGTACGCCAGATCCGGTTCCGCTACCTCACGCTGTACGGCCTGCGCTGGCTGCCCAGCGGCCTGCTCATGCCGGTGATGATCCTGCTGATGCAGGAACGCGGGCTCACGCTGTCGCAGATCGGCCTGGTCGCCACCGCGCAGGGCCTCGTCGTGCTGGCGCTGGAGCTGCCCACCGGCGGCTTCGCCGACGCACTCGGCCGCAAGCCGGTGCTGGTCGTCGCCTGGGTGCTCGGCCTGGGCTCGCTGGCGCTGATGGCGGTCGCCGACTCGTTCTGGATGTTCTTCCTGGTCTGGGCGTTGCAGGGCGTCTACCGGGCGCTCGACAGCGGCCCGATGGAATCCTGGTACGTCGACGCCACGCTCGCCGTCGACCCGAAGGCCGAATACGAGCGCGGCCTCGGCTGGGCCGGCACCGTGATCGGTGTCGCGATCGGCGCGGGCGCGCTGCTCAGCGGCGGCCTGGTCGCGCTCGGCCCGGTCGGCCCGGTCAGCGCGCTGGCCCTGCCGGTGATCGTCGCCGCCGTGCTCCAGGCCGTCTCCATCGTGGCGCTGCTGGCGCTGATGGCGGAGCGGCGGCCCGCGTCCGGCCCGGCCGCGCTGCGCGCCTCGGTGGTCGACGCGCCCCGGATGGTCGGGCAGGCCGTCGGGCTGCTGCGCCGCAACCGGGTGCTGGCGGCCCTGGTCGCCGTCGAGCTGTTCTGGGGCTTCGGCATGGTCACCTTCGAGTCGCTGCTCCCGGTACGCCTCGCCGACGTGCTCGGTGACCCGGACCGCGCGGCGGCGCTGCTCGGCCCCGCCGGCACGGCGGCCTGGCTCGCGAACGCCGCCGGTGCCGCGCTCACCCCGTTCCTGCTGCGCCGCCTCGGCGCGGCCCCGGCCGCCGCGCTGATGCGCATCCTGCAGGGCGTGACGGTGGTCGGCATGGGCCTGCTGGCCGGCCCGGTCGGTGTGCTCATCGCGTACCTGGCCTGCTACGCCGTGCACGGCGCGTCGAACCCGCTGCACATGGGACTGCTGCACCGGCAGGTCGACGGCCCGTACCGGACCAGCGTGCTCTCGCTGAACTCGATGGCCGCCCAGCCGGCCGGCGCGCTCGGCGCGGTGACGCTGACCGCGCTGGCCGACGCCACGAGCGTCAGCATCGCCATGGTCGTCGGCGCGGTGATGCTCGCCGTGGCCGCGCCGCTCTACCTGCCGGCCTGGCGGGCCGCCCGCCGTACCCGGCAGGACGTCACCGTGGAACCGGAGTCGACGGTAGGCGGCCCCGGCCACGCCGGCCCGCCCCTCGACGCGGCCCCCGCGGTGGCCGCGCCCGCTCCCGCCGGCCGCGACTGATCCGACCGGCCGGGTGGAACGCCATGGGTGTCTCGGACGTCGTTCGACACCCATGGCGTTCCACCCACGCCGTCGGGGCGTCGCGCGTCAGGCGAGCTCGACGGAGGTGCGGCGTTCGGCGGCGGTGAAGCCGAGCCGGCGGTACAGCCGGATCGCGCCCACGTTGTCCGGGTAGACGCCCAGCGCCACGGCGTCGTACCTGCCGAACAGGGCGCACGTCATCCCGGCGGTCAGCGCCGCACCCAGCCCTCGGCCGCGATGCTTCGGTGCGACAGTCAGCCCGGCCAGGAAGCCGATGTCGCCGCGGCTGCGGTCGGCGCCGCAGGCGAGCAGGCGGTCACCGTCGCGGATGCCGTACCAGTCGACGATGCCCGGCTCGCCCGGCCGCGACGTGGTGGCCGGGAACGCCTCCTCGATCAGCGCGGCCAGGGCGGGGTGGTCGGCCTCGGTGAGGCGTACCACCCGCTCCTGCTCCGGCTGGTGCGGCGGCGGGCCGGTGGCCCAGAGGAGGTCCCACTCGGTCAGCCGGGCCACCGGCAGTCGCGCGGCCACCTCGTCCGGATCGGCGTGGGACAGGTTGACCGACTGACCGGCCCGCAGCGTCCCGTCCGCCCGCTGGGCGGCGAACACGTCGAGCGCCGGGCCGGGGGCGCCGACCGCCCCGCCGGCCGACCAGCCACCCGGTGGCAGCAGCCATCCGACCGCGCCGTCGTGCCGCCATCCCCGTACGGCCCCGCCGCGCCGGAGCGCGTGCCGGGCGTACGGGTGGTGGCCGGCCGCGGCGAGCAGCCCCTCCCGTTCGGTCAGCGACTCGTCGACCGTGATCATTCCGCCAGCGTACGACCATCCCCGCTGGTACCGAGGGCCGAGGCACCGCCTGTTCCACGGTGGAGATTGACGAACAGACCGATTGGGTACATCCGTCGCCGACCTGCTGGGAACCCCCACCGGAGGAACGACATGCTCGCCATTCTCGCGGCCATCGTGTTCGGCTTCGCGCTGCTGCTCGACTTCATGAACACCGACCTCGGCGCGCCCGATCTGTTCAGCACCACGACGCTCATGCTCATCGGCTTCCTGCTGCTCTCGCTCTACCTGGCCGGGGTCGGCTCCGGCCCGCGCGGCGGCGGTGGCGGCCGGTGGTACCGGGGCCGGCGGCCGGGTCGCGGCTGACCGGAAAAGACCACCCGGGTCGGGGCGGCGGCGCGATTCCGGCGTCGTCGGCCCGGCCCGGTACTGTCTTCGTGATGGAATCGGACGCCCTCTTCACCCTCGGCGAGCCGGCCGGCGCACCCGCGGGCGCGGGCGGCGCCGACGGCTTCACCGACACCCGGGCGGACTCGCCCCTGCCGGTGCGGATGCGGCCGGCCGGCATCGACGAGCTGGTCGGGCAGGAGCACCTGCTCGCGCCGGGGGCGCCGCTGCGCCAGCTGGTCGAGGGCGCGGCGCCGATGTCGGTGATCCTCTGGGGGCCGCCGGGCAGCGGCAAGACCACCATCGCGCACCTCGTGGCCCGGGCCACCGACCGGCGGTTCGTGGCGATGTCCGCGCTCACCGCGGGCGTCAAGGACGTCCGCGCCGTGATCGAGACCGCCCGCCGGCAGCGCCGGTCCGGCGGCCCGCCGACGGTGCTGTTCATCGACGAGGTGCACCGGTTCAGCAAGACCCAGCAGGATTCGCTTCTCGCCGCGGTCGAGGACCGCACTGTCACGCTGCTCGCGGCGACCACCGAGAACCCGTACTTCTCGGTCATCTCGCCCCTGCTGTCGCGCTGCGTGCTGCTCACCCTCCAGGCCCTCGACGACGACGACGTACGCGGCCTGCTGCGCCGCGCGGTGGCCGACGAACGCGGGCTCGGCGGCGCGCTGGTCCTGGCCGAGGAGGCGGAGGACCACCTGGTCCGGCTCGCCGGGGGCGACGTGCGCAAGGCGCTCACCGCGCTGGAGGCGGCGGCTGCCACCGCGACCGCGCTCGGCACCGGCCGGATCGACCTCGCAGTGGCCGAACAGGCGGTCGACGTGGCAGCGGTGCGATACGACCGCGACGGCGACGCCCACTACGACGTGACGAGCGCGTTCATCAAGAGCATGCGCGGCTCGGACGTGGACGCGGCACTGCACTGGCTGGCCCGGATGGTGGTGGCCGGGGAGGACGCCCGGTTCATCGCCCGCCGGCTGGTGATCTTCGCGAGTGAGGACGTGGGAATGGCCGATCCCACCGCGCTGACCGTGGCCACCGCGGCCGCCCACGCGGTCGAGTACGTGGGCCTGCCGGAGGCACAGCTGAACCTGGCCCAGGCGGTCATCCACCTGGCCACCGCGCCGAAGTCGAACTCGGCCACGACAGCGATCGGCGCCGCCGTCGCCGACGTACGCGCGGGTCGTGGCGGCGCGGTGCCGCGCGGGCTGCGCGACGCCCACTACTCCGGCGCGCGGGGCCTCGGCCACGGCGCCGGCTACCGCTACCCGCACGACGACCACCGGGGGGTGGTCACCCAGCAGTACGCTCCGGACGACCTCGTCGGAACCGACTACTACCAGCCCAGCGGGCACGGCGCGGAGCGGGCGGTGGCCACCCGGCTGCCGCTGTTGCGCCGGATCGTGCGCGGGCTGCCGGCTCCGGCGACCCGGGCGGAGGCCGGCGCCCCGGCCGCCGCGAACGGGGCCCGGGTGGGGGGCGGCGAGCAGTCCAGCGGGGCGAGTGAGGGCGGCAGCGACGCCGCCGAGGGGGGTCAGTAGTGATGGCGCGTGGTCCGGAGCGGCCGGCGGACGGCCCCGACGAGCGGCGCGACCCGCGCGGCAAGGGCCGCCGGTGGGGACGCGGCCGGGCCGAGCCCGAGCTGGACCCGACTGTCGTCGGCGAGGAACTCGGCTGGATCGACGACCTGCGCACCGCCAAGCAGCAGGGCGGCGAACTCGGACCGGACGGGGGCGTGCCCGCGCCGCGGCCCGACGCCGATCCGTCCTGGCCGGACGGCGAGCCGTCCCGGCCACCCCGCCCGGCCGCCGCACCGGGGCCGGGCCCCGGCATGCCACCCGGCGGCCGACAGGCTCCGCGGCCCCCGGCACCGGGCTCCCCGCCGCCCTCGACCGGTCAGCCGGTTCCGCCACCCTCGCCCGCCGGCCGGCCCGGTACTCCGCCGGCCGGCGCGCCCCAGACTCCCGGCCGGGCCGTTCCGCCCCCGGCTGCCGCACCGCAGACTCCCGGCCGGGCCGTTCCGCCGCCCGCCGCGCCGCACACGCCCGGCCGGCCCCATCCGGGCGGGCCCGCTCCGGTCGGCCGAACCGACCCGACGCTGCCGCCCGTGACCGGCCGTCCGGGTCCGGCTGCGCCCCCGGCCCCCGGTCGACCGGGCATGGACACGCCTCCGCCGCCGGGACGGTCCGGCGTGGACACCGCCCCGCCGTCCGGCCGGCCCGGCGTGGACATGCCCCCGGCCCCCGGGCGTCCGGCCGCGGACACGCCGCCGGGGGCCCGCCCACCGGTCGTGGACGCGCCCTCCGGCGGTGGCCGTCCCGGCCCGGAGACGCCGCCCGGTGGTGGCCGGCCCGGTCCGCGTCCGCCGGTCATGCGCCGTCCCGACACGCCCGGTCCGGCCGCGCCGCCGGTGCGCCCCGGCGGTCCCGAGACCGGTGCCCCACGCCGGCCCGGTGACGGCCCCTGGCCGGGCGGCCCCGAAGCCGGCGCCCCGCGCCGCCCCGTCGACGGTCCGTGGCCCGGCGTGCCCGAGGCGCCCCGTCCGGCCGACGCGCCGTACCGCCGCCGCGTGGACGGACCCACCGGCCAGCAGCCGCCCGTCGCCGGCACCCGCGTCCCGCCCGCTGCGCCGCCGCCCGGCCGGGCACCCGCCGCCCCGGGCCGCCCGCCCGCCGACGGCGACAGCCGCGTACCGCCGACGCCCCGCGGCCGGCACGGAGCGGGGCCCGAGGCCCCGCACCAGGCCGATCCGACGATCCCGCCGCCGTCCGCCGGCCGCCGGGCCCGGCCGGACGACACCGCCGGCATCCAGCCGGTCTCCGGTGGTGCCCGCCGGGCGCGCGCCGAGGACGCCGACGCCGTCCAGCCCGTTCCGGGGGGACGCCGAGCGCGCCCCGATGACGTGGCACCCGGCACCCATCCGGTCTCGGGGGCGGGCCGCCGGGCCCGTACCGACGACGTTCCGCCCGGTACCCGGCCGGTCTCCGGTGCAGGCCGCCGGGCCCGTGCCGACGACGTTCCGCCCGGTACCCGGCCGGTCTCCGGTGCAGGCCGTCGCGCCGCGCCGGAAGGCGTCGTACCCGGCGGGCCGGCCGGACGAGCCGTTCCGGACGCCGCCCCGGTCTCCGGTGGCGGGCGACGCGCCCGGCACGACGAGCCCACCGGCGGCCACCACGTGCCCGCCCCTGGCGGCGGAACCGCAGCCGTGCCCACTCCGGGCACCGGCCGGTGGGCCGCCCCGGACCGCTCCCCGGTCGTACCGCGCAGCGGAAACGCGCCGGACCTGCCGGGCGCGCCCGTCTCCGGCAGCCCGGCGACCGGCCCGACCCCGCCCGCCGGCCGCCGCGGCGCGCCCGTCGGCCGCGGTGCCGCGCCTGACGGCCGCCGGACCGCGCCCGACGAGCCGGGCGGTACCGGCGTCGGCGCCGAGACACCCGGTCGCCGGGCCGCCCGTGACGACGCCGGTGAGCCGCGGCCGCAACGGCCCGACCGGCCCGCCGACTGGCTGCGGCAGGCGGGTCGCACGCCACACACCGACCCCGCCATGCCGGTCACCCGCCGCCCGGCCGGCGCTCCGGCCGACCAGCCGTCCGGCCGTTCCGAAGCGCCCGCCGGCCGGGCCGGCGTCGCCGTCCCGCCGGTGCGTCCCGAGCCGGGTACGCCGTCCCGGCGGCCCGGACCGCCCGGCCCCGACGTGCCGGCGCGCGCCGAACCGGCGGTCCGCCCCGACCAGCCCGGCCCGGTCGTGCCCCCGGCCCGGCCTCAGCCGTCCGACCCGTCGCCCGGTAGGCCCGGCCCGGCCCGCGGCGCGGCCCGCCCCGGTGTCGCGCCCACTCCCGGCCCGCGCGGCGACGTCGAGCGCACGGGTGGGATTCCGGCCGGCGGTGGCCGTCCCGGTGGTGCCCCCGCGGGTCCGGCCGGTCCCGGTCCGCGTGGTGACGTCGATCGCACGGGGGGGATTCCGGCCGGCGCCGGCCGCCCCGGAGCCGGTCCGGCTGGACCCGGTGGCGACGGACGCGGGGTGGCACGCCCCGACGACACCCGGCCCGGTGCCGGGCCTCGTCCGCCGGTGGCCCCCGGTGCCAGAGGGCCGGCAGGCGACGGCCCGGTGCCGCCCGGTGCCCCGGTGACCGCCCGCGCGGCAGCCGGCGTGGCCCGCCCGGTCGCGCCGGACGAGCGGACCACCGGACGGGCGACGCCACCCGGAGCGGAGCCGGACCGGACCGGACCGGGCAACGCGGCGACACCGGCGGCGGCCCGGGCGGCTGTGGTCGTACCCCCGGGGGAGCCCGCGGGGCCACGGCCCGCTGCGGGCGGCGCGCCGCGGCCCGGCGGTCCCGGACCGGACGACAGCGGCGCGGAGGCCGGTGGTCTGCGCGGCGCCCGGTCGGAGCTGCGCCGGCAGATGCGCGAACGCAGCCGGCTGCGGCTGGGCATCCTCGCCCTGGTCAGCCTCGTGCTGCTCGGTGCGGTGCCGCTCTACTTCGGGATGCGTACGCTCAGCCGCGACCCGGTCTTCGACACCCTCGACGCGCTCGCCGTGCCCGCCTGGGCACAGAGCAACACGGTCGACAACGTCAGCGGCAGCCGCTGGTGCCTCCAGGACTGCCGCCTCCGTGAACGCTCCGTCGAGTCGGAGCAGGGGTGGAAGGAGACCGTCGCGGTCTACGAGGAGGCGCTGGCCGGGGACGGGTGGCGGCGCTGGAAGGTCGACCGTTGCCCGGACGAGAAGGTTCCTGGTAGCTACACCTGCTGGCGCCGGGACGAACTCACGCTCGACCTGTGGGTGCGCGACCGCACCTGCACGCCCCCGCCGGTGGACGGGGCGCCCGCGCCGACCGCGCCGCCCGCGCCCGCAGCGGCGGAGTGCACCGGCTCGTTGGTGTCGGTGAAGGTGCGCAACGCGATCGACGACGAGCGCACCGGACCGACGCCGACCACCGATCCGTCACTCACCGGTGAGGATCCGTACCCGACCCTGACCGACGACCCGCTGGGCGAGGCGACCCCCTCACCGTCGTGAGCCGACTTTCATCACGGACGGTAGGGTCTGGGGCTGGCACGCCCGTCCGTGCCCGGTGACCGGGTCGGCGTGGCGCGAAGTGGGTAGGTACGGTCGCGCGTTCCGGGGCGTCGGGTTCCGGGACACTGCTTGAGGAGGACTTTCGCGTGAGTGGTGGAGAGATCGCTGCGCTGATCGCGGCCGGCGCGTTCCTGATGCTGGTGCTCGTGCTGGCGGTGCCGATCCTGCGGTTGCGGCACACCGTGGACGCGACGACCCGCATGATCACCGATGTGAACGAGCGCACCGCGCCGCTGCTCGGTGACGTGAACACCACTGTGAAGAACGTCAACGTGGCGCTGGAGCAGGTGCAGACCTCGCTGGACGGGGTGAACCTCCAGCTCGCCAAGGTGGACACCATGACCAGCCACGCGCAGAACGTCACCGCGAACGTGGCGAACCTGGCCACCGTGGTCTCCGCCGCCGCCGCGAACCCGCTGGTCAAGGTGGCCGCGTTCGGGTACGGCGTGCGCCGGGCCGCCTCCGCCCGCCGGCACGCCGAGACCGAGCGCGAGGTGCGCGACACGATCAAGCAGCAGCGTCGCGCCGCCAAGCGCGGCAACCGCTGACCCCGGCCGGCGTACGCGGGAAGGATGAGAACATGAGGCGGTTGTTCTGGCTGGGCATCGGGCTGGCCGTGGGCGTCCTGGTGGTGCGCAAGGCCACCCGGACGGCGCAGGCGTACACCCCGGCCGGCATCGCCAGCGGGCTGTCCGAGTCCGCCGGTGGTCTGGTCGAGTCGCTCCGGGCGTTCGTGGACGACGTCCGGGTCGGCATGGCCGAGCGTGAGCAGGAGATCCACGAGGCCTTCGCCCGCGGCGAGGTGTACGACGACCAGTTCGCCGAGCTGCGGGAGGACCCGCGTATCGGTGACCGAGAGATTTTCCCGGAGGACCACCAGCGATGAAGACGGCGGAGATCAAGCGGCGGTTCCTCGCCCACTTCGAGGCGAACGGGCACACCGTGGTTCCGTCCGCTCCGCTGCCCGCCATCAGCGACCCGAACCTGCTGTTCATCAACGCGGGCATGGTGCAGTTCGTGCCCTACTTCCTGGGCCAGCAGACCCCGCCGTACGCGCGGGCGACGAGCGTGCAGAAGTGCATCCGGACGCCGGACATCGACGAGGTCGGCAAGACCAGCCGGCACGGCACGTTCTTCCAGATGAACGGCAACTTCTCCTTCGGTGACTACTTCAAGTCCGGGGCGATCCCGCTCGCCTGGGACCTGGCCACGAAGCCGGTCGAGGCGGGCGGCTTCGGGCTGGACCCGGAGCGGATCTGGGCCACCGTCTACCTGGACGACGACGAGGCGTACGACATCTGGCGGGCCACCGGCGTGCCGGCCGAGCGGATCGTGCGCCGCGGCAAGGCCGACAACTTCTGGTCGATGGGCATCCCCGGCCCGTGCGGCCCGTGCTCCGAGCTGTACTACGACCGCGGCCCGGCCTACGGCCGCGAGGGCGGCCCGGAGGTCGACGAGGACCGCTACCTGGAGTTCTGGAACCTCGTCTTCATGCAGTTCGAGCGCGGTCCGGGCGTCGGCAAGGAGGACTTCCCGATCCTCGGTGACCTGCCGGCGAAGAACATCGACACCGGCATGGGCCTGGAGCGGATGGCCTCGCTGCTGCAGGGCGTGGACAACCTCTACGAGATCGACGAGGTCAAGCCGATCCTCGACAGGGCCGCCGAGCTGACCGGCAAGCGCTACGGCGTGCACTCCGGTCACGCGGCCAACGAGTCGCACCCGGACGACGTACGGCTGCGGGTGATCGCCGACCACGTGCGTACCTCGCTGATGCTCATCGGCGACGGGGTGACCCCGTCGAACGAGGGCCGGGGCTACGTGCTGCGGCGGATCATGCGCCGGGCGATCCGGGCGGTGCGGCTGCTGGGCTACCAGGACCGGGCGCTGCCCGAGCTGCTGCCGGTGGCCCGCGACTGCATGGCGCCGTCGTACCCGGAGCTGGCCGAGGACTTCGGCCGGATCTCCCAGTACGCGTACGCCGAGGAGGACGCGTTCCTGGCCACGCTGCGCGCCGGCACCACGATCCTGGACACCGCCATCGCCGAGACCAAGTCGGCCGGCAAGGCGGCGCTCTCCGGCGACAAGGCGTTCCAGCTGCACGACACGTACGGCTTCCCGATCGACCTGACCCTGGAGATCGCCGCCGAGCAGGGGTTGCAGGTCGACGCGGAGGGCTTCCGCCGGCTGATGGCCGACCAGCGCAGCCGGGCCAAGGCCGACGCGCAGGCGCGCAAGACCGGGCACACCGACGTGTCGGCGTACCGGTCGGTGCTCGACGGCGGCGGTCCGGTGGAGTTCACCGGCTACACCGAGCTGAGCCGGGAGTCGCGGGTACGCGCGCTGCTGTCCGGCGGCGCCGCGGTCTCGGCGGCGGTCGAGGGTGACACGATCGAGCTGGTGCTCGACACCACCCCGTTCTACGCCGAGGGTGGTGGCCAGCAGCCCGACCAGGGGCTCATCACTGTGGGCGGCGGCCAGGTCGAGGTCTTCGACGTGCAGCAGCCGGTGCCCGGCCTGATCGTGCACCGGGCCAAGGTGGTGCGCGGCGAGGTGCGTTCCGGGGAGACCGGGTACGCCGAGATCGACGTGTCCCGCCGCCGGGCGATCTCCCGCTCGCACACCGCCACGCACCTGGTGCACCAGACGATGCGCAACTTCCTCGGTGAGTCGGCGACCCAGGCGGGTTCGCTGAACGCGCCGGGCCGGCTGCGGTTCGACTTCAACACCCCGACGGGTGTGGCGCCGAGCGTGCTGCACGACGTCGAGCAGCAGGTCAACGAGGTGCTGCTGGCCGACCTGGAGGTGCACGCGTTCGTCACCAGCCAGGAGGAGGCCCGGCGGATCGGGGCGATGGCCCTGTTCGGCGAGAAGTACGGCGAGCGGGTCCGGGTCGTCGAGGTCGGTGACTACGCCCGCGAGCTGTGCGGCGGCACGCACGTGGCCCGCTCCGCCCAGCTCGGCCTGGTGAAGATCCTCTCCGAGGCGTCGGTGGGTTCCGGCGTACGCCGGATCGAGGCGCTCGTCGGCATGGACGCGTTCGGCTTCCTGGCCCGTGAGCACCTGCTGGTGTCCCGGCTGGCCGAGCTGTTCCGGGTGCCGGGGGAGCAGGTCGCCGACCGGGTGGAGCAGACGGTCACCCAGCTGCGCGACGCGGAGAAGGAGCTGGAGAAGCTGCGCGCCCAGCTCGTGCTCGGCGGGGCCGGCGCCCTGGCGGCGCAGGCGAAGGATGTGCGCGGCGTCGCGTACGTCGGCACCGAGGCGCCGGAGGGCGCGGCGGCGAACGACGTGCGGACCCTCGCTCAGGAGATCCGGGGCCGGATCGACGCGGCCCGCCCGGCTGTGATCGCGGTGGCCGCCCGGGCCAACGGCAAGGCGTCGCTCGTGGTGGCCGTCAACCAGGCCGCCCGGGGGCGGAACCTGAGCGCGAAGGACCTGGTCAAGGCGGCGTTCTCCGGCCGGGGCGGCGGTAGCGACGACCTGGCCCAGGGCGGCGGCCTGCCCGCGACGGAGGCGCCGAACCTGCTGGTCACCGTCGAGCGGGCGGTCGCCGACGCGGCATGAGCGAACGCACCGAGCGGAGCGAGGGCCGTGAGGGCATGCCCAGCCGGCACGGCATGAGTGCACGGATGTACGCCAGGGCGGACCACCCGGTCCGCCCTGGCCCGTACCGGCGGGGAGGTGTCCGCCCGTGAGTGAGGTGTCCCGTGGCGTCCGGCTGGGTGTCGACGTCGGCCAGGTCCGGGTGGGGGTGGCGCGCTGTGATCCGCACGGCATCCTCGCCACGCCCCTGGTGACGCTGGCCCGTGATCTGACCGCGGAACCGGACGCGGTGCCCGCCGACATGGCCGAGCTGGTCCGGCTCGCCGCCGAGCACGAGGCGGTGGGGATCGTGGTCGGGCTGCCGGTCAATCTCGCCGGGAAGCACGGCCCCGCGGCGCTGAACGTATCAGCATATGCCAGCCGATTGGCTGATGTAATGAGGCCGATTCCGGTGACGCTGACGGACGAGAGGATGTCTACCGTCGTCGCGAGTCGTAGGCTGGCCGAACGGGGCGTCCGGGGAAAGCGCCAACGAGCGGTGGTCGACCAGGCCGCCGCGGTGGAGATTCTGCAGAGCTGGCTGGACGCACAGCGGAGGCGGACGCAATGATCGACGATCTTGATCTGGGGTTCGACGAGCCGGACAGGGGGGAGAAGGGCCGGCACCGGCGCGGCGCGGTGCGCCGTCGCCAGGGCAAGTCCGGCGGCGGCCGGGGCAAGACCCTTCTCGCACTCGCTCTCGCGCTGGTCCTGCTGGGCGGCATCGGCGGCGGCGCGTTCTACGGCTTCGACCGGGTCCAGAACTACTTCGTCACACCCGACTACGACGGCTCCGGCACCGGCGAGGTGACCGTCGAGATCAAGCAGGGCGCGCTGATCGCCGACATGGCCGACGCGCTCGTCGCGGCCGACGTGGTGAAGAGCACCAAGGCGTTCATCGAGGCCGCCGAGGAGAACTCGCGCAGCAAGAACATCCAGCCCGGCACGTACAAGATGCGCAAGCAGATGAGCGGTGACGCGGCGGTCGTGGCCCTGCTGGACCTCAAGAACAAGATCGTCAACGGGATCACCATTCCCGAGGGCCTCACCGCGAAGACGGTCTACAAGCGGCTCTCCGAGAAGACCGACATCCCGGTCAAGGACTTCGAGGCCGCGGCGAAGGATCCGGAGGCGCTCGGCGTACCGGACTGGTGGTTCAAGCGTTCCGACGGCAAGAAGGTCAACCCGTCGATCGAGGGCTTCCTGTTCCCGGACACCTACGAGATCCCACCGAAGGCCACCGCCGAGACGGTGCTCAAGCTGATGGTGGACAACTTCCTCACCGTCACCTCCGGCATGCAGTACGCGGAGAAGGTGCAGAAAGATCGCGGCGGCATCACCCCGTACGAGGCGCTGATCGTCGCCTCGCTCGCGCAGGCCGAGGCCGGCAACAAGGCCGACCTGGGCAAGGTCGCCCGGGTGGCCTACAACCGGGTCTACGGCGAGTTCCCCTGCAACTGCCTCGAGATGGACGTCACGGTCAACTACTACCTGGAGCTGACCGGGCAGAAGACCAAGGCGTCCAAGGACATGACCGCCGCCGAGCTGGACAACCCGAAGAACCCGTACAACCGCAAGCTGCGCGGGCTGGTCCCCTCGCCGATCAACAACCCCGGCAAGGAGGCGCTGGAAGGCGCGCTGAGCCCGCCGGACGGCAAGTGGCTCTACTTCGTGGCGATCAGCAGGGACGGCCGCTCCGCGTTCGCCGAGACCTACGCCGAGCAGAAGCGCAACGAGCAGAAGGCCAGGGAGGCCGGGATCATCTGATGGCCGATCCCCGCCGCGCCGCCGTGGTCGGCAGGCCGATCGCCCACTCGCTCTCCCCGGTGATCCACACCGCCGGGTACGCGGCGGCCGGGCTGACCGGCTGGTCGTACACCCGGATCGAAGCCGGCGCCGACGAGCTGCCCGGCCTGGTCGCGGGCCTCGGCCCCGAATGGGCCGGGCTGTCGGTGACCATGCCGGGCAAGGAGGTGGCGCTCGCGCTGGCCGACGAGGTCTCGCCGGCCGCCGCCGCCGTCGGCGCCGCCAACACGCTGGTACGCCGACAAGACGGCACTTGGTACGCGGACAACACCGACGTCACCGGCATGGTCGAGGTGCTCACCGGCGCCGGCTGCGTGGCCGGGGCGGTCGTCACCGTGCTCGGTGCGGGTGGCACCGCCCGGGCGGCCATCGCGGCGGCGGCCCGGATCGGGGCGGCCGAGGTGACTGTGGTGGCCCGCCGCCCGGAGGCGGTCGACGAGCTGCGCCCGGTCGCGGCGGCGGCCGGGGTGCCGCTCGCTGGCGCCGAGTGGGACGGCGCACCCTCCCACGCCCGCGCCGACCTGGTGATCTCCACAGTGCCCAAGGGCGTCGCCGACCCCCTGGCTGACAACTTCGACTGGCGGCCGGAGTCGGTCTTCTTCGACGTGGTCTACGACCCGTGGCCCACGCCGCTCGCGGCGGCGGCGCTCGCCGCCGGGTGCCGGGTGGTCTCCGGGCTGGACCTGCTGCTGGCCCAGGCGTTCGGCCAGTTCGAGCACTTCACCGGCGTCACCGCCCCACGCACCGCGATGCGCGCCGCGCTGCCGGTGTAAGGAAGGGCCCCTTCTTAACGCCTCCGGTAGAGGAAGGGTCCCCTGTTAACACCTCACCCGTCGGGCGGCGGACCAGCGTACGGAGGTGGCCTGTCCGGTTGGCGGGACGCGGCGGGCGGCGTACGCCGGTGACCACCGGGCGTGACAGACTGACCGTCGTGTTGCGCTGGCTGACTGCAGGTGAATCGCACGGACCCGCCCTCGTCGCGATGCTGGAGGGCGTACCCGCCGGCATCGAGGTGACCACCGGGGAGATCTCCGGCGAGCTGGCCCGGCGCCGGCTCGGCTACGGCCGGGGTGCCCGGATGTCGTTCGAGCAGGACGAGGTCGAGATCATCGGCGGGCTCCGGCACGGGGTGACGCTCGGCAGCCCGGTGGCGATCCGGGTCGGCAACTCCGAGTGGCCCAAGTGGCGCACAGTGATGGCCGCCGACCCGGTCGACCCGGAGGAGCTGGCGAGCCAGGCCCGCAACGCGCCGCTGACCCGTCCCCGCCCGGGTCATGCCGACCTGGCCGGCATGCAGAAGTACGGGCACACCGACGCCCGGCCGATCCTGGAGCGCGCCAGCGCCCGGGAGACCGCCGCCCGGGTCGCGGTGGGCACCGTCGCCAAGGCGCTCGTACGCCAGGCGCTCGGCGTCGAGATCGTCTCCCACGTGGTCGAGCTGGGCCCGGTGGCGGTCAAGCCGGGGCTGCGCCCCACGCCGGAGGACGCCGCGCGCCTCGACGCCGACCCGCTGCGCTGCCTCGACGCCGAGGCAAGCGCCCGGATGGTCGCCGAGGTCGACGCCGCGAAGAAGGCCGCCGACACGCTCGGCGGCGTGGTCGAGGTGCTCGCGTACGGGGTGCCGCCGGGCCTGGGCAGCCACGTGCAGTGGGACCGCAAGCTCGACGCCCGCCTCGCGACCGCGCTCATGTCGATCCAGGCGATCAAGGGCGTGGAGATCGGCGACGGCTGGCAGCAGGCCCGCTCGCGCGGTTCGGAGGCGCACGACGAGATCGTGCCCACCGCCACCGGGGTGCGGCGGATCACCGACCGGGCCGGTGGCCTGGAGGGCGGCATCACCACGGGTGAGCCGCTTCGGGTGAAGGCGGCCATGAAGCCGATCTCGTCGCTGAACCGGGCGCTCGCCACCATCGACGTGACCACCGGCGAGCCGGCCACCGCGATCAACCAGCGCTCCGACGTGTGCGCGGTCCCGGCCGCTGCGGTGGTGGCCGAGGCGATGGTCGCGCTGGTGCTGGCCGAGGCGGCGGTGGAGAAGTTCGGCGGCGACTCGATTGCCGAGATGCGCCGCAACCTCAACGGTTACCTCGACAGCCTGGTGATCAAATGAGCACCCGGCCGGTCTGCGTGCTGGTCGGGGCGCCCGGCTCCGGCAAGACCACTGTCGGCACGGCGCTCGCCGAGGCGCTCGGCGTCGACTTCCGGGACACCGACGCCGACATCGAGAACCTCGCCGGCAAGCCCATCCCGGAGATCTTCGTGGACGAGGGCGAGGAGCACTTCCGTACCCTCGAACGGGCCGCCGTGGCGGCGGCGCTCGCGTCGCACGCGGGCGTGCTCGCGGTCGGCGGCGGCGCGGTCCTGGCCGAGGAGAACCGGGCCGCGCTGATCGGCCACACGGTGGTGCACCTGTCGGTGGAGCTGCCCGACGCGGTCAAGCGGGTCGGTCTGGGCGCCGGGCGGCCGCTGCTCGCGCTGAACCCGCGCGCCACGCTCAAGCACCTGATGGACCAGCGCCGCCCGCTCTACGCCGAGGTGGCGACCGCGACTGTGGTCACCGACGGCCGTACCCCGCAGGAGCTGGCCGCGGAGATCGCCGCCCTGCTCAAACCCTGACAACGCCCCGCCCCCGCCGTGTCCGGCTCTCTCGGTGGAACGCCGTGGGTGTCTCGCGGGCGTTGTGACACCCGTGGCGTTCCAGTCGGCGGGGATGCCGCGGATGAGTGGAACGCCGTGGGTGTCTCCCGAGCGTTGTGGCACCCGCGGCGTTCCAGTCGGCGTGGAGGACGCCGCTGGGTGGAACGCCATGGGCGGGTGAGAAGGCGCGCCGGTCAGGCGTTGGCCGCAGCGGCCCTGGCCGTCCGGCGTCCGGCGCGGCGGCGCCGGGCCGGTTCGGGCCGCCAGGTGGCGAGCAGCGCGAGCGCCAGCGCGATCTCGGCCAGGTCACCCAGGTAGTACATGAGCGTGGCCCCGGCCCGCAGCTCGGCGGCGGTGGCCGGCACGTCCACGAACAGCCCGGCGTAGAGCAACTGGGCGATGGTGGCGTGCGCGGCCACCCCGACCCCGATCACCACCAGCCGCACCGGTACGCGCGGGCGGTGCGGTCCCGGGTCCGGCCCGGCGATCGACCAGGCGAACAGGCAGCCGCTCAGCAGGAAGTGCAGGTTCACCAGCGTGTGCAGGGCCGGGCTGTCCAAGGTGGCCCGGTACAGCGGGGTGAGGTAGAGCAGCCAGAGCCCGCCCGCGGTGAGCAGCAGGCCGGTCACCGGGTGGCCGAGCACCCGCGCTACCGGATGCCGCAGCAGGTGGACCAGGGCCCGGCCGGTACGCCGGTCCAGCGTGCGCAGCAGCAGCGTGACCGGTGCGCCGAGCACCAGCGCCAGCGGCGCGAGCATGCCGATCAGCAGGTGCTGCCACATGTGCCCGACGAAGTCGCCGGCCGGCCACAGCAGCCCGGCCACCAGCAGCAGCGCGCCCAGACCGAAGCTCGCCGTGCGGGCGTGCGGCCAGCCCGGCCCGCCCGGGTCGCGCAGCCGCAGCGCGGCGGCCAGGTACGCCCAGGACATCGCCACCGGGATCAGCGCGGTCACCGGGAAGCCACCGTCGGCATGCCCGGCGTGGGCCGCTGTCACCGGCGCTCCGGCGGGCAGAGGTCCACCGCGCGGGCCCGGCGCTGGATCGCCCAGCCCGCAGCGATCAGCACCACGCCGAGGGCGAGGAACCCGAGGTCCCACCAGAGCTGGTTCGGGCCGCCGCGGACGTGGTGGATGCCGAGCAGGTGGTGGTCGACGATGCCCTCGACCAGGTTGAACAGGCCCCAGCCGATCAGCGCCCAGCCCCACAGCATCGGCGAGCGCCACAGCCGGCCCCGCGAGTGGGTGACCCGGGAGTAGAGCAGGGCCAGACCGGTCAGCACCGCCACCCAGGTGACCACGTGGAACAGGCCGTCCCAGAGCGTGTTCATCTGCAACCCGGGCACGGTGTCCACCGGGTACTCACGCACGCCGATCCGGTCGCTGCCGGTGCTGCTGAGCATGTGGTGCCACTGGAGGACCTGGTGCAGGACGATGCCGTCGACGAAGCCGCCCAGCCCGACGCCGAGGATCGTGGCGGGCAGCCGGATGCTCGTCGCGGACTCCGGTCGGGTCGCGTGTGCCCTCGTCTCGCTCATTCCGGCCGCCCTACCCGCGGTGCGGCCGGTCAAACACCCAGGGAGTGGACAGTCGCCGCGCGGGGGCGGCGCGCTGGACTAGGCTGCCCGCGATGGACGAGGTGACCCGGATCCCGGTCGGCGGCGAGCGGCCGTACGACGTGCTCGTGGGACGTGACCTGCTGAACCCGCCGCCCCGGCTGCTGCCGGGCGCCGAGCGGGTGGCCTTCCTGCACGCGCCGCCGCTCAAGGCACTCGCCGACCGGCTCGCCGACGGTGTCCGCGAGGGCGGCGTGACGCCGCTGCTGATCGAGGTGCCGGACGCGGAGGCGGGCAAGCACGTCGACGTGGCGGCGGCCTGCTGGGACCGGCTCGGCGACGCCGGGTTCACCCGTACCGACGCGGTGGTCGGGGTGGGCGGCGGCGCGGTCACCGACCTGGCCGGGTTCGTCGCTGCCACCTGGCTGCGCGGCGTGCGCTGGGTGCCGGTCGCCACGTCGCTGCTCGGCATGGTCGACGCCGCAGTGGGCGGCAAGACCGGCATCAACACCGCCGCCGGCAAGAACCTGGTCGGCGCGTTCCACCCGCCGGCCGGCGTGCTGGCCGACCTGGCGACTCTGGACAGCCTGCCCCCGGCCGACCTGGCCGCCGGGATGGCCGAGGTGGTCAAGTGCGGTTTCATCGCCGACCCGGTCATCCTCGACCTGGTCGAGGACGACCCGGCCGCCGCGCTGGACCCGGCCGGGCCGGTGCTGCGGGAACTGGTCGAACGCGCGGTCCGCGTGAAGGCCGGCGTGGTCGCCGGGGACCTGCGCGAATCCGGGGTACGCGAGGTGCTCAACTACGGGCACACGCTGGCGCACGCGATCGAGAAGGTGGAGGGCTACCGCTGGCGGCACGGTCACGCGGTGGCGGTCGGCCTGGTGTACGCCGCCACGCTGGCCCGGCTCGCCGGCCGGCTCGACGCGGCCGACGCCGAGCGGCACCGCCGGGTGCTGGCCGCGCTCGACCTGCCCACCGGCTACCGGGCCGACGCCTGGCCGGAGCTGCTCGCCGCGATGCGGGTGGACAAGAAGGCCCGGGGCAGCCGGCTGCGGTTCGTGGTGCTCGACGGGCTCGCCCGCCCGGCGATCATGGAGGCGCTGCCGGACGACCTGCTCGCCGCCGCGTACGCGGAGATCAGCTCGTGAGGGTGTACGTGCTCAACGGGCCGAACCTGGGCCGGCTCGGCACCCGCCAGGTCGACGTGTACGGGGTGACCAGCTACGCCCAGCTCGTGGCCGACTGTGAACGGCACGGCCGGGAGCTGGGCCTGGACGTGGTGGTCCGGCAGACCGACGCCGAGCACGAGATGCTCGCCTGGCTGCACGAGGCGGCCGACGAGGCGGCGGCGGTGGTGCTGAACCCCGCGGCCTGGTCGCACTACTCGATCGCGGTCCGGGACGCCTGCGCCATGCTGCGCGGCCCCCTGGTCGAGGTGCACATCTCCAACATCCACGCCCGGGAGGAGTTCCGGCACCACTCGGTGGTCTCCGCGGTGGCCACCGGCGTGATCTGCGGCCTGGGCGTGGACGGCTACCGGCTGGCGCTGCACCACCTGGCCGCCCGGCTCGCCGCAGGAGCCTGAGCCGGTCCGTTCCGTGGCGCGAGTCCGATTCGACAGAGCGAGTAGACTTGGCCGGTCTGTCCGCCAATTGATGATCAAGGCAGGAAATGGCCACCACCAACGACCTGAAGAACGGCCTGGTACTCAACCTGGACGGCGAGCTGTGGGCCGTCGTCGAGTTCCAGCACGTCAAGCCCGGTAAGGGTGGTGCCTTCGTGCGCACCACGCTGAAGAACGTGCTGTCCGGCAAGGTGGTCGACAAGACCTTCAACGCGGGCACCAAGGTCGAGACCGCGACCGTGGACAAGCGCACCATGCAGTACCTGTACGCCGACGGCGAGGACTACGTCTTCATGGATCTGGAGACGTTCGACCAGATCACCGTCCCCGGCGGCACCGTCGGCGAGGCCGCCAACTACCTCCTCCCCGAGGCCGAGGCGACCGTCGCCACCCACGAGAGCGTGCCGCTGTACATCGAGCTGCCGACCTCGGTCGTGCTCGAGGTCACCTACACCGAGCCGGGCCTGCAGGGCGACCGCTCGACCGGCGGCAACAAGCCGGCCACCGTCGAGACCGGCGCGACCGTGCAGGTGCCGCTGTTCATCACCACCGGTGAGAAGATCAAGGTCGACACCCGCGACGGCCGTTACCTCGGCCGAGCCTGATGGCCGAGGGCCCCAAGCAGCAGATGCCGGCGCGCCGCAAGGCGCGCAAGCGGGCGCTGGACGTGCTCTTCGAGGCCGACCTGCGGGACCGCCCGCCGGTCGAGGTGCTCGCCGGTTACCTGGAACGGATCGAGCAGCCGCGCCCCGACCACCTCGGCTACGCGGTCGGGCTGGTCGAGGGCGTGGCGGCGCACCTCGACCGGATCGACGAGACGATCGCCAGCTACGCCGAGGGGTGGACGCTGGAGCGCATGCCGGTGGTCGACCGCAACCTGGCCCGGATCGCCGTGTACGAGCTGCTCTACGTCGACGAGATCGACGACGCGGTGGCGATCAGCGAGGCCGTGGAGCTGGCCCGGCAGATGTCGACCGACGACTCGCCCCGCTTCCTCAACGGCATCCTCGGCCGGATCGCCGAGTACGCCACGCGCTGACGCGCCGCAACGACGAAGGGCCCGTGCCGACCGGCACGGGCCCTTTCGTCGTACGGGGGATGTCAGGACGCGAAGAACGCCCGCGGGTCGGCGACCAGCACGCCGTGCTCGGTCAGCCGCTCGATCAGGCCCGACGGCGAGGCGTCGTAGACGATCGCGAGGGCGCGCAGGTCGTCGGCGCGGATCGAGAGCACCCGGCCGTTGTAGTCGCCGCGCTGCTGCTGGATGGCGCGCGCGTAGCGGGCCACGTACGCGAGGTCCTCGGAGGCCTCGTCGTAGAGCCGCTCCAGGTCCAGGACGATCTTGCTGGTGGGCTCGTGACGCACCCCGCTGCCGTCGGGCAGCAGCTCCGAGACGGGAACGCGGTAGAAGTCGGCCAGCTCCGCCAGGCGGGACACGGTGACGGCGCGGTCGCCGCGCTCGTACGAGCCGACCACCACGGCCTTCCACCGCCCGTTCGACTTCTCCTCCACCCCCTGCAGGGACAGGCCCTGCTGCTGGCGGATGGAGCGCAGGCGGGCGCCCAGCGACTTGGCGTATTCAGAGGGCATTCGGACACTCCCAGTGCTGTTCGGGTTCCCCGAGCTATCGCTACGGAGCGTGACGGTACGGGGATTGCGACATGTGGTCAAGTGTTGCCGTCCACCGGGTCCGGCACCCACGTGTGGCTTGTCCCCATTTCTCCGGGCTGACCAGCAGGTCAGGACCGGCGGCGGGCAGCCCGGTGACCGCTGGTAACGTGGCGTGAAGCCCCGGTCCGGGCCCCGCGCGGGCCTGCCGGAGCAGACCAGACGTCCTTTAACGACCCGTCCCGTGAGGCGGGGAAGGAGGTCCGCCGTGGCCTACCCACCGGCTGCCCACTCGTCGCCGCCGCGACAACCCTCGGTGAAGGTGATCCTCGCCGCAGCGGACGTGTCGCGGGTGGTCGACCGCATCGCCCACCAGATCCTGGAGAAGACCCAGGGCGCCGCCGACACCGTGCTGCTCGGCATCCCCACCCGGGGCGTGCCGCTCGCCCACCGCCTCGCGGCCCGGATCAGCACCTTCGAGGACGTCACAGTCCCGGTCGGCGTGCTCGACATCACGCTCTACCGCGACGACCTGCGCCGGCACGCCACCCGCGCGGTCGGCCCGACCGACCTGCCGCCCGGTGGGATCGACGGCAAGCGGGTGATCCTCGTCGACGACGTGCTGTTCTCCGGCCGCACCGTGCGGGCCGCGCTGGACGCGCTCAGCGACGTCGGCCGGCCGGCGTCCGTGCAGCTCGCGGTCCTCGTCGACCGCGGCCACCGCCAGCTGCCGATCCGCGCCGACTACGTCGGCAAGAACATCCCCACCGCGCTGGCCGAGAACGTCAAGGTCACCCTCGCCGAGACCGACGGCAGTGACGAGGTACGGCTGTACGGAGGATCCCTCTCATGATCCGGCACCTGCTCTCCGGCGCCGATCTGGACGCCGGCACCGCCACCCTGGTCCTGGACACCGCCGCGGAGATGGCGACGGTGGCCGGCCGCGAGGTCAAGAAGCTGCCCGCGCTGCGCGGGCGCACCGTGGTCAACCTCTTCTACGAGGACTCCACCCGCACCCGGATCTCGTTCGAGGCGGCCGCCAAGCGGCTCAGCGCCGACGTGATCAACTTCTCCGCCAAGGGCTCCAGCGTGGCCAAGGGGGAGAGCCTGAAGGACACCGCGCTCACGCTCCAGGCGATGGGCGCGGACGCGGTCGTCGTCCGGCACCCCGCCTCCGGCGCGCCGCACCGGCTCGCCGAGTGGGTGGACGGATCGGTGGTCAACGCCGGTGACGGCACCCACGAGCACCCCACCCAGGCGCTGCTCGACGCGTACACGATGCGGTCCCGGCTGGGCCGCCTCGACGGCCTGCACGTGGCGATCGTCGGCGACGTGCTGCACTCCCGGGTGGCCCGCTCCAACGTGCTGCTGCTGTCCACCCTCGGCGCGAAGGTGACACTGGTCGGCCCGCCCACCCTCATCCCGGTCGACATCGCCGCCGCCCTGGCCACCGGCACCGACGTCTGTTACGACCTCGACGCCGTTCTCCCAGATGTGGACGTGGTGATGATGCTGCGGGTGCAGCGCGAGCGGATGGGTGACTCCTACTTCCCGTCGGCCCGCGAGTACGCCCGACGCTACGGGCTCGACGGGCCGCGCATGCGCCGGCTGCCCGAGCACGCGATCGTCATGCACCCCGGCCCGATGAACCGGGGCATGGAGATCACGCCCGAGGTGGCCGACTCGCCCCGCTCCACCATCGTCGAACAGGTCGCCAACGGGGTCTCCGTGCGGATGGCCGTGCTCTACCTGCTGCTCGGAGGGAACAACCGGTGACCGCGTACCTCATCACAGGCGTCAGCATCGTCGGCGGCGAGCCGACCGACCTGCTCATCCGCGACGGCGTGGTGGCCGGGACGGGCCGCGGGCTCGCCGCGGACGACGCCACAGTCATCGACGCGTCCGGCCTGGTCGCGCTGCCCGGCCTGGTCGACCTGCACACCCACCTGCGCGAGCCCGGCCGGGAGGACGCCGAGACGGTCGAGTCCGGCTCCCGGGCGGCGGCACTCGGCGGCTACACGGCGGTGTGCGCGATGGCGAACACCTCCCCGGTGGCCGACACCGCGGGCGTGGTGGAGCAGGTCTGGCGGCTCGGCCGGGAGGCCGGCCTGGTCGACGTGCAGCCGATCGGCGCGGTCACCGTCGGGCTGGCCGGCGAGCGCCTGGCCGAGCTGGGCGCGATGGCCGACTCGGCCGCCGGGGTGCGGATCTTCTCCGACGACGGGCACTGCGTGTCGGACCCGCGGCTGATGCGCCGGGCGCTGGAGTACGTCAAGGCGTTCGACGGCGTGATCGCCCAGCACGCCGAGGAGCCCCGGCTGACCGAGGGCGCGCAGATGCACGAGGGCGAGGTGTCCACCCGCCTCGGCCTGACCGGCTGGCCGGCCGTCGCCGAGGAGGCGATCATCGCCCGGGACGTGCTGCTGGCCGAGCACGTCGGCAGCCGGCTGCACGTCTGCCACGTCTCCACCGCCGGCAGCGTCGAGGTGCTGCGTCAGGCCAAGGCGCGCGGGGTACGGGTCACGGCCGAGGTGACGCCGCACCACCTGCTGCTCACGGACGAGGTCGTGAGCGGGAGGAGTGAGCTTGCGAACAACTGGAGCCCAGCGGGCAGCTACGACCCGGTCTTCAAGGTCAACCCGCCGCTGCGCACCGCCACCGACATCGCCGCGCTGCGGGAGGCGCTGGCCGAGGGCGTGATCGACATCATCGCCACCGACCACGCGCCGCACGCCGTGGAGGACAAGGAGTGCGAGTGGGCGTACGCCCGGCCGGGCATGCTCGGCCTGGAGACGGCGCTGTCGATCGCGCTCGACGTGTTCGGCCCCCGCTGGGACCTGATCGCCGAGCGGATGTCCCGCACGCCGGCCCGGATCGCCGGGCTGGCCGGGCACGGCCTCGACCCGGCGCCCGGCGTACCGGCCAACCTGACCCTGGTCGACCCGGCCGCCCGGCGCGTCGTCGAACCGGCGGAGCTGGCCAGTCGCAGTCGCAACACCCCGTACGCCCGCATGACGCTGCCGGGTCGCATCGTGGCGACCTTCCTGCGCGGCGAGCCGACGGTCCTGGACGGAAAGGCTGTCAAGTGAGCGCGAGGAACGCAGCGGAGCGGAGTCCCGCAGTCGCGAACGAAAGGCGGGCCCGGTAATGGTGAAGCGTAGATCGGCGATCCTCGTCCTGGAGGACGGGCGCACGTTCCACGGCGAGGCGTACGGCAGCGTCGGGGAGACCTTCGGCGAGGCCGTCTTCAACACCGGCATGACCGGCTACCAGGAGACGCTCACCGACCCCTCGTACCACCGGCAGGTGGTGGTGCAGACCGCGCCGCACATCGGCAACACCGGCGTCAACGGCGAGGACGACGAGTCCGACCGGATCTGGGTGGCCGGGTACGTGGTGCGCGACCCGGCCCGGATCAGCTCCAACTGGCGGGCCGGCGGCGGCCTGGAGGACCGGCTCGCCGCCGAGGGCGTCGTCGGCATCAGCGGCGTGGACACCCGGGCGCTGACCCGGCACCTGCGCGAGCGCGGCGCGATGCGGGTCGGCATCTCCAGCGTCGAGGACGACCCGGCCGCCCTGCTGGAGCGGGTCCGCCGCTCGCCGCAGATGGTCGGCGCGAACCTGTCCGACGAGGTGACCACCGCCAAGCCGTACGTCGTCGAGGCGCAGGGCGAGCACCGGTTCACGGTGGCGGCTGTGGACCTGGGCATCAAGCGCAACGTGCCGCGCCGGCTCGCCGCCCGCGGCGTCACCACCCACGTCCTGCCCGCCGGGTCGACCATCGAGGACCTGCTCGCCACCGGCGCGGACGCGGTCTTCTTCTCGCCCGGCCCGGGCGACCCGGCGACCGCCGACGGTCCGGTGGCGCTGGCCCGGGAGGTGCTGACCCGGCGGATCCCGCTGTTCGGCATCTGCTTCGGCAGCCAGATCCTCGGCCGGGCGCTCGGCTTCGGCACCTACAAGCTCGGGTACGGCCACCGCGGCATCAACCAGCCGGTGCTCGACCGGGCCACCGGCAAGGTCGAGGTGACCAGCCACAACCACGGCTTCGCGGTGCAGGTGCCGGGCGCCGGGCACGGCGCCGTGGTGCCGGATCAGGTGATCCAGACCGAGTTCGGCGGTGTCCAGGTGTCACACGTCTGCCTCAATGACAACGTGGTCGAGGGGCTGCGGGCCATGGACGTGCCCGCCTTCACCGTCCAGTACCACCCGGAGGCGGCGGCCGGCCCGCACGACGCGGACTACCTCTTCGACCGTTTCGCCGAGTTGATCGAAGGCCGTGGCTTCGACCGGAACCACAGTGAAGGCGGAAAGAATGCCTAAGCGGACCGACCTCAAGCACGTCCTGGTGATCGGCTCCGGGCCGATCGTGATCGGACAGGCCTGCGAGTTCGACTACTCCGGCACCCAGGCCTGCCGCGTGCTGCGCAGCGAGGGGATCCGGGTCAGCCTGGTCAACTCCAACCCGGCGACGATCATGACGGACCCGGAGTTCGCCGACGCCACGTACGTCGAGCCGATCACCCCGGAGTTCGTCGAGCTGGTCATCGCCAAGGAGCGCCCCGACGCGCTGCTGCCGACGCTCGGTGGGCAGACCGCGCTGAACACCGCTGTCGCGCTGCACGAGGCGGGCGTGCTGGAGAAGTACGGCGTCGAGCTGATCGGCGCGAACATCGAGGCGATCAACCGGGGCGAGGACCGGCAGCTGTTCAAGGAGATCGTCGCGAAGGCCGGCGTACGGCTGGGCCTGGACGATCCGTCCGCGCTGGTGCCGCGCTCGCGGGTCTGCCACTCGATGGACGAGGTCCGCGAGACGGTCGCCGAGCTGGGCCTGCCGGTGGTCATCCGGCCGTCGTTCACCATGGGCGGCCTCGGTTCCGGCATGGCGCACACCGACGAGGACCTGGAGCGCATCGCCGGTTCCGGCCTGGCGGCCAGCCCGGTGCACGAGGTGCTCATCGAGGAGAGCGTGCTCGGCTGGAAGGAGTACGAGCTCGAACTGATGCGCGACCGCCACGACAACGTGGTGGTGGTCTGCTCGATCGAGAACGTCGACCCGATGGGTGTGCATACCGGCGACAGCGTCACCGTCGCGCCGTCGATGACGCTCACCGACCGGGAGTACCAGCGGCTGCGTGACCTCGGCATCGCGGTGCTGCGCGAGGTCGGTGTGGACACCGGCGGCTGCAACATCCAGTTCGCGGTGAACCCGGCCGACGGCCGGATCGTCGTGATCGAGATGAATCCGCGGGTGTCGCGCTCCTCGGCGCTGGCGTCGAAGGCCACCGGCTTCCCGATCGCGAAGATCGCCGCGAAGCTCGCCATCGGCTACACGCTCGACGAGATCCCGAACGACATCACGCTGAAGACGCCCGCCGCGTTCGAGCCGACGCTCGACTACGTGGTGGTGAAGATCCCCCGGTTCGCGTTCGAGAAGTTCCCCGGCGCCGACCCGGAGCTGACCACCACGATGAAGTCGGTGGGCGAGGCGATGAGCCTGGGCCGCAACTTCACCGAGGCGCTGAACAAGGCGATGCGCTCGATGGAAACCAAATCATCCGGTTTCTGGACCGTCCCCGACCCTCAGGACGCGACCCGGGAGAACACCCTCGCGGCGCTGCGCACGCCGCACGACGGCCGGCTCTACACGGTCGAGCGGGCGCTGCGTCTCGGCGCGTCGATCGCCGAGGTGTCCGAGGCGTCCGGCGGCATGGACCCGTGGTTCCTGGACCAGATCGCCTCGCTGGTCGAGCTGCGCGCCGAGATCGTGGACGCGCCGGTGCTCGACGCCGCCCTGCTGCGCCGGGCCAAGCGGGCCGGCCTGTCCGACCGGCAGCTCGCCGCGCTGCGTCCCGAGCTGGCCGCCGAGGACGGCGTACGGACCCTGCGGCACCGGCTCGGCGTCCGGCCGGTCTACAAGACGGTGGACACCTGCGCGGCCGAGTTCGAGGCGACCACGCCGTATCACTACTCGACGTACGACTCGGAGACCGAGGTGGCGCCCTCGGCCCGGCCGAAGGTGCTCATCCTGGGCTCCGGGCCGAACCGGATCGGGCAGGGCATCGAGTTCGACTACTCGTGTGTGCACGCCGTCCAGGCCCTCCGGGCCGTGGACTACGAGACCGTCATGGTCAACTGCAACCCGGAGACCGTCTCCACCGACTACGACACCGCCGACCGGCTCTACTTCGAGCCGCTGACGTTCGAGGACGTGCTGGAGGTCTGGCACGCCGAGGACTCCTCCGGCAAGGAGGCGGGCGGCCCCGGCGTCATCGGGGTGATCGTGCAGCTCGGCGGGCAGACCCCGCTGGGCCTGGCGCAGCGGCTCAAGAACGCCGGGGTGCCGATCGTCGGCACCTCCCCGGAGTCGATCCACCTGGCCGAGGAGCGCGGCGCGTTCGGCGCGGTGCTGGCCCGGGCCGGGCTGCGCGCGCCCGCGCACGGCATGGCCACCTCGTACGACGAGGCGAAGGCGATCGCCGACGAGATCGGGTACCCGGTGCTGGTCCGCCCCTCGTACGTGCTCGGCGGGCGCGGCATGGAGATCGTGTACGACGACGCCACGCTGCGCGACTACATCGGCCGGGCCACCGCCATCTCGCCGGACCGGCCGGTGCTGGTGGACCGGTTCCTGGACGACGCCATCGAGATCGACGTGGACGCGCTCGTGGACGCCGACGGCGACGTCTACCTGGGCGGCGTGATGGAGCACATCGAGGAGGCCGGCATCCACTCCGGCGACTCGTCCTGCGCGCTGCCGCCGATCACCCTGGCCGGCTCGCACCTGGCCCAGGTGCGGCACTACACCGAGCAGATCGCCCGCGGCGTCGGGGTGCGCGGCCTGCTCAACGTCCAGTACGCGCTGCAGGGTGACATGCTCTACGTGCTGGAGGCCAATCCGCGCGCCTCCCGGACCGTACCGTTCGTCTCGAAGGCCACTGCGGTGCCGCTGGCGAAGGCGGCGGCCCGGATCGCGCTCGGCGCCACCGTCGCGCAGCTGCGCGCCGAGGGGATGCTGCCGCCCACCGGCGACGGCGGCACCATGCCGGCCGACGCGCCGATCGCGGTCAAGGAGGCGGTGCTGCCGTTCAAGCGGTTCCGCACCCCGTCCGGCAAGGGCATCGACGTGCTGCTCGGCCCGGAGATGAAGTCCACCGGCGAGGTGATGGGCATCGACACCGGCTTCGGTCAGGCGTTCGCCAAGTCGCAGGCCGCCGCGTACGGGTCGCTGCCGACCGCCGGGAAGATCTTCGTCTCGGTCGCCAACCGGGACAAGCGCGGCATGATCTTCCCGATCAAGCGCCTGGCCGACCTGGGCTTCGAGATCGTGGCCACCACCGGCACGGCCGAGGTGCTGCGCCGGCACGGCATCGCCTGCGAGCAGATCCGCAAGCACTACGAGTCGGGTGAGGGCGCGGACGCGGTCTCGCTGATCCTCGGCGGGGACGTGGCGCTGGTGGTGAACACGCCACAGGGTTCCGGGGCGAGCGCCCGTTCCGACGGGTACGAGATCCGCAGCGCGGCGGTGAGCGTGGACATCCCGTGCGTCACCACCGTTCCCGGCGCCGCAGCCGCCGTCATGGGCATCGAGGCCCGCATCCGGGGCGACCTGAAGGTCCGCCCGCTGCAGGATCTCCACGCCGCCCTCCGGGCGGGCGAGTGACCCCGCGCCTCGACGCGCCGATCATGAGGTTGGCGGCGGATACGGAGATCCACATCGCCGTCAACCTCATGATCGACGGGGAAACCGGGCGGGCCGGGCGGGCCGGGGGAGCCGGGCGGGGGGCCGGGGCGTGATCTTCGAAAAGGTGGTGCGGCCCCGGCTGTTCTCGCTCGCGGGCGGGGACGCGGAGGGGGCGCACGAGTGGACGCTGGCGCGGCTGGCCGCGGTGTCCCGGCAGCCGGCGGTCCTCGCCGCGCTGCGGGCGGCGTACTTCCGGTCGGCGCCGCGCACCGTGTTCGGGGTGCGCTTCCCCAACCCGGTCGGGCTGGCGGCCGGGATGGACAAGAACGGACTCGCGCTGCCGGCCTGGCCGGCACTGGGCTTCGGTTTCGTCGAGGTCGGCACCGTGACCGCGCACGCCCAGCCGGGCAACCCCCGGCCCCGGCTGTTCCGGCTGCGCGACAGCGAAGCCGTGATCAACCGGATGGGCTTCAACAACGCCGGTGCCGAGGCGCTGGCGGACCGGCTGGCCGCGTTGCCGCGCCCGCTCGGCGTGCCGCTGGGCATCTCGCTCGGCAAGTCCAAGGTGACCCCGCTGGACGAGGCGGTCGAGGACTACCTCGCCTCGTACCGGGCGCTCAAGGATCACGGCGACTACTTCGCGGTGAACGTGTCCTCACCGAACACCCCCGGGCTGCGGTCGCTTCAGGACCGGTCCCATCTGGACGCGTTGCTCGCCGCGCTGGTGGGGGAGAAGCCGGTGCTGGTGAAGATCGCCCCGGACCTGACCGAGCCGGCCGTGGCCGAGCTGCTGGAGGTGTGCCTCGACCGGGGCGCGGCCGGGGTCATCGCCACCAACACCACACTCGCCCGGGACGGGCTCGCCCCGGCCGACCGGGAGCGCGCCGCCGAGGCCGGCGGGCTGTCCGGCCGGCCGCTGACCGCCCGGGCCCGGGAGATGGTCGCCTTCGTGCACCGGGAGACCGGCGGCCGGCTGCCGGTGATCGGCGTGGGCGGCATCCTGCACCCCGACGACGCCACACGCATGTTCGACGCCGGTGCCTCCCTGCTCCAGCTCTACACCGGCTTCATCTACCGGGGCCCCGCCCTCACCCGAGCCATCACAACCCGAACCTGACCCGCGCGATCTTGCAGTTCCGGCCCCGGCGCACCGCCCCATTCCGGGCGCTGCCGGGGCGGCAACTGCAAGATCGCGGGGGAGAGGGTCGAAGGAGGAGACGTGACGCCCGAGGAGATCCTGGAAGCCGACCGGCGGCACGTGTGGCACCCGTACGCCCCGATGCCCGGCGCCGGCGCGCCCTACGTGGTCGACAGCGCCGCGGGGGTGCGGCTGCGGCTCGCGGACGGGCGGGAGCTGGTCGACGGGATGTCGTCGTGGTGGGCGGCGATCCACGGCTACCGGCACCCGGTGCTCGACGCCGCGGTGACCGACCAGCTCGGGCGGATGAGCCACGTCATGTTCGGCGGGCTCACCCACGAGCCCGCCGTACGCCTGGCGCGCACGCTCGTCGAGCTGACCCCGGACGGCCTGGAACACGTCTTCCTGGCCGACTCCGGCTCGGTCAGCGTCGAGGTGGCGGTGAAGATGTGCCTGCAGTACCAGCGGGCGCTGGGACGCCCGCAGCGACGCCGGCTGGGCACCTGGCGGGGCGGCTACCACGGCGACACGTTCCACCCGATGAGCGTCTGCGACCCGGAGGGTGGCATGCACCACCTCTGGGGCGACGTGCTGCCCCGGCAGGTGTTCGCGCCGGTGCCGCCGCCCGGCTTCGACGCGGCGCCGGACCTGGCGTACGAGGCGGCGCTGGTGGAGGCGGTGGAGCGGCACGCCGGCGAACTGGCCGCGGTGATCGTCGAGCCGGTCGTCCAGGGCGCCGGCGGGATGCGGTTCCACCACCCGCACTATCTGCGCGTGCTGCGCGAGGTGACCCGGCGGCACGGCATCCTGCTGGTGTTCGACGAGATCGCCACCGGCTTCGGCCGGACCGGCCGGATGTTCGCCGCCGAGCACGCCGGCGTCACCCCGGACGTGCTCTGCGTCGGCAAGGCGCTCACCGGCGGGTACCTGACGCTCGCCGCGGCGCTGTGCACGCCCGAGGTGGCGCGGGCCATCTCCGCCGACGGGGTGCTGGCGCACGGGCCGACGTTCATGGGCAACCCGCTCGCCTGCGCCGTCGCCAACGCCTCCCTGGACCTCCTGCGGGCCGGGGACTGGGCGGGACGGGTGACGGGCATCGCCGAGGGCCTGCGGGCCGGCCTGGCGCCGTTGCGGGACGCGCCCGGTGTGGCCGACGTACGCGTGCTCGGCGCGATCGGGGTGGTGCAGCTCGACCACGAGGTGGACCTGCCCCGGGCGACCGCCGCCGCGGTGGCCGAGGGGGTGTGGCTGCGCCCGTTCCGGGACCTCGTCTACACGATGCCGCCGTACGTCTGCGACGCCGCGGACGTGGCGCGGATCGCGGCCGGAGTGGCCGCGGCGGTCAAGGCCGGCTGAGCCCGGCCGGTTCGACAGGGCGCGACGGGAGGCCCGTCGCCGGACACGCCAGGCGGCCCGGAGCCGCCGGGAGAGGGAGAGACGCATGGAGACGTTCGGCGCCCGTCTGCACCGGGCCGTGGCGGAACGAGGGCCGCTCTGCGTGGGGATCGACCCGCACCCCGGGTTGCTGACCGCCTGGGGCCTGTCCGACGACGTGGCGGGCCTGGAGCGGTTCTGCGCCACCGTGGTGGAGGCGATCGGTGACCGGGTCGCCGTGGTCAAGCCGCAGTCGGCGTTCTTCGAGCGCTTCGGCGCCCGGGGCGTCGGCGTGCTTGAGTCAACTATCCGACAGTTGCGAGATTTGGGAGCGCTCACTCTGCTCGACGTCAAGCGAGGTGACATCGGCTCTACCGTCGCCGCGTACGCCTCGGCGTACCTCGATCCATCCAGCCCTCTGTATGTCGACGCGGTCACCGCGAGCCCCTACCTGGGAGTAGGTTCGCTCGCCCCGATGTTCTCCACCGCCGCCGAGCACGGTGGCGGGGTCTTCGTCCTGGCGCTCACCTCCAACCCGGAGGGTGCCTCCGTGCAGCGCGCCGTGGGCGCCGGCGGGCGCACCGTCGCGCAGACCGTGATCGACGAGATTTCCCAGCTCAACCGCGGTGCGGAGCCACTCGGCAGCTTCGGTCTGGTGGTCGGCGCGACAGTCGGTGAGACGGGTCACGATCTGGACTCGGTCAACGGTCCGCTGCTCGCGCCGGGGCTGGGCGCGCAGGGCGGAACGCCCGCCGGGTTGCGTACCGTGTTCGGCGCCGCGCTGCCGTGGGTGCTGCCGTCGTACTCCCGGGAGGTGCTCGGCGCGGGCCCCGACCCGGCCGGCCTGCGGGCCGCCACCGAGCGGGTGCTGGCCGACTGCCGGGCCGCCCTGGGCACGGCGGACTGACTGACGGCTCGGTCACTTTGGGTTGATCATCGCGCGTCCACGTTGCCGAAATCTCCGTTGACCGCTAGTTTTCCCCGCGCTGGGAACCACGGACCCCTTTGGTTGCCAGCGACACCACGTTTCACAGATGCGGTGGGGCGCTCAGCCCGCCGTACTAGGGACCTGAGGAGAACTGGTGCCGCTCCCGTCACTGACCCCCGAGCAGCGCGCTGCCGCGCTGGAGAAGGCCGCGGAGATCCGCAAGGCCCGCGCTGAGCTGAAGGAGCAGCTCAAGCAGGGCAAGACCACCCTCGCCACCGTCCTCGAGCGGGCCGAGTCCGACGACGTCGTGGGCAAGCTGAAGGTTTCGGCCGTGCTCCAGGCGATGCCGGGCATCGGCAAGATCCGGGCCACCCAGATCATGGAGAAGCTCAAGATCGCGGACAGCCGTCGCCTGCGCGGCCTCGGCGAGCAGCAGCGCAAGGCTCTGCTCGGAGAGTTCGCCGCCAACTGAACGGCCCGCCGTGTAGAAACAAGCGGTGAGCACGGATGACGAGGCGCGCTCGGCGGCTCGGCTCACTGTCCTGTCCGGTCCCTCCGGGGCCGGCCGGAGCAGTGTCGTCGAGGCGGTCCGGGCGCGCCTTGCGTCTGTCTGCGTGCCGGTGGTCGCCACCACCCGCCCACCCCGTCCGGACGAGCGTGAGGGCGTCGACCGCGTCTTCCTCGACGCGCCCGGCTTCGACCGGCTGATCGCCGCCGGAGAGCTGCTGGAGTGGTGCCGGATCGGGCCGTACCGCCGGGGGGTGCCCCGGGCCGAGGTGCGGGCGCGGCTCGCGGAGGGACGGCCGGTGCTGCTGCCGCTGGACCTGGCCGGCGCGCTGGCGGTACGGGTGGCGGCGCCCGGCGCCCGGCTGGTGCTGCTCGCGCCCCCGGCGTACCGGGCCGACCCGGACGTCGCGGCCCTCTTCGCCCATGCCGTGGCACACGACCACACCGAGCGCGCCGCGGCGGAGCTGGTAGGATTGCTCGGTTCGTCCTTCCTGGCTCCGGCCCGACCGCCCGCGGGCGGCGCACGAGACGCAGAGGTTTAATTCGTGGGATCCATCGCCACCAACCCCGAGGGCATCACCAACCCGCCGATCGACGAGCTGCTCGAGAAGACCACCTCGAAGTACGCGCTGGTCATCTTCGCCGCCAAGCGCGCCCGTCAGGTCAACGCCTACTACAGCCAGCTCGGTGAGGGCCTCCTGGAGTACGTCGGCCCGCTGGTGGAGACCACCCCGCAGGAGAAGCCGCTCTCCATCGCCATGCGCGAGATCAACGCGGGCCTGCTCACCGCCGAGCCGACCGACCAGCCGTAACCCCGCCAGCGCCGATGCCCGCCGAGATCGTCCTCGGGGTCGGCGGCGGCATCGCCGCCTACAAGGCGTGTGAGCTGCTCCGGCTCTTCACCGAGTCGGGTCACCGGGTCCGGGTGGTGCCGACCGCCTCGGCGCTCCGCTTCGTCGGGGCGCCGACCTGGGCGGCCCTGTCCGGCCGGCCGGTCGCCGACGACGTCTGGTCCGACGTGCACGAGGTGCCGCACGTGCGGCTCGGGCAGCACGCCGACCTGGTCGTGGTCGCCCCGGCCACTGCCGACCTGCTCGCCAAGGCCGCCCACGGGCTCGCCGACGACCTGCTCACCAACACGCTGCTGACCGCCCGCTGCCCGGTGCTGCTGGCCCCGGCCATGCACACCGAGATGTGGGAGCACCCGGCGACCGTCGCGAACGTGGCCACGCTGCGCTCGCGGGGCGTCCGCGTGATCGAGCCGGCCGTGGGCCGGCTCACCGGGCGGGACACCGGCAAGGGCCGCCTGCCCGACCCGGCGGAGATCTTCGCGGTGGCCCGCCGGGCCCTGGCCCGCGGCGTCGAGGCCGAGGCCGATCTGGCCGGCCGGCACGTGGTGGTCACCGCCGGGGGCACCCGCGAGCCGCTGGACCCGGTCCGGTTCCTGGGCAACCGGTCGTCCGGCAAGCAGGGGTACGCGTTCGCCCGCGCCGCCGTGGCCCGGGGCGCCCGGGTCACGCTCGTCGCGGCCAACGTGGCGCTGCCCGACCCGGCCGGGGCGGACCTGGTCCGGGTGGGCACCACCGAGGAGCTGCGCGACGCCACGCTGGCGGCGGCCGCCGACGCGGACGCCGTGGTGATGGCCGCCGCGCCCGCCGACTTCCGGCCGGCCAGCTACGCCACCGGGAAGATCAAGAAGTCCGACGACGGTGTCGCGCCGACCATCGAGCTGGTCACCAACCCGGACATCGCCGTCGAGCTGGGGCGGCGTCGCCGGCCCGGGCAGGTGCTGGTGATCTTCGCCGCGGAGACCGACGACGCGGAGGCCAACGGCCGGGCCAAGCTGGCCCGCAAGGGGGCCGACATGATCGTGGTCAACGAGGTCGGCGTGGACAAGGTCTTCGGCGCCGACACCAACGCGGCCACCGTGATCGGCGCCGACGGCGCCGTGCACCGGCTGCCCGAGCAGCCCAAGGAGGCCCTGGCCGACGCCGTCTGGGACCTCGTCTGTCCGCGGCTGCCGTCGCGTTCCTGACGGTTGGTCGACCCGCGTTCATAGCGTCGCGGCGGAACGATGATGACTAAACTGCCGCCGAGCGACCTTTAAAAGTCTTCACATGCTTAGGAGTGCCGTGACACGTCTCTTCACGTCCGAATCGGTCACGGAGGGCCACCCGGACAAGATCGCCGACCAGATCAGTGACGGCATTCTCGACGCGCTGCTCGCCCAGGACCCGCACAGCCGGGTCGCGGTGGAGACGTTGATCACCACCGGTCAGGTGCACGTGGCCGGCGAGGTGACCACCAAGGCGTACGCCGACATCCCCACCATCGTCCGCGAGACCATCCTCGGCATCGGCTACGACTCGTCGAAGAAGGGCTTCGACGGCGCTTCCTGCGGCGTCAGCGTGTCCATCGGCGCCCAGTCGCCGGACATCGCCCAGGGCGTCGACAACGCCTTCGAGCTGCGTACCGGTGGGTCGGAGAGCGCGCTGGACGCGCAGGGCGCCGGCGACCAGGGCATGATGTTCGGCTTCGCCTGCTCCGAGACGCCCGAGCTGATGCCGCTGCCGATCGCGCTGGCGCACCGGCTGGCCCGGCGGCTCGCCGCGGTCCGCAAGGACGGCACGATCCCGTACCTGCGGCCGGACGGCAAGACGCAGGTCACCATCGAGTACGACGGGCTGCGCCCGGTCCGGCTCGACACCGTCGTCGTGTCCAGCCAGCACGCGGCGGACATCTCGCTGGAGTCGCTGCTCACCCCGGACATCCGGGACCACGTCATCGCCCCGGAGCTGGAGGGCCTCGGCCTGGAGACCGAGGGCTACCGGCTGCTGGTCAACCCGACCGGGCGGTTCGAGATCGGCGGCCCGATGGGTGACGCCGGCCTGACCGGCCGGAAGATCATCGTGGACACGTACGGCGGGTACGCCCGGCACGGCGGCGGCGCGTTCTCCGGCAAGGACCCGTCGAAGGTCGACCGGTCGGCCGCGTACGCGATGCGCTGGGTGGCCAAGAACGTTGTGGCCGCCGGGCTGGCCGAGCGGTGCGAGGCGCAGGTCGCGTACGCGATCGGCAAGGCGCACCCGGTGAGCCTGTTCATCGAGACGTTCGGCACCGAGACCGTGCCGGTCGCCTCGATCGAGAAGGCCGTGGCCGAGGTGTTCGACCTGCGTCCGGCCGCCATCATCCGGGACCTGCACCTGCTGCGCCCGATCTACCAGCAGACCGCCGCGTACGGCCACTTCGGCCGGGAGCTGCCGGAGCTGACCTGGGAGGGCACCGACCGGGCCGCCGACCTCAAGTCGGCCGCGGGAGCCTGACCGCCACCACGCGCCGCGACCGGCGACCCGCGCAGGGGTCGCCGGTCGCGCGCGTCTGCGTGGACGTGCCGCTGCCCCACCTCGACCGTCCCTTCGACTACCTGGTGCCGGAGGCGCTCGACGCCGACGCCCGGCCCGGGGTGCGGGTGAAGGTGCGGTTCGCCGGGCAGCTCGTCGACGGCTGGCTGCTGGAGCGCGCCGAGTCGTCCGAGCACCCCAAGCTGGCGTACCTGGAGAAGGTCGTCTCCCCGGTGCCGGTGCTGTCCCCGGAGGTGGCCCGGCTGGCCCGCGCGGTCGCCGACAGGTACGCCGGCAGCCTCGCCGACGTGCTCCGGCTGGCGGTGCCGCCCCGGCACGCCCGCGCCGAGAAGGCCGTCACGACGGACACGCCACCCACCGACGAGCCCGCGCCCGGCGGCACCGAACCTGACGGCAGCCCCGCCGACGGCACCGCGCCCGCCGACGGCACCGCGCCCGGGGGCGTACCGTCCGAGGCCGCCGACGCGGGGGCCCGGCCGGGTGGCCGGGCGGAGGTGGATCCGCGCGGCTGGCGGGACTACCCGGCCGGGCCGGCGCTGCTGCGCGCGCTCACCGACGGCCGGCCCGCCCGCGCGGTCTGGTCGGCGTTGCCGGGGGAGGACTGGGCCGACCGGTACGCCGACGCGGTCGCCGCCACGGTGGCCGGTGGCCGTGGTGCCGTGGTCGTGGTGGCCGACGCCCGTGACCTGGACCGGCTCGACGCCGCCCTGACCGCGGTGCTCGGCGCGGGACGCCACGTCCGGCTCGCCGCCGCCGACGGTCCGGCCCGCCGCTACCGGGCCTTCCTCACCGCCCGGACGGGCGGGGTGGACGTGGTGATCGGCACCCGGGCGGCGATGTTCGCCCCGGTTCGGCGGCTCGGCCTGGTGGCGATCTGGGACGACGGCGACGACCTGCACGCCGAACCGCGGGCGCCCTACCCGCACGCCCGGGACGTGCTGCTGACCCGGGCGCAGCTCGGCGACATCGCCGCGGTGGTCGGCGGCTACGCCCGTACCGCCGAGGCGCAGTTGCTGGTGGAGACCGGCTGGGCGCGCGAGGTGGTGGCCGACCGGGCGGTGGTGCGCGCGCGTACCCCGGCCATGGCGCCCACCGGCGACGACCCGCAACTGGCCCGCGATCCCGGCGCGGCCTCGGCACGGCTGCCGAGCCTGGCCTGGACCACCGCCCGGGACGCGCTGCGCGCGGACCTGCCGGTGCTGGTGCAGGTGCCGCGCCGGGGTTACGTGCCGTCGGTGGCCTGTGCCGACTGCCGCGCCCCGGCCCGCTGCCCGCACTGCGCCGGGCCGCTCGCGCTGCCGTCGGCGCAGGGCACGCCCGCCTGCCGCTGGTGCGGGCGGGTGGCCGCCGCGTACGCCTGCCCGGAGTGCGGCGGGCGGCGGCTGCGCGCCTCGGTGACCGGTGCCCGGCGGACCGCCGAGGAGCTGGGCCGGGCGTTCCCCGGCGTGCCGGTGCGGACCTCGGGGCGGGAGGAGGTGCTGGCGACGGTGCCGGGCGGCGCCGGGCTGGTGATCGCCACCCCGGGCGCCGAGCCGGTCGCGGAGGGCGGGTACGGCGCGGTGCTGCTGCTCGACTCGTGGGCGCTGCTGACCCGGGCCGACCTGCGGGCCGGCGAGGAGGCGCTGCGGCGCTGGATGGCCGCCGCCGCGCTGGCCCGGCCCGGTACGGCAGGTGGCCGGGTGGTGGTGGTCGCGGACGGCGCGCTGGCCCCGGTGCAGGCGCTGCTACGGTGGGACTCCGCCTGGTTCGCGGCCCGGGAACTGGCCGAGCGGCGCGAGCTGGGCTTCCCGCCGGCGGTCCGGATGGCGAGCGTCACCGGCGCGGCCGAGGCGGTGGCCGACCTGCTCGCCGGCGCCCGGCTGCCGGGCGACGCCGAGGTGCTCGGCCCGGTGCCGGCCGACGAGGGCCGGGAGCGGATGCTGGTACGCGTGCCCCGGTCCCGGGCCGCCGCGATGGCCGAGGCGCTGCACGCCGCCGCCGGGCAGCGCAGCGCCCGCAAGGCGGCCGACCCGGTACGGCTCCAGGTCGATCCGCTCACCCTGTTCTGATCGGACGTGATCGCGTGACAGTGCGCACGCGGACCCTCGCACACGGTCGTGACCTGGGGTTTGCCGCACACCTGGTCCGGCAATCGAGTAGCGGGCGGTGATAGCATCGCCCGTCATGCCCAGCCGTGCGGTTTTCCCGCGCGGGACGCGGCGCGGCGGGTGCCAGAGCACGTCGGGCCGACACGGATTCGATGTCGTCAGTCAGCCGGTGAGCAGGGGTGGACCAGTCGTGACCGTTCGTCAGTCGATCGTCTTCAACGGTGACCTCGGCAGTGGCAAGAGCACCGTCTCGGTCGAGATCGCCAAGCGGCTCGGGCTGCGCCGGGTCAGCGTCGGCGACCTCTACCGCCAGATGGCCCAGGAGCGGCAGATGACTGCCCTCCAGCTCAACCTGCACGCCGAGCTGGACCAGGCCGTCGACGGGTACGTCGACCAGCTCCAGCGCGACATCGCCGCCTCCGGTGAGTCCCTGGTCATGGACTCCCGCCTGGCCTGGCACTTCTTCACCGACGCGCTCAAGGTGCACATGATCACCGAGCCGACCGAGGCGGCCCGGCGCGTGCTGGCCCGCCCGTCCGGCCCGGCGGAGAGCTACACCTCGCTGGAGGAGGCGCGGGCCAAGCTGCGCGAGCGCAGCGAGAGCGAGCGCGGCCGGTTCATCGTCCGGTACGGCGTCGACAAGGCCCGCCTGCGCAACTACGACCTGGTCTGCGACACCACCCGGGCCAACCCGGAGCAGGTCATCCAGCACGTCATCGACGTCTACGAGGGCCGACTCGGCGCGGACGTGCTGCGCGCCGGCCGGCCGCTGCTGCTGCTCGACCCGAACCGGGTGTACCCCACCGAGGACGTGTCGACGCTGCGCGGCCTCTGGGACTCCGACGCCGCCGCCGAGGCGGCCGGACGCGACGAGGAGCCGGAGCCGCTGAGCATCGGCTACACCGGCGAGTACTTCTTCGTCGTCGACGGCCACCGGCGGCTCAGTGCGGCGGTGCGCGCCGGCCTGCCGATGGTCCCGGCCCGGCTGGTCGCCGAGGTGGACGAGCCGGTGGTCGGCGGGATCAGCGCCGTCGACTTCTTCACCGCGCAGGCCCGCCCGGGGCTCATCCACGACTGGGAGGACGCGCACGGCATCACGCTGCCGCTGCCGGAGCACGCGCTGCTCGGCGGCGGCCCGGTGCTCGCCGGGGAGCCGGGCGCCGGCGCCTGACCGCCGGGGACACCGCCACCTCGCCAGCACGGGTTCACCCGATCCGGCGGGCCGGAGCATGATGAAGGCCTCCGATGCCTGGGGAGGCGGAATCGTGGATCCGACCGACGCGCTCGCGCTGCTGATGTCCCCCGAGGGTCGTCTCGACCCCTATCCGACGTACGAGCGGCTGCGCGCGCACGGCCCGGTGGTCCAGGCCGGGCCGGTCTTCTACGTGGTCACCGGCTACGCCGAGGCCGACGCGATCCTGCGCGACGCCCGGTTCGGGGTGATGGACGACGCGCTGCGCGACCAGTTCATGCCCGGCTGGCAGGAGAGCCCGGCCGTGCTGTCGATCTCCCGGTCGATGCTGCGCACCAACCCGCCCGACCACAGCCGGATGCGGCGGCTGGCCGCCGGCGCGTTCACCCCGCGCCGGATCGCCGCGATGCGCGACGTGGTGCGGGCGCAGGCCGACGAGCTGGTCGACGCGATGCTCGGCGCCGACGAGCCGGTCGACTTCATGGCCGCGTTCGCGTACCCCCTGCCGGTCGGCGTGATCTGCGCGCTGCTCGGCGTGCCGGCGGCGGACCGGCCACTGTTCCGGCGCTGGGCCACCGACCTGACCGGCGTGCTCGAACCGGAGATCACAGCCGACGAGCTGGCGGTGGCCGACCGGGGCGCGACCGAGCTGCGGGGCTACTTCACCGAGCTGGTGGCGGCCCGCCGCCGGGCCCCGGCCGACGACCTCACCACCGCGCTGGTCCAGGCGCACGACGGCGGCGACCGGCTCTCCGGCGACGAGCTGCTGGCCAACCTCATCGTGCTGCTGGTGGCCGGCTTCGAGACCACCACCAACCTGCTCGGCAACGGCCTGGTGGCGCTGCTGGACCATCCGCGCGCCGCGGCGGCGCTGCGCGAGCGGCCCGACCTCGCCCCCGCGTACGTCGACGAGCTGCTGCGCTACGACTCACCGGTGCAGCTCACCTCGCGGATGAGCACCGCGCCGTCCCGGTACGGCGACGTCGACCTGCCGCCGGAGAGCTGGGTCATCGTGCTGCTCGGCGCGGCCAACCGTGATCCCCGCCGCTATCCCGATCCGGCCCGCTTCGACCCGTGGCGGGCGCAGATCGCGCCGCTCTCATTCGGCGCCGGGCCGCACTACTGCCTCGGCGCGGCGCTGGCCCGGCTGGAGGCGCAGGTGGCGTTCCCGCTGCTGCTGCGCCGGCTGCCCGGGCTGGCAGTGGCGGGCCGGCCCGAGCGGCGGGTCCGGCTCACCCTGCGTGGTCACGCCACGCTGCCGGTGAGCGTGGGGCGGGAGGCGGCCCCGGTCACCGTTCCCGGTACGCCACCCGGGGCGGCCGGGCCGACTCCGTAGACTGGACGCGCATCGTTCGACCCAGACAAGGAGCCACGCCGAGTGACCGTCCAGCCCATCCGTCTGTTCGGCGATCCGGTGCTGCGCACGCCGGCCGACCCGGTCGTCGACTTCGACGCCGAGCTGCGCAAGCTGATCGCCGACCTGACCGACACGATGCGCGAGCAGAGCGGCGCCGGCCTGGCCGCGCCGCAGCTCGGGGTGGGCCTGCGGGTGTTCACCTTCGACGTCGACGACGTCCTCGGCCACCTGGTCAACCCGGTGCTGGAGTTCCCCGACTCCGAGGAACAGGACGGCCCGGAGGGCTGCCTGTCCATCCCCGGGCTCTACTTCGACACCAAGCGCCGGCAGAACGTGATCGCCAAGGGCTTCAACGGCTACGGCGACCCGTTGCAGATCGTCGGCACCGGCCTGATGGCCCGCTGCGTGCAGCACGAGACCGACCACCTCGACGGGGTGCTCTTCGTCGACCGGCTCGACGCGGCCGGCCGCAAGGAGGCCATGAAGGCGATCCGCCAGGCCGAGTGGTACGACCAGGCCGCGCCGCCGACGGTCAAGCTCAGCCCGCACGCCGCCGGCAACCCGTTCGGCCTGGGGCGGTGACCCGGATGCGCCTGATCTTCGCCGGCACGCCGGCTGTCGCCGTACCGGCCCTGGACGCGATCGCCGCCTCCGGGCACGAACTGCTCGCCGTGGTCACCCGCCCCGACGCCCCGGCCGGGCGGGGCCGGGGACTGGTCCGGTCGCCGGTCGGCGCGTGGGCCGACGCGCACGGCGTCGAGGTGCTCACCCCGGCCCGTCCGCGTGAGCCGGAGTTCCTCGACCGGCTGCGCGAGCTGGCGCCGGACTGCGTACCGGTGGTCGCCTACGGCGCGCTGGTGCCGCCGGTGGCACTGGAGATCCCCCGGCACGGCTGGATCAACCTGCACTTCTCCCTGCTGCCCGCCTGGCGCGGCGCCGCGCCGGTGCAGCACGCCGTGCTGCACGGCGACGAGCTGACCGGGGCCAGCGTCTTCGAGCTGGAGGAAGGGCTGGACACCGGCCCGGTGTACGGCACCGTCACCGACGAGATCCGTCCCGCCGACACCTCCGGTGACCTGCTGGAACGGCTCGCGCACTCCGGCGCCGGGCTGCTGGTCGCGGTCCTCGACGCGATCGGCGCCGGCACCGCCCGGGCCGTGCCGCAGCCGGCCGACGGGGTCTCACTCGCCCCGAAGCTCACAGTGGAGGACGCCCGCGTCCGCTGGGGCGACCCCGCGTTCGCGGTGGACCGACGCATCCGCGCCTGCACGCCCGCGCCCGGCCCGTGGACCACGTTCCGCGACGACCGGGTCAAGCTCGGCCCGGTCACCCCGCTGCCCGCCGGCCCGGAGCTGAAGCCGGGGGAGCTGCACGTGGAGAAGTCCGGTGTGCTGGTCGGCACCGCCACCACGCCGGTGCGCCTCGGCGAGGTGCGCGCCGCAGGCAAGAAGGCCATGCCCGCCGGCGACTGGGCGCGCGGCGCCCGGGTCACCGCCGGCGAGGTGTTCGCGTGACGGGGCCGCAGCGCCCGGACCGGCCCGTCGAGGGCGAGCGTCCCGGGGGGTACGCGCGTGAGCACGGCGACCGGCCCGCCTTCGAGCGCCGGGGTGACGACCGTTTCGGTGACCGTGAGCGTGGCGCCCGGCAGCGCTCCGACCGGCCCGCCGCGGACCGGCGTGCCGGCGACCGGTTCGGCGGTGACCGTGAGCGCGGCGACCGGCGGGGCGGGGACCGGTTCGGTGGGGACCGGCGGGGCGGGCGTCCGGCCCGTCCGGCAGTCGACCTGCCCCGGCAGATCGCGTACGAGGCGATCGCGGCGGTGCACCGCGACGACGCGTACGCCAACCTGGTGCTCCCGGCGATGCTGCGCGAGGCCGGGCTGACCGGCCGGGACGCCGCGTTCGCCACCGAGCTGACCTACGGCACGCTGCGGCACACCGGCACGCTCGACGCGATCGTCACCGACGCGGCCGGGCGGGACGTGCAGCGCATCGACCCGCCGGTGCGCGACGCGCTGCGGCTCGGGGCGTACCAGATCCTGCACACCCGGGTGCCCGCGCACGCCGCGGTGTCCTCCACCGTGGACCTGGTCCGGTCCGTGGGGCCGGGCGCCACCGGGTTCGCCAACGCGGTTCTGCGGGAGATCACCAGCCGGGACGCCGACGCCTGGGTGGCGAAGCTCGCCCCGGCGCAGGAGGCCGACCCGATCGGGCACCTCGCGCTCGCGTACAGCCATCCGCAGTGGATCGTGCGGTCGTTCGCCGAGGCACTCGGCGGCGACATGGGCGAGACGACCCGGCTGCTCATCGAGGACAACGAGCGCCCGCCGGTGCACCTGTGCGCCCGGCCGGGCCTGGCCGATCCGGTGGCGCTCGCCGACGAGGTGGGCGGCGCGCCCGGCGCGTTCTCGCCGTACGCGGTCTACCTGCCCGGCGGCGCGCCGGGTGACCTGCCGGCGGTGACCGACGGCCGTGCGCACGTGCAGGACGAGGGTTCCCAGTTGGTGGCGGACGCGCTGGTGGCGGCACCGCTGGACGGCCCGGACGGCCGGTGGCTGGACCTGTGCGCGGGTCCGGGCGGCAAGTCGGGCCTGCTCGGCGCGCTCGCCGCGACCCGTGGTGCCCGGCTGACAGCTGTCGAGGTGGCCGAGCACCGGGCCCGGCTGGTCGCCCAGGCCACCCGCGGGCTGCCGGTGACTGTGGTGCACACGGACGGGCGCACAGTGGGCAGCGACCCGAAGCTGCCGGAGGAGCACTTCGACCGGGTGCTCGTGGACGCGCCGTGCACCGGGCTGGGCGCGCTGCGCCGTCGCCCGGAGTCGCGGTGGCGCCGCCAGCCGTCGGACCTGCCGCCTCTGACCCGGTTGCAGCGGGAACTGCTCACCGCCGGGCTGCGGGCGGCCCGGCCGGGCGGCCTGGTCGCGTACGTGACGTGCTCGCCGCACGTGGTGGAGACGCACGTGACGGTGACCGAGGCGGCCCGGCGGTGCGGCTTCGACGTCGACTTCGTCGACGCGCGGCCGTTGCTGCCGGCCGGCATGCCGGGCCTGGGTGACGGCCCCACTGTGCAGCTCTGGCCGCACCGCCACGGCACCGACGCCATGTTCCTGGCGGTCCTCCGCCGGGTCTGACCCACCTGTCCTCGCAGTCGATCAAGGAGTTCGTGTCGCCTGGGCCGCCGTGCCCGGACACGAACTCCTTGATCGTCATGCGGAGAAATGGGGAGGGATGGAGCGTGTGCGGCATCCCGGTGGGGAGAGGGGGCCGGTGGGATGTGACAGCCCGTTGACTGTTTGATCGATGCATGTAACTGTTTCGACCACCGGTCCCGGCACCCCCGCCCGCCGAACCCCCACGAGGAGTCTCCATGAGACGCAGAACGCCGACCACGAGCCTCGCGCTCGCCCTCGTCGCCACCCTGACGACGGCGAGCCTGGCCGGCACCGCCTCCGCCGCGCCCGCTCCGGCCGCCCCCGCCCCGGCCGTCGCCGCCCTCGCCGCCCCGGACGTCTCCCTGAGCAACATCCAGGCCCACCTCACCCAGTTCAACTCCATCGCCACCAGCAACGGCGGCAACCGGCGCTCCGGCTCGGCCGGCTACACGGCGTCGGTCAACTACGTCAAGGGCAAGCTCCAGGCCGCCGGCTACACGGTCACCGAGCAGAACTGCTCCACCTGCACCTACCCCGGCAACAACCTGATCGCCGAGTGGCCGCAGGGCCCCTCCGACCAGGTCGTCATGTTCGGCGCCCACCTGGACGGCGTCTCCGCGGGCCCCGGCATCAACGACAACGCCTCCGGCTCGTCGGTGCTGCTGGAGAACGCGCTGGTGCTGGCCGCGCAGAACCCGACCATGACCAAACGGGTCCGGTTCGCCTGGTGGAACGGCGAGGAGCAGGGCCTGCAGGGCTCCAAGCACTACGTCAACCAGCTCAGCTCCACCCAGCGGGGCTACATCAAGGGCTACTACAACTTCGACATGGTGGGCTCGCCCAACGGCGGCTACTTCATCAACCGGATCACCTCGGCCACCGCCGCGCCGCTGAAGGCGTACTGGGACTCGTTCGGCATCTCGCCGGAGGAGAACACCGAGGGCCAGGGCCGCTCGGACGACTACTCGTTCGCCAACGCCGGCATCCAGACCTCCGGCTACGCGGCGGGCGCCAGCTACACCAAGAGCTCGGCGCAGGCCAGCAAGTGGGGCGGCACCGCCGGTGCGGCGTACGACGGGTGCTACCACCGCTCCTGCGACAACACCAGCAACATCAACACGACCATCCTCAACCGGGCCGCTGACGGTGTGGCGTACGCGATCTGGCAGCTCGCCGTCGGCGGCGGCACGCCGTCCAACGACTTCTCCGTCTCGGTGAGCCCCACCTCCGGCAGCGTCGCCCGGGGCGGCTCCACCACCGCCACGGTCAGCACCGCCACCACCGCCGGCAGCGCGCAGACCGTGGCGCTGTCCGCCAGCGGCGCCCCGAGCGGCGTCTCGGTGAGCTTCAGCCCGTCCTCGGTCACCTCGGGCGGCTCGGCCACCATGACCGTCGCCGCCTCGTCGACGGCCACCACCGGCACGTTCACGCTCACCGTGACCGGCACCGGCTCGGCCACCCGCACCGCCAGCTACACGATCACCGTGACCGGCGGCAGCGGCGGCTGCACCGGCGGCCAGCTCATCGGCAACAGCAGCTTCGAGTCCGGCACCACGCCGTGGACGGCCAGTTCCGGCGTGATCACCAACAGCTCCAGCCAGGCGGCCCGCACCGGGTCGTACAAGGCGTGGATGAACGGGTACGGCTCCTCGCGTACCGACACGCTGTCCCAGTCGGTCACGCTGCCGTCCGGGTGCAGCAGCTACACGTTCTCGTTCTGGCTGCACATCGACTCGGCCGAGACGACCACCTCGACCGCGTACGACAAGCTCACAGTGCAGGTCGGTTCGACGACGCTGGCCACGTACTCGAACCTGAACAAGGCCACCGGCTACACCCAGCGCACCTTCAACCTGGCCGCGTACGCCGGTCAGACGGTCACGCTGAAGTGGACCGGGGTCGAGGACTCCTCGTTGCAGACCAGCTTCGTCGTGGACGACGTGACGCTGCAGGTCGGCTGAGCGGTCCCGGGCGGGGTGGGCGCCGGCCCGCCCCGCCCGGGTCTCACGTGATCGGCAGCGCCTTCGCGCCCGCGCCCTTGACCGACCGGGTCAGCGAACGTTCGGAGACCCACAGGAAGCACTGCACGCCCCGGTCACCGTCGCGCCACTGCTCCTCGAACGGGTGGTAGATGATGGTGCCGGCCCGGTACTGCATGTTGCCGTCGTTCGGCAGCCCGGCGTACTTGGCGATCAGGCCGCGGCAGGCCTTGTGCGTGCGCAGCGGCGTGCGTTCGAACTCGGCGTAGCTGATGTCCGGCGCCTGGTAGACGCCGACGAACTCGGCGTGGTGCTTGCTGGTGCAGGCCACCGGCCGCATCGACTGCACCTCGTCCTTGCTCAGCTTCGGGTTGAAGCAGCCGAGCGCGAGCTTCGAGCCGGGCTTCAACGCACCCCGCAGACTGCCGGTGCGCTGGGCCACGGCACCCTCGTCCAGATCGGTGATCTCGGCGACGTCGCAGCGGTACCAGCGGGCCCCGCCGGACCACGCGAGCGCCGAGGGGAAGACCACCGCCAGGCGTAGCCGCCCGCCGCGCCAGTCCCCGCCGACGGCCCGGGTGACCTGCCGGGCGCAGTCGGCGTGCGCGGCGCGCACACCGGCCGAGCCGGTCCGCGGCGGTGCGGAACGCTCCGCCTCCGCGCCGGTCATCGTGCCCACGTGCAGCGTCTCGGTGCGGTGCGGGGTGGCGCAGTCGACCGGCTGGTAGCCGCTGAGGTAGCCGACGTCGGCGACAGTGGGATGACAGGCCCCGCTCTGCGGCACGAAACCGACCGGCGCGGCGAACGCGGGCCAGTCGTCGACCAGGTCCCGGTCCACTCCGGCCGGCGCGGCACAGCCGCCGAGCGCCAGCGCCAGCGCCGCGCCCACTGTGACCGCCACCCGCCATCGCCGCATCCCGACCGACCTCCCCCGCGCATCCGGCGCCGCCCGGTCGACCGGTACGCCTCGGCGGTGCAGCATACGGCAGCCGCTCAGGTGACCGGGAGTCCCTCGGGTCCGGCGCCGCGCACCGAGCGGTTCAGCTTGCGGTCGTCACTCCACAGGAAACAGCGCACGCCCCGGTCGCCCTCCTCCCACTCCCGCTGCGACGGCGGGTAGAAGATGGACCCGGCCCGGTACGGCAGCTCGGCGTTGTCCGGCACCTCGGCGAACGCGGCGATGAGCGTCATGCAGCGCCGGTGCGTGGCGGGCGCGCCCCGGGTGAACTCCGCCCAGCTCATGTCGCGTTCCTCGTACACGCCGACGAACTCCGCCCGGTGCGGTTCGGTGCACAGCACCGGGGCCATGTAGTTGAGGTTCTGGCCGATCAGCTTCGGGTCGAAGCACCTGTGCACCAGCGGGTTGTCGCCGACCAGCGCGCCCCGCAGGCTGCCGACCCGGTTGACCGGGCGGGTGTTGTCGATGCTGTCGGTCTCGGCCAGGTCGCAGCGGAACCAGCGGGCGCCGGACGTCCAGGCGGTGACGGTGGGCAGCGCGATGTTCAACGTGAGCCGGGCGGCGCGCCAGTCCCCGCCGATCATCTCCCGGGCCCGCTGGTCGCACTCGGCGCGCGCGGTCCGCAGCGCCGGTGAGCCCGGTTCGGGGCGTACGCCCTGCGCCGCCGGCCCGCTGAACCGGCCGACGTGCACGGTCTCGGCCAGGTGGCTGCCCGCGCAGTTCACCGTCTCGTACGTGGCGGCCGCCACCACTGTGCTCAGCCGGGGCAGGCACGCCTCGGTCGCCGGGACGAACAGCTGCGGCACCGGCAGCGCCGCCCAGTCGTCGATCAGGTCGCCGTCGGCCCGATGCACCTGAGCGCAACCCGCGAGCACCGCAGTCGCGGCGCCGGCCAGCGCGAGCACGTGGAGCCACCGTCGCATCGTCCGCCCCTTCCGGGAGAGATGACAGCCGGTCGTCATAGGCCCGACCGGCGTCCCCCGCGCCCGGGCGTGCAGCATACGTGACCGTCCCTGTAGGAGTTTCGTCATCTTTCAATCGATCGGCCAGTCACCGGCGACTATTCGTGCCGATTTTTTCTCCGGACGGCCGGATGGTGCACCACGGGTGACGGAAGGATCACCGCTGGTCGCTCCGGGAGCCGTGCCGCTACCTCCGGATCACCGCGTTCGTACACTGGCCCCGTGACCGTACCGCCGCCGATCGTCGCGCCCAGCATCCTGGCCGCCGATTTCGCCCGCCTCGCCGACGAGGTCCGTGCCGTGGAGCCCGCCGCCGACTGGCTGCACGTCGACGTCATGGACAACCACTTCGTACCCAACCTGACCATCGGGCTGCCGGTGGTGCAGAGCCTGCGCGCCGTCACCGGGATCCCGTTCGACGTGCACCTGATGATCACCGACCCACGCCGCTGGGCGCCCGGGTACGCCGACGCCGGGGCGTACAACGTCACGTTCCACGCCGAGGCGTGCGACGACCCGGTGGCGCTGGCCAAGGACCTGCGCTCGGCCGGGGCGAAGGCCGGGCTGGCGATCGACCGGGACACCCCGATCGAGCCGTACCTCGAACTGCTGCCGAGCTTCGACACGCTGCTGATCATGACGATCAAGGCCGGCTTCGGCGGCCAGCGCTTCCTGCCGCAGCTGCTGGACAAGGTGCGCGCGGCCCGCCGGCACGTCGACAGCGGGCACCTGGAGCTGCGCATCGAGGTCGACGGCGGCATCGCCGCGGACACCATCGAGCAGGCCGCCGCGGCCGGCGCCGACGCGTTCGTCGCGGGCACCGCCGTCTACGGCGCCGACGATCCCGCGGAGGCGGTACGCCGCCTGCGGGGCCTGGCGGAACGCGCGATGACCGGGGCCTGAGATGGACCCGGCCGGCGAGCGACCCGACGTGATCCTCGTCGTCGACGACGACGAGGACATCGCCCGCTTCGTCGAGTTCAACCTGCGCCTGCACGGCTTCGAGGTGCTGCACGCCGCCGACGGCCAGGAGGCGCTGGAGGTCATCGAACGGCAGCGGCCCGACCTCGCAGTCGTCGACCTGATGATGCCGCGCATCGACGGGCTGGAGCTGACCCGGCGGCTGCGCGCCGACCCGATGACCTCGGCCCTGCCGGTGATCATGCTGACCGCCAAGGGGATGACCCAGGACAAGGTCAACGGGCTCAGCGTCGGCGCGGACGACTACCTGGTCAAGCCGTTCGACACGCTGGAACTGGTGGCCCGGGTCAACTCCACGCTGCGGCGCAACAAGGAGTTCCGGGAGGTCTCGCCGCTGACCGGGCTGCCCGGCAACAGCCGGATCCGGCGCGAGATCAGCGACCGGGTACGCAACGGCGTCGACTACGCCGTCGGCTACATCGACATCGACCGGTTCAAGAGCGTCAACGACCGGTACGGCTTCGTGCGCGGCGACGAGTTCATCTCGGCGCTGGCCCGCAGCCTGCACCGGGCGGTGGTGTCGATCGGGCTGCCGCCGGCGTTCCTCGGCCACGTCGGCGGCGACGACTTCGTCATCGTCTGCGCGCCCAGCCAGGTCCGGCCGCTGACCAGCCGGGCCGTCGTCGACTTCGAGAAGGCCGCCGACGCGCTCTACGACGCCACGGACCGGGAACGCGGCTTCGTCGAGCTGAAGGACCGGCGCGGCAACATCCGCCGCGCCGCGCTCGTCACGCTCTCCATCGGCGTGTCGCTGTCCGATTCCGGCAAGCGGTTCACCGACCCGCTGGAGGCGATCGCGGTGGCCTCGGAGATGAAGACGGTGGCCAAGAGCCAGCCCGGCTCGTACGTGGCGGTGGACCGCCGGCGCGGCGTCACCTGACCGGTCCTGTGAGGTAGCTCGCCTCTGTGGCGCGCGCCCGGGCGGAACGTGTAAGACTTCCCCTATACCCACCACGCGCTGGCGGGGCTCGGTGAAATTCCGAACCGGCGGTGATCCACGGTCCGACCGTGGTAAGCCCGCGACCCGGACGGCTTCGGCCGGACGGTGGACCTGGTGAGAATCCGGGGCCGACGGTTGGGGTGCGGCTCGTCCGCCCCCAGAAAGTCCGGATGGGAGACAGCGCGCGGAACGGGGGAGGCCCCTGCCGGCCGCTGAGCACCCTCAGCCGCTGCGTGGGCTCCCCGGGGTCGGCGTCGCCGTCCCCGGGTTCTCCGCCGCCGCGTGTCCGCGGCTTTCGTGGCCGTTCCTCCCGAACCCCGCCCGCGCGCGACCGGCGAGCGGGAGGACAGGCGGCCATGGCGAGCGTCTCCGTCGACGAGGCGATGCGTCGTGCCATCGAACTGGCCGCGCGGGGCCTCGGCGCCACGAGCCCCAACCCGGTGGTCGGCTGCGTGCTGCTCGACACCGACGGCGAGGTCGTCGGCGAGGGCTTCCACGCGTACGCCGGCGGCCCGCACGCGGAGATCGTCGCGCTGGCCCAGGCCGGCACGCGGGCCCGCGGCGGCACCGCGGTGGTCACCCTGGAACCCTGCGACCACACCGGCCGCACCGGCCCGTGCAGCCACGCGCTCATCGCCGCCGGGGTGTCCCGCGTGGTGATCGCCGTGCCCGACCCCAACCCGGTCGCCTCCGGCGGCGCCGCCACGCTGCGCGCCGCCGGGGTCCAGGTCGCCCTGGGGGTACGCGCGCAGGAGGCCGAGGCCGGCAACGTCGCCTGGCTCACCTCGATGCGCCGCGGCTGGCCGTACGTGATCTGGAAGTACGCGGCCACGCTCGACGGGCGTTCCGCCGCCGCCGACGGCACCAGCATGTGGATCACCTCCGAGGCGGCCCGGATCGACGTGCACGCGCTGCGCGGCACCGTCGACGCGGTGCTCGCCGGGGTGGGCACCGTGCTCACCGACGACCCCCGGCTGACCGCCCGCAACCTGCGCGACGGCACCATGGCCATCCGGCAGCCGCTGCGGGTGGTGGTGGACAGCTCGGGGCGTACCCCGGCCGACGCCCGGGTCCGCGACGGCGCCGCGCGCACGTGGATCGCCACCGCCGCGGAGGTCGGCGCCGGGCCGGACGGCCGGGTCGACCTGCCGGCGCTGCTCGCGGAGCTGCACCACCGGGGCGTGCGGGCCGCGCTGCTGGAGGGCGGGCCGACGCTGGCCGGCGCGTTCCTCGCCGCCGGCCTGGTCGACAGGATCGTCGGGTACGTCGCGCCGAAGCTGCTCGGCGCCGGCCCGACCGCGCTGCTCGACGCCGGCGTGAGCACCATCGCCGACGCCATCGATCTGGAGATCACCGACGTTACGCGGGTCGGTCCCGACCTGCGGATCACCGCGCTGCCCCGGAAGAGGGAGAGCTGACATGTTCACCGGCATCGTCGAGGAACTGGGCGAGATCGTCCGGAGCACCGAGACCGGCGACGACTCCGCGCTGGTCGCCATCCGCGGCCCGCTCGTCACCTCGGACGCCCGGCACGGCGACTCGATCGCCGTCAACGGCGTCTGCCTCACCGTGGTCGACGTCGACGGCGGCGTGTTCACCGCCGACGTGATGGGCGAGACGCTGCGCCGCACCGCGCTCGGCGCGCTGCGCCCCGGCGACCCGGTCAACCTCGAACGGGCCGCCGCACTCAACAGCCGTCTCGGCGGCCACCTGGTGCAGGGCCACGTCGACGGCGTCGGCGAGATCGTCGCCCGGGAGCCCGCCGCGCAGTGGGAGACCGTGCGGTTCCGGCTGCCCGCCGGGCTCGCCCGGTACGTGGTGGAGAAGGGCTCGATCACCGTCGACGGCGTGTCGCTCACAGTCGCCGAGGCGGGCGACGACTGGTTCTCGGTCGGCCTGATCCCCACCACGCTCAAGCTCACCGTGCTCGGCACGAAGCGGATCGGCGACCCGGTCAACCTGGAGGTCGACGTGCTGGCCAAGTACGTCGAGCGGCTGCTCGGCGACCGCGGCGCGGGGAGTGCCCGGTGATGGGCCCGCTCGGCTGGCTGCTCGACGCCCAGGTGCACGTGGCCGGCTCGCCGGTGCTGGTCCGGGAGATCGTCGGCAACGTCTTCGGGCTCGGCTCGGCGCTGCTCGGGCTGCGCCGCGTGGTCTGGGCCTGGCCGGTCGGCATGATCGGCAACGCGCTGCTGTTCACCGTGTTCCTCGGCGGCGTCTTCGTCACCCCGCAGGCGCACGACCTCTACGGCCAGGCCGGCCGGCAGGTCTTCTTCTTCGCCGTCAGCGTGTACGGCTGGTGGCGCTGGTCGCGCAACCGGCGTGCCGGTGGCGGGGAGGAGCCGGCCGTGGTGCCGCGCTGGGCCACCTGGCCGGAACGGCTCGGCCTGCTCGTGGCCGCCGCCGTCGGCACCGCCGCCGCGTACCCGGTGCTCGCCGCGCTCGGCTCGTGGGGGCCGCTGCCGGACGCCTGGATCCTGGTCGGCAGCCTGCTCGCCACGTACGGCATGGCCCGCGGCTGGGTCGAGTTCTGGCTGATCTGGATCGCCGTCGACGCGGTCGGCGTACCGCTGCTGCTGCGCGGCGGCTTCTACCCGTCGGCCGCCATGTACCTGGTCTACGGCGCGTTCTGCGCCGCCGGCCTGTACAGCTGGTGGCGCACCTCCCGGGCCGTCGCGACCGCGCCCGCCCCGATCCCGGCGACGTACTCGGAGGCCGTGGCATGAGCACGTTCGGTTCGATCGAGCAGGCGGTGGCGGACATCGCCGCCGGGCGTCCGGTGGTCGTGGTCGACGACGAGGACCGCGAGAACGAGGGCGACCTGATCTTCGCGGCCGAGCTGGCCACCCCGGAGCTGGTCGCGTTCATGGTCCGGTACACCTCCGGCTACATCTGCGTGCCGCTGACCGAGGACGAGTGCGACCGGCTCGACCTGCCGCCGATGCACCACACCAACCAGGACCGGCGCGGCACCGCGTACACGGTGACTGTGGACGCCCGGGAGGGCGTCAGCACCGGCATCTCGGCCGCCGACCGGTCGCACACCATCCGGCTGCTCGCCGACGCCGCCACCGGCCCGACCGACCTGGCCCGGCCCGGCCACGTGGTGCCGCTGCGCGCCCGCGCCGGCGGGGTGCTGCGCCGTCCCGGGCACACCGAGGCGGCGGTGGACCTGACCCGGATGGCCGGGCTGCGCCCGGCCGGGGTGCTCTGCGAGCTGGTGAACGACGACGGCACCATGATGCGCCTGCCGGACATGGAGAAGTTCTGCGCCGAGCACGGGCTGACGCTCGTCACCATCGCGGACCTGATCGCACACCGGCGGCGTACCGAGAAGCAGGTCGAGCTGGCCGCCGAGGCCCGCATGCCCACCCCGTACGGCGTGTTCCGGGCGCTCGGCTACCGCGCCGAACACGACCCGGCCGAGCACGTCGCGCTGGTCATGGGCGACCTCGGCGACGGGCGGGACGTGCTGGTGCGGGTGCACTCCGAGTGCCTCACCGGCGACGTGTTCGGCTCGCTGCGCTGCGACTGCGGGCCGCAGCTGCAGGCCGCGCTGGCCCGGGTCGCGCAGGAGGGCCGCGGCGTGGTCCTCTACGTGCGCGGGCACGAGGGCCGGGGCATCGGCCTGCTGCACAAGCTCCAGGCGTACCAGCTCCAGGACCAGGGCCGCGACACCGTGGACGCGAACCTCGACCTGGGCCTGCCGGCCGACGCCCGCGACTACGGCACCGGTGCGCAGATCCTCTACGACCTGGGCGTCCGGTCGATGCGGCTGCTGACCAACAACCCGGCCAAGCGGGCCGGGCTGGAGGGGTACGGCCTCACCGTGACCGGCCGGGAGGGGCTGCCGGTGCGCTCCAACCCGGAGAACGTGCGCTACCTGCGCACCAAGCGGGACCGGATGGGCCACCTGCTGGACGGACTGGACGAGGTGACCGAGGCGCCGATGGGCCGCCCGGTCGCCGGTGACGAGATCGGAGCGTAGGGCGATGGCGGGTTTCGGTGAGCCGGGCGTGACCGCGGTGGACGCCGCCGGGATGACTGTGGGCGTGGTGGCCGCCCGGTGGCACGGCGACCTGACCGACCACATGACCGAGCGTGCGGTGGCCGCCGCGCAGGCGTGCGGGGCGCGGGCCGTGGTGGCCCGGGTGGCCGGCTCGGTGGAGCTGCCGGTGGTGGCCCAGGCGATGGCCCGCCGCTTCGACGTGGTCGTCGCGCTCGGCGTGGTGGTACGCGGCGCGACGGCGCACTTCGACTACGTCTGCAAGTCGGTCACCGAGGGGCTGACCCGGGTGGCGCTGGACGAGGGCAAGCCGGTGGCGCACGGGGTCCTCACGGTGGACACCGTCGAGCAGGCCCGCGACCGGGCCGGGCTGCCCGGCTCGGCCGAGGACAAGGGCTGGTCGGCGACCGTGGCCGCGCTGGACGCCGCCCTGGCCGTCCGCGCCATCGACGCCCAGTCCGCCCAGCGGGTCGGCTTCGCCTGACCCACCCGGCCCGTCACCAGGAGCGGCTGGAAGAATCGCCTTCCGTGAAGACGTTCGAGGAGTTGTTCGCCGAGCTGCAGGCCAAGGCCGCCGCCGGCACCCCGGGCTCGGGCACCGTCGAGGCGCTCGCCAAGGGCGTGCACTTCATCGGCAAGAAGGTCGTCGAGGAGGCGGCCGAGTCGTGGATGGCCGCCGAGCACGAGGGCCCGGAGCGGGCCGCCGAGGAGATCTCCCAGCTGCTCTACCAGGCGCAGGTGCTGATGCTCGCCACCGGCCTGGAACTGAAGGACGTCTACCGACATCTCTGAGTGCCCGTCCGCTGATCATCCGATCGAACGAAGGAGCACTCCCATGCTGCGTGTCGCAGTACCCAACAAGGGCGCCCTGGCCGAGTCGGCCGCCGGGATGCTGCGCGAGGCGGGCTACCGCCAGCGCACCGACCCGAAGGACCTCGTCTGCCGGGACGAGGCCAATGACATCGAGTTCTTCTACCTGCGCCCCAAGGACATCGCCACCTACGTCGGCTCCGGTGACCTGGACGTCGGCATCACCGGCCGCGACCTGCTGATCGACTCCGGCGCGCCGGCCGAGGAGATCGTCGACCTCAACTTCGGGCGGGCCACGTTCCGGTTCGCCGCCCGGCCCGACGACGTCGCCTCCGTCCAGCAGCTCGGCGGGCACCGCATCGCCACCGCGTACCCCGGTCTGGTCGAGCGGCACCTGGCCGAGCTGGGCGTCAAGGCCGACGTGATCCGGCTGGACGGCGCGGTGGAGAACGCCATCCGCCTCGGCGTCGCCGACGTGGTCGCCGACGTGGTGGAGACCGGCGCGACGCTGCGCCAGGCCGGCCTGGTGGTCTTCGGCGAGCCGCTGCTGCGCTCCTCGGCGGTGCTGGTCCGCCGCGCCGGCGCGCCCGGCGGCGCCCAGCAGGAACAGTTGCAGCGCCGGCTGCACGGCGTGCTCGTCGCCCGCCGGTACGTGATGCTCGCCTACGACGTGCCGGCCGGCCTGCTCGACCGGGCCAGCTCGCTGACCCCGGGCATCGAGTCGCCCACCGTCTCGCCGCTGCACCGGGAGGGCTGGGTCGCGGTGCAGGCGATGGTGCTCCGCGACGACGTCCACCGGATCATGGACGAGCTGTACGAGCTGGGCGCCCGCGCGATCCTCGTCACCAACATCCACGCCTGCCGGCTGTGAGACCGCTGCCGCTCCCGGCCGCGCTCGCGGTGGTCGTGGCCGGCGGCGTGGCCTCGGCCGCCCAGGGCGCGGTCAACGCCGAGATGGGGGAGCGGACCGGTGCCCCGGTCCTCGGCGCGGTCGTCAACAACCTCGGCGGCTGCCTGCTGGTGCTGGCCGGGATCGTGGCGCTGCCGTCGATGCGCGCCGGGCTGGCCGGGCTGCGCCGCTCCGGGCTGCCGTGGTGGGCGTACCTCGGCGGGGTGGGCGGCGCGGTGATCGTGCTGGTCGCCCCGGTGGTGGTGCCGGTGCTCGGGGTGGCGGTGTTCACGATCGCCCAGGTGGCAGGCGGCAGCCTCGGCGGCCTCGCGGTGGACCGGGCCGGGCTGGCCGCGACCGGGCGGATGCCGCTCACAGTGCCCCGGGTCGGCGGCGCGGTGCTCGGCGTCGGCGCGGTGGCCCTCGCCCAGCTCGGCCGCCCGGTCGGTGACCTGGCGGTCGGGCTGGTGCTGCTCTGCGTCCTGGGCGGGCTGGCGGTGGCGGGGCAGTCCGCGCTCAACGGCCGGGTCGCCGCCTCGGTCGGCCCGGCCGCCGGCCTCGCTGTCAACTTCGCGGTCAGCACAGTGCTGATCGGCGCGGTCGCGGCGCTGACCGGAGCGCTCGCGAGCCAGCCCCGCTGGCCTGCCCAGTGGTGGCTCTACGTCGGCGGCCTGCTCGGCGTCGGCATCGTGCTCTCGCTGCTGGTCGGGGTACGCGCCGCCGGGGTGCTGCGTACCGGCCTGGCGCTGGTGGCCGGGCAGCTCGGTGGCGCGCTGCTGCTGGACCTGGTGCTGCCCGGCGGCCCCGGTGTCCGGCTGCCGGTGCTGGCCGGCGCCCTGCTCACGCTGCTCGCGGTGGTGGTCACCAGCCTGCGCCGGCGTGGCCCGGACCGTGTGGCGGCCGAAGGCGCGCCCGAACCGGATGGCAGACTGGTCGGGTGAGCGATTCCGTGGTGACCGTGCGACCCCGCCGCGTCCGGGTCGTCTGCTGGGTGTCGGCCGTCACGCTGATCGTGGTGTTCAGCCTCGTCGCGACGTCGCTGACCGGCGCCACCGGCAACGGCTACGGCACGTTCCAGCGCGGCGACCAGTTCGCCATGATCGGCCTGGGTGTCTTCGGCGCGCTCGGCTTCCTGCTGTTCACCCGCCCTCGCGTGATCGCCGACGCCAGGGGCGTCCGGGTGCGCAACGTGTTCAGCTCGTACGAGCTGCCGTGGGAGGTCGTCCGCGGTGTCCGGTTCGACAGGGGCGCCCCGTGGGCCAGCCTGGAGCTGCACGACGACGACCTGCTGCCGATGGTCGCCTTGCAGGCCGCCGACAAGGAGAGCGCGGTCGAGGCGGTCCGCGCGTTGCGCCGTCTGCACCAGTCGCACCTGGCGGCGCTGTCCGCCGGCCAGTCGGCACCCCGCTGACCAGCGAGCCCGGTTTGGGCTGGCCTGGGCCGAGGGTGTAGTGTTGCGGAGTCGACCAGACTGCCCCCGTCCCTGACGCGCGGGCGGTCGAGAAGCGGAGCGCCCGCTCCCACCCGAGTCGCCGCCACGGTGGCCGGGTCCGGTCCCCGGTTTCGGGCACGTCCCGACGCTGGATGCGCGATCCTGTGATCGTGCCGACCGGTCGAGTGGGCCCTGGCATACGCCGGGGCCTTCTGCTTTCCGGGTCGGCTCCCACCCGGGAGCCCACGGAGTCGGCACCGTAGGAGACTCGACTCGAGGAGGCCCCATCAGCGTCGAACCACGCGTGAACGAGCAGATCCGGGCACGTGAGGTCCGACTGGTCGGCCCTGAGGGTGAGCAGGTGGGCATCGTCCCGCTGGAGCGCGCCCTGCAGCTGGCCGCGGACGTCGACCTGGACCTGGTCGAGGTTGCGCCGATGGCGCGCCCGCCGGTGTGCAAGCTCATGGACTTCGGCAAGTTCAAGTACGAGAGCGCACTGAAGGCGCGCGAAGCGCGGCGTAACCAGCAGCAGACCGTCATCAAGGAGATGAAGCTCCGGCCGAAGATCGACCCGCACGACTACGAGACCAAGAAGGGTCACGTGGTGCGGTTCCTCAAGGCCGGCGACAAGGTCAAGGTGACGATCATGTTCCGCGGTCGGGAGCAGAGCCGCCCGGAGCTGGGCTACCGGCTCCTGCGCCGGCTCGAGTCCGAGATCACGGACCTTGGATACGTCGAGGCCGCGCCGAAGCAGGACGGCCGAAACATGATCATGGTTCTCGCTCCGCACCGGGCCGTCAAGGCCTCCGCGGTCGCCGCCACGGCGTCCCGCGGTGGACCGCGCGACCGGGCAGCGGAGGAACCGGCCGCTCCGGCCGGCGAGACCCCGGCGGCCGGCGAGACCGCAGCAGCCGGTGAGACCGGCACGACCGCTGAGACCAGCGGCCAGTAACAGGGGAGAAGACGTTCCAATGCCGAAGATGAAGAGCCACACGGGTATGGGCAAGCGGGTCAAGGTGACCGGCAAGGGCAAGATCGTTGCCCAGCAGGCCGGCCTTCGCCACAACCTGGAGAAGAAGCCCAGCACCCAGACCCGTCGGCTGACCGGCACCGTCGAGCTGGCCAAGGCCGACACCAAGCGCATCAAGAAGCTGCTCGGCCGCTGACGCGAGCCACCTGAACCGAAGAAGGAGTTGAGATGGCACGCGTCAAGCGGGCTGTGAACGCCCAGAAGAAGCGTCGTACCCTGCTGGAGACCGCGAGCGGTTACCGCGGTCAGCGCTCCCGGCTGTACCGCAAGGCCAAGGAGCAGGTGCTGCACTCGATGCAGTACTCCTACCGGGACCGTCGCGACCGCAAGGGCGACTTCCGGCAGCTCTGGATCCAGCGGATCAACGCCGGCGCCCGGGCCAACGGCCTGACCTACAACCGGCTGATCCAGGGCCTGCGCCTGGCCGGCATCGAGGTCGACCGGAAGATCCTGGCCGACATGGCCGTCAACGACGCCGCCTCGTTCGCGGCGATCGTCGAGCTGGCCCGCGCCGCCGTGGCGGCCGAGGGCACCGGTGGCGCCGCGGCTCAGGCCGCCTGACCCACCCCGTACGGCAGATCGAGGCGTCTCCCATGCACTCACCGTCGCAGGGGAGGCGCCTCGACGCCGTTCCCGGACCGTTCACCCCGCGTACCCCGAGGATCGTGGCCGCCCGGCGGCTGCAGCGCCGCCGCGACCGCGACCAGGCCGGCCGGTTCCTGGCCGAGGGGCCGCAGGCGGTCCGGGAGGCGCTCGCCCGCACCGGCACCGTGGTCGAGCTGTTCGGCACCCCGGCGGCACTCGACAGGTACGCCGACCTCGCGGCCGCGGCCGCCCGGGCCGACGTGCCGGTCTCCGAGGTAACCGACGACGCCCTGGCCGCGCTGGCCGAGACCGTCGCCCCGCAGGGCCTGGTGGCGGTGTGCCGCCACCTCGACGTACCCCTGGAGCAAGCAGTGGCGCGCGGGCCGCGACTGGTCGCTGTGCTCGCCGGGATCCGCGATCCGGGCAACGCCGGCACGGTGCTGCGCACCGCCGACGCGGCGGGCGCGGGCGCTGTGGTCTTCGCGGGCGAGGCGGTCGACCCCTACAACGGCAAGTGCGTGCGGGCCTCCGCCGGCAGCATCTTCCACGTCGACGTGGTGCGCGCCGCCGACCCGCTCGCGGCCGTCGAGGCGCTGCGGGCCGCCGGCCTCACCGTCTTCGCCACCACCGGGTACGGCGACAGCGACCTGGACGACCTCGCCGACGCCGGACGGCTGGCCGCACCCACCGCGTGGCTGTTCGGCTCGGAGGCGCACGGCCTGCCCGAGGAGCTGACCGACGCCGCCGACGCCCGGGTCCGGGTGCCGCTGCACGGGCGCGCGGAGAGCCTGAACCTGGCTGCGGCGGCGGCCGTCTGCCTGTATTCTTCCGCGAGAGCACTGCGTCGGCCTACGGCCACGCACGACACAGCAGGGGAGTCCGCCTCGTCATGAACGCGCCACGGCGTTCGTTTAGCCAGCCCGCCGGTGTCGGCGGGCGGCGGGCCTGACCCTTCCCCCTGCACGACTCCCCACCGGCGGGCTGCGGCGAAGCCGCGCGTCCGTAGACTCGCCTGGCCACCCGTGAGGGTCGGCGCCGCCGTGAGGGAGTGCCCGTTCACCATGAGCTACCGCAACGATCCGTACGACCCGAAGCAGGTCGCCCTGCTCGACCCGGACGCCCTGGCCGGAGCAGTGGCCGACGCCGAGAAGGCGTTCGCCGGGGCCGCCGACCCGGACGCGCTCACCGCGCTGCGCCCCGCGCACCTCGGTGACCGGTCCCCGGTGTCGCTGGCCCGCCGGGAGATCGGCGCGCTGCCGCCGGCCGCGAAGGCCGACGCCGGCAAGCGGGTCAACGAGGCCCGCCGGGCGATCGAGTCCGCGTACGCCGCCCGGCAGGAGATCCTGGACCGGGAACGGGCCGCGCGGGTGCTGGTCGAGGAGCGGGTCGACGTGACCCTGCCGTACGACCGCCGGCCGCGCGGCGCCCGCCACCCGCTGAGCGTGCTGATGGAGCAGATCAGCGATCTGTTCATCGGCATGGGCTACGAGGTGGCCGAGGGCCCCGAGGTCGAACTGGAGTGGACCAACTTCGACGCGCTGAACATCCCGGCCGACCACCCGGCGCGCGGCCTGATGGACACGTTCCACATCGCACCCGAAGGCTCGGGCCTTGTTCTGCGCACGCACACGTCGCCGGTGCAGGCGCGCACCATGCTCAGCCGCAAGCCGCCGATCTACGTGGTGGTGCCCGGCCGGGTCTACCGCACCGACGAGCTGGACGCCACCCACGCGCCGGTCTTCCACCAGGTCGAGGGCCTGGTGGTGGACAAGGGCATCACCATGGCGCACCTGCGCGGCACGCTCGACCACTTCGCCCGGGCCATGTTCGGCGAGGGCGCGAAGACGCGCTGGCGGCCGCACTACTTCCCGTTCACCGAGCCGTCGGCGGAGTTCGACGTCTGGTTCCCGGAGCACCGGGACGGTCCGCAGTGGGTCGAGTGGGGCGGCTGCGGCATGGTCAACCCGCGGGTGCTGCGCGCCTGCGGCATCGACCCGGAGGTCTACTCCGGATTCGCGTTCGGCATGGGCATCGACCGGACCGTGATGGTCCGGCACGGCGTCAGTGACATGCGGGACATGGCCGAGGGCGACGTGCGGTTCACCCGCGCGTTCGGCGCCTGAGCTACGGGAACGGTGGTTTAACAGTCATGCGAGTCTCTGTCAGTTGGCTGCGGGAGTACGTGGACCTCCCGGTCGACCTGCCCACCGGCGACCTGGAGCAGGCGCTGGTCGACCTCGGCATCGAGGTCGAGTCCGTCGTGGACCTGCGCGAGTCGGTCACCGGCCCGCTCGTCGTCGGCGAGGTCCTCGAGATCGAGGAGCTGACCGGCTTCAAGAAGCCGATCCGCTTCTGCCGGGTGGACGTCGGCGCCGCGAACGGCACCGGCGAGCCGCAGGAGATCGTCTGCGGGGCGCGCAACTTCGCCGTGGGCGACAGGGTCGTGGTGATCCTCCCCGGCGGGGTGCTGCCCGGCGGGTTCGCCATCGGCGCGCGCAAGACGTACGGGCGCAACTCCCACGGCATGATCTGCTCCGCGCAGGAGCTGGGCCTCGGCGACGACCACTCGGGCATCGTCGTGCTGCCCGAGGACGTCAAGGCGCAGCCCGGCGACGACGCCCGGCCAGTCGTCGGCCTTGACGACGTCGTGGTCGAGATGGAGATCACCCCGGACCGCGGGTACGCGCTGAGCGTGCGCGGCATCGCCCGGGAACTGTCGCACGCGCTCGGCGTGCCGTTCCGCGACCCGGCCGACGCGCCCGCGCCCGGCGCGACCGCCGAGCCGGCGTACCCGGTGGAGGTCCGCGACACGATCGGCTGCGACCGGTTCGCGGCACGGATGGTGCGCGGCGTCGACCCGACAGTGGAGACGCCCGGCTGGATGCGGCAGCGGCTCACCGTGGCCGGGGTGCGCAGCATCTCGCTCGCCGTCGACATCACCAACTACCTGATGCTCGAACTCGGCCAGCCGATGCACGCCTTCGACGCGGACCGGATCGCCGGGACGCTCGTGGTGCGCCGCGCCGAGGCGGGGGAGAAGCTCACCACGCTCGACGGGGTGAACCGCACGCTGTCCGCCGAGGACCTGGTCATCTGTGACGAGAGCGGTCCGATCTCGCTCGCCGCGGTGATGGGCGGCGAGACCAGCGAGGTGCTCGCCTCCACCACGAACGTGCTGTTCGAGGCGGCGCACTGGGATCCGGCCACCGTCGGCCGTACCGCGCGGCGGCACAAGCTGTTCAGCGAGGCCGCGAAGCGGTGGGAGCGGGGCGTGGACCCGGCGCTGCCGCTCGTCGCGCTGGAGAAGGCGGTCCGGCTGCTCACCGACCTCGCCGGCGGCACCGCGGGCGCCGAGGTGCTCGACATCGACCACGTCGCGCCGCGTACGCCGGTGACGCTGCCGGTGGACCTGCCGTCGCGCCGGGTCGGCGTGACCTACTCGCCGGACCGGGTGGTGGAGCTGCTGGAGCAGGTCGGCTGCACCGTCACCCGCGGCGCCGACCGGCTCGCCGAGGACCCGGGCAGCGTCGGTACGACCACCGGTGGCGGTTCCGCCGCCGGGGGTGGCGAGGTGCTGACCGTGACGCCGCCGAGCTGGCGGCCCGACCTGACCGACCCGGCCGACCTGGTGGAGGAGGTGGTACGCCTCGACGGCTACGACCGCGTGCCGTCGGTGCTGCCCACCGCGCCGCCCGGCCGGGGCCTGACCTGGCAGCAGCAGCGCCGCCGGACCGTCGCCCGCTCCCTCGCCGAGCGCGGCTACGTCGAGGTGCTGGCGCAGCCGTTCGTCGCGCCGGAACTGGTCGACCAGCTCGGCCTGCCCGCCGACGACCCGCGCCGCCCCGCGGTACGGCTGGCGAACCCGCTGTCGGAGGAGGAGCCGCTGCTGCGCACCACGCTGCTCGGCCCGCTGCTCGGCATCGTCAAGCGCAACGTCGGCCGGGGCCAGCGGGACGTGTCGATCTACGAGATCGGCACGGTCTTCCACCCGCGTCCCGGTGCCGGCACCCCGCCCGCGATGGGCGTGGACCGGCGGCCCACCGACGAGGAGTTCGCCGCCGCCGACGCGGTCGTTCCCGCCCAGCCCCGGCACGTCGCGGTGGCGCTCACCGGCGAGATCGAACCGGCCGGCTGGTGGGGCGCGGGCCGCACGGCCGGCTGGGCGGACGCCGTCGAGGCGGGCCGGGCGGTGCTCGACGCCGCCGGGATCCCCGCCGACCGGGTGACGGTACGGGCCGGCGAGCGGGCGCCCTGGCACCCGGGCCGCTGCGCCGAACTGGTGGTGGACGACGTGGTCGTCGGCCACGCCGGTGAGCTGCACCCGGCCGTGCTGGCCGCGCTGGAGCTGCCCCGGCGTACCAGCGCCATGGAACTGGACCTGGACGCGCTGCCCGCCGCCCCGCTGGCGGCCGGGCCGACCATCTCCACGTTCCCGCCGGCCCTGATCGACGTGGCGCTGGTGGTGGACGACGCGGTGCCGGCGGCCGAGGTGCGGGCGGCGCTGGTCGAGGGCGCGGGCGCGCTGCTGGAGGACGTCCGCCTGTTCGACGTCTACACCTCCGAGCAGCTCGGCGAGGGACGTAAGTCGCTGGCGTACAAGCTGACGTTCCGCGCCCCGGACCGGACCCTCGCGGGCGAGGAGGCGGTGGCCGCGCGCGACGCGGCGGTAGCGGTAGCCGCCGAGCGTTTCGGCGCCACCCTGCGCGGCGCATGAAAGGAGGGGCCCCCTCTTAACGCCTCCGGTAGAGGAGGGGGCCCCTTTTAACACGCCGGCTCACTCGTCGTCGGAAGGCAACTCGCCGAGGCCTCGCAGGCCTGGCAGATCCCGGACCGTTATCCGCCGGTAGTCCGTGTCCACGAGCCGCTCAGCGCGTAGCTCGCGCAGGGCCTTCTGAATCGATGTCTCCGCTGCACCACAGATCGTGGCGAGTTCCGGCTGGGTCAGGCGGACGTCGATGACCACACCTTCCGGACTCCGCCTACCGTGCGTCCGGCACAGCTCCGCGATCACCCGGGCCACGCGGATCTTTACGTGGTACGAGGTGAAGTCGATGCGGCGGCGGTTGGACCAGCGCAGCCGATCCGCCACCATCGCCGCGAGTTCGAGCGCGGATGCGGGGTGCTCCTTGAGGAATCGGGTGAACCGGTCTCTGGGAATGACGCTGTACCGCGTGGGGCCGCAGGTGGTGATTGTGGCCGAGCGGGGTTGATCGTTCAGGGCGGACATCTCACCGACCAGGTCACCACCGACGCGCAGTGAGAGCAGCGCCGACCGACCGTCGGGGAGACTCGCCGTCACCTTGGTCAACCCTTCCTCCAGGAGCACCAGGTGCGATTCCCGGACGCCCTCGTGGATCAGGATCTGACCGGCGGGTACCTGACGTCGGACACCGAGACCCAGGACGATCTCCCGATCTGCCGGGCGCAGCCGCCGGAGGAAGGTCCCGTACGGCCACTCGGCCTGGGGCGGTGCCCCTCGACGCATCGACAACCCCATTCTCGCCAGCCAGCGAAGACCGTCGAAGCGTAGCCGAAGCTGCGCGGAGCGCGACGCGTGGCGCATCAGTGCGGCGACTCCGACGTAGATCGCCACCACGGACAGCACTGCCGCCGGGTGCCAGCCCGCGTCGAGAAGCAACTCGCTGAGGACGTCGATCATGTGTCCAGTCCATCGCGGCTCCGCCTGCCGAATCCCGGACGAAGACGGGAAGACCGGTTCCGGACAGGCACGGCGGATGCCGTACTTCTACGGGGTGCGGCTCGGGCGACCCGGATTCGATGTCCCTTGTGGTCCCGCCGGTTCCGGCGGGAGAGTGACGAAGGGGCGACACCGGATGCACCATCCCGAGCGACGAATGTTGATCAGCGTGGACATGGAGCGGTACAGCCGCCGCAGCAATGTCCAGCAGTACGAGGCGCAGCAGGAGTTCCGGCGCCTCCTGCATGAGGCCGCCGCGTTGGTCGGACTGGACCGGACGCAGTGGCATACCCAGCAGGCCGGTGACGGGGAGTTGGCGATTGCCCCGCGGGACGCCCCCGAGGCGCTCATCATCGGCCGATTCGTCCCGGAGCTCAACCGACGGCTGCGTGCGTACAACGTCAGCCGGGTGCCCGCGGCGCGGATCCGCTTGCGGGTGGCCGTCCATCAGGGCCTCGTACACCTGGACGGCGCGAACGGCTTCCCGGGTTCGGCAGTCGTCCTCGTCTGCCGGCTCTGCGACTCCGAGCCGCTCAAGCGGGCTCTTGCCGCCTTCCCGGATGCTGGAGTCGCGCTCGTCGTCTCCGACGACATCTTCCGGAACGTCGTCCAGGAATACCCCGAGGAGATGCGGCCCGAGCGGTTTCGCAAGGTTCAGGTGAGCCACCCGGACAAGGGCTTCGAGGAGACCGCCTGGCTCTACGTGGTCGACGAGGACATGTCGTCGTTGCCGATCGGCGAACCGCGAACGGTAGACCCGGCAGGCGACGTCGAGTCCGACTCCATCGGCCGTTCGGTCGAACCGCCGCATTCCGGCGACGCCGGCATCCGGATCGGCAGCCTCCAGGTCCATGGGCAGAGCGCTGTCGGCCCGAACGCGACAGCGATCGGATCGGTCGGCCGCGACGCGATCATCGGCCGGGACGGGACCGAACGATGATCGCCCACGTGCCCCCGCCGGAGACCGACGGCGTCCCGGTGCCGGTCCCGCCGGTCCACCCGGATGACGGCGGAGAGGCTGTACGCGCCACGGTCGACGGGGCCGACCCTGGCGCCGATCCGTCGGATGCGGATGAGCAAGGCCTCGCGGAGGAGACGGAGGAGACGGAGGAGACGGAGGACGATCCGTCTCTCGACCCGCGCGAGATCATCGGCCGGCTCTCCGCGCTGCTCGGCGCACCGGCGGGGATCGAGGTCGGGGATGTACACGTTCAGGGCCAGAACGCGACCGGGACCGGAGCCACCGCCATCGGCGCGATGCACGTCACCATGGCCGGCGTCGGGGACGGCCGGAGCTGGTCGGAGACGTTGAGTGGAGCCACAGTCCGACAGTCCGCGGACGGGTACGCGCCGGCGTCGAGCGATCAGCACCTCGACCGACGGCTCAAGCGCCGAGGGCTGCTGTGTCTCTCCGGACCGGAAGGTACGGGCCGCTACACGGCGGCATGTCTGGCCTCCGCCAGACGGCACGGCTACGACCGGGTGGGCCTGATCAACGTGGAGAGCCTCGGAGATCTGATCCGGACAGCCGGCATCCTCCGAGCCGGGCACGGTTACGTCCTGCCCCTTAGCGACGCGGCGATCCGGGAACTGGACGGCATGACCCTGGTCGGCGCGGCAGCTCGGGCCGAGGCGGTGGGCTGCACGGTGGTGCTCGTCGGTGATTTCCAGTCGCGGGGCAGGGAGTTCACCGACCAGATCGTCGAGCATCGGCCTCCCGGCGCTGCGGATGTCTTCCGGGCCCAACTACGGCGGCATCTGCGCGGCCGGTGCGTCGGGCGATGTGGCAACGAGTGCGTCGGAGCGTGCGTCGATCGCTATGTCGAGGACGAAGCCGTCGGGCACCCGCTGATGATGGCCTACCTGCGCGGCGATCCGCGCCCGGGCGAGGTGGTCCGCTTGGTGGATTCCATCGCCCGCAACCCCGTGAACGGCATGGATCTGACGCAGCGGTTGGAACGCCTGCTGCCGGGGCAGGTGCGGGAGCGGGCGGCTCGCATTCTCGACTGTTCCGACGGGCAGCACCCGTCGGAGTTCTGGGCTGCCGGCGATCGTCGTGCGTTCCGCATGTCCTGCGCGGTACTCGCCGGCCAGCCGGTGTCGGAGGTCCACCACGCCGCACGATTGTTGACCGGGCCTGCGGCGGACGACCTGCCGCAGGCGGTCATGCCTGGCCGCGGGTCCGCGCTTGACGAGTTGATGGGGCCCGAACTTCGTCAGGCGGTGCGGGTGGTCGACGACGATCGAGTGCCGGGCGGGCGACGAGTGGAGTTCATCCCGGCCAACGACGCACTTCGTTCCAGCCTCCTGGAGGTCGCCTGGCAGGACTGGTGGCACCCGGAGCGGCTTCTGCGGTGGTGGATTGATCTCGCCCGCAGCGACGTGCCCGGCGTCCGGCAGGCCGCAGCGGGCGCCATCGGCTGGTCGGCAAGTCTCGCGGTGCGCTCCGCGTTGCTAGCCGTGGACGAGTTGGCACGGGAACGACGCGCCGGTGTGCGTCAGACGGCGGCCATCGCTCTGGTCGCGATGGCCATGCAGCCCTCGCTGCGTCATCGGCTTCGCGCCGAGTTGGACCGCTGGGCCGACAGTGGCACGGCGCACCGCCGGGACACCGTGGCTCGGGCCTACGCTCTCGGCCTCGCTCGTCTCTGGCCCGAGAGCGCGCTGCTCCACCTGCGTCAGGTGGCGGAGGCGCGGATGCAGCGCTGGCACAACTCCGTGGTCCGGGGCCTCGTGGAGGTGTACGACGCGGGGTACACGGCGGAGGTGACGGCCACGCTGGCGGAGTGGGCCGTCTCGGCCCACCCGGAGGTGCGCCTGCACGCCGGCCGGGCGCTGCGGATCCTGGCCGACCGGTGGTCACCCGCGCCGCGGGAACACTGGCCCGAACTGCTCGACCTGACACGGCGTGGCACCGTCCAACTACAGGATCTGGCCACCTGCTGGGCCGCCGCGCTCGCCATCCCAGGAACCGCGTTTCGAGCCTGGCGAACGCTCGGTTTCTGGCTCAGCCGCGCGGACGGACAGCCTGAGGTGGCGTTGTACTGCCGTCAGCTGCTCACGGCGGTGGTGGCCGGCCGAGAGCCCCTCCGGCGTCGCTTGGACCACCAGATTCAGCACGTCTGGCAGCCCTTGATGCCCGGCAACTCCCTACTCGACGACGTACGACGACTCACGAACGAGGAACAGAGATGACCACCCCTCCCGCAGCGCCTTCGAGCACCCCTTCCTCCGCTCCGGATCAGCCGGCACGCCGCTGGTGGCACACCGTCTTCCCGCCCGCCCCGTCGACCATCGCCTCCCCCACCCCGGCTGCTCCCGTCGCCGTGTCGTTTCGCCAGGAGGCCCCGCAGCCCCTCCTGGTGCCGGCGAAAGGTGACGCCTTTGACTTCCGCCTGTACGCCGTCTACGTCTGGACGGCGCACCGGATGACATTCGAGGAACTGCGCTTCCGGGCCGAGGGCTACCTGACGTGGGCGTGTGGCATTCTCCGGGAACAAGCGGTCGAGTTGGCCCGGCGGCATGAGCCGCACCGCTCCCACGAACTGGAGCAGGCTCTGAACGCGCATCTGTCCGGCCAGCGCTGGCCCCGTCAGGCGACAGCCCCCTCCTTCACCGCCCAGGTCCGTGTCAGCCCCGACGAGCGGGTCCGCGAGCGGCTGCGGCCGTACTGGGAGGACCGGATCAAGTTGGAGTGCGACCACGAGCTGCAGAAGGTCAGGGCCCGCCAGGCCGATGACCTGACCCGACGGTGGTGCGCGGTGCTCCAGAATCTCGAAGGCGACCCGGTGACGATGCATGCCGCCCGGCTGACCGGGGAGCAGTTCGCCGAGGTGTTCCGTCGGTACGTGGCAGAGCGCCGGGAAACCGTGCCGGAGTTGGTGGAACTGCTCCGGGAGGCGGTCCGGGGTCACAACGACTTGAACATGGGCCCGTCGGAGTACACCCAGGCCTGGGATGCGGCCCTCCGCACCTATGAGCGTCAGCACGGGCTCGTCGAGCGAGGTTGACCCGGCCGGGCTGGCCCTCCCTGGGCGGGATCGGAAGGGCCAGCCCGGCCGCAGCTTCATGCAGTAGGCTGCATGAACTTGCACTGCTCGCCTTGCCGCTGGTAACCTTCTCTGCATAGTCATGCGGAGGTGGGTATGGGCATTCGGGTTGCCGTGGCCGGGGCGAGTGGATACGCCGGGGGCGAACTGCTGCGCCTGCTCGCCGGTCACCCCGAGTTCGAGCTGATCGCCGCCACCGCACACAGCCAGGCCGGTCAGCCAGTCACCGCCGTACACCCGCACCTCGCGGGCCTCGACCTGGTGTTCGCCGCGACCGAACCGGCGACCCTCGCCGACGCGGACCTGGTCTTCCTGGCCCTGCCGCACGGGCAGTCCGCGGCGCTCGCCGCGGCGCTGCCCGACCCGGTCAAGGTGGTCGACCTCGGCGCGGACCACCGGCTGCGTGACGCCGGCGCCTGGTCCCGCTACTACGGCGGCGAGCACGCCGGCGCCTGGACCTACGGGCTGCCCGAGCTGCCCGGCCAGCGGGGCGAGATCGCCGCCGCCACGCGGGTCGCCAGCACCGGCTGCTACGCGGTGGCGACCACGCTGGCGCTGGCGCCGCTGATCGCCGCAGGCGCGGTACGCCCCGACGACGTGGTGGTGGTCGCCGCCTCCGGCACCTCCGGCGCGGGCCGGGCCGCTAAGGCCCACCTGCTCGGCAGCGAAGTGATGGGCGACCTGACCCCCTACAAGGTGGGCGCGCACCAGCACGTGCCGGAGATCAAGCAGGCCACCGGCGCGACCGGCCTGTCCTTCACCCCGGTGCTGGCGCCGATGCCCCGGGGCATCCTGGCCACCGTCACCGCGGTGCCCACCGGCGACGCCGACCCGCGCGCGGTGCTGGCCGCCGCCTACGCCGACGCGCCGTTCGTGCACGTGCTGCCCGAGGGATCGTGGCCGCACACCGCGGCCACCGCCGGGTCGAACTCCTGCCACCTCCAGGCGACTGTGGACGTCGACTCGGGCCGGGTGATCGTGGTCAGCGCGATCGACAACCTGGGCAAGGGCGCGGCCGGCCAGGCCGTGCAGAACGCCAACCTGATGGTGGGTCTCCCGGAGACCACCGGTCTGTCCGTGTTTGGAGTGGCCCCGTGAGCGTCACCGTCCCCCGTGGGTTCCGCGCCGCAGGTGTCGCGGCCGGATTGAAGTCCTCCGGCGCCGCCGACGTCGCCCTCGTGATCAACGACGGCCCGGACGCCGGCGTGGCCGGTGTGTTCACCGCCAACCGGGTCAAGGCCGCGCCGGTGCTGTGGAGCCAGCAGGTCGTGCACGGCGGCGTCGTGCGCGCCGTGGTGCTCAACTCCGGCGGCGCGAACGCCTGCACCGGCCCGGCCGGCTTCCAGGACACCCACGCCACCGCCGAGCACACCGCCGCCGCGATCACCGCGGCGAACGCGCGGCTGATCGTCGGCGCCGGCGAGGTCGCGGTCTGCTCGACCGGCCTGATCGGCGAGCGGCTGCCGATGGACAAACTGCTTCCCGGCGTACGCGAGGCGGTGCGCGGCCTGTCCCGCGACGGCGGCCCGGCGGCCGCCGAGGCGATCATGACCACCGACACCCGGCCCAAGACGACTGTGGCGCAGGGTACGGGCTGGACCGTCGGCGGCATGGCGAAGGGCGCGGGCATGCTCGCCCCGGCCATGGCCACCATGCTCTGCGTGCTCACCACCGACGCGGTGGCCGGGCCGGACGCCCTGGACGCCGCACTGCGCGCCGCCACCCGGATCACGTTCGACCGGATCGATTCCGACGGCTGCATGTCCACCAACGACACGGTGCTGCTGCTGGCCAGCGGCGCCTCCGGCATCGAGCCGACCGCCGAGGAGCTGACCGCCGCGGTCACCGCCGCCTGCCACGACCTGGCCCAGCAGCTCCTGGCCGACGCGGAGGGCGCGACGAAGGAGGTCGCGATCGAGGTGGTCGGCGCGGCGAGCGAGGACGACGCGGTCGAGGTGGGCCGCACGGTGGCCCGCAACAACCTGGTGAAGACCGCGCTGTTCGGCAACGACCCGAACTGGGGCCGGATCCTCGCCGCGGTCGGCACCACGGCCGCCGTGTTCGAGCCGGACGGCGTGGACGTCGCGGTCAACGGCATCTGGGTGTGCCGGGGCGGTGCCGCCGCCGAGGACCGCGCCAAGGTGGACCTCACCGGCCGCGGCGTCACGGTCCGGATCGACCTGCACGCCGGCGCCGACACCGCCACCATCTGGACCAACGACCTGTCCCATGCGTACGTCCACGAGAACTCGGCCTACTCCACATGAACCTCTCCGCTGACCTCACCCGGGCCCAGGCCAAGGCCGCCACGCTGATCGAGGCGCTGCCCTGGCTGGCCCGTTTCTCCGGCGCCACGGTCGTGGTCAAGTACGGCGGCAACGCCATGGTCGACCCCGAACTCCAGCGGGCGTTCGCCGCCGACATGGTGTTCCTGCGCTACGCCGGCCTGAAGCCGGTCGTGGTGCACGGCGGCGGCCCGCAGATCTCCGCCATGCTCGGCCGCCTGGGCATCGCCAGCGAGTTCCGGGGCGGCCTGCGGGTCACCACCCCGGAGGCGATGGACGTGGTCCGGATGGTCCTGGTCGGTCAGGTCGGCCGGGAACTGGTCGGGCTGATCAACGCACACGGCCCGTACGCGGTCGGCCTCTCCGGTGAGGACGCCGGGCTGTTCACGGCGGTGCGCCGTCCCGCGTACGTGGACGGCGAAGCGGTCGACGTGGGCCAGGTCGGCGACGTGGAGTCGGTGAACGTCTCGGCGGTCACCGACCTGATCGAGGCCGGCCGGATCCCGGTCATCTCGACAGTCGCGCCGGACGCCGACGGGGTGCTGCACAACCTCAACGCGGACACCGCCGCCGCCGCGCTGGCGGTGGCGCTGGACGCCCGCAAGCTGGTCGTGCTGACCGACGTGCCCGGCCTGTACGCCGACTGGCCCGACACGTCCAGCCTGATCAGCGAGATCACCGCGGACGACCTGGCGAAGCTGCTGCCGTCCCTGGAGTCGGGCATGGTCCCGAAGATGGAGGCCTGCCTGCGGGCGGTGCGCGGGGGAGTACCGGCCGCGCACGTCGTCGACGGCCGGGTCGCCCACTCCACGCTGCTGGAAGTGTTCACGTCGGAGGGCTTCGGAACGATGGTGATCGAGTCATGAGCACGCTGGTGCAGCGGTGGAACGCCACCATGATGGACAACTACGGCACGCCGCCGCTGGCGCTCGTCTCCGGCTCCGGCGCCGTCGTGGTCGACGAGACCGGCCGGGAGTACGTCGACCTGCTCGGCGGCATCGCCGTCAACGCGCTCGGCCACGCCCACCCGGCGGTGGTCGCAGCCGTCAGCAAGCAGGTCGCGACGCTCGGGCACGTGTCGAACCTGTTCGTCGCCGAGCCGCCGGTGGCGCTGGCCGAGCTGCTGCTCGCGCTGGCCGGCCGCCCGGGCCGGGTGTTCTTCGCCAACTCCGGCGCGGAGGCCAACGAGGCCGCGTTCAAGCTGTCCCGGCTCACCGGCCGCCGGCACGTGGTCGCCACCCACGGTGGGTTCCACGGCCGGACCATGGGCGCGCTGGCGCTCACAGGGCAGCCCGCGAAGGCCGACCCGTTCCGCCCGCTGCCCGGCGACGTGACCCACGTGCCGTTCGGCGACGCCGACGCGCTGGCCGAGGCGGTCACCGACGACACCGCCATGCTGATCATCGAGCCGATCCAGGGCGAGAACGGCGTGGTCGTCCCGCCGCCCGGCTACCTCGCCGCGGCCCGGCGGATCACCGCCGCGCACGGCGCGCTGCTGGTGCTCGACGAGGTGCAGACCGGCGTCGGCCGGACCGGCCACTGGTTCGCCCACCAGGCCGAGGGCGTCGAGCCGGACGTCGTCACGCTCGCCAAGGGCCTCGGCGGCGGGCTGCCGCTGGGCGCCTGCCTGGCCTTCGGCCGGGCCGCCGACCTGCTCACCCCCGGCTCGCACGGCACCACGTTCGGCGGCAACCCGATCAGCTGCGCCGCCGCGCTCGCGGTCGTCTCCACGATCGCGCACGAGGGCCTGCTCGACCACGTCAAGCGGATCGGCGAGCGGCTGCGCCGGGGCGTCGAGGCGCTCGGGCACCCGCTGGTACGTGAGGTACGCGGCTCCGGCCTGCTGCTCGGCATCGTGCTCGACCAGCCGGTCTCCGCCGCCGCCGCGGCAGCGCTGCGCGAGGCGGGCTTCCTGGTCAACCCGGTGCAGCCGGACGTGGTCCGGCTCGCCCCGCCGCTGATCCTCACCGCGGCGCAGGCCGACGCGTTCCTCGCCGCGCTGCCGGCCGCGCTGTCCGCCGCCGCGCCCGACGCCACGACCCCGACGGAGGCTCCCGCATGATCCGCCACTTCCTGCGCGACGACGACCTCACGCCCGCCGAGCAGGCCGCCGTGCTCGACCTCGCCGCCCGCATGAAGGCCGACCGGTACGCGCACCAGCCCCTGACCGGGCCGAAGTCGGTGGCGGTGCTGTTCGACAAGCAGAGCCTGCGCACCCGGATCTCCTTCGACGTGGGCATCGCCGAGCTGGGCGGGCACCCGCTCGTGGTGGACACCCAGGTCACCCACTTCGGCCGGGGCGAGACGCTCGCCGACGCGGGCCGGGTGCTGTCCCGCTACGTCGCCGCGATCGTGCTGCGCACCCACGGCGACGACCGGATCGCCGAGGTCGCCGCGCACGCGACGGTGCCGGTGGTCAACGCGCTGACCGACACGTACCACCCCTGCCAGCTGCTGGCCGACCTGCTCACCGTGCGGGAACGGTTCGGCGGCACCGCCGGGCGGATCCTCACGTACGTGGGCGACGCGGCGAACAACATGGCGCACTCGTACCTGCTGGCCGGCGCGACCGCCGGGATGCACGTGCGGATCGCCGGCCCGGCCGGGTTCCAGCCCGACCCGGAGATCGTGGCCCGCGCCGAGAAGATCGCCGCCACCACCGGCGGTTCGGTCCAGGTGCTCACCGACCCGGCCGAGGCGGTACGCGGCGCGCACGTCGTCGCCACCGACACCTGGACGTCGATGGGGCAGGAGGAGGACGGACTGGACCGGACCACGCCGTTCCTGCCGTACCAGGTCAACGCCGCGCTGCTCGGCCACGCCGACGCCGACGTGATCGTGTTGCACTGCCTGCCCGCCCACCGGGGCGAGGAGATCACCGACGAGGCGCTCGACGGCCCGCACAGCGCGGTGTTCGACCAGGCGGAGAATCGGCTGCACGCCCAGAAGGCGCTGCTGACGTTTCTCCTGGAGGAATCCGCATGACCGCTCCGCTGACCCGCGCCGCGCGGCACGCCCGCATCGTCGAGCTGATCCGCGACACCCCCATCCACTCGCAGACCGAGCTGGCCGACCTGCTCGCCGGCGACGGCATCCAGGTCACCCAGGCCACCCTGTCGCGCGACCTGAAGGAACTGGGGGCGGTGACCGCGCGTGGCGGCGACGGGCGGGGCGTCTACCTGATCCCGGAGGACGGGCACCGGCCGCTGCGCGACGCCGAGGGCGCACCGGCCCGGCTGATCCGGCTGCTGCGGGAGCTGCTCAACGGCGTCGACTCCAGCGGCAACATCGCGGTGCTGCGCACCCCGCCGGGCGCGGCGCAGTACCTCGCCAGCGCACTGGACCGGGCCGGCCTGTCCGAGATCGTCGGCACCATCGCCGGCGACGACACCATCCTCGTCGTGGCCCGCGAGGCCGACGGCGGCGCCGCGCTGGGTGAGCGGCTCGCCGCGTGGGCCCGCCGCGACGACACAGTCGAAGGGGGCACCTCGTGACCGAGCGGGTCGTGCTCGCGTACTCCGGGGGCCTGGACACCTCGGTCGCCATCCCGTACCTGGCCGAGCGGACCGGCGCGGAGGTGATCGCGGTCGCTGTCGACGTCGGCCAGGGCGGCGAGGACATGACAGTGATCCGGCAGCGCGCGCTCGACTGCGGCGCCGTCGAGTCCGAGGTGGTCGACGCCCGCGACGAGTTCGCCGCCGACTACTGCCTGCCGGCGATCCGGGCCAACGCCCTCTACATGGACCGCTACCCGCTGGTGTCCGCGCTGTCCCGGCCGCTGATCGTCAAGCACCTGGTCGCGGCGGCGCGCGCCCACGGCGGCACGATCGTGTCGCACGGCTGCACCGGCAAGGGCAACGACCAGGTCCGGTTCGAGGTCGGCCTGGCCGCCCTCGCGCCCGACCTGAAGGTCGTCGCGCCGGCCCGGGACTTCGCCTGGACCCGGGACAAGGCGATCGCGTACGCCGAGGAGAAGGGGCTGCCGATCGACGTGTCGGCGAAGTCGCCGTACTCGATCGACCAGAACCTGTGGGGCCGGGCCGTGGAGACCGGCTTCCTGGAGGACATCTGGAACGCCCCGGTCGAGGACCTCTACGCGTACACCGAGGACCCGGCGTCGGAACGCGACCCGGACGACGTGGTGATCACGTTCGACGACGGCGTCCCGGTCGCGATCGACGGCGAGACGGTCACCCCGTACCAGGCGATCCGGGAGCTGAACCGGCGGGCCGGGGCGCACGGCGTGGGCCGGCTCGACATGGTCGAGGACCGGCTGGTCGGCATCAAGAGCCGCGAGGTGTACGAGGCACCCGGCGCGCTCGCCCTGATCACCGCCCACCAGGAGCTGGAGGCGGTCACAGTCGAGCGGGACCTGGCCCGGTTCAAGCGCGGCGTCGACCAGCGCTGGGGTGAGCTGGTCTACGACGGGCTCTGGTTCTCGCCGCTGAAGCGGTCGCTGGACGCGTTCATCGACGACGCGCAGCGGCACGTCAGCGGCGAGGTACGGCTGCGCCTGCACGGCGGCCGGGCGGTGGTCACCGGCCGGCGCTCCGAGGCGAGCCTCTACGACTTCGGCCTCGCCACCTACGACACCGGCGACACGTTCGACCAGTCGCTGGCGAAGGGATTCGTACGACTGTGGGGACTGCCCAGCACGATGGCCGCGCAACGGGACGCCCGGATGGGAGGGGCCTGATGGGGGGCACCACAATGGGTGGGGTGGACGACAAGAGCCTGACCGAGAACAGCGCCCCCGCCAACCGGACGAGCCTCTGGGGCGGCCGGTTCGCCGGCGGTCCCGCCGAGGCGCTCGCGCGGCTGTCGGTGAGCGTCCAGTTCGACTGGCGCCTCGCCCCGTACGACATCGCCGGTTCCCGCGCGCACGCCCGGGTCCTCGCCGGCGCCGGCCTGCTCGACCCGGACGAACTGGGCCGGATGCTGGCGGCGCTGGACGACCTGGAGGCGGCCTGCGCCTCCGGCGCGTTCCGCCCGACCGTCGACGACGAGGACGTGCACACCGCGCTGGAACGTGGCCTGCTGGAACGGCTCGGCAGCCTCGGCGGCAAGCTGCGCGCCGGCCGGTCCCGCAACGACCAGGTCGCCACCGACCTGCGGCTCTACCTGCGCGACCACGCCCGCGGCGTGGCGGCCCGGCTGGTCGAGCTGGCCGAGGCCCTCGTCGAGCAGGCGGAACGGCACGTGGACACCGCCGCGCCGGGCATGACGCACCTGCAGCACGCCCAGCCGGTGACGTTCGGGCACTGGCTGCTGGCCCACGTGCAGCCGCTGCTGCGCGACCTGGAGCGGATGCGCGACTGGGACGAGCGGACCGCGATCAGCCCGCTCGGCGCGGGCGCGCTGGCCGGCTCGGGACTGCCGCTGGACCCGGTGGCGGTCGCGAAGGAGCTGGGTTTCCGCACCTCGTTCGCCAACTCGATGGACGCGGTCGCCGACCGCGACTTCGTGGCCGAGTTCCTGTTCGTCACCGCGATGATCGGCGTGCACCTGTCCCGCCTCGGCGAGGAGGTGGTGCTCTGGACCTCGCAGGAGTTCGGCTGGGTCGAGCTGGACGACGCCTTCGCCACCGGCTCGTCGATCATGCCGCAGAAGAAGAACGCGGACATCGCCGAGCTGGCCCGGGGCAAGTCCGGCCGCCTGGTCGGCGGCCTGATGAGCGTGCTCACCATGCTCAAGGGCCTGCCCATGACGTACGACCGGGACATGCAGGAGGACAAGGAGCCGGCGTTCGACGCGGTCGACACGCTGGAGCTGCTGCTGCCCGCGCTGGCCGGGATGATCTCCACGATGACGGTCCGGGTGGACCGGCTGGTCGCGAGCGCGCCGTCGGGCTTCTCGCTGGCCACCGAGGTCGCCGACTGGCTGGTGCGGCGCAACGTGCCGTTCCGCGACGCGCACGAGATCACCGGCAAGCTGGTGGCGCTGTGCGCGGCCCGCGACTGCGCGCTGGACGAGGTGTCCGACGCCGACCTGGCCGCGGTGAGCGAGCACCTGGACCCCTCGGTGCGCGACGTGCTCTCGGTGCGCTCGGCGCTCGCCGCCCGCATCACGCCCGGCTCCACCGGCCCCGGCCCGGTCGCCGACCAGCTCGCCGCCGCGGCGGACAAGCTGACCGGCTGGCGGGAGTGGGCCGCCGAGCGGGTCGTACCCCGCTGACCTGCGCGGCTGGTCCGGGGCAGGGCTCGCCCCGTCCCGGACCAGCCGCACGCCCCACGCCGGGCGCCCGACGCGGCGCCCCGCGCCCCGCGCCGAGATCTTGGTACGAAATGGCCCCCATAGGGGCGCTAAGCTTCCAAGATCTACAGCGGTCCTGCCTTGTGGAATGCGGATCCTGCCTTGCGGGACCTCGGGCTGCGGTCTCGGACTTCGGACTCCGCCGCTCGGTGCACCGTCCGATCCAGCGCTGTTCGGTGCTCCGTCCGGTTCTCCGGTCAGCCGGTGGGGCGCTCGCGTTTCGGGAGCTTGGCCACCACCGCGTCGTACGAACCGTCGGCCGCCTCGATCAGCTCGTCGTCCGGGATGCCGCCGGAGAGCCGCAGCGTGTTCCAGCCCGACCGGCCGATGTAGGGGGAGGGGCGTGCGTCGGCCGGGAACCGGTGCAGCCACTCGTCGGCCACCTCCCGGGACGCCCCGCACTTCACCCCGAGACGGGCCTCACCGTCGGGGGAGCCGAGGAACGCGAAGATGCGGCTGCCCACCTTCACCACCTCGTCGCCCTCCCACGGCCGGTCGAGCCAGGCTCCCGGCTTGGCCAGGCAGTAGGCCAGCATCTCCTCGCGCGTCATCGCGTCCTCCCGTGCCGTCGTCCGGCACAGTCTCGCCCGCCGCTGTGACAGCCCGCGCCGCCGGGCGGCCGGTCAGTCGCCGGTGCCGGTGCGGACGGTGAGCCGCTCGTAGCGCTGCCGGGCCGCCTGGGCGCTGCCCAGCCCCAGCCCGAAGGCGATCGCCTGCCAGGTCATGCCCCGGCCGCGGGCCACCTGCAACAGGCCGGCCTCCAGCGCGTCCACCTCGGCCCGCACGTGCGGGATCAGCGTCAGCGCGGCCATCAGGTCGGCCTGGTCGACGGGCTCCTCACCCTCGTCCAGCTCGGCGCCCCCGGCCAGCGCCATCACCAGCGTGGCCGCCTCGTAGGCGTCGGGCACGTCCGGGTGGGCGTAGCGCCGGCGGCGGGAGTTGGTGCCGGCGTGCCGCTCGGCGATCCGCAGCAGCGCCGCGTAGTTGCGGTGCGCCCGGGCCTGGGCAGCATCCGGAGCGGTGAACGGGTCGTTGTCCACGGTGACCATGCCGTCCATCCCACACCCAAGAATGACCTGTTGTCAACACCCTGTTGAAAGTCATTCGTGCACAACGCCGTGCCTCCGGGGCGTGGTGAGAAGACGGCGCGTCATGCACGACAGACGCGCCGCAGGGTGTTCCGGGTTGCCCGGAACGGCCGATTCAGGCCGGTGAGTTCCGCACCGGGGCGGCCGGAGCGGGCCGGCGGCGCGGCGTGTGCCGCCGGTAGACGCTGACGCTGGGCTCGTCCGCCAGCCAGAACCGCCACGGCAGGTCGTGCGCGGCGGCGACCCCGACGCGCGGCCCGGCGACGATCCGCGCCGGGTCGACGGGGCTCGTCGGTGGCGTCAGCAGCAGCGGGCCGCTGCCGTCGATCGCCGAGGTGCCGTTCGCCTCCCGCCCGAGCCCGAGCGCGGCGACCAGCCGGGCTGGCCCGCGGGCCAGCTCCCGGTCGGCGGCGCGCGGCCGGCGCTCGCGAGCGGTCTCGATGCCGTCGACCACCTCGCCCGCGCGCAACAGCACCGCCGCCGCCTCGCCGTCGCGACCGCAGACGATGTTCGCGCACCAGTGCATGCCGAACACGAAGTACACGTAGACGTGCCCGGCGGGCCCGAACATGACCCTGTTGCGCGGCGTCGGCCCGCGGTGGGCGTGCGACGCCGCGTCCTCGCCGGTGCCCGCGTACGCCTCGACCTCGGTGAGCCGGACGGTGACGCCGCCGGACGACACGGTCCAGCCGAGCAGCGTCCGCGCGGTGTCGGCGACCTGCGCGGCGGGTGCGTCGAGCCAGGGGTACGTCATCGCGGCAAGGGTAGTCGGTGGGCGGCGCGTGATCCGGGCCACGCGGGGGTGGGCAGCCACCGGAATAGTTGACTCGTCAAATATGTTGTGAGGAGCGATCCCGGGCCGACCGGTCCGGACCCCACGCGAGGAGCTGGTCATGCAGTTCGGAGTCTTCACCGTCGGTGACGTCACCGTCGACCCCACGAACGGGCGGATGCCGTCCGAGCGTGAGCGGATCAAGGCCATGACCGCCATCGCGCTCAAGGCCGAAGAGGTCGGCCTCGACGTCTTCGCCACCGGCGAGCACCACAACCCGCCGTTCGTGCCGTCGTCGCCGACCACCATGCTCGGCTGGATCGCCGCGCGCACCGAACGGCTGCTGCTGTCCACCTCGACCACGCTGATCACCACGAACGACCCGGTGAAGATCGCCGAGGACTATGCGATGCTCCAGCACCTGGCCGACGGCCGGGTGGACCTGATGATGGGCCGCGGCAACACCGGCCCGGTCTACCCGTGGTTCGGGCAGGACATCCGCAACGGCATCCCGCTGGCCATCGAGAACTACGACCTGCTGCACCGGCTGTGGCGCGAGGACGTGGTCGACTGGAAGGGCCGGTTCCGTACGCCGCTGCAGTCGTTCACCTCGACCCCGCGCCCGCTCGACGGCGTACCGCCGTTCGTCTGGCACGGCTCCATCCGCAGCCCGGAGATCGCCGAGCAGGCCGCGTACTACGGCGACGGCTTCTTCGCCAACCACATCTTCTGGCCCAAGGAGCACACCCAGCGGATGGTCGGCCTCTACCGCGAGCGGTACGCGCACTACGGCCACGGCTCGCCGGACCAGGCCGTCGTCGGCCTCGGCGGGCAGGTGTTCATGCGCCGCAACTCCCAGGACGCGGTACGCGAGTTCCGCCCCTACTTCGACAACGCCCCGGTCTACGGGCACGGGCCGTCGCTGGAGGAGTTCACCCGCGAGACGCCGCTGACCGTGGGCAGCCCGCAGCAGGTCATCGACCGCACGCTGGGCTTCCGCGAGTACGTCGGCGACTACCAGCGGCAGCTGTTCCTGATCGACCACGCCGGGCTGCCGCTGAAGACGGTGCTGGAGCAGCTCGACCTGCTGGGCGAGGAGGTGGTGCCGGTGCTGCGCAAGGAGTTCGACTCGCTGCGTCCCGCGCACGTGCCCGAGGCGCCCACCCACGCGAGTCTGCTGGCCGCCCGCGACGCCGCCCCGGCCGGGGAGCAGCGATGACCAGCCGTACCCTCGCGGTCGTCTCGGCCGGTCTCGGCCAGCCGTCGTCGACCCGCCTGCTCGCCGACCAGCTCGCCGCGGCCGCCCGCGACGAGCTGGCCGGCCGCGGCGCCACTGTGGAACTGCGCGTGGTCGAGCTGCGCGAGCACGCCCACGACGTGGTGAACCACCTGCTCACCGGCTTCGCCCCGGCCGCGCTGCGGCGGACGCTCGACGAGGTGGCGGCCGCCGACGGGCTGATCGCGGTGACGCCGATCTTCAACGCGTCCTACAACGGGCTGTTCAAGTCGTTCTTCGACGTGGTCGACCGGGACGCGCTCGCCGGCAAGCCGGTGCTGCTCGGGGCGACCGGCGGCACCGCCCGGCACTCGCTGGCGCTGGAGCACGCGGTCCGGCCGATGTTCACGTACCTGCGGGCGGCGACACTGCCCACGGCGGTCTTCGCCGCACCGGAGGACTGGGCCGGCGACGACGGCGACAGCGCGCTGCGGTCCCGGATCCGCCGGGCCGGAGCCGAGCTGGCCGAGCAGGTGGACCGCCGCCCGCCCGCGACCGGCCCGGCCGACCCGTTCGCGCTCACCACCGACTTCGCCGACCTGCTCGCCGGCCGCGACCCGTCCTGACGCCTGGGCGGGTCGGCGCGGACCCGGCAGCTACCGGCCGTGGCCGTCGCCGGAGAACCACGCCGGAGAGCTCGTTATGACTGAGAGGCATAAATATGCCTCTCAGTCATAACGCTTGCAGGACATCTCTCTGGCCGGGCGGACCGGACCGGAGCGGGCCGGCCAGACGCGCGGCGCGGCGCGTCAGTCGTCGGCCGGCTCCGGCCGGTGGGCGACGAGCACCGGGCAGTGGGAGTGCTGCACCAGCGCCTGGCTGACCGAGCCGAGCAGCAGCCCGGCGAAGCCGCCCCGGCCCCGGGAACCGACCACCACGAGCGACGCCTCACCGCTGGCCTCCCGGAGCGCGGTCTCCGGCGAGGCGGCGGTCACGGCCCGTTCCGCCACGCGCAGGTCCGGGTGCGCCGCCCGGACCCGGGCCGCGGCCTCGGCCAGCAGCCCGGCCGCCTCGGCCCGCGCCGCGGTGGACGCCTCCGCCGCGACCTCCGGCGCGACTGCGCCGCGTTCCGGCGACCGGACGTGCATCAGCACCAGCTCCGCGTCGCGCCGGTCGGCCTCGTCCGCCGCCAGCTCGATCGCGTACGCGGCCGAGTCGGAACCGTCCACGCCGACCAGCACCGGACCGTCCACCGGGATCGGCTGCTCCCCCGGGCGGACGATCAGCACCGGGCAGTGCCCGTGCTGCGCGAGCTGCCCGCTGACCGAGCCGAGCAGCAGGCCGGCGAAGCCGCCCACGCCCCGGCTGCCCACCACGACCAGTTCGGCGCGGCGGGACTCCTCGACCATCGTGGCGCCCGGGCCGCCGGCGACCTGGCGTACCTGCACCCGCAGGCCCGGGTGCCGCTCGGCCAGGTCGGCGGCGACCGACTCCAGCATCTTCTCCGACTCCGCGGTGGGCGCCGGCACCCCCAGGTCGTACGGGTTGAGCGGCACGCCGTACCCCATCGGGTGCAGGTAGCCGTGCACGAGCAGCAGCGGCCGGGAACGGGCGACGGCGGTCGCGGCGGCCAGGTCGGCGGCGGCCAGGCTGGACGGCGATCCGTCCACTCCCGCCACGACGGGTCGGTTCATCTGGTGCTTTCCCTCCGGTCGGCTCAGGCCATTGTGGCGCTGCCGGCCCTGCCCGGGCCGGGGAACCGGCTCAGTGGGTCCGGTCGCCCCGGTGCCGGACGACGGCGAGCGGGCTGTGGCAGTGGTGCAGCACGGCGTGGCTGACCGAGCCGAGCAGCAGCGCACCGAGGCTACCGCGCCCGTGCGCGCCGACCACCGTCAGCTGCGCGCCGACGGACTCCTCGACGAGCACCCGGGACGGGGTGGCGGCGGCGACCAGCTTCGGCCGTACCGTGACCTCCGGGTAGCGCTCGGCCCAGCCGGCGATCGCCTCGGCCAGCACCCGCTGCTCGTCGGCGCGCAACTCCTGCGGGTCGTACGCCAGCGGCACGACGTCGCCGAACGCCTCCCGGTAGGTCACCGGCTGCGGGTAGAGCCAGGTGTGCACCACGACCAGCTCGGCGCCGCGCGCCGCGGCCTCGGCGAACGCGAACCCGACCGCCTCGTTCGACAGCGCGGAGCCGTCCACGCCGACCACCACCGGGCCGTCGGCGCGGGCCTCACCCCGGGCCACGAGCACCGGGCAGTCCGCGCGGGCGGAGAGCTGCACCGCGGCGGAGCCGACGAGGAGTTCGGCGAAGCCGCCCAGTCCCCGGTGACCCAGCACGAGCAGCGCGGCGTCGCGGCTCTCCCGCAGCAGCACCGCCACCGGCCCGCCGTCGACGACCGCGCCGGTCACCGCCAGCTCCGCGTCGACCTTGCGGGCCTCGTCCACCGCCTCCTCGACCAGCTTCTCGGCCTCCTGGCGCAGCTCGATGTCGGGCAGCACCGGGGCGACCATGCCCAGCGGCGTGCCGACCAGGGGCCACAGGAAGGCGTTCACCACCCGCAGCGGCCGGTGCCGCAGCACCGCCTCGCGTGCGGCCAGCCGTACCGCGTCCAGCGCGGACGGGGAGCCGTCCACGCCCACCACGACGGGGGCACCGGTTCTGTCGGTCATCACGTCCTCCTTCGGTTCCCCTTCAGCCTGCGCCGACGGCCCCCACCTGGGCAGAGTCGATCCGCCCGGCACGTCCGGGACCATCGGCCCCTACCGGTCGGGCCGGCGGCGGGGTGGAATGGGACCAGTGCTCCCCTCCTGTCGACCCTGGAGGCGCGATGACCCCGCTGGAGATGCTCCGCGTCCACCCCTTCCTGGCCGGGCTGCCCGACGAGTGGCTGCCCCGGCTCACCGGTTACGCCCGCCCGGTGGTCTGGCACCCCGGGCACCGGCTGTTCCGCGCCGGCCAGCCGGCCGACCGGTTCTGGCTGGTCCGCGGCGGCCAGGTGGCGCTGGACTTCCCGGTGCCGGGCCGTGGTGACGTGGGCATCGAGACGATCGGGCCGGGCGGCGTGCTCGGCTGGTCCTGGCTGTTCCCGCCGTACCGCTGGCAGTTCGGCGCGGTCGCCACCCAGCGCAGCACCGCCGTCGAACTCGACGCCGACGGGGTACGCCGGCTGATGGAGTCCGACGACACGCTCGGCCGTCAGCTCACCACCCGGTTCATGAGCGTGGTGGTGGACCGCCTCCAGGCGTCCCGGGTCCGGCTGCTCGACCTGTACGGCTACCCGACGGCGGCGGCCAGCTGAACCGGCGCGCCGTCAGGTGACGGTGAGACCGCGGGCGGCGAACTGGCCGCGTACCCGGGTCAGCAGGCCGGCATCCGGCGGCTCGGTGTCCGCCAGCGGGAACGTCAGGCCCAGCTCGGCGTACTTGTGGGCGCCGAGCCGGTGGAACGGCAGCACCTCGACGCGCTGCACCGTCGCCAGCCCGGCGGCCACGTCGGCCACCCGCTCCACCTCGTCGACCGCGTCGGTCAGCCCGGGCACCAGCACGTACCGGATCCAGATGGGCGTACCCCGGTCGGCGAGCCGTTGCGCGAACCGCAGCGTCGGCGCGAGCCGGCCGGTGCCGGTGACCCGGCGGTACGTCTGCGGGTTGCCCGCCTTCACGTCGAGCAGCACCAGGTCGGTGGCGTCCAGCAGCGCGTCGTCGGCGCGGACGCCGAGGAAGCCGGACGTGTCGAGCGCGGTGTGCAGGCCGAGGTCGTCGTGGCAGCGGCGTAGCAGTTCCCGGGTGAACGCCGGTTGCAGCAGCGGCTCCCCGCCGCTGACCGTGACGCCGCCGCCCGCCACCTGGATGAACCGGCGGTACCGGGTGGCGAGCGTGACCATCTCGTCCACCGTGCGGCGGCGGCCGCTGCGGCCGTACCAGGTGTCCGGGCTGTGGCAGTAGCGGCAGCGCAGCGGGCAGCCGGCCAGGAAGACCACGAACCGGGTGCCCGGCCCGTCCACCCCGACCGAGGTGTCCCACGAGTGCACCGCGCCGGTGACGGCACCCGGCGCCGCCGCAGTGACCTGCGGCGGCGCGGGCGGGCGGCCGTTCACAGCGACCCGTGGAAGGTCCGCGACACCACGTCGCGCTGCTGCTCCGGCGTGAGCCGGACGAAGTTCACCGCGTACCCGGACACCCGGACGGTGAGCTGCGGGTACCGCTCCGGGTGCGCCATCGCGTCCAGCAGCGTGGCCCGGTCCAGCACGTTGACGTTGAGGTGGAACCCCCCGGCGTCGGCGTAGCCGTCGAGCACACCGGCCAGGTTCGCGATCCGCTCGTCGCGGGTGTGACCCAGGCCGTCCGGCGTCACGGTGCCGGTCAGCGAGATGCCGTCGCGGGCCGCGTCGTACGGCAGCTTCGCCACCGACAGCGCCGATGCGACCAGGCCGTGCGTGTCCCGCCGGTTCATCGGGTTCGCCCCCGGCGCGAACGGCTCACCGGCGCGCCGGCCGTCCGGCGTGTTGCCGGTGTGCTTGCCGTACACCACGTTCGAGGTGATGGTGAGCACCGACATGGTCAGCTCCGCGTCGCGGTACGTGCGCTGCCGGCGCAGCTTCTCCGCGAACGTCTCGACCAGCCACACCGCGATCTCGTCGGCCCGGTCGTCGTCGTTGCCGTACGTCGGGAACTCGCCCTCGACGGCGAAGTCGACGGCCAGGCCGGTGGCGTCGCGCAGCACCTTCACCCGGCCGTACCGGACGGCCGACAGGCTGTCCACGGCGACCGACAGGCCGGCGATGCCGGTGGCCATGAACCGGCGCACCGGGTGGTCGTGCAGCGCCATCTCCAGCCGCTCGTACGCGTACCTGTCGTGCTGGTGGTGGATCACGTTCAGCGCGTCCACGTACGTCTGCGCCAGCCAGTCCAGTGTCCGGTCGTACGCGGCCAGCACCTCGTCGTAGTCGAGCGTCTCGCCGCCCACCGGCGCGGCCGGCGGGGCGATCTGCGTGCCGGTCAGCTCGTCCCGGCCGCCGTTGATCGCGTACAGCAGCGCCTTCGCCAGGTTCGCCCGGGCGCCGAAGAACTGCATGTCCCGGCCGACCCGCATGGCCGACACGCAGCAGGCGATCGCGGTGTCGTCGTCGTACGCCGGGCGGATCAGCTCGTCGTTCTCGTACTGGATGGCGCTGGTGTCCAGCGACACCTGGGCGCAGAACCGCTTGAAGCCCTCGGGCAGCCGCGGCGACCAGAGCACAGTCAGGTTCGGCTCGGGCGCCGGGCCGAGGTTGTAGAGCGTCTGGAGATAGCGGAACGCGGTGCGGGTGACCAGCGGCCGGCCGTCCGCGCCCATCCCGCCGAGCGACTCGGTGACCCAGGTCGGGTCGCCGGAGAACAGCTGGTCGTACTCGGGGGTGCGCAGGAAGCGGATGATCCGCAGCTTGATCACGAAGTCGTCGATCAGCTCCTGCGCGCCGCTCTCGTCGAGCCGCCCCTCGGCGATGTCCCGCCGCAGGTACGCGTCGACGAACCCGGCGGTGCGGCCGAGCGACATCGCGGCGCCGTTCTGCTCCTTCGTGGCGGCCAGGTAGGCGAAGTAGAGCCACTGGATCGCCTGCGCGCCGGTGGCGGCCGGGCGGGAGATGTCGAAGCCGTACGAGGCGGCCATCTCCTTCAGCTCACCGAGCGCGCGGATCTGCTCGGCCAGTTCCTCCCGGTCGCGGATCACGTCGTCGGTGCTGCGCCGGTCGTCCAGCGCCGCCTTGAGCGCGCGGCGCTCCTCGACCAGCCGGTCCACGCCGTACAGCGCCACCCGGCGGTAGTCGCCGATGATCCGCCCGCGCCCGTACGCGTCGGGCAGCCCGGTGATGACGTGCGAGCGCCGCGCGGCCAGCACGTCCTGCGGGTACGCGTCGAAGACCGCGTCGTTGTGCGTGCGGCGGTACCGGGTGAAGATCTCGTGCACCCGCGGGTCCGGTTCGCGTCCGTACGCCCGCAGCGCCGTCTCCACCATCCGCAGCCCGCCGGCCGGCATGATCGCCCGCCGCAGCGGAGCGTCGGTCTGCAACCCGACGATCAGCTCCCGCTCCCGGTCGATGTACCCCGGTGCGTGCGAGGTGATGGTCGACGGGGTGGCCGCGTCGACGTCGTACACGCCGCGCCGCCGCTCCTCGCCGAACATCTCCCGAAGCCGGTCCCATACCGCGAGCGTGCGCGGCGTCGGCCCGGTGAGGAACGACTCGTCCCCGGTGTACGGCTCGTGGTTGTGGCGGACGAAGTCGGCCACGTCGACTGTGTCCTGCCACGCTCCGGCGTGGAATCCGCGCCAGGGGGCCAGGGGTTCGGTGGCGGTCATGTCGGTCCCTCTCCGGGCGTCGGCGGTGGCCCGGTCCCCGCCGGGTGCGGGGACCGGGGGCGGGGGTCAGGGCTGGAGCACGAGCCGGGCGGCGACCCGGCCGGCGAGGACGTCGTCCACCGCGTCGTTGATGTCGTCCAGCTTGCGGGTCTCGTAGACGACCCGGGTACGGCCGGCGGCGTGCAGCGCGAAGACCTCGGCCAGGTCGGCGCGGGTGCCGACGATCGAGCCGAGCACCGTGATGCCCTTGAGCACCGTCTCGAAGACGGGCAGGGTGATCGCGTTGTCGGCGGGCAGCGACACCAGCACCAGCCGGCCGCCGCGGCGCAGCGAGCGGTGCGCCTGCTCGATCACGCGAGGGCTCGCAGCCAGCACGATCGCCACGTCCACGCCGCCCAGCGCGGTGATCCGCTCGACCGGGTCGGTGGTGGCGGCGTCGACGGTGTGCGCGGCGCCGAGCGAGGTGGCCAGTTCCAGCTTCTCGGCGGTCACGTCCACCGCGATCGTCTCGGCGCCGAAGATCTGGGCGTACTGCTGGGCGAGGTGACCCAGGCCGCCGATGCCGAAGATCGCGACCCGCTCGCCCGGCCGCACCCCGGCGACCTTGACGGCCTTGTACGTGGTGACGCCCGCGCAGGTCAGCGGCGCGGCCTCGAACGGGTCCACGCCGTCGGGCACGCGCACCGCGTACCGGGCGGCGGCGACCGCGTACTCGGCGTGCGCGCCGTCGATGCTGTAGCCGGTGTTGCGCTGCGACTCGCACAGCGTCTCCCAGCCGGTCACGCAGTACGCGCAGGTGCCGCAGGCCCAGCCGAGCCAGGGCAGGGCGACGCGGTCGCCGACGGCGTGCTCGGTGACGCCGGGGCCGACCTGCTCGACCAGGCCGACGCCCTCGTGTCCGGGGACGAACGGCGGGGTGGGCTTCACCGGCCACTCGCCGCGGGCGGCGTGGATGTCGGTGTGGCAGAGTCCGCTGGCTTCGATGCGGACCAGGATCTCGCCCGGCCCGACCTCCGGCACGGGACGCTCGGTGATCTCCATCGGACGGTCGAACGCGGTGACGACACTGGCGCGCATCGGGGGCCTCCCTCTCTCGTTCTCCCCCTCAGCGTCGTCCACCCGGGAGCGTCCGGGCAGGGGCGCAGGACCGCGGTGACCCGGGACCAACGGCCCTCCTCGCGGGCGCGCGGGGGAACGGCGGTATGGCCGCCGGTGACGTACCGGCGGCCGTACCCCTGGGGTGGTCAGCGGTCGACGACCAGGCGGCGGGCCCGCAGCAGGCGCGCCCACCAGGGCCTGTGGTCCGGGCGCAGCCGCGGCGCCGGCACGCCGCGCAGGCTGACCCATCCGCCCGGACCCATGGTGACGGTGCCGACCGACGGCGGGCGGCGCCGCGACCACACCGCCACGGCGGCGGTGAGCGCGGCCACCGCGAACGCGCCGGTGGCGGCGGCGACCAACTGGTCGGGTTCGACCACGCGCCGGTAGCGGACCCGGCCGCCGGCCGCGACGAAGACGCCGACCGGGCGGCCGTCACGGTTCACCGGCACCAGCGCGGCGTCCCCGGGTAGTTCCAGCACCGGGCCGACCGGCCCGGCCGGGGCGGGGGCGGGAGTCGCGGCCGGCGGCGGCGCGGGCCGGGGGAGCGGCGTGACAGCCGGTCCGGTCGGGTTGAAGATGGCGGTCATGGTGCTGCCCTCCTAGCGGGAGTCGGACTTCTCGGTGCGGGCCTCGACAGCGGCCCGGCCGGCGGCCAGCCGTGCCACCGGCACCCGGTACGGCGAGCAGGAGACGTAGTCGAGCCCGGCGTCGGCGAAGAACCCGATCGATTCCGGGTCGCCGCCGTGCTCACCGCAGACGCCGACGGTCAGGTCCGGCCGGGCCGCCCGCCCCTCGGCGACGGCGAGGCGGACCAGCCGGCCCACGCCGGTGGCGTCGATGCTCTCGAACGGCGACACCGGGAAGATCCCCCGCTCCAGGTACGTGGAGAAGAACGCGCCCTCCACGTCGTCCCGGGAGAACGCCCAGGTCATCTGCGTCAGGTCGTTGGTGCCGAAGGAGAAGAAGTGCGCCTCGGCGGCGATGTCCCCGGCGGTCAGCGCCGCCCGGGGCGTCTCGATCATGGTGCCGACCGGGATGTCCGGTGCGTCAGGCACCTCGGCCAGCACCCGCCGTGCCTCGTCCGCCACCGCGGCGAGTTCCCGCACGTCACCGACGAGCGGCACCATGATCTCCGGGCGCGGGTCACCGCCGGCCCGGACCCGCTGCGCGGCCGCCTCGGCCAGCGCCCGCACCTGCATCGCGAACAGGCCCGGCACCACCAGCCCGAGCCGTACGCCCCGGAGCCCCAGCATCGGGTTCGTCTCGTGCATGCGCCGCACCGCCGCCAGCAGCACGCCGTCGTGGCCCGGTTCCTCGCCGCGCGCCTGCGCGCCCGCCACCCGGGCGGTCAGCTCGGCGAGCGGAGGCAGGAACTCGTGCAGCGGCGGGTCGAGCAGCCGTACGGTCACCGGCAGCCCGTCCATCGCGGTGAGCAGTCCGAGGAAGTCGGCCCGCTGCAACGGCAGCAGCTCGTCCAGCGCGGCGCCGACCTCGGCCGGGCCGTCGGCCAGGATCAACCGCTCGACCAGTTCCCGGCGCTCGCCGAGGAACATGTGCTCGGTGCGGCACAGCCCGATCCCGGCGGCGCCCAGCTCGCGGGCCCGGCGGGCGTCGTCCGGGGTGTCCGCGTTGGCGCGGACGCCGAGCGTGCGGACCGCGTCGGCGTGCCCGAGCAGCCGGTGCACGGCGGCGACCAGCGGGTCGGCCTCCGGCCGCAGCTCACCGGTCAGGTACCGGGCCACCGGCGACGGCTGCACCGGCACCTCGCCGAGCCAGATCCGCCCGCTGGTGCCGTCGATCGAGATCACGTCGCCGGCGCGCACCACCTGCTCGCCCACCGTGAACTCACCGCGTTCGACGTCGATGCCCAGCGCCTCGGCGCCGCACACGCAGGTCCGGCCCATGCCCCGGGCCACCACCGCGGCGTGCGAGGTCTTCCCGCCGCGCGAGGTGAGGACCCCGGTCGCGGCGATCATGCCGGGCAGGTCGTCCGGGTTGGTCTCCGGCCGGACCAGGATCACCGGTCCGTCGGCCGCCGCCGCGGCGGCCGAGTCGAACACCACCCGCCCGACCGCGGCGCCGGGCGAGGCGCCGACGCCGACCGCGAGCGGCTCGGGCGCGCCGGCGGCGTCGAAGGCCGGGAACATCAGCTGGGCGAGCTGCGCCCCGCTGACCCGGGTCAGCGCCTCGTCGGCCGTGATCAGGCCCTCCTCGGCCAGTTGCGCGGCGATCACGAACGCCGCCGCCGCGGTGCGCTTGCCGACCCGGGTCTGGAGCATCCACAGCCGGCCGCGCTCGATGGTGAACTCGACGTCGCACAGGTCGCGGTAGTGCCGCTCCAGCGTCGCCATGATCTCCCGCAGCCGGTGGAAGCTCGCCGGGTCCAGCCGCTCCAGCTCGGTCAGCGGCACCGTGTTGCGGATGCCCGCCACCACGTCCTCGCCCTGCGCGTCGGTCAGGTAGTCGCCGTACACGCCGGGGGCGCCGGTGGCCGGGTCGCGGGTGAAGGCCACACCGGTGCCCGAGTCCGGGCCGAGGTTGCCGAACACCATCGCCATCACGTTGACGGCGGTGCCCAGGTCGTCCGGGATGCGCTCCTGCCGCCGGTAGATCCGGGCCCGCTCCGAGTGCCAGGACTCGAACACCGCGCGCACGGCCAGGAACAGCTGCTCGTGCGGGGCCTGCGGGAAGTCGTGCCCGACGTGCCGGGTGAAGATCTTCTTGTACGTCTCGACCAGGTCGCGCAACTGGTCGGCGCCCGGCCCGCCCGGCTCGGCGGTGGCCCGCAGCGCAGCCAGCTCGTGCTCGAACTCCTCGGCCGGGATGCCGTGCACGGTCCGGCCGAACATCTGGATCAGCCGCCGGTACGAGTCCCAGGCGAACCGCTCGTCACCGGTGCGGGCGGCCAGCCCGGCCACGGTGGTGTCGTTGAGCCCGATGTCGAGGATCGTCTCCATCATCCCCGGCATCGAGTACCGCCCGCCGGAGCGCACCGCCAGCAGCAGCGGGTCACGTGGGTCGCCCAGCCACCGGTCCAGCCGCGCCTCGACCTCCCGCAGATGCGCGTTGATCTCCTCGTACAGGCCGTCCGGCGGCGCACCGGTGGCCAGGTACGCCCGGCACGCGTCGGTGGTGACTGTGAACCCGGGCGGCACCGGCAACCCGAGCCGGGTCATCTCGGCGAGGTTCGCGCCCTTGCCGCCGAGCAGGTCGGCCCGGCTGCGGTCACCCTCGATGAAGTCGTAGACGTACTTCGACATGGTCCGGCCTCCTCGGCTGAGTCGTTCCACCTCCTTGGTAGCCGGGCCGGGCGGCGGCGCGGCAGGGCCGGACGGGACACACACCGGGCCGGAGGTCCCGAGAGTGTCGGGGGGTGCCCGTATCGTTCCGGCCGTGACCAACGAGGTGCTGCTCCGCCCGGTACGCGACGACGACCTGCCCGCCTTCTTCGCCCACGAGCAGGACCCGCAGGCGAACTGGATGGCCGCGTTCGGCCCGAAGGACCCGTCCGACCGGGCCGCGTTCGACGCGCACTGGGCGCGCATCCGCGCCGACGAGCGGATCGTGAACCGCGCCGTCGTCGTCGGCGGCCGGCTGGTCGGGCGGGTGGCCGCGTTCCCGGTCGGCGAGCAGACCGAGGTCAGCTACTGGATCGACGCGGCGCACTGGGGGCGCGGCCACGCCACCGCCGCGCTGCGCGCGCTGCTGCGCGAGGTGCCGCACCGGCCGCTGCACGCCCGCGCTGCGAAGGACAACGCCGCCTCGCTCGCGGTGCTGCGCAAGTGCGGCTTCGTCGTGATCGGCGAGGACTCCGGGTACGCCGCGGGCCGCGGCACCGAGGTCGAGGAGTACGTCCTGGAGCTGCCCGCCGAGGGGTCTGACCAGGCAGACCGCTAGTCTCCCCGGGTGAACTGGCTGGAACTCGTCGGCTGGGCCGGCTCCGCGCTGCTGGTCTGGTCCCTGCTGCAGACCCGGATCCTGCGGCTGCGCGCGCTCAACCTGGTCGGCTGCCTCATCCTGATCGGCTACAACACCGCCGTGCAGGTCTGGCCGATGGTCGGGCTGAACGTGGTGCTCGCCGTGATCAACGTCTGGTACCTGCGCAAGCTGCTGGCCACCCGGCACGACGAGCAGACCTACCAGGTGGTCGAGGTGGGCACCGGCGACGCCTTCCTGGCGCACACGCTGCGGGTGCACGCCGCCGACATCGCCCGGTTCAACCCCGGCTTCCGCTGGGATCCGGCCGCCCCCGACCGCTCGGCGTTCCTCGTGGTACGCGCCGACGAGGTGGTCGGCGTGATGCTCTCGCACGCCGAACCGGGCGGGGTGGCCCAGATCGACCTGGACTACGTGACACCGCCGTTCCGCGACTTCACGCCGGGGGAGTTCGTCTACCGGCGCAGCCGGCTGTTCACCGACCGGGGTTTCCGCCGGGTGGTCAGCCCGCCCGGCATGATCGCCCCCTACTACCACCGGCTCGGGTTCCGCCCCGAGGGCGGCGCGTACGTGCTCGACCTGCCGGCCCCCGCCACGAGCGGGTAAACTCGGCACCCGCCGCCCGACGCTCAGTGATCACACAGGATTCAGGCGCGGGCCCGCGGGGCAACAGAGGGCCACGCCGACCGGATCTACCGGCCGGCGAGTCGGCCATCGGCCGACCCGGATCGGGCCGAGGGAGATAACCGGTCGTGCAGAGCTACTGGAGCCAGCTTGCCCTGGTCGGTGTGCTGGTGATCCTCAACGCGGTGTTCGCCGGCAGCGAGATGGCCCTGGTCTCCCTGCGCGACAGCCAGGTGCAGCGGCTGGAGCGCAGCAGCCGCGGCGGACGGACCCTCGCCCGTCTCGCGAAGGACCCGAACCGGTTCCTGGCCACGATCCAGATCGGCATCACACTCGCCGGGTTCCTGGCCTCCGCCGCCGCCGCGGTGTCGCTGGCCCGGCCGCTCGTCCCGCTGCTGGGCGTCTTCGGCAACGCCGCCGAGACCGTCGCCATCGTCGCTGTCACGCTGGTGCTCACGTTCGTCACGCTCGTCTTCGGTGAGCTGGCCCCGAAGCGCATCGCGATGCAGTCGGCCGAGCGGTGGGCGCTGCTGGTGGCCCGTCCGCTGGACGTGCTGTCCAGCATCACCCGGCCCGCCGTCTGGTTGCTGGGTGCGACCACCGACCTGGTGGTACGCCTGTTCGGCCTGGACCCGAAGGCCGAGCCGGACGAGATCGGCCCGGACGAGCTGCGCGACATCGTGGCCGGCAACCACGGCTTCACCAAGGAACAGCGCACGATCATCGCCGGCGCGGTGGAGATCGCCGACCGGCAGTTGCGGGCGGTGCTCGTACCCCGGTTGCAGGTCTTCACGCTCGACAGCGGCACCACCGCGGAGGCCGCGCGGCTCGTCCTGGCGGCGACCGGCCACTCCCGGGCGCCGGTGGTCCGCCACGGCGGCCTGGACGAGGCGGTGGGCGTGATCCACCTGCGGGACCTGGTCGGCGTCTCCGACGACCGGCCGGTCGACGAGATCGCCCGACCGCCGATGCTGCTGCCCGACTCGCTGCCCGTGGTCGACGCGCTGCGCCAGTTCAAGGCCGAACGCCAGCACATCGCGCTCGTGGTCGACGAGCGCGGCGCGGTCGACGGGATCGTGACGCTGGAGGACATCCTGGAGGAGATCGTCGGCGAGATCTACGACGAGACCGACCGGGACCTGCGCGCCGTGCGCACCGAGGCCGACGGCACGCTGGTGCTGCCCGGCACGTTCCCGGTGCACGACCTGACCGACCTCGGCGTGGAGCTGCCGAACCGGCCGGCGGGCGACTACACCACTGTCGCCGGGCTGGTGCTGATCTGCCTCGGGCACATCCCGACGGTGGCGGGGGAGCAGGTCACCGTGGACGGCTGGGAGCTGTCGGTGGCCGGCGTCGACCAGCGGGCCATCACCGAGGTGCACGTCCGCCGCCGCGGCCGCCACGAAGGCTCCCCGGACGGCGACACCGCCGACGGCGCCGCCGGCCCGGCCGACGCCCCCGAACTCGACGAGGCACGCCGCTGACCGGCCCCGGCCGGTCCCCCGGCGCCCGGCTCAGCGGTGCCCGGCCGGCGGGCCGAACGGGAAGCCGGGCACCGGCGGAAGCAGCTGCACCGCGTCGGCGGGCAGCTGGCGGGTGCTCCGCCCGACCAACCGGGCGATCACCCGCAGCAGCCACGGCCCGGACGGGTGCAGCTCGGGGCCGATCAGCCGGCTGATCACCCGGGTCCACCAGTGCCCGGCGACGATCACGTCGGTGATCCGCAGCCGGTCCGGCGGCCACCCGCCGCGCACCACCACGTCCACCACCCGGCCCAGCCGCCGCCCGTGCAGGTCGTACGCGGTGCGGCCGAGCAGCTCACCCGCTCGCACGACCGGACCCCGGAATGCGCTCGATCAGGTGCCGGCGCAGCCACGCCTCCACCGGTGACGGCGGCAGGTCCGTCGCCGGGCAGCGCAGCCGCACCGCACTGTCCACCCGGGCGACCTGGGACAGCGGTACGCGCAACGGCGGCACCGGCGGGTCGTCGGTGAACCGGTCCGCCACCGCCACCAGCAGCCGCCCGACCCGCCCGCCGATCCGCTCGCCGAGCGCGCCCTGCCCGGTGAGCAGGCTGTCCACGTACGGGTAGCCCTCGTCGTCGACAGCGAACGCGATGTCGTCGACGCGCCCGACCAGCAACCCGTCCACGTCGACGATCTGCCGGTCGAGCAGCCGCCTGGCGAGCTGAACCCTCATGGCCCCATCCCCGTCATGATCGCCAGTGGGATCGCCGCCACCGAGGCCGCGACGATGAGCAGCAGGAACACCGCGCCGAGCAGGTTCAGCCACCGCCCGTTGACCCGGTCGCCGAGATACCCGCGGTCGTTGGCCACGACCAGGATCGGCAGGTACGTCAGCGGCAGCACCACCGCGCTCAGCACCAGCATGTACTCGGTCAGCCGCACCGGGTCCACAGTCGTCATCAGCATCACCACACCGAGCAGCAGACCGACGAGCAGCACGCTGTGGAACCGGGCCGCCTCCCGGGGGCGGACCCGCTTGCCCCACTGCCACCCGAAGTACTGCGCCGCCGCGTACGCCGCCGACAGCCCGGTCTCCAGCGCCGCGCCGAACGTCACCGCGAAGAACGCCAGCACCGCGGCGGCCAGGCCGGCGCCGCCGAGCGCCGTCGCCACCGGCCGCGCCACCTCGTCGAGCGTGCCCAACGACGCCTCGGACGGGTGGTAGGCCACCGTCGCCACGGCGACCAGCGACAACGCCAGGAACCCGCCCACCGGGAAACCGATCAGCACGTTCGAGCGGGCCCGCGCCAGGTCCGCCGCGCCCCACCGCTCCTCGACGCCGCCGGAGGAGAAGAAGAACACCTCGTACGGGCTCACAGTCGAGGCGAACAACGCCACAGCCACGAACCAGTACAGCGGCCAGCCGTGCCCGGACGCGCTGACCTGCCACACGCCCTGCCCGAGTGCCGGCCAGTCGGTCGGCAGCGCCACCAGCGCGACAGCGAACACCAGCAGGGTCAGCCCGGCCAGGCCGAAGATCCGCTCCATCAGCTCGAACCGCAGCCGCCACAGCACCAGCCAGACGGCCAGCGCCGCGAGCGGCACCCAGAACAGGTGGCTCAGCCGGGTCGCCAGTTGCAGCGCCAGCGCCACCCCGCCCAGCTCCGCAGCGAGCGTGACCACAGTGACCAGCCACGACGCGACCAGGTTGAGCAGCGCCACGCGCGGCCCGAGACGCTCCCGGACCAGGTCGAACACCGCCCGTCCGCTCACCGCCGCGATCCGGCCGGCCATCTCCGCGTACGCGCAGATGCCGACCACCCCGACCAGCAGCACCCAGGTGTGGGCCATGCCGAACAGCGCGCCGGCCTGACTGGCCGCCACCAGGTCACCGATGTCGACGAAGCCGCCGACCGCCGACAGCACGCCGAGCGTGGCGGCGAACAGCTTCCTCACGTCGGATCGGGAGCGGATGTCCTCACCGAGGCGACGATATCGGCGTCAGTGCCCCTTTTCGGGCTGAATCGGCGAGCCCGCGGATGTCAGGCGGCGGTGAGGTTCTGCAGCCGTACCTGACCGCGCGCCACCAGCCGGCTGTCGGCGTCGGTGATCTCCACGAGCCAGAGCTGCTGGCTGCGGCCCCGGTGCACCGGCGTGCCGACAGCCGTCAGCTCGCCGTCGCGCACCGCGCGCAGGAAGTCGGTCTGGTTCGACACCCCGACCACGTTGCCCTTGTCGCCCAGCCAGAGCGCGCCGCCGATGCTCGCCGCCGTCTCCACCACCGAGCAGTAGACGCCGCCGTGCTGGATCCCGTACGGCTGGTGCAGCTCCGGGCGCACCTTCCAGCGGATCACCACCCGGTCCCCGCTGACCTCGTCGAACGTCAGGCCCAGCAGGGCCACGAAGCCACCGGTCATGTTCGGCATGTCCACCGCGGTTCCTCCTCGCGTTCGACGGCGCCGCCAGCCTAGTCGGCCGCACCTCGGCAAACCCGGTACGGGCCGGGCCCGGTGATGGGGGAGAATCGGTGACCGTGACCGACAGCAACCTCCCGCAGGGGCGGGACTCCCTGACCGACGACCTGCTGTGGCGGGGCCTGATCCAGGACTCGACCGGCCTCGACGAACTGCGCGAGCTGCTCGACGGCGGGAGCACCACCTTCTACGTGGGCTTCGACCCCACCGCGCCGAGCCTGCACATCGGCAACCTGATGCAGGTCGTCATGGCCCGCCGGCTCCAGCAGGCCGGGCACCGTCCGCTGCTGCTCGTCGGTGGCGCCACCGGGCAGATCGGCGACCCGAAGGAGAGCGCGGAGCGGACGCTGAACCCGCCCGAGGTGATCGCCGGCTGGGTGGAGCGCATCCGCGAGCAGCTCTCGCCGTTCGTCACGTACTCCGGGGAGAACGCGGCGCAACTGGTCAACAACCTGGACTGGACCGGCGAGATGTCGGTGGTGGAGTTCCTCCGGGACGTCGGCAAGCACTTCCCGGTGAACAAGATGCTCGCCCGCGAGGTGGTCAAGGCGCGGCTGGAGACGGGCATCAGCTACACCGAGTTCAGCTACCAGCTCCTCCAGGCCAACGACTACTTCGAGCTGCACCGCCGGCACGGCTGCCGGCTCCAGTACGGCGGCTCCGACCAGTGGGGCAACATCACCGCCGGGGTGGACTACATCCGGCGGCGCGGCGCCGGGCCGGTGGAGGCGTTCACCACGCCGCTGGTCACCAAGGCCGACGGCACCAAGTTCGGCAAGAGCGAGACCGGCACGATCTGGCTCGACCCGCAGATGACCAGCCCGTACGCGTTCTACCAGTTCTGGGTCAACGCCGACGACCGGGACGTCAGCCGCTACCTGCGGTACTTCAGCTTCCGCTCCCGTGAGGAACTGGAGGAACTGGAGAAGGCCACAGCGGAACGCCCGCAGGCGCGCCTGGCCCAGCGGGCGCTCGCCGAGGAGCTGACCACGCTCGTGCACGGCGAGC
>NZ_MDRX01000001.1:0-2030000 GCF_001855515.1 Micromonospora sp. WMMB235 | reverse complement strand
CCGCGGCCCGCGAATGTCGGGTCGGGGTGCTCAGATGGCGGAGACACTGGCAAGTTCGGCGCCGGCAACGGCCGTGGTTCCTCTAGTACAGCTGCTCTTCGGGGTGGTGGGAACGAGACTGTGGTGCGGCTGGTGAAGGATGTAAGCACCCTGTTGGGTCCTGAAGGAACAACCCGAGTGGTTGTTGTTTCAGAGCCTTGAGATGCCTCTGGTGGACGATGTTCCCGGGGGTGGAGGCGCCAGGCATGGCCTGGTCTCGCATACCGCCGGCGGTTGCCGGGTTGCTGGTGTGGGGCTGTGGGTTGTGGGTTGGTTGTTTGTTGAGAATTGCACAGTGGACGCGAGCATCTTTGTGGTCAAGTTGTCAAGGGCGAACGGTGGATGCCTTGGCACCAGGAGCCGATGAAGGACGTGGGAGGCCGCGATAGGCCTGGGGGAGCTGTCAACCAAGCTGTGATCCCAGGGTGTCCGAATGGGGAAACCCGGCATCAGTCATGTGATGTCACCCGCACCTGAACACATAGGGTGTGTGGGGGGAACGCGGGGAAGTGAAACATCTCAGTACCCGTAGGAAGAGAAAACAAATAGTGATTCCGTGAGTAGTGGCGAGCGAAAGCGGATTGAGGCTAAACCGGCGGCGTGTGATACCTGTCAGGGGTTGCGTGGTCGGGGTTGTGGGACCCTGCTCAACAGACTGACATCTGTTGGAGAAGTTACAAAGCCAGTGGCTAGTCGAACAGTCTGGAATGGCTGACCGTAGACGGTGATAGTCCGGTAGGTGAAAGCTGCTGGTCTTCTGTGGGTGTTCCCGAGTAGCGGCGGACTCCTGAAATCTGCCGTGAATCTGCCAGGACCACCTGGTAAGCCTAAATACTTCCTGGTGACCGATAGCGGACAAGTACCGTGAGGGAATGGTGAAAAGTACCCCGGGAGGGGAGTGAAATAGTACCTGAAACCGTTCGCCTACAATCCGTCGGAGCCTTGCGGGGTGACGGCGTGCCTTTTGAAGAATGAGCCTGCGAGTTAGTGGCATGTGGCGAGGTTAACCCGTGTGGGGGAGCCGTAGCGAAAGCGAGTCTGAATAGGGCGTTTTTAGTCGCATGCTCTAGACCCGAAGCGGAGTGATCTAGCCATGGGCAGGCTGAAGCGCGGGTAAGACCGCGTGGAGGGCCGAACCCACCAACGTTGAAAAGTTGGGGGATGACCTGTGGTTAGGGGTGAAAGGCCAATCAAACTCCGTGATAGCTGGTTCTCCCCGAAATGCATTTAGGTGCAGCGTCGCGTGTTTCTTGCCGGAGGTAGAGCACTGGATGGTCTAGGGGGCCCACAAGCTTACCGAAATCAGCCAAACTCCGAATGCCGGTAAGTGAGAGCGCGGCAGTGAGACTGCGGGGGATAAGCTTCGTAGTCGAGAGGGAAACAGCCCAGATCACCAGCTAAGGCCCCTAAGCGTGTGCTAAGTGGAAAAGGATGTGGGGTCGCATAGACAACCAGGAGGTTGGCTTAGAAGCAGCCACCCTTTAAAGAGTGCGTAATAGCTCACTGGTCAAGTGGTTCCGCGCCGACAATGTAGCGGGGCTCAAGCACACCGCCGAAGCTGTGGCATTCACATTTTAACTTCGTGCCTCCTTGATGGGGTATGCAGGTGTGTGGATGGGTAGGGGAGCGTCGTGCCGGGGGTGAAGCAGCGGGGTGACCCAGTTGTGGACGCGGCACGAGTGAGAATGCAGGCATGAGTAGCGAAAGAAGGGTGAGAAACCCTTCCGCCGGATGACCAAGGGTTCCAGGGCCAGGCTAATCCGCCCTGGGTGAGTCGGGACCTAAGGCGAGGCCGAGAGGCGTAGTCGATGGACAACGGGTTGATATTCCCGTACCCGCGAAAGAGCGACCCTGACGAACCTCGTTGTGCTAACCACCCGAACTGCCGGCGGTCTTCGGACCAATGGTGGGGAGCGTGGGAACCTGGCGGGTAGTAGTCAAGCGATGGGGTGACGCAGGAAGGTAGCTGAGCCCGGCCGGTGGTTGTGCCGGGGTAAGCGTGTAGGCCGTGCCGTAGGCAAATCCGCGGCGCATATAGGCTGAGACGTGATGCCGAGCCGATTCAGGTGAAGTCAGTGATCCTATGCTGCCGAGAAAAGCCTCTAGCGAGTTCTTAGCGGCCCGTACCCCAAACCGACACAGGTGGTCAGGTAGAGAATACCGAGGCGATCGGGCGAACTGTGGTTAAGGAACTCGGCAAATTGCCCCCGTAACTTAGGGAGAAGGGGGGCCGGAGACGTGAAGCCCCGCGCGGGTGGAGCGTTGTATGGCCGCAGAGAGCAGGGGGAAGCGACTGTTTACTAAAAACACAGGTCCATGCGAAGAAGTAATTCGATGTATATGGACTGACGCCTGCCCGGTGCTGGAACGTTAAGGGGACCTGTTAGCTCTCACGAGCGAAGCGGAGAACTTAAGCGCCAGTAAACGGCGGTGGTAACTATAACCATCCTAAGGTAGCGAAATTCCTTGTCGGGTAAGTTCCGACCTGCACGAATGGCGTAACGACTTCCCCACTGTCTCAACCACAGGCCCGGCGAAATTGCATTACGAGTAAAGATGCTCGTTACGCGCGGCAGGACGGAAAGACCCCGGGACCTTTACTATAGCTTGACATTGGTATCTGAATTAGCTTGTGTAGGATAGGTGGGAGCCGGTGAAGTCCATACGCCAGTATGGGTGGAGGCAATCTTGAAATACCACTCTGGTTGATTTGGGTATCTAACTTCGGACCGTTATCCGGTTCAGGGACAGTGTCTGGTGGGTAGTTTAACTGGGGCGGTTGCCTCCTAAAGGGTAACGGAGGCGCCCAAAGGTTCCCTCAGCCTGGTTGGCAATCAGGTGTTGAGTGCAAGTGCACAAGGGAGCTTGACTGTGAGACTGACAGGTCGAGCAGGGACGAAAGTCGGGACTAGTGATCCGGCACTGGCATGTGGAAGCGGTGTCGCTCAACGGATAAAAGGTACCCCGGGGATAACAGGCTGATCTTCCCCAAGAGTCCATATCGACGGGATGGTTTGGCACCTCGATGTCGGCTCGTCGCATCCTGGGGCTGTAGCAGGTCCCAAGGGTTGGGCTGTTCGCCCATTAAAGCGGTACGCGAGCTGGGTTTAGAACGTCGTGAGACAGTTCGGTCCCTATCCGCCGTGCGCGTAGGATACTTGAGAAGGGCTGTCCCTAGTACGAGAGGACCGGGACGGACGAACCTCTGGTGTGCCAGTTGTCCCGCCAGGGGCACGGCTGGTTAGCTACGTTCGGAAGGGATAACCGCTGAAAGCATCTAAGCGGGAAGCTCGCTTCAAGATGAGGTATCCCACCCACATTTGTGGGGTAAGGCCCCCAGCTAGACGACTGGGTTGATAGGCCGGAAATGTAAGCCCGGTAACGGGTTCAGTTGACCGGTACTAATAGGCCGAGGACTTGACTACTAAGCTGCTACGCGTCCACTGTGCAACTCTGAACAAACCACCACCCATGTTGTTGGGTTGGTTGACATGTTCATAGAGTTACGGCGGTCATGGCGGAGGGGAAACGCCCGGTCACATTCCGAACCCGGAAGCTAAGCCCTCCAGCGCCGATGGTACTGCACTCGGGAGGGTGTGGGAGAGTAGGACACCGCCGGACAATCTTCCAGTCGAGGGCCGCCCCAGCAGGGGCGGCCCTCGACTGCGTTAGCGTTCTCGGCGGAAACGCCATCAGGAAGGATGTACCTGTGAGCTCAGGACCCCAGGGCGGGGACCGCCCCCGTCGTTACGAGGATCGCGCCGACCGCGGCCAGGGGCGTGGTGACGCCGGCCGCGACGGCCGTCGCGATGACCGTCCCTCGTACCGGGGCGGCCGCGACGACCGCCCGGGTGGCTTCCGTGGTGGCGACCGTGACAGTGGCGCCCGCGGCGGTGACCGTCGTGAAGGCGGTTTCCGCGGTGGCGATCGCCGCGAGGGCGGTTTCCGCGGTGGCGACCGTGACGGCGGTTTCCGCGGTGGTGAGCGTCGTGAGGGTGGCTTCCGTGGCGGTGACCGTCGTGAAGGCGGCTCCGGCGGCGGCGACCGGCGCGAGGGCGGCTTCCGTGGCGGCGACCGTGAGGGTGGCTTCCGGAGTGGAAGCCGTCCGGGCGGCGACCGTCGTGAAGGCGGCTTCCGGGGCGGCGACCGTGACGGCGGTTTCCGCGGTGGTGAGCGTCGCGAGGGTGGCTTCCGTGGCGGCGACCGCCGCGAAGGCGGCACCCGCGACGGCAACTTCCGCGGCGGTGACCGCCGTGAGGGCGGCTTCGGCGGTGGCGACCGTCGTGAGGGCGGCCTCGGCGGTGGTGACCGTCGTGAGGGCGGATTCCGTGGTGGAGACCGTCGTGAGGGCGGCGCCCGCGAGGGCGGTTTCCGGGGCGGCGACCGTCGTGAAGGTGGCTTCCGCGGTGGTGAGCGTCGCGAGGGTGGCTTCCGCGGTGGCGACCGGCGCGAGGGCGGTTTCCGTGGCGGTGACCGTGAGGGTGGCTTCCGCGGTGGTGACCGCCGTGAGGGCGGTTTCCGTGGTGGTGACCGTCGTGAGGGCGGCGCTCGTGAGGGTGGCTTCCGTGGCGGTGACCGTGAGGGCGGTTTCCGCGGTGGGGACCGCCGTGAGGGTGGCTTCCGGGGCGGTGACCGCCGCGAGGGTGGCTTCCGCGGTGGGGACCGTCGTGAAGGCGGTGCCCGCGAGGGCGGGTTCCGTGGTGGCGACCGTGAGGGTGGCTTCCGTGGTGGGGATCGTCGTGAAGGCGGCGCCCGTGAAGGTGGTTTCCGTGGCGGTGACCGTCGTGAGGGCGGTTTCCGCGGTGGCGACCGCGACGGTGGTTTCCGTGGCGGTGACCGTCGTGAAGGCGGGTTCCGTGGTGGCGACCGTGAGGGTGGCTTCCGTGGTGGGGATCGTCGTGAAGGCGGCGCCCGTGAAGGTGGTTTCCGTGGCGGTGACCGTCGTGAAGGCGGGTTCCGTGGTGGCGACCGTGAGGGTGGCTTCCGTGGTGGGGATCGTCGTGAAGGCGGCGCCCGCGAGGGTGGTTTCCGTGGCGGGGACCGTCGCGAGGGCGGCTACCAGGGTGGCGACAACCGCCGGGAGAGCTACGCCGGCGGCGAGCGCCGCGACGGCGGCTTCCGCGGCGGCGACCGCGACCGTGGCTTCCGGCGCGACGACCGGCGCGATGACCGGCGGCCGGGCGGCTACCGGGGTGAGCGGGACGGTGAGCGCCGTGGCTACGGCGACCGGCCGGGCGGCGACGACCGCCGGACCGGCAACTACGGCCCGCAGCGGGAGCGCCAGGACGAGCGTGGCGAGGGGCGTACCGGTGAGGCGCCGGAGCTGCCGGACGACGTCGTCGCGAGCGACCTCGACTCGGCCGTCCGGGCGGAGCTTCTCTCCCTGGCCAAGCCGGTGGCGGAGACTGTCGCCCGGCACCTGGTCGCGACCGGTCTGCTGATCGACGAGGACCCGGTGCTGGCGCTGGCGCACGCCATGGCGGCCCGCAGGCTCGCGTCGCGGATCGCCGCCGTGCGGGAGGCCGTCGGGCTGGCCGCGTACCACGCGGGTGAGTGGCAGACCGCCATCGCCGAGCTGCGGACGTACCACCGGATGAGCGGCCTGCAGAGCCACCTGGCGGTGCTGGCGGACTGCGAGCGGGCGCTGGGCCGGCCCGAGCGGGCCATCGACCTGTTCCGCGGCGCGGACCGGGACAAGCTCGACCAGGCCGTCGCGATCGAGCTGCTGATCGTGGCCGCCGGGGCGCGCGGCGACCTCGGGCAGAAGGACGCCGCGGTGGCGATGCTCCAGGTGCGCGAGCTGACCGGCGACTCGACCGACCCGTGGGCGGCGCGGCTGCGCTACGCGTACGCGGACGCCCTGCTGGCGGTGGACCGGCGCGAGGAGGCGCGGGAGTGGTTCTCCCGGGCCGCCGACGTCGACTCCGAGGGGGAGACCGACGCCGCCGAGCGGCTGCTGGAGCTGGACGGCGTGGTCATCGAGGGCGACGACGAGCCGGAGGACGACACCGACGCGTCCGAGGCGTCGGCCGAGGACGTCCGCGACGACGACGAGGACGACGAGGACGAGGACGACGAGGACGAGGACGACCTCGATGACGACGATGACGACGATGACGACGACGATGATGACGATGACGATGACGATGACGATGACGATGACGATGACGACGACGACCGGGATGACGACGCGCCGCTGAGCGGCGACGACGACACCTCGGGCGTCGACGGGGACGCGGCACGGGCCGGCTACCGGGACCGGGACGCCGGCGATCTGGCCGACGACGAGCTGACCGACACCGAGGCCGGCTCGGCCGCCGACACGCCGACCACCACCGCCACGACCGAGGATCCGGCCACCGCACCGGCCGCCGACGCCCAGGCGCCGGCCGCCGACGTCACCCCGGACGGCAAGGCCGACCGGCCCGCGCCCGGTGACGCCGCGGACGGCGAGGGCGAGGCGGCGGACCGCCGATGACCGGGTACGCCGGTGACACCGCCTCCGGCGCGGATCGGGGCGAACCCGACCGCGCCGGGGCGGGCGGTCGGCTGGTCGACGCGTACTCGCTCGTCGTCTTCGACCTGGACGGCGTCATCTACCTGATCGACCGGCCCATTGCCGGCGCAGTCGAGGCGGTCGGCCGGCTGCACGCCGAGGGGCGCGCGGTCGCGTACGCGACCAACAACGCCTCCCGCCGCTCCAGCGAGGTGGCCGACCTGCTCACCGGCATGGGCGTCGCGGCCCGGCCGGCGGAGGTGCTCACCTCCGCGGCGGCCACCGCCGAACTGCTCCGCGACCGGCTGCCCGAGGGCGCACCCGTGCTCGTGGTCGGCGCGGAGGCGCTGCGCGCCGAGCTGCGCGCGGTGGGCCTGCGGCCGGTGTCCACTGCTGACGAGGAGCCCGCCGCCGTGGCCCAGGGCTACGGCCCGCAGGTCGGCTGGTCCGACCTGGCCGAGGCGTCCTTGGCGGTACGGGCGGGCGCGCCCTGGTACGCCACCAACACCGACCGCACGCTGCCCAGCCCGCGTGGCCCGCTGCCGGGCAACGGCTCGCTCGTCGCGGTGCTGCGGACGGCGCTCGGCCGCGACCCGGACGTGGTGGTGGGCAAGCCGGAGCCGGCGCTGTTCACCACCGCCGCGCGGCGGGCCGGGACCGGGCGCACGCTCGTGGTGGGCGACCGGCTGGACACCGACATCGAGGGCGCCCGCCGGGCCGGGCTGGACAGCCTGCTGGTGCTCACCGGCGTCAGCGACGCCGCCGAACTGCTGGCCGCACCCGAGGAGCGCCGCCCCGCGTACGTCTCGTTCGACCTGGCGGGCCTGTTCGACCCGGCCGCAGTGGTGGCGGTGCCGGGCCGGGCCGCAGACGACGGCTGGTCGGTGACGGAGGCCGGCGCGGACCTCGTGCTCGACGGCGCGGGACCGCCGCTGGAGGCCCTCGCGGCGCTCTGCGCGGTGGCCTGGTCGACCGGGGCCGGGCCGCGCGTCCGGGCGCAGTCCACGGCGGCGGAGGAGGCCCTCGCCGCGTTCGGTCTGGACGACTGAGGCGCCGGGCCGCTCAGAGCAGCTTGCGGAGCTTCATCAGGTCGAACGGGTTCGCCTTGATCGACACCCGCCGGGAGGCCACCGCCGACATGACGTCGAGCCGGCCGTGCACCAGCGCGACGAGGTCGTCGCTGCCGGTGCTCAGCGCGATCTTGGCCTTCGGGTCGTCGCCGTCGGACAGGTCGACCAGCCGGCCACCCTCCAGCCGCCCGTGGAACGCGGTGCCGAGGTCGGTGATCCGGCAGGCCAGGGTGCGGTCGAGGTCGATGCGTCCCTGTGCCTCGGCGTTGCGGTCCAGCCGCGCGGCCAGGTCGTGCAACGCCTGCCGGCACTCGTCCACGCTGGCCACATCGTCTCCTCACCACGAACCACGCCGTTCCCGGCACCGTACCGCAATGGGGTGTCCGGGGTGCCCGGTAGCGTGGCACCTGCACACCTCGCCCCGCGGAAGGACTCAGGCATGCAGGACGCGTGGCGCGCCTACCTCGAGCTGGCCATGGGCCTGACGGAGGCGCCCCGGAAGAAGGCACAGGACGCGGTCATGCGCGTCGTCGGCCAGGGCGGCGCGACCGCCGCCCAGCTCCAGACGCTCGCCGAGGAACTGGTCGCGACCGGCCTGGCGAACCGGGAGTCGCTGACCAAGCTGGTCCGCTTCGAGGTGGACCGGGCGCTGGGCGCGGTCGGGCTGGCCACCGCCGACGAGGTCGCCGAGCTGACCCGCCGGGTGCACGACCTGGAGCGGCAGCTGCGCGAGGCGCGCGGCCACCTCGGGCCGGGCGACACGCCGCCCGCCGCCGCGCCGTCCGGAACAGGCGCGGCGCCGAAGACCGGTTCGCCCGCCGCCGAGTCCTCCCCGGCCACGACGCCGGCCAAGGCCCCCGCGACGACGCCGACGAAGGCGGTGGCGAAGAAGACGGTGGCCAAGAAGGCGATCGCGAAGAAGCCGCCGGCCACCGTGGTCCGTACCCCCGCCGACGGCTCGCCCGCCGCGCCCGCCCGGCCGGCGAAGAAGGCCACCGGGCGCCGGGCGGCCGGCTCGTGACCGCGCCCCGGCCCGGCCCGCCGCCGGGTCCGCGGCCCGGACCGCCCCCGGGGGTACGCCCCGCGCCGGCCGAGGAGATCGGCGAGGCGCGGCACCCGGCGGTGGACGCGGCCGTACTCGGCATGGCCAACGCCGAGGCGCTCGCCCCGGCCGACCAGATCGCCCAGTACGAGGCGGCGTACGAGACGCTGCGCGAGACCCTCGCCACCATCGACCAGGCCTGAGCAGAGGCGGAGACACACCTGATGGCTCGTCGTACCCGGCTGGACGCCGAACTGGTCCGGCGCGGGCTGGCCCGCTCCCGGGAACAGGCCGCCGCGCTCGTGGAGGCCGGTCGCGTCCAGCTGCGCGGAGTGCAGGCGCGCAAGCCCGCGGCGATGGTCGACCCGGCCGACCCGCTGCTGGTCACCGGCGAGGACCCGGCACAGGAGTACGTCTCCCGGGGCGGCCACAAGCTGGCTGGCGCGCTCGCCGCGTTCGCCCCCGGCGGGCTGACCGTCACCGGCCGGCGCTGCCTGGACGCGGGCGCGTCGACAGGCGGTTTCACCGACGTGCTGCTACGCGGCGGCGCCGCCGAGGTGGTCGCCGTGGACGTCGGCTACGGGCAGCTCGCCTGGTCACTGCGGACCGACGAGCGGGTGCGGGTGTTCGAGCGCACGAACGTGCGTACCCTCACGCCGGAGGCGATCGGCGGCCCGGTCGACCTGACGGTGGCCGACCTGTCGTTCATCTCGCTGCGGCTGGTGCTGCCGGCGCTTGCGGCGTGCACCGGGCCCGGCGGTGACCTGGCGCTGATGGTGAAGCCGCAGTTCGAGGTCGGCAAGGAGCGCGTCGGCGCCGGCGGTGTGGTCCGCGATCCGGCGCTGCGCGCCGAGGCGGTGCTGGACGTGGCCGCTGCCGCCGCCGGGCTGGGCCTCGGCCTGGCCGGTGTCGCGGCCAGCCCGCTGCCCGGGCCGAGCGGCAACGTCGAGTTCTTCGTATGGTTGCGCGGGGACGCGCCCGCCGCGGATCCGGAGCGGGTCCGCGCGGTGGTGGCCGCCGGCCCGCAGGGCGCCGCCGCGACGGCGGCCACGACCGAGGAGGTGTCCGGGTGAGCCGTACCGCGCTGCTGGTCACGCACACCGGCCGTCGACGCAGCACCGAGCACGCCCGCGCGGTGGCAGCCGACCTGATCGCCGCCGGGTTCGAGGTGCGTGTGGTGGCCGAGGAGGCCGACGACCTGGACCTGCCGGGCGTGGTGCCGGTGACCGGCCCGGAGGCCGCCGAGGGCGCCGAGATCGTGTTCGCGCTCGGCGGGGACGGCACGTTCCTGCGCGCCGCCGAGCTGGCCCGCCCGGCCAAGGTGCCGCTGCTCGGCATCAACCTGGGCAAGGTCGGCTTCCTCGCCGAGGCGGAGATCGACGACCTGGACACCGCCGTCCGTGACGTGGTCGACCGCAACTACACGGTGGACGAACGACTCACCCTGGACGTCACAGCCGAGTTCGAGGGCGGGCCGACCATCGAGTCGTGGGCGCTCAACGAGATCAGCGTGGAGAAGGGCGAACGCGCCCAGATGCTGGAGCTGCTCGTCGACGTGGACGGCCGGCCGCTGTCCCGGTACGGCTGCGACGGCGTGATCTGCGCGACCCCCACCGGCTCGACCGCGTACGCGTTCTCCGGCGGCGGGCCGGTGGTCTGGCCCGAGGTGGAGGCGCTGCTGCTGGTGCCGATCAGCGCGCACGCGTTGTTCAGCCGCCCGCTGGTGACCGCGCCCACGTCGACGTTCGTCATCACCGTCGACCCGTTCACCACACTGGCCGTGCTCTGCTGCGACGGGCGGCGCGTCTACGACCTGCCGCCGGGCGCGCGGGTGACTGTGCGCCGGGGCACGCTGCCGGTGCGCATCGTGCGGCTGCGGGCCCGCCCGTTCACCGACCGGCTGGTGGCCAAGTTCGACCTTCCCGTCCAGGGCTGGCGGGGCAACCGTCGCTGACCAGCGGCTCAGCGGAAATCTCCGTTCGGCCCACCGGTCCCGGCGCTCGCGCGCGTTACGGTGGGCGTACGGGCCGCGAAGAGGTGAGTCCGGGCGCGGCGGTGAGGCCCGCCGCTTCCCGGATGCGGCCCACCTGTCGCGGGCTCGGCCAGGGGGTGGTCGGGGCCGCGACGGTCGGGACGCCGGAGCGTCGTAGCCGGCCGCGGCGGGCGGACCGGCACGCCGTGTTCGGTCGGGTGTCGACCCCGGCCGGGCCGACAGGTCGCAGGGCCGCCGCCGGAGGAAGCGGCGGCACGCGAGCTGGGCGACACGGTCTCCGGCGTCCCGGCCTCCACTCCGTCGTGCTCGTGTCCACCTGGCGACATGTCGCCGGTGCGGCGGCCCGTACCCGGTGACCAGGTGGCGGACGCCGTCGCAGACTCCGATCGCCGGTCTCACGAGGCCGGCCTCGGAGTAGAGGAGCGTCACATGCACCGGTTCCCCCGCTGGCTCGCCGCCGGCGCGGCCGGGGCGTTGGTGGTCGGGCTCGCCGTACCGGCGTCCGCCGTACCGCCCGCCCGGCCCGCCGGCCCGCCCCCGGGCACATCCGCCCCGGGCGCGAAGCCCGCCCGCGTCACGCTGATCACCGGCGACCAGGTCGAGCTGGTCCAGGCCGCGCCGGGCCGGATCGCCGCCACTGTCCACCCCGGGCCGGGCCGGGACCGGATCGTCTTCCAGACCACGCAGGCCGACGGCGGGCTGCGGGTGCTCCCCGCCGACGTCGTGCCGTACGTGTCGGCGGGCGTGCTCGACCCGGACCTGTTCGACGTGCAGGAACTGGCCGAGCAGGGCTACGGCGACGCGGGCCTCACGGCGCTGCCGCTGATCGTGCGCTACCGGGAACCGGCCGCCGGGCGGGTGCGCCCCCTCGCCGTCGCCGCCGAGTCCCGTCCGCTGTCCAGCATCAACGGCGCCGCGCTGCGTGTCGACAAGGACGACCTGGGCGCGCTGTGGACGTCGCTGCGGGAGACGCCGCAGGCCCGCACCGCGGGTGCCGGACCGGTCCGGCTCGGCGCGGGCGTGGAGCGCGTGTGGCTGGACGGGCGGGCCCGGGTGGCGCTGGAGCACAGCGTCCCGCAGATCGGTGCGCCCGCCGCGTGGGCGGCCGGGCGCGACGGCGCCGGCGTGCGGGTCGCGGTGCTCGACACCGGCGTGGACGCCGACCACCCCGACCTGGCCGGCCGCGTCGCCGAGGCGCGCGACTTCACCGGCGGCGGCAGCGCCCGGGACGGCCACGGCCACGGCACCCACGTGGCGGCCACCGTCGCCGGCAGCGGCGCGGCCTCCGCAGGGCTGCGCAAGGGCGTCGCGCCCGGCGCGCGGCTGCTGGTCGGCAAGGTGCTCGACGACTCCGGCTCCGGCTACGACTCCGGCATCATCGCCGGCATGGAGTGGGCCGCGCGCTCCGGCGCCAAGGTGGTCAGCATGAGCCTCGGCGGCGCGCCCACCGACGGCACCGACCCGATGAGCCAGGCCGTGAACGACCTCACCGCCGAAACCGGCGCGCTGTTCGTGATCGCCGCCGGCAACGACGGTGAGCCGCGCAGCGTCGGCTCGCCCGGCGCGGCCACCGCCGCGCTCACCGTCGGCGCCGTCGACCGCGACGACGTGCTCGCCGACTTCTCCAGCCGCGGCCCGCGCCTGGGCGACAACGGCCTGAAGCCGGAGATCACCGCGCCGGGCGTCGGCATCGTCGCCGCCCGCGCCGCCGGCACCACCATGGGTACGCCTGTGGACAACGCCTACACCCGCGCCTCGGGCACCTCGATGGCCACGCCGCACGTCGCGGGCGCGGCCGCCGTACTCGCCCAGGAGCATCCCGGATGGACCGCCGCGCAACTGAAGGACGCGCTGGTCAGCTCCACCCGCCCGAGCACCGGCGCGACGGTGTTCGAGCAGGGCGCCGGGCGGGTCGACGTGGCCCGGGCGCTGCGCCAGCGGGTGTACGGCACGGCCACCGCCGACTTCGGCCGGCTGACCACCGGCGGGCCGGCCGCGACCCGGACGGTGCGCTACGTCAACGGCACCGAAGCCGCGCAGACGCTGCGTCTGGCGCTGGAGCTGCGCAACCTGGACAGCGGCGCGGCCGAGACCGACGGCCTGACACTCGACGCCGGCACGGTGACGGTGCCGGCGGGCGGCGGTGTGGACGTGCCGCTGCGCGCCGACCCGGCCCGGCTGGACCGGGGCCCGCACGGCGGCTGGCTGGTCGCCACCGGCACGGACGGCGTGACGGTGCGTACCGCGGTCGGGCTCACGCTCAGCGGCCCGCAGCACACCGTGACGCTGCGCGCGCTGGACCTGGCCGGGCGGCCCGGATCGTCGCCGGTGGTGACGCTGTTCGGCGAGCACCCGGAGTCGGACGCGATGGGCTGGCTCGGCGTCGGCGACGAGTGGCGGATCCAGGTGGAGGAGGGTCCGTACCTGCTGCACGCGCTGATCGAGCACGGCGCGCCGCTGGACGAGCAGCTCACCCTGGTCACCGACCCGGAGCTGACAGTGGACCGGGACCTCACGGTGGTGCTCGACCCGCGGCGCGGCACGCCGGTACGGATCGAGACGCCGAAACCGTCCGAGCAGCGGGCCGTCCTGAGCTTCTACCAGCACCGGGTGTTCGCCAACGGCCGGCAGGTCGACCACGGCGTGATGACGTTCAGCACCGTGCAGCAGCTCAACGTCACCCCGACCCGGCAGGTGCGCCACGGCGAGTTCGAGTTCTCCTCGCGCTGGCAGCTCGTCGCACCGATGGTCGACATCGACGTCAGCGGCGTGTCCGGCGCGCTGGACGTCAACCTGATGGGTCAGTCACCGGCCCCGGCCGGGCGGCAGCGGCTGCGCCTGGTCGCCGCCGGCACCGGCGCACCCGGTGAGCTGGCCGGCGTGCGGGGCGCGGCGGCGCTGCTCACCGCGTCCGCCGACCGGTCCGAGGAGGAACAGGTGGCCGCCGCGGCGGCGGCCGGCGCGAAGGCGGTGCTGATCGTCCGGCCGGCGGACCAGAGCGCGTGGACGGTGTGGCGTCCGACCGGGGAGCGGCTGCCGGCACCGGCGCTCGCGGTGGCGTACGACGACGGGCAGCGGATGCTCGCGGCGGCGCGTACCGGCCGGGCCCGGATGGACCTGACGCTCACCGTGGACAGCCCGTACCTCTACGACGTGTTCCAGGTGTCGAAGGGCCGGGTGCCGGAGCGGATCCTCCACCGGGTCACCGCCGCGAACACCGCCGAGGTGACCGCGCGCTACGGCGACACCGGCGGCCTGGACTGGGCCACCGAGCAGCGGTTCGGGTGGCGGCCCTGGCAGGAGTTCTCCTGGAACGACGACCAGCGGATGGTGCGTACCGGGACGACCCGGCGGGAGTACGTCAGTTCCGGTGACTCGTGGTGGCAGCACCGGGTGCTGCACCGGCTGATGTTCTCCAGCATGGGGACGCTGACCGGCGGCCTGTCCGACCGGCCCCGGCGCCACGCGGCCACCGACCGGACCACCGAGTCGTGGCACACGCCGCTGGTACGCCCCGCCGTGCCGGCCGGTACGGTCGCGCCGAGCCGGACCGCTGACACGCTCGACCTGCGGGTGGCCGAGTTCGTCGACGCCGACGGTCACGCCGGCGTGGACAACCGGTCCGAGGAGCAGGACACGGTGACCCGCCGGGTCAGCCGCGACGGGCAGCCGATCGCCGACCTGTCCGCCGGCTGGGCGCCGGTGCCTGCCACCGCCGGTCCGGCCCGCTACCGCCTCGACGTGACAACGGCACGGTCGTCGGCGGAATGGCGGTGGGCGACCCGTACCGAGACGGCGTGGGAGTTCACCTCGGCCCGCCCGTCCGGTGACGCGGCCCGGCCGCTGCCGCTGCTCCAGGTCGACTACCGGGTGCCGGCCGACCTGCGCGGCGAGGTGCCCGGCAGGCGGAAGCACACCGTCGGGCTGACGCTGCGCCACCCGGCCGGCCTGCCCGCGCCGGCCGGCACGACGGTACGCGCCGAGGTGTCGTTCGACGGCGGACGCACCTGGCGTACGGCGCCGGTACGCGGCTCCGGCACCCGGTTCACCGCCGAGGTGCCGGCCGGGCGCGGCACGGTGTCGCTGCGCGTCTCGGCGCGGGACCGGTCCGGCAGCACCGTGACGCAGACCGTGATCGACGCGTACGGGCTGCGATGAGACGCCGGGGCGGGGCGGTCCTGGGGCCGTCCCGCCCCGGCCCCGGTCAGATCCAGCCGCGCCGGGCGGCCTGGAACGCCAGCCCGGGCCGGGTGTCCACACCGGCGGCGGCCATCAGGTCGGCCAGCCGCCGCTGCACGGTACGCCGGCTCACCCCGAGCTGTGACGCGATCGACTTGTCCGGCACCCCGGCGACGAACAGCGACAGCAGCCGCGCCTCGTCGCCGTCGGGCTGGTAGCCGGTGGCGGCCCGGTCGGCGGGCGTGCCGAGCGGCGTCGCCATCAGCCAGTGGCTCTCGAAGAGCGCCAGCAGGGCGTCCAGCAACTGGCTGCGGCCGATCACCGCGGCCGTCGGCTCCCCGCCGTCGCGGTCGGGCACCAGCGGGCACACCGCGGTACGACCGTCCACCACGGCCAGTCGCACCGGCAGCCGGTCCAGCACCCGGGCCTGCTCCCCGGCGCGTACGCCCCGCTCCACGTCCGCGAGCGCGCCCGGCTCCAGCAGCATGGCCCGTTCGTAGATGGCCCGGTAGCGCACGCCGCGGGCGAGCGCGTCGAACTCCTCGACGTTCTCCGGCCCGGGCATCGCCAGCGGGTTCGCCCGGCAGAACCAGAGCACCTCCTCGCGCGCGCCGTTCTGCAGCTCGCGCAGCCGTTCCCGCAGCCCCCGCGCGCCGGTGACCACCTCGACCAGGTGCGCGGCGTCGTGGCTCCGCATCCCGGCCCGGTAGTCCTCGGCGAGCCGGCTGACAGCGGCGCGGGCCTCCTCCAGCGCTGACTGGCGGCGCAGCAGCGCCTCGCCCAACGGCACGTCCGGCGCGAGCGGCCGCAGCGGCGCGTCCGGTTCCGGCCCGGTCGGCAGCACGAGACCCTTGTCCCGCAAGGCGTCCAGCCGGGCGGCGACCTCCGCGCGGGGCCGTCCCAGCCGCTGTGCGAGCTCACCGGCCCGGGCCGTGTTCGCCCGTACCAGGCTGCGGTAGAGCTCCTCCTCGTCCGGGGTCAGGCCGATCTCCTCCAGCACGGGGCTGAACTGTACGGGTGCCTGCGGCTCGCCCTGCCGGCTGGTCAACTGTCACACGGCGGGGCTACTGTCGGGTGCTGTGCTGGAAGAGCTGCGCATCACCGGACTGGGCGTCATCGAGGACACCACGCTGCCGCTGGCCGCGGGGATGAACGTCATCACCGGCGAGACCGGCGCCGGCAAGACCATGGTGGTGACCGGCCTCGGCCTGCTCTTCGGCGGCCGCGCCGACGCCGGCCGGGTGCGCGCCCAGCCGGGCCGCGCGGCGGTGGAGGGCCGGCTGCGCCTGAGCGGCCGGGTGGCCGAGGCGGTGCACGCCCGCATCCTCGACGCCGGCGGCGAGCCCGACGAGGACGGTTCGCTGCTGCTCAGCCGCACCGTGACCATCGAGGGCCGCTCCCGGGCGCACCTGGGCGGGCGCGCCATGCCGGTGTCCACGCTCGGCGAGGTCGGCGAGCAGGTGCTCGCAGTGCACGGCCAGTCCGACCAGCTGCGGCTGCTGCGCCCGGCCGAGCAGCGCGCCTCGCTCGACCGGTTCGCCGGGCCCGAGCACGAGAAGCTGCTCGACGCGCTGCGCGAGACGTACGCCCGGTGGCGCACCGTCGTCGACGACCTGGCCGACCGGCGGCGCAACGCCCGCGAGCGCAACCAGGAGGCCGACCTGCTGCGGCTGGGCCTGGACGAGATCACCCGGGTCGACCCGCAGCCGGGGGAGGACGACGAGCTGAAGGCCGAGGCGCAGCGGCTGGAGCACGCCGAGGGGTTGCGTACCGCCGCGCAGGTGGCGCAGCAGTGCGTGGCCGGCGGCGTCGAGGCGACCGACGAGACGCCGGACGCGACGGTGCTGCTCGGCACCGCGCGGCGCACGCTGGAGGCGCAGGCCGGCACCGACCCGGCGCTGGGTGAGCTGGCGGCCCGGCTGGAGGAGGCGGCCACGCTCGTCACCGACGTGGCCGCGGAGCTGTCGGCCTACCTGGCCGCGCTGGACGCCGACCCGGCCCGCCTGCAGACCGTCTACGAGCGGCGGGCCGCGCTGCGCGCGCTCACCCGCAAGTACGCCGACGACGTCGACGGCGTGGTGGCGTGGGCCGAGCGGGCCCGCACGCGGCTGTCCGATCTGGACACCTCCGACGAGCTGCTGGACGAGCTGGACCGCGAGGCGACCCGGCTCGCCGGTGAGGTGGCCGACCTGGCCGGCCGGGTGTCGGCGTCCCGGCGGGAGGCGGCGGTCCGCTTCGCCGAGGAGGTGACAGTCGAGCTGGCCGGGCTGGCGATGCCGCACGCCCGCATCGAGGTGGCGGTGCTGCCGCGACCGGCGGGCCGGTCCGAGCCGAGCCTGCCGGTCAACGGCGTCGAGACCGGCGTCGGCGCGGACGGCGCCGACGAGGTGGAGCTGCGGCTGCTGGCGCACCCGGGCGCGCCGGCGCTGCCGTTGCAGAAGGGCGCGTCCGGCGGTGAGCTGTCCCGGGTGATGCTCGCCATCGAGGTGGTCTTCGCCGGCTCCGGCGGCCCGCCCACGCTGGTGTTCGACGAGGTCGACGCCGGTGTCGGCGGCCAGGCCGCGGTGGAGATCGGCCGTCGGCTGGCCCGGCTGGCCCGCAGTCACCAGGTGCTCGTGGTCACGCACCTGCCGCAGGTCGCCGCGTTCGCCGACCGGCATCTGGTGGTGGCCAAGGACACCGGGGGAGCGGTCACCACGAGCGGGGTGCGCGTGGTGGAGGACACCGAGCGCGCCCGGGAACTGGCCCGGATGCTCGCCGGTTTGCCGGACTCGGATCTGGGTATCGCCCATGCCGAGGAGCTCCTGGCCGTGGCGGCCAAGGAAAGGCGTCCGTGATACCCCGATTGTGAGCGCAAGCACACCGGCGCGGGTTCCGGTGTGCTTCCCTGGGTAGGCGGCCCTGCTCAGGCATGTCGCGACAGCAAAACCTGCCTCACATGCCAGGATGGTCACGATGCGTCTACCCACACTGCGCCGGAGCCGGAACCCGGAGCCGGGCTCCATCGTCGGCACCGCGCGCCTCGACCGCCGGACGAAACGGCTGGTCGGGCGGCTGCGACCCGGCGACATCGCGGTCATCGACCACGTCGACCTGGACCGGGTGGCGGCCGACTCGCTCGTCGCGGTGGGTGTGGCGGCGGTCCTCAACGCCAAGCCGTCGGTCTCCGGCCGCTATCCCAACCTCGGCCCGGAGGTGCTGGTCTCGGCCGGCATCCCGCTGCTGGACGACCTCGGCGAGAGCGTCTTCGAGCAGGTCCGCGAGGGCGACCGGGTCCGCATCGAGGGCAACACCGTCTTCGTCGGCGACGATCCGGTCGCGCACGGCTCGTTGCAGGACGCCGAAACAGTGGCCAAGTCGATGGCCGACGCCCGGGAGGGCCTGTCGGTGCAGTTGGAGGCGTTCGCCGCCAACACGATGGACTACCTGCGCCAGGAACGCGACCTGCTGCTCGACGGCGTCGGCGTGCCGGAGATCCAGACCCAGATCCAGGGCCGGCACTGCCTGATCGTGGTGCGCGGCTACGACTACAAGGCCGACCTGGACGTGCTGCGCCCGTACATCCGGGAGTTCAAGCCGGTGCTCATCGGCGTGGACGGCGGCGCCGACGCGCTGGTCGAGGCGGGCTACACCCCAGACATGATCATCGGGGACATGGACTCGGTCACCGACGACGTGCTGCGCTGCGGCGCCGAGGTGATCGTGCACGCCTACCCGGACGGGCGGGCGCCGGGCCTGGCCCGGGTCAACGGGCTCGGCGTACCGGCGATCACCTTCCCGGCGGCGGCCACCAGCGAGGACCTGGCCATGCTGCTGGCCGACGAGAAGGGCGCGTCGCTGCTGGTGGCGGTCGGCACGCACGCCACCCTGGTGGAGTTCCTCGACAAGGGGCGCGGCGGCATGGCGTCGACGTTCCTGACCCGGCTGAAGGTCGGTGGCAAGCTGGTCGACGCCAAGGGCGTCAGCCGGCTCTACCGGCAGAGCATCTCCGGGTCGTCGCTGCTGCTGCTGGTCCTGTCGGCGGTGGCCGCGATGGCCTCCGCGGTGGCGGTCTCCACCGTCGGGAAGGCGTATCTGGGCGTGGTCTCCGAATGGTGGGACAATTTCGTGTTCCAGCTCGGCCAGCTCTTCTAGCTCCCCGACGATCAAGAGGCTGCAAGCGTGATCAACTTTCGCTACCACGTGGTGTCCCTGACCGCGGTGTTCCTGGCGCTGGCGATCGGCCTGGTGGTCGGCACAGCCGCCCTCAACGGGCCGGTCGCCGACTCGCTCCGGGAGAACGTCAACGGCCTGCGCAAGGACAACTCGCTGATGCGCCAGTCGGTCAACAGCATGCAGAAGCAGCTGGAGACCGAGGAGGACTTCGCCGCCGAGATGGCCCAGCTCGTCCTGCCCGGCAAGCTGACCGGCCGCCGGGTGCTGGTGCTCACCCTGCCCAGCGGCCGGGACCAGGCCGAGGGCGTGGTGAAGATGCTCCAGACCGCCGGCGCCGACGTCACCGGCCGCATCGACGTGCAGGACAAGTTCGTCAACCCGGACAGCAACAACAACCTGCTGGAGCTGGCGGTCACCGCCGCCCGCCCGAACAGCGCCCCCACCGGCAACCTGCCCGGTAACGGGCACGGCGTGGAGACCTCCAGCGCGCTGCTGGCCAACGTGCTGGTGGACCGCCCGGCCGGGAGCCCGCCGGTCAGCGACGCCGACCGGCGCGCCGTGCTGGAGCAGTACGCCACCGCCGGCTACCTCACCCCGGCGGACCGGATCTCCACCGCCGCCGAGGCGGTGGTGATGGTCACCGGCCAGCCGTACGTGGACAAGGACTCGGCGAAGAAGGACGAGTCGGTGGTGAAGATCGCCGAGCAGTTCGACCGGGCCGGCGCGCTCGTGGTCGCCGGCATGGGCTCGACCGGCGGCAACCTCGTCTCCGTGGTCCGCGGCGACCCGGTGCTGTCGCAGACCATCTCCACCGTCGACAACGCCAACACCGTGCAGGGCCAGCTGGTCACCAGCCTCGCCCTGGCGCAGCAGCTCACCGAGAAGAAGACCGGCCAGTACGGCGTGGGCGACAACGCCGCCGCCCGGGTGCCTACACTGCCCCGGTGACCGCTCCGGGCCGCCCGGTCCGTGCCCGCGTCGCGTTCGAAGTCCGGATCGAGGAGGTCCCGTGAGACTGGGTCGGCTGCTGGCCGTGGGCGCGGGAGCGCTGGCCGCCCGCTACGTGCTGCGTCAGACGCGTACGTCGCCGGGCGGGCCGGCGTTGGAGCGCACCAACTACCGGGGCCGCACGGTGACCCTGGCCGCCGGTCCGGCTTTGGCCGTCGGCGCGGCCACCGGGGCCGCGCTGGGCGCCGGTAGCGCCCCGGCCGGCGCCGCCGCGCTCGTCGCCGGGCTCGGCGCGGGCGCTGTCGGCCTCTACGACGACGTGGTCGGCGCCCGCCCCGAACAGAAGGCCGCGAAGGGGTTCGCCGGGCATCTCGCCGCGCTGCGCGAGGGTCAGGTCACCGCCGGGATGGTCAAGGTCGCCGGGGTGGGCGTGGCCGGGCTGGGCGCCGCCGCGCTGCTCGCCGCCGACCGGCGGGTCGCCGCGCACCCGCGCCGCCGGCGGGCCGGTGCGTTCGGCCGCGGGCTCGACGTGCTGCTCGGCGCCGGCGTGGTGGCCGGCACCGCCAACCTGGTCAACCTGCTCGACCTGCGGCCCGGCCGGGCGTTGAAGTCCGGCATACTGCTCGGCGCGCCGCTGACCGCCGGCCCGTACGGCGGCCTCGCCGCGGGCGCCGTGGGCGCGTCGGCCGCGCTGGTCGGCGACGACCTCGGCGAGCGCGTCATGGTGGGCGACAGCGGCGCCAACGCTCTCGGCGCGCTGCTCGGCGTGAGCCTCGCCGCGCGTACCGGGCCGCTGGGCCGGGCCGGCGTGCTGGCCGTGCTCGCCGCGCTCACCGCGGCCAGCGAGAAGGTCAGCTTCACCCAGGTCATCGCGCGGACCCCGGGACTGCGGCACCTCGACGAGCTGGGCCGGCTCCCGGACTGACGTGACGAAACCGGCTCCTCTCGCCGCCGCCGGCCGGGTCGCCGGGGCGGCCGCCCTCATCGCCGTCCTCACCGTCCTCAGCCGGCTCGCCGGCTTCGGCCGTACCGCCGTGTTCACCTGGATGCTGGGCCCCACCGATCTCGGCGGCGCCTACCTGGTGGCCAACTACGTCCCGAACTTCATCTTCGAGATCGTCGCCGGTGGGGCGCTCGCCAGTCTCGTCGTACCGCTGCTGGCCGGCGCCGTCGAGGCGGGTGACCGGCGCGCGGTGGCCGCCACCACCGGCGCGCTGCTGACCTGGACGCTGAGCCTGCTGGTCCCGCTGGCGATGCTGCTGGCGCTGTTCGCCGACCCGCTGCCGGGCCTGATCGGGAACGGTCTCAGCGAGGCCCAGCAGGCGTCCGGGGCGCGGATGCTGCGGGTCTTCGCGCCGCAGCTGCCGCTGTACGGCGTGGGGATCGTGCTGACCGGTGTGCTCCAGGCGCACCGCCGCTTCGCCTGGCCGGTGATCGCGCCGCTGCTGTCGAGCGTCACGGTCATCGCCGTCTACCTGGGCTTCACCGCGCAGCAGGGGCGGCTGGCCACGATCGGGGAGGCGGGACGCGGCGGCGAGCTGCTGCTGTCCGCCGGCACCACGCTCGGCGTGGTGGTGCTCTCACTGTCGCTGCTGATCCCGGTGCGCCGCCTGCGGCTGCGGATCCGGCCGGGCTACCGCTTCCCCGCCGACGCCCGCGCCCGGGTCGGCGGTCTGGTGGTCGCCGGGGCGGTCACCGTGGCCGCCCAGCAGATCGCCCTGGTCGTCGCGCTCAACCAGGTCACCTACGGCCGGACCGCCGACGTCAGCGTCTACAACCTCGCCCAGACCGTCTACTTCCTGCCCTGGGCGGTGCTGGCCGTGCCGCTCGCGGTGGCCGCGTACCCGACGCTCGTCGCGGCCCGGGCCACCGGCGACGAGCGCGCCTACCGGGAGACCCTGGCCCCGGCGGTACGCGGGGTCGTGCTGCTCAGCCTGCTCGGCGCCGCCGCGCTCGTCGGCACCGCGATCCCGGTCGGGCACTTCTTCTTCTCCGATGCGCTCGACGCGCGCACCGCGGCGGCCGGGATCGCCGGTTTCGCGCCCGGCCTGGTCGGCTACGGCCTGTTCGCGGTGCTCACCCGCGCGCTGTACGCGCGGGGAGAGACCCGCGCGGCCACAGTGGCCACCGCGCTCGGCTGGCTCAGCGTGCCCGCGCTCGCCGTGGTGTCCGCGCAGGTGGCGCCGCTGGCCGACCGGGTGCTCGCGGTGACGCTGGCGACCTCGGCCGGCATGCTGCTGCTCGGCGTGCTGCTGATCGCCGCGGTCCGGCGGGCCGCCGGTGGCGAGGCGCTGGCCGGTGTCGGCCGGGCCGGCGCCGCCGGGCTGCTCGCGGCCGTCGTCGCCGGAGCCGGCGGAGCGGCCGTCTCGGCGGGACTCGCCGGGCTCGGTGACGGCACCCCGACGACACCGTGGGCCCTCGCGCAGGGCATGCTGTCCGGGGTCGTGGTCGGTGTCCTGTTCCTCGCCGTCGCCTGGCTGACCGACGCCCGCGACCTGCGGCCGCTGCTCGCGACCGTGACCCGCCGGCTGCGCCGGCGACGCCCGGCCGGCGGGGACGACGGCCCGCCGGCGCAGCAGCACCCCGGCGAGCGGGGTGACGGAAGGGAGACCGTTTCCTCATGACGGACGCCTCGCCGGCACCGCGCTGGCCCGGGTCGGTGGCCCTGGTGCTCGCCTCCAGCACCGGCGGGGTCGGGCAGCACGTGCGCTCGATCACCCGAGGGCTGACCGAGGCCGGCGCGTCCGTGCTGGTCTGCGGCCCGGCCGCCACCGAGGAACAGTTCGACTTCACCGGCGCCGGGGCCCGGTTCACGCCGGTGGAGATCCCGGCCAGCCCCACGCCGGGCGACGCGCGCGCGGTCACCGCGCTGCGCCGGGCGCTCGCTGACAAACCCGTCGACGTGGTGCACGCGCACGGGCTGCGCGCCGGCCTGGTGGCCGCGCTCGCCCGTCCCGCCGCGCCGCTGGTCGTCACCTGGCACAACGCGGTCCTCGCCAATGGCCTGCGCGGCGCGGTGTCCCGGCTGGTCGAGCGGGTCGTCGCCCGGTCCGTGCGGGTCGCGCTGGGCGCCTCCGCCGACCTGGTCGACCGCGCCGCCGCGCTCGGCGCCGCCGACGCCCGCCTGGCCCCGGTCGCCGCGCCGGCGCTGCCCGCGCCGCGGCGCCGCCGCACGGCGGTACGCGCCGAGTTCGCGGTCGCCGCCGACCAGCAGCTGATCCTCTCGGTGGGCCGGCTGCACCCGCAGAAGCGGTACGACGTGCTGATCGACGCCGCCGCCCGCTGGCGGACCCGTACTCCCGCCCCGCTCGTGGTGATCGCCGGCAGCGGTCCGGCGTACCTGCCGCTGGCCGCCCGGATCTCGGCCGCCCGCGCGCCGGTGACGCTGCTCGGGCACCGTACCGACGTGGCGGACCTGCTGGGCGCCGCCGACCTGGCGGTGGTGACGAGCGACTGGGAGGCCCGCCAGCTGTTCGCGCAGGAGGCGCTGCGGGCGGGCGTACCGCTCGTCGCGACCGCCGTCGGCGGGCTGCCGGACCTGGTCGGCGACGCGGCGGTGCTGGTGCCGCCGGGCGACGTGGACGCCGTCGACGCGGCCGTGCGTGACCTGCTCGACGACCCCGTACGCCGGGCCGATCTGGGCCGTCGCGGCCTGGCGCGGGCCGCGACCTGGCCCACCGAGGCGGACACCGTGGCCGCGCTCGCCGGCCTCTACGCCGAGCTGACACCCCAGCTCTCCACCGGGAACCGCTGATGCTGCGCAGACTGACCCCGGTGCTGCTGACGCTGGTCGTGGTGGCGCTGGGCATCACCGCGCTCTCCGCCCGCCCGGACGAGGGTGCGACCCGGCCCGGCGCCGACTTCGTGGTGCTCGTCGGCGCGGCGGGCCTGCGGTGGGACGACGTCGACCCGGAGAACACGCCGACGCTGTGGCGGATGGCCGAGCAGGGCGCGATCGGGTCGCTCTCGGTACGCTCCGCGCACCGCCCCACCTGCCCGGTCGACGGCTGGCTCACGCTCGGCGCGGGGAACTTCGCCGCCTGGCCCGGCGCCCGCCCGGGCGGTGGCTGCCCGGCCACCGGTGTGACAGTCGAGCGGCCCGACGGCATCGGCGCGAACCTGCCCGACCAGCCCAGCGCGGTGGCGCACAACCAGGAGCAGCTCTCCTGGGGCGCCACACCCGGCGCGCTGGCCGAGTCGGTGCGCTGCTCGGTGGCCGTCGGCCCGGGCGCCGCCGTGGCCGCCGCCCGCCCGTTCGGCCGGGTCGACAGGTACGCGCCCACGCTCCCGGAGAAGCCGGCGGAACTGCTCGGCTCCTGCGTGCTGAGCATCGTCGACGTCGGCACCGTCGACGACGACGACCCGGAGGTACGGGCCGCCCAGGCGCGGCAGGCCGACGCCCGGCTGGCCCGGGTGCTCGCCGCCCGGCCGCCGCGCTCGCTGGTGCTCGTCGCGGGCGTGTCCGACACCGACTCCCCGGCGCGGCTGCACGTCGCGATCGCCGACGGACCCGGCTGGGAGGGCGGCTGGCTGACCTCGCCCAGCACCGCCCGGTCCGGCTACCTGCAACTGATCGACCTGGCCCCGACCGTGCTCGCCGTGCTCGACAAGCCGATGCCGGAACGGGCGTTCCTCGGCCGGCCCGCGGTGACTGTCGACGACCGGCCGGACGACCTGCGGGCCGCGATCGAGGCGCCGGCCGACGCGGACCGGGAGGCAGCCGCCCAGCGCCGCGTCGCCGGCTGGTTCTTCACGCTGCTCGCCGCCGCCCAGCTCGCCCTCGCGGTGGCGGTGCTGCCGCTGCTGCGCCGCGCCCGCCGGCTCGCCGGACCGCACGGGCCGGAACCGGTGTCCCCGCGGATCGTGGCGGTGGTGGAACTGCTGCTGATCGCCGCCGCGCTGGCAGTGCCCGCAGCGTTGCTCGCCGACGCCGTGCCCTGGTGGCGCGGCGACCACGCGGGCCTCTGGTACGCCTCGGTGACCGCGCTGCTCATCGTCGGCGGCACCGCCGCGGTCCGGTTCAGTCCCGGACACGAGCGCACGCTCGGTCCGCTCGGGGCGGTCGCCGGGCTGGCCACGCTCGTCGTCGGAGTGGACGTGCTCACCGGCTCCCGGTTGCAGCTCAACGGCGTGGTCGGCTACTCGGCGCTGGAGGGTGGCCGGTACGCCGGGCTCGGCACCGTCGGGCTGGGCGTGTTCATCGCCGGGGCGCTGCTGTGCGGCGGCTGGCTCGCCCAGCGGTTCCGCAAGGGCTGGCGGCCGATGGTGATGGTGACGGTCGGCGGGCTCGCAGTGGTGATAGTGGGCAGCCCGTACCTGGGGGCCGACTCGATCGGCGCGATCGCGCTCACCGCCGGCGTCAGCGTCGCGGCCGCGATCTGCAGCGGCGGCTGGCTGACAGTGAGCCGGCTGGCCTGGGCGACCATGGCCGCGCTGGCGGTCACCGTCGGCTTCGCCCTGGTCGACCTCGGCCGTCCCGCCGACGAGCGGGGCAGCCTGGGCCGGTTCCTGGCCGCTGTGGGCGACGGCACCGGCGGGCTCACCGTGCACCGGTCCAGCAGCTCCAACATCCAGACGCTGGTGAACAGCCCGCTGACCGTGCTGGCCCTGGCCGGGGCCGCGCTGGTCTGGCTCGCGCTGCTCCAGCCCTGGGGCGGGCTGATGCGGCTGTTCGGCATCTACCCGGCGATCCGGGCGGCGATGGCCGGCACCGGCGTGGCCGTCGGGCTGGGCGGCCTCCTCGGCGGGTCGGCGCTGGACGTGGCCGGCGCGGCGGCGGCCCTCGTGGTGCCCATGGCGGCCCTGGCGGCGCTGCGGGTGCTCGACCACTCCACCGACCGTACGGTGCCCGACAGCGGGCGTGGCGGCGGCGAGACGGGCGCGGTCCCACCGGGCGGACCGGACGACTCCTCCAGGGGCGGCGCGGCCGGCGGCCCGGCCGGCGACGGTGCGGGTGGCGACGGTGCGGGTGGCGACGGTGCGGGTGGTGGTCGGTCGGCTGCCGACGGCTCGGCCGGTGACGGTGCGGACGGCGACGGCGCGGCCGGCGACGGCGTGGCCGGCGACGGTGCCGGCGACCCGGGGGAGGCCGGGGAGCCGGCCGGACCGGACGGGCAGGACTCCTCAGGCACGGAGGCGCCGGACGGGCCGCGCCCCGCTGGCCCGGACGGGCCGCGCGCCGCTGGCACGGAGGCGCCGGACGGGCCGCGCCCCGCTGGCCCGGACGGGCCGCGCGCCGCTGGCACGGAGGCGCCGGACGGGCCGCGCGCCGCTGGCACGGGGGCGCCGGACGGGCCGCGCGCCGCTGGCACGGAGGCGCCGGACGGGCCGCGCCCCGCTGGCCCGGACGGGCCGCGCGCCGCTGGCACGGAGGCGCCGGACGGGCCGCGCGCCGCTGGCACGGGGGCGCCGGACGGGCCGCGCGCCGCTGGCACGGCCCGCGGGGCGCAGGTGCCCGCACAGCCGACCCCGGCGTCCTCGGACATCCCCGCCCGCTGACCCCGCCCGCGTGGCCCGCCAGGACTGCCGCCCGCCGGTTCGGGGAGGTGGCGGGGTCGAGGCCCGGTGGAAGGCACCACATCGGCGAGCTGGTGTCGATCAAGGGCCCGGACCCGGGCCGGACCCGGGCCGGACCCGGGCCGGACCCGGGCCGGACCCGGGCCGGACCCGGGCCGGACCCGGGCCGGACCCGGGCCGGACCCGGGCCGGACCCGGGCCGGAGGAGGGCCGGAGGAGGGCCGGAGGAGGCCCGGGAGAGGGCCACGGGAGCGCCGGGGGAGGGCCGGCACCGGCCCCACGTGCGCCGACAGCGGGTGCGACGCCGGCTCACGGTCCGGATGGTGTTACCGTGGAATCCCGTGGATCGCGTGATCACTCTGCTGATCGGCACGGCGGTTCGCACGACCGCTACGGACGACACGGGAGCAGGCCTTGGCCCCAACAGCACGGACGACCAGGCACATTTTCGTCACCGGGGGCGTCGCCTCCTCGCTGGGTAAGGGCCTCACCGCCTCCAGCCTCGGCAGTCTGCTGACCGCGCGCGGACTGCGCGTGGTGATGCAGAAGCTCGACCCGTACCTGAACGTCGACCCCGGGACGATGAACCCGTTCCAGCACGGCGAGGTCTTCGTCACCGAGGACGGCGCCGAGACCGACCTCGACGTCGGCCACTACGAGCGGTTCCTCGACCGGGACCTCTCCGGCAAGGCGAACGTCACCACCGGCCAGATCTACTCGGCGGTGATCGCCAAGGAGCGGCGCGGGGAGTACCTCGGCGACACGGTGCAGGTCATCCCGCACATCACCAACGAGATCAAGGCCCGCATCCGCGGCATGGCGGACCCGGACGCCGACGGCCAGGTGCCCGACGTGGTGATCACCGAGGTCGGCGGCACTGTCGGCGACATCGAGTCGCTGCCGTTCCTGGAGTCGATCCGGCAGATCCGCCACGACCTGGGCCGGGACAACTGCTTCTACCTGCACGTGTCGCTGGTGCCGTACCTGGCGCCGTCGGGCGAGCTGAAGACCAAGCCGACCCAGCACTCGGTGGCGCAGCTGCGCAGCATCGGCATCCAGCCCGACGCGCTGGTGCTGCGCTGCGACCGGGAGATCCCGGAGAAGGTCAAGGAGAAGCTGTCGCTGTACTGCGACGTCGACCGGGAGGCGGTCACCGCCGCGCCGGACGCGCCGAGCATCTACGACATCCCGAAGGTGCTGCACCGCGAGGGCCTCGACGCGTACGTGGTGCGCCGGCTCGGCCTGTCGTTCCGCGACGTGGACTGGACCCGCTGGGACGACCTGCTGGAGCGGGTGCACCAGCCCCGGCACACGATCACCGTCGCGCTGGTCGGCAAGTACGTCGACCTGCCCGACGCGTACCTGTCGGTGAGCGAGGCGATCCGGGCGGCCGGGTTCGGCCACCGCGCCCGGGTGCAGCTCAAGTGGGTGCCCAGCGACGACTGCGTGACCCCGGCGGGCGCCGCCGCCGCGCTGTCCGGCGTCGACGGCATCGTGATCCCCGGCGGCTTCGGCGTCCGCGGCATCGAGGGCAAGGTCGGCACCGCCCGGTACGCGCGGGAGAACGGCATCCCGCTGCTGGGCCTCTGCCTCGGCCTCCAGTGCATGACCATCGAGGTGGCCCGGCACCTGGCCAACCTCGACGGGGCGAACTCGCTGGAGTTCGACGAGGAGGCCGTGCACCCGGTCATCGCCACCATGGCCGACCAGGAGGACATCGTCGCCGGGCGTGGCGACCTGGGCGGCACCATGCGGCTCGGGGCGTACCCGGCGAAGCTGGCCGAGGGCTCGATCGTCGCCGAGGCGTACGGCAGCACCGAGGTCAGCGAGCGGCACCGGCACCGGTACGAGGTGAACAACGCCTACCGCGACCAGCTCACCAAGGCCGGTCTGACCATCTCCGGCACGTCGCCGGACGGGCGGCTGGTCGAGTTCGTCGAGCTGGACCGCAACCTGCACCCCTTCTTCGTGGCCACCCAGGCGCACCCGGAGCTCAAGAGCCGCCCCACCCGGCCGCACCCGCTGTTCGCCGCGTTCGTCGGCGCCGCCGTGGCGTACTCGCAGGCCGACCAGCTGCCGGTGGACCTGGACGGCGCGTCGAAGAAGGCCGGCGGCGGCGGTGGCGCGAAGGCGTCCGCGAAGTGAGCGGCCGGTCCGCGCGGGCGCGCGGGGAGGCGGCGTGAGCGGCGTCGAGCACCGGTACGAGGTGACCGGCCGCCGGGAGATCTGGTCCGGCCGGATCTTCTCCGTGGTCAGCGACGACGTCACCATGCCCGGCGGCGGCAGCGCGACCCGCGACTACGTGCGGCACGTCGGCGCGGTCGCCGTGGTGGCGCTCGACGACGCCGGTCAGGTGGTGCTGATCCGCCAGTACCGGCACCCGGTCGGCCGGCACCTGTGGGAGCTGCCCGCCGGGCTGATGGACGTCGGCGGCGAGGACCTGGCCGCCGCCGCGCTGCGGGAGCTGGCCGAGGAGGCGGACCTGACCGCCGGGCGCGTCGACGTGCTCGTCGACCTGCACAGCTCGCCCGGTTTCGCCGACGAGGTGGTGCGGGTGTTCCTGGCCCGCGACCTCGCCGACGTGCCGGCCGATCAGCGGCACGACCGGCACGACGAGGAGGCCGACCTCCAGGTGGTCCGCGTGGACCTGGACGAGGCGGTGCGGATGGTGCTGGCCGGCGAGATCACCAACGCGTCCTGCGTGGCCGGGCTGCTCGCCGCCGCCCGCGCCCGCGACACCGGCTTCACCGAGCTGCGCCGCCCGGAGGCGCCGCTGCCGCGCTGATCCGCAAACGACGAGGGGCCGCCCGGCGCACTGCGCCGGGCGGCCCCTTCCGTGCGCCTGTGGTCAGTCGCGCAGAGGGCGTCCCTGCCCGTCGACACCGCCGTTGACGAGGATCAGGATGCCGTCGACGAGGCCCCAGATCGCGCCGAAGCCGCACGTCACGAGCGTGACGATGAGCTGGATGACACCGGTCTTGGTGTCGCCCATGTAGAACCGGCCGATGCCGAAGCCGCCGAGCAGGATCTGAAGCACACCCGCGACGACCTTGCTCTTGTCCGAGACGCCCTGCGGGTACTGCTGATAAGGAGTGGTCATGAGCGGACACAATAGTGATCGGTTCACGTCCTGTCGGCCTCGCCGCTCAGCCGATGGGAAGATGTCATCGAACTTTGTCCTCTCGGCGGATGGCGTCTCCACCGGGCAGTCCGAGGCGTGCCTGACACACCGTCAGGACCAGTGGGCACCGGATGTCACAGTGTCGCCGCCCGTGGGCTTCCCACGGGCCTAGACTGCCGCCGGCGGGACAGGCGGACCGCGCCGGCAACGGAGCCGGCGCGGCCGCGCAGTCGGGGGTGAGCCGCCCCGGAGGAAGGTGTCTGCATCGTGAAGGTCGGAATCCCCCGCGAGGTCAAGAACCACGAGTACCGGGTGGCGATCACGCCCGCCGGCGTCAACGAGTTCACCCGCCACGGCCACGAGGTCTTCGTGGAGGCAGGCGCCGGAGTCGGTTCCAGCATCACCGACGACGAGTTCGCCGCCGCCGGCGCGAAGATCCTGGCCACCGCCGACGAGGTGTGGGACACCGCCGATCTGGTGCTGAAGGTCAAGGAGCCGATCGCCGAGGAGTACCACCGGATGCGCGAGGGGCAGGTGCTGTTCACCTACCTGCACCTGGCCGCGTCCCGCGAGTGCACCGACGCGCTGGTCGACCGGAAGGTCACCGGCATCGCGTACGAGACGGTCGAGCTGCCCGACCGCTCGCTGCCGCTGCTCGCCCCGATGTCCGAGGTGGCCGGCCGCCTCGCCCCGCAGGTGGGCGCCTTCTACATGATGCGTACCGGCGGCGGGCGGGGCGTGCTGCCCGGCGGCGTCTCCGGCGTGTACGCGGCCAAGACCGTGGTCATCGGCGCGGGCGTGTCCGGCCTGAACGCCGCCGCCATCGCGCTGGGCCTGCAGTCCGAGGTGCTGCTGCTGGACAAGAACGTGGCCCGGCTGCGCCAGGCCGACGCCATCTACCGGGGCCACCTGCAGACCGTCGCCTCCAACGCGTACGAGATCGAGCGGGCCGTGCTCGACGCGGACCTGGTCATCGGCGCGGTGCTGGTGCCCGGCGCGAAGGCCCCGAAGCTCATCTCCAACGAGCTGGTCTCCCGGATGAAGCCGGGTAGCGTGCTCGTCGACATCGCCATCGACCAGGGCGGCTGCTTCGAGGACTCGCGCCCGACCACGCACGCCGACCCGGTCTACAAGGTCCACGACTCGATCTTCTACTGCGTGGCGAACATGCCCGGTGCGGTGCCGAACACCAGCACCTACGCGCTGACGAACGTCACCCTGCCGTACGCCCTCGAACTGGCGAACCAGGGCTGGCAGCAGGCGCTGCGCAACGACCCGGCGCTGGCCCTTGGTCTGAACACCCACGCCGGCAAGGTCGTCTACGGCCCGGTCGCCGAGGCGCACGGCATGGACGTGCTGCCGCTGGACGAGGTGCTGAGCTGACCGACGCCGCTGTGCGCAGGGCCGGCGCGGAACCCGCGCCGGCCCTGCGCCGTGCGGTCCGGACCTATCTGGACCACCTCACCGTCGAACGCGGGCTGTCCGCGAACACGCTCGCCTCGTACCGCCGGGACCTGGACCGCTACCTCGCCACATTGGCCGCAGCCGGGGTGGACGACCTGGCCGCCGCCGGGCCCGCGCAGGTCGAGGCCCACCTGGCCCGGCTGCGCGCCGGCGACGACGACCACCCGCCGCTCGCCGTCTCCTCCGCCGCCCGCGCGGCCAGCGCGGTCCGCGGCCTGCACCGCTTCGCGCTGCGCGAGGGACTCGCCGGCGCCGACCCCAGCCGCGACGTCCGCCCGCCCGCGCCGCCGCGCCGGCTGCCCCGCGCGCTGCCCGTCGACGCGGTCCTGCGGCTGCTGGAGGCCGCCGACCTGCCCGGCGCCAGCGGCGACGCCGCCGCCCGCACGCTGCGCGACCGGGCGCTGCTGGAATTCCTGTACGGCACCGGCGCGCGCATCTCCGAGGCGGTCGGCGCGGCTGTCGACGACCTCGACCTGGACGCCGGCACGGTGCTGCTGCGCGGCAAGGGCGGCCGGACCCGGCTGGTCCCGGTCGGCGGGTACGCGGCCGACGCGCTGCGCGCCTGGCTGGTCCGGGGCCGCCCGGCGCTGCTCGCCGCCGGGCGCGGCACCCACGCGGTGTTCGTGAACGCGCGCGGCGGCCCGCTCACCCGGCAGGGCGCCTGGGCCGTGCTGCGTACCGCCGCCGCGCGCGCCGGCCTGCCGGTCGACGGTCCCGACGCGGTCTCCCCGCACACGCTGCGCCACTCGTACGCCACCCACCTGCTCGACGGCGGCGCGGACGTGCGGGTGGTGCAGGAACTGCTCGGCCACGCCTCGGTGACCACCACCCAGGTCTACACGCTGGTGACTGTGGAGCGGCTGCGCGAGGTGTACGCGACAGCCCACCCCCGCGCCCGCTGAGTGCCGACGTGGCCGGACCTGGCTGACGGGCGGCCGACACGCCGACCCGCTACCGAACGCGCTGCTGGCCGGTGGCGTACAGTCGGCATCGGCGCGGGCCTCCAGGTACGACGGACCGGGGGTGCGCAGCGGCGCCGCGAGGGACGTCGGACGGCTCCGACGCCGGGTGGTCGTCGGGAGGGGGCAACGAGGACATGGCAGGAAACGGTGACCGTGCCGAGACCTGGACGTCGGAGCTCCGTGAGCAGCAGGCGACGCTCGGTGCCGATCTCGGCCCCGCCGACCCGGCCGCGTACACCATGCGCAAGCCGATCCCCGAACCCATGCCGACCGACCGGCACGGCCCGGCGCGGATCATCGCGATGGCCAACCAGAAGGGCGGCGTCGGCAAGACCACGACGACCATCAACCTGGGCGCGGCCCTGGCCGAGTACGGCCGCAAGGTGCTGCTCGTCGACTTCGACCCGCAGGGCGCCCTCTCCGTCGGGCTGGGCGTCAACCCGCACAACCTGGACCTGTCGGTCTACAACCTGCTGATGCAGGACGACGTCACCGCCGAGGACGTCCTCATCAAGACCGACGTGGCCGGGCTGCACCTGCTGCCCGCCAACATCGACCTCTCCGCCGCCGAGATCCAGCTGGTCAACGAGGTCGCCCGGGAGATGGCCCTGGCGCGGGTGCTGCGGACCATCCGCAAGGAGTACGACTTCATCCTGATCGACTGCCAGCCCTCGCTGGGCCTGCTGGCGATCAACGCGCTGACCGTCGCGCACGGCGTGCTCATCCCGCTGGAGTGCGAGTTCTTCAGTCTGCGCGGTGTGGCGCTGCTGCTCGACACCATCGACAAGGTGCGCGAGCGGCTCAACTTCGACCTGGAACTCGAAGGCATCCTCGCCACCATGTACGACAGCCGCACCACCCACTGCCGCCAGGTGCTCCAGCGGGTGGTCGAGGCGTTCGGCGACAAGGTCTACCAGACCGTCATCACCAAGACGGTGAAGTTCCCCGAGTCCACGGTGGCCGGTGCACCGATCACCACCCTCGACCCGGCCTCCTCCGGCGCGCGCAACTACCGGCAGCTCGCCCGGGAGGTCATCGCCGCCCAGGCGGACCGGTAGGGCGCACGCCGGCCGCCCGCCGCGTCGTCTACGGTTTCCCGGTGACCGCACCGCCCCTCGACCCGCCGCACGGCCCCGGCGACCCCGCCGTCGCCGCGGAGCTGGCCGCCGAGGTCGACGGTGTGGTGCCCGCCGAGCCGGGCACCGGCGAACAGACGAGTGGCTTCACGGTCCGGCTCGACAACTTCACCGGCCCGTTCGACCTGCTGCTCCAGCTGATCAGCAAGCACAAGCTGGACGTCACCGAGGTCGCGCTGCACAAGGTCACCGACGAGTTCATCGCGTACCTGCGCGCCATGGGCGACCAGTGGGACCTGGACGAGACGAGCGAGTTCCTGCTCGTCGCCGCGACACTGCTGGACCTGAAGGCGGCCCGGCTGCTGCCCTCGGCCGAGGTCGAGGACGAGGAGGACCTGGCGCTGCTGGAGGCGCGGGACCTGCTGTTCGCCCGGCTGCTGCAGTACAAGGCGTACAAGGAGGCCGCCGCGCACATCGCCGAGCTGGAGGCGGTCGGCGGCCGGCGCTACCCGCGGGCGGTCACACTCGAACCGCGGTACGCCGAGGCGCTGCCCGACCTGGTGCTCGGCATCGGTCCGGAGCGGCTGCGCAAGCTCGCGGTCAAGGCGATGAGCCCGAAACCGGTGCCCGAGGTCTCGATCGCCCACGTGCACATGGTCCGGGTCAGCGTCCGGGAACACGCCGGCATCATCGCCGACCGGCTGCGCCGCGCCGGGATCGCCACGTTCTCGCTGCTCTGCGCCGACTGCGAGATGACGCTCGAGGTGGTGGCCCGGTTCCTGGCGCTGCTGGAGCTGTACCGGCAGGGGCTTGTGGCGTTCGTGCAGGAGCAGGCGCTGGAGGAACTCACTGTCCGCTGGACCGGCCCGGCCGACGGCGATGCCGAGCTGACAGTCGACGAGTACGCCGGCAGCCCCGAACCCACGACCACGTCCGTCCCCGCCGCGCCGGCCGACGACTCGGCTGCTCCGGCCGAGGACGCTGCCGCGGTGGCCGGCGATGCCGCCGAATCCGCTGGCGCCGTGCCGGGCGACGTCGCCGCAGCCGCCGCATCCGACGCCGCCGTGCCCACCGAGACGGCGGACGAACCCGCACCGACGCAGGAGTGAACGGATGAGCGACGAGGAACGGCGCGACTCCCTGGCCGACCAGGCCGCCGCCTGGGTGCCCCCGTGGGAGCGCCCCGCCCCGCCCAAGCCGGCGCCGGACGACTCCGACCCGCCCGCCGAGCACCCGGCACCCGAGATCGCGGACACCGCCGGTTACCGGGAAGCAGATCTCGACGCGACACCGGATTCCTCGGCGGATCTTGGAAGCGAAGGGCCCCCAGAGGGGCCCATTCCTTCCAAGATCGCCACAACCGGCCCAGCCACGCCGGATCTTGGTACGGGAGCGCCCTTTGAAGGGCGGGACCGTACCAAGATCTCGGGAGAGGTGGGGGACGACGCCGGCACGACGGCGCCGGTCGCCGCGGAGCAGCGGGCGGGTGGGGGAGGGGGTGCTGACGGCGTACCCCCTAAGCGGGGACGGCGGCGGGCCGTGCCGGAACCGGCGCCCGCGCCCGTCCTGGACGACGCGGAGCTGCGCGGCGCCCTGGAGGCGATCCTGCTCGTGGTGGACCAGCCGGTCAGCGAGCTGGTCCTGGCCGAGATCCTCGAACAGGCGCCGGAGCGGGTCGGCGCGATGCTCGACGAGATCGCCGCCGGATACACAGCGGCCGGGCACGGGTTCGACCTGCGCCGGGCCGCGGGTGGCTGGCGTCTCTACACCCGGCCGGAATACGCGACGTACGTGGAACGGTTCGTACTGGACGGGCAGTCCGTGCGGCTGACCCAGGCCGCGCTGGAGACCCTCGCCGTGGTCGCCTACCGGCAGCCGGTGACCCGTTCCCGCATCTCGGCCATCCGGGGTGTCAACTGCGACGGGGTGCTCCGTACCCTGGTGGGTCGCGGCCTGGTCGAGGAGTGCGGCACCGAAGCGGACAGCGGCGCCTACCTCTACCGGACCACCACCATGTTCCTGGAGAAGCTGGGGCTGAACTCGGTGGACGACCTGCCGCCGCTCGCCCCGTTCCTTCCCGACGACGTAGAAGAGCTTGCCGATGCGACGCGATGACCGTGCCCCGAAGCCCGACGCCCCCGTGTACGAGGGCGCCGAGCGCCTCCAGAAGGTGCTCGCCGCCGCGGGGGTGGGTTCCCGGCGCGCCTGTGAAGACCTGATCTTCCGGCGCCGGGTCACAGTCAACGGGCGGGTGGCGCAGCTCGGCGACAAGGCCGACCCGGCCCGCGACGTGATCGTCGTCGACGGGGAGCGGCTCCAGGCCGACGTCCGCCTGGTCTACGTGGCGATGAACAAGCCGCGCGGGGTGGTCACCACCATGGCCGACGAGAAGGGCCGCACCGAGCTCGCCGACTTCATCGGCGCGCGGCTGGAGCAGCGTGTCTACCACGTCGGGCGGCTCGACGCCGACAGTGAGGGCCTGCTCCTGCTCACCAACGACGGCACCCTCGCCCACAAGCTCATGCACCCGTCGTACGAGGTACTCAAGACCTACCTCGCCGAGGTGGCCGGGCCGATCCCGCGCAACCTGAGCAAGCGGCTGACCGCCGGCGTCGAGCTGGAGGACGGGCCGGTGAAGGTCGACGGGTTCAAGCTGGTCGACACGCTTGGCAAAACCGCCCAGGTGGAGCTGACCCTGCACGAGGGGCGCAAGCACATCGTCCGGCGCCTGATGGCCGAGGTGGGACACCCGGTGAGCCGTCTGATCCGTACCTCGATCGGTCCGATCAAGCTCGGCGACCTGCGCACCGGGCGGATGCGGCGGCTGACCAACGCGGAGGTCGCCGCCCTGTTCAAGGCCGTGGGTGACTGACCCCGACGATCGGGGTACGGCTCCCGGTAGGCTTCGACGCGGTCCGCGGGCCGGCACACGCCGGCCCGGTGGGACGCCCGCGCGGCGCGGGCATGATTCAAGACGGAACATCCGCTCAACGGCGCCCGACACACCGGGCGACCCGCGAGGTACGGGCTGAGGAGGACAACGGTGGAGGAAAACGTACCGGCCGGGCGATGCGTGGTCGCTGTGGACGGGCCGTCCGGTTCGGGTAAGTCCACCGTGTCGCGGCGACTGGCCACGGGCCTCGGCGCCCGCTACCTCGACACCGGCGCCATGTACCGGGCGCTGACCTGGGCGGTCCTGCGCTCCGGCGTGGAACTCACCGACGCCGAGTCGGTGGCCAAGGTCGCTGCCGAGGCCGACCTCCGCATCGGCACCGACCCCCAGGGGTACGCCGTGACAGTCGACGGCACCGACGTGTCCACCGCCATCCGCGGCGCCGAGGTGACCGGAGCCGTCTCCGCGGTGGCCGCCGTCGCCGCCGTACGCGAGCTGCTCGTGGACCGGCAGCGGCGGGTGATCGCCGACGCGGGCCGGATCGTGGTCGAAGGCCGGGACATCGGCTCGGTGGTCGCGCCGGACGCGGACCTGAAGGTGTACCTGACCGCCTCCGAGGCGGCGCGCGCGAAGCGGCGCAGCGCCGAGGACGCCGCCGACGTCGCGGCGACCGCCGCCGACCTGGCCCGCCGGGACCGGCTCGACTCGACCCGCAAGGTCAACCCGCTGCAGCAGGCCCCTGACGCGGTGGTGCTGGACACCACCGAGCTGGGCATCGACGAGGTCGTGGCGCGTCTGCGGGACATGCTCACCGAGCGGGGTGCCGCGTGAGCGAGGACTTCGAAGGCTGGGTGGAGTTGCGCGAGCCGGAGGCCGACTCCGGTGAGCCGACCGGCCCGCAGCCGGTGGTGGCAGTGGTCGGCCGCCCCAACGTCGGCAAGTCCACGCTCGTCAACCGCATCATCGGCCGTCGGCAGGCGGTCGTGGAGGACATCCCCGGCGTGACCCGGGACCGGGTGCCCTACGACGCGCAGTGGAACGGCCGGGCGTTCACAGTCGTGGACACCGGCGGCTGGGAACCCGACGCCAAGGACCGTGCCGCGGCCATCGCCGCCCAGGCCGAGATCGCGGTGGTCACCGCCGACGTGGTGCTGTTCGTGGTGGACGCCATGGTCGGCTCGACCGACGTGGACGAGGCCGCGGTGAAGATGCTGCGCCGCAGCGCCAAGCCGGTCATCCTGGTCGCGAACAAGGCCGACAACACCACCATCGAGATGGAGGCGACCTCGCTGTGGTCGCTCGGCCTCGGTGAGCCGTTCCCGGTGTCGGCGCTGCACGGCCGCGGCTCCGGCGACCTGCTCGACGCCATCCTGGACGCGCTACCCGAGGCGCCGAAGATCGTGGAGAACCGGCCGCGCGGCCCGCGCCGGGTAGCCCTGGTCGGCCGCCCCAACGTCGGCAAGTCCAGCCTGCTCAACCGCTTCTCCGGCGAGGAGCGGGCGGTCGTCGACTCGGTCGCGGGCACCACAGTCGACCCGGTCGACAGCCTGGTCGAGATCGGCGGCGAGACGTGGCAGCTGGTCGACACCGCCGGTCTACGCAAGCGGGTCGGCAAGGCCAGCGGCACCGAGTACTACGCCAGCCTGCGCACCGCCTCGGCGATCGAGGCGGCCGAGGTCGCCGTGGTGCTGATCGACTCCAGCGAGGTGATCAGCGAGCAGGACCAGCGGATCCTCACCATGGTCGTCGAGTCCGGCCGGGCGCTGGTCATCGCGTTCAACAAGTGGGACCTGGTCGACGGTGACCGCCGCTACTACCTGGACAAGGAGATCGACCGGGAGCTGCGACGCATCCCCTGGGCGATCCGGCTGAACCTGTCCGCGAAGACCGGCCGCGCCGTCGACAAGCTCGCGCCCGCGCTGCGCAAGGCCCTGGCCAGCTGGGAGACGCGCATCCCGACCGCGCAGCTCAACCAGTGGCTCACCGCGCTGGTCCAGGCCACCCCGCACCCGGTACGCGGCGGACGCGCGCCACGCATCCTGTTCGCCACCCAGGCCGGGGCGGCGCCGCCGCGGTTCGTGCTGTTCACCACCGGGCCGCTGGACGCCGGCTACCAGCGCTTCGTCGAGCGCAAGCTCCGCGAGGAGTTCGGCTACGAGGGCAGCCCGATCGAGATCTCGGTACGCCCGCGCAAGAAGCTCGGCCCCGGCGGCCGAGGCAAGGCCCACGGCTGACCCCTGGTCGCCGCTTGTTGCCGCACGCCACCCTCCTAGGACGCTCTAGGGGGTGTGGCGCGCGGCGCGGGAGGGGCCTCTGCGCACGGTGCGAAGATCCTGCGCTAAGCTGTACCGGCTGCCGCGGGGGAGACCTGGCGGGGGCATCGGGACGTGGCGCAGCTTGGTAGCGCACTTGACTGGGGGTCAAGGGGTCGTCGGTTCGAATCCGGCCGTCCCGACGCAGGTCAGAGGCCATTCGGGATCTTCCGGGTGGCCTTTTCTGATCTTGTACAGCAGCGAAGTACTGCAACGGCTCATTGATCGAGGCTCTGGCCGAGCTTCCGCAGGGCCTCCCGGGTCGCCTTCGAGGAGACCTGGCTGTAGATCTCCATCGTGATCGAGAAGTCGGCGTGCCGCAGGATCGCCATGGCGACCCGGGGATGCACGTCCAGGTCGACCAGGAGGGAGCCACAGGTCCGCCGCGCGTCGTGGACCGTGATTTTCGGGACATCGGCATTTTGCGATCCGGGCATCGTAGGAGCGGTTGAAGTTCCGCGGTTCGACCGGCAACCCGTAGCGGGTCGTGAAGATCATGCCGGTGTCGTGCCACGCCTCGCCCGCCTTCTCCCGGGCCGCCTCCTGTTGCCGGTAGCGGTGCCGCAGGGCGGTAACGCAAATGGCCGGCAAGCGGTAGGGGGGCGTCGGACTCCTCGGTCTTGGTGGCCCGGTGCAGGAGTCGCCCGCGTACCCGTTGGAGCTGCTTGTCAATGACGAGGCTGATGTCGTGGCCGTCCCGACAGTGCTCGCAGAATTCCTCCCCATGCGGAGCGCAGGGCTTGTCCCAGCCGCTCCACTCGATGTGGTCCCAGGTGAGCCCGAGGACTTCGCCCTTGCGCAGGCCGAGCACCAGGACCAGGACGTAGGCCGCGTAGAGGTAGTCGTCGCCGTCGCGGGACGCTTCCAGGAAGGTGCGGGCTTCCTCGCTGCTCCACGACTTCCCTTTGCGGGCGCGGATCGGCGGATGCTTGACCAGTGCCGCCACATTCTTGGCGACCAGCTCCTCCACGACGGCCTGCGAGAGGGCGGAGCGGAGGACGGCGCGGATTCCCTTGACCGTCCGGGGCGAGGGGAGATCCTGGCAGCACCGGCCGACAGCGCAGCATTTCCGGTTCTCCGGTGGCCGGCGTTCGTCCTTGCCCTGGGCGCAGCACTGGCAGGTCTTGGCGACCTTGTTGAGCCACGGCATCCGCATCAAAACCGTCCGGTCCCACCTGAGCGTCAACGACCTGGCCACCCTCGTTCGCCAGGGCGCCGTCCCAGCCGGACCCGCACCCCTGCCGCCGATCGAGGACGGCGACGCCATCGAGGTCGAACGCTGCGTCAACCGAGGCGGCGGGGTCTCGCTGGGCCAACACATCGTCCTGGCCGCAGAGATCCTCGCCGGCCGCCGCGTCGGCATCCGCATCGAACCGACCACCCTCATGTTCTACGACCTGGACACCCGCGAACTGCTCCGCACCCGCGCCAACCCACTCAGCCCGGAACAGATGAAACGCCTCCGCGGTGCCCGACCGGCAGGACCACCACCACGACCCTCCATCGAACCCGTTCGGGTGCAACGGAGGGCTTCCAACAGCGGGATCATCATGGTCGCTGGCCAGAAGGTCGCCCTCGGCCGGCTGCACCGGCATCAGACCGTCACCGTGACCGTCTCCGAAACGACCCTGGCCATCGAACTCACCGACGACGACACCAAGGTCATCCGACGCTCCACCACCCAACCAGTCCGTAGCATCAAAGGCCAGCGACCGCGGATCGCTACCCACGTTTCCTAGACCACCCGTCGCACATCACCTGACGGAGCTGCGTCGCACATCAGCTGACGGATCACAGGCGCAGCCGATGATCTGTTGCCGAATTGGCCTGTACTAGATCAAGGCGCTCCGCGCGGCGCGGGCCGGGGCGCGGCAAACGGCTCCTGCGGAGCCGCCGCCCCGGCGCCATGGCGCCGGGGCGCCGGGGCGGAAAGTCAGCCGGCCCGAACCCCACGCCCCGCCCCGCGCGTCACCCCTGGGTCAGTGAGGTGACCCGTTGACGAGTCCCGAAGAACGACCAGGGGCCAAGCGGACACGCTCATCCGTTCCCGACGATCCAGAGACCCACGAAGACCAGCGACCACCACCGGTGGACGGAGTTGCCGAACAACCGCGGTTGGCCGCTGGAGCCCAAGGAGGGGGAAGGGGTGGAGGTGGTGAAAGGGGTTGAAGGGTGAGGGAGGGCGGGGTTAGAGCTGTGCCTCCGGCGGGGGCCAGACGACTCCAGGATGGAGTTGCCGAACGGTTTCGGCGGGTGGGTGGTTGAGGTGGGATGCCGTCCCGCCAGCCACCGACCCAGGCAAGCCGAGCAGACCAGGGCCAGGGCGACAAGGTCGTACGTCCGGTAGGCGCTCCACCTTGTCACCCTGGCCCTGGCCCGCTCCACCAAAGTGTGGGTCGGCGGCAGACGGGATGGCGGGAAAGCCTAGGCGCGGTGCTTCCTGTCGTCAGTTGAAGTACTCCACTTCCATACCGTGATCCCGTATCTGCTCGAACTCAAGCCGGTCGCCATGCAATTCGAGCAGATCTTGGAGGTTTCGATATGACATGTAATCGCCCGACTTAACGACATCCTTGCAGGTTTCGATCGCTTCTGCAAACCGACCCTGTCGAGCCAGGAAATTTACGAGGGAAATGTCTGCCCGTTCTTCTGGGCGTCCATCGTTGCGTAAAATGCGCTCTGCCTCAGCCAAGTCACCTTCCTTCTCTAGCTGTCTGGCGAGCGAAGACGACACATATTGGATCTTTCCGAGGACGCCACGGAGGTATTCCTTGGCGCGCTCGGGATTGCCCGCCTCTAGGTAGTGGTCCGCGAGCATCCGACCGCAAGAGGCGCACCCCTGAGCGTAGCGATCATTCAAAAGCTCAATGGCCTCCGTCGTTCGCTTGGCGCTAAAGAGGAATCGGGCCAGATCTTCATGAATCGAAACGCTGTTGTCGCAAGCTTCTACGCCGCGCCTAAGCGCAGACTCTGCGGCGTCCGTGTCGCCAAGCGAGGAGTGGAGGCGCTCAAGAATGTAGTAGCTGTACCAACTGCTCCTGTATTCAGAATCGTTCTCTATGAGACTATGAACTTGCGAAACACCTCGGCGCAGGACGGTCAAACATTCTTCGTTTCTGCCTCGTTCCGCAAGGAATTCCGCGAGCATTAGAAAGACCTCTAGCTCGGAGGAGTCAAGCGACCCCCACATTACTGCTTCGGCCTCGTCGAGCCTCCCACGTTTGATCAATTCTCTAATCAGTCTCGATGGTTCAACATCGTCAGCTCTTACTCCTTGATATAGGACCTTTAGCATTTCTTCTTCATCGCCTTCGGCATTCCTCCGCTCCAGTGCCTCCGCCAAGTCCCCGAAAGCGTATTCGTCGCCAAGGGTTAGTGCTTCTCGCAGCAGTGCGATCGACTCATCAAGGCGGCCCCGCTCGGTAAGCATTGCGGCGAATCCGATCCTCGCCTCAGGGGCATTGGCCGCGACTGCAGCCAGGTAGAAGCGCTCTGCGGTAGCAAAGAGTGTGCGGTCCTTGGCGCTATGCGCCATTTCGAGGAGAGCGTCAGGATTAGTCGTGTTTCGAAGGTATATGTCCCACACGGCCTTCGGGGGAAGTGTGGAGCGGCGAGAATTGGTGCCGTACTGCAGTAGATAATCCGCGACACTCACGGCGTTAAACTCGCCGGGAAGGCATTCGCTGCCCTCTGGCATTAGGGCCGATGTCGCTCCTAGTAGCAGCGCGGTGGCGTACTTGAGCGAATCTTCGAACCAACTCGGACTTGCTTGAGCTCTCTCCGAGCTGGTCAAGTAGGCCGGTGCAAGATCGCGCAAGAGATCTAGAGAGACAGGGCTAGGCGTACCGAGCCTGACTGCGTCGATCGCCGCTGTGATAAGCGCTGCTTTGTAAGAATCAGGGGCAGCCGTCCACCGGCGTACCAACTCAGGCGCGGCCGCCAAGAACTGAGTCATGCCGTAGTCTTTTTCCTCAAGCGCTAAAGCGATCCTTGAGTCAACTCCTGCAACCACCCCGGCCCGCCGCCGTTCCGCAGTGGATAATCTGTCTGGAACCTCGACTATCTCTGCCAGTCGTAGTACTTCCCGCTCTCGAATATGGCTGCCATAGTCCATTGGCGACTCGGTGTAAAGCGCGTAACGATCTGGCCAGATAGTTCCCACGAATATTGTTGGTCCTTCACCTCCCAGCAGCTTCCGTACCGTACTAGGGTCGAGTCCGTTCTCTCCGGACATGTAGTTCTGAATTTCATCAAGCCATACGATCGTCTGCGGAAGCGAGATTCCTGCCTGTGCGAGCTCCTTCAGCGTTGTGGCGTCTGAGGGATGCAGGAGTCTCCAATCTTCTGCAGTGGCGCGAATCGCCTCGTATAGCAGCCTAGTCTTGCCGCTTGACGATCGGCCGATAACTAGGACGAAGGCACCTTGTTTCATTCCCGTCGATATGAGGGTGCGAATGTCAGCGTCTGCGTCTCGGGGAACGTATGCGGGTAGGCTCGTGGGAGCCGACGTGCCGTCCGGTAGGCTGATCGACGAGTGCACCCCTAATCTGCGTGGGTTGCATTGAGCGACAGTCGGAAGTGCTGCTCGCGCACCGCGTTCTGCTGCTAGTACATCTTCAGCCTTCGCTTTCCGTGCTTCAAGCAACTCGCGCCTTCTGGCTCTAGACGCTCTCTCTGTCTCCAGGAGCTTGGATACCTCAGGCGCAAGGGCGGTAGCGAGTGCGATGACCACGGTCGAGAGCCACACCGGCCACCCAGCGCCCGCCCGACCAGCTAGCGTGCTACCGACAGCCAAGATCACTAGGGCTGCGGCCATCGTCGCAAGCCTGGCACCCGACCTCCATCGAGACTGCATTGCTCTACAGTGCCCTAGCGAGCCGATCTCGCGTTGCAGGCGCTCCGATCGGTCGTGACGCCACTGACGCACCCTGAAGGTGCGGTGGTGCTCGTCAGCAAGAAGTCAGCGGCACGGTTAGGTCCGACTAGGGCTGGACGGTCGTGGCCGGCGGTCGGCTCGAAGCAGTCAGCACTAGATAGCAACGGTTGCGGCGAGGCAGGAAACGCGGTTGGCGTTCACACCGGAGAGGCCGCTGGTTGATCCCAACAGTTGGTAGCGCCGCTAGGTGCCAGGGGCGGGGTTGGCCTGAGGGCCGGCACGCCCGAGCGGGCCCCGAGCCGGAGTACCCTAACGGATCTCCGCGCTAGAAGGGATACTCGCTTGAGTTATGGCTTCTACCCGCGTTCGCTCATCTCATGAGTGGCGAGGACTTCGACTGGCAGAACGCTCGGATAGGCGAGCTGTACCCACCAGTGGCGATCTTGGCGGAGATCGGCCGAGTGGCAATCGCGGCAGCACGAGTCGATCAGGAACTTGCTCTGGTGCTCGTCGCGCTCAAGGCACCCCAGCCGTTCGACGCGCTACTCAAGATCAATAGCTCTGGCCTCCACAAGAAGTTGATCGCGCGTGTCGGCGAGTTCTTCGAGGGGGAGCTTAGGGATTATGCGGAAGGAGTTCTTGCGACCGTCCGAGAGCGGCTTGAGGCTCGACATTCGGTTATGCACAGCATCTGGACGCCGGACGACAGACAGCGCCTGTTCGATGCAAAGGCATTGCAGGCCCTCGGATCCCAGGAGGACCTCGACGACCTGATTCGCCAGCGCGGCGAGACGGCCGCCTGGCGCACGCTCCATCCCAAGGCCAACGCGCCGGGTCCTCAGACGCTGGAGGAGCTCGAGAGGATCCGCATCGAGCTGGAGGAGGGACAGGACATGCTCACGGCCCTGCGCTTCACCCTTGCCGGCGCCCTTTTCGCTGGCAAGCCGGCCGGGGCTCGGAGAGTTCTGAACCCACGAGACCTGGAACAGGCGAACAGCTCGACCTTCGTGGGGGAGAACGGCCACCCAGAACCGCGGTAGAAATGCGGTGCGGACCAGGATGCACGGAGCCTGGCCGCACCTGAGCCCGGTTGAGTCACCGTGGGCGAAGGCCGCGGTGCGCCCGGAGAGCACGAGAAGGCAGCGTCAGCATTGCCAACAGCCGGCCAGACATACCAAGAACTAGCACGGCGGTCGTGGTTGAGGACGTGCGACACCACCAGATGCCAGCCGATGAATGCACCGCATCCGCGTTCGGGACGAAGCGTTCGGCGGGCTCCGGCTGGCCCTGCCTGCCCTGAAGCGGGAACCCAGCAGTACAGCAGCGGTGCACAGCAACCGCCGGAGCCGCAATAGCTACCAGGCGGCGACCAGGAGCTGTCCGACGTCGGTGACGGCCGTAGGAGATTGCATCGCCTGGAGCTACGGATGAGAAGGTTGCCTGACAGCCATCCGTACAGCCAAGCGGCCGACGGGCATGGCCGAGGGCGACGGAACGCGACACCGCGAGCAGGTCAGCGGCAGAGACCCACACCGACCGACCGCGGTCTTGATCTTTGTCAGGCAGAGGAGTGCGATCGCGCCCGTCGCGCGTCCAATGGACGGAGCCGAGGGCCAATCGGCGATCAGCCCCTGGCCGCGCCGGCCGGTACGGCTGCTGCGTCAGACGGGCGACCAAACGACCAACACCCATAGACAAATCGGTCGCAAGCAACCTGCGGTGCGGCGCCCCATGTCCACATATGAGGGTGGCCATCCCGACGAGGTGAGGCTCAGCAATACACAACGACTAGGCCGGCGACTCCATGGAACTCCTCCGGCGGCGGCTTGCCGTTAAGTACGTGCTGGACCGTGTCTGGAAGCCGGCGCCGAAGTCCGCGCATCACATATGGGTAGTAAGGGCGAGAAAAGTGACCGCTATCCAGCGGCAGGTCAGGGAAGATGATGTCGTCTTCAAGTTCGACGCGGTCGGCCACGGCGGCGCTGAGCTGGCCCATCCGCATCTCCGCCACCATGCGGAAAACCTCTTTGGCGACTAGCCGCGCTCCGACTTGTGGCGTGAGCAGAAGCCGCCGCAGCTCCATGTCGACATTGCAGAGGTTGAGATCCTGGATCGGTCGCGCAGCGAGGTCAGGATTTACGAGGTCCTCGAGCGGCTTCGAGTACAGGAACGTCCCAGTGGCTGCATCCCTCTGACTTGCGCCGAGCAACATCCCAGCCTGCAACGCGGTGATGACCGAGACGCTACGGCGCTTGCATGGGAGGCACTGAGACGTGTGGTCGTCCGCTTCGCAGCTGAGGCCGTAGCGGTGTTCGACGCCGCCGAAGTAGACGATGTATGCAGCCGGTACACCGAGGCGATCAGCAGTGCCAACCAGGCGGCGGAAATGCTCGCCATCGCCGTGCCCAAAGTCAAGCTGTGCATGCGGTTGTTGGGATTGACTGTGATGCAGTCGCTTTGCTTGCACCAGCAGCCCAAAGCATTCGCCGCTGCCGTCAACCCACCACCACAGCCAGTCTGCCCCTACCCGGTTCTCTTGCTTCCTACTGAAGTCGGCACATGAGATGTGAGGATGCGCATGGACCCAAAGCAGCTCCGAGACAGTCTCCTCGCGCCAGATGATGCCTGCGCGGTCTGCCCGGACCATATGATCTTCGACAGCCGAACGTGCATTCGCCAGGGCGGTAACGAGATCGGGACCTGGTGACTCGATCGGGATCATCATGCCATCCTGACAGGCCACCCAGCAGTCCAGCCAGTCCTGGAATTTGCCTGCTCGGCGCCTCTTGACTGCCTAGGCCAGTGTCCGGCTCAGCCAGCGCGATGCAACGTCGGCTAGAAGTATGTGTTCCCATGTAGTACCGGTAACCGAAACAAGCTAGGGTCGTATCAGTGACGCAGCGCTCCCGCTCCTTCGCCGCTTCAGGTGTGAACGCCATCTTCACCCGTCTTGTCGCTTTCGCGAAAGTTCTGGAATTCTTATATGCTTCGGTTCGTCGCAGAAGGAGCGCGGTGTCCGGGTGGGTTCGGGCAGAGCGAGTAGCGGCGCGGCCGTACCAGGCGAAACACTTCCTCAATACTTTGCGGTGGACTGAGTCCTGGTACCTCAGTTCTCTTCTCTTCGGTGCTGTTATTGCAGGTTCAACCGCCTTGCGGCAGCATTCCCCGGTATTTTTGGAAGACTGGGCTCCCTCGAATGCAGGTGAAGCCTTGGGCTTGGCCTGGCAGGTCCAGACGTCCATCGCTGCAATTGCATTCGCTGGGCTGGCGCTAATCATCCAGCTTGCGACAAACCCGCCCGTCGCAATCCGGAGCAGTCGGGAGGTCCTTTACCGGGAAACACTATTCCGCGGCTTGCTGCTGTTTGTGGGAATTAGTAATGTGACCCTCGGAATCGTTGGCACTTGGTTGGTTAGTGATGGTGCCCTGATCTTGTGTTTTGTGTTCTGCTTCGTGTTGCCCATCGGCTTCATCGGGTTCTCATACTTCCGGGCGGCGAGGTACTTTCTAGATGATCGAAAGGCTGCGGCCAGCGCCCTATCACTGCTTGAAGAAAAGCTTGCAAAGGGGCTTTATCTGCTCGACTTGCAAGCCGGGTCGAATGCTAGGCTAGGCGAGCTATTTCCGACGAGCAGTCCGATTAGGTTCGGTTCAAGGTTGCCTCATAATGTCCTCAGCGTAGACCTGGTGGTAGCTGAGAGCTTGGCCGTGATCGAAGACGTCGACTATCTCTCATTGAAGAGGGCTGGTTCCCGCATTCTGTCGCAGCTTCCAGCGTCGGAGCTTCCCGCAACTGAGGGTGGGGTGAGCCTTGTCAAGCCAGCGATCCATTCTGATGCTAACCAGTTGTTTCTGAGCCTCAACTATGCGATCGGCGAAACCGTTCACGCAGGCAGGCCAATCTTCAGTCTTGTATCCGGGGCTGCCATCAGTGACTCACGAGCGAGTTCCTTCGCCCGCGAGCTACGCCGCTGCGTCTCATTGAAAGAGGGCGGCAGGGAGGAGGATGGCCTCAGGGACGAATTGGTGACGCTGAAGGACAGCCTGCTCGTAGCGATTTCTGCCGGGACTACCGGGGCGCTTCGACGAGGGCTGGATGCGTACGAGAAATTGTTTGGACGGGTGATCGCAAGTCTTCACTCAAGTACCGAACCCACTACCCACTTCTTCTACGGGGCATACGGGCCATACTGGAGGTGGCTCCAACGAGATGTTCGCGAGGTCGCCTTGGCTGCTATTTCATCTTTGGGCGAGCGAGGGCTGTCCGTTGCGGTAGATAATGCGTACTCCTTGTGCCGCATGTCGTTTGAGGGTGGAGACTACGACGCCCTAAGGGAGTTTTTGTCGCTCTATCCCGCCTACTTGTACGCCGCCGAGGGTGCGGCCTCCATAGACTCGCCAGAGTACATAGCAGTTTCTCTGCAGAATCTTACTGACCTTTACATGCGAAGCAGGGTCGAGCGAAATCCGTCCGCCCAAGAGGTTGTAGACCGGCACGTGGCTGACGTATGGGCTGGAATGCTCCGCGTCTACGTCGATAGGCCGGATCCGGACTCTCTAAAACGTCTACTCGCCTACTTTGGCCATCCGATCTTATTCTCTTCGAACGTGAGGCGGTCCGGGGCGCGAGCGAAAGCGGCAACTCTGCTGGCCGTCTTTGGGTGGACGCTTTACCGTACACACAAACTTGGAGCCTCTGACGGGCTCAAGCAGATTGCGGCTGACTTGATTGAGTCGGTTCCTTCTCGCATGCTGTGGGAAGCGTACGCTGATGTGGTCGATGAGTCGGCTCGCATCCCACCATGGAGTAATTGGGAGATCTCGACCAAGGTCCCCCTTCAGTTTCACTTTGCGGAGTTTGACTCATATCTGGCAACTGGTGCGCTCCTGATGGCTGGACGAGTTGGTGCTTTCTGTGTCCCGACTGAGCCATCAACGGAAGATAGCGACCAGGCCGGCAGGTTGTTGGCTGGCTTTGACCTGGCCCGGACCCTCGGCGAGATTCTTCCCTCTTGTGCACTTGGTGACGGGCAAACGCTAAAGGATATCCTCAATGAAGTCATTGTGAAGCGCAGGGAGCGTGATAGGCAGTCGCTTCGGGTATCAACAATAGACAAAGAGAGGGTCCACCGATTTGTGGAAGCGATGAGATCCGCGCTTTTAGAGGAAAATACTAGAATCTCCTCGGTTTTTGCTGGTGAGGATTCAGTGGTGTCTGACGAGGATTCCTATGTCTACTTGAGTACGAGGATCCCAAAGGAGTACTTCGTATCAGTGCATGGAGAATCTGCGGATCCTGACTCGCTTGCTAGTAGCTATGCCCACGCCATTATCGCAGGCGAGAACAAATTCATCGTCAAGGCCATAGCTTCCCAGGTGCCATGGGAAGAGGGGACCGTCGATGCCATCGGGAGTGCAGTGGCCAGCCTCCGGTCTGAGGATGCACCGGAACTGTTTATTGTGGTTCTGAACTCCTGGACGCTTGCCGATGCGCTTGGTGTGGCAGATTGGTTCCCCGAAGGCAGTGCTCGTGCAGGCATTTTTCTCGATGTCGATGGACTTGGCGAGGGCTGTCTGGTGCTCGATCTTGCTCGTTCAAGGAACTTGATACGCCAGCCTCGTAAGCTGGACGGCTTGACCGATTGGGTAATTCTTCCAGACGTCGACGTCGCCGTTGCTGTTCGCGATGTTCAGGAAGATGTTGCGGATCCTGTTGTCGAAGTCGCCGTAGGCGTCGCACTCGAGTGGCTGGACCCGCCTGTCGGCGTTACGGCATTCCGTGTTCGTCCAACTCCTTCCGCGGACAACTAGTGGGCCACCTCGGAATTCCGGGCTGATTTTGCGGAGTCGTGCAGCGGCCCCTGGGGCCCGGCGACCTCAGTCCCGTTGCCCGCCAAGCAGGCCGACGGGGAGGGGTGCGGCCGCCATTGTGGGGCGGGATGTGCCAGGTGGATACGAGCCACGAGACCTCTGCCAGCACGTCACCCGATCCGGGGGTCTGCAGCCGCGGTGGCTTCTCCGGCAAGAAAGGCGGCGCCACGACCAAGGGCGATCGCTCGCTAGAAGGTCGGCGGTACAGCACTGCAGTACAGCAACCGACGGCACGAAGCAGGACCACGGTGACCGTCACCGAACCGTCGGCCAGCGGCGGGAGCCGTACCAGACCGCGTTGCCGATCTCTGGGGGTCAAGGGGTCGTCGGTTCGAATCCGGCCGTCCCGACGCAGGTCAGAGGGCTGATCCGGAAATCGGATCGGCTCTTTTCGCCGTTCCGGGGACCAAGATCAGTCAAGTTGAAGCGTGCCTAGCGCTGCTTGACCGTTGGTCAAGTTTCAGGTGCCTACCCGGGTCATTTGCCAAATTGCTCGTTCTCTGGATCAAGACGGCCCGCAAGTGGGCCGCGCCGGCTCGGCCTCGGCCTGTTGGCGGCGCAAGCGCCGGCATCGGCCGGCCACGCTGACGGAACCACCAAGGGCACAAGGGCTGAGGCGGGACGATCGGCGTCGGGCTTGCTCCCCGTTGAGGTTGGGGCGATCGGCTGCCGCGCTGCGGAGCTGCTTGCCCGCGGCCTCTCGTTGGTCGCCGCCTGCGGTTCAACGGCGGTGAGGACCAGGGCGTGACCCGTTCCCCCGGGTGCCCGATCCTCTACGCCGCCCGCCCGGCGCCAAGGGCGCTGCGCGTCGGCATGCCGGTGGCCTACGGCCACCCTTGACCCCGACCGGGCGCCGCAGTTCTTGGCACCTATCCGGGGGACGGGGGCAGACTGGCGGCTATCCGTCCGAGGACCTGGACGGTCTACGACAGCATGTTGATTCAGAGGGGCGGCCTTGGACGTGAATAGCGGCGAATCAACGGTGACCGTCCCGCTTGACCGGGCGATCGAGGTAGCTCGCTTGCTTGAGTGCCTCACCCGCTCGATTGACCGGATCGGTTCACGGGAGGCGAGCGGGACGGCAGACGCCGAGACCCTCGACCGGTTCATCACCGAGTGGCTGATCGGCCCTCAAGCGTCTCGGGCGCGAGGGGTCCTGTGGGATGCCATCAGCCAGGTAATCGGCGAGGAGGCGATAGAGGAAATCGCTGAAGCAGTGCCCAGTTTCCCGGACGCCCCTCCTGAGGAGGTGAGACGGCTTCGGCAGGAGATGTCGGCGCGGCAGAAGGTGCTCGGTGGGTAGCGTGGCGGCCAGCGGGGCAACGCAGGCCAAGCCAGGTGACTGCCAAGCAGCTTGCGGCTGTGTCCACACTTCCTAAAGCGTGCGCTGGTCATCGAGCGTGTCGGCGTCCCGGGGACCATGTAGGGACCACACGGCCTGCGCGATGGTGCGCGGTACGACGTCGGTCGAACGGCCTGATCTTGAGGATAGCGTGTGTGACGTGCGTGGACGTGTGGCGAATCGTCCTGGGGGTCAAGGGGTCGTCGGTTCGAATCCGGCCGTCCCGACCGGTTGACCTGGGGAGATGGAGATCTTCCCAGGTAACGGCGGTAACATCCGGTAACGAATGATCTTTGATGGCGGTAACCGTGCCGCGGGTTGAGGTCGTTCCCCCTCGGCGTTCACCGGCTTTGGCCTGCGGCTCCGCGCCAATGCCGGATGGGCCGGCATGTTGCCTCCTTGAGTGAACCTTTTCCAAGCTGATCTTGCAGCTCAGGAGGGGTGTGGCAGGCCCGGTGATCGATGGGTGCGAGGCTCCAGGTAGGACAGCTGTCGACCAAGACTCGAAGCCCCAACCGGGAGCCTCGCCATGCTGTCCTACCCCGCCACGATTCCGTTGTCCAGCCGCACCCTGAACCACCTCGCCGAACGCATCCGCGGCCACCGTCAACAGCGCCGATCCCGGTGGCGGCGCCTCGACCCCGGCCGGCAGGCGCTGCTCGCTCTGGCTCATCTGCGCAACGGCGACACCTACACCCGCCTCGCCGCCGGCTTCGAGATCGGTGTCGCCACCGCCTGGCGCTACGTGCAGGAAGCGATAGCCCTGCTCGCGACGGCCGCCAATGACCTGGCCACCGCCATGGAACGGATCCGCCGACTGGCGTACGCGATCCTGGACGGCACCCTGATACCGATCGACCGGGTCGCCGACCAGAAGCCGTACTACTCCGGGAAACACAAGCACCACGGCGTGAACGTGCAGGTCATCGCCGATGCCGCTGGCCGGCTCGTCTGGGCTTCACCAGCGCTGCCCGGCTCGGTCCACGACCTGACCGCAGCCCGAACCCACGGCATCATCGACGCACTGACCAGGGAAGACGTGATGACCTTCGCCGATAAGGGCTACCAAGGAGCCCGCGGCAGCCTGCGCACACCGTTCAAACGGCGCCGCTTCCGCCCGAAGCTGTCACGCCGGCAGAAGGCCGTGAACCGCGCCCACGCGCAAAACCGCGCTTGCGGCGAACGCGCGATCGCCACCCTCAAGACCTGGAAGATCCTGACCAAGCTGCGCTGCTGTCCACGGCGAGCGACCCCGATCGTGCAGGCCATCCTCGTTCTGCATCACGTCGAAGCCAACCGCTACGCAGGATGAAAAGGGCTCATTTCATATCGAGTGCCTTAGGTGTCGGCAGCTGCCACGACGCCGGGTGAGTGGTGTAGAAGCTGGCCCTGTGCCTGCCGAGGTTTCCATCCAGGCAGTTCAAGCGGCATGTCCGTACTCATGGAGGATGCCACCGACCGGTTACGTCGGTGGATGTGCAAGGCGGGCGAGCGTCCGGGGCGATGATCGGTTCGGGCAGCGGAGCGAGTGGCCGGGCGTTGGCGCGGTCCGTCCCGGCGGCGACGGCAGAACTCGGCTCACCTATGCGGGATTACCCGCCGATATCAGCCATGTCGTTCCGCACTGGAGCCGGCCCTGCAGGTTGATGACGTGCGGGTCGTTGCCCGGGTCAGCCAGGATGTGCTTGTGAACGACGAGCGGGCCCCGTCGTGGTCACACAGCGATGTGGGGCAGGGTCGCCCTGCCCGCCTTGAGCTCTAGGTGGGAGCCGGTGAAGGCAGCCCGCATGCGCCGGTCGTGGGTGACGATGACGAGCGAACCCTCGTAATCGGTCAGAGCATTCTGCAAGTCGTCTATCAGGTCTGGGGACAGGTGGTTGGTGGGTTCGTCCAGGAGCAGCAGATCGGCCGGTTCGCTGACCATGCGGGCGAGTTCGAGCCTGCGACGCAGTCCGGGAGAGAGAGCTTTGACCGGCGAGGCGAGATGGGTGGCGCGGAGCAGTCCCAGCGCGAGCAGCGCATCGGCGTGTTCGGCTGGATCTCCCGGTCGCCCTGCCGCGAACGCTTCCAGGACCGTGCCTGCGTTGTACACCATGCCGTTCTGCTGACGCAGGTGACCCACGCGGGGAGCCTGGCGGACTGTGCCGGTGTCGGGGGCGAGTTCGCCGGCCAAGACGCGCAGGAGCGTGGTCTTGCCCGCTCCGTTGGGTCCGGTCACCAGCAGGCGTGCTCCCGGTTGGATTCGCAGTGACTCGACGTACAGGCGCTCGCCGACACGCACGTCCGTCAGTTCCACGAGAGGGCCGGCGGTGCCGATGTCGGCAACGGTGACGTGGGCGGTGAACCGCAAAGGCGGCGGAGGCGGCGGAACTCGGTTCAGATGGAGCCGTTTCAGCCGTGCACGAGCGCCGCGGATCCTGCTCATCGCCCCGTGCGCCCGTGATCTGGCGCGAAACGCGCCCGCCCCGCTGAAGGCGGCCGGGGCCTTGCGCGGGATGGCGGCCAGCCGTTTCGCATGAGAATCAGCCAGCCCTTCCTGGCGGATCAACTCGGCGCGCCACTCCTGGTGCTCTCTCGCCCAGCGTGCCTTGGCCGCCGCCTTGGCCTCCAGGAATCCGGTGTAGCCGTTGCCGTAACGGTGAACAGTGGACAGATCGTGGTCTACCTCCAGGATGGTGGAGGTGACCCGCTCCAGGAAAAGCCGGTCGTGAGTGACCGCGATCAAGGTACCCCGGTGATTTCGCAGGTGGCTCTCCAGCCAGGCGACGGCCTGGTCGTCGAGGTCATTGGTGGGTTCGTCGAGGAGCAGCACCTCGGGAGCTGCGGCCAGGGTCACGGCCAGCGCGAGCCGGGACCTCTGCCCGCCCGACAAGGTGCCGAGCAGGCGGTTGCGGTCCAGTCCGGGCAGGCCGAGTGCGTTCAGCATGATCTCGACCCGGGTGTCGGCCTGATATCCCTCGCGGGCTTCGAACCGGGCGACCAGTTCGCCGTAGAGGGCCAGCTCGACGGGCGTGGCCTCACCCAGGCCGAACTCGGCCTGCCGTATCCGGCGCTCCAGGTCGCGCAGGTCCGCCAGCGCGAGATCGACGGCGTCGCCGACGAGGGCCGTTCCGGGCAGGTCCAGGGTCTGGGCCAGATAGCCGACGCCACCGGGCGCCGCGACGGTGACGGAGCCGTTGTCGGGTCGGCTTCGTCCGGCGAGCAGGCGCAGCAGAGTGGATTTTCCGGACCCGTTGTCGCCGATCACACCGACCTTTTCGCCGGGCTTGACCGTGAGCGAGACCTCGTTCAGCACGATCCTGTCGTCATACCGCTTGGTGACGCCGGACAGGGCGAGTTGAGTGTCGGATGAGGGATGACCGATGCGCATAAGCGTCCTCCTGATGTCGGCGCGGTCGAGTGGACTGTCGCTGCCGGAGTTGGCGGTGCGGCGGTTCTGGTGCCGGAAAGGCCGGTGTTGACGCCGGTCCTTCGGTCAACTAGCGATTTCGGGGGCGGGCACGGCGTGCTCGGCAGCGCGACTGACCTGCTCCCAGGCAGCCCAGGTCTCCATCCGCCGCTGGCAGATGTCGAAGGCCAGGTCGTAGACCATGCTGCCGAGCAGCAGCCGCAGCGGCGGGTCTTCACTGTCGACCAGCTTCAGCAGCGCGTCGGCGGCCAGACGCGGCTCACTGTCGATCGAGCCCTCGGCCCAGTGCTTTTCCAGCTCGGCGCGCAACGGGCCGTATTCCGCCAAGGCTGCCGTCGTCGTCATGCTGGTGTACAGGTTGGTCCAGTAGCCGCCGGGCTGGACGATGCTGAGCTTGATACCGAACGGCGCGGCCTCCGCCGCCAGTGCCTCGCTCATGCCCTCCAGCGCGAACTTGCTCGCGCTGTACATGCCGGTGCTCGGGAAACCGCCGAGGGCGGCGATGCTGGAGACCTGCACGATGTGACCGGATGACTGGGCCCGCAGGTGCGGCAGGACGGCCTGGCAGACCCACATCGCCCCGAAGAGATTGACCTCCAGTTGGGCGCGCGCCTCGGCCTCGGTGAACTCCTCGACCATGCCCGAGGACATGGTCCCAGCATTGTTCACCACGATGTCGAGCCGACCGAAGTGCTCGACGGCGGCGTTCACGGCGGCGAACACCGCGTCGCGGTCGGTCACGTCCAGGGGAAGGGCAAGTAGCCGATCTCCGTACCGGTCGTCGAAGTCCCGCCGGGCGATGGTGCGGGCGGCGGCGGCCACTTGATCGCCGCGCTCCAGTGCGGCGAGAGCGAACGCACGGCCCAGGCCGCGGCTGGCTCCGGTGATGAACCAGGTGCGGGAGGAGGCGCTATCCGGGGTGTGCATATGCAGGACTCCGATCGGCTGCGTTGATTAGACGAGACGGTCCGTCTCGTAATAATGGCGACGGTATCAACTCCCCTTGCGCTGGGTCAAGACGGACCGTCTCGTCTAGTTAGCTTGTTAGGGTTGCGGTATGACGACACACCGCACGTCCCCCTCCAACGCGACCCGCCGGAACGAAGCCTCCCGGCGGGCCATCCTCGCCGCAGCCTTCGAGCTGGTGCAGGAGGTGGGATACGCCAAGCTGAGCATCGAGGGCATCGCAGCCCGGGCGGGTGTTGGCAAGCAAACGATCTACCGCTGGTGGCCCTCCAAGGGGGCGGTCCTCTTCGATTCCTTCCTCATGCTCAGCGAGCAACCAGACGGCGGAGGGAGTGCCCTGCCCGACACTGGTGATCTGGAGGCAGACCTGAAGGGGGTACTTCGAGCCACGATCGAGGAACTCAACGATCCGCGCTACGACGAGCCGATGCGCGCCCTGAACACAGAGATCACCCATGATTCGACACTCGCCGCTCTCTACGCCGAACGGCTGGACAGCCCGATGAGAGAACTGAAGAAACAACGACTGCGCAGCGCCCAGCGGGCTGGGCAGCTGGCCGAGGACCTCGACCTCGACGTGGCCGTCGACATGCTTTGGGGGCCCCTGCTCAACCGATGGCTCCAGCGCAGCAGAGCGCTCACCCCCGACTATGCCGACAGTATCGTCGAGACCGCTCTCAACGGGCTGCGCCCGCGTCGCTGAGGCTTGCGAAACATCCCTTGAGTTCCTCTGGACGCCAAGGTCAGGGGCCCCGCATCCGTGAGCGTGGGCGATCTGGTCGTCGTTTCAGGGTGTGCCGAACCAGCCGGAGAGCGCTTCGCGCAGCGCGGGCGCGGCGGTGTCGGCGGGTTCATCGAGGGTCGCGGCCCAGGCGATGTGGCCGTCCGGCCGGATCAGGAGCGCGTCGGCCGGTCGATCGTCGGTCTTGGCGGTGTGGAGGTCGACGCGATGCCGCCAGTCCCGGGCGGCCTCGCGCAGGTCCGGCCGGTCGGCGAGGTCGAGGAGGGCGGGCCGCGCACCAGGCATGAGCTCCGCGAGGCTGGTGACGCCCTGGTCGGTGTGCAGGGTGAGGTCGGGGGCGAAGGTGCCGGCCAGCGGGTGGTGGCCGGCGCCGGGCATCGGGTAACGGATGTCGGTACCGGATACCAGCGCTCCCATGCGACGCAGCGGCTGCTCGTCGGTGAGCAGCTCGGAGAAGACCTCCCGCAGTGCTTCGGCGGCCGCGTCGTGCCCGCGCCGGAGTGCCACCTGGGCGCGGGTGTGCAGCATGGTTCGGGCGGCGGCCTGGCTGCGTTCGCCGTGGTAGGTGTCCAGCAGGCCGGGCGGCGCCCAGCCGTGCAGGTCGGCGGCCAGCTTCCAGGCCAGGTTGACCGCGTCCAGCATGCCGGCGTTGAGGGCTACCCCGGTGGCCGGGAACAGATGCGCCGCATCCCCGGCCAGCAGGGTCCGCCCGGCCCGGTAGCGCTCGGCTTGGCGGGCCTTGAAGGTGAAGCGCGACAGCCGAAGCGCCTCGGCGACCGGCAGGTGCGCGCCGAGCACGCGGCGGACGCTGTCCTGCAGTTCGGTGACGGTCATCGAGACGTCGTCGTCGTATTCGGTGTTCTCGTCTTCGATGGTGTAGACCGAGACGACCTTGGAGTCGGGCGATGAGCCGACGCCGAGCAGGCCGTGGTCCGTGCGGGTGAAACCGGCGCGGATGGTGCCGAAGCCGGGCACGTCGAGATCGCCGTTGCCGAGCACGGTCACCGTGTCGGGCAGGGTGACCTGGGCCAGCCGGTTGACCTCCGGATAGGTGGTGCCGGGGAAGCCAATGCCAGCCCAGTCGCGGATGCGGCTGCGCGCGCCGTCGCAGCCCACCAGGTAGCGGGCGTTGATCCGGTACGGCCCGTCCGGGCCCCGCACCTCCACGGTCACCGCGGCCTCGTCCTGGCTTACCCCGATCACCTCGTGCCCACGTTGGACGTCGACACCGAGTTCGCCGGTGCGTTCATCGAGCAGCCGCTCCAGCAGCGGTTGCGGCAGCGGCAGGGCGTGCAGCGGGGGATCCGGCAGATGGGTGAAGTCCAGGTGCACGCCGCCGAACGGGAACCGGGGGGCGAGGCCGGGGCCGGGGCAGGCGGCTTCGAAGCGTTCCAGTAAGCCCCGGTAGCGCAGCAGCTCCAGGATTTGCCCGCCGAGACCACCGGCCTTGGGGGTGTCCCGGCGCTGCGGCTGCCGCTCCAGCAGCAGCGGTCGCACACCGGCCAGACGCAGCTCAGCGGCTAGCATCAGCCCGGTCGGACCGGCGCCCACAATGACCACGTCGGCGTTCATCACTGGCGACTCCGCTCGTAAGCTTCCGTCGCATCCCCGCGTGCCCCGCACGCGGTCAACAGCACACGCACTTCGCTACTCCCCATTTCCGTGGATTCTGGCCTCGGTTGACGATTCCTCACCCAGCGGCGCGTTGCCGGGTGAGATCATGATGATTCATCTCGATCGATCTTTGATCGTGTCGTCCCGCCGTGTGCGCGAGGATGGCGGCGACCAGTTCCTCGTGCGCCTCCGGCGGCAGCATGTGGCTTATGCCGGCCACGATCATCAGCCGCGCTCCCGGGATCTGCTCGGGATGATCGTGCCGTGCCCCGGCTTGACCGGCTCGTGGCCGCCCTCGATGACCAGCGTGGGCGCCTTCACCTGGTGCAGCACCCCTACCGGCTCGAAGTCGGGCTTGGCCGCTGCGGCCATCCGGTGGTCGGCCGTCGCCGACAGGTTGCGGGCCGTCGGCGCACGGCCTTCTTCAACTCCTGGGCGTGGTCCTCATCGCGGCCCGCTCCTCGGCCGCGAATCCTTCGTGCTCACTGTTTTCGGTGCTGCTCATGGCAGATCACTCCTTGCGGATTTGATGAGGCGCATTCCTGGGCCCGCGGGTGGCGACATGCCACCACACTCCTCCATCGGCACGCACCGTGCCGATCGGGGCCTAATGTCGCACGCAGCCCGCTGCATTGTCAACGGCACGCCGTGTGCCGATAGGATCGCGGCATGACCGACACGCCTGCCACGCCACGGCGCCGGGGCGCTGCACGCACTGAAGAACTGCTGCGAGTGACCCTCGATCTGGCCGGGGAGGTCGGTTACGCGGGACTGAGCATCGAGGCGGTCGCCAGGCGGGCCGGGGTCGGAAAGCACACGATCTACCGGCGTTGGCCGTCCATCGCGGCCCTGCTGCTCGACGCGCTCAGCCTCGTGTGGACCAGCGATCTGGACTACCGCAACGCCGGGGACGTCCGTGCGGATTTGCGCGAACAGTTCCTACGCTCAAGCCTGGCCCTATCCAGCCCGCCGATCGGCCCCGTCTACCGCGGAGTCATCGCCGAGGCGCAGGCCGATTCCACGCTACGGGCGACCCTGCACGAACGGTTCCTGGCCACCGTCGAGCAGAGCACCCTCGACCGGATCACCCGCGCTCAGCGCACCGGTGAACTCGCCCCAGGAGCGGACCTGGAATTCGCCGCCGAGGTGCTATGCGGCACTCTCTACTACCGCTGGCTGCTGTCAACCCGCCCCATCGACGAGAACGCGGTCGACGGACTGCTGGACATGTTCATGGCCGCGTACGGCACATCAACTCGTTGCAGTGACCATGAGCGTTGTTGACGGCGTGGCCGCTACCGGCCATGGGCGCAGCAACTCACCACCGAACTCCTCGGCCGCGACAGCCGCAACCTGCCAGGCGTACGTGAGTTCGCCGGCCGAATCGGGTTGATCTAACCCTCTGCTTCCTATCGCGGCTGCTGCTCCTGCGCGTGGGTAGGTTCCGGTCAGGCGGCGACTGTCATGTCGGGACAGTGCACCCCTATAGACCCCTATTGATGCGTAAGGATGTCGTCGCGGAGCGTTATCGTCTGACGATGTCGCCGCCCCCCGACGGCAAGATCGTCTGACGGAGAGGATCGCCATGTCGCTGCCCACCAACCCTCCGGCGCTGAGCGTGGTGATGCCGACCTACCAGGATCCGCAGTGCCTCGCGCTGACCCTCAGGGCGCTGACCCGGCAGACGCTGCCGCCGGAACGCTTCGAGGTGATCGTGGTCCGGGACGGTGGCTCGTCCGACGGGTACGCCGAGGCGCTCGCCGAGGGTGCCGGTCTCCGCCTGCGCGTGCTGGAACTCGCCGAGCGCAAGGGCCGCTCCGTCGCCCGCAACGAGGGGGCGCGCCGTGCCTGCGCACCTCTGCTGGTCTTCCTCGACGCCGACTCGTGGGCGGTGCCCGACCTGCTGGAGCGGCACCTCGCCTGGCACAGCGTGCCCGGCAACGCGGCGGTGCTGATCGGCCGGCGGGACGAGATCGGCCTCGCTGACCTGCCGGCAGTGCTGGCCGGGGAGTCGCACGCGGTCGCACGCGCCTTCCCGCACGGCGGCGACCTGCGGTTCGCCACGGGGCTTCCCGACGACGGGGGCGAGTGGCTCCGGGCCGGCTGGGTCATCGCCTACACGCACAACATCTCGCTGACCAGCGCTCACTTCGCGCAGGTCGGTGGTTACCGCGAGGCGTTCGGTCTGAGCTACGGCGTGGAGGACGTCGAGTTGTTCTACCGCGTCGACCGCAGCCTCCCCGACGGCGTCAACTTCGGCTACGACGACGACGCCCGGGTCGTCCACCTGCCGCACCACAAGAACATCACCCGCAACTGGATGGAGATGAAGGCCAACTTCCAGCAGGCGGCCCGGCTCTATCCGTGCCTGGAGTGGGAGTTCCTTACCGCCGTCATGGGGTACGAGGCGATCCGGCGCATCCTGCACTATCGCGCGCTCATCGACGAGTGCGTCGAGCGGTCGGCCTGCGCCATCGGGCCCGCCGCCGCGCGCCTCGCCGGCCAGGTGCGGGGGCACCGCACGCTCTGGATCGGCACCGGCCGCGCCGATTCCGGGTTGCCCACCTCGGCATTGACCTACGACTACGCCGCACCCATCGGGCGGACCAACTTCCACCTGCTCGGCGTCGCCCCGCCCATGCCGCCGGGCAGCCTGGACGCGGTGATCAGCGTGGACTTCTGGCGGTACCTGCTGTGGCCGGAACTCTGCCAGTTCATCTCGGCCTCGCTGCTGCTGGCCGGCGAGGTCCACCTGGTCGCCACCGCCGACTCGACGCCGGGGATGTGCGCCGCCGACCCGCAGACGCTGGACTACCTGCGCCAGGCGCAGGCCGCGGCCTGCGCGGCCGAGCTGCGCGCGGTCGAGGGGCTCGGCCACGTACTGATCCTGCGGCCCCTCCGACCCGCGCCCGGCGCGCGCCGGGTACCCGCTCAGACCGCCGCCAGAGCGCGACCCGCTGCCCTGGTGCCGGGGCGCTCCACGACGCGGGGATAGCAGATCGACGGTGCGGCCAGGCCCGACAACGCTGTCGGGCCTGGCCCAGCCGCGCCCGGATCCGGGGCAAAAGACGGAAAGGCGAGTATCATGCGCGTACTGCTGTCGACTCTCGGGTCGCGCGGCGATGTCCAACCACTGGTGGCGCTCGCGTCGCGGTTGACGGCCCTCGGCCACCAGGTCCGCCTCTGCGCCCCGCCCGACTTCGCCCGCTGGGTGGCCAGCTTCAGGATTCCCTTCGTGCCCGTCGGCCCGCCCTGGCGCAGGTCGGCGGCGCCCAGGTCGCGGGCCGCCGTGCCAAAACCCTCGCCCGCGCAGGTACGCAAGCTCGCCGAGTCCTCCATCGGCATCCAGTTCGAGGTGCTGTCGGCCGCAGCCCGGGACTGTGACGTCCTCGTCGCGTCGACGGGCCTCCAGATCGCCGCCCGCACCGTGGCGGAGAAGCGCGGCATCCCGTACGTCTTCGCGGCGCTCTGCCCGGCGGCCCTTCCCTCACCCCACCACCCCCCGCTGCCGCTGCCGGTGTTCGGGGAGGTCCCGGCGCCCGCGTCGGCCGACAACAGCGACCTGTGGGCCGCCAACCTGCGGCACGTCAACGACACCTTCGCCGCGCCCCTCAACGCGCTGCGGTCGGCGGTGGGGTTGGGCACGGTCGACGACGTCAGCGACCACATCCACACCGACCGGCCGTGGCTGGCCACCGACCCGACCCTGGCACCCTGGCCGGACGTCGCCGATCCGGCCGTCTACCAACCGGGCGCCTGGCTCCTGCCCGACAAGCGGGCCCTGCCCGCCGAGCTGACGGCCTTCCTGGACGCCGGCGGGCCGTGCGTCTACGTCGGATTCGGCAGCGTCGCCGCACCCCCGGGTCTGCTGGAGACGGCCGTGCGGGCCGTGCGCGCGGTCGGTTGCCGGCTGGTCGTCTCCCGGGGCTGGGCGCCGCTCTCGCCGGTCGACCGGTCCCCCGACTGCCTGGTGGTCGGCGAAGTGAACCAGCAGGACCTGTTCCGGGAGGTGGCCGTGGTGGTCCACCATGGCGGCGCGGGCACCACGACCACGGCCGCGCGGGCCGGGACGCCGCAGGTCGTCGTACCGCAGGTGTACGACCAGCACTACTTCGCGCGCCGGGTGTCCGCGCTCGGCATCGGCACCGCACACCCCGGCTCCGTGCCGACCGTCGAGTCGCTGACCGAGGCTCTGGGCGCCGCGCTGCGGCCGGAGGTGGCCGCCCGCGCCCGCGAGTTCGCCGGCGTCGTACGCACCGACGCGGCGCAGGTCGCCGCGGAGCGGTTGGTCGTCGCACCGGGAGCCTGAGCGGGCAGCCCCGCCCCCCTGGCTCACGACCGGGCGGGGCCCGGCCACGGACCCAGGCGACCGGTGCCGTGCCGTGCCGAGCGGGCGGGTCGACGCTGGATGCCCGACCCCCGTCACCGGCCCGCGCAGCCGCAGCGGCGTCAGGCCCGGCGCAGCGTCCGCAGTGTGCCGGCCCAGGCGACCACCTCGTCGAGCATGGTGCCGAGGGCCTGCTCGTGGTGCGCGGCCGGCCGGAAGTCGCGGAAGTTGACGAAGTCGGTCGTCAGAGAGAGCGCGACCTGGGAGCGGACGTCGGCGACGCCGAGCTGCCCGAGCACCAGCCGCAGGTGCTCCGCCGCCCGGGTGCCGCCGTGCACGCCGTAGCTGACGAGTCCGGCGGCGGCGTGCTGCCACTCCTGGTAGAGGAAGTCGAGGGAATCCTTCAGTGCGCCCGGGATGGAGTGGTTGTACTCCGGCGTGACGAAGACGAAGCCGTCGAATCCGGCCACGGTAGTCGCCCAGCGGCGTACGGCGGGGCGTCGCGACGGCGCCATCGACGGTGGCAGCACCTCGTCGAAGTGTGGCAGGGCGTAGTCGGCGATGTCGACCAGCTCGACAGTGGCGTCGCCCCGCTTGGCGGCGACGTCGCGCACCCAGCGGGCCACGGCGTCGGCCTTGCGGCCGGGTCGCGTGCTGCCGACGATGACACCGATCCTGACCATGCTGCTCTCCTCTACGCGATGGGGGTGGGGCGCGCGGGAGCCGGCGTGCCGGTCAGGTCACGAGCCAGCTCCACCGCGCCGTGCAGGGACGACAGCCCGCCGAGGGCGGCGGGACGCACCGGTGGCGCCGGACGGCCGGGCCGGCCGGCGCGGCGTGCCCGTTCCGCGACGAGCGGCACGAAGCCGGGCAGGCCGGCGGCGAACCCGCCGCCCACGATCGCCAGCGCCGGATCGAGGATCTCGCCGAGGCTCACCACCGCCGCCGCCAGCGCCCGGCAGCTCTCCTCGACCGCCGCCACCGCCCAGGGCTCGCGCCCGTCGAGTCCGGCCCGCAGGTCATCGAAGCCCACCTCGCCGCCCCGGCGGGCGGCAGCACGGCGCAGGGTGGCGGGGCCGGACGCGATGGACTGGAGGCAGCCATGCCGGTCGCAGTCGCAGCGCTCACCATCGAGAGCGACGACCACGTGACCGATCTCGGCGGAGGACCGGCCCGGCACCGGCCGGCCGGCCAGTACGACGCCACCGCCGATCCCGGTGCCGACCCCCAGGTAGACCACGTCGTCCGCGCCGGCGCAGCGCGCCTCTGCAAGGGCGGCGAGATCACCATCGTCGGCGACGGCGGTTGCCGCGTCGGGAAAGAGGCGGCGCAGCGCGCCGGTGAGGTCGAGGCCCACCCAGCCGGGGCGCCCAGGCCAGGTGGTGACGGTGCCACCGGTGTCAGTGGTCGCCGGCATGGCCACCCCGACCGCGTCCACCGGTCCCCACCGGTCGCGCAGCCGGTCCACCTCGACGGCCAGCACCGTCAGGTCGGCGGCCGGGTCGGCAGTCCGGGGCCAGCGGAAGGTGCGGTCGTACGCCGGCTGCCCGGGCGCCTCCGCGCGCAACGCGACCTTGGTGCCGCCGACGTCGATGCCGAGGACGCCGCCGTGGCGCTGCGGACCGGACACGGCCGGCCTCAGCCCAGCCGCACGTGCAGGTAGACGAGCGCGAGGGCGGCCACGGCAAAGATCACCGGCGTCAGGATCGTCGCGGCCGGGTCCTTGGCCCGGGAGTGGTAGACGACCGCGCCCGCCATCTGCAGGGCGAGACCGATCGCCGCGGCGATGCCAAGGGGCGGCCAGAGCAGGCCGAGCAGCAGCCCGGCGACCGCGGCGAGTTCCAGCACCCCCAGCGCGCGTGTCAGCCCCGGCGAGACGCCGAGGTGGTCCATCCGCTCGCGCATCTGTGCCTGCCCGGTGAGCTTCGGCACGGCGGTGCCCACGAACACGGCGGCGAGGACGAGGGTCAGGACGAGGACGGAGATCTCCACGTGAGGTCCTTCGGGAAGAGTCGGGACGTGCGGACGACCGCGCTGCCGGCACGCCGGCGCCCACGGCATTGGACGGCGGGGTGCCCGGTCGTCATCGGACGGTCGCGGTGAGGGCGCGCGCGGCCAGCCGGTAGCCCAGCGCTCCGAGCCCGACGATCACCCCGCTGGCCAGCGGGGCGATCACCGAGTCGTGCCGGAAGCTCTCCCGCGCCCACACGTTGGACAGATGCACCTCGACGAAGGGCCGGGGGTAGTTGGCCAGCGCGTCGCGCAGGCTCCAGCCCGCGATCATCAGGGCGCCCGGGTTGACGATCGCGCCCACCGTGTCGTAGCTGTTCTGGATCGTGCGGATCAGCGCACCCTCGCAGTCGTGCTGCTCGGCGACCACACCCCAGCCCCGGGTGGCGACCTCCTCGCCGACGGCGCGTTGGATGTCGTCCAGGGTGTCGGTGCCGTAGATCTCCGGTTCCCGCCGGCCGAGAATGCCCAGGTTCGGGCCGTTCAGCAGCAGTACGTCCGACACGCTTCACCTCGTGGGGCACGGCCCTGGTCCCGCAGAGCCTGATGACTGGTCACCGCAGTCTTACTACGCCAACGGCTCCCGGCGAACCGGCGGCGCCCGAGGCGCGGGTGGACTAAGGGGTGGCTAGGGGCTGTTAGGGGCGGTGACCGCGTATCCGCGTCGGTTACCGTCCTCCCTGCTGAGCGACGCCGCCGGCTCCGGACGGAGGCGTCACGTACCGCGCGGCCATCCGGTGCTCCGCTGTGCCCGGACCGCGTACCGGCGGTCTCGGGTCGTCCCGCCCGATGGTCAGTCGAAGCCCCTGGTCTGCCCGAGTTGGGAAGTGGGAAGTCATGAGTGGTCAGCCCTCGACGGTGTCCGAGTTCCCCGAGTGGCCGCAGTACGGCGACGAGGAGCGAACCGGACTGATCCGCGCCCTCGAACAGGGTCAGTGGTGGCGGATGGGCGGCAGTGAGGTCGACTCCTTCGAGCGGGAGTTCGGTGACTACCACGGCAGCCCCCACGCGCTCGCCGTCACCAACGGCACCCACGCGCTGGAAGTCGCGCTGGAGGTGCTCGGCGTCGGCCCCGGTACGGAGGTGATCGTCCCGGCCTTCACGTTCATCTCGTCCTCGCTGGCCGCGCAGCGTCTCGGCGCGGTCGCCGTGCCGGTCGACGTCGACCTGGACACCTACTGCGTCGACCCCGCCGCCGTCGAGGCCGCGATCACCCCCCGTACCAAGGTGATCATGCCGGTGCACATGGCCGGGCAGTTCGCCGACATGGACGCGCTCGACAAGCTCGCCGCCGACGCCGGGGTGGCTCTGCTGCAGGACGCGGCACACGCCCACGGCGCGCAGTGGCGGGGCCGGCGGGCCGGCGCGCTCGGCTCGGTGGCCGCCTTCAGCTTCCAGAACGGCAAGCTCATGACCGCCGGCGAGGGCGGAGCGGTCGTCTTCCCCGACGAGGAACTGCGCGAGCGGGCATTCCTCGTGCACAGCTGCGGCCGGCCCCGCACCGACCGCGAATACCTGCACAGCACCACCGGCTCGAACTACCGGATGAGCGAGTTCACCGCCGCTGTGCTACGCGCCCAGCTGACCCGCCTCGACGAGCAGATCGCGCTGCGCGAGCAGCGCTGGCCGCTGCTGTCGAGCCTGCTCGCCGAGATCCCGGGCGTCGTCCCGCAGGCGACCGACCCCCGCACCGACCGCAACCCGCACTACATGGCGATGTTCCGTGTCCCCGGGATCGGCATCGAGCGCCGCCGTGCCGTGGTGGACGCGCTCATCGCCCGGGGCGTCCCGGCGTTCGTGGCGTTCCGGGCGATCTACCGGTGCGAGGGCTTCTGGATGGCCGGCGCGTCCGACGAGTCGGTAGAGGCGATCGCGGCCCGCTGCCCCAACACCGAGCAGATCCACTCCGACTGCGTCTGGCTGCACCACCGCACCCTGCTCGGCACGGAGCAGCAGATGCACGAGATCGCCGCCGTGCTCGCCGACGTCCTCGCCGGATGACGGCCCGGCCCCCGGCCGCTGCCGGCCGGCCGGTGCGGGTCGCGGTGGTCGGCCTCGGCTGGGCCGGGCGGGAGATCTGGCTGCCCCGGCTCGCCGCACACCCCGGCTTCGAGGTGGTCGCCGTGGTCGACCCGCAGCCCGTGGTGCGCGATCAGGCCCGCGACACCCACGCCGTCGCGTCCGCGTACGCCGACGTCGAGGACCTGCCCGCCGGAACGGTCGACCTGGCGGTGGTCGCCGTACCGAACCACCTGCACGCGGTCGTCGCCGTCCGGCTGCTGCGCCGGGGCGTACCGGTGTTCCTGGAGAAGCCGGTCTGCCTGACCTCCGCCGAGGCGGGCATCCTGGCCGACGCGGAGCGCGACGGCGGCGCGGTGCTGCTGGCCGGCAGCGCCGCCCGTTACCGGGCCGACATCCGGGCGCTGGCCGACGTGGCCGGCGGGCTGGGCCCGATCCGGCACGTCGATGTGGCCTGGGTTCGCGCCCGAGGGGTGCCCGACGCGGGCGGCTGGTTCACCCGCCGCGACCAGTCCGGCGGGGGTGCGCTGGTGGACCTCGGCTGGCACCTGCTCGACACGGTGCTGCCGCTGCTCGGCCCGGCCCGGGTCACTCACGCGATCGGCAGCGTCTCGGACGACTTCGTCAACGACAGCGCCGCCCACGCCGCCTGGCGCGGCGGGGCCGACACCGCAGGCCACGTTCCCGGCGACGTCGAGGACACCGCCCGGGGTTTCCTGCTCACCGACACCGGCGCCTCCGTCGCCCTGCACGCCTGCTGGGCCTCGCACGAGTCGCTGGACCGCACCACCGTCACCGTGCACGGCGCCGCGGGGTCGGCGACGCTGCGCTGCACGTTCGGCTTCAGTCCCAACCGGGAGCCCACGCCGGTGCTGACGCGTACCCGCGACGGCCGGACCGCGCGGCTGCCGCTGCCCGGGGAGCCGATCGGCGCGGAGTACGACCACCAGCTCGACGCCCTGCCCGGGCTGCTCGCCGACCCGGCCGTCCGGGGCGCGGCCGTCGTCGAGGCCCGCCGGACCATCGACATCATCGAACGGATCTACCAGTGCGCCCGGCCCACCCGGCCGGAGCGCCAGCACGCACTGGTGGGCCATCGCGCCGGGTGAGAACCACCGTCGGCCCCAACCCCTTCCGGGAGCAGCCATGAGCCGTCCATCGTCCACAGTCGAGGTGACCCCGCCGTCGCCGGCGCGCGGCCCGATCCGCGCGGTCGTGTTCGACCTCGACGGCGTCATCGTCGACAGTTCGGCCGTCATGCGTGAGGCGTTCAGCATCGCGTACGCCGAGGTGGTGGGCGACGGGCCGGCACCGTTCGAGGAGTACAACCGGCACATGGGCCGGTACTTCCCGGACATCATGCGCCTGATGGGGCTGCCCCTGGAGATGGAGGAGCCGTTCGTCCGCGAGAGTTACCGGATGGCCCACCTCGTGCCGCTCTTCCCCGGCGTCCGGGAGACCCTGGAGACCCTGCACTCGCGTGGCATCCGAATGGGGATCGCCACCGGCAAGGCCGGCCCGCGGGCCCGCTCCCTGCTCGACCAACTCGGCGTGCTGGGCCTCTTCGGCCAGGTGATCGGCTCCGACGAGGTGGCCCGTCCCAAGCCTGCCCCGGACATCGTGCTCCAGGCACTGGGCAACCTCGACGTGCCGCCGCACGAGGCCATGATGGTGGGCGACGCGGTGATCGACCTGCTCAGCGGCCGGGACGCCGGGGCGACGGCCGTCGCCACGACGTGGCACGGCGGGGACATCGCGGCGCTGCTCGCGGCCGGCCCCGACCTGGTCGTGCACGCCCCGGCGGAGTTGCTCGCGCACTGCCCGGCGGCCCTCGTCCACTGACCCGGACCGGAGCGCGCCGGGCTGCTCGCGCGGGCCGCACGGCGCGCTGCCGCCGAGCCTGCCGGCAAGCGGCGGTCAGCGGGTGTCGCTGACCGCCTCGGGGCCGGCTTCCAGGAAGCGCAGCATGCCGGTGGCCAGGATCTCGGCGACGGGGGCCGGGACCAGATCGGTACGGATGGTGACCCGCAGGAGGACACTCTCGTCGCCGGGCAGCACCTCGGCGACGCAGGCACCGGACCACTCCCGGGCGTACGGTTCGACGACCTCCTCGGTCCGGCAGCCGGGCAGGTCCAGCGGGAGGACGAGGTTGTCCTGGTAGGCGAACGAGGGCAGGCTGTTGATCACCTCGCGGGGCAGGTCGAGGACCGGGTCGTCGGTGACCATCTCCAGGAAGGAGACGTCCTGGGCGGCCATCAGGTCGTCCGCGGCCTGCTGGAGGCCCCGCATCAGGTGTTTCTCCGGGCCGCCGAACCGGACCCGGAGACAGTTGCTGCTGATCCTGCTCGTGAAGGCGGAGTCGAGGACGCGGCTGCCGCGCTGGGCGACGATCATCAGCAGGGCGATGTCGTCCTGCCCGTGGATGGCGCGTAGCGCCGAGGCGTAGGCGGCGGCGAAGTAGGTGGAACGGCTGAAGCGGTGTTCGACGGCGGCTCGGTCCCAGCGCCGCACCAGCTCGGGCGGGACGGCGACGATGTGCCCGGTCTTGGGGCCCCAGGTCGGGGTCTGTTCCAGGATCTCCTGCGGCCGGCCCTTGCCTTGGCGGGGCAGGTCGCGTAGTTGTTCGCGCCAGTAGGTTCGTTGGGTTTGCAGGTCGGCGGCGTCGCGTAGGCGGGTGTATTCGTCGTAGGACTGGTGCAGTGTGGGTGCGGGGTGTTGCCAGGTGGGTGTGTGGCCGGCTTGTCGTGCGGTGTAGGCGTGGCTGAGGTCTCGTACGAGTAGTCCGTATGACCAGCCGTCGAAGGCGATGTGGTGGATGCCGATGCCGAACAGGATTCGGTTGGTGGTTTTGTTTCGGATCAGGGCGGCGCGCCAGTTGCGGCCCTGGGTGTAGTCGAGTGGTTGCTGTACTGCTTCGGCGAGTTGGTCGAGGGCGTCGTGTTCGGTGGCGGCGTCGGCGAGTAGCCGTAGCTGGGGCATGCCGGGGTTGGGTGGGATGATTGCTGTTGGTGGGTCGGTGCGCCGGTAGCGGGCGTGCAGGGCCTGGTGGCGGTGGTGTAGGTCGCCGAGGGCGGCCATCAGGGCCCGTAGGTCCAGTTCACCCTCGATCCACCAGGTGGTCGGGCAGACCAGTTCGAAGGGGAGCACGACGCACTTCGCGACGGACGGGGTCAGCGGGACGGGCTTCGACGGGCCGGGACGGCCGGTGACGGACGGCGCCGGCTCGGCCCCGGGGCGGCGGGGGGCGGTGGCGAGCCAGCGGGCCAGCCCCTGCGGGGTGGGGGTGCGGTGGATCTGCGAGACGGGCACGGCGACGTCGGCGGCCTCGTCGAGGGCGACAGCGACGGCGGCGGACTGCAGGGAGGTGCCGCCGAGGTGGAAGAACCCGTCGAGTGCCCCGACCCGGTCCAGTCCGAGCACCGTCGCGAAGATCCCCGCGACGAGGCGTTCGGAGTCGGTGGCCGGTTCGGTGTATGGCACGTCGAGATCGGGACGGCGCGAGCCCGGCTCCGGTAGCGCCCGTCGGTCGATCTTGCCGGTGCCGCCGGTGGGGAACCGGTCCAGGACCATGATCACGGCGGGAACCATGTAGGGCGGGAGCACGGCGGCGGCGTGTGCCCGCAGGTCGGCGGTGACGGGGACGCGTCCGTCGCGTCCGGTGACGTAGCCGACGAGCCGGGCGGTGCCCTGGTCCTCGCGACGGGTGACGACGGCGGTGCCGACGTCCGGGTGTTGTTCGAGAGTCGCCTCGATCTCACCGAGTTCGATGCGGATGCCGTTGACCTTGACCTGGTGGTCCATCCGGCCGAGGATCTCCAGCGCTCCGGCGGCGTTCCACCGGCCGAGGTCGCCGGTGCGGTAGGCGGTCCCGCCGCCGTACGGGTCGGTGACGAACCGCTGGGCGGTCAGTTCGGGGCGGTTGAGGTAGCCGTCGGCGACGCCGGCGCCGGTGATGAGGATCTCGCCGGGGACGCCCATGGGGACGAGGTCGAGATTGGCGTCGACGACGCGGATCTGCCGGTTGGGCATGGGCCGGCCGATGGGCACGTACGCGCCGGGCCAGCCCTTGGACGCGTCGAACCAGGTGCAGGCGACGGAGGCCTCCGCGGGCCCGTACGCGTTGATCAGGCGGGCACCGGCGGCCGTCCAGCGTTGCGCCATGCGGGGCGGAATGGGTTCCCCGGCGAGGGTCACGCACGTCAGGCTGGGGCAGTCGGCGGGATCGACGGCGGCGAGGTTCGTGGGTGGGCAGAACGCGTGGGTGGCCTGCTCCTTGGCGATCAGCTCCGTCAACCGGCGGGCGTCGAGCAGGTCGTCGCGGGAGCTGACGACGACGCGGGCGCCGGAGGTCAGCGCGGTGTAGATCTCGCCGAGGGCCACGTCGAAGACGGGGGAGCAGGAATGGAGCATGCGGCTGTCCGGGCCGACCGCGCACTCCTCCCGCATCCAGGTGACGAAGTTCGTCAGGTGCTCGTGGGTCAGCACGACACCCTTCGGTGTCCCGGTCGAGCCGGACGTGTAGATCACGAACGCCGGCCGGGACGGGGCCACCACCGGCAGGTCGGCCGCCTCGGCCGCCGCAAGGGTGGGCCAGTCGACATCGAGGGCGACGACCCGTACGCCGTCAGGTCTGGGGACACGCGGAGCGACCTCGCCGACGGTGAGGACGACCCGAGCGCCGTGGTCGGCCAGCAGCATCCGCATCCGGTCCGCCGGCCAGGACACGTCCATCGGCGTGTACGCCGCCCCGGCGCGCAGCACCGCCAGGGTGGCGACGAGGGTCCACATGCTGCGGTCCAACGCCAGCGACACCACGTCCCCGGGCCGTACGCCCATCGACCGTAGCTGCGCGGCCAGCGCCCCCGAGCGACGGGCCAGCTCCGCGTACGTCAGCACCTCCCCGGCGGCGACTCCGGCCACCGCGTCCGGCGTGCGTCGCGCCCACTCGAGCACCAGCTCGTGCAGCGGCTCACCCGGCACCGGGCGGGCCGGGCCCCGGCCCCACGCGAGCAGCCGCTCGCGCTCGGTCGCGTCCAGCAGCGGCAGCGCGCCCAGCGGCATTCCGGGTTCGCGGACCCCGGCCGACAGCAACGACACGGTCTGGTCCACCAGACCCCGCACCCAGTCCGCCGAGAAGCCGTCGGCAGCGTAGTCCACCCGGAGCGCCGACCCGTCCCCCGCGACGGTCACCACGATGTCCACGTCCACCACGTCCGGCCCCACCTCGGCCACCGGGGCGTCCACCAGCCCGACCACCACCGGCCCCGCCGCGCCCGTGTCACGCGTGACCGGGCCGGTCAGCGCCGCGGCCACCCGCGACGTCAGCTCGCCGAAGCCCGGTTCATCCGCGACGTCGACCCGCAGCACGCCGCCCGACGACAGACCGACCGCCACCTCGGCCTGGCCGGTGTACCGGGCCAGCACCCCCAGCAGACCGGCCAGCAGCACCGCGCCGGGGGAGCGCGCCCCCGCCGGGACGGGCAGGTCGACCGGCCGGTACGCGGAGGCCGCCCGGGCCGGCCACGCGGCCGGCCGGCGCAGGTCCCCCATCAGGTCGAGGATCTCGAAGCCGGGCCCAGCGACATCCGTGGCCTGCGCACCGACGATTCCGACAGACATTGAGCCAGCCTCCGATCAGGGCCGGCGCCACCCAGAGGGGCGCGCCGGAGGGGACAACCACGAACTCTCGGGACAACGGGCCGCGTGCCACGCGACGACGAGCGGTCCGGTACGCAAAGGCGGACGGTCAGTCGGCGGTGGGTGTACCCGCCGGCCCGTCTTCGAGGAAGCGCAGCATGTGATGGTTCAGCTCCTCGGCGAAGCTGTACGGCAGGTAGTCGGTGCGGATGGTGACGCGCAGGAGAGCATGGTCGACGCGGGGCAGCACCTCGACCGTGAGCCCGTTGGGCACCTCCCGGGCGTACGGGTCGACGACCTCCTCGGCCCGGCAGCCGGGCAGCTCCAGCGGCACCACCACGTTGTCCTGGAACACGAACGTCGGCAGGCTCGCGACCACCTCGCCGGAGAGCCCGGCGGCGGGATCGTCGGCGGTCTCCGCGAAGGGAACGTCCTGGGCCCGCATGAGATCGCGGATCGTCTCGTCGACCCGCAGGACCAGCTTGTCGTCCTGCGGCCCGTCGAAGCGCACCCGCACGCAGTTGAGGTTGAGCCGGGTGGTGAACGCGGAGTCGAGGACGCGGCTGCCGCGCTTGGCCACCACCATCAGCAGGGCGATGTCGTCCTGCTGATGGATGGCGCGCAGCGCCGAGGCGAAGGCCGCCACGAAGTAGCTGGAGCGGCTGAAGCGGTGGTCGCGGGCGGCCCGGTCCCAGCGGTCGAGCACCTCGGGGGTGACGGTGACGGTGTGGCCCGCCTTCGGTCCCCAGGCGAGGGCCTGTTCCAGGGGCGCGGTGGCCGGGCCCGTGCCTTGGCGGGGCAGGTCGCGTAGTTGTTCGCGCCAGTAGGTTCGTTGGGTTTGCAGGTCGGCGGCGTCGCGTAGGCGGGTGTATTCGTCGTAGGACTGGTGCAGTGTGGGTGCGGGGTGTTGCCAGGTGGGTGTGTGGCCGGCTTGTCGTGCGGTGTAGGCGTGGCTGAGGTCTCGTACGAGTAGTCCGTATGACCAGCCGTCGAAGGCGATGTGGTGGATGCCGATGCCGAACAGGATTCGGTTGGTGGTTTTGTTTCGGATCAGGGCGGCGCGCCAGTTGCGGCCCTGGGTGTAGTCGAGTGGTTGCTGTACTGCTTCGGCGAGTTGGTCGAGGGCGTCGTGTTCGGTGGCGGCGTCGGCGAGTAGCCGTAGCTGGGGCATGCCGGGGTTGGGTGGGATGATTGCTGTTGGTGGGTCGGTGCGCCGGTAGCGGGCGTGCAGGGCCTGGTGGCGGTGGTGTAGGTCGCCGAGGGCGGCCATCAGGGCCCGTAGGTCCAGCTCACCCTCGATCCACCAGGTGACCGGGACGACGACCTCCAGCGGCGACATCAGGCACTTCGCCACCTGCTGCGCGAGCGGGACCGGTCCCGGGCGCTGCCGGGTCTGTCCGGCGGTCGAGCCGGTGTCCGTACGGCGGGGGGCGGTGGCGAGCCACCGGGCCAGCTCGTGCGGGGTGGGGGTGCGGTGGATCTGCGAGACGGGCACGACCACGTCGGCGGCCTCGTCGATGCCTGTGGCGACGGCTGCGGACTGCAACGACGTGCCGCCGAGGTGGAAGAAGCTGTCGCGGGTGCCGACCCGCTCGATGCCGAGCACGCTCGCGAACACCTCCGCGACGAGGCGCTCGCCCTCGGTGGCCGGCTCCACGTACGGCACGCCGAGGTCGGGGCGTTGGGCGCCGGGTGCGGGAAGGGCATTCCGGTCGATCTTGCCGGTGCCGCCGAGAGGGAAGCGGTCGAGGGTGACGACGGCGGCGGGGACCATGTAGCTGGGCAGGTGGGCCGTGGCGTGGTTGCGCAGGTCGCCGGTGGCCGGGGTGCGGCCGTCGCGCCCGGTGACGTACGCGACGAGTCGGGCCACGCCCCGGTCCTCGCGGCGGACGACGACGGCGGTCTCCACCTCCGGGTGCTGGGCGAGGATGCTCTCGATCTCGCCCAGCTCGATGCGGATGCCGTTGACCTTCACCTGGTGGTCCATCCGGCCGAGGATCTCCAGTGCGCCGGCGCTGTTCCATCTCCCCAGGTCGCCGCTGCGGTAGGCGAGCCCGCCGCCGTACGGGTCGGTGACGAACCGCTGGGCGGTCAGTTCGGGGCGGTTGAGGTAACCGTCGGCGACGCCGAAGCCGGCGATCAGGATCTCCCCGGGAACCCCGGCCGGCATGAGGTCGAGGTTCGCGTCGACGACGCGGACCTGCCGGTTCGGCATCGGCCAGCCGATCGGTACGTACGCGCCACCCCACCCGGCCGACGCGTCGAACCAGGTGCACGCCACGGCGATCTCGGCCGGCCCGTACGCGTTGACCACCCGCGTGCCCGCCGTCAGCCACCGCTGGGCCAACCGCGGCGGGACGGCCTCGCCGCCGAAGATGATGCAGCGGAGGCCGGGACAGGCGGCCGGGTCGAGCGGGGCGATGTTGGTGGCCGGGCCGAACGTGTGCGTGACGCCGTGGCTGTTGACCAGGTCGGTGAGCCGGCGCGCGTCGAGCAGATCGTCGCGCGGGCACACGACGACGCAACCCCCGCCGGTGAGCGCGGCGAACATCTCCCCGAACGCGGCGTCGAAGACCGGTGCCGCCGAGTGCAGCATCCGGCTGCCGGGGCCGATGGCGCACTCGTCGGTCATCCACGCCAGGAAGTTCGTCAGCCTCTCGTGCGACAGCACCACGCCCTTCGGCGTGCCTGTCGAACCCGACGTGTAGATGACGAACGCCGGAGCGTCCACCGGCACCACAGGCAGATCCGCCGCCGCACGGGCCGGTACCGCAGGCCAGCCGTCGTCCAGCGCCACCACCGTGACCCCGTCCCCGGCGGGGATCCGGGGCGCTACCGCACCGACCGTCAACACCACCCGCGCGCCGTGGTCGGCCAGCAGCACCCGCATCCGCTCCGCGGGCCACGACACGTCCATCGGCGTGTACGCGGCACCCGCCCGCAGCACGCCCATCGCGGCCACCAGCGACCACAACCCGCGCTCCAGCGCCACGGACACCACGTCACCGGCACGGACACCCACCGACCGCAGGTACGCCGCCAGCAGTCCTGACCGGCGATCCAGTTCCCCGTACGTCAGCACCTCGTCACCCGCGACACCCGCCACCGCCTCCGGCGACCGTTGCGCCCAGCCCAGCACGAGCTCGTGGATCGGCTCACCCGGGATCTCCCGCACCGGGCCGCGTCCCCACGTCAGCAACCGCTCCCGTTCCGCGGCGTCCAGCAACGGCAACCTCGACAGGGCTACCTGCGGCGCCGCCGTCCCGGCGGAGACGAGCACGACGACCTGATCCACGAGTCCCTGTACGAACTGCGCGGAGAATCCCTCCACCGCGTAGTCCACCCGCAGCACGGACCCGTCCGCCGCCACGCGTACCACCATGTCGACGTCCACCGCGGCCGGTCCCGTCTCCGCCACCGGGCCGTCGGCCAACTCCACCGCCACCGGGTCCGGCCGGTTCGGAACCGCCACCGGCGCCGTCCACGCCAGTCCCACCCGCGCCGCCAACTCCCCGAATCCCGGGTCGCCCGAGACGTCCACCCGCGCCACCACCCCGCCGGCCGGGGCCAGCCCGAGCACCACCTCGTCCTGGCCGGTCCAGCGGGCCAGGACCGCCACGAGCCCCGCCACCACGACGTGCCCGGCCGGTGTCACGCGCGACGGCCAGGCGGGCAGTACCCGGTGCACCGAGGCCGCCCGCGCGGGCCACACCGCCGGCCTCCGCAGGTCCCCCACGAGCTCCAGAGCAACCGCGCCGTCCGCGGCCTGGGCGCCATCGAACCCGACAGACAACAGCTCGACCTCCGATCGAAAGGGGACGACCGAAAGGCGCAGGGCCGCGACGATCGGTCAGCCGGGATGCCGCACGCCGGACGGCGGGGTTGGCGCGAGACGCGTTGACGGGCGGCACCGCTCGCGGGCCACCCGATCCGGTGCGCTGAGAGTGGGAACGACGAGCCGATGGGGCCCGACCATACGAAGCGCTGTGGAGTGGCGTACACCCCTAGAGATCGGCACGTCGACCCCTAGCGCATCAGCCGGAGATCTCCTCCCCGGGCAGGCCTGGGACGTGTCGGCGGTGCCCGCCGGCCGCGTCGAGGCCGGGCCGGCGATGTGAGCTGGCAGGGGGCGTGGCCGTCCGGATCCGGGCACTCGACAGCGCGGGCTGCGACAGCGCCGTCCGGCGACTCCAGCCCTTCTGAAGAACAGCTTTTCGGTCAGCCCGAGTCGATGGCCCCGCTAGGAGTATCGGCGGCTTCGGCGGCGAAAGAGCCGTTCGCGTTCGCCTGTCTGGCCCATCCCGGGGCAATGCATAGTGACTATGATCTTTCGATCATGACGCCGGTCGGTGGCTGGAAACTCAGCCGCTGACCGGCGGTGTGCACCTCGCCGCCGCAACGCTGGCCATAAGCCAGCCGGCTTCCCGGCCGGTCCAGCTCACGACCGTCCGGTCGGTGCACGCGGCACGCCCGGCTCTCGCGGCCGAGCGGCCGGATCAGGACCGGGAGCGCACCCCTTCGGCCACGTTCTCCGCTGTTCGTGGCCGTGGCGCACCGGTTTCACCGCCACCCCGAGGCCCGCACCGGGCCGGCATGTCAGGAGACTAAATGCAGGTGCCCATCCAGGTACAGGTGTTCGCACACGATGGGGTGGTCCTGGCCCGGCCGCCCGACCCGTCGGCCACCGCCGACAGCCCCTATCTCGCCGGCGCGGGCGCCGCTCTCTACAACGGCCTGGACATGATCACGGGTCTGCACCTGACCCTTCCGCACCAGTCGGCGGCGATCTGCAGCACCGGCTCCAGCGCGGACAAGTCGCTGCGTCTGCTCAGCCGGAGTGGTCTGAAGACGCCCAGCGACCTGCGGGCATTCCGTTCCGGCGCGCAGGCGGTGCGGTACGCGCGGGAAGCCGTCGAGCGGGGCGAGATGCTGGAGTTCCAGTTTCCTCCGCATGACCCGCGACTGCGGGCCGCTCGCGCCCGGGTGCCCGCAGATCTGCTCGCCCGCCTCAACAACAAGACCGTGCTGGAGACTCTGGTTGCGCCGGAGTATCTGCCCCGCCGGCAGGTCGCCACCCCCGCCGAAGTGCGCCGTATCGTGGCGCGCGACCGCCGGCCGGCGGTCATCAAACCGGCCGGGGTCGAGGTGTCCAGCGGAATTGCGATCTTCACCCGTCGGTTGCGGGACCGGCGGAACCGTTCCCTGTTCAACCAGTTGGAACAGGTGAGCGAGCAGTGGATCGTCGAAGAGGAGGTGCCCTTCCAGACCATCTGGGGTATCCAGTTCGGCGTGACCGACAGCGGAGCGGTGCACTACTTCGGTTCGTCCGTACACCTGCCGCAGCCCACCTCGACGTGGGTCGGTTGTGTGATGGACGACGACCAGCCCCCGGAGGAGCTGGTCGAAGCGCTGACCGTAGGGGTCCGGAAGGCCAGTGAGCTCGGGTACCGGGGCTACTGCTCCTTCGACGCCGGGATCGGCCGCGACGGCGCCCTGCGGGTCATCGACCCGAACTTCCGGGTCAGCGGGGCCACCACCTCGCTGCTGCACCGCAGTTCGCTGCTGGACCAGCATCCATGCGCCATGACCACGTTCTTCTCACTGGCCCCCGGCGTCGACGCCGAACCGATCCTCGCACCGTTCATCGACCGGGGGCAGTTCGTCGTGTTCATGCACCACGACCCGGCGGAGACGGACAACGGCCCGCTGCCGGCGACCATTGTCGGCATGGTCGGGGCCGCGGACCGGTACGCCTGCGGCGTGCTGGTGGCGCAGATCCAGCGGGCCCTGGGTAGCTGACGCGCCGATCCGGGGCTCGGCTCCGGCGGCTCGTCATCCGTTCGCCGGCCCGGCCGCCCCGCGGCGCCGGCCGGCGAACGGGCACCGGACGGTGCCGGCCTCACATGCCGGCGAGTGCGGTACGCACAGCGACCTCGGGGACGTCGGTGACCAGTTCGACTCCGCCCGGTCCGTCCAGGACGAAGGACAGGCCCGAGGTGGCCTTCTTGTCCCGGCGCATCAGCGCGATCAGCTCGTCGTGGTCGACGCCGGCGGGCAGCGTGGTGTCGAGCCCGTAGCCCGCCACCACGTCGTGGTGCTCGGCCACCCGCTCGGCCGGTACCCGGCCGAGGACGCCGGCCAGCCGGCCCGCGAAGACCGTGCCGACGCCGACCGCCTCGCCGTGGCGCAGGCCGAAGTCGGTGGCCCGCTCCAACGCGTGCCCGAGCGTGTGGCCGTAGTTGAGGATGTGCCGCAGGCCGGAGTCCCGCTCGTCCGCGGCCACCACCCGGGCCTTCAACGCCACTGATGCGGCGATCTGCTCCGCCACCGGCCGGTCACGCAGATCGCCGGCACCGATGAAGTGCGCCCGGGCGATCTCCCCGTACCCGTTGCGCCACTCCCGCTGCGGCAGCGTCCCCAGGTGCTCGGTGTCGCAGAGCACAGCCCGGGGCTGCCAGTACACGCCCACGAGGTTCTTGCCCTCCGGAAGGTTGACGGCGGTCTTCCCACCGACGCTGGCGTCCACCTGGGCCAGCAGCGAGGTCGGCAAGTGGATCACCGGGACGCCCCGGTGGTAGAGACCGGCGGCCAGCCCGACCACGTCCGTGGTGGTGCCGCCGCCGCAGGAGACCACCGCGTCCGTCCGGGTCAGCCCGAACTCGGCGAACGCTCGGCAGAGCTGTTCCACAGTGGTCAGGTTCTTGTCGTGCTCGCCGTCGCGGGCCGGCACCACCCGGTGCGGCACGCCCGGGTCGGGCGTCCACTCCGGTGGCCGGGCCGAGACCACCACGACCCGTCGGGCGCCGGTCCGCGCCACCTCCGCCGGGAGCCGGTGGCGCACGCCGGGACCGATCAGCACCGGGTACGACCGTTCCCCGAGCGCCACCTCGACGTGGGCCGGCTCGCCGGCGGCGGGACGGTCAGGTACCGGCGCGTGCATGTGGTTGCTGCCTCCTCTGCGGAACGCGGACCGGCGCGGTCGCGGCCGGGCGGCCCCGCACCATCGACAGGCGCAGCGCCAGCGCGGCCAGCGAGTCGACCTCCGGCCGGATGCCCCACCGATCGTGGGTGAGCTGCGCGTGGTGCGCCAGCAGGAAGCCGGACGGCGCGGTCGGGTGGTCGTGGCCCACCACGTCGGTCACCCGGTCCAGGTAGCGCTGCCACGCCACTGCCACATCCCCGCCCAGCGGTAGGTCACCGGCCGACAGGACGATCTTCTCCGCCCCGTCATCGGCCTGCGCGGCCAGGTCCCGCCGCTGTGCGCCGGTGAGCCGCTGGCTGCGCTCCTGCCAGTGCAGGAAGAGGAACGCCAGGCGGTCGGCCGCCGGCATCAGCCCGGTCAGGTGTCGCAGGTGCGCCACGGCCAGCGGCAGCTCGCCGCCGGCCAGCCAGGGCACGTCCCCGCCGAGCAGGGTGAGGGCCAGTTCGCTGCCCGCGAACGCGAGCGGGCCGCCCCGGGCGGGGTCGCGCACGACGCGCCGGTCGCTGGCGAGGGACGCTCCCGGGTCGTACGCGAGCAGCCCCGCCCGTACCGCGTCGAGCGCGGCGGGGACGGCATGGAAGCCGAGGCTCAGACGCTCGGCGGGGGAGCCCTCCGGGTCGAAGAACCAGTTCATGCCGGGATCGGCCCGGCGGGCGGCGGCGACCAGACCGGTCAGGACGGTGCCGACCAGCTCGGTCAGCCGCGTGCCCGGGCAGCCGTCGGCCGGTACGGCCGAACGGGCGAACAACCAGCAGCGTTCCAACGACGGCACCTCGGCTGACGGGCGGGTGGAGCACGGGACTCGACGGTCTGCGGGGTCGCCCCATCATCGGCCCGCGGGCCCGCTCCACCACCCGATCGGCGCTCCGAACTGGGGACGACTTAGGGGGTGACAGGGGTAGGACGTCGGCAGGGTGCTCGGAAGACTTGGGCCGCTACGGCGAGCGAGGTCTACGCCGCGGATGAGGAGTCTCGCCGACGGATGGATGTGGTGACATGCTTCGGAGCGACCTGATCCAGCCGTTGTCCGATCTGATCGAGGCGCACGCCGCCAGGTTGGGGAACAAGGTCGCATTCCGCGACGACCGCCGGGCGGTCGGATACGCCGACCTGGCGGCGCGGACCCGTCGGCTGGCCGGTCACCTGGCGGCGGCCGGGGTCGCCCGGGGCGACCGGGTGGCCTTCTGCCTCGGCAACCGCGTGGAGACGGTGGAGACCTGGCTGGCCGTCACGCGGGCCGCCGCTGTCGGCGTGCCGGTGAACCCGCACAGCACCGACGCGGAACTGGCCCATCTGCTGGACGACTCCGGTGCGGTGCTGGTGGTCACCGACCCGCGCCACCTCGACCAGATGCTGCGGCTGCGTACCTCCCGGCCGGCCCTGCGGATCGTGGTCACCGGGGACAGCCTGGTTCCGGACGAGGTCGTCGCCTGGCGCGACCTGGTCGATACCGAGCCGGCCGTGGGCGCCCGCGACGACCTGGGCCTCGACGAGGTGGCCTGGATGCTCTACACCTCCGGCACCACCGGCCGGCCCAAGGGTGTGCTCTCCACCCAGCGCACCTGCCTCTGGTCGGTCGCCGCCTGCTACGTGCCGATCCCCGGGCTCACCGCCGCCGACCGGGTGGTCTGGCCACTGCCGCTGTTCCACAGCCTCTCCCACATCGGGTGCGTGCTCAGCGTGACGGCGGTCGGGGCCACGGCCCGGCTCATCGACGGCTTCTCCGCCGACGACGTGCTGCGCGCGGTCGACGAGGACGAGGCCACAGTGCTCGCCGGTGTGCCGGCCATGTACCACCACCTGGTCACCGCCGCCCGGGAGACCGGCTTCCGCGCCCCGGCCCTGCGGGTCTGCCTGGTCGGCGGGGCGATCACCACCGGCGCGCTGCGGCGGGCGTTCGACGAGGTCTTCGACGCGCCGCTGCTCGACGCGTACGGCAGCACGGAGACCTGCGGCTCGATCGCCGTCACCCGGCCGGAGCTGCCCCGGGTCGAGGGCTCCTGTGGGCGCGCGGTGCCTGGCGTCGAGGTGCGCCTGGTCAGCCCGCAGACGGGTCTGGACGTGCCGACCGGCGCCGAGGGGGAGGTCTGGGTCAGCGGTCCGAGCGTCATGCTCGGCTACCACAACCTGCCGGCGGTCACCGCCGCCGCCCTGCGCGACGGCTGGTACCGCACCGGCGACCTGGCCCGCCGCGACGCCGACGGCAACATCTTCGTCACCGGCCGCCACCAGGAGCTGATCATCCGGGGCGGGGAGAAGATCCACCCGGCCGAGGTGGAGGAGGTGCTGCGCGCGGTGCCCGGCGTCGCCGACGTGGCGGTGACCGGCCGGCCGCATGAGGTGCTCGGCGAGGTGCCGGTGGCGTTCGTGGTGCCGGGGCCGGAGGGCTTCGACCCCGCCGCGGGGTTCGCAGCCTGCCGGGAGAGGCTCAGCTACCACAAGGTTCCCGAAGCGCTGTACGAGATCGGGCAGGTGCCCCGCACCCCGTCCGGCAAGGTCACCCGCCGGCTCCTGTCCGACGGGCCGGCGCGGCTGCGGGCGGTCAACGGCAGCCACCACGAGGCGCTCAGCCTGCTCGCCTGGCGACCGCTGGACCTGGCCGCCGTACCGCAGGTGGCGGCACCCGTTCCGGCGGCCGCGCAGGACGCCGCCGGCCCGGCCCGCCGCTGGGCGCTTGTCGGCGCCGGGAGCGAGCCGCTGGTGGAGCCGCTGCGCGCGGCGTCGCCGGGGGAGCGGTTCCGGGCCCACCGGGACCTGGTCACCCTGCGGGCGGCCCCCGACGCCCCCGACGTGACGGTGCTGCTGGCCGGGCCGGCCGACGCCGACGCGGCGGATCTCGCCGGCCGGCTGCGTGGCTGGCTCGACGACGACGGCTTCGCCGGCACCCGGCTGGTGCTCTTGACCGGCCCGGCCAGCGACGGGGCGACCCGGCCCGGCGCGCACGGCCTGTCCGGCGACGCGGCCACCGGGGCAGGCGACGCCGCCGGGTGGGCCGGGCCGGATCCGGCGGCCGGTGCCGTCTGGGCGGTCGGGCGCAGCCTGCAGGCCGCATACCCGGACCGGATCGTGCTGGTCGACCACGACGCTTCGGCCCGCTCGCTCGCCCTGCTGCCCGCCGTCGTGGACGCTGGTGCCGCGCAGGTCGCCCTGCGGGGCGGGGCAGCCCGGCACGCGGCCCTCGTGCCCGCCCCGGCGACCGCGCCGGCACGGCCGGCGACCGTGGCCGACCCGGAGCGCCCGGTGCTGGTCACCGGTGCCGACGGACCGACCGGCGCCGCGCTGGCCCGGCACCTCGTCGCCGCGCACCGCGTCCGCCGGCTGCGGCTGCTGTCCACCGGCGCGACGCCCGCCCCGGCCGTGGCGGACCTGGCCGCCGAACTCACCGCCACCGGTGCGGAAGCCGTCGTGCTGCCCGCCGAGCGGGTGGGCGACGAGGCGTTCGGCGCGGTCTTCCTCGGCCCGTGCGGCGACGACCTGGCCGACGTCGAGGGCGCCGCCCGGCTGCTCCGGCTCGCCGCGACGCTGGACTCGGCGAGCCGGCACCCGTGGGCGACGTTCACCGTCCTCGTGCCGTCCGCCCTGCTGCTGGGCGCCGCGGGCCGGGAGCGGGCCGCCTCGGCCGTCGGGGCCCTGCACGCCCTGGTCGCCCGCCGTCGGGCCGCCGGTCATCCGGCCCGGCTCGTCGGCACGACCGGGCCCGCCGAGGGCGGGTCGTTGCCCGGCGTCCCGGCGGCGACCGGACCCGGAGCGGGCACCGTGCCGGCGGCCGTGCGCGCCGACCTCGCCGCGTTCGACGTGGCCCACGACGGCAACGACCTGGTCGTGCTCGCCCGCCCGGCGGGCCACGTCGACGCCGCCCACCCGGCCTGGCGTGGGCCCGTCGCGGAGCCCGGCGACGCCACGGACGACCGGGACGCCGCCGAGCTGCGCCGCCGGCTGGCCGGGCTCACCACCGCCGAGGGGGACCGGCTCCTGCTCGACCTGGTCCGCACCGCCACCGCCCAGGTGGCCGGGCTGCCCGGCCCGGCCGCGGTCCGCCCCGGCCGCGCGTTCAAGGAACTCGGCTTCACCTCGGTCGCCGCGGTCGCCCTGCGCGACCGGCTGGCCCGGGCCACCGGGGTACGGCTCTCGGCCACTGTCGCGTTCGACCGGCCCAGCCCGCAGGCCCTCGCCCGGCACCTCGCCGCCCGCCTGCGGGGTGCCGCCGCGCAGGCCGCTCCCACGACGGACCCGGCGGCGGTGCCGTCCACGGGGGACGACCCGGTGGTCGTCGTGGCCATGGCCTGCCGGCTCCCCGGCGGCGTCGCCTCCCCCGAGGAGCTGTGGGATCTGGTCGACCAGGGCCGGGAAGGACTCACGGAGTTCCCCACGGACCGGGGCTGGGACCTGGCGAACCTCTTCTCCGACGACCCCGACCGCCCCGGCACCTCGTACGCCCGGGTCGGTGGCTTCCTCACCGGCGCCGCGGAGTTCGACGCCACCCTGTTCGCGATCAGCCCGCGCGAGGCGCTCGCCATGGACCCGCAGCAGCGGCTGCTGCTGGAGACCGCCTGGGAGCTGTTCGAGCGGGCCGGCATCGACCCCACCTCGCTGCGTGGCAGCGCCACGGGCGTCTTCACCGGCGTCATGCACCACGACTACGCCGCGAACCTGCGCCAGGCGCCGCCCGGCACCGAGGGCTACCTCGGCGTCGGCACCGCCGGCAGCGTCGTCTCCGGCCGGGTCGCCTACGCGCTGGGGCTGGAGGGGCCGGCGGTCACCGTCGACACGGCGTGCTCCTCGTCGCTGGTGGCGCTGCACCTGGCGGCCCAGGCGCTGCGCGCCGGGGACTGCTCCCTCGCCGTGGCCGGCGGCGTGGCGGTGATGGGCACCCCGCAGGCGTTCGTGGAGTTCAGCCGGCAGCGCGGGCTCGCCCCGGACGGCCGGTGCAAGGCGTTCGCCGACGGCGCCGACGGCACCGGCTGGTCCGAGGGCGTCGCGGTGCTGCTGCTGGAACGGCTCTCCGACGCCCGCCGGCACGGGCACCCCGTCCTCGCCGTGCTGCGGGGCTCCGCCGTCAACTCCGACGGCGCGTCCAACGGGCTGACCGCCCCCAACGGGCCCGCCCAGGAGCGGGTCATCCGCCGGGCGCTGGAGGCGGCCGGGCTCTCCGCCGCCGACGTGGACGTGGTCGAGGCCCACGGCACCGGCACGTCGCTCGGCGACCCCATCGAGGCCCAGGCGCTGCTCGCCACGTACGGAGTGGGACGCGGCGACGCGGAACCGCTGCGGCTGGGCTCGCTGAAGTCCAACCTCGGCCACACCCAGGCCGCCGCCGGTGCCGCCGGGGTGATCAAGATGGTGCTCGCCATGCGGCACGGGACGCTGCCGCGCACCCTGCACGTGGACGCCCCGACGTCCGAGGTGGACTGGTCGGCCGGCGCGGTCGAGGTGCTCACCGAGGCCCGCTCGTGGCCCGAGGTACGCCGACCCCGCCGAGCCGGTATCTCGTCGTTCGGCATCAGCGGCACCAACGCGCACGTCATCGTCGAGGCGCCCGCCGACCCGCCGGCCACCGCCGAGGACGCCGCCGGGCCGCCGTCGCCCGGCACCGTCCGGCCGCCCGTGCCGTGGCTGCTCTCGGCGGCCTCCGACGAGGCGCTGCGTGGTCAGGCGGCCCGTTTGCTGGCGTGGTTCGACGGGCCGGGGGCGCACGCCGACCCGGTCGACGTCGGGCACGCCCTCGCCACCACGCGCGCGGCCCTCGAACACCGGGCCGTGGTGCTGGTCGGCGACGCGGAGTCCGCCCGGACAGGGCTCGGTGCGCTGGCCCGCAGCGGCCCGGACCCGGACCTGCCGAGCGTGTCGACCGGCCGGGTCGTCGACGGCCGACTCGGCCTGCTCTTCGGCGGGCAGGGCGGCCAGCGCCCCGGCATGGGCCGCGAGCTGTGCACGGCGTACCCCGTCTTCGCCACCGCCTTCGACGCCGCCTGCGCCGAACTCGATCGCTGCCTGGCCGGCCACGCCCCGTACCCCGTCGCGGACGTCGTCCTCGCCGCCGAGGGCACCGAACCGGCCGGCCTGCTCGACGAGACCCTGTACACCCAGCCCGGGCTGTTCGCCTTCGAGGTGGCGCTCTACCGCCTCCTGGAGTCCTGGGGGGTGAGCCCCGATGCGGTGCTCGGCCACTCCGTCGGCGAGCTGGCCGCCGCGCACGTCGCCGGGGTGTTCTCCCTCGCCGACGCGGCGGCGCTGGTCGCCGCCCGTGCCCGGCTGATGCAGCAGCTGCCCGCCGGGGGCGCGATGGTCGCCGTCGAGGCCGACGAGGCCGAGGTCGCCGCGTACCTCACCGACCGGGTGGGCCTGGCCGCCGTCAACGGCCCCACCAGCGTCGTCCTCTCCGGCGACACCGACGCGGTGCTGGCCGTCGCGGACACGCTGCGCGCGGCCGGGCGCCGCACCAGCCGGCTGCGGGTGTCGCACGCGTTCCACTCGCCGCGCATGGACCCGATGCTCGACGAGTTCCGCGCGGTGGCCGCCGGCCTCACGTACCGCACCCCGCACCTGCCGGTGGTGTCCAACCTGACCGGTCACCCCGTCGACCCGGCCCGGCTCTGCTCGCCCGAGCACTGGGTGGCGCACGTGCGGGGCACCGTCCGCTTCCACGACGGGGTACGGGCCCTGCACGGGCAAGGCGTCACCACCTTCCTGGAGATCGGCCCGGCCGGCGTACTCACCGCCATGGCCCAGGACTGCCTCGTCGCCGAGGCCGACGAACTGGCCTTCGTCCCCGCCGTACGGGGCACCGCCGGGGAGGCCGAGGCGCTGCTCGCCGCCGTGGCGCGGCTGTACGTGCGGGGCGTCGCCGTGGACCGTGCCGTCCTCGCCGGCCCCGGCCCGCACCGCCGCGTCGACCTGCCCACGTACGCCTTCCAGCGCCGGCACTACTGGCTGCCCGCTCCCACCGGTGTCGGCGGTCCCGGCGGCGCCGGGCTGGCCGACGTCGGGCACCCCCTGCTCGGCGGGCTGCTGGCGGTCGCCGGCACCGCGCAGGTGGTCTGCACCGGGCAGGTGTCAACGGCCACCTCACCGTGGCTGGCCGCACCCGGCGACGGCACGGCCCCGCTGCTGCCCGCCTCCGCCCTGCTGGACATGTTCGCCCACCTCGGCGACCAGCTCGGCGCCCCGAGCGTGCGGCGGCTGCACGTCCCCGAGCCGGTGCCGCTGCCCACCGAGGCGACCCTCGACGTGCAGATCGGTGTCGGCGCGCCGGACGGGCACGGACACCGGGTGGCGCACTGCCACGTCCGGGCCGGCGAGGGGCTGCCCTGGCGTGCGGTCGCCGAGGCCGTGCTCGCGCCCGTCGACCCGGGGAGCGGTCGGGGCGCCTTCGCCCCCGTCTGGCCGCCCACCGGGGCCCGGCCGGTGGATCTGAGCGCACCACAGCACCGCGCGCTGGCCGGGGAGCTGGTCCGGGGCGCCTGGGTCACCGCCGACCGGCTCTTCGTCGACGTACGCCTGCCGGAGGACGCCCGCGACCCGGACGCCGAGCGGTACGGCGTGCACCCGCTGGTGCTGGAGGCGGCGCTGCGCCTGCTCCCGCTCGCCGACTTCGCGCCCGTCGCCGACGCCGGGCCCACCGCTCGGCTGCTGCCCACCGAGTGGGCGGGCGTGCGCCGCCACGCCGTCGGAGCGCACGCGCTGCGTGTCTGCCTGGCCCCCGGCGGGGCGGACGCGGTGACGCTGAGCGCCGTCGACGACGCGGGCAGGCCCGTGCTCGATGCCGACCGGGTGGTGCTGCGGGCGGTGGACCTGCCGCCCGCCGGCCCGCCGACGACGGCGGCCACCCCCGCCGGACTGTATGTCGTCGACTGGCTGCCCGCGGCGTTCCCGGCGACCCCGGCGCCCTCCTGGACGATCGCCGACGACACGCCCCCGGACGGGCCGTTGCCGCCGCTGCTCGTGCTGCGGGTCGGCGACGGCGAGCCGGGCCGGCCGGTGCCCGACCGGGCGCACGCCGTGAGCCTCGCCGTGCTGGGCGTCCTCCAGACCTGGCTGGCCGACCCCCGCGCGGAGACCACCCGCCTGGCCCTCGCCCTGCGCGACGGCGACCCGGTGCACGCCCCGGTGGCCGGGCTGCTCCGCGTCGCCCAGGCCGAGCAACCCGACCGCTTCCTCCTGCTCAGCCTCGACACCACCGACGACGCCGCCGTCCGCTCGGCGCTGGCCGCCGCCGAGGACGAACCCGAGGTGGCCGTCCGCGACGGGCGTGCGCTGCTGCCCCGCCTCCGCCCCGTGGCGCAGACCCCGGCCGGTACGCCGCGGGCGGCCCTGGCCGGTGGCACCGTACTCGTCACCGGCGGCACCGGCGGGGTCGGCCGGCAGGTCGCCACCCACCTCGCCACTGCGCACGGCGTCACCGAACTGGTGCTCGTCAGCCGCAGCGGCCGGTCCGGCGACTGGACGACAGCACTGACCGACGCCGGCGTCACAGTCCGGGTGGTCGCGGCCGACGTCGCCGACCGGGCGGCGCTCGCCGAGGTGATCGCCCCACTGGCCGGCCGGCTCGTCGCCGTCGTGCACGCAGCCGGGGCCACCGATGACGCCCTGATCACCGACCTCGACCCCGCCCGCTGGGCACGGGCTCTGCGCTCCAAGGTGCACGGTGCCTGGCACCTGCACGAACTCACCGCCGGCCTCGACCTGGCCGCGTTCGTGCTCTTCTCCTCGGCCGCCGCCACCTTCGGCAGCCCCGGCCAGGGCAACTACGCCGCCGGCAACGCGTTCCTCGACGCGCTCGCCGCGCACCGCCGTGCCCAGGGCCTGCCGGGCAGCGCCCTGGCCTGGGGGCTGTGGGCCGCCCGGGACGGGATGGCGGGCCGGCTCAGCCCGGCCGACCTGGCCCGGCTCGCCCGCGGCGGCACCCGCCCCCTCGACACGGCTGCCGGACTGGCGCTGTTCGACGCCGCCCTGGACGTGGACCGGCCGGCGCTCGTACCGATCGGGCTCGACCTGGCTGCCGTACGGACCTCCGGCGAGGTGCCCGCCCTGCTGCGGGCACTGCTGCCCCCGCCGCCCCGCCGGGCGGTCAACGCCGCCTCCGCGCCCGCCGCCGCGAAGGGCTTCGCCGACCGGCTGGCCGAACTCGCCGAGCCCGAGCGCGCCGAGCTGCTGCTGGACCTCGTCCGTACCCGGTGCGCCACAGTGGTCGGGCACGCCGGCCCCGAGCAGGTCGAGCCGCGCCGCCCGTTCAAGGACCTCGGCTTCGACTCGCTGATGGCCGTGGAGCTGAGCAACCGGCTCACCGCCGTCACCGGCGTCCGGCTCGCCCCGCACGCAGTGTTCAACCACCCCACTCCCGAGCTGCTCGCCGCGCACCTGCACGCCCGGCTGCTCGGCACCGCGGCCACCGGGGTCACCGACGCGAGCACCGTCGCCCTGGACGAGCCGGTCGCCGTCGTCGCGATGGCCTGCCGTTTCCCTGGCGGTATCGGCTCCCCGGAGGAGCTGTGGCGGCTGCTCGACGCGGGCGCCGACGTCATCGGCGACCTGCCCGACGACCGGGGCTGGCCGCTGGCCGACCTCTACGACCCGGTGCCCGGCACGCCCGGCCGGTCGTACGTGCGTTCCGGCGGGTTCCTCACCGGCATCGCCGACTTCGACGCCGAGTTCTTCGGCATCAGCCCCCGCGAGGCCCTCGCCATGGACCCGCAACACCGGCTGCTGCTGGAGACCTCCTGGGAGGCGCTGGAGCGCGGCGGCATCGACCCGGCCACCCTGCGGGGCAGCCGGACCGGTGTCTTCGCCGGCACCCACGGGCAGGACTACGCCGGCCGGGTCGCCCCCGGCGTCGTCTCCGACGACGGCGAGGTCACCGCCGACGAGGGGCACCTGCTCACCGGCACCGCCGGCAGCGTCCTCTCCGGCCGGGTCGCCTACGCGCTCGGGCTGGAGGGACCAGCCATCACCGTGGACACCGCCTGCTCCGCCTCCCTGGTGGCGCTGCACCTGGCCGTGCAGGCGCTGCGCCAGGGCGACTGCGACCTGGCGCTGGCCGGTGGCGTGTCCGTGATGGCCACCCCGGCCGGGCTGACCGGTTTCAGCCGCCAGCGGGGTCTCGCCGCCGACGGGCGGTGCAAGGCGTTCGCCGAGGACGCCGACGGCTTCGGCATGTCCGAGGGCGTGGGGATGCTGGTGGTCGAGCGGCTCTCCGACGCCCGCCGCCGGGGCCACCCGGTCCTGGCCGTCGTACGCGGCTCGGCGGTCAACTCCGACGGCGCGTCCAACGGGCTGACCGCTCCGAACGGGCCGTCCCAGGAGCGGGTCATCCGGGCCGCGCTCGCCGCCGCCGGGCTGACCGCCGCCGAGGTGGACGTGGTGGAGGCCCACGGCACCGGCACGTCGCTCGGCGACCCCATCGAGGCCGAGGCGATCCTCGCCACGTACGGGCAGCGCCCGGCCGGCGCCGCGCCGGTGCTGCTCGGCTCGGTCAAGTCCAACCTCGGGCACACCCAGGCCGCGGCCGGCGTCGCCGGCGTGCTCAAGATGGTCATGGCGATGCGTCACGGCGTCCTGCCGCGCACCCTGCACGCCGAGCGCCGCAGCTCGCGGATCGACTGGGACTCGGGAGCGGTGCAGCTGCTCACCGAGGCCCGCCCGTGGCCGGCGGCGGACCGGCCGGTGCGCGCCGGCGTCTCGTCGTTCGGCATCAGCGGCACCAATGCCCACGTGATCGTCGAGTCGGTCGCCGAGGCGCCGCCGGAGGCCGCCGGATCCGAGCCGCCGCAGGAGCGCGCGCTGCCGTGGCTGCTGTCGGCGCGTACCCCGCAGGCGCTCATCGGCCAGGCGCGCCGGCTGCGGGCGCACCTCGCCGCCCGGCCCGGCCGGCGGCCCCTCGACGTGGCCTGGTCGCTGGCCACCACCCGAGGCACCTTCGACTCCCGCGCGGTGCTGGTCGCCGCTTCGGCGCAGCGGGCCGCCGACGCCCTCGACGCGCTCGTCGAGGGCCGGCCCGACCCGGCGGTCACGCGCGGCGAGGCCCGTCCCGCGGGCCGCTGCGTCTTCGTCTTCCCCGGGCAGGGCGCACAGTGGCTCGGCATGGGGTTGGACCTGCTCGACCAGGCCCCCGTGTTCGCCGAACGCATGGCGGCCTGCGACGCGGCGCTGCGACCGTACCTGGACTGGTCGCTGGTGGACGTGCTGCGCCAGGCGCCCGGCGCGCCCGGCCTCGACGAGGTCGACGTGGTGCAGCCCGCGCTGTTCGCGATGATGGTGTCGCTGGCCGAGCTGTGGCGCTCGTACGGTGTGCAGCCGGCCGCCGTGGTCGGCCACTCCCAGGGCGAGATCGCCGCCGCCTGCGTCGCGGGGGTGCTGTCCCTGCCCGACGCGGCCCGGGTGGTGGCGCTGCGCAGCCGCGCGCTGCGGGCTCTGGCCGGGCACGGGGCGATGGCCTCCGTCGCGCTGCCCGCCGACACGGTCCGCGACCGGATCGCCCGTTTCGGCGAGCGGATCTCGGTCGCCGCCGTGAACGGACCGGCCGCCGTCGTGGTGTCCGGCGAGCCGGAGGCGGTCGAGGAACTGCTCGCCGAGTTGGCCGGCGAGCAGACCCGGGTGCGTCGGATCGCCGTCGACTACGCCTCCCACTCCGCCCAGGTGGAACGCATCCGCGACGAGCTGGCCGAGGTGCTGGCCGGCATCACCCCCGGTCCGGCCGCCGTGCCGCTGTTCTCCACCACCGACCTGCGCTGGCTCGACGGCGAGGAGATGGGGCCCGACTACTGGTACCGCAACCTGCGCCGGCCCGTCGAGCTGGAACGGGCGATCCGCTCGCTGGCCGCCGAGGGCCACGACGCGTACGTCGAGTGCAGCCCCCACCCGGTGCTCACCGTCGGCGTCGAGGAGACCCTCGCCGACCACGACGGCGATGCCGTGGTGGTCGGCTCGGTGCAACGCGACCAGGGCGGCCTTGAGCGGTTCCTGCTCTCCCTGGCCCAGCTCCACGTGTCCGGGGTCGCGGTGGACTGGCGGCCCGCACTGGCCGGCGGCCGGCGCGTCGACCTGCCCACCTACGCGTTCGCCCACCGCCGCTACTGGCCCCGGCCGATCTCCGGCCCCGGCGACGTCGGCGCCGCCGGTCTGGACACCGCCGGTCATCCGCTGCTCGGCGCGTCGGTCGTGCTGGCCGAGACGAGGGGCCACCTGTTCACCGGGCGGCTGTCGGCCGACGCGCAGCCGTGGCTGGCCGATCACCGGGTCACCGGCAGCGTGCTGGTGCCCGGCACCGGCCTGGTGGAGTTCTGCCTGCGCGCCGGCGACGAGGTCGGCCACCCGTTCCTCGACGAGATGGTCATCGAGGCGCCGCTGACCCTGCCCGCCGGCGGAGCGACGCAGGTGCAGGTGGCGGTCGGCGCGGGCGCCGGCGACGGACGCCGCCCGGTGACCGTGCACTCCCGGCCCGCCGACGCGCCGGCGGGACAGCCGTGGACCCGGCACGCCAGCGCCACCCTCCGCGCCGATCAGCCCGCGGTGTCTCCGCAGCTCACCGTCTGGCCGCCGCCCGACACCCGGCCCGTGGACCTGACCGGCTTCTACGCCGGCCTGGAAGCCGACGGGTACGAGTACGGGCCGGCGTTCCAGGGCCTGCGCGCGGTGTGGACCAGCGGCGATGAGGTCTACGCCGAGGTGGAGCTGCCGGCGGCCCAGCGGGTCGACGCCGACCGGTACGGCCTGCATCCCGCCCTGCTCGACGCCGCCCTGCACGCCGCGCACTTCGGCGGGCTCGCCGGGGCCGGGGCCGGCCAGCTCCTGCTGCCGTTCGCCTGGAGCGGCGTGAGCCTGCACGCCACCGGGGCGACCGCCCTGCGGGTACGGCTGAACCGGGTCGCGCCGCACGCCATCGCGCTGACCGTCGCCGATCCGACCGGCGCCCCGGTGGCCGAGGTGGCCGCCCTGACGATGCGCCCGATCTCCGCCACCGAACTGGCCGTCGCCGACGATCGCGCCACCCGCGACGCCCTGTTCCGCGTCGACTGGACGCCGCTGCCGCCCGTCGAGTCGGCCACTCCGGTCGACGCCGTGGCCGTCGCCCCCGGCCTGGACGGGTTCCCGCTGCACCACGGGTTGGACGGGCTCGCCGACGCCGTGGACGCGGGCCTGGCTCTGCCCGCGGCGGTGCTCGTGCCGCTCGACGCGGACCCCGCGCAGCCCGCCGCCCGCGCGGCACGCCATGCCGCCGTACAGGCCCTCGACCTGGTCCGGCGTTGGCTCACCGAGCCCCGCTGGGCGGCGTCGCGGCTGCTGCTGGTGACCCGGGGCGCGGTGGCCGTGCACCACGCCGGCGAGGTGACCGACCCGGCCGCCGCGGCGGCGTGGGGTCTGGTGCGCTCCGCCCAGTCGGAGAACCCGGGCCAGATCGTCGTCGTCGACGTCGACCACGACGGGATCGGCCCCGATGAGGTGGCCGCCCTGCTGGCGGCGGACGAGCCGCAGGCCGCGATCCGGGTCGGCGCGGCGTACGTGCCGCGGTTGGCGCGGGCCGGGTCGGCCGGTGAGCTGCCCGCACCACCCGCCGCCGCGTGGCGGCTGGACGCGCCGGTGCGGGGCAGCCTGGAGAACCTCACTCTGGTCGCCACCGACGCCGCCGACGCCGCGCTCGGCCCCCGCGAGGTCCGGGTACGCGTCCGTGCCGCCGGCCTCAACTTCCGCGACGTGCTCAACGCACTCGGCCTCTACCCTGGCGACGCGGGACCGCTCGGCGGCGAGGGTGCCGGCGAGGTCGTCGAGGTGGGCGCCGAGGTGACCGACCTGCGGCCCGGCGACCACGTGTTCGGGGTCTTCGTGGGCTGCTTCGGGCCCGTCGCGGTCACCGACCGCCGCCTGCTGGCCCCGATGCCGGTCGGCTGGTCGTATGTGGAGGCCGCCTCCGTGCCGGTGGTCTTCCTGACCGCCTACCACGGGCTGGTCAACCTGGCCGGGCTCACCCGCGGCGAGTCGGTGCTGGTGCACGCGGCGGCCGGTGGCGTCGGCATGGCCGCCGTGCAGCTCGCCCGCCACCTCGGGGCCGAGGTGTACGCCACCGCCAGTCCCGCCAAGTGGGGCGCCCTGCGCGCGCTCGGTCTCGACGACGAACACCTGGCCTCGTCCCGGACCCTCGACTTCGAGACCCGCTTCGCCGCCACCACCGGCGGCCGGGGTGTCGACGTCGTCCTGGACTCGCTGGCCCGCGAGTTCGTCGACGCCTCGCTGCGGCTGCTGCCGCGCGGCGGGCGGTTCGTCGAGATGGGCAAGACCGACATCCGCGATGCCGACCGCGTCGCCGCCGACCACCCGGGGGTGGCCTACACCGCCTTCGACCTGACCTTGGAGGAGCCCGACGAGGTGCAGCGCATGCTCGTCGTGCTGCTGGAGCTCTTCGAACGCGGGGTACTCACCCCGCTGCCCACCCAGGTGTGGGACGTCCGCCAGGCACCGGAGGCGTTCCGGCACGTCAGCCAGGCCCGGCACGTCGGCAAGGTGGTGCTCACCATGCCCCGAAAGTGGGATCCCGACGGCACGGTGCTGCTGACCGGAGGTACCGGAACCCTGGGCCGGCTGGTCGCCCGGCGGCTGGTCGAGACGCACGGCGTTCGGCGGCTGCTGCTGGTCAGCCGCCGCGGCGAGCGGGCCCCCGGTGCGGCCGAGGCGGTCGACGAGCTGCGGGCCCTGGGTGCCGAGGCCACGGTGGTGGCAGCCGACGTGTCCGACCGGGACGACCTCGCCGGGGTGCTGGCGGCGGTACCGGATCGGCACCCGCTGACCGCCGTCGTGCACCTCGCCGGAGTGCTCGACGACGGGGTGGTCACCGCCCTCACCCCGCAGCGCGTCGACACGGTCTTCGCGCCGAAGCTCGACGCCGCGTGGCACCTGCACGAGCTCACCCGTCACCTCGACCTCGCCGGGTTCGTGCTCTTCTCCTCCGGCGCCGGCGTCTTCGGCGTACCCGGTCAGGCGAACTACGCCGCGGCGAACGCGTTCCTCGACGCGCTCGCCCTGGCCCGCCGCGCCGAGGGGCTGCCGGGCCGGTCGTTCGCCTGGGGGCTGTGGGAGCAGGCCAGTGAGATGACCGCCAAGCTGGACCGCACCGATCCCCGGATCACCGCCCGCGACGGGCAGCTCGCCATCCCGTCCGAGCTGGGGATGGCCCTGTTCGACGCGGGCCTGCGGCTGGCCGAGCCGGTGCTGGTGCCGACGAGGATCGACGTCGCCGCGCTCGGCGAGCGGGTCGAGCGGCCACCGGCGCTGCTGCGTGGGCTGCTGCGCCGGGAACGGCCGACCGCGCGGGCGGCCACCCCGACCGGCGGCGGGCGTACGCTCGCCGACCAGCTGGCGGCGCTCGACGGGCCTGAGCGCCACACCCTGGTGGTCGACCTGGTACGCGAGCAGGCGGCGAGCGTGCTCGGGCACGGCAGCCGGGCGGCGGTGGCCCCGGGCCGGGCGTTCAGTCAGATCGGCTTCGACTCGCTGACCGCCGTCGAGCTGCGCAACCGGCTGACCACGGCCACCGGCCTTCGCCTGCCGGCCACGCTGATCTTCGACTACCCGGACCCTAACGAGCTGGCCACGTACCTGGTGTCCGAGCTGGCGCCGGACACCGGACCGGCGGTCCCGCCGGTCCTCGCGGACCTGGAGAACCTGGAGCGCTCGCTGACCGAGGCCACTGTGGAACCGGAGCTGCACGACCAGATCGGATCCCGCCTGGAGGTGCTGATCGCCAAGTGGCGGACGATGCGCGCCGGCTCGGGCGGCGATCCCGACCTCGACCTCGAACTGGCCAGCGACGACGACCTGTTCGACCTCATCGACTCCGAACTCGGTATCTGATGGCCGTCCGGCCGCCCCGCACGCCACAAGCCGACCCCGTGTCCGACCGACCCCCGAGGAACCGATACCGATGCTGACGACCGACGTCCTGATCGTGGGCTACGGCCCCGTCGGTGAGATGCTCACGATCCTGCTGGCGCAGCGAGGGCTCACCGTCACGGCGGTCGAGCGGTGGGCCACCCCGTACAACTTCCCCCGCGCGGTGTCGTACGACGGGGAGGCGAGCCGTGTCCTGGCCGCCGCCGGCGTCGCCGACCGCCTCGGCCCGGTGGTGGAGTCGTCGGGCGAGTACACCTTCAAGAACGGCTTCGGCCGGACCCTGCTGCACGTCAAGGTCACCGGCGACGGGCCGATGGGCTGGCCCGACTCGGTCTCCTTCTACCAGCCGGGACTGGAGGCGCTGCTCGCCGAGCGGGGCGCGGAGTTGCCGGGTGTCACGGTGCTGCGCCCGTACCAGGTGACGGGCCTGGTCGAGCACGACGACGGGGTCGAGGTGACCATCGCCGGCCCGGACGGCGAGGAGGTCCGCGCGGCCCGCTGGGTCATCGGCTGCGACGGGGCCAACAGCTTCGTGCGGGATCACCTGGGCAGCGGCGTCACCGACCTCGGCTTCACGTACGACTGGCTGGTCTGCGACGTGGTCCCGCACGAGGCCCGCGAGTTCAAGCCGAACAACCTGCAGGTCTGCGACCCGGCGCGGCCCCGCACGGCCGTGTCGGCCGGCCCGGGGCACCGGCGGTGGGAGTTCATGCGGGTGCCGGGGGAGAGCCGGGAGGAGTTCGAGAGCGCCGAGAGTGTGTGGCGGCTGCTCGGCCTCTTCGACATCACCCCGGACAACGCCACCCTGGAGCGGTACGGCGTCTACACGACCCAGGCATGCTCGGCCGAGCGCTGGCGTTCCGGGCGGATCCTGCTCGCCGGCGACGCGGCGCACGTGATGCCGCCGTTCATGGGGCAGGGGATGAGTTCGGGCTTCCGCGACGCCCTCAACCTCGCCTGGAAGCTCGACCTGGTGCACCGCGGCCTCGCCGACGAGGCTCTGCTGGACACCTACCAGGAGGAGCGCTGCGCGCACGTGCAGCACGCCATCCGGATGTCCATCGACTCGGGCACGGTGATCTGCGAGACCGACCGCGCCGCCGCGGCCGGCCGCGACGCCGCGATGCTCGCCGAGCTGCGCCGGCGTACCGCCCGCCCGCGCACCCGGTCCCTGCTGGAGCCCCTGTCCGGCGGGGTCCGGCACAGCGGCTGCGAGGCCGCCGGCGCCCCGATGCCGCAGGGTCGCGTCGAGGTCGACGGCCGCGCCGGGCTCTTCGACGAGGTCGTCGGCACCGGCTTCGTCCTGCTCTGCGCCGAGGACCCCGACGACCTGCTCGACGCCGGCGCCCGGGCCTTCCTGAACGCGCTCGGCGCGCGGGTCGTCCGGATCGTTCCCGCCGGTGCGCCCGCACCCGGATCCGGCGCCGCGCCGACCGCCTTCGACCTCGACGACGTGTACCTGGCCCACCTCAAGCGGTACGACGCGGTGGCGGTCCTCGTCCGGCCCGACTTCTACGTCTTCGGCACCGCCGCCGACCCGGCCGCTGTGCCCGCGCTCGTCGAGGATCTGCGCCGGCAGATCCGGCGCGGCTGATCGGCATCCACCCACCGGAAGGAACCGACATGTTCGAGAACCTGAAGATCGCCGGCCGGGCGATCCGCACGGTCTTCACCGCCGACCCCATCACCCGGGTCCGGCGCTTCTACGAGATCCAGTCACCCGACGTGGAGTTCGCGGCCCGCCGTACCCACTACATGAACGTGGGCTACTGGTCCGACGGGGTCACCGACATCGACACGGCCGCCGACGCGCTGGCCGACAAGCTGGCCGACGCCGCCGGGCTCAAGCCGGACGACACCGTGCTCGACGTCGGCTTCGGCTACGGGGACCAGGACTTCAAGTGGCTGCGCGAGCGCCAGGTCGCCAAGGTGTACGGCCTGAACATCACCCCGCACCACGTCGAGGCGGCGCAGCGCCGGGCGCAGGAGGAGGGGCTCGCCGACCGGACTGACTTCCGGCTCGGCAGCGCCACCGAACTGCCCTTCGAGGACAACACCTTCGACCGGGTCGTCGCCCTGGAGTCCGCCTTCCACTTCTACCCGCGCAGTGCGTTCTTCGCCGAGGCGCTGCGGGTGCTGCGCCCGGGCGGCGTGCTCGCCACTGCCGACATCATCCCGGTCAGCGGCGACGTCGTCCGCGCGGCCATCCAGTCCGGCCCGCTGAGTTTCGTCAAGTTCAGCATTCCCAAGGAGAACTGGCACGACCGGGACACGTACCGGCAGGAGCTGGTCGAGGCCGGCTTCGCCAACCCGGAGGTCCGCTCGATCAAGGACCGGACGTGGGAGGGCTGGCGGGCGTACATGGCCGAGCGGACCAATGACCCCGCGTTCCGGGCCGTCGTCAAGCCGGCCGTCCGCAAGAGCATGGCGGCCCACTGGAAGAACCAGGACCTCATGAAGCGTGAGCTGGCGCAGCTCGACTACGTGATCGCGGTCGGCCACAAGCGGTGACAGCGCGTACCGAGGGGCCCGTCCACCGGTCGTCACGACCGGTGGACGGGCCCCCGTCGGCGTGAGATCAGACCGCCGGTGCCGCGCTCAGGGTTGCCGAGACGGCCCGCAGGATCGCCGGCTGGTGCTCGGCCAGGAAGAAGTGCCCGCCCGGGTAGACCTTCAGGTCGAACGCTCCAGTGGTGTGGTCCGACCACGCCCGAGCCTCGTCGACAGTCGTCTTCGGGTCGTCGTCGCCGGTGAGGACGGTGATCGGGCAGCTCAGCGGCGGCCCCGGCCGGTAGGTGTACCGCTCGGCGGCCCGGTAGTCGTTGCGGATCGCCGGCAACGCGGCGCGCAGCATCTCCGGGTCCCCGAGGACGGCGGAGTTGGTGCCGCTCAGCTTCCGGACGTCGGCCAGCAGCCCCTCGTCGTCGAGCAGGTGCACCGTCTCGTGCCGTGACTTCGACGGCGCCCGGCGCCCGGACGCGAACAGATGCGCGACGCTGCCGCCGTCCTGCTCGATGAGCCGGGCGAGTTCGAAGCCGAGGCTGGCCCCCATGCTGTGCCCGAAGATGGCCAGCGGCTCGTCCCGCCAGGGCCGCAGCACGGTGAACACCTCGCGCGCGAGGTCGTGGATGTCGCCGATGCACTTCTCGTGGCGCCGGTCCTGCCGCCCCGGGTACTGGATCGACAGCACCTCCACCGCGGGGGAGAGACCGCGGGACACCGGGAAGTAGAAGCTTGCCGACCCGCCGGCGTGGGGCAGGCACACCAGGCGCCTCGCGCCGCCCGGGGCGGGGTGGAAGCGTCGCACCCACAAGCCGTTGTCGGTCTCTGGCGTGGTCATCCTCTGGTGGTCCTTCCGGCGGCTGCGGTTGCCGACCGGATCGGGCGTGGACCCGGTCGAGGCGACGCTAGTGCGGCGGGTCGGGACCGGACACCCCTAGCTGGTCGGTTGCCTGGTTAGGGGTTGTCCGCGCTCGCGCGTAACCAATAACTTCTCCCGGCAGATGGGGATCTGCGTGGCTCTCGGCCGAGCGAGCCGAACGACAGATACAGGTGTCGCCTGAGAACTCTGCGCATTCGTACCGTCGCTTACGTCGAGTCTCCGCCGTGAATCGCGATGGGCTGGGATGATGGACACCGAAGAGAAGCTCCGGGAGTACCTCAAGAGAGTCACCGCCGACCTGCGGCGGACCCGGCAACGGCTCCGGGACGTCGAGGCCGACGCGCAGCAGCCCATCGCGATCGTCGGTATCGGCTGCCGGTTCCCCGGCGGGGTGCGCACGGCCGAGGAACTGTGGGACCTCGTCTCGTCCGGCGGAGACGCGATCGCCTCCTTCCCCACCGACCGTGGCTGGGACCTCAACGCGCTCTACGACCCGGAGCGGTCCCGGCCGGGCACCTCCTCGGTCCGCGAGGGCGGATTCGTGGCCGACGCCGCCGAGTTCGACTCCCGGCTGTTCGAGGTCTCGCCGCGTGAGGCGCTCGCCATGGACCCGCAGCAGCGGCTGCTGCTGGAGACCTCGTGGGAGGCCGTCGAGTCGGCGGGAATCGACCCCACCAGCCTGAAGAACGCCCGGGCCGGGGTCTTCGCCGGCATGACCCACAGCGGGTACGCGCATCCGCCGCAGACCCCGCCGGCGGGCGTGGAGGACTACCTCGGTCTCGGCAACGCGGGCAGCATCGCCTCGGGCCGGGTGGCGTATTCGTTCGGGTTCGAGGGTCCGGCGGTGACCGTGGACACGGCGTGTTCGTCGTCGCTGGTGGCGTTGCATCTGGCGGTGCAGGCGCTGCGGTCGGGGGAGTGCGATCTCGCGCTGGCCGGCGGCGTCACGGTCATGCCCACCCCTGCGGTGTTCATCGATTTCACCAGGCAGGGAAACCTGTCCCCGGTGGCCCGGTGCCGGGCGTTCGCCGACGCGGCGGACGGCACAGCGCTCGCCGAGGGTGTCGGGATGTTGTTGGTGCAGCGGTTGTCGGATGCGCGGCGTGAGGGGCGTCGGGTGTTGGCGGTGGTGCGGGGCACGGCGGTGAATCAGGATGGTGCGTCGAACGGGTTGACGGCGCCGAATGGTCCGTCGCAGCAGCGGGTGATCCGGCAGGCGCTCGCCAACGCGGGGTTGGGTGTGGCGGACGTCGACGTGGTGGAGGCGCACGGTACGGGTACGACGTTGGGTGATCCGATCGAGGCGCAGGCGTTGCTGGCGACGTACGGGCAGGGTCGGGATGTGCCGTTGTTGCTGGGATCGGTGAAGTCGAACATCGGTCACACGCAGGCCGCCGCCGGGGTGGCCGGCATCATCAAGATGATTTTGGCGATGCGGCATGGGGTGGTGCCGGCGTCTTTGCACGTGGATGCGCCGTCGTCGCATGTGGACTGGTCGTCGGGTGCGGTGGAGTTGGTGACCGAGTCGCGGCAGTGGCCGGGTGTTGGCCGTCCTCGGCGGGCGGGTGTGTCGTCGTTCGGTATCTCGGGGACGAACGCGCACGTGATCCTGGAGCAGCCGGAGGCTGAAGCCGGGGCCGACCTCGAGGGCGGGGTGGCGCCGGTCGGGTTGCCGGTGCCGTGGATGGTGTCGGGGCGTTCGGAACGGGGTCTGTCGGGTCAGGCGTCGCGGTTGGCGTCGTTCGTGCGTGAGTCGGATGTGTCGCCGCTGGATGTGTCGTGGTCGTTGGTGACGTCGCGGGCGGCGTTGGAACATCGCGCGGTGGTGTGGGGTTCGTCGGTGGACGAGTTGGTTGCTGGTCTGTCGGCGGTGGCCGAGGGCCGGTCGGCGGGTGTGGTGTCGGCGGGTCGTCGGGCGGTGTTGTTCACGGGTCAGGGTTCGCAGCGCGTGGGCATGGGCCGGGAGCTGTACGAGACGTTTCCGGTGTTCGCGGCGGCGTTCGACGAGGTGTGCGTCCGGTTCGATGGTGTGTTGCCGCGTGCGTTGCGGGATGTGGTGTTCGCGCAGGCGGGGTCGGATGCGGCTGCCCTGGTGGATCAGACCGTCTTTGCGCAGGCTGGTCTGTTCGCGGTCGAGGTGGCGTTGTGGGAGTTGCTCGCGTCGTGGGGTGTGCGGGCGGACTATCTGGCGGGTCATTCGATCGGTGAGGTGACGGCCGCGTATGTGGCGGGGATGCTCTCCCTCGCGGATGCGTGTGTGCTGGTGGCGGCGCGGGGCCGGTTGATGCAGGCCCTGCCCAGCGGCGGTGTGATGGCGGCGGTGGGCGCGTCGGAGGAGTCGGTTGGTGAGCTGATCGGCGTGATCGGTGTGGGCGTGGATATCGCGGCGGTGAACGGTCCGGCGTCGGTGGTGGTGTCGGGTGCCGCCGGCGAGGTCGCTTCGGTGGTGGCGGCCTCGCGTGAGCGGGGTTGGCGGGTCAAGGAGTTGTCGGTCAGTCACGCGTTTCATTCGCGGTTGATGGATCCGATGTCGGATGAGTTCCGGTCGGTGGTGTCCGGGTTGGATTGGCGGGTGCCGCGGGTGCCGGTCGTGTCGAACGTGACGGGCGCGGTGGCGGAGGCGGACGAGCTCACCGACCCGGGCTACTGGGTCCGGCACGTACGCCAGCCCGTGCGGTTCGCCGACGCGGTGCGCACGCTCCACCAGCAGGACGTCGTGCAGTTCCTCGAGATCGGCCCCGACGCCGTACTCACCGCCATGGCGCAGGACTGTGTGGAGGCGGCCGGCGACGTGCGGTACGTCGCCACGATGCGTGCCGGCCATTCCGAGGCCGACACGCTGCGCGCCGCCCTCGCCGAGTGGTACGTCACCGGCGGCCACGTCGACTGGACCGGATACCTCACCGCCCTCGACGGGTCCGGCCCTGAGCGGGCGGCCGGGGCACGTCCCCGCACCATCGCCCTGCCCACGTACGCCTTCGACCATCAGCGCTACTGGCTCAACACCACTACGGGGGCTGAGGCGGCGCCCGGGCTCGGCGTCCGCCCCGTCGACCACACGCTGCTCGACGCCGCCGTACGCGTGGCCGACGACGACGTACGGGTCTTCGGCACCGAACTCTCCGTACTGACACACCCGTGGCTCGCCGAACATGTCGTCTGGGACTCGGTGGTGGTGCCCGGCGCCGCCCTGGTCGAGATGGTCCTGCACGCGGGCGCGCAGGTCGGCTGCGACACCCTCGACGAGCTGACCCTCCAGGCTCCGCTGGCGCTCGCCGAGGACGGCACCAGGGCGGTGCAGGTGAAGCTGGGCGCGGTGGACGAGGACGGTCGCCGGACGGTCACCATCCACTCCCGAGCCGCCGCCGACGCGGATGGCGAGTGGGACCGTCACGCGGCGGGCATCCTCGCCCCGGCCGTACCGCAGCCCGACAGGTCCGATCCGGCGCCGTGGCCGCCCAGCGCCGCCACCGCCGTCGCGGTCGACGGCATCTACACCGAACTGTCCCGTCTGGGCGTCGAGTACGGTCCGCTCTTCCGTGGCCTGCGCGCCGTCTGGCGCACCGACGACGAGTTGTGCGCCGAGGTGGCGGTGCCCGACGGCACCGAGGTCGCCGGCTTCGGCCTGCATCCCGCCCTGCTGGACGCGGCGCTGCACATCGTCGGTCTGCTCGACTCCGACGGGGAGGATGCCTCCGGCGTACGCCTGCCCTTCGCCTGGACCGGCGTCACCCTCTCGGCGGTCGGCGCGACCGCGCTGCGGGTACGCGCCCGGCGCAGCGGCGGCGGCGTGACCCTGACCCTGACCGACCCGGCCGGCGCACCCGTCGCCCGGATAGAGTCCCTGGTCTCTCGCCCCGTCACCGCCGACCAGGTGCGCGCCGGTGACTCCGCCGCCGACTCGCTGTACGCCGTCAGCTGGCAGAGCGTGCGGCCGGGCACCCCGGCGACCGTCCGGGTGGTGCTCCTCGGCGACGCACCGTCCGACCTGTCCGAGATCGCCAGGTACAGGCTCGCCGAGCTGGCGGAGGCGGTCGACTCCGGCCGGATCGACCCCGAACTGGTGCTGCTCGCCGCGTACGCCGACGACGAGCACGCCCCGGTCCCCGCCGCGACGCGCAGCCGGCTCACCGCAGTGCTGACCGCCGTCCAGGGCTGGCTCGCCGACGACCGGCTGGCGGCGCGGCGGCTGGTCGTGCTGACCCGCGGGGCCGTCTCCGCCGGCGACACCTGCCGTGCGGGCGACCTGCCCGGCGCGGCGGTCTGGGGCCTGCTGCGTTCGGCCCAGGCCGAGCACCCCGACCGCTTCGTGCTCGTGGACCTCGACGAGGCGCGGCAGCCGGAGTCCTGCACGGTGGACCTGGTGGCCCGTGCGGTCGCCACCGGCGAACCCCAACTGGCGGTCCGGGACGAGCAGGTCCTGACGCCCCGGCTCGCGCCAGCCGTCCTCGACCCGGCCCCGGCCGCCGGCCTCGACCCCGACGGGACGGTCCTGGTCACCGGAGCCACCGGCGCCCTCGGCGGTCTGCTGGCCCGGCACCTGGTCAGTACGCACAAGGTGCGCCATCTGCTGCTGGTCAGCCGCCGCGGAACCGACGCCCCCGGCGCCGCGGAGCTGCTCGCCGAGCTGACCGCGCTGGGTGCGCAGGCCCGCCTGGTCGCCGCCGACGTGGCGGACCGGGACCGCCTGGCCGCGGTGCTGGACGACGTTCCCGCCGAGCACCCGCTCACCGGCGTGGTGCACGCCGCCGGCGTCCTCGACGACGCGGTGATCTCGGCGCTGACCCCCGGCCGGCTGTCAGCCGTCCTCTCCGCCAAGGCCGACGCCGCCTGGCACCTGCACGAGCTGACCCGATCGCGGCCGCTGGCGATGTTCGTCCTCTTCTCGTCGGTCGCCGGCGTCCTCGGCGGCCCCGGGCAGGGCAACTACGCCGCCGCGAACGCGTTCCTCGACGGCCTCGCCGGGCACCGGCACGCCTCCGGCCTCGCCGCCACGTCCCTGGCCTGGGGCCTCTGGGCCGCGGACAGCGGCATGACGGGCGCACTCGACGCCGCCCAGCGGCAGCGGATGAGCCGCAACGGCCTCAGCCCGCTCGACACCGGCCAGGCGCTGCGCCTCTTCGACGCCGGCCTGCACGGTGGACGCCCTCACCTGGTGCCGGCGCTGCTCGACCTCGCCGCGCTGCGCCGCCAGGCCGACGCCGGCCAGCTCCCGTCGCCGCTGCGCGGCCTGGTCCGGGCCCGGCGGCGCGTCGTCGAGGGCGGCGGCGACGGCGGTCCGTCCTTCGCGCAGCGCCTCGCCGGCACGCCCGAGGCTGAACGCGGCCGGCTGGTGGAGGAACTGGTCAAGGCGCAGGTCATCGAGGTGCTCGGCTACCCGCCGGCCACCGTCGTACCGTCCGGGCAGACGTTCACCGGTCTCGGCTTCGACTCGTTGACGGCCGTGGAGCTGCGCAACCGGCTGACCGCCCTCACCGGCATCCGGCTGCCGGCGAGCCTGATCTTCGACTGCCCCACGCCCGCCGCCCTCGCCGACTTCCTGCTGGTCGACGCCGTCCCGCCGAAGCCCGAACCGGGCCTGCTCGCCGAGCTGGACCGGCTGGAGGCCGCGTTCGCCGCGACCGCGCCGGAAGAGCTGGAGCGGCTGGCCGCCGACGACGAGACGCGTACCGCCGTGGCGGTCCGCCTCCGGACGCTGGTCACCCGGTGGAGCGACGCCACCGCCCGGCCCGACGACGTCAGCCAGGCCCTCGATGACGCCTCGGACGACGAGCTGTTCGACTTCATCGATCAGAAGTTCGGCCGATCCTGAGCCCGAGTCCGCCGCTTGCCCCTTAGCGACAGGTGATCAACCCGATGGCGAACGAAGCCAAGCTCCGTGAGTACCTCAAGCGCGTCACCGCTGACCTGCACGAGACCAGCGAACGCCTGCGGGCAGTCGACGAGCAGAACCACGAGCCGATCGCGATCGTGGGGATGGGCTGCCGCTACCCGGGCGGGGTGCGGACTCCGGAGGCGCTGTGGCGGCTGGTCGAGTCCGGCGTCGACGCCGTCACACCCTTCCCGGCGGACCGGGGCTGGGACGTGGAGAACCTCTACGACCCCGACCCGGACGCGCACGGCAAGTCGTACACCCGCGAGGGCGGCTTCCTGCACGACGCCGGCGAGTTCGACGGCGGGTTCTTCGGCATCTCGCCCCGCGAGGCGCTGGCCATGGACCCGCAGCAGCGCCTCCTGCTGGAGGTCGCCTGGGAGACGGTCGAGCGGGCCGGCCTCGCCGTGGACTCGCTCAAGGGCAGCCGCACCGGCGTCTTCACCGGCGTCATGTACCACGACTACGTCTCCCGGCTCAACGGCGTCCCGCAGGAGGTGGAGGCGTTCGTCGGCACGGGCAACCACGGCAGCGTCGTCTCCGGCCGGATCTCGTACACCTTCGGGTTCGAGGGCCCGGCCGTCACCGTCGACACCGCCTGCTCGTCCTCACTGGTGGCGCTGCACCTCGCCGTGCAGGCGCTGCGCTCCGGCGAGTGCACCCTCGCGTTGGCCGGCGGCGTCACCGTCATGTCCAGCCCCGACACGTTCATCGGCTTCAGCCGCCAGCGCGGCCTGTCCCCGGACGGGCGGTGCAAGTCCTTCGCGGCCACCGCCGACGGCACCGGCTGGAGCGAGGGCGCCGGGCTGCTGCTGCTGGAGCGGCTCTCCGACGCCCAGCGCAACGGCCACCGGGTGCTCGCCGTGGTGCGCGGCAGCGCGGTCAACCAGGACGGCGCCTCCAACGGCCTCACCGCGCCGCACGGCCCGTCGCAGCAACGCGTGATCCGCCAGGCCCTCGCCAACGCCCGGCTCGCCCCGGCTGACGTGGACGCCGTCGAGGCCCACGGCACCGGCACCCGCCTCGGCGACCCCATCGAGGCGCAGGCCCTGCTCGCCACGTACGGCCGGGACCGGGCCGACGACCAGCCCCTGTGGCTCGGATCGATCAAGTCGAACCTCGGGCACACCCAGGCCGCCGCCGGCGTCGCCGGCGTCATCAAGATGGTCATGGCGATGCGTCACGGCGTCCTGCCGCGCACCCTGCACGTCGACGAGCCGTCCCCGCACGTCGACTGGTCGGCCGGCGCGGTGAGCCTGCTCCGCGAGCCGCGCCCGTGGCCGAGCGCGACGAGGCCCATGCGCGCCGGCGTCTCCTCGTTCGGCGTCAGTGGCACCAACGCCCACGTCATCGTCGAGGCCGCCCCGCCCGCGCCGCAGCCGGCCACCGACGCCGTCACCGGCCCCGACCCGCTGCCGTGGGTCGTCTCCGCGCGCAGCGCCGCAGCGCTCGGTGCCCAGGCCGACCGGCTGCGCTCCTGGCTCGCCGAGCACCCCGATGCCACGCCGGCCGCCGTGGGCCGGGCCCTGGCCACCGGCCGGTCCGTCCTGGAACACCGGGCGGTGCTGCTCGGTGCCGACCGGGACGAGCTGCTCGCCGGGCTCGGCGCGCTGGCCGACGGGATCCCGGCGGCGTCCGTGCGGCGCGGGGTCGCCGGCCCCACCCGCGTCGCGGTGCTCTGCACCGGCCAGGGCGCCCAGCGCGTCGGCATGGGCCAGCGGTTGTACGCCGCCTTCCCGGCCTTCGCCGAGGCATTCGACGCCGCCTGCGCAGAGTTGGACAAGCACCTCGACCGGCCGCTGCGCGGCGTGCTCGACGGCCCCGCCGACGTTCTCGACCGCACCGGGTACGCCCAGGCGGCGCTCTTCGCCGTCGAGGTCGCCGCCTACCGGCTCGTCGAGTCCTGGGGTGTCGTGCCGGACTTCGTGGCCGGGCACTCGGTCGGCGAGGTGGCCGCCGCGCACATCGCCGGCGTCCTGTCGCTGCCCGACGCCGCCCGCCTGGTGGCCGCCCGGGGCACCCTGATGCAGGCGCTGCCCACCGGTGGCGCCATGGTGTCGATCCGTGCCACCGAGGCGGAGGTGCACGCGCACCTGGCCACCGTCGCCGGGACGGCCGGCGCCCGGCTGGCCGCCGTCAACGGCCCGGAGTCCGTCGTCGTCTCCGGCGACGAGGACGCCGTGCTGGCGGTCGCCGCGCACTTCGCGGCCCTCGGCCGCAGCACCAGGCGGCTGCGGGTCAGCCACGCGTTCCACTCCGCCCGCATGGACCCGATGCTCGACGCGTTCGGCGACGTGCTCGGGCAACTGGCCTTCGCCGCGCCCCGCATCCCCGTGGTCTCCACAGTGACCGGAGCGGTGCTCGACCCCGAAGAGGTGTGCTCCCCGGCGTACTGGCTGCGCAACGTCCGCGACACGGTCCGCTTCGACGCCGCCGTGACCACCCTGCGTGAGCTGGGTGTGGGCGCGTACGTCGAGGTGGGACCGGGCGGGGTGCTCTGCGCGCTCACCCAGGAGATCGTCGGCGCGGACCAGGCAGTCTGCGTCCCCGTGCTGCGCGCCGAGCACGACGAGGCGACGAGCGCCCTTGCCGCCGCGGCCACCCTGTGGACCCGGGGCGTGCCGGTGAACTGGGCGGCCCTGTTCGCCGGCCCGCCCGTGCCGGTCGACCTGCCCACGTACGCGTTCCAACGCGAACGCTACTGGCTGCTGCCCCTGCCGCAGCCCGCCGACGTGACCGCCGCCGGGCTGACCCCGACCGGCCACCCGCTGCTCGGCGCGGTGTTCCGCTCGGCCGACGGCGACGAGGTGACGCTCACCGGCAGGTTGTCCGTGGAGACCCAGCCCTGGCTGGCCGACCACGCCCTGCGCGACGTCGTGCTCCTGCCCGGCACCGGGTTCGTGGAGCTGGCGCTGCAGGCCGGCGCGGAGGTCGGCGCCGAACGGCTCGCCGAGCTGACCCTCCAGGCGCCGCTGGTGCTGCCCGAGACCGGCGGCGTCGACGTGCAGGTCGCCGCCGAACGCGCCGGTGGCGGAGCGTGGCAGCTCACCGTCCACGCCCGCCGCGCCGGCACCGACGACATCTGGGTGCGACACGCCACCGGCCTGCTCACCCCGGAGCCGGATGAGGACATCGGCACGCCGGCGCAGTGGCCGCCGAGCGACGCCACCTCCCTGGACGTGTCGGAGCTGACCGGGCGGGCGGCGCGGGCCGGTTTCGCGTACGGCCCGGCCTTCTCCGGGCTGCGCGCCGCCTGGCGGGTCGGCACCGACGTGTACGCCGAGGTGGCGCTGCCCGACCCGGAGGCCGGCGACGCCGGTGGGTACGGGCTGCACCCGGCGCTGCTCGACGCCGCCGTGCAGGCGGTCGGGTTCGGCATCGTCGACCCCGGCGAGGCCCGGATGCCGTTCGCCTGGTCCGACGTGACCCTGTCCGCCCACGGTGCCGACACGCTGCGGGTACGGCTGACCCCCACCGGTGCGGACACGGTGTCCATGCTGGTCGCCGACGCGACCGGTGCGCCCGTCGCCCGAATCGGCTCCCTGGTGCTGCGGCCCCTGCCGGCCGGGGAACTCACCGCCGGCGGATCCCCGTGGCGCCGCGCGCTGTTCCGCCTCGACTGGCCCCGGCACGCCGGCGGCGTGGGCGCGCCCGACCGCACGACCTGGGCGGTGCTCGGCGACCGCCCCGCGCCGCTGCCGGCCGGCGTGACCGCCGACCGGCACGCCGACCTCACCGCGCTCTGCGACGCGGGGGTGCCCGACGTCGTGCTGTACCAGGCGGCCGGCGCTGCCACGACCGGCCCCGGCCCGGTCCACGACCTGCTCGCCGAGGTGCTCGCCGTGCTCCAGGGCTGGCTCGCCGCCGAGCACCACACCGGCGGGTCCCGGCTGGTGGTCCTCACCCGCGGCGCCGTCGCCGTGGACGCCGACGCCGACGTGGCCGACCTGGCCGGCGCCGCCGTGTGGGGCCTGCTCCGGTCCGCCCAGGCCGAACACCCCGGCCGGTTCCTCGTCGTCGACCTCGACGACCAGGAGAGCTCCGCCTCCGCCCTCGCCGGCCTGCTGTCGGCCGACGAGCCGCAAGCGGCGGTGCGCGACGGCGTGGTCCGGGTGCCCCGGCTCGTCGCCACCCCGGAACCCGACGCGCCGGCGCCGGCGCTGGACCCGGACGGCACGGTGCTGGTCACCGGCGGCACCGGTGCCCTGGGCGCGCTCGTCGCCCGCCACCTCGTCACCCGGCACGGGGTCCGCCACCTGGTGCTGACCAACAGGCGCGGGCCCGCCGCGGCCGGCGCCGCCGACCTGCTCGCCGACCTCGCCGACCTGGGCGCCACCGCGACGGTCGAGGCGTGCGACGCCGCCGACCCCGACGCCCTCGCCGCGCTGCTGGACCGGATCGACCCCGCGCACCCGCTCACCGGCGTGGTGCACACCGCGGGCGTGCTGGCCGACCGCACCCTGACCTCGCTCACCCCCGAGTCCCTCGACGAGGTTCTCCGGCCGAAGGTGGACGCCGCCGCGAACCTGCACGACCTGACCGCCGGCAGCCGCCTCGCGCTCTTCGTCACCTACTCGTCGGCGGCGGGCGTGACCGGCAGCCCCGGCCAGGCCAACTACGCGGCGGCCAACGCCTTCCTGGACGCACTCGCCCACCGGCGGCGGGCCGCGGGCCTCCCCGCGCACTCGCTGGCCTGGGGACCGTGGGCCGAGTCGGGCGGCGGCATGACAGCCGGCCTCGACCGGGCCGACACCGACCGGCTGGCCCGCGCGGGCGTACGGCCGCTTCCCGAGGCGGACGGCCTGGCGCTCCTCGACGCCGCGCTGCTCACCGGCCTGCCCGCGACGGTGCCGATGGTGCTGGACGGTCCGGCGCTGCGCGCCCAGGCCGAGGCGGGCACCCTGCCGTCGGTCCTGCGCGGCCTGGTCCGCGCGCCCCGGCGCCGCGCCGCGCGCTCCGGCCCGGCGGAGACCGCCGCCCTGACCGAGCGGCTGGCCGGGCTCGACCGCGAGGAGCGCGCCGCGGCCCTGCTGCGGCTCGTCCTCGACCAGGTCGCGACGGTCCTGGGGTACGCCGACGCCGCAGCCGTCGAGGCCGGACGCCCGTTCACCGAGCTGGGCTTCGACTCGCTGACCGCCGTCGAACTGCGCAACCGGCTGGGTGCGGTCACCGGCCTGCGCCTGCCCGCGACCCTGGTCTTCGACCACCCGACCCCGCTCGCCCTCGCCGACCACCTGGACGCCGAGACCGGAACCGGGGCCGACGCCCAGGCGACCCCGGTCGCCGCCGTCGCGGCGCTCGACGAGCCGATCGCGATCGTCGGCATGAGCTGCCGCTACCCCGGCGGCGTGCGCAGCCCCGAGCAGTTGTGGGACCTCCTCGTGGCCGGTGGCGACGGCATCACCGGCTTCCCCGCCGACCGGGGCTGGGACGTCGCTGACCTGTACGACCCGTCCGGCGCGCGCCGGGGCAGCAGCTACGCCCGCGAGGGCGGCTTCCTGGCCGACGCCGGCGACTTCGACGCCAGCCTGTTCAAGATCTCGCCGCACGAGGCGCTCGCCATGGACCCGCAGCAGCGGCTGCTGCTGGAGACCGCGTGGGAGGCCATCGAGGACGCCCGCATCGACCCGCTCGCGCTGCGGGGCCGCCCCGTCGGCGTGTTCGCCGGCATGATGTACCACAACCACGCCGCCGGGCTGGCCGACGTTCCGGAGGCCCTCGACGGCTACCTCGGCGTCGGCACCGCCAGCAGCGTGTTGTCGGGCCGGGTGGCGTACTCGTTCGGGTTCGAGGGTCCGGCGGTGACTGTGGACACGGCGTGTTCGTCGTCGCTGGTGGCGTTGCACCTGGCGGTGCAGGCGCTGCGGTCGGGCGAGTGCGACCTGGCCCTGGCCGGTGGCGTCACCGTGATGGCGACGCCCGAGACGTTCATCGACTTCTCCCGGCAGCGGGGCATGGCCCCCGACGGCCGGTGCAAGTCGTTCTCCGACGCGGCGGACGGCACGGGCTGGTCCGAGGGCGTCGGCGTGCTGCTGGTGCAGCGGCTGTCGGACGCGCGGCGTGACGGGCGTCGGGTCCTCGCGGTCGTGCGGGGCACGGCCGTCAACCAGGACGGTGCGTCGAACGGGTTGACGGCGCCGAACGGCCCCTCGCAGCAGCGGGTGATCCGCCAGGCCCTCGCGAACGCCCGGCTGGGCGTCGCCGACGTCGACGTCGTGGAGGCGCACGGCACGGGCACGACGCTGGGCGACCCCATCGAGGCCCAGGCGCTGCTCGCCACGTACGGGCAGGACCGCGACGACCGGGACGCGCTGCTGCTGGGATCGGTGAAGTCGAACATCGGTCACACGCAGGCCGCCGCCGGGGTGGCGGGCGTCATCAAGATGGTCTTGGCGATGCGGTACGGGACCGTGCCGGCGACGCTGCACGTGGACGAGCCCTCGTCGCACGTGGACTGGTCGTCGGGTGCGGTGGAGCTGGTGACCCAGGCGCGCGAGTGGCCGGGTGCGGTCCGCGCACGCAGGGCTGCCGTGTCGTCGTTCGGCATCTCCGGCACGAACGCCCACGTGATCATCGAACAGGCGGAGCCGGAGCCCGCCGCTGCGTCTGCCGCGCCGGTCGGGTTGCCGGTGCCGTGGATGCTGTCGGGGCGCTCCGAGCGGGGTCTGGCGGGTCAGGCGGCTCGGTTGGCGTCGTTCGTGCGGGAACGGTCCGGCCTTGCGGTGGCGGACGTGTCGTGGTCGTTGGCGACGACCCGGGCTGCGTTGGAGCATCGGGCGGTGGTGTGGGGCTCGGACGTGGACGAGCTGGCGGCGGGTCTGTCGGCGGTGGCCGAGGGCCGGTCGGCGGGTGTGGTGTCGGCGGGTCGTCGGGCGGTGTTGTTCACGGGTCAGGGTTCGCAGCGTGTGGGCATGGGCCGGGAGCTGTACGACGCGTTTCCGGTGTTCGCGGCGTCGTTCGACGAGGTGTGCGCCCGGTTCGATGGTTTGTTGCCGCGTGCGTTGCGCGAGGTGGTGTTCGCCGAGCCGGGCACCGCCGATGGGGCTCTGTTGGATCAGACCGTGTTCGCGCAGGCGGGGTTGTTCGCGGTCGAGGTGGCGTTGTGGGAGTTGTTGTCGTCGTGGGGTGTGCGGGCCGACTACCTGGCGGGTCACTCGATCGGTGAGGTGACGGCCGCGTACGTGTCCGGGGTGTTGTCGTTGGCTGATGCGTGCACGTTGGTGGCGGCGCGGGGCCGGTTGATGCAGGCGCTGCCGGCCGGTGGGGTGATGGCGGCGGTGGGTGCGCCCGAGTCCGCGGTGCGGGGGATCATCGATGCTGCGGAAGCGGCGGTCGACGTCGCGGCGGTGAACGGTCCGGCGTCGGTGGTGGTGTCGGGTGCCGTCGGCGAGGTGGCTTCGGTGGTGGCGGCCTGCCGTGAGCGGGGTTGGCGGGTCAAGGAACTGGCGGTCAGTCACGCGTTCCACTCCCGCCTGATGGAGCCGATGCTGGAAGAGTTCCGGTCGGTGGTGGCGGGGCTCGACTGGCGGGTGCCGCGCGTCGCGGTGGTGTCGAACGTGACGGGTTCCGTGGCGGACCCGTTGGAGCTGGTGGATCCGGAGTACTGGGTGCGGCACGTGCGGCAGCCGGTGCGCTTCGCCGACGGTGTGGTGGCGTTGCGGGCGCTGGGGGTGGACACATTCCTGGAGATCGGCCCGGATGCGACGTTGACGGCGATGGTGGCGGAGATCGTCGCGGATGCGGGGGTGCGGCGGGTTCCGGCGTCGCGGCGGGACCAGTCGGAGCTCGCTGCGGTGACGGCGGCCTTGGGGCAGTTGTGGGTGGCGGGTGTGCCGGTCGACTGGGCCGCCTACCACGGTCAGACCGGCGCCCGGCCGGGCGTGGTCGACCTGCCCACGTACGCCTTCGACCATCGACGCTACTGGATCAATGCCGCGACGCGGTCCTACCGTCCCCCCGCCGCCCGGCGTACCGCCGCCGACGAGGACTTCTGGCGGGCGATCGAGGCGGAGGACCTGACGACCCTCGCCGAGAGCCTGGCCGTCGACGCCGACGCCCCGCTCGCGGACGTGCTGCCGGCGCTGTCCACCTGGCGACGCCGCCGGGACGCCGAGGCGGCCCTCGACTCCTGGCGCTACCGGGTGGCCTGGCAGCCGCTCACGGACGACGCCGCCCGCGCCGAGGCGACCGACTTCCTGCTCGTCGTACCGGCCGACGCCGACGCGGCCGTGACGGACTGGGCCGCCGCCCTCGGCGCCGCCGGCGGGCGGATCGTCGAGGTCGACGCCACGTGCGACCGCAAGCGCCTCGCCCACGACCTCGCCGAGGCGTCGACCGGCCGCGACGGGGACGTGCTGCCCGTACTCTCCCTGCTGGCCCTCGACACCCGGCCGTACGCCGGGGCCGCCTCCGTGCCGACGGGCCTCGCCGGCACGGTCGCGCTCGCGCAGGCCCTCGGCGACGCCGGGATCACCGCCCGGCTCTGGATCGCCACCCGCGGCGCGGTCTCCGTCGGATCCCGCGACCGGCACGTCGACCCCGTGCAGGCCATGGCGTGGGGCTTCGGCAGCGTGCTGCGCGCCGAGCACCCGCACCGGTGGGGCGGGCTCGTCGACCTCCCCGAGCAGCCCGACCAGGGCGCCGTGCGCATGCTCCGGACGCTGATCGCCGGCACCGGCCAGGAGGACGAGATCGCCCTGCGCGGCACCGGCGGCCACGCCCGCCGGCTCGTTCGTGCGACGTACGGCGACACCGGTGCGCGCGGTTCCTGGACGCCGCGCGGCACGGTGCTGATCACCGGCGGCACCGGGGCACTCGGGGGACACGTCGCCCGCGCGCTGGCCGCCGAAGGAGCCGAACACCTCCTCCTGGTCAGCCGGCGGGGTGGCGAGGCGCCCGGCGCGACCGCCCTCGCCGAGGAACTCGCCGGGCTCGGCACCCGGGTCACCCTCGCGTCCTGCGACGTGGCCGACCGGGCCGCGCTCGCGACGCTGCTCGACTCGATCCCCGCCGAGCTTCCGCTGAGCGCGGTCGTGCACACCGCCGCGGCCCTCGACGACAACGTCGTCGACGCCGTGAGTGTCGACCAGCTGGCCACCGCCCTGCGGGCGAAGGTCGACGCCGCGCGCAACCTGGACGAGCTGACCCGGGGCAGCGACCTCTCCGCCTTCGTCCTCTTCTCCTCCCTCGCCGGCCTCATGGGTGCCGCCGGCCAGGCCACGTATGCGCCGGGCAACGCGTTCCTCGACGCCCTGGCGCAGCGCCGCCGCGCCGAGGGGCTGCCGGCGACCTCGCTCGCCTGGGGCCTGTGGGCCGACGGCGGGGTGAGCGCGGGCGACTTCGAACAGCGGCTCAGCCGCACCGGTTTCGGCGCGATGGCGCCGGAGACAGCCGTGCGCGCCTTCAGCCGGGCGCTGGACCGCGACGAGACGTACCTCGTGGTGGCCGACATCGACTGGGCCCGGGTGGCCGCCACCGGTCCTCGGCGCGCCCACCCGCTGGTCCGCGACCTGCTGGCCGAGGCCGGCGCGGCGGTGCCCGCCGACGCCCCAGTGCCGGCGGCCGACCTGCGCCTGCGCCTGGCGGGAATGTCCGGTGCGGAGCAGCTGCGCGCCCTCGGCGAACTCGTGCGTGCCGAGGTCGCGGCCGTCCTGGGCCACGAGTCCGCCGAGCGGGTGGCGCCGGACCGGGCGTTCCAGGACCTCGGCTTCACGTCACTGGCGGCGGTCGAGCTGCGCAACCGGCTCGACGCGGCGACCGGCCTCGCGCTGCCGACCACGCTCGCCTTCGACTACCCGAACTCCGCCGCCCTGGCCGGCCACATCCACGCCGAGCTGCTCGGCGGGCAGGCGCTGCCCGTCCCCGCCGCCACCGGCCCCGTCGTGGGCGACGACCCGATCGTCATCGTCGGCATGGGCTGCCGTTTCCCGGCCGGAGCCGAGTCCCCGGAGGGGCTCTGGGACCTGCTGACGGCCGGTGCCGACGCGATGTCGGACTTCCCGACCAACCGGCACTGGGACCTGGAGTCGCTGGCCGGCACCGACTCCTACGTCTCGCGGGGGGCGTTCCTGGCCGACGCGGGCGGCTTCGACGCGGAGTTCTTCGGCATCTCGCCGCGGGAGGCGCTCGCCATGGACCCGCAGCAGCGGCTGCTGCTGGAGGTCTCCTGGGAGGCGTTCGAAGACGCCCGGATCGAACCCCTCGCGCTGCGCGGCAGCCGCGTCGGGGTGTTCGCCGGCACCAACGGCCAGGACTACGAGACCGTCGTACGCCAGGCCGGGGAGGCGCTCGCCGGATTCGGCGCGACCGGCGCCTCCGCGAGCGTGTTGTCGGGCCGGGTGGCGTACTCGTTCGGGTTCGAGGGTCCGGCGGTGACTGTGGACACGGCGTGTTCGTCGTCGCTGGTCGCGTTGCATCTGGCGGCGCAGGCCCTGCGGTCGGGCGAGTGCGACCTCGCCCTGGCCGGCGGCGTCACGGTGATGTCCACCCCGGGCGCCTTCATCGAGTTCTCCCGCCAGGGCGGGCTGTCGGCGGACGGCCGCTGCAAGGCCTTCGCCGAGTCTGCGGACGGCACCGCGTGGGGCGAGGGCGTCGGGGTGCTCGTGGTGCAGCGGCTGTCGGACGCGCAACGTGACGGGCGTCGGGTCCTTGCGGTGGTGCGGGGTTCGGCGGTGAATCAGGATGGTGCGTCGAATGGTTTGACGGCGCCGAATGGTCCGTCGCAGCAGCGGGTGATCCGGCAGGCTCTGGCGTTTGCGGGTTTGTCGGCGGCTGATGTGGATGTGGTGGAGGCGCACGGTACGGGTACGTCGTTGGGTGATCCGATTGAGGCTCAGGCGTTGTTGGCGACGTATGGGCAGGGTCGGGATGTGCCGTTGTTGTTGGGGTCGGTGAAGTCGAACATCGGTCATACGCAGGCGGCTGCGGGGGTGGCTGGGATCATCAAGATGATTTTGGCGATGCGGTATGGGGTGGTGCCGGCGTCTTTGCATGTGGATGTGCCGTCGTCGCATGTGGACTGGTCGTCGGGTGCGGTGGAGTTGGTGACCGAGTCGCGGCAGTGGCCGGGTGTTGGCCGGGCTCGGCGGGCGGGTGTGTCGTCGTTCGGTATTTCGGGGACGAACGCGCACGTGATTCTGGAGCAGCCGGAGCCCGAGGCCGTCCCCGAGGTCGAGGCGGAGCCGGAGTCTGCCCCGGCGCCTGCCGGGGGCGCTTCCGTGGCTTTGCCGGTGCCGTGGGTGGTGTCGGGTCGTTCGGAACGGGGTTTGTCGGGTCAGGCGTCGCGGTTGGCGTCGTTCGCGCGTGAGTCGGATGTGTCGCCGCTGGATGTGTCGTGGTCGTTGGTGACGTCGCGGGCGGCGTTGGAGCATCGTGCGGTGGTGTGGGGTTCGTCGGTGGACGAGCTTGCCGTTGGTCTGTCGGCGGTGGCTGAGGGCCGGTTGTCGGGTGTGGTGTCGGCGGGTCGTCGGGCGGTGTTGTTCACGGGTCAGGGTTCGCAGCGCGTGGGTATGGGCCGGGAGCTGTACGACGCGTTTCCGGTGTTCGCGGCGTCGTTCGACGGGGTGTGCGCCTGTTTTGACGGTTTGTTGCCGCGTGCGTTGCGCGAGGTGGTGTTCGCGGAGACGGGTTCGGAGACTGCGGCTCTGTTGGATCAGACCGTGTTCGCGCAGGCTGGTCTGTTCGCGGTCGAGGTGGCGTTGTGGGAGTTGTTGTCGTCGTGGGGTGTGCGGGCGGATTTTGTGGCGGGTCATTCGATCGGTGAGGTGGCGGCCGCGTATGTGGCGGGGATGCTGTCCCTGGCGGATGCGTGTGTGCTGGTGGCGGCGCGGGGTCGGTTGATGCAGGCCCTGCCCAGCGGTGGGGTGATGGCGGCGGTGGGTGCGTCGGAGGAGTCGGTTGGTGAGCTGATCGGCGTGATCGGTGTGGGCGTGGATATCGCGGCGGTGAACGGTCCGGCGTCGGTGGTGGTGTCGGGTGCCGCCGGCGAGGTCGCTTCGGTGGTGGCGGCCTCGCGTGAGCGGGGTTGGCGGGTCAAGGAACTCTCGGTCAGTCACGCGTTTCATTCGCGGTTGATGGATCCGATGTTGGAAGAGTTCGCGTCGGTGGTGGCGGGGCTGGACTGGCGGGTGCCGCGGGTGCCGATCGTGTCGAACGTGACCGGCGCGGTCGCGGAGCCGCTGGAGCTGGTTGACCCGGAGTACTGGGTGCGGCATGTGCGGCAGCCCGTGCGGTTCGCCGACGGGGTGGCTGCTCTGCGGGGGCAGGGCGTGGACACGTTCCTGGAGATCGGCCCGGATGCGACGTTGACGGCGATGGTGGCGGAGATCGTCGCTGATGCCGGGGTGCGCTGTGTCGCGGTGTCGCGGCGGGATCAGCCGGAGGTCGGCGTGTTGACGTCGGCGCTGGGGCAGTTGTGGGTGGCGGGTGTGCCGGTCGACTGGGCGGCGTACCACGGCCAGGCCGGTGCCCGGCCGGGCGTGGTCGACCTGCCCACGTACGCCTTCGACCACACCTGGTACTGGCCCGAGGCGGCGCCCGCGGCCCGCCGGGACGCGCACGGCGAAGCTCTCGACGGGCGGTTCTGGGCGGCCGTGGAGTCCGGCGACCCCGACCTGGTCGGCGGCAAGCTGGGCGTCGGCGCGGACGAACCGTTCAGCGCGGTCCTGCCGAAGCTCGCGCAGTGGCGGCGGGCCGCACAGCAGCGGTCGACTGTGGACTCCTGGCGCTACCGCGTGGTCTGGCGGCGTCAGGACGTGACCGGGAACGAGAACCTGACCGGCTCCTGGCTGGTGCTGATGGTCCCCGGCCAGGAGGACCACCCGTTGCTGGCCGGGCTGGCGGAGCGGGGCGCCGAGATGATCCCCGTGGTGCTGGACGAGCTGGACCGGGACGGGATCGCGCGTCGGCTGTCCGCCGCCTCGGCGGCCGCAGGACCGGTCGCCGGGATGATCTCGCTGATGTCGCTGGCCGGCGCCGGTGTCGTCGATGCACTGGCGGTCGCGCAGGCGCTTGCAGTCACCGAGGTCGAGGGTCGGTTGTGGTGGTTGACCAGCGGTGCCGTCTCCGTGGACGACTCCGAGCCTCTGACCGACCTGGACGGTGGTGCGGTGTGGGGTTTGGGTCGGGTGGTGGGTTTGGAGGTGCCGTTGCGGTGGGGTGGTTTGGTGGATTTGCCGGGTGTGTTGGGTGGGGGTGTGTGGGGTCGGTTGTGTGGGGTGTTGTCGTCGGGGGTTGAGGATCAGGTGGCGTTGCGGTCGTCGGGTGTGTTTGTGCGGCGGTTGGTGCGTGCGGGTGCGGGTGCGGGTGCGGGTGTTGGTGGTGGTTTTCGGTTGTCGGGGACGGTGTTGGTGACGGGTGGTACGGGGGCGTTGGGTGCGCGGGTGGCGTTGTGGGCGGTGGGTGTGGGTGCGGAGCATGTGGTGTTGGTGAGTCGGCGTGGTGGTGGTGCGTCGGGTGTGGGTGAGTTGGTGGGGCGGTTGGAGGGTTTGGGTGTGCGGGTGTCGGTGGTGGGTTGTGATGTGGCGGATCGTGGTGCGGTGGCGGGGTTGTTGGGGGATTTGGTGGGTCGGGGTGAGCGGTTGCGGGCGGTGGTGCATGCGGCTGGTGTGGCGCAGTTGACGCCGTTGGGTGAGGTGGGTGTGGGTGAGGTGGAGGAGGTGTTGCGGGCGAAGGTTGGTGGTGCGGTGGTGTTGGATGAGTTGACTGCTGGTTTGGATTTGGATGCGTTTGTGGTGTTTTCGTCGATTGCGGGGGTGTGGGGTTCTGCGGGTCAGGTGGGGTATGCGGCGGCGAATGCGTTTGTGGATGGGTTGGTGGTGTCGCGGCGTGGGCGTGGGTTGGTGGGGACGTCGGTGGCGTGGGGGCCGTGGGCTGAGGCGGGTATGGCGGTGGGGGTGGCGGGGGAGCAGTTGAGTCGGCGTGGTTTGCCGGGGATGGCTCCGGAGTTGGCGGTGGTGGCGTTGCAGCGGGCGTTGGATGGTGGTGAGGGGCAGGTGGTGGTGGCGGATGTGCGGTGGGATCGGTTTGTGCCGTCGTTCACGGCGTTGCGTCCGTCGCGTCTGTTCACCGACATCCCCGAGGCACAGGCGGCGATCGAGGCGGCGTCCCGAGCCGAGACCGGCCCCACCGACCGGGCCTCCGCACTGCGCGAGCGGCTCGCGGCCCTGACGCCGCCGGAGGTCGAGGCGTCCCTCCTGGACCTCGTACGCTCCCAGGTCGCCACGGTGCTCGGCCACGCCACCGTGGAGGCGGTGCGGCCGGACCGGGCGTTCCAGCGTCTCGGCTTCGACTCGCTCACCGCAGTCGAGCTGCGCAACCGGCTGACCGCCGAGACGGGCCTCGCGTTGCCCTCCACCCTCGTCTTCGACCACCCGACGCCGGCCGCCCTGGTCGCCTTCATCCGGGAGACCGTGCTCGGAGCATCGGGCGACGCGCCGGCCGACCGCAGGGTCGCCACCGTCGACGACGACCCGATCGTGATCGTCGGCATGGGCTGCCGCCTCCCGGGTGGCGTCGCGTCCCCGGAAGAACTGTGGCAACTGCTCGCCACGGGACGCGACGGCATCTCCGAGTTCCCCCTCGACCGGGGCTGGGACAGCTTCCTCAGCAGCGGCCTGTCCGACACGTCCTTCGCCCGCAGGGGCGGCTTCGTCTACGACGCCGGCGAGTTCGACGCCGAGTTCTTCGGCATCTCGCCGCGGGAGGCCCTCGCCATGGACCCGCAGCAGCGGCTGCTGCTGGAGACCTCGTGGGAGGCCGTCGAGTCGGCGGGAATCGACCCGACCACCCTGCGGGGCGGCGCGGTCGGCGTCTTCGCCGGAGCCAGCTTCCAGGGGTACGCCAGCGGGTCGGTCGGTCGGGCCCAGGAGGTCGGCGGCCACCTGCTCACCGGCAACGCGACAAGCGTGTTGTCGGGCCGGGTGGCGTACTCGTTCGGATTCGAGGGCCCGGCCGTGACTGTGGACACGGCGTGTTCGTCGTCGCTGGTCGCGTTGCACCTGGCGGCGCAGGCGCTGCGGTCCGGCGAGTGCGACCTCGCCCTGGCCGGCGGCGTCACCGTGATGGCCTCACCGGGCACGTTCGCCGAGTTCTCGATCCAGGGCGGCCTGTCCGCCGACGGCCGCTGCAAGTCGTTCTCCGACGCTGCGGACGGCACGGGCTGGTCCGAGGGCGTCGGCGTGCTGCTGGTGCAGCGGCTGTCGGACGCGCGGCGCGACGGGCGCCGGGTCCTCGCGGTCGTGCGGGGCACGGCGGTGAATCAGGACGGTGCGTCGAATGGTTTGACGGCGCCGAATGGTCCGTCGCAGCAGCGGGTGATCCGGCAGGCTCTGGCGTTTGCGGGTTTGTCGGCGGCTGATGTGGATGTGGTGGAGGCGCATGGTACGGGTACGTCGTTGGGTGATCCGATTGAGGCTCAGGCGTTGTTGGCGACGTATGGGCAGGGTCGGGATGTGCCGTTGTTGTTGGGGTCGGTGAAGTCGAACATCGGTCATACGCAGGCGGCTGCGGGGGTGGCTGGGATCATCAAGATGGTCTTGGCGATGCGGTATGGGATGGTGCCGGCGTCTTTGCACGTGGATGTGCCGTCGTCGCATGTGGACTGGTCGTCGGGTGCGGTGGAGTTGGTGACCGAGTCGCGGCAGTGGCCGGGTGTTGGCCGGGCTCGGCGGGCGGGTGTGTCGTCGTTCGGTATTTCGGGCACGAACGCGCACGTGATCATCGAGCAGCCCGAGGCCGCTCCGGCTTCGGTCGCGCCCGTCGCACCGGTCGGGGTGCCGGTGCCGTGGGTGGTGTCGGGGCGTTCGGAGCGGGGTCTGGTGGGTCAGGCCGGGCGGTTGGCGTCGTTCGTGCGCGATCGTGGTCTGTCGCCGGTGGACGTGTCGTGGTCGTTGGCGACGGCCCGTGCCGCGTTGGAGCATCGCGCGGTGGTGTGGGGCTCGGACGTCGACGAGCTGGCGGCGGGCCTTGCGGCGGTGGCCGAGGGCCGGTCTGCGGGTGTGGTGTCGGCGGGTCGTCGGGCGGTGTTGTTCACGGGTCAGGGTTCGCAGCGTGTGGGCATGGGCCGGGAGCTGTACGACGCGTTCCCGGTGTTCGCGGCGTCGTTCGACGAGGTGTGCGCGGAGATCGATCCGCGCCTGCCGCGTGCGTTGCGCGAGGTGGTGTTCGCCGAGCCGGGTTCGGAGACTGCGGCTCTGTTGGATCAGACCGTGTTCGCGCAGGCGGGCCTGTTCGCAATCGAGGTGGCGTTGTGGGAGTTGCTCGCGTCGTGGGGTGTGCGGGCCGACTACCTGGCCGGTCACTCGATCGGTGAGGTGACGGCGGCGTACGTGTCCGGGATGTTGTCGCTGTCGGATGCGTGCACGTTGGTGGCGGCGCGAGGTCGTCTGATGCAGGCGTTGCCCAGCGGTGGGGTGATGGCGGCGGTGGGCGCGTCGGAGGAGGCTGTCGCCGAGTTGATCGGCGTGACCGGCGCGGCGGTGGACGTGGCGGCGGTGAACGGTCCGGCGTCGGTGGTGGTGTCGGGTGCCGTCGGCGAGGTGGCGTCGGTGGTGACGACCGCTCGTGAGCGGGGTTGGCGGACGAAGGAACTGGCGGTCAGTCACGCGTTCCACTCGCGGTTGATGGAGCCGATGCTGGAGGAGTTCGCGTCGGTGGTGGCGGGGCTCGACTGGCGGTCGCCGAGGATCCCGATCGTGTCGAACGTGACCGGCGCGGTCGCGGACGCCGCAGAGATCACCGAGCCCGGCTACTGGGTGCGGCACGTGCGGCAGCCGGTGCGCTTCGCCGACGGTGTGGCGGCGTTGCGGGCACAGGGGGTGGACACCTTCCTGGAGATCGGCCCGGACGCGGTCCTCACCGCCATGGCCGCCGAGGCGGACACGGCCGACGACGTGCGGTACGTCGCCACGCTGCGCCGCAGCCAGCCCGACGTCACCACCCTCACCAGTGCCGCGGGGCAGCTCTGGGCCGCCGGCGTGGCCGTCGACTGGGCGGCGTACCTCGGCCAGACCGGCACCCGGCCGCGCGCGGTGGAACTGCCCACCTACGCCTTCGACCGGCAGCGCTACTGGCTGGAGGACCCCCAGCCCGGCTCGGCTCCGGAGCGGGCCGACGCCCCGTCCGACGAGCAGTTCTGGGCGGCGGTCGAGTCCGGGGACCTCGGCGTGCTGGACGAGGATCTCGCCGTGGGCGCGGACGAGCCGTCCACGGCGCTGCTGCCCAAACTCGCCCGGTGGCGGCGGGCGACGCAGCAGCGGGCGGTCGTCGACTCCTGGCGGTACCGGGCGACGTGGCGTACGGCCGCCGTGCCGGACTCCGCGACGTTGGCGGGAACCTGGCTGCTGCTGATGGCGCCCGGGCAGGAGGACCACCCGGTGGCCGCGGCGCTGGCTGCCCGGGCCGACCGGGCGGTCCCGGTGCTGGTCCCGGCCGGCGCCGACCGCGACCGGGTGGCGCGGCTCCTGCTGGAGGCGATGAGCTCAGACGCCCGGGACGCCCACGTGGTGTCCCTGCTGTCGCTGGCCGAGCCGCGGGAGGCGTCCCCGGTTCCGGCCGCCGCCGAGGTGTCGACGGCGCTGGCCGTGGTGCAGGCGCTGACCGACGTCGGTGGGTCGGGCCGGTTGTGGTGGCTGACGCGCGGGGCGGTGTCGGTCGGCGGCTCGGACGAGCTGGCGGATGTCGCGGGTTCTGCGGTGTGGGGTTTGGGTCGGGTGGTGGGTTTGGAGGTGCCGTTGCGGTGGGGTGGTTTGGTGGATTTGCCGGGTGTGTTGGGTGGGGGTGTGTGGGGTCGGTTGTGTGGGGTGTTGTCGTCGGGGGTTGAGGATCAGGTGGCGTTGCGGTCGTCGGGTGTGTTTGTGCGGCGGTTGGTGCGTGCGGGTGCGGGTGCGGGTGCGGGTGTTGGTGGTGGTTTTCGGTTGTCGGGGACGGTGTTGGTGACGGGTGGTACGGGGGCGTTGGGTGCGCGGGTGGCGTTGTGGGCGGTGGGTGTGGGTGCGGAGCATGTGGTGTTGGTGAGTCGGCGTGGTGGTGGTGCGTCGGGTGTGGGTGAGTTGGTGGGGCGGTTGGAGGGTTTGGGTGTGCGGGTGTCGGTGGTGGGTTGTGATGTGGCGGATCGTGGTGCGGTGGCGGGGTTGTTGGGGGATTTGGTGGGTCGGGGTGAGCGGTTGCGGGCGGTGGTGCATGCGGCTGGTGTGGCGCAGTTGACGCCGTTGGGTGAGGTGGGTGTGGGTGAGGTGGAGGAGGTGTTGCGGGCGAAGGTTGGTGGTGCGGTGGTGTTGGATGAGTTGACTGCTGGTTTGGATTTGGATGCGTTTGTGGTGTTTTCGTCGATTGCGGGGGTGTGGGGTTCTGCGGGTCAGGTGGGGTATGCGGCGGCGAATGCGTTTGTGGATGGGTTGGTGGTGTCGCGGCGTGGGCGTGGGTTGGTGGGGACGTCGGTGGCGTGGGGGCCGTGGGCTGAGGCGGGTATGGCGGTGGGGGTGGCGGGGGAGCAGTTGAGTCGGCGTGGTTTGCCGGGGATGGCTCCGGAGTTGGCGGTGGTGGCGTTGCAGCGGGCGTTGGATGGTGGTGAGGGGCAGGTGGTGGTGGCGGATGTGCGGTGGGATCGGTTTGTGCCGTCGTTCACGGCGTTGCGTCCGTCGCGTCTGTTCACCGACATCCCCGAAGCACAGCCCGCACAGGCCGAGGAGGCGCCGAAGGGCGAGGACCGCGGCGCGGCGTCGGCGCTGCGCGAGCGGCTCGCCGCCGCCTCCGGGTCGGAGCGCGACCGCATCCTGCTCGACCTGGTCCGCGGCACCGCCGCGGCGGTGCTGGGACACGCCACACCGAGCGGGATCAGGCCCGCCCGCGGCTTCCTCGAACTGGGCTTCGACTCGCTCACCGCAGTCGAGCTGCGCAACCGGCTGACCGCCGCAACGGGCATCGGACTGCCCGCCACCCTCGTCTTCGACCATCCCACCCCGAACGCGCTCGCCGGTCACCTGCGGGCCGAGTTGGCGCCCGAGCAGCCGGCGTTGCCGATCGTGGCCGAGATCGAACGCCTCGACAAGCTCCTCGGCGGGCTGCCGGGCGACCAGGTCGACGACGCGGTCGTCGGTCGGCTGGAGGACCTGCTGACCCGGTGGCGGGGCCGACCCGCCGCCACCGCACCGGCGCCGGCCGCCGCAGAGGAGTTGGAGTCGGCCAGCCGGGACGAGCTCTTCGACATCATCCAGCGGGAGTTCGGCAAGTCCTGAGCGGACACTGCCCGACCCCGGGCGGGACGGGCCGGGGAAGGGACACCCGACGGTGCCGGACGCCTGACCGGCGCCGTCGGGCAGGCGCGGCTGCCTAGGGGTCCACGTATCCCGTCTAGGGGTGTGCCGGTGCGGGCCCGGCTCCGTAGGGTCGGAGCACGCCAGGCCGTCTCGCCCTGCCCACCGGCAGCCGAGCGGTACGGATGTGGGTGCGTGCGGTACCCCGGATGGACGGGAGGTCCGCATGGCCGGATCCGGCTTGCCTCAACTGCTCGCCATCAGCGACCTGCACGTGGTGCACGCGGAGAACAAGGCCATCGTCGAGCGGCTGCGGCCGGAGCGCGACGGCGACTGGCTCGTCGTCGCCGGCGACGTCGGGGAGTTCGTCGGCGACATCGAGTGGGCGCTGGGACTCCTCAGCCGCCGCTTCGCCAAGGTCATCTGGGCCCCCGGCAACCACGAGCTGTGGACTCCCCGCGAGGACCCGATCCAGCTGCGGGGGGACGCGCGCTACCAGCACCTGGTGCAACTGTGCCGGGGGCTCGGGGTCATCACCCCGGAGGACCCGTACCCCGTCTGGGACCAGCAGGGCGACGACCCGGTCCTGATCGCGCCGCTGTTCCTGCTCTACGACTACACCTTCCGGCCCCCGGGGACGTACACGAAGGAGCAGGCCCTGGCACGGGCCCACGAGGTCGGCGTGGTCTGCACCGACGAGATCCTGCTGCATCCGGACCCGTACCCGACGCGGGACGCCTGGTGCCGGGCGCGGCTGGCCCTGACGGAGCGGCGGCTGACCGCCGAGCGCGGCGGGCTGCCCACCGTCCTGGTCAACCACTTCCCGCTCGTGCGCGAGCCCACCCGGATCCTGCGGTACCCCGAGTTCGCCCAGTGGTGCGGCACCGAGGCCACGGCCGACTGGCACGTCCGCTTCGACGCCCGCGTCGCCGTCTACGGCCACCTGCACATCCCGCGCACCACCTGGTACGACGGGGTCCGGTTCGAAGAGGTCTCGGTCGGCTACCCACGGGAGTGGCGCCGCCGCTCGACGCCTCCCGGCCGACTGCGCCGCATCCTGCCGTCGGCCGCCGGACAGCCCGCCTGAGCGGCCCTCGCGGCGCTGGTCACCGCCGCTCGCCGGGCCTGCCGCGACGCCGCTCGCGGGCCGGTCGATCAGGGGTTCTCTAGGGGTTGGGCGGGCCTTTGGCGCTCAGTACCGTCCAGTCACGGTGGCGGGCATGTGTCGGCGGACCTGTCCGGCGTGGCGGGCGCCTGAGCAGGCACGACAACCGGAATCAGGAACAGGTGTGGGGTCGGTGAGCCGAACGGCCGCGTCTCCGCCCACCTGTGCACGAAGCCGGCCGTCGGCGGTGGTGTGGTCAACGAATCGGCAGATTCCGATCGATAGCAAGCTCTGGGCGGGTGGGTCATGGCGGACGAAGACAAGCTCCTCGAACACCTGAAGTGGGTGACCTCCGAGCTCCGCCTGGCGCGTCGGCGCCTGACCGAGCTGGAGGACGAGGACGCCGAGCCGATCGCAATCGTCGGCATGGCCTGCCGTTTCCCCGGCGGCGTCGCCTCACCGGAGGACCTCTGGGACCTCGTCGCCGGCGGGGTGGACGCCACCGGCACGTTCCCCGACGACCGGGGCTGGGACCTCGACGGGCTCTACGACCCCGACCCCGACCACCCCGGCACCACGTACAGCAACCGGGGCGGCTTCCTGCGCGACGCCGGCCTGTTCGACCCGACCCTGTTCGGGATCTCGCCGCGCGAGGCGCTGGCCATGGACCCGCAGCAGCGACTCCTGCTCGAGGTGACCTGGGAGGTCTTCGAGCGGGCCGGCATCGACGCCGCGTCGGTGCGGGGCAGCCGTACGGGGGTGTTCGTCGGCACCGCGGGGCAGGACTACACGTCCGTGCTGCGGCAACTGCCCGAGGGCACGGAGGGCTACGTCCTCACCGGCACCGCCGCGAGCGTCATGTCCGGCCGGCTGGCGTACTCCTTCGGGCTGGAGGGGCCGGCCGTCACCATCGACACCGCCTGTTCCTCGTCGCTGGTCGCCCTGCACCTCGCCGGTCAGGCCCTGCGCGACGGCGAGTGTTCCCTCGCTGTGGCCGGCGGCGTCACAGTGCTGGCCACGCCGGGTGCCTTCGTCGAGTTCTCCCGCCAGCGGGGGCTCGCCTCCGACGGGCGGTGCAAGGCGTTCTCCGCCGACGCCGACGGGACCGGCTGGTCCGAGGGCGTCGCCATGCTGCTCGTCGAGAAGCTCTCCGACGCCCGGCGCAACGGGCACCCCGTCCTGGCGGTGATCCGGGGCAGCGCCGTCAACCAGGACGGCGCCAGCAGCGGGCTGACCGCCCCCAACGGCCCCTCGCAGCAGCGGGTCATCCGGCAGGCGCTGGAGAACGCCCGGCTCAGCCCGTCCGACGTGGACGCCGTCGAGGCGCACGGCACGGGCACCCGGCTCGGCGACCCGATCGAGGCGCAGGCGCTGCTGGCCACGTACGGGCAGAGCCGCACCGCCGACCGCCCGCTGTGGCTGGGCTCGCTGAAGTCGAACATCGGCCACCCCCAGGCCGCGGCCGGCGCCGGCGGCGTCATCAAGATGGTGATGGCGATGCGGCACGGCGTGCTGCCGCCCACCCTGCACGTGGACCGGCCCTCACCGCACATCGACTGGTCGACCGGCGCGGTGGCCCTGCTCGACGAGGCGCGCCCGTGGGCCGGCGGCGAGCACGTCCGCAGGGCCGGCGTGTCGTCCTTCGGCATGAGCGGCACGAACGCCCACCTGATTCTGGAGCAGGCGCCGGCCCCCGACCCGGCCGGCGACGACGCCACCTGGTCCCGTCGTCCCACCGTCGTGCCCGTGCTGCTCTCCGCCGCGCAGCCGGCCGCGCTCGCCGCCCAGGCCGACCGGTGGGTCCGCCGGCTGACCGGCGACGAGCGACAGCGCCCGCTCGACGTGGCCTTCTCCTCGGCGGTGGCCCGCACGACGCTCGACCGGCGCGCGGTGCTGCTCGCCGGGGACCGCACGGGTCTGCTGGCGGGCCTGCGGTCCCTGGCGGCCGGCGAGCCGTCGGGCATCGTGGTCGCCGGCCAGGCCGGGGACCGGGGTCCGCTGGCGGTGCTCTTCTCCGGCCAGGGCGCGCAGCGCGCCGGCATGGGCCGCGAGCTGTACGCCGAGTTCCCCGTCTTCGCCGCCGCCCTCGACGAGGCGTGCGGGCACTTCGACCGGGTTCTGCCGCGCCCGCTCAAGGAGGTGCTGTTCGCACCGGAGGGCTCCGCCGAGGCGGAGCTGCTGGACCAGACCGCGTTCACCCAGGCCGGACTCTTCGCCGTCGAGGTGGCGCTGTTCCGGCTGGTCGAGTCGATGGGCGTCGCGCCGGACTACGTGGGCGGGCACTCGATCGGGGAGATCGCCGCCGCGCACGTGGCCGGGGTGCTGTCGCTCCAGGACGCCTGCCTGCTGGTGGCGGCGCGGGGCCGGCTGATGCAGGCGCTGCCGTCCGGCGGGGGCATGCTCGCCGTGGCCGCCGACGAGGCGGCCGTGGCGGAGTCGATCGCCGGGCTGACCGACCGGGTCGGCATCGCCGCCGTCAACGGCCCGGCCTCCGTCGTGGTCTCCGGCGCCGTCGACGCCCTCGACGAGGTCGAGCGCGTCTGGCGGGACCGGGGCGCGCGTACCCGCCGGCTGACCGTCAGCCACGCGTTCCACAGCCCGCTGATGGAGCCGGTGCTGGAGCGCTTCCGCGGCATCGTCGAGCGGCTGACCTTCGCCGCGCCCACGCTGCCGATGGTGTCGAACGTGACAGGTGCGCTCGCCGACGCCGACGAGATCCGCACCCCGGACTACTGGGTTCGCCACGTCCGCGAGGCGGTTCGCTACGCCGACGGGCTCGCCGCGCTGCGCGACGCCGGGGTCGACACGTTCCTGGAGGTCGGGCCGCGGAGCGTACTGACCGCGATGACGGCCGACGCGCTGCCCGGCGACGACGTGCTCGCCGTCGCCGCCCAGCGCCCGGACCGGCCCGAGACGCAGGCGCTGCTGCACGCCCTCGCCGAGCTGCACGTGCACGGGGTGCCGGTGTCCTGGCGGGAGTGGTTCGCCGACACCGGCGCCGCCCGGGTCGACCTGCCCACGTATGCCTTCCAGCGGGAGCGGTTCTGGCCCGAGGTGCTGCCGTGGCGGGTCGGCGACGTGTCGGGCGCCGGCCTCGGCGTCGCGGGGCACCCGCTGCTCGGCGCGGCGGTGCGGCTCGCCGGCGACGACGAGGTGGTGCTGACCGGCCGGCTGTCGACGTCGACGCACCAGTGGCTGGCCGACCACGTGATCGCCGGCGCCGTGGTGGTGCCGGGCACCGCCCTGGTGGAGCTGGCGGTCCGCGCCGGCGACGAGGTCGGCGCGTCGCGGGTACGGGAGTTGACCGTGGCGGCGCCGCTGGTGCTGCCCGCGTCCGGCGCGGTACGCGTCCAGGTGCGCGTCGGCGCGGCCGACGAAGCCGCCGTGCGGACGGTGTCCGTGTACTCCCAGCCCGAGGACGACGAGACCGAGTGGGTGCGGCACGCCGACGGCCTGCTCGAACCGGTGTCGACCGACGAGCCGGGCCTCGGCGAGTGGCCGCCGGCGGCGGCGACCGAGGTGGACCTGACCGGCTGGTATCCGGCACTGGCGGAGCACGGCCTGTCGTACGGGCCGGTGTTCCAGGGCGTACGGCGGGCCTGGACGGCCGACGGCGAGGCGTACGCCGAGGTGGCGCTGCCGGACGGGACGGCCGGCGAGGCGGGCGCGTTCGGGGTGCACCCGGCGCTGCTGGACGCCGCGCTGCACCCGGTGGCGCTGCTGCTCGCGGCCGAGGCCACGGGCGGCCCGCGCGTGCCGTTCGCGTTCGAGGGCGTGCAGGTGCACGCCTCGGGCGCCCGGACGCTGCGGGTGCGGCTGACCCGGGACGGCTCCGGGGTGCGGCTCGTCGCCTGCGACGGCTCGAACGCGCCGGTGGTGTCGGTGGACTCGCTGGTGCTGCGCGAGATGACCGCGACGGCGACCCGGGGCGCCGCCGCCCGCTCGCTGTACGAGGTGACCTGGCAGGCGGAGCAGATCGACGGCGTGGACGACCTCGCGGGCTGGGCGGCGCTGGGCGGTGCCGTCCCGGCCGCGCTGGCGGAGCTGCCGGTCTTCGCGGACGTGGCGACCCTGGCGGCGGCCGGCACCACGGCCCGGCAGGTGCTGCTGCCGGTGCCGACCGGCGACCCCGGCGTCGCCGTGCCGGAGGCCGTACGGACGCTCACCGGCTCCGTCCTGGACGTGCTGCGCGCCTGGCTCGCCGCCGACGCGCTGGCGGAGTCGAAGCTCGTGGTGGTGACCCGCGGCGCGGTGGCCGCCGCGGACGACGACCGGGTCGGCGACCTGGCCGCCGCCGCCGTCTGGGGCCTGCTGCGCTCGGCGCAGTCCGAGCACCCGGGGCGGATCGTCCTCGCCGACGTCGACGGCGAGCTGACCGCCGCGACCCTCGCCGTGCTGGCCGGGGCGGCGGTCGACCCGTCGGTCTCCGGCGGCCAGCTCGCGGTGCGTGGCGAGCGGACCCTCGTGCCGAGGCTGGCGCGACCCGCGGGCGACGAGCTGACGCCGCCGCCCGGCCCGTGGCACCTCGCCCCCGTCACCGGCGGCACACTGGACGGGATCGCGCCGGTGCCGGCCGCGCCCGCCGAGCTGGGCGAGGACCAGGTGCGCATCGCGGTGCGCGCGGCCGGCGTGAACTTCCGTGACGTGCTGATCGGGCTGGGCATGTACCCGGATCCGGCGGCCGTGCTGGGCAGCGAGGGCGCGGGCGTCGTGGTCGAGGTCGGCCCGGGCGTGACCGACCTGGCTCCCGGCGACCGCGTGCTCGGCATGTTCGAACTCGGCTTCAGCCCGCAGGCGGTGGCACACCGGCAGCGGATCGCCAGGATGCCCGCCGACTGGTCCTTCACCCAGGCCGCGTCGGTTCCGCTGGTGTTCCTGACCGCGTACTACGCGCTGCGGGACCTCGCCGGGCTGCGTTCCGGTGAGTCGGTGCTGATCCACAACGGCGCGGGCGGCGTCGGCATGGCCGCGATCCAGCTCGCCCACCACCTCGGCGCCACCGTCCACGCGACGGCGAGCCCCGGGAAGTGGGGCGTGCTGCGGGAACTCGGGGTGGCCGAGGAGCGGATCGCGTCGTCGCGGACCACCGAGTTCGAGCAGACCTTCGGGGCGGCCACCGGCGGCGCCGGCGTCGACGTGGTGCTCGACGCGTTGGCCGGTGAGTTCGTGGACGCGTCGCTGCGGCTGCTGCCGCGCGGCGGCCGGTTCGTGGAGATGGGCAAGGCCGACGTACGCGACCCGGAGGCGGTCGCCGCCGGGCATCCGGGCGTGGTCTACCGCGCGTTCGACCTCAACGAGGCGGGCAGCACCCGTATCGGGGAGATGCTCACCGAGCTGCTCGACCTGTTCGCGCGGGGCGCGCTGCGCCCGCTGCCCGTACGGGCGTGGGACGTGCGTCAGGCCCGGCAGGCACTGCGGCACGTCAGCCAGGCCCGCCACGTCGGCAAGGTGGTGCTGCGCATCCCCGCGCCCGTGGACCCCGAGGGCACCGTGCTGGTCACCGGCGCGGCCGGAACCCTGGCCGGCGTGCTCGCGCGGCACCTCGTCGCCACCGGCCAGGCCCGGCACCTGCTGCTGGCCTCCCGCCGCGCACCCGGCCGGGACGACGCGTACGCCACCCTGGTCCGGGAACTGACCGACGCGGGCGCCGACGTCACCGCCGTGGCCGTCGACGTCAGCGACCCCGCCCAGGTCGCCGAGCTGGTCGCCGGGATCGACCCGGCGCACCCGTTGACCGCTGTGGTGCACACCGCCGGGGTGATCGCGGACGCGACCATCGGTTCGCTGGACGAGTCCGCTCTGCGTACGGTGCTGGCGCCGAAGGTGGACGCGGGTTGGGTGTTGCACGAGGCCACCGCGCACCTGGACTTGTCGGCGTTCGTGCTGTTCTCGTCGGTGGCGGCCACCCTCGGCTCGCCGGGGCAGGGCAACTACGCGGCGGCGAACGCGTTCCTCGACGCCCTCGCCGAGCACCGGCGCGAGCAGGGGCTGCCCGCCACCAGCATCGCCTGGGGCATGTGGGCCACCGACAGCACGATGACCGCCCACCTCGACGGCGACGACCAGCAGCGGCTGCGGCGCGTCGGGATGAGCCGGCTCTCCCCGGCCGAGGGCGCCGAACTCTTCGACGCCGCCCTGCCGGCCGCCCGACCGGTCGTCGTCGCGGCCCGCCTCCACGTCACCGGCGAGGCCAGCGGTGTGCCGCCGCTGATGCGGTACCTGCTGCGTGGCGGCGGCCGACGCCGTACCGCCGGCGACCGGCCGACCGCCGGCGCGTCGTGGCGGGAGCGACTCGACGGCCTGTCCGAGGCCGATGCCCGCCAGGCGCTCGTCGACCTGGTCTGCGGCCAGGCCGCCACGGTGCTGGGGCACGCCTCGGCGCAGTCGGTTCCCGCCGCCCGGGCCTTCAAGGACCTGGGCTTCGACTCGCTGACCTCGGTGGAACTACGCAACCGCCTCGGTGCGGCCACCGGGCTGCGACTGACCGCCACGCTGGCCTTCGACCACCCCACCCCGGCCCGGCTGGCCGAGCACCTGTTCGCGCAGCTCCGCCCGGCCACGGGCACCGGCGCCACCGTCCGTACGGTCGTCACCGCAGACGCCGACGAGCCGATCGCCATCATCGGCATGGCCTGCCGCTACCCGGGCGGCGTCGCCACCCCCGAGCAGCTGTGGCAGCTCGTCACCTCCGGGGCCGACGCCGTCGGCGACTTCCCGGCCGACCGCGGCTGGGACCTCGACCGGCTGTACGGCACGGACGGCGACCAGGCCGGCGGCACCGTCACCCACCAGGGCGGCTTCCTCTACGACGCGGCCGACTTCGACGCCGGCTTCTTCAACATCAGCCCCCGCGAGGCCCTCGCCATGGACCCGCAGCAGCGGCTGCTGCTGGAGACCGCCTGGGAGAGCTTCGAGTACGCCCGCATCGACCCCGCCGCCCTCAGCGGCACCGCCACCGGTGTCTTCGTCGGCGCCGCCTCCTCCGGCTACGCCACCAGCGGACGTGACGACCTGGACGGCCTCGAGGGGCACTTGCTGACCGGCACGGCGGGCAGCGTCGCCTCCGGACGGGTCGCCTACATGTTCGGCCTCGAAGGCCCGGCGGTCACCGTCGACACCGCCTGCTCCTCGTCCCTGGTGGCGCTACATCTCGCCGCCCAGGCGCTGCGCGGCGGCGAGTGCGACATGGCCCTGGCCGGCGGGGTGGCACTCATGGCGCAGCCCGGCATGTTCTCCGAGTTCTCCCGGCAGGGCGGGCTGGCCCCCGACGGGCGGTGCAAGGCGTTCGCCGCCGGCGCGGACGGCACCGGCTGGTCCGAGGGCGTCGGCATGCTGCTCGTGGAGCGACTCTCCGACGCCCGGCGCAACGGCCACCGGGTGCTCGCGGTGCTGCGCGGCTCCGCGGTCAACTCCGACGGCGCGTCGAACGGGCTGACCGCCCCGAACGGCCCGTCCCAGCAGCGGGTCATCCGCCAGGCCCTGGAGAACGCGCGGCTCGACCCGGCCGACGTGGACGCCGTCGAGGCGCACGGCACCGGCACCGTCCTCGGCGACCCGATCGAGGCGCAGGCGGTGCTGGCCACCTACGGGCAGGACCGCGCCGACGGCGAGCCGCTCTGGCTCGGCTCGATCAAGTCGAACATCGGCCACTCCCAGGCGGCGGCCGGGGTGGCCGGCGTGATCAAGATGGTGCTGGCGATTCGGCACGGCGTGCTGCCGCCGACCCTGCACGTGGACCAGCCCTCGCCCCACGTCGACTGGAGCGCCGGGGCCGTCGCCCTGCTCACCGAGGCCCGGCCGTGGCCCGCCGTCGACCGGCCGCGCCGGGCCGCCGTGTCGTCGTTCGGCATCAGCGGCACCAACGCGCACACCATCATCGAGCAGGCGCCCGACGAGCCGGCCCCGGCGACGCCCGCGCCGGCGGGGCACGTTCCCGGCCTGGTCGGGCCCGCCGCCGTACCCCTGCCGGTCTCCGGCAGAAGCCCCCGCGCGCTCCGGGCGCAGGCCGCCCGCCTCGGCGAACGGCTCGCCGGCGACGCCGGCCTCGACCCGCGCGACCTCGGCTTCTCCCTGGCCACCCAGCGGGCGCACCACCCGTACCGGGCGGTCGTCGTGGCCGCCGACCGGGACGACGCGCTCGCCCGCCTGGCCGCCCTCGCCGACGGCGACAGCTCCCCGGCGGGCGCGGACGCCGCGTCGAAGGTCGTCTTCGTCTTCCCCGGCCAGGGTTCCCAGTGGACGTCGATGGCGCTGGACCTGATGGAGACCTCGCCGGTCTTCCGGCAGCGGATGGGCGAGTGCGCCGAGGAACTGTCCCGGCTGGTCGACTGGTCCTTGGAGGACGTGCTGCGGCAGGCGCCCGGCGCGCCACCCCTGGACCGGGTGGACGTGGTCCAGCCCGCGCTCTTCTCCGTCATGGTGTCCCTCGCGCAGCTCTGGCGCTCGTGCGGCGTGGAACCGGCCGCCGTCGTCGGGCACTCGCAGGGGGAACTCGCCGCGGCCTGCGTCGCCGGCGCGTTGACCCTCGCCGAAGCCGCGCGGCTCGTCGTGGCGCGCAGCCGCGGCCTGCTGGCGATCGCGGGTCGCGGCGGCATGGTCTCCGTCCCGCTCCCGGCCGCCGACACCGAGCGGCTCATCGCGCCGTGGCGGGGCAGCCTCTCCGTCGCCGCCCTCAACGGCGTCGCCGTGACCGTGGTCGCGGGCGACTCGGCGTCGGTCGCCGAGCTGCTCGCGCACTGCGCCGAGCGCGACGTCCGCGCCCGCCAGGTCGCCGTCGACTTCGCGGCGCACAGCGGCCACGTCGACCCGATCCGCGACGAGGTGACCGCCGGGTTCGGCACTGTGGACCCCCGCACCAGCACCGTGGCCTTCCACTCCACCGTCACGGGCGAGCCGATCGACACCGCCGGGCTCGACGCCGACTACTGGTACCGCAACCTGCGGGAAACGGTCCGGCTGGCACCGGTCGTGGACCAGCTGATCGAGCAGGGCTTCCGGACCTTCGTCGAGGTCAGCCCACACCCCGTACTCAAGATCGCCGTGCAGGACGCGCTCGACCGGGCGGCCGGCGGCGGCGTGGTGGTGGGCTCGCTGCGCCGCGACGAGCACGGGCCGCGGCAGCTGCTGGCCAACCTCGGCGAGCTGCACGTCGCCGGTGTGCCCGTCGACTGGTCGCGCGTCTTCGCCGGCTCCGGCGCCACCCCTGTCGACCTGCCCACGTACGCCTTCCAGCGGGACCGGTTCTGGCCGGCGCTGGACCGCTCCGCCACCGGCGACGTGTCGGGCGCGGGGCTGGGCGCGGCCGGGCACGGGCTGCTCGGCGCGGCGGTGCGCCTCGCCGGCGACGACGAGGTCGTGCTGACCGGCCGGCTGTCGGCGTCCACGCACCCGTGGCTGGCCGACCACGTGGTCGGCGGCGCCGTGGTGCTGCCGGGCACGGCCCTGGTCGAGCTCGCGGTGCGCGCCGGCGACGAGGTCGGCACCTCCCGGGTGCGGGAGCTGACCGTCGCCGCGCCGCTGGTGCTGCCGAACCCGGGCGCGGTCCGCGTGCAGGTGCGCGTCGGCGCGGCCGACGGCTCCGGAACCCGGAGCGTGGCGGTGCACTCGCAGCCCGACGGCGACCCCGGGGACTCCTGGACGCGGCACGCCGACGGTCTGCTGGAGCAGGCCACCGACGAGCCGACGCTGGGCTCCTGGCCGCCGGCCGGGGGCACCGAGGTGGACCTCGCCGGCTGGTATCCGGCGCTCGCGGAGCGCGGCCTGGCCTACGGGCCGGCGTTCCGGGGCCTGCGGCGGCTGTGGACCGCCGGCGACGAGGCGTACGCCGAGGTCGCCCTGCCGGACGAGGCGGCCGACGACGCCGCCGGCTTCGCCGTGCACCCGGCGCTGCTGGACGCCGCCCTGCACCCCGTCGGGCTGCTGACGGCCGAGCGCTCCGGCGGACCGCGCGTGCCGTTCGCGTTCGAGGGCGTGCAGGTGCACGCCTCCGGCGCCAGGACGCTGCGGGTACGGCTGACCCGGGCGGGCTCGCGCGTGCGGCTGGTGGCCGGCGACGAGTCCGGCGCGCCCGTGGTGTCAGTCGAGTCGCTCGCCATGCGGGAGATGACCGACGCCACCGGCGCGGAGGCCGCGCAGCGGTCGCTGTTCGAGGTGACGTGGCCGGTCGAGGCGGTCACCCCGGCGCGGGACGTCACCGGCTGGGCGCTGCTTGGCGACGGACCCGCCCCGGCGGGCCTCGCCACGCCGGTGTTCCCGACCGTCGACGAGCTGACCGCGGCGGTCGCGGCCGGCACGGTCGAGGCGCCCCGCGCGCTCGTGGTCTCCGTGCCCGCCGGCACCCCCGGGGGCGACCTGCCCGACGAAGTCCGTACGGCCACCGCTCGTGTCCTGGCCGTGCTGCACTGCTGGCTGGACAGCGAGGCGCTGACCGACACCACGCTCGTGGTGCTGACCCGCGCGGCGGTGGCCGCCACCCCGGCGGACGCGGTGCGGGACCTGCCCGGCGCGGCGGTCTGGGGTCTGCTGCGCTCGGCGCAGTCCGAGCACCCGGGGCGGATCGTCCTCGCCGACGTCGACGGGGACCTCACCCCGGCCACCCTCGCCGTGCTCGCCGCCGTCGCCGAGAACCCCTCGCCGACCGGCGGCCAGGTGGCCGTACGCGGCGACGAGGTGCGCACGCCCCGCCTGGGCCGGCCCGCCGGCCAGGCCGCCGACGAACTCGTCCCGCCGGACGGACTGTGGCGGGTCGGGGCGGTCAGCCCCGGAACCCTCGACGGTGTCGGCATGGTGCCCGCCACCTCCGTCGCCCTGGACGCGGGTCAGGTGCGCATCGCGGTGCGCGCGGCCGGCGTGAACTTCCGTGACGTGCTGATCGGGCTGGGCATGTACCCGGATCCGGCGGCCGTGCTGGGCAGCGAGGGCGCGGGCGTCGTGGTCGAGGTCGGCCCGGGCGTGACCGACCTGGTCCCCGGCGACCGCGTGCTCGGCATGTTCGAGCCGGCCTTCGCCCCCGAGGTGATCGCCACCCGCGACCTCGTGGCGAGGATCCCCGCCGGTTGGTCCTTCGCGCAGGCCGCCTCCGTGCCGGTGGTGTTCCTGACCGCGTACTACGCGCTGCGGGACCTGGCCGACCTGCGGGCCGGTGAGTCGGTGCTGATCCACAACGGCGCGGGCGGCGTCGGCATGGCCGCGATCCAGCTCGCCCGGCACTGGGGCGCGACGGTGTACGCCACCGCCAGCCCCGGCAAGTGGGGCGTGCTGCGGGAACTCGGGGTGGCCGAGGAGCGGATCGCGTCGTCGCGGACCACCGAGTTCGAGCAGACCTTCGGGGCGGCCACCGGCGGCGCCGGGATGGACGTGGTGCTCGACGCGCTGGCCGGTGGCTTCGTGGACGCGTCGCTGCGGCTGCTGCCGCGCGGCGGCCGGTTCGTGGAGATGGGCAAGGCCGACGTACGCGACCCCGAAACGGTCGCCGCCGGGCATCCGGGCGTGGTCTACCGCGCGTTCGACCTCAACGAGGCCGGGCACCGACGCATCGGGGAGATGCTCACCGAGCTGCTCGACCTGTTCGCGCGGGGCGCGCTGCGCCCGCTGCCCCTGCGGGCGTGGGACGTACGCCAGGCCCGGCAGGCACTGCGCCACATGAGTCAGGCCCGCCACATCGGCAAGGTCGTCCTGCGGGTGCCCGCCCCCGCCGACCCGGACGGCACCGTGCTCGTCACCGGCGCCGGTGGCGCCCTCGCCGGCGTGTTCGCCCGGCACCTCGTCGCCACCGGCCAGGCTCGGCACCTGCTGCTGGCCTCCCGCCGTGGCCCCGAGCACTACCGGGAGCTGGTCGACGAGCTGACCCGCGCGGGCGCCCGGGTCACCGCCGGCACCGCCGACGTGACCGACCCCGCGCAGGTGACCCGGCTGCTGGAACTGGTGGACCCGGCGCACCCGTTGACGGCTGTGGTGCACACCGCCGGGGTGATCGCGGACGCGACCATCGGTTCGCTGGACGAGTCCGCTCTGCGTACGGTGCTGGCGCCGAAGGTGGACGCGGGTTGGGTGTTGCACGAGGCCACCGCGCATCTGGACCTGTCGGCGTTCGTGCTGTTCTCGTCGGTGGCGGCCACCCTCGGCTCGCCGGGGCAGGGCAACTACGCGGCGGCGAACGCGTTCCTCGACGCCCTCGCCGAGCACCGGCGCGAGCAGGGGCTGCCCGCCACCAGCATCGCGTGGGGGCTGTGGGCCACCAGCAGCGCCATGACCGCCCACCTGGGCGGCAGCGAGCACCGCAAGGCGATCCGCGCCACCAGCGCCCCGCTGACCGACCGGCAGGGCGTGGCACTGTACGAGCTGGCGCGACAGCGCGACGCGGCGCACCTCGTCCTCATGAACCTGCCGCCGGCGTCGCGGCCGACCGGCCAGAACGTGCCCAGCCTGCTGCGGGACCTCGTCCGCGCGGGCGGACCGGCCCGGCGCGCGGTGGGGCGCGGCCTCGCGGACACCGCCTCCGTACGGGACCGGCTGGCGACGCTCGGCCCGGCGGAGCGGCGCTCCCACCTGCTCGACCTGGTGGCCACCAGCGTGGCTGCAGTGCTCGGGCACCGCTCGGCCGAGACCGTCGACGCCCAGCGCGCCTTCAAGGAACTGGGCTTCGACTCGCTCACCTCGGTGGAACTGCGCAACCGGCTCTCCGCCGCCACCGGCCTGCGGCTGCCCGCGACCGTGGCGTTCGACTACCCGACCCCCGTGGTGCTCGCCGAGTTCCTGGACCGGGAGCTCGGCGGCGCGGCGACCGTGGACCGGCCCGTGGCGGCCGGCACCGCCGCCGCCCTCGACGAACCGATCGCCATCATCGGCATGGCCTGCCGGTTCCCCGGCGACGTGCAGACCCCCGAGCAGCTGTGGGACGTGGTCACCGCCGGCACCGACGTCATCTCGCCCTTCCCCACCGACCGGGGCTGGAACCTCGACGACCTGCGCGCCGGCGACCAGGACCCGGACGCCGTACCGCGGCAGGGCGGCTTCCTCCACGACGCCGCCCAGTTCGACGCCGCCTTCTTCGGGATCTCCCCCCGCGAGGCCCTGGCGATGGACCCGCAGCAGCGGCTGCTGCTGGAGACCTCCTGGGAGGCATTCGAGCGGGCCGGGATCGACCCCCACTCGGCGCGGGGCAGCAGCACCGGCGTCTACGTCGGGCTCATCTACCACGACTACGCCTCCCAGGCCGCCGGCGGCACCGACGACCTGGACGGCCACGTCGGCAACGGCAGCGCCGGCAGCGTCGCCTCCGGCCGCATCTCGTACCTGTTCGGCCTGGAGGGCCCCGCCGTCACCGTCGACACCGCCTGCTCGTCGTCGCTGGTGGCGCTGCACCTGGCCACCCAGGCGCTGCGGCAGGACGAGTGCCGCCTCGCCCTCGCCGGCGGGGTGAGCGTCATGTCCACCCCCGGCATGCTCACCGAGTTCTCCCGGCAGCGCGGCCTGTCGCCCGACGGGCGGTGCAAGGCGTTCGGCGCAGGCGCCGACGGCACCGGCTTCGCCGAGGGCGTCGGCATGCTCCTGCTGGAGCGCCTCTCCGACGCGCAGCGCAACGGCCACCGGGTGCTCGCCGTCGTCCGGGGCAGCGCCGTCAACCAGGACGGCGCCAGCAGCGGCCTGACCGCGCCGAACGGCCCCGCCCAGCAGCGGGTGATCCGGCAGGCGCTCGCCAACGCCCGGCTCGCCACCACCGACGTCGACGCCGTCGAGGCGCACGGCACCGGCACCGCCCTCGGAGACCCGATCGAGGCACAGGCGCTGCTGGCCACGTACGGGCAGGGCCGACCGCAGGACCATCCACTGTGGCTGGGGTCGGTCAAGTCGAACATCGGCCACGCCCAGGCGGCGGCCGGTGTCGCCGGTGTGATCAAGATGGTGCTGGCGATGCGGCACGGCATCCTGCCGCCGACTCTGCACGCCGAGAAGCCGTCCCCGCACATCGACTGGACGGCCGGGTCGGTCGCCCTTCTCACCGAGGCGCGGCCGTGGCCGGCCGTCGACCGGCCCCGCCGCGCGGCGGTGTCGTCGTTCGGCATCAGCGGCACCAACGCCCACACCATCGTCGAGCAGGCCCCCGAGCCCGCCCCGGCGCAGGCCGCACCCGCCACGGGCGTCCCGGGCGACCTCGTCGCCTGCGTCCTGTCGGCCCGCGACGCCGCCGCCCTGCACGAGCAGGCGCGCCGGCTGCGGACCCTCGTCGACGGCGAGCCGGACCTGACCGTCGCCGACGTCGGCCGGGCGCTCGCCACCGCCCGCAGCGCCTTCGAGCACCGCGCCGTGCTGCTGCCCGGCGACCGCGCCGGACTGCTCACCGCCCTCGGCGCGCTGGCCGACGGCGAGCCCTCGGCCGCCGTCGTGCGGGGAATCGCCCGCAGCGGCCGCACCGCCGTCCTCTTCTCCGGTCAGGGCGCGCAGCGCGCCGGTATGGGTCGTGAGCTGTACGGGGCGTTCCCGGTGTTCGCCGCGGCCCTGGACGAGGTGTGTGCTCACCTGGATCCGCTGCTGCCGCGCCCGCTGCGGGAGGTGTTGTTCGCCGGGGCGGGTACGCCTGAGGCGGAGCTGCTGGACCAGACGGTCTTCACCCAGGCGGGCCTGTTCGCGGTCGAGGTGGCCCTGTTCCGGTTGGTCGAGTCGTTGGGTGTCGTGCCGGACCTGGTGGCCGGGCACTCCATCGGTGAGATCGCGGCGGCGCACGTGGCGGGCGTGCTCTCCCTGGCCGACGCGTGCGCGCTGGTCGCGGCGCGGGGTCGGCTGATGCAGGCTTTGCCGGCTGGTGGTGGCATGCTCGCCGTCGCCGCCGACGAGGCGGCGGTGGCCGAGTCGATCGTCCCGTTCGCCGACCGGGTCGGCGTCGCCGCCGTCAACGGCCCCACCGCCGTGGTGGTCTCCGGCGCCGCCGAGGCCCTCGACGAGGTGCAGCGGGCCTGGACGGACCGGGGTGTGCGTACGCGCCGGCTGACCGTCAGCCACGCGTTCCACAGCCCGCTCATGGAGCCGATGCTGGCCGAGTTCCGGCAGGTGCTCGACGGGCTGACGTTCCACTGGCCCGTCCTGCCGATCGTGTCGAACCTGACCGGCCGGATCGCGGACCCCGACGAGATCGGCACCCCCGACTACTGGGTCCGCCACCTACGGCAGACCGTCCGGTTCGCCGACGGGGTCGCGAGCCTGCGTGAGCGCAACGTCCGTACGTTCCTCGAACTGGGCCCCGACGCGGTGCTCGCCGGCATGGTGGGCGCCTGCCTGCCGGACGACGACGCGGCGACGGTCGTGGCGACCCTGCGCCCCGGCCGACCCGAGCCGGCGTCGCTGGTCCACGCGCTTGCGGAGCTGTACGCGCACGGCACGCCGGTCACCTGGACCGCGCTCCTGCCGGCCGGAACCCGCCCCGTCGACCTGCCGACGTACCCGTTCCAGCGGCAGCGCTTCTGGCCGGCCGTGGGCCGGCTGCGCGCCGGCGACGTCAGCGGCGCCGGCCTCGGCGTGGCCGAGCACGGGCTGCTCGGCGCTGCCGTGGACCTGGCCGGCGACGACGAGATCGTGCTGACCGGCCGGATCTCCCCGACCACCCACCCCTGGCTGGCCGACCACGTCGTCTCCGGCGTGACGCTCGTTCCGGGCACGGCCCTCGTGGAGCTGGCCGTCCGCGCCGGCGACGAGGCGGACCTGCCGCGGCTGCGGGACCTGACGGTGCTCGTGCCGCTGGTGCTCCCCGAGTCCGGCGCCGTACGGATCCAGGTGCGGGTGTCCACGTCGGAGTCCCCGCAGCGTCCCGTCGCCGTCTACTCCCGCCCCGACGACGATCCCGAGGCGGGCTGGACCCGGCACGCGGAGGGCGTGCTGGAACCGGCCACGGCCGACGAACCGCAGCCGGCCGCCTGGCCGCCCGCCGGCGCCACCGAGGTGGACCTGACCGGCTGGTACCCGGCGCTGCTCGAACACGGCCTGTCGTACGGGCCGGTGTTCCAGGGGCTGCGCCGGGTGTGGACCGGCGAGGACGACGTCTTCGCCGAGGTGGTCCTGCCGGACGACGCGGCGACCGAGGCGGCGCGCTTCGGCGTGCACCCGGCGCTGCTGGACGCCGCCCTGCACCCGATCGGGCTGCTGCCCGGCACCGAGGAGCCGGGCGGGCCGCGCGTGCCGTTCGCCTTCGAGGGCGTGCAGGTGCACGCCTCCGGCGCGAGGCTGCTGCGGGTGCGGTTGACCCGCAACGGCTCCGCGGTGCGGCTGACCGCCCGCGACGAGGCGGGCGCGCCGGTGGTGTCGGTGGACTCCCTCGTCCTGCGGGAGCTGACCGGCGTGGCCGCCCCGAGCGCGGCGTCGCGTTCCCTGTTCGAGGTGGCCTGGCAGGCCGAGGAGGCCGACCCGGTCGACGACGCGTCGGGCTGGGCGGTGCTGGGCGGGCCGGCCCTGCCGGGCGTCCCCGGCGGCCCGTCCGCCGAGACGATCCGGCAGCTGCGCGCCGCCATCGACGCCGGCATCGCCCCGCCGCGCCTGCTGCTCTTCACGCCGGCCGCGTCGCCCGCCGACGACGGCGACCCGGCGCGGACCGTCCGCACGGTCACCGCCGACGTGCTGGGCCTGGTGCAGGCGTGGCTGGCCGTCGACGCGCTGGCCGACTCGAAGCTCGTGGTGGTGACCCGGGGCGCGCTGGCCGTCCGCGACGGGGACCGGGTGACCGACCTGGCCGCGGCGGCGGTGTGGGGCCTGCTGCGCTCCGCGCAGTCCGAGCACCCGGGCCGCATCGTCCTGGCCGACGTCGACGACGCGATCGACCCCGGCACGCTGGGCGTCCTGGCCCGCTTCGCCGCGGACCCGGCCGGCGGCCAGTTGGCCGTCCGCTCGGGTGGGGTGTTCGTGCCGCGTCTGGTGCGTGCGGTCGCCCCGGCGTCGGTGGAGACGCCGGTCGTGGGTGACGGTGCGGTGCTGGTGACCGGCGGTACGGGTGCGCTCGGTGCGTTGGTCGCGGAGCACCTGGTGTCGGTGCACGGCGTGCGGTCGCTGGTGCTGGTGTCGCGGCGCGGTCCGGAGGCCGCCGGTGCGGGCGAGCTGTCGGAGCGGTTGTCGGCGTTGGGTGCGTCGGTGCGGGTCGTTGCCTGTGACGTGACGGACCGGGACCAGGTCGGCGCGCTGGTGGCCGAGGTCGCCGCAGAGGGTCGGCTGGCGGGTGTGGTGCACACCGCTGGTGTGCTGGATGACGGTGTGGTGGAGGGGCTGACGGCGGAGCGGTTGGCGGGGGTGTTGGCGCCGAAGGTGTCGGCGGGTTGGTTCCTGCACGAGGCGACGGCGGGTCTGGATCTCGACTTGTTCGTGGTGTTCTCGTCGGTTGCTGGTGTGCTGGGTTCGCCGGGTCAGTCGGCGTATGCGGCGGGTAACGCGTTCCTGGACGGGTTGGCGGTGTATCGGCGGCAGCTCGGGTTGCCGGCGGTCAGTCTGGCGTGGGGCATGTGGGACACGGCAGGCATGGCCGCGTCGATCGGCGGCAACGACCGGGCCCGTACGGCACGCGCCGGCCTGCGGCCGATGAACGCCCGCACCGGCCTGGAACTCTTCGACGCCGCCGTGGGGGCGGAGCGGGCGGTGCTGGTGCCGGCCGCGATCGACGTACCCGCGCTGCGGGCGGCAGCCGCCGGCGCGGTCGTACCGCCGATGCTGCGCAACCTGGTCGACGTGGCGACGACCCGCCGCCGCGCCGGCCAGGGCGCCCCCGGCGGCTGGGCCGAGCGCCTCACCGGGCTCAGCGCCGAGGAGGGCCTCGCACAGGTCGACGAGCTGATCCGGGGCCTGGTCGCGCAGGTCCTCGGGCACGGCGGCGCCGAGGCGGTGCCGGCGGACCGGGCGTTCAAGGACCTGGGCTTCGACTCGCTGACCGCCGTCGAGCTGCGTAACCGGGTGAACGGCGCGACCGGCCTGCGCCTCACCTCGACCCTGGTGTTCGACTACCCGTCCCCGCAGGTCCTGGCGGCCCACGTGTACGCGGAACTCGCCGGCACCCGGCCCGGTGCCGTCGCGGCCGACGAGGCGACGACCGGCGACGCCGACGAGGCGATCGCGATCGTCGGCATGGCCTGCCGCTACCCCGGCGGGGTGGAGTCTCCCGACGAGCTGTGGAGGCTGGTCAGCACCGGTGGGGAGGGCATCGGGGAGTTCCCGGCCGACCGGGGCTGGGACCTGGAGTCCCTGTACGACCCGGACCCCGACCACGCCGGCACCTCGTACACCCGCCACGGCGGCTTCCTGTACGGCGCGGCGGAGTTCGACCCCGGCTTCTTCGGCATCTCGCCGCGCGAGGCCCTCGCCATGGACCCGCAGCACCGGCTGCTGCTGGAGGCGTCCTGGGAGACGTTCGAGTCGGCGGGCCTGGACCCGTCGGGCCTGCGGGGCAGCCGGACCGGTGTCTTCGCGGGCGTCATCTACCACGACTACTCGACGCGCCTGATGGAGACGCCCGAGGTCGAGGGCTACATCGGCACCGGCAACTCGGGCAGCGTGCTGTCGGGCCGGGTGGCGTACACGTTCGGGCTCGAGGGCCCGGCGGTGACCGTGGACACGGCCTGCTCGTCCAGCCTGGTGGCGTTGCACCTCGCGGTGCAGGCGCTGCGCAGCGGCGAGTGCGACCTGGCGCTGGCCGGCGGCGTGACGGTGATGGCCACGCCCGGCACCTTCGTGGAGTTCTCCCGGCAGCGGGGCCTGTCGGCCGACGGCCGGTGCCGGTCGTTCGCCGCGTCGGCCGACGGCACGGGCTGGTCCGAGGGTGTGGGCGTGCTCCTGGTGCAGCGCCTGTCGGACGCCCAGCGTGAGGGACGGCGGATCCTGGCGGTCGTACGCGGCAGCGCTGTGAACCAGGACGGTGCGTCGAACGGTCTGACCGCGCCGAACGGTCCGTCGCAGCAGCGGGTGATCCGGCAGGCGCTGGCGTCGGCGCGGCTGTCGCCGTCCGATGTGGACGTGGTCGAGGCGCACGGCACGGGCACGACGCTGGGTGACCCGATCGAGGCGCAGGCCGTCCTGGCCACGTACGGGCAGGACCGGCAGGGGCGGGAGCCGCTGTGGCTCGGCTCGGTCAAGTCGAACATCGGGCACGCACAGGCGGCAGCCGGTGTCGCCGGCGTGATCAAGATGGTCATGGCGATGCGCCACGGCCTCGTCCCGCCGACCCTGCACGTGGACGAGCCGTCCCCGCACATCGACTGGTCGGCGGGGGCGGTGGCCCTGGCCACCGAGCCCACTCCGTGGCCGCGGGTGGACCGTCCGCGTCGGGCGGCGGTGTCGTCGTTCGGGATCTCCGGCACGAACGCGCATGTGATCATCGAGCAGCCGCCGGCCGGGACGATCGAGGGTGAGGTCGTCGCGCGCGAGGTGCCGGCGGTGGTGCCGGTGCTGTTGTCGGCCCGCGACGTGGCCGGGCTGTCGGCGCAGGCGGGCCGGTGGGCGGGGTGGCTGGCGGCCGGCGAGGCTCCGCGTGTGGTGGATGTGGCGTGGTCGTCGGTGGCGTCGCGGTCTGTGCTGGAGCACCGGGCGGTTGTGTCCGGCGCGAGCCGGGATGAGCTGTTGGCGGGTCTCGCGGCCGTGGCGGCCGGCGAGCCGTCGGGAGCTGTCGTGACCGGCGCGGCGGGTCAGCGTGGTCAGCTTGCGCTGTTGTTTTCGGGTCAGGGTGCGCAGCGTGTGGGTATGGGCCGGGAGTTGTATGGCGGGTTCCCGGTGTTCGCGGCGGCGTTGGATGAGGTGTGCGGACATCTGGATTCGTTGTTGCCGTGTCCGTTGCGGGGGGTGTTGTTCGCGTCGGCGGGGACTGCTGAGGCGGAGTTGTTGGATCAGACGGTGTTCACGCAGGCCGGGTTGTTCGCGGTCGAGGTGGCGTTGTTCCGTCTGGTGGAGTCGTTCGGGATCGTTCCCGACGTGGTGGCCGGTCACTCGATCGGTGAGGTGACGGCGGCGTATGTGGCGGGGGTGTTGTCGCTCGCGGATGCGTGTGAGCTTGTGGCGGCGCGGGGTCGGTTGATGCAGGCGTTGCCGGCGGGTGGCGGGATGTTGGCGGTGGCGGCGGACGAGGCGGCGGTGGGGGATTCGCTCGCGGGGTTGGCGGACGTCGGTGTTGCGGCGGTCAACGGTCCGGCTGCTGTGGTGGTGTCGGGTGCCGTCGAGGCTCTCGACGCGGTGGAGCGGGTCTGGCGTGGGCGGGGTGTGCGGACGCGTCGGTTGGCGGTGAGTCATGCGTTCCACAGTCCGTTGATGGAGCCGATGCTGGCGGAGTTCCGGGCGGTGCTGGAGGGGCTGGCTTTCGCGGCGCCGTTGTTGCCGGTGGTGTCGAATGTGACCGGTGCGCTGGCTGACACCGAGGAGATCCGCAGCCCGGAGTACTGGGTGCGGCATGTGCGGGAGGCTGTGCGCTATGCCGACGGTGTCGCTGCCCTGCGGGCTGCTGGGGTGGACACGTTCCTGGAGGTCGGCCCGCAGAGTGTGCTGACCGCGATGAACGCCGACGTGCTCGCCGAGGACGCGCTCGCGGTGGCCGTGCAGCGCCGGGACCGGTCCGAGACGCAGGCGTTGCTGCACGCCCTGGCCGAGCTGCACGTCCACGGCGTGCCGGTGTCATGGACGCAGTGGTTCACCGACACCGGTGCCGCCCGGGTCGACCTGCCCACGTACGCCTTCCACCGCGAGCGGTACTGGCCCGAGCCGGCGAGCCGGCCGAGACAGACGGCGACCCACGGCGGCGACGCCGACTTCTGGAACGCCGTCGAACGCGGCGACCTGAACGCCCTCGCCGCGCAGTTCGGCGACGACGGCACCGCCCTGGACGCCCTCACCCCGGCCCTGCCGGTCCTGTCGAACTGGCACCGGGCGCGTACGCAGCGGGCCGTCCTGGACGCGTGGTCGTACCGGGTCGGATGGAAGCGCACCGACATCACCGCCGAACCGGCGCGGCCCGGCGTGTGGCTGCTCGTGACGGCGCAGGACGACCTGGCGGACGGCACCCGGGCGGAGGCGGTGACCAAGGCCCTCGCCGAGGTCGGCGCCGACGTGGTCCGGCTCACCGTCGACCCGGTCGGCACCGACCGGGCGGGCCTCGCCCGACGGCTGGGCGACGCGCTGGCCGACGGCCCCGTCACCGGCGTGCTCTCCCTGCTCGGCCTCCGCGACCAGCCGCACCCCGCCCACCCGGCCGTGCCGGTCGGGGCGGCCGCCACGCTGCTGCTGCTCCAGGCGCTGCACGACACCGGGGCGACGACCCGGCTCTGGTGCCTGACCCGGGGCGCGGTCAGCACCGGCGACGGGGACACCGTGCACGCCGTCGCCCAGAGCGGGCTCTGGGGCCTGGGGCTCGTGGCGGGCCTGGAACACCCCCACCTGTGGGGCGGGCTGGTGGACCTGCCCGAGCAGGTCGACGCGACGGCCTGGGACCGGCTGGTGCGGGTGGTGACCGGCGCCGGCGACGAGGACCAGCTGGCCGTGCGCCCCTCCGGGGTGTTCGTCCGTCGCCTGGTCCGCTCGGCACCTACCGTTCCCGACGCGGCGCAGCGGTGGCGGCCGTCCGGCACCGTGCTGGTCACCGGCGGCACCGGCGCGCTGGGCGCGCACGTGGCCCGCTGGGCGGCGGCCGACGGGGCGGAGCACGTCGTGCTGACCAGCCGCCGGGGCGAGCGCGCCCCCGGGGCGGCCGAGCTGTGCGAGGAGCTCACCGCCCAGGGCGTACGGGCGTCGGTCGTGGCCTGCGACGTCGCCGATCGCGACCAGGTGGCGGAGCTGCTGGCCCGCCTCGACGAGGATCCCGCACCGCTGACGGCCGTGGTCCACGCGGCGGGCGCCGGCGAATCCGGTCTGATCGCCGACACCGACCTGGCCGCGTTCGCGGGCGTGCTCGACGGCAAGGTGGCCGGCGCGCTGCACCTGGACGCCCTGCTCGGCGACCGGCCGCTGGACGCGTTCGTGCTCTTCTCCTCCATCGCCGGGGTGTGGGGCAGCGGCGGACAGTCCGCGTACGCCGCCGGCAACGCCTTCCTCGACGCGCTCGCGGAGCAGCGGCGCGGCCGGGGCCTGGCGGCGACGTCCGTGGCCTGGGGACCGTGGGCCGACGGCGGCATGGCCACCGGCGAAGCCCAGCAGATGCTGGCCCGGCGCGGCCTGACCGCCATGGCGCCGGCCGACGCCGTGCACGCCATGCGGTACGCCGCCGGCCTGCCCAGGGCGGCACTGACCGTGGCGGACGTCGACTGGGCGGTCTTCGCCCCGGCGTACGCCTCGGCCCGCCCCCGGCCGCTGCTCGACGACATCGCCGAGGCCCGGGAGGCGCTGCACGCCCACGCCGGGGAGCAGCAGCCCGGCGCTGCCGATGCCCTGCGGGAGCACCTGCTCACCCTGCCCCGCCCCGAGCGGGTCCGGCACCTGGTCGACCTGGTCCGTACCCACGCCTCGGCCGTGCTCGGCCACGCGGGCACGGACCGGGTCAAGCCCCAGCGGGCGTTCAAGGAACTCGGATTCGACTCGCTGACGGCGGTCGAGCTGCGCAACCGACTCACCGGCGCCACCGGCCTGTCACTGCCCGCGACCCTCGTCTTCGACCACCCGACCCCGGCCGTGCTCGCCGAGAACCTGCTCGACGGCCTGCTGCCCGAGGCGGCGCAGGCGGACGACGGCGACCCGGCGGAGGCGGCCGTCCGGCAGACGCTCGCGGCGATACCGCTGGCTCGCCTGCGCGAGGCGGGGCTGCTGGACCTGCTGCTCAACCTCGCCGACGCCGACGGCGGTACCGGGGCCGAGCCCACCGACGAGGCCCTGGACCTCGACGACCTCGACACCGACACCCTCGTCAGGCTGGCGCTTGACGGAACCGATTCCTGACCGTTGTCCCCAGTACGGAGCTCATGATGTCTACGTCCGCAGACAAGGTCGTCGAGGCGCTTCGCGCGTCGCTCAAGGAGACGGGCCGCCTCCGCCAGCTCAACCAGCAGCTGACCGCCGCCGCCCGGGAGCCGATCGCGATCGTCGCGATGTCCTGCCGCTACCCGGGCGGCGTCGCCAGCCCCGAGCAGCTCTGGGACCTGGTGGCCTCCGGCGGCGACGCGATCGGCGGCTTCCCGACGGACCGGGGCTGGGACCTGGACAACCTGTACGACCCGGACGCCGACCGCGCCGGCCGCTCCACGACCCGCGAGGGCGGCTTCCTCTACGACGCGGCCGACTTCGACGCCGAGTTCTTCGGCATCTCGCCGCGCGAGGCCGTGGCGATGGACCCCCAGCAGCGGCTGCTGCTGGAGACGTCGTGGGAGGCGTTCGAGCACGCCGGCATCGCACCCGCCTCGATGCGGGGGCAGAAGGTCGGCGTCTTCGTCGGCACCGCCGCCAACGGCTACGGCATGGGCCCGCAGAGCGAGGCCGAGGGCGCCGACGAGGGCTACCTGCTGACCGGTACGGCCACCAGCGTCGTCTCCGGCCGGATCGCGTACGCCCTCGGCCTGGAGGGCCCCGCGGTCACCGTCGACACCGCCTGCTCGTCGTCGCTGGTCGCCCTGCACCTGGCGTGCCAGGCGCTGCGGCAGGGCGACTTCGACCTGGCCCTGGCCGGCGGCGTGTGCGTCATGGCCACCCCCGGCCCGTTCGTGGGTTTCTCCCGGCAGCGAGGGCTCGCCCCGGACGGCCGCTGCAAGTCGTTCGCCGCCGCCGCCGACGGCACGGGCTGGTCCGAGGGCGTCGGCATCCTGCTGGTGGAGCGGCTGTCGGACGCGCAGCGCAAGGGACACCCGATCCTCGCCGTGATCCGGGGCAGCGCCGTCAACCAGGACGGCGCGTCCAACGGCCTCACCGCCCCCAACGGCCCCGCCCAGCAGCGGGTGATCCGGCAGGCCCTCGCAAACGCCCGGTTGACCACGGCCGACGTGGACGCCGTCGAGGCGCACGGCACCGGCACCGTCCTCGGCGATCCGATCGAGGCGCAGGCCCTGCTGGCCACGTACGGGCGGGACCGCCCCGCCGACCGGCCGTTGCTGCTCGGCTCGATCAAGTCGAACATCGGTCACAGTCAGTCCGCCGCGGGCGTGGCCGGCGTGATCAAGATGGTGATGGCGATGCGGCACGGACTAGTGCCGTCCACCCTGCACGTCGACGAGCCGACGCCGAAGGTGGACTGGTCGGCCGGCGAGGTGTCGCTGGTGACGGAGGCGACGCCGTGGCCGGCGACCGACCGTCCCCGCCGGGCGGCCGTGTCGTCGTTCGGCATCTCCGGCACGAACGCGCACACCATCATCGAGGAGCCACCGACCCCGGATGCCGCCGAGCCCGCCGACGCCGGACCGGCACCCACAGTCGCCCTGCCGGCGGTGCCCGTGCTGCTCTCCGCCCGCTCCGAGGCCGCGCTCGGCGCGCAGGCGGGCCGCTGGACCCGGTGGCTGGAGGACGACGAGGCCCTCCGCACCGTGGACGTCGGCTGGTCGTCGGTCGTGTCGCGCTCCGCGCTGGAACACCGCGCGGTGCTCACCGTCACCGACCGCGAGGAGCTGCTGGCCGGGCTGCGCGCCCTCGCCGCCGGCCAGCCGTCCGGCGCGCTGGTCGCCGGGCAGGCCGCCGACCGGGGTCCGCTCGCGGTGCTCTTCTCGGGTCAGGGCGCGCAGCGTGCCGGCATGGGCCGGGAGTTGTACGCGGAGTTCCCGGTCTTCGCCGCCGCGCTGGACGAGGTGTGCGCACAGCTCGACGCGCTGCTGCCGCGCCCGCTCAAGGAGGTGCTGTTCGCACCCGAGGGTTCCGCCGAGGCGGAGCTGCTGGACCGGACGGTGTTCACGCAGGCCGGTCTGTTCGCGGTCGAGGTGGCGTTGTTCCGCCTGGTGGAGTCGTTCGGCGTCGCCCCCGACCTGGTGGGTGGTCATTCGATCGGCGAGGTCACGGCCGCGCATGTGGCGGGGGTGTTGTCGCTGGCGGATGCGTGTGTGTTGGTGGCGGCGCGGGGCCGGTTGATGCAGGCGTTGCCGGCCGGTGGTGGGATGCTGGCCGTCGCGGCGGCCGAGGCCGATGTGCTGGCGACGCTGGACGGCTTGACCGGTGTGGGGGTCGCGGCGGTCAACGGGCCGACGTCGGTGGTGGTCTCCGGTGCGGTGGAGGCGCTCGACGAGGTGGAGCGGGTCTGGCGTGGGCGGGGTGTGCGGACGCGCCGGTTGTCGGTGAGTCATGCGTTCCACAGTCCGTTGATGGAGCCGATGCTGGATGAGTTCCGGGTGGTCCTGGACGGGTTGACGTTCGAGGCGCCGGGGTTGCCGGTCGTGTCGAACGTGACCGGTGCGCTGGCTGACGCCGACGAGATCCGTTCGGCCGACTACTGGGTGCGGCACGTCCGGGAGGCTGTGCGTTTCGCCGACGGGGTCGCCGCGCTGTGCGCCGCCGGGGTGGACACGTTCCTGGAGATCGGCCCGCGCAGCGTCCTGACCGCCATGACCCGGGACGTGCTGAGCGGGCGGGAGCCGGCGGACGCCGACGACGACACCCCGGTCGTCGCCGTACCCGCCCTGCGCGCCGACCGCCCCGAGTCGCGGGCCCTGCTCGCCGCCCTGTCCGAGCTGCACGTCAACGGAACACCCGTCGACTGGGCGGCCCTCTACGCCGGCACCGGAGCGACCCCGGTCGCCCTGCCCACATACGCGTTCCAGCGGCAGCGCTACTGGCCCGAGCAGATGCCGGCCTCGGCCACCGGCCCGGTCAGCCCGGACGTGGTGGACGTCGAGTTCTGGTCGGCCGTCGAGCGCTCCGACGTGGCGGCGCTCGCGGCGCAGATCGGCGTCGACGGCGCGGCCCTGGACGTGCTCGCCCCGGCCCTGCCGGTGCTGTCGTCCTGGCGCAGGGCGCGGCTGCGGGACACCGTCGTCGACGGCTGGTCGTACCGGGTGGTGTGGAAGCGGACCGCCGCCCCCGCACCGGTCACCCCGTCGGGCCGCTGGCTGCTCGTGGAGCCCGTCGACGACGCCGCCACGACCGAGTGGGCCGGGGCGCTCGCGGGGGCGCTGAGCGCCGCCGGCGGCGAGGTGTCCCGGCTGGCGGTGGACCCGCTCGCCGAGCGCGACCAGGTGACGTCGCGGGTGGCCCAGGCCGTACAGAACGCCCCGTTCACCGGGATCGTCTCCCTGCTGGGCCTGCTGGAGCGGCCCCACCCCGGCCGGCCGGCGGTGCCGCTCGGCACGGCCGCCACGATGACGCTGGTGCAGGCCCTGCACGCCGCCGACGTCACGGCACCACTGTGGATGCTCACGCGGGGCGCGGTCGGCACCGGCGACACCGACCCGGTGCGCAGCGTCGCCCAGGGCGGGCTGTGGGGCCTGGCCCGGGTCGCCGGGCTGGAACACCCGCAGCTCTGGGGCGGCCTGGTCGACCTGCCGGACGCGCCCGGGCGCGGCGACTGGGACCACGCGGTGGGCGTCCTCACCGGCGGTGGCCCCGAGGACCAGGTGGCCGTACGACCCTCCGGCGTCTTCGTACGGCGACTGGTGCGTGCCACGCCGGCGGCCGTCGGCGCCGTCGACCGCTGGCAGCCGTCCGGCACCGTCCTCGTCACCGGCGGCACCGGCGCGCTGGGCGCGCACGTGGCCCGCTGGGCGGCGGCCAACGGGGCCGAGCACCTCGTGCTGACCAGCCGCCGCGGCGAGCACGCCCCCGGGGCGGCCGAGCTGCGCGACGAACTGACCGGGCTCGGCGCCCGGGTGACCCTGGTCGCCGCCGACATGGCCGACCGCGCCCGCGTCGAGGCGCTGCTGCGCGACGTCGACGCCGACCCGGCGCCGCTGACCGCGGTGGTACACGCCGCCGGCGTGGGCCAGCTGACCATGCTGGTCGACACCGACCTCGCCGGGCTGGCCGGGGTGCTCGACGGCAAGATCGCCGGCGCCGTGCACCTGGACGAGCTGCTGGGCGACCGGCCGCTCGACGCGTTCGTGCTGTTCTCCTCCATCGCCGGCATCTGGGGCAGCGGCGGACAGGCCGCGTACGCCGCCGGCAACGCCTTCCTCGACGCCCTCGCCGAGCGGCGCCGCGCCCGCGGCCTGGCCGCCACCGCCGTGGCCTGGGGCCCCTGGGCCGAGGGCGGCATGGCCAGCGGCGAGGGCCAGGAACTGCTGGCCCGCCGCGGCCTCAGCCCGATGTCGCCGGCCCAGGCCGTGTACGCGCTGCGCAGCGCCGTCGGCCGGGCCGTGCCGTCGGTGACCGTGGCAGACGTTGACTGGTCCCTGTTCACCCCGGCGTTCGCCGCCGCCCGCGCCCGCCCCCTGCTCGACGACGTCGCCGAGGCGCGCGACGCCCTGCGCGTGGTCGACGCCGAGCCCGAGGACACCGCCGGCGGCGGGCTGCGCCAGCACCTGCTGACGCTGCCCCGCGCCGAGCAGGACCGCCACCTGACCGACCTCGTACGCACGCACACCGCCGCCGTGCTCGGCCACTCCGGCACGGACCTGGTCAAGGCCGGCCGGGCGTTCAAGGAACTCGGCTTCGACTCGCTGACCGCCGTCGAGCTGCGCAACCGGCTCGGCGCCGCCACCGGCCTCACCCTGCCCACCACCCTGGTCTTCGACTACCCGAACCCGGCCGCCCTCGCCGACCACCTGTCGGTGACGCTGCGCCTGCACGAGGTCGAGACCGTGACCGCCTGGGGCCCCGCCGGGCCGGTGGACGGCGACCCGATCGTCATCGTCGGTATGAGCTGCCGCTACCCGGGCGGCGTGGCCAACCCGGACGACCTGTGGGACCTGGTCGCCACCGGGCGCGACGGCATCAGCGGCTTCCCCGACGACCGGCACTGGGACATGGGCCGGCTGCTGGCCGTCGACGCCGACGGGCAACCCGTCTCGCACACCCGCGAGGGCGGCTTCGTCGACGGCGCCACCACCTTCGACCCGGGCTTCTTCGGCATCTCGCCGCGCGAGGCCGTCGCCATGGACCCGCAGCAGCGCCTGCTGCTGGAGGCGTCCTGGGAGGCCATGGAGCAGGCCGGCATCGACCCGGACGAGCTGCGCGGCAGCCGTACCGGCGTCTTCGTCGGCGCCTCCCCGTCGGGCTACGGCACCACCGACACACCGGCCGAGCTGGCCGGCTACCAGCTCACCGGCGGCGCGCACAGCGTCATCTCCGGCCGCGTGTCGTACACCTTCGGGCTGGAGGGCCCGGCGGTGACGGTCGACACCGCCTGCTCGTCCTCCCTCGTGGCTGTGCACCTGGCCGCTCAGGCGCTGCGCGGCGGCGAGTGCGACATGGCGCTGGCCGGCGGCGTCACCGTCATGGTGACCCCCGGTGCCTTCGTCGAGTTCTCCCGCCAGGGCGGCCTCGCCCCGGACGGGCGCTGCAAGTCCTTCGCCGCCGACGCCGACGGCACCGGCTGGTCGGAGGGCGTCGGCGTGCTGCTGGTCCAGCGGCTCTCCGACGCCCGGCGGCAGGGCCGCCAGGTGCTCGCCGTGCTCGCCGGCAGCGCCGTCAACCAGGACGGCGCGTCCAACGGCCTCACCGCCCCCAACGGCCCCGCCCAGCAGCGGGTGATCCGGCAGGCCCTCGCGAACGCCCGGTTGACCACGGCCGACGTGGACGCCGTCGAGGCGCACGGCACGGGAACGACGCTCGGCGACCCCATCGAGGCGCAGGCGCTGCTGGCCACCTACGGCCAGGGCCGCCCCGCCGACCGGCCGCTGCTGCTCGGCTCGATCAAGTCGAACATCGGCCACAGCCAGGCCGCGGCCGGCGTCGCCGGCATGATCAAGATGGTGCAGGCGATGCGGTACGGCCTGCTCCCGCGGACCCTGCACCTCGACGAGCCGACCCCCCACGTGGACTGGTCCTCCGGCGCGGTCTCCCTGCTCACCGAGGCGCGCCCCTGGCCGGCGGTGGACCGGCCGCGCCGGGCCGCCGTGTCGTCGTTCGGCATCAGCGGTACGAACGTGCACCTGATCCTGGAGCAGCCGTCCGCGCCGACCGACGCGGACGAGCCGGCCGACGGTGACGAGCCGTCCCGGCCGCCGACGGTGCTGCCGCTGCTGCTGTCGGCCCGCGACGCGGCCGGGCTGTCGGCGCAGGCCGGCCGCTGGGCGCAATGGCTCGGCGGCACCGAGGCCCCGCGCCCGCTCGACGTGGCGTGGTCCTCGGTGGCGTCGCGCTCCGTACTGGAGCACCGGGCCGTCGTGTCCGGGGCGAGCCGGGACGAACTGCTGGCGGGCCTCGAAGCCGTGTCGGCGGGCGAGCTCTCGGCCGGCGTGCTCACCGGCCCGGGCGGCCAGCGCGGCCAGCTGGCGCTGTTGTTCTCCGGTCAGGGTGCGCAGCGTGCCGGGATGGGCCGGGAGTTGTACGGGGTCTTCCCGGTGTTCGCCGCCGCGCTGGACGAGGTGTGCGGACACCTCGACCCGCTGCTGCCGCGCCCGCTGCGGGAGGTGCTGTTCGCCGAGGCGGGCACCGCCGAGGCGGAGCTGCTGGACCAGACCGTGTTCACGCAGGCCGGTCTGTTCGCGGTCGAGGTGGCGCTGTTCCGCCTCGTGGAGTCGTTCGGGGTCGTTCCCGACATGCTGGCCGGTCACTCGATCGGTGAGGTGACGGCGGCGCATGTCGCGGGTGTGTTGTCCCTGGCGGATGCGTGCGCCCTCGTGGCGGCGCGGGGTCGGTTGATGCAGGCGCTGCCGACCGGTGGCGGGATGCTGGCCGTAGCCGCTGATGAGGCGGCCGTGGCGGAGTCGGTCGCGGGGCTGACCGATCGGGTCGGTATCGCGGCGGTCAACGGGTCTGCCGCAGTGGTGGTGTCGGGTGCCGTCGAGGCCCTGGCCGAGGTGGAGCGGGTCTGGCGGGATCGGGGGGTGCGTACCCGCCGGCTCACCGTCAGCCACGCGTTCCACAGCCCGTTGATGGCGCCGATGCTCGATGAGTTCCGTACGGTTCTGGGTGGGTTGGCGTTTGCGGCGCCGTTGTTGCCGGTCGTGTCGAACGTGACCGGTGCCCTGGCCGGTGACGAGATCTGCACGCCGGAGTATTGGGTGCGGCACGTGCGCGAGGCTGTGCGGTACGCCGACGGGGTCGCCGCCCTGCGGGCTGCCGGTGTGGATACGTTCCTGGAGGTCGGCCCGCAGAGCGTCCTGACCGCTATGAACGCCGACCTGCTCGCCGATGACGAGGCCGTGCTGGCGGTGGCTGTGCAGCGCCGTGACCGTTCGGACGCGCAGGCGTTGCTGCACGCCCTGGCCGAGTTGCACGTGCACGGTGTGCCGGTGACCTGGCAGTCGTGGTTCGCCGAGACCGGCGCGCGGCGGGTGGACCTGCCCACGTACGCCTTCCAGCGGGAGCGGTACTGGCTGCCGCCCACCGGCCGGTCCGCCGACGTCTCCGGGGCCGGCCTCGGCGTGGCGCGACACCCGCTGCTCGGCGCGGCGGTGTCGGTCGCCGGCGAGGACATGGTGGTGCTGACCGGCCGGCTGTCGGTGTCGACGCACCCGTGGCTCGCCGACCACGTCGTCTCCGGCGCCGTGGTCGTGCCGGGCACCGCCCTGGTGGACCTCGTCGTCCGGGCGGGCGACGAGGTCGGTGCCTCCCGTGTCCGTGAGCTGACCGTGCTCGCCCCGCTCGTGCTGCCCGCCACCGGCGGCGGGGTACGGGTGCAGGTCCGGGTCGGTCCCGTCGACGGCACCGGCAGCCGGTCGGTGACCGTGCACTCGCAGTCCGAGGACGACCCCGAGTCGGGGTGGACCCGGCACGCCGACGGCCTCGTCGGCGCCCCCACTGCCGACGAGCCCACCCTTGGCGCGTGGCCGCCGCCCGGCGCGTCCGAGGTGGACGTCACCGGCTGGTACGCGACGGTCGCCGAGCACGGGCTCGCGTACGGGCCGGTCTTCCGGGGCCTGCGCCGGGCGTGGACCGCCGACGGCGAGGTGTTCGCCGAGGTCGCCCTCGCCGACGAGTTCGCCGGTGATCCGGCGGGCTTCGGGGTGCACCCGGCGCTGCTGGACGCCGCCCTGCACCCTGTCGGGCTGCTTCCCGCCGACGAGGCGGGCGGCGGTCCCCGGGTGCCGTTCGCGTTCGAGGGGGTGCAGGTTCACGCCGTCGGCGCCCGGACGCTCCGGGTCCGCCTCACCGCCTCCGGCAGCTCGGTGCGGCTGGTAGCCACCGACGAGACGGGCGTGCCCGTGGTGTCGGTGGACTCGCTGACGCTGCGCGAGATGACCGGCCTGGCGGCCGCGCCGGACGAGGCGTACCGATCCCTGTTCGAGGTCTCCTGGCAGCCGGAGCAGATCGTCGCGCCCGACGGCGCGTACGGCTGGGTCGTGCTCGGTGGGCGTCCGCTCGACGGCGCCCCGCAGCTTCCGGCGTACGCCGGCATCGCCGATCTGACCACGGCGGCGACGGACGGCACCGCCCCGGCGGCGCTGCTGCTGCCCGTCACCCCGGCACCTTCCGGCGCGGACGTGCCCGACGCGGTGCGCTCCGTCACGGCGGACGTCCTCGGCGTGGTGCAGGCGTGGCTGACGGCCGGGCCGCTGGCGGACTCGCGGCTGGTCGTCGTGACCCGCGGCGCGGTGGCTACCGGCGCCGACGACCGCGTCACCGACCTGGCGGGGGCGGCGGTCTGGGGCCTGCTGCGCTCGGCCCAGTCGGAGCACCCCGGCCGGATCGTACTGGCCGACCTGGAACCCGGCACCGACCTGGACGCCGACCTGCTGGCCCTGCTCGCCGCCGTCGCCGACGGCCCCGCCCTCGGCGGGCAGGTCGCGGTGCGGTCGGGCACGGCGTACCTGCCGCGGCTGGTCCGCGCCACGGGCGCCGCGCGCACCCCGGCGGCCCTCGGCGGGGGAACCGTCCTGGTGACCGGCGGCACCGGATCGCTGGGCGCCCTGGTGTCCGAACACCTCGTCACCGCGTACGGCGTGCGTTCGCTGGTGCTGGTGTCCCGGCAGGGGCCGGCTGCCCCCGGCGCCGACGAACTGGTGCGGCGGCTGGCCGCGCTGGGCGCGACCGCCCGGGTGGTCGCCACCGACGTCACCGACCGCGAGCGCGTCGGCGAGCTGGTCCGGTCCATCACCGCCGACGACCGCCTGGCCGGGGTGGTCCACACCGCCGGCGTCCTCGACGACGGCATCGTCAGCGGGATCACCGCCGACCGGCTGGCGGACGTGCTTGCCCCGAAGGTCACGGCGGGCTGGTGGTTGCACGAGGCGACCGCCGAGCTGGACCTCGACCTCTTCGTGCTCTTCTCCTCCGTCGCCGGAGTGCTCGGCTCTCCCGGCCAGGCCGCGTACGCGGCCGGCAACGCCTTCCTGGACGCCCTCGCCGTGCTGCGGGCGCAGCGCGGGCTGCCCGCCGTCAGCCTCGCCTGGGGCATGTGGGACACCGACGGCATGGCGGCGTCGATCAACGACGCCGACCGGGCCCGGGTGACCCGGGCCGGCCTGGTCCCGATGACCGCCCCCGTCGGGCTCGGACTGTGGGACGCCGCCCTGACCCACGGCGGCGCGGCCCTGGTGCCGGCCGTGGTCGACCTGCCCGCCATGCGGGCGCAGACCGCCGCCGGCCGGGTGCCGGTGATGCTGCGGGGGCTGGTGGGACCGGCCGCGAAGCGCCGCCGCTCCGGCACCGGCGCGTGGGCCGACCGGCTGGCCGGCCTCGACCCGCAGGAGGCGCGTACGCAGGTGGCGCTGCTGGTGCGCGGAATGATCGCGCAGGTCCTCGGCCACGGCGGCGCCGAGGCGGTGCCGGCGGACCGGGCGTTCCGGGAGCTGGGCTTCGACTCGCTGACCGCCGTCGAGCTGCGCAACCGGATCAACAGCGCGAGCGGGCTGCGACTCACGTCGACACTCGTCTTCGACTACCCGACCCCCGGCGCCCTGTCGGAGCACCTGTACGAGCAGCTGTCCGGCCAGGTCGCCGCGCAGCAGCAGGCCGTGCGGGCGACAACCGTCGACGAGCCGATCGCCATCGTGGGCATGGCGTGCCGCTACCCGGGTGGCGTGACGAACCCGCAGCATCTGTGGGACCTGGCCGCCGCCGGCGCCGACGGCATCGGCGAGTTCCCCACCGACCGGGGCTGGGACCTCGACCGGCTCTTCCACCCCGACCCGGACAACCCCGGGACGTCGTACACCCGCCACGGTGGCTTCCTGTACGGGGCCGCCGAGTTCGACCCGGACTTCTTCGGCATCTCGCCGCGCGAGGCGATCGCCATGGACCCGCAGCAGCGGCTGCTGCTGGAGGCGTCCTGGGAGACGTTCGAGTCGGCCGGCCTCGACCCGTCGCGGCTGCGCGGCAGCCGGACCGGCGTCTTCGCCGGCCTGATGTACCACGACTACGCCTCCGGCGTGCAGGACCTGCCCGAGGGCGTGGGCGGCTACCTCGGCACCGGCACCTCCGGCAGCGTGCTGTCCGGCCGGGTGGCGTACACGTTCGGGCTCGAAGGCCCGGCGGTGACCGTGGACACCGCGTGTTCGTCGTCGTTGGTCGCGCTGCACCTGGCGGTGCAGGCGCTGCGCGGCGGCGAGTGCGACCTCGCCCTGGCCGGCGGCGTGACGGTGATGGCCACGCCCGGGACGTTCATCGAGTTCTCCCGGCAGCGGGGCCTGTCGGCCGACGGCCGGTGCAAGTCCTTCGCGGCGTCGGCGGACGGCACGGGCTGGTCCGAGGGCGTGGGCGTGCTCCTGGTGGAGCGCCTGTCGGACGCGCGGCGCAACGGGCACCGCGTGCTTGCGGTCGTGCGTGGCACTGCCGTCAACCAGGACGGCGCGTCGAACGGTCTGACCGCCCCGAACGGCCCGTCGCAGCAGCGCGTGATCCGTCAGGCGCTGGCCAACGCGCGGCTCACCGCCGCCGACGTGGACGCCGTCGAGGCGCACGGCACCGGTACGACCCTGGGCGACCCGATCGAGGCGCAGGCCCTGCTGGCGACGTACGGGCAGGACCGGCCCGCCGACCGGCCGCTCTGGCTGGGCTCGGTCAAGTCGAACATCGGCCACACCCAGGCCGCCGCCGGGGCAGCCGGCATCATCAAGATGATCATGGCGATGCGGCACGGCGTGCTGCCGTCGACGCTGCACGTCGACGAGCCGTCCCCGCACATCGAATGGAGCGCCGGGGCGGTCTCCCTGCTCACCGAGGCCCGCGACTGGCCTGCGGCGGGCCGGCCCCGTCGCGCCGCGATCTCGTCGTTCGGCGTCAGCGGCACGAACGCGCATGTGATCATCGAGCAGCCGCCCGCCGAGGCGGAGCCGACCCGGGGCGAGGGCGCGCCGACGCCCACCGCCGGGCAGCTGCCGTCGCCGGTGCTGCTGTCGGCCCGCTCCGAGGCCGCCGTCGCGGCCCAGGCGGAGCGCTGGGCCCGCTGGATCGCCGGCGACGAGGAACTGCGCCCCCTCGACGTCGGCTGGTCGTCGACCGTCAGCCGGGCCGTCATGGAGCACCGCGCGGTGGTCACCGCGACGGACCGGGACGAACTGCTGGCCGGGCTGCGCGCCCTCGCCGACGGTGAGCCGGCCGCCACCGTGGTCACCGGCACGGGCGCGACGCGTACGCAGCTGGCCGTGCTCTTCTCCGGCCAGGGCGCGCAGCGGGCCGGGATGGGCCGGGAGCTGTCCGCCCTGTTCCCCGTGTTCGCGACCGCGCTGGACGAGGTGTGCGAACACCTCGATCCGTTGCTGCCGCGTCCGTTGCGGGAGGTGCTGTTCGCCGAGGCGGGTTCCGCCGAGGCGGAGTTGCTGGATCAGACGGTGTTCACGCAGGCCGGGTTGTTCGCGGTCGAGGTGGCGCTGTTCCGTCTGGTGGAGTCGTTCGGGATCGTGCCCGACGTGGTGGCTGGTCACTCGATCGGTGAGGTGACGGCCGCGTACGTGGCCGGGGTGCTGTCCCTGGCCGACGCGTGCGCTCTCGTGGCCGCGCGGGGTCGGTTGATGCAGGCGTTGCCCACGGGCGGCGGCATGCTGGCCGTGGCCGCTGACGAGGCTGCGGTGGCGGAGTCTCTCGCCGGGATGACCGATCGGCTGGGTATCGCGGCGGTCAACGGTCCGGCCGCAGTGGTGGTGTCGGGTGCCGTCGAGGCTCTGGACGAGGTGGAGCGGGTCTGGCGGGACCGGGGTGTGCGCACTCGCCGTCTCACGGTGAGCCACGCGTTCCACAGCCCGCTGATGGCGCCGATGCTCGATGAGTTCCGCGCCGTCCTGGCGGGGCTGACGTTCCGGTCGCCGCTGCTGCCGGTGGTGTCGAACCTGACCGGCGCGCTCGCCGACCCGCAGGAGATCACCCGCGCCGAGTACTGGGTGCGGCACGTGCGGGAGACCGTCCGCTACGCCGACGGCATCGCCGCCCTGCGGGCCACCGGGGTCGACACCTTCCTGGAGATCGGCCCGCAGAGCGTCCTGACCGCGATGAACGCCGACCTGCTCGCCGAGGACGCGCTCGCGGTGGCCGTCCAGCGCCGGGACCGGCCCGCCCCGCAGGCACTCCTGCACGCCCTCGCCGACCTGCACGTCCACGGCGTCCCGGTGACCTGGACGCAGTGGTTCACCGACGCCGGCGCCGCCCGGGTCGACCTGCCGACGTACGCCTTCCAGCACCAGCGGTACTGGCTCGGCGCGGGCCAGGCGCGTGCCGCCGACGTGTCCGGGGCGGGCCTCGGCGTGGCCGGGCATCCGCTGCTCGGTGCGGCGGTGTCGGTGGCCGGTGTGGACATGGTGGTGTTGACGGGCCGGTTGTCGGTGTCGACGCACGTGTGGCTCGCGGACCACGTCGTGTCCGGCGCGGTGGTCGTTCCCGGTGCCGCTCTGGTGGAGTTGGCGGTGCGGGCGGGTGACGAGGTGGGTGCGTCGCGGGTGCGGGAGTTGACCGTGGCCGCGCCGCTGGTGCTGCCGGAGGCCGGCGCGGTGCGGGTGCAGGTGCGCGTCGGTGCGGCCGACGAGGCCGGCGTCCGGGTCGTGGCGGTGCACTCGCAGTCCGAGGGTGATCCGGAGGCCGACTGGGTGCGGCATGCGGAGGGCGTGCTGGAGCTGACGTCGGCCGGCGAGCCGGGCGTGGGGGAGTGGCCGCCGGTCGGTGCGTCCGAGGTGGACGTGGCGGGCTGGTACCCGACGCTGGCGGAGCGTGGCCTGGCATACGGGCCGGTGTTCCGGGGGCTGCGCCGGGTGTGGGCGGGCGGCGACGAGGTGTTCGCCGAGGTGGCGTTGCCGGACGAGGTGGCGACGGAGGCGGCGCGCTTCGGTGTGCACCCGGCGCTGCTGGACGCCGCCCTGCACCCGATCGGGCTGCTGCCCGGCACCGAGGGGTCGGGCGGGCCGCGGGTGCCTTTCGCGTTCGAGGGTGTGCAGGTGTATGCCTCGGGCGCGCGGGTGCTGCGGGTGCGGCTGTCGCGTACGGGCTCGGCGGTGCGGCTGGTCGCGTGCGACGAGTCGGGCGCGGCCGTGGTCTCGGTCGACTCCCTCGCCCTGCGCGAGCTGACCGGCGTGACCGCGGCGGGCGCGGCGGCCCGCGCGATGTTCGAACTCACCTGGCAGGCCGAGGAGATCGCCGCCACCGGGGACCTCTCCGGGTGGGCGCTGGTCGGCTCGCCGGCAACCGCCGACCTGCCGGCGTACGGCGACGTCGAGGCGCTCGTCGCGGCGGTCGACGCCGGCCGGACGGTCGCACCGAGGGCGCTGCTGCTGCCGCTCGACGGGCCGGAGACGGCCGTCCCCGACGCGGTACGCGTGGCGACCTCGGAGGTGCTGGCGACCGTCCGGTCCTGGCTGGCAGCCGATGCGCTGGCGGAGTCGCGGCTCGTGGTGATGACGCGGGGTGCGGTGTCGGTGGCGGCGGACGACCGGATGTCGGACCTGGCCGGTACGGCGGTGTGGGGTCTGCTGCGGTCGGCGCAGTCGGAGCACCCGGGTCGCATCGTGCTGGCGGACGTGGACGGTGACGTGGATGCCGGGCTGCTGGGTGTGCTGACCACGGTGGCCGACGAGCCGTCGACGCACGGCGGTCAGGTCGCGGTGCGTGCGGGCGAGGTGTTCGTGCCGCGTCTGGTGCGTGCGGTCGCTGCGGCGTCGGTGGAGACGCCGGTCGTGGGTGACGGTGCGGTGCTGGTGACCGGTGGTACGGGTGCGCTCGGTGCGTTGGTCGCGGAGCATTTGGTGTCGGTGCATGGTGTGCGGTCGCTGGTGCTGGTGTCGCGGCGTGGTGCGGAGGCCGCTGGTGCGGGTGAGTTGTCGGAGCGGTTGTCGGCGTTGGGTGCGTCGGTGCGGGTGGTCGCGTGTGATGTGACGGACCGGGACCAGGTCGGCGCGCTGGTGGCCGAGGTGACCGCCGGGGGTCGGTTGGCGGGTGTGGTGCACACGGCTGGTGTGTTGGATGACGGTGTGGTGGAGGGGCTGACGGCGGAGCGGTTGGCGGGGGTGTTGGCGCCGAAGGTGTCGGCGGGTTGGTTCCTGCACGAGGCGACGGCGGGTCTGGATCTCGACTTGTTCGTGGTGTTCTCGTCGGTTGCGGGTGTGCTCGGCTCGCCGGGTCAGTCGGCGTATGCGGCGGGTAACGCGTTCCTGGACGGGTTGGCGGTGTATCGGCGGCAGCTCGGGTTGCCGGCGGTGAGTCTGGCGTGGGGCATGTGGGACACCGCCGGCATGGCCGCCTCGATCGACGAGGCGGACCGGGCGCGGTCCGCGCGGGCGGGTCTGACGCCGATGAGCGCCGAGACCGGGTTGGAGCTGTTCGACGCCGCCCTGGTGGCGGAGCAGCCGGCGTTGGTGCCGGCCGTGATCGACGTACCGGCGATGCGCGCAGCGCTCGGCGCCGGCCCGGTGCCGGCCGTGCTGCGTACCCTGATCGGGTCGACGGCGGCCCGGCGACGGGCCGCGCGGAGCGGCGACTGGGCCAACCAGCTCGCGGGCCTGGCGCCCGACGAGGCGCGCGCCCAGATCGACGTGCTGGTACGGGGTCTGGTCGCGCAGGTGCTGGGGCACGGTGGTGCGGAAGCCGTGCCGGCGGACCGGGCGTTCCGGGAGTTGGGCTTCGACTCGCTGACGGCGGTGGACCTGCGTAACCGGTTGAACGCGGCCACCGGGCTGCGGCTGGCCTCGACGCTGGTCTTCGACTACCCGACCCCGGCCGTGCTCGCCGACCACCTGCACGAGCAGGTCTCCGGGCAGATCACCGCCCGCCAGACGGCGGTACTCACCGCCGGCACCGACGAGCCGATCGCGATCGTGGGCATGGCCTGCCGCTACCCCGGTGGCGTCGATGGTCCGGACCAGCTGTGGGCGTTGCTGGCCGGCGGCGGCGACGGGATCTCGGAGTTCCCCACCGATCGCGGCTGGGACCTGGAGAGCCTGTTCGACCCGGACCCGGAGCACAGCGGTACGTCGTACACGCGCCACGGGGGTTTCCTGTACGGGGCTGCCGAGTTCGACCCGGGCTTCTTCGGCATCTCGCCGCGTGAGGCCCTGGCGATGGACCCGCAGCAGCGGTTGCTGCTGGAGGCGTCGTGGGAGTCGTTCGAGTCGGCGGGGCTGGACCCGCAGCGGTTGCGGGGCAGCCGGACGGGTGTCTTCGCCGGTGTCATGTACCACGACTACGCCTCCCGCCTGATGGACCTGCCGCCGGACGCCGAGGGCTTCGTCGGCACGGGCACGTCGGGCAGCGTGCTGTCCGGTCGGGTCGCCTACACCTTCGGGCTCGAGGGCCCGGCGGTCACCGTCGACACCGCTTGTTCTTCCAGCCTCGTCGCGCTGCACCTCGCCGCGCAGGCGTTGCGTTCCGGTGAGTGTGATCTGGCGCTGGCCGGTGGTGTGACGGTGATGGCGACGCCGGGGACGTTCATCGAGTTCTCCCGTCAGCGCGGCCTGTCGGCCGACGGCCGCTGCAAGTCGTTCGCGGCGTCGGCCGACGGCACCGGCTGGTCCGAGGGCGTCGGCGTGCTGCTCGTGGAGCGGCTGTCGGACGCGCGGCGCAACGGGCACCGCGTGCTGGCGGTGGTACGTGGCACGGCCGTGAACCAGGACGGTGCGTCGAACGGGCTGACCGCGCCGAACGGTCCGTCGCAGCAGCGGGTGATCCGGCAGGCCCTGGCGAACGCGCGGCTCACTGCGGCCGACGTGGACGCCGTGGAGGCGCACGGTACGGGTACGACGCTGGGTGACCCGATCGAGGCGCAGGCGTTGCTGGCGACGTACGGGCAGGAGCGTCCGCAGGATCGGCCGTTGCTGTTGGGGTCGGTGAAGTCGAACATCGGGCACACGCAGGCGGCTGCGGGTGTGGCTGGTGTGATCAAGATGGTGTTGGCGATGCGGCACGGCGTCGTCCCGGCGACGTTGCATGTGGACGAGGCGTCGCCGCATGTGGACTGGTCGGCGGGGGCGGTGGCCCTGGCTACGGAGGCGACCCCGTGGCCGCGGGTGGACCGTCCGCGTCGGGCGGCGGTGTCGTCGTTCGGAATCTCCGGCACGAACGCGCACGTGATCATCGAGCAGCCGCCGGCCGGGACGATCGAGGGCGAGATCGTCACCCGCGACGTACCGCCGGTCGTGCCGGTGCTGCTGTCGGCCCGCGACGCCGCCGCGCTGTCGGCGCAGGCGGGCCGGTGGGCGCGCTGGCTGACCGCCGACGAGGCCCCGCGTCCGCTGGACGTGGCCTGGTCCTCCGTCACCACCCGGCCCGCGCTGGAACACCGGGCGGTCGTCACCGCCGCCGACCGGGACGACCTGGTCGCGGCGTTGACCGCCCTCGCCGACGGCGACCCCACCGGTACGGTCGTCTCCGGCGCCACCGGCCAGCGCGGCCGGCTCGCCCTGCTCTTCTCGGGCCAGGGCGCGCAGCGCGCCGGGATGGGCCGGGAGCTGTCGGCCGGGTTCCCGGTCTTCGCCGCCGCGCTGGACGAGGTGTGCGGACACCTCGATCCGTTGCTGCCGCGTCCGTTGCAGGGGGTGCTGTTCGCGTCTGCGGGCACCGCCGAGGCGGAGTTGCTGGACCAGACGGTGTTCACGCAGGCCGGGTTGTTCGCGGTCGAGGTGGCGCTGTTCCGCCTGGTGGAGTCGTTCGGGATCGTGCCGGACATGCTGGCCGGTCACTCGATCGGTGAGGTGACAGCCGCGTACGTGGCCGGGGTGCTGTCCCTGGCCGACGCGTGCGCCCTCGTGGCCGCGCGGGGTCGGTTGATGCAGGCGTTGCCCACCGGCGGCGGCATGCTGGCCGTGGCGGCCGACGAGGCTGCGGTGGTCGAGTCGATCGCCGGGCTCGCCGACCGGGCAGGCATCGCGGCAGTCAACGGACCCACCGCAGTGGTGGTGTCGGGTGCCGTCGAGGCCCTGGACGAGGTGGAGCGGGTCTGGCGCGACCGGGGCGTGCGCACTCGCCGCCTGACGGTGAGCCACGCGTTCCACAGTCCGCTGATGGAGGCGATGCTCGACGAGTTCCGCACGGTCCTGGACGGGTTGACGTTCTCCGCGCCGCTGCTGCCGGTCGTGTCGAACGTGACGGGGGCCCTGGCCGGCGACGAGATCCGCACGGCCGACTACTGGGTGCGGCACGTGCGCGAGGCCGTGCGCTTCGCCGACGGGATCACCGCCCTGCGCGAGGCGGGGGTGGACACGTTCCTGGAGGTCGGGCCGCAGAGCGTCCTGACCGCGATGGCTGCCGACGTGCTGCCCGGCGACGACGCCGTGCTGGCCGTCGCGGTGCAGCGCCGGGACCGTCCGGAGGCGCACGCGCTGCTGTACGCCATGGCGGAGCTGCACGTGCAGGGCGTGCCGGTGACCTGGCAGTCGTGGTTCGCCGACACCGGCGCGCGCCGCGTCGACCTGCCCACGTACGCCTTCCAGCACCAGCGCTACTGGCCCACCGCCGGCCGGGCGCGTACGGGCGACGTGTCCGGGGCCGGGCTCGGCCGCACCGTGCACCCGCTGCTCGGCGCGACGGTGGACCTGGCCGGCGACGACGAGATGGTGCTGACGGGCCGGCTCTCCCTGGCCACGCACCCGTGGCTGGCCGACCACACGGTCTCCGGGCTGACGCTGGTGCCGGGCACCGCCCTGGTCGAGCTGGCGGTGCGGGCCGGCGACGAGGTGGGCCTCTCCCGGCTGCGGGAGCTGACCATGGCCGCCCCGCTGGCCCTCCCCGGAACGGGAGGCGTGCGGATCCAGGTGCGGGTGTCCACGTCGGAGTCGCCGCAGCGTCCCGTCGCCGTCTACTCCCGCCCCGACGACGATCCCGAGGCGGGCTGGACCCGGCACGCGGAGGGCGTGCTGGAGCCTTCCACCGCCGACGAGCCGGACCCGGTCACCTGGCCCCCCGCCGGCGCGGCGGAGGTGGACCTGGCGAGCTGGTACCCGACGCTGGCGGAACACGGCCTGACGTACGGGCCGGCCTTCCAGGGGCTCCGGCGTGCCTGGACCGGCGGCGACGAGGTGTACGCCGAGGTGGTCCTGCCGGACGACGCGACGGAGGCCGCCGGGTTCGGCGTGCACCCGGCGCTGCTGGACGCCGCCCTGCACCCGATCGGGCTGCTGCTGGGCGGCGAGGAGTCGGGCGGGCCACGGGTGCCGTTCGCGTTCGAGGGCGTGCAGGTGCACGCCTCGGGAGCGGGGGCGCTGCGGGTACGCCTGACCCGCGACGGCTCCGGGCTGCGGCTGGCCGCGTACGACGAGGTGGGCGCGCCGGTCGTGTCGGTGGACTCCCTCGCCCTGCGGGAGCTGACCGGCGTGGCCGCGCCGGGCGTGGCCACGCGGTCGCTGTTCGAGCTGCGATGGCCGGCCGTGGAGGCCGCGCCCGCCGGGGAGCTTTCCGGCTGGGCGCTGGTGACCGGCGGCCGGGAGCTGCCGGCACCCGTCGGAATGCCCACGTACCCCGACGTGGCGACGGCCGCGGGGGAGGAGTCCGTCCCCCGGACGCTGCTGCTGCCGGTGTTCCCCGCGCCCGGGTCGGCGACGGCGGAGTCGGTCCGGGCGGTGACCTCGGACGTGCTGGCGACCGTGCAGTCCTGGCTCGGGGCGGATGCCCTGGCGGACTCGCGGCTCGTGGTGGTGACCCGGGGCGCGGTGTCCGTCGGGGACGACGACCGGGTGACCGACCTGGCCGGCGCGGCGGTGTGGGGTCTGCTGCGCTCGGCGCAGTCGGAGCACCCGGGCCGCATCGTGCTCGCGGACGTCGACGGCGACCCGGATGCCGCGCTGGTGGCCCTGCTGGACGGCGTCCTGCGGGAACCGACCGCGACCGGCGGCCAGTTGGCCGTCCGCGGGGGTGCGGTGCACTCGCCGCGCCTGGTCCGGGCCGGCATCACGGCGGCGGAGACGCCGGCCGTGGGTGACGGTGCGGTGCTGGTGACCGGTGGTACGGGTGCGCTCGGTGCGCTGGTCGCGGAGCACCTGGTGTCGGTGCACGGCGTGCGGTCGCTGGTGCTGGTGTCGCGGCGTGGTCCGGAGGCCGCCGGTGCGGGCGAGCTGTCGGAGCGGTTGTCGGCGTTGGGTGCGTCCGTGCGGGTCGTTGCCTGTGACGTGACGGACCGGGACCAGGTGTTCGGTCTGGTGGCCGAGGTGGCCGCCGAGGGTCGGCTGGCAGGTGTGGTGCACACCGCTGGTGTGTTGGACGACGGTGTGGTGGAGGGGCTGACGGCGGAGCGGTTGGCGGGGGTGTTGGCGCCGAAGGTGTCGGCGGGTTGGTTCCTGCACGAGGCGACGGCGGGTCTGGATCTCGACTTGTTCGTGGTGTTCTCGTCGGTTGCGGGTGTGCTCGGCTCGCCGGGTCAGTCGGCGTATGCGGCGGGCAACGCGTTCCTCGACGGGCTTGCGGCCCACCGGCGGCAGCTCGGGTTGCCGGCGGTGAGTCTGGCGTGGGGGATGTGGGACACGGCAGGCATGGCCGCCTCGATCGACGAGGCGGACCGGGCGCGGTCCGCGCGGGCGGGTCTGACGCCGATGAGCGCCGAGATCGGGTTGGAGCTGTTCGACGCCGCCCTGGGCGCCGACCGGGCGGTGCTCGTACCGGCCGTGATCGACGTGCCCGCGCTGCGGGCGGCGACCTCCGGCGGCCCCGTGCCGGCCGTGCTGCGCACCCTGATCGGCGTGACCGGCACCCGCCGCCAGGCGGGGCAGGGCGGTGGCGGCTGGGCCGACCGGCTCGTCGGGCTGACCGAGGACGAGGGCCGCGCCCAGGTCGACGTGCTGGTACGGGGTCTGGTCGCGCAGGTGTTGGGGCACGGTGGTGCGGAGTCGGTGCCGGCGGACCGGGCGTTCCGGGAGTTGGGCTTCGACTCGCTGACCGCCGTCGACCTGCGCAACCGCGTGAACGCGGCTACCGGGCTGCGGCTGGCCTCGACGCTGGTCTTCGACTACCCGACCCCGGCCATGCTCGCCGACCACCTGTGGTCGGAGTTGGCCGGGGTGCGCCAGTCGACCGCCGGCCCGGTCGCCGGCCCGGTCGCCGGCACCGACGAGCCGATCGCGATCGTGGGCATGGCCTGCCGCTACCCGGGCGGGGTGGAGTCCCCCGACGAACTGTGGGGGCTGCTGGCCGGCGGCGGCGACGGGATCTCCGAGTTCCCGGCGGACCGGGGCTGGGACCTGGAGTCGCTGTTCGACCCGGACCCGAACCGCAGCGGTACGTCGTACACGCGCCACGGAGGTTTCCTGTACGGGGCTGCCGAGTTCGACCCGGGCTTCTTCGGGATCTCGCCGCGTGAGGCTCTGGCGATGGATCCGCAGCAGCGGTTGCTGCTGGAGGCGTCGTGGGAGTCGTTCGAGTCGGCGGGTCTGGACCCGCAGCGGTTGCGGGGCAGCCGGACGGGTGTGTTCGCCGGTGTCATGTACCACGACTACGCCTCCCGGCTCATGGACCTGCCGACCGAGGTGGAGGGCTACGTCGGGACCGGCACCTCCGGCAGCGTGCTGTCCGGTCGGGTCGCCTACACCTTCGGGTTGGAGGGGCCGGCGGTCACGGTGGACACGGCGTGCTCGTCGTCGCTGGTGGCGCTCCACCTCGCCGCGCAGGCGTTGCGTTCCGGCGAGTGCGACCTGGCGTTGGCCGGTGGTGTGACGGTGATGGCGACGCCGGGGACGTTCATCGAGTTCTCGCGTCAGCGTGGTCTGTCGCAGGACGGCCGGTGCAAGTCGTTCGCGGCGTCGGCCGACGGCACCGGCTGGTCCGAGGGCGTCGGCGTGCTGCTGGTGCAGCGGCTCTCCGACGCCCAGCGCGAGGGCCGGAAGATCTACGCCGTGGTGCGGGGCACGGCCGTGAATCAGGACGGTGCGTCGAACGGGCTGACCGCGCCGAACGGTCCGTCGCAGCAGCGGGTAATCCGGCAGGCGCTGGCGTCGGCGCGGCTGTCGCCGTCCGACGTGGACGTGGTCGAGGCGCACGGCACGGGCACGACGCTGGGTGACCCGATCGAGGCGCAGGCCGTCCTGGCCACGTACGGGCAGGACCGGCCCGCCGACCGGCCACTCTGGCTCGGCTCGGTGAAGTCGAACATCGGGCACACGCAGGCGGCTGCGGGTGTGGCCGGTGTGATCAAGATGGTCATGGCGATGCGTCACGGCCTGGTGCCGGCGACCCTGCACGTGGACGAGCCGTCGCCGCACGTGGACTGGACGGCCGGGGCGGTGGCCCTCGCGACCGAGCCCACCCCGTGGCCGGCGGTGGACCGTCCGCGTCGGGCGGCGGTGTCGTCGTTCGGCATCTCCGGCACGAACGCGCACGTGATCATCGAGCAGCCGCCGGCCGGGACGATCGAGGGTGAGGTCGTCGCCAGCGACGTGCCGCCGGTCGTACCGGTGCTGCTCTCCGCGCGCTCCGACGCGGCCCTGGCCGGCCAAGCGGGCCGGTGGGCGCGCTGGCTCGCCGCCGACGAGGCCCCGCGTCCGCTGGACGTGGCCTGGTCCTCCGTCACCACCCGGCCCGCGCTGGAACAGCGCGCCGTCGCCGTGGTGGCCGACGGCAACGACCTGCTCACCGCGCTTCGGGCCCTCGATGCGGGCGAGCCCTCCGGGACCGTCGTGACCGGCTCCACCGCCGTACGCGGCCAGCTCGCGCTGATCTTCTCCGGCCAGGGCGCGCAGCGGGCCGGGATGGGCCGGGAGTTGTACGCCGGGTTCCCGGTGTTCGCCGCCGCGCTGGACGAGGTGTGTGGACACCTCGATCCGTTGTTGCCGCGTCCGTTGCGGGAGGTGCTGTTCGCGTCGTCGGGTTCCGCCGAGGCGGAGCTGCTGGACCAGACCGTCTTCACCCAGGCCGGTCTGTTCGCGGTCGAGGTGGCGTTGTTCCGTCTGGTGGAGTCGTTCGGGATCGTGCCCGACGTGGTGGCTGGTCACTCGATCGGTGAGGTGACGGCGGCGCATGTCGCGGGCGTGTTGTCCCTGGCCGACGCGTGTCAGCTCGTCGCCGCGCGGGGTCGGTTGATGCAGGCGTTGCCCACGGGCGGCGGCATGCTGGCCGTGGCCGCTGACGAGGCTGCGGTGGCGGAGTCTCTCGCCGGGATGACCGACCGCCTCGGTATCGCGGCCGTCAACGGGCCCACCGCCGTCGTCGTCTCCGGTGCCGTCGAGGCCCTGGACGAGGTGGAGCGGGCCTGGCGGGACCGAGGTGTGCGCACTCGCCGCCTGACGGTGAGCCACGCGTTCCACAGCCCGCTGATGGAGCCGATGCTCGACGAGTTCCGCACGATCCTGCACGGCCTCACCTTTGCCACGCCGCTGCTGCCGGTCGTGTCGAACGTGACCGGGGCCCTGGCCGGGGACGAGATCCGCACGGCCGACTACTGGGTGCGGCACGTGCGCGACGCCGTCCGGTACGCCGACGGGATCACCGCCCTGAGGGCCGCCGGTATCGACACGTTCCTGGAGGTCGGGCCGCAGAGCGTGCTGACCGCGATGGCCGCCGACGTGCTGCCCGGCGACGACGCCGTGCTGGCCGTTGCGGTGCAGCGCCGGGACCGTCCGGAGGCGCACGCGCTGCTGCACGCCCTGGCGGAGCTGCACGTGCACGGGATGCCGGTGACCTGGCAGTCGTGGTTCGCGGACACCGGCGCGCGCCGCGTCGACCTGCCCACGTACGCCTTCCAGCACCAGCGCTACTGGCCTGAGGGCACGCCCACGAGGCAGGCCGCCCCGGAGGGCGGCGACACCGAGTTCTGGGCCGCCGTCGAGCGCGGCGACCTGGCCGCCCTCGCCGCCGAACTCGGCGACGACACCGAGGACCTGGACGCGCTCGGCCCGGCCCTGCCGCTCCTGGCGCGCTGGCGTCAGCACCGGTCGCGCGACACCGCCCTCGACGGGTGGTCGTACCGGATCGGGTGGGAGCCGGTACGGCCGGCCCCGGCGACCCGGCTGTCCGGGCGGTGGCTGGTCGTCACCGTCGACAGCGGCGCCGACGCGGGCGTGGCGAAGACCCTCACCCAGGCGGGCGCCCGGGTGGACACGCTCACCGTGTCGTCCACCCTCGCCCGCCCCGAACTGGGCGAGCGACTGGGCCGGATCAGCGGGGAGGGCTGGGCCGGGGTGCTCTGCGTGCTGCCCCGCCAGGACCGGCCCCTGGCGGACACCCCGGCGGTGCCCGCCGGCGCGGCCGCCCTGCTCACCCTCATCCGGGCGCTCACCGACACCGGCCTGCCGGGACGGGTGTGGGCGCTGAGCCGTACCGCGATGCCGGTCACGGCCGGGGAGCGGGCCGGCGACGTATGGGCGGCGCTGGCGTGGGGCCTGGGCCGGGTCGTCGCCCTCGAACAGCCGGACCGCTGGGGTGGCCTGGTCGACCTGCCCGACCGCGCCGACCGCGGCGCCCGCGCCGGGCTCGTCGCGGTCCTCGCCGACGGCACCCTGGACCAGGTGGCCGTCCGCCGCAACGGCCTCTTCGGCCGGCGGCTGGTGCCGGCCGCGCCGCCCGCGGGTGCGGGTTGGCGGCCCGCCGGGACGGTGCTGGTGACCGGTGGTACGGGTGCGCTGGGTCGGCACGTGGCGCGCTGGTTGCTGGCGAACGGGGCGGCCGAGGTGGTGCTGGCGTCGCGGCGGGGTCCGGCGGCTCCGGGCGCTGCGGAGCTGGTGGCGGAGCTGGGCGCGGTGCGGGTGGTGGCGTGCGACGTCACCGATCGGGCCGCGGTCGAGGCTCTGGTCTCCGGGCTGCCGGAGCTGACCGCCGTCGTGCACACCGCCGGGGCGTCCGGCGGCACCACCGCAGCGCACGAGGTGACCGACGGCGAGCTGTCGGAGACCCTGGCCGGCAAGGTGCTCGGCGCCCTGCACCTCGACACCGCCTGCCGGGGTCGGGACCTCGACGCGTTCGTGGTCTTCTCCTCGGTCGCCGGTGTCTGGGGCGGCGGCGGGCAGGCCGGCTACGCGGCCGGCAACGCCCTGCTCGACACCCTCGTCGCCGCCCGCCGGGCGAAGGGCCTGCCCGCCACCGCGCTGGCGTACGGCCCGTGGGCGGAGGACGGCATGGCCGCCGGGGAGACCGCGGACGGCCTGCGCCGCCGCGGGTTCAGCCCGCTCGCGCCCGACGCCGCCGTCGCGGCGCTCGGCCGCTGGGTGAACGCCCCCGAGGCGGCCCCGGTGATCGTGGACGTCGACTGGTCCCGGTTCGTCACGGCGTTCACCGCCGTACGGCCGAGCCACCTCTTCGACCGGGTCGCCCCCGCCGTCGCCGGGGAGCCGCAGCGGCCGGAGAACACCGCCGCGACCGACGGGCTGCGCAACCGGCTCGCCACGCTGCCGGTGACCGGCCAGGAGGCGCTGCTGGTCGACCTCGTCCGCGCGGAGGCGGCGGCCGTGCTCGGCCACCCCACCACCGACCAGGTGCCGGCCGGCCGGGCGTTCCGCGAGCTGGGCTTCGACTCCCTCGCCGCCGTGCAGCTGCGGGACCGGCTGGGCCGGGTCACCGGCCTGACCCTGCCGTCGACAGTGGTCTTCGACCACCCCTCGGCGGCGGAACTGGCCCGCTTCCTGCGTACCGAAATCGTGGTCGGCGCGGACGGCGGCCCGGCTGCCGGCGGCGCGACCGCGGCCCGGCCCGCGGCCGACGAGCCGATCGCGATCGTCTCCATGGCCTGCCGCTTCCCGGGCGGGGTGTCGTCGCCGCAGGAGCTGTGGCGGCTGCTGGCCGACGGAGTGGACGCGGTCACGCCGATGCCTGCCGACCGGGGCTGGGACCTCGACGCCCTGTTCGACAGCGACCCGGAGCAGGTCGGCACCAGCTACACCCGCAGCGGTGGCTTCCTGCACGACGTCGCCGGCTTCGACGCCGCGTTCTTCGGGATCAACCCGCGCGAGGCCCTCGCCATGGACCCGCAGCAGCGGCTGCTGCTGCACACCACCTGGGAGGCCTTCGAACGCGCCGGCATCGACCCGCACGGCGTACGCGGCTCCGCCACCGGCGTCTTCATGGGCACCAACGGGCAGGACTACGCCACACTGCTGCTGGGCGCCCGAGCCCAGGTGGAGGGCTACCAGGCGACCGGCAACGGCGCGTCGGTGGTCTCGGGCCGCCTGGCGTACTCGTTCGGGCTGCACGGCCCGGCGGTCACCGTCGACACGGCCTGCTCGTCGTCGCTGGTGGCCCTGCACCTCGCCACGCAGGCGCTGCGCAGCGGCGAATGCGACCTCGCGCTGGCCGGCGGCGTGACGGTGATGTCGACGCCGGGCGCGTTCCTGGAGTTCTCCCGGCAGCGCGGCCTCGCCGCCGACGGGCGGGTCAAGGCGTTCGCCGAGGCCGCCGACGGCACCGGCTGGGGCGAGGGCGTCGGCGTCCTGCTGCTCCAGCGGCTCTCCGACGCCCAGCGCGACGGCAACCGGATCCTCGCCGTCGTACGGGGCAGCGCCGTCAACTCCGACGGCGCGAGCAACGGCCTCACCGCGCCGAACGGGCCCGCGCAGCAGCGGGTCATCCGGCACGCGCTCGACAACGCCGGCCTCACCCCCGCCGACGTGGACGTCGTCGAGGCGCACGGCACCGGCACCACCCTCGGCGACCCGATCGAGGCGCAGGCCCTGCTGGCCACGTACGGCAGGGACCGGACCGCCGACCGGCCGCTGTGGCTCGGGTCGGTGAAGTCGAACATCGGCCACACCCAGGCCGCGGCGGGCGCCGCCAGCCTCATCAAGATGGTGCTGGCCCTGCAGCACGAGGTGCTGCCGAAGACCCTGCACGTCGACGCGCCGACCCCGCACGTCGACTGGTCCTCCGGCACGCTGGCGCTGCTCACCGAGGCACGACCGTGGACCACCACGGAAGGGCCGCGCCGGGCGGGCGTCTCCTCGTTCGGCATCAGCGGCACCAACGCCCACGTCATCCTGGAACAGGCCCCGGACCGCCCGGAGCCGGCCTTCCCCGACGGGGACCGTCCCGCGGCGATCCTGCCGTGGCCGGTCTCCGCAGCCGACCTGCCCGCGCTGCGTGAGCAGGCCGGCCGGCTGGCCGACCGCGTCGCGACGGGCGACGACCCCGCCGACCTGGTCGCCTGGGCGCTCGCCGACGGCCGGGCCCACCTCGGCCGGCGGGCCACAGTGGTGGCCGCCGACCGGGCGACCCGAACGGCCGCGCTGCGGGCCCTGGCCGCCGGGGAGGAGCACCCCGCGCTGGTCACCGCCCGGCGACGCGGCGGCGGCCTCGCGGTCCAGTTCTCCGGCCAGGGCGCCCAGCGCCCCGGTGCCGGCCGCCGGCTGTACGACACGTTCCCCGTCTTCGCGGCGGCCCTCGACGAGGTCTGCGCGGCCCTGGACCACCAGCTGCCGCAGCCGCTGAAGCCGGTGCTGTTCGCGGCCGAGGGCAGCGCCGAGGCGACGCTGCTCGACGAGACGGTCTTCACCCAGGCGGGGCTGTTCGCGCTGGAGGTGGCCCTGTTCCGGCTGGTCGAGTCGTTCGGGGTGGTGCCCGGGCACGTTGCCGGGCACTCCATCGGCGAGATCACCGCCGCTCACGTCGCCGGCGTGCTGTCCCTCGCCGACGCCGCCACGCTGGTGGCCGCCCGGGGCCGGCTCATGCAGGCCCTGCCCGCCGGGGGCGGGATGCTCGCCGTCGCCGCCGACGAGGCGGCCGTCGTCGAGTCCCTGGCCGGGCTGGGCGACCGGGTCGGCGTCGCCGCCGTCAATGGCCCCACCGCCGTGGTCCTCGCCGGGGCCCTCGACGCCCTCGACGGGCTGGAACGGCTCTGGCGGGAACGCGGCGTACGCACCCGCCGGCTGCGGGTCAGCCACGCGTTCCACAGCCCGCTGATGGAGCCGATGCTGACCGAGTTCCGAGCCGTCCTCGACGGACTGACGTTCGCCGCGCCGCTGCTGCCGATCGTGTCGAACCTGACCGGGCGGCTCGCCGAGCCCGACGAGATCCGTACGCCCGGCTACTGGGTGCGCCACGTCCGGGAGGCCGTCCGGTACGCCGACGGGATCGCCGCGCTGCGCGACGCGGGCGTGGACACCTTCCTGGAACTCGGACCGCAGGCGGTGCTGACGGCGATGACCGCCGGCCTGCTCCCCGGCGCCGACGACGGCACGGCCGTGGCGGCGCTGCGCGCCGGCGCCGACGAGCCGGCCGCCCTGCTCGCCGCGCTGGCCGTCGTGCACGGCACCGGGCGCGACGTCGACTGGGCGGCGGTGCTCGCCGCGCTGGCCGGCCCCCGCCCGGATCGCCGGCTGCTGCCCGAGCTGCCGACGTACGCGTTCCGGCCGCAGCGCTACTGGCCGACCCTCGACACGTTGCCGGCACCGGCCGCCGACGACCCGGTCGACGACGCGTTCTGGCGGGCCGTCACCGACGGCGACCTGGGCCGCCTCGGCCTCGACCCGGACCAGCCGATGCGCGAGCTGCTGCCGGAACTGGAGTCGTGGCGGCGCCGCCGGCAGCTCGACGGCACCCTGGCCGGCTGGCGGTACCGGGTCACCTGGGAACGCCGGGCGCTGACCGTCGCCGACCCCGGCACGTGGCTGGTGGTGGCCCCGCCGCACCAGGTCACCGAGCGGGTGCTCGCCGCCCTCACGGCCGGCGCCGCGACGGTGCACCTGCTGACCGTCGACCCGGCCACCGTCACCCGCGACGGTCTGACCGCCGACCTCGACCGGCTCGCCGCCGCGCACCAGCCGACGGCGCTGCTGTCCCTGCTGGCGCTGGACGAGGCGCCGCACCCGGAGCAGTCCGCGCTGCCGACCGGCCTGGCGGCGAACCTGCTGCTCGTGCAGGCGCACACCGGCCGCTCCGGCCCGGCCGTGCCGCTGTGGCTGGCCACCACCGGCGCCGTCGCCGTCGGCGGGGAAGCGGTCGTGCACCCGACGCAGGCCACCACCTGGGGCCTCGGCCTCGTCGCCGCGCTGGAGCACCCCCGGCACGTCGGCGGAGTCGTCGACCTGCCGGCGGACCCGGCCGAGGCGGCGTACGCGGCCCTGGCCGGGGCCCTGGTCAACGTCGACGGTGAGGACCAGATCGCCGTCCGGGAGGCCGGCGTGCACACCCGGCGGCTGGTCCGCGACACCGGGCTGCCGGCGGCGGGCGACGGCTACCGGCCGAACGGCACCGTCCTGCTCACCGGCGGGACCGGCCCCCTCGCCCGGCACACCACCGACTGGCTGGGCCGCCACGGCGCCGAGGTGCTCCCGCTGGCCGAGCCGGCCACGGGCAAGCTCGGCGACCTGATGGAGCGGCTCGCCGCCGAGGAACGGCCGGTGACCGCGCTCGTGCACGTCCCGGCCGAGACCGGCTCGGTGCCGCTGACCGAGCTGACCCTCGCCGCCCTGGCCGCCGACCTGGCCGCCACCGTCGGCGACGTCCCGAGGTACGCCGACGAGCTGGCCCACCGCCCGCTCGACGCGTTCGTGCTGTGCACCTCGACCACTGGGGTGTGGGGCGCGGGCGGCCGGGCCGGCCAGTCCGCCGGCGACGCGCTGCTGCACGCGCTCGCGGCGAGCCTGCGCCACGGGGGACTGGCGGCCACCGCCGTGGCGTGGGGCCCGTGGCGCGACGATCCCGAGTCGGCGGAGCAGACGCAACTGCGCCGGCGGGGCCTGCCGGGCCTGCCCCCGGAGCTGGCCGTCGAGGCGTTCGGGCAGGCGCTGCGCGCGCAGGGGGCGCTGATCGTCGCCGACGTGCGCTGGGACCGGTTCGTGCCGACGTTCGCGTCGATGCGGCAGTGCCCGCTGCTGACCGGGGTCCCGGAGGCGGGCGCGGCGATGCCCGCCGACGACGAGCGCCGGCCGGCTGACGACGAGGCGGCGACCGCGCTGCGGGAGCGGCTGCGTCCGCTGAGCCCCGCCGACCGCGAGGGCGTCCTCGTCGACCTCGTGGGCGGCCTGGCGGCGACCGTGCTCGGCCACGGCGGCGACGCGGGGCTGGAGCCTGACCGGGCGTTCCGCGAGGTCGGCTTCGACTCGATGACGGCCGTGGAGCTGCGCAACCGGCTCCGCGCCGCCACCGGCGTCCATCTGCCCGCCGCCGTGGTGTTCGACTACCCCACGCCGGCGGCCCTCGCCCGGCACCTGCGCGACCGGCTCGCCGAGGACGGCGCCGCCGCGGCGGCGCCGCTGCTCGCCGAGCTGGAACGGCTCGACGGCGCCTTCGCGGCCGAGGCGCCGGACCGGCTGACCCGGCAGAAGCTGCTGGTGCAGCTGCAGGCGTTCGTCGCCCGGTGGGGCGACGACCGTGGTCCCGCCGAGGAGAAATCGGCCACGCACACCCTCGACGACGCCACCGACGCCGAGATCTTCGATTTCATCCACCGCGAGCTGGGTGGCCCCGGCGGCAATTTGCCAGGGATCTAGAAATGGTGTCGTACGACCGTTGTCGGCGGTCGTGACACGCCGGGCCGGGCGGGTCCGCGCACTCGCCCGGCCGCACCCCGCGAGGGCGGTGCGCCGCACCGCTCGCAGGGCGGGTCGGCCCAGCCTGCGCCCCCGCCACCTAGGGGCACCCGTAGGGGCACGCTAGGGGTTGTGACCGCCGTCCGGCGACAATTACCTTTCGTCCGGCGCGTAAGACCTGGTGGGGGGCTGAAACGCCATTTTGTCTGGCAATTCGTGGTCGGCTGAATGGGTTTGGATCTTCGCGGCTTGTGGCGTCCGTGGACGGTATTGGGTCGCTGTTTCTCTCCGACCCGAAGAGGTGGCGTCAATGGCGACTGAAGATACGCTCCGGGAGTACCTGAAATGGGTGACGGCGGACCTTCACCAGACCCGGAGGAAGCTCGGCGAGCTTGAGGCGGCCAGCCGCGAGCCGATCGCCATCGTCGGCATGGCCTGCCGCTTCCCGGGCGGGGTGGGCTCGCCCGAGGAACTGTGGGAGCTCGTCGACTCCCGCCGCGACGCCTACTCCGCGTTCCCCGCCGACCGCGGCTGGGACCTGGCGCGGCTGTTCCACCCGGACCCCGACCATCCCGGCACGTCGTACGTCGCCGAGGGCGGCTTCGTCGACTCCGCCACCGAGTTCGACGCCGCGTTCTTCGGCATCTCGCCGCGCGAGGCGCTGGCCATGGACCCCCAGCAGCGGCTGCTGCTGGAGACCTCGTGGGAGGCGTTCGAGCACGCCGGCATCGACCCCTCGACGCTGCGAGGCCACCAGGTCGGGGTGTTCGCCAGCACCACCGGCCAGGACTACGTGGGGCTGCTTCAGCAGCCGCCGCCCGGCACCGAGGGCTACATCCTCACCGGCACCGCGGCCAGCGTCGTGTCCGGCCGGATCTCGTACGCGCTCGGCATCGAGGGTCCCGCCGTCACCGTCGACACCGCCTGCTCGTCGTCGCTGGTCGCGCTGCACCTGGCCTGCCAGGCGCTGCGGCAGGGCGAGTGCACCCTGGCGCTGGCCGGCGGCGCCACCGTCATGTCCACCCCGTCCGCGTTCATCGGCTTCAGCCGCCAGCGCGGCCTGGCCCTGGACGGCCGGGTCAAGTCGTTCGCCGCCGCCGCCGACGGCACCGCCTGGGGCGAGGGGGCCGGCCTGCTGCTCGTCGAGCGACTCTCCGACGCCCGCCGCAACGGCCACCCCGTGCTCGCGGTCGTACGCGGCAGCGCCGTCAACTCCGACGGCGCGAGCAACGGCCTGACCGCCCCCAACGGTCCGTCCCAGCAGCGGGTCGTGCTCCAGGCGCTGGCCAGCGCCCGGCTCGCGCCCGAGCAGGTCGACGTCGTGGAGGCGCACGGCACCGGCACCACCCTCGGCGACCCGATCGAGGCGCAGGCGCTGCTGTCGACGTACGGGCAGGGTCGGCCGGCCGACCAACCGCTCTGGCTCGGCTCGGTCAAGTCGAACATCGGCCACACCCAGGCCGCCGCCGGCGTGGCCGGCGTGATCAAGATGGTGATGGCGTTGCGGCACGACACCGTGCCCGCCACCCTGCACGTCGACGAGCCCACCCCCAACGTGGACTGGACGGCCGGCGCAGTCGCGCTGGCCACCGAGCCGCGGCCGTGGCCTGCCGGAGAGCGGCCCCGCCGCGCCGGCATCTCCTCCTTCGGCATGAGCGGCACCAACGCCCACGTGATCATCGAGGAGGCACCCGCCGCCGACCCGGCCCCGGCGGACGCCCCGGACGGCCCCGCCCCCGAGATCGACCCGGTCACGGCGCCCGGCACCGCCCCGGTCGACGCGGCCGGCCTCGTGCCGGTGCTGGTCTCCGCCCGCGACGCCGGATCCCTGACCGCGCAGGCCACCCGCTGGGCCGACTGGCTCGACGACCGCCCCGGGCTGCGGCTGACCGACGTCGGCTGGTCGTCGGCGAGCACCCGGGCCGGCCTGGAGCACCGCGCCGTGCTGCTCGCCACCGACCGCGCCGGCCTGGCCGCCGCCCTGCGCGCGCTGGCCGCCGGCGGCGACGCCCCGGGCCTGGTCACCGGCGCGGGTCCGCGCGGCGGCAAGCTCGCGTTCCTCTTCTCCGGCCAGGGCGCGCAGCGCAGCGGCATGGGCCGCGAGCTGGCCGCCGCGTTCCCCGTCTTCGACCGGGCACTGGCCGAGGTCTGCGCCGAGCTGGACCGGCACCTGCCCCGCCCGCTCGCCCCGGTGCTCTTCGCGCCCGAGGGCGACGAGGCGGCCGGGCTGCTCAACCAGACCCTCTACACCCAGGCCGGTCTGTTCGCCGTCGAGGTCGCGCTGTTCCGGCTCCTGGAGAGCTGGGGGGTCGTCCCGGACGTGCTGCTCGGCCACTCGATCGGCGAGCTCTCCGCCGCGCACGCGGCCGGCGTGCTGTCGCTGCCCGACGCCGCCACGCTGGTGGCCGCCCGGGGCCGGCTGATGCAGGCCCTGCCGGCCGGCGGCGCGATGCTGGCCGTCCAGCTCCCCGCCGACGCCGTCCGGTCCGCTCTGGCCGACGTCGAGGACCGGGTCGCCGTGGCCGCCGTCAACGGGCCCACCGCCGTCGTCGTCTCCGGCGCCGCCGACGCCGTCGAGGAACTCGAACGCCGCTGGGCCGACCAGGGCGTACGCACCAGGCCGCTGCGGGTCAGCCACGCCTTCCACAGCCCGCTGATGGAACCGATGCTCGCCGAGTTCGCCGCCGTGGTGCGCCGGCTGGAGCTGCACCCGCCGGCGCTGCCGATCGTGTCGAACCTGACCGGCGCCGTCGCCGACCCCGACGAGATCCGCACCGCCGAGTACTGGGTGCGGCACGTGCGGGAGGCGGTCCGCTTCGCCGACGGCGTCGAGCAGCTGCGCGCCCTGGGCGTGCGTACGTTCCTGGAGGTCGGCCCCAGCGGAGTGCTCACCGCGCTGACCCGCGACGTCCTGGCCGACGACGAGACCTCCGCCGTGGCGCTGCTGCGCCGCGACCGCCCCGAGCCCACGTCGGCGCTCACCGCCCTCGCCGAGCTGCACGTCGGCGGGGTGGAGGTCGCCTGGACGAGGCTGTACGCGGGAGCCGACACCGCGCGGGTGCCGCTGCCCGGGTACGCCTTCCGCCGCCGGCGCTTCTGGCCCGAGCCGCCGCCCGCCGGCCCCGGCACCGCCTCCTCCGACGGCGACGACGAGTTCTGGACCGCCCTGGAGCAGGCGGACGTCGACACGCTGCGCGGCGAGCTGGGCGACGACGAGCAGGTACGGGCGCTGCTGCCGGCCCTGCCCGCGCTGTCCTCCTGGCGTCGGTCCCGGCGGGAACGCTCCCTCGTGGACGGGTGGTCGTACCAGGTGAGCTGGCAGCCCGTGCCGGTCGAGGACGGCGACGCCCCGGCGGGCCGCTGGCTGGTTGTGCTGCCCGCCGAGGACGCGCCGGCGTGGGCCGACGGCCTGGCCGGGCTCTTCGGCGACGCCGAGCCGCTGGTGCTGCGCGTCGGCGCCGCGGACCTGGACCGCGCGGCGCTCGCCGCCCGGCTCCGGATGCTGACCGGCGACCGCGGTGTCGACGGCGTGCTCGCCGTCGTCGCCGGCCAGGACCGGCTGCTGCCCGAGCACCCCGGCGTGACCCTCGCCGCCGCCGGCACCCTCGCCCTCGTCCAGGCGATGACCGACCTGGACCTGGTGGCGCCGCTGTGGTGCGTCACCAGCGGCGCGGTGGCGGCGGCCCCGGGCGACCGGGTCGCGCACCCGCTGCAGACCGAGGTCTGGGGCCTCGGCCGCGCGGCGGCCGTCGAGCAACCGCACCGCTGGGGCGGCCTGGTCGACGTGCCGGCCACCGTCGACGCCGCCATCACCCGGCGGCTCGCCGCCGTGCTGGCCGGCCACGGCGGCGAGGACCAGGTGGCCGTGCGCCCCGGCGGAACCTGGGCCCGGAGGCTCACGCCGGCCCCGCCGACGACCGACGAGAACCCCGCCGGCGACTGGTGGTCCGGCGCCGTCCTGGTCACCGGCGGCACCGGCGCCCTCGGCGGCCACGTCACCCGCTGGCTGCTCGACCGGGGCGCCGGGCGGGTGGTCCTGGCCAGCCGCCGGGGCGCCGCCGCCCCCGCCGTGGCGGACCTGCTCGACCGGTACGGCGCCGACGGGCGGGTCACCGCCGCCACCTGCGACGTCACCGACCGGCGGTCCGTGGCGGACCTGGTCGGCTCGCTGCCCGACCTGACGGCGGTCGTGCACGCCGCCGGCACCGACCAGCTCACCCCGATCACCGACACCACCCTCGACGAGTTCTCCCACGTCGTCGCGGGCAAGGTGCTCGGCGCCCTGCACCTCGACGCCTGCCTCGCCGAGCGCGACCTCGCCGCGTTCGTCATGTTCTCCTCCATCTCCGGCGTGTGGGGCAGCGCCGGGCAGTGCGCGTACGGCGCCGGCAACTCTCTGCTGGACGGCCTGGCCGTGAACCGGCGCGACCGGGGCCTGCCGGCCACCGCCGTGTCCTGGACGGCCTGGGGCGGCGCGCACGGCATGGCCGCCGAGAACGTCGCCACCGAGCAGCTCAACCGGATGGGCCTGCCGCCCGTCGACCCGGAGAAGGCGCTCGTCGCCCTCGACCGGGCGCTGCGCCGGCCCACGCCCTGCGTGACAGTCGCCGACGTCGACTGGAGCCGGTTCCACCCCGCGTTCACAGTGGCCCGGCCCAGCCCGTTCCTCGGCGACCTGCCGCAGGTGCGGGCGCTCGTCGCCGAGGAGGAGGCCGCCACGCCGGCGGACGGGGTCGCCGCGCCACTGCGCCACCTCGCGGCGCTCCCGGCCGCGGAGCAGGAGCGGGAGCTGCTGCGCCTGGTCAACGAGCAGACCGCGGCGGTGCTGGGCCACGCCACCCCCGACGAGCTGCGCGGCCGCCCGTTCAAGGACCTCGGCTTCGACTCGCTGACCGCCGTGGACTTCCGGGGACGGTTGAACGCGGCCACCGGCCTGCGGCTGCCCACCACACTGGTCTTCGACTACCCGACCCCCGCCGAGCTGGCCGCGCACCTGCGCGAGCTGGTCTCCGGCGCCGCCCCGGCCGTCGCCCCGCAGACCGTCGTCGTCGATGCCGACGAGCCCGTCGCGATCGTCGGCATGGCCTGCCGCTACCCCGGCGGCGTCGACGGGCCGGAGGCGTTCTGGCGGCTCGTCGCCGACGGCGTGGACGCCATCTCGCCGTTCCCCACCGACCGGGGCTGGGAGATACCCGAGCCGGCCGAGGGGACGCACCCGCCGGCGGGCGGCTTCCTCCACGACGTGGCGGACTTCGACCCCGCCTTCTTCGAGATCTCGCCCCGCGAGGCCCTCGCCATGGACCCGCAGCAGCGGCTCACCCTGGAGACGTCCTGGGAGGCACTGGAGCGGGCCGGGGTGGACCCCGCGTCGCTGCGCGGCAGCCGTACGGGCGTCTTCGTGGGCGCTTCCACCTCCGGCTACGGCACGGGCCTGACCGAGGTCCCCGAGGGCGTCGAGGGCTACCTGATGACGGGCGCCGCGCACAGCGTCATCTCCGGCCGGGTCGCGTACGCCCTCGGGCTGGAGGGCCCCGCCGTCACCGTCGACACCGCCTGCTCCTCGTCGCTGGTGGCGCTGCACCTCGCCGGGGCGGCGCTGCGGCGCGGCGAGTGCGACCTGGCGCTGGCCGGCGGCGTGGCCGTGATGGCCACCCCGACGGCGTTCCAGGAGTTCTCCCGCCAGGGCGGCCTCGCCTCCGACGGGCGGTGCAAGTCCTTCGCCGCGACGGCGGACGGCACCGGCTGGTCCGAGGGCGTCGGCATGCTGCTCGTGCAGCGGCTCTCCGACGCCCGGCGGCAGGGCCGCCGCGTCCTCGCCGTCGTCCGCGGCTCCGCCGTCAACTCCGACGGCGCGTCGAACGGCCTGACCGCCCCCAACGGCCCCTCCCAGCAGCGGGTGATCCGGCAGGCGCTGGCCGGCGCCGGGCTGGCGGTCACCGACGTGGACGTCGTCGAGGCGCACGGCACCGGCACCGTCCTCGGTGACCCGATCGAGGCGCAGGCGCTGCTGGCGACGTACGGGCAGGACCGGGGCGACGCCGGCCCGCTGCTGCTGGGCTCGGTCAAGTCGAACATGGGCCACGCGCAGGCCGCCGCCGGTGTGGCCGGCGTGATCAAGGTGGTGCTGGCGATGCGGGAGGGGACCGTACCGGCGACGCTGCACGTGGACGAGCCGTCGCCGCACATCGACTGGTCGGCCGGCGACGTGGAGCTGGTGACCCGGTCCCGGCCGTGGCCGGCCGTCGACCGGCCCCGCCGCGCGGCGGTCTCCTCGTTCGGCATCTCCGGCACGAACGCCCACGTGGTCGTCGAGCTGCCCACCGACGCGCCCGCCGACGCCGAGCCGGGCGACGCACCGATGCCGCCCGCAGCCGCTGCGGAGGGGGAACGCGCCGCCGGGCTGCTCACCGCCGACGTGGTGGCCTGGCCCGTCTCGGCCCGCTCCACCTCGGCCCTGGCCGCGCAGGCGTCCCGGCTGGCCCGGCACCTGCGCGCGCACCCCGGCCTCGCCCCGGCGGCGGTCGGCTGGTCGCTCGCCGCGACCCGCTCGGCGTTCGACCGGCGCGCCGCCGTGCTCGGCGCGACCCCCGGCGAGCTGCTGGCCGGCCTGGACGCGCTCGCCGCCGGCACCCCGGCCGGCAACGTCGTGACCGGCACCGTCGCCAACCACGGCGCGGGCCCGGTGTTCGTCTTCCCGGGCGCCACCCCAGCGGGGGCGGCGGCCGCACTGGTGGGCCGCTGCCCGGTCTTCGACGACACCCTCGCCGAGTGCCGGCAGGCCCTCGCGCCCTGGGTCGACGTCGATCCGGCCGCCCTGCTCACCGGCGCGGACGCCTCCTGGGGCGAGCGGCCGGAGCTGGCCCGGCCCGTGCTGTTCGCCGTCGGGGTGGCGCTCGCCGCCGTCTGGCGGCACGCCGGCGTCACCCCCGCCGCTGTCGTCGGCACCGGCGACGGCGAGGTCGTGGCCGCGTACGTGGCGGGCCTGCTGTCCCTGCCCGACGCCGCCCGCACGGTGGCGTTGCGGGCCCGGTCCGCCGCCGGCGAGCTGGACCCCGACGGCCTCCGTGCCGCCCTGGCGGGGCTCGCCCCGCAGCCGGGGACCGCCCGGCTGGCCTCCACGTTCACCGGCGACTGGGCCGATTCGGCCCGCCTCGGTGTCGACCACTGGGCCGACCTGACCGGCCTTGGTGTCGACCGGGCGGGCCCCGGTGCCGACCCGGCCGGCCTCGGAGCGGCGCCGACCGCCTCCGGCGCCGACCGCCCGGCCGATATCGCCGGGGGACCGGAGCGGCTCGACGCCGCCCTGCGCGCCGCCGTCGCGGCCGGACACGTGACATTCGTGGAGATCTCGCCGGAGCCGGCGCTGACCGACCGGGTCGCCGCCGTCCTCGACGCGACCGGCGTCAACGGCCACGTCCTGGAGACCCTCGGCGGGTCGGACGACGCCGCCACCCGGCTGCTGACCGGCCTCGCCACCGCGCACACCCTCGGCCTGGCGGTGGACCACCGCCGGCTGCTGCCCGAGGCCGAGCCCGTCGACCTGCCCACGTACGCCTTCGACCGGAACCGCTTCTGGCTGGAGCGCACCGGCGCGCACCGCTCGGTCCTGCCCGCCGTGGGCCTCGACGTGGTCGACCACCCGCTGCTCAGCGCGGTGGCCGACCTGCCCGGCGACGAGGGCCTGCTGTTCACCGGCCGGATCACCCTCGCCACCCACCCCTGGCTGGCCGACCACGCCGTGCTGGGCACGGTGCTGCTGCCCGGGACGGCGCTTGTGGAGCTGGCGTCCTGGACCGGCCGGCAGGCCGGCGCGGCGACCGTCGCCGAGCTGAACCTGGAGGCGCCGCTGGCGATCCCCACCGAGGGAGGAATCGACCTGCGGGTCCGCGTCGGCCCGCCGGACGAGACCGGGCACCGGCCCGTCGCCGTCCACACCCGGCGCGACGACGACACCGGACCCGACGGTTCCCGGGCCTGGCAGCGGCACGCCTCCGGCCAGCTCGCCGACACCGTCGACCCGGACCCCGTGCCGGCCGCCGTGTGGCCGCCCGCCGACGCCGAGCCGATCGCCCTCGACGGGCTCTACGCCCGGCTCGCCGCCCAGGGCTACCACTACGGCCCCACCTTCCGGGCGCTGCGCGCCGCCTGGCGCTCGGGCCGGGACATCCTCGCCGAGGTCGCCCTGGACGCCGACGCGTCCACCGACACCACGGCCTTCTCCGTGCACCCGGCCCTGATGGACGCGGCGCTGCACGCCATCGGCGCCAGCGCCACGGACGGCGCCACCGACGCCACGGCCGGCGACCCCGCCGGTGGCGCGTCGGGCACCGAGGGCGGCCCCGACATCCGCCCGGGCCTGCCGTTCACCTGGTCGGGCGTGACCATCCGACCCACCCGCGCCCGCGAACTGCGGATCCGGCTGCGCGCCACCGACGCCGGCTCCGTGGCCCTGACCGTGACCGACACGGGCGCGACCCCGGTCGCCTCCGTCGACGGTCTGGTCCTGCGGCCCATCTCCGGCGAGCAGCTCAGCGCCGCCCGCCGCTCGGCCAGCCGGTCCCTGCACCGCCTCGACTGGGTCGCCCCCGCCACCGGCCGCGCCGACGGCACGTCCCGGCTCGTCGCCCTCGGCGACGACTGGCCCGGCGCCGACCGGCACCCGGACCTGTCGACGCTGGTCGCCGACGTACGCGCTGGTGCCGCCGCACCCGACGCGGTGGTGGTGACCTGCGCCGGAACCGCCGCCGGCGAGCCACACCCGGCCGCCCAGGCGCACCGGGTCGCCCACCGGATGCTCGCGCTGGCCCAGCAGTGGCTCGCCGAGGAGTCCCTCACCGCCGCCCGGCTGGTGGTGGTCACCCGCGGCGCGGTCCGGGTCGACCCGGACGAGCGGATCGCCGACGTGCCGGCCGCCACCGCCTGGGGCCTGCTGCGCTCCGCCCAGTCGGAGAACCCCGACCGGATCGTGCTCCTCGACGTCGACGACGACGCCCCGGCCGCCGCGCTGCTGCCGGCGGCCCTGGCCACGGGCGAACCCCAGCTCGCCGTACGTGCCGGGCAGCTCCGGGTGCCCCGGCTGACCCGGCTCGGCCCGCCCCCGGCCGACGCGCCCGGCCCCGATCTGGCCGCCGGCACCGTCCTGGTGACCGGGGCGACCGGCCTGCTCGGGCGGCTCGTGGCGCGGCGGCTCGTCACCCGCCACGACGTACGGCACCTGCTGCTGGTCAGCCGCAGCGGGGCGGACGCACCGGGCGTCGCCGCGCTGGTCGACGACCTGGCCGGGCTGGGTGCCACCGCCCGGGTGGCCGCCTGCGACGTCACCGACCGCGACGCGCTCGCCCTGCTGGTCGATGAACTCCCCGCCGACCAGCCGCTGACCGGCGTGGTGCACGCCGCCGGGGTACTCGACGACGGCGTCCTGCCCGCGCTCACCCCGGAGCGCTTCGACGCCGTGCTGCGTCCCAAGGTCGACGCGGCGTGGCACCTGCACGAGCTGACCGAGAAGCTGGACCTGGCTGCGTTCGTGCTCTTCTCCTCGGCGGCCGGCCTGTTCGGCGGCCCCGGGCAGGCCAACCACGCGGCGGCGAACTGTTTCCTCGACGCCCTCGCCCAGCACCGGCGCGACCGGGGACTCCCGGCGCTCTCGCTGGCCTGGGGCCCGTGGGTCAACGACACCGGCGACGGGCGGACCGGGCACGTCGACGAGGCCCGGATGAACCGGGGCGGCTTCGTGCCGCTCGGCGCCGAGGAGGGCATGGACCTGTTCAGCGAGGCCCTGCGCTTCGCCGAGCCGGTGGTCGTACCGGTCAACCTGGACCTCGCCCTGATCGGCCGGCACGGGCCGGCGGCGGTCCCGCCGGTGCTGCGGTCGCTGGTGCGGCCGGCGACGACCGGCGCGGTACGGGCCGCCGAACGCGATCCGGCCGAGGCGCTGCGGGAGACCCTCGCCGCCACGGCGGAGGCCGATCGCGACCAGGTGCTCTCCGACCTGGTGCGGACCCACGCCGCCGCGGTCCTCGGCTACGCGTCGATCCGCTCGATCGACGTCGAGCGCGGCTTCGTCGAGCTGGGCTTCGACTCGCTGACCGCGGTCGAGTTCCGCAACCGGCTCAACGCGGCCACCGGGCTGCGGCTGCCGTCCACGCTGATCTACGACCGGCCGACCACGGCCGCGCTGGTCGAGTACCTGCGGGGCGCGCTGCTGGCGGAGCGGAGCACCTCCGCGCTGACGGTGCTCGGCGAGCTGAACAAGCTGGAGCACGCCATGCGGGCGGTGGCCTCTGCCGACACCGACCGGGCCGCCGTCGGCGCCCGGCTGCGTGAACTGCTCTCCCTGTGGACCTACACCGAGTCCGGTGCGGACTCCGCCGCCGACGAGGGCGCCAGCCTCGAGTCGGCCTCCGCCGAGGAGATCTTCAGCCTGCTGGACGAAGAGTTCGGCTCGGCCTGATCCGGCATGTCGCACACCTCGAACCCCGATACGGAGTGGCCCGATGCCCACTGAGGCAGAGTTCCTCGACTACCTCCGGCGTGCGACTGCCGACCTGCGCGACGCGCGTCGGCGGGTGCGCGAGGTGGAGGCCAAGGACCGCGAGCCGATGGCAGTCATCGGCATGGCGTGCCGGTTCCCGGGCGGCGTGTCCAGCCCGGCGGAGCTGTGGGACCTCGTCGACCGGGGCGGCGACGGGGTGGGCGACTTCCCGGCCGACCGGGGCTGGGACCTGGAGCGGCTCTTCGACGTCGACCCGGACAACCCGGGCACGTCGACCAGCAGCCAGGGTGGCTTCCTCTACGACGCGCCGCAGTTCGACCCGGGCTTCTTCGGCATCAGCCCCCGCGAGGCCCTGGCGATGGACCCGCACCAGCGGCTGCTGCTGGAGACCTCCTGGGAGGCGTTCGAGCACGCCGGCATCGACCCGCAGGCGCTGCGCGGCAGCCGGACCGGCGTCTTCGCCGGGGTCATGTACCACGACTACGCGTCGCGGGTGCTGGACCTGCCCGACGGCGTCGAGGGCTACATCGGCACCGGCAACTCCGGCAGCGTGGTGTCCGGGCGGGTGGCGTACACATTCGGGCTGGAGGGCCCAGCCGTCACTGTGGACACGGCGTGCTCGTCGTCGCTGGTCGCCGTGCACCTCGCCACGCAGTCGCTGCGCCAGCGGGACTGCGACTTCGCGCTCGCCGGCGGCGTCACCGTGATGTCCACCCCCGGCACGTTCGCCGACTTCTCCCGCCAGCGTGGCCTGGCCTCGGACGGCCGCTGCAAGTCCTTCGCCGCCGCCGCCGACGGCACCGGCTGGTCCGAGGGCGTCGGCGTGCTGCTCCTGCAACGGCTCTCCGACGCTCGCCGCGACGGCCGCCGGATCCTCGCCGTCGTGCGGGGCAGCGCCGTCAACCAGGACGGCGCCAGCAGCGGGCTCACCGCGCCCAACGGACCGTCACAGGAGCGGGTCATCCGGCAGGCTCTCGCCAACGCCCGGCTCTCGCCGGCCGACATCGACGTGGTCGAGGCGCACGGCACCGGCACCACCCTCGGCGACCCCATCGAGGCACAGGCACTGCTGGCCACGTACGGGCAGGACCGGGGCGACGGCGGGCCGCTCTGGCTGGGCTCGGTCAAGTCGAACCTGGGCCACACCCAGGCCGCCGCCGGTGCCGCCGGCCTGATCAAGATGATCGAGGCGATCCGGCACCGCACCATGCCCGCCACCCTGCACGTCGACGAGCCCTCCCCGCACATCGACTGGTCCGCCGGGCAGGTCTCGCTGCTGACCGAGGCACGCACGTGGTCGGCCACCGACCGGCCGCGCCGGGCCGCCGTGTCGTCCTTCGGCATCAGCGGTACGAACGCGCACGTCATCCTGGAGGAGGCGCCCGTCGACGACGCCCCGTCCACGGAGGAGGCCCCGTCCGCCGCCGAAGCGCCGGTGGCGCTTCCGCTCGCCCCGGTGTTCCTCTCCGCCCGTACGCCCGAGGCGCTCGCCGGGCAGGCCGGCCGCTGGGCCGACCACCTCGCCCGCGCCGACTCCCCGCGCCCGGTCGACGTCGCCGTCTCCTCGGTCAGTCGCGCGGGACTGGAGCACCGCGCGGTCGTCCTGGCCGGCGACGCGGACGACCTGCTCGCCGGGCTGCGGGCCCTCGCCGCAGGCGAGCCGGCCGGCACCGTCACCACCGGCGCGTCGGCGCCGCGCGGCCGGGTGGCCTTTCTCTTTTCCGGTCAGGGCGCGCAGCGCGCCGGTATGGGTCGTGAGCTGTACGCGGCCTTCCCGGTCTTCGCCGCGGCCTTGGACGAGGTGTGTGCTCACCTCGACCCGCTGCTGCCGCGCCCGCTGCGCGAGGTGCTCTTCGCCGGGGCGGGCACGCCCGAGGCGGAGCTGCTGGACCAGACGGTGTTCACCCAGGCGGGGCTGTTCGCCGTCGAGGTGGCCCTGTTCCGCCTGGTCGAGTCGTTCGGTGTCGCGCCGGACCTGGTGGCCGGGCACTCCATCGGTGAGATCGCGGCGGCGCACGTGGCGAGCGTGCTTTCCCTGGCCGACGCGTGCGCGCTGGTCGCGGCGCGGGGTCGGCTGATGCAGGCCCTGCCGGCGGGCGGCGGCATGCTCGCCGTGGCAGCCGACGAGGCCGCGGTGGCCGCCTCCCTGGCGGGGATGACCGGCCGGCTGGACGTGGCCGCCGTGAACGGCCCCGCCGCCGTGGTGGTGGCGGGCGACGCCGAGGCCCTCGACGAGGTGCAGCGGGTGTGGTCCGAGCGGGGCGTGCAGACCCGCCGCCTGCGGGTCAGCCACGCCTTCCACAGCGCGCGGATGGACCCGATGCTGGCCGAGTTCGCGGCCGTCGCCGAGGGGCTGACGTTCCGGCCGCCGACGATCCCGGTGGTGTCGAACCTGACCGGCCGCGTCGCCGACGCCGACCAGCTCTGCGACCCGGGCTACTGGGTGCGCCACGTACGCGGCACGGTGCGCTTCGCCGACGCCGTCGACTGCCTGCGCGCCGGGGACGTCGACACCTACCTCGAGGTCGGACCGAACGGCGTCCTGACCGCCATGGCGCAGAACTGCCTCGCCGAGCGCTCGGACGACGAACCGGCGCCCCTGCTGGTCTCCGCGTCGCGCCACGACCGCCCCGAGCCGCAGGCCCTCCTGGAAGCCCTCGCAGCGCTGCACGTGCACGGCGTGACCGTCGGCTGGGCGGACCTGCTCGGCCGGGCCGGCGGCCGGCACCTGGACCTGCCGACGTACGCCTTCCAGCACCAGCGCTACTGGCTGGAGCCGGCGGGCCGCTGGACGGACGTGTCCGGGGCGGGCCTCGGCGTGGCCGGGCATCCGCTGCTCGCCGCGGCCGTCTCCGTGGCCGGCGCGGACATGGTGGTGCTGACCGGCCGCCTGTCGACGTCGACGCACGCGTGGCTCGCCGACCACGTCGTCTCCGGCGCGGTGATCGTGCCGGGCGCCGCCCTGGTGGAGTTGGCGGTGCGGGCGGGTGACGAGGTGGGTGCGTCGCGGGTGCGGGAGTTGACCGTGGCCGCGCCGCTGGTGCTGCCGCAGGCGGGTGCGGTGCGGGTGCAGGTGCGCGTCGGCGCGGCCGACGAGACCGGCGTGCGATCGGTGACCGTGCACTCGCAGCCCGAGGAGGCCGCCGACCCGGAGTGGGTCCGGCACGCGGAGGGTGTGCTGGAGCCGGCGTCGGCCGACGAGCCGGGCGTGGGGGAGTGGCCGCCGGTCGACGGCGTCGAGGTGGACGTGGCGGGCTGGTATCCGGTGCTGGCGGAGCACGGCCTGTCGTACGGGCCGGTGTTCCGGGGGCTGCGCCGGGTGTGGACCGTCGGCGAGGACGTGTACGCCGAGGTGGCGTTGCCGGACGAGGTGGCCGGTGACGCCGCGGGGTTCGGCGTGCACCCGGCGCTGCTGGACGCCGCGCTGCATCCGATCGGGTTGCTGCCCGGCTTGGAGGGCTCGGGTGGGCCTCGGGTGCCGTTCGCGTTCGAGGGTGTGCAGGTGCATGCCTCGGGTGCGCGTGTGCTGCGGGTGCGGCTCACGCGCGCGGGCTCGGCGGTGCGTCTGGTCGCGTGCGACGAGTCGGGCGCGGCCGTAGTATCGGTCGACACCCTCGCCCTGCGCGAGCTGACCGGGGTGTCGTCGTCCCCGGACGCGTCGGCCCGGTCGCTGTTCGAACTCACCTGGCAGGCCCAGGAGGTCGCCCCAGCCGGGGACGCCTCCGGGTGGGCGCTGCTGGGCTCGCCCGCCGCCGCCGCCGACCTGCCGGCCGTCGCTGAGCTGCCGGTGTACGCCGACGTCGAGGCGGTCGCCGTGGCGTCGGGTGTGGCGCCGCGTCTGTTGCTGGTGCCGGCGGGTGGCCTGCGCCGGGCCCTTCACGTCGGGACGGAACCTGCTTCGGCCCCCGGTGAGATGCCCGCCGCCGCCGTCGACAACGGCCCCGAGTCGGTGCGGGCGGCGACGTCGCAGATGCTGGCGACGGTGCGGTCCTGGCTGGCGGCCGACGCGCTGGCGGAGTCGCGGTTGGTCGTGGTGACCCGGGGTGCGGTGTCGGTCGGGGACGGAGACCGGGTCACCGACCTGGCCGCAGCGGCGGTCTGGGGTCTGCTGCGCTCGGCGCAGTCGGAGCACCCGGGTCGCATCGTCCTGGCGGACGTCGACGGTGACGTGGACGCCGGGCTGCTGGATGTGCTGACTTCCGTGGCCGACGAGCCGGTGGCGTTCGGTGGTCAGGTCGCGGTGCGCTCGGGTGAGGTGTTCGTGCCGCGTCTGGTGCGTGCGGTCGCCCCGGCGTCGGTGGAGACGCCGGTCGTGGGTGACGGCGCGGTGCTGGTGACCGGCGGTACGGGTGCGCTCGGGGCGTTGGTCGCGGAGCACCTGGTGTCGGCGCATGGCGTGCGGTCGCTGGTGCTGGTGTCGCGTCGTGGCCCGGCGGCTGCGGGTGCCGGTGAGTTGTCGGAGCGGCTGACCGCGCTGGGTGCGTCGGTGCGGGTGGTCGCCTGCGACGTGACGGACCGGGATCAGGCGTCCGCCCTGGTGGCGGAGGTTTCCGCTGAGGGCCGGCTGGCGGGTGTGGTGCACACCGCCGGTGTCCTGGACGACGGCGTAGTCGAAGGGCTGACCGCCGAGCGGCTTCGTGCGGTGCTGGCGCCGAAGGTGTCGGCGGGTTGGTTCCTGCATGAGGCGACGGCGGGTCTGGATCTCGACTTGTTCGTGGTGTTCTCGTCGGTGGCGGGTGTGCTGGGTTCGCCGGGTCAGTCGGCGTACGCGGCGGGTAACGCGTTCCTCGACGCCCTGGCGGTCTACCGGCGGCAGCTCGGGTTGCCTGCCGTCAGCCTCGCCTGGGGCATGTGGGACACCGCCGGCATGGCCGCGTCCCTCGACGACGCCGACCGGGCGCGATCGGCGCGGGGCGGCCTCACCGCGATGAGCGCCGACACCGGGTTGCGCCTGTTCGACGCCGCGCTCACCGCAGACCGCCCCGCCTTGGTGCCCGCCGTGATCGACCTGGCCGCCCTCCGGGCCGCCGTCGGCACCGGCCCGGTGCCGCCGATGCTCCGCAACCTGATCGGTACGACCACGATCCGGCGCCAGGCGGGACAGGGCACCACCTGGGCGACCCGTATCGGTGGCCTGACCGCCGATGAGGCGCGCGCCCAGGTCGACGTGCTGGTACGCGGCCTCGTCGCGCAGGTGCTCGGGCACGGCGGGGCGGAGGCCGTGCCTGCCGACCGGGCGTTCCGCGAGCTGGGCTTCGACTCGCTGACCGCCGTCGACCTGCGCAACCGCGTGAACGCGGCCACCGGCCTGCGGCTGCCCTCGACGCTGGTGTTCGACTACCCGACGCCGCAGGCGCTCGCCGTCCACGTGCACGCCGAACTCGCCGGTGCCGCCGGCGGTCCCGCCGCGCCGGGCGTGCGGACCACCACCCGCGCCGACGAGCCGCTCGCCATCGTCGGCATGGCCTGCCGCTACCCGGGCGGCGTCGAGACGCCCGACCAGTTGTGGGCGCTGCTGGCCGCCGGCGGGGAGGGGATCGGGGAGTTCCCCACCGACCGTGGCTGGGACCTGGAGAGCCTCTTCGATCCCGATCCGGACCACCCCGGGACGTCGTACACCCGGCACGGCGGCTTCCTGTATGACGCGGGTGCGTTCGACCCGGCGTTCTTCGGCATCTCGCCGCGTGAGGCTCTGGCGATGGATCCGCAGCAGCGGTTGCTGCTGGAGGCGTCGTGGGAGTCGTTCGAGTCGGCCGGGCTGGACCCGCAGCGGTTGCGGGGCAGCCGGACGGGTGTCTTCGCCGGGGTGATGTACCACGACTACGCGACGCGGCTGATGGAGCTGGCCGGCGAGGTGGAGGGCTACGTCGGCACCGGCAACTCGGGCAGCGTGCTGTCCGGGCGGGTGGCGTACACGTTCGGCCTCGAAGGCCCTGCCGTGACCGTCGACACGGCCTGCTCGTCCAGCCTCGTCGCGCTGCACCTCGCCGCGCAGGCGTTGCGTTCCGGTGAGTGTGATCTGGCGTTGGCCGGTGGTGTGACGGTGATGGCGACGCCGGGGACGTTCATCGAGTTCTCCCGGCAGCGTGGTCTGTCGCAGGACGGCCGGTGCAAGTCGTTCGCCGCCTCGGCCGACGGCACCGGCTGGAGCGAGGGCGTGGGTGTCCTGCTCGTGCAGCGGCTCTCCGACGCCCAGCGGGAAGGCCGGCGCATCCACGCCGTCCTGCGTGGTACGGCCGTGAACCAGGACGGCGCGTCCAACGGCCTGACCGCCCCGAACGGCCCCTCGCAGCAGCGCGTGATCCACCAGGCCCTCGCGAACGCCCGCCTGACTCCGGCCGACGTGGACGCCGTCGAGGCACACGGCACGGGCACGACCCTCGGTGACCCGATCGAGGCGCAGGCTCTGCTGGCCACCTACGGGCAGGAGCGTCCGCAGGATCGGCCGTTGCTGTTGGGGTCGGTGAAGTCGAACATCGGGCACACGCAGGCGGCTGCGGGTGTGGCTGGTGTGATCAAGATGGTGTTGGCGATGCGGCACGGTCTGGTGCCGGCGACGTTGCATGTGGACGAGGCGTCGCCGCATGTCGACTGGTCGGCGGGGGCGGTGGCCCTGGCCACCGAGCCCACCCCGTGGCCGCGGGTGGACCGTCCGCGTCGGGCGGCGGTGTCGTCGTTCGGGATCTCCGGCACGAACGCGCACGTGATCATCGAGCAGCCGCCCGCCGAGGCGGTCGACGCACGCGCCGCCGACGGGCCGCGCGCCGGACTCGTACCCCTGGTGCTCTCCGCCGCGGACGCTCCGGCGCTGCGCGACCAGGCGGCCCGGCTGGGCGCGCACCTCGCGGCACACCCGGAGCTGGCGCCGGCCGACGTCGCACACGCCCTGGTCACCACCCGGACCGCGTTCGCGCACCGCGCCGTCGTCCTCGGCCGCGACACAGTCGGCCTGACGCGCGCCTTGGAGTCGTTCCACCTCGGCGGGGCCACCGCCGTCACCGGCGTCGCCGCGCGAGGCACCGACCCGATCCTCGTCTTCCCCGGCCACGGCGACCCGTGGCCCGCCGCGACGGTCGAGCTGCTGGACCGGGCACCGGAGTTCGCCGCCGTGATCGCCGCCTGCGAGGCGGCCCTCACCCCCCACGTGGACTGGTCGCTCACCGCCGTGCTGCGCGGTGCCGACGGTGCCCCGCCCGCGACGGACCCCCGGGTGACGCACCCCGTCCGGTGGGCCGTGGCGGTTTCGCTGGCCCGCTGGTGGCGTTCGCTCGGCGTCCGGCCCGCCGCCGTGGTCGGGCACGCCCACGGCGAGGTCGCGGCCGCCTGCGTGGCCGGCGCGCTGTCGCTGGAGGACGCGGCGAGGACGATCGCCCTCGGCAGCCGGGCCGACGCCGACCCGGACGCGCTGGCCGGGACCACCCTCGGGGCGGCCGAGGTGCCGCTGTACTCGGCCGTGACCGGCGGACGGGTCGACACCGACGGCCTCGACGCCGCCCGGTGGTACCGGGAACTGTCCGCCGACGCCGACGCCGACGCCGACGCCGACGCCGACGCCGACGCCTTACGCGTCCTGCTCGACGAGGGCCACCGGGTCTTCCTCGAGGCCGCTCCCGCGTCCGTGCTCGCCGCCGGGATCCGCGAGAGCGCGCGGGCCGACGACGCCGTCGTGGTGGCCGCCGAGGACACCCTGGCCGGTGGCTGGCAGCGCATGCTGACGGTCCTCGCCGGGCTGCACGTGCACGGCGTGCCGGTCGACTGGACGGCGATCCTGGGCGCCCCCACCGGCCCGCCGGTCGCGCTGCCCACGTACGCCTTCCAGCGCCAGCGCTACTGGCCGCAGCCGACGTCAGCGACCGCCCCCGCCCTCGCCGTCGCCGACGAGGCGGACCGGAAATTCTGGGAGGCCGTGGAACGCGCCGACGCACAGGCGCTGGCCGCCGCGATGCGCATCGACGAGGCCACGGCCCGCTCCCTCGACCCCGCGCTGCCGCTGCTCTCCTCGTGGCGCCGGCGCCGCCGCGAAGAGTCCACCGTCGACTTGTGGCGCTACCGGGTGACCTGGAAGCCGCTGACCGTCGCGGAGGCCACCCTCGCCGGCACCTGGCTGCTGGTCGTGCCAGCCGCCGGCGTCGAGCACCCCCTGGCCGACGGCGTCGCCCGGGTGCTGGGCGAGGGCGGGGCCGAGGTCGTCCGGATCGACGCGACGGAGCCGGACCGGCAGGCGCTTGCCGACCGGCTCGCGCGTACCGGTGGGCCCGTCGCCGGCGTGCTCTCGCTGCTCGGCCTGGACGACGCGCCGCACCCGGCCCACCCGGTCGTCCCGGCGGGCCTCGCCGCCACGTACGCCCTGGTCCAGGCCCTCGGCGACGCCGGAATCACCGCGCCGCTGTGGTGCGCCACCGCCGGCGCGGTCTCGACCGGCCGGGCCGACCAGCTCGACCGCCCCCGGCAGGCGATGCTCTGGGGGCTCGGCCGGGTGGTCGCCCTGGAGCACCCGGACCGCTGGGGTGGCCTCGTCGACCTGCCCACGACGCTGGACCCCCGGGACCGGGCCCGGCTCGTGGCGGTGCTGGCCGGCGTCGACGCCGAGGACCAGCTGGCGCTGCGCCCCTCCGGGGTGTTCGCCCGGCGACTGGTCCGGGCCCGCACCGACCGGACGGCGACCGGGGACTGGCGTCCCGCCAGCGGCGCCGTCCTGGTCACCGGCGGCCTCGGGTCGATCGGGGCCCAGGTCGCGCGCTGGCTGGCCCGCGAGGGCGTCGGCGAGCTGGTGCTGACCGGCCGCCAGGGGCCCGCCACGCCCGGCGCCGACGCGCTGGCCGACGAACTGCGCGCCGCCGGCGCCACCGTCACCGTGGCCGCCTGCGACGTCGCGGACCCCGCCGCCGTACGGGCCCTCGTCGAGCGGCTGGCCGGGCAGGGCACCCGCGTCGGGGCCGTGTTCCACACCGCGGGCGTGGCCCACGCCGCGCCGGTCGCGGCCACCGACGTGGCCGACCTCGCCGACGCCCTGCGGGCCAAGGTGGCCGGCGCGGTGAACCTGGACGAGGCGTGCGGCGACGACCTGTCGGCGTTCGTGCTCTTCTCCTCCGGCGCGGGCGTCTGGGGCGGCGGGCACCAGGGCGGGTACGCCGCCGCCAACGCCTTCCTCGACGCGCTCGCCGAGGACCGGCGACGGCGCGGCCGGGCCGCCACCGCCATCGCCTGGGGCGCCTGGGACGGCGGCGGCATGGTCGACGCCGAGGGCGCCGCCGACCAGATGTTCCGCTCGGGCGTCCGGGCCATGCGCCCCGACCTCGCGGTCTCCGTGCTGGCCGGGGCGCTCGACGACGGCGACACCACGCTCACCGTGGCGGACATCGCCTGGGACCGGTTCCTCCAGACCTACACGCTGGCCCGCCCCCGGCCGCTGATCGCCGACGTCCCCGAGGTGGCGCAACTGCTCGCCGCCGGGCAGCGCGACGCCGACCCGTCCGACACGGCCTCGCCGCTGCGCGGCCGGCTGGCCGGCCTCGCCGCACCGGAGCGCCGCCGGGTCCTGCTCGACCTCGTACGGGTCCACGCGGCGGCGGTGCTGCGGCTGGCCTCGCCGCAGGCGCTCGCTGCGGACCGGTCGTTCCGGGAGATCGGCTTCGACTCGCTCAGCGCCGTCGAGATGCGCAACCGGCTCGCCGAGGCGGTGGGGCTGAACCTGCCGGCGACCCTGGTGTTCGACCGCCCGACGCCCGACGCCCTCGCCGAACACCTGGCGGGCAGGCTCGCGGGCGACGACAGCCCGGCGGCGGTTCCCACCCGGGCCGCCACCGCGCTGGACGAGCCGATCGCCATCGTCTCGATGAGCTGCCGCTACCCTGGCGGCGTCGCCGGCCCCGAGGACCTGTGGCGACTCGTCGTCGAGGGGCGCGACGGCATCGCGGAGTTCCCGGCCGACCGGGGCTGGGACCTGGCGGCCATCTACGACCCCGACCCCGACCGGCCCGGCACCTCGTACGTGCGGGAGGGCGGCTTCCTCACCGACGCCGCCGGCTTCGACGCGGCCCTGTTCGGCATCTCCCCGCGCGAGGCGATGGTGATGGACCCGCAGCAGCGGGTGCTGCTGGAGAGCGCCTGGGAGTTGTTCGAGCGGGCCGGCACCGCGCCGGCCGACATGCGGGAGACCAACACCGGCGTCTTCGTCGGCACCAACGGCCAGGACTACGCGACGCTGCTGATGGCCGCCCGGGTCGAGACCGAGGGCTACCAGGCCACCGGCAACGTCGCCGCCGTCATCAGCGGTCGGCTGGCGTACCACTTCGGGTTGCAGGGCCCGGCCGTCAGCGTCGACACCGCCTGCTCGTCGTCGCTGGTGGCGCTGCACCTGGCCTGCCAGTCCCTGCGGCAGGGCGAGTGCGACGTCGCGGTCGCCGGCGGCGTGACGGTGATGGCCACCCCCGGCCCGTTCCTCGAGTTCGCCCGGCAGCGTGGGCTCGCCCTCGACGGCCGGTGCAAGTCGTTCGCCGGGGCCGCCGACGGCACCGGCTGGGGAGAGGGCGTCGGCCTGGTGATGTTGCAGCGGCTCTCCGACGCCCAGCGCGACGGCCGGCGGATCCTTGCCGTCGTCCGCGGCTCGGCCATGAACCAGGACGGCGCCAGCAACGGCCTGACCGCGCCCAACGGGCCCGCCCAGGAGCGGGTGATCAACCAGGCGCTGGCCAACGCGCGGCTGACCGCCGCCGACGTGGACGCCGTCGACGGGCACGGCACCGGCACCCGGCTCGGCGACCCGATCGAGGCGCAGGCGCTCCTGGCCACGTACGGGCGGGACCGGCCCGCCGACCGGCCGCTGCTGCTCGGCTCGGTCAAGTCGAACATCGGCCACACCCAGGCCGCCGCCGGGGTCTCCGGCGTGATCAAGATGGTGCTGGCGCTCCAGCACGACCTGCTGCCGCCCACCCTGCACGTGGACGAGCCGTCGCCGCACGTGGACTGGTCGGCGGGTGCCGTCGCGCTGCTGACCGAGGCGCAGCCGTGGCCGGACGTGGAGCGGCCTCGCCGGGCCGCCGTGTCGTCGTTCGGGGTAAGCGGCACCAACGTGCACGTCATCCTCGAACAGGCGCCGGCCGCGCCGCCGGCCGACACCGGCACGCCCCGCCCCGCCGCCGGGCCGCCGGTGCTGCCCTGGGTCGTCTCGGCCGACACCGCCGACAGCCTGCGGGCCCAGGCGGCCCGGCTGGCCGACTGGCTGCCGCAGACCGCCGCGTCCGCCGCCGACGTGGCCCGGGCACTGGCGACCGGACGGTCCCCGCTGCGGCACCGCGCGGTGCTGCTCGCCGAGGACGCCGACGCCGCCCTCGGCGGCCTGCGGGCCCTCGCCGCCGGGCAGGAGCACCCCGGGCTCACCCGGGGCGTCGCCGAGCCCGGCGGGGCGCTGGCGATGCTCTTCTCCGGCCAGGGCGCCCAGCACGCCGGCATGGGCCGCCGCCTGTACGAGACGTTCCCCGTCTTCGCGGCGGCCGTCGACGAGGCGTGCCAGCACCTGGACGCGTACCTGCCGCGGCCGCTGCGCACGGTGCTGTTCGCCGAGCCCGGCACCGCCGAGGCCGACCTGCTCGACCAGACGGTCTTCACCCAGGCCGGGCTCTTCGCCGTCGAGGTGGCGCTGTTCCGGCTGCTCGAACACTGGGGGATCCGGCCCGACTTCGTGGCCGGGCACTCCGTCGGGGAGATCAGCGCGGCCCACGTCGCCGGGGTGCTCGACCTGCCCGACGCCTGCGCGCTCGTCGGCAACCGGGGCCGGCTGATGCAGGCCCTGCCCGCCGGCGGCGGGATGCTGGCCGTCGCCGCGCCCGAGGTTGACGTGCTGCGGGCGCTGGACGGCACGCCGGGACAGGCGGCCGTCGCCGCCGTGAACGGGCCGGCCGCCGTCGTCGTCGCCGGCGCCGACGAGGCGCTGGCCGGGTTGGCCGCCCACTTCGCCGACCTCGGCGTACGCACCAAGCGGCTGCGGGTCAGCCACGCCTTCCACAGCCCGTTGATGGAGCCGATGCTCGCCGAGTTCGCGGCCGTCGCGGCGACCCTGTCGTACGCCCCGCCGACGGTGTCGCTGGTGTCGAACCTGACCGGCGCGGTCGTCGACGCCGAGCAGCTCTGCACCCCCGGCTACTGGGTGCGCCACGTCCGGGAGGCGGTCCGCTTCGCCGACACCGTCACCCACCTGCACGCCCACGGGGTGACCCGGTTCCTGGAGGTCGGGCCGGACACCGTGCTGACCGCACTGACCGCCGACGCGCTGCCGGTGGACGCCCCGATCGTCGTGACCGGCGTGCAGCGGCCCGGCCAGGACGAGGTGACCACCCTGCTCGGCGCGGTGGCCGAGCTGTACTGCCACGGCATGCCCGTACGTTTCCCGGCGCTGCTTCCCGGTGGCGGCCACGTGGACCTGCCCACGTACGCGTTCGCCCACCAGCGGTTCTGGCCGACCCTCGACGCGGCGCCGGGGCCCGCCCCCGCCACCACCCCCGACGACGTCGACTCGGCGTTCTGGCGGGCCGTGGCATCGGGCGACGGCGACGAACTCGCCAGCCGGCTCGGACTCGACGCGGACCGGCCGCTGCGGAAGCTGCTGCCGGACCTGGACCGGTGGCGGCGCCGGCAGCGGGAGGACACCCTCGCCGGCGGCTGGCGCTACCGGATCACCTGGCGTCCGCGGGCCCTCGCGGCGGGCGCCGTCGAGGGCACCTGGACCCTTGTGCACAGCGGCACCGGCCAGCCGGTCGCCGACCGGCTCGCCGAACTGCTCACCGCCCGTGGCGGTGACGTGCGGCAGATCGTCGTCGATCCGGCGACGATCGACCGGAGCGCGCTCGCCGGGCGGCTCGCCGCCGCGGCGCCCGCCCGGATCGTGTCGCTGCTCGCCCTCGACGAGCGGGCGCACCCCGAGCGCCCGGCCGTGCCGCTGGGCCTGACCGCGAACCTCGCCCTCGTGCAGGCGGTCACGGACGCCCTGCCCCCGGCACCGTTGTGGCTGCTCACCCGGCAGGCAGTCGCCACCGGCGCCGACGACCCCGTCGCCCGCCCCGCCCAGGCCACCACGTGGGGCCTCGGCCTGGTTACCGCGCTGGAACACCCCCGGCACTGGGGTGGCCTGCTGGACCTGCCCGCCACCCTGGACACCGCCGCCGCCGAGGGAGTCCTGGCGGCCCTCACCGCCGCCGGCGACGAGGACCAGCTCGCGGTGCGCGAATCCGGGACGTACCTGCGGCGGCTGGAGCGCGCGCCCCGCGCCGAGGCACCGGCCGGCTGGCAGGCACCGGACACCGTCCTGGTCACCGGCGGCACCGGCGCCGTCGGCCGGTACGCCGCAGGCTGGTTCGCCCGGCACGGCGCGCGGCGACTGCTGCTGGTCAGCCGGCGCGGCGCGGCCGCCCCCGGGGCCGACGAGGCGGTGGCGGAACTGGCCGCCCTCGGCGCCGAGGCCCGGGTGCTGGCCTGCGACCTGGCCGACCGGGACGCCGTCGCGGACCTCGTGCGCTCCCTGCGCGCCGACGGCGAGACCGTGCACGCGGTGGTGCACGCCGCCGGGGTGGGCCGGCTCAACCCGGTCGCTGCCGTGGCCGAGGCGGAACTCGCCGACGTCGTCTCCGGCAAGATCGCCGGCGCCCGGCACCTCGGCGAGTTCCTCGACCCGGAGCCGCTCGACCTGGTCGTGCACTTCTCCTCCATCGCGGCCGTCTGGGGCGTCGGCGACCACGGCGCGTACGCCGCCGGCAACGCCTTCCTGGACGCCTGGGCGCAGTCCCGGCCTGCCGGGCGGGCCCGGCACCTCTCGGTGAACTGGGGCCCCTGGGCCGGCGGCGGCATGGTGACCGACGCGCACGCCGCGGCCATGAGCCGGCGCGGGGTGTCCCTGCTCGACCGGGAACCGGCGATGGCCGCCCTGCGCGCCGGCCTCGACGGCGACGACACCGCCCTCACCGTCGCCGACATCGACTGGGACCGCTTCGCGCCGGTGTTCGCCTCCGCCCGGCCCCGGCCGCTGATCAGCGAGATCGCCGAGGTGGCCGCCCAGGCCGCGGCGGCGCGTGCCACCGCCGAGGAGGGCGACCAGGTCGCCGGCGAACTGCGCAAGCGGCTCGGCGAGCTGTCGCAGGCCGAACAGGTACGGCTGCTGGTCGACCTCATCCGCACCGCCGCGGGCGAGGTCATCGGCCACGACACCCCGTACGCGGTGGAGGCCGGGCGGCCCTTCCGGGACCTCGGCTTCGACTCGCTCACCGCCGTGGAGCTGCGGGGCCGGCTGGCCCGCTCGACCGGGCTGAGCCTGCCCAGCTCGGTGGTGTTCGACCACCCGACCCCGCAGGCGCTGGCCGAGCACCTGCGGGCCGAACTGCTCGACGAGGCGTCGGTGGAGGCGCTGCCCACCCTCGCGGAGCTGGACCAGTTGGAGAGCGCCCTCGCGCTGCGCGACCCGGACGACATCGGCCGGGTGCGGATCACGATGCGCCTGCACAGCCTGCTCGAACGGCTCGGCGTCGCGGAGGAACGCCGGGAGGAGACCGCCGAGGTGGCCGGCCGGCTGCGGGCGGCCAGCAACCAGGAGCTGTTCGACCTCATCGACCAGGACCTCGGGCTCTCCTGAGCCGTACGGGGACCTGCGGTGTCACGAGAAAGCGAGATGTCATGGCGGACGAAGAGCGGCTGCGCGAATACCTGACGCGCGTCGTCGCCGAGCTGCAGCAGACCCGCCAACGGCTGCGCGAGGTCACCGCCGAGGAGTCCGAGCCGGTGGCGATCGTGGCGATGAGCTGCCGCTACCCGGGCGGCATCAGCTCGCCTGAGGAGCTGTGGGAGTTCGTCTCGTCCGGCGGGGACGCCATCGGCGACTTCCCCACGGATCGCGGCTGGGACCTGAAGCGGCTCTACCACGCCGATCCGGACAACGCCGGCACCTCGTACACCACGGCCGGCGGGTTCCTGCGCGACGCGGGGGAGTTCGACGCCGCGCTGTTCGGCATCTCGCCGCGCGAGGCGGTCGCCATGGACCCGCAGCAGCGGCTGCTGCTGGAGGTCACCTGGGAGCTGTTCGAGCGCGCCGGCATCGCCCCGCTGTCGCTGCGCGGCAGCCGCTCCGGCGTCTTCGTCGGCACCTCCGGGCAGGACTACGCCGCCGTGCTGCACCGGGCGCCCGGCGTCGAGGGGTACGTGCTGACCGGCACCGCCGCCAGCGTGGTCTCCGGCCGGCTGGCGTACACGTTCGGGCTGGAAGGCCCGTCGGTCACCGTGGACACCGCCTGCTCGTCGGCGTCCGTCGCCATCCACCTCGCCTGCCAGGCGCTGCGTCAACGCGAGTGCGGCCTCGCCCTGGCCGGCGGCGCGACCGTGCTGGCCACCCCCGGCCCGTTCGTCGAGTTCTCCCGGCAGCGCGGCCTCGCCGCCGACGGCCGGTGCAAGTCGTTCGCCGCCTCCGCCGACGGCACCGGCTGGTCCGAGGGCGTCGGCATGCTGCTGCTGGAACGGCTCAGCGACGCCCGCCGCAACGGCCACCCCGTACTCGGCGTCATCCGCAGCTCGGCGGTCAACTCCGACGGCGCGTCCAACGGGCTCACCGCCCCCAACGGCCCGTCCCAGCAGCGGGTCATCCGGCAGGCCCTGGCCGGCGCGAAGCTCACCCCCGACCTGGTCGACGTGGTCGAGGCACACGGCACCGGCACCACCCTCGGCGACCCGATCGAGGCCCAGGCGCTGCTCGCCACGTACGGCCGGGAGCGGGGCGACGCCGCGCCGCTGCTGCTCGGCTCCATCAAGTCGAACATCGGCCACACCCAGGCCGCCGCCGGCATCGCCGGGGTGATCAAGATGGTGGAGGCGATGCGGCACGGCATCGTGCCGGCCACCCTGCACGTCGACGAGCCCACCCCGCACGTGGACTGGGCCGCCGGAGCGGTCACCCTGGTCACCGAGGCCACGCCGTGGCCGGCCGTGGACCGGCCGCGCCGGGCGGCCGTCTCGTCGTTCGGAATGAGCGGCACCAACACCCACCTCATCCTCGAGCAGCCCGAGCCGGCCGGCGCCGAGGCGGACCGCCCGGCGGCGCCCGCGCCCGCGCCGGTGCTGCTCACCGGCCGCACCCGCACCGCCCTGCGCCGCCAGGCCGAGCGCTGGTCGGCCTGGCTCGCCGACGACCCGGACGCACGTCCGGCCGACGTCGCCCGGACGTCTGTGCTCTCGCGCTCGCCCCTGGAACACCGGGCGGTCGTCCTCGCCGACGACCGCGACGGCCTGCTCGCCGCCCTGCACGCCCTCGCCGACGACCGGCCCGCCCCCGGCCTGGTCACCGGCGCCGCCGCCGAGCGGGGCGGGGTCGCGTTCCTCTTCTCCGGCCAGGGTGCCCAGCGCGCCGGCGCCGGCCGGGAACTGTACGAGGCGTACCCGGTCTTCGCGGAGGCGCTCGACGAGGTCTGCGCCCACCTCGACCACCGGCTGCCCCGGCCGCTGAAGCCGCTGCTGTTCGCCGGGCCCGGCACCGCCGAGGCCGACCTGCTCGACCAGACCGTCTTCACCCAGGCCGCGCTGTTCGCCGTCGAGGTGGCGCTGCACCGGTTGCTCGGCTCCTGGGGACTGGCCCCCGACATGGTCGCCGGGCACTCCGTCGGCGAGCTGACCGCCGCCCACGTGGCCGGCGTGCTCAGCCTCGACGACGCGTGCGCCCTCGTCGCCGCCCGGGGGCGGCTCATGCAGGACCTGCCCACCGGCGGCGCGATGCTCGCCGTGGCCGCCGACGAGGCCCGGGTCGCCGAGTCGATCGCCGCGCTGACCGACCGGGTCGCCGTCGCCGCCGTCAACGGCCCCGACGCCGTCGTCGTCTCCGGCGAGGCGGCGGCCATCGACGAGCTGGCGGGACTCTGGACCGACCGGGGGGTGCAGGTGCGGCGGCTGCGGGTCAGCCACGCCTTCCACAGCCCGCTGATGGAGCCGATGCTCGCCGAGTTCGCCGCCGTCGCGGCCCGGCTCGACCTGCGCGCCCCCACCCTGCCGGTGGTGTCCAACGTGACCGGTGAGCTGGCCGACCCGGCGCAGCTCACCGACCCGGACTACTGGGTGCGCCACGTCCGGGAGGCGGTCCGCTTCGCCGACGGCGTACGCGCCCTGCGCGCCCACGGCGTCGGTACCTTCGTGGAGGTCGGACCGGACGCAGTGCTCACCGCCGGCGTCCAGGAGACCCTCGCCGGGACCGAGACCGAGACCACCGACGCGGCCCCCGCCGTGGTGGTTCCGGTGCTGCGCCGGGACCGCCCGGACCGCCGTACCCTGCTCGCCGCCCTCGCCCAGCTCCACGTCGCCGGTACGCCGCCGCGCTGGGCGGACGTCCTCGCGGACCTGCCCGGCCGGCTCGTCGACCTGCCCACCTACCCGTTCGAGCGGCAGCACTACTGGGTGCCGGCCGAGGCGCCCGCCGACGACACCACGACGGGCGGGGCCGGCGCGCTCGACCGGCGGTTCTGGGCCGCCGTCGAACGCGCCGATCTCGACGCGCTGCGCGACACCCTCGCCGTCACCGACACCGCCGCCGCCGAGTCGCTGCGTACCCTGCTGCCCGTCCTCGCCGACTGGCGGCGGCAGCGGCAGGAACACTCGGTCCTCGACGGCTGGCGGTACCGGGAGGAGTGGCAGGTGGCCCCCGAGCCCGCCCCCGCCCGGCTGACCGGCACCTGGCTGCTGGCGCTGCCCGCAGCCGACGCGGACAACCCGGCGGCGCGGGCCGTCCGGGCTGCGCTGACCGACGCCGGCGCCGACGTGCGGCCCCTGACCGTCGAGCCGGACGCCGACCGGGCGGCCCTCGCGGCAGCCCTCGCCGGCACCGAGCCCGCCGGCGTCGTCTCCCTGCTCGCCGGGGAACCGCGCACCGGCGGCACGGTCCTGCCCGGCCTGACCGCCACCCTCGCGCTCGCGCAGGCGCTCGGCGACGCCGGCGGGGCCACGCCGCTGTGGCTGGTCACCCGGGGCGCGGTCGCCGCCGCCTCGTACGACCGGCTCGTCGACCCGGCGCAGGCAGCGATCTGGGGCCTCGGCCGGGTCGTCGGCGTCGAGGCGCCGCACCGCTGGGGCGGCCTGGTCGACCTGCCGTCCGACCCCGACGACCGGGCCGTCGCCCGGCTCGCCGCGATCCTCACCGGATCGACCGGCGAGGACCAGCTGGCGGTACGCGGCCCCGGGGTCTTCGCCCGCCGCCTCGTCCGCGCCGCCCTCGGCGACCGTACGCCGGCGCGCCGGTTCACGCCCACCGGCACCGCAGTGGTCACCGGCGGCACGGGCGGGCTCGGGGCCCGCGCCGCCCGCTGGCTCGCCGCCGCCGGAGCCGAACACGTCGTGCTGGTCAGCCGGCGCGGGCCCGACGCCCCCGGCGCGGCCGCGCTGGAGGCCGAGCTGACCGCCCTCGGGACCAGGGTCACCGTCGCCGCCTGCGACATCGCCGACCGGGCCGCCGTCGCCGACCTGCTCGACCGGGTCGAGGCCGCCGGCCCGCCGGTGCGTACGGTCGTGCACACCGCCGGCGTCGCGCAGGCCACCCCGCTGGCGGAGGTCACCCCCGCCGAACTGGCCGAGGTCACCGCCGGCAAGACCGCCGGGGCCACCCACCTCGCCGACCTGCTCGCCGACCGGGAACTGGACGCCTTCGTCGTCTACTCGTCCATCGCCGCCACCTGGGGCAGCGGCGGGCAGGCCGGATACGCGGCCGGCAACGCCTACCTCGACGCGCTCGTGCAGCGGCGGCGCGCCGACGGCCGGTCCGGCACCGCCATCGCCTGGGGGCCCTGGTCCGACGGCGGCATGCACGCCGCCGACGCCGAACGGAACCTGCGCCGTCGGGGCCTGCCCGCCATGGACCCGGCCGTCGCCACGGCCGCGTTGCAGCAGGCCCTCGACCACGACGACGTCACCGTGACGGTGGCCGACGTGGACTGGGCCCGGTTCGCCCCCGCGTACGCCTCCGCCCGCCGCCGGCCACTGCTAGAGGGCGTACCGGAGGCGCGGGCCGCCCTCGACGGCGGCGCCGCAGCCGACGACGGCGACGACGGCCCGGCGGCGACCCTGCGCCGGCGCCTCGCCGCGCTGGCACCGGCCCGACGCGAGGAGACCGTCGCCGAGATGGTCCGCGAACTCGCCGCCGACGTGCTCGGCCACGACGGCGGGGCCGCCGCCGTCGGCGCGACCACCGCGTTCCGCGACCTCGGCTTCGACTCGCTGACCGCTGTGGAGCTGCGCAACCGGCTCGTCGCCGCCACCGGGCAGGCGCTGCCCACCACCCTGGTCTTCGACCACCCGACCCCGGCCGTGCTGGCCCGCTTCCTGCTCACCGGCCTCTTCGGCGCCGGCGCCGCGGCGGTTCCGGACGCCGCCCCGGCCGCCGTGGGCGACGACGAGCCGGTGGCCGTCGTCGCCATGGCCTGCCGCTACCCCGGCGGCGTCAACGACCCCGAGCAGCTGTGGCGCCTCGTCGCCGACGGCGTCGACGCGATCGGAGACTTCCCGACCGACCGGGGCTGGGACCTCGACCGGCTCTACGACCCCGACCCGGCCAACCCCGGCACCACGTACGCCGACAAGGGCGGCTTCCTGCACGCGGCGGGCGAGTTCGACCCGGGCTTCTTCGGGATCTCGCCCCGCGAGGCGGCGGCGATGGACCCGCAGCAGCGGTTGTTGCTGGAGGTCTCGTGGGAGGCGGTCGAGCGGGCAGGGGTTGAGCCTGGGGTTCTTCGGGGTTCGCGAACAGGGGTGTTCGTGGGCACGAATGGTCAGGACTATGGGGCCCTGCTCATGGCTGCGGGGGAGCAGGCCGAGGGGTTCGGGGCCACGGGGAACGCCGCGAGTGTGGTGTCGGGTCGGGTGGCGTACGCGTTGGGGTTGGAGGGGCCGGCGGTGTCGGTGGACACGGCGTGTTCGTCGTCGTTGGTGGCGTTGCACCTGGCGGTGCAGTCGCTGCGGCGTGGCGAGTGCGACCTGGCCCTCGCCGGTGGCGTCACGGTCATGGCCACCCCCGGCACCTTCTTCGAGTTCTCCCGGCAGCGGGGCCTGGCGGCCGACGGCCGGTGCAAGGCGTTCGCGGCGGGTGCCGACGGCACGGGCTGGGGTGAGGGTGTTGGTGTGCTGGTGGTGGAGCGGTTGTCGGACGCGCGGCGTAACGGTCACGAGGTGCTGGCGATCGTGCGGGGCAGTGCGGTCAATCAGGATGGTGCGTCGAACGGGCTGACGGCCCCGAACGGTCCGTCGCAGCAGCGGGTGATCCGCCAGGCGCTCGCCGGTGCCCGGCTGGGCAGCGCGGATGTCGACGTGGTGGAGGCGCACGGTACGGGCACGACGCTGGGTGACCCGATCGAGGCGCAGGCCCTGCTGGCGACCTACGGGCAGGGCCGCGAGGGACACGAGCCGCTGCTGCTCGGCTCGATCAAGTCGAACATCGGCCACACCCAGGCCGCCTCGGGTGTCGCCGGTGTGATCAAGATGGTGCTGGCGATGCGGGAGGGCGTGGTCCCGGCGACGCTGCACGTGGACGAGCCGTCGCCGCACATCGACTGGACCTCCGGTGCGGTGGAGCTGGCGACGCAGTCGCGGCCGTGGCCGGCGGTGGAGCGGGCGCGTCGGGCGGCGGTGTCGTCCTTCGGCATGTCCGGCACGAACGCCCACGTGATCATCGAGCAGGCCGACGAGCTGTCCGTCGCTCCGGTCGAGCACGGCCCGGGCCTGGTGGCCTCCGATGTCGTGGTGTGGCCGGTGTCGGCGCGGTCGAAGGGCGCGCTCGCGGGGCAGGCGGCCCGCCTGGCGGACTTCCTGCGCGGTCGCGGCGCCGGCGGCGCCGGGCACCTCCAGCGGGCCAACGAAGCCGTGGTGGATGTGGCGGCGGTGGGCTGGTCCCTGGCTACGACCCGGTCGGCGTTCGATCACCGTGCCGCTGTCGTCGGGTCGGGCACTGAGGAGTTGCTGGCGGGGCTGGAGGCCCTGTCCGCCGGTACCCCGGCGGGGAACCTCGTGACGGGTGCGGTTTCCGGCACCGGTGCGGGTGTGGTGTTCGTGTTCCCGGGTCAGGGTGCGCAGTCGGCGCGGATGGCGGCCGGCTTGGTGGGTCGTGCGCCGGTGTTCGACGCGCGTCTGGCGGATTGCCAGCGGGCCCTGGCCCCGTACCTGGATGTCGATCTGGTGTCGGTGTTGACCGGTGAGGACGAGTCGTGGTTGGAGCGGGTGGAGGTCGTGCAGCCGGTGCTGTGGGCCGTGGGTGTGGCCCTGGCGGCGGTGTGGCAGCACGCCGGGGTCACCCCGGCGGCGGTGGTCGGTCACTCGCAGGGCGAGATCGGCGCGGCGTGCGTGGCCGGGATCCTGTCTCTGGAGGACGCGGCGAAGGCCGTGGCCCTGCGCTCGCGGGCGCTGACGGTCCTGCGGGGCACCGGCACGATGGCGTCGGTCGACCTGTCGGCGGAGGCGGTGGCCGAGCGGCTGCCGGCGTTCCCGGGTGTCGGGGTGGCGGCGGTGAACGGTCCGTCGACGGTGGTGGTGTCGGGTCCGCCGCGGCCGGTTGCCGATCTGGTGGAGGCGTGCCAGGCCGACGGTGTGCGGGCGCGGTTGATCCCGGTGGACTACGCGTCGCACTCCGTGGCGGTGCAGGATGTCGCGGAGCAGTTGCGCGCGGATCTGGCGGGCGTGAGCCCTCAGGCCGGTCACACGCGGCTGGTGTCGACGCTCACCGGGGACTGGGTGGACCCGTTCTCGATGTCGGCGGACTACTGGTACGACAACCTGCGGCAGACCGTCCAGTTCGACGCCGCCGTCCGGGTGGCCGTCGCCGCCGGGCACACCACGTTCGTGGAGATTTCCCCGCATCCGGTGCTGGCGATGCCGGTGACGGCGATCCTGGACGACGTCGGCGTGAGCGGGCACGTGCTGGGCAGTCTGCGGCGGGGTGACGACGACGCGACGCGGCTGCTGACGAATCTGGCCACCGCCCACACGATCGGCCTGCCCGTCGACCTGACGGCCGTACTCGCCGAGACCGGCACCGTCGCGCTGCCCACGTACGCCTTCGAGCACGGACGCTACTGGCTGGACGCCCCCGCGCACCGCGTACGTGACGTCGGCTCCGCCGGCCTCCAGGACATCGGGCACCCGCTGCTCAGCGCGGCCGTACCCGTCGCCGACGACCGGACGGTGGTGCTGACCGGGCGGCTGTCGGTGCGTACCCACCCGTGGCTGGCCGACCACGCCGTCGGCGGGGCAGTGATCGTCCCCGGCACCGGCGTCATCGACATGGTGGTCCGGGCCGGCGACGAGGTCGACGCCGGCCAGGTGGGCGACCTGACGCTGATCAACCCGCTGGTGCTCCCCGCGACCGGCGCGATGCAGGTGCAGGTCCGCGTGGGCCCGCCCGCCGACACCGGCGAGCGGAGCGTCACAGTGCACTCCCGCCCCGAGGAGGACGCCGACGCCGAGTGGACCCGGCACGCCGAGGGCCTCCTGCTGCCGCAACTGCCCGACCCGGCCGCCGTACCAGGGCAGTGGCCGCCGGCCGGTGCCGTCGAGATCGACGCCGACCTGGACGCCTGGTACGCACAGATGGCCGAGGGTGGCCTCGGCTACGGCCCCGCCTTCCGAGGGCTGCGCCGGGTGTGGCGCGGCGACGGCGAGGTCTACGCCGAGGTGGCCCTCCCCGAGGAGGCGAGCGCCGACGCGTCCCGCTTCGGGCTGCACCCGGCCCTGTTCGACGCGGCCCTGCAGGCCAGCGGGGTCACCGCCCTGCTCGGCGACCCGGCGGACACCTCCGGGGCGGGCTGGATGCCGTTCGCCTTCCGCTCGGTCGCCCTGCACGCCCACGGGGCCACCCGGCTGCGGGCGCGGCTGCGCTCCCTCGGCCCGGACACCGTCGCGGTCACCCTCGCCGACACCGCCGGCCAGCCCGTCGCCACCGTCGAGTCGCTGACGTTCCGCCCCGTCGCCGCGGGGCGGGCCGACGAGGCGGCCGCGCTGCGCCGCACCTCGGTGTTCCACCTGGACTGGACGCCGCTGCCGGGTGCCGACGCGGCGGCGGGGCAGACGGTCAGCTGGGCGCTGCTCGGCGACGACACCCTCGGCCTCACCGGTGCGCTCACCGCCGCCGGGCACCCGGTGCGGTCCCACGCCGACCTGGCGGCGCTGGTCGCCGAGATCGGGGAGTCCGGGGACGTACCCGATACGGTGCTGGACCTGTGCTCCGGCGCGGAGCCGGACCCGCAGCGCGCCGGCGAGGCCGCGCACGACGCGGCCCGCGACGCGCTCGCGCTGGTGCAGCAGTGGCTGGGCGAGTCCCGGCTGGAGCGGTCCCGGCTGGTCCTGCACACCCGGGGCGCGGTCGGCGCGGCCCCGGGCGAGGCCCCCCGCGACCTGGCCCGGGCGAGCCTGTGGGGACTGGTCCGCTCCGCGCAGTCCGAGCACCCCGGCCGGTTCACGCTGCTCGACACCGACGACGACGCCGCCTCCCTGGCGGCCGTCCCGGCGGCCGTCGCCTCCGGCGAGCCGCAGCTCGCGCTCCGCGACGGCGCGCCGCTCGTGCCGCGGCTGACCCGGGCCCGCGACGCCGGGGTGCTGCCGCTGCCCGCCGGCGAGGTGCCATGGCGCCTCGACGTCACCGAGAAGGGCACGCTGGAGAACCTCGCCCTGCTGCCCGGCCCCGAGACGGCCGGGGAGCTGCCGGCGGGCCACGTCCTGGTCGGGATGCGCGCCTCCGGGCTGAACTTCCGCGACGTGGTGCTGGCCCTCGGCATGGTCCCCGACCAGGAGGTGCTGGGCAACGAGGGCGCCGGTGTGGTGCTCGGCGTGGGGCCGGGCGTCACCGACCTCGCCCCCGGCGACCGGGTGACGGGCATCTTCTCCGGCTCGTTCTCCTCGGCGGCGGTCACCGACCGCAGACTGCTCACCCGCATCCCCGACGGCTGGTCCTACACCGACGCCGCCGCCGTGCCCGTGGTCTTCCTGACCGCCTGGTACGGGCTGGTGGAGCTGGCCCGGCTGCGCGCGGGCGAGTCAGTGCTCGTCCACGCGGCGGCCGGCGGCGTCGGCATGGCCGCCGTGCAGATCGCCCGCCACCTCGGCGCGGAGGTCTACGGCACGGCCAGCCCCGGCAAGTGGCCGGCGCTGCGCGCCACCGGCTTCGACGACGCGCACCTCGCCTCCTCCCGCAGCCTCGACTTCGCCGACGAGTTCGCCCACCGCACCGGTGGCCGGGGCGTCGACGTGGTGCTCAACGCCCTGCGCGGCGAGTACGTCGACGCGTCGCTGCGGCTGCTCGCCGACGGCGGCCGGTTCGTCGAGATGGGCAAGACCGACAAGCGCGACCCGCAGCAGGTCGCCGCCGACCACCCGGGCGTCAGCTACCAGGTCTTCGACCTCATCGAGGCCGGCCCCGGGAAGATCGGCGCGATGCTGGGCGAACTGATGGCGCTCTTCGCCGCCGGTGCGCTGCGGCCCCTGCCCCGGCGCACCTGGGACGTCCGGCGCGCCCCCGAGGCGTTCCGCTTCCTCAGCCAGGCCCGGCACGTCGGCAAGCTCGCCCTGAGTATCCCGCAGACGCCCCGGCTCGACGGCACGGTCCTGGTCTCCGGGGCGACCGGCACCCTCGGCGCGCTGCTCTGCCGGCATCTGGTCACCGCGCACGGCGCCCGGCAACTGCTGCTGGTCAGCCGGCGCGGCCCGGACGCCGAGGGCGCCGACGACCTGCTCGCCGACCTCAAGGCCCTCGGCGCGGACGTGTCGATCGTCGCCGCCGACCTGGCCGACCCGGACGCCGTGGCGGACGTGCTGTCCACGGTGGACCGGCGCCACCCGCTGCGCGCCGTCGTGCACGCCGCCGGCGTCCTCGACGACGCCACCGTCGAGTCGCTCACCCCCGACCGCCTCGCCGCGGTGCTGCGGCCCAAGGTCGACGTGGCGTGGAACCTGCACCGGGCCACCCTCGGCCACGAGCTGAGCGCGTTCGTGCTCTTCTCCGCCGCCGCGGGCGTGTTCGGCGGTCCCGGCCAGGGCAACTACGCCGCCGGCAACGCGTTCCTCGACGCCCTCGCCGAGCACCGGCGGGCCCTCGGCCTGCCGGCCGTCGCGCTGGCGTGGGGCCGCTGGGCGCAGGCCAGCGGCATGACCGGTCACCTCGACTCGGCCGACATCCGCCGCCTCGACCGGGGCGGCATGGCCGCCCTCTCCGACGCCGAGGGGCTCGCCCTGTTCGACGCGGTCTGGCGCTCGGAGCGGGCGACCCTCATGCCCGCCAAGATCGTCACCGGCGTGGCCGCGCCCGGGTCGCCCGTACACCCGCTGCTGACCAACCTGGTCCGCGCCGCCGGCCGCCGGGCCGCGGCCGGTGCGGCCACCGACGGGCAGGCGTACGCCGAGACGCTGCGCGCCCTGCCCGACGACAAGCGGGCACGCGCCCTGCGCGACCTGGTGCTGTCGCAAGTGGCGGTCGTCCTCGGCCACGGCGACCCGGCCGGCATCGAGCCGACCCGGGCGTTCCGGGAACTCGGCTTCGACTCGCTCACCGCCGTCGAGCTGCGCAACCGGCTCGGCGCGGCCACCGGGCTGCGGCTGCCGGCGACGCTGGTCTTCGACAACCCGACGCCCGAGGCGCTCGCCGCCCACCTGGGCGGGCAGTTCGTCCCGGCGACCTCGGCGGGCGAGCCGTCGGGGGCGGGCCGGGAACTCGACCGGCTGGAGGCGGCGCTCGTCGGGCTGGACCCGGCCGACGACGAGTTCCGCCGGATCACCGACCGGCTGCACGGCCTGCTGGGCCGGCTGACCGAGCGGCAGGCGGACGCGGACGGCGACGACGACCTGGAGTCGGCCACCGCCGCGAACATCTTCGACCTGATCGACCGCGAGCTGGAGACGTCGTGACCACCAGCCGCAACGACATCGGCATGCCGAGTGAGGTAGGTCCACGGTGAGCAACGAGGACGAGAAGTACGTCGAGTACCTGAAGCGTACGACCTCGGAGCTGCGGCGTACCCGGCGTCGGCTGCGCGAGCTGGAGGCCCGCGACGCCGAGCCCGTCGCCATCGTGGCGATGAGCTGCCGTTACCCCGGCGGGGTCGACAGCCCCGAGGCGCTGTGGCAGCTCGTGCACGACGGCGGCGACGGGATCGGGCCGTTCCCCGCCGACCGGGGCTGGGACCTGGAGAGCCTCTTCCACCCCGACCCCGACCACCCGGGCACCAGCTACGTGCGCGAGGGCGGCTTCGTCTACTCCGCCGCCGACTTCGACGCCGACCTGTTCGGCATCTCGCCCCGCGAGGCCGTCGCCATGGACCCGCAGCAGCGGCTGCTGCTGGAGACGTCCTGGGAGGCGTTCGAGCGGGCCGGGCTGCCGCTGCCGGCCGTCCGGGGCAGCCGCACCGGCGTCTTCGTCGGGGCGTCGTCGCACGGCTACGACGGCATGATGGCGCAGGCCGAGAACGGCGAGGGGCACCTGCTCACCGGCAACGCCACGAGCGTCATCTCCGGCCGCGTCGCGTACACGCTCGGGCTGGAGGGGCCGGCGGTCACCGTCGACACCGCCTGCTCGTCCTCGCTCGTCGCCCTTCACCTGGCCGCGCAGGCCCTGCGCAACGGCGACTGCGAGCTGGCCCTCGCGGGCGGCGTGACGGTGATGCCCACCCCGGCGGTCTTCGTCGGCTTCAGCCGGCAGCGCGGCCTCGCCGCCGACGGCCGGTGCAAGGCGTTCGCCGCCGGCGCGGACGGCACCTCGTGGTCCGAGGGCATCGGCATCCTGCTGCTCACCCGGCTCTCCGACGCGCAGCGGCACGGCCACCCGGTGCTCGCCGTGATACGCGGCAGCGCGGTCAACCAGGACGGCGCGTCCAACGGGCTCAGCGCCCCGCACGGCCCCTCCCAGGTGCGCGTCATCCGCCAGGCCCTGGGCAACGCCCGCCTCACGCCCGAGCAGGTCGACGTGGTGGAGGCGCACGGTACGGGCACCCGGCTCGGCGACCCGATCGAGGCGCAGGCGCTGCTGGCCACGTACGGACAGGACCGGGGGGACTCCGCGCCGCTGCTGCTCGGGTCGGTCAAGTCGAACATCGGGCACACGCAGGCCGCCGCCGGCGTGGCCGGTGTGATCAAGATGGTGATGGCGATGCGGCACGGCGTGGTGCCGCCCACCCTGCACGTCGACGAGCCGTCCCCACACATCGACTGGACCGCCGGGGCGGTCACCCTCGCCACCGCCGCGACGCCCTGGCCCGCCGTGGACCGGCCGCGCCGGGCCGCCGTGTCGTCGTTCGGCGTGTCCGGCACCAACGCGCACACCATCATCGAGCAGGCCCCGGCTCCCGCCGAGGTCGAGGCCGAGGTCGAGGCCGAGGCGACCACGCCGCAGGCCCGCACCGTGGCCCCCGTGCTGCTCTCCGCCCGCTCCGACGCCGCGCTCGCCGCGCAGGCCGGCCGCTGGGCCGCCCGGTTCGCCGCCGACGAGACCCTCCGCCCGCTCGACGTGGCCTTCTCGTCGGTCACCTCCCGCTCCACCCTGGACCGTCGGGCCGTGCTGTCCGCGACCGGCCGCGACGACCTGCTCGCGGGGCTGCGCGCCCTTGCCGCCGGGGAACCGGCCGGTACCGTCGTGACCGGTGCCGGGGCGCCGCGCGGCCAGCTCGCGGTGCTCTTCTCGGGTCAGGGCGCGCAGCGCGTCGGCATGGGCCGGGAGTTGTACGCCGAGTTCCCCGTGTTCGCCGCCGCCCTCGACGAGGTGTGCGGGCACCTGGATCGAGCCCTGCCGCGCCCCCTGCGTGAGGTGCTCTTCGCCGCCGACGGCTCGGCCGACGCCGACCTGCTGGACCAGACGGTGTTCACGCAGGCCGGTCTGTTCGCCGTCGAGGTGGCGCTGTTCCGGCTGGTGGAGTCCTTCGGCGTCGCCCCCGACCTGGTCGGTGGTCATTCGATCGGCGAGGTCACGGCCGCGTACGTGGCCGGGGTGCTGTCGCTGGAGCACGCCTGCGCGCTGGTGACGGCGCGGGGCCGGTTGATGCAGGCGCTGCCCGCCGGCGGCGGGATGCTGGCCGTCGCGGCCACCGAGGCCGACGTCCTCGCCACGCTCGACGGCCTGGCCGACGTGGGGATCGCGGCGGTCAACGGGCCGACCTCGGTCGTGGTCTCGGGCGCCGTGGCGGCCCTGGACGAGGTGGAGCGGCTCTGGAAGAACCGGGGCGTACGCACCCGCCGCCTCACCGTCAGCCACGCGTTCCACAGCCCGCTGATGGAGCCGATGCTCGCCCGGTTCCGCGCGGTGCTCGACAAGCTCACCTTCGCCGCGCCGTCGCTGCCGGTGGTGTCGAACGTGACCGGGGCGCTCGCCGACGCCGACGAGATCCGCACCGCCGACTACTGGGTGCGTCACGTCCGCGAGGCCGTCCGCTTCGCCGACGGAATCACCGCGCTGCGCGCCGCCGGGGCGGACACGTTCCTGGAGGTCGGGCCGCGCAGCGTACTGACCGCGATGGTCGGCGACGCCCTGTCGGACGGGGCCGGCGTGCTCGCCGTGCCGGCGCAGCGCGGGGACCGGCCCGAGGCGCACGGGCTGCTGGCCGGGCTGGCCGAGCTGCACGTGCGCGGGGTTGCAGTCGACTGGCAGCCGTGGTTCGCCGACACCGGCGCGCGGCGGGTGGACCTGCCCACGTACGCCTTCCAGCACCAGCGCTACTGGCCCGAGGCCGGCGGCACCGCCGTGACGGCCGCGCCGGGCGACGCCGCCGAGGGGGACTTCTGGGCGGCCGTGGAGCGCGGCGACCTGACCGGGGTCGCCGCCCACCTGGCCGTGCAGGACGACCCCGCCGCGGTCGAGGCCCTCGCCCCGGCCGTACCGGTGCTGTCGTCGTGGCGACGGGCCCGGCAGCGCGACGCCGTGGTGGACGGCTGGACGTACCGGATCGACTGGGAGCCGGTACGCCCCGCCGCCGCGCCCGCGCTGACCGGCCGCTGGCTGGTCGTCACCGCCGACGCCGACGACGCGGGGGCGGCCGCCACGCTGACCGGCGCGGGTGCCCACGTCGACACGCTCACCGTCGCCCCCGGCGTCGACCGTGCCGAGCTGACCGGGCTGCTGCGCGGCCACGGCGAGCAGGGCTGGACCGGCCTGCTCTGCGTGCTCCCCGCGACCGACCGGGCGCTGCCGGACGCCCCGGCCGTCTCCGTCGGCGCCGCGCTGCTGCTCACCCTCACCCAGGCGCTCGCCGACGCCGGCCTGCCCGGCCGGCTCTGGTGCCTCACCCGGGGTGCCGTGCGCGTCGGGGCCGGCGAGACCCTCACCGACCCCTGGCCCGCCCTGGCCTGGGGCCTGGGCCGGGTCGTCGCGCTCGAACAGCCCGACCGCTGGGGCGGCCTGATCGACCTGCCCGCCCGCGCCGAGCGCACCGCGGCGGACGCGCTGCTCGCCGTCCTCGCCGACGCCGGCCACGACCAGGTGGCGATCCGCCCCCAGGGCGTCTTCGGCCGGCGGCTGGTGCCGGCCGCGCCGCCCGCGGGTGCGGGTTGGCGGCCCGCCGGGACGGTGCTGGTGACCGGCGGTACGGGTGCGCTGGGTCGGCACGTGGCGCGCTGGTTGCTGGCGAACGGGGCGGCCGAGGTGGTGCTGGCCTCGCGGCGGGGTCCGGCGGCGCCGGGCGCGGCCGAGCTGGTCGACGAGTTGGGCGCGGTGCGGGTGGTGGCGTGCGACGTCACCGATCGGGCGGCCGTCGACGCCCTCGTGGCCGGCCTGCCGGAGTTGACCGCCGTCGTGCACACCGCCGGCGTGATCGCCGACGGCGTCCTCGACGGGCTCGACCTGGGCCGGATGCAGACCGTCCTCGACGGCAAGGTCCGCGCCGCCCAGGTGCTGCACGAGACCACCGCCCACCGCGACCTCGATGCGTTCGTGCTCTTCTCCTCCCTCGCCGGGGTCATCGGCAGCGCCGGACAGGGCAACTACGCGGCGGCCAACGCCTATCTCGACGCGTTCGCGGCCTGGCGCCGCGACCAGGGCCTGCCCGGCACCGCCATCGCCTGGGGCGCCTGGGCCGAGGACGGCATGGCCGCCGCGCTGACCGCCCGGCTCGCCCGGGGCGGGGTCGACGCGCTCCCCGTCGCCGAGGCCGTCACCGCCCTCGGTCGGCTGGTCAACACCGCCGAGCCGGCCGTCACCGTCGCCGCCGTCGACTGGGGCCGCCTCGCCGCCTCCTGGGGCCGCCCGACGCCACTGATCGCCGCCCTGCCCGGGGTGCCCGCCGTGCCCACCGGTCCCGCCCGCGCCGTGGTGGTCGGCCGGTCCCTGCCGCAGCTCGCCGACCTCGTACGCACCCAGGCCGCCGTCGTGCTCGGCTACCCGGCCGGCCGGCCGCTGCCCGAGCGCACCTTCCGCGACCTCGGCTTCGACTCGCTCACCGCCGTCGAGCTGCGCAACCGGCTCACCGCCGAGACCGGCATGACCCTGCCCGCCACGCTGGTCTTCGACCACCCCACGGTCGCCGAACTCGCCGCCCACCTGCACGGCCTCACCGCCGGGCACACCACCGGCGAGGTGGTCGCCGACGGCACCGGCCGCGACCGCGAACCGATCGCCATCGTCGCCATGAGCTGCCGCTTCCCCGGCGGCGTCACCTCACCCGAGCAGCTCTGGGACCTGCTGGCCACCGGCACCGACGCGCTGAGCCTGATGCCCGGCGAGCGCGGCTGGAACCTCGCCGAGCTGTACCACCCCGACCCCGAGCACCTCGGCACCAGCTACGTCCGGGAGGGCGGCTTCGTCGCCGGCGCCGGCGAGTTCGACCCGGCGTTCTTCGGCATCAGCCCCCGCGAGGCCCTCGCCATGGATCCGCAGCAGCGGCTGCTGCTGGAGACCACCTGGGAGGCGTTCGAGCGGGCCCGGATCGACCCGACCGCCCTGCGCGGCAGCCGCACCGGCGTGTACGTCGGCACCAACGGCCAGGACTACGGCTCGCTGCTGATGGCCACCGGGGACGTCGACGAGAACTACCTCGCCACCGGCACCTCCGCCAGCGTCATCTCCGGACGGCTGGCGTACACCTTCGGGCTGCACGGCCCGGCGGTCACCGTCGACACCGCCTGCTCGTCGTCGCTGGTCGCGATGCACCTGGCCGCGCAGGCCCTCCAGACGGGGGAGTGCGACCTGGCCCTGGCCGGCGGCGCCACCGTGATGGCCACCCCCGGCATCTTCGTCGGCTTCTCCCGCCAGCGCGGTCTCGCCGCCGACGGCCGGTGCAAGCCGTTCGCCGGAGCCGCCGACGGCACCGGCTGGGGCGAGGGCGTCGGCCTGCTGGTGCTCCAGCGGCTCTCCGACGCCCGCCGCGACGGCAACCCGGTCCTCGCCGTGCTGCGCGGCAGCGCCGTCAACCAGGACGGCGCCTCCAACGGTCTCACCGCACCCAACGGCCCCGCCCAGCAGCGGGTGATCCGGCAGGCCCTCGCCAACGCCGGACTCACCGCCGAGCAGGTGGACGCCGTCGAGGCGCACGGCACCGGCACCACCCTCGGCGACCCGATCGAGGCGCAGGCCCTGATCGCCACGTACGGCCAGGACCGGCCCGCCGACCGGCCGCTCTGGCTCGGCTCGATCAAGTCGAACATCGGGCACACCCAGGCGGCGGCGGGTGTGGCCGGGGTGATGAAGATGGTCCTGGCCATGCGGCACGGGGTGCTGCCGCCCACCCTGCACGTGGACGAACCCACCCCGCACGTCGACTGGACCGCCGGCAGCGTCGAACTGCTCACCGCCGCCCGGCCGTGGGAGCCGGCCGACGGGGTACGCCGCGCCGCCGTCTCCTCGTTCGGGATCAGCGGCACCAACGTGCACACCATCCTCGAACAGGCCACCGCCGACGAGCCGGAGCCCGGACCGGCAGCCGACGTGCCGACCGGGGAACTGCCCTGGGTCCTCTCCGGGCGCACCGTCGACGCCCTCACCGCCCGCAGCCGGGACCTGCGCGAGCACCTCGGCACAGTGGACGACGACGCGCTCGCCGACGTCGGCTGGTCGCTGGCCGCCACCCGCGCCGCCCACGACCACCGGGCCGTCGTCTTCGCCGCCGACCGCGACGAACTGGCCGCGTCCCTCGACGCGCTCGCCGCCGGCCGGCCCGGCCCGCAGACCGTCACCCGCGTCCCCGGCACGCCGGGCGAGGTCGCGTTCGTCTTCCCGGGCCAGGGCTCGCAGTGGGCCGGGATGGCCGCCGAGCTGCTCGACACCGCCCCCGTCTTCGCGGAGACGTTCGCCGCCTGCGCCGAGGCGCTGCGCCCGTACGTCGACTGGTCACCGACCGACGTGGTGCGCGGCGCGCCCGATGCCCCGTCGCTGGAGCGCGTCGACGTCGTGCAGCCCACCCTGTTCGCGGTCAGCGTCTCGCTCGCCGCGCTCTGGGAGTCGTACGGGGTGCGCCCCGCAGCCGTCGTCGGCCACTCCCAGGGCGAGATCGCCGCCGCGTACGTCGCCGGTGGCCTCACCCTCGACGACGCGGCGGCCGTGGTCGCGCTGCGCAGCCGGATCATCGCCGGCATCGCCGGGGACGGCGGCATGGTCTCGGTCGCCACCACCGCCGACGAGGCCACCGCGACGATCGCCCGCTGGGCCGGCCGCATCGCCCTGGCCGCCGTCAACGGACCCACCTCCGTCGTGGTCTCCGGCGACGGCGCCGCCCTCGACGAGCTCGTCGCCCACTACGAGTCCCGCGAGGTGCGGGTGCGCCGCGTGCCCGTGGACTACGCCTCCCACTCCGCCCACGTCGAGCAGCTGCGCGAGCAGCTCCTGGAACTGCTCGCCGGGCTGCGGCCCCGCACCGGCGAGGTCCGGTTCCGCTCCACAGTCGAGGGCGACTGGCTCGACACCGCCGCCCTCGACGCCGACTACTGGTACCGCAACCTGCGGCAGACCGTCCGCTTCGACGAGGCGGTACGCAGCCTCGTCACCGCCGGCTACCAGACCTTCGTCGAGGTCAGCGCCCACCCGGTGCTGACCATGGCCGTGCAGGAGAGCGTCGAGCTGGCCGCCGCCGACCCGGACGCGGTCACCGTCACCGGCAGCCTGCGCCGGGGCGAGGGCGGCCTCGGCCGCTTCCTGCGCGCCCTGGCCGAGGTCTGGGCCGGGGGTACGGCCGTGGACTGGCGGCCCGCCTTCGCCGGCCTCGCCGGGCGTCGTCTCGACCTGCCCACGTATCCGTTCCAGCGGCAGCTCTACTGGCCGCAGCCGTCAACCGCGCCCGCCCCCGCGGCCGCCGGTCCCGTGGCCGACGACGAGGTCGACGCCCGGTTCTGGGCGGCCGTCGAGGCGGAGGACCTGACCGCGCTCACGGCCGAACTCTCCGCCACGGCCGAGTCGCGGCCCGTCCCGGAGACGGCGTTCGCCGACGTGCTGCCGGTGCTCGCCGCCTGGCGTCGCCGGCACCGCGACCAGGCCACCGTGGACTCCTGGCGGTACCGGGACAACTGGACGCCCGTCGCTCCCGACGCCTCCGGCGAGCCGGCCGCCACCGGCACCTGGTGGCTGCTCACCGGCCCCGACGACACCGGCGCGGCCGAGGCCGACTTCTGCACCGACGCATTGCGGCGGCACGGCGGCACCGTCGTACCGCTGGCGCTGGACGCCGACCGCACGGACCGCGCGGCGCTCGCCGCCCGGTTGCGCGACCTCGCCGACGGCGGCCCTCGCCCCGCCGGGATCGTGTCGCTGCTGCCGCTCGACGAGACGCCCGCCCCGGCGCACCAGTCGGTGCCGGTCGGTTTCGCCGGCACCGTCACCCTCGTGCAGGCGCTCGGCGACGCCGGAGTCCGCGCGCCGCTGTGGTGCCTCACCCGGGGTGCCGTCGCCACCGGCCCGGCCGACCCGCTGCCGCACCCGCTCCAGCAGCTCACCTGGGGCTTCGGCCGGGTCGCCGCACTCGAACACCCGGACCGCTGGGGCGGCCTCGTGGACCTGCCCGACGAACTCGACGACGCGGCCGGCCGACGGCTGGTACGTGTCCTCGTCGGCGCCGACGGCGAGGACCAGGTCGCGCTGCGGTGGGCCGGCGCCTTCGGCCGGCGACTGCTGCACGCCCCGCTCGGCGACGCCCCCGCCCCGCGCACCTGGCGACCGTCGGGCACCGCCCTGGTCACCGGCGGCACCGGCGCGCTCGGCGGACACATGGCCCGCTGGCTCGCCGCCAACGGCGCCGCGCACCTGGTGCTGGTCAGCCGGCGCGGCCGGCAGGCCGAGGGCATCGCCGACCTCGAGGCCGAGCTGGTCGCACTGGGCGCCCGGGTCACCGTCGCCGCCTGCGACGCCGCCGACCGGTCGGCGCTCGCCGCCGTCCTCGCCGACCTGCCGCCCGAGCACCCGCTGACCACAGTCGTGCACACCGCCGCCGTCCTCGACGACTCGGTGATCAATTCGCTGACCCTGGAGCAGGTCGACTACGCGCTCAGCGCGAAGGTCACGACCGCGCTGAACCTGCACGAGCTGACCCGCGAGCTGGACCTCGACGCGTTCATCCTGTTCTCCTCGATGGCCGGCACCGTCGGCAGCTCCGGCGTGGGCAACTACGCCCCCGGCAACGCGTTCCTCAACGCCCTCGCCGAGCACCGGCGCGCCCTCGGCCTGCCCGCCACCTCCATCGGCTGGGGCGCCTGGGGCGGCGGCGGCATGGCCGACGGCGAGTTCGGCCGGATGCTGCACCGCCACGGCGCACCCGAGATGCCCCCGCGCCTCGCCGTGGCGGCCCTGCACCAGGCCGTCGAGCACGACGAGACCTTCCTGACCATCTCGAACATCGCCTGGGACCGGTTCTTCGTCGCGTTCACCGCCACCCGGCCCGGCCCGCTGATCTCGGAGATCCCCGAGGCGCAGCGGTTGCAGGCCACCAAGGGCCTCGCCGAGACGAAGGAGACCGACGAGGCCGGCCCCGCCGGCGCGTTCACCCGGATGAGCGCCGGCGAGCGCCAGCAGGCGCTGCTCGACCTGGTCCGCGACCAGGCGGCCGCGGTCCTCAAGTACGCCGACGGCCAGGCCGTCGACCCGCACCACGCGTTCCGGGACCTCGGCTTCGACTCGGTGACGGCGGTGGAGCTGCGCAACCGGCTCGCCACCGCCACCTCGCTGCGGCTGCCGGTGACCCTGGTCTTCGACTACCCGTCGCCGACCGCGCTCGCCCGGCACCTGCACGAGGAGTTGGGCGGCGAGGCCGCCGTGGCCGTCGAGGCCGCCCCGGTGACGCTCGGCGACGACGAGCCGGTGGCCATCGTCGCCATGTCCTGCCGCTTCCCCGGCGGGGCGAACGACCCCGAGCGGTTCTGGCAGATGCTGCACGCCGGCCGTGACGCCGTGTCCGACCTACCCGGCGATCGGGGTTGGGACGTCGAGAAGCTCTACGACCCCGACCCCTATTCCACCGGCACCTCATACGTCCGCAGCGGCGCCTTCCTCTACGAGGCGGCGGAGTTTGATGCCGGTTTCTTCGGGATTTCCCCCCGTGAGGCCTTGGCGATGGACCCGCAGCAGCGGTTGTTGCTGGAGGTCTCGTGGGAGGCGGTCGAGCGGGCAGGGGTTGAGCCTGGGGTTCTTCGGGGTTCGCGAACAGGGGTGTTCGTGGGCACGAATGGTCAGGACTATGGGGCCCTGCTGATGGTGGCGGGGGACGAGGTGGAGGGCTTCGCGGGCACGGGCAACGCCGCGAGTGTGGTGTCGGGTCGGGTGGCGTACGCGTTGGGGTTGGAGGGGCCGGCGGTGTCGGTGGACACGGCGTGTTCGTCGTCGCTTGTGGCGTTGCACCTGGCGGTGCAGTCGCTGCGGCGTGGCGAGTGCGACCTGGCCCTCGCCGGCGGCGTGACCGTGATGACGACGCCTGGGCTGTTCGTGGAGTTCTCCCGGCAGCGGGGCCTGGCGGCCGACGGCCGGTGCAAGGCGTTCGCGGCGGGTGCCGACGGCACGGGCTGGGGCGAGGGTGTTGGTGTGCTGCTGGTGGAGCGGTTGTCGGACGCGCGGCGTAACGGTCACGAGGTGCTGGCGATCGTGCGGGGCAGTGCGGTCAATCAGGATGGTGCGTCGAACGGGCTGACGGCCCCGAACGGTCCGTCGCAGCAGCGGGTGATCCGGCAGGCGCTGGCGTCGGCCCGCCTCACCACGGCCGACGTGGACGTGGTCGAGGCGCACGGCACGGGCACCACCCTCGGTGACCCGATCGAGGCGCAGGCCCTGCTCGCCACGTACGGGCAGGAGCGCGACGAGCCGCTGCTGCTCGGCTCCGTGAAGTCGAACATCGGCCACACCCAGGCCGCCGCCGGCGTCGCCGGCGTGATCAAGATGGTGCTGGCGATGCGCGAGGGCGTGGTCCCCGCGACGCTGCACGTGGACGAGCCGTCCCCGCACATCGACTGGAACTCCGGGGCCGTCGAGCTGGCGATCGAGTCGCGGCCGTGGCCGGCCGTGGGCCGGGCGCGCCGGTCGGCGGTGTCCTCGTTCGGCATCTCCGGCACCAACGCCCACGTCATCATCGAACTGCCCGAGGACCTCCCCGCCGAGAGCGTGGAGCCCGACGGCGAGGCCGCCGAGGATCGCAGCCCGGGGCTCGTGGCCTCCGACGTCGTCGTCTGGACGGTGTCGGGGCGGTCGAAGGGCGCGCTGGCCGGTCAGGCCGCCCGCCTGGCCCAGCACGTCCGCGCGCACGCCGACCTCGACGCGGCGGCGGTGGGCTGGTCCCTCGCCGCCACCCGGTCGACGTTCGACCAGCGGGCCGCCGTCGTCGGGGCCACCGTGGCCGAGTTGCTGGCGGGGCTCGACGCCCTGTCCGCCGGCGCGCCGGCGGGGAACCTCGTCACGGGTACGGCCTCCGGAACCGGTGCGGTGTTCGTGTTCCCGGGTCAGGGTGCGCAGTCGGCGCGGATGGCGGCCGGCTTGGTGGGTCGTGCGCCGGTGTTCGACGCGCGTCTGGCGGAGTGCCAGCGGGCTCTGGCCCCGTACCTCGATGTCGATCTGGTGTCGGTGTTGACCGGTGACGACGAGTCGTGGCTGGAGCGGGTGGAGGTCGTGCAGCCGGTGCTGTGGGCCGTGGGTGTGGCCCTGGCGGCGGTGTGGCAGCACGCCGGGGTCACCCCGGCGGCGGTGGTCGGTCACTCGCAGGGCGAGATCGGCGCGGCGTGTGTGGCGGGGATCCTGTCCCTGGAGGACGCGGCGAAGGCGGTCGCGTTGCGGTCGCGGGCGCTGACGGTGCTGCGGGGCACCGGGACGATGGCGTCGGTCGACCTGTCGGCGGAGGCGGTGGCCGAGCGGCTGCCGGCGTTCCCGGGCGTCGGTGTCGCGGCGGTGAACGGTCCGTCGACGGTCGTGGTGTCGGGTCCGCCGCGGCCGGTTGCCGATCTGGTGGAGGCGTGCCAGGCCGACGGTGTGCGGGCGCGGTTGATCCCGGTGGACTACGCGTCGCACTCCGTGGCGGTGCAGGATGTCGCGGAGCAGTTGCGCGCCGACCTGGCCGACGTGACGCCGCAGCCGGGCCACACCCGACTCGTGTCGACGCTCACCGGGGACTGGGTGGACCCGTCCTCGATGACGGCGGACTACTGGTACGACAATCTGCGGCAGACCGTCCAGTTCGACGCGGCGGTGCGGGTGGCCGTCGCCGCCGGGCACACGACGTTCGTGGAGATCAGCCCGCATCCGGTGTTGACGATGCCGGTGACGGCGATCCTGGACGACGCCGGCGTCACCGGGCACACGTTGGGCAGCTTGCGTCGTGGAGACGACGATCCGATGCGGTTGCTGACGAACCTGGCCACCGCGCACACGATCGGTCTGCCTGTCGACCTGACGGCCGTACTCGCCGAGACCGACACCGTCGCACTGCCCACGTACGCCTTCGACCGCAGCCGCTTCTGGCCGACCGCGGCGACCCGGCAGGAGGACACCGAGGAGACCCCGAGCGGCGTCGACTCCGCGTTCTGGGCGGCCGTCGAGAGCGAGGACCTGGCCGCGCTCGCGGAACTCACCGAGCAGGACGCGACGGAATCCCTGGAACGGCTGGGCGCGGCCCTGCCCGTGCTCGCCTCCTGGCGACGCCAGCAGCGCAACCGCTCCGCCCTGGACGACCTGCGCTACCGCAGCGTCTGGCAGCCGTACACCGGGACGCCCGTCAGCTTCCTCCCCGGCGCCTGGTGGGTGATCGCCGACGCACGGCACCCGGAGGAGGGCGAGGCCGCCGTCGCCGAGCTGTCCCGCCGGGGCGCCGATGTCCGGCTGGTGTCGCTGCCGGAGAACCTGACCGACCGTGCCGCCCTCACCGCGCACCTGAGCGGTGTCACCCGTACCGCCGACGGCGGGCCGGCCCCGGTCGACGGGGTGCTGTCCCTGCTCGCCCTCGCCGACGGCCCGGTCGACGACACCCAGCCGGTGCCGCCGTTCCTCGCACGGTCGCTCGCGCTGATCCAGGCGCTCGGCGACCTCGACGTCGCCGCGCCGCTGTGGTGCGTCACCCGGGGCGCCGCCGGCACCACCCGGAGCGGCACGCCCAGCCGACCGGAGCAGTCGCTGCTCTGGGGCCTCGGCCGGGTCGTGGCCCTCGAACACCCCGAGCGGTGGGGCGGCCTGGTCGACGTACCGGCCACCCTGGACGACCACGGCTGGGACCTGCTCTGCGCCGCCCTCGCCGGACTCGACGGCGAGGACCAGCTCGCGGTCGACGGCGCCACCATCCTGGTCCGCCGGCTGGTGCGGGCACCCGGCGGCGAGGCGCCCGCCGACGACGCCGGCTACCCGGGCACGACGCTGGTCACCGGCGGCACCGGCGCGCTCGGCGCGGAGGTGGCCCGCTGGCTGGCCGCCCGGGGCGCCGAGCACCTGATGCTCGTCAGCCGCCGTGGCGCGGACGCCCCCGGCGCCGCCGAACTCGTCCGCGAGCTGACCGGGGCGGGCACCCGGGTGACCGTCGCGGCCTGCGACGTGGCCGACCGGGCCGCGCTGGCCAAGCTGCTCGACGAGGTACCCGCCGACGCGCCGCTGACCAGCGTCGTGCACGCGGCCGGCGTCCTCGAGGACGGGGTGCTCGACGGGCTCACCGCCGACCGCCTCGCCACCGTCCTGCGCCCCAAGGTGCTCGGTGCCCTGCACCTGCACGAGCTGACCGTCGGGCGGGAACTGCGCGCGTTCGTGCTGTTCTCCGCGCTGGCCGGGCAGCTCGGCGCCGCCGGTCAGGGCAGCTACGCCGCCGCCAACGCCTACCTCGACGCCCTCGCCGAGCAGCGGCACCGGCAGGGCCTGCCGGCCACCTCGGTCGCCTGGGGCCCCTGGGCGGCCGGCGGGATGGCCACCACCGACCATGCCGTGGAGGAGCGCCGCCGGCGTACCGGCGTGGCCCGCCTCGACACCGGAGCCGCGCTCACGGCGCTCGCGCAGTGCGTCGCGCGGGGCGAGCCGGCGACGATGGTGGCCGGCATCGACTGGGCCCGTTACGTGCCCGGCTTCGTGGCCGTGCGGCCCAGCCCGCTCATCGCGGGCGTGGCCGAGGCGCGGCGGGCCGTCGCCGAGCGGGCCGAGGACACCGGCGTCTCCGCGGAGTCCCTGGCCGCCCTGCTCGCCGGGCAGACCGACGCCGAACGACGCAAGACCCTGCTGGAGCTGGTACGCGGGCAGGCCGCCGCGGTGCTCGGCCACGACTCGATGGACGCCGTCGAGCCGGACCGGGCGTTCCGCGAACTCGGCTTCGACTCGCTGACCGCCGTGGAGCTGCGCAACCGGCTCACCGCGGCGACCGGCGTCCGGCTGCCCGCCACGGTCGTCTTCGACTACCCGACCGCCGCCGGGCTGGCCGAGTACGTGCGGGCCGCCGTCGTCGACGGCGGGGTGGTCGGGGTCGCACCGGTCTTCGGCGAGCTGGACAGGTTGGAAGCGGCGCTCTCCGGCTCGGCGCCGGACCGCAGCGCCCGAATTCGGATCACCGAGCGGCTGCGGGCGCTGCTGGCCTCCCTCAACGAGGCCGACGCCCCGGCGGACGGCGACACCGTCGCCGAGAAGCTCCAGGACGCGACGCCGGACGAGGTCTTCGACTTCATCGACCGCGAGCTGGGGATGTCCTGACGTGATCGCTGCTGCGACGACGGGTCAACACAAGGAGTGCGCGGTCCATGGCTGACGAGGCGAAGCTTCTCGACTACCTCAAGCGGGTCACCGCTGACCTGCACCAGGTGCGCCAGCGCCTGCGCGAGGTGGAAGCCGGTGAACAGGAACCGGTCGCCATCGTCTCCATGAGCTGCCGCTTCCCGGGCGGGGTGCGCTCGCCCGAGGACCTGTGGGAGGTGGTCGCGTCCGGCCGGGACGTGGTCTCCGACTTCCCGACCGACCGCGGCTGGGACCTCGGGTCGCTCTACGACAGCGACCCCGAGCAGGCCGGTACGTCGTACACGCGGCAGGGCGGCTTCGTCCACGACCTGGCCGACTTCGACCCGGGCTTCTTCGCGATCTCCCCCCGGGAGGCGCTGGCGATGGACCCGCAGCAGCGCTGGCTGCTGGAGACCTCGTGGGAGGCCCTGGAGCGGGCCGGCATCGACCCGCACTCGCTGCGCGGCAGCCGCACCGGCGTCTTCGCCGGCAGCACCGGCCAGGACTACGGCACCGTGCTTATGGGTGCCGCGCAGGGCCTGGAGGGGCACCTGATGACCGGCAACGCCGGCAGCGTGGTCTCCGGCCGGATCGCGTACACCTTCGGGCTGGAGGGGCCGGCCGTCACCATCGACACCGCCTGCTCGTCCTCCCTGGTCGCCCTGCACCTCGCGGGCCAGGCGCTGCGGCAGCAGGAGTGCACCCTGGCCATCGTCGCCGGCGTCACCGCCATGTGCACCCCGGCCGCCTTCGTCGAGTTCTCCCGGCAGCGCGGCCTCGCCGCCGACGGCCGGTGCAAGGCGTTCGCCGCCGCCGCCGACGGGACCGGCTGGTCCGAGGGCGTCGGCGTCCTGGTGCTGGAACGGCTCGCGGACGCGCAGCGCAACGGCCACCCCATCCTCGCCGTGGTACGGGGCAGCGCGGTGAACCAGGACGGCGCCTCCAACGGGCTGAGCGCCCCGAACGGGCCGTCGCAGCAGCGGGTGATCCAGCAGGCCCTGGCCAACGCCGGCCTCGCCGCCGGCGGCGTGGACGTGGTCGAGGCGCACGGCACCGGCACCCGCCTCGGCGACCCGATCGAGGCGCAGGCGCTGCTGGCCACGTACGGACAGGAGCGGGGGGACTCCGCGCCGCTGCTGCTCGGCTCGGTCAAGTCGAACATCGGCCATGCGCAGGCGGCCGCCGGGGTGGCCGGCGTCATCAAGATGGTCATGGCGATGCGGCACGGCGTCGTACCGCCCACCCTGCACGTCGACGAGCCGACGCCCGAGGTCGACTGGTCGGCCGGCGACGTCTCGCTGGTGACCGAGGCGACGCCGTGGCCGGCGGTGGACCGGCCGCGCCGCTCGGCGGTCTCCTCGTTCGGGGTGTCCGGCACCAACGCGCACACCATCCTGGAGCAGGCCCCGGCACCGCAGCCGGCCCCGTCGGCCGCCGCGCCGGTGGTCGAGCGGCCGGTCGTACCGGTGCCGGTGTCGGCCCGGGACGCTGCCGGCCTCGCCGCGCAGGCGGCCCGCTGGGCGGCCCGGATCGCCGCCGACGAGACCCTGCGGCCCCTCGATCTGGGTTTCTCGTCGGTGACGTCCCGGTCCAGCCTGGACCACCGCGCCGTGGTCCACGCGACCGGCCGCGAGGACCTGCTGGCCGGGCTGCGCGCCCTCGCCGCCGGTCAGCCGTCCGGCGCGGTCGTCGCCGGGCAGGCCGGCGGCCGGGGCTCGCTCGCGGTGCTCTTCTCCGGCCAGGGCGCGCAGCGCGCCGGCATGGGCCGGGAGTTGTACGCGGGCTTCCCGGTGTTCGCCGCCACGCTGGACGAGGTGTGCGTGTACCTGGACGCGCTGCTGCCGCGTCCGCTGCGGGAGGTGCTGTTCGCGCTGGAGGGTTCCGCCGAGGCGGCCCTGCTGGACCAGACGGTGTTCACGCAGGCGGGCCTGTTCGCCGTCGAGGTGGCGCTGTTCCGCCTCGTCGAGTCGTTCGGCATCGCGCCGGAGTTCGTGGGCGGTCACTCGATCGGTGAGGTGACGGCCGCGTACGTGGCGGGGGTGCTGTCGCTGGCCGACGCGTGTGCGCTGGTGGCGGCGCGGGGCCGGCTGATGCAGGCCCTGCCGGCCGGTGGCGGCATGCTCGCGGTGGCCGCCGACGAGGTGGCGGTGGTCGAGTCGATCGCCGGCTCGACCGACCGGGTCGGGATCGCGGCCGTCAACGGGCCGACCTCGGTCGTGGTCTCCGGTGCCGTCGACGCCCTCGACGAGGTGGAGCGGGTCTGGCGGGACCGGGGCGTGCGTACGCGCCGGCTGACCGTCAGCCACGCGTTCCACAGTCCGCTGATGGAGCCGATGCTCGCCGAGTTCCGCGCCGTCCTAGACGGGTTGACGTTCTCCGCGCCGTCGCTGCCGGTGGTGTCGAACGTGACCGGTGCGCTGGCTGACGCCGACGAGATCCGTACGGCCGACTACTGGGTGCGCCACGTCCGCGAGGCCGTCCGCTTCGCCGACGGAATCACCGCCCTGCGCGAGGCGGGGGTGGACACGTTCCTGGAGGTCGGCCCGCGCAGCGTCCTGACCGCGATGGTCGGCGAGATCCTGCCCGCCGACGACGCCGTGCTGGCCGTCGCCGCGCAGCGCAAGGACCGGTCCGGGGCGCACGGGCTGCTGGCCGGGTTGGCCGAGCTGCACGTGCACGGGGTCGCAGTCGACTGGCGGCAGTGGTTCGCCGACACCGGCGCCCGGCGGGTGGACCTGCCCACGTACGCCTTCCAGCACCAGCGCTACTGGCCCGAGGCGGGCGCCGGGTGGACCGGCGACGTCACCGCGGTCGGCCTGCGCCCCGCGCAACACCCCCTGCTCGGAGCCGCCGTCGGCGTCGCGCACGCCGAGGGCTTCCTCTTCACCGGCCGGCTGGCCCGGCGTACCCACCCGTGGATCTGCGACCACGTCGTGTTCGACACCGTGCTGCTGCCCGGCACGGGTTTCGTCGAACTCGCCCTCCAGGCGGGCGCGCACGTCGGCGCGGACCACGTCCGCGAACTGACCCTGGAGTCGCCGCTGATCCTGCCGGAGACCGGGGGCGTGGACATCCAGCTCTGGATCGGCCCGGCGGACGAGACCGGGTGCCGTTCCGTGTCGCTGCACTCCGCGCAGGACGGCGAGCCGGCCGAGGGCACGGGTGAGCGGGCCTGGACCCGCAACGCCAGCGGCGTGCTGGCCAGCGGCCCGGCCGTGCCGAGCGGTCCCGCCGGCTGGTCCGACCTGACCACCTGGCCGCCGCCGGGCGCGACCGAGGTCGGCACCGACGACCTCTACCTGAACCTCGCCGCCCAGGGCTACGACTACGGCCCGTCGTTCATCGCCCTGCGCTCCGCCTGGCGGCGCGGCGACGACCTCTTCGCCGAGCTGGCGCTGCCCGAGGCCCCCGCCGCCGAGGCCGCCGGGTACGGCCTGCACCCGGCCCTGCTCGACGCGGCGCTGCACACCCTCGGCCTGACCACGCCGGCCGGGGAGCCCTCCGGGGCGGGCATGCCCCCCGGATTCGGCCGCCTGCCGTTCTCCTGGAACGACGTCGCCCTGCACGGTGCCGGGGCCGCGGCGGCCCGCGTCCGGGTCTCGCACACCGGCCCCGACAGCATCTCGCTGCTGCTCACCGACGTCACCGGCGCGCCGGTCATCTCCGTCGGCTCCCTCGTCCTGCGGCCGGTCTCCGCCGACCAACTCCGCACCGCCTCCGGCGGCGGCACCGAGTCGCTGTTCCGGGTCGAGTGGGCCCCGCTCGCGCTTCCCGCCGGCCCGGCCCCGGTCGACTGGGCGGTGCTCGGCGACGCCGCGGCGCTCACCGACGCGGTCGCCGCCACCGGCACGGCCGTGGCGGCGTACCCCGACCTGGCGGCCCTGGCCACGGCGATGGACGGCGGGACGGACGCGCCCGGCGTGCTGGTCCTGCCGTTGCTCGACCCGCCCGCGTCGGCGGACGTGCCGCGCGCCGTCGCCGAGGCGACCCACCGGGTGCTCGCCGTGCTCCAGCAGTTCCTCGCCGAGGAGCGCTACGCGGTGTCCCGACTGGTGGTGCTGACCTCGGGCGCGGTCGCCACCGACCGGGACACCGACCTGACGGACCTGGCCGGCGCCGCCGTGATCGGCCTGCTGCGCTCCGCCCAGTCGGAGAACCCCGACCGGTTCGTGCTGGTGGACGTCGACGACGTGGCCGGCTGCGCCGCCGCGCTCGTCCCGGCCGTCGCGACCGACGAGCCGCAGGTCGTGATCCGCGCGGGCGTCGCCGCCGGCGCCCGGCTCACCCGGGTCGCCGCCCCGACCGAGCCGCCGGCAGCCCCGTTCGACTCCGACGGCACCGTCCTGATCACCGGCGCCACCGGCACCCTCGGCCGGCTGATGAGCCGGCACCTGGTCAGCACGTACGGCGTCCGGCACCTGATCCTCACCAGCCGGCGCGGCCGCGCCGCCGAGGGTGTCGCGGAGCTCTGCGCCGAGTTGGAGGCGCTCGGCGTGAGCGTCACCGTCGCCGCCTGCGACGTCGCCGACCGTGGCGCCGTGGCCGAGCTGCTGGCCGGCATCCCGGCGGAGCACCCGCTGACCGCCGTCATCCACGCCGCCGGCGTCCGTGACGACGGCGTCATCTCCTCGCTCACCCCCGAGCGGATGGACGGCGTGCTGCGGCCCAAGGTCGACGCCGCCTGGCACCTGCACGAGCTGACCGCCGACCTCGACCTGAAGGCGTTCGTCTCGTACTCCTCGCTGGCCGCCACCGCCGGTGGCCCGGGCCAGGGCAACTACGCCGCCGCCAACGCGTTCCTCGACGGGCTGGCCCAGCACCGCAAGGCGCGCGGCCTCGCCGCCCTCACCCTCGCCTGGGGCCTCTGGGCCGACCGCAGCGGCATGACCACCGAGCTGGACGACGTCCACCTCAACCGGATCTCCCGCTCCGGCGTCGCCGCCATGGAGGCCGAGGAGGGGCTCGCCCTCTTCGACGCGGCCTGCCGCACCACCGACGCCGCGCTCGTCCCGGCCCGGCTGGATCTCGCTGCGATGAAGGTGCAGTTCGCCGGCGGGACCATCCCGCCGCTGTACCGGGCGCTGATCCGCACGCCCGCCCGCGCCGCCGCGGCCAGCACCGGCGCGTCGCTGGTGCAGCAGCTCGCCGGGCTCGGCGACGCCGAGCGGGCCGCCGCGCTGGTCGAGATCGTCCGGGGCCAGGCCGCCGCCGTGCTCGGCTACCCCGACCCGGCGGCCATCGAGCCGCGCCGGGCGTTCAGCGAGTTCGGCTTCGACTCGCTCACCGCCGTCGAGATGCGCAACCGGCTCAACAACGCCTTCGGGATGCGGCTGCCGGCCACCCTCGTCTTCGACTACCCGACCCCGCACGACCTGGCGGCCTTCCTGGGTACGGAGATCGCCGGCACCCCGGTTCCCGTGCGACCCACGACGACCGCCGTGTCGGTCGGCGACGACGAGCCCCTCGCGATCATCGGCATGGCCTGCCGGCTGCCCGGCGGCGTGTGGTCGCCCGACGACCTGTGGCGGCTGGTGGTCGACGGCGTGGACGCGATCAGCGACCTGCCCACCGACCGTGGCTGGGACCTCGACAGCCTCTACAGCCCCGACCCCGACGCCCCCGGCACCTTCTACGCCCGCGGCGGCGGCTTCCTCAGCGGCGTCGACAGGTTCGACCCCAACTTCTTCGGCATCTCGCCCCGCGAGGCCCTGGCCATGGACCCGCAGCAGCGGCTGCTGCTGGAGACCACCTGGGAGTCCTTCGAGTCCGCCGGCATCGACCCCACCGACGTACGGGGCAGCAGCACCGGCGTCTTCGTCGGCACCAGCGGCCAGGACTACGGCTCGCTGCTCGCGTACTCGCCGGAGGCCGCCGAGGGCTACATGCTGACCGGGATGACCAGCAGCGTCATCTCCGGCCGGGTGGCGTACACGTTCGGGCTGGAGGGGCCGGCGGTGTCGCTGGACACGGCCTGCTCGTCGTCGCTGGTGGCGCTGCACTGGGCCGGCCAGGCGCTGCGGCGCGGCGAGTGCGACATGGCCCTCGCCGGTGGCGTCATGGTGATGGCCACCCCGACCGCCTTCGTCGAGTTCTCCCGGCAGCGCGGCCTGGCCGCCGACGGCCGGTGCAAGTCGTTCGCCGCGTCCGCCGACGGCACCGGCTGGTCCGAGGGCGTCGGCATGCTGCTCGTGCAGCGGCTCTCCGACGCCCGCCGGCAGGGCCGCACCGTCTACGCGGTGGTGCGCGGCTCGGCGATCAACTCCGACGGCGCCTCCAACGGGCTGACCGCCCCGAACGGTCCGTCGCAGCAGCGGGTGATCCGGCAGGCGCTGGCGTCGGCCCGCCTCACCACGGCCGACGTGGACGTGGTCGAGGCGCACGGCACGGGCACCACCCTCGGTGACCCGATCGAGGCGCAGGCCCTGCTCGCCACGTACGGGCGGGAGCGGCCCGCCGACCGGCCCCTGCTGCTCGGCTCGATCAAGTCGAACATCGGCCACGCCCAGGCCGCCGCCGGTGTGGCCGGCGTGATCAAGATGGTGCAGGCCATCCGGCACGGCCTCGTCCCGGCGACGCTGCACGTGGACGAGCCGTCCCCGCACATCGACTGGACCTCCGGTGCGGTGGAGCTGGCGACGCAGTCGCGGCCCTGGCCGGCGGTGGACCGGCCGCGCCGGGCGGCGGTGTCGTCGTTCGGCATCTCCGGCACCAACGCCCACGTCATCATCGAGCAGGCCGACGAACTGTCCGTGGTACCGGCCGAGCCCGGCCCCGGGCTCGTGGCCTCCGACGCGGTGCTGTGGCCGCTGTCGGGACGGTCGAAGGGCGCCCTGGCCGGCCAGGCGGCCCGTCTCGCGGAGTACGTGCGTGAGCGCGGCGACATCGACGCGGCGGCGGTGGGCTGGTCCCTGGCTACGACCCGGTCGGCGTTCGGTCACCGTGCCGCTGTCGTCGGGTCGGGCACGGAGGAGTTGCTGGCGGGGCTGGACGCGGTGGTGTCCGGGACGCCGGCCGGCAACGTCGTCGCCGACGCCACCACGCCCCACGGCGCGGGCCCGGTGTTCGTGTTCCCGGGGCAGGGTGCGCAGTCGGCGCGGATGGCGGCCGGTCTCGTCGGTCGTACGCCGGTATTCGACGCGCGTCTGGCGGAGTGCCAGCGGGCCCTGGCCCCGTACCTCGATGTCGATCTCGTGTCGGTGTTGACCGGCGAGGACGAGTCGTGGCTGGAGCGGGTCGAGGTGGTGCAGCCGGTGCTGTGGGCTGTGGGTGTGGCTCTGGCGGCGGTGTGGCAGCACGCGGGTGTGGTGCCGGCCGCGGTGGTCGGTCATTCGCAGGGTGAGATCGGGGCCGCGTGCGTGGCCGGGATCCTCAGCCTGGAGGATGCGGCGAAGGCCGTGGCGTTGCGGTCGCGGGCGCTGACGGTGCTGCGAGGCACCGGCACGATGGCGTCGATCGACCTGTCCGCCGAGGCGGTCGCCGAGCGGCTGCCGGCGTTCCCGGGCGTCGGTGTCGCGGCGGTCAACGGCCCGTCCACCGTCGTGGTCTCGGGTCCGCCGCAGCCGGTCGCCGACCTCGTGGAGGCGTGCCAGGCCGACGGCGTTCGGGCCCGCCTGATCCCGGTCGACTACGCCTCGCATTCGGCGGCGGTGCAGGACGTCGCCGAACAGCTCCGCGCCGACCTGGCCGATGTGACGCCGCAGCCGGGCCACACCCGCCTGGTGTCGACGCTCACCGGGGACTGGGTGGACGCGGCGTCGATGACGGCGGACTACTGGTATGAGAACCTGCGGCAGACGGTGCAGTTCGACGCGGCGGTGCGGGTGGCTGTCGCCGCCGGGCACACCACGTTCGTGGAGATCTCCCCGCATCCGGTGCTGACGATGCCGGTCACGGCGATCCTGGACGACGCCGGCGTGAGCGGGCACGTGCTGGGCAGTCTGCGGCGGGGTGACGACGACGCGACGCGGTTGCTGACGAACCTCGCCACCGCCCACACGATCGGCCTGCCCGTAGACCTGACGGCCGTACTCGCCGAGACCGATACCGTCGCACTGCCCACGTACGCCTTCGACCACCAGCGGTACTGGGTCGAGCCGCCGGTGCACCGGGCGCAGGACGTCGCCTCCGCCGGCCTCCAGGACGCCGGGCACCCGCTGCTCAGCGCCGCGCTGACCTTCCCCGACAGCGAGCGGATGGTCTTCACCGGGCGGCTGTCGGTGCGTACCCACCCGTGGCTCGGCGAGCACCGGGTGATGGACAACATCCTGCTGCCCGGCACCGCCTTCGTCGAGCTGGCCACGTATGCCGGTGAGCAGGCCGGCTGCCCGACGGTGGAGGAGCTGACCCTGCTCGCCCCCCTCGTCCTGCCCGAACTCGGCGCGCTCCAGGTGCAGCTGACGGTCGGCGACCGGGACGACGACGGGCGGCGTACCGTCCAGCTCTACTCCCGGCCCTACCGGGACGGCTCGGACGAGATCCTCGCCGACGTCGCCTGGACCTGCCACGCCACCGGTCTGCTCGGCCCGCAGCCGGCCGACGCCGCGCCCGCCTTCGACCTAGGGGTCTGGCCGCCGCCCGGCGCGACACGCGTCGAGTCCGACGACTTCTACTCCGGTATCGAGGCGACCGTCTTCGGCTACGGACCGGCGTTCCGTGGCCTGCGCGCCGCGTGGACCCGCGACGACGAGGTCTTCGCCGAGGTCGAGCTGCCCGCCGACCACCACGCCACGGCCGGCCGCTTCGGCGTGCACCCGGCACTGCTGGACGGCGCGCTGCAGGCCATGTCGATCGGCGGCTTCCTCGGCCGGATGGGCGACGGCGCCGACGCCAGCGTGCCCCGTCTGCCGTTCGCCTGGACCGGGGTCTCCCTGCTCGCCGCCGGGGCCACCGCCCTGCGCGTACGCGTCGCCGCGGCCGGCGAGGTCGGCGTCTCCTTCCAGGTGGCCGACGCCACCGGCGCCCCGGTGCTGCACGTCGACTCGCTGATCATGCGCCGCGTCTCCGGGGACTCCCTCGGCGCGGCCCGCTCCGGCCGGCACGAGTCGCTGTTCCAGGTGGACTGGCCGGTGCTGCCGGTGCCAACCGGCCCCGTGCCGGCGGCCACCCGCTGGGTGGCGCTCGGCGACGACCTGGCGCTCAGCGCCGCCTGCGAGGCGGCCGGTGCCCGGGTGCGTACCGACGTCGGGCTCGACTCGCTGGGCGACCTGCTCGCCGGGGGTGAGCCGACGCCCGAGGCGGTGATCGTCCCGGTCGGCGACGCCGGGGACCCGACGGACCCGGAGCTCGCCGCACAGGCGCGGGCCACCACGCACCGTACGCTCGCCGCGTTGCGGACCTGGCTCGCCGACGACCGGTTCGCCGACTCGCGGCTGGTGCTCGTCACCCGGAACGCGGTCGCGGCAGGGGAGCAGGAGCCGGTGAACCTGCGCCAGGCCCCCGTGTGGGGCCTGCTGCGCACCGCCCAGCTCGAACACCCGGGCCGGTGCCAGCTCGTCGACCTCGACGACGCCCCGGACAGCGCCGCCGCGGTGGCCGCCGCCATCGCCTCCGGCGAGCCGCAGCTCGCCGTGCGCGACGGGCAGGTCCGCACGCCACGGCTCGGCCGGGTTCCGGCCGCCGTCGAGCCGCTGCCCGGCGGGATCGACCCGGCCGGCACCGTGCTGATCACCGGCGGCACCGGCGTGCTGGGCCGCATCCTGGCCCGCCACCTCGCCACCAGCTACGGCGTACGGCACCTGCTGCTGGCCGGGCGGCGCGGCGCGGCGGCCGAGGGGATCGGCGACCTGGTCACCGAACTCGCCGGCACCGGTACGGAGGTGGCCGTCGTGGCCTGCGACGCCGCCGACCCCGAGGCCCTGTCGGCGCTGCTGGCCGGGGTGCCCGCGGCGCACCCGCTCACCGCCGTGGTGCACGCCGCCGGCGTCCTCGACGACGGCGTGCTGGAGTCGATGACCCCCGACCGGGTGGACGCGGTCGCCGTGCCGAAGATCGACGCCGCCTGGCACCTGCACCGCCTCACGGCCGACGCGAACCTCGCGGCCTTCGTCCTGTTCTCCTCGGCGGCGGCCACGCTGGGCAGCGCCGGCCAGTCCAACTACGCGGCGTCGAACGCCTTCCTCGACGCCCTCGCGGCGCACCGCCGGGCACGTGGGCTCGCCGGCAACTCGCTCGCCTGGGGCCTGTGGGAGCAGGCCAGCGGCATGACGGGTCACCTCGGCGACGACGACGTGCGACGGATGGCCGAGCAGGGCGCCACCGGCCTGGCCACCGAGCAGGCGCTGAATCTCTTCGACGCCGCGTGGCGGCTCGACGCGGCGGCCGTCCTGCCGATGCGCCTGGACGTCGGGACGCTGCGCGGGCAGGCGGAGGGCGGCACCCTCGCGCCCATCCTCCGGGCCCTGGTCCGGGTGCCGCTGCGGCGCTCCGTGGACGCCACCGGTGCCCGCTCCGGCGGGGTCCAACTCGGCCAGCGGCTCGCCGGACTGGCCGCCCCGGAGCGGCTCAAGGTGGTGCTCGACGTGGTACGGGCGAACATCGCCGCCGTCCTCGGCCACGCCGGCCCTGACGCAGTCGACCCGAACCGGCTCTTCACCGACCTGGGCTTTGACTCACTCACCGCCGTCGACCTGCGCAACCGGCTCAACAACCTGTCCGGCCTGCGGCTGCCGGCGACGCTCGTCTTCGACTACCCGACGCCGACGGCGCTCGCCGAGAAGCTGACAAGCGAGATCGCCGCCGACGCGGCGCCCTCCACCCAACCGCTCTTCCAGGGCATCGACACGGTGGAGAGCCTGCTCACCGCCATCCCGCTCGACCCGGCGGCCCGCGCCCGGTTCACCGCCCGGATGCAGGACCTGCTCGCCAAGGCGTCCGACCTTGCGGCCGGGCCCTCCGTCGAACCGGACCGGCCAGACCTCGACTCGGCCAGCGACGACGAGATCTTCGACTTCATCAGCAAAGAGTTTGGAATCTCCTGAGATGACCAACCTTCGGATCGAGGCAGGGGCCACCCGATGAGCGACGACAAGCTGCGGTACTTCCTCAAGCGGGTGACCGCAGACCTGCACGACACCAAGCGCAAGCTGCAGACCGTCGAGGCCCGGGATCAGGAGCCGCTGGCCATCGTCTCCATGAGCTGCCGCTTCCCCGGTGGCGTCCGGTCGCCGGAGGACCTGTGGGAGCTCGTCGCCGACGGCCGGGACGCGCTCACCGAGTTCCCCGACGACCGGGGGTGGGACCTGGAGGCGCTCTACGACCCCGATCCCAACAAGCCGGGTAAGAGCTACACCCGCATCGGTGGGTTCCTCGACGGTGCCGGCGACTTCGACCCGTCCCTCTTCGGCATCTCCCCGCGTGAGGCCCTCGCCATGGACCCGCAGCAGCGGTTGTTGCTGGAGACGTCCTGGGAGGCCGTCGAGCGGGCCGGCATCGACCCGCTGTCGCTGCGCGGCAGCTCCACCGGTGTCTTCGTCGGGCTGAGCACCTCGAACTACGGCATGGGTCTGCCGCACGTGCCCGAGGGCGTCGACATGTACATCGGCACCGGCAACACCACAAGCGTCGCGTCCGGCCGGATCTCGTTCACCCTCGGCCTCAACGGCCCGGCCGTCACCGTGGACACCGCCTGCTCCTCCTCGCTGGTGGCCCTGCACCTCGCCGTGAACGCGCTGCGCCGCGGCGAGTGCGACCTGGCCATCGCCGGTGGCGTAACCGTCATGGTCACCCCCGGTGTGTTCGTCGTCTTCTCCCGGCAGCGCGGCATGTCCGTCGACGGCCGGTGCAGGGCCTTCGCGGCCGGCGCGGACGGCACCGGCTGGGGCGAGGGCGGCGGCGTGCTCGTCGTGGAGCGGCTGGCCGACGCCGAACGCAACGGCCACCCGGTCCTCGCCGTGATCCGGGGCAGCGCCCTCAACCAGGACGGCGCCTCCAACGGGCTCACCGCCCCCAACGGCCCCTCCCAGCAGCGGGTCATCCGCCAGGCCCTCGCCAACGCCCGGCTCTCCACCGCCGACGTCGACATGGTCGAGGCGCACGGCACCGGCACCACCCTCGGCGACCCGATCGAGGCGCAGGCGCTCATCGCCACGTACGGGCAGGACCGCCCGGCGGACCGGCCGCTGTGGCTGGGCTCGGTGAAGTCGAACATCGGCCATACCCAGAGCGCCGCCGGCGTCGCAGGTCTGGTCAAGATGGTGATGGCGCTGCGCAACGGCGTCATGCCGGAGACCCTGCACATCGACGAGCCGTCCCCGCACGTGGACTGGACGGCCGGGGCGGTCTCCCTGCTCACCGAGTCCAAGCCGTGGCCGGAGCTGGACCGCCCCCGCCGCGGCGGCGTCTCCTCCTTCGGGGTCAGCGGCACCAACGCCCACGTCATCCTCGAGGAGTACCGCCCGCGCGTCGCCGAGGCGGCGACCGTCGACGGCGAGCAGGCGGACGGGACCGGCGCCGTCGAGCCCGCGCGCCGGCCGGACCTGGTCGCCTCGGACGTGACCCTCTGGCCGGTGTCGGCCCGGTCGAGGACCGCCCTGGGCGGGCAGGCGGCCCGGCTCGCGGACTTCCTGCGCAGGCGCGGCGAGATCGATCCGGCGGCGGTCGGCTGGTCGCTGGCCACCACCCGCTCGACGTTCGACCACCGTGCCGCCGTCGTCGGGTCGACCGCCGACGAGCTGCTGGCCGGGTTGGACGCCCTCGCCGCCGGCCAGCCGGCAGGGAACCTCGTCACCGGTACGGTCACCAGCGCCGGCGCAGGTCCCGTCTTCGTGTTCCCGGGTCAGGGGGCGCAGTCGGCGCGGATGGCGGCCGGGCTCGTCGGTCGTACGCCGGTGTTCGACGCGAAGCTGGCCGAGTGCCAGCGGGCCCTGGCGCCGTACCTCGACGTGGACCTCATCGCGGTGTTGACCGGTGACGACGAGTCGTGGCTGGAGCGGGTCGAGGTCGTGCAGCCCGTGCTGTGGGCCGTCGGCATCGCCCTGGCGGCCGTGTGGCGCGCGGCGGGCGTCGTCCCGGACGCGGTGATCGGTCACTCGCAGGGCGAGATCGGCGCGGCCTGTGTCGCCGGGATCCTGAGCCTGGAGGACGCTGCGAGGGCAGTGGCGTTGCGGTCGCGGGCGCTGACGGTGCTGCGGGGGACCGGGACGATGGCGTCGATCGACCTGTCGGCCGACGCGGTTGCCGAGCGCCTGGGGGAGTTCCCGGGTGTCGGTGTCGCGGCCGTCAACGGGCCGTCCACCGTCGTGGTGTCCGGTCCGCCGCAGCCCGTGGCCGACCTCGTGCAGGCGTGCCAGGCGCAGGGCGTCCGCGCCCGGCTGATCCCCGTGGACTACGCGTCGCACTCCGAGGCCGTGCAGCAGGTGGCCGAGCAGCTTCGCGCGGATCTGGCCGGTGTCAGTCCGCGGGCCGGCCACACCCGGCTCGTGTCCACTCTCACCGGGGACTGGGTCGACCCGGCGGTGATGACCGCTGACTACTGGTACGACAATCTGCGGCAGACTGTGCTCTTCGACGCGGCCGTGCGGACGGCTGTGGCTGCCGGGTACACCACGTTCGTCGAGATCAGTCCGCATCCGGTGCTGGCGATGCCGGTGACTGCGATTCTTGACGACGCCGGTGTGAGTGGGCACACCATCGGTAGTCTGCGTCGTGGTGACGACGACGTGACCCGGTTGCTGACCAACCTGGCCACCGCGTACACCGTCGGCCTGCCCGTCGACCTGACGAAGGTGCTCCCGGCCGCGGCGACCGTCGACCTGCCCACCTACGCCTTCGACCACCACCGGTACTGGCTCGACGGCAGCGGCGGGCCCGACCTGGAGAGCCTGCTGTCGGGCATGAGCGGCGACCCGGGCGACGCGGGCTTCTGGGCCGCCGTCGAGAGCGGGGACGTCACGGCCCTCGCCGAGACCATCGCCACCGAGGAGACCCCGGCACACGAGGTCCTCGACGCGCTGCTGCCGGCCCTGCCGATGCTCGCCTCCTGGCGCCGGCAGCGGCGCCGGCAGGCCGACATCGACAGCTGGCGCTACCAGGACACCTGGAAGCCGCTGACCGGCGTCGCCAACCGGGGCATGGACGGCACCTGGGTCGTGGTCCTGCCGACCGGCGACATCATCGAGCCATGGCAGGACGCCTGCGTCGAGGCGTTCGCGGCGGCCGGCGCGACCCTCGTCCCGGTGGCCGTCTCCACGCCCGACGTCGACCGCGACCAGTTCGGCAAGCTGCTGCGGGAGGCGCTGGCCGCCGCACCGGGCGGCGACGCCACCGCCGAGGTCACCGGCGTGGTCTCGCTGCTCGCCTTCGACGAACTGGCCCACCCGCTGCACCCCTCCGTGCCCGGCGGCTTCGCCGCCACCGTCGCGCTCTTCCAGGCCCTCGGCGACATCGGCCTGCGCGCGCCGATGTGGAGCGTCACCTCCGGCGCCGCGTCCGTCGGTATGGCCGACCTGCTGCGCTCCCCGGTGCAGTCGCTGGTCTGGGGCTTCGGCCGGGTCGCCGCGCTGGAGCACCCGCAGCGCTGGGGCGGGCTCGTGGACCTGCCCGAGGCCGTCGAGGACCGCTGCGCCGACCTGCTCGTCGCGGCCCTCACCACCGCCGGGGACGAGGACCAGATCGCGGTACGGCCGACTGGCCTGCTCGCCCGCCGGCTCACCCGCGTCCCGCTCGGCGACAGCCAGCCCGCCAACCCGTGGCAGCCGTACGGCACGGCGCTCGTCACCGGCGGCACCGGCGCGCTCGGTGGGCACGCCGCCCGCTGGCTGGCCCGCAGCGGTGTGGAGAACATCGTCGTCGTCAGCCGCAGGGGCATGGCCGCACCCGGTGCGCAGCAGCTCGTCGACGACCTCACCGCGCTGGGCGCCCAGGCCGTCGTGGCCGAGTGCGACGCCTCCGACCGCGAAGCCCTGGCCGAGCTGATCGACCAGATCCCCGCCGAGTACCCGCTCACCGTGGTCGTGCACGCCTCCGCCGTCCTCGACGACGCCATGATCAACGACATCCGGCCCGAGCAGATCGAACGGGTGCTGCAGGCCAAGGTCGACGTCGCGTACAACCTGCACGAGCTGACCCTCGACCACGAGCTGTCCGCGTTCGTCATGTTCTCGTCCTTCGCCGGCAGCGTGGCCAGCTCCGGCGTCGGCAACTACGCCCCGAGCAACGCGTTCCTCGACGCGCTGGCCCAGCACCGTCGCGGCCTCGGCCTCACCGCCACCTCCATCGCCTGGGGGGCGTGGGCCGGCGGCGGTATGGCCGACGGGCCGCTCGGCGATCTGCTGCACCGCCACGGTGTACCCGAGATGACCCCGGAGGCGGCGATCACCGCGCTGCACCAGGCCGTGGACCACGGCGAGGCGTTCCTCACCATCGCCGACATCGCCTGGGAACGGTTCTCCGTCGCGTTCACCGCCACCCGGCCCGGTCCGCTGATCAGCGACCTGCCGGACGTCCGGCGGCTCGCCGCCGCCGAGGCGGTGGCCAGTGTGGAGGTCGGCGACGGCCCGGAGTCGTTGCGGGACCGGCTCGCCGGGCTGCCCGCCACCGAGCGGTTCGCCGTGCTGCTCGGCCTGGTCCGTAGCCAGGTCGCCGCCGTGCTCAACTACCCGTCCGCCGAGTCGGTGGACGAGCATCGGGCGTTCCGGGAGCTGGGCTTCGACTCCGTCACCGCCGTCGAGCTGCGTAACCGGCTCGGCTCGGCCACCGCCGTGGCCCTCCCGGTCACCCTGGTCTTCGACTACCCGACCCCGACGACCCTGGCGGAGTACCTCTACGCCGAGGTCGCCCATGACGACGTGGTCACCCCGAACGCGCTCCTCGACGATCTGGACCGGATCGCCGAGGGCCTCGACGTGGTCGCGCGGGACGAGGCGGCCCGGGTGCGGGCCACCGTACGCCTGCAGGCGATGCTCTCCCGGCTCGGCCAGGACAGCGGCGGCGCCGACATCGGTCGGCATCTCGACGACGCCACCGACGATGAACTGTTCGCGATGGTGGACAAGGACCTCGGCATCTCCTGACCCCAGCTCCAGCTCTCTCCCGTCTCTTTCGAGGAAGCGGCACTCCGATGGCCAATGAAGACAAGCTCCGCGATTACCTCAAGCGGGTCATGGCTGATCTCCACGACACCCGCCGCCGACTCAGCGAGGCCCAGTCCCAGGAACTGGAGCCGGTGGCGATCGTGGCGATGAGCTGCCGGTTGCCGGGCGGGGTGCGCAACCCCGACGACCTGTGGGAGCTGTTGCGGGAGGGCCGGGACGCCGTCGCGCCCTTCCCCGACGACCGGGGCTGGGATCTGGAGCGCCTCTACCACCCCGACCCCGACCACCCGGGCACCTCGTACGCCCGGGAGGGCGGGTTCGTCGACGGGGCCGGCGACTTCGACTCCGCCTTCTTCGGCATCTCGCCCCGCGAGGCGCTGACCATGGACCCCCAGCAGCGGCTGCTGCTGGAGACCTCCTGGGAGGCGGTAGAGGCCGCCTGTATCGATCCCGCCTCGCTGCGCGGCAGCCGGACCGGGGTGTTCGTCGGCACCAACGGGCAGGACTACGGCACCCTGCTGATGATGTCGCCCGACGGCGACGAGGGGCACTCGATGACCGGGGGCGCGGCGGCCGTCGCGTCGGGCCGGGTGTCGTACGCCCTCGGGCTCGAAGGACCGGCCGTCTCCATCGACACGGCCTGCTCGTCGTCTCTGGTGGCGCTGCACCTCGCCGTGCAGGCGCTGCGGGCGAGGGAGTGCGACCTGGCGCTGGCCGGCGGGGTGACGGTGATGGCCACTCCGGGCCTCTACATCGGATCCAGCCGGCAGCGCGCACTCTCCACCGACGGGCGGTGCCGGTCGTTCGCCGCCGCCGCCGACGGCGCCGGGTTCTCCGAGGGGGTCGGCTGGCTGCTGGTCGAGCGGCTGTCGGACGCCCGCCGCAACGGCCACCGTGTCCTGGCGGTGGTACGCGGCACGGCCGTCAACCAGGACGGCGCGTCGAACGGGCTGACCGCGCCTAACGGGCCGGCGCAGCAGCGGGTCATCAGCCAGGCCCTCACCTCCGCCCGGCTCTCCACCGCCGACGTCGACGTCGTGGAGGCGCACGGCACCGGCACCAAGCTGGGCGACCCGATCGAGGCGCAGGCGCTCATCGCCACGTACGGGCAGGACCGTGGCGAGGCCCCGCCACTGCTGCTCGGCTCGGTGAAGTCGAACATCGGCCATGCCCAGGCCGCCGCGGGCGTGGCCGGCGTGATCAAGCTGGTGCTCGCCATCCGGCACGGCCTCGTGCCGGCGACGCTGCACGTCGACGCGCCGTCTCCGCACGTCGACTGGGCGGCCGGCGCGGTGGAACTGGCCACGGAGGCACGCCCGTGGCCCGAGACGGGCCGGGTACGCCGGGGCGCCGTCTCCTCGTTCGGCATCTCCGGCACCAACGCCCACGTGATCATCGAGCAGCCGACCGAGCCGGTCGAGCCGGGTGTTGTCGAGTCCGTGTCCGGGTCCGGTCTGGTCGCTTCGGATGTGGTTGTCTGGCCGGTGTCGGCGCGGTCGAGGGCTGCGTTGGCTGGGCAGGTTGTCCGGCTCGCGGGGCACGTGCGTGAGCGGGGTGAGGTCGATCCGGTGGCGGTGGGGTGGTCGTTGGCGACCACCCGGTCGGCGTTCGATCATCGGGTGGTCGTCGTCGGGTCGTCTGCTGAGGGGTTGCTCGCTGGGCTGGACGCTTTCGCTGCCGGTGAGCCGGCGGGGAATGTGGTCGCGGGGGCGGCGTCGGGTCCGGGTGCGGGTCCGGTTTTCGTGTTTCCGGGTCAGGGTGCGCAGTCGGTGCGGATGGCGGCGGGCCTGGTGGGTCGTGTGCCGGTGTTCGACGAGTGTTTGGCCGAGTGCCGGCGGGCTTTGGCGCCGTATCTCGATGTGGATCTCGTGTCGGTGCTCACGGGTGAGGACGAGTCGTGGCTGGAGCGGGTCGAGGTCGTGCAGCCGGTGCTGTGGGCCGTCGGTGTCGCTCTGGCGGCTGTGTGGCGCGCGGCGGGTGTGGTGCCGGAGGTGGTGATCGGCCATTCGCAGGGTGAGATCGGTGCGGCGTGTGTGGCGGGCATTCTGAGTCTGGAGGATGCGGCGAGGACGGTGGCGCTGCGTTCGCGTGCTCTGGCCGTGCTGCGTGGTACGGGGACGATGGCGTCGGTGGACCTGCCGGTCGACGCGGTGGCCGAGCGGCTGCCCGCGTTTGCGGGTGTCGGGGTCGCGGCGGTCAACGGTCCGTCCACCGTCGTGGTGTCCGGTCCGCCGGAGCGTGTCGCCGGCCTTGTGCAGGCGTGCCGGGCCGAGGGTGTCCGTGCCCGGTTGATCCCGGTGGACTACGCGTCGCATTCACCCGCGGTGCAGGAGGTCGCCGAGCAGCTCCGCGCGGATCTGGCCGGTGTCAGTCCGCGGGCCGGTCATACCCGGCTCGTGTCCACTCTCACCGGGGACTGGGTCGACCCGGCGGTGATGACCGCTGACTACTGGTACGACAATCTGCGGCAGACTGTGCTCTTCGACGCGGCCGTGCGGACGGCTGTGGCCGCCGGGCACACCACGTTCGTCGAGATCAGTCCGCATCCGGTGCTGGCGATGCCGGTGACTGCGATTCTTGACGACGCCGGTGTGAGTGGGCACACCATCGGTAGTCTGCGTCGTGGTGACGACGACGTGACCCGGTTGCTGACCAACCTGGCCACCGCGTACACCGTCGGCCTGCCCGTCGACCTGACGAAGGTGCTCCCGGCCACGGCCACCGTCGACCTGCCCACCTACGCCTTCGACCACCACCGGTACTGGCCCGCGCCGCCGCTCTTCCTCGCCGCGGCCGACGCCGCCCCGGACATCGACCGCTGGCGCTACCGGGTCACCTGGCGAGCCCTGCCCGACCTGCCGCTGACCTGGCTCGCCGGCACCTGGCTCGTGCCGGTGCCCGCGGCGCTGGAAGACGACCCGCTGGTCACCGACGTGCTGTCGGCCCTCGGCAACTTCGGCGCGGACGTCGTCCCGGTGGAGCTGGACGCCACCGGCGATCCGGCGGCGCTGGCCGAGCGGCTCAGCGCCGCGCTCGCCGGCCCCGGCGGACCCGTCGCCGTGCTCTCGCTGCTGGGCCTGGACGAGCGGGCGCACCCGGAGCACCCGGCCACCTCGCTGGCCGTCTCGGGCACCGCCCTGCTGGTGCAGGCGCTCGGGCTGCTCGGCGTCGAGGCGCCGCTGTGGTGCGCCACCCGGGGAGCCGTCGTGGCCTGCGCCGACGACCCGGCGCCACGCCCCGCCGCCGCCTCCGTCTGGGGGCTCGGCCGCGCCGTCGCCCTGGAACACCCCGCCCGCTGGGGCGGCCTGCTCGACCTGCCCGACGTGCTCGACGCGCAGGCCGGCGCGCTGCTCTGCGCGGCGCTCGGCGCCAGCGGTGGCGAAGACGCCTTCGGCGACGACGGCGCGGAGCAGTCCGGCCGGGGCGAGGACCAGCTCGCCGTCCGCGCCTCCGGCGTCTTCGTCCGCCGCCTCACCCGGATCACCGAACCCGAGCCGGCCGCCTCCGGCGACGCGGACGACACCTGGCGGATGCGCGGCACCGTGTTGATCACCGGTGGCACCGGCGGACTGGGCGGGCATCTGGCCCGCTGGGCGGGCCGCTCCGGCGCCGCGCACGTCCTGCTGGCCAGCCGGCGCGGCCCGGACGCCCCGGGCGCCGCCGAGCTGGAGGCGGAGCTGACCGACCTCGGCGTACGGGTCACAGTGGCCCGCTGCGACGTCGCCGACCGGGCACAGGTGGCCGATCTGCTCGCCGCCGTCCCCGCCGACGCCCCGCTGAGCGCCGTGCTGCACACCGCCGCCGTCCTCGACGACGGCATCGTCGACACCGTCACCGCGCAGCGCCTGCACACAGTCGCCGCGTCGAAGTGCGTCGCCGCGCTGCACCTGGACGAGCTGACCCGCGACCTCGACCTGGACGCCTTCGTGCTCTTCTCCTCGGTGGCCGGCACCACCGGCAACGCCGGGCAGGGCGCGTACGGGGCGGCCAACGCCTTCCTCGACGCCCTCGCCGAGCGGCGCCGGGCCGAGGGACTGCCCGCCCTCTCGGTGGCCTGGGGTGCCTGGCGCGGGGCCGGCCTGCCCGCCGAGAACGAGCGCGCCCAGGAGCGGCTGCGCCGGGGCGGCATGATCGGCATGGACCCGGAACTGGCCGTCGAGGCCCTTGCCCGGGCGCTGCGCCGCGACGAGCCCACCACAGTCGTCGCCGACATCGACTGGGCCCGTTTCGCCCCCGCGTTCACCCTGGTGCGGCCCAGCCCGCTGATCGGCGACCTCGCCGAGGCCCAGGAGGCGACGCAGCCGGCCGGGCAGGAGGCCGCCGAGGAGGAGACGGACGTACCGTCGGCCCTCGCCCGGCGGCTCGCCGCGCTCGCGCCGGGGGAGCGCGCCGCGACACTGCTGGAGCTGGTGCGGCAGTGCGCGGCGACGGCCCTCGGCTACGGGGCCGCCGACGACATCCCGGCCACCCAGCCCTTCCGCGACCTCGGCCTGGATTCGCTGACGGCAGTCGACATGCGCAACTTCTTGGCCGCCGCCACCGACCTGCGGCTGCCCGCGACGCTCGCCTTCGACTATCCGAACCCGACGGTGCTCGCCGCGCACCTCGGCGAACTGCTCACCGGGATCGTGCCCGACGTGTCCACCCCCGCCCCGGCCACCGCGGCCGAGGACGACGACCCGATCGCCATCGTGGCGATGAGCTGCCGCCTGCCGGGTGGGGCGGACACCCCGGAGCAGCTGTGGCAGCTCCTCGCCTCCGGCGGCGACGCCATCGGGGAGTTCCCCACCGACCGGGGCTGGGACCTGGACCGGCTCTTCGACTCCGACCCGGACAAGGAGGGCACCAGCTACGCCCGGGAGGGTGGCTTCGTCACCGGCGCCACCGACTTCGACGCCGGCTTCTTCGGCATCAGCCCCCGCGAGGCCCTCGCCATGGACCCGCAGCAGCGACTGCTGCTGGAGGCGTCCTGGGAGGCGATCGAGCGGGCCGGGATCGACCCGCACACGCTGCGCGGCAGCGCCACCGGCGTCTTCGTCGGCACCAACTACCAGGACTACCGCAACCTGATGTTCAGCGCCGAGGGCGCCGAGGGGCACCTGATGACCGGCAATGCCGGCAGCGTCCTCTCGGGCCGGGTGTCGTACACCCTCGGGCTGGAGGGGCCCGCCGTCTCGGTGGACACCGCCTGCTCGTCGTCGCTGGTCGCGCTGCACTGGGCCTGCCAGGCGCTGCGCCGCTCGGAGTGCTCCCTCGCCCTGGTCGGCGGTGTCACCGTCATGTCCACCCCCGGGGTGTTCGTCGGCTTCAGCCGGCAGCGGGGCCTCGCCCCGGACAGCCGGGTCAAGGCGTTCGCCTCCGCCGCCGACGGCACCGGCTGGGGCGAGGGCCTCGGCCTGCTGCTCGTCGAGCGGCTCTCCGACGCCCGCCGCAACGGTCACCCGGTGCTCGCGGTCATCCGGGGCAGCGCCGTCAATCAGGACGGCGCTTCCAACGGCCTCACCGCCCCGAACGGGCCGTCGCAGCAGCGGGTGATCCGGCAGGCGCTCGCCAACGCCGGCCTCGCCCCGGCCGACGTGGACGCCGTCGAGGCGCACGGCACCGGCACGAAGCTCGGCGACCCGATCGAGGCGCAGGCCCTGCTCGCCACGTACGGCCGGGAGCGGCCCGCCGAGCAGCCGCTCTGGCTCGGCTCGATCAAGTCGAACATCGGTCACACCCAGGCCGCCGCCGGTGTCGCCGGGATCATCAAGATGGTGCTGGCGCTGCGGCACGGCTACCTGCCGCAGACCCTGCACGTCGACGAGCCGACCGACCAGGTGGACTGGAGCGTCGGCGCGGTCGAACTGCTCGGCGAGGGCCGCCCCTGGCCGGTCACCGACCACCCGCGCCGCGCCGCCGTCTCCTCGTTCGGCATCAGCGGCACCAACGCGCACACCATCCTGGAGCAGGCCCCGGAGCCGGTCGAAGCCGAGCAGCCGACGGGTGACCCGGCGCGGCTGCCGGTGGTGCCGGTGCTGCTGTCGGGCCGTTCGGCGTCCGCGCTGGCCGCCCAGGCGCAGCGCTGGTCCGAGCAGCTCACCGGGCTGGAGGCGCCACGTACGGTCGACGTCGGCTGGTCGTCGGCCGTCGCCCGGGCCGCCCTGGAGCACCGGGCCGTCGTGCTGGCCACCGACCGGATCGCGCTGGATGCCGGGCTGCGCGCCCTCGGCACCGGCAAGGACGCGCCGCTGGTGGTCACCGGCGTGGCGGTGCCCCGGCCGAAGGTGGCGTACCTGTTCTCGGGGCAGGGCGCCCAGCGGGCCGGGATGGGTCGCGAGCTGGCCGAGGCGTTCCCCGTCTTCGCCGCCGCCCTGGACGAGGCCTGCGCCGCCCTCGAAGCGCACCTGCCCCGCCCGCTCAAGCCACTGCTCTTCGCCGAGCCCGACACGCCCGAGGCCGAGGCGCTGGACCGCACCGAATTCACCCAGCCGGCGTTGTTCGCCGTGGAGGTGGCGCTGTTCCGGCTGTTCGAGGCGTGGGGGGTCTGCCCCGACGCTGTCGCCGGGCACTCGATCGGCGAGATCGCCGCCGCCCACGCCGCAGGTGTGCTCTCCCTGGCCGACGCCGCTGAGCTGGTCGCCGCCCGGGGCCGGCTGATGCAGGCGCTGCCGGCCGGCGGGGCGATGCTCGCCGTCGCCGCCACCGAGGCCGAGGTGACCGCCACGCTCGGCGAGCGGGCCGACCGGGTCTCCGTCGCCGCCGTCAACGGCCCCTCCGCCGTCGTGGTGTCCGGGGCCGGTGACGCCGTCGAGGAACTGGCCTCCGAGTGGGCCGGCCGGGGCGTCCGGGTCCGGCGCCTGACGGTCAGCCACGCGTTCCACAGTCCACTGATGAATCCGGTGCTCGACGACCTCGCCGCCGTCGCCGGACGGCTGCGGTACGCGGCTCCGAGCATCCCGATGGTCTCCACCGTCACCGGCGCGCCGGTGACGGTGGAGATCGGCACGCCCGACTACTGGGTGCGCCACGCCCGCGAGGCGGTACGCTTCGCCGACGCCGTCGTGGCACTGCGCGAGCGCAACGTCACCGGCTACGTCGAGATCGGTCCGGACGGGGTGCTCACCGCCCTCGCCCAGGCCGTCCTGGCCGAGGCCCCGGCCGGCGGCCGGGCCCCACTGGTGGTGCCCGCCCTGCGCCGGGACCGCGCCGAGCCGACCACCCTGCTGCGCGCGCTCGCCGCGCTGCACACCCACGGCGTCTCCCCGGACTGGTCCGTCCTCTACGCCGGCACCGGCGCCCAGCGGGTCGAGCTGCCCACCTACGCGTTCGACCGGCAGCGCTACTGGCCGGAGCCGCCGCCCTGGGCCGCCCTCGTGGCCGCCGACGAGGCCACCGAGGTCGAGCGCCGCTTCTGGGCCGCGGTCGAGGCCGAGGACCTCGAGTCGCTGGCCCGCGACCTCGACGTGCACCGCGACCAGCCGTTCGGCACCGTGCTGCCCGCCCTGTCGGCGTGGCGCCGGCGCGGCCGGGAGCAGGCCCTGGTCGACGGCACCCGTTACCGGGTGGTCTGGGAGCCCATCGCGGAGACCCCGCAGGAGCAGGACCCCGGCCGGTGGCTGGTGCTGCTGCCCGCCGACCGGGCGGACGACCCCGACCTGCACTCCTGCACCTGGGCCCTGGGCGCCGAGGTGAGCATCGTGCCCGTGGACACCGCCGCCGACTCCGAGGAGCTGTGCGGCGGGTTCGCCGACGTGCTCACCGAGGCACTCGGCGCGGGCGACGGGCCGCTGTCGATCCTGTCCTTCCTCGGCCTGGACGACGCCCCGCACGCCGAGCACCCGGCGCTGCCGCGCGGCCTCGCCGCGACCGTGCACCTGCTCCAGCAGCTCGTCGACCTCGACGCCTCGGTCCGGCTCTGGTGCGTCACCCAGGGCGCCGTCGGCCTCGGCGACGGCGACGCCCCGGCCAACGCGCGGCAGGCGATGCTGTGGGGCCTGGGCCGGGTGGCCGCGCTGGAGCAGCCCGCCCGCTGGGCCGGGCTGGTCGACCTGCCCACCGACCTGGAGCCGTGGACGGCGATGCGTCTCGGCGGCATCCTCACCGGCGGCGGCGTGGAGGACCAGCTCGCAGTCCGCGAGTCCGGGGTGCTGGTGCGGCGGCTCGTACCGGCCACCACCGACGGGGAGCTCACGCCGTGGCAGCCCCGGGGCACGGTGCTGATCACCGGAGGCGCCGGCGCGCTCGGTGGGCACGTGGCCCGCTGGGTGGCCGCCGAGGGCGCGCAACGGGTGGTGCTGACCAGCCGGCGGGGGACCGACACCCCGGGCGCCGCCGAGCTGCTCTCCGAGCTGGCCGGGCTCGGCGTGGACTGCCGGGTGGTCCGCTGCGACGCCGCCGACCGCGCCGCCGTGGCCGACCTCCTGGCCGATCTCCGGCGGGAGGGGCCGCCGCTGCGCGCGGTGGTGCACGCCGCGGGGGTCAGCGAGGTGGTGCCGCTGGCCGACACCACCCTGGAGGACCTGGCGTACGTCATCGCCCCGAAGGTCAGCGGCGCCGAACACCTCGACGAGCTGCTCGGCGACGCCGAACTGGACGTGTTCGTGCTCTTCTCGTCCATCTCGGCGGTGTGGGGCAGCGGCGGACAGGGCGCGTACGCGGCCGGTAACGCCTACCTGGACGCGCTCGCCGAGCGGCGACGCGGCCGGGGCCTGGCGGCCACCTCCATCGCCTGGGGACCGTGGACCGAGTCGGGCATGTACACCGAGGGTGCGGCGGAGCAGCTGCGTCGCCGTGGCCTGCAGGTGATGCCACCCGGTGTGGCGATGGCCGGGCTGCGGCACGCCCTGGCGGCCGGCGACAGCTGCGTCACAGTCGCCGATGTCGACTGGGCCACCTTCCAGCCGCTGTTCACCTCGCTGCGGCCCAGTCCGCTGCTGGCCGACCTGCCGGCCGTACGCGGACTGGCCGCCACCCCCGCCGAGGCGCCGGACGCGGTCGCGCCCGGCTCCCGGGATCTGCTCGCCGGGCTGCGGGCGCTGCCCGACGACGAGCGGCGGGCCGCACTGCTGGAGATGGTGCGGGTCGACGCGGCGAAGGTGCTCGGCCACCCCTCGGCCGACGCGATCGAGACCGACCGGGGCTTCCTGGACCTCGGCTTCGACTCGCTCACGGCCGTGGAACTGCGCAACCTGCTCACCGCGGCGACCGGGCACGACCTGCCCACCACCGTCGTCTTCGACTACCCCACCCCGGACGGCCTGGCTGGCCACCTGTACGAGCAGCTCTTCGCGGGCGGCGAGGGGGACGACGGCGACGGCGGCGACGAGGAGTCGGTGCGCCGGGCCCTCGCCGCGATCCCGCTCGACGAGCTGCGGCAGGCGGGCCTGCTCGACCAGCTGCTCCAGCTGGCCCGTACGAGTGCCGGCACGCCGGCCGTGGCGCCCGCCGTCCCGGTCACGTCGCCCGCACCCGAGACCCAGATCCGCGAACTCGACGTCGCCGGCCTGGTCCGGATGGCCCTGGAAGGCTCCGACTCGTGACCCGGCCGGCCCTGAGGAGCGCCCGATGACTGTTTCCCTGGACGAGGTCGTCGGCGCGCTGCGTGCGTCCCTGCTCGACAACCAGAAGCTCAAGCAGCAGAACCAGCAGCTCACCGCCGCGCTCAGCGAACCGGTGGCGATCATCGGCATGAGCTGCCGGTTCCCTGGCGGTGTCAGGTCACCCGAGCAGCTCTGGGACCTGGTGGCCGCCGGCAGCGACGCGATGTCGGCGTTCCCGGACGACCGGGGCTGGAACCTGGGCGCGCTCTACGACCCGGACCCCGACCCCGACAGCCGGGGCACGTCGTACGTGCGCGAGGGCGGGTTCCTCTACTCCGCCGGGGACTTCGACCCGGCGTTCTTCGGCATCAGCCCCCGCGAGGCACTCGCCATGGACCCGCAGCAGCGGCTGCTGCTGGAGACCGCCTGGGAGGCGTTCGAGCGGGCCGGCATCGACCCCACCCGGCTGCGCGGCGCGCCGACCGGCGTCTACGCGGCCACCAGCAGTCAGGGTGACTACGCGGCTCTGCTCACCGGGGTCACCGGCGGCGTCGAGGGCTACCTCGGCACCGGCAGCGCCGCAGCCGTGGCGAGCGGCCGGATCTCGTACGCCCTCGGGCTGGAGGGGCCGGCGGTCACCGTGGACACCGCGTGCAGCTCGTCGCTGGTCGCGCTGCACCTCGCCTGCCAGGCGCTGCGGCTGGGCGAATGCACGATGGCGCTGGTCGGCGGGGTGTCGGTGATGGCCACCCCGACCGTCTTCGTGGAGTTCTCCCGGCAGCGGGGCCTGTCCACCGACGGCCGGTGCAAGTCGTTCGCCGCCGCCGCCGACGGCACCGGCTGGTCCGAGGGGGCCGGCATGCTGCTCGTCGAGCGGCTCTCCGACGCCCGCCGCAACGGCCATCCGGTCCTCGCCGTGCTGCGCGGCAGTGCCGTCAACCAGGACGGCGCGAGCAGCGGGCTGACCGCCCCGAACGGCCCGTCGCAGCGCCGGGTGATCCGTCAGGCTCTCGCGAACGCGGGGCTGAGTGCCGACCAGGTGGACGTGGTCGAGGCGCATGGCACGGGTACCACTTTGGGTGATCCGATCGAGGCGCAGGCCCTGATCGCCACGTATGGGCAGGGTCGGTCCGCGGACCGGCCGCTCTGGCTCGGCTCGATCAAGTCGAACATCGGGCACACGCAGGCGGCGGCGGGTGTGGCCGGGGTGATGAAGATGGTGCTGGCGATGCGGCACGGGGTGCTGCCGCCCACGTTGCACGTGGACGAGCCCACCCCGCACGTCGACTGGTCGGCCGGGGCGGTGTCCCTGCTGACCGGCACACAGCCCTGGCCGGAGACCGGGCAGCCACGCCGGGCCGGGGTCTCCGCGTTCGGGATCAGCGGCACCAACGCACACGTCGTCATCGAGCAGGCCGTCGCGACGGACACCGACGACGTCCGGCCGGCCGGTACGCCCGCCCCGCCGGCACCGTGGATCGTCTCGGCCCGCTCCGCGCCGGCCCTGGCCGGGCAGGCACGGCGGCTGCTGGCGCATCTGGCCGATCACCCCGACCTGACCGCCGCCGACGTGGCGTACTCGCTGGTCACCACCCGGGCGGCCCTGCCGTACCGGGCAGCGGTGATCGGCGGGGACCGCGACGAGCTGCGGGCCGGCCTGCACGCGGTCGCCGAGGAGCGCGACACCCCCGGCGTGGTGCGAGGCGTGGCCCGCCGGGCCGGCAAGGTCGCGTTCCTCTTCACCGGGCAGGGTGCCCAGCGCCCCGGCATGGGCGCCGAGCTGTGCCGCAGGTTCCCGGTCTTCGCCGCCGCCTTCGACGAGGTGGCCGGGGAGCTGAACCGGCACTTGAGCCGGCCGCTGCGGGAGGTGGTCTTCGCCGGGGCCGACTCGCCCGACGCGGATCTGCTGGACCGTACCGAGTTCACCCAGCCGGCGCTGTTCGCCTACGAGGTCGCCGCATACCGGCTGGTCACCGCCTGGGGGCTACGCCCGCAGTTCCTGCTCGGCCACTCGGTCGGCGAGCTGGCCGCGGCGCACGTCGCCGGGGTGCTGTCGCTGGCCGACGCGGCGACCCTGGTGGCCGCCCGGGCCCGGCTCATGCAGCAGTTGCCGCCCGGCGGGGCGATGCTGGCGGTACAGGCGTCCGAGGCGGAGGTGGTCCCGCTGCTCGACGAGCGGGTGTCCCTGGCCGCCGTGAACGGCCCCCGGTCGGTGGTGCTCTCCGGCGACGAGGAGGCCGTGCTCGCGGCGGGGCGGCGGCTGTCTGCCGAGGACCGGCGGTCCCGTCGGCTGCGGGTCAGCCACGCCTTCCACTCCGCCCGGATGGACGCCATGCTGGCCGACTTCCGGATCGTCGCGGAGAAGGTCGCCTGGCACCCGCCGAACCTTCCGATCGTCTCCGACCGCACCGGCGAGCCGCTCACCGCCGCCCAGGCCACGGACCCGGGCTACTGGGTCGACCACGTCCGGGACACCGTCCGCTTCCACGCCGGCGTCGCCACCCTCGCCGCCGGCGGCGTCGGAACCTTCGTGGAACTCGGCCCCGACGGCGCCCTGACCGTGCTGGCCCGGGAGTGCCTGCCCGACATGGAACCGGCGGCCTTCGTGCCGCTCGCCCGCCGGGACCAGCCGGAGACGACCACGCTGCTCGCCGCGCTGGCCGCGGTCGACCTGCGCGGTGCCGGAGTCGACTGGGCGGCTCCCTTCGACGGCAGCGACGCCGCGCGCGTCGAACTGCCCACCTACGCCTTCCACCGCGAGCGCTTCTGGCCGGACCCGCCCACCGTGGATCTCGTCCCGCCCGCCGCGACCGGCGAAGACGAGGAGTTCTGGGCGGCCGTGGCGCAGGGACGACCCGCCGAGCTGGCCGCCGCGCTCGGCCTGCCCGCCGACCGGCAGGACGCGCTCGCCGACTTGCTGCCCGCCCTCGCCTCCTACCGGGACCGGCGGCGTCGCGGATCGGAGCTGGACGGGCTGCGCTACCGCGCCGACTGGGAACGCGTCGACCTGTCAGCCCCTACCACGCCGGCCGGTCGATGCCTGCTGGTGGCCGGGGCAGGCACCGACGCCACCGCGGTGCTCACCGTGCTGCGCGCCGAGGGCCTGGACCCGACGCTGGTCACCGTGGGCGACGACCTGGACGCCGTGGCCCGGGCCTTGCTCGCCGACGGCACCTGGTCGGTCGTGGTCTCGCTGCTGGCGGCGGAGGAACGGGCGGCCGGCACGGAGACCGGCGCGCTCGCCGGGACAGCCGCGCTCGTGCGGGCCCTCGCCGCTGCGGGGAACGGTACGCCGATGTGGACCGTGACCCGGGGCGCGGTGACCGTCGACGCGCACGACGCCGCTCCCGGCGTGGCCGGGGCGTACGTCTGGGGGCTGGGCCGGGTGCTGGCGCTGGAGCAGCCGCGCTCGTGGGGCGGGCTGGTCGACCTGCCGGCGGAGCCGGACGACGTCGCGCTCGCCGCGCTCGCCCGGGTCGTCGCGTCCGGCGGCGACGAGGACCAGGTGGCGGTACGCACCGGCGGGGTGTACGCCCGGCGGCTCCACCGGGCCCCGGCCGGCGCCACCGATACGGACTGGCGGCCCCGCGGCGCGGTCCTGGTGCACGGTTCCGCGCAGGTACGTACCCCACACCTGCTGCGCTGGCTCGCCGAGCGGGGCGCGTCGCACCTCGTCCTCGTGGGGCCGGTGGCGGACGCCGACCCGCTCGGCCCGGACGTCACCGTCACCGCCGTCGACGACCTGGACGGGCTGCCCGAGGCGCTTGACCGGCTGGCCGCCACCGGCAGCGAGATCCGTACCGTCCTGCACATCGCCGACTCCGACGGGGCCGGCGACCCGGTAGCGGTGCTGGATCCGCACGACCTGGCCGACGCCGTGGCCGCCCGTACCACCGCGGTGGAACTGCTCGGGCGGGCCTGCGCCGGCCTACCGATCGACGAGTTCGTCGTCTTCACCTCGACGGCCGCCGTCTGGGGCAGCGGGGGAGCGGCGGTCGCCGCCGCCGTGGGCGCCGGGCTGGAGGCGCTGGCCGCCGGCTGGCGTGCCGCTGGCCGCCCGGCGACCGTCGTCGCGTGGGTGCCCTGGGCGGACGAGGTCACCGATGCGGCGCAGCTGCGCCGCCGGGGGGTCCGGCCGCTGCCCGCCGACGTGGCCCTGTCCGCGCTGGGGCAGGCCCTGGTCCGTGGCGACGACCAACTGGCCGTCGCCGACCTCGACTGGCCCGCGTTCGTGCCGGCCTTCACCGCCGTACGGCCCAGCGCGCTGCTGCGCGGCGTGCCCGAGGCGACGGCCGGTGCCGAGCCGGAGGCCGGCGATGCCGCGGCGACCGATCCCGCTCGCGCGCTGCGCGAGCGGCTGGCCGGCGTCCCGGCCGGCGACCGGCACCGGATCCTGCTGGACCTGGTCCGGGCGCGGGTGGCCACCGTCCTCGGGCACGCCTCGCCCAACGCGGTCGAGGCCGACCGGGACTTCCTGGAACTCGGCTTCGACTCGCTGACCGCACTGGAGCTGCGCGACGCGCTGCGCCAGGAGACCGGGGCGGAGCTGTCGACGACCCTGCTCTTCGACCACCCCACGCCTACGGCGCTGGCCGTTCACCTGATCGGCCAGCTCCTCGGCGCGGAGGCGGCCGGGGACGGCGCGGACGACGCCGGCGGACCTGCCGGGAATGGTGCCGGCGGCGGACTGCTCGGCGGGTTGTTCAACCAGCCGAAGGCGCGCGAGGACCCGGCCGGGTATGCCGAACTGCTGGTCAAGCTCGCCCAGTTCCGCCCCAGCTTCCGCGAGCCGGCGGAGCTCACCCGCCCGGCCGGTATCCTCCGGCTGGCCGAGGGCGGCGCCCGGGCGCAGTTGGTGTGCTGCTGCACGATGTCGTTGCTGTCCGGCGCGCACGAGTACGCCCGGCTGGCCGCCGGCTTCCGGGGCGTACGTGACGTGTGGGCCCTGCCCAACCCCGGGTTCGGCGCGGGCGAGGAGCTTCCCGCCGACCTCGACGCGCTGCTGCGGGTGCACGCTGACACGGTTCTGCGTACCGTCGGCGCCGGCCCGTTCGTGCTGGCCGGTCACTCCGGTGGTGCGATGGTGGCCAACCTGCTCGCCGGGGAGCTGGAACGCCAGGGCCGCCCGCCGGACGCGGTAGTGCTCATGGACACCTACCCGGCCGACAGCGAGGTGCTCGGCGGGTGGGTGCCGCAGCTTCTCGACGGGATGATCGACCGGGACACCGCGTACACGCCGATGGACGACTGGCGGACGACGGCGTGGGCGGGCTACCTGCCGCTGTTCCTGGACTGGCAGCCGACCGAGACGGCGGCGGCGACCCTGCTGGTGCGGGCCACCGAGCCGCTGGGGGAGTGGGACGGCGAACCGGACGGCTGGCGGTCGCGCTGGCCCTACCCGCACGAGGCCGTCGACGCGGCCGGCGACCACTTCAGCATGGTCGCCGACCGGGGTCCGGAACTCGCCGGCACGGTCCAGCGCTGGCTGGTCGCGCGGGGCCTGTGACCGGTTCCGCCCCTGGCGTGCCCCTAGCGCCCCCTATCGGCGCACATACATCTATCGGACCGACGTTCCAGGACGGAGCATGACGACGTGGACGAGGCAGTGGTGGTCACGGAGCTGGTCAAGCGGTACCAGCCCAACATGCCACCGGCGGTGGACGGGCTGAGTTTCTCCGTCGCCGCCGGTGAGGTCTTCGGCCTGCTCGGGCCGAACGGTGCGGGCAAGACGACGACGATCGGGGTGCTGACCACACGGGTGCGGGCCACCTCGGGCCGGGCCCAGGTGTGCGGCGCCGACGTGATCGGCTCGCCCGCCGTCGCCCGGCAGTTGCTGGCGGTCGTACCGCAGCGGGTGAACCTGGACCGGGCGCTGACCGTCCGGCAGAACCTGCTGTTCCACGCGGCCTACCACCGGGTGCCCCGGGCGCAGCGCATCCGGCGGGCGGACGAGTTGCTGGACCAGATGGGGCTCAAGGACTTCGCGAACCACCGCACCGACTTCCTGTCCGGCGGCCTCGCCCAGCGCACGATGATCGCCCGCGCGCTGATGCACTCGCCCCGGGTGCTCTTCCTCGACGAGCCGTCCGCGGGCCTCGACCCGCAGTCCCGGCTCTTCGTGCACGACCGGGTCGCCGAGCTGAAGCGGTCCGGGGTGACCGTGGTGGTCACCACGCACGACATGGACGAGGCGGAGAAGCTCTGCGACCGGGTCGGCATCGTCGACCACGGCAAGCTGCTCACCCTGGACACCCCGTCCGCGCTGACCCGTACGCTGCCGGGCAGCAGCACCCTGACCCTCGTGGTGACCCCCGGCGCCCCCGCCGAGGAGGTGCGGGCCGCGCTCGATGCGATCCCCGACGTGGAGCAGGTGGAACACTTCAAGATGACCGCCAAGGTGCCCGCCGCCGCGCCGGCGTTTCCCGGCATGCCGGCGATGCCGATGCCCGCCCCGGTCCCGGACGCGCCCGCCGACTCGGACGCCCCCCTGTCCTTCCGGGTCTACACCAGCGGCCAGCCGGCCAACGCCATCCCGATGGCGATGAAGATCCTCGCCGACCTGGGCTGCGAGGTCCGTGACCTGAACATCGGCCAGCCCAGCCTGGAAGATGTCTTCATCCACCTGACCGGAAGGGAACTTCGGTGAGCGTCGCCGCCCCCGCCCCCCCGTCCGCGCCGTCGCCGGCCTCGTCGCCGCCGCCGGTGCGCGCGCTGGACCAGTTCGCCACGTTTCGGGCGGTGCTCTCGCGGGACCTGTTCGTCACCGGCCGGGAGCTGGTCGGCTTCCTGCTCCAGGTCTTCATCCAGCCGCTGTTCATGCTGCTGATCTTCGGCAAGGTGCTCAGCGACCTGGGCTACGCCAGCGACGACTTCTCCAACGTGCTGCTGCCCGGCGTCATCGCGCTGAACGCCTTCCTGATCGGCCTGGAGAACACCGCGCTGCCGATGATGATGGACTTCTCCTTCACCCGGGAGATCGAGGACCGCCTCCTGTCGCCCATGGCGATTCCGCTGGTGGCCCTGGAGAAGATCGTCTTCGGCGGCATCCGCGGCCTGATCGCCGGCGTGGTGCTGATCCCGGTCGGCATGCTCATGCTCGGTGTCACCTGGCCCTGGGCGGTGGTGCTCAAGGTGGTCGGGGTGTTGGCGATCGGCGCGCTGGTCGGCGCGGCGGTCGGTCTCGCCTTCGGCACCCTGGTGCCCACGCAGCACATCCAGATCATGTTCACAGTGGTGATGACCCCGATCATGTTCACCGGTGCCACCCAGTTCCCGCTGCTCGGCCTGGACTCGCTGCGCTGGTATCAGGTGATCTGTTCGCTGAACCCGCTGACCTACATCAGCGAGGCGACCCGGTCGCTCGTCGGCCCGCCGGGGGTCGAGTCGCTGCCGCTCTGGCTGTGCATGTGTGTCCTCACCGGGGTCTTCGTGGCGTTCTCGGCGATCGGCATGCGTGGCTTCATGCGCCGCGCCATGGACTGACCGGCCCGGGATGCGTCCGCCGAGGGCCCGAACCGCTTCTGCGGTTCGGGCCCTCGCTGCGTCGTCGCCGGTCGCGGTGGGTGTCGCAGGGGGCGGTTCCACCGCGCCCCTGCGACAGCCGTCAGGACGTGGCGCTCTGTGTCTCGTCGGCCAGTGTCTCGGCGTACATGACGAGCCGGGACGGAAGGTCGGTCCGGCGCTTCACGTCGAGCTTGCGGTAGACCCGGGTCAGGTGCTGCTCGACAGTGCTCACCGTGATGAAGAGCCGGCTGGAGATCTGGCGGTTGGTGTGGCCCTGTGCGGCCAGCGCGGCGACGCGCCGCTCGGCGTCACTCAGCCCGTCGTCCGGTTCCTGGAGCTCGGCGGCGGCCGGGTACGCCGGCAGTCCGCTGCCCGGCTCCCGGCGGATCAGCCGCTGAGCCAGCACCGACGCCCCGCAGTCCTGCGCGAGCTGGTAGGCGCGGCGGACGAGCAGCCGGGCGCGGGCGGAGTCTCCGGCGCGCTGGAGTGTCTGACCGGTGTCGCCGAGGGCGCGGACGAGCTCCAACCGGTCGCCGCTGGACTGGAGCAGGTTGACCGCCTCGGAGAGCAGCTTGCGCCGGTGGTCCTGGGCGGCGGTGGTGGCGAGCAGGCGCAGCGTACGGCCCCGGGTCCGGTCGTCGACCCCGTGCGGCACCCGCAACTGCTCCTGCAGGAGCTGCATCGCCTGCGTCTTGTTGCCGACGCTGAGCTGCACCCGGGCCAGCTCCAGCCGCCACGGCACCAGTCCGGCCGCGTCGATCCCCCACGTACGCATCAGCTCGCCGCAGCGCCGCAGGTCGGTGGTGGCGGCGTGCGGCCGGCGTACGGCCAGGTGGTGCCGGCCGCGTGCGGCCAGGTAGTGCAGGCCCAACGGGGTGCGGAACATGCCGGGCGGGGTCGGGTGGGCCAGCCACCGGTCGGCCTCGGCGAACCGGCCCGACTCCGTCGCGGACGCGATCAGGGTGGACAGCGGTCCGGCGATCGCCACACCCCAGGCGGGGGCGGGCATGTCTTCCAGGGCCGCGCGGGCGTGGTGCTCGGCACCGGGCAGATCGCCGACGCGCAGGGCCGCCTCCGCCCGGATCGCCCGGATCACGGCCCGCCAGCCCGGCGCGTGCTGAGCCACCGGCCGGTCGAGCAGCACGTCGCCCCAGACCGCGGCCCGGTCCGACCGGCCGGCCCAGAGCAGCGCCAGCAGGGGCGCGGTCAGCAGGCCGAGGGCGCCGTCGTCCGTGTGGTGGCGCTGCAGGATCTGCTCGGCGGTCGTCACCGTGTCGTTGTCGGCGGTCGGCGTCAGCGCGGCGCCGAGCACCGTGACCGCCTGCAGGAGCGGGCTGACGGTGGTCGGGGCGCCGGCCGCGCGGCTCCAGGTGGCCGGGGTCTGCCGCACGCTCGCCAGGTGGTCCGGGTGGGAGAGGGAGATCAGAAGCTGCATGATCCGCAGGCGGCCGGGCGGGGCGGCCGGGCCCTGCTCCTCGTCCGCCGAGAAGCCGCTGACGGCCTCGGCAGCCTCATCGATGCGGCCCTGCCAGAGCAGGTACGGCACGGCGGAGAGGCTCGCATCGGTGGACCAGCCGGCGGCCCGCGCCGTCTGCACCAGCTCCGTCAGCTGCCCGTTCACCGTCAACGGGTTGATCTGCCAGCGGGCATTCACCAGCATCTCGGTGGTGGCGGTGCGTTGCCGCTCGTCCACCGGCGCGCGGGCGAGCAGCCGCAGGCAGGCTGCCGCCACGTCGGGCCGGCCCGACGAGAGCGCGTGACCGGCGGCGTCCTGGAGCACCGGCACCCTCCAGCCGGTCACCGCCGCACCGGCGGCAACGAGGTGCTCGGCGACCACGCTCGCCTCGGCGCCGCGGTCGTGCAGCACCTCGGCGGCCCGCTGGTGCAGGCTGCGCCGCTCGTCGGCCGACATGTCAGCCAGGATCGAGCGCAGGATGCGCGAGTGGCGTAGCTGGTCGCACTCCATCAGGCCCGAGGTACGCAACACCCGTACCGCCGGGACCGTGGTCGCGGGCATCACGTCGAGGAGGTGGCCGAGCAGTTCGGTCGACGCGGGCCGGTCGAGCACGGCGAGCGCCTGGGCCACCCGGCGTACCCCGGGCTCGTGGCGGTAGAGGCACCCGAGCACGGCCTGGTCGAACGCGTCACCGACGGACGGAACGTCGTGGTCGCTGCCCTCGCCACCGGCCCGTTCGTCGAGCAGCGCCCGGGTGAGCAGCGGATTGCCTCCGGTCATCCGGACGTAGTGTTCCGCGGTCGCGCGGGTGTCGGCGTCGTCGACGGCGCCCTCGACCAGCCGGGCGACGGCGTCGACGGTCAGCGGTGGCAGGCCGATCCGGGAGAAGTGCGGCTGGCTGAGCAGCTCGGCGCGGAACAGCGGGTGCGGCGGGCGCAGCGTCGACGCCTCCGCGAACACGACCATGATCCGGGCGTGGCGCAGCCGCCGGGTCACGTAGAGAAGGCAGTGCAGCGAGGCCGGGTCTGCGTGGTGCACGTCGTCGACGAGGAGGACCAGGGGCCCGTTGGCAGTCAGGTCGATCAGGGTGGTGAAGAGGCCGTGCAGCAGGGGTGCCCAGGCCCGGTCTCCGTCGGACGCCTCGCCGCCGACTTCGGGCAACGGCACCGCGGAGGTGGCGTCGCGCAGCAGCTTCTCGACGTGGGCGGCGGTCTCCGGGGCGAGTCGTGCACTGTGGAACAGCTGCCCGACGACTCCCAGGTGGAGACCGCGCTCCGCCCGCGAGCCGGTCGCGCTCATCACCTGCCCGCGGGAGCCGGCCGTCCACTCGCCGAACGACTCCAGCAGGCTGGTCTTGCCGCTGCCCACGGCACCGGTGACCAGCGCGACGTGTCCGCGCTGCTGCTCCTCGCACGCGTGGAACACGCGCCGCAGACGGGTGATCTGTTCCTCTTGCTGAACCAACACCTGCGCGTAAGCCCTCCTTGTACGCGGCGCGGGCCTGGAAACGCCGGTGCGGCCCGACACCGCCACCCCTGCCGGAGACAGCCGCCCCTCCGCCCGCGTCTCGACGGGTAGGGGTGGAGCGCGCCGGGCGGCCACGCCGGGTGGACCTGAAATCCTTCGTCGGACCGGTCTTCTTGCCGTACGGTCCGCGTGTCGAGGCGAGTCTGGCACCGGCATGATGGTGCGACAACGGGCGTGAGACCCCATCGTTTCGCACCCAAACCTGCGGCCCCAGAAGGCATTTAGGGGTTGCGCGAACCGGGGTGAGGGGTGTTGGAGCCGATCGGCCCGGGGGAGGCGACACGCCGGTGAACGGCTGGTGTCGGGGCGTACGGCTTGATGGTGCCACACCGCGACTGCCGGCGCACGCCTGGCGGTACCCACAGTGGTGGTCAGCGAACTCTTCGCGGCGGCCGGCGAGGGCGACGGTCGCGTGACGCCCGGTGGCTGTTCCGTGCGGAAGCCCGACCGGGATCAGCGCGGCCGAGGGCCGGACGGACGGCCGCCCGGGGGGTCCGTGCCCCGCGTCAGCGGATCCAGCACCGTCGTACCGGGGCGGTCGAACCGCAGCCGTCCGGCGAGTTCGCTGCGCGAGTTGACGTCCAGCTTCCGGTAGATGCGCGTCATTCGCTGTTCGATCGCGCTGACCGTCAGGAAGAGCTTCTCGGCGATCTCACGATTGGTGTGACCCTGGGCGGCCAGGGTGGCCATCCTGGATTCGGTGTCCGTCAGGCCCTGGACCACGACCGCCGCACCCGCCCGGCCGCCGGTGGCACCGTCTCTGGTGGACAGGGCGCTGGGCCACAACGTCGGGATGCCGCACTCCTCTGCGAGAGCCCGGGCCGACCGGGTCGCGGCGCGGGCCTGCCGCCGGTCGCCGGCCTGCTCGTAGGCGTGACCGAGGTCGGCAAGGTTGTGCGCCAGTTCCATCCGGTCGCCGCACTGCCGCAGCAGCCGTACGGCGCTGCGCAGGTGCGGGATCCGTTCCTGTCCCTCCTCGGTCGCGGCCAGAACCCGCAGGGCCGCGGCCCGGTACCGGACGTGGACGGGCCGCAGCCGGGCCAACTCGTCGCGCACCAGCTTGCGCGCCTGCTGACGGCGGCCCATCCGGAGCAGTGCCCGAGCCGACTCGGTGCGCCACGGCACCAGGCCCGAGAAGTCCAGCCGCCACCGCTGCATCAGCTGCCCGCAGAGCTGGAAGTCGGCCAGCGCGGCCTCGGGGCTTCCCGCGGCGAGGGCGTGCGTCCCGCGGGCGTGCAGGTAGTGCAGCCCGAGCGGGGTCTCGAAGATCGCCGGCGGCACCGGCACCTGAAGGCAGGCGGCCGCCGTGTCGAGCTGGTCCATGAAGGTCAGGGCCCGTATCCGGACGGCGAGAGGTATCCCGATCACCACCCCCCAGCCTTTCGGCGAGAGCTGCCCCAGTGCCTCGTCGGCCAGCTTGCCGGCGCGGGGGAGGTCGCCGAGCCGGCCGGCGACGGCGGCCCGCAGGGCGGTGAGCGTAGCCGAGGGGGTGGGGTGGTGTGGGGTGGCGAGGTGGCGGTCCAGCCGCTCGCACCAGTCGTCGGCCAGGTCGAGCCGGTCGGCGTAGATCATGGCGATGAGGGCGCAGATGACCCTCCACATGTGCGGTTCGTCGTCCGGCCCGGTGGTCGACAGTGTCCGCTCGGCCGCCTCGACCACGCCCGCGTCACCCCGGGCCAGCACGCCGGACAGCAGGATGACTCCGCTGAGCCCGTGCTTGACCCGGGCCAGCGTGAGCGGATCCCGCGCCGCCACGGCGGGCGCGGGCCGGTCGACCATGACCCCGGGATAGAGCGTCGAGATCCAGCCGGTGATGATGAGCAGCTCGGCCACGGACTGCGGATCGGCGGGATCCGACCGCTCGCTCAGGTGCCTGACCAGGTCGACGGCCTTGTCGATCTCACCGTGCCAGAGGAGGTACTGGATGGGACCGGCGGCCTGTTGGCTGCCGAGGTGCCCGGCCCGGATGGCGGTGGCGACGCTGACCAGGTGGGGGATCGTGGCCTGCGGGTCGAGTCGCCACTCGGCGCGCGCCAGCGCGGAGCGGATCCGCGCCCGCAGACACTCGCCGACGCCACTGCGGTGCGCCCGGCGCAGGTACCGCAGGGCGGCCTCCACCTCGCCGTCGAGCAGCGCCTGCTCGCCGGCGTCCAGCAGGGTCTGCGCCATCCAGGGTTCGGCCAGCTCGCCGATGTCCACCAGGTGCGGCGCGATCCGGGCCGGGGGCGCGCCGTCGTCGTGCAGCAGGCGGGCTGCTCCCAGATGCAGCCGTACGCGTTCCTCGGCGGTCATCCCGTCGATCACGGCCTGGGTCACCGCCGGATGGCGCAACCCCTGTTCGTCGATCAGCCCCGCGCTGGTCGACTTGTCGACAGCGCCCAGCGCGGGGTGCAACCGGGCGTCGACGAGATGCGGCAGCAGGCTGCCGTGCAGCGGCTCGCCGGTCACGGCGAGCACCCGGGCGGCGTTGAGCACCAGGCGGTCGCAGCGGTACAGGCAGCTCAGCACGGCCTCCCGGAACGACTCGCCGACCGCCGGGGCGTCGGCGGACCGTGGCGCGGCTGCCTGGTCATCGGCGAGCGCATGCACCAGGAGCGGATTCCCGCCGCTGATCCGGTGGCTCTCCTCGGCGATGCTGCGGGCGAGCGGGATGTCGAGCCGCTGGGCGAGCAGCTGGAACGTCCCCTCGGCGGTGAGCAGCGGCAGGCGGATGCGGTGCAGCTTCGCCGGTTGCAGCATCTCGGCGTGCACGTCCGCCTGCCACGGCCGGGTGCGTGGCGCCTCCGTCAGGACCATCAGCACGGGCAGGCCGGAGAGCCGCCGGGCCACGTAATCGAGACAGCGCAGCGACGGCACGTCCGCGTGGTGGATGTCGTCCACCACGATGACCAGCGGCCCCCGCGAGGTCAGTTCGAGCAGGGCACGCCCGATGGCGGCGGTGAGCCGGGCGTTCTCCGCGTCCGCCGGATCGGCGTCGCTCCATGCGAGGGCGCCCGCGTCCAGCAGCCGGGCGAGGCGGGCCCGGATGTCGGGGGCGTCCGCGGCGCACGACGGCACCGCGCGGACGAGCTGCCGGACGACCTCCAGCGGTACGCTGCGCTCCGCGCGGGAGGCGCTCGCGCCGATGACCCGTGCTCCGGCGTCGCAGGCGCGCCGGGCGAAGGTCTGTGAGAGCGCGGTCTTGCCGGAGCCGACCGGGCCGGTCAGCACGGTCACCGGCCGATCGGTCGGCGAGGTGCCGCCGCGGAGCAGGTCTGCGAGTCGGCGCTCCAGCAGGCCGAGCTGGCTTGAACGCTCGGTCAGCTCCATCACCGCCCCCTCCGGGGGAGGGCCGCGTGCCCGGTGCGGCCCGACAGCTCGACCAAATTGGAGACCGGCAATTCTTGACCCATTCCATTATCGGCAAGTATCGACGGGTGTCGAGCTTTGCCGGTGCGCCATCGACCGACTTGACCGGTTGGCTGCTGCGAGCCGTGTTCCCGTGTGCGTCGGCGATAATTCCCCAGCTCTCGCGGGGTCGACACTTCCTATCGACCTCCTTGATGGTGGGAGTATGGCAGTTGGGCAATTGGGCGGCAAGCCGAGTTGTGTAAAGGATGAGCAAACATGGGTTACTTGTCTCGGGTGACCCGGACCGGAGGTGGCGACGGAAAGTCGCCGGCTGGTCCCGTACCGTGACAGAGCGCTCCCATGAGCCGATGGTTCCGCTTATTCGGCCCGCCTGCTGATTGGCGAATGGGCTTTTCCGTGCTAATCCGGCGTCCGGGCGTTGCCGGTCGCTCTCGCCGAGGTGTTCGAAGCCGCCCGCGGTTGCGGCGTGCGGAGACGTCGAGCTGAGCGTCATCGTCGTTGAACTCGGCGTTCGTGACCCCGCCCGTGCCGATCCCGGCGCGGGCGGGCCTGGTGCCGGCGGCTGGTGTGGAGGTGTCGTCCGCCCCCGGGGTGGGGCTGCGGGGTCTGGTCGGGCCTCCGGCAATTGCCGGAGGCGCTCGATTGTTGCGATGGAAGGCATCGATGCCGGAACTGCGATCGATGCCTGTCCGATCCTGCCGGCGGTCGAGGCTTGGTGTGCGTCGGCGGGCCACGATTCGGACGTTTGGGAGATTCTGCGATTATGTATGAAAAGGAATTATGCGTCCGAGTGTCTGTTGGTTGCGGAGGTCTGCGGTCCCATTCGGCCTGAAGGCTGATCTCATGCGGGACGCGTCAATGCGATAAAGTCGTGACGGCGAGCTGCCGGGCATTGAGAAAGACGTTTTCCGATCGGTTTTCGCTCGCTGAAGACAAATGCGGTCTCTGTATTGTTCGCCGAGCCGGAGTGAGCGCTCGGGCCGGCCGTTGTGTCCGGACGGCCGGGATCCGGTCCTAGCTGGCCAGTAGGCCCGGACAGGGGGATTCGGACTCGGCGGCTAGGGGTTGTGCCCGACGATAGCCCGGCCCTAATTTCGGGGCACCCGGTCTCCACCGTCTGGATAGCCGGACATGGGGCCGTGCAGGCCCGAGACCTGAAGGGTTCTGTGGCCGTCGTGATGTCCCAGCTGCCGCCGCGACTCGTTGCGGCCCCGCGCAGGGGATAGCGGAGATGACACTGCTGCCGGTGCTGCGTGGATTCGGTGCGGATCGGGCCGACGCGGTCACGGTGGCCGGAAAAGCCCTCTCCAGCGAGGCCCTGCTGGGCTGCGTCACCGCCGTCGCTGATCGGATCAGGGGCGCGACCGCGGTCGCGGTCGACGGCACACCGACGCTGGAAGCGGTGGTCGGAATGCTCGGCGCCCTCCTCGCCGGGGCGCCGCTCGTACCGCTGCCTCCCGGCGCCGACGAACGCGAACGCCGCCGCATCCTGCGGCAGTCCGGAGCGACGGTGATCCTCGGCCGTGCCCCGTCCGGGGCCGACGGCCTGTCCACGATCCCGGTCGACCTGCGAGAACACGCCTCGACGCGGCACCCCGAGCCCGCCCCGGGCAGCGACGCCGTCATCCTCTACACCGGTGGCGCATCAGGGCCGCCACGAGGGGTGCGCATCTCGCGCCGCGCCATCGCCGCCGACCTCGACCTTCTGGCCCGTGCGTGGCACTGGAGCGAGGAGGACGTGGTCGTCCAGGGCACCCCGCTGTTCCGGGCGTACGGTCTGGTCGTCGGCCTGCTCGGCGCACTGCGGGCCGGAAGCCGTTTCGTCCACCTCGATGACGCCGGCACCGCCGGGCCGGTCGGCTCCATGCACCTGGCGTCGCCCGACCAGTGGGCGAGGATAGCGCTGGACGGCCACCGGGCCCGGCCGCTGTCCGCGGCGCGGATCCTCGTTTCCGCGGACGGTCCGCTGGCCCGCGCCGTGGCCGAGCGGCTCCGACTGCTCACCTCGCACCGGCCGGTGCAGGCCTACGGCACCACCGAGACGCTCGTCGCGCTGACCGGGCGGGCCGGCGACCGTTCGGTTCCGGGCGCTGTCGGCACCCCCCTGCCCGGCGTCGAGACGCGCGTGCTGGACCGCGAGGACCGGCCGGTGCCGGCCGACGGCCAGTCGGCGGGCGAGCTGAGCGTCTGCGGGCCGACGCTGTTCAGCGGGTACGTCGGCGGGCGGAGCCTCGCCGCCGGTCGCTGGCACGCCACCGGGGACCTGGCCAGCGTGGCCCCCGACGGCACGTACCGGATCATCGGGCGGTGCGGGCTCGACGTGGTGCACAGCCGGGGCCGGCGGATGCCCACCGGGCAGATCGAGGAGGCGTTGCTGAGCCACCCCGGCGTGCGCGACGCCGCCGTCGTCGGCACGCCGCACCACGCGCTCGGCGAGCAGGTCACCGCCTACGTCGTCGCCGAGGGGGTGACCGCACAGGTGCTCATCGACCACGTCGGCCGGTACCTCTCGGCGGGCCAGCGCCCCCGGCGGGTGCACTTCGTCGACGAGCTGCCGCGCAGCGCCTTCGGGCGGATCAGGAAGTCTCTGCTGATCGCCCGCGGCTGAGCCGGCCGGACAGCGGGCGGCGGTGACCCGCCCCCGCCACGGTCAGCCCTCCACCCAGCCGTGCCGCCGGGCCAGCTCCAGCATCCTCGCACGTACCGCCACGATCTGCGCTCCGGTCAGGTCCGACACGGAGGTCACCAGCGCCTCGGTGGTCTCCGCGGAGAAGGCCCGCTCGGAGAGGACGTCGCACAGGCCCTCGTCGTCCTCCGCGCCGCCCGTGGCCTGCCCGCTGTCCCTGCTGCGCCCGCCGCCGACCGTGACGCCGGCCCGGGCGGACAGCCCGGCACCGGCCGCCGGGACGCGATCCGCACCCGGGGCGACGCCGGACACCCGCACCAGCACGGCCTTGGGCCCGCGCTCGGTCTCCACCGCGTCGTACTCGACCGGGACGCCAGGCGTCAGTGCCCACTTGTCGCCGTCGAGCATGTTCGCGTGCACGAACACGTCGTCGCTGCCGTCGTCCGGGGCGATGAACCCGTAGCCCCGCACCTCGTCGAACCGCACCACTTTGCCAGTAAGCATCGCCATTCCCGCGTCCATCCGCCCCAAATCCAGGTGCCCCGCCCGCAGGACCGGGACGGCGCCCAGAGTGGCACCTGTCCCGTGCAGGCCGGCACCCGTACCCGACCCCTATGGTGCACCTATCGCCGAGGCCCGCCGTGGCGAGGGGTGCCGCAGCGCCTACCATCGGCCAACGTGATCGAGCAGATCCTGCCCCCCACCGTGGCGGTGTCCGAGTCCTTCACCGATCCCGCCGGCGTGACCCTGTTCCCCGAGGAGGAGGCGCTGGTGGCACGGTCGGTGGAGAAACGCCGCCGGGAGTTCACCACAGTGCGGCACTGCGCCCGGCTGGCCCTCGGCGAGCTGGGCCTCGCCCCGGCGCCGATCGTCTCCGGCGCACGTGGTGCCCCGCTCTGGCCGGACGGCGTGGTCGGCAGTATGACGCACTGCGATGGCTACCGGGCGGCGGTCGTCGGCCGTACGGCGGCGTTCGCCAGCCTCGGGGTGGACGCCGAGCCGCACGCCCCGCTGCCCGACGGGGTGCTTGGAGCGATCGCCCTGCCGGCCGAACGGTCGCGCACCGTCACGCTGGGCGCGGTCCGCCCCGCCGTCTGCTGGGACCGCCTGTTGTTCAGCGCCAAGGAGGCGGTGTACAAGGCGTGGTTCCCGCTCACCGGCCAGTGGCTGGACTTCTCCGAGGCGGACATCGTGTTCGACCCGGCCGGCACGTTCGAGGCCCGGCTGCTGGTGCCCGGTCCGGTGTTCGGCGGGGCCGAGGTGCGGGCGTTCGCGGGCAGGTTCCTGGTCGAGCAAGGGCTGGTGGTCACCGCGGTCAGCATCCCGGCGGTCGCGTCCTAACCGTCTGCGCTGAGCCGCGTCTTCTGCACCTTGCCCAGGGCGTTGCGGGGCAGGGCGTCGACAAGGCGCACCTCGCGTGGTCGCTTGTGCGCCGAAAGGTGCCGGGCCACGAAGTCGATCAGCTCGGCCTCGCCCACCCCGTCGCCCACCACGTACGCGGTGACCTGCTGACCGAGGTCGGGGTGCGGGGTGCCCACCACGGCTGCCTCACGGACCCCCGGGTGCGTCAGCAGGGCGTCCTCCACCTCGCCGGCGCCGATCCGGTAGCCACCGCTCTTGATCAGGTCGGTCGACGCCCGGCCGACGATCCGGTGCCAGCCGTCCGGGTCGACGGTGGCGACGTCCCCGGTGCGGAACCAACCGTCCGGGGTACGGCTCGCCGCGTCGGCGTCCGGACGGTTGAGGTAGCCGTCGAACAGCGTGGGGCCGGTGACCTGAAGCTCGCCCATCGTCGCCCCGTCGGCCGGGAGCGGGGTGCCGTCGTCGCCGACCAGCCGCGTACGGACCCCGGGCAGCGCCAGCCCGACGGTGCCGGGCCGGCGTGGGCCGTCCGTCCGGGCGCTCACAGTGATCAGGGTCTCGGTCATCCCGTACCGCTCGACGACCCGGTGACCGGTGAGGGTGGCGAGGTCGGCGAAGACCGCCGCCGGCAGCGCCGCGCTGCCCGAGACCAGCAGCCGCGCCGGACGCAGCGCCCGGGCCGCGTCCGGGTCGGCGGCGATTCGGGACCACACCGTCGGCACCCCGAAGTACATGGTGCCGTTGGCGGCGGCGTACCGGTCGGGGCGGGGGCGGCCCACGTGGTGCAGCCGGCCGCCCAGCCGCAGTGGTCCGAGCACGCCGAGCACCAGCCCGTGCACGTGGAACAGCGGCAGGCCGTGCACCAGCAGGTCGTCCGGCGTCCATGCCCAGGCGTCGGCCAGCCCGTCGAGGCAGGCGGCGATCGCGCGGCGGGAGATCACGGCGCCCTTCGGGGCGCCGGTGGTGCCGCTGGTGTAGAGGATCACCGCGGTGCAGGCCGGATCCGGCTCGGGGTGGACGGTGTCCGACCGGCGGGTCAGGTCGACGGGTACGACGGGCCGGCCGGCGTCACCGACGGTGCGTTCCGCGCCGGCCGGGGCCAGCAGCGCCGTCGCGCCCGAGTCGCGCAGGATGTGATCGCGCTCCATCGGCCCGGCGTCCGGCGGGATCGGCACGACCGCCGCCCCGGCCGTCAGCGCGCCCACCACGCCGACCACGGTCTCCAGGGTGGCGGTGGCCTCGATCGCCACCCGGTCGACGCCGCGCAGCTCGTCGGCCACCGCCGTGGCAAGGCGGCGAAGCTCCACCCAGGACACCGCCCGGCCGTCGACCCGGATCGCGTCCGGGTGCTCGTCGGTGCCCTTCGTCAGCCAGCCCAGCAGCGGCATGGTGCGATCCTCTCAGCGGCCCGGTCCGAGCCCTGCCGGGGGCCGCGACGCCGGTAGGGTCGTGGGGTACCGCCGGATCCGGGTGGGCGAGTGCGCCGCGCCGGTGGGCCGGGAGAACGGTCCTGACCGTAGTCGGGGGTCTCCGCGGCCTGCCACCCCTACCGGCCGTGGCGGTCGTGCGGGCGGGGAGGTGACATCGGTGGTCGCGAGGGCGACGGCGGCACCCGACGGTGTCCGGGCGGTGGTGCTCGACCTCGACGGGGTGCTGGTCGACAGCCTCGCCGTGGCCAGAGAGGCGTTCGCCCTCGCCTACGCCGAGGTGGTCGGCGACGGCATGGCCCCGGTCGAGGAGTACTGCCGCCACCCGGGCCGGTACCTGCCGGAGGTGCTGGAGCTGATGGGTCTGCCAGCGGCGCTCGCCGAGCCGTTCGTGCGGGAGAGCAACCGCCTTGCACACCGGGTCAGCCCGGTCGTCGGCGCGGCGGAGCTGCTGCGCACCCTGCGTCGGCGGGGGATCGGGCTCGCCGTGGCCACCGGCCGCAGCGGCGTACGCGCCCGGGACCTGCTCGGCCGGCTCGACCTGTTGCCGCTCGTCGACCACGTGGTGGGCTCGGACGAGGTGCCCCGCCCGAAGCCCGCGCCCGACATCGTACGGCGGGCGCTGCACCTGCTCGGGGCCCGGCCCGCGGAGGCGCTGATGGTCGGCGACGCGCCCAGCGACCTGGCCAGCGCGCGGGCGGCCGGGGTGACGGCGGTGGCCGCGCTGTGGGGCGAGTCCGACGAGGAGACGCTGCGCACGGCCGGCCCGGACGTCGTTCTGACCCGGCTCGACGAGTTGCTGCCGCTGTGCCCGGCACGGCGGTGACGAGCCACACCGGATCCGTGGGCGAGAAGCCGCCCGGAGCCGCCGCCCGCCCGGACGGACGCACGGACACCTGGCGTGACCGGGCGACACCCCTGTCGCCGGGCGGCACCCCTGTGGAGGATCGTTCCCCGACATCGACACCCCCGATTCGTCACCCGATCAGTTGATCGGCGCATCGGTTGCGCGGATGATGTCGGGCGTCGGTCGGCCCGGGTCCGGCCCGTTCCCGCGAACCGACGCCGCGATCAGCCGAGGGGTCCGCCCTTTCCGACGGCAAACCGCACATGAAGGAGGACCACCCCAGATGCCGGTCATCGAGGTCGATCATCTGCAGAAGCGGTACGGCGAGAAGGTCGCGGTCGACGACGTTTCCTTCACCGTCGAGCAGGGCGAGATCTTCGGCGTCCTCGGCCCGAACGGCGCCGGCAAGACGACCACGGTGGAGTGCGTGCAGGGGTTGCGCCGTCCCGACGGCGGGACCGTCCGGGTGTTCGGGCTGGACCCGGTGCGCGACCGCACCGAGGTGCGCCAGCGCGTCGGCGCCCAGCTCCAGGAGAGCCAGCTGCCGGACAAGGTGCGGGTGCGGGAGGCGCTGGACCTGTACCGGTCCTTCTACCGCAACCGGGCCGACATCGACGAGCTGCTGACCGACCTAGGCCTGGCCGAGCAGCGCAACACCTACTTCCAGAAGCTCTCCGGCGGGCAGAAGCAGCGACTGTCGGTGGCCCTGGCGCTGGTGGGCAGGCCGGAGATCGCCATCCTCGACGAGCTGACCACGGGCCTCGACCCGCAGGGCCGCCGGGACACCTGGGATCTCGTCGAGCGGATTCGCGACCGCGGCGTCACCGTCGTGCTGGTCACTCACTTCATGGAGGAGGCGCAACGACTCTGTGACCGGATCGCGATCATCGACAAGGGGCGGGTGGTGGCCATCGACAGCCCCGCTGGCCTGCTCGCCCGCGTCGGCAGCGAGCACCGTGTGCACTTCCGCCCGGCGGAGCCGGTCGAGGACGCCCTGCTGCTCGCCTCGCCCGACGTGACCGGGGTCAGCCGCTACGGCGCGGAGGTGACGGTGACCGGCACGAAGGACGTGCTCCAGTCGGTCCTGTCAGTGCTCAACGGGCGCGGAACAACCTACACGGACCTGCGGGTCGAGCAGCCCAGCCTCGACGACGCCTTCGTCGCCCTGACCGGCCGTGGCGGCCGGACCGCCGCGCAGTCCCCGACCGACGGGAGGTCGTCGTGAGCGCCCTGTCCAAGCTGATCGCCGTCGAGACGAAGCTGTTCCTCCGGGAGCCCGTGTCGTTGTTCTTCGTCTTCGCCCTGCCGATCGGCCTGATGCTCGTCTTCGGCCTGCCGCAGCGTGCCGGTACGGCCGCCGACACCGGGCAGCACGCCGAGCAGACGTTCCTGCCGTCGCTCGCGCTGGCTCTCACCATCGGCATGCTCGCGCTCTTCACCCTGCCGATGGCGCTGGGCATCTACCGGGAACGCCGGATCCTGCGCCGTCTGGCGACGACCCCGGTGCAGCCCGCGCTGCTGCTGGTCGCCCAGGTCGTGGTCAACCTCGTGATGGGCGTGCTCGGTGCGGTGGTCACCGCGATCGCCGTGCGGTTCCTGCTGGACCAGCCGGCGCCGGCCAACCTGCCCGGGTTCGTGCTGGCCTTCCTCCTCGGGGTCGCGTGTCTGTTCGCCGTCGGCCTGCTGATCGCGGCGCTGGCGCCGTCGGCCAGGGCGGCACAGTCGATCGGCCCCGCGCTGTTCTTCCCGCTGCTCTTCCTGGCCGGTGCCTGGTTGCCCCGCGACCGGATGCCGAGTGCCCTGGCCGTCGTCGCCGACTACTCGCCGCTCGGCGCGACGGTCGACACCATCGGCGCGGCGTGGGCGGGCGCCGACCCCGAACTGCCGCAGCTGATCGCCCTGGCCGTCACGGCCGCCGTCGCCTCCCTGGGGGCGACGCGCTTCTTCCGCTGGGAGTGAGCCCGCCGCCCGACAGGGCTGGTCTGGGCATCGTCGCTGCCCAGGGCGTATCTAGGGGTGCGCTAAGGGTGCCGGCGAAATGTGATCTGCACTACGTTCGGTTCACCCGGCGTCGGGTGTCGTTGGACCTGTGTGGACCGAGCCGCCGTCGCCCCTGTAGCGGCTCGTAAGGTGTGCGGAATGCGACGGAGGTCGTGCCATGAAGGACGTTTCGCAAGCTGATCCGGTCGCCCGGGACGCCGCCGGCGTCATCGATGTCGTCCTGGAGGGCGGCCCGGCCGACCTGCCGGCCGACCTGCGCAGCCGTCGGGTGTCCACGGCCGAGAAGAAGATCAAGATCCTGTACTACGGCGGGTACGAGCACTTCGAGCGGGGCAACGCCGCCGCGGCGGTCGAGCCGGTGGTCTTCCGCTGGACCGGTCGGACCCGGATCGCCGAGTAGCGAAGGGACAGCAGTCTCATGCGGGCACAGGACCAGCGTACGGGACCGCACCTGACGGTCAGCGACACAAGCGAGGCGATCGCCTTCTACACGGACGTCTTCGACGCCGTGGCCATCCAACGGGAGTGCCTGCTCGACGGGCATGTCGTGCACGCGGAACTGGCCGTCGGCGGCCATCACCTGACCGTGAGCGAGTGGTGGGAGGCGGGCGACCCGTCGGTGGCCGCAGACCGTGACGAGGTGTTGACCATCGAGCGGACGGACCCCGAGTCGGTGCTGCGGCGGGCGGTGGCCGCGGGCGCCCACCTCGAGCCGCCGGCTGCCCCGTCGCACCAGGTCATGTTGCGCGACCCTGCCGGCCTCTGCTGGAGCGTCGTCGGCCCGCAGCGGACGGCGTAGGGCGAGCCTTCGCGCGCCCCGGCGGACCCGGGACAGCCGGGCTTCCGCCGGCCGGCCCGATGTGCAGGATCGCGGTCGGCGCGTCGGCCAGGTCTCCGCCGGCCGGCAGCCGGGCCGCCGGGAGAGCGGCCGCCTCCGCCGCCGCGCCCGGTGCGCTCCTGCGCCGCACCATCACCAGTGCGAGCGCGCCCAGGCCCGCGGCGACCAGCAGGCCGCCCAGCAGGAACATCGACGTACTGCCGCCCTCGTCACCGGTGGCGGTGAGTGTGGGCGGCGCGGCCGCGGGGGTGTCGTCGTCAGCCGCCTCGGCGAGAGGGCTCGCCTCCGCGGTGGGCGACGGCGACGTCGTGGTCGGCGCCGGCACCGCGGAGAGGGTCAACCGTACGGTCGCGACGTCACCGGCCCGGCCCCGTACGGTCGCGCGGGCGGTGCGGTAGCCGTCCATGGTCGCGCGGACCGTGATGGATCCCTCGGCGATCGTCCTGCCGGCCCTGGACGTGATCGAGAACCGGCCGCTGCGGTCGCTGGTCGTCCGGTACTCGTGGCCGGCACTGTCCCGGATGGTCAGATCCGCCCCGCCGATGGCCTTTTCGTCGGCGTCGCCGACCCGGCCGGAGACCCCCCTCACCCCCGCCGCCGGCTCGGCCTCGCCGGAGGGCGAGGCGCCCGGCCCGTGGACGTAGACCATCTTGTACGCGTAGCTGTTCTGCCCGGCGAGCCGCACGCCGACCGAGATGTTGAGGCCGGTGGTCTCGCCCGGGCGAGCGTCAGGGGCCACGAGTGTCGCGTCGAAGGTCCGGCTCTGACCGGGCCGGAGATTCGGCTCCGCCCGGCAGCCGGTGGCGCACCGCAGGCCGCCGCCCACCACCACGATCGCCGTCTCGGCGCGGCGTCCGTCGTTGGTGACGCGGAACTGCACACGTACCGTCTCGCGGGGTTTCACGTTCTCCGCCGACACGCTCAGGATGCTCACCGTCTCCGGCGCGGCCGTCGCCGGTGCCGCCGCCACCGCGAGCGTCCCTCCGGCCAGCGCCACCAGTGCGGCCGCCCGGGCCAGCCGGACACGTGAGCGCGTCGTCACACCCCACCACCTCTTCCCCCGAGCCGGCGACGCCGGTCGATGGCGCCGCGGGCCACTATGCCCGGTCCGGCGCCGGCCTCGCGACCCGCCTCCGGCGGCCGGCCGGCAGCCCGCACGGGCCGGGACCGTCCGGCCGGGACGGACCGCAAGCGGGAAGAGGTTCCGGACCCGGTCCGCTCCTACCGTCGAAGCCGTCCGACCGCTACGGCCACGCCGTCAGCGCCGATCCCCGGAGGCCCGATGTCCGACCGTCCTCGGCGGCTCCAGCCGGTGAACCCCACGTCGCTCGTCACGACGTGGAACACCAGTTGGCACCGCGCCGCGATCAACGTGTTCACGTTCGTCGTGCTGGCCCACTGGGCCGAGCACCTCGTGCAGGCCGCGCAGATCTGGATCCTGGGCTGGAGCCGGCCCGACGCCCGTGGTCTGCTGGGCATGCCCTTCCCGTGGCTGATCGAGTCGGAGTGGCTGCACTACGGATACGCCCTGGTGATGCTCGCCGGCTTCTGGCTGCTGCGGGACGGCTTCGTCGGCCGCGCCCGGCTGTGGTGGGGCATCGCCCTCGGCGTGCAGGTGTGGCACCACCTGGAGCACCTGCTGCTGCTCGTCCAGTCGCTCACCGGTCAGTACCTGCTGGGTCGCCCGGTGCCGACCAGCCTCGCCCAGGTCGTGTTCCCGCGCGTCGAGCTGCACCTGTTCTACAACGCCGTGGTCTTCGCGCCGATGGTGATCGCGATCGGCTTGCACCTGCGTCCGACGTGGCACGAGCGGGCACTGATGCGGTGCAGCTGTCGTCGTCCCGCTCCCGCGGGGGCCTGACGTGCCCGTCCCCGCCGCCCGGCCGCCCCGCACGGGTTGGGCGGCCGGTGCGGCGGTGGCGGCGCTCGCGCTCGGCGTACCGCTGTTGAGCGTCCTGTCCGCCGCGGCACCGGTCCGGATGGTCTCCGCGGCGCCCGCGGACCGGGCGGTCGTCGGCCGGCCGCCGTCCTCGGTCACGCTCACCTTCGACCGCCCGCCGGCCGGCTCCGGGACGCACCTCTCGGTCGCCGCGCCCGGGATCGCGCCGCAGGTCGGCCGCCCGGTCGTTCGTGGACGCCAGATCAGCATCGCCGTGCCGCCGGCCGGCGAGGGGACGTACCTGGTGGCCTATCACGCGGAGTTCGGCGCCGGCCGTGAGCTGGCCGGCACGATCCGGTTCGACGTACGTGGGGACGCGCCGCCGGCAGTCGTCGGCGACCGGCCCGATCCGCGTGTCCAGGTCGATCCGGCGGGGGGCGGGCACTCGCACGGCGCGTCGGCCGAGCCGTGGGTGCTCGTGCTGCTCGGGGCCGACCTGCTGGTGCTGCTGGTCGTCGGACTGCGGCTGCTGCACCGGCGCCGGCGGGACGACCCCTCGCCCGGCAGGTGAACGGCGCGCCGGGGTTGCACTGACTGATAGTCATACTCCACTATGACTGTTAGTCATAGAGGGCGTCGGGCGGCGACGGATTCCGTGCGCCGCCGTCCCGTCGGCTGATCGCCGCTCGCCCGCGGTGCATCCCGGCCGGCGCTGCCAGCCGGGTGGGGCGCGAACCGCCGGGGAGGATCCGATGGTCGCCGCAGACACGACGAAGCCAGAGGTGCCGGTGCTGCCCGGCCGGTTGCCCATAGCCGGGCACGCACCGCTGCTGATGAGCCAGGGACTCCGGCTGATGGAGCGCGCCCGGGACACCGCGCCGGTGGTCCGGATCTACCTCGGCCGCAAACCGGTCTACGTGGTCAACGACGCCGACCTGCTGCGCCGCGTGCTGGTCACCGACGCCCCGGCCTTCGCCGGCAAGGGCCCTCTGGTCGAGAAGGCGAAGCTCGTGCTCGGCAACGGCATCTCGTGCTCGACCGGCGACTTCAACCACCGCCAGCGCCGCCTCATGCAGCCCGCGTTCCACAAGGAACGCGTCGCGGGTTACGTCGACGTCATGCGCGCCATCGCCGGCGAGCGGATCGCCGGCTGGCGCGACGGCGACCGGATCGTGATGGAACAGGAGATGCGCGAGATCGCCCTCACCGTCGCGGCGAAGGCGCTGTTCGCCTCCGACATCGGGCGCGAGGCGGTCGAGGAGTTCCGCACGTCGATCCCGATCGCGGTGAGCGGCGTGGCCGTCCGCACCATGATGCCGGCCCTCGCGGCCCTTCCCACCCCGGGCAACCGCCGCTTCGACCGGGCGCTGCACCGGCTGCACCAGATCATCGACCGGATGATCCAGGCGTACCGGCGCGACGGTGTCGACCACGGGGACGTGCTGTCGATGCTGCTCGCGGCCCGTGACGAGGAGACCGGCGAGCCGATGCCGGACCTGCAGGTCCACGCCGAGGTGATGACCATCGCCACCGCCGCGACCGAGACCACGAACGGTGCCCTGGTGTGGGCGGCGTACGAGCTGGGCCAGCGGGAGGACGTCGAGCGCCTGTTGCACGAGGAGCTGACCGACGTGCTCAGCGACCGGCCGGTCACCGCGGCCGACCTGCCGAAGCTCGAGTACACCCGGCGCTTCCTCAGCGAGGTGCTGCGGCTGTACGCGATGTGGGTGCTGACCCGCCAGACGACCCGGGCCGTCGAACTCGGCGGGTACGCCCTGCCGGCCGGCGCGACCATCATGTTCAGCCCGCAGGCGATCCACCGCGACCCCCGGATCTACCGCGATCCGCTCCGGTTCGACCCGGACCGGTGGCTGCCGGAACGTGCGGCAGAGGTGCCCCGCAACGCGTTCCTGCCGTTCGGTTCCGGCCGCTACATCTGCATCGGCGAGCAGTTCGCCATGACCGAGATGCTCGTCGTGTTCGCCACGCTCGTCCGCCGGCTGCGCCTGCGGCCCGTGCCCGGTCACGTCGTGAAGCCGTCGGTCGCCAAGGGCGGCCTGCCCAACAGCCTGCCCATGGTCGTCGAGTCACGCCGCACGTGAGACGTCGTGCACTAACCCAGGAGGAGACATGGCCGTTGCGGCCGATGCGCCCCGTTCACCCGTACGCCGGCGCTGGTGGGCGCTGACACTGCTCTGCTTCGTGCAGTTCATGCTGGTCGTGGACGACACGGTGGTGAACGTCGCGCTGCCGTCCATCCGCGAGGACCTCGGTTACTCGGCCACCGGCCTGGCCTGGGTGGTCAACGGCTACCTGCTGGCCTTCGGCGGCCTGATCCTGCTCGGTGGACGTGCCGGGGACCTGGTCGGGCACCGTCGGGTGTTCCTCGCCGGTGTGGCCGTCTTCGCCGTGGCGTCGCTCGCCTGCGGCGTCGCGCAGGAGCCCTGGCAGTTGGTGGCGGCACGGTTCCTCCAGGGCGTCGGCGGCGCGCTGGCCTCGCCGACCGCGCTCGCCCTGATCACCCTGATCTTCGCGGAGGGCGCGGAGCGGGCCAAGGCCATCGGCCTCTGGGGTGGCATCGCCGCCCTCGGCGGCATCGTCGGCTACGTGCTGTCCGGTCTGCTCACCGACCTGGTCTCCTGGCGGCTGGTCTTCCTGATCAACCTGCCGGTGGCGGTCGTCGTGCTCGCGCTGGTGCCGGCACTGGTTCCGCCCGCCGCGACGGCCGCTCGCCAACGGGTCGACATCCCGGGCGCGGTCACCGCCACGGTCGGCCTCGCCGCCCTGGTGTTCGCGCTGCTGGAGGCGCCCGGCGCCGGCTGGGGCAGCCCTCGCGCACTCGTTCCGCTGGCGGTGGCCGTGGTGCTGCTCGCGGCGTTCGTGCTCCAGGAACGCAGGGTCGCGTACCCGCTCGTGCCGTTGCGGTTCTTCGCCAACCGCACGCGCAGCGCGGCGAACGGCACCATGATGCTCTTCACCACCGGCCTGTTCGCGATGTTCTTCCTGCTCACCCTGCACGTCCAGGAGCGCCTGGGCTGGTCGCCGCTGCAGACCGGCCTGGCGTACGTACCAATGGCCGTGTGCCTGCTGATCGGCATCTCGCTCTCGCAGCGCCTGGTCGGGCGCCTCGGCCCCCGGCCGGTGCTGCTCGTGGGACCGCTGCTCACCGCGGCCGGACTGCTCTACCTGTCCTGGATCGACGGGACCGAACGCTACCTGCCGGACATCCTGCCCGGCATGGTGCTCGTCGCGCTGGGCGCCGGGCTCGCCGTGCCGGTCCTCGCCACCGCCGCGATGTCCGCCACCACCGCCGAGGACGCCGGCCTCGGCTCGGGGATGCTGACCGTCGCCCAGCAGATCGGCGGTGCCGTCGGCCTGGCGCTGCTGGTCAGTCTCGCGGGGCTGAGGTCGCGGCAGATGGTCTCCGACGGCGCCGGCGAGGACGCCGCCGCCATCGGCGGCACGGTGCTCGCCTTCCAGGTCGCGGCCGTGATCCTCGTCGCCGCCGCGCTGCTCACCCTCGTCATCCGGCCGCCGCGACCCGCTGCGTCGCCGGACCGGACCGACAGCCCGGACCACACGTCGATCGGAGTGCCGTCATGAACCGTCTCGAGGGAAGAGTAGCGCTGGTCACCGGCTCCACCTCCGGCATCGGCCGGGCCATCGCCGCGGGATACGCGGCCGAGGGCGCCACTGTGGTCGTGCACGGCCGGGACAAGGAACGCGCCGACGCCGTGGTCGAGCGGATCTCGGCCGCCGGAGGGCGGGCCGAGGCGGTCCTCGCGGACCTGTCCCGGCCCGGTGAGGCCGGCCGGCTGGTGCGGGCGGTGCTGGACAGCCACGGCGGGGTCGACGTCGTCGTGAACAACGCCGGCGTGATGAGCATGGGCACCGCCGGCCAGGTGACCGAGGAGAACGTCGACGAGGTCCTGGCGATCAACTTCAAGGCGCCGCTGTTCGTCACCCGGGCCGCTCTGCCGTCCCTCGTGGAGCGCGGCGGGTCGGTCGTCAACGTGACCACCGCGGGCGCCCACCGGGGCTCTCCGGGCGGTGCGGTGTACGCCGCCGCGAAGGCGGCGCTGCACATGCTGACGGTGAGCTGGGCCGCCGAGTTCGCCCCGCAGGGCGTACGGGTCAACGAGCTGATCCCCGGAGCGACCCGGACGCCGATGATGGAGCCGCTCCTGCAGGCCCCCGAGGTCCAGGCCATGCTGGCCCAGCGGATCCCGATCGGCCGGGTGGCGGAGCCGGAGGACCTGGTCGGCGCGGCCGTCTTCCTCGCCTCGGCCGAGGCGAGCTACGTGACCGGCGCGGTGCTCGCCGTGGACGGCGGCTTCCTCGCCGGCTGAGCGGCCGGGCGCGTCCGCGGCTGCGTGGCGGATCCGCAAGCCGGGAGAAGACCCCGGCACCCGACGGTGGCTATCAATGGCGAAGGGGCGCGACCAGGTGTCGCGCCCCTTCGCGTCAGCCTCATGAAGGGACTGCCATGCGTCACGGCGTCACACAGCACCGCGGCCTCCACGTTCCCCCGGGGAACACCGCACAGCACGGCCGGTTCGGCCGGATGTTTCCCAACCTGCCGCCCCGTCGCCCGACCGGCCTGCCGCTGGCCGAGGAGTACGGGCTTCCGGGAGGCCGGCTGGACGCGGGGGAGATCACCCCGGACAAGCTCGGCCCGGTCGACACCGGCTTCGTCTACCTCGCCCAGTTCATCGACCACAACATCACCTTCGACCCCACCACCGTTCTTAACCAGCAGGTCGACCCGGAGGCCATCCAGGCGTTCCGGCCGCCGCGGCTCGACCTCGACGCGCTCTACGGCGCCGGGCCGACAGTCGACCCCTACCTCTACGACCAGGCGTCGCACGGCACCAAACTGGTACTCGGGCCGGGCGGTACCGACTTCGCGCGAACCGCCGAGGGGGTGCCGCTGATCGGGGATCCGCGCAACGACGAGAACATGCTGATCGCCCACATCCACCTCGCGTTCATCAAGTTCCACAACCGCGTGGTGGACGGGCTGGCCGACGGCAGCCTCACCGACGCGGTCGGCGACCGGGTCCGGTCACGACCGGCGGCCCCGGGTGACGCGCCGGCCGGCCGGCTCGACGATCTGCTCTCCCTCGACAACTACTACAACGAACTCACCTACAAGGCACAGCAGCTGGTCCGCTGGCACTTCCAGTGGATCGTGGTGCACGAGTACCTGCCGCTCTTCGTCGGGCAGCACATCGTCGACGACATCTTCGAGAACGGCCTGCGCTTCTACGACCCCCGTCCGGTGCCGTACATCCCGGTGGAGTTCGCGGTCGCCGCGTTCCGGGTGATGCACTCGACGATCCTGCCCCGCTACCAGATCAACGAGAAGTTCAGCGCGCCGCTGTTCCCGGCCGATCGGAACGCGCCCCCGAGCCCGCGGGCGGACCTGCGGGGCGGGCGGATCCTGCCCGAGCACTCGATCGACTGGTCGCTGTTCTTCCGGACCGACCCGAACCGGGTACCCCAGCGGGCCAAGGCGTTCGGCGCCTCGCTCACGTCGGCGCTGCTCAACCTGCCGGTGAGCGCGGTGCCGGGAGCGAAGGAGGGCGCGCTCGCGAAGTCGCTCGGCTCGCTGGCCGTGCGGAACATGCTGCGCAGCGAGGCGCAGCAGCTGCCGTCGGGCCAGGACGTCGCACGCGCCATGGGGGAGGTGCCGCTCTCCGACGAGCTGCTGGACTTCGACGGTCCCGCCTACCTCTGGTACTACATCCTGAAGGAGGCGGAGGTGCTCACCGGCGGGCACCGGCTCGGCCCGGTCGGCGGGCGGCTGGTGGCGGAGGTGTTGCTGGGGATCCTGAAGGGAGACCCGATGTCGTACTGCTCCGCCTACCCCGCCTGGCGACCCACTCTGGCCGGTCAGAACGGTGTCTTCGGCATGGTGGAACTGCTCCGGTTCGCCGGTCTGGTGCCGGCTGGGCGCGGCTCCGGAGATTGACGGCCCGCCCACCCGTGTCCGGCTGGCGTGGATCGTGCGTCTCGTGCACTATGACTGACAGTCATAGTGCACGAGACGTGAGCGCCCGGCCCCGCCGGGTGCGGGGCGGATCAGACGGAGGTTCCCTGTGGAACGTGTGACGGGCATCGGTGGTCTCTTCTTCCGGGTCAAGGACCCGACGGCGATGACGAAGTGGTACGTCGACCACCTCGGCCTCACGCCACCGCCCACTCCGGACGAGGACCGGGACTGGTGGCAGGAGCAGGGCCCCACCGTCTTCGCGCCGTACGGCGCCGACGTCGAGGAGGAGACCGGGCAGGCGGTACGGCTCAACTTCCGCGTCCGGGACATGGCGGCGATGCTCGCGCAGCTGCGGGCCGCCGGCGTGGAGGTCAGCCCCGAGCCCGAGGACTATCCGGAAGGCCGGTTCGGCTGGGCGATCGACCCCGAAGGCAACCGGATCGAGCTGTGGGAGCCGGCCCCCGACCGGCTCAAGCCGCCGACGGGCTGACCGTCCGGGGACGCGACGACGGGGTGGGGCCGCCGAGGGCCCCACCCCTGTTTTCGACCTCGGATCAGGCCGCCCGCCTCACGGCGAGGGCGGTGAGGTCCGGTACAGCCGGTTCGGAGTGTCGTCGAGGAAGTCGCGCGGGTCCAGCCGGAAGCCCGTGAAGCGGTAGGGCACGATCCGGTGTTCCTCGCCCGCCGTCCGCGGCTCGACGTGCTGCCGCAGCGCGTACCACAGGCTGAGGTCGTTCTCCTCGCCCACCGAGGCGCCCGTCTCAGCCGCGTACCTCGAGGTCAGAACGCTGTCGTCGGTGCCGACCTCGTAGCCGTCGTCCAGGTTGCCCCGGTAGGGCGCGACCCAGAGGTCGGCGCTGCTGGTGCGGCCGTCCGGGCCGATGTTCGACCCCGGCAGCAGCTCGTAGGAACGGAGCAGGCCGTTGGGCTTGGGCGCCTCGCTCGCCACTCGCAGCCGGGAGCCGGGCTCCAGGGTGTGGGCGCCACGCGCCACGTTCTGCCACTGGGTCGCGGCGGCCCCGCCCCGGGTGCCGAGCTGGACGGTGTTCCCGCCGATCGTCGCCACGTCCGGGTCGAGCCGGTAGTAGTGGTGATGGGTGTGCGGCAGACCCGCCACCGGGCCGGCGGCCGGCCGCCCGCCGACACCCACCGAGGCGGCGATGACGCCGTCCTCGAAGAGCTCCCAGCGGTGCACGTACTGGTAGTCACCGGCCTGGAACTTCGCCCAGAAGGCGACCTTCGCCGGCTCGATGCCGCTGGGGCCGTACCGCTCGACGTGGACCGCGCCGGTCGGATTGGCGGCCGCGTCGTACTGGCTGTCGTTGGTGGCGATCGCCGTCGGGGGCAGGTCGCTCCCGGCCGCGTTGGGCGCCGTGGGCAGCAGCGGCACCAGGGGCGACCCGCCGCCCCGGGCGCCGAGGCCGTTCTTGGCCACGCCGTGGGTCGGGCCGTGGTCGACCAGGGTGAAGGCCAGCTCGCCCCGGAACAGGACGGGTCGGCCGTCGAAGTGGGCGTGGGCGAGCCGCAGCCCGGTGCCCTGCATCGTGTTGATCGAGTATCCGAAGGTCCAGTTGGCGTGGGTGATGTAACCGCCAGGCATTGGTTGTCTCCTCGTCAGTTGTGGGGAGCCTGGGTCTGCGGCCCCGACGCGGTGCCCCGCGCCTCGTCGGTCGGGACGACCTCGCGGGTGCTCAGGTCGACCGCCGCCTGCCCGACCCGGGCCGGCGCGTCACCGCGGGACCAGAAGTAGAGCTGGAAGAGCCGGTGGCCGAAGCGGGGGTTCTCCTCGATCTGGGCCGCCCGGGCCGGCAGGGCCACCATGTCGACCGGGCCGCGGGCACGCAGCGCCTCGTACCGGTCGTCGGTGACGACCAGCTCGTACGCCTCCTCCCGCTCCTCCGCGGTCAGCGCGGGCTGGATGCCCGGCCGTTCGACGATCGCCTCCACCACGCCGGCCCGCAGGTCCAGCACGGCGATGATGAGGACGCTGCGGTCGTAGTCGTAGATGACCGCCTCGGCGAGGCGGACCGACACCTGGGCGTCGGCGACCTTCTGCTCCTCCTCGCGGAACTCGATGTCGATCAGCCGGTGCCGGTTGCCGCCCAGACGCTCGGCGACCAGGGGGTCGGCGTCGATGGCGGCGGCCACCCGGTCCTTGATCTGGCCGAGCAGGTCGAGGAAGACGGAGGTGGAACCAGGCTGGTCCTGGACCAGTTCGAGAAGTTGGCTGACTTCGTGGGAATGCAGCAGTGCAGGCATTCTGTCCTTCCTCACAGTTGTGCGGCCGTGGGCGGGCGCTTCCCCAGGAAGATCGGCGGGGCCGCTCCTCAGCCGACTTGAAGAATCGTTTACCGATCTCCGTTCGGAGACGTGGCACACCGATCTCCATCCATTGGTAGGTGCGCACCGCCCGTGCGGCTTCTTCCCCCTTGCTGCGCGGCCGTCCGCCGGCCGTCCGCGTCCGGCCCGGAAAGCGCGGCAAGCTGCGAGAAGTTCGATGACCGCGGCGGCCGTACGAATGGAGGAGCGGCACAGCAGAATAGGAGAGCCACGTGAATGACCTGCGCGTGTTCGGCGAACAACTCCGGACGTTGCTCAGTGGGCTGCTGGGATTCGGGGACCCCGGCGCACCGGAGCGCAACAGCCGACTCATCCACCAGATTTTCGAGTGGTACAACCAGGGTGACCTCGACTCCATCGTGGAGAGCGTCACCGACGATTTCGAACTGCACGACGTGCCGGCCGGGCAGATCTACCGCGGGCCGGACGGACTGCGCCGCTGGTTCTCGATCTCCAAGACCGCGCTGCCCGAGGCGCGGCTGTTCATCACCAACCTGATCGCCGACGGCGAGAAGGTGGCCAGTGAGCACGCCGGCGGAGGTCTGCAGACCGGCCCGCTGGAGGTGCCGGGCGGCACTGTCCCGCCGACCAACCGGCTGGTGAAGGCCGAGGTGGCCGAGACCTTCGAGTTCCGGGACGGGCGGATCTTCCGGTGGCGCGTCTACTACGACGGTGCGGCGCTCGCCGCGCAGCTGCTGGGCCCCGAGGCGGGCGGGTCCTCCGCGCCCGCCGGGGGCCCGGCCACTGCGCCGCCGACGTCGGGCACCGCCGGCTCGTCCGCCGGCGCGGCGGCCTCCCGGCCGGCATCGGGTGGCGCATCCGCCCGGGACTGACGCCGGACCCGCCGGGGCCCGTCCGGACGGACGGGCCCCGGTCGCGCGCCCAGGGTCTCAGTGGTCCTGCGGTCCCGGCGGTGCAGGGGGCCCGGCCGGCGTCGCCGGCGGCCGGAGACGTTCGAGTTCGGCCAGCACCGCTTCGACCGCCGCGGTCTCCGCGGCGTAGTAGGCCTGGCCCCACACGGCCACCAGATGCGGGTACCGGAAGTCGGGCAGCAGCCCACGCCCGACCTCGCCCAGGTCGGCACGCTGCTCCCGGAGCCAGGACAGGTAGCCGTGCAGCGCGCGGTGCAGTTCCTCCGGGTCCGCCTGGTGACCGAAGAACAGGCGCAGCATCACGCTGTGCTTGATCACCGGCGGATCCACCTCGTCCCGGCTCAGCCATGCCCGCAGGGCCGCCACCCCGGTGTCGGTGATCCGGTAGTGGCGCTTGGTCTGCGAGCCGCGCTGCGTCTCCTGCCGCTCGCTGATGTAGCCCTGGGCCAGCAGCCGGCGCAGCTCGCTGTAGACCTGGCTCTGCGCCGGGCTCCAGTAGAAGAAGCGCATGTTCATGGACCACTTGCGCAGGTCGTAACCGGTCAGTTCGCGCCCGAAGGAGAGCAGACCGAGAACCGCGTACGCGGTGGCCGGCAGGCCGGGCGCCCCGGGCCGATGGGGATCTGCCACGATGTCCTCCTTGCGGTGGGCGGCTGCGGCTTCCACTATGACTATTAGTCCTAGTGCGGCGCTCGGCGGGATGCGAAGTTGCCGGAGGATCTTCCCACCTCGTGTCGGACCGCTCGGTGGAGGGAGCTGCCATGGCACCGGCACGTCTGATGGTGTCCACGACCGTCAACGCCCGCCGGTCGGCCGTCTACGCCGCGCTGACCGATCACGAGGCGCTGGCCGGCTGGTTCGCCGAGCGGGTGGAGACGCAGCCCGACGCGGGCTGCTTCCGTACCGATGGAAGCTTCACCCCGAGATGGGCCAGCGGCGCCCTGCGGACGATCGATGCGCAACCGGGCCGGCGGCTGGCGCTCTGCTGGGAGGCCGGCGCCGGTTCGCCGGTGGAGATCGAGCTGGTGTCGGTGCCGACCGGGCGCACCGGCGTCCGGTTCGTCCAGTGGTCGCCTCCGGGCGGCGGCCCCGACGACCCCTCCGCCCTGGACTTCTGGTGCCTGGCCGCCGGCAACCTCGCCAACCACCTGGAGGGCCGCCCGGTCGTCCGGCACGACTTCGCGCGGCCCCGGCGCGGCACGGCCCGGGCAGAGGCGACACTGGCCGTCCCCGCCCGGCGGGTGTACGCGGCGCTGACGGTGCCGGCGGAGCTGGAGCGGTGGATCGCCGCCACCGCGGTGGTCTCGCCCAGGGTCGGCGGCCGGTACGACTTCGGCTGGGGGGACGACCTCGGTCCCCGGTCCATCGTCGACCTGGAGCCCTCCCGGTCGCTGGCGTACACCTGGCGGGAACGTGGGCACCGGGACAGCGTCGTGAGGTGGACGCTGCGTCCCTGCGGGCGCGGCACCACCGTGCGGGTGCAGCACGACCTGGGCGGCCGCCCGGCCGATCGACACCAGATCGGCTGGGAGAACTTCCTCATCGACCTGCAACGGATGCTCGCGTCCGGCCAGGACTGGCAGCGCAGCGTGTGGCAGGACGAGCCGGTCGGCTGACGCGGCGCCCGCCCGCACGGCGACGGGTCACACCCGGCCGGGTACCGGGGACGTCCGGGTCGCGCTCACCGCCCAGAACCGGGACCGGCCCTCGCGCAGGTCGGCCTGCGCGGTGAGGATCAGTGCGAGGAACTGGTCGGCGGCGGCGGGCGGGAGGTGACGCAGCACCTCGTGGCGGCGCCGGATCAGGGTCAGTTGCGCCGTGCGCAGCGCGTCCACCGCTTCGTCCGTGATGTCGACCGACCGCGGTCCGGCGAAGCCGGCCTGCCGCAGCCGGACCTCCAACCCGTTCGGGGCGGCGCCGCGGGGCCGGCCGGGACGATGGTGGACCAGCTCGCCGAGCAGGATCCGTCCCCCGGGGCGCGCCGCGAGGGCGGCCTGACGAAGCACTGCCCCCAGGTCGTCCCCGGTGCGGGCCGGTTGCAGCACCAGCACCCGGTCGAAGGGTGGGCCGGAGGCGCCCTCCGACGTGGATCCGGCGATCCGTACGCGCGCGGCGACGTCGGGCGGCAACGCCCGGGCGCGGCGCCGGGCGTGACCGCGCCGGACCGGGTCCGGCTCCACAGCGGTCACCGCACAGCCCGTCCCCAGGGCGAGGTACCGGGACGTCTCCCCGCCGTCGGAGCCGAGGTGCAGGACCCGGTCCGAGGCGTGCAGCGGCAGCTCCTCGACCGCCCGGTCGAGCAGTGCCGGACCGGCGTACGAGCCGAACTCCCAGCCCTGGTGGGCCGGCCCGAACCAGACCAGCCGCCACAGGCCGTCGGTGGCCCAGTCGCCGGGCCAGGCCGGCGCGCAGGCGGCCGGGGTGGCGGTGGCCGGTGCGGCCGGGTCGGGCGTGCCGGTCACGAGAGCCCCTCTCCGTCCGACGGCGCGCCCCAGCTGCCGGTGAAGACGATGTCCGCCAGCGGCAGCCGGGAGCGGGGCACGGGAGTCCGGGAGGGGTCGGCGGTGGCCCGCCCCACGGCGAGTACGACGAACGGCTCGAACTCCGCAGGCACCTCGAACGCCGCCACCAGGGCACGACGGCGGAAGCCGCCGAGCTGCACGGTGTGCCAGCCGGTGGCCCGTGCCTGCACGCTGAGCCGGGCGACCGCGAGGCCCAGCTCGTACTCGGTGCCGATCAGCGGAGCGCCGTCGACGCCGCGGACCTGACGCAGGGCCAGGACCAGCGCCCCGGCGTCGCCGGCGATCGTGCGGTTCGCCGGGGTGAGCGCGCCGTGCATCTCCTGGAAGGTGCGGTCGCCGTTGCGCCCGACGACGAAGCGCCAGGGCTGCCGGTTCCAGCTGGAGGCGGTCCACCGGGCGGCCTCCAGCAGTCCCGCCAACCGGGTCCAGGGCAGCGCCGAACCGTCGAAGATCTGCGTGCTGGCCGGGGGCGTGAGTAACGGGTGCACCACGCCGTTCGTGGCCGAAAGTCCATTCACGCGTGGAGATCCCTCCCTGGTCGGCCGGCCGGACGCCCGGCGGTTCCGCACCATTCAAGGCCGCCGGACAACGGCGTTCCACTCGCATCTTGCTCAAGCGTCGTCCGTCGATACGAGCAAGATCCGAGAAGTTCGGGCTCGCGTCGCCCCGGTACGAATTGATCGCTGCGCCGGGATGCCGCCGCAAGCCAGTGACGTGTGATTCAGGGAGGTTTGGCGTGCGATTCAGTTCAGCGGCCCGTCGCCGATCCGATGGTTCGGTCCGTCGTGACCGGCCGGTGTCGTGAAGCGGGCGGCCCGGGGCGCAGGAATCGCCGGAGCGGGAACGGACGGATTCCGCCTCCGGCTTCTCGCCGCCGATCCGAACGGTTCCGGGGACGGGGCGATATCGCCCGACGGAACCAGATTCGTCGCCTCCTCCAAGCGAAACGGATCGGTCAATCTGTGGTTCTTCGATCTGCGTACGGGGAAATGGCAGCAGGGCACCTGGGGTACCGGTGACGACATCGAGGCGCAGTGGTCGCCGGACAACGAGCAGCTGGCCTTCACCTCCTCCCGCGGTGGTCACAAGGCGATCTGGCTGTACCGGCTCAGCGACGGCCAGACCCGCCAGCTGACCTCGGCCGGACACGAGGAGGAGTACCCCTCCTGGTCACCGGACGGCCGGACCGTCGCCTACGTCGGCGGGCCCTGGGGCAGGCGGCACTTCCTGGTGGTGTCCGCCGACGGCGGCGCGCCTCGCCGGGTGACCACCGAGCCCGGCCGCGCCGGCGCCTGCTCCTGGGCGCCGGACGGACGCTGGCTGGTCTGCCACTCGTACGACACCGGCGCGGGAGCGGTGTGGTTGCTGGACAGCCGGACCGGGGAGGCGATCCCGGTCACCGACGGCTCCTCGTGGGACTACAAGCCGACCATCTGCCCGACCCGGCCGGCGGTCGCCTTCTCCCGCAGCGACGAGGGGCGGTCCGTCATCTGGGTGCAGCGGCTCGCCGACGGGGTGGGCCGGCCGCTCGTCGTCACCGGCGCGGACGACCGGTGGCCCACCTGGACCCGGGACGGGAACCACCTCTTCTTCCACCGGCTGGTCGACGAGGGCGCGGGCATCGCGGTGTGGGACCGGCGGACGAAGGCGGTACGGGAACTCGTGCCGGCCGAGGAGAAGCCCCGGTACGCGTCCTTCGCGCCGGACGGCCGCCGGATCGTGTACGGCACCGAGGCGGACGGCCGCTCGGCGCTGCGCATCCTGGACCTGGCGACCGGGGTGTCCCAGCCGGTGCCGGCCGGCGAGGCCGCCTTCCCCTCGTGGTCCCCGGACGGCCGGACGATCGCCTGCGCGCTCCGGCCCGACCCCACCTCGCGATGGGAGATCGCGACGGTCGACGTGGCGGGCGGGCAGCCGCGCGTCTGGACGGCCGACCGTGACGACCTGCGGGGACTGCACGCGCCCGTCTCCTTCGCGCCGGACGGGCGGCGCCTGGTGTTCCGCAGCGAGACGGAGCCGTTCGAGGCGAACCTGCTCGTCCTCGACCTCGACAGCGGCCGGATCACCAACCTCACCGAGGACAGCTGGTGGGACGAGGCGCCGGCCTTCACCCCCGACGGGCGCGGCGTCGTCTTCATGTCCACCCGGGGAGGGAACTGGACCTGGGGCTTCTACCGCATCGACCTGGACAGCGGCGAACTGCTGACGCTGGCCGGTCCGGACTACGTGGAGCGGAACAACCCGCGGTCCACGGCGGACGGCCGGATCCTGTCGACGATGGTCGCCTCGAAGGTCGAGGAACTGTACGAGCAGCTACCCGACGGCACCGGCCGGGTGGTGACCGAGGCGGGGCCGGGCGTCCGCTACCCCGTGCCGTCCGCCGACGGCGAGCAGGTGCTCTTCACCCGTACCCGCACCACAGTCGAGTACTGGCTCGCGGAGAACGTCTGGGCCGCCGACTCGCCGCTCGCGCCGCTCGGCCGCCCGCTGGTCGCCGCGACCGCGCCGGCGGGGGTGATCGAGCAGCCGCCGCTCGGTCCGGTGCGCAGCCCCGTCGACACCCGCCGCAGATGACGGATGTGACGCCGTCCCATCCGGTCGGGTGGGCGATGACCGCGCGATCAGCCGACGCGTGTGACAGGAGGAGCAGGAGATGACCGGAGCACCGCCGGGGGCGTCGCGGGAGAACGCCGCCCCGGACGAGGACGACAAGAACCGCATCTACGACACCGTGACCGGCCCGCTCTGGCGGACGACCGTCTACGAGCCGGTCCACGCCGGGTGGGAGTTCACCAACATCGCCGGGGCACGCCTGCTCGACGACGTCGCGGCGACCTTCCGGGTCGGCCCGCTGACCCATGTGCTCGAACTCTGCTCCGGCACCGGCGCGGTCGCACGGTACCTCAACCAGCGGACCGGGTGCGCCGTCACCGGCGTGGAGCTGAACGCCGCCCAGCTCGCCTGCGCCCGCCGGGCACGCGCCGACGCGGGCCCGGGGATGGCCCGGGTGTCGTTCGTGGAGGGCGACGTGACCAGGTGGCAACCGGACCGGCTCTACGACCTGGCGCTGGTAGTCGACTCGCTGTCCCTGCTGTCGGACCCGGTGGCGGCACTGCGCAACGCCCGCCGGGCGTTGTGCTCGGCCGGGTGGCTGGTCTTCGCGGACACCCTGGCGGGGCCGGAGATGACCGCGGCGACGCAACGCCGCGCCTGGGACCTCGACGGGCTGCGCCCGCTGCCCGGCGGTTCGCGGTCGGACGACCTGTTCACCGCGGCGGGCCTGGTGGACGTGCACCTGGTCGACGCGACCGACACCGCCGTCGCCTGCTTCCAGACCATCGCCGACGCGACCACCGAGCGGGCCGGCGAACTCGCCGCAGTGGTGACGGCGGAGGAACTCGCGGAGTGGCGCACGGCCACCGACTTCTACCTCGACGCCTATCGGAGCGGGCAGCTCACGTACTGGCACGGGCTCGCCCGTCGGCCCCGTCGGGCCACCGCCCGCCAGGCGGCCTGACCTGCCCTCGACAACGAACGGAGCAGACATGATCTTCAAGCGTGAGCCCGTCATCCTCCAGGTGGCACTCTTCGCCCTGTTCAACCTCCTGGCCGCGTTCGGGGTGATCGGGTGGTCCTGCGCCCAGATCGCCGCCGTGAACGCCGCTGTCGCCGCCGCCTTCGGGGTGATCACCCGCCGGCTGGTGACGCCCCTGAGCGACCCCCGGGACGCGCACGGCCGGCGGCTCGCCCCCGCCGGCGGAGGGCCGGACGACGATCGGTCCTACCGGTGACAAGCGGCAGGGGACAGGGGCGTCTGCTCGTGCCGCCCCTGTCGCCGGCGCTCGTCGAACTCGCCGGGCGGCGACACCGGCGCGGGGAGGTGACCAGCCGGCTGCTCCTGCAGACCCGCGCGCTCGCCTTCGTCGAGGGCTACCGGCTGCGGCGTGCCGGACGCCGCGACATCCACGAGGAACTGGCACTGATCGAACCCGTCAACCGCGGGTTCGCGTACGAGGGGGCCGCGCTGGCCGCGGCCCTGGCCGACCTCGCCACGCCGCGCCGGGCCCCGGCACCGGGGAGCCGGGACGGCCGGCAGACCCGGCTGGGGCACCTGCTCGACGGCCCCGGCGCGGGCTTCGTCCACCTCGTCCACGTCGGGGCCGGCTGGGCGGCCGCCGTGCTGCCCTGGCGGACCGTCCACCGCCGGCTGCCGCTCGACCCGCTGCTGCGCTGGCTCGCCCTGGACGGCGCCGGGTTCGCCCGCGGCTTCTTCGGCGGGCCGGGCGCGATCCGCCGGCTGGCCCGCCGGCCGGACCGCGACGATCCCGTCCAGACGGTGCTCCGGCAAGGGCTGGGCCGCAGCCTGTGGTTCGTCGAGTGTGGTGACGTCCCGGCGATCGGCCGGCAGATAGAAGGGTTCCCACCGGGCCTGCGGCCCGAGTTGTGGGCCGGTGTCGGCCTTGCCGTCTGCTACGCGGGCGGCTGCTCGGACCGCCAGTTCGAACACCTCCAGACGCTGGACGGCAAGGAGCGCGCCGCGCTGGCCCAGGGCGCCGCCTTCGCGGCCGAGGCCCGGCGCACCGCCGGTCATGTGCCTGCGCACACGGCGGCGGCCGTGGCCGCGCTCACCGGCGTACCGGCCGACACGGCCGCCAACTGGGCACGGGACTCCCGAGATTCCGCCCTCGCCCTCGGCCCCGAGATCGACTCCTACCGGTGGTGGCAGCGGGAGATCCGCCGCCGGGCAACCGCGGCGGCCGGCTGAGCCTCGGCTCCACCGGTCCCGATCCGCACCCGCCGGCGGCGCCCGCCGCCACGAGCAGGGAGAAACCCCATGTCCTTGTCACCGCGTCGCATGCTGCCCGGAGCACTGGTGATCGTGCTGGTCGCCGTCCTCGGCGTGCTCACCGTCCGGCCGTCGCCGAGCCCTCGCGAGGCCGCCGTGCTGGCCGCCCGCTTCGCTTTCGACGTACGCCCGCTGAACACCGCCCCTGCCGGGGCCAGGAACGTTCGTGACGTCGCGCCCGAGCTGTCGGGCATCCGGTCCTGGATCTCCGCGGTGGGCGCCGCGGTCGCGCTCCTCGACGCCGACGGCAACCGGCGCCAGGACGACGTGTGCCTCGTCGATCCGCGGGACGACTCGGCGCGGGTCTTCCCGGCACCAGGCACCGGGGAGCGCTATCCGCCGGCGTCGCTCGTCGCGCCGCCGGGCCCGATCGACCGCGTCGCGCCGATGGGCTGCGTCCCGGCGGACCTCGACGCGGACGGCGACAGCGATCTCGTCGTCTACTACTGGGGCCGTTCCCCGGTGCAGTTCCTGCGGGTCGCCGAGGGATGGCGCCCGGTGGAACTGGTCCAGCCGCCGCAGGTGTGGAACACCACCGCGCTCGCGGTGGGCGACCTGGACGGTGACGGCGCGGCCGACATCCTGGTCGGCAACTACTTCCCGGACGGTGCCCGGGTGCTCGATCCGGAGGCCGCCGGGGACGGGCGGATGCGGATGCAGGCGGGCATGGCGGACGCCGGCAACGGCGGCACGAACCGGGCCTTCCTCTCCCGCCCCGGTGCCCCCGACACGGCGCCGGCCTGGCTCGACGCGTCCACCGGAGTGCCCGACCGGGTCGCTCGTTCCTGGACGCTCGCCATCGGGATGCAGGACCTGACCGGGGACCTGCGGCCCGAGGTATACCTCGCCAACGACTTCGGCCCGGACCACCTCCTGGTGAACCACTCCCGGCCGGGGCGGCTCGACCTGCGCCCGGTCCGGGGCGAGCGGACCGCGTCGACGCCGAAGTCGAAGGTGCTGGGCCGGGACTCGTTCAAGGGCATGGGCGTGGCCTACACCTACCCGGACGGCGCCGACCTGCCGACCATCGTGGTCAGCAACATCACGACACCCTGGGGGCTGCAGGAGAGCAACTTCGCCTTCACCCCGACCGGTAAGGGCTCCGACCTGCTCGACGGCCGGCTGCCGTACCGGGACCGCAGTGAACCCCTGGGCCTGTCCCGCAGCGGCTGGGGCTGGGACGTCAAGGCCGTCGACTTCGACGGCGACGGCACCGACGAGTTGTTCCAGGCGACCGGCTTCATGGCCGGGGACCGGTGGCGCTGGCCCGAACTCCAGGAACTCGCGATGGCCAACGACCAGGTGCTCCAGCACCCGTGGGCCTGGCCACACTTCCGCCCGGGTGACGACGTGTCGGGCCACCAGGCGAACGTGCTCTGGACGCGGGGGCCCGACGGACGGTACGTCGACGTGGCCGCCCGGAGCGGTCTCGGTCACCTCGACGTCAGCCGTGGCATCGCCGTCGGAGACGTGGACGCGGACGGCCGCCCGGACGCGCTGGTGGCGAACCAGTGGCAGGACAGCCGGCTGCTGATGAACCGGTCCCGGTCGGTCGGCCGGGCCACGCTGGTCCTGCTGCGCGCCGGCGCGGACGGACGGCAGCCCACTCCCGCGCTCGGCGCCTCGGTGGTCGTCCGGCCCGGCGAGGGCCGGCCGGCCCTTCGCGCTCAGCTCTACCCCAGCAACGGTCACGCCGGCGCCTCCAGCACGGAACTCTTCTTCGCCGTCGACCGGGAAGCCCCGTTCACGCTGTCCTGGCGTACGGCCGGCGGGGTGCGGACGGCGGAGGTGCGGCTGGCGCCGGGCCGGCACGAACTGGTGATGCACGACGACGGCCGGGTGACAACGCGATGAGGGCCCGGACGAGCCGGCCCGTCGCGACACCGGCCCTCCTCGACCCGCCGCGGACCGCCGCCGCCCGCCCACCCGGCGAACGGAACCAGGACCCGCTGCCGTGCGGGCCGCCGGCCGCGGGGGACACGCCCCGCCACGTCATCAACGCGACGAGCGTCCTGGTGCACCCCGGCCTCGGCCGGGCCGTCCTCTCCGGTTCGGCCCGGCGCGCGGTGGCGGTGGCCTCCGGCTGCACCGACCTGGAGTACGACCTGCACAACGGGCAGCGGGGGCGGCGCGGCCGGGAGACGGTCGCCGCCCTGCTCGCCGCGGTGCCGACGGCCGCGGCGGCCTACGTGGTCAACAGCAACCCGGCCGCGCTGGTGCTCGCCGCGACGGTGCTCGCGCCCGGCCGGGAACTGGTGATCAGCCGGCGGGAGCTGTACGAGATCCGGGACGGCTTCCGCCTGCCCGAACTGCTCACCTCGACCGGTGCCCGGCTCTGCCCGGTCGGTACGGCGGACGGTGCGGTGCTGGAGGACTACCGGCAGGCGGTGTGGTCCGGCACCGGGTGCGTGCTCACCCTGGTGCCGGGCCGCTCCGCCACGGACGCCCCGGCGGACCGGCCGGACGTGGCGGCCCTGGCCGGCCTGCACGTCCCGGTGATCGCGGACATCAGCTCCGGCCTCCTGCGTCCCGAGCCCGCGCTGCCCGGTGAGCCGGACGCGGAGACCGCCCTGCGGCAGGGCGCCACGCTGGTCACCGCCGGCGGCGACAAGTTGCTGGGCGGTCCGCAGACCGGGCTGCTGCTCGGCGACCGGGCGGTGATCGAACAGGTGCGGCGACATCCGCTCGCCCGGGCGATGCAGGCGGACAAACTGGCCCTGGCCGCGCTCCGTGCGACGGTCGCCCACGGCGGCACACCGACGCTCGCCGCCGTCCGGGCCGCCCCCGACGACCTGCGGGCCCGGGGCGAGTCGCTCGTCGGCGCCCTGCGGGCCGGGGGAGTCCCCGCCGAGCTGGTCGAGTCCCACGTCACGGTGCTCAGCGGCGCCAGCACCCGGCTGCACAGCTTCGCGGTGGCGGTCGACCAGCGGCTCGCCGGCCGGTTGCGCGTGGGAGACCCGGCCGTGGTGGGCGAGCTGCGGGACGGACACCTGTTGCTCGACCTGCGCCCGGTGCCCGCCGGCAACGACACCGACCTGGTCGTGGCGGTGCTCGCGGCCGCGTCCCGCCCTTGATCAGGTAGGGCAATCCGCGAGAAGTCGCCCCGGCACGCCGACGCATAGAAAGGAGGAACCCACCCCCCGATGACGGAGGAAGCCCATGACCGGTTCGGCACGTCTCGGCCGTTGCGCCCGGCATCTGCTCGCGGGCGTACGGACGAGTGAGCGGGATCCACAGGACCTGCTCGCCGCCGCCGACCGGCTCAAGACCCGCCTGGTGCGTCTGCTGTACGCCCACCCGGCGGCCCGGACCAGACTGGCCGGCGTCCGGCACCACCTGCTCGACGTGGAGGTGGTGCCGGCGCCGGCCCGTTCGTGGTTCCGGACGTCCCGGCGGCACGCCGGCACGGCCCGGATCCGGCTCTACGACTACGACTCGGACCTGCTGCTGGAGTTCTTCCTCGACCTGCCGTCCGGCCGCCTCACGGCGGTCACCGGACGGGCCCGGGCCCGTCCGCCACTGACCCGGTCCGAGCTGGCCGAGGCGCTCGACCTGATCCGCACGGCCGGCCGGCTCGGCCCGCTCGCTCAGGCGAGCCGATGGGTCGTGGTGCCGAGGATCTCCCGGGCGGCGATCGGCGCGGGCCACCCGCGCCGGGGCCACCGCCTCTACACGTTCTTCTTCTGGTCGGCGACCGACCGGCCGGTACGACTCGGCCAGGCGTCGGTCGACCTGAGCGCGCGAGAGGTGGTCGGGGTCCGGGAGGCGGAGTCCGTCGGGAGGTGGGAGATCCGGCCGTACGCGTGACAACGCAGCCAGAGAGAGGGATCCACCATGTATGCAACCCTGCCGTGCCCGTCCGGGCGGTCGAGTTCCGATGACCACGGATCGTGGTAGGCACCGATGCCCACCTCACACGTCCGAGACCGCCGCCGCTTCGCACCGGAGCGCGAACCACGGACCGCCCGGGGTGGTGACCACCTCCGCCGGCTGCCCGGTGGCCTGGTGCTGGCCGTCGCCGTCGCCGTGCAGGCCGCCGTGCTCTGGGCCGAACCCGGGCTGGTGATCGCAGAACTCGGGGCGATGCCACAGCGACTGCGGGAGGTGTTCCGTGTGCTCGCCCCGGGCCTCGCCACCCTCCTGCTCGCCGCGCAGGTCATGAATCTGTTCGGCCGACTACGCCGGCATCAGCGGCGGATCGTGGCCGCGGCGGCCGCCTGGTGGGTGTTCGCCGCGGTCGAGTCGATGCTCGCCGACTGGCGGTCCTCCGTCTGGCTCACCGAGCTGGCCCTCGCCTGGCTGGCGATGAACTGCCTGCGGATCGTCGCCCGCGCGGAGGCCACGGGCCTGTCGAGCGTGGCGCGAGGGAGGTGACCGGTGGACTGGCAGTCCGTGGGGACACCGATCGCCGCCGTCTGCACCGCGATCCTGACCTACCTGGGCACCCGGCACATCGCCCGGGTCGAACGCAGCCGCGAGGAGGCACGTCTCGCCGAGGCGGCACGGGACGAGGCCCTCGTCGTCGAGCAGGCCCTGTCCACGGCCCACGAACAGGCCCAGGCCGCGATCATCATGGAGCGCAACGAGCTGCTGGAGCGCTGGCAGCGCACCCTCGACGAGGCCCGTGACGACCGTCAGCGCCTGCTCCAGGAACACCGGTCCGAGCTCGCCCGGGTCCGCCAGGAGACGCGGGACGAGGTGGCCGGCGTCCGGGAGAGCGCCCAGCTGGTCATCGCCGACCTGCGCGGGCAGATCGTGCAGTTGCGGGCCGAGGTGCAGGCCGTCCGGGACCGGCACCGTCCCGGCCCGTCCGCCGGGGACTGACCGGCCGGCCCGCCCGGGCGCCGGTCCCGGCGCACCGCAAGGCGGAAGAAGTTCCCCACCACCCGCGCGATCTACAACAGACGTACCGATCGCCGCACGAGAACGGTCGCACCGGACCGATTGTTTCCCACTGTTCACGGGCGGGCGGTATCCGTCCCGAGAACATCCAGAGAGGAATGGCGCAGAAATGACAGAGGTACAGAACTTCGGCCGCCAGCTCGGCGACTTCCTCGGCGGTGTCTTCGCCGACGCCGCGGGTGGCGGAGCCGGTGTCTTCCGGCCCGACCCGCAGGCCGAGATCGAGGTCCGGCAGCTTCTCAACGACCTCCAGACCGCCTTCGCGGAGAAGAACGCGGACGCCATCGTCGACAGCCTGGCCGAGGAATTCACCACCTACGAACTCACCTCCGCCGAGGGACACGCGGTGACCATCACCGAGAAGGCCGCCATGCGTGAGTACCTCGACACGCTGTTCCCGGCCGACGGCGAGACGCAGAACAAGTCGGTCTCGGTGAGCCAGGTGCTGGCCAGTTCCACCATCGGTCTGACCCGCGAGGACGGCGACGTCGTCATCGCCCGAACCGACGGCACCTTCGAGCACCAGCCGCTGCGCGCCTCGGCCGTGGCCATCCGCACGGCCGAGGGCTGGAAGTGGCTGCACTGGCACATGTCGGCCGCCGCCCCGCGCTTCCGGGTCAACGCCAACGGCGTGCGGATCCCGCTCGATGGCGCCCCGGCGACCGGCACCCCGGTCGCGGACTGACGTGTCCGCCGGCGGCTGTTCGTCCGAAGCCGCAGCAGAAAGGTGTGTGCAGTGAGTACCTCGTCAGGAAGTTCGCGACGGCAGCCGCCGGTGACCGGCGGCCGCACCGCCGGCCCGGATCCGACCGAGCACGTCAACAACGGAGAGGAGAACATCTACCCGGGATACGTCGCCTGCTACAGCAAGGGGCTGCCGCACGACGACACGGGTGAGGTGGACCCGGAGGCGTACCGGCGGCTGCTGCGGGCGGTCAACAGCGCCGACCCGGCGGACTTCGAGTCGATCCCGCTGGACCCGGCCGGTGCCCGCAAGCTGACCAATCCCCAGGGCGGGCTGGCGGCGAACGCCGACGGCATCGACGCCACCTCCTTCACCGCGCCGCCGGCGCCCCGGCTCGACAGTCCGGAGAACTCCGGCGACATGGCCGAGCTCTACTGGATGGCGCTGACCCGGGACGTGCCGTTCGACCAGTTCGACACCGATCCGCTGGTCGCGTCGGCCGCCGCCGACCTGTCCCGGATGTCGGACTTCCGCGGCCCGAAGGAAGGCGGGGTGGTGACCACCCGCACGCTTTTCCGCGGTGACACCCCGCAGGACCGGATCGGGCCGTACATCTCGCAGTTCCTCCTGCGCGACGTGCAGTTCGGCACCCATCACTACTCCCAGCGGCAGGACACCGTGCAGCCAGGGCGGGACTACGTCACCACGTTCCCCACCTGGCTCGCGGTGCAGCGGGGGTTGTCCCGGGGACTGGCCCCCGGCGACCGGAACCGGACCGAGACCCGGTACCTGCGTACGCCCCGCGACCTGAGCCACTACGTCCACTTCGACGCGGACGCCAGCCCGTTCCAGCCCTTCCTGAACGCCGGGCTGATCCTGCTGCGGGAGCGGGCGCCGCTGGACGCGAACCTGCCGTACCACTGGTCCTCGAACCAGGACGGCTTCGCGACCTTCGGCATGCCGCACCTGTTCGACCTGATCACCTCGGTCGCCGCCCGCGCGCTACGAACCGCCTGGTGGCAGAAGTGGTACGTGCACCGCAGGCTGCGGCCGGAGGCGGTCGGCGGGCGGGTCCACGCCCACCTGACCGGTCTGCACCGGTACGACTTCCTCGACCGGGAACTGCTGGAGTCCGAGGCGGTGCAGCGCGTCTTCGACCGCAACCAGAGCCACCTGCTCCCGCAGGCGTACCCGGAGGGGGCACCGACCCACCCCTCGTACACGGCCGGTCACGCCACAGTGGCGGCCGCCACCGCGACTGTGCTGAAGGCGTGGTTCGACGAGACGGCCCCGCTGGCCGACCCGGTCCAGGCGGACGCGACCGGCACCGCGCTGGTGCCGTACGAGGGCGCGGACGCCGGGCAGCTCACCGTCGGCGGCGAGTTGAACAAGCTCGCCGCGAACATCGCCGTCGGCCGCAACATCGCCGGCGTCCACTACCGCAGTGACTACTCGGCGTCCAGCCGGCTCGGTGAGGCGCTGGCCATCGAGATCCTGCGGCGCCAGAAGTCCTGGTTCAACGAGGACCACTCGTTGACCCTGACCCGGTTCGACGGCACGTCCGTCACCATCTGAGCCCCGTCGCGCCGGCCGGTTGCTGTTCCCCTCAGCGCGCCGGCCGGCGCGACGGCCCTCCAACCCGACCATCCACCGACGGAAACGGTGACCGCTGTGACGTCCGCTGCCGCGAGAGACCTCCGCCTGACGGCCCTGCGCCGCTTCGCCCTGTCCATCACGATCCTCACGGTGCTCGGTCACCTCTTCCTCGGGTTCGAGCAGGCCCCGGTGACGCCGGTGCTGACCCTCCTGCTGGGCTACGCCCTCGACCTGACACTGGAGACGCTCGCCGCCCGGGCCGAGGGCCGCGCGCCCGCCTTCGCCGGTGGCTTCCGGCGGCTGGTGGACCATCTCCTGCCCACGCACATCGGCGCGCTGGCCTGCGCCATGCTGTTGTACGGCAACTCCTCACCCTGGCCGTACCTGTTCGCCGTCGCGGCCGCTGTGGGCTCCCGCCACGTCCTGCGGATCCGGATCGACGGCCGTGCCCGGCACGTGCTCAACCCGTCCAACGCGGGCATCGCGCTGACCCTCGTGCTCTTCCCGTGGGTCAGCATCGCGCCGCCCTACCAGTTCACCGCCGGGGTCTCCGGTGCGCTGGACTGGCTGCTGCCGCTCGGTGTCCTGATGGCCGGCACGCTGCTCAACGGCAAGCTCACCGGGAAGATGCCGCTCATCCTCGGTTGGCTGACCGGGTTCGTCGCGCAGGCGCTGCTGCGTGCCCTCCTCTTCGACCACGACTTCGTCGCCGCGCTGCTGCCGATGACCGGCCTGGCCTTCATCCTCTTCACCAACTACATGATCACCGACCCGGGGACGACCCCCCGTGCCCGCGCCAACCAGTGGGCGTTCGGGCTGTGCACCGCGGCGGTCTACGGACTGCTGGTGCTCGCGCACGTGTCGTACGGGCTGTTCCTCGCCCTGGTCATCACCTGCGCCCTGCGCGCGGGTCTGCTCCTGATCGGCCGTCGCCGGCCGGCCCGGGCCCGGCGGGTCCGGCTGCGGGAGGCGGCATGAGGCCGGGCGAACGGCAGATCGCGGTCGTCGGCCTGGCCTGCCGCTACCCGGATGCCGACGACCCGGCACAGCTGTGGCGGTCGGTGCTGGCCCGCCGCCGCGCGTTCCGGGCCATCCCGGCCACGCGCCTGGACCCCGAGCACCGGCTCGGCGCGCCGCACGCGCCGGAGTCCACGTACGTCCGCCGGGCCGGGCTGCTGCGCGACTGGCACTTCGACCGTGAAGCCTTCCGCGTGTCCGGGTCGAGCTGGCGGGCGGCCGACCACACGCACTGGCTGGCACTGGAGACGGCGGCGGCCGCCCTGTCCGACGCCGGCTTCCCCTCGGGCGCCGGCCTGGACGCCGACCGGGTCGGCGTGATCCTCGGCAACTCGCTCACCGGCGAGTTCACCCGGGCCGGCCTGGTACGGCTGCACTGGCCGTTCGTACGCCGCTCGGTCGAGGCGGCGCTGCGGCAGACCGGAGTGGACTCCGCCGTCGCCGCGCAGGTGGTCGACCAGGCCCGGCGCGGCATCGCGGCGGCGTTCCCCGAGCCGGGCGACGAATCGCTGGCCGGGGCCCTGAGCAACACCATCGCCGGCCGGATCTGCAACCACTTCGACTTCCACGGCACCGGCTACACGGTGGACGGCGCCTGCGCGTCGAGTCTGCTGGCCGTCGTCACAGCCGCCAACGCGCTGCTCTCCGGCGAGCTGAACTTCGCCCTCGCCGGAGGCGTCGACCTGTCTCTGGACCCGCTGGAGATGATCGGCTTCGCCCGCCTCGGCGCGCTCGCCGACGGCGAGATGCGGGTGTACGACGAGCGGCCCACCGGGTTCCTGCCCGGGGAGGGGTGCGGGATCGTCGCCCTGATGCGCGCCGACGAGGCGGAACGGCGCGGCCTGCGCGTCTACGCGCGGCTGACCGGATGGGCGACGTCCTCCGACGGGTCCGGGGGCCTGACCCGCCCGGACGCCGGGGGACAGGCGCTGGCGCTGCGGCGCGCGTACCGGATGGCCGGACTGGCGCCGGAGCAGATCGCCCTGATCGAGGGGCACGGCACCGGAACCGCCGTCGGCGACCGGGTCGAGCTGGAGACGCTGGCCGGGATCCGGCGGCACGCGCCCGGGGCGGCGGCGCTCGGTTCGGTGAAGGCGAACATCGGGCACACGAAGGCGGCCGCCGGAGCGGCCGCACTGATCAAGACGGTCCTGGCCGCGTACCACCGGGTCCTTCCGCCGACCACCGGCTGCGAGACGCCGCATCCTCTGCTGCGTGCGCCGGACGCCACCCTGCGGGTGCTCGACGAGCCGGAACCGTGGCCGGGCGGGCGGCTGGCCGCCGGGGTGTCCGCGATGGGCTTCGGTGGGATCAACAGCCACGTGGTGGTGGAGAACGCCGATCCCGCCGCCGTGGGTCGCCGTCGCCTCCCGCCCTCGGTGCGGTCCTGGTCCCGCCGTCCGGTACGACCGGAGATCCTGCTGATCGAGGCGGCCACCACGGCGGAGCTGGCCGAACGGCTCGACCTGCTGGGCAGCTGGGGCGCGACGCTCAGCGACGCCGAGGTCGGCGACGTGGCGGCGACGCTCGCCGCCGGTGCCGGCGGCACGGCCGGGATCCGCTGTGCCCTGGTCGCCGGGGACGCCGACGAGCTGTCGGCGGCGGCCCGCGCGGCGACGGGCCTGCTCGCCACCTGGGACGGGCGCGTCGTGGTGGACGAGGCGGCGGGGGTGGCGTTGGGTGGCGGACCGCCCGCCCGGGTGGGCCTGCTCCTGCCCGGCCAGGGAGCACCGGTGCGGTACGACGCCGGCCCGCTGGCCCGGCTGCTCGGCGACCTGCCCGAGGGGCCGGCGGCCACCGGCGCCACCGGCACCGAGGCCGCGCAGCCGGCTGTCGTGTGGCAGTCGCTGCTCGGGCTCGCCTGGCTGGACCGGCTCGGCTGCGCCCCGGTCGGCGCCGTCGGGCACAGCCTCGGCGAGCTGACCGCCCTCGCCTGGGCCGGTGCGCTGGACCCGGGCCGGCTCGTCGCGCTGGCTGCCGCCCGCGGACGGGTGATGGAGCACAGTGGTGTGCCCGGCACCGGGATGGTGAGCCTCTCCGTCGACGAGACGCGGGCGATCCGGCTGGCGGACGAGCACGGACTCGTGGTCGCGGCGCTCAACGCCCCCGACCGTACGGTGCTCGCCGGGGCCGACGAGAACCTCACCCGGCTGGCGGCGGCGCTGCGCGACAGCGAGGTCGAGGCGATCCGGTTGCCGGTGTCGCACGCCTTCCACAGCCCCGCGATGGAACCCGCGCTGCCGGCGTGGGCCGCCGAGCTGAACACTGTCGAGTTCGCCCCGCCGGCGCGGTCCGTGACGTCCACCGTGACGGGCGCGGACGTGCGGACGGTCGACGACCTGGCGGCACTGCTCACCCGTCAGCTCACCGCCCCGGTGCGCTTCGCCGCCGCCGCCCGCGACCTCGGCCAGCGGTGCGACCTGCTGGTCGAGGCGGGCCCGGGGACCGTGCTGTCGCGGCTGGTCACCCGGTTCCTGCCGGTACCGGCGGTCAGCCTGGACTGCGGCGGTCCGCCGCGCTCGCTCGCCCTCGCCACCGCCGCGGTCGTGGTCGCCGGCGCGGGCGACCTCGCCGCCTGGTACGACGGGCGGCCCTACCGTCCGCTCCGGCCCGGGGCGGCCATGACGTTCCTCAGCAGCCCGTGCGGAGCCGGCATCTCTCGCGCCGGGCTGCCGGGGTCGCGCTCCGCGTCCGCCGACGCGGAGCGCGACTCCCCTCCGGGCCGGGTCGAGCAGCCGTCGAGTGTCGCAGCAGCGGTGGTGAGGACCGCCTCCGCTCGACCGGCGCCGACCCCGCCCGAGGCGGACCCGGCCGGGTCGGTAGACCCGGCCGGGTCCGCTCCCCGTCCCGACGACCCGCTCGGCCGGTTGCGCGCCCACCTCGCCGCCGAGCTGGAACTGCCGGTGGCGGGCATCACCCCGGCCAGCCGGCTGCTCGGCGACCTGCACCTGAACTCGCTGCAGGTGGCCCGCACCGTCGCCGCGGTCGCCGCGGCCCTGGGCCGGCAACCCCCGGCCGCGCCCCTGTCACTGGCCGACGCGACAGTCGCCGAGGCGGCCGAGGTGCTCGCGCAACTGCCCGCCGCCGGCGACGACGATGCGCCGGCGCAGGGCCTCGCGCCGTGGGTGCGGCTGTTCCGGCACGACTGGGTTCCGCTGCGGGGACCGCTGTCCGGGCCGCCGGCCGCCGGCTCCGTGCGGTGGCGGGTCGAGGCGCCGACCGGACATCCCCTGCACACGGTCTTCCCCGCCGTACCCGACGGGACGGCGACGTCGCACGGTCTCGCCGTCGCGCTCGGCCCGGACGACGGCCCGGAGCAGGTGGCCGCGCTGCTGGCCCGCATCGCCGGGCAGCGGCCGGCCCGGCTGGCGATCGTGCACGACGACCACCCGGCCGCCGCCGCCGTGGGCCGGTCGGTGGCGGCGGAGATCTCCGGCTGCGCCGTGACGGTGCTCGACGTGTCCGCGGACGGGGACGTGGGCCTGCTGGCCGGGCTGGCGGTGCCGGCCGGGTACGCGGAACTGCGGGCCGGGCCCGGCGGCGTCCAGCGGCTGGTGACCTCCGTGCACCGGCCCGCCGAGGAGACCCGGGAGGTGCCGCTGGGGCCCGGCGACGTCTGCGTCGTCACCGGTGGCGCCACCGGAATCACCGCCTTCGCCGCGGCGGCCGTCGCCGAGCGGACCGGATGCCGGCTGGTGGTCCTCGGCCGGCGTCCCGCCGAGGACGCCGAGACCGGGGAGGCGCTGCGCCGGCTACGCACGGTCCTCGGCGACGACCGGTTGCGCTACGAGCGGGTCGACCTGACCGATCCCGACGCGGTACGGGAGGTGCTCGGCGCCGGCCGGCTGGGTCCGGTCCGGGCGGTGGTGCACGGGGCGGGGATCAACCGGCCGGCCCAGCTGACCGACGTCACTGCCGGGGACCTCCGCGAGCACCTGGGCGGGAAGGTGACCGGACTCCGGTCGGTGCTCGACGCGGTCGGACCGGACCTGCGGCTGGTGCTCGCGTTCGGTTCCATCATCGGCCGGCAGGGGCTCGCCGGGCAGGCCGCCTACTGCATCGGTAACGAGTGGCTGCGGCACGACGTGGAACGGTGGGCCGGCGATCACCCGGAGACCCGGGTGCACCTCGTCGAGTGGTCGGTCTGGTCCGGGATCGGCATGGGGGTGCGGCTCGACGTGCTCGACTCGCTGCGCCGCCGGGGGGTGGCCGGGATCGCGCCCGACGACGGCGTCGCGGCGCTGTGGCGGATCCTCACCGATCCGACCGCTCCGGTGACAGTGCTCTGCACTGCTGCCTTCCCCGAGTCCGGCACCCTGAGCCCGGCGCCCGCGCCCGGCACCCCCGAGCCGGGCCGGCTGCGCTTCGCCGAGTCGGTGATCGGCCGGGTAGGGCAGGTCGCCACGGTGACCGAGGCGGAGTTGTCCGTCGGGGCGGACCCGTACCTGCGGGAGCACCGGGTCGGCGACGCGCCGCTGCTGCCCGCCGTGCTCGGACTGGAGGCGATGGCGCAGGTGGCGGCGTTGACCACCGGAAGCCGGGCCGGCTGGGCGGTCCGCGACGCGAGCTTCGCCGCGCCGATCGACGTCCCCGAGCGCCGGACGAGGCGGATCCGGGTGGCGGCACTGGCCGCGGAGACCGGCGGGGACGTGGCGGTGGCGATCCGCGCGGACACCGACGGCTTCGCCACGGACCGGTTCGCCGGGACGGTCACCGACCCGCCGGCACCGCCGGCCGCCGCTGCCACGGCGGACGACGCCGCGCACCGGCCGGAGTCACCCGTGGACAGCGGGCGGGAGGCCACCACCCCGCATCCGTGGTACGGCCCGGTGCTCTTCCACGAGGGACGGATGCGCCGCCTGACGCACGCCGGACCGGTCTCGGCGTTCGCGGTGCGCGCCACCGTCGACGCCGACGACCGGGACCGCTGGTTCGCCTCCTTCCTCGGGCAGGAGCTGTTGCTGGGCAGCCCGGGAGGGCACGACGCGGCGATCCACGCGCTGCTCGCCTGCGCGCCGCACCGCAGGGTGCTGCCGGTGGGCGCGGCGGAGGTGGTCGTCTGGCGGCCGCTGCGGGGGCGGCTCACCGTCGAGGCCCGGGAGGTGCGGCACAGTGCCGACGAGTACGTCTTCGACGTGGACGTCGCGCACGCCGGCGTACCGATGGCTCGTTGGCGGGGTCTACGGCTGCGGGCGGTCGGCGACAACCGGGAGTTCGCGGTGGCCAGGTCCGGCGGCCGGCTCGGCGCGGAGCTGGTGGGCCCGTGGCTGACCCGCCGGCTGATCGAGGCCGGCGCGGTCGACGCGGTCGAACTCGTGGTGGGGCCCGGCCGGCGCGAGGCGGACGGCGCCCGCCGGCTGCTGGCCCGGCATCTCGCCGTGCCCGAGGCGGACGTGGACCACCAGCCGTCCGGCGCGCTCCACGTGCCGGGCCGGTACGCCTCGGCGAGCTACGCCGACGGGCAGGTGCTCGTCGCGCTGGCCGATCGTCCGGTCGGGGTGGACTGGGAACCGGTGACCGACCGGCCGCCGGCCGGGTTGCTGGACGACGGCGCGCGGGCGAGCGCCGAGGAGCTCGGCCGGCGGACCGGTGACGACCCGGCGGTGGCCGCCACCCGGCTGTGGGCCGCCCGCGAGGCGCTGGTCAAGCTCGGCGCCGACCCGGACCAGGTGCTGGCGCACGGGGAGCCGGAGCCGGACGGCCTGCTCGTCTCGACCGGCCGGGACCTTACCGTGGTGACAGTGCCGGCGTGGGCCGACGGGGCGACGCGGGTGGCCGTGGCGGTGGCGACCCGGCCGGTGGCGTCATGACCGGCTGGTACGTCTACCGGCACGTGGTCACCCTGGACGAGACCAACATGGTGGGCAACGTCTACTTCGCCCACTTCCTGCACTGGCAGGGGCACTGCCGGGAGCGCTTCCTCGCCGATCACGCACCGGCCGTCCTGGACCAGCTCCGTCGAGGTGAGCTGACGCTGGTGACAGTGTCGTGCGCGATGGACTACTACGAGGAGTGCTTCGGCCTGGAGGAGATCGAGGTGCGGATGAGCGCCGACGGCCGGGAGGGCCACCGGCTGAGCATGCACTTCGAGTTCCTCCGGGCGGGGCGGGAGGTGGCCCGGGGCCGGCAGACGGTGGCCTGTCTGCGCCCCACCCCGGCCGGGCCGGTTCCCGTCGCTCCGCCGGTCGACCTGCGGGCGGCCCTGGCGGCCTTCACCGCCTGACACAGTCGCGGCGCCCGACCCGGTTAACGGGTCGGGCGCCGCGGTGTCGGCACCCCCTCGTCGGGGACGCGCCGTCCTGCGTCGTCAGCTGCCGGTAGCCAGCAGCTGCGGACGCCTGCGCTGGGCGAGGGCGAGCACCGACGAGGTGAGCTGCAGCGGAGGATCGATGGGGCGAGGTCGCCGCAGCGCGACCTGGAAGGTCCGGAAGGTGCGCCCGCCGCGGACCACGATGGGTGCGCCGCCCGTGCCGACGAACTCCACCTGCCGGCCGTTGTCGCCGAGCACGTCGGACAGCGTCGAGGTCTTGTCGAACCCGAGCGCCACGGCGTGGTACGCCCCGTCGGCCAGCGGCCGGATGCGGCTGAGACGGTTGGTCTCCAGCACGCCGTAGGTCAGCGGGACGTCGTCGGGCTCTTCCGACCGGTACAGCGCCAGCACCGCGCACCCGCCGCCGCTCGGTCCTCCGGTTACGGCGCCGACCGGGCCCGGGGCGCAGTGGCGGTCGGCGGCCGGATCGGTCAGCTCGCTCAGTCGTACCTGGCCGAAGACGGACATCGCGGACCGGAACCGACGCGGCGACATCCCGGTCAGCCGGGTGAACTGGCTGATGAAGGTGCCGAGACTGGAGTAGCCGACGGCCATGCAGACCTCGGTCACCGACAGGTTCGAATTGACAAGGAGGTTCCGGGCCTGAGCCATCCGTAGCGCGGTCAGGAACCGCGCGGGCGTGGTGGAGGTGACGTGTCGGAAGACCCGGTGGAAGTGGAACGGGCTGAGCAATGCGGCCTGGGCGATGTCGGACAGCCGCTGAGGTTCCGAAAGATATTCAGTCATGTATTCGACGGCTCGGGTGACGGAATCCAGCCGGGCCGCGTCGGTAGGATTGCCGAGGCAGACGCCCAGGGTGCTGCACGTCATGAATTGGGCGCAATCCATACAGTTCCCCCCCTGTCGCCATGCTTGATCGGCGGTGGTCATCGTATGGCCTCCCCTAGGATTTACTTGAGCATCGGACGGTGGTCCGACGGAGTCCGGGCGGGCGTCTCTCCTTGCCGCCGACCAGTCCTCATCCGGGCACAAAGGCCCGAGATTCGTACGCCTCCAGGCACTCGAACTGACGTTCTGCCGGCTGCGCCGCTGAGCGTTCAGTCAACAGCTCGTCACGCTGTGCGTATAGTCGCAATCTTGCTAATGTCCTCACCAATGGCGTGATGTCGACGGCGGAAAGACCTGACTGTGGCAAAGACACTGATTGTCGTCATCGGCCCGCCAAAGAATCCACAGATACGGCTCCGGGGCGGCCGGCATTCGCCGTCCGCCCCGGAGACCAATCAGCTCAGTTCATCCAGTTGGTGCGCGGGCAGAACTGCACGCCCGGGATGTCGGCTACGCCGTCCTGGTCGGAGTCGACGTCCCCGTCGAGCGTGGAGTAGATGTCGAGGGAGTTGACGTTGATCTTGCCGTCGCCGTCCCAGTCGACCAGCTTGCCCTTGAACGTGCCCACGATGAACGCGTTGGCGAGCGGCCCCGTGGGGGTGTCCAGGGTGCCGAGGATGCTGTTGCCCGGGAACAGCACCTCCTCCAGCGAGCTGCCCGCCATGGTGTCGAAGTTGACGTAACCCCAGGTGTGCACGCGGCCCCGGACGTAGCGGATGGCCGACTCGCCCTTGATCTGGATCTGCGGGTCGAGGGTCCACTCACCGCTGCGCTTGGCCGCGACCATCTCGTTGCGGTGGCCCAGGCTGTCGTCGTCCGCGCGGCCGGACAGGAAGACCGGGCGCAGACCGCGGGACTCGAAGTAGAAGCTGCCCCGACCGGCGTTGGCGTGGTTCGTCAGACCCCGGAACACGAAGTTCTCGGTGTGCGGCGAGCCGTCGTCGTGCAGGCCGGAGAGCGTCTTGCTGATGATCAGCTTCTGGTTGCGGGTGTCCACGTTCGGGCACGCGTGCGCCTGCCCGTAGCTTCGGGCGAGTCCCTGCGGGGACAGGGAGATCTTGCCCCAGTTGCGGCCCGTCTCGTCCAGGGCGACGTAGACGTCGCAGTGGATGTTGAGCAGGATCGTCTCGTCGAAGGTCCGGTCGCCGTCCCAGGTGAACGACCGGTTGTCGAAGGCCGGCACGCCGGTGCGCAGCTCGGAGCTGAACAACCGCGCCCACTCGCCGACGTCCGCGTCGTCGTCGTCGATGTGCCGCTCGATGACCTGCAGGGCCCGCGGGCCGCCGATCTTCTCCAGCGCCCACAGCGCGTTCCACCGCACCTCGCGGTTCTCGTCGCTGGCGATGCTCTCGGCGATCAGGTCGATCGTCCCGGTCAGCCGGCGGTCCATCGCCTGGTACAGCGACTGCTCGCGAACCATCGGGTCCGGGTGGTGCAGCGCCTCGTACGCCACCTGGTCGTCGGTGCGGATGTCGAGCCGGACGGCGTCCCGGTCCAGGATGTCGCCGAACTCGCTGTTCAGCAGCGCCGGGTCACCCTTGAGGTAATGCTCCCACTGCGGCGCGCGGTCCCGGCCCCCGGTGGACAGGCCGATGGATTGGAGCGTCATTTTCGTGATCACCCTTTCATCTCTGGTGATTGCGGTGCCTGTGTTATGCGTGCGGCGGATCCCGATGCGGAGCAGTCATCGGGGGTTCCGCCTCGGATGGCGAATACGGGCACCGGCTGCAGACCGAGTGCGAACCATTCGCGACCTCATTGCCGGTTCAGGATTCGGGCCGCAGGCGAAGAACCATGAAGCCGCCCGGTGGCGGCCGGCTCCGCTGGCCGCTGCTCCACATGCCATGGCCCCGCCTGCGGTGGTGCCCCTCCAGGGTTGGCAGCGCGGCAGCGCGGCGTCAACCGTCCGGCGCAGCGCAGCAAGAACGCGTAACTGCGAATGCCGGAGAACTGCGAAGTCTTGCTCTCCTGCATTCGAGAAACCCGGTCGGGGGTCGTTGCGAACTATTGTTCCCCCCGTCGTCGAGGTCGGGAGAAAGCGGTGCGGGAATCAATGTTCGTACGATTGTCACTCGTGGTCCGGGCGGGAACGGTCGCCGTCCTGCTGGCCGGCTGGACCGGCCGGCTCGGCGCCCGTTTGCTGGTCGACGCGTTGCGCCGGACCGGTCCGGGCGGCGCCGGCCGGGTCGCCCCGCGGGAGCGGGTGGCGGCCACGCTCACCGATGCCGTCGAAGGGCTCGGCCCGGCTTACGTCAAGCTGGGACAGGTGCTCAGCACCCGGTCCGACGTGCTGCCTCCCCGGCTCTGCCGGAGCCTGTCCCGGCTGCACGACCGGGTGTCACCGCCGTCCGACATCGCTGCGGTCGTCCGGACCGTGCCGCCGAGGTTGACCGGCTCCGTCGTCGGGGAGGCGTCCGGGCTGACCCTCACGGCGGCGGGCAGCATCGCCTGCGTCTTCCGCGCACGGCTCAGGGACGGCCGCGAGGTGGCCGTCAAGGTGCGGCGGCCGGGAATCGACCGGACCATGAGGCTCGACCTGGCTCTGGTCGGCGCCGTCGCCCGCGCGGTGGGCCGGCTGCCGGCGCTGCGCCGGGTTCCGCTGGCGGAGATCGTCGACCAGGTCTCGGCGGCCGTGTACGAGCAACTCGACTTCGTCCGCGAGGCCCGGTCGCTGACCCGGTTGCGGGAGAACCTGCACACCCTGCCCGATGTCCGGGTGCCGGCCGTCGTGCCCGAGCTGTCCAGCCGCACGGTTCTGGTGACGGAGTGGATGGACGGGCTGGTACGCGACGCCCAGCCGACAGGCGCTCGCCGGACGGCGGTGCTCAACGGGCTGCGGGCCGCCTACCAGATGCTCTTCCGGGACGGCTTCGTCCACTGTGACCTGCATCCGGGAAACCTCTACCTGATGGCGGACGGGACGGCGGTGATCGTCGACGCGGGCTTCGTCCGCTGTCTGACCGACTTCGCGCGCCGTACCTTCGCCGAGTTCTTCTACCACCTCGGCCGCAACGACGGGCGACGCTGCGCCGAGGTCCTGCTGTCGACGGCCCGGGCGCCCGGCGGCGGGTACGACCGGGACGGCTTCCGGGAGGACGTGGTGGCGCTGGTGGCCCGCAACAGCTCGGTCGCGGCCGCGGACTTCGACCTGGTGTCCTTCGCGGCCTCGCTCTTCGCCATCCAGCGCTCCCGCGGCCTGTACGCCGACCCGCAGTTCGTCTTCCCGATCCTCGCCCTGCTGGTGCTCGAGGGCTCGGTGCGCGAACTGGCGCCGGACATCGACTTCCAGGCCGAGGCGGTGCCCTACGTGCTCCGCGGACTCCAGGAGACGGCCTCCCTGACCACGCGCCCCTGACCCACGCGCCCCTGATCCACGCGCTCCGAGAGGAGACCGGAACATGGAAACCCACGAGCACGTCGACGCGGTGGTCGTCGGCTCCGGATTCGGCGGCTCGGTCGCCGCGTACCGGCTGGCGGAGGCGGGCCGCCGCACCGTGGTGCTGGAGCGCGGGCGGCCGTACCCGCCGGGCAGCTTCCCGCGTACGCCGCAGGAGATGGGCCGGGCGTTCTGGGATCCGAGCGAAGGGCTGTACGGCCTGTTCGACGTGTGGACCTTCCGGGGACTGGAGTCGGTGGTGGCCAGCGGCCTCGGCGGCGGCTCCCTGATCTACGCGAACGTCCTGCTGCGCAAGGACGAGCACTGGTTCGTCACCGAGGATCCGGTGCCCGGCGCCGGCCATGAGAACTGGCCGGTGACCCGGGCCGACCTGGACCCGCACTACGACCGGGTCGAGCGGATGCTGGGCGCCAGCCGGTTCCCGGCCGACCGTCCGCCGTACCGCTCGGTGCCCAAGGCGGCGGCGATGAGGACGGCAGCCGAACGGCTGGGACTGGCGTACCAGTACCCGCCGCTCGCGGTCAGCTTCGCTCCGGGGCCCGGCGCGGAGCCGGTCCCGGCCGCGCTGATCGCCGAGCCGGCGTACGGCAACCTGCACGCCGCGCCGCGCCGCACCTGCCGGTTGTGCGGAGAGTGCGACATCGGCTGCAACGACGGCGCCAAGAACACCCTCGACCACACCTACCTGTCGGCGGCCCGGTGGCACGGCGCGGAACTGCGGACCCGCGCCGAGGTCCGGACGATCCGCCCCCGGCGCGGCGGCGGGTACGAGGTCCGGTATCTCGTACACGACCCGGCCGACGAGGACCGGCGGATCGACGGCCGCGCCCGGCCGGGCAGGACGATCACCTGTGACCGTCTGGTGCTCGCCGCGGGCACGTACGGCACCACGTACCTGCTGCTGCGGAACCGGCACCGGCTGCCCGCCGTCGGCCCGGCACTCGGCACCCGGTTCAGCGGCAACGGTGATCTGCTCGGGCTGATCCGACCACCACGTCGCGGCGACGCCACCCGCTTCTCGGCCAGCCGCGGGCCCGTCATCACCACGGCCATCCGGGTGGGGGACGCGCACGACGGGGACGGCTCTCCGGGCCGCGGCTTCTATCTTCAGGACGGCGGCTATCCCGGGTTCGTGGACTGGCTGGCGGAGTCGTCCCGGCTGTCCGGCGCCCCGGCCCGCCGGCTGCGGTTCGCTGTGGACTGGCTGTCGGCCCGGCTCACCGGCTCGCCCCGCAGCGGTCTGGGCGGGGGACTGGCCCGGCTGCTCGGCGACGGCCGGCTCTCCGCCGGCTCGCTGCCGCTCCTCGGTATGGGACGGGACGTGCCGGACGGCGTGTTCCGGCTGCGCGGCGACCACCTCGACGTGGACTGGACGACCCGGACCAGCGCCGGCTATTTCGCGGCGGTCCGGTCCACGATGCGAGCGGTGGCCGAGGTCCTGGGTGGCCGCTACACCGACAACCCCGCGTGGTGGCTGCGCCGGGTGGTCACCGTCCATCCGCTCGGGGGCGCGCCGATGGGCCGCCACCGGGGGGACGGGGTGTGCGACGGGCACGGCCAGGTGTTCGGTCATCCCGGGCTCTACGTGCTCGACGGCTCGGCGATGCCCGGGCCGGTGGGTCCAAATCCGGCGCTCACGATCGCGGCGGTGGCCGACCGGGCCCTGGACCGGCTGCTGGGGGAGCCGGCGGGGCGGTAGCCCTCGGTCCGCGGTCGGGACCGGCTGCACTCGACCCGGCGAGCCGACCGGCGGCGGCCACTAATCTGTTGCCCGACGCGGCAGGGACTGCCTAGATTGCCGATCATGCACGACATCGACGGGTATGCCGGATGAGTGGCCGTCTCCGCGAGATCGCCGGGCAGACGGTCGCGATCACCGAAGCCGGACGCTATCGCAACAATGCCGGCGAGGACATCGCGATCGAAGCGGCGGTACGCGCCGCCGTCGCCGGCACCCGTGAGCACCTGCCGGACGAGGTCCTCCACGTCGACGGCGCGAAGCCCGGCACCGGCGACCTGGAGGTGACGCACGAGTCGACGTTGCAGGCGGCCCGCCGGCTCGGGCCCGGCGCGGCGTGTCTGGTGTTCGCGTCGGCGAAGAACCCGGGCGGCGGGTTCCTGGGCGGCGCGAAGGCGCAGGAGGAGAGCATCGCCCGCGCGTCCGCGCTGTACCCGTGTCTGCTCGCGGCGCCCGACTTCTACGCCTTCCACCGGGCGCAGCGGGATCTGCGGTACAGCGACCGGGTCGTCTACTCGCCGGGCGTGCCGGTGTTCCGGGACGACAAGGGCGACCTGCTCGACCAGCCGTACACGACGTCCTTCCTGACCGCGGCGGCGCCCAACCTGGGCGCGATGGTGCGCAATCAGCCGGAGCACGCCGCGGACGTGCCGGCGGCGCTGGGCCGGCGCGCCCGGCGGGTGCTGGAGGTGGCGGCCGCGCACGGGCATCGGACAGTGGTGCTGGGCGCGTGGGGGTGCGGGGTGTTCCGGAACGACCCGGCGACGGTGGCCGGTGCGTTCGCCGACGCGCTCCGGGTGGTCGACCGGTTCGACCTCGTGGTGTTCGCCGTTCGTGACGGGTTGCCGGGCACACCGGTGTACCGCACGTTCGCGGAACGCTTTTCGGTAGGTTCGTCGCATGAGTGACGACACCTTCCGGTCGGTGGAGATCGAACGCACCAGCGTGGGCAGATACGTCGCGCGCAACGCCCGCGGCGGCGAGCTGTCGATGGGTACGGGGGAGGACGCGACCTTCACGCCCGTGGAACTGCTGCTGGCGGCCCTCGGCGGCTGCACCGCCGTGGACGTCGACCACGTGACCAGCCGGCGCGCCGAACCGACCCGGTTCGCCGTCACGGTGAGCGGCGACAAGATCCGTGACCCGGAGGCCGGGAACCGGATGGAGAACCTCACCGTCACGTTCGCGGTGACGTTCCCGGACGACGCGGACGGTGACCGGGCACGAGAGGTGCTGCCGCGTTCGCTGCGGCAGTCGCACGACCGGCTCTGCACCGTGTCCCGCACTGTGGAGCTGGGCACTCCGGTCTCCATCGTGGACGCGAACGACCCGGGTCCGGCCGACCCGCGCTAAGCCGGCGACGCGGCTCCGGCGTGCGGCCGGAGCCCTGTCAGCAGCTCTGTTAGCGCTAACTAACCGCCCGCGCTGTGAGACGAGTGCGCCGTGATGTGACGTCGGGCGGGAGCGGAAATCAGCGAGACCTTGACAGATATCGATGTTATCGACAACATGACCGGTAACCCGGACGTAACGCCGCCGCCATCATCCTTCGCCCCCGATCGTGCTTCCGGGAGCCGGAGGCGGCCGAGCGCAGGAGGTTTCGGTGACAGGGACCGCTCGGACGACGCGTACGGCCGCGGTCGTGGTCTCGGCGGCGGCCGTCCTCGCCGCGGGGGTGGTGGCAGGGATGCCGCCGGCGTCGGCGGCGACAGTCGACACGTCCGCGTCGTACGTCTTCGTGAACCGGCACAGCGGCAAGGCGATGGACCTGTACGACTGGTCGACCGCGGAGAACGCGCCGGTGAACCAGTGGACGCGCAACGACCTCGCGGTGCAGCAGTGGCAGTTCGTGGACGCCGGCGGCGGGTTCTACAAGGTGCGGTCCCGGCACAGCGGAAAGGTGCTGGAGTTGCCGGACGGCGGCGACGGCACCCAGCTCGTGCAGAGCACCGACCGCTCGTCGGCCACCCAGCAGTTCCGGTTGCAGGACTCCGCGGGCGGGTTCGTGCGGTTCGTGAACCGGCAGTGGAACAAGGTCGTCGACGTGTGGCAGTGGTCGACCGCCGACGGTGGCTGGCTGGCCGGCTACACCGATCTCGACGGCGCCAACCAGCAGTGGCAACTGATCCGGCTGGGCGGCGGCACACCTACCACACCGGCGCCCACGACCCCGGCACCCACCACCCCGACGCCCGCCTACCCGCAGCCCGGCCGGGTGACCGGGGACATCGGCGTCCACGACCCGACTGTGGTCAAGCGACCCGACGGCACCTACCTCGTCGCGCACACCGGTGACGGCATCGCGCTGAAGACCTCCGCCGACCGGATCGCCTTCCGCAACGCGGGTGCCGTCTTCCCCGGCGGGGCGCCGTGGACCACCACGTACACCGGGGGAGCGCGCAACCTGTGGGCGCCGGACCTGTCGTACCGCGACGGGCGCTACCACCTGTACTACTCGGCGTCCACGTTCGGTTCCAACCGCTCGGCGATCTTCCTGGCCACCAGCACCACCGGGAACTCCGGGAGCTGGACCCACGAGGGGCTGGTCGTCGAGTCGCGGACCACCGACGACTTCAACGCCATCGACCCGAACCTCACCGTCGACGACCAGGGCCGCTGGTGGCTCACCTTCGGCTCGTTCTGGTCCGGCGTCAAGATGATCCCGATCGACCCGGCCACCGGACGCCGGCTCGGCACCGCCCTGTACGCGCTCGCGAACTACGGCCCCGGCATCGAGGCACCCGTCCTGGTCAAGCGCGGCGCCTGGTACTACCTGTACGTCTCGTTCGACAGATGCTGCCAGGGCGCCGCCAGCACGTACCGGATCATGGTCGGTCGCTCGGCGATCCCCACCGGGCCGTTCGTGGACCGCGCGGGCCGGGACATGCTCGCCGGGGGCGGCACGCAGATCCTGGCCTCGCACGGCAGCGTGCACGGCCCCGGCCACCAGGCGGTCCTCGCCGACACCGACGGCGACGTCCTCTTCTACCACTACTACGCCGAGAACGGCGCGTCGCTGCTCGGCGTTAACCGCATCGGCTACGACGCCGCTGCCTGGCCCTACGTGTACTGAACCGGCCACCAGGGAGGGCGCGCATGTCGCCTCGTCACCTTCTCCACCCGGCCCGCCGCACGGCCGCCGACCGGGCCCGTACCGCCGACCCGGCCCGCCGTCGTCTGCGGCCGATCCTGGCCGCGGTGCTCGCGATGCTCACCGCGTCCGCCGGTCTCGCCGCGCCCGGCCCCGCGCAGGCGGCGCCCGCGGTGAACTACGCCAACCCGCTGGTCGACCAACGCGCCGACCCGCATATCGTCAGGCACACCGACGGCTACTACTACATGACCGCGACGGTGCCGCAGTACGACCGGATCGTGCTCCGGCGGGCCACCACGCTGCAAGGGCTGACCACCGCCACGGAGACGACGATCTGGCGCCGGCACACGAGCGGCGAGATGGGCGCCCACATCTGGGCCCCGGAGATCCACTTCATGAACGGCAGGTGGTACGTCTACTTCGCCGCCGGGCGGACCGACGACGTGTGGCGGATCCGGATGTACGTGCTGGAGAACGCGAGCGCGAACCCGCTGACCGGCTCGTGGACCGAACGCGGCCGGATCACCACCCCGTGGGACACCTTCAGCCTGGACGCCTCGACGTTCGTGGTGAACGGGGTGCGGTACCTGACCTGGGCCCAGCAGGAACCGGGCATCGCCACCAACTCCAACGTCTACCTCGCCCGGACGGGCGCCGAACCGTGGCAGATCACCGGCCCGGTGGCCCGGCTGGTCGTGCCGGCGTACGACTGGGAGACCCGCGGTTACCGCGTCGCCGAAGGACCGGCTGTGATCCAGCGCAACGGCCGGGTCTTCCTCACGTACTCGGCCAGCGCCACCGACGCGAACTACTGCCTCGGCATGCTCACCGCGTCGGCCGGCGCGAACCTGCTCGACCCCGCCTCCTGGAGCAAGAGCCCGACCCCGGTGTTCGCGAGCAACGCCGCCACCGGCCAGTACGGCCCCGGCCACAACTCCTTCACCGTCTCCGAGGACGGGCAGAGCGACATCCTGGTCTACCACGACCGCAACTACCGGGACATCAGCGGTGATCCGCTCAACGACCCGAACCGGCGGACCCGGATCCAGAAGCTGTACTGGAACGCCGACGGCACGCCGAACCTCGGCATCCCCGTACCCGACGGCGCCACACCGGTCCGGTTGCGCTCGCACGATCTCCCGGCCGCCTACGTCCGGCACTACGACTACCGGGCCCGGGTCGAACCGAACGTCACCAACCTCGCCGACTCGCAGTTCCGCCTCGTCCCCGGTCTCGCAGGCGCCGGATCGGTGTCGCTGGAGTCGACGAACTTCCCCGGTTACTACCTGCGGCACCGGGCCTTCGCTCTCTACGTCGAACGCGACGACGGCTCGGCCCTGTTCGACGGCGACGCGAGCTTCCAGCGCCGACCGGGCCTGGCCACGACCGAAGGGCTCTCCCTGGAATCGCAGAACTACCCCGGCCGGTACGTCCGCCACCGGGACGGACTGCTCCAGCTCGAAACGGTGGGTACGGGCGCGGACCGGGCCGCGGCCACGTTCCACCTGGAGTAGGCGCCCCGACAACCGCTGCGCCGGACTCGGCGTACCCCTTTCTCGGAGGTCGAACGATGCTCAACCCCGCAGTGACGTCGCCGCCCGGCGCCCGCCGGGGCCGGCGCGCCGGCCTGGCGCTGACCCTGGTGGCGGCGCTGGCCGCCGCGATCGGCGTGGCAGTGGTGGCCGCGCCGTCGGCGCAGGCGGCCACCATCGACACCAGCGCCTGGTACGTGCTCGTCAACCGCAACAGCGGCAAGGCCCTCGACGTCCGGGACACCTCGACCAGCGACGGCGCGGCGATCCAGCAGTGGTCCCGCAACGACGGCGAGTGGCAGCAGTTCCAGTTCGTCTCCTCCGGCAGCGGCTACTACCGCCTCCGTGCCCGGCACAGCGGCAAGGTGGTCGACCTGTGGGAGTGGAACGTCGCGGACGGCGCGGAGTACCGGCAGTGGCCCGACCTCAACGCCGCCAACCAGCAGTTCCAGGTGCGCGACTCGGACGGCGGCTACATCCGGTTGATAAACAGGCACTCCGGCAAGGCACTGGAGGTCTGGGAGAGGTCGACCGCCGACGGCGCCCGGGTCAGCCAGTACGCCGATCTCAACGGCACCAACCAGCAGTGGCAGATGGTCCGGGTGGGCACCGGCGGCACGCCGACCACGCCGCCGCCGTCCACCGGGTGCGGCAGCGGCTCCTACCAGGCCGAGGCCGTGCTGAACGGCGGCACCTGGACGGCGCGCAACGGATCGTCGACCGTGTACTCGGGCGGGGACATGCTCGCCGCGATGCAGGCAGCGGTGAACTCCCTGCCGGCGGGACGGACCGCGAAGCAGCGGGTGGTGGTGCGCGGCTCCGGGTCGATGAGCGCGGGGTCGCGGTTGTCGCTGCCGTCGTACACGACGCTCGCGGTCTGCGGCACGATCAACGTGACCGGCTCGGGGTCGGGTGACTATGCGCCCGTGTACTCGCGCGGGACCACCGACGTCGAGGTGCAGAACCTGACCCTCACCGGGGCGCCGCTGTACGGGATCTTCATGCGCAACGTGAACAACCTGACGCTCGGCCAGATCGACATGCGGCTGTCCGGCGGCCTGGGGGTGCGGATCGACAACCACGGCGGCGACCGGGCGGTCAAGGTGCGCAACGTGCGGATCGACACCGTGTACGTGTCGGGGACCGGCGCGCACGGCGTGGAGACGTACGGCGTGGACGGCCTGACGATCGGCACCGTCACCGCGCGCAACACCGGCTACTCCGGCCTGCTGCTCAACGACACGATCAACGCCACAGTCGGCACCGTCGACGCGCAGGGCGCCGGCACCGGAACCGGGTACGCGGCGTTCCGGATGGCCAACCGCAACGGCCGGGTCGGCAGCTCGTACCCGACGAACATCCGGGTCGGCACCGTGATCGCGTCCGGCGGTGGCCGGGGGGTCTTCTGCGTGTCGGAGTCCGGCGGCGCGGTCATCGACCGGGTGACGATCTCGAACACCGGAAACAACTCGATCCTCGTGGAGAACTGCTACAACGTCACGATCGCCGGGGTGTCCGGGACGGTGACGGGCGGCGGCGAGGTGCGGATCGCCTCGCGGACCGAGTTCCCGATCTCCTCCGGCATCCGCTTCCAGAACCTGACGGTCACCAACACGAACATCACCCAGAGCCCGTGCGGCGGGGCGAACAACACGATCAGCAACGTCACGCGGGTCAACTCGACGCTGACCTGGTGCTGACGGTCCGGCTGCCCCGCAGCGCCGGTGGCGCGCGGGGCAGCCGGTCAGGCCCGGGGCAGCACGCCCAGCAGGGTCGCGGTCAGGGCCATCGTCAGCGAGTCCGCCATCTCCAGGTGCAGGCGGGCCAGTTCGGGCTCGGCCCGGTAGGCCGCCGCGAGGCTCGGCGGCGGTGTGCTGTACGCCGACAGCGCTCCCGCCAGAACCATGGTCTGGAGGCTGAACAGCATCGCGTTCCCGCCCAGCTCCGGCAGGTATTTCCGCATCAGGTCGGTCATGGTCGCCAGGCGGTCCAGGGAGGCGCGCTTGTAGCGGGCCACGACCTCGACGGAGACGTTGTGCTCCAGGACGCTGCCCTGTGCCCCGAAGAGGTCGCACATCACCGATCGGCGGGCGAGCGAGCGGCTGACGACCCCGGCCACGGCGGTCGCCCGCTCGGCCATCGGCAGGTTCGCGTCGACGCCGTCGGCCAGCTCGTCGGCCAGCTCCGTCAGCCACTCCCGCAGGTAGCGGTCCAGCAGCTCCAGCAGCACCGCCTCGCGGGACTCGAAGTAGCGCAGCACGTTCGGCTTCGCCAGGCCGACCCGGCGGCTCAGCTCGTTCAGCGTGACGGCGGCGACAGGCATCTCGTCGAGCATCGCCGACGCCACGTCGAGGATCGCCCGCCGGCGGATCTCCCGCTGCTCCTCGGTCCGGGCCCGCTGGAAAGTCACGCCCGCCAGCCTAACTTGAGTACCTCCGGTACGTTGACAACGTACCGGAGGTACCTTAGCGTCTACGGCACAAGATACTTCCGGTACTTTAGGTGGAGGCGTGGCATGGGCGAGACGTGGACGACGGCGGACATCCCGGACCAGCGCGGGCGGGTGGCGGTGGTGACCGGGGCCAACACCGGACTGGGGTACGAGACAGCGAAGGCACTGGCCGAGCGCGGCGCCTCGGTCGTGCTCGCCGTCCGCGACGTCGGGAAGGGCGAGCGGGCCGCAGCCGGCCTCACCGGCGACGTGAGCGTGCAGGCGCTTGACCTGACCTCGCTCGAGTCCGTCCGCACCGCCGCGGCGGCGCTGCGGTCCCGGTTCGACCGGATCGACCTGCTGGTCAACAACGCCGGCGTGATGTACACCCCGAAGCGGACCACCCGGGACGGCTTCGAACTCCAGTTCGGCACCAACCATCTCGGCCACTTCGCGCTCACCGGGCTGCTGCTGGACCTGATGCTGCCGGTGCCCGGCTCACGCGTGGTGACGGTCAGCAGTACCGGCCACCGCATCCGGGCCGCGATCCACTTCGACGACCTGCACTTCGAGCGCTCGTACGGCCGGGCCGCCGCCTACGGGCAGTCCAAGCTGGCCAACCTGATGTTCACGTACGAGCTGCAGCGCCGGCTCGCCCCGTACGGCACCACTGTCGCGGTGGCCGCGCACCCCGGCATGTCCAGCACCGAACTCGCCCGCAACACCCCGGCGGCCCTGCGGCTCCCGCTCACCTGGCTCGCGCCGCTGATCACCCAGACACCCGCGATGGGCGCGCTGCCCACGCTGCGGGCCGCCACCGACCCCGCCGTGCTCGGCGGCCAGTACTACGGCCCCGGCGGACGGTACGAGGTGAAGGGTCACCCCCGGCTGGTCACCTCCAGCCCGCAGTCGTACGAGGTGGCTGTCCAGCAGCGGCTCTGGGCCGTCTCCGAGGACCTCACCGGCGTGCGGTTTCCCGTCCGGTCCGGTCCGCACCCGGTTACCGCCGCCGCGGCCGGCATGAGGTGACAGCGGCCCTCTGTTCCGCGTTCGGCAGCGCGGGGCGGGCCGTCTTTGTGACGCTTCGATGGTGGAGATACCCGGCGGCGACAGAGGCGTCGAGCTGCGCATCCACGGGGTGTCCGGTGCGTCGGCGGAGACGATCGTCGACCATCCGATAGTGGTGCGTGTGGCCGGCGACGGGCACGCCGGGTTCTACCGGGTCCGGGAAGGGCTCGGCTCGGCCGGCGGCGCGACTGCCGGGGTGGTGGTGGAGGCGTACCGGTGGGGAACCCTGACCGCCGGGGTGGCGGTGCGTACGGCGTCGATGCTGGTGCTGCTGCCGTTCATGCTGAGCAACCTGGCGGTGTGGATGCGTTCCACGCCGGTGGACCGCTGCGGCCTGCTCGGCGGGCTGTGCCGCCTGCTGGCCGGATCCCTGACCGTGGCGTTCACGCTGGCGCTGGTCGGGGTCACCATGAACCTGACCGGCTGGCAGTGCGTCCCGTACGCCGAGTGCCGGGAGGGGAGACCGTACCTGTCGTGGCTGGTGGCGTTGCCGATCGGCCCGCGCCTGGCCGTGCTGGCACTGGTCCCGCTGCTGGCGCTGCGGGTGTTCTGGGCCGTCGGGAAGCGGTCGGCCGCCGCTTTCGAGGGCTTCGGCTCGGCCCCGCCGCGCGGGCGGTTCCTGGAGTCCACCGGGAGTCTCGCCGCCCCCGGGGTCTGGCACGACGAGCAGATGACCTCGTGGCTGCGCCAGATCCACGTGGGTCTCGGTGCCGGCACCGTCGGCGTCAGCCTCGTCGTCGCGGTGTCGCACGGCCGGTGGGGCGCCGTCGCCGTCGGGCTGCTCGGCCTCACCGCCGGGCTCGTGGTCCTCTGCGCCGTGCTGCTGACAGTGACGGTCCCCGCCGGGCGGGCCGGGCCGTTGCGCCGCGTGGTCTGGATCCTGGTCGCGGTCGCCACCGTGTCGAGCCTGGGGTACGCCGTGTCCCGGCGGGAGGTGCCCGTGCCGGCCGGGCAGATGCCCGGCTACGAGGGCGCCGTCGCCGGTCTGGTCGCGGCGCAGGGCCTGATGCTGGTCCTGATCGCCGCGGTGACGCTCGTGCGCCGGCGCGCCCGGCCGGCCGGTTCCCGCGCCCTGCTCCGGGGGCTCGGCACACCGCTGGTCGCCGCCATGTCGGTCACCGTCGCCTCGGCCTACACGGCCAGTCTCGTGTTCCGGACGGCGGACCAGCTCGACCGGGGCCGCATCCCCGACCCGATCCGGAACAACCCACCCGCCCTGGGCCCGCTGGAACCACCCGTCGGGTACTGGTGGGCGGCGCTGGCCGGGCTCGCCGCTCTGCTGGTCGTCAGCGCGGCGATCGCCGTCACCCTGCCGGTGGCCCGGCGCCGGCGGAGGGCGTACGCGCGGCACGTGGTCGAGCACGACTATCCCGACGCGCCCGCCGAGGCGACACCACGACTCGACGCGGTCCGCTCGACGATCGCCCGGTCCTTCGTGACCGACGAACTCGGGCCGACGTTCGTGGCGTTCTTCGTGATCTCCTCGGTCGGGCTCGCCACCGTCGCGCTCGACCTGATCGGGATCGGCCCGACCCAGCTCGTCGCCCGCCTCGGCCGCCGGCACGACACGCTCGCCGTGCTGACCGCGTACGTGACGGACGTCGGCATCTGGGCCATCAGTCTGCTCGTCATCGGGCTGCTGATCCTGGGCTACCGGGCGTACCGGTCGCCGGAGACCCGCCGGCTCGTCGGCGTCCTGTGGGACCTGGGCACGTTCTGGCCGCGTACGGTGCACCCGTTCGCGCCGCCGTGCTACGCCGCCCGCGCCGTACCGGAGCTGGCCCGGCGGGTCTCCGCGCTCGCCGCGCAGGGCCCGGTGGTGATCTCCGGACACAGCCACGGCTCCGTCCTGGCCGCCGCCACCGTCCTGCAACTGCCGCCGGAGGCCCTGCCCCACGTCGCGTTGCTGACCCACGGCAGTCCACTGCACCGCATCTACGCCCGCCTCTACCCTGCCTATCTCGGTGAGGAGGCGCTGCGCGACGTCGGCGACCGGATCGGCTGGCGCTGGCGCAACCTGTGGCGCGACACCGATCCGATCGGCGGCCCGATCTTCGCCGACCCGGGTCTGCGGGCCCACCTGCCCCCGGCCGCCGGGGCGGTCGACGTCCGGCTGCGGGATCCGCGCAGCGTCGTCGTGGAGGCGCCGGACACCGTGCCGCCGCCCGTCGAACGCCACTGGCACTACCACACCGAGCCGGAGTACCGGGAGGCCGTGCGGGAACTCGTCGACGACATCCGGGCCGGTGCCCCCGGCTGAGGCCGCCCCGCGTACCGCCGCCGGCCGCCGCGACTGTGGCGCTCACAGCAGCCGGCGGCGGGTCAGGAGCCGGAAGGCCAGATACCCCGGCGGTACCGGGAGCCAGAACGTCGCGAGACGGTAGATCAGGGTGCCCGCGACGGCGGCGTCCAGTGGCACTCCGTAGAGCAGCAGCCCGGAGACGAGCGCGGCCTCGGTGGCGCCGAGCCCGCCGGGGGTGGGCGCGGCGGACGAGACGCCCTCGCGGACGAGGCAGACCAGGATCACCGGGGGCAGGTGCGCGAGGGGGAGCGGGCCGGTGGCGAGAAGCGCGAGGTAGAGACAGAGGCCGTAGGTGAGCGTGAGCGCCGTGGACGCGACGACGAGCCACCACAGGCCGTGCTGACGGGTCAGGGCGCGCAGGGCGGTGACGACCTGGCCGGCCGCGTCGCGTCCGCGCCGCCGGAGCCGTGGCGCGGCGAGGACGGCCGCCAGGACGAGCAGCACAGCCAGGGCGCCCAGCAGCAGCGGTATCGCCCTGGTCGCGTCATGGGTGAGGATGCGGGCGGGCCGGCGGGCGAACGGCAGCAGCACCGGCAGGAGCAGCACGACCGACACCGCACCGGCGGCGCGGGAGACACCGACGGCAGTGGCCGCGTCGGCGGTGGTGAGTTTTCTCTGGTGCAGGTACCGCAGGCTGAGCGCGGCGCCGCCGAGGCTGCCGGGAGCCAGCCGGTTGGCGAACGACGCGGCCACCTGCACCAGGGTGGCCTCGCCCAGCGGAATCCGCTTGGCCGCGGCGAGCCGGAGCACGGCGCCGCTGAGCAGGTAGGTCAGGGCTGAGCCGAGCAGCGCCGCGGCGACCGCGAGCGGATCGGCGTGCAGGATCAGACGCGCCGCGGTGCGTATCTCGCCGAGCTGCGGGAGCAGCAGGTGCACGATCAGCCCCAGGATCAGCAGCTCCAGGACGGTGCGGCGGTTGAACCGGACCACCTTCGCCGCCGGGCGGTCGCGGTCGGGGCAGCGCCGCACGATCTCCTGACGGAGGCTGTCGAGCATGCCGGGACGGCCGCGCAGGGCGCTGCGGCCGGCGCGGGACAGCACCGCGGGTTGCAGGAACGGCACACTGTCCGCGACCGCCGCGGCGCCCAGACGGTCGACCGCGGCGGCGACCACAGCGGCGGGGTCCACCCGCGTGGACAGCGCGACCATCAGCTCGACGACGTCACGGGCCCGCTGGTCGGCCGGGGCGTCGTCGGCGGCGAAGCCCAGGTCCACCAGGTAGACGTGGTCCCGGCCGACGAGCACGTTCGCGGCGCGCAGGTCGCGGTGTGCGATGCCGGCCCGGTGCAGGCGACCCACCTGGTCCCACGCGTCGCGCACGGCGGCGGGCGGGACCGGTCCGACGACGGCGTGCAGCGGGGCGGCGTCGATGAACTCCTGCACCAGGACGGCGTCCCCGCCGGACATCGCGGCGGTCGTGACGACCGCCGGGATCCGCACGCCCCCGCGCTCGGCCAGCAGGGTCATGCAGGTTTCGTGTTCGCTCTGCTGGCGGGCGCTGAGATACGGGGGCGCGTCGGCCACGTGCCGGTACCGCGCCCGGCGGTAGAGCTTGTAGGCCCAGTCCGCGTCGCGTTGCTCGCCGCCGGTCACCTTGACGAACAACTGCCGCCCGCCGGTGGTGACCGCCCGCCACGGCTGCGAACCCCGGGCGTCACCGTGGATCGGCGTCAGCCCTGCCACGTCGATCCCGCGTCGCCGCAGCGCCGCCCGCAGGGCGGGCACCGACCGCTGCGGCCCGACCTCGCCGACCACGAGCCGAGTCACGCAGACCGCGAGCCAGCCGACGAGGAACCCGCCGAGCACGTCGACCGGCAGGTGCGCCCCGACGTGGATCCGGGCCCCGGCCACCAGGGCGATCGCCACCCAGGCCGCCCGGCGCCACCGGGTGCCCCCGGCCCGCGCCGCGACGAGCGCCAGGGCGGTGGCGACCGCGACGTGTCCCGAGGGGTATCCGTACCGCCCGATGATCGTCTCCCGCAGGACCACATCGGTGAGCAACGCCGCCGGCCGCTGCCGGGCGACCGCGGCCTTGGCGGCGACCGCGAGCCAGTACGCCAGGTTCCCGGCCAGCAGCAGGCTCCACGCCGTGCCGATCCGGCGGGCCAGGACGGCCGCGGTGGCGGCGACGAACACCGCCGGGTAGGAGCCGAGCTGCATGACCAGGACCAGGACCGGAGTCAGCCCGGCGGGAAGGTGGTTGAGGAGGGCGAACAGGTCCCGTTCCCAGGGCGGCACCCGGCGGCTCCGGACGGCCGCGCTCAGCGCTGCCAGCAGACCGGTCGAGGTGGCCAGGCTGACCAGCAGGGCGGGCGACGGGCGATGCGTACGCGCTGCCACCGGTCCTCGGCCGCCCCTCAGTCGGCGCAGATGCCTGCTGTCGATCCGAACCCTACGGATCGCCGACCCGGCGGATGCTCCGGTTCGCCACCGGTCAACCCGTTGGGGGCGACGATCAGGTGGTGGTGGACACGGCGGTGGAGACGCTCGTCGGGCTGCCGCCGGTCCTCGTCCTGACGCTGGTGATCGTCCTGGTGGCCCACGGTGGCGCGCTGCCGCTGTGGGCGGTGGCGGCCGCCGGTACGGCCCGGGTGCTCGCCCGCGCTCCACGGGTGCTGCGCCGGCGCCTCGACATCGCGCGGGCCCGCCGATGAACTGTGGCGTCAGCCGCGACCACGTACCAGGGGCAGGAACACCTCGTCCACGATCTCGACCAGCACCTCGTCGGGGACGGACGGGACGCCGCGCATCGCGTACTCGGCGCGCAGCAGCATCATCGGTACCGTCGCCACCCGGTGACGGACGGCCGCCGCAGGCGCCTCGCCCCGGGCCGCGGCCCGTTCCAGCATCCCGATCCACGCACGGTCCATGGTGTCGGCGCCGGATCGTTCGCGCATGAGCGTGAGCAGCTCCGGATCGTCGGCCGCGGCGGCGAGCAGGCCGCGCAGGACGGCCCCGTGCGGCGACGACCACGTCTCGTTCGCGAGCCGGAGCATCTCGAGCGCGTCGCCTCGCAGCGTGCCCGTGTCCGGATTCGGCATGGCCGCGTCGGACAGGTGGCGGTACGCCGCGACGCCGAGCGCCGCCCGGTGCGGCCACCGGCGGTAGATGGCGTTCTTGTTGGTTCCGGCGCGGGCGGCCACCCGGTCCATCGTCATCCCCGCGTATCCGGACTCGCGTAGTTCCTCCGCCGCGGCCCGCAGGATCGCCTGTTCCAGTTCCTCGCCCCGTCGCCTCCTGCTCATAGCCTTGCAGGGTACGCGCCGTACCTTATAGGGTACGCGTCGTACCCTAAGAGTGGAGTTCTCGATGCGCGTCTTCGGCATGAACTACGACACCGGCTTCGTCAGCGCCGGATCCACCACCCACGAGCCGTTCGACCCCGACGTCGTGCGCAGCGACCTGCGTGTCATCCGCGACGAGCTGCGCTGCGACGCGGTCCGCGTCACCGGCGGCGTGCAGGACCGGCTGGAGCTGACCGCGCGGCTGGCGGCCGAGGCGGGGTTGGAGGTGTGGTACTGCCCGTTCACCAACGGCCTGGACCGCGACGGCCTCATGGCGTTCCTGCTCGACGGCGCCGAGCGGGCCGAGCGGCTGCGGCGTGACGGCGCCCCGGTCGTCTACCTCACCGGTTCCGAGATCCCCCTGTTCACCGACGGTTTCCTGCCCGGCCGTGACCTGACCGAGCGCATGGCGGTGTTCACCGACCCGATGCGGATGCGGGAGGCGGTCCCCGCCGCGCGGGCGGCGGTGCGCGACTTCCTCGCGGAAGCGGTGCCCGCGGTGCGGGAGCGCTTCGGCGGCCCCGTCGGGTACGCCTCGATCCCGCTCGAGGACGTCGACTGGACGGCCTTCGACATCATCGCCAGCGACGCCGGCTATCGTGACGCGACCAACTCCGCGGTGTTCCCGCAGTCCCTGGCGGCGGCCGTGGGGCAGGGCAAGCCGTACGCGGCGACCGAGTTCGGCTGCTGCACGTTCCGCGGCGCGGCCGACGTCGCGGGCGCGACGGAGCCCGTGGCCTACGACGAGCACGGCCGTGCGGCGAAGCTCACCGCAGAGCTGGAGCGCGACGAGGAGGGCCAGGCACGCTACCTCGTCGACCTGCTGCGCGACTACGAGGCCGGCGGGGCGGAGGCGGCGTTCGTGTACACGTTCGCGAACCGGCACCTGCCGACCACCGGCGACCCCGAGCACGACTACGACCTGGCGTCACGGGGGATCGTGCGCGTGCTGCCGGACGGCTCGTGGACGCCCAAGGCCGCCTTTCACGCCCTGGCCGAATACGGCCGCGTCCGTGCGCTGAGCCGGACCGAATTCGGTGGTGACGATCGCGGCGGACGGGCAAGGTAGGACTGCACGCCGGCGGCGAGCGCCGCCACCACGACTGTCACCAGGAGAGACAATGCGAGCAGCTTCCACGCTTCGGACCCTTGCCCGTCCTACCGTGGAGCTCCGCCTTGGCCCTGTTGAACCTCGGAATCGTCGCGCATGTTGACGCCGGAAAGACCAGCCTGACCGAACGCCTGCTCTACGAGGCGGGCGCCGTGGCCGAGCCGGGCAGCGTCGACGCCGGCACGACCCGGACCGACTCGATGGAGCTGGAACGCCGCCGCGGCATCACCATCCGGGCGGCCGTCACGTCGATCACCATCGGCGACCTCAGCATCAACCTGCTGGACACCCCCGGCCACCCCGACTTCATCGCGGAGGTCGAGCGGTCGCTGGCCGTCCTCGACGCCGCGGTGCTCGTGGTGTCGAGCGTGGAGGGCGTCCAGCCGCAGACCGTCGCCATCTGGCGGGCGCTGCGCCGCATCGGCGTACCGACTGTGTTCTTCTTCAACAAGGTGGACCGTGGCGGCGCCGACGTGGACCGGGTGACGGCCCAGGTGCGGCAGCGGCTCGGGGCGCGGCCGGTCCTGCTCACCACTGTCACCGGCCAGGGCCGCCGCGAGGCCCTGGTGCATGCCGTGGACCTCGACGCCGAACCCGTGGTGGCGGAGGTGGCCGAGGTCGACGACGCGGTGGCGGCACGCTGGCTGACCGACCGGCCGGTACGTGTCCGCGACGTCCGCCGGGCGCTCCGCCGCGCGGTACGAGGCGCCGAGCTGGTCCCGGCGGTGTGCGGCTCGGCCATCACCGGCGCCGGGGTACGCCGGCTGTGCGACGTCCTGGCCGACCTGCTCCCGTACGGCGAGGCGCGGGACGGTCCGCCCGCGGGCACCGTCTTCGCCGTCGACCGGGACGGGCACGGCCGGCGCGTCTGGCTGCGGTTGTGGTCCGGGCGTCTGCGGGTGCGGGACCGGGTGCAGCTCGCCGGCGGTCGTCCGGAGCCGGTCACCGAGATCGCCGTCATCGAGCCCGCCGGCGTGCTGGTGCGCCGGTCGGTCTCGGCCGGGCAGATCGCGGCGGTACGCGGGGTGTCGGCCCGGATCGGCCAGCACATCGGCGACCCGCCACGGCGGCACGGCTACCGGTTCCCGCCACCGACCCGGCAGGCGGTCGTCGAGCCGGTCGACCCGGCGCAGCGCCTGGCGATGTTCGCCGGCCTGGCCGAGCTGGCCGACGAGGACCCGCTCGTGGACCTGCGCCTCGACGAGCAGCAGGCGGAAGCGGTGATCCGCCTGCACGGCGAGGTCCAGAAGGAGGTCCTCGCCGCCCTGATGGAGGACCGGTACGGCGTCCGGGTGCGGTTCTCCGGCACGCTCACCGCCTGCATCGAACGGGTCGCCGGCACCGGCGCCGCCGAGGAGCGGTTGCGCGAGCGCGGCAACCCGTACCTGGCCGGGCTGGGGTTGCGCATCGACGCCGCACCGGCCGGGCACGGCATCGAGTTCCGTCCCGGGATCGAGCCGGGCCGGCTGCCGCCGGCCTTCGTCGCCGCCACCGAGGAGGGCGTGCGGGCCGCGCTGCGGCAGGGCCGGCACGGCTGGCCGGTCACCGACTGCACTGTCACCATGACGGCGTCCCGGTACTGGCCCCGGCAGAGCCGGCCGCACCAGAAGTTCGACAAGTCGATCTCGACGGTGGCGGCGGACTTCCGCAACCTCGCCCCGGTCGTGGTCGTCGCCGCGCTGCGGCAGGCCGGTACGCGGGTGTGCCAGCCGATCGAGGGGTTCGACGTCAACCTGCCCCGGCACGCGGTCGAGACGGTGCTGGCGCTGCTCGGCCGGCTCGGCGCGGTCGTCCACGACACCGCAGTCGCTGGCGGCTACCTGGAGGTGAGCGGCACCCTGCCGTCCGCCCGGGTGCCGCGGGTCGTCGCCGCCCTGCCCGACCTCACCGGCGGCGAGGCGGTGCTGACCACCACCTTCGACCACTACGCGCCGGTCACCGGCGAGGAACCCCCGACACTGCCCCGGCGCGGACCGGACCCGGACGACCGGGAGGCGTGGTTCCGGGACGTACCGAGGTAGGCCGCGCCGGGCGGCGACGGGAGCGTTGCGGCGATAGGATCACCGGCGCCCGCCGCCGCCCGTACCCGTTGGAGCCCCGCTGTCAGCGCAGCCGGTCACCCACCTCGCCCGGCGTGTCCGCCGGGTGCTGACCGCGGTGTGCCTTCTCGTCGTTGCCGGGTTGCCCGCAGGGTCGTCGGGCGCCGGCGCCGCCGGCGCGGGGACGCTGCGGGTGCTCCAGATGAACCTCTGCAACAGCGGCCGGGCCGGCTGCTACACCGGCCGGGCCGTCCCGCAGGCCGCCGACGTCATCGCCGCGGAACTGCCCGACGTGGTCACGCTCAACGAGATCTGCCGCGACGACGTGGTGACGCTGGGGCGGGCGCTGCGGGCCGCCCGTGCCGGGGGCACAGTGGTGTCCGCGTTCCAGGCCGCCGGTGACCGCCCCTCCGGCGGTCCCACCCGGTGCAACAACGGCGAGCCGTACGGGATCGGGCTGCTGACCCGCCTCGACGACCGCGACGACCGGCCGTCGGTGCACCGGGGGACCTATCCGGCGCAGGACCTCGCCGACCCCGAGGAGCGGGTCTGGCTCTGCGTCCGGGCCGGCGGGCTGCACGCGTGCACCACGCACCTGGCGAACACCAGCGGCCAGGTGGCGCTGGCCCAGTGCGGGCAGTTGCTCGGCACCGTCGTGCCGGGCGTCCGGGGCGACGCCGTCGGCGCGGCGACCGTCCTCGGGGGTGACCTCAACCTGCGGGCCGGAGGCATGCCGGACGTGCGGTCGTGCGTGCCGGTGGGCTACCGGCGGATCGACGACGGCGGCCGCCAGCAGATCCTGGCGTCGAGCGGCGTGACGATCTGCTGCCGCCGGTCGGTGGACATGCGCGGGGCGACCGACCATCCGGCGCTGCTGGCGACCATGATCCGCTCGTGGCCGGTGCCGCCACCGGGACGGTACTGACCGAGGTCTCCGGACACGCGGCGGATTTGGTCCGCCGTCCGTGCAACTTCCCGGGCGGGCGTAGCCGTTCTACCTCCGTCACGAGGAGGCAGTCGATTGAAAGCCGAAGACGAGCAAGCGTTCCGCGAGTTCGTGACGTCACAGATGGCGTCCCTGCGCAAGCTGGCGTACATGACCTGCGGCGACTGGCACGCCGCGGAGGACGCCGTGGCAAACGCGCTGGTCAAGCTCTATCCACGCTGGCGGAAGCTGGAGCGGCCCGATCTCTACGTCAAGACCATGGTCTACCGGGCCGCGATCGACGAGACCCGCCGGCCCTGGCGGCGCGAGCGGTCGGCTGGCGACGCCATGCCGGACGCCGCGGTGCGGGACACGGCGGCGGTGACTGACGAGCGGATGCGCCTGCGGGCGGCGCTCGAAGCCGTCCCGGCGGGACAGCGGGCCGCCGTGGTGCTGCGGCACTACCTGGACCTGAGCCTGGAGGACACGGCCGCCGTGCTCGACTGCACGGTCGGCACGGCCAAGAGCCAGGTCTCCCGTGGGCTGGCGAAGCTGCGCGAGTCCCTCGGCGGCGAACACCTCAATCTCACCGGCAGGCCGATGGAGGAGTGGACAAATGCAGTTGCGTGAACTGGTGGACGCCGTGACCGGCGACGAGCCGCCGATGGGCCGTACCGTCGACGACATCGTCGCGGCCGGGCGGCGCGCCGAGCGGCGCCGCCGGAACCGGTTCGCGACAGCCGGCGCGGCGGGCCTCGTCGCGGTGGCGGTCGCCGCCGCGATCACGGTGCCGACCCTGGACGCGAGGCGCACCGCCTCGGCGCTGTCCGAGGCGCCGCGTCCGGGCGTCAGCCCCTGGCCGGACGCCTCGCCGTTCACCTTCACCTTCACCGGGTACGACGCCGGCACGCTGCACGTGCAGGACCCGATCGTCGTGTCGACCGCGTACCAGATCGCCCCCGTCTACTCCGACCGGCACACCTCGAACGACAAGCCCGTCAGCCAGGACGAGGCCGAGGCGTTCGAGCAGGAGAGGACGGCCGCCGGGGCGAAGCCGACTCTGTGGGCGTACCTGACCGTCTACCGGCCCGGCGCCTTCGATCCGGCCGCGGTCAAGGACGGTCGGAGCGTCAGGGTGGCCGGGCGCAGGGCGGTGCAGGCGACGCTGCCGTTCGGCCTCGACCCGCGCAACCCGGTGGATCCGGGCAACAAGCTGTTCGCCTGGGAGTACGCCCACAACGCCTGGGCGGCCGTCACATCGATCTCCGGCGACGCGGCGACGCCGAGCTTCGCGGACCTGAGCGGCCTGGTCGCGGGCCTGAAGCCGGCCGGGCCGACGCCGGCGCCGCTGCCGTTCACTGTGGGCTACCTGCCGCGGGGTTACGTGCCGCTCCAGGTGGGCACGCACGCCATGCCCGGCCTGAGCGGCATCGCCACCGCCCGCGCCGGTGACTACGGCGGCGCGACGTACACCAGGCCGCCCCTGCGCACCTCGGGCCTGACCGCGCCGTTCGACTCGGTCGAGGGCGGGATCAGGGACGGGTTCCACATCTTCGTCACGCCGAGCACCAGCTCCAACCAGTCACCGGAGCCCGGTGCGACGAAGTGCTACCCGGGGGCGGCCCGCGGAGGCGGGTTCTGCAACATCTGGAGCGCCGACGGCACTGTCGTCGTCCAGGTCAGCTCCGAGGGCGTCGGCGGCCGGCTGCCCCAGGCCGAGCTGCTGCGGATCGCCGAGGGGATCACCGTCGCCGACGACGTGCGGGACGAGTCGACCTGGACTCCCGCCCCGGACGCCCTGACGCCCTGACCGAACCCGGTGGCGGTGGGAGCGGCCGGACCGCTCCCACCGTCACCGCCTGATCTACAGGAACCGCCAGCGCTGGTGCGCGGCCCCGGTGTCGTCGGCGAGGACCGCCTGCGCGCCCTGGGCGCCGGAGCCGCCGCTGAGCCCGAGCACCCGGCCGCCGTTCGCGCACTGGATGCGGAACCAGCCGCCTCCGCCGTGCCGCAGCCGCCACCTGTGGTCGACGGTGCCGTTGTCGGCCCACTGGACGATCCGGGCGCCGGCCGCTGTCGAGCCGCCCTCGACGCCCAGCACCTTGCCGCTGTTGCCGTTGCGCAGCCGCAGGTAGCCGCCGGTGTCCACGAGCGCGGTCCAGAGGTGGTCGGCGGTGCCGGTGTCGCCCCACTGGACGACCAGCCCGCCGTCCGCTGCGGACATGTTCTGCACGCCGAGCACCAGCCCGCTGCCGAGGTTCTGGATCCGCCGCGCCCCGTTGGGCAGGAACCGCCACTGGTTGTCCAGGCTGCCGTTGTCCGGATCCTGCACGGCGAACGCGCCCTGGGCGGTCGAGCCGCCGGAGATGCCGAGCAGCTTGCCGGTGTGGACGTTGCGCAGCTTGTGGCTGCCGTCGCCCACGTCGACGACGGTCCAGAGGTGGTCGGCGGTCCCGTTGTCCGCCCACTGGAGGATCCGGGCGTTGTCAGCCGTGGACATGTTCTCCACGCCCAGCACCTTGCCGCTGTTGACGTTGCGCAGCCGCAGCGCCGACCCGTCGACCACCAGCTGCCAGTCGTGGTCGGCGGTGCCGGTGTCGCCCCACTGGAGCGCGAGCCCGCCGTCGGCTGTGGACATGTTCTGGATGCCGAGCACCAGGCCGCTCGCCGCGTTGGCGAGCCGGAAGCTCGCCTCACCGCCGCCACCGCCCGCGCCGACCCGCCAGTAGACCGTGTAGTTGTGCCCGTGGGCGTCGTAGAACGGGCCGAGGTTGACGGTGGCGCCGTCGGCCCGGGCGGTGAACGCGAGACTGCCGGCGGCGGTGCGGGTCACCGAGCCGGGGTCCAGCGTCGGCAGGCCGCTCAACGTGGTGTTGCCGTAGTTGCCGGAGAGCACCACCGGCCCGTACGTGACGGCCTGCACAGCGGCGTCGTCGTTGGCCGCCACAGTGGTGACCCGCATCGGCAGCCGGACCGTGACCGTGTCGCCGGAGGTCCAGGCGCGGGTCAGGACGGCGTAGCTGCCCGGCGTGGCGGCGATGCCCGCCGCGACGCCGTTGACGCTGACGCTCGCCCCGCTGGTCCACGCCGGGATCCGGATCCGCATCGTCCACGACCCGGCCACCGAGCCGGTGACGGTGAGCGTGGTGGTGTCGCCGACCGGGTACGAGGTGGCCTGCGTGACGGTGATGCCGCGCTGGCTCCAGGTGAGCACCGAGGGCACGAACAGGTTGACGGTCAGCGTGGTGCCGTTGTGGAAGTAGATCGCGTCCGCCAGCGTCGTGTTGGTCTCCAGCCCGGTGCCCTGGCAGCACCAGAACGAGTTGTAGTCGGTGCTCCACGTGCCGCCGCCCCACGCCGGGCCGACACCGCGCCGCCCGCCCGGGTTGAGCGGGGTGAAGTACGTGACGTGGCCGTGCGCGTCGGCCGGGTTCTGCTGGCCGATCATGTGGTTGAGCAGCGCGCGCTCGTAGAAGTCGGCGTACGCGACCCGGTCCGGGTCGAGCTGCCAGAGTTCCCGGGTCAGCTTGAGCATGTTGTACGTGTTGCAGGCCTCGCACGTGTCGTTGCGCAGGTAGCCGGCGATCGCGTTGGGTGCCCGGAAGTGCTCGGCCTGGCTGTTGCCGCCGATGGCGTACGTGTGCGCGCCGACCGTGATGGCCCACGCGTTCGCGGCGATGTCCCGGTAGCGGGTGACGCCGGTGGCCTTGTACTCCCGGGCCGCGCCGATCCACTTGGGCACCTGCGTGTTGGCGTGCAGCCCGTTGAGCTGGTCGGAGTTGGCGGCGAGCGGGTTGAACACGGCGGCGTGGTCGAACCGCTGCGCGACAGTCAGCCACCGCCCGTCGCCGGTCTGCTGGTAGAGGTCGGTCAGCACCGCGTTCATGCCGCCGAACTCGGTGCCGAGCATGGCCTGCATCTGGGCCGAGGTGAGCCGGCCGGTGCGCTGGTCGACCCACCCGGCCAGCGCCAGCAGCACGTCCCGGGCCTGGGTGCTGCCGATCAGCCGCCACACGTCCAGCAGCCCGGCGAGCGTCTTGTGGATGCAGTAGTAGGGCACGTTGCCGTTGCTGAGCGTCCGCGCCTCCAGCGCGGTGAAGTCGGACTCCGGGAAGCCGGACAGGTACCCGGCGCTGAACCCGGCCGCGCCGTTGTTGGCCTGGCAGCGGGCCAGTTCGGCGACCATGGTGAGTGCCTTGTCCCGGCAGGTGGTGTCGCCGAGCACCGCCCACGCCTGTGCCCAGGCGGTCAGGAAGTGCCCCTGCATGTGGGTGCGGAACGGGAAGTTGGGCGCGTCCCAGCCGCCGTTGGCGGCGGCGCCGCCGGTGGACAGGCGGTGGTTGGCCCGGAAGTTGTAGAGCAGCCGGTTCACGTCGACGAAGCGCAGGTAGGCGACCGTACGGTTCTGGTTGTCCTGCCAGCGGCCGGCGGTCAGCCGTACCTGGCCGGGGTCGAACGCGTACGCGGACACGCCGATGTCGGGGCGGGCCGGTGGCAGCGCGGCGTGTGCCGTACCGCCTGCGGAGACGGACCCGGCGGCGGCGCCGGCGGTGGCCGCGACGGCTGTCGCGGCGGTCGTGCGCAGGAGGAATCGGCGGTTCACCAGGGGAGCGGGCATGGTGGCCTCCGTGGCGGGGGACGGTGGTGGTGGGGGACGGTGGTGGTGGGGGCGGTTACGCGGTGACCCGGAACGTGGCGTCCTGCCTGTCGATCGCGGGGGAGCCGGCGCCGAGCGGGTCGATGCGCAGCCGGTAGTCGTAGTGCCGCAGGTAGCGGGTGGGGAAGTTGTGCGAGCGGAACGACGACCAGGTGCTGTCCGCCAGGCCGGCGGTGCGGTGGAAGGTGGCGTCGGCGCGGAACGTGGCGGTGCCGTCGTTCGGGTCCAGCCGGACCGCGTAGTCGTAGTGCCGCAGGTAGTTGCCGGGGTAGTTGACCGACTCGAACGAGACGCCGGCGGAGTCGGCCAGGCCGGGGACCATGCGCCACATCTGGTCCTGGTAGGGGTCGAACGGGTACGCGTCGACGCGGGCGATCCGGTCGGCGTGCCGGACGTAGCGGTCGGGCAGGTTCGACGACTTGAGCCGCACCCAGTTCGGCGTGCCCCAGCGGTTGACCATTCCGGCGTACTCGGCGTCGCTGATGCCGACCATCGAGCCGTGCTTGGAGTTCAGCGGTGGGGTGTAGTCGCGCTGGTTCAGCGGCGTCCACGAGTTGCCCGCGATGGTCGTGGTGGACCAGGCGTAGTAGTCGTTGTTGACCGGGCTGAACGAGTCGCCCCACAGCCGCCAGCCGCCCTCGTTCGTGCGCAGCAGCAGCGGCGCCTCGATCGCGTTGCCCTGCCGCAGCCTGCTCGTGTACGTGGTGAAGCTGTTCGGTGCGCCGGTGGCGGACCGGGCGCCGTACAGGTACCCGTCGTCGAGGTTCTTGTAGTAGAGGTACGTGGTGCCGCCGTCGACCACCACGTCGCCGTCGAGCACGCCGAAGCCCGGGCTGAAGTAGACCTGCGGTGCGCTGACGGTGCGGAAGTCGCTCGTGTAGTTGACGAACAGCACGTCCCGGCCGTTGTTGGCGGAGTAGACGATGGCGTACTGGCCGCGGGCGGCGTCCCAGAACGCGGTCGGCGCCCACGTGTGGGTGTCCAGCGTGTGCATCCGGATGCGCCGGTAACCGGTGAACGCGGTCAGGTCGGTGGAGTCCCACACGTGCAGGTACTGGCTGGTCAGCCCCCAGTTGGTGCCCTTGAGGTCGGTGGCGAGCACCACGAACGTGCCGTCGGTCCTGCGCAGCACGAACGGGTCGCGCAGGCCGAGCTGCCCGGCGGTCGGGGTGACGACCGGGTTGTTCTGGTTCAGCGGGGTCCAGGTGAGGCCGTCCCGGCTGACGGCCAGGTGCAGGCCGTAGTCGGCGCCGAGACCGTTAGGCGTCTCGGTGAAGTAGGCCATGGCGTAGGCCGTGTTCGGCGCGGCGAGCGCGCCGCGGGGCAGGCTGAGCGCGCCGGAGGCGGCTGCAGCGGTGGACAGGGCACCGAGGGTGAACGCGCGTCGGGTCAGGGGCACGAGGGGCCCTCCTCTGCGGTGGGGATGACGTCCGCGTTAGCGCTAACAATCTCCCCTAGCCTGGCGTTCACATAGTCGTCTGTCAATCGAGTGGTGACGTTAACGCGCGCAGCCGCGGACCTCCCGCGACGACACCAGTCGTACCAGCCGGGGGAGTGGTCGCGGGGCGAACGCCGCAGGGCGGGCCGATCGTCGTCCCGGCCCGCCCCGCCCGGCTTCCCGGCGCCGCCCGCACGGCGGCGGGTCAGCGGTTGCGGTAGTGGTTCACTGCGAGCGCCGCGCCTGATGCGAGCGCCAGCGCGCCGAAGGCCGAACCGGCCCACGGGTTGCCCAGGACGCTCGACAGCGTCACGTTCGCCGCCACGCTGACGACGAGCACCAGCCAGAGCAGCGGGCGCATCCGGGTGACGGGCGTCGTCGCGGCGGTGTTCTCGGCGGTACGGTCCAGGTCGTTCACGGCTGCCTCCTCGGGTGACGTCCTTGCACCTCGACGCTAGGCGCGCGGCCGGCCGGGAACGATCCCGCCAGCACGACGACCGGGGTACAGCAGGCTGTACTTTCCGCGCCCGGACCTGACGGACGGCGACAGCGGTGACCTATCGTGGCGGCCGGGGGTGGGCCGGGGATGGAGTACGTACGCAGGCGGTTCCGCGCCGCGGTGGACGCGCTGGAGCACCTCGTCGGCGGGCTCGGCACCGCCGTGCTGGCGCTCGGCGCGCTGTTCGGGGCCGTCGTCGTGGCGGCGGCCTGCGTCGGCGGGGTCGGACTGCTGCTCGTACCCGGGATGCTGCGGGCGGTGCGGTCGGTGGCCGACCGCGAGCGTGCCCGGCTGTCCCGGTGGGGGCCGCCGATCCCGTCGCCCGGCCCGGTGCCGGCCGGGGTGCGCCCGGCGCTGCGCGACCCGGTCGTCCGGCGGGAACTGCGCTGGGTGGCCACCCACGGAACGCTCGGCTTCGGCGCCGGGCTGATCGCGCTCGCGCTGCCGATCTACGCCGTGCAGGACATGACGTTCCCGCTGTGGTACCGGCTGGTGCCGCCGGACGCCGGTGCGCCAGGGATCGGCTGGTGGCGCGTCGACGGACTCGGCGACGCGCTCACTGTCGGCGTGCTCGGCATCGGGTGGCTGGTGCTCGCGGTCGCGACCGGGCCGGCCCTGGCGCGGATCCAGGCCCGGCCGGGCCGCCGGCTGCTGCCCCCGCCGCCCGGGTTCGACCTGTCGCTGCGGGTCGCCGAACTCACCGCCACGCGGGCCGCCGCGCTCGACGCCCATGCGGTGGAGCTGCGCCGGATCGAACGCTCGCTGCACGACGGCACGCAGAACCGGCTGGTCGCGGTGAACGTGCTGCTCGGCGCCGCGCGGCGGGCGGTACGCCGTGACCCGGCCCGCGCCGACGAGATCCTGGAACGCGCGCAGAACGCGGCCGAGCAGGCGCTCGGTGAGCTGCGTACGGTGGTGCGCGGCATCCTGCCGCCGGTGCTCGGCGACCGGGGCCTGGCCGGGGCGCTCGACGGACTCGCCGCGGAGTGCGCGGTGCCGTGCCGCCTGTCGGTGGACGTCGACGTGCGCTGCGCGGCGTCGGTCGAGGCCACCGCGTACTTCGTGGTGGCCGAGGCGTTGACGAACGTGGTCCGGCACAGCGGCGCGAGCGCGGTGGAGGTCGCCGTGCGCCGGGAGGGGAACCGGCTGCTGGTGACCGTCACCGACGACGGGCGCGGGGACGCCGACGAGACGCGCGGCTCCGGGCTGACCGGCATCCGCCGCCGGGTCGAGGCGTACGACGGGCGGATGACGCTGACGAGTCCACCGGGAGGACCGACGAGGATGCACGTGGAGCTGCCATGCGGATCGTGATCGCCGAGGACGACGCGCTGCTGCGCGAAGGGCTGGCGCTGCTGCTGCGCGCCGAGGACCTGGACGTGGTGGCCACCGCCGGCACGCCGGGGGAGTTCCTGGCCGCCGTGGACGAGCACCGGCCGGACGTGGCGATCGTCGACGTGCGGATGCCGCCCACGCACACCGACGAGGGGATCGTCGCCGCGGTCGAGGCCCGCCGCCGCCTGCCGGGCCTCGCGGTGCTGGTCCTGTCCGCGTACGTCGAGCAGGCGTTCGCCACCGAGCTGTTCTCGGTCGGCGCCTCCGGGCTCGGCTACCTGCTCAAGGAGCGGGTGGGCCGGGTCGAGGAGTTCCTCGCCGCGCTGCACCGCGTCGCGGCCGGCGGCAGCGTGATCGACCCCGAGGTGGTCGGGCAGCTGCTCGCCCGCAACCGGCGGCCGGACACCGCGCTGGCCGAGCTGTCGCCGCGTGAGCACGAGGTGCTGGCGCTGATGGCCGAAGGGCTGGGCAACGGCGCGATCGCGGAACGGCTGTTCGTCACCGACGGCGCGGTGCACAAGCACATCCGCAGCATCTTCGCGAAGCTGAGCCTGCCGCCTGACGACCGCGCCGACCGCCGGGTCACCGCCGTGCTGCGCTACCTCGACGGCCGGCGGTAGACGCACGCACGTCCGCGCGCCGCCTCGCGGGAGGCGGCGCGCGTGCGGTGTCGAGGCGGATCAGCGGCGGGTGCCGCACAGGGCCGCGTCGACGGTGCTGGTGACCGCCTCCAGCATCTCCATGCTCGTCGGCAGCCCGGTCACCGCGACCACCGCGCTGCGCCCGTCCGTGGTGGACAGGTTGCGGGTCTGGAAGCCCTGGATGTCACCGCCGTGCCCCCAGGCGTGACCGCCGCAGGGCAGCTCGTGCCGGGCGATGCCCAGGCCGTACTCCCAGACGCCGCTGGGCTCGAAGTCGGGCGCCGGCACGGTACGCGTCAGGGCCGCCTGCTGGGCCGGCTTGAGCAGCCGGCCCGCCAGCAGCGCCTCGAAGAACGTGCGCAGGTCCGACGGCGTCGAGACGAGCTGGCCGGCGGCCCAGCCCAGCGACGGGTCCATCCGGGTCACGTCGACCCACGGCGCGCCGGGCTCCACCGCCACGTATCCGCGCGGCAGCCGGCCGGGCAGGTCCTGCTCGCCGGTCTGCGGCCAGTACGTGTCGCGCAGCCGCAGCGGCTCGATGATCCGCCGGGTGATCTCCTCGCCGACCGGGCGCTGGGTGACCCGCTCGACGATCAGTCCGGCCAGGACGAAGTTGGTGTTGCTGTACTCCCACTTCTCGCCCGGCGGGAAGTGCCGCGACTGGGTGAGTGCCTCGTCCAGCAGCCGGCGCGGGTCGAAGTAGTCGCTGCGCCGGTCCACGAGGTCCTGCGCCTTGCCGAACACCACGTCGTCGTAGTCGGGCAGGCCGCTGGTCTGCTGGAGCAGCTGGCGTACGGTGATCCGCCGCCCGTCGTTGCCGTTGGCGCGCACCAAGCCGGGCAGGTAGCGCTCGACGCTTGCGTCCAGGTCGATCCGGCCCTCGCCGACGAGCTGGAGGACGACCACCGCGGTGAACGTCTTGGTGTTGCTGCCGACGCGCACCCGGGCGTCGCGGGGGATCCCGGCGCCGGTGCGCAGGTCACCGACCCCGGCGGTGTAGTCGCGCACCCGGCCGTCGCGGCGTACGGAGGCCAGCGCCCCGGGGAAGCCGTGCTCGGCGACCAGGCCGTCCAGTCGCTGCTGGACGGCGTCGGCGGCCGGACGCCGGGCGTCGGTGGTGGTGGCGGACGCGGCGGGCACACCCAGCGCGGTGACGGTGAGCAAGGCCGCGGCGCCGACGGCCACCGGGAAGGTACGGCGGGTCATGGGAACTCCTCGACGGAGGTGAACGGGTACGACCTCAAGCCTCGGTGAACCAGGCACCGCGCTCCATACCGCCAGCTGCCGAACCGGGGTAGCGCTGGCACTACTTGATGGCGCCGGTGCCGCCGGTTAGGCTCCGCCCAGCGTCGCGTGCCGGTGGCAGACCGTGTCAGGCATGGAGGCGCCGGATCGAAGGGAGCACGACGATGACACTCGTCGTCCCTTCGCCCTCGCCTCATGGCTGAGGGCGAACAGACCAGGCTGGTGGCCTGGAGCCGCGAGATGCGCGCCGTTCACGAGCGGCTGCGCGAAGCGCTGGCGGTGACCCGGCGGGCGCTCGCCGACGGCGAGCCGGCCCGCCCGGCGACACGTGAGCTGCTGTTGTTCTGCCACGGGTTCTGCGCGGCGCTGACCGCGCATCACGAGGGCGAGGACCACAGCCTCTTCCCGGCGATCGCAGCGCGGCATCCGGAGCTGCGCGGCACGCTGGACCGGCTGCGGCAGGACCACTCGATGATCGGGTACCTGCTGACCGGGCTGAGCGCGGCGGTGGCCCGCGACGCCCCGCCCGGGGAACTGGCCCGGCACCTGGAGGGCGTGGCGGCGATCATGGAGTCGCACTTCCGGTACGAGGAACGGCAACTGCTCACCGTGCTGGAGACGCTCTCGCTGGACGCCGACCCGGGCGACGTGTTCGGGCCGTTGTGACCGCAGTCGCGGCCCGGCGGGATGCGCACCGCCGGGCCGCGACCGGTCCCTGTCAGTTCAGGCCGCAGGTGGCGAACCCGTCCAGGTTCGGCCGCTGCGCGCCGATCCGGTTGAACGCGATCTCGATGCGGTCGAGCGCCGCGACGCGCTTGCTGCGCAGCGGGCCGAGGATGGCGTTGTCGATGAACGCCGGTCCGCCCTCGGGGCGTACCGCGAGCCGGGCCAGGCGGGCGTCGGCCTCGGCGATCTGCTTGTCCAGCGTGGCCAGTTCGGCCTGCACCTGGCCCGCGGCCGCCGCCGGGACGGCGGGGAGCACGACGCGGGGGCAGTTGACGGTCCGCGCCGCGCCGCCGGCGTTACCGTTCTGGCCGCCCGCGTTGCCGTTCTGACCCCCGGCGTTGCCGTTGCCGGTCTGACCGTTGCCGTTCTGCCCGCCGGCGTTGCCGTTGCCGTTCTGGCCGGCACCGTTCTGGCCGGCGCCGCCGTTGACGGCGCTCGGCACGCCCGGGGCGTTGAGCGAGCAGGCCGCCAGCGCGTCCAGGTTAGGTCGCTGCGCGCCGATCCGGTTGAAGGCGATCTCGATGCGGTCGAGCACGGCGACGCGCTTGCTGCGCAGCGGGCCGAGGATGGCGTTGTCGATGAACGCCGGTCCGCCCTCGGGGCGTACCGCCTGCCGGGCCAGCCGCTCGTTCTGCCGGGCGATCTCCTGGTCCAGGTTGGCCAGTTCCCGTTCCACCTGGGCCGACGCCGCAGCGGGGACGGCGGGCAACTTGTCGCGTACGGTCGGGCAGTTCACGGTCTGCGCGGCGGCTGTGGTGGCCGGGCGGTTGTTCTCGCCCGCCGACGCCAGTTGCAGTCCGCCGGCGAACAACAGCGCCGCGAGGGTGCCCACCCCGCCGAGCTTCAGGACCGCGGTCTTGCGCGTACCCCTGGCCATGCACCTCTCCTCTGGTTGACCGGGAGGGCCGGTGCGGCGGGTGCCGCCCCGTCTCCACGGTGCGAAGTGACGACTGGAGGAATCGTGCTCGTGCCCGCTCCGGCATCGCGGTTCCGGCCGATGTTCCGGTCGGCAGTGGATACGGACGGCGCGTCGAGATCGTTCAGTGCGTACCGAGGTTTGACCGCATCGACGTCCGTCGTTAGGCTGCGCTGAAAGCGCTTACTGCGCGGGAGACGTGAGCGTTCGTGGGACGTCCGGGTATCAAGGCCCGCCCCCGACACCGACAGGGCATCGGTGCCGGCGCGGGCACGGCACCACCACCCGCAGGAGACCAGCATGATCAACCGACACCGCCGTACGGTGTTGTGGACGTCCGCCGCGGCGACGGCCGCGCTCGCCGCGTCCGGCCTGGCCGTCGGCGCGACCGCCGCGCAGGCGGCCGCCGGCTGCCGCGTCGACTACGCCGTCACCGCGCAGTGGGGCGGCGGCTTCACCGCCAACGTCAACCTGACGAACCTCGGCGACCCGCTCAACGGATGGGCCGTCACCTGGACGTTCGCCGCCGGTCAGACCGTCGCCCAGGCCTGGGGCGCCGAGATCACCGCCAGCGGCGCCTCGGTGCGGGCCGCCAACGTCAGCTACAACGGCAGCCTGGGCACCAACGCGAGCACGTCGTTCGGCTTCAACGGCACCTGGAACAACAGCAGCAACCCGGTCCCGACCTCGTTCGCCGTCAACGGTGTCACCTGCACCGGCGGCGTCATCCCCACCACCGGCACGCCGCCGACCAGCGCCCCGCCGAGCAGCCCGCCCCCGAGCACGCCACCCCCCAGCACGCCGCCCCCGAGCACGCCGCCGCCGACCGGCGGCGCGATCTACGCCGCGCCGAACGGCACCGCCGGGGCGGCCGGCACCCAGGCCAGCCCCACCACGATCGCCGCGGCGATCACCCGCGTCGGCGCGGGCGGCACGATCTACCTGCGCGGCGGCACCTACAACCTGTCCCAGACGGTCACCGTCGCCGCCGGCAACAACGGCACGTCGGGCGCCCGCAAGAACCTGTACGCCTACCCGGGTGAGACGCCGATCCTGAACTTCTCCGCGATGAGCGAGGACCCGGCCAACCGAGGGCTCGCGCTGAACGCCTCGTACTGGCACGTGCGCGGGATCGTAGTGGAGCGGGCCGGTGACAACGGCATCTTCGTCGGCGGCAGCAACAACATCATCGAGCGGACGGTGACCCGCTTCAACCGCGACACCGGGCTGCAACTGTCCCGGATCGCCTCCAGCACGCCCCGCGACCAGTGGCCCGCCAACAACCTCATGGTCAGCGTGGAGTCGCACGACAACGCCGACTCCGACGGCGAGGACGCCGACGGCTTCGCGGCCAAGCTCACCGTCGGCGGCGGCAACGTCTTCCGGTACGCGGTGTCGCACCACAACATCGACGACGGATGGGACCTCTACACCAAGTCCGACACCGGCGCGATCGGCACGGTGACCATCGAGGACTCGCTCGCGTACAGCAACGGCACGCTGAGCAACGGCACGCAGAACGGCAACGGCGACCGCAACGGCTTCAAGCTCGGCGGCGAGGACATCGCGGTGAACCACACCGTCCGGCGCACCATCGCGTACCGCAACGGCAAGCACGGGTTCACGTACAACCGGAACCCGGGCACCATGACGATCTCGAACAACCTGAGCATCGACAACACCGAACGCAACTTCTCGTTCGACGCCGGCACCTCGGTGTTCCGGAGCAACACGTCCTGCCGCTTCGCCGGCAGCGGCTCCAACGACAAGACGGTCGGCAACGTGGACGGCTCGAACCAGTTCTGGTCCGGCAGCAACGGCTCCCGCTGCTCCACGTACTCCGGAGCCCTCGCCTGGTCCTTCACCGGCGACGGCCGCCTCACGGTGACCCTCGGCGGCCGCCCCGTCTCCCTCTGACCCTCTCCTCTCGGTTGATCATGAGGTTGGCGGCCGGATCGGAGATCGAGAACGCCGTCAACTTCATGATCGACCGGATGTGGGGGTGGGGTGGGACTAGGATCGGGGGAAGGGGCGGCTAGGTGGGGGAGCGTCGCGGGTGGGGTCGTCGCAGCTGCTCGTGGTGCTCGACCGGGACAGCCCGGTGCCGTTGCAGCAGCAGCTCTGCGACCAGATCAGCGGATCCGTCCGCGCCGGCCGGCTGCGCCCCGGCGACCCGGTGCCGCCCAGCCGGGAACTGGCCCACCAACTGGGCGTCTCCCGCACCGTGGTCACCCGCGCGTACGAGCTGCTGCGCGCCAACGGCGTCCTCACCTCCCGGCGCGGCTCCGGCACCCGGGTCAGCGACGCCCTGCCCGACCTGCCGCACCGCGACCCGCCGGCCCGCGCCCCGCTGCGCCCCGAACCGCCGCTGCCCACCGACGCCGGCAGCCCGCTGTGGCGGCCGTGGGAGCCGGCACCCATGCACCGGCCGGACGGTGCGTACGACTTCCGGCACGGCACCCCTGCGCTGGCGAGCTTCCCGGTGGCGCGCTGGCGGCAGTCGCTCGCCACGGCGGTGAGCCGGGCCGACGCGGTGGCGCTGGGCTACGGCCCGGCGGAGGGCTCACCGGCGCTGCGCGCGCAGATCGCCGCGCTGCTGCGGCGCAGCCGGGCGCTCGACGTCGCCCGCGAGCACACCATCGTCACCAGCGGTGCCACCCAGGCCATGGACATCCTGGTCCGGCTGCTCGTCGGCCCCGACGACGTGGTGGTGATCGAGGACCCCAGCCACACGGTGCTGCGGCAGATCTTCGGCTACTCCCGGGCCGCCGTGGTGCCCGTGCCGGTCGACGAGGAAGGGTTGCGGGTCGGCGAGATCGAGGACCGGGTACGCGGCCACGGCCTGGACCCGGCCCGGGTCCGCCTGGTCTACGTCACACCGTCGCACCAGTTCCCGACCGGGTTCGTCATGTCCGAGCGGCGACGGCGGGCGCTGCTGCGCTGGGCACGCGAGCACGCCGTCACGGTGCTGGAGGACGACTACCACAACGAGTTCACGTTCGCCGCCGAACGGCTGCCGTCGCTCGCCGCCGACCCGCAGGGCGCCGACGTGGCCTACGTCGGCAGCTTCAGCAAGACGCTGTTCCCGTCGCTGCGCATCGGCTACGCGGTGCTGCCCCCGCACCTGGTCCGGCCGTTCCTCGGCATAAAGTGGATCACCGACCGGCTGACCCCGACGCTGACCCAGGAGGCGCTCGCCGAGTTCATCGACTCCGGCGCGTACGCCCGGCACATCGCCCGGATGGACCGCCTCTACCGGCAGCGCCGGGCCCGGCTGCTGGAGGCGCTCTACGAGCACTTCGGCGCCGGGGTGCGCGTCTCCGGCGCCGCCGCCGGGCTGCACGTCCTCGTCACGCTCGGCGGCACGCCCGGCGCCGGCGAGGCGGCGATCGTGCGCGCCGCCGCCGCGCGCGGCGTGCGGGTCTATCCCGCCTCCGGCTACTTCGTCACCCACCCGCCGTCGGAGCCGACGTTCCTGATCGGGTACGCGGCGCTGCCCACCGCCCGGATCAGCGAGGGAGTGGCGCTGCTGGCCGGCGCGGCACGGGAAGCGACGGCTCGGTGAACCGGGGCCGGCGGAACCGGTCCCGCTGGGCGTACGGCACCGTGCAGTCGAACACCGCCTTCGCGGTGCGCCCGTCGGCGGACAGCGACCGGGAGTAGCCGGTGTGCTGGCTCGGGTCGAGCGGGAAGCCCTCCCGGTCGGCCAGTACACGCAGATCCTGGTCCGCCTGGAACCGCGTCACCATGGCCCACCACAGGTCCTGGTCGGACTCCATGTCGACGTCCTCGTCCACGCAGAGCACCAGCTTGGCCATCCGGAAGCCGTCCAGCACCGCCTCCGCCGCGTCCCGTACCGCGTCGTCGTCGGCCGGGCCGCGCTTGGCCGGCCACTGGAGCACCACCATGAGCTGGCCGCCGCCGGCTGTGTGGCAGTGCGCGGCCAGCGCCGGTGTGCCCCGGCGGCGCAGCAGGTCCAGCACCGCGGCCTCCATCCCGAAGCCGAGCAGCACCGACTGCTCGTGCCCGGGCCCGGACACGGCCTGGAGGATCGGGCTCTCCCGAGCGGTGATCGCGGTGACCCGGATCAGCGGCAGCGACGGGTGCGCGCGGCCCTGGTAGCCGAGGAACTCCGGGGTGGCGACCGAGCCGTGCCGACTCTCCGGCGCGTGCTCGGCCAGCAGTTCGCCCTCGATGACGTACTCGGCGTGCGCGACGAACTCGGCATCCACAGTGGTGCAGGGCAGCAGCTCGACCGGCCGGCCGGCGAGCGCCCCGGCCACCGCCAGCTCGTCCAGGTCCGGCGGCACCAGCGAGGTGGGGCAGCAGGACGACAGCAGGACTGCCGGGCCGAGTCCGAGGTGGATCGCCACCGGCAGCGCCGCGCCCCGGCGCAACGCGGCCTGGTGGGCCAGTTCCAGGTCGCGGCCGGGGACCATCCAGATGGTCAGCGTGTCCGGACCCTGGACACACATCCGGTGCACGGACAGGTTGCGTACCCCGGTGTCCGGATCGGTGGCGAGCACCGCCCCGAGCGTCAGGTACGGGCCGGCGTCCTCGTCGGTGAGCACCGGCACCGGCAGCGCGGTGAGATCCAGCGGCAGCCGATGGCGGGGCCAGCGCGCCGGGTCGGTGGCGGGCACCGGCGGCCGGGGCGCGGCCACCGCGTCGAGCAGCCGGTGCGGCAGCTCGGCCGGGGTGACACCGAGCAGCCCGGCGGCGCGGCGCCGGGTGCCGTAGAGGCCCATCAGCACGGCCCGGGTGGGGCCGTGCGCGGGGCGTACCCGATCGAACAGCACCGCGGGGCCGGGGCCGGTGGGCGGCGCGGCGGGCGCGCCGGCCCACCGGGCGTAGTGCGCGGAGACGCCGTAGCGGGCGGGCAGCTCCTCGGCGACCCGGACCAGCTCGCCGGGCAGCGGGTCGAGCGTGGCGAGCGCGTGCCGCAGGTCGACGGGTGCCCGGCCGCCGGTCATCGCCGCTCCGGCGCCGCCGGGGCGGCCGGAGCCGTCCCGGCGGCACGGCGGTCCGCCAGCATGTCCAGCTGCATCCGGGTCAGCTCCTCGATCAGCGTGCGGTACGTGGCCACCGCGACCTCCGGCGGCATGCCGTGCCGGCCGGCCAGCTCGGCGACGCGGTCGAGCACCTGCCGGACCCGGTCCGGCGACCGCACGGCCGCCTCGTCGGACTTGTGCGCGGTCAGCTCCCGGACCACCCGGGTACGGACCGCCAGCAGCTCGACGATCCGCTGGTCGAGCCGGTCCACGGCGGCCCGCAGCTCGGTGATGCGGGCCGCGCCGGCGGGGGCGTCGCTCACGGCTGGTCGACCCGGTCGACCACGAACACGACAGTGGGCTCGTCCGCGCTGCCCTGGGAGCGGTGCTCCTCGTCGTCCGGGATGACGAAGCCCATGCCGGGGCGGCAGGGCACCGAGCGGTCCCGGAAGTGGATGGTGAACTCGCCCCGCAGCACGTAGCCGGTGTGCCCGCGCAGGCACCAGTGGTGCTCGTCGAACCCGGCGGGCAGCTCCAGCAGGCGCAGCCGCTGCCCCCCGACGTACGCGATCTTGACCCGGCCCTCGGCGCCGGGCTTGTCCCACTTCTCCCACTCGGTGGCGGGGAAGTCGATGCCGACCGGAACGGTCGCCTGCTCAGTGGACATTCTCGCTGTCTCCTCTGGTCGGTACGGATTCGGCGCGGCGGGGCCGCGGCACGCGTTCGTTGCGGTCCCGCGAGGGCAGGACCGGGCCGCCGGTGACCCGCTGGTGGCGTTTGAGCAGCTGCACCATGTCGACCATGCGGTGCACCATGCGCTCCAGCGCGTCGACACCCTCGGGGTCGGTCAGGCCGGGCGTGCCGGTGGTGTTGCGCAGCAGGACCGGGAAGCCGCTGCCCACCAGGATCATGCGGTTGAGCAGCAGGTTGTTGACGATCTGGTTGTGCACCGACGAGTCGCTGTAGCGGCGTCCGGTGACGATGATGCCGCCGACCTTGTCGGCCAGCGGGCGGGTGAAGCGCAGATAGCCGACCCCGGCCCGCTCGATGAAGATCTGCATCAGGTGGGCCAGGCCGAACCCGTGCACCGGCGCGGCGTAGATCAGCCCGTCGGCGCGGACCATCTGCTCCACCAGGGCGGGGACGTCGTCGTCCACGGTGCACGGCAGCGTACGGCTGTTGCAGTCGCCGCACGGGCTGCACGGCGAGATCCGGTGCTCGCGCAGCCGGATGGTGCGCAGGACGGCCCCGCGCTCGGCGATCAGGCGTCCGGCGTGCGCGACCGCGAGGTCGGTGTTGCCGCCCGCCCGTTCGGAACCGTTGATGGCCAGGATGGTGGCTGCTTCGCTGGGCAATCGCACCCCCGAGGGCTCGTCGGCCGGGACGCGGCGCCGCACCGCGCCGCGTCCCGGCCGGTGTCAGTCCGTCAGCTTTCCGGCGAAATAGTCGATGTACGCCTGCATGTCGAAGTGGCCGTGCCCGGACAGGGAGAACAGGATCGCCTTCTCCTCGCCGGTCTCCCGGCAGCGCAGCGCCTCGTCCACGGCGACCCGCACCGCGTGGCTGGACTCCGGCGCCGGCACGATCCCCTCGCTGCGGGCGAACCGCACGCCCGCCTCGAAGCAGGCGGTCTGCGGCACCGCCCGCGCCTCGATCAGGTCCACCTCGCTCAGCGCGCTCACGATCGGCGCCATGCCGTGGTAGCGCAGCCCGCCGGCGTGGATCGCGGGCGGCCGGAAGTCGTGGCCGAGCGTGTGCATCTTTGCCAGCGGGGTGAGCCCGGCGGTGTCGCCGAAGTCGTAGTCGTAGCTGCCCCGGGTCAGCGACGGGCAGGACGCCGGCTCGGCGGCCAGGAACCGGACGGCCGGACCGCCGTCGAGCTGGCGGCGCAGGAACGGCAGGGCCAGGCCCGCGAAGTTGGAGCCGCCGCCGGCCGCGCCGACCACCACGTCGGGGTAGTCGCCGGCCAGCCCCATCTGCGCCAGCGCCTCCTGCCCGATGATCGTCTGGTGCATCAGCACTAGGTTGAGCACCGAGCCGAGCGCGTACCGGGCGGCGCCGCCGCTGTGCAGCGCGGCCTCCACCGCCTCGGAGATGGCCAGGCCGAGGCTGCCGGGGGAGTCCGGGTCGGTGGCGAGCACCGCTCGCCCGGCCTCGGTACGGTCGCTGGGGCTGGCGGTGACCGAGGCGCCGAACGTCTCCATCAGGCCGCGCCGGTACGGCTTCTGGTCGTAGCTGACCCGCACCATGAAGACCTCGCACTCGAGGTCGAAGTAGGCGCACGCCATCGACAGCGAGCTGCCCCACTGGCCGGCGCCGGTCTCGGTGGTCAGCCGCCGCACCCCGTCGAGCTTGCTGTAGTACGCCTGCGGGACGGCGGTGTTCGGCTTGTGACTGCCGGCCGGGCTGACCCCCTCGTACTTGAAGTAGATCCGCGCCGGGGTGTCCAGGTCGCGTTCCAGCCGGCGGGCCCGGATCAGCGGGCTGGGCCGCCACTGCCGGTAGATGTCGAGCACCGGGCCGGGGATGTCCACGTCCCGTTCGGTGGAGAACTCCTGCGCGATCAGCTCGGAGGCGAACAGCGGCGCCAGGTCGGCCGGGGTGATCGGTTCCCGGGTGCCGGGGTGCAGCATCGGCGGCAGCCCCTTGGGCAGGTCGGGAACCACGTTGTACCAGGTCGTCGGGATGTCACTCTCGGGCAGGACGAACTTCGTGGCGGTCATGGGCCTCTTCCGGTGAGGGGTCGGGCGGGTCAGGGACGGGCGGGGGCCGGCGCGGCGGGCTCCGGCACCGGCCGGGCCTCGGGTCGGATCCGCAGCGCGGCGAACGCGACGACGCCGGCCAGCGGGGTCAGCAGCAGCAGGAGCAGCACGGGCTGGTGCCCGTGCGCCTGCCAGACGAAGCCCAGCCCCATCGGCACCACCAGCCGGGCGGAGCTGAGCACGAAACCGTTGAGCGCCATGAAGGCGCTGACCCGGCGCGGCTCGACGTGGTCGGCGATGTAGGTGGGCACCACCACCGAGGCGATGATCTCGCCGAGGGTCCAGACGACTGTGGACAGGAGCACCGCGGGCAGTGAGAACGCGAACACCAGCACCGCCATCCCGGCCGACCAGAGCAGGCCGGCGACGACGAGCAGTGTGCGGGTCGGGTACGCCTTGATCCGTTTCTCGATCAGCATGCCGGCGCCCACCACGACGATGCTGTTGATGGTGTAGACCGCGCCGACCACCGCCACCGACGAGTTCAGCACCCCGGTGACCGCCAGCGGCAGCGTGTACTCCAGCCCGATCAGCGGCGCCACGTAGCAGAACGAGAGCACCACCAGCACCGCGACGTCCAGGTCGCGCCGCAGCGCCGCCCGGCGCAGCCCGGTCTTCGCCGGTGTCCCGGCCGCGTTGCGGCCGGTGTCGGCGGGCACGCTGAGCCGGATGGTGAGCGCCGCGAGCAGCCCGAGCAGGATGTTCCCGGCGAACATCAGGCCGTACGAGTACGCCGCGGCCAGGCCGCCCAGCAGCGGCCCGACGCCCATGCCGAGGTTGTTGGCGATGTAGCTGACGGTGTACGCGAACGGCCGCTGCTCCGGCTCGGCGAGGTCGGCGATCAGCGTGTTGGCGGCGGGCGCGAACATGCCCATGCCGACGAGCGCGACGAACAGCAGCGCCGCGTACGTCCACGGCGGGCCGTCCAGCACCGCCAGCCCGAGGTAGCCGGCCGCGTTGAGCAGCAGGCTGGACACCAGCGCGGCCCGCCGGCCGGCGCGGGCGCAGACCGGGCCGCTGAGCAGGCTCCCGGCGAGCAGGCCGGTGCTGCCGACCGAGATCAGCACACCCGCCTCGCCGGTGCTCAACCCTCGGCTGCGCACCAGGTATACCGCGAGCAGCGGGAAGACGAACATGCCCGCGCGGTTGATGAAGGAGGCGAGCACCAGCATCCGCAGCGGACGGGGCAGCGCCCGGAACCGGCTCAGCCACATGACGCCTCCCCGGCCGGTTCGGTACGCACCTGGAAGGCGTCCCGGATGGTCTTGAACCGGGCCCGCACGTCGTCGAAGTCCCGGCCCTCGCAGACGTACCAGCCGAGCACGTCGTTCGAGGCGGTCGGCGGCGCGAGCACGTCGCCGACGCCCTTCCACACGTCGGCGTCGAGGACCGAGTCCAGCGCCCGCAGCTCGTCGGCGGTGGTGATCGCGGTGATCCGGCCGTACCGGTCGGAGCAGAGGTACTCGGTGCCGGTCTCCGCGCCCAGCGCGGCGGCGGGCCGGTGCCCGGGGTCCAGTTCCAGCCGGCACCACTCGCCCGCGAGGTTGATGCCGCGCCCGGCCTCGATGGCCGGGACGATCGATCCGCCGCCGGCCCGGGCCGCCGCCTCGCCGAAGACCACCTCGCCGTCGTCGCGCAGGAAGAACTCCACGTGCGCGACCCCGGTACGCATGCCGAAGCCGCGCAGGAGCTCCGCGCTGGCGGTCAGGATGCGCTGCTCGGCGGGGGTCAGGTCGTGCTTGCGGGAGATCGTGCCGCCCGGCTCGTCGCGGAACTCCAGCACCGAGTACGTGTAGCGGGAGAGCTGCTCGAAGACCACCTCGCCGTCGCGCAGCAGCGAGTCGACGTGGTACTCCGCGCCGCGGACGTACTCCTCGACCCGGTAGTCGTGGCGCGCGTCGGCCACGAGCGGCCACACCCGGGCCAGGTCGTCGGCCGAGTCCACCCGGTGGGTGTCGCCGCAGGCCCAGCCGGCGTACGGCTTGACCACCACCGGCCAGCCCACCTCGGCGGCGAACTCGGCGACCGCGCCGATGGTGTCCGGGCGGCAGGAGCGGGCCACCGGCACGCCCAGCTCGACGGCCCGGCGGTGCATCACGTTCTTGTCCCGGAAGGCGAGCGCCTGCTCCGGGTCCAGGCCGGGGATGCCGTGGTCGCGCCGGCACCGCGCGGCGGTCAGCACGTCGCCCTCGAACAGCGGGAAGATCCGCTCGATCGGACGGTCGGCGACGATCGCCGCGACCGCCGCCCGGACCGCCTCCGGGTCGTCCAGGTCGGCCCGGTGGCAGGGCAGCCCGGCGGTCTCCGGCGCCGGCCCGCCGGTGGGCAGCAGCACCACGCTGTCCACGCCGAGGTCGGTGGCGGCGGCGACGACGCTGCGGAACTGGGCGGCGTAGCGGCCGGCCGCGGGCCGGTAGACGATCAGGATCGCGCGGTTCACGAGCGGACCCCCGGGGTGCCGGCGGGGCTGAGCGGGGCCTCGACGGGGAACGCGGCGTCCCGGGTCTCCCGGTCCAGCACCGCCCGGTGGCGGGGCGCGGCGGTCAGCTCGCCGAGCACGGCGTCGAGGCGGTCCAGCGCCGCCTCCACCTCCGCCCGGCCGCCCGGATGGGCCGCCTCGACTGTGAGCAGCAGCCGCCGCCGGCCCAGGTCGGTGCGGACCAGGTGGCCCTGGCGCCAGTTCCAGCGCCGGGAGTGGGCCCGCCCGTGGTCGTCGGCGTAGACGACCTCGCCCGGTTCGGGCCGCTCCGGCGCATCGGGCGCGCCGAGCGGCAGGTACGCCTCCGTGCCGTCGGCCGGCCGGACGGCGAGCGCGCCGATGCCGTCCACCGCGCAGGAGGCCACCGGCAGCGCCGAGTCCAGCGAGACGGCGTTGCAGAGGTCCACGAGCGCGTTGATCCGGGGCAGCCGGTCGCCCCGGGCCACCCGGCGGGCGATCGACTCGGCGGCGCACGGGAACCGGTTCGGGTTCACCGCCACCGCCCGGTACGCCGCCCGCCACCCGGCGATGCCCGGCAGCTCGGACACCCCGGCCTTGTCCAGGCCGGCCCGGTGCAGCGCGTTCTCGGCGGCGGTCAGTCGCTCCGCCACGGCCGGGTGGGCCGGCCCGACCTCGATCGCCGGCACGGCGAGCAGGCCGAGGACGTAGTCCGGCACGCTCGCCGTCACCCGGTCGTCGATGCGGACGGACAGCCGGTCGGCGCCGTCGCTGAGCTGGGTCATCGTCATCCCCGTCGGTTCGGTTCACACGGTCGCCCCGACCGTACGAAGCGGCGCCGCCACCGGTTGTGGCCAATCCCCGCCGATCCGGTGAGGCCAATCCGGGCCCGCGCGGCCGGCCGCATCAGGCGACCCCGGCCGGCCGGCGGTCCCGGTAGGCGGCGGCGTCCCCGGCGACCACCCGCCCGCCCAGCAGCACCATCTCGATCGCCTCGGGCCGCCCCAGCACCGTGATGTCCCGCGCCGGGTCGCCGTCGGTGACCACCAGGTCGGCCAGCCGGCCCGGCTGCACCGTCCCGGCCTCGCCGCCGCGCCCGGCCAGCCGCGCGCCGTTGGCGGTGGCCCAGGTCAGCACCGTCGGTGCGGGGATGCCGGCCATGCTCACGTACGTCTCGAGCTCCTCGGCGTACCGGCCGTGCGGGGTCCAGGCGAACCCGAAGTCGTCACCGGCCACGATCGGGATGCCCATCTCCACCATCAGCGGCAGGATCCGCAGCGTGTTCTCCACCTCGGCCTGGAACTCCAGCGTCTCCAGGTACTCCGGGGTCTTGCCGTGCGCGGTGCCGGTGGTGAGCAGCCGGTGCGGCTGGTGCAGGCTCGGCACCACGAAGATGCCGCGTTCGGCGATCGCCGCCAGCGCCGCGTCGTCGGCGTACGTGGCGTGGTCGATCACGTCCACCCCGGCGGCGATGGCGTTGCGGATGCCGCCCAGCCCGCGTGAGTGCGCCCGGATCCGTACCCCCCGCTCGTGTGCGGCGCGGGCCGCGATCACCAGTTCCTCGGCGGTGAACAGCAGCTCGTGCGAGCGGCCGTTGGGGAACGTGTCGTCGCCGGTGGAGAACACCTTGATGATCTCCGCGCCCTGGGCGACCTCGGTGTCGACGTACTCGACCAGTTCCTCCGGTGTGTCGGCCAGCCGCATCAGGTCGGTGGGGATGCGCTGCTTGACCGCCGGGTTGCGCCGCTGCGGCGGCCCGGAGACCATCAGGTCCCGGCTGCACGGCGTGATCCGCGGGCCGGGCAGCCGCCCGGCGTCGATCGCCCGGCGCAGCGCCATGTCGATGCCGGCCACCGAGCCGGCGCCGACGAACGCGGTGTAGCCCAGCCGGAGCATGGCCGCCGCGTTCGCCGCCGCGCCCAGCGTCACCTCCGGGATCGAGTGCTTGAACAGCGTCTCCCGGCCGTCGAGCACGTTCAGGTAGGCGATGTGGGTGTGGCCGAGCGTCATGCCCGGCATCACGGTCCGCCCGTCCAGGTCCAGCACGTCGACGTCCGGGTCGTGCAGCGGGGCCTGCGCCTCGGGCAGCACCGCGACGATCCGCTCCCCGTCGAGCAGCACGCTGTGGTGCGGCCGGGACGCCACCCCCAGCCCTTCCTGGACGGTGGCGCGGTGCAGCAAGGTTCGTCGGGACACGGCTGTCACTCCGGTTCTCCTCGAAGGTGCGGTCGGCGGTGGCCGAAGAGCAGCCAGACGATCTCCGCGCCGGGGCGGCGGACCACCCAGCGCAGCGCGTGCCGGCGTACCCCCGGGGCGTTCGTCACCGCGAGGTCGGCGGCCCCGGCGGCGAGCAGCTCGGCGGCGTGCTGGGTGGACTCGGCGTCCAGCCACCGCATCGGACGGTCGCGCAGCGCGGGCGGGGCCAGGTCGGCGAAGATCCGCCGGACCTCCCAGAGCGCGGCCACAGTGACCTCGCCGTCGCCCGGGTGCGCGTCCCGTTCCCGCGCCGCGATGCCGTACTCCGGGGTGGCCTGCGCGAAGTAGGCGTCCAGGCGCAGGTCGCGGTGCCAGTGGAAGCGGGTGGCGCCCTGGTACGCGCTGGGCACCAGCGCCTGGTCGACGCGGCGTTCCACGAGCGCGCCGAGCACCTCGTCGAACGTGTCGCACAGCTCGATGCGCAGCGCGTGCCGCTCGGCCAGGAACGCGGCGGTCAGGTGGCTGGACGTGCCGGCCGGCCCGAGCGTGGCCACCGCCGTGCCGGGGTGATCCGCCCACCGGTCCACCACCGTCCGCCACCGCCGCCCGTACGCCCCGGCGAGCAGGCCGGGCAGCGCGGGCACCGGCGCGGCGGCTGCGGTGTCAGGTGTCGTAGCCACGCCTGCCCGCCATCCGCCGGGCCACCCGGGTCTCGTGGTCGTCGGCGACCCGCCGGTCCACGATCCGCGCGGCCTTCCAGCTCACGAACGCGCCGGTGCTGACGATCGGGTCCAGCCCGTCGCTCAGCTCGACCTCCACCGGCACGCCGAGCGCGGCGGCGGCACGCCGGCGCACCCCGTCGGCCACCGCGGCCGGGTCGTCCACCAGGTCCTTGAGCAGCTCCAGCCGGACGGTGAGCCGGTCGCCGCCGGCCGGGTCGTGGTCGATCACCACCTGGTAGCCGGCCGAGCCGGTGACGCCGGTGAGCACCGCGCTCTCGATCTGCCCGGCGGTACGGCGTTGCCCGCCCAGGTCGATGCGGTCGAGCGTGCGCCCGACGATCTGCACCAGGTCGCCGGGCATCTCGCAGTCGCAGTCCGACGCGCCGACCACCACCGCGTCGCCGGTGCGGTAGCGGATCAGCGGCTTCACGCCGTCGACGAGCATGGTCACCGTGAGCTCGCCGGTGCCGCGCGGGCCGTGCGACGAGCCCGTCTCCGGGTCGACCACCTCGATCAGGTAGTTGGTCTGGGACAGGTGCATCCGCTTGTTGCGGCAGGCGGTGGCGATCACGAACGCCTCCTGCGAGCCGTACAGGATGTTGTAGACGTCAGCGCCCCAGACCGACTCCAGGTTGTGCGCCAGCGCCGGCGTGCACATCTCGCCGGTGACGAACAGCAGCTCGACCGCGAAGTCCTCGCGCAGCCGGTAGCCGTGGTGCTCGGCGGCCTTGGCCAGCATCAGCGCCACGCCCGGCGTGCAGCAGATCACCTCAAGTTCCAGGTCCCGCATCAGCTGGAGGGCCTTGGCGAACCCGATCACCGGCGAGTACGGCCAGATCTTCGCGTTCATCGCGCCGGTGTTGCGGGCCACGTCGCCGAGCGTGTCGCCGAACGAGTGCACCTCGGTCGGGCCCATCAGCCCCACGCGGGGCGCGTGGTCGCCGAAGTGGTGGCGGAAGATCGACGCCCAGGACTCGGTGACGTGGGCGTTGCTGGCCACCACCTCGCGGCCGTCGCGGGGGCAGGGCGTGGCGGGCCCGGTGGTGCCGGTGGTCTCGTAGAAGAAGACGGCCTCGGCCAGCGGGCGGCTGAGCACGTCGAGCATCTCCTCGCGCAGGTGCGCCTTCGTGGTGAAGGGCAGCCGGTCGAGCGTGGCCGGGGTGATCGTGGACAGGTCGATCCCGGCGAGGTGCCGGGCGTAGAACGGCGAGCCGGTGCCGACCTGGTCGAGCACCCGGCGCAGCTGCCGGTCCCGCCAGTCACCGAGCTGCTCGGCGGTGAGCGTGCGGTCGTAGAACGCGCGGTGCAGACGCAGGTAGTCGGCGGCGAAACCGGCCGCCGGGCCGGTGGTGGGAAGCCACATGGATCGGGGTCCTCTCGGTGTGCGTCAGTGCAGGCCGCCGTCGACGTCCAGCACGGAGGCGGTGACGTAGCTGCTGTCCGGGCCGGCCAGCCAGGCGACGGCGGCGGCGATCTCGTCCGGGGCGCCGAAGCGGCCGGCCGGGATACGGGCCCGGTAGTCGTCCCGGCGGGCCGCCGGGATCCGGGCGGCCATCGGCGTCTCGACCAGCCCGGGGGCGACCGCGTTGACCCGGATGCGGTGCGCGGCGAGCGCCCGGCCGAGGCTGCGGGTGAGCGCGACGACAGCGCCCTTCGAGGCGCCGTACGCGGCGTCCGGGCTGCCGATCCGGCCACTGATCGAGGCGACGTTGACCACGGTGCCCGGACGTCCGGCGGCCACCAGCGCCCGGGCGTACGCGAGCGTGCCGAAGAACGTCGCGCCGAGGTTCGTGTCCAGCACCTCGGCGTACGTGCGCGGGTCGTAGTCGAGGAAGTCCCGGGCCGGGTAGACGCCCGCGTTGTTCACCAGCACGGCGGGCAGGCCGTGTCGCTCGTGCACGTCGTCCAGCAGCCGCTGCGCCTGATCCGGCACGGCCAGGTCGGCGACGAGCGCCGCGTACGCGGACGGGTCGGCGGCCGGCTCGCGGTCGACGCTGAGCACCCGGTGACCGGCGCGGGTGAGCGCCGCGGTGACTGCCCGGCCGATGCCGCCGGCCCCGCCGGTGACCACGGCGAGCGGGGGTACGGACCCCGACATGATCCGTCTCCGCCGCTCAGCCGGCGACCGGCAGCGCCGCCGGTACGCCGCGCAGGAAGTTGTCGAACAACCGCAGCCCGTCCTGGGTGGTCACGCTCTCCGGATGGAACTGCACCCCCTCGACGGCGAGCGTGCGGTGGCGCAGGCCCATCACGTAGCCGTCGTCGCCGGAGCGGGCGGTCACCTCCAGCGGGGGCGGCACCGGGTCGGCGACGATGAGCGAGTGGTAGCGGGTGACCGTCAGCGGTGCCGGCGCCCCGGCGTACACCCCGCGGCCGTCGTGCGTGACCTCGCTGGTCTTGCCGTGCATCAGGTGCCGGGCCACAGCGATCGTGCCGCCGTACGCCAGGCCGATCGCCTGGTGGCCGAGGCAGACGCCGAGCAGCGGCACCCGGCCGGCGAACGCGTGGACCAGCTCGACGTGGCCGGAGTCGCCGGGGTGGCCGGGCCCGGGGCCGAGCACCACCGCGTCGGGGCGCAGCGCGGCGAGGTGCCGGGGGCTGCGCGCGCGGGACCGGACCACCACCGTCCGCGCGCCGAGCGTGCGCAGGTACTGGTCGATGATGTGGGTGAAGCTGTCGTACGCGTCGACGAGCAGGACCTTCACGGCAGCAGCTCCTCGCCGGTCAGGGCCCAGTAGGCGGCGCTCATCTTGGCCAGCGTCTCCCGCCACTCGGCGGCCGGTGTGGAATCGGCGACCACCCCGGCGGACGCCTGGGTGTGGTAGCGGTGCCCGTCGTGCACGACGGTGCGGATGCAGAGCGCGAGCACCGCGAACCCGCGGACGTCGACCAGGCCGATGGCGCCCGCGTAGATGCCCCGGGGCTCCGCCTCCAGCCCGTCGATGATCTCCATCGACCGCAGCTTCGGCGCGCCGGTCATGGTGCCGGCCGGGAACGCGGCGCGGACCGCCGCCCACACGTCCGCGCCGTCGTCGAGGCGGCCGGACACGGTGGAGACCAGGTGGTGCACGTACGCGAACGGCTCGACGTCGAGCATCGCGTCCACCGACAGCGTGCCCGGCTCGCAGACCCGGCCGATGTCGTTGCGGCACAGGTCGACGAGCATGACGTGCTCGGCGCGCTCCTTCTCGCTGGCCCGCAGCTCGGCCACCCGGCGACGGTCGGTCAGCGGGTCGGCCGAGCGGGCGGCGGTGCCGGCGATCGGGCGCATCGACAGCCGGTCGCCGTCCAGGCGCAGGAACAGCTCCGGGCTGGCGCCGATCACCGTGCGCCCGGCCCAGGGCGCCAGGTACATGTACGGCGACGGGCTGCGGTGCCGCAGGCGCCGGTAGACGTCCAGCGGGGTGAGGGTGGTCTCCACCTCGATGCGGTGGCCGATCTGCACCTGGTAGCTGTCGCCGACCCGGATGTGCCGCAGGCACCGCCGCACCCGCTCGGCGAACGTCTCCTCGTCGACTGTGTCGCGTACCCGTTCCGGCGTGGGCGCGGGTGGCGGCGGCTGGTCGGCGGGCACGCCGGTGAGCAGCCGCGTCACCGGCGGCGCCGGCTGCGGCGGCAGGTGCGGGCCGGTGGCGTGCAGCTGGTGCGCCGTCCCGGCGCGAAGGTCCCACCAGACGGTGTGCCGGAACAGTGTCAGCGCGCACCGGGGGAGGTCGTCGTCGGCCCGGTCCAGGGTCAGCTCGTCCATGTCGCGGGCGGCCTCGTAGGCCAGGGTGGTGAGGAAACCGAAGGCGAACCGGCCGGCCGGCACGGGCGTCTCGACGGTGAAGGCCCGCTGCACGGCGCGGACCACCGACCAGAGCTGCGCCGGGCCGGGCACGTGCCAGGCGGACGTGGTGTCGCGCTGCCGGGCCGGCGCGCCGAGGACGGCGGTGACCACCGCGCGCAGCGCGTCGCCCAGCGGCCCGGCGGCGGTCAGCTCGCACCTGTCGGCCAGGAACCGCAGCTCGGCGAGGCGGCCCCAGCCCACCGCCGCGGCCTGCCGGTCGGCGGCCGGCCCGTCCAGGCTTTCGAAGAGGTACGCGTCGTGCGCGGCATGGCTTTGTGTCAATGCGGTGTACAACGCGAGCGGATTGATGGACGGCAGTGTGATTGAGGTCACGGAAATCGGAATGCGGTCGGCCGGCGTCGTGCCTCCCGGCGTCTCCGAACGGTGGTCTGCGGTTTCCGCACCCACCGCAGTAGACAATGAGGACACTGTGGAACCCCCCTTTGAGCAGCCCGGATGCCCCCACGCGGACCGGCTGGGCCGCGTTCGGTGACAGATCGGACTTCCCCCGTTGAAAAGGACGCGCGGCACCCCCCGGGTTCGGCCGGGAATGGGTTGCGGTCCCGGGAAACACTTTCACCAAGTGCGGTTCCCGCTGTCCATACCACTTCGGTGGCCGGGGAGAGGACCAATCGGTGTGGCATCTGAATCTGTCAATTGACGGCGACGCGCGCGAAACGTTGTCGGCGCAGCTCCGCAACGCTCTGCGCGGCCGGATCACCGACGGCACGCTGCGCCCCGGGACGCGCGTCCCGTCGACCCGGCAGCTCGCGACTGATCTCGGCGTGTCCCGGACCGTGGTCGTCGAGGCGTACGAACAGCTCTGCGCCGAGGGCTACCTGACGTCGCAGCGCGGTTCCGGCACCTCGGTGGCGGACTCCGCGCGCGCCGGTGTCGCCTCCGCGCTCACCGCCGACGAGGCGCCCGCGCCGGAGGTGTGGGACCTGCGCGCCGGCGGCACCGACGTGTCCACGTTCCCGCGCCAGGACTGGATCCGCTGTGTCGGCGCGGTGCTCCGCTCGGCCGGGCCGCGGGAACTGGGCTACGCCCCGCCGTCCGGTCTGCCGCCGGTCCGCCGCACGCTCGCCGGCTACCTCGGCCGGGTCCGGGGCGTCCGCGTCCGCCCCGAGCACCTGATGATCACGTCCGGCTTCGCCCAGGGGCTGGCGCTGCTCTGCCGGGTGCTGCGCGACCAGGGACACGAGGCGATCGGCGTCGAGGATCCCGGGCACCCGGGGGAGTGGGCGTTCATCGCCGACGCCGGGCTGCGGCCGGTGAGCGTGCCGGTGGACCGGGAGGGCATCCGCGTCGACGAGCTGGCCGCCACCGGCGTACGCGCCGTGCTCACCACCCCGGCCAGCCAGTTCCCCACCGGCGCTCCGCTGAGCCGGCGGCGCCGGGAGCAACTGCTCGACTGGGCGCGGGCGGTGGACGGGTACGTCGTCGAGGACGACTTCGACGCCGCGTTCGTGGCACCGGCGCAGCGGATGCCCGCGTTGCAGAGCGTCGCGCCGGACCGCGTGGTCTACGCGGGCAGCGCCAGCAAGGTCCTCGCCCCGGCGCTGCGGCTCGGCTGGCTGGCCGCGCCGACCGGGCTGGCCGCCTCGATCGAGCGGGTCCGGGCCGGCTGGGACATCGGCTGCTCCGGGCTGGACCAGCTCGCCTTCGCGCGGCTCGTGGACACCGGCGCGTTCGACCGGCACCTGCGCCGGCTGCGCGCCGAGTTCCAGCGCCGCGGCCAGGCGGTACGCCAGCACGTCGCGCGCCACCTGCCCGGCGTGGCGCCGCTCGACGCCAGTGGCGGCCTCCAGACGTACCTGGTGCTGCCCCGCTGGTGTGCCGAGGAGTCCATGGTGGCCGCCGCGCGGCGCCGGTCCGTGCTGGTTCGCGGCGGCCGGTTCTACGCCCTGCGCGCCGACGACCGGCCACCGGCGCTGGTCATCGGGTACGCCGGGGTGCGCGGCGCCGAGCTGGGCCGGGGGCTGGCCGGGGTCGCCGCTGCCTACCGCGACGTGACCGCCCGTCACGCGACCGGTGTCAATGCGCGGCGGGTCGCCGATTCCGACCGAAGGACCGGCTTGACAGCGTGATCGTTGATTAGGTTAGCCTAACCTCCGTGACGAGCAGAACGGTGCGAGCCGACGGCTTGAGCGGCAGCGACCTGCGGCTGGGCTACCACGGCACGACGGTGGTGCACGACGCCGCCATCACGCTGCGGCCCGCGGCGGTGACCGCGTTGGTCGGCCCCAACGGCAGCGGCAAGTCGACGCTGCTGCGCGGGCTGGCCCGCCTGCACCCGCTGGAACACGGCGAGATCGTGCTGGCCGACGGCACGCCGGCCCGGGCGCTGTCCGCCCGGGACTTCGCCCGCCGGGTCACGCTGCTCGCGCAGAGCCGCCCCACCCCCAGCGGGGTGACGGTGCGGGACGTGGTCGGGTACGGCCGGCACCCGTACCGGCAGCGGTGGCGCGCGAACGACCTCGACGGACCGGCCGCGATCGACCGGGCCATGCGGGTGACGGGCGTCGACGGCATGGCCGGCCGGCCGGTCGACGAGCTGTCCGGCGGCGAGCTGCAACGGGTCTGGCTGGCCACGTGCCTGGCCCAGGACACCGCGATCCTGCTGCTGGACGAGCCGACCACGTTCCTGGACCTGCGCTACCAGGTGGAGATCCTCGACCTGATGCGCGAACTCGCCGACACCGCCGGCGTCGCCGTCGGTGTGGTGCTGCACGACCTCAACCAGGCCGCCGCCGTCGCCGACCAGGTGGTGCTCCTGCACGAAGGCCGGGTCCGCGGCGCCGGCACGCCGCACGAGGTGTTCACCGAGGAGGCGCTCACCGAGGCGTACGGCATCCGCGTCGAGGTGAGCGTCGACCCGGTCACCAACCTGCTCTCCACTCGTCCCGTCGGCCGGCACACGACCCGCGTCTCCGCCTGACCGACTCCTGCACACAGAAGAGAAACCGATGCTGCGTACCCGTCTGACCCTGCTCGCCGCCGCCGCGGCGAGCGCGCTGCTGATCGCCGGCTGCGGCACCACCGAGGAGCCCGCCGCCGCACCGTCCCCCTCCGACGCCGCGTCCACCGGCCCGGTCACCGTCACCGACAGCCGGGGCAAGACCATCACCCTCAAGAGCCCCGCCACCAAGGTCGTCGGCCTGGAGTGGGGCGAGGTGGAGATGCTCGTCGGCCTCGGCGTGATGCCGGTCGGCGTGGCCGACCCGAAGGGGTACGCCACCTGGGTGACCGCCGCCCCGCTCGACGCGAGCGTCAAGGACGTCGGCACCCGGGGTGAGCCGAGCGTCGACTCCATCGTCGCCCTCCAGCCGGACCTCGTGGTGATGGAGGCCGAGCGCGGCTCCGCCGTGGTCACCCAGCTGGAGAAGTACGTCCCGGTGCTGGTCACCAAGGGCAGCGACGCCTCCGACAACATCGGCCGGATGCGCGCGGACCTGAAGATGATCGCCACCGCGACCGGCCGTACCGCGCAGGCGGACAAGCTGCTCGCCGACTTCGACGCCGCGATCGCCGACGGCAAGAAGAAGATCGCCGACGCCGGAGCGGCCGGTAAGCAGTTCGCCATCGCCGACGGCTGGAAGGAGGGCAGCACCGTCTCGATCCGGATGTTCGGCCAGGGCGCGCTCGTCTCCCAGCTCGGCATCCAGCTCGGCCTCAAGAACGCCTGGACCGGCAAGACCGACGAGATGTGGGGCCTGGGCCAGACCGACGTCGAGGGCATGACCGTCCTCAAGGGCCAGGACGTGCACTTCTTCTACAACGCCTCGGACGGCACCGACGTGTTCGCCGACGGCCTCGCCGGCAACGCGATCTGGCGTTCCCTGCCGTTCGTCCAGCAGAACAAGCTGCACAAGATGCCCAACGGCATCTGGACCTTCGGCGGCACGCTGTCCGCCAAGCAGTACATCGACGAGCTGGTCAAGGTCTACACGGCTTGAGCGCGATGACCGCCCCCGCCCCGCCGGGGCCGGCCACCCGGCCGGCCCCGGTCGGGCCGCCGCCCGCCCGGCGCAGCCGGGTGGCCGGCGCGTTCGCCCTCGCCGCCGCGCTGCTCGTCGCGATCACGGCGGTGCACCTCACCCAGGGCACCTCCTCGGTGGGAGCGCTGGACCTGCTCCGGCTGCTCACCGGCGGCGACGACGAGACCGCCAGGGTGCTCGTCGCCTCCCGCCTGCCCCGGCTGCTCACCGGCCTGGCCGTCGGCGTCGCGCTCGGCTTCGCCGGCGCGGCGTTGCAGTCGACCACCCGCAACCCGCTCGCCTCGCCGGACACGCTCGCCGTCAACGCGGGCGCGCACCTGGCGATCGTCTCCACCGCCGCGTTCGGGATCGCGCTGCCCGCGCTGCCCGCGGGCGGGCTGGCGTTCTGCGGCGGACTCGCCGCCGCCTCCCTGGTCATGCTGCTCTCGGCCGGCGGTCAGGCCGCCACCACCCGGCTCATCCTCGCCGGCTCGGCCACCGCGATGGCGCTCTCCTCGCTGACCATGCTGCTCATGCTGCTGTTCGAGCAGGCCACCATCGGCCTGTTCGCCTGGGGCAACGGCTCGCTCGTGCAGGGCGACCTGGTCGCGTTCACCCAGCTCGCCCCCGTGATCGGGGTCGCCGCGCTGGTGCTCGTGGCCCTCGGGCACCGGCTGGACCTGCTCGCCCTCGGCGACGACACCGCCACCGTGCTCGGGCTCAACGTGCGCCGTACCCGGCTGACTGTCGTGCTGCTGGCGGTGCTGCTCTCCGCCGCGGCGGTCACCCTGGCCGGCCCAATCGGCTTCGTCGGCCTCGGCGCGCCGGTGATCGTCCGGCTGCTCGGCCGGTGGGTGCCCGAGGTGCACCGGCACCGCATCCTGATGCCGCTGTCCGGCATCGTCGGCGTGGTCATCGTGCTCGGCTCCGACGTGCTGCTGCGCGCCGTGCTCGGCGGGCAGGCCGGAGTCGACGTGCCGACCGGCGTGGTGACCACGCTCTTCGGCGCGGTGCTGCTGGTCTGGCTGGCCCGCCGCCACCGCGACGCCGGACCGACCCGGCAGGCGCCGGGCGGCCACGCCGCCGTCCGCTCCCGCGGCTTCGTCGCCACCGTCGTCGCGGTCTGCGCGGTGGTCGTCACCGCCGCGCTGGTGCTCGGCATGCTCGCCGGTGACACGTGGGTGCTGCTCGGGGACATCGTCAACTGGGTGCAGGGCCGCACCGGACCGGCGTACACCTTTGTGCTGGACGCCCGCTGGCCGCGGGTCGCCGCGGCGCTGCTGGCCGGCGCCGCGCTGGCCCTGGCCGGCACCACCGTGCAGGCGGTGTGCCGCAACCCGCTGGCCGAACCGGGCATCCTCGGCATCACCGGCGGCGCCGGCATCGGCGCGGTGTCGCTGCTGACGTTCGCGCCGATGGCCGGCGTGCTCGCCCTGTCCGGCGCCGCCGGTCTCGGCGCGGTCGTCGCGTTCGCGCTGGTCTACGGCCTGGCCCGGCGGCGGGGGCTCAACTCCGACCGGCTGGTGCTGATCGGGTTCGCGGTCTGGCAGGGCGGTACGGCGATCATCACGTTCATCGTGGTGTCGTCCGACCCGTGGAACACCGGCAAGGCGCTGACCTGGCTGTCCGGCTCCACCTACGGGCGTACCGCGCCGCAGGTGCTGCCGGTGGCGATCGCGCTGCTGATCGCGCTGCCGGTGGTCGCCGCCGTGCGCCGCGAGCTGGACCTGCTCGCCCTCGACGACGACACGCCCCGGGTGCTCGGCGTCCGGCTGGAACGTGCCCGGCTGGTCGCGCTCGGCCTGGCGGCGCTGCTCACCGCCACCGCCGTGTCGGCGGTCGGCGTGATCGGCTTCGTCGGCCTGGTCGCGCCGCACGCGGCCCGGGCGCTCGTCGGCGGGCGGCACACCCGCGTCCTGCCGGTCGCGGTGCTGCTCGGCGCCACCCTGGTCAGCCTCGCCGACACGCTCGGCCGCAGCGTCATCGCCCCCGCCCAGGTCCCCGCCGGTCTGGTCACCGCCATGATCGGCACCCCGTACTTCGTCTGGTTGCTGTGGCGTTCCCGCGCCGCGGCAGCCGCCCGTTAGCCCGTTCACCGACGCAGCCCCCACCGGCCGTGAGAGGAATGACGCATGACCAGCACCCTGGCCGTCGCGCCCTGGCGAGTCTTCACCGTCGAGGTCCGCGCGCTACGCCGGCTCGGCCCGTCCTTCCTGCGGGTGACGCTCACCGGCCCGGACCTGGACCGGTTCGCCGACAACGGGTACGACCAGCGGATCAAGCTGGCCCTGCCGCCGGTCGACGGCGCGCCGGGGGAGCTGCCCGACGGGCCGGACTGGTTCCCGCGGTGGCGTGAGCTGCCGGACGCGCTGCGCAGCCCGATCCGCACGTACACGGTCCGCGCCGTCCGGCCGGAGGCGTACGAGGTGGACGTGGACATGGCGCTGCACGGCGACGGCGGCCCGGCCACCCGGTGGGCCCGGCGGGCGCGTCTCGGCGACCGGATCGCCGTCGTCGGCCCGGACGCCGGGTGGGACGGCCCGCACGGCGGGGTCGAGTTCCAGCCGCCGGCCGGCGCGACGCTGCTGCTGGCCGGCGACGAGACCGCCGCGCCGGCGATCTGCGCGATCCTGGAGCGGTTGCCCGCCGAGGCGCGCGGGCACGCGCTGGTGGAGGTGCCGGAGACCGGCGACGAGCTGCCCTGCCGGGCGCCGGCCGGCGTCACCGTGACCTGGCTGCCCCGCGACGGCGCCCCGCACGGCAGCCGGCTCACCCCGGCCGTGACAGGTCTGGCCGGGCGGCTGGTGCCGGTACCGGTCGCGGTGGCCGCCGCGCCGCTGACCGAGGTGGACGTGGACCGGGACATCCTCTGGGAGGTGCCGGAGCGGCCCGACGGCGCGGCGCTCTACGCCTGGCTGGCCGGGGAGGCGGCGGTGATCCGCGGCCTGCGCCGGCACCTGGTCACCGAGCGGGGCATGGACCGGCGCGCGGTGGCGTTCATGGGCTACTGGCGGGCCGGTCGCGCGGAGAACTGATCGTCCCCACCACCGACGGAAGCGGGCCGGCGCGATGCGCCGGCCCGCTTCTGTGATGCCGTCAGTCGCGCCGTGCGTACGGGGCGAGCGGGTTGACCAGCGTGCCGGCGAACTGCAACGCGGCGGACGGGTCGGACAGGTCCACCATCTGCTGGTTGTTGCGCAGCTGGAGCCGGTTGAGGCAGGACAGCGTGAACTCCGGCGCGAACAGGTCGTGTCGGCGCATCCGGTCGGCCAGGTGCGGCACCGTCGCGGCGTAGCCGGCGGCGCACGCGGCGACGGTGCGCCAGAACTCGTCCTGGTCGAGGACGCCCCGGGTGTGCAGGGTGGCGCTCAGGTGCCGCAGGAAGCAGTCGAACACGTCGGTGAAGATGGACAGGATCTTCTCGTCCTCGGGGATCGCGGCCCGGATCCGCCGCACCCGCTCTGGCAGGTCCGCCTCCGGGTTCATCACCACGATCTCCTCGGCGATGTCCTTGAAGACGACCCGCTCGACCACGCCGTCGTGCAGCACCAGGATGACGTTCTCGCCGTGCGGCATGAACGCCAGGTCGTGGGCGTACAGGCTGTGCAGCAGCGGCACCAGGTAGGCGTCCAGGTAGCGGCGCAGCCAGTCGGCCGGCGCCAGCCCCGACTCGTCGATCAGCGCGGCCGCGAGCGACCGCCCGTCCCGGTCCAGGTGCAGCAGCGAGGCCATGGTGGCCAGCCGCCGCCCGGGTTCCAGCCCTGGTACCGGGCTCTCCCGCCAGAGCGCCGCCAGCATCTTCCGGTACGGGGAGTACCTGTCGGTCGCCGCCTCGTACTGCCGGTGCCGGTAACCGATGGCGGCCCGCTCCCGGATGATCGACAGTCCGGTGCGCTTGAGCACCGGGTCGCCCTCGATCAGCCCGGCCAGCCAGTCGTTGATCGCGGGCGTCGCCTCCATGTACGCGGCGGACAACCCGCGCATGAAGCCCATGTTCAGCACCGACAGCGCGGTCTTCACGTAGTGCTTGGCCGGGTCGGTGACGTTGAAGAAGGTACGGATGGACTGCTGCGCCAGGTACTCGTCCGGCCCTTCGCCGAGGCAGACCAGCCGGCGCCGGGCCACCTCACCGGCGAACGTGACGGCGAGCTTGTTCCACCACTGCCACGGGTGCACCGGGACGAACAGGTAGTCGGCCGGGTCCAGGCCCAGCCCGGTGAGCGTGGCGGTGAACCCGGCCAGCGTCTGCTCGCCCAGCTCGGCCCGGACCAGCGTGTCGTAGTCCAGGTCGTCGGCGCAGGTGAACGTGGTGTGGTCGCGGTGCGCGGCGAGCCAGAGCAGCCGTACCGGCGCGGCGGCCTCCGGGGCGTACGCGTGGTATTCGTGCACTCCGAAGCCGATGCGGCCGTTGTTGGCCACGAAGCAGGGATGCCCCTCGGTCATGCCGGTCTCGATCGCCTGGAAGTCGGCGGCGGCCAGCTCGGCGGCGCTCAGCGCGGGCTTCGCGAGCTTGTACGCGGTCCCGGCCAGCGTGGAGGTGATCTCCTCCAGGTAGACCGGCAGGATCGCGTCGGTGAGGCCGAGCGCGCCGCGCAGCTCCACGCACAGGTCCACGGCGTCGGGCGGCAGCTCCGCGCCGTCGCGGCGGCGCACGATGCTGTCCGCGTCGACCTCCCAGTGGTCCAGCGCCAGCCGCTGCGCGGCGAACCGGTACTCGACGCTGCCGTCGTCGCTGCGGACCAGCCACCGTCCCGGGCCGTCGGGCTCGGGGGTGATCAGGCGCTCGTGGGCGAACTCGGCGAGCGCCTTGCGCACCAGCAGCCGGTTGGCCGTCGCCCACGCCTCGGGGGTCAGGTGGTCCACGGATGCGCTGGCGTTCACGCCGGTGCCCCTTCCTCGCCTGTGGGCGCGCCGGTGGCGGCCCGGAACTGGTCCCGGGTGCAGACGCTGAGCAGCGCCTCCTTCTCGGGCTTGCGGATCGGGCCGACGACTGTGAAGCCGACTGCCGCGTTGAGCGCGTGCACGGCGGTGTTGCGCACGTCCGGCTCCACCACCACCCGGCGCGTCGCCGGGTCGGCGAACAGCCAGGCCATCACCGTGGTGATGACGGCACGGGTGAAGCCGTGCACCGGCGTGTCGGCGGGTGCGCAGAGGAAGTGCATGCCCACGTCGCCGGGCTCCGGGTCGTACAGGCCGACCAGCTCCACCCGGGCCGGGTCGTACCGCTCGGCCAGGAACGCCGGAGCGCCGCGCCACGAACCCAGGTACGCGTCGTGGTGCGGATGGTCGGCGATGCGCCGGTACTCGGCGGCGACGGCGTCCACGTCGGCGTCCTGCATCAGCCAGAACGCGGACTTGGGATGGGTGACCCAGCGGTGCAGCAGCGCGGCGTCGGCGTCCGGGTCCAGCGGGCGCAGCGTGAACTCGCCCAGCGCGTCGTCGACGCGGGTGAAGGTGGTCATGCGGGCGCTCATGCCGGCGCTCCGGCCGGGGCGCCGAACTCCTGGAACGCGATGGTCTTCTCCACCGGGTAGTGCTCCCGGCCGGTCATCTCCCGGATCAGCCACGAGTTGCGGTACGGACCCATGCCCAGGTCGGGCGAGGTGATGCTGTGCGTGTGGGTGCCGCCGTTCTGGAGGAACACGCCCCGGCCGGTGTGGTCGATGCTGTAGTTGCGGGCCACGTCGAAGCGGCCGTGCGCGTCGAAGCGGAGCCGGTCGTGTACCGGCGCGAGGAACTCCGGCACCCGGTAGTGGTAGCCGGTGGCCAGCACCAGTCCTTCCGTGTCGAGGGTGAACGCGCGGTCCTGCTCGGTGTGGCGCAGCCCGAGCCGGTAGCGGCCGTCGGTGTACGCCGCCTCGACCAGCTCGGTGTTGGTCAGCAGGCGCGTCGGCGCCGGTCCGTGCAGGCTCTTGGCGTACAGCAGGTCGTAGATGTCGTTGATCAGGTCGGCGTTGATGCCCTTGAACAGCGGCTTCTGCGCGGCCTCCAGCGCGTAGCGGGTCGGCTCGGGCAACGCGTGGAAGTAGTCCACGTAGTCCGGCGAGGTCATCTCCAGCGTGAGCTTGGTGTACTCCAGCGGGAAGAACCGGGGCGAGCGGGTCACCCAGGTGAGCTGGTAGCCGTGAGTGTCGATGTCGCCGAGCAGGTCGTGGTAGATCTCCGCGGCGCTCTGGCCGCTGCCGACGATCGTGATGCTGTCCTTGGCCCGCAGCGCCTCCCGGTGCTCCAGGTAGCGCGAGTTGTGGATCATGTCGCCGCCCAGGCCGGCGCAGGCGGGCGGCAGGTACGGCGGCGTGCCGGTGCCGAGCACGAGGTGCCGGGCCCGGTGGGTGACCGGCCCGTCCGGCGTGTCCGCGTGCACCACGTACCGGTCGTCGCTCTCGTCGTACTCGACAGCGGTGACGCTGTGCCGGAAGCGCAGGTTCGGCAGCTTCCCGGCGGCCCAGCGGCAGTAGTCGTTGTACTCGGCGCGCAGCGGGAAGAAGCTCTCCCGGATGTAGAACGGGTAGAGCCGTCCGGTCTCCTTGAGGTAGCTCAGGAACGAGTACGGCGAGGTCGGGTCCGCGAGCGTGACTAGGTCGGCGATGAACGGCGTCTGGAGCCGGGTGGATTCGAGCAGCATGCCGGGATGCCAGTCGAAGCTGTCGCGGGCCTCCAGGAACAGGCCGTCGAGGTCGTCGATCGGCGCGGTGAGGCAGGCCAGGCCGAGGTTGTAGGGGCCCAGCCCGACGGCGATGAAGTCGTGGGTCGACATGGGGATTCTCGTTCTCCTCGACGGGGGTCAGACCGGGCAGGACAGCTCGGCGGCGGCCGCGGTCCGGGCGTACCAGGCGGCGTGGTCGGCGATGAGGTCCAGCACGTGGGCGACGTCGTCCACTGTGGTCTCGGGGTTGAGCAGGGTGAGCTTCAGGTGGTGGGCGCCGTCGACCTTGGTGCCGGCGACCAGGGCCGCGCCGGAGGCGGCGAGCGCGTCGCGGGCGTGCAGGTTGGCCTCGTCCACCAGATCGGGGGCGAGACCGGACGGCCGGTACCGGAAGACCACTGTGCTCAGCTGCGACGGCGCGGCCACCTCGAAGCGCGGGTCGGCGTCCAGCCGCCGCCACGCCTGCGCCGCGAGGTCGACGACCTGGTCGAACAGCGTGCCGATCGCGTCCGGTCCCATGATCCGCAGGGTCAGCCAGAGCTTGCACGCGTCGAACCGGCGGGTGGTCTGGATGCTCTTGTCGACCTGGTTCGGGATCCCCTGCTCGACCGCGCGGACCGGGTTGAGGTAGTCGGCGTGCCAGGTGGCGTGGCGCAGCACCCGGCCGTCGCGGACCAGCAGCGCGCTGGAGCTGACCGGCTGGAAGAACGACTTGTGGTAGTCCACCGTCACCGACGCGGCCCGTTCGATGCCGTCGAGCAGGTGCCGGCGGGTGGGTGAGACCAGCAGCCCGCAGCCGTACGCGGCGTCGACATGCAGCCAGACCCCCGCGGCGGCGCAGATGTCGGCGATCTCCGGCAGCGGGTCGACGGTGCCGAAGTCGGTGGTGCCGGCGGTGGCGACGACGGCCATCACCACCTGACCGTCGCGGTGGCAGCTGTCGATCGTGCGGGCCAGCTCGTCGGTGCGCATCCGGCGGGTGGCGTCGGTGGGCACGGTGAGCACCGCGTCGGCGGCCAGGCCGAGCAGCTTGGCGGCCTTCTGCACGCTGAAGTGCCCGGCCGCGGAGGTGAGGATGCGCAGCCTGGACAGCACCTGCGGCCGGTCCGGCCGGCCGGTCGCGCCGCCGCCGCCCACCACAGTGCGGTACGCCTCCTCGCGCGCCAGCAGCATCGCCTGGAGGTTCGACTGGGTGCCGCCGCTGGTGAAGACCCCGTCGGCGGTGGCGCCGAGCCCGATGCGCCCGGCGGTCCACTCGATCAGGCGCCGCTCCATCAGCGTCGCACCGGCGCTCTGGTCCCAGGTGTCCAGTGAGGAGTTGACGGCGCTGAGCACCGCCTCGCCGAGCAGCGCCGGGATGACCACCGGGCAGTTCAGGTGGGCCAGGTAGCGCGGGTGGTGGAAGTAGACCGCGTCACGCAGCCACACGTCGTGCAGCTCGTCCAGGGCGGCGTCGGTGTCGCCGAGCGGCCGGTCCAGGTCGATCGCACCGATGAGCGGCGCCAGCTCGTCGGGCGTGACGCCGGTGAACGGCCGGTCCGCCTCGCCCACCCGGCGGGCGACCCGGTCGACGCCGCGCGCCAGCACGTCCCGGTACCGACCGAGCGAGCCGGCGTTGAACAGGTGGCCGCGTGCCGTGGCGGCGGCGCTGCCGGTGTCGGCGGGCGCGGCGCCGGTCGGGCTCCCGATCGAACTCATGCGACTTCCCAGCGGTCGTACGGACAGGACGCGCGGCGATCAGCCGCGGCGATCAGGTTAGGTTAGGCTGGCCTAACTAGCAAGCACGACTCGGGGTGCTTTGTCCCGCATGTACCGCCGGTTGGCGCCCCGCCCGCGTCGCGGTAAGGTCGCCCTCGGTTAGGGGAGGTTATCCTAAGTTGACTGTCGAACGGAACCGTCGCCCGGCGCGCCGAGGCGGCGCGAGACGATGACATACGTCGATCGCGATCAGTGGGGCGTGCCCCAGCTGTGGGCCGGCGACGTCGACGCGCTGGCGCGTCTGCAGGGGCGTGTCGCCGCTACCGACCGGGCCTGGCAGATCAGTGTCGAACGTTGGCGCGCCGAGGGTCGCCTGGCCGCCCACGTCGGCCCGGCCGAGCTGGCGTGGGACCGGTTCGCCCGCCGCGTACGGCTGGACGACACCGCCCGGCGCTGCTACGAGCGGCTGGACCCTGACACCCGGCGGTGGATCGAGGCGTACGTCGACGGGGTCAACTCCGGACTCGCCGAGGGCGCCGCCGCCGCGCCGGAGTTCGCCGCCACCGGCACCGCGCCCGAACCGTGGCACCCCTGGTCACCGCTCGGCGTGTTCCTCGTCCAGCACGTGCTGTTCTCCACGTTCCCGAACAAGCTCTGGCACGCGCACGTGGCCCGGACGCTCGGCCCCGAGGCGGCCGGACTGTTCGCGGTCGAGGGACCGGCCTCGTCCGGCAGCAACGCCTGGGCGCTGCCCGCCGACCCGGCCACCGGGCGCGGCCCGCTGATCGCCGGTGACCCGCACCGGCTGCTCGAACTCCCCGGCGTCTACCAGCAGGTCCGGCTGGCCTGCCCGGAGTTCGACGTGGTCGGTCTGGCCTTCCCCGGCGTGCCGGGCGTGCCGCACTTCGGCCACACCGGCCACGTGGCCTGGGCCGTCACCAACGCGATGGCCGACTACCAGGACCTCTACCGCGAACGGCTGCGCCGCGACGGTGACCGCGTGCTGGTGCGCGACGCCGACGGCTGGACGCCCGCCGCGTGCCACGTCGAGGAGATCGAGGTTCGCGGCGGCGCCCCGGAGACGGTCGAGGTGATCGAGACGCCCCGCGGGCCGGTGATCGACCACGACCGGGTCACCGGCGAGGCGATCGCCCTGCGCACCCCGAGCCGGGTCGAGGCCCGGCTCGGCTTCGAGGCGTTGCTGCCGCTGCTGCGTGCCCGGCGTACGGGCGACGTCGCCGACGCGCTGCGCCACTGGGTCGAGCCGGTCAACAGCGTGCTCGCCGCCGACACCGGGGGAGGCGTCCGCCGCCTGGTCGCGGGCCTTGTCCCGGTACGCGACGAGCGGTGCCGCCGGGAACCCGTGCCGGCCTGGGAGCCGGCCTACCGGTGGCGGGGCGGCTACCTGCCGCTGGTCGACGAGCCGGTCGACGGCGTGGCGGTGTGCGCCAACGACCGGCGCGACGACGTCGCAGCGCACGGTGCCGACTTCGCCCCGCCGCACCGGGCCCGCCGGATCCGGGCGCTGCTCGCCGACGGCGCCGAGCCGTCCACAGTGCACACCGACGACCGGCTCCCGGCCGGACCGCTGTACCGGCTGCTCGACCGGCTCGACCCGGATTGGCTCGACGAACCCGCCCGCGCGCTGCTGCTGCGGCTGCGCGGATGGGACCGGGCGATGGCGGCCGGCTCGGCCGGGGCCGGCGCGTACGCGGCCTGGCGGGCGGCGCTGGCCCGGCGGTTGCGCGTACACCCGAGGTTGCGTGGCCTCGACGAGCCGTGCGGGTTCGACGAGCTGTTCGCCCCCTGGACCGACCCGGCCGCCCGGATCGGCCTGGCGCTGGACCACCTGGCCGCCGCCCTCGGCGCGGACCTCGCGGAACCGGCCGCCGAGGCGCTGGCCGAGGTGGCCGCCGGACCGGCGCCCGGTGAGTGGGGCGGCCGGCACCTGCTGCACCCGGTGCACCTCGGCGTCGCCCCGGCGATCACCGACGCGGTGACAGCGATGCGGCGGCGGGTGGCACTCGGCGGCGACACCGACTGCGTGCTGGCCACCTCCAGCGTGCCGGGGATCTCCGACGCCTGCTGGCGCGGCCCGGTGGCCCGCTACGTGTGGGACCTGACCGACCGGGCGGCCAGCCGCTGGATCGTCCCCTTCGGCGCGTCCGGGCGCCCGGACGACCCGCACTTCGCCGACCAACTGACCCACTGGGCCGCCGGGACGCTGATCCCGGTGCCCGACGGCCCACTGACGGGAGACGAGACGACGTGATCCACCTGGAACGGATCCCCGGCCTCGGCGAGCTGGCACTGGAGCCGGTACGCCCCGACCGGCACGCCGACCTGCTGCACGGCTGGGTGGTCCGGCCCCGCAACCGGTTCTGGGGCATGGGCTCGCACACCGTCGACGAGGTACGCGAGATCTACGCGTTCGTCGACGGCCTGGAGACCCACCACGCGTACCTGATCCGGCTCGACGGCGAGCCGATCGGGCTGTTCCAGACCTACCAGCCGGAGGCGGACCCGGTCGGCGAGCGCTACCCGGTGCAGCCCGGCGACGTGGGGACGCACCTGCTGCTCGACGCGCCCCGGCCGTACCCGGGTTCGCTGACCGGCGCGGTCTTCCCGGCCCTGATCCGGTTCCTGCTGCGCGACCCGGCCGCGCGCCGCGTGGTGGTCGAGCCGGACGTGCGCAACGACGCGATGCTGCGCCGGCTGCGCATCGAGGGCTTCACGCTCGGCGACGAGATCGACATGCCGGACAAGCGGGCCCGGCTGGCGTTCCTCACCCGGGACCGGTTCGAGGCGGACCACCCTCCGGCGTGACACCCGTCCGCGTCACGGTCCGGTGGCGCGCAGCCGCCCGGCCAGGTCCCGCACCGTCTCGGCGTACGCCGGGTCGTCCTCGGACGGGAGGTGACCCTGGATCGGCGGCGGGACGCTGTCCCAGGCCGGCGCCACCAGGCTCTCCGGATCCCGGAGACGGCGATCCACCGCCGCCTCCGGGCCGCTGACGCGGGCCGGCTCGTCCGCGCGGTGCGGGGAGAAAATCCATCCGCCCAGCGCGTCGGTGTCCCGCCACAGGTTGCGCCACCGCCACCCCACCCGGCCGCCGATCCCGCGCAGCATCTCGTCGCCCACGTAGGCGGGGAACAACCGGGCGTAGAGCCGGCGCAGCGGCGAGCTGTAGGTGAGCAGGGCGACCCGTGCGCTGATCTCCGCCGGCAGTTGCAGGACTGTCGCGGCGACGAGCACCGATCCGTGGCTGTAGCCGGAGAGCAGCACCCCGCTGCCGCTGTGCACCAGGTACGTGATCCGCCGGGCCAGCTCCGGCACGGCCCGCTCGGCGTAGCAGGGCGGGGCGAACGGGTGCGCTGCCCGGGGCCAGAACGTGGCCAGGTCGAAGAGCACGCCGACGTGGTGCCGGAACCCGGGGCTGCGGTAGGCGAAGACCCCGGCGACGACCAGGGCCAGCACCGCCGCCGAGATCGCCACCCCGCCCACCTCGATGCCGAACATGACCAGCTCGGCCGGGACGTGCGTGCGGCGTTCCAGCGTCTCGCCCGGCTCGGGACGGACCAGCGCCATCGCGGTGGTCGCCGCGCCCGCCCCGGCCATGACGGCGAACAGCACCGCCAACGGCACCATCAGGTCGGTGAACCGAGCCCGGACGATCATCGTCCGGACCTGCCGCAGCCGCGGCGCCGCCTCGGTCGGCGGCGCCGGGAAGTCCCGCTCGACGATCGCCTGGGCGGCCCGCGTCCGGCCGCGCCGGGACACCAGCGCCACCACTGCGGCGGCCGCCAGCGTGACCAGCAACGCCCGGAAGAAGCCGTAGATCGCCCAGGTGTACGCGCGGGCCGGACCCGGTATGTCGTCCGCCGGGGACACGCCCCGGTCCAGCAGGTCGGCGGTGCGCTGGACCAGCTCGGCGGAGTACGCGACCGCGAGCCCGCCCGCCGCCGCCGCGACCACGAGCGCGCCGAGCCCGTTCGGCGGCCGGTGGCCGCGTACCCGCAGGCGGTGCCAGAGCAGCACGGCCCCCAGGGCGCCCAGCAGGACCGCGTGCGTCACCAGCAGCCAGGTCAGGATCGAGCCGTAGCCGGGCAGGCCCCCGCCGGTACGCCAGCGTGCCGGGGCGAACAGCAGGTACCCGGCCACCACGACGGTGAGCCCGACCGCTGTGGCGCGCAGCGCACGGGCGACCCGGTCACGTCGCGGGTCGGTGGGCGCCCGGTCGACGAGCGGCGGAACGCAGACCAGTACCACGCAGGCGAGCAGCACCGCGCCGGTGACCGCCAGCAACGCCGCCACAGTGGGCGGGACACCCTGCGCGGCCCGGGCGGCCAGCAGACAGCCGTCGAGGGTGGCGAAGGCCGCCGCGATGTGGATCGAACGCAGCCGGCCCATCAGCGGCTCGGCGTCCCACTGGCCGATCGTGCTCAGCGGCGGCCCGGCGGACGCCCGCTCCGGCGCCCGGAACGCGGTGAACGAGCGACCCGGCCGCCGGGCGCCCCACCAGACCAGGCTCACCGCGGCGGCCGGGACCAGCGCCAGCACCACGAGCCGCAGCCCCACCGGCCGCCCGCCCATCCAGGACAGCCACTCCCGGTCGGCGATGCAGGCCGGGACGGACAGGCACTGCCAGGCCACCAGGTCCAGCGCCACCCCGGCGCCGGCGAGCACGTACAGCGCGGTCAGGCTCAACCCCAGCACCCGGCACAGCGCCCGCACGACCGCGCCGCCGACCGCGTCCCCCGGCCGCATCCACACGGCCACGTTGAGCAGCATGAAGGGCATCAGGAACAGCAGCGAGAGGGTACGCAGCGCGGTGCCGGACGGCAGGTCGTTCCACTGGTACGCCTCCAACGTCACCCCGCTCGCCCCGTGCTCGTCGGCGTGTCCGTGACGGGGACGGTAGAAGCCGGCGCTGCGGTCACCCGCGACCTGCCGGACCAGCGGCCGGTCCAGCACCTCGGCGGCCCCGCCCGCGGAGACCCCGTGCACCCGCAGCTCCACCACCTCGCCCGACGGCGCCTGTGCCCGCCCTGGTCCAGCCGTCATCGACCCTCCGCGACGTCCCGGCCGCCCACGCCGCCTGCACGGCCCGCCCTCGGGTGGCGCAGCGTCCTACCCGGCCGGGCCGGGGGCAAACGCCCGCGGGCCGGGCGGGCGGGCCGTTCGAAGCCGCGCCGTGCGGGTAACCGCCGCCGGACGTACTCGGAAGGGAGCCCGCATGACCGGCACACCATCACCGCGCGGCGCGGCCGGATGACGGGGGCCGCGGTGGCGACCCGGCTGCCGCCGATCGACGTCCACCGGTGGGTGAACTCCGCGCCGCTGACGCCGCAGGAGCTGCGCGGACGCGTGGTCCTGGTGGACGTCTGGGAGTACACCTGCGTGAACTGGATCCGCACCGCCCCGTACGTGCGGGCCTGGCATCGCGACTACCGCGACCTGGGGCTCACGGTGATCGGCGCGCACGCGCCGGAGTTCGCGTTCGGCCGGCTGCCGGAGAACATCGACCGGGCGATCCGCGACCACGGGCTCACCTACCCGATCGCGATCGACGACGACTACACGTTCTGGCGGGCCCTGCGCAACGACGCCTGGCCGGCCAGGTACCTCTTCGACGCCGACGGGCGGCTGGCCGACCGCTGGATCGGCGAGGGCGGCTACGACCGGACCGAGGCGCTGATCCGGCGGCTGGTCGAGGCCGCCACGCCCACGCCCGCGCTGCCGCCGGTCACCGCGGAGGTGACCGCGTTCGTGACGAGCCCGCAGCCCACGTACGCCGGGATCACCCCGGAGACCTATCTCGGCGCCGACCGGGGTGTGCCCGGCACGTACGCGCTGACCGGCGACTGGCGGGTCGAGGGCGAGTACGTCGAGACGGGCAGCGCCGGGGCGGAACTGGTCCTGCCGTTCACCGCCGGTGAGGTGAACCTGGTGGCCGACCCGGGACCGGAGGGACCGGCAGCGGTTCGGGTGCTGCTGGACGGGAAACCGGCCGGTGACGCGCGCGGCGCCGACGTGGACCCGGACGGCACGGCCGTCGTCGACCGGGCCGCGATGATCCGGCTGGTGGAGGGCGCGACGCCGGGGGAGCACCGGCTCACCCTGCGCGCCGAGCGGCCCGGTCTCCGCGCGTACGTCTTCACGTTCGGTCCCTGACCCGACCCGAGGAGGACAACCCGTGGCCGTCAAGACCATGACGCCGACGCGTACCGCCGCCGGCATCCGCGACTTCCGCGTCGACGTGCCGGAGGCGGACCTGGAGGACCTGCGGAACCGGATCGCGGCCACCCGCTGGCCGGAACGGCAGACCGTGGACGACCAGTCGCAGGGCGTCCCGCTGGAGACCAGTCAGGCGCTCGCCCGCTACTGGGCCACCGGGTACGACTGGCGCAAGGTCGAGGCGCGGCTCAACGACCTGCCGAACTTCGTCACCGAGATCGACGGCCTGGACATCCACTTCATCCACGTACGCTCGCCGCACCCCGACGCGCTGCCGCTGATCGTCACGCACGGCTGGCCCGGGTCGGTGATCGAACAGCTGAAGATCATCGGTCCGCTCACCGACCCGACGGCGCACGGCGGCCACGCCTCGGACGCATTCCACCTGGTGATCCCGTCGATGCCCGGCTACGGCTTCTCCGGCAAGCCGGACCGGCCCGGCTGGGATCCGCAGCACATCGCCCGCGCCTGGACCGAACTGATGCGGCGGCTGGGCTACACCCGGTTCGTGGCCCAGGGTGGCGACTGGGGCGCGCTGATCACCGACATGCTCGGCGTGCAGGCGCCGCCGGAACTGGCCGGCATCCACACGAACATGCCGTGCGTGGTGCCGCCGGACGTCGACGCGCTGTTGCAGACCGGCATCACCGGCGTGAACAACCCCCTCGCCGACCTGCCGTCCGGGCTCTCGGCCGAGGAACGGGCCGCCTGCGAGCGGATCGACTTCTTCTGGAAGCACTCCGCGTACGCGCTGATCATGACCACCCGCCCGGAGACCCTGACGGCGCTCGCCGACTCGCCGGTCGGGCTGGCGGCGTTCATGCTCGACCACGACGCCGCGAGCCTGGACCTGATCTGCGCCGCGTTCGCCGGCCGGCCCGGCGGCTTGAGCCGCGACGACATCCTGGACAACGTGACGCTCTACTGGCTGACGAACACGGGTGTGTCCTCGGCCCGGCTCTACGCACAGAACGCGCTGTCGTTCTTCGCCGCCAAGGGCGTGCAGGTCCCGGCCGCGGTGAGCCAGTTCCCGGACGAGATCCTGCTCGCGCCGCGCAGCTGGGCCGAGCGGGCGTACCCGAACCTGATCCACTACAACACGCTGGACCGGGGTGGGCACTTCGCCGCCTGGGAGCAGCCGGAGCTGTTCGCCCAGGAGATGCGGGCCGCCTTCCGGTCGCTGCGCTGACCGACGGCGGACGCGGCCGGGTGGGGCGCCCACCCGGCCGCGTCGGTACGCCCGGGGTCAGACCTCGGTCAGCCGGACCGCGTCGGCGATGACCAGGCCGGCGGCGGAGCTCCATCGGCTGACCGCGACGCGGTTGGCGTCCCCGGCCGGCAGCGTGAACGTGCCGAGCGAGCGCCACTGCCCGCCGGTCGCCCGCTGGTCGACCACTACCGTCCGGTTGCCGGTGGTGGTGGCGACGACGTACGGCGTGGCCGCGTTGTAGCCCGCGTTCGCCGGCCACCACGCCTCGACCCGGTAGTTGCCGGTGCGGGGAACGTTGAACTTGTACCAGGCCGCGTCGCTCGCGGCGACCGGGTCCGCGTAGCGGTAGTCGGCGCCGTAGCGCTGCCCGGAGTACGTCGAGGTGCCCCAGCTCGCGCTCGCGGTGAACCGGCCCGCCGTCGCGTTGTCCACGATCGACGTCCAGCCGGTGCCACCGCCGGCCATCTTGGCGGCGACGTCGGCGCGCATCGTGTTCAGGTCGATGAAGGACGGGTCGATCTTGCCGGTGGTGCTGGTCTCCCGGTGGCCGCGGGCGTAGCTGGAGTCCCGGCCGAGCCGCTTGAGCACGGCGGCGGTGGCCGCGATGCTCGCGTTGTACTGGGCGGTGGTCATCCGCTGGTCGACACCGTTGTAGTCGATCTCCCACCCGATCATCAGGGTGTTGCCGTCCCCGGCCGGGATCGGGCCGCTGCCGCCGCTGGTGCCGGCGTGGTTGCACCGGCCGGCGGAGATCACGTGGAACACGCCGTGGTAGTCCACGAGCGCCTGGCAGAGCGGGCCGGGCAGGTCGGACCGGCCGTTGATGCAGATGTTCAGCGCCGGGTGCGGGTTGGTGGCGCTGGACGTGGCGGCGGTGTGGTGCCAGAGCACGCCGATCGGGTCGAACGAGCCGGAGCGCATCCGGTTGAGCCAGTCGCCCTCGACCACGACCTGTACGCCGGCGCCGCGCAGCACGTCCACCAGCCAGGGAATGGTGGCCATCACTGCTCCCCGAGCAGGTCGGCGAGGCACTCGGCCTTCGGCGCGGCGTGCGCCGTACCGGGACGGACGGCCACCGCGAGGGCGGCGGCCACCAGGGCGGGTACGCCGAGCAGACCTCGGCGTCGCAGACGGGGGGATCGTGACGTGGGCATGGCGCTCCTCGGGTGACGGCGCTTCACCGATCGACGGATGTGAGTGCGGGCACGCTATACCGGCATCTGCCGTTCTGTCGATACCCTTCAATGATCGTTTCTGTCGTGAAAACTTTCGCCATCATCATCTGTCGTCATCCGTCGATGCGTGGTAGAAATCCTGCCCAAGTCTCGCCGTCGAGCGAGGAATCCTTCACAGGAGGGGCGCCGATGAGAGCGATCGCCACGGCCCTGACACTTCTCGCCGTGCTCGCGGCCGCGGCCGTACCGGGGCAGGCTTCGGCCGTCCCGGCCCGCGCCGGGACACCGGCTGTCGCCGAGCCGCAGCCCGCCGCCGGGACAGCGGCCACCGTCGCCGCGGTCGGCCCGCAGCCCGGCACCTTCACCGGCAAGGGCTTCGACACCTGCACCGCGCCGTCGCAGGCCGCGATGGACGCCTGGCTGACCGCGTCGCCGTACCGCGCGGTCGGCGTCTACATCAGCGGCGGCAGCCGGACGTGCGCCCAACCCAACCTGACCGCGACCTGGGTCGCCGACCAGACCCGCAAGGGCTGGCGGCTGATCCCCATCGAGCTGGGCTACCAGGCGCCGTGCGGCACCCGTACGCCGAAGATGTCCGCCGACCCGGCCACCGCCCGCGGGCAGGGGAGGACCGCGGCGGACAGCGCGGTCGCCGCGGCGGTGGCGCTCGGCATCGGCACGGGCAGCACGCTCTACAACGACATCGAGCAGTACCCGTCGAACGCGAGCTGCCGGGCCGCGGTGCTCTCCTTCCTCTCCGGCTGGGTCGAGCGCCTGCACACGCGCGGCTACCTCGCCGGCATGTACTCCAGTGGCTCGTCCGGCATCACCGACGTCTGCGCCGCCTACCACGACACCCGGTACCTGCGCCTGGACCAGATCTGGATCGCCTGGTGGAACGGCGTCGCGGACACCGACGGGGGCACGTACTGCGCCGACGACCGCTACGCCGACCAGCAGCGCCTGCACCAGTACGCCGGGGACGTCACCGAGACGTGGGGCGGCGTGACCATGAAGATCGACCGCAACTACCTGGACGTACGGGCCGGCACCCCGCCCGCGACGTGGAGCGTCACAGTCGACAACGCCACGTCGGGCGGGTTCAGCGCGGGCGCCGCCTGGGGCACCTCCGCGTACTCCGGGCAGCGCTACGGCGCCGACTACCGCTTCGCCGCGCCGGTGGCGTCCAGCGACGTGGCCTGGTTCCGGGCGAGCCTGCCCGCGACCGGCTCCTACGAGGTGTCGGTGTGGTACCCGGCCGACCCCGGCTACAACGACCGCACCCCGTACCTGGTGGCCACCACGACCGGCAACCGGTCGGTGGCGGTCGACCAGCGCACCGGCGGCGGGCGCTGGGTCTCGCTCGGCGTGTTCACGCTCGCCGCCGGGACCGGCGACAAGGTCGGGGTGAGCCGCTGGAGCGCCGGCACCGGTTACGTGGTCGCCGACGCGGTCCGCATCACCCGGGCGTGAGGCCGCACGCCGGTGAGCCGGTCCCGCCCGAGCGGGACCGGCTCAACCGGGCCGGGTCAGCTCAGGTGCGCCAGCAGGGCGGTGGCCATGCCCTGCTCTCCCCGGGCGTTGGGGTGGAACGGCGCGGCGGCGTTCTGCGGCACCAGCCCCTCCACCCAGCGGGTGCCGCTGCCCTTGCACGAGTCCCGGCCGATCGACGGGGTGTAGACGTCGGCGTAGCTCGCGCCGCCCGCCGCCGCCGTGTCGGCCAGCATCGTGTTGAGCGCCTTCTGGACGCCGCGCAGGTACGGCACGTCCTGGTAGGCGATCGGCACCACCGGCCAGCAGCCGTAGCCGCTGTCGGGCAGGATCGCCGGGTACCCGAGCACCACCACGCGCGCGTTCGGCGCGGCCTGGCGGACCGCCCGCAGCACGGCTGCCACCTTCGGCGCGGCGGCGGCGATCCGGGCCCGCAACTGGTCGGTGCCGCCCGCGGTGAACCGGTTCTTGCAGGGCGAGCCGAGCGGGCTGCTCACGCTCGCCTCGGCGCAGTCGCTGATGATGCCGGAGAAGCCGATGTCGTTGCCGCCGATCTGGACGGTCACCAGCGCGGTGGCTGGCGTGACGGCGTTGACCTGCGGCGGCAGCGCGATGCCCAGCGCCCCGTCGCCGCCGTACAGGATGTCCTCGGTGGTGGCTCCGGAGCAGCTCACGTCGGCGAACGACGAGGAGCCGGCGGACGCCGCCACCAGGGACGGGTAGTTGCGGTTGGAGCGCAGGCAGTTCAGGTCGACCTGGGTGGGCACGAGCGGTGCGGAGGTGTAGGAGTCGCCGAGCGCGACGTAGCGACCGGCGGGTGCGGCGGCGACGGCGGGTGCGGCGGCGGTGAGCAGCATGCCGGCGGCGGCCGCGACGAGCGCGGTCATCCGGCCGGCGGTCCGCAGGAGCGGCAGGCGGGGACGGTTCATGGGGCCCTCCCGGAGGGGTCCTGGTGGTGGTGCTGGGATTCTGTCCGCGCCTGTGACGTGCGTCAATATCGATGAACCTCATTAAATGACGGTCCAGGATGTGGTCCGCCGCCGTCCGGCCGAGCGGCCGGAGGTGTCGCGTACATCACACTTTTCGGCGTCGCCGATGTCGGGTACAGGTCGGTCGCCGATCGGTCGATCCGTTGCGTCCCAACGGTCCCCGGCCCGTCACGCCTGATGGGCGGCCGGATGCCGGATCCGGGCACGTACGCACCGGAGTGACCCCGGCACGGCTGGTGAAGAACGTATCGAATGTCGGCGATCGTGAATTTGCAGGCGTCATTACGCTGCGGGGTGGTTGATCGCCGGAACCACGGACGACAGGTGGAAGAACCTCAGATGAGTGACAATCACCCTCCCTACGGAGGCTATCCGGACCCGAACGCCGGAGCGTGGGGCAACCAGCCCGACCCGAACGCCCCGTACGGCGCGCAGCCGGCCTCCGGCGCGCCCTACGGTTCGCAGCCGGCGTCGGGTGCGCCCTACGGTTCGCAGCCGGCGTCGGGCGCCCCCTACGGCGCCCAGCCCGCGTCGGGTGCGCCGTACGGTGCCCAGCCCGGGTCGGGTGCGCCGTACGGCGCGCAGCCCGCGGCGCCGTTCCCCGGGCAGCCGGGCTACCCCGGGCCGGCGCCGTACGCGCCCACCCCGCCGCCCCCGAGCGGAGGCAAGAGCAAGGGGCTCATCGTCGGCCTCGCCGCGGGCGCGGTCACGCTGACGCTGCTGTGCTGCGGCGGCGGGCTCGCCTACGTCGCCTTCAACGGCGACGAGGAGGACCCGAAGCCGGTGGCGTCGGGCAGCGCCACCCCCGGGCCGGACACCAGCCCGTCCGCGACCCCCAGCGCGGACGGCCCGGAGTCGACCGGGCCGGACGGGCCCTCCAACAACAACTCGATCACCGCGCGGTACGCCAGCGAGATGTCGGCGGTATGCGACGGGGGAGCGATCCTCAACGCCGCCCCGTACACCGCGCCGGCGGGCTCGAAGGCGTACGTCTTCTCCAACTCCCCGGACCGGCCGTCGTTCTGGTCGCAGAAGACGGTCAGCTCGGCCAAGCCGTACTACGCGAAGTCGGCCGACTTCGCCACGGTGTCCGTCATCGGCTGCCTCAAGATGGTCGAGGGCAGCGAGGGCACGCCGAAGAAGTGCCAGTACAAGAACAGCGAGGACAAGGTCGTCACCGTCGACTACATCTCCTCGCGGTACACCCTGACCTTCCACGCCGCCAAGACCGGCGAGAAGGTCGGCGACGGCGGCACGGTGACCGCGCCCGCCGCCCGGTGCCCGAGCTTCATCTCCTACAACAAGGTGACGATGAAGTCGTACGCGTCCCCGGACAGCGGCACCATCGAGGCCGCGCTGGACCGCTTCCTCAAGTAACGACACCCGGATCGCGGTGTGCGGGTCTCGCCGACCCGCACACCGCGATCGGTGTTCAGGCCGGAAGCGGCCGGCCGTGCGCCTCCACGCACTCGCGGGCGAAGAGCCGCAGCAACTCCGGCAGATGGAAGCGCTCGGCCGGGGCGCAGGAGTCGACCGGCACCAGCAGGTTGTGCTGGATCAGGTGCTCCACCATCCGGTTGGCCTGCTGCCGGGGCAGGCGCAGGATCTCCACCGCGCTGGCCGGGGTGATGAACGAGTCGGCGCGGGCCAGCGCGTGCAGCGCCAAGCGGGCGTCGACGTCCAGCGCCTGGTAGCTGACCGACAGGCTGCCGCGCACCGAGATGTCCCCGACCGCCAGCTCCGACAGCCGGTTCTCCTCGTCCTCCAGGTGCGCGGCGAAGCCGGGCAGGGCCACGTCGGGCTGGGTGACGAGCCGGCTGCCGACGATCCGCAGCGCCAGTGGCAACTGGTCGCAGGCCGCGGCGATCCGGCCGAACACCTCCGGCTGCTCACGTACCCGGCGCTCGCCCGCGATCGTGGCCAGCAGCTCCACCGCGTCGGCCCGGTCGAGCGCGCCGAGCGTCAACCGCCAGCCCACGTCCAGGTCCAGCAGGCGCTGCCGGCTGTTGATCAGGACCAGGCTGCGGCCCGCCCCGGGCAACAGCGGGCGCACCTGCTGCGCGCAGTCGACGTCGTCGATGATGAGCAGCAGCCGCCGGCCGGCGAGCGCGCACCGCAGCACGGCGGAGCGCTCCCGGATGTCCTCGGACACGTCGGTCAGCGGTACGCCCAGCTCGACCAGCAGCTCCCGGATCAGCTCCCCGCTGCCGCGCGGCGGCTCGTCGCCGCTGTCGAAGCTGACGAAGAGCTGACCGTCGGGAAAGAGGTCGGCCAGGTCGTACCCGCTGCTCACCGAGAACGACGACTTGCCGACGCCCGGCGCGCCGGAGACGAGCACGACACCGGCGTGCTCGTCGGCGCCGGCCGGGTCGGCGATCCCCTCGGCGATGGCGCGCAGCTGGCCCGCAGTGGTGTCCCGGCCGACCAGGGACGGCGGCTTCATCGGCAGGGCCTGCGGGCTGGTCGGCGGGCCGGGCGGCGACACGGGCCCGGCGCCGAGGGCCGTGGGCCGGCCGGACGGTGGGCGGACCTCGGCGGAGTCCGCGTCCAGCGCGGTCTGGAGGGCGCCCTGGAGCGTGGGGCCGGGGTCGACGCCCAGCTCGTCGATGATGCCGCGCCGGGCCTGCTGGTACGCGGCCAGCGCCTCGGCCACACGCCCCTCCCGCGTCAGCGCGGTCACCAGCTGCGCCTGCCGTCGTTCGTCGAGCGGCTCCTCGGCCACCATCCGGCGCAGCGACGGGATGACCCGCGCCGGCTGCCCCAGCCGCAGGCGCAGGTCGATCAGCTCCGTCGTCATCTCCCGGTGCTGCTCCCGTAGTGCCGTGACGGTCGCGCCCAGGTCGGTGCCCAGATCCGTCAGGTCCTCCAGCGGGTGCCCGCCCCACAGGTCGACCGCCCGGTCGAACAGGTCGGCGGCGGCCTGCGGCCGGTCGCTCCGGGCGGCCCGGCGGGCCTCGTCGGCGAGCCGACGGAACCGCAGCAGGTCCAGCTCGTCCTCGTCGACCCGCAGGTGGTAGCCGGTGCCGTCGTGGACCAGCCGGCCGGCCGAGTCACCGCCGCGGTCCAGCGTCTGCCGCAACCGGTGCACGTACGTGCGCAGGTTGCGTACCGCCGACGCGGGCGGCGACTCCGGCCAGAGGCCGTCGACCAGCCGGGAGGTGGCGACCGTGCGCCCCGGACTCAGCAGCAGCACGGCGAGCAGGAGGCGGGGCTTGGTGCCGGTCAGCATGACGGGGCGGTCGCCCGCGTACAGGCTCAACGGACCGAGAACACTGAACCGCATGGATGTCGTCCCCCGCTCCGGCGCACCGTCCACAGTGTGGTGTGTAAGGCTGGGTTTCCCACCTTCGGCCGGGGAATGCATCGCTCCCAGATGGTGCAAGTAATCACTGATCGGTGTGTACTTCGTGACCCGGAGTCAGTTGCGCCGTCGCCCGCCGCGCCGCGTCGAGCACCGCCACCGCGTCCGTCACCCCGGCGCCCGCCGACCGGCCCTCCCGGACCAGCACGGCGAAGTCCTCCGCCTGGCGGGCCAGGGCCGCGTACATGGTGGCGTCCCCGTCGGCCGGGTCGAGGAAGGCCAGCCGCTCGTGGTCGCGGGTGCCGAAGACCTCCACCGTCGCCATGTCGCCGCCGCGGTGGTGCCGGCCGAGCGAGACCAGCGCGGTGCCGCCGCCGGACAGGCCGAGCAACGCCTGCGCGCTGTCCACGTCCCGGCCGCGTACCGCCGGGTCGGTTACCGGACCGGCCGGCTGCACCGCGACCCGGTCGATCTCCTGCCCGGTCAGCCACCGGATCTGGTCGAACTCGTGCACGCCCATGTCCACGAAGATCCCGCCGCTGCCGGTGCGGAACGCCGCCGCGGGCGGCTCGCCGTCCCACTGCGCCGCGGCCACGAACAGCACCTCGCCGAGTTCGCCGCCGGCGATCCGCTCCCGCAGCCGGCACAGCTGCGGGACGAACCGGCGCCAGTAGGCGACCTGGAACGGGATCCCGGCGGCGGCGGCGACCCGCCCCGCCTCGGCCGCCCCGGCCGGGTCGAGCCCGGCCGGCTTCTCGCACAGCACCGGCAGCCCGGCCTTGGCGGCGGCCGCGACCAGCGCGCCGTGCCGCCCGGTGGGCGCGGTCACCAGGAGACCGTCCGGCGCGGCGTCCGCGAGCAGGTCCTCCACGCTCGGGTACGCGGGCAGCCCGGCCGCGGTGACCGCCTCCCGTGCCGCCGGAACCGGATCGACCACGTACCGGATCCGGACGCTCCGGTGGTCGGCCAGGGCGCGCAGGTGGTGGTGGCCCATCCGGCCCGCCCCCACCAGCGCCAGCCGGAACTCATCGCTGCCGGTCATCGTCGGTTCCCCTCTCCTCGTCGGTGTCATCGGTGCCGTCGCGGCCGTCGATGGTGTCGCGGCCGTCCGTACCGTCGTCGCCCAGCCAGCCGGCCAGCGCGGCCACCACGGCCGGCGCGCCGGTGCCGAAGACCTCGAACCCGTCGTGGCGCCACCGCCGGCTCACCCCGCCGGCGGCCTCGACCAGCGCCGCGCCGGCCGCGATGTCCCACGGCGCGGGGTCGAAGCTGACGAACGCGTCCAGTTCGCCGCGGGCCACGGCCGCCAGGTCGCAGACGGTGGAGCCGGTGTTGCGCAGGTCGGCGACCCGGGGCGCGACGCCGACGAGCGCCTGGTACGCCCGCCGTCGCGGCCCGGGCGCGTTCGGCACCGCGAACGCCACCAGGGCGTGCCCCGGCCGGGCCCCCCGGTTGACCGCGACCGGGGCGTCGCCGTCGAGCGCGCCGCCGTCGTCGAGCACCAGGCAGGCGCCGGTGGCCGGTTGCAGGACGGTGGCCGCGACCACCTGGCCGTCGCCCACGTCGCAGCCGGTCGCCACCGCGATGCTCACCGCGTACCGGCTCGCACCGTGGCTGAAGTTCAGCGTGCCGTCGAGCGGGTCGACGATCCAGCGCAGCCCGGAGCAGCCGGCGCTGGCACCGGACTCCTCGGCCAGGACGGCGTCCTGCGGCCGGTCCCGGGCGAGCAGGCCGAGGATGGCCCGCTCGCTGGCGTGGTCGGCGGTGGTCACCGGGTCCTGGGCCGCGCCGCCCTTGTGTTCGGTCTGCAAGCCCCGGCCCCGCGCCTCGCGGATCGCGTCCGCCCCGGCCCGCGCCGCGCGCAGGCTCAGGTGGCGCAGGTCGCCGGGAGCGGCGCCGATGCTCATCGCGCCACCTGCGCTTCCCGCGGCGCGGCGACCCGTGCGTAGCCGCCGTCCACGAACAGCAGTGGCGGGGTCGGCCGGAGCAGGCCCGCCGAGCGGACCGCGCCCATCAGTACCGCGTGGTCCCCGGCCGGGTCGGCGGATACCGCCTCGCAGCCGAAGTACGCCACCCCGTCGGTCAGCCGCGGGCAGCCGGTCGCCCGCTCGTCGTCGTAGGCCACACCCGCGAAGCCGTCGGCGCCCGCCGGGCGGCCCCGGCTGGCGAACCAGGCCGCCTCCTCGCGCTGGTCGTCGCCGAGCACAGTCACCGCGAACCGGCCGGTACGACGCACCGCGCCGAGCAGCCGGCAGTCCCGCCGCAGGCAGACCAGCAGCATCCGGGGCGACAGCGACACGGTGGTGAACGAGTTGACGGTCATCCCCACCGGGCCGTCGGGCCCGACGGCGGTCGCCACCGCCACCCCGGTGGCGAAGCGCCCGGCCACCGACCGGAACGCCCGCTCCTGGTCCTGTCCGTTCCCTGTGCCGGTCATCACCGTGCTCCTCTCGTCGCGCTGCCGACCAGGTCGGCGGCCCGCCGCCGGTCGGTCTTGCCGTTGACGTTCGTGGGCAGCGCGGCCACGTGGTGGATCCGCGCCGGCACCATGTAGGCGGGCAGGCGCTCGGCGCACCTGCGGGTCAGCTCGTCGGTGATCCCGGCGGCGCCGGTGTAGACCGCCCGCAGGGAGACGTCGTCACCCGTGCCGAACGCCAGCACCACCGCGTCCTGCACCCCCGGGTGGCCGCGCAGGACCATCTCGATCTCGCCCAGCTCGATCCGGTAGCCGCGCAGCTTCACCTGGTCGTCCAGGCGCCCGTGGTGCACGAACGTGCCGCGCTCGCGGCAGACCCGGTCACCGGTGCGGTAGTACCGGCGGTCCGCGTACGTGACGAACCGGCCCTCGTCGTCGGCCGGGTCGAGGTAGCCGTCGAACCGCTGCGGCCCGTGCACGCACAGCTCACCGTCGTCGACAGCGACGGTGCCGTCCTCGGCGCGCAGGATCGCGTCCAGCCCGGGGTGCGCGTCGCCGATCGGGACGGTGCCGTTGGAGGTCGCCGGCCAGGCCGCCGGATCCGCCGGCAGCCGGTGACCGGTGCACGTCACGGTCAGCTCGGTGGGACCGTAGAGGTTCTCCACCACGCTGCCCGGCGCCGCCGCCGCCCACGCCCGCGCCTGCTCCAGCGTCAGCGGCTCGCCGGCGAAGAGGCTGTGCCGCAGGCCGGGCATGGCGCCGGGGGAGAGCATCCGCATCCGGCGGGCCAGCGAGACCACCGAGGGCACCGAGAACCAGTGCGTGATCCGTCGTTCGTTGACGAACCGCACCGGCGTCAGCACCTCGTCCGGCTGCGGCACCACGAGCGTGGCGCCGCCGCCCCAGGCGACGAACATGTCGAACACGGACGGGTCGAAGGTCAGGTCGAAGGTCTGCGACAGCCGGTCACCCGGGCCGACCGGGTAGCGGTCCCGGCAGTACGCGAGGAACGCGTCCACGTTGCGGTGCCGGACCGGCACGCCCTTGGGCCGCCCGGTCGAGCCGGACGTGAACAGCAGGTACGCCACGTCGTCCGCCGCCACCGGCGCGGCCGGCGGCGGGACGGCGGGCGCGCCGTCGAGGCGTACCGTCACCGCGTCGCCCGCGACCTGCGCCGCGGTCGCCGCGCCCGCGTCGTCGACCACGAGCGCGTCCACGCCCGCGTCCCGGCACAGCCGGGCGGTGCGGACCGGTGGGAAGGCCGGATTGAGCGGCACCACCACCGCTCCGGCGCGCAGCGCGGCCAGATAACCGGCGTACGCGGGCAGGCTGCGGGCGGCCAGCAGGCCGACCGCGCGCGGGCGGTGGCCCACCTCGGCGTGGATCCGCCCGGCGAGGCCGTCGGCGAGGTCGCGCAGCCGGCGGTAGGTCACCGGCTCCCCGCCGACCTCCAGCGCGACCGCTTCGGGCACGCGTGCCACGGTCCGCTCGAACCAGGAGTAGAGACTCACGGCGTTGCTCCCTTCACTGTGCTGTCGTCGATCGGTCTTCCGGCGCCGCCGCGCGCGGGACGCGCGCTCAGGTCACCGCGCCCACCAGCTCGTCGGCGTGGTCGGCGATGCCAGCCAGCATCGCGCCGGTGGCGCCACCGGCGATGCCGAACATGGCCGCCTCGGTGCGCAGCTGCGCCTCCCCGCCGTCGCGGAACGCGTCCGCGCCGCGCAGGCGCACCGCCTCGGCGGCGACCCGGTCCACGGTCTCGGCGGCGCTGACCTTGAGCAGCATCCCGGTGACCGCGGACGGGACGGCCGCCGGCGCGTCCAGCAGCGGCGCGCACAGCGCGTCGAGCTGGTGCGTGGCGACCAGGCACCGGGCGTACCGCTCGCGGACCGCCGGGCGGTCCCACAGCGTGCCCGTCCCGGCCGGCCGCCGCCGCAGCCAGTCGTGCAGGCCGGCCAGCATCCGGTGGCACATCGCCCGGGCCCACAGCGCTCCGGCGACCCGCTCGACGCCGACCTGCCGGGCGAACCCGGCCAGCGCCCGGCCGGGGCGGCCCAGCACGGCTTCCGGGTCGAGCGCGACGCCGGCGAAGCGCAGGTGGCCCACGCCGGACCCGGCGAACGCCCGGCCGGCGGACTCGGCAGTCACGCCGGGCGCGGCGGCGGGCACCAGCACCCAGCAGAAGCTGGTGAAGTGCCGCGCCTCGCGGTGCCGGGCCAGCACCAGCGCCGCATCGCAGCTCGTCGCGTTGGTGATCCAGTCCTTGCCGCCGTCCAGGACGGCGCCGTCGTCGCCGGGCTTCACCCGGGTCGTGGCGTCGAGCAGGTCCGAGCCCGACCCGGCGGCGTCGGTGACGGCCAGCGCCACCACCGTCTCGCCGCGCAGCATCCCGCGTCGCGCGGCCTCCGCCGGGCCGGTCGCGCCGGCCAGCAGCGGCAGCACTGTGGCGACCTGGACGCAGACCGACAGCGTCACGCCGAGCGGGCACCGGGCGTCCAGCTCGGTGAGCAACGCCGACAGCCGCAGGGGGTCCGGCTGGACGCCGTCCGGGTAGAGCGCCTCGATGATCCCGGCGACGCCCAGCGCGCGCCACACGGCGCCGGAGTCGGTGGGGTCCACCCCGGACAGGGCCGCCCGCACCGCGGCGGCGTCGTCCCCGGCGGGCGTCGGCTCAGGCAAGACGCACCCCCGGGTCGCGCAGCGACAGCGCCCCGTTGGCCAGGCGCAGCCGGTCGTTGGCGTAGTTCAGCGAGGCCGAGCGCAGATCCCGGAAGGTGCGCTCCAGCGTCAGCGGCGAGTCGGTCAGGTAGCCGTGGCGCAGGCCCGTCAGCTCGACCAGTTCGTCGGCGGCGGCGAAGGACTCCTCGGCCGCCCGGATCTTCAACGTGTTGAGCAGCAGTTGCACCGGCGCCGCCGACATGTCCGGCGCGTCGGTGACCACCGAGACGGTGTGCCGCAGCAGCGCGTGCGCCGCGTCCAGCCGGGCGCGGATGTCGGCCAGCCGCAGCAGCACCAGCTCGGAGGAGGGGGCGAACTGCCGCCGTCCCGCCTCGCTGCGGGCGTGCCGCAGCACCCGGCCGTACGCCCCGGCCGCCGCCCCGATCCAGGCCGCCGACCAGCCCACGTGCGCCAGCGGCGCGAAGACCCGGGTGGCGATCTCCCGGAACCCGCCGTGCTCGCCGATGACCTGCCACTGCGGCACCGCGCCGCGCAGCCGCATCGGGACGCTGTGCGTGGCCCGCATGCCCAGCGGGCGCCACCCGCCGGTCACCTCGATCTCCACCTGGTCCCGGTCGGCGTAGACCAGGTCCACCTGGGCGGCCGAGCCGGCGCCCGGCGCGCGGGTGGTGATGAGGAAGGCGTCCGCGTACGGGCCGCCTGTCACGATCGGGGCCTGACGGTCGATCCGCAGCATCTCGCCGTCGTGCTCCAGCGCCGACTCGGAGGTCAGCAGGTGGCCGCCCTTGCCGGCCTCGGTGGTGACCGAGCCGAGATACCGCTCGCCCCGGGCCACCGCCGGCAGCACCTCGGCACGCAGCTTCTCCCCGCCGTACGCGGTGATCGCCGCGACCTGCTGGCAGTGCATGGCGAAGACCATCGCCACCGACATGTCCACCCGGCCCAGCGCCAGTGTGACGTCGACCAGGTCCGGCAGTGTGCCGCCGGCGCCGCCCTCGGCGGCCGGGACCAGCAGCCCCAGCAGCCCGGTACGGCGCATGGCGGTCAGCGCCTCGGTGGGGAAGGCGGCGTTCTCGTCGGACTGGCGGGCGTGCTCCGCCGCGATGTCGGCGACGGTCTCGACGGCCGGGGCGTACCCGGCGGCCGCGGTCATCGGGAACCACCGCCGACCGGGGTGCGCAGCTCCTCGACCACGCTCCACAGTCCACCGGCGGTGGCGAAGGTGGAGTCGACGAGCTTGTCGTCGGGCACGGCGACCCCGAACGTGTCCTCGATGGCGAACAGCAGCTCGATCTCGCGCATGGAGTCCAGGCCGAGGTCGCGCAGGCGGGCGTCCTCGGTGATCTCGTCCGGCCCGGCGAACTTGAGGAACGGGCGGAGCAACTCGGTGAATTCGGCGTTCATGACGTCACCTTTCTTCTCGGGGTTCGGCAGTGGCGCCCGGCGTGTCGACCGGGTGCCGCGTCAGGGTCAGCCGGGACGTCTCGACGACGCGGTCGCCGTCGCAGACGACCTCGACCGGCGCGGGGTGGCCGAGGAAGGCCAGCAGGCTCGCCGAGAGCCCGTACGCCCCGACGTTCGGCACGGCGAGCACGTCGCCCGGCCGTACGTCGGGCAGGTTCGCGGCGCGGGCCCAGGTGTCCAGCGGTGTGCACAGCGGCCCGGCGACGATCGCGGCCTCCAGCGGCGCGCCGTCGCGGCCGTCGGCGCTGTGCAGGGCGGGTACGAGCGGCGGCAGCCGGCGCAGGCCGGACATCCCGCCGAGGTGGTTGATGCCTGACTCCAGCACCACCACCGGCGTGCCCTGCGACCGCTTGACGTCCAGCACGCGGGTCAGCAGCGTGCCGGCGGTGGCGGTGAGGAACCGCCCCGACTCGAAGGCCACCTCGGGGGTGCCGTCGCGCCAGGCGGGGAAGAGGTCGTCCAGCGCCGCGGCGACCCGGTCGGCGAGGCCGGTCAGGTCCGCGTTGTGGCCGGGCCGGGCGAACGGCGCGCCGAAGCCGCCGCCGAGGTCGAGCAGGGTGAGGTCGATGCCGAGCAGGTCCCGCAGCCGCCGGGCGGTACGCGCCGCCGCGGTGAACTGGGCCACCAGCGCGTCCACCGAGTCGACGTTGCTGCCGGTGTAGAGGTGGAATCCGCGTACCGGGGCCGACGGGCGGGAGCGGAACCGCTGCGGTTCCTGTTCGATCCAGTCGACGTCGGCGCCGAACTGCGACGCGACGCCGGTCATGGTCAGCCCCTGGCCCGGGTTGGGCACCCGGTCGTTCACGCGCAGCAGGCAGCGCAGTTCGACGCCGTGCGCGGCGGCGATCCGGTCGGCCTGGTCGAGGCCGGCCGGCGAGTCGACGGAGAACCAGCGGACCCCGGCGCGTACCGCCCCGGCCACCTCGGCGTCGCGCTTGCCGGGTCCGGTGTAGAGCATCCGGTCGCCCGGAACGCCGGCCCGCAGCGCCGCGGCGAGTTCGCCCGGGGAGCAGATCTCGGCGTCGCAGCCGGCGGTGTGCAGCGCCGCGACCAGCGCCGGGTGCGGGTTGGCCTTGAGCGAGTAGAACAGCCGGCTGGGCGCGGGCAGCGCGGCGACCAGGGTGGCGTGGCTGGCACGTACCCGGGCCAGGTCGTAGCGGTACGCGGGGGTGTCGAAGGGCAGGTCAGCCACGGTGCTCACCCGCCAGCCGGGCCAGCGCCCGCCGGTCCACCTTGCCGTTGCCGGTCAGCGGCAGGTCGGGCAGCACGACGCAGCGCGCCGGCACCTTCATCTCCTCCAGCTGTTCCCGCAGCCGGCGCAGCACGTCGGCGGAGGTCAGCTCGGCCACCACGAACAGCGTCGCGCCGTCGCAGCCGTCGGCCGGCGGCAGCACCCCGGCCGCGTCCACGCCGTCGACCCGGTACGCGGCGGCCTCCACCTCGGTGGCGCTGACCCGGGTGCCCTTCTCCTTGTAGACGTCGTCGCGCCGGCCGGCGAAGTGGACGTACCCGTCGGCGTCCACGTGACCGTGGTCGCCGGTGTGCAGCTGCGGGAACAGCCCGTGGGCGCGGCGGAAGCGTTGCGCTGTCAGTTCGGGCCGCCGCCAGTAGCCGGCCATCACGTGCGGGCCGCGTACCACCAGCTCGCCGCGGACGCCCGGTGGCTGACGCCGCCCCTCGGCGTCGACTGTGAAGATCTCGGTGCCTGGTAGCGCCCGCCCGCAGGCGCCGGGCCGGCGCAGGTCGGCGTCCGGCGGCATGATCGCCGCGCGTTTGCACTCGGTGAGGCCGAACATCAGCTGGACGCTCAGGCCGGGCAGCAGCCGGCGCAGGCCGGCCAGCACCTCCGGCGGCATGGCCGCGCCGGTGTTGGTGAGCAGGCGCAGCGGCGGGCGCGGCGCGCCGGCCCGGCCGAGCAGCCGCAGCAGGTTGATCGCGAGCGACGGTACGCAGGGCAGCACCGTGGCGCCGGACTCGACGAGGGTCGCCAGCAGGCGGCCACCGGTGTCCCCGGGATCACCGAGGCGCAGCCGGGCGCCGGCCACGGTGCTGAGGAAGATCTGGTAGAGGCCGTAGTCGAACGACGGCGGCAGCAGGACGTGCACCACGTCGTCGGGCCGGTAGCGCAGCTCCGACTGGATCGCCCGGACCGCGAACGTGACCTGGGCGTGCGTGGACACCACGGCCTTCGGCATGCCGGTGCTGCCGGAGGTGTAGATCAGGCAGACCGGGTCGACAGCGAGCGGGGCCGGACCGGCGGGCGCGCCGCCGATGGCCACGCCGGACGCGGCGCGGCGCGCCTCGGCCGCGCCGCGCACCGGGACGCCGCGGGCGCGAGACAGGCCGGTCAGGACCGGGTCGTCGGTGAGGACCAGGCCCGGCTCGGCGTCGTCGAGCACGTGGGCGAGGGCGACCTCGGGGGCCGGCGTCCGGAGGACGACGAAGACCGCGCCGGCCCGGGCGACCGCGTACAGCAGCGCCGGCAGGGTCGCGTCGGCGGGCAGCGCCACCAGGACCCGGTCGCCGCGCCGGACGCCCTGCCCGCGCAGCCAGCCGGCCAGGTGCAGGCTGTCGGCCCGGACCTGACGGTACGTGAACTCGACGGTCCCGTCCCCGACGGCGGGCGCGTCGGGGCGCGCGCCGGCGGTGCGGTCCAGCAGGTCGTGCAGCAGTTCGGTACTCATCGGGTACCTCCGGTGGCGGCGCCGAACATGGCGCACAGGGAGCCGACGTCGCGCAGGTCGGCCGCTGACAGCGCGGTGGCCGGCACCTCGACGCCGAGCCGGCGTTCGACCCGGTCGATGACGTCGACCAGCCGGAACGAGTCGAAGCCGGGCAGTTCCCGGAGCACGTCGGTGGTGCGCAGGGCCGAGCCGTCCAGGTCCAGGGTGTCGCCGAGCGCGCCGAGCACCGCCGCCCGTACCCCGTCGTCACCGGCCCGCTCCGGCGCGGGCGGCGCGGCGGCGTCGCCGGTCGTGCCGGGCGGCCCGGCGATCGACTCCAGCGCGGCCAGGTGGTCGGCGATCAGCTCGCCGAGCGCGTCCGCCAGTTCCGGCGCGGCCGGCCGGCCCGCCTGGGCCCGCCGCAGCGCCACGTAGCTGCGCGTGGCGAGTTGCTGCCAGCGCGCGGCCTGCCCGGCCAGCGCGGCGGCGGCCTCCGGCGCGACCGCGGCGAGCCAGCGTTCGTGCAGGTCGCGGGCGCGGGCCAGCAGCCAGACGTCGAGGACGAAGCGGTGCAGCCCGGCCACGGTGTCCAGGGCGGCGCCGGTGCGGGTCAGGTAGTTGTCGATCTCCGGGCGGGCCCGGCCGGCCCGGGCGGCGTTGCCGGCGAGCATGGCGGGCACGTCGATCTCCGGGGCCGGGTGCGCCGTCACCGCCAGGGTGTGCGCGCCGCCGGCCAGCGCCGTGTCGAACGCGGCGGCGGGCAGCCGCCACACGCCGGGACGCGCGGGGCCCCAGGCGGTGTCGTTGTGGTACGCGTCGACCACTGTGACCTCGTCCGGCGCGGCGGCCGTGACGAGGAAGCTGTGCCGCATGTGTTCGTGTTCGTGGTAGGGGCACCAGGGCAGGTCGTACGCGTCGGCGGTGACGTAGAGCGGCTGGCCGGGCGCGCACAGCCGCCGCACCTGCGGGCCGTCGAGCTGCATCCACCGGCCCTCGACCCGCAGGCCCAGCAGGTCGACCGCCTCGGCGGCCCGGTCGTCCGAGGTCGCCTCGACTGTGACCAGGCCGTCCTGGTCCCGGGTGCGGAACCCGTACCGGGCGCCGAGGGCGAGGTGGCTGCCGGACCCGTTCGCATGGTCGGCCAGCAGGGCGAAGCTCGTCTGGAGACAGTCCAGCGCGGTCGCGTGCAGGCCGGTCAGGATCGGCGTCCACACCGGATCCGTGGTCGGCCGGTCCGGCGCGTTCGGGACGTGGTGGGACATGGGGGACTCCTCGATGCGGGTACGTGGGGCGGGGCCGCCGGCGCGGAGGGTGCCGCGCCGGCGGCCGGTACGAAGGTCAGCTGCCGGCGCGGCCGTCCAGACCGTTGGCCCAGGAGGCGAGCGCCTGCGCCTGCTCGGCCAGCGCGTGCTCGTCGGTGCCGATCGGGTCCTTGAAGAAGAACCCCAGCTCCTCGATCGGGCCGACGTGGCCGGCCCGGTGCGCCGCGGCGGTCAGCCGGGCCAGATCGAGCACGAGCGGGGCGGCCAGCGTGGAGTCCACCCCGCTCCAGGTCAGCTGCATGGACATCCGGACGCCCAGGAACCCCTCGAACGAGACGTGGTCCCAGGCGGTCTTGTGGTCGCCCAGGTCCGGCACGTTGTCGATGTGCAGCGGGGCCGTGACGTCCTCACCGAGCAGCGCGGGCAGCACGCCCGACTTCGAGCTGAGCTTGCTGCGCGCGTTGCGCGGGTCCTCCAGCGTCGCGCCGTCACCGCCGCCGAGCAGGTTCACGCCGGCCCAGGAGAGCACGTGCAGGGCGCGGCTGGTGAACATCGGCGCCAGGGCGGTACGCAGCAGCGTCTCCCCGGTCTTGCCGTCGGAGCCGGCGAACGGCACGCGCTCCCGCTGCGCCATCATCTCCAGCGCGGGCAGCCGGGCGCCGGTGGACGGGGTGAAGTCGACGAAGCCGCAACCGGCCTGGAACGCCGCGTACGCGACCACCGAGCTGGCCGGCAGCGCCTTGTCGTCCGGGTCGGCCATGGCGCGGGTCAGCGCGTCCAGGTCGTCGTACTCGGGCCGGTGGTCGGCCGGCGGCTCGGTCGAGGACACGTTGATGACGACGACCCGGGACAGCCCGTAACGGCTGCGGAACTCCTCGATGTCGCCGGCCAGCCGGTCGACCACCTCGGCCAGCGGTGCGGTCTCGGTACGCGCGTCGTAACCGGTGCGCAGGTTCTGCTCGACCTCGGGCAGGCTGCCGCGCACGGCGGCCAGCACCGGCGCCGGGATGACCCCGGAGTCGACGAGCGACTCGGCCTTCTTCTCCAGCGGCGTGTCGACGATGTCGTGCCCGCCGACCACCAGGTCGTTCCAGCTCGCCAGCGGCGCGTCGCGCAGCATGCCGGTGTCGGTGACGCAGCCGGTCGAGTCGGCCATGCCGGCGCGCAGCGCCAGCAGACCGGTGATCGCGGTGGTGGCGACCGAACCGCGGGCGCCGTTGAGCCACACGCCGACGGGCGCGTCCGTGTCGGGGGACGGGGTCGGGGCGTGCGAGGTCTCGCGTTGGGTGACGGTCACGGGAAGACTCCTTCTCTGGGTGCGCCGGGACGGCGCGGTTCAGCGGGTGAGCACCTTGGTGACGGCGGCGGCGATGTCCTCCATGTCCTGTTCGGCGCCGAGGAAGGTGCTGTGGTGTGTCTGGACGGTGTGGGCGGCGAGCCACTCGGTGTTGGGGTACGTGCGCTCCCGGTGGATCGCCGCGAAGCGTTCGGCCAGCGGCGCGAGCAGCGGCTTCGTCCACGGCTGGAGCAGCCGGCTGCGGTGCAGCGGCTCGTCGGTGCAGTAGAACCGCCGGCTCAGCTCGGCGGTGAGCGCGGCGGCCACGGCGGCGTTGTCCATGCCGGCCGGGAACTGGTCGAAGACGATCGTGCCCTCGTAGATCGAGATGCGCGTCTGCCCCGCCGCGGGTCGCAGCAGCCGTACGCCGTCCACGCCGTCCAGCAGCTCGCCGAGCAGCCGGTAGTTGTGGTTGCGTACCTCGTGCTGCTCGTCCAGGGTGGTCAGTTGCGCGCAGGCCACTGCGGCGGAGAACTCGTCCAGGCAGAAGTTGGCCCCCTGCACACCGGCGCTCTCCTCCAGGTCCAGTTCCCCCGGGGGCGTCCGGTCGCCGCGGTAGCGGCGCGAGTCGGCCCGCAGCTCCTGGAGCACCGGCGCGAGCGTGTCGTCGTCGGTGACCACGGCCCCGCCCTCACCGCAGGTGAGTACCTTGCCGTGCTGGAAGCTGAAGCAGCCGATCCGGCCGAGCGAGCCGGCTTGACGGCCCTGCCAGGTGGCGCCGTGGGCCTGCGCGCAGTCCTCCACGACGGAGATGCCGCGCGGCCTCGTGACCGCGTCGAGCGCCGGCACGTCGGCCATGTTGGAGGCCCAGTGCACGGCGACCACGGCACGCGGGTCCACCGACAGGTCGAGGTCGTCCGGCCCGACGCAGCCGGTGTCACGGTCGACGTCGACGAGCACCGGGACCAGGCCGGCGCGCAGCGCGGCGGTTGCGGAGGCGGTCCAGGTCAGCGCCGGTACGAGCACCGTCTCGCCGTAGCCGAGGCCGAGTGACTCCATGGCCACCACCAGGGCGCTCGACCCGTGGTCGACGGGTACGCAGTGGCGGGTGCCGACGTAGCGGGCGAAGTCGGCCGCGAAGCGGCGCTCGAACAGGACGGCGTCGCCGACCGACGGGCTGCTGATCGCCCACCGGCCGCCGGTCAGCACCGCGGAGAGGTTGCCGGCGGCGTCCGGCGCGGGGATCGGCCAGCGTGGCCATGGACGGTCGGGCGGGCGGACCGGCCGGCCACCGTCCACGGCGAGCCGCCGGTCGAGAGGGATGGAGGTCGTCATGTCTTCGACCTTGATGCTCATCGATACATCAGCGGTACACACGCGATAGCCGGGACGGCCGGAGCCGTGTATCGGTGTTGTATCCCGGTGGTCGAACCTCGGGGTATGAGCCGATCCGCATCGCCCGTGGGCGAACCGACCGAACCTCGCGCCGTCGCGCGTGGCGTCTCCGTCGTCATCCCGGTCAAGGACCGGGTGGCGGAGATGCGCCGCCAGCTCCGCAGCCTGCGCGACGCCGCCCCGAACTGCCCGGAGCCGGTGGAGGTGGTGGTCGTCGACGACTCGGCGCCGGCCGCGGCCGCCGCGCACCGCGCCGCCTGCGCCGAGTACGGCGCCCGCTACGTGCGCGGCCCCCGGCACGTCGGGGCCAAACGGAACCTGGGCGTCCGGCACGCCCGCTACGACCTGCTGCTGTTCACCGACTCCGACTGCCGGGTGCCGGCCGATCTGATCACCCGGTACGCGGCCCGGCTGCGCGCCTCCGGCGAGGAGGTCGCCGGCGTCACCGGCCCGGTGGTCGTCGAGCCCGGCGACAGCGCGTTCTTCCGCGTGATGCGCCGCTCGTACCTGCTGCTCGGCGACCTGACCCGGCCGCTGCACTACGAGCGCGTGTCCTGGGGCGCCGGGGCGAACATGGCCCTGAAGCGCTCCGTCTTCGAGGCGGTCGGCGGATTCCCGGAGGACTCCCCGATGCCGCTGGGCGGGGAGGACCTGCACCTCGGGCTGCTGCTCACCGACGCCGGCTACGCGCTGCTCACCGACCCGGGCGGGGTGATCACCCACGACACCGGCGTCGCCGACACGTTCCGCGCGGTCGCCTACCGGTTCACCACCTACGGGCGCTCCGAGCAGTGGCTCTGCCTCGCCCACCCGCACCGGCGCCGGTTCGTGCTCAACACCGCCAGCACGCTCGCGGTGACCGCCCTGGCCGGGCTGCTCACCGCCCGGCGCAGCGGGGGGCGCAGTCTGCTCGCGGTACCGGCCGTCGCGGCCGCCGTGATCGCCGCGAAGACACCCGGCCGGCTCGGCGGTGACCGGGGACCGCGCGCGGTGGCCGAGTCGATGGCCTGCGCGGCGATCGAGACGCTGTTCGACGGGGCCGCGTTCGTCACCTCGCTCCGGCTCGGCCGCCCCGACCTGCTCTTCACCGGCTTCCGCGCGCCGGACGAGGCCGACTACCAGCCGGACGGGACGGACTGCCAGCCGGACGGGACGGACCGCCGGCCGGACGAGGTGGACCGGCGACCGGTCCCGCCGGTGGCCGCGCCGCCGGTGGCGGCCTGACGGGGGGAGTCGCAGTGCCGACGACGTTTCCGCTGGCCCCCGGCCAGCAGATGATGTGGGAGTTCATGACCGCGCTCGACCCGGCCCGTCCCGGTGCCGCCCGGCTCGTGGTGGTGGAGTTCCGCCGGCTGCGGGGCAGCCTGCGGGTCGACGTGCTGCGGCAGGCGATGCAGGACGTGGTGGACCGGCACGACGCGCTGCGGATGCGGTTCGACCGCATCGGCGTGGAGCCCGAGGTGCGGATCCTGCCGCACGTCGAGTCGCCGCTGGAGCACGTCGATCTGTCCGGCCTGCCGCCGGCCGAGCAGCAGGTCCGCGTCGAGCGGATCGCGTACGCGCACCGCAACGACGAGTTCGACCCCGGCCGGGCGCCGCTGTGGCGGGCCGCCCTGGTCCGGCTCTCCGAGACCGAGCACGTGCTCGCGCTCTGCTTCTTCCACATGGTCTCCGACGGCTGGTCGTGCCGCGTCGTGGTGGAGGACCTGTGCCACGCGTACGCGGCCCGGCTCGGCGCGGCCGATCCGCAGCCGCCGCTGGGCGTGGACCACACCGCGCTCGCCGCGCTCCAGGAGGCGGAGCAGGCCGGGAACGGCGTCGACGCCGCCGCCCGGGCCGCGTACTGGCGGGACCGGCTGCGGCCGGTGGAGCCGTACCAGCTGTTCCCGGCGTCGCCACCGGCGCCGGACGTCGCGCTCAGCGCGGAGGTGGCCACCCGCTTCGCGTTCCCGCCCGAGGTCACCGCGCGGCTGCGCCCGGCCGCCCGGCGGGCCCGCACCAGCCCGTACGTGCTGCTGCTCGCCGCCTACCTGGTGCTGCTGTCGCGGCGGGCCGGCCGGCCCCGGGTGGTGCTGGGCACCACCACGCTGGGCCGGGAGAGCCCGCTGTCGCGGCAACTCGTCGGCCAGTTCACCAACAACGTCTACCTGCCCGTCGCGGTCGCGGCGGACGCGCCGATGAGCGCGGTGGTAGACGCCGCGCACGCCTCGCTGGCCGAGGCCGTCGCGCACGCCACCGCGTTCCACCGGCTGGCCCGGGCGGTCCGCCCCGACTTCGCGGCGATCCGCCCCTGGCCGGACAACCACCTGTTCGACGCCTGGTTCCAGTCCGCCGCGTCGGCGTCGCCGGTGCTGCACTGCCCGGGGCTGCGGGTGGAGCCGGTCGACATCACCGCCCGGCCCGCGCCCGGCACACCGCCGCCGGTGGTCGCCGCCGACGTGCCGCCCGAATGCCTGCCCGTCTGGGTCAAGCGGGGCTCACCGATCGTCGTGGTGGACGACGACCGGGCCGGCGGCGTGGTGATCCGCAACCGGGGTGTCTTCGGCGACGACCTCGTCCGCGGGCTCATCGACGACTACGTCGCGGTGGTCTCGGCGCTCGTCACCGACCCCGGGACCACCCCGGCGGAGGTACACCTTCCTGACGGTGCGTGCTTCCTCGACCACGCGATCGGGTAGGAGTTCCGACGGACCGATCGGAGAGAGGTACGACGACCATGACGGACACCTCGACGAACCAGCACACGACGGAGCAGCCCGCGCCGCCGGTGCCACGCTCGGCCGCACGGGCCCGCTGGTCGGTGGCGCTGCTCTTCGTCATCATGGGCCTGGCCATCGGCGGGTGGTCGGCCCGCGTGCCGGAGGTGCGGGACGCGGTAGGCGTCGGCAACACCGGCTGGGGCCTGGCCAACATCGCCACGAACGCCGGGGAGCTGGTCTCCCTGGTCGTGGTGGCGGTGCTGATCAGCCGGATCAACACCCGCCGGCTGGCGCTGGCCGGGGCGGCGCTGATCCTGGTCAACGCGCCGCTGCTGGCCGCGTCCACCACAGTGGTGGCGCTTGTCGGCGGGCTGGCGGTCTGGGGCTTCGCGGCGAACCTGCTGGCCACGCCGATGAACGCCCAGTCGGTCGAGGTGCAGAAGCGCTACGGGCGGCCCATCCTGTCCACCTTCCACGCCGGCTTCAGCATCGGCATGCTGGCCGGTGGCCTGTGCGGCACCGGCGCCGCGGCGATCGGGATGTCCCCGTCGGCGCAGATGGCTGTCACCAGCGTCCTGCTGGGAGCGCTGCTGGTCGGTACGCACCGCTGGCTGCCTGATACGCCCCGGCAGGAGACGAAGGACGGCGAGGACCGGCGGCGGCTGCGTGACCGGTTCACCCCGCAGCTGCTGCTGCTTGCGGTGATCGCTTTCCTCGCCTCGTTCATCGAGATGGCCGGCGCACAGTGGAGCGCGCTGTACGCGACCGAGGTCGCGGGCGCTGCCGCGGTGCTCGCCGCGGCCACGTACACCTGCCTGTCGCTGGCCGCCACCGTCGCCCGGCTGTTCGGCGACCGGCTGGCCGGCCGGTTCGGACGGATCCGCTTCGTCCGGCTGTCCGCGCTCGTCGCCACCGCCGGCGTGGCGCTGCCGGTGGCGTACCCCCATCCGGCCGCGGTGATGGCCGGCTTCGGACTGCTCGGCTTCGGCCTGGCGTGCGTGACCCCGACGGTGCTCGGCTTCGCCGGCGAGCAGCCCGGCCTCACCTCGGGTGAGGGCGTCTCGGTGGTGGCGATGGGCCAGTGGCCGGGCGCGTTGCTCGCGGCGCCGGTGATCGGCCTGCTCGCCGGCGCCCTGGACCTGCGCAGCGCGTTCGTGGTGGTGGCCGTGATGGCGATCGCCGTGGTGGCGCTGATCGGGCGGGTCCGGGCGACGGCGTTGCCCGGCGAGAGCCCGGTCCCGCCCCGGCCGTGACGGCCGGGGCGGGGGCGGCGGTCAGAAGTCGTCGTCGAAGGTGACCGAGCCGGTCACCCCGACCTGGTACGCCGACACCCGGCGCTCGAAGAAGTTGGACAGCTCCTGCACGTCCTGCAACTCCATGAACGCGAACGGGTTGCCGCTGCCGTACATGGGGGCGATGCCGAGCACTGCGAGGCGCCGGTCGGCCACATGCTGGAGGTACTCGCGCATGTCGGCCAGTGACATCCCGGGCACGCCCTGCCCCAGCAGGTCCTCGGCGAAGCTCACCTCGCACTCCACCGCCTCGGCCAGCATCTCCTTCACCTGCCGCTCCATCTCGTCGTCGAACAGGTCCGGCTCCTCGGCGCGTACGGTCTCCACCACGTCGAAGGCGAACGCCATGTGCATCGACTCGTCCCGGAACACCCAGTTGGTGCCGGAGGCCAGCCCGTTGAGCAGGCCCCGGGAGCGCAGGAAGTAGACGTAGGCGAAGGCGCCGTAGAAGAACAGGCCCTCGATGCACGCGGCGAAGCAGATCAGGTTGAGCAGGAACGCCCGCCGGTCCGCGCGGGTCCGCAGCTCGCGCAGCTCGAAGATCGAGTCGATCCACCGGAAGCAGAACTCGGCCTTGCGGGCGATCGACGGGATGTTCTCCACCGCGTCGAACGCGGCGAACCGTTCCTTCTCGTCCGGCACGTACGTGTCGAGCAGGTTCAGGTAGAACTGGACGTGCACCGCCTCCTCGAACAGCTGCCGGGACAGGTAGAGCCGGCCCTCCGGGGAGTTGACGTGCTGGTAGAGGTTGAGCACCAGGTTGTTGGCGACGATGGTGTCGCCGGTGGCGAAGAACGCCACCAGCCGCGACACCAGGTGCCGCTCGGCCGGGGACAGCTTCGCCAGGTCGGCGAGGTCCGAGTGCAGGTCCACCTCCTCGACCGTCCAGGTGTTCTTGATCGCGTCCTTGAACCGGTCGAAGAAGCGCGGGTAGCGCATCGGCCGCAGGGTCAGGTCCATGCCGGGGTCGAGCAGCATGTGCCGGGTCGGTGCGGTGGTGGTCACTGGCATGCCTCGCAGCTCTCGGGGTTCTCCAGGGAACAGGCCAGCGCCTCGTCGTCGCTCACGGCGGAGACCACGCCGGAGACCGGGGCGAGCACCGGCGCGACGGTGGCCTGCTGGATGCGGGTGGCGGGACGGGAACGCAGGTAGTAGGTGGTCTTCAGCCCGGCCTTCCAGGCGTACAGGTACATCGAGGACAGCTTGCCGATGGTCGGCGCGCTCAGGAACAGGTTCAGCGACTGGGACTGGTCGACGAAGGGCGCCCGCGCGGCGGCCAGGTCGATCAGCGCCCGCTGCGGCAGCTCCCAGGCGGTGCGGAACAGCTCCCGCACCGGCGCGGGCAGCTCGGTGATGTCCTGCACCGAGCCCTCGGCCCGCTTGATCCGGTCGCGGACCTGCGGCGTCCACAGCCCGCGCGCCTTCAGCTCCCGCACCAGGTACGTGTTGACCTGGAGGAACTCCCCGGACATGGTCTCGCGCTTGAACAGGTTGGACACCTGCGGCTCCACGCACTCGTAGCAGCCGGCGATGGAGGCGATGGTGGCGGTCGGCGCGATCGCCACCAGCAGCGAGTTGCGCAGCCCGTGGGCGGCGATCCGCTCGCGCAGCGCCGCCCACCGTCCGGCCTGCGCCAGCTCCGCGCCCCACAGGTCCGGGTGCAGGTCACCCTTCGCGGCCCGGGTCTGCGGGTACGCCGGATGCGGCCCGAACCGCTCGGCCAGCCCGGCGGAGGTCTCCAGCGCGGTCAGCAGGATCTCCTCCTGCACGCGAGTGGACAGCTCCTTGGCCTGCGCCGAGTCGAACGGCAGGCGCAGCGTGAAGAACGCGTCCTGCAACCCCATCAGCCCGAGCCCGACCGGCCGCCAGCGCGGGTTCGACGCCGCCGCCTGCTCGGCCGGGTAGTAGTTGATGTCGATCACCCGGTCGAGGAACACCACGGCGGTGCGGACCGTGGCGCGCAGCCGCTCCCAGTCCACGCCGTCGGCGGTGACGTGGGCGCCGAGGTTCACCGAGCTGAGGTTGCACACCGCCGTCTCGGCGTCGTCGTTGACCTCCAGGATCTCGGTGCACAGGTTGGACAGGTGGATCACGTTGCCCGGCTCGCCGGTCTGGTTGGACAGCCGGTTCGCGGCGTCCTTGAACGTCATCCAGCCGTTGCCGGTCTGCGCGAGCGTGCGCATCATCCGCCCGTACAGGTCCCGGGCCCGGACCGTGCGGACCGCGTTCTTCTCCGCCGCCCGGTACGCGGCGTCGAACGCCTCGCCGTACAGGTCGGGCAGTTCCGGGGCGTCGGACGGGTCGACCAGCGACCACTCGCCGTCGGCCTCGACCCGGCGCATGAACTCGTCCGGGATCCAGTTGGCCAGGTTGAGGTTGTGCGTACGCCGGGACTCCTCGCCGGTGTTGTCCCGCAGCTCCAGGAACTCCTCCACGTCCGGGTGCCACGGCTCCAGGTAGACGCAGGCCGCGCCCTTGCGCCGGCCGCCCTGGTTGACCGCGGCCACCCCGGCGTCGAGCGTCTTGAGGAACGGCACGATGCCGTTGGAGCGCCCGTTGGTGCCCCGGATCAGCGCGCCCCGGCCGCGTACCCGCGACCAGGAGATGCCGATGCCGCCGGAGAACTTCGACAGCTTCGCCACCTGGTGGTACCGCTCGTAGATCGAGTCCAGCTCGTCGCGCGGCGAGTCGACCAGGAAGCACGACGACATCTGGGTGTGCCGGGTGCCGGAGTTGAACAGCGTGGGGGAGCTGGGCAGGTACGCCAGGCTGGACATCAGCCGGTAGAAGCCGACCGCCTCGCCCGGGGTGCGGGACAGCCCGCAGGCCACCCGCAGCAGCCAGTACTGCGGCGTCTCCACCACCAGCCGCGACTGCGGGTGCCGCAGCAGGTAGCGGTCGGCGACCGTACGCAGTCCGAAGTACTCGAACCGCAGGTCGCCGTCCGGGTCCACGGCGTCGTCGAGCTTGCGGGCGTGCCGGGCCACGAACGCGGCCGTCTCGTCGCCGATCAGTCCCAGCCCGTGCGCGTAGGCGATCGACTGGCTGAAGCTCGCCACGCCCTGTCCGCGGACCTCCTTGTCCACGTACGCGGCGAGCAACCGCGCCGCCAGCTTCGAGTACTGCGGCTCCTCGCCGATCAGCTCCGCCGCGGTCTGGATCGACAACCGGTCCAGCTCGGCGGTGGTCGCCCCGTCGTAGAGCCCGCTTATCGTCTTCGTGGCCACCCGCAGCGGGTCCACCTCGTCCAGGTCGGCGACCCAGCGCTCGACCGCCCGGACGATCTTGCCGACGTCCACCGGCTCGGTGTCGCCGTCCCGCTTGCGTACCCGCATCGCCGGCCGGCGGGTCTCGGACCCGCCGGTTCCGGACGGGGGACTCTCCTGCACGACAGTCATGACCTCTCCTCGCTGTCACCGTCTGGAGACGGCGGGAGACGCCAACGGGCGCGGCGCACGGCCGGCCCGGCTGCTGGCGTCGGTCGTCCCGCGCGACCTCCGGCCGCCGTACGCGGAGGCGTACGGCGCGCTGGCAGGTCTTCGGACTCGCGGGCCCGACCGGGGTCGCCGGTCGCCTACCGGCCGTCGCTTCCCAGGCCGGTGGCCCAGTGCTGTTGACGGCTGTCGTTCCCACTCACCGCTGCGGGGCAGTCCCGGATTCCCACCGGGTTCCCTCTTGCCTCGGCCCCGCCCCGGAGGGTTCGGCCGAACCAGCTGCGGCACCACCATATATGGCGGTGAGGGCTTGCGTGCAACACCAGATGTCGTGTCGGCGTGTCGGAATGATCTCACTGTCCACAGTGCCTACCCCCGATTCCGGCGCGACCCGGCGGGCGCGATACTCGGCGGTATGGGGAATACCGGACGCCGCTGGGCGTGGGTGGCGGTCCTGCTCGTCGGCGTCGGGCTTCACCTGCTGGTGCTGGAGACACTCGCCGGCACCGGGACCGTCACGTTCGTCCCGGCGCTGATCGTGCTCGGCGCGTGCGTCGCGCCCGCCACGTTCCTGGCCTTCGCCCAGGGACGGCCGGCCCGCCGCCCGGTCCCCGGCTCCGTCGTCGGCGTCGCCGCGCTCCTCGGCGGCGTGGTCGGCGTGGTCGCCGCCGGCTGGCTGGAGTACGGCACCCTGCACCGCCTCGGCGTCCTGCCGATGGCGCTCGTCGGCCTGGCCGAGGAGACCGCCAAACTGATCGTGCCGGCCGGCATCCTGCTGCTGTGGCGGCGGCACCCGTCCCCGGCGCAGGGCCTGGTGATCGGCGTGGCCTCCGGCGCCGGGTTCGCCGCGCTGGAGACCATGGGCTACGCGTTCGCCGCGTTCGTCGGGTCGGAGGGCAACCTCGGCGCGGTCGAGCGGACGCTGCTGGTACGCGGTCTCACCGCGCCCGCCGCGCACCTGGCCTGGACCGGGCTGACCGCCGCCGCGCTGTTCACGTTCGCCGCCGCGCCCGGCGGCCGGAAGCTGGCGGCGTTCCTGCTCACCTTCGCCGCCGCCGTCACGCTGCACACCTGCTGGGACACGTTCGGCACCCAGCCCGCGTACGTGTTCATCGGCGCCGTGTCGCTGGGCTGGGTGCTGCTGCGCCTGCACCTGGACCGCGAGCGGCCGCCCGCGTCCGGGACGCCGGCGGAGCCGAACCGGGACCGGCCTCATGGTCATCGCCAGTTCGCCGAGGTGGCGGGGTCGGAGCGCTTCTGATGCCGCCACCTCGGCGTGATGGAGTCGATCAACCGGCCGGGGCATTGCCGACCCCCGACCAGCCGACGCCCGCACCGCGCCCCGGTGCGTCTCAGCCGGCGGCCAGCCGGACGCCGAGCGCGACGAAGGCGACAGCGCAGAGCCGGTCGACGCGCCGTGACCAGCGGCTGTCGCCCCACCGGCTGGCGAACCGCCCGGCACCCACCCCGAGCGCCAGGTCCACGGCTAGCTGCACCGCGACGAACAGCGCCCCGAGCAGCACCAGCTGCGCCGCCACCGGGCCCGCCTCGGGCCGGACGAACTGCGGCAGGAACGCCACACTGAACAGGATCATCTTCGGGTTGAGCAGGTTCGTCAGCAGCCCGCGCCGGAACGCCCGCCCGGCGCCGCCGTCCGGCCGGTCCGCCGGTGCGCCGGGCCGGCCCGTGCCGCGCAGCGCCCGCAGGCCCAGCACGATGAGGTACGCCGCACCGGCCCACCGGATCGCGGTGAACAGCACCGGGGACGCGGCGATCAGCGTGGCGAGCCCGGCCACCACGGCGGCGACGTGCACCGCCTCCCCGGCGGCGACCCCGAGCGCGGCCACCGCGCCCGCCCGTGGGCCGTACCGGGTGGCGTTGGCGAGCACGAACATCATGTCCGGCCCCGGGGTGAGCATGAGCACCACGATGGCGGCGAGGTAACCCGCGAGCGTGGCCGCCGACAGTCCGAGCACCGGTCAGCCCTCCCCGGCGCCGTCGAGCAGCGCCCGGCGCAGCGCCAGCCGGTGTTCGCGCCGGATCTGCGCCTCCCGGTAGCGCCGCCGGTCGCCGTCGGTCTCGGCGTGCAGCGGCGGCACCGGCCGGGGCTGCCCGTCGTCGTCCACCGCTACCATCACCAGGTGCGCGGTCGCCACGTCCACCGGCGGCACCGCGCGGTCCCACCGGTCCGCGCTGACCTTCACCGCCACCTCCATCGAGCTGCGGCCGGCCCAGGTGATCCGGGCGTCCACGTGGACCACGTCCCCGACGCGTACCGCCCGCAGGAACGCGGTCTCGTCGATGGCGGCGGTGACGGCCGGGCCGTCGGAGTGGCGGGCGGCGACCACACCGGCGACCGAGTCGATCAGGTTGAGGATCCGCCCGCCGTGGACCGTGCCCATCAGGTTGGTGTGGTGCTGGTCCATGATCTGCGACAGGGTCAGGTGCGAGGCCGACGGTGGTCGGCCGGTGAGCGTGATGGTGTCGGGCACTGTGCGGTTCCGTCCTCGCAGAAGCGGACCGCCGACCGGCCGGGGTGTGCACGTCGAGGACACGCCGACGGCCCTGCGCACGACGTGTCACCCGCCCGACCCACCCGCGAGGTCGACGGCGGCGCGCACCGGTGGTACGCGCGACGCGGGCAGGTCTTCGGACTCGCGGGCGTGACACGAGGTCGCCTACTGGCCGTCGCTTCCCAGGCCGTGGCCCAGTGCTGTTGACGGCTGTCGTTCCCACTCACCGCTGCGGGGCAGTCCCGGATTCCCACCGGGTTCCCTCTTACGACACCCGGCCGTCGCCGACCGGGTGAACCAGCGCTTCCCGCAGCGTAGACCAGCGTCCGAGGCCGGCGGCACAGGCGTCAGGCCGGCGCCGATCCCGTCACAGCGGCAAGCGGCGCCGCGCCGAACGACACCGCGAACCGCTTGCACCAGATCGACACGCTGCGCAGACCGTCCAGGTCCACCGACGCCGGGATGTCGTACGCCTGGTCGCCGATGTTGCCCTTGAGTCGGCCCAGCTCGACCCAGCGGCCGTCGTCGAACACCTGCCAGCCGGCCCGGCCGGGCAGCACCTTCCGGTCGGTGAGCCACACCCGCAGATCGGGTCCGTCGGAGGTGTCCAGTCCGCGCAGGAGCAGCTGACGGCGGCCGTCGGCGAGACGGACGAGCTGCGCCCGGCCGGACGTGTCGTGCTCGTGGGTGACGAAGTCACCGGCGGCGAGCACCACGTCGGCGGGGGCCGCGCCGGTCGGTGACGGGCTGGTCGTGCCGGCCGGCGCCGGTGAGGGCTCCGCCACAGTGGGCAGCGTCTCGCGTACCTCGCGGTCGGTCACCAGCCGCCACGGCTGGAACAGGTACAGGCTCACCCCGAGACCGGTGACGGCCACGACGGCCAGCACCGACGACACCACACGTCTTCTGCCCATGCTCCGAAGGTAGGCGCGTAGCCGGCGGAAAGATCTTTCCGTCCGCTTACGGGTCGACCGCGGGCCGCCGCACCGGGACGCCGATGGGTAGCGTCTGGCCCATGGGGCGCTACGTGCTCGTCGTCGACGACGACCGGACGGTGAGCGACGTCGTCCGGCGCTACCTCGAACAGGACGGCTGCCGGGTCCGGTTGTCCTTCGACGGGCCGGACGCGCTCGCCGCGGCCGAGGAGGAGCCACCCGACCTGGTGGTCCTCGACCTGATGATGCCGGGTCTCGACGGCATCGAGGTGTGCCGGCGGCTGCGTCGCCGGCTGCCCGGCCTGCCCGTCGTCATGCTCACCGCGCTCGGGGACGAGGCCGACCGGGTCGCCGGGCTGGAGGTCGGCGCGGACGACTACGTAACCAAGCCGTTCTCGCCCCGTGAACTCGTGCTGCGCATCCGGTCGGTGCTGCGGCGCGCGGCCCCGCAGGACCGGGGACCGACAGGGGTGCTGCGCGACGGCGACCTCACCGCGGACACCGACCGGCGCGTCGCCGAGCGCGGCGGGCAGCCGCTGTCGCTGACCGTACGGGAGTTCGACCTGCTCGCGTTCCTGCTCGCGAACCCGGGACGCGCCTGGTCGCGGGCCGAGCTGCTGGACCGCGTGTGGGGCTGGCGGTTCGGCGACCAGTCCACAGTCACCGTCCACGTCCGGCGGCTGCGGGAGAAGATCGAGGACCACCCGGCGCAGCCGCGCCGCATCGTCACCGTGTGGGGCGTCGGTTACCGGTACGAGCCGTCGGAGGCGTCCCGGTGAACGAGCTGATGGTCATCGGGCTCTACGCCCTGCTCGCAGGCGCTGCGGTCGGCGCGCTCGGCGTCGGCGCGCTGCGGCTGGTGCGCCACCGGTCGATCCTCGCGCACATCGCGGTGCTGCTCGCGGTCACCATCGCCTCGGTGACGGCCGGCGTCACGGCCGTTGCCCAGGCCATGTTCCTGTCCGCGCACGACCTCCAGGTCGTCCTCGTCACGGTCGCCGCGTCCGCGGCGCTCAGCCTGGCCGTCGGGGTGGCGTTCGCCCGCCGCCTCGCCCAGGCGGCGGTCTGGGCCGACCAGGCCCGGCAGCGGGAACGGCAGCTGGAGGCGGGCCGCCGCGAGCTGGTCGCGTGGGTCTCCCACGACCTGCGTACGCCGCTGGCCGGGCTGCGGGCGATGGCGGAGGCGCTGGAGGACCGGGTGGTCGACGAGCCGGCGGCGGTGGCCGAGTACCACCGCCGGATCCGGGTCGAGACGGACCGGATGACGCGCCTGGTCGACGATCTGTTCGAGCTGTCCCGGATCACCGCCGGAGCGTTGCGGCCCGCGCTGTCCCCGGTGCCGCTCGGCGACGTGGTCTCCGACGCGATCGCCGCCACCGCGCCGCTGGCCGCCGACCGGCGGGTCCGGGTGCTCGCCCCGGAGACCGGCTGGCCGACCGTCCGGGCCGCCGAGGCCGAACTCGCCCGCGTCGTGACGAACCTGCTGGTCAACTCGGTGCGGTACACGCCACCGGACGGCACTGTCCGCATCGACGCCGGGCGGGACGACGCCGACGCGTGGCTCGCCGTCTCCGACACCTGCGGCGGCATTCCGGAGGCGGACCTGCCCCGGGTGTTCGACGTGGCGTTCCGGGGCACCCGGGCCCGTACTCCCGCACCGGCCGGCGCCGACGAGGCGGCACCGGCCGGCGGCGGGCTGGGTCTGGCGATCGTGCGCGGACTGGTCGAGGCGCACGGCGGGCGGGTGCACGCGCACAACGTGACCGGCGGGTGCCGGTTCGTGGTCCGCCTGCCGGCGGTCTGACCGGGCCGGTCAGCCGGCGTCCGGGGGACCGGTCTCCACCAGGCGTCCGTCCGCCAGGCGCAGCCAGCGGCCCACGTCGATCGCGGCGAGGAACCGCTCGTCGTGGCTGACCACCAGCAGCGCGCCCCGGTAGGCGTGCAGCGCGCTCTCCAACTGCCCGACGCTGACCAGGTCGAGGTTGTTCGTCGGCTCGTCGAGCAGCAGGAGCTGCGGGGCCGGTTCGGCGCCCAGCACGCACGCGAGCGTGGCGCGCAGCCGCTCCCCGCCGGAGAGCACCCCGACCGGAAGATGCGCGCGCGGGCCGCGGAACAGGAAGCGGGCGAGCAGGTTCATCCGCTGCGCATCAGGGGCCTGCGGCGCGAACGCGGCCAGGTTCTCCGCCACGGTACGGTCCAGGTCCAGCAGGTCCAGCCGCTGCGACAGGTACGCGATCCGGCCGTCCGCGCGGGTGATCCGGCCGCTCTCCGGCTCCAGATCGCCGTCGATCAGGCGCAGCAGCGTCGACTTGCCCGCGCCGTTGTCGCCGAGCAGGGCGATCCGCTCCGGACCGCGGATCGTCAGGTCGACACCGTCGGCGGCGAACAGCGACCGCTCACCGTGCCGGACCCGGACCCGTTCGGCGGTCAGCAGTGTGCGTCCGGCCGGGACGGTGGTGGCGGGCAGCTCCACCGTGATCGTCTTCTCGTTGCGCAGCGCCCGCTCGGCCTCGTCGAGCCGTGCCCGGGCGTCGTCGACCCGCCCGGAGTGCATCTCGTTCGCCTTGCCCGCTGCCACCTGCGCGTCCCGCTTCAAGCCGCCGGCGACGATCCTCGCCAGACCCGCGTTCTTCAGGTTCCGGGCGGCGTTGCCGGCTCGCCGGGCCGCCCGTTCGCGGGCCTCCTGCAACTCCCGCTTCTCCCGCTTGAGGTCCTGTTCGGCGCTGCGGACGTTCTTCTCCGCCACCTCCTGCGCGGCCCGCACGGCCGCCTCGTACGAGGTGAAGTCGCCGCCGTGGAAGCGCATCTCACCGCGGTCGAGTTCGGCGATGCGGTCCATCCGGTCCAGCAGAGCCCGGTCGTGACTGACCAGCAGCAGACAGCCGTGCCACTGTTCCAGCACGTCGTAGAGCCGGTGCCGGGCGCCCAGGTCGAGGTTGTTCGTCGGCTCGTCCAGCAGCAGCACGTCGGGCTGCTTGAGCAGTTGCGCCGCCAGGCCGAGGGAGACCACCTGCCCACCGCTGAGCGTGCCCAGGTGCCTGTCGAAGGCGAGGCCGCCGAGGCCGAGCCGGTCGAGTTGCGCGCGCGTGCGTTCCTCGATGTCCCAGTCGGCGCCGATGGTGGTGAAGTGCCTCTCGTCGGCGTCGCCGGCCTCGATGGCGTGCAGCGCCGCGATCAGCGGTGCGATCTCCAGGACCTCGGCCACGGTGAGGTCGGCGGCCAGCGGCAGGCTCTGCGGGAGGTAGCCCAGCACGCCGTCGACGGTCACCGACCCGGCGGCCGGGCGGTACTCGCCGGCGATCAGCTTGAGCAGCGTGCTCTTGCCGGCGCCGTTCGGCGCGACCAGTCCGGTCCGGCCGCCGCCGAGGGTGAAGGAGAGGTTCTGGAAGACCGGGGTGTCGTCCGGCCAGGAGAAGGTCAGGTTCGAGCAGACGACGAAGGAATCGGACATCAGGAAGACGACCTCGAAGATGAGGGCGGGCGGACCTCAGCCGCCCGGCGGGGGACACGGTCTCGGGGTACGACGACACGACCACGGCGCTCGCCTGCGGTCGGTCACATGTCCGGTCTCACCCGGAGATGTCGTCGTCACCCGCCATGTCTGCTCTCCCTGCCTGCCTGATCGCCACTGGATCACTCCGGTCCACCGTAGCACCGGCGGTGGTCGCCAGGCGGTCCTGCAGACGGGCGTGCCGGAACTGGTAGACCGGCCCCACCGTGCGCAGCACCGACCGGCGGTGCGCGTCGTCGAGGAACCGGAGCAGCCGCAGCGGCGCCACCCCGGTACGGCGCAGCTCGACCATGACGAGCAGGGCGCGCCAGGTCTGCGAGGACGTCACGCCGAGCAGGAAGCCGCCGACGATGCCACAGGCGATGCCACCTTCCGCCGACCCGGCGAGCCGCCCCACCAGGCCACCCAGGACACCGAGCACGGACCCGAGCCAGAGGCCGCCGCCCACCGCGGACCACAGGTCCCGCCGCCAGGACAGCCGCGACGACACCGGGTCGTCCTCGTCCGCCGAGCCGGCCATCGCCAGGTACAGGCCCAGGGAGAGGCAACCGAGAAAACCGGTCGCGGTGAAGGCGAGGAAGACCGGGAAGGCCCGGCCGGACCCGATGCCTGTGACATCGGCGCACGCGGCGACGAGGAGCCCGAAGAAGCCCAGGAACAACGCACCGGTGAGCCCGGCGCCGAGCACGCTCTCCATCCGCTGACGGCTGACGACCCGGCTCCATCTGATCCGGCGGAGCCGCAGCGGACGCCGGCCGATCAGCACGTCCCGGGACAGCTTGGCGGTGAACGTGAGCACCAGCCCGAACGCCAGCCCGGCCAGGACGCCGAACGCCGGCCCGGCGAGCAACCCCGCGCTCAGTCCGGCGCCGAGACCGGTGACGAGCACCGTCGTGACCGCGTACAGGTCCCAGGAGGTGAACGACGCCAGGTGCCACCACACCAGATCGCGGCTGCCCGCCCGGTTCATCAGGTGGGCGAGGTGACCGAGCCAGCGGGCCGCCCGCGCAGCCGTGTAGCGCGGCTCCGGTACGCCGGGCTGGACGGCGTACGCCGCGGGAAGCACCCGGTCGAGCAGGGCGTCCTCCACCGCCTCCCGGCTGTGGTAGCTGTCGAGCAGCTCCGCGGCATCGTCGTCGGTGGTCACCGTGTCCCGGAACAGGCTCAGCATCAGCGGGCTGCGCAGAGCCTGCGCGACGGGACTCTCAGGCCGGTCGCGCACCTCGTCCACCAGCCGCTGCCACCCCGGCGGCAACGGCTGGGTCCGGCTCCGGGTGACGTACGCGGCGATGTCCGCGCCGGTCAGCGGTTCCAGCTCCAGGGCGGCGGCGCCGGAGAGGTGCCGGGCGGCGGCCACCGCCTCCACCAGCTCGCGGCTGCGGGTCGTCACCACCAGCCGGAACGTGGTCTGGACGTCGAGCGCGCGCAGGGCGACCGGTCGCAGGTCCGGCGGCAGTTCGTCCAGCCCGTCCAGGAAGAGCGCCACGTGCCCGCCCGTGACGAGCCGGCGGGCCGGTTCGAGCCCGCCGAGGACATCGTGATCGGCGGCCAGCCGGGCGGCCAGCCAGTCGGCGACCGGTTGCCGGCGTGGATCCCAGCCGGACACGGTCAGCAGCACCGGCACGGGTACCCGTGCGCGTTCCTGCTCCGGCAGGCGCTGCCGGTGCTCCAGCGCGTCGATCAGCAGCAGGACGACCGCTGCCGACTTGCCCGCCCCGGGCCGGCCGAGCAGCAGGAGGCGGCCGGAGCCCAGGCCCGCGTACACCCGGAACAGGTCGTGCAGGTCGCCGTGGGCGAGGTCGGCCGCCCGCACCGGCGGGACGGCCGGCAGGGGCGGGAACCGGACCAGGTCGCCCTCGGTCGCGGCGGCGTCCACCGGCCCGGTGACCGGCCGGTCCGACCACCGCCAGTGGACCCGGATCGGAACCGGCGCCCACAGCCCGCGCTCGGTCGCCGCGCGGCTCCACTGCGCGAGGACGGCGGCGGCCAGCTCGTCGGCCGCCCGCTGCGCCTCGGGGCCGGGACGGCGTGCGCCCCGGTGGTTGCGCCGCCACAGCCAGCCCAGGATCGGCCCGCCGGCCGCCAGGACGGCGAGGATCGACTGCAGCAGGGTGAGCTGCCGGTCGGTGGCGTTCGGCAGCCAGGCGACCGACGCGCCGAGCCCGGCCGCGACGAGCATCGCCAGCACCGACCAGACCCCCCGTCGCATCCCGGTAGTGTGCCAGCCGGCCGGCTGTCCACACAGGCCCGTCCGTCGAGCCGGGAGTGTTCCGGCCCTATGCTCCTGGCCATGTCCCAGGTGAGTGCGAGCCGCTGGTTCGGGCCGGCCGGGTCCTCGACCGGCGACGCCCAGGTGTTCGTCTTCCCGTACGCCGGTGGCGTCGCCGCCTCCTTCGCGCAGTGGCAGGAACTGGCCGCGCCGGAGCTGTCGGTGCAGGTCGCGCTGATGCCGGGCCGGGGCGCCCGGCTGCACGAGCCACCCGTGGACGACCTCGCGGAGCTGGTGGACGCGCTGGCGGCAGCCGTCGCCGAGCGGGCGTCCGGGCCGTTCCTGCTGTTCGGCCACAGCCTGGGGGCGCTGGTGGCGTTCGAGGTGACCCGGGAGCTGCGCCGCCGGGGCGCGCCCGCGCCGCTGGCGTTGCTGGTCGGCGGCGCGGAGGCGCCGCAGACCCGGCTGGTGCGGCGGCGCGTGCACGACCTCGACGACGCCGGTCTGATCGAGGCGCTGCGCGACTTCGGGGCCACGCCGGCCGCGCTGCTGGCCGACCGCGACCTGATGGAGCTGATCCTGCCCGGGGTACGCGCCGACTTCGCGCTGTCCGAGCGGTACGCCTACCGTCCGGAGCCGCCGCTGGAGGTGCCGGTGCACGTGCTGCTCGGCGACGGGGACGAGCACGTGGACCGGGACCGGGCCGCAGGGTGGGCCCGGGAATGTGTCACCGAGCCGCGATGGCACGTGTTTCCCGGCGGGCATTTCTTCCTTACCGACCATCTGCCGGAAATCATCGACCTAATGCGACACGTCGTCGCCAGTCACACCCCTGTGGCGGAATAGGCGACAAAGAACGGGTAAGGACTCGTACCCGTACCGAACCTTCCACAATGTCCGGTATTCGACCTGGTGAACGGCCGAGAAGCGGTGTTAAAGTTCGCCATCCGTTCGCCGAAGGGACGTCGCTGACGAGGCGGCATACTGTCGCGTGCGCCGAGGTGTTCATGAGCCGGCCGTACCTTCCGTCCCTGGTCCTGCGCGATTACCTGCACACCGTGGCGACCCTCCACCCGCAACTGCGCGAGCTGCTCGACTTTGGCCGCCCCGGCGCGGACGAGGCCCTCGCGGAACTGGCCGGCACGGTCAGCGAGTTCGACACCGACTCCACCGGCCGGGGCGATTCCTATCGCCGGGCGCAGCGGGACACGCTCGTCCGCTGGACCGGCATGCGGCGGCTGCTGGACCTCGCCACCCCGGACGCCGCCGCCCCGGTCACGCTCATCCTCGACGTGCTCGGCGGCGACGGCACAGTGGCCCGCGCCGCGAGCAGCCAGTCCGCCTGCTTCGAGTCCAAACTGGCGTTCATCACCGGCGACCTGTCCGGCCACATGGTCGACAAGGCGCTGGCCCACGGCCTGCCCGCCGTCCGCCAGGCCGCGCACTTCCTGTTCCTGCGCGACGCCGGCGTGGACGCGGTGCTGCTGGCGTACGGCACGCACCACATCCCGGCGGCCCGGCGGCCGCAGGCGGTGGCGGAGGCGGCCCGGGTGGTCCGCCCCGGCGGCCGGATCGTGCTGCACGACTTCGACGAGTCCAGCCCGATGGCCGGGTTCTTCGGCGAGGTGGTGCACCCGCACGCCGCCGGCGGCCACGACTACCGGCACTTCAGCCGCGCCGAGCTGACCGGCCTGTTCACCGCGGCCGGGCTGCCGGTACGCGTCGTCGACCTGTACGACCCGCTGATCGTGCGCGCCGACAGCGCCGAGTCCGCCTCCGCGGGCATGCGCGACTACGTCGGCGACATGTACGGCGTGCGCGACTACTTCGCGACGCTCACCGACGACGAGGTGTGGCAGCTGCTGACCCGCCACTTCGACCACACCGGCTACCTGGCCGGGATCGGCCGCGACGACGTGCCGGCCCGTCCGCTGGTCTACCGGGCCGACGGGCAGTTCGTGGCCGAGGTGCCCCGGATGGCGATCGTCGCGGTCGCGACGAGGACGCAGGTAGCGCCGTGACCGGCCCGCGCTACCTGACCGACCTGGTGCACCGGCCCGCCGGCGCCGACGGCGACCGGCCCGCGATCGTCGGCCCGGACGGCGAGCTGAGCTACACCGCGTTGTGGGAGCGGGTCGGCGCGACGGCCGACCTGCTGCGCCGCGCCCGCGTGCGGCCGGGTGACCTGGTGGGCCTGTACCTGCACCGGTCCGCCGACTACGTGACAGCGTTGCTGGCGACGCTCGCGGTGGGCGCGGTGGCGGTCCCGATCGACCCCGAGCTGCCCTCCGGCCGGGCCGAGCAGATGCTCACGGCGGCCGCGCCCCGGCTCGTCCTGTACGCCGACCGTCCGCCCGCCGTCGCCGCGCCCGCGTCCACCGGGTGGCGGGACGTGCGTACCGCGCGGGCCGGGTCGCCGGCCGACCTGACCGATCGCATCGGCTGGCTGCCGCCGGGTGAGCACGCCGCACTCGTGCTGTTCACCTCCGGCTCCACCGGCCGGCCGAAGGGCGTCGTGCTGCACCACGCCGGGCTGGTCAACCGGCTGGCCTGGGGCCACGACCGGTTCGGGTTCACCGCCGACGACCGGGTGCTGCACAAGGCGTCGATCGGTTTCGACGCGTCGGTGCACGAGATCCTCTCGCCGCTGATCGCGGGCGGCGCCGTGGTCGTCGCCGGGCCGGGCCTGCAGTTCGACAGCCTCGGGCTGGTCCGGCTGATCCAGCGGGAGGCGGTCACCACCGCGCACTTCGTACCGACCATGTTGCGGCACGTGCTCGACGAGCCGGAGTTCGCCGGCTGCGTCACGCTGCGGCGGGTGCTGTGCGGCGGCGAGGCGCTGGACATGCGGCTGGTCCGGCGGCTGCGCGAGCTGCTGCCGTGCGGGCTGTTCAACGGGTACGGCCCGAGCGAGACCTCGATCAACGTGTCCTACTGGGACTGCGCCGAGCCGTACGCGGGCAGCATCGCCCCGATCGGCCGGATCATCGACGGCGTCACCGCCCACGTGCTCGACGACGACCTGCGCCCGGTGCCCGAGGGCGGGACCGGCGAGCTGTGGATCGGCGGGGTCGCGGTCGGGCTCGGCTACCTGCGCGACGACGAGCGGACGGCGGAGCGCTTCCGTCCCGATCCGGCGCGGCCGGGCGCGCGGCTCTACCGCACCGGTGACCTGGTGCGGATCGCGCCGCAGGGCTTCCTGGAGTTCCGCGGCCGGGCCGACGACCAGGTCAAGATCCGGGGGGTCCGGGTGGAGCCGGGCGAGGTGGCAGCCGTGCTGCGCGAGCATCCGGCAGTGCACGACGCGGTGGTGGTGACAGTCCCCGACGCCGAGGACGGCCCACGCCTGGTCGGGTACGTGGTGCCGCAGCCCCGGCAGGCCCCGGCGGCCGGCGGGCTGCCGCGGTTCCCGCTTCCGAACGGCATGGCGGTCACGGCGGCGTCGCCGGACGAGGCGGTCTTCCTCTACCGGCAGATCTTCGACCAGGCCGAGTACGCCCGTTTCGGCGTCCGCGTCGGCGACGGCGCCGTGGTCCTCGACGTCGGCGCCAACATCGGCCTGTTCTCGCTCTGGGCGTCCCGGCAGGCGCGCGACGTGCGGCTGGTGGCGGTCGAACCGAACCCGGACACGTTGCCGTACCTGCGCGCCAACCTCGGCCTCTACGCCGGGTCCGCGTCGGTCGTCGAGGCCGCCGTGACCGACGCGGCGGGCACCGCCGAGCTGACCTCGTTCCCCGAGCTGAGCTACCTGTCCGGCCTCGGCGCCGACCGGGCCGGCGCCGCCTCCGACCTGGTCCGGTCGCACTACCGCCACGGCGGCGGCGACGCCGACGAGACCGAACAGGCAGCGCTCCTCGCGGACGCCCGCCGCCGCCTCGCCCCGGTGGCGCACGTGGTGCCGACTGTGACGCTGTCGGACCTGCTGGACCGCTTCGGGCTGGACCGCGTCGACCTGCTGAAGATCAACACCGAGGGTGCCGAGCTGAGCGTGCTGCGCGGGCTGCGCCCCGAGCACTGGCCCCGCATCCGCCAGGTCTGCCTGGAGGTCGAGCGCAGCAGCGTGACCACCCCGCGGGTGCGCGAGCTGCTGTGCGCTGCCGGGTTCGAGGTGCACGACATCGGCGACTGGAACGTCGGCGCGGACGCCGACGTCAGCTACGTCTACGCCGTACGGCCGCAGGACCCGCCACCCGCGGCGACGCCCCGGGACGAGCCCGCCGACCACCTGCTGACCACCGGGCTGCTCCAGGGCTACCTGGCCTCGGCGCTGCCGCCCGCGATGCGCCCGGACCAGATCGTCCTGGTCGACCGGCTGCCCCGCCTGCCCAACGGCAAGGTCGCACGGCTGGAGCTGCCACCGCCACCGCCCCGGCCCACCGGGCCTGCTGCGGAACCCGGCGGCGGCGCCCTCACCGACCGGTTGCGCGAGGCGTGGCGGGCCACGCTCGGCGTCGACGCGGTGCACGACGACGACACGTTCGTCGCGCTCGGCGGGCACTCGCTGACCGCGCTGCGGATGGCGCTGCGGGTACGGGAGATGGCCGGGCTGGAGGTGTCCCCGGCGAGCTGTCTGCGCGCCGGGTCGTTCGCCGACTGGGTCGACCGGGTCACGGAGGCGGGACGCGATGTCAGCCCGGTCCGCTGACGCGCGGCACGTCGTCGTGGTGGGCGCCGGCCGGCTGGCCCGCTCGCTGTGCCACGCCCTGGCCGCGACGCCCACCCCGGCGCCGCTGCGCGTGACGGTCCTGGCCCGCGACCCGGACGCGGCGCACGCGCTCGCCCGCGCCGCGCGGGTGCGCGCCACAGTCGCCGGAACCCCCGTCGCCGTCACCGCCCGGCCGTTCACCGCCGAACCCGGCGCCGGCCCGGGGGAGGGGTACGCCGCCGACGCCGCCTCGATGGCCCGGCTCCGGCCCGACGTGCTGGTCTGCGCCGCGTCCGCGCAGTCGCCGTACGAGCGGGCGGCGGCGCCGTCGGCCTGGACGGACCTGATCGCCGCGGCCGGCTTCGGGGTGACGCTGGCGTTGCAGGCCGAACTGGTGTCCCGGCTGGCCGCCGCGCTGGCCGGCGGCGCGCCCGGCGCCACGCTCGTCAACGGCGCGTTCCCGGACGCGGTCAACCCGCTGCTCGCCGCGCTGGACCTGCCGGTGCGCTGCGGCATCGGCAACGTGGCGACGCTCGCCGCGTGCCTGGACGCCGCGCTCGGCCGTCCCGGCCAGCGCCGGCTGGCGGTGCTCGGCCACCACGCCCACCTCGCCGCGCCCGGCCCGGACGACGAGGACACCGCCGAGGTACGCGCCTGGCTGGACGGTCGGCCCGTCCCGGACGTCACCGGGCTGCTCGCTGGCTACCGCGCGCTGCCCCGGCCGGAGCTGAACGCGCTCGCCGGGCACGCCGGGGCCGCGCTGGTGGCGGCGCTCGCCGCCGGTGACGAGGTGACGGCGAGCCTGCCCGGCCCGCTGGGACTGCCGGGCGGCTATCCGGTTCGGCTCACCGGCGGCCGGACCGAGCTGCGGCTGCCGGCCGAGCTGCCGGTGGCGCAGGCGGTCGCCTGGAACACCGCCGCCGGGCGCCGCGACGGCGTCGAGGTCGGCGGCGGCCACGTCCGCTACCCGGAGCGCGCCCGGGCGGCGCTGGCGGCGTACCGGCCGGACCTGGCCGGCGGCTGGCACGCGAGCGAGCTGCCCGAGATCGCCTGCCGGTTCACCGCCCTGCGTGACCATCTGCGAACGGTGCCGCCGGCGCCGGCCCGGAGTGTGTTGGAGGAAGCCCGATGACCGTGACCACCCCGGCCACCCGCAACATGATCACCGACTACTACGACGTCATCGCGTCGGCGGTGCGCCGGTGCGGCGCGGTCCCCGGCGACGCGCCCGGCACGCCCGGCTTCGCGCCCGGCTTCGACCTGCCCGAGCTGACCCTCGCGGTACGCGAGTTCTACGCCGCCGCCACGGTCAGCTGGTCCCCGCTGGGCCACTACGGCGGGCACGACCTGACGATGCTCGACCTGACCGCCAACCCGGGCACCCGGACCACGAAGACGTTCGCCTCGATGGTGATCGTCGCCCGCGCGGTGGAGCACATCCGGCGTACCGGCGAGCGGCTGTGCATCGTCACCCCGACCTCCGGCAACAAGGGCGTGGCGCTGCGTGACTCGGTGGCCCGCGCGTACGCGGCCGGGCTGGTGACCCCGGAGCAGCTGTCCATCGTGGTGCTGGCCCCGGCGGCGACCCGGCACAAGTTCCGCCACGACGCGCTCGCCGCCGATCCCGCGACCCGTGCGGTCAACCCGCTGCTGCGGTACACCGGCGCGGACCCGGAGGGCGTGAAGGCGCTCGGCCGCGCGTTCGTCGACGAGTACGCCGCAACCGCGTACGACAAGCACGGCGTCACCCTCTGGTACACCCTCGACCTGCGCAACTACCTGGTCGCCGACGCCGCCCGGGCCGCGTTCGAGGCCGACGTGTCGCCGGCCACCGGTTCCCGCTGGCACGCGCACGCCGTGTCCAGCGCGTTCGGCCTGCTCGGCTACAACCTGGGCCGCGACGTGCTGGAGGCGACCGGCGACGCCGACCCGGCCGCCCGGCCCGGTTTCCTGCTCGTGCAGCATCTCGGCACGCCGGACATGGTGCTCAACCTGCGCCACGGCTCGTTCGAGCGGGACCACCGCCCGGCGTACACGCTCGACGAGAGCCGGGGCGTCTGGACGCAGGACGCCGACCTGCGCTTCCCGGCCGTCACCGACGACCCGGCCGAGGTGCTCGACCCGACGTTCTACACCCACCGCCCGGTGACCTCCCCGGCCATGAACGCGCTCGTGCGGCGGCACGGCGGCGACGGCATCGTGGTGTCGCGGCGCGAGTGCGTCCGGCGCTACCCGGTCGCCCGGCAGTGGCTCGCCGACGCCGGCCTGACGCTGCCCGAGGACCCGGCCCGGCTGCGGGAGTGGTCGATCCTGATGGCGCTGACCGGCGTCTGCAACGCCGTCGACCGGGGCCTGGTGCCGGCCGGGCACGAGATCGTGGTGCACGGCACCGGCAGCTACTGCGACGACTTCCGGATCGCCGAGCCCGACGCCGAGGTGTCCACGCTCGCCGACGTGGTCGCCGCCGTCCTGGACCAGCGGTGAGCCCGTCCCCGCAGCCGCTCGGCCCGCCGCCGCGGCTCGCCGCCCGGGCGCAGGCCGCGGGCGTCGACCCGGCCGCCGTCGTCCTCACCGCCACGGCCCTGGTGGTACGCCGGTACACCGGATCCCCTGTGGTGACGCTGCGGCACGGCGACGACCCGGTGACGCTCGACCTGACCGCCGACGCGCCGATCCGGGAGTTGTGCCGCTCGCTGTGCCCGGCGCCGCCGGACCAACCGGTCGACGCCACCGTCGAGGTGAGCGCCGACCTGGCCGGCGTCACCGTGTCCGGGCTGCCCGCCGCGTACGCCGACGACCTCCGCGCCGACCTGGCCGAGTTCCTGTCCACGCTGGACCCGGACGCCTCGTCGGCGGGGGTGCTGCCGTCGGCTCGGTACGAGCGGCGTCCGGCGCCGGACCTCTGGCGGCTGCACGGCGGTGACGGCACCGAGGCCGATCGGGTACGCGGCGACACCATCCCGGCCGCGTTCGCCGCGGCGGTGCGGGCGTACCCGGAACGGCCGGCGGTGCTCGCCGACGACGCGACTGTGACCTACCGGGAACTCGGCGCGGCAGTCGCCGCGACCGCCGAAGCGCTGGCCGGGCCGGGTGACGTCACGGCGCCGGTGGCGGTGCTGTGCCGCCACGGCGTCGCCACGATCACCGGCATCCTGGCGGCGCTGGCGTCGGGGTCGCCGTACGTGCCGCTGGACCCGGCGTACCCGGCGGCCCGCCTGGCCGCGATGCTGCGCGACGCAGGCGTCCGGGCGATCGTCGCGGACCCCGGCCACGAAGGGCGGGCCGCCGCGCTCGCGGCCGACGCCGGGCTGGAGCTGCCTGTCGTGTCGTTGCGCCGGGGCGAACCCGGCGTGCCGGTGCCGTCCGGGCCCGCGCGCCCGGACGACCCGGCGTACGTGCTCTACACCTCCGGGTCCACCGGGAAGCCGAAGGGCGTGGTGCAGAGCCACCGCAACGTGCTGTTCGGCGTCCGCAACCACGTGCGCAACTTCGCCGTCCGGCCGGACGACCGCACGAGCGTGCTCACCTCGTTCGGCTACGACATGGCCGTCACCGACACGTTCAGCGCGCTGCTGTCCGGCGCCGCCGCCGTCCCGGTCGACGTCCGCACGCACGGCCTCGGCCACCTCACCGGCGCGCTCGCCGACCGGGGCGTCACCGTCTACCACTCCACCCCGACCGTCTTCCGGTACGTGGTGGCGAGCCTCGGAGAGCACGGGCGGCTGCCGTCGGTCCGCGCGGTCGTCCTCGGCGGCGAGGAGGTCACCCGGCACGACGTGACGCTGGCCCGGCGGTCGTTCGCGCCGGGCGTGGTGTTCGTCAACGGGTACGGCACCACCGAGATCAGCTTCGCCGCGCAGCACCACCTGCCGCCGGACGCCGACCCGGGGCGCGCAGTCGTGCCGATCGGGCATCCGTTGCCGGGCGTCGAGGTGGTGCTGACCGACCCGGCCGGACGCCCGGCCTGCCTCACCGGCGAGGTGGTCGTGCGCACCCCGCACGTCGCGCTCGGATATCTGGGCCTGCCGGAGCTGACCGCGGCCCGGTTCACCGAGCAGGACGGGGTGCGCGCGTACCGGACCGGTGACATCGCGCGGCGGCTGCCCGACGGCATGCTCGTCTACCTGGGCCGCGGCGACCGGATGGTGAAGATCCGCGGCTACCGGGTGGAGCTGGGCGAGATCGAGGCCTGCCTGGCGGCGCTGCCGAGGGTGGCCCACGCGGCGGTGGTGGCGCGGCGGGGTGCGTCCGGCGCGGGCGAGCAGGAGATCGTCGCGTACGTGGTCGGCGCCGCCGGGACGGTCGTCGAGCCGGGAGCGCTGCGGGAACGGCTGGCCGCTGTGCTGCCGGACTTCATGGTGCCCCGGGCGGTGGTGGCGGTGCCGGAGTTGCCGATCGGCCCGACCGGCAAGCTCGACCAGGCCGCCCTGCCCGACCCGGACGCCGGCCGCCCGGACGTCGGAGGGCCGCACGCGGGGCAGCCGGCCGCCGGACGCCCGGCCGCCGGGGGACCGCCGGCCGGGCCGGTCGAGCAGACCATCGCCGCAGGCTGGTGCGCGGTGCTCGGACTGCCCGCAGTGGACCGCCTGGTGAACTTCTTCGAGGCGGGCGGGCACTCGCTCCAGCTCGCCCTGGTGCAGGGGTACCTGGAGGAACACCTCGGCCGCCGGGTGCCGCTGGCCCGGCTGGTGGAGTTCCCGACGGTGGCGGCGCTGGCCGCGTACCTGGAGACGGCCGGGGACGCTTCGGGCGTACCGGAGGACGGCCGGCTGACCGCGGTCGGACGCCGGATGGCCCGCCGCGCCGCCGCGCGGGCCGCCGGCGGCGGGGAGGGACGGGCGTGAGCGAGGACGACCGGATCGCGGTGGTGGGCCTGTCCTGCCGGGTACCCGGCGCGGACGACGCGCCGGCGCTGTGGCGCAACCTGCTGTCCGGGGTGGACTCGGTGCGCCGGACCCCGGCCGGCGAGGGCGCGCCGGGCGGACCGGACTGGGTACCGGCGTTCGGCCGGCTCGACGACCTGGAGGGTTTCGACGCGGACCTGTTCGGCTATCCCGCCGCGGCGGCGGCGCTGCTCGACCCGCAGCACCGGCTGTTCCTGGAGGTCGCCTGGCACGCCCTGGAGGACGCCGGGATCGACCCGGACCGCGACCCGGCCCAGATCGGCGTGTTCGCCGGATGCGCGCCCAACCGCTACCTGCACCACCACCTGCTCGGCAACCCCGCGCTGGCACCGGCGGCGGGCACGCTCGCCGAGGACTGGGACGACGCGCTGACCGGGTCCGGCTGCGACTACCTGCCGACGCGGACCGCGTTCGCGCTGGGGCTGTCCGGCCCGGCCGTGGCGGTCCAGACCGCCTGCTCGACCTCGCTCGTCGCGGTGTGCCAGGCCGGGCAGAGCCTGCTGGACTACCGCTGCGACGTGGCGATAGCGGGCGGCGCGGCGGTGGTGTCCACCCGGCAGGCCGGGTACCGGCTGCGGCCGGGCGGGCTGCTGGCCGCCGACGGGGTGTGCCGCCCGTACGACGCCGCCGCCACCGGGCAGGTGTTCGGCAACGGCGCCGGGGCGGTGGTGCTGAAGCGGCTCGCCGACGCCCGCGCCGACGGCGACCACGTGTACGCCGTGCTCGCCGGGTGGGCGGTGAACAACGACGGCGCCGACCGGCCCGGATTCACAGTGCCGGGCGTGTCCGGCCAGGCGGCGGTGATGGCGGAGGCGCTGGCGTCGGTCGGCTGGGACGCGGCCGACGTGGGCTACCTGGAGGGCCACGGCACCGGCACGCCGGTGGGCGACGCGATCGAGGTGGACGCGCTGGCCCGGGTACGCCGGAGCGCCCGCGCCCCGCTGCTGCTCGGCTCGGTGAAGGGCAACCTCGGCAACCTGGACGCCGCGGCGGGCGTGATCTCCCTGATCAAGGCCGTGTACGCGGTCCGCACCGGGCAGGTGCCGGGTACCGCGCACTTCACCGCCGCGCACGACGACATCGACCTGGCCGCCGCGGGCGCCGAGGTGGACGCGCAGACCCGGCCGTGGGCCGGGGAGCGGCGCGCAGGTGTCAGCTCGTTCGGTCTCGGCGGCACCAACGCGCACGTACTCGTCGAACCCGCGCCCGCGACGGACGAGCCGGACGCCGGGGCACCCGGCCCGGTGGTGCTGGGGCTGTCCGCAGGCAGCCCGGCGGCGCTGCGGGAACTGGCCCGTCGGCTGGCCGTCCGGCTGGCCGACGGCGACCTGGCGGTGGCCGACGTGGCGCACACGCTCGCGGTGGGACGGCGGCGGCTGGCGTACCGGGACGCGGTCGCCTGCGCCGACGCCGGGGAGGCGGTGGCCGGGCTGACCGCGCTCGCGGCCGGCGACCCGGTCGACGGCGACGAAGCAGTCCGCGCCTGGCGTGCCGGTGCCGACCTGCCCGTGCCGCCGGGGCGGCGGGTGCCGCTGCCCGGCTACCCGTTCCGGCGGACCCGGCACTGGATCGAGGCACGACGATGACCGGCCGCGACGATCAGCGCGACCAGCAGGTCGGCCCCGAGCTGCCCTACCCGCAGGTGTGCCTGCCCGACCTGGTCGCCGCGCACGCCCGGCGGCGTCCCGGCGCGCCGGCCGTGGTGCAGGGCGACCTGACGCTCAGCTACGCCGACCTGGCCGGCCGGGCCGCCGCGCTCGCCGCGTCGCTGCGGGACCACGGCATCGGCGCGGACGACCTCGTCGGCGTCTGCGTGGACCGCCGCCTGGACCTGGTGGTCGCGCTGCTCGGCGTGCAGGCCGCCGGCGCCGGGTACGTCCCGCTCGACCCGGCGCTGCCGCCCGGACGGTTGCGGGAGCTGGCCGCCGAGGCCCGGCTGCGCGTCGTCGTGGGTACGCCCGCCGCCGAGACGTTCACCGGCCGCACCGTGCTGGACGTCCCCGCCGCCACCGCGCCCTGGCAGCCGACCCCGGCGACGCTCGCCACCACGGCGTACGCGATGTTCACGTCCGGGTCGACCGGGCAGCCCAAGGGCGCGGTGATCGAGCACCGGGCGCTGACCGAGAAGGTCACCTCGATCGCCGAGTTCTCCGGGTTCGGCACGGCGACCCGGTGCCTGGCGTTCGCCTCGATCGGGTTCGACGCGTCGGTGGTCGACATGCTCGCCCCGCTCGCCGCCGGGGGCACAGTCGTGCTCGCCGGTGACGCCGAGCGGGCCGACCCGACCCGGCTCTACCGGATCTGCGCCGATCAGGCAGTCGACGTGGTGGTGCTGCCGCCGCCGATCCTGCCGCTGCTGGACCCGGACCGGCTTCCCGGCGTACGGCTGGTCATCACCGGCGGCGAGGCCACCGGCCCGGAACAGGTCGGCCGCTGGACCGCGGGTGGGCGCCGCTTCATCAGCGTGTACGGCCCGACCGAGGCGACGGTGCTGGTGACCTGGTTCGAGGGCAGCGGCGACTGGACGCGGCCCATCCCGATCGGCCGGCCCGCCGCCAACCACCGCATCCACCTGGTCGACGACGAGCTGCGCGAGGTCGGCCCGGGGGAGATCGGCGAGGTGCTCGCCGGTGGTCCGGGGCTCGGCCGCGGATACCTGTTCGACGCCGCCCGTACTGCGGAACGGTTCCTCCCGGACCCGTTCTCCGGCCGGCCGGGGGAGCGGCTCTACCGCACCGGTGACCTGGCCCGGTGGCTGCCGGACGGGAGCCTGGAGTTCCTCGGCCGGGCCGACCGGCAGGTGAAGATCCGCGGGCAGCGGATCGAACTGGGCGAGGTCGAGGCCGTGTTGCGCCGCCACCCGGACGTCGACCTGGCCAGCGTCCAGGTCCGCGCCGGCGTCGGCGGTCAGGAACTCGTCGCGTACGTGGCGACCGGCCTGGACGCTGCCGAGCTGCGCGACTACTGCGCCCGGCTGCTGCCGCCCGCCGCCGTACCGGCCCGGATGCACACGATGCCCGCGCTGCCCATCACCATCAACGGCAAGATCGACACCGAGCGGCTGGCCGAGCTCGACGTCGCCGGACCAGCTTCCGTGCCGTCCGGCGAGCCGCCCGCCACCGACACCGAACGCCTCGTCGCGCAGGCGTGGGCGGCGCTGCTGGACGTGTCCACTGTCGGCCGCGACGACGACTTCTTCCACCAGGGCGGGCACTCGATCACCGCGATGCGGCTGGTCGCGGACCTGCGCGAGCGGCTGGGCCGCGACCTCGCCATCGAGGACGTGCTGGTGGGGCGGACGCCACGCGGCATCGCCGCCCGCGCCGACGCCGCCGCCGGAACCGGCCCGGCCGACGCCGCCGTCAGGGGACGGCCACCGGCGCTGTCCCCGGCGCAGCAGCGGCTGTGGTTCCTCGACCGCTACTTCCCGGCCGCCGCGTCGGCGTACAACGTCGCGTTCGCCGAACGGATCACCGGCCCGCTCGACGTGGCGGCGCTCGCCACGGCACTCACCGCCGTCGCGGACCGTCAGCAGATCCTGCGCTGGCGCATCCCGGAGCGCGACGGCGTGCCGTACGCGGTCGCCGACCCGTCCACACCGGTGCCGCTGCCGGTACGTGACCTCGCCCCGGGCATGGACCTCGCCGGCCACCTCGCGGCGAGCGCCGCCACGCCGTTCGCGCTGGCCACCGACACGCTGTGGCGGGCCGAACTGATCCGCACCGGCGACGACGAGCACGTGCTGGCCGTCTACGCCCACCACGCCGTGTTCGACGGCTGGTCCCAGTCGCTGTTCTACGCCGACCTGGCCGCCGCCTACCGGGCCGCGCTCGGGGACGGGCCGCCGCTGCCGCCGCTGCCCGCCACGTACGGCGACTACGTGGCCTGGCGCGCCGACCGTGCCCGGCGCCGCGCCGCCGCCGACCTGGACTGGTGGCTGGACCACCTGACCGGGGCGCCTGTGGTGCTGCGACTCCCCGGGGGACGGGACCGGCCGGCCGAACAGACGTACACCAGCGCGACGGTGCGTACCCGGCTGGACCGGGCCGCCACCGCCGCGCTCACCGACCTCGCCGCCGGGCTCGGTGCGACCCCCGCCGCCGCCGTGCTCGCCGCGTTCGCGCTGGTGCTGGCCCGGCGCACCGGCCTACCCGACCTGGTGGTGGGCACCCCCACTGTGGACCGGCGCGCCGCCGACTTCGAGGCGATGGTCGGCTTCTTCATCGAGATCGCGCCGCTGCGGCTGCGGCAGACGCCCGGGGCCGGGTTCGCCGCGCACGTCCGCGCCGCCTGGGAGGAACTGCTCGCCGCGCTCGCCCACCCGGAGGCACCTGTCGAACGCATCGTCGGCGGCCTCGGGCTGGGCGGCCTGCTCGACCGCAGCCCACTGGTGCAGGTGCTGTTCAACATGTACACGTTCGACGAGCCCCGGCTGGACCTGGCCGGGCCGGCCGCCGAACCGGTGCCGGTGCCCGCGCCCGGCTCACCGTTCGACCTCACGCTCTACGGCATCACCCGGGACGGGCGGCTGCGCGTGGAGATCGTCTTCAACCCGGACGTCTACGGCGAGACGCTGATCAGCGACGTGCTCGCCGACGTCGAGCGGTTGCTGCGGGCCGGCGCCGCCGACCCGGAGCGGCCGGTGGCCGAGCTGCCCGCCTGGACGGCCGTCCCGGCCGGAACGGCCGACGGCGTGCCCCGGGCCGCCCGGGTGAACCGGACCGGAGGCCGCGCCGGGGTGCCCGCCGCCCGCCCGGCCACCGCCACCGAGCGGCGGATCGCCGCGGTCTGGTGCGACGTGCTCGGCGTACCGGAGGTGGCCGCGACTGACAGCTTCTTCGACGTCGGCGGCGGCTCGCTCGCGGTCGCGGTCGTGCAACGGCAGCTCAACCGGCTGCTCGGCACGAACCTGCGGGTCGTGGACCTGTTCCACCACCCGACCGTCCGCGCGCTCGCCGCGCACCTGGACAGCCTCGGTGCGGCGTCGTCCGGCGAGGACGCCGAGGACGAGGCGGTGGAACGGGCGGCACGCCGGGGCGCGCTGCGCCGCCAGCGGGTCCAGCGCCGCCCGGTGGTGGAGGAGGAGCCGCGGTGACGTACCTGGTCCCCCTCGGCGACACCGGCTGGTCGGTGTGGCGGGACGTGCTGCTGCGCAGCGCCGGGTTCCCCGCCGACGGACTGGACCGGTTCGCCGCGCCGGACTGCGCCGACGCCGCCGACCGGCACCTGAACGGTGACCTGGATGAGACGGCGTTCACGGCCGCGTACGCCACCGCCGTCCGGGCGTCGTCGGCGGCGCTGTGCGGGATCGCCGCCGACCCGCTGTTCCGCGAGGCCGTCGCCTGGCAGAACCCGGAGGCGCTGGTGGCGCTGGACGGGCTGCTCCGCGACGGACCGGACGCACCCCGCAACGTCCGCCGCCGGGGCCGGGAGAACGTCGTCGCCGGGTACTGGCAGCGCTACGTCGCCAAGTGCGAGACCATCGGCTTCTTCGGGCCGGTGTGCTGGGGCGCCGTGGCACCGGGTGCGCCCGGTGTCACCGCCGTGCCCGGCCCCGGGCTGCTCCGTCACCGCGCCGTCCACCTCGAACACTGGGCGCTCGCCGCGTACGCGGACCGGCTGGCCGCCGACCCGCAGGTCCGGCAGTGGCTGGCACCGGTCCGGGCGCCGCACGTCCACCTGGAGGGCCGGGTCGTGCACCGGCCCGCCCAGCGCCCGGAACCGGTGTCGCTGAGCGAGTCGATCGCGCTGTGCCGGTGCGACGGCGCCCGCCCGGCCCGGGACGTCGTCGACGACCTCGTGCGTGACGGGCAGACCGGCGTACGCCGCGCCGAGGAGGGGTTCCTGCTGCTCGCGCAGCTCGTCGAGCGAGGGCTGCTGCGCTGGGACTTCGACCTGCCGCAGGGCTTCGCCGCGCAGGGCCACCTGCGGGAGCGGATCGCGGCGATCGGTGACCGGGAGTGCCGCACGCGGGCGCTGGACGGGCTGGACCGGCTGGCCGCCGCCCGGACCCGGGTCGCCGACGCCGCCGGTGACCCGGCCGCGCTCACCGGCGCGCTGTCCGCGCTGGACGCCGAGTTCACCGCGCTCACCGGGCTGCCGCCGCGCCGCCGGGCCGGGCAGAACTACGCCGGGCGGGCGCTGTGCCACGAGGAGACCGCACGCGACGTGGACCTCACGGTCGGCGGCGGCCTGCTCGACTCCCTGGCCCCGGCGCTGGACCTGCCGCTGCGGGCGGCACGCTGGCTCACCGCCGAACTGGCCACCGCGTACGGCGACGCGCTGCGCGACCTGTACGACGACCTCGGCGGCGACGGACCGGTCCGGCTCGGCGACCTGTGGTTCGTCGCGCAGGGGCCGCTGTTCGGGCCCGGCGACCGGCCCGTGGACCGGGTCGCGGCCGAGTTCGCCGCCCGCTGGGAACGGGTGCTCGGACTGGCCGGACTGCCCGAGGGAACGGCCCGGGTGGAGTTCGGCGCGGCCGAGCTGGCGCCCCTGGTGGCCGACCGCTTCCCGGCGACCCGCCCCGGCTGGAGCGCGGGCCGGGTACACAGCCCCGACCTGCAACTGTTCGCCGAGTCACCCGAGGCGCTGGCCGCCGGCGAGTTCGGGGCGGTGCTCGGCGAGCTGCACGCCGCGTACGCCACGTTCAACGCCGAGCTGTTCACCCACTGTCACCCCGACGTGGACCGGCTGCGGCGCGCGTACGCGGCCGACCTGGGCCCCGGACGGCTGCGTCCGCTCTACCCGGTCGACTTCCCCCGCGTGGGCGGACGGTTGTCCGCGTCCCTGCACGGGCCGGACGACCACCGGCTCGCGTTCGCCGACGCGCCCGGCGCGCCGCGCGACCGGCTCGTGCCGGCGAACGCGGCGATCGTGTCCGAGGTGGACGGGGTCCTGGTGGCGACCGGCCCGGACGGCACGCGCTGGCCGCTGGTCGAGGTGTTCTCCGACCTGATCGCGGTGCACGCCGGTGACGCGTTCAAGCTGATGACCGACCGCCCGCACAGCCCCCGGGTGACAGTCGACCGGCTGGTGCTGGCCCGGGAGACCTGGCGCACCACTGTCGGGGCGACCGGCCTGGCCGACGCCGTAGACCAGGCGCGGCGCTACCTCGCGGTACGCCGCTGGCGGGCCACGCTGGGCCTGCCGGAACGGGTCTTCGTCCGGGTGGCCACCGAACTCAAGCCCACCTACGTGGACCTGACCAGCCCGCTCTACGCCAACCGGCTCTGCCTGCTGCTGCGCGCCGCCCGGCGGGCCGGCGGCGACGACGTGGCGGTGACCGTGTCGGAGCTGCTGCCCGCGCTCGGGCAGGCGTGGCTGCCCGACCGCGCGGGCCGCCGCTACGTCAGCGAACTGCGCCTGCACATCAGCGATTCGGCCGAGCCGGAGGTCATGGCGTGAACGAGACAGTGGAGCCGATCGCGATCGTCGGGCTCAGCCTGCGCGTGCCGGGGGCGGCGTCGGCGGAGGAGTTCTGGCGCAACCTGGTCGTCGGCGCCGAGTCGCTCACCCGGTTCACCCACGCGGAGCTGCTGGCCCGGGGCGTCCCGGCGGAGCAGCTCGACGACCCGGCGTACGTGCCGGTGGCCGCCGTGCTCGACGGCGTGGACCGGTTCGACGCGGAGCTGTTCGGAATGAGCCCCCGCGACGCGGAGCTGACCGACCCGCAGCAGCGGCTGTTCCTGGAACACGCGCACGCCGCGCTCACCGACGCGGGCTGCGACCCGGCCCGCTACGACGGCGAGATCGGCGTGTACGCGGGCGGCAACGCCGACCTGTACCAATGGCTGAACGTCCGGCGGAACCCGCGGGCGCTCGCGGACGCCGGTGAGCTGCGCGTGTCGCTCGGCAACAAGCCGGACTACCTGGCCAGCACCGTCGCGTTCCGGCTCGGCCTGCGCGGCCCGGCGATGACGGTGCAGACCGCCTGCTCGTCGTCGCTCGTCGCGGTGCACCTGGCCGCCGAGGCGCTGCGCAGCGGCGAGTGCGACACGGCGCTCGCCGGCGGCGTGTGCGTGGAACTGCCGCACGGCGTCGGGTACGTCGCCGACGAGGGCTACACCTCCGCCGACGGGCACTGCCGCCCGTTCGACGCGGACGCCGACGGCACCGTCTACGGCAGCGGCGTCGGCGTGGTCGTGCTCAAGCGGCTCTCCGACGCGCTCGCCGACGGCGACGACATCAGGGCGCTGGTCATCGGCAACGCGGTGAACAACGACGGCTCGGCCAAGGCGAGCTTCACCGCGCCGAGCGTCACCGGTCAGGTGGAGGTGGTCACGCAGGCGCTCGCGGTCGCCGGCGTCGCCCCGCGTTCGGTGGGGTACGTCGAGGCGCACGGCACCGGCACCGTCCTCGGCGACTCGATCGAGCTGGCGGCGCTGAGCACGGCGTACGGGCGGCGCACCGCCGAGCGCGGCTGGTGCGGCGTCGGCTCCACGAAGGCCAACATCGGTCACCTCAGCGCGGCCGGCGGCGTGATCGGCCTGATCAAGACCGTGCTGTCGATGCGGCACCGGCTCATCCCGCCCACAGTCAACCACGACCGGCCGCACCCCGACATCGACATCGAGGCGAGCCCGTTCTACGTGGTGTCCACGCTGACCAAGTGGGAGCCCGAGGACCAGCGACCGCTGCGTGCCGGCGTCAGCTCGCTCGGCCTCGGCGGCACCAACGCGCACCTGGTGCTCCAGGAGGCGCCGCCGCGCGTACCCCCGGAGCCGGATCACGGCGGCGGCGAACTGCTCCAGGTGTCCGCCGCGACCCCCGACGCGCTGGCCGCTGCCTGTGCCCGGCTGGCCGAGCGGCTCACCGGCGCGCCCGATGTGGAGCTGCGCGACGTGGCGTACACGCTGCGGGAGGGCCGGCCGGCGCACCGGCACCGGGCCGCCGTCGTCGCCGTGGACCGGGGCCGGGCGGCAGCGGCGCTCACCGACCCGAAACGCCGCGCCACCGGGGACGCCGCCGCGCCGCCCCGGGTGGGCCTGCTCCTGCCCGGCCAGGGCGCGCAGCACCCCGCCATGGGCGCGCACCTGGCCGCTACCGAGCCGGTGTTCGCCGCCGCCGTGGACGAGTGCGCCGCGATCCTCGGCTGGGACGCGAACGAGATGATCTTCGACGCCGGACCCGGTGCGGACGAACGGCTGGCCGGACCGGCGGTGGCGCAGCCCGCGCTGTTCGCCGTCGAGTACGCGCTGGCGACGTTGTGGCGGCACTGGGGTGTCACGCCCGCCGCGATGATCGGCCACTCCGTCGGCGAACTGGTCGCCGCGACCGTCGCCGGGGTGTTCGACCTGCCGGACGCGCTGCGGCTCGCCGCCGCCCGGGGCCGCCTCGTGCAGGCCGCGCCGGAGGGCCGGATGCTCGCCGTGCAGCGCGGCGCCGACGAGATCGCGGCGCTGCTGCCCGACGGTGTCGCGGTGGCGATCAGCAACGGCCCGCACACCTGCGTGCTGGGCGGCGCGCCGGAACCGGTCGCCGCCGCCGAGGTCCTCCTGCGCGAACGCGGCATCGGCTGCACGCCGCTGCGGTCGCCGTACGCGATGCACGTGCCGCTGCTGGCGGCGGTGCGCGACGAGTTCGCGGCGCTCGTGGCGGCGGTGCCGCGCCGGGCGCCGGACCTGCCGGTGTTCTCGGCCGCGACCGCCGCGCCGTTCACCGACGAGCAGATCACCGACCCGGCGTACTGGGCCGACCAGCTCTGCCGGCCGGTGCGGTTCGGCGCCACAGTGGCCGCGCTCGCCGCGACCGGCGCCGCCGACGACTGGCTGCTGCTGGAGTGCGGTCCCGGCCGGCAGCTCGCCGGTCTGGCCCGGCTCAGCCTGCCGGCGGGGGCCCGGGCGCCGCTGCGCACGCTGCCCGCGCCGGGGGAGCGGCTGACCGACAGGCAGACCGCGTACGAGGCGGCCGGTCGCCTGTGGTCGGCCGGGGTGCCGGTGCGGCTGCCCGCCTCCGGCACGCCGCGCCGGGTGCCGCTGCCCGGCTACCCGTACCAGCGCGCCCGGTACTGGATCGACCCGGAACCGGTGGCCGCGCCCGCCGAACCGGCCATCGACGAGCGGTACGACGACGGCGTGGCCGAGGTGCCGGTCTGGCGCCAACTGCCCGACCTCGCGCCCGTCGAGGCGCCCGGGCCGCTGCTGCTGTTCGCCGCCGGTGAGCGCGGCACGGCGCTCGCGGACCGGCTGCGCGAGCGCGGCGCGGACGTCACGGTGGTACGTCCCGGACCGGCCTTCGCGGTCCGCCCGGACGGCTACCGGCTGCGCCCGGCCAGCGTCGCCGACCACCAGCGCCTGCTCGACGAGTGCGCCGACGACGGCCGGGCCGCCCGGATCGTGCACGCGTGGGCGCTCGACGGCGACCCGGCCGGCCCGGACGCCGACGCCGTGGCGGCGGCCCAGGAACACGGGTACCTCGCGCTGCTGACCCTGGTGGAGGCGCTGCCGGCCGCCGACGTGACGCTGGACGTGGTGACCGCCGGGACGGCCGACGTGACCGGCGCCGACCTGCTCCGCCCCGAACACGCCACAGTCGCCGGGGTGGTGCGCTCGGTGCCGCTGGAACGTCAGGGACTGCGCTGCCACTGGGTGGACGCCGACCCGGCCGAGCCGGGCGCGGACGCGCTGGCGGACGAGCTGCTCGGCGCCGAGCGGGCCGAGGCGGTCGCGCTGCGGCTGGGCGGGCGCCGCTGGACGCGCGGGTTCGCGGCGGCACCGGCGCGCCGGCGTACCGGGCCGGCAGTGCGCGACGGCGGGCGCTACCTGATCACCGGCGGGCTGGGCCGGATCGGCGGGGCGTTCGCCGCCGAACTGGCCCGCCGGGGTGCCCGGCTGGTGCTGGTCGGCCGGACCGCCCGGCCGGACCTGGTCGAGGCGCTGGAACGGGCCGGGGCGCAGGTCCGCCACGTGCGCGCCGACGTGACAGATGTGGACGCGCTGCGGGCGGTACGCGCCGACATCGAGGACGACCTCGGCGGGCTCGACGGCATCGTGCACGCCGCGCGGCTGCCCGACACCGGGCTGTCCACCGGGTCGCGGCCGGCCGAGGCGACAGCCGAACTGCTGCCGAAGGTCACCGGCACGCTGGCGCTGCGCGCGGTCTTCGGCGATATGCCGCTCGACTTCGTGCTGCTCAGCTCCTCGGTGACCGCGCTCGCCGGTGGCCTGGGCCGCGCCGACGACACGGCCGCCAACGCGTTCCTCGACGCGTACGCGCGCAGCCCGCACGGCTGGCGGTCGCCGGTGCTGTCGGTGGCCTGGGGCGCGTGGCGGGAGGAGGGCGTACCCGACCACGACGGGCTGGCCCCGGACGCGGCGGTGCGCGCGGCCTGCCGGGTCCTCGCCGAGGGACGGACCGGCTCGGTGGCGATCGGCGCCTACACGGTGGAGGCGGTCGCCGGGCACGAGCGGCGGCTCGCCGCGACCACGGCGGCCACCGCCTCGACGGTGACCGCCGCCGACGGCGACCTGCAGGACACCGTCGCCCGGATCTGGCGTGACGTGCTGGGCGTGACCGAGGTCGGCCCGCACGACGACTTCTTCCGGCTCGGCGGCACCTCGCTCGTGGCCGCGCAGCTGGTGCTGCGCATCCGGCAGGCGGTGGGCGCCCGGCTGTCCATGCGGGTGCTGTTCGACGCGCCCACCGTCGCGGCGATGGCCGCCCGGATCGAGTCGCTGCGCGCCGCCCCACCGGCCGAGGCGCCCATCCCGCGCTTGCGCCGACCGGGACGGCCGGGATGACCGAGTCACGCCACGACGTCACGCCGGTGGACGACGTCTACACCGTTCCCGCCTCGTACGCCCAGGAGCGGGTCTGGTTCACCGCCCAGCTCAGCCCCGGGCAACCGCTGTTCACGATGACCGACGCGGTCACCCTGCCGACGGGCACCGGGCCGGAGCAGGCGCTCGCCGCGCTGCGGACGGTCACCGACCGGCACGAGGCCATGCGCACCGCGCTGCGCCTGCACGACGGACGGCTCTACCAGGACATCCACCCCACGGTCCCGGTGGAGTTGCCGGTCACCGACCTGTCCGCGCTGCCCGGGCCGGAGCGGGACGCCGCCCGCGCCCGGATCGTCGCCGAGTACGCCCGCCTCGACCTGCCGATGGACGCGGCCCCGCTGTGGCGGGCCCGGCTGCTGCGGCTCGACCCGGACACCTGGTGGCTGCTGTTCGCCGGGCACCACGTCATCCTCGACGGCACGTCCCTGCTGCACCTGCGCGCCGAGCTGACCGAGCTGTGCGCCGCCGCCGTCGCGGGCCGCGCGCCGGACCTGCCCGAGCTGCCGATCCAGTACGCCGACTACGCGGCCTGGGAACGCGACCGCCTCGACGGCCCCCGGTGGGACGAGCTGCGCGACCACTGGCGGGAGGCGCTGACCGGCCTGCCCGCCGTGCACGCGCTGACCACCGACCGGCCGCGCCCGGCGACGCTCACGTTCGACGGCGCCGACGTCCGCCGGACGCTGCCCGGGCCCGTGACGGCGGCGCTGCCGGAGCTGTCCCAGCAGGCCGCCGCGACCCCGTTCATGGTGCAGCTCGCCGCCTACGTGGCGCTGCTGCACCGGCTGTCCGGAAGCGACGACGTGGTGGTCGGCATGCCGGTGGCCGGCCGCGACCGGGCCGAGCTGGAACCGCTGCTCGGCATGTTCATGAACATGCTGGTGCTGCGCGTCGACGTGTCGGGCGACCCACCGTTCCTGACGCTCGTGCGCCGGGTCCGCCGGGTCGTGCTCGACGCCTGGGACCACCAGGACATGCCGTTCCAGAAGCTCGTCGAGGAGCTGGCGGTACGACGCGACCCGGGCGTGCCGCCGCTCTACCAGCTCACGTTCCACCACCTGCCTACCGGCCGGGGTGAGGCGTTCGGCGGCGCCATGGACGACCTGTCGCTGGAGATCGCCGGGGACGAGCTGCGGCTGGAGTACCGCACCGCGCTGTTCGAGCGCGCCGCGATGGAGGCGTTCGCGGACCGCTACCTGCTGCTGTTCGCCGCCGCCGTGGCCGCGCCCCGGACCCGGGTCAGCGCGCTGCCGGTCATGCCGGACGCCGAGCACGCGGCGGTCGTGACCGGCTGGAACGCCACCGCCGCCCCGGTGCGCCGGACCACGCTGGCGGAGCTGTTCGACGCCCAGGCCCGCCGTACGCCGGACGCGGTCGCGCTGGTCGACGGCGACACCCGGATGACGTACGCGCAACTGTCCGACGCCGCCGAGCAGGTGGCGCGACGGCTGGTCGCGCACGGCGTGGGACCGGAGTCGGTGGTCGCGATCCACGAGCCCCGCTCCCGCCGCCTGATCGCAGGGCTGCTCGGCATCCACCGGGCCGGTGCGGCGTACCTGCCGCTGGACCCGGACCACCCGCCGCAGCGGCTGGCCTTCATGCTCGCCGACGCCGGCGCCGGGGTGCTGCTGGCCGACGAGCTGCCGGACGGGCTGACCGTCCCGGGCACAGTGCTGCCGCTGACCGCGCCGGACCGGCCGCGCACCGCTGGGGGCACTGCCGCCGGACCGGGGAACGCGGCGTACGTGATCTACACGTCGGGCTCCACCGGGCGGCCGAAGGGCGTGGTCAACGAGCACGCCGCGATCGTCAACCGGCTCGACTGGATGCAGGACGCCTTCGCGCTCGGACCGGACGACGCGGTACTGCACAAGACGCCGATCGGCTTCGACGTGTCGGTGTGGGAGGTGTTCTGGCCGCTGCTCGTGGGCGCGCGGCTGGTGCTGGCCGCGCCGGGCGGGCACCGCGACCCGGCGTACCTACGGGCGCTGATCGAACGGGAGCGGATCACCACAGTCCACTTCGTGCCGTCGATGCTCGACGCGTTCCTGTCCACCGCTGGCCCGGCCGACCCGGGCCGCTGCGGGTCGCTGCGGCGGATCGTGTGCAGCGGCGAGGAACTGCCCGCCGACCTGGCCCGCCGCGCCGTGGCCGCGATCCCGTCGGCGGCGCTGCACAACCTGTACGGACCCACCGAGGCGGCGATCGACGTCACCGCCTGGGCGGCCACCCCCGACGCGCTGACCGGCGTGACCCGGGTGCCGATCGGCGGGCCGATCCGCAACGTCCGCACCTACGTCCTCGACGAGGCGATGCGCCCGGTCCCGGCCGGCGTGGCCGGGCAGCTGCACCTCGGCGGCGTGCAGGTGGCCCGCGGCTACCTGAACCGCCCCGGACTCACCGCCGCCTCGTTCGTTCCCGACCCGTTCGGCGAGCCCGGCGGCCGGCTGTACGCCACCGGCGACCTGGCCCGCTGGCGTACCGACGGGACGCTGGAGTTCCTCGGCCGCATCGACGACCAGGTGAAACTGCGGGGCCTGCGGATCGAGCTGGGGGAGATCGCCGCGGTGCTGCGCGAACAGCCGGGCGTCGGCTCCGCCGCCGTCGTCGTACGCGGCGCCACGCCCGCCGAGCAGCGTCTCGTGGCGTACCTGACGGGGGAGGCCCCGGACCCGGCGGAGCTGCGGGCGGCGCTGAAGCGGCGGCTGCCCGAGTACATGGTGCCGTCGGCGTTCGTCACGCTCGACGCGCTGCCGCTGTCCGCGAACGGCAAACTCGACACCGCCGCGCTGCCCGCACCCTCGTCCGGCGTCGCCCCCGCGCAGCGCCGTCCCCCGGTGACCCCGGTCGAGCAGACCGTCGCCGCCACCTGGCGCGACGTACTGGGCGTGCCCGAGGTCGGCCTGGACGACGACTTCTTCGAGCTGGGCGGTCACTCGCTGCTGGCGATCCGGATGCTGGCGCTGCTGCGCGAGGCGTACGGGCAGGTCGACGTCGGCGTGATGGACGTGTTCGCGCACCCGACGGTGCAGGGGCTGGCCGCGCTGATCGACGCCCCGGCGGACCAGGAACGGCAGCGTCCGCTGCTGTACGAGCTGACCCGGCCGGTCCCGGCGGCCCAGCGGGTGCGCTCGTACGTGTGCGTGCCGTACGGCGGCGGGCTCGCCAGCATCTACCAGCCGCTCGCGGACGCGCTGCCGACCGGGCACACGCTGTTCTCCGTGGCGATCCCCGGCCACGACGTCGGCGTCCGCGACACCGAGCTGCCCTTCGACGAGCTGGTCGAGCGGTGCGTGACCGAGATCCAGGAGCGGGTGGACGGCCCGCTGGTCCTGTACGGCCACTGCGTCGGCGGCGCGCTGCTGACCGGCATCGCCCGGCGGCTGCACGAGCGGGGACGCCCGATCGAGGCGATCTACGCCGGTGGCGTGTTCCCGACCGCCCGGCCGGACAACATGCTCGGCCGGCTCGTCGACTGGGCCGACTCCCGGGGCGCGGACCGGCGGTACGAGACGTTCCTGCGCTCGATCGGCGCGGAACTGGCCGACCTGGACCAGGCGCAGGTCGACCGGTTCGTCCACCACGTACGCCGGGAGGCCGCCGAGGCGCAGGAGCGGTTCACCGAGTGGCTGGACGGCGAGCCGGTCCGGGTGCCCGCACCGGTGATCTCCGTCGTCGGCACCCACGACGTGCTCACCGAGTACTACGAGGAGCGGTACCGCGAGTGGAGCTTCCTCGGCGAGTCCACAGCGCTCGTGGTGCTGGACGAGGCCGGGCACTACTTCGTCAAGCAGCGGGCCGAGGCGCTCGCCGAGGTGCTCACCCGTACCCATCCCCGGCTCGCCGAGCCGTCCGCCGCGCCGCGACAGCTCGCCGGTAACGGCTGGGCACTGGCGGCCACCAGCACCGATCCGGTCACCGCCGAGACCGGCGTGCAACCGGGCGTACGCCGGTTCCTGGCGATCACCGCCAGCCAGCTCATCTCGTCGACCGGCTCGGCGCTGACCCAGTGGGCGGTGCCGGTCTGGGTCTACCTGGAGACCGGGTCGATGCTGTGGTTCGGCCTGTCCGGGGTGATCGCCTACCTGCCGGCGCTGCTGGCGCTGCCGGTCGCCGGCGCGGTCGCGGACCGGTTCGACAGGCGCCGCGTGCTGCTGGCCGCGTGCGCGACGGCGGTGACAGCGGAGGCGCTGCTGGCGCTGCTGCTCTGGACCGACCGGCTGGGACTGGCGGCCGTCTACACGCTCGTGTGCGTGCTCGGCGCGGCGTCGGTGTTCCAACGCATCACCTACCTGGCCGCGATCCCGCAGGTGGTGCCGAAGCGCTACCTGGGGCACGCCAACGGCATCGCGCAGCTCGCGGTCGGGCTCAGCTCGCTCGCGGTGCCGCTGCTGGCGGCGGGCCTGCTCGCCGCGATCGGCCTGGCCGGCGTCCTGGTCATCGACATCGTCAGCTACGTGGTGGCGATCGGTGTGCTGGCCGCGGTGCGGTTCCCCGACCTGCTCGGCCGGCGCCGCAAGGAGCCGTTCCTGGCCGAGCTGATCGGCGGGGCGCGGATGACGTGGGCCGAGCCGGGCTTCCGGGCCATGCTGGGCTTCTTCTCGCTCTACAACCTGTGCCTGGCGAGCCTGCTGCTGGTGCCGCCGATGGTGCTCGCGTTCGGCACGATGGGCCAGGTCGGCACCGTGGCGTTCGCCGAGGCGCTCGGCGCCGTCCTCGGTGGACTCGCCATCGCGGTGTGGGGCGGCCCGACCCGGCGCCGGATGCCCGCGCTGATCGCCATCGCGTTCGGCGTGGCGGTCAGCCTGGTGCTCAGCGGCGTTCGCCCGAGCCTGCTGCTGGTGGCGCTCGGCAGCTTCGGCGTGGGGCTGGGCCTGGGCCTGCACAACGGCATCTACCTGTCGATCATCCAGGTGAAGGTGCCGCAGCGGTTCCACGGCCGGGTGCTGGCGATCATCCAGACGCTGACCTGGGCGACGCTGCCGCTGGGCTTCGCCGTGCTGGTGCCGCTGAGCGGGTCGCTGCTGGAACCGATGTTCGCCCCCGGCGGCGCGCTGGCCGGCAGCGTCGGCGCGTTGATCGGAACCGGCCCCGGCCGGGGACTCGGGTTCGCGTTCGTGGTGTCCGGGCTGGCCCTGGCCGTGGTGGCGCTCGGCGCCTACGGCGTACGCCGGCTGCGCCTGTTCGACACCGAGACCCCCGACGCGCCGGCGGACGCCACCGAGTGGCTACCGCACCTGCGCCGGGTCGACGATCTGTAGCCGCAGTTCCGAGGCGTACGCCCGGCCGGCCCCGTCGGTCAGCCAGGCGTCGTCCGGGCCGGGCAGCAGCTCGGTGACTGTGAGCCCGACGCCGTCGCCGCCCTTGGTGTGCGCGCCGCGCAGCAGCGTGCACAGCAGCCGGGTGTAGACGCCGCTGGTCAGGTCCACGTAGCTGGGTTTGAGTTCGGTGTCGACCCGCACGAAGATCCGCTCGGGCAGGCCGAGCGCGAGCCGCCAGCGCCGTACCGCGAGGTAGCGTTCCCGCTCGCCCTTGACCGTGTGCAGGCCGGTCTCGCCCACAGTGGTGCGCCACGTCTCGCGGACCAGCACCAGGTCGTCGACTGTGACGCGCGGCGTGCGCCCGGCGTTGCCGGCCAGCTTCCACGTGTCGAACACCTGGTAGTCGAACAGCGGCGCGAACACCTCCAGCAGCGGCCACCGCCGCCCGTCGTCGGCGTGCGCGGTCAGTGTGCCGTCGTCGTCCGGCCGCACGGTCAGGGTGGTGATCGGCACGAGGCGGTCCGGGTCGGCGCCGGGAGCGCTGACGAACCCGAGCTGGGCGTCGCCGGGCCCGTGCAGCCACTCCGCGATCCGGGCGGTGTGCCGGGGCCAGTCCACCGGCGGCAGCAGCCGGACCCGGCCGCCGGGCAGGTCGGCGCGCATCCCGTCGCGCAGCCGCTGCGGGTCCGGGTGCCCGTACGCGAAGAAGTGCGTGTCGAACGCCGCCAGGGCCACGTGCAGCTCGCCGAGCACGACTGTGAAGTCCCCGCGCAGCAGCGCCGCCTCGTCCGGGGCGCACACGTGCACGTCCGGGCTGTGGATGCGGGCGGCGGCCCAGCCGGGCGCGTCGGCGGGGAACGCGGCGGCGACCCGCTCGGTCAGCGCGGCGGCGTCGAACCGCAGCTCCCGGGCGTCCGCGTCGGCGTCGGCCAGGCCCAGCACCGTCGCCCACCGGTCCAGGAACCCGGCGGTGACGGCGGCGGCGGGCGGATCCGCCCCGAACACCACCGCCTGCGCCAGGAACCACAGGTCGGCCACCGGCACGTCGTCGGTGGCCGACTCCGCCGCGAGGTCGCGGTACAGGGCGGCCAGCGCGTCGGCGTACGCCTGCCCGATCGCCGCGGTCAGCCACCGCGCCGACAGCAGCAGCGGTTCCAGCGGCGCGAGCCGTTCCAGCAGCGCGTCACCGAAGCGGACGTCCAGGTCGCGGACCGTCTCCAGGTGGCACAGCGTGCGCCCGGCGTACACCTCGCCGGGCTGCTGCCGCGCGGCCCGGCCGGTCAGTTCCACGAACCGCCGGTCCAACGCGGACATCGCCGCGGCCAGCGCGTCCGGGCCGTCGGCGGCGGCCACCGCGTCGCGCAGGTCGCTCACCGTCGCGAGGTCGCCGAGCACCCGCTCGCGGACCGTGTCGTCGCCGATCGCGGCGAGCTGATCGCGCAACGCGTCCTCGGCGGTGAGGTCGACCGGCAGGTCGAAGCCGATCCGCAGCACGCCGCGCCCGGCCAGGTCGTCGAGCTGCGCGTGTACGTCAGCGGCCCGGCGGAAACCGCTCGCCGGGTCCGCGAGCAGCGCGGCGACCAGGTCGGCCACGCGCGGTCCGCGCCGCACCAGCGCGAGCAGCCCGGCGGTCGCCGCCGGGAGTGTCTGCGGTGGATGGTGCGGATGCCGCAGCACGCGGTCGCGCAGGCTCAGGTGCGGGGCGAGCCGCACCGGCAGCCAGTCCCGCACGCCGGGCACCCGGGCGAAGGCCTCCGCGAGCGCGTCCAGGCCCCACCGCTCCAGGAACACCTTCCGGGTACGCGTCAGCGCCGCGCCGGGACGCACCGTCGCGACCGGACCGCTGCCGCCCAGCTCGGTCCAGCAGATCGGGCCGAAAAAGCCCACCGTGTCGTTCTTCAGGCAGTACCGCTGCCAGTACTTCGCGACGACCTCCTCCCGGTGCCGCCGGCGCAGATTGCGCGGGGCGTGCGGGCCGTCGCGCCGGATCGCGTCGACGGCGAGCAGGACCGCCGGGTTCTGCCAGGTCAGCGCCGTACGGAAGGCGTCGTCGCAGGCGATGTCGTAGACCGCCTGCCCGAGGTCGGCCGCGGCGGCGTCGAACGCCGCAGCGAACTCCGCGGCGTCGCCGTCCCCGCGCAGGTGCCGGTCGGCCGCCTCCGCGAGCGCCGGAGCGGCGAACCGGCTCATCCCGTCGGCCGGAAAACCGGCCGACCGGAGCAACGCGGAACGCCATACGTGCCAACGGGTTCCGGGCAGGGACGTGAGATGCTCTCGGGGCATGGGGGAATGGTAAGCAGCGGCGGATCTGCGGCGGGACGGTCGAGCATGAGCTTCGGGCTGGTGTCCTTCGGTGAGGCGCTCGGCGACCCGGCGCCCGTCGCCGACGTGGTGGCGCAGTACACCGACGACGTCAACCGCGTCCTCGGGTACGGCTACCGGCAGGTGCACCGCGCCGCGCCGGATGTCGGCCTGACCGACCTCGCCGAGCGGGCCGCCCGCCGCGCCCTGGACGCCGCCACGCTGCCCGCCGCGCAGGTGGACCTGCTGGTGCTCGCCGTCACCGACCTCACCGAACACCTCTACTGGGACGCCGCCGCCGACCTGGCGTACCGGCTCGGCGCGGCCGGCGCCGAAGCGGTGCTGCTCACCCAGGCGTGCACCACCGGCGTGCTCAGCCTCGACACCGTCGCCGGCAAGTTCGCCACCCACCCGGAGTACGCCACCGCGCTCGTGGTGGCCGCGAACCGGACCTGCGAGGCGTACTGGAACCGGATGGACACCCAGCCGATGGTGTTCTCCGACGGCGCGGTGGCCACAGTGGCCCGGCGCGGGCACCCCCGGCTGCGCTGGCAGGTCACCGAGGCGGCCACCGACGGCCGCTACGCCGGGTTCTACCGGCTCGACGGCGGTGGCGCGGCGGCGCCGTTCGCACCCGGCGCCGAGCCGCCCGCCGCCCGCGACGTGTGGCACGTGATGGAGTTCTTCGACTACGACCCCGAGCAGTTCGCGCAGTACGCCCGCCACCTCGACGAGCGGATGGTGCGGGTCACCGAACGCGCCTGCGAGCGGGCCGGCGTCACAGTCGCCGACCTGGCGCGGCTGATCCTGGTCGCCGACAACGAACGCGCCATGACGTCGCTCGCCGAGGCCCACAAGGTGCCGCCGGAGCGGACCAACCGGGAGCTGGCGGCCGAGTACGGGCATCTCGGCGCGGCGGATCAACTGTTCGGACTGAGCCGCCTGTTCGGCGCCGGTGAGCTGCACGACGGCGACCGGGTCGCGTTGATCTCGTTGGGCCGGGGCACCCACTGGGCCTGTACGATCATCGAGGTATGAGCATGTCCAGCCGGCTGGTGCGGCTCGTCGCCGACGTGCTGGAACTGCCCGTCGACCAGGTCGACGCGCAGACCGGCCCCGCGACCAGCGCCGCGTGGGTGAGCCTGCGTCACCTCCAGATCGTCGCGGCCGTCGAGGACGCGTACCGGATCTCGCTGACGCCCCGGGAGATCCGGACCGTGCGGTCGGTGGCCGACCTGCGCGCGCTGCTCGCCCAGCGGGGTGTGCCGGAGTGACAGCCGCGCCGGCCCCGCTCGACGACGCCGACCTCGACGCGGGGCTGCTCATCCGCCGCTTCGAGGAGCACCTGCTGCGCCTGTACGCCGACGGTCACCTCGCCGGCACCACGCACACCTGCCTCGGCCAGGAGTACGTCCCGGTCGCGCTGGCCCCGCTGCTGACCGGCGACTTCGTGTTCAGCAACCACCGCGGCCACGGGCACTACCTGGCGCACTGCGGCGACCCGGAGGGCCTGCTGGCGGAACTGCTCGGCCGCGAGGGCGGGGTGTGCCACGGGTACGGCGGCAGCCAGCACCTGCGCCGGGACCGGTTCCTGTCCACCGGCGTGCAGGGGGAGAGCCTGCCCGCCGCTGTCGGCGTGGGGCTGCACCTCAACCGCACCGGGCAGGACGCGATGGTGGTGGCGTACATCGGCGACGGGACCTGGGGCGAGGGCGCTGTCTACGAGGCGCTGAACATGGCCGCGCTGTGGCAGGTGCCGCTGCTCGTGGTGGTCGAGCACAACCGGATCGCCCAGTCCACCCCGACCACCGCGCAGCTCGCCGGCACCATCGCCGGCCGGGTCACCGGGTTCGGCATCACCGTCAGCGAGTCCGAATCGCTCGACCTCACCGAGGTACGCGCCGCCGCCGCGCCGCACGTCGAGCGGGTCCGCGCCACCCGGACGCCGCACGTGCTCGTGCAGCACACGGTCCGGCTCGGCCCGCACAGCAAGGGCGACGACACCCGGCCCGCCGGCGAACTCGACCGGCTGCGCCGCCTCGACTGGCTCCAGCGGTACGCCGAGGCGTACCCGGAGCGGTTCGCGGCCGCCGACGCGCGGGCCCGGCAGCGGGTCGCGGAGGTCTCGGCCGAGGTGCTGGCCCGGCCGCTCGCGCGCGGAGCGGCGGCGTGACGCGCGCCGAACGGGTCAGCCGCAACCTCAACCGGGCCCTGCACGCGCTGTTCGCCGCCGACGAGCGGGCCTGGCTGCTGGGGGAGGACGTCGCCGACCCGTACGGCGGGGCGTTCAAGGTGACCCAGGGGCTCTCCACCGCCTACCCGGACCGGGTGCTGTCGACGCCGCTGAGCGAGAACGGCATCACCGGCGTCGCGGGCGGCCTGGCGTTGTGCGGCGACACAGTGATCGTCGAGATCATGTTCGGGGACTTCGCCGGTCTCGCCTTCGACCCGATCCTCAACCTGATCACCAAGTCCGTCGCCATGTACGGCGAGCGCACCCCGATGCGGGTGGTGATCCGCTGCCCGGTCGGCGGCGGGCGGGGCTACGGCGCGACGCACAGCCAGAGCCCGCAGAAGCACTTCATCGGCATCCCGCACCTCGCGCTGTACGAGCTGTCCCCGCTGCACGACGCGGCCGACGTGCTGGCCGCCGCGCTGCGCCGCGACGAACCGGCGATGCTGTTCGAGGACAAGGTCCTCTACACCCGGCGGCGGTACGTGGACGGCCGCGTCGACGACCGCCTCGCCTTCGAACTGCGCGGCACGGACGGCAACTGGGCCCGCGTCCACGACCCGGACGCCACCGGCGCGCCCACGCTCGTCATCGCGCCGGGCGGGGTCGCCGACCGGGCGATAGCCGCCGCCACCCGGGCCGCCGAGCGGGGACGTACGGTCGAGGTGCTGGTCCCGGCGCGGCTCTACCCGGTGGACGTGGACGGCCTGCGCGACCTGCTCGACGGCGCGCACGGCGTGATCGTCGCCGAGGAGAGCACCGCGGGCGGTACGTGGGGGAGCGAGGTCGCCGCCCGCCTGCACGCCGAGGCCTGGCCACTGCTGCGCGGCCCGGTCGAGCTGGTCAGCTCCGCCGACCGGGTCATCCCGTCCGCGCCGCACCTGGAACGGACAGTGCTGCTCGGCACGGAGGCGATCCTGGACCGGATCATGCGCCTGCCCGCCGCGGTTCCGGTGCCGCGCACCGATTCCTCGCCTGCCGGTCCGCCGCCGCCGGATCCGACCTCGGCGGCGCCGTCGGGCGTCCCGGTGGACGTACCCCGGCTCAACCCCAACGACGACAGCTACGTGCTGCTGGAATGGCTGGTCGCGGACGGCGCCACGGTCGAGGCCGGTGAGCCGGTCGCGGCGGTCGAGACGTCCAAGGCGATCGAGGAGCTGGCCGCGACACAGGCCGGCGTGCTGCGCCAGGACGTGGCCGCTGGCGCCGACTGTGCGCCGGGCGCACCCATCGGCCGGATCCTGCCCGCCCCGGTGCCGCTGCCGGCCGTGCCCGCCCCGGTGCCGCAACCGGCTGTGCCCGCCCCGGTGCCGCCGGGACGGCCGCTGCCACCCGCACAGCGCCGCATCGCCGACGTGGTGGCCACCTCGCACCGGGAGATCCCGGTGGCCTTCACCGCCGTGCGCGTCGACGTGACGGCCGCGCTCGCGTACGCCCGCCGCGCCGCCGACGAGACCGGCGCCGCGGTCGGCCTGACCGAGGTCGTCATCGCCGCCGTGGCCGCGCTGCACGAGCGGTTCCCCGCTCTCTACGCCCGGCTCACCGACGACGGCCTGATCCTCGACGCGGAAGCGCCGTCGATCGGGCTCACCGTCGACGTCGGCACCGGACTGTTCCTGCCGGTGATCCGGGACGCGGCCGGGCTGGACCTCGGCGACCTCGCCGACGCCGTGGTCGCGCTGCGGATGAAGGCGCTGCGCGGCCGGCTCCGCGAGGAGGACATGGCCGGCATGAACCTCCTGGTCGCGCTCAACGACACACCCGGCGTCACGGTGGCCCGGCCGATCATCCCGCCCGGCGTCACCTGCGCCCTGTCGGTGCCGGACGTGCACCGCGAGGTCGTGCTCGACGGCGACGGCGGGGTACGCGAGCGCACGGTGGCGGACCTGGGCCTGGCCTACGACCACCGGCTGGTCAACGGGGCGCAGGCCGGGGCGTACCTGGCCGCGCTCGGCGACGCGCTGCAACGGTGAGGAGGCCCGCCCGGGGCGCGTGACCTGCGTTACCTCTCGCCGGGACGGGAATGTGATCACCGGGGGCGCATTTGACTCACTGTGTGAGTGCCGCACCCTCCCGCGCCCGGTCGCACGACCGGGCCGGGACGCCCCAGACGACCGATGCCGCCCCGACGCCCACCCCGGGCGACCTGATGAGCCGGAGCCGGCGGCTCAAGCTCGTGCTGGTCCTCGGCTCGCTGATCGCCGTGGGTCCGCTGACGATCGACATGTACCTGCCCGCGCTGCCCGCGATCGTCACCGACTTCGCGACCACGTCGGCGGCGGTCCAGTTGACGCTCACCGGCACGCTCGCCGGGCTCGCCGTCGGGCAGTTGCTGATCGGGCCGTTGTCGGACGCGGTCGGGCGGCGCCGCCCGCTGATCGCCGGTCTGCTGCTGCACATCGTGGCGTCGGCGCTGTGCGTGGTCGCCCCGAACATCGCCGTCCTGGGCGTCCTGCGCGTCGTGCAGGGCCTCGGTGTCGCCGCGACCGCTGTGGTGGCGATGGCTGTGGTGCGTGACCTGTTCACCGGGTCGGCGTTCGCCACGATGCTGTCCCGGCTGCTGCTGGTGATGGGTGCGGCACCGGTCCTCGCCCCGACGCTGGGCGGCGGCGTGCTGCGGTGGACCGACTGGCGCGGCGTCTTCGTGGTCCTGGCCGTCTTCGGGGTGCTGCTCGTCGCGCTGGCCACGCTCGCGCTGCCGGAGACGCTGCCGTCCGCGCGCCGCCGGCGCGGCGGGATCGTCGCGACCGTGATGACGTACGGCGGGCTGCTGCGGGACCGGGTCTTCGTCGGCCTCGTCCTGGTCGCCGGGCTCGCGATGGCCGCGCTGTTCGCGTACGTCGCGGGCTCGTCGTTCGTGCTGCAGGACGGGTACGGGCTCGACGAGCAGGAGTTCGGCCTGGCGTTCGGCGCGGGCGCGATCGGCCTGATCGGCGCCACCCAGTACAACGTGCGGCTGCTGCGGCGCTACCCGTCGCAGTGGATCCTGGTGACCTCGCTGGTGGCGGGCACGGTGGCCGGGCTGGCCCTGGTGGTGTTCGCCGCGACCGGCTTCGGTGGGCTGCCCGCCCTGCTGGTGTCGCTGTGGCTGGTGCTGGCGGCGGCGGGCCTGGCCATGCCGAACGCCCCGGCGCTGGCGCTGTCCCGTCACGGCGAGGCGGCCGGCACCGCGTCCGCGCTGCTCGGTGCGGTGCAGTTCGGCGTGGGCGCGGTGGCCGCGCCGCTGGTGGGCGTGCTCGGCACCGGCGCGGTGGCGATGGCGCTGGTGGTGGCCGGCGGCATGGTGGCGGCGCTGGTGGTGCTGCTGGTGGTCGTGCGGCCGTCCCAGCTGGCCGGACTGGAGGCGGCGCCGGCGGTCGCCGTCGCGCACTGACCGGGCCGCCCGGATCGCACCGGGTGCGCGCGGTGCCTACGCTGCTGCCATGACCGCCCCGGCCCGCATCCTGGTCGAGGGGATCCACGGCTCCGGCAAGTCGACGCTCGCCGCGCATCTGGCGCAGCGGTTCGGCCTGCCCTGGCATCCGGTCGACGACCTGCTGTGGGAGCCCGGCTGGGTCGAGGTGCCGGTGGCGGAGCAGCGTCGCCGGATCGAGGCGATCTGCCGGCGCGACAGCTGGATCCTCGACGGCGCGTACCACGGCTGGCGGGACGTGGTCCTCGGCCGCGCCGACCTGGTGATCGGCCTGGACCTTCCGCGCGGGGTCTCGTTCCGGCGGCTGCTGCGGCGCACGCTGCAGCGGCTGGCCGGCGGGGAGCTGATCTGCAACGGCAACCGGGAGACGCTGCGCAGCGTGCTGTCCCGGGACTCGATCCTGGTGTGGCACCTGACCGGGTTCGGCCGGACACGCCGACGCCTGCGGGCCTGGGCGGCCGACCCGGCCGGACCGCCGGTGCTGCTGTTCGGCGACCAGGCCGCGCTCGACGCCTGGCTGGCCCGCGGAGCGCCGCTGCCGCCGCATCCCGGTCCGGACCGGGGCGGCCTGCGGCCGCTGACGTGACTACATGGGGAAGCGGCCCCGGCGCCACTGCCAGTGGCGACCGGCCCGGAGGTGGTCGATGACCGCGCGCTGGAGCACGGTACGGCGCGGCAGCCGGTCCAGCGGCGTGTCCAGGGTGCGGAACACGAACCGCAGCACCTCGACGTCGCCGTCCAGCCCGGGTTGTTCCTGGTAGGGCTCCAGCGTGAACCGCCGCTGGAACCGGACGATGTTGGAATCCTCCGGCAGGTACTCGCGCAACTGCGGGTCGAGCAGCCAGGAGCCGCAGGAGAACGCGGTGTAGCGCTCGCCGGGGAAGTGGCGCGGGAAGAACGCGCGGGCCCGGTCCAGCGACGCGTCGACCGCCTCCGAGGTCAGCGGTCCGGCGTCCGGGATGTGCAGGTCGATCGCCTCGGCGTCGCCGCGCTGGTGCTGGAGCCGGCCCAGCTCGTAGAGGCCGCCGCGCGCGTGCAGTGTCAGCCAGCACTGCATGACCGGCCAGCCCTCGCCGTTCATCCGCCTGTCGACGGCGAGGTTGTTGCCCAGGTCGGCGAGCGTCGCCCAGGACACGTCGTCGGGGACGCCGTGGTCGCTGTGGTAGGCCCGGACGACGTCGACCAGCGCGAGGTACGCGTACGTGTAGAGGTGCCGCCAGGCCGGGCCCCGTTCGCGGGGCAGCGCCGGGCCGGGCGGTAGCCAGGCGTGGCCGCCGAGGTCGGCGCGGACCAGGGCGATCGAGCGGTCGAGCAGCCAGCGCAGCTCCGGGGTCCACAGTGGCGAGCCGGGCTCCGGCCAGCCCGCCAGGATCTCGGCGGCGTCGTCGGGGCGGACCGCGAGCCGGGCCAGCAGGGCGGGCGCGTCCGCCCGGTCGGGCAGCGGCGCGGAGGGCCGGTCACCGGCGAGCCGGTGAACCCGGTCGACCTCCTCGGCGGGCACGCCGAGCCGGCCGGCGACGTCATCGACATCCATGGCGGTGACGCTACCGGCCGGCGCCTGCCCCGACAGCCCCGTGCGTGCTCAGCGGCGTTGCTGGCACGGCACGCAGAAGCGGGCCGAGGGCAGGATCTCCAGGCGGGCGGTCGGGATGTCCTGCCCGCACCGCTCGCAGACGCCGTACGTGCCCTCGGACATCCGCTTCAGCGCCTGGGCGGTGTCCGCGACGCCCTGCCGGGCGGTCTCGATCAGCCGGCGCAGCGTGTCCGGGTCGTGGCCGCCGTAGTCGGGCTGCCGCGTGTGCAGCGTCAGCTCGGTGAGCTGGTCGGTGTACTCGCCGAACTGCCGGTCCAGCAGTTCGCGCAACGTGTCGGTGCGGTCGAGGGCGTGCGTCATGATCAGGCGCTCCTTTCCGGGCGGCGCTGGGTGTCGTGCGGGTGTCGCAGGGCCGAGATGGCGGCCATACCGGCGCCGGTCAGCGCGGCGGTACGGGGTGACGCGGCGCGGTGCACCGTCGCGCCGAGCGTGGCGACCAGGCGGGCGGTCACGTCGGGCCGGGTGGCGCCGTCACCGATGACGATCGGGCCACGGGCCAGCGCGTCGCGGACCAGAGGCCGCAGTGTCGCGTCCTGACGCAGCTCGCGTACCAGCCGGGAGGTGGTGTCGGCGAGCATGGCGGCGGTCGTCGCGTGGTTGAGGTCCCGGGTGCCGACCTCGGCCCGGCGGGCGGCGACCACCCGGCCGTCCTCCAGCAGCGCCACCTCGGTGAGCTGGGCGCCGATGTCGGCGACCAGCAGGGTGCCGGCGGCGGCGCCGGCGCCGATGGCGCCCGCCCGGACGCTGTCGAGGAACAGCAGCCGGGACGGCGCGAGCACGGCGGTGAGCACGCGGCGCGTCGCCTCCTGCTCGGCCGGCGCGGCGAGCACCGGACGGCAGGCCACGACGAGCGCCCCGACCGGGACCGGGGTGCGGTGGTCGCGCAGGATCCGGCGCAGCTCGGAGACGCAGGCCGGACCGTCGACGATCCGGCCGCGCCGGACGACCGGGCTGCGCAGGCCGTGACCGAGCGGGACGCTCAGCGTCCGGCCCGGTCCCAGCCAGATCCGCAGCAGGCTGCTGCCGAGGTCCACGGCGATCGGCGCCGCGTCGACTGTGACCGGCGGGCGGCTGCCGTGGGAGCGGCCGATCAGCATGCCGGTACGGGCCGGAGGGCGAATGGCTGTGACAAGGTGCGGCATACCGACCTCTCTCGGATCAGGGTGCCCAACCGGGCGGTGGACGGTGCGGGGAAGGGGCGTGGCCGGGGCCGCGGGCGTCGGATTCACTCGACGACGCCGGCGGCCGGGGGCTCAGACGCGCTTCTGGTCGCCGCTCGCAGATCGGGACGCGAGGAGTCCGGCGGACACCGGTGGCGGAGCCATCGACGTGCGGGTCATGCTCACCACCTCCTCGCTGCTCGGGTACCGCCTCGGACCTCCAGCGTCGCCTGGAACACCACGCGCGGCAGTGCACGCCACCGGCCAACAAAGGGCGCAATGATTGCCGGTGGCCGGAACCCGGATCCGCCCGTCCCCCGTGGCTATGGTTGACACATGGAGAACGCGAGCTCAGCTCGAACGTCCACCGCGTCGCCCTAGCGCCGGCCGGCTCCGGCGGGCCCCACGGCGGCCGCGTCCGAAGGAGGTCCCCGTGATCATCGAACGTACGACCCTCCCCGGCATCGGGGTCCGGCACACGCTGACCACGGAGGAGGGCCGCCGCATCGGCGTGATCGACTACCAGGTCGGCGGCCGGCGCGACGTCGTCCACGACGACCCGGACGACCCGGACCGCATGGTCACGCTCACCCTCACCCGCGACGAGGCGTCGGCCCTGGCCAACCTGCTCGGCTTCCCGGAGCTGGTCGCCGTACCGGCCTGAGCCGCCTGTCACACCGGCGGCGGACCCGGACCGGCGGCGGCGCTATGCCGGCAGCGGCCGGCGCGGCCAGTCCAGCGCCCGCGCGCCGAGCACGGCGGCGTGCAGCGTGAACCGGTCCCGCGCGTCGGCGGGGTCGTAGCCGCTCAACGCCCGGATCCGGGCCAGCCGGTAGGTGACCGTGCGCACCGACACGTGCAGCCGGCGGGCGGCCTCGGTCGACACCTCGCCGCAGGCGAAGTACTCGTTCAGTGTGTCCAGCAGCGGCTCGGCGCCGCCGCGCGCCTGGGCCAGCGGCGTCAGCACCGCCCGTACCAGGTCGACCATGGCGGGCTGGTCGCGCAGCAGCACCCGGTAGATCAGCAGGTCGTGCGCATCGATCACGGATGCCTCGCTGTGCAGGCGCCGCGCCGTGGTGAGCGCCTCCCGGGCCTCCTCGTACGAGCGGGCGATGCCGTAGACGCCCGGGTGCGGGCGGCCCACCGCCACCTGCCACGGCCGGCCCCGCACCAGCCGGTCCAGCTCGCCGTGCATCAGCGTGCCCAGGTTGCCGGTCGCTCCGGCGCCGCGGCCCCGGTCGGCGGTGACCGGGTCCGCCGGGGCGACCACCACGAGCAGCCCTTCCTTCGTGGCCACCAGCACGTCCCGGTCACCGAGCCGGTCGAAGATGACCCGCTCCAGCGCGCTGATCGCCGCCTCCGTGTCCGGCAGCCGCCGGCCGGGCGCGGCGAGAGCGACCTGGTGCACCCGGGCCAGGTCCAGGCCGAACGGCTCGGCCCGTTCCACCAGCCCGCCCAGGTCGGAGTCGCCGCGCAGCAGGTCGTCGACGAGTTCCCTTCGCAGCGACTCCTCGCGCCGGACGAGTTCCCGGCGGGCCACCGCGTACCCCTCGGCGAGCGTGGCCACGGCGGTGTCGACCACGTGCAGGACGGCGTCGGCGGCGGCGCGGACCGCCTCGCTGTCGTCGGACCGGTCCAGGTGGGGAAGCTGCCGCCAGACACGCCGCGCCGCGGACAGGTAGAGGCGTACCGCGCGGCCGGCGGAGATCCCCTGCTCGGCCGCGCGCCGGCCCAGCGCGCCGACCGCGTCGAGTTCGGCTCGGCGGGGACGGCGGCCGGTCACCGCCGCGTCGGTCAGCAGCCGCAGGTAGTCGCCGAGCAGCTCCACCGGCACGCCGCCCGCGTCGGCACCCGCCTCGCGGGCCACCTCGGCCAGCCACTGCTCGTCCTCGCCGCCCGCCACCGGTGCCGGCCGGCGGACGTTGTCGGTCATCGCGGTCTCCCCGGACGGGGCCGGCACCGGACGCCGGCCCACCGCACCAGCCTAGGCGGCGGGTCCGGCCGGTCCGCCGGTCATCCCCGCGACTGTGGTTCCGGGTCGATCACCACCGCCGGGCCGGTCCGCCGCCCGCCGCGAGGGCCGCGGGTCAGCAGCTGCGCCGTCCGCGCCGGGTCGTCGCCTGCGGCCACCTGATCGAGTACGCGCAACCAGCGCTCTCCGTGCGCGTCGGTGAAGCCGGTGCCGACGACGGCGATCCGGCGGCCGGTGACCGGGCCGGGCGTGGCGCGTCCGGCCGGTTCCGTCGACCCGATCGGCGGCCCGTCCGGTACCCCGGCGGGTTCGGCGCGGTTCCCGGCTGCGACCACGAGATCCGGCGATCCGCACCGCACCGCCCGGACCGCCCCGGCGCGGTCCACGTCCACGATCGTGGCACGCAGGTGACCCGCCGGGGCGAGATCGCGTACCACCCGGTCGAGCGCGTCGACCAGGTGCGGCACTGTGCGCCGCGGTCCGGCGGCGGCCCGGCGGAACGCCTGCTCGATCGCCCGGCGTCCGGCGGGGGTGTCCAGCGCGGCGCCGCTGACCGTGCCGAGCAGGACACGCAGTCCACCGCCGCGGACCGGGACGGCGGCGCCGATCTCGCCGGCCGTGCCGCAGATCGCCAGCGCGGCGCTCCCGGCCCCGGCCGGCACGGTGAACACGGCGACGTCCGGCGGCGCGGCGGCGCGCGCCACGGTCGCGGTACGCGTCCGGCGGCGGGCCCACGCCAGGACCGGCACCGCGGCCAGGCCGGCCGCCGAGGCGAGCAGCGCCTGCGGGTCGCTGCGGTGGCCGGGGATCACCGGTACGACGACTGACAGCGCGACCAGCACGCCCGCCCACGCCGACACCAGCGCCGCCACCCGGGGCCGGGCCGAGACGCCGAGCAGGCCGGGCAGCAGCACCCAGCCGACCGGCGTGCTGACCTCGGCGAGGCCCATCAGCATCGCGTTCCCGGTGGTGCCCGCCAGGGCGGCTCGCATCGGCAGCACGCCGACCACCCTATCGGGGCGCCCGCCGGACGCCGACCGGTGTACCGGGCGGAGTGAACCTCACTCCTTACCCGAAACAGAGCGGAGCCGACACGACACGTTCGCGTGATTCTCTCGACATACCGCCTCGCCGGATCGCCGGTTAGGGTTGACGTACCGCAGGTCGATCTTGAGGAGTGTGTGTGCTGGTTCTGGTGGCGGTCCATGCGTTCGCAGCCGTGACCGCCCCCGTGCTGGTACGCCTCCTCGGTCGGCGGGCGCTCTACCTGCTGGCGGCCGTCCCGGCGGCGGCCCTGATCTGGGCGGTGACCCGCACCGAACCGGTCCGTGCGGGCCGGCCCGTCGTCGAGACCGTCACCTGGGTGCCGCAGCTCGGCCTGGAACTCGCGCTGCGCATGGGCACGCTGTCCTGGCTGCTGGTGCTGCTCGTCGGTGGGGTCGGCGCCCTCGTGCTGGCCTACAGCGCGCGCTACTTCCGCTCCGACGACCCCGGCCTCGGCCGGTTCGCCGCGGTGTTCGTCGCGTTCGCCGGCGCGATGCTCGGCCTGGTCGTCTCCGACGACCTGCTGCTGCTGTACGTGTTCTGGGAACTCACCACCGTCTTCTCGTACCTGCTGATCGGCAGCGACCCGACCAAGCGGGCCAGCCGCCGCGCGGCGATGCAGGCGCTGCTGGTGACCACACTGGGTGGCCTGGCGATGCTCGCCGGGTTCGTGATGCTCGGCCAGCACGCCGGCTCGTACCGGTGGTCGGAGATCGCCGGGAACCTGCCCGAGGGCGGCTACCTCACCGTCGCGCTGGTGCTCGTCCTGCTCGGCGTGACCAGCAAGTCGGCGATTTTCCCGTTCAGCTTCTGGCTGCCGCGCGCGATGGCCGCGCCCACCCCGGTCAGCGCGTACCTGCACGCCGCCGCCATGGTCAAAGCGGGCGTCTTCCTGGCCGCGCTCATGGGCCCGGCGGTGGGCCAGACCACCGTGTGGCGCGGCGTCCTGCTGGCCGGCGGCCTGATCACCCTGTTCCTCGGCGGCTGGACGGCGCTGCGGCAGGTCGACCTGAAGCTGCTGCTGGCGTACGGCACTGTGAGCCAGCTCGGCCTGCTCATGGTGATCCTCGGCGCGGGCACCCGCGACACCGCGCTGGCCGGCGCCGCGATGCTGCTGGCGCACGCCCTGTTCAAAGCCACACTGTTCCTCGTCGTCGGCGTCGTCGACCACGTCACCGGCACCCGCGACCTGCGCGAACTCAGCGGCCTGGGCCGGCGCGCCCCGGTGCTCGCGGCGGTCGCCGGACTCGCGGCCGCCTCGATGGCGGGCCTGCCGCCGCTGATCGGCTTCGTGGCCAAGGAGGCCGCGCTCGAGGCGTTCCTGCACGGCGGCACCACCGAACTGGTCGTGCTCGCCGGAGTGGTGACCGGCTCGGCGCTGACCGTCGCGTACACCGCGCGGTTCCTCTGGGGCGCGTTCGCCGCCAAGCCCGGCGTCGCGGAGACCCGGCCGCACCGGATCGAGCCGGCGTTCATCGGCCCGGCGGCGGTGCTCGCCCTCGCCGGCCTCGCCGTCGGCGTCCTCGCCCCCGCGGTGGACCGGGTGCTGGCCCCGTACGCCGATCAGTTCCCGACCGCCGACCCCGGCTACCACCTGGCCCTCTGGCACGGGCTGACCCCGGCGCTCGGTCTGTCGGCGCTGGCGGTGACCGCCGGTCTCGGGCTGTTCCTGCTGCTGCACCGGCGCCGGCCCTACCTGCCGCGGCTGCCGTTCGACGGCGCCACCGGCTACGACCGGCTGGCCGGCGCGGTCGACCGCGCCGCGGTGGAGCTGACCGGCGCCACCCAGCGCGGCTCGCTGCCCTTCTACCTCGGCGTCATCCTGCTGGTCCTGGTCGTGCTGCCCGGCGGCGCGGTGCTCGCCGGCGCGCCGTGGGCCCGCCGGTTCCAGCTCTGGGACACCCCGTTGCAGGCCGTCGCCGGCGCGGTCATCGTGGTCGCGGCGGTGGTGGCCGCGCGGGCCCGCCGCCGGCTGACCGCGATGATCCTGGTCGGCGTGACCGGCTACGGCACGGCGCTGATGTTCATCCTGCACGGCGCGCCCGACCTCGCGCTCACCCAGTTCCTGGTGGAGACCGTCACGATCGTGATGTTCGTGCTGGTGCTGCGCCGCCTGCCGCGCCGGTTCTCGGCCCGCCCGATCCGCGCCACCCGGCGGTTCCGGGTCGCGCTCGGCGTCGCCGTCGGCGTGGTCACCGCCGGGATGGCGTACGTGGCGGCGGGCAGCCGGACCGCCACGCCGATCTCGGTCGGCTTCCCGGAGGAGGCCGTCTCCTACGGCGGCGGCAAGAACGTCGTCAACGTGACGCTCGTCGACATCCGCGCCTGGGACACGATGGGCGAGATCGCCGTGCTGGTGGTGGCCGCCACCGGCGTGGCCAGCCTGATCTTCCGCCGCTCCCGCGCGCTGGACCTGCGCAGCGGCATCCCCGGCGCGGGCCGGCAGCAGTCGTCGCGCCCGCGCTGGCTCACCACCGGCGCGACCTCCCGGCAGCAGTCGGTGATCCTCCAGGTGGTCACCCGCCTGCTGTTCCACGCCATCCTGCTGTTCTCGATCTACCTGCTCTTCTCCGGCCACAACGCCCCCGGTGGCGGGTTCGCCGCCGGGCTGGTCGCCGGGCTGGGGCTCGCCGTGCGATACCTGGCCGGTGGGCGTACCGAACTCAACGGCGCCGCGCCGGTCGACGCCGGCCTGGTGCTCGGCGCGGGCCTGTTCGTGGCGGTCGGCACCGGCGTGGCCGCGATGCTGCTGGGCGGCGAGTTCCTCCAGAGCGCGACGCTCGACTTCCACCTGCCGCTGCTCGGCCACGTGCACTTCGTGACGTCGGTCTTCTTCGACGTGGGCGTCTACCTCATCGTGGTCGGCCTCGTCCTGGACATCCTGCGCAGCCTGGGCGCCGAGATGGACCGCCAGGAGGAGGTCGACGAACAGGAGACCGAACCGGCCGGCGTACGGGAAGAGGAGCTGGTGTGAGCCCGAACATCCCCAACCTGGTCTACGTCGTGGTCATCGGCGTCCTGTTCGCCACCGGCGTCACCCTGCTGCTGGAACGCAGCCTCACCCGCGTCCTGATGGGGGTCATCCTGCTCGGCAACGGCGCCAACCTGCTGCTGCTAACCGGCGGCCGGGCCGGCGGCCCGCCGATCGTCGGCACCACCGCCGAGGAGGACATGTCCGACCCGCTGCCGCAGGCGATGGTGCTGACCGCGATCGTGATCACGCTCGGCATGACCGCGTTCCTGCTCGCGCTGGCCTACCGGAGCTGGCACCTCAACGGGCACGACGAGGTGCAGGACGACGTCGAGGACCGCCGGATCATGGAGCTGGCCGACCGGGACGAGGGCCCGGGCACCTCGGACACCGACGGCGTCGACACCGCCGACGGCAGCCCCGAGGCGCGGGTGCTCGCCGCCGGTGAGGCGGAGGCCGTCCGATGACCTGGCTCGTACCGCTGCCGGTGGTGATGCCGCTGCTCGGCGCCGCCCTCACCCTGCTGCTCGCCCGCCGGGCCCGCGCCCAGCGGTGGGTCAGCATCATCGTGCTCACCGCCACCGTCGCGGTGGCCGCGATGCTCCTGGTCCGCTCGTCGCTGGACGGCCCGCTCGTGGTGGAGGTGGGCGGCTGGGTGGCGCCGATGGGCATCGTGCTCGTCGCCGACCAGCTCGCCGCGCTGATGCTCGTCGTGTCCGCCTCGGTCACCCTGTGCGTGCTCGTCTACTCCATCGGGCAGGGCATGGCCGATGGCAACGAGGAGACGCCGCTGTCGGTCTACCACCCGACCTATCTGGTGCTGACCGCGGGCGTCTGCAACGCCTTCCTCTCCGGCGACCTGTTCAACCTCTACGTCGGCTTCGAGATCCTGCTCGTGGCGAGCTACGTGCTGCTGACGCTGGGCAGCACCGAGACGCGGATCCGGGCCGGCACCACGTACGTCGTGGTCAGCCTGCTCTCGTCGCTGATCTTCCTGGTGGCGATCGGCCTGGTCTACTCCGCCACCGGCACGCTGAACCTGGCGCAGCTCGCCGACCGCCTGGACGCGCTGCCCGACGACATCCGCCTGGTGCTCCAGGGCATGCTGCTGCTCGCCTTCGGCATCAAGGCGGCGGTGTTCCCGCTGTCCGCGTGGCTGCCGGACAGCTACCCGACCGCGCCCGCCCCGGTCACGGCGGTCTTCGCCGGCCTGCTCACCAAGGTCGGCGTGTACGCGATCATCCGCACCGAGACGCTGCTGTTCCCCGGCGGCCGCACCGCCGACCTGCTCATGGTGATAGCGGCGCTGACCATGGTGGTGGGCATCCTCGGCGCGGTGGCGCAGTCGGACATCAAACGGCTGTTGTCGTTCACGCTCGTCAGCCACATCGGGTACATGCTGTTCGGGGTCGGGCTGACCACCCCGCTCGGCCTGTCCGCGGCGATCTTCTACGTGGTCCACCACATCACCATCCAGACCACCCTGTTCCTCGCCGCCGGCCTGGTCGAACGACGCGGTGGCAGCACCGCGCTGGACCGCCTCGGCGGCCTGGCCCGGCTGTCACCACTGCTGGCGGTGCTGTTCTTCGTGCCCGCGCTGAACCTGGCCGGCATACCACCGTTCTCCGGGTTCCTCGGCAAGCTCGGCCTGGTGCAGGCCGGCGTCGACGACGGCGGGTTCCTGGCCTGGTCGCTCGTCGCCGGAGGACTGCTCACCAGCCTGCTCACGCTCTACGCCATCGCCCGGGTGTGGAACCTCGCCTTCTGGCGGGCCCCGCACGCGGACATGCCGGAGCCCGGTGACGCCGACCAGGCGGCCCGCACCGACGGCGCCGAGCAGCCGCACGACGGCCCGGCGCCGGCCGGGGCGGTGCTGCCCCGGCTGATGACGGCGTCCACCGCCGCCCTCGTGGTGCTCGGCCTGGCGCTGACGGTGGTGGCCGGACCGCTGTTCGACATCAGCACCGACGCCGCCGACGACCTGTTGCGCCGTGCCCCGTACGTCGAGGCCGTGTTCCCGGAGGGACCGCCGTGACCAGTCAGCCGAAAGCGCCACTGACCCGCCGTGACCGCTGGCGCAACCGGGCCGTAGCGGTGACCGGCCTCGTCACCGTCTGGGTGCTGCTGTGGGGCACCTTCAGCTGGGCCAACGTGATCAGCGGACTCGTGGTCGCCGCCGTGCTGCTCGTCGTCTTCCCGCTGCCCCCTGTCACGTTCGCCGGCCGGATCCGGCCGGTGCCGCTGCTGCGGTTCCTGGTCCGCTTCCTGTACGACCTGGTGGTCGCGTCCGCCCAGGTGGCCTGGCTGGCCGTCCGGCCCGGGCACCCGCACTCGGCGATCATCGCGGTGCGCCTGCGGGTGAACACCGACCTCAACCTCACCCTCAACGCCGAGGCGCTGTCGCTGGTGCCGGGCAGTCTCATCCTGGAGGCCGACCGGAGTACCGGGACGCTCTACGTGCACGTCATCGGGATCCGGAGCCCCGACGAGGTGGAACGGTTCCGGCGCAGCGTGCTGGAGCTGGAGGCGCGCATCGTCGCCGCCGTCGGCTCGGCCGAGGAGCGCGACCGGATCCGCCACGACGAGGCCGAACCCGCCGGTTCGGTCGAACTGGAAGGAGCACCGACGTGACCGTCGTCGCCGTGATCGTCACCGCGCTGCTCGTCGCGGCCGGTGGACTCACCCTCGTCCGCATCATCCGCGGGCCGTCCATCCTCGACCGGGCCGTCGCCACCGACGTGCTGCTCGCCGTCGCGGTCGCGGCCATCGCCACCGAGGCGGCCTACAGCCGGGACGCCACAGCGCTGCCGGTCCTCGTCGTCCTCGCGCTCGTCGGTTTCGTCGGCTCGGTGAGCGTCGCCCGGTTCGCGTCCCGGAGAAGCCCGAAGTGACCGCCGACGCGATCCTGGACATCGTCGCCAGTGTCTGCCTGATCGCCGGCGCGCTGCTCTGCCTCGCCGCGGGCATCGCGCTGGTCCGCTTCCCGGACGTGCTGTCACGGATGCACGCGGCCGCCAAGCCGCAGGTGCTCGGGCTGCTGCTGGTGCTGCTCGGCTGCGCGCTGCGGCTGCGTACCGGGGTGGACATCACCACGCTGGTCCTCGTCGGCCTGTTCCAGCTCGCCACCGCCCCGGTCGCGGCGCACATGGTCGGGCGGACCGCGTACCCGCACGACGACATCCGGCGGGACCTGCTGATCACCGACGAGCTGGCCGACCACATCGACCGGATCCGCGCGGACCGGGCCGGTGAGCCGGAGGAGACGGCGCCGGTCCGCACGTCCTGAGACTCCGTACGAGCGCCGAGGCAGGGGAGCCCATGAGCGGCACGGTCTACGAGAACGCCCGCATCCACACCCTCGACCCGGGCCGCCCGTACGCCGAGGCGATGCTGGTCCGCGGCGAGCGGATCGTCGCCGTCGGTGACCTCGCCGAGTGCCGGGACCGGGCCGGCGGCGGCGCGCGCCGCGTCGACCTCGGCGGGATGGCCGTGCTGCCCGGGCTGATCGACAGCCACATACACGCGGCGTCCTACGTGCGCGGGCTGGACCAGGTGGACCTGCGCGGCACGGCGAGCCTCGACGAGGCGCTGACCCGGATCGCGGGACACGCCGCCACGCTGCCGCCGGACGCCTGGCTGCTCGGCGGCGGGTGGGACAGCAACAGATGGACCCGGCCGGTGCAGCCGGCCCGCACCGACCTGGACCGGGTCTGCCCGGACCGGCCGGCGGCGCTGCCGAGCATCGACGGCCACACCATCTGGGTGAACAGCGCCGCCCTGGCCCGCCTCGGCATCGACGCCACCACCCCCGACCCGCCCGGCGGGCAGATCGCGCGGGACGAGCACGGCGAGCCGACCGGCATCCTGCGCGAGGCGGCGGCCGACGCGGCGTACGCGGTGGTGCGCTCCCCGCACGCCGGTGACCTGGTGGCGCAGCTGCGTGCCCACCTGCCCCGGCTGCTCGCCGCCGGCCTGACCGGCATCCACGACCTCGACGGGCAGGACGCCCGCGCCGCCTACGAGACGCTGTACGCCCGGGGTGAGCTGCCGCTGCGGGTGCACAAGACGATCCCCGCCACCGCGCTGGACGAGGCGATCGACGCCGGCTGGGCCACCGGCGACGGGGACCGCTGGCTGAGCACCGGCCCGGTGAAGATCTTCACCGACGGCGCGCTCGGCTCGCACACCTGCCTGATGACCGAGCCGTACGACGGCGAGCCCGGCAACCACGGCATCGCCGTCACCCCGGCCGAGGAGTTCGAGCGGCTGGTGGCGACCGCCGCCGGGGCCGGGATCGCGGTGGCGGCGCACGCCATCGGCGACGCGGCGAACCGGATGGTGCTGCGGGCGTACGCGCGCTGGCGCGAGTCGGCCGGTCCGGGCCCGGTGGCGCGGCTGCGGCACCGGATCGAGCACACCCAGCACCTGCTGCCGGACGACGTGCCGCTGCTCGCCCGCAGCGGCGTGATCGCCTCGATGCAGCCCACCCACTGCACCAGCGACATCCCGCTCACCACCCGGATGCTCGCCGGCCGGGGTCTGGCCTCGTACGCCTGGCGCAGCCTGCTCGACGCCGGGGCCACAGTGGCGTTCGGGTCGGACGCCCCGGTGGAGGACCCCGACCCGTTCTTCGGCATCCACGCCGCGGTGACCCGCCAGCAGCCCGACGGCACCCCGCCCGGCGGCGTCGACCCGCACGAGCGGCTCGACCTGGACACGGCGTTGCGGTGCTTCACCGAGGCCGGCGCGTACGCCTCCTACGAGGAGCACCTGAAGGGCCGGTTGCGCCCCGGCATGCTCGCCGACTTCATCGTGCTGCCCACCGACCCGTACCGGGTCGAACCGGCGCGGCTGCGGGACCTGACAGTGGCACTGACGGTGGTCGGTGGCGTGGTCCGCTGGCAGCGCTGACCGTGTCCCGCCCGGACGACGCTGTCCGGGCGGGACACGGCGGTCAGGCGCCCTTCACCCAGTCGAGGCTGAACCGGGCGAAGTAGATGCCGCCGGTGTTGCCCACCTCGTACAGGTTGCCGACCGTGCCGTCGGCCAGGACCGCCATCGTCGAGTAGCCGGCGCCGCCGGGCTTGACCAGCGCCCGCGCCGGCCAGGTCGCGCCGTCGTCGGTGGACAGCCGTACGGTGAGGTCGTTGCGCGCGGTCGGGTGCGCGTTGTTGCTGAACAGCGCCGTGCGGGTGCGTACCGGCGCCCGGTTCGCGCCGACCTCGGCGGGGCGCAGGTAGGACATCTCGTCGGCGTTGCACAGCGGGTCGGGCAGCAGGGCGCTCGCCGTCGCCGTACCGAACGTCGCGCCCCCGTCGGCGGAGGTGGCGTAGAACCGGCTGCGGGTCGAGTTGTGCCGCATGTTCTGCACCACCGCGCCGGTGCCGCGCTCGATCGCCTTGCTCTCGTTGATGTTCCCGCCGGCGGATCCGCCGCGGCGCCAGGTCACGCCGTGGTCGTCGCTGTAGATGTTCGCGGCGTGGCTGGTGCCGGCGGAGTCCCGGTAGGCGATCGGCTGGATCAGGCGTCCGGTGCTGGTCTGGATGCCGTGGCCGGAGGAGAAGAACACCTGCCGCCAGGTGGGGTCCTTGACCGCGGGGTTCAGCTCGACCGGCGCGCTCCAGGTGGCGCCGTTGTCCCGGCTGGTGATGTAACGCAGGTGCATGCTGTTCGGGTCGTCGGCGGTGTTCAGGCCGGAGCCGCCGGACCAGAAGCTGATGCCGGGTCGGGGGGAGTAGGTGAAGAAGCAGTAGACGACGCCGGTGGCGCGGTCCACGAGCAGGCTGGGGTCGCCGACGCCCTCGCTGGTGGTGGGCGGGGCGTGGATGACGCGGGGCTGCTCGAAGGTGCGGCCGCCGTCGGTGCTGCGGATCATCACGATCTGGATGTTGTTGGTGCCGCCGCCGAGGTCGTACGAGCCGTTCACGCGCGCGTCGGCCACGGCGACGACGGTGCCGTTGTTGGTGACGGCCAGGCCGGGGATGCGGACCGAGGCGACGGTGCCGTCGTACCGGCCACCGGCTCCGTTGAGGTCGCGGATCACCGTCTGCGTGGTCAGCAGCGTGGTGGTGGCGAGCTGCGGGTTACCGGCGGCGAGGTCGCAGGAGGTGGTGCCGCGCAGCGTGGTGTCGAAACCCGGCGCGGTGACCCGCAGCGTGTACGGGGTGCCGGTGCCGACGGTCCAGTAGTGCAGGTAGTTGCCGCCGGCGGCGACGGTGCGGGTCCACGGCGAGCCGGTGCGTCCGGGCCAGGCGACTGTGAAGTCCCGGGCCGTCGTGGTGCGGTTCTCCAGGGCGAGCTGGAGGCGGCCGTTCGTGCAGTCGAAGCCGGCCAGCGCGGACATGCCGGTGCCGCAGTGGAAGATGCCGCTGGTGGTGTCGTCCAGACCGGTCGGGGTCGTGGTGCGCAGCGTGTACGGCGTGCCGGAGGACAGCGTCCAGTACAGCTCGGCGCTGCCACCGGCGGCGACGGTGCGGGTCCACGGCGAGCCGGTGCGACCCGGCCAGGTGACGGTGTAGGTCTGCGTCGTGGCGCTGCGGTTGTCGAGGTCGAGCAGCAGCCGGCCGGCGGTGCAGTCGGCGCCGACGGTGGCGGTCGCACCGGCGGGGGCGGCGGCCTGGGCGGCGGTGGCGGGCAGTACGGAGAGCAGGGTGAGGGCGGCCGCCGCGAGGACGGTTGCGCGGCGCGGTATGGCGCGGCGAGGGGACACGTGGTTCCTTCCGGGGACGGGGGAGGGGGAATCGGGCATCAATCTGACGTCAGATGTCCGACGTCTGCACGCTAGGCGGCTTCACCCCGGCCCGTCAAGGATCGGTTCCGGTCGACGTCCCCGTCCGGTTCGCGAGCCTTCAGCCGTCCTGCCCGGGCGTCTCGCCCAGGAGCGCCTCGCCCATCGCGGTGAGCCGGTGCAGCATGAGGTTGCCGTGCCGCTGGCTGGTGATCAGCCCGGCCTCGCGCAGGATGGTGGTGTGATGGCTGGTCGTGGCCGGCGAGATGCGGGCGCGCCGGGCCAGCTCACCGGTGGTGGCGCCGCTCGCGGCGGCGCGCAGGACCGCCACCCGGGTGTGGCCGAGCAGCGGCCCGAGCCGGCGTTGCGAGCCCGCCGGCGGCGTCGGTTCCGGTCGCTGCCGGCGTGCCGGATAGACGAGCGTCGGTGGCAGCTCGGGATCGGCCAGTGTGATCGGCGCGTGCCAGCAGAAGTACGACGGGACCAGCGTGATGCCCCGGCCGTCGAGATGCATGTCCCGGTCCTCCGGGTAGCCGTGCACGGACAGCACCGGCGGATCCCAGGAGGTCTCCGGGCTCAGGTCGTCGAGGATCTGCCCGGCGCCGCTGTCGAGGACCCAGGTCCCGCGCAGCGCCCGGTCGCCGGAGACGGCGGCGGTGATCTGCGTCCAGTACGGAGCGAGCGCGACCCGGAAGTAGGCGCGCAGCGCGTCGCCGAGGCCGTGTCGCGCGGCGGGCCGGCCGGCGGCCAGGTCGACCAGCCAGGCGCTGTCGACGGGCGTCACCATCCGCCCCAGTTCGGTGCGGATCCGCCGGGCCGGGGTGCCGAGCACCCGGTCGATCCCCTCGTCGAGGTCGGTGACCGGGCCGGGGGTGAGGAAGTCGGGGAAGTACCGCTTGAGCGGCGCGACGGGCAGCAGCCGTTCGCGGACGACCGGGACGAGACCGGCGCGCTCCAGGTCCGGGCGGATCTGCCGGTGCCACCGGGCGTAACCCGCGTAACCGGCCCGGGTCTGGAGGCGGTGCAGGCTGCAGATGATCTCCCACAGTGGATCGGGCCGGGCCGCCAGCCGGGTGCGGCTGAGGTCCCCGGCCGTGAAGTGGATGCGCAGCGTCCCCATGACGCACAGTGTTCCGACGTGTGCCGCCGCACTCAGTCTCGTCTGCGACATTGACATCTATCACTGAATAGGGATAGGGAGGGGCGGCAGCCGCACGGCTGCCGCCCCGCCGTGTGTCGGCTCAGCCCGCGCTGCAGCTCGTGCGCCACCGGTGGGAGGCGATGTTGTCGTTGGCGTTCGCCATGTAGCCGTCCCGGTTGGAGCCCCAGCTGAACCAGACGCCGGTGAGGTTGTCCCACGCGTCGCCGGCGCCCAGGCAGGCGTACGCGCCGGTGTAGTCGGGGTGGATGTAGAGGGCGACCGGCCGGCCGCCGTTCGAGTCGTTCCACGCCGAGGACGCCAGGTTGCGCATGCTGGCCCGGTTGTTGTTGTCGCAGTTGGCGTTTTCCGCCGTGTTGATCGTGTCCCAGTTGTTGTCGGCGTTGTACCACCAGCACCACCGGCCGGCCCAGTTGGCGTCCTGGCTGACGTACAGGTAGCCGCTGCCCGCGGCGGCACGCTGCGCGTCGGCGTGCGGGGTCGGCCGCGGCGCGGCCTGGGCGGCGGTGGCGGTGAAGGCCAGCGCGGCTGCCGCCGCGGCCACTGTGGCCAGCACGGACCGTACTGCTCTCATGGTGCTTCCCTCCGGTCGGGTTCCGCCGTGGCGGGCCGCCACGGAAGTCTTGGGGTGGGTCAGCCGGCGGCCAGCACGGCGCGGGCCCGCGGCAGCGCGGCGGCCTCCAGGCGGAGCCGTTCGGCGACCTCGGTGTGGAACTGCCGGTCGAGGGCGCGGCGGTGCTCGGCGTCGAGCCGCCGGGCGAGCCGGCCGAGCCCGGTCCGCGTCGCGCAGGTCGCCTCGGACACCGCGAGCCGGATCTCGCCGGGCGTGACGGAGCCGGACGTCGGCTCGGGTGCCGACGCGCGGGCCGATGCCGGGTCGGCGGAGTCGTGCCCGGCGGCGCGCATGCACCGCCGCCACGCCCTCACACCGTCGGCGTAGCGAGGGTCGGCGAGCACCCGGCCGACGCGCAGCCCGGCCAGGTTGTCGGTGATCCTGGTGACCCGGTACCAGCCGGGCAGGTCGCGATAGAGCTGTCGCTCCGCCTCGGACGTGCAGCTGTGACTGCTGCGGCGCAGCACCCCGCCGGCCGGCAGCGTCGCGCGCAGGGCGTCGGGCTCGCCGGGGTCGCCGTTCACCGCGCGTACGGCGGCGGCGCCGCGCTCCGGGGGCAGGTCCCGTACGTACCGCGCGTTCGGGTCGGCCGCCATCGTCTCCTGGAGGCGGCGTTCCAGGGCGGTGCCGTATCCGTGCCGGCGGGCGTAGGACACGTCGTCGAGGACGTACGGGAATTCGCGCAGCTCCGGCACCGGCTGCCGGGGCACCGGCCAGTAGCGGAACCCGCGACGCTGCATGCAGTCGCGGATCAGCGCCTGCGTGGCGGCGTACCGCACCTCGGCGGGCGTACCGGAGACGGGCGGGACCGGCACGGCGGCCGCGCTCGCCGCGGGCGGCCCGGCCGAGGCGTGACCCTCGGACGGCGGCGCGATGTCCGGGCGGGCACCCAGCGCCCCGGCCACCGCCGCCGCGAGAGCGGCGGGGACCGCGACGGCGTACCACAATGACCGCGTTCGGCGCGACACCACCGCCATGACATGCACCTCGGCCGTCCGGGGCGCCCGATGCGCCCGTCAGAAGACAGCTTCGGCACGGGGCGAGCCCCGGGACAGAGACCTTCGATCAGGCTCGAACGACAGGCCCCGGCGTACGGCGGATCAGGTCTGCGCGGCGCGGGCGATGCTCGCCCGGATGGGCGCGTAGTGCTCGGCGACGGCCGAGCGCAGCGCCGCCGCGTCGGCGGCGGTGAGGGCGGCGACGATCGCCTGGTGCCGCTGGGCGGTGATGACCCGGTCCTCCGGCTCGGTCTGCAGCGTGGGCGCGACGATGGCCTGCACCTGCCAGAACGCCTCGGTCAGCTGGACCAGCAGGTCGTTGCCGAGGGGTTCCATCAGCTTCAGGTGGAACGCGCGGTCGACGTCGAGGAAGTCCTCGCCCCGGGCCGCCCGGCTGTGCATCTCGTCGGCGAGCGCGGACAGCTCCGACCGGTGCTGCTCGTCCAGCGCGTCGATGACGGTGGCGGCCAGCCCTTGCTCCAGCGTCTGGCGGATGTCGACGACCTGGGCCAGTACGCGGTGGTCGTCCTCGCCGCTGAGCAGCCCGCGGAAGGTCAGGCTCTCCACCAGGGCGTTGAGGGACATGCGGCCGACGAACGTGCCGTGCCCGTGGCGCACCTCGACGATGTCGAGCGCGGAGAGGATCTTGACGGCCTCGCGGACGCTGGATCGGCTGGCGCCGACGGCCTCGCACAGTTCCGCCTCGGTGGGCAGGAGGTTTCCCGGCTTCAAGCGGTTGCGCAGGATGTACTCCTTGATCCTGGTGGCGACCTCCTGCCGGCGAGGGCTGGGCCGCTCGGCGCCGCGTAGCGGACTGGCGTCAATGGTCGTCATCTGCCCCTTGCCCTTCGTTCCCGAATCTGACACCCTCACCCTACCGGCATCAGACGTCAGACGTCATACACCTTATGCTTCACATCCCCGAGCGCGAGCGGTCACGCGAGCGCATGAAGAGCCTATGGAGGCAGCTACGTGAGCACCACCGGTAAGCCGTCGAGGAGCCGGCGCGTCCCCCGGGGCCGCGTCCGCTCCCTGGCCGTCGCCACCCTCGCGGGTGGCCTCGCGGTCGCGCTGGCGGCCTGCAGTGGCGGTCCCGCCTCGACCAACGCCGTGGGCGACGGGAAGGGGGGCACGTCCATCGAGGCCACGCTGGCCTTCACGCTCTCCAGCGGTTTCGATCCCAGCAACGCCTCCTCGGCCGTGGCGACGGCGGTCAACCAGCACGTCTTCGAGGGCCTCGTCGACCTCGACCCGATCACGCGGGAACCCTACAACGCCCTGGCCAAGAGCGACCCGACCCCCGGGGCCGACGGCCGGACCTACACCGTGACGCTGCGTGACGGGGCGAAGTTCTCCGACGGCACCCCGGTCACCGCCGAGGACGTGGCCTGGTCCTTCACCCGCGTGCTCAAGCCCGCGGACCCGAAGGCGCCGCCGCTGATGCAGGGCTTCGTGTCGTTCCTCGACAGCGTCGCCGCCAAGGACGCGACGACCGTCGAGTTCAAGCTGAAGTACCCGTTCGCCCTGTTCAGCGAGCGGATCGCGGTCATCAAGATCGTCCCCAAGGCCAAGACCGGCGACGCCGCCGCGGCCAAGGCGTTCGACACCGCCCCTATCGGCTCCGGCCCGTTCAAGGTGGACAGCGCGTCCAAGGAATCCGGCATCAAGCTGAGCAAGAACGCGAACTACAACGGCCCGCGCGCCGCCAAGGTCGAGACGATGACGTGGAACACCACCACCGAGGCGTCGGCCCGCGTGTCGGACCTGCAGGGCGGCCGGGTGCAGGCCATCGAGGCCGTGCCCTACCTGAACGTCGACTCGCTCAAGGACAAGTACACGATCGACGTGAAGCAGGCCTTCAACCAGGTCTTCCTCATGTTCAACAACTCCGCCGCGCCGTTCAGCGACAAGCGGGTGCGCCAGGCCCTGCACTACGCCATCGACAAGGAAGCGGTCATCAAGACCGCGCTCAACGGCTACGGCAGCCCGGCGACGAGCTACCTCGACGAGGGCAACAAGGCCTACCAGAAGGCCGCCACCGTCTACGACTACAACCCGGACAAGGCCAAGGCCCTGCTCCAGGAGGCCGGCGTCACCAACCTGTCGTTCCGGCTCGACACCACCGACAGTTCGGTGGTCAAGGACGTCGCCCCGCTGGTCATCGAGCAGTGGAAGAAGATCGGCGTCAACGCCACGCTGAACACCGTGCCGTCCTCGGCCATCTACGGCGACATCGTCCCCAAGGACACCTTCCGGGTGCTCATGGCCACCGGTGACCCGAGCGTCTTCGGCGTCGACACCGACCTGCTGATGCGCTGGTACTACTTCGGCGAGACCTGGCCGGGCCAGCGCTACCGCTGGAGCGACGCCGACCGCAAGGCCATGGGCGACCTGCTGGACAAGGCCGCGCAGACCTCCGACGAGACGGCCCGCAAGGCGCTGTGGAAGCAGGCCCTGGACATGGCGGCGGACCAGGTGCCGCTGTACCCGATCCTGCACACCAAGGTCGTCACCGCGTACGACCCGGCCAAGGTGGACGGCTTCTCCGGCGCCTCCACCACCGGCCTGTACTTCCTGGGCACCGGCCGGACCGGCTGAGCCCACGCGCGGGGTTCCGGCCCCGCAGACGTCCCGCCCGGCCCACGTGACCCGTGCGGCCGGGCGGGCGTCCCGGCGCCCCGCCACGAGAAAGAGAATCCATGCTGACCGTCCTGAACCTGGTCGCACGACGATTCCTGACGCTGATTCCCCTGGTGCTGGGCATCACGCTCTTCGTCTTCGTGATCATGCAGTTCTCCCCGATCGACCCGGCGTTGTCAGTCCTCGGTGACCAGGCCACGCCGGCGCAGGTCGAGGCGTTCCGTGCCGCCAACGGCCTGAACGACCCGCTGCCGCTGCGCTACCTGCACTTCCTCGGCGACCTCGTCCGCGGCGACCTGGGCATGACGTTCCCGCCGTCGGTCCCGGTCGCCGAGAAGATCGCCATGGCGCTGCCGCTGACCATCCAGCTCACCGCGCTCGGCGTCGTCGGCGCGCTCATCATCGCGCTGGCGCTCGGCATCCCGGCCGCCCTGTACCGGGACCGCTGGCCCGACCAGGTCATCCGGATCGTCTCCATGGCCGGCATCGCCACGCCCTCGTTCTGGCTGGCCCTGCTGTTCATCCAGGAGTTCTCCGTCCGCCGACCGATCTTCCCGACCGGCGGCTACGTCAACCCCGCCGACTCGGTCGGTCTGTGGCTGCAGTCGCTGGCCATGCCCGCTCTGGCGCTGGCCGTACCGGTCGGCTGCTCGCTGGCCCGCATCGTCCGCACGTCGATGGTCGAGGAACTCGACAAGGACTACGTCCGCACCGCGATCGGCGCCGGACTGCCGCCGCGCGTGGTGATCGGCCGCAACGTGCTGCGCAACGCGCTGGTCAACCCGCTCACCGCGCTCGGCCTGCGGATCGGCTACCTCATCGGCGGCACCGTCGTCATCGAGGCCATCTTCTCGCTACCAGGCATGGGCACCCAGATCATGAGCGCCGTCCAGCAGAACGACACCGCGCTGGCCCAGGGCACCGTGCTGACCATCGCGCTGTGCTTCGTCCTGGTGAACCTGGTCGTCGACATCCTCTACCTCTTCGCCAACCCCCGACTGCGCGGAGGCCACTGATGCGCCGGTCCCTCACCACGCGGCTGTCCCGCCCCGGCATGGCCTTCGCCCGGCTCGGTCTCGCGGCCCGGTTCGCGCTCGGCTTCGTCGCGCTCATCGTCGTGGTCGGCGTGCTCGCCCCGCTGCTGCTGCGCCACGACCCCACGCAGACCGGGCTCGGGCCGGCGCTGACCGGCCCGAACGGCGACTTCTGGTTCGGCCTGGACAAGCTCGGCCGCGACGTCTTCTCCCGGCTGGTCGCCGGCACCCGGCGCTCCCTGGTCGTCGGGTTCGGCGCGGCCGGCATCGCGCTGGTGCTCGGCGCGATCCTCGGCGCCGTCGCCGGCAGCAGCCGCACAGTCGTCGACGAGATCATCATGCGCTGCCTCGACGTGGTCATGGCCTTCCCCACGATCGTGCTCTCCGCGCTGCTGATCATCTCGTTCGGCAAGAACAGCCTGCTGGTCCTCGTGATCGCGATCGGCTTCGTGTTCACGCCGTCGGTCGCGCGCATCGTCCGCGCCAACGTGCTGTCCCAGTACGGCGAGGACTACGTGGCCGCCGAACGCATCATCGGTGCCCGGCGACCGCACATCCTCTGGCGGCACGTCCTGCGCAACTGCGCCGCCCCGATCCTCGTCTTCGTCACCGTCATGGTGGCCGACGCGATCGTCTTCGAGGCGTCGCTGTCCTTCATCGGCGGCGGTCTCGCCCCGCAGGAGGCGGCCTCCTCGTGGGGCTCGGTGATCGCGTTCGGCAAGGAGATGGTGCAGATCGGCGGCTGGTGGGCCACGTTCTTCCCCGGCCTGCTGATCCTGCTCACCGTGCTGGCGCTCAACGTGCTCTCCGAGGGCATGTCCGACGCGTGGGCCGCCCCGGCCGCGCGCCGTGCCACGTCCACCACCAGCGGTGACGCGCTGGAGCAGGCGAAGCCCGGCACCGGCGAGGTGGTCGAGCTGCCGGGTCTCGCCGAGGCGGCGCAGCGGCTGCGCGAGCGCGCGCGCCCGCTGCCGCAGGGCAAGCCGGTCCTTCAGGTCAGCGACCTGTCCATCGGCTTCGAGGGCCGCCACCGCGGCGTGGACATCGTCGACGGGCTCTCCTTCGACGTCCGCCCCGGCGAGGTCGTCGGCCTGGTGGGGGAGTCCGGCTCGGGCAAGTCGCTCAGCGTCCTGGCCGTGATGGGCCTGCTGCCGCAGGGCGCCCGGGTACGCGGCGAGATCCGCTTCCAGGACACGAACCTGCTGAAGCTGAACGCCAGGGGCCGCCGCGCCCTGATGGGCCGCGAGATCGCCATGGTCTACCAGGACGCGCTGTCGGCGCTGAACCCGGCGCTGCGAGTCGGCACCCAGCTCGCCCAGATGATCCGCCGCGGCGGCACCCGCTCGGCCGAGGAACTGATGCGGCTGGTCGGACTGGACCCGCAGCGCACGCTCGCCGCGTACCCGCACGAGCTGTCCGGTGGGCAGCGGCAGCGCGTGGTGATCGCCATGGCGCTGTCCCGCGACCCGAAGCTGATCATCGCGGACGAGCCGACCACCGCGCTCGACGTCACCGTGCAGGCCCAGGTGATGAAGCTGCTGCTGGACCTGCGCGAGCGGCTCGGCTTCGCCCTCATCCTGGTCAGCCACGACCTCGCCCTGGTCAGCGACGTCTCCGACCGGGTCGTGGTGATGTACGGCGGCCAGATCGTGGAGACCGGCGTGACCGCCGACGTGATGGAGGCGCCCGCCCACCACTACGCCCGCGGCCTGCTCGGTTCCGTCCTGTCCCTGGAGACCGGCGCGGAACGGCTCACCCAGATCCGCGGCGTGGTGCCGTCACCCGCCGACTTCCCGAAGGGCTGCCGGTTCTCCGACCGCTGTCCGATGGCGACCGAGATCTGCCGGGACACCGCACCCGCACTGGAGGGCACGGACGGCCACGGGTACGCCTGCCACCACCCCGCCGTCACCGTCAGCGAGAAGGAGCCGGCCCGATGAGCGCCACCGCCGAGCACCGGCCGATCGCCGAGCTGAGCGACGTGCACGTGGTGCACGCCGCGCGCGGCGGCGGCATGTTCAGCCGGGAGAAGGTCTATGCGCTCACCGGCGCCGACCTGGTCATCCGGGCCGGCGAGACGGTCGGCATCGTGGGCGAGTCCGGCTGCGGCAAGTCGACGCTCGCAAAGGTGCTCGTCGGCCTGCAACGGCCGACCACCGGCACGGTGTCGTTCGCCGGCAAGGACGTGTGGTCGATGAGCGCCGCCGAGCGGCGTGAGCACATCGGCGCGGGCGTCGGCATGATCTTCCAGGACCCGGCCACCTCGCTGAACCGCCGCATGCCGGTACGCGACATCCTGCGCGACCCGCTCGACGTGCACCGCCGGGGCACCCGGCAGCAGCGCGAGCAGCGGGTGGCCGAGCTGATGGCACTGGTGGGCCTGCCCCGCTCGGTCGCCGACGTGCTGCCCAGCCAGCTCTCCGGCGGCCAGCGCCAGCGGGTGTCAATCGCCCGCGCGCTGGCCCTGGAACCGGGGCTGGTCATCGCCGACGAGCCGACGAGCGCGCTCGACGTGTCGGTGCGGGCCCAGATCCTCAACCTGCTGCTGGACCTCAAGGACCGGCTCGGCCTGGCGATGGTGCTGGTGTCGCACGACATCCAGACCGTCAAGCGGGTCAGCGACCGGGTCGTCACCATGTACCTGGGCCGCATCGTCGAGCAGACGCCCGCCGACCTGCTGCCCGAGGGTGGCCGGCACCCGTACACCCGGGCGTTGTTCTCGGCCACGCCGGGCCTGCTCTCCCCGATCGAGCCCATTCCGCTGGTCGGCCCGGTCCCGTCGGCCACCCGGCCGCCGAGCGGCTGCCCGTTCCGGACCCGCTGCTGGGCCGCCACCGACGGCTGCGCCGTGGACATGCCGGCGCCGCGCCCCGCCGAGGGCGAGGGCCACGAGTTCCGCTGCCACCACCCGGTGCCCGCCGGAACCGCCAACACCGAACTGGTCGCGCTCGCCACCTCGGCGACCGGCCGCACCACAACTGAGTCTGTCGAGGAGAACCTGTGACCACCCCAGCCCCGCGGTTCGCCGGAGTCGTGCCGCCGGCCGTGACCCCCCTGACCGATGAGGGCGAGGTCGACGTCCACTCGCTGGAACGGCTGGTCGAGTGGCTGCTCGACGCCGGCGTCGACGGCATCTTCGCCCTCGGCAGCTCCGGCGAGACGGTCTTCCTCACCGACCGGCAGCGGGACCTGGCCCTGGAGACCATCGTGAAGACCGCCGGCGGTGCCGTGCCGGTCATCGCCGGCTGCATCGAACCCACCACCCGCCGGGTCGTGGAGCGGGCCGAGGCGTCCACCCGGCTGGGCGCGGACGGCCTGGTCGTGACCGCGCCGTTCTACGCCATCGTCGGCCCGCACGAGATCGAGCGGCACTTCCGCGCGGTCGCCGCGGCGGTCGAGCTTCCCCTGCTGGCGTACGACATCCCGGTCTGCGTGCACAGCAAGCTCTCCGTCGACCTGCTGACCCGGCTCGCCGCCGACGGCGTGCTCGCCGGTGTCAAGGACTCCAGCGGTGACGACGTCGCGTTCCGCCAGCTGGCGCTCGCCGTCGCCGAGCACGCGCCGGAGCGCGACTTCAGCCTGCTCACCGGCCACGAGGTGGTGGTCGACGCGATGATGCTCGCGGGCGGCTCCGGCTCGGTGCCCGGACTGGGCAACGTCGACCCGGCCGGGTACGTGCGGCTGCACCGCGCCTGCATGGCCGGCGACTGGGCCGCCGCCCGCCGGGAGCAGGACCGCCTGACCCGGCTGTTCCGCATCGTCGACGCCGCCGACCCGGCCACCTCGGCGGGCGCCACCCGGGGCGTCGGCGCGTTCAAGACCGCGCTGTCCCTGCTCGGCGTCATCGCCGGCAACGCGGTGTCGCTGCCGCTGCGGCCGCTGGACGCCGCCGAGACGGGCCGCGTGCGTACCCAGCTGGAACTGGCCGGGCTGCTCTGACCATGCCCGAGGTGAGCACGACCGGTCTGGTCGCCGCGCTCGACATCGGCGGCACCAAGACCACCGCCGCCCTGGTCACCGCCGGGGGAGAGATCGTCGGCCGGCGCACCGCGCCGACGCCTGGTCGCTCCGGCGCCGCCGCGGTGCTCGACACCGCCGCCGGCCTGGTGGAGAAGCTGCGGGCGGACGCACCGGGCGTCGTACGGGCGCTCGGCGTCGGCAGCGCCGGAGTCATCGACAGCCGCTCCGGCCTGGTGCTGTCCGCCACCGACGTGCTGACCGGGTGGACCGGCACGGATTTGCGCGGCGACCTGAGCCGGCGCCTGGGCGTGCCGGTCACCGTGATCAACGACGTGCACGCCCACGCGCTGGGCGAGGCGCGTCACGGCGCCGCCGCCGGGTACGACACAGTGCTCTACGTCGCCGTCGGCACCGGTGTCGGGGCGTCGTTCGTCCTCGGCGACTCGGCGCTCGCCGGTGCGCACAGCGCCGCCGGGCACGCCGGGCACCAGCCGTCCCCGTACGCCGGAACGCTTGCCTGCACGTGCGGCGGGCGCGGGCACCTGGAGGCGATCGCCGCCGGGCCCGCGCTCGCAGCCGAGTACGTCCGGCGTACCGGCCGGCCGGTGGCCGACCTGCGGGCCGTCGCCGCGCTGGCCGCGGACGGCGACGATGCGGCCCGGGAGGTCGTCCGGCTCGGCGGCGCGGCTGCCGGGTCCGCCGTCGGCGGCCTGGTCAACGTGCTCGACCCCGCCGCCGTGGTGATCGGCGGCGGCGTGACCGGCCTCGGTGAGCCGTGGTGGCGGGCGCTGCGCGACGCGGTGCGCGCCGAGACGCTGCCCGGCCTGGCCGGCGTGCCCGTGCTCGCCTCCACCCTCGGCCCCGACGCGCCGCTGCTCGGCGCCGCCTCGCTCGCCTGGAAGGTCTCATGAACGCGCTCGTCGACCAGCTCCGTGACCGCCTGGTCGTCTCCTGCCAGGCGTACCCGGGTGAGCCCATGCGCGACCCGGAAACCATGCGCCGGGTCGCGCTCGCCACCGCCCGGGGCGGCGCCGCCGGCATCCGCGCCCAGGGACTGGCTGACATCGCCGCCATCCGCGCGGCGGTGGACCTGCCGCTGATCGGGCTCTGGAAGGACGGCGACGACGACGTCTTCATCACCCCGACGCTGGAGCACGCGCTCGCCGTCGCCGACGCCGGGGCGCACGTCGTCGCGCTCGACGGCACGTCCCGGCCCCGGCCCGACGGCCGCACCCTCGCCGACACGATCGCGGCCGTGCACGAGCGCACCGGCGCGCTGGTGATGGCCGACTGCTCCACGCTGGATGAGGGCATCGCGGCGGCCGCCGCTGGCGCCGACCTGGTCGGCACCACGCTCGCCGGGTACACCGCGTACACCACCAAGGGCGACGGGCCGGACCTGGACCTGGTCGCCCGGCTCGCCGCCGCGGTGGACGTCCCGGTGGTCGCCGAGGGGCGCATCCACACGCCCGAGCAGGCCGCGCAGGCGCTGCGGGCGGGCGCGTGGACGGTCGTGGTCGGCACCGCCATCACCCACCCGAGCACCATCACCGGCTGGTTCGCCGCCGCCGTGCAGGAGGCCGCGTCGTGCCGCTGACCGACCTCGACCTGGCCGGCTGCCTCGCGTACCGGCCGGAGCTGGACGTGCCGGCGGACCTGGACGCGTTCTGGTCGCGCACCCTCGACGGCGGCGGCGACCCGGAGGCGGCGGTCTACGAGCCGGTCGACACCGGCCTGACCCAGATCCGCACGTACGCCGCCACGATCCCCGGCTTCGGCGGCGAACCGGTACGCGGATGGCTGCACCTGCCCGCCGGGGCCGACGGGCCGCTGCCCTGCGTGGTCGAGTACCTCGGCTACGGCCGGGGCCGCGGCCTGGCGCACGAGAAGCTGTTCTGGGCTGCGGCGGGCTTCGCGCACCTGATCATGGACAGCCGGGGCCAGGGCTGGAGCGCCGCCACCGGCGGCACGCCCGACCCGCACCCCTACCCGGCCGGCACCGTGCCCGGCTTCCTCACCCGGGGCGTCGCCGACCCCGCCGACCACTACTACCGGCGGCTCATCACCGACGCGGTGCGCTTCGCCGAGGCCGCCCGGCGGCACCCCGCCGTCGACCCCGCGCGGGTGGCGGTCACCGGCTTCAGCCAGGGCGGCGGCCTCGCTCTCGCCGCCGGCGCGCTGTGCCCGGACGTCGCCGCCGTCATGCCGGACGTGCCGTTCCTGTGCGACATCCGCCGGGGCGTGCGCGTCGCCGGCCCGGACAGCCCGTACGCCGAGGTCGTCGACTACCTCGCGCTGCACCGCGACCGCGCCGACCAGGTGTTCCGCACCCTGTCCTACCTGGACGCCGCCGTGCTCGCGCCGCGCGCGACCGCGCCGGCGCTGTTCTCGATCGCCCTGCGGGACCAGGTCTGCCCGCCGTCGACCTGCTTCGCCGCCTACCAGCGCTACGGCGGCGACAAGGACGTGCGGGTGTACGAGTTCAACGACCACGAGGGCGGCGAGGCGGAACACCAGCGCGAACAGCTCACCTGGTTGCGCGGGTTCCTGGGCGCCTAACGCGCGCGTTCCACCACGTAGTCGGTCAGCTCCAGCAGAAAACGGCCGTCGTCGGTGTCGGCAGCGTCGCCGAGCGCCCGCTCACCCTCGCGCCGGGCGGCCAGCGCGAGGTCCCGGGCGCTGCGCCGCGCCGACTCCACACAGTCGTACGCGAGCAGCCGCCCGTGCAGCCAGCGCACCTCGGCGTCGGTGCGCTCCGCACGGGTCCGGCTCAGCAGGCGCACGAGCCGTTCGCGTTCCTCCGGTGTGCACCGCCGCATGAAGTCGATCAGGATCAGCGTGCGCTTGCCCTCCCACAGGTCACCGGCGATCTCCTTGCCGTACCGGGCGTAGTCGCCGGTGAGGTTGAGCGCGTCGTCCTGGATCTGGAACGCCGCACCCAGGTACCAGCCGTAGCGGTCCAGCACGTCGACCGCGTTCTCCCGGCCGGTCGCCACGAGGATCCCCGTGCGGCACGGGTAGATGCACGTGTACCAGGACGTCTTCTTCAGGCACATCCGGTAGTAGTCGTCGGCGTCCAGGTCGCACACGTTGTCGCGGATCCAGCCGATCTCGATGGCCTGCCCCTCCAGCGAGTGGCGCATCATCAGCTCGGTCTCGGTGAACAGCCGCCAGGCGATCCCGGAGCCGAGCGCCGCCCGATTCGCCGCCAGCCGCCGCAACGCCAGCAGGTTCGTCATATTGCCGACGTTCAGGGCCACGCCCACGCCGTACTCGGCGTGCAGGGTCCGCCCACCGCGCCGCTGCTCGCTTTCGTCCTGGATGTCGTCGTGGATGAGGAAGGCGTTGTGGAACAGCTCCACAGTCACCGCGGCGTTGAGGCCCACCGCGTCGCCGCCGCCGAACGCCCGGCACGTGGCCAGGCACAGCGCGGCGCGCAGCCCCTTGCCCCACCGCCGTGGGTACTCCGCGACCAGGTCGTAGAGGTATCGCGGGCCGTCGTCGGGCACGTCGTCGAGCAGCGCGCCGAGGGCGAGCCCGCGATAGCGCTCCAGCATTCGTTCCACGTGCCCGCCGGCCACCCCGGTGGTCGGCGCCATCGCGCGGCTACCGGTCCGTCGGCCGCTTCGGGGCCGGCGACGCCAGCCGGTCCGCGAGCCCGTTTGCGATCTCGGGGGCCAGCCGCGCCAGATTGAGTACGGTGTCCAGCGCGTCGTGGGCATCCGAGGTGTACCGCCGGATCACCTCGCCGCGCTGGTCGTCGGCCATCTTCAGTTGCCCGACCACGGTGTCGATCAGGGCGTGCCCGTCGGTGCGGACCCGGGCGACGAGTTCGTCGAACGCCTCCGGGTCCACGCGCCGGCTCTCGGTCAGCTTCTCCTCGAGCCGCCGGGCGCCGGCCAGCCCCGCCGCGAGTTCCTCCTCCAGCACCGTGGCCGCGTGGGTCACGGTCTCCGAGGTCTCCTCGGCCACCTTCTCGAAGCGCTCGTTCGTGCGCTCACGCTCCACGTTCTCCATGCGGCGGAGTCTCCACCCGGCTCCGGGCGGCGGGCTAGGCATGTGTCGCGATGGTGACTGACGGTAATGACCGCAGGTGGTGGTCAGGGGTGTCGGCGCGAGCGGCGGGTCATGACCAGACCGGCGACCAGGAGAACGCCGAGTGTCACGGCCCCGAGCCCGATCGAGGTGATGGTGACCATGCCACTGCCGGTCACCGGCAACGGCGGCATCGGCTTGGGCGGCCCCGGCTTGGGTGGCGTCGGTGTGGGCGGTTCCGGCGTGGGAGGTACCGGGGTGGGCTGCACCGGCCCGGCGACGACCACCGTCGCCGAGCAGTTCGGCGTGCAGTCCGGGTCGGCGGCACCAGATGGTGGGGTGACCGTGGCGGTGTTCGTCAGGTCGCCCGTGGTGCCCGCCGGCACGGTCCCGGTGATCGTGTAGGTGAGCGTTCCGCCGGCCCGGACGGTGACGGTGTCGGTGATGTCTCCGGTGCCGGAGGCGGCGCAGGTGCTCCCGGTGGACGCCGCGCAGGTCCAGGTGAAGCCGGCCACCGGCAGGGGGTCGGTGACTGTGGCGCCCACGGCGTCGGACGGGCCACCGTTGGTGACGGTGACTGTGTACGTCAGCGGTTCCGCTGGCACATAAGGATTCGGGGCGGCCGTCTTGGTCACCGCGAGGCCGACTGTGGGTTGGCCCGGGATCACGACGGTGGCCGAGCAGTTGGGTGTGCAATCGGGATCGGCAGCCCCTTCGGGCGGTGTGACGGTGGTGGTGTTGGAGAGGTCACCGGTGGTGCCGGGCGGCACGGTTCCGGTGATCGTGTAGGTGAGCGTGCCGCCCGCGAGCACTGTGACGGTGTCGGTGATGTCGCCGGTGCCCGATGCCGTGCAGGTGCTCCCGGTGGACGCCTCACAGCTCCAGGTGAGGCCGGGCAGCGGCAGGGTGTCGGTGACCGTGGCGCCGACGGCGTCGGACGGTCCGCCGTTGGTGACGGTGACCGTGTACGTGAACGGGCTTTCCGGCACGTACGGGTTCGGCGTCCCGGTCTTGGTCACCGCGAGGTCGATTGTGGTCTGGCCGGGAGTCACGACGGTGGCCGAGCAGTTCGGGGCGCATCCGGGATCGGTGGCGCCTTCCGGCGGCGTGACCGTGACGGTGTTGGAGATGTCTCCGGTGGCGCTGGGCGGCACGGCACCGGTGATCGTGTACGTCACCGTCCCCCCGGCCCGGATGGTGACCCTGTCGCTGATGTTGCCGGTACCGGAGACCGTGCACGTGCTGCCGGCGGAGGCGTCACAGGACCAGCCGAACCTGGCCAGAGGGCCGGGCAGCACGTCGGTCACTGTGGCGCCGACGGCGTCGGACGGCCCGCCGTTCGTCACGGAGACGGTGTACGTCAGGGGAGTGCCCGGCACGTACGGGCTGGGTGTCGCCGTCTTGGTGACGGCCAGATCGACTGTGCTCTGGCCGGGAGTCACGACCGTGGCGGAGCAGTTGGGTGTGCAGCCGGGATCGGAGACACCCTCGGGCGGGGTGACGGTGGCGGTGTTGGTGAGGTCTCCCGTGGTTCCCGCCGGCACCGTTCCGGTGATGGTGTAGACGACCGACTCACCGACCCGGATGGTGACCCGGTCGTCGATGTCTCCGAGCCCGGAGGCGGTGCAGGTGCTGCCGATACCGGCTGTGCACGTCCACTCGAACCCGGCCAGCGGCTCGGGCAGCGCGTCGGTCACCGTGGCGCCGACGGCGTCGGAGGGCCCGCCGTTGGTGACGGTGACGGTGTACGTGAACGGCGCGCCCGGCACGTAGGGGCTCGGAGCGGCGGTCTTGGTGATCGCGAGGTCGACTGTGGGAAGGCCGGGCGTCACCGTCGTGGACTGGCAACTGGGGGTGCAGCCGGGATCGGCGACGCCCTCCGGTGGGGTGAGGACGGCGGTGTTCGTCAGGTCGCCGGCGGTGCTCGCCGGCACGGTCCCGCTGATCGTGTAGGTCAGTGTGCCCCCGGCCCGGACGGTGACGGTGTCGTCGATGTCTCCGCTTCCGGAGGCGGTGCACGCGCTGCCGGTGGACGCCTCACAGGTCCAGGTGAACCCCTCCAGCGGCAGATCGTCCGCGACCGTGGCGCCGACCGCGTCCGAGGGGCCGGCATTGGTGACGGTGACGGTCCAGGTCAGCGCCGCCCCCGGCACGTACGGGCTCGGGGTCGCGGTCTTGCTGACGGCGAGGCCGACTGTGGGCTGGGCCGGGGTGACGACCGTGGCGGTGCAGTTGGGGGTGCAGCCGGGGTCGGTGACCCCTTCCGGCGGGGTGACCGTGGTGGTGTTGGTGAGGTCGCCTGTGGTGCCGGCGGGGACGGTCCCGGTGATCGTGTACGTGAGGGTTCCGCCCGCGAGGACGGTGACGGTGTCGGCGATGTCCCCGCTGCCCGACGCGGTGCACGTGCTGCCGGTGGACGCCGCGCAGGTCCAGGTGAGGCCGGGCAGCGGCAGCGGGTCGGTGACTGTGGCGCCGACGGCGTCGGAGGGTCCGCCGTTGGTGACGGTGACCGTGTACGTCAGGGGAGTACCCGGCACGTACGGATTCGGGGTGGCGGTCTTGGTGACCGCGAGGTCGACTGTGGGTTGGCCCGGAGTCACGCTGGTGGCGGAGCAGTTCGGTGTGCAGCCGGGATCGGTCGCGCCTTCGGGCGGGGTGACGGTGGTGGTGTTGGTGAGGTCGCCTGTGGTGCCGGCGGGGACGGTCCCGGTGATCGTGTACGTGAGGGTTCCGCCCGCGAGCACTGTGACGGTGTCGCTGATGTCCCCGCTTCCGGAGGCGGCACACGTGCTGCCGGTGGACGCCGCACAGGTCCAGGTGAACCCGGGCAGCGGCAGCGGGTCGGTGACTGTGGCGCCGACGGCGTCCGACGGGCCGCCGTTGGTGACGGTGACCGTGTACGTCAGGGGAGTGCCCGGCACGTACGGATTCGGCGTCCCGGTCTTGGTGACCGCCAGGTCGACAGTCGGCGCCGCCGGGGTCACCACAGTCGCGGTGCAGTTCGGGGTGCAGCCGGGATCGGAGACACGCTCGGGCGGGGTGACGGTGGTGGTGTTGGTGAGGTCGCCTGTGGTGCCGGCGGGGACGGTCCCGCTGATCGTGTAGGTGAGCGTTCCGCCTGCGAGCACTGTGACGGTGTCGGCGATGTCCCCGCTGCCCGACGCGGTACAGGTGCTGCCGGTGGACGCCGCGCAGGTCCAGGTGAACCCGGGCAGCGGCAGGGCGTCGGTGACAGTGGCGCCGACCGCGTCCGACGGCCCGCCGTTGGTGACGGTGACCGTGTACGCCAGGGGAGTACCCGGCACGTACGGGCTCGGTGCCGCCGTCTTGGTCACCGCCAGGTCGACGGTGGGCTGCCCCGGGGTGACGATCGTCGCCGTGCAGTTCGGCGTGCAGCCGGGATCGGAGACACCCTCGGGCGGGGTGACGGTGGTGGTGTTGGTGAGGTCGCCTGTGGTGCCTGCGGGCACGGTTCCGCTGATCGTGTAGGTGAGCGTTCCGCCTGCGAGCACTGTGACGGTGTCGGCGATGTCCCCGCTGCCCGACGCGGTACAGGTGCTGCCGGTGGACGCCGCGCAGGTCCAGGTGAATCCGGCCAGCGGCAGCGTGTCAGTGACTGTGGCGCCGACCGCGTCCGACGGGCCGCCGTTGGTGACGCTGACCGTGTACGTCAGCGACGCCCCCGGCACGTACGGGTCAGGGGCCGCCGTCTTCGTGACGGCCAGGTCGACGGCGGGCGCCGCCGGGGTCACCACCGTCGCGGCGCAGGTGGGCGTGCAGCCGGGGTCGGAGACCCCGTCCGGTGGGGTGACCGTCGCGGTGTTCGTCAGGTCGCCGGTGGTGCCTGCGGGCACGGTCCCGCTGATCGTGTACGTGAGCGTCCCGCCCGCGAGCACTGTGACGGTGTCGGTGATGTCCCCGCTGCCCGACGCGGTGCACGTGCTGCCGGTGGACGCCGCGCAGGTCCAGGTGAACCCGGGCGCCGGCAGGGGATCGGTCACAGTGGCGCCGACGGCGTCGGACGGCCCGCCGTTCGTCACGGTGACCGTGTAGGTCAGTGGCGCGCCCGGCACGTACGGGTTCGGGCTCGCCGTCTTCGCCACGGCCAGGTCGACCGCGGGGATGACCTGGAGCGTCGCGGAGCCGGGCGGGTTGATCCCGACGATGGCCGGGAAGTTGCTCTCACAGCCGGGGATCGGCGTGCCGTCCGGCCCGGCGCATCCGGTGTTCGTGTACGAGCCGACCACGTCGGCAGTCACCTCGACGGAGACGGTGCAGGATGCGACGCCCAGGCCGATGTCACCGTCGAAGACCACCGAGGTCGCGCCGGCTGCCGCGGTCACCGTGGCGTCCGAGCAGGTGGTGCTGTTCACCCCGGTCGCGGTCACGCCGGCGGGAAGGTCGTCGGTGAAACTCATCCCGTTCTTGGCCCGCAGGTCGTCGGTGTTGGTGACGGTGAACGTCAGCGTGGACGTCTGCCCCTGCGCGATGGTGGCCGGGCTGAACGCCTTGTCCAGTTGCGGGGTCACGTCCACGATCTGCGGAAGGTCGAACGCCACGTCGTTGCCGGTGCCGGTGGCGGTCGCGTTGTAGAGCCGGAGCCCCAGTGTCGGCGTGTCGGCCACCGACAGTTGCAGCGCCGTCGACTGCAGCTTCGCGATCCACGTGTTGTTGACGATCACGGCACCCGGATCCGTACACGGGCTCAGGTTCTCCGCGAGCACCGTCGGCACCCCGTTGAGGAGCAGCTCGAAGCGCAGGCGTGCCCGCTGCGCGAAGGGGACGGTGCAGTTCCGCTCGGCGAAGATCGCCGAGACCTCGTAGAAGTGCCCGCCCACCGCCGGGATCGAGTTGTTGTCCGTCTCCAACTGGTATCCGGGCAGCTGGGCGGTCGTGCCGTTGGTGTACTCGGTGAGCACCTGGTTGGTGGCCGCCTCCTCGGTGCTCTGTCCCTGGAACAGCCCCATGTCACGGGCCATCTCGCGCAGCCGGTCCCAGGCGGCGTTCCGGGCGCAGTTGTCGTTGTTTGTCACCGGCGGGCTGCCGCCGTTGGGCGGCAGTGGCGACGTCTGGCGCATGATCCAGCCGTTGCACTGCGCCGCGCCGGGGCTCCACGCCGGGTCCGCCGTGTACGTCTCGCTGTCCGCGCCGCTGCCTCCCGGGCCCGGCACGTAGACCGAACCGGGGGAGCCGGTGTACGAGCCGATGCGGATCGGCTCGTCGGCCGCGCTCTCGTTGGAGAAGTCCTCGGTGAAGATGGGAGTGCCGGGCTGGGGCACTCCCGGCTGGCCGGGGACGGTGGCCGAGGCGTGCCGGGGCGAGACCACCACCGCGAACGTCGACGACGCCGCCAGCACGGCGAGCACCGCCAGCGCCGACGCAGGTCGCCGCCATCCCTTGTGAACCATCTTCCTCTTCCCCCGTTGTGGCTGGTCGGAGCCGGAAGGCCCCGACGCTCACAGCGGTAAAGGTTCCAGGTCACTACCCCTTAAGTCCGGTTTTTCATGATTCCCACGTCCGGTCACGGCGGGCGGCCGGCTGGGTACGCGTACTCAGCGCAGTACCGTCCCGTCGCTCATGTGCGGGCGCGGCGGCGTCGACAGGATGCTTGTCATGGCCGAGACGCTGCACCGACACGCCGCTGCACGTACCGTCGACACGCCCCTGCCCGCCGAGGCCGCGCTGGCCCCCGCCGGCCGCGCGGTCGCCGCGCTCGCCCGGCTCGTCGCCCACCACCCGGCCGGCTGGCGCTGGCTGGCCCGGCGCCACCACCCGGTCCTCGACCGGCTCGCCGCCGCGAACGCGCGGTCGACCTGCGTGCGGGCCGCCCGGCGGGTGCCTGCTTACCAGGCGTTCCTGCGGGCCCGCCCGGGCGGCCTGCGCCGCCGGCTGCGGGACTTCCCGGAGACCGACAAGCACGGGTACGTCATGGCGTACGACGCCTCCGCCCGCTGCCGGGACGGGCGGATGCCGGATCGGGGCGTGGTGGTCGACGAGTCGGCCGGCTCGTCCGGGCGGCCGTTCAACTGGCCGCGCGGCGAGCGGGAACTACGGGCGGTGCACCGGGACATCGCCGGCTACACCGGACTGGCGTTCCCGATGCGCCGCCCGTTCGTCATAAACGCGTACTCGATGGGCGCCTGGGCGACCGGCACCACCACCGGCGCGGCGATGGCCCGGATCGCGACTGTGAAGAACACCGGCCCGGACCTCGGGAAGATCGTCGACACGCTGCGCGAGTTCGGTCCCGGCCACGACTACCTGGTGACCGCGTACCCGCCGTTCCTCAAGCACCTGCGGGACCGGCTCGACGCCGAGGACTTCCAGTGGTCGCGGTACCGGATCTTCGCCAGCTGCGGCGGCGAGGGGATGACCGAGGCACTGCGCGACTACCTGGAGCAGCGGTTCGTGCGGGTGCGCTCGGCGTACGGGGCGTCGGACCTGACCATCGGCATCGGCGCGGAGACCCGGTTCACGGTGTGGCTGCGGCGGCGGCTGCGCACCGACGCGGGACTGCGCGCGGAACTGCTCGGCCGGGGCGAGCAGCGGCTGCCGATGGTGTTCCAGTACAACCCGTTCGCCACCTACCTGGAGACGAACGAGCGGAGGGAACTGCTCTGCACTGTGGCCAGCCCGCACGTGCTCCAGCCCCGGCTGCGCTACAACGTCGGCGACGAGGCGCTGCTGGTGCCGTACCGGCGGATCGTCGAGCTGGCCAACGCGGACCCGGTACGCCGCGCCGAGTTCCGTACCGCGGTGTCCGAGGAGCGGATGACGCTGCCGCTGCTGCTGTTGTTCGGCCGCAGCGACTCCACCGTGTCCTACCTGGGCGCGAACCTCTACCCGCAGGACGTCGAGTACGGCCTCTACACCGGCAACCCGTACGCCGCCGAGATCAACAGGTTCTGTCTCACGCTGCACGAGGACGCGGCGCTGGAGACCCGGCCGGTGATCCACGTCGAGCTGCGCCGCCCGCTGGACGCCGCGGCACGCGCGGCGCTCGCCGACGCCTGCCGCGACGGGGTACGCGCGCACCTGACCTCGGTGTCGCGGGACTTCGCGCAGTCCCTGGTGGAGGACCCGACCGCCGGTGACCTGCGGGTCGAGCTGCACGAACCGGACGGCGGCCCGTTCGCCGACATGCAGAAGCTCAAGAACGTCTACCTGGTGAGGTGAGCGATGCGTACCCGTGACTTCTCCCGCGCCCCCGCGCAGGCCCGCGCCGGCGCCATGTTCATCGGCGGCACCCGGTACGCGAACCCGCTGGTGCTGCTGCGCCTGGCCCCCGACTGGATCCGGATGGTGCGCGACATGCGCCGGATGTCCGGCTACTGCTGGCACACCGTCTACTGGCAGTTTCCGCTGACGCTCGGCACGATCGCGTTCTTCACCGACCGGGACGCGCTGCTGCGCTTCGCCCGGACCCGGCACCACCGCAAGCTGATGATGTGGCTGACCGACGGCGACCGCAACGCCACCGCCGGGTTCATCCGGCTCTACACCGCCTCCCCGGACGGCTACTCCAACGGCGCGTGGCGGGCCGAGGACGGCGCGATGGGCCACATCGAGCGGTTCACCCCGCTGGGCGCGGAGACGACCGGACCGGCGGTGCGCCGGTGACCGGCCACCGGTTCGAGCCCGTGACCGGCCGGCGCGGCCTGCGCGACTTCCTCGCCCTCACCGACCGGCTGTACGCCGACGAGCCCCGGTACGTGCCGACGCCCCGGCAGCAGATCCGCCGCTGGTGGCGCGACGGCGTGCCGATGTACGTGCTGCGCGACGCCACCGGCGCCGTGGTCGGGCGGACCACGCTGCACACCGACGCGGACTTCGACGCCGAGATGGGGCTCCGCTGCCAGCTGTTCGGGCTCACCGAGTTCACCGCGCCGGCCGCCCGGCCGCTGTTCGACGCGATCGGCGCGTACGCGACGCCCGGCCGGGACCTGCTGTTCGGGCCGGTGGCGCTGCTGCCCAACCAGGCCGGCGGCGTGATCACCTCCGGGTACGCCGACCGGGGTTTCGTGGACAGCGCGTGGAACCCGCCGTACTACCCGGACGCGTACGAGGAGAACGGGTTCACCGGGCGGTTCGTCTCCGACACGTGGATCTGCCCGGTCCCGCCGCCGGTCGAGGCGCCGCCCGCGCTGGGGGTCCAGCCCGACGGCGCGCGGCTGGAACTGCACCGGGGGAACACGCGGCGGCTCGACGAACAGCTCGACCTGCTGCGCGGGATGCTCAACGACTCCTTCGCCCAGCTCGGCTACTACACGCCGATCTCCGCGGCGCAACTGCGGCGGCAGACCGACGGCCTGGCGTACCTGCTGGACGAGTCGCTCCTGCTCTACCTGACCCGCGACGGGCGGCCGGTGGCGTTCGTGCTCTGCGTGCCGGACATCAGCGACTTCCTGGTCGCGGTCCGCGGCGACCTGAACCCGGTCAACCAGCTGCGGCTGCTGGCCACCCGCCGCCGGTACCGGCGGGAGGCGGTGCTGATCGTCAAGGGCGTGGTGCCGGAGTTCCAGGGGCGCGGCTACCAGCGGCTGCTCTCCGCGCACCTGCACCACAACCTGCACGACGGCGGCTACACGGCGCTGCGCAGCACGTACGTCGGGCGGGACAACCCGGCGTCGGCGGCCCAGTACCGGCGCCTCGGCGGGCGCCCGCTGCACGGCTACACGTTCTACGCCAGGGAGCGGTGAGCATGGACCTCGCCGCGTTCCACGCGCTGGAGCCGCTGTGCTGGCGGGCGCCGAGCGCACACAACACCCAGCCGTGGCGGCTGCGCTACGAGCGCTGGGCGATCACCGTCGGCTGGGATCCGGCCGACGCGCTTCCCGCGGGCGACCCGACCGGGCGCGACCTGCGGCTGTCGCTGGGCGCGTTCGTGGAGACCTGCCTGATCGTCGCCGCCGACGCGGGGCTGCGGCTGGACTGGGCCGCCGACCACGACGAGTCCGACCGGCGGGTGGGGCGGCTGCGGCCGGGACGGCAGCCGTACCGGACGCCGTTCCGCACCGCCGACGTGTGGGACCGGCGTACCCACCGGGGCCGGTTCACCGCCGGGCCGGACGCCGACGTGGTCGCGGCCGTGGACGCGGTCGCCCGGCGGGCCGGTGGCGCGGTCCGTGCCGTGCCGGCGGCCGGGCGGCTGCGCGCGCTGCTGCGCACGGCCGACCGGCAGGTGTACGCCGACCCGGCGGTGGTCGCGGAGCTGCGCCGCTGGCTGCGCCTGGACCGGTCGGGCCCGCGCTACCGGGCGGACGGGCTCAGTGACAGGTGCCTCGGGCTGGGCCGAGCCACTGCCACCGGACTGCGGGCGGCGCTCGCGGCGTACCCGGCGTTGCGCCCGCTGGGGCTGCCCCGGCTGCTCGCCGCCGCGGGCGGTGACCCGCTGGCGCAGGGCGGCGGGGTGCTGGCGCTCGTCGCGCCGCCCGGTCTGGACGCGGCCGGGCAGGTCGAGTTCGGACGCGTGCTCATGCGGATGTGGCTGACGCTGCACACGGCCGGGCTGGCCGCGCATCCGCTCAGTCAGCTCGTCGACGTGGCCGCCACCCGGGACGCGCTCGGCACGCTGCTGGACGTGGCGCCGGAGCGGATCGTGCACGTGGCCCGGGTGGGCCGGCCGGTCGCGCCGGCACCCCGCTCGGCGCGCCGGGTCGAGCGCACGGGTGGGGGAGTGCTGATGCGGGACGCCGCGGTCCGGGTGGGGTAGGACCGCCGGGGGTCATCGCGACGGCGGCGCGGTGCTGGCCCGTACCACGAGAGTGGTGCCGAGTTCGTACCGCTCCTGGGCCGGGGCGCGGCCGTCGGCCAGGGTCAGGGCGAGCCGGGCGGCCGTGGCGCCGATCTCGGCGAACGGCTGCCGCACCGTGGTCAGCGGTGGCGCGAGCCAGGCCGCCTGCTCGACGTCGTCGAAGCCCACCACGCTGAGATCCTCCGGTATCCGCAGACCGGCGTCCCGGGCCGCCGCGTAGACGCCCATCGCCTGCAGGTCGTCGCCGCAGACGACAGCGGTCGGCGGGTCGGGCCGGGCGAGCAGCTGAGCGCCGAGGTCGCGGCCGTCCTCGAAGGTGAACACGCCCCGCTGTTCGAGGCTCTGGTCCAACGGGACACCGGCGTAGTCCAGCGCGGCGTGGAACCCGTCCAGCCGGGCGCGCGCGGACAGGTCCCGGACCGGTCCGGTGATCACGCCGATCCGGCGATGGCCGAGTTCGAGCAGGTGCCGGGTGGCGGCGAGCGCGCCGCTCCAGTTGTTGGACCCGACGGCGGGGGTGGGGAACAGGTCGCCGGTCGGGTCGATGGCGACCAGCGGTATCCCGTCGGCCTCGAACCGTTCGCCGTCCTCGGCGGTGACCAGGGCGAACGCCGTGATGACGGCGGTCGGCTGCCGCACCAGCAGTTGCTCCGCCCAGGGCAGCCCGGCCGACACGAGCCGGTGCACGTCGGTGAAGCCGACGGTGTGGTCGTGGGCGGCGGCGACCTCCTGGACGCCGCGCAGGATCTGCATGGCGATCGAGGACAGCATCCGGTGGAAGACCACCTCGACGCAGAGGGCCGCGCCGGTGGTCTGCCGTCGCCGGTAGCCGTGGTCGCGGAGCAGGGCTTCCACCCGCTGACGTGTCTGCTCGCCCACCCCGCGCCGGCCGTTGAGGACCTTGGAGACGGTGGGTGGGGACACTCCGGCGAGTTCGGCGATCGTCGCGAGGGGCAGGTCACCGCGCCGGGGCTTGCGCAGGTGCGGCCGCGGTCCTTCTTCGATCACGAGGGAAGTCTATGGCTGCGGCGCGAGGGCGAGTACGCGCCGCTCAGACCGCCCGCGAAAGGTTATCGATAACATTTCGCGCCCCGGAGGACTTCGCCGGGTCGGGTCGTGGATCTCCGGCTTTCCGCGGGAACTTTCGCGAAACCTGTTCGTCACATCTTGACGGCCGACGCCTCCATCCATGAGAGTCCATATAGGCAGATGCGGCGCACGGACGGGAGCCCGGCGCCGGTGGGGTGGCGGAGCGCGTACGGAAAGGATGCCTGGGCAACATCCTGTTAGCGCTAACATAAGCCCTTCCTGCCGACATCAGACGCCGGTCCGGCCCGCGTCATCACGTCCCACCCATCCACGCGCACGAGCGTGGCGGCAGAGGGGTTCCGATCCGTGGCGATCAGTCGACGAGCACTCATCAAGGCCGTGGCGGCATCCGGCGCACTCACCGCGGCGTCGGTCACCGGCCTTCCCGGCGTGGCGTGGGCGGCGAACACCGCGTACGCGATGGCCTACTTCACCGAGACGCCGAACTTCCAGGGCGCGGACTACGGGCTGCACCTGGCGGTGAGCCGGGACGGTCTGAACTGGACGCCGTTGAACCAGAACAACCCGGTGGTCACTCCGACGCAGGGGCAGATGGGCCTGCGGGATCCGTTCGTGTTCCGCAAGCGGGACGGCAGGTTCGTCATCCTGGCCACCGATCTCAAGGGCACCAACTTCGGCCTGAACAGCCAGTACCTGCACGTGTGGGACTCGACCGACCTCACCGCTCTCACCGGCTACCGCCGGATCCGGATGCACACGCTGCCCAGCTCGCACACCTGGGCGCCCACGGCGTTCTGGGACGCCGGCCGCGGCCAGTACGGCATCGTCTACTCCTGCAACAGCGGCGGCGACGTGCTGATGGTCAACTACACAAGCGATTTCGTCACAGTCGGCCCGCAGCAGGTGTTCTTCAGCCCCGGCTTCGGTGTGCTCGACGGTGACGTCGTCGTCGACGGCGGCACCACGTACCTCTACTACAAGAACCTGTCCACCGGCCTGCTGCACGGCGCCCGCTCCTCGACCGGCGCGCCGAACAGCTTCACCACGTACACCAGTGGACTGCGGCAGGGCAACGCGATCGAGGCGCCACTGCTGGTCAAGAACAACGACGGCAGCGGCTGGCGGCTCTGGGGCGACTCGTTCAGCCCGGTCAACGCCGACTACTACATCTGGTCCACCTCGAACATCGGCGGCAACTCGTGGACCGCGCTCAACCAGCGCGACTACACGCCGCCGCTGAACGCCAAGCACGGCTCGATCGTCGGGATCAGCGACGCCGAGTACAACGCGATGATCTCCCGGTGGGGCACCCCGAACTGGGTCCGGCTCAAGTCGTCGAACCTGCCCGACCACGTGGTACGGCACAGCAACGGGGTCGGCCGCGTCGACGCGTACCCGTTCGATCCCTACCAGGACCAGATGTGGCGGATGGTGGCCGGCCTGGCCGACCCCGCCGCCGTGTCGTTCGAGTCGGTGAACCGGCCGGGCAGCTTTCTGCGGCACAGCAACTACGCCATCCGCCTCGATCCGAACGACGGGTCGGCCACGTTCCGGGCGGACGCCACCTTCCACCGCACCGCGGGACTCGCCGACGCCTCGTGGACGTCGTTCCGGTCGCACAACTTCCCGGCCCGCTACCTGCGGCACGCCAACTACCTGCTGCGGATCGACCCACTCGGCTCGGCGTCGAGCGCGAGCGACCGCCAGGACGCCACCTTCCGCATCACGCCCTGACCGAGGAGGCCGTCATGACCAGAAGACTCCTGCGACGCGGTGTCGCGCTGTTCGCGAGCATGCTCTGCGCGGTCGCGCTGACGCCTGCTGTCGCCCACGCGGACAACCCCGTCGTCCAGACCATCTACACGGCCGACCCGGCGGCGCTGGTGCACAACGGCCGGGTCTACCTCTACACCGGCCACGACGAGGACGGCTCGACCTACTTCACCATGAAGGAGTGGCGGGTCTACTCGTCGGCCGACATGGTCAACTGGACCGACCACGGCTCGCCGATGAACCTGGCCACCTTCAGCTGGGCCAGCGCCGACGCGTGGGCCGGCCAGACCGTCTACCGCAACGGCCGCTTCTACTGGTACGTCCCGGTCAAGAACCGGGCCACCGGCCGGATGGCGATCGGCGTCGGTGTCTCCGACAGCCCGACCGGCCCGTTCCGGGACGCCATCGGCCGTCCGCTGGTGGAGAACGGTGAGATCGACCCGCACGCCTTCGTCGACGACACCGGGCAGGCGTACCTGTACTGGGGCAACCCGAACCTCTGGTACGTGCGGCTGAACGCCGACATGGTGTCGTTCTCCGGCGGCCCGACCCAGATCCCGCTGACCACAGCGGGCTTCGGCGCCCGCAGTGGGAACACCAGCCGTCCCACGCTGTACGAGGAAGGGCCCTGGGTCTACAAGCGCAACGGGACCTACTACAACGTCTTCGCGGCCGAGTGCTGCTCGGAGTTCATCGGCTACTCCACCGCACCCGGCCCGACCGGTCCGTGGACCTACCGCGGCACGATCATGCCCCGCCAGGGCGGCAGCTTCACCAACCACGCCTCGATCATCGACTTCAACGGCGGCTCGTACTTCTTCTACCACAACGGCGCGCTGCCGGGCGGCGGCGGCTTCACCCGGTCCGTGGCGGTGGAGAAGTTCAGCTACCGCTCCGACGGCACCATCCCGACGATCAACATGACCAGCGCCGGCGCACCGCAGGTCGGCACGCTCAACCCGTACGTGCGCCAGGAGGCGGAGACGATCGCCTGGTCCGCCGGCGTCGAGACGGAACCGTCGAGCGAGGGCGGGAGGAACGTCGGCTGGATCGAGAACGGCGACTACATCAAGGTCAAGGGCGCCGCGTTCGGCACCGGCGCCGGCTCGTTCACCGCCCGGGTGGCCTCGGCGACGGCCGGCGGCCGGATCGAGGTGCGGCTGGGCAGCCCCACCGGCGCCGTGGTCGGCACCTGCGCCGTCGGCGGCACCGGCGGCTGGCAGACGTGGACCACGGTCACCTGCCCGGTCAGTGGCGCCACCGGCACCCAGGACGTGCTTCTGCGCTTCGCCGGCGGCAGCGGCTACCTGCTCAACGTCAACTGGTGGCAGTTCCGCTAGACCGGCCCACCCCACCATCACCGGAGGAGACCTCAGATGTCGAAGCGCAGAACGAGAGCCGGGTCGGTCACCGCCGCGATCCTGCTGGCCCTGGGCATGGGCGCCGCCATGGTCGGCGGCTCACTGGGCGGCAGCGCCCGGGCCGCGGACGTCGGCGCGGCGGCCGCGACGGCCGGCTGCGGGAAGGCCCCGACGCTGGCCAGCGGGACGCACACCGTCACCAGCAGCGGCAAGAACCGCACGTTCATCCTGCGGGTGCCCGACGGCTACGACGTCAACCGCCAGTACCGGCTGGTCGTCGGCTTCCACTGGCGCGGCGGCACCGCCACCGACGTCGCCACCGGCCAGACCGTCCAACGCGACGTGTGGTCGTACTACGGGTTGCAGCGGCTGGCGAACAACAGCACCATCTTCGTCGCGCCGCAGGGGCTCAACAACGGGTGGGCCAACGCCGGCGGCGAGGACATCACCTTCGTCGACGACATCCTGCGCCGTGTCGACGCCGGCCTGTGCGTGGACACCAGCCAGCGCTTCGCGCTCGGGTTCAGCTACGGCGGCGCCATGAGCTACGCGGTCGCCTGCGCCCGGCCCACCGTCTTCCGGGCGGTGGCCGTCTACGCCGGCGGCCAGCTCAGCGGATGCAGCGGCGGCACCCAGCCGATCGCGTACTTCGCCGCGCACGGCATCCGCGACGGCGTCCTCGGCATCGCCGGCGGGCGGACGATGCGCGACCGGTTCGTCCGCAACAACGGCTGCGCCACGCAGAACCCCCCCGAGCCGGGCCAGGGCAGCCTGAGCCACCGCACCACCACGTACGCGGGCTGCCGGGCGGGGTACCCGGTGGTGTGGGCGGCCTTCGACGAGGGACACATCGCCGCCCCGCAGGACGGCGCGCCGGGTGACAGCGGCACGCGTACCTGGCTGCCGGGGGAGACGTGGCAGTTCTTCACCCAGTTCCAGAGCACGACGCCGCCGCCCACCACACCCGCGCCGACCACCCCCGGCCCGACCACCCCGCCGCCGTCCGGCGTCGCCTGCAAGGTCACCGCGACGGTGAACGCCTGGAACACCGGCCTGACCGAAGACCTCACCGTCACCAACACCGGCGGCAGCGCGATCAACGGCTGGTCGCTGGTCTTCACCCTGCCGGGCGGGCAGACCATCACCTCCGGCTGGAACGCCACCTACTCGCCCGGCTCCGGTCAGGTGACCGCCCGCAACGTCTCCTACAACTCCACCATCGCGCCCGGCGCCTCGGTCAGCCTCGGCTTCCAGGCGAACCACACCGGCAACACGGCCGCACCGGCGGCGTTCACCCTCAACGGCGTCGCCTGCGCGAGGTAGCCACCGCACCCGGTGCGCGGGCGGGCCGACGCCGACCCGCCCGCGCACCGGCCGCACCACCACCCGACCCGCCTGCGAGGAGAAGACCATGTCCGACGTGACCCGAAGGAACATCCTCAAGGCCGGCGCGGCCGGGGCCGGTGCCGCGCTGGTGCCGGCCGCCTGGAGCGCCGCCGCACGCGCCGGCTCGGCGGCGCCACCACAGGTGCTGGCCGCGAACGACCTGGCACTCTGGTACGACGAACCGGCCGGCACCGACTGGCTGCGTGCCCTGCCGATCGGCAACGGGCGGCTCGGCGCGATGGTGTTCGGCAACGTCGACACCGAACGGCTCCAGCTCAACGAGGACACCGTCTGGGCCGGCGGCCCGTACGACTCGGCGAACACCAGGGGAGCGGCCAACCTGGCCGAGATCCGGCGTCGGGTCTTCGCCGACCAGTGGACCTCGGCCCAGGACCTGATCAACCAGACCATGATGGGCAGCCCGGGTGGTCAGCTCGCCTACCAGACCGTCGGCGACCTCCGGCTCGCCTTCGGTTCGGCGAGCGGGGCGACGCAGTACAACCGGACGCTCGACCTCACCACCGCCACCGTCACCACCACGTACGTGCAGGGCGGCGTCCGGTACCAGCGGGAGGTGTTCGCCAGCGCGCCCGACCAGGTGATCGTGCTCCGGCTGACCGCCGACCGCGCGAACGCGATCACGTTCTCCGCCGCGTTCGACAGCCCGCAGCGGACCACCGTGTCCAGCCCGGACGGCGCGACCATCGCGCTCGACGGCGTCTCCGGGTCGATGGAGGGGGTCACCGGCTCGGTACGGTTCCTCGCGCTGGCGAACGCCGCCGTCACCGGCGGCACGGTCAGCAGCTCCGGCGGCACGCTGCGGGTGTCCGGCGCCACCAGCGTGACGCTCCTGGTCTCGATCGGGTCCAGCTACGTCAACTACCGCACCGTCAACGGCGACTACCAGGGCATCGCCCGCAACCGGCTGAACGCCGCCAAGAGCGTCGCCGTCGACCAGCTCCGCACCCGCCACCGCGCCGACTACCAGGCGCTGTTCGACCGGGTCACGATCGACCTGGGCCGCACGGCCGCCGCCGACCAGCCCACCGACGTACGGATCGCGCAGCACGCGAGCACCAACGACCCGCAGTTCGCCGCGCTGCTGTTCCAGTTCGGTCGGTACCTGCTGATCTCCTCGTCGCGGCCGGGCACCCAGCCGGCGAACCTCCAGGGCATCTGGAACGACTCGCTGACGCCGTCCTGGGACTCGAAGTACACGGTCAACGCCAACCTGCCGATGAACTACTGGCCGGCCGACACCACGAACCTCTCAGAGTGCTTCCTGCCGGTCTTCGACATGGTCAAGGACCTCACCGTGACCGGCGCGCGGGTCGCCCAGGCGCAGTACGGCGCCGGCGGCTGGGTCACCCACCACAACACCGACGCCTGGCGGGGCGCGTCGGTCGTGGACGGCGCGTTCTGGGGCATGTGGCAGACCGGCGGGGCCTGGCTGAGCACGCTCATCTGGGACCACTACCTGTTCACCGGCGACAGCGGTTTCCTCCAGGCCAACTACCCGGCGCTCAAGGGCGCCGCCCAGTTCTTCCTCGACACCCTGGTCGCCCACCCGACGCTCGGCTACCTGGTGACGAACCCGTCGAACTCGCCGGAGCTGGCGCACCACGCGAACGCCAGCGTCTGCGCCGGCCCGACGATGGACAACCAGATCCTGCGCGACCTGTTCGACGCCGCGGCCCGGGCGAGCGAGGTGCTCGGCGTCGACACCACCTTCCGGTCCCAGGTGCGCACCGCCAGGGACCGGCTGCCGCCGAGCCGTGTCGGCTCGCGGGGGAACGTGCAGGAGTGGCTGGCCGACTGGGTCGAGACCGAACGCACCCATCGGCATGTCTCCCACCTGTACGGGCTGCACCCCGGCAACCAGATCACCAGGCGCGGCACCCCGGCGCTGTACGAGGCCGCCCGCAGGACGCTGGAGCTGCGGGGCGACGACGGGACCGGCTGGTCCCTCGCCTGGAAGATCAATTTCTGGGCGCGGCTGGAGGACGGCGCCCGCGCCCACAAGCTCCTGCGCGACCTGGTGCGTACCGACCGGCTCGCGCCGAACATGTTCGACCTGCACCCGCCGTTCCAGATCGACGGCAACTTCGGCGCCACCTCGGGCATCGCCGAGATGCTGCTGCACAGCCACACCGGCGAGCTGCACCTGCTGCCCGCGCTGCCGACCGCCTGGCCCGCCGGGCAGGTCGCGGGCCTGCGCGGCCGGGGCGGCTACACGGTGTCGCTGACCTGGAGCAGCGGCCAGGCCGACGAGATCACCGTCCGCGCCGACCGCGACGGCACGCTGCGACTGCGGTCCCGGCTGTTCACCGGGAGCTTCACCCTCGCCGACGTCACCGACGGCAGCACACCCGCCACCACCCGGCCGGAGTCCGACGTCGTCGCGCTCACCGTCCGCGCCGGGCACACCTACCGCGCGGCCCGGCCCGGCGTGACGCCGTCGCCGACCCCGACCGTCACACCCACATCGAGTACGACGCCGAGCCCGGCGCCCACCACCAGCTCCCCGGCGCCGTCCGGCGCGCGTGCCACGTACGCGATCACCGGCTCCTGGTCCGGTGGCTTCCAGGCCGAGGTCACGGTGACCGCCGGCGCCACCGCGATCCGCGGCTGGACGGTCTCCTGGACGTTCCCGAACGGGCAGGTGATCAACCAGATCTGGAGCGGCACGCACACCCAGAACGGCGCGAACGTGACGGTGCGCAACGTCGACTACAACGGCTCGGTGCCGGCCGGCGGCTCCACCACGTTCGGCTTCATCGGTGCCGTCAACGGCAGCAACAACCCGCCGGCGAACCTCACCTGCACGACCACCTGAGCACCGACGCACCCCGCTTCGGTCACCCGGCCGGGGCGGGGCGTGCCGCCGGTCAGGCCAGCAGCGTCTCGCGCAGCCGCGCGCCCAGGTTCAGCTCGCCGACCACGCGGGGACCGGCCGGGTCGTACACGGCGATGCGGTGGTTGCGGCGCATCATCTCCCGTACCGCCGGCGGCAGCCGGGGCGGGTCGTCCATCGTCGCGAGCACCCGCGCGCCGGTGCCCATCAGCCGCTCCACGAGCCTCGCGCTGTCGGTGTCCACACGCACCCGGCCGAACTCCCAGCCGGCGGTGGTCAGGTCGAGCACCTCGAACAGGCGCGTCACGAACGGCTGCGGGTCGGTCACCCGGTCCAGCCGGTCGGCCCGCCCGCCGACCACCGCCACGGCGGCGCTGACCTGCGCGTACGGGTGCAGCCCGCTGGGTAGCGCGCCGAGCGGCCAGCGCAGCGCCGGCCCGGCCTCCTTCCACAGGGGCCGGTAGTTGCGGCGGTGCACCAGCAGCCGCCGCCCGGTGCGCCGGAACACCTCCTGCGCCTGGCCCTGGAGGTCGGCGTGCGCCTGGTCGGCGGCCTCGCAGACGATCCCGGCGGCCACCACGAGACCGTCGTCATCGGACAGCAGCCGTGTGATCGCGTCGGCCTGCTCCGGGAACCGGAGGCGGGCGTGCGCCCCGTAGGACCGCCGCACGTCCCGCAGCAGCTCCTGCTGACGTGCGGGGTCCAGTTCGACCCGTCCGCCACCGAGCAACCGCTGGAGCCAACCCATCGCGCCTCGCTTCCGTCGCCGTCTGCGGACCGGGCAATGCTAGTTCGTCGGCCGATGCTCGTATGGTGACGGGGTGACCGATCGATCCCTGACCCTGATGGCGGTGCACGCGCACCCCGACGACGAGGCGACGAGCACCGGCGGCGTCCTGGCGCGCTATGCGGCCGAGGGCGTCACCACTGTGCTCGTGACGTGCACCGACGGGGGGTGCGGCGACGGTCCCGGCGGGATCAAACCGGGCGACCCCGGCCACGACCCGAAGGCCGTGGTCGAGATGCGCCGCGCCGAGCTGGCCGCCAGTTGCGAGGCGCTCAAGGTCACCCACCTGGAGACGCTCGACTACGGCGACTCCGGGATGATGGGCTGGGCGACGAACGACGCGCCCGGCGCGTTCTGGAACACGCCGGTGGCCGAGGCGGCCGACCGGCTGGCCGAGCTGATCCGGCGCTACCGCCCCGACGTGGTGGTCACCTACGACGAGAACGGCTTCTACGGCCACCCGGACCACATCCAGGCCCACCGGATCACCATGGCCGCTGTGGAGCAGACCGGCATCCCGGCCAAGGTCTACTGGACCACAGTGCCGCGCAGCGCGTTCCAGCAGTTCGGCACCGTCATGAAGGAGATCGGGGTGGAGTTCCCCGAGCCGGAGGCGACCGACGAGATGCCGGCGCTGGGCCTGCCGGACGACGAGATCACCACCTGGGTCGACACCAGCGGCTACGGCGGGCAGAAGTTCGCCTCGCTCGCCGCGCACGCCAGCCAGGCGGAGAACATCTTCTTCCTGCGCCTGGGGCAGGAGCGGTTCACCGAGCTGATGAGCATGGAGACGTTCGTGCGGGTGCGGGACACCACCGGCGCGGCCACACCCGAGGACGACCTGTTCGCCGGGTTGCGCTGACCGGTCGCCGGTCCGGTCCGGGGAGGTCATCGACTCACGTCGAGACGGTCTGCGCGGCTAGGTGATCGAGCACGGCGCGGACGTCCCCGCCGGTCCCGGCCATGATCCGTCGTTGCCGGGTGGCGCCGGTGCCGTCCCGGCGCACCCGGTCCAGCTCGCGCCGGACCAGATCCAGGTCACCGTGGCGGGCCAGCGCGGGCGTGACGGTGACGACCAGGTCGTCGACGAGGTCCCAGGCCGGCCGGGGCCGACCGGAGCGCAGGTCCACGAGCTTTCCGTCGACGCCGTCGTGGGCGGCCCGCCAGTGCGCGGCGGCGACCAGGCAGTCCCGGATGCGGGGTGCCGGCACACCGGCGCGCACGTCGTCGATCAGCGTGGCCACGAGCGCCCGGACCAGCCCGGCGACCAACACCGTGTCGTCGACTGTGGGGCACACGTCGCCGACCCGGACCTCCACCGTCGGGTACGCCGCGGACGGGCGGGCGTACCAGTAGACCATCGCGGCGTCGAGCATGATCCCGGCGGTGATCAGGTCCGCCACCGTGGCGTCGTAGTCGGCGGCGGATTCGAAGTGCGGTGTCGGTCCGATGCTCGGCCACCGTTCCAGCTGCATCGAGCGCCAGCTCGCGTGGCCGGTGTCCCGCCCGTCGTGCAGCGGCGAGTTCGCGGTGAGCGCCTGCACCACCGGCAGCCACGGGCGCAGGTGGTTGCAGACCTGCACTGCCAGTTCCCGGTCCGGCACGCCGACGTGGACGTGGCAGCCGCAGACCGCCGGGTCGTGGGCCACCGGGCCGAACCGGCGGGACATGTCGTGGTAGCGCTGCTCGTCGGGCACCGTGCGGTGGGCTTCGCAGACCGGGGTGGCACCGACGGCGACCAGCCGTGCCCCGGCCGCGTCGGCCGCCTGCGCGGCCGCCTGGCGCAGCGTGACCAGGTGCTCCCGCAGCTCTCCGAGATCGGGACTGACCGGCGTCACCATCTCGACCATGCTGTGCCGGAACTCCTGCCGGCTCTGCTCGCGGGCGGTGCCGGACAGCGCGCCGCGTACCCGGTCGGCGACCGGCATGCTCTCGCCGGTGGCCGGGTCCAGCAGCAGGAACTCCTCTTCCACCCCGAGGGTCAGGACGGTGGGGATCTGCGGGGTGGTGGTGGCGGTGGTGGTGGGCCGCGGCCTCACCGACGGCTCCACCGGCACGGAACGGTCGGCGTGTCGTCGTGAGGCGGAGTCATGTCTCGACGGTACGAGGGCGGGGGCCGGCCCGAGGCCGTTTCCGCCGACCACCGCCCCCGCGGGTGGCGGGGGCGGTGGCGGTAGGGGTCAGCAGTCGAAGTAGAGCGCGAACTCGTGCGGAGTGGGCCGCAGACGCACCGGGTCGACCTCGTTGGCGTTCTTCCAGTCGACCCAGGTGGAGATCAGGTCGTCGGTGAAGACACCGGCGTCGAGCAGGTAGTCGTGGTCGGTCTCCAGCGCCGCCAGCGCCTCGGGCAGCGAGCCCGGGACCTGCTTGACGTCGCCCCACTCCTCCGGCGGCAGGTCATAGAGGTCCTTGTCGATCGGCGCGGGCGGCTCGATCTTGTTCTTGATGCCGTCGAGACCGGCCATGAGCATGGCGGAGAACGCCAGGTACGGGTTGCTGGACGGGTCCGGCACCCGGAACTCGACGCGCTTGGCCTTCGGGTTGCTGCCGGTCACCGGGATGCGGGTGCAGGCGGAGCGGTTGCGCTGGGAGTAGACCAGGTTGACCGGCGCCTCGAAGCCGGGGACGAGACGGCGGTAGGAGTTGATGGTCGGGTTGGTGAAGGCGAGCAGCGAGGGTGCGTGGTGCAGCAGGCCGCCGATGTACCAGCGGGCGGTGTCGGACAGCCCGGCGTAGCCGGTCTCGTCGTAGAACAGCGGTTCGCCGCCGCGCCAGAGGCTCTGGTGGGTGTGCATACCGGAGCCGTTGTCACCGAACAGCGGCTTCGGCATGAACGTGGCGGTCTTGCCGGCGGCCCACGCCTCGTTCTTGATCAGGTACTTGAACAGCTGAAGCTCGTCGGCCGAGTGCAGCAGCGTCGAGAACCTGTAGTTGATCTCGGACTGCCCGCCGGTGCCCACCTCGTGGTGCGACCGCTCCACGGTGAAACCGGCGTCCACCATCCGGCGGACCATGCTGTCGCGCAGGTCGGCGTAGTGGTCGACCGGCGGCACCGGGAAGTAGCCACCCTTGTACGCGGTCTTGTAGCCGCGGTTGCCGCCCTCCTCGATCCGCCCGCTGTTCCAGGCGCCCTCGATCGAGTCGATGTAGTAGAACGACTGGTGCGCCGAGGTCTCGTGGCGGATGGAGTCGAAGATGTAGAACTCCGCCTCCGCCCCGAAGTACGCGGTGTCGGCGATGCCGCTGGCCGCCAGGTACGCCTCGGCCTTCTTCGCCACGTTGCGCGGGTCGCGGGAGTACGCCTCCCGGGTGAACGGGTCGTGGACGAAGAAGTTCAACGCGACGGTCTTCTGCGTGCGGAACGGGTCCACGAACGCGGTCGCCACGTCCGGCAGCAGCAGCATGTCCGACTCGTGGATCGACTGGAAACCACGGATCGACGAGCCGTCGAAGGCGAGACCGTCGGTGAACACGCTGTCGTCGAACGACTCGACCGGCAGGTTGAAGTGCTGCATCACGCCGGGCAGGTCACAGAAACGTACGTCGACGAACTTCACGTCCTCGTCGGTGAGGTATCGCAGGAGTTCCTCGGAATTGGCGAACACACGTCCTCCTGGCAGGCGTCGTTGATCCTGGCCACGTCCCGTGGCCGGACCGCCCGGGGACATGGCCCGTACCGCCACCGTACGACGGCGCGCCGTGCCCGGCTCGCCAACAGCCCATCCGGGTTTCCTTCGCCACAGGCCGGGTAGTCGCCGTACCCGGCGGACCGCCCGGGAGACGACGTGGCGGGAGGTTGGCGTGGTGGGTGCTCCCCGACTGACCGGTGGACGCTGAGATGTGCGGGATCAGCGGTGAGGCCAGATTCGACGGGGCCGCCCCCGACGCCGCCGCGGTGACCCGGATGACCGCCGCCATGCGCTCACGCGGCCCGGACGGCGAGGGCACGTGGAGTGACGGCTGGATCACCCTCGGGCACCGACGGTTGACAGTGATCGACCTGTCCGAGGCCGGCGCCCAGCCGATGGTCCGCGACGACCTCGGCCTGGCCCTGGTCTTCAACGGCTGCGTCTACAACTACCCGGAGCTGCGCGACGAGCTGCGCGCGGCCGGGCACACCTTCCGCAGCACCAGCGACACCGAGGTGATCCTGGTGGCGTACGCGCAGTGGGGGGAGCGGTTCGTCGACCACCTGGTCGGCATGTTCGCGGTCGCGCTGGTGGACCGGCGGCGCCGCCGCCTCGTGCTGGCCCGCGACCGGCTCGGCATCAAGCCGCTCTACCTCGCGGAGTCGCCCGGCCGGATCCGGTTCGCCTCCACGCTGCCGGCGCTGCTGGCCGGCGGTGACGTCGACACCGGCATCGACCCGGTCGCGCTGCACCACTACCTGTCCTGGCACTCGATCGTGCCGGCGCCCCGCACGATCCTGCGCGGGATACGCAAGCTGCCGCCGGCCACCGTCCGGGTGATCGAGGCCGACGGGCGCAGCCGGGAGCGCGTCTACTGGCGGCCCGAGTACCGGCGCGACCCGGCCCACGACGGCATGGACGCCGCCGACTGGCGGGCCGCCGTCGGGGACGCGCTGCGCACCGCCGTACGCCGCCGGCTGGTCGCGGACGTGCCGGTCGGGGTGCTGCTCTCCGGCGGGCTCGACTCCAGCATGATCGTGGCGTTGCTCGACGACGCCGGACAGCACCACCTCCAGACGTTCAGCATCGGCTTCGACAGCCGCGGCGACGAGACCGGCGACGAGTTCCACTACTCCGACCTGGTGGCCCGCACGTTCGGCACCGACCACCACCGCATCCGGCTCGCCGACGGCGATCTCGGTCCGGCCGTACGCGCCACCGTGGCGGCCATGACCGAACCGATGGGCAGCCACGACGTGGTGGCGTTCCACCTGCTCTCCGAGCAGGTGGCCCGGCACGTGAAGGTGGCGCAGTCCGGCCAGGGCGCCGACGAGGTGTTCGCCGGCTACGGCTACCACCACCGGCTGGCCCGCTCGCCCCGAGAGGACGCGGTGGCCGAGTTCACCGCCGCGTTCTTCGACCGCGACCACGCCGAGCTGACCGAGGTGGTCGAACCGGCGTACGCCTGCGACGGTGACGCCTCCGGCGAGCTGGTCGCCGCGGACCTGGCCGCGCCGGGCGCGCAGACCGCCGTGGACGCGGTGCTGCGCCTGGACACCCACCTGATGCTGCCCGACGACCCGGTCAAGCGGGTGGACAGCATGAGCATGGCGTGGGGGCTGGAGGTGCGTACGCCCTTCCTCGACCAGGACCTGGTCACGCTCGCCGCGGCGTGCCCGCCGGAGCAAAAGCTGGCGCAGGGCGGCAAGGGTGTGCTCAAGGACGTGGCCCGCGAGGTGCTGCCGGCCGAGGTCATCGACCGGCCCAAGGGCTACTTCCCGGTGCCGGCGCTGCGCAACGTCGACGGTCCCGTGCGAGAGTTGGTGGTCGAGGCGCTGGGTGCGCCCGAGGCGCGCCGGCGCGGGCTGTTCCGCCGGGCGTACGTCGACGAGCTGCTGGCCGAGCCGGACCGGGCCCAGGCCGCCGCCGGCAGCAACAAGTTGTGGCAACTGGGCCTGCTGGAGCTGTGGTTGCAGACGCACGGCGTGAGCTGAGCGGGAGGAGCGCTGTGAAGTTCGTCATCGAGAGCGAGGCCGACGGCAGTGTGGGGTTCACGGTCGTCGGCGGCGACGGTCAGGTGCTCGCCACCGGGGCGCCCTGCCCGGACAAGGGCTCGGCGCTCGCGGTCGTCGGGGAGCTGATGCACGGGCTGGGCGACGCCTGCGTGGAGGACCGCACCGAGGCCGGCGCCGGGCCGGTGGCCGGCACCCGGACCGAGATCGGCGACGACATGTCGGACATCGGCCGCTCCGGCATCCCGCCGGTCTGACCGCGGCACGTCCTGGCGGCGTGACGGCGATCCGCCGGTCCGGCCGCGACACGTCCCGCCCGGCCGACGAGCCCGGGCGGGACGGTGCGCTCACTGCTCGTCGTCGAGCACGTCCGTGTGGCCGTCCCGGGTGACGGTGGGCGGCAGGTGCTCGTCCGGCTGGGGCGCCTCGGCGAGCGTGTGGTGCGGGTCGCCGTCGGGCGAGAACAGCACCCGATCGGTCTTGCGGGTCTTCTCCTGCTCCTCCTCCGGCTCCGTCACCGCGTTCTCCCTCCGCTCACCGGCGCCCCGGGCAGGCCGCCCCTCGTCCCACGCTAAGCGCCGGACGGGGGCCGGGAGCCGGTTTCCGCGCGACGGCCCCGCGGTCACCCACCGGGACGGTACGGCCGCCGGGTGAGGCTCGCGTACGCCATCGTGGTCAGCGTGACGATGTCGAACACCGGCACACCCAGCCGCGCCTGGATCCGGTGGGCGAACGGCACCAGGTCGGTGCACTCGACGACCAGCGCCCCCAGGTCCGGGTGCGCGCGGGCCAGCGCGTCGACCCGCTCGTCCACCTCGGCCGCCAGCCGCCCGACGTCGAGGGCGTCGCGCCGCCCCTCCAGCATCACCTCGCGGAACTCCGGCTGCCCGGCCATGCCGGTGACCGCCACCGGGACGTCGGCGGCGCCGATCGCGGCCAGGTGGCGCGGGGTCAGCGCGGCCTCGTCGGCGACCAGCAGCCCGACCGGGCGCCCGACCATGCGGTGCACCATCGGCAGTTGCACCAGGCTCGACGACCACAGCGGGACGCGCACCGCGGCGGCGAGTTCGGCCTGGAACAGCACGAGGAACCCGCACGCGCCGGTGATCCCGGCGACCCCGGCCGTCTCCAGGTCGCGGGCCGCGTCGACGAACGGTCGCAGCAGCGCCGGGTCGGCCTCGCGGACCAGCCGCTGCGGGGTGGCGCCCTCCACCACCCGGTAGCGCACCGGGAAGTCGAACGTGTCCGGGTTGCGGATGTGCCCGGGGATCTTGTCGAAGCTGGTGTCGAGGCAGAGCACGCCGATCTCCGGCCGGTCGCTCACGAGATCCCCTTCCGGAAGCGGTCCAGGGCGAACGTCTCCAGCGGCAGGTCCGGCTCGGCGCCGGAGACGAGCTGGGCGAGCAGCCGCCCGCCGGCCGGGGCCAGGCCCATCCCGATGTGCCCGTGCCCGGTGGCCACGCTGACGTTGTCGTAGCCGTCGGCCCGCCCGATCAGCGGCAGGCTGTCCGGGGTGCACGGACGCAGGCCGCTCCACACGTCCAGCCGGCGGCCGGTGTCCAGCGCCGGCAGGTACCGCCGCGCGGTGTGCAGGATCCCGTCGACGCGGCGCGGTGAGATCGACGTGTCCAGCCCGGACAGCTCCAGCGTGCCGCCGACGCGTACCCGGTCACCCAGCGGCATCACGGCGACCTTGCCCTCGCTGAGCAGCACCGGCCGGGTGGGCGTGCCCGGCCCGGCGGGCAGCGTGACGGTGTAGCCCTTCGCCGGTTGCAGCGTCAGCCCGACGTCGAGCATCCGGGCGCAGGCCGCCGACCACACCCCGGCGGCGATCACCACCTCGGCCGGGCGCAGCTCGCCCCGGGCCGTGCGCACCGCGCGTACGCGCCGCCCGGTCACCTCGAAGTCGCGTACCTCCGCGCCGGTGACGATGTCCACGCCCCGGGCCCGCAGCGCCGCCGCGAGCGCCACCAGGAACGCCGGGATGCGCAGCGCGGCGCCCTCCTCGTTGAGCAGCGTCCCGGCCACCGCGAAGTCGACGCCGGGTTCCAGCCGGGCCAGCTCGGCCCGGTCCAGCTCGCGCAGCGGCACGCCACGCGCGGTCGCCGCCGGGATCGTCCGGCGCGCCTTCGCGTACCCCTGCTCGGTGTGGCAGGCCAGGATCATGCCGCGTTCGGTGAGCGTCCCGGCCAGCTCGTCCTCGGCGCAGATCTCGCGCAGCAGCGCGAGGCTGCGCTGTTTGAGCGCGAGCAGCGTCTCGAACCCGGCGCGGGCGTGCCGTTCGGTGCAGTGCCGGCGGAAGTGCCAGAGCCAGGCCAGCAGCGCGCCGTCCAGCCGGGGCCGGACCGCGAACGGGCTCTCCGGGCGCAACAGCCAGCGGATCCCGGTGGCCGGCACCCCCGGCTCGGCCAGCGGCGCCGAGCCCTGGGTGCCGACGAAGCCGGTGTTCCCGGCGGAGCAGGCCGCCGCGTCGCCGACCTCGCCCCGGTCCACCACCGTCACGCTGAGCCCGGCGCGGCGCAGGAACCAGGCGCAGCACAGGCCCACCACGCCCGCGCCGACCACCAGCACGTCGGGGTCGGTACGGCCCGGCGTCGTCATCAGTCGCCGCCGGTCAGAGCGTCACGACGAAGAAGCAGGTGGGCAGGTTCACCACGGCCCGCTCCCAGATCTCGGCGCGCAGCGCCACACCGGGTTCGGCGAACGTGCCGGGCGGCGGCTCCGCGAACGCGATGGTGGACCGGCCGGCGTCGAACAGCAGCGCGCCGTGGCCGAAGTCCCCGACGATCGCGGTGCCCGGGTCGACCAGCCGGGTACGCACGATGAACACGCCGTTGTCCTCCACGTCCCGCATCAGCGAGCCGCTGCCCAGCAGCCGGTAGTAGTCGGCCGGGTTGATGATCAGCCCGTCGGCGGTGCTGCCCATCTGCTCGACCTCGTTGCACGCGGCCAGGACGGTGGACGCGAACGGTCCCGGGTCGGTGAGCCGGCCCAGGTCCGGCATGGTCAGCAGCCCGCCCTCGCCGCGCAGGATGGTGTGGTTCTCGGCCGTGGCCAGCCGCACCACCAGCCGGTAGTCGATGAACTGCGCGAAGCTGACCGGGTCCTCCCACAACGTGTCCGGCACCTGCACCCACGCGGTGGTGGTGAGCAGCGGCGGGATGGGGGAGCGGTGGAAGTGGTTGGCCGCCTCCCGGCGCAGGTCCGCGCCGTCCACCGCCGGGTCGTCCGGCCGGGGCGGGCTCTCGTGCCAGTAGTAGTCCTGCGGATCCCGGGACAGGTCCACCACCTTGAGCATGTTCCGCGACGGGTAGCGGGGCTTGCGCCGGGAACTGGTGAGCGAGTCGGTGATCGTCACGTCGTAGTCGACGCTGGTGTCGAAGCCGTCCTTGGCGAACGCCTCGACGAACGTCGCGCCGGGCGACATCTGCGTCTTCCGCTCGGCGACCACCTCGGCGATCGTCCGCTTCACGGTGTCGGTGCGCTGCGACATCTGCTGTCCCTCCCTCAGGCCGGCTTGCGGGCGACGAACATGCCCCAGCCGAACTCGCCCCTGTCGATCGCCGCCTGGATCTCGTCGCACGAGTCGGCGAAACCGAGGATCCAGGTCCGCGCCGCCTCGTCCGCCGTCGTCTCCGCGCGCTCCCGGGCGGTACGGCCCAGCACCCGGTACGTCTGCCTGATGTGCGCGTCGAGACTGCGCGCGACCACGTCCACGAACCCGGCCTCGGTCAGCGCCCGGCGGTAGCCGTCGAGCGAGTAGCCGTCGTTCCAGCGCACCCGGTCGTAGACGTGCCGGCGGGCCGCCTCGCCGATCCGCTCGGTGGGCTGGAGGAAGTCGGACACCGCGAGCACCCCGCCGGGGGCGAGCACCCGGAACATCTCGGCGTGGCTGCGCGGCTTGTCCGGCACCAGGAACAGCGCGTCCTGGCTGACCACGTGCGTGAACGTGCCGTCGTCGTACGGCAGGGCGGTGGCCGAGCCGTGCCGGAACGACACCGGAAGCGAGGCGCCCCGCTCGGCGCGCCGCTGCTCGGCGAAGCGCACCCGCTCGATGCTCAGGTCCAGCCCCTCGCCCCGGCACCCGGTACGGGCGGCCAGGCGCAGCAGGAAGTTGCCGCAGCCGCAGCCCACGTCGAGCACGTTCGACGACGCGTCGATCCCGGCGTCCGCGGCCAGGATGTCGGAGGTCCGGTCGGCCGCCGCGTGGTAGTCGGCGTCGTCCTCCCCGGCGAAGTAGCCGGTGTGCAGCACGCCCTCGCTGTCCCAGAAGCTGAGGTACGTCTGCGTGGTCTGGTCGAAGAACTCGGAGACGTCCCGCTCGGTGAACCGGCTGGTCGTGGACATGGGCACTCCCTTGTGCGGCGGTCGGTGGGTCAGGCGTAGGTGTCCTTGCGGACGCCGGTGAGGTGGGGCAGGTCGGGGCCGGTGGCGGCGGCGCCGCCGTCGATCAGGTGCACCCCGGCGGTCACGTACGACGCGCGTTCGCCGGCCAGGAACGCGGCCACCGCGGCGACCTCCTCGGGCCGGGCCAGCCGCCCGACGGCGCTGTGGTGGCCCATCGCGGCCAGCCGCGCCTCGACGTCGCCGTCCGCGCCCGCGAGCCGGGCCGCGGCGCGTTCCATCGGCGGCGTCCGCACCCCGCCGGGCGCGAGCACGTTCACGGTGATGCCGTCGCGGCCCACGTCGACGGCGAGGCCCTGGGCGAAGCGGACCAGCGCCGCCCGGGTCACCCCGGACAGCACGAGCGGGCCGATCGGCACGCAGGCGGTCTCGGAGGCCACCAGCAGCAGCCGGCCCCAGCCCGCGGCACGCATGTGCGGCAGCGCGGCCATCGACACCGCTACCGCCGGCAGCAGCACCCGGTCCACAGCCGCCCGGTAGTCGTCCGTGCCGAACCCGGTGGCGGTGCCCACAGGCGGGCTGCCGCCGCTGACCAGCAGCACGTCCACCCCGCCCAACTCCTCGGCGACCCGGTCCACCCAGCGGGCGGCGGCGCCGGTGTCGGTGAGGTCCACGCCGGTCGCGCTGACCCGGCCGGACGCCACAGCCGTCAGCTCCCGTTCGGCGGCGGCCAGCCGCTGCGGGTCACGCCCGCAGACCGCCACGTGCGCGCCCTCCACGGCGAACTCCCTCGCGCAGGCCAGCCCGATGCCGCTGGTGCCGCCGGCGACGAGCGCCACCCGGCCCTTGAGCCCCAGATCCACGTCCTCACCTCTCCGTCTCGCCGACGCGGGCCGCCGCGCCGGGGTACGCCGGGTCGCCGTCCGGCCCGCCGGACCGGTAGCCGTACCGGGTGGACAGCGGCCAGGCCAGCGCCGCCACCGCGAGCCGCTGCCGGCCGGTGAGCGTGCGCCGCCACCCGTCGTCGCGGTCCCGGATGACGGTCGGCCCGGTCCGGAACCGGTCCGGGTTGCCGGTGACGGTGTGGTTGCCACGCAGCTCGACGGTCCGGTCCCGTACCGGGTTGGCCGCCGGGTCCACGCCCACCAGCCGCAGCAGGGCGCCGATCGTGCCGGCCGGGTCGGCGGTGAAGTCCTCGTAGCGCAGGAACGCCGACCGGTCCGGGTACCGCCTGTTGATCGCCGCCGACGCGAGGTTGAACCCGTGCCAGTACGCGGTGCTGCGCGCCGCCGACATCGCGTAGACGTATTCCTTCGGCTCCCGCCACGAGTGCGCCACCGCACGCGGGTCGCGCACCAGGTGCAGCCAGTACGCCTCGACGCCCGGCACGTGCGGCAGCAACGCCGACTCGCCGGGGATCTTGGTGCTGTCCACGATGACCCCAGCACCGGTGCGCGCGGCCACCTCCCGGTAGACCGCGCCGAGCAGGTCCGCGTGCGCCCGGGTGTCCGCGTCGTACGCGCCCCGGCGCAGCACCCGCCACGTGTGCCGGGTCCGCAGCCGGGCGCGTTGCCGCCGGATCACCTCGGCGGCGTGCGCGTCCGCCGGCATCCCGGCCGGGCGGCCCAGCGGCAGCACCGCCGACCACAGCGGACACGCGGTCAGCGCGGCGCCGCAGCCGCACCTGTCGTTCACCCCGCGCCCGGTCGAGTTCTTCCACAGGAAGTGCAGCTCACCGACGTGCACCACACCGGGCGCCTCGCCGAGGACGTTGCCGATGATGGTGCTGCCGTTACGGCACCAGCCGTTGACGCTCAGGACGGTCACCGGTGCGCTCATGCCGCGCGTACCTCCGCCGCCTGGGCGGGCGCGGGCGCCGGCCGGCCGATGCGCAACGCCATCGCGGCGGCGACGGCCGCGCCGGCCGCGCCCGCGACGAACACCGCCGGATAGCCGAGACCGGCCGCGACCAGGCCGGTCGCCGGCCCCCACACCGCCAGGCCCAGATCCCAGAACGAGGTGTACGCCCCGATCGCCGCGCCCTGCCGCGCCGGGTCGGTGCGGTTCATCACCATCAGCGCCAGCGACGGGTGCAGCAGGGAGAACCCGACGCCCATCACCACGCTGCCGGCCACCGCCACCGGCAGGTTCGGCGCGACGGCGATGACCAGCAGCCCGACCGCCTCGCCGACCCCGCACCAGGCGGCCACCCGGCGCGGGCCGAGCCGGTCCGGCAGGTGACCGATGACCAGGCGGGTGCCGGCGTACACGGCGCTGAAACAGCTCAGCACCACCACGCCGTGACCGATGCCCCGGGCGTCCAGGTGCAGCACGACGAACGCGGCAAGACCCGCGTACCCGGCGGCGCCGAAGGTGAGCGCAATGCCGGGCAGCAGCGCCGGGCGCAGCAGCAGCCCGGCACCCTTTGCCGCGGGTGCGGTACGCGCCGGCGCGGGCACCAGCGCGACGAGCGCCGCGCCGACCGCCGGAGCGACCGCGCTGAGCAGCCACACCGCCGGATAGCCGGCCTGCTGCACTGTCGCGCCGAGGAACGTGCCGGCGGAGATGCCGCCCCACATGCTCACCCCATACAGGCCGATGAGCTGGCCGCGCCGCTCGTGCGGGGCGAGCTGCACGATCCACACCGCACCGGCGGTGAACAGCGCCGCCTCACCGGCACCGAGCAGCAGCCGGACCGCGACCAGCGCGGGCACGCTCAGCGGGGCCAGGTAGAGCAGGCCACCACCGGCCACCACGAGCGCCCCGGCCAGCATCACCGTCCGATGGCCGTGCCGGTCGGCGAGCGCGCCCGCGACCGGCCGGACCAGCAGCGCGGTCACCGCGGTCACCGTGACCACCACGCCGACTGTCAGGTCGCCGGCGTCGTGCCGTTCCCGCAGGAATCCGGGCAGCACCGGGATCACCGCTGTCAGTCCGAGGTAGCCGGTGAACAGCCCGCCGAGCAGCCCGGCAAGCGCGAGCCGGGGCAGGGGCCGGGCGGGGGCCTGCGCGCCGGTCACGACCCGACCAGGGCTGTCTCACGGGCGGCGGCCACCTTGCGGACCGCGCGGACCAGGTCGTCGCAGTCCCCGGGCGTGAGGTTGGACGACAGCGGCACGTCGACGGTCTCGGTCAGCAGCCGTGCGGTACGTGGCAGCGTCGCGCGGATCTCGCCGGGGTCGGCGCTGTCGTACAGGAACCGCCAGTTCCAGAACGCCCGCACGTTGAGGTCGTCGTCCGCGCCGATGTTGCGGGCGTCGATCCCCTCGGCCCGCAGCGCGCGGGCGAACCAGCCCGCGTCGCCGCCTGGTACGCGGAACACGAACGCCTCCCCGAGGTACGCCCCGGGCGCGACCGGCCGCCGGACCGCGATCCCGGGCAGCCCGGCCAGGGCGGCGCTGACGTGCGCGTAGTTGCGGTGGAACAGCGCCAGCCGCTGCGGCAGCCGGGTCAGCTCGGCGCGCAGCAGTGCCGCCCGGATCTCGTCCATCCGCAGGCTCAGCAGCGGCAGGTCCAGGCCGGTCAGCGGCGGCTCGCCGTCCGGGAAATGGCGCCGCAGCCGCCCCTCGTACGCCCCGGACAGCGCCACCGCCCGCGCGAACAGCGTGCTGTCGTCGGTGATCAGGAAACCGCCCTCGCCGCAGTTGAGCGCCTTGTCGGACTGGGTGCTGAACGCCCCGGCGGCCCCGAACGTGCCGAGCTTGCGGCCGTTGAGTTCGGCGCCGAGCGCGGGCACCGCGTCCTCGATGAGCGGCACGCCCATCTCGGCGGCGAACGCGGACAGCGCCTCGACGTCGGCGGCGAAGCCGCGCATGTGCACGACCATGACGGCGCGGATCTCGGGGTGCCAGCGGCGGCGCAGGTCGTCGAGGTCCATCCGCAGGTCGTCGTCGACCTCGACCAGGAATGGCCGGCAACCGGCCAGGACAATGGCGCTGGGGGTGGCGACGAAAGTGAATCCGGGGCAGGCCACCAATGATCCCGGCGGCACTCCGGCGCCCATCAGGGCGAGCGCCAGTGCGGCGGTCCCGCTGGAAACGGCCAGCGCGTGCCGGGTGCCGAAATAGCGACACAGTTCGTCCTCGAACCGCCCGCATTCGGTTTCGTTCGGCGGCCGATGGTCGTATCGGAAGTAGAGGTGACTGCGGACGGCGCGAATAGCCGCGTCCTCGTCTTCGGTGTGCACGAAGACCGCGCCCTTGTCGTACGTCGGCCAGGGCGTGCGCCGCACCGGCTGTCCGCCGTGCAGGGCGAGCTGTTCGGGCAGCTCAGAGCCGTTCTGCACCGGCCTCGGCGGGCTCGGTGCGGGAGCGTCGTTGTTCCCGTCCACCGGCGGACTCCTCGGGCGAGCGGCGACAATTCCTATTAGCTCGGTAGGATTGGCCGGGCGTGCGCCGGGCATGGTCGCCCGGCGGAATCGCAGTCCCGGCGCGATCCCGTCGAGGGGTAAGAAATGCCACCAGATCCGACATTCATGGTACGTCGATCCAGCGAGAGTAATGATTGTCGTCGATCCTGCACTCGTCAACAGATAGACGTGAATATGTTCGGCGCCGGGCCGTGCCGACAGTGGACTATGCGGAATTGTCGCTGCCGTCCCGCTGATCCGTCGGCGTGGCCCGGCGCCTCCGACCGCCGGACCCGGCGCCCGTCCCGTGGCCTCGATCCACTGCCCCAGGGGTCGCCCGGCACGTCGGGCGGCCCCTGGTCGCGCCGGGCCCGATGGCAGCCGGCCTGATCACACCGGGCCTGATCGCACCGGGCCTGGTCGTGCGGCGCCTGATTGCACCGCGCCCGATCGTGCGGGATCAGGCCGCGCCGAGGTCCGGCCGCCGTCGGGACTTGCCGTCACCGACAGTAGCCTCCGCAGCTCCCCGGCAGAACTCACCCCGCGCCCTTTGCTCTGCAGCCATCGGCGCATCGGTGACTCACGGCCACTGCCGCGTATGTGGCTGCAGAGCAAAGGGCGCGAAGGGGTGTGCGTCCAGCTCTCGGCTCGCCGCGCATCGTCGCTGTTCAGGAGCATGCTGCGGACAATCCGACCCATTCGGCCCCGGCGACTGCCGTCACCCTCCGTGATTCACTGTCGAGTCGGGCCGCGGTAACGGAAAGTTACGCGCAGGGGTGAGCGCGCGTCGTCGAGACCCGGCCTGACAAGGCCCGTCGATCAGGCGGCTCGCCAGTCGCGGACCAACGCGGACACAGTGGCGTACCGCTCCGCCGGATCGGACCGGGCGGCCCGGTCGGCGACCGCGCGTTCGGCGGCCGTGCCCCGCCAGCCGGACGGACCGTCGAGCAGGTGGTGCAGCGTACGACCGAGCGCATGGACCGTGGTGCGCTCGTCGATCGTCGCGCCCCGGGTCAGCTCCTCCGGCGACAGGTAGCGATGGGAGCCGGGCAGCCGGTCGGAGTCGAGCACGAACGGTCCCGGCCGGTACTCGTCCAGGTCGATCAGCCGCATCCGGCGGGCGTCGAAGTCGTAGAGGAAGCAACCGTCGTACAGGTCGATCGCCACGTACCCGGCCGCGTTCACGGCCAGGTGGGCGTCGAGGATGATGTCCAGCGCCGCGCGTACCTCAGCGACCGGCAGCCGCTGGAAGCGGTCCAGCCCGCTCCGGTCGCTGCGACCGCCGATGGTGGCGTGGTTGAGCACGACGCCGTCGCACCACGGGTACACCAGCGTCGGGCCGTCGGTGCCGTCGCGGACCAGCTCGGGCCGGACCACTGCCGGGTGCCGGACCGCGGCGTGCAGGCCCAACGCGCGGGTCAGCGACTCTCGCGCCGCGGGTGCCCCGGCCCGCTTCACGAACCAGCGCCGGCCCGCCGACTCCACGCCGTAGGAGACGCATCCGGAGTCCTGGTCGCCGAAGACCACGAACGCGGCGGCCGGGTCGAAATCCCACACGCGTCGAGGCTACGACGACCGCCGCGCCGGCGGTGGCCCTCCGGACCGCGCCGGGTCACCGCGGCGGGTCCACCACCTCGATCACGTCGGTGGGCGCGCGGCGCGGCGCCGGCGGCAGCTCCGCGTCCGGGCCCCAGCCGACGCGCACCACCAGGTACGGGTCGCCGATGCCGGCCAGCAGGTCGCGCATCATCCGGCGGGGCCAGGCCAGCTCCACGGCGTCGCTGAGCGGCGCGCTGGCCAGTCCCTCGGCGGTGGCGGTGAGCAGCAGCGCCGACAGCGCCTCGCCGCCGCGCAGCCAGGCGGCCGGCTCGTCGGACTCGCCGAACAGGATCAGGTACGCCGCGCCCCGGTCGAAGTCCGCGCCCGCGCTGAGCCCGGCCGCCCCGCCGGGGGCGTAGTCGCGCAGCGGCACCCGGCGCGGGGACGGCCGCACGGCGGTGGCGGCGGGCACCCCGTCGCCGCTGCCCTCCGGGCGGTGGGTCCAGCGGTGCAGCTCCTCCCGGTACGCGGGGTCGGCCAGCTCCGCGTCGGCGGCGCGACCGGTGGAGACGGCGAGCATCGGCATCTGGTCCGGCCGGACCACGTGCAGGTGCGCGCCCTCGGCCTCCACGGCGTCGCCGAGCCGGGCCAGCACCGCCTCCGGCACCGGCCGGTCCCCGTACGCCCGCCGGTCGGTGCGGCGGCGCGGAATGGCGTCGACCAGGCGGCCCGCCGGGACGTCCAGGTCGGCCGGGCCGGTGGTACGCACCCGGGCCAGCAGCGACGGGTCGCCCGGGTCGGGCAGCCGCTCCACGGTGACCGCCCAGCCGACCGCCGTCAGCGACACGCGCGCGTGGTGCAGGGCGGCGCCGCAGCTCAGCATGAGCAGCCGGCCGTCCGGGTCGGTGTGGGCGAGCTGCCGGTCCGCGTCGGCGCGCAACTCCAGCGCGTCGCCGGTGACCTGCCAGCGCCAGGGCTGGGTGTTGAACACCGACGGGGCGTGCAGGGACTGCCGGGCGGCCGCCTCCAGCACCCGTACCCTCGGGTCCTGCTCGATGCGGGTCGATGAGCTGTTCATGGCGGCCCTCCTGGTTGCTCGTCCCCTTCCGACCCTGCCCGCCACCGTCGCGGGCGGACAGGGCCGGAGGTCCCGGCCGCACCGGGCCGTGCGCCCCGGCGCGGCGTCAGGCCTCCTCCGGCTCCGGAGGTACGGCCAGAGCGATGGTCAGGTCGAGCACAGTGGCCGGGTCGTGCAGCCGGTCGCCGAACAGCTCCCGCAGCTTGCCCATCCGGTAGCGGACGGTCTGCGGGTGCACGAACAGGTCGGCCGCCACGTCGTCGCGGCGTCCCTGGTGCAGCAGCCACGACCGCAGCGTCTCGGCCAGCCGGTGCGCGGTGGCCGGGGGCAGCGCGGCCAGCGGCGCGAGCGCCTGCGCGCGCAGGTCGGCCAGGGCTTCCGGATCCATGCTGAGCAGCAGCGTCGCCAGGTGACGCTCGGTGTCGACCGGCCCGGCGTCCGCCTCGCCGAGGCCGAGCGCGAGCGCCCGGGTGGCCCGCTGGTACGACGCGGCGACCCGGTGCCAGGGCCGGGCCGGGCCGAGCACCGCCCGGTGCCCGTGCAGCAGCCGGGTGAGCTGGCGGCGCCGGCCGCCGTGCATGTCCGGCACCAGCAGTACGGCCAGCTCCTCGACCGGGTTCATGCCGGGCAGGTCCTCGCCGCTCTCCAGCGTGTACGGGCTGAGCAGCGCCAGCACCGCGCGCAGGTGTCGGCGCGGCAGCAGCACCACTGTGAGGGTCTGCGGCGGCGGCCAGTCGGCGCGCTCCGCGCTGCGCCGCAACGACTCCTCCGGCTCGCCCGCCAGCAGTTGCTGGGTGAGCCGTTCCAGGCTGCGGCGGCGCATCCGGCCGGCACTGGCCAGTTCGTCGGCGTGCCCGGCCACGCTCGCCGCGGACAGCTCGTCGATGTAGGCGAACATCAGCTCGGCGAACTCGGCCACCGTCTCGGCGGCCAGCCCGCTGCGTACCGTCGTGGTCGACACCTCGCGCCAGGCCACCCGGGCACCCACCCGGTACGCGGCCAGCAGCGCGTCCATGCTGCGCCCCGAGCGGGCCTCGCCGCTGCCCAGCGCGTACGCCGCCTCCAGCGCCGGGGCCAGGGGAGTGCTCGGGTCGAACGCCTGGGTACCCTCGATGAGCTGGAGGAACGTGCCGAGGGCGATGCGTACCGCGTTTTCGATCTTCGCCCGCATGGCACCGGTGAGCGCGCCGGAGTAGTCAGGCACCTCAGCGGTGATCGCGGAGACCGTCCGCTCGGCGACCATCGGCAGCCGGGCGCGCAGCGTCTCCGCCACCCCGGCGTCGAGGTTGAGGTGCGCGGCGCGCTGCCCCGTGCCGGCCTCCGACGTCATGTTTGTTCCCTCCGAACAAAAACCTGCGACCGTTTCACCTTTGCCGGTCAAGATGTTATGCGATCGGGCGGTCACGCTGGTCATATGACCACAACTGCCTCCCGCCGCCCTCAGAAGGTCACCTTCCGGGACAGGCTGCTGCGGCTGGCCGGAACGGTCACCACGCCGGTGCTGCCGGACGACTATCTCGACCTGATCGCGCCGCTGCGCGCGGGCGCCCCGCTGCGCGGCAAGATCGTCGCGGTACGCCCGGAGACCCGGGACGCGGCCACGCTGGTGATCCAACCCGGCCGCGCCTGGCAGGGCCACACGCCCGGGCAGTACATCCGCCTCGGCGTGGACGTCGACGGGGTGCGTCAGTGGCGCGCGTACTCGCTCACCTCGCCGCCGGACGCCACGGACGGCCGGATCTCCGTCACCGTGAAGGCCATCCCGGACGGCAAGGTCAGCAACCATCTCGTACGCCGGCTGCGGCCCGGCACGATCGTGCACCTCGACCAGGCCCAGGGTGAGTTCGTGCTGCCCGCCGCGACGCCCGAGCGCGTCCTGTTCCTCACCGCGGGCAGCGGCATCACCCCGGTCATGGGGATGCTGCGCTCCGGGCTGGCCGACCGGGCCGACGTCGTGCTCGTGCACTCGGCGCCGACCCGCGACGACGTCATCTTCGGTACGGAGCTGCGCGCCCTGGCCGACCGCGGCGCGCTACGGCTGATCGAGCGGCACACCGACACCGACGGCCTGCTCGACGTCGCCGAACTGGCCGGCCTGGTGCCCGACCACCTCGACCGGGAGGCGTGGGCGTGCGGGCCGATCGGCATGCTCGACGCGGTCGAGGGGTACTGGTCCTCGAACGGTCTCGTCGAGCGGTTGCACACCGAGCGGTTCCGCCCGACGGTGATCACGCCGGGCGAGGGAGGCACCGTGACCTTCACCGGGGCGGGCGTGACAGTCGAGTCCGACGGCGCCACCACACTGCTCGACGCGGGGGAGAACGCCGGAGTGCTGATGCCTTCCGGGTGCCGGATGGGCATCTGCTTCGGCTGCGTCGTACCGCTGCGCCAGGGAGCTGTCCGCGACCTGCGCAACGGCGACGTCACCACTGCCGTACCGGGGGACGGCGTGCTGGTCCAGACGTGCGTGTCGGCCGCCGCCGGTACCTGCGACATCGATATCTGACAGGAGCCACCCACGTGACCGTGATCCAGAAGAAGGCCGTCAACCCGATCGCCCACCTGAGCGCCGAGGACATCGAGATCATCGGCAAGGAACTGGACGCGATCCGGGACCGGGTCCTCGCCGACCGGGGGGAGCGGGACGCCCGCTACATCCGCAAGGTGGTCAAGACCCAGCGGACACTGGAGATGAGCAGCCGTGCGGTGCTGCTGTTCTCGCTGTTCCCGCCGGCCTGGATCGTCGGCACGGCCGGGCTCACGGTCGCCAAGATCCTGGAGAACATGGAGATCGGGCACAACGTCCTGCACGGCCAGTGGGACTGGATGCGTGACCCGAAGATCCACTCCACCACCTGGGAGTGGGACCACGTCTCCCCGGCCGACCAGTGGAAGCAGTCGCACAACGAGCTGCACCACAGGTACACCAACGTGGTCGGCAAGGACAACGACCTCGGGTACGGCATCATGCGCGTGGACGAGGACCAGCCCTGGCACCCGATGCACCTCGGGCAGCCGCTGTGGAACCTGCTCAACGCCGCGTTCTTCGAGTACGGCATCGCCGCGTACGACATGGAGCTGGGCGACCACCTCAAGCAGCGCAAGCTCAAGGACCCCAAGTTCCGGGCCAAGGCCAGGGCCGTCGGGCGCAAGATCCGCCGCCAGGTGCTCAAGGACTACGTGGTGCACCCGCTGCTGTCCGGGCCGTCGTTCCTGTCCACGCTCGCCGCCACGTTCACCGCGAACCTGCTGCGCAACGTGTGGAGCCACTCAGTGATCATGTGCGGGCACTTCCCCAACGGCGTGGAGACGTTCGAGAAGACCTCCATCGACGGCGAAACCCGCGGCGAGTGGTACCTGCGGCAGATGCTGGGCTCGGCCAACATCAGCGGCAGCCGGCTGCTGCACATCATGACCGGCAACCTGTCGTACCAGATCGAGCACCACCTCTTCCCCGACCTGCCCAGCAACCGCTACCAGGAGATCGCCCCGCAGGTGCGGGCGCTGTTCGACAGGTACGGCCTGCACTACACCACCGGCCCGCTGCCCAAGCAGGTCGCCTCCGCGTGGTGGAAGGTCATCCGCCTGTCGCTGCCCAACCGCAAGGACAGCCGGCAGCCGGTCGCCCCGGCCGCGCTGGCCTCCTCCGGTACGGCCTGACCCGCCCGTCCGGTGCACGGCCGGTGAACTTCCACCGGCCGGCACCTGACCGTCGGCTGCACAGTCGGCGTCACCGCAGCTCAGAGCCGGTTTCGCGGCCGTCGTGACGGTCCCGCGTCCCCGTACACTCGCGCCCGTCCGGGCGTACGGGTGAAGGGGTGGAACGCCGATGGGGCGCGACGACACGACGCGGCTCGGCCGGCGCGTGGTCATGCTCGTCGACAACGCGGTCGAGGGTGACTCGCGGGTGCAGAAGGCGGCCCGCTCGGCCGCCGACGCGGGCTGGGACGTCACGCTGATCGGCTGCGCCCACGCCGACGCCGAACGCCGCTGGCGGCTCGGCGACGCCGAGGTGCGCGTCCTGCCGCTCGCCGCCGCGCGCGCCACTCCACCGGCCGCCGTCTCCGGCCCGCGCGGCGTGTCCGGGTTGCGGACGCGGCTGGTGGCCCGGGGCGGGTTGCCGTTGCGCGCGGCCCGGCTGGCACGCCGACCGGTGGAGCACGCCCAGGTCCGCTACTGGCGAGCCCGGCTGCGCGACGGGGCCTGGCGGCGGCTGGAGCCGGGGCTCTGGGACTACGAACGGGTCGCCGGACCGGTCGTCGACGAGCTGCGGCCCGACCTGATCCACGCGCACGACTTCCGGATGCTCGGCGTGGCCGCCCGCGCCGTGGACCGCGCCCGCGCCGCCGGACGGGACATCAAGCTGGTCTGGGACGCGCACGAGTGGCTGCCCGGCGCCCGGCCCCGCCGCGACAACGCCCGCTGGCTGCCCGCGCATCTCGGTTACGTCCGCGAGTACGTCGGCGCCGCCGACGCGGTGGTCACCGTCTCCGACACGCTCGCCGACCTGCTGGTACGCGACCACGCCCTGCCCGAGCGCCCCACAGTGATCCTGAACGCCCCGGTCACTGCCGCCTCCGAGCCGCCCGCCCCCGAGCCGGCCGCCTTCGAGCCCGCCGACCTGGCCGCTCCCGACCTGCGGAAGCGGTGCGGTCTGCCCCCGGACACGCCGCTGCTCGTCTACAGCGGGGCGATGGCCGCCCAGCGCGGCGTGGACACGGTTGTCGAGGCGTTGCCGCTGCTGCCCGGCGTACACCTGGCCCTTGTCGTCGCCGACCCGGACGCCGCCTACGTCCGCCAGGTCGTCGCCCGCGCGGCCCGGCATCAGGTGGGCGACCGGGTGCACGTGCTGCCGTACGTGCCGCACCGGCAGCTCGTCGCGTTCCTCGCCACCGCCGACATCGGGCTGATCCCGCTGCATCACTGGCCGAATCACGAGATCGCGCTGATCACGAAGTTCTTCGAGTACGCGCACGCGCGGCTGCCGATTGTGGTCAGCGACGTACGGACCATGGCCGAGACGGTCCGCGCCACCGGGCAGGGCGAGGTGTTCCGCGCCCGCGACGCCGCCGACCTGGCCCGCGCGGTACGGGCGGTCCTCGCGGATCCGGCCCGGTACCGCGCCGCCTACGAGGGGCCGGACTCGCCGCTGCCCGGGTGGACGTGGGAGGCGCAGGCCGAACGCCTGACCGCCCTCTACCGCCGCCTGCTCACCCCCACCCGCTGACGCCCGCCGCCTGCCCGAGTGGAACGCCATGGGTGTCTCCGGCCCGTTTTGACACCCATGGCGTTCCACCCACGTCTCCAGGGGCCATGGTCAACTCCAGATCGGCGAAGTGGCGGCATCCGAGGGCCGGTGACCCCGCCTTCTCGGGGGAGTTGCGTTGATCTTGCGCTGGCGCGGGGCGCGGGGCGCGGGGCGCGGGGCACGGGGCGCACGGGGCACGCGGGCGCGCGGAAAAGGGTTGGGCGGGACGGTGCGGGGCGGGCTACCGTCGGAGTATGCAGAGCAGGCGTACCTTTACCGCCGCGGCCGCGCGAGCTTCCCGCTCGCCGGTTGCCGCCGCCTGACCTGCCCCACACCCACGCCGGCGACCGGAAACGGTCCGCCGGCGTCGTCGTGTCGACGCCGTCAAACGCGCGCGGCGGGCCGTCCGGTCACCCGTACCCGGAAGGCACCCGCCATGACACCCGACGAGATCACCCGGACGTTCCTCGACCACTACCAGCGGCACGACCATCGGCGTGCGCCGGAGAGTTCGCTCGTTCCGCCGCCCGGCGACCCGGTGCTGTTCACCACGTCCGGCATGCACCCGCTCACACCGTACCTGCTGGGGCGCCCGCACCCGGGCGGGCGGCGACTGGCGAACGTGCAGCGGTGCCTGCGCACCACGGACCTGGACGAGGTGGGCGACAGCACCCACCTGACCGTGTTCCAGATGCTCGGCTCGTGGTCGCTCGGCGACTACGACATCGCGACCAGCCTGCGCTGGGGCTTCGAGCTGCTCACCGACGGGTTCGGCATCCCGGCGGGGAAACTGCACGCGACGGTGTTCGGCGGCGACGACCGGCTCGGGCCGGACGACACCGCGCGGGAGACATGGACCGGGCTCGGCGTCCCGGTGGAGGCGCTCGGCGAGGACAACTGGTGGTCCAACGGCCCGACCGGCCCCTGCGGACCGGACTCGGAGATCTTCGTGTGGACCGGCGACGGCCCGCCCACCGGCACACCGAGCACCGACACGCGCTGGGTGGAGGTGTGGAACCACGTGCAGATGCGCTACCACAGGCACCCCGACGGGCGGCTCACGCCGCTGCCGCACTCCAGCATCGACACCGGCATGGGCCTGGAACGGCTGGAGATGGTGCTGCGCGGCGACCGGTCCGTGTTCACCGGCGACGGGCTGCGGCCGTGGGTGGACGTCGTCCGCGACCGGTGGGACCTGCGCGGTGAGGACCTGCGCGTGGTCTCCGACCACCTGCGGTCCGCGGTGGTCGTGCTCGGTGACGGGGTACGCCCCGGCAACACCGGCCGCGGGTACGTGCTGCGGCGGCTCCTGCGCCGCGCGCTGACAGTGCTGTGGCGCGACGACCCGGCGCGCACCCTGGACGACCTGCCACCCCGGGTGTACGCGGACACGCTGCGCCGCTTCCGCCAGGTGCCCGATCCGAGCACGCGGCCGGTCGACGCCGGCTCGCTGCACGCGACGCTGGTGGACGAGGAACGCCGCTTCCGTGGACTGCTGCGACGCGGACGGCCGCTCGTCGACCGGGTACGGGAGCGCGGGCCGCTGACCGAACGCGACTACCACTGGCTGCACGACACCCACGGGCTGCCCCGCGACCTGGTCGACGGCCTGCTCGCCGAGGCGAGCTGAGCGACGGCCGGGCGGGCGGCGGCCAGGTCAGCGGCGGCGGCGCAGCGGTGGCCGCCCGGCCGGGCCGGTGCCAGACTCGGAGGCGGACGCCACGCGAGGGAAGCGGACGCCGCCGCGAGGAGAGGGCTGCCGATGACCGAGGTACGGCCGGACGAGGAGACGGTGCCGCTGCTCGGCGCCGAGGTGCGCATCACCGACGCGGCCGGGCTGCTCGCCGCCGCCGTCGACGGGCCGGTGGACCTGCTGTCCGGCGGCGACTTCCCCGCCCCGGTGCGGGAGGTCCGCTGCACCGTGCGCGCCGACACCGCCGCCGAGCCGCCGGTGCACCGCTTCGAGGCGTACCTCCGGGTGGAGGCCGCACCGGCGGGCCTGATCGCCCTCGGGCTGGCCGGGCCGGTCGGCCTGCTGCTCGCCGAGCGGCTGGCCGCGCGCGGCGGCGACGGCCCGGCCGCCGCGGTGGGCCGGATCGCCGCGGAGGCCGGGCGGCGGATCTGGCCTCGCCCGGTTGCCACGCTCGTCGCGCCGCCGCGCGACCCGGCCGGGCGGGAGGTGCTGCGCGCCGCCGAGGAGGCAGGGCTGAGGCCCCGCGTCGACCAGGACAACGGCACGGTACGCATCCGCGCCGAAGTGCCCAGCGCCGACGTGGATCCGGCGCACCTGCGGGCGATGCTGGGCCTGCTGCTCCAGGCCGTACGTGAGTTGTCCGGCGACAGCGAGGAGCCGGCGGTGCTGCGCGGACGGACGTACCTCGTGGGGCGGCGACCGGTCACGGTGGCCGGGCCGCCCAGCGCGGCGGTGACCCTCGACCAGGTCGGCGGCCTGCCCGACGTGGTCGCGCGGTTCCGCGAGGTGGCGGTGTCGTTCCGGCACCCGCAGGCGATGGCCCGCTGGGGCGCACGCCGGCCGCAGGGCATCCTGATGTACGGCCCGCCGGGCACCGGCAAGACGATGCTGGCCCGGGCGCTGGCGAACGAGGTCGGCGCGGACTTCGTGGAGATCCGTACCCCGGAGATCCTGGACAAGTACCTCGGCGGCTCGGAACGCAACATCAAGCGCATCTTCCGGGAGGCACGCCGCTACCGGCGGCCCACCGTGATGCTGTTCGACGAGTTCGACTCGATCATCAGCTACGCCGGTGCCGGCGGTGACGCGGCCAGCCAGGCCGTCAACGCGGTCGCGGGCATCTTCAAGCAGGAGATGAACACGCTGTTCGAGGAGAACCCGGACGTCATCGTGGTGGCCACGACCAACTTCCCGCAGCGCGTCGACGCGTCGCTGATCCGCTCCGGCCGCTTCGACCTGAAGATCGCCATCCCGGTGCCGGACGAGGCCGGGCGCGCGGAGATCCTCACCAAGATGGTCCGCGAGCTGATCGACCGGCACGAGCGGCCGGGCTTCAAGATGTTCGCCGACGACGTCGACCCGGCCGCGCTCGCCGCCGACACGGCCGGGCTGACCGGCGCGGACCTGCGGGAGGCGCTGCGCCGGGTGCAACTCGCCAAGGCGCTCCGGGAGGCGGCGGAGGGTGCGCCACCGGCTCCGATCGGTCAGGATGACCTGCGGGAGGCCGTCGCCGGGTTGCGCCGCGGCTGACCGGAAGGAGTCCACGTTGTCCTCGTCCGATCTGCTGCTGTCCCGCCGTGACCTCGCGTTCCTGCTGCACGACTGGCTGGACGTGGCGCGGCTGACCGAGCGGCCCCGCTACGCCGAGCACACCCGCGAGACCGTCGACGAGGTGCTGGACCTCGCCGCCCGGGTCGCCGCCGAACGGTTCGCCCCGCACAACCGGGCCGCCGACACCGGCGAACCCACGTTCGACGGGCAGCGCGTGCGGACCATCCCGCAGGTCAAGGCCGCCCTGGAGGCGTTCGCCGAGACCGGGCTGCTCGCCGCCACCATGGACGAGTCGGTCGGCGGCCTGCAACTGCCGCACACCGTGGCCGCCGCCGCCTTCGCCTGGTTCCAGGCCGCCAACGTGGGCACGTCGGCGTACCCGATGCTCACCCTCGGCAACGCCAACCTGCTGCTGGCCCACGGCAGCGCCGAGCAGATCGACACCTGGGTACGCCCGATGGTCGAGGGCCGGTTCTTCGGCACCATGTGCCTGTCCGAGCCGCAGGCCGGCAGTTCCCTGACCGACCTGACCACGCGGGCCGAGCCGCAGGACGACGGCACGTACCGGATCGTCGGCACCAAGATGTGGATCTCCGGCGGCGACCACGAACTGGCCGAGAACATCGTGCACCTGGTCCTCGCGCGTATCCCGGGCGCGCCGCCTGGCGTGAAGGGCCTGTCGCTGTTCATCGTGCCGAAGGTGCTGCTCGACGACGGCGGCAACCTCGGGCCGCGCAACGACGTGGTGCTGGTCGGGCTCAACCACAAGCTCGGCTACCGGGGCACCACCAACACGCTGCTGAACTTCGGCGAGGGCGTGCACCGGCCGTACGGGCGGGCCGGGGCGGTCGGCTACCTGGTGGGGCAGCCGCACCAAGGGCTCGCGGTGATGTTCCACATGATGAACGAGGCGCGCATCGGCATCGGGGCCGGCGCCACAGCGCTCGGCTACACCGCGTACCTGAAGTCCGTCGCGTACGCCCGGCAACGCCCGCAGGGCCGCCCGGTCGCCGACAAGGACCCCACCACACCGCAGGTGCCGATCGTGGCCCACAGCGACGTACGCCGGATGCTGCTGGCGCAGAAGAGCTACGTGGAGGGCGCGCTCGCGCTCGTGCTCTACTGCGGACGGCTGCTCGACGAGCAGAAGACCGCACCCGCCGAGGCCGACCGCGAACGGGCGCAGCTGTTGCTGGACCTGCTCACCCCGATCACCAAGAGCTGGCCGGCGCAGTGGTGCCTGGCCGCCAACGACCTGGCCATCCAGGTGCACGGCGGGTACGGCTACACCCGCGACTACGACGTCGAGCAGCACTGGCGGGACAACCGGCTCAACGCCATCCACGAGGGCACCCACGGCATCCAGGCGCTGGACCTGCTCGGACGCAAGGTCACCATGCGCGACGGGGCAGCGCTGGAACTGCTGCTGGAGACGATCCGCGGCACCGTGACCCGGGCGTGGAAGGCGGAGGGGTTCGCCTCCGAGCTGGCCGGTCAGCTCGGCGCGGCGGTGGACCGGATCGCCGTGGTGACGCGGCGGTTGTGGGCCCCTGGTGATCCGGAGCTGGCGCTGGCGAACGCCTCGGTGTACCTGGAGGCGGTCGGGCACGTGGTGATCGCGTGGATGTGGCTGGAGCAGGTGCTGGCGGTGGAGGCGCTGGGGTCGCCGGATGGGGCCGAGGGGGAGTTCCTGGCGGGGAAGAGGCAGGCGGCGCGGTACTTCTACCGGTGGGAGTTGCCGAAGGTGGGGGCGCAGTTCGACCTGCTGGAAGGGCTGGACCGGACGACGCTGGACATGCGGGAAAGCTGGTTCTGAGGGTTGTCAGCCGAAGTCTGGGCCGTTCTGACCGATGAACAGCGACTGCGCTGGACGTTCACGCCGTTCGCGCAGGCTTGAGCGGAGTGCGGGCGCGGCGCCGACCGGACCTGCGATCACCACCTACTACGACGAGTCGAACGGCTTGGCCGGCGTCGCCGTCAACGCCCTTCGCGGGCCGCAGGTGACACTGGACGGATTGCGGCTGGTGGGACAGCGGCCCTCACGGCTGGAGCGCGATCTCACCGAGCACCTCGCGGCGCACAGCCTCGAATTGAGGTACTCGCAGGGCGCCGATCCGTGTTCGCCGCAGCTCGGGTTGGTGCTGCGGGTACAACGGGCCGGCGATGTGGTGCTGAGCCGCCCGGTGATGGTGGCGAAAGCATGGGCCGAGGGCTGCTGGGACGTCAGCGAGGGCCACATCCCGACTCGGGAATGGACGACGTTCGCGTAGTGACCGGCCCTCGGCCACGCTACCCGATAAGCGACGCCGACGCAGGTCAGCGGGTGTGGAGGAACAGCTATAGGCAACTGCGCATTTCACCTTTTCGGACGTCCTCAAGCGAGGAGCCGAGTCGTTGCAGACATAGACAAGGTGTAAAGTCTCAACTCCACGGTGCACCGTTGGTGCGCTCCTTGAAAGCGTGTCAGGTGTGGGCCGACTTGGACGTACAGACCTCGGCAACCGTAGCGGCGCTCGTATGTCCGGTCATCGGTGCGGCCCTGGCTGCGTGGGCGGCCATTCGGGAGAGCAGAAGACGGTGGCCGTCTCCGACCCGTCGAATGAGCGTCGCGAAGTCGTGTACAACCTCCCGCCACGTAACCCCTCTTTCGTGGGACGCGACATTCAACTCGCCGCTTTCGAGAACGGCCTCGAGGAACGGACGTCGACTGTCGTCCAGGTGCTCCATGGAATCGGCGGCGTCGGAAAAACCACGCTGAGCACCGAATACGCCGGAAGCGGGTCGAGGTGCTCGGGAAGGAGCATCCGGAGACGGTGAAGACGATGCGTCTCGCGGAACAGATCGTGTCGGCCGCGGAGGTGGACACCCGGTCCCGACTGCCTGGCTGACCGTTACCGGACGGGGCCAGCCGGCCTGCCCGTCTACGATGTCACGCATGGCTTCGTGGTCCCGCCTCGGCCGCGTCGGCATCCTCGTCATCCCCGTCGCGACTGCCGTCGTAGCGTGCGGCACTGACCACCGCCCCGTCATCCCGGAACCGGGGGCGGCGGCCAGAGAGGTCACTGTCGTCCGAGGAGAGCGGACCTACCCGGTGACCGCAGAGGTGACCGCCTGGAAGACCACTGTTCACCCACAGGCACCCGAGCGGGGTCCTGCGGTGCACTTCCACTACCGCTTCACCAGCGGGAACCGGTGGGCCGCCATGGAACGCGTCGAGCTTCAGGCCTGCGCGGTCGACGGTCGCAGAGTCGTCATCCTGTGTACGTTGATCGTCAAGGACTCACTCGTGGACGGCTGGTTCGGGCCCAGCACGGAGCCGGACCTTGCCCGTACAACTGATGTCCTGCTCCTGCCGTATCAGATGTACGCGGGGCCTCACGCCGGCGATCCCAAGGACCACGACGGTTATGTCCCGCCGAGGATTCTCAGCCCGGGCAGCCAGCTCTGACAGGCCGATCCGCTCGTCATGTCCGGATGATCGAACCTGCCGGGGCGGTGCGACAAACGGCACCGGTCCACCAGGCGGCTACCGCGCTGCCATGATGGCGAGGTGATCATCCCTGGATACCTGGATGGCTACGAACCGCCGATCCTGCGGTCGCCGCTGGTCGACGGATCCGACCTGATGTCGTACGCGATGTTCTGGCCCGCTTTCCTCGCCACCGTCGGCGGAGCCGCGTCGGCACCGGACGCCTTCGGTGTCGATCCAGCCGACCTGGAGCAGATCGTCGACCTATTCCTCGACGCGGACCGATGGCCGGTGTTCTCGCTACCGCTCGCCGAGGGCTGTCGCCTGCACGTCGTCATGCGCAACTACGAGGACGACGGTGGTGTCGACTACGTGCTCGATCCCGGCACCGGCGACGTGTCGATTCCCCTCGCCGCGATGGAGGGACATTTCCGAGGACCGGCGTTCGCATGGCAGGAAGTGGTCGCCGCAGCGCAGCAGCCGGATCCGGATCACACAAGCGCCGAGCGGTTGCTCCTGCTCGTTCCGGCCTGTGCCGACAGCAGCCGCCCGAACACAGCCATCGACCTGATAGCGGAAGCCCTGACCACTCTCGGCGCCCGGTCCGGTGTGCGTCAGCTCAGTGAAGAGCTGCTCACCAGCCTCAGGTACTGGGGGCCGTGCCGATGGGCCGACGTGGACGACGTCCTCGTCGGCCTGGGATCGGCTACGTACCGCCGTCACGGAGGTGATCTGTCGCCGGAACAACTCCGCCTCATCGCCGCCGCGCTCCAGCCTGGTGATACCGGCATCAAGCGGTAGTCAGGGGAACCTGCTCGTCACCGACAGAGCCTCGTTCGTCGGCTTCGTGCCGGACGCGATCAGTCGGACGTCAGGTTCCACTGTGCGGGCAGGGCGTTGCCCCACAGGGCCGTAGTGTCCACTGACGTCTACGTCACGGGCGGGCTGGCGGGGGGATTCAACCATGCCATTGGAGCGCGGGCGAGGGCGGCGTCGGCGAGGCGGTGAGCGGAGGCTGTCTTGAGCGCCGCCCGCGAACTGTCGATCCAGCGCTGAACGTCCGCGACTCCCTGGTGCCGGTACTCAACCGCTTGGACGAGGCACTCCAACTTGTCCGCGTCGCGGGCCACGATGGCTTCCAGAGTTGCGCCGGCCTCGTACTCTGCGACGGCAGCATTGATCACGTCGGCAACGGCGGGCGGGCAGGCGGCGACCTGGTCGGCGGTGACGGCGGTGTTAGGCGCAGCGGTGAGGTAGCGCTTGGCGATGTGCGGGATGTCGGTGATCCGGGTCTCCTGGGTGTCGTGTAGGACGCACATCATCGAGACGCGACCCGGGTCGGCGCCCTCCATGGCCGCGAGCATCATGCCGATGAGCGCCGTGCGGAACGAGTGTTCGGCGATCGATTCGGGGTGCTTCACACCGGCGAACCACCAACCGGTCCGCGCGGCGCGCTTGAGTACGCCCGCCTCGAAGATGAAGCTCATGGCTCCCGCGTGAGGATCGGTCCTCATCGGAAGCGACTCCTCATCAGGCCTTGTCGACATCGCATCCCCCTCGTCAACTCGTCAGTCGATGGGGAGACGGTAGACGAGTTCGTATCGACCGCCGGGCAGCACGATGTCGGCCGTCTCCACCGGCGTACCACCCGCCGTGTAGGTCCGCTCGATGGCGTGTACGAACGTGCGGGCCGGCAGGTTGAGCGCCTCGACCTCCTCGGCGTTCGCCGATCGAAGGCTGACGCGCTCCACGACCTCGTCGACCCGTACGCCGATGGTGTCCATGCGGGCCACGACGCCCTTCACGGAGCTGTCCTCGGGCCACTCAACCGGGGTTCCCTCGGTGACGGCGAGCGGCTCGTACGACACGGAAAGCTGTGTCGGTTCGCCGTCGGCGAGGAAGCGATACGACGTCCGCATCACTGGCGCTCCCGGCTCGACGCCGAGCCGGGCGGCGATCCGCTCATCGGCCTTCTCGTGTCGGCTGTCGTGCTCCCACGTGCCCTGCTGCCCAGCGTCGGCCGCGTCGCGGGCGAACGGGGAAGTCGGGCCGTCGCCGGAGCGGACGTCGCGGCCTCGGGCATGACGGAGCAGCCGGGTGGTGTCTCGGACGTATACGCCGGATCCGGCGCGACCCTCCACGATGCCCTCGCCCTTGAGGACGGCGATGGCCCACTTGGCGACGGTCCGGCTCACGTCGTACTGGCGCATCAGGCCGGACTCGGACGGCAGGCTCCAGCGGGAAGTTCTCCGGACAGGATCGCGGCGCGTAGATCGGCGGCGATTGCCAGGTAGGCAGGCGGCGTTGGCATGTCGGTCGCACCTCCGGTCGGCCCAACCAGTCGACCACAGAGCGCGGGGGAGCAGCAGGTAGGAATCGCCTCGACGTCAATGCGAGAGCACCGATCCACGTACACTGGCGCACGGGTGTGCCGGCTTCACCGGCCGGTGCCGGAGTCCCAGCCCTCGTCCTGGGAGGCAGGCGAGACATGGCCAGCAAGGCCGACACGATCGGTGCCCGGATTCGCTACTGGCGGATGCGCCGTGGCGGGATGAGCCAGGCCGTTCTCGCCGGGCTCGCCGGGGTCAGCCAGTCCTACATCTCCCAGGTCGAGTCCGGCCGTAAGACGATCGACAGGCGCTCCACCCTGGTCGCCGTCGCCGCCGCGTTGCAGATCACGGTCGCGGACCTGCTCGGGCAGGGCACCGAGACGGGCGACCCGGCGCGTGAGCGCGCGGCCGAGTGCGTACCGGCGATCTGGTCCGCACTCATCGAGATCGAGGACGGCGAGCGGCGGCCGTCGACGCGTACCCGGGAAGCGCTGGCGGCGGGCATCGCCCGCAGTGAGCAGCTCCGCCACCGCTCGAACTTCCCGGCCATGGCCCAGATGCTGCCCGGCCTGCTGCTGGAGGCCGCCGCAGCGGGCGGACCTGCGCTCGCGCAGGTGGCGTACCAGGCGTCGGCCTGCCTGCGGCACCTCGGGTACCGCCACCTGGCGTTGAACGCGGCGCGGGTGGCGGTGACGGCGGCCGAGGACGTGGAGGAGGCGGCGTGGCTGGGCGCGACCCGTTTCGCGTACGCGCAGAGTCTGCCGATCGAGTCCGCCCCGCTCGCCGCGCGGGCGGCTGACCGCTCCCTTGCAGAGCTGCAGTCCGCCGCGTCCGACGAGCGGGTCCGGCAGATGCTCGGTCAGTTGCACCTGTCGGCGGCTCTGGCCTCGACAGTCAGCGGGCGCCCGGACGCCGCGCGTGACCATCTGACCGAGGCCGCCCGGGAAGCGGCGACCCTCGGTGACCCGGCGGACGGCATGGGATTCAACGGCTGCGGATTCGGGCCGACGAACGTGACGCTGTGGGAGATGTCCATCGCGGCCGAGTCCGGCGAGCCCGGCCGGGTGATCGAGCTGTCCCGCACGGTACGGCCGCAGGTGCTGGCGGCGTCGATCCGGCAGATGTCGTACTGGCTCGACCTCGGGCGGGCGCTGGCCGATTCCGGTCGCCGGGACAACGAGGCGATCGCGGCGTTCGTGCGTGCGGAACAGGCCGCGCCGGTGCCGTTCTCCCTCAACCCGCTCGCCCAGGACGCGGTGGTCGCGATGGCGCAGCGGGCCAAGCGGCGGGCGGTGCCGAACGAGCTGCGTCTGCTGGCCGGGCGCCTTGGCATCAGCCTGGCGGCATAACCAGCGGTAATTTCTCCATCACCATGTGGCCCTAGTGTCCGTTTTCGGGTGAGGAAACGCCTCATCCGGCCGGGCGCGACACCGCACTCCCTTGTGCAGTGATCCGTCGCGCCGGAGCGGACGGAGGTGGTGATGGGCGGTCGGAACGGTTGGCGCCGCACGGGCCAGGACACGCAGAAGGCCGAATGGGAAGCGGCCAAGCGGCGGATCCTCGCACTGGCCGAATCCGATCATGCGCAGACAGCGCCCGTCGAGTCGGCAGCGGCACAAGCTTCGCGCCGGGACGCCGACGTCGTCGCACCCACCAGGTCACGCAGGAGGCGCCTGCCCTACGAGGGCTACCTCCTCGCTGTCGCGTCGACGCTCGTACGCCGGCATCGCCCGGCCTGGTCGTGGCGGAAGTGGCGGTGGGTGTGCCGCTGTGGTGCGGACCTGCCGTGCCGGAACCGTCACCGCGTACCGATCAATCGCGGTCACTGGCCGTCGCAGGAGGACCAGTGAGCACTGCGGAACAGGCGATCCTGGCGGTGCACGTACGGGGTCTGGACGGGATGTGCGTGGGTTGCCGGCTGTGGTGGGCGCGGCTGACTCCGTACCCCTGCTGGCAGGTCGCGTGGGCGACCAGCCGGCAGGCGCGCGCGAGCGTTGCCCGCTTCCTGGGGGTGCGCGGGTGAGCACCCACGGGCCGGTGCTGCCGGTCTGGACGTGCGGTGGGTGCGGTGCGCCGTGGCCGTGCGCGACGCGGCGGCGGGAGCTTCTTGCGGAGTACGAGGGTGCGCCGGTGTCGCTGGCGGTGTACCTGGGGGCGCAGTTGGTGCGGGCGACGGCGGACCTGAGCTGGGCGCCGGCCGGGACGTTGCACAGGCGGTTCCTGGGGTGGCAGCGGTGAGCGTGTTGCGGGCCGGCGACGAGAAGTTCCACTACAGCGACGGGTCGCACCGGTGGACGGCGCCGGATCCGGAGTACGACCAGGAGGTGTGGGAGGAGCAGGTCCGCCAGCACAAGCTGGGTCACCTGCGCAACGAGCGCCCGAAGGTACGCATCCGGCGGATCGGGTGATCCCGGCGGCGTGCCGGGCTGCGGCGTTCGCTAGGGCTGGGCCGGGCTGCTGCTGGTGTTGTACGAGTTCTTGGCGGCGACCACTGCGGCCTGGATGTGCTCGGGGTCGACGCCGTGGACGTTGAGCGGCGGGTGCAGACGCCTGACGAGTTCGGCCTCGATGATCGTCGGCTCTGGGTCCTCCGCCCAGGTCAGGCGCAGGTGCTCGTGCATCCACGCGGTCAGCCGCGTCTCGTCCTCGGGCACCAGGACGACGCGGTCGGTCCAGGTGGTGCGGTAGCCCTCGGAGACGAGGAGGCCGGCCAGCGTGCGGCGCAGGGTCGAGCTGCCCGAACGCCGCAGATGGTTGCGCAGGATCCGGCCCCGCAGGCTGGTCGCCCGTCCGAGATAGAGCATCCGTCGCGACGGGTCGCTGTCGTTCGGCGGTCCGGGGAGGTCGGGGAGGACCGAGGGGGCAGCCCACCAGGCGTAGACGCCGCTGCCGCGGGCCAGCCGCTTGACGGCGACATCGAGTGCGACCGGTGCACCGGAGAGCAACCGCAGGGCTTCGTCGAGCCGGTCTTCGTCGGTCGGGACGTCGGCGGATCGCCGTTCGGGGATGGTCACCGGGACCATCCTAGGCGCTGGGCGGGCCGCGATCAGGTGGCAGGGCGACCGGACGCTCCCCGCCGCAAGGCTCCGGGATGCCGACAGGGGGCAGGCGGCGCGCCGGCGGCACGGGGCGAGCCAGGACGCGCAGCGTCGACGAACCGCAGTGTCCATGTCGGTAGTCTGGCCGGGTGAACCATGACGCCGCGTCGATCCTGCGTGGCCTCGTGGCGAACCGTCGTCTCACCCCACGAGCGATCAGCCGTGCCTCTGGCCGAGCTGAATCGACGATCCGGCAGCTTCTCAGTGGTGCCGTCCCGCCAGGAGCCGACGTCCTCCACGACATCGCTCCTGCCTTGCAGATGCCGGTGGCGGACCTCTTGGTGATCGCCGGATTGCCCGTCGTGGATGTTTCCGCCGCAAAGGAAGGGGCCTACGCGGCGAGCCAGGAGATCGGCAGGCTGGTAGCTGTTGCCAGCCGGCTCTCATCGGAGCAGGTGCGGGAGCTGATCACGCGTGCGGAGGGCCAGGTTGAGTGATATCTCGCGACCTGCTCGACAGGGGGAGCAGAGGTGACCGAGGCGCCCGCGCGCTCCGCGGCAGATCAGCGCACCTGATCTTGGCCGGCGTTTCTCGGCTCGTACGCTCCGGACGCCCGCCGGTCCCTGACCTGGCGCGACGCTCGCCGGTGACGCCCGTATGAGCCTGGTGTCGGCGTTCGTACCGATCTGGATCCTCACCGCGGTCGGCTACGCGGCCTGCCGTTGGGGCCTGCTGGGCGAGGCGGCGGCGTCGGTGCTCGGCCGGTTCGTGTTCCATCTTGCGATGCCGGCCGCCCTGTTCCTGGCCCTGTCCCGGATGCCGCTGTCCGGGTTCGCCGGCCGCTCGCTGCTCGCCTTCGCGGTGAGCACCGTCGCGGTGATCGGGTTCGGGTGGGCCGGCGCGAGCCGGCTGTTCGGTCGCGGGCCCGGCGAACGGCCGATCTGGGGCATGGCCGCCGGGTACGTGAACTCGGCGAACCTCGGCATCCCGATCGCGACGCAGGTTCTCGGCGACGTGTCGTTCCTGGCGGTGGTGGTGCTGCTGCAGGTGCTGGTGGTGGCGCCCGTGATCCTGGTCGCCCTGGACCGGCACAGCGACCCGGCCGGGCGGATCAGGGTGCGCCGCATCGCCTCCCTGCCCGTACGCAACCCGGTGATCCTGGCGTCGCTGCTCGGTGTCGCGTGCTCGGCTGCCGGCCTGCGCCTGCCGTCGGCGGCCGCCGCGCCGCTGGCGCTGCTGGCCGGTGCCGCGGTTCCGGCCGCCCTGGTCGCGCTCGGCGCGTCGCTGCACCGCACGGCGCCGTCGCGGGCAGAACCGGCCGAGCCGGCCGGGGCGGCCGAGCTGGCCGCGGTCAGCGCGCTGAAGCTGGTCGCGCAGCCGGTCATCGCGTACGCGGCCGGACTGGCCCTGCACCTGTCCGCGCCGCAGTCGCTCGCCGTGGTGGTGTGCGCGGGCCTGCCGACGGCGCAGAACACGTTCATCTTTGCCCAGGAGTACGGCGTCGGCGAGGCGGTGGCCAACCGGGCGGTGGTCGTGACCACGACGCTGTCGCTGGCCACACTGGCCGTGGCGGCGACGCTGCTCGGGTAGCCACCGCTACGAGGGGAACCGCCTCCAGTGCCCCTCGGAGACGACCTCGACGGTGCCGTCGGTCACCTTGATGGCCGTCTGGTCGTCGATCGCGTACGCCGGACCGGCGATCTCGGCCACCCACTTCTCGGCGGCGGCCATGGTGTTGTCCGGTTCGAGGCCCAGGTGCGGGAAGATCGAGAAGTCGACGAGCCCGAGTGTGCGGTCGTCGGGTGCGGACTGCCACTCGACGAATTCCGTACCGATCCGGGGGGTGAGCACCATGCTGCCGGCGCTCAGCCCGACCCAGACGGTGTCCCGCAGTGACGGCAGGAGGTCCGCCAGCCCGGACTGCCGCATCCAGTGGCACAGGTACGTCGCGTCGCCGCCGTGCGCGAGCAGGACGTCGGCCTCGCGGACCCAGGGGATCCAGTGCTCCTGGCCGATGCTGGGCAGCGCTGTCAGTTCGAGGACGCCCAGCGACTTCCAGCCGAGGCCGCTCATGGGCAGCGGCGTCTGACCGGTGATGAAGCGCCAGGCCGAGGCCGGTCCGCCCATCGGGTACGCCGCCGTGGGGATGCAGAGGGCACTGGATTCGGCGATCGGCTTGCCCAGCAGGTCGACCAGCGCATCACGGATGCTCGGGTTCTGGACGCCCGCGGATGTGAGAAGTAGCTTCACGCTTGCCTCCTGTACGTAGCGGTCATGACGCTCTCCCCGGGAGTCGGGAGATCGGGTGCACGGGTATGCAGACCGGGGGCCGCAACGAAACTCATCGCTGTCGCGACCCCTCATGCCCTCCGAGGACGTGGTGTCACTCGCGGGTCTCCATCTCTGTCACCAAGCCGTCGCCCAGGCGGTAGACGTGCGTGACGGTGTGGTCGGCGAGCTTCGCTCCGGCCCTGTCGTGGACCACCTGATGAACGGTGACGGCGATGCGGCCGTCGGCCTCCGTGCGGAACGCGGTCGGCGTGACGACGGGCTCGATCTGGTCCCACTGCCGGCGCCAGTAGGCACCCACCTGGTCCCGGCCGCGAACGACGCCTCCCTCCCAGCCGTTGGGCCACGAGACGTCCGGCGCCATGGCGGCCAGCAGAGTGGGGATGTCACGCCTGTTGAAGGCCGCGTAGAGGTTCGTGAGCAGGGCCTGGGGAGTAAGGCGTCCGGGCGGATCCATCCAGCCAGCATGGCCGGTGGACGAGACCTCATGAAGCCCACTTCGCGGTCAGCAGAACGCGCGAGCGTCCGGCTGGAATCGTGTTCGTAGACTCCCGGCCCGCTAACTTGGGGGCACCCAAGGCAGAGGAGAGCCCCGTGGGCACTGTCGTCATGTACAGCTCGGTGTCGGTGGACGGCTTCGTCGCGGACGAGAACGACCAGCCCGGACCGCTGTTCGACTGGTTGACCAGCGGTGACGTCCCGTTGGACGCCAGTGGTGCGTTGAGGGTGTCGCAGACCTCCCACGACTACATCCGGCCGTACTGGGACCAGATCGGGGTGACGGTCGTCGGCCGGCACGTCTTCGACCTGACCGACGGCTGGGACGGGAAGCCGCCGAGCGGGATCGACCACGTGGTCGTCGTGACGCACCGGCCGGCGCCCGAGGGCTGGGACGCCGAGGCGCCGTTCCACTTCGTCGACGGCGTCGAGGCAGCCGTGGCCAAGGCGCAGGAACTCGCCGGTGACCGCATCGTCGAGGTCGCCGCCGGCGACGTCGGAGGCCAGGTGCTCGCCGCGGGCCTGGTCGACGAGGTACGCATGGACGTCGTACCCGTGGTGCTCGGGTCCGGTAAACGCTACTTCGGGTCGGTCGACGCGCAGCACCTGCTGGAGGATCCCGACGTGGTGATTCAGGGCAACCGGGTGCTTCACCTGCGCTATCGGGTGCGCCGTTGACCGCTCTGATCCGCGGCTGCTGACACCGGCGTCCACCCACCACGCGCTGCTGGCCGGCGGCAGCGGACGCGTGTCCGACGCCGAACGGGTACGTCGGCAGGGCGGTGCCGTCAGAGCAGTGCGAGTTGGCCCGGCATCGGCTCGTCGTCGAGGCGAGCGCCGAGCTGCCACAGCCGGAGCTGATCGTCCTCGTGATGACGGGTGAGCCATCGGCCTGGCCGGTACGAGGGGTGGACGGCGCCGGATCCGTGGTGGTGCGGGTAGCGCACCTGGGAGCGGCACCGGAGGCTGAGCGCCGACAGCAGTAGATGACCCTCGGCGTCGTTCGGCAGGTCTGCGGTGTTCAGAGCGGCGAGGATCAGCTCCTCGCTCAGGAACACCGCACGGTCCACGTGTCGGCAGCTCAGGAGGCTCGGCGGCGTGCCCGGCAGGTCTTCCAGGTGTCGTTCTGTGATGACGGCGTCGGAGGCGACGTCGCGGACGGACAGGAACCCGTCGAGCGTCTGTGTCACGTAGCGGCCGCCTGCCGGGCTGAAACCGGCGAGACCGCCACCAGCCAGCGGCCGGGACACGATGCGCTCGGCGTCGAGCCGGATGAGCATGGCGCGTGACCGGTAGGGATCGAGCAGCGTCAAGCCGGTCCAGACGCCCTCGGGTGAGTGCATGAACCAGGCGGCCTCGGGACCGGGCAGCGGCGTGCGATGGATCTCCGCGCCGCTCACACCGTGGACGGCGACAAGTTCCGCGGTGTCGCCCAGACGGATCCAGAGGACGTGGTCGCCGTCGAGGTGGAAGCCGGCGCCGGCGCTGCCGCCGAGCCGATCCCAGCTGCTGCGCCACCGAACCGTGCCGTCGTGGTCGAGCACGACGATCTGATGCGCGTCGCCCGCCGCGACGAGTCGACGGGTGGCACTGACCGTCATCGGCGGGTCGTCGAGAGGCGCCGCCAGTCGCGTCACGCGACGCAGGTCGTGGTCGAGCAGGTTCACGGTGACGCTGTCCCGCTCAGTGACCGCCCAGCTGAGGCCGGTTGCCTCCGTGACATGCCGCATGCCGGGCAGCCGCACCTGGTTGATCAAGCGGGGTTGCATCGCGGCAGCATAGAGCCGTTTCGGCGAGCCCGTCGGGCCGTCTGCGCGGACGCCCGTGCTGCATACCGCACTCGTCGGGCTCGGTTCAGCGTGGTCCCAGCCCGGTGCGCCCGTCGATCAGCTCGCGTACGGCGTCCAGGTGACCGGCGTGCCGAGCGGTCTCCTCGATGACGTGCAGAATGATCCGTCGCAGGTCGGTGGTCTGCGACGCCGGCGTCTCGTCCGGAAGACCTCGCCGCGATCTCGGACCACAAGCGAGATGATTCTCGACGCCCGGCCGTACGCGATTGACACGTCCAGGTCGGGAAGGCAAGGTTGCAGTCGGCCACGCGCACCGCGTGGGCACTCTGCATGAGGGAATGACGCCTGTGATCCGGGTAGGCCGAGCGGCCGCCTGAGTGTCGACCACGCGACCGACGACCGTCGCGTGCCTGCGACACGGCGGGGCGGCCCGACGTTTCCTCCGCCCGTCGCAGCTTCTCTCATGCATCGAGGTTTCCCGTTGAGCATGGATGCCCGCATCCAGCAGTCCGTCGTCGTCAACCTGTCCCGCCGGCCCGCGCCCGTCGAGGTGGGGCCTTTCGTGATCGGGCTGGACCCGACGACGACCAGCCCGTACGTCAACTACGCGACGCCGCGTCCCGGCGCCGCCGTGACCGCGGCCGACGTCACCGCCCTGGTCGCGGCGTTCCGCGCCGCGGACTGCAGACCCCGTCTGGAGTACGTCACCAGTTGTGCCCCCGATCTGGAGGCGCTGCTGACCGCCGCCGGCTTCACCGTGGAAGCCCGGCACACCTACCTGGTCTGCGTGCCGGGCACGCTGGCGTCGCCACCCGTGCCGGACCAGTTGAGCCTGTGCGAACCGGGTACCGACTCCCGGCGCGCCGCGCTGATCAGGGTGCAGAACGAGGCCTTCGGCGGCGATCCGGTCGCCTCCGAGGCCGACGTGGCTCGCCTGCGGCGCCAGCAGGACGCCGGGGGCGTGGTCGTCGCGGCAGTCACCGAGGGCGGTGGCTGCGCGGGCGGCGGCGGTGCGGCCGCACCGGTCGGCGCGGTCAGCGAGGTGGCAGGCATCGCCGTTCGCGCGCCGTACCGCCGCCGGGGACTGGCGTCTGCGATCACCGCCGAGGTGACCCGGCGGCTGTTCAGCGCCGGTACGGAGGTCGCCTGGCTGGAGGCCGGCGGTGCGGAGTCGTGGCGGGTCTACGAGCGCGTGGGCTACCGGCCCGCCGGTCAGCGGCTCTACATCGCCATGAACTGAGGACGGAGGAGCCCGGGCCGGGTGACTCACCCCCCCTCGCGCCCCGGCGTGAGGGGGGATCAGGCGGTCAGCTGGTTCGCGTCGAGCCAACGTCGCCAGCTCACCCGGGTGACATTCCGCTCCGGGTGCTCGGCCACGTGGAGGACGAACTGCGCCCGCAGCCGAACCAGTGGATCGTCGGCGTACGTCAGCGTCTCCACCTCGTGGAAGAACAGCGGGTCGGAGAAATGACGGACCAGGCCCGCGTACATCCAGTCCTTGCACCGGTACGGGCGCCTCAGCGCCGCGAGGGTCAACGCGGCGAGCTGTGGCTCGACGCCCTCCGGGACGCCGGCGCGACGGAATCGGTGCAGGAGCACCTCCTTCGTCCCCCAGCGGGACCACATCGACGACTCCCGCGCTCCCCACTCGTCGGGATGGTCCGTCTCCCACTGCAGGTACAGGACGGCGTACGGCGCCCACCGGGCGCGTCTGTCGAGGTCGTCGTCAGGGGAGTCCCGGAAGGCGCCGAGAGGAGCATCGATCGTCTGCCCTTGATGCCGGCGAAGGCGGGCGTGCGCCTCGTCCATCGCCGCCTGGAGCCGAGCCTGACTGGACCTCGACCGGTAGTGCGCCGACCACAGGCCGTTCCACTCGTCCAGCGCGTCGCTCGCCGCGGCGAGGGCTGCCTGGTGACGGGCCAGCGCCTGGTGCCGCGTGCCCGGGTCGCTCGCGACCAGGTCGAAAAGCCAGGAGTAGTCACCGCTCGGCTCCACCAGCATCATGGCAGCTTGCCATCCGCGCCCTTCCGGGAAGCAGCGGGAGACAGAGGTCCGGGAAGAGAAGGTGGATTTCAGCCAGGCCGCTCGTGACGTCCGTGCGGCGTCGCGAACGCGGCGTCCGATCCCCGCCGGACAGCCGGCCCGTCGTCGACCAGGCTTTCCCGCATGAACAACGCACTCGACGGCAAGGTAGCTCTCGTCACCGGCGGTGGCCGTGGCATCGGCGCGGCGGTGGCCCTGCGCCTGGCCGAGGACGGCGCCGACGTGGCGCTGACGTTCCAGCAGAATCAGCGACGCGCCGACGACGTGGTGGACCGGATCAGGGCCGCGGGTCGGCGGGCGATCGCCGTGCGGGCCGACAGCGCCGACCCGGCGGCGGTGATCGCGGCGGTGGACCGGGCGGTCGGTGAGCTGGGCAGGCTGGACATCCTGGTCAACAACGCGGGCGCGTTCCTGCTTGGGCCGCTGGAGCAGTTGAGTCTCGACGAGTTCGAACAGACCGTCGCGGTCAACGTCCGGGCGCCGTTCGTCGCGACGCAGGCCGCGGTGCGCCACATGTCGGCCGGTGGACGGATCGTCAACATCGGCAGCAACACGGCCGAGCGGACGGTCTTCCCGGGCTTCTCGCTGTACGCGATGAGCAAGACCGCCCTGATCGGCCTGACCAAGGCGCTCGGGCGCGAACTCGGCGGCAGGGCGATCACCGTGAACCTGGTGAACCCCGGTGCCACGGACACCGAGCTGAATCCGGCCGACGGTCCGAACGCCGACACGATCAACGGGTTCACCGCGCTCGGCCACTACGCGCAGCCGGCCGACGTGGCCGCCGCGGTGGCGTTCCTCGCCGGCCCGGACGGGCGCTACGTCACGGGGGCGACTGTGAACGTCGACGGCGGATTCACCATCTGACCTTCGGGAACGGCCGGGGTCGTGACCGGGCGCTGGTGGCCTGCACGGCGGCCGGGCGGGAGCAGGCGCTGCTCCCACCGCGGGGCGGAGCGGCGGCTAGGCTGTGCCGGTGTGGAAGGCGGTGTCCCCTGGTGACCGTCATGGTTGACGCGGACGACGTCCGCCGGGTGGCGCTGTCGTTGCCCCACGTGGTCGAGATCGACAGCGACGGCTTCGACTTCCGGGTCGCGGGCAAGGGGTTCGTCTGGTCCTATCCCGAGCGCACGCCCGGCAGACCGCGGCGTATTCGCACCGACATCGCCGTGCTGTACGTGGGCGACGAGGCGGAGAAGCAGGCGTTGCTCCTCGGCGAGCCCGACCTCTTCTTCACCACGCCCGCGTACGACGGGTCACCGCTGGTCATGCTGCGGCTGGCGCACGTCGGCGTCGAGCGTCTGACGGAGCTGGTCACCGACGCGTGGCGGATGCGTGCCCCCGACTCGTTCGCCGGTGACCCCTACGAGGCCGCCGGCGGGTGACGCCGGCGATCGGGCTTCGTCGAACCAGACCTTCTCGACGAGGGTCGCGTGCTTCACCAGACCCGGCAGCGTGGTCCGGGAGGCAGGCAGAGACCTGCTACGGCTGGAAGTACTCGGACATCATGCTGCTGACCCATTCCGGCTGCCGGACGTTCGGGGGGACGAACTCCTCGAGCACCGGCTTCAGGTCGATGACGGGCGTGCCTGACACGGCGTCGAGGCCCACCACCGTCAGTTCGCGACCGTCGACGGACTCGATCCGGCAGCACGTCACGCCGATCCGGTTCGGCCGGCGAGGGCCACGGCCGGCGAACACGCCCATCGGCGGCAGGTCGGCCCGGCCCCGGTAGGGGCGGGGCTCGCGGTGGTCGCCGTCGTCCGGGAACCGGTCGAAGACGAACAGGACCTCCACGTGGGAGAACTCCTCCAAGCCCTGGAGACATGCCTCGCCGAAGCGCTCGTCGACGACGATCGTGCTGCGGACGGCACCCCAGTTGTCGCTGTGCTGGATGTCCGTCCGGTCGTTGCGGACCGTGCCGATCGCAGTGATCTCGAAGCCGCTCATGACCGGAGACTAGTTCCGCATCGATCGCTCCGGGGCCCCGTGTCGCCGTGAGCCGGTCACGGGGCACACGAGCCGGACGGCCGGCGCTAGGCTCATGATCATGGACGTTCTCCGATACGCGGCGTTCACCGTCGACCCCGCCGGTGGCAACCCGGCCGGTGTCGTCCTGGACGCCACCGGTGCGGGCGACGCCGAGATGCAGCATGTGGCGGCGCAGGTCGGCTATTCCGAGACGGCGTTCCTCGTGCCCGCGGGCGGGGACGGCCGGTTCACTGTGCGCTACTTCAGCCCGAAGGCGGAGGTGCCGTTCTGCGGCCACGCGACGATCGCGTCGGCGGTCGCGTACGCCGAGCGGCACGGCCCCGGCGTGCTGCACCTGGACACCCGCGCCGGACTGGTCGAGGTCGCCACGAGCGTGCAGGCCGACGGCACCACCACCGCCACGCTGACCAGCGTCGCGCCGCGCACCGAGCCCATGAGCGCTGAGGACCTCGCGGTGCTGCTCGCCGCACTGCGCTGGTCGCCGGACGATCTCGACGCGACGCTTCCGCCGCGTGTCGCGTACGCCGGGGCCTGGCATCCGATCGTGGCCGCCGCGACCCGGCAGCGCCTGGCGGACCTGGACTACGACATGGCGGCGTTGAGCGCGCTGATGGCCGACCGTGACTGGACGACGATCGACCTGGTGCACCGGGAGTCCCCGCTGGTGTTCCACGCGCGCAACCCGTTCCCGCCCGGCGGTGTGGTCGAGGACGCCGCGACCGGGGCGGCGGCCGCCGCGTTCGGCGGCTACCTGCGCGAGCTTGGCCTGGTGCAGCCGCCCGCGACCGTGACCGTGCGGCAGGGCGAGGACATGGGGCGTCCGAGCCTGCTCACCGTCGCCATCCCCGCCGGACCCGGTGCCGGGATCGCGGTGACCGGCACCGCCGTGCCCATCCCTGAGGAGGACGTGCGATGAGGCCGGACCACTACGGCGGTTTCGTCACTTCGACGGGCAGCGGGCCACGCTCACCTACTGGCACCGGCCGTTGCACGCGATGACGAAGGCGTTCACCGGCGCGGGTTTCCGCCTCTCGGTGATCAGCGAACCGCCCTCCTCACCCGACACCCCGCGCCGGTCGCAGAGCGACTGGACCCACTGGGTCCATGACGTCGGATACCGGGCGGCTCGTTCGTAGTACGGGTGAGAGGCGGCCTGACCGGGCCGCCCGGACAAGGGAGTCATGGCATGCCGCGGTACCTGATCTCGTTCAACGACGGCGCGATGGACCACATCCCCGTCGAGGAGATCCCCGAGGTGGGCAAGGACGCGCACGCGGTCATCCAGGAGGCCGTGAACGCGGGCGTGTTCGTGTACGGCACCGGGCTCGAACGCCAGCAGGCGAGCATCGTCGGTACGGACGGGTCGGTCACCGACGGGCCGTTCCCGGAGACCAAGGAGGTCATCGGCGGTTTCGTGGTCCTCGACGTGGCCTCACGCGACGAGGCGCTGAAGTGGGCTGCCAAGATCGCCGTCTCGTGCCGCTGCGCCCAGGAGGTCCGGGAGATCATGCCCGACCCCGAGACGGAGGCGATGCTCCGCGCGGCGGGCCGGTGACAGGTCCGAAGTCGACGCGATGACGGGGTGGGCGTGGCACCGGACGGCAGCCAGGCCCTCCATGATCGTTAGCCAGGTCGCGGCAGTCGTCGAACCGCACCGGGAACGACGCCCGGCCCGCTTGCGTGAACTCGAGAACGAGTTGCTTCCCCTCGGTGCGCGTCGGATGGCCGGGTGCGGCGAAAACCGGTTGGCGGTCCCGGCGAGCGCTGCTAGCTTGCCGATGGCCGTGCCGGAGAACGAGGGAGGTGGTACCCGTGACCGCAGTATCGACATGGGTGCTCCCCTCGGGGGTCACGGCCGGGCGACAGGTCGTCCGGGAGCGCCGTCGCACTCCCGAAAGGCACGACCATGCGATTCGTCTCCGACCAGCGCCTCGCCGACGGCGTCCGCGAACGTGAGTTCACCCTCGGCGAGATCCCGGGCATCCTGTGGACGCCCGCATCCGCGCCCACGTCGGCCCCGCTGATCCTGCTCGGCCACCCGGGCGGACTGCGCCGGATGTACCCCCGGCTGGTGGCCCGGGCCCGCGACTGCACGGCGCAGGGTTTCGCGGCGGCCACCCTCGAACTGCCCGGCGGCGGGGACCGGCCCGCGTCCGCCGCAGCCGAGCAGGCCCGCGCCGACCTGCGGCGGGCACTGGCGGCAGGCGAGCCGGTCACCGACGACATCGTCGACCGGCTCGTCCTGCCGCTGGTGGAGAAGGCGGTCCCGGAGTGGCGGGCCGTGCTGGACGCCCTCCTCGCACTGCCGGAGATCGGCGGTCCGGTCGGCTACTCCGGCGGGGTGATCTCGATCGGCGTACGGCTGGCGGTGGTCGAACCGCGCATCGTGGCCGCGGTCCTGTTCGCCGGGAGCTTCGTGCCGCGAGCGATGTTCGCCGAGGCGCGGCGGGTCACCGTCCCGCTGCACGTCCTGTTGCAGTGGGACGACGAGGGCAACGACCGGCAGATGGCGCTGGACCTGTTCGACGCCTTCGGCTCGGCGGAGAAGACGCTGCACGCCAACATGGGCGGGCACACGGGCGTACCGCGGTTCGAGGGGGAGTCCGCGAACCGGTTCTTCGGCCGGCACCTGCGGACGCCGCCGAGCTCATAGGGTGGACGCATGACGCCCGTGACCGGACTGGACCACGTCGTCATCGCCGTGTCCGACTGGCGGGCCGCCACCGACTTCTATCGCGACGTCGTCGGCGCCGAGGTGATCGGCGTCGGCGGCGACCGCGTCGCCTTCCGGATCGGCCCCCACCAGTTGAGCGTGCACGGGCCGGGTCTCGACCTCGGCGGCAACGTCGCCCGAGTCCCGGTCCGCCCGGGCAACAGCGACATCTGCTTCGTCTGGGCGGGGCCGATCGAGGAGGCGGTGGCGCACCTGCGGCGGCACGACGTCGAGGTGGAGACGGGACCGGTCCGGCGGGTCGGCGCCGGTGGCGCCGGGACCAGCGTCTACTTCCGCGACCCGGACGGAAGCCTGCTGGAGTTCATCTCCTACCAGGAGTCCTCGCAACAGCCGTAGGTCCTTGCCCTGCCAGCTCGCGGTCCAGCTGTGCCAGGGGCCGCCGGGGTGCCTGAAGCGCGCGGAGCCTCGACGCCCGATCTCGGTGCGTCACGCGGACCCGCCCACCGGCGACGCCCAGGTGGGGCGCCGGATCAGGCAGAACGGGTGGCCCGCCGGGTCGGCGTACACGTGGTCGCCCGGCAACCGCCGCGCGCCCAGGGCGAGCACCGCCTCGCCCGCCGCGTCCTGGTCGTCGACCATCACGTCGAGGTGCATCTGCTGCGGCACGGCCGGATCCGGCCACGTCGACGGCGTCAGCCCGGGGGCGCGCTGGAACGCCAGCCCGGACGCCGCCGTACTCGCCGACACCACGGTGAAGTCGTCGTCCGCGTACGTGATCGGGTCGCCGAGGACCGCGCTCCAGAACCGCGCCTCGGCCATCGGATCCGGGCAGTCGACGATCAGATGGTGGAGCCGCCCGAGCGGCACAGGGATCACCCCGTTCCTGGCCGTGCTGCCGGGCGTCAGCTCAGCCGCAGGTCGTGCTCGTCGAGGGCGGCCTCGATGACGCCCAGCGCCTTCGGTCCCATGCCGTGCAAGCGGGCCAGCTCCGCGCGCGGCACTCCGGCGAGCTGGCGCAACGTGGTGTAGCCGGCGGCGGTCAGCGCCCGCGTGGCCGGTGCGCCGATCTTCGGCAGGCGGTCCAAGGACGAGGTCATCGCCCGATGCTAGACCGCCTGCACCCGGCCCGATGCCCCCCGGCGAGCGCCCGGCCGGCAGATGCGGATTCACCTCCGTCGATGCGGCACTCGGGGCGGCCTCGGGGAAAGGCCCGACGGGTATATCGGGGCGTTTCCGTATGGGACTCGGGTGGAGTGCCGCTGAAGAATCGATGAGCATCCAGACACCGGGAGGTGCCGTGTTCCGACGTACCATGGCCGTCGCTCTGGCCGCGCTCACCGTCCTGGCGGGACTGCCCGGCGCGGCGCGCGCCGGTCTTCCGTCGCAGCGGCTCGTCTGGACCGAGTGCGCCGACGACCTGCCGGACGTCCCGCCGGATCCGCGCGTGCGGTGCGCCCGGCTCCGGCTGCCGGTGGACTGGGCCCGGCCGAACGGCCCGGCGTTCGACCTCGCCGTGGCACGCCGGTCCGCGCGCCTGCCGGAGCAGCGGGTGGGCACGCTGGTGTTCGGGCCGGGCGGCCCCGGCGACTCGGGGGTGGAACGCATCCGCAGGGGCGACCGGTTCAGCGGCGAGTTGCTGGACCGGTTCGACCTGGTCAGCTTCGACCCGCGTACCGTGGCCCGCACCGCCGCGCCCGTCTGCACGCCGGATCCGGCGTTGCGCAGGCCGCCCGTCCCGCTGGCCGGCCAGGCCGACTTCGACGCCGCCGTGGCCTACAACCGGGCGCTGTGGAGCCGGTGCCGCCCGACCAGCCCGGTGTTCGACCACGCCGACACGCTCAGCACCGTCCGTGACCTCGACGCGCTACGGCGTGCGCTGGGGGAGCGGCGGCTGTCCTTCCACGGCAGCTCGTACGGCACCCTGCTGGGCCAGCAGTACGCCGAGCGGTACCCCGGCCACGTGCGGGCCGTCGTGCTGGAGGGCGTGTTCGACCACAGCCTCGACGTGCGGTCCTTCGTGCGGACGCAGGCCGCCGCGTTGCAGGACGCGTTCGACGAGTTCGTGTCCTGGTGCGACAGGTCGGCGGACTGTGTGCTCCACGAACGGGACGTGCGATCGGTGTGGGCGCGGGTGCTGGCCCGCGCGGACCGTGGGGAATATGCCCCCCGTACCGCCTTCGACGTCACCGCCGTGGCGCTCGGCATGCTCGCCGGCCCGCGCTGGCCGCAACTCGCCGCGATCGTGCGGGACATGGACGCCGGTACGCCGCCAGCGGAGGTGAATCTCTCGATCTCGGTCGCGGCGTTCTGCGCGGACTGGCCCGCCGAGGTACGCGACTACGCCGAGTACGCCGGCCTGGTCCGGGAAGCCAGGGCCGCCGCCCCGGACGTCCGGTACGGCGCCGGTCTGCTGGCCGTGCAGACCTGCCTGGGCCGGCCGTCCCCGGTCCGTAATCCGCCGCACGAGCTGAACGTGCACACCCGCACGCCGCTGTTGCTGCTCAACGCCCGGCACGATCCCCGTACCGGCTACGCCTGGGCGGTGAACGTCGCTCGGCAACTCGGCCGGCACGGACGCCTGGTCACCTACGAGGGCTGGGGCCACGGCACCTACCAGCGCAACGACTGCACGACCGCCGTGGTGGACCGGTACCTCGTCGACCTGACGGTGCCCGCCCCGGGCACGCGCTGCCCGGCGAGCTGACCCGGCACGCCGCTAGACCGCCGGCCCCGGGTCCGGTGCCCCGGCGAGCGTACGGCCCGCCGGGCGCCGGTGCGGCAGCGCCGCCAGGCCCAGCGCGAGGAGCAGCAGGACCGCACCGAGCAGGAACGGCAGCGACAGGGTGGGCTGGCCGAGCCACTCCCACGGCACGTGCCAGCGGGGATGCGGCTCGCTCAGGTGGTGCGTGAGCATCAGCGGCGCGCTCAGCAGGATCGGTGCGGCCCAGAACACCATCGCGGCGCCGTACAGGACCTTCGCCGGGCCCTGCACCAGCGGGTGCCGTCCCTCGGTGCGGCGGCTGGCCCAGCCGAACAGCACCCAGCCGCCCAGCGTGCCCAGCGCGAAGGCGAGCAGACCGGCGGGGTAGGCGGCGGCGGGGGTGGCGCGGCTGAGGGCGAGGCTCATCGAGCCCTCGGCGTTGATCTGCACCGCGAGGATGTGGTCGCCGCGATCGGCGTACACGGTGATGTCGGAGGGGATGGACGCCGGGTCGCACTGCGGACTGCCGGGAATGCAGCCGTACGCGTCGGTGTGGACGGGCGCGCTCCGCTCCCACCCGGCGGCGTCCAGGCGCTGCCGCAGGTCGGTGAGGCCTCCGGCCGGTGCCTGGTCGAACGACGCGGTCAGCTCGGCCAGCGCGTACTCGCCGCCGTCGCCGAGGAGCAGCTCGGACAGGAGGTCCTCGCCGAGCGGGTGGCCGTAGATGAGGAACACGGCGGGCGGGTCGTCCTGGTCGAGGTGGCTGACCTGCCGGTCCGGGTAGAGCTGCCCGACCACGGCGGCGAGGTCCCGGTGGTCGAGCGGGCGGGAGCCGAGCCACGCGAGCCAGGTGCCGAACGACGCGGCGAACAAACCGCAGACCACCGCGAAGACCGCAGCCCAGGCCACCACGGTACGGCTCGCCGGCCGTCCCAGCCGGGCACGCAGACCATGACGTACGAGATTCGCCGCGACCCGGCCACGCCGGTGGGCCGAACCGACGTCCCGTACCGTCTCCAGGATCTCGGCCCCGCGCGCGCGGCGATAGTCACGGGGGTAGGCCAGCAGCAGCCAGCGGTGCATGGGTTTCTCCCTACGGTGCCGCGACGGCGGGGGTCAGGCGGGGCGAGGGCGCAGAGCGCGCAGCCGGGTCTCGGCGGCGGACGCGAGCTGCCGCAGCCGCTCGGTCTGGCGTGCCAGTTCGGCCCGGCCGTCGGCGCGCAGCCGGTAGTAGCGGCGCAGCCGGCCGTCGACCACCTCTTCGTGGCTGAGTTCAACGAGGCCCTGCGCCACCAGCCGGTCCAGGGCGGCGTAGAGCGTGCCCGGCAGCAGGTTGACGCGACCGCCGGACAGGCCGGCGACCTCCTGGATGATCCCGTAGCCGTGGCGCGGCTCGTCGGCCAGCGCGGTCAGGATCAGGAAGGTCGCCTCGCGCATCTCACTCACCGAGGCAACATATACAGCCGATCAATACATAGTCAACGGTCGCCGAGGAGTTGCCGCTCGGCCATGAAGGCGCGCAACGTCCCGGCGTCCTCGGCGGACATCAGCCAGCGGGGGATCACCGTGGCCGGCATCCGCCCGACGTACACGATCCAGAAGTCAGGGGTCTCGGTGACGCGCGTGACGCCGTCCCAGGCGATGCCGCCGGACTCCGAACCGCTGCGCATCATGATGTTGCGGTCGTCGATGTCGTAGCCGCCCTCGACCGCGTAGCCGCCGGAGCGGCGCCGGGCCCGCCACCGCACCCACGGCGCGTACAGCATCGACAGCACGCCGGCCACGATCAACGCGGTCCACAGCGACGCGAAGCGGCCACCCCGCTCCGACGCCTGCGAGGCGACCCACCCGATCACCCCGATCGCGGCCAGGGCCGCGCCGATGTAGCCGAACCGGCGCAGCCGGGCGGCGGCCAGCGCGGCGGCCACGCGGGCCGGATAGGCGGGATCGGCCGGTACGGCGAAACGGATCTGCATCGGCACCGAGGACCACCCACCGGACTCGTGTTCTGGACGGCGGGAGCGCTGCCCCGCGACGACGTGCGGGTCCACGGTACCGGGGCTTCCGGCTCTCAGATCCGCCGCAGCACGAACGTCACGAAGCCCAGCATGTTCCGGTACCCGCGCAGCCACTGGTCACGGTGCTCGCGGGCGGCCGTCAGCGCCCCGGCGGCGTCCGGGTGACCGGGGTTGTCCAGCGCCCACTCGGTGAGCGAACCGGTCCACGACCACTCGTAGTCGTCCCACTCGGCGGTGTCGCTGACGTGCGCGTACACCGGGGCCCAGCCCGCCTGCCCGGCGGCGTCGACCAGACCGGCGAGGTCGGCGTGGTCGTCCGGTTTCGCGCCCAGCGCCGCCAGCGCGTCCGGCGTCGGCGGCACCTGCCAGAATCCCTCACCCACCATCAGGATGCCGTCGGGGTTCACGTGCCGGCCGGCCAGCTCCAGCGCTCCACCGAAGCCGCCGAACGCGTGCGTCGACCCGACGCAGAGCACCAGGTCGTAGTCGCCGTCCGGCACGTACGACCGGGCGTCGCGCTCGTGCAGCGTGAGCCGGTCGGCGAGGCCGCGCTCGGCGGCGGCCTCGGCGGCGCGTTCGAGCGCGTACGGGCTGAGGTCCACGCCGTCGGCGTGCCCGTCCGGGTAGTGCGCGAGGGCCTGCAACGCCCAGGCGCCCTCGCCGCAGCCGAGATCGAGGATCCGGGCCGCCGGCCGCCGGCCCGCCCGGCGCAGCAGCCGGTTGAGGTTGAGACCGGAGATCGGGGCCGCGATCGGGTGGTGCGAGTGCGCGATGCTGCTCAGGCGTTGACGGTCCATCGCCGCAGTCAACACGAGGACTGCGGACCCGCGCACGCGGGTTGCCGCGCCGGTCAGTACCGGCAGACGATCGTGGCGTCGTCGGTGGCGACGCCCTCGCGTGCCTCGGCCTCGCGCACCCGGCGGACGACCTCGGCGGGGCCGTCGGTCTCCAGCAGGCGCAGCAGCCCCGGCCAGCCGGTCAGGCCGAAGGTGTCCACGAGGCGGCTCGCGCCGTTGCTGAGCAGAGCCGTCGCGCGCACGTCGTCGGCCGGGCACTCGCCGGTGACGGCCTCGCCGGCCACCCGCGGGTCGTCCTTGGCGACCCAGAACCCGCCCGGACTGTTCCGCCGGGCCCGCAGCTCCATCAGCAGCCGCCGGTACTCGTCGCCGCCCTCGGGCACGTCCTTCAGCCGCTCCTCGAAGGACCGCGCGATCACCACCTCACGCGGATCATGGGCGGCGACGGGCTCACCAGAGGCCCGGCGGATCAGCGCGACCGCGTCGCCGAGGACCAGGTGCTCGACGGTCCCACCGGAGAACCGGAGCATCGCCACCGCCGCGAACGGGCTGATCGGATGGGCGACGTCGCACGTGTCGCGGTGCGCGTCGGTGACGTGCTCGATGCCCTCGGCCAGCACGTCGCGCAGGCTCCGATCCTGGGACAGCGCACCGAGCAGCGCGCCGCCGAGCCGGGTCGCGTACCAGGCGATGCCGTGGTGGCAGACCTCGTCCGCGCCGGCGATGCCGCCCGCGCCGTCGACCAGGACCATGCCGCACGGTACGGCGCCGGCGAAGTCCTCATTGGCCCGGCCCGGATGCCCCGCGTCGGTCGCCATCGCTACCCGCATCGGCTCATCATGCCGGGACCGGCCGGAACGCGATGCCCCTCGCGCCTTGATCTGCCGTGTGGTTGAGGTCCTGGCGTCGTGGGCACCCGACCACTGCCGGAGGTAGACCACCATGACGACGCCGCACCTGTCCGACGCCGAACTCGCGGGCCAGCCGGCCTCCTACTGGACGGGCGTCGCGGGCGACCTCCCACCGTCGGCTCGTTCGAGCGTACGCCCGGCTCACCCCCTGTTCAGCCGCCGGTCATGGTCCCGGGCCGCGGCGAATCGGCAGTACGGGCGCGGCCGGGCGGCCAGGATGAGGTGATGCACGCCAGTCAGAAGATCCGCCACCGGCACGCCGACGTCGACGGTCTGGAGGTGTTCTTCCGCGAGGCCGGCCGCCCCGGCGACCCGGCGGTGCTGCTGCTGCACGGTTTTCCCAGCTCGTCGCACACGTTCCGCGAGGTCATGCCCACACTCGCCGAGGTCGCGTACGTGCTCGCGCCCGACCTGCCCGGCTTCGGCATGTCGTCGTCGCCCACAGTCGCCGAGTACGACTACACGTTCGAGAACCTGTCGTGGACGGTCGAGCGCCTCCTCGGCCGGCTCGGCGTGGACCGCTTCTTCGTCTACCTGCACGACTTCGGCGCGCCGGTCGGATACCACCTGGCCACCCGAGCACCGGGACGGATCCGTGGCCTGATCGTGCAGAGCGGCAACGCGCACGCCGACGGGCTCGGCGCGCAGTGGGACACCGCGCGGGCGTACTGGGCCGACCCGGGCGAGGCCACGCGCGCCGCGCTGCCGGACTGGCTGACCTTCGACGGCACCCGGGACCAGTACCTCGCCGGGCTGCCCGAGCAGGTACGCCCGTTGCAGGCGCCCGAGGCGTGGCACCTGGACTGGCAACGGATGACCCGGCCCGGCAACGTCGAGGCGCAGTTCGCGCTGTTCACCGACTACGCCGCCCACGTCGCCCGGTTCGGCGAGATCGCCGGGTACCACAGCGCCCACCAGCCACCGGCGCTCGTGCTGTGGGGCCGGCACGACGCGTACTTCGACGTGGACGAGGTGCTCGCGTACCACCGCGCGCTCGACCGGATGGACGCGCACATCTACGACGGCGGCCACCTGCTGCTGGAGACGCACGCGGCCGAGTGCGCCGCGCTCATGCGCGCGTTCGTCCTCGACAACTCGTGAGACGTGGCGGGGCGCCCGCGACGTCACGGCGTGGTCGAGGGCTTCGCCTTCTGCGGGTGGATCGTCTCGTGGCGGGCCAGCATGGCGACGAACTCGCGGATCTTCCGCTCCCGGGTCTCCGCGCGCTTGACCGCGTTGAGCCGGTGGATGAGCGTGAACCTGTTGGCACTGGTGAGAACGTCGAACATGGCCTGGGCAGCGGGCTCGGCCGCGACGGCGGCGAGCAGGTCGGCGGGCACCTCGGCCTCCGACGGCGGTGCGTAGGCCGCCGCCCACCGGCCGTCCGCCTTCGCGGCCTCCACCGCGGCCCGGCCCGCCGGCGTCATCCGACCCTCCGACTCCAGCCGGGCCACGTGCGCGACGTTGCGTTGCGACCAGGAGCTGCGCGCCCGGCGCGGGGTGTACCGGATCCAGGAGCTCTCGTGGTCGCGCTTGCGGCCCTGCCCGTCGATCCAGCCGAAGCACAGCGCCTCGTCGACCGCCTGCTGCCAGGTCAGCGTGGTGATCGTGCCGCCCTTACGGCCCAGCGCGAGCCAGACACCGGGCGACGTGTCGTGGTTGGCGGACAGCCACGCGCGCAGCGCGTCCGCGTCGGGCACGATCAGCTCGTCCAGCTCGTCGCTCGCCATGGCCGGAAGGCTATGCCAGGGGTACGACGCTAAGGCCGGGCGCGCGGCTCAGCCGCCCGCCGGCCGCCGTCGGGCGACGGGTCGGCCGCCCGCCGAATCCGCCGTCCGGCCACCAGCATCGCCACGCCTGCGCCGGCGAGCCCCGCGCCGATCAGCCCGCCCGCGATCCCCGCCGCCGGATCGCGCTCACGGAACGCGTACGTCACGGCCGAGGTCAGGATCGGCGCACCGAGGGCGATCGCCATCCACCCGCCGAGGATGTCCGCCTTGTCGGCGAAGGCGTTCGTGGTGACGAGGACGAGCAGAACCATGGCAGCGGCGACGCTGACGAGGAGCAGCGCCGCGAGGATCAGCGCCGGGTCGCGGGGGAGCAGCCCGGCGGCCGCGGCGAGCACGTAGACGATCGCCGCCGCGATGAGGTTCGCGAGGACGTTCGTCATCACGTTCGCGGCGAACCGTCGTAGGCCGCCGCGCCCGGTGTCGTCGTCGCTGATGGCGTCCCCCGATCGCCGTCGATGCCTTCGACGACGAGGCTAGGGCGACCGGGCGGCCCGGCACAACGCCCGGCTCCGGCCGGTGCGGTCACGACGTCCGCGACCGGCCTAGCCGCCCGCCGCGTTGTGCCGCGCGACCAGAGCCGGCAGCTCGTCCAGCGAGTCGATGCGGAACAGGCACCGTTCGGCGACGTCCGGCATGTCGAGGATGTGGCCCCACGGTCCGCGCCGGATCAGGCACGCGGTCATGCCGGCGGCCATCGCCGGGGCGGCGTCGTTGTCCGGCCGGTCGCCGACGTACAGGATCGCCGACGCGTCGCCGCCGCCCTCGCGGACGACCCGGTCGAAGAACTCCGGCGCCGGTTTCGCCACGCCCCAGGCCGCCGACGTGCCGATCACGTCCACCGCCAGGTCCAGCGCCCGCAGCGTCGCCTCGGCGTGCTCCGGCTGGTTGCCGGCCAGGCCGACGCGCAATCCCTGCTCCCGCAGGGCGGCCAGGCACGCCCGCGCGTCCGGGTAGAGGTCGTCGGCGCCGAACGACTCCGGGTCGCCGGCCGCGACCCGGCGCGCGAGTTCGGCGGTGAGGTCGAAGTCCGGCCGGAACGCCCGGAACACCTCCTGGTAGTCCAGCCCGCGGGCGATCACCGCGCCGAAGACCGCGGAGAACGTGTGCCGGGGCACGCCGAGCCAGTCCGCCCAGGTCGCGAACTCGCGCGTCTCGTCGAGGATCGTCCCGCCCACGTCGAAGAAGACCGCCCGGATCATTCGCGGATCGTACTGTCGTTGATCAGCCTGTGGGGGGCGCCCGGGTGGCGCAGACTGCCCGCATGAATGCCGCCTTCCTTCCCGAACCGCCGCAGAGCCCGGCGGCGAAAGCCGCCTACGAGGACGACCTCGCCTCCGACGGCTACGTCAACAACCTCACCCGCGTCTGGTGCTGGCGACCCGACGTGCTGATGTCGTTCCAGAACACCCGCACCGAGCTGCTGTCCGAGTCCACGCTGTCCTCGCGTGAGGTGGCGGTGCTGGTCGCCGCCACGGCCGCCGCGCGGGGCGACTCGTACTGCTCGCTGGCCTGGGGCGCGCGGCTGGCCGGGATGAGCGACGAGGAGACAGCCGCCGCGGTGCTGCGCGGCGACGAGGCGGACCTGTCGGAGCGGGAGACGGCACTCGCGGACTGGTCCCGCCGGGTCGTGACGGACCCGAACGCCACCACCGAGACTGACACGCGACGCCTGTGCGAGGCCGGCCTGAGCGACCGGGAGATCTTCGAGGCGACCACGCTGATCGCGTTCCGGCTGGCCTTCTCCACAGTGAACGACGCGCTCGGCGCGCGGCCGGACGCGCAACTGGCGGAGAAGGCGCCACGGCTCGTCCGGGAGACGGTCACCTTCGGCCGCCCGGTCTGAGCGAGCGGCCCTCGGCCCCGGGCCGCGCCTCGACCGGGCGGTCTCGGGGCACCGGCCCGCCCCGGCTCGCCGCCCGCTGCCTCTACCTCGACCGGATCGAGAACACGATCGGGCGGCGTCAGGTCGTCACCCGCATCGAGGCGTTCCGCGACGAGCTGCCCGCCGCCCGGGTGCCCCGGGCGTGTCCGCACTGACGGCCACTGCATGTCGTACCGGTGTGGGAGGGTCCGGGCATGACGACGTTCGTGCTCATCCACGGTGGCGGGGGCAGCGCGTGGGACTGGCATCTGCTGGTTCCCGAGCTGGCCGCCCGGGGCCACGGCGCGGTGGTGCCGGAGCTGCCGATCGGGGACCGGTCGGCGCGGTTCGCCGACTTCCGCCGGACGGTGGTCGACGCCGTCGGCGGCCGCGACGACCTCGTGGTGGTCGGGCACTCGTACGGCGCGTTCACCGCACCGCTTGTCGCCGACCGGTTGCCGGTGCGGCTGCTGGTCCTGCTCACCCCGATGATCCCGCGGCCCGGTGAGAGGCCGGGGGAGTGGTGGGGCAACACCGGCTACCGCGAGCCGGAAGGGCTCAGCGAGGAGCAGCAGTTCTACAACGGCGTGCCGGCCGAGATCGTCGCCCGGGCGCCGGCGCACGGCCGGGAGCAGGTCAGCGCGGAGTGGGACGAGCCGTGGCCGCTGGCCACCTGGCCGGCCGTGCCGACGACGGTGCTCATCGGCCGCGACGACCAGTTCTTCCCCGCCGACTTTCAACGCCGGGTGGCCGCCGACCGGCTCGGCGTGGTTCCGGACGAGATCGACGGCGGCCATGCGGTGGCGCTCAGTCACCCGGGTCTGCTCGCCGACCGGCTGACCGCCTACCTGGCGTCCTGACCGTCCGGCCGCCGGTCCTACGAGACCGCAACGGCCGGGCGTGCGGGCTCCGGGTCGCGCGTGTGCCGGCGCGTCGGCAGCAGCAGCGGCGTGCCGAGCAGCAGCACCCCGGACACGGTGATCGCGGCGAGCGGGCCGACGACCGTGGCGAGGACGCCCCACACGGTCATCAGCGCGGCCTGGGTGAGCCGGCCGGTGACGCTCCACGCGGTCAGAACCTGCGCGGTGTGCGCCTGCGGGGTCCGGCGCAGGCGCTCGGTCGCGTAGATCGGGTTGAACACGCCCATGCACGTGATGAGCACCCACTCGACGGCGATCACCGTCAGCAGTCCGCTGGTCCCCGGATGGGTGAACGCGAGACCGAGCGGGACGGTCGACCGCAGCCAGCCGGACACCGTCATCACCCGGTGCCGCCCGTACCGCCGCACCAGGCGCGGGCTCAGCCGTGCGCCGAGCACGCCGCCGAGCGCGGACACGCCGAAGACCAGCCCGTACTGCCACGCCGCCACCCGGTACCCACCCAGCAGGAGCACGGCGAGCAGCGGCGCGGTCGCCATGATCAGGCCGCCGACCAGCACCGAGTTCAGGAACAACCGCCACAGCACCGGGTCGCGGCGCACGAACCGCCAGCCTGCGCCCAGGTCGGCGACGCGGGAGGCGCCCGCCGGGTCACGGGGCGCCACCGTGTCGCCGCTGCGGATCCGCCGTACCGCCAGCGCCGACAGCAGGTGGCTCACGGCGTCGGCGGTGATGGTGACGACCGGGCCGAGCAGCCCGACGAGCGCGCCCCCGAGCGGCGGCCCGGCCGCCGTCGCGGCCCAGCTCGCCGCCTCGAACCGTCCGTTCGCCGCCAGCAGCCGATCGCCCCGGACCAGGCTCTTCAGGTACGCCCCGGACGCGGCGGTGAACGTGATGCCGGCCGTCCCGCAGACCACCGCGACGACGAGCAACTGGCCGTACGACAGCACCCCGAGCGCGTACGCGGCCGGCACGCTCGCCAGCGCCGCGAACCGGACCAGATCCGTCGCGATCATCACCGGCAGTTTCCGCCGGTAGGCCACCCACGGCCCGAGCGGGACCGCCAGCATCGCCGCCACTGCCAGCCCGGCCGCCTCCAGGAGCGACACCGCGAACGCCGACGAGTCCAGCACCCGCACCGCGATCAGCGGGAAGGCGCCGAACGCCAGCCATGTGCCGTACGTGCTCACCGCGTACGCCGACCACAGCCACCCGAAATCCGAACCCAGCTTCCGCACGCCGCCCCCGTCACCGATGCCCCGCGCATCAGACCGGCCGCGCGGACGCCGGAGCAAACAACCGCCGCCCGGCGCGCCACAACCATCGGCTGGGCCCGCCTACTGTGGGCCGGTGGACAGCGAGGCGGTGCGGTCGTTCGTGCGGGCGGCCGAACTCGGCCAGTTCCGGCACGCCGCCGACGAGCTGGGCGTCACCCAGCAGGCCGTGTCGAAGCGGATCGCCGCGCTGGAGCGGGAGCTGGGGGTGCGCCTGTTCACCCGTACACCCCGGGGGGTCGAGCTGACACACGACGGCCGGGCGTTCCTCCCGCACGCCCGGGGCGTCGTCGCGGGCGCGGACCGCGCGGTCGCCGCGGTCCGGCCCGGCGCGCGGGCGCCGCGCATCGACGTGCTCGGCCTGCGCAGCGCGCAAGCCGTCCTGCTGCACGACTACTGGCGCGCCCACCCGGGCGTCGACCTCGACGTGGTGACGCTGCGGGTCGACGACCCCCGGCAGGTCGCCGCCGCGGTCCGGGCTGGCGAGATCGACGCCGCGTTCCGCACCGTCACCGACCCGGCCGCGCTGCCGCCCGAGGTACGGATGGTCCGCGCCTTCGACTCGCCGCTGCAACTGCTCGCCGGACCCCGGCACCCGCTCGCGTCCGCGCCCACGCTCGCACCGTCCGAGCTGCGCGGACACCGGCTGCGGGTGCCGGGCATCGTGCCCGGCAGCGAGTGGGGCGAGTTCTACGAACAGCTCGCCGACGCCTTCGACCTGTGGGTGGACGCGACCGGGCCGAACTTCGGCACCGAGGTGCTCCTCGACGAGCTCGCGGAATCCGCGGACGTGGCGACGCTCGTCGGCGCCCGGGACCGCTACCTCTGGCCCGCCGGCCACGACCTGCGCCGCATCCCGATCACGGGTCCGGTGCTCGCGTACCCGATCAACCTCATGCTGCCCCGGACCGGCCCGCATCCGGGGCTGCGGCCGGTGATCCGTCACTTCGCGGGCCTGCCGCCGCTACCCGGACCGGTCTGGCGGCCCGCCTGGCCCGGGTGATCAGGGCTGCGACGTCCGCCGCGCCAGGTGGACCGTGACATCCGAGGTGACCTCGACCGTGCCGGGCAGCACATCCCGGACGCGGCGGAACACCTGATCACGTACCGGCGGCGGCAGTTCGAGATAGGCCGAGACGGTCGACAGGAGACCGACGTAGTCGTCGGCGCTCATCGTGATCCGCCGCGCGATCTCCGACTGGCGCACGTCGGTGAACCACTCGGACGCGCGCAGCTCGGTGCCGGGCCACTGCATGCCGGCCTCCGGTGGCGTCCCGTCCGGCGACGGGATCTCGTCGTCGGCGAGGAACTCGGACCGGGCCGCGGCCACCGCGTCGCGCAGCGCCGGGTCGGCCAGCCGCAACGGCCCGCCGAACGACGCGAACACCCCACCGGACGCGAGCAGCCCGGCGATCCGCTCCCACCGCCGGTCCGGGTCGGTCCAGTGCAGCGCCGCCGCCGCGTACACCAGGTCGTGGCGCTCGCCGGCGCGCAACTGCTCGAACGCGGCCTGCCGGACCCGCACCTCGGCCGGGACGTGTCGCCGCAGTTCGGCGAGCATCGCGGCGTCCGGGTCGGTGGCGGTGACCGCGACGCCGCGCCGGGCGAACAGCCGGGTCGCCTTGCCGGTGCCGGCGCCGATCTCCAGAGCGGTCCGGACGGGCCGGCCCGCGTACGCCAGCACCAGGTCGGCCAGTTCCTCCGGATAGCCGGGCCGGAACCGCTCGTATGCCTGCGCTGCCGCTCCGAAGCTCAACGCACGATCCGGCATACCGGGCATCCTCCCACGATCAGGCCGCCGTCCTACGCGTCCGGATCCCACGCCGCGATCCGGTCGAGTACGCGCCGGTCGCCCTCGACGGCGAGCGCGTCCAGCGGTATCCGGCCGTAGAAGGCCAGGACCAGGTCACCGGCGGTGGAACGGGCGGCGGTGTCGGCCGGCTCCGCCCCGGCTCCGGCGGGCAGACGGGTGACCCGTGCGCCCTCGGGAGAGAGCCGCGTGCGCCACGATCCGCCCTCGGTGACGTGGTAGTCGAGGACGGCTGGCTCGTACGGCCACGGCACAGTGGTCGCGCAGCAGGTGAACAGGAAGTCCTCCACGCCGTCGAGGGCCACCTCGACCGGCAACGGCTGCGGCGCGCCCACCGTGAGTTGGGCGTCGTAGGTGTGCACAGCGATCTCCTGGAGCTGGTGCCGGGCGACGGCGCCGCAGGTCTGCGGCGACTGCGACGTGTCCCACCACGTCCAGCAGCCACGATCGGGTCCGGCGTCGCGCAGCGCGACCAGCAACTGCTCGGTCGACTCGGCCAGCCAGTCCCGCAGCACCGTACGCTCCCGGGGCGCGCCCGGACCGCCGGGCGCGGCCCGCCCGGACGCCCCGGGACCGGCGGCGACCGTGGCCGCCCACGAGCGGCGTCCCTCGCCGATGTGCCGGGCCAGGTCGAACAGCGTCCACTCGGGACAGGTCGGCACCGGTGCGTCGAGGTCCGGCGCGGCGGCGACCGCATCCCGGAACGCGGCCGACCGGTCGTCGATCAGCCGCAGCCGATCGGTAAGCGTCAGGGGCTCGGTCACTCAGGCTGTCTACCAGTGCGCGCGGCGGCCCGACAGCGAGTTTCGGCGAGCACATGCGCGGCGGCGGCGTCGGCCACCTGCGCGGGCGGGGCGGAGGCGTCGGCCACCTGCTCGGGCGGGGCGGAGGCGTCGATCAGGCGGGCGTCGGTCACCGACGCGAACGTGACGAGCGCCCGGGCGGCGTGGTCAGCCGGCGAAGTCGACGCCGGCCAGCGGCACATCCCGGTACGCGGCGAGCCGCTCGGCCTCCACGACGACCGCGTCGCGTGCGCTGCCCGGGAGCTTGCGCCACGGCTGAACCGCTACCGTGAAGGAGCGGCCGGACTTTCGCGGGCGCCAGGTGCCAGCCAGCTCACCGTCGACGAGGACGGCGCCGGGGCGGCCCAGCACCGGCCACAGTTCCTTGGCGCGGGCCGCGTCCGGCACCAGCGTCGCCCGGTCCTTCGCCTGGAGGAACAGGTCGAACGGGCCGAGCAGGCGGGTCGTCGTGGCGTCCGCCGACGCCAGCGCCGCCTCGTCGGCCGCGAGCAGCCAGCGCGTCTCGCCGTCGACGCTCACCTCGACCGCGTCGTGCGGCCAGCGGGCCTTGACCTCCTTGACCGGGGCGTCGAGGTAGTCGGCCACGTGCTTCGGGGTGGCCGGGCCGAGCAGCCGCAGGTAGGCGCGGATGAGCTCGAACCGGTCGCCGGGCGCGGCGGCGGGACGGAACCCGGGGATGCGTTCCAGGATCGGCGGTGACGTGTCGAGCCGCAGCTCCAACCCGGCCCGCACGGCGGCCAGCCGGAACGGCATCTCGTAGAGGTGGGTCGCGTCGCACGGCCGGCAGAACCGCAGGTAGGGCTCGGGCATCACGTCGGCGAGCCGCCCGGAGACCTCGCCCTTGACCGTCGGCTCACGGACGATCTTCCGCATCCGCGCGGCCACCTCGTCGAGCGCGGCGACGATGCCGACGCCGGCCGCCCTCAACGGCTTCGCCGCGTCGTAGATGCGCTTGCCCGCGTCGGCGTCGGAGAACGGCTCGACTGCGGCGGCCACCGCGCCCACGTCGGTACGGCGGTAGAGGTGCGGGGCGCCGCGTACGGTCCAGAGCAGGACCAGGTCGTCGCCGGTCAGCGGGGCCACGTCGACGCCGCGCGTGGCGAGTGCCCACCGGCCGCCGTCGGGACCGGTGTCCTGCACGCCGATGTCGAGCACGGCGGTGTCGGCGAGCGAGCCCTGCACTCGGTCGAGTTGTTGAGCCCGGACGCGGAAGTTCAGCACCTGACGCCTGTCGACCATCGACACAGCGTAGGCGGCGGCACCGACACGGCCGGCGCAGAGCGGCGCGTCAACCGCGGTGAGACCACTCGCCGGTGGAACGCCGTGGGTGTCTGGGGCCGCGTATGACACCCATGGCGTTCCACTCGTCGCCGGCCGGCGAGGGGCCTGCGGGTCAGCGGCGGGCGAGCAGACGTTCGCGGACCTCGCGACGCAGGATCTTGCCGATCTGGGAGTAGGGCAGCTCGTCGACGATCACGACCCGGCGCGGCACCTTGTACCCGGCCAGGTGGGTGCGGCACGAGGTCCGGATCGCCTCCGGGCTGCCGGCCACCGCCGGGTCGACCACCACCGCAGCGACGACCTCCTCGCCGTCGTCGGTGGGCATTCCCACGGCGGCGGCCTCCCGTACGCCGGGGACGCGGCGCAGCGCCTCCTCCACCTCGGACGGGTAGACGTTGAAGCCGCCCGTGATGATCAGCTCCTTGATCCGGTCCACCACCGTCACGAAGCCGTCGGCGTCCATGGTGACGATGTCGCCGGTCCGCATCCAGCCACCAGGCAGCAGCACCTTGGCGGTCTCCTCGGGCCGGTGCCAATAGCCGGTGAACACCTGCGGGCCGCGGACCAGCAGCTCGCCGGCCTCGCCCGGCGCACGGTCGCGGCTCGGGTCCTCCGGGTCGACGATGCGCACGTCGGTGGAGGGGAACGGCACGCCCACGGTGCCGGGCCTTCGGGTCGGCGCGACCGGGTTGCCCACTGTGATCGGGGACGTCTCGGTCATCCCGTACCCCTCGACCAGCAGGCCGCCGGTCACCTGCTCCCACAGCTCCACGGTGGCCGGTGGCAGCGACATCGCGCCGGACAGCGCGTACCGGATGGAGGTGAGGTCGACGCCGCGCTCGCGGGCGACGCTGGCCAGCTTCGCGTAGACCGGCGGCACCGCGGGCAGGAACGTCGGCGGGCGGCGGCGGACCGCGTCGAGCACCTGGTCGGCGTCGAAGCGGGGGAACAGCACCAGCGTCGCCCCGATGCTGACGGCGAAGGTGAGGCAGAGCGTCAGCCCGTAGGCGTGGAACAGCGGCAGCACCGCGTACACCGTCTCCGCGCCGTCGCGCAGGCCCGGCACCCAGGCCCGGCCCTGCGCGGCGTTGGCGCGCAGGTTGCGGTGGGTCAGCACCGCGCCCTTGGGCTCGCCGGTGGTGCCGCCGGTGTACTGGAGCAGCGCCACGTCCCCGGCCTCCGGCGCGGGATGCCCGGCGGGCAGCGGCCCGGCGGCGGCGACCAGCTCCGACCAGGGCAGCGCGCCGGGCGCGGGGGCGGTCATCGCGGCCCGGGCGGCGCGGACCTTCGGCAGCGGCACCCGCAGCGCCCACCGCTTGAGCCGCGGCAGCGCCGCGGTCAGGTCGACCGACACCACGGTACGCACGGCGCCGCGTCCCGCCACCAGCGGCGCGACCTTGTCCCACACGATCGCGACGCCTGCGCCGTGGTCGGTGAGCTGCCGGTCCAGCTCGTCGGCGGTGTAGAGCGGGTTGTGCTCGACGACCACCGCGCCGAGGCGCAGCACGGCGTAGAACGCGACCACGTGCTGGGGGCAGTTCGGCAGCACCAGGGCCACCCGGTCGCCCGGGCCGACGCCGAGCCGGCGCAGCGCCTCGGCGGCGCGGGCGACCTGGTCGGCCAGCTCGGTGAACGTGGTGGTGGCGCCGTAGAAGTCGAGCGCGACCCGGGGGCCGAACCGTCCGGCCGCCTCGGTGAGCAGGTCGACGAGCGAGCCGTCCGGCTCGGCGATGTCAGCCGGCACCCCGGGTGCGTAGCTACGGGTCCAGGGTCGCTGGGCTGTCGCGTCCATCGCCGTTACTCCTCGTCGCGCGGATGACGCCCCCAGCCTAACTTAACCGCCCGGTAACCTACGCTTACGTAGGTTGCCGGGTCGGTCACACTCTCCGCAGGTCAGCGTCGGCGGGTCGAATGCTGGTGCACCACCTGCCGGCCCTTCACGATCCCGAAGATGATCACCGCGGCGAGCGCGATCACGCCGATGATGACGAGCCAGCGGACCGCCTCCAGCAGCAGCCCGAGCAGGATGAGCACACCGGCGACCACGCCGACCACCCAGAGCAACGCGCGCATGTCCCAGCCTCCCGTCGTACGGTGGGCCGTGCGCTTTCCCGCTGCTCGTGCGGCCATGCGCCGCCGGGTGGATCAGTGCCGGGCCACGTACACGGTGTTCGCCGCCTCCCGGCCCTGCAACGGGTTCGGGAACCGGACGACGTGCGCCACCGAGGTCGGGAACACCTCGGTCAGCGTGCGCTGGAACGCCGGATCCGGCGGGTCGTTCGACCACAGCGCGAAGACGCCCTCCGGATGCAGCAGCGCGGCCAGCCGCCGCAGCCCGTCGACCGTGTAGAACGCGGCGTGGCTGGGGTGCAGCACCTGGCGGGGGGAGTGGTCCACGTCCAGCAGGACCGCGTGGAAGCGGCGCCCGGGCTCGTCGCTGTCGAAACCGTCGCCGGCGACCGCGGCGAAGAAGTCCGCCCGCACGAACCGGGTACGCGGATCGGTGGCCAGCCCGGCGGCGAACGGCAGCAGATCCCGCCGGTGCCAGTCGATCACGTCCTCGATCGCCTCCACCACCAGCAGCGAGCGCACCCGGGGATCCTCCAGCGCGGTACGCGCTGTGTAGCCGAGCCCGAGCCCGCCGACCACCACGTCCAGCGCGTCACCGGTCAGCGGAGCCAGCCCGAGCCGGGCCAGTTCGATCTCCGCGACCGGGAAGGCGCTGGACATGAGGTACTCGTCGTCGAGCTTCACCTCGTACACGTCGGAGTCCAGTGCCGGGTCACGGCGCCGCCGCAGGCTGATCTCGCCGATCGGCGTCTCCCGCCAGGCCAGTTCCTCGAAACGCGCGCCCACCCGGTGTCCTCTCCGCCGATCCGTCCCCGGATGCTACCGGCCGGGGCCCGGCCCGGCCCGGCGAAACGGGGGCGGACGGCGGTCAGTCGGCGGGGCGGGTGGCCACCACGACGGTGTCCAGCGCGTCGACTGTGCCGCCGTCGGTGGCCGGGACCGGCCGGCGGGTCGTCTCGGCCCGCTGCACACGCAGCCCGGCCAGCCCGTCGACCACCGACTCCGGCGTGATCAGCACGTCCGGATCCTGCGGGCCGCCGATGCCGCCGGAGAGGTTGGCCAGGTCGTGGCCCACCACGACGAGCGTGCCGCCGGGGCGCAGCGCGGACTTCGCCGCGGCCAGCACCCCGGCGAACTCCGGCGCGGGCAGGTGCAGGTAGCTGATCAGCACCAGGTCGTAGCTGTTCGGCACCGGCCGGTACGCGGTCACGTCCGCGACCCGCCAGTCGACAGTCACGCCCCGCGCGGCGGCCAGTTCCCGCCCCCGGTCGACGGCCACCGCGGAGAAGTCCACCGCGTTGACCCGCCAGCCCTGACCGGCCAGCCAGACCGCGTTGCGGCCCTCGCCGGCGGCGACGTCCAGCGCTGACCCGGGGGTCAGCCCGGTGACCGACTCGACCACGAAACGGTTGGGCTCAGCGCTCCACACCAGTCCGGGCGTGTCGGCGTACCGGCTGTCCCAGGCGCTGCTGTCCACTGTGTTCCCTCCTCCGGCGGCCCCACACCGCCATGGTGACCGTACCGGCCACGGCAAGCGCTCCCACGGCGAGTCCCCACAGCGGCGGCAACTGCTGCGCGAGCACGAACACGCCCATCACCACGACGAACCAGCCGAACCCCCGGCGCAGCAGGTCGGCCGGGATCCGGCCGGCGAGCCGGCCACCGAGCAGGCTGCCGACGACGGCGGCGGCGGTGACCCCGGCGGCCAGACCCCAGTGGATCTGCACGCTGGACAGGTAGCCGGCCAGGCCGGCGAACGACTTCATCGCGATGACGACCAGCGAGGTGCCGACCGCGATCGGCATCGGCAGCCCGCCCAGCAGGGCCAGGGCCGGCACGACCAGGAAGCCGCCGCCCGCGCCGACCAGGCCGGTGACCAGGCCGACGACCACGCCGTCCCCGACCACCCGCAGCATCGGCAGCTCGTGCGGCACCGGGCGGCCCTCGGCGGACCGGCGGCCGCGCAGCATCGCGACCGCGGTGGCGAGCATCATCAGAGCGAACCCGGTGAGCAGGACGCCGGCCGGGACGAACTCGGCCAGCCGGCCGCCTGCGTACGCGCCGGTCATGCCGGCCACGCCGAAGATGAGCCCGGTGCGCCAGCGGACCCGGTTCGCCCAGGCGTGCGGCAGTACGCCGACGGCGCTGGTCACGCCGACGACCAGCAGCGAGGTGGCGATCGCCTCCTTGGCGGGCAGGTCGGCGACGTAGACCAGCAGCGGCACGGCGAGGATCGACCCGCCGCCGCCGAGCAGGCCCAGCGTCACGCCGATCAGCACCGCGCCGGCCAGCGTCAGGACGAGAGTCGTCACTTGCGGCTCCCGTCACGCAACTGCCCGACGATCGTGTCCAGGTCGCAGCTCGCGCCGCGGTTGTACGGCAGCTTGCTCAGCAGCATGCCCATGGCGCAGGTGTTGGTGAGCGCGGCGAACGTGAGGCCCGCGCCGATGAACGCGGCGACCCACTTCAGGCCGGGCACGAACACCGACGCGACGATCGCGGCGAGCACGATCGAGCCGGCGACGAGGCGTACCTGGCGCTCCAGGTCCCAGCGCGGGCGGCCCTGGTTGACCGGGGCGTTGGTGGCCTGCCAGGCCAGCATGCCGCCGTCGAGCACCTTCACGTTGGGCAGGCCGACGGTGCCGAGCGCCTGACCGGCCTGGCCGGCCCGGACGCCGGAGCGGCAGATCAGCACCACGTCCTCGTCCAGGTGGCTGCGCAGCTCCGCGCGGTGCTCCCGGAGCAGGTCCAGCGGCACGTTGTACGCGCCGGGGATGTGCGCCGCCTCGAACTCACCGGGCGTGCGCACGTCGAGCATCCGGGGCGTACGGCCGGCGGCGATCAGCTCGCGCAGGGTCGCCGCGTCGATGGTGGTGGGGGTGGTCGTGGTCATGCTCTGTCTCCTTCACGGGGTGTTTTCGGGCAGGCTCGGGCGCCGGCCGGCGTAGGGACACGCCGGCCGGGCGCTCGGGGAGAGGTCAGGCGGTGGGCGCCATGCGTACGCCGGCCTCCTCGGCCCGGCCGTACGAGTCGTCGATCAGCACCACGTCACGGCCGGCGTTGGCGAGCAGGGACGCGGCGGCGGTGGCCCGGTAGCCGGAGCCGCAGTGCACCCAGACGGTCCCGGCGGGGATGTCGGCGAGCCGCTTCGGCACGTCCGGCAGCGGCACGTGCACCGCGCCGTCGACGTGCCCGGCCTTCCACTCGTTCGTCATCCGCACGTCGAGGACGACCTGCGGCTCGGGCAGCCCGGCCGGGGTCTTCCCGGCCTGCGCGGCGGCGAGCGCGCCGAAGTCGGCCACCGCCAGCTCCCGCAGCTGCGACGGGTCGCCGGTCCACTGCTCGGGCTCGCCGGTGGCCTGGGCGGCCGGACGGTCGATGCCGATGCGGACCAGTTCCCGCTGGGCGTCGGCGACCTGCTCCGGGGTCTGCGCCAGGAACGTGATCGGCACACCCCACTCGATCAGCCAGCCGAGCCACGTCGACATCGGCCCGTCGAGGCCGAGGCTGACGGTGCCGGCCAGGTGTGAGGCCGCGTACGCCTTGCGGTGGCGCAGGTCGACCACCCACTCGCCGGCGGCGATACGACGGCGCAGCTCGTCGGCGTCGGCGCGGGCCACCGGCGTGAGGTCGACCGGGGCGGGACCGGCGGCGTTGGCGACGCCCATGTGGGCGTAGTACGCCGGGTAGGCGTCCAGCCCGGCCAGCGTCTCGGTGACGAACTGGTCGGCGGCCAGCCGCAGCACCGGGTTGGCCTCCTTCTCCCGGCCGATCGTCGACTCGGGGGCGTCGGCCTGGCTGGCCGAGCAGAAGCTGCCGAAGCCGTGCGTGGGCCAGACCTGCGCGCCGTCGGGCAGCAGGTCGGCCAGCTTGCGCGCCGAGGCGTACTGGTGGTGCGCCAGTTCGTGCGCGTACTGCTGGCCGAGCAGGTCGGTGCGGCCGGTGGTGCCGAACAGCAGCGAGCCGCCGGTGAACACGCCGGCCGCCGTCCAGCCGCCGTCGGTGGCCTCGTCGAGCGCGTACGACAGGTGGTGGAACGTGTGACCAGGGGTGCCGATCACCCGCAGCCGCATCGTGTCGGACACCGGCACGGTGTCGCCGTCGGTGGCCGGGGTCCGGTCGAACTCGACCGTGTCGGCGGCGGCCACGAGGTACTGCGCGCCGGTGATCCGGGCCAGTTCCAGGCCGCCGGAGACGTAGTCGTTGTGGATGTGCGTCTCGACCACGTGGGTGATCCGTACGCCCTTGGCGCCGGCCAGGTACAGGACGCGGTCGATGTCGCGCTGCGGGTCGACCACGATCGCCACCCGGCCGTCGGAGGCGAGGTAGCTGCGGTCGCCGAGCGAGGAGGTCGTGATGACGGACACGTCGAGAGTCATGCCGTTTCCTCTCATTGCCTATATACCCCGGGGGGTATGCGTGGGACAGTCTGCGGCCTGGGTCTCCAGGCAGGTGTTTACCCGCCCGCGTCGCTGTCACACGGCGCGGGCGGGACTCAGCCGGTCAGGCGGGCGCCGTCAGGCCAGGGACAGGAAGAGCTTCTCCAGCTCCTCCTCGGTCATCTCCGGCTCCTCGCCCGCCTGGCGGGCGGCGTCGCAGTAGCGCATGCCGGAGGCGATGATCTTGAAACCGGCCCGGTCGATGGCCTTGGAGACCGCGGCGAGCTGGGTCAGCGCGGCGCGGCAGTCCTCGCCGTTCTCCATCATCTCGATGACGGCGTTGAGCTGCCCCCGGGCCCGCTTGAGCCGGGTCAGCGCCTCGCCTGTCATCTCCGGTCGAAGATTCACGTCGTACCTCCTGCGCTCGAAGATACCCCAGGGGGTACCAGTGCCGCCACCCGTCAGGCGGTCTTGGCCCGGACCTCGTCCATGTCGAGGTCGCGCACGGCCCGGATCAGCTCCTCCAGCCCGGCCGTCGGCAGGGCGCCCGGCTGGGCGAACACCAGCACGCCGTCCCGGAACGCCATCAGTGTCGGGATCGACCGGATCTGGGCGGCGGCCGCCAGGGCCTGCTCGGCCTCGGTGTCGACCTTGCCGAAGACGATGTCCGGGTGCTGCTCGCTGGCCTTCTCGTAGACCGGCGCGAACGCGCGGCAGGGGCCGCACCAGCCGGCCCAGAAGTCGACCAGGACGATGCCGTCCCGGTTCACGGTCTCCGCGAAGTCGGTGGTGGTCAACGCCACGCTCGCCATCAGTACCTCCGTCGGTTTCAGGTTCCGGCATGTGTAACACACCCCGGGGGGTATCCATTCCGGGGGGTGGTGCCGGGCCGCTGCCTTGATCGACTCCAGGTCGGGGAGGTGGTGTGGTTCGGATGGGTGTGATGCAGCCACCTCGGCGTAATTGCGCCGGGGTGCGGCGTGGGCGGGCCTGCGTCGGTGTTCGTGTGAAGTGGGCGGGCGCTCACCCTGTGGCTTGATCGACTCCAGGTCGGGGAGGTGGTGTGGTCCGGGTGGGCGGGATCCGGCCACCTCGGCGTACTGGCGGAGCGGGCCGACAACCAAGGGTCAGTGAGGGACACGCAGGGTCGCCGGAACATCGACGGAGCGCTTATCCTGTGCGCCGGCGATCCCGGCGGAAGGGACACGATGGCGTCGCGGCAGGACCAACTGCACTCGTACCAGTTCACCGTCCAGCGGGCGGTCGCCGCGCTCGTCATGCGGGAGACGGACCCGCCGCAGTCCCCGTTCCGCCGGCTGGCCGGCGCCGGTCTGGCCAGCGTCCTGGTCGCGGCGATCGCGCTCGGCGGCGTCGCCCTCTACGGCCTGTTCACAGGCGGCGGTGACTCGTGGCGCGAGACCGGCGCGGTGATCGTGGAGAAGGAGTCGGGCGCGCGATTCGTCTACCGCGACGAGAAGCTGCACCCGGTGTCGAACTACGCCTCCGCGCTGCTGATCATCGGAACGGAGCGGCCGAAGACGGTGCTGGTCGGCCGCCGCGCCATCGAAGGGGTGCCGCGTGGTCTGCCGCTCGGCATCGCCGACGCGCCGGACTCGCTGCCCGCGCCGAACCGGCTCGTCCGCGACGCGTGGACGCTCTGCTCGGTGGCGGGCGACGAGGCCGGGCGCGGGGAGACCGGGCGTCCGGCGGCGGGGCGCGGCGAGGCACGCTCGGTGCTGCTGATCGGGCGGGAGGCCGCCGGCGGCCGGGCGCTCGGCGACCAGGGCCTGCTCGCCCGGCACCCGGACGGCGGCCTGCACCTGCTCTGGCACGACCGGCGCTACCTGCTGCGCGACACGGACCGGGTGCTCGCCGCGCTCGCCGCCACCCGGGAACGGGCGGTGCCGGTGGCGGCGGCGCTGCTGAACACGCTACCGGCCGGCGCCGACCTGGCCCCGCCGCCGGTGGACGACCTCGGCGAGCCGTCCGAGCGGGTCACCGGTGCGACGGTGGGCGACGTCTACCTGGTGCGCAACTCCGGCGGCGGACGGCAGTACGCGGTCGCCAAGCGCGGTGGGCTGGCCGGCATCACCGAGTTGCAGGCGGCGCTGCTGCTGGCCCGCACCGGCCAGGGCGAGCCGGAACCGATCACGCTCGGCCGGTTCGCCGCGTTGCCGAAGCTCCCCGGTCTGGTGCCCGGTGGGGCGAGCGCGCCGCCCGCCGTGCCGCCCCGGCTGGCCACCGACGAGGGCGCGCTCTGCGCGCGGGCCGGCGACGACACAGGCGTCCGCGAGCTGCGCCTGGGCGTCACCGCGCCGGACCCGAACGCCGCCGCGCGGACAGCCGGCGGCCGGGCCGGGCTCGCCGACGCGGTGGTGGTCGAGCCGGGACGCGGCGCGCTCGTGGAGGCGGTGCCCGCGCCGGGCGCGACCGGCGGCGCGATCTGCGTGGTCACCGACCTGGGCCGGCGGTACGCGCTGACCGGCGCGGACGTGCCGGGCATGCTCGGGTACGCGGGCGTGCGCCCGGCGCGGCTGCCGGCGGGCCTGGTGGACCTGCTGCCGGCCGGTAGCCCGCTCGACCCGGAGGCCGCCCGCACGGTCGCCGCGCCCGCCTGAGCGCCGAGCGCGCGATCCGCTGGGGAGAAAGAGCAGCGGTCAGCCGGCGGGGCGGCGCAGCACGCTCACCGCGAAGTCGGCGTCGTCCCGCCACGGCCGCAGGTCCCAGGTGGCGAAGCGGTGCTCGGGGCGCAACCCGGCGGCGACCGCGTCGGCGTCCAGGTCGGCCACCGGGTAGCCGCGGTCGGTGCCGAAGCCGACCACGACCAGGCCGTCCGGGCGCACGTGCGCGGCGACGCGGGCCAGCACGTCGCGCTCGGTGCCGGGGGCGACGAAGACCATCACGTTGCCGGCCAGCACCGCGGCGTCGAACGGCTCGGCCTCGCCCTGGGCGGCCAGGTCCAGCTCGGCCAGGTCGGCGACCAGGAAACGGGGGCCGGGATGGTCGGCGCGGGCCGCCTCGACCAGCGTCGGGTCGGCGTCCACGCCCACGACGTCGTGCCCGCGCGCGGCGAGCGCGGCGGCGACCCGGCCGGTGCCGCAGCCGGCGTCCAGGACACGCGCGCCCGGCGGTACGAGCGCGTCGAGCAGCCGCGCCTCACCGGACAGGTCGGCGCCCTCGGCGGCGAGCTGACGGAACCGGTCCACGTACCACTGCGAGTGGCCGGGCTTCGTGTCGGTCACCCAGCGGGTCGGCTTGGCCATGGGGCCACCGTAGCTGATCTTGTGGCAACGGGTCAGGCGAGCGCCAGGAACGTGCCGGCGGCGAGCGGCCCGCCCAGCGCGACGCCGGCCAGCACCTGCGGCCAGGTGTGGTCGCCCAGCCGTACCCGGGACCAGCCGACGGCCGCGACGAGCACCCAGCCGAGGCTCGCGGCCGGGCCGGCCAGCGGCACCAGCACGGCGACGGTGGCGGCGGCCACCGCAGCGTGGATGCTCAGCTTCCACCAGTGGTTCACCAGCGCGCAGGCCGCGCCGACCACGAAGACCACGACGATCACGGCGAACAGTTCGGCCGGCGCGCGGACCGCCGCCAGCAGCAGCAACCCGGCCGCGACCGAGGCCAGCCCGATCGACAGCGGCCGGGCCCGTTGCGTGCGGTCGCCGACGTGCCGGTCGGTGAGGCGTCCCCGACGTACGCCGTGCACGAGCACACCGATCGGGATGACGGCGCAGAACGTGAGCGCGATGCCGCCCCAGAGCAGGAACTGGCCCGCCGAGCGGCTGACCCGGGCGGCGGCGATCAGCGGCAGCGCGGTGACCAGGACGGTCGGGGCGAGCGCCTCGGTGAGCAGCCGGGCCGCCCGCGCGCCGGCCCGGCGCTCCCGTGATGCTCGCACCCGATCATCCTGGCACGGATGCTCAGCCCTTCTCGGCTCCGCTGGTGAGTCCCTCGGTGAGCAGGCGTTCCCCGGCGAAGAACAGCACCACGATCGGCAGCGTGAGGATGACCGAGCCGGCCATCAGCACGGTCTTGGGCACCTCCACGCCGTCGGCGAGCAGGGACAGCCCCAGCGACACGGTCCACCGGTCCGGCCGGTCGACCAGGAACAGCAGCGCGAACAGGTACTCGTTCCAGGCGATCATGAAGTCGTACAGCGCGACCGCCATCACCGACGGGGCCGCGAGGGGCAGGCTGACCCGGCGGATGATCCCGAGCCGGCCGGCGCCGTCGATCGCCGCGGACTCCTCCAGGCTGACCGGGATGGTCTCGAAGTAGTTCTTCAGCATGTAGACCGACACCGGCAGCGTCTGCGAGATGTAGACCAGCACCAGCCCGGTCAGCGACCCGCGCAGCCCGGCCCGGGTGAAGACCACGAACAGCGGGATCGCGATGACTATGGACGGGAACAGGTAGACCGCCAGGAACAGCGCGCTGACCTGCCGGCGGCCGAAGAACCGCAGACGGGACACCGCGTACGCGCCGGGGATGGCGATCACCAGGGTGAGCGCGGTGGCGGCGAGCGCCACCAGGCCGCTGTTACGGATGAACGTGAGGAAGCCCTGGCCGCCGTCGGAGACGGACTTCAGCACCTCGGCGTACGTGGCGACGGTCAGCTCGCCGAACGGCACCCAGAGCGAGCCGGGTTCGAGCAGCAGGCGTTCGATCGGGCGTACCGACAGCACCAGCATGTACCAGAACGGCAGCAGCGTGACCACCAGGAACCCGGCGATCACCAGCCGGCGCAGCCAGCGCAGGCTCACCGTCTCGATCCGGTCCCGGTCCATCACGCCTCCCGTCGCGCGCCGAAGAAGCGCAGGTAGATCGCCACGAACACGAGCAGCACCACGGCGAGCACGACCGCCTGGGCGGCGGCCGCGCCGATGTCGGTGCGGGCGGTGAGGAACTGGTAGACCCGGACGCTCACCACCTCGGTGCCGGCCGCGCCGCCGGTGAGCAGGTAGACGTCGTCGAACTTGTTGAACGTCATGATGAACCGCAGCACCCCGATCAGCGCGATCACCGGCATGAGCTGCGGCAGCAGGATGTGCCGGAACCGCTGCGTGGGTGTGGCACCGTCGACCCGGGCGGCCTCCTCCAGCTCGCCGGGCACCGCCTGGAGCCGGGCCAGCAGGAACAGGAACGCGAACGGGAAGTAGCGCCACGCCTCGAACGCGATCACCGTCCAGAGCGCGGTGGACTCCTGGGACAGGAACGGCACCGGGGAGTCCCAGCCGAGGAAGCGCCGCCCCCAGTCGTTGACGATGCCGAGCTGCGGGTCGAGCATCACCTGCCAGACGAACGTCATGGCGACCACCGGCGCCACGTACGGCAGCAGCATCGACGCGCGCACCAGCGTGCGGCCCCGGAACGGCCCGCGTACGGCCAGCGCCGCCGCGAGGCCGACCACGATCGAGCCGGCGGTGCCGCCGACGCTGTAGAGCACAGTGGTCCCGAGCGTGTCGGCGAACCCGGGCGTGTGCAGCACCCGGTCGATGTTGTCCAGGGTCAGCTCGCCGAACAGGCCGGTCTTGCGCAGCGTCGCCAGGCGTACCCGCTGGAAGGCCAGCACCACCGTCCAGACGATGGGTATGCCGATCACCGCGACCACGACGAGCAGGGTCGGGGTGACCAGCGCGAGCCCGGCGCGGGACTCGCGGCGGAGCAGCGTCAGCGGGCGTCGGCCGGGTCGGCGGGGTCGCTCCGGCGCGGGGGAGCGGCCGGCCTCCGGCGCGGTGGTGGTCAATTGACGCCCTTGGCTATCGCTTCGACGTCCTTGCGGGCGCGTTCGGCGGCGGCGCGGGCGTCGGACCTGCCGCCGACGACGTCGGCCAGCGCCTTGGGTACGGGCAGCTCACCGAGGATGGCGCCGACGAGCTTGCCCTGGTTCTCGGTCAGGCCCCAGCGCTGGAACGTGTCGGGGCTGCGCCGCAGCGTGGCGAGCACGTCCTCGCCGTAGACCTCCGACAGCGGCTTCTTGGTGTCCACCCCGGCCGGGCTGGTGTTCCAGGCGGTCCGGAACTTCTGCTTGTCCTCCGGGGTGCCGGTGCGCACCGGGAAACGCCCCTCGGGGGACATGCCGAACCAGCGCGGGTAGCCGTCGGAGAGCATGTACTCCACGAACGACTTCGCCGGGTCGGCGGCGCCGTCGAGCACCGCCCAGGAGCTGACCTCGCCGTACTGGGCGGGTTCGGTGCCGTTGGGGCCCTTGATCGCGGTGACGAACCCGCTGTTCTTCGCGAGCCAGGCCGGGTCGGACTGGCACTGCGGGCAGGTCGGCCGGGCGTCGGCGCGCAGCCCGGCCAGCTCGTCGAGGATGAACGGCGACCAGATCAGCATGGCCGCCTTGCCGGCGAAGTAGGTGGCCCGGGTGGTGTCGACGTCCTGGGCGCCCTTGACGGAGTTGTTCCGCATCAGGTCGCCGTAGAAGCGGAACGCCTCGACGCACTCGGGGGAGTCCAGAGTGACAGTGCCGGAGTCGTCGGTGAGCCGGCAGTTGTTCGCCAGCGCCAGATGCTCGAACGTCTGCTGGGTGAACACGTCACCGGGGGAGGTGGCCGCGGTGATGCCGGCGACGCCGCCGGTGTTCAGCTTCGCCGCCGCGGTGGCGATCTTCTCGTACGTGTCGGGCGCCGGCAGGCCGGCGGCGGCGAACAGGTCCTTGCGGTAGACGAGCAGCTGGCCCCACCCGTCGCTCGGTACGGCGAGCTGCGTGCCGCCGTCGCTGGTGAGTTCCAGCGCGCGGGGCGTGAACGTGTCCCGGCCGAGCCGGTCGACGACGGCGGCGTTGGCGTCGGCGTCGAGGAGTTCGTTGGCGGACAGCGTGCGCACCCCGGCCAGTGAGACCGAGCCGACCACGTCGGGCAGGTCGCCGGCGGCGGCGCTGGAGGCGATCAGGGACGGGAACTGGTCCTCGTTGACGGTGACCAGGTTGACCTTGACGCCGGTCTTGGCGGTGTAGTCGGCGATGATCGCCTTGGTGGCGGCGACGCGGTCCGCCACGTCTTCCAGGCTCCAGACGGTGATCTGCGAACTGTCGGATTTCTGCCCGTCGTCGCTGCATGCGGCCACGCCGGTCCCGGCCAGTGCCAGGATCAGGCTGATTGCGAGCCGCCGCGTGGAGGGTGATGACATCGGTGGCACTCCTCTCGAAAGAGCACGGCCTGCCGCTAATACCCATCGATTCATCAATCGAATCACATATGCCCATTTTTTGGGTTAGAATCGGGGTCGGCACTTCACTCGGAGCGACGCCATGAGCAACTGGGTTGTCTCTCTGGCCGGGCCCCGGCACGTACGCCTGGAGCCCTGCCCCACCGACCGGCTCGGTCCGGGCCAGGTCCGCGTCCGCACCCGCTTCTCGGGCATCTCCGCCGGCACCGAACTGACGCTCTACCGGGGCAGCAACCCGCGACTGCGCAAGGACTGGGACGCCGGCTCCCGCATGTTCGTGCCCCGCCAGGCCGCGCCCGCGTACCCGGTGGTGGGTTTCGGTTACGAGGAGGTCGGCGAGATCGTCGAGGTCGCCCCCGACGTGGCCGGGCGACGGCCCGGCCAGCTCGTCTGGGGGATCTGGGGGCACCGCGCCGAAGCCGTGCTCCCCGCGACGGCCGCGCATCCGCTGCCACCGGGCCTCGACCCGCTCGCCGCCGTGTTCGCCCGGCCCGGTGCCATCGCGCTGACCGCGGTGCTCGCCGGTGACCTGCACCTGGGCGACTGGGTGGGCGTGTTCGGGCAGGGCGTGATCGGGCTGCTCGGCACGCGCCTGGCCGCACTCTCCGGCGCCCGCGTCGTCGCCGTCGACCGGATGCCGGGCCGGCTCGCGCACGCCACCCGGTTCGGCGCGCGCCGGGTGGTCGACGCTGCCGCCGACTCGCCCGCCGCCGCGCTGCGGGCCGCCACCGACGGCCGGGGCGCCGACGTGTGCCTGGAGCTGTCCGGGTCGTACCCGGCGCTGCACGAGGCGATCCGCGCCACCGCGCACGCCGGGCGCGTCGTCGCGGCCGGCTTCTACCAGGGGTACGCCCACGGGCTGGAACTCGGCGAGGAGTTCCACCACAACCGGATCCAGCTCGTGGCCGCCCAGGTCTCCGGGCCGGACCCGGCACCCGGCACGGCCGGCCGGTGGTCCGGGACGCGGATCGCACACACCTTCATGGACCTGGTGGCCGAGGGCAGCGTCGACCCGCTGCCGCTGGTGAGCCACGTCGTCGACGCGGGCGCGGTGGCCGACGCCCTGGCGTTGCTCGACCGCGGTGACGGTGACGTCCTCCAAGTGGTGCTGAGGTTCTGATGGACATTCCACTCTCGTGCCAGGAGCAGTTGCTTCCCGGCGCCGACCTGATCCAGAAGTACGCCCTCGCCGTCTCCCTCGGCTACCAGGGCATCGAGCTGCGCGGGCGGGGCGACCTGGCCCTGGCCCGGCGGCTGCCGGAGCTGCGCCGTGCCCGCGCCGCCGGCGTGGTCATGCCGACCGTCTGCGTCGAGATGGACCACTTCATCGGCGACTTCGACCCGGCCCGTTCCCGCGACGCGGTGGACAACCTGCGCTCCCAGCTGTCGGTGATCGCCGAGCTGGGCGGCGTCGGTGCGATGACCCCCGCCGCGTGGGGCATGTTCTCCTACCGGCTGCCGCCGTTCGAACCACCACGCTCGGCTGACGGCGACCGGCGGGTGCTCGTCGACGCCCTGGGCGAGCTGGCCGGGCACGCCCGCGCCGAGGGGGTCACAGTGTTCCTGGAACCGCTCAACCGGTACGAGGACCACATGGTCAACCGGCTCGACCAGGCCGTCGAGCTGTGCCGCGCGGTCGGTTCACCGGCGCTGCGGGTGGCCGCCGACACGTACCACATGAACATCGAGGAGGACGATCCGCACGCCGCGCTGCGCGCCGCCGCGCCGTACCTCGGGCACGTCCAGGTCAGCGACTCCAACCGGCACCAGCCCGGCGCCGGACACCTGGACTGGGGCGTGCTGCTGGCCACGCTCGACGCGATCGGCTACACCGGCTGGCTGGCGCTGGAGTGCCGGCTGCGCGGCGAGCCGGTCGCCGCGCTGCGCCAGGCCGCCACCGCGCTGGCCCAGGCCCGTCCCCGGCGGGCCGCCGCATGACGCTGACCACCGGGGTACGCGCCGACGCCGACCGCCACGCCCGGCTGCGCCGCCTCGCGCTGGCCACCCTGGACGCCAACTGGGAACACGACCACACGGTCCCCTCGCGCACGCTCTACCCGCACCAGTGGAGCTGGGACTCGGCGTTCATCGCGATCGGCCTGGCCCACGTCCGCCCCGACCGGGCCTGGCGGGAGCTGCGCACGTTGTTCGCCGCGCAGTGGGTCGACGGGCGGGTGCCGCACATCGTGTTCAACCCGGCCTCGCGCGCCGGGCCGTACTTCCCCGGGCCGCAGTTCTGGGACTCGGCCCGCGCCGACGGCTCACCGGCCCGGGCCACCTCCGGGATCGTCCAGCCGCCGGTGCACGCCCCGGCCGCCTGGCTGGTGCACCGCCGCGCGCCCGGCGAGGCGTCGGTGGCCGCGCTGCGGCGGCTCTACCCGAGGCTGGTCGCGCAGCAGCGCTACCTGACCGGCCGGCGCGACGCCGGCGGCGGCGGGCTGGCGTCGATCGTGCACCCGTGGGAGTCCGGACTGGACAACAGCCCCGCCTGGGACGCGCCGCTCGCAGGGGTGCCCGCCGACGAGGCGGTGATGCGCGCGTACCGCCGGCACGACACCGCGCACGCCGACGCGGCGCAGCGCCCCACCGACCTGGACTACGCGCGGTACGTCGCGCTCGTGGAGAGCTACCGGGCCGGCCGCTACCGGGACGAGGGCCTGCTCGGACGGCATCCGTTCCTGGTGGAGTGCCCACTGGTGAACGCCGCGCTCGGCGTCTCCGAATACGCCCTCGCGCGCATCGCCGCTGTGATCGGCGCCGACCCGGGGCCGCACCGCGACCGGGGCGCCCGGATCACCGAGGCGCTCGTCACCCGCCTCTGGGATCCGGTCGCCGGCACGTTCCGTCCCCGCGACGTGCGCGCCGACCGGCTCGTGCCGGCCCGGACCGTGCTCGGGCTGATGCCGCTGGCGCTGCCCGAACTGCCCGCCGCGCAGGTGTCGGCGCTGCTGGCCGAGGCGTGCTCGCCGCGCTTCGGGCTGGCCGCCCGGATGGACCGGCCGCTGCCCACGTACGACCGCACCGCGCCGGACTTCGAGCCGCTGCGCTACTGGCGCGGCCCGAGCTGGATCAACACCGGCTGGCTGCTCTGGCAGGGACTGCGCACCCACCGCCGCGTCGACCTGGCCGCCGGGCTGCGCGAGTCGCTGCTCGACCTGGTCGACCGGGCCGGCTGCCACGAGTACTTCCACCCGGACACCGGCGCCGGTCTCGGCTCACCGGCGTTCAGCTGGACCGCCGCGCTGGTGCTGGACGCGCTCGCCCAGGAGTGACAGCGGCGGGCGCCGGGCACGGCGGTGCCCACCGGGCCGTCCAGGGCTCAGGCGATGCCGGCCGGGGTGGCGCCGCCGATGCGCAGCGCTGACATCGGCGCGTCGTCGATCGCGTAGCCGAGCGCGTCGACCACCTCGACCACGCCGCTGACCTGCCGGGTCAGCCGGACCGCGAGCTGCGCGGTGGACCGGCACTCCACCTGGCCGGTGAGCGTCACCACGCCCCTGTCGACTGTCACGTCCACCACGCCGTCGCGGACGCCGAGGCTGCGCCACAGCACCTCCTCGACCACGTCCCGCCGGATGCCGGCGTCCGGGCGCAGGTGCACCTTGAGCAGGTCGCCGCGGGTGACGATGCCGACCAGCCGGCCGAGGTCGTTCACCACCGGCAGCCGCTTCACGCCGCGCGCGTCCATCAGCCGGGCCGCCTCCACGATCGTCGCGTCCGGCGTGATGGTGACCGGGGGAGCGGTCATCAGGTCGGCGGCGAGCGTCGCGCCGGCCTTCGCCCGCGCCTCGCGGCGGTGCCGGTCCGGCAGGATCCGCCGCTCCCGGGGCTGGCCCAGGAACTCCACCTTGTACATCAGGTCCGCCTCGGACACCACGCCCAGCACCCGGCGGGTCTCGTCCACCACCGGCGCCGCCGTGACGTGCCGCTCGGTCAGCACGTCGACGATCTCCCGGTAGTCCGTGCCCTCCCGTACCGACGCCACGTCCCTGGTCATCACGTCCTGCACCTGCCACGTACGCATGGCGAACCTCCCTGTGTCCGCCTCCGACGCTAGGCGGCGGCGACGGGCCGGAGCAGGGGCGCAAAGACCAGGTCAGGGGGCCGGAGGTCCCGAATCACCCAGCCGCGACGGGCTCCGCGACCTCGTCGAGGGGCGGCTCGGCGGTCAGCAACTCGGCCGGCACCGGCTCGACCTCCACCCGGCAGTCGTGGAACGTGGGCGCCTCGCCCAGGTCGGTGTCCCGGACGCCGGTGACCGCGTTGACGGTGGACCGCCCCGGGCTGCGTCGCGCCCAGTACGCCTTGTACGTGAACGCGCACCCCGGCCGGGTCGCCTCGTCCACCGCCACCGCGGCGAGGAACGCGCCCCTGTCGTTGTGCACCCGTACCGCGTCGCCGTCGGCGAGCCCGCGCGCCGCCGCGTCGTCCGGGTGCAGGTGCACCAGGGGCGGCCCGGCGCGGCGGGTGTGCCACGGCAGCGACGCGAACGTGGAGTTCATCAGGTAACGGTTGGCCGGGGTGAGCAGCGTCAGCGGGAACCGGCGGGCCAGCTCCGGGTCGGCCGCCTCGGCCGGTGGCGTGTACCCGGGCAGCGGGTCCACCCCGAGCGTGGCCAGCGCCGGGTCGTGCAGCCGGGCCCGCCCGTCCGGGGTGGGGAAACCGCCCTCGGCGTACGGCGCGGAACCCACCGGCACACCGGTGAGCCGGGCGTACGTGCGCTCGCGCAGCTCCTCGTACGTGATCGGGGCGTCGGCCAGCAACTGCCGGGCCAGGTCCTCGTCGCTGTCCCGGAACGCCGGGTGGTCGATCCCGAGCGCGGCGGCGATCCGCCGGAAGATCTCGGTGTTCGGCAGCGCCTCGCCCGGCGCGCGGGTGACCGGCAGGTTCAGCGTCGTGTAGTGGTGCCCGTAGGACGTCTGGAGGTCCAGGTGCTCGGGCTGCATGGTGGCCGGGAGCACCACGTCGGCGTAGTCGCAGGTGTCGGTCCAGCGCTGCTCCAGCACCACTGTGAACAGGTCGGCGCGGCCGAGCCCGGTCAGCAGCCGGGCCTGGTCCGGGGCGGTCGCCGCCGGGTTGGCGTTGAACACCACCAGCGAGGTGACAGGCGGGTCGGCCTCCCCGGTGAGCACGGCGGCCAGCCGGCTCATGTTCAGCGACCGGGCCGGCGGGGCGGGCATGCCGGCCGGCCGGATCACCGGGCCGTTGTCGACCCGGTGGTGGCCGCTGGTGGTCACCAGCGCCCCGCCGCCGGGGTACCGGAAGTCGCCGGTGACCAGCGGCAACGCGCAGATCGCCCGGATCGCCTGCCCGGCGCCGTGGTGCCGTTGCAGGCCCAGCCCGACCCGTACCGCTGTGGGCCGGGTGGTGGCGATCCGCTCACCGAGACGGCGGATCGTCCCGGCCGGCAGGCCGCACTCGGCGGCGGCCCGCTCCACCGGCCAGTCGTCGAGCCGGGCGCGCAGTTCCGGCCAGCCGGTGGTGTGCGCGGCCAGCCACGCCTCGTCGGCCGCCCCGGCGTCGCGGACGTGCCGCATCAGCCCGAGAGCGAGCGCCGCGTCGGTGCCTGGTAGCGGCGCGACGTGCTCGTCGCTGCGGGCCGCCGTGTCGGTGCGCAGCGGGTCGATCGTCACCACGTACGCGCCGCGCTCGCGGGCCTGCTGCACGAACGGCCACAGGTGCAGGTTGGTGACGAGCGGGTTGGCGCCCCAGAGCACGATCAGGTTCGCCTCGACGATCGACTCCGGTTCGAAGCCGACCGAGGCGCCGTAGAGCGAGCGCAGCGCCGCCCGCGCGGCCGCCGTGCAGATGGTGGTGTCCAGCCGGGACGCGCCCAGGTGGGCGAAGAGCCGGGGCCCCATGGTCCAGCCCTGAACCAGGCCCATGGTGCCGGCGAAGTAGTAGGGCAGCACCGACTCCGAGCCGTCCCGCTCGATGCTCGCGCGCAGTCCGGCGGCCACCCGGTCGAGGGCCTCGTCCCAGCTCGCCGGCCGGTACGCGACCCGGCCGGTGCCCTTCGGGCCGGTGCGGACCCAGGGCGTGGTGAGCCGGTCCGGCCCGTTCACCGCGTCCAGGTAGCGGTTCACCTTGCCGCAGAGCGCGCCCCTGGTGAACGGGTGGTCGCGGTCGCCGCGCAGCGCGACCGCCCGGCCGTCGTCGACTGTGAGCTGCCAGACGCAGGTGTCCGGGCAGTCCAGCGGGCAGGCGCCGGGGTGGGTTGTGACGGGGGCCATGGGCGGATGCTACCGACGCGACCGGCCACCTGCCCTCCGGCTTTTCCGCCTCCCGCTGGGTGGGGCGTTTGGCCGGGGTGGGGGCGGGTACCCGCCGGGGCCGACCGCTGTGGGCGTGGTGCCCGCCGGCGGCGAGGGGAGGGGTGGGATGCGGTTCCCCCTGTTCGTCGAGGCGGTGGCGCGGCGGGCCGAGTTGCCCACTGACGAGGCCGCGACCGTCTCCCGTGCCGTGTTGCAGACCCTCGCCGACCGGATCACCGCGGACGAGACGACGGACCTGGCCGCGCAGCTGCCGGACGACGTGGGCGGCTATCTGGAGCCCGCCGGCACCGCCACCACCGGTGGCGCTGTCGACTTCCTGTACCGCGTGGCCGAACGCGCGGCGGTGGACCCGGCGGTCGCCGAGGTGGGTGCCGTCGCGGTGCTCGCGACGCTGCGCGACACGGTGACGGTGGGGGAGTTCCACGACCTCGTCGCGCAGCTCCCGAAGGGCTTCGACGCCATGGTGGACCCCATCCCACGACCGCCGTACGATGTCTGAGCAGGCTCCCCGCGATCCGGGTCGAGCTGCGGCACCGAGGCCGTCGCGGCGAAAGATTCCACGGCCTGGAAGTATTTTCACCGTAAAATAACTTGTCGCTTGTCACGTACGCTGAAAAACGTCTACGCGCTAGAGGGATGATCGGACGAATTCCTCCGTCCGAGGTTCCAAGGTGCCGTCCCCTCTTCGGCTCAAGCCTCATCGCCGCTCTTCCGGCGCACGGATCGAGCCATATTCTGCTTCCAATGTGAAGTCCTGGGGGGGATCAATGATCACATTCGTCGATTGCTGCCTGCCTGCCCTCTGTGGAGCGCAACCCGCTTCCTGACATGGCAGAGACGATGATCATCAATCGTTTCGGCGCGATCTCGGCGGTACACGGCGGACGTCCGGCACTTCTCGGTGAGACCCACGAGGTCACCTACACCGAGCTGGCCGGAGCGGCCGGCGGGCACGCTGCCGTGTTCGCCGCCGCGGGCCTGCGCGCCGGAGACCGGATCGCGCTGCTCACCGCACACGGTGCGCCCACCGTGGCGGCGATGCTCGGCGCCCTCGCGACCGGATGCGCGTACGTTCCGCTGGACCCGGGCTTCCCGGTCGCGCGGCTGCGCCACATGGTCGACGCCGCCGGGGTCACCGCGGTGGCCTGCGCCGCCGAGCACCGCGACCTCGCCTCCACACTGGCCGCCGGGCGCCCGGTCGTAGCGCTGGACGAGGCGCCGCCGGCCCCGCTGCGCCCGGTCGCGGCCGACCCGGACGCGCTGGCGTACGTGCTGTTCACCTCCGGCTCGACAGGAGTACCCAAGGCGGTCGGACAGACCCACCGCAACCTGGCCCACGTCGTCGACAACCAGATCGCCGCGCTCGGCGTCGGCCCGGACGACCGGCTCAGCCTGCTCGCGTCGTTCAGCTTCGACGCCGCCATCCCCGACCTCTACCCGGCGCTGCTCACCGGCGCCGCAGTCGTACCGGTCGACCTGCGCCGCCAAGGGCTGGCGCACGCCGTCGACCAGCTCGACCGGCACCGCGCCACGGTGCTGCACTGCACGCCCACCGTCTACCGCTTCCTGCTCGACACGCTCGGCGCGCGCCGGCTGCCCACGGTGCGGGCGGTGCTGCTCGGCGGCGAGCAGGCCACCTGGGCCGACGCGGCCCGCGGCCGGGACCGCTTCGCCCCCGGCTGCGTGCTCGTCAACGGCTACGGCGCCACCGAGATGACGTTCGCCGCCCGGCACGTGCAGCAGCTGTCCGAGGTGGACCCTGATGCCCGCGGGCCGCTGCCGGTGGGCGTCGCGTTCCCCGGCTACCGGCTGGACCTCGCCCCGGACACCGGCGAGATCGTGGTCCGCAGCCGCCACCTCGCCCCCGGCTACCTCAACCAGGACAGCGACCGGTTCGGCGTCGACGCCGACGGGCTGCTGTCGTACCGCACCGGTGACCTGGGCCGGCTGCTGCCCGGCGGGGAACTGGTCTGCCTCGGTCGGCTCGACCGGCAGGTCAAGGTGCGCGGGCACCGGGTCGAGCTGACCGAGATCGAAGCGGTGCTGTCCGCCCAGCCCGGCGTGGCGGGCGTGCGCGCGATCGTGCGCGACGGCGAGCTGCTCGCGTACGCCCGCCCGGCCGGCGCCCGCCCGGAACCGGCGGCGCTGCGCGCGGCGCTGACCGCCGCGCTGCCCGACTACGCCGTGCCCCGCGCGGTGGTGGTGGTCGACGAGTTCCCGCTCACCGTCACCGGCAAGGTCGACGAGCGGGCGCTGCCCGACCCGGTCACCGAGGTGCCCGCCGAGGAGGCCCCGGCCACCGACACCGAACGCGCCGTGCACGACATCTGGTGCGCGGTGCTGGGCCGCGACGCGGTCGCCCGCACCGCCAGCTTCTTCGACGTGGGCGGGCAGTCGCTGCTGCTGGGCCAGGTGCAGCAGCGCCTCGCCGAGCGGTTCGGCGTACGCCTGCCGATGCTGCGCCTGTTCGACCATCCGACCGTCGCCACCCAGGCGGCGCTGCTCGACGCCCCGCCCGAGGCCGTCCGCGCCCCGGTGCTGCCCGCGCCCGCCGCGCCGGTGCGCGCCGCACGCGAGTACACCGGCGACGAGATCGCCGTGGTCGGCGTCGCCGGGCGGTTCCCCGGCGCGCCCGACGTGGCCACGTTCTGGTGGAACCTGTGCACCGGCGTCGACTCGGTGCACGACCACACCGACGAGGAGCTGGCCGCGCTCGGTGTCGGCCCCGCTCTGCGCGCGGACCCCCGGCACGTCCGCGCCACCGGCCGACTCGACGGGGTGGCCGACTTCGACGCCGACTTCTTCGGCTTCGGCGCCGACGAGGCCGCCCGTACCGACCCGCAGCACCGGCTGTTCCTGGAGACCGCCTGGGAGGCCCTGGAGGACGCCGGGCACGACCCGGCGCGCTTCCCCGGGCTGGTCGGCGTCTACGCCGCCACCTCGGCCAACCGCTACTTCCTGTTCCACCTCATGGACAACCCGGCGGTGGTCGGCGACGTCGACCCGGACGACTGGGAGGCCCGGCTCGTCGGCCGCCAGTTCACCGACCACCTGCCCGGGCAGGTGGCCTACCGGCTCGGCCTGACCGGCCCGGCGATGGCCGTGCAGAGCGCCTGCTCCAGCTCGCTCGTCGCGGTGTGCGTCGCCGCGCAGAGCCTCGCCGACTACCAGTGCGACCTGGCGCTGGCCGGCGGGTCGACGGTGATGTGGCCGCGGCACCGGGCGGGCGGGCTCGCCTCGCCCGACGGCCGGTGCCGCGCCTTCGACGAGGCCGCCGCCGGCTCCGGCTTCGGCTCCGGCGCGGGCGTGGTCGCGTTGCGCCGGCTCTCCGACGCGCAGGCCGACGGCGACCGCATCTACGCGATCCTGCCGGGCTGGGCGGTCACCAACGACGGCCCGGACCGGGCCGGCTTCGCCGTACCCGGCCCGGCCGGCCAGGCCGCCGCCGTCGCGAACGCGCTCGCCACCGCCGAGGTCGCACCCGGCGAGGTCCGCTTCGTCGAGGGCCACGGCAGCGGTACGCCCCTCGGCGACGCCATCGAGGTCGCCGCGCTGCACGAGGTGTACGCGGGCGCCGCGCCCGCCGAGTCCACAGCGCTCGGCTCGGTGAAGACCAACATCGGTCACCTCGACGCCGCGGCCGGCATCGCCGGGCTGATCAAGACGGTGCTGGCCGTCCGGCACGGGGTGATCCCGCCGAACCTGCACTTCACCCGCCCGCACCCGGAGATCGACCTGGCCGCCGGACCCTTCTACGTGCCCACCAAGGCGCGGGACTGGCCGGACGACGCGCGCCGGGTCGCCGGAGTGAGCGCGTTCGGCCTGGGCGGCACCAACGCGCACGTCGTGGTGGAACAGCCGCCGCCCGCCGAGCCGGCCGACCCGCCCGGCGGGCGACCGTGGCTGCTGCCGGTCTCCGCGCGTACCCCGGCGGCGCTGCGGGCCGCGCTGGCCCGCCTGCGCAGCCACCTCGCCGGGGCCGCCCCGGCACTGTCCGACGTGGCCGCCACGCTGGCGCTGGGCCGGCGGGCGTTCGCCCACCGGGCGGCGGTGGTCGCCGCCGACCTGCCGGCCGCGCTCTCCGCGCTGGACGTGCTGCTGGACACCGGCGCCCGCATCGCCGGTGACGGCGGCCCGCTGCGCGAGACGGCCGCCGAGTGGGTCGCCGGGCGCGACGTCGACTGGCACGCGCTGCACCCCGAGGGCACGGTCCGGCGCACCGGACTGCCCACCTACCCGTTCCAGCGCCGCCGGCACTGGATCGACCCCGTGCAGAAAGGTCCGCGGTGAACTGGTTCGTCTCCGCCGGAAGCCGACCCGAGGCGCCGGTGCGGTTGTTCTGCCTGCCCTACGCCGGAGCGGGCGCCAGCGCGTTCCGGCGCTGGGCGGCCGAGTTCGGTCCGAGCGTCGACGTGGTGCCGGTGCAACTGCCCGGCCGGGAGAACCGGATCACCGAGGACCCGCGCTTCAGCGTCGCCGAGGTGGCCGACGCCATCGCCTCCCGTGCCGACCGCCCGTACGCGATCTACGGCCACTCGATGGGCGGACGGCTCGGCTTCGACGTGGTCCGTGAGCTGCGCCGCACCGGCCGCCCGCTGCCGCTGCGGCTCTACGTCGGCGGCGCGCGCGCCCCGCACGTCGCCACGCCCGGCCCGTTCGACGGGCTGTCCCGGGCCGGCGACGACGAGCTGCTGCGCCGCCTCGGCGAGGGCGGCGGCCTGCCCGCCGAACTGCTCGACCACCCCGAGCTGGTGGAACTGCTGCTGCCGCTGCTGCGCGCCGACTTCGGCCGGGTCGACGACTACCGCCACGTGCCGGGCGAGCCGCTGCCGGTGCCGATCGTCGTGTTCGCCGGTCGCACCGACCGGGCGGTCAGCCGGGAGCAGAGCGCCGCCTGGGCCGAGCACACCGCGGCCGGGTTCACCCTGCACGAGCTGGACGGCGGGCACTTCTTCCTGCACGACCGGCTGACCGAGCTGGCCGCGCTGATCCGGGCCGACCTGACCGCCGCGCCCACCGACACCCGCCCCGGCACACCGGACGCGGGTCCGGACCCGGTGCGCGCCGCCGGTCGCGGGACCGCCGGCGCCGCGCACCGGGTTCCGCTCGGCGGCACCGGCTGGTCGGTGTGGCGCGACGCGATGCTGCGGACCACCGGTTTCCCGGCCGACGGGCTGGAGCTGTTCACCGCGCCCCGGGCCGCCGCGGCGGCCGACGAGCTGCTGGCCACCGGCGCCGGTGAGGACCGGTTCACCAAGGAGTTCGAGGAGGCGCTGCGCGCCGGCGCGCAGCGGTTCAGCGAGCTGGCCGCCGACCCGCTGCTGCGCGAGGCGGTCACCTGGCAGAACCGGGGCGCGCTGGTGGCGTTCGACGGGCTGGTGCGCGGCGGCGCCGACGCGGCCCGCAACGTGCGCCGCCGCGACCGGGAACGGGCGCTGCTGAAGTACTGGCAGCGCTACTGCGGCAAGAACGAGACTGTGGGCTTCTTCGGCCCCAGCTGCTGGGTCACTGTCGATCCCGCGCAGCCGGAAGTTGCCCGAGTCAACCCCGGCGACAGCCTGACCCGGCGGCGCTGGGTGTGGTTCGAGTCGTGGGCGCTGTCCGCGTACGCCGAACGGATCGGCGCGGACCTGGCGGTGCGGCGGTGGTGGCCGCCGATGCTGCGGGCCCACCTGGCCGTCCGGGACCGCGACGTGCTGCGGCCCGGCCGCCCGCCGCTGACACTGACCCCGGTCGAGGCCGCGCTGCTTCGCGCGGCCGACGGCCGGCGCTCCGCCGCCGACCTGGTCGCCGACCCGGCGATCGGGCTGCGCCGCCCGGAGGACGGCTACGCGCTGCTCGACCGGCTGGTCGAGCGGGAACTGATCACCTGGGGCGCGGCCCTGCCGGTGAGCCCGGACGCCGAGCGGGTGCTGGCCGACCGCATCGACGCGATCGGCGACGACCCGGCCCGCGCCGCCGCCCGCGCCGGGTTCGACCGGCTGCGCGCCGCCCGCGACGACGTCGCCGCCGCGGCAGGCGACGCGGACCGGCTGCGGACCGCCCTGGACGCCCTGGACGCCACGTTCACCGAGCTGACCGGCGTGCCCGCGGTGCGCCGGGCCGGACAGATGTACGCCGGCCGCACGGTCTGCTACGAGGACAGCGCCCGGGACCTGGACGTGGTGTTCGGCGCGCCGCTGCTGGCCGAGCTGGCCGCCCCGCTGGACGTGCTGCTGCGCGCCGCCCGCTGGCTGGCCAACGCGCTCGCCCGCGCCTACCTGGACGTGCTGCGCGGCCTGTACGAGGAGCTGCGCGCCGAGTCCCGCGGCCCGGTGCCGCTGGCCGACCTGTGGTTTCTGGCCCAGGGGATGTTCTGGGGCGACGGGGACCGGCCGGTCGACGCGGTGGCGGCGGACTTCGCGGCCCGGTGGGCCGGACTGTTCGGCCTGGACACGCTGCCCGCCGGCACCACCGACGTACGGCTGCGCGCGGCCGACCTCGCCGGCCGGATCGACGCCGTGTTCCCCGGCGACGGTCCGGGGTGGTCCAACGCCGCCATGCACAGCCCCGACCTGCAGATCTGTGCCACCGACGCGGACGCGCTGCGGCGCGGCGACTACACGGTGGTGCTCGGTGAGCTGCACGCCGCCTGGTCGTCGTTCGACTGCGCGGTGTTCACCCCGTCGCACCCGGACGTGGAGCGGCTACGCGACGCGCTCGCGGTGGACATGGGGCAGCGGCGGGTGCGGCTGCTGTTCCCGGCCGACTGGCCGCGGCGCACCAGCCGTACCGCCGAGTCGCTGACCGGCCCGACCGACCGGCACCTGGCGTTCCTCGACGCCCCGGGCGCCGACCCGGCCCGCGTGCTGCCCACAGTCGACCTGGTCGTCGAGGAGGTGGACGGCGAGCTGGTCGCCACCGCCTCGGACGGGCAGCACTGGCCGCTCGTCGAGGTCTTCGCCGAGCCGCTCAGCGCGCACGCCGTGGACGGGTTCAAGCTGGTCGCCGCCGCGCCGTACACGCCCCGGATCACCGTGGACCGGCTGGTGCTGGCCCGGCAGACGTGGCGGACCACGGTGGGCGAGAGCGGCCTCGCCGTGCCCGACGGCGAGCGGGCCCGCTTCCTCGCCGTCCGGGACTGGCGGCGCCGCCTCGGCCTGCCCGAGCAGGTGTACGTCAAGCTCGGCACCGAGACCAAGCCGTGCTTCGTGGACCTGTCCGCGCCGGCGTTCGCCACCACGCTGTGCGCGATGGTGCGCGCCGCCCGGGTCGACGGCGGCGACGACGTGTCGTTCACTGTGAGCGAGATGCTGCCCGCACCGGAGCAGGCGTGGGTGCCCGACGGGCAGGGCCGCCGCTACTTCAGCGAGCTGCGCCTGCACATCACCGACGCCCGGCGGGAGGACCACCGGTGAGCCATCTGCTGCCCCTGGGCGACACCGGCTGGTCGGTGTGGCGGGACGTGGTCCTGCGTACCGCCGGTTTCCCGGCCGCCGGGCTGGACCGGTTCGCCGCGCCGGACTGCGCCGCCGCCGCGGACGCGCTGCTCGCCGGCGACACCGGCCCCGAGGTGTTCGGCAAGGCGCTGGGCGACGCGTTCGCCGAGTCCTCCGCGGTGGCCGGCGAGCTGGCCGCCGACCCGCTGCTGCGCGAGGCGGTGACCTGGCAGAACCCGGACATGCTCATCGCGCTGGACGGGCTGCTGCGCACCGACCCGCAGGTCCGCAACGTCCGCCGCCGCAAGCGCGAGCTGAGCCTGCTGCGCTACTGGCAGCGCTACTGCGGCAAGGCCGAGACGATCGGCTTCTTCGGCCCGGTCTGCTGGGGCACGTTCGACGCCACCCGGCCCGGCGTGCACACCGCGCCCGGCGCCGCGCTGGTGCACCGGCGGCGGGTGTACTTCGAGGCGTGGGCGCTCATCGCGTACGCCGACCGGCTCGCCGACGACCTCGCGGTCCGCCGCTGGTGGGCACCCGCCCTGCAACCGCACCTGACCGTCGCCGGACGGGAACTGCGGGCGCCGCTGCACCCGCCGATCGTGTTGACCCCGGTCGAGGCGCTGCTGCTCGGCGCCTGCGACGGGCGGACCCCGGCGCTGGAGCTGGCGCACCGGCTCTGCGACGCCGGTGAGGTGCACAGTCCCGACGACGTCTACCTGCTGCTGGACCGGTGGGTGGAGCGCGGGCGGCTCAACTGGGGCGCCAACCTGCCGATCGCGCCCGACGCCGAGCAGGTGCTCGCCGCGCGGATCGCCGCGATCGGCGACGAGCCGGTCCGTGCCGCGACGGCGGCCGAGTTCGGCCGGCTCCGCGCCGCCCGTGACGAGGTGACCGCCGCGGCCGGCGACCCGGACCGGCTCGGTGCCGCGCTCGCCGCGCTCAACGCCGAGTTCACCGCCGTCACCGGCCGCCCGGCCACCCGGCACAGCGGTCAGATGTACGCCGCCCGCACGGTCTGCTACGAGGAGACCGCCCGCGACCTGGAGTTCCGGATCGGGTCGGCGGTGATCGACGCGCTGGCCGAGCCGATGGCGGTGGTGCTGCGTACCGCCCGCTGGTTCACCACCGAGGTCGCCGCCCGCTGCGGCGAGCTCTTCACCGAGCTGCACGAGGAACTGGCCGCCGACGGCCCGGTGCGGCTGGCCGACCTGTGGCTGCTGGCCCAGGGCACGCTCGTGGCCCCGGACGGCCCGATCGGCCGGGCCGGCGCCACCCTCACCGCGCGCTGGGCCGAGCTGTTCGGCCTGGCCGACCTGCCCGAGGGGCAGGCGGAGCTGCGGCTGCGCGCCGCGGACCTGACCGAACGGGCCCGGGAACTCTTCCCGGCCGAGCGGCCCGGCTGGCCGTCGGCCCGGCTGCACAACCCGGACGTGCAGCTCAGTGCGGCCTCGCCGGAGGCCGTCGAGCGCGGCGACTTCCTGCTGGTGCTCGGCGAGCTGCACCCGGCCTCGGTCGCGTTCGACAGCGCGGTGCTCAGCCCGTTCCACCCGGACCCGGCCGCGCTGCGCGCCGACCTCGACGCCGACCTGGGTCCGGTCCGGCTGCGGGTGCTCTGGCCGGACAGCTTCCCCCGCCGCACCACCCGCACCACGTACGCGCTGACCGGCCCGGCGGACCGCCAGCTCGGCATCGACACCGCGCACGGCGCCGACGTGGACCGCCTGGTTCCGGCCACCGCCGTGGTGGTCGAACGCACCGGGGACCAGCTCACCGCGGTCTTCCCCGACGGCGCCCGCTGGCCGCTGATGGAGGTGTTCGCCACGCTGCTCGGCTCGCTGCTGCTGGACGCGTTCAAGCTGCTCGGCGCCGCCGCGTACACGCCCCGCATCACCATCGACCGGCTGGTCGTGGCCCGGCGTACCTGGCGCACCACGGCCGGGGCGTGCGGGCTGGGCGGCCACGCCGACGAGACCGCCCGCTACCTGGCGGTACGCCGCTGGCGCGCCGAGACCGGCCTGCCCGAGCGGGTGTTCGTCAAGGTCGGCACCGAGATCAAGCCCTGCTACGTGGACCTGACCGGCCCGCTGTACGCGCAGTCGCTGTGCGCGATGGTCGACGCCGCGCTGCGGACCGGCCCGGACGTGCCGGTGGTGGTCTCCGAACTGCTGCCCGCACCCACCGAGGCGTGGGTGCCCGACGCCCGGGGGCGCGGTTACGTCAGCGAACTGCGCCTCCAGATCACCGACCCGGCCGAGCAGCTTGGAGCACTCCGGTGACCGACACCCTGACCGTCAGCGCCGTCCACGGCCCGGACCTGCCGTGGCCGGACGCCACCCTGGCCGACCTGGTCACCGCGCAGGCGGCCCGTACCCCGGACGCGGTGGCGGTGCGCCAGTGGGACACCCGGCTCACCTACCGGCAGCTCGTCGACCGGGCCGCCGGGGTGGCCGCCGCGCTGCGCGAGCACGGCGTCGGCCGGGGCGACCGGGTCGGCGTGTGCGGCGCGCGTACCCCCGACCTGGTGGTCACCGTGGTGGGCGTGCTGCTCGCCGGCGCCGCGTACGTGCCGCTGGAGCCGGGCGGCCCCCGGGCCCGGCTGCGCGGGATCGCCCGCGACGCGGGCGTACGCGTGGTGGTCGGTGACGCGGCGGCGGCCGAGTTCGGCGACGAGCCCGGCGTGACGGCGCTCGGCCTGCCCGGCCCGGCCCCGCTCGCGCCCTGCCCGGCCCGCCCCGGCGACCCGGCGTACGTGCTGTTCACCTCCGGTTCCACCGGCCGCCCGAAGGGCGTGCTGACCACCCACCGCAACGCCGTCGAGTTCGTCACCGGCGTGAGCGCGCTGACCGGCGCCGACGCGTCGGTCCGCAGCCTCGGCATCGCCTCGCTCGGCTTCGACGCGGCCACCATGGACCTGTTCGTGCCGCTCACGCTCGGCGGCGCGGTGCAGCTGCTCGGCGCCGACGACCGGGCCGACCCGGTACGGCTGGCCCGGTTCGTCGCCGAGCACGAGGTCACCTGGGGCTTCATCACCCCGACCGTGCTGTCGCTGCTGGACCCGGCCGGGTTCCCGTCGTGGCGGGTGCTGCTCTGCGGCGGCGAGGCGGTCCCGGCCGAGCTGGCCGCCCGCTGGGCGCCCGGCCGCCGGTTCCTCAACGGCTACGGCCCGACCGAGACCACCGTGCTGGCTGTCACCTGCGACCTCACCCCGGCCGACACCGACCCGATGCCGATCGGCCGGCCGCTGCCCAACCACCGGGCGTACGTGGTCGACGCCGACCTGCGTCCGGTGCCGGCGGGGGAGACCGGCGAACTGCTGATCGGCGGGCCCGGCCTGGCCGACGGCTACCTCAACCGGCCCGGCCTGACCGCCGAGCGGTTCGTGCCCGACCCGTTCGGCGACGTCCCCGGCGAGCGGCTCTACCGCACCGGTGACCTGGTCCGGCAGGGCCCGGACGGCCGGATCGTCTACCTCGGCCGCGCCGACCGCCAGGTGAAGGTCCGCGGCCAGCGCATCGAGCTGGGCGAGATCGAGGCGGTGCTCGCCGCCCACCCGGGCGTCGAGCGCGTCGCGGTGGAGGCGGTACCCGGCCCGGCCGGCGCCGAGCTGGTGGCGTTCCTCACCCCGGCCGGCGCGCCCGACGACGACGAGCTGCGGGCGTACGCCGCGCCGCGGCTGACCACCGCGATGCTGCCGGCCCGGACGGTGCGGCTGGACGCGCTGCCGGTCAGCGCGACCACCGGCAAGCTGGACCGGCCGGCGCTGCGCGAGCTGGCCGCGGCCACCCCGGCCGCCGTGGCCGACGCGTCCGCCGACGACGACCCGGTGACGGCGGGGGTCCGGCGCGTCTGGACCCGGCTGCTCGGCGCCACGCCCGCCCCGGACAGCGACTTCCTCGCCGCCGGCGGCAACTCCGTCGCCGCGATGCGGCTGGTCGCCGCGCTGCGCGCGGAGCTGGGCCGGCAGGTGGACACGCGGGTGCTGTTCGCCGACCGCACGTTCGCCGCGCTCGTGGACCGGGTCCGCGCCGCCGACCCCGCCGACGCCGACGGGCTCACCACAGGCAATCCGCCGACGCTGTCCCCGCCGCAGCGGCGGCTGTGGTTCATGGACCAGCTCGCCCCGTCCAGCGCGCCGTACAACATCGCCGTCGCGCACCGGCTGCGCGGGCCGCTGGACGTCACCGCGCTCGGCGCCGCGCTGCGGGCCGTGGCGGAACGGCACGACGTGCTGCGCTGGCGCATCCCGCAGAACGGCGGGGTGCCGTACGCGGTCCGCGAGGAACCCACCGACGTGGCGGTGCCGGTGGTCGACCTGACCGGCGCCGCCGACCCGGACGCCGAACTGGCCGGCATGCTCGCGGCCGGTGCCGGGCACGCGTTCGACCTGGCCACCGGCCCGCCCTGGCAGGTGACCGTGTTCCGGCTCGCCGCCGAGGAGCACGTGCTCGCGGTGACCGTGCACCACGCGGTCTTCGACGGCTGGTCCGAGGCGCTGCTCTACGACGAGCTGGCGCTCGCGTACGCCCGCGCGCTCGGCCGGTCGGTGCCGGGCCGCCCGCCGCTGCCCGCCACGTACGCCGACTACGCGGTGTGGCGCGCCGACCGGGACCGGCGCCGGGGCGAGACGGACCTGGCCTGGTGGACCGCGCACCTGGCCGGCGCGCCGACGGTGCTGGACCTGCCCCGCGACCGTCCCCGCCCGGCCGTGCAGACGTACGCCGGCGCGGAGGCCGCGGTACGGCTGGACGAGACCGCCGACCGGGCCGTGCGCGACCTGGCCGCGACGCGCGGCAGCACTGTCGCGGCGGTGCTGCTGGCCGCGTTCGGCGAACTGCTGCGGCGCGTCACCGGCGGCGACGAGCACGTGCTCGGCGCGATCGTCGCCGACCGGCGGCTGGCCGCGTTCGACGAGGTGATCGGGTTCTTCATCGACACCGTGCCGGTGCGGGTCCGCTCCGGCGGCGCGAGCTTCGCCGAGCAGGTCGACCGGGCCGCCGCCGAACTGCACGAGGTCACCGCCCACCCGGGCGCGCCACTGGAACGCATCGTCGAGGCGCTCGGCGTGGGCCGGGACACCTCCCGCGCCCCGCTGGTGCAGGTGCTGTTCAACGTGCTCAACTTCGTCGCGCCCCGGCTGACGCTGACCGGCCTGGCCGTCGAGCCGGTGCCGGTACCGAAGCCCGGGTCGCCGTTCGACCTGACCGTCTACGTGGTGGAGCGCGACGGGCGGGCCGGCGTCGAGGTGGTGCACAACCCGGACCTGTTCGAGGGCGAGCGGATCGAAGCGCTGCTGGCCGACCTGGCCGCCCTGGTCGGCGCGCTCGCCGCCGACCCGGACGCCCCGGCCGCCGAGGTCGCGCCCGAGCTGCCCCGCCCGGCGGTACGGGTCGCGGCGCTCGGCGCGATGAGCGTCGCCACCGCCGAACCGGCCCGCGCGCCGCTGCCCGCCGGGTCGGACGCGCTCACCGCGACCGAGGAGCTGATCGCCGGGATCTGGCGCGACGTGCTCGGCCGCGACGCGGTCGGCGTGAGCGACAACTTCTTCGACATCGGTGGCCACTCGATGGCCCTGGCCGCCGTGCACGCCCGCCTCACCGAGGCCACCGGCCGCTCGATCACCATGCTCGACCTGTTCCGCCACCCGACCGTACGGGCGCTCGCCGCCAGCCTCGACGGGACCGCCGACCGGCCGGAACTGGCCCGCGCCGCCATGCGCGCCGCCGCCCGGCGGGGCCGCGCCCGCCGTACCCCGCCACCACGCCGACCTCACCCGTGACGCGATCCCTTGTGAATGAAGGAACTCCCATGCAGAACGACATTCCCGCCGACGACGGCGTCGAGCCCATCGCCATCGTCGGGCTCGCCGCCCGCCTCCCCGGCGCGGCCGACGTCGACGAGTTCTGGCGCAACCTGGTCGACGGCGTGGAGTCGACGACCGAGCTGACCCGCGAGGAGCAGCTCGCCCGCGGCGCCCAGCCGCAGGAGGTCGACGACCCGGGCTGGGTCAACCGCGCCCCGCTGGTGGACGGCTACGACCAGTTCGACGCCGGCCTGTTCGGGATGACCGCCCGCGAGGCCGAGATCACCGACCCGCAGCACCGGCTGTTCCTGGAGACCTGCTACACCGCGTTGCAGAACGCCGGCTACGACCCGGGCCGCTACGACGGCGCGGTGGGCGTGTACGCCGGCACCGGCGGCAACACGTACCTGCACCGCAACGTGTTCCGCAACAAGCGGGTCGGGGGGAACCCGCACGGCGCCGTCTCGCTCGCCACCGGCAACTCGCCGAACTACGTGGCCACGAACGTGTCGTACCGGCTGGACCTGCGCGGCCCCAGCATGACCGTGCACACCGCCTGCTCCACCTCGCTGGTGGCGTTCCACCTGGCCTGCGAGGCGCTGCGCAACGGCGAGTGCGACATGGCCCTGGCCGGCGGCGTCAACATCGAGCTGCCGCACGTCGGCTACCTCGGCATGGACGGCTTCACCTCGCCGGACGGGCGGTGCCGGCCGTTCGACGCCGGAGCGAACGGCACGGTGTGGGGCAGCGGCGTCGGCGTGACGCTGCTCAAGCGGCTCTCCGACGCGATCGCCGACGGCGACACCATCCGCGCGGTCGTGCTCGGCAACGCGATCAACAACGACGGCGCCGCGAAGGTCGGCTTCACCGCCCCCAGCATCGACGGGCAGATGGAGGCCGTCGCCCAGGCCGTCGAGCTGGCCGGCGTCGACCCGCGCAGCATCAGCTATGTGGAGGCGCACGGCACCGGCACCGCGCTCGGCGACCCGATCGAGGTCGCCGCGCTGTCCGCCGTCTACACCAAGGACACCGACGAGCGCGGCTGGTGCGGCATCGGCTCGGTGAAGTCGAACATCGGCCACCTCAGCCAGCCCTCCGGCATCGTCAGCGTGATCAAGACGGTGCTGGCGATGGAGCACGGGCTGATCCCGCCGACCATCAACTACGAGACGCCGAACCCGGCCATCGACTTCGCCGACACCCCGTTCTACGTGGCGAACACGCTGACCAAGTGGGACACCGACGGCGGACCGCGCCGGGCCGGCGTCAGCTCCTTCGGCATCGGCGGCACCAACGCCCACGTGGTGCTGGAGGAGGCCCCGGCCGCGGGGCGGCACGAGCCGTCCGCCCGCCCGGCGCACCTGCTCCAGGTGTCGGCGAAGACGCCGACCGCGTTGGACACCGCCGTGCGGCGGCTCGCCGACCACCTGGAGAGCGGCAGCGACGTGGCGCTCGCCGACGTGGCGCACACGCTGCGCGTCGGCCGCCAGGTGTACGCCCACCGCGCCGCTGTGGTCGCCGGTGACCCGGCGTCCGCCGCCGCCGCGCTGCGCGAGCGGCGCAAGGGCCACCGGGGCGTCGCCGACGGCCCCGCGCCCCGGGTGGCGTTCCTGTTCAGCGGCCAGGGCTCGCAGTACGCCGGGATGGGCGCCGAACTGTACGCGCAGGACAGCGCGTACGCCGCCGCCGTCGACGAGTGCGCCGAACTGCTCCGCCCCGAGCTGGGGCTGGACATCCGCGACCTGATCCTCGGCCGCGACCCGGAGGCGGCGGACAAGCTCACCGAGACCCGCTACACCCAGCCCGCCCTGTTCACAGTCGAGTACGCCCTCGCCGCCGCCTGGCGGGCCGCCGGTGTCACCCCGGCCGCGATGATCGGCCACTCCATCGGCGAGTACGTCGCCGCGACGGTCGCCGGGGTGCTCGACCTCGCCGACGCGCTGCGCGTGGTGGCCGCCCGGGGCCGCCTCATGCACTCCCTGCCCGCCGGCTCGATGCTGGCGGTCACGCTCGACGAGTCGGAGGTGACCGGCAAGCTGCCCGAGGGCCTGTCGGTGGCCACGGTCAACGGCCCCGGCACCTGTGTGGTCGCCGGTGAGACGGCGCTCGTGGAGGAGTTCGCGGCGAGCCTCGGCGGCAAGAACAAGTCGAAGCTGCTGCGCACCTCGCACGCGTTCCACTCGCCGATGACGGACCCGATCCTGGACGAGTTCACCGCGCTGATGGCCACAGTGCCGCTGCGCGCCCCGGCGGTGCCGTTCGTCTCGAACGTGACAGGCACCTGGATCACCGAGGCGCAGGCCACCGACCCGGCGTACTGGGCCGCGCACCTGCGCCGCCCGGTCCGCTTCGGCGCGTGCGTGGCGACGCTGCTCGCCGAGGGCACCTGGGCGCTCGTCGAGTGCGGCCCCGGCCGGCAGCTGGCCAACCTGGCCCGGATGCAGATCGCCAAGGCCGGCGAGGCACAGCGCGCGCTGACCCCGCTGGGCAGCCTGCCCGGCCCCGGCGAGCAGACCGGTGACGTGGCCGCGCTGCTCGGCACGGCCGGCGCGCTGTGGTGCGCCGGGGTGCCGGTGAGCGTCCCGGCCGACCCGCACGCGCGGCGGGTGCCGCTGCCCACGTACCCGTTCGAGCGGCGCCGCTACTGGATCGACCCGGACCCGGAGCAGGAGCTGGCCGCGGCGCCCGTCGAGACCGGCCCCCGCCCGCTGCCGGAGTGGTTCGCGGTGCCGGCGTGGCGGCAGGCCCCGCCGGTCCGCACGGCCGAGCCGCTGGGCCGCTGCCTGGTGCTGGCCGACGGCCCGCGCGGCGAGGCGCTCGTGGCCGCGTTGCGCGCCGCCGGCGACGACCCGGTCGAGGTACGCGCCGGCGAGGCGTTCACCGCCACCGCGAACGGCTTCCGGCTGCGCCCCGGCGTACGCGCCGACGCCGAGGAACTGGTCGCCGCGCTCGGCGCCGACCTGCCCCGGCGGATCGTGCACGCGTTCGCGCTCGACGGCGACCCGGCCGGCACCGACGCGGCGGCCGCCTGGGCGGCGCAGGAGCGCGGCTTCTTCGGCGCGCTGCACCTGGTGCAGGCCCTGGCCGGCGCCGGTGTGACGGCCGACGAGGCGGGCGTCCGCCTGGACCTGGTCACCGCCGGCATCGGCGACGTACGCGGCGACGACCTGACCCGCCCGGAGCACGCCACGCTGGCCGGCCTGGCCCGGGTGCTCCCGGCCGAGCTGCCCGGCCTGACCGTGCGGCTGCTCGACACCGACCCGGCCGCGCGCGGCGTGGCCGCCCTGGTGGCCGAGCTGCGCAGCCCGGTCGACGCCGAGCACCCGGAGGTGGCGCTGCGCGGCGACCGGCGCTGGCTGGCCGGCTACGAGCAGGTCACAGTTGCCGCCGAGGACGAGCCGGGCGTGCTGCGCGAGGAGGGCCGGTACCTGATCACCGGCGGTCTCGGCGGCATCGGCGTCACCCTCGCCGAGGACTTCGCCCGCCGGGTCCGCGCCAAGCTGGTCCTGCTGGCCCGTTCCGGGCTGCCCGAGCGGGACGAGTGGGACGCGCACCTCGCGGTGCACGGCGGCGCCGACCGGGCCGGGCGGGCCATCGCGGCGATCCGCCGGATGGAGGCCGCGGGCGCCGAGGTGCTGGTGCTCGCCGCCGACGTCACCGACGCCGACGACCTGCGCCGGGTCCGCGACGAGGCGGAGCGCCGGTTCGGCGGGCTGGACGGCATCGTGCACGCCGCCGGTCTGCCCGGCGGCGGCATGGCCGAGGTGAAGGACCGCGACGAGGCGCGGCGCGTGCTGGCCCCGAAGCTGGCCGGCACCCTGGCGCTGGCCCGGGTCTTCGGCGACCTGCCGCTGGACTTCGTCGTGCTCTGCTCCTCGATCACCGCGGTGATCGGTGGGTTCGGCCAGGTCGACTACTGCGCCGCGAACAACTTCCTGGACGCGTTCGCGCGCTCCGGCACCGGGTTCCGCGCGCCGGTGGTGTCGCAGAACTGGGGCGGCTGGGCCGAGGTCGGCATGGCGGTGGAGACCGCCGCGCCTGCCGCGTTCCGGGCCGCCGGGCGGGACACCGTCACCACGGCGGTCACCCACCCGGTGCTCACCACGATGGTGGCCGGCCCGGACGGGACGGTGCTGCACGGCCTGGTCTCGGCCGACACCCACTGGCTGCTCGACGAGCACCGGATCGGCGGGGTGCCGGTGGTGCCGGGCACCGCCCACCTGGAGTCGGTGCGCGCCGCGGTGGTCGCCGCGCTGCCCGCGCCGGGACCGGACGCCGCGGTGGAGCTGCGGGACGTGGTGTTCCTGGAGCCGTTCTCGGTGCCGGACGGCACCGTGGCCCAGTACCGGGTCGAGCTGACCCCGGCCGAGGACGGCACCGACTTCGCCGTCGCCAGCCTTGCCGCCGGCCAGGCGCGCACCCACGTCCGCGGCACCGCCGGGTGGACCACCGACGCGGCGCCGCCGGCCGCCGTGCCCGCGGTGGCCGGGCGGCGGGTCGACGACGACGCCTCGTTCGGCCGGGGACGCACCAGCATGCTCACGTTCGGGCCGCGCTGGGCGGCGCTGGCCGAGCACCACCTCGCCGACGGCGAGGAGCTGGCCCGGGTGCAGGCACCCGCCGCCGCGGTCGGCGACCTGCCCTCCTGGGGCATGCACCCGGCGCTGCTGGACGTGGCCACCGCGTTCGGCCGCGGGCAGGGCTCCGGCACCTACCTGCCGCTGTCGTACGGCCGGATCGTGGTGCGCGGCGCGCTGCCGGCGACGTTCCACAGTCACCTGCGGCACCGGCCCGCCGCCACCGACGAGGTGGTCGCCGCCGACCTGTCGCTGCGCGACCCGGACGGGCGGGAGCTGGTCGCGATCAGCGACTTCGTGCTGCGCCGGGTCGACCAGGAGGCGGTCACCGGCAACCTGGCCGAGGCCCCGGCGGCGGACGCGGACGCCGCGGCACCGGTCACCGAGGACATCCGCCCGGTCGACGGCGCGGAGGCGTTCCGCCGCAGCCTCGCCGCCGGCCTCGGCGCCCAGGTGGTGATCACCACCCGCACCGTCGCCGACATCCGGCGCCGCGCGGCCCGGGTCACCACCGACAGCCTCGCCGAGGAGACCGACGCGCCGGCCGGCCCGGCCGGGGTCACCGGCGGCGGCTCGGCGGCGCCCGGCACCGAGCTGGAGAAGACGATCGCCCAGGTGTGGCGCGACGGCCTCGGCGTCACCGACGTCGGCGTGGACGACGACTTCTTCGCCCTCGGCGGCAACTCGCTGGTGGCCGTGCAGCTCATCGCCGCCATGCGCAAGGCGACAGGCGTACGGCTGCCGATGCGCAGCCTCTTCGAGACCCCCACGGTGGCCGGCCTGGCCGCCCGGATCGAGGAGCTGCGCGCCGAGGCGCCCGCCGACGCACCGGCCGCCCCGGCGGCGATCCCGGCCATCCCGCGGCTGCCCCGCGGCTGACACCCCCGACCAGAACCAGGAGACACCGCACCATGAGCGAGACAACCACGACGCTGCCGGTGGTCGTCGAGAGCGACGGCCGGGCGCTGACCGACCTGATCACGGCCCGGCGTGCCGAGCTGCGGGACACCCTCGTCGCGAGCGGAGGGCTGCTGTTCCGCGGCTTCGACGTGGGCGGCGTGGACGGCTTCGACCAGGCCGTCCGCGCACTGGCCGGCGAGCCGCTGACCTACACCGAGCGCTCCTCGCCCCGGCACTCCATCAAGGGCCGGGTCTACACCTCGACCGACTACCCGCCGGACGAGGAGATCTTCCTGCACAACGAGAACTCGTACCAGGCGCGCTGGCCGCTGACGCTGTTCTTCTACTGCGTCACGCCGCCGCAGACCCAGGGCGCCACGCCGCTGGCCGACGTGCGCCGGGTGTACGAGCTGATCGACCCGGCGGTCCGCGAGGAGTTCGTCCGCCGCCGGTGGATGCTGGTGCGCAACTTCCACGGCGACTTCGGCACCCGCTGGCAGGAGGTGTTCAACACCGAGAGCCGCGCCGAGGTCGAGGCGTACGCGGCTGACAACGGGATCACAGTGGAGTGGGTCGGCAAGGACGGCCTGCGTACCCGCGCGGTCCGCGACGCGGTGCACCACCGGCCCGGCTCGGACACCCCGCGCTGGTTCAACCACGCCACCTTCTTCCACCTCAGCACCCTGCCTGCCGACTACCAGGAAGGGCTGCTGGCCATGTTCGGCGCCGACGGGCTGCCGTCGAACACCTACTACGGCGACGGCGGCGAGATCCCCGCCGACGTCATGGACCACCTGCGCGCCGCCTACCGGGCCGCGACGGTCCGCTTCGACTACCAGCGCGACGACGTGCTGGTGGTGGACAACATGACCGCCGCGCACGGCCGGGAACCGTTCACCGGTCCCCGCAAGATCGCCGTGGCGATGGCCGAGCCGTACACCCCCGAGAACGCAGGAGCGAACTGACATGGCCGAACCCCGATTCCTGGTCGTCCGCAACGACGAGGAGCAGTACTCGATCTGGTCGGCCGACCGGGACCTGCCCGCCGGCTGGCACGACACCGGCTTCGCCGGCAGCCGTGAGGAGTGCCTGGCCCACGTCGACGAGGTCTGGACCGACATGCGTCCCCGCTCGGTGCGCGAGGCCCTCTCATGACGCAGGAGTGGACCTTCCCGGCCTCCTACGCCCAGGAGCGGGTGTGGATGGCCAACCAGCTCGACGCCGGGTCACCGGTGTTCAACGTGTCCTTCCCGTGGCTGTTCCCGGCCGACGTGGACGCGGACACGGCCGGCGACGTGGTCAACCGGGTCATCGCCCGGCACGAGGCGCTGCGTACCCACCTGCGGACCGACGACGGCGCGCTGGTGCAGGTCGTGCGCGCCCACGAGCCGGCGCCGCTGCCCGTCACCGACATCACCCACCTGCCGGCCGGTGAGCAGCGGGCCGAGTTCGAGCGCATCCGCGGCGAGATGGCCCGCACGCCGATCCCGCTGGACGCGGCGCCGCTGTGGCGGGCCCGGCTGATCCGGATGGAGGAGGGGCTGGCGCTGGCGTTCGTGGTGCACCACGCCGTCTTCGACAGCCACTCGGCGGTGCTGCTCCACGCCGAGCTGGTCGCGTTCTGCGAGGCCGCGCGCACCGGCGCCGAGCCCGCCGTGCCCGAGCTGCCCATCCAGTACGCGGACTTCGCGGTCTGGCAGCGCCAGCAGCTCACCGGCGAGGAGCTGGACCGGCAGCTCGCGTTCTGGACCGGTCACCTGGCCGGCGCTCCGGCGGTCACCGGCCTGCCGCTGGACCGGCCCCGCCCGGCCCAGCTCGGCTTCGCCGGTGACGAGGTGCGCTTCACGCTGCCCGACGGGCTGCTGGACCGCATCGGCGCGCTGGCCACCGGCGCGCAGGCCACCCCGTACATGGTGCTGCTGGCGGGTTTCGCGGCGCTGCTGTCGCGGATCTCCGGCGACGCCGACGTGGTGGTCGGCGTCTCCACCGCGGGCCGGGACAACCCGGAGCTGACGCCGCTGATCGGCATGTTCGTCAACCCGGTGGCGCTGCGCTGCGACGTCTCCGGCGACCCGGCGTTCGCTGCGCTGCTGGGCCGCGTCCGCAACGGCCTGATCGACGCCATGGAGCACGGGCAGACGCCGTTCCAGAAGATCGTCGAGGCGGTCGATCCACAGCGTGACCCGTCGGTGCAGCCGATCTTCCAGACCGCGCTGAACTGGATCCCGGACTCCGGCCTCGACCCGGTCGAGCTGGGCACGACGAAGGACGACCTGGCCTTCGACATCACCACCGGCGACTGCCGCCTGGTGTACCGCACCGAGCTGTTCGACCGGTCCACCGCCGAGACCGTGGTCCGCCGCTACGTACGGCTGCTCGCCGCCGCCGTCGCCGAGCCGGAGCGTACGGTCGGCGCGCTGCCGCTGCTCACCGACACCGAGCGGGAACGGGTGCTCGGCGCCTGGAACGACACCGCCCACGACGTGCCGGTGACCACTGTGGTCGACGAGGTGCAGCGGCAGGCCGCCGCCACCCCGGACGCGGCGGCGCTGGTCTGCGACGGCGTGACGCTCGGCTACGGCGAGCTGAACACCGCCGCGAACCGGCTGGCCCGGCTGCTGGTGGCGCGCGGCGCCGGCCCGGAGACCCGGGTCGCGCTGGCGCTGCCCCGCTCCTGCGATCTGGTCGTGGCGATGCTGGCGGTGCTCAAGGCCGGTGCCGCGTACGTGCCGGTGGACACCGCGTATCCGGCCGGCCGGATCGCGTACCTCGTGGAGGACGCCGCGCCCGCGCTGGTGGTGACCGCGCCGGACACGGCCGGCCTGGTGCCCGGCGACGCGCTGGTGCTCGACGGCGAGGTCGGCTCGGACCAGTCCGGCGACGACCTCACCGACGCCGACCGGGTCGCGCCGCTGCGCCCGGAGCACCCGGCGTACGTGCTCCACACCTCCGGCTCCACCGGCCGCCCGAAGGGCGTGGTGGTCGAGCACCGGGCGGTCACCGCGTACCTGGCCTGGGCCCGCGCCACCTACCCGGGGCTGGCCGGGGTGGCGCTGCTGCACTCGCCGGTGTCGTTCGACCTGACCGTCACCGGTCTGCTCGGCACGCTCACCGCCGGCGGCACGGTACGGCTCGCCGCGATCGACGAGCCCGCCGCCCGCGCCGGTGGCCGGCCCGCGTTCCTCAAGGTCACGCCGAGCCACCTGCCGCTGCTCGACGGCGAGCTGTCGCCGACGGCCGACCTGGTGATCGGCGGCGAGGCGCTGACCGGGGAGCAGCTCGCCGCCTGGCGGGCCGCGCACCCCGACGTGGCGGTGATCAACGAGTACGGCCCGACGGAGGCCACAGTGGGCTGCGTCGCGGCCCGCATCGCCCCGGGCGAGCCGGTCCCGGCCGGTCCGGTGCCGATCGGCATGCCCACCTGGAACACCCGGGCGCTGCTGCTCGACGCCGCGCTGCGGCCGGTGCCGCCGGGCGTGGTGGGGGAGCTGTACGTCACCGGCACCCAGCTCGCCCGCGGCTACCACGACCGGCCCGCCCTGACCGCCGAGCGGTTCCTGCCCTGCCCGTACGGCCCGCCCGGCGCCCGGATGTACGCCACCGGCGACCTGGCCCGCTGGCGTGCCGACGGCACGCTGGACTACCTGGGCCGCCGCGACGACCAGGTCAAGGTGCGCGGCATGCGGATCGAGCTGGGCGAGGTCGAGGCGGCGCTGCTGGCCCACCCGGACGTGCGCGCCGCCGCCGCTGCGGTCCGCACCGACGGCGGTGAGCCGACGCTCGTCGGCTACCTGGTGGGCCCGGCCCACGAGGACTCGGTCCGTGCCGAACTGGCCCGCGAACTGCCCGCGCACCTGGTGCCGGCCGCTCTGGTCCGGCTGGACGCGCTGCCGCTCACGCCCAACGGCAAGCTGGACCGCGCCGCGCTGCCCGCCCCGGCGGCGGCCGAGCAGGCCCAGGACAGCTACGTCGCGCCCCGCACCGAGGCCGAGGGTCTGGTCGCCGAGGTGTACGCCGAGATCCTCCAGGTGGAGAAGGTCGGTGCCCTGGACGACTTCTTCGCCCTCGGTGGCAACTCGCTGCGCGGCATGCGGGCGATGGCCCGGATCCGCGCCGAGGTGGACGTCGACCTGCCCATGCGGGCGCTGTTCAGCAGCCCCGTGGTGGCGGAACTGGCCGCCCAGATCGAACAGCGGATCGCCGCCGAAATCGACGGGCTCTCCGACACCGAGGTCGCCGCGCTGCTCGCGGCGGAAGAGGGAACCAACTGATGACCGACCTGAAGGATCCGGCCCGCGAGGCGGCCCGGCAGGCGCTGATCGCCCGACGGCTACGCGCCCGCCAGACCGCCCCCGCGGCCCGGATCACCCCCCGCCCGTCCGGCGCGGAGGTGCCGCTGTCCTACGCCCAGGAGCGGGTCTGGTTCATGGACCAGCTCGCCCCGGGCGAGGCGGCGTACCACATCGCGGTGCCGCTGCGGGTACGCGGACCACTCGACGTGGACGCGCTGCGCGCCGCCCTGACCGCGCTCGCCGACCGGCACGAGTCGCAGCGCACCCGCTTCCCGGCCGACGCCGACGGCCGTCCCACAGTGGTCGTCGCGGACACCGCCGACGTGCCGCTCACAGTGGTGGAGGCGCCCGACGAGGCCGCCGCGCAGGCGCTCGTCGACGCGGCGGCGGCCGAGCCGTTCGATCTGGCCAACGGGCCGCTGCTGCGGGCCCTGCTGATCCGGCTGACCGCCGACGACCACGTGCTGTTCCTCGCCCAGCACCACATCGTCGGCGACGGCTGGTCGGTGGACGTGCTGCTGCGCGACCTGATCACGCTCTACCGGGGCGGCGAGCCGCCCGCCCTGCCGATCCAGTACGGCGACTTCGCCGTCTGGGAGGCCCAGGAGCTGGACGGCCCGCAGGCCCGGGCGCACGTCGACTACTGGAAGCAGCAGCTGGCCGGCATCACCCCGCTGGAACTGCCGCTGGACCGGCCCCGCCCGGCCACCCAGACCTACCGGGGTGACTTCGTCGAGTTCCAGCTCGACCCGTCCGCCACCGAGACGCTCAACGCGCTCACCCGGGACAGCGGCGGCACCCTGTTCATGACGCTGCTCGCCGCGTACCAGGTGCTGCTGGCCCGGCACGCCGGCCAGGACGACTTCGCCATCGGCGCGTCGGTGGCCGGCCGGTCCGCGCCGGAGCTGGAGAACGTCGTCGGCATGTTCATCAACATGCTGCCGCTGCGCGCCGACCTGGCCGACGATCCGACGTTCGCCGAGCTGCTGGAGCGCACCCGCCGTACCGTGCTCGACGGGTTCGAGCACGCCGAGGTGCCGTTCGCCAAGGTGGTCCACGAGCTGGGCCTGCCGCGCGACGTCAGCCGCTCCCCGGTGTTCCAGACCATGTTCGTGCTCCAGAACTACGAGATGGGCCGCTTCCGCGGCGTGTCCCGCACCGACGAGGTCACGTTCTCCTGGACCCCGATGGAGTTGCAGGCCACCCGGTTCGACTTCGAGCTGCACGCGGTGGAGACCGTCGACGGGCTCTGGGGCAAGCTGGTCTTCAACACCGACCTGTTCGACCGGGCCACGGTGGAGCGGATGGCGCAGCGGTGGACCGCGCTGCTGGACGCGGTCGTCGCCGCGCCGGACACCCCGGTGTCCCGGCTGCCGCTGCTGCCCGCCGCCGAGCGGGACCTGCTGGCCGCCTGGAACGACACCACAGCCGACTTCCCGCGCACCGAGACGCTGCACGGCCCGATCGAGGAGTGCGCCGCGGCCACCCCGGACGCGGTCGCGGTCACCATCGACGGGCACAGCCGCACGTACGCCGAGCTGAACGCGCAGGCCAACCGCGTCGCGCACCGGCTGCGCGCGGCGGGTGTCGGCCCGGAGACCCTGGTCGGGGTCTGCGCGGAACGGTCGGTGGAACTGGTCGCCGGCCTGCTCGGCGTGCTCAAGGCCGGCGGCGCGTACCTGCCGCTGGACCCGGAGTACCCGGCCGACCGGCTCGCGTTCATGGTCGGCGACGCGGACGCGCCTGTGGTGCTGATCCAGTCGCACCTGCGCGACGTGCTGCCCGACACCGGCGCCACCGTGCTCGAACTCGACGACGCCTCGGTCTGGGCCGACCGGCCCGACACCGACCCGGCACCGGCCGCCGGGCCGGAGAACCTGGCGTACGTCATCTACACCTCCGGGTCCACCGGCCGCCCGAAGGGCGTGCCGAACACACACCGGGGCATCGTCAACCGGCTCGACTGGATGCAGAAGACGTACGGCCTCGGCGCCGACGACGCGGTGCTCCAGAAGACCCCGGCCAGCTTCGACGTGTCGGTGTGGGAGTTCTTCTGGCCGCTGCGCACCGGCGCCCGCCTGGTGCTGGCCAAGCCCGGCGGCCACAAGGACGCCGGCTACCTGCGTGACCTGCTGGTGTCCGAGCGGATCACCACCGCCCACTTCGTCCCCTCGATGCTGACCGTCTTCCTCGCCGAGGACGGCGTGGAGGCGGCCACCGCGCTGCGGCGGGTGATCTGCTCCGGCGAGGAGCTGCCGCTGGCCTCGGCCACCGACTTCACCGCCCGGCTGCCCTGGTGCGGCCTGCACAACCTGTACGGCCCGACCGAGGCGGCCATCGACGTGACCGCCTGGGCGTGCGAGCCGGACCGGCTCGCGCAGGTGACGAGCGTGCCGATCGGCGCGCCGATCGCCAACCTGCGGCTGCACGTGCTCGACCCGTCCGGCGCGCAGTGCCCGGTCGGCGTGGCCGGTGAGCTGCACATCGGCGGTGCCGGGCTGGCCCGCGGCTACCACCGCCGACCCGCGCTGACCGCGGAGAAGTTCGTCCCCGACCCGTTCTCCGCCGAGCCGGGCGCTCGCCTCTACCGCACCGGCGACCTGGCCCGCTGGGTCGTCGGCCCGGACGGCGCCGGGGTGATCGAGTTCCTGGGCCGCATCGACCACCAGGTCAAGCTGCGCGGTCTGCGCATCGAGCTGGGCGAGATCGAGAGCGCGCTGCGCGATCAGCCGGGCGTCACCGAGGCGACGGTGATCGTCCGCGAGGACAGCCCGGGCGACAAGCGGCTCACCGCGTACCTGGTGGGGGAGGCCGAGCACGCCGCGCTGAAGGCGGCGCTGAAGGACACGCTGCCCGAGTACATGGTGCCGGCCGCGTTCGTCACGCTCGACGCGCTGCCGCTGACCCCCAACGGCAAGCTGGACCGCAAGGCGCTGCCCGCGCCGGTGGTCACCCGCGAGGCGTCGGTGGCGCTTGTGGAGCCGCGCGACGACACCGAGCGGGCGCTCGCCGCGATCTGGTCCGAGGTGCTGGGCGTGGACACGCTCGGCATCGACGACGACTTCTTCGACCTGGGCGGGCACTCGATGCTCGCCACCCAGGTCGTCGCCAAGATCCGTAAGGCGGAGCTGGGCGGCCGGGCGGTCGGCGTGATGGACCTGTTCCAGCAGCGCACCATCCGCGACCTCGCCGCGTTCATCTCCGGCGACGCCGCGCAGGAAGGGCCACGCCGGCTGCTCTACGAGCTGACCAAGCCGATCCCGGCGGGCAGGCGGGTGCTGACGTACGTCTGCGTCCCGTACGGCGGCGGCAGCGCCATCGTCTACCAGCCGCTGGCCGACGCGCTGCCGGCCGGGTACGGGCTGTGGTCGCTGGCGATCCCCGGCCACGACGTGGGTCTGAGCGAGGACGCGCTGCCGTTCGACGAGCTGACCAGCCGGGTGGCCGACGAGATCCTGGAGCGGGTCGAGGGGCCGATCGCCCTGTACGGCCACTGCGGCGTGGGCAGCGCCATCCTCGCCGACGTGGCCCGCAAGGTCGAGGCGGCCGGCCGGGAGCTGGAGGCCGTCTACATCGGCGCCATGTTCCCGTTCGCCCGCCCGAAGGGCGTGATCGCGGCGCTCCGCGACCGCCTCGAGCGGCTCAGCAGCAACAGGCACTCCGCGAGCTGGCTCAAGTCGATGGGTGTGGACACCGACGAGCTGGACCCGGAGCAGGCCGACCGGATCATCAGCAACATGCGGGCCGACTCCCGCGCCTCGGAGGAGTACTTCACCCGGCTGCTGGACCAGCAGGCGACGAAGCTCCGGACGCCGATCATCTCGGTGGTCGGCTCCGAGGACCCGGTGACCGACTACTACCGCGAGCGGTACGCCGAGTGGCAGTTCCTCAGCGACACGCTCGGCCTCGTCGTTCTCGACCAGGCCGGGCACTTCTTCCTCAAGTACCGCGCCGAGGAACTGGCCGAGATCGTCACGCAGGTGCACCCGGCGGTGGTCGCCGGTGACGTCAGCGCGCTGACGCCGGAGGCCCGGGGTGAGGACGCCGGCTGGGTGGTGGCCGACACGCTGCGGGTGGGCGAGGACCGCAAGCCCACCAAGACGGTCAAGCCGAGCATGGGCCGGTTCATGGCCATCACGACCGGTCAGCTCATCTCCAGCACCGGTTCCGCGCTGACCGCGTTCGCGCTGCCGATCTGGCTGTTCAACCGCACCGGCTCGGTGGCGAACCTCGGCCTGCTGTGGGCGCTCGCGCTGATCTGCGGCGTGCTCATGCTGCCGGTGGCCGGCGCGCTGGTCGACCGGGTCAGCCGGCGCCGGATCATGATGACGGCGAGCTGCTTCGCCGGGTCCGTCCAGCTCGTGCTGGCGGCCCTGTTGTGGACCGACAACCTGGTGCTCTGGCACATCTACATGCTGGTGGCGCTCAGTTCGGTGGCCGGTTCGTTCCAGCGGATCGCGTTCCAGTCGGCGGTGCCGCAGCTGGTGCCCAAGCGCTACCTCGGGCACGCCATGGGCATCACCCAGCTGTCCACCGGTGTGGCCACGCTGCTCATGCCGGCGTTCGCGGCCGGCCTGCTCGCCACCATCGAGCTGAAGGGCATCCTGCTGGTCGACGTGGCCAGCTACGTGTTCGCGGTGCTCACCCTCGCCGTGGTCCGCTTCCCGGACGCGCTGGGCTGGCGGCCCCGGGAACGGCTGCTGGTGGCCATCGCCAACGGCATGCGCTACTCGTGGCGGCACCGCGGGTTCCGGCTGATGCTCGGCTACTTCGCGCTGGGCAACATCTTCCTGGCGCCCGCGCTGGTGCTCATCACGCCGCTGGTGCTGTCGTTCGGCAGCCCGACCCAGGTGGCGCAGGTGGCGCTGGCCGAGGCGGTCGGCGCGGTGCTCGGCGGCGTGCTGATGTCGCTGTGGGGCGGTCCGCGCAAGCGCCGGATGATCGGCGTGCTGATCGGCAACCTGGGCACCGCGATCGGCTGCGTGCTGATCGGCCTGGACGCGTCGGTGGCGATGATCTGCGTCGGCTTCTGCTGGCTGGCCATGTCGATGACCACCGCGCAGTCGATCTACGCGACGATCGTCCAGGTGAAGGTGCCGCAGCGCTTCCACGGCCGGGTGTTCAGCCTCAACCAGACCATCTCCTGGTCGACGCTGCCGATCGGGTTCGCGCTGCTCGCGCCCGGCGCCACCGCGCTGTTCGAGCCGATGCTCGCACCCGGTGGGGCGCTGGCCGGTTCGGTGGGCGCGGTGATCGGCACCGGACCGGGCCGGGGCATCGGTTTCGCGTACATCTGCTTCGGCGCGGCGCTGATCCTCATCACGCTGGGCGGGTTCGCGATCCGGCTGCTGCGCCGGTTCGACCTGGAGGTGGAGGACTCCCTGCCGGACGACCTGATCGGCGCCCAGGAGCGTGAGAAGCGCCTGGCCGCCAAGGCCGAGAAGAAGGAACTCGTCTCGGTCTGACCCCGCCTCCCATCAGGTTGATCAAGGAATTCGCGTCGGTTCCGGGCTTCCGGCCGGCGCGAACTCCTTGATCACCGGGGCTAGCATCGGTGCGATGAGCGAGGACGTCACCGACGCGCTGTTGCGGGAGATGGGGCGCCTCGATCCGTGCGCCGCAGTGGTCGAGGCCGGTGAGCAGGACGCCGACGGCCTCACCGACTACAGCCCGGACGGTCACCAGGCCCGCGCCGACCTCGCCGCCCGCGCCCTGCGCCGGATCGAGGCGCTGCCCGCGACCCCGCTGCACGCCCACCTCGCCGAACGGCTGCGCGCCCGGATCGCCTTCCACGACGCCGGGGAGGACCTGCGGGAACTGCACGCCGCGGCCACCGGCCCGCTCCAGCTCATCCGGCAGTGCGTCGAGTCCGCCGTACCGGGCCGCGACGCCGGGCACGCGGCCGCCGAGGACGGCTGGGCCCGCGTCGGCGCGCGCCAGGCCGCGATCCCGGCCGCACTCGACGGGTACGCCCGGAGCCTCGTGCTCGCCGCAGCGCGCGGTCACCTGCCGGCCCGGCGTCAGGTGGAGCTGGTGACGCAGCGCTGCCGCGCCTGGATCGACGACGACATCGCCCTGGTGCAGCGGTACGGCGACGGCCCGCAGCGCGCCTCGTTGCAGGCGGCGGTCGAGGGCTCGCGGGAGGCGTACCGGAGATTCGCCGCGACGCTCACCGCGGACCTCGCGCCCCGGGCGCACGACGACGAGGCCTTCGGCCCGGCGCGGTACGCCCTCTGGGTGCGGGCCTTCCTCGGCGCGGAACCGGACCTGCGCGAGCTGTACGCGTGGGGCTGGGACGAGTTCACCGCGATCGAGGCGGAACTGGTCGCCGAGGCGAGAACCCTGGGCGGCACCGTGCCCGAGGTGCGGGACCGGCTCGACCGTCCCGACGCGCCGGGCGTCCTGCGCGGCCGGGACGCGTTCGCCGCCTGGCTCCAGGAGCTGCTGGAGGCCACCACCGAGCGGATGCACGGCACGCACTTCGACATCCCGGCGCCGCTGCGGCGCATCGAGTCACGGGTCACCACGTCGGGCGGCACCGCCTACATCGGGCCGTCGCGGGACCTGACCCGGCCGGGCCGGGTCTCGTGGCTGCTGCCCGAGGGCCGGGAGCACTTCTCCACCTGGTGGGCGTACAGCACCGTGTACCACGAGGGCGTCCCCGGCCACCACCTGCACCTCGGCTCGGAGGCGTGCCGGGGCGGCCCCGGTCAGCGGCTGAACCTGCTCGGCGGGCTCTCCGGCGCCCAGGAGGGCTGGGCCCTGTACGCCGAGCGGTTCATGGACGAGCTGGGACTCTACGAGCAGCCGGGCGCCCGGCTGGGACACCTGTTCATGCAGTTGCTGCGGGCGGCCCGGGTGGTGCTCGACATCGGCCTGCACCTGAAGCTGCCGATGCCCTCCGGCGGCGGCGCGCGGTGGACGCCGGACGCCGCGCTGGACCTGCTGCGCGAGCGCTGCCACCAGGGCCCGTACGCGCCACTGGAACTGGCCCGCTACCTGGGCCGGCCCGGGCAGGCGCTGACCTACAAGGTGGGGGAGCGGGTGTGGCGGGACGGCCGCGCGGCGTTCCCCGGCGACCGGCGCGCGTTCCACAACCGGGCGCTGGAACTCGGCTCGCTGGGACTGGACCAGCTCACGAGCGCGCTCGCCGCCTAGCCGGCCTCGTCGGCGGGCAGCTCCTCCGGGTCGGCCACCCAGGCGGAGTAGACAGGCAGCGCGTGCCACGGCCCACCGGCCGGGTCGGTGGTCACCGCGACGACCGCGTACGGGTGACCGAACCGCAGCTCGGCGACGCGGGCGACACCCTCCGGCGGCAGGCCGGCCACCATGCCGAACGCCGTCACCGCGGCGGCCTCGAAACCGTAGCGCCCGAACCGGGCCACCGCGGACTGCGCGGCGTCGAACCCCGGCCCGGCCAGGCCCAGCAGTTCGCCGAGCGCCCGGGCCGCCGCGTCGAAGCCGAACCCGGGTGCGGTCAGGTCGTGCCGGCTGCGCGCCGACCAGCAGGGCAGCACCGCCGTGGCGCGTTCCTCCCGGCCGTCCGGGGCGAACGTGTTGACCGGCTTCTCCCGCAGCGTCCACAGCGGCGTCTCGCCCAGCGGCAGGTCGAACAGTGACAGGCGGCCCGGCACGGAGTCCGGGATGAGCGCGGCGGCGCTCGCCAGCTCCTGCGCGGCGGCCAGCACGTCGGCCGCGGGCACCTCGGGCGCGGCGGCCACCGACACCACGAGCATCCCCGCGCCGTCGTCGCCGGTGCGGGCCGGCACCGCGTGCACCGCCACGTCACCGGCCCGGTCGGTGGCCGCCACCCAGCAGCGGTGCCCGAACGGCGGTGTCCGCAGCACCCGGCTCAGCCGCCCGGCCCAGGCGCTGCCCGCGCCCAGATCCGTGCCCGGGGCCGTGTCGAACGGGTCGGCCCACGACACCCGGGTCGCGAGCGCGCTGGCCAGGACCAGCAGGGTGTCCGGGGCGACGTCGACCGGGAAGCGGTCGATCAGTCCGCCGGTACGCTCCCGGGCCCAGGCGTCCAGCGCCGCCTGGTCCGGCAGCGGACCGCGCTCGGTGGCCTCCGGGAGAGTGGCCCGCCAGGCGGCCAGCTCGGCGGCCGGGGTGCGCTCCCACAGCGCGGTGGCGGCGGCGACCATCGGGTGCGGCGCGGCGAGCAGCGCCCGGGCCTCGGCGGCGGCGTCGTCCGGGTCGGCGTCGAGCGCCTCGGTCAGCGCCGCGCGGGCGTCGCCGGTGGCGGCCGGGCCGGCCAGCGCCAGCAGCAGCCAGGCGCCCAGCGGGGAGGCGACGTGGTGGGTGTCACCGGCGGCGCGGTGCAGCCGCTCGGCGTAACGGGCCAGGGGTGCGCGCAGAGGAGTCACGGCTCCACTCTGCCCGCCGCCGCGTCCGGTGGCACGCCCCGGTCACGACCACAGTTCGAACGGCTCGTCGATCTCCTTCCCGGCCAGGAACGCCGGCAGCAGCTCGGGCAGCCGCCCGGGATAGCAGCGCGGCCGCTCGGCGAGCACCTCGGCCAGCGGCCACCAGCGGAACCCGAAGTAGTCCTCCACCTCGTAGTCCAGCCGCAGCGCCTCGTCCACGTCCGGCCCGGGGCCGGGCAGCCGTACCGTCACCACCACCTCGTCCTGGAGGTGGCGGCGCTGCCGGTGCCGGAAGCTGGCCCGCCGCCGCCACGTCGGCGCGCCCACCTCGTCCGGGCCGATCGCGATACCTGTCTCCTCATGCAGCTCGCGTACCGCCGCCTCCCGGTACGTCTCGCCCGGGTCCAGCCCGCCGCCGGGTAGCTCCCACCACACGCCGAGGTCCGGGTGGTCCGGGTCGCGGGTGTGGAACAGCAGCAGGCGGTCGGCGGCGTCGAGCACCACCAGCCGCACCGCGCTGCGCTCGAACAGCGGCAGATCGTCGGGTAACTCCACGCCCCCAGCGTAAGGAAGGGCCCCTTCTTAACGCCTCCGGTAGTAGAAGGGCCCCTTATTAACAGCGCGCCTCGCGAGGCTCCCCGCCCGGCGGCGCCGGCGGTGAACGCGGCGCGGATCTGGTGGCGGGGCACCGTCACCGGCGCATGATGGCATCGCGTACCCGGCCCGGCGACCCGATTCCCGGGCGGTCGCACCCCGGCCGCTAGGCTGCCCGCCGTGGCAGGTCTGTTGAGGAACGTGGCGTCGAAGCTCGGCCGGATCACCCGGGGCGTACCCGCCCCCACCCGCACCGGCGGGCCGATCCCGGCGCAGGTCGCGCGCCGCCGCCAGGTCAGCGCGTTGCAGCGCCGCGAGTTGTCGTACGCCCCGGAGCCGGACGGGCAGGCCGACCCGGGCGAGATCGTGTGGACCTGGGTGCCCTACGAGGACGACCCCCGCCAGGGCAAGGACCGCCCGGTGCTGGTGGTGGGCCGGCACAGCCGCACGCTGTTCGGGCTGATGCTGTCCAGCCAGAGCGACCGGGACGGCCAGCGGCACTGGCTGGCGCTCGGCCCGGGGGAGTGGGACCGGGACAGTCGGCCGAGCTGGGTACGCCTGGACCGGGTGCTCACCATGCGCGAGGACAGCATCCGCCGCGAGGGTGCGGTGCTGGACCGGCCGCGGTTCGACCGGGTCGGGCAGGCGTTGCGCGCCGGCTACGGCTGGCGCTGACCCACCGGACGGAGCCCGCCCCGGCACCCCGCGACGAGCTGGGGCAGGCAAGGCGGACCGTGCCCGGCACCCCGCGACGAGCTAACGGACGAGCCGGACTCAGCACTCCGCGACGAGCTGGCGGGCCGGACGGGCGGCGCCGAGCGTCTTCGCCTCGTACATGGCCGCGTCGGCGCGGCAGAGCGCGTCGGTGAGCTGGGTGGGGCAGTGCACCGGCGCGAGCCCGACCGAGGCGGTGACCTGGATGCTGCGCGCGCCCAGCGGGATCGGCGCGGCGAGCGCCTCGCAGAGCCGCCGGGTGGCGTGCTCGATCCACCGGCGGTCCGCCGTCGGGCTGGCCAGCAGACCGGCGAACTCGTCGCCGCCCAGCCGGGCCACCAGGTTGGGGCCGGCGAACGCGGCGAGCCGCTGCGCCACGCTGACCAGCACCTGGTCTCCGGCGGCGTGCCCGTAGCGGTCGTTGACCTGCTTGAAGTTGTCCAGGTCGAGCACCACCGCGACGAGTGGCTGCCCGGCAGGGTCGGTGAGCAGGGCGGCGGCCAGCCGGAAGAACGCGCGGCGGTTCGGCAGCCCGGTGAGCGGATCGTGGCTGGCGGCGTGCCGCTCGGCGGCCAGCTCAGCCTGGAGCAGCTCGATCTCGGCTTCGGCGCGCAGCGCGCGGCGGCGTAACTGCCAGGCGGAGACGAGCGCGCCCGCCGCGGAGATGCCGGAGGCGATGGTCATCGGATCCGCCAACGCGTCCTCCTCACCGCAGTCCCGAAGCCGCGCGGAGCGGCGTCCCGGGGCCGGGCTCGGGTCACCGTGCGTGAACGAACCGGCACACCGTATTTCGGTTATCATGCTCTCTGTCCATTGCAGATGCAATAGCAGATGCACGTGCATCTCACTCCTCAGTCGACAGACGTCGCCACCCACCGCTCCTCCCGCGGCCTCGGCTGGCTCATCCCGAAGGACGCCCATGCAGCAACCCCCGAACGGCGTGCCCGTGACCGAGTTGCCACCGATGCGCTGGTTGAAGAGCCGCCGCAGCAACCCCAGCGGCAACTGCGTCGAACTGGCCGAGTTGCCCGGCGGTGGCGGCATCGCGGTCCGCAACTCCCGGCACCCCGAGGGTCCGGCACTGATCTACACAGTGGACGAGATCGCCGCGTTCGTGCTCGGCGCCCGGGACGGCGACTTCGACCACCTGATCCCGCCGTCCCGTACACGGGACTGACTCCGTCCGTCCGGAGGAGTTCACCTCACTGTCGGTTCATGGCATGCTTACTCGTCGGTCCGGGAGGGTGCCCGGCCGGGGCGGTCGGGATGCGAGGGCGGTCAGGTGGCGACGGTGCCCGTCGAGGGTGGTCCGACAAGCGGTCCGACAGTGCTGCGCATGCTGCTCGGCGGGCAGCTGCGCCGGCTGCGGGAGAGCGCCGGGGTCAGCCGCGAGACGGCCGGCTGGGAGATCCGCTCGTCGGAGTCGAAGATCAGCCGGATGGAGCTGGGCCGGGTCGGCTTCAAGGAGCGCGACGTGGCCGACCTGCTCACGCTCTACGGCGTCACCGCTCCGGAGGACCGTGACGCGCTGCTCAAGCTGGCCCGGGACGCGAACAGCCCGGGCTGGTGGCACCGCTACGGCGATGTGCTCCCCGCCTGGTTCCAGTCGTACCTGGGCCTGGAGGCGGCCGCCGCGCTGATCCGCACGTACGAGGTGCAGTTCGTGCCCGGCCTGTTGCAGACCGCCGCGTACGCCCGGGAGGTGATCCTGCTCGGCCACCGCAGCGCGTCGGCGGCGGAGCTGGACCGGCGGGTGGAGCTGCGGATGCAGCGCAAGGAACTGCTGCGGCGCCCCAATCCGCCGCAGTTGTGGGCGGTGCTCGACGAGGCGGTGCTGCGCCGCCCGATCGGCGGTGCCGCGGTGATGCGCGAGCAGATGGACGCGCTGATCGAGGCGACCTCGGGCCCGCACGTGCGGTTGCAGATCGTCCCGTTCGCCGCCGGCGGGCACGCCGCGGCCAGCGGCGCGTTCAGCATCCTGCGCTTCGGTGACGCCGACCTGCCCGACATCGTCTACATCGAGCAGCTCACCAGCGCGATCTACCTGGACAAGCGCGACGACCTCGACTTCTACGCCGAGGCGATGGAGAGGTTGTGCGTGGAGGCCGCGCCGCCGGAGCGGACCCCCGAGTTGCTGGCCCGCATGCGCGACGAGCTGTACCCGGCCTGAGCGGCGCGGCGCCGGGCAGTAGCATGACGGCGACCGGAGACAGTGGACGGTGGCACGCGAGTCGTGGAGGCGGCCTTGACCAGCGACGCACCAGGTACGGCACCCGAGTCGGGCCGGATCGACACCACGGTGGCGCATCCCGCCCGCCGGTACAACTACTGGCTCGGCGGCAAGGACAACTTCCAGGCCGACCGCGACTCCGGCGACGCGATGGCCGCCCGGTTCCCGACCATCCGGATCAGCGCGCTGGAGAACCGGCGGTTCCTGCGTCGTGCGGTGCGGCACCTGGCCGGCGAGGCGGGCATCCGGCAGTTCCTGGACATCGGCACCGGCATCCCCACCGCCGACAACACGCACGAGGTGGCGCAGTCGACCGACCCGCGCGCCCGGGTGGTCTACGTCGACAACGACCCGATCGTGCTGGCCCACGCCCGCGCGCTGCTCACCAGCTCGCCCGAGGGCGCCACCGCCTACCTCGACGCGGACCTGCGTGACCCGGAGCGCATCCTCGCCCACCCCGACCTGCGCCGCACGCTGGATCTCTCCCAGCCGGTGGCGTTGATGCTGCTGGCGGTGCTGCACTTCGTGCCCGACGGTGAAGATCCGTACGCGATCGTCGGCCGCCTGCTGGACGCGTTGCCCGCCGGCAGTTACCTGGCCGCCTCGCACGCCACCCACGACTACCTGCCGGAGGAGCTGGCCGCCGAGGCGAAGGCGGCAGCCCGCGGCGGCGGTCCGCACGGCGTGATCAACCTGCGCAGCCGGGAGGAGGTCGTGCGCTTCTTCGACGGCCTGGAGCTGGTCGAGCCGGGCGTCTGCTCGGTCGCCGAGTGGCGCGCCGACGGCGAGCCCGAGCCGCGCCCGTCGGTGGTCGACGTCAGCATGTACGGCGGGGTCGCCCGCAAGCCCTGACCCGGGCCCTCGCGCCGGGCGGTTGACGGGCACGGGGACCGGACGGGCAGACTGGAGGCATCATGTCGCCTTTCACGCCCGCCCTGCGCCTGCACGACCGATATGTCCTGCGCGAACGCATCGGCCTCGGCGGGATGTCCGAGGTGTGGCGCGCCGACGACGAGGTGCTGCACCGGCCCGTCGCGGTCAAGGCCCTCGCCGGGCAGCTCGCCGCCGATCCGCAACTGCGGGCGGTCATCCAGCGCGAGGCCCGCGCGGCGGCGCGGCTCACCCACCCGCACGTGACCCAGGTGTACGACTACGGCGAGGCGACGCTGGACGGCGGCGTCGTGGTCCCGTACCTGGTGATGGAGCTGGTGGAGGGCCAGACGCTCGCCGACCGGCTGGCCGGTGGGCCGCTGGCCTGGCCGGACGCGGTCCGTACGGCCGGGCAGGTCGCCGGGGCGCTGGCCGCGGCGCACCGGATCGGCGTGGTGCACCGCGACATCAAGCCGGCCAACGTGATGCTCACCGAGACCGGCGCGAAGGTGCTCGACTTCGGCATCGCCGCGCCCGCCGGCCCGCACCCGGTCACCGGGCAGACCGGCGCGCTGCTGATGGGCACTCCCGCCTACTTCGCCCCGGAACGGCTCGACCCCGGCCCGGCGAACCCGGCCGGCGACGTGTACGCGCTCGGCGTGCTGCTGTACCGCAGCCTCACCGGTCAGGCGCCGCTGCCGGTGCGCAGCTGGGACGACGTGCTGGACGTGCGGCGCAACCGGCCGCCGGTCCCGCCGCTGCGGGTGCCCGGCCTGCCGCCGGAGATCGCCGACCTGGTCCTGGCCTGCCTGGCGGCGGACCCGGAGCGGCGGCCCACCGCGGCCCGGCTCGCCGACCGGCTCGGCGCGGGCCGCCCGGTGGACCCGCCGACCGCGATCCTGCCCACAGTGGCGCCGGTGGCGCACCCGCCCACCCTCGTCGAGCGGTCCCCGGCCGCCGCGTCTCGCCCGGTCCCGCCGGCACGTCCCGTCGCGCCGCCGCGCCCGGCGGTCTCGTCGAACCGGCTGCTCGGGCTGCTCGTCGCCGGTGCCGTGGTGCTGCTGCTCGCGGTGGTCGGCTCGCTGGTGTGGGGCGACGGCTCCGGCACGCCGCCGGCCGCCGCGCCCACCGCCGGCCCGTCGACGCGTGCCGCCGAACCGCCCGCCCCGGAGCCCAGCAGTGCCGCGCCGACGTCGGCGGCCGCCGAACCGGTGACGCTGCGTCAGCTCGGCGACCGGTTCGGTGAGCTGCTCGACCGGGCCGAGGCGATCGGGCTGATCGACCGCAAGACGGCCGACGACCTGCGGAAGAAGGCCGCCGAGCTGGACCGGGGCAAGCCGAAGGACCGCGACAAGCGGGTCGAGGACCTGCGGGAGAAGATCGAGGACGCGGCCGAGGACGACAAGATCGATCCGGTCACCGCCGCCGCGCTGCGCAAGCTGATCGACGGCTACGAACGGCTGCGCGGCGGCGCCGACGAGGGCTGACGGTCACCGCAGATCGGCGGCCACCACCTCGCCGACGCCGGTGCCGGCGCGGACCACCGGCTCACCCGCCGGTGACCAGATCCCGGAACCACCCGCGGCCCGCGCGTACCCGCCTCCGGTCGAGCCGGCGAAACTGGCCGTCGCCACCCACACGCCGTGCTCGGCGGCGACGCGGCGGGCGCGTTCGTCCGGCACGGCCGCGTCGTCGGCCGACTCGAGCACCCCGGCCAGGTAGGCGTCCGCGCCGAGCGCCACAGTGGCCGCCGCGTGCTCCGGCGTGCCGGTGTCCTTGCACACCGCCAGCCCCAGCCGCCAGCCGTCCACATCGAGCACCGCCGGCTCCCGGCCCGGTCGCATGTGCCGCGGCTCCGCGCCACCCAGGAACATCTTCCGGTACGCGACCCGCACGCCCTCCGCGTCGATCACGAGCACCCCGATGTGCGGGCCGGGCACCGCCGCCCCGGCCAGCGCCAGCGTGCCGGTCTCGGCGCAGGCCGCCCGCAGAGGCGCGAGCCTCGGGTCGGCCGGGTCCAGCGGCGCGGCGGTCAGCTCGTACCCGGTCAGCGACATCTCCGGGAAGACCACCACGCGCGCCCCGGCGGCGCGTACCGCGTCGGCGTGCCGGGCGGCGTTGCCCTCGACGTCGTGGGAGCGGGTCAGCGGCTGGGCGACGGCGATCCGCAACGGCGTACGCATGACGTACACGATAATGGTTTCCATGACGCGTGGTCGTCCGCGGCTTCGCCCCGTAACGTTGGTCCGATGATCGGAAACGCACAGCTGCTCGCCGTCCCCCGGGCGAGCACCGCGCGGGCCGCGGAACCGTCCGGCGACGGAGTAGCCGGCTGGGTCACCGGCCTGATGGAACGGCTCGGTGGGCCGGGCGCCGGCCTCGCGGTGGCCCTGGAGAACCTGTTCCCGCCCATCCCCAGCGAGGTGATCCTTCCGCTGGCCGGCTTCACCGCGAGCCAGGGCCGGATGAGCCTGGCCGGCGCCATCTTCTGGACCACGCTCGGGTCGATCGTGGGCGCGCTGGCGCTGTACTACATCGGCGCGGCCCTCGGGCGGGACCGGATGCGCGCCCTGGCCGCGCGGCTGCCGCTGATCAAGCTGGAGGACGTGGACCGCACCGAGGCGTGGTTCCTGCGCCACGGCGTCAAGGCGGTGTTCTTCGGCCGGATGATTCCGATCTTCCGCAGTCTCATCTCCATCCCGGCCGGAGTGGAACGGATGCCGGTTCCGGTATTCCTGCTCTACACCGCGCTGGGCAGCCTGATCTGGAACACCACGTTCGTGCTCGCCGGTTACCTGCTCGGCGAGCAGTGGCACGTGGTCGAGGCGTACGCGGGCACGTTCCAGAAGGTCGTCATCGTGGCCGTGGTGGCCGGTGTCTGCTGGTTCGTGGTCAGCCGGGTCCGCCGCTCCCGCCGCACCGCCGGGGACGTGCCGCAGGAGGCGGAGGCGCCGCCGGAGCCGCAGCCGACCCCGCAGGGCACCGTCTACCGGGGCGGCTGGTACTCCCGGGCGGAGGACTGAGGCAGGGTCAGCACGGCGGGTAGAGCGGGCGGGTGCCGGCGCCGGCGGCCCGGGCGGCGTGGTCGCTGAACCGGCAGCCGAATTCCGGTGCCGCCACCGCACGCCGGTCGGTGACCGCGTCACCGGCCGGCCGCTTGCCGGTGCGGACCCAGCGGACCAGGTCGTCCCAGGCGGCGCCGGCCTCGGCCGGGCTGAACTCGCAGTGCTGCGCGGTGCGCACCGCCCGCTGCACGAGCAGCCGGGACCGGCCGTGCCGGGCCACGTCCCGGGCGTACGCCTGCTCCATGCGCAACGGCACGAACAGGTCGCCGAGCCCGTGCAGGCTCAGCACCGGCACGGTGGGACGCCCGGCGATCCGGGGCACCTCGGTCAGGCCGGGCGCGAGCCGCTGGCGCAGGTTCTCCGGCGCGACCCGCTGCACCGTGGCGTTGAGGTTCACCGGCTGGTTCGGCGTGTACCTGGTGAACAGGTTCGTGGCGAGCTGGCCGGGCCGCCGGGCGGGGGAGCCGTCCGCCTCGCCGACGGCGATGCCGAACAGGAAGTCCTTCCACACCGCGAACGCGGCGTCGGCGCCCGGCCGCGGCCCGCCGGAACGGTCCACGGTGACCGCGCGTAGCTGCTTGCCCAGCGCATTGGTGGTGTCCGCGCCGCCCGGGGTCAGCCCGGCGAGGCCGAGCGTGACCTGGATCCTGGGCACCGCCGAGGTCAGGTAGTCGGGCGGCGTCGGGTACGCGCGCACCCCGGCCAGCGCCTGCGCGACCAGGTTGTAGTCCAGGAAGAAGTCGAACAGCTCCTGGTCGCCGAGCACCCCGCACATCGGCAGCGCCCCGGCGTAGTAGCCCGGGTACTGCTCCAGCGACCGGCCGATGACGTGACCGCCCATCGACACGCCGGCGATCAGTACCCGGTGCGGGCGCCGGACGGTACGGCTGAACAGGTCGGCCAGGGCGCGGGTGCCGCGAACGCCGGAGCGCACGTCGTAGCCGTTGCGGTCGTACGACGACGACGCCCACGCGTACCCCTGCGCCACCAGGCGCTGCCGCAGGTCGAAGCCGGGCGGCTCCGGCGACAGCTCGGTGCCCTGGCCGCGGTAGCCGTGCGCCCACATCACCAGCTCGCCGTTCCAGCGCGCCGGGATCTCGATGACGTACCCGGCGTTGGCGTGCACGCCCTGCCGCACGGTGGTGGCGGCCCCGCCGACCACGAGCGGCGGCAGCGGCGGGTTGACGATGGTGTAGCCGGGCAGCGGGCCGCTGCCGTCGTCGCGGCCGGTGGCGGCGGCGGGGGCCGCGCCGGTGAGGCCGAGCGTCAGCGCGAGGGCCGCGCCGACGGCGAGCAGCCGGCGACGGACGGGTGAGGGCTGCATCGCTGCTCCCCGGGGGACGGGTGCCACCCCGGGACGGGGGTGACGACGCGGGACGGATGCCTACCGGCCGGTAGCGCCCTGAACCTAGGCCGGGCGTCGAGAGCTGTCAATCGCTGACCGACCGCTCCGCCGGCGTCCGTCCCGCGGACCGCTCAGACCAGGCCGTGCGCCAGCATCGCCTCGGCCACCCGCCGGAACCCCTGGATGTTCGCCCCGGCCACGTAGTCGCCGGGCAGGCCGAACTCCTCAGCGGTCGCCCAGCACCTGTCGTGCACGTCCCGCATGATCTCGCGCAACCGCTGCTCCGACTCGCCGAACGTCCACGTGTCGCGGCTGGCGTTCTGCTGCATCTCCAGCCCGCTCACCGCCACCCCGCCGGCGTTGGCGGCCTTACCCGGGGCGAACCGCACCCCGGCCCGGCCGAGGATCCGCACCGCCTCCGGCGTGGTGGGCATGTTCGCCCCCTCCACCACCGCGACGCAGCCGCCCGCTACCAGCGCGGCCGCCTCCGCGCCGCCGATCTCGTTCTGCGTGGCGCAGGGCAGCGCCAGGTCGCAGGGCACCTCCCACACGTTGCGGTCCGCGACCGCCACCGCGTTGCGCGCGTGCTCCGCGTACTCGGCCAGCCGTCCCCGGCGCTGCTCCTTCAACTCGCGCAGCAACGCCAGGTCGATGCCCTTCTCGTCGACCACGTAGCCGCCGGAGTCCGAGCACGCCACCACAGTGCCGCCGAGCTGGTGCACCTTCTCGATCGCGTAGATGGCCACGTTGCCGGAACCGGACACCACCACCCGCTTGCCCTCCAGGCTGTCCCCGGCCTGGCGGAGCATCTCGTCGGCGAAGAACACCGCCCCGTACCCGGTCGCCTCCCGGCGCACCTGCGCGCCCCCGTACGCCAGGCCCTTGCCGGTGAGCACGCCCGCGTCGTACCGGTTGGTGATGCGCTTGTACTGCCCGAACAGATAGCCGATCTCCCGGCCGCCCACCCCGATGTCACCTGCGGGCACGTCGGTCTGCGGGCCGATGTGCCGGTACAGCTCGGTCATGAAGCTCTGGCAGAACCGCATCACCTCGCGGTCGGAGCGGCCCTTCGGGTCGAAGTCCGCGCCGCCCTTGCCGCCGCCGATGGACAGCCCGGTCAGCGCGTTCTTGAAGATCTGCTCGAACCCGAGGAACTTCACGATGCCCAGGTAGACCGACGGGTGGAAGCGCAGGCCGCCCTTGAACGGGCCGAGCGCGCTGTTGAACTCCACCCGGAACCCGCGGTTGACCCGCACCCGGCCCCGGTCGTCCTCCCACGGCACGCGGAAGATGACCTGCCGCTCCGGTTCGCAGACGCGCTCGACCACCTCGGCGTACTCCGGATGCCGGGCCAGGGCCGGACCGATGCTCTCCAGCACCTCGCGGACCGCCTGGTGGAACTCGGGCTCTCCCGGGTTCCGGGCGACCACGCCGGCGAACACCGACTCGACGATCTCCGGCATCACGGGCACCTCCTCTCGCCTGGGACGCAGGCCCTCCGGCCTGCGTCGCCCCAGGATACGAACGGTGTGCGGGGTGCGGTTCACTGGTCCGCGTGGACGCCACCATCTGGACGACGGCGCGGGACGCGCGCGCCTGGCTCGACGCCGCGAACGGCCGCGGCGACACCGAACTGACCTGTCGCATCCTCAAGATCGGCGAGGAGGCCGGTGAGGTCGCCGCGGCGTGGATCGGCCTGCTCGGGCAGAACCCGCGCAAGGGGGTGACGCACACCCGCGAGGAGGTCGCCGCCGAGCTGGCCGACGTGGCGTTCACCGCGCTGGTCGCGATCGAGAGTCTCGGTCTGGACGCGCACGCCGTGCTGGCCGCGTGCGCCGGCAAGGTGCGCTCGCGTACCGGAGTGGGAATGAACCGAGACGCCGACGCAGACGTATGACCCGATGGGGACCGGCGAGAGGGGACGACCATGACCGCATCCGAGGACGACCCCGGCCTGGCCAGGCCCCGCTGGTCCGGCGGAGCCCGGCTGCTCGCGGCGGCGGCGGTGCTGGTGGTGGTACTCGGCGCGGTGGCCGTGGCGGTGACGCTGTCCAACCCGGCCCGTCTCGGCGTGGTCTTCTCCGGCGGCGCCCCGCCGTCGCCCGCTCCCGGCGGCGGCTCCGGCGGGGCGGGCGCCGCCGAGGTGGCCGGCGCCGAGACGCTCGCCGCGCCCCGCGGCAACCGGCAGCGCGCCCAGTTCGAGCTGGTCGACGGGCTGACCCGGTTCACGCTGCGGGCCGCCGACCTCGGCGACGACCTCTACCGGATCGGCGCGCCGGACGGCTCGGGTGTGACGCCCCGCCCGCAGCTCGTGGGCGACCGGGTCCGGCTGCGGATCGAGGAGAACGGCCGCCCCGGCCCGGCCGCCGTCGAGGTGGTGCTCAACTCCCGGGTCGCCTGGCGGCTGCGGCTGCTCGGCGGCGTTAGCGAGCAGCGGCTCGACCTGGGCGAGGCCCGGCTCGCCGGGATCGACCTGGTCGGCGGCGCGTCGCGTACCCGGCTGCTGCTGCCCCGGCTCGACGGCTCGCTCACCGTCCGGATGACCGGCGGGGTCAGCGAACTCACGGTCACCGTGCCCGGCGGGCCGCCGGCCCGGGTGCGGGTGGCCTCCGGCGCCGGCTCCCTGACCCTGTACGACCAGCGTCGCGGCGGGATCGCCGCCGGTGACCTGGTCAGCTCACCGGGCTGGGACCGGGCTGCCGACCGGCTCTACCTCGACCTGGTCGGGGGTGCGAACGCGGTGAGCGTCACCGCGGAGTGAGCGTACAGTCGGGCGGTGGACCGCACCGAATCCCTGCCCGCGCAGACGCTCCCGCCGGGCGTCGGCCCGACCGACCCGGGCAGCGTGCTGCTGCCCGGCCACGACGTCCCGCTCGGCCGCTACACCACTGTGCGCCGGCTGCTGCCGCAGCGGCAGCGCCGGATGGTCGGCGCCTGGTGCTTCGTCGACCACTTCGGGCCCGACGACGTGGCCGACCGGCCCGGCATGGAGGTGCCGCCGCACCCGCACACCGGGCTGCAGACCGTCACCTGGCTGCTCGACGGGGAGATCCTGCACCGCGACAGCCTCGGCAACGTGCAGCCCATCCGACCGGGCCAGCTCAACGTGATGACCTCCGGGCGCGGCATCGCCCACTCCGAGCGTTCCCCGCTGGTCCACCCGCCGCTGATGCACGGCGTGCAGCTGTGGGTGGCGCTGCCCGACCCGGCCCGCGCCGGTGACCCGGACTTCGCCCACCACGCCGACCTGCCCCGCTTCCGCGACGGCGACCTGGACGTCACGCTGCTCGTCGGCGACCTCGGCGGGAAGCGCTCGCCCGCCGTCGTGCACACCCCGCTGGTCGGCGCGCAGATCGAGGTCCGCGGGCCGGCGCCGGCCACGCTGCCGCTGCGCCCGGACTTCGAGTACGGGCTGCTGGCCATGTCCGGCGCCGCCGAGTGTGACGGCACGGCGCTGGCCCCCGGCGCGCTGCTCTACCTGGGCCTCGGCCGGAACGCGCTGACGCTGCGCGCCGAGCCGGGCACCCGGCTGCTGCTGCTCGGCGGCACCCCGTTCGAGGAGCCGCTGGTGATGTGGTGGAACTTCGTCGGCCGCTCGCACGAGGAGGTGGTGGCCGCCCGGGAGGACTGGATGGCCGGCCGCCGCTTCGGCGTGGTCGCCGACGACGCGGCGCCGCCGCTGCCCGCGCCCGCGCTGCCCACCACCCGGCTCAAGGCCCGTGATCGCGGCGGTGACGTCCGCGGCTGACCGTCGTACCCCGAATGCCGCGCCGTCGCCGGGGTAGTCGGCGGCATGCCGACAACCACCGCCCCGCGCGACGTCGCGGACAAGAAGCGGCTCGCCCGCCGGCTCGCCGGAGACGGCCGCGGGTTCGCCGAGTGCTTCGGGTTCCGGGTCACCAACAACCCGGCCCAGTTGTTCCAGGTGCTGTACCTGGCCGTTCTGCTGGCCCGCCGGGGCGACTTCCACCGGTCCGTCGACGCGGCCACCGCGCTGCGCGACGCCGGCTGGGACACCGCGGCCCGGATGGCCCGCTCCCGCCACGAGGACCGGGTACGCGTGCTGCGCGCCGCCGGGCTGCGCGGTGACCTGCCCGCGATCGCCGACACCCTCGGCGACCTGGCCCGCACGATCGTCGAGGCGTACCGGGGTGACCTGCGCCGGCTGCGGACCGCCGCGCACCAGGATGCGGGCGAGGAACGGCGGCTGCTGACCGCGCTGCCCGGAGTGGACGACGAGGTGTGCGACCTGTTCCTGCGCGAGGCGCAGGCGCTGTGGCGTGAGGCGGCGCCGGTGGCCGACCGGCGTGCGCTCGCGGCGGCCCGCCGGCTCGGGCTGGGCCGTACCGCGCGCGACCTCGCCGGACTGACCGGCAGCGGCGAGTCGGAGCAACTGTCGTGGCTGGTCGGAGCGCTGGCGCGAGTGGACCTGGAGCGGCGGTACGCCGAGGTGACCGCCTGAGCGCACACGTGCGCCCGGACACACTTCCGCGATTCTCACCCGTTCGGCTGATGTTGCGTCGTATGATGATCGTGGCAGCGATGCCCGCCCGGTTCGGGCGAACATCTCACCGCTGCGCGGTCGCGACCCGGTTCGGGCGTGAACCGCGGAGGACAGGTGCTGCGTGGCGCCCCAGGTCGCGGTTCGTGACCCGGGGCGCTCGCCTGTCCGGGCACGCCGACCCGCCACAGGGCAGCGCCCACGCGCGACAGTCGTACGCCGGGCCTGTTTCCGCACGCGCAGAGGCCGGCGGCCGTGTCGCCCGCCGGCCCGACGCCGTACTCAGATGCCGCGCAGGTGTTGCGAGACGCGCGGGTGGTTGTCCCGGGCCTGCGCCGCGCGCTGCGACCGGCTCACCTCGGGAGCCGCGTCGATGCCGGCCGACCGGGCCACCTCGGTGCCGTTGGCGTAGTCCACCGGGGGCAGAGCGCGCAGCGCCCGCAACACGTCCGGCGGCGCGCCCTCCCGTTCCGCCTCGCGGATGACGTCGTCCTTGCCGGCCGGGTAGTCCAGCGCGGACAGGTAATCAAGGACATCCGTGTAACTCGCCATGGGTCGGGCTCCTCGTGGCAGTAGTCGGGGTCATGACCGGGCGGCGGTTACCCGTCGCGCCGCCGCTCAAGCCCGCGAGCGCGGAAATCCCGCCCCCGTCTCGCGCCGGTGACCGGCGCCGTTTCCGGCGCGCCGTCGCGGGTAGCCGCGGTGGGCGCACCGAAGGGGGTACCACGCATGCACTACCTGACCTTCGTGAGCCGGGTCGCCCGGCTCACCGGCACCAGCGAGGACCGGGCCGCCACGCTCACCGGGGCCACACTGGAGACGTTCGCCGAGCGGCTGACCGGCGGCGAGGTGCTGGACCTGGCCGCGCAGCTGCCGAAGCCACTCCAGGGGCTGCTCAGCCCGTATCCGCGCGACGAGGCCGCGGAACGGTTCGGCGCGGCGGAGTTCGTCGCCCGGGTCGCCCGCCGGGCCGACTGCGACGAGAACACCGCCCGGGACGCGGTACGCGCGGTGTTCGTCACGATGCGCGAGGCGATCCGCGGCGGGGAGTTCCAGGAGGTCGTGGTCCAGTTTCCGCGCGACTACCGGGACATGGTGGAACCGGCCCTCGCCCCGGCCGCCGCGCGCCGCTGAACCGGCGGCCGGTCAGCCGATCACACCTGCGGTGCGCAGAGCGGCGATCCGGCCGGCGTCGATCCCGGCACCGGCGAGCACCTCGTCGGTGTGCTCGCCCGGCGACGGTGGCGGGCGCCGGACAGAGGTCGGGGTGGCCGAGAAGCGCGGTGCGGGAGCGGGCTGGGTGACGCCGTCCGGCGCCACGAAGACCTCCCGTGCCCGCAGGTGCGGATGCTCCGGCGCCTCGGCCCAGTCGAGCACCGGCGCCACGCAGGCGTCCGTGCCGGCCAGCAGTTCCGTCCACTCGTCCCGGGTACGGGTGCGGAACAGCCGCGCCCAGGCCGCCCGCAGCGCCGGCCAGTTCGCCGGATCGTCCCGGTCCAACGCCTCACCGCCGGCCGCCGCGCCGGCGTCCTGCGGGCCGTCGCCGCCGTCGGGCGGGAAGCCGGTGAGCCGGACCAGTTCGGCGTAGAACTGCGGCTCCAGCGCGCCCACCGCCACGTACCGCCCGTCGGCGCACTCGTACGTGTCGTAGAAGGGCGCGCCGCCGTCGAGGAGGTTCACCCCGCGCGGGTCCTGCCACAGGCCGATGCCGCGCAGCGCGTGGATCTGGGTGGCCAGCACCGACACGCCGTCCACGATGGCCGCGTCGACCACCTGGCCGGGTGCGCCGCCGCGTACCGCGTACAGCGCGGCGACCACGCCGAGCGCCAGCATCATGCCCCCGCCGCCGTAGTCGCCGAGCAGGTTCATCGGCGGCACCGGGCGTTCCCCGGCCCGGCCCACGCCGTGCAGCGCACCGGTCAGGGCCAGGTAGTCGATGTCGTGCCCGGCGCGCTGCGCCAGCGGCCCGTCCTGCCCCCAGCCGGTCATCCGCCCGTACACCAGCTTGGGGTTGGCGGCGAGGCAGTCGTCCGGGCCGAGGCCGAGTCGTTCGGTCACCCCCGGCCGGAAGCCCTCCACCAGCGCGTCCGCGCCGGCGACCAGGTCGAGCACCAGGTCACGCCCTTCGGGCTGCTTGAGGTCGACGGCGATCGAGCGGCGGTTGCGGTTCAGCAGGTCGCCGGGGAAGGCGCCGAACCCACCGCCGCCGGGCCGGTCGACGCGCACCACGTCGGCGCCGAGGTCGGCCAGCATCATCGACGCGAACGGACCGGGGCCGATCCCGGCCAGCTCGATCACCCGTACGCCGGTCAGTGGTCCCTGGTTGGTCACCCGCGTCACCATAGGGTGCCCGGTGACCTGGCGCCATGCCCTCCACCACCGCACAGCGGTTGACCAGGGCAATCAACCGTGTCCCGACTTGGCGTCCGGTCCGGCGGTGACCTAGCCTTGTGCAGGCGAGGGGAGTACTTCCCACGAATCATTCCGGTCAGTACGGCAAGCCGCCGAGGCGAGCCCCGGGTGGTTGCCCACGAAAACGTGGGTGAAGGAGACCTCGAACATGACACGGTGTTCGAGGAGGCTCCATGCCCGAATTGTCGCCCCTGGCCGCGGCCGGGTTGTCGTCTGTAGGCACGCCCACGCTGTGGGTCGTGACGATCGTCGGCGTGCTCGTCCTGCTGGTGCTCGACTTCCTGGTCACCAGAAAGCCGCACGAGGTCTCGATCCGTGAGGCCCTGGGCTGGTCGGCCTTCTACATCGCCCTGCCGCTGGCCTTCGGCGCCTGGATCTGGTCCCGCTACGGCAGCCAGCAGGGCATCGAGTACCTCACCGGTTACCTGGTCGAGAAGTCCCTCTCGGTCGACAACCTGTTCGTCTTCATGCTGCTGCTGGCCGCGTTCGCGGTGCCCGCCGTGCTCGCCCAGCGGGTGCTGCTCTACGGCATCGCGGGCGCCCTGGTGCTGCGCGGTGTGTTCATCGCGCTCGGCGCCGCCGCGCTTCAGACGCTCGACTTCGCCTTCCTGCTGTTCGCGCTCATCCTGATCGCCACCGCGGTCAAGCTGCTGCGCGACGCCCTCTCCGGGCACGAGCAGGAGGTCGACATCAACAAGATGCGGTCGGTACGCCTGCTCCGCAAGATCATGCCGGTGGTCGACGACTACCACGGCACCCGGATGACGATCCGGCAGGGCGGCCGGCGGGCGCTCACCCCGTTCGCGCTCGTCGTGGTCGCCGTGCTGGCCACGGACATCGTGTTCGCCGTCGACTCGGTGCCGGCCGTCTACGGCATCACCGAGGACCCGTACCTGGTCTTCGCCACCAACGCCTTCGCGCTACTGGGCCTGCGGGCGCTCTACTTCGTGCTGCACGCCGCGCTGAGCCGCCTCGTGCACCTCAGCTACGGCCTGGCCGCCATCCTGGCGTTCATCGGCGTCAAGCTCGGCCTGCACTGGGCGCACGGCATCTGGGAGGGCGTGCCGGAGATCCCGACGCTCGCCTCGCTCGGCGTGATCATCGGTGTCCTGGTGATCGTGACCATCACCAGCCTGCGGGCCACCCGCAACAGCGGCGACGGCAAGCGCACCGTCGTGCACGAGGTGCAGGGTGGAGGTTCCGCCTGACTCGGTGGGAACCCCTGCCCCGGCGGGACCGGCGGTGGTACGACTGACGAGTGGGAATCGTCTCGCCCGGCTTCCAGGGCCGGCCCCGTACGTCCGCGCCCGACCTGCCGCCGGGGCAGTACCTCACCGAGGACTTCCCGGTGCTCTCCGCGGGCCCGACGCCGCGCGTGCCGCTGGACACCTGGGAGTTCGTGCTGACCAGCGAGACCGGCGCGGAGTACCGCTGGTCCTGGGACGAGATGATGGGCCTGCCGCAGGACACCCCGACTGTGGACCTGCACTGCGTCACCCGCTGGTCCAAGCTCGGCACCACCTGGCAGGGCGTCTCCCTGGACACGCTGCTCGACGGCGTCGACACCGAGGCCCGGTACGCGCTGGCGCACTCCTACGGCGGCTACACCACCAACCTGCCGCTGGACGACCTGCGCGGCGGGCGGGCCTGGGTGGTGCACACGTACGACGGGGGGCCGCTGCCGGCCGAGCACGGCGGACCGGCGCGGCTGCTCGTGCCGCACCTGTACCTGTGGAAGTCGGCCAAGTGGGTGCACGGCATCCGGCTGCTCCCCGACGACCGGCCCGGCTTCTGGGAGACCGCCGGCTACCACGACTACGGCGACCCGTGGCGCGAGCAGCGCTACCAGGGCGACTGAGGTGACGGCCCAGGCCGAGGGCCGCCGCGTCGCGCCGCTGATGTGGCGGGTCGCCCGGCTGGTCGAGCGGCGGATCGAGACGCCCACCGCGCAGACGCTGGTGCTGGACGTGCCCGGCTGGCCCGGGCACCTGCCCGGGCAGCACGTCGACCTGCGCCTCACCGCCGAGGACGGCTACCAGGCCGCCCGGTCGTACTCGCTGGCCGGCCCCGCCGACGGCGAGCGGATCGAGGTGACGGTGCAGCGGGTACCCGACGGCGAGGTGTCGCCGTACCTGACCGACACCTACGCCGAGGGCGACCCGCTGGAGGTACGCGGCCCGGTCGGCGGCTGGTTCGTCTGGCGTACCGACGACACCGCGCCGGTGCTGCTCGTGGGCGGCGGATCCGGCGTGGTGCCGCTGACGGCGATGATCCGCGCGCGCCGCGCCGCGGGCAGCCGCACGCCGTTCCGGCTCGTCTACTCGGTGCGCACCCCCGACGACGTCATCTACGCCGACGAGCTGCGCCGCCGCGCGCGCGACGACCAGGGCCTCGACGTCGCGTACGTCTACACCAGGTCCGCGCCCGAGGGCTGGCGCGGCGAGCCGCACCGGATCGGCCTGGCCGACGTGAACAGCCACGGCTGGCCGCCCGACCTGGAGCCGCTGTGCTACGTGTGCGGCCCCACCGGATTCGTGGAGACCGTGGCCGACCTGCTGGTGGGGCTGGGTCACCCGACCCGGCGCGTGCGGACCGAACGGTTCGGCCCGACCGGCTGAGACCCGAGGAGGGCGTATGACCGACCTGTCCTACGTGGACGGCAACATGCTCGACGGGCCGTTGCGTGAGTTGTTCGCCGTCGACCTGAGCGCCACCACCGGCCGCTGCGACACCTGCGGGACGACCGGCCCGATGGCCGGGCTACACGTCTACTCGCACGCCCCGGGCCTGGTCGGGCGCTGCCCCGCCTGCACCGGGGTGATGGTGCGGCTGGTCCGCGCGCCGCAGCGGGCCTGGCTGGACCTGCGCGGGACCACGTACCTCCAGGTGCCCATGCCGGCCGAGCAGGGTTTCCGCGCCGTGCCCTGACGTCTGCGCCGTGGCTGGACCGCGCCCGCCGCGTCGGCGCAGCCGCCCGACGAGCTGACCCACCGTCACCGGCACCACGGAGAGCACGAGCTGACCGTTGCGCGGGTCGACTGTCGCCGCCACCCCGTACAGCCGGGCGCCGTGCCGCAGCAGCCGGGGCCGCCCGGCGGCGAGCCGGGGCGCGCGCACCGCGGCCCCGCCGCGCCCGTGACCGCCGTCCACCTCGGCGCGGACCGGATGGCGCTGCCCGCTGGCGGAGCTTGCCGCCAGGAGCCGGTCGAGTGCGAAGTCCGTGCGGAGCGTGCGCCCGGTCGGATCGCCGGCGTCCATCCGGGTGGCGCCCACGACCGGACCGGCCAGCATCCGCACCGGCCCGGCCTCCGTGGCGAACCGGGGGTACGGGCTGCGCGTCGTCACCGTCAACGTGTGCCCGTCGACCCAGTTCACGTCGACGGTGTCCAGCCGCGCCAGCCAGTCGGCGCGCACGTCGGTGACGTCGGTCCACCGCGCCGGGGCGCCCGGATAGCCCGCGTGCCAGCGGTCACCGGCGAACACCGTCGCCGGCACGCCCCGGCCGCTGTCCTGCTCGATCACCGCCAGCAGGTCGTCGACTCCGCCCACGGTCACCGCGCCCAGGCGCAGCCGGGCCTCGATGTCGAGCCGGTCCCGCAGACCGTCGGTGACGTGCCGCCGCACCAGCCGCGCGACCGTCGCGTGCACCCGCTCCTGCGCGGCCCGGTCCAGGTGCCGGAAGTCGTCGCCGACGAGGTTCGCCAGTTCCAGCCCGGCGTGACGGCGCAGCACCGCGTCCCGGCGCTCCCCGGCGGGGATCAGGTCGGCCACGTACGCGAACAGCCGCTCCACGCTGACCAGGCGCTGCTCGACCCGGCTGTGGTAGGTGATGTTGCGGGCGTCCAGCCGGCGCACCGCGTGGTAGTAGTCGTAGTCGGCGAGCACCGAGATCCGGCGGGCGTGGTAGCAGGCGGCGAGCGTGAACGGCTGGTCGCTGAGCACCGGCATGTCCTCCGGGAACCGCAGCCCGAGCCGGTCCACGAGGTCGCGCCGGAACAGCTTCGTGTTCGCCAGCGACCAGGGCAGCGCCGAGTCGAACAGGCTCACGTCGACCGCGTTGCCGTCGGCGAACACGTCGGAGAACACGTGCCGGCCGTTGACCCCGACCACCTTGCCGAGCACCACGTCCGAGCCGTACCGGTCGGCGGCGGCGATCAGACGCTCAAGGGCCTCCGGACCGAGCCGGTCGTCCGAGCCGAGGAAGAAGACGTACCGGCCGGTGGCCAGGTCCAGTCCCCGGTTGCAGGGCGACGCCGGGCCACCGGAGTTGGGCTGGTGGACCACCCGCACCGTGCCGGGGTGCCTCGCGGCGTACCGGTCCAGCAGGCGGCCGCTGCCGTCGGTGGACCCGTCGTCCACCGCCACGATCTCCATCCGGCCCGGCCCGATCGTCTGCCGCAGCACCGAGTCGAGGCAGGACCGCAGGTAGCGCAGCGTGTTGTAGACAGGCACGACCACGCTCACGTCGGGGCGGCTCGGCGCGGCTGGGCGGGGCGTGGTCGGTGGGCGGTGCGTCGCCTCCTCGGCTGCCACAGCTGCTCCTTCACGGTCGCCCGGACGATCCGGCGCGACCCAGCGTGGTGGAGCGAGCCGTCCGGGTGACGACACCGGCGTGACGGCGAGGTGACCGGAAGGCAGCCGTTGGATACGCGCGAAAGGGCCCGACCCCTTGGCGGGGGTCGGGCCCTTCGTCATGGTCGTTCGGTCAGGAGCTGTAGCCGCGGCTGGCGATCCAGCGGGCGAGCTCGTCGACGTCCATCCGGTAGGAGGCCTGGTTCGGGTTGGCCGAGTCGGCGATCGTCACGACCTTGCCGCCGTCGCGGTAGCCGACCACGCTGATGTAGTGGCCACCCTCGAAGGAGTGGGCGTTGCCGTCGGTGTCGGTGGCGGTGCCGGCGATGTTGGCCACCACGGCACGGCCGTCGTCGACGGTCTTGACCACGTCGGCGCGCAGCTTGTCGACCTTGTCGCGGTCGCGGGCCTTGTCCACGGGGATCTCGGTGGACTTGTAGACGTCCTTACCGGTCTCCTTGTTCAGCACCGGGGTGATGTCGTTGATGGAGTTGGTGCCGGCCTCGGTGGTGCCCATCTCCTCGGCCATGGCGTGCACGTCGATGTTCTTGCCCTGCACGCTCAGCGCGTTACGGGCGGCGGCGGGGCCGCAGAAGTAGAAGTTGGGCTGCGCCTCGTAGCGCACGTCGAGTTCCCGCTCGCCGTGGCCCTTGCGGTCGGCCACCACGCTCGTGGTGCCGGTGGTGGGGGCGGCATGGGCGGCGATGGCGGGGCCGGCGATGCCACCAGCGGTGGCGACGACACCAGCAGCGGTCAGAACGGTCTTGCGCAGCAGAGTGGTAGCCATGATGGTTGCCTCCCTGAAGTGGGGGATGACGCGGCAAAGGGGGGATGCCGCGAGGGGGAAAAGTCTTGGGGGTGCCCGTGGAGAGAGGGCTGGCACGCGGGCGGCTCGGAGGGCCTGCTCTACGCGGCTCGGGGATGTAACGACCTGCGGACCGGGGTCATTCCCGCCGACCGTGGCTCACCCGGTCGGGGCGGTACGGCCCGAGAGGGCCTGTCCGGCGGCGTGGCCTCGCGGTTCGGCCCGGTGGATGTAACGACCGGCGGGCCGGGGTCATTCCGTGGCTCTCGGCCGGGGCGACGACCTGGGGGAGGTAACGGCGTCCGGCCGGCGGCCATTCCGGGGGACGGCGGGGTGCCCGTCGTCCGGGGATGTAACGACGACCGGGCCGGGCCGATTCCCTGACCTATCCGGGCGCCCCTGGCGGGCCGGTGCCCGGCGCTCGACCTGGTGCCTGGGCCGTCAGCCATGTACAACGCCTCGCGCCCGCCACCGATTCCACCCCCACGGTGGCACCGACCACAGCCCCGCCAGGCTCAGCGCAGCGAACCGGACACCGCGGACCGAACCACCCGACCGGGTGCCGATGGTCCCGTCCGAGGCGCGGACGGATCCGTCCGAGGTCAGCCTCGACGCCGGTCCTCACAGCTCCACCCCGCCCGCCCACGCGATCTTGCAGTTTGGTGCCCGGCGAACCTCGCAAAGCGGGCATCCCTGGGGCGCCAAGTGCAAGATCGCGTGGGCATTTCGGTCCGTCACCTGTGCCGCACAGGAGCCAAAAGGTGCCGTGCGGGGCTACAAGGCGTCGTTCCCCGCACAATGAGATCGGCAGGCCACATCGTGGGAGCCGGGGAGATCTTGGTACGAAAGGGCCCCCATGAGGGCCGTTTCCTACCAAGATCTACGGGCCCCGCCTGGGGCGAGGCGGAAGCGGCGTCGCGGCCCGCCTTCCCGGGGCGGTGGACCGGCCGGGACGGGCGGCACGTCGGGGCCGGGGCGGGCGGCCTCACGTCCGGGCTGGGACGGGTCGCCTCACGTCGGGGCGGGACAGGGGGCGGGGAGGTCGTGCCGGAAGTGGGCGCCGGCGCGGAAACGCGCACTCCGGACGCGGCGGGCCGTGTGGCGGAGGGGGAGTGCACCCCCGGGTGGGGTGGGGTGGACGCGGTGGCGCAGAGTGGCGCTGTGCGATACCTGCGTAGTGACGGACGCGTCGCCATCCGCCGTCCCCGTCCGGCTGACGAGGCGGAGTTCGTCGCCGCCGTCCGGCGCAGCCGCGACCTGCACCATCCGTGGCTCTCCGCGCCCGATGACGCGCAGCGCTACGCGGCGTACCTGCGCAAGATCCGGGGGCGGGACAGCGCCGGGTTCCTGTTCTGCGACCGGGCCACCGGGCAGATCGCCGGATACGCGAACATCAGCGGCATCGTGCTGGGCGCGCTGCGCGGCGGCTACCTCGGATACGCGGCGTTCCGCCCGTACGCGGGCAGCGGGCACGCCTCGGCCGGGGTGCGGCTGGTGATCGAGTACGCGTTCGGGCCGCTCGGTCTGCACCGGCTGGAGGCGAACATCCAGCCCGGCAACGAGCCGTCGAAGCGGCTGGCGCGGCGGCTCGGTTTCCGGCTGGAGGGGTTCTCCCCGGACTACCTGTTCATCGACGGCGCGTGGCGCGACCACGAACGCTGGGCGATCACCGCCCCGGCGCCGGACTGAGTGCGGCGCCGGAGGACGGTGACCGGCCGGCCTCAGCTGCCGGGCTTCGGGAAGGCGACCGGGCTGCGGTGCCCGTCCCGGTCGACCGCCCGTACGCCGAAGAACACGTTGTCCTTGGACAGGTCGATGGTCACCTCGGTGACGTCGCCGACCGGCAGCACCTTCTGCCACTGGTCGGCGGTGGTCTCCCGCCACACCACCTCGTACCCGGCCAGGTCCGGCTCGGGCCCGCGCTGCCACCGCAACGTGGTGTCGTTGGTCAGGTTCGTGGTCACCACGGTGACGCCCTTGGGTGTGCCGGGCGCCTGGGCCAGTGACCACAGCGTCGCGGCGTTCACCCGGGCCACCCGGGTGATGTAGCCGAAGTCGCAGAACTCCGGCAGGTCGCCGTACTGCACCCCGTCGACGACCCGCACGTCCTGGTGCTGGTGGGCGAAGTCCTCGTTCGGCTCGGTGAACCGGCCGGCCGGCCAGCCCTCGCGCAGGAACGAGATGTGGTCGCTGCCGCGCAGGTAGCGGTCCCGCCGGTAGATGACGCGCACGTCCATGCCGGTGGCGGAGTTCCCGGCCACGTCGGTGACGAACCGGGCGAGCTGCCGCGACGGCGAGTCGTTCTCGCCGCCGACGGACTGCCGCACGCTCGCCTCGGCCGGGGTCTCGGCGGTCGGCACGCCCTCGGCGAACAACCGCACGGTACGCGGGTCGCGCGTGCCGTCGTCGGCGGTGCTGGACCCGACGATGTCGTTGCTGAACATGGCCTGGACATCGGCGCCGGCCGCCTTCAACTGCGAGGCGAGGTACGCCGAGCCGTACAGTCCCTGCTCCTCGGCTGCGACGGCGGCGAGCACGATGGTGGCCTCGGTGCGGCGGGTGGACAGCACCCGGGCCAGCTCCATCACCACCGCCACGCCGGAGGCGTCGTCGTCTGCGCCCGGCGCGTCGCTGACCGCGTCCATCACGTCGGTCGCCCGGGAGTCGTAGTGGCCGGTGATGACGTACACCCGCTCGGGCGTGACGTCGCCGCGCAGGGTCGCCACCACGTTGGTGATGGTGGTGGGGACGGGGATGCGGGAGGCGGGCTGCTGGACGTACGACTGGAGTTCGACAGTCATCCGGCCGCCGGACGCGGCCGCGTACCCGGAGAGCTGGGCGTGGATCCAGTCGCGGGCGGCGCCGATGCCGCGTACCGGATCGGTCTGGCTGGACAGGGTGTGGCGGGTGCCGAACGCGGCGAGCCGGCGCACGACGGCCTCGATCCGGCGGCTGTCGATCTCGCGCAGCAGCGCGGTCAGCTCGCGGCCGGGCCGCTGCGGCCGGGCCGGACGGCCCGGGCCCGGGGGAGCGCCGGTCGCGGCGTCGGCCGGGGCGGCGGTGAGCGGGGTGGCGACGGCGGCGGCGGTGGCCGCGGCGGAGGCGGTGAGGAAGGTACGCCGGCTGGACCTCGTGGGCCGACCCTCGGCGGTCTCGTGGTTTCCCATCCCGGCATCCTCGCGCCGATCACGAGGAATGTCCATATAGCCGCTGATGGATGGATCACGGGCACGTTTGTCGCAGGTCTGCCCGGGAACGGCAGCAGGCATGACGAAACCACGGGTGGTGATCGTGGGGGCCGGGTTCGCCGGGTACCACGCGGCCAAGACGTTGCGCCGACTGGCCCGCGACCGGGCCGAGATCGTCCTGCTGAACACGACCGACTACTTCCTCTACCTGCCGCTGCTGCCCGAGGTGGCGGCAGGTGTGGTGGAGCCGACCCGGATCGCGGTGCCGCTCGCCGGCACGCTCGACGGCGTCCGCGTGGTGATCGGCGAGGCCGACCGTGTCGACCTGCAGAACCGGTGGGTCGGCTACCGCTCCGTCGAGGGCGACCACGGGCAGCTCGCGTACGACCGGCTCGTGCTCAGCGTGGGCAGCGTCAACAAGCTGCTGCCGATCCCCGGCGTGACCGAGTACGCCCACGGCTTCCGCGGCCTGCCCGAGGCGCTGTTCCTGCACGACCACGTGGTCCGGCAGGTCGAGCTGGCCGAGCTGACCCAGGACCCGGCCGAGCAGCGGGCCCGCACCACGTTCGTGGTGGTCGGCGCCGGCTACACCGGCACCGAGGTGGCCGCGCACGGGCAGCTGTTCACCGACCGGCTGATGGCCCAGCGTCCGCACCTGAAGGTCCGGCCGCGCTGGATGCTGCTGGACGTGGCGCCCCGGGTGCTGCCCGAACTGGACCGGCGGATGTCGGTCACCGCCGACCGGGTGCTGCGCAAACGCGGCGTGGACGTGCGGATGGGCACCTCGGTCGCCGAGGCCACCCCGGACGGGGTGATGCTCACCGACGGCGAGTACGTCCCGACGTGCAGCCTCGTCTGGTGCGTGGGCGTACGCCCCGACCCGTTCGTGGCCGAACTGGGCCTGCGCACCGAGAAGGGCCGGCTGGTGGTCGACGAGTTCCTCAACGTCCCCGGCTACCCCGAGGTGTTCGCCTGCGGCGACGCCGCCGCCGTGCCCGACCCGACCCGCCCCGGGCAGGTGTGTGCGATGACCGCGCAGCACGCCCAGCGGCAGGGCAAGCTGGCCGCGCACAACATCGCCGCCTCGTACGGTCAGGGCGTGCGCAAGTCGTACAAGCACCACGACCTGGGCTGGGTGGTGGACCTGGGCGGCAAGGACGCGGCGGCGAACCCGCTGAAGGTGCCGCTCGCAGGGCTGCCGGCCAAGGCCGTCACCCGCGGCTACCACCTGCTGGCCATGCCCGGTAACCGCCCCCGGGTCGCGGCGGACTGGGCGCTGGACGCGACGCTGCCCCGGCCCGCCGTGCAGCTCGGGCTGGTCCCCGCGAACGCGGTGCCGCTGGAGAGCGAGTCACCGGAGCTGGCCCGCCGCCACTGATCGCCGCACACACCCGCCGGCCGGCTCTCACCCGCCGGCCGGCGGCCGTTCCGGTGCTCCGGTACCGGCCGCACCCGGGTCGGCCGGTTCGCCGTCGGCGGGCTGCGGCAGCGCCTGCCGCCCGGCGGGCGCGAACTCGCGCAGCAGCACCTGCACGATGCCGGCGGCCGGGATCGCCAGCAGCGCCCCCACCAGCCCGGCCAGCTCGACCGACAGCAGCACGCTGACCAGCACCGTCAACGGGTTCAACCGGACCGCGCGGCCCATGATGACCGGTTGCAGCAGATGGTTCTCCACCTGCTGGTAGACCACGAAGAAGACCAGCACGACGAGGCCGGCGGTGGGGGAGTGCAGGAACGCCGCGCCGGCCGCGGCGAGCGCGCCGAGCGTGGCGCCGACGAGCGGGATCAGGTCGAACACGGCGACCGTCAGCGCGATCACCGCGGCGAACGGCACACCGAGCAGGAACAGTACGACGAACGTCAGACCGCCGCAGATCACGCTGATCAGCAGGTTGCCGCTCAGGTAGCCGGTGACGATCCGGGACGAATCACGCCCGATGCGCCGCAGCCGCGCCGCCGCGCCGTCGCCGGTGAGCCGCAGCGTGGCGGCCACGATCTTCGGCGCCTCCAGGACCATCAGGTACGCCAGCACCACCACGGTGACCAGCGCGGCGACCGCCTGGGCCACGCTGCGGACCACCCCTACCGTCGGGTCGCCGAGCCGGGCGCCGTACCGGCGCAGCTGGCCGGGTTCGGCGTAGCGGAGCAGGTGGAAGCGGTCCAGCAGCCGCCCGAGCGGCCCCTGCCCGGCCTGCGCCTCGCGCACGATGTCCGGCGCCCGGTCGGCGAAGCGGCCCACCTCGTCCACCAGCGGCACCACGATCAGCGCGCCGACGGCGGCGAACAGCGCGAACGCGGCCAGGAACACCAGCAACGTGGCGAGCGCGCGGCGGCGTACCCGACGTTCGAGACGGTCCACGAGCGGTTTGAGGGCGACCGCGAAGAACACCGCCACCAGTCCCCACACCAGCACCCGCCGGGTGGCCCAGACCAGCGCCAGCCCGACCCCGGTGGCGAGGACCAGACCGATCACGATCAGCGTCCGGCGCGCGATGGACCGATCGTCGGCGGCGCTCATCCGGCGCGGCTACCCGCGCTGGGGGTACGGAAACCCGGCTCAGCCCAGGTCGGCGTCGGTGACCGGGTGGGCACCCGCGGCGAACGCGTCGAGCGTCGCGCCGTGCAGCACCGTTCCGGGCACCGGGTCGGCGGCGACGCGGGTGGCGAGCCGGATCACCGGGATCCGGCCCGCCGTGGGCGTGGCGGCGAGCACCACGTTGCCGTAGCGGCGTCCGCGCAGCATCCGCCGGTCGGCGACCAGGCAGACGTCGGCGAACACCGCCCGCAGCGTCGCCACCTGTGACCGGGTGTGCGCCAGTGGCGGCAGGTCGGTGAGGTTGATCAGGTAGAGGCCGTCCGGGCGCAGCACCCGGGCCACCTGCGCCGCGAACTCGACCGCCGCCACCTGTGGCGGCATCCGGGCCGCCCGGTACACGTCGGCCACCACCACGTCGTACGTCCCGGACGGCTCCTCGGCGACCGCCTCCCGGGCGTCGCCGAGCGCCACCACCACCTCCGGCGGCAGCCGTGGCAGCTTCCGTCGGACCAGCTCGACCACGCCCGGATCGCGCTCGATCACCCGCTGCGCCGAACCGGGCCGGGTGCTCGCGAGCCAGCGCGGCAGCGTGAGCGCGCCGCCGCCGAGGTGCAGCGCGGTCAGCGCCGCGCCGCGCGGGGCGGCCAGGTCGATCGCGGCGGTGATCCGCCGCACGTACTCGAAGTGCAGGTACCGGGCGTCGGCCACGTCCACGTACGACTGCTCGACCCCGTCGGCCAGCAGCGTGCGCCCGGACGGGCGGGCCGGGTCCACCACGATCTCCAGGGTCTCGGTGTCGTCGTGATCCACGGCGGGACACGGTACCGCGCGGCCACGGGCGGCCCCGGCCCGCATGGGACCGGGGCCGTTCCGCCGCCGGGTCAGCCGGCCGCCATCCCGGCGCCGGCCTCGTCGACTGCCGCGTCCACCCGGTGCGCGAGGTCCACGTCCGCCGCCGTCACACCGTCGACCTGCTGGGTCCGGACCGTCAGCACGGCGTTGTCCGGGTCGGGACGCCCGATCTGCGGCGAGCGTCCGACGTCGGACTTGAGCCGGTCCAGCCGGTCGAGCACCCGGTCCAGGTTGCCGCCGGGGAGCTCGATCGTGCGCACGAGCGAGCGCCTGTCACTGGACCAGTAGGGCAGCGTCGCGAGCGCGTCGCGCAGCTCCGCCTCGGTCAGCGGCGCGGTGGCCGAGGACGCGCCCACCAGGCCGCCGCCGAAGTCGGCCGGCCCGAGCAGGTCACGCAACTCGTCGGGTACGCGCAGCGACTCGACCAGATCCGCGTCGGCCTCGGCGAGCGCGGCGAGCGTCGCCTCTGCCTGGTACCGCGCCTGCTCCGGGGTGAGGCGGCTGTACCGGCCGACCTCGGCCAGGAAGCCGGGCAGGTCGCGGCGGCGTTCCATGCCGTGCACCGGCACCACGTCATGCAGGGTCAGCGGCACCGCCTCCAGCAGCCGCTCCCGTTCCGTCTCGTCCAGCGCCCGGGCCAGGGCCAGCACGGTGGCCTCCGCCGCGACCCTGGCCGCGGAGAAGTCCACCCCCGCACGCCGGCTCACGTCGTCGACGAGATCCCGGTAGCCCATCGAGACCCCGGGTGACGGTGTCGGGTCCGGCAGCGGCCGCGGCCGCTCCGCGACCGCGGCCGGCGGCGGCGCGGGGCCACCCCGGGTCGTGTCCGGCTTGTGCCGTCCGGCCGGCGGCGGGCCGGACCGGTCGTGCTGGTCCAGCGAGGTGACCTGCTTGGACGCGCTGAGGCTGGCGCCGGTCTGGCTCGGCCGCAGCCCTCGCTCGCGGGCCTCGCGGGCCAGGGCCCGGCGGCGCTGGTTGTCGCCCTCCATCTGCTTGCGCATCGTCGCACCTCGTTCCTGGGTCGGTTGCGCTTGCGCCGACCGCGTTCCCGGCGCTGCCGGGAAGGTAACGGCGGACCGTCCGGCGGACGCTTCATTCGCTGCGGGTGAGGAGCGCTCACCCCGGCGGGCGGCAGGCTCGGACGGACCGGACAACTTCCGACGCACGCGGAAGGGCAGGTCGACATGAAACGGATCGTGGAGATCGTCCCCGCCCGTCCCGGCTGGTACGCCCGTTGGCGGATCGGCCCGGACGACACCCGTTCCTACCCGGTGACCCTCTGGGCGCTGCTGGAGCACCACGACGGCAGTGGACGCGAGGTGGTCGGCGTCGACTGCGTCGGGCAGTGGCCCGGAGCGGACGACGACGACATGAGCGGGGACTTCGTCCGTTATCTGTTCCAGACGCCCGATTCCGGCGCGCCGGAGGACGTCGAGCCTCCAGTCGCGGGCCAGTCGCGCGACGAAGCACCGCACCGGCAGGCCGCGCCCGCCGTCTGAGCCATCCTCCCGGCCCCCGGCCCCTGGTCCCAGGGTCGGGGGCCACCCCTGTCCGCGGGGCGTCCGCCCGTCTCGCGGGCGGCGCCGGCCGGGTCAGCCCGCCTCGCGGGCGCCGCCGGTCAGCTCCTGCGGCGGGGCGGCCAGCAACTCGGCCAGGCCGGTGCGGTCCAGCAGGTGCCTGATCTGCGGGTTCAGGTTCAGCAGGCGGATCGCCCCGGTGCCGGCCCGGTGGATCACCACGAGCGCGCTCAGGCCCGAGGAGTCGCAGAGGTCCACCCCGGCGAAGTCGAGTTCCAGCTCCTGGTGACCGTCGCGGCGCAGGTCGGCCACGGCGTCGACGAGTTCCGGCGCGGTGTCGAAGTCCAGTTCCCCGGCCAGCCGCACCCGGGCGGAACCGGCGTCGAGCCGGTCCACCTCGATGGTCAACATCTGGGAGGGCACGTACCCATGTTCCCAGCCGGGCACGGCCGGGAAACCCCCGGGGTCACGCGGACGCTGTCGAACCCGGCACGGGGCGGCCGGCGGCGTCGTCGACCGGCGAGCGGTCGAGCAGACCGGTGACGCCGGTCAGGTCGAGGATGGTCTCCAGGAAGCGCGGGACCGCGCGCAGCTCGATGGCGGTGCCTGCGTGCTGGCCCTCCCGCCAGGCGTGCACGATCACGGACAGGCCGGTGCTGTCCATGAACTGAAGGCCGCCGAAGTCGAACACCAGCGTCGTCGGACGCGCGGTGAGCAGCCGGTCGATCTCGGCGCGCAGCGGGCCCGCCGTGGCGTACGCCAGGTCGCCGCCGACGACGACCACCGGGACGGCCGGGTTCGATCGATCCACGGAGATGCTCAGCGGGCTCGCCTCGGGCCTTCTCCGTTGAGGAACCACGTCACGCCTTTCCGCGGGGTTGCCGGTCGGGCCGGTATTGACAGGATCGTAACAACAGCGCCATCACCTCGCTGGATGCGCGAGCGGGCCGCAGCGCCGTGGGGTGGCGGTCCCGGCATACCGGCGTAGGGTGGGCGGTGATACGTGACCACAGGCGCCGGGTCCGGCGCCCCCGGGTGTCGACGAGGAGAGTGGGGCTCAGCTGGTGACTGCTGCCGACGTCAGGGGTGCCGACCCGGGCGACGGACGGATCTCCACGCCGAGCGCCGCACGGGCTCCGGCGTGGTCCGCCGCCGCGCCGGTGCCGTCCGCCCTGCCGCCGCTGGCAGCCGACCACGACCTTACCGTTCCCAACTGGTCCGAGGTGGTCGAGCACTTCCGTGAGGGCCTGGTCGTCTGCGACGCCGACGGTGTCGTCCAGCACGTGAGCCCGGTCGCGGAGCGGCTGATCCCCGAGGTGACGCCCGGCGAGCTGCTGGCCGCGGCCGGCCCGGTCCCGCTGCGCGGCGACGGCCCGGCCGAGTTCACCCACCACGGGCGGCGGCTGCGCGTACGCCCGGTCGCGTTGTCCCACCGACGGCGCTGCTGGTACGTCGACGACGTCACCGAGAGCGTCAGCCGGGCCGACGCGCTGCTCGCCGAGCGGGCCCGCTCGGCGTTCCTCGCCGTGGTCGGCGAGAAGCTCGGCAACCCGCTGCACCCGGACCGGGCCGCCGCCGCCGTGGTGCGCCTGGCCGTACCCACGGCGGCCGACGTGGCGGTCCTCGTCCTCGCCCCCCGCTCCGGCCGCGCCCGCTGGTGGCGGGCGGTACGCGCGGACGACCGGCCGCCGGTGGTGGACAGCGGGGTGCTGCCCGCCACGGCGCTCCCCGTGGCCATCGAGGCCGGCCTGGCCGGCGCTGAGCCGCACGAGCTGGACTGGCTGGTCGAGCAGGCCGCCGAGGCGGGCTGGCTGCCCGGCCTGGACACCTCCGGCGCCACCGCCCGGGTGGTGCCGCTGCCCGGCCGGGAGGCGCCGGCCGGGGCCCTGCTGGTGGCCCGGCGCGCCGACCGCTGGTACGACGAGGCCGACGTGGACCTGGTCCGCGCGTTCGCGGCCCGCGCCGGCGCGGCGCTGACCACCGCCATGCTCTACCGCGACCAGGCCGAGGTCGCCGACACGTTGCAGGCCAGCCTGCTGCCGGTCGAGCCGGCCTCGGCGACGGGGGTGCAGTGGGGCACCGCGTACCGGCCGGCGCAGGCCGGTCTGCGCATCGGCGGTGACTTCTACGGCTCGCACCGGCTCGCCGACGGCGGCTCGGTCTTCTTCCTCGGCGACGTGTCGGGCAAGGGCGTGGAGGCGGCCGTGTTCACCGGTCAGCTGCGCCAGTGCCTCCAGGCGTTGCACCGGGTCGAGACCCAGCCGGGACGGCTGCTGAAGCTGCTGAACGACGCGCTGCTGGAGACCACGCAGGCGCACGGGCAGGGCCGGTTCGCCACCATGGTGCTCGGCGTGGCCCGGCCGCACCGCGACGGCGGCCTGACGCTGACCCTGGCCGGCGGCGGGCACCTGCCGCCGCTGGTGCTGCGGGAGTCCGGCGAGGTCGAGGTGGTGCCGTTGCGCGGCATGCTGATCGGTGTGGTGCCCGATCCCCGCATCGGCGAGGTGACGGTGCACCTGGCGCCGGGGGAGACCTGCCTGTTCTACAGCGACGGAGTGACCGAGGCGCGCGGCGGCCGGCGCGGTGACGAGCAGTTCGGCGCCGAGCGGCTGCTCAACGCGGTGACCGGCTGCCACCGGATGCCCGCGCCGGCGCTCGCCGAGCGGGTCGAGCAGGTGACCTGCGACTGGCTCGCGCACGGCGACCACGACGACATCGCCGTGCTGGCGCTGCGGGCCACCGGCCCGGCCGGGCGGGCGCCGCGGCACCTGCACGCGGTGCCGGATCCGGCCGTGACCGAACGAACGAGGGAGCTGTTCGCGTGACCGTGCCGACCGTCGAGGCCGACCTGGGCCACGCCTTCCCCCGCTATCTGGAGTGCCTGGCCGACGCCGACGAGTCCGCCGCCGTGTCGGTGGCCCGCGGGCTGCTGGAGGCGGGCGTGCCGGCCGAGCGGGTGCTGCTGGATCTGGTCGCCCCGGCCCAGGCCGAGGTGGGCGAACGCTGGGCCCGCAACGAGTGGAGCGTCGCCCAGGAGCACGCCGCCACCCACATCAGCGAGCGGGTGGTGGCCGCTGTGGCCGCGTACGCCGATCCCCGCCCGACCCGCGGGCGGATCGTGATGGCCTGCATGGACGGTGAGTGGCACGCGCTGCCGGCCCGGCTGGTGGCCGAGGTGCTGCGGCTGCGCGGCTGGCAGGTCGTCTTCCTCGGCGCCAGCGTCCCGGCCGCGCACCTGGTGTCCTACCTGCATCGCTACGACGCCGAGGCGGTGGCGCTGGCCTGCGCGCTGCCGATGCGGCTACCGCACGCCCACCGGATGGTGGAGGCGTGCCGCCGCTCCGACGTGCCGGTGGTGGTCGGTGGCCGGGGCTTCGGCGACGACGGCCGCTGGGCCCGCGTGCTCGGTGTGCCGTGGGCGCCCGACGCGCCGGCCGCGGCGGACCTGGTGGCCGACGAGCGGGCGCTGCGCGAGACGCCGCCCGCGCGGCTGGATCACCTGGCCGACGACGAGTACGTCAGCCTGGTCAAACGGCGCGGCGAGCTGATCGACAGCGCCCTGGCCGACCTGCGCGAGCGGGTGCCGTCGACAGCCGGCTACACCCCGGCGCAGCTCGACTCCACGATCAGCGACCTCGGCTACATCGTGGACTTCCTGGCCGCCGCGCTCTACGTGGACGACGCGACGCTGTTCACCGGGTTCGTCGAGTGGCTGGTGGAGATCCTGGTCAGCCGCGGGGTGCCGGCGGGCGCGGTCGGGCTGACGCTGGAGCACTATGGACAGCAGTTGCGCGACTTCCCACGCGCGGCCGCCTTCCTCGACCGGGGGAGGGCCCTGGTGGGCGGGCTGTCGGCGGCGGGCCGCTGACGGGCGCCGGGCCGGCCGTCGCATATACTTGCACCACTGCAAGGGTTCGCCTGCGGTGGGAGCGAGAGGGGCCACTGTGACGTTCACCGTCACGTACGCCCAGCGGGACGGGGGCGGCGTCTGCCTCCGGCTGGCCGGCGAGCTCGACCTCGGCACGGCCGGAGAGCTGAGCTCGGCGATCGACCGGGTGGTGGCGGAGGGGCACCGCGAGTTGCTGCTCGACCTCACCGAACTGACGTTCTGCGACTCCACCGGCATCGCGGCCTTCGTCCGGGGGGACAACATCGTCGCCGCCGACGGCGGCTGGCTGCGGCTCACCGGGGCGACCGGCCGGGTGGCCCGGGTGCTCCAGGTGACCGGGCTGGCCGAGGTGCTCCACCGCGGCCTCGACACCGCCGACCCGACCGCGCCGGCCGCCTCCTGATCCGGTACATTTCCCCGCCAGCAGCCGGCCGTGCGGCCGGACGCCCTCCTCACCACGAAGCAGGTAAACCGATGGGTCAGACCAGCCCCAGCCCCGTTCGCATCCTGGTGGTGGACGACGACCCGGGTGACGTCCTGATGATCGAGGAGGCGCTGGCCGACTCCGACGTCGACAAGGTCATCGACGTGGTCGCCGACGGCCAGGAGGCGATGGAGTTCCTCCGCCGCGAGGGCCGGCACACCGAGGCGCAGCGCCCCGACGTGATCCTGCTCGACCTGAACATGCCCCGGATGGACGGGCGACAGGTGCTCGGCGAGGTCAAGGGTGACGAGAGCCTGCGGACCATCCCGATCGTCGTGCTCACCACCTCCAACGCCGACACCGACGTGGTCAGCAGCTACACCCTCCAGGCCAACGCGTATGTGACGAAGCCGATCGACCTGGACGACTTCAACGACGTGGTACGCCGGATCGACGAGTTCTTCGGACGGGTGGTCGTGCTCCCGAAGCACCCGTAGGGGCGGGAAGTCCGGGCCTCCGCATCCTGAACATTTTGTGGGAACGGCCGCGCCCGGGAGCGCGGGGACCGCAGGATCGGCAGGTGGGGACGCGCACCGGCTGCCTGGGGGGCGACGCATGAGGTTCTCGGTGGTGGAGACCGGCTACGACAGGCGGCAGGTCGACGCCTGTCTGGACGAGCTGAGCCTGCGGCTGGGTCGGCTGGCGGCGCGAGCGGAGGGCGCCGCCGGGGCCGGCCGGGAGTGGGACCAGATCCGGTCGGACGCCGTGCACCTGTGCGACTTCCTGCATCGCCGTACCGCGCCGGTCGAGCCGGCCGCGTCCCACCCGTCCGTCGCCGAACGGGAGGCCGCCGAGCTGCTGGCGCAGGCTCGCGCCGAGCTGGAGGCCGCACGTGAGGAGGCCCGCCGGTTGCGGGAGGAGGCGTACGCCGAGGCCGTGCGGGCGCGCCGCGAGTTCGAGGCGGCCCTGCTGGCGCGCCGCCGCCGGGAGTCCCGGGTCGACGAGATCCTGGCCGGGGCGCGGGGCGAGCGGGTGGCGGTGGACACCCCCACCGCCGCGGCGAGCGTACGGCCCGGTGGCGCCGGGCGCAGCTCCGCCTGACCGGCGCCGGGTCAGACCAGCGCCGACACCACGGTCGTGGCGCGCTTCTCGTGCCGGGCGTACGCGTCGGGGTAGGCGGACACCTGCACCGCCTGGGCGGCGGCGGTGACGCTCATGTCCTCCCAGCCCGGCACCTCGCGCAGCGCGGCGTAGAAGGCCCGGGCCGCGTACGCCGGCCGCATGAGCTGGGCGACGGTGCCCCAGCCGCTGCTGGGCCGCTGCTGGAACAGCCCGACCGAGTCGTGGTCGGAGCCGCTGCCCTGGTGCGGGTGGTCGAAGGACTGCGGCAGCACGTCGCTGGCCAGGTTGTAGAGGTTGCTCTCCTGCATGGCGGTGGCGACTGCGACGACCAGGCCCCGGCGGGGCATCTTCATCTCCCGCCCCACGTCGACGATGGCCTTGGCGTTGTCCATCTGCCGTTGGTCCAGGCCGGCGACCGGCCGGGGGCGCGCGGGCAGCACGGGCTTGCGCGGCGGCTTCTTCGTCGCCGTGGTGCCGGGCGTGGGAGCCGGCGGCGGCAGGGCCGCGACGGCCGGCGGCGCGACCCGGGTGAAGTCGCGGGAGGCGCGCTGGTCGGCGGCGGCCCGGTCGGCGACCGCCTCGCGTACCTCCAGGTGCGCCGGGCCGGTCTCGCCGACGCCCGCCACGCCGATCAGGCCGAGGCAGCAGGTGACGCCGGTGGCCACCGCGATCCGGCCGGGCACGGACCGGGCCGGGCCGCGTCGTGGCGGTTCCGGGGCGCGGTGACGCCCCACCCTCCGTTCGGCTGATGCCGGGTCAATCGTTCGGCGAACCGGGCGGTTGGCGGGCAACGGCTGATGATCGGGGTCGTCGGGGTGCACCCGCCGAGGCTAGAAAGCTTCCGGCCCTTTGCCATCGGGGTGATTGGTGGCATGCGCCACAATCTGCCGGATTCGCGGGCGACATCAGGGGTGGCGGATCATGAAAACCGCTAACCGCGCGTACCCGGAAGAATGCCTATGTCGGTTTCGGTGGTGCGAAACGGACGCCGAGTCGACCCGGCGGCGGCCGACGCCCGGCTCCACCGTTCGGCCGAGGGTGCCCTGGTCGGCCGTCTCTCGCCCGGCGGCGGTCCGCCGACCCGCCGGGATCGACTCCTCGCGATCCGGCGGCTCACGGTGCGGAGACCGTGGATCATGGCGACGCCGCCGCGCGGCGACCCGGGCGCTCGATACGATTCCGACGGTGACGCAGCGGATGGTCGATGAGCGCCCGCCCGGCCCCCGCAGCCGGCGCGGCGCCGTCGTCATCCTCTGCGCCGTGCTGCTCACGCTGCTGCTGGCCGGGCACCGGCTGGTGCCGAACGTGCACGGCCTGGGCAGCCTGGTGGACAGCGTCACCCCGCTGCTCGGAATCGCCGTGCCGCTGCTCGCGCTCGCGGCGCTGCTGCGCCGCTCCCGGCCGGCGCTGCTGGCGGTGCTGCTGCCGGCCCTGGTCTGGGCCGGGCTCTACGGCCGCGCGTGGCTGCCCCCGGCCGCCGGCGCGGACGGCGCCGCGGTCCGCGTGGTCAGCCAGAACCTGCGCGTGGGCAACCCCGACCCGGCCGCCACCGTCGGCGCGCTCACCGACGACGCCCCGGACCTGATCGGGCTCCAGGAGGTCGCCGACGGCGACCGGGTGGCGTCCGTGCTGGCCGAGCGCTACCCGCACCGGGCGGTGGTGTCGACTGTCGCGCTGTGGAGCCGGTGGCCGATCCGCGAGGCGCACGGCGTCGACACCGGGCTGGGCTGGGACCGCGCGCTGCGGGCTGTGGTCGCCGCGCCTCAGGGCGACCTGGCCGTGTACGTGGTCCACCTCGGCTCCGCGCGGGCCGGGCACACCGCCACCCGGGACCAGACCGTCGCCGCGCTCGCCGACGCCGTGCGTGCCGACCCGGCCGACCGGCTGGTGGTGCTCGGCGACCTGAACACCGCCACCACCGACCGGGTCTTCGACCCGCTGACCCGGCTGCTCGGCGACGCGCAGGCCGAGGCCGGGCAGGGATTCGGGTTCACCTGGCCGGCCGGGCTGCCGGTCACCCGCCCGGACCACGTCCTCTACCGGGGACTGACGCCGACCGCCGCCGGGGTGCTGCACACCCCGGACAGCGACCACCGCGCGGTCACCGCCGGCTTCCGCTGGTGACCTCTCAGTGCCGGCCGTTCTCCGCCGGGGTCACGGTGAGCCGGTGCCGGCTCGGATCTCCGCTGGAGAACGGCCAGAGCCGGTCGGCGTACGCGACCAGGTCGGCCAGCTGGTCCCGGGTCAGTCCCGCCGAGGAGATCTCGGCGTGCACGTCGGCCCGGTAGCGGCCGTCGTCGTCGCGGCCCAGCTTCGCCTCGGCGGTCACCTGCACGGTGTGCGCCTCGTCGGTGATCTCCCCGGCCGCCTCCACCGCCGCGTGGTGCAGGCAGGAGGCGAACGCCGCGGCCAGGAGCTGTTCCGGCGTCAGGCCGGTGCAGTGCGGCGCCAGCGGGGACGCCAGGGCGGAGGAGAGCCCGCCGTCGTCGGTGCGTACGTGACCGCCCGCCGCGGTCGCCGTGGCCGTCTCGGCCAGCCAGGAACTCGGATCCGGCATCGCGTTCCTCCCGTCACTCACCGGACCGCGTTCCCGGACCCCGACCGGCGAAACCGCGCCCGAGCAGGCAGTAGGAGTGCTCAGCCGATCCGGCCGCCGGGCGCGGCGTCGACGGCCATCGCCTCGGTGGCCTCGGCGGCGGCCCGGCTGGTCCACGGCGACACCTGCGGCGCGCGCTGCCGGGGCAGCATCGCGGTCATCGGCACGTAGACCCGGGCGTCCACGGCCTCGGCCAGCAGCAGCGCGGCCATCGGGCTGGTCGGCCGGGCGCACGGGTCGGCGTCGAGGCAGCGGCGGACGAGCTCGGCCACCTCGCCCGGCAGGCCGGGAACCTCGGGCAGCGGGCGGGGCGGCCGGCGGCGGCGCGACCCGAGCAGCTGGGTGGTGGTGCCGGCCTCGTACGGCAGTTCACCGGTGAGGCAGTAGTACAGCAGCACGCCCAGCGCGTACATGTCGGCGGCCGGGGTGGCCGGCCGGCGGTCGAGCTGCTCCGGCGCCAGGTACGCCGGAGTGCCCACGACGACGCCGTCCGGAGTGTGGTCCGGTGCGCCGGCCGGAGTGGCGATGCCGAAGTCGAGCACCTTCACCCCGCACGGGGTGAGGATCACGTTCGCGGGCTTGACGTCCCGGTGCACGATGTCGTGCGCGTGCGCGGCGGCGAGCGCGGCGCACACCTCGGCGCAGACCCGTACCGCGATCCGCCAGTCCAGCGGCCCGGTGCGCAGGTGCGCGGCGAGCGTCTCGCCCTCGGCCAGCTCCATCACGATGTACGGCACCGGGCGTCCGTCCGGCAGCGTCGCGGTGCCGAAGTCGTGCACGCTGGCGACGTTCGGGTGCACCAGCCGCGCCGCCGAACGCGCTTCGGCCCGGATCCGTTCCACCGAGCCGGCGTCGCCGTCCAGTGCGGGGGAGATGAGCTTCACCGCGACGGTCCGGTCCAGCACGCGGTCGTGCGCGCGCCACACCTCCGACATGCCACCCAGGCCGGCTCGCTGTTCGAGCTCGTACCGCCCGCCCAGCGTCCTCATCGCCACTCCTCGCCTCGTCCGGTGCCCTCCGGTCCCGCTACCCGGCCCCGGAGCTGTGCAAACCGCCGAGGGGCGGCGCCGCGGCGGGGTAGCTTCGCGGCGAGGGCGTCGACGGACGGAGGGCAGCGGTGGCCGTGGTGCGCGTACGGTTCGTCGGCGGACCGGCCGACGAACTGACCCGGGACCTGCCCGCCGGGCCGGACGGCGCGCCGCCGCCCCGGTGGGTGCTGCGTCATCCGGAGGAACCGGCCGAGGGGGTGGCCGACCACCTCTACGAGCGCGACGACCACGCGTCGCCCGGCGGCTGGACGATGCGGTACGTGCACACGTTCCCGTTCGGCGCGACCGAGTGAGGTCGTCTCGCAGCGGCCGGACGCGGCGCGTCAGGCCGGCCGGACGCCGGTGGTGCCGAGGATGACCGAGGCGACCAGCTCCGGGTCGTCGTGCATGGGCACGTGCCCGCAGCCGGGCAGGTCCAGGTGCCGCGCGGCGGGCAGCCGGGTACGCGCCAGCGCCGCCTGCCGGTACGGCAGGATCCGGTCCCGAGTACCCCACGCGACTGTGACCGGCACGGTCGGCGCGCCCGCGTAGGCGTACCCCCGGCCGGCGCGGGCGACGGCGCGGAACGCCCGTGCCTGGCGCAGCGCGCGGGCGTCGGCGAGCGCGTCGTCGAGGGCCATCCGGTTGGGCCGGGCCAGGATCATGCCCATCGCCAGCATCCGCAGCGCGGGCGCGGCGAACAGGCGGCGCAGCACCGGTTCGGGCAGCCGGGCCGCGTTGCGGTGCAGCGCGAGCACCGTCAGCGCCCAGCGCAGCTCGCGCGCGGTGCAGAACCCGGCCGGCGACAGCGCGGTGGCCGAGGAGACCGCGCCGATCGCGGCCAGTTCGAGGGCGATCGCGCCGCCGAGGCTGTTGCCCGCGACGTGCGGGCGTTCCAGCCCGAACGCGGCGAACAGCTCGACCATGGCCACGGCCAGCCCGGGCATGTCGGCGGGCAGCCCGGCGGCGGGCACCGGGGAGCGGCCGAAGCCCGGCAGGTCGACGGCGATCACGTCGTGCGCCTCGGCGAGGCGATCCAGCACCGGACGCCAGGCGGCCCAGTGGTGACCGATGCCGTGCAGCAGCACCAGCGTCGGCCCGGTGCCCCGCCGCTCGTAGACGACGTCCACCGGCGCGGTCACGGCCGCCCCTGCGGCGTGCTGGCGCCGAAGCCCCGGCCCAGCGCCCGGGACTGCTCCTCGATCAGCGGCACGGTGGCCCGGGCGGTGCGGCCCACCAACCGGTCGGCCAGCGGGCTGACCAGCACCGATCGCATCGCCTGCACGCCGGCCACGGCGCGCGGCACGTACACCCGGCGGCTGCGGCGCTCGATCGCCCGGACGAACGCCTCGGCGCACTCGGTCACCGTTGTGGTACGCCGCAGCGGCCAGGGCAGCTTCGCCAGCGCCGTGGAGAAGGCCGGCAGGTCGGCGCGCGCCTCGCGGACCAGGTCGGTGTCCACCCACGACGGATGGGCGGTGCCGACCGCCACGCCCCGGTGTGCCAGCTCCAGCCGGACCGCGTTGCCGAACTGCTCGACGCCGGCCTTGGAGGCGCAGTAGGCCGCCATGCCGGGCAGCGCGGCGAACGCCGCGGCCGAGGAGACGATCAGCAGATAGCCACCCCGGTCGACGAGCGCGGGCACGGTCGCCGCCGCGGTGCGCATCACCCCGATCAGGTTGACCTCGACGGTACGCACCAGCGCCTCGACGTCGCCGACGGCGATCGTGCCGCGGTTGGCCACCCCGGCGTTCGCCACCACCGCGTCGATCCCGCCCAGCGTCGCGAGTGTCCCATCCACCGCCGCGGCGAGGGCGTCCTGGTCGGTGACGTCGGCGGCGAACCAGGCGTGCCCCGGGCCCAGCTCGGCGGCGAGCGCGGCGAGCCGGTCGGGTTCCAGCCCGACGAGGGACAACCGCGCGCCGCGCGCCGCGGCGAGGCGGGCGGTGTGCTCGCCGATGCCCCGGGCCGCGCCGGTCACCAGCACCACCTTGCCGGCCAACCGGCCGGAAAAACGACCATCGATGGACATGCCGGGAAGTTACCACCGGGTAGCCCCGGTGCGGAAGACCCCGTCGACCTGCCCGGATCGCCGCCGCGCGGCGCGCACAGCTGGTACACAGGATCGGGACAGCCCGCCGACAGCGGGTCCGCCCACGATGGGGGCATGGTCATGAACGCGCAGTCCGCGCAGGGTCGCATCGAGCTGCGCCGACCGGACGGCGAACCGGTGCGGGTGCTCGTCGTCGACGACGAGCCGACACTCACCGACCTGCTCTCGATGGCGCTGCGGTACGAGGGCTGGCAGGTCGCCACCGCCGGCAGCGGCATGGCGGCTGTCACCACCGCCCGCCAGTTCCGCCCGGACGCCGTGGTGCTCGACGTGATGCTGCCCGACCTGGACGGCTTCCAGGTGCTGCGCCGCCTGCGCGAGCAGTTCCCGAGCGTGCCGGTGCTGTTCCTGACCGCCCGCGACGCGGTGGAGGAACGCGTCGCCGGGCTCACGGTCGGCGGCGACGACTACGTCACCAAGCCCTTCAGCCTGGAGGAGGTGATCGCCCGGCTGCGCGCGCTGCTGCGCCGTTCCGGCTTCGCGGTCGCCGCCCGCCAGGAGGCGGTGCTCACCGTCGGCGACCTCACCCTCGACGAGGACAGCCACGAGGTACGCCGCGGCGACGACCTGATCACGCTCACCGCCACCGAGTTCGAGCTGCTGCGCTACCTCATGCGCAACCCGCGCCGGGTGCTCAGCAAGGCGCAGATCCTCGACCGGGTGTGGAACTACGACTTCGGCGGCCAGGCCAACGTGGTCGAGCTGTACATCTCGTACCTGCGCAAGAAGATCGACGCGGGCCGCGCGCCCATGATCCATACGCTGCGCGGGGCGGGCTATGTCCTCAAACCCGCCGAGTGACAGGGGCGGCCGGCTGCGCCGCCGCCTGGCCGGCTGGTCGCTGCGCCGCCGCCTGGTGCTCTCCGTGGTGGCGCTGCTCGCGCTGGTGAGCATCGGCATCGGCGGCCTGACCACAGTCGCGCTGCGACACTTCCTGATCGACCAGATCGACAACCAGCTCACCTTCGGCGACCGGCGGCCCGCCGACTTCGAACGCTGGGCCCGCCGCGGCGTCGACCCGCCGCGACCGGACCAGCGGCCCACCCCGCCGGACTCCGACGAGGTGGCGCCGGACCCCCCTGGCGGCTTCCCGCCGGGCTCGATCGCCGTCCGGGTGCCCGCCGCCGCCGAACCCGTCGGCCGGGTCCGGTCCGGAAACGGCGACAGCGAGGAGGTGCCCGCCGCCGACCTGACCGCGCTGGCCCGCGTACCCGTCGGCGACCGCCCGCACACAGTCGTCGTCGGCGACCGGGGCGACTACCGCGCGATCGCGCTCCCGTCGCCGCGCGGCGACGGCGACGTGCTGGTCCTCGCGATCCCGCTGGCCCAGGTCGACGACACCGTCATGTGGATGCTCGTCGCGCAGGCCGGGGTGATCGGCGCCGGCCTGGTCATCGCCGGCGCCCTCGGTCTGCTCATCGTCCGGGTGACGCTGCGGCCGCTCAACCGCGTCGCCGCCACCGCCGCCCGGGTCACCGAACTGCCGCTCGACCGCGGCGAGGTCGCCCTGTCCGTGCGGGTGCCGGCCGCCGACACCGACCCCCGCACCGAGGTCGGGCAGGTCGGCGGCGCGCTCAACCGGATGCTCGGCCACGTCGCCGCCGCGCTCGCCGCCCGGCAGGCCAGCGAGACCCGGGTACGCCAGTTCGTCGCCGACGCCAGCCACGAGCTGCGCACCCCCCTCGCTGCCATCCGCGGGTACGCCGAGGTGGCCCGCCGGGGCCGCCAGGAGGTGCCGCCCGACGTGGCGCACGCGCTGCGCCGCGTCGAGTCGGAGAGCACCCGGATGACGAGCCTCGTCGACGACCTGCTGCTGCTGGCCCGGCTGGACTCCGGCCGCCCGCTCGCCGCCGAGCCGGTCGACCTGACCGCCATGGCCGTGAACGCGGTCAGTGACGCGCACGTCGCCGGGCCCGACCACCGCTGGCAACTCGACCTGCCCGACGAGCCGCTCACCGTCACCGGCGACGCCCACCGGCTGCACCAGGTGCTGGCGAACCTGCTGGCGAACGCGCGGGTGCACACCCCGGCCGGCACCACAGTCACGGTCCGGCTCGCGCCCGCGCCCGGCGGCGTCGAACTACGCGTCACCGACGACGGGCCGGGCATTCCGGAGCAGTTGCAGCCGGAGGTCTTCGAGCGGTTCGCGCGCGGCGACACCTCCCGCTCCCGCGCGCAGGGCAGCACCGGCCTGGGCTTGGCCATCGTCGCCGCCGTGGTCGAGGCGCACCACGGGCGGGTCGACGTGGTCAGCCGGCCCGGCCACACCGCGTTCACGGTCTGGCTGCCGGGATCCACAGCCGACGCATAGGCCGCTCACGGGAGCGGGCCAGCGGGCCCGCCGAGGCTTGCCGGCATGAACCGAACCGAGAGCCTGCCGACCGCGCCCACGGCCGGTCCACCCGGCACCGAGCCGGCCCCCGCGCCCGTACCTGAGGAGACCCGCACCGGCCGCGATCCGCGCTGGGCCCGGCCGGCCCTGGCCGGCCTGCTGGTCGCGACCGCGCTGCTCTACCTGTGGGGCCTGGGCGCCTCCGGCTGGGCCAACGCGTTCTACTCCGCCGCCGTGCAGGCCGGGTCGCAGAGCTGGACGGCGTTCTTCTACGGCTCGTCCGACGCGGCCAACTCGATCACAGTGGACAAGACCCCCGCCTCGCTGTGGCTGATGGCGCTCTCGGTGCGCATCTTCGGCCTGAGCGGCTGGTCGATCCTGGTGCCGCAGGCACTGCTCGGCGTCGCCTCCGTCGGCGTGCTGTACGCGACCGTCCGCCGCTGGTACGGCCCGGCCGCCGGCCTGCTCGCCGGCGCGGTGCTCGCGCTCACCCCGGTGGCGACGCTGATGTTCCGGTTCAACAACCCGGACGCGCTGCTGGTGTTCCTGCTCGTCGCCGCCGCGTACGCCACGGTGCGCGCGGTCGAGACGGCGAGCACGCGGTGGATCGTGCTGACCGGCGTGCTCGTCGGCTTCGGCTTCCTCACCAAGATGCTCCAGGCGTTCCTGGTGATCCCGGTCTTCGCCGGGGTCTACCTGCTGGCCGCGCCGACCGGACTCGGACGGCGGATCCGGCAGCTCCTGCTGGCCGGGCTCGCAGTGGTCGTCTCCGCCGGCTGGTGGGTGGCGATCGTCGAGCTGGCGCCGGCGAGCGCCCGCCCGTACATCGGCGGCTCGCAGAACAACAGCATCCTGGAGCTGACGCTCGGCTACAACGGGCTGGGCCGCATCACCGGCGACGAGGTCGGCAGCGTGGGCGGCGGTGGCGGCCGGCCCGGCGGGGGAGGCGGCGGGCCGTTCTCCGGTCAGACCGGTCTCCTGCGGATGTTCGACACCGAGGTCGGCGGGCAGATCTCCTGGCTGCTGCCGGCCGCGCTGATCCTGCTGGTCGCGGGGCTGTGGCTGGCCGGGCGGGCACCGCGTACCGACCGCACCCGGGCCGGTCTGCTGCTCTGGGGCGGCTGGCTGCTGGTCACCGGACTGATCTTCAGCTTCATGTCCGGGATCTTCCACGCGTACTACACGGTCGCCCTGGCCCCGGCGGTCGGCGCGCTGGCCGGCATCGGCGTCACGCTGCTGCGGCGCGCCCGCTCGGCGCCGGTCGAGGCAGTCGCGGCGGCTCCGGTTCCCGCTGTGGCGGATGCGCCGGTCGTCGCGGGTGCCTCGGTCGTCGCGGCTCCGGGCCGGCGGCGGGCGCTCGTCGCCACGCTGGTCCTGGCCGGCACGCTGGCGGTCACCGCCTGGTGGTCCTGGCACCTGCTCGGCCGCACCGCCGACTGGCACCCATGGCTGCGCTCCACAATCCTGGCCGTGGGCCTGACCACCGCAGCCCTCCTGGCCACCTCGGCGCTGATCAAGGAGTTCGCGTCCGGGAACGGCGTTCAAAGTGACGCGAACTCCTTGGTCAACTCGGAGACGGGGGTGGCGGCGGGGCCCGGGGCTGGGTTTGCCGGGCGGGTTGTGCGGTGGGTGGTGCCGGTGGTGTCCGTCGCCGGGATCGCGGTGGCGCTGGCCGGGCCTGCCGCGTACGCGATGCAGACCGCTGCCACCCCCCACAGCGGCTCGATCCCGAGTGCCGGGCCGGCCGGAGCTGGTGGCTTCGGCGGACCGGGCGGACCGGGCGGGCGGATGCCGGGCGGCGGGAACGGGCAGTTCCCGGGCTTCCCAGGTGGCCCGAACGGCACCGGCTCGGACGGCACGGGTTCCGACGGCTCCGGCCCGGGCGGTACCGGCCAGGACGGCGGGGCGAACGCCGGTGGGTTCCCCGGATTCCCTGGTGGTGGTTCGGCCCCGGGCGCGTCCGGCGGCACAGGTCAGGACGGCGGCACAGGTCAGGACGGCGGCACCGCGCCGGGCGGCACCCCGGGGCAGGGCGGCTTCCCCGGGCAGGACGGCGGGACCGGGCAGGAGGGGCGGGGGCAGCGCGGTGGCGGCATGGGCGGGCTGCTCGACGCCCGTGAGCCGAGCGCCGAGATGACCGCGCTGCTCACCGCCGACGCCGACGACTACACCTGGGTCGCCGCGACAATCGGCTCGAACAACGCCTCCGGCTACCAGCTGGCGACCGGCCGGCCGGTCATGCCGATCGGCGGCTTCAACGGCAGCGACCCGTCGCCGACGCTCGCCCAGTTCCAGCGGTACGTCGCCGACGGGCGGATCCACTACTTCCTCGGCGGCGGCGGGTTCCGGGCCGACGGCGGCAGCAACGCCTCGGCCGAGATCGCCGCGTGGGTCACCGAGACCTTCACCGCCACCACCGTCGACGGCGTGACCGTGTACGACCTGAGCAGCGGAAAGCAGGGCTGAGCGATGACTGGCACGTACGCGCCCCGGGCCGCCGTGCAGGCCCGGCCCGCCGCCGGCAGCGCGGTGCTCGACGTGGTGGTCCCGGTCTACAACGAGGAGACCGATCTGGGGCCCTGCGTCCGGCGGCTGCACGCGCACCTGACCGCGCACTTCCCGTACCCGTTCCGGATCACTGTGGCCGACAACGCCAGCGTGGACGGCACCCCGGCGGTGGCGCGGGCGCTCGCCGACGAGCTGCCCGGGGTGGGGGTGCTGCGCCTGGACGAGAAGGGCCGCGGGCGGGCACTGCGGGCCGCCTGGTCGGCCTCGCCGGCGCCGGTGCTCGCGTACATGGACGTGGACCTGTCCACCGACCTGGCCGCGCTGCTGCCGCTGGTGGCCCCGCTCATCTCCGGGCACTCGGACCTGGCCATCGGCACCCGGCTGGCGCGGACCAGCCGGGTGGTCCGGGGCGCCAAGCGGGAGGTCATCTCGCGCGGCTACAACCTGCTGCTGCGTGGGGCGCTCGCGGCGCGTTTCTCCGACGCCCAGTGCGGGTTCAAGGCGATCCGCGCCGACGTGGCCGCCGAGCTGCTGCCGCTGGTGCGTGACACCGGCTGGTTCTTCGACACCGAGCTGCTGGTCCTGGCGCAGCGGGCCGGGCTGCGCATCCACGAGGTGCCTGTGGACTGGGTGGACGACCCGGACAGCCGGGTCGACATCGTCGCCACCGCGCTGGCCGACCTGCGCGGCATCGGGCGGCTGGGCCGGGCGCTGGTGACCGGGGCGCTGCCGCTGGCGCAGTTACGCGCCCAGCTCGGCCGAGGGCCGTTGCCGGCCCTGCCGGCGCAGGTGCCGATCGGGTTGCCGCGCCAGCTCGCCCGGTTCGCCGCTGTGGGCGTGGCGAGCACGCTCGCGTACCTGCTGTTGTTCCTGCTGGCCCGCGGCCCGCTCGGGGCGCAGCCGGCGAACCTGCTGGCGCTGCTGCTCACGGCGGTGGCCAACACGGCCGCCAACCGGCGGCTCACGTTCGGGGTCACCGGGCGCCGCCACGCCGGCCGGCACCACGTCCAGGGCCTGCTCGCGTTCGCCCTCGGCCTGGCCCTGACCAGCGGTTCCCTGGCCGTGCTGCACGCCACCACAACCCCGAACCGCGCGTTGGAGCTGACCGTCCTGGTAACGGCCAACCTGGCCGCGACGGCCCTGCGCTTCCTCCTGCTCCGCCTGGCCATGCACCACCGCCCCTGACCCCCACCGCCCCTGACCCTCACCACCCCTGACCCCACCCCGTCGATCATGAGGTTGGCGGTGCGACACGCCGGGCCCCGACACCGTCAACTTCATGATCGACGGGGAGGGTGGGAGGCGGGAGGGTGGGAGGGTGGGAGGCGTGTACCGGGAGTGGAAGGTGGCGGGGGTTCCGGGCGGGGTGCTGTGGAGCAGCGTCTCGGGCGGGAGTGAGACGCGGGTGCTGCCGGACGGGTGCCTGGATCTGCTCTGGTCCAGCCGGTCCGGGCTGCTGGTCGCGGGTCCGGACCGCACCGCGCACCTGTCGCGGTCGGCGCCGGGGGATCGGTGGATCGGGCTGCGCCTGCCGCCGGGGACCGGCCCGGCCGTGTTCGGGGTGCCGGCCGAGGAGTTGCGGGACCGCCGCGTATCGCTCGCCGACCTGTGGGGCCGCGCCGCCGCCGAGGTGACCGAGCGGGTCGAGACGGCGCTGGCCGCGCCGGGCGACGAGGCCGCCGGGGTGCTCACCCGGGTCGCCCGCGACCGGCTGCGCGCGGCCGGCGGCCCCGACCCGATCGGCGCGCATGTCGCCGCCCGCCTGGCCGCCGGGGCCACCGTCGCCGCGACCGCCGCCGAGGTCGGCCTCGGCCCGCGCGCCCTGCACCGGCGCAGCCGGGCCCTCTTCGGGTACGGCCCGAAGACGCTGGCCCGCATCCTGCGGATGCGCCGCGCGCTGGACCTGGCCCGCGCCGGTGCGCCGCTCGCCGAGGTGGCGGTGCGCAGCGGGTACGCCGACCAGGCCCACCTGACCCGCGAGGTGCGGGAACTGGCCGGGGTGCCGCCGACCCGGCTGCTCGCCCCGGCCCGGAGCCGCCCGCAGGTGACCTGACCGGCCCGGAAGCGGCCCGCGAGCCGGCTCCCGTCTACTCGGCCGCAGGCAGCGGGGCGAACAGGTCCACGCCGTTGCCGTCCGGGTCGTGCAGGACCGCGTACCGCTGGCCCCAGAACGCGTCCCACGGCGGCATCTCGCCGTGGTGCCCGGCACCGGTCAGCTCGGCGTACCAGCGGTCCACCTCCGACGGGTCGGCGCACCGGAAGGCCAGGCTCATCCGGTTGTTGCCGCCGGACGGGTCGAACTCGGGGTGGAAGCTGCGGATCACCTCGACCGTGTCCCAGGCCAGCCGTACGCCGTTCGGCAGGGTGACCTCGACGTGCCCTTCCGTCTCGGCGCCGGCCGGGATCGGCAGCCCCAGCCGCCGGTAGAAGTCGAGCGTGCGGGCCATGTCGGTGACCACGGTCCCGACCAGATCGAACTGCGGTGTCATGCCGGCCACGGTAGGCGCGACCGGCCCGGCCCGTCTTGAACGGATCGGACGGGGGACGAGTGGCCGGTGTGGCCGCGCACCCGGACGCCGAGACGTTACGGTGAGGGACAAGTCCGGCTCCGAGCAACAAAGCTCGCATTCCGGGCATGCTCCGATGACCGGCGAGGGAAGGAAAAGCAGCCGTGACGCATCTGGCCTACCTGGACGCGGGATCCGGCAGTCTCATCGTGCAGGCGGTGGTCGGCGGGGTGGCCGGGGTGGCGGTGGCCGCCAAGCTCTACTGGCGCCGCCTGGTGTCCCGGTTCCGGCGTCAGCCCTCCGACCAGGGTCCGGCGGCGTGACGATCCCCGACACCGGCGTCCGCGTCGAGCCCGGCTCCTTCCGCGACCCCGGCAACCGGGTGTTCCACCGGGGCGAGGAGGTGCTGCGCGGGCTCGACGAGCGCTCCGCCCGGGACTGGCGGGCGCTGTCGGTCACCGACTTCTTCCGGCAGGCCACCAGCACCGGGCAGATCGTCGGCACCGAGGAACTGACCCCGACCCCTGTCGACGCGCCCTGGACCACGGTGCTGCGGCACGAGCGGATCCCGTTCGTCTCGCACCCCTACGAGTGGTCGTCCGCGATGCTGCGCGACGCGGCGCTGCTGCACCTGGACGTGCTGCGCGCCGCCCTGGAAGCAGGCTTCACCACGAAGGACGGCTCGGCGTACAACGTGCAGTGGCGCGGCGCCCGGCCGGTCTTCATCGACGTCGGCTCGTTCGAGGCGCTGCGCGACGGTGAACCCTGGGCCGGCTACCGGCAGTTCTGCCAGACGCTGCTCTACCCGCTGCTGATCCAGGCCCACCTCGGGCTGGACTTCCAGCCGTTCCTGCGCGCCCGCGTCGACGGCGTCGAACCGGACCAGATGCGCCGGCTGTTCGGCGGCACCCGGCGCTGGCGGGCCGGTGTGCCCACCCACGTGCACCTGCACGGCGCCATGCAGGCCCGCAACTCCGCCGCGAGCACCACAGACGTCCGCGCCCAGTTGCGCGCCGCCGGGTTCTCCCGCGAGCTGGCGCTGGCCACGGTACGCGGGCTGACGAAGCTGGTCCGCCGCCTCGACCACCGGCCCGGCGACAGCCACTGGTCGGACTACCAGCGCACCTGCGCGTACTCGGTGCCGGACCGGCAGGCCAAGGAGGAGTTCGTCGACCGGGCGGTGGCCGCCGTCGGTGGCGGCTCGGCGCTGGACCTGGGTGCCAACGACGGCCGGTACGCCCGCATCGCCGCCCGGCACGCCGCGCACGTCGTCGCCGTCGAGCAGGACCCGGCGGTCGTCGACACGCTCTACCGCGCGCTGCGCGACGAGGGCGAGACACGGATCCTGCCGCTGGTGATGGACCTGGCCGACCCGTCCCCGGGCGGCGGCTGGCGCGGCGTCGAGCGGGCCGCGTTCGCCGACCGGGCCCGCGCGGACACCGTCCTGGCCCTGGCCGTGGTGCACCACCTCGCGATCGGGCGCAACGTGCCGCTGCCCGAGGTGCTCGACCAGCTCACCGCGCTCACCGTCACCGGCGGCAGCCTGGTGGTGGAGTTCGTCCACCCGGACGACCCGATGGCCCGCCGCCTGCTGGCGAACAAGCCCGACGGCCTGTTCCCGGACTACCGGCGCGACGTCTTCGAGGCGCTGCTCGCGCGCCGGGGCCGGGTGGTCGCCCGGACCGAGCTGCCGTCCGGCACCCGCACGCTCTACCAGGTGGTGGTGGGTGGCTGAGGACACCCTCGCACCACCCCGCGACCACACGGCCGTCCCGGTCCGGCGGGAACGCCGGCAGTGGTGGCGGGCCGAGGCGGCCCGGCTGGCCGAGGTGGTGGCGCTGGTCGGGCTGGTGGTCACCCAGCCCTTGCTCGACGTGCTCGGCCGCAGCCCCGACTTCTTCCTGTTCCACCGCGCCTCCCGGGCCGACGTGCTGCTGCTGGTCGCCCTGATCGCGCTCGCGCCGACAGCGCTGTTCGCGCTGCTGGGCGCGTTTGCGCTGCCCGCCGGACGCCTCACCCGGGCCGCCGTGCACACCGTGTTCGTGGGCCTGCTGCTCGCCGCGCTGGCGGTCCAGGTCGGCCGGCACGTCACGCCGCTTCGGGGCGTACCCCTGCTCGTTGCCGCCGGTGTGGCCGGAGCCGCCGGCGCGGCCGCGCACCGGCGGTGGCGGGCGCCCCGGCGGGTACTGCGGGTCGCCGCCGCCGGGCCGCTGGTGTTCGTCGGGCTGTTCCTGTTCGCCTCGCCCGCCTCGGCGGTGGTGCTGCCGCGCGGCGAGGGCGGCGCGGCCGGTGTGGCCGGCGCGGGCGCGCACCCGCCGGTGGTCATGATCGTGCTGGACGAGCTGCCGCTCGTCTCCCTACTCGGCCCGGACGGCCGGATCGACGCTGAGCGCTACCCGAACTTCGCGGCACTGGCCGGCGGGTCGACGTGGTACCGCAACGCCACCGGCGTCAGCGGCTGGACGCCCTACGCGCTGCCCGCGATGCTCACCGGGCGCTACCCGGAGCGGGAGGCGGCGCCGCACTACTCGCAGTACCCGGACAACCTGTTCACCGCGCTCGGCGGCCTCTACCGGATCAAGGCCGAGGAGAGCATCACCCGGCTCTGCCCGCCGAGCCGCTGCGAGCAGGCCACCACCCCGGAACAAGGGCTCGGCGTGCTGGTCCGGGAGAGCGGCCGGCTGCTCGGGCGGATCGCCGCGCCGGTGGACAGCCGGATCGACCCGGAGGACTCCTACCGCGAGCGGACCGCCGCCGAGGCCGGGCTGGACGCCGCCGAGCCGGTGCCTGACGACCCGAAGTTCCGCTGGGACACCCTGGATGACAACCAGCCGGCCCGGTTCACCTCGTTCCTGGCCGGGCTGCGCCCCGACACCCGGCCCACGCTGCACTTCCTGCACCTGCTGATGCCGCACTCGCCGTGGGCGTACCTGCCGTCCGGGGCGCACTACGCGGCGCCGGACGACCTGCCCAACGACGGCGCCGGCTGGGTCGACCTGGCCCGCGCCCGGCACCTCGCCCAGCTCGGCTACACCGACCGGCTGATCGGCGAGACGCTGCGGACGCTGCGCGCCACCGGCCTCTACGACCAGGCGCTGGTCGTGGTCACCGCCGACCACGGCGTCAGCTTCCGCCGGGACTGGCAGGGCCGGGGGATGGACGCCATCGACCACGCCGCGAACGAGGTGGCCTGGGTGCCGATGTTCGTCAAGGAACCCGGCCAGCGCGCCGGACGGGTGGACGACCGCAACTGGGAACACGTCGACCTGCTGCCCACGATCGCCGACGAGACGCACATGCGGGTGCCCTGGCGGATGGACGGCCGGTCGGCGAAGGCGGCCCCGCGCGAACGGGCCGACAAACGCTTCTACGACCGCCCCGGCCAGCCGGTCACCGTCACCGGCGGCGTGCCCGCCCCGCTCCCGCCGCCTCCCGTCGACCCGCTCGTCGGCACCCGGGTCGGTGACGTGCCGGTCGCCGGGACCGCCACGGTGGCCAACCGGGACGCGTTCGACGCGGTCGACCCGGCCGGCGGCGGGCTGCCCGCGATGGTCTGGGGCACCGTGCCGGACGGCGTACCCGACGGCACCCGGCTCGCCGTGGCGGTCAACGGCACCGTCGGCGCGGTGGTGCCCGTGGTGCCCCCGGACGCCGCCGGGCGGCGGTTCGCCGCGCTGCTCGCCGACGACCGTCTGTTCGCCGCCGGAGCCAACCGGCTCGACCTCTACCGGGTCGGCGACGACGGGACGCTGCGGCGGCTCACGCTGTCGTGACGGACCTCCCGAGCGTCCCATGGCCGCGCTCCCATCCGGTTTCCGGACCGGCTGGCCGGGAAACAGGTGACGCACACCTCACCCTCAAACCATGACGAGCGGTGTTCTCCGCGCCGTGATTACGGTAGAAGCGAAGGCAATTCAACGAAGATCTTGCCGGCGAAGCGAGGAACAGATGACGGAAGTCAAGCTCGACCACCCCGGTGGGCAGCTGTCGATGCCGGTGCAGTCCGCGGTTGAGGGCCCCGCCGGGATCGGGGTGAGCAAGCTGCTCAAGGAAACCGGGATGACCACGTACGACCCCGGTTTCGTGAACACCGCGTCCTGCTCGTCCGCCATCACCTACATCGACGGTGATGCCGGCATCCTGCGGTACCGGGGTTACCCGATCGACCAGCTGGCCGAGAAGTCCTCTTTCCTGGAGGTCTCCTACCTGCTGATCTACGGCGAGCTGCCGTCCCAGACGCAGCTCACCGAGTTCAGCGAGCGGATCCGGCGGCACTCGCTGCTGCACGAGGAGATGCGCCGCTTCTTCGACGGCTTCCCCCGCGACGCGCACCCGATGGCCGTGCTCTCCTCGGCCGTCAGCGCCATCTCGACCTTCTACCAGGACAGCCTGGACCCGTTCGACTCCGAGCACGTGGAGATGTCCACGGTGCGGCTGATGGCGAAGGTCCCCACCATCGCGTCGTACGCGTACAAGAAGTCGATCGGGCAGCCGCTGCTGTACCCGGACAACTCGCTGGGCTACGTCGAGAACTTCCTGCGGATGACGTTCGGCGTACCGGCCGAGCCGTACGAGGTCGACCCGGTCGTCGCCCGGGTGCTGGACATGCTGTTCATCCTGCACGCCGACCACGAGCAGAACTGCTCCACCTCGACCGTGCGGCTGGTCGGCTCCAGCAACGCCAACCTGTTCGCCTCGGTCTCGGCCGGCGTGAACGCGCTGTTCGGCCCGCTGCACGGCGGCGCCAACCAGGCGGTCCTGGAGATGCTCCAGAAGATCCAGGCCGACGGCGGCGACGTCCGCTCCTTCGTGCAGAAGGTGAAGGACAAGCAGGACGGCGTGAAGCTGATGGGCTTCGGGCACCGGGTCTACAAGAACTACGACCCGCGCGCCGCCATCGTCAAGAAGGCCGCCCAGGACGTGCTCGGCCGGATGGCCAAGCCGGACCCGCTGCTGGACCTCGCCGTGCAGCTCGAGGAGATCGCGCTCGCCGACGACTTCTTCGTGTCCCGGCGGCTCTACCCGAACGTGGACTTCTACACCGGCCTCATCTACAAGGCCATGGGCTTCCCGACGAAGATGTTCACGGTGCTGTTCGCGCTCGGCCGGCTGCCCGGCTGGATCGCGCAGTGGCGCGAGATGATCAACGACCCGGAGACCAAGATCGGTCGCCCGCGGCAGATCTACACCGGCGCCACCGAGCGGGACTACGTCCCCGCCGCCCAGCGCTGAGCGTGCAAGGAAGGGCCCCTTCTTAACGCCTCAGGTAGAGGAGGGGCCCCCTTTTAACACGCGGACGACGAAGGCCGCCGACCCTGCTCGGGTCGGCGGCCTTCGTCGTCCGCACCGGGGTGCGGGGGCGTTAATAAGGGGCCCTTCCTCTACCTGAGGCGTTAATAGGGGGCCCTTCCTTACCTCAAGCCGGCGGCGGTGAGGAGGTTGCCCTCGGGGACTCGCGGGCTCGTGTGGCCGTGTGCCATGCGGTGCTGGGCGCGGGCCGCGGTGAACGCCGGGTCGCCGGCGATGGCTGCGGCGTACGCGGCGGCCGTGCGGGACGCGATGGCCGCCCAGCCGTACTGCTCGTGCACCATCGTGCGGGCCCGCCGGGCGAGCGCACGCGCCCGGTCCCGGTCCGACAGCAGCGCGTGCACCGCCTCGGCGAGGCCGTCCGGGTCGTGCGGGGCGAACGTCATCCCGGTGACGCCCGGCTCCACGATCTCGGCCAGCCCACCGGTACGGGCGACGGCCAGCGGCGCGCCCGCGGCGGCCCCCTCCAGCGCCACCATGCCGAACGGCTCGTAGATGCTCGGCACCGCGAAGCAGTCCGAGGCGGCCATGACGGCGGGCAGGTCGGTGCCGCCGAGGAACCCGGGCATGCTCACAGTGGCGCCCAGCCCGAGGCGGTGCACCTCGGCCTCCAGTTCCGCCTTGTACGGCCCGTCGCCGACGATCACCGCGCGCAGGCCCGGGTGCCGGTCGCGCAGCCGGGGCAGCCCGGCCAGCAGGTGCTGCACGCCCTTCTCGTACACGAGGCGCCCGGCGAACGTGACCAGCGGGCCGTCGGCGGCGAACCGGGCCCGGGCGGCGGCGACCGCCGACGCGGGCACCCGCCAGCGGTGCGGCTCGACGCCGTTGGGGACCACGTCGACGCGGGTGGCGTCCACGCCGAACAGCGCGCCCACCTCGTCGCGCATGTAACCGGAGCAGACGATCACGCGCCCGGACTCGCCGGCGAGCCAGTGCTCGACGCCGTGGATGGTGCGGTTCATCTCCTCGGGCAGCCAGCCCTGGTGCCGGCCCGCCTCGGTGGCGTGGATGGTGCTGACCAGCGGCACGTCCAGGTGCTCGCGCAGCGTCATCGCGGTGTGCGCGACGAGCCAGTCGTGGGCGTGGATGACGTCGTAGGTGCCGGAGGAGGCGGCGCGCAGCGCGGCCCGGGTGAGGGTGTGGTTGAACGCCATCGTCCAGGCCAGCAGCGAGCCGGTGGCGAGGGGGAAGGTGACCGGGTCCTCGGCGGCGCGGACGATGCGGACGCCGTCGGCGTACTCCTCCAGGGGAGCGCCCTCGGCGTGGCGGGTGACGACCGTGACCTCGTGCCCGGCGGCGGCCAGGGCGACTGACAGCGCGTGGACGTGGCGGCCGAGCCCGCCGACGAGCACCGGCGGGTACTCCCACGACAGCATCAGGATGCGCCGGGTCCGGGGCGCGGACCCGGCCGGCGACGGGGGCGCCGGGCGGGAGGTGAGGGTGGGCCGGTGGAGCCGGTCCGTCGCGGTGGCGGGCTGAGCGCCGACCCGCAGAGTGGTCACGTGGATCTCCGTCCATGCATGGTGAGGCACGCCGGCTTCGGTGGCGGCGTCGAGCGGTGGTGAGGTGTGGCCGAACGGCCGGGCGGGCCCGCGCGCGCGTGGGCCCGGATCCAGGAAAGTCCATCCGCCGCCGGTCCGCATCTCGAAAAGGGCGATCGTGACGGATGACACCCGAACGTCTATCCGTTCGCACGAGGGCGGATTCGGTTACGGTCCGAACGGGTGGATTGACGGCGGGTACGACTGGGCATCACCGGCGTGCGCATCGGCGGTTCCCCCTGTCCGGTGCGCTCACGATCATGGGCCGAAGGAGCGACATGCAGGTCTGGCCGGGCGAGAGCTACCCCCTCGGCGCCACGTACGACGGGATGGGCACCAACTTCGCGATCTTCTCCGAGGTGGCGGAGAAGATCGAGCTGTGCCTGTTCGACGAGTGGGACATCGGCACCGAGCGGCGGGTGGAGCTGCGCGAGGTCGACGCGTACGTCTGGCACGCCTACATCCCCGGTGTCGAGCCCGGCCAGCGCTACGGCTACCGGGTGCACGGGCCGTGGAACCCGGCCGAAGGGCTGCGCTGCAATCCGCACAAGCTGCTGCTCGACCCGTACGCGAAGGCGGTCGACGGGGAGATCACCTGGGATCCGTCGGTCTACGACTACGAGGTCGGCGGCGACCCGGACCGGATGAACACCGCCGACTCGGCGCCGTACATGCCGAAGTCGGTGGTGGTGAACCCGTACTTCGACTGGGGCAACGACCGGCCGCCGCGCACCCCGTACCACCACTCGGTGATCTACGAGGCGCACGTGCGCGGCCTGACCATGCGCCACCCGGGCATCCCGGAGGAACTGCGCGGCACGTACGCGGCGATCGCCTCACCGGTGATGATCGAGCACTTCAAGCGGCTCGGCGTGACGGCGGTGGAGCTGATGCCGGTGCACGAGTTCGTGCACGACCACCGCCTGGCCGACCTGGGGCTGCGCAACTACTGGGGCTACAACACCATCGGCTTCTTCGCCCCGCACCACGGCTACTCCGCGCTGGGCCGCCTCGGCCAGCAGGTGCAGGAGTTCCGGGGCATGGTCAAGGCGCTGCACGCCGCCGGCATCGAGGTCATCCTCGACGTGGTCTACAACCACACCGCCGAGGGCAACCACCTCGGGCCGTCGCTGAGCTTCAAGGGCATCGACACCCCGAGCTACTACCGGCTCTCGGAGGACGACCGGCGCTACTTCGTCGACTACACCGGCACCGGCAACAGCCTCAACGTCCGCAGCCCGCACTCGCTGCAACTGATCATGGATTCGCTGCGCTACTGGGTCACCGAGATGCACGTCGACGGCTTCCGGTTCGACCTGGCGGCCACGCTCGCCCGCGAGTTCTACGAGGTGGACCGCCTGTCCACGTTCTTCGAGGTGGTGCAGCAGGACCCGGTGGTCGGCCGGGTGAAGCTCATCGCCGAGCCGTGGGACGTGGGCCCCGGCGGCTACCAGGTCGGCAACTTCCCGCCGCAGTGGACCGAGTGGAACGGCAAGTACCGCGACACCGTCCGCGACTTCTGGCGCGGCGAGCCGGCCACGCTCGCCGAGTTCGCCTCCCGCATCTCCGGCTCGGCCGACCTCTACCAGGACGACGGCCGCCGCCCGTTCCACAGCATCAACTTCGTCACCTGCCACGACGGGTTCACGCTCACCGACCTGGTCTCCTACAACGACAAGCACAACGAGGCGAACGGCGAGGACAACCGGGACGGGGAGAGCCACAACCGGTCCTGGAACTGCGGCGTCGAAGGCGAGACCGACGACCCGGGCGTACGCGCGCTGCGTGCCCGGCAGCGGCGCAACTTCCTGGCCACGCTGATCCTGTCCCAGGGCGTGCCGATGCTCGGCCACGGCGACGAGCTGGGCCGCACCCAGCGCGGCAACAACAACGCCTACTGCCAGGACAGCGAGATCGCCTGGGTCGACTGGGACCGGGCCGACGACGAGCTGCTGGACTTCGTCCGCCGGCTCACCGAGTTCCGCAACCGGCACCAGGTGTTCCGCCGCCGCCGGTTCTTCACCGGCCTGCCGGTGGGCGGCCGGGCCGCCGGGTCCGGACTGCCGGACCTGGCCTGGTACACCCCGGACGGCCGGGAGATGACCGGCGAGGACTGGGGCAACGACTTCGGCCGCTCGGTGGCCCTGTTCGTCAACGGCGACGGCATCGGCGAGCGCGGCCAGTACGGCCAGCGCCACCGGGACGACTCGTTCCTGCTGCTGTTCAACGCGCACGACGCGCCGCTGGACTTCACGCTGCCCGGCGAGGAGTTCGGCACCCGGTGGGAGCTGGTGATCAGCACCGCGGAACCCGATCCGGAGAAGACGACGCTCGTCGAGGCGGGCGGCACGGTCTGCGTGCCGGACCGTTCGCTGCTGGTCCTGGAGAGGACGGCCTGACCGATGCCCGACACCCCCCGCTCGACGTACCGGGTCCAGGTGCGTCCCGGCTTCGACCTGGACGCCACGGCCGAGCTGGCGGGCTACCTCGCCGCGCTCGGCGTCACCCACCTCTACACCGCGCCCCTGCTCACCGCCACCCCCGGCTCCACGCACGGCTACGACGTGGTGGACCACCGCGCGGTCAACCCGCAGCTCGGCGGCGAGGCCGCCCGGGCGCGGCTGGTCCGGGCGCTGCGCGCGGCCGGGCTGGGCCTGGTCGTGGACATCGTGCCCAACCACGCCGGGGTGGCCCGGCCCGAGGCCAACCCGGCCTGGTGGGACGTGCTGCGGCGGGGACGCGAATCGGTGTACGCGCGCTGGTTCGACATCGACTGGGACCGCGGACGGCTGTTGCTGCCGGTGCTCGCCGACACCGCCGACGCGCTCGACGACCTGAAGCTCGTCGACGGAGAGCTGCGCTACCACGAGCACCGCTTCCCGGTCGCCGACGGCACGGGCGACGGCACGCCCCGGCAGGTGCACGACCGGCAGCACTACGAGCTGGTGAACTGGCGGCGCGGCGACGCCGAGCTGACGTACCGCCGGTTCTTCGCCGTGTCCGACCTGGCCGGCCTGCGGGTGGAGGACCCGGAGGTCTTCGACGCCACCCACGCGGAGATCCTGCGCTGGGTCGCCGCCGGGGACGTCGACGGCATCCGGGTCGACCACCCGGACGGGCTGCGCGACCCGGCCGGCTACCTGGCCCGGTTGCGCGCCGCCGCGCCGGAGAGCTGGCTGGTGGTGGAGAAGATCCTGGAGTACGGCGAGGACCTGCCGGACTGGCCGGTCGACGGCACCACCGGCTACGACGCGCTGGCCGCCGTGTCCGGGCTGTTCGTCGACCCGGACGCCGAACCGGAGTTCACCACTCTGGACGGCCGGCTGACCGGGCGGCACACGTCCTGGGCCGACCTGACGCACGCCACCAAGCTGGAGGCCGCCACCCGGCTGCTCGCCGCCGAGCTGACCCGGCTGGCCGCGCTCGTGCCGGAGCTGCCCGGCGAGCAGGTCCGCGCCGCCCTGGCCGAGCTGGCGGCCTGCTTCCCGGTCTACCGCGGCTACCCGCCCGAGGGCGCCCGGCACCTGGCCGCCGCCCGCAGCGAAGCAGGCCGCCGCCGTCCCGACCTGATCGGCGTGTTGGACGCGGTCACCGCCCGGCTGCGCGACCCCGGCCACGAGCTGGCCGCCCGGTTCCCGCAGTTCACCGGCGCAGTCATGGCCAAGGGCGTGGAGGACACCGCGTACTACAGGTGGAGCCGGTTCGTCGCCCTCAACGAGGTCGGCGGCAGCCCGGCCCACTTCGGCGTACCAGCGGCCGAGCTGCACCGGTTCGCCGCCACCCGGCAGGTCCGCTGGCCGGCGAGCATGACCGCGCTCTCCACCCACGACACCAAGCGCGGCGAGGACGTCCGCGCCCGGCTCGCGGTGCTGTCCGAGATGCCCGGCCGCTGGGCCGAGCGGGTCGCCGACTGGATGTCCCGCGCGCCGCTGGCCGACCCCGCGCTGGCCCACCTGCTCTGGCAGACCGCCGTCGGGGCGTGGCCGATCGAGCGGGAGCGACTGCACGGGTACGCCGAGAAGGCCGCCCGGGAGGCGTCGGTCACCACCAGCTGGGCCGACCCGGACCCGTCCTTCGAGCACGAGATGCACGCCCTGGTCGACCGGATGTACGACGACCCGGAACTGCACGCCCAGATCACCGCGTTCGCCGCCGAGATCACCCCGCCCGGCTGGTCCAACGCGCTCGGGCAGAAGCTGGTGCAGCTCGCCATGCCCGGTGTGCCCGACGTCTACCAGGGCACCGAGCTGTGGGAGAACTCGCTCGTCGACCCGGACAACAGGCGGCCCGTCGACTTCGCCGTACGCCGGGACATGCTGGCCCGGCTCGACGCCGGATGGCGGCCCGCGGTGGCCGACGACGGCGCGGCCAAGCTGCTCGTGGTGTCCCGGACGCTGCGGTTGCGCCGCGACCGCCCGGACCTGTTCGGCGGCTACCGGCCGGTGCCGGCGCGCGGCCCGGCCGCCGCGCACGCGGTGGTCTTCGACCGGGGCGGCGCGGTGGCGGTGGCGACCCGGCTGCCGCTGCGGCTGGCCCGCTCCGGCGGCTGGCGGGACACGACAGTGTCACTTCCCGTTCATCAGTGCACCGACTTGTTCACCGGGCGGGTCTACAGTGGTTCTGAGCTGCTCCTGGATGATCTGCTGAGCACCTATCCCGTCGCCCTCCTCGCACCCACCGACTCTGTGGAGGCCGCCGCATGACCGAGTTCACGGTGTGGGCGCCCGAGGCCGCCCGGGTGCGGCTGCGCCTGCCCGGCGCCGCCGACCACGCGATGCGTCAGGGGCCGGACGGCTGGTGGCGGGTCGAGGTGCCCGACGCCGGGCCGGGCACCGACTACGCGTTCCTGCTCGACGACGACGAGCAGGCCCTGCCGGACCCGCGCTCGGCCTGGCAGCCGGCCGGGGTGCACGGGCCCAGCCGGCTCTACGACCACGCCGCGTTCGGCTGGACCGACGCCGCCTGGACCGGCCGGCAACTACCCGGCAGCGTGCTGTACGAGCTGCACATCGGCACGTTCACCCCGGAGGGCACGTTCGACGCTGCGATCGCGAAGCTCGACCACCTGGTCGACCTCGGCGTCGACATGGTCGAACTGCTGCCCGTCAACGCGTTCAACGGCGAGTACAACTGGGGCTACGACGGCGTCTGCTGGTATGCCCCGCACGAGCCGTACGGCGGCCCGGACGGCCTGAAACGGTTCGTCGACGCCGCCCACGCCAAGGGCCTGGGGGTGATCCTCGACGTCGTCTACAACCATTTCGGGCCCTCCGGGGCCTACGCGCCGCGGTTCGCGCCGTACCTCACCGAGCAGAGCAACACCTGGGGCCGCACCGTGAACCTGGACGGCCCGCACTCCGACGGGGTGCGCCGCTACATCGCCGACAGCGTGCTGACCTGGCTGCGCGACTACCACGTCGACGGGCTGCGGCTGGACGCCGTGCACGCCATGCCGGACGGCCGGGCCGTGCACTGGCTGGAGGAGGTCGCCGCCGAGGTCGAGGCGCTGTCGACGCACCTCGGACGGCCGCTGTCGCTGATCGCCGAGAGCGACCTCAACGACCCGCGCCTGATCACGCCCCGCGAGGCGGGCGGGTACGGCCTGCACGCCCAGTGGAACGACGACGCCCACCACGCGCTGCACACGCTGCTCACCGGCGAGCGGCAGGGCTACTACGGCGACTTCGGCTCCCTGGAGTGCCTCACCGACGTGCTGACCGGCGGCTTCTTCCACGCCGGCACCTGGTCCAGCTTCCGCGGCCGCAGTCACGGCCGCCCGGTCGACAGGCAGCGCACGCCCGGCCACCGCTTCGTGGCGTACCTGCAGAACCACGACCAGATCGGCAACCGGGCCACCGGCGACCGGATCTCCGCCACGCTGTCGCCCGGCCTGCTGCGCGTCGGCGCGACGCTGCTGATGACGGCGCCGTTCACGCCGATGCTGTTCATGGGGGAGGAGTGGGCGGCCTCCACGCCGTGGCAGTTCTTCACCAGCCACCCCGAGCCGGAACTCGCGGCGGCGGTCGCGACCGGCCGCCGACGCGAGTTCGCCGACCACGGCTGGGCCACCGACGACGTACCCGACCCGCAGGACCCGCAGACGTTCCTGCGGTCCCGGCTGGACTGGGCCGAGCTGGACAAGCCGGAGCACCGTGAGACGTACGACCTCTACCGGCGGCTGATCGCGCTGCGCCGATCCCGGGCCGACCTGTCCGACCCCCGGCTGGACCGGGTCGACGTACGCCACGGCGACCGGTTCCTGGTGATGCGGCGCGGCGAGACGCTCGTGGTGGCGAACCTGGCCGGCCGGGCGCAGCGGATCAACCTGCCCGGGGTGGTACGCCGGGTGCTGCTCGCCACCTCGGAGGGCGTCACTGTGATGCGCGACGGCATCGAGTTGCCGCCGGAGAGCGCGGCGATCGTGGCGCTCTGAGCGCTCACTGGTGAAGTTTCCGCCGTACCGCCTCGGCGTCGGCGTGACCGAGTTCGTCGAGCAGCGCGAGTGACCGCCGCCAGGCGTCCCGGGCCGCGTCCGCTCGCCCGGCCGCGGCCCACGTGTCGCCGAGGTGGTCCAGCACGATGCCCTCGGCATGCCGGTCACCGATGTCGGTGAACAGGGCGAGGGCCTGCCGGAAGCAGTCGACTGCGTGCTCGTACTCGCCGAGGTGGTGGTGGGCGAAGCCGATGCTGTCCCACGTGTTCGCCTGCCCGTACGCGCTCCCGGCCTGCTCGGACAGGGCGAGCGCCCGGCGGCAGAAGGTGATCGCGTCGTGGTGCTCGCCGAGCTGTGAGTGGTACCAGCCGATCGCGTTGAGCGCGACCGCCTGCTTGAGCGGGCCGCCGACCCGTTCGTAGAGGGCGAGGCTCCGCCGCGCGTGCGGCAGGGCCTCCCGGGGCTGCCGCTGCCGGTCGTGCAGCATGCTGAGGTCGAAGTGGGTGTGCGCCCGCCCCTCGTCGTCGCCCAGGGCGGCGAACAGGTCGAGCGCGGCGAGCAGGTTGCGCTGCGCCTCGTCGTACCGGCCGAGGTTGGAGCAGGCCCCGGCCAGGAGCCGGTGCGCCTGGGCCTGCGCGGGACGGTCACCCGACCGCCGGGTCGCCTCGACCGCCCGGCGGGCCACTGTGGCCCAGTCGTGCCAGTGGCCCTGCCTGTCGAAGTAGGTGGCCAGGGTCCACGACAGCTGCCCGGCAGCGGTGTCGAGGCCGTTGCCGGCGGCGTAGTCGATCATCGCGAGGAGCACCTGGTGTTCGCTGGTGAACCAGGCCAGCGCGGCCGCCAGGTCGTCGAGCCGTTCGGCGGTCACCCCCGGCGCGGCGGGGGCCAGGGTCAGCGGGTCGCGCTGCGGGGACAGCAGCAGTGCGGCCGCGTGCGCCGTGTGCAGGTGGTGGTCGACCAGCCGGCACAGCGCGGGCCGGGTACCGGCCGGGTCGCCGGTCGCCCGCTCGACCGCGAAACTGCGGACCAGGTCGTGCATGCGGTACCGGCCCGCGACGTGCTCCTGCACGAGATGCGCGTCGACCAGCTCGCGCAGCAGCGGGCGCAGCTCGTCCGGCGTACGGGCGGTCAGGCCGGCCGCCGCGGCCCGGCTGATGTCCGGGCCCGGGGCGAGTCCGAGCAGCGTGAACACCTCCGCCGAGGCCGGTGTGAGCGCCGCGAGCGAGCGGGACAGCACCACGCGCAGGTTCGTCGTCGCCTCGTCGCCGGCCAGCGCGTCCAGCGGGTGGACAGCCGTGGTCAGCTCCGCCGCGACCGACGACAGGGGGAGTTCGGGGTGAAGCGCGGCACGGGCCGCCACGATCCCGAGCGCCAGCGGCAGACCTCCGCAGAAGCGCAGGATGTCCGCGACGGCGTCCGGGTGTCCCGCCACCCGTGCGGCACCCACCTGCCGGACGATCAGCTCGTGGGCCTCGTCGTCGGGCAGCACGTCCAGTGGCAGCGGACGCGCGCCGTGGGTGGTGACGAGGCCGGCCAGCTGCCGGCGGCTGGTCACCAGGACCGCACTCGTGGGCGTGCCGGGCAGCAGCGGGATCACCGTGGCGGTGTCGCGGGCGTCGTCGAGAACCACCAGCAGCCGGCGGCCGGCGACGAGCGTGCGGTACAGCGACGCCCGGGCGTCCGGGTCGGCCGGGACGCGTGCCGGTTCGACGCCGAGTGCTTCGAGGAATCCGCGCACCGCCGCGGGCCACGCCACCGGGTCCGCGGTCGGATCGAAGCCGCGCAGGTTGACGTAGAGCTGCCCGTCGGGGAAGCGGCCGGCGTTGGCGTGCGCCCAGCGCAGGGCCAGCCAGGTCTTTCCGACGCCACCGCCACCACCGATGGACGAGATCACCACCGGCGACCCGCCGCCGTCCGGGCGTCCCGCGTCGCCGAGTTGTTCGTCGAGGCGCGCGAGCTGGGCGGTCCGGCCGGCGAAGACCCCTGGCGACGCTGGTAGCTGCCGGGGCACGGCACCCGCATCCCGTGCCGGGCCGGTGGCCGTCGCGCTTGATTCGCCGCCGCCCGGCAGGTCCGGCGGCGCGATCGCCGCGTCGGCGGTGAGGATCTGCTGGTAGAGCTGTGCCAGCGGCGGGCTGGGGTCCGTACCGACCTCGGCGGCCAGCCGGCGGCGCATCCGGTGGAAGTGCTCGAGGGCGTCGGCCTGCCGCCCGCACCGGTACAACGCGAGCATCGCCTGCGCCGCCAGGCGCTCGTCCCACGGGTACCGGCCGCTCAGCGCCAGGACGTCGGGGAGAAGGCGGACGTGCCGGCCCCGGCGCAGGGCGATGTCGTTGCGGTCCAGCGCGGCGGCGAGCCGCTGCCGGTCGAGGGTCTGCCGGTAGGCCACCAGCCACTGTGTGGTCAACCCGTCGAACGCCTCGCCGCGCCAGAGACCCAGCGCCCGTTCCAGGCAGCTGATCGCTGTCGCGTCGTCCCCGGCGCGCCGAGCCTGCTCGGTCAGCTCGCGGAAGCGGTGCAGGTCGACGCGGTCCGGGTCGACGGCGAGCAGATAGCCGGGATGGCGCCGGACGATGCGGACCTCGTCCGTGCCGGCCAGGGCCCGGCGGAGCCGGGACAGGTAGCCACGCAGGGTGGCGGTGGCCCCGTCCGGCGCCTCGTCGCCCCAGACCCGGCTGATGAGCTGTTCGGTCGCGACGACACGGTTGGGCTCGACCAGCAGGGCGGCGAGGACGCACTGTTGACGGGCGTGACCGATCCGGACCGTCCGGCCGTCGACCCGGACGTCCAGGTCGCCGAGTACCCGGAACTCCACCGCCACGGACTGTCACGGTAGCCGCGGACGGCGATGGTCGGACCGGGCCTGACGACGATCCGACAGGCGGCAGCGCGACGGTCCGCGTTCCCGGTCTCCCGGTGCGCGGACCGCCGTGCCGGCGGGATCACGGGCAGTTGATCGGGAGATCCAGGGTGGGCCGGGGATCGTCGATCACCGCGTCCGGTCCGCAGTCACCGTCGTCCCAGCCGGGGCCGCCGACCAGGGTGTCCACGCCCTGGTCGCCGTAGAGGTGGTCGTCGTTGCTGCCGCCGTCCACGCGGTCGTTGCCGTCCAGGGCGCTGGGCCCGATGAAGCGGTCACCGTGGATGGTGTCGGCGCCGCCGTCGCCGTGGAGGTTGTCGTTGCCCAGGTCGCCCCAGATGTCGTCGCCGGTCAGCCCGCCGTAGACGATGTCGTCGCCGCTGTTGGCCTGGATGTCGTCGTTGCCGTCGAGCCCGCAGATGATGTCGTCGTAGACGCTTCCGACGATGACGTTGCGAGTTGTCGTGCCGATGATGAACTCCGGGCCGTTGGCGTTGTTGCTGACGTAGAGCGCGCCGGCGAATCTCAGGGTGTATCCGGCCGGCACCGGCGCCCCGGAGTAGGGGCCGCAGTCGGCGGGGACGATGTAGGCCGCGGACGCCGGGGCGGCGCCACCGGCAAGGCCCGCGGCGGCCAGGACGAGCGCACCGACCACCGAGGCGGCGGCACGCGAGGTGGAGAGGAAACGGTGTGACATGACGCTTCTCCCTTGCGGTTTGATGGATGCGAGAAGCGTCACCGGCGAGCGTTCAGCGGACGTGCAGCAAACGTTGAACCCGACTCGCCCCCGTCGATCTTGGAGTTGTGGCGCCTCGAATGTCGCCGATGCCGGGTTGGTGAACCACCACAACTCCAAGATCGGCGAAGAGGGGAGCGGTGAGTTCGCCGCGGCGGCGCGGTCCAACCTCCGACGGCCCGACTCTGGAGGTTCCATGTCCGACACGCTGACCCGCAGCGAGCTGTGGGCGCTCGCGCACGCCGAGCGCGCCGCCCTGGCCGACGATCTCGCCGGGCTCGACGCGGCGCAGTGGGCGCGGCCCTCGCTGTGCAGCCGGTGGACGGTGGAGGAGACGCTGGCGCACATGACCGCGGCGGCGAGCATCGGCCGCGTCCGCTGGCTCGCGAGCGTGCTCGGCGCCCGGTTCGACTTCGATCTGCACAACGACCGCCGGCTGGCCGGGCACCGGGGCGCCGACCCGGGGGAGACGCTGGACCGGTTCCGCCGGATCATCGGCAGCACCACCTCGACGTTCGGGCCGACCGAGGCGTGGCTCGGTGAGGTGGTCGTGCACGCCCAGGACATCCGGCGTCCGCTCGGCCTGACACGGACGCCGTCGGTCGAGGCCGTCACGCCGGTCGCCCGGTTCTACGCCGGGCGGGACTTCACGGTGGCCGGGCGCAGCGCGATCGACGGCCTGCGGGTGGAGGCGACCGACGGACCGTTCACCGCCGGCACCGGCCCGCTGGTCAGCGGCACCACGCTCGCGCTGATGATGGCGATGGCCGGGCGGGCCGCCTACTGCGACGACCTCACCGGCCCCGGCGTGCCGGAGCTGCGGGAGCGCTGCGCACCCGCCTGACGACGCCCGGCGGCGGGAACGCGGGAGAACGGCGACGCCTGCCGCAGCGAAGGTCACTGCTTCGGCAGCGTCAGGATCTCCGCGCCGTCGTCGGTGATGGCGATGGTGTGCTCGCTGTGCGCGGTGCGGCAGCCGGTCGCGCTGCGCAGCGTCCACCCGTCGGCGTCGGTGACCAGCGTGGCGGTGTCCGCCATCACCCACGGCTCCAGCGCCAGCAGCAGTCCGGGACGCAGCGTGTAGCCGCGACCGGGGCGCCCGGTGTTCGACACGTGCGGGTCCTGGTGCATCGTCGACCCGACGCCGTGGCCGCCGAACTCGGTGTTGACCGTGTATCCGGCTTCGGTGAGGACCGAGCCGATGGCGTACGAGAGGTCGCCGACGCGGGCGCCGGGGCGGGCCGCGGCGATCCCGGCCTGCAGCGCCCGTTCGGTGGCGTCGATGAGCGCGACGCTCTCCGCGGGCCGGGCGTCACCGACGACGAAGCTGATCGCGGAGTCGGCCACCACCCCGCCCAGCGAGACGGCCAGGTCGAGGCTCAGCAGGTCGCCGTCGGCCAGCGTGTAGTCGTGCGGCAGCCCGTGCAGCACCGCGTCGTTGACCGAGGTGCAGATGTAGTGGCCGAACGGCCCGCGCCCGAACGACGGCTCGTAGTCGACATAGCAGGACTGCGCCCCGGCCTCGGTGATCATGCGCTGCGCCTGCCTGTCGATGTCGAGCAGGTTCGTGCCGACGGTGGTGCGGCTGCGCAGCGTCCGCAGGATGTGGGCGACCAGGGCGCCGGTGTCCCGCGCCCGCCGTACGTCGGTGGGGCTCAGGATCTCGATCATGCAGGCGCCTTCCTCACGCGACCAATAAGTATCCCGGTCATGTTATCCCGGTATTAGAATCCTGGCATGGTCAGGTTGCCCCTCACCCCCGCCGAGGTCGAGCGCGGGCAGCGCCTCGGTGCGCTTCTGCGCCGCGCCCGGGGCGAGCGTTCGATGCTGCTCACCGCGCTCGACGCCGGTGTCTCCCCGGAGACGCTCCGGAAGATCGAGTCCGGCCGGGTCGCCACGCCGGCGTTCCCCACCATCGCCGCCATCGCCGACGTCCTCGGCCTCTCCCTCGACGAGGTGTGGGCCGAGATCAGCCGCTCCGACGCCGCGGTGCGTCTCGCGCCGTCCGAGCGGCGCCTGGCTTCGTAGGGCCACCCTGCCGACCCGGGGAGCATACTGAGTATGCTCCCCGGCATGCCACCCTCGCGTCGCGCCGTCGCGCTTGTCGTCCCCGTCGCCGGTTTCCTGCTCGGCTTCCTGGACTTCGTCTGGATCAAGTGGGTGCCGTTCCCGTTCGCCGAACTCGGCAACTCCACAGCCACCTGGGCGGTCGCCGCGTTCGCGCTGGGCTGGTGGATCCGGTCGGGCGCGGTGCGCGCCGCCGTGGCGGCCAGCGTCCTGCTGATCGTCGCGGTGCCCAGCTACTACCTGGCGGCGACGCTGCTCCAGGGCGACGACCTCGCCGTGATCTGGTCGCCCACCTCGATCGTCTGGATGGCGTTCGGCGTGGTGGCGGGCGTGGTGTTCGGCGTCGGCGGCATCTGGGCGCGGACCGACGGATGGCGGCGAATCGTGGGGACCGCCCTGCCGGTGGCCGTGTTCGTCGAGGAGGCGCTGCGGTTCGCGCTGAAGTCCGGGTCGTACCCCGGAGCGTGGTGGAACGTGGCGATCGACCTCGGGCTCGCCGCGCTGCTCGTGGTGCTGATCGGCCGGTCCGCCCGGGTGCGGCTGCTGGCCGCCGCGGTGGCGCTGCCGGTGGCCGCGCTCGGCGCTGTCACGTTCGCCGCCGTCGCGGGCTGACCCGCCGCGTCGGCCGGCGAACCACCGGTCCTGGCCGGCGCGGGCGGACGGCCGGACCACCGCGCCGGCCGAGAGGCTGCGGACCGCCGACGACCGGGATCGGCGACAATGGCCCGAGAACGGCGTGGTCCGGACGACGGGGGAGGAAACGGATGATCCGACGGCAGGTGCTCGCGGCGGCGATGCTCACGGCGACGGCTCTGGTGGCCGGCTGCACCACGGACCGGCCCGGAGCCGCACCGCCGACCAGCGCCCCGGCCGCATCCACCGCACCGGCCACGCCGAGCGCCACACCGAACGCCTCGCCGGTGCCCGCGCCGCCGGAACTGGCGGCCCTGGAGCGGCGCTCCGGCGCCCGGATCGGCGTCTTCGCCCTCGACACCGGCACCGGCCGCACCCTCGCGCACCGGGCCGACGAGCGGTTCGCGTACGCCTCCACGTGCAAGGCACTCGCGGCGGGCGCGATGCTGGCCGCCACGTCGGACGCCGACCGGGACCGGGTGGTCCGCTACCGGCGCGCGGACCTGGTGGCGCACTCCCCGGTGACCGAACGGCACGTGGAGACCGGGATGACGCTGCGGGACGCCGCCGAGGCGGCGGTGCGGTACAGCGACAACACCGCGGGCAACCTGCTGTTCGACGCGCTCGGCGGCCCGGCCGGTTTCGCGCGGGCGCTGCGAGACGTCGGCGACCAGGTGACCCGGCCCGCCCGTACCGAGCCGGAACTCAACGCGGCCACGCCCGGCGACGAGCGCGACACCAGCACGCCGCGCGCGCTGGCCGGCTCGCTGCGGGCGTACACGCTGGGTGAGACCCTGCCGCCCGCGGACCGCGACCTGCTGCTGGGCTGGATGCGGGCCAGCACCACCGGGAGCGGGCTGGTCCGGGCCGGCGTGCCGGCCGGCTGGCAGGTGGCGGACAAGTCCGGCACCGGCGGGTACGGCACCCGCAACGACATCGCCGTGGTGTGGCCGCCGGACCGGGCGCCGATCGTGCTCGCAGTCATGTCCAGCCGGGACAGCCGCGACGCGGAGCCCGACGACGCGCTGGTGGCCCAGGCCGCGCGGGCGGCCGTGACGGCGCTGCGCTGACGCGGGGCACCGCGCCGGCCCGGCTCAGGGGATCGGCCACTCGTGCACGGGCCGGTTGCTGTGCATCAGGTCGACGTAGTGGCGGACCACCTCGCGCAGCGCCGCCGGCCGGTCCATGTGGTCGGCCGACTCCAGCCGGTGCAGCGTCTCCACCTGCCACGTCGCGCCGTTGCGGCCGGTCAGGCAGCGCTGCTCGACGATGCCGAGCAGCCGGTCCCGCTCCGCCGGGTCCAGGCCCCACCGGTCCAGCCCGTGGTGGGCCATCGGCAGCAACCGGCGCAGCACCAGCTCGGTCACCGGCAGGTAGCCCAGCCCGGGCCAGTACACCTGGGCGTCGATGCCGTGCCGGGCGCAGGCGTTGAAGTTCTCCTCGGCCGCGCTGAACGACATCTGCGACCACAACGGGCGGTCGGACTCGGCGAGCGCCCGTACCAGGCCGAAGTAGAACGCGCCGTTGGCGACGGTGTCCACCACCGTCGGCCCGGCCGGCAGCACCCGGTTCTCCACCCGCAGGTGCGGCCGGCCCTTGAGCACGTCGTAGACCGGCCGGTTCCACCGGTAGATGGTGCCGTTGTGCAACCGCAGCTCGGCCAGCTTCGGCACGCCGCCGCTGTGCAGCGTGGCCGCCGGGTCCTCCGGGTCGCAGACCGGCAGCAGCGCCGGGAAGTAGCGGACGTTCTCCTCGAACAGGTCGAACACCGACGTGATCCAGCGTTCGCCGAACCACACCCGCGGGCGTACGCCCTGGGCCTTGATCTCCTCCGCCCGGGTGTCGGTGGCCTGCTGGAACAGCGGCACCCGGGTCTCGCGCCACAGTTCCCGGCCGAAGAACAGCGGGGAGTTCGCGCCGAGCGCCACCTGGATGCCGGCGACCGCCTGGGCCGCGTTCCAGTAGTCGGCGAACTGCGCCGGGCTGACCTGGAGGTGGAACTGGGTGCTGGTGCACGCCGCCTCCGGCGTGATGGTGTCGGCGGTGGTGGCCAGCCGCTCCACCCCGCTGATCGCGATCGGCAGGTCCTCGCCCCGGGCGGCGAAGATCTGCTCGTTGAGCAGCGCGTACCGGGGATTGGCCGACAGCGTCTCGGCGGTCAGGTGCTCCGGGCGCAGCGTCGGCAGGATCCCGATCATCACCATGTGCGCGCCGACGGTGCGGGCCTTGGACTCGGCGGCGTTCAGGCTGGCACGGACGTGCTCCTCGAACGCCGCGGTGCCGGTGCCGGCGAGCCGCCGCGGCTCGACGTTGATCTCCACGTTGAACTGGCCCAGTTCGGTCTGGAACGCCGGGTCGGCGATCGCCTCCAGCACGTCGGCGTTGCGCATGGCCGGGTCGAAGCCGTCGTCGACCAGGTTCAGCTCGATCTCCAGGCCGGTCATCGGCCGCTCCACGTCGAACCGGGACTCGCGCAGCATCTCGGCGAACACGTCCAGGCACCGCCGGACCTTCTCGCGATAGCGGGCCCGGTCCTCCCGGCTGAAGGTACGCACGCCGACGTCCTCGCCCATGGTCACCACCCTGTCACCGTTGGTTCTCCCCAACCTCGCACGGAGTGGCGGGTCAGGAAAGGCCCGGAGGCCCTTTTCTGTACCCCGTGGCGGCCCCGGTGATCCCCGTCGCGGGGCAGCGGGTTCCGTCCGGGCGGCCCGGCCCGGGCGGCTAGCATGGCCGCCGACGGCGAAGGGGAGTGGCGGAATGCGCGACGGGTGGATCCGGGCGTTCGTGGTGGCGGCGTTCGCCGAGGCCTGCTCGTGGGCGGCGCTGCTGGCCGGCATGGCGGTCAAGTACGGCCCGCCCGGCGACGAGATCGGCGTGAAGATCTTCGGCCCGATCCACGGCGCGCTGTTCGTGGTCTACGGCCTGCTGGCGCTCGTGGTGGCCCGGCGGCGCCGCTGGACGCTCGTGCAGACCGGGCTGGCCCTGGCCAGCGCGGTGCCCCCGTTCGCCACCGTGCTGTTCGAGCGCTGGGCGAACCGCCGGGGCCTGCTCGACGCGCCGGCTGCGGCGCAGCGGCCGCTCACCCCCGCGGGTCGCTGACCGCGGCGACGTCCTCGGCGAGGAACCCGGCCAGCACGTCGGTCAGCTCCCGCGGGGCCTCCTCGGCCATGTGGTGCCCGGACGGGATCGACGCGGTCCGCACGTCGTCGGCCCAGTCCCGCCAGATCGCGGCCGGGTCGCCGTAGAGGTCGACCATGTCGTCGCGCTCGGACCAGGCGAACAGCACCGGGCAGCCGATCCGCCGCCCGGCGGCCCGGTCGGCGTCGTCAGCCGCCCGGTCCGGCCCGAGCCCGGCCCGGTAGTCCTCGCACATGGCGTGCACCGTCGCCGGGTCGTGGATGGCGCGCCGGTAGTCGGCGTACGCCTGCTCGCCCATCTCCTCCGGTGATCCGCCGTACCAGGCGTCCGGATCGGCGTTGATCACCCGCTCGGCCGGCTTGGCGAGCTGACCGAGGAAGAACCAGTGCCACCAGCGGGCGGCGAACCGGGCGTCGCAGCGGGCCAGCGCCTCACCGATCGGCACCCCGTCCAGCACGCCGAGGCGGCTCACCCGGTCCGGATGATCCAGGGCGGTCCGCATGGCCACGTACGCGCCGCGGTCGTGACCGATCACTGCGGCCCGGCGGTGGCCGAGCGCGTCGAGCAGCCCGACCACGTCGGCTGCCATCGCCCGCTTCGAGTAGACGGTGTGCTCCGGGTCGCTCGGCGGCTTCGACGAGCCGCCGTAGCCGCGCAGGTCCGGGCAGATCACCGTGTGCCGCGCGGCCAGCCGCGGCGCCACCCGGTGCCAGGTCGCATGGGTACGCGGGTGCCCGTGCAGCAGCACCACGGGTGGCCCGGAGCCGCCGTGGCGTACCCGCAGGCGGACCTCGCCGACGTCGATCTCGGTGAGCGTGAATCCGGCGAACATGGCCGCAGCGGTGCCCGCCTCCGGTGACGGGGAAACCTAGGTCAGGGCCGAGCAGGCGGCCACGCCGAACAGCAGCACGGCGCCCAGCATGGCCTGGAGCAGCAGCGCCGGACCCAGATGGGACCAGAGCGTCGCGGTACGCGGGGTCAGCAGTTGCCCGGTGGTCAGGTTGACGATCCGCTCGATCCGTGGCGGCAGGTCCTCGTCACGTTGCGCCCGCAGCGTGAGCTGGACGTGGTCGCCGGGGTGCAGCGCGCTCTGCGGCAGGTGGCCGTGCAGCTCGACCTCCACCAGCCGGCCGGCGGCGTCGCGTACCCGGACCGGGGTGACCAGGAACTCCGGCCCCTTCTTCAGCTCCTTGAAGCTGCGCCGGGCCCCGCCGCCGCCGCTGCTGAGCAACGCGCGCATCACCTTCAGCAGCAGCCCCACCACGCCCGCGGCGGTCAGCACCGCGACCAGCGCGGGCTGCCCGACCCGGACCTCCCGGGCGTAGCCCTCCATCAACCGGACGAGACGCCCGGTGACGACGCGTTCCGTCGGGTGGACGACGCGTCGGCTGTACAGCTCCGTGTCCATGTTCACCACCGAGAGTCCCGTTCCGTGCACAGATGGTATCGGCCCTTCGGGTTGAACGACGTGAATGAACGGTGGTCACGCCCCGGCCGCCGGCAGGTGACATCCGCCGGGGTGCGGGTATGCGTGCGGCCGAGCCGGAAAGGGGTCGAGCATGCAGCTGTCCTTCCTGCGCCCGCTCTACAACCGTCCCGGGCCCTGGTGCTCGGTGTACATGGACGCCTCCCGCGACACCCAGGACGCGCGACCGCAGGTCGACCTGCGCTGGCGGGCCCTCAAGGGCGACCTGCTGGGGCAGGGCGCCGACCCGGTCACCGTCGAGGCGGTGGAGGAGGTCGTCCGCCGGCACCAGCCGATGCCCGGCGACTACGGCATCGCCGTGTTCGCCACCCGGGGCCGCGTGGTGCTCACCGAGTACCTGTCCGCGCCGCCGCTGCGTGACCTGGCGAGCTGGTCGGCGCTGCCGCACACCATGCCGCTGGTCGCCCAGCGCGGCGAGCAGGTGGCCTGGGTACGGGTGCTGGCCGACCGTACCGGCGCGGACGCGATGGCGGTCAGCGCCGGTGGCGTGCCCCGGCGCGCCCAGGTGAAGGGCGGGCAGAGCCGCCAGCTGCGCCGGGTGCAGCCGGGCGGCTGGTCGCAGTCCCGCTACCAGCGCGCCGCCATGGAGGCGTGGCACCAGAACGCCGGTGACGCCGCCGCGGCCACCGCCGACCTGGCCGAGCGCGTCGGCGCGGACGTCGTTCTGGTGGCCGGGGACGTCCGGGCCACCGGCATGATCGCCGCCCAGCTCCCCGAGCGCTGGCAGGACGTGCTGGTCCGCACCGACGCGGGCGCCCGCGACGTGGGCGCCGACGACACGCTGATGGACGACATCATGGTGCAGACCGTCGCCGAGGTCGCCGACCGGCGGATCGCCGCCGCGCTGGACCGCTTCGGCGTCCAGGAGGACGTCGGCGCCGGACTCGACGCTGTGGTCTCCGCGCTGCAACGCAACCAGGTCGACACGATGCTCATCGTGGACGACCCGTCGGCCGACGGCGAGCTGTGGGTGGGCCCCGAGCCGACCGAGATCGCCACCGACCCGGGGCAGCTGGCCGGCATGTCGGTGGCCGACCCCCAGCGGGTACGCGCCGACGCGGCGCTGCTGCGCGCGCTGATCGGCACCGACGCGGACCTGACGGTGCTCGCGCCCGAGGAGGCGCCGGAGCTGACCGACGGGGTCGGCGCGGTGCTGCGCTACGTCGACGCGAGCACGCCGGGGCGGGGTAATGGCTGAGCGCATCGTCGCCGACCTGGTGGTCGAACGCCTGCGGGCCTGGCGGGTGCCGCGGGTGTTCGGCTGTCCGGGCGCGGCGATCGCCCCGCTCGTGGGCGCGCTCGACGACGCGGGCGGGGATCCGGCGTTCGTCCCCGCCCGGCACGAGGAGACCGCCTCGTACATGGCCACCGGGCACGCGAAGTTCACCGGCGGCGTCGGGGTGTGCCTGGCGACCCAGGGCCCGAGCGCCGTGCACCTGCTCAACGGGCTCTACGACGCCAAGCTCGACAGCAAGCCGGTGGTCGCGATCATCGGCGAGGACGTCACCGGCCCGCTCGGCGGCGCGCACGAGGAGATCGGGCTGAGCCGGCTGTTCGGCGACGTGTGCAACCAGTTCGTCCGCTACGGCCGCCGGCCCGAGCAGGTGCCGGCACTGCTGGACCAGGCGTTCCGTACCGCCGCGGCGACCCGCAGCCCGACCTGCGTGGTGCTGCCGCGCGCGTTGCAGGTCACCGCCGTACCGGACCTGCTGCCGCAGACCGCCGGGGTGGTCACCGCGACGCCCGGCGAGCCGCTGGCCCGGGTGCTGCCGCACGACGCCGACCTGGACGCCGCCGCCTCGCTGCTCGGCAACGGGCGGCGGGTGGCGGTGCTCGTCGGCCAGGGCGCGCACGGCGCGGCCGAGGAGATCGTCGCGCTCGCCGACCGGCTCGGCGCGGGCGTGGCCACGTCGCTGCTGGGCAAGCCGGTGCTCGACGAACGGCTGCCGTTCCACACCGGCGTGCTCGGCGAGGTCGGCACCACCGCCGCCGCGCAGCTCATGGGCTCCTGCGACACGCTGTTGATGATCGGCACCAACGATCCGTGGACCGACTGGTTCCCGATGCCGGGCCAGGTACGCACCATCCAGATCGACATCGACGGCCGGCGCATCGGCACCCGCTACCCGGTGGACGTGCCGCTGGTCGGCGACGCCGCCGAGACGCTGCGGGCGCTGCTGACCCGGGTGCCGGAGAATCCCCACCGCGAGTGGCGCGGCATGGTGGAGAAGATGGTGGACCGGTGGCGCGTGGCCGCCGCCGAGCGCGCCGCCACGCCCGCCGATCCGGTCGACCCGCGACTCGTGCTGCGTGAGCTGTCCACCCGGCTGCCCCGGCACGCCGGCGTCGCCGTCGACGTCGGCTCGGTCGTCTACTGGTACGCCCGGCACCTGGAGCTGCCGCCGGGTGTGCAGGCGCGGCTGTGCGGCACGCTCGGCTCGATGGGCTGCGCCCTGCCGTACGCGGTCGCCGCCAAGCTGGCCCGCCCGGACGAGCCGGTGTTCGCGCTGCTCGGCGACGGCGCGATGCAGCTCAACGGCCTGGCCGAGCTGATCACTGTGGCGCACCACTGGACGGCCTGGCGCGATCCCCGGCTGATCGTGCTGGTGCTGAACAACAGGGACCGGTCCGGCGTCGGCGGCGGCCGGTCACCCGGGGAGCGGGGGCCCGAGGTGCCGTACGCCGGGTGGGCCCGCCTGCTCGGGCTGCACGGCGTCCGGGTGGACCGGCCGGACCTGGTCGGACCCGCCTGGGACGAGGTGCTGGCGGCCGACCGGCCCGCCGTCCTGGAGGCGGTGGTGGACCCGGCCGTGCCGCTGGACGCGCCCGAACCGGCGCTGGCCGACCTGCGCGGCCTGGTGGCCGACGGGGACGCCGCCCGCCGGGTGCGGGAGCGGGTGATCCAGACCGAGGCCATCGCGGCGGACGAAGTCGTTTAGCGGCATCCGGGCGGGGCACTGCGACCGGGCGCAACCGTCCCGGGAGGTCACATGTCCGTCGCCGCCGACAGTCGTTACGGCCCGGCTCCGCTGCCCGCGGCGCGCGGGCCCGTCTCCGCCGCGCTGCTGACCGCGCTGCGCGCGGCGCCGGGCGAGCTGCCGGCCGGGCTGGGCACGCACCTGGACGCGGCCGCCGCGCCGCTGACCGACGAGGATCTCCAGCTCACCCTGTTCCTCTGCTACGAGCTGCACTACCGGGGCTGGTCGGGCGTCGACGAGGCGTGGGAGTGGGAGCCGTCGCTGCTGGCGCTGCGCGCCCGCGCCGAGCGGCCGTTCGAGGCGGCGCTGCGCGAGCTGGCCGGTCCGCAGCCGGCGGTGCTGCCGGCCGGCGTGCCGGGTGCGCTGGCCGACCTGGTGGCCGCCGACGACGGCCCGCCGCTGGCCGCCACGCTGCAACGCCGCGCCGACCTCGACCGGTTCCGCGAGTTCGTCGTCCACCGCTCGATCTACCACCTGCGCGAGGCCGACCCGCACAGCTGGGCGCTGCCCCGGCTCGGTGGGCCGGCGAAGGCCGCGCTCGTGGAGATCCAGACCGACGAGTACGGCAACGGCCGGCTGGACCGGATGCACGCCGAGCTGTTCCGCACCACGATGGACCGGCTCGGCCTGGACACCGGCTACGCCGCCCATCTGGACCGGGTGCCGGCTGTGACACTGGCGACGAACAACCTGATGTCGCTGTTCGGCCTGCACCGGCGGCTGCGCGGGGCGCTGCTCGGGCACCTGGCCGCGTACGAGATGACCTCGTCGCTGCCGAATCGCCGCTACGGCAACGGACTGCGCCGGCTCGGCTTCGACGAGGTCGCCACGCGCTTCTACGACGAGCACGTCGAGGCCGACGCCGTACACGAGCAGATCGCCGCGTACGACATGTGCGGCGGGCTGGTCCGGGCCGAGCCGGCGCTCGCGTCCGACGTGCTGTTCGGGGCCGCCGCCGCGCTGGGACTGGACGCCCTCTTCGCCGCACACCTGCTCACCGCCTGGTCGACGGGCGAGTCGTCCCTGCGCCCACCCCAGCACGCCCTCGCCGCAGCCTGACCCCCACTTTCCCGCGCGATCTTGCAGTTCGGGCCCCTTGAGTGTCCGGTTCGGGAGGTTTGCCGGGCACCGAAGTGCAAGATCGACGAGGTGGGGGTCAGGACTCGCGGTCGCTGCCGGCCCGGAAACCGGCCACCTTGTGCGTGCCGTCGCAGAACGGCTTGATCGCGCTCTTTCCGCACCGGCACAGCGCCACCGTGCCCCGGCGTGTCTCGATCGGCGTGCCGTCGGGCGTGACCAGCGCGAAGTCGCCGCGTACCAGCAGTGGTCCGTCCCGGTACGGGGTGATGGTCGCCGCCGGGGTGCTCTCGTCGTCGGGCATGCGCGGTGCAGTGCCCGTCCCGGTCCGGCCCAAACCCGCACCCGAGCGCTGTTGCGCCCACGACGGCGGGCACGCGGCGCGACGGCGTACCTGGGTGTCGCGGGCGGTGCGGTTACCGGGCGGGCCTTGGTCCTCACCCGTGGGGAGATGCCCCGTTTAGACCCCAGAGGGACGGGAAGCCGGGCCGCGTGGTGAGCGAACGAGTCGAACGGACGCCGGTCAGCGGCGCAGGGCTGCCCGCGGAGCGGGTGGTGGCGGCCGGCAGCGCCGCCCGGGTCCTGGTCGCCGTGACCGCCCGGGCGCTGCGCGGCGACGACTGCGGCGACCTCGGCCACCCGGGCGCGCTGTCCCGCCTCACCGGCGCGCCCGAGCCGGTACGCCGCGCCGCCGCCGTCCGGGCCGCCGGGCGGGCGGCGCTCACCGCCGGCCAGATCGCCGCCGTGGACGCCGAGCGGGTGGCCGGGTGGTTCGCCGGGCAGTACCCGGACCGGCGCTGGCCCGGCGTGGTGCTCGGCTCGCCGCACGGCGCCGCCGCCCACCTCGCGGTGGCCCTGGGCGTGCCCTGGCTCCCTGCCGGGTTCGAACTGGCCGGGCAGTGGACCCGGGGGGCGGTGGACCGCCCGGACGCCGCGTACGCGCACGGAGCCACGCTGGCCGCCCGGCTGCTCGACGCCAACCCGCGCGTGCACGTACGCCAGGTGCACTGCCCGGCCAGCCGGGGCGCGGCAGCCGGCGCGGCGGTGACGTTCGCGGTGCGCTGGCGCACGCTGCCGAAGGCGTACGCGCGCTTCCTGGCCGACCGGCTGGAACCGGCCGCGCCGGTGCTGCTGCTGCACGACGCCCGCACCTGGCCGGTACGCGACTGCGGCGACGGGCACAGCTTCCAGGCCGGCTGCCCGGGCGGCGGCCTGGACCCGGTCGACTTCCACCCGGACGCCCGGGCGCTGGGCCAGGTGCTGCGCGCGGCCGGCGGTGACGAGACGCGCTGGACCGCGCCGGAGGTCACGGTGGCGGGCGCGTTCGCCGAACACGGCGTGGAGTCCGGTTTCGAGCACGACGCCCGCTCCTTCGGCGACCGGCACGGGCATCCGCTGCACCTGGTGGTCGTGCCGCAGCCGGACGCGCTGAGCGCGGTGACCGCCGACCTGTACCGGCGCTGGCTGCGGCGGGCCGGCAAGACCGGCAACCGGCTGGTGGTGGAGTGCGGCCGGCTGCTCGACCCGGCGCAGGTGCTGCGGGCCGGCCTGGTGCCCTACTGGTGCGAGAACGCCGCCGCGCGCCGGGTCGCGGGCGTCGAGTGGTGGCTGGCCGGCAGCGAGCCGTTCAGCTCGGTGGACGTGCTGCCCGAGCCACCCGGCCTGCGCTCGCCCGCGTACGCGGGACTGCCCCAGTGGCTGGCGGTGGCCGGCTTCGGGCGCCGCCGGCGGGCCCTGGACCGAGGTGCCGCCCGCGGCTACCCGGTCGCCTCGGTACCCACCCGACGTGCCACGGAGGTGTTGCGCAACCAGCCCTGCGACCTGCCCGCGCCGCCGCCGCTGCGGATGGCCGAGGCCCTCGCCGTCCTGCGTGACGCGGGCGCACACCAGGGCCTGCTGGTCCGCTGAACCGCCGCCGGGACCGGGCTGCCGGCCAACCTGGCGAAACTTCCTCGCGATCCTGCGGTCCGTGATTGAGTACCTACGGAGCGGGAAGACCGCTCGCCGCGAAACGGCCCACGACGCCGTGCGGCGGGCAGCCACCGCTTTCGACGTATCCGTCACGTAACCCAACTTCCTCACCCGGTGCGTGGTCCGACCACGCGCACGACCGGTTCCGACCGGGCGGGGGCTCTTCGGCGAGGGGGCGCGGATGTTCGGACAGACCACCACACCCACACCACCGACCACCGACCGGGGTCTGGAGGACCTGGACGCGGCGGCGCTCGCGTACGCGGCCCGGATCGAGGGCCTGCCACCGGAGCGGCGGCAGGAGGCGCGGGACGACCTGGTCCGGTTCGCGCTGCCGTTCGCCGGCCGGCTCGCCCGCCGCTACCGCGGGCGCGGTGAGCCGCTGGAGGACCTGGAGCAGGTGGCCCGTCTCGGCCTGGTCAACGCCGTCGACAGGTACGACCCGGAACGCGGTTCGTTCACCGCGTACGCGGCGATCACCATCGTCGGCGAGATCAAACGGCACTTCCGCGACCGCACCTGGGGCGTGCACGTGCCGCGCCGGCTGCGGGACCTGATCCTCGAGGTGGGACAGGCGACGGCGACGCTGACCAGCGAGCTGTCCCGCGCGCCCACAGTGGCCGAGTTGTCCGCCCGGCTGGAGACGCCGGAGGAGGAGATCCTCGCCGCGCTGGAGTCGGCTGCCGGCTACAGCCCGGCCTCGCTCAACGCGCCGGTGGGCGGCGAGAGCTCGGCCGAGTTCGGCGACCTGGTCGGCGAGTCCGACCACGCGCTGGAGTCGGTGGACGACCGGGTCACTGTCAGCGGCCTGCTGCACCGGCTGCCCTGGCGGGAGCGCCGCATCCTGGCGATGCGCTTCTACGGCAACCAGACCCAGGCGGAGATCGCCGCCCGGTTCGGCATCTCCCAGATGCACGTGTCCCGGCTGCTGTCGCGAGCGCTGACCTGGCTGCGTCAGGCGATGCTCGCCGACGCCCCGCCGCCCTGGCAGAACGGCGCGGCCGAGGCCGAACCGGCGAAGGCGCGGATCTCGGTGAGGCAGAACGGCGACCGGGTCGTCGTCGAGGTCGGCGGCGAGGTGGACCGGGCCGGCGCGGACCAGTTGCGGCGGGCGGTGCTCCAGGCGGTCACCGGCCAGCCCCGCGAGGTGGTGGTCGACCTGGTCGGCGCCGGTGGTTTCGACGCCGGCGGGATCGCCGCGCTGATGGCCGGCCGGGAGGCCGCCGCGCGTACCGGGGTGCCGCTGCGGCTGACCCGGGTGCAGCCGGCGGTGCGCCGCTCGCTGACCGCGGCCGGACTGCCGGCCGCCGACTGACCGACCAGCACGTGCCGCGCCGGCTTCCCACCACGGGAGCCGGCGCGAGGCGTACGACGAGAGGGCCGGCGCCCGACGGCGCCGGCCCTCGTCCGGTGTCTCAGTTCTCCGGGGTGTCCCCGTGCCCGCGCGGGTGCCGCCACCTGTCGTTGCGCTGGTCGTCGCGCTCGGCGTTGAGCGCGCTGCCCTCCGGCTCGTCGGTCTCCTCGAAGCTGGGCCGGCGCACCTCCTCCGGCTCCGGCACCTCCACCGGGCGCGCCCCGGACTGCGGAGCGGGCTGGTAGTCCACCGCCTCGGGCGCGCCGTACGCGCCGCCGGCCGACGGCGACTCCGGCACGTGCCGCTCGTGGTGCATCTCCTCGCGGAACGACTGCGGCGGCTTGGTGGTGCGCTGCGGCAGATCGCGGCCCAGGTCGGAGACGAGCGGGCCGTACTTGAGGTCGAACGCCGGCCGCTCGGAGCGGATGCGCGGCATCCGGTCGAAGTTGCGCAGCGGCGGCGGGCAGGTGGTGGCCCACTCCAGCGAGTTGCCGAAACCCCACGGGTCGTCCACTGTGACCATCGCGCCGTACCGCCACGACTTCCAGATGTTCCAGATCACGAACAGGGTGGACGCGCCGAGGATGAACGAGCCGATGCTGGAGATCGTGTTCAGCGTGGTGAAGCCGTCGCCGGGCAGGTAGTCGGCGTACCGGCGGGGCATGCCCTCGTTGCCGAGCCAGTGCTGCACCAGGAACGTGGCGTGGAAGCCGATGAACATGGTCCAGAAGTGCATCTTGCCCAGCCGCTCGTCGAGCAGCCGCCCGGTCATCTTCGGGAACCAGAAGTAGAGCCCGCCGAACGCGGCGAACACGATGGTCCCGAACATCACGTAGTGGAAGTGCGCCACCACGAAGTAGCTGTCGGTGACGTGCCAGTCCACCGGCGGGCTGGCCAGCAGCACCCCGGTCAGGCCGCCCAGCAGGAACGTCACCAGGAAGCCGACGGCGAACAGCATCGGCGTCTCGAACGTGATCTGCCCCTTCCACATGGTGCCGATCCAGTTGAAGAACTTCACTCCGGTCGGCACCGCGATCAGGAAGCTCAGGATGCTGAAGAACGGCAGCAGCACCTGCCCGGTGGCGAACATGTGGTGCGCCCAGACGGTCATCGACAGCACCGTGATGGCGATGGTGGCCAGCACCAGGCCGGTGTAGCCGAAGATCGGCTTGCGGGAGAACACCGGGATGATCTCGGTGATGATGCCGAAGAACGGCAGCGCGATGATGTAGACCTCGGGATGGCCGAAGAACCAGAACAGGTGCTGCCAGAGCATCGGCCCGCCGGTCGTCGAGTCGTACACGTGCGAGTGCAGCAGCCGGTCCGAGGCCAGCGCCAGCAGCGCGGCGGCCAGCAGCGGGAACACGAAGATCACCAGGACGCTGGTGAGCAGCGCGTTCCAGGTGAAGATCGGCATCCGGAACATGGTCATGCCCGGCGCGCGCAGCGTCACGATCGTGGTGATCAGGTTGACCGCGCCGAGGATCGTGCCCAGACCGGACACGGCCAGGCCGACCACCCACATGTTCGCCCCGACGCCGGGGGAGTGCTGCGCGGTGCTCAGCGGTGTGTACGCGGTCCAGCCGAAGTCCGCCGCGCCGGCCGGGGTGGCGAACCCGCCCACGACCATGAGCGCGCCCAGGAAGTAGAGCCAGTACGCGAACGCGTTCAGCCGGGGGAACGCCACGTCGGCGGCGCCGATCTGCAGCGGCACCAGGTAGTTGGCGAACCCGAAGAACAGCGGGGTGGCGAACAGCAGCAGCATCACCGTGCCGTGCATGGTGAACATCTGGTTGTACTGCTCGGGGGAGACGACCTGCATCCCCGGCCGGGCCAGCTCCACCCGGATGATCAACGCCAGGATCCCGCCGACGATGAAGTACCCGAACGACGTGATCAGGTAGAGCAGGCCGATCTGCTTGGCGTCGGTGGTCCGCAGCAACCGCCACAGCGCGTTGCCCTTCACCGCCTCCCGTACGGGCCCGGGGTAGCCCCCGAACCGGGCCGGCGCGAGGATCGCGGGCCCTCGGTCTCGTGCCGGTTCCGTGACTACCCGCTTGGGCATGGCATCTCACCCCGTGTGACGACAGACAGGACGGGCGGGCGTACCCGGCCCTCTGCCCATGTAACCAGGCGAGAGCGGAGAATTCGGTCAATTAGCCGGGAGCATGGCCCAGACGACCTTGCCGGCGCCGACCGGAGTGCTGCCCCAGCGCTGGGTCAGCTCGCGGACCAGCATCAGCCCGCGGCCGCCCTCGGCACGCGGATCGCGGCTGCTCGCGGCGCGGGCGTCGGCCGGGCTGCCGTCCATCACCGCGACCCGCAGGTACGGCCGGCGCAGCGTCAGCGTCACGTGCATCGGGGTGCCGGCGTGCCGCACCACGTTGCCGACCAGCTCGGTGAGCACCAGCGACGCCGGGCCGGCCAGCTCCGGCACGTTCCACCTGCCGCACGCCTCCGTGACCAGCTCCCGGGCCCGCCGGCAGGCGCCGGCGACCGGCTCCAGCCGGGCCCGCAGCCGGGGCGCCGCCTCCGCGCCGGCCAGCGCCGTCGCCTCGGCGCAGTCCCGGCGCACCGGCACCACCCGGCAGGCGGTGGTCTCGTTCAGCCAGGCCGCCGTCTCGGCGCAGGGAGCGGCGAGCACCATCGGCACCGCCGGCCAGTCGGCGGCGCGCCGCGCGGCGGCGGCGAAGACGGACAGGGCCAGCGGCTCGCCGACCTCGATCTCCTCCAGGTCGACCACCAGGGCGTCCGGCTGCGCGGCGAGGCAGTTGTCGAGCACCTCGTGCACCGCGCGCATCGTGCCCAGGTCGAGCGCTCCGGCCAGCCGTACGACAGTGACCGGCGACTCGTCGCGGACCTCGCACCTGATCCGGGTCACCATCGCCGCCTCGTTTCCTTCTCGTCGGGGAGGGCCGCCCGGCCGGGGCGATCGCCGCCTCCCGCAGCCGGAGGACTACGGACGTACCCGGGCCCCGGACCGGTGAAACCGGGCATCGGGGCCGCCGGGGCGCAGGTCAGCGGCGGTCCCCGCGCCGCGCCGCGACCAGCCCCAGCGCCAGCATGGCGGCGCCCAGCAGCAGGTGCAGCCACGAGTCGGCGCGGTTGACCGCGAGCGCGTTCGCCGCGTCGCGTCTGTCGACCGCCAGACCGAAGAGCCACAACGCCAGGTAGACCGCACCGGCGCCGACGAGGAACGCGCGGGCGCCGGCGACGGTACGGGCCAGCGCCAGCCCGGCCAGGCCGAGTACCAGGTGCACCAGGTTGTGCACCGCCGAGACCTGGAACACACCGAACAGCCGGGCGCCGGAGCCCGGCCCGGCGAAGCGCAGATCCGCGTAGTCGCTGGTGATGCCCGGCACGAAGCCCAGCGCGCCGAGCAGCAGCAGGAGCACGGCGAACCCCGAGGCGATCCGGCGTACCGGCGCCCGCCCGTCGGCCGGGTTGCGCCGTGCCCGGGAGTGCGCCATCGAGTTCGTCACGCCGGCCTCCTCGCCACCGCGGGAAGCGCCGGTTTCCCGCGCCCGGCGGGGGCAAACGCCGGCCCGGCCGCGCGGGGCAGCCGGGCCGGTGCGGCTCAGGCCGGCTGCAGCGGCTTCGTCACGCCCGCCCGGACCCGGTCGTACAGCTCGACGTACTGCTGTGCCATCCGGGCCGGGGTGAACCGCCGGGCCGCCTCCCGCCGGCACTCGGCCGGCTCCAGCCCGGCGGCGGCGAGCACCAGGTCACCCAGCTCACGCTCGTCGTCGGTGAGCAGGCCGGTGCGGCCGTGCTCGATCAGCTCCGGCAGGCAGCCCCGCGCGGTGGTCACCACCGGCGTGCCGAGCGACAGCGACTCGACCACAGCCGTACCGCCCGGCTCCTCCCAACGCAGCGGGAACAGCGACGCCCGCGCCGAGGCGACCAGGTCGTCGCGTTCCCGCCCGGCGACAGTGCCGACCCAGCGCACCCGGTCGCCGTCGACGTTCGGCGCCACCTGGTCGTAGAAGAAACGCACGTCCGGGTTCTGCCGGGCCTCGTCGCCGGCCGCGGCCAGATCCTCCGGCCGGTGGTACGGGCCGACCGGCCCGGCCAGAACCAGCCGGAAGCCGGTCTCCTGCGCCAGCCGGGCGCCCAGGTCCTGCCCCTTGCCCGGGTTGATCCGGCCGAGGATCACCACGTGGTCGCCCTTGGCCACCGGCGCGTGCCGGTCCGCGTCGACCGCGAGCGGGGTGGACAGGTGCACGTGCCCCACCGAGTGCGCGCGCAGCGCCTCCGGAGCGCGCGCCAGCTGCGACGCGGAAACGCCGTTGACCCGTACCCGGTCGCCGCCGTCGAGGTTGCCGTACAGCTCCGGATGCTTGGCCAGGTCCCAGTGCAGCGTGTGCAGCACCGGCGGGGCGTCCGGGCCCATCGCGGCGAGCGTGGCCAGCCCGACCGCCTCCACGTGGTCGTGCACCAGGTCGATGTCGTCGCGGGCGTGCAGCGCCCGCACCACCTCGGACAGGTGCGCCTGGGAGACGCCGCAGACCTGGTTGTACGGCCGCTGCAACGCGTGGAACTGGCCGTCCGGGAAGACCGCGATCCGCTCGTCGACCGGCAGCGTGCTGCTCTCCACCGAGGCGAGCACCACCCGTACGCCCAGGCGGCGCAGCTCCGGCACCAGCGTGGCGATCACGTTCTCGATGCCGCCGTAGCCCGGCGGAGGCACGGACAGCCACGGCCCGGCGTTCATCAGCACGGTGAGCGTCATGCGCTGTCCTCTCTCAGGGTTTCCCCGCTCACGCGGCCGCCACCCGGCGGCGGGGAAGGCGGTGCCGCATCTGCGCCAGCGGCGGGCGTTCCTGCACCGACACGTCGTTGACCACGATCTCGCGGTCCAGGTTGGGCAGCGTCTCCGAGCCGCCCCGGCGGAACTGGGTCAGCAGGGCGGTCGGCGCCACCCCCGGCGCCGCCCACCCGCGTCGTTGCAGCCGCGACCAGGCGGTCAGCATGATCTGCGCGGACATCCGGCCCAGCGCGGCGGTGTCCTGGTGCCGGTGCTTGCGCTCACCCAGGTCGACCTGGGCCAGCGCGTCCAGCCCGACCATCTCCAGCAGGTCGATCAGCATGGCCGTCTCGACGCCGTACCCGGTGACGAACGGCACCCGCTCCAGCACCTCGCGGCGGCCGGCGTACTCGCCCGCGAGCGGTTGCACGAAACCGGCCAGCTCCGGCCAGAACAGGTTCAGCAGCGGCCGGGCCATCAGCTCCGTCACCCGCCCGCCGCCGTCGGGCTCCACACTCGTCGCACCGACCAGCGGCCGGTGGTAGAAGCCCTTCACGAACTCCACGCCCGGATCCGTCAGCAGCGGCCCGAGCAGCCCGGTCACGAAGTGCGGCCGGAACTCGCGCAGGTCGGCGTCGACGAACGCGACCACGTCCCCCTCGGCTGCGGCCAGCCCGGCCCAGAGCGCGTCGCCCTTGCCGGTCAGGCGGGGCAGCCCGCGCGTCATCGCGTCCTGGCTGACCACCTCGGCGCCGGCGGCGCGCGCCACCTGCGCGGTCCGGTCGGTGGACCGGGAGTCCACCACGATCAGCTCGTCGACGAGCGGCACACGGTCCATCAGGTGTTCCCGGACGGTCGACACGATCGCGCCGACCGTCGCCTCCTCGTTGCGGGCCGGCAGCACCACGCTGACCCGGCTCGCGCCCTTGGCGCGTACCAGTTGCCGCGCCGGCCAGTCGTCGGCGGTGCTGGTGCGGTACGTGGCCCACGCCTCCACCACAGGTGAGACGGTCGAATCTGATTCCCGCACGGGCACCCCCCATTAGTGGTGGAATCGCGAATCATGGTTTTCCCAATCCCGCATCCGCGCTAACCGGATCTTGCCTAACAACCTGATCACCAGGTGCGTACCGGGCGGTTCCGGGCGGATGAACGTTGCGTTGCGCCCCCCGGCGGCGTTTCGCGCGCGGCCGCCGGGGGGAGTGGTGACCGCAGTCTTCCAGTCGTGGCGAGAGGGTTGGTCGGATGCGTACCTGCCGGGTGGGACTAGTCGGAGCCGGTGGGGTGGCACAACGCCACGCCCGGGTGCTCACGGGCTTCGAGGACGTGGAGCTGCTCGGTGTGACGGACGTCGCGCCGGACGCGGCGGGGGCGCTCGCCGGCACGTACGGCGGCCGGGTGTTCCGCGACGTGGACGAGCTGCTCGCGGCCGGGCCGGACGCGGTGTACGTCTGCGTGCCGCCGTTCGCGCACGGCCCGGTCGAGGAGGCGGTGGTCGCCGCCGGGGTGCCGATGTTCGTGGAGAAGCCGGTGGCGCTGGACCTGGAGACCGCCGAGCGGATCGCGGCGCTGGTGCAGCAGCGCGGCCTGCTCACCGGCGTCGGGCACCACTGGCGTTACCTGCACGTGGTGGAGGAGGCGCGGCGGCTGCTCGCCGGCCGTCCGGTGCGGATGGTCAACGGCGCCTGGCTGGACAAGGTGCCGCCGGTGGCGTGGTGGGCGCGGCGGGACCGCTCCGGCGGCCCGGTGGTCGAGCAGGCCGCGCACGTGCTGGACCTGGTCCGGCTGCTGGCCGGCGAGGCGGTCGAGGTGACCGCGTACGGCGACGGCAGCCCGCCGCCGGTCGACGGCGCCGACATCGACTCGGTGACCGCCGCCACGCTGCGCTTCGGCTCCGGTGCGGTCGGCACGCTCGCCGCGTCCTGCGTGCTCGGCTGGAAGCACCGGGCCGGCGTGGAGATCCTCGCCGACGGGCTGGCGCTGTGGCTGGCCGAGGACGGCCTGACCGTGCGTGACGCCGACGGCGAGCGGCACGTTCCCGCCGACCCGGACGGCGCGCGGGTAGCAGTCGACCGGGCCTTCGTCGACGCCGTCTGCGGCCTCGGCGACGACGTCCGGGTGCCGTACGCGGAGGCGCTGCGCACCCACCGGCTCGCGCTGGCGGTGGCCGAGTCGGCGCGTACCGGACGGCCGGTGGCGTTGCCGACCGGGCCGGCGTCCCGACTGTCCGCGCCGGTCGCGGACGCGGGGGTGAGCGTCGATGCGTGACCGGGTGGTGGTGGTCGGCGGTCCCGGCCGGGTCGAGCTGGCCGAACTGGACGCGCCGGAGCTGCGCGAGGGCACGTTCCGGGTGGAGACGCTCTACAGCGGCGTGTCCGCCGGCACCGAACTGAGCTTCGTCAAGGGCACCAACCCCTACCTGCACGTCACCTGGGACGCCGCGCTCGGGCTGTTCCGGCCCGGCGGGGCGAGCACGCCGTACCCGGTCACCCGGCTCGGCTACATGCAGGTCGGGCGCGTGGTGGAGAGCCGGACCCCGGCCGTCGCGGTGGGCGAGGTCGGCGCCATGACGTACGGCCACCGCAGCGGCTGGGTCGCCGACCCGCTCGCCGAGCGGTTCGTGCCGCTGCCCGACGACCTTGATCCGCTGCTCGGCGTGTACGTCGCGCACATGGGCCCGATCTGCGCCAACGGGCTGCTGCACGCCGCGGCCGACCTGTGCGGCGCCGACGTGCGCTCGCTGGGCGACGGCGTACGCGGCCGTCGGGTGGCCGTGGTGGGTGGCGGCGTGGTGGCGCTGCTGACCGCCCTGTTCGCCCGCAGGCACGGCGCCGCCTCGGTGGTCGTGGTCGACCCGACGCCGGCCCGGCGGCAGGTCGCCGAGGCGCTCGGCCTGGACACGCTCGACCCGGACGCGGACGACCCGGCGGTGGTGCTCAAGACGCGGTGGAACCACGCCGCCGGGGACCGGGGCGCCGACGTGGTCTTCCAGTGCCGGGGCCAGGACTGGGCGTTGCAGCTCGCGCTGCGCCTGCTGCGCCCGCAGGGCACCGTGGTCGACCTGGCGTTCTACCAGGGCGGCGCGGACGCGGTCCGGCTCGGTGAGGAGTTCCACCACAACGGGCTGTCGCTGCGCTGCGCGCAGATCGGCCGGGTGCCGCGCGGGCTGGCCCCCACCTGGGACCGGGAGCGGCTGTCGGCGGAGACGGTGGAGCTGCTGCGCCAGTACGGGGACGTGATCCGTAAGCACCTGATCTCCGCAGTGGTCCCCCTGGACGAGGCTCCCGCCCTGCTGACCGACCTGGCCGACCGCCGCCGCACCGAGCTCCAGGTGGTCCTCACCCCCTGACCCCACCCCCACCCCCACCCGCCCCCCTTTTCCAGGGCGTCGATCATGAGGTTGGCGGCGACAAAACGGGCGCCGGACGCCGCCAACCTCATGATCGACCGAAGCGGACGCGAAGGGCGGAACCCGGCGCGCGGCGGGCGGGGGTCACAATCGGCTCCGGTTCGCGTACCGTTGCCGCTCATGGGTGTGTCGCAACGGTTGAAGACCAGGTTCCGCCGGTTCCTCCAGCGCCCGGGGACGACTGTCGACCTGGCGCCGCTGGAGAAGCTGCTGCCGGCGATCGAGGCGCGCGAGGCGGACCTGGAGCAGCTCTCCGACGCCGAGCTGACCGAGGCCGCCGGCCGGGCCACAGGGTACGAGGAGATCTGCGCGATCGGCCGCGAGGCGGCCCGGCGCGGGCTCGACCAGCGCCCCTACGACGTGCAGCTGCTCGGCGCGATGGCGCTGCTGTCCGGCAAGGTCGCCGAGATGGCCACCGGTGAGGGCAAGACGCTCACCGCGACTGTCGCCGCGTACGGGCACGTGCGGCTGGGCAACGGCCCGGTGCACGTGCTCACCGTCAACGACTACCTGGCCCGCCGCGACGCCGAGTGGATGACGCCCGTCTACGACCTGCTCGGGCTGACCGTCGGCTGGGTCAACGAGGCGTCCACGCCCGAGGAGCGGCGCGCCGCGTACGGCTGCGACGTCACCTACGTGTCGGTCAGCGAGGCCGGCTTCGACTTCCTGCGTGACCAGCTCGTCACCGACCTGGCCGACCGGGTGCAGCCGCCGCTGAAGACCGCGATCGTGGACGAGGCCGACTCGATCCTGATCGACGAGGCCCGGGTGCCGATGGTGCTGGCCGGCGCGGTCGGCGGCGAGCAGGACCCGGTGCACGCCGCGGCCGCGCTCGTGCGCGGGCTGCGCAAGGGCAAGCACTACACGGTCGCCGAGGACGGCCGCAGCGTCGCCTTCACCTCGGTCGGCCTGGCCACCGTCGAGGCCAAGCTCGGCGGCATCGACCTGTACGACGAGGAGCACGTCGGGCAGCTCTCCGCGGTGAACGTGGCGCTGCACGCGCACGCCCTGTTGCACCGCGACGTGGACTACATCGTCCGGGACGACTCGGTCGAGCTGATCGACGAGATGCGCGGCCGGGTCGCCCAGCGCCGCCGCTGGCCGGACGGGCTCCAGGCCGCGGTCGAGGCGAAGGAGGGCCTGGACGCCACCGCCGAGGGCGAGGTGCTGGGCACGATCACCGTGCAGGCGTACATCGCGCTCTACCCGACTGTCTGCGGCATGACCGCGACCGCGGTGCTCGTCGGCGACCAGCTCCGCGAGTTCTTCGGCCTCGAGGTCGCGGTGATCCCGCCGAACACCCCCTGCGTTCGCGAGGACGAGCCGGACCGGATCTACGCCACCCGCGCCGAGAAGGAGGAGGCGCTGGTCGACGAGATCACGCGCTGCCACCAGGCGGGGCGGCCGGTGCTGGTCGGCACGCTCGACGTCAAGGAGTCCGAAGGGCTGGCCGCCGCGCTCAACGCCGCCGGCGTCTCCTGCGTGGTCCTCAACGCCAAGAACGACGACGAGGAGGCCGGCATCATCGCGGAGGCCGGCGCGTACGGCGCGGTGACGGTCTCCACCCAGATGGCCGGCCGGGGCGTGGACATCCGGCTGGGCGGCAGCGACCAGGCCGACCGGGACCGGGTGGCGGAACTGGGCGGCCTGTACGTGATCGGCAGCGGCCGGCACGACAGCCGCCGGGTCGACGACCAGCTCCGCGGCCGGGCCGGCCGGCAGGGCGACCCGGGCGGGTCGGTGTTCTTCGTCAGCCTGGAGGACGACCTGGTGGTCCGGCACGCCGGCGACACCGTGCCGGCCTCGCCCCGGATGAACGCCGACGGCCTGGTCACCGACCCGCAGGTCGACTACGCGGTCGAGCACGCCCAGCGCGTCGCCGAGGGCGTCAACCACGAGATCCACCGCAACACGTGGCGCTACAGCCAGGTGATCGAGCAGCAGCGCAAGGCGCTCGCCGAGCGCCGGGAGCGGCTGCTGACCAGCGACATCGCCGCGCTGATGCTGCTGGAGCGGGTGCCGGAGAAGGCCGGCGAGATGGACGAGGACCTGCTCGCCGACGTGGCCCGCAAGATCGCCCTCTATCACCTGGACCGGCTCTGGGCCGACCACCTGGCCGAGCTGTCCGAGGTACGCGAGGGCGTGCACCTGCGGGCGCTGGGCCGGCTCGACCCGCTCGACGAGTTCCACCGCAGCGCGGTGCCGGCGTTCAACGCGCTGGTGCCCGAGATCGAGACGCGGACCGTGGCCACGTTCGAGGAGACCGAGTTCGACGAGGGCTGGGAGCCGGACTCGTCGAAGCTGGTGCGCCCGAGCGCCACCTGGACGTACCTGGTGCACGACAACCCGTTCGGCTCGGAGCTGGACCGGCTGATCGCCTCGGTGGGCCGGCGGCTCATCTCCGGGTCGCGCTGACCCGCGCCGAAGGCCCCTTCCGGTGTAACCGGGAGGGGCCTTTTTGCGCGGTTTCGCCCGCGGTCTGCGAGGGTAGTAGGCCGGGGCCCGGCCACAGGAGGGACGGACATGGGACAGGCAACGGTGCCGGACGGGGAGACCGCGTGGACGTACGCGGGGACGGTGGAGGCCCCGGCCCGGTGAACCTCGACACGCGCCAACCCATGATCGACAACCTCGGTGTGCTGGAGACGGCCGCGCTGCTGCGCGAGCTGACCGCCGGTCTGATCGGCGTGGCCGGGTTCGACGAGGCGCTCGACCGCCTGGTCCGGATCGCCCGCGACGCCGTGCCGGGCGTGGACTGCTGCGGCTTCACCGCGCTGCGCGCCGGCGAGCCCGCCGGGGTGGCCGCCTCCGACCCGGACCGGGCCGAGCTGGACGACCTGCGGCACGGCCCGGACACACCGGCCCTGACGGCGATCCGCCGACGGGAGATGATCATCGCGGGTGGGCTGTCCGACGAGACGCGCTGGCCGGCCTGGAGCGAGCGGGCCCGCGTGCTCGGCGTCCACGGGGTGATCTCCGCGCCGGTCGACGTGGACGAGCAGGTCATCGGCGCGATCAACCTGTACGCCGAGTCGCCCGACGCGCTCACCCCCCGGCACCAGCTCACCGCGATGCTGCTCGCCGAGCACGCCGGGCTGCTGCTGGCCGCCGCGCGCGACCGTGAGCGGGCCGCCAGCCGGGCCGGTGAGATCGACGACTCGCTGCTGGCCGAGGGAGTGGTCGGGCAGGCCGTCGGCGTGATCATGACGCAGCGCGGCTGTCCCGCCCCGGAGGCGCTGCGGGTGCTGCGCAGCGCCGCGTCCTCGCTGGACATCCCGCTGCGCGAGGTGGCCGAGCGGCTCGTGCTGACCGTCTCCCGGCCCCGGGACAACTGAGCGACAGTCGTTTCACCCCGCGGCGCCTCGGGTAGCACTCTGGACTGGTGAGCTGCGCCGACCTGGGGAGGAAGCGATGCAGAGCCGACTGCGGGTGCAGGGGCATCCCATCCAACCGATGCTTGTCACGTTCCCGTTCGGCCTGTTCGTCTGCGCCGCGGTCTTCGACCTGGCCGACGTGGCGGGCGGTCCGGCGTTCCTCGGTGAGGTGGGCTACTGGACCGCGGTCGCCGCGCTCGTCGCCGCCGGGCTCACCACCGTCGCCGGCCTGGTCGACCTGTGGGACGTCCGCGCCGGGCGCACCAGCCGGACCGTCCTGACGTTCAATCTCGTGAACGCCGTGATGGCGGGGCTGTTCCTGCTGTCCTGCCTGATCCGGGCGAACGCCCCGCAGCGCGGCGCGAACGGCGCCCTGCTCGCCGCCGAACTCGTCGCGCTCGCCGTCGGCGCGGTCGGCGTGGCCCTGGGCGCGCGGCTGATGCAGCAGTTCGACCGGGCCACCGAGCCGACCGGCTTCGAGACGTTCGGCGACGTGCCCCCCGGGTCCACAGTCGAGATCGCCCGCCCGCGCCCGTTCTGACCCGGCCGAAATCCGTTGCCGCGGCCGTCGCCGGGCGGCAGGCTCGCGGGCATGGTCCGCACGTTCTCCGAACTCGTAGCCGAGGCCGAGGCCGCGCCGGTGGAGGGCTGGGGCTTCGACTGGCTGCGCGGCCGCGCCACCGAGGAGCGCCCGCCCTGGGGGTACGCACGCCTGGTGGGCGACCGGATGGCCGCCGTGAGGGCGGCGCTGGACGTCGACACCGGCGGGGGAGAGGTGCTGGCCGAGGTGCCCGCGCCGCCGCCGCTGCTGGTCGCCACCGAGGCGTGGCCGCCGAACGTGCCGGTGGCCCGGCGCAACCTGCGTCCGCTCGGCGCGACAGTGGTACGGGTGGCCGACCGGCCGCCGCTGCCGTTCCGGGATGCCGCCTTCGACCTGGTCGTGAGCCGTCATCCGGTGCACACCTGGTGGGACGAGGTGGCCCGGGTGCTGCGCCCCGGCGGCACCTACCTGTCCCAGCAGATCGGCCCCGGCACGGTGCGGGAGCTGAGCGAGGCGATCCTCGGGCCGCTGCCGCCACCGGAGCACCGGCACCCGGAGGTGGCGGTCGCCGACGCGCGGGCCGCCGGGCTCACAGTCGTCGACCTGCGCGAGGCGACGCTGCGTACCGTCTTCCACGACGTCGGCGCGGTGGTCTGGTTCCTGCGCAAGGTGGTCTGGACGGTGCCCGGCTTCACAGCCGGCCGTTACACCGACGAGCTGCGCCGCCTGGACGAGCGGATCCGCGCCGAGGGACCGTTCGTCGCGTACGCCCGCCGTTTCCTCATCGAGGCGCACCGGGGCTGAGCGGACCGGGCCGGTGCGCCTCGGCGTGGTGCGCGGCCAGCACGTCGGCGCCGAAGTCACCGGCGGGGCGGCGCAGCACGGTGTGCGCGTGGTTGCCGTCGTCGGTGGTGTTGTCGTACTCGATCAGCAGGTCGTCGCCCTGCACCCGGTAGTAGTGCCGCCGGCCCGGCTCGACCGGGCCGGCCCAGGCGAAGTGCAGCTCGCCGCCGTCGAGCCGGTCGGCCTCCCGGGCCGCCAGCTCCGGCGGCAGCCGGTCCAGGTAGAGCGCGACCAGCCGGTCGAGCAGCGCCCGGCCGGTGGGCCGCAGCCGCCCTCGGGGTACGCCGGGCGGGTCGAGCCGGCCCGGTGCGGTGGCGCGGGTGGCGCTGATGATGTCGGCCGGCGCCTCCTCGGCGATGATCGCGGCGGACCGGCCGGCCGGGCCGAGCACGTCGAGCAGCTCGCGGGCCAGGTCCTCCTCGGGGCCCAGGGGCCGGGAGACCGGGCGCCCGGAATGCCGGACGGTGGCCGGGTTGGCGCCGAGGAACACCGGCGCGGGGGAGACCCGGTCGTCGGCGACTGTCATGCTCACCGACAGGTGGTGTCCCTCGAACCGCCAGGCCCAGTCGTCGTCGCGGGCCGGGTCGCCGAAGACGGCCACCCAGTAGTCACCGCTGTGCCGGCCGCGCCGCCAGTCCTCGGCCCGGTCCAGCACCTCTTCCAGGGCCATCACGGCCATGGCCTGCGCGTACGCCGCCGGGCTGAGCGCGGTGGCGAGCAGCCGGTGCGCGGCCTTGCGGGCGGTGACGTCCAGGCCGGCGAGCGTGACGCCGGGCCGGGGCCGCGGCCGGTACTCCAGCCACCGGCGGGCCGGCTCGTCGTCGAAGGCGTGCCGGGCGGCGTCGCGGGCCGGCTCGTCCAGTGCCGCCAGGAACGCCGCGGCCGCCGTGCGCATCTGCTCGGGTACGGGATCCTCCACCGTCCCTGTATACCGTCCGCCGCTCACGCGCGGCCGAGCAGCGCCAGCATGTCGGGCAGCTCGAAGAACCGCGCGGTCTCGACCGCCGACGGGCCGCCGTGGTCCGGGTCGGCGCCGGCGTCGAGCAGCGCGCGGACCGCCGCCTCCTGACGCCGGAACACGGCCGCGGCGAGCGCGGTCTGCCCCCTGTCGTTGACCCGGGCCGGATCGGCGCCCCGGGCCAGCAGCGCGGCCACCGTGTCCGGGTGGGCGTGATACGCGGCGAGGATCAGCAGCGTGTCGCCCTTGGCGTTGGTGAGGTTGACCGGCAGCCCGGCGTCCACGTTGGCCGCCAGCTCCTCGGTGGCGCCGGCCCGGGCCAGGTCGAACATCCGGTGGGCGAAGGCGATGGTCTCGTCGTCGAGTTCGTCGGGCATCCGCCCAGGCTATGGCGTCGCGGCCGGGCGCGCCTGGTAGCTTGCGCAGCCGGGCACGGGAGGCGCGCGCATGGACGATCGGGTGTACGTGGGCAACGCGGCGGTGGACGGCGCGACCGACGCGGGCTGGCTGCTGGGCCACTTCAAGCCGGCCGGGGACGTGCGGCACAGCACCGACGTCGAGGTGAAGTGGGGCGTGCACCCGGCGGGGGAGACCCGGTCCCAATGGGCCACCGGTGAGCGGCGTACCGCCCTGCTGGTGCTGATCAGCGGCGCGTTCCGGATCGAGCTGCCGGACCGCACGGTGGTGCTGCGCGCGCCCGGTGACTACGTGGTGTGGGGCCGGGGCGTGGACCACTCCTGGTACGCCGAGCGGGAGTCCACGGTGCTCACCGTCCGCTGGCCGTCCGTGCCGGGTTACAAGGTGGATCCGCCGGTCCTCCGCTGAGCCGCGCCCGGCGTCCCAGCATTCGGTATTACCTACTAAACCGATAGGCTTTACCGTCTAAGCTGTGCGGGTACATCCGCTCCGCACCGTGAGGACGCACCGCCGATGACCAGCACCGCACCGCCCGACCTGCTCGCCGTCGCCGCCCGCTGGGCGAACCCGGACGGCTGGCCGGTGCCGTTGCGGTTCGATGCGCCGCAACGCTGGTACGCCCGGCTGGACGCCGACGACGCGCACGAGGTGTGGGCGCTGAGCTGGCTGCCCGGACAGGCCACCGACCTGCACGACCACGGCGGCTCCGCAGGCGCCTTCCTGGTCGTGGCCGGCGTGCTCACCGAGGAGACGGTGAGCGGCGGACGGCTGCGCCCGCACCGGCTCGCCGCCGGAGCCGGCCGGCACTTCGGCGTCCGGCACGTGCACCAGGTCACCAACCGCGGCGACGAGCCCGCCGTCAGCGTGCACGTGTACCGGCCGGCGCTGACCCGGATGACCCGCTACCACCTCGTCGCCGGCCGGCTCCGGGTCGCCGAGGTGGCCCGAGCCGGCGTGGCCTGGTGAGCCGCACCCGCAACCCCGACGAACGGAAGGACGCCACGATGGCGCAGACCCCCACCCGCACCGAGCGCTGTCCGGTCCCGCCGCCCGGCTCGCGGGGCATCGACGAGATCCTCGCCGCCGCCCGGACCCGCCTTCGCCGCCTCGACCCGGAGCAGGCCCACCTGGCATGCCGGGGCGGCGCGCTGCTGGTGGACATCCGCCCGGCCGCCCAGCGCGCCGCGCAGGGCACCGTACCCGGCTCTCTCGTGGTCGAGCGCAACGTGCTGGAGTGGCGCTTCGACCCACGCTGCGCGGCACGGCTGCCGCAGGCGTCCGGATACGACGTCCCGGTGATCGTGCTCTGCCAGGAGGGCTACACCTCGTCGCTGGCCGCCGCCGCGCTCCAGGACATCGGCCTGCACCGGGCCACCGACGTCGTCGGCGGCTTCGCCGCCTGGCAGATCGCCGGCCTGCCCACCCTCGGTCCCACCCCGCCGACCCGACCCTCGTCCGCCGCGCCCCCGGTCACCGCCGGCGGGGCGCTCCGCTGACCGTCCCGCCGCATCCGGCGGGGCGGGGCGACCGCCCGCACAGGAGGCTCCCATGTCCGTCGTCGCCCTCACCACCCGTCCGGCCCGATCGGGCCGCCCCGACCGGGCCGTGCCGCCCCGGCCGCGTACCGCACCGACGCTCACCATCACGCTCGACCTGGGTACCGGGCCGCTGACGCCGGGCCTCGCGCGCCTGGTCGACCTGCTCGACGAACTCGCCGCCACCGGCGAAGGGCATGCCGCCTTCGGCGAAGGACCGGCCGGACCGGACGGCCGCCCGGTCGCCCGTACCGTGCTCGACCTGCGCCGCGGCGACGCGCCCGCCCCCGCCTCGCCCGCCCCCGGCGGCGTGCGCATCCTCACCGGCACCCGGCGCGTCCGCCGCGGCGGCGCCGAGATCCCGCTGACCCGCATCGAGTACGACCTGCTGCTGTTCCTCGCCGAACATCCCCGCCGCGTGTTCACCCGCCTGCAACTTCTCGCGAACGTCTGGGGCTACGAGCACGCGGTGGCGCGCACCGTCGACGTGCACGTGCGCCGGCTGCGGGCCAAGTTCGGGCCGGAGACGCCGCTGGTGACCACCGTGTACGGCGTGGGCTACCGCCTCGCCGACGACGCCGCGATCGTCGTGGACCGCGACGCCTGACCTCGGCCGACCGGCACGCGGCGCACCCGGTCCCGGGGTGCGCCGCGTTCACGTCTGCGGCTGATCCGCCACTGTGAACCCCTGGGGAGACCCCCCGTACCATCTCGAATCGGTGCTCTGCTGTAATCAACGGGCCTCGCACGCAGAGCGAGCGCACGGCTGCGATGTGTTCGTCAAATGTCACATTCATGCAACGCAGCCGCCCCTTGACCCTCGCAGAGACGCCGGGAAGCATCGATGAAGCGGCGTCCCGGGCCGTGGGGAGATACCCGGACCAGCCCAAGGAGGACCATGTCGGTCAGCCCCGCCTCGTCGCGCGCCGGATGGCATACGTCCCAACCCGCGGTCCCCGGTCGTCCCCCCGGCGGCCAGCGTCGTCCCGCCAACACCGCTGCCGCGCCCATGCTCACCGTCACCCTCAACATCCCCCTGGCCTGCGAGGAGTCGCTCACCCCGGCCGCCCGCCGGCTGCTCGACGCCGCCCGCGAGATGCTCGAACGCGGCGACGCGGTGGTCAGCGCGGGCACCGTCCCGGCCGAGCGCCGTCCCGACACCGTCCCGGGCGGCCGCGCTCCGGCCCGCCCGCTCGCCCCGACCATCCCGACCCTGCACATCCTCGCGTCGTCCCGGTCCGTGCTGCGCGACGGCGAGCCGCTGCCGCTGACCCGCCTGGAGTTCGACCTGCTGCTGCACCTGGTCGCCCACCCGCGCCGGGTGTTCACCCGGCTGCAACTGCTCAACGCGGTCTGGGGGTACGAGCACGCCGGCGTCCGCACCGTCGACGTGCACGTACGCCGGCTGCGCGGCAAGGTCGGTGTGGACGTCCCGCTCGTCACCACCGTCTACGGCGTCGGCTACCGGCTCGCCGACGACGCCCGCGTCACCATCGACCGCACCGGCTGACCACCCGGGACCACCACCCGACGATCGCCGCCGGACGGAGCCCCGACCGCCCGAACCGATCATGTGGTGACCCGCCCGGCCGCGCGGCACGATGGTCCGATGCGCGTGCGCCCGATCAGCCCCGACCGGCTCGTCACCGAACTGGCCGAGCGTCTCGCCCGCACCGGGACGCCCGGCCGGCTGCGGGTCGCCGTGGACGGCCCGCCCGCCGCCGGGCCGGACACGCTCGCCGAAGCGCTGGTCGAACCGCTGCGCGCCGCCGGCCGTCCGGTGCTGCACGTCCGCGCCGACGACTTCCTCCGGCCCGCCTCGGTGCGCCTGGAGCACGGCCGCACCAACCCCGACGCGTACTACGAGGGCTGGCTCGACGAACCGGGACTGCGCCGCGAGGTGCTCGACCCGGCCGGCCCGGACGGCTCCGGCCGGCTGCTGCCGTCGCTGTGGGACGCCGACGCCGACCGGGCCAGCCGCGCCGCGTACGTGGATCTGCCGCCCGGCGGGGTGGTCCTGGTCAGCGGCGCGCTGCTGCTCGGCGGCGCGCTGCCGTTCGACGTCACCGTCCACCTCGTGCTCTCCCCGGCGGCGCTTGCGCGGCGCACCGACCCGGCGCTGCGGTGGACCCTGCCCGCGTTCGCCCGCTACGCCGGCGAGGTCGACCCGGCGTCCTTCGCCGACGTGGTGGTCCGGGCCGACGACCCGCGCCGTCCGGCGCTCGTCGAGGCCGCCTGACCAGCGGCTGCGGACTCACCGGAAACACTCAGGAAACAGCCGGTTTGACCCGCCGAGGGCGGGGGTAATCGCCCGGTTCACAGAGCACGGGTGATCTCGTCGCCCGCGCATCCACAGTCGGACCGGATCCGGGGCGCCGGCCGCCCCGGTCCGGTATGAGGGCGCAGGAAAGGCAGGCAGCGATGCTCGTCCACGACACGACAGCCACGGGCCGCTCCCAGGCGGAGGTCGACCAGATCCGGCAGTCCCTGCGGTCGCGGTACGACGAGCTGACCGCCGAGTACGAGCAGACCGTGGCGCAGAGCCAGGTGCTCCGGCTGGTGGAGGTCGGCGACACCGCCGGCGACGACCAGGCCGACAGCGGCACCAAGACCGCCGAGCGGGACACCGCGCAGTCGCTGCTGCGCACCATCCTGGACCGGCGGGCCCAGTTCGAGCACGCGCTGACCCGCCTGGACGAGGGCACCTACGGCTTCTGCGAGGGCTGCACCGCGCCCATCCCGGTGGAACGGCTGGAGATCTTCCCGTCCGCCACCTCCTGCGTGGCCTGCAAGCAGACCCGGGAGCGGCGGGCGGCCTGAACGCCGTTCCGGTTGCCGGTCGGTCCTCCGACGCGGTGGACTGTCCCCATGGGTGAGATCAAGGTGGGCACCGCCTCGTGGACCGACCGGACCCTGCTCGACTCCGGCTGGTACCCGGCGAGCGCCGACACACCGGAGAAGCGGCTGTCCTACTACGCCCGGCAGTTCCCGCTGGTCGAGGTGGACGCCACCTACTACTCCCCACCGGCCGAGCGCACCGCCCGGCTGTGGGCCGAACGCACCCCGGCCGGGTTCACGTTCAACGTCAAGGCGTTCAGCCTGCTGACCGGCCACCCCACCCGCGTCTCCGCGCTCTACAAGGACCTGCGCCCGGAGACGGACAAGCGCAACGTCTACCCGGACGACCTGCCCGCGCAGGCGTACGAGGAGGTGTGGACCCGGTTCCTGTCCGCCCTCGACCCGCTCGTCGAGGCCGGCAAGCTGGGCGCGCTGCTGTTCCAGTTCCCGCCCTGGTTCACCATCAAGCGGGCCAACAAGGAATACCTGCTGGAGGTGGCGCGGCGGTGCGCGCCGCTGCGCCCGGTCTTCGAGTTCCGGCACGCCTCCTGGTTCGACGGCGACAACGCCGAGGAGACGCTCGGTTTCCTGCGCGAGCACGAGCTGCCGTTCGTCTGCGTGGACATGCCGCAGGGACACAAGTCGTCCATCCCCCCGGTGCTGGCGGCCACCGCGGACCTCGCTGTGGTCCGGTTCCACGGGCACAGCGACAAGTGGACGAGCAAGGACATCCACGAGAAGTTCGGCTACGACTACTCCAAGCGGGAACTGCGCGACTGGGCGCCGAAGCTGCGCGAGCTGGCCGGCCAGGCCGAGCAGACGCACGTGCTGATGAACAACTGCTACCAGGACTACGCGCAGCGCAACGCCACCACGCTCGCCGGCCTGCTGGATTCCTGAGCAGCTCACCCGGTACGGGTGAGGCCCGCTCACCCGCCTCCGCCGCAGCATGGATTGTGGGCGCCGGCTCGGGCGCCGCGACGAGGAGGTGGGTCATGACGGTACGGGTGGTGGCGGACCGACGCCGCGGTGGCGTACTGCACGTGGTCGGCAGCTCCGAGGCGGCACGGCGGGGCGAACGGCCCGGCCGGTTCAGCCCGACCCGGCTGTGGCGGGGCCCCAGCGGCCCGCCGCGCCGCGCCGACGACCGACGCTGGGAGACCGAAGCACGGGGGTGAGCCCGATGGCCGAACAGCTGTTGTCCGCGTTCGAGTCCTCGCTAGACAAGACGAACGTGATCCTCAAGGAGATCGAGTCCGCGTACGGCTGGCCGAAGGAACAGCGCAACCAGTCCTATGCCGCGCTGCGTACCGTCCTGCACCTGCTGCGGGACCGGCTGCCGGTGCAGGAGAGCACCGAGTTCGCCCAGCAGTTGCCGGTGCTGGTGCGCGGGATCTACTTCGACGGCTGGCAGCCGGAGAACGTGCCGATCAAGCTGAACCGCGACGACTTCCTGTACGAGGTGCGCCAGGGCTTCCCGTACGACGCCGAGGGCGGCGCGCAGCGGGTGGTGCAGGTCGTGCTGGACACGCTGCGGCGGCACGTCACCCAGGGCGAGTGGGAGGACGTGAAGGCCACCATGCCGGGTGACCTGCGTCAGATGATTCCCTGATCCGGCACCGGACCGGCCCGTCCCGCCCCCTCGGCGGGGCGGGCCACCGGCTCGGCCGGGTCGCGCAGCCGCTTGACGTGCGTGAGGTGGCGGCTCATCTTCACCGCCACGCAGAAGTCGCCGGGCGTACGCTCCCGCCAGTCCCGGTAGTGCCAGCCCGACGTGCCGACCAGGAACGTCGCCGCGCCCTAGTGAAGGTTGATCTGGAAGACCTCGAACGTGGCGCCGAACCGCGTGCCGAGCCGGCTGCCGGCCGGCCGGGCCATGCCCTCCAGGAACTCCTCGGCGTCGAAGCCGCCGTCGCCGAGCCCGCTCAGGTACGCCCCGTGCGCCCGCAGCGACGCCACGCCTCGGTCGAACGTGCCGGTCACGTCCACCCCGTGCCGTGCCGCCGGCGACCCGGCCGCCCACACCTCACGCACCCGCGACCACGGCTGCGTGCCGTCGGTGAGCTGCTCCGGGAAGATCCACCGGTTGCCGGCGTCGCGGACCGCGTCCAGCGTGGCCCGGCCGCAGGCGATGTGGTCGGCCTGGTTCAGCGCGTACGCACCGTCCCACGTCTCCCGGAAGTTGTTGGTCAGCACCACGTCCGGCCGGTGCCGGCGCACCACGGCGGCGATGGCCCGGCGCAGCGGCACGCCGTACTCCAGCAGCCCGTCGGGCAGGCCGAGGAACTCGACCTCCGACACCCCGACCACGGCGGCGGAGGCCCGCTGCTCCTCCTCGCGCACCACCCGGGCGCGTTCCGGCGTCATCCCGTCGATGCCCGCCTCGCCGCTGGTGAGCAGGCAGTACACGACCTCCTTGCCCTGCCCGGTCCAGCGCGCCACCGCGGCGGCGGCGCCGAACTCCAGGTCGTCGGGGTGGGCCACCACTGCGAGCGCCCGCTGCCAGTCCTCGGTCAGCGGGGTGAGCGGCTCCGGCTGCGTCACGTGCGTCTCCTCGCGTCGTCCTCCAGCCATCCTGGCATCCACCCGTCCCGGCCGCTTGCCCCGCGAACCGTCCGTACGGCGGCGTAAGGGCGTCTACGGTGTGGTTAGAGAAGATCGGGCGTGGGGTACCACCCGCTGCACACGGACCCCGGCACCACGCGGGGCGGCACACCGAGGGAGCACCCATGGCATTGAACGACGACGACATCCAGAGCAGCGGCGGCAGCGGCCTGGAGGGCCCGGCCGACGGCGGTGCCACCCCGGGTCAGCACGACGGTGGCGCGGACGGCGGCGCGGAGGGCCCTGCTGACGGCGGCGCGACTCCGGGTCAGCACGACGGTGGCGCGGACGGCGGCGCGGAGGGCCCTGCTGACGGCGGCGCGACTCCGGGTCAGCACGACGGTGGCGCGGACGGCAGCGCCGAGGGTCCGGCCGACGGCGGCGCGACCCCCGGCCAGCGCGACGGCGGCGCCGACGGCAGCGCCTGACACATGAGCACCACGCACGTCGACCCGCCGGGTGGCCACGGCCGCCCGGCGGTTCCGTTCTCCGCGACCGAGGCGCTGGCCCGGTGCGTGGCGGTGGAGCCGGCCAAGTTCGCCGCCGACCACTGGGGGCGCAGCCCGCTGCTGTCCCGCGCCGCCGAACTGCCCAACCCCGACGGCTTCACCGACCTGCTCAGCCCCGCCGACGCCGACGAGCTGCTCAGCCGCCGCGGTCTGCGTACCCCGTTCCTGCGGGTGGCCAAGGACGGCCAGCTCGTGCCGGCGGCGCGGTTCACCGGCGGCGGCGGCGCGGGCGCCGAGATCGGCGACCAGGTCCTCGACGAGAAGGTGCTGGCGCTGTACGCCGACGGCGCGACGCTGGTGCTGCAGGGCCTGCACCGCACCTGGCCGGCGATCGTCGACTTCGCCCGCGACCTGGGCACCGCGCTGGCCCAGCCGTTGCAGGTGAACGCCTACCTGACGCCGGCCGGCAGTCAGGGCTTCGCCACCCACTACGACACCCACGACGTGTTCGTGCTCCAGGTGGACGGGCGCAAGCACTGGCGGATCCACCCGCCGGTGCTGGCCGACCCGCTGGAGCGCCAGCCCTGGGGCGGCCGGGCCGACGAGGTGTCCGCGACCGCCGAGGGCCGCCCCGAACTGGACGTGGTGCTCGAACCGGGCGACGCGCTCTACCTGCCGCGCGGCTGGCTGCACAGCGCCCAGGCGCAGGAGTCCAGCTCGCTGCACCTGACAGTGGGCATCCGGGCGCTGACCCGGTACGCGGTGGTCGAGGAGCTGCTCGCCCTCGCCGCCGAGGACGCGCGGCTGCGCGCGAGCCTGCCGTTCGGTCTCGACCTGGCCGACCCGGACGCGATCGAGCCGGAGCTGACCGAGACCGTCGAGGCGCTGCGCGACTGGCTGCTGCGGGCCGACCCGGCGGCGGTGGCCGGCCGGCTGCGTGCCCGGGTCTGGCCGGCCGCCCGCCCGGCGCCGATCCGGCCGCTGGCCCAGGCGCAGGCGCTGGCCCGGCTGACAGCGGACAGCGAGGTCGCGGTGCGTGGCGGGCTGCGCTGGCAGCTCACCCCGGCCGCCGACGGACGGGTCACGCTGCGCGTGCCGGACCGGACGCTCACGCTCCCCGGCACCTGCGAGGCGGCGCTGCGCGCGCTGCTCACCGGCGAGGTCACAAGGGTCGGCGACCTCCCCGGCCTCGACGACGACGCCGACCGCCTGACACTGACCCGCCGCCTGCTCAAGGAGGCCGTCCTGACCCCCGCCTGACGGGCGCGATCATGAGGTCGACCGGCGGCGCGACGGCGTGTCGCGCCGCCGACCCATGATCGCCGGCGGTCAGCGGGTGTATGTCACAGTGAGCAGGAGCAGCGTCGTCACCAGGCCGGATACGGCCACCAGGATCATCGGGCGAGGGGTCAGCACCGCGTGGCGGCGGTCGGCCAGCAGCCGGGCGGGCGCCAGCCCGATCACCGGGCCGAGTAGCGTCACCACCAGCGCCAGCACCGGAAGACCCACCGCCAGGTCGCCGCTGGAACCGGCGGCCAGCGCCCGCGCAGCCACCCCCAGGGCGTACGCCACCAGCGCCCCGCCGATCCCGCACGCGACCAGCAGCGGGTTCACCGAGCCGGGCAGCTCGCCCGGCGCCCCGGTGCGGTCCAGCAGCTCCCGGACCGCCCGCAGCAGCGGCACCGGGTCACCGGCGGCGCCGCGTACCGGGCCGGGCGGGTCACCGAGCCGCCGGGCGCCCACACCGAGCCGGGCCCGCAACTGCGTCCACAGGTGAGTGACCTCGCCGTCGACGCGCTCCACCATCCGGGACGCCTCGGCCACCTCCGCCTCGGCCTGCCGCACCTGCTCGGCGGCCTCGGCGACCGCCCGGTCCGCGGCGGCCACCTGCTGGGCGTACCAGGTGTGCGCCTCGGCCCGCTGGGCGGACACCCGGGAGGTCAGCTCGGCGAGCCGGCGGATCTGCGCGTTGTACGTCTCACTGGCAACCGGTTCGTTCATCGGGACGGACCATAAGGGATGATCACCTGTCCGGTGCGGTGCACCGCGCGGTCGAAGTAGAGACCGCGCCACGGCCGGGGATACCAGTCCGGCCCGCCGCTGCCCGGATAGAGCGAGGAGCCCAGCTCACCGCCCTGCACGTCCAGCGCCACCCAGGCGCCGATCTGGTCGGTGCGCGCGCCCGCGCCGCCCAGGTCGACGCGCATCCGGGCCACGCCGCGCCACCACGCCAGCACGTGCGTACGCCGCTCCGGCCCGTCGTGCAGGATCCGGCGCAACTGCTCCAGCCCGGTGCGCGTCCCGGCCTTGCCGGCGAGCGCCGCTGCTGCCGCGTCCACCGCGTACAGCAGCAGGAAGTGCGGGGTACGCGCCGCACCCGGCGCGCCGAGTCCGTCGCCCACCTCGGCCATCAGCTCCGGCACCGTCTCCTCGTCGTACCAGGAAGCGTCGCCTTCCAGATCCTCGTACAGGGCGCGGGCGGCCGGGTCGGCGTCCGGGTCCAGGCAGGCGATGGAGAACCGGGCGGTGCCGGGCCGGTACTGCCGGGCCAGCGACCGGGCGGCGGCGTCGAGCACCGCGCACGCCTCGTCCACCCGGGTGCCGAGCACCGCCAGGTTGCGGCCGGGAGCGCGGGGCAGCCGCAGCGCCGCCGAGCGGGACTGCACGTCGATGATCTCGCCGAGCAGCGCCACCGGGCTGCGGGGCACGCCCTGCTCCGGCGCGGTCAGCGCGCGGAAGTCCGGCGCGTCGGCCAGCTTCGGGATCGCGTCGCCGTCGAACAGCCGGGCCGGCGCGGCGTCCTGCGGGCGCATCCGCCACAGCCGGTGCTGAAGCTCGCTCCACGTCTCCCAGTCGCTCGCCGACGGGATCCGGGCCACCTCGTTCCCCTCGGCCAGGCCCGACTCGGCGTTGATCACCGCGTGGTGGCGGGGCAGCGACTGCGCCGCGTCGTTGCGCTCGGCCAGGATGCGCAGCGCCTTCGGCAGCGCGATCCGCAGCGTGAACTGGGCGACCAGCGCGGGCCGCCCCCACAGCGCCTCGATGCCGCGCACGTCCTGCGAGGCCAGCACCAGGTGGATGCCCTGCGACCGGCCCCGCCGGGCCAGGTCCTCCAGCAGGTCGGCGGCCTCCCGGGCGACCACGTCCCGGCCGGCGAGCAGCGCCTGGAACTCGTCGACCACCGCGACGATGCGCGGCCAGTGCCCGTCCGGGTCCACCGCGCGCAGCTCGGCCAGCTTGGTGACCTCGTGCTTCTTCGCGGCGTCGGCGCGCCGGCGCAGCTCCTCGGCGAGGAAGCGCAGCAGCGCCAGGCCGAACTCCCGGTCGGTGTTGACGTTGATGCCGACCAGCCGCATGTGCGGCAGCCAGCTCGGGTCGCGCCGGCCCTGCGCGAACCGGGCGAAGGACACGCCCTCCTTGAAGTCGAGCAGATAGAACTCCAGCTCGGCGGGGGAGTAGCGGGCGGCGAGCGCGCCGATCCAGGCGAAGATCAGGTTCGTCTTGCCGGTGCCCGACGGGCCGCCGATCAACGCGTGCGGCGGGTAGTCGCCGAGCGTGAGCAGCACCTGCCGCCCGTGCGGGCCCTCGCCGATCGGGGCGCTGAGCCCGTGCGCCGAGTCCTCCCGCCAGTACTCGTCCGGCGGCGGGAGCAGGTCGGTGAACGGCGTCGGCGGCGGGCCGGCGGCCACCCGGGAGGCGACGGTGCGGCAGGTCTCGGTGACCAGGGCGGGCGGCGGCGGCGCGTCGAGCACCACCGGCAGTCCGGCCACCCGGGCGTCGTCCGGCTCCACGGTGATCCGGGTGACGGTCGGGTCGTCGGGCAGCTCGATGCCGCGGACCACCAGGTGCACGCCGCAGGCCGCACCGGTACGCACCACCCGGTCGAGCTGGCCGCGCTCGTGCCGGGACAGCTCGTCGCCGCCGAGCAGCACCGCCACCCGCCACGGCTCCGGCCGGCGTCCGGTGGCGGCGGCCAGTTCGCGCAGCGAGCCGTACTCACCGGCGAGCACCGTGGCGTTGATCCGGCGGATCTGCTCCACCAGGTCGTCCAGCAGGCGGCCCAGCCCGCCCGGCCCGACGAACGTGAGCAGCCCGGCCGTGCCCAGCGGCGCGAATCCGGCCAGACCGCCGCCCAGGTGCTCCGGGTCGTATCCGTACAGCCGCACCGCGCCCGGGTCGGCCCGCCCGACCGAGCGCAGCAGCAGCGCGGGGACCACGGCGGCGAGCCCGTCCCGGTCGCCGCCGGCCAGGTGCGCGTGCCCGGCGTCCAGGAGCGGGACCAGCGCCGGCACCGGTTCGGCGCCGTCGAGGCGTACCGTGCCGACCCGCAACGCGCCGGGCGGCTCGGACCGGCCGGCGGGGGTGGCCTGCCAGCGGTCCCAGGGCGCGGACGCCGCGCCCGGTGCCTCCCGCTGTGCCGCGGCGGCGGCCCGCCGGGCCAGCTCGGCGAGGCGGGCCGTGTGCCGGGCGTCGATCTCGGCCAGGCGCCGGTCGCGGGCGGCGCCCACCCGGGCGGGCACGGCCGCGGCGGCCCGGCGGGTACGCGCCAGCCGCTCCCGGCTCGCGGCCAGCTCGGCCTCGGCGGCGGTGAGCCGGGTACGGGTGGCGCCCAGGGCCTCGGAGAGCATCCCCCGGACCCGCGTCACCAGTTGAGCGCGGACGTCAGCCACGGGACGGCTCCCGATCGTCGGTGTCCTTGGGCAGGTCCCGGCCGAGCCGGTCGAGCAGCACCCCGGTGAGCACACCCGCGGTGACCGCCGGGTCGGCCGCGTGCGGCTGCTCCGCGTCGTCGTCGCGGCGCGGCGGGGGCATCCGGCACACCCGGGTCAGCAGCGTGTCCAGCACCGGCCGCGGCAGCCCGGGCAGCAGGTCGCGGACCCGGGAGTCCAGCGCGCCGCGCAGCCGGGGCAGGTCGTCCGCGCGGGGCGGATGGCCGAGCAGCTCACCGGCCAGCTCGCGCAGCAGCGGCGGGGTGATCGCGGCCAGCCCCAGCCCCACGTCGGCGTGCGCCCGGCGCAGCTCGCGGTGCAGCCGGTCCCGGTCACCGGAGCGGATCCCGGCGACCACCCGGTGCAGCAGCTCGTGGGAGTCCTCGACGCGTTCGTCCGGCTCGTCCGGCGCGCCCTCCCGGCCGCCGGTCAGCTCCGCCACCCGCACCGCCCACCAGCGCCGTACCGCCGGCTGCTCACCCGGCTCGGCGGCCGGGCCGGCCGCGGGCGGCTCCTCGCCGCGCGGCGTGTCGTGCTTCGGCGGCCGCTCGCCCGGCGGCGCCGGCCGCGCCCCGTCCGGCGCCAGCCCGATCGCGGCCAGGTACGCGGTGAGCTGCTCCTGCGCCACGCGCAGCGCGTAGCCGGCGGTCTCGGCGTGCTCGGTGGCCGAGGACAGCTCCGGTACCCCCATCGGGTCGGACGACTCCTGGCGCACCCAGCGCAGCCGCTCCTGCGCCTGGCCGAGCTTCTCCAGCGCGGCGGCGAGCTGCGCCAGCGGCAGTTCCTCGGCGGCGGCGCGCACCTGCGCGCCGATGTCCTCGACTATGGACACGGCCGGCCTCAGAGCGTCGCGACGTAGAGCTGTGCCTGTTCCACCGCGACCAGTGTCGCGGCCAGACACTCCTCCAGTTCCTGGCCCGCCTGTGTCAGCGAGGCCTGGGCCGCCTCGACCGTCTCGTGACCGCTGCCCTCCAGCGCGCCGGCCAGCGTCTGCTGCGCCTCGGCCAGCTTCTCGCCGGCTGCCTGCACCGCTGTCTGGCCGTCACCGATCTGCTGGAGAGCGACATCGATGGCGGCCTTCAGCTCGGCGACGCTCGCCACGGGGACCTCCTGGGGGCGGAAGAGATCTCCATTACAACCCATCGGAACGGGTGGACGAACATCCACCCTCGCGTGGTTGCGGCCCTCGTGTCCGGTTCCCGCGTTGACGTGCGCGAAGACCCCGGCCGGCGGTCCCGCCGGCGGACGCCGTGGTCCCGCTCGCGGGACCGGCCGGGCTAAGGGCGCAGCCAGCGCGGGCCGCGTACCTCCGCGCCCAGCGCGGTCACCCGCTCGCGCAGCTCCCGGTCGGCGGTGACCACCACCCGCCGCCGATCCGGTGCCGCGGCGACCAGCTCGACCATCGTGTCGTCGCCGGAGCCGGGCGCGGAGACCACCTCCACGCCGGGCGCGGGTGCCACGTGCCGGGCCGCGCCCTCCACCACCAGCACCACCTGCACCGGTGGCGGCAGCTCCGGCGGCACGCCCGCCTCGCCGACGGGCGCCAGCGCGTCGCGCAGCCGGACCGCCGCGCCGGCCCGGTCGCGCCACCAGCCGTCCGGGCGCGAGCCCACCACGTTCGCGCCGTCCACGATCAGCAGCGGTCTGCTCTCCATGCCCCCCAGCCTGCCATCCGGTCGCGTTTGTCGCGCCGACCGCCGGGTAGCCACCGCCGACCGTGCCGCGCGTGCCGGGTGCCGGTCGTGCCGACTGACTGCGGAGGACGAGATGATGGGACCGGGTGACTTCGGCAACGACCCCTGGGACGAGTTCCTGGCCCGATACTTCGGCCGGGGCGAGGGGGGACGCCGGCCGGCGCACCGGGTCGACATCACGCGCCTGATGACCGCCGACGCCCGGGAGATGCTCGCCGACGCGGCCCGCCGCGCCGCCCAGAAGCACAGCAACGACCTGGACACCGACCACCTGCTCTGGGCGGCGTTGCAGCGCGAGCCGTTGCGTGACCTGGTCCGTCGGGCCGGCGCCGACCCGGACGCGCTGCTGGGCGCGCTGGGCGGGCGCGGTGAGGGCGCACCGCGCGGCGAGGTGCCGCCGAACCTGTCGCTGACCCCGGCCGCGAAGCGGGCGCTGCTGGACGCGCACCAGCTGTCCCGCGCCATGGGCGCCAACTACATCGGTCCCGAGCACATCCTGATGGCGTTGCCGCTGAACCCCGAGTCGCCGGCCGGCCGGATGCTCGCCGCCGGCCGGATCCAGCCCGAGTCGTTGCAGGCGGCCAGCGCCGAGCGCGGCGCGGCGAACGCCCCGCGCCCGGACCGGGGCACCCCGACGCTCGACCAGTACGGCCAGGACCTCACCGAACTGGCCCGGATGGACCAGATCGACCCGGTGATCGGCCGGGCCGACGAGATCGAGCAGGCGGTGGAGATCCTGTCCCGGCGGACCAAGAACAACCCGGTGCTGATCGGTGAGGCCGGTGTCGGCAAGACCGCGATCGTGGAGGGCCTGGCCGAGCGGATCTGCGACGGGGACGTGCCGCAGACGCTGATCGGCAAACGGGTGATCCAGCTCGACCTGTCCGGCCTGGTCGCCGGCACCCGCTACCGGGGCGACTTCGAGGAGCGCCTGAAGAAGGTGATCGACGAGATCCGCGCCCACCGCGAGGAGCTGATCATCTTCCTGGACGAGATCCACACGCTGGTCGGCGCGGGCGGCGCCGGCAGCGAGGGCGGAATGGACGCGTCGAACATGCTCAAGCCCGCCCTGGCGCGCGGCGAGCTGCGGGTGATCGGCGCGACCACGCTCGACGAGTACCGGCGCAGCATCGAGAAGGACGCCGCACTGGCCCGCCGGTTCCAGCCGGTGCTGGTGCCCGAGCCGACGGTCGACGACACCATCGCGATCCTGCGCGGCCTGCGCGACCGGTACGAGGCGCACCACCAGGTCCGGTTCACCGACGAGGCGCTGATCGCCGCCGGTGAGCTGTCCGACCGGTACGTCACCGACCGGTTCCTGCCGGACAAGGCGATCGACCTGATCGACCAGGCCGGCGCGCGGGTGCGGCTGCGCACCCGTACCCCCGCCGAGGACGTGCGCGAGCTGGAGCAGCAGCTCGACGAGACGCGCCGGGACAAGGAGCAGGCGGTCTCCGACGAGCAGTACGAGCGGGCCTCCGCGCTGCGCGACCGGCTCGCCGAACTGGAGGACCAGGTCCGCCGCGCCCGCGGCGACGAGGGCCCCAGCCACGTGCCCGAGGTGGGGCCGACGGAGATCGCCGAGGTGGTCTCCCGGGCCACCGGCATCCCGGTCACCCAGCTCACCGAGGAGGAACGCGACCGGCTGCTGCGCCTGGAGGGGCACCTGCACGAGAAGATCATCGGCCAGGACGACGCGGTCAGCGCCGTCGCCGAGGCGGTACGCCGCTCCCGCACCGGGCTGGCCGACCCGGACCGGCCGATGGGCAGCTTCCTGTTCCTCGGCCCGACCGGCGTCGGCAAGACCGAGCTGGCCCGCGCGCTCGCCGAGGCGCTGTTCGGCGAGGCGGACCGGATGGTCCGGGTGGACATGAGCGAGTTCCAGGAACGGCACACGGTCAGCCGGCTGGTCGGCGCCCCGCCCGGGTACGTCGGCTACGAGGAGGCCGGTCAGCTCACCGAGGCGGTCCGCCGCCGCCCGTACGCGGTGGTGCTGCTCGACGAGATCGAGAAGGCGCACCCGGACGTGTTCAACATCCTGCTCCAGGTGCTCGACGACGGCCGGCTCACCGACAGCCAGGGCCGCACCGTGAACTTCAAGAACACCGTCCTGATCATGACCAGCAACCTCGGCTCGGAGCTGATCACCGGCACCCAGCGCACCGTCGGCTTCGCCACCGGCGGGCCCGGCGAGCAGGAGAGCGACGAGCTGCGGGAGCGGCTGATGCGCCGGCTCCAGGAGAACTTCCGCCCGGAGTTCCTCAACCGCATCGACGAGGTGATCATCTTCCAGCGGCTGGAGGCCGAGCAGCTCCGCCAGATCACCGGGCTGCTGCTGGAGGAGACCCGCCGCCGCATGCACGCCCAGGACATCCAGGTCGACTTCAGTACGGCGGGCGTCGACTGGCTCGCCGAGCACGGCTACCAGCCGGAGTTCGGCGCCCGCCCGCTGCGCCGGGTGATCCAGCGCGAGGTCGACAACCGGCTGTCCCGGATGCTGCTGGAGAACGAGGTCTCACCGGGGCAGAAGGTCACCGTCGACACCCGCGACGACCAGCTCGTCTTCGACGTCGCCGCCGGTGAGCGGGGCTACACGCCGGCCACCACGTCCCATCCCCGATGACCGGCCGGGGCCCGTCCCGGCCGGGCCGGGACGGGCCGTCACCGAAGGACCGGAGGGCGGACATGACCGAACCGGAGGAAGTCCCCGACGACGACACCGGAGCCGGTGAAGCGATCGAGGCGGCCCCGACGGCGAACCCGTCCCGGGTCCGGGTGCCGCCGGAGGGTCTGAAGCAGCACACACCGAACGAGGGCGAGCCGGCACCCGGGCCGCCGCCGGGAGAGGAGGCGTGATGGTACGCGAGGCGCGACTCGACCCCGAGGTCGAGGTGATCTGGGACGACTTCCACGCCGAGGTGAACGTGTCCTCCGAGACGCTGCGGCAGTGGCTGCTGACCCGCGGCTCGGGAGAGGAGGCGTTCGGTCCGGGCCCGGACCTGGACCTGCCCGAGCCGGGCCGGCAGATCCTCGCCGTGCTGCGCAAGCGCAAGGTGGACCTCACGCCGGAGGACATCGAGGTGATGCGGGAGGCGATCAGCCGGATCCGGGAGCTGACCGCGCAGCGGCCACGCCGGGGCAACGCCGACGACGAGTGGCGCCACGCCCTGCTCGACCTCGGTCACGACGTACTCGTCGAACGCTGAGCCGGTGCGGCGGCGCCCGGGCGGACCACCCGCCCGGGCGCCGCGCGCTACTCCGACTCCAGGCTGGGCAGCCGCAGCCCGGCCGCGTCCGCCGCGGCCTGCCGGTCGGCCCGGGCGCGTTCCTCGCGGCTGAGCAGGTTGGCGTACTCGGTCACGTCGGCCGGCCCCGGCACCTCCGGCAACCGGCGCAGGAACGCCTCCACCTCGGCGGAGGCGGTGGTGTGCGCGGTGGCCGCCTGGCGCAGCAGCTCCCGCTGGTCGGCGGCCGGATACAGATCAGTCATGTCGCCGGTGATACCCGGGTTCAGGCGATTCGCACCCCGCCCGAGCCGTTGGGCTGCACGCCGAACTCCGGGTGCGCCAGCAGCCAGCCCAGGTATTCCGGATGGTTCGCCAGCGCGTCCGTGTACGCGGCGACGGCCGCCGCCAGCACCGGCTCGGCCACCGCCGCGGCCGGCACGTCCGGATGCCAGCCCAGCAGCAGCCGCCAGCGCAGCGGCGTGCCGGCGAGCCTGCGGGTGACCAGCCCGGCCACCGGACGGAACGTGGCCTGGCACAACGCCACCGCCTCGCCCGCGTCCACCAGGTCCAGCGCGGCCCGCACGTCCGCCTCGTACACCTTCTTCGGGGTGAAGCCGGAGCGGGCGCAGGCGGCGGCGAAGCAGTCGCCGAAGCAGCCGTCGCCCGGCGCGGCCACCCACCGCTCGCGCCGCAGATCGACCAGGTCGACGTCGGCGCGGCCGGCCAGCGGGTGGGTCTGCGGCAGCAGCACGCAGATCGGCTCGACCGCCACCTCCCGCCAGCTCAGCCCGAACCCGGCCGACGGCGTCGAGTCGCCGCACACCCCGGTCAGCGCGAAGTCGAGCCGGCCACCGGCCACCATCTGCGCGAGCTCGTCCACCGACCACGAGCCGTACGTGGTGATCTGCGCGTCCGGACGCTCGGCGGCCAGCCGGTGCACCAGCCGGCCCAGGATCGGGCTGTTCACGCCGCCGAAGCGGTACCGGCGCAGCGGATCGCCCGCACCGGCCATCCGGGCCGCCTCGTCCCGCAGGCCCTTCATCGCCGGCAGCAGCACCCGCGCCCGGTCCAGCACCAGCTCACCCAGCGCGGTCGGGCGGGCGCCGCGGCGGTCCCGTTCGAACAACGGCCCGCCCAGCGCCCGTTCGATCCGCTGAAGCTGGGCGGTCAGCGCCGGCTGGGCCAGGCCGAGCGCCGAAGCGGCCTTGGTGACGCTCCCCGTCTCCGCGATCGCGCAGACCACACGCAGGTGTCGCAGCTCCAGATCCATACCGTGACGGTAGGACCACGAACCGATACACGGAAGGGGCGATCGGCTCACCCCTCGCGGCGATGTTCCAGGTCGCTCAGCCGCGTACGCCGTCCGGTGACCGCGTCGCGCACCTTGTCCAGCACTCCGACCGCCGGTTCGACGATCTTGTTCCAGGGCGGCGTGGCGGGCGTGCCGGGGTGCGGACGGGTCGGCGCCGCCTCCTCCGCGATCTCCCACCGGTTGCCCAGCCGGATCAGCTCGGCGTCGCTGGCCACCTCCCGCAGTGGCGTGACCAGCGCCGCGACGCGGCTGACGTGCCGGCGTACCCGCTCGGCCACGTCGGCGACCGCCGGGTCGTCCGCGCCGGACAGCTCCTTGAGCGCGGTCAGCAGCCCGGCGTCCGCCTCGATCTCCCGCTCGACCAGCTCCGCGGCGTCCGGCACGGCGGCGCGGGCCGCCGGGAACAGGTACTGCTCCTCGGCGGACAGGTGCCGGGACACCGCAGCGGTCAGGACGTCGAGCACCTCGCGCCGGCCGGCGGCGTCCAGCGCCGGGTCGGTGACCCGGTCGGCCAGCCCCAGCAGCACCCGGTGCTCGGTGTCCACGAGTTCGGCGACGCTCCGCCCACCCGGCCGGTACGCGTCGTCGGCGGCGGGCGGCAGCGGCGGCAGGGGGACGGTCATGGTGCCCTCCTCGTGACGGCCGGAGTCGATGTCCGGGCGGTCCGGCGGTACCCGGCCGGACGATCCGCGAAACCGCCGCCCGACACCGGCGGCCCGCGACCACCTCACCTGCTGGTATAAGGAAGCGATGACGAGCGACGCCGCCCCCGCCCGACCCGACGCCACCGACGAGGTCGTGGACCTCTGCCGCGACCTGCTGCGCATCGACACCACCAACACCGGCGACAACGACACCAGCGCGGGGGAGCGGCGCGCCGCCGAGTACGTGGCGGAGAAGCTCGCCGAGGTCGGCGTCGACGCCGAGATCCACGAATCCGCGCCCGGCCGGGCCAACCTGGTCGCCCGGATCCCCGGCACCGAGCCCGGCCGCGACGCGCTGCTGGTGCACGGCCACCTCGACGTGGTGCCCGCCGACCCGGACGAGTGGTCGGTGCACCCGTTCTCCGGCGAGATCCGCGACGGCTACCTGTGGGGCCGCGGCGCGATCGACATGAAGGACTTCGACGCGATGGTGCTCGCCGTGGTCCGCGACTGGCAGCGCACCGGCGTCCGCCCCCGGCGCGACGTCGTGCTCGCGTTCACCGCCGACGAGGAAGCCGGCAGCGACTACGGCGCGCACTTCCTCACCCGGCGCCACCGGGACCTGTTCGACGGCTGCACCGAGGCGATCGGCGAGGTCGGCGGCTTCTCCTACTCCGTCGACGAGCAGCGCCGCCTCTACCTGATCGAGACCGCCGAGAAGGGCATCGACTGGCTGCGCCTGCACGCCAAGGGCCGGCCCGGCCACGGCTCGATGGTGCACGACGACAACGCCGTCACCGCGCTCGCCGAGGCGGTCGCCCGGATCGGCCGGCACCGCTTCCCGGTCGTGATGACCGACACCGTACGAGCGTTCCTCGCCGAGGTCTCCGACGTGCTCGGCATCGAGATCGACCCGGACGACCCGGAGACCGCGATCGCCAAGCTCGGCCCGATCGCCAACATCATCGGCGCGACCGTCCGCAACACCGCCAACCCGACCCGCCTGGCCGCCGGCTACAAGGACAACGTCATCCCCGGCCGGGCCACCGCCACCATCGACTGCCGCAGCCTGCCCGGCCAGAGCGAGGAACTGGAGCGGCAGCTGCGCGAGCTGGTCGGGCCGGACATCGCCATCGAGTACGTCCAGCGCCAGCCGGCCCTGGAGACCACGTTCGACGGTGACCTGGTGGCGCACATGTCGGAGGCGCTGCGCGCCGAGGACCCGGGCGCGCACCCCGTGCCGTACATGCTCTCCGGCGGCACCGACGCCAAGGCGTTCTCCCAGCTCGGCATCCGCTGCTTCGGGTTCGCGCCGCTGCGGCTGCCCGCCGACCTCAATTTCTCCGGCCTGTTCCACGGCATCGACGAGCGGGTTCCGCTGGACGGACTACAGTTCGGCGTGCGGGTTCTGGACCGCTTCCTCCGTACCTGCTGACCGCGCCCGCCGCGGCGCCGCCGGCGCGGAACCTCCCCCCATCGCGAAGGGACTGCCACACATGACCGACCAGCACGGTGAGCTGGACGCCGCCCTCGAGCGGGTGATCGACGCGGCCCGCGCCCACCTGGCCGCCGTCCGGGCCGCCCAGGGCCGGATCGACGACGACGCCGTCTGGCAGGCGTACGTCGCGTTGAACAACGCCTCGTTCGCCTACGACGAGCAGCTGCTCGACGCGTTCGGCGAGGTGACGCCCTGGGACGTGGAGTCGATCGACCCGGACGAGGCCGACGAGCGCTTCGGCGCCGTCGAGGGCGGCGAGCCCACCGACCCGCACCCGCGGGTCATCTCGGTGCGGCAGCGGCGCGACTACCGGGTGCCCAGCGTCGCCGCGCTGCTGCGCGCGGCCGAGGCGGCCCGCCGGGAGGGCACCCCGGAGGAGGACGAGCCGGCGCCGGTGGAGGGCGTCGGCGAGGCGGTGCTGGAGCTGCTGCAGAGCGGCGACGGTTCGCTGTCCGCGCTCGACGTGCCGGAGCTGGAGCCGCTGGACGGTGTGGTGATGGTCAGCGAGGTCGGCACCCCCGTCGACCTGGAGTCGTTCGACGACGACGACCCGGTCGGCCCGTTCCAGCCGGCCGCCGACGACCGGCTGGTCGGCCGGCTCGACGAGCACCCGTTCATGGAGCTGGACGAGGAGCACGACCACGCGCACTAGGCCGTGCGCGTCCCCGGGGCGGCGCCGCGTCGCGCGGCCCCGGGGACGGGCCCCTCGTCAGTACGACAGACCCGGCTGCGACTGGTTGACCAGGCGGCGCCGCAGCACCACCTGCCGCGTGCCGTCCCGGTAGAGCCGCACCCGGGCCAGCTCCCAGCCGGAGAACTCGGCCTGGATCGCCAGCTGCGCCGCGGCGGTCAGCCGATCGACGTTCGAGGGCAACCGCAGCGGCGCGTATTCGTAGTCCATGCCCCTATGCTGCCCAGGTCGTGGGCCCTCCGCCACCCCCTGCGGGTGACCCGGATCGCCCTCGTACGGCTCAGCCGTCGCGCTCCGGATAGCCCACCGGCACCGCCGACACGTCGTCCAGCGCCGTGACGATCTCCTCCGGCAGCGTCATCCGCTCCACCTGCAACGCGCCGAGCAGCTGCCCGACGGTGCGGGCGCCCAGGATCGGCGCGGTCACGCCCGGCCGGTCCCGCACCCAGGCCAGCGCCACCTCCAGCGGCGACACGCCGAGCCCACCGGCCGCGATCGCCACCGCCTCCACGATGCTGGAGCAGCGCGGCTCCAGGTACGTCGCGACGAACCGCTCGAAATGCGGCGACACCGCCCGCGAGTCGGCCGGGCGGCCGTTGCGGTACTTGCCGGTGAGCACGCCCCGGCCCAGCGGCGACCAGGGCAGCACGCCCAGCCCCATCCCGGCGCAGGCGGGCAGCACCTCCCGCTCCACGCCGCGCTCCAGCAGCGAGTACTCCACCTGCGCGGCGACCACCGGGGCGCGCCCCGGCCAGGCGGCCTGCCAGGCGGCGGCCCGGGCGGTCTGCCAGCCGGAGAAGTTCGACACACCCACGTAGCGGGCCTTCCCGCTGGACACCGCGTGGTCCAGCGCCGAGAGCGTCTCCTCCAGCGGGGTGTCCGGGTCGTACCCGTGCACCTGCCACAGGTCGACGTGATCGGTGCCCAGCCGGCGCAGCGAGGCGTCCAGCGTACGCAGCAGGTGACCGCGCGATCCGTCCCGGCGGCGGCTGCCCGGCCGCAGGCCCGCCTTGGTGGCGATCAGCAGCTCGTCGCGGTCCACCAGGCTGCCCAGCAGCGAGCCGATCACCGACTCGGCGTCGCCGTCGGCGTACACGTCGGCGGTGTCGACGAGGTTGCCGCCCGCGTCGAGGTAGCTCTTCAGCTGGGCGGCCGCGTCGTCGGCGTCGGTGTCCCGTCCCCAGGTCATGGTGCCGAGCGCGAGCCGCGATACCGCCAGCCCGCTTCGGCCGAGCGGTCGCTGTTGCATGCGTGAACCTTATTTCGAACCCGGCGTCACGGATATCCTCGCCGCAGTCAACTTCCCGCGCGAGCTCCACCCGGTGTGACATGTTCGGGGCGAGCCGGACGTCGAGGGCGCCACGCTCATTGCGTAACCTGATGCGACCTGTGGTGCGGACGGTGGGAGGATCAGTGCGACTCGGGCTCAACCTCGGATACCAGACGGCGTGGAGCACGCCCTTCGACCACCTGGCGCTGGCCCAGGAGGCGGACCGGCTCGGCTACTCGGTGGTCTGGGCCGCGGAGGCGTACGGCTCGGACTCGCCGAGCATGCTGGCCTGGATCGCCGGTCAGACGGAGCGCATCGACGTGGGCTCCGCGGTCATGCAGATCCCGGCCCGTACCCCCGCCATGACCGCGATGACCGCCGCGACCATCGACACGCTCTCCGGCGGCCGGTTCCGGCTCGGCCTGGGCGTGTCCGGCCCGCAGGTCTCCGAGGGCTGGCACGGCGTGCGGTTCGCCAAGCCGCTGGCCCGCACCCGGGAGTACGTCGACATCGTCAAGCTGGCGGTGGCCCGCAAGGAGGTCGCGTACGACGGCGAGCACTACACGCTGCCGCTGCCCGACGGCCCCGGCAAGGCGCTGCGGCTGGGCTTCCACCCGCCGCGCGACCACATCCCGATCTACCTGGCCGCAGTCGGCCCGAAGAACCTGGAACTGGCCGGCGAGATCGCCGACGGCTGGCTGGCCGTCTTCTACTCACCGGAGTTCGCCGAGGAGCACCTCGCCTCGGTGCGCGCCGGGCGCGCGGCGGCGGGCAAGGAACTGGCCGGCTTCGACGTGGTGCCGTCCGTGCCGGTCGTGGTCGGCGACGACATCGCCACCTGCGCCGAGCTGGTGCGCTGGTACGCCGCGCTGTACGTGGGCGGCATGGGCAGCCGCAAGCAGAACTTCTACAACCAGCTCGCCACCCGGATGGGCTACGGCGACGCCGCCCGCGAGGTCCAGGACCTCTACCTGGCCAAGCGGCAGCGCGACGCGGCCGCCGCCGTACCGATGGAGTTCATCGACCGCACCTCGCTGCTCGGCCCGAAGGAGCGCATCGCCGAGCGGATGCGGGAGTACGCCGCCGCCGGCGTGACCACGCTGTCGGTGTCGCTGTTCGTGGCCGACCGGGACAGCGGGGTGCAGACCCTGCGTACCGTCGCCGAGGCGCTGGAGCTGTCCGGAGTCGGCGAGTGACCTGGATCGAGGCCATCGTCCTGGGCCTGGTCCAGGGACTGACCGAGTTCCTTCCGGTGTCCTCGTCGGGGCACCTGCGGATCACCTCGGCCCTGTTCTTCGGCCGGGACGCGGGCGCGTCGTTCACCGCGGTGACCCAGCTCGGCACCGAGGCCGCCGTCCTGATCTACTTCGCCAAGGACATCTGGCGGATCGTCCGGACCTGGTTCGTCGGCCTGGTCGACCGTTCGGTGCGGTCGAGCCTCGACTACCGGATGGGCTGGTACGTCATCGTCGGCACCATCCCGATCGGCATCTTCGGGCTGATCTTCAAGGACCAGATCCGCACCGCCGGCCGGAACCTCTGGCTGATCTCCTGCACGCTGATCATCGGTGCGATGCTGCTGGCCTTCGCCGAGTACTGGGGCCGGCAGACCCGCACGCTGGAGAACTTCCGGATGCGCGACGGCGTCATCATGGGCTTCGCCCAGGCCGCGGCGCTGGTCCCCGGCGTCTCCCGCTCGGGCGGCACCCTGACCGCGGGCCTGCTGCTCAACCTCACCCGGGAGACCGCGGCCCGCTACTCGTTCCTGCTGGCGATCCCGGCCGTGGTGATCTCCGGCGTGTTCAGCCTCCCGGACGTCTTCGAGCCGTCCGCGCCGGGCACCGCCGCGCCGAGCGTGGCGCAGATGGTGATTGCGACGCTCATCGCGTTCGCCGTCGGCTACGCGGCCATCGCGTGGCTGCTGCGCTACGTCGCACACCACACGCTGTACGTCTTCGTGCTGTACCGGGTGGCGCTGGGCAGCCTGGTGATCTGCCTGCTGGCGACCGGCACGATCAGCGCGACCTGACGCTGTCTCCTGGTACGCGAGAAGGCCGGCACCCCGTTGGTTCGGGGTGCCGGCCTTTTCGCTGCTCTTACTCAGCTGTTCCAGTGCTGGGCGACGAGGTCGGCGGCCTGCTGCTCCCACTGGGCGTAGTGGTCGGGGTAGGCGGAGACCTGGACGGTCTGGGCGGCCTTGGTCAGGGGCATGTCGCGCCAGCCGTCGACCTGCTTGAGGCCCTTGAGGAACGCGGTGGTGGAGTATTCGGGGTCGGTGATCTGCTCGACCGTGCCCCAGCCGGAGGAGGGGCGCTGCTGGAACAGGCCCTGCGAGTCGTGGTCGTTACGGTCACCGAGGTGGCCGAGGTTCTCCAGCTTCGACTCCTGCAACGCCGTGGCGATCGACACGACCGCGGCGCGCTCGTCCATGCCGGCCTTCTTGGTGGCGGCGATGATGGCCTTGACGTTGGCGGTCTGCTCGTCGTTCAGGTCGATGTGGGACTGGTTGCCCTGCACGCCGTGCGGGATGAGTGTGGCGGTGTCGAGCTTCGCGGCGGCCTGAGTGGTGGTGACCGCGGCGTCCCGGGCGGTGGGGGTGCTGGTGTCGTGGTTGAGGGGGCCGGCGGCGAGGCCACCGGCGACGGTCAGACCGGCGATACCGAGGATGCTCTTACGCAGGATCGTGTTCATGAGGGGGCTCCATTCGGGGGTCGACGCACACCCGGGGGTGGGGTGCGTGGGCACCGTCAGGCGCTCAAGAAAGGTTCTCGGGGGGATCCGGCGTCCTGCTCACCCGCGGCCCGCAGCACGCCCGGGGGTGGCGTGCGGGGTTCGGCTGGGTGGCGCCGGAGACATCCACAACGACCGCCGGCCCGGGATCATTCCCGGGCCCTGCCACCCGCGCTCGCGTGCTGCGGGAGTGCTGCTGCGGTCGTTCACCAGGTATAACGCCCCGGCCCCGCCCACGATTCCGCCAGCCGAGTGTCCCCGACCACCCCGAAACCGGACACCCGACGCAGCCCGGACACCGCCCCCATCCACCCGGGCCCGCCATGTCCCCCCGCCACCGACGTCGCGCCCGCCCGCGTCCCGCCCGCCCGCGTCGCGCCCGCCCATGTCGCCCGCCCGCGTCGCCCGCCCATGTCGCGCCCGCCCGCGTCCCGCCGCGTCGATCATGAACTTAGCGGCATCGTCTGTCCGGTTTGTCTCCGCCAACCTCATGATCGGCCCTGTGGGTGGGTCCGCGAGGGTGGAGCTAGTGGCGCGAGCCCGGCTGGAGCGGGGCACCCGGCATCCGCCCACGCTCGACGGGAGATCTTGGTACGAGAAGGCCCCCAGAGGGGCGCAAACCTTCCAAGTTCTCCGCCGCCACGCACCTGATCCCGGCGAGGCCCGGGCGTCGCCCACGGGACGCCTTCCGTCGGTCGATCATGAAGTTGGCCGGGATTGCCGTCCGATTTGTCCGGGCCAACCTCATGATCGACGCCGAAAGGGGGGCGGAGGGGGCGGAGGCGGGCCGGGAGCCGGGAGCGGCCGGGGAACGAGCTGTCGTGGCGGGACGATCATCGGGGGGACGTACCGCCTAGGGTGGTCAGCGTGGCGACCCTTCTGCTTCTGCGACACGGCCGGACCACCGCGAACGCCGACGGCGGCCTGGCCGGGCGGCAACCGGTCGAGCTGGACGACACCGGCCGGGCGCAGGCCACGGCGGTCGGCGGGCGCCTCGCCGGGCTGCCGCTGGCGGCGGTGGTGACCAGCCCGCTCATCCGCTGCCGGCAGACCCTCGAGCTGGCGCTTCCCGGCGCCGAGCCGGTCGTCGACGAAGGGCTGATCGAGTGCGGGTACGGCGACTGGGAGGGGCAGTCGCTGAAGAAGCTGGCGAAGGAGCCGCTCTGGCCGGTGGTCCAGCAGCACCCGAGCGCCGCCGCGTTCCCGCAGGGCGAGTCGATGGCGGCCATGTCCGCGCGCGCGGTCGCCGCGGTACGGGCGTGGGACGCGCGGGTCACCGCCGAGCACGGGCCGGAGGCCATCTGGCTGGCGTGCAGCCACGGTGACGTGATCAAGGCGATCGTGGCGGACGCGCTCGGCGTACACCTTGATCTTTTTCAGCGGATCGTGGCCGACCCGGCGTCGGTGACGGCGATCCGCTACACCCCGTTGCGACCGTTCCTGGTCCGGCTCAACGACACCGGCGGTGACCTGTCGGCGCTGGTCCCGCCGCCGCGCAAGCGGCGCCGGCGACCGGCGCCGGCGGCCGAGTCCGACGCGGCGGTCGGTGGAGGCGCGGGCGCGGCCGGGTGAAGCGGGCGTACGCGGCGCGTTCGCTCTGGGCGGATTCGGCGTCGGTGGGCTGCGCGGTGCTTCCACACGCCGGATAGGGTCGTGGGTATGACGCACCAGGTGCACGCCTTCGAGCCGCCGGAGCGGTTCGTCGCCGGTACGGTCGGCCCGCCGGGGGAGCGCACGTTCTTCCTCCAGGCGCGCGGCGGCGGCCGGCTGGTCAGCGTGTCGCTGGAGAAGGTCCAGGTGTCGTTGCTCGCCGAGAAGCTGGAGGAGCTGCTCGCCGAGGCGCAGCGCCGCTTCGGCGTGAAGCTTCCGGAGCCGGTCACCACCGTGACCGGCGACAACGAGCCGCTCGACACGCCTGTGGACGAGGAGTTCCGGGTCGGCACGCTGGGCCTGGCCTTCGACGTGGACACCGCCACCGTGGTGATCGAGGCGATCGCCGTCGGTGAGGCCGAGGTCGAGGTCGAGCTGGGCGACGCGGACGACGACGCCGACGAGGACCCGGACGAGCCGGACGACGACCTCGACCGCCTGCGGGTGCGGCTGACCCCGGAGGCGACCCGCGAGTTCATCGAACGGGCCAAGCGCGTCGTGAACGCCGGCCGGCCCCCCTGCCCGCTGTGCGGCCAGCCGCTCGACCCGGCCGGTCACCTCTGCCCCCGGCACAACGGCTATCACCGGTGACCTCGTCGGAACTGCAGCCCCGACAGGACGGCGCCGAGGCGCTGCGGCTGCTCGCCGACGGTGAGCTGACCCTGGAGGGGCGGCTCGTCGACGCCTCCAACGCGACGCTGCGCGGCGTCATCGCGCTCGGCGACGTGACAGCGCACTGTGTCTACAAGCCGGTACGCGGCGAGCGCCCGCTCTGGGACTTCCCGGACGGCACGCTCGCCGGCCGGGAGGTGTCCGCCTACCTGGTGTCCCGGGCCACCGGCTGGGACCTGGTTCCGCCCACGGTGCTGCGCGACGGCCCGTTCGGCCCCGGCTCGTGCCAGCTCTGGATCGACGAGCCGGACGACGCCGAGCCGCTGGTCGGGTTCGTGCCGGCGCGGGAGATCCCGCCGCGCTGGTTCCCTGTCGCCGCGGCGCGCGACGACGACGGGGCGGCGTACGCGCTGGCGCACGCCGACGACCCCCGCCTGGCCCGGCTCGTCGTGCTCGACGCGATCATCAACAACGCCGACCGCAAGGGAGGGCACGTGCTCGTCGGCCCGGACGACCGGATCTACGGCGTCGACCACGGCGTGAGCTTCCACGTCGAGGAGAAGCTGCGTACGGTCCTGTGGGGCTGGGCCGGCCGCGAACTGCCGCCGGACGCGGTGGAGATGCTCGACGGCCTGGCCGGGCAGCTCCGCGGGCCGCTCGGTGAGGAACTGGCCGAGCACCTGACCATCGGTGAGCTGGCCGCGCTGGCGGAACGGGTCGAGCGGCTGCGCGAGAGCGGCCGGTTCCCCCTGCCGCCGCAGGAGTGGCCGGCGATGCCCTGGCCACCCATGTGAGCTGCTGTCGCGTTGATCACCCGTAGGGCGGCACCCGAGCGCCTGACGGATCGTTAGGCTGGCGGTCATGGAGTCTTGGGCGGGACATGACGTGCCACGGCTGCCCGGCGAGGGCGTGTCGCTGAGGTTGTACGACTCGGCGCGGCAGGGCGCCCATCCCAGCCGGCCCGAGGGCGCGGCCTCGATGTACGTCTGCGGCATCACCCCGTACGACGCGACGCACCTCGGGCACGCCGCCACCATGATCACGTTCGACCTGGTGCAGCGGATGTGGCGCGACGCCGGCCTCGACGTGCGGTACGTGCAGAACGTCACCGACATCGACGACCCGCTGCTGGAGCGCGCCGAGCGCGACGGCGAGGACTGGAAGGTCCTGGCCATGCGGGAGACCGCGCTGTTCCGCGAGGACATGGAGGCGCTGCGGATGATCCCGCCGGCGCACTACGTCGGCGCGGTCGAGTCGATCCCGGACATCGCCGAGAAGGTGCTGATGCTGCTCAAGGACGGTGCGGCATACCGGCTCGACGACGGCACCGGCGACGTCTACTTCGACATCTCCGCCGCGCCCCGCTTTGGCTACGAGTCCAACCTGACCCGCGAGCAGATGATCGAGCTGTTCGCCGAGCGCGGCGGCGACCCGGAACGCGCCGGCAAGCGCGACCCGCTCGACCCGCTGCTGTGGCGCGGCGCCCGCGAGGGCGAGCCGTCCTGGCCCGGCGGCGACCTGGGCCCGGGCCGTCCCGGCTGGCACATCGAGTGCACAGTCATCGCGTTGAACCTGCTCGGCGACCGGATCGACGTGCAGGGCGGCGGCAACGACCTGATCTTCCCGCACCACGAGTGCTCCGCCGCGCACGCCGAGCGGCTGACCGGCGAGGCACCGTTCGCCGACCACTACGTGCACGCCGGCATGATCGGCCTGGACGGCGAGAAGATGTCGAAGTCCCAGGGCAACCTGGTCTTCGTGTCCCGGCTGCGGGCCGACAAGGTCGACCCGATGGCGGTCCGGCTGGCGCTGATGAGCGGGCACTACCGCAGCGACCGCTCCTGGACCGACGACCTGCTCACCGAGGCGCAGGAGCGGCTGGGCCGCTGGCGGCGGGCCGCCGCCGCGCCGGCCGGGCCGTCGGGGGCGGCGTTGCTGGCCGCGGTACGCGAGCGCCTGGCCGACGACCTGGACACGCCGGGTGCCCTGGCGGCGGCCGACCGTTGGGCCGAAGAAACCCTGAACGGCGTCACGGACGACGAGACCGCTCCGGCCCTCTTCCGAGACACGGTCGACGCCCTCCTCGGCATCGCCCTCTAGCCCCGCCCCGCCCTTCCGCCGCGTCTCATCGCCCTCGCGCCGCGCCTTCTCGCCTGCTCGCGCGTCGATCTTGCACTTGCGGCCCACGTTCCGGCGCTTTTGCCCGGTTCGCGGGGGCCGCAACCGCAAGATCGCGCCGTCCGGGGGCGGGTGTGGCGTGGGGTGGAACGTGGTGGGTGCGTCGAGGACGGTTTGACACACGTGATATTCCACTCGGGCGTGGCCGGCCCCGGCTGCTCCGTGCGCTGGCGACCCGACCGCTGACTCGGCGGTCTTGCAGTTGTGGCCCCGTGGGTGTCGTGAATGTCCCGTTCGCCGGGGCGGGAAGTGCAAGATCGCCGGGGTGCCGGGGTGCCGGGGTGCCGGGGTGCCGGGGTGCCGGGGCCGGGCGACGAGGGCGGGTCAGCCCAGGACCAGGCCGGGGTCGGGGTCCTGGTCGGGTGCGGGGGCGGGGATCTTGTACTCCTCGGTCAGCGTGGTCATCGGGCCGGGCCAGGTGGCCTGGGCGACCTCGATCGGCTTGTGCCGCTCGTCGTAGGCGACGTGCAGCAGGTGCAGCACCGGCGTGTCCGGGCGGATCTGGAGGATCTCCGCCTCCTCCCGGCTGGGCTGGCGGGCGCTGATCGTGTCGGTGGCGGTGACGTACCGCCGGCCGGTGACCTCCTCCGCCTCCTGGTACAGCGGCCGGCCGAATGCCTCGGCCCGCTCCAGTGACGTGCCGGCGGTGTCGGCGGGCAGGAACCAGGACGCGCCGACCTCGACCGGGGAGTCGTCGGTGCGTACCAGGTGCCGCCGGCAGAGCAGCTCGGTGCCGTCGGCGACGCCGAACGCGTCGGCCACCTCGGACGGGGCGGGGGAGCGGCCGACGGAGACGAGCTGCTGGCGGTACCGGGCGGCCAGGTCGGTGTGGTAGCCGCGGAAGCCGCCGTACCGGCCCCGGGACAGGCGGTTGAGGCGGCGCCGGGTGCCCCGGACGTACGTACCGGAGCCGGGTTTGGTGATCAGGATGCCCTCGACCCGCAGCTGGTCGACGGCGCGCTGCACGGTCTGCTTCGCGACGCCGAACATCTCGGCGATGGCCGGGATGGACGGCAGCCGCTCGCCCGGACCCCAGTCGCCGCGGCGCACCTGGGCCTTGAGCTGCGCGGCGATCTGCCGGTGCGGGAACTCGGCCGCGCCGGGGTTGATCTGCATGCCCGCCTCCTCACAACAGCTAGGTTCCTAGGATGCCCTAGCGGGTGTGACGGCGCCACCCCGGACACGAAGAAGCCGGGCCCCGGCAGGGGAGCCCGGCTTCGACGGAAGGGTGCTACCAGGAACCCGCTGTCGGCCCGGCGGAACCGCCGCGGCGGCGCAGGTACTTCTCGAATTCCTGGGCGATCTCGTCCCCGGTCAACGGGGTGATGCCGGCGTCGCCGACCCGTTCCTCCAGCTCACGGACGTACTCGCCGAGTTCGGCGTCCTGCTCGGCGGCGCTGCGCACCCGCTGCTCCCACTCGGCTGCCTCCTCGGCCAGGTCGGCCATCGGCACCGGCAGGTCGAGCACCTCCTCGACCCGGTGCAGCAGGGCGAGGGTGGCCTTCGGGCAGGGCGGGTTGTTGGCGTAGTGCGGCACGTGCACCCAGAACGACACCGCGTCGACCTCGGCCCGGGTGCAGGCGTCGTGCAGCACGCCGACGATGCCCGTCGGCCCGTCGTACCGGGTGGGGGTGAGCTGGTAGCGCTTGGCCGCGTCGGCGTCCGACGCGCTGCCGCTGATCGGCAGCGGCCGGGTGTACGGCACGTCGGCCAGCAACGCGCCGAGCAGCACCACCCGCTCGACCTCCAGGCTGTGGCAGATCTCCAGCACCTGCTCGCAGAACGTCCGCCAGCGCATGCTCGGCTCGATGCCGCGGATCAGCACCACGTCGCGCTCGGTGCCCTCCGGGCTGGCCACCATGAAGCGCGTGGTGGGCCACTCGACGCGCCGGGTCTCCCCGTCGGCCATGGTGATCGTCGGGCGGCTCACCTGGAAGTCGTAGAAGTCCTCCGGGTCCAGCTCGGTCACCTCCCGGGCCTGCCAGACCTGTTCCAGGTGTTCCACGGCGGCGGTGGAGGCGTCGGCGGCGTCGTTCCAGCCCTCGAAGGCCGCGATGGCGACCGGCGAGCGCAGTACCGGCAGCCCGTCGAACTCGGTCACGCCGTCACCTCACCCTGCTCGTCGGGCGCGGCGCCGCCCCGTCGCACGGTCGCACCCCAGTTGTCCTTCACGTCCGTCAGCCTACGTGCCGCCGCCGGGCCCGGCCCGTCGGCCGCGCCGGTCGCCGGGCCGGACCACTCGGGCGAACCGGCGGAAAGGTGTACGCCGGCCCGGTGGGCAGAATGTGGGAAGGCCCGGTTCGGGTGACTCTGCCGCACTCGGGCGCACTAACCTGGGGCATGTGCCTATTTCGTTGCGTGACCTGCTGGCCGATCGGATCCTGATCGCGGACGGCGCGATGGGGACGATGCTCCAGGCCGCCGACCTCACCCTCGACGACTTCGACGGCCTGGAAGGCTGCAACGAGATCCTCAACGTGACCCGCCCGGACGTGGTCCGCGGCGTGCACGACGCCTACCTGGCCGCGGGCGCCGACTGCGTGGAGACCAACACGTTCGGCGCGAACCTGCCCAACCTCGCCGAGTACGGCATCCCCGGCCGCATCCGGGAGCTGTCCGAGGCGGGCGCGCGGATCGCGCGGGAGGCGGCCGACGCGTACGCGACGGAGGAGCATCCCCGGTTCGTGCTCGGCTCGATGGGTCCGGGCACCAAGCTGCCCACCCTCGGGCACGCGAGCTACGCCTCGCTGCGCGACGCGTACCAGGAGAACGCCGCCGGCCTGATCGCCGGCGGAGCGGACGCGCTGATCATCGAGACCTGCCAGGACCTGCTCCAGGTCAAGGCGGCGGTGGTCGGGTCGAAGCGGGCCCGCGCCGAGGCCGGCCGGGACGTCCCGATCATCTGCCAGGTCGCGGTGGAGACGACAGGCACCATGCTGCTCGGCAGCGAGATCGGCGCCGCGCTGACAGCGATCGAGCCGCTGGGCGTCGACCTGATCGGGCTGAACTGCTCCACCGGCCCGGCCGAGATGGGCGAGCACCTGCGCTACCTGGCGCAGCACTCCCGTATCCCGATCTCGGTGATGCCGAACGCGGGCCTGCCGGTGCTGACCGCCGACGGGGCGTACTTCCCGCTCAGCCCGGACGAGCTGGCCGACGCGCTGGAGCAGTTCGTCACCGACTACGGCGTTGCCCTGATCGGCGGCTGCTGCGGCACCACCCCGGAGCACATCCGGGTGCTGGTGGAGCGACTCGGCGGGCGGGCGCCGGTGGCGCGAGAGCCGAAGCCGGAGGCCGGGGTCTCCTCGATCTACCACCACGTGCCGTTCGCCCAGGACGCCAGCATCCTGATGGTGGGGGAGCGGACCAACGCCAACGGCTCGAAGGCGTTCCGCGAGTCCATGCTCGCCGGGGACTGGCAGGCCTGTGTGGAGGTCGCGCGCAGCCAGGCCCGGGACGGCTCGCACCTGCTGGACCTCTGCGTCGACTACGTGGGCCGTGACGGCACGCAGGACATGCGGGAGCTGGCCGGCCGGTTCGCCACCGCCTCGACGCTGCCGATCGTGCTGGACTCCACCGAACCGGCGGTGATCGAGGCCGGGCTGGAGATGCTGGGCGGCCGGTGCGTGGTCAACTCGGTCAACTTCGAGGACGGCGACGGTCCCGAGTCCCGCTACGCGCGGATCATGCCGGTGGTCAGGGAGCACGGCGCCGCCGTCGTGGCGCTGCTCATCGACGAGGAGGGCCAGGCCCGCACCCGCGAGTGGAAGGTCCGGGTGGCCTGCCGGCTGATCGACGACCTGACCGGCCGGTGGGGGATGCGCCGGGAGGACATCCTCATCGACGCGCTGACGTTCCCGATCGCCACCGGGCAGGAGGAGACCCGCCGCGACGGCATCGAGACGATCGAGGCGATCCGGGAGATCGCCGCGCGCTACCCGGGGGTCAACTTCACCGCCGGGATCTCGAACGTCTCGTTCGGCCTCAACCCGGCGGCCCGGCAGGTGCTCAACTCGGTGTTCCTGCACGAGTGCGCCCAGGCCGGGCTGACCTCGGCGATCGTGCACGCCAGCAAGATCCTGCCGATGGCACGGATCCCGGACGAGCAGCGTGAGGTGGCGCTCGACCTGGTGTACGACCGCCGCCGCGAGGGTTACGACCCGGTGCAGCGGTTCATCGAGGCGTTCGAGGGCGTGGACGCGGCCTCGGCGCGCGCCACCCGGGCCGAGGAACTGGCCGCGCTGCCGCTGGACGAGCGGCTCAAGCGGCGGATCATTGACGGCGAGCGCAACGGCCTGGAGGCCGACCTGGACACCGCGATGGCGCAGGGGCGTACGCCGCTGTCCATCATCAACGACCTGCTGCTGGACGGCATGAAGGTGGTCGGCGAGCTGTTCGGCTCCGGCCAGATGCAGTTGCCGTTCGTGCTCCAGTCCGCCGAGGTGATGAAGACCGCGGTGGCCTACCTGGAGCCGCACATGGAGAAGACCGACGACGACGGCAAGGGCCGGATCGTGCTCGCCACGGTGAAGGGCGATGTGCACGACATCGGCAAGAACCTGGTCGACATCATCCTGTCCAACAACGGCTACGACGTGGTCAACATCGGCATCAAGCAGCCGATCAACGCGATCCTCGACGCCGCCGAGGAACACCGGGCCGACGCGATCGGCATGTCCGGCCTGCTGGTCAAGAGCACAGTCATCATGAAGGAGAACCTGGCCGAGATGGCCTCCCGCGGCGTGGCCGAGCGCTGGCCGGTGCTGCTCGGCGGCGCGGCGCTGACCCGCGCGTACGTGGAGGACGACCTGCGGTCGATCTACCCGGGCCAGGTGCACTACGCCCGCGACGCGTTCGAAGGGCTGTCCCTGATGGACCGCGTGATGGCGGCCAAGCGCGGCGGCGCGCCGATGGTCGACCCGGAGCGCGAGGCGGCACTGGCGGCCCGCCGGGAGCGCCGCGAGCGGCAGCGGGCGCAGGTGCGCGAGGCGCTGCCCGAACTGGACGACGCGTCGGTCCGCTCCGACGTGGCGGTGGACGTGACGGTGCCGAAGCCGCCGTTCTTCGGCACCCGCGTCGTCAAGGGTGTGCCGCTGGCCGACTACGCGGCACTGCTCGACGAGCGGGCCACGTTCCTGGGCCAGTGGGGCCTGCGCGGCGCCCGTGGCGGGAAGGGACCGTCGTACGAGGAACTGGTGGAGACCGAGGGCCGGCCCCGGCTGCGGTACTGGCTGGACCGCCTGATCTCCGACCAGGTGCTGGAGGCGGCCGTCGTGTACGGCTACTTCCCCGCGTACTCCGAGGGCAACGACCTGGTGGTGCTGGACGAGAACGGGCACAGCGAGCGGGCCCGGTTCTCCTTCCCCCGGCAGCGGCAGGAGCGGCGCCTGTGCCTGGCCGACTTCTTCCGGCCCAAGGGCGACCAGCTCGACGTGGTGGCGTTGCAGCTGGTCACCGTGGGGCAGCCGATCAGCGAGTACACGGCGAAGATGTTCGCCGGCAACGAGTACCGCGACTACCTGGAGGTGCACGGCCTGTCCGTGCAGCTCACCGAGGCCCTGGCCGAGTACTGGCACCGGCGGATCCGGGCCGAGCTGGTGCTGCCCGGCGGCGGCACTGTGGCCGACGAGGACCCGGCCGATCTGGCCGGCCTGCTGCGCACCGACTACCGGGGCTGCCGGTACGCGTTCGGCTACCCGGCCTGCCCGGACCTGGAGGACCGGGCGAAGATCGTGGAGTTGCTGGGCGCCGAGCGGATCGGGGTGCAGTTGTCCGAGGAGTTCCAGTTGGTGCCGGAGCAGGCCACCGACGCGATCGTGGTGCACCACCCGGAGGCGAACTACTTCAACGCCAAGTGACGCCGGTCACCCTTCCTGAGCTGCCCAAACACTCTTCCGGCACCAGGCTAGGCCGTCGCCAGGCCGTCAGGGTCAGTCGGGCCGTGCCCGAACGCAGTGTCGATCGCCCGGCGAGTGCGGTCCTCGCTGGTCGGCAGCAGGTGGGTGTAGACCCGCAGCGTGAAGCCCGGGTCGGCGTGACCGAGGTACAGCGATAGCGCCTTGATGTTCTCGCCCGCGTCAAGGCGGCCCGCAACGGGCCGCACGCGCCGCCGCCCGGGGCGCGTGTCCGTCGCTCCGCTGGCGCTCCGACTCCGGCCACACAACACGCCCGGCGGCTGGCGCGGAAGCGGGGAGCCCAAGGGGCCGCCGCAGAACGACAGGCCGTTGAGGGTGGGGGGTGGGCCGACAGCCGACCGGGCCGCGCGGCCATGCCCGTGCGGCGCAGGTAACGCGCCACCGGGTCCGCGCGCGGCAAGAACCAAGCAGGGGGGCGGTGTCCGGCCGAGAGCAGGCCGGTCGTCCAGGAGCCCGCTCCGCAGCGGTTCACCGTCACGTCAACTGCTCACCTGGGCGGGGGTAGGGGTGGCCGCCGATGGTCAGATCCGACCTCAGGAGCCGGGTCCGTACCGGTCGAGGTCAGGTCAACTGCGCCACTGTGACGGTGTCCGCCGGGGGCACGGTCCGTGACACGAAAGCCAACTCAGCCGTCCCGGCAGGGGCCGTCCGTACGTCAAGGCTGCCTTGACCGAGGCGGGCCGGGCAGTGGCCCGCTCCCCAGGGGGGGCGATGACATATGGGATGGCAATCAGTCTGGGGCTGGTCGTGCGCCTGTAGCGAGTCAGCCAAGGAGTGGATAATCTAGGGCGTGATCCTCGTAGACCCTGAGCCAAAAATTCCAGAACGCCTATTGGGTAAGCGGCAGCTTGCCATGATTGTTGACGCGCTTAGTAAGCGTGGTGCCGATAGGCCCTGCCCTCGTTGCGGGCATGAAGTGTTCCTTCTGGAGCAAGGGTTAGGAACACATAGTCTGCAAAAGTCATCGTCAGAAACCACTCTAGGCGGCTTGGCGATACCTGTAGCGATTACATCATGTGTGAGATGTGGGTTTCTTTCGGAGCATGCGCTCGGAGCGTTGGGACTCCTCAATGACCCCGCCTTTGAGACGGCTGAGGGGGATGCAGAGTGACCGAACAGGGTGGGCAGTCTGCGGAAGGCGAAATATTGCAGCGAGGAGCCTCGCTGCCGGAGGCTCGAAGTGGGAAGCCTCCCGCCTTGAAGGTGGACCTTGGGCGATCCATTAGTAATACAACTAAAGTGACAGTAAACGTTGCGCAACAGGTTCACGTCACAACTCGGGACAAGATTGAGTTGGCCCTGCGCAAAAGCCTCCCGTTGCATGTAGATGTCAGTTCCGTTCTGGCGCCTCTAGGTGTTTTCCTTGCGCTATTTGTCGGTCTGGCTACCGCCGATTTTAGGACCTTTTTCGGAATTGATAAGGACGTCTGGGAGGCGATTTTCATCCTCGCGTCTGGCGCTTCCGCAATCTGGACACTACGTCAGGGGTGGAAGTTTCTGAAGAGGAAGTCGCTGAATGACCTAGTAGAAGCAATCGTCGCTGAGTCGGATGATGGTTAGCCCCCGTAACCAGCAATCAGTCGGGTCGCAAAATCCGGAACGTGTGCGGAATGATGAAGCGTCCCGCTAGGGAGTCGGAAGGCCAACGTCCTAGCAGGACTCATGGCGCTCGCGCCAGCGCTACACCGTTCCTAAAGCGTGGGTGCCGCCGCGAACGGCGGGCTGTGGCGGACCTGCTCGGGGCCCCCCCGGGGGGGGCACAAGACGCCGTCAAACGTCGGCAACCAGCCAGCAGCGGCGGCGACCCTAGATTGGTCACGACCAGGGTGCCTACCAAATTGCCGCAGGTCACGTGCGAGCCGACCAAAGTTCCGCTTCAACATCAGCACATGTCGAAGCGGGCTCGGTTCCGTGCGGTTGGCGAGCTGCATGGCGAGGATGGTGGCGCAATTCGAGACGAGTTGAGGTTACTCCCGTCGCTGGTCGGGGACAGGATCCAGACGCTGTCCGAACGTAAGGAAGTAGAGCAGTCGCACCGCTTCGCAGGTTGCTTGCTGCTGTAACGCGAGGTCGCTGCGCAGGTCGTGCTCATCGCAGTCATCCTCGCCCATCGCTGTAATGACATGCACCCACTCGCCGCCAGACCCGTCCGCGTACTCGCGCCAGACTTCTCCGATCTCGGCCGTGGAGTGAACGAGGCGGTTGCGACGCTCGATTGCCTCGGCCACGACAGTGAGCCGGGATCACGGTGCCCTTCTGGTGCCGGGGCGACGATGCCTGGGCAGTCGTCGCGGCGATGTACCAACTCGGCGAAGCGGTCCAGGCGGTCACGGGCCTCCCCGGGTACGACCCTCAACTGGAGCTACCGTTGTCCGATGCTCTCGCGCAGCCCGAGCTTGCCGGCGGCGTCTTCGATGAGGTCGCGGAGTCCTTTGCAGAACGCGGGATCACCAGCCCCAGCAACGGCTGATCGGCGGCGTCCACACCGATGAGGTCACCACCACACGCAACGCCGGCCGTAGGTGACACTTGGGGCGCGCGGCGGTCTCTGGGCGACGGTTGGTCGGTCGAGCTTCCGGCTCCTGGACGCGGGAGACCACCGACGACGGTGTCACCAGGTGGCACGCGTCCGGCCGGGCGATGCGGGCCGGTCCAGGATCGTCGTGGCGGTGTGCCGACGGAGCCGGCGTCATCGTCTCGCTCGATGCCGGGCTGCCACCGAACCCGACAGCCAAGGTGGGGGAGGGCGGCCGCGACGGGGTGGGCCATCGTGCCGCCTGGCTCTACCGCCGTGACGACGGCATCGAATTCACCCTCTACGGCTTCACATTCGTCGACGGCGCGTACCTGGAAACGGTCCTCACCGGTGCGAACACGGCCGACCTCGAATGGGCCTTCGACGCCTGGCGTTCGGTGACTCGATCGGTTGACGCTTGAGCGGACGACCTGTCTACCGGCGGCCCTCGCCGCCGGTTACCCGTCTCGGCGCGGACGAGCGCGGGGCGCCCGCCGGGATGGCGGACGCCCCGAAGGGTCGACGCGTCGGTCAGCCGATCAGCGTGACCGAGTAGTCGTACGTCGTCCCGGTCACCGAGTACGTCGCGGTCTGCCCGTTCTCGCAGTACGACACGAAGCTGCTCGGGGTCCGTTGCGCTCCGGCCACCGCGTCCACCACCGGCCGCACATCGGACCCGACCGGCAGCGCGGTGGTGGTGAGATCGATCGTCCGCGACTGGTTGATCGGGTAGGTGTCGGTGTTCGCCGTCTCCAAGCCGTTGCTCGCCGCGACACTGAAGGACATCACGAAGGCGGCGTTGTTCACCACGGCGATGCGCTGAACGCAGGGTTCGGCCTGCGCGCTGGCCGTGGAGGCCGTGGCCAGTGCCGATGCACCGGCGGCGAGCGTCCCGGCGAGTGCGGCTCCGACGAGCCTGGCGCGGAAGGTCATGGTGTCACCTCTCGGTCGTACGTGGCGCCGGGCGCCGACTGGCGGCGCCCGGCGTATGGTCCGTATCGAAGTGCCCGAGTGATCTCGATCGAATCCTGTGGATCGCATCATTCTGTGTCGGGCCTGCGGCTCCCGGTCGATCTGGCGGCTCGACCGGTGCCAGACTGAGGGATCGATTTCGATGGCGTGCGAGCGTCCCGGTGCGAGGAGTCCGAAGTGGTGAACTCCGCCCTCTCCGCTGTCGTCCACGCGGTCGGAGCCGGCCCGCCACCGCTGGCGGACCCGGCTCTCGACCCCGGTGCGACGTACTACACCTTCGTCGTCCTGTCCGGTATGTACCTCGCCCCCCTTGTCATGTCCGGGCTCGGGTTTCTCTGCGCCGCGGGCATCGGGCTCAGCCGCCGGATCGGTACGGCCGCCGCGATCGTGATCGTCCTGTTCTACGCGTTGTCGCTGCTCGGCAGCGCCTTCACCTGGCCCGGCCTGGAGCATCAGGGAAGACCGGGTGAGACGCTGTGGCTGATCGTGATCGGTTGCGGCGGCTTCCTGGTGTTGCCCTGGCTCGTCGCGTTCGGCGGCACCAAGGTGGCCCTCCGACGTCGCGGAGCCACGGCCGAGTAAACCGCCAGGCGCACACGCCGCAGGGATGGTCCGCCCGGATACACGTCGAGGGTGGAGCTACCCGCGGTCGCCCTTCCTGGGCCACGTGGCCAGCGCTGCCAGGACGGCGCACGGGACCAGACAGCCGAACAGGCCGCACAGCGGCACGACGGCAATCCAGAACAAGCCCTCCACGGTGGGATGGTAGGCGCTCGATTGAAGCCGTCTCGTGGCGGGGAGCGCAGGGACAGCCGCACCTCCGGCCGGAGACAGCAGGTGTCCCGTAGCCGCGATTTGCCGCCGGAGGCGGGGCGTCAGCCGGTCCTCGCGCGCAGGCTCCGCGTCAGGGCGGGGATCATCACCGCCGCCGCGACCAGGTGCAGCCCGACCAGCGCGACAGTGGTGGCTGCGTCGCCCCCGGCGATCAACGGCGGCACCATCGACAGCGCGGTCAGGGACACCGCCGTCCACACGAACCGCCGCGCGGGGTAGGCGCTGAACCGCAACAGGACGGCGGCGATGACGACGCCCACGAGCGAGAAGAACCCGGTCACCACGGCGAACCCGCCCAACGGGATCGTCTCGCCGCCGTCAGGGATCTCGAAGTCCACACCGGCGGCCCGGGCGAGCGCCGCCGCGAGCGTGGTGACCGCCATCGCGGCGATCGTGGCGACCAGGCCGGTGACGGCGAGCCGCCGGAAGCCGTGCGGACGGCCCGAGACGGTGCCGGTGTCGGTGCTGCTGATCATGTCGTTCCTCCGAGCTTCGAGGTGAGGGGTGAGGATCCGCACGGTCGCGGTGCGACGGCCGGGGTTGCGCAACGCGCGTACGCCGGTGCCGCGCAGCCAGAAGCCGGCGTCACGGCCGAGGACCGGCCCGGGGGTGCCGTCGCGCAGCTCCAGCTGCACCCGGCCGCGCGTGACCACGCCGTACGCGTGACGCCACTGGGCCGCGACCACCGGAACTCGCGCGCCGCCGGGCAGCGCGAGCGTCCGCGCGGGCACTACGGCGTACGGTCGGCCGGCAGGCGCTCCGGCAGCCCGAGCCGCGGGAACTGGTCGGCGTGGAACGTGACGATCTCGGTGATGGCCCCGCCGGTGATGCGCAGGGCGTCGACTGTGAGCGGCAGGTACGCGCCGTCGCTGTCCTGCCAGAGGTAGAACGCGACGGCGGGCTGCCGGTTCACGGCGGTGGGCACTGCTCGCAGGCTGCCCAGGCTCTCGAAACCGTCTGCGATCCAGTCGTTCACCACGGCGTCGCGGCCGATCTGGAGGCCCGGGGTGGGCGGCATCGAGCAGCGCACGTCGTCGCGCAGCATGGCGGCGAGACCGTCGACGTCCTTGGCGATGCTGGCGTCGGTGAAGCGGCGTACCAGCTCGCGGGTCCGCGTGTCCGTCTCGTCGCCGGTCCAGTCCTGCCGTTGCGCGGGCAGGTGTTCCCGCATGCCCGCGCGGGCGCGCTGCAAGGCGCTGTTCACCGAGTTGACCGAGTCCCCAAGGAGTTCCGCGACGTCCTTCGCGGGCCAGCCGAGCACGTCCCGCAGGATCAGCACTGCGCGTGGGCGCGGCGCCAGGTGCTGCACCGCGACCAGGTACGCCAGCTCGATCGTCTCTCGCGCCACCGCTACGGCTTCCGGCTCGTCCGCGTCGGCGGCGGGCAGCTCGTCGAGCAGCCGGTCCGGGTACGGCTGGAGCCACCGCACCTCGCCGCCGGTCGCGGGCTCGGGCCGGCACTTGGCGAGCAGGTCCAGGCAGGCGTTGGTGGCGATCCGGTACAGCCAGGCCCGGAACGTCGACCGTCCCGCGAACGTGTCCCGCCGCCGCCACGCCCGCAGGAACGTCTCCTGGACGGTGTCCTCGGCGTCCTCGAACGACCCGAGCATCCGGTAGCAGTGCACGTGCAGCTCCCGCCGGTGCCGCTGCGCCAGCCCGGTGAACGCCGGTTCGTCGACCTCAGCCAGATCGCTCACGCCCAGCTCCTGCAGCTGCGTGTCCCTACCCATGACGTCATCCCTCCGCGTCGTCGTGTCCCTTCGCAGGTGTGACGGGCACGGGCGCGGAAACTCATCACCGCGACGTCAGCTCGTGCGCGGGGCGTACATGATGACGGCGACGCCGACCAGGCAGATGGCCGCTCCGACGAGGTCGTAGCGGTCGGGCCGGAACTTGTCGACCACCATGCCCCAGGCGAGCGACCCGGCGACGAAGACGCCGCCGTAGGCGGCGAGGATGCGGCCGAAGTTCGCGTCCGGCTGGAACGTGGCCACGAACCCGTAGGCGCCGAGCGCGATCACCCCGGCGGCGATCCAGAGCAGCCCGCGGTTCTCCCGCCAGCCCTGCCACACCAGCCAGGCGCCGCCGATCTCGGCGAGGGCGGCGAGCAGGAACAGCAGGATGGAACGCACGACCGTCATGCGTCAGACCGTAGCGATGCCGGGCCGGGGACCGGCCGGGCGGCCCGGTCGGCGGGCCCGGCGCGGTCGGCGAACGGCAGGGGGCAGCAGGCGCTGCCGGCGCACTCGACCGGGTCGTCGCAGCCGGCTGCGACGGCGGCCCGGAGCGTGTCGCGGACGACGGTGAGGTCCGCCAGGCGCCGTTCCACCTCGGCGAGCTTCCGCCGCGCGTGCCCCTGCAGGCCGGCGCCCCGGCCGCGTCGGCCGGCGCCCAGCAGGCCGGCGACCTCGTCGAGGGTGAAGCCGAGACGTTGCGCGGCCTTCACCACCCGCAGCAGGGTGACCGTCTCGGCCGGGTAGAGGCGATGCCCGCCCGGCGACCGCCGGGGCGCGGGCAGCAGCCCGCGCCGTTCGTAGTAGCGCAGCGTCTGCACGTTGACCCCGGCCGCGTCGGCGAGCCGGCCGCTGCGCAGTTCCGGCTCGCCCATCACCGGCCCCGCGCGGTCGTGGCCCGCAGGGCCAGGGCATCGAGTACGGCGACACGGGTCGCCGGAACGCGGATGTCGAGCGTCAGCGTGTCGCCGTCCGGGCCGGCGAGATCGAAGGTGAAGAAGGAGCAGCAGGCGGACTCGCGGGCGATCAGGTCCCGGGCGAGCGCTTCGGCGCGGCCGTCGAGGTGCAGCCGCAGATGCCCGGCGGCCGGCCGGTCGGCGCCGCGCAGCGCGTCGTGGAACAGCCCGTCGAACTCGGCCAGCCGCAGCGGCCGCTCGGTGGTCGGCAGCGTGCAGGTGTCGGGCACCCAGGATTCGTCGGTCACCTCTCGACGGTAAGCCCGTACCGGGGTACCGGATGCAACCGCCGGTTCATTCTTTCCTGAATACAGCAGACGCTGTACAGTCACAGCATGCGGACGCTGCACCACTCCCAGGCGCTGTCCCGTTTCGGTCACGCGCTGTCCGACCCACTGCGCGCCCGGCTGCTGCTGGCCCTGCGCGAGGGGCCCGGCTACCCGGCCGAGCTGGCCGAGGCGCTCGGCACCAGCCGGCAGAACCTGTCCAACCACCTGGCCTGCCTGCGCGGCTGCGGCCTGGTCGTGGCCGTGCCGGAGGGTCGCCGCACCCGGTACGAGCTGGCCGACGCCCGCCTCGCCCACGCGCTCGGCGACCTGGTCGGCGTCGTGCTCGCGGTCGACCCGGCCGCCTGCCCGGACGCCGCGGACGGATGCTGCTGATGAGCCTGCCGCTGATCCCCGTCACGCCCGCAGGCCCGGGGCCGGACCGCCGTGCGCTGCTCACCCGCCGGGTACGCCTGCTGGTCGCCGCGACGATCACCTACAACGTGATCGAGGCGGTGGTGGCGATCGGCGCCGGCACCGTCGCGTCCTCGACCGCCCTGATCGGTTTCGGTCTGGATTCGGTCATCGAGGTGGCCTCCGCGGCGGCGGTGGCGTGGCAGTTCGTCGGTCCGGATCCGCAGGCCCGGGAGCGGGTCACGCTGCGCGTCATCGCGGTGTCGTTCTTCGCGCTCGCCGCGTACGTCTCAGTCGAGGCGGTACGGGCGCTACTCGGCGGCGCCGAGGCCGCGCACTCACCGGTCGGGCTGGTGCTCGCCGGGCTCTCGGTGATCGTGATGCCGGTGCTGTCGGCAGCGCAGCGGCGCGCCGGGCGTGAACTGGGCTCCCGGTCGGCGGTGGCCGACTCGAAGCAGACGTTGCTGTGCACGTACCTCTCGGTGGTCCTGCTCGTCGGGCTGGCCCTCAACGGCCTGTTCGGATGGTCCTGGGCCGACCCGGTCGCCGCCCTGGTGATCGCCGTGGTCGCGGTCCGCGAGGGCCGCGACGCCTGGCGCGGCGACACCTGCTGCGCCACCTGCGGACCGGGCGGCGGGCGGGCCTGATCACCGGCCGCGACCTGCGGCGACGTCGGGAATACGGCTGTGCTCGACGGCCCGGCGGGCTACCGTCACCGGAGTACGGGCCGGCGTGGGTCAGGCGCGCCGCGTCCACGCCCGCGCCGTCGGAGTTGACGTGGCGGAAACGCCCGCAGACGAGCATGGGTACGACGAAAGGGGCGGACATGACCGACGAGGTGACGTCGCAGGTCCCGCCGGAACCGGCTCCCGTGCTGACCACCACGCCCGCCGGAACCGGGCCGGTCGGACCGCCGAGCAGCCTGGACCTGTGGGCGCGCGCCCAGGTGCTGCACCGCTGCTTCGGCGACGACGACGGCGAGCCGCACATCATGCGCGGCCTGGACTGACCGCGCCGGTCAGCGCACCGTCACGCCGGCCCCCGCCAGCACCTCCCACCACGACGCGAGGTCGGGAACAGGCTCGGCGCGGGCCGTGTACTCATCCAACCGCCGCCGCTGCTCCGCGCTCGGCGCCGGTGAGACGGTGGCGCCCACGCCGACCAGGGCGTACCGGTGGCCGCCGACGGTGAGCAGCATCGTGCCGACGATCGTCCCCCGGGCCTCGACCTGCCCGGCGGGCGCGGCGAACACCTCCGCGCCGCGCCGGTCGCGGGCGCGCAGCCGGCCCTCGTCGAGCGTCAGCAGCACCGGTACGCACCGCATGCCGTTCCAGAGGCTGCGTCGCCAGTAGACGATTCCCGCGTACGACCGGCCCACGACGCCGACCGTACCGTTCCCGCGCACCGGTGAACGATTCCCGGCGGCGGTGCGTGAGAGCCGGTGAGCATCACCGGCGGCCGCCGGGGGTACTGCTGCGGGACACGGGAACGAACAGCCGGGAGGTCACGGTGGGGGACAGGGCGGGACGTCAGGGGCGCGGGCCGATCGCCGGACTGGTGGTGGCCGCGCTGGTGGCGGCCGGCTGCATGGCCGGCGGCTACGACCAGGGCGAGCCGCAGCAGCCGGCACCCCCGCGCAGCGCGCAGCCCGAGTCGCAGACCACCCGCGCGGACGGCACGACGAGCGTGGCCGAGTTCAAGCAGGACATCCAGGACGCGGTACGGCTGGCCGAACGCTACTGGGCGGAGCGGTTCCGCGCCTCCGGTGAGCGGTTCACCCCGATCCGGCGGGTGGTGGCCTACAGCCGCGAGGGCGAGGTGGCCTGCGCCGGGCAGGGGCTGCCGCGCAACAACGCGGTCTACTGCTCGGCCGGCGACTTCATCGCCTACGACGTGAACTGGTCGGTGGCGGCGTTCCGGCAGATCGGCGACGCGTTCCTGTTCTACCTGCTCGGCCACGAGTACGCCCACGGCATGCAGGTGCGGCTGGGCATCCGCTACAACTTCACCATCCAGCAGGAGTTGCAGGCCGACTGCATGGCCGGGGCGTACCTCGGTGACAGCGTGCGGTCCGGGGCGCTGGAGCTGGAGGACGGCGACCTGGAGGAGTTCCGGGAAGGGCTGCTGGCGGTCGGCGACGACCCGGACCAGCCGTGGTTCGCCGAGGGCTCGCACGGCACCGCCGAGCAGCGCAGCGAGTCGTTCTTCCGGGGGTACGAGAAGTCGCTCGGCGCCTGCGGCCTCGGGTGATGCCGCGGGTCACCCCGATCGGGGACGGTGACGGGCGCACCGGACGCGGCTGGCAGGATCGGCGGGGTACGCGTATCGAAGGAGGCCCCCGCTGAGCAGCAAGCACCCCGCCGCCGTGCTCTTCGACATGGACGGCACCCTGGTCGACAGCGAGAAACTGTGGGACGTCGCGTTGCAGGAACTGGCCGCCGTGTACGGCGGTGTCCTGTCCGAGGACGCCCGCCGCGCGATTGTCGGCACCGGGATGGCCGACGCGATGCGGATCGTGCACGACGACCTGGGCCAGCCGGAGCGGGACGTGCAGGAAAGCGCCGACTGGATCAGCGCCCGGATCCTGGACCTGTTCCGTACCGGGCTGCGGTGGCGTCCGGGCGCGCTGGCGCTGCTGCGGGCGGTACGGGACGCCGGCATCCCCACCGCGCTGGTCACCTCCAGCGGCCGGTCCCTGGTCGAGGTGGCCCTGGACACGCTGGGGCGGGACAGCTTCGACGCGGTGGTGTGCGGCGACGAGGTGGACTCGGCGAAGCCGCACCCGGAGCCGTACCTGACCGCCGCGCGTCTGCTGGGCGTGCCGGTCGAGCGGTGCGTGGCGATCGAGGACTCACCGACCGGGGTGGCCAGCGCGCTCGCCGCCGGGGCGGCGGTGCTGGCCGTACCGGCCGAGGTGCCGCTGGCGCCCGCCGACGGCGTACACCAGGTGGAGAGCCTGCTTGCGGCGGACCTGGAGCTGCTCGCGGCCCTGCTCAATCGTTAAGAAGGGCCCCTTCTTATGCGCGAGGCGTTAAGAAGGGGCCCTTCCTTTCACGTCAGTCGTGGGCGATGGCGCCCAGGACGTTGATCCGCGCGGCCCGGATCGCCGGCAGCACGGCGGCGACCACGCCGATGATCGCGGCCAGGATCAGGAACGTCACCATCTGACCCCACGGCAGGACCAGGTCGGTGATGCCCTCGTCCTTGAGCGCCTCGACCACCGCCGCGCCGAGACCCGTGCCGACCACCACGCCGAGCAGTGCGCCGAAGATGGAGATCACCACCGCCTCGACCGTGATCATGCGCATGGTCTGGGCGCGGCGCAGGCCGATCGCCCGCAGCAGGCCCAGCTCGCGGGTCCGTTCCAGCACCGACAGCGCCAGCGTGTTGATGATGCCCAGCACGGCGATCACGATGGCCAGCGCCAGCAGGATCTGGATCATCTGGAGCAGGGAGTCCAGCTGGCCGGTCTGCTGCTCGATGAACGCGGCCCGGTCGGCCACCGACACCTCGGGGCTGTCCGCCAGCAACCGCTCGACCTGCGGCTGCACCGCGTCCACCGACGTGCCGGGGGCGAGCTGCAGGAAACCCTGGATCGGCTGCGGGATGGCGAAGTCCGCAGCGGCCTGCGGCGGCAGCGTCACCGGGTTGGTCAGCTGCGAGCTCTCGTAGATGCCGCTGACCGTGTAGGTGCGGGCCTCGCCGCGGGACAGCTGCACCGGCACCGTCGAACCGACGCTGAGGTTGCGTGCCTTCGCGGTGTCCGAGCTGACCAGCATCTGGTCCGGCGCCAGCTTGCTGATGTCACCGGCGGTGGCCTTCGCCCCGAAGATCTGCTGGAGCGCGGCCACGTTGCTCGACACGGCCACCCAGGTCCGCTCGCCGCCGACCACTGCCATGTCGCCGTACTCGCCGTCGACCATCTGGACGCCCGGGATCGCGGCGGCCTTCTCCAGGACCGCCGGGTCGAAGCTCGCCGGGCGCGGCCCGGACGACGCCCCGGAGATCACCAGTTCCGCCTTGATGGTGTCCTCGGCCAGCGCGCCGATGCTGCCCTTTGCCGAGTCCAGGATCACCGTCACGCCGGTGACCAGGGCGATGCCCACCATCAGCGCGGCGGCGGTGATCGCGGTGCGGCGCGGGTTGCGGCCCGAGTTGAGCCGGCCCAGCTTGCCCGGCACCGACCAGGAGAAGATCGCGCCGAGCAGCGAGACCACCGGCCGGCTGATGATCGGCGTCAGCAGCGCCACGCCGATGAACGCGAACAGCACGCCGCCGAGGATGGTCGCCAGGGTGCTGTCGCCGGCGTGCCCGCCGAGACCGATGAACAGCAGTACCGCGCCGATGCCGGTGACCACCGCGCCACCGATGGTGACCTTGGTGAGCGGCCGGTCCGGCGTGGCGACGTCCTGCATCGCGGCGATCGGCGGGATGCGCGAGGCGCGCACCGCCGGCAGCAGCGCGGCGATCACCGTGATCAGCATGCCGACCGCGAACGCGCCGATCACCGCCGAGGCCGGCACACCCAGCCCGGCCAGGGTGAGACCCCCGGCGAGCTGACCGAACAGGTACGCCAGCAGCGCGCCCACGCCGATACCGGCGGCGAGCCCCAGCACCGAGGCGATCAGGCCGACCGCGAGCGCCTCCAGCACCACCGAGCCGATGACCTGCTTGCCGCTGGCCCCGATCGCGCGCATCAGGGCCAGCTCACGGGTGCGCTGGGCCACGATGATCGAGAACGTGTTGAGGATCAGGAACGTGCCGACCAGCAGCGCCACCGCGGCGAACCCGAGGAGGATCTTGTTGAAGAACGACAGCCCCTCCTTGAGGCCGGCCGAGGCGTCGGCGGCGAGCTGCTCGCCGGTCTTGACCTGGTAGTCGGCGCCCAGCGTGCGGGCCAGCTCGTCGCGCAGCGCGGCCGGCGTGGTGCCGTCGGCGGCCTGGACGCTGACGTTGCTGAACACGTCCGGCTTGCCCAGCATCAGCTGCTGCGCCACCGGGGTGGTGAAGTAGACCTCGTTGGCGCCACCGATCGAGTCCCGGCCGCCGCTGTAGCCGAACACGCCGACGAGCGTGAACTCCTTCTTCGGGGCGAGCGTCAGCACGCCGACCCGGTCGCCGACCTTGACCTTGCCCGCCTCGGCCAGCGCGGTGTTGATCACGATCTCGTCGTCGGCCTGCGGCGCGCGGCCCTCGCGGATCTCCACCAGGTCGCTCTCACCGAGCCAGTTCTGGCCCAGCTGCGGCGGACCGAACGAGGTGACCACCTTGCCGTTGCTGCCGATCATGCGGGCGCCGTCGGCGGCGACCACGCCCTCGGCGTCGGCGACGCCGGGCACCGCCTTGATCCGGTCGAGCACCGACGCCGGCATCGGGGTGCTCAGCGGCATGCCCTCCGTAGTGGAGACGTCGATCTTCGGCTTCGCCTCGACGCTGACGTCGACCTCGGCGTACGCGTCGGCGAAGACCGCGTCGAAGGACCGCCCGAGCGTGTCGGTGAGCACGAACGCGCCGGAGACGAACATGACGCCGAGCACCACCGCCAGGCCGGACAGCAGCAGGCGCAGCTTGCGCGCCAGCAGGCTCTTGAGCGTTGCCCGCAGCATCAGTTGCCCACCTCGACCGGGGCGTCCAGCTTCTTCATCGTGTCCAGCACCGTCTCGGCGGTCGGCTCGATCAGCTCCGAGACGATCTGCCCGTCGGCGAGGAAGACCACCCGGTCGGCGTACGCGGCGGCGGTCGGGTCGTGCGTGACCATGACGATGGTCTGACCGTGCTCGCGGACCGAGTTGCGCAGGAACTTGAGCACCTCGGCGCCGGAGCGGGAGTCCAGGTTGCCGGTCGGCTCGTCCGCGAAGATCACCTCGGGGCGGGCGACGAGCGCCCGGGCGCACGCCACGCGCTGCTGCTGGCCGCCGGAGAGCTGAGCCGGGCGGTGCCCGAGCCGCTCCCGCAGCCCGACCGTGTCGATCACCGTGTCGTACCAGGCCGGGTCGGGCTTGCGCCCGGCGATCGACAGCGGCAGCAGGATGTTCTCCTGCGCGGTGAGCGTGGGCAGCAGGTTGAACTGCTGGAAGATGAAGCCCACCTTGTCCCGGCGCAGCTTCGTCAGACCCGCGTCGTTGAGACCGGTCACCGTCGTGTCGCCGATCATCACGGTGCCCTTGGTCACCGTGTCCAGACCGGCGAGGCAGTGCATGAGTGTGGACTTGCCGGAGCCGGACGGCCCCATGATCGCGGTGAACCGGCCGCGTTCGAACTCGGCGGTCACCCCCCGCAGCGCGACGACCTGCGCCTCACCGCTGCCGTACACCTTCCACACGTCGTTCGCCCGGGCCGCGGCCTGCTCTCGGCCTACCGTCGCGGTCACGTCATCTACCTCTTCCGTATGTCGTTCTCATGCCGCACCGCCCCCGCTGGCCGGTGCGGCGGAATCCATCCTCGGGGTCGCGAGCCCGAAAGCCCTCCGACCTGGGGTGGAATCCGCGCCGATCTTCCGGTGAGGGTCGACCCCCATCCGGGCTCAGGGTGACCCCTGACCGGCAGGCGACGCCGACGTTAGGGCCTGACCCCGCGTGATGGTCAACACATCAGCCCCGCCGCTGGTCACGGTAGGCGACCCGCGCCACCTCAGCCGCCGGGACGGACCAGGCCCGTCTCGTACGCGAGCACGACCCGCCTGGACCCGGTCGCGCAACCGTAGCTTCGTCAGCACATGACCGACATGGGTTTTCACAGTGGTCTCGCTGACCGACAGCAACCGGGCGATCTCCGCGTTGGACAGTCCACGCGCCATGTGGGTGAGCACCTCGCGCTCCCGGTCGGTCAGCGGCTCCAGCGCCCGCGCCGGCGCGGCGGCCGGGTCCGGCAGCACCTGGGCGAAGCGGTCGAGCAGCCGGCGCAGGATGCGTGGGGACATCACCGCGCCCCCGGCGGCCACAGTGCGGATCGCGGCGACGAGGTCCTCGGCCGGCACGTCCTTGGTGAGGAAGCCGCCCGCCCCGGCCCGCAGCGACCCGACGACGTGTTCGTCCTGCTCGAACGTGGTGAGCACGAGCACGCGGACCGGCAGCCGGGCCGACACGATCGCCCGGGTGGCGGCCACTCCGTCCAGGCGCGGCATCCGGATGTCCATCAGCACCACATCGGGCAGCAGCCGCCGGGACAGCTCCACCGCCTCCACGCCGTCGCCGGCCTCACCCACCACGTCGAGGTCGTCCTCCGCGCCGAGCACCATCCGGAATCCGGTACGCAGCAGCGGCTGGTCGTCGGCGAGCAGAATCCGCACCGGCCGGGAGACGGCGCCCTCGGTCATGCATCCCCCTCGTCGTCCGGTCGGCGGTCCGGCCGGAGCCCGCCGGCACGCGCCCGCGATCCATCCAGCGCGAACCGGGCCGCGGTAACCACCGTAGAGGGCGCCGGCCGCCCGGTCGCCGATCAGGCCGCCCCGATCCCGCGGGTTGGCCGGGCTCTGCGCGCCGGCCCGCGCGGGATCCCGGGGCGCCCTGCGCGCACGGCCCTCTCGGGATCGCGCACGGCCCGCGCGGGATCGTGGGCGGTCTGCGCGCACGGCCCGCGCGGGATCGCGGGGCCCACGGTGACCCGGCGCCGCATTCGTCCCAGAGTGGCCCGGCACCCGATTCCGCCCCGCGGTGACCTGACACCGGAATCGCCCAGATCGGGGAGCGCCGCGCGGCGGCTCGGCGAGCCCGTCCCGGCCGGTGGTGCACGCCCCGCATGATCGACCCCACTTCGCCGAGGTGGCTGCATCCCACCCCTATCGACCCCGCCACCTCCCCGAGGTGGCGTCACGCCCCCGTCGACCCCGCCACCTCGGCGAGGTGCTGCGTGCCCGGTCACCACCGATGGTGATCCACACCTGCTCGGGGAGGTTGCGGCATCATGCACCCGTCGACCCCGCCACCTCCCCGATGTGGCTGCGTCCCATCCCCGTTGACCCCGCCACCTCCCCGATGTGGCTGTGCCCCACCCCGTCGACCCGCCACCTTCCTGACCTGGGTGCATCCCGCCCGTCAACCTCGCCATTTCGGTGAAGTGGTCCGGGTGCCCGGTCGCCACCGGTGGTGATCCACACCTGGTCGGGGAGGTTGCGGCATCACGCACCGCTCGATCGCGCCACCTCCCCGAGGTGGCGCGCACGCCTTCAGGCGGCGGGAAGTGGGCGGTCGCGCCCGCTCAAACCGGTGTACGCGGCAACGGTCCTGCCCGCGATGGCGGCTGTGGTGTCCACGTGGCCGCCCGCCTCCACGCAGACACGGATCGCGGCCGGACAGTCGTGCGGCAGCGTGGCGGCGACCCAGCCGCAGGAGCCCTGCCCGTCGAAGGCGGACGCGGCAGCCACCGGCCACGGCGTGCCGGTACGGATCAGCCGCAGCACCGTCACCGCGCCCGGCCCGTACCCCCGGGTGTGGGCCGCAGCGCTGCGCGAACGCCAACGCCAGCCGGTCCCGGTCGATCCGTCCCCCGCCGGCCAGTCCGGCCACCACCGAACAGGCCATCTCGGTGTCGTCGGTCCACTCCCACGGCGCTCTGCGCGCCGGGTCCGCATCGGGCTCGGACGCGCTCCCCGCGCCCGAGCCGCGCGCGGGATCGCGGGCGCTCCGCGCGCCGGTCCGCACGGGATCGCGGGCGCTCTTGTGTGCGGTTACGGTCCGAACGGGTGGATTGACGGCGGGTACGACTGGGCATCGCCGGCGTGCGCGGGATCGCCCGTCGATCCGGGGACCCTGCGGCCAGGCGTCAACCCGGGCACCCTCCGGCGGGAGCGGAGGTCACTCGTCGGCGCCGGGCGCCACCGGGCGGGAGCGGGCGTCCACGAGCGGGTCGGGCGCGGCGGCGGCCACCGGGAACGGCGGCGGCGTCCCGCCGTAGCTCGGGCACAGCGCCTGGTGGTTGCACCAGTCGCACAGGCGGCTCGGCCGGGGACGGAAGTCCTGCCGGGCGGTGGCCTGCTCGATCGCCCGCCACAGCGCCACCACGGTGCGCTCGAAACGCACCAGCTCGTCGGCGTCCGGCGCGTAGTCGCAGACCTCGGCGTCCTTGAGGTAGAGCAGGCGCAGCACGCGCGGCACCACGCCCCGGGTGCGCCACAGCACCAGGGCGTAGAACTTGAGCTGGAACAGCGCGCGCGCCTCGAACGCCTCGCGCGGCGCCCCGCCGGTCTTGTAGTCGACCACCCGTAGCGCGCCGTCCGGCGCGACGTCGAGCCGGTCGAGGTAACCGCGGATGAGCAGCTCGTCGTCCACCACCGCGGAGATCAGCGCCTCGCGCTCGGCCGGCTCCAGCCGGCGCGGGTCCTCCACCGCGAAGTAGCCGTCCAGCAGCGCCGTCGCCGACCGGAGGAACTCCTGCGGCCCGACGGCGTCGCCGTCGGCGAACAGCGTCGCCAGCTCCGGCTCCTCGGTGACCAGACGGTCCCACTGCGGGACGACCAGGTCACCCGCCGACTCCGGGGTGCGCGCCGCGGCCGGCAGGTCGAACAGCCGCTCCAGCACGGCGTGCACGAGCGTGCCCCGGGCCTGCTCGACGGTCGGCCGCTCGGGCAGCCGGTCGATACTGCGGAACCGGTAGAGCAACGGGCAGGTCTTGAAATCTGCCGCCCGCGACGGCGACAACGAGGCCCGCACGGTGACCGGCGCCGGTGCCGCCGTCTGGTCGCCGTGACTGTCGATCATCGGTTCCGCCGTCATGACCGGAAGGTTAGGGCACGCGTGTGACAGGGCCGGCGTCGCCGCACCGAAGCATGATCGGGATCGCGGCACCCTGGGTCGTCCCCGGCTGCGGGGCTCGCCGAAGCTCAGCTCACGTAGCATCGGGCCGGTGCAGCAGCGGAGCCGAGGACCCCGCCGGCCGGGGCTCAGCCTCGGCCGGGTCCTCGGGGTGCCGCTGCGCGTCGACGCCTCGATGCTGCTGCTCACCGTCGTGGTCACGGTGCTGTACGCGGCGCTGGCCCGCCGTCAGCTCGACCTCGGCCCGCTCGGCGGCTACCTGGTCGGCCTCGGCTTCGTGATCTCCCTGCTCGGCTCCGTGCTGCTGCACGAGCTGGGCCACGCGCTGACCGCCCGCCGGTACGGCATCGGTGTGCGGGGGATCACGCTGGAACTGCTCGGCGGCTACACCGAGATGGACCGCGACGCCCCCAGCCCTCGGGTCGAGCTGCTGATCTCCCTGGCCGGTCCGGCCGTCTCCGCAGTGCTCGGCGCCGGCGCGGTCGCCGCCACCCTCGCCCTGCCCGCCGGCACGCTCGGCCACCAGCTCGCCTTCCAGCTCGCGGTCAGCAACGTGGTGGTGGCGATCTTCAACAGCCTGCCCGGCCTGCCGCTGGACGGCGGCCGGGCGCTGCGCGCCGCCGTGTGGGCGCTCACCCGCGACCGGCACCGCGGCACCGAGGTGGCCGGCTGGGTGGGCCGGGCCGTCGCGCTGGGCACGCTGGCGCTGGTCGTGGTGCTCACCATGCGCCGGGCGCTGGCCCCGCTGGCCCTGCCGCTGCTGCTGCTCGTCGCGCTGACGCTGTGGCGCGGCGCCGGCCAGTCGATCCGGATGGCGCGCATCGGCCGCCGGCTGCACCTGGTCGACCTGGCCCGGCTGGCCCGCGCGGTGCTGCCGGTGCCCGCCGGCACGCCGCTGGCCGAGGCCCAGCGCCGCCGCGACGAGGCGGGCACCCCCGAGGCGGCGCTCGGCGTGGTCGACTCGGCCGGCCGTACGGTCGCCCTGGTCGACCCGGCCCGCGTCGCCGCCGTACCCCCGGAACGGAGGCCGTGGGTCGCGGTGGACGAGGTGGCCCGCGACCTGTCCGCCGTGCCGGCCCTGCCGCTCGGGGCGGACGGCGAGCGGGTGCTGGAGACCGTGCGCACCCACCCGGGCGCGCAGTACGTCGTGACGGCAGGCGAAGATGTGGTCGGCGTGCTGCACATCGCGGATCTCGCCCAGCTCCTGGAACCCGAACGGAAGACGAACACGTGACCGCAGAGATCTCCACCGTCCCGGCGTTGCCCCCGGTCCACCGCGGGCCGTTCCGGCCGGGCGACCGGGTCCAGCTGACCGACCCGAAGGGCCGGATGCACACCGTGACGCTGGAGCCGGGCAAGGAGTTCCACACCCATCGCGGGATCCTCAAGCACGACACCCTGATCGGCCTGCCCGACGGCAGCGTGGTCACCACCGCCGGCGGCGGCACCGCGTTCCTGGCGCTGCGGCCGCTGCTGTCGGACTACGTGCTGTCCATGCCGCGCGGCGCCCAGGTGATCTACCCGAAGGACTCGGCGCAGATCGTCGCCATGGGCGACGTCTTCCCCGGCGCCAAGGTGCTGGAGGCCGGCGCCGGATCCGGCGCGCTGTCCTGCTCCCTGCTGCGGGCCGTCGGCACCGAGGGTGAGCTGCACTCGTTCGAGCTGCGCGACGACTTCGCCCAGATCGCCCGCCGCAACGTCGAGGCGTTCTTCAACGGCCCGCACCCGGCCTGGAACCTGCACGTCGGCGACGTCGCCGACTGCGCCGAGACCGGATTCGACCGGATCATCCTCGACATGCTCACCCCGTGGGAGATGCTCGACATGGTCGAGCGGGCACTTGTGCCCGGCGGCGTGCTGATCGGCTATGTGGCCACCACCCCGCAGCTCTCCGAGCTGGTCGAGGCGCTGCGCGAGCGCGGCGGCTGGACCGAGCCGCGCGCCTGGGAGTCGCTCGTGCGCGACTGGCACGCCGAGGGGCTCGCCGTCCGACCGGACCACCGGATGATCGCCCACACCGCGTTCCTGGTCTCCGCGCGCAAGCTCGCCCCCGGGGTCACCGCGCCGCCGCGGCGGCGCAAGCCCAGCAAGGGCGCCGAGGCGTACGCGCAGCGCCGCGACGCCCTGCGCGCCGCCGCCGCGGCCCGCGCGGCGGAGGAGCCGGAGCAGTCCTGACCCCCGCCGCGCGCCCGCGCGCGCACGGGCGGATCATGTGTGCCGGTGGGGACGACACCTGAGCGGGTGGAGACGGTGGCATGAGCGAGCGGATCGGGGCGCGCGTCGGGCGGCGCGCCCGTGCCGGTGACCGGAACCGACGGCGGCGCCGCGGCGCGGGTCGGCGGGAGGCGGCGTGAGCAACCCCGGCTACGGCAACGGCGATCTGCCCGCCGTCTTCCCGGACTGGTCGCCCTACACCGACCTGGAGTCGGCCGCGCGGGCGTACCTGCGCGACCCGGACATCGCGCTGGAGGCGCTCGACGGCGTGCTGCGCGGCGCCTCAGTGCTCGGTTTCACGCTGGAGCGCTTCGTCAACGAGGTGAACGGCGTGTGGCAGGAGGTCGTCGTCTGCGACGGCAGCCGGCTGGTGCTCTGGCACGGCGAGGACGTGCCGCCGGGGGAGGGGCCGCCCGGCGCGATGACCTCGTCGCTGCGGGTGGTGCCGCTGTCCACCGTCACCGAGGTCGGCTGCCGGCGGCGGCTCATGCGCGCCGACAACGGCACCGTACGGGTCGACAGCATCGACGTGTACCTGCTGCTCAGCTCGCTGGACGAGGCGCCGCCCAGCGACGAGGCGATCGGCGCGCCCCGGCACGACGCGCTGCGATTCGGCAAGACCCTCGACGACGGCGGGGCCGGGCAGATCGCCCGGCTGGAGGAGTTCGCCCGGCTGGTCGCCTCGGTCGTCGGCCGGCCCCTGCTCTGAGGCGGACGCACGACGGGCCGGGGACCACACGTCCCCGGCCCGTCGTGTCCGTCTCCGCCTCAGTCCTCGGCCTCCGGGCCGGCCACCTCGACGCCGTCGCTGCCGCGCACCACGTGGATGCACTCGCCCGGGCACTCCTTCGCGGAGTCGATCACCTCGAGGCGCAGGTGCTCCGGCACGTCCACCCGGGCGCCGGGGGCCTGCCGCAGCTCGCCGTCGGGGCCCTTGACGTACGCCAGGCCGTCGACGTCGAACTCGAAGACCTCCGGCGCGTACTGCACGCAGAGCCCGTCACCGGTGCAGAGATCCTGATCCACCCAGACCTGCAACTGGTCGGTCGCGACGTCGGTCACGAAGCACCCCCCATGTTCTCCCGTCCCACGCTCCGACGGTACCCGAACGCCCGTACCCGCCCCGCGACCAGCCCTTCGCGATCAAGCTTCGGTGACGAGCGCGTTGCTGTGGACCGAATCGGGCTCATAGCGGCTAGTGTTAGGTCAGAACGTTCAAGCCCCCCGGGGAGGTGGGACGTGGCACGCAGCGACGACGCGGACTCGCGCGCCGCACGGTGGGAAAAGGAAGCCCACGATCTCTCCACGCAGGTCGCGTTCCTGCAAGAGGAACTCGCTCTGGTGCGGCGCAAGTTGACCGAAAGCCCTCGACACGTCCGGCAGCTCGAAGAGCGGCTGGCGGCCACCCAGGCACAGTTGGCGCGGCTGACCGAGAACAACGAGCGGCTCGTGAGCACCCTCAAGGAGGCTCGCGCGCAGATCGTGACGCTCAAGGAGGAGATCGACCGGCTCGCCCAGCCGCCGAGTGGCTACGGCGTCTTCCTGGCCAAGCACGACGACGGCACGGTGGACGTGTTCACCGGCGGGCGCAAGCTCCGGGTGGCCGTCTCGCCCTCGCTGGAGGTCGACGAGCTGCGCCGGGGCCAGGAGGTCCTGCTCAACGACGCGCTCAACATCGTCGACGCGTTCGGCTACGAGCGGGTCGGCGAGGTGGTGATGCTCAAGGAGATCCTGGCGGGCCCCGAGGGCGCTCCGGGTGACCGGGCACTCGTGGTCTCGCACTCCGACGAGGAGCGCATCGTGCACCTCGCCGAGACCCTGATCGGCAGCGCGATCCGGGCCGGCGACTCGCTCATGATCGAGCCCCGCTCGGCGTACGCGTACGAGCGGATCCCGAAGAGCGAGGTCGAGGAGCTGGTCCTGGAGGAGGTGCCCGACGTCGACTACGAGGACATCGGTGGCCTCCAGGCGCAGATCGAGCAGATCCGCGACGCGGTGGAACTGCCCTTCCTGCACTCCGACCTGTTCCGCGAGCATCAGCTCCGGCCGCCGAAGGGCATCCTGCTCTACGGCCCGCCCGGCTGCGGCAAGACGCTCATCGCCAAGGCGGTGGCGAACTCGCTGGCCAAGAAGATCGCCGAGCGGGAGGGCAAGGATCGGCACACCAGCTTCTTCCTCAACATCAAGGGCCCCGAGCTGCTCAACAAGTACGTCGGCGAGACCGAGCGGCACATCCGGCTGATCTTCCAGCGGGCACGGGAGAAGGCCGGTGAGGGCACTCCGGTGATCGTGTTCTTCGACGAGATGGACTCGGTGTTCCGCACCCGCGGCTCCGGCGTCTCCTCCGACGTGGAGAACACCATCGTCCCGCAGCTGCTCAGCGAGATCGACGGCGTCGAGGGCCTGGAGAACGTCATCGTCATCGGCGCCTCCAACCGGGAAGACATGATCGACCCGGCGATCCTGCGGCCCGGCCGGCTCGACGTGAAGATCAAGATCGAGCGGCCGGACGCCGAGGCGGCGAAGGACATCTTCTCCAAGTACATCCTCGCCGGCCTGCCGCTGCACGCCGACGACCTGGCCGAACACGGCGGCGACGCCCAGGCCACGGTCGCGGCGATGATCGACGCGGTGGTCCTGCGGATGTACTCCGAGACCGAGGAGAACCGGTTCCTCGAGGTCACTTACGCCAACGGTGACAAGGAAGTCCTCTACTTCAAGGACTTCAACTCCGGCGCGATGATCCAGAACATCGTCGACCGGGGCAAGAAGATGGCCATCAAGGAGTTCCTCACCTCCGGCCGCAAGGGTCTGCGCCTGCAGCACCTGCTCGACGCCTGCGTCGACGAGTTCCGCGAGAACGAGGACCTGCCCAACACCACCAACCCCGACGACTGGGCCCGCATCTCCGGCAAGAAGGGCGAGCGGATCGTCTACATCCGCACGCTCGTCTCCGGCGGCAAGGGCGCCGAGGCCGGACGGTCCATCGAGACCGCCAGCAACACCGGCCAGTACCTGTAGTCCGACCCCCTCGACGAAGGCCCGTGGCGTACGCGCCACGGGCCTTCGCGCGTACCCGGGGAAGCCGCCACACCGGACCCGGCGCTGCCGCCACGCCCCCTCGGCGCGTCACGCCGACTACGCTCGACGTGACGGGGACCGGGACGGCGAGCGGAGCGGGCAGGTCGATGAGCGTTAGACGGATCATGGGCACCGAGGTCGAGTACGGCATCTCCGTGCCCGGTCAGGCCGGAGCCAACCCGATGGTCACCTCCTCCCAGGTGGTCAACGCCTACGGGGCGCGGCCGGAACTCAACCGGGGCGGCCGGGCCCGCTGGGACTACGAGGAGGAGTCGCCACTGCGCGACGCCCGGGGGTTCACCTACTCCGGTGCCGCGTACGACCCGGCCGAGGCGCTCGCCGACGAGGATCTCGGGCTCGCCAACGTCATACTCACCAACGGCGCCCGCCTCTACGTCGACCACGCGCACCCGGAGTACTCCACACCCGAGGTCACAAACCCCCTCGACGTGGTGCGGTGGGACAAGGCGGGGGAGCGGGTGATGGCCGAGGCGTCCCGCCGCGCCGCGACCATCCCGGGCACCCACCCGATCCACCTGTACAAGAACAACACCGACAACAAGGGCGCGAGCTACGGCGCGCACGAGAACTACCTGATGCGCCGGCAGACGCCCTTCGCCGACATCGTGGCGTACCTGACGCCGTTCTTCGTCACCCGGCAGATCGTCTGCGGCGCCGGGCGGGTCGGCATCGGCCAGGACGGCGGCCAGAGCGGTTTCCAGATCTCCCAGCGGGCCGACTTCTTCGAGGTCGAGGTGGGACTGGAGACGACGCTCAAGCGGCCCATCATCAACACGCGGGACGAGCCGCACGCCGACGCCGACAAGTACCGCCGGCTGCACGTCATCATCGGCGACGCCAACCTCTCCGAGATCTCCACGTTCCTCAAGGTCGGCACCACCTCGCTGATCCTCGCCATGATCGAGGAGAAGGCGCTCGGCGCGGACCTGGGCATCGCCGACCCGGTGGCCGAGCTGCGCGCGGTCAGCCACGATCCGTCGCTCAAGCACCTGATGCGGATGCGCGACGGCCGCAGGCTCACCGCGTTGGACGTGCAGTGGGCGTACCTGGAGCGGGTGAGCTCCTTCGTGGACGACCGCTACGGCAAGGACGTGGACGCGCAGACGGCCGACGTGCTGCGCCGCTGGGAGAGCGTGCTGGACCGGCTCGGCCGGGACGCGTTCGAGTGCGCCGACGAGCTGGACTGGGTGGCCAAGCTGCGGTTGCTGGAGGGCTACCGGGAGCGGGAGAAGCTCGCCTGGGGCTCGCACAAGCTGCAACTGGTCGACCTCCAGTACTCCGACGTGCGGCCGGAGAAGGGCCTCTACCACCGGCTGGTGCAGCGCGGCTCGATGAAGACGCTGCTCACCGACGAGCAGACGCGCACCGCGATGACCGAGCCGCCGGAGGACACGCGGGCCTACTTCCGGGGCCGCTGCCTGGACCGGTACGCCTCCGAGGTGGTCGCCGCGAGCTGGGACTCGGTCATCTTCGACGTGGGCCGGGAGTCGCTGGTCCGGGTGCCGATGATGGAGCCCGAGCGGGGCACCCGCGCGCACGTCGGCGAGCTGTTCGACCGGTGCGAGAGCGCGAAGGATCTGCTGGAGACGCTCACCGGCGGGTGACCCCGATGCCGGAAGGCCCGCCGGGTGCCGGAAACGGGCACGCGACGGGCCTTTCGTCGCTCCCGCGAGGTAAGTTGATCGCAGGCGATCGTGGAGGAGGCACCACCATGGCGACGCAAGAGGGTGGGCAGACCCAGTCCGGCAAGTCCCGCGAGGAGGTCGAGGAGGTCACCGCGGAGGCCAACCCCGAGGTGGCCGAGCGGCACGCCGAGATCACCGAGGACGTGGACGACCTGCTCGACGAGATCGACTCCGTCCTGGAGGAGAACGCCGAGGAGTTCGTCCGAGGATATGTACAAAAGGGCGGCCAGTGAGGCATATGTCCGTTTCGCCCGTCAGGGCGAAGGGCAGGCCGTCGACCGCCGGCACCACGATGATCGCACCGGACGGGTGCGCGGGATAATCTGCTTCAACTGCAACGGTGGTCTTGGCCGGTCCCGGGACGCTCCCGTGGGGCCGGCCGGGGCGATCACGTACCTGAGAGGAACCACGTGGCAGCGGGTTTTGATCCATCCGGGCGTCTTCCAGATGTGTTCACCAACGCGGGGACGTCCTCCTTCACAGCGTTCCTGAGCAAGGTGGCCCCCGAGATGCTGCCCGGCCGTCGGCCGCTGCCGCCCGGCATGGCCGCCGACATGGCGCCGCACGCGACCACCATCGTGGCCATCTCGGCCGCCGGCGGTGTGGTCATGGCCGGCGACCGGCGCGCCACGATGGGCAACCTGATCGCCCAGCGCGACATCGAGAAGGTGCACCCGGCCGACGCGTACTCGCTCGTCGGCATCGCGGGCACGGCCGGCATCGGCATCGAGCTGATGCGACTGTTCCAGGTGGAGCTGGAGCACTACGAGAAGATCGAGGGCGCGATGCTCTCGCTCGACGGCAAGGCCAACCGGCTGGCGTCGATGATCCGCGGCAACCTGGGCGCGGCCATGCAGGGCCTCGCCGTGATCCCGCTGTTCGCCGGCTTCGACCTGGCCGCGAGCGACCCGGCGCGGGCCGGGCGGATCTTCAGCTTCGACGTGACCGGCGGCCCGTACGAGGAGACCGGTTACGACGCCATCGGCTCCGGTTCGCTGTTCGCCAAGTCCGCGCTGAAGAAGCGGTTCCGGGCCGGCCTGTCGGTCCAGGACGCGACGCGGCTGGCGGTCGAGGCGCTCTACGACGCGGCGGACGACGACACCGCCACCGGCGGCCCCGACCTGACCCGGCGGATCTACCCGGTCGTGATGACCGCGACCGCCGAGGGCACCCACCGGCTCACCGACGCCGAGACGGCGGCGATCGCGGAGAGCGTGGTGTCCGGCCGGATGGAGAACCCCGGCGGCTGAGGCCGCTCCCACCGTCCACCGAGTCAGCAGTCCCGCAGAAGGAGAACCGCCGCCGTGGCCATGCAGTTCTACGCCTCGCCCGAGCAGATCATGCGCGACCGCTCCGAGCTGGCCCGCAAGGGCATCGCCCGGGGCCGCAGCGCGGTGGTCCTGAGCTACGAGGGCGGGGTGCTCTTCGTCGCCGAGAACCTGTCCAGCACGCTGCACAAGGTCAGCGAGATCTACGACCGGATCGGCTTCGCCGCTGTCGGCCGGTACAACGAGTTCGAGAACCTGCGCCGCGCGGGCGTGCGGATGGCCGACCTCAACGGGCTCAGCTACGACCGCCGGGACGTGACCGGCCTGGCGCTCGCCAACGCGTACGCGCAGACGCTGGGCGCGATCTTCACCGAGCAGTCGAAGCCGTTCGAGGTGGAGATCTGTGTGGCCGAGGTGGGCGCCACCGCCGAGGACGACTCCCTCTACCGGGTGACCTACGACGGCTCGGTGAACGACGAGCCGGGCCGGATGGCGATGGGCGGACAGGCCGAGGCGATCAGCGGGGTGCTGAAGAACGAGCACCGGCCGGAGATGTCGCTGTCGGAGGCGGTCCGCGCCGCCATGAAGGCGCTGAGCAGCGTCGGCGGCGAGGGCGGGGCGTCCCGCACGATCGCCGCGAACCAGCTGGAGGTGGCGGTCCTGGACCGGCGCCGGGTGGGGCGTACGTTCCGGCGGGTGACCGGCGCGGCGCTCACCGCGCTGCTGGAGGGCGACGCCGAGGCCGACACCGCGCCCGCGCCGGGCCGGGCGAAGACGCCGACCGTGCCGACGGAGGAGGCGAAGAAGCCGACCACGTCGGCGGGTTCGGCCGATCTGGAGGGCAACGCGGAGGACAAGCCCGCCGAGTGACGACCGTCGCGGACCCCGCCACCTCGCCGAGGTGGCGGGGTTTTTCGCGTACGGATGCCGCCACCTCGCCGATCTGCGCGGGGGAGATCGCAAGCGGCGAGCGTCGGCGCTGCCCATCGGAGGCTCCGGGCGGCTAATGTCTCATCATGGAGCGGCGAATCTTCGGCCTCGAAACCGAGTACGGCGTCACCTGCACCTATCGCGGGCAACGCCGACTGTCCCCCGACGAGGTCGCGCGGTACCTGTTCCGGCGGGTGGTGTCGTGGGGCCGGTCGAGCAACGTGTTCCTGCGCAACGGCGCCCGCCTCTATCTCGACGTCGGTTCGCACCCGGAGTACGCGACTCCGGAGTGCGACTCGGTGACCGACCTGGTGGCACACGACCGGGCCGGTGAGCGGATCCTGGAGGGCCTGCTCGTCGACGCGGAGAAGCGGCTGCACGACGAGGGCATCGCGGGCGAGATCTACCTGTTCAAGAACAACACCGACTCGGCCGGCAACTCGTACGGCTGCCACGAGAACTATCTGGTGTCCCGGCACGGCGAGTTCGGCCGGCTCGCCGACGTGCTCATCCCGTTCCTGGTCACCCGGCAGTTGATCTGCGGCGCGGGCAAGGTGCTGCAGACGCCGCGCGGCGCTGTCTACTGCCTGTCCCAGCGGGCCGAGCACATCTGGGAGGGTGTCTCGTCGGCGACCACCCGCAGCCGGCCGATCATCAACACCCGCGACGAGCCGCACGCGGACGCCGAGCGCTACCGCCGGCTGCACGTGATCGTCGGTGACTCGAACATGAACGAGGTCACCACGCTGCTGAAGGTCGGCACCGCCGACATCGTGCTGCGGATGATCGAGGCCGGCGTGGTGATGCGGGACCTGACGCTGGAGAACCCGATCCGGGCCATCCGCGAGGTGTCGCACGACATCACCGGCCGGCGCAAGGTGCGGCTGGCCTCCGGCAAGGAGGTCTCGGCGCTGGAGATCCAGCAGGAATACCTGGCCAAGGCGACGGAGTTCGTGGAGCGCCGGGGCGGCGACCAGACCGCGAAGCGGGTGGTCGACCTGTGGGGCCGGGTGCTGCGCGCGGTCGAGACCGGCGACCTGGACCCGGTGGCCCGCGAGATCGACTGGGTCACCAAGCTGAAGCTGATCGAGCGTTACCAGCGCAAGCACGACCTGCCGCTGTCGCACCCGCGGGTGGCGCAGATGGACCTGGCCTACCACGACCTGCGGCGCGGGCGCGGCCTGTACGGGCTGCTGGAGCGCCGTCGTGAGGTGGACCGGGTGGCCACCGACCCGGAGATCTTCGAGGCGAAGGAGACGCCGCCGCAGACGACCCGGGCGCGGCTGCGCGGCGAGTTCATCCGCCACGCCCAGGAGAAGCGGCGCGACTTCACCGTGGACTGGGTGCACCTGAAGCTGAACGACCAGGCGCAGCGCACGGTGCTGTGCAAGGACCCGTTCCGGGCCTACGACGAGCGGGTGGAGCGGCTGATCGCCAGCATGTGATCGTGCGGGCGGCCGGTGCCCGGCACCGGCCGCCCGTCCACAGGTACGCTGGCGTCGCGATGAACACTTCCGAATCCGCCGGTGGGTCCGGCCGCGAGACGTCCTCGGACCGTGACGGCACCGAGAAGCTCAACTGGATCGACCGTCGGCGGGAGAAGATCCGCGCCGAGATCGAGCGCAACAGGCGCGGCGACTACACGGTGCCGACCTGGGTGCTGGCGGCGGCGCTGGTGCTGATCGTGGGCGCCTGGCTCGGGCTGATCCTGTTCCTCGGCTGAGTTCCGGGCCGGTCAGTTGTACGGCATCCGGGGGAACCAGCCGAAGCCGAACAGCGCAGGCACCCGCACGTCCCAGTAGACGACTGTGAAGACGCCGAGCGCGACGAGCAGCGCTCCGGTGACCACGGCGGCGCGGCGGGGGTCGGCCATCCACGCGAGGAAGCGTCCCCGGCTGATCGCCACGGCGACCGCGAAGACGACTGTGACGAGCACGATGTTGCCCAGCGACTGGAGCGTGAACGCCAGCGCTCCGTAGAGCGGGTTGCCGGTGTCGACGGCCCAGTGGAACAGCTTGTTGAACATCGGGTAGGGCCGGCCGACGAGGAAACCGCCGACGAGCGCGCCGATCGTCACCACCCGGGCGACGGGCCGGTGCGCGAAGACGTCCGGCACCAGCTTGAGCGCGGCGAGTCCGAGGTAGATCAGGGCGAGTCCGATGACGCCGAAGACGACCGACGACTGGATGAGGCGTACCGGGACACCGCCGACCACGTCGGTGGAAAGCTGGGGCAGCCGGTCGCCGGCCAGCACGCCGACGACGCCGTAGCTCGCCGAGACGGCGACCATGCCGAGGGTCAGCCAGCCGACCGGGCGCAGCAGGGCACGCAGCGCCGGCCGGGTGCCACCGGCCGGGTCGGCGCCGGAGACCTGGCTCATCGGCCCGACGGAGGCCGCGACGGCGATGTTGCAGGCGGTGAAGGTGCCGGCGAAGCCGGAGACGAAGGCGAAGAGCAATCCGGCGACGGTGCCGGTGATGGCGGTCTCCTTGGCGTCGTGGCCCAGCACGGTGTTCGCGACGTTGTCGCCGATGACCTTGTCGACCAGCTCGAACGACCACAGGACGGCCAGCAGCACGCCGGCTGCCGCGCTGACCAGGGCGAGTCGGAGCCGGTGCCGGGGGCGATGGGGGGAGATCCCGGCGTCGGGGGTCGCGTCCGGGAACTGTCGCAGTGCCATGAGGGGCCTCCTAAACGGCGGCCGCACGCGTTCCCCGGGCAGCCGGGAACGACGCCTGTCAGTGGGGAGTGGTGGGGCCGGAGTCGAGTACCCGGCAAGTATGGGGAGGCCGGGCAGGGCCCTGGTTCTTCCATCATGCTGACCTGTCTCCGGCGTCTTCTCCGGCGCCGGCGGTGACGGCACTCTGGACGGCGAGGCCGCCGGCACCGCCGGCACGGACAGGGAGCGTGACGTCATCGCACACATCGATCTCGGGCTGGACGAGAAGGCACATCCGGGCATCCGAGGGCCGCTGCGGTTCCGGCCGGAGACGGCGAAGCCGCTGGGCGAGCTGGCGGAGGTGCTGCTGCGCGCGCCGCATCCCACGCTGACGCCGGGCGAGCGGGAGCTGATCGCGGCGTACGTCTCCGGCCTCAACGACTGCGACTTCTGCTGCTCGTCGCACGCGGCGTTCGCCGCCGCGCAGCTGCCCGCCGGGATGCCGTTGGTCGATCAGGTGCGCGCGGACGTCGGCACGGCCCCGGTCGACGCCAGGCTGCGGGCACTGCTGCACATCGCCGCCGCGGTGCGCCGCAGCGGCCGGGAGGTCACCACCGAACTGGTCGAGGCGGCCCGCGCGGAGGGCGCCACCGACCTGGAGATCCACGACACGGTGCTGATCGCCGCCGCGTTCTGCATGTTCAACCGCTACGTCGACGGTCTGGGCACCTGGACGCCGCGGGATCCCGAGGCGTACGCGCGAGCCGCCGACCACCTCGTCGCGAACGGTTACCTGGCGATCTGACGGCGGCGCGGCTCAGCCGAGCAGGCGGGCCGCGTACCGGCCGGCGGCGGCGGCGGCCAGGAAGTAGGCGTGGTCGGCGTCCAGGCCCCGGCCCATCGTGGACAGGCCGACCGGGGTGGCCCGCAGCGCCGCGTCGAGGCCGTCGGCAGGCACCGTGACGATGCGGTGCCGGTCGGCCAGCGGCGTCAGCGCCGCGGCGACCTCCGCGGCCAGGCCGGGGGCGAGGCCGTCCGGCACGACCAGCTCCGCGGGGGCCAGCGCGACCCGGCCGTACGCGGTCAGGCTGTGGTGGGAGACGCCACGGTGCCGGGGGCGGGCGTCGGCGTCGGAGATGCGCAGCGAGCCGACCGGGCGCCCGCCCAGCGTGGCGACCGCGTTCACGGCTTCGCCGACCGCGACGCCGGAGAAGCCCCAGCGGGTGCCGGTGCCGAGGTTGCCCGGCCCCTGGGCGACGATCGTCAGGTCGGCGTCGAGCACGTGCCGGGCGGCGAGCAGGCCGCTGTGCAGTGTGCTCGCCTCCAGGTCACCGCCGAACGCCTGGCCCACGCTGACCGTGCCGGCGAGGTGCCCGGACAGCCCGGCCAGGGTGCGGGAGAACCACGCCGGCAGCGCGCCACCGTCGGTCAGCACGTACGCCACCCGGGCGTCGGGCGCGTCGGCGCGTACACCGGCCAGGATCGCCGGCAGCGCGGAGTGCAGATCGGCGGTGACCACCGGCATGCCGTCGACCGAGTCCGCGGCGGCCAGCCGGTCGTGGTGCGGCGACGCCTCCTCGTCCACGCCGAGGAGGATCGGTTGCAGCGGCGTGTAGCGGGCCTTGACCAGGTGCCCGGCGTCGCGGCTGTCACCGGCCTGCGGCGGGTCCGGCGGCAGCCGGTCGGGCAGCGCCACGACCAGCGCGTAGCCGCCGGTGCCGAGGCCCATCAGCAGCGCGCCGGCGTTGAGCAGCACCCGGTCGCCGGGTTCGGGCTCGCCGACCAGGGCCGGGTAGGCCAGGGCGCGCATCCGGGCGCCGTCGGGCAGGTCGACGTCGAGTTCGACAGCGCCGGCCCACCGTCGCCGTACCGCCGTGACCGTGCCGGACCGCCATCGCACCATGCGGTGCACCGTATCGGCCGCCGCCGGGACGGCCCCCGGGCGGGTCAGGGGTTCCGGTCGTCGACCGGGCGGCCCGCCTCGTCCTGGGTGGTGCGGGCGGTCCGGCCGGCCGAACCGGACCGGGTGGGGTCGAGGAAGACGTACGCGATCTCCGGGAAGTGCCCGGTGAGCCGGCGTTCGGCCTCGTCGGCGGCGGCCTCGATGTCGGCGCCGGTGGCGTCGTCACGGAAGTCGACCTTGGCGGCGACGAGGATGTCGTCGGGGCCGAGGAACATGGTCATCAGGGTGTCGACGTGGTCCACCGTCGGCACGTCCGTCAGCTCCCGCTCGATGCGCCGGTGCAGCCGGTCGGAGACGGAGCGGCCGACCAGCAGCGAGATGTTGCTGCGGGCCAGCACGACGGCGACCACCAGCAGCAGTACGCCGATGAGGATCGAGGCGACGCCGTCGTACAGTTCGTCGCCGGTCAGGTGCGACAGGGTGAGCCCGCCGGCGGCGATCAGCAGGCCGATCAGCGCGGCGCTGTCCTCCAGGAAGACGGCCTTGACGGTGGTGTCGGCGGTCAGGCGCAGGTAGCGGCGCGGGGTGGTGCCCCAGCGGCGTGACTCGCCGCGCACCTGCCGGACCGCCCGGGCCAGCGACACCGACTCGATCGCGAAGGAGACCGCCAGCACCACGTACGCGACGAGGTATTCGCCGCTGTGCTCGTGCACCAGGATGGTGGTGACGCCGTGCGTGACGGCGAAGCCCGCACCGGCGACGAAGGTGAACAGCGCGGCGAGGAACGCCCAGACGTAGCTCTCCTTGCCGTACCCGAAGGGGTGCCGGGTGTCGGCGGGCCGCGCGCCGCGGCGCAGCGCCAGGTAGAGCAGCACCTCGGTGGTGGTGTCGGCGAGCGAGTGGGCGGCCTCGGAGAGCATCGCCGCGGAGCCCGAGATCAGGCCCGCTACCAGCTTGGCGACCGCGATGGCGAGGTTCGCCGCGCCGGCCACCACGACAGTGCCGACGCTCTCGGTCTTGACCTCCGGTTCCGCCATGCGATCCACCCTATGACCGGTCGATGCCCGCCGCCGGGTGGGAAGACCCCCGCGCCGCGCCGCGCGGGTGCCCGCGCCCGACGCGCGGGCTGCTAGCGTTTGGGCGTGTCCCGGACCCGTACCGAACGCCTGGTCAACCTGGTGATCTGCCTGCTGTCGACGCGACGCTTCCTGACCGCCGCGCAGATCGCCGCGACCGTGCCCGGCTACGAGCACGACCCGGACGACGCCAAGGACCACGAGGCGTTCCAGCGCAAGTTCGAGCGCGACAAGGCCGAGCTGCGTGAGCTGGGCGTGCCGCTGGAGACGGGCACGGCGAGCGTCTTCGACGCCGAGCCGGGCTACCGGATCGCGCCGCGCGCGTACGCGCTGCCCGACATCCCGCTCGAACCGGACGAGGCCGCGGCCGTGGGCATCGCCGCCCGGCTGTGGCAGCACGCCGGGCTGGCCGCCGCCGCGTCGTCGGGGCTGGCGAAGCTGCGCGCCGCCGGCATCGACGTCGACCCGCAGGCGACGCTGGGCCTGGAGCCGATGGTCACCGTCGACCCGGCGTTCGCGCCGCTCACCGCCGCCGCGCGGGACCGGCGCGAGGTCAGCTTCGACTACCGCGTGCCGGACCGGGACGCGCCCACCCGCCGCCGGGTGCAACCGTGGGGCGTGGTCTGCTGGCGCGGCCGGTGGTATGTCGTCGGCCACGACCTGGACCGGGCGGCGACCCGCTGTTTCCGGCTGTCGCGGGTGGTCGGCACGGTCCGGGCGACCGGCGAGCCGGGCGCCTACGAGCCGCCCGCCGGGGTCGACCTGATCAGCCACGTGGCCCGCTGGTCCGGGCCGGTGGAACGCACCGGCCGGGCCACGGTGCTGGCCACGCCGGGCCGTGCCGCCGGGCTGCGCCGCTGGGCCGTCGAGTGCCAGGCCGGCCCCGACGGCGACCGGCTGGTGCTGCCGTACGCCGACGCCGACTACCTGGCCGGCCAGATCGTCGGGTACGGCCCGGACGTCCGGGTCCTGGAGCCACCGGAGGTGCGGGAGGCGGTCATCCAGCGGCTCAAGGAGGTCGCCGCCCGGCACGACGAGCTGGCAGTGACCGGAGGTGCCCGGTGACCCGCCCGGCGTCCCGCGCGGGCCGTGCCTCCGCCGACCGGCTGGCCCGGCTGCTCAACCTGGTGCCCTACCTGCTGGCCCGCCCCGGCATCGAGATCGCCGAGGCGGCGCACGACCTCGGAGTGACCGAGAAGCAGCTCCGGGAGGACCTGGAACTGCTCTGGGTGTGCGGGCTGCCCGGCTACGGCCCCGGCGACCTGATCGACATGGCGTTCGACGGCGACCGGGTCACCATCACCTACGACGCCGGGATCGACCGCCCGCTGCGGCTGACCCCGGACGAGGCCCTGGCCCTGGTGGTGGCGCTGCGGATGATCGCCGAGACGCCCGGCGTGGCCAACCGGGAGGCGGTCGAACGGGCGCTCGCCAAGATCGAGAATGCCGCCGGTGACCTGGCCGGCGCGCCGGTCGAGGTCCGCCTGCCCGGCGACAGCGCCCGGGTACGCGAGCTGCGCGCCGCCGTCGAGCGCGGCCGGGCGCTGCGGATCACCTACTACACCCCGGCGCGGGACGAGACCACCGAACGCACCATCGACCCGCTGCGGATGCTGATGGTCGGCGGCCGGGCGTACGTGGAGGCGTGGTGCCGCCGCGCCGAGGGGGTACGCCTGTTCCGGGCCGACCGGATCGACGCGGTGACCGAGCTGCCGGAGCAGGCGGTGGTGCCGCCGCAGGCCCGCCCGCACGATCTCAGCGACGGCGTGTTCCGCCCGTCGGCGGACCTGCCGCTGATCACGCTGCGGATCGGCCGGGGCGAGCGGTGGATCACCGAATATTATCCGTGCGAGCGGGTCGAGGCCGACGGCGAGCAGTGGCTGGTGTCGCTGCGCGTCACCGACCTCGGGTGGGCCCGGCGGTTCGTGCTCGGGCTCGGCCCGGAGGTCACAGTCGTGGCCCCGGCCGAGCTGGCCGAGCAGGTACGCGCCCAGGCCGTGGCCGCGCTCGACGCGTACGCCACCCCGGCCGGCAGCGCCGACCCGGCAGCCGTCGGCGGCACCCGATAGGCTGACCGCCGTGGTGACGTGGATCGTGCTCGGGGTCGTGGTGTTCGCGCTGGTCGTACTGGCCCTGGCGATCCGTCCGGTGGTGAGCCGCCTGCCGGGGCTGCGCCGTTCCGCGCTGGCGTTGCAGCGCCGGGCGGTCGAGGCCGAGTCGCTGCGGTCGGCCGCCGAGCAGTTGCAGGCGCGGGCCGAGTCGCTCCAGGAGCGGGCGGCGGTCGCGCAGGAGCGGATCATGTTGATCAAGGCCAAGCGCGGCGACTGATCGACGCCGATCGGCCCGGTGAGCGTCGGCTGCGCGTTCCCGGGCGGTTGCGCGCAGAAATGCGCGGACCTGGACGGTTGACGGGACACTTCGGGTTGGTCGAAACTTCACCGATCGGGCCCGCACGAGCAGGCCCGCGGGGGTGGCAAGCCGCTGCGACACACGTACGATGGGCGACGACCCACCCTCACCGACACAGAGCGACTGGAGCTTCCCATGGGTGCCCTCAAGCCGTGGCACATCGCCGTACTCGTGGTCGTGCTGATCCTGCTGTTCGGCGCGAAGCGGCTCCCCGACGCGGCCCGCTCGCTGGGCCGCTCGCTGCGGATCATCAAGGCCGAGACCAAGAGCCTGCACGACGACGACCGCGATCTCGCCGAGAAGGCCGACGCGCAGTCCGGCTACCAGCCGCTCCCGCCGCAGCAGGGGCACGTGCAGCAGCAGCCGTACGCCCAGGGCCAGCAGCAGTACGCCCAGCAGCAGCCGTACGCGCCGCAGCCGCAGCAGCCCGTGGCCCCGCCGGCCGACCCGGTGCAGCGCGTCCGCGAGAACTGATCCGAGAGGGCCTCAACCACCGTGGCCTTCGGGTTGAAGAAGCGCGGCCCGAGCAGCTTCGCGCGCGCGGCCGACGGCTCGATGACGCTCATCGAGCACATCCGTGAGCTGCGCAACCGGCTGTTCCGGGCGTCGCTGGCGATCCTGGTCGGCTTCGGCTTCGGCATCTGGCTGGCCGAGCCGGTCCGGGTGCTGCTGTCCAAGCCCTACTGCGACCTGCCGCAGTCGTTCGACGCGGCGACGGGCAAGTGCAAGTTCGTGCAGCTCGGCGTCGCCGACGTCTTCCTGCTGAACCTCAAGATCGGCCTCTGGGTGGGCCTGATCATCGCCGCGCCGATCTGGCTCTACCAGCTCTGGGCGTTCATCGCGCCTGGCCTGCACCGCCACGAGCGGCGGTACGCGTACGTCTTCACCGCCCTGGCGGCCCCGCTGTTCGCGGCCGGCGCGGTGCTGGCGTTCTTCGTCACCACCAAGGGGCTCGAGTTCCTGCTCGACATCTCCGGCGACGACATCGCGACCAACCTCGAGGTGACCCGCTACATATCGTTCGTCACGAACCTGATCCTGCTGTTCGGTGTGGCGTTCGAGTTCCCGCTGATCGTGCTGATGCTCAACTTCGTCGGCCTGGCCAGCGCCAAGCGACTGCTGAGCTGGTGGCGGGTGGCGGTGTTCGTGTTCTTCGCGTTCTCCGCCGTGGTCACGCCGACACCCGACCCGTTCGGCATGACCGCGCTGGCGATCTGCCTCTGCGCGCTCTACTTCGCCGCGGTGGGGGTGGCGTTCATCAACGACAAGCGGCGCGGTCGCGGGCGTGAGGTCTACGCCGGCATCGCCGACGACGAGGTGTCACCGCTTGACCTGTCGGACGAGCCGGTGCCCGCCGGCGGCCGGATCGAGGCGTCCGAGCCCATCGGCGCACCCGAGCCGATCGTCGCCCCGAAGCCGATCGAGCGCCGGTACGACGACATGACCTGACCGACCCCGCTCACCGCCGGACGCCGTCCCCGCCTCACGGGGACGGCGTCCGCGTCTTCCCAGCCGCCCACCGCCGTTCGCCGAGGACGCTGACGCCCTGTCCCGCGTCGATCATGGACTTGGTGCCCCTCGAATGCCCGATATGAGCGGCTTGACCGGGCCGCAGCTGCAAGATCAACGAGGCTGGGGGCGGTGGGTGGTCAGGGGATGTGGCGGGCTGCTTCGGGGTGGGGTGGGGGGACCGCGTCGGGGTGCAGGATCGCGGCTATCGTCTCGGCGCCGTCGACCAGGCGCGGGCCGGCGCGCACGATCAGCCCGTCCGCGTCCAGCGCCCACACCTGCGCGTCCGGGAAATGCCCGGCCACCGCGGCGGCCTGCTCGGCCGCGCCGTCGAGACGGAACCCGCACAGCGCCACCAGCACCACCTCGGGGCGGGCGGCCCGCAGGGCCTCCCAGGTGGTAGGCGTGGACCGGGCGCCGCGATGGGTGGCCACCGGTTCGCCACCCGCGACGTCGACGAGGTCCGGGATCCAGTGCCCGGCGCCGAACGGCGGGTCCACCCATTCGACAACCGCGACCCGTGGCCGGGGCCGGCCCGCCACCGCCGCGCCGACCGCCGCGAGCCGGGCGCGCAGGCCGTCGACCAGCGCCTCCGCGCGGTCCGGCACCCGGGCCGCCGCGCCCACCGCGCGGATCGACTCCAGCACGTCGTCCAGGGTGTACGGGTCGAGCGACAGCACGTCGGCCCGGCATCCCAGGTGCTCCACGGCGTCGGCGACCCGGCCGGACGGCAGCGCGCAGACGCGGCACAGGTCCTGGGTGAGGATCAGGTCCGGGTCCAGCCCGGCCAGCGCGCCGGCGTGCAGCGTGTAGAGGTCTGCACCGGCCGCGACCTGCGCCCGGACATACGCGTCGATGTCGCCGGGACTCATACCCCGGGTGTCCCGGCCGCCGACGACCACTGTGGTGCCCGACCGGTGGCGGGCGGGCACCTCGCACTCGAAGGTGACGCCGACCAGGTCGTCGCCGAGGCCGAGCGCGTACGCGATCTCGGTGGCGGAGGGGAGCAGGGAGACCAGCCGCATGCCCGCCATCATGCCGGTCGCGCGGACGGCCCCGGTGCGCGGGCAGATCGGGTCGCCCTCGGGCCTTGCCGGGACGCCGTACCCGCTTAGACTCTGCTGACTCCGCCGAGCCCCCCGGGCGGTGTGCCGGGGTGCGTCGGCGCCCCCGTTCCGGTCAGCCCGTCTGACCTGCGCACCGGAGAGCCCGATGAAGAGCCGTACCGCCGCCGTCCTGACCGTCCTCTGCGCGGCCACCGCGCTCACCGCCTGCGGTGACGACGAGCCCGCGCCGAAAGGCCAGCAGGTGCCGGTGACAGCCACCGACACCAGCTGCGAGGTCACCACCACGCTGTTCACCCCGGGCACCGTCACCTTCACCGTCACCAACCGGGGCCGGCAGGCCACCGGGGTCTACGTCTACGGCCGGGAGGGCGACGCCTTCACCAAGGTGATCGCCGAGGTCGCGGACGTGCCGGCGGGCCGTACCGGTGACCTGCGCGCCTCGCTGCAGACCGGCACGTACGAGGTGGCCTGCAAGCCGGGCCGGCAGGGCGACGGCGTCCGGACCAAGATCACCGTCTCCGACGACGGCAACCTCGCCAGCGCCGCCGCCGAGGTGGCCTACGACCGCTCGGTGACGATCGAGCTGACCGACGACGCGATGACCGGCGTGGACGCCCTGATCGCCGAGCCCGGCGAGAAGATCGCGTTCAAGGTGACGAACAAGACCGCCGGGGCCCGGACGCTGTACGTGCTCAACCCCGAGGGCAAGCGGGTCGCCGAGATGAAGGCCGGGGCCAACGGCACCGCCGAGACGGTGGTGACGCTGGGCGCGGCGGGGGACTGGTCGCTGAAGGTCAAGGGCGACGGCGTGCCGTCGGTGAGCAAGCCGTTGGTGGTCCGCTGAGGCACGGGGACGTCGATCCGAAGTCGGTCGATCCGGGTGCATCCACCGGGGACGGTCCGGGCGAAGCAATGGTCGTGACGACAGTCACGGACCTGGTCGCTTCGACGAAAGGCTCCCCGATGAACATCGCTCGTCTCGCCGCCCGGCTGGCCGTGGGCGCCACCGCGGCGGCGGTGGCCACCACCGCCGTCGCCGTGCCCGCCCAGGCCGGTGCCAAGCAGCCGGGTACGCGGTCGCTGGCCGCCGTGCTCACCGCCGACAAGAGCGGCTTCGACCGCAACTCGCGGGACTTCGACGTCCTCACGAAGGCGGTCCTGACGGTGCTGCAGGCCAAGCCGGACTCGCCGGTGAAGGTGCTCACCGACGGCACCGTCGCGCTGACCGCGTTCGTGCCGAACGACTACGCGTTCCGCGAGCTGGTGCGGGACATCACCGCCGCGAAGAAGCTGCCCGCTGAGAAGGCCGCGTTCGACGCGGTCGCCGGCCTGGGCGTGGACACCGTGGAGGACGTCCTGCTCTACCACGTCGTGCCCGGCGCGACGATCGACCGGAAGGCGGCGCTGAAGGCCGACGGCGCGGACCTGACCACCGCGCTCGGCGCCACCGTCGAGGTGGACGTGAAGCGCTGCTGGTACGGCCGCGAGGTGCGCCTGGTCGACGCCGACACCAGCGACCGCAACGCCAAGGTGGTGCGGTACGACATCAACAAGGGCAACAAGCAGATCGCGCACGCGGTGGACCGGGTGCTGCGCCCGATCGACCTCCCCTGAACCACCCCCGCCACGGTGCCCGGCACCCCCTGCCGGGCGCCGTCGGCGTGTGCCGCCCACCCGCCGTGCGACCTGGCTCTGGTGGGCGGCGCGAGGCGTGCCGTACGGTGCTCGCCGTGACCGCGCACGATCATGTCCCGTCCGGCCCCGTTGCCGTGCTCGCCAACCCGACCGCGGGCCGGGGGCGGCACCGCGGTCTGCTGCCCGGGATCCTGGAGCGCCTCGCCGGAGCCGGCCGCCCGGTCGAGCTGCTGCGCGCGCGTACCCCCGAGGAGGCGGAGGCGGCGTGCCACGCCGCGGTCGCCGGCGGCGCCGGGGCGCTCGTCGCGGTGGGCGGCGACGGCACCGTGCACCGGGCGATGCAGGCGGTCGCCGGCACGGCCGTGGCGTTCGGGCCGGTCCCGGCGGGCACCGGCAACGACTTCGCGATGGAGACCGGCTTCCCGGCCGACCCGACGGCCGCCGTCGAGGTGATCACTGCGGCGCTCGCCGCCGGCCACACCCGCCCGGTCGACCTGGCGCGGCTGTCCCGGCCCGGCGAGGCGGACCGCTGGTTCGGCGCGGTGCTCGCTGCCGGCTTCGACGCGATCGTCAACGAACGCGCCAACCGGATGCGCTGGCCGCGCGGCCCGCGCCGGTACGACCTGGCGATCGTGGTGGAACTGGCCCGGCTGCGGCCGCGCCGCTACCGGCTGGTCCTCGACGGGGTGGCGCAGGAGGTCGACGCGGTGCTCGTCGCGGTGGGGAACACGGCCAGCTACGGCGGTGGCATGCGGATCTGCCCGGACGCCGACCCGCACGACGGCCTGCTGGACGTGGTGGTCGGCGGCCGGTTCGACAGGCGCACGCTGATGCGGGTCAAGCCGCAGATCTACCAGGGCACCCACGTCACGCACCCGCTGGCGCGCGTCTACCGGGCGCGGACGGTGGAGCTGTCCGCCGACGGCATCACCACGTACGCCGACGGGGAACGCTCCCTCGACCTGCCGGTGACCGTCACCGCGGTGCCGGCGGCGCTGCGGCTGCTGCGCTGACCCCCGCCGGGTCCGCCTCGGACGGCGGGCCGGGAACGGCCGGCGGCGCGGGAGAAGGCGGCGGCGCGGCGGCGCGGACCGCGCCGGCGCTCGCGGCGACCACGAGCGCGATGGCGAGCACCTCGACCGGGCGCAGCGCCTGGCCGAGGACCAGCCAGCCAGCCACGGCGGCGATCGCCGGACCGAGACTCATCATCACCGCGAACGTCGCGGTCGGCAGCCGCCGCAGCGCGGCCAGCTCCAGGCTGTACGGCAGCACCGAGGCGAGCAGCGCCAGCCCGGTACCGAGCCCCAGCACCACCGGGTCGGCGAGGCGACCGCCGCCGTCGGCCAGCCCGAACGGCAGCGTGAGCAGCGCCGCGACGGTCAGAGCGAGGGCCAGCCCGTCGGCTCCGGGGAACCGCGCGCCGATCCGCGCCGAGCAGACGATGTACGCCGCCCACATGGCGCCCGCCGTCAGCGCCAGCGCGGCGCCGGCCGGGTCGAGCCGGTCGAACCCGCCCTGCCCGAGCAGGACCACCCCGGCCAGCGCCAGCGCGGCCCAGCACCAGGCGGCCATCCGGCGCGCGGCGATCACGGACAGCGCCAGCGGGCCGAGCACCTCAAGCGTGACGGCCGGACCGAGCGGGATCCGCTCGATCGCCTGGTAGAAGATCGAGTTCATGCCGGCCAGGGCCAGCCCGAACGCCAGCACCGCCGCCCAGTCGCGTCGCCCGTACCCGCGTACCCGGGGGCGGCAGACCACGAGCATCAGCAGCGCGCCGATGGTCAGCCGCAACGTCACCGCCCCGGCCACCCCGGTACGCGGGAACAGCAGCGCGGCGAGCGCGGAGCCGAACTGCACCGACAGCGCCCCGCCGAGTACCAGCGCGACCCCGCCGAGCCGTCCCGGCGCACGCGGCGGCAAGGGGTGGGCACCGGTCATGCCCCTGACGGTATCCGGTGCGCCGCGGCGGGTTCGCGCCGCTGGGCAGGTGAACGCTCAGCCGGCCCCGGCCAGGTCCAGCACCGCGCCGAGCCCGTTCGGGCGGCCCGCGTCGGCGCAGGGCAGCACCAGCACCCCGCACCCGGCCGCCACCGCGCCCGCGTCGGCCGGCGTGTCGCCCACCATGAGCGTGTGCTCCGGGTCCACGCCGAGCATCCCGCAGGCCCGCAGGAAGATGCCCGGGTCCGGCTTGCAGCGCCCCACCTCGTACGACAGCGCGTACGCGTCGACGAGCGCGTCGAGGTCCCAGGCGGCGAACAGCGGCCGCAGGTCGAAACCGATGTTGCTGACCACCGCCACCTTCACCCCGGCGGAGCGCAGGGCACCCAGCACCGGAGCGGTGTCCGGGTACGGCACCCAGCCCTCGGGCACCAGCACCCGCTCGTAGAGCGCGTCGGCGAACCCGTCGATGCCGGTGTCCACGGTCTCGGCCAGCCCGGTGTACGCGCCCCGGTGCGCGTGCGGGTAGAGATCCCGGTCGGCCCACAGCTCGGCCAGCCGGGGCGGCACCCGTGCCGGCAGCGGGCCACCGGCACGCCCGGCGGTGAGCAGCCGGTCGGCCAGCGACGTGGCCCGGATGCGGTCCAGCTCGGCGCCGCAGGCGGCCGCGGCGGCGAGCACCCAGGCCAGCGGCTCCTCCACCTGGGCGAGGGTGCCGTGGAAGTCGAAGAGCACCGCCTCCACGGGCCGGCGGGACGGGCCCGGGCGGACGGCGTCGTCGGCGCCGCTCGAGACGTGGGGCAGTTCGGTACGGTCCGGCACGTCGTGCACCCTACCGACCGCTCCGACCGTCCTGCCGGATGGCCTTGACCGGTGCTCCTCGGCGGCACCGATTAATCTTGGATCCATGTCGAGCCCCGCCGAGCGGTACGCCGCGGCGCGCCGCCGGGCCGCGCAGGCCTCCGCCTTCCCGGCCCTGGACGAATTCTCCCTGGATCTCGGGTTCGATCTCGACGACTTCCAGCGCGAGGCGTGCGAGGCGCTGGAGCGGGGCAGCGGCGTGCTCGTCTGCGCGCCCACCGGCGCCGGCAAGACCGTGGTGGGTGAGTTCGCGGTGCACCTGGCGCTGCGGGGCCGGCCCGGCGGCGACGCCCCCGCGACCCGGCGCAAGTGCTTCTACACCACGCCGATCAAGGCGCTGTCCAACCAGAAGTACCACGACCTGGTGGACCGCTACGGCGCCGAGCAGGTCGGCCTGCTCACCGGCGACAACGCGATCAACGGCGACGCGCCGGTGGTGGTGATGACCACCGAGGTGCTGCGCAACATGCTCTACGCCGGCTCGGCCACCCTCGAAGGCCTGGCGTACGTGGTGATGGACGAGGTCCACTACCTGGCCGACCGGTTCCGCGGCGGGGTCTGGGAAGAGGTGATCATCCACCTGCCCGAGTCGGTCACGCTCGTGTCGCTGTCGGCCACCGTCTCCAACGCCGAGGAGTTCGCCGACTGGCTGGTCACCGTACGCGGAGAGACCGCCGTGGTGGTCTCCGAGCACCGGCCGGTGCCGCTGTGGCAGCACATGCTCGTCGGCAAGCGGATGTTCGACCTGTTCCACGACGCCGACGCGGCCCGCAAGCACGACGTGCACCCCGAGCTGCTGCGCTACACCCGCGACACGATGCGCCGCCTGGAGCTGGGCGAGGGCCGCAGCGCCGGCCCTGGGGGCGGGCGGCGCGGCCCTCGCTGGCGGGGCCCGATGCGCCCGGACATCGTCGACCGGCTCGACCGGGAGGGGCTGCTCCCGGCCATCCTGTTCATCTTCAGCCGGGCCGGCTGCGACGCCGCCGTGCAGCAGTGCCTCGCCGCCGGGCTGCGCCTGACCTCCCCTGACGAACGCGCCGAGATCCGCCGGGTGGTCGAGTCGCGGGTCACCGCCATCCCCGGCGAGGACCTGTCGGTGCTCGGCTACTGGGAGTGGCTCGACGGCCTGGAGCGCGGCCTGGCCGCGCACCACGCCGGCATGCTCCCGGCGTTCAAGGAGGTCGTCGAGGAGCTGTTCGTCCGCGGGCTGGTCAAGGCCGTCTTCGCCACCGAGACGCTCGCGCTGGGCATCAACATGCCGGCCCGCTGCGTGGTGCTGGAGCGTCTGGTGAAGTTCAACGGAGAGGCCCACGTCGACCTCACCCCCGGCGAGTACACCCAGCTCACCGGCCGGGCCGGCCGCCGGGGCATCGACGTGGAGGGCCACGCGGTGGTCGTCTGGTCGCCGGAGACCGACCCCCGGCACGTCGCCGGGCTCGCCTCCACCCGCACCTACCCGCTGCGTTCCAGCTTCCGGCCGTCGTACAACATGGCCGTCAACCTGGTCGGCAGCGTCGGCGCGGCGCCGGCCCGGGAACTCCTGGAGTCCTCGTTCGCGCAGTTCCAGGCCGACCGGTCGGTGGTCGGCCTGGCCCGGCAGGTGCAGCGCAACACCGAGACCATCGACGCGTACGGCGTGGAGGCGGCGTGCCACCACGGCGACTTCGACGAGTACTTCGCGCTGCGGGTGGCCATCGCCGACCGGGAACGGGCCATCGCCCGGCAGGGGCAGACCCAGCGCAAGGCGGCGGCCGTCGCCTCGCTGGAGCGGCTGCGGGTCGGTGACGTGATCCGGGTGCCGTCCGGGCGGCGGGCCGGCCTGGCGGTGGTGCTGGACCCGGCCACCGGCGGGTTCGGCGAGCCCCGGCCGCTGGTCCTCACCCAGGACCGCTGGGCCGGGCGGGTCACCCCCGGTGACTTCACCACCCCGGCCGAGGTGCTCACCCGCATCCGGGTGCCGAAGCACTTCAACCACCGCTCGCCCGCGGCCCGGCGGGATCTGGCCGCCGCGGTCAGCGGCACCGGCCTGGACCGGCACGGCGGCCGCCGGGGCGGCCGGTCCCGTCAGGCGGTGGGCGAGGACCACCGGCTCAGCCAGCTCCGCGTCGAGCTGCGCGCGCACCCGTGTCACGCCTGCCCGGACCGGGAGGAGCACGCCCGCTGGGCGGAGCGGCGGCGCCGGCTGGAACGCGACACCGAGGAGCTGCGTCAGCGGGTGTCCGGGCGGACCGGCTCGCTGGCCCGTACCTTCGACCGGATCGTCGCGTTGCTGACGGCACGCGGCTACCTGGCCGCCGACGGCGAGGTCACCGACGCCGGGCGGATGCTGGCCCGGATCTGGACCGAGGCGGACCTGCTGGTGGCCGAGTGCCTGCGCCGCCGGGTGTGGGACGGCCTGTCCCCGGCCGAGCTGGCCGCCGCCGTGTCGGTGGTGGTCTTCGAGGCCCGGCGGGACGTCGACGAGCGGGCGTCGCTGCCGCGCGGCGCGGTGGCCGACGCGGTCGACGAGACGCTCAAGCTGTGGGGCGACATCGAGGCGGACGAGGCGGCGCGCGGCCTGGCCGTGACCCGGGAGCCGGATCTCGGCTTCGCCTGGCCGATCTACCGGTGGGCGCGCGGCGAGGCGCTGGCGAAGGTGCTGGCCAGCGGCCACCAGATCGACGGGGAGATGCCGGCGGGCGACTTCGTCCGCTGGGCGCGCCAGGTGGTCGACCTGCTCGGGCAGGTCGCCGACTCGGGTGGCGCCTCGGCCGAGCTGCGCGGCACCGCCCGGCAGGCCATCGCGGCGGTCAACCGGGGCGTGCTGGCCTACCACGCCTCCGCCTAACGGTCACTTTCGGTCATCGGTTGCCGGAGACCGACGCACCGCTGCGTCACGGCGCTGCCACCCCACGAATTGTCGGGGGGCCGATGTGCGCCCTGGTCAGGGCCTATCCCATCATTGCCCCGGGGCGCCGTGGGTCGCGCTCGGCCGATGGTGAGGGAAGGGCGTCGTGGGCGAGATCAATCACTTTGAGTACGGGTGGATCACACCCGCGCTCAGCTACGCGTTGTCCGTGCTCGGCTCGGCGCTCGGGCTGGTCTGCGCCGGACGGATCCGGACCGCCACCAGTGCCGGTCAGCGCGCCTGGTGGGGCCTGCTCGCCGCGTGGGCGCTGGGCGGCACGGCCATCTGGGCCATGCACTTCATGGCGATGCTCGGCTTCGCCGTCGGCGGCACCCGGATCCGCTACGACGTGCCGCTGACGGCCGCCAGCACGGCGATCGCGGTGGCCTCGGTCGGCATCGGGCTGGCGATCGTGGGCACCGGCCGGCTCGCCGCGCCCCGGCTGCTCGCCGGCGGGTTCTTCACCGGCGCCGGGGTGGCCGCCATGCACTACACCGGCATGGCCGCCATGCGCCTGGACGGCTCACTCGGCTACGACCCGCTGCGGGTGACGCTGTCGGTGGTCATCGCGATCGTGGCCGCCACCGTGGCGCTCTGGCTGGCGATGACCGTCCGGCGCGCGCTCGCCATCGCCGCCTCGGCGCTGGTCATGGGCATCGCGGTCAACGGAATGCACTTCACCGGCATGAGCGCGCTGTCGGTGCACCTGCACGAGAGCCGCGGCCCGGCATCCGGCACCGAGGTGAGCGGTCTGCTCGTGCCGATCGTGCTGGCAGTGGTCTTCGGCGTGGTCGGGCTCGTCTACGCGCTGCTCGCCGCGCCGTCGGACGACGACCGGGCCGGGGCCGCGTACGTCAGCTCGCGGCTCGACGAGGCGCCGTACGCGGCCGCCGCCGCCGAGCCCGCGCCGGACCCGGTCGGCCTGCGCGCCCGCTCGACGCTGGCGCAGCCCGGCGCCCAGTTCCCGACCCGCCGGAGCACCGACCGCCCCTCGTGATCAACTGATCACGATCGGTCGCCCGCCAGCGCGTCGACCAGGCGGCGGCACGAGCCGGCCAGGTTCCAGCGCTGCGCCAGCTCCAGCAGCCGGTCCGGGTCGGCGGGAGACGTCGGCAGTGCCGGGTCCAGCTCGGGCAGCGGCACGTCGGTGGCGACCCGGACCACCTTCGGCGCCACGGCCAGGTAGTCGCGGGCGGCGTCGAGCTTGGCCCGCAGCCCCGGCGCGAAACCGGAACGGGGGTCGTCCAGCGCGGCCAGGATGCCGTCCAGCCCGCCGTAGCGGTCGATCAGCCGGGCGGCGGTCTTCTCGCCGACGCCGGCGACGCCGGGCAGCCCGTCGCTGGGGTCGCCGCGCAGCGCCGCGAAGTCGGCGTACCGGTCGGCCGGCACGCCGTAGCGGGTGCGGACCGCCGCGTCGTCGCAGTCGTCCAGCTTGGCCACGCCCCGGCCGACGTAGAGCAGGCGCACCGGGTGCGCGTCGTCGACGAGCTGGAACAGATCGCGGTCTCCGGAGACCACCTCGACCGGGCCCGGCTGGGTCACCGCGAGCGTGCCGAGCACGTCGTCGGCCTCGTAGCCGGTGGCCCCCACGGCCGGGATGCCGAGCGCGTCCAGCACCTCCAGGATCATCGGCACCTGCGGGGACAGCGTGTCCGGCACGACCTCGCCGCCCTCGGGCGCGACCCGGTGCGCCTTGTACGACGGCAGCAGCTCCACCCGCCACGCCGGCCGCCAGTCGTGGTCGAACGCGCAGATCATCCGGTCGGGCCGGCGGGTGCGCACGAGCTGGGCGAGCATGTCGAGGAAGCCGCGCACGGCGTTCACCGGCTGGCCGTCGCCGGTCTTCGCGGCGGACTCGGGGATGCCGAAGTAGGCGCGGAAGTAGAGGCTGGGGGAGTCGATCAGGAGGATCGGCTGTCGGTGTGCCACGGCGACAAGCCTTCCACAGCCCTGTGACGGGATGGGGGAGGCGACCGCCGGACCGGAAACCGGGGCGCGCGACGGGCGTCCGATGCGCAGACTGGCGGGGTGAGCTTCGTACCCGGCCTGATCCTGGCCCGCCGGTTCCACGACGAGGTGGTGGGTCCGCTGCTGGCGCGGCGGCTGCCCGGCCTGCCGTACTCCGCCGGGCTGCTCGACGGCGGCTCCGAGCTGCTCGGCCTCGACACGCCCCGTTCCACCGACCACGACTGGGGTCCGCGTACCCAGGTCTTCGTGGGGAAGGCGCACGACGTCGCGCCGGTACGGGCGGTGCTGGACGCGGAGTTGCCGGCGCGGTTCCTCGGCTGGCCGACCCGGTACGCGGGCGGCCCGGCGGCGCGCCTCGGCACGGTCCGCGCCGACGGCGACCGGCACGGCGTGACGGTGGACGAACTCGGCGGATGGCTGCGGGAGCGGCTCGGCGCCGACCCGCGCGCCGGGCTGACGGCGGCGGACTGGCTGGCGACGCCGACGCAGCGGCTGGCCGAGCTGACCGGGGGAGCGGTGTTCCACGACGGGCTCGACGGCGCGCTCACCGGCGTCCGGGCCCGGCTCACCTGGTATCCGGACGACGTGTGGCGGTACGTGCTCGCCTCCGGGTGGCAGCGGGTCGCGCAGGCCGAGCACCTGGCCGGCCGGTGCGCCGAGGTCGGCGACGACCTGGGCAGCCGGGTCGTGGTCGCCGGTCTGGCCCGGGATCTGATGCGCCTCGGCCTGCTGCTGCACCGCCGCTGGCCCCCGTACGCGAAATGGCTCGGCACGGTCTTCGCGACGCTGCCGGACGCGGCGCCGGTGGTGGACGGGCTCGCCGCCGCGCTCGGCCCGGGTGACTGGGCGGCCCGCGAGCCCGGCCTGGTCCGGGCGCTGGAGACGGTGGCCGGCTGGACCAACGACGCCGCGCCGGCGCCGCCGGTGGACCCGGCCGCCCGGCCGTTCCACGATCGGCCGTTCCTGGTGCTGCACGCCTGCCGGTTCGTCGAGACGCTGCGTGCCGCCATCACCGACCCGGAGCTGCGCGACCGCCCGCCGGTGGGCGCTGTGGACCAGTACGTGGACAGCGTGGACGTGCTCACCCACGCCGACCGCGCCCGCCGGGTGGCCGCCGCGGTTGTCGGCCCGCCGGCGGGGGCCTAGACTCCGATTCGAGTCGCATCGATCCGCGACTGTCTATCTCGTCTCCGAGGGTCCGGGCCGCCCGTCGCAGGCGCCTCGCCGGCGAGAACGCCGCGACACGCGGCGTTCCCACCACCGAGGAGAACAGCATGCTGTCCAAAAGGAGCGGACTCCGGCTGCTCGGCGCGGCGCTGGCCGCCGCCGGGCTCGCCGTCGGGGCGGCGCTCGCCGTCCCGGGGCCGGCCTCGGCCGCCGCGCTGACCGAGGTGACGAACTTCGGCGCCAACCCGAGCAACCTGCGCATGTACCTGTACGTCCCGGACACCGTCGCGGCCCGTCCCGGGCTGCTCGTGGTGAACCACTACTGCACCGGCAGCGGCCCGGCCATGTACTCCGGCACCCAGTTCGCGTCGCTCGCCGACCGGTACGGCTACATCGTGGTCTACCCGTCGGTGACCCGCAGCAGCAAGTGCTTCGACGTCTCCTCGCCGCAGGCGCTGCGCCGCGACGGCGGCAGCGACCCGGTGGGCATCAAGTCGATGGTGGACCACGTGCGGCAGCGCTACCCGGTCGACTCGCAGCGGATCTTCACCACCGGCACCTCGTCCGGCGCGATGATGACGAACGTGCTGCTCGGCGACTACCCGGACGTGTTCCGGGCCGGCGCCGCGTTCGCCGGTGTGCCGTTCGGCTGCTTCGCCACCACCAACGGCTCGGAGTGGAACAGCGAGTGCGCCAACGGCCAGGTGCTGAAGACCCCGCAGCAGTGGGGTGACCTGGTGCGCAACGCGTACCCGGGTTACACCGGCCCGCGTCCGCGGATGCAGATCTGGCACGGCACCAACGACGAGACGCTGCGCTACCCGAACTTCGGCGAGCAGATCGACCAGTGGACGAACGTGAACGGGCTGGGCCAGACGCCCGCGTACACGGACAGTCCGCAGGCCGGCTACACCCGTACCCGCTACGGCGGCACCGGCGGCACCGCGACCGTCGAGGCGATCAGCATGCAGGGCGTCTCGCACAACCTGCCGGTGGACGCGGCGCAGGCGATCCGCTTCTTCGGCCTGGACTCCACCACGCCGCCGCCGACCACCGCGCCGCCGACCACGCCCCCGCCCACCACGCCCCCGCCCACCACGCCCCCGCCCACGACGCCTCCGCCGACCACGGCGCCGCCGACCACGCCGCCGCCGTCGGGGGCCTGCCGGGTCGGGTACGTGGTGAACGCCTGGAACAACGGCCTGACCGCCGCGGTGACCATCACCAACACGTCCACCACGGCGATCAACGGCTGGAACCTCGCGTTCACGCTGCCGGGCGGTCAGACGATCACCGGAGGCTGGAACGCCACGTACAGCCCGTCCAGCGGAGCGGTGACGGCCCGCAACGTGTCCTACAACGCGTCGATCCCACCGGGCGGTTCGGTGGACATCGGCTTCCAGGCCACCCACACCGGCAACACCGGTAGGCCCGCCTCGTTCGCGCTCAACGGGAGCACCTGCACGACCGCCTGATCCGTCCCCGCTCGCACGGCGGGTGGCGGCGTCCCGGGCACGGTGACGCCGCCACCCCGCCGGGCATGGGCGCCGCCCCGGCGGGTACCCGTGCCGGACGGACACCGGCGGGAACCGAAGGAGCGGATATGAAGGTCCGAAGCTCCCTGCGCGGGCTCAAGCGCAAGGCCGACTCGATAGTGGTCCGGCGCCGGGGCAGGCTGTTCGTCCTCAACAAGGCCGACCGGCGGCAGAAGGCCCGGCAGGGCTGAGCCCGTCGTCGCCGCGCGACCCGCTCAGGGAGTTCGAGACGCAGGTGTGGGACGCGACGTCGTGACGGCGGCGGCCGGCACGTCGCCCACCTCGGCGCGCCCGGTCAGGCGGGCGAGCGCGGAGGCGGCCAGCGGCCGGTAGATCCGTACCGAGTCGGCGAGCGCGGAGAAGTGCGAGCCCGAGTTGTCGCCGTGGTAGCGGGTGGCGATCTCCACCTGCTCGACCGGCAGCCCGGCGCGGACCAGCCGCAGCAGCACCGTCATCTCGTACTCGAAGCGGTCACCGGGGATCGTGGTGAGCCAGCCGAGCAGCGCGGACGGGTAGGCGCGCAGCCCGGTCTGGGTGTCGCGCACGTCCCGGCCGGTCGCCAGGCGGAACGCCACCCGGGTCGCCGCGTTGCCGAACCGGCTGCGCGCCGGGACCTCGCCGTCGAACCCGCGTACGCCGAGCGTCGGCGCTCCGGTGGCGCGCATCCGGTCCGTCACGGCGCACACGTCGGGCACACAGTGCTGGCCGTCGGCGTCCACACAGATCACGTCGCGGCCCGGGTGGTGCGTCGAGGCGTACCGGAAGCCGGTGCGCAGCACCACGCCCTTGCCCCGGTTGACCCGGCGGCGCAGCACGGTCGCGCCCCGGGCGCGGGCCGCGTCCAGCACCCCGGCGGCGGCCGGGCCGCTGCCGTCGTCGACGACGAGCACGTCCGCCCCGGGCAGGGCGTCCCGCAGGTCGCCGACCAGCGGCGGCAGACGGTCACCCGGTCGGTACACCGGCACGAGCACGATCACGGAACCTCCCGGGTGGACTCGCCCGCCGGCACGCGGGTCGATCGAGGACGCTCGTACCCAGGGCCCGCCCCGGTGAATCACCGCCGGGGCGTGAGGCGTCCGATCCGGTCGGCGGCGCGGGCCAGCGCGCGCTCGCGGCGCAGCGACGCCTCCGGGGTACGCACACCGAGGAAGCCGATCCGGCTGAACGCCCGGGCGGCCCGCTCCCGCCGGACGGGCACCGGGTCGGGCGCGGTCACCGGCACGTCGGCCAGCGCCGGGCCGGACAGGCCGAGCACGCGCGCGGCGAGCAGCCGGACGCGGGGCAGGTGCCACGGGTGGGAGACCAGCCCGAGCGGGCGCTGCGCGGTGAACTCCGCCGCGTCGAGCAGCCCGTCCTGGACGGTGTGCGCCAGGTTCTGCACTGTGGTGCGGGAGCGGGTCTCGGCCGCCGACGAGGCGTACGCGTCGAGTCCCGCCTCGCGCGCCAGCGCCCGCATCAGCTCCGCCTCCCGGTATCCGGCGGGCGGGCCGGGCGCGCCGGCCGGGCCGTGCGGCCAGCCGCCGGTGAACACCACCCGGGCGTCCGGCGCGCGGCGGAACGCCTCGGCGTGCGCGCGGACGTAGGCCACCGCAGCCTCGGTGCGCGCCACGCTCTCCGCGGTGAGCCGGTAGCCGTCGTCCCCGGCCACCACCCCACGGCCGAAGACCAGCAGCACGGTGGCGGGAGACGTCATCCCTTCACGGTACGGCGCGGATCACTCGTCGTCCGGCGGCCAGGGTGGCGTGCCGACACCGGTGATGCGGACGCCGCCCCACGGGTCCACCTCGGCCAGCCGGGCCCGGGCGACCCGTTCGCCGATCCGGACCTCCACGTCGCGGCGGCCGGAGCGCAGCAGCCGGACCAGGCGCGGTTCCGGCTCGACCCGTCCGGCCCAGTGGTAGCGGCCGTCGACCGGCTCGAACCGCCCGCCGCCGTGCAACCGGACCGTGGTGCCGGCGATCTGGGCCGTGCCCTCCCAGGTCACCTGTCGATCCGTTCGTGCGCGCGGGTCAGCTCCGGTGGCAGGTCCGCGCCCCGGCGGACCCCCTCGATGCCGCTCCACAGCAGCGTGGTCAGGTATTCGGTGAGCGCGGCCCGGTGGATCGGCTGCCCGTGCGTGGTCCACCAGTCGCCGACCGCCTGCACGAACCCGACCAGCCCGTACGCCCACGGCTCGGCCGGGCCGGCGTCGAGGCCGAGCGCGCGCAGCCGGTCGCCGATGACCCGGGCCAGCCCGGTCGCGACCTGGCGGCTGGTGCCTGTCACCACCTGCTGGATGCCGGGATGCCCGGACTCGTGCACGAGGAACCGGTACAGCGACGGCTCGTACTCCACCACGCTCAGGTACGCGTCGATGGTCGCCTCGACCAGCGCGCGTTCCTCGCGTACCTGCTCCACGGCTGGGGCGATCGCGGCGACCACGCGCTCCGCGACCACCTCGCTGACCGCCAGCCAGAGTTGCGCCTTGTCGGCGAAGTAGCGGTAGAGCACCGGCTTGCTGACCCCGGCGGTGGCGGCGACCTGGTCCATGTCGACGCTCGGGCCGTGCTGCAGCAGTGCCTGCACGGCGGCGGCGATCAGTTCCTGCCGCCGCTGTTCGCGGTGGTCGGCCCAGCGGTCGCGCCGCCCGCCGGAACGGGGTGCGGCCGGCTCCGGAGGAGCGTCGGGGCCATTGACATCGGTGGTGGTCCGTCGCATGCTACCACTCGTAACAGTTACTCGAAGTTACGTCAATATGGAGGGGTCATGGCCGGGTTCCCGCGCGAGGCGGTCGCCGACCGCCTGCTCTCCGCCTCGGTACGCACCAGCTACGACCCGGTGGTCGACATCGACTGGTCGGCGCCACCGGTGCCCGGCGCGTACTGGCTGCCGCCCACGCGCAGCAGCCTCTACGGCACTCCACTGTGGGACGCCATGACCGAGGACCAGCGGGTCGAGCTGACCAAGCACGAGGTCGCCAGCGCGGCCAGCGCCGGGATCTGGTTCGAGACGATCCTCATGCAGATGCTGATCCGGCACTACTACGACGCCGACCCGACCAGCCGGCACGCCCAGTACGCGCTCACCGAGGTCGCCGACGAGTGCCGGCACTCCATCATGTTCGGCCGGCTCATCGAGGCCGCCGGCGCGCCGGTCTACCGGGCCGAGCCGTTCGACCACCTGCTCGGGCGCTGGCTCAAGTCCACGGCGACCGGCCCGCAGATGTACGCGGCCATCCTGATCGCCGAGGAGATCCTCGACTCGTTCCAGCGCGAGATCATGGCCGACGAGTCGTTGCAGCCGCTGATCCGGATGGTGTCGCGCATCCACGTGGTGGAGGAGGCCCGGCACGTGCGCTTCGCCCGCGACGAGCTGACCCGGCAGGTCGAGGCCGCCGGGCCGGTCGCGCTCGCGTACGCGCGGCTGGTGATCGGCCGGGCCGCGTACTCGATCACGCGGCGCCTGGTGCACCCGCGGGCGTACGCGGCGGTCGGGATCGACCCGGCGGCCGGCCGGGCCGCGGCGCGGGCCAACCCGCACTGGCGGGCCACGCTGCGCTGGTCCGCGCAGCGGATCGCCGACCACCTGACCGAACTGGGCCTGGTCGCCGGGCCGGGCCTGGTGCTGTGGCGCCGGGCCGGGCTGGTGGAGGGCTGACCGGCGGCGACCCGAAGGGGAAAGGATCGCCGCCGGCCGCCCGGTCACAAGGTGGGGAAGTTGTCGGCGGTACGGATGCGCTCGCGCATGAACGCGCCGGACTCGGTGAGCACCGACGTCCCGCCGAACGAGCCGGACGCGCAGGTGCCCGGCCGGAGCGCCGCCGAGCCCTCGGGCGCGTCGGAGAGCGTCCAGTTCGCGTAGCTGATCTTCAACCGGTCGAGCAGGTCGAGCCAGGCGTTGCTGCTGGCGGTGTCGACAGCGCCGTCACCGGTGTAGGTGACAGTGCCGAACTCGGTGACGAACAGCGGGAGCCGGCTCGCCGCCCGCTGCACCTCGTTGCGGTAGTTGTCCTTGTGCGACGCGGCGTAGAAGTGGAACGTGTACATGATGTTCTGCGCCCGCACCGGGTTGTTCACGATCTCGTCGGAGTTGCCGCCCTCGGAGACACCCAGCGAGGACCAGCCCCGGGTGCCGACGATGACCACCGCGTCCGGGTCGTTGGCCCGGATCACCGGGATGACCTGCTCGGCGTAGTTGCGGATGGTCGACCAGCTCACCCCGTTGGGCTCGTTGGTGATCTCGTAGATCACGTTCTTCTTCGCGGCGTTGCGCGCGGACACGTTGGCGAAGAACGTCTTGGCCCGGTCCAGGTTGTACATCGGGTCACCGGGCGTCAGCGTGTGGAAGTCGATGAGCGCGTACATGCCCCGGGCCTCGGCCTTGTCCACGAGCGTGTTCACCTGGTTGGTGAAGCCGGCCGGGTTGGTCTCGTAGCCCTGCTCCTGCACGTACATGGAGATGCGCAGCAGGTCGGACCGCCACTCGTTCGCGAGCACGTCGAGCGAGGCGTCGGTGTAGCAGTTGGCGAACCACTGCAACCCGTGCGTGCTCATGCCGCGCAGCTGGATCGGCCGCCCGTACTGGTTGCAGAGGTTGACGCCGCACACCTGGAGCTGGCCGTTGATCGCCACCGGCGTGGTGCCGGTCGGCGGCGGGGTGGTGGGTGGCGGGGTGGTGGGCGGGGGAGTGGTCGGCGGCGGCGGGGTGCTCGGCGGGGGCGTGCTGGGCGGCGGGGTGCTCGTGCCGCCGGTGCAGACCGTGCCGTTGAGCGTGAACGACGTGGGGCTCGGGTTCGACCCGGTCCACGAGCCGTTGAAGCCGATCGTGGTGCTCGCGCCGGTGCCGAGCGCGCCGTTGTAGTCCAGGCTGCGCGCGGTGACCGCCGAGCCGCTCTGCTGCCAGGTGGCCGACCAGCCCTGGACCACGCGCTGGCCGCCGTCGGGGAAGGTGAAGCCCAGCGTCCAGTTGCTCACCGGGTCGCCGAGGTTGCGTACCGCCACTGTCGCGGTGAAGCCGCCTTGCCAGGAGTTGGTGGTGTAGGTGACGGCGCAGCCGGTCGCCGCCATCGCGTCCGGCGAGGGCAGGACGGCCGTCGTCGCCAGGGCGAGCGCGCCGACCGCGCCGCCGACGAGCAGGTGCCGCCGGGACGGGCGGGGAATCGAGAACATGCGGGAAGGTCCCATCGTCTGGATGGTGAACGGACGGTGCCCGTCGTGAACCTGCCCGGAAAGCCCGACGCGGCGGCCTGGGGGAGCGCTCCCACGGCCGAGCGTAGAGGTGGATGCCGATGCGTGCAACAGTCGCCGCTCAGCGGCCGCCGCGCCGCCCGCCGTAGAGCCGCAGCGCGTTGCAGACGTCGAACACACCCGGCACGTCCCAGGCCAGCTCGGCGGCGACCAGGCGCGTCTCCGGGTCGGCCACCAGGCCGGCGAGGATGACCACGCGGTTCTGCACGGTCACTGTGATCTGCTGCCGGCGGGTGGTCCAGTCGGCGCTGAGCCGCTGCGCGACGAGCGACGCGAGCCGGGTGTCCGCGTCGTCGGGCTCCGGTCCGCCGCCGGTGTACGGGAACTCGGGGTACGGCCAGGGCATCACCACGGGGAGGGCTCCTTCTGTTCGGTCAGGACCGGTTGCCGGGTTGCGGGGCCCGGCGCCGGGACGCGGCCGTCGACGACTGTGAAGACGCCGTCGAGCCGCATGGTGTGCAGCACGGTGAGCACGAACCGCGACGGGGACAGCAGGCACAGCCGGCGGCCGTCGCGCCGGGCGTCCTGGTGCGCGCGCACCAGCAGGCTGAGCCCGGCGGAGTCGATCACCTCCAGGCCGGACAGGTCGACCAGCTCCATGTCGTCGCGGAGGGAACGCTCGTCGAGAGCGCGGCGGACCGCCGTGGCCGGGTCGAGTTCGTGGGCGGCCGGGGTGCCGGCGACCTGTTCCAGCTCGTCCAGGCCCAGACCGTCGTCGGCGATGGCCGCCCGGGCGCTGCACCGGGGGCAGTGATGCGGTCCGGACGCGAACGGCGAGCCGACCCAGTCGTGCTCGAACACGAGCGTCCACACCACCTCGGCGTCGGGCAGCGTGGCTCCGGTGCCGGTGACGCTGTCGCCGCAGGCGTCGCAGATGAGCATCATGAGGTGGTCCGCGGGAACGACGGTCACACCTCCTCCTTCCGCCGGCCGCCCGTACCGGGCGGCGTCTGCCCCTCCGCCTCCGGCCGGCCCGCGGCGACCACCGCCAGCACGACCGCCACGGCGGCGAAGCCGGTCTGCACCATCAGCGGCAGCACGGGCGATCCGTCGGTGCGGTGGTCCACCAGCCCGACCACGATCGCGCCGAGCAGCGCGGACGCCACGCCGAGCGCGAGTGTCAGCCACACCGGGACGGCCTTGCGCCCCGGCAGGACGAGGCGTCCCAGCCCGCCGACGGCCAGACCCACCACGAGCGCTCCGACGAGCGTGCTGCCGGTCACCACTCCTCCTCAGCGTGATGCGGACGCGACCCGGGCCCGGCCGCGCGCGGCCGGACGGGGCGTGTCGACGACGGGTACGGCGCCGAGCCCGGAGTTCTCCAGGATGCGCCGGATCCGCGGATGTGGATTGCTCAGCGTGAGCAGGCCGCCCTGCCGCGCCAGCCGGCGGTGCACGTCCAGCAGCAGCGCGACGGCGGCGGCGTCCACATGCCGGCACCCGGCGAGGTCGATCGTCAGCTCGCGGGGCCGTAGCGCGAGGATGCGGTCCAGCACGTGGGCGACCTCGGGCAGCCCGGCGAGGTCCAGCTCGTCGGTGATGTCCACGCGCACGTGCGGCACGGCGGACTCCGGCGGGGACGGCAGGCTGGCAGGCATCTGGTCGCTTCCGTGGTGGGATCGGGTCAGACCCCACTCTGCGCAGGGATCTTGGAGGTCACCGGACGGTTGTATGACGGTTCGATGACAAAAACCACGAACGGCCCACGCGATTGGGCGACCCGTGCCGGGCCGGTCATGATGCCCATATGACGGCCGTACTGGTGATCGAGGACGACGACCGCATCCGGCTCGCGCTGCAGCTCGCCCTGGAGGAGGAGGGCTACGAGGCGTACGGCGCGCCGACCGCCGAGGACGGCCTGCGCCGGCAGCGGGAGAAGCCGGCGGACTACGTGCTCGTCGACCTGATGCTGCCCGGCATGAACGGATTCGACTGCATCCGTCAGCTGCGCCGCGACGACGACGTGCCGGTCGTGGTGATCAGCGCCCGCGACGACACCCACGACATCGTCGCCGCGCTGGAGGCCGGCGCCGACGACTACGTGGTGAAGCCGGTCGCGATCAAGGAGCTGTCCGCCCGGCTGCGGGCGCTGCGCCGGCGCGTACGCACGGTGGCCGGGCCGGTGCCCGCCCAGTTCTTCGGCGACCTGGAGATCAGCGCGGAGGCCGGCGAGGTGCGGCGCTCGGGACAGCCGGTGCCTGTCACCCGCACCGAGTTCCGGCTGCTCTGCGAGCTGGCCGAGCACGCCGGGCGGGTGCTGTCGCGCCAGCAGCTGCTCAGCCGGGTCTGGGGCTACGAGACCGGCGACGAGCGGCTCGTCGACGTGCACGTGGGCCGGCTGCGGCAGAAGATCGAATCCGACCCGGCCAACCCGCGCCACCTGGTCACGCTGCGCGGCCTCGGCTACAAGCTCCAGCGATGACCCGGCCCGGCCTGCGCGCCCGGGTCACCGCGGCGTTCGCCGTCGGGGCGTTGCTGCTCTCCGCGCTGATGGCCCTCTTCTCGTACGACCTGACCCGGCGCTCGCTGCTCGACGAGCGGGAGCGCACCGCGGTACGGGCCGCCTACTACGACGCCGCCGTGGTCCGCTCCGGCCTGGACACCGGCACCCCGGACGTGGTGGCCGTGCTGCGCTCGCTCGACACCGGCAGCGCGCGTCGCCCGCTGCTGCACCTGCCCGACGGCTGGTACGCCCGTACCGCGGACGTGGGCGCCAGCTCGGTGCCGGTGGAGTTGCAGCGCGTGGTGGCCGACGGCAAGCCCGCCGTGCAGCGGATCCGGCTCGACGGGCAGCCCGTGCTGCTTGTCGGCGTGCCGTTGCCCGGCGCGCTCGGCTACTACGAGCTGACCTCGCTGCGGGAGGTCGAGGAGACGTTCCAGGTGGTGGGCCTGGCACTGATCGCCGTGGCGATCATGGTCGCCGGGGCGGGCGCGGCGCTCGGCTGGTACGCCACCCGGCACAGCCTGCGGCCGCTCACCGCGGTCGCCGACGCGGCGGAACGGATCGCGGCCGGCGACTTCGCCACCCGGCTCGACCCGACCACCGATCCCGACCTCACCCGCCTGTCCAGCTCGTTCAACGAGATGGTCGACAAGCTGGTGCACCGCATCGAGCGGGACCGGCGCTTCGCCGCCGACGTGAGCCACGAGCTGCGCTCGCCGTTGCAGACCCTGGCCGCCGCCGCGAGCGTGCTCCACCGCCGCCGGGAGCACCAGGACGAACGCACCGCGACCGCGGCGGGCCTGGTCGCCGACGAGGTGACCCGGTTCCAGCGCCTGGTCGACGATCTCATCCAGCTTGCCCGCACCGAGCAGCCGGCGCACCGCGAGACGGTCGACGTGCTGGAGCTGGCCCGGACCGTCTGCCGGGAGCGGTCGCTGCCGGAGAGCCTGGTGACGGTCGAGGGTGACGCCCCGCGCCTGTGGTGGGTCGACCGGCGCCGGTTCGCCCAGACGCTGCTGAACCTGGTGGAGAACGCCGAGCGGTACGGCGGCGGGCCGGTCGCCGTACGCCTCGGCGGGAGCGACGGCGTGGGCGTGCTGGAGGTCGACGACGACGGTCCGGGTGTACCGCCCGGTGACCGCGAGATCATCTTCGACCGGTTCGTGCGGGGGCGGGCGGCGCACGACCGGGCCGGCACCGACGGCACCGGTCTCGGGCTCGCGCTGGTGGCGCAGCACGCCGCCGCGCACGGCGGTACGGCCGCGGTGCTGGACCGCGAGCCCGGCGCCCGGTTCCGGGTCGAGCTGCCCGGAGCGCTGCGATGAGCCGCCGGCGGCTCCTGCCCGCCCTGCTCGCGGCCGTGCTGCTGGCCGGCTGCGGGGTGCCGGTGGACGACGAGCCCCGCCTGGTGCAGACGCCACCGGGCGCGTTCCCCACCCCCACGGTGTCCTCGACCGCCGACGGCGACGGGCGGGTGGACGAGCCGTTCTGCTTCGTCCGGGACGACGGGCTGGTCGTGGTCAAGCGCCGGGTGGACGGGCTGCCGGAGGTGGATGCGCACCTCCAGCACCTGCTGGCCGGTCCGGACGGCGGCGAGCGCCGTCAGGGACTGGCCACGGCGCTGCCCGGCACGGTCGCGGTGGCCGGGGCGACGCTGGCCGGCACGCTCGCCACGGTCGACGTACGCCAGGCCGGGGAGGAGACCGGCCGCAACGACGAGGTGCTGGCCTTCGGGCAGATCGTGTGCAGCCTCACTCAGCGGCCCGACGTGTTCAGCGTGGCCTTCCGCCGGGACGGTCAGCCGCTGGAGGTGCCACGCGCGGACGGGAGCCTCTCCGCGCTGCCGCTCACCGCCGCCGACTACCGGCCGTTGCTACCTCGCTGACACCCTTCCTCGCCGCTGTGTCCGTATATGAAACGAAATCTCCATCGTCCGTTCGGTTGATTTGATGGTGGCCTTTGGTCTAGTGTGGCTGGCACGACCGGTGTGGGAGGCCACCCGTTCTCCGAGGACAGGAAGGGCAGCATGACCACGATGACCATGGGATCGACCGCCACCGAGGTGCACCGCGCGCCGCAGACGGGCGAGGAGACCCGCGCCAGCGAGCTGATCGCGGCGCTCGCCGCACTGCCGGCCGACCACCCGCAGCGGGCCGCCCTGCGCAACCAGGTCATCGAGGCGTGGCTGCCGCTGGCGAACCACCTGGCCGCCCGCTACAGCGGTCGCGGCGAGCCGGCCGGTGACCTGGCCCAGACCGCGGCGCTCGGCCTGATCAAGGCAGTCGACCGGTTCGACGCCTCGCGCGGTGTCGACTTCGCCGGCTTCGCCATCCCGACCATCCTCGGCGAGATCAAGCGGCACTTCCGCGACCGCACCTGGAACATCCGGGTTCCCCGGCGCCTCCAGGAGCTGCGGCTGCGCATCTCCGAGGCCAACAGCACGCTGACCCAGACGCTCAACCGGGCCCCGACCGTCGCCGACATCGCCGCCCACCTCGACGTCACCGAGGAAGAGGTGCTGGAGGGACTGGAGGGCGCCCGCGCGTACAACGCGGTCTCGCTGTCCACCCCGATCGGCGACGGCGACAGCGCCACCGAGCTGGGCGACACGCTCGGCACCGAGGACAACGAGTACGAGCTGGCCGACCTGCGCGCCTCGCTCGGCCCGGCGCTCGCCACGCTCGACGAGCGGGAGCAGAAGATCCTCACGCTGCGCTTCTACGGCAACCTGACCCAGAGCGAGATCGCCGCTCGGGTCGGCGTCTCCCAGATGCACGTGTCCCGGCTGCTCGCCCGCGCCCTGACCAAGCTGCGCGGCCAGCTCACCGAGGCCTGATCGACCCTTGACGCGACCCCCGCCGGCCCGCCCGGCGGGGGTCGCGTCGTGTCACCAGCGCGAGGGCGGGGGCGGCGGCACCACCGGCGGCCGGTCGTCGCAGGTGATGGTGTTCGGCAGCAGCCACGGGGCCAGCCACCCGCCGTCGTTGCCACCCAGATCGGTCAGGGCGAACTCCGACCCGGCGGGTGTGAAGTGGAACGACCCGCAGTTGTTCACGCCGACCGCGCCCACGTTGCGGGCGTCGACGTTCGCGAAGCTCGCCCCGCCCGCCGTACGCGCGCTGACCACCGACGTGCCGGTGCCGTCGACCCGGATGTCGCGGAAGCGGACGTTGTCGATGCGGACGCTGTCCTTCACCGGCCAGTCGCTGACCAGCATGATCGCGTTGTAGGTGCTGTCCAGGTACGCGTCGCCGCTCACCTGGATGTCCGCGGCGTCGATGCTGCGGTCCAGCGCGTAGAACCAGATCGCGCCGAGGCCGATGTTCCAGTTCAGGTCGTACGTGCCGGCCCGCACAGTGGTGTTGCCGGTGATCCGCAGCCGGCCGGTGAACGGCTCGGCCCCGAACCGGGAGCCCACCTGGATCGCGCTGCCCTCGCGTACCGGGTCGGCGATCAGGTTGTGCGCGACGGTCAGGTCGGTGCCGCCGTACAGCGCGATGCCGTTAGCGAGCACCGGCGACTGCACCGTGTTGTAGGCGAACGTGTTCGACGCGTTCGCCGTACCCTCCGACCACATCGCCAGCGCGTCGTCGCCGCTGTTGCGGACCACCGAGTTCGTCACCGACGAGTGCGTGACGCCGGTGTGGAAGTTCAGCCCGTCGGCGATCTGGTCGGCGATCACCGTGTTCGTGACCCGCAGGCCGGTCATCGGCCCGTCGAACCACATGCCGACCTTCGTGTGGTGCAGGTAGAGGCCGTCGATGGTGCTGTGGTTCAGCGCCCCGCCGACGGCGTTCACCTGGTCGGTGTCGATCCGCTCCCGCACGTCGCCCTCGATCGCGAAACCGGACAGGTGCACGTCGCTGCTGCCGCCGTCGGCGGCGTCGCGGCCGTAGAAGCCGACGCCCGTGTGGCGGGAGCCGTCGGGCGCCGGGGTGTCCAGGGCGACCTCGCGCCCACGCACGATCGTGTACCAGCTCCCGGCCCCGGCGATCGTCACGTCGTCGACGATTATGTGCCGGTTGACCTGGTAGGTGCCCGGCGGCAGGTAGAGCGGGCGGTCCACCCGGCGGGCGTACGCGATCGCGCGGTCGAACGCGTCGGCTGACTCCCGGCGGCCGGTCGGGTCGGCGCCGAAGGACAGCGCGTTCACCGCGCGGGGGACCACGCGGGGCGGCGCGACCAGGTGCGCGTCCACCAGGTCGATCACCGTCCACGCGGCGGCCGTGCCGCGCGGCGCGGTCAGCCGGACCACCTCGCCGGCCCGATGGGTACGGCCGAGCAGCAGGCGCTGCTCGTCGTAGAAGTGGTGCGGCCGGAACGGCTTGCTGATCACCGGCGCGGGCGTGGTGGCCGCCGGGACGCAGGAGCACTCGGTGATCCACCAGTCCGGGTGCAGCAGGTCGGCGCCGGGATCGTTTGTGAACGGGTACTGGTTGTAGAGCCAGGCGTACTGCGAGGTCAGCGTCATGGTGCGGGCGGGCGCGTGCCCGACCGCCACCCGCAGCGGCGCGGTGATCCCGCCGCCACCGGGCGCGTCCGGGATGCTGTAGCGCACGGTCAGCGCGTTCGTGGCCCGGGGGAGTGCGAGTTCGACGTACTGGCCGGGCAGCAGGCGTACGGCCCGGCGGCCGGACGCCTCACCGGCGAGTGTGTACGCCGACCGGTCCGGCCCGATCACGGCGCCGGTGGTCCGGCCGTGTTCCGCCTCCTGTTCGACGTAGTCCACAGTCGCACCGCGACCGGCGACGAGCGCGGGGTCCAGCCCGGCGCGGGTCACCACGGGAGCCGGTCCGCGCGGCGGGCCCGCAGTGGCGGCACCGGGCGGTACGAGCAGGGCGGCGGCGACGAGCGCCGCCGCGAGGATCCTCGGCACGCTCCGCGACATCGGAGCACCCACTTTCTCGGGGGGACGGGTGGCCTCGGCGGCGCAGGCCATCGACAAGGTTCCTCATGTTATTCCGGTGCTCTGTTGCCTTTCAAGCATCAATCTGCTCGCATCTTTCGGACCGCTTGCCTCCGCACACGGCAAGAACCGACCACTTCGGCTGTTCATTTCTTGCAAGAATCCGACGTACGATTGCCGCCGTGACGAAGCGCCTGACCGAGGTGGCCCGCAAGGCGGGCGTCAGCGAGGCGACCGTGAGCCGGGTGCTCAACGGCCGCGGCGGCGTGTCCGAGGCGACCCGGACCGCCGTGCTGACCGCCCTCGACGTGCTCGGATACGAGCGCCCGACGAAACTGCGCGGCGAGCGTGCCCGCCTGGTCGGCCTGGTCCTGCCGGAGTTGCAGAACCCGATCTTCCCGGCCCTGGCCGAGGTGGTCACCGGCTCCCTCGCCCAGCGCGGGTTCACCCCGGCGCTCTGCGCCCGCACCATCGGCGGCGTGCCGGAGTCCGGATACGTGGAGATGCTGCTCGACCACCAGGTCAGCGGCGTCATCTTCGCCGGTGGCTCGTACGCCCTCGCCGACGCCTCGCACGAGCACTACCGGCGCCTGACCGACCGCGGCCTGCCCGTGGTGCTCGTCAACGCCGGCGTCGAGGAGCTGGGCTTCCCGCGGGTGTCCACGGACGACGCGGTCGCCGTCGAGCAGGCGTACGGGCACCTGCGCTCCCTCGGCCACGAGCGGATCGGCATGGTGCTCGGCCCGGCCGACCACGTGCCCTCGCGCCGCAAGCTCGACGCCATGGTCCGGGCGGCCGGCTGGGGCGAGGACCGGTCCCTGGTGGAGCGGTCCAGCTTCTCCATGGAGGGGGCGCGGGTCGCGGCCACGAAGCTGATCGAGCGCGGCGCCACCGGGATCGTCTGCGCCAGCGACGTGCTGGCGCTGGGCACCATCCGGGCCGCCCGCCGCCTGGGCTGCGCGGTACCGGCCGACGTCTCGGTGGTCGGCTTCGACGACTCGGCGTTCATGACCTGCACCGATCCGCCGCTGACCACTGTGCGGCAGCCGATCGAGACGATGGGCCAGGCGGCTGTGGACCTGCTGGTGACCCAGATCGAGGGCGCCGGCGTGCTGCACGACGAGCTGATGTTCGAGCCCGAGCTGGTGGTACGCGGCTCCACCGCCCCCGCCCCTCGCCGCTGACCCCCGGCGGCTTCCGCCGCCTCGCCCTGCCCCGCCTCGCCGCGCCCCGCCTCGCCACGTCCGTCGATCTTGGAGTAATGGCGCCCGGAATGCGGCCTACTTCCGTTATCTGAGGTGCCACAACTCCAAGATCGACGGACGGCCCGCGCCGCAGTCGAGTTCTTGCATTCTTGCGTCCGCATCTTGCTGGGTTCGGTTCGCGTCGCTACAGTGACTCCACTCACACCTGACCCGGGGCGCGGTTTCCGGAGGCAGGGCGCGCGCGGTTGCCGTTCGACCACCTGAGGGCAGCCGCGCGGTCACCGCACATCAGTGAAGGCCATGGATACACCCGTTCCCGAAGGGATGGACAGATGTCCGTACCGCAGTATCGGAAGGTCGCGGCCGTGGCGCTCGCGGCCGGCCTCGGGCTCAGCCTTGCGGCGTGCTCCACCAAGAGCGACGACAGCAGCGACGCCGGCGGCAAGGTCACCATCACCGTCGACTGCCAGCCGGTCGGCGCGCAGAAGGAACTGCTGAAGAACTGGAACGACGACGTCGCCGAGTTCCAGCGGCAGAACCCGGACATCGTCGTCAAGAGCGTCAGCGTCGGCGAGCAGTGCAACAACCCGCCGGACTTCACCGCCCGCCTCGCCGGCGGCACCGTCACCGACGTGTTCTACGGCTACATGACCGACCTCCAGCAGGTGCTGGACTCCGGTCAGGCGATGGACATCGGCCAGTACGCCACCAAGGACACCATCCCCACCTGGGACAGCGTCGACCCGGCGCTGAAGGAGGTCTTCACCGACGGCGGCAAGCTCTACGCCGTACCGGTGAAGAACTACTCGATGGGCCTGATCTACAACAAGGCGCTGTTCCAGCGGGCCGGGCTCGACGTGAACAACCCGCCGAAGACCTGGCCCGAGGTGCGGGCCGCGGCCAAGAAGATCTCCGCGCTCGGCGACGGCATCGCCGGGTACGCCGAGTACAGCGCCGGCAACACCGGCGGCTGGCACTTCACCTCGCTGCTCTACTCCCAGGGCGGCCAGGTGCTCAGCGCCGACGGCAAGAAGGCCGACTTCAACAACGCGATGGGCAAGCAGGTCCTGCAGAACCTCAAGGACATGCGGTACGGCGACAACAGCATGGGCAGCCGGCAGCTGCTCCAGTGGGGTGACCTGCTCACCAACGCCGGCGCCGGCAAGGTCGGCATGTTCATCGGCGCGCCGGACGCGACCCAGGCGATCGTCAGCCAGTTCCAGGGCAAGTACCAGGACTGGGCGATGGGTCCGCTGCCCGGCCAGGACGGCCCGGCCAAGGCCACGCTCGGCGGCGGCGAGGGCTACTTCTTCAAGAAGGGCCTGAGCCCGGAGCAGGTCAAGGCCGGTCTGAAGTGGCTCGCCTACCAGAAGCTGACCCCTGGCAAGGGCCAGTTCGACTACGTGCGCGCCAAGCCGCAGAACTACCCGGTCGGCCTGCCCCAGCCGCTGCTGTTCACGAACGGCAGCGACGCGCAGAAGCAGGAACTGGAGCTGCGCAAGGCCAACGCGAACGTGGACACCACCAACTTCGCGGTCTTCGAGGCCAACCCGGTGCCGATCAAGGGGGAGCCGCGCAACGCCCAGGCCGTCTACGCGGTGCTCGACGCGGCGATGTCCGGGGTGCTGACGAACCCGAACGCGAACATCGACGCGCTGCTCAAGACCGCCGAGGACAAGGTCAACCAGCTGCTGGCCGCGCAGAGCTGACCCGACCGGAGGTGGGGCCGGCGCACCGGCCCCACCTCCCCGAGCACCGCAGGAGTCGCCTTGGCGCTCACCACCGCCCCCGGCGCCACCCGCCGTCCCGGCCCCGCCGCGCCGACGCCGTCGCGTACCGCCGGACGCCGCGCCGGACTCGGCCGCAAGGTCCGGGACAACCTCACCGGGCACGCGTTCCTCATCGGCGCTGTCGTCTGCTTCGCCGTCTTCTCCTGGTACCCGATGGTCCGCGGCGTCGTGATGAGCTTCCAGCGCACCCGCCGGGGCGAGACCACCTGGGTGGGCTGGGACAACTACAGCCGGATCATCGCCGATCCGAGCTTCTGGACCGCCTGGAAGAACACGTTCGTCTTCACCGGCCTGGCGCTCGTCCTCGGCTACCTGGTGCCGTTCTTCGTGGCGATCCTGCTCAACGAGCTGCGCCACGCCAAGGGCTACCTGCGGGTGCTCGTCTACCTGCCGGTGATGCTGCCGCCGGCGTCCGCGCTGTTCCTGTTCAAGTTCTACGCGTACGACCCGAGCGAGGCGGGGCTGTTCAACGCGATCCTCACCGCGCTGGGACTGCCCACGTCGGAGTGGATGCAGTCGCCCACGATGACGATGCCGGCCATGGTGATCGCGTCGACCTGGATGAACATGGGCGGCGCCGTGCTGATCTACCTGGCCGCGCTGCAGAACATCCCCGGCGAGCTGTACGAGGCCGCCGAGATCGACGGCGCCGGGGTGTGGCGGCGCATCCTGCACGTGACGGTCCCGCAGACCCGGCTGATCCTCGCGCTGCTGGCGATGCTCCAGATCGTCGCCACCATGCAGCTGTTCATCGAGCCGCTGATCCTCGCCAACGGCGCCGGTACGCAGGACTCGGCGACCTCCGTGGCGTACCTGATCTACCAGCACGGGTTCTTCCAGAACGACCTCAACGGCGCCGCCGCGCTCGGCGTGATCATGCTGGTGGTGCTGGCCGGGTTCTCCGCCGTCTACCTGCGACTGACCGCGAGACAGGACTAGGACATGGCCGCCGACCTCACCACCCGTACCCTCATCTCCCACGCCCAGCTGCGGCGCGGTCGCGGCCGCGTCCTCTACTGGGTCGTGCTCTCCGTGGTCGTGGCCGGGTTCACGCTGGTGTTCCTCGGCCCGCTGTACTGGATGGTCACCGGCGCGCTGAAGTCCGGCCAGGAGATCGCCCAGACGCCGCCGTCGCTGTTCCCGCGCGACCCGCAGCCGGGCAACTACGTCGACGCCTGGAACAACCTGGACCTGGCGAAGCTGCTGTTCAACACGTTCTACTACGCCACCGGCGCGGTGGTGTTCCAGCTCGTCCTCGACACCGCCGCGGCGTACGCGTTGTCGAAGCTGCGCCCGGTGCTGGGCAAGCTGATCCTCGGCATGATGCTGGCGACGCTGATGATCCCGGCGATGGTGCTGATCGTCCCGCAGTACGTCACGGTGATCGACCTGCCGATCGTGCACGTCAACCTGCTCGACTCGCCGTTCGCGATCTGGCTGCCGCTGGTGGCGAACGCGTTCAACATCTTCCTGCTGAAACGGTTCTTCGACTCGATCCCGGAGGACCTGATGGCAGCCGCCGTGATGGACGGCGCCACCCCGCTGCGCACGCTCTGGTCGATCGTCCTGCCGATGTCCCGCCCGATCCTCGGCGTCGTGGCGATCTTCGCGGTGACGGCGGTCTGGAAGGACTTCCTCTGGCCGAAGCTGGTCATGCCGTCGCCGGAGACGCGGACCGTCAGCGTCGGCATCTACGCCTTCGCCGGCGGCACCCCGATGAACGTGGTCATCGCCGCGTCGGTGATCGCCGCGATCCCCACAGTCGTGCTGTTCCTGATCTTCCAGCGCAACATCATGTCCGGCCTGACCACCGGCGGCCTCAAGGGCTGACCCCGCGCCACCGCCCGCACCCGGGCCGCGAGCCCGCCGCAGCAGAACCGACCCGCAGAAAGCAGGTGCCCGTGTCCATGGCCGACAACAGCCCGTGGTGGCGCTCCGCGGTGATCTACCAGGTCTATCCGCGCAGCTTCGCCGACGGCGACGGCGACGGGATCGGCGACGTCGCCGGCATCCGGTCCCGCCTGGATCACCTCGCCGCGCTCGGCGTCGACGCCATCTGGTTCAGCCCCTGGTACCCGTCGCCGATGGCCGACGCCGGCTACGACGTGTCCGACTACCGCGACATCGACCCGGTCTTCGGCACCCTCGCCGAGGTGGAGGCGCTGATCGCGGAGGCGCACGCGCTCGGCATCCGCAGCATCGTCGACGTGGTGCCCAACCACTGCTCCGACGCGCACCCCTGGTTCCGGGCCGCGCTCGCCGGCGGGCCGGGCGCGCCCGAGCGGGACCTGTTCTGGTTCCGCGCCGGCCGGGGACCGGGTGGCGACCTGCCGCCCACCGACTGGACCGGCGAGTTCGGCGGCCCCACCTGGACCCGCACCACCGACCCGGACGGCACCCCCGGCGACTGGTACCTGCACCTGTTCGCCCCGCAGCAACCCGACCTCAACTGGGACCACCCCCGGGTCCGCGCCGAGTTCGAGGACATCCTGCGCTTCTGGTTCGACAGGGGCGTGGACGGCATCCGCATCGACTCGGCCGGGCTGCTGGTCAAGGACGGCACGCTGCCCGAGGTACACCCGGACCGACCGCACCCGTTCCGCGACCAGGACGGCGTGCACGACGTGTACCGCGCCTGGCGGCGCATCGCCGACTCGTACCCGGGCGGGCGGGCCCTGGTCGGCGAGGTGTGGTTGCCCGACCGGCAGCGGTTCGCGAACTACCTGCGCCCGGACGAGCTGCACACCGCGTTCAACTTCGACTTCCTCGGCTGCGCCTGGGACGCCACGTCACTGCGGGAGAGCATCGACGGCACGCTCGCCGCGCACGCCCCGGTCGGCGCGCCGGCCACCTGGGTGCTGTCCAACCACGACGTCACCCGTCACGTCACCCGGTACGGCCGCGCCGACACCCGGTTCAGCTTCGCCGCCAAGCGCGAGGGCATCCCCACCGACCTGGAACTGGGCACCCGCCGGGCCCGTGCCGCCGCGCTGCTGTCGCTCGCACTACCCGGCGCCGCCTACGTCTACCAGGGCGAGGAGCTGGGGCTCTGGGAGGTCGAGGACATCCCGTACGAGTTGCGGCAGGACCCGATGTGGGAGCGGTCCGGACGGGTCGACCCCGGCCGCGACGGCTGCCGGGTGCCGCTGCCCTGGCAGGGCGACACCCCGCCGTTCGGGTTCAGCCCCGACGGCGCCGCAGCCGCGCCGTGGCTGCCGCAACCGGCGGACTGGAAGGACCGCACGGTCCGCGCCCAGACCGGCGATCCGCACTCGATGCTGGAGCTGTACCGGGCCGCGCTGACGCTGCGCCGCGCCGAACCCGCGCTCGGCGACGGCACGCTCACCTGGCTGCCCGCACCGGACGGCGTGCTCGCGTTCGCCCGCGAACCCGGCTTCACCTGCCTGGTCAACCTCGGCGACGCAGCGGTGCCGCTGCCCGCGCACGACCGGCTGCTGCTCGCCAGCGGCCCACTCGACGACGACCGGCTGCCACCGGACACCGCGGTCTGGCTGCGTACCCGATCGGCCTGACCGCTGCGCCGGCGGCCCCGTCCCGCCGCCGGCGCCGCCCGCGACACCCGGCGGCCCGTCCCGGCCGCCACCACGCCGCGCACCTGGGGAGGAGGAAGGAGAGGCAACGCCGCACGGGGGATCGGCACCGACGAAAGGGAGTACACCCCGCATGGCCGAGCACCGCACCGCGCACCGCCACCGCACCACGGGCGTGGCCGCCCTGGCCGCCGCCGCGCTCGCCGCCTCGACACTCGTCGTCGTGGCGCTCACCACGACCGCCACCCCGGCGTCCGCCGCCGGACTGTCCCCGTTCGACATCACCGGACGCGGCGCCACCGTGCCGTTCCGGGAGCAGGAGGCCGAGCAGGCCGCACACACCGGCACGAAGATCGGCCCCGACCGGCGCTACGGCACGCTGCCGTCCGAGGCGTCCGGCCGGGAGGCGGTCACGCTCGACGCCGTCGGCGAGTACGTCGAGTTCACGCTCACCGCCCCGGCCAACGCGGTCACGTTCCGGTACAGCCTGCCGGACAACGCCGCCGGCACCGGCCGCGACGCCACCATCGACCTGCGCGCCAACGGCACGCTGGTCAAGTCGGTGCCGGTCACCTCCCGGTACGGCTGGTACTACGGCGGCTACCCGTTCAACAACAACCCGGGCGACACCAACCCGCACCACTTCTACGACGAGACCCGGACCATGTTCGGCACCACGTACCCGGCCGGCACGAAGATCCGCCTCCAGGTCTCCTCGACCGCCCAGTCGCCCACGTTCACCATCGACCTGGCCGACTTCGAGCTGGTCGGGGCGCAGATCACCAAGCCGTCCGGCGTGCTGGACGTGGTGACCGACTTCGGCGCCGACCCGACCGGCGCCACCGACTCGACGGCGAAGTTCCAGGCCGCGGTGGACGCCGGCAAGGCACAGGGCCGGGCGGTGTGGATCCCGGCCGGCACGTTCACGCTCTGGGACCACGTGGTGGTCGACGGCGTGACGCTGCGTGGTGCCGGCCCCTGGTACTCGGTGCTCGGCGGCCGGCACCCCACCGACCGCAAACGCGCCGCCGGCATCTACGGCAAGTACGTGCCGGGCGGCGGCTACTCCGGCGAGATCCGCCCGCACGAGGCCGGCGGGCCCAGCCGCAACGTCACGCTGCGGGACTTCGCCATCATCGGCGACATCCGGGAACGGGTCGACGAGGACCAGGTCAACGCCATCGGCGGCGCGATGACGAACTCCGTGGTGGACAACCTGTGGTTGCAGCACACCAAGGTCGGCGCCTGGATGGACGGGCCGATGGACAACTTCACCATCCGCAACAGCCGGATCCTCGACCAGACCGCCGACGGGGTGAACTTCCACTGGGGCGTCACCAACTCCACAGTCACCAACACGTTCGTCCGCAACACCGGTGACGACGCGCTGGCCATGTGGGCGCAGAGCGTGCCGAACGTCGGGAACTCCTTCACCCGCAACACCATCGGCGTGACGATCCTGGCCAACCACCTGGTCACGTACGGCGGGCGGGACATCACGATCGCCGACAACGTCACAGCCGACTCGGTCACCAACGGCGGCGGCATCCACGTGGCGAACCGCTATCCGGGCGTCACCGGGCCGACCGCCGTGTCCGGCACCATCACGGTGGCCCGCAACACGCTGATCCGCAACGGCAACTCCGACTACAACTGGCAGTTCGGCGTGGGCGCGATCTGGTTCTCGGCGCTCAACGAGCCGATCCAGGGCGCCACGATCAACGTCACCGACACCGACATCCTGGACAGCTCGTACGCGGCGCTGCACTGGATCGAGGGGCAGACCAGCGGCATCTCGTTCGACAACGTGCGCATCGACGGCGCGGGCACGTACGCGCTCCAGGTGCAGGCGCCCAGCCAGGTCCGGTTCACCAACGTGCGGGCCACCGGCATCGCCCAGTCCAACCCGATCCACAACTGCGTCGGCAGCGGCTTCCAGATCACCCAGGGCACCGGCAACTCCGGCTGGTACACGCCCACCCCGTACTGCGGGCCGTGGCCGCAGCCGCAGTGGGGCAACGGCCCGTCCAGCCCGCCGCCCACCAGCCCGGCGCCGACCACGGCAGCGCCGACGACAGCAGCGCCGACCACCGCGCCGCCGACAACGCCGCCGCCGGCCGGCGGGAACCTGGCGCTGGGCCGGCCGACGACCGCCACCAGCACCACCCAGACGTACGCCGCCGGCAACGCCGTCGACGGCAACCCGGCCAGCTACTGGGAGAGCGCCAACAACGCGTTCCCGCAGTCGCTCACCGTCGACCTCGGCGCGTCCCGCACCGTCGACCGGGTGGTGCTGAAGCTCCCGCCCGGCTGGGAACGGCGTACCCAGACGCTGTCGGTGCTGGGCTCCACCGACGGCTCCTCGTACACCACGCTCGCCGCGTCGGCGGGCCGCGTGTTCGACCCGGCCGCCGCCAACAGCGTGCCGATCGCGCTGCCGTCCGGCGACCGCCGGTTCGTCCGGGTCACAGTCACCGGCAACACCGGCTGGCCGGCGGGTCAGCTCGCCGAACTGGAGGTGTACGGCGGCGGCACCACCACACCGCCGCCTGCCACGACGCCGCCGCCCACCACCGCGCCGCCGGCCGGGAACCTGGCGGCGGGCCGGCCGGTGGCGGAGACCAGCCACGCCGACGTGTACGGCGCCGCCAACATCGTCGACGGCAACGCGAACACCTACTGGGAGAGCGCCAACAACGCCTTCCCTCAGTCGGTGACAGTCGACCTGGGCAGCGCCCGGCCGGTCGCCCGGGTGGTGCTGAAGCTGCCCCCGTCGGCGGCCTGGCAGACCCGTACCCAGACCGTCTCCGTGCTCGGCTCCACCGACGGCTCGTCGTTCTCGGCCCTCAAGGCGGCGGCCGGCTACACGTTCGACCCGGCGGGCGGCAACAGCGTGTCGATCGCGCTGCCCGCCGGTGACCGCCGCTTCGTGCGGCTGACCTTCACCGGCAACACCGGCTGGCCGGCCGGCCAGCTGTCCGAGTTCGAGGTGTACGCCTCCTGACCCGGCGCGGCGGGGACCGGCCCGGTCCCCGCCGCGCCACCGCACCCCCACCCCCGAACGCCTCTCCACCTCCCCCGGGAAGAAGGTGTCCGTCCACCATGTCCAGACTCCGTACCGGAATCGTCGCGGTGCTCGCCGCGGTCGGCCTGGTCGTCACCGCGGCCCCCGCCCCACCGGCACTCGCCGCCGGCGGCCCGAACCTCGCCGCCGGGCGCACCGCCACCGCCAGCAGCGTCAACGGCCCCTACGTCGCGGCCAACCTGACCGACGGCAACCAGGGCAGCTACTGGGAGAGCAGCGGCGCGCTGCCCCAGTGGGCGCAGGTCGACCTCGGCACCAGCCGCGCCGTCGACCAGGTCGTGCTGAAGCTCCCGGCCGCCTGGGAGGCGCGCAACCAGACACTGTCCGTGCAGGCAAGCGCCGACGGCAGCGGCTTCACCACAGTCGTCGCCGCGGCGGGCCGCCCGTTCAGCCCGGCCGCCGGCAACACCGTGACGCTCGGCTTCACCGCCACGAACGCCCGCTACCTGCGGGTGGTGATCACCGCGAACACCGGCTGGGCCGCCGCGCAGCTCGCCGAGCTGGAGGTGTACGGCACGGCCACCTCCTCGACCAATCTGGCGCTCGGCCGGACCATGACCGAGAGCGGCCACGCCGACGTGTACGGCGCGGGCAACGCCAACGACGGCAACGCGGCCACCTACTGGGAGAGCCCGAACAACGCGTTCCCGCAGTGGATCCAGGCCGACCTTGGCGCCGCCACCAGCGTGAACCGGCTGGTGCTGCGGCTGCCGTCCGGCTGGGGCGCGCGCACCCAGACGATAACCGTGCAGGGCAGCACGAACGGCTCCACGTTCGGCACGCTCGTCGGGTCCGCCTCGTACGCGTTCGACCCGGGCGGCGGCAACACGGTGACTGTGACAGTGCCCACCGCGTCCACCCGGTACGTGCGGCTGCTGTTCACCGCCAACAGCGCCTGGCCCGCCGGGCAGCTCGCCGAGCTGGAGATCTACGGCCCGGCCAGCGGCGACACCCAGGCGCCGAGCGCGCCGGGCAATCTCGCGTTCACCGAGCCCGCGACCGACCAGGTGCGGCTGACCTGGACCGCGTCCACCGACAACGTCGGCGTCACCGGCTACGACGTGTACGCCAACGGTGTGCTGCGCACGAGCGTCGGCGGGTCCACGCTGACGTACACCGACACCCAGCCGGCCGGAACCACAGTCTCCTACTACGTGCGGGCGCGCGACGCGGCCGGGAACGTGTCGGCGAACAGCAACACGGTGACCCGTACCGGCAACACCGGGGACACGGTCGCGCCCACAGCGCCCGGCAACCTGGCCTACACCCAGCCGGCGAGCGGGCAGATCCGGCTGACCTGGACCGCGTCCACGGACAACGTGGGCGTCACCGGCTACGAGGTGTACGCCAACGGCACGCTGCGCACCACGGTGAGCGGCTCCACGCTCACGTACACCGACAGCCAGCCGGACAGCGCCACCGTCTCGTACCACGTGCGGGCCCGCGACGCCGCCGGGAACGTGTCGGCGAACAGCAACACCGTCACCCGCACCGGCAGCGGCACCGGCGGCACCAACCTGGCGGTCGGCAAGCCCGCCACCGCGTCGTCGATGGTGCACGTGTTCGCCGCCGCGAACGCCGTCGACAACGACGTCTCCACGTACTGGGAGGGCGCGCCCGGCGCGTACCCGAGCACGCTCACCGTCGCGCTCGGTGCCAACGCGAGCATCAGCGCGGTCGTCGTGAAGCTGAACCCGGACCCGGCGTGGGGCGCGCGCACCCAGACGTTCCAGGTGCTCGGCCGGGAACAGTCCGCGTCCGGGTTCACCAGCCTGGCCGGCTCCGCGACGTACTCCTTCAACCCGAACAGCGCCAACACGGTGACCGTCCCGGTCTCCGCGACCGCCGCCGACGTCCGGCTCCAGTTCACCGCGAACTCCGGCTCCTCCAACGGGCAGGTCGCCGAACTCCAGGTCATCGGCGTTCCGGCGCCCAACCCGGACCTCACCGTCACGGCCGTCACCGCGTCGCCGTCCGCGCCGGTGGAGACCGACACGATCACGCTGTCCGCCACCGTGCGCAACGCCGGCACCGCGGCCTCCGCCGCCACCACCGTCACCCTCTACCTGGGTACGACGAAGGTCGGCACCGCCGCCGTCGGCGCGCTCGCCGCGGGCGCGTCGAGCACCGTCTCGGCGGCCATCGGCGTACGCGACGCCGGCAGCTACCCGCTCACCGCGAAAGTCGACGAGTCGAACGCGGTGATCGAGCAGAACGAGGCGAACAACTCCTACACCAGCCCGACCCCGCTGACGGTGAGCCCGGTCGCCAGCTCCGACCTGGTCGCCTCCGCCGTCACCTGGTCACCCGGTACGCCGAGCGCCGGCGCGAGCGTCTCCTTCGCGGTGACGCTGCGCAACCAGGGCACGATCGCGTCGGCAAGCGGTGCGCACGGCATCACGCTGACGGTGCGCGACCAGTCCGGCGCCGTGGTCCGTACGCTCACCGGCTCGTACAGCGGCACGATCGCCGCCGGTGCCACCGCCGGACCGGTGTCGCTCGGCACCTGGACCGCCGCCAACGGCCGGTACACGGTGCGGGTGGTGCTCGCCGACGACGCCAACGAGCTGCCTGTCAAGCGGCAGAACAACACGAGCGACCGGTCGCTGTTCGTCGGCCGCGGGGCCAACCTGCCGTACGACGCGTACGAGGCCGAGGACGGCACGACCGGCGGCGGCGCGCAGGTGATCGGGCCGAACCGCACCATCGGCGACCTCGCCGGGGAGGCGTCCGGCCGCCGCGCGGTCACACTGAACACCACCGGCGCGTACGTCGAGTGGACCACCCGCTCGGCGGCCAACGCCCTGGTCGCCCGCTTTTCCATCCCGGACGCACCGGGCGGCGGCGGGATCGACTCGACCATCAACGTGTACGTCAACGGCGTACTGCACAAGCCGATGAGCCTCACCTCCAAGCACATCTGGCTCTACGGCGCCGAGGCCGGGCCGAGCGACTCGCCGAGCGCCGGCGCGCCCCGGCACCTGTACGACGAGGCGAACGTGCTGCTCGACACCACGGTCCCGGCCGGCAGCCGGATCCGGCTCCAGAAGGACCCGGCGAACACCACCACGTACGCGATCGACTTCGTCGACACCGAACTGGTGTCGCCGCGCGCGAACCCCGACCCGGCCCGCTACAAGGTGCCGACCGGGTTCAGCCACGCCGACGTGCAGAACGCGCTCGACGCGGTACGGATGGACACCACCGGCACCCTGGTCGGCGTCTACCTGCCCGCCGGCACGTACGAGACGGCGCAGAAGTTCCAGGTGTACGGCAAGGCGGTGAAGGTCGTCGGCGCCGGCATGTGGTTCACCCGGTTCCAGACGCCGCGCAACCAGCAGAACACCGACGCCGGTTTCCGGGTCGAGTCCTCGGCGAGCGGGTCGACCTTCGCCCACCTGGCGTTCTTCGGCAACTACACCAACCGGATCGACGGGCCCGGCAAGGTGTGGGGCGAGCTGAAGGACGTGGACGACCTGACGCTCGACAGCGTCTGGGTCGAGCACACCGTCTGCGCGTACTGGGGGGTGAGCGTGGACGGGCTGACCATCAGGGACAGCCGGTTCCGCAACACCTTCGCCGACGCGGTGAACATGACGAACGGCAGCACCAACAACCTGGTCACCAACTCGGAGGGCCGCTCCAACGGCGACGACGCGTTCGCCCTGTTCTCCGCCACCGACCAGGGCGCGTCAGGCGGCAACCACGGCAACGTGTTCGAGAACCTGACCGCCACGCTCACCTGGCGGGCGGCGGGGCTGGCCGTGTACGGCGGCTACGACAACGTGTTCCGCAACCTGTACATCGCCGACCAGCTCACGTACTCGGGCATCACGATCAGCTCGCTGGACTTCGGCTATCCGTTCGTCGGGTTCGGCGCCAGCCCGCCCACCCGGTTCGAGAACATCTCGCTGATCCGGTCCGGCGGGCACTTCTGGGGCGCGCAGACGTTCCCGGCGATGTGGTTGTTCTCCGCGTCGAAGGAGTTCCGCGGCATCCGGGTGACCGACGTGGACATCGTCGATCCGACGTACTCGGGGATCATGTTCCAGACCAAGTACAACGGCAGTCAGCCGGAGAACCCGATCACCGACACGGTGCTGACGAACGTGTCGATCTCGGGGGCGCGGCGCAGCGGTGACGCGTTCGACGCGAAGTCCGGCTTCGGCATCTGGGTCAACGAGATGCCCGAGGCGGGTCAGGGCCCCGCGGTCGGCGCGGCGACCTTCACCAACCTCCGCCTGACCGACAACGCCCAGGACATCAAGAACACCACAACAACCTTCACCATCACCCGCAACTGACCCCCGCCCCGCCCTCGCCCCTCGCCCCGCCCCTTCCGCCCCGCGATCTTGCACTTTCGGCCCCCGTGATGCCGGATTACTCCTGCTATGAGGGGCACCAAACTGCAAGATCGCGGGCGTGGGGCGGGGCGGGGCGCGCGGGGGCGGGGTCGAGCGGCGGCGTCAGCTGCCGCGGTCAGTGAGGGAGGGCTGTGGAGAGGCGGCGGATGGCCTCGTCCATCTGCTCGGGCGGGGCGGCGGCGTACGTCAGGCGCAGGTGCGGGGCGGGGGGTTCTGCCGCGTACCAGGGGCGGCCGGGGAAGACGGTCACCCCCGCTGCCGCGGCCGCAGTGGTCACCGCTACGTCGTCGGTGTTGTCGGGCAGCCGTACCCAGAGGTGCAGGCCACCGCGCGGGACGTCGCGCGGTGTCAGCGACGGCAGGTGCCGGTCCAGCGCGGCGAGCAGAGCCTCCCGGCGGGCCCGCAGCTGGACGCGCAGGCTGCGGCGGTGCCGGTCCCAGGCCGGCGCGGCGAGGAACTCCAGCGCGGCCTGTTGCAGCGGCCCGGCCACGAAGAGGTCGTCGAGCAGGCGGGCGGCGCGCAGCCGTGCCCCGGCCGGCCCGCGCGCGCCGATCGCGGCGATCCGCAGGCCGGGCGCTGTGGACTTGGTCAGCGAGCGCAGGTAGACGACGTGCCCGTCCGGGTCGTCCGCGGCCAGCGGAGGCGGGGCGTCGCCGTCGACGGTGAGGTCGCGGGCGTAGTCGTCCTCGACCAGGAACGCCCCGGCCTCGCGCACCGCCTCGGCCACCTCGCCGCGCCTGGCGGCGGCCAGTGTCGCGCCGTGCGGGTTGGCGTACAAGGGCTGGCAGTAGAACACGCGGGCGCCGGTACGGGCGAACGCGGCGGCGAGCTGGTCCGGGCGTACCCCGTCGGCGTCGGCGGGCACGGGCACCACCCGCAGCCCGGCGGCGCGCGCGGCGGCGAGCGCGCCCAGGTAGGTGGGGGACTCGACCAGGATCGTGTCGCCGGGGATGGCGAGCGCCCGCAGCGTGGAGGAGAGCGCTGCCTGCCCGCCCGGGCAGATCACCATGTCCTCGGCGCGCAGGCCGCCACCCGCCTCGCGGGCGAACCAGGCGCGCAGGTCGGCGCGTCCCTCGACCGGACCACGCTGCCACGCGGCCGGCTGCCGGGCCGCGCGGGCGAGCGCCGCACCGAGCGCGGCGGCCGGCTGGAGATCAGGGTCCAGATAGCCGCCGGTCAGCGGGATCGCGCCCGAGGGCGGTAACGCCAGCAGCGCCTGCATCTCCTCCTCGCCGCCCCGCCGTGAGCCGAGCGCGACTGTCTGCCACGACAGGTCCGCCCGCGGCGGGCCGGCGCGCCGGGTCGCCACGTACGCGCCACGGCCCGGCCGGGTCTCCACCAGCCCGTCCGCGACGAGCCGCCGGGTCGCCTCGGCGACCGTCACGGGGGAGACGTGATGGTGCGCGGTCAGCTCCCGCACCGACGGCAGCCGCGTGCCGGGCGCGGCGTCCGCCGCCAGCGCACCCAGATGCCGGACCACACGGTCGATAGCGCTACCATCGTTCATGACGGCACAGAGTAGCGCTACTGCTCCGGCGACGGTAACGGTGAGACCGGGCTCCGGGATCGCCCTCGGCGCGCTGGGCGTACTGGCCTTCAGCATGTCGCTGCCGGCCACCCGCGTCGCGGTGCACACACTGGACCCCTGGTTCGTCGCGTTCGGACGGGCCGTGGGCGCGGCGCTGCTCGCGTGGGCCTACCTGCGGCTGACCGGCGCGCCGCGCCCCACCCGGGACCAGTGGCGACGGCTGTCGATCGTCGCGCTCGGCGTCGTGGTCGGCTTCCCGCTGTTCACCTCGCTGGCGCTCACCACGCAGACGTCAGCGCACGGTGCCGTGGTCGTCACGGTGCTGCCCGCCATGACCGCGGTGTTCGCGGTGCTGCGCGCCGGTGAACGGCCGCCGCCGCTGTTCTGGATCGCCGGTGCCGCGGGCCTGGCGCTGGTGCTCGCCTTCCTGGCCGCGAGCGGCTCGATGCGGGGGACGCTGTCGCTCGCCGACCTGTTCCTGCTCGCCGCCGTGGTGCTCTGCGGACTCGGGTACGCCGAGGGCGGCCGGCTGGCCCGCGACCTCGGCGGCGCCCGGACGATCTGCTGGGCGTTGCTGCTGTCGCTCCCGGTCACGGTGCCGGTCACGGTGGTGGCCGCGCTTCTCCATCGCCCGCAGGGCGGCGTCGCCGCCTGGACCGGGTTCGGCTATCTCACGGCGGTGTCGATGTTCCTCGGCTTCTTCGCCTGGTACGCCGGGCTGGCCCGGGGCGGCATCGCCAAGGTGGGCCAGATCCAGCTCGTCCAGCCGGTGCTCACGCTGATCTGGTCCGCGGTGCTGCTCGGTGAGGCGGTCACGCCCGGCGCGCTGGTGGTGGCGGGCGCGGTGCTCGCCTGCGTCGTGCTCATCCAGCGCACCCGGGGCGGCGCGACACCGGCGCCCACCCCGGGCGAGCCGGCCTCAGCGGGCCGGCCCACCCCGGGCGAGCCGGCCTCAGCAGGCCGCGATCGTGCCGGTCACGCCGGAGACGTACGCGTGGCTGACGAAGTGTCCTGACGCGAGGCGGTTCCACTGGCTGGTGGTCCGGTACGGGCCGCTCACCGACTGGCCGGTGACCGAGCACTCGATCGGCACGTTGGCGTAGGTGGCGGCCAGGCCGACGACGGGATTGCTCGTGCCGGGGCCGGACCGGATGTTGAGCGGGCCGCTGCCGATCCGGCCCCGGGTACCGGTGCCGGTCCAGAGGTAGGCGACGTCGACCCAGGCGTTGTCGGTGAGCAGCAGACCGTCCCAGAACGTGCCGTCGGCGAGGTCGATGCCGGCCGGGCTGCCCACCACGCGCCCGAACTGGTCCCGGCCGCCGTTGTAGCCGCTCTGGTACGCGGCCTGCGCCTCGGGCCGGCCCTGCGGCAGGTCCTTCCACATCTCCCGGACACCGCCCGGGTTCCAGTAGTCGTCCTTGGTGTTCCACGGTCCGATGTCCCAGACCGGCGCGTACTCGCAGCGGCTGCGGGTGGTGGTGCAGACCCGCACGGTGTAGTCGCCGGTGTTCTTCGGCGCGAGGCCGCGGGCCGACGGCAGCGCGACGAAGTGGTCCCGCGAGACGATCACGTGCCCGTTGGCGGTGGTGCCGCCGACCAGTCCCTCCCGCGTGGCGTACACCCGGTAGGTGAGGCCCGGGGTCGCGGCCGTGACGGCGACGACCGAGTCGGCGACGAGCCGGACCGCGCGCACTGTGGGCGCGGCGGACGGCCGCCCGGCGGTGAGGGCCACCCGGATCTGCACCCGCGTGACCGGCTGGTCGAAGACGGCCTCGCCGGAGACGGACCGCCACTCGGTCCACGCGCCCGATCGCCAGCCGCGGGCCGCCACCTCGACGGCGCCGCCGGTGCCGGGGGTCGCGTCGATGTCGGCCCGGACCCGGTTGGCCGGCGCGGCGAGCGGGTGGGGCGCGGTGACGAGCATGCCCCCGGCCGTCTGCCGGCGCTGGGCGGCCGGGCGGCCCGCCGTGTCGGCGAGGCGCAGTCCGGCGCCGGTCCAGCGGACGCCGACGTCGTCGGCGTCGACGACTGTGATGTCGGCGCTCCACGTGTTGCCGGTGGCCGTCGGTTCAGCCGGGGGTGCGGCGGGCGCCGGGGAGACGGCCAGGACGGCGGCGAGCGCGCCGGCGACAGCGGCCGGCGAGGTCCTGCGGGGATGGGGCATGGCGCTCCTCGTGGGGGCGGGAAGTAGACGAGCGTCGATCTCCAGGGTGAGGTGCAGGCAACCATCGATCGCGCGTCCCGTCAAGAAGGCGTCCGCGGCCTCCGGCCGCCCGGAGTAGTGCAAAAAACCTGCAAACGCCAGGCCTTGCCTTCCTGGAAAGCGCTTTCATACGATTGCGTTGCATCGATGTTTCATTTGCGGGCCGGGCATCGCAGATGAACGACATTCGCTGGCGGCGCGCCTGATCGCGTCGCGGCTCCTCATTATTCCCATTCGGTGACTGCCGTTCGCTCGGCGGCAATTCCCGCATGCTCGAAAAAGGAATGAGGCGACATGAGAAGACCAGTCGCGCTGCGACTCCACGCGGCACTGGCCACGGCGGTCGTGGGTATCGCCGTCGCCGTGGTGCTGCCGTCCCCGCAGGCGTCGGCGGCGGCCGGCAGCGCCACCGGCTACGCCACCCAGAACGGCGGCACCACCGGCGGCGCGGGCGGGCAGACCGTACGCGCCACCACCGGCACCGCCATCCACGCCGCGCTCTGCGGCCGGGCCAGCAGCAGCACCCCGATCATCATCGAGGTGACCGGGACCATCAACCACGGCAACACCAGCAAGGTCTCCGGATCGAGCTGCAACACCGCCGACGGCGTGATCGAGCTGAAGCAGATCAGCAACGTCACCATCATCGGCGTGGGCAGCGGCGCCGTCTTCGACCAGCTCGGCATCCACATCCGTGACTCCCGCAACATCATCATCCGGAACGTGACGGTGCGAAACGTCAAGAAGTCGGGCTCGCCCACCTCCAACGGCGGCGACGCGATCGGCATGGAGAGCAGCGTCCGCAACGTGTGGGTCGACCACGTGACGCTGGAGGCGTCCGGCGGGGAGTCGGAGGGCTACGACGGCCTGTTCGACATGAAGGACGACACCCAGTACGTGACGCTGTCGTACAGCATCCTGCGCAACTCCGGCCGCGGCGGCCTCATCGGCTCCAGCGAGAGCGACCGCGGCAACGGCTACATCACGTTCGAGCACAACCTGTACGAGAACATCGACTCCCGTACGCCGCTGCTGCGCGGCGGCATCGCCCACATGTTCAACAACCACTACACCGGGCTGCACGAGTCGGGCATCAACTCCCGGGCCGGGGCGCGGGCCAAGGTGGACAACAACTACTTCCGCAACTCCAAGGACGTGCTCGGCACGTTCTACACCAGCGAGCGCGGCACCTGGCAGGTCAGCGGCAACATCTTCGACAACGTGACCTGGTCCTCGCCCGGGAGCGACAACTACCCGGCGGGTCCGAACGTGACGTCCACGACCACAGTGAGCGTCCCGTACTCGTACCGGCTCGACGCGGCGAGCTGCGTGCCGGACATCGTGCGGCAGACGGCGGGCGCGAACACCGGCCTGCGCGTGTCCGACGGCAACTGCACGCCGCAGTCCCCGCCCCCCACCACGCCGGGGCCGACCACGCCCGCCCCCACCACGCCGCCGCCCGGGACGACCACCCCGCCGCCGTCCGGCGGGACCAACCTGAGCCTGGTCTCCGGCGCCGGCGCGGACGGGTCCAGCAAGGCCGGCGGCACCAGCTACGGCAACGTGCGCGACGGCAACCTGAGCACGTACTGGTCGCCGTCCGGGTCGACCGGCACCGTCTCGATCAAGTGGGGCTCGGCCACCACTGTGTCCCGCGTGGTCATCCGCGAGCCGTCCGGCACCTCGGGTTCGATCGGGTCGTGGCAGCTCGTCAACAACGACACCGGCGCGGTGCTCGCCTCCGGCAGCGGGACCGGCCAGATCACCTTCGGCGCGACCTCGCTGAAGAAGATCAACTTCAAGATCAACAGCTCCGGCGGTACGCCGAGAGTCGGCGAGTTCGAGACGTACGCCAGTTAGCAGGCGCGACGAGCGGGGGCGGCCGATCCGGCCGCCCCCGCCCTCGTGCGTGTCGCCGGTCAGAGGGTGAGCACGACGGTGGAGATGCTCCGCGCGCCGACGTTCACCGTCACCTGGTTGCCGTTCACGCCCACCGGCTGGCTCGCCGCGCTGGCGTTCTGCGACGTGGCCACGTACTCCGCCCGGCTCACGTTCTGCGGCGCCTGGATGATCGCGTTGTTCACCGCGCTCGTGGACCGGTTGAGGATGACCAGCGTGACCTTCCCGTCGCCGGAGTAGGCGGTCACCTCCAGCGGCGACGCCTTGGAGCTCTTGGTCAGGGCGACCCGCTGGTAGCCGGGCCGCACGTACTTCGCGTACTGCGAGAACGCGTACCCGCGCTTGAGCGGCGCGCCCGCCACGGTGCCGTACGCGGACTCGCCGTCACCGATGAACGAGTAGTAGCGCTTGCCGTACCACCAGACGTACGCGCTCCAGTTCGACTCCATCGACTTGTGCACGGTGCGCATGATGTCGTCGAGCGTCTCGCTCCAGGCCGCGGCGTTGGCCGGGTTGCCCCAGATGTTGGAGCCGCCGCCGTCGGCCTCGTGCAGGTTCCACTCGGTCATCCACACCGGCTTGTTGTACTGCTGCGCCAGCGTGTACGGCTTCAGCCGGCCGGACGCCTCCGTGCCGTACAGGTGCCCGCCGATGTAGCCGATGTTGTTGCGGGCCGCCGCGTCGTTGAGCGTCGGGTCGGTGTACCCGTAGTTCAGGTTCACCGCCTCGGCGACCATCAGCTTGGTGTTCTGCACCTTGGCGCCCTGCTCCCGCACGAAGGTCTGGAGCTCGGTGCCGCTCCAGTCCATCGAGTCGTAGTCCGGGTGCCAGTCCGGCTCGTTCTGCACGGACGTGACGTCGATCGTCACGCCCTGGTTGCGCATGTACTGGACGTAGCTGTTGAGGTGGTTGGCGTAGTCGTCGTAGTAGTCGGTGCGCAGCTTGCCGCCGTTGATCCGGCTGTTGTTCGTCTTCCAGGCCGCCGGGGCGGTCCACGGCGACGCCATGATCTTCACGTTCGACCCGTACGACTTCGCCGTCCGCAGCGCGCTGACCTGGGTTCCCCACTCGCCGGACACCGGCGAGACGCCGGTACGCACGATGGACAGGCCGAGCTGGTTGGGGCCGAGTCCGACGAGTGTCTGCGTCTCGGCCGTCGACCAGGCGCCGCCCCAGATCGACACCGCGGCGCCGAACCCGTCGATGGTCTGGTAGCGGCTGGCGGTGTTGACGGTGATGTCCGCAGCCCCGGTGGGCGGCGGGCTGCTGGGTGAGGTGGTCGGCGAACTCGTCGGGGAGGTGGACGGCGACGTGGTCGGTGTCGTCGTGCCACCGGTGCAGGTCACCCCGTTGAGCGCGAAGCTGGTCGGAGCGGGGTTGCTGCTGGTCCAGGCCCCGTTGAAGCCGAACGACGTGTTGCCGTTGGTGGGGATGGACCTGTTGTAGTCGACGTTGCGGGCGCTGACAGCCGCTCCGCTCTGGGTCACTGTGGCGTTCCATGCCTGGGTGACTGTCTGGCCGGCGGCGTAGGACCAGGTGAGCGTCCAGCCGTTGACCGGGTCACCGAGGTTGGTGACCGTGACGTTCGCGCCGAAGCCGCCCTGCCACTGCGACGACACGGCGTAGGTGACCGCGCAGCCGGCGGCTGCCGCCCCGGCCGGCAGCGCCGCGGCCACCGCTGTCGACGCCAGCAGGACGGCCCCGGCCGAGAACACCGCGGTACGGGTCGTCTGGTGCCTTCTCATCGGACCTCTCTCTTCTCGATCGGCCAGCTCAGCGCTGGAGGGTGAGTAGTCCGGGTCGGTAGGGCAGGAGGCCGTAGTCGCCGCCGGAGTTGGGGGAGCGGCCTTGGTAGAGCAGTTGGAGGTTGCAGGGGTCGACGGTGAAGGTCTGGTCGGCGGTGGTGCGGATGAGTTCGCCGTGGCTGATGTCGTTGGTCCAGGTGGCGCCGCTGTTGGCCTTGCCGGCGAACGGGTTGGACTCGGTGGCGGCCTGCGGGGTCCAGGATCCGTTGAGGCTGGTGGCGGTGAAGGAGCGGAAGTAGCGGCCCTGGGAGCCGATCGCCTCGACGATCATCAGGTAGCGGGTCTGGCCTTGCAGCTTGTAGACCTGCACGGCTTCGAACAGGTTGTTCGTCGAGTCCGACATGATGGTGGTGTAGGTGGAGCCGAAGCTGCCGGGGAAGTTGCCCAGGGGCATGCTGGAGCGGTAGATCTTGCCGTTGTCACCGGCGAAGAACAGGTACATGTTCTGGTCGTCGGCGATCAGGGTCTGGTCGATCGGGCCGGTGCCGGAGCCGGAGATGCTGCCGGTGAACAGCGGCTGCGCCGACGACCACCCGTTCGGGTTGGTCGGGTTGGTCGAGGTGCGGTAGGAGAACGCGGTCGGTCCCCATTGGTAGGCCAGCACCCAGATGTTGCGCGGCGCGAAGTAGAACAGGGTGGGTGCCACAGTGCCCGACGACATCGCGTTCTGCGACGCGGAGGCCATCTCGGACCAGTTGGTGAACAGGCCGAAGTTCATCGACCCCCACCGCGTTCCGGTGTCATGGGTGGTGGCGTAGACCAGGTGCCGGCCGTTGTAGGGCACCACCGTGAAGTCCTTCAGCGACACCCAGCCCGAGCGCGGCTGCGCCAACGCACCGGTCGAGGACCACCGGTACGACGACGGCAGGTTGCACGTCCCGCCCGGCGGCGGGGTCGTGGGCGGTGCAGTGGTCGGCGGTGCCGTGGTCGGTGGGGCCGTGGTGGGCGAGCCGGTCGGGCCGCTCGTCGGCGTGGTGCCGCCGGTGCAGGTCACCCCGTTGAGCGCGAAGCTGGTCGGCACCGGGTTGCTGCTGCCCCAGGAGCCGTTGAAGCCGAACGACGTGTTGCCGTTGGTCGGGATCGACCCGTTGTAGCTGACGTTGCGGGCGGTCACAGCGGCTCCGCTCTGGGTCAGCTCGGTGTTCCACGACTGGGTCACCGTCTGCCCGGCGCCGAACGACCACGTCAGCGTCCAGCTCGACACCGGGTCGCCCAGGTTCGTGATGGTGACGTTGGCGCCGAAGCCGCCCTGCCACTGCGACGAGATCGCGTAGTTGACCGAGCAGCCCGCGGCGGCGGCTCCGGCGGGCAGCGCTACGGCGACCGACGCCGACGCCAGCAGCGCGGCGCCGGCCGATGCCCATATGGCATTGACTGACCTGGATCTGGACATGAATTGACCTCCTGCGGGGCAGCGGCTCTGGCATTGGCGGTGGCGATTGTGTTGTGAGCGTTAACAGCCGCGTCAGGGATGTTACGGGAGCGCTCCCACGCACTCAACAACTCATTTCCGCACCCACCGAATCAGCCCTCGCGCCCATCCACGCGCGCCTGCGCACTGTCCGTCCGGGTCGGCCTGGGTCGATCATGAAGTTGACCGCCCTCAATGCGGGCAAACCCGCGGTCTAACCTCATGATCGACGCGCTTCAAGGGCGCGGGCGGGAGGGGGAGAGGGAGGGGGTCAGGCGGGGGTGCAGGGGGTGTTGTCGGCGGTGCACGCCGCGGGGGAGTCGTGCTGGGGGTCCGGGTCGCGGACGTCGAACCGGATGGTGGCTGACTCGCCGCCCGGCAACGCCCCACCGGTGAACGTGACCACGGTGCCGTCCTGGGTGGCCTCGGCGCCGCTCACACTGCCCACTGTGGCGCCGTCGTGCAGCGTCACGGTGACCGTCCAGCCCGGACGCGGGGACGGGCCGGGATTGCGCAGCACCACCTCGCCCCGGTAGCCGAAGACCCGGTCGGTGACCGTCTCGTAGGTGGCGGTCAGCGGTGCCGCCGCCACCGTCGAGGGCGTCGCGCTCGGCGTACGGCTGGGGGTGGGTGACGGCGTCGGCGAGGGCGACGCGCTGCGGCGGCTGGCACTGGGCGTGGGCCGCGCGGTCGTGGGCCGGGCCGACGGCGTGGCGCTGGACGGCATCACCAGCGAGGTCGTGGGCGTCGGCGCGGCCGGCGCGGGCGGCTCGTCGGCGGTGGCCCACACCGTGGCCCCGGCCGCGGCGGCGATCAGCGTCACCGTGCCGGCTGCCAGCAGCACCCGGCGCCGCCCGGGACGGCGCTTGTCGTCGCCGAGCAGCCGGACCACAGGCAGTTCGGCGGTCAGTCCGCCCTCGGCGCGGCGCAGGTCGACGTTCTGGAACGCCAGCCAGTCGAGGATCGCGGGCAGCCGTCCGGTGACTGCCTGCTCGTGCTGCTCGGCGCGGGCGTCGGCGTCCCAGTCGCCCTCTTCGAGCACCTCCCGCACGGACAGCCGGGTGCCGTGCGCGGTGGGGGTCAGGTCGCAGGCGAGCCGGGTGGCCCGCCCGGCCTCCCGGCAGCGGACCACCAGCCGGTGCGGCGCGCGCAGCTCGACGGTCTCCACCTCGGTGTCGCCGTCGTAGCCGGGCAGCGCGGCGGTGGCGAGGATCCACCGATCGGACCCGGGCGCGCTGTCGGCGAACCACTTGGCCAGCAGCGCGCGTTCCGTGAGCGCCCGCCAGGTCCGGGCGGGCGGGTGGAACAGGTCGACCTCGGTGACGATCTCGATCACGCGGAGACTCTAGGGCCTGTGTCAAGGTCGGTGCGGGGCACTGTCGCCGTCGTCGCGCCAGCGAGCCCGCCAGGCGGCCTCGCTCTCCTCGGCGCTGGCCTTCTCCTCGTGTATCAGCCGGCGCAACGCGACCCGGGAATCGGCGAAGATCACCAGCTCGACCGCCACCAGTGCCACGCAGATGGCGGTGAGCAGACCCAGCGCCCCGAGCGCCGGCAGGTGCCCGCCGACCGGCAGCGCCACGGCGAGCAGCACCACGGTGCCGACCCGGGACCAGGACAGCGTCCGCAGCACGCGCCACTGGAACGCCATGTTGGCGGCGAGGTAGAGGAGCACGCCACCGAAGAGCAGCGGCACGGCCGGCCCGTGGCCGCGCTCCATCGGGCCGCCCGCCGGGTCGGTGACGATGCGGACCAGTTCCTCGGCGCCGATCGCGAACAGGATCACCCCGGCGATCATGGGCAGGTAGAGATAGGCGTACGCGTCGCGGGCCAGCGCCACCCGCGCGGGGCCGTGGGCGGCGTGCAGCGCGATCCGGGCGGCCGGGCCGATCATGTCGAAGTGCGCCCACCAGAGCGCCGCGGTGAACAGGATGCCGAAGATCGCCGCCGGGATCGCCGGCCAGGTCACGGGCTGGCCGAGCAGGTTGCCGCCGACGCCGACCGAGATGACCGACTCGCCGAGCGCGATGATCAGGATGAGGTCGTACCGCTCGGTCCAGTGCTCGGCCGAGGTGATCTTCCAGCCGTCGGTGCCGGCCAGCAGGCCACTGCTGTACTGGATGGCCACCACCGCGATCCACAGCCCGTCGCGCAGCCACGGGCCGACCTCCGGGGACACACGCGGCGGCAGCAGCGCCGCCACCAGCAGCAGGCCGGCCGAGATCACCGCCTCCGGAAGGAACAGCCGCAGCTTGCGCCGGGCCGGCGGGTCGTCGCGCGTGGCGTACCAGTACAGGGCGGTGTGCACGAACCGGATCACCACGTAGCTGATCGTGACCAGGATCGGGCCGGCGCTGCCCTTGTCCAGGTCGCCGAAGGTCTGCGGCAGCGCGAGCGCGAACGTGAACAGCGCGATCATGCCGACCACCATGAGGATCGGCACGAAGCCCTCGCCGAGGCGCAGCCGGGCGGCGACCGCGCTGTGCACCACCCAGCACCACCAGAGCACGGCGAGCACCAGCAGCGCGTGCAGCAGTTGCCGCGGGGTCACGTTCGCGGCGGTGGCGCGCGTGATGATGAAGAAGGACACCACGAAGACGAGGTCGAAGAAGATCTCGAACCGGTCGACCCGGGTGGCGGGGGCGACGCCGGTCGCGGGCCCGAGCCCTTTGCGCCACCGGTCGCCACCCACCGGGCGAGTGTGTCAGCCCAGGTCAGGCCGGGTGCCGCTTTCGCCGGCCATTCCACCGGTCCGACGGGGAAGCCGTGCGCTCAGCCCGCCGCCGGGGCGGCCAGGGCGAGCACGTCGCGCAGCACGTCGCGCAACGACCGTCCGGGGTGCTCCAGCCACTCGTGGGCGGCGATCCGCAGGGACGCGAGGAACGTCGCGGCGACGATCCGGGCCCGCAGCGCCGCGTCCGGTCCGGTCAGCCGGCGGGCCAGCTCCGCGGCCATCTCCCGCTCCAGGGCCGCGTACGCGCCGACCTGGTGGGCGGCCAGGCTGGGGTGGCCGTGCAGCCGGCGACGCCGGTTGAGCCAGGGCTCGGCCGGATCGTCGTAGCCGTCCTCGGCCTGGACCAGGGCGGCCCGGGTCAGCGCGGCCCACGGCGACAGCTCCGCCGGTTGGTCCGCGACGAGCCTGAGGAGCCGTCGCAACCGCAGCGTGTCGCCGTGAAAGAGGGCCTCCTCCTTGCCGCCGAAGTAGTTGGAGAACGTCCGCCGGGAGACGTTCGCGGCGTCGGCGATCGCCTCCACGGTGATCCGGTCGGGGCCGTGCTCGACGGCGAGGGACAGCGCCGCCTCGTGCAGCGCCAGGCGGGTGGCCGCCTTCTTCCGCTCCCGCAGCCCGGTGCACTCCTCCATGGGCCAAGCGTAGGTGACCCATTTCTCAATGGGCAAACTTGCCTATCGGGCAAGGTTTAGTGTTGATTGCTTGAGGCAACGAAGCGGCCACCCCGTATCGACACACCTGGAGGACGCGCGCATGAGCGCACCCACCACGACGGCTGCGGCCGCCCCCATGAGCAAGCGGAAGACGCTGGAGGCGCTCAGCGGTCTGCTGCTGGTGCTCTTCGTGGCCATGCTGAGCAGCACCGTGGTCTCGACCGCCCTACCGAAGATCATCGGCGCGCTCAACGGCTCGCAGACGCAGTACACCTGGGTGGTCACCGCCACCCTGCTCACCGCCACCGCGACCACCCCGATCTGGGGCAAGCTGGCCGACCTGTTCAACAAGAAGCTGCTGATCCAGATCGCCATCGTGGTGTTCCTGGTCGGGTCCGTCGCGGCCGGCTTCGCGCAGAGCGCCGGGCAGCTCATCGCCGCCCGCGCGTTCCAGGGCATCGGTGTCGGCGGCCTCCAGGCGCTCGTGCAGGTCGCCATCGCGGCCATGATCCCGCCGCGTGAGCGCGGCCGCTACAACGGCTACCTGGGCGGCGTCATGGCGCTGGCCACGGTCGGCGGCCCGCTGCTGGGCGGCCTGATCGTGGACACCTCCTGGCTCGGCTGGCGCTGGTGCTTCTTCGTCGGCGTACCGGTCGCGGCCGCCGCGCTGTTCCTGCTGCAGATCACCCTGAACCTGCCCACCGTGCGCCGGGACAACGTCAAGATCGACTACCTGGGCGCGACGCTCATCGCCGCCGGCGTCAGCGTGCTGCTGATCTGGATCTCGTTCGTCGACGACTCCTTCGCCTGGGTCTCCTGGCAGACCGGCGCCATGGTCGGCGGCTCGGTGCTGCTGCTCGCGCTCGCCGTCTGGGTGGAGGCGCGGGCTGCCGAGCCGGTGGTGCCGCTGCACATCGTCCGCGAGCGCACCACCGCCCTGGCGATTCTCGGCAGCCTCGCGGTCGGCATGGCCATGTTCGGCGGCGCGGTCTTCCTCGGCCAGTACTTCCAGATCGGCCGCGGCTACAGCCCGACCGAGGCCGGCCTGCTCACCATCCCGATGATGGCCGGTGTGCTGATCTCCTCGATCGTGGCCGGCCGGATGATCACCGCCACCGGGAAGATCAAGCCGTACATCGTGTTCGGGGCGGTCGTGCTGGTCATCGGGTTCGCCATGCTCGGCACCATCGACCACGAGACCTCGCTGGTCTTCGTCGGCCTCGCGATGTTCATCGTCGGCGTCGGCGTCGGCATGACCATGCAGAACCTGGTGCTCGCCGTGCAGAACACCGTCGCGCTCAAGGACATCGGCGCGGCCAGCGCCAGCGTCGCGTTCTTCCGCTCGCTCGGCGGCACCATCGGCGTGTCCGTGCTCGGCGCGGTGCTCGCCCGCCGGGTCAGCGACCGGATCACACACGACCTCGCCGCGGCCGGCATCCCCACCTCCGGCGGGGGCGGTGGCAGCACGCTCAACCTCGACGCGCTGCCCGAGCCGGTCCGGCAGATCGTGCGGGCCGCGTACGGGGACGCAACGGGGCACATCTTCCTGATCTCGGCCGCCATCGCGGTGGTCGGTATCGTTGCGGCGCTGCTGCTGCGCCCGGTCACCCTGCGTTCCAGCCTCGACCTGCCGGACACCGGCCGTTCGGTGGCGGTGGGAGCGGACGCCGTCGACGGCGCGCCCGCCTTCGACGAGGTGAGCGTGGACTCGGCCGGCCGGGAGGAACGCGCCCGCCGCTGAGCCCGTACCCCCAGGGCCGTCGCCGACCCCGGCGGCGGCCCTGGTCCATGCGGGGACGAACCGAAGGAGGAGCCGTGGACGTCACGCGGACCGCGCCCGCCCGCCTCGCCGCATGGCAGCGGGCCGCGCGCGAGCTGGCGCTCGTCGCCGTGCTCTTCCTGGCCTACAAGGCGGGCCGGCAGGTGGTGGCCGGGCACGCCGAGGTGGCCCTGGCCAACGGCGAGTGGGTCTGGCGGCTGGAGCGGCTGCTGCGCCTGCCCGACGAGACGCTCGTGCAGGGACCGCTGCTGGCGCACGATCTGCTGGTGCGGCTGGCGAACTCCTACTACGCCTACGTGCACTTCCCGGCCACAGTGCTCTGCCTCGTCTGGCTCTGGCTGCGCCGCCCGGCCCACTACGTGCGGCTGCGGCGGGCCCTGGCAGCGCTCACCGCGGTCGCGCTGGTGCTGCATGTCTGCGTCCCGCTCGCGCCGCCACGGCTGACCGCGCTCACCGGGCTGGTCGACACCGGCACCCGGTTCGGGCCGAGCGTCTACGGACCTCCCGACACCGACCAGCTGAGCAACCAGTACGCGGCCATGCCGTCGCTGCACGTGGGCTGGGCGCTGGCGATCGCGGTGGCGCTGATGGCGGTCACCACCGGACGCCGCCGCTGGCTCTGGCTGCTTCATCCGCTGGTGACCGCGCTCGTGGTGGTGGTCACCGGCAACCACTACTGGCTCGACGGCGTCGTCGCGGTGGTGCTTCTCGTGGTGATCCTGGCCGTGCTGCCGACACCCGCACCGGACCTGCCCACGCTGCCGCCCGGACCGCTGCGCCCGCACGTGGTGCCGGCGCCGCGCCGGGCCGGCCGCCGCCGGAACCCGAAGGTCCCGGCGGCGGCCGACGTGCGGCTGCGGCCACCCGGCCGGGGCTGACCGCCCCTCAGCGCAGCGTGCAGACCGTGCCGTTGAGGCGGAACGCACCCACCGGCACGTTCGGTCCGCTGTACGCGCCGACGAAGCCCACAGTCGTGCTCCCGCCGTCGGCGGCGAGCCGCCGGTTGTCGGCGGTGGGCGTCACCCGGACGTTGCGGCCCTGCTGGTCCCAGGTGGCGCTCCACCCGCTGCTCACCTGCTGCCAGGCGGTCGGCCAGGTCCAGGTGAGCGTCCAGCCGTCGACGGCCTTCGCACCCGTGTTGATGACCTCGACGTTCGCCACGTACCCGTTGCCCCAGTCGTTGTCGTCGTCGAACCGCACCGCGCAGGAGCTCTCGGCGGGGCTGCCGGTGGCGAACGTCAGCGGCGGCGACGACCACGAGACCCGCCCGGCGGTGTCCCGGGCCAGCACGTTGACCGTGTAGCGGGCGCCCGGTTCGAGGTTGCCCACCGTGAGCGACGTGCCGGCGGTCTCGCCGAGCTGCTCGCTCACCGCGCCGTACTGGCGGCGCACCTCGTACTTGGCGATCGGGGATCCGCCGGGCGTGGCCGTCGGCCAGGAGATGGTCGCCGCGCGGTCGGTCACCGCGCTCGCCGTCGGCCGGCCCGGGGCGCCGGGCCGCCCGGCCGAGCTGCCGGCCGGTCGCAGCACGAGCGTGGTCAGCGAGTACGGCGGCAGCGTGCGCGCGGCCGCGCTGCCGGAGCGGGTGGTGCTGATCGCGGTCGCGCCGTTGGTGAACGTGTGCACGGTCGGTGCCTCGTCGGCCGGGGTGAACCCGGCGTAGTCGAGCGCCACCGGGTACGCGTTGTCCGGATCCTTGTTCAGCAGCAGGACCGCGACGCTGCCGTCCGGCCGGCGGACCGCGTGCGCGGCGACCAGCGGCTGGTCGGTCCCGGCGCGGACGAGCTGGTCACCGGGCCGGACGAACAGGTTCATCATGGACAACGCGTGGTACGGCGCGAACGGGGTGTTGAACGCCGGCTGGCACGCCTCGCCGTCGCTGGTGCAGTTGCCGCTGGAGAGCAGCCCGAAGTCGCCGTAGTCGGTCTGCCCGGCCACCTCGGAGACGGTGCCGATGCCGTTGTGCACGTTCCACCACTGCACCGTGAACACGCCCTGCTCCAGCAGGCCGCTGTAGGCGTCGGCCAGGAACAGCGCGCCCGGCGCGGTGGTGCGGCCGGCGTCCACGTTCAGCTCGGTGAAGCTGATCCCGATCCGGTCCGCGCCGGGGCCGGCGTACCGGGCGATCTGCTGGCGCAGCAGCCAGGCCGCGTCGGGCAGGTGGTTGGTGCGGGCCAGTGAGTCGGCGGCGCTGCCGCCCGGGTACCAGTGCACGTCCACGAAGTCGATCTTCGGGCCGGCGATGGACAGCACGGTCTGGTTCCACGGCCCCGGATCCGATCCGGCGGTGATGCCGTCCGGCCAGTTGCCGGGCATGGTGAGCACCGCGCCGACCTTGATGCTCGGGTCGACCGCCTTCATCGCGTCGGCGTACTCGACCACCAGCCGCGCGTACTGGGAGGCGCTCTTGTCCGGGTGGTCGTCGGCCTCCCAGGCCGAGCCGTAGTGGCCGTTGCCGTAGTTCTCGTTGCCGACGGTCCACCACTTGGCGCCGTAGCCCTTGGTGACGTTGGCGTAGCGGACCCACGCCGCCGCCTCGGCGGGCGTGCCGGTGCCGTAGTTCGCGATGATCATCGGCTCGGCACCGACGCGGCGGGCGCCGGCCATGAACGTGTCGAAGTCGGTGTTCGGTGCGACGTAGCCGCCGGGCGCGGTGTGCGTCTCCCAGTGGTAGATGTCGGCGTACGAGCCGCCGGGGTAGCGCAGCATCTTCACGCCCGCGGCCTTGAGCAGGTCGGACGTCTCGGCGCTGCCGAGCTGCGAGTCCCAGATGGCGTGGTTGACGCCGAGCGCGGTGGCGGGGACGGTGGCCAGCCCGGCGCGGGTGTTGACGGTGACGGTGACCGGGTCGGTGGGGTCGGCGGCGGCGACCGGCCCGCCGACGGTGCTGAGCGCGGTGGCGAGCAGCAGCAGGCTGGCCGCGAACGCGGTGGTTCTCCTCATGCGGGGGTGTCCTTCGGAGTGGGACGACGAGGCGATGCCCGGTCTGCGTCGTCCTCCCGGAGCCGTGACGGCGACGGGTGCCCACGAACGACGATCGGCTCCGCGCGGCGAGCCATCGATGAGGATCATACGCCCGGCGCGGGGGAGTGCAGGGCTTAATTTATAGACAGGAGTCTTTACTGTTAACAATGTTTAATTTATGTTCTGGGCACCTTCCGTTCCCCCCGAAGGAGTTGCCACCATGCGCCGAAGAATCACCCTCCCGCTGCTCACCGCCGGTGCCGTCACCGGGACGCTGGCGCTCGCCGCGCCCGCGCAGGCCCACGGCTACGTCTCCTCGCCGCCCAGCCGGCAGGCGCTCTGCGCGCAGAACCGGGTGCCCGACTGCGGTCAGATCAAGTACGAGCCGCAGAGCGTCGAGGGCCCCAAGGGCCTGCGCAGCTGCCACGCCGGCATCGCCCAGTTCGCGGTGCTCAACGACGACAGCCGCAACTGGCCGGCCACATCGGTCGGCAGCACCGTCACGTTCACCTGGGTCAACACCGCCCGGCACGCCACCGCCAACTGGGAGTACTGGATCGGCGGCACCCGGGTCGCCGTGGTCGACGGCGGCGGCCGCCAGCCCGGCGCGACCGTGTCGCACACCGTCAACCTCGGCGGCTTCTCCGGCCGGCAGAAGCTGCTCGCCATCTGGAACATCTCCGACACCGCCAACGCGTTCTACTCCTGCGTCGACCTCCAGATCGGCGGCGGAGGCGGCAACCCGACCCCGCCGCCCACCCCGACCGCGGCGCCCACCACGCCCGCGCCCTCGCCCACGCCCACCCGGACCAGCACCCCGGCACCGGGCGGCACGTGGACCGCCGGGCGGGCGTACCAGGTCGGTGACACGGTCACCTACGACGGCCGTAGCTACCGCTGCCGCCAGGCGCACACCGCCATCGCCGGCTGGGAACCGCCGAACGTACCGGCGCTGTGGCAGCAGATCTGAGCCCGCGTACCCGCGCGGTGGAGCCGGCCGGTCCCCGGCTCCGCCGCGCGTCCGCCGCGGCCCTGCTCGGCGTGGCGCTGGCCCTGCCCGGGTGCGGCGGCCCACCGGCCGCCGATCCGTCCCCGCCGGTCCCGTCCGCCACGACCTCGGTCCCGGCCGGCGCGGACGCCACTGTCAGCGGGATCGACGCGCTGTTCCTGGCCATGATGGTGGCGCACACCGAGCAGACGCTGGAGATCGTCCGGCTCGGCCTCGACCGGGCCACCGACCCGCGGATCCGCACGCTGATCGCCGCCGTCCGGGCCACCGAGACCGACGAACTGGCCACCATGCGCGGCTGGCTGCGCGAGGCCGGCCCGTCGGCCGCCGCCGCGGCCGCCCGGCACGACCACTCCGGGCACAGCGAGGCCGCCGCCGGACTGGCCCGCCTGCGCGCCGCCGCGCCCGCCGACGCCGACCGGGTGCTGCTCGACGTGCTCAGCCGGCACCAGCGCACCGCGGCCGACCTGGCCCGCGCCCAGGTCGCCGCCGGGACCAGCGAGCGGGTACGCGACCTCGCCCGCCGCATCGACCGTTCGCGTACGGCCGAGGTCGACCTGATGGCCGGCCTGGGCTGATCGGCGGCGTGCCGAAGCGCCGGAGCTGCCCGGACGGGGCATGACCTTCGTCACGGTCGTCGCCGGCGGTGACCGGCTCGACAAGAGCGGCGAATCGGCGCGCACCAGCCCTTTCCGCGAGCCGCCGGAGCAGATCGGCGCCGGCGGCGCGGCCGGTTCGCGTGCCGCCGCGGTTCTCCCGTCGGCAAAACCGGCCGCGCCTCGTCCCAGGTCATGGCTACGCTGTCGCCCGGACGCCGCCCCGCCGCGCGTTCCGCCCGCGCTCCGCAGACGGCGCGCGGCGCCGCCGCCGACACCCCAGTGCCGGACCGGATCCAGGAGACCGTCAGTGACCCAGCAACCCGTCGCGACGTCGACGAAGCTCGACGCCGCCGTACTCAAGGTGGCCGGCGTCGTCGTGCTCGGTGCGATCATGTCGATCCTCGACGTGACAGTCGTCAGCGTGGCGCTGCCGACGTTCCAGAGCGAGTTCGACGCCACGTACGCCCGCGTCGCGTGGACCATGACCGGCTACACGCTCGCGCTCGCCACGGTGATCCCGCTCAGCGGCTGGGCCGCCGACCGGTTCGGCACGAAACGCCTCTACATGGTGGCGTTGGCGTTGTTCACCATCGGCTCGGGGCTGTGCGCCACGGCCGACTCGATCGGCGAGCTGATCGCCTGGCGGGTGATCCAGGGCCTCGGCGGCGGCATGCTCATGCCGCTCGGCATGACGATCATGACCCGGGCCGCCGGCCCGCACCGCATCGGCCGCCTGATGGCCGTGCTCGGCATCCCGATGCTGCTCGGCCCGATCACCGGCCCGATCCTCGGCGGCTGGCTGATCGACGTCGCGAGCTGGCACTGGATCTTCCTGATCAACCTGCCGATCGGCGTGGTCGCCCTGGTCTACGCCCAGCTCGCCCTGCCCAGGGACAACGCCGAGCCGTCCGAGTCGTTCGACTTCCTCGGCATGCTCATGCTCTCGCCGGGTCTGGCGCTGTTCCTCTACGGCATCTCCACGCTGCCCGAGACCGGCACCGTCGCCGACACCAAGGTCTGGCTGCCGATGCTCGCCGGCGGCGCGCTCGTGGTCGCCTTCGTGCTGTACTCGTTCCGGCCCCGGCACCCGCTGCTCGACCTGCGGCTGTTCCGCAACCGCAACCTGACCATCGCCACCGTCACCATGTTCGTGTTCATCATCGCGTTCATGGGCGCGGGCCTGCTGTTCCCCAGCTACTTCCTCCAGGTGCGCGGCGAGACGACGCTGACCGCGGGCCTGCTGATCGCGCCGCAGGGCATCGGCGCGATGCTGACCATGCCGATCGCCGGCATGCTCGCCGACCGCGTGCCGGTCGGCCGGACGGTGCCGTTCGCGCTCGTGCTCATCGCCGCCGGGTTCTTCACCTTCACCCAGCTCGGCACCGACACGTCGTACTGGCTGCTCTGCGGCTCGCTGTTCGTGATGGGCCTCGGCATGGGCGGCACGATGATGCCGATCATGACCTCGGCGCTGAAGACGCTCAGCGCGGCGGAGGTGGCGCGCGGCTCCACGCTCGTCAACATCCTCCAGCAGATCGGCGGCTCGGTCGGCGCCGCGGTCATGTCGGTCATCCTCACCAGCGAGCTGAACGGCTCCCGGCCGATCCCCGGCGTCACCGACCCGGCCACCGGCGCCCCGCTGACCGAGGCCCAGCTCGCCATCGCCTCCCAGCAGCAGCCCGAGCTGATCCAGCAGTTCCCGGTGCCGCCGTCGCTGATCGAGCGTGGGCTCGACTATGCGGCGAACTCCTTCTCCACCACGTTCTGGGTCGCCTTCGGTCTGGTGTTGCTGACCTTCATTCCGGCCGCGTTCCTGCCCCGCCGCCGCGAGCCGTCGCACCTGCTCGACGGCGACCCGGGCGAGGACAAGCGTCAGGTGCCGGTCCCGATCCACTGACCGCCGCCGTGACCCGGGGCCGGACGCAGAAGCGTCCGGCCCCGGGCCGTTTCCGGCGCCGCGATCCGCCACCCCGGCGACGGCCGGCGCCTAGGATCGGAGGCGGAACCGGAGGAAGGCGGGCCAGCGTGAGCGCAGACGACGCGCAGCGGTCGGCGCGACGGCGTAACCGGCTGCTGCTGGCGGGCCTGCTCGCCGTCGTCGGGCTGATCCTGCTGCTGCTCGGCCTCACCGTCGCCACCGGCACGGTCGCGGGCGTCGAGGTGGTACTCGCGCTGTTGCTGCTGGTGACCAGCTACGCGATCCAGCGGGTGGCCCGCCGCGAGACCGTCTACCGCGACGAGCGGCGCTGACCGGTCCGGCGTTCCGGCCGGGCTAGGCTGCCACCGTGGATCACGAAGATCGCATCGCGCTGTTCCTCGACTACGAGAACCTCGCCCTGGGCGTACGGGACCATCACGGCGGCCGTCCGTTCGACTTCCGGCCGATCGCCGACGCGCTCGCCGAGCGGGGACGCGTGGTGGTACGCCGCGCGTACGCGGACTGGTCGTACTTCGACGAGGACCGGCGCATGCTCACCCGCTCACACGTCGAGCTGATCGAGATCCCGCAGCGGATGGGCGCCTCGCGCAAGAACGCGGCCGACATCAAGATGGCGGTGGACGCGGTCGAGCTGGCGTTCGAGCGCGGCTACATCTCCACCTTTGTCATCTGCACCGGGGACAGCGACTTCACCCCGCTCGTGCACAAGCTGCGCGAACTCAACAAGCGGGTGATCGGCGTCGGGGTGGAGAAGTCCACCTCCGCGCTGCTGCCGCCGGCCTGCGACGAGTTCCTCTACTACGACCGCCTCGAAGGCGTGGACGTACCGCCACCGGCCGCCCGCCGCTCGCGCCCGGCCCGGCCCTCATCGGCGGAGCCGGCGCCCGAGCCCGTGGTGGAGACCGCGGCCGAGGAGGAGTCGGCGCGGGACGTCGACACGCTCGCCGTGCAGCTCGTGCAGACAGTGGCCGGCATGCAGGGCAGCTCCAGCGGCGACGTGACCGCCTCCGCGCTCAAGCGCGCCCTGCTCCGCAAGGATCCCACGTTCAGCGAGTCCGACTACGGCTTCCGTACCTTCGGGGAACTGCTGCGCCACCTCGCGGCGCACAACGTGGTGGAGCTGGCCGCCGGGCCCGCCAAGGGCGACCCGGAGGTGTCACTTCCCGAGCAGGGCGACCGGGAGGTCGCGTTCGGGCTGCTCCGCTCCGTGGTGGTGGACCTCGCCGCGGACGGCGGAGCGGTGGCGCTGTCCGGGCTGAAGGACCAGCTCCGGCGCGCCCGGCCCGACTTCAGCGAGAAGAAGCTCGGCTACCGCAGCTTCCTCCAGTTCTGCAAGGCCGCCGCGACGGGCGGCGCGGTGGAGTTGCGCTGGAGCCCGGACGATGGCGACTACCTCCTCACTCCCCAGGCCCCCTGACCCACTCCGCCCCGCCCCGCCCCGCCCCTCGCCCCCGCCTTCGCCTCCGCGATCTTGCACTTACCGACCTCCGAAAGCGGGATGAATCGCCTATCCCGAGAGCACTAAGTGCAAGATCGACGGGCGCGGGGCGCGGGGCGCGGGGCGCGGGGCGCGGGGCGCGGGGCTCGAGGGGATGGGATCGGGCGGCGAGGGGATGCGGCGTGGCTGCGGGAAGGGCTGCGCCGGTGGGCCACGGCGCTGACCGATCTTCCCCGCCTGGGACACCCAGCTTGATCCACGCCAGCTCGCCGAGGTGGCGGGGTCCGAGCCGGCCGGATGCCGCCACCTCGGCGTAATGGTGTCGATCAAGCGGCCACCACGGGTGTCGATCAAGCGGCCACCACGGGTGTCGATCAAGCAGTCGCCGCGGCAACCGCCCGGGCACGCCGATCAGCAGCCCGGGCGCGGCCACCTCGCTCGCCGCCCTCGACCGGTACGCCGAGGACGGCGGCACCTTCATCCCCGGCTGGCACTCGACTCCGCGGGTCAGGAGAGGGCCGCGTCCACCTGGGCTGTCGCGCCGAGCCTTACGGCCAGGCCGAGCCGCCGGCCCACCTGGCCCACCAGGTCCAGCAGGGCCGCCTCGGATGAGGCGGTCGGGCTCGGGTCGCCGGTGGGACCGGGCTCTCCGGTCGGATCCGGGTCGCTCGTCGGGCTCGCGGTCGGCGCCGGAGTCACCTGGTCGGCGGGAGGGCTGGGCGGCTCGACGGGAGTCGACGGGCGGTCGCCGACCCGTGCCGGCGGCGACCCGGCGACGGGCGGTGCGGTGGTGAGGACCCGCGCCCCGGACGCTGCGGTCGCGTTCGGGAGGCGCTTCGGTGGCGGCGCGGGCCGGGTCGGCCGGACCACCGGCGACGACGGGTCGACCGGAGTCGCCACGGGCGGCATCCCAGGCGCGGGCGGTGCGGCCGTGGTGGCGGGCGCGGTCGCCTGTCCGTGCGCCGGATCGGTCTGCCCGGCTGTCGCCGTCCAGGTGCCGGCGGAGGTGACGCCCAGCAGCACGGCCGCCGCCGCGACGCCCGCCGCAGCCAGCCGCTGGGGGAGTGCCCGGTCGGCCGGGGCGTCCCACGGGCCGAGCGGCCGGGGAGGCCGGGGCCGGGCAGCCCGGTGGGCGGACCGCAGCGCCTCGACGTCCTCGACGACCGCCTGCCGTGTGCCGGTGGCACCGGCGTGGGCGAGGGTGAGGTAGAACCTGGCGTTCGCCGCGCCCGGGGCCGGTACGCGCAGGCCCGCCGGGGCGCCGCCGTCGGCGTCGTGCAGCAGGGTGACCGGACGGTCCGGGTGGTGCCCGAGGCCGCGCACGTCCCGCAGCGGCCAGTCCCGCCGGGCGTTCTGCCCGGCGAAGGCCACCCGCCGGTCGGTCACCACGGCGGTGCCGCTGTCCACCACGCGCAGTCCCGCCGGCAGCGGGCCGTGGGACGGGTCGAGACAACCGGCGAGCGTGTGGCCCGGCACCGGCAGCCCGGGCAGGTGCCGGGCCGTCGCCTCGACCAGGTCGACTGTGGGCAGGATGCGGTAGACGACCTCGCCGTCGTCCAGCGGCACCGGCAGCGCGGTGCCGGGCAGTGGGCAGCCGTGGAAGCCCGCCGCCTCCATCGACAGCCGGTCGAGGTGGTCGGCGCGGCGGCGCCAGGTCCGGGCCGCCGTCTCGTACGCCTGGCGCCGGCGCTCGTTCTCGCGCCGCGCCCAGGCCAGTCGCCGCTGCGGATGAGCCCCGATCGCGTCGGGTCGCCTCGCCGTCACACCTGGTACAACGCCCTGCGGAGGGCGCGGATACGTGAGCGCGGCTATCGTCCGATTTGGCGGTGGTATGCCCCCGATTAGACTTCGCGCATGCCGCGGATCGTCCAGTTGCTGGCCTCACCCGTGCACCGGTACGTGGGCCGCCCGGCGGACGGACCCGCCCCCGCGCCACCGGGCGAGCTGGTGGACCGGGTGGAGCTACGCGCCGGGCTCGGCATCGTCGGTGACCGCTACTTCGGCCGTCCCGCGCACCGTCAGGCGAGCGTCACGCTGATCGCGCGGGAGTCGCTGCCGCCCGGCGCGGACCTCACCCAGCTGCGGCGCAACGTGCTCACCGAGGGCATCCCGGTGGACGATCTGGTCGGGCGCGTGCTCACGCTCGACTCCGGCGACGGCCCGGTCCGGCTGCGGGTGCACCGGGCCGCCCCGCCCTGCGCCTGGCTCGACGTGGTGGTCGCCCCCGGCACGTGGAAGGCGATGCGCCGCCGCGGCGGCGTCCGGTGCTCGCCGCTCACCGACGGCGTCCTGCGGGTCGGGCCGGTCGCCGTCTCCGTGGACGACTGACAGCGAGGGAACTTTCCTGACCCGCCGGCCGACCAACCGGGGGCGACCGGACTCCGGCGCCGGCAGGAGGGACGCCACTGATGAACCGAGCGGGGCGCGCATCCGTACCGTCCGGCATGAGCATGCCGGACCGGCGGGCCGGCCGCGGATGAGCCCGGACGACGACGAGCAGGTGACCGGGTGGGCACGACGCGCCGCCCGGGGTGACCAGCTGGCCGCTGCCGCGTTCGTCAGGGCCCTCCAGGCGCCGGTGTGGCGTTTCCTCGCCCACCTGGCCGGGCCCGCCGAGGCCGACGACCTGGCCCAGGAGACCTTCCTGCGCGCGCTGCGCAGCCTGCCCGGCTTCGCGGGCCGGTCGTCGGCGCGTACCTGGATACTCACGATCGCCCGCCGGGTCGCGGTGGACCACGTGCGGGCGGCGACCGCCCGGCCCCGGGTCGCGGCGCTGCCGGACTGGCAGGTCGCCGCGGAGGCGGCCGGCGCGGTGACCGGCGGCGGGGAGGACGGGGTGGTGCTGCGCGGTCTCATCGCCACGCTGGCGCCGGACCGGCGGGAGGCGTTCGTGGCCACCCAGGTGCTCGGCCTGTCCTACGCCGAGGCGGCCGAGGTGTGCGGATGCCCGGTGGGCACCATCCGCTCCCGCGTGGCCCGCGCCCGGGAGGACCTGGTCGCCGCATGGTCCGGCGACGCCCGCGACCGCCGGGCGCGCTGACACCACGACCGCCGAGACCACGACCGCCGAGGCCTGCGGGGGACCGCGACCGGCCGGGGCCCGACCGCGACCGAGGGCCGCAGGGACGCCGCGAGCCGGAGACCCGCGCCGCGGGCCGTCAGGCGGCGCGCCGGTCGCGGGCCTGTGCGGGGTACGGGCCGGGCGGCACCAGCCGCAGCGCCGGCGCGGCCGGTTCCTCGGTCGGCAGCGCCCACCGGGATCCGTCCGGCCGGCGCTGACCGGGCGGGGTGTCGCCGGGGCGCCGGCCGAGGCGGGACAGCACCAGCATCACGGCCCAGCCGACCAGCAGGAAACCGTGGCTGACCAGCCGGGTCATCGCCACCTGCCCGGTGATCAGGTCGTTCACCGACAGCAGCACGAGCGTGGCGACGAACGCGCTGAGCATCGGCAGCAGGCCGGACGGGGCGGACCGGCGCGCGGCCACGTAGAGGAACCCGGCGCCGACTGCGACGTTCCACGCCGCAGACTCGTGCCACAGGTGCTGGCCGGAGGTGTGTGCGTGGGTGACGACCGCCTCCCGGCCGATCTGGGCCAGGCCGAGTACGAGCTGCACCGCGCCGAGCAGCCCGAGCGCCCCGCGCAGCCCGAGCGTGATCCGGTGGCGGCGGCTGGGCCGGGGCGGGGGAGCGGCGGCCAGGACCGCGTCGACCAGGTCGGGCACCCGTGGGGCGAGCTGCGTACGGGCCCGCCGGGTCACCGACGCGGCCGAGTCGAACCAGCCGCGGCAGCCGGCGCAGCCGGTCAGGTGCGCCTCGGCCGCCTCGATCTCCGACTCGGACGCCTCACCGTCCAGCTGTGCCGACAGGATCTCCCGCCACTGCTCACACACCATGTAGGGATAGTCGTCGGGAGCGCCGCGCTGGTTCCCGGCGGGGTGCGGGTCACGCCGGGCCGCCCGGCGGCGGCGGTCATGTCGCGGCGGCGACTACCCCGGGCGGGCACGGGTAAGCCGGCCGGGGAGGGGCCGCTGTGACACGCGAGTTCGTGAACTGGTCCGGCAGTCTCCGCTTCACGCCGGCGGACCGGGCCGAGCCGGCCGACGAGGCCGAGGTGTGCGACCTGGTGCGCCGTGCCCGGGCCACCGGCGCCACCATCCGTCCGGTCGGTTCGGGGCACTCGTCCAGCCCGCTGGTGCGTACCGACGGGATCCTGCTCGGCCTGGACCGGCTGTCCGGCGTGATCTCCGACGACGGGCGGCTCGCGACCGCGTGGGCCGGCACCAAGCTCAGGGCGCTCGGCGAGGGGCTCTACGACGCCGGGCTGGCCATGGACAACCTGGGTGACGTCGACTACCAGTCGATCGCCGGGGCGACCGCCACCGGCACCCACGGCACCGGCATCGGATTCGGGAACCTGAGCACCCAGGTCACCGGCGTACGCCTGGTCACCGGCACCGGCGACGTGCTGGACGTGGACGCGCGCCGCAACCCGGACCTGCTGCCCGCCGTCCGTCTCTCCCTCGGCGTGCTGGGCGTGGTCACCCGGATCACGCTCGACGTGCAGCCGACCTATCAGCTGCACCGCCGCTCCTGGTGCACGCACCTCGACTGGACCCTGGACCACCTCGCCGAACTCCAGCACACCAACCGCAACATGGACTTCTACTGGTACCCGCGCAGTGACCGGACGCAGATCCGGGTGATCAACCGCACCGACACGGACGCCGCGCCGGACCGGGCGGACGTCCGGTTGCCGGACGGCGAGCCCCGGCAGAGCCAGGTCGGGCCGACCCACCGCACCATTCCCCGGGACCGGGAGCTGCGCTTCGAGGAGATCGAGTACATGCTGCCGTCGGAGGCGTTCCCGGCGTGCTTCGCCGAGGTACGCCGCCGGGTGCGCGACCGGCACCGCCGGGTGGCCGCCTGGCGGGTGCTGGTGCGCACCATCGCCGCGGACGACATCTGGCTCAGCAACGCCTACGGCCGGCCCACCACCACGATCGCCTGCCTGCAGAACACCTCACTGCCGTACGAGGAGTACTTCCGGGACGTGGAGGCGGTGTTCCGGCACTACGGCGGGCGCCCGCACTGGGGCAAGAAGCACTGGCTCGGCGCGCGGGAACTGCGTCCCCTCTTTCCCCACTGGGACGACTTCCAGGCGGTGCGCCGCCGGCTCGACCCGGACGGGGTGTTCCTCACGCCGGACATGGCCCGGCTGCTGGAGGAGCAGTGAGCGCGCCCGTCGGCGCCCGGGTCTGGGTGGTGCCCGGCGGGCACGTGCCGTTCCCCGCGCACGGCCCGGAACCGGCGTTCACCGCCTTCGACCAGCTCTGCGTCCTGAACGCCGGTGACCGGGACGCCGCTGTGGAACTGGACTTCTACTACCAGGACACCGAGCCGGTGGGGCCGTACCGGCTGCTGGTCGGCGCCCGCCGCATCCGGCACGTACGGGTCAACGACCTGATCGATCCGGAGGCCGTGCGGCTGGACCGCCCGTACGGCTGCGTGCTGCGCTCCCCGGTGCCGGTGGTGGTGCAGTTCCTGCGCCAGGACACCCGGCTGCCCGGTGTGGTGGCGCTGACCGGCACGATGGCGTACCCCGGATGAGATTCGAGCGGTCGGCCGCGGGTACCCCGGTATATGCGGGCTGCCGTCGACCGGGTGCGTGATGCGGGCCTGACCGGCCACCGGAGGCTGCGGACGTACTTCCTCGTGGCGGTCCAGGCCGGCCTGGCCGCGGCGCTGGCCTGGACGGTCGCCCGGGAGGTGCTCGGTAACCCGGACCCGACGTTCGCGCCGGCCGCGGCGGTGAGCGTCATCGCCGCCTCGCTCGGCAACCGCACCCGGCGGACCGTGGAGCTGGTGGCCGGTGTCGTGCTCGGCATCGTCGTCGGTGACCTGCTGGTGAGTCTCCTGGGCACCGGGCCGTGGCAGACCGGCGTGATCGTGTTCCTGGCGGTCACCGCGGCGGTGCTCGTCCGCGGCACCGGCGCGCTCGTCACCCAGGCCGGCGGTACGGCGGTCCTGGTCGCCACGCTGACCCCGGTGTCGCCCGACCTGGAGCTGCCCCGGACCGTCAACGCGCTCGTCGGCGGTGTGGTCGGCCTGCTCGTGGTGCTGGTGATCGCGCCGTTGAACCCGCTGCGCGCGGTCCGCCGCGTCGCCGACCCGGCGCTCGACAGGTTCGCGTGCCAGATGACCGCGTCGGCGGAGGCGCTGGCGCGGGCCGACGTGCGCGCGGCCGACGAGGTGCTGGCCCGGATGCGCGCCGCCGAGGCGGAGCTGGACCAGATCGACGAGATGGTCACCGCCGCCGACGAGGTGGTGCGGTTCTCCCCGGTGCGCTGGCGGCGACGGCGGGCCCTGGCCGCGTACCGGCACGGCGCCGAGCACCTGGACCGGGCGTTCCGCAACAGCCGCGGCATGGTCCGCCGGATCGGCACCACGTTGCGGGACCGGGAGCCGGTGCCGCCGCAGCTACCAGCCGCGCTCGAGCACTTCAGCGAGGCGATCCGGCTGCTGCACCGGGAGTTCCTGGCCGCCGAGGAGCCGGTCGCCGCCCGGGAGCGGGTGCTGCGCGCGGTGCGCGACGCGGGCGAGGCGTGCCGGCAGGACATCGGCTTCTCCGGCACCATCGTGGTCTCGCAGTTGCGGACCGTCGCCAACGACCTGCTGCGCGCCACGGGCGTGCCGCCGGACGAGGCCCGCCGGCTCGTCCGCCGGGCGGCCGCGGCCCGCTGAGGCGGCCGGTCACGCCTCGGTCAGGCGGGACTTCTGCACCTTGCCCATCGCGTTGCGGGGCAGCGCGCCGACCAGCCGTACCTGCCGGGGGCGTTTGTGCGCGGACAGGTGCCGCGCCACGAAGTCGATCAGCTCCGTCTCGGCCACTCCGTCGCCCACCACGTACGCGGTCACCTGCTGGTCCAGGTCGGGGTGGGGCGTGCCGACCACCGCGGCCTCCCGGACACCCGGGTGGGCCAGCAGCGCGTCCTCGGCCACCCCTGCCGGGCGTGCCGTCGGGTATGTGTCATCGTGGTCGGCGGCGAGGGAGGGTGGCATGTCGGGTCCGTTGCGCGGGGTGCTGGTCGCCGACTTCTCCCGGATCCTCGCCGGGCCGTACGCGACCATGCTCCTGGCCGACCTCGGCGCCGACGTGGTCAAGGTGGAGGCGCCCGGCGGTGACGACACCCGTGGCTGGCGGCCCCCGGTGCGCGACGACGTCTCCACCTACTACCTGGCGGTCAACCGCAACAAGCGCTCGCTGGTGCTCGACCTGGCCGATCCCGGCGACCTGACGCTGGCCCACCGGTTGGCCGACCGGGCCGACGTGCTGATCCAGAACTTCCGCCCGGGCGCGCTGCGCCGCTTCGGCCTCGACCACGGCACGGTCACCGCCCGCAACGCCCACCTGGTGTACGCCTCGATCAGCGGCTTCGGCGACGCCGGGGGCGCCGACCTGCCGGGGTACGACCTCATGGTGCAGGCCGCCGCCGGGCTGATGAGCCTCACCGGGGACGCGGACGGCCCGCCCTACAAGGCCGGGGTGGCGGTGTTCGACGTGATCGCCGGGCTGCACGCGGCGGTCGGGATCCTGGCCGCGCTGCGGCACCGGGAGGAGACCGGGCGCGGGCAGCACGTCACCGTGGACCTGCTCTCCTCGGCGTTGTCCGGGCTGGTCAACCACACCAGCGCGTACGTCGCGGGTGCGGCGGCGCCGCACCGGATGGGCAACGCGCACCCGAGCATCGTGCCGTACGAGCCGCTGCCCACCGCCGACGGCGAGCTGGTGGTGATCGCCGGGAACGACGGCCAGTTCCGTACCCTCTGCGGGGTGCTCGGCGTGCCGGAGCTGGCCGGCGACGCGCGGTTCCGCGGCAACGCCGACCGGGTCGCGCACCGCGACGAGCTGCGGCCGCTGCTGGTGGCGGCGCTGTCCCGGCGCGGCAGCGCGGACTGGTTCGCCGAGCTGCGTGCCGCGGGCGTGCCGTGCAGCCCGATCAACTCGGTGGCCGAGGGGGTGGCGCTGGCTCAAGGGCTCGGCCTGGAGCCGGTGGTGACGGCCGGCGGGGTACCGGGGATCCGGAATCCGATCGGCCTGTCCGGGGCGCCACCTCGCTACGACCTGCCGCCGCCGGAGCTGGACGAGCACGGCGTCGAGCTGCGCGCCTGGCTCGCCGCGGAGTGACCAGCCCGGCCGCCGTCAGAGCGTCTCGACCAGCCGGAAGCGTTCCAGCACGGCCGGGGTGTCGTCGTCCACTGTGAACGCGGGGTCGCCGAGCCAGCCGCGGTAGTCGTCGCCGTGCCAGAACCGTTCGTGGCCGGCGCGCCAGGCGGCGACCGTCTCGAACCCCTCGCCCTCGTCCCGGGCGTGGTCGAGGTCGACGTCGCCGAGGCGGGCGACGCGGACCTCGACCAGCTCGATCACCGCCACCGGCCGGCCGTCGGAGTCGATCACCGCCGAGCGGGTGCCGACGGCCGGTAGCGGCTCACCGTCGATCTCGTAGTCCTGGAGCAGGCCGGTGGTGGTGGTCTTGCCCCCGTCGAGCACCGCGGCGACGAGCTGGTCGCGCAGCGGGCCGGGGAAGGCGAACTCGAAGGTGGGCAGCTCGGCGTCCATGCGCGGCAGCGTAGCGGTCAGCGGCGGCGCAGCGCCGGGTCGAGCAGGGCGGGCGGGGTGTCGTGCTTCTCCTCCGGGGCCAGGTCGACGCCGGGGGCGACGATCGCGTCGATCGCGTCGAGGACGTCGGCGTCCAGGACGGTGCCCGCGGCGGCGAGCTGGCTGTGCAGGTGTTCCGGCGTGCGCGGACCGATGATCGCGCTGGTCACGGCGGGGTGCGCAGTGACGAAGCCGAGTGCGAGCTGGATCAGCGTGAGTCCTGCTTCGTCGGCGACACCGGCCAGCCTTTCCACCGCGTCGAGCCGGGCCTGGTTGGCCGGGACCGTGGGGTCGAAGCGCTGCGGCATGAACGTGGACCGGTGGGTGGTGATCTCGCGGCCGGCCCGGATCGCCCCGGAGAGCCAGCCCGAGGCGAGCGGGCTCCAGACCAGGACGCCGAGCCCGTAGCGCTGTGTGACCGGCAGGACGTGTGCCTCGATGCCGCGTTGCAGGATCGAGTAGCTGGGCTGCTCGGTGACGTACCGGCCGAGGTGGTGCTCGCGGGCCGCCCACTGCGCCTCGACCAGGCGGTGGGCCGGGTAGGTGGAGGTGCCGAAGTACCGGATCTTGCCGGCCTGCCGCAGGTCGGTCAGCGCCGACAGCGTCTCCTCGTCGCTGGTGGCCGGATCCCAGCGGTGGATCTGGTAGAGGTCCACGTGGTCGACGCCGAGCCGGCGCAGGCTGTCCTCCAGGGCGGTGACCAGCCAGCGCCGGGAGCCGCCCCGGCGGTTGCGCTCCTCGCCCATGGGCAGGGCGGCCTTCGTCGCCAGCACCACGTCGTCGCGGCGGCCGGCGATCGCCCGGCCGACCATCTCCTCGGAGATCCCGTTGCCGTAGGCGTCGGCGGTGTCGATCAGGTTGATCCCGGCGTCGAGTGCGGCCCCGACGAGCGCGGTGGCCTCGTCCTGGGTGGTGCGCCCGATCGGGCCGAGGTTCATGGCGCCCAGCGCGAGCGTGCTGACCTGTACGCCGGTGCGGCCCAGGGTGCGGTACTGCATGGGGTGTCCCTCCGGTGGCCGCGACGGGCGCGGCCTGACTCGGTGATCTCTCGTCCCGCCTGGCATGATGGCCATGCGGAACATTGCTCCGGTAACGATACGGAACGCTGTTCCGTTTGACAACCGCAGTCCAGGAGAGGACGCCGAACGTGACCGACACCACCGGGCCGGGCCGACGCCGGGCCGACGCGCGGCGCAACCAGCGCTCGCTGCTCGACGCCGCCGCCGCGGTGTTCGTCGCCTCCGGCGTCGAGGCCCCGGTACGCGACATCGCCGCCGCCGCAGGCGTCGGCGTGGGTACGGTCTACCGGCACTTCCCGACCCGCGCCGACCTCGTGGTCGCGGTGTACCGGCACCAGGTTGAGGCGTGCGCCGAAGCCGGCCCGGTCTGCCTGGCGCAGGCACCCACCCCGTACGCCGCGCTGATCCGGTGGATCGACCAGTTCGTCGACCTGCTGGTCACCAAGCACGGGCTCGCCGCGGCGCTGCGCGCGGACAGCGGGCAGTTCGACGCGCTGCACGGCTACTTCGTCGACCGGCTGGTACCGGTCTGCGCCGCTCTGCTGGACGCCGCGGCCGAGGCCGGCGAGACCCGCCGGGACGTCGACGCGTACCAGCTGCTGCGCGGCGTCGGGAACCTCTGCATCGGCGCGGACAGCGATCCCCGCTACGACGCGCGCCGGCTGGTCGGCCTGCTGCTCGCCGGCCTGCGGTACCGGGACTGACCGCCTGCTCAGCCGGCGGGCGGCAGCCGCCGGTCGAGCCAGTCCAGCAGCACCCGCTCGTACTGCGGGCTGACGCTGTCCAGATCCTCGCCCTCGCCGAGCGTGGGGGCGTGGTCGCAGCCGGCCAGCCGGGCCACCGTCAGCTCGGCGTCGCGCGCCGCCCGCCGCCACACCGCGAGGCTGTCCTCGATCGGGATCCACGCGTCGGTCTCGCCGTAGCAGAGCAGCACCGGGCACGTCAGCCGCGCCAGCACCGGCGCCGGGTCGTAGTCCATGTCGGTCCAGGTGCCGGGCGTCGCGGGCAGTTCGTTCGGCAGGAACGCCAGCGGGAACCACCGGCGGCGGGCCGCCGAGTCGATCGCCGCCTGTGCCTCCGCGCGCGGCACGTCGCCGCGCTGGAATCCCTCGGCGACGCGGCGCAGCTCGGCCAGCTCGGCGAGGTCGGCCGGGCCGTAGCCGTTGCGGCGGAGCTGCTCGGCGGTGCCGTGGCGCATCTGGACCGCGGGGCTCACCGCGCTGCACCCGACCAGCACCAGGAAGTCGACCGGGTGCCGGACGGCGGTCAGGGCCGCCGCCCACGCGCCCTGGCTGAAACCCCACAGCCCGACCGGCGCCGACCCGACGTGCCGGCGCAGCTCCGCCACGGCCGCCGACGCGTCCTCGGCCTGGTCGGCAAGCGGCACGTCGTGCCCGTCGATCCGAGGGCGGCGGTCGTAGCGCAGCACCGCGATCCCGGCCGGAGGCAGCAGCCGGGCCAGATGGGCGTAGAGGAAGTAGGAGTGCTGCTCGGCGTGCGAGCCGTGCAGCACCACCAGGCCGCCGCGTACCGGCCCGGCCGGCAGGTCGAGGACCGCTGGCAGGCCCGCCGTGCCGACTGTCGTCTCCATGCCGGGCAGTGAACCACGAACCGTCCCGCCCGGTGGTCCCGGCCGCCGTCCGGGACACCCGCGTGCGTACGCTGACCAGGTACGCCGCCGCGACCGTGGAGAACCGCCATGACCAGCCCCGCACCCCGTACCGTCCGGGTCGCCCGTCCCGAAGACGTGGCAGCCCTCGTCGACCTGATCGAGTCGGCGTACCGGGGTGAGCGCAGCCGGCAGGGCTGGACCCACGAGGCGGACCTGCTGGCCGGGCAGCGCACCGACCCGGCGATGGTGACCGCCGCGGTCACCGGCCCGGACGGCGTGGTGCTGGTCGCCGAGCAGGACGGCGACCTGGTGGCCTGCTGCCAGCTGGAGCGCCGCGACGACCACGTCTACTTCGGGATGTTCGCTGTCGCGCCCGGCCGGCAGGGCGGCGGCGTGGGCCGGGATCTGCTGGCCGAGGCCGAGCGCTACGCGGCCGAGCAGTGGCACGCCGGTGAGATGCGGATGACCGTGATCGTCCAGCGCGACGACCTGATCGGCTGGTACGAGCGGCGCGGTTACGTCCGCACCGGCGAGCTGAGCCCGTTCCCGTACGGCGACGAGCGGTTCGGCGTGCCGCTGCGGGCGGACCTGGCGTTCGAGACGCTGCGCAAGAAGCTCGGCTGACTCAGCCCGGCCGGTCGACGAGCGCGACCAGTTTCTTCGGGGCCAGCACGCAGTAGCTCTCGGTGAGCAGTTCGGCGACCTCGGTCCAGTCCGTGTCCGCGTCCAGCCGCAGGCCGACCACGTCGGCGGCCCAGTCCGGCTTGAAGAAGTGCGGCCCGGCCGCGAGCAGCCCGGCGATCTCGTCGCCGGGGGAGCGGAACGTCATCACGCAGACCGGCTCGTCGGTCGCCGCGGCCCGTGCGTACGCCGCCTGGTGGCCCGGGTCGACGGTGAGCACGTGGGCGAACGTGCGGCCGCGGACGCGCCACCGGACGCCCACCCAGGCCGCCTCCTCGTAGGTCTCCGGCAGGCCGAGGCAGACCGGCCGCAGGCGGTCGAGGTGCTCGGGCGGGACGTCTCCGGGGCCGGTCATGCGCGCAGGCTAGCCGCACCCCCCGACATTCCGGCCGCACCGGCGTGGCGGCGCCGCCGCCGCCCGTCCGACCGGGAAATGTCGTAGCCGGGGAGTACGACAGCGATGAGTTTCGGTGAGCCGCACGGTCATTGCGGGGAGAACCCCTCGGACGAGAGGACGAGACATGAGCGGCGTACGAGTACTGGTCGGCACGCGCAAGGGCGCGTTCATCCTGACCTCGGACGGCAAGCGCGACGACTGGACCGTCGACGGGCCGCACTTCGGCGGCTGGGAGATCTACCACCTGACAGGTTCGCCTGTCGAACCGGACCGGCTGTACGCGTCCCAGTCCGGCGGCTGGTTCGGGCAGCTGATCCAGCGCTCGGACGACGGCGGCCGGACCTGGACGACGGTCGGCAACGACTTCGCCTACAGCGGCGACGTGGGGCAGCACCTCTGGTACGACGGCACTCCGCGGCCGTGGGAGTTCAAGCGGATCTGGCACCTGGAGCCCTCCCGCCACGACCCCGACACCGTGTACGCGGGCGGCGAGGACGCCGCCCTCTACCTGTCCACCGACGGCGGCCAGAAGTGGTCCGAGCTGACCGCCCTGCGACAGCACCCGACCGGCCCGTCCTGGCAGCCCGGCGCGGGCGGGATGTGCCTGCACACGATCCTGCTCGACCCGGCCGACCGGGACCGGATCTACGTCGCGATCTCGGCGGCGGGCGCGTTCCGCAGCGACGACGCCGGCGCGAGCTGGCTGCCGATCAACAAGGGGTTGCGCTCGGGCGAGATCCCGGACACCGACTCCGAGGTGGGGCACTGCGTGCACCGGCTCGCCCAGCATCCGTCCCGGCCGGACACGCTGTTCATGCAGAAGCACTGGGACGTCATGCGCACCGACGACGCCGGCGCGAACTGGCGGGAGGTCAGCGGCGACCTGCCGACGGACTTCGGCTTCCCGATCGCGGTGCACGCGCACGAGCCGGAGACGGTCTACGTGGTGCCGATCACCAGCGACTCGCTGCACTACCCGCCGGAGGGCAAACTGCGCGTCTACCGCAGCCGTACCGGCGGTGAGCACTGGGAACCGCTGACCGAAGGGCTGCCGCAGTCGCACTGCTACGTCAACGTGCTGCGCGACGCGATGGCCGTCGACACGCTCGACCCGTGCGGCGTCTACTTCGGCACCACGGGCGGTCAGGTCTACCACTCGGCCGACGGCGGCGACACGTGGGCGCCGATCGTGCGGGACCTGCCGGGCGTGCTCTCGATCGAGGTCCAGGTGCTGCCGTGATCCGGGTGGTGCTGCCGGCGCACCTGAAGAACCTGGCGCACGTCACCGGCGAGGTCCGCGTCGAGGTGGCCGGGCCGCCCACCCAGCGGGAGGTGCTCGACGCGCTGGAGACCGCGTACCCGATGCTGCTCGGCACGATCCGCGACCGGCACAGCGGGAAGCGCCGGCCGTTCGTCCGCTTCTACGCCTGCGAGCTGGACCTCTCCAACGAGTCCCCGGACGACCCGTTGCCGGAGGAGGTGGTCGCCGGCAAGGAGCCGTTCATCGTGCTCGGCGCGATGGCGGGCGGTTGAGCGGCACGGCCGGTGGTCGAACGGCACGGCCGGGAACCGTGCTCGTCACCGCCACGTCTGACCGGCATGACCCGTCACGGATCCCGGACGTTTGGATGGACGATGACCGCCGCGCTGGCTCTCGCCGGCTGCACCGCGTCACCGCCGGCCGCCGACCCGCCGCCCACCGGGCGGGTCGTACCGGCCGGCGGGCTGCGGCTGGTGGCTTTCGACGGCTGCGACGAGGCGCTGCGGCAGCTCCGCACGGCCGCAAAGGCGGCGGTCGGCCCGTGGGGTCTCGGCCCGGACGTACGCATGCAGTTCAGCGCGGAACGGGCGGCGGTCGGCGGCGCCGCCAAGGACGCGGCGTCGGCGTCCACGCCCGACTTCTCCGGCACCAACGTGCACGAGGCCGGCGTGGACGAACCGGACCTGGTCAAGACCGACGGGCGGCGGATCGTCACGGTCAGCCGGGGCGTGCTGTCGGTGGTCGATCCGGCGAGCCGCCGCGTGACCGGCCGGCTGGCGCTCGACCCCGATGCCGAGCGGTTCTCCGGCGACGAGGGGAGCCTGCTGCTGCACGGTGACCGGGCGCTCGTGCTGCTGCACGCCGGACGGACCGTCAAGGGCCCCGTACCGGACGGGCAGACGCGCCCGGGCGCGACCCCGCAGGCCCGGCTCGTCCTGGTGGACCTCGCCGGACCGCCCCGGGTGGTGGGGGAGTACCGGATGGACGGTCTCCTGGTCGACGCCCGGCAGTCCGGCGGGACCGCCCGTGTGGTGATCCGGTCCGCGCCCCGGCTCGACTTCCCGTACCCGTCCGGTCGCCGGACCGACGCCCAGCGGATCGCCGCCAACCGGGCGGTCATCGACAAGGCCACGCTCGACGACTGGCTGCCCCGCTACGAGATCCGCGACAGCGTCCGGACCGTCGGCACGGGGCGGGTCGGCTGCGACCGGGTCAACCGTCCGGCCGGATTCTCCGGCGCGTCGATGGTGACGGTGCTCAGCTTCGACCTGGGCGCGGCTGCGCTCGGTGCCGGTGACCCGGTCACCGTGGTCGCCGACGGCGACACCGTCTACAGCAACGGCGCACGCCTCTACGTCGCCAACGACCACCGCTGGCGGATGTGGCGTGGCGGACCGTCCGGGGCACGTGACACCAGCACCGAGATCTACCAGTTCGACACCGCGGCGGGCACGCCACGCTTCGTCGCCGCCGGGTCCGTGCCCGGCTGGCTGATCAACCAGTACGCGCTGTCCGAGTGGGACGGTCACCTCCGGGTGGCGACCACGACGGGTGACACCTGGGGGCGCGGCACGTCCTCGCAGTCCGGCGTCTACGTGCTGCGCGCCGACGGTGCCACGCTGAAGCGGGTCGGCGCGGTGACCGGCCTGGGCAAGGGCGAGCGGATCTTCGCGGTGCGGTTCGTCGGCGGCACCGGCTACGTGGTCACGTTCCGGCAGACCGACCCGCTGTACGGCGTGGACCTGCGCGATCCGGCCGCGCCCCGGGTCACCGGCGAGCTGAAGATCAACGGCTATTCCGCGTACCTGCACCCGGCCGGCGACGGCCGCCTGATCGGGGTCGGGCAGGACGCGACGGACCGGGGACGGGTGACGGGCACCCAGGTGTCGCTGTTCGACGTGGCCGACCCGGCCCGTCCGGCGCGCATCGCCCAGCACCACGTCCCGGGCGGCTGGTCCGAAGCGGAGCACGACCCGCACGCGTTCCTGTACTGGGAGCCCGAGCGCCTGGTGGTGCTCCCGGTGCGGCAGCCGGGCGTGGTCACCGACCGCGCCGACGGCACCAGGCGCCCGCCGTCCGGCGGTGTGCTGGCGCTGCGCATCGGCGACAAGGGCTTCACAGTGGCCGGTGCCGTCGACCACCCGGGCGTCCTGGCCGACGGCGGCGAGTGGGCGCCGATCCGCCGTTCGCTGATGATCGACGGTGTGCTCTGGACGGTCTCCGACGCCGGTCTCAAGGCGACCGCCCTGTCCGGCATGACCACCCTGGGCTGGGTGCCGCTGACCTGACAACGACGGAGGAGGAAACCCGCCACCGGCGGACGGAACCGCCGGCCTGACGTCGACCCGGGGAAAACCCGTCGCGACGGCGGGCGCCGTCCCGGATGATCGGGCCGTGCGCATCCGGCTGCGGCGACTGTGGATCGACGGGCGCGCCTTCACCTGGCGGGCGGAGATCCGCGAGGTACGGGGCGACACGGACTGCCACCGCTGCATCCGGCTCCGGATCTGGGGCGGCGGGAAGAGGGGCCAGGCGCTCCAGGCAGATCTGCTGTCGACCACCTGGGGGACGCGCTGGTCGCCCTGTGCCGTCGACGACGCCTACCCGACCTCGGCCGACGTACGCGCCGTCATCGAGTACGCCCTGCGGCACGGATGGCAGCCCGATCGGCGCGGCGGCACGTACCGGCTCGCCGAGCGGGAGCACGCGGCCCGGTTCCGGTTGCCCGGATTCCTGCTCACCGACCGGCTGCGTGGACCGGAGGGCGGTGACCCGACGCGGCGCGTCGTGTCGGCGTGGGCCGCCGCGGACAGCGACTGACCGGACCTCGCCGCGCGCTGTGGGCGCGCGACGAGGTCCGGCACGTCACTGTTCCAGCGCCGCCTCGGCGGCCGCGACCTGCGGTCCCACCCGCAGCGCGTACGCGACGACGCCGCCGAGGAGGAACGTCGTGGCGGTGACGGCGGCGATCCGGTTGCCCGGTTCCTGCGCCATCCACAGCGCGACCTGCCGCCACTCCGGTCCGCCCGGTGCGGCCAGGAAAGCCCCCAGCGCGGCCCAGGCGGTCGGCACCTGCCAGGCGGCCCGCGCGCCGGCGAGCGCGGCCCCGAGTCCGACCAGCCCGGTCAGCCCGGCCGTGTTGCGGGCCAGCACGGACAGCGGCCCGAAGTCGGCGCCGAGCATGCGGGCGGCGGCCAGCAGCCCGACCACCACCGCGCCGTACGCGAGCAGGTGCCCGGCCCGGCGCGGCGCCCACTGCCACGCGGCGGTCCGCTCCAGCGCCGGGTCGGTGCCGGCGAGCGTCGGCCCGAGCGGTGCCACCGCCATCGCGGTGGTGAGCACGGCGAGGCCGGCGGGCACCTCGGGACGGTCGCTGAAGGCGGACCAGGAGGCGGTCATCACCGCGACGGCGACTGCCGATCCGGCCATGGCGGCGGGTAGCCGGCGGGACCGCACGTACAGCGGCAGCCAGCGGGTCACGGCGCGGCCCGGCCGGTGAGCGCCGGCATCAGGTCCGGCTCGCACCGCGTGGCCGCGTCCCGCAGCGCGGTGACCCGCCGCAACTGCTCCGGCTCGGGCAGCGCGCGCAGTTGCCGCACCCCGGCCCGGATCTCCTCCTGCTGCTCGTCGGCGTACCGGTATCCGGTCCAGGAGTCCCACAGCCGCACGGTGTCGGTGTCCAGCAGCCAGGCCGCGACGATCGCCGGGGCGATGTCGTCGCCGCTGCGCCCGCAACCGGACCACCGGGTGCCGCCGCCCATGGCGATGCGCTCGGCCACGTCCGCGGCCCGGCCGGTGTCCGGATCGACCTCCAGGTGGAACTGCACAGTGCCGGGTGTGGGCTCGGGCCGGTGCCACTGCTCGCTGTCGTTGCTGCCGATGGTGTCCAGCCGCAGTTCCACCGCGCGGGTCGGCGCGTTAGGCAGCTTCGCCAGCGCGTGCAGCCCTCGCCGGGCCTCGGTGGTGACCTCGGGCAGCAGGTGCGCGTTGACGGCGGTGACGCACACCTGCGGCGTGCCGTCGGCGCAGACGTAGCGGCGTGCTTCCGCATCGAGCTGCCAGATGCCGGCGGGGCCCGGTACGCCGATCAGCAGGAGACCCGCCACACCACCGGCGAGGCTCGCCGCCGCGCCGGCCCTGGTCAGCCAGGATTTGCCTGCCGCCAGCAGCAGGCCGGCCAGGACCAGCCCGGCGCCCAGCACGAGGCGGCTCAGCAGCAGCCGGTCGGACAGCGTCTCCCACGGGGTATCCGGCGGCCAGGAGATCATGAGGGACGCGTTCGTCAGCCGGCTGCCCGTACCGCCGAGCATGGCGGTGCCCTCCTGCGCGACCAGGCCGGCGGCGGCCAGCAGCGGCGGCAGCAGCGGTGAGGACCACAGCCGGCCGACCGCCACGCCGACCCAGGCCGCGCCCACCAGCACCAGCACGTCGATCAGGGGCCCGGCTAGTCCGCGTACGCCGAGGTGGGCGCCGCCGGAGGCGACCACCGCCGCGCTGGCGGCGAGCACGAGCAGGTGCGCGGCCGCGACGGCGACGCCGAGCGCTGCCATCGCTGGTAGCGCGCGCTGCCAGCGGGGCCGGCCGGTGCTGTTCATCAGTTCCTCGGCGCGGGTACGCCGGTCCCGGCGGCCCAGCACCGCGCCACCGGCGAGCGCGAGCGGCATCAGGAAGAACACGTCGGAGGCGTGCACGTAGCCCAGCCGCAGCCACTGGCCCTGCCAGAAGCTGTACATGCTGGCGGTGCCGAGGGCGCCGACGGCCAGCAGCAGCACCGCCACGGCCGGCGCGTTGGAGCGGCGCAGTTCGATGCGTACCTGTCGGATCATCAGGCGCTCCGGTGCTGCTTGAGGAGGTACGAGTAGCCGCGCTCGGCGGCGCTGTCGCCGACGCCGCCGGTCTCGCCGTGGCGGATCAGGTCGGCGGGCAGGCCCTGGAACACGCGGGTGCCGTGGTCCATCAGGATGACGTCGGAGCAGGCCGCCACCACGTCCTCCACCAGGTGGGTGGAGACCAGAACGCAGGCGTCCGCGCCGAGTTCCCGGATCAGCTCGCGGAACTCGACCCGCTGTTCCGGGTCCAGGCCGACAGTCGGTTCGTCGAGCAGCAGCAGGTCCGGTTCGTTCACGATGGCCTGGGCGATGCCGGCCCGGCGCAGCATGCCGCCGGACAGCGACTTGAGCTTGGCGTCGGCCCGGTCGGTGAGGCGTACCCGGTCGATGGCACGCTGGGCCGCGCCCGGCACCGCCGAGGCGGGCATCTCCCGCAGCCAGGCCACGTACTCGACGTACTCCCGGACGGTGAACCGGGGGTAGTAGCCGAACTGCTGCGGCAGGTAGCCGAGCCGGCGGCGCACCGGCCGCAGCTCACGGGACGCGGTGGCGTCCGCGCCGAGCAGCCGCAGCACGCCGGCGTGCGGCTTGACCACTGTGGCGAGCGCACGCATCAGGGTGCTCTTGCCGGCGCCGTTCGGGCCGAGCAGCCCGTGCACGCCGGCACCGAGCGTCAGGCCCAGGTTGTCGACTGCGAGGTGCCGCCCGGCCTTCACCGACAGTCCCACCGCCTCGATCCGCCAGGCGTGCCGGGTCGGCGCCACCTCGTCGGCGCTCACTGCGCGTACCAATGTCGTCTCCTTCTCGGGCAGGGTCGGTCGCGGCACCGGACGGGCGCCGTGTCGTGGTGGTGCGGTTTTCCGGTCAGCGCCAGGCGGCGGGCCGCCGCAGGTGTTCGGCGCGCAGCGTGGTCAGGAGGGTGAGCACGGCGGCGGCCGCCGCCCAGGCGGGCATGGTGGCGGGCCGGAGCAGGGCCTCGGTCGCGGCGGCGGCGCGGGCCGCGTCGGCGTCGCCGGTGAACGACACGGCCGCGACCACGGTGAGCCAGCCACCGCCGAGGACGGCGGCGGCCAGCGGCACGCCGACGCGGCTGCCGAGCAGCAACGTCGCGGCGGTGAACGTCAGGCAGGGCAGCAGCCACAGCGCGGGGTTGCGGCCGACCGCCAGCCCGGCCACCGCGAGCACCGGCGCGACCAGGAGCAGAACCGCGAGGGTACGGCGAAGCAGCAGTTCCAGCCCCGCGCGGGCGGTGCCGGCGACCACCTCCCAGTTCGGGTTGGCGCGGCGGGACCAGGCCACCGCGAGCCCTGCGAGCGGCGCCACAGGTGCCAGCAGCAGCACCGCCGAGGGCTGCTCCGGGTAGTTGCGGTCCAGCAGCACCGCGGCGAGGATCGCCGTGCACGTCATGGCCGCCCACGCCAGCAGCGACCAGTCGGTCCAGCGCAGCCACCACCGTCGCAGCGGGCGCCGGCGCACCGGCTGCGGCCCGGTGCGGGCCTGCTCCAGGATCGCCTCCCGGGCGTCGCCGAGCAGGGCGCGCAGTGGCGGGGCGGCCAGCTCGCCGAGCCGGTCGCGGCACTCGGCGCAACCCTCCAGGTGCACCTCGATCGTCCAGGTGGCGGCGTCGTCGGGGCTGCCCGCCGCGTACGCGGCCAGTGCCGGCGGGGGAACGTGAGCGGTCATGCCAGTGCCTCCCGTAGCGCGTTGCGGGCACGCCGCGCCCGGCTCTTCACGGTGCCCTCGGGCACCCCCAGCAGGACGGAGGTCTCCCGGACGGTCAGCCCGTCCAGGACCATGGCGGCGAGCACCGCCCGCAGCTCCGGTGCGAGGGCGTCCAGCGCGGCGCCCACCTCCGAGCCGAACGACCCGGCGAGCGCCTGGTCCTCGGCGGCCGGCGCGCTGCGGACCGGAAGCACGTCGGTCGGCACCTCCTGCACCCGGGCGCGGCGGCGCAGCGCGTCGACCAGGCGCCGGGCCGCGATGGTCCAGATCCAGCCGGCGGCCGAGCCACCGGGCGCGTCCGCGCCGCCGGAGGGCCGGATCCCGCTGAACGAGCCGGCGGCCCGCCACACAGTCAGGTACGTGTCCTGGAGGACCTCGGCGACGATGCCGTCGTCCGCGCACCGCCGCCGCAGCCGGATCGCGAGCCACGGCGACGTACGCCGGTACAGCTCGTCGAACGCGTCCAGGTCGGCGCGTGCGACCCGCCGCAGCAGCCGCTCCTCGTCCTGTCGACTTCCTCCCACGCTCAGTTGGTCGTTCACGGCACCTCCGACGGATCACGGCGCGGCGTGACCTGGGTCACACCGCGCCGTGATGGGCCGTCAGTCATTCCGCTGCGGCGAACGGTCCCTTCGGGCCGAACGCCAGCGCGGCGAACCGCTCGCCGATGCGGCGGTCGGCGGCCGGGTCGGGGTGCAGCTCGTCGGGCAGCGGCAGTTCGGCGTAGTCGGCCTCGCCGTACAGCTCCAGCCCGTCGAGGTAGTGCAGGTTCGGGTCCGCGCCGGACCGGGACGCCACGATCCGGGCCAGCTCGGCGCGGATGACGCGCAGCGTGAGCCGGCCGGACGCCACCTCGGCCGGGTCGCCGGTGGCACGGAACCGGACCTTCCCGTCGACGAACTCGACCGCGCCCGGGCCGGGCGTGTCCTCCTGGATCGGGCACAGGACCGACGACACGACCAGCAGCGGCGTGTGCGGATGCCCCTCCCGGATGGTGTCCAGGAAGCCGTGCACGGCGGGGCCGAACGCGCGCAGCCGCATCAGGTCGCTGTTCACCAGGTTGATGCCGATCTTGACGCTGATCACGTCGGCCGGGGTGTCGCGCATCGCGCGGGCGGTGAACGGGTCGAGCAGCGCGCTGCCGCTGAACCCCAGGTTGACCAGCTCCACGCCGGCGAGCGTGGCGGCCACGGCCGGCCAGGTGCCGGTGGGGCTCTCCGCGTCCGAGCCGTGGCTGATCGAGCTGCCGTGGTGCAGCCACACCCGGCGGCCACCCGTGTCGGCCGGCTCGACCGGCGCGTCCGTGCGCAGCGCCACCAGCTCGGTGATCTCCCGGTGCGGCAGCCAGATCACCACCTCCTTGTCGGCGGCGGGCAGGTCGGTGAAGCGCACCGTGCCGACCGGACCCGGCTCGACGCCGGACGTGCCGGCGGCCAGGTCGATGGTGAGCACCTTGCCGCCGTCGGCGGTGGCCTGACCGGCGAGACGGCCGTCGACGACCAGGTCGTAGCGGCCGTCGGGACGCGGGCCGGTGCCCCGGTAGACCATCTTCGTGGGCAGCACGTCCAGCTCCACGACTGTGGCGCGGGTACGGAACACCAGCCGTACGCCCGAGGGCATCGCTTCGGCCATCGTCAGCTGCGGGTCGGTGTTCTGTGCCCGGGCCCACGCGGGCAGCCGGTGCGGCAGCACCCCGTCCGCTGTCTGTTCCAGGTCGAGCGCGCCGCGCAGCAGGTCGGTGGTGATCGGGGTGGTGATGTGCGGGGATGGCATGATCCCGATCCTGCCCCCGGATCCCGGGGAGTGGCCACCTGATTAGTCCGACAGACCGGACTCGTCACGCTGGGTCAGTCGGTGAGCACCCGCTCCACGTAGCGGGCGATCATGGTGGCGAGGACACGGTCCGGGTCGGTGGCCCACACCTCGGCGTTGAAGATCTCCACTTCGACGTCACCGGTGTACCCGGCGGCCTCCACCGCGCGGCGCAGCGGCGGGAAGTCGATGTGCCCGTCGCCCATCATGCTGCGGCCCAGCAGCACGTCGGCCGGCAGCGGGGTGAGGAAGTCGCAGACCTGGAAGCTCGCGATCCGTGCCCCGGCGCGGGCGATCTGCCGCCACACGTCCGGATCCCACCAGACGTGGAACGTGTCCACCACGACGCCGACCTGCTCGGCCGGGAACGCCTCGGCCAGGTCGAGCGCCTGCCCGAGCGTGGACAGCACCGCCCGGTCGGCGCAGTACATCGGGTGCAGTGGCTCCAGCGCGAGGCGTACCCCCCGCTCGCGGGCGTACGGCGCAAGCTCGGCCAGCGCGTCGGCGACCCGCTGCCGGGCACCCGCCAGGTCGCGGGAGCCGGGTGGCAGGCCGCCGACGACCAGCACCAGGCAGGCGGCGTCCAGCGCGGCGGCCTCGTCGATCGCGCGCCGGTTGTCGGCGAGCGCCTCGACCCGGCCGGCGTCGTCGGCGGCGGTGAGGAACCCGCCCCGGCACAGCGACGACACCCGGAGCCCGGCATTCGCGACGAGCCGCGCGGCGGCCGGTACGCCGATCTCGGCCACCGGCTCGCGCCACAGCCCGATCGCCGGGATGCCGGCGCGTACGCAGCCGTCGACCGCCTCGGCCACCGACCAGCGCTGCGTGGTGCGCTGGTTGAGCGACAGCCGCGCCAGCCGGGCATCGGCGGTCATCCGGGCACGCCCGCGACGTCCAGGTACGCGCGCATCCGCCGCGCCGCCAGCTCCGGGTCGTGCAGCAGCCCGGCGGCGTCGGCCAGCCGGAACGCCTCGACCAGGTGCGGGACGCCGCGCCCGCCGTGCAGGCCGCCGACCATCGTGAAGCCCGGTTGCCGTCCGTTCAGCCAGGACAGGAACGCGATGCCGGTCTTGTAGTACGGCGTGGGCGGGGCGAACAGGTGCCGGGACAGCGGCACCGTCGGGTCGAGGATCGCCCGGAACCCGGCCGGATCGTCCGCGTCGAGCCGTCCCAGCGCGGCCGACGCGGCCGGGGCGATGGCCGCGAACGCTCCGAGCAGCGCGTGGCTGAACCGCTTCCCGTCGCCCTCGATCAGCTCCGGGTAGTGGTAGTCGTCGCCGGTGTAGACCTTCACCGCGGGCGGTAGCAGCTCCCGCAGCCGTACCTCCCGGCCGGCGTCCAGCAGCGACACCTTCACCCCGTCGACCAGGTCGGCGTGGGCGTGCACCAGCGCGGCGAACGTGGCGGTGGCCTCGTCCAGGTCGGTCGAGCCCCAGTAGCCGGACAGTGCCGGGTCGAACATGTCGCCGAGCCAGTGCAGCACCACCGGCGCGCCGGCCTCCCGCAGCACCCGTTCGTAGACGCGCAGGTAGTCCTCCGGGCCGGTGGCGAGCGCGGCGAGGTGCCGGCTGGCCATCAGCACCGGCGTGGCACCGCACTCCTGGACCACGGCGACCTGCTCGGCGTACGCGGCGACCACCTCGTCGAGCGTGCCGGGCACGCCGGTGAGCTGGTCGGTGCCCGCCCCGGCGACGATCCGCCCGCCGCACGCGGCGGCCTCGGCGGCGCTGCGCCGGATCAGCTCGCGGGTGGCCGACCAGTCCAGCCCCATCCCGCGCTGCGCGGTGTCCATCGCCTCGGCCACACCGAGGCCCCACGACCACAGGTCACGCCGCACCGCGAGCGTCGCGTCCCAGTCCAGCCCCGCCGGGCGGGCGGGGGAGTTGTCGGCGTACGGGTCGGCGACGACGTGCGCGGCCGCGTACGCGATCCGGGTTGCCGGTGGCCCGGACGGCCGTCGCCACGCGGGGGGTTCCCGCAACGTCAGCCGCTCGGTGCCGCCGCCCGGTGCGGGAAGCGTGATGTGCGTGCTCACCGGGGGATCTCCTCGATCGTCACCCGCCGCCCCTCGCGGGCCGAGCGCAGCCCGGCCTCGGCCAGTTGCACGCCCCGGGCGCCGGCGAGGAAGTCCCACGGGAACGGCTCGTCGTCGACGACGTGGCGCAGGAACGCCTCCCACTGCACCTTGAAGGCGTTGTCGTGCTCGCCGTTGTCCGGCACTGTCTGCCACTGCGCGCGGAACGCCTCGGTGACCGGCAGGTCGGGGTTCCACACCGGCATCGGGGTGGCGCCCCGGTGCTGGATACGGCAGTCGCGCAGCCCGGCCACGGCGCTGCCGTGCGTGCCGTCGACCTGGAACTCGACCAGTTCGTCCCGGTGCACGCGGACCGCCCAGGAGGAGTTGACCTGCGCGACGATGCCACCGGCCAGCTCGAAGATGCCGTACGCGGCGTCGTCGGCGGTGGCCCGGTAGCGGGTGCCGGTCTCGTCGACGCGCTCGGGGATGTGCGTGGCGGTGACAGCGGTGACGGCGGTGACCGGGGCGATGATCTGCTCCAGCACGTAGTGCCAGTGGGGGAACATGTCCAGCGTGATGCCGCCGCCGTCCTCGGCGCGGTAGTTCCAGCTCGGGCGCTGCGCGGCCTGCCAGTCGCCCTCGAACACCCAGTAGCCGAACTCGCCGCGCACGGACAGGATCCGGCCGAAGAAGCCACCGTCCACGAGTCGCTTGAGTTTGCGCAGGCCGGGCAGGAACAGCTTGTCCTGCACGACGCCGTTGCGGACGCCCTTGGCGGCGGCGAGCCGGGCCAGCTCCAGCGAGGCGAGGAACCCCTCGGCGAGCGGCTTCTCGGTGTAGACGTGCTTGCCGGCCTCGATCGCCGCCCGGATCGCCTTCTCCCGCTGGGTGGTCACCTGCGCGTCGAAGTAGATCTGGTGGGCGTCGTCGGCGAGGGCCGCGTCCAGGTCGGTCGTGTACGCCGACAGCCCGTGCCGCCCGGCGATCTCGGCGAGCCGGTTCTCGTCGCGGCCCACGAGTGTCAGCTCGGGCCAGATCCGGCTGCCGTCGCGGGCCGGCACGCCGCCCTGTTCGCGGATGGCGAGCAGGGACCGGACGAGGTGCTGCCGGTAGCCCATCCGGCCGGTGACGCCGTTGAGGATGATGCCGACGGACGTGCGTTCCACTGTGCCTCCCGGCGGTGAATGCGCTTTCAGTAAGCGCTTTCAGGGTGCTACCGTAGCCACGCCGGAACACCGGGTCAAGACGTTCCGCAGGGAGACGCATCGATGTCGCACGTGACGCTGGAAGACGTGGCCAGGGCGGCCGACGTCTCACTGGCCACCGCCTCCCGGGCCCTCAACGGCAGGCGCGTCACCCCGCACCTGCACGACCGCGTCCTGGCCGCCGCCGCACGGCTCGCGTACACCCCGAACGCCCACGCCCGCGCGCTCGCCGGCGCGTCCCGCCGAAGCGTCGGCGTGGTCTGCCACGACGTCACCGACCCCTACTTCGCCGCCGTCGCCGGCGGCGTCATGCGCGTCGCCGCCGACAACGACCTGCTGGTCATGCTGGCCAGCACGTTCCGCGACCCGGAACGCGAGATCGCGTACGTGTCGATGCTGCGCGCCGAACGCGCCCCGGCGATCCTGCTCATCGGCTCCGGCTTCGAGGACCCCCGCTGGGAGCGGGCCATGGCCGCCGAGCTGGCGCCCTACCTCGACGGCGGTGGCCGGGTCGCGGTGGTCAGCCGGCACCGCACCCTGAAGGTCGACAGTGTCCTGCCGGAGAACCGGGCCGGCGCCGCCGAGCTGGCCCGCGCGCTGCTCGGCCTGGGGCACCGCCGCTTCGCGGTGCTCTCCGGCCCGCCCGAGCTGACCACAGTCGCCGACCGGCTCGGCGGGTTCCGCGACGAGCTGGCCGCCGCCGGTGTGGCGCTCGACGCGGGCGCGGTGGCCGAGGCGGCGTTCACCCGCGACGGCGGCTACCGGGCGATGACCGAGCTGCTCGACCGCGGCCTCGACGCCACCTGCGTGTTCGCGTGCACGGACGTGATGGCCGTCGGCGCGTACGCGGCGTTGCGCGACCGCGGGCTGTCGGTGCCCGGCGACGTCTCGGTCGCCGGTTTCGACGACATCCCTGTCGTGCGTGACCTCACCCCGCCGCTGACCACAGTGGCGCTGCCACTGCACCGGCTCGGCGAGGAGGCGATGAAGCTGGCCCTGACCGAGAACGCCGGTCGCCGCCGCCGGATCGTGCGCCTGCCCGGCGAGGTCGTGATGCGGGCCAGCACCGCGCCGGTCGCCTGATCCCGGCCGGTAGGGTGCCGTCATGATCGAGGACGCACCGTGCCGCTGACGAACCCCTGGCTGACCGGTCCGACGCCGACGAGGAAGCTGGACCGGGACCGCCTGGAGGAACGGATCCTCAACCTGCTGTCGTCGCAGAACATGTGCGTGCTCGCCACCGTCGGGCCGGACGGGCCGCTTGCTACGCCGGTGCGCTACTACCCACTCGACTTCACGCTGATGTTCACCGCCGCGCCACGCTCGCCGAAGATGCGCAACATCGCCGCCGATCCGCGGGTGTCGGTCGGCGTCTTCGCGCCGCTGGTCGGCCTGGCCAGCAGCCGTGGCGCGCAGGTGTTCGGCACCGCCCGGGTGCTCGGCCCCGAGCACCCTGACCGGGCCCGCCACTGGGCCGCGTTCCGCTGGGAGAACGAACACGCCGAGCGGGGCCGGTCGCTGTCCGAGCCGCCCGAGGACCCGCTCGTGGTGATCGAGGCCGACCGGATCGTCTACACCGAACACTGGCTGCGCCGCGAGGGCTACTCCCCACGCCAGCACTGGCGTCGCTGACGCCGCTCGCCGTCCTTGCGGTGGTGTCGCGGCGGGCGCGCTACGGGCCGGCGGGGGAGCGGGTGGCGCGCAGCAGGTTGCCGGCCAGGCGCAGGTCCGCGCCGCCGACCCTCGCGAGCACGTCGATCCGCTCGGCCGTCACCTGCGTCCAGAGCGGGTCGGGGAAGGCCGCGCGCAGCGTGTCCGCGTCCAGGCCCCAGCCCTCGCCCGCCTCCGGCGACACCGCCAGGACGAACACCGCACCACCGGGCGCGGTCAGGCGCGGCAGCAGCGCCAGGTAGTCGCGTACGGCGGCGCCCCGCCGGTCCAGCGAGTGCAGCAGGCCGGAGTCGAACACCGAGTCGTACGGCACCGGCGGCACCGGGATCGCCGTCGCGTCGCACACCTCGAAGCGCACCGGCAGGCCCGCCGCGGCGGCCTTGGCCCGGGCCTGGTCGATCGCCACCGGTGAGATGTCGACGCCTGTCACGTCGTGGCCGCGGCGGGCCAGCGCGAGCGCCAGCTCACCGGTGCCGCAGCCGACGTCGAGCACGCGCGGGCCGCGTACCCCGGTGTCGAGGACCGCGGCGAGCGCCGGCTGCGGGCCGCCGATCTCCCAGGGCGGGCGCTCGGCGTCGCGATAGAGGCGGTCGTAGTGGACGTCGTCCGGCTCGTCGGTCATCGCGTACCCCCTCGGTCGGCGCGGCCACCCCCGAGCGTGTCACGTCCGGCGGTGGTCAGTGCCCCCGCCGCGGGTCAGAACCGCAGCCGGCGCAGGTAGCGGTAGCCGACGGCGGCGGTCTGCTGCGGCGTCACATCAGGGGTGTCGTTCTCCACGATGTACTCCATCACCTGGTGCCCCCGGAAGATCCGCGCGAAGTCGATCATCCCGGTGCCCAGGTCGGCCATGTCGCCGGTGGCCGGGTCACGGTCCTTGACGTGGTACTGCAACACCCGCTGCGGCGCCGAGCGGATCACGTCGAGCGTGAAGCCCTCCGGGTCGTCGACGCCCTCGCCGGAGTTGATGCCGCCGGTGACCGCCCAGTAGATGTCGATCTCCAGGTGCACCAGGCGCGGGTCGAGTTCCTCGGTCAGCACGTCCCATGGCCGCCTGCCGTTGCCGAAGTCGATGGTGAACTCGTGCGCGTGGTTGTGGTAGCCGTACCGCAGGCCCGCCTTGCGCGCGGCGGCGGCCTCGACGTTCATCTGCTCCGCCCAGCGCTTCCAGTCGTCCTCGCGGTCGGAGTTCAGGTACGGCACCACCATGAACCGCTGGCCCAGCGTCCGGGCGTTCGCGATCTTCTCTTCCAGCGCGGCGGCGTCGGCGGCGATGCCGTCGTGGCTGGAGCTGGCCTTGATGCCGATGCCGTCCAGGAAGCGGCGCAGCTCCCGGGCGGTACGGCCGAAGTAGCCGAGCGCCAGCTCGACCCGCGGGTAGCCGATGCGGGCCAGGTGCGCCAGCGTCGCGTCGTAGCCGGGCGAGCCGTTGAGCGCGTCGCGGACCGTCCAGAGCTGGAGGCTGATCAGTTCCTTCGGCACCGGGCGCCGGCCGTGATGGTGCCCGCCGGCCTGGGCCGCGGTCGCGCCGAGCCCGGTGGCGAGCCCGATCCCGGCGAGCGCCGCCAGGGAGCCGCGCAGCAGGTCGCGCCGGTCCAGCGACTGCCGTAGCGCCGTCTGTCCGTCGAATCCGTAGCACATGGTCGTACTCCTTATCGCCTGTGCGCCGACGCTACAAAAGCCATGTCGATATGTCTATGGCTTTCGGTGCTTCGAGTCTGACTTTCGATCGGCGTGGCGGAAAGTCGGGGACTGTGCGTCGCCGGTGCCGCGTGGCAGGCTCGGGGCGTGGCCGCATACGACGTCGCTCTCGTCCTGCTCGTCGACCCGTCCGGCGCCATCCTCATGCAGCACCGCGACGGCAACGCGCCGGTTTCTCCGTACCAGTGGAGCCTGCCCGGCGGCAGCATCGAACCCGGCGAGACACCGGAGCAGGCCGCCCGGCGCGAGCTGCGCGAGGAGACCGGGCTGACCGCCGGTGAGCTGCACCTGCTGTGGAGCGGCCCCCGCCCGCACGAGGACGGCTTCCCGCACACCGTCAACGTGTACGTGTTCCGCGGCGCCACCGACGCGCGCCAGGAGGACGTGGTGCTCGGCGAGGGACAGGCGATGGTCTTCGTGCCCCGCGACGAGGTGCTCGACCGCGAGCTGGCGGTGAGCGCCGCGAAGGTGCTGCCGCTGCACCTCGCGGAAACCGCCTAGCGCCCGGTCAGCGCCCCGGCCAGCACGCCGGCGAACCGGGGGAGCAGCTCGTCGTCGGGCAGATGGTCCGGGTTGATCTCGGTTACCGACAACCCGGCGAACCGCGGGCTCGCCACCAGCTCCGTCAGCGTCGCCGCCGCCTCGTCCAGGCTGAGCCCGAACGGCTCCGGCACGTCAGCCAGCGGCGCGTCCACGAAACTCAGCACGTCCACGTCGAAGTGGACCACGAACCGTTCGGCCGCACCCTCGGCCACCGACCGGGCCCGGCGCGCCGCCGCCCGCGCGTCGGCGTGCACCTCGTCGGCCGGCACGTACGCCAGCTCCAGCTCGGCCACCAGCTCGCGCTCGTGGTCACCCCGGGGCAGCGAGTCCCCGTACACCACCACCCGCTCCGGTGACAGCAGCGGCACCGCCGGCCCGACACCCGCCACCTCGGGCAGCGTCCCCGGCAACCCGAGCATGTGCGCCAGCCCCATCGCGTCCAGGTTGCCGTTGGCGCGGGTCTCCGGCGTGTAGAGATCCGGCCCGCCGTCCACGTACACCAGCGCGGGCGACAGCCCGGCCCGCGCGCAACCGGCGACCAGGCCGACAGTCACCGTGCAGTCGCCGCCGAGCACCAGCGGCGCGCGCCCCCGGCCCAGCGCCGCCGCGACCCGGTCGGCCACCGCCGAGGCGACGGCGGCCACCGCGCCCGCGTTCTGACCCCTGGGGTACGCCGGATCCGGCCGCCACCGGAAGCCCGGCACGTCACCGGCGTCCTCCACGTCGGCGCCCAGCAGGTCGAGCAGACCCGCGGCGCGCAGGGCGGCGGGTGCACGCTCGATACCCGGGGTGTGGGCGCCTGCGCTCGACGGCGCTCCGACGACCGTCCACTGACGAGGGTCCATCGCCCCACCCTAACCTTGCTTGGGCCTGACGCCGGGATCAGCGCAGCACCAGCAGGTCCAGTGCGTCGATCACCGGGCCGCTGTCCGCCTGTGCTGCTTCGTGCAACCGCTGGACGCCTGCGGCGTACTCCGCATCGGTGATGAGCTGAAGCGGCGTGTGCGCCTCCCGTCGCAGGCCGGCCGCCGCCTCTCGCAGCGAGGATGCGGTGACCTGCGGGACCTGCTCGACCGCCGCGGCGGCGAACCCGGCGGCGGCGAAGGCGGCCCCGACGTCGGCGATGCCCGGGTACGTGCCCAGCACGCGGATCGCCTCGGGAAAGTAGTCGAACAGCGTGATCGCCTCGTGCCGTCCGGCGAACGCGGACCGGATCAGCACCGGTGCGCCCGGCCGCAGTACCCGGCGCAGCTCGCGCGCCGCGGCGGCCAGGTCGGGCACGTGGTGGATGACCGTGGACAGCCACGCGGCGTCGACGCTCCCGTCGGCCAGCGGGATGTGCCCGGCGTCGCCTGCTACGAGTGGCGAGAACGCGCAGCGGGCGCGCATCGCCGCCGACGGTTCGACGGCGACCACCTCGACGCCGGGGAACCAGCCGGTGAACGCGTGTGCCCAGCTGCCGGTCCCGGCGCCCAGGTCGAGCAGTCGCATCCCCGGGCGCGGTACGAGGTGCCGGGTGACGGCGGCACGCCAGGCCATGAGACCGTCGTCGGTGAGGTGCCGGGTCGCGGCGAACGCTTCGGCGTCGGCGTCGTGGTACGCGATGCGGGCCATACACGACAGCCAACTCTCCGGCGGGCTGCCGGGGCAAGCACTGTGACGCGTTACCTGCGGACCTCGGAGAGGGGCAGAGAGTGCGGTATCGGATCCACTTCGACGCCGAGCTGCCGGCGGATGCCCTGCGCGCGTTCCTGTTGTTGGAGTACGGCGTCGCGCCGGAGGCAGTGTATGTCGGGCGGATCGAGGACCGGGCCGTCGACGACCCGCGGCCGGTGGCGATGCTCAACCCGCCCGACCAAGACGAGGGCTTCGGGTGGATCCTCACCGGCGACACCGAACTGGCCGACGCCACCGGTCTGCGCGAACATGACCTCGCGGTCACCATCGCCCGCGCGTTCGGCGTACGGGCGCTCGTCGACGACGGCGGCATCCATCCTGACCGGTGGGTGCTGGTGAGCGCCGACGGCAGCAGCGGCCGGGTGCTGACCGACTCCGACGCCGCCGCCGACGGGGACCTGCGGATCGTGCACGCGCTCGAATCGGTCAGCGGGGAGCCGCAGCTCGCCGTCGTACCGCCGCCGGAGTGGGCCCGCGACTGGTGACCCGGCCGTGCCCCGAACCGGCAATTCCTTGGGAACTATGAACCACCGCTCGGCTCGTAGATCGTCTCGAGACCACGTTCCACGCGGATCAGCGAGTTGAGCCATGCCCGGGTCTCGGCGTCCGTCGAGTACAGGATCGTGCCGCGCATGCCTCGCGTCATCAGCACCTTGTAGGTGTTACGGATCAGGCGGTCGGCCTCCGCGTCACTGAGCGACTTGCGGCTGCGGAATGCGGGGTCCTTCGACTCCGCCCGCTGGGTCACCAGCCGGCCGTCGCGGGCGACCAGGTCGGGTCCGAGGATGACACCGGACCACTCATACTCGAAGCCCTGTGCGGTGTAAACGCAACCGACCTGGCCGAAACCGTGCGGATCGGTGGCCCAGAACGCGCTGCCCGGCGCGTCGCCGACGCTGCGGTCGCTCTTCACGTTCCAGGGACGCGCCCAACCACCGATCCGTACGTCGGCGACCAGGGACTCGTCCGGCAGCGGGTCGCTCCACGGCCAGCAGTACCCGGCCGACATCCGCGCCGTCTCCCCGGCCGCCTGCTTCGCGGCCAGGAACGCCTCCATCTCCTCCGGCGAACTCGCCAGCCGCAGGTCGAAGCGTCCGTCTCCGGCCCACACCGACGGCTTGCCGCCGTCGAGGCCGAGCAGGTCGACGACCCACTCCTCGTACGCCTCGCTGCCGCCACACCGGAACTGGTCGTGCAGAGACACGACCTCGATGTCCAGATTGAGCTGTTTCGCGTACGTGGAGATGACGTCGACGTTCCCCAACTCGCCCGGCTTGACCACCTGGTGCTCGTCGAGCAGGAAGACCGGTACCCGGGCCGCGGCGATGAGTTCGTCGATCTGCGGCCGGGCACGGTCCCGCTTCGCCTTCGGGGTGAACCGGTTGACCGACGTCTCCCTGATCCGGTGCGCCTCGTCGCAGATCAGCACGTCGAGGCCGTTGCGCTCGGCGGTCATGAAGCTGTTGAAGTAACCGAACAGGTTCTTCAACCGGGTCGAGCCCTTGCCCGCGTAACGCCGCAGCGTCTGGGTGAACGACCGGGAACCCGTCGCGTGCATGACCGAGCGCTGCTGCCGGGCCAGTTCACCGAGCACCGACAACGCGATGACGCTCTTGCCGCTGCCCGGCCCGCCGGCGACCACCACTACCGACTTGCGGTCGGCGCTGCGCGCACGCTCCACGGCGTGCAACACCAGCTCGTACGCCAGGCGCTGCTCGTCGAGCAGCGTGAAGTGGGACCGGTCCTTCAGCTCGGCGGCCGCGTAGGACAGCAGGTGCTTGCTGGGGCGTACCGAACTGGTGAGGAAGCGGTCCGCGGCGGCCGCGCCGGAGCCGGGGGCCAGGTGGCTGCGCAGGTAGTCGAGGAACCGGCCGCGGCGCTGCTTGGTGAAGATCCGGCTCTGCTCCGTCGCCGGCCGGGCGAAGAGGTCGTCGATGTCGCGGTCGACGGCGTTGTGCAGGTAGGCGGCCCCGACGATCGGGTTGCGCGAATGGGCGAGCACCCCGAGGAAGTCCGCGAGGTACTCGCAGTAGTCCTCGACCTGCACACCTGGATGCAGCCGAGGGGTGGCGGCGTGCTCGACCAGGACCAGGCTCTCTGATCCCTCGTACGACTCGACCCGGGACCACTGCTTCAACTCCACCACGACGTAGGAGTCCTCGGCCGTCTTCGGATGTGTTCCGGCGAGGACGACGTCGATCCGCTTGCTGGTCAGCGGGAGCTGGTACTCCACGAGCATCTCGACCTGCCCGAGACCCGCGTCGGCGAGATCCTGGGCGAGCACCGGCAGGCTCCGCTCCCAGGACCGCCGTTCGGAGGCACTCACGTTGTGCCCGATGTGCTCCGCGGTCCGGTCGGCGAGGGCGCCACCTGCCGCGTAGCGCAGCAGTCCGTCGGCGGAGGTGCGAAAGGCTGACACGACTTGCCCCCGGGCAGCACGAAATGATCGTGCGCATGGGGGGCGTGTCCGGCGACGACCGGAAGCCCGTCGTTACGCGCTTGTACCGGGTGGACTGTAGCGGAGAGATCATTCTCCGGCACGCCCCGCTATCGCTTGGCCGCAGAACCTCTGACTTCTCCAGCCGGATAGCGGACGGACACCTCGGCCAACTTGGCGACTGCGGCCTCCGTCAGGTCGATGCCGAGGACGTCCGCCAGTCTCGTCAGGTAGATCATGACGTCGCCGATTTCCGCCCGCACACGTGCGCCCGCCTCGGGATCCGACATCACCGCACCGGCCTGCTCCGGGGTCAGCCACTGGAACTCGGCGACCAGTTCTCCGACCTCGCCGGCGAGTGCCATGGCGAGGTTCTTCGGCGTGTGGAACTGCTGCCAGTCACGTTCCTCCGCGAACGCCCGTACGTGGGCCGTCAATTCGTCCATACCCGCAGTCTGACACCGCGAGCAGGCGCGACACGTGAGTCCTGACTGGCCGGCATCGGGGATGTTCTCTCATCACGAGAGGAGCCGGGGGTGGAGGGTGTGCGGTGTCAGATCCACCTTGAGGGCGAGCTGCCGGCGGATGAATCTGTCGCTGTCGAATGGGCCGTCGCGGTCCGGCTGTGTCGAATACCTGCAGCGGCTCAAGCGGTGGCCGGGTCAGGCGTTCCAGGGTCGCTGGGGGCCGGCCAGGCGGAGTGCCTTGCCGGCGACATGCGGACTGGCGGTTGGCGTCAGTCCACATGTCCATATGGAGCCGCTGACCGTTGGGTCGTCCCGGCTGTACGGGGGAGGAGGCCCTGCACGTCCGCCATTGATGTTCCGTCAATTCGCTCGTGTCGCAAGAACGACAGACCTTTGTGAATGAGTTCTGTCGAATCGCGCCTATCGTGGGCTGCTCCGCGTAGGGGACGGTTCGTCCTGCTACCGCGAGACTTCCCGACGAGGCAAGGAGTCAGTGCATGGTCGCGGCACACGAGACGACACTGCGGGAGCTACTGGAGGGCGCGAAGCAGTATCGAGTACCGCTCTACCAGCGGACGTACTCGTGGTCTGAGTCTCAGCTCGGGAGGCTGTGGGAGGACATCATCAAACTGGCCGAAGATCGTGCCGAAAGCCCGAGTCTGACGCACTTCATCGGCTCGCTCGTGCTCGCTCCCAGCCCTACGCATGGGCCCTCGGTCTCCGAGTTCCTGGTGGTCGACGGTCAGCAGCGGCTGACCACCCTCTCGATCCTTCTCTGCGCTATCCGCGACCATCGGGCCGCTCACGAGGATCCCGACCATCGAAACCGGATCGACCAGGAATACCTGATCAACAAGTACAAGCCGGCGCATCGGATGAAACTCGTTCCCACCCAGGCCGATCGCGCCGCGTACGAGGCTTGCTTGGAAGCAACACCGCAGGCTGGTGGAAGTGACCGGGTGGGTGCTGCGTACCGGTTCTTCGCGGCGCAACTGGTCGCCGTGGACGACCCGGAAGACCCGCTGGACATCGAGCGCATCGAGGACGCTGTCATCTCGGGGATGGCGTTGGTCTCGGTCGTGGCCCAGGCCGGCGACAACGTCTATCGAATCTTCGAGTCGCTGAACAACACCGGCCTGAAGCTCACCCAGGCCGATCTACTCCGCAACTACCTGTTCATGCGGCTGCCGACACGGGGCGAAGCGGTTTATGACTCGTTGTGGTTCCCTTTACAGAAGCAGCTGAACTCCGGCGAGCTGGAGCAGTTGTTCTGGCTCGACCTGGTGCACCAAAACCCCGAGGTGAAGCAGACCGACACCTACGTAGGTCAGCAGGGCCGGCTCAACAGACTCCACACCGAGGTCGAGATCGAGGCCGAGGTACGTCGATTCTGCCGTCTCGGCGCCCTCCTGCGGATCATCCTGCATCCCGAGGAGGAAGGCGACCCGGAGGTACGACGGCGTCTGGCTCGGCTCAACGCGTGGGACACGACGACTGTCTTGCCGTTGCTGCTGCATCTGTTGGACCGCCGTAAGGAGGGAACGGCAACCTCCGGCCAGATCGCCTCCGCGATGTTGTATGTGGAGAGCTACTTCGTGCGGCGCCTCCTGATCGGCCGCGCTACCGCGAGCATCAACCGGGTCCTGCTACGCATCGTCACCGACATGCGAAAGGACCTACCGGTCGACGAGGCAGTGCGGGCATACCTGTCGGTTGGCCGGAAGTACTACGCCACCGATAGCCACCTGCGGGAGTCGGTGCGCTCGGTCCCGTTCTACCTGAACGGACGCGCGACGCAGCGCAAGCTGGTGCTTCAGTGGCTGGAGGAGTCATTCGGCAGCAAGGAGCCGGTGGCCCCGACGTCACTCACCATCGAGCATGTCATGCCGCAGAGCCCGACTGCGGAGTGGCGGCAGATGCTGGGCGAGGACCTGCAGGGCGAGGAGAGCTTCGCCGAGGTGCATGACGCTCTGGTACACACATTGGGCAACCTCACCCTGACCGGCTACAACGCGGAGCTGAGCAACAGTTCCTTTCTCGTCAAGCGCGCACAGCTCGGCAAGAGCGGGATTGCGCTGAACCGGGAGATCGCCGAGAAGAAGCGCTGGGGGCGGCCCGAGATCCACGCTCGCGCGGATGCGCTCGCGGAGCGCATCATCGCCACCTGGCCCGGCCCCACAGAGGAAGCGGGTAACAAGTCCGAGGTGCCTTGGGACGTCATGAACGCCGCGCTCGCCGCGTTGCCTGCCGGCTCCTGGACCTCGTACGGAGATCTCGCCGCGCTGATCGGCAGCCACCCCGTCTCGGTCGGTGCCCGGCTAGCGAACCATCCCGCGCCTCACGCGCACCGTGTGCTCCAGGCCGAGGGAGTGGTGGCACCGAACTTCCGCTGGCTCGACCCGTCCCGCACTGATGATCCACACGACTTACTCCGTGACGAGGGTGTCGAGTTCGACAAGTACGGTCGGGCCAGTCAGGCCCAACGCATAGGTGTGCTGGAACTGGCCCAGCTCGCCGGCATGCCGCAACAGGACGGGTCGGATCAACTCCTTCGGCCACGATCCCGCCACAATAGCTCCCTGGACGATCGCTTCCTTGAGCAGTTGCGCGACTTGCAGGACACACACGTCGCGCTTGGCACGGTCGCGGTGCTGGAAGCCTGGGCCGGCATGGGCGGCACCCTCCTCTACGGATCTGGAGGTGAGACGTCGTGCTTTCTCATGGCACGCGGTAAGGACCATCAGCTCGGCAACATCTGGCCTGCGACGATCTATCCGAGCGGGAAGTTCGAGATCGTGTTCCAACATCTCAGCACAAGGATCCCGTTCGATGACATCACGCTGCGTGAGCAGTTTCGCCAGCGCTTGAACGAACTGGCCGGCGTGAAGATCGCGGTCGCCAAGCTCGCACTGCGTCCCGGCTTTCCCCTCGACGTCCTGGCTGACGTGAAGACTCGGGAGGCGTTGATCGGGCACCTCCGTTGGTTTTACGACCAGGCCATCACCAACGAAGAGGCCGGGGTATCCCGGCATTGATGGCTAGGAATTCCATCGGGAAGGAAGGCATGCGCCAACCCCTCACCCTCGCGGAGATTCTGGCCGTGCTGGATGCACCCGAGTCGGTCACGGACCTCCGCCGCTACTTCCACGGGAGTGGAGATGCCGCGTTCACCGGAGGGCAATTCGACGTGCTGGGTGGCGGCGGATCTCGTCCCGAGGTAGCGCATACCATCACCGCCGAGGACATCATCGCGGTCGAGCTGCTCAGTGTGACCATCGGCCCATGGCAGCGGCTGGACCTCCTTCAGGGCCAACTTGGTCATGACGTGTCGGCGGCGTTGGCCAGCATCCCGGTCCGCGTCGAGTTGGGCGAGGACGCCGCGCTTGAGCACATCGTCGGCGGCGGTTCCGCAGATGCCGCATGGCGCCTGCTACGTGCTGCGACCGGCATCGACTGGGTCATCGCGGGTAAGCTGCTCGCCCGGAAACGTCCGAGGCTCGTTCCGGTCTACGACCGCGTCGTCTCCTGCGCCTACCGTACCCGCAGCGGATTCTGGAGATGGCTGCATTGCAAGCTACGCGAAGATAGCGGGATATTGATGCAGCGGCTCGACGTATTGCACAAGGAAGCCGGGCTGCCCCCCTCAGTCAGCCGACTCCGGGTGCTTGATGTCGTGTTCTGGATGGGGCACCGCAACGACCACCTTCCCAATGGCTGTCTCGGCCTCACCGTGCCGAACTCGGGGGCCCGATAAGATGCGTAAGGTCACGGTTCACATTGACTGTGACAACGATGAGCGGTACGCGGACATCGCCAATGCCATCTGGGCCCAGATGAACGCCACCGGCTACAACTTCAGTATTTTGCTCGACTCCACGGCTGACGCTGCTGCAGTCGACAGGCGGTGGGACGAATACAGCGAAGTGTCCTGGGCGGCTGGCGGTCGGCGTGGCACCCCGCAGGCGGTCGCCGTCCAAGCGGCTCGCAACGTCGGCCGCCGCTCTGCCGGGACGAAAAAGTGACGGATCGCAAACCCAAGACCCGCCTGCCCGCCATCGTAGTCTGCGTCAACTGCGGCGACGAAGTCCACGGTCGGGCGGGCTCACGCGGGCGCGGCCCAGACATCGCGTGGTATGCCCACTGTGGACGATGTGCTGCCTTGGTGATAGAGCGGACAGAGCGCCTCCATCTACTGCCGGAGCGCACCGGGGTGGACCTCTACCGCTGCCGAAACTGTGGCTCTCACCGGATCGGTCGCACCAGTTGGCGCACCCGGTGCCATATCTGTCTGGACGAGCGGTCGGCAGGCCACGCTCTCGCGTCCGGTGAGCGCCTATTGGCCCGCCCCCTACACGAGCCCGACCTCGCGGATCAGGTTCGTCGATTTGCCGGTCTCACGTCCATGGACGTCATTCCCGCGTGCGCCGCCGCCGAGTTCCAAGCCGCGTTCGCTCTTGGCATGGAGCTTGACCGGTATCGCCGTGATGGCTGGAGCGACGTCACGGGAGACGTGCACGGATTGCCGTGGTGCGGCGGACGGACTGGTCCCTGGTCCCATGGCACCTGGGGCGTTCACGACCGATGTGGATCCTGGCAGCGGCTCCGTGACCGGTCCTGTCCGCGGTGTCCCGCAGAACCTGGCGACCGCTCGTTCGCCGCCTTGCAGGACAGCACATACCTGCTTTACCTGGTCCGGCATCGAGGCTTGCTGAAGTTCGGGGTCGGCGGCGTGCGCCGGGTACGGCAGCATCTCTCGGCAGGTGCGGAACTGATGGAGGTCATTGAGGGGCGGCACGCCGACGTCATCGCCGCCGAGGCGACTCTCAAGCGGCAGAAGAAGGAAGCAGCAGTGCCCCTGCGAAAGTGGCGGACCTGGCGGATGCCGGCGTCGTTCGGCCGAGGAACCGAGGTGGTACGGGCCGACGTTGAGATCAAATTGGCCGACGTGATGACCAACGGCCGTGACGTCACCGTCCGCTTCGCCACCCGAGAGCGGCGGGCTGACGCCGAGTCCGGGTGATCGGGCTGTCCTCCGAGAGTGGGAACCTGCTTCGGAACGCTGATCCGCGTCGAGTCCTCACGCCCCCGGTCAGGTCACCAGGCCGGTGCGGTACGCGTACACCACCGCCTGCACCCGATCCCGCAGGTCCAGCTTCGTCAGGATCCGCGACACGTACGTCTTCACCGTCTCCTGGCTGATGACCAACCGCGCCGCGATCTCGCTGTTCGAGAGCCCGTCGGCGATCAGCCGCAGCACCTCCAGCTCGCGCGGCGTCAGCCCCACGCCCGCAGGCGTGCCCTCGGCCGGGCGGATCCGCGCGGCGTACCGGCCGACGAGCTGCCGCGTCACCTCCGGCGCCAGCAGCGCGGCGCCGGAGGCGACGGTGCGAATGCCGTGCAGCAGCTGCGCCGGTGGGGCGTCCTTGAGCAGGAACCCGCTCGCGCCGGCGCGCAGCGCCTCGTAGACGTACTCGTCGAGGTTGAACGTCGTCACCACCAGCACCTTGACCGGGTGGGCGACGCCCGCGCCGGCCAGCAGGCGGGTCGCCTCGATGCCGTCGAGCACCGGCATGCGTACGTCCATCACCACCACGTCGGGCCGCAGGCGGCCGGCGAGGTCGACAGCGGCGCGGCCGTCGCCGCACTCACCCACCGCGGCCATGTCCGGCTGCGCGTCGATGATGGTGGTGAATCCGGTACGGATCAGCGCCTGGTCGTCGCAGACCAGCACCCGGATCGGGGCGGTCACGACGCGCTCCCGGTGGGGATGCGCGCGCGGACCACGAAGCCGTCGCCCGCCCGGCGCCCCGCGTCGAATTCGCCGCCGAGCAGCGTGACGCGCTCGCGCAGCCCGGCGAGGCCGCGTCCGCTTCCGCCCGGACCCGCGGTGCGCGTGCCGGGGCCCTCCGTGCTGATCTCCACAGTGATCTCCCTGTCGCCATGGTGTACGTGCACGGCGGTGGGGCGGCCGTGTGCGTGTTTGAGGGCGTTCGTCAGCGCCTCCTGCACCACCCGGTACGCGGCCACCTCCGCGCCGCCGGTCACCTCCGCCGGGCTGCCCTCCTGCGTGAACTCCACCGGCTGCCCGGCCTGCCGGGTCTGCTCCACCAGGGCCTGCAGTTCGCCGGCCGAGGGTGTACGCGGCTCCGTACCGTGGTCGGGGTTGAGCACGTCGAGCAGCACCCGCAGGTCGCCGATGGCGCGGCGGCCGGTGTCGGTGATGGCGGTCAGTGTGGTGTCGAGCCGGTCGGGTGCGGCGGTCAGGTAGCGGGCCGCCTCGGCCTGCACCACCATCGCCGTCACGTGGTGGGTCACCACGTCGTGCAGCTCCCCGGCGATGCGCGAGCGTTCGGCGGCGCGGGCGGTCTCGGCGACGTGCCGGCGACGTTCGGCCTCGGCGGCGCGGTTCTGCCGCAGCCACGACCCGGTGCCCCAGGCGAGCGCCAGCAGCAGGTAGAACGTGGTGAAGCCGACCACACCCTCGGTCGATCCCTGCCGGTCGAGGGCGACCGCGAGCCCGACGTACGCGAGGAAGCCCACGAGCACAGTCGTACGGCGGCCTCGGTCCAGGTGGGCGCCAGCGCTCAGCAGTGCGATGGCGAGCGCGGTGCCCGCGAAGGTGTGGTAGGCGCGTACCTGGTCGAGCGCGAAGCCGAGCGACACCAGGGCGAGGGACAGCGCCGGACGGCTGCGGCGCAGCGCCAGCGGAAGGCACTCCAGGGCGATCACCACGACTGTGAGCGCGTCGAACGGCCGGGCGGGCAGCTCGCCGAGCTGCGTACCGATGCCGCGCAGCGGTGGGGTCACTGATGCGAGTGCGATCACCAGCGCGAGCGGGAGATCCCGGACCGCGACGGGCCAGTGCCGCCACGAGTCCGGGAGCATCCGTCGGGTGATCATCAGGAGACCGTAACGGTCTCCGCCGGGGCCTCGGCCGCGCGGCGGCGCCGCGTCACGATGTGGCCGCGGCGGTGGGCCAGCCAGAGGAAGACCACTGTCAGCGCCGCCCCGGCCGCCACCGTGTAGAGGCTGCCCTCCGGCCCGAAGTCGCCGCCGCTGAGCAGCGTCGAACCCGACGTGCTGGCGTCCAGCAGCCCCGCCGAGTCGCCGTTGCCGGAGACGGCGACGCTGAAGACGCCGCCGGCGGCGAAGTTCCAGCCGAAGTGCAGCCCGATCGGCACCCACAGGTTGCGGGTTGCGGCGTAGCAGGCCGCCAGCATGAACCCGGCCTCGATCGCGATGGCGGTCGCGCCCCACAGGCTGGCGTCCGGGTTCAGCAGGTGCATCAGGCCGAACAGTACGCCGGTCAGCAGCAGCGAGAGCCACGTACCGAGCCGCTCCTCGACCAGGCGGAACAGCAGACCGCGGAACATCAGCTCCTCGGTCACCGCCGCGGCGGCCATGAACCCGAAGATGCCCACCGCGCCGGACACCGAGCCGAGACCGTGTACGTGGTAACCGCCCATGAGGGCGATGTTGACGATGACCGCCGCGAACATGGCGAACCCGATCAGCACCCCGCGGCTGAGCCTTGCGGCCGCGCCGTCCCGGGCCAGCTCGGTGACCTCGCGGCGTTCGGTGCGGCGCACCACCCACCCGTACACCATGATCGCGGCCGCGGCGGTCGCGACGCCGAGGATCAGGCTGAGCCAGGCGTTGTCCTGTGCCGCGACGACCGCCCGGCTGCCGACGAGACTGACCGCGACGACGGCCAGGAACTGCTTCACCAAACGCATGACGATTCCTTCGAGAGGTCCGCGGCCGGAGCGCCGCGGTTCACCTGGAACGCTATGGATTCGCAGGCCGGGAATCGTCACCGTGCGGTGGACACTTGCGGGTAGCTCGCACGGGGGACAAGCGCTTCGAGGGCCTGCCCTCAGCAGAAATGCTGGCTCGGAGACGACCGCGGCGGGCAGGCTGCCGGCATGGCGACGGGCTTCGGCGGTGAGGTGGCGACCTACTATGCGCAGCATCGGCGCGGCTATCCGCCCGAGGTGCTCGACGCCCTGGCGGCAGCCTTCCAGCTCGGTGCCGACGACACGGTGGTCGACCTCGGCTGCGGCACCGGTCAGTTGAGCCTCCCGCTCGCCGATCGGGTGGCCGCCGTCATCGGCGTGGATCCGGAACCGGACATGCTGGCGATCGCCCGGCGTACCGCAGTGGACCGGGGGACCGCAAACGCCACGTGGCTGCTTGGCGGCGATGGTGACGTGCCCGCGTTGGCCCGGCTTCTGGGCGGGCGAACGGTCGGCGCGCTGACCGTCGCCGTCGCCATTCACTTCGTGGACCGCGACGCCCTGTTCGCGGCGGCCCGGCCGTTGTTGCGCCCCGGAGGTGGCATCGCCGTCGTCACCAACGGCGAACCGCTGTGGATGCAGGACACCGAATGGTCGGCCGCACTGCGCGGCTGCCTGGAACGGATGCTCGGCCACCCGGTGACCGGAAGATGCCAGACCGACGAGGCCGGGCGTCGGCGCAACCGGGAGGCGCTCGTGCGTGCCGGTTACCGGTACGAGGAGACATCGGTGCGGTACGACGCGCCGCTCACCGTCGACGACATGGTCGGCGGCGTCTTCTCCGCCATGTCGGCCGAACGGTTGCCGTCCTCGCGGCAGCGGGCGACGTTCGCCGCCGACGTGCGCGACGCCCTCGACGGGAGGACCGAGGTGATCGAGAACGTGCGGGTCTGGATGCAGTGCGGCGTGCTCGACTAGGGCTCGCTAACTCGCGAAGAGCATCCGTTGCGGAAAGTCGCCCCGGTCGCGCCAGGCGTTGACGATCTTCGCGGTGATCGCGCTGGCGGCGGCGTTGAAGTCGCCGTCCTCAACTCGCGCCTGCAAGGTCTGCGGATCGATGACGAGAATCCGGTCGAACCTGTCCTCGAACCCGAACTCGTAACGCACCTCGTCCGCCGGGGCATCGACCCGACGGGCGGCGACCATCATGCCCATGTCGCTCATTCTCCAAGTCTCGAATAGTCCTCGTACGTGGGGCCGGGAATCGAGTCCTCCCAATTCGCGATCCGGTTTGCAGCGAGATGAGCCTCCCGGTAGTCGGCGCGCGGGTTGGCAAGGTAGTACCGCGACTCCGCCAACTCGTGTTCCAGGAGCCTCAAATCCTCCGGCAGCGGATCACCACGCCGCAGGCGTAGCCACGCCTCAGCCATCGGCGCACTCGGGTCGTACCGTTGGCGAATGGTCCCGCCGGCGTAGTCGTCCATCGGGTGCTCCTCAAAGAAGATGTGCCGGCGGATCTGCTCGACCTCCGCCGGTGAGAAGCCCCGGGTTCCGTCGAGGCGAGGGGCATCAGCGAGATTGCGTGCGACGGCCTCGGCATCGTCGTACCGGCGGATCGCCTCATAGGCGTCCTTGGCCCAGTTCTCCTGGCGATCGTAGTCGGACAGATTGCGAGGTCGGGTGGTGTGACCACCGTGGATCCCGTCGATCGGGACGTGCGGACGCCCAGGATCGGAACGGGTGAGCCGGCCCAGCGCCTCCTTCAGCTTCTCGATCAGGTCGCCGAGTCGGCGCATCTCCGGCATCAGCCGCCGCAGACTCGCCAGCAACCCCCGCAGCAACCGCCCGATCCGCGCCGCCCACGACGCCACTGTCGTCGTCACCTGCTCGACCACCAGCGGCGTCGCCAGCCCTGCCGTGGCGACCAGTTCGGCCGCGTACACGATCAGCCGGGACACGCAGGCGGCGATGGCGTCGCGGACCAGCAGCCGCACGGCCGCGACCAGGCCGGCGGCACCCTCGGTGATCGCTGCCATCACCTCGGCGCCCTGCGCCAGCCCGGTGACGGCCTGCTGCTGCTCGGCTGCCCAGCGGCGGTAGCCGGTGGCGGCGGCGCCGGTCCAGCCGGTGACCTCGGTGCGTACGGCGTGGGCCAGCTCGGCGGCGTCGTCGCGCAGCGACGCGGCGACGTTGCGCCAGGTCTGCGCGTGCGCGGTGATCTCGGCGGGGTCGCCGGCGAGCCAGTCGAGGGCCTCGCTGAGCGGCTTGACGTGCTCGATGAGCCAGGCGATGCCGTACTGGAGGAGAACCCCGGCGGGGTCGGACACGAGGGCGAGCGCGTCGAGGCCGGCGCTGACGACGCCGAGGCTGCCGTCGATCCAGCTGCCGGTGCGGACGCCCTGGGCGATGAGTTCGATGTCCTCGCAGATCCACACGCCGGCCCAGGGACTCGGTCCGGAGTCCGCCGCGGCGGCGACCAGCGGGTTCGTGGTCACCGCCGCTGCCGTACCCGGTCGAGCAGGTCGGCGGCGTGCGTGTCGGAGGCGCGGTAGCGCTCGGCACTGACGCGCATCTTCTCGGCGGTGTCACGGACGGAGGTGGCGGCGGTGCCGATGCCGTCGGTGAGCGTCCGTTGGAGGCCGTCGAGCAGGACCGGCATGATCGCGCAGAGCTGCCCGTACGCGTCGGCGCTCAGCCGGACGTGCTGGCCGGCCTGCCGGGCGGTGTCGATGCCGTCGGCGCAGCGGACGAGGTGGGCGGCGTGCGCGGTCAGGTCGTCCGGGTCGACCTGGAGACCGTCACCGGGCGGCATCCGGCGTGCCCGGGTCGGGGGCGAGCCGCCGCTGGTGGGACTCGATAATCGCCCGCGCGGCCGGGTCCTCCGCGCCGAGTGTCTCGGTGGTGGCCTCGGTGAGCCGTCGCAGCAGGTCGGCGCGGGCGTCCCCTGTGACGGCGAGAATCTGCCGGGCGGTGTGTGCGGCGGAGTGCTGCCGGACGCGCTCGTCGAGTCGCAGGCCGGTGAGCAGCCCGGACGCGTCGACGGTGACCTCGACCAGCCCGTCGGCGCTGCGGGCTGTGCCGGTCAGCGCCTGTGTGCGGGCGGACAGGTCGCGGGCCCGCGTCGCACGGTCGGCCAGCGACGACTCCCACTCGTCGAGCCGTCGTGCCGCCGCGTCCAGCGCGGCCTCGTCCGCCCACATAGCGACCCTCCCCAGGGACAGTGGTGAGCGTCACGCTACCAACCGATCGCGCTGCGTGTATGCCCGGTTCAGCCCTGCAACCGCTGCGCCCAGTACACCTGCCCGTCCGGTCCCATGTAGACGAGCGCCAGCAGCAGGTCCGGCAACGTCACGGGCGCGGTGGCGATCGGGTGTACCCGCTCGTGTCTCTCCAGGTGGGGAAACCGGACGACGAACGTCAGGGGTGAGGCGGCGGCGTCGACGATTCCCAGGCGGCTGCCGACGCTGAGCCACTCGTGCTCGCTGACCCGGATGTCGCCCGCACCGCGCAACCACGGGTAGCGGTCGGGGATTCTGTTCTCCACACCGGCGCTGCCCATGCCGACGCTCTCCTGCGGCGCGTTCACCGCGAACACCGACGGCTTGAGGTCGGTGCGCTTGTCGATGAGGAACAGCGCGAAGTACCCGCCCTCAAGCGGTGCCGGCGGCTTCTGCCACGACACGCGGCCCAGCACCAGCTGGTCACCGTCGGACATCACCGGCGCCTGGTACGCCGGCCCGAGTGCGGCCTGCGCCTCCTCGTAGCGGACGAACTCCAGGGACGAGCGGAGGTGCAGCGCTTCCGGCCCGTACGGCGGGTGCTGGTGCCACCAACGCCACCCGCCGACGGCCGCCACGGCCAGGACCAGCACCGCCACCATCGAAGCCGCTCGCCGCCACGTCACGGTGCTCAGTGAACCAGCTCGCCGCCGATCCCGTGAGCCAGCCGGGCGATCGCCGCCACCGACCGGTCGACGTCCGCCTCCGTGGTGGTCGCGTTCGACACCGAGATCCGCATCAGCCGGCGTCCCCGCCACGTCGTCCCGCCTGCCCAGCACGTCCCGTCGGTCTGCACCGCGGCCACCACCCGGTCGGTGCGCGCGTCGTCGCCGAACCCGACCAGCACCTGGTTGAGCACCACGTCGTTCACCACCTCGAACCCGGCCGCGCTCAGGCCGTCGGCGAACCGCCGGGCCAGCGCACAACACCGCTCGACCAGCGCGGCGACGCCGTCGCGGCCCAGCTCCCGCAGGCCCGCCCAGACCGCGAACCCACGGGCGCGGCGCGAGGACTCCGCGGTCAGGTCCGCGCCCGCGGGCGCACCGCCGGAACCCACGAGGTACGCGGCCGCGTACGACATGGCCGCCGCGTGCACGTCGGGCCGGGCGCAGAACGCGAACGCCGTGTCGTACGGCAGGTTCAGCCACTTGTGGCCGTCGCAGGCCCACGAGTCGGCCGTCTCCAGCCCGTCCACCAGGTGCCGGGTGGCCGGACTGGCGGCCGCCCACAGCCCGAACGCGCCGTCCACGTGCGCCCACCCGCCGTGCCGGTGGACGAGGTCGCAGGCGCGGCGCAGGTCGTCGCACGCACCGGTGTTCACGTTGCCAGCCTGAAGGCAGACGATCGTCGGTCCGGGACCGGCGTCGCGCAGCGCCGCGGCCAGCGCGTCCGGGTCGATCGCGCCCTGCGGGCCGGTGGACACCGGGTGCAGCGCGTCGGTGCCGAGGCCGAGCAGGCGCAGCGACCTGTCGATGGTGGCGTGCCGTTCGGCGCCCGCGAACACGCGGACCGTCGGCGCGCCGGGCAGGCCGCGTCGTTCCACGTCCCAGCCGGCGTCGGCGAGCACCTGGTGGCGGGCGGCGGCGAGCCCTGCGGTGTTGGCGGCCTGGCCGCCGGTGACGAAACCGGCCGACGCGGTCGCCGGGATGCCGAGCAACTCCTTGAGCCAGGTCCCGGCGGCCGTCTCGGCGGCCACCGCGGCGGGGGAGGTGACCGCGTTGAACGCGATCTGGTCCCATCCGGCGGCCAGCATGTCGGCGGCGGTCGCGGCCGGGGAGGCGCCGCCGACGACGAAGCCGAAGTAGCGCGGCCCGGCGGTGGCCACGAGTCCCGGTTCGGCGGCGGCCACCAGCTCCGCGAGGACCCGCTCGGGCGGCGTGGGCGCGTCCGGCAGCGGGCCGGCGAACGCCTCGTTCAGCACGGCCTGGTCCACGGGTACGCCGACCGGCCGCTCCGGCAGCGACAGCCGGTAGTCGGCCGCGTGGTCGGCGGCGCGCCGGAACAGGTGCCTCAGCTCGTCCATCGCCGCACCCTAGCCGAGGGCGCGTTCCATCCGAGCCGCCGTCATGAACGGTCCTGACCGCCGGTCATCCCGAGTGCGGCGTCGAGCCGGTCCAGGTGCACGGCGACCGGCCCGACGGTGAGCAGACCACTGCCTGCCCCTGCCAGCTCGCCTGCCGCCGGGGCGAGCGCGGACCGTGCCCGGAGCATCGCGTCCCGGTCGCCCAGCGCTACGGCGGCCCGCGCGGTCAGGCACCACAGTGCCTCCATGAGCAGGTCACGCGGTGGCGCCGGGGTGCGCCGCAATGCCTTGGCGGCCTCCTCGCGCCGGCCGTCGGCGAGCAGGAGCAGCGGGCGGGCCCAGGGCGCGTACGGGCCCCAGTCCGTGTCCGCCGGGAAGACGGCCGGCAGGTCGTGCCACACCCGCAGGCAGAGCAGTGCGAGCGGCGCCAGCCCGCGTTCCACGCCGGGCATGCCGCAGCCGGCCAGTCCGGTCGCCCACGACCGGTACGCCGCCTCCGCGTCCGGGTACGCGGCTCCGGTGGCGGCTGTCCGCATGGCCCGGTAGCCGCCGGTGAACACGCCGACGAGCGGGCTCTCGTGCCGGGCGGCGAGCCGGTCCGCCGCCTCGGCGTGCGCGTCGGCGGTGGTGAAGTCGGCGAGCGCGCTCCGCGCCTGCACCCGGATCAGGTGCCCGAGGATCTCCACTGTGGCCAGGCCGTGCCGCGCCGCGAGCGCGACCAGTTCGGCGCCGATCCCGTCCCGCTCGGCGGCCAGCCCCGCGCGGTGGAACGTCTGCATGTACGCGCCGTTGAGGGACTGGGCCAGCAGCGCCGGGTCGGCCACCCGCCGGGCGATCGCCTCCGCCTCCCGCGCGGCCTCGGCGGGGCGCGGCGACGCCGTACCGCGGGACTCGATGGCGACGGTGGCCAGCAGCCGGGCGCGGGTCGCCTCCGGCGCGTCCGGGCCCAGCCCGGCGAGGGCCCGCTCCGCGGCCGCGACGACCCGGGCCGCCTGCGCCGGGTCGTCCGAGCGGGTCCAGATCGCGGGTACGTCGTACCCGCCGATGACCCGCGCGGTGAACTCCGGGTCGCCCAGCTGCTCGGCCGCGGTGATGGCCGCCTCACGCTGGTCCCGGGCGGCCTCCAGTCCGCCCGGCCCGGTCACCGCGAGGCTGCGCAGCAGCCCGACAGTGGACTCCAGCCGGGCCCGCGCGCCGGGCACCACACTGCGCTCGTACGCCGCCGCGGTCTCGGCCCAGACCCGCGCCGGGCCGGTCGGTTCGGGTTCGGCCTGGCGCAGCAGGTCGGTCTCCAGCCGCCGCAGCCGCGGTCCCGGGTCCAGGCCGAGTTGGTCGCGCAGCAGTTCCCGGGCGCGGCGCAGCACGGCGAGCGCGTCGGCCTGCCGCCCGGCCCGGTAGAGCGCCGACGCCAGCAGCGCCCACCCGTCCTCCCGCCACGGGTGCGCGGCGACGTGGGCGTCGAGATCGGGTACGGCGTCGGCGGCCCGGTCCAGCGCCAGCAGCGCCTCGGCCCGCCGCTCCACGGCTGTCAGCCGGATCTGGTCCAGCCGGGACCGTTCGGCGTGCGCCCACGGCTGGTCGAAGTCGGCGTACGCGGGTCCGCGCCACCAGCCCAGCGCCTCGTCGAGCCGGTCGAGCGCGGCCCGGGGCAGCGCGTCGGCCGCTGCGGTGACCGTGTCCTCGAACCGCCAGGCGTCGACGGTGTCCGGGTCGGCGCGCAGCGCGTACCCCGGTCCGTCGGTGACCAGCAGCCGGGCCGGCTCGCGTGGCGGACGGTGCGGTTCCAGGCGGCGGCGCAGCGCCGCGACGAACGTGCGGACCGCGCCCACCCCGCCGGGCGGCGGGTCGTCCCACAGGTCGTCGACGATCTGCCCGACCGGCACGGTCCGGCCCCGGGCGGCGACCAGCCGCGCCAGCACGGCCCGGTGCCGGGGCCCCTTCAGGTCGACCGGCGCACCCGCGTCGTCCCAGGCCGTGACCGGACCCAGCACACCGAAACCGACAGGCACCGACCCCTCCTCGACCCGGGTCACCGTATCGCGCTCATCGGTTGCTCATCCGGTGCCGCCACGCTGGACCGGTACGACGAGACGAAAGAGGGATCGAGATGAGCACCACCATCGCGGGATTCGACTACCAGCGCGTTCCGGTCGCCGGGGACGTGGCGCTGAACGTGGCGGTGGGGGGCTCCGGCAGCCCGGTCGTGCTGCTGCACGGCTTCCCGCAGACCCACCTGATGTGGCGGCACGTCGCCGCCGACCTCGCAGCCGAGCACACGGTGATCTGCCCGGACCTGCGCGGCTACGGCGCCAGCGACAAGCCGGCCGCCGCCACCGAGGACACGTACGCCAAGCGGACCATGGCCGCCGACGTGGTGGCGCTGGCCCGCGCGCTCGGACACGAGCGGTTCGCGCTCGCCGGGCACGACCGGGGCGCCCTGGTGGCGGTCCGGGCCGGCCTGGACCACCCGGACGCGGTCACCCACCTGGCGTCGCTTGATGTGCTGCCCACCCTCGACATGTGGGACGTGCTGCACGGCGCCTCCGCCTCGGTGGCGTTCCACCTCTACCTGATGGCCCAGCCGCCCGGCCTGCCCGAGACGATGATCGCGGCGAGCGCCGACGCGTTCTTCGGGCACTTCCTGGACGCCTGGGCCGGTGACCCGGCGGCCATGCCGGCGGAGGTGCGCGCCGAGTACCTGCGTGCCTCCCGGGAGGCGGTCGACTCGATCGTCGCCGACTACCGGGCGTCGGCCGGGATCGACGTGGCGCACGACCGGGCGGACCGGGACGCCGGGCGGCAGCTGACCATGCCGGTCACCGTCATCCAGCAGGACTGGGGCGCCGCGCTGGGCTACGACGCGGCGGCGGTGTGGCGGGCCTGGGCACCGGACCTGGAGCACCGCACCACCACGGCCGGGCACTTCATGGCCGAGGAGGCACCCGGCGAGATCGCCGGGGCGCTGCGCGCGCTGCTCAAGCGGTAGGTACGGCGGTCCGGGCGCGCGCGGCGCCCGGACCGTCCGCCCCCGTCCGCTCAGCCGGCCCGTCTCCGGACGTGCCACAGGCCGAGCGCCGCCAGCAGACCGGCCGCGCCGAGGTGGAGCGCCAGCTCGATCCACTGGAACGCCCAGAACCGGCGGTTCGGCTGGTAGGCCAGGTCCACGTGCAGGTCGAGCGCGCCGAGACAGACCGCCGTGTCGCCGAACGTGCCGGTGGCGCCGGTACGCGGCGGATCGCGGAAACAGGTGCCGAACGCCTCGTCGGAGAGCTGACGCCCGTCGGCGGTCCGCAGCGGGCTGATGTCGGTGACCCAGGCGCCCGGCACGTCCAGCCCGCCGACCACAGGGGAGCCGGTGATGCTGCCCAGGTTGCGGGCCCGGTTGACGGTGTCGGCGGTCATCGGCACGGTGATGCGCTCCGGCGGCAGGTAGTGCGGGCGCAGCAGGTTCGGCACCGCGAGCTGCACCACGACCACGGCCAGGAACACCACTGCCATCGCCGGCAGGGTGCGGCGCAGCAGCAGCCCGGCGACCACGCCGAGGACGAGGCCGAACACCGCGTACCCGACCGGTGCGACGCCGCGCGCGCCGAACAGCACGGTGCTGAACCGGTCGCCGGCGACCCGGTCGACGGGCGAGGCCGCCCAGGTCAGCAGCGCACCGAGCACACCGGCGACGAGCGCGGCGGCGGCCGAGAGCACGGCGAGCTTGACCGCCAGCCAGCGGCGGCGGGGCACGCTCTGGTTCCACACCAGCCGGTGCGTGCCCTGCTCCAGTTCCCGGGCGACGAGCGGCGCGCCCCAGAAGGCCCCGATCAGCGCGGGCACCAGCGCGAAGCCGCCGGCGAGGAACAGCATCGTCTGCGCGTACCGGTCGGGCAGCCGGGCCGGATCCGGTACGGCGCGGATGTCCGCGCCGAGGCGCAGCAGGTAGGCGCCGGCCAGCACCAGCAGGGCGGCGCCGACGAGCGCCGGGAGGCGGAACTGCCGCACCGTCATCCGGATCATCGGGTCACCGCCGGGCGGGTGGCGGCCCGGGACAGGTACGCCAGGACCAGTTCCTCCAGAGTGACCGGCGCGCCGTCGCGTACCGCCGGGCCCCGGACCACGACGCGGCCGGGCTCGGCCCAGATCACCTCGGCCCCGGCGGGCGCCGCGGCTGTCCGGTGGTGCGTGGCGAGCAGGTCCGGGACCGGACCGGCCACCTGCACCCGGGCGGCGCAGAGCACGACCAGGTGGTCGCAGACCTGCGCCACATCGCCGAGCAGGTGCGAGGAGAGCACCGCGCCCGCGCCGAGTTCCCGCACGAAACCGGCCAGCCCGTGCATGAACTCGCGGCGCGCAAGCGGGTCCAGTGCGGCGGCCGGCTCGTCGAGGATCAGCAGCTCGGGACGTTTCGCGGCGGCCAGCGCGAGGGCCAGTTGCGCGCGCTGGCCGCCGGAGAGCCGGCCCGCCTTCTGCGCCGGGTCCAGGCCGACCTCGTCGACGCGCCGCCGGGCCAGCGCCGAGTCCCAGGACGGGTTCAGCCAGGCGCCCATCCGAAGGTGCTCGGCGACGGTGAGGGAGGCGTAGACCGGCGTGTCCTGGGCGACGAAACCGACCCGGGCCAGGTGCGCGGCGTCGGCGGCCGGCGGCGAGCCGAGCACCGTCAACGTGCCCGAGGTCGGCGCGATCAGCCCGCAGGCCAGTTGCAGCAGCGTGGACTTTCCGGCGCCGTTGGGGCCGACCAGGCCGACCACGTGCCCGCGCGGAACGCTCAGGTCGCAGTCGGCAAGCGCGGTCCGGCGGCCGTACCGTTTGGTCAGCCGCTCGGCGTGCAGGGCGAGTGGTGGATGCATGCGGCTCATCCTGGGCATGCCCGGACCGACGGGCATCGGTCCGGAGCAGGGTCCGGCGCGCGGCGGACCCTACTTTCGGCCGGTTCGGCCCGGCCCGCGATCTCCTAGCGTGCTGGGCATGGCTACCGAACGGCTCACCCGGGTTGCGGCGACGGCGGGGCTCGCCGTGGTGCTGCTCGCCGCGATCGGCGTCCAGGCGGTGGCGGTCGCCGCGAGCTGGGGTCTGCGGTACTGGCTCCCCGGCGGCGCGGCCGCCGTCGTGGTCGGCGTGCTGGCTCTGGTACGCCATCGGCAGCGCGTCGTCACGGCCACTGCCGGACTCGCCGTCTCCGGGTCGGCAGTCGCCGCGGCCCGGCTGTTCGACCTGCCCACCGAGCCGGGGCCGGCGCTGGCGCTGGCGTCGGCCGTCCTGGTCGGATCGGCGGTACGCGCGCTGCCGCCGCTGCCCGCCGGCCTGATCGCCGCAGGTGGTCTCGTGGTGGCGGCCGGGGCGTGGGCGGCGGCCCGGCCGGGGGCGGGCGGGTCCGGGGTGGTGGCGCTCAACGGGCTGTGCTGGCTCGGCGGGGTCGTCGCGGGGCTCACGCTGCGGCTGCTCGACGAGCGGGCCCGGGCCGTCGCCGAGCGGGTACGCCGCGACGAGCGGCTGGAGCTGGCCCGGGAGCTGCACGACGTGGTGGCGCACCACGTCACCGGCATGGTGGTGCAGGCGCAGGCCGCCCACCTGGTCGGGCGGCGGGATCCGGCGCGCGCCACCGAGTCGCTGGCCGGCATCGAGGCGGCCGGCGGCGAGGCGCTGCGGGCCATGCGCCGCCTGGTCGGGGTGCTGCGCGACACCGCCGACGGGCCGCCGGCCTCGGCCCGTACCGAGCAGATCGAGGAACTGGTCGAGCGGTTCCGCCGGCAGGGCCCGCCGGTGCGGCTGCGGCTGCCGGGGGAGACGGCCTGGCCGCCGGAGGTCACCAGCACCGTGCACCGGATCGTCCGGGAGGCGCTGACGAACGTGGCCCGCCACGCCCCGCACGCCGGCCAGGTCACCGTGGACGTGTCGCAGGAGCCGGACGCGGTGGTGGTCGAGGTGACCGACGACGCGTCCGGCGTTTCCGCCGTTTCCGCCGAGCAGCGGGGCGGATACGGCCTGATCGGCCTGCGCGAGCGGGTCGAGGCCCTCGGCGGCACGCTGCGCGCCGGTCCCCGCTCCGGCGCCGGGTGGTCGGTGCGGGCGGTAGTGCCGCACGGGAGGGCGTGATGACGATCCGGGTGCTGCTCGCCGACGACCAGGCGATGGTCCGCGGCGGGCTGCGGCTGATCCTGGAGGACCAGCCCGACATCACAGTGGTCGCCGAGGCGGCCGACGGCGTCGACGCGGTAGCCCAGGCCCGCCGGCTGCGCCCGGACGTCTGCCTGGTGGACATCCGGATGCCGCGGCTCGACGGGCTCCAGGTGACGCGGGCGCTCGCCGGGCCCGAGGTGGCCGACCCGCTGCGGGTCGTCGTGGTCACCACGTTCGACCTGGACGAGTACGTCTACGGCGCGCTGCGCGGGGGAGCGGCCGGGTTCCTGCTCAAGGACGCCGGACCGGCGCTGCTGGTGGAGGCGGTCCGGGCGGCGTACCAGGGTGACGCGCTCGTGTCCCCGTCGGTGACGGTCCGGCTGCTGCGGCACCTGACCCCGCCCGCGCCGCCCCGTGACGAGCGCCGCCCGGCGCTGTCCGAGCGGGAGATCGAGGTGGTACGGGAGATCGCCCGGGGCCGGACGAACCTGGAGATCGGCGCGGAGCTGTTCATCTCGCTGAGCACCGTGAAGAGCCACGTGTCGGCGGTGCAGACGAAGCTCGGCCTGCGGAACCGTACCGAGATCGCGGTCTGGGCCTGGGAGCACCGCGTGGTCGACTGAAACGTTGGCGGACGCGCTACCGTACGTTGTACGTTAGCGGCCGTCGTCAACGGAGGGGGCACAGTCGTGGAACATGCGATCCTGGCGGAGGGCCTGCGCAAGCGATACGGGGACACCGCCGCGCTCGACGGATTCGACCTGCGGGTGCGACCGGGCACCGTGTGCGGGCTGCTCGGCCCGAACGGGGCGGGCAAGACCACAGCCGTCCGCATCCTGGCCACGCTGCTGCGCTTCGACGCCGGGCGGGCCGAGGTCGCCGGCTTCGACGTGGCGGGACAGGCCGACCGGGTGCGCCACCGCATCGGTCTGGTCGGGCAGCACCCCGCTGTGGACGAGGCACTGAGCGGGCGGGAGAACCTGGTGATCTTCGGCCGCCTGTTCCACCTGGACCGGGCCGGGGCGAGGCGGCGCGCCACCGAACTGCTCGACCGGTTCGGGCTCGCCGACGCCGGCGGGCGGCCGGTACGCACGTACTCCGGTGGCATGCGCCGCCGCCTCGACCTGGCCGCCGGGATGATCCTCGCGCCGTCGGTGCTGTTCCTCGACGAGCCGACCACGGCGCTGGACCCGCGCGGGCGCAACGAGGTGTGGGAGGCGGTACGCGACCTGGTACGCGGCGGCACCACGGTGCTGCTGACCACGCAGTACCTGGACGAGGCCGACCAGCTCGCCGACCGCGTCTGCGTGCTCGACGCCGGCCGGGTGATCGCCGAGGGCACACCGGACGCGCTCAAGTCCCGCCTCGGCGGCGACCGGATCGAACTGGTCGTCCGCGACGCCGCCGACCTGGCTGCAGCCGCCGGGCGGTTGCGCGCCGTCGCCCTTGCCGAACCGGCAGCCGATCCGGACCGCCGGGCGGTCAGCGCCCAGGTCGGCGACCGGGCCGGCGCGCTGACCGAGGTGCTGCGCGCGCTGGACGCCGACGGCGTGGACGTGGCCGACGTGGCGTTGCGGCGGCCCACGCTGGACGAGGTGTTCCTCCAGCTCACCGGCGCGCCGTCCGCCGCCCGTACCGGTGTGGAGGTGACCGCGTGACCGCGACCGTGACCCCGGCCCGGCGCGCGTCGCTGGCCGGTGACGGCCTGACGCTGACCGGGCGTGCGCTGGCGCACTGGCGGCGCGAGCCCGGCCCGCTGGTCGGCTCGCTGGGCTTCGACATCCTGATGGTGCTGATGTTCGCGTACCTGTTCGGCGGCGCGCTCCAGGTGCCCGGCGACGGCAGCTACCGGGAGTTCCTGATGCCCGGCATGTTCGCCATGACGATGGTCTTCGGCATCAGCATGACCACCATGGCGGTCTCGGCGGACCTGGAGCGCGGCGTCACCGACCGGCTGCGGTCCATGCCGGTGTCCCGGCTGGCCCCGCTGCTCGGCCGCGCGGTCGCCGACCTGATGTTCGCGGTGGTGACGCTCGCCGTCATGCTGGGCGTCGGCCTGGCGGTCGGGTGGCGGGCGCGCGGCGACCTCGGTGACACGCTCGCCGCGATCGGGCTGATCCTGCTGCTGCGGTTCGCGCTGGTCTGGGTGGGCGTCTTCCTCGGCCTGACCGTGAAGGGGCAGAGTGCGGTCACGGCCGTGCAGACGCTGGAGTTCCCGCTGGGCTTCCTGTCCAGCGCGTTCGTGGCGCCGTCCACGATGCCCGCGTGGCTGGGTGCGGTCGCCGAGTGGAACCCGCTGTCCGCGACCGTCGGGGCCACCCGGGAGCTGTTCGGCAACCCCGGCTGGGGCGGCGACTCGTGGGTGGCAGCGCACCACCCGCTGCTGGCGGTGCTCTGGCCGCTGGCGCTGGTCGCGGTGTTCCTGCCGCTGTCGCTGCGCCGCTACCGGGCGCTGAGCCGCTGAACCGGGCCCGGGGGCGGCAGTGCGCCGCCCCCGGGACGCGGTCACGGCCCGGTGAGGACGACCAGCTCGCCGGTCGCGCGGGTCATCGCGACGTACCGGTCCACCGCGCCGGAGATCCCATCGCCGAACGACTCCGGGTCGACCAGCACCACCAGGTCGAACTCCAGTCCCTTGGCCAGCTCCGGGGTCAGCGACCGGACCCGCTCCGAGGCCGGGAACGCCGGATCGCCGATGACGCACGCGACGCCCTCGGGATGGTCGGCGAGCCAGCCGTCCACCACCGCGCCCAGCTCCGCGCGGGCGCCGTACCGCACCGGGGCGCCGTCGCGGATGGACGTGGGTACGTTGGCATCAGGGAGCACGGCCCGGATCACCGGTTCGGCCGCCGCCATCACCTGCGCCGGAGTGCGGTAGTTGACGGTGAGCGTGGCCACCTCGACCCGGTCGAAGCCGGCCCGCGTCAGCCGCTGCGGCCACGACTCGGTGAACCCGTGCCGCGCCTGCGCCCGGTCACCGACCACTGTGAAGCTGCGCGACGGGCAGCGCGCCAGCAGCATCTGCCACTGCGCGTCGGTCAGCTCCTGCGCCTCGTCCACCACGACGTGCGCGAACGGCCCGGCCAGCAGGTCCGGATCGGCCACGCTCAGCGCGCTTTCGTCGACCAGGCTCGTCCGCATGTCCTCGCCGTACAGCATGGTCATCAGACCCTCGCCGTCGTCGTAGGCGTGCGACGCGATCAGCGCGTCGACCACCGTGTCCATCTCGGCGCGCTGCGCGGCCAGCACCGCCTCGTCGCGGCGCCGCCGCAGCGACGCCTCCGGGTCGCCGACGCGGCGCCGGGCCGCGTCCAGCCACGGCAGGTCGGCGACAGTCCAAGCCCGGGGGTCGGGCCGCCGCAGCGTACGGATCTCCTCGACGCTCAGCCAGGGCGCGCACCGGCGCAGGTAGGCCGGCACCGACCACAGGTCGGCCACCACGTCGAGCGGGTCCAGCAGCGGCCACGCCCGGCCGAACGCGGTGACCAGCTCCCGGTCGCGCGCCAGCGCCCGGCGCACCGCCTCCTCCGGCTCGTCGCCGCGGTACTTCTCCACCAGGATCGTGAGCAGTTCCTCCCACACGTCGTCGCGGGCCTCGTTGTGCGGGACGCCCGGTCCGGCCGCCTCGAACGCCGTCGTCCAGTCGTCGGCGGTCAGCCGCAGCTCGCCGTCCCCGACGCCGACTGTCATCCCGGTCGCGGGCGGCTCCTCGTAGAACCGGACCGCGGCGTCGACCGCCCGCACCGGGTCCGCGGACGCCTTCAGCCGGGCCACCTCCGGGTCGGTCTCCGGCGCCGCCGCCGCGCCCTCGGGCACCAGGTCGGCGAGCGTGCAGATCTGCACGTCCTCCTCACCCAGGCTGGGCAGCACGTCCGACACGTAGTTCAGGTACGGCTGGTGCGGCCCCACCACCAGCACCCCGCCCCGGCGCTCGCCCAGCCGCGGGTCGGCGTGCAGCAGGTACGCGGTCCGGTGCAGCGCCACCACCGTCTTGCCGGTGCCGGGGCCGCCGTCGACCACCAGCGCGCCTCGCGACCCGGCCCGGATGATCGCGTCCTGGTCGGCCTGGATGGTGCCGAGCACGTCGCGCATCCGCGCCGACCGGGTCGCGCCCAGGCTGGCGATGAACGCCGACTGGTCGTCGAGCGCGGCGTGCCCGGCCAGGCCGTCGGCGGTGAACACCTCGTCCCAGTAGTCGGTGATCCGCCCTCGGCTCCACCGGTACCGGCGGCGGCTGACCAGGCCCATGGGGTCGGCGTGGGTGGCGCCGAAGAACGGCTCGGCGGCGGGGGAGCGCCAGTCCAGCAGCAGCCGGCCGCCCGCGCCGTCGGTCAGGCCGAGCCGGCCCACGTACACCGGTTCGCCGCCGTCCGCGCCGACCATCCGGCCCAGGCACAGGTCCAGGCCGTAACGGCGCAGCGTACGCAGGCGCGCGCTCAGCCGCCGGACCTCCTGGTCCCGGTCGACCGCCTGCCGGCCCCGGCCGCCCGCGGTCCGGCGCGTCGCGTCGAGCCGGTCGGTCAACTCGGCGATCGAACGGTGCAGGCTGTCCGCGATGGCGGCGAAGTGCCGCTCGTCGGCGGCGATCAGGTCCGGGCCGGCCTTCGCCGACAGACGCTCGGGAAGATCGAAAACGCTCGTGGCAGGCAGATTCAACTCGTCTCCGATCACGGGCACGGCCGAGCCTCCGCTCTTCGCGGCTTTTCGAATGCCTCGGCAATGGGTTACGGCCGGCAATTGTGCGCCCTCACCCCGGTCTTGCGGCAAGACCGGGGGTGCGCTATATGTTGGTAGTGGCGGGAGAACCCGCCATTCTTTTTGCGCGAACATTTCTCGGGCTCCCCTTTTCCGGCGTCCCGCCGACCGCCGGTGACCGGCATGGCCGGTAGGATGACGGCACCATGTCGAAGGAGCGCCGGCGCAAGGCCGATCCCGCCCGCAGCCTGGCCCTTCTCTGGCGCACCCAGGAGCCGGCCAGCCGCGGCGCCGGTCCCGCCCTGAGCGTCGACCGGATCGTGCGCACCGCGATCGAGATCGCCGACGCCGACGGCATCGACGCGCTCACCATGCGCCGGGTCAGCGAGGCGCTCGGCGTGGGCACCATGTCCGTCTACACGTACGTGCCGGGTAAGGCGGAACTGCTCGACGTCATGGTGGACGCCGTCCTCGGTGACCTGCCGCGCCCGTCCGACGTGCCGGGTGGCTGGCGGGGGCGGCTGGAACGCGTCGCGCGGGACAACCTCGCCCTCTACCGGGCCCACCCGTGGCTGCTGCGCGCCGAGACCACCCGGCCGGTGCTCGGCCCGAACGTGCTCGCCAAGTACGACTACGAACTGCACGCCGTCGCGGACATCGGGCTGGACGACGTGGAGATGGACGCGGTGCTCACGCTCGTGCTGGGGCACGCCAAGAACGCGGCCCGGGTCGCGCTGGACGTGGCCGAGCTGGAACGTGAGACCGGGATGACCGACGACCAGTGGTGGCAGACGCACGGGCCCTGGCTGGAGAAGTTCATGACCGCCGGCAGCTTCCCGCTCGCCGCGCGAGTCGGCACCGCGGCCGGCATGGCGCACGGCGCGGCGTACGGGCCGGACCACGCCTTCGAGTTCGGTCTCCAGCGTGTGCTCGACGGCATCTCGGTGGTGGTGGCCGACCGTGCCGCTGGTGGGTCGGAGCCCGGGAAGACCTTGTAATCCTACTGGTTGGATAGGAAACTCTCCCTGGGGTCGACGATCCCCCGTCGTACACCTTGGAGGAACACCGTGACCGAGCCTGCCGACACCCCGGTCGACGCCGACGCCGACGCGCTGCGGACGCTGCTGCGGCACCAGGCCAGCACCGTCACAGTGGTCACCGCCGCCGGTCCGCCCGCGGCCGGGTTCACCGCCACCTCGTTCACCGCGGTGTCGCTGCGGCCGCCGATCGTCTCGTTCTGCCTGGACCGGGGCTCGTCGAGCTGGCCGGTGGTGTCCCGGGCCCGGCACGTCGGTGTGCACCTGCTCGGGCACGGCCAGCACGAGATGGCCCGGACGTTCGCCACCAGCGGGATCGACCGGTTCGCCGAGCCGACCCGCTGGCGGCCCGGCCCGGAAGGGGTGCCGGTCCTCGACGACACGCTGGCCTGGCTGCTCTGCCGGGTGGTGGACCGGGTTGTCGTCGGGGACCACGCCGTCGTGCTGGCCGAACCGGAGCTGCTGCGGCACGCCGACGTCGGCTCGCCGTTGCTCTACCACAGGGGGCGGTACGCCGGCCTGGCCGACACGACCGACCCCGGTGGCCGCCGCTCCGCCGCCTGACCGGCCGCCGCTATCGTGGCCGCGTGATCACCTGCGTCGTGCACTACACGATCGACAGCCTGGCGGCGTACGAGCAGTACCGGGCCCGGTTCGGTGTGGACCCCGAGTTCGTCGCCGCCGACCGGATCCGCGAGGAGTCGGGCTGCGTCCTGCGGTACGAGCGCACGTTCATGCGCCCGCTCCTGCCCACCGACTGACGCCCCGGCCGGCCCGGCTACCGAGGCGGGCGCGGGCCCTCTGCCGCTGCGGCGTAGCGGCGGGCCAGACGGGCGAACGCCTCGCGCAGCTCCGGCGGCCCGACCACCTCGATGTCGGCGTCGTAGCGGCCGAGCACGGCGGCCAGCCCGGGCCACGACCAGGCGCCCAGCACCAGCCGGCAACGGTCCGGGCCCAGCGCCTCGACGATCCCGTCGCGGGTCCACCCGGACACCACGCGGGCGGGCAGGTCGAGGATCACCTCGCCCCGGCAGGGCCAGTCACCCGGCCCGGTGGCGCCCTTGAACCGGCCGGCGACGTACGCGGCCACGTCCCCGCCGGGCAGCTCGCGGGGCGTGAACCGGGGGCCGGTGGGCGTACGCGGGCTGATCCGGTCGACCCGGAACGTGCGCCAGTCGACGCGGTCGAGATCCCAGGCGACGAGGTACCAGCGCCCACCCCAGGTGACCAGGTGATGCGGCTGCACCCGGCGCGGCGGCCGGCCCGCGACCGGCGGCGTCGTCGACACCGACTCGTAGTCGAAGCGCAGCTCCTCGCGGGCGTGCACGGCGGCGCTCAACGTCATCAGCAGCGCCGGTTCCACCCGGTGCCGGGAGGGCGTATCGGCGCGTTGCACGTCGACCACCCGCAGCGCGTCCACCCGGTGCCGCAGCCGCGCCGGCATCACCTGCCGCACAGTGGTCAGCGCCCGCGCCGCCGCCTCCTCGATGCCGGTCACCCCGCCGGCGGCGGTCTGCAACGCCACTGTGAGCGCGACCGCCTGCTCGTCGTCGAAGAGCAGCGGCGGGAGCGCCGAGCCGGCGCCCAGCCGGTAGCCGCCGTCCGGCCCCTTGGCGCTCTCGATCGGATAGCCCAGCTCGCGCAGCCGGTCGACGTCGCGGCGCACGGTTCGCGGGCTGACCCGCAGCCGTTCGGCGAGCAGCGACCCGGGCCAGTCGCGTCGCGCCTGCAACAGGGACAGCAGGGAGAGCAGTCGGGCGGAAGTCTTCGGCACGCCACGCATTCTGCCGCGAGAAGAGGACACTTCCTGACCGCTATGCCTGCGAGGGTGGACCCGTACCCGATCAGGACCGGAAGGAACGATGACGATGACCGGCACCACCACGACCCCCACCACCCTCGACGCCGAGCGGACCGACCTGCTGGCCGAGCTCGCCGAGGCCCGGAACATGCTGATCAACACGGTGCGCGGCCTGACCGACGAGCAGGCCGCGCAGAAGCCGACTGTCAGCGCGCTCTGCCTGGGCGGCCTGATCAAGCACGTCGCGTCCACCGAGGAGGCGTGGCTGCGGTTCGTGGTCGAGGGCCCTTCGGCGATGTCATTCGCCATGCCCGAGGGCGTCACCTGGGAGGACTTCATGTCCGGGCAGGCCCGCGAGCTGCCGCAGTGGGCGATCGAGCGGGGACGGGACTTCCAGATGCTGCCCGAGGACACGCTGCCGGCCATCCTGGACCGGTACGCCCGCATCGCCGCCCGTACCGAGGAGATCGTGGCCGGCGTCGAGGACCTGTCGGCGACCTGGCCGGTGCCGGACGCGCCGTGGAACGAGCCCGGTTCGGTCCGCAGCATCCGGCGGGTGCTGATCCACGTCATCGCCGAGACCACCCAGCACGCCGGGCACGCCGACATCCTGCGCGAGAGCATCGACGGGCAGACCACCACCTGAGCGGGCCGGAGACCGCAGCGATGACAGTGCTCGACCAGCTGATGCTCAACCGGGCCACGCTCGCCCGGCAACTGCTGCTGGAGCGCGCCGACCTGCCGGTGGCGGACGCCGTGACGCACCTGTGCGGGTTGCAGGCCCAGGAGCCGCAGGAGCCGTATGTCGGGCTCTGGTCGCGGCTGCGGGCCTTCGACCCGGCGGTCCTGTCGGACCTGCTGGTGCGCCGCCGCCTGGTGCGTACCCACCTCATGCGCCGCACCGTGCACCTCCTCGCCGCGGACGACGTGCTGACCTGGCGGTCCCGGCACGACGCGATGCTGCGGCAGCGGGTGCTGGGCGTCTACCGCGGCGAGTTCGACGGGGTCGACCTCGACGAACTCGCCGCGGCGGCCCGGGAGGTCCTTGCCGACGGCGAGCCGCGCACCACCGCCGAGATCGTGGGGGCGCTAGCCGCGCGCTGGCCGGAGACCGACCGGCGGGCGCTCGGCGAGATCGTGCTCGCGCTGGTCCCGGCCGTGCAGGCCCCGCCGCGCGGACTGTGGCGGGCCACCGCCGGCGTCCGTACCGTCGCTCTGGCCCGGTGGCTGGGCCGCGACGCCGACCCGCCCGGTCTGGACGGCGACGACCTGGCCGGGCGGGCGCTGGTGCGGCGCTACCTGGCCGCGTTCGGTCCGGCCGCGTCGGCGGACCTGCGCGCCTGGTGCGGCCTCGCCGGGCTGCCGGCGGCGGTGGCGGCGGTCCGCGACGAGCTGGTGGCCTTCCGGGATGCGCGCGGCCGCACGCTGCTGGACCTGCCCGGCGCGCCCCGGCCCGACCCGGACACCCCCGCGCCGGTACGGTTCCTGCCCGCCTTCGACAACGCGGTGCTCGGCTACCACGACCGCAGCCGGATCATCGACGACGCCCACCGCAACCTCTCCGTCGCGGGTGCCCGGTTCGTGCTCGTCAACGGCCGGGTCGCCGCCACCTGGACGGTCGACGCGGGCGTCGTGGTGGTCACGCCGCTGCGCGCGTTGACCCGCGCCGAGCGCACGGCCGTCACCGCCGAGGGCGGCGCCGTGGCGTCGTTCCTGTCCGAGGGCGACAACCAGGGGGTACGCGTCGTCGCCCGTTGAGCCGCTGGTAAGGCGCGCGAGCGCGCTGGCCGCCGGTCAGGCGACCACCGCGCGGCCCATCCGGGTGACCGCCTCGGTGAGCACGGCGGGGGAGGTGGCGAAGTTGAGCCGCACGAACCCGGTGCCGCCGGAGCCGAAGACGTGCCCGGAGCTGAGCGCCACCCGGGCCCGGTCGAGGAACATCCGCGCCGGACCGGCCAGGTCGCTCGCCACGCCCGGTCCGTCGCCCGCCTCGGTGGGTACGCCGAGGCGCCGGCAGTCCAGCCAGGCCAGGTACGTGCCCTCGGGCGGCTGCCACGACACGGTCGGAAGGTGCTCGGCCAGCAGTGATCCGAGCAGCGCCCGGTTCGCGTCGAGGCCGTCGAGCAGCCGGTCCAGCCACGGCCCGCCGGCGCGGAACGCGGCGGTGTGCGCGAGCACACCGAGGTGGCTGGGTCCGTGGCTGACCTCCTCCGGCATCCGCGCCAGGTCGTCCGCCGCGTCCGGCCCGGCGACCGCCAGCGCCGCCTTGAGCCCGGCCAGGTTCCACGCCTTCGACGCCGACAGCAGCGCGAACGCGTTCTCCGCGCCCGGCACCGTCAGGTACGGCGTGAACCGCGCGCCGGGCAGCGCCAACGGCGCGTGGATCTCGTCGGCCACCACCCGTACGCCGTGCCGGGCGGCCAGCTCGGCGACGGTGGCCAGCTCGTCGGGCCGGTGCACCACACCGGTCGGGTTGTGCGGGTTGCAGAGCAGGAACGCCGGCCGCTCGCCGATCGCGCGGGCCCGGCGGAACGCCTCCTCCAGCGCGGCCGGGTCGAGCCGCAGGTCCGCGCCGAGCGGCGCCTCGAGGACCTGCCGGCCGGCGTTGGCGACGAACGCGTAGAACGGCGGGTAGACCGGGGGAGTGACCACCACCGCGTCGCCCGGGCCGGTGACCAGGCGCAGCACCTCGACCGTACCCATCATCACGTCCGGCACCAGCGTGGTCCGGCCGACCGGGAAGTCGGCCCAGCCCCACCGCTGCGCGGCGAACCCGCCGACCGCCTCGGCGTACCCGGTGCCGAACGCATAGCCGGTGTCGCCCAGCTCGACCGCCCGGCGCAGCGCCTCGGCCACCGGCGGCGCCAGCGGCACGTCCTGCTCGGCCACCCACAGCGGCAGCACGTCCGGCGGGTACAGCCGCCACTTCACGCTGGTGCGCTGCCGGAGCTGGTCGAGCGTGAGCTGGGTGAGCGGATTGCCCTCGTCGGCGGAAACGACCATGCGGCCCACACTAGGTTCCTCCTACCATCGCCCGATGACCCACCCGGCGTACCCGCTGCGCACGCCCCGGCTGCTGCTGCGCCCGGTCACCCTCGGCGACCTCGACGACGTGCACGCCTGGCAGCGCCGCCCGGACGTGGTCCGCTGGATGGCCGGCGCCGCGCCGCGTACCCGGGCGGAGTCCCTGGCGTCGGTGACCGCGATGGCCGGCGAGGACGCGCTGCGCGCGGAGGGCGACTGCCTGACGCTCGCCGTGGTGCGCGACGCGCGGGTGATCGGCGCGGTCGAGCTGGTGTGGCGCAGCGCCGCGGACCGCACCGCCGAGCTGGGGTACGTGTTCCACCCCGGCCACGGCGGCCGGGGGCTGGCCACGGAGGCGGCCGGCGCGCTGCTGGACTGGGGTTTCGGCGGGTTCGGTCTGCACCGGGTGGTGGCCCGCTGCCACGCGGACAACGAGCCGTCGGCCCGCCTGATGGCCCGGCTCGGCATGCGGCGGGAGGCGCGGCACGGGCGCAGCTACCGGTTCCGGGACGGCTGGGCCGACCAACTCGTCTACGCGATCCTGGCGGACAAGTGGCGGTCCCGGCCGGTCAGGTCGGGCTGACCGCGCTCAGTCCACCCGCCCCGGCGAGCAGCACGGTGTCGAACGGCGGGCGGTCATGTCGCCTCGCACTCGTCGCCGGCCCGGATCTCGCCGGTGCTCAGCGGGACCAGGCGGACGCCGAACCACGTCTTGCCGTCGTAGCGCCGGTGCCGGGCCAGCGTGCGGATCGGCTCCTTCCCGGTCGCGAGCGTCTCCGGGTCGATGAGCGTCACCGAGCAGCGGTCGCAGCGTTCGGACACCCGGAAGTCGACGGCGCCGATGCGTACCCGGCTCCAGCCGTCCTCGGCGAACGGTTCGAACGGCCCGTCCAGCACCACAGTCGGGCGGAACCGGGCCATCGCCGGCGGCTCCGGCGCGGGCTCGCCGCGTTCCAGCGCACCCTCGACGATCCAGTCCCGCAGCCGCCGCAGCGACGGCGCCGTGGCGACCAGCAGCGGCCCGGCGTCGGACAGGTTCAGCGGATCGCCGGGCCCGCCGCCGTGCTCGGCCGACATCGGCCGGCGGCGCGGATCGTCCAGCCAGGCCAGCCGTACGGGCCGGCCCAGCCGCGCGGAGAGCCAGTCGTGGGCCTCGTCGGCGGCGAGCCGGACCGTGTCCAGCCGGGACACGTCCGTGGCGACCGGCGGCCCGTCCACCGGCTCGGCGACTGTCAGCGACGACCCGTCGCGGGCGGTGAGCGTGATCGACCCGGAGCCGGGCGCGGCGGTCAGGCCGAGCAGCGCCGGCAGGTCGGTCGAGCCCAGTTTGCGGCCGTCCGGGCGCAGCACCAGCCAGCGGCGGTCGTGACGCAATCCCCACGGCTGGACATCGGCCCGGTCGACGTCGACGCCGCCGAGGGACTTGACCGGATACAGGTGTACCGAGGCGAGTCGCATCACCACACCCTCAGCCGATCTTGGGAGTGGCGCGGTCGATGATCGCGGCGAGGTCCAGTCCGCCCGGCAGCGTCCCGTACGCCTGCCCGTGGTCGCCGTCGAGCCGGGACGCGCAGAACGCGTCGGCGACCGCCGGGTGGCCGTGGCGCACCAGCAGCGCGCCCTGGAGCACCAGCGCCAGCCGCTCGACCACCCGCCGGGCGCGCAACTCCAGGTCGGTGTGGTCGGCCAGTTCGTCGCGCACCCGGCGCACCGCGGCGTCCAGCCGGGCGTCCGCGCCGGCCGCGGCGGCCACCTCCGCCTCGTACGCGGCGAGCACCTGCGGTTCCCGGGTGAGCGCGCGCAGCACGTCGAGCGCGGCGACGTTGCCGGAGCCCTCCCAGATCGAGTTCAGCGGCGACTCGCGGAACAGCCGCGGCATGCCGGACTCCTCCACGTAGCCGTTGCCGCCCAGGCACTCCAGCGCCTCGGCGGCGTGCCCCGGCCAGCGCTTGCACACCCAGTACTTGCCGATGGCGAGGGCGAGGCGCTTGAACGCCGTCTCGCCGTCGTCGCCGCGCGCGGACCGGTCGGTCGCGCCGGCCAGCCGGACCATCAGGACGGTGGCCGCCTCGGACTCCACCGCCAGGTCGGCCAGCACGTTGCGCATCAGCGGCTGGTCGGCCAGGTAGTCGCCGAACGCCCGCCGGTGGGTGGCGTGGTGCACGGCTGTGGTCACGCCGTGGCGCATCCCGGCCGCCGCGCCGATCACGCAGTCGAGCCGGGTCAGGTTGACCATGTCGATGATGGTGCGCACGCCCCGGCCCTCGTCGCCGACGCGCCACGCCACCGCGTGCTCGTACTCGACCTCGGCGGAGGCGTTGGAGCGGTTGCCGAGCTTGTCCTTGAGCCGCATCAGCCGCATCGGGTTGCGGGTGCCGTCGGGCAGCACCCGGGGGACCAGGAAGCAGGTGAGACCGCCGGGCGCCTGGGCGAGGGTGAGGAACAGGTCGCACATGGGCGCCGAGGTGAACCACTTGTGCCCGACGAGCCGGTAGCTGCCGTCCGGCTCGGGCCGGGCCGTGGTGGTGTTGGCACGGACGTCCGAGCCGCCCTGCTTCTCGGTCATCGACATGCCGGCGAGCAGGCCGCGCTTGGTCTGCGGCGGGCGCAGCCCGAAGTCGTACTCGCGGGTGGTGAGCAGCGGCTCGTACCGGGCGGCCAGGTCCGGGCTGTGCCGCAGCGCGGGCACCGCCGCGTAGGTCATCGAGATCGGGCAGCCGTGCCCGGCGTCGGGCCGCCACAGGTAGAAGCCGGCCGCGCGGGCCACGTGCGCGCCCGGCCGGTCGTCGGCCCACGGCGCGGCGTGCAGGCCGTGACCGACTGCGGTACGCATCAGCTCGTGCCAGGACGGGTGGAACTCCACCTCGTCGATGCGGTGGCCGTACCGGTCGTGGGTGCGCAGCACCGGCGGGTGCTCGTTGGCGAGCCGACCGTGCTCGGCTGCCTCCTCGCCACCGGCGAGCCGGCCCAGCTCGTGCAGCCCGGGCAGCGCCCAGCCGGCGCCCTCGCGGGCCACCCCGTCGCGCAGCGCCGGGTCGTCGGCGGTGTCGTGGCCGACCATCGGCGGGACCTGGTTGACGACCTCGTGTGTGGTCACGGCGGCAACTCCCAGCGCTGGTGGCGGATCGGGTCGGGGCCCGGATTGAACCACCGTTCACTCCGCACCGGCAAGCGGCGGCCGACCAGTCACTTTGGCGGTATTCGTTGACATCATCCCGCTCGGGGAGAAGACTCGCCGAAACTTTCTTTTGTCCGGGAAGTGGCTAGGGGGGCCTGTGTCCAGGAAAAAGCTCGGTGTGCTCGGTGCCGCACTCACACTGACCGTCGGCGTCCTGTCCGGATGCACCGGCGGCGAGGCGGTCGACGTCGGCGGCGGGGGGAACGCCGGCGGCGCCGGTGGTGTCCTCAACGCCGCGATCGGCGGCGAGCCGGACCAGCTCGACCCGCACAAGACCTCGGCGTATTACAGCTTCCAGGTGCTGGAGAACGTCTACGACACGCTCGTCGAGCCGGACGCCGACCTCAAGATGGTGCCGTCGCTGGCGACGAAGTGGACCACCAGCAATGACCAGCTCACCTGGACGTTCACGCTGCGCGAGGGCGTCAAGTTCTCCGACGGGTCGCCGCTGACCTCCGAGGACGTCGTCTACTCGTACGAGCGGATCATCAAGGAGAAGCTGAACAACGCGTACAAGTTCGCCACCGTCAAGTCGGTCACCGGGCCCGACCCGGCCACAGTGGTGGTGACGCTCAGCGCGCCCACGCCGAACCTGCTGGCCAACCTGGGCGGCTTCAAGGGCGTGGCGATCGTGGAGAAGTCCAACGTCGAGTCCGGCGCGGTGAAGACCGCGCCAGTCGGCAGCGGCCCGTTCAAGGTGGCCGGCTACACCTCCGGCGACAGCGTCAAGCTGGTCCGCAACGACTCGTACTGGGGGGAGAAGCCGAAGCTGGACGGCGTCACGTTCACCTTCGTCAAGGACCCGACGGTGGCGTTGCAGAACCTGCGCAGCGGCCAGGTCCAGTGGACCGACAACCTGCCGCCCCAGCAGGTGAAGTCGTTGCAGGACGGCGACGACCCGGTGGTGAAGTCGGCGGCCTCCACCGACTACTGGTACGTGGCGCTCAACGAGGCCCGCAAGCCGTTCGACAACCCCGAGGTGCGGCGCGCCATCGGCTACGCGCTGGACCGCGAGGCGATCACCAAGGCGGCCAAGTTCGGGCTCGCCACCGTCAACCAGACCGCGATCCCGAAGGCCAGCGCGTTCTACTACGACTACGCGCCCTACAGCCACGACCCGGGCAAGGCGAAGCAGATGCTCGGCCAGGCCGGCGTGAGCAACCTGACCATGGACCTGATGGTCACCAGCGAGTACCCGGAGACGGTCACCGCCGCGCAGGTCATCGCCGCGCAGCTCAAGGACGTCGGCATCACCGTCAAGATCCGTACGCTGGACTTCGCCCAGTGGCTCGACGAGCAGGCGAAGGGCAACTTCGACGGGTTCATGCTCGGCTGGCTCGGCAACATCGACCCGGACGAGTTCTACTACGCCCAGCACCACAGCGGCGGCACGTTCAACTTCCACAAGTACAAGAACCCGGCGGTCGACAAGCTGCTCGACGACGCCCGTACCCAGACCGACCAGGGCGTCCGCAAGCAGGCGTACGAGCAGGCGGCGAAGCAGATCGTCGACGACGCCAGCTACCTCTACCTCTACAACCCGGACGTGGTGCAGGGCTGGTCGAAGAAGGTCTCCGGCTACGACGTGCGCACCGACCGGGCGATCCGGTTCCGGTCGGTCGCCCTGGCCAAGTGATGGCCCGCTTCGTCCTGCGGCGGGTCCTCCAGTCGGCGGTCGTGCTGGTCGGCGTCACGCTCGTGGTGTTCCTGCTGCTGCAACTGGTGCCGGGCGACCCGGTCCGGGTGGCGCTCGGCACCCGGTTCGACCCGCAGACGTACGAGGCGCTGCGCGAACGCGCCGGCCTCGACCAGCCGCTACCGGTGCAGTACGCCAGCTACCTGGGGCACGCGCTCACCGGCGACCTGGGGGTCAGCTTCCGCACCGGCCAGCCGGTGAGCCAGATCGTGCTGGAACGGCTGCCCGCCACGCTGTCGCTCGCCGTCACCGCCGTGGTGTTCGCGCTGCTCGTCGCGTTCCCGCTGGGCATCGTCGCGGCGGTCCGCAGCGGCTCGGCGGTCGACCACGCCGCGCGCGTGTTCAGCCAGTTCGGCGTCTCCGTGCCGGACTTCTGGATGGGCATCATGGGCATCCTGCTGTTCGCCGGGGTGCTCGGCTGGCTGCCACCCTCGGGCTACGTGGCGCTGACCGACGACCCCGGCAGGTGGGCCACCCACGTGGCGCTGCCGGCGGTCACCGTCGGCCTGGTCACCGCGTCGATCCTCACCCGGTTCATCCGTTCCTCCGTGCTGGAGGTGCTTTCCGCCGACTACGTGCGGACCGCCGAGGCGAAAGGGCTGCGCAACCGGGTGGTGATCGTGCGGCACGTGCTGCGCAACGCGCTCATCCCGGTGGTCACTGTGGTCGCGGTGCAGCTCGCCAGCCTGCTCGGCGGCGTCATCGTGATCGAGGTGCTGTTCGCCTGGCCCGGCATCGGCCGGCTCACCTTCGACGCCGTGCAGGCCCGCGACTATCCCGTCCTGCAGGGCGCGGTGCTGCTGGTGGCGGCGTTGTTCCTGCTGGTCAACCTGCTGGTGGACATCCTCTACGCCCGCCTCGACCCGAGGATCACGGTCAAGTGAGCGCCACGACCGAGAGCACCGGACGCCGCGTCCTGGACGCGCTGCGCCGTGACCCGCTCGCCGTCGGCGGCACCATAGTGCTCGTACTGCTGGTGGTGGTCGGTGTGGCCGGCCCGTGGCTGGCGCCGGCCGGCGTGAACGACGTCGACGTGGACCAGATGCTGCGCCCACCCAGCGGCGCGCACCCGTTCGGCACCGACGAGCTGGGCCGTGACGTGCTCAGCCGGGTGCTCGTCGCCGCCCGCGTGTCACTGCAGGTCGGCGCCGTCAGCGTCGGCATCGCGCTGGTCGCCGGCGTGACGTTCGGACTGTTCGCCGGCTACTACCGGGGCTGGCTGGACAGCGTGCTCATGCGCTGCATGGACGTGCTGTTCGCGTTCCCGGTGCTGCTGCTGGCGGTCGCCATCGTGGCGGTGCTCGGCCCCGGCCTGCTCACCGCCATGGTCGCCATCGGCGTGGTCTACACGCCCATCTTCGCCCGGATCACCCGCGCCGGCGTGCTCTCCGTACGCGAGCAGGTGTTCGTCCGGGCCGCCGTCTCCATCGGCGCGTCCGACCTGCGCATCATGCGCCGGCACGTGCTGCCGAACATCGCCGCGCCGCTGATCGTGCAGACGTCGCTGTCGCTGGCGTTCGCGATCCTCTCCGAGGCCGCGCTGTCCTTCCTCGGCCTCGGCATCCAGCCGCCCGCGCCGGCCTGGGGCCGGATGCTGTTCGACGGGCGCGGCTTCGTCACCGACGCGTGGTGGCTGGGCGTGTTCCCGGGCGCGGCGATCTTCCTCACCGTACTGGCGTTCAACCTGGTCGGCGACGCGCTGCGCGACGTGCTCGACCCGCGCCAGCTCACCCTGGGCGAGGCCCGCAGGAGCACCCCATGAGCGAGCGCACCGAGCCCATGCCGAGCCAGCGCCGGCACCCCACGACCGACTCGACGGTGCTGTCAGTGGACGACCTCACCGTCACAGTCGGCACCCGCCGCGGCCCGGTCCGTGCCGTCGCCGGGGTGTCCTGGCAGGTGCGGCAGGGGGAGACGTTCGCGCTGGTCGGCGAGTCCGGCAGCGGCAAGAGCATGACCCTGCTCGCCGCCACCGGCCTCGCCCCGCGCGCCGCCACAGTCACCGGCCGGGTCCGGCTGCTCGACACGGAGCTGACCGCGCTGCCCGACGACCGCCGCCGCAAGGTACGCGGCCGGCACGTCGGGTTCGTCTTCCAGGACCCGATGACCTCGCTCAACCCGGTGCTGCCGGTGGGCCGGCAGGTCACCGAGGCGGCCGAGGAGCACCTGGGGCTGACCCGCCGCGCCGCCCGCGACCGGGCGGTGGAGCTGCTGGAACTGGTGGGCATCCCGTCGGCCGCGCGGCGCGTCGACGCGTACCCGCACCAGTTCTCCGGCGGCATGCGCCAGCGCGTCGCCATCGCCATGGCGCTCGCCTGCGAGCCGGACCTGCTGATCGCCGACGAGCCGACCACCGCGCTTGACGTCACCACGCAGGCGCAGATCATCGAACTGGTCGCCGACCTCCAGGCACGGCTGGGCACCGCCGTCGTCTGGGTCACCCACGACCTGGGCGTGGTGGCAGGCATCGCGGACACCGTGGCGGTCATGTACGGCGGGCGGATCGTCGAGCAGGGCCCCGTCGACGCGGTGTTCGACACGCCCACCCATCCGTACACCCGGGCGCTGCTGGCGGCCCGGCCGGACCCGTCACGCCGCGGCGAGGACCTGGTCGCCATCCCCGGTTCGCCGCCGAGTCCGCTGGACCTGCCGCCCGGCTGCGCGTTCTGGCCGCGCTGCCCGGTACGCGCCGATCCCCGCTGCGAGCACGAGCTGCCCCCGCTGACGCCGGTCGGCGACGGGCACACGGTCCGCACCTTCTACCGTGGAGAGGCCGGATGAGCGCCGACACCCCGGACGTGGTCGCCGAGCTGGACGACCTGAAGGTGCACTTCCCGACCCCGGCCGGAACCGTCCGCGCCGTGGACGGCGTCAGCCTCGCCGTACGCCGGGGCGAGACGCTCGGGCTGGTCGGCGAGTCGGGCAGCGGCAAGTCCACGGCCGGCCTGGCGCTGCTGCGGCTGGTCGACCCGACCGCCGGACGGGTCCGGGTGGCCGGCGCGGACGTGACCCGCTGGTCGCGCCGCCGCCTGCGCGCGACGCGCCGCCACGTCGCGATGGTCTTCCAGGATCCGCAGGCGTCGCTCGATCCACGCCGGACGGTCGGCGACAGCATCGCCGAGCCGCTGATCGTGCACCGGCTCGCCACGTCCGCCGCCGCCCGGCGGGACCGGGTCGCGGAGCTGCTGGACCTGGTCGGTCTGCGCGCCGACACCGCCGGCCGGTATCCGCACGAGCTGTCCGGCGGCCAGCGCCAGCGCGTCGGCGTGGCCCGGGCGCTGGCCGGCGAGCCGGACCTGATCGTCCTGGACGAGCCGATCGCCTCGCTGGACCTGAGCGTGCAGGCGCAGATCATGAACCTGCTCCGGCACCTGCAACGCGACCTGGGGCTGACCTACCTGTTCATCGCGCACGACCTGGCCGCCGTCGAGCACATGAGCGACCGGATCGCGGTGATGTACCTGGGCCGCATCGTCGAGACCGGCCCACCCGAGCGGATCTACCGGCACCCGGCGCACCCCTACACGGCGGCGCTGCTCTCCGCGGTGCCGGTGGCCGACCCTCGCGTCGAGCGGGAGCGCCGCCGGATCGTGCTCACCGGCGACATCCCGAGCCCGGTGGACCCGCCGAGCGGTTGCCGCTTCCGTACCCGATGTCCGCAGGCCCGCCCCGCGTGCGCCGAGACCGATCCGGCGCTCGCCGAGGTCGGCACGGGCCACCACGCGGCGTGCCTGTTCCCGCTCGACGGCGACCGGGACGGCGGCGTGGGGGAGGCCGCGACGACGCACGCCGACGCCGCCGGCACGCCGTAGGCTCGCGCCCATGGCGTTCACCACCCGGCCGACGTTGCGCGGCACGTTCGGCATGGTCTCCTCCACGCACTGGCTGGCCAGCCAGTCCGCGATGGGCGTGCTGGAACGCGGCGGCAACGCCTTCGACGCCGCGGTGGCCGCCGGGTTCGTGCTGCACGTCGTGGAGCCGCACCTCAACGGCCCGGCCGGCGAGGTGCCCGCGGTCCTCGCCACCGCGACCGACCCCACCCCGCGGGTGCTGTGCGGTCAGGGCCCGGCCCCTGCGGCCGCGACGGTCGCGCACTTCCGGTCGCTCGGCCTGGACCTCGTGCCGGGCGCCGGTCCGCTCGCCGCCGTCGTGCCGGGCGCTGTCGACGCCTGGCTGTTGCTGCTGCGCGACCACGGCACCCGAACGCTCGCCGAGGTGCTGGAACCGGCGATCGGCTACGCCGCCGCAGGCCATCCGCTGGTCGGCCCGGCCGGGCAGACCGTCGCGCGGGTCCGTTCGCTGTTCACCGACCACTGGCCGACCTCCGCGCGCCTCTGGCTCCGCGACGGCCGCCCGCCCGCGCCGGGGGAGATGGTCACCAACCCGGCGTACGCGGACACGCTGCGCCGCCTCGTCGACGCGGGACGGGCCGCCGGTGCGGACCGGGAGGCGCAGATCGAGGCGGCCCGGCGCGCCTGGCGGGAGGGTTTCGTCGCCGAGGCGATCGACGTGTTCAGCCGGCTGCCGTTCCGCGACTCCAGCGGGCGTGCGCACGCCGGGCTGGTCACCGGCGACGACCTGGCCGGATGGTCGGCCACCTGGGAGGAACCGGTCACGCTGGACTGGCACGGGCACACGATCGCCAAGACCGGCTTCTGGGGCCAGGGCCCGGTGCTGCTCCAGACGCTCTCCATCCTGGACGCGCTCGACGACCCGCGTGTCCACGACCCGTCGAGCCTGGAGGGCATCCACGCGCAGGCCGAGGCGCTGAAGCTCGCGTTCGCCGACCGGGAGGCGTGGTACGGCGACACCGACGTGCCGGGCTCCGCGCTGCTGTCGGCCGGCTACGCCCGTGCGCGGGCCGCGCTGGTCGGCGACCGTGCCGACACGACGCTGCGTCCCGGCAGCCCGGCGGGCGAGCCGCCCCGGCTCCCGTCCCACCTGCACACCGACGTGGGTCGCGGGGCCGTCCCGCAGGATCCGAGCACCGGCGAACCCACGGTACGGGCGGACGGCGTGACCCGCGGCGACACCTGCCACGTCGACGTGGTGGACCGGTGGGGCAACATCATCTCCGCCACGCCCAGCGGCGGCTGGCTGCAGAGTTCACCTGTCATCCCGGAGCTGGGCTTCCCGCTCGGCAGCCGGTTGCAGATGTGCTGGCTGGAGGAGGGGCTCGCCTCCACGCTGCGGCCGGGGCGGCGTCCGCGTACCACGCTCAGCCCGACGCTCGTGCTCCGCGACGGCGAGCCGGTGATGGCCTGCGGGACGCCCGGTGGCGACCAGCAGGACCAGTGGCAGCTGCTGTTCCTGCTGCGGCACCTGGCCGGCGGGCAGGAGTTGCAGGAGGCGATCGACGCGCCGACGTGGCACACGACGAGCTTCCCCGCGTCGTTCTATCCACGCGAGGTCGAGCCGGGCGTGCTGGTGCTGGAGGACCGGATCGACGGCGACGTGCTGGCGGGCCTGCGCGCAAGGGGCCACACCGTCCGCCTGTCCGACCCGTGGAGCCTGGGCCGCATGTGCGCGGTGACGCGCGACCGGCGCACCGGGGTCCTCTCCGCCGCGGCGAACCCCCGAGGCGCCCAGGGCTACGCCACAGGCCGCTGACCCACCCTCCCCTGAGCGCGGCCGTGGGCGTACGGGCATGATGGGGCCGTGGCCGGGCCCTGTGTCGCAGTCCTGCTGCCCGATCCGTGGACCGCTTCGCATGTCGAACTGTTCCGGGTCTGGCTGGCGGAGGCGCTCACCAACCAGACCGGCGACTGGTGGCTGCTCCGAGAGCCGTCCCGCTTGGGCTGGCAGGCTGAGTCACCGGTTACCGGGCCGATGCTGGTCGAGCCGGATGACTGGGACGTGGAGGATCCGGACGAGGCAACATTTCTGGCGCGCGCCGCCGGGTTCCGGCCCGCGACAGAGGTCGTTCTGGCCTCGGCGACGAACGGCGTGGACGACCACCGGTTCCTGGCGCATCTCGCGGTAGCGATAGCGCACCGGTACGGCGGCCTGATCGATCTCACCGGTCCACTACCGGTCCCACCTCCGGCGAGAGTCCGCGTCCTCGATGCCGTCGAGGCCGGTACCGGGATCGAGGAGTGGTGGGCCGGATCCCGGGAGACCCTCAGGATGCTCGGCGGGGCATGGCACGAGATCCCCTACGTGGCCGCCGGTGGCACCCGGCACATCTACCACGTCGTCGAGCCCGATCTCCTGACAGTGTGGTTGACGCATCCACAATTTCGCATGGTGAAGTAGCGCGACGAGTCTGGCGACGTCGAGCCGGCCCAGGGAGAGGGCAGGGTCAGGTGTCGATCCGGGTGATGTTGCGGATCTTGTTGGCGGCGTCGAGGGCGGCCACCTTGTACGCCTCCGCCAGCGTCGGGTAGTTGAAGACGGCGTCCAGCAGGTAGTCGACGGTGCCGCCGCAGCCCATCACGGCCTGCCCGATGTGGACGATCTCGGTGGCGCCGGTGCCGAACACGTGCACCCCGAGCAGCCGCCCGTCCTCGGGTGAGACCAGCAGTTTCAGCATGCCGTACGAGTCGCCGACGATCTGCCCCCGGGCCAGCTCCCGGTAGCGGGCGATGCCCACCTCGAACGGGACGGACGCATCCGTCAGCTCCTCCTCGGTCTTCCCGACGAAGCTGATCTCCGGAATGGTGTAGATGCCGATCGGTTGCAGGTCCGACATGCCGCGCGCCGGTTCGCCGCAGGCGTGCTGGGCGGCCAGCCGGCCCTGTTCCATCGAGGTGGACGCCAGCGCGGGGAAGCCGATCACGTCGCCGACGGCGTAGATGTTCTCGACGGTGGTGCGGTAGTCGGCGTCGACGGTGATCCGGCCCCGGTGGTCAGCGGTGAGCCCGGCCGCCTCCAGCGCGAGGTCGTCGGTCTGCCCCTGCCGCCCGGCCGAGTACATCACCGTGTCGGCAGCGATCTTCTTGCCGCTGCGCAGGACGCAGAGCGCGGCGCTGCGGTGCTTCTCCACGGCGGCCACCTCCTCGCCGAAGCGGAAGGTCACCGACAGGTCCCGCAGGTGGTACTTCAGGGATTCGACGATCTCCTCGTCGCAGAAGTCGAGCATCCGCGAGCGGCGCTCGACCACTGTCACCTTGGTGCCGAGCGCGGCGAACAGGGACGCGTACTCCATGCCGATCACCCCGGCGCCGACGACGACCATGCTGCGCGGGACGGCCTGAAGGTTGATGACGCCGTCGGAGTCGACGATCGTCCGGTCGTCGAAGTCGACGCTGTCCGGGCGGGCGGGGCGGGTGCCGGCGGCGATGACCGCCTTGTCGAAGCTGACCCGGGTCTCCCGGCCGGAGCCGGCGTCGACCCAGACGGAGTGGGCGTCGGCGAACCGGCCGGTGCCGGTGATCAGCGAGACCTTGTTGCGGGCCAGCTGGTTGCGGATGACGTCGGTCTGCCGGGTGATCACGTGCTGGGTGCGGGCGGCCAGGTCGGCGACGGTGATGTCCTCCTTGACCCGGTAGCTGCTGCCGTAGAGGTCGCGCTGACTCAGCCCGGTCAGGTAGAGGACCGCCTCGCGCAGCGTCTTGGACGGCACGGTGCCGGTGTTGATGCACACCCCGCCGAGCATGTCGCGGCGGTCCACGATCGCGACGCGGCGGCCCAGCTTCGCCGCGGCGATCGCCGCCTTCTGTCCACTCGGTCCGGAGCCCAGCACCAGCAGGTCGTAGTCATACACGAGCGCCAGCCTCGCAGGGTCTCGCAACCCGCGCCAGCCGAGACGCCCCCACGAAGATCGATCACTGCCGTAGGGTGCGCTGATGCGCCGCCCCGTAACCCTGATCATGCTCCTCGTACCGTTGCTCGTCGCCGGGTGCACCACCGCTCCCGCCACCCCGGCCGCGACCCCCTCCGCCTCCACTTCGCCGAGCCCGACCGCGCCCGCCGTCGACTACGCCGCCTGGCAGGCGGGGCGGTCGACGCCGGTGGCCGACCCGGTCTATCCGGCCCGGGGCACCGACGCGCTGGACGTCCTGCACTACGACCTCGCGCTGGAGTGGGCGCCGTCGACCACCACCCTCACCGGCACCGCCACGCTGCGGATCCGGCCGGTGAAGGACGCGCCGAGCCTGGTTCTCGACTTCATGCCCTACCAGCTCGACAGCGTCACGCTGGACGGCGCTACGGTTCCCGGCGCGGTGGCGAAGGAGAAGCTGACCGTGTCCGCCCCGGTGGTGGCGGACGAGCCGGTGACCCTGGTGGTCACCTACCACGGCCGGCCGAAGACGACCCCGATGCCGTCGCACCGCAAGGACACCGAGGCCCTGGGTCTCACCGTCACCAAGGAGGGCGACCTCTGGACCATGCAGGAGCCGTTCGGGGCGTTCACCTGGTACCCGGCGAACGACCAGCCGTCGGACGAGGCCCTCTACGACATCCGGGTGACAGTGCCGGCAGGCTGGTCCGCGATCGCCGGCGGCACGCCCGCCGGTCAGTCCGGCACCACGTTCAGCTACCGGAGCACCGACCCGGTCGCGACCTACCTGACCACGCTCGCGGTGGGGAAGTACCAGAAGCTGACCGCGGCGGGGCCGCGCGGCGTGCCGCTGACCTACTGGTACCGCAAGGGCGCGGACGACAAGCTGCTGCCGTACCTGAAGAAGTCCCCGCAGTACCTGGCCTGGCTGGAGAAGAAGTTCGGTCCGTACCCGTTCCCCTCCGGCGGCGTCGTGGTGGTGGACTCGGCGTCGGGCATGGAGACCCAGCAGATGATCACGATGGGCCGGAAGATCGAGAACACCACGGCCCGCCGGGACCGCTGGGGCAGCGATCTGCTGCACGAGTACGCCCACCAGTGGTTCGGCAACTCGGTCACGCCCACCACCTGGACGGACCTGTGGCTGAACGAGGGCTGGGCGAAGTACATCCAGGACCTGTACACCAAGGAGACGCTGAAGCTCAGCGAGGCCAGCCTGGACCGTTACCTGCGCGAGGGTGACGCCGTGCTGCGCAAGAAGCTGGGTCCGCCCGGCCGGCCCGACCCGAAGCGGTTCGCCGAGGGGAACGTCTATCTGTGCCCGGCGGCGATGCTGCGCGAGATCCACCGGACGGTCGGCGACGCGGCGTTCTTCGCGCTGGCCCGCGCCTGGGTCCAGGAGCAGCGCAACACGCCGCAGGACCGGGCCTCGTTCATCGCCTTCGTCAACAAGCAGACGGGCCGCGACTTCACCGCGCTGATCAACGCCTGGCTGGACTCCCCGACCACGCCGAAGAAGATCACCCCGAAGAAGATCGCCTGACCCGGCGCGGGCCCCGCCCGTCCGGCGGGGCCCCGCGCCGCGTCTCAGCGGCCCTGGAGCGAGCGGACGTTGTCGGCGAACGTCCAGCCCTTCGAGCCGTCCCAGTTGACCGACCAGGTCATCAGGCCCTTGAGCCGGCCCTGGTAGGTGTTCCACGCCTGGGCCACCAGCGCCGGGCTCATGTAGCCGCCGCCGGCGCCGACCTGCGCGGGCAGCCCGGGGACCTGCCGGTCGAGCGGTACGCGGATGGTGGTGCCCTGCACGACCAGGCCGGCGTCGAGGCAGTTGGTCTGCGCGACGAAACCGGCCACGGTGCCGGCCGGGTACGAGTCACCGGCGCAGCCGTACATCGAGCCGTTGTAGTACTGCATGTTCAGCCACCACAGCCGCCCGTTGTCGGCGTACTTCTTGACGATCGGCAGGTACGCGCCCCAGATCGAGCCGTAGGTGACGCTGCCTCCGGTGACGTACGCGGTCTCCGGCGCCATGGTGAGCCCGAAGCCGGCCGGCATCTGGGCCAGCACCCCGTCGATGATCCGGATCAGGTTGGCCTGCGAGGGGGAGAGCTGGTTGATGTTCCCGCTGCCGGTCAGGCCGGTCTCGATGTCGATGTCGATGCCGTCGAAGTTGTGCCGCTTGAGGATCGGCACGACGGTGGCGACGAACCGGTCGGCGACCGCGCTGGAGCTGAGGTCGATCCCGGCGGTGGCGCCGCCGATGGACAGCAGCACTGTGAGCCCGGCGGCTTTGGCCTGGCACACCTGCGCCGGGGTGGGCACCTTGACGCCGGCGTCCATGCCGTCCTCCCAGAGCACGGTGCCGTCGGCGCGGATGACCGGGAACGCGGCGGTCACCACGTTGTAGCCGTGCCCGGTGATCCGGGAGTCGGTGATCGGGATCCAGCCGAGGCCGGGGTGTACGCCGTTCGCGGCGCCGTCCCAGTTCTCCCAGTAGCCCTGGAGCACCTTGCCGGACGGCCGGGACCGCAGCGCGCAGGTGTCTCCGCCCGGCGTGGTCGGGCTGGACGACACAGTGGGCGTGGGCGTCGGCGTCCGCGTGGGGGAGGCGGTCGGGGAAGGGGAGGCGGTGGGGGAGGGCGACGGCGGCCGGGTGGTGGGGCTCGGCGACGGCGTGCCGCCGGTGCAGGCGCCGAGGTCGGTCCAGAGCGCCGGTACGGCGGCCGGGTTCCAGCCCGCGCCGGCGGGCGGGGTGTGCGTGACGAGCGCCTGGTAGAGCCGGCCGTTATAGGTCACCCGGCTGCCGGCGGTCCAGGTGACGCCCTCGGCCCAGCCCGGCGCGTCACAGGCGACGAGCGCGCCGACGGCGCGGGCCGGTGTGGCGGCGGTGGCGGGCAGGGCGGCAGCGGTGGCGGCGAGCAGCGCGACGCCACCGAGCAGAGCGGTCATCCCACGTCCGAGTCGCATGACATACCTCCTCATCGATGCGCCGGAGGTTATCAGTTAACTTTGTTAAGTGTAAATGCGGCGTACCCTGTCACCACCCCGTTCAGGGTGTGAAGCAGGAACGAAAGCCGCCCGCGGGCGGCCGGGAAGGACGGCGGCGACGTGGACGCCAGACGCACCACGGTGCGTGACATGCGCCGGGCCAACAGGTCGGTCCTGCTGACCCGGATCTGGCTGGACGGTCCGCTCAGCCGGCACGAGCTGGGCCAGTCCACGGCGCTCAGCCTGGCCAGCGTCAGCAACCTGGTCGGCGAGATGATCAACGAGGGCCTGGTCGAGGAGGCCGGCTCGGTCGAGTCCGACGGCGGCCGTCCCCGCGTGCTGCTGCGCGTCGCGCCCGGCTACGGCTACCTGGTCGGCGCCGACGTCGGCGAGACCCGGGTCCAGGTGGAGTTGTTCGACCTGAGCATGACCGCACTGGCGAAGGCGGAGTACCCGATCGCCGCGGCCGACCCCGACCCCGAGCAGGTCGCCGCGCACCTGCGGCACGGCCTCGCCGCTGTCACCGAGCAGGCGGGCGTCGACCCGGCCGCGGTCCTCGGCTTCGGCGTCGCCGTCGCCGGCACCGTCGAGCGCACCGCCGACGCCGTGGTGCACGCCCAGACGCTCGGCTGGGACGGCGTGCCGCTCGGCGCGATGCTGCGCGCCGGCACCGACGTACCGGTGCACGTGGACAACGGCGCGAAGACGCTCGGCCAGGCCGAGATGTGGTTCGGCGCCGGCCGCGGCGTCCGGCACGCGGTGGTCGCCCTGGTCGGCTCCGGCGTCGGCGCGAGCGTGGTCGCCGACGGCGTCGGCTACCGCGGCGCGCACAGCAGCGCCGGGGAGTGGGGCCACACCACAATCGTGTACGGGGGCCGCCGCTGCCGCTGCGGCAACCTCGGCTGCCTGGAGGCGTACGTCGGGGCGGAGGCGGTGCTGGACCGGTTCCGCCAGGCCAACCGGGGCCGCCCGGCGCCCGGCGCGGACGAGGAGACCGCCTTCGGTGAGCTGCTGCGCTCCACCGGCAGCACCGCCGCGAAGGTGATCGACGAGACGGTCGGCTACCTGGGCGCCGGGGTGGCGAACCTGGTCAACCTGTTCAACCCGGAGCGGGTGGTGCTCGGCGGCTGGGCCGGGCTGGCCCTGGGCGAACGGCACCTGCCCGCGATCCGCGAGGCCACCGCGCGGCACGCGCTGCGGCAGCCGTACGCGCAGACCTCGATCGAGCTGTGCCGGCTCGGACCGGACGCGGTCGCGATGGGCGCGGCCACCCTGCCGATGACCCGGCTGCTGCGCGACGGCGGCGTGGCCCGCGACCCGGCCGCCCGCCCGGTTCCGGCGTGGGGGCAAGGCCGGCGTCACTGACCGGCCCGGCCCCACGCCGCGGCGTCAGCGCTGCCCGCGGACCCGCCGCACGGTGTCCCGGTACCACAGCGCGCTGCGCTTGGGGGTGCGGCGCTGCGTGTCGTAGTCGACCCGGACGATGCCGAACCGCTTGTCGTAGCCGTACGCCCACTCGAAGTTGTCCAGCAGCGACCAGGCGAAGTAGCCGCGCACGTCGGCGCCGGCCGCCCGCGCCCGGGCCACCGCCCGCAGGTGCTCGGTGAGGTAGCCGACCCGGTCGTCGTCGGCGACGAACCCGTCGGCGTCCGGCGTGTCGTCGAACGCGGCGCCGTTCTCGGTGATCACCATGGGCGTGCCCGGGTAGTCGCGGTGCAGGCGCACCAGCAGGTCGGTGAAGGACTCCGGCACGATCTCCCAGTCCATCGCGGTACGCGGCAGGTCGCGGCGGACCACCCGGCGTACCGGCTTGCCGTCGTCGTCGCGGTCCCGGCCCTGCTCGTCCACGCCGGAGTGCAACTGCCCGAAGTAGTAGTTGACCCCGAGCACGTCGATCGGGGTGGCGATGACGTCCAGGTCGCCGTCCTCGACCGGGATACGGACCCCCTCGGCGGCCAGGTCCGCGATCACGTCCTGCGGGTACGCCCCGCGCAGCACCGGGTCGAGGTAGAGCCGGTTGGCCAGCCCGTCGGCGGCCCGCGCGGCGTCCCGGTCCGCCGCGCTGCCGGTGGCCGGGTCGGCGGTGGACAGGTTCAGCGTCAGGCCCAGCTCGATCGGGGAGCGGGCCGCCTCGCGCAGCCGCCGCGTCGCCAGCCCGTGCCCGAGCAGCAGGTGGTGGGCCGCGGCGATGCCGTCGCCCAGGTTCCGCCGGCCCGGGGCGTGGTCGCCGTAGGCGTACCCGAGCATCGCCGAGCACCACGGCTCGTTGAGCGTGGTCCAGGTGCGGACCCGGTCGCCGAGCGCGGCGAAGACCAGCTCCGCGTAGTCGGCGAACCGGTACGCGGTGTCCCGGTTCGGCCAGCCGCCCGCGTCCTCCAGCTCCTGCGGCAGGTCCCAGTGGTACAGCGTCACCCACGGCTCGACGCCCCGGCCGAGCAGCTCGTCCACCAGCCGGTCGTAGAAGGCCAGCCCGGCCACGTTCGCCGGACCGCGCCCGCCCGGCTGCACGCGGGGCCAGGCCACCGAGAACCGGTACGTGTCCAGTCCCAGGTCGGCGATGAGCGCGACGTCCTGCGGCATCCGGTGGTAGTGGTCGCACGCCACGTCGCCGTTGTCGCCGTTCGCCACAGCGCCCGGCACCCGGCAGAACGTGTCCCAGATGGACGGGGTGCGGCCGTCCTCGGCCACCGCGCCCTCGATCTGGTACGACGACGTCGCCACCCCCCACCGGAAGGTCGGCGGCAGCGTGTCGATCGGGTCCGCGCCGGCGACTGACGACGGGCGGGTGAGGTCGGTGTCCATGGTTCTCCTCGCGGGTAGCGGGTGGTGTCGGGCGGGTCAGCGGGACAGGGGCGCGACGGCCGGGTGCAGCCGGCACGCGACGGCCCGCGCCGGGTCGTCGACGCGCGGGGCGCCGAGCACCGGCACCTGCTCGTCGCACCCGTCGAACGCCTTCGGGCAGCGGGGATGGAACGCGCAGCCGGAGGGCATGGCGCGCAGGTCCGGCGGGGAGCCGGGGATGCCGGTCAGCTCGCGGCGCGGCCCGTGCAGCGCCGGGAACGAGTGCAGCAACCCCTCGGTGTACGGGTGCAGCGGTTCCCGGTACAGCCGGGTGGCGGGCGCCTCCTCGACGATCCGCCCGCCGTACATGATCGCGATCCGGTCGGAGAACTCGACCAGCAGCGACAGGTCGTGGGTGATGAACAGCACCGCGAAGCCGAGGCGTTCGCGCAGCTCGGCGAGCTGGCCGAGGATCTGCCGCTGCATCACCACGTCCAGCGCGGTGGTCGGCTCGTCCATGATGACCACCTGCGGTTCCAGCGCCAGCGCCATCGCGATCATGACCCGTTGCCGCATGCCGCCGGAGAGCTGGTGCGGGTAGCTGTCCAGCCGGTCGGCGGAGATGCCGACCAGGCGCAGCAGCTCCTTGGCCCGGGCCGACCGGCTCGCCGACGTGCTCCTGCGCTCGTGTGCCCGGATCACGTCGAGCAGCTGGGTGGAGACCTTGTGCACCGGGTTGAGCGAGTTCATCGCGCCCTGGAACACGATCGACGTCTCCGCCCAGCGGAACTCGCGCAGCTTCGCCGGGCTGAGCGTGAGCACGTCGACCGGCGGGCCGTCGCCCGGGTGGTAGATGACCTGGCCGCCGCTGACCACGCCGGGCGGGGGCAGCAGCCGGGTCAGCCCGTACGCGAGCGTGGACTTGCCGCTGCCGCTCTCCCCGGCCAGGCCGAGCACCTCGCCGCGGTGCAGCGTCAGGTCGACGTCGCGGACCGCGCGGACCGCCTCCGCGCCGACGCCGTAGTCGACGCACAGCCCGCGGATCTCCAGCACCTGGTCGCTCATGCGCGCTTCCCTCTCTCGTCGGCGGGCGGCCTGACGGCGTCGGCGGGCGGCCGGCCGTCGGCGTCGCGCGGCTGCATCGGCACCGACGCGGTGACCGGCGCGAGCACCGGGGTGAACCCGACGCGCATCGCGACGACGCGACCGTCGGCGGTACGGATCCGGGTCCGGCCGCCGGTGCGCAGCCGCGGGCTCACGAACTCGTCGATGCCGAAGTTGATCAGCGCCAGCGCGGTGCCGAGCAGCGCGATGGCCAGCCCGGCCGGGACGAACCACCACCAGGCGCCCTGCGCCAGGGCCTGCTGTCCCTGCGCCCAGAACAGGATCGTGCCCCAGTTCCACGACGTCATCGACGAGATGCCGATGAACGCCAGGGTGATCTCCGACATCACCGCGAAGATGACGGTGCCGACGAAGCCGGAGGCGATGATCGCGGTCAGGTTCGGCAGGATCTCGAAGCCGATGATCCGCCAGGTCCGCTCGCCGGTGGCGCGGGCGGCCTCGACGTAGTCGCGGCGGCGCAACGACAGCGTCTGCGCGCGCAGCACCCGGGCGCCCCACGCCCACGAGGTGAGGCCGATGATGAGCGCCACGAGCATGTCGCCGGCCTGGTCGACCAGGGACGTGACGATGATGATCAGCGGCAGCGCCGGGATCACCAGGAACACGTTCGACACCGCCGACAGGCCCTCGTCGGCTGCGCCGCCCAGATAGCCGGAGGTCACGCCGATGAGGATGGACAGGATCGTGGCGAGCACGCCGGCGATCAGGCCCACCACCATGACGCTGCGCGCGCCGACCAGGATCTGGCTGAAGATGTCCTGCCCGAGGTGGGTGGTGCCGAACCAGTGCCGGGCCGAGGGCGCCTGGAGCACGTCGGCGCTGCGCGCGTCCGGGTCGTACGGCGCGATCCACGGCCCGATCACCGCCAGGAGCACGTACACCCCGAGGACTGCCAGGCCGGTCGCGGCCTTGGCGTTGGCGACGAAGCGGAACCGGCGGCGGCGTGCCCGGGCCGACGGCTGCGCCATCGCCCCCTGGCCGGGGATGACCTGCTCGATGCTGGACGGGGAGAGTGTCATCGCTCAGCTCTTTCGGGTCCGCGGGTCGAGGAGCAGGTACGCCACGTCGGCGAGCAGGTTCGCCACCAGCACCGAGATCGTGATGATCAGGAAGATGCCCTGCATCAACGGATAGTCCTTCGCGCCGACGGCCTGGAAGAGCTGGAACCCCAGACCCGGGTACGAGAAGACGATCTCCACGAGCAGCGTGCCGCCGACGATGAAGCCGAGCGACAGCGCGAACCCGGACACGTTCGGCAGCAGCGCGTTGCGGGCGGCGTAGCTGAGCGCCACCCGGCGCTCGGACAGCCCCTTGGCGTGCGCCACGGTGATGTAGTCCTCGCTGGCGACAGTCACCATCATGTTGCGCATGCTGAGGATCCAGCCGCTCATCGACGACACCAGGATGGTCGCCGCGGGCAGGATGCTGTGCTGGATCGCGCTCGGCACGAAGTACGCGTCGAACGCCGGCACCAGGCCCGGCTCGTAGCCGCCGGAGGAGGGGAAGAAGCTGCCCGGCCCGGCGAACAGCGCGATCGCGACCAGGCCGAGCCAGAAGTACGGGATCGAGGACAGGAACGTGGTGGCCGGCAGCAGCCCGTCGATCCACGAGCCGCGCCGCCAGCCGGCGCCGACGCCGAGCGCGGTGCCGAGCAGGAAGCTGACGATCGTGGTGACGCCGACCAGGCCGACGGTCCACGGCAGGCTGTCGCCGATCACCTGCGACACCGGGGCGGGGAAGAACGTGAACGACAGCCCCAGGTCGCCGTGCAGGAGCTGCCCCCAGTAGGCGACGTACTGCTCCCACAGCGAGCGGTCGGAGTCCAGCCCGAACAGCACCCGCAGCGACGCGATCGCGTCGGCGCTGATCCGGCCCTGGTTGCGGGAGATCAGCGACTGTACGGGGTCGCCGGGCACCATCCGCGGGATGAAGAAGTTGAGCGTGATTGCCGCCCAGGCGGTGAACAGGTAGAAGGCCACCCGTTGCAGCAGGAATCTCACCGGGCCGCCTCCGTTCCGGCCTGCTCCGCGTTCGCAGGCTTCTCCGCGTTCGCAGGCTTCTCCGTGGCGACGGTGTCCGCGTCGTACAGCCAGCACGCCGCCCAGTGGCCCGGCGCGTCGTCGACCGGGATCGGCGGCGGCAGGTCGGTGGCGCAGCGCGGCATGGCCGCCGGGCAGCGCGGGTGGAACCGGCATCCGGCCGGCGGGCGGATCAGGCTCGGCGGCTCGCCGTGACCCCGCTCGCCCGCCGCCGCGCCGTCGCCGCCCGCGCCGGTGATCCGCTCCGGGTCCGGCGCCGATTCGATGAGCAACCGGGTGTACGGGTGGGCCGGGCGCTGGGTGACCGTCTCGCTGTCACCGCCCTCGACCATCCGCCCCGCGTACATGACGATCGTCTCGTCGGCGAAGTAGCGGGCCGAGGCGATGTCGTGGGTGATGTAGAGGATCGCCAGGTCGAGCCGGTCCTTGAGGTCCTGGAGCAGGTTGAGCACGCCGAGGCGGATCGACACGTCGAGCATGGACACCGGCTCGTCGGCGAGCAGCACCTCGGGATCGGCGCCGAGCGCCCGCGCGATCGCCACCCGCTGGCGCTGCCCGCCGGACAGCTCGTGCGGGAACGCGTCGAGGTAGCGCTCCGGCGGGGTGAGCGCGACCCGGGTCAGCAGGCCGGCGAGCGCCTTCTCCAGCCCGTCCGGTCCGGTCCCGGCGTTGCCGTGGATGCGCAGCGACCGGGTCAGGTGGTAGCGGACCGTGTGCACGGGGTTCAGCGAGGCGAACGGGTCCTGGAGGATCAGCTGCACCCGGCGCACGTACGCCCGGAACCGGCGCCCGCCGCGTACCCGGGTCGAGCGGCCGTGCAGCCGGATGTCGCCGGCGGTGCGCGGGTAGAGCTGGGCCAGCAGCCGGGCGACTGTGGACTTGCCGGAGCCGGACTCGCCGACGAGTGCCGTCACCCGGCCACGGCGCAGCGCGATCGATACGTCGTCGACGGCGTGCACCACCGCCGGGGTGCGGGAGAGGAGGTCACGCAGCCGCCGGCGGACGGGGAAGTGCTTGGTCAGGCCGACGGCCTCCAGCACCACCTCGTCGGCCGGCGCCGGTGCGCTCTCGGTCAACGTCATGCCGCATTCCTGTCTCAGGGTTGCCGAAGAGAGGGGCGGGCGCCGCCGGCCCGGCCGGGCGATCGTGGCCGGGCCGGCGGCGCCGGGTCAGCCGGCGACCGGCTTGAGGTGCAGCACCACGTCCACCGCGTTGGGCTGGGTGGGCTGGAGCGCGCCGTACGGGTTCGAGTCGTCCGGCCAGCCGGTCCAGTTCTTCGTGCTGTACGCGCCGCCGATGTTGTCCGCGCCGACCGGGATCATCGGCACCTGCTCGACGAAGATCTTCTGCAGGGTGGCCATCGCCGTGGTGCGGGTGGCGTCGTCGGTGGCGTTGGCGTACGACACCAGCGCGTCGGTGGCCTCCTTGCTCTGGAACCGGCCGAAGTTGCCCGCCGGGGAGGCGGTGCCGATCGGCTTGAGCACGCGGCCGTCCATGATGGTCCGGTAGATGTCGTACGGCGTGGCGCCGGACTCGGTCCACCGGAACGTGGCCTCGAAGTTGCCCTGCTCGACGTTGCGGAACCAGGCGTCCTGGTTGGCCTTGTCGATGGTCGCCGCGATGCCGATCTTCGCCAGGTTGCCCTTCACGATCTCCAGGCTGGTCTGGTAGTCGGACCAGCCGGCCGGGTCGGTGAGCCGGATCGTGACCGGCTTGCCGCTCTTGTCCTTGAGCGTGGTGCCGTCGAGCTTGTAACCCGCGCCGGCGAGCAGCGCCTTGGCGCCCTCGACGTCGACCTTGTGCTCCTGGCCCTTGTACTCGGGCGCGATGAACGAGTCACCGGCCGGGCTGGGCAGGCCGGTCACGCTCTTGACCTCCGGGTGGAAGTAGCCGGCCTCGGCGGTGGTGAAGATGTCCGCCCGGTCGATCACCATGTTCATCGCCTTGCGCAGCGTCGGGTCGTCGAACGGCTTCTTCGTGGTGTTCACGTAGAGGCCGTGGATGCCCAGCACCGGCGGCGCCCACATCTTGTGGTTCTTCTGGTCCTTCGCCACGAACACGGTCTGGTAGTTCGGGATGAAGACGAAGCTCCACTCCGACTCGCCGTTCGCCAGCGCGGTGGTCTGCGCGCTGTTGTCCGTGTAGGACGTGTATCGCAGCTCCTTGACCTTCGGCGGGTCCTGCCAGTAGCCGCTGTCGCGCATGGAGAGCGTCGTGGTCGCCGGGGTGAACGACTTCAGCGTGTACGGGCCGCTGCCGACCGGCTGCTTCACCGGGTCGGTGGCCGGGTCGGCGATCTTCTCCCACAGGTGCTTTGGCACGATCGGCACCCGCCACAGCACCTTCTGCTGGTTGACGAACTGCGGGCTGGCCATCGAGATGGTGACCTCGTTGCCGCTGGCCACGGCGTCCGTGTACGGCACGCCCTGGTCGTTGAGGGCCGGGAACTTCTTCACCAGGTTGTAGGTGAACGCGACGTCCTCGGCGGTGACCTTCTGCCCGTCGGACCAGGTGGCGTTCTCCCGGATGGTCACCTTGACCGTCTTGTAGTCCGACGACCACTCGGCCTTGGTGGCGAGCCACGGCTTGAACGGCTCGGCCGGCTTGACCGGGTTCCACATCATCAGCGGCTCGTAGATCTGCCACCGGTAGCCGAGCGACGCGGCGGCCGAGGTGGTGAGGAACGGGTTGTTGTTCTCCGCCTGCGGGCCGTTGGGCATGCCGACGTTCAACACGGTCGCGGCCTGGCCGCTCTTCTTGTTCGCGTTCGGGCTGTCGCCGCAGGCGGCGGCGCCGGTGACCATCGCGCCGGCCAGCGCGAGGGCGAGGAGTTGCCGTCTTCTCATGGAGGTCTCCCTCGGTGGTCCCGCAGTCCTCGGGCGGGATGTGGTGGATGGAGGTGTGCGGTGGTGCCACCGGCGGGCGGGCCCGCCGGCGTGGTCGCCGGTACGGCGGGGTGGGTCAGGTGACGCGGGCACCCGCCGGCTCCCGCGCGCCTGTCGAGTCCGGTGCGGTCGGGTCGCTCGTGGTCGTCGAGTCGCGGGCGGTGAAGCCGGTCGGGATGACGGTCGGTGTGTCCGGCAGCGGGGTGCCGGCGAGGTGGCCGATGAGCAGGCGGGCCGCCGCCGTACCCATCTCCCGCAGGGGCTGGCGCACCGAGCTCAGCGGCGGGTGGGTGTGCCCGGCCAGCGGGAGGTCGTCGAAGCCGACCACCGCCACGTCCTGCGGGACGTGCCGCCCGGCGTCGCGCAGCGCCTGCAACGCCCCGGCGGCCGACAGGTCGTTGTGGGCGAAGACGGCGTCGAACGGTACGCCGTCGGCGAGTAGCCGCCGTACCGCCGCGCGCCCGCACTCGAAGGTGAAGTCGCCCTCCACCACCCGGTCCGGCTCGATCGGTACGCCCGCGTCGGCGTAGGCGCCGGCGAACCCGGCGAGCCGTTCCCGGGTGCAGCCGAACCGGCGCAGGCCGGTGACGACGAGCGGCCGCCGCCGGCCGAGCGCCAGCAGGTGCGTGGCGGCGGCCCGCGCGCCTTCCTCGTTCGTGGTCCGCACCGACGGGAAGCCGGGCTGGTGGCCCCGGTCGTCGATGAGGATGACCGGCAGGCCGCGCCGGTGCAGCTCGGTGATGTAGTCGAGCGTCCCCTCCGGTTCGACCACGAGCAGGCCGTCGAACGACTTGGCCGAGACCTGGGAGGCGAACCGGCGCATCGACTCGTCGCCGTGGGTGCAGGTGAACAGCAGCATGCCGTAGCCGGCGGCCTCGACCACGTCGGCCGCGCCCTGGAGCACCTCGCCCATCCAGGGCCAGGTCAGCGCCGGGACCAGCATCCCGACCACCCGGGTACGCCCCCGGGCGAGGCCGACCGCGCGGGCGCTCGGCACGTACCCGAGGTCGCTGATCACGGCACGGACCCGGTCGGCGGTACGGACGTGCACCTCGCCCTTGCCGTTGAGCACCCGGGAGACCGTCGTCTTGCTCACCCCGGCGCGGGTGGCGACGTCGGCGATGGTGATCGGCACGTGACGCTCCCGGGTCGCAGGGATGAGCGGGGTGTTTCGGAACCGGTTGCGGAAGCGGTTCCGTGGCAGTCAACCCAAGTGGCGCGGGTCACGTCAATCACAGACGGATAACGATGCACTGCTAAGTTCGAGGCTTGAAAAAAGTGCCCGGGCTGCGGCTCCGCCGATCACGGCGATGAGCAGGGTCGATGCCTCGTTCCTTCGTGCAGGGCGGTCCGAAGTGGACGCTCAGGGGCGGGCGTACACGTCGCCGGAGTTGGCCTCGTCCGGCAGCGTGCGCAGGTACGCGGCCACCTCGGCGGCCTGACGCCAGCCGGGCAGCGCGAACTCCATCTCGTCACCGATCGCCACGGTGAACCGGGTGAAGCCGAGCGCGGCGAGCCGGTCCAGGCAGCGCGCCGCCGCCACCCGGGCGATGGTGGTGAACTCGAACGACAGCGCGGGGACCGGCTGGCTCAGCCCGGCCAGCACGGCGTCCTCGAAGCCCTCCACGTCGATCTTCACGAACGCCGGTACGCCGTGCGCGGCCACGAGCGCGTCCAGCGTGGTGCCCGGCACCTCGATCTGGGCGTCCCAGATCTCGCCCGTCCAGCCGGGTGCGCCGTCGGCGGCGCGGACGAACCCGGGGGAGGCGGTGGAGACGGTCGGGTTGGCCGAGTTCACGTGCAGTCGCACCGGCCCGGCTGTACGCCCGCACGCCGCCTCCACCACCGTCACGCCGTCGTCGCCCGTGTACATCTCGCGCAGCACCCGGGCGCACAGCGGCTGCGGCTCGACCGCCACCACGCGCGCACCGAGACGGCGGAAGCTGCCGAGCCGGTCGCCCACGTGCGCGCCGACGTCGAAGACCAGGTCACCGGCGCGGACCAGCGGGGCGTAGAACGCGTCCAGGGCGGCGTCGCGCGCCGGGTCGCCGTGGTAGAAGTCCAGCGACCGGCGCAGACCGGACATCGCCGGGTCCGCCTTGAGCGTCTCGATCACCCCGTCCCGCACCCCTCCGACGCTAGCCAGCCGGGCGCGTCCCCGAGCGCCATTCGCGTCCCTTGAGCAATCACCCCATCCTCCTAGGACGCCGTAGAGATGGTGCGCTGCCCCGCGTCCGCTTCGCATCTCCGCGCGAGCAGTCAACGACGACCCAGCAGATCTTGGTACGAAACGGCCCCCATGAGGGCCGTTTCGTACCAAGATCGCCCGCAACCCCGGTGACCGGAACGCGGATCCCGCTCATCAGGACTCGCACTCGTTGCCCGAGGAGTGCTAACCACGGGTGGAACGTCATGGGTGTCAAACGAGGGCGGAGACACCCATGACGTTCCACCCGCTCGCGGGTCGCAGCGGACGCTAGGGGAGGGGCTGGGCGCGGCGAGGGCCGGCGGACAGGCAGGACGTCGATAGGGCAGCAGCTGTCCCGGCGTTCGCTCAGCTCCTACCGGCCACCAGGCTCGCCCGGCCCCGGCCCCGGCGCCCGCGCCGTCGGGGCCGGCATGTGGTTACGGGTTGTCGACGACCTCCTGGCCGAGCGGCCACAGCGCCGCCGGGACCAGCTTGAAGTTCGCCACCCCGAACGGGATGCCGATGATCGTCACGCAGAGCGCGATGCCGGCGAGGATGTGCGACAGCGCCAGCCACCAGCCGGCCAGCACCACCCAGAGCACGTTCGCCAGGCCGGAGGGCAGACCAGCACCCGGCTTGCGCACGATCGTGCGGCCGAACGGCCACAGCGAGTACGACGCCAGCCGCAGCGAGGCGACACCGAACGGGATGGTGACGACGAGGACGAAGCAGATCAGGGCGGCCACGCCGTAGCCCAGGGCCAGGACGAAGCCGCCGCCGAAGACGAGCCACAGCAGGTTCAGCAGAAAGCGGATCACCACTCCATGGTCGCCTGCCCTCGCAAACCCGCCGACGTCGATCAGTCCGCCAGCAGCGTCGCCACCGCATGAGCCGTCGCCGGATGTGCGGCGAGCAGCACCGACGCCCCGTCACCCGGCGGCGTGCCGCCCTCGGCGAGCGGCTGCCAGCCGCCGGAGCAGCCGAGCAGCGCCGCCACCGCGTCGACCGCCTCCGGGTGGGCGACCAGCAGACCGTGCACCGGACCGGTTCCCGGTGACGGCGCGGGCGCGGTGGACGGGGTGGGCGTGGCCGCCCACGGCGGTGTCCAGGCGTCCAGCGCGGGCAGCGTGGCGGGGAACGTGCGTTCCGCCTCGCGGACCAGCAGCGGCACCAGCTCCGGGCCGTGCTCGCGCAGTGTGGTGATCAGCGTCGGCAGCCAGGGCAGCAGCACCGGGTCGGGCAGCCCGGCGAAGGCGGACGACATGGTCTCCACCACGAACGGCGCGAGCCCCGGCACCGGTTCGAGCGCGTGCACGAAGCCGGACAGGTACTGCGGGAACGCGGGCACCACGAGCGGATTGGCGAGCAGCTCGGCGCACTGTTCGCGGAGTCGTGCCAGCGGCAGCAGGCCGAGCTGGTGGCGGGCGGCCCAGAGCAGCGCGAGCTTGGCCGGGGCCTCCGGGTGGGCCTGCGCGACGGCCAGTTCGAGCTGGGAGCGGTCGCACCCGAGCGACAACGCGAGGCTCTCCATGCTGAACAGGAAGCCGAGCATCGCGCCGACCTGCCGTACGCCGGTGGACTCGTCCACGAACGCGGTGGGCAGCAGCGTGCAGTAGTGGGCGTATCCGGTGGTGACGAACGTCCGGCACCACGCGGGCAGCGCCGGTGTGGTGGTGCGGTGGTGGGCGAGCAGCCGCCGGATGCGGCGCAGCACCTCCGGCGCGTCGTCCACCGTGCGTTCGGCGGCGAGCAGCTCCACCGCCCGCGCGCCGAGTTCGTCGACCAGGCGAGGGCTGTCCAGCAGCCGGATGGCGTCCTCGACGGCGGCGAGCGCGCGGGCGGCTGTCGCGTCGGGGCCGCGTACCGCCCGGCGCAGCCGCTGCTCCAGCACCTGTTCGACGGTGACGCCCTCGTAGCCCAGCTCGATCAGGGCGCGCTGGTTGCGGCCGAGCGCGAGGTCCCAGCTCTCCTGTTCGGAGCGGTGGCCGAGGCGGCGCTCGCCCATGATCGGGCGGACCGCGTCGGCGGGCAGCAGGTGCCGCAGCATCCACAGCAGGTCGGAGCAGGGTGCCAGCGCCGGGTCGGCGCGCAGGTCGAGCAGCGCCCGCTGCACGGTGCGCCGTTCCAGGTCGAGGCCGAGGGGGCGCAGCCGGTCGAGGACGTCGCGGGCCAGCGGCGGCAGGGAGTCGTACCCGACCTGGCCGACACGGTCGCCGCCGAGGAGGATCTCGCAGAGCCGGCGGACGTCGCGGCGGCCGGGCACCACGTCCTTCTCGATGCAGGTCACGGCGGCGTCGGCGAAGTCGTACGGCGTGGGCCGCGCGCGGTTGCGCATGGTGGCGAGCAGGATCGACGTCTCGAACACGGCGATCGCGTCGGCGGTGCTGGCGAGGTAGCCGTTGCGGCGGGCGAGCCGGACGATGTCGACGCACCAGCCGCGCAGTTCGGCCTCGTCCAGCTCGTCGAGGACGGGCGGGGCGGCGAGGAATCCGCTGAGCCGGTCCGTGGCCGGGCCGGTCGCGGCCGGCGCGGCGGCGCGGGCCCGGCGGCCCTTCTTCCCGGTACGCTGCCCGGCCAGCCGGTACGGCGTGAGCCGGGTGCGGGCGACAGCGGTCGTCCAGTTCGCGGCGGCGATGGACACGGTGCCCGGGGCCAGCCCGAACTGCGCCTCGATGGCCGAGTGGCTGGACGGGATGAGGCCGTAACGCCAGCGGGTGGCGGTGCGCGGGCTGATCGGGAAGTCCGGTGCGGTCGAGTCGAGGCCGAACTGTTCGACCTGGCTGGCGGCGTGGAAGGCGCCGCAGACGTAGAGGCAGTCGGCCGGGTCGGCGCCGCTTTCGGCGAGGTGCTGTCGCATCCGGGTCCACATGTGACGTTCGCGGTCCTCGTCGCGTTCGTCGCGGGCGGACCGGGACGGGCGCAGCCGCCGGAACAGGCTGCCGATCAGCACCATGACCTGGCGGTACGTGTCGTGGTCGGCGTCGGCGAGCGGCCGTTCGACGTACTGGTCCCACCATTCCGACCAGTGCCGCACCTTGCCGTGGTGCAGCAGGTGGGCCTCCAGTTCGGCGAACCGGGGGCGCAGGTCGCCGATCTCCACGCCGACCGCGTCGCCGTGCAGTGCCGTGTCGTCGGCGGACGCGGGGGCGGAGTCCGGCCCCGGTGCGGGCCCGGTGTCGTCGCGGGGGGTCCACTGGAAGACGTGGTCGGTGGAGCGGTCCACGAGCACCAGCTCCACGCCGGGGGTGTCCAGCGCGTACGCGACGGCCTGGTATTCGGCGGACGCCTCGGTGATCGGGGCGACCACGCTCAGCGGGCTCCACTCGGCGGGGAAGCCGTCGAGTTCGGTGGCGAACGCCTGCACCGCCACCGGCAGCCGGCAGTTGCGCAGCTCGTCGAGCAGGGGGCGCAGGTCCTCGCAGAGTTCCAGGTAGATCACCTTGGGCGGGCGGGCGCGCAGGCGGCGTGCCATGGCCAGCGCCGAGGCGGGGGAGTGGTGGCAGACCGGGAAGATCTCCAGCCGTTCGCGCAGCGCCCGGTCGACGTCGTCGACCATGCCGGTGAGGATGTCGGCGAGCGCGTCCGGGGAGCCGGCGAACGCGGCGGCGGCGTCGGTGAGCTGGTCGCGCAGCGGACCGAACAGGCCGGTCGGTGCGGGCGCGGTCATGACAGCGACGCGATCGCCTGGCGGCCGCCGTCGAGGAAGCCCTCCCAGTCGCCGCCGTCGGCCTTGGCGCGGGGTTCGACCACGCCGTGCAGGTACTTGTTGAGGATGGCCAGGTCCTCCGGGGCGCGGCGGGCCAGCGAGCCCATCAGTGAGCCGGCGAGCGTCTGCGCGCGCAGGGTGCGGTCGCCGAAGAACTGGCTGTGCAGGATCGCGTCCTCCAGCACGCCGATCTGCTCGGCGGTGGACAGCGCCGACTCCAGCTTCTCGTCGTCGCTGGTGGCGGCGGACGCGGCGGCGCGCAGGTCGGCGAAGCTCTGCAGCAGGATGTCGAGCAGGGTGGGCGGCACGTCCAGTTCGATGCGGTGCCGGCGCAGCAGCTCCTCGGTGCGGAAGCGGACGATCTCGGCCTCGCTGCGCTTGTTGGTGACCACCGGGATGCGGATGAAGTTGAACCGCCGCTTGAGTGCGGAGGACAGGTCGTTGACGCCCCGGTCGCGGCTGTTGGCGGTGGCGATGACGGAGAAGCCGGGCTTGGCGAAGACGATGTTGTCGTGGTCCAGTTCCGGGAGAGAGACGTACTTCTCGGACAGGATCGAGATCAGCGCGTCCTGGACGTCGCTGGTGGAGCGGGTCAGCTCCTCGAACCGGCCGATCACGCCCTGCTCCATGGCGGTCATGATCGGCGAGGGGATCATCGACTCGCGCGACTGGCCCCGGGCGATGACCATGGAGACGTTCCACGAGTACTTGATGTGGTCCTCGGTGGTGCCGGCGGTGCCCTGCACGACGAGCGTGGAGTTGCGGCAGACAGCGGCGGCGAGCAGTTCGGCGAGCCAGCTCTTGCCGGTGCCCGGGTCGCCGATGAGCAGCAGGCCGCGGTCGGAGGCGAGCGTGACGATGCTGCGTTCGACGAAGCTGCGGTCGCCGAACCACTTCTGCGGGATCTCCCGGTCGAGGCCGTCGGCGCGTTCGGAGCCGAGCACGAACAGTCGGACCATGCGGGGGCTCAGCCGCCAGGAGAACGGCTTCGGCCCGGTGTCGACGGATTCGAGGTAGGCCAGCTCGTCGGCGTACTTGACCTCGGCGGGGGCGCGGAGCATGTCGGACATCAGGGATGCTCTCCTAGGTGAGGAAGTTCTTCAGCTCGGCGACGAGCTTGCGGATGTGGCCGGAGATGACGGGGGTGCCGAGGTCCTTGAGGCGCTGCCGGAACCAGGGGTTGACGCTCTGGTTGCCGGAGCTGTTGACCGAGCCGACCGGGATGAACTTCACGCCGGAGCGGTGCACGGCCTCGATGCCGTCGAACAGCGGCTGGGACCTGTCGAACTCGTAGAAGTCGGAGATCCAGACCATGACCGTGTTCCGCGGCTCGACGATCTTGGGGCGGGCCAGGGCCATGGCGACCGGGCCGTCGTTGCCGCCGCCGAGCTTGGTGCGCAGCAGCACCTCGAACGGGTCGTGCACCCACGGGGTGAGGTCCAGCGCCCGGGTGTCGTACGCGATCAGGTGCACGTCGACCTTGGGCAGGCCGGCGAAGATCGAGGCGAGGATGGTGCAGTTGACCATCGAGTCGACCATCGAGCCGGACTGGTCGACCACCACGATCAGCCGCGACGGGGTGGTCCGCCGGGCGGTCTGCCGGTAGTAGAGCCGGTCGACGTAGAGGCGCTCGTCGTCCGGGCTCCAGTTGGTCAGGTTCTGCCAGATGGTGCGGTCCAGGTCGAGGTTGCGGAAGACCCGCTTGGGCGGCACGGACCGGTCGACGGCCCCGACGGTGGCCTGCGCGACCTGGGTACGCAGCACCTCGGCGACCTGGTCGACGTAGCGGCGGATCAGTGACTTGGCGTTCGCGAGCGCCACCCCGGACAGGTTGGACTTGTCCCGCAGGAGCTGCTCGATCAGGGACATGCTCGGGGTCAGCCGGGCGGCGAGCGCCGGGTCGGCGAGCACTTCGCGCAGCCGCATCCGGGCCACCAGGTCACCCTCCAGCCCGGCGAGCGTGGCACCCAGGCCGGTGCCCTCGCGGCGCAGCTCACCGGGCTGCGCGCCGCACGCCTGCTCGAACCAGCCTGCGTCGGCCTGCCAGCGGGCGAGCTGCCCGGCGCTGACCTCGCCGCCGCCGGTGGCGAACACGTTGAGCAGCAGCTTGGACGCCAGCGCGGCGCGGCGTACCTCGGTCTCGGCCGGCTGGAACGGCCCGGCGGCGGCTGTGGTGTCGTCGCCGGGGGTGAGCAGGCCGCGCAGCTCGCCGGCGAGGGCGGGGAAGCGCTGCACGACGGTGTCGACGGAGACGGCCGGGTCCAGCAGGGCGGCCGGCAGGCCGAGGTCGTCGACGACGGCGACGCTCGCCGACTCCAGGCCGGGCTGCTCGTCGGGGTGGAACAGGCGGGCGAGCAGCCGCCAGTAGAGCACCTGGCGGCGGCTGGCGTGGGTGCGGTCCTCGGTCATCGGCGCAGCAACCGTCCCGCGCGTTCGCGCAGCACCGCCACGGCGTCACCCGCCTTGGCCTCGGCCTTGGCCGTCTTCGGGTCGGTGACGCCGCAGGCCCAGTCGCCGTTGTGCGCCTCGACCGTCTGCCGCTTGACGGTGGCCCGGACGGCGAGGGGTTGCAGCAGCCAGCGGTCGTCGTCCCAGCGGAGCAGGCCGAGGCAGGCGGTGGAGGCGGCGACGAGCGCGGGGGTGAGCGGACCGGCGGCGGGCAGCCGGTCGGTGGCCAGGTGCAGGGACCGGCCGTCGAGGTCGAGCGCCGGGACGCCGTCGTCGTCGCGGACGGTGTAGCCCTCGACCAGTACCGGTTCGGCGATCGCGGCGGGGTGGCGCAGCAGTGGTGGGGTCGCCGCCGCCGTGGCGCCGGCCAGCAGCACCCGGGCCGTGGCGAACGGGTCGGCCGGCTCGCCGAGGGCCGCCCGCTCCTCGGCCCAGCGCAGGTCCGCGCCGTGGGCGGTCAGGTCGGTGACGGTGATCGCCCGCCGCTGGGCCAGGGCGGTGAGCAGGACCGGGTACGCCTCCAGCAGCCGCCAGCCGGCCGGGCCGACGATGGTGGCGACCTTCGCCGCGACCACTGTGACCCGGACGAGCCGGGGCGCGCCGCCCCCGGCCGGTTCGAGCAGTGCGTGCACCTGCGCCTGGAACGCGGTGTCGTGCTCGTGCAGGTCGACGCCGAGGGGCAGCAGCCGGCCGGACACCGGCTCGCCGGGCGCGGTCTCGCCGTGCGCGCCGAGGGTGAGCAGGACGGCGCGGGTCCACAGGTCGGCCCACCGGCGGGCGGGCACCTGTGGCAGCGACGCCACCGGCAGGGCGGCGCGCAGTTCGGCGGCGAGGCCGTCGAGGAGCACCGCGATGCGGCGTGACGCCGGGTCGGCGAGTGCGGCCTCGACCGGCGCGGCGGCGGCGGAGAGCAGTTCGTGGTCGGTGCCGCGCCAGCCGGCGAGCGCCAGTTCGTGCAGCCAGGCCCGCGCGCCGGCCAGGGCGGGCGGGGAGACGGCGGTGCCGTCCGGTGCGGCGGTCCACGCCGCGCGGGGCCGGCCGAGCGCGGTGTCGAGGCGGTCGAGCAGGGCGTCGTGTGCCGCGCCGAGCAGCGCGGCACGGGCCCCGGCGAGGGCGGCCAGGTGGTCCTCGGCGAGCGCGCCGGTGCGCACCGCGCCGGCCGCCGCGTCCGCCCGTTCGGCCAGCGGCGTGCCGCCGACCGCGGCGGCCAGCGCGGCCCAGGCGGCGGCGCCGGGCTCGTCGGCGCGGGCCAGCCCGGCGGTGAGCGTGTCGTCGGCGCGGTCGACGACGGCGAGCGTCTCGGCCAGCCCGGGGATCGTCCCGTCGTGGAGCCGGGTCAGGTGCGCGGCGAGCATCAGCGCACCCCCGCCGTGGCCGGGAACCAGTGCAGCTCCGGCACCGCCGTGGTGGCGGCCGGGACCTCGAGGTAGGCCAGGTGGCGCAGGAAGCGGCTGAACACCACGGCGGCCGGGCCCGGCTCGTGCCGCGCGTCGGTGCGGGCCAGCAGGGCGGTGCCGCTGTCGACGCCGTCGCCCACGTCCACCCGCAGGTAGCGGGCGACCTGTGTGACGCCGTACTGCAGCACCGCCTCGTCGGCCAGCGCGTGCAGGTGCTTGCAGAGTATGGTGCCGCGTAGCCCGCCGCAGGGCCGGTTGTTGTTGGTGCTGCAGTTGACCGCGTGCGTGCCGGCGGTCACCGAGGAGACGTAGACGCGTTCCACGTCGGAGCCGCTGGACACCACCCCCTGCAACCGCCCGTCGGCCAGCTCCACGAAGGGCACCTTGGCGAGCTTGCGGGCCCGCGCGGGCGGCGCCACCCGCAGCACGCTGCGCCGTCGCCACGAGGCGTCGTTCGCCTCCGTCATCTTCCCGACCTCCCCGCCGGCCGGCCGCCGCCGGGCACGCCGGGACGCCGTCGCCGGCCGTGATCCGTGCCGCTGTGACGACAAGGATCATGGACCACGGGTACGACAGGAGCGCCGTCGCGGGCGGCGCCGGGAATACCGTGCGGCCCGGCGGGTAGAGGGGGGCGTGATCGAGCCCGAGCCGTCGTGCCTGTGGCGCCCGGGCAGGCGGGCGGTGCGGTGACTCCCGTGGCTCCGGCGGCGCGCCGGGAGGTCCGGGAGGCGTACGAGCGGCTGCGCCGGTACTTCATCGTGGCCCTCCAGGCCGGTCTGGCCGCCGGTCTGGCCTGGTACGTGGCCAGCACGCTGCTCAAGAATCCGCAGCCGCTGTTCGCGCCGGCGGCGGCGGTGGGCACCATCGCGGCGGCGATCGGCAACCGGATCCGGCGGACGGCCGAACTGCTCGGCGGCGTGATCCTCGGAGTGCTGGTCGGCGACCTGCTCATCAAGCTGATCGGGGCCGGTCCGGTGCAGACCGGCCTGGTGGTAGCGCTCGCCATCTCGCTGGCGGTGGTGATCCGGGGCAGCGGCGCCGTGATGGTGCAGGCCGGCAGCACCGCGGTCCTGCTGGGCACCGTGGAGCCCAACGCGCCCGACCTGGCGGTGCCGCGTACGGCGAACGCGCTGGTGGGCGGCGGGGTGGCGGTGGTGGTGGCGCTGCTGTTGTTGCCGCTGAATCCGGTCCGGGTGGTGCACCGCGCCGCCGGGCCCACGCTGGACCTGTTCGCCAACGAGCTGACGGCGGCGGCGAAGGCGCTCGCCGCCCGGGACGCCGGGGCGGCGGAGGCGTCGCTGGGCCGGCTGGAGGCGGCCGAGGTCGAGCGGAAGCAGACCACCGAGATCGTCGCGGCGGCCCGGGAGGTGACGTCGCTGTCGCCGTGGCGGTGGCGGCGCCGGGCCCAGTTGCGCCGCTACGAGAACGCCGCCGTCCACCTGGAGCTGGCGTACACGAACAGCCGCAACATGGTCCGCCGGGTGGTCGCGTTGCTGGAGGCCCGGGAGCCGGTTCCCCCGGCCCTGCCGGCCGGGGTCGAGGCGTTCGGGCAGTCGCTGCGGCTGCTGCACCGTGACTTCCTGGCCGGGCGGCCGCCGGACATCGCCCGGGCGCGGGCACGGGAGGCCGCGCAGGATGCCGGCCGGGCGCGGGCGGCGGGGCTGGGCTTCTCCGGCACGATCGTGGCCTCGCAGCTGCTCATCGTGGTCGGCGAGTTGCTCCAGGCGTCCGGCATGACCAAGATCGAGGCGGACCGGACGGCCGGTGTCTGCGAGCATCGCCCGGACTCCCGCCCGGACCCAAACGACCGTTAAGCTTCAGGGGTGGGAATCGAGGAACTGTACCCCGCCGGGCGTCTCGTCGCGGCCCAGCGCGCCGCCGCCGCTGCGGGCCTGGACGCGCTGCTGCTCACCCCGGGTTCCGACCTGCGCTACCTGACCGGCTACGACGCCCGGGAGGGGGAGCGGCTGACCTGCCTGGTGCTGCCCGCCGAGGGTGAGCCGACGTTGATCGTGCCGGTGCTGGAGCGGCCGGACGCCGAGGCCGCGCCCGGCACCGGGTACCGGATCGTCGACCACGCCGACGGCACCGACCCGTGGCCGCTGGTTCGCGCGGCGCTGCCCGGCCCGGTCCGCGCCGTCGGGCTGGCCGACCGGATGTGGGCGCAGCAGGTCCTCGCGCTGCGCGACGCGCTGCCCGGCGCGGCCCAGCGACTCGCGTCCGACGTGCTGCGGGAGATGCGGATCCGCAAGTCGCCGGCCGAGGTGGCGGCGCTGGCCGAGGCGGGCGCCGCGATCGACGCGGTGCACCTGCGGATGGGGGAGTGGCTGCGCCCCGGCCGCACCGAGCGGGAGGTCGCCGCCGACCTCGCCGCCGCGATCCGGGCGGCCGGGCACGCCGCCGTCGACTTCGTCATCGTGGCCGCCGGCCCGAACGGCGCGAGCCCGCACCACGGCACCTCGGACCGCCCGATCGGCGTGGGCGAGCCGGTCGTGGTCGACATCGGCGGCACCATGCCGTCGGGCTACCGCTCCGACTGCACCCGCACGTACGTCGCCGGCGGCCCCGCCCCGGCCGGGTTCGTGGACTACTACACGGTGCTGCGGGAGGCGCAGCGCGCCGCCGTGGCCGCCGTCGCGCCGGGCGTGACCGCCGAGGCCCTCGACGCGGTCGCCCGCGACGTCATCACCGCCGCCGGTTTCGGCGGCGCCTTCCTGCACCGCACCGGTCACGGCATCGGCCTCGACGGCCACGAGGAGCCGTACGTGGTGACCGGCAACCCCCGGCCCCTTCAGGCCGGCATGGCTTTCTCGGTCGAACCCGGGATCTACCTCGCCGGGCGGCACGGAGCCCGGATCGAGGACATCGTCGTCTGCACGACGGACGGCGGGCAACGGCTCAACACCACCCCCACGGAGCTCATCGCGCTATGAACGTCGACCGGATCCTGCCCACCGACGAGGCCCACGACCTGCTGGACCTCGCCACCGAACTCGCCGACCGGGAGCTGGCCCCGGCCGCCGCCGGTTTCGAGGCCCGCGCCGAGTTCCCCCGGGAGGTGCTGCGCACCCTGGGCCGGGCCGGCCTGCTCGGCCTGCCGTACGCCGAGGAGCACGGCGGCGCCGCCCAGCCGTACGAGGTGTACCTCCAGGTGCTGGAGATCCTCGCCAGCAGGTGGCTGGCAGTGGCCGAGGCGGTCAGCGTGCACACGCTGTCCTGCTACCCGCTGGCCCAGTTCGGCACCGACGAGCAGCGCAAACTGCTGCCGGACATGATCGGCGGGGAGCTGCTCGGCGCGTACTGCCTCTCCGAGCCGCAGGGTGGTTCGGACGCGGCGGCGCTGACCACGCGGGCGGTGCGCGACGGCGACGCGTACGTGGTGACCGGCACCAAGGCGTGGATCACGCACGCCCGGGTGGCCGACTTCTACAACATCTTCTGCCGCACCGGCGGTCCGGGCCCGAAGGGCATCTCCTGCCTGCTCGCGGACCGGTCCACGGCGGGCATCCACCCGCAGGCCGCCGAGCGCACGATGGGTCTGCACGCCTCGCCGATCGCGCAGATCGCCTTCGACGACGCGCGGGTGCCGGCGGAGCGGCTGATCGGCGGCGAGGGCGCCGGGTTCACCATCGCGATGTCCGCGCTGGACTCCGGTCGCCTGGGCATCGCCGCGTGCGCGGTGGGCCTGGCCCAGGGCGCGCTGGACTACGCGGTCGGCTACGCCCGGGAACGCCGCCAGTTCGGCCGCGCGATCATCGACTTCCAGGGGCTCGGGTTCAACCTGGCCGACGCCGCCACCCAGATCTCCGCGGCGCGGGCGCTCACGCTCGCCGCCGCGCGGCTGCGCGACGCCGGCCGCCCGTACTCGATCGAGGCGGCCAAGGCGAAGCTGTTCGCCACGGACGTGGCGATGCGGGTGACCACCGACGCGGTCCAGGTGCTCGGCGGCGCCGGTTACGTCGCCGACCACCCGGTCGAGCGGTACATGCGGGAGGCCAAGGTGCTCCAGATCGTCGAGGGCACCAATCAGATCCAGCGGCTGGTCATCTCCCGCGCGCTGGCGAAGGGCTAGCCTGTCGCGGTGACCTTCCCCCGGATCACCGTGGACCCCGACGTCATGGGGGGTGCGCCCTGCGTACGGCAGTCGCGCATCCCCGTGGCCACCCTGCTGGCCATGATGGCCGAGGGCATGTCCGTCACGGACATCCTCACCGACCTGCCGTTCCTGGACGAGGAGGACATGGCGGAGGTGCTGAACTACGCGGCGGACGCGGTGCGCGACCGGACGGCGCGCTGAGCGTCACCGCGGCGGGCCGGGTGCGGCGTGGGAGCGCTTTTCCGGCTAGGGTGCAGCGCGTGGAGGAGATCGACCGTGCCATCGTCGCCGCGCTGACCGGGGACGGTCGGCTGTCGTACACGGATCTGGCCGAGCGGGTGGGCCTGTCGGTGTCGGCCGTGCACCAGCGGGTCCGCCGGCTGGAGCAGCGTGGGGTGATCAAGGGGTACGCCGCCCGGGTGTCGTTCGAGGCGCTGGACCTGCCGCTGACCGCGTTCGTGGCGATCCGGCCGTTCGACCCGTCGCAGCCGGACGACGCGCCGGAGCGGCTGGCGCACCTGCCCGAGATCGACTCGTGTTACTCGGTGGCGGGGGAGGACTTCTATCTCCTGCTGGTGCGGGTGGCCGGCCCGGCCGACCTGGAACGGGTGCTGCAGGAGATCCGTACCGCCGCGAACGTCACCACCCGCACGACAGTGGTGCTGTCCACGCCGTACGAGAACCGGCCGCCGAAGATCAATGGCGAGCTGACCGGTCGGGGACGTCCCCGACCGTCGGCGGAGCCGGCAGGTTCCACCGCCTGATCACCCGCCGGCCGTGCTCGTGACCGAGCACGCTGAGCGTGGCGGTGTCCAGCCGCAGCAGCGCACCGGCCGAGGGCGGCAGCCCGATCCAGCGCGCCCCCAGCACCCGCAGGCTGTGCCCGTGCCCGACGAGCGCGACGTCACCCTCCTCCAGCAGCGGCGCGGCCCGGTCCAGCACGCGGTCCAGGCGGGCGCCCACCTGCTCCGGTGACTCGCCGCCGGGGCCGCCGTCGGTCCAGATCGACCAGCCGGGCCGTTCCCGCTGGATGTCCGCGGTGGTGCGGCCCTCGTACTCGCCGTAGTTCCACTCGGCCAGGTCCGGCTCGATCGCGTCCACTGTGAGCCCGGCCAGGGCGGCCGTGCGGGTGGCGCGCTGCCGAGGGCTGGACAGCACCCGGGCGAGGTGCCGGCCGGCCAGCAAAGGAGCCAGCGCGCGTGCCTGCCGCTCGCCGTCGGGCGTCAGGTCCAGGTCGGTGTACGAGGTGTGCCGGTGGGCGGCGCTCCAGGTGGTCTCGCCGTGCCGGATCAGCAGGATCTCGTTCACCGGCCCAGTCAACCACGGCGGGGCGGATCGGGCCCGCCGACGGTTTGCGCCGGCGCTACCGGGCCGCCGGCGCCGGTTCGGTGTCGCGCGCCGGTCCCGGTCGGCCGGCCGCCTGTTCCCGGCGGCGTACGCGGCCGGGGCGCAGTTGCAGGACCGCGACGGAGGACAGCACCAGCGCGCCGCCGGCGAGCTGCGCGAGCGTCAGGGCCTCGCCGAGCGCGAGCGTGGCCAGCGCGGCGGTGACCACGGGTTCGAAGGTGGACAGGATGGCCGCGGTGGACGGACCGGTCCGCCTCAGGCCGGCGAAGAAGGCCAGCATCGCCACGACCGTGGAGACCACGGCGATGGCGGCCAGCCAGAACCATCCCCGCCACCCGAAGCTCAGGTCGACGCCGTCGGTGACCAGGGCGCGAGCGCCGAGGGTGCCGGCGGCACCGGTCATCACCAGCGCCGACAGCGCCACGGGTGCCAGCCGGTGCACGACGGTGTCGGAGACCAGGATGTAGACCGTGTAGGTGACGGCGGCGGCGAAGGCCAGCAGCGCCCCGAGCGGGTGGAAGCCCGCGCCACCGGCGCCGAGCAGGACCAGCAGCGTTCCGCCCGAGGCGGCCACCAGGGCCGCGCCGCGTCCCGGGGTGAGCCGGTCCCGGCCGAGCAGGACCGCGGCCACTGTCACCATGACCGGGTACGTGTAGAGGATCAGCGCCAGCAGTGACGCGTCCATCAGCTCCAGCGCGGAGAAGAACAGGCTCGCCTGCGTGGCGTACCCGATCGCGCCCAGCCCCAGGGCGACGGCCACCACCCGCCCACGCCTCGTCGCCGGCCGCCCACCGCCGGCGTCGCCCGGCGCCGCGCGGCGCAGGCCCGGCCGGGTGAGCAGGACGAGCCAGAGCAGTGCGGCGGCCAGCCCGAAACGCACCAGCAGCAGAGACGTCGGGGGGACACCGGCGTCGTACGCGAGCTTGCCGAAGACGGCCATCGCGCCGAAACAGGCGGCTGACAGGAGACACAGTGCGGCACCCACGCGCCAAGGATCACCGGCACCGACTGCCCAGGTCCAGCGATGAATTCCGCAGGTGAATCATTAGGATTTCCGCATGATCGAGCTGGACCTGCGGCGGTTGCGCTTCCTGCGGGAGTTCGAGGAACGCGGCACGATGGCCGCTGTCGCCGCGGCTCTGGGCTACAGCCCGTCGACTGTCTCGCAGCAGCTGGCCCTGCTGGAGAAGGAGGCAGGTGTCCGGCTGCTAAGCAGGGCCGGCCGCGGCGTACGGCTCACCGAGGCCGGGCACGTGCTCGCTCGGCACGCCCGGGTGCTGCTGTCGGCGGCCGAGGCGGCGGAGGCCGACCTGGCCGCCCTCGACTGTGACGTCCGGGGGAGCGTCCGGGCGGGCGGCCTGCAGTCGGCGGCGCGCCGCCTGCTCGTGCCGGCCGTGGCCCGGATGAGAGCCGAGCACCCTCGGGTCCGGGTGGAGATCTTCGAGCTGGAACTCGAACAGTCCCTGCCGGGCCTGCGCCTGGGCACCGTCGACCTGGTCATCGGCGACGAGTACGACAGCCAGCCCCGCCCCCGCCCGGCGGGGCTCCGTTTCACGCTCCTGCTCGAGGAGCCCTTGCGTCTCGTGCTTCCCGCCGCGCACCCGCTCGCCGGGCCCGGGGGACACGTCGCGGTCACCGACCTGCGGTCCGAGGTGTGGACCGCCTCCGCCGAGGGCACCGGGCACCACGCCATGGTGGTGGGGACGTGCCGTCGTCTCGGCGGCTACGAACCGGACCTGCGGCACCGTTCCAGCGACGCGGACGTCCAGCTGGAACTGGTCCGGGCCGGGGCGGCGGTCGCTCTGATGCCGGCCCTGACCCTGCCCGACGCCGACCCGGCGCTGGCGGTCCGGGGTATCGCCGAGACCGTCCTCCGGCGCCGCCTGGTCGCAGTCACCCGGGACACGCCGCCCGGGCCCGCCCTCACCGCGTTCCTGGCCGCCGTCACGGAGCGGGTCCGCGACCTCGGCCGGTAGGCGCACACCTTCAACCTATTATCCTAGGACGCCTTACGCGATGTACGCCGGTCAACAGCGTTTGCAGCGACACTCACCGGGGACGCGACAAGGGCAAGGCGTAGCCGGACGAGGGAGGGCGACATGAGCTTCACCGACAAGGCGAAGAACAAGGCCCAGGAGATGAGCGGCATGGCCAAGGAGCGGATCGGCGACGTGACCGACAACGAGCGGTTGCGGGCCGAGGGCGCCTCCGAGCAGAGCACGGCGCGTGCCAAGCAGGCCGGGGAGCACGCCAAGCAGGCGGGCCGCGACGTCAAGGACGCCTTCAACAAGTGAGTACGCGAACGGCGGGCCACCTCATCGCAGAGGTGGCCCGCCGTCGTACGCCCTGAGGGCCGGGGGTCAGTCGTCGCGGTGCGCGAGCCACCAGGCCTGGCCGGCCTCGGGCAGCGTGTCGATCGGGTCGTAGTAGGCGTAGCGCTTGTTCAGCGCCTCCAGGTCGGCCGACTCGATCGAGGTGCGGTAGTTCTTGGTCCAGTACGAGATGCCGCGCTCACGGTCGTAGTCGGTGAGCATGTGCACCCAGCGCTTGCCGACGAACGGCACGTCGCAGACGATCCGCGGGGTGGCGTAGCCGGGCAGGTAGCCCATGATGTCGTGCTGGAGCTGCTGGGCGTGCCAGACCGGGACGCGCCAGTGCTCGGCGTTGGGGATCATGTCGCACATGTAGAAGTAGTACGGCAGGATGCCCGCCTCGCCCTGGAGCGCGAAGCAGAGGTCGAGCAGGTCGGCGCTGGTGGCGTTGACGCCGCGCATGAGCACGCCCTGGTTGCGCACGTCGCGTACGCCGACGTCGAGCGCGGTCTGTGCGGCCTTGGCGACCAGCGGCGTCAGCGACTGGGCGTGGTTGACGTGGGTGTGGATGGCCAGGTTGACGCCGCGGCGGGCGGCGGTGCGGGCCACCCGTTCGAGGCCCTCGACCACGTCGGGCTGAAGCCAGTGCTGGGGCAGGCCCATGAGCGCCTTGGTGGCGAGCCGGATGTCGCGGATCGTCTCGATCTCCAGCAGGCGCATCAGGTACGACTCGAGGTTGCGCCACGGCACGTTGGCGACGTCACCGCCGGAGACGACCACGTCGCGTACGCCCGGGTGGGCCTTGAGGTAGGTGATGTGGGCGTCGTAGCGGTCGACCGGCTTGAGGGTGAGCTTGAGCTTGTCGACGGCAGGAGTGGAGTTGCCGACGAGGTCCATGCGGGTGCAGTGCCCGCAGTACTGCGGGCAGGTGGAGAGCAGCTCGGCGAGGACCTTGGTGGGGTAGCGGTGGGTGAGACCCTCGGCGACCCACATGTCGTGTTCGTGGAGGCTGTCGCGGCTGGCGTACGGGTGGGACGGCCAGTCGGTGCGCCGGTCGGAGGCGACCGGGATCATGTAGCGGCGGATCGGGTCGGCGAGCAGCGCCTCCGTGCTCATCGGTTGATGCGGCACCATGGTGTTGAGCATCTGCGGCGGCACCAGCATGGACATGGTGGCCAGCGCCTTCTGGTCGGCCTCCAGGTCGGCGTAGAAGGTCTCGTCGACGGTGTCGCCGAGGACGGCGCGCAGCTGCTTGATGTTCTTGACGCAGTTGACCCGTTGCCACTGGGCGCTCTCCCACTGGTCGCGGGTGATGTGGCGCCAGCCGGGGAAGCGGGTCCAGTCGGGTTCGACGAGGGGCGCGCGGCGGTATTCGTAGGGCTGTCCGGCGGTCGGAACGGCGACCGGCGCGGGGCGGGGCGTCGGGATGGTCTCCACCGGTTGGGTCTGGGTCACGGCCCCTCCTCGTCAGTGTGCGGGTTGATCAACGAATGCGTAGGCTACTGGAAAATCTGCGGTGAAGAAATTAGTCTGCCGGAAGTTTTCCCGCGACGCGAGCCCTGACCGGGGGTTCGGGCGGCTGGACATAGGGGGTCGGCGTGACGTCACCGGTGGGTCTGCACCGAGTCGTGGAACCGGCGGGGGTGCTTCCGCAGGCGGCCTGGCGGCTGGACCCCGACCCGCGGATCGCGGCGAACGAGGTGCGGATCCGGGTCGAGCGGCTGAACCTGGACGCGGCGAGTTTCCGGCAGCTGGCGGAGAAGCACGGCGGCGACGGGGAGAAGGTCCGCGCCGAGGTGCTGGAGATCGTGTCGGCCCGGGGGAAGATGCAGAACCCGGTGACCGGTTCCGGCGGCATGCTGATCGGCACGGTCGAGGAGGCGGGCCGCCGCTCGCCGCTGGGGCTGAAGCCGGGTGACCGGGTGGCGACGCTCGTGTCGCTGACGCTGACGCCGCTGACGATCACCGACGGGCTGGCCCGCTGGGACGGGCGCAGCGAGCAGGTGCCGTGCGACGGGTACGCGATCCTGTTCGCCCGGTCGATCGCGGCGGTGCTGCCGCCGGACCTGCACCCCGAGTTGTCCCTGGCGGTGCTGGACGTGTGCGGGGCGCCGGCGTTGACGGCGCGGGTGGTGGCCGAGCAGGTGGCGCGCCGTTCGCGTGAGGGTGATCGGCGTCCGGTGTCGGTGGCGGTGATCGGCGGGGCGGGCAAGAGCGGGTCGTTGTCCCTCGCCGCGGCGCGGCGGGCGGGCGCCGCCCGTACCGTCGGGGTGGTTCCGGTGGCGTCGGAGCGGGACGCGCTGACGGCGGCCGGGCTGGCCGACGTGGTGGCGCTGGCCGACGCGCGGGATCCGGTGGGGCTGTCGACGGCGGTGACGACGGCGCTGGGTGTGCCGGCGGACGTGACTGTGGTGTGCGTGGACGTGCCGGGGTGTGAGCACGGGGCGGTGCTGGCCACGGCGGACGGCGGTACGGTGATCTTCTTCTCGATGGCGACGAGCTTCGCGGCGGCGGCGCTGGGCGCGGAGGGCCTGGCGGCGGACGTGACGATGCTGGTGGGCAACGGGTACGTGCCCGGGCACGCGGCGCTGGCGCTGGATCTGTTGCGTGCCGAGCCGGGGGTGCGCGGTCTGTTCGAGGCTCGTCTGGCGGCAGACTGAGACCATGACGAACCCCTCGACGCTGTATCGCGGTGGAGTGCTGCACTGTCCGGCGGACCCGAGCGCGACGGCGCTGCTGGTGCGGGACGGGCGGATCGCCTGGTTGGGTACTGATGCGGAGGCGCCGCGGGCGGACCGGGTGGTGGAGCTGGGCGGTGCGCTGGTGACGCCGGCGTTCGTGGACGCGCACGTGCACGCGACCGATACCGGGTTGGCGTTGTCGGGGCTGGATCTGTCGGCGGTGCGGTCGGCGGGTGAGCTGCTGGACGGGGTGTCGGCGTTCGCGGCGGGTCTGCCGGGTGACGCGGTGGTGCTGGGGCACGGCTGGGACGAGTCGGCCTGGGCGGATCGGGCGTTGCCTGATGCGGCGGCGCTGGGCCGGGCGGCCGGTGGGCGGCGGGTGTATCTGTCGCAGGCGTCGATCCATTCGGCGCTGGTGTCGGCGGCGTTGCTGGCGGCGTGCCCGGAGGTGGTGTCGGCGGCCGGCTACGACGCGTCGGGGTGGCTGCGGCGCGACGCGCATCACGTGGTGCGGGCGGCGGCGTTCGCGTCGGTGTCGCGGGCGCAGCGGGTGGCGGCGCAGCGGCGGGCGCTGGAACACGCGGCGTCGCTGGGTGTGGCGGCGGTGCACGAGTGCGGTGGTCCGGACATCTCCGACGAGGAGGACTTCACCGGGCTGCTGGCGATCTCGGGGGCCGGGGTGCCGGAGGTGTACGGGTACTGGGGTGAGCTGCTGGGTGCGGCGAAGGCCCGGGAGTTGGGTGCGGTGGGCGCGGGTGGTGACCTGTTCGCCGACGGGGCTCTTGGGTCGCGGACGGCGCACGTGTCGGCGGCGTACCTGGACGGTGAGGCGGGGGCGTGCGGGCACGGGTACGTGTCGGCGGAGCAGGTCCGTGATCATCTGCTGGACTGTGCGGCGCACGGGTTGCAGGGCGGGTTCCACGCGATCGGGGACGCGGCGATCGGGACGGTGCTTGAGGGGTTCGGGCTGGCGGCGCGGTCGCTGGGTGTGGACCGGTTGCGGGCGGCCCGGCACCGGGTGGAGCACGCGGAGATCATGAGCAAGGCGTTGATCGCCGGGTTCGTGGAGTACGGGATCGTGGCGTCGATGCAGCCGGCGTTCGACAGGTTGTGGGGCGGCGCGGGCCGGATGTACGAGTCGCGGCTGGGGTTGGCGCGGTCGCTGGAGTCGAATCCGATGGGTGCGATGCACGGGGTCGGTGTGGCGTTGGCGTTCGGGTCGGATTCGCCGGTGACGCCGGTCGATCCGTGGGGGTCGGTGCGGGCGGCGGCGGCGCATCACAACCCGGCGCAGCGGATGAGTGTGCGGGCGGCGTTCGCGGCGCACACGCGCGGCGGGTGGCGGGCGGTGCACCTGGACAACGAGGGTGTGCTGGCGTTGGGGGCGCCGGCGACGTTCGCGGTCTGGGACACCCCGGCGGGCGTGGAGCGGGGGCTGCCTGTGGTGCTGGCGGAGGATCCGGAGTTGCGGGGTGCGGACGATCCGACGCCGCTGCCGGTGTGCCGGGCCACGGTGTTGCGCGGTGACGTGATCTATCAGGAAGGGTCTTCGTGACAGGGAAGCTTGGGCTGGATCCGGCGCTGGTGGCGCGGGCGCGGGAGTTGGCGCGCCGGGCCGGGCAGCCGGTGGTGGATCTGGCGCGCAGCCACACCACTGTGTCGGTGGAGCGGGCGGTGCTGCGGCTGGCCGGGGTGACCGGCGCGGACCCGGACGGCATTCCGTGGGTGAACCGGCTCGTGGACGCGGTGGTCGCGGACGTGGGGCTGGGGCACGGGGTGGCGGCGCCGGTGTTCGACGCGCTGGCTCGTGAGGGCATCGCGGATGTGACGTTGCTGGCGCAGAAGGCGGCGGCCGGGTCGGTGCGGTTCGCGCAGCCGTCCGGGAAGGCGGCGACTGCGGCGCGGCGGGCGTCGCGTAAGGCGGTGGCGGCGGGGATCCGCAGCATCGACCGGCGGCGGGCGGAGCGGGACCGGCTGGTGAAGCGGTTCGGGGATCCGGAGCGGCGGCCGTGGATCTACCTGATCGTGGCGACCGGTGACATCTACGAGGACATCCCGCAGGCGCAGGCGGCGGCGCGGGCCGGCGCTGACGTGATCGCGGTGATCCGGTCGACGGGGCAGTCGCTGCTGGACTACGTGCCGGAGGGGGCGACCCGGGAGGGGTTCGCGGGCACGTACGCGACGCAGGAGAACTTCCGGCTGATGCGGGCGGCGCTGGACGAGTCGTCGCGGGAGCTGGGCCGGTACGTGCGGTTGACGAACTACGCGTCGGGTCTGTGCATGCCGGAGATGGCGACGCTGGCCGGGTTGGAGCGTCTGGACATGATGCTCAACGATTCGATGTACGGGATCCTGTTCCGTGACATCAACCCGATCCGCACGTTCGTGGACCAGCGGTTCTCGCGGCAGGTGCACGCGCGGGCGGGGATCATCATCAACACCGGTGAGGACAACTACCTGACCACCGCGGACGCGGTGGACGAGGCGCACACGGTGACGGTGTCGCAGCTGCTCAACGAGTTCTTCGCGCACGAGGCGGGGCTGGCGGACTGGCAGCTGGGGCTGGGGCACGCGTTCGAGATCAACCCGGATGTGCCGGAGTCGTTCCGGCTGGAGCTGGCGCACGCGTTGCTGGCGCGGGAGTTGTTCCCGGACGCGCCGTTGAAGTGGATGCCGCCGACGAAGCACATGACCGGTGACGTGTTCCGGGGCAACCTGCTGGACGGGTTCTTCAACCTGGTGGGCACGATGACCGGGCAGGGGATCCTGCTGGTGGGGATGATGACCGAGGCGGTGGTGACGCCGTGGCTGTCGGACCGGGACATCGCTCTGCAGAACGTGCGGTACGTGCTGGGCGCGGCGGGCGGGTTGCACGAGGACTTCGTGCCGGCGCCGGGCGGGTTCATCCAGGAGCGGGCGCACCGGGTGCTCGGTGAGGCGGTGGACCTGCTGGAGCGCATCGGGGACCAGTCGTTGCTGACGGCGATCGCCGAGGGCACGTTCGGGATCATGAAGCGGCCGGCGGACCGGGGCAAGGGCCTGGACGGGGTAGCGCGGCACGAGGCGGACTACTACAACCCGGCCACGGAGATCCTGGAGCAACCCTCATGAGTGAGAAGACGGTCGTGCGGCCGTACGGGGACACCACCGGTGACGGCATGGTGCAGGTGTCGTTCACGTTGCCGGTGCCGCACGACAAGCGGGCCGAGGGCGCGGCGGTGCAGCTCGCCAACAAGATGGGCATGGACCCGGCGATGCTGGTGCACGCCAAGCCGATCGGTGACGGGTTCACGTTCTTCGTGGTCTACGGGCGGGTGAACCACCTGGTGGACCTGTCGAAGGTGCAGGTGGTGGAGCGTGACTATCCGCTGCTGTCGGCCAAGGAGGTCAACGCGGTGGTGAAGCGGCGGCTGCGCCGCAAGCTGTCGGTGGTGGGCGCCTGCATCGGCACGGACGCGCACACCGTGGGCATCGACGCGATCCTCAACGTCAAGGGCATCGCCGGCGAGAAGGGCCTGGAGTACTACCGCGAGCTGAAGGTCACGAACCTGGGCGCGCAGGTGAGCGTGCCGGAGCTGGTCGAGGCGGCCCGGCGGGAACGCGCCGACGCGGTGCTGGTGTCGCAGGTGGTGACGCAGCGTGATGCGCACCTGCACAACACGCGGGAGATGTCGGCGGCGTTCCGGGAGGCGATGCCGGCCGGGAAGCGGCCGCTGCTGATCGTCGGTGGGCCGCGGTTCGACGAGACGATGACCGGCGAGCTGGGCGTGGACCGGATCTTCGGCCGTGGCACCACTCCGGGCGAGGTCGCCAGTTACCTCGTCCACGCTTTGATCACCTCCAGGAAGGCGAACACCTGATGAGCGATCCCCGTGTCGGTCTGACAGTCACCCACCGCCGGTACGTGCCGTACTCCCACGCCCACTACGCGGGCAACCTGGTCGACGGGGCGTACGCGCTGGGCTTGTTCGGGGACGTGGCCACCGAGGTGTGCATCCGCACCGACGGCGACGAGGGGTTGTTCGCCTCGTACTCCGACGTGCAGTTCCGGGCGCCGATGAAGGCCGGTGACGTGCTGGAGGTGACGGCGACGGTGACCCGGGTGGGCACCCGCAGCCGCACCGTCGACTTCGCCGCGACAGTGGTGTGCCGGGGCCGCCCGGACAAGGGCGAGTCGGCCGCCGAGGTGCTCGACGAGCCGATCGTGGCGGTCACCGCGACCGGCACGGTGGTCGTGCCGCCAGCACCGTGAGCGCGAGGAGCGAGCCGGTGTTGCGAGCCCCGCAGTCGCGAACGAAGGACAGCCCGGCGTGAGCGCGAGGCCGGTCGTCGTCTGCGCCGACGTCGGGTCGACGTACACGAAGGCCGCGGTGGTGGACCTCGACGGCGGCCGTCTGGTCGCGGCGGCGTCGGCGCCCACCACGGTGGGCACGGATGTGCTGCACGGCCTGGACGCCGCGGTCGGTGCCGCCACCGCGTCGGCCGGGGTCGCTGAGGTGCCCTGGTACGTGTGTTCGTCGGCGGGGGGTGGGCTGCGCCTGGCGGTGGTGGGTTACGAGCCGCTGGTGACCGCTCAGGCGGGCCGGCGGGTCGGTCTGTCGGCGGGCGCGAACGTGGTGCACGTCGCGGCCGGGCGGCTCGGTGGGGTGGACGTGGCGGCGTTGCGGGCGGCCCGCCCGGACGTGGTGCTGCTGGTGGGCGGCACCGACGGCGGCGACGCCGAGACGGTCACGCACAACGCGACGCGGCTGGCGAAGGCCCGCTTCCGGGTGCCGGTGGTCCTCGCGGGCAACGCCGACGTGCGTGCCGACCTGCAGGCGCTGCTGGCGGGCGCGGGTGTGCCGGTGACGGTGGCCGACAACGTGCTGCCGCGCATCGGGGTGCTGGAGCCGGCGTCGGCGCGGGCGGCGATCCGGGAGGTGTTCCTGCGGCACGTCATCGGCGGCAAGAAGCTGTCCCGGGGTACGCGGTTCGCGCGGCTGGTCCGCGCGGCCACCCCCGACGCGGTGCTCACCGGCGTGGAGGTCCTCGCCGGGACGCTCGGCGGTGACCTGGCAGTGGTGGACGTGGGCGGCGCGACCACCGACGTGTACTCGGTGCTCACCCCCGACGAGCGGGACAGCGGCCCGAGTCAGGAGGTCGCCGGGACGCTGTGGCGGGCCCGCACCGTCGAGGGTGACCTGGGCATGCGGTGGAGCGCGCCGGGTGTGGTGCGCGCCGCGGTGGAGGAGCGGCTGCTCGACGCGGCCGAGGAGGCGGAGCTGACGGTCGCGGCGGCGGTACGGGCCGCCGACCCGGGGTTCCTGCCCGCCGGTGACGGCGAGCGGGCCGTGGACCGCCGTATCGCCTCGTTGGCGGCGACTGTGGCGTTGCGGCGGCACGCGCGGGGTGCGGCGACGGGGGAGCGGGCCGGGCGGGACCTGCGGGAGGTGAAGCTGCTCGTCGGCTCCGGTGGGGTGCTGCGGCACGCCGAGCCGGGCGACGCGGCGGCGGTGCTCGACGCGGTGCTGACCGACCACGCCGGGGGGTGGGCGTTGCCGCGGGCGGCCCGGCCGATCGTCGACGTGGACTACGTGCTGGCCGCCGCCGGGCTGCTCGCCGAGGAGCATCCGGGTGCGGCGGCGGCGATGCTGCGGCACCATCTCGGCGCCTGACGCACGCCGCGAACAGGGCGCGGAAATCGAGACGCGCCGACGCGACACGCCGTGTCGCAACACACGACAGGCCCGGGTGGGTTGACAGCGGCGGGGGTCTACGCCGTACCGTCTTTGAGTCCTACCACGGGAAGCGGCTGTTGTTCGCTTCGTCCCTTCGTCCGCTGGCCGAGCGACCGGAAGGTTGCGGCGGCCAGGTCCAGCGGGCGGGGGTCGGCGGGGCGGCGCGAACCGGCCGCGGTTACCGGTGTACGGGCAGGGTGAGAGGCACGGCCAGTAGACAACGGCCAGGCGGGGGCAGCCAGTCCACGTCGGGTCGGTCCGAAGGTCGGCGCCGATCGTCTTCGCCCCACCGGCCGGGAAGGGCCTGGGAGCATCGGGGCGCGGCTTAGGCCGCGCCCCGATTTCATCCCCCCGGATGTTCCCCGTGTCAGCGGCCGGCCCTCGTCAGCGGCCCAGCCGCCGGTAGCGGCGCACCGCCGCCGGGGCGGCCACCGCGATGAGCGCCAGCGGCCAGGCGACCGCCAGTTCCAGCGCGTGCCGGGCCGGCCACGAGTCGCCGCCCAGGCCCGGGTTGCCGAACAGGTCCCGGGCCGCCGCCACTGTGGCCGACAGCGGATTCCAGGCGGCGATCGCGCCCAGCCAGTCCGGCATCAGCTCCGGCGCCACGAACACGTTGGACAGCGCGGTCAGCGGGAACGCCAGCGGGAACACCACCACCGCGACCGTGTCCGGGTTCGGCACGAGCAGCCCGAACAGGATGCCCACCCAGGTCATCGCGACGCGCAGCAGCAGGATCAGCGCCACCGCCGCCAGCGCCGGGCCGACGCCCTCGCGCCACTGCCAGCCCACCAGCAGCCCGCACACCACCAGCGTGGTCATCTCCAGGCACGCGCGTACCAGGTCGGCGCTCGCGCGGCCGGACAGCAGCGCCGAGCGGGCCATCGGCAGCGACCGGAACCGGTCCACCACGCCCCGGCCGGCGTCCACAGCGATGGCCGACGCGGTCGCCCCGAGGCCGTAGAGCATCGTCATGACGAACACGCCCGGCAGCAGGAACTCCCGGTAGCTGCCGTCGCCCGGCACGGACATTCCGCTGCCGAACACGTAGCCGAACACCAGCACGAACATGATCGGCAGGCTGAAGTAGAGGATGATCTCCTCCGGGGCGCGAACCACGTGCCGCATGTTCCGCCCGGCCATCAGCCACCCGTCGGCAAGCGCCCTCACGACGCCACCCCCACCCGCTGCGCGTCGGCGTGACCGCCGGTGAGCCGCAGGAACGCCTCGTCCAGCGTCGGGCGGCGGACCAGAACGTCGTCCACCGCGATCCCGGTGTCGTCGAGGGCCCGCAGCACGGCGGTGAGCACGGCGATCCGGTCGGCCACCGGCGCGTCGACGCGCCGCAGCTCGGCGTCCACAGTCGCGGTCGCGCCGGTGGCGCGTTCCACCACCGCCGCCGCGGCGGGCAGGTCCGCCGCGGCGCGGACCACCAGTTCCAGCCGGTCGGCGCCGATGCGGGCCTTCAGCCGCTCCGGGGTGCCCTCGGCCACGACCCGGCCGGCGTCGATGACGCACACCCGGTCGGCGAGGTGGTCGGCCTCCTGCAGATATTGGGTCGTGAGCAGCACAGTGGTGCCGTCGGCGACCAGTTCCCGCACCGCCGTCCACAGGCCGTTGCGGCTGCGCGGGTCCAGGCCGGTGGTCGGCTCGTCGAGGAACAGCACCCGCGGCGGCACCACCAGGCTGGCCGCCAGGTCCAGGCGGCGGCGCATCCCACCGGAGTAGCCGCCCGCCGACCGGTCCGCGGCCTCGGTCAGCCCGAACCGGTCCAGCAGTTCCTCGGCGCGGTGGCGGGCCCGGCGCGCGGACAGCCGCCGCAGCCGCCCGAACAGCACCAGGTTCTGCCGTCCGCTGAGCACCTCATCGACGGCCGCGTACTGGCCGGTCAGGCTGATCGCGGCACGCACCCGGTCCGGGTCGGTGGCGACGTCGTACCCGGCCACCCTGGCCCGGCCGGCGTCGAAACGCAGCAGCGTGGTGAGGATCCGCACCGCTGTGGTCTTGCCCGCCCCGTTCGGGCCGAGCACCCCGTACACGGTGCCGGCCGGAACGGCCAGGTCGAAGCCGTCCAGGGCGGTGGTGCGTCCGTACGATTTTCGTATCCCGTCGGCCAGCACGGCCGTCGCGTCGTCGGTCATGGGAGTCAGCGTCACCGGCGGCGCTGACCGGGCGCGTACCGCGCGCGCACCGGGCGGCGCCGCGCCGGTCAGCGCCCGTCGACCAGCGCCAGCGCCCGCTGACGGGGCAGGTCCGCGCCCCGGGCGTACGCGGTGGCGAACGCCGCCTCACCCAGGTGTTCCCGCAGCGTGACGGCGGTGGGTGTGCCGGCCGGGGCGTCTGCCGCGCCGGTGCCTGCGAGCAGCGCCGCCGCCGCGCCCAGCAGCCGGGCCGCCGACTCGGGGTCGCCGTCGCGCAGCAGCGGCCCGGCCAGCCCGTCCGCGGCGGCGGCCACCACCGGCACGTCCCACACGCCGACGCCGGCGGTGAGGACCTGCCGGTAGTGGGCGCGGGCCGCAGCCGGGTCGCCGGTGGCGTCGGCGAGCTGCCCGAGCGTCACCAGCGCCGCGAGCCGCACCACATCGGCGCCGAACCAGCCCGACGGGCATTCCGCGACCGCCCGTTCGCACAGCGTCCGCGCCCGCTGCGGGTCGCCGTCGCGGCGGGCGATCTCGCCGAGCCCCAGGTACGCGGCGGCGACCAGCTCCGGCGCGCCGGCCGGCCCGGCGATGCGCCGCACCCGCCGGAAGTCCTCGGCCGCGCCGGTCAGGTCACCGGCTGCCAGCCGCCCGTCGGCGCGGGTCCGCAGCAGTTCCGCCAGGTCCAGCGTGGAGCCGAGCTGCTCGGCCAGCTCCAGCGCCTCCGCCATCGGCGCGGCCGCCGACGCGACGTCACCGGTGCGGTAGGCCGCCTCGGCGTGGGTGGACAGCGTCACGATCATGCCCCAGCGGTCGTCGAGGGCCCGGAAACCGGCCAGCGCACCGTCGAGGTCGGCGCGGGCCTGGGCGTGACGGCCGTGCAGGAGACTGACCATGGCGGTGCCCAGCAGGCCCAGTGCCCGGCTCCACGGGTCGGTGCCGAGCAGCCGGTCCCGGACGGCCTGCTCGTGCAGCGCCGCCGCGTCCTGCGGCGACGGGGGACCGCTGGCCATGCCGGACAGGTACAGCAGGAACGGATGCCGGGGCGGCCGGGCCAGGGTCCACAGGATCCGCGACGCGGCGTCGACCTCGCTGCGCTCGCCGCCACCGGCGAGCGCAGCGATCAGCAGGCCCAGCGCGTACTCCTCGGCCACGCCGTCGGGCGGGCCGTCGAGCCGGTCGACCAGCCGCCGGGCCAGCGCGGCGCCCTCCCCGCGCAGGCCCCGCAGCCACCAGTAGAACGCCAGAGCCGCGACCAGCCGCAACCCGGTGGTGGTTTCGGCGTGCCGCAGCGCCGCGTGCAGGTCGTCGCGTGCGGCGTCGAGGCGGCGCAGCCACCGTTCCTGGCCGCCGCCGCGCAGGGCCACGTCGCCGGCCTGTGCCAGGTCCAGAAAGTACGCGGCGTGCGCGTCGCGCACCCGGCCGGTCTCGCCGTGCTCGGCCAGCCGGGCCGCCGCGAACTCGCGGATCGTCTCCAGCATCCGGTAGCGCCCGCCGGTGGCCTCCACCAGCGACTTGTCCACCAGGCCGGTGAGCACGTCGAGGACGTCACCGGCGTCCGGCGCGCACACCGCCTGCACCGCGGCCAGGTCGGCGGCGCCGGCGAACACGCTCATCCGGGCGGCCAGCCGCCGCTCCGGCTCGTCGAGCAGGTCCCAGCTCCACCCGACGACCGCCTCCAGCGTGCGGTGGCGGGGCGCCGCGGTGCGGTCACCGCGGCGCAGCAGCCGGAACCGGTCGTCCAGCCGGGCCGCGACCTGCGTCACCGGCAGGGCCCGCAGCCGCGCCGCGGCCAGCTCCAGGGCCAGCGGCAGCCCGTCGAGGGTACGGCAGATCCGCAGCACCGCCGGGGTGGTGGCGTCGTCGAGGGTGAACCCGGGCGACACGTCGGCGGCCCGGTCGGTGAACAGCCGCACCGCCGGGTACGCGGCGGCCGCCGGCGGTGCGGCCGGCCCGTCCGGGGCGGGCAGCCCGCCGACCGGGCACAACGCCTCGCCGGTGAGGCCCAGCGGTTCCCGGCTGGTGGCGAGCACCCGCAGCCTGGGCGCGGCGGCGAGCAGCCGGCCGGTCAGCCGGGCCGCGTCGTCGATCACGTGCTCGCAGTTGTCCAGCACCAGCAGCAGCCGCCGGTCGGCCAGCGCCGCCACCAGCCGTCCGGTCAGGTCGGCGGGGCCGCCGGGGGTGCGCAGGCCGGCGTCGCGCAGGTCCAGCGCGGCCAGCACCGCGGGCGCGACCGGCGCGCCGGGTGCCACAGCGGCCAGCTCCACCAGGCACACCGGCCCGTCGTGGCCGGACGCGACGGTGGTGGCCAGCCGGGTCTTGCCGGCGCCGCCCGGGCCGTGCAGGGTGACCAGCCGCGCCGCGCCCAGCAGCTCGTGGACCCGCCGCAGTTCCGGTTCCCGGCCGACGAAACTGGTGAGCGGGCTGGGCAGCCGGGCGGGCGGTGCGGCGTCGTCGCGCAGCAGCGCCGTGTGCAGTGCGACCAGCTCCGCCGACGGGTCGGTGCCCAGTTCCTCGGCGAGCATCCGGCGGGCGTCGGCGTAGACGGCGAGCGCCTCGGCGCGGCGGCCGGCGCCGTGCAGGGCCCGCATCAGCTGCCCGTGCAGCCGTTCCCGCAGCGGATGCGCCGCCACCAGGTCCCGCAGCTCGGCGATCAGCGGCGCGCCGGCCGGCGCCAGCGCCAGCTCCGCCTCGACGCGGTCCTCGACCGCGGCCAGGCGTGCCTGGCGCAACCGGGCGGCCTCGGCGTCGGCGAACGGCGCGTCCGTCACGTCCGCGAGGGGTTCGCCGCGCCACAGGCCGAGCGCGTCGCGCAGCAGCGCCGCCGCGCCGGCCGGGTCACCGGCGGCGAGCGCGGCCCGCCCGGCCGCGGCCAGCCCGGTGAACCGGTGCACGTCCACCCGCTGCGGATCCACCGCCAGCCGGTAGCCGGCCGGGCCGAACTCGATGTGCGCGCCCGGCAGCAGCCGCCGCAGCCGCGACACCTGCGACTGCAGCGCGTTCGTGGCCTGCTCGGGCGGCCGGTCGCCGTACACGCCGTCGACGAGGCGCTGCGGCGCAACGGTGCGGTCGGCGTCGAGGAGAAGCAGCACCAGCAGCGCGCGCAGCCGCCCGCCGGCGACGGGCAGCACGCTGCCGTCGGCCGCGTACGCCTGGGTCGCGCCCAGCACACCGAACCGCATGCGCCCGATTGTCGCCTGTCGCCGGTGGCGCCCACACTCCCCACCCGCCGGTCACAGGTGGTGCCGCCGCCATTCGGACTGCTCCTGCTCGGCGGCGACCTGCTCGTCCAACGCGGTCCGGCGCACCCGGCTGCGCCACGGGTCACTCGACCGCAGGCCCAGCAGGACCACCGAGACGCTGGCCACCGCCAGGATCGCCAGCGCGGCCACCGCAGGCAGCCGGCCTGCCCACGGCAGTCCCACAGCCATCGCGACCACCACGGCGGTGGGTACCGCCGAGATCCGGTGCGTCGCGCGCACCCCCAGCGCCAGCAGCCCCGACACGTAGATGACCAACCCGGCGAACAGCACCCGGTTGTCCAGAGCGGCGGCGTGTTCCCGCCAGGGATCACCGCGCGGGTGGGAGATGACGGCGAGGTAACGCTTGAGGCCGAGGGCGAACAGGATGATCCCGGTGATCAGCGGCAGGTGCAGGTAGGCGTACGCGTCGCGGGCGAGCGCCGCCCGTGCGCGGACGTCACGGGTGCGATGCAGCCGCTGCTCCAGCGCGGGCGCCAGGCTGTCGAAGTACAGCCACCACAGCGCCGCGATGATGGTGACGCCGAGCACCGACGCCACGATCACCGGCCACGTGGCCGGCAGGCCGGCGCTCAGCTTCGGCCCCAGCCCGAGCGAAATGATCGACTCGCCGAGCGCGATGAGCAGGATCAGGGCGTACCGCTCCGCCCAGTGGGCGGCGGACACGACTGTCAGCCCGGCGCTGGGGGCGAGGCCCCCCGAGGTGTACTCGATGCAGAGCGCGGCCAGCCACAGCGCCAGCGGCAGCCACGTCGCCCAGGTCTGCCGGGGCGACTCGGGCAGGGCCGCGGTGGCGAGAATCAACGCCACGCTGATCAGCGGCGGCACGCCGAGGCGCACGGCGGTCCGTCCGCGGTGGCTGCTGCGGCTGAGGAACACCAGCACCTGGGCCGCCCGGATGACGAGATAGCAGCAGGCGAACAGGACCGCGGCGGGTGGCCCGGACTGCCGCTGCGCGGGCCCGTCGGCGAACGCCGCCGGCATGGCCAGGGTCAGGACGAACAGGGCTGCCACCGTCACCGCGCCGACGAGCGGCATCACCCCCTGGTCGGTACGGACGACGTTGCCCAGGGCGGCGAAGGACACCCAGCACCACCACAGCAGCAACAGCAACACCAGCCCGGCCAGCAACGACCTGCCGCTCAGGGTTTCGGAGAGCACGTTGGTGACGTTCAGGAACGCGAACACGAAGACGAGGTCGTAGAACAACTCGACCCGGGTGACGCGGAAGCCGGGCGCGGTCGGCAGGATGCGACCCCGTCCCCGCTCAGCGCTCATGCTGCCGAGCATGGCAGCGGGCTCCGCCCGCCGGGGCGCTGTTGTCCGATCGGCGGCGCAGGGGCGCGGGCCGACGACCGGTACGGGCGGGTAGCCTTCGGCCCGTGATCGTGGGGAGAAGCCGGTGACGACGCTGGACCGGGAACAGCCGCGTGCCACCGACGGGGCACCCGGTGACGGCGGCGCGCGTCCCCTGCCGCTGACGTTCGCCGTGCCGGCCGCCGTGCTGGCCGGGGTGGCGCTGCTGCTGGCGTTCCCGCCGTACGGGTGGTGGCCGCTCGCGCCGGTCGGTGTGGCGTTGCTGGCCGCCGCGGTGCACCGGCGGCGGCTGCGCGCCGGCGCCGGGCTGGGCTTCCTGACCGGGGTGGCGTTGTTCGCGCCGCTGCTGGAGTGGACGAACCTGCACACCGGCTACCTGCCGTGGGCGCTGCTGTCGCTGCTGCAGGCCGCCTATCTGGCGCTGCTGGGCGCCGCCACCGCCTGGGTGTCGCCGCTCGCCGACCGGCACCGGGCGGCGTGGCCGCTGCTCACCGGTGTGCTGTGGGTGGGGCAGGAGGCGCTGCGTGACCGCACCCCGTTCGGCGGGTTCCCGTGGGGGCGGCTGGCGTTCAGCCAGGACACCTCGCCCCTGCTGAAGCTCGCGGCGCTCGGCGGCGCCCCGCTGGTCACGTTCGCCGTCGCGGTCGCCGGTGGGCTGCTGGTCACCGCCGCGTGGCGGGACTGGCGGCGTGCGCCCGGGCAGTGGCGGCCCGTCGCCGGGCTCACCGCCGCGCTGGTGGCGCTGCTCGCCGCCGGTACGGCCGTGCCGACCGGGGTACGCGGCGCGGGCGACACCGTCACCGTCGCGATCGTGCAGGGCAACGTGCCGCGTCTCGGGCTGGACTTCAACGCGCAGCGGCAGGCGGTGCTGAACAACCACGTCGACGCGACGCTGGAGCTGGCGCGTCGGGTCGCCGAGGGCGGGCAGGACCGTCCGGACGTGGTGGTGTGGCCGGAGAACTCCAGCGACATCGACCCGCTGCGCAACCCGGGCGCGGGGGAGCGGATCTCCCAGGCGGCCGACGCGATCGGCGCGCCGATCCTGGTCGGTGCGGTGCTGGTCGGGCCCGGCCGGGGTGAGGTGCGCAACGCGGGGCTGCTGTGGCGGCCGGGCACCGGCCCGGATCTGGACCAGGTGTACACGAAGCGGCATCCGGTGCCGTTCGCCGAGTACGTGCCGCTGCGCTCCATCGCCCGCAAGGTCAGCTCCCAGGTCGACCGGGTCCGGTCCGATTTCGTACCCGGTGACCGTCCCGGCGTGCTGAACACCGGCCCGGCGGTCCTCGGCGACGTGATCTGCTTCGAGGTCGCCTACGACGGCATCGTCCGGGACACCGTCACCGGCGGCGCGCAGCTGCTGGTGGTGCAGACGAACAACGCCACGTTCGACGTGGCCGAGGCCCGCCAGCAGCTGGCCATGGTGCGGCTGCGGGCCGTGGAGCACGGCCGGGCCGCGTTGATGGCCTCCACGGTCGGTGTGTCCGGGTTCGTTTCCCCGGACGGGCGGGTAGACGGTGCGACCGGGTTCAACACCGCCGCGGTGGTGGTGCGGCAGATGGAACTCGGTAACGGGCGTACCCCGGCGACCACTGCCGGGGTGTGGCCGGAGGTGGCGCTGACGGCGCTGGCGGTCGCGGCCCTGGCCGGTGCGGCCGTGCTGCGCCGCCGCCGGGAGGTCGCTCCCGGCTGAGCCGACGAGAGGCGGTGCGACGGTGGGCGTGGCAGCCGACAGGCGGACGGTCGGCCATCCCGGGGTGGGGCGGGTCCTGGTGGTCATCCCCACCTACAACGAGGCCGACAACGTCGGGCGCATCGTCGCCCGGGTACGCGAGGCGGCGCCGGCGGTGGACGTCCTCGTCGCCGACGACAACAGCCCCGACGGCACCGGCGCGATCGCCGACACGATCGCCGACGGCGACCCGCGGGTGCACGTGCTGCACCGGGCCGGCAAGGAAGGACTCGGCGCGGCCTACCTGGCCGGGTTCGCCTGGGCGCGCACACGCGGCTACGACGCGGTGGTGGAGATGGACGCCGACGGCTCGCACGCCCCGGAGGACCTGCCGGCGCTGCTGCACGCCGCCCGCGACGCCGACGTGGTGATCGGTTCCCGGTGGACGCGCGGCGCGCGGGTGCTGAACTGGCCGTGGCGGCGGCTGCTGCTGTCCCGGGTGGGCAACCTGTACGCGCGGCTGGCGCTGGGCATGCCGGTCAGCGACGCCACCGGCGGCTACCGGGTGTACCGGGCCAGCGCGCTGGACGCGATCGACCTGGGTTCGGTGCGGTCCCAGGGGTACGCGTTCCAGGTGGAGCTGTCGCGGCTGGCGCACCGCGCCGGGGTGCGGATCGTGGAGGTGCCGATCACATTCGCCGAGCGGGAACACGGCGACAGCAAGATGAGCCCGCTGATCGTGGCGGAGGCGCTGTGGCGGGTCACCCGCTGGGGGGTGCGGGACCGCCTGGCGACCGCGTCCGCCCGCCCGGATGCGCTCGCGCGCTGGCCTTGAGCGAGGGCGTGTCATGCTTGAGGGGCGTGATGACCCCGGGCTGATGAGGTGAGATGCGCCGAGGACTGAAGTACGTACCACCGGCCCTGCTGCTGCTCGCGCTGCTGGAGCTGACTGTTTTCGTGCTGGTCGGCCGGGCCGTCGGGTTCGGCGTGGCGGTGCTGCTGGTGTTCGGGGCGTCCCTGCTGGGTCTGGTGCTGCTGCGCCGCGAGGGCATGCGGGCGTGGCGCGGCTTCCGCGCGGCGGCGCAGGCCGGCCGGCCGCCGGGCCCGGAGGTGACCGATGGGCTTGTCGGTCTGCTGGGCGCGCTGCTGCTGGCGCTGCCGGGCCTGGTCAGTGGCGTGGTGGGCCTGCTGTTGCTGGTGCCGCCGCTGCGCCGGCTGGCCGGTGGCGGGGTGCGCCGGGCCACCGAGCGCCGGGTGTCGTCGATGGTCGCCGGTGACCTGTTCGGGCCGCGCCGGGTGCGCGTGTACCGGGGTGCGCCGCAGCCGACCCCGGAGCCCGCGCCGGCCCCGTCGCCTGGCCCCGCGCCGTCGCCGCAGCCGGTCACCGACCCGGGCAAGGCCATCGAGGGCGAGATCGTCGACCGCTGACGCGCCCCGCTGCGCCGTCAGTTTGATCAACTCCACTTCGCCGAGGTGGTGCCATCAGACCGCGCCCGACCCCGCCACCTCCCCGAGCTGGCGGCCCGTTCACCGGCCCGGCACCCGGATCGGCCCACGCGCGGCGGATCAGCCACCCACAACCAACCCGCCCTTCCATGATCGGCACAAGTTCGGGGAGGTGGCGCCATCAAGACACGCTTGATACCGCCACCTCCCCGAAGTGGCGGGGCCGTGCCTGCCCGGGCACCGAAAAACGCCCCCGGGTGATCCCGGGGGCGTTTTCGGTCATTGCGGGAGGTGCTCAGGCACGACCGCGGCGGGTGCGGACCTCCTGGAGCCGCTCGGCGAGGATGTCCTCCAGCTCGGCGATCGAGCGCCGCTCCAGCAGCATGTCCCAGTGGGTACGCGGCGGCTTGGCCTTCTTCTGCTCCGGCTCGGTGCCGTCGACCAGACGGGCCACGCTGCCGTCGAACTTGCACTCCCAGGTCGTCGGGACCTCGGCGTCGACGGCGAACGGCACCTCGAACTGGTGGCCCTTGGCGCAGAGGTACTCGCGGGTCTGACGCGGCGCGAGCTCCGTGTTGCGGTCGGACTCGTAGCTGACCGCTCCCAGCCGGCTACCGCGCAGCATGCGCTCGCCCATGATCGACTTCCCCTCGTTCGTGGTGCTGGTCTTCAGGTGTAACGACCGGTCACCGCTCGCCCATTCCCCGGCCCGCGGCGGCAGGGCCGTACGCGGGTCGGGAGTGTCAAGGGTAACCGGCCATGACAGCTGCCCGGCGGGGTCGTCCCCGGCCGGGCCGAATCGGTGGAGTGTTTCGCCTGTCAACGGGGATGTTACCCACCTGTTTGCGTGCCGGAGGTGACGATGAGCAGTGACGCGCCGGTCGGGGCCCGACCACCAGCCGGGAAGACCTTCTTCGGTCACCCCCGCGCGCTGTCCACGCTCTTCCTCACCGAGATGTGGGAGCGGTTCAGCTTCTACGGCATGCGGGCGATCCTCGTGCTGTACCTGACCGCCGCGGTCGCCGACGGCGGACTGAACCTCGGCGAGTCCAGCGCCAACGCCGTGTACGGCACCTACAACGCCATGGTCTACCTGATGGCGCTGCCCGGCGGCTGGGTCGCCGACCGGCTGATCGGCGCGCGGCGCAGCGTGCTGTGGGGCGGCGTGGTGATCGCCGCCGGTCACTACGTGATGGCGATCCCCACCGGGTGGAGCGTGTTCGCCGGCATGGCGCTGATCGTGCTCGGCACCGGCCTGCTCAAACCGAACATCTCCACCATGGTCGGTGACCTGTACGAGCGGGACTCGCCGCGCCGCGACGCCGGGTTCTCCATCTTCTACATGGGCATCAACCTGGGCGCGTTCATCGCGCCGCTGATCACCGGCTTCCTCGGCGAGAAGATCAACTGGCATCTGGGGTTCGGCGCCGCCGCGGTCGGCATGACCTTCGGCGTGCTCCAGTACGTGCTGGGCCGCCGCAACCTCGGCGAAGCCGGTGCCCGCCCGGCGGACCCGCTGCTCGGCGCCGACCGGCGGCGCGCGCTGACCCGCGTCGGCGTGGCGAGCGTCGTGGTGCTCGCCGTCCTGCTGGTGCTGCTGGTGGCCGGCTGGTTCACCGTCGACACGGTGGTCAACCTGCTCACAGTGGTGACGGTGCTGGTGACAGTCGGCTACTTCGCGCGGATCCTCACCGACCGGGAGATCAGCGGCACCGAACGCAGCCGGATGAAGGCGTACGTGTGGCTGTTCCTGTTCGCCGCCTCGTTCTGGCTCATCTACGACCAGGCCGGGTCGGTGCTGAACATCTTCGCCGCCGACCAGACCGACCGGTCGGTGGGCGGGTTCACGTTCCCGGCGTCCTGGTTGCAGTCGGTGAACCCGATCCTCATCATCATCGGCGCGCCGCTGGCCGCCGCGCTGTGGCTCAAACTCGGCCACCGGGTGTCCACGCCCACGAAGTTCGCCGTCGGCCTGGTGCTCAACGGCCTGTCGTTCGTGCTGATGGCCGCCGCCGCGCAGGCCGCCGTCGGCGGCGACCTGGTCTCACCGCTGTGGCTCGTCGCGGTGTACGCGATCCAGGTCGCCGGTGAGCTGTCCCTGAGCCCGGTCGGCCTGTCCGCCACCACGAAACTCGCCCCGGTCAAGTACGCGAGCCAGATGCTGGGCCTGTGGTTCCTCGCCACCGCCGTCGGCGACGCCATCGGCGGTCAGGTGGCCCGGCTGGCCGGCACCTGGTCCCAGCCGGTCTACTTCCTGACCTTCGGGCTGGCCTCGGTGGTGCTGGGCCTGGCCGCGGTGATGTTCACCCGCCAGATCCGGCACCTGATGGCCGGCATCCACTGACAGCGCTCACCCCGCCGGGGTCGGCGGCAGCGGCAACGGCAGGCCGGGCAGACCGTCGATGCTGGTGGCGACGTGGTCCTTGCCGGCGAAGTACGCGCTCAGCGACGCGTCATCCTCCCGGGCGAACCGCCGTTCGTGCAGGTCACGGTCGGCGTCGTAGGTCATGAACGGCACCGCGTAGCCGCAGGTGTCCCGGACCAGCTCGGCGCGCACCACGATGATCGCCCGCAGCCCGTGCGGACCCGGGTCGATGTCCGGGAAGTGGGCCAGCAGGCCGGGCCAGCGCGGGTCGTCGCGGAACACCGGCTCACCGTGGCCGTGCACCCGCACGATGTTCGGCGGGCCGGCGAACGCGCACCACATCAGCGTGATCCGGCCGTTCTCCCGCAGGTGGGCGATGGTCTCGGCGTTGCTGCCGGCGAAGTCCAGGTACGCCACGGTGTGCTCGTCGAGCACCGCGAAGCAGCCGCGCAGCCCTTTCGGGGACAGGTTGACGGTGCCGTCACCGGACAGCGGGGCGGTGGCCACGAAGAACATCGGCTGCGCCTCGATGAAGTCCCGCAGCCGCCCGTCGATGCGCTCGTACGTCTTTCCCATGCCCCGATCCTCGCCGCCCGACCGGGTGCGGCGCTGCCCCGTTCCCAGCCCGTGGCCGCCTCAGCCGGTACGCGTGCCGAGCCGCGCCAGCGCCGTCGCCAGATCGCTCACCTGGTCGGCGAGCTGCCCGGCCCGGCGCTGCGCGGCGTCCCGGTCGGCCTCGATCACCGCCGTCCGCGCGGCCAGGTCGGCCGCCCGGGCCTCGGCGGCGCTCGCGGCCCGCCGCGCGTCGGCCAGCTCCGCGGCGGCCGCGTCCCGCTCGGCGGTACGGGCCGTAGCCTGCTCCACCGCGGCGGCCATGTCGGCACGGGCGCGCTCGACGGAAGCGGCAGCCTCGGCACGGACGGCCTCGATCGCCGCGCTCGCCTCGGCGCGGGCTCGTTCCAGCGCCGCCTCCGCGTCGGCGCGTGCCGCGTCGGCGCGGTCCCGCTCGGCGAGGGCCTGCCGCGCGGCGGCGGCCTCGGCGTCGGCACGTTCGGCCGCGGTCCGGGCCGTGCGGTCCGCCTCGGTGGCCCGGGCCTGGGCGGCCTGCGCGTCGGCGCGCGCCCGGTCGGCCTCGGCGCGGGACTGTTCGGCCCGGTCCAGGGCCTCGGTGGCAGAGCGGGTGGCCCGCTCGGCGTCGGCCCGGGCGGCGTCCCGCTCGGCGGTCAACTCGGCCGCGCGGTGGCGTTCGGCGTCACGTTCGGTGCGTACCGTGCGCAGTTCGTGCCGGGCCGCGTCGCGGTCGCGTTCGGCCTGCACCCGCAGCGCCTGCGCGGCACCCGCCTCGCCACGCGCGGCGTCGCGGGCGTCCTCGGCCGCGGCGGCCCGCTCGGCGGCGGCGGACGCGGTGGCCTCCGCCCGTTCGGCGCGGTCGGCGGCGGTGTCGCGGTCGGCGTACGCGGCGCGGGCCTGCTGCCGGTCGCGGGCCGCCGCGGCGGTCGCGTCCTCGGCCTCACGGCGGGCCTCGTCGCGCTCGGCGTGCGCCGCCGCGACCTGCGCCGACGTCTCCGCGCGCAGCTCGGCGAGCTGCCGCTCCACACCGGCCGGTGACAGTTCGGCGTGCAGCGCCTCGGTGAGCGTCTCCACGATCTGGTCGAGCCGGTCCACCGCCTCCCAGGTGCGCGCCACCTGCCCGGGCAGGCCGGGGGAGTTGCGGTGACGCATCCGCGAGTTGCGGGCGGCCCGCTGGCAGGCGCCGTCGTTGTCCCGGCAGTAGCGGAACGGGCGGCCCGCGCCGACGCGCTGCGGCACGTCGCGTCCGCAGTGGGCGCAGGGTCGGGTATCGGTGGCGGGCTCGGCGTCCATCGGGGGCGAAGTCTAGTGGGCTGCGTCCGCGCGGGCCGCGCCGTCGAGGGTGTAGCGGCGTTGCAGCAGCACGGCGACCACCATCACGGCGGCGGGCAGCAGCCCGAAGCCGTAGCGCAGCGCGTCCAGCGCGGCCGGGGACTGGGTCACGGTCTGCCCGGCGGTCGAGGCCACGAACCCGCCGGCGGCCAGGCACAGCGCGTACGCGTAGGGGCCGAGCGCGGCGCCGGTGGCCTCGGTCGCGGTCCACACTCCGGTGTACGTGCCGGCCCGCTCGGTGCCGCCTGCCGCGCGGATCACGTCGGGCAGCATCGAGAACGGCAGCAGTTGCATGCCGGCGAACGCCACCCCGAGCACCGCCACGGCGGCCACCAGGACCGGCAGTCCGGCGGGGCGGCCGATCGCCAGCAGCAGCGACCCGGCGGCGAACGCGGCCTGCCCGGCGAGCAGGGCACGTTGCTTGCCGATCCGCCGCGCCACCGCCAGCCAGCCCGGGGTGACCAGCAGCGCGGGTGCGACGAACGCGGCCACCAGCACTGTGGTGAGGCCGGGTCGGCCCAGTTCGTACTCGGCGTAGTAGGGCACCCCGGCGAGCACCAGGTGGGTGGTGGTGGACATGGCCAGGTACGCGCCGACCAGCCAGCGGAACTGCCGGTCCCGCAGGCTCGCCGCCAGCGCCCGCCACCCGCCCGGGCCGTGCGGCGGGGCCGTGTCGGCGGCGGTGCGGCGCAGCCGGCCGATCCCGGCGACGCCGACCAGCATCGCGGCGAGCATCCCGGCCGCCAGCACCACGCCCATCCGCAGGTAACCGTCGCGTGTGGCGTCGTCGCCGCCGGCCAGCAGCGGCGCGAGCAGTCCGGAGACCAGGATGCCGAGCGTCAGCACCACCATCCGGAACGCCATCAGCCGGGTCCGCTCGTGGTAGCCGATCCGCAGGTCCGCCGGGGTCGCCAGGTAGGGCACCTGGTACGCGGCGAACAGCAGGTTGCCGGCGACGAAGAAGACCGCCACCCAGCCGGCCGCGGCGGCGCCGGTGAGGCCGCCGGGCACCGCGAACAGGGCGGCGAACGCCAGCGGCAGCGCGCATCCGGCCAGCAGCAACCGGCGGCGATGGCCCCGGCGGGCCTGCTCCACGTCGCAGCGGTGCCCGATCCACGGGTGCAGCAGCACGTCGGCGATCTTCGGCAGCAGCAGCGTGAGCCCGGCGAGCCACGGCGCGACCGCCAGCACGTCGGTCAAAAAGTAGAGAAGCAGCAGCCCGGGCACGGTGACCCAGACGCCCATGCCGAGTGAGCCGGTGGCGAACCCGACGAGCGGGCCGCGCGGCAGGGTGACCGCGTCGGAGCGCTGATCCAGCCCGGTCATGGCGGTCTCCTGTCCTCGGGGCGCGCCGCCCCCAATCCAACGGTTGCTGGATTGTAGGGGTAACAATGGCCGGATGACCATGCCTCGCCGCCGCCCGGGCCGGCCCCGCCGCGACGACCAGCGGCCGACCCGTGACCTGGTGCTCGCCGCCGCCACCGCCTTGTTCGCCGAGCGGGGCTTCGACGCGGTGAGCGTCCGCGACGTCGCCGCCGCGGCGGGGGTGGACGCGGCCACCGTCGTGCACCACACCGGCACCAAGGCGCAGCTCTACGAGGCCTGCTTCGCCCGGGTGTTCAGTGCCGAGCGGGAGGTCATCGAGGCAGCAGGGGAACGCGCCCGGGCAGCCCTGGCAGCGGGCCCGCAGGACGCGCTGCGGGCGCTGCACGACCTGGTGGACGTGTTCGTCGACTTCCTGGAGGACCGGCCGGAGACGACCGCGCTGTGGCTGCGCCGCTGGCTGGAGCCGCAGCGGCACGGCGAACTGGACCGCCGCTACGCCGCCCCGCTGTACGGGCTGGTCGAGGAGCTGCTGGTGGCGGCGTCCGGGGCCGGCGCGCTGACCGAGCCGACCCCGCACGTGACGGTGCGTTCCCTGGTCTGGGCGGTGCACGGGCACGTGGTGGCGCTCGCCGCCGGGACCGGCTCGGGGGCGCGGGAGCGCCGGGAGTTCCGGGCGTTCGTGCACCGGTTCCTCGACGCCCTGTACGCCGGCGGCCCGGGAGACACCCGCCCTTGACGCCGGCCCGCGCTCCGGGGATTATCCATCAGTCGTTGGATTAAGGAGGCGGGTATGGCCACACCCAGGGTCGCTGTCGTCGGCGCCGGAGCCGCCGGGCTGGCCACGCTCAAGGCGCTCGCCGACGCCGGTGTCCCGGCGGTGGCGTTCGAGGCGGCGGACACGCTCGGCGGCCTCTGGGTGTACGGCGCCCCCGGCTCGCCCGCGTACCGGACGCTGCACCTGAACACCAGCAAGGGGCGCACCGAGTTCGCCGACCATCCGATGCCCGCCGACTGGCCGGACTACCCCGACCACACCCGCGTCGCCGGCTACCTCGGCGACTACGCCGACCGGTTCGGGCTGCGCGAGGCGGTGCGGCTGCGGCACACCGTCGATCAGGTCACCCGCACCGGCGACGGCTGGCGGGTGCGGGCCACCGGCCCGGACGGCCCGGTCGAGGTCGACGTCGAGGCGGTGGTGGTCGCCAACGGGCACAACCGGGTGCCGAAGCGACCCGAGCCGTACCCGGGCGAGTGCACCGCCGAGCAGATGCACAGCCACGACTACCGCGGCCCGGAACAGCTCGCCGGGCGACGGGTCCTCGTCGTCGGCGGCGGCAACTCGGCCATGGACATCGCCGTCGACGCCTCGTACGCCGCCGAACGCACGCTGCTGTCGCTGCGCCGCGGCGTGTGGGTGGTACCCAAGTACCTGCTCGGCCGCCCGTCGGACACGCTCAACGGCGCGCTGGCCCGCCGGCTGCCGTGGCGGCTGCGGCAGCGGATCAGCCAGACCATGATCACCACTGCGGTCGGCCCGCCCACCCGGTACGGGCTGCCCGCACCGGCGCACGGCTTCCTCCAGGACCACCCGACGCTGTCCGACGCGCTGCTGTCCCGGCTCACCCACGGCGACATCCAGGCCCGGCCCGGCATCGCCCGCTTCGACGGCGACCGGGTCGAGTTCACCGACGGCCGCCACGACGAGATCGACCTGATCGTCTGGTGCACCGGCTACCGGGTGGAGGTGCCGTTCCTCGACCCGGCGCTGCTCGGCGACGGCGCCGACCGGCTGCCGCTGTACCGGCACGTGTTCCACCTGGACGCCCCCGGGCTGGCGTTCGTCGGGCTCATGCAGTCCACCGGCGCGGCGTTCCCCCTGGTCGAGGCGCAGGCCCGGCTGGTGGCCGCGCGCCTGGCCGGCACCTGGACGCCACCGGATCCGGCCCGGCAGGCCGCCGCCTGCCGCGACGAGTTGCGCGCCGCCACCGCCCGGTGGGGGCAGCGCCGCCCGCACATGCGCGTCGACTTCGACGTCTACCTGGCCGAACTGGGCCGCGAACTGGCCGCCGGCCGGCGCCGCGCCGGAGCGGCCCGATGAGCGCGGCAGGCCGTGAGCGGACCGGAGTGAACGCGCCGGGCCGTGGCAGCGGGCTGGCCGGACGGCGGGTGCTCGTCACCGGCGCTCGGGGCACGTTCGGGCAGCACCTGGGCGCGGCGCTCACCGCCGCCGGCGCTCACGTGGTCGGGCTGGACCTGCACGCCGACCCCGACGTCACACCGCCGGTGCTCGGCGTCGACCTGACCGACCCGGCCGCGACGCCACCGGCGGTGGCCGCGGCCGTCGACCGGCTCGGCGGGCTGGACCTGCTCGTCAACAACGCCGGTGTCGGCGGACCCGCGCCCGCCGAGCTGCCGCCCGACGAGGTGGTACGCCGCCAGATCGAGGTGAACCTGCTCGCCGCCTGGCGCACCACAGCCGCCGCGATGCCGGCCCTGGAGGCGGCCCGCGGCCGGGTGATCTTCGTGGCCAGCCGGATGGCGGTGCTGCCGCTGCCGCTGGCCGCCGCGTACGGGGTCAGCAAGCGGGCGCTCGTCGCGTACGCCGACGCGCTGCGCCACGAAGTCGGCACCCACGTGGGCGTCAGCGTCGTCTACCCGAGCATGGTCGCCTCCCCGATCCACGACAGCACCGTGGCGGCCGGGCTGTCGCTGAGCGGGGTGTCCCGCCCGGAGCCGGTCGAGGGGGTGGTGGCCGCGATCCTGCGCGCCGCGACCGCCCGGCGCGCGCCACGGGACGTCGCCACCACCCGGCGCGGCCGGATCGAACTGGCGCTGGCCCGGCACGCTCCGGCGCTGGCCGACCGGATGGTGCGCCGTACCGTCGCCACAAGGCTGGCCGCCGGTGACCTGGACGGCGCGGCGCTGGCCGAGGGCATGGTCCGGCGGCACCGGCAGGACCGCCGGTAGCCTGCTCGCCATGGCCGTCTCGCCCTACATCGCCCGGCTGCGCCGCCACGTCGGCCACGACCTGCTCATGCTGTACGGCGTCAGCGGCGTGGTCACCGACGACGCAGGACGGGTGCTGCTGGCCCGCCGGGGCGACAACGGCCGCTGGTCGGTCCCGGCGGGCACCGTCGACCCGGGCGAGCAGCCCGCCGACGCGCTGGTGCGGGAGGTCCACGAGGAGACGGGCGTGAAGGTGGCGATCGACCGGCTCGCCGGTGTCGCCACCCACCCGGTGGTCTACCCCAACGGCGACGCCTGCGAATACCTGAACATCTGGTTCCGCTGCCGGGCGGTCGGCGGGGCGCCGGCGGCCGACGGCGACGAGTCGCTGGCGGTGGCCTGGTTCGCGCCGGACGCGCTGCCCGACCTGGACGACTGGGCGCGGCTGCGGATCGGCACCGCGCTCACCGACGACGCCCCGCCCTGGTACGCCGCGCCGGGCGAGAGTCACCCGGCGCTGCACCAGCCCGACAATCTCTAGCCGAACGCCACCTCGTACGGCCGGTCCGGGGCCAGCGTCACCGCACGGTGGCCGCCGGGCGCGTGCACGACGACGCGCTGCGCCACCGGCGACACCAGCCGCGCCCGGACCCGGCCCGGTGCCCAGGTCAGCTCCTCGACGACGACCCGGCCCCGGCAGGTGATGCCGCGCAGCGTGCCCGAGCGCAGGCCCGGTAGCGGCGCGGGCAGTAGCCGCAGCGTTCCCGGGCGCGACTGCACCAGCGACTCGATCAGCACCGCCGGGAGCGCGTGCGCGGCGTCGGCGTTGTACGTGGTCCGGCCCGGGTTGTGCGCGCTCATCAGCGACCGGAAGAACATGTCCGCGCCGAGGATCTTGCGCAGGTTCGCCGCGACCAGTTCGCCGTCGCGCAGCCGGGCCGCCGCCAGCGCCCGGTGCAGGCTGCCGTGCGCGGACCGGTTCTCGTCGCCGCGCAGCGTCAGCGCCCGGTGCGCGGCGGCGGCCAGCTCCGGGGTGTCGTCCGGGTCGATCTCGTGCAGCGGCCACACCGGATACAGGTGGCTGACGTGCCTGTGGTCCTCGTCGCCGGTGCTGCCCGGCCACGCCCACTCGGCCAGCGCGCCGCGCCCGTCCACCAGGTAGCCGGGCGGCCGCACCCCGGCCCACCGGTCCGTGCCGGTCACCTCGGCGGCCAGCCGCAACGCGTGCCGGGCGGCGGCGACGTCCATCGTGGCGTTGACCGCGACCGGCGCGGTCCGGCCGGTGTCGTCGTACGGGCCGGTCTCCGGCGAGTACGACGGCACCAGCGCCGGCCGCCCGTCCACGACGGTCAGCACGTCGGCGAAGAAGTCCGCCACCTCGCCCAGCCAGCCGGCCACCTCGCCCAGCGGCTCACCGGTGACCAGGTGGTGTTCGTGCAGCGGGTGCAGCAGCCAGTCCGCGCCGGCCAGCCACGCGGTGAACGGCCAGTCGGGGTGGACGTGGAAAAGGTGCCCGTGCTCGCCGTCGGTGCGGCTGGGTGCCAGCAGCCCGCGCGCCCCGTACACCGCGTGGGCGTTGGCGCGCCAGTGGTCCACCTGCGCGGCGACCAGCCGGGCGTGCGCGGCTGTCACCTCCGGCAGCGCGCCCACGTTCGCGCCCGCCAGTTGCAGGTTCAGGTTCGCGTCGGTGGTGAAGTCACCGGCCCACGCGGCGTCCCAGGAGCCCAGCCACAGCCCGGTCAGCCGGGGCGGCAGCACCCCGCTGGCGCTGAACAGCAGGTACCGGCCGGCGTGGAACAGCCGTTCCAGCAGCGCCGGGTCCAGCCGGTCCGGTGCGGCGGCCTGCCGGGCCAGCAGCTCACCGACTGGTAGCGCCCGGTCGGCGGCGGGCACGCCGAGGTCCAGGCCGACCCGGGTGTACGGGCCGCGATGGCGCGGCACGTGCCGCGCCAGCAGCGTGTCGTAGTCCCCGGTCAGCGCGGCGAGCCGCCCCTCCGAGGCCCGGGTACGCCACGGCGGCGCGCCGGGCCGGTCCACGAGCGTGGTGAGCAGCGCCGGTCCGCGTACCCGCACCCGGTCGCCGTCGACGGTCACGTCGCCGCGCAGCAACGTCAGCCCTTCGAACCCGTACGCGCCGCCGGCGTCCGGATAGCGGGCGCGGACCCGCAGGAACACCAGCCCGTCGCGGCGGTACGCGGCGTGCTCGTAGACCACGTCGGCCGGCTTGCCGGGCAGCTCACCCGTCGCCCCGACCACGCAGTCGCCCTGGTCGAGGTGCAGCACCGCGACACCGTCGGCGCGGGAGGCGAAGCAGCGCCGCCGCCCGCCCGACCACTCGACAGTCACCTCCCCGGTGGTGAAGTCGGTGCCGCGCCGGTAGTCGCGTACCGGTCCGGGCGCGGCGTCGACTGTGAGCGCGTACCCGGGGTGGAACGACTGGGTCCACTCCAGTTCCCGGCCGCCGGTGAGCAGCCGGGCGGCCTCGGCCCGGCGTCCGGCGAGCACCAGCGCGCGGATGTGCGGCATCCGGCCGGCCAGCTCGGGCGCGCGGGCGTCCCGGGTGCCGTTCGGCAGGACGAGCCGGTGGTGGTTCACCACGATCCGTTCCGCGTGTGGCCGCCCGTGGACCATGAGTCCCAGCTCGCCGTTGCCGGTGAGGAACGCGTCCGTCCAGTCGTCGGCCGGTACGGTGTCGTGGATGCGGTGGACCGTCACCGGCCGGCGCTGGTGTCCCGCACGGTGAGGTGCGGTTCCAGCAGCGTCACCTCCGGCACCGGCTCGCCGTTCAGGCGCCGCATCAGCAACGCCACCGCCTGCCGTCCGACCTCCTCGGCGGGCACCGGTACGCAGGTGAGCCCCGACTGCTCGGCCAGCTCGTCCGGGCAGATCGCGACCACCGACACGTCGCGGGGCACCCGGCGGCCCAGCAGCGGCAGCGTGGCGAGCACCGGCCCGACCGCCGACTCGTTCTGCACGACCAGCCCGGTGACGTCCGGGTGGTCGGCGAGCAGCGCCTCCAGGTCCCGGCGTACCGCGGCCGGTCCCTCCTCGCAGGGCCGGGTCACCGCGTCGACGCCGAGCCGCTCGGCCGCGGCGCGTACCCCGGCGCGGGTGCGGTGGGCGAACCCGGTGCCCCGGTCGTAGACCGCGGCGGGGGCGCCGAGCAGCGCGATCCGCCGGTGCCCGGCGGCGGCCAGGTGTTCCACGCACAGCTCACCGGCGCGCCGGAAGTCGAGGTCCACGCAGGCCAGCCCGGTGCTGTCGGCAGGGTGCCCGATCAGGACGCCGGGTAGCGCCAGCTCGCGCAGCAGCGGCACCCGGGAGTCCTCCAGCTCCACGTCCATCAGCAGCACGCCGTCGACGAGCGCGCTGCCGGCGATGCGGTGCAGCCCGGCCGGTCCCTCGTCGGCGGTGACCAGCAGCACGTCGTGGTCGTAGCGCCGGGCGGTGGTGACCACGGCGGTGGCGAACCGCATCACCACTGGCACCTGCATGCCGGTACGCAGCGGCAGCACCAGCGCGATCACGTTGGCCTTGCGGCTGGCCAGCGCGCGGGCCCCGGCGTGCGGGTGGTAGCCGAGCGCGCGGACGCTGGCGAGCACCCGTCCCCGGGTGGTGGCCGAGATGGTGCGCTTGCCGCTGAGCACGTACGACACGGTGCTGGCGGCCACTCCGGCGTGCCGGGCCACGTCGGCGATGGTGACCTGCTCACCCGGGGTCCGGCCGCTCACCGGGCCGCCCCGATGCGGGAGCCCGCCGGCTCGGCGGTGGCGTCGCCGCCGGTCACTGTCAGCGCGCCGGCGAGCCGGATGTCCCGCGCGGACCGGCCGACCAGCACGGAGTGGACGGCGTCCTCCACCACCATCGCGGCGCGGGTCTCGTCCCACCAGGCCAGGTCGGCGGTACGCAGCCGCAGCGTCACCCGGGCGGCGCAGCCCGGGTCGAGCGTGACGCGGGCGAAGTCGCGCAACTGCCGCAGCGGCTGCTTGACCCGGGAGCGCCGCTGCCGGGTGTAGAGCTGCACGACCTCGGTGCCCGGGCGGCGGCCCGTGTTGGTGACCTCGACGCTCACCTCCACCTCCTCGCCGGCGCGCGCCGTGGCGGTGCTCAACCGGAGGTCAGCGTAGTCGAACGTGGCGTAGCTGAGCCCGTGCCCGAACGGGTACAGCGGCTCACCCCGGTGGTACAGGTACGTGGCGTCGGCGCCGATGACGTCGTAGTCGAGCAGGTCGGGCAGTTCGGCGGCGTCGGCGTACCAGGTCTGGGTGAGCCGCCCGCCCGGGTCGGCGGCGCCGAGCAGCACATCGGCCAGCCCGTTGCCGTGCTCCTGTCCACCGTGGGCGCTCCACAGCACCGCCGGCACGTGCTCCTGCGCCCAGCCCACCGCGTACGGGTAGCTGCTCGTCAGCGCCAGCACGGTACGCGGGTTCGCGGCGTGCACGGCCCGCAGCAACTCGGCCTGGCCGGTGGGCAGCGCCAGGTCGGCCCGGTCCTCGGTCTCCCGGCCGTTGACCATCGGGTGGTTGCCGAGCACCACCACCGCCACGTCGGCTTCGGCGGCGAGCGCGGCGGCAGCGGCGGCCCCGTCGACGAGCAGCGTCACGGTGAACACGGCCGGGTCGCCGGTGGCGACGCTCAGCCGTCCGTCCGGTGCCACGCCGACGTGCCGCCCGGTGGCCAGGTGGTGCAGCAGCGCGGTGCCGTCGGGCCGGTGGTGCAGGCGGAACGTCTCGCGTACCACCCAGCCGCCCGGTCCGTCGCGGTCGGCGACGAGGGCGCCGGTGTCGTCGGCGCCGACGTACCGGCCGGTGTCCACGGCGCGCAGCGCCACCACGTCCTGCCCCCAGTCGACCACGTCGAACTCGGCCGCTGTGTCGCCGAGCGCCAGCGGGCCGTCGCCGTGGCGTACCGCCCGGTCACCGACGTGCAGGGTGATCCGGTCGGTGCCGGGGTGGGTGGTCACCTCGGGCAGCCGTCCGAGCAGCCCGGCGTACGGGCTGATGGTGTACGGCGGGGTGCCGCTGTACCAGTCGGTGAGCACGGTGTCGGCGAGCGGGCCGAGCACCGCGACCCGGGTGCCGGGGCGCAGCGGCAGCAGGCCGTCGTTGCGCAGCAGCACCACCGACTGGCGGGCGGCCTCGCGGGCGAGTTCCCGGTGGGCGAGGCTGTCGAGCGTGTCCGGCGGCACGTCGTCGTGGGGGTCCGGGGCCAGGTCGCCCAGCCGCGACCGCACGGACAGGATCCGCCGTACCGCCCGGTCCACGTGGGAGGGCTCGATCAGCCCGCGCGCCAGCGCCTCGGTGAGACGTTCCGCAGTGGGGGCGGTGTCCTCGTCGTCCTCGGTGAAGCTGTCGATGCCGGCACGCAGCGCGGCGGCGAAGCCTGCCACGTGGTCGGGCAGGTACTCCTGCACGCCGGCGATGTTGCCGACCGCACCGGCGTCACCGACCACCATGATCTCGTCGTCGGCGTAGCCGCGCAGCTCACCCTCGATGAGCGGGCTCAGGTGCGCCGGCACGCCGTCGACCAGGTTGTACGACGCCATCACCGCCACCGCCGCGCCCGCCGCCAGGGGAGCGCGGAAGGCGGGCAGCTCGTACTCGTGCAGCACCCGGGGCGGCAGGTCGCTGGAGGTGGTGGCCCGGTCGGTCTCGTTGTTGTAGCCGAGGAAGTGCTTGAGCGTCGGCGCGGTCCGCAGCCGGATCGGGTGGTCGCCGCGCAGCCCCAGCGCGTACGCGGTGGCGAGCCGGCCGGTCAGCCACGGGTCCTCGGACCAGCCCTCCTCGTTGCGCCCCCACCGGGGGTCGCGCAGCGGGTTGACCACCGGCGCCCACACGTTGAGACCGACGCGGTCCGGGTCGGCCCGGTGCTTGACCCGCACCTCGTCGCCGACGGCGGCCCCGACCGCCCGGATCAGGTCCGGGTTCCAGCTCGCGGCCAGGCCGATCGCCTGCGGGAAGACGGTGGCGGTGCCGAGCCACGCGACGCCGTGCAGCGCCTCGGTGCCGGTGCGGAACGCGCGCAGGCCGAGCCGGGGCACCGGCGCCTGCCACTGGTGCAGCAGGCCGAGCTTCTCCGGCAGCGTGAGCCGGGCCAGCAGGTCGTCGAGACGGTGGGGGACGGGGTCGGTCATGGTGGGCGCCTCCGGTCGGCGTACGTGCTGCCGCTCGTTCGTCGAAGCGCTTCGACTAACGAGCCGGTGATGCGGCGGCGCGTACGCGAAAAGGGGTGGTGGTGGGGGTCGGCGGTGTCGGCCCGGAGCGGTGGTGAAGCGCTTCGACAACCGCCGAAAAACACGCCGCTTCGCAGGTTGCCCGGTCCCGGAACGCGGCGCTACCGAGGTTGACACCTTCCGGCGGGTGCGGTCAAGGGGTCATCCGGCGGGCAGGCGTCCCGCCTCCACTGTGGCCATTGCGGCGGTGGCCCCGCCCAGCGCGCCGGCCGCGGACCCGAGCGTGCTGGCCTCCAGCCGCACGCCGGGTGGGACCGGTGTGCGGGCGGCGAGTTCGGCGTGGGCGGCCGGCAGCAGCCACGGCGCGAGCGCCGCCAGGTGACCGCCGACCACCACCACCTCCGGGTCGAGCAGCCCGGACAGCACCGACACGGCCTGCCCGAGCAGCCGGCCCATCTCGGTGAGCCCGGTCCGTACCGGCTCGTCCCCGGCGCGGGCCAGGGCCTGGATCCGTTCGATCTCCGGCAGGTGGTCGGTGACCGGCCCGGCGTCTGGTAGCAGCCGGCGGATCACCGCGTCCACGCCGAGCAGCGCGGTGAGGCAGCCGCGCCGCCCGCAGTCGCAGGCCGGGCCGTCAGCGGCCAGCGGCAGGTGTCCGACGTCCCCGGCGAAGCCCCGGCCGCCGCGCAGCAGCCGGCCGCCGCTGATCAGGCCCGCGCCGATCGCCGGGCCGCCGGTGAGGTGCACCAGATCGGTGGTGGCGGCGTACGGGCCGTGCCGCCGCTCGGCCAGCACGGCGAGGTTGGCCTCGGTGTCGACGGCGACGGGGAAACCCGGGTCGCGCAGCGCGCGGCGCACCGACGCCGCAAGCGGCACGCCGCGCCAGCCCAGCGCCGGGGCGGCCGGCACGTCGCCGTCGGGATCCACCAGCCCTGGTACGGCAACGGTCAGGCCGAGCACGGTGCGGTCGGCGCCGATCCGGGTGACGGCGCGCCGTACCAGCGTGGCGAGCGCCTTCACCGTCTCCTCGGGACCGGCGGTGGCGGCGGGGAACGCCCGTCGCCAGGTGAGCACCGGGTCACCGCCCGGTCCGGCGGCGACCGCCACCAGCTCGTCCGCGCCGATGCGCAGGCCGAGCCCGACGTAGCGGGAGCCGTCGAGCACGAGCATGGTGGCCGGGCGGCCCACCCGGTTCTCGGTCAGCCCGGTCTCCCGCAGCAGGCCGTGCTCGATCAGCTCGGCGACCAGGCTGGAGACGGTGGCCTTGTTCAGCCCGGTGTGCGCGGCCACGTCGGCCCGGGAGCAGGGGGCATGCCGGCGGACGTGCCGGAGCACGGCGGCCCGGTTGGTCACCCGCACGTCGCCGAGGTCGGCCGTCGGCCGGTCGATGCTGATCACGTACTGCCCGCCTCCTGCGCCCGGCCCGAGTTCGGCTACAGCTTAAACTAAAGGGGCGAGATTCCGGCCGGCCGGTCTCCGCCGCCGAACCACGGCGCGAACGGCGTCACCGGGACCGCCTCGCCGTCGAGCACCACCCGGCGCGGCGGATCCTCCCCGACCACGCTGACCCGCCGCACGTCCAGCGGCCCGTCCACGCGTACACGCAGCGTGTCCCCGTCGCGCACGGCGGTGATCGTGGTGTCGCCGTCGGGGTCGTGCACCACGCTCACGCCGTCCACGCCGCCCCAGGCCACCAGCGCGACGTCCCGGAACGCGCCGGTCCCGACCGTCGCCGCGGGCGCCACCGTGGGGATCAGCGCGCCGTGCCGCACGTACAGCGGCAGCCGATCGAGCGGCACGCTCACCCGCAGGTGCCGGCCGCCGGGGTGCCGCTGCCCCGTGTACGCGTCGAGCCAGTCGTCGCCCGCCGGCAGGTAGACGGCACGCTCGCCGGACGGGTCGAGCACCGGCGCCACCAGCAGGTCGGGGCCGAGGCGGTACTGGAGGTCGGCGGTCCAGGCCGCCGGGTCGTCCGGGGTGTCGACGAGCAGCGCCCGCAGCATCGGGCCGCCGGTGCGGGCGCTCGCCACCGCCGCCGACCAGAGGTACGGCAGCAGCCGGTAGCGCAGCCGCAGCGCGTCCACCGCGTGCCGTTCCGCCTCGGGCGGGAACTCCCACGGCAGGCGGCTGGTGGTGCCGTGCAGCCGTACCAGCGGGGAGAGCGCGCCGAACTGGGTCCAGCGCACGTACAGGTCCGGCTCGGGAGTGCCGTGGAAACCGCCGGTGTCGTGGCTCCAGAACGGCACCCCGGACAGCCCGTGGGACAGGCCGCCGCGCAGCGTGCTGGCCATGCCGGGCCAGGTGGCGTTGACGTCGCCGCTCCACTGGGCGCTGTGCCGCTGCCCGCCCAGGTACGACGAGCGCGCCCACACCGTGCGGTGCCCTGCGACCTCCTCGGTGACGTCGGCGACCGCGTCGTTGAACAGCAGCGCGTACACGTTGTGCAGTTCCACGCCGGTCATGCCGTTGTGCGCGACCGCGTCCGCAGGCACGCCCTCGGCGAAGTCGGTCTTGAACGCCGCGACGCCCTGCGCCAGCAGCGGCCGCAGCAGGCCCTGGAACCAGCGCACCGCCGCGGGGTTCGTGAGGTCCACGATGGCGCACTCCGGGTAGCTGCCGTGCCAGGTGTCGGCGACGTACGTGCCGCCGTCGGGGCGGCGCAGGAAGTACCCGGCGGCCTCGGCCTCGGCGTAGAGCGGGCTGCCGGTCATCAGGTACGGGTTCATCCACAGGCACACCCGGAAGCCCTGCTCGGTGAGGTCCTTGAGCATGCCGTCCGGGTCGGGGAAGGCGTCGGCGTCCCAGCGCAGGTCCGACCAGTGCCCGGCGACCTGCCAGTAGCAGTCGAGGTGCAGCACGTCGCAGGGGATGTCCCGCTCGCGGATGCGCCGGGCCCGTTCCAGCACGCGCTGCTGGCTGTCCGGGAAGAAGCCCGACGAGATCCAGGCGCCGAACGCCCATCTCGGCGGCAGGTACGGCCGCCCGGTCAGCGCGTCGAGCCGGTCGAGCACCCGCTCCGGGGTGGGCCCGGCCAGCACGTAGTAGTCGAGCAGGTCGTCCGGGACGAGGATCTGCACGCTGCTGTGGGTGCTCGCGCACACGTCGAACTGCACCGGCAGTCCGCTGTCGACGAGGACGCCGTAGCCGCGGTCGGACAGGTAGAACGGCACGTTCTTGTGCGAGCGGTCGGACTCGCCGCCGAACGCGTCGAAGTTCCACATCAGCGGTCGCTGGCCGCGCTTGTCCAGCGGCGTGAACTTCTCGCCGAAGCCGACGAACCGTTCGTCGCCTGGTGCGACGAAGCTCTCGTGCCAGGCCACCGGCTCGCCGTCGACTGTGGAGCGGCCGAGCGGCAGCGTGCGGCGGCGACCGCTGATGTCCCGGGTGCCGCCGTCGGCGGCCAGCAGCAGCCGACCGTCGGGGGTGAGGAAGCGCAACCCCCACGGGTCCAGGCGCACCTCGGCGACCACGCCACCGGCACCCACCCGGACGCGCCCGTCGGTGACGGTCACCGTGGCCGGGTGCGGCTGCGGGTGGACCAGCGTCAGTGCCCGTGCGGACCGGCTGCGGACCGAGAGGTCGTCGGCGAGGCGTACCCGGATGATCCCGTCCCCGGCGGCCTCGACGCGCGCGGCGAGCGTGCGGCCGGACGCGCAGGTCGCGGTGAGCGTGACCCCGTGCGCGTCGATCGCGGCGACCTCGGCCCGCAGCACGTCGTCGGCGCCCTCCTCGCCGGGGGCGCGGACCGGCAGGTCGGGCGGGTCGGCCACGAACGTCTCGTACGGGACCAGCGGCGGGCGGTACGGCATGGGCGTCTCCTCGCGGCGTCCACGGGCGGTCCCGCCAGTTTCTTTGGAAGCCCAACTAACTGTCAATGATCGACGGCATTGACTTTCCGTCTCACCTGTTCCTATTTTGGCCGGGATGCCAACTAAAGCGCTGTGGGACGACGGCCGGCTCTGCTACGGCGGCGACTGGAACCCGGAGCAGTGGCCGCCCGACGTGTGGCGCGAGGACGTCGCCCTGATGCGCGCCGCCGGGGTCAACCTCGTCACCGTCGGCGTGTTCGCCTGGTCCCGGCTGGAACCCGAACCCGGCCGCTACACGCTCGACTGGCTCGACGACGTGCTGGACCTGCTGCACTCGGCCGGCATCCGGGCCGCCCTGGCCACCCCCACCGCGTCGCCACCACCCTGGTTCTCGCTGCGCCACCCGGACGCCCTGCCGCTCACCGCCGACGGCGTACGCCTGCACCACGGCAGCCGGGACACCTACTGCGCCGCCGCGCCCGCGTACCGGGACGCCGCCCGCGGCATCGCCGAGGTGCTCGCCGCCCGCTACGCACACCACCCGGCGCTCGCGCTGTGGCACGTGCACAACGAGTACGGCACCACCTGCCACTGCCCGCACGCCGAGACGGCGTTCCGCCACTGGCTCACCACCCGGTACGGCGACCTCGACGCGCTGAACGACGCCTGGGTCACCAGCTTCTGGAGCCAGCACTACTCCGACTGGGCGCAGGTCGGCACCCCCCGCGCCACCCAGTACCTCGCCAACCCCGGCCAGCTGCTCGACTTCCGCCGCTTCTGGTCCGACACGTTGCTGTCCGCGTACACCGAGCAACGGGACCTGCTGCGCGCGGCGAACCCGGCGGTGCCTGTCACCACCAACTACGTGCTCGGCGACTGGGTGCCGGTCGACCACGCCCGCTGGGCGCGCGAGGTCGACCTGGTCGCGATCGACCACTACCCGTCCGCCACCGACCTGGGCGCGGAGGAGCAGACCGCGTTCGCCGCCGACCTGGCCCGCGGCTGGGCCCGCCACGGCGCCGGACGGCCGGTGCCGTGGCTGCTCATGGAGAGCGCGCCCAACCAGATCCACACCGCCGGGCGCATGCACACCAAGGAACCCGGCCGGATGATCCGGCACAGCCTCGCCCACGTCGCGCGCGGCTCCGCCGGGGTGATGTTCTTCCAGTGGCGCGCACCGGCCGGCGGCGCGGAACGCTTCCACTCCGCAGTCGTCTCGCACGCCGGGCCGGACACCCGCGTGTTCCGCGAGGCCGCCGACCTGGGCGCCGCGCTGGGCCGGCTCGCCGGGACCGCGCCGGGCCGCGTCCAGGCGGCGGTGGCCATCGCGTACGACGCGGCGAGCGGCTGGGCGCTGCGGCACCCGGGAATGCCCCGCGACGGACTCGACCACCCCGGCGAGGCGGCCGCCGTGCACCGGGCCCTGTGGCACGCGGGCGTCACCGCCGACGTGGTGCCGCCCGGCGCCCCGCTCGACGATTGCCGGCTGCTCGTGCTCCCCGCCCTCTACCTCGCCTCCGACGCCACAGTCGACTGGGTACGCCGGCACGTCCACGGCGGCGGGCATCTGCTGGTGACCTGGCTCAGCGGCGTCGCAGACGAGCACGCCCGGGTGCGCCTCGGCGGCTACCCGGGCGCGTACCGGGACCTGCTCGGCGTGCGGGTGGAGGAGTTCCACCCCCTCGCCGACGACGAACACGTGCCGCTGACCGCCGGCGGGACCGGCCGGATCTGGTCCGAGACGGTGCACCCGGCCGGCGCGGAAACGGTCAGCGCGTACGCCGGGGGAGTGCCGGCGGGCCGTCCCGCGATCACCCGGAACCGGGTCGGCGACGCGTACGCCTGGTACGTCTCCACCCGCCCCGACGACGACACGTACCGCGGTCTGCTCACCGAGGCGGCCCGGCTCGCCGGTGTGGCCCCGGCCTGCCCCGGCGCGCCCGAGGGTGTGGAGGCGGTACGCCGCCACGACGGCCTGCTCTACCTGCTCAACCACACCGACCGGCCGCAGCGGGTGCCGGCTGCCGGGTTCGAACTGCTCACCGGCGCGGCTGTCGACGGCGAGTTGACGGTGGCACCGGGCGGCGTGGCGGTGGTACGCGAGGAGACCCCGTGACGCGGCTCTGGTGGTGGGACGGCGGCGGGCGCTGAGGCGCGTACCCCGGGTCAGGGGGTGGCGACGGCGGCGCGGGAGCGGTCGGCGGCGATCCGCACCGCGAGCGCCGCCAGCACCGTGCCCATCACCCACCGCTGCACGCGCGCCCAGCCCGGCCTGCGAGTGAGGAACGCCGACACCGAACCGGCGCTCAGCACGATGAGCGCGTTCACGGTCAGCGCCACGACGATCTGGGTCAGGCCGAGCAGCAGACTCTGCACCGCCACGTGCCCGCGCGCCGGGTCGACGAACTGCGGCAGCAGCGACACGTACAGGATGGCGATCTTCGGGTTGAGCAGGTTGGTGACCAGGCCCATGGTGAACAGGCGCCGGGGCCGGTCCGGCGGCAGCGGCGCCGGGGTGAACGCCGACGTGCCACCGGGGCGCAGCGTCCGCCAGGCCAGCCACAGCAGGTACGCCGCGCCGGCCAGCTTCACCGCCGTGTACAGCGGCGGGACCAGCACGAACACGGTGGCGATACCGGCCACCGCGGCGGCCAGGTAGACCAGGAAGCCGACGGCCACGCCGAGCAGCGACACCAGCCCGGCCCGCCGCCCCTGCGTCACCGACCGGGACACCAGGTAGACCATGTTCGGCCCGGGCGTGAGCACCAGACCGAGCGCCACAAGGGCGATTCCCAGGACCGCGCCGACAGTGACCACGTCGCCTCCCCGTTGCCGACCGTGAACCGGACCCTACGCCGGTTGCCGCCGTCCGCGGGTGCCCGTGGGGCGCTGGTGGGGTGTTGCGCGGGTCACGTGATCGGGTCGAGGGCGGTGATACTTGCCGCATGTCGATCGTGCTGTCCGCGCCGGCCACCCCGACCGCACCCGCCCTGCTGCTGCGCCCGTGGCGCGACGGCGACGCCGGCGCGCTGATCGAGGCGTACCGGGATCCGGTGCTGCGCGCCTGGACCAGGCATCCGGTGACCGGTCCGGCGCAGGCGCAGGTGTTCCTGCGTCGCAGCCACCAGGGCTGGGCCGCAGGGCACCGGTTCATGTTCGCGGTGCTGGAGGAGGACCGGGTGGCGGCCTGCGTGGTGCTCAAGGATGTCCGCCCGGGACGCCCGTCCGCCGAGATCGGCTACTGGACGGCGGCGCCGGCACGCGGGCGGGGCGTCGCGCCACGGGCGGTGGAGGCGGTCACCGCGTGGGCGTTCGCCCGGTTCGCCGCCACCGGCCTGACCCGCCTGGAGCTGCTGCACCAGGTCGACAACCCGGCCTCCTGCCGGGTGGCGGAGAAGAGCGGGTACGTCTTCGCCGAGGTGCTGCCGGCCCGCCCGCCGTTCCCCCGGGACGGCCACCGGCACGTCCGCCACCTGCCCTGACACCGGCCCGCCGCTGCTCTCACGGGCCGAGCAGGCGCAGCAGCAGCCGCGGCTCGCCCGGCCACGCGTCGAGCAGCACCTGCCGGGGCACCTGCCGGGCGGCGTAGCGCAACGCGAGCGCCACCACCACGATGTCGTCCAGCGGGCCGATCACCGGCAGGAACTCCGGGATCAGGTCGATCGGGCTGGCCACCCAGATTCCGGCGACCACGATCGCGACGCGGGCACGGCGGGGCACCCGCGGATCGCGGCGAAGCCGTCGTACCGCTGTCACGCAGTCGGGCACGAACGCGGCCAGATCGCGCAGGATCCCCGGCGGCAGGCGCCGGGCCAGCAGTACCAGGACCGCCCAGCTCACAATCAGGCAGGCCGCCGCCACCGCGAGTCCGATGAGCCAGTCGCGCACGCCGCCACCCCTTTCCCCGGGGGCACGCTACGCCGCAGTCCTGCCCGGCGCCCGGGAACAGCCCGGCCCCGCGCGACGCTGACCCTTGTCGGACGGCGGCGGATACCGTGGGTACGGGAGGTGACGGCGGTGACGACAGACTGGGAGGCCGCGGTCGAGGCGCAGATCCGCTCGGCCCAGGAGCGCGGCGAGTTCGACAACCTGCCGGGCGCCGGCAAGCCCATCCCGGGGCGTGACATGCCCTACGACGAGGGCTGGTGGATCCGCAGCTTCATGGAGCGCGAGCAGATCCCGTCCGACCTGCTGCTGCCCACCCCGCTCCAGTTGCGCCGCCGCATCGAACAGCTCCCGGCCGAGCTGCGCGACCTGCCCACCGAGGAGGCCGTCCGGTCGTACGTGGCGGCGCTCAACACCGAGGTGGTGGCCTGGCTGCGTACCCCGACCGGGCCACGCGTGGTGGTCCGCCCGGTGAACGTCGACGAGGCGGTGCGCCGCTGGCGCGCCGATCGGGAACGCGCCGCGCCGGGCGTCACGGCACCGGAGCCGCAGCGTGCCGCCTCGGCCCGCCCGCGCCGTCGCTGGCGCTGGTGGCGTCGCTGAGAGCGCTCAGGGAAGCGCCGCCTGCCAGGTCCACGCGGTACGCCGCGGCCGGTCGCCGAGCGGCGCGCGGCCGGTCAGCCACAGCAGCACCGGCACCGGGTCGCCGCCCGGCGCGTCGGGGAACAACCGGCGCACCACCCGGGCACACGACTCGGCGGGTGGCGACCAGTCCAGGCCGAGCCCTCGGGTCAGGTCGTGCGTGTGCAGCAGGATCTCGGCCACGCCCATCGCGGCGAACCCGCCCGGATCGCAGGGGCCGAAGTGCCACGCCCGGTCGCCCGGGCTCGCCGCGTCGATGGTGGCGGCGAGCATCCCGGCCGCGGCCGCCGCGACAGTGAGCACCTCGGCGGGCGCGGCGTCGGCGCGTACCCGCAGGTCGAACGGGAGGTAGCCACCGTCGGGCCGGCCGGACACCTGACCGGCGTACGCGACCAGGTCGTGCGCGACGTGCGCCGCGGTGGTCCAGCAGGACCAGTCCAGGTCGCCCGCGCGTACCGTCCAGTCGCGGCCGGCGGCGGGCCGCAGCACGGCGGTCATCGCGGCGGCGGCGGACCGGACATCCGCGCCGTTCACCTGCGCCGCACCCGCAGTACGCAGGTGAGCATCGGGAGCGTGAACTCCCCGTCGGCCGTCTCCGGCCGGCTCGCCAGGTAGGCGCGGATGCGGTCGAGTGCCTCCGTGCGTTCCCGTTCCGGCATGACCAGCATCCCGGCCCGGGTGGCGAGCGTCGCCACGAGCGAGTCGGCGGTACGGCGCTGCCCGTGCGGGAACTCCGCCTGCTCGGGCGAGCCGAACCGGGCCTCGCCCGTCTTCGGCAGGTGCATGGTCGCCGTCGCGGCGCGCCAGCTCGCGGGCGTGTCCCGGGGGCCGATGGCGGCGCTTCCGCTGACCGCCGCGAGCCCCGCGACCCAGTCGACCCGGTCGTCCACGACGTTCCACAGTCCGGCCAGGACTCCGCCGGGCGCGAGGACCCGGGCGATCTCCGGCCCGGCCACGGCCATGTCGAACCAGTGCATGGCATTGCCGGCAACGACGGCGTCGACGGAGGAGTCCGGCAGGGGGATCGCCTCGGCGCTGCCCGCGAGCGCACGTACGTCCGGCAGTGTGCGGCGGAGTTCGGCGAGCATCGCCGGGTCCGGCTCCACGGCCGTGACGTCGTCGCTCACCTCGGCCAGGGTGGCGGTGAGCTTGCCGGTGCCCGCGCCGAGGTCGAGCACCCGCACGCCGGGCGCGGGTTCGAGGGCCCATCGCAGGGCGGCGTGCGCATAGTCCGGGCGGTGTTCGGCGTACGCGGTGGCCGCCGCGCCGAACGACGACGAGTGCCGGCGTCGTACGTCTTCGTCCATCCGGTCACCCTATCGACGGCCGGCTCCCCCTTGACGCACGAACTGTGCTTCGTGAATAATCAATCGTAGTTCGAGGGGGAGTACCCGACGATCCACGCACCGCCGTCAGTACGGGCCCGGCCCATCCGGATCCCGGCGGTGCAGCCACCGCTACGGGTGGCCCGGGGAGACCTTCGTCCAGCAGCGCCGGAACACCTCGGGTGTGCCGGCCCCGGGCGAAAGGTCCCCTTCGTCATGTCCGTGTCCTGGTGGATCTGGGCCGTACTGATGCTGGCGATCGCGGCGATGCTCGCCGTCGATCTGTTCCTGCACCGCGACAACCACGTCATCGGCTTCCGTGAGGCAGCGGTCTGGTCCGGCATCTGGATCGCCGCCGGCCTGCTCTTCGGTGTCGTCCTCTGGGCCTGGCAGGGCGGTGACGTGGCCGGCACCTACTACGCCGGCTACCTGATCGAGAAGGCGCTGTCGATCGACAACGTCTTCGTCTTCGCGCTGATCTTCACCTACTTCGCCGTGCCGGCCGCGTTCCAGCACAAGGTGCTGTTCTGGGGTGTCATCGGCGCCCTGGTCTTCCGGCTGGTCTTCATCTTCGTCGGCGCCGAGCTGCTCGAGACGTTCTTCTGGACCGCGTACGTGTTCGGCGCGTTCCTCGTCTACACCGGATACAAGATGGCGTTCCGCCACGACGAGCAGACCCCGCCGGACCGCAACCCCGTCGTCCGGCTGGTCCGCAAGGTCATGCCGACCGACCCGGCCTATCACGGCGACAGGTTCTTCACCCGGGTCGACGGCAAGCGGGTGGCGACTCTGCTGTTCGTGGTCCTGATCGCGGTCGAGGCCACCGATCTGATCTTCGCCGTCGACAGTGTCGCCGCGATCCTGGCCATCACCACCAGCACGTTCATCGTCTGGACCGCCAACGCCTTCGCCATCCTCGGCCTGCGCAGCCTCTACTTCTGCCTCGCGGGGCTGCTGCGCCGCTTCGTGCACCTGCACTACGGCCTGGCCGTCCTGCTCGCCTTCGCGGGCGTCAAGTTGATCCTCTCGGAGACGCCGGTCGGCAAGCTGCCCATCCCGGTCACCCTCGGCGTGATCGTGGTGACGATCGCGGTGTCGATCGGGTGGAGCCTGCGCAGCACCCGGGGCGCCGGGGCGCTCGACGGCGCCGACTCCCCGGCGAGTTCGGCGCGCTGATCCTCCGCCTCCGCGGTACCGCCGCTGGAGCCCATGGGCGCACTACCATCTGCGCATGGGCTCCAGCGGGGCGTCTGTCGAAGCCGTCTTCTTCGGCACCACGACCGTCTACCTGTCCGACGGGACGTCCGGCATCCTGATCGACGGCTTCCTGAGCAGGCCCTCACTGCTCCGCGTCGCACTGGGCCGCGTCGCCCCCGACCTCGGGCGGATCACCCGCGCTCTCTCCCGAGCCGGCGTCACCCTTCTCGACGCCCTCTTCGTCTCCCACTCCCACTACGACCACGCCATGGATGCCCCCGAGGTCGTCAAGCATCTCGGGGGACGGCTGTTCGGCTCCGCGTCGACTCTCAACATGGGACGCGGCGCGGGTCTCGCCGAGGAGTCGATGACGTGCATCGCGGACGGCGACGAGCACAGGATCGGCGCGTTCACCGTGCGCGTGCTCGCCGGCGTCCACAGCCCGGACAACAGGTTTCCGGGCACGATCGAGGAGCCGCTGGTCCCGCCGGTACGGGCGAGCAGTTACCGCGACGGCGGGTGCTTGTCCTTCCTCATCACCCACCCCGGCGGCTCACTGCTGATCCATCCGAGTGCCAACTTCGTGCCGGGCAAGTTCGACGGACTCGACGTCGACGTCCTCTACCTCGCGATCGGCGCCCTGGGGGTTCAGCCGCAGCGGTTCCAGAGCGACTACTGGCGGCACGTGGTGGAAGCGACGCGGCCCGGCCTCATCGTGCCGATCCACTGGGACAACTTCTTCGTGTCGCTGGACCGCAGGCTGCGCCCGCTGCCGGCAATCTTCGACAGGTTCGCCGTGACGAAGGCGTTCCTCGACCGTAAGAGTGAGGAGACCCGGATCCCCGTGCGGTTCCCCGAGCCCTTCGAGGTGATCAGGCCGTTCGCGAGGTAGGGCGCGCGGCCGTTGTGCTCACCGGCGGGGCGTCAGCGGAACCGGTCGACCGTGACGGGAACCATCCCCTGCCGGCGCACCTGCGTCGTCAGACCGTGCAGCAGCACACCGGCCGCTTCGTCGCGTTCCCCGAGAAGGTCGCAGGTCACGTCCAGTGCCCAGGCGGCACCTGCGGCGACCCGGCGCAGATCCCAGCGGAAGGCGTCGCCGGAGACCTGACGGCGTACCGCGCCCAGGATGCGCGTCTCGGGATCCGCCGGGTCGCCGGTGATCGGCATCTGCCAGGCCTCGCTGAGTGCCGCGAGACCGTCCGGGCTCAACTCGCCGGCGAACAGGATCCGGTAGACGCGCGTCTCGCGGAACCCTGGCCGGGGCCCGGAGTCGTTCAACCGCAAGGGGGACGGCGGCGGAGCCGGAGGGGTGCCGAAGCACTCCCGCAGCGCGCCTTCGTCCGGCAGATCCTCACCGCAGAGGTCCCGATAGAGCGCCGCCGCCGCGGACCGGCCGACGGGCGTCACCCGCTTGCGCAACGCGGCGTCCACGCGTAGGCACCGGCTGGTGGCCGACGCCTCGTGCCAGCGGCCCTCGGGACGAGTCCAGCCACCGCTCACCAGCCCGGCGGAGGAGTGGTCCGCCGCGAGCAGGAACTCCTCGACCAACAGCCCTTCCGGCGCGCCGACACCGTCGTACACCACGTAGTAGTGCAGCGCGGGAGGCAAGCCGGCCATCTGTCGCGCGAGGAAAGTCTTCGTCACACGTGGATTGTCGAGCAGTGCGGGAGCTGCCACCGTCCGGCTCGCCGAGGACTTCGCCGACGCTAATTACCGGATTACCGGTAACATCAATTGCCTAATACGAACGGTCAAATGGGTCAAATAGGTGGTGCACCATAATGACAGTTATGTGCGCGCACGCGATGCGGGAGCGCCTCGGCCCGTTTCGCCGACTACGGTGAGGCGGACGCATCCGAGAGGAGGCCGATGGCGATGCGGATCGCGGTTGCGGGAGCGACGGGCCGGATCGGGGCACTGACCGTCGCCGTGTTGGAGCGGCAGGGCCACGACGTCGTGCGCATCAGCCGCTCGGTGGGCGTGGATCTGACGACGGGCACCGGGCTGGACGAGGCGCTCGCCGGCGTGGAGGCGGTCGTCGACACGACGAACGTGGCGGCAGGCGATCGTTCCGAGACGGTGGCGTACCTCGGCGGCCTCACGCGCAACCTGCTGGCGGCCGAGCGACGCGCCGGCGTACGGCACCACGTGCTGCTGTCGATCGTCGGCATCCACCGGGTCGACGACAACGCCCACTACGCGGGCAAGCGGGAACAGGAGCGACTGGTCGAAGGCGGGCCGGTGCCGTGGACGATCGTCCCGGCCACCCAGTTCCACGACTTCGCCGCCATGGTCACCGGCTGGACCGAACGCGACGGCGTCGCCACCGTCGCACCGCTGCTGGTGCAGCCGATCGCACCCCGGGACGTCGCCGACATCCTCGCCGAGGTCGCCGTCGGCGAACCGCAGGGACACCACGCCGACATCGCCGGACCCGCGACGGAGGATCTCGTCGACATGGCCCGGCGCACCCACGAGGCGCGGGGCCGCCGGATCCGGCTTGTTCCGACGTGGTCGGGCGTGTTCGGCACCTCGATGTCCGGCAACGTGCTGCTGCCGGGCGACGGCGCACGCATCGCGCCGACCAGCTTCGACGACTGGCTAGCCGCGGGCGCTCGTTGACGGGGTGACGGCGGCGACGACCAGGTCGACGATGCCGTCGGCGTAGTCGTCGGTCAGCGGGCCGTTGCGCAGCAGCCAGCGGTGGTAGAGCGGACCGAACAGCAACTCCACCACCTGGTCCAGGGGAGCGTCGGGGCGTACCTGGCCGGCCTCGCGGGCGGCCTCCAGGCGTACGCGGACGGCGTTCAGCTGGGGGCGGAGCAGCCGGTCGCGCGCCTGGTCGGCCAGCTCCTCGTCGGCGAGAGTCTCGATGGTGACGGCACGGGTGGTCGCGGACAGCCGCGGATCGGCGAACTCGGCGACAGTGGCCCGGAGCACCTCACGGAGATCGGTCCGCAGGTCACCGGTGTCGGGCAGGGCGATGACCTCCGGCATGTCGTCGGCGAGCGCGTCCAGGATGACCGCGCCCTTGCCGCGCCACCAGCGGTAGATGGTCTGCTTGCCGACTCCGGCGCGGGCGGCGATCGCCTCGACGGTCAGGGCCGGATAGCCGGTCTCGGCCAGCAGCTCCAGCGCGGCGGCGAGGATCGCGCGGCGGGACTGCTCGTTGCGGCGGGTGGGCTGCGGAGTCACAGCGACAGCCTACAGCGAGACGAGACGTACCGTCTTGACGGGTGCGGTCGCCTCGTGCTTTTCTTTGGCACACGAGACGGGACGTCTCGTCTCAGTGGAGATCAGGAGATCACTTGCCGCACATCGCCATGGTCAGCATTCCGTTCCACGGCCACGTCAACCCGAGCCTGGAGATCATCAGTACCCTCGTGCGGCGCGGCCACCGGGTCACCTACGCCAACGATCCCGCCTTCGCCGAGGTCGTCCGGGCCACCGGCGCGGAGCTGAAGCCGTACGCCTCGACGCTGCCCGCCGACGGCGGCGCCGGCATCGACGACCCGATCGCGCAGCTCACGCTCTTCCTCGACGACGCCGTCGCCATGCTGCCGCAGCTACGGACCGCCTACGCCGACGACCGGCCGGACCTGTTCCTCTACGACATCGCCGGCGCGCCGGCGCGGCTGCTCGGCGAGCAGTGGGGGATTCCGGCCGTCCAGCTGTCCTCGACGTTCGTCGCCTGGGACGGCTACGAGCAGGAGATGGCACCCGCCGTGGAGGCGATGCGGGCAGATCCGCGCGGCGCCGACTACTACCAGCGGTTCACGGCGTGGCTGACCGCTGAGGGTTCGTCGGTCACCGACAGCATGGCGTTCCAGGGGCGGCCGGTGCGCAGCCTCGTCCTGCCGCCGGAGGCGCTCCAGCCGAACGCCGACCGCGTGGACCGGTCGGTCTACAGCTTCGTCGGCCCGGTCCTGGGCGACCGCTCCGACCAGGGCTCCTGGGTACGACCGGAGCGCGCAGACAAGGTGCTGCTCGTCTCGCTCGGCTCCGCCTTCACCCGGCAGCCCGAGTTCTACCGCCGTTGCATCGCCGCGTTCGGTGACCTGCCCGGCTGGCACACGGTTCTCCAGATCGGCAAGCACGTCGATCCCGCCGAGCTCGGCCCCGTTCCGGACAGCGTCGAGGTGCACCGGTGGGTGCCGCAGCTGGCCGTACTGGATCAGGCGGACGCCTTCGTCACCCATGCCGGCATGGGCGGCAGCAGCGAAGGTCTCTACTGCGGGACGCCGATGATCGCCGTACCGCAGGCGGCCGACCAGTTCGCGAACGCCGAGCAGCTGGCATCCCTCGGCGTCGCCCGGGTCGTCGACTCGGCCACCGTCACCGCCGCGGAGCTGCGCGAGACGCTGCTCGCCCTCACCGCGGACCCCGCCGTGGTGGCGCGTAGTGCCGAGCTGAAGCGGCAGGCCCGCGCCGCCGGCGGCGCCGACCGGGCCGCCGATCTGATCGAGGCCGAGCTCGCCACGGCGAGCGGCGGGTGATGCGTGGTCGCGGCGGCCGGGTGCCGCCGCGACCACGCCCCGGTCAGTCCTCCGCCAGCACGGTGAAGGTGAAGGCGGTGCTCGTCGGACGCTTCAGCGGGATGTCGCACTTGACCCGGCGCAGCACCTCGGACCGGGTGAGGCCGAACCGGCGAGCGATGAGCCGGTCCGGGCGTACCGGCACCGGATCATCGAAGGTGACGTCCACCTGGACCGGCCACCGGTCCAGCGGCACCGTGGGCGCGTCCAGCGTCCACGCGTCCGTCCAGTCCAGGGTGAAGCGGCAGCGCCGGGCGAACGCCGGATCCAGCAGTGTGGCCGCCACCAGGGCGGGATCGTTGACGTGGTGGCCGTGCAGCTCGGCGGGATCGAACGAGCTGACGGTCGCCCGCTCGCGGACGGTGAGCTTGACGGTGCGGTCGCAGGACACGCACCGGACGAGCAGCCACACGTCCAGCAGCTTGCCGTTGGCGTTGACGCGGAACCGGCCCTTGGCGGCGGTGGCCGACTCCGCCCGGCAGACGGCGCAGCGCAGCGACAGCAGCGGAAGGCGGGTCCGGCGTACGACCCAGGGCAGCACGATATGCGGTTGGGATGACATGGAGACCTGATCTCTGAAGACCTGACGCGAGGCCGATCACGCGCGGCCTCGGACGCTGTGGCCGGGCGCGCGAGGGCAGCCCGGGGAGCCGGCGCGCAACGGCCGGCTACAGGCGTGGGGAACGTGTCAGGTTCTAGAGAGCAGGAGGGGTCACGCGGAGTCGTCCTTCTTCGCTGCGACAGGAGTGCGGGAAACGTACGGGACGTCCGGAACCGCTCTCAACCCGTTTTCCGGCGCCGGTGCGGTGCGGCGCCCGTCACTTCACTCACTAAAAGTTTGCACTGTCTGCAAGATCGCTCGTAGTGTCGTCGCGTGACCCCGGATCAGAGCCGCCCCGGCCTGCGTGACCGCAAGAAGCGCCAGACCCGCGCCGCCCTCAGCGCCGCCGCGCTGCGCCTGGTCGCCGAACGCGGCCTGGACCAGGTGACGGTGGAGGAGATCAGCGAGGCCGCCGAGGTGTCGGCCCGCACCTTCTTCAACTACTTCCCCAGCAAGGACGAGGCGCTGCTCGGCGACCAGCCGACCGACCGCGAGGTGCTTGCCGCGCGCATCGTCGCCGCCCCGCCGGAGCTGTCCGCGTTCGACGCGCTGCGGCTGGCCTTCGACGACGTGGTCGAGGCCGTCGAGGCCGACCGCGAGGTGTGGCTGCTGCGGCTGCGGGTGATCGCGGCGAACCCGTCGCTTCTTCCGCGTTTGATCAGCGGCAACGCCGAGACCGAGCAGGTGATCGTCGCGGCGGTGGCCGCCCGGCTGGGCGTCGACCCGTGCCACGGGCACCCGACGCTCGTCACCACTGTCGCCGGCGCGGTCTTCCGCACGGCCCTCATGCAGTGGGTTGAGCGACCCGACACGACGACGCTGCGCGAACTGACCGCCGAGGCGTTCGCCGCCGTCGCCGCCGGCCTGCCCGATCCGTACGCCTCGGCCTGAGCCGTTCCTACCGGCCGCCGCCGTCCGCGCGGCCGCTCGCCCGTGCACACGACAAGGAGTTCGATGACCACCGCCACTGTTCCGCCCGCCGAGACGGGTACGCGGATGTCACGCCGGGAGGTCCTCCAGGCGTTGTCCGGCCTGATGGTCGGCATGTTCGTGGCGATCCTCGCCTCGACGGTGGTGGCGAACGCGCTGCCCCGGATCATCGCCGACCTCGACGGCAGCCAGACCGTCTACACCTGGATCGTCACCAGCGAGCTTCTCGCGATGACCGCGACGGTGCCGCTGTGGGGCAAGATGGCCGACCTCTACAGCAAGAAGCTGCTCATCCAGCTGTCCCTCGGCCTGTTCGTGGCCGGTTCGCTCGTCGCCGGGTTCACCCCGAACGTCGAGGTGCTGCTGCTCAGCCGGGTCATCCAGGGCATCGGCGCGGGCGGCATGACAGCGCTCGCCACGATCGTCATGGCGGCCATGATCCCGCCGCGTGAGCTGGGCCGGTACGCCGGCATCTTCGGCGCCGTGTTCGGTGTCGGCACCATCGCCGGCCCGCTGATCGGCGGCGTCCTGGTCGACACGTCCTGGCTCGGCTGGCGCTGGTGCTTCCTGATCGGTGTGCCGTTCAGCCTGCTGTCCATCGCCCTGCTGCAGAAGACGCTGCACCTGCCGGTGGTGCGCCGCAAGGTCCGCATCGACTGGCTCGGCGCCCTCCTGATCACCTCGGGCGTGTCCACGCTGCTGATCTGGTCGTCGCTGGCGGGCAACAAGTTCGACTGGGCGTCCGGCTGGACCGCGCTGCTGGTCGGCGGCGGGCTGGCGCTGCTCGCGCTCGCCGTGTTCGTCGAGTCCCGCACCGAGGAGCCGATCATCCCGCTCGGCATCTTCCGTAACCGCACCGTCAGTCTCACCACGATCGCGAGCATCCTCGTGGGCGTGGCGATGTTCGGCGGCACCGTGTTCCTGTCGCAGTACTTCCAGACCTCGCTGGGCAAGTCGCCGACCGCGGCCGGCCTGATGAGCCTGCCGATGGTCCTCGGCCTGCTGGTCTCCTCGACGGTGGCGGGTCAGCTGATCACCAAGTACGGCCGCTGGAAGATGTTCCTGGTCGCCGGCGCCGCGGTGATGACGGTCGGCATGCTGCTGCTGAGCACCATCGACGCGAAGACGAGCGTGCCGGTGCTGTCGGTGTACATGGCGGTGCTGGGTGTCGGCGTGGGCATGCTCCTGCAGAACCTGGTGCTGGCCGCGCAGAACGACGTGCCGGCCGCCGAACTCGGCGCGGCCACCTCGGTGCTGACGTTCTTCCGCAGCATGGGCGGCGCGGTCGGCGTGAGCGCGCTCGGCGCGGTCCTGGCGAACCGGGTGACCTCGCTGACCGTGGAGCGGCTGGGGCCGATCGCGGCCGGCGGCGGTTCGGCCGAGGTGCCGGACCTGTCCGCCCTGCCGGAGCCGGTGCTGCGGATCGTGCAGGACGTCTACGGCATCGCCACGTCGGAGATGTTCCTCATCGGCGCGCCGTTCGCGCTGCTCGCCCTGATCGTCGTGCTGTTCATCAAGGAGAAGCCGCTGAACACGCTCAGCGGCGACGAGCGCCGGGCCCGCGAGGAGGCGGCTGCCGCCGCCGGCATGCACTGACCGCGTCCGGTCGAGCGTGGAGGACCGCCCCCGGGAACACCGGGGGCGGCCCTTTCCTCGCGTACGGTCAGCGTTCGGTGCGGTCGTTGATCTCCGTGCCGGACTCGCCGGGCATGGCGCCGATCGACTCCTCGGCGGCCCGGCCGCCGGTGCTCTCGTCGCCCTGCTTCAGCGAGCTGCGGGGCAGCCCCGCGAGGTGGGCCGGGTCCTCGATCGGCTGGGGCGGCCACTGGTCCTGCGTACCGTCGGTCACCCCGGCGCGGCGCAGCGCCTCGACCAGTTGGTCCGGCGACAGGCGGTCGACCTCCTGTATCCCGGCCCCGCGCGCAATCGCCTGCAGTGTCTTCAGGTCTTCGCTCACGAATGTCTCGGCCATGCCCGAGCCTTCCCGGCGCTCAAGACAAGGAAACCCGGCCTGCGCCCCGGCCTGCCTGCCCTCCGTCGATCATGACGTTGTGCCGGGCAAACCGGACACGGAACGCCGTCAACCTCATGATCGACCCGAAATGAGAGGTCTGGTCAGCGGCGGGCGGGTTTGCGGTCGGGGCGCGGGCGGTCCCGTTCCGGGTCGACGCCCACCTGCACGGCGAACGCCGGGTCCACGGCGAGCAGCGGCCGGGGGCCGAACAGGGCCATCCCGGTCAGCAGCGTGTCGGTGTCCCGGCCCTGCCAGACCGGGCGGCGCTCCGGGTCCAGGTCGGCGTGCTCGCGGCGCAGCCGCCGCAGCAACCGGCGGGCGGCGGCGCCGGTCTCCGGCACCTCGGTCAGCCACCAGCCACCCAGCGCGGTGGCCAGACAGCACAGCAGCAGCCCGGCGACCGAGGCCGGACCGCCCGCCGAGCGCCCCTCGACCGCGCTGTCCACCAGCCGGGTCAGTCCGACCGCGGCGACCGCGAACAGCGGCACCGTGCCCAGCGCGATCCGCCGCCGCTGCCCGGGGGTGAGCAGCCAACCGTCGCGGACCAGCCGCCCGACCGTACGGCGCAGCGCCCGGCCCACTGCGGGATCGGCGAGCACCGCCGCCCAGGTCTGCGGGCGGCGCAGCGCGGTGTGCAGGGCGCGCACCAGCGCGGGCGAACCGGCCGGGGGCGGCCCCTGCGCGTGCAGGGTGGCGAGTTCGCCGACGTCGACCCCGCCCGCGCGGCGCAGCGCGGCCACCCCGACCTGGCAGGCCAGCAGCGCCCGGTCGGTCAGGTACGCCATCTCGACCCGGTCGGGTGTCGCACCGCGGGTACGGCGGCCGGTCAGTTCGCGTACCGCCACGGCGATCACGACTGCCACGGCGACCGCGCCGAGGTAGTCGAGGAGGAAGATCGGCCCGCTGACTCCCCAGAGCATGGCGGCAAGTATCTCAGGAGCCGTGGCGTACCTCGGTGTCCCAGATCTGTGACCACGGACGCCGCAGGCCCCGGGCGAGGAAGATCGGCTCGCCGTTCTCGTCGTTGTCGACGTCGGCCCGCTGGTCGACCCGGCCCACCTCGGTGACCTCGGTGAACCAGGCACGCAGCGGCTCCGGCCGGGACCAGCCGACGACGATCACCACGTCGGCGTCGTCGGGCGGCCGGCCGAACGTGGCCATGCTGTTGTGCCCGGAGTACGCGCGGGGCAGGCCCCGGGCCGGACCGTAGCGGGCCAGCGCCCCGGCCTCGCCGTAGTTACCGGTCAGCACCACGGCCCGGTCGCGCTCGGCCGGCGGCAGCGCGCGGTGCACGGCGGCCACCGAGTCGGCGAACTCGGGCCAGCCGATGGTCTCGCCCGCGTCGTAGTTGACAGCGACCACGAACCCGGGCAGCCGGTCGGCCGGCAGCGTGGGCAGCAGCAGCACCGCGCTGCTCGCCGCCATCAGCACGGCGGCTGTGACCAGCAGCGCCTGCCGGCCCCGGGCCGCGCCCCGCCGCGCCCACGCGACGACCGGCACCACCCCGGCGGCGGTGAGCACCAGCAGCAGCGGCGCGTCGTAGTAGCCCTTGCCACCGGCCACCACCACGATCGCGACCACCACCAGCCACGCCCAGGCCAGCGACCGGTACGCCGCCCAGGACGGCCGGCGCAGCAGCGCCACCAGCCCGGCTACCCACACCGGGACCGCGAACGGGCTGATGATCAGGAACTGGAGCACCACCGCGTCGATCCGGCCGCTGTAGGAGCTGTCGCCCTCGGCGATCGACGCGGCGACGTCGAGCTGCGGGAAGCCGTGCGCGGCCTGCCACACCGCGTACGGCACGGCGAGCAGCGCGGCGATTCCCGCACCGGCGAGCACCCACCGGTCCCGCAGCAGCCGGCGCGGCCCGGCGATCAGCAGACCCGCGACCAGGCCCACGCCGAGCAGCGCGGGCAGCGGCTTGTTGAGCAGGCCGACGCCGAGCGCGAGCCCGGCGCCGAGCGCCCACCGGGTGTCGCCGGTGCGCAGCATCCGCACCACGCACAGCGCGGCGGCCAGCCACACCAGCAGGTCGACGCTCGTGGTGCTGAGCAGGTGACCGCCGGCCAGCACGATGCCCGAGGCGGCGGCGAGCACCGCCGCGGCCGTCTGGGCGACGCGGCCGGCGCCGAACTGCCGGGCGATCGCGGCGACCAGGACCACCGCCGCGCCGCCGAGGAACGCCGACGGGGTACGCAGCACCACCAGGTTGCCCGGCGCGATCGTGTCGGCCAGCCGCGCCAGGGCCGGCACGAGAGGCCCCTGGTCGACGTAGCCCCAGTCGAGCTGCCGGCCGCACAGCAGGAAGTACAGCTCGTCGCGGTGGTAGCCGTAGCGGCCGGCCAGCGACAGCAGCACGACGGTGAGGACCGTGCCCACCACCAGTGGCGCGGCGGTACGCGGACCGGCGGGCGGCGGGCCACCGGATGCGGCGGCCTCGCTCCGATCGATGTCGGCGACTGATTCGGCCACCCGTCCATGATGGCCCCGGCGGGTGGTCCGCCGATGCCCCGCCGCCCTCGGCCGGGTGGACGGAAACCGGTGGCCGGACGGCCGGGGCGGCGGCTAGCGTGCGCGCCGATGCTGATTCGTGACTACACCGACGCCGACTGGGCCCAGGTCCGGCCGATCCTCGCCGAGGTCATCACCGCCGCCGACACGTTCCCGTACGACCCGCGGTGGCCGCCGGAGACAGTGCGCGAGGTGTGGGTGGAGCGCCCGCCGGGGCGTAACTCGGTCGCGGTGGACCGCGACGGCGCGGTGCGCGGCACCGCGAAGATGGGCCCGAACCGGCCCGGGCCGGGGTCGCACGTGGCGACGGCGAGCTTCATGGTCGCGGCGGACGCCCGGGGCCGGGGTGTGGGCCGGGCGCTGTGCGAGGAGGCGCTGGACTGGGCCCGGCGGCAGGGTTTCGCCGCGATGCAGTTCAACGCCGTGGTGGAGACCAACACGGCGGCGGTGGAGCTGTACCGTCAGCTCGGCTTCACGGTGATCGGCACCGTGCCGGAGGCGTTCGCGCACCCGGAGCGGGGACGGGTCGGGCTGCACGTGATGCACCGGCGGCTGTGAGCGCGGCCCGGGAGTGTCGGGGGCCGGGGCTAGGTTGACCGGGACCGTCACCACCCGAGGAGTCGCCATGACCACGCTCACCGGCCGTCCGCACACCGCGTTGCTCGTCGTCGACGTGCAGAACGGTGTGGTGGGCGGCGCCCACGACCGTGACCGCGTGGTCGCCACCATCGCCGGTCTGGTCGACCGTGCCCGCGACGCCGCCGTCCCGGTGGTGTGGGTGCAGCACCGCAGCGACGACCTGCCGCCCGACAGTGAGCAGTGGCGGATCGTGCCGGAGCTGTCGCGCCGCGACGACGAGCCGCTCGTGCACAAGGCGTACGGCGACTCCTTCGAGGACACCGACCTGGAGCCGGTGCTCGCCGCCGCCGGGGTGGGCCGGCTGGTCGTGACCGGCGCGCAGACCGACGCGTGCATCAGGTCGACGCTGCACGGGGCGTTCACCCGCGGCTACGACGCCACGCTCGTCGCCGACGCGCACACCACCGAGGACCTGTCCGCCTACGGCGCGCCGCCGCCCGCGCAGGTGATCGCCCACACCAACCTCTACTGGAGTTTTCAGACCGCTCCGGGGCGCACCGCCGGCACCGTCGAGGCCGCCGAGGTGGACTTCGCGGCCTGACCTGCCGGGACGCACCGGTCGCGCCGGTCGGTGTCGGGGACCGGCCGGGCCGCCGTCCGCCGTGGCGACCCGGGGAGCGGCGGCCGGAAAACGCCTCGCCGGATCCGGCGGGTTGCTGACAGGCTGCCCGCCATGACCGCTCAAGCCCTCGCCGGGGCGCTCGCCGACGAGCGCCGCCGGACCGTGTTCGCCGCGATCGTGCTCGGCGCCCGGGACGTGCCGGCCGTGGTGGCCCGTACCGGCCTGCCCGCCCGCGACGCCGCAGTGGCCGTCCGCCGTCTCACCGACGCCGGGGTGCTCACCGACGACGGGGACGGGCTGCGGGTCGACGCCGGGCGGCTGCGCGAGTTCGCGCGGGCCGGTGCGGCATCCCCGGCGGCGCCGGCCGCGAACCCGCGCGAGACGATCCTGCGCACGTTCCTGCGCGACGGCGCGCTGACCCGGCTGCCCGCGCAGCGGGGGCGCCGCCGCGTGCTGCTGGAGCACATCACCGAACGCACCTTCGAACCCGGGCGGCGCTACCCGGAACGGGAGGTGGACGACGCGCTGCGCCGCTGGTGCGAGGGCGGCGACGCCGACCACGTGACGCTGCGCCGCTACCTGATCGACGACATGCTGCTCACCCGCGAGCAGGGCGTCTACTGGCGGACCGGCCCGTGACGGGCTGGAGCACGCAGGTCGTGCGCCCGGACGGGCCGGACGCGGCGCTGATGCTGCGCGAGTACATGGCGGAGATGGTGCGCCGCTGGTACGGCCGTCCGGAGCGGCCCGGCGAGGTGGACGCCGCGCTGGCCGAGGACCCGAGCGACGACCTGGCCCCTCCCACCGGGCTGCTGGTGCTCGCCCGCCACGACGGCCGGCTCGCCGGGTGCGCCGGGCTGAGGTGGCAGCCGGGATGGGCCGAGCTGACCCGGGTGTACGTGCGCCCGGAGCACCGGGGCGCCGGGGGCGGGGCGGCGCTGATCGCCGCGATCGAGGTGTACGCGACCGGGGGCGGGGCGACGCGGATCCGGCTGGACACCCGCTCGGACCTGGTCGAGGCACGGGCCCTGTACGCCCGGCACGGCTACCGGGAGATCCCCGCGTTCACCAGCGGCCCGTACGCCCAGCACTGGTTCGAGAAGGCGCTCGCGGGACGAGTTGACGACGCGGCGCAGGCGCGCTAAAACAGAACCAGGAACTTGAGTCACCCGGACTCAACTTGAGACCTTGGGTCAGGAGAACCGAGGAGGCAAGAGTCATGTTGATGCGTACCGACCCGTTCCGCGAGATCGACCGGATCGCCGAGCAGTTCTTCGGCACCACCGCCCGGCCCGCCGTGATGCACCTCGACGCGTACCGCGACGGTGACCACTTCTACGCGGCGTTCGACCTGCCCGGCGTGGACCCGGACAGCATCGACTGCACCGTCGAGCGCAACGTGCTGACCGTCCGCGCCGAGCGGCGCCGTCCCACCGGCGAGAACGTGGAGCTGGTCGCCGCCGAGCGTCCGATGGGCACGTTCACCCGGCAGCTGTTCCTGGGCGACACGCTCGACACCGACCGGCTGGAGGCCGGCTACGACAACGGCGTGCTGACGCTGCGCATCCCGATCGCCGAGCGCGCCAAGCCGCGCCGGATCACTGTGAGCACGCCCGCCGAGAGCAACGGCCACCGTCAGCTCACCACCGCCTGAGCACGTCACGCCCGAAGCGGGGGAGGCCGGAGCGCCGGCCGACCCCCTTCGGCGTACCGGCGGTCAGCGCGCCTCGTCGCCAAACACCCCGCCGGCTGAGAACCTTTCTCACATGCTTCGCCCCGAGGTGCTGCCCCGCGCCCGCCCCGCCGCCCTGCCCGCCGGCCCGGCCGACGTCACCGAGGCGTGGCTGCGCAACCGGCGGCTGTCCGAGCACACCCGCGACGCGTACCGCCGCGACGTCACCGGCTGGCTGACCTGGTGCGCCGAGCAGGCAGTCGACCCGCTGCGGGCCACCTTCCTCGACGTCAACACCTACGGCCGGGAACTGGAGTCCACACCCCGCGGCCGCGCCGGCCGTCCGCTCACCCCGGCCACCGTCGCGCGGCGGCTGTCCGCGCTGTCGAGCTGGTACGACTTCCTGGTCAAGCTGGGCGCGGTGCCCGCCAACCCGGTGTCGGCGGCGGACCGGCCGCGCGTCGACCGGGACCACTCCGCCACCGTCGGCCTGACCCCCGACGAGGTCGACGCGCTGATCGCCGCCGCCGAGGCCGACACCGGCCCGGCCGCCGCCCGCAACCGGGCCGCCGTCGCGCTGCTTGCCGACCTGGGGCTGCGGGTGGGGGAACTGGTCGCGCTGGACGTGTCCGACCTGGGCACGGAACGCGGTCACCGCAGCATCCGCTTCGTCGGCAAGGGCGGCAAGGTACGCCGGCGCGCGCTCACCCCGGGCACCGCGTACGCGGTCGACGCCTACCTGGCCGTACGGGCCGCCGCGCAGGGTGTCACGGTGCCGGAGCTGACCGGTCCGCTGCTGGTCACCGCCACCGGCGGCCGGTTGGACCGGCACGCCGTGTTCCGGCTGGTGCGCCGCCTCGCGCAGCGGGCCGGGATCGCCGCGTGGGCGAAGTTGTCGCCGCACTCGCTGCGTCACGCGTTCGCCACCACGGCCCGCTCCGAGGGGGTGCCGCTGGAGGACGTGCAGGACGCGATGGGGCACGCCGATCCGCGTACCACCCGCCGCTACGACCGGGACCGGCACAACCTGGACCGAGATCCGGCGTACGCGATCTGGGCGGCGCGGGCCCGCCGCCGCGGCTGATCGCCACCAGCCGCGCAGCGGGCCGCGGAGCACTGCGGCCCGCTGCGCCGACCGGTCAGCCCTGGGGGCGGGGGCAGAGGCAGAACGGCTGCCCGATCGGGTCGAGCAGCACGGTCCACCGCTCGCCGCCGGGCTGGAACTCGGGCCGGGTCGCGCCGGCCGCCACCAGGTCCTTCTCCGCGACCGCCACGTCGTCGACGTAGAGGTCCAGGTGGTAACGCTTGTCGCCGCTCTCGTCCGGCCACGCCGGCGGCGTGTAGCCGGGCACCAGGCCGAACCCGATCGCCGGGCCGTCCTTGACGATCATGGCGTACTCGGCCTCGCTGTGGGTTATCTCCCATCCCAGCGCCTTGGCGTAGAAGGCGGCGTGCGCGGCCGGGTCGGAGCTGTCGATACTGATCATGGCGATGTCGGCATGAGCTGTCATGCGGACAGTCTGCCGCCGATGCCCGCCGTTTGCTGTCCGGTACGAGCGCGCGTCGCAACCGGCTGCGCGTCACCGTCCGGTTGCCTACCGTCGACAGTGATGGGCAGGCAGCGGGAGTGGCACCACACGGCCCGGCGTCGCCGCCCGCTACGCGCGGGCGTGCTGATCGCCGGTCTCGGCGTGGGCACCTGCCTGATCGGGGTGGCCGGGCTGGCGGCGTGGAACGCGCAGGTGGTGTTCCAGGCCGACGGGCCGGTGCGGGAGACCGCCGACGGGTTCTTCCGCGACGTCGCGGCCGGTGACACCGACGCGGCGTACGAGCGGCTGTGCGCCGAGGCCCGGGGCAGGTGGAGCAAGTCGGGCTTCGGCAGTTGGGTTCGGACGCCTCCGCAGGTCAGCGGCTACGAGATCGTCGACGTGTCGGTGGCGACCCGATCGGGCCGGCCGCGCGGCACGGTGCTCGTGCGGATCAACCGGGACGGCGGCGGCAGCGAGGAGCGGGAGCTGCCTGTGGTGCCGGAGGGCGGCGGCTGGCGGGTGTGCGGAGACCCGTTCTGACGCTCAGCCGCGCGGGCCGAGGTCCCCGGAGCGGTAGTGGCGCCGGCACAGCACCTGATAGCGCACGTCGGCGGTGTCCACGGTGTCGCCGATGACGACCTGCGCGCCCTCGCGGACCACCCGGCCGCCGACCACGCGGGCGTTGAGCAGCCCTTCCCGGCCGCACCAGCACAGCACCTCGACCTGGATGCGGGCCACCTCGTCGGCCAGTTCGAACAGCCGCTGCGCCGCGGGGAACAGGCAGGAGCGGAAGTCGGTCGCCAGGCCGAAGGCGTAGACGTCGACGTCGAACCGGTCGACCAGCTCGGCCATCTGCTCGATGTGTTCGAGGTTGTAGAACGAGGCCTCGTCGCAGATCAGGTAGTCCACGCGTACCCCCTCGGCCCACGCGTCGCGGACCAGGACGCGCAGGTCGAGGTCGTCGGTGACCTCGACGGCCTCGTGGGCCAGGCCGATGCGGGTGGTGACCTGCGGGCCCAGCGAGCGGTCGATGCGGGTGGTGACCAGGCCGCGGCGGCCCTGCCGGGCGTGGTTGTGGTTCATCTGCAACGCCATGGTGGACTTGCCGCAGTCCATCGGCCCCCAGAAGAACTTGAGCGCGGCGGCGTGCAGCGGCCGGCCGTCGACGCCGCGGGCGGCGGCGCAGCCGGCGGCCCGGTCGTCGCCGGGCCCCGGCAGGGGGCGGGCCAGGCAGGTGGGGGCGGCGTCGTCGGTCACGTCGGGGCAGCCTAGTCCATCGACGCCGCCTGATCAGGCCCCCGATGATCCACGGGGGCGCGGCGGGTCAGAGCACCCGGGGCGGGGTGTTCCCGGCGGCGATGATGGCCCGGCGCATCGGCACGGCGGCCAGCAGCGCGAAGCCGACCACGAAGAAGATCAGCAGCGACACCAGGCCCACCCGGTACGACGAGGTCAGCTGGAAGACCAGGCCGAACGCCAGCGGGCCGAGCCAGCTGGTGCCCTTGTCGCTGATCTCGTAGAAGCCGTAGTACTCGCCCTCCTTGCCGGCCGGGATGAGCTGGCTGAACAGCGACCGGCTCAGCGCCTGGCTGCCGCCGAGCACCAGGCCGATGCAGCCGCCGAGGATCATGAACGGCACGGGCGCCTCGGCCGGCAGCCGGAACGCGGCGATGATCACACCGGTCCAGAGCACCAGCGACAGCAGCACGGTCTTCCAGGCACCGATGCGTTTGGCGAGCGCGCCGAGGGCGAGCGCGCCGCCGAAGGCGAGGAACTGCACCAGCAGGATCGTCACGATCAGCGTGCTCTGCTCCAGCCGCAGTTCCTCGGTGCCGTACTGGCTGGCGAGGGTGATGACGGTCTGGATGCCGTCGTTGAAGACCAGGAACGCGAGCAGGAAGTACAGCGTCAGCGGGTACGTCTTGATCTCCCGCAGGGTGCGCCCGAGCTGCCGGAACCCGTCGGTGAGCACGTTGACGCCGCTGCCGCCCCGGCGGGCCGCCTCGGTCGGGTGTTCCCGCAGCCAGCGCAGCGGCACCAGGGTGAACGCGGCCCACCACACGCCTGCGGAAACGATCGACCAGCGGGCCAGGTCCAGCGTGCGCTGGGCGTTGCCCTCCTCGCTGAGCATGGTGACCGCGACCAGGTTCAGCGCGAGCAGCAGGCCGCCGCCGAGGTAGCCGATGGCCCAGCCGCGGCTGGAGATGCCGTCGCGCTCGTCGGGACCGCCGAGTTGCGGCAGGAACGAGTTGTAGACGACCACGGCGGCGCCGAAGGAGATGTTCGCGATCAGGAACAGCGCGCCGCCGAGCAGGTAGCGCTCGCCGGTGACGAACGCGAACGCGATTGTCGCGCCGGCGCCGGTGAACGCCGCGGCGGCGAGCAGCCGCTTCTTGTGCGCCGACCGGTCGGCGATCGCGCCGATCACCGGCAGCACGAACACGGTGAGGAAGACCGACAGCGAGATCAGGTACGGGTAGAACGATCCGGCGGCGACCTTGATGCCCAGCGGGTACACCGCGCCGTCGCAGCTGTCCGCGCCCAGCTCGCAACCGGCGGCGAGTTCGGTGACCGTGGTGAGGAACGGCCCGAGGAAGACCGTGATGACTGTGGTCTGGAACGCGGAGTTCGCCCAGTCGTAGAAGTACCAGCCGGTGCGCTCGCGGCGGGTGCTGCCCGGTCCGGCGGGGTCGGCGACGGCGGGGGTGACCGTATCGGCCATCGGGGGTCGTCCTCGGGGGCTCAGGCGGCCCAGTGGCCGCGACTGCGATAGACGTCACGGAGCACGCTGACGTGATCGGTCATGATGCCATCCACACCAAGATCAAGTAAGTGGTGCATCTGGGCGGGATCGTCGATCGTCCAGACGTGCACCTGCAACCCGATCCGGTGGCAGTACGCGAGGAACCGCCGGTCGGCCACCGGCACCCGCCCGAAGGCGACGGGCACCTGCGCGGCCACCACCGACGGGGGCAGCCGTAGCGGCCGTCCGTGCAGCGAGGCCAGCCGCAGCCGGGCCACGCCGCGCATGCCGAGGCTGGTGGCGACCTTCGGCCCGGCCAGCGTCCGCAGCCGGGCCAGCCGGGCGTCGCTGAACGAGGCGAGCAGCACCCGCCCGCCCGCGCGGACCCGGGTGACCGTGGCGACGGTAGGCGCCACGCCGCCGTCGGACTTCACGTCGATGTTGAACCGCACCTGAGGCCAGGCGCCGAGCACCTCGTCCAGGCGGGGCACCAGGGCGGCGCCGCCGACGCGTACCGAGGCCAGGTCGGCCCAGCGCAGATCCGCGATGCGACCCGGCTCGCCGGTGACCCGGCGCAGCGTCGGGTCATGGAAGACCACCGGTACGCCGTCGGCGGTGGCGTGCACGTCGGTCTCCACGTACCGGTAACCCAGGGCGACGGCACGGGCGAACGCGGCGGCGGTGTTCTCGTCGCCGTCGGCCGCGCCGCCGCGGTGGGCGAACGCCAGCGGCGCGGGCGCGTCGAGGTAGCCGTGACGGGGCTGCACGCGGGCAGTATGCCCGGCCCGGGTGGCGCAGACATGGCCGGGCGGTGAAATTACCTATCGTTCCCCATCATCGCTAAGATAGGGTGCGATGAGTAACGACATGTACTCGGTGGAGCAGGTCGCTGACCTGCTCGGCCTGCACGTGCGCACCGTGCGCGGCTACATCCGCTCCGGGCGGCTGCGGGCCACGCGGATCGGCAAGCAGTACCGGATCACCCGCGCGGACCTGGACGCGCTGACCGGCCGGCCGGCGCCGCCCTCGGCGCCGGGGGCGGAGGTGTCGAGCGTCGTGCGGCTCGACGGCGTCGACCGGGCCGCCGTCGACCGGCTCGCCACGCTGGTGCTGGCCGGTGTGAACACCCACCACGACCCGGACCGTCCGCTGCGCGTGCAGACGGTCCACGACGAGGAGCGGCACCGCATGACCATCATGATCCTGGGCGATCTCACCGCCACCGCCGACCTGCTGCGCCTGCTCGACGGGGTGCTCGACGGCGGCAACGGCCTGCTCGGCGGCGGGGAGCGCGGCCGTGGCTGACCTGATGCAGGAGCGCGCCGGCGAGCAGGTGCTGGTCTGCGACCCGGACGGCCCGCCGATCGCCACCGAGCGCGACGCGCTGGACCTGATCGGCGCGGCGTTCCTCGGCGCGACTGTGGTCGCGGTGCCGGCCGAGCGGCTCGACCCCGACTTCTTCACGCTCGGCACCCGCTTCGCCGGTGACGTGATGCAGAAGTTCGTCAACTACCGGCTGCGCCTGGCGATCGTCGGTGACATCTCCGTCCACCTGGAGCGCAGCGGCGCGTTGCGCGCGCTGGTGGCCGAGTCGAACCGGCACGACCAGGTGTGGTTCGTCCCGGACCTGGCCGCACTCGACGACCGGCTGCGCACCACCCCCTGACCCCGCCCTCGCCTCGCTGATCTTGCACTTGCGGCCCTCGTCGGGGGCGTTTGGCCGGGTTTGCCGGGGCACCAATTGCAAGATCGACGGCGGGGTAGCGGGCCGCGGCGTCGGGTGCGGGCAGGGGGCGACGGGTCAGGCGGACTGGCTGCTGGGGCCGGTGCCTGCGTCGCGGGTTCCGGGTGGCGGGTAGGGCCGGTCCGCGAGCAGCCGGGCCAGGTGGGCGCTGTTGAGCGCCAGCGCGGCGGTGGTGCGGCCGGTCGTGTCGGGTTTGGGGCGGGCGTCGACGTAGTCGGTCTTGTGCAGCGCCTCCCCGACCCAGTAGGTGGCCCCGGCGGCCGGGCAGGTGAACCCCACCTCGTTGAGGGCCTGCTGCACCTCGGCGATGGTGTGGTGCGCGCCGTCCTCGTTGCCGACCACGGCCACCCCGCCGACCTTGCCGTAGGTGCGCAGGCGGCCCTGGTCGTCGGTCTCGGACAGCTCGGCGTCCAACCGTTCGAGGACCATCTTGGTCACCGACGAGGGCTGACCGAGCCAGATCGGCGTGGCGATGATCAGGATCTGGGCGGCGAGCAGCTTGGCGCGGATGCCGGGCCAGCCGTCGCCGTCGCCCTCGTCGACGGAGACCCCGAAGCGCACGTCGTGGTCGACCACCCGGACGATCTCGCCGTCGACGCCCTGCTCGGCCAGCGCGTCGAGCACCTCCTGACCGAGCACCTGTGAACTGGACTTCGCCGGGGAGCGCTTCAGGGTGCAGTTGAGAACGAGTGCTCGGACAGCGGTCATGACCAGGTCCTCTCCACCTGAAGGGGCGCGAGGACTTGATACCCGCCACCGGCGCCGGGATGCGTCAGCCGGCGCGGTGGCGACGGTGGGCGCGGGCGGTGTCGACCGGCCGGCCCGGGTCGACGTGGCGCGGCCGGTCCGGCTCGTCGGGGCGCAGCGGCACCAGGTCGTCGGTGATCGCGTCGATGATCCGGTCGGTGGCCTGCCGGGCCGCGCCGGGGGAGCCCGACCGCAGGTCGTCCAGCGGCACCGGGGCGCCGAAGTGCACCCGGATGGCGGGCCGGCGGACGATCGCCCGGGCTGTCGCGCGCAGCATGCCCTTGGGCGCCCGGTAGGGGAGCACCTCGTGCGAGCCCCACTGGGCGACCGGGACCACGGCGGCGCCGCTGGCGAAGGCGAGCCGGGCGGCGCCGGTCTTGCCCCGCTCGGGCCACATGCCCGGGTCGAGCCCGATGCGTCCCTCCGGGTAGACCACCACCACCGAGCCGCCGGCCACGGCCTCGGCGGCGACCTCCAGTGACCGGTGCACCGCGGAGGTGCCCCGGTCGACGCGGATGTGCCCGGCGCGGCGCATCAGCGACCCGATCACCGGGGCGCGGAACAGACCGCCGGTGGCCATGATCCGGGGCGCGACGCGCCGGACCCGGCAGGCGGCGGCGAGCACCACCGGGTCGAACGGGCTGATGTGGTTGGCGGCCAGGACCAGCGGGCCGTGGCGCAGCGCGTCGGGCACGTCGCCGGTGACCTCCAGCCGGCCGACCAGCCCGACGACGGCGCGGGCGAGCGTCTGCGCGCTCCGCCACAGCAGCGGCGCGCGCCAGGGGGTGCTGTTCATCAGTGCTGGATGTTCCCACGTGCGGGCACGGGTCGGGGAGCCGGTGGGGGTCCTCCGGCAAGGTGATCAGGGTCATTGGTCCCGGGCCGGGTGGGGCCCTGCGGCCCTGCTGCTTTCGCTACGACGCCGAGTAGTATCTACTACGTCTCGTAGTATGCGCAGCTGGGGGTTTCAGGTGGACGCGTTGGACGTCGCCCGCTGGCAGTTCGGTGTCACCACCGTCTACCACTTCTTGTTCGTGCCGTTGACCATCGGCCTGTCCGTGCTGGTGGCGATCCTCCAGACCATGTGGCACCGCACCGGCAACGAGCGGTACCTCAAACTCACCAAGTTCTACGGCAAGCTCTTTCTGATCAACTTCGCGATGGGTGTGGTCACCGGCATCGTGCAGGAGTTCCAGTTCGGCATGAACTGGAGTGACTACTCCCGCTTCGTCGGTGACATCTTCGGCGCGCCGCTGGCCATCGAGGCCCTGGTGGCGTTCTTCCTGGAGTCCACGTTCATCGGCCTGTGGATCTTCGGCTGGGACCGGCTGCCCAAGCGCCTGCACCTGGCCGCGATCTGGGCCGCCGCGATCGGCACCAACCTGTCGGCGTACTTCATCCTCGCCGCCAACTCGTTCATGCAGAACCCGGTCGGGTTCCGGATCAACCCGGACAGTGGCCGGGCCGAGCTGACGGACTTCGTCGCCGTGCTCACCAACAAGGTCGCCCTGGTGACCTTCCCGCACACCCTGGCCGGCGCGTTCCTGGTCGCCGGGTCGCTGATGGTCACCGTCGGCCTGTGGCACGTGATGCGCAACCGCGACAGCGCCGACACCGGCGCATACCGCTTCGCCACCAAGCTCGGCTCCTGGGTCGTCCTGATCTCCTCGGCGCTGGTCATCCTCACCGGCGACATCCAGGGCAAGATCATGACCGAGGTGCAGCCGATGAAGATGGCCGCCGCCGAGGGCCTCTACACCACCGAGAGCCCCGCCTCGTTCTCCGTGTTCACCGTCGGCAGCCTCGACGGCAGCCGCGAGCTGTTCGCCGTCAAGATCCCGTACCTGCTGTCGTTCCTCGGCACCGGCGACCCCAACGGCACCGTGCAGGGCATCAACGACCTGCAGGCCCAGTACGCCAGCCAGTACGGCCCCGGCAACTACGCCCCGATCATCCCGGTCACCTACTGGAGCTTCCGCTTCATGATCGGCTTCGGGCTGGCCGCCGCCGCGATCGCGCTGCTGGTGCTGTGGAGCCAGCGCAAGGGCCGCACCCCGACCAGCAAGTGGCTGCTGCGGGCCGGCCTGGTCATGCCCGTGCTGCCGCTGCTGGCCAACTCCTTCGGCTGGATCTTCACCGAGATGGGCCGCCAGCCGTGGATCGTCTTCGGCGAGATGCTCACCCGCGACGGCGTGTCCCGCAGCGTCTCCCTGACCGAGGTGCTCACCTCGTTCACCGCGTTCACCCTCATCTACGCCGTCCTCGCGGTGGTCGAGTTCAAACTGCTGGTCCGCTACGCCCGCGCCGGCGTACCGGACGTCACCCCCCAGTCCGACGACGACGACACCGACGATGCCGAGCGCCCGCTGGCGTTCGCCTACTGACACCCCGGAGCCCAACCGTGGAACTGACGACCGTCTGGTTTCTCCTCGTAGCAGTGCTCTTCACCGGCTACTTCATCCTCGAAGGCTTCGACTTCGGCGTCGGGATGCTGCTGCCGGTGCTCGGCCGCGACGACAGGCAGCGCCGCGTCCTGATCAACACCATCGGCCCGGTCTGGGACGGCAACGAGGTGTGGCTGATCACCGCCGGCGGCGCCATGTTCGCCGCCTTCCCCGAGTGGTACGCCACCCTGTTCTCCGGCTTCTACCTGCCGCTGCTGCTCATCCTGCTGGCCCTGATCGCCCGCGGCGTCGCCTTCGAGTACCGCCACAAGCGGCCCGAGGCGTCCTGGAAGCGCCGCTGGGACCAGGCCATCTTCTGGGGCTCGGCGATCCCGGCCGTGCTGTGGGGCGTGGCGTTCGCCAACATCTTCCGCGGCGTGCCGCTGGACGCCGACCACGAGTACGTCGGCGGCCTGCTCGACCTGCTCAACCCGTACGCGCTGCTCGGCGGCCTGACCACGCTGGGGCTGTTCCTCACCCACGGCGCGGTGTTCCTGGCGCTCAAGACCACCGGTGACATCCGGGAGCGCGCCGGCGCCCTCGCCGTGAAGCTCGGCGTCGGCACCGCCGTGGCCGCCGTGGCGTTCCTGAGCTGGTCGCTGAGCATCCGCTCCAGCGCCGCCGCCGTCGTGCTCGCCGTCGGCGCCGCCCTCGCCCTGCTCGGCGGTCTGGCCGCGGCCAAGGTACGCCGGGAGGGCTGGGCGTTCACCGGCACCGCCGTGGCGATCGCGCTGGCCGTGGCGACGCTGTTCGCCGCGCTGTTCCCGAACGTGATGCCGTCCACCCTCGACGCGGCGGGCACGCTGACCGCCACCAACGCCGCGTCCACCCCGTACACCTTGAAGATCATGACCTGGGTGGCTGTGGTGTTCACGCCGATCGTGCTGGCGTACCAAGGTTGGACGTACTGGGTGTTCCGCCGCCGGATCGGGGTACAGAACATTCCGCAACACTGATCGACCTGTGGGCGCAGGGGAGCGGGGCCGGTGCGAGGGGGTCGCACCGGCCCCGCGGGGCGTTCCGGGGTCAGCGCGCCTCGCGCAGCTCCGCCAGCCGCGCCTCGATCTCGGCCAGCTCGGCGCGCAGCTTCTCCGCCTGCTGCTCGGCCTCGGCCCGCTCGGCGGCCAGGATCTGCTCCACCGCCTCCTGCACCCCGGGAACGTCGACCAGCGCCACCATCCGCAGCGCCTCGGCCGGCTTCACCACGTACGGCCGGGCCAGCGCCTTCGTGCCCTGCTGCGCGGCCACCGTCCACTCGCCCTCGGCGTAGGCCAGCGTCACGGTCAGCCCCGGCGGGGTCTTCGGCTTGGCGGCCTTCACGACCCGCTTCGCCGGCTTCGGCTCCGCCTGCGGCTGCTCGGCCTTCGGCTCCTCCCGCCGCGGCGCCGGCACCCGCGGCGTGTCCAGCACGAACTCCGGCTCCGGCGCGGCCGGCGGCTGCTCCGGTTCCGGCTTCGCCTCGGCGGCCGGACGCCGCCCGGCACCCTTCGGGGCGATCGCCACGTCGGCGGGGGAGAACGGCAGCTCGTCGCGGCCGAACCGCACCACCACGAACTCCTCCGACGCCGCCGGGTCGGTCAGCTCCACCACCTGCCCGAGCTGCCCGGCCATCTGCCCGGCCGCCTCGGTGAACACCACCCGGGGCTTGCGGCCCGCGGCCAGCGCCTCCCGGATCCCCTGAATCTCGTCAGTGGACAAACCCTGACCCGCCATCACGCCCTCTTCCGTACACCTGTTTGACGCAGCCTTGATACCAGCCGGCTGCGACACCGCGATGATCAGCCCCCGAGGGCCCGCAGCGCCGCGTCGGCGTGCTCGTTCATGCTCAGCTCGCTGTGCACCACTGCGAGCACCCGCCGGTCCGTGCCGATCACGAACGTCATCCGCCGGGTGCTCAGCGCGCCCAGCGGCAGCCGCCGCCGCACCCCGAACGCCCGCGCCACCTCGCCGTCGACGTCGGACAGCAGCGGATAGTCGAACCCGTGCCGGCGGGAGAACTCCGCCTGCCGCTGCACCGGATCCCGGCTGATCCCCACCCGAGACGCGCCCACCGCCGCGAACTCCGCCGCCAGATCCCGGAAGTGGCAGCTCTCCGCCGTGCAGCCCCGCGTCATCGCCGCCGGGTAGAAGAACAGCACCACCGGACCGGCGGCCAGGAACTCCGACAGCCGCCGTGGCGTACCCGTCTCGTCCGGCAGCGTGAAATCCTCGACCAGGTCACCGACACCCACCGCGTCACTCATGACGCGAGGATATGTAGACATCGGCGATCCCGCTCCGTCGTACCCGCCGAGCGGCGGGGAGGCACCGCCGCACGACGCGAAGGACCGACAGTGAAGTACGTGATCATGATCCACTCCAACCCGGAGCCGTGGGGCCACCCCACCTCCGAATACCTCGCCGCCCACCAGGAGCTGCCCGCCGAGGTACGCGACCGGCTCAACGCCGACTTCGAGCAGGTGATGACCGAGCTGCACGCCAACGGGGAACTGGTCGTCGGCGAGGCGCTCGGCGACCCCCGCACCGCCCGGCTCTACCGGTGGCGCGACGGCGCGCCGCTGGCGACCGACGGCCCGTACTCCGAGGCCAAGGAACACCTCGCCGGTTTCTTCCTCATCGACGTAGAAGACCAGGCCCGCGCCAACGCCGTCGCCGCGAAGTTCGCCGGCCCGGGGGAGACCGTCGAGCTGCGGCCCCTGATGTGGCCGGGCGGGTCCGATCAGTAACGCCCCGCCCCTCGCGGACGTGTGGCGCCGGGAGGCGCCGCACGTCCGCGCCGCGCTGCTGCGCCGCTACGGGCAACCCGACGCCTGCGAGGACGCCCTGCAGGACGCGGCGGAGGCGGCCGCCGCCCGGTGGCCGCTCACCGGCGTGCCCGACGAACCGCGGGCCTGGCTCATCCAGGTCGCCGCGCGGCGGCTGATCGACCGGATGCGCGCCGAGGAGGCCCGCACCCGCCGCGAGCGGCTCGACGCGGCCCGGCAACCCGGCGCCGGCGTCGTACCGCCCGTCGACGACACGCCCGTGACCGGCGCCGACGACACGCTGCGGCTGCTGTTCCTGTGCTGCCACCCGGCGCTGAGCCGCCCCTCCCAGGTCGCGCTGACCCTGCGCGCGGTCGCGGGACTGCGCGTGGAGCAGATCGCCGCCGCCTACCTGGTGCCGGCCCGGACCATGACGCAGCGGCTGAGCCGGGCCCGCGCGACGCTGCGCGAGGCGGGCGCCCGGTTCACCATGCCGCCGCCGGACGCTCTGCCCGGCCGGGTGGCCGCCGTGCTGGACGTGTGCCACCTGGTGTTCAGCGAGGGCTACACCCGCACCTCCGGCGACCAGCTCCTCGACGTGGAACTCGCCGAGGAGGCGATCCGGCTCACCCGCCAGGTCCACGCCGCGCTGCCCGACCACCACGAGGTCACCGGCGCGCTGGCGCTGATGCTGCTCACCCACGCCCGGTCGCCCGCCCGCACCGACGCCGCCGGTGACCTCGTGCCGCTGGCCGACCAGGACCGCTCCCGCTGGCGCGGCGACCTCATCGACGAGGGCGTCACGCTGCTCGGCCGGGCCCTGCCCCACGGCCCGGTGGGCCGCTACCAGCTCCAGGCGGCCATCGCCGCCGTGCACGCCGAGGCACCGGCCTTCCCGGACACCGACTGGCTGCAGATCAGCGTCCTCTACGACATGCTGAGCCGGGTCGCCCCCAGCCCGTTCGTCACGCTCAACCAGGCCGTCGCGGTGGCCATGGCGCACGGCCCCGCCGTCGGGCTGGCGCTGCTCGACCCGCTGCTGGCCGACCCGGCGATGCGCGGCCACCACCGGCTGCACGCCGTCCGCGCGCACCTGCTGGAACTCCACGGCGACCCACAGGCCGCCGCCGAGCACTACCGGCTGGCCGCGCGGCTGACCGGAAGCCTGCCCGAACAGCGCTACCTCAACCGGCGCCTGAGCCGCCTGACCGGCGTCTCCTGAGCTGCGGCGCCGGTCAGGCCGCGCCGTGCTGCACGCCCGGTCAGCGCCACACCGCGGCCACCTCGTCGGCCACCGCGTCGGCCTGGGCGAACCCGGCCCGCGCCGACGCCGCCCGCCGCGCCGGGTCCAGCACGTTGCGGCCGATCGCCGTCCGCGCCGCCCGGTCCGGCGATACCACTGCCACCCGCGCCCCCGCCTCCCGCAGCGCCGCCACCTGCGCCGACAGCCGCGGCATCGGCCCCACCGCCGCGCGCGTCGGCGCCAGGACCACCACCTGCCCGCACCCGGCCGCCAGGTCCGCGTTCACCGGCGAGCGGACCCCGCCGTCGACGTAGCGCCGGCCGCCGACTGTGACCGGCGGCCACACCCCCGGCACCGCGCAACTCGCGCCGACCGCGTCCACCAGCGGCACCCCGCTGTCCGCGTCGAACACCACGAACTCGCCGGAGGCCGCGTCCACGGCGGTGACCAGCAGCCGCGCCGCCGGCCAGTCCGGCGACGGCAGCCGCGCCGCGATCACCGCCCGCCGTGACTGCTCCGACGGGGTACGCGCCGACAACGCCATCGCGCCGATACGTGCCCGGGCCCGCGCCGCGTCCCGGCCCCGCCCACCGGCCCACGCCCAGCGCAACAGCACGCCCGTCCCGAGCCGGGCCGGCACCTCGTCGCGGGGCGGCCGCAGCTGCGCCTCGTACAACCGCTCCGGCGGCGTACCCGAACGCACCTGCGCCCCCACCACCGACCCGGCCGACGTACCCACCACCAGGTCCGCCTCGTCCAACCGCAGGCCGTGCCCGGCCAGCCCGGCCAGCAGACCCAGCTCCCAGGCCACCCCGGTCACCCCGCCGCCACCCAGCACCAACGCGCGCCCCATGTGACAGTCCTCTCCACCCCGGATGGTCCCGCCCACGGTAACGTCGCCCCCACCGCAAGGCAGGGGAGAAGGGCATTGACCTCCGTCACCATCGTCACCGGGGGAGGACGCGGCATCGGCGCGGCCACCGCCCGCCGGCTCGCCGCCGACGGCCACGACCTGGTCATCGGCTACCGCACCGACCACACCGCCGCCGAATCCGTGGCTGCCGACGTGCGCGCCGCCGGCCGCCGCGCGGTCACCGTCGCCGCCGACACCACCGACCCCGACCAGGTACGCCGCATCTTCGACGCCGCCGACCGGCTCGGCCCGCTCACCGGCCTGGTCAACAACGCCGGCGTCACCAGCCCGATCGGCCCGTTCACCGACCTGCGCGTCGACGACCTGCGCGAGGTCGTCGACGTCAACCTCATCGGGTACGTGCTGTGCGCCCAGCAGGCGGCCCGGCGGCTCACCCGCGGCGGCGCCATCGTCAACGTCTCCTCCGTGGCCGCGACGCTCGGCTCACCCGGCGAGTACGTGCACTACGCCGCCGTCAAGGCCGCCACCGACACGCTCACCGTCGGGCTGGCCAAGGAACTCGCGCCGCACGGTGTCCGCGTCAACGCCGTCGCCCCCGGGATCATCCGCACCACCATCCACGCCCGCTCCGGCGTGCCCGACCGGCCCGACACCGCCGCGGGCCGGATCCCGATGGGCCGCGCAGGGGAACCCGAGGAGGTCGCCGGCGCGATCGCGTACCTGCTCGGCCCGGACGCCTCGTACACAACGGGCGCGGTCCTGCGCGTCGGCGGCGGTCTCTGACCCGGCGGCGGCCCGGGGATCTCCACCCCCGGGCCGCCGCGTCGCGTCTCCTACTGGGTGAACAGCTTCGCCGCCGTGATCAGCGTCTGCACCACGCCGTAGCCCAGCAGCGCCGACACCACCAGCCACGACACCACCAGACGGGCCCGCTGCCCGCCACCGGTCCGCTCGTTCACGATCCGCTCCTCTCCGCCGTCACCGGCTGCCCCGGTCCCGTCTCGTCCCGCCCGGACGCGGGCTCGTGGTAACGCTGCGGCACCGGCCGCACCAGCAGGTTCGCCACCAGACCCACCGCCAGCACGCCGACCATCGTGAACAGCGCCGGCCGGTACGCCGCCGCGGTCAACGTGCCCGGCTCGCCCTGCGCGTCGAGGAACGCGTTGACGATCAGCGGCCCGGCCACGCCCGCCGCCGACCACGCGGTCAGCAGCCGGCCGTGGATCGCGCCCACCTCGAACGTGCCGAACAGGTCCCGCAGGTACGCCGGCACGGTGGCGAACCCGCCGCCGTAGAACGACAGGATCACGCACGCCAGCAGCACGAACAACGCCGTCGCGGTCTGCCCCACCAGCGCCAGCAGCAGGTACAGCACCATGCCCACACCCAGGTACACCATGTAGATCGGCTTGCGGCCGATCACATCCGACGTGGACGACCACACGAACCGACCCGCCATGTTGAACAGCGACAACAGCCCCACGAACCCGCCGGCCGCCGCCACCGACACCGCCGACGTGCCACCCTCGCGGAAGAAGTCCTGGATCATCGGGCTGGCCTGCTCCAGGATCCCGATACCCGCCGTCACGTTGCAGAACAGCACCACCCACAGCAGCCAGAACGACCGCGTCCTGACCGCGTTGGCCGCCGACACGTTCGCTGTCGTCACCAGCGGCTTGTCCGCCACCCGAGCCGGGTCGAACCCGGCCGGCCGCCAGTCCGCCGCCGGCACCCGCACGTTGAACACCCCGAACATCATGATCACGAAGTAGCCGACGCCGAGCGTCACGAACAACCACACCAGCGCCGGCCCCGACGCCGTGGAACCGCTGTTCGCCGGGTCGTAGGCCGGGTCGTAGAACGACAGCAGCTGCCGGGACAGGGGAGAGGCCACCATCGCCCCGCCACCGAACCCCATGATCGCCAAGCCGGTCGCCAGACCCGGCCGGTCCGGGAACCACTTGATCAACGTGGAGACGGGGGAGATGTACCCGATCCCCAGACCGATCCCGCCCAGCACCCCGTACCCCAGATACAGCAACCACAGCTGCCCGGTCGCGATACCCAGCGCCCCCACCAGGAACCCCGCCGCCCAGAAACACGCCGAGACGAACATCGCCTTACGCGGCCCGTTCGCCTCCACCCACGTACCGGCCACCGCGGCCGACAACCCCAGCATCACGATCGCGATACTGAAGATCACCCCGATCGCCGTCTGACCGGTGTCGAAATGCGCGATCAGGGAGTTCTTGTACACGCTCGTGGCGTAGACCTGCCCGATGCACAGATGGATCGCCAGCGCCGCCGGAGGAATCAGCCAACGGCTGTACCCCGGCGGCGCGACGGTGTGCCGACGATCGAGTGCGGAAAGCATCAGTGCTTCCTCCGTCCGGATGGCGAGAACACCCCGGTTCATGCCCCTGCCGCACGCTGCACCCAAACCCGCCCCGCGCCGGACGGCCGAAACGCTGCGCCGAACGGTCCCCGCCGTCCCGGCCCGTCATCACCCCACCACCGGCAGTCATCCCCGGCCCGGGATGCGACGATGACCGGGTGAAGATCCTGTCCATCCAGTCGTCGGTCGCCTACGGCCACGTCGGCAACTCCGCCGCCGTGTTCCCGCTGCAACGCCTCCGCCACGAGGTCTGGCCGGTCCTGACCGTGCACTTCTCCAACCACACCGGCTACGGCGCCTGGCGCGGCCCCCTGCTCGCCCCCACCGACGTCGCCGACGTCATCGCCGGCATCGAGGACCGCGGCGTGCTCGGCACCGCCGACGCCGTCCTCTCCGGCTACCAGGGCGACCCCGCCGTCGGCGCCGTCATCCTCGACGCCGTCGCCCGCGTCAAGGCCGCCAACCCGGCCGCCCTCTACTGCTGCGACCCGGTCATGGGCGACGTCGGCCGCGGCATGTTCGTCCGCCCCGGCATCCCCGAATACCTCCGCGACACAGTCGTCCCGCGCGCCGACATCGTCACCCCCAACCAGTTCGAGCTGGAATTCCTCGCCGGCCGCACCACCGACACCGTCGACGACCTGCTCGCCGCCGTCGACACCGTCCGCGCCACCGGCCCCCGGCACGTCCTGGTCACCAGCGTCCTGCACGGCGACCTGCCCGCCGGCCACCTGGAAGTCGTCGCCGTCTCCGACGACGGCGCCTGGGCCGTCACCACCCCGCTGCTGCCGATCGCCCCCAACGGCGGCGGCGACGTCACCGCCGCCCTCTACCTCGCCCACCTCGCCACCACCGGCTCACCGAAGACCGCACTGGAACGCACCACCAACTCGATCTACGCGGTACTCGAGGCGACCCTCGAAGCCGGTACCCGCGAACTGCAACTCGTCGCCGCCCAGGACGCCATCGCCGACCCACCCACCCGCTTCACCGCCCGCCGGCTGCGCTGACCGACAGCGCGGGTGCACCTGCCGCGCGGGTGCACCCGCGCGGCGACTCGCCGCTCGAACAGGTGGACGACCCCACCGCCCACCAGGCAGGATGCGGACGTGCCACCGCACCCGGCAACCGACGACCCCGCGTTCGCCCAACGGCTGCGCGACCTCACCCGGCTGCGCCGCGTCCGCGACCGCATCGACCGCGAATACGCCAAACCACTCGACGTCGAAGCCCTCGCCCGCGGCGAACACATGTCCGCCGGCCACCTCAGCCGGCAGTTCCGTCAGACCTACGGCGAATCCCCGTACGCGTACCTCATGACCCGCCGCATCGAACGCGCCATGGCCCTGCTGCGCCGCGGCGACCTCAGCGTCACCGACGTCTGCTTCGCCGTCGGCTGCCAGTCCCTGGGCACCTTCAGCACCCGCTTCACCGAACTCGTCGGCGAACCACCCAGCGCCTACCGCGCCCGCCACGCACCCGACACCGCCGAACCACCCCCGTGCCTGACCAAACAGGCGACCCGACCGATCAGGAATCGAGAAGCCCGCACCGGCCGACCACCACTAGCGTGACCACCATGACGATCACCATTCACTACGCCTTCCTGCCCCACACCGACGCCGACGCCGCCCTCGCCTTCTACCGCGACACCCTCGGCTTCGAACTGCGCAACGACGTCGGCTACAACAACATGCGCTGGCTCACCGTCGGCCCACCCAACCAGCCCGAGACCGGCATCGTCCTGCACCCGCCGGCCGCCGACCCCGGCATCACCGACGACGAACGCCGCACCATCCTCGAACTCATCGCCAAGGGCAGCTACGGCGCGCTCACCCTCGCCACCGACGACCTCGACGGCCTGTTCGACCGCCTCCAGGCCTCCGGCGCCGACGTCGTCCAGGAACCCACCGAACAGCCCTACGGCGTCCGCGACTGCGCCTTCCGCGACCCCACCGGCAACCTCATCCGCATCAACGAGCGGCGCTGACCCACCCCATGACCGACGCACCCCGCACCCGCGCCCGCCGCCGCAACGACACCACCCACCGCCTCGAAAACGACGTCGACTGCTGGGTCGCCACCGCCGAACCCGACGGCACCCCGTACCTCGTGCCCCTGTCCTTCGACTGGGACGGCCACACACTGCTCGTCGCCACCCCGGCCGACAGCCCCACCGGCCGCAACCTCGCCGGCGGCCGCGCCCGCGTCGGCCTCGGCCCCACCCGCGACGTCACCATGATCGACGGCGATGTCGAAACCCTCGCCCTCGACGCCCTGCCCACCGGCCGAAGCGACCGCTTCGCCACCCGAACCGGCTTCGACCCCCGTACCCTGACCACGCCCTACCGCTGGTACCGCATCACGCCACACCGCATGCAGGCCTGGCGCGAAGCCGACGAGCTACCCGGCCGCACCCTGATGCGCGACGGCCGCTGGCTCGACTGACACCCGCACCACCGGACGGAGAGACCATGAGCAAGGCCACCACCGGCCTGCACCACGCCGACAGCCACGACATCATCCGCGTCCACGGCGCCCGCGAGAACAACCTGCGCAACGTCGACGTCGAGATACCCAAACGCCGCCTCACCGTGTTCACCGGCGTCTCCGGCTCCGGCAAGAGCTCACTGGTCTTCGGCACCATCGCCGCCGAGTCCCAGCGCCTCATCAACGAGACCTACAGCGCCTTCGTCCAGGGCTTCATGCCCACCCTGTCCCGCCCCGAGGTCGACATCCTCGAAGGCCTCACCACCGCCATCATCGTCGACCAGGAACGCATGGGCGCCGACCCCCGCTCCACGGTCGGCACCGCCACCGACGTCAACGCCATGCTGCGCATCCTGTTCAGCCGCCTCGGCGACCCCCACATCGGCCCACCCAACGCCTACTCCTTCAACGTCCCCTCCGTACGCGCCGCCGGCGCCATCACCGTCGACCGCGGCCCCGGCAAGACCCAGACCAAGAAGGGCACCTTCAACCGCCTCGGCGGCATGTGCCCCCGCTGCGAGGGCCGCGGCGCCGTCACCGACTTCGACCTCACCGTCCTCTACGACGAGAAGCTCTCCCTCAACGAGGGCGCCATCACCATCCCCGGCTACAGCATGGACGGCTGGTACAGCCGCACCTTCCGCTCCAGCGGCCTGTTCGACCCCGACAAGCCCATCCGCGACTACACCAGACGCGAACTCGACGACCTGCTCTACAAGGAGCCCACGAAGATCAAGGTCGACGGCATCAACGTCACCTACACCGGCCTCATCCCCGCCATCAGCAAGTCGATGCTCGCCAAGGACGTCGACGCCATGCAGCCCCACATCCGCGCCTTCGTCGAACGCGCCGTCACGTTCACCACCTGCCCCGACTGCGACGGCACCCGGCTCGCCCCCGAAGCCCGCTCCTCGAAGATCAACGGCATCAACATCGCCGACGCCTGCGCCATGCAGATCAGCGACCTCGCCACCTGGGTACGCGACCTGCACCAACCCTCCGTCGGCCCGCTGCTCAAGGCACTGGGGGACACCCTCGACTCCTTCGTCGAGATCGGCCTCGGCTACCTCAGCCTCGACCGCCCCGCCGGCACCCTCTCCGGCGGGGAGGCCCAGCGCACCAAGATGATCCGCCACCTCGGCTCGTCCCTCACCGACGTCACCTACGTCTTCGACGAACCCACAATCGGCCTGCACCCGCACGACATCGCCCGCATGAACAACCTCCTGCTCCAACTCCGCGACAAGGGCAACACCGTCCTCGTCGTCGAACACAAACCCGAGACCATCGCCATCGCCGACCACGTCGTCGACCTCGGCCCCGGCGCCGGCACCGCCGGCGGCACCATCTGCTACGAAGGCACAGTCGCCGGCCTGCGCGCCAGCGACACCACCACCGGCCGCCACCTCGACGACCGCGCCACCCTCAAGGACAAGCTGCGTACGCCCACCGGCACCCTGCCGATCCGCGGCGCCCGCACCCACAACCTGCGCGACGTCGACGTCGACATCCCCCTGGGCGTCCTGGTCGTCGTCACCGGCGTCGCCGGCTCCGGCAAGAGCAGCCTCATCCACGGCTCACTGGCCAAACGCGAGGACGTCGTCAGCGTCGACCAGACCGCCATCCGCGGCTCCCGCCGCAGCAACCCCGCCACCTACACCGGCCTGCTCGACCCCATCCGCAAGGCCTTCGCCAAGGCCAACGGCGTCAAACCCGCCCTGTTCAGCGCCAACTCCGAAGGCGCCTGCCCGACCTGCAACGGCGCCGGCGTCATCTACACCGACCTCGGCATGATGGCCGGCGTCGCCAGCACCTGCGAGGACTGCGAAGGCAAGCGCTTCCAGCCCGCCGTCCTCGACTACCACCTCGGCGGACGCGACATCAGCGAGGTCCTCGCCATGTCCGTCGACGAAGCCGAGACGTTCTTCAGCGACGGCGAGGCCCGCACCCCGGCCGCCCACACCATCCTCGACCGGCTCGCCGACGTCGGCCTCGGCTACCTCACGCTCGGTCAGCCCCTCACCACGCTGTCCGGCGGCGAACGGCAGCGGCTCAAGCTCGCCACCCGGATGGGGGACAAGGGCGGCGTGTACGTCCTCGACGAACCCACCACCGGCCTGCACCTGGCCGACGTCGCCCAACTGCTCGGCCTGCTCGACCGGCTCGTCGACACGGGGAAGTCCGTCATCGTGATCGAGCACCACCAGGCCGTCATGGCGCACGCCGACTGGATCATCGACCTCGGTCCGGGCGCCGGACACGACGGCGGCCGGATCGTGTACGAGGGCACCCCGGCGGATCTCGTGGCGGCCCGGTCGACGCTCACGGGCGAACACCTGGCCGACTACGTCGGCGCCTGACCGCCGGACGGCAGCACAGGGGAGAGGCCCGGCGGAGGGCCCCACGACAAGGATGCGCGGGCACGTCCCTTCAGGGCTCAAGTTGAATGTTCACCGGGTCGACGAATTCGACCCGCAGCCGATCATCAGACAGGATGTCGACTACCCGCTGCCAGTGCGCGGCACGCCGGCCGCAGACCGCGCGCAGGCGCTCGACGCCCGGCCTCTCTCCTTCCGCGTCGACCCGCCTCAAGGTCGCCAGGCCGACCTCAGCGGTGGCAGCGCTCAGCGTCGCGGTCACCCGGCCGACCTGCTGGACGACCTCGTCCACGTGCCGGGTCAGCTCAGCCACCCGGGCTTCGACGGATTGGTCGCGTCGAGACAGCGACTCCAGGCCGTCCGGCTTCTCGATGACCAACTCGTCGAACACCGGCACAGGTGGCGGGAAGCGGAGATCCGCGAGGTGCACGAGCTCCACCGCCTCGGTGACGAGCCGGCAGAACTGCGCCCGGTGCAGCCAGTACCAAGCGCGGTCCTCCGCCATCCTCGCCAGCAGCCGCCATGTCCGATCATCCAGCTCGAGCCACTTGATCAGGTCGTGGACATCCGCCCGCCACGGCGGCTCACAACGCTGGTGCCAGTTTCGCTCCAGCAGCGCCGCCCCGTCGTGAAGCAGCTTCTTGACATACGCGGCGATCCGAATACGGGTGACGTTCTCGGGGCGCCGCAGGACCGATCGCATCGGCTGGTCCAGGTCCAGTTGAAGGAACCGAAAGTCGTCACTGCCGCGGAGGCGACCGAAGTCCGGGTCACTGCTGGCGATCCAACTGCGCAGCCGTGAGGCCACACCGGTCTGCGTGGTGGCCTGGAGCGAGACCTGCCCGGCGACCTTGCTGCCAGCGCTGGCCAGCACGGCCTGGAGTTCGATCACCGCGTACTCGGTCAGCAAGCGCTGGCGCTGGTCGTCACCGAGTTCGCCGGGAGGAGCGGGAGCGACACCTGCCGCCGGACTCGGTGGGGGAACGGGGAGATAGCCGTACAGCCCGTAGGCGTATGCAGCCGCCGCCTGGTAGTAGTCCAGGTAGCCCAGACGCCCCGGGCCGAGCCGATGACGACGCTGTGCGCGGATGACGGCGTCGCGAAGCGACTCCGGCTGGACAGGCCAGCTCCGCACCATCGTCTCGACTCGCCGGTACAGCCGTCGCGGCCACCAGCGTCGCAGGTTCCGCATCGCCATCAGCTTCTGCTCGGCAAACCAGCCGACCTCGACGCCGGCAACCGTCAGCTGGTCCTGGGCCAAGTCGTGTACGGCGCGGGCGAGCCGGAGCGGCGCCCACACGTCTCGCGCGAAGCGAAGCAGGCCTCTGGTCACCTCGGAGCGGGTTCCGCGGACCAACCACGCCAGGGCTGCGTCCTCGTGCAACCGGTGAAACTCCTGGAGCGCGGCCAGGTTGAGCAGCACCCGAGCGGTGGCCGGGGCACCGAGCATCTCCTTGACCTGCTGTTGCGCCTCGGCACGGTCCGCCGCATCGCGAAAGGAAGACAACAACGGCCAGTACCGCCCCACGAAGACCGCGATCAACCGATCCTTGATCTGGTCGCGGAGAACCTTCCGCTCTCCGACGGCATCGACGGCGAACCAGTCCTCCGCTGTGCGTTCCGAATACGCCAGAGTCTTCGCGTACTGGTAGCGCAGGCGGATGAGCTCCCGGCGACGGCGGATGGCCCACAGCATCGAGACGGGGTAGCGGAAGGGGTGCCTCCACCGGTCCCGTCTGCGGGTCCAGAGCGAGGCGGTGTAGCGGCTCTCCAACTCACCGAGGCAGAGCGCCCCGTGGTACGTGTCCAGGGCGGCGAGGAACAGACCCAGGTCTTCCTGAACGCTGGCCACCATCATGCGGATGTCGGAGTTGAAGGGGTCCAGGCGAAGAGCTTCCCGATACCACCAGAGCGCGTCGTCGAGACGCCGCTCGTCGTGCCGCTTCTTGGCCTCGTTGTACGCCTCGAACAGCCCGGTCGGCAGGTCGCGGAGTCGCCACGTCCGCCACGGTGCCTCATCAGCCAGGCGAGTCACCGGCAGAATCTTGGCCATCGTCCAGTAGGCCGCCTTACACGTGGCGTCTTCCCAGGTCATGCCCCACTCCGTAGTCGTCGCGCTGCCTGTGGCACCAGCGAACGACGTGACCGTGACCGAGACGCCGTAACAGGGCTCCTGCTTCCGCTCCTGGAGAGTCGCCCTGATCATGTAACCCGTCCGGGGCCAGAGCCGTGCCATGAACTTCGGCAGGACCGCCAACGGGTTCGTGAACGTTCCCGGCTCCTCGCCGAGGACATCGAGGAAGTTCTGCGCCGGGAGGGTCGTCGGGCCCGCGTACGGCGGATAGATGCTGGTGGTGGCGAGTTGACGGCAGAACCGGCTCTTCAGGTACGCCGCCCGGCCGGTGTCGTTCGCGTCCGCGGCGTTCTCGAAGTCACGCACGTCGACCGCCCCTGGACGGTGTGCGAGCCACTCACGGCGGAAGTTGCGCCACGCGACGAAGGCCGCCAGGAACAGGAACAGTATCCCGATCCGTCGCCACAGCTCAGTGGACCGGTCGAAGGCACGAGCTACACCGATCAGGAGGAGACGGAATGGCTCCAGCAACTCCCAGTCGCTCTGACCGGTCGGGACGGCGCCGGACCGAGCTAGGCGGTCGAGTGCCAGGAGCAGCGCCACCGTGCTGACGATTCCGAGGACCAGCCAGGGCGCTGGTTTCGGGATCGGCAGGGGCGAGGGCGCGGTGCGGGCCTTGCTGAAGATCCGATGGGGGGACCGGACCTTCCAGGACTCGGGGCGTGGGTTCCTCTGCTCGGCGTGATCGTGCCGGTTGTCCATCGAGAACGCTCCTGACGACCGCCCGGAACTGCGGTTCCAGGCTAAGTGGCCAGGTAGCGGGGAACTGGAAAACGGCGGATCGGTTGTCATGCCCGGAAGGCAGGCCATACTCTAGCGACCCTTGCTTTCCGCCCGTGGGTTCGCCGCGGCCCACCCGGTTCGATAATGTACATTATGTCAAGTAACACTGAGGTGGGAGCTCCCCGAGTGCCCGCGCGAGGCAGGTGACCGCTTTTGCGGGCCTTCGGGGTGCCGGAGGGTCAAGCAGTCACCCCCTGTCGTGCTGCGGGACCGCGTGCTCGACCTGGCGAGCGCTGGCAGCGGCAGCAAGCTCGCCGCGAGCCGGCTCGCACCTCCAGACACGATGTCGCCGCCGTTGCGCCCAGGCACCAATCATCGGGCCGGCCCACCCACCAGGCGACCCGCGCATCCCCCGCCGGATCCCACCTCGCTCCACCCACCGTCCGCCGATCATGAAGTTAGCGGCGACAAATTAGACGGCACTCCCCGGCCAACCTCATGATCGCCGGAGCCGCCGCCAGTTCGCCGATGTGGCTGCATCGGAGCACTGGGATTACCGCCATCTCGGCGAGATGGAGTTGATCATGGCGTTGATCGCCCGCGCTCCCCTGATGTGCCTCCTGACGGGAACGCGAGAATCATGCATAATATCCCTTATGCATGACAAACCGGACGGAACGGTAGGCGCTCTTATTGAGGAGTTCCTGACCGCCCGGGCCACCCGTAAGCCCTCCCCCCACACCCTGGCCGCGTACCGGCGGGATCTGACCACTGTGGCCGAGCTGGTGGCGGCGGACGGTGACGCCTCTCCCCTGCGCCTACCGGTCAGCACCCTCTCCCCCAAGGTGATGCGCGCGGCGTTCGCGCGGTTCGCCGCTCCCCGTGCCGCCGCGTCGGTCCATCGTGCCTGGTCGACCTGGAACAGCTTCTTCACGTTCCTGGTCGCCGAGGGTGTCGTACCGGGGAATCCGATGCCGGCGGTGGGGCGGCCCCGCACGCCGCTCCCCCGGCCCAAGCCGCTGCGGGGCGAGGACACCCCGGAGGAGTTGCTGGCGGCGGTGGCCCGGGCGGAGGGCCGGCAGCGTGATCCGTGGCCGGAGCGCGACCTGGCGGTGCTGGCGCTGGCGTTGTGCGCGGGGTTGCGGCTGTCGGAACTGCTGGCGCTGCGGGTGTCGTCGGTGGCCGGGCGCGACGGTGAGCGGCGGGTGGACGTGGCGGGTAAGGGCGGGCGGCCGCGCACGGTGCCGATCGAGGACGCCGTGGACCGGGTGCTGGCGGGTTACCTGGACAGCCGGCGGTTCCGGTTCGGGTCGCGCAGTGTGCGGCCGGATTCGCCGTTCCTGGTGGATCGTCAGGGTGAGGCGTTGCGTCGGGGTGGGCTGCAGTACCTGGTGGAGTCGTGTTACCGGCGGGCGGGCATCGGTGACCGGGTGCCGCGGGGTGCGCGGTTGCACGCGTTGCGGCACACGTTCGCGACGCGGTTGGCGGAGGACGGGGCGAGCGCGGCGGAGATCATGCGGTTGCTGGGGCACGCGTCGTTGGCGTCGTCGCAGACGTACATCGAGGTGACGGCGGGTCAGCAGCGGGCGGCGGTGGCGGCGAACCGTACCAACCGGGCGTTGTCGGGGTTGGTCAAGCGATAGCTGTCAGGCCGAGCTGGTCGGCGACGTACGACAGGTGGTGCGACGTTGCCCAGGCGATCCATTGGGTGGCGGTGCCGGGGCCGGCGTGGCGGGAGGCGCGCAGGGCGATCTGCTCGTCGCCCCAGGAGAAGTGACGCCCGGTGCGCGGCCAGTGGTCGGCGGCTACAAGGGCCTGGCAGATGTCGTAGATGCCGGTGTTGCCGCTGCCCTTGCCGTCGCGCGGCGCACGGTAGGTCCACCAGGCGTCCTGGTGGGTGTAGCGGATGTTGGGTGCTGGCCCTCGGGGTCCGAAGCCGGCGCCGGGGTAAGTGACGCCGTAGTCAGCGAACTGGATGTCGTGGTCCTTGAGCCGCTGCCAGAGGTCGAAGTCCCGCCTGCGGAGCGGGATGGCGGTGTGGGCTGGTACGTGGGAGATCGTGGCGGGCATCGCTCCGGCGGCGACGACGACCGCCTTCCAGGGGTGGCGTCCGGCCCACACGAGGTGTTTGCGGACGAGGGGTTCGGCTGTCGTGAGGTGCCGGTCGGATGCCACCTCGGCGACGTCGATGACGAGGGTGCAGTTCTCGGGTTGCAGTTCGGTGGCGGATAGGACGTGGCTCAGTCGTGCGTCGGTTTCGGTGTCGTCCGGTTCGGTGTGGTCGGCGGTGAGCCGGAGAACGCCACCGTAGGGCGCGGCGGAGTAACGGACGTCGGCCAGTTGTGCGGGGGTGTCGTTCAGGTGGGCGACGGGCAGCGCGGGGATCCCCCACGGATGCAGGTCGTCCGCGATGTCCCGGAGTGGTCGGCGGGTGCCGGTGGTGGGCTCGGGGAGGTGGCGCACGTCGACGGCGATGACCATGTCACGCGGGATGCTGTCCTGTGCGCGTTGACTGAAGGTGCACGCGTCAGTGATCGGACCGTGCTTGGAGGGTGGCAGGTCGAAAATCGGGAGGATGTGTGGTGCGAGTTCGTCGGGGACGTGGCTGACGGCCTGGAGTTCGGCTTGGCGCCCCTTGAGGATCGGGTGGTATCCCGTCATTCGCATCGCCCCACACGATTTCGACGACAGTCACTTACGTCGATGGTCCACGTTCTGTGTCCGATCGACAACCATGCGTGTTCATATTGATTGGGGGCGGCGGATGCGGGTGGGTGCGGCGCGGGCGGTGGCTGTCGGGTGGGTGCGGGAGCGGATGCGCGTCGACCCGTCGATCGAGGGGGCGTTGTTCAGCGGGTCGACTGTGGGGTTGCCGGACGACGCGGTGCTGCCGGTGTGGTCGGACGTGGACGTGCTGCTGGTACGCCGGGAGCCCGGTGTGAAGGTGGGCAAGTTCGTGCACCGGGGGGTGCTGCTGGAGGTCAGCACCGTCACGTGGGAGGAGTTGGGTGGCCCGGAGGACGTGCTGGGGTCGTGGGTGTTCGCGCCGATGTTCCGTACCGATGGGGTGATCGCGGATCCGTCGGGGCGGCTGGCCGCGGTGCGGGAGCGGGTGGCGGCGGGGTTCGCGGATCCGGTGTGGGTGCGGGAGCGGTGCGCGGGGGTGCGGCGGCGCGTCGAGGCCGGGTTGCGGGCGGTGGGCGGTTCGGCGCCGGTGGCGGAGCAGGTGCTGGCGTGGGTGTTTCCGACGTCGTTGCTGGCGGTGTGGCCGGCGGTGGCGGGTCTGGCGGATCCGACGGTGCGGCGGCGGTACGTGCGGGCGGAGCGGGTGCTGTCGCGGTTCGGGTTCGCGGATCGGTACGCGGGCCTGCTGGACACGCTCGACGGCGGCGGGGTGGGTGTGGACGCGGCGCGGGTGCGGGAGCATCTGGCCGGGTTGGCGGTGGTGTTCGACGAGGTGTCGCGGTTGCCGCGGGAGGGGTTCGCGTTCGGGGCGGATCTGGGTACGGCGGGGCGTCCGGTGGTGTTCGACGGTGCGGCTGAGCTGATCGAGGCGGGCCGGCATCGGGAGGCGATGTTCTGGGTGCTGGTGACGTGGGCGCGGTGTCATGTGGTGTCGGGCGTGGTGGCGCCGGAGTGGGAGCGGGCGTTCGGGGCGGTGCTGGCTGATCTGGGGGTGGCGTCGGCGGCGGATCGGCGGCGGCGGGCGGACGGTTTGCTGGCGGCGTTGCCGGGGTGGCAGGCGGTGGTGGATGCGGTGGCGGTGGAGGCTGTGGCAGGCTGAGGGGGAACGCGACTGGCGGCACGGGGATGGGTGAACCATCGGGGAGCTCGTCGCGGGGGTCGACCGCCTGGGCCTCCGCGGGCGAGGTGTCGTATGTCTTCTGCGCGGTTGTTGCCGGGTGCCCCGGTGGCGGAGCAGGTGTTGTCGGAGGTCGCCGCGTCGGTGGCGGAGCTGCGTGCGGCGGGGGTGACGCCGGCGCTGGCGACGGTGCTGGTGGGTGACGACGACGCGAGCGCGGGCTACATCCGGATCAAGCAGCGTCAGGCGGCGGAGCTGGGGTTCGTGTCGCCGCACGTGCATCTGCCGGCGTCGGCGTCGCAGGCGGATCTGCATGCGGTGCTGGCGGATTTCAACGCGGACAAGACGGTGCACGGCGTGCTGGTGCAGTATCCGATCCCGGGTCACCTGGACTACGACCGGGCGTTGGCGGAGCTGGATCCGGACAAGGACGTGGACGGGATGCATCCGGTGAACATGGGCCGGCTGGCGTTGGGGCTGCCGGGTCCGTTGCCGTGTACGCCGGCGGGGATCGAGGCGTTGCTGGCGTTCCACGGTGTGCCGGTGGCGGGCCGGGAGGTGGTGATCCTGGGCCGGGGTGCGACGTTGGGTCGGCCGTTGGCGATGTTGCTGGCGCAGAAGCGGCCGACGGCGAACGCGGCGGTGACTGTGGTGCACACGGGGGTGGCGGACTGGCCGCGGTATACGCGGCGGGCGGAGATCCTGATCGCGGCGGCGGGGGTGCCGGGGATCGTGCGGCCGGAGCATGTGCGTCCGGGTGCGGTGGTGGTCGGTGGTGGGGTGCGGTACGAGGGGCGGCGGTTGCTGCCGGACGTGGACGAGTCGTGTGCCGAGGTGGCGGGGGCGATCACGCCGCGTGTGGGCGGGGTGGGTCCGACGACGGTGGCGATGTTGTTCCGTAACGCGGTGGAGGCGGCGCGGCGGCAGAGCGGTCTGGGCTGAGCGGTCAGCCGAGGTCGACGACGAGGGGCCGGTGGTCGGAGATGGTCGCCAGCGGGGTGTGGACGGCGGTGACGGCCGGCAGCCGGTCGAGCCCGTGGCGGTCGGCGAGGATGTGGTCGAGCTGGACGCGGGGTTGCCCGGCCGGGTAGGTGGGGCGCCGCGCGAGGGGCTGCCAGCGGGTGAGCGCGGCGGCGGGTCCGGCGGGCAGGTTGAGGTCGCCGAGCAGGATCCGGGGTGCGGGCAGGGTGCGCAGGACGCGCACGACGCGGCGTAGTTGCCAGATGTTCCAGCCGGGCACGAAGGACAGGTGGGTGGCGGCGACGGTGAGGGGGCCGTGGGGGGTGTCGAGGACGGCGGCGAGCACGACGCGGGGTTCGTCGCGGAGCAGGACGAGTCCGCCGCCGGGGCCGGGTGCGTAGATGGGTGAGCGGACGGGGGCGGCGCGCAGCCGGGTGACCTGCCAGGAGCGGACGGGGTGGCGGCTGATGAGGCCGATGCCGTAGAGGGGTTCGCCGTGGCCGTCGTCGTCGTGGGTGAGGGGGCGGAACTGTTCGCCGGGGGTGCCGACGACGGCGGCGGCGAAGCGGTGGTGGTCGGCGTGCAGGGCGCGGGCGGCCACGGCGGTGAGGTCGAGTTTGCCGCTGCGGGTCTGGTCGCGGTCGACTTCCTGGAGGGCGAGGACGTCGGCGTCGAGGTCGGTGACGGCGGCGGTGAGCCGGTCGGGGTCGACGAGCCCGTCGGTGAGGGATCGGCCGTGCAGCAGGTTGAAGGTGGCCAGGCGCACCTGGACACCCTACGTCGTCGTGGGAGTCTTGCCGGGTGCTGAAACTGCTGTGCTGTTCGATGCTGGTGTTCGTGGCGGTGGGGTCGGTCGGGGTGTGGTTGCGGCGTCGCCGGGGGCGGTGAGGCTGGCCACAGGTGGTCTCGTCGCTGGTGGCGGCGTGGGCAGAATGCGTCGGTGGATGCCCTGTCGTTGACGACGTTGCTGACCGCTGCCCTTCTGGCGGGGTGGGTGGACGCGGTGGTGGGTGGCGGCGGTCTGTTGTTGTTGCCGGCGTTGCTGGTGGCGGCGCCGGGTGTGCCGGTGGCGACGGCGTTGGGCACGAACAAGCTGGCGGCGATCTTCGGTACGTCGACGGCGGCGGTGACGTACGCGCGGCGCACGAAGCTGGACTGGGCGGTGGCGGGTCCGGCGGCCGGGTTGGCGGTGTTGACGGCGGGGTTGGGTGCGGCGTTGGCGGGTGCGGTGCCGGGTAGCGCGTACCGGCCGGTGGTGCTCGTGGTGCTGGTGGCGGTGGCGGTGTTCGTGCTGGCGCGGCCGTCGCTTGGTGTGGTGGCGTCGCCGCAGCGGCGGACCCCGGCGCGGGTGGTGGTGGCGGTGGCGGTGGCCGGTCTGGGTATCGCTCTGTACGACGGGTTGATCGGGCCGGGTACCGGCACGTTCCTGGTGCTGGCGTTCACCGCGATTCTGGGTTCGGATTTCGTGCATGCCTCGGCGATGGCGAAGGTCGTGAACGCGGGCACGAACCTGGGCGCGCTTGTGGTGTTCGGGTTGACCGGGCATGTGTGGTGGGCGTTGGGCGCGGCGATGGCGGTGTGCAACGTGGCGGGGGCGGCTGTGGGCGCGCGGATGGCGTTGCGGCGGGGCGCCGGGTTCGTGCGGGTGGTGCTGCTGGTGGTGGTGCTGGCGCTGGTGGCCCGGTTGGGTTACGACCAGTGGACGGCGGGCTGATCGCGGTGGCGGTGCGGGCGGAGCACGACCGGGCGGTGCTGGCGGGTCTGCTGGGCCGGGATCCGGTGTTGCACGCGTACCAGTTGGGTGATCTGGACGATTTCTTCTGGCCGTACACGTCGTGGTTCCGGCGTGGCGACCAGGTGGTGTTGCTGTATCACGGGGTGGAGTTGCCGACGTTGCTGGCGTTCGCGGCGCCGGAGCGGGTGGCGGAGCTGGCGGGGTTGCTGGCGGAGGCGGCGCCGGTGTTGCCGGCGCGGATGTGGGCGCACCTGTCCCCCGGTCTGGAGGCGACGCTGGGCCGCTGGTTCGTGGTGTCGGAGGCGGCGGCGCATCACCGGATGGCGTTGACGGATCCGGGGCGGCTGGCGGCGGTGCCGGCGGTGGGTGAGCCGTTGGGGCCGGCGGACGCGGCGGAGCTGGCCGCGTTGTACGCGGTGGCGTATCCGGGGAACTGGTTCGATGCGCGGATGCTGGAGACGGGCCAGTACGTGGGGGTGCGGGAGCACGGCCGGCTGGTGGCGGTGGCGGGGGTGCACGTGTTCTCGCCGCGCTGGCGGGTGGCGGCGCTGGGGAACGTGACGACGCATCCGGACGTGCGGGGTCGTGGTCTGGGTGCGGGTGTGGTGGCGGCGTTGTGCGTCCGGCTGCGCGCGTCTGTGGATCATGTGACGTTGAACGTGCGGGCGGACAACGCGGCGGCGGTGCGGTTGTACGAGCGGCTGGGGTTCTCCCGGGTGGCCGGGTTCACCGAGTGCGCGTTGACGTCAGCGGCCGCGGCTGGGTGAGTCGAACCGGCCGGCGCGGATCTCGCGCAGGGCCCGGCGGCGGGTGTCGCCGCGCAGGGTGTCGACGTAGAGGCGTCCGCGCAGGTGGTCGGTCTCGTGTTGCAGGGCGCGGGCGAGGAAGCCGCTGCCGGTGACGGTGAGCGGCTCGCCGTGCTGGTCGTAGCCGTGGGCGGTGGCGTGCAGCGCGCGCGGCGTCGGGAAGTACAGGCCGGGGATGGACAGGCAGCCCTCCTCGTCGTCCTGGAGTTCGTCGGACACCTCCAGCGTGGGGTTGATCATGTGGCCGCGGTGGCCGTCGGCGTCGTAGACGAACACCTGGGCGTTGACGCCGATCTGGGGTGCGGCGACGCCGGCGCGGCCGGGTGCGCCGAGCAGCGTGTCCATCAGGTCGGTGACGAGGGCGCGCAGTTCGGCGTCGAAGCTGGTGACGGGTTCGCTGGGGGTGCGCAGCACGGGGTCGCCGATGATCCGGATGGGGCGCATAGTCATGTCCGGAAGGCTATCCGTTGCTTACCGCTGCGCGGGGGGCACCCGCCGGGGCGGCGACGCTCGTAGGGTGTGCGGACACTGTCGCAGGGAGGCCGCCGCATGTATCCGCCGATCGAGCCGTACGCGCACGGGATGCTGGATGTCGGGGACGGGCAGCGCGTGTACTGGGAGACGTGCGGCAATCCGGACGGGCGGCCGGCGCTCGTGGTGCACGGTGGGCCCGGTTCGGGGGCGGGCGCGTCGTGGCGGCGGCTGTTCGATCCGGCCGCGTACCGGATCGTGTTGTTCGACCAGCGTGGCTGTGAGCGCAGCACTCCCCCGGCGTCGGATCCGTCCACTGACCTGTCGGTGAACACCACCGGGCATCTGCTGGCCGACATGGAGCTGCTGCGCGCGCATCTGGGGATCGACAGGTGGCTGCTGTGCGGCGCGTCGTGGGGGTCGTCGCTGGCGCTGGCGTACGCGCAGCGGCACCCGGGGCGGGTCAGCGCGCTGGTGCTGTTCAGCGTGGTCGCCAACACGAACCGGGAGATCGAGTGGGTGACCCGGGACATGGGCCGGGTCTTCCCGCAGGAGTGGGCGCGGTTCCGTAGCGGGGTGCCCGAGGCCGACCGTGACGGTGACCTGTCGGCGGCGTACGCGCGGCTGGTGAACGACCCGGACCCGGCGGTGCGGGAGCAGGCGGCGCGGGACTGGTGCGACTGGGAGGACGTGCACGTGTCGCTCGCCGGCGGGTTCGCGCCGGATCCCCGGTTCGACGATCCGGTGTTCCGGTACGGGTTCGCCCGGCTGGTGACCCACTACTTCGCGAACCGGGGTTTCCAGCCGGACGGGCAGGTGCTGCGCGACGCGGGCCGCCTGGCGGGCATTCCGGGGGTGCTGGTGCAGGGCCGGCTGGACGTCAGCGGGCCGCCGGACATCGCGTGGCTGCTGACCCAGGGCTGGCCGGACGCGCGGCTGGAGATCGTGGAGTCCGGCGGTCACGGCGGCGGGCACGGCATCGGCGAGCGGGTCGTCGCCGCCCTCGACGAGTTCGCCACCGCCGGCTGAGCCGCCGCGCACGGCCGCCACCGCCCGCGTAGCCCGAGGCGCCGCGCACGGCCGCTACCGGCCCGCGGAGCCGCCGCGACAAGCCAGGCCGCCGAGAGAGGCCGGGCCGCAGCGGGAAGGCCGGGCCGCCGGGCGACCCGTCAGCCGGCGAGCAGGGCGCGGATCGGGGCGGCCTTGGCGGCGGCCTCGGCGACCTCGGCGGCGGGGTCGCTGTCCCAGGTGATGCCTCCCCCGGCCCACAGGTGCAGCAGGTTCCCGTCGGCGGCGGCGGTGCGGATGGTCAGGCCCAGGTCGAGGCGGTCGGGTCCGACCCAGCCGAGCGCCCCCATGCTCGCGCCGCGGCCGACCGGCTCCAGTGCGGCGATGTGGGCCAGGGCGGCGTGTTTGGGCGCGCCGGTGACCGACCCGCCGGGGCAGACCGCGCGCAGCAGGTCGGCCAGGCCGAGGCCGTCGGCGGGCGCCGCCGACACCGTCGACTCGGCCTGCCACAGGTCACACCAGCGGCGTACGGCGAACAGCTCGTCGACGCGCACCGAGCCGGTGCGGGCGACGCGGGCCAGGTCGTTGCGTTCCAGGTCGACGATCATGACGTGTTCGGCGCGTTCCTTGGCCGAGGTGAGCAGGTCGCGGCGTCCGGCGGGGGTGGCCGGGCGGGTGCCCTTGATGGGGCGGGTGACCAGCCGGCCGTGTTCGACGGCGATGAGGGTTTCCGGAGAGGCGCAGCCGAGTGCCCAGCCGGGGCCGTGCAGGGTGCCGCCGTAGCGGGCGCCGGGTAGCGCGGCGAGGCGGGCCAGCGCGGGCAGCGGGTCGCCGGTGTAGCCGGCAGCGGCGTGGCCGACGATGTTGACCTGGTAGACGTCGCCGCGGGCGATGGCGTCGCGGACCGCGGCGACGGCGGCGGCGTGCGCGGCCGGGGTCCAGCTGTCCTGCCAGGGTCCGAGCCGCCACGGGGCCGGGGCCGGCGGCCGGGGCGCCGCGGGGCGGTCGGTGTGGTGGTAGACGACCACGACCAGGTCGGGCAGCGCCGGTGCGGGGCTGGGCGCGCCGGGCGACACGCCGAGGGTGTACGCGCCGGCGGCGGCGGACAGGTACAGCGCGGCGCCGCACACTCCGGCGCCGGAGTCGTGGCGGCCGGGCCGGGTGAGGTCGCCGCGGTCGATGCCGTGTGCGGCGAGGAAGCGTTGTGCCAGGTCGGCGGGGTCGCCGCCGTCGCCGACGGACCAGTGCAGCCGGGCGGTCTCGACGAGCCGGCGGCGGCATCCGCGCGGGGCGCCGGGAGCATCGACCTCCACCTGTGGGAGCGCTTCCACGACGTCCGGGCCGTTACGGGTCATCCGTTCAGCCCATTCTGGGTGAACAAGACGCATCCTTGCTCGTTGCCGCTCAGTTTTCCTTGGTACTGTGCGTCACTGGTCATGTGAACCATGACACAGTGCCCCCACAGTCCGGAGAACCCGATGTGTCAGCACCAGCCCACCTGCCCCTCCGCCGACGCGACCGACCGCGAGGCCGCCCGCGTACTCGCCTGCTTCCCTGAGCAGGGCTGGAGCCTGCTCTGCAACGGTGTCATCGTCTTCGAGGACACCGGTGAGCTGCTCCCCGACGGGCGCACCATCGCCCCGCACCGGGGTCCGGCCCGCCACGCCCTCGTCGCCTGAGCGATCACGCAGCGTCAGTGAGCGTACGCGCCGGTCATGACCGTCCGGCGCACCGGCCGGGGCGGCGAGAGCCCACCGCCCCGGCGTCAGCCGCTCAGTCCTCGAACGCCTCCGGCGCGGGGCACGAGCAGACCAGGTTCCGGTCGCCGTACGCGCCGTCGATGCGCCGCACCGGAGGCCAGTACCGGCCCGCCCGGTCCACACCCGCCGGGTAGGCGCCCACCGACCGCGGGTACGGGTGCGGCCACTCGTCGGCCGACACCATCGCCGCGGTGTGCGGCGCGTTGGACAGCGGATTGTCCCCCGCCGGCCACTCCCCCGAGCCGACCTTGTCGATCTCCGCCCGAATCGCGATCATCGCGTCGCAGAAGCGGTCCAGCTCGGCCAGGTCCTCGCTCTCGGTCGGCTCCACCATCAGCGTCCCGGCCACCGGGAACGACATCGTCGGCGCGTGGAAGCCGTAGTCGATCAGCCGCTTCGCCACGTCGTCCACGGTCACGCCGGTGGCCTTGGTCAACGGACGCAGGTCCAGGATGCACTCGTGCGCGACCAGACCCTTGTTGCCGGCGTACAGCACCGGGAAATGCGACCGCAGCCGCGCCGCGACGTAGTTCGCCGCCAGGACCGCCACGCCGGTCGCGCGGGCCAGCCCGTCGGCGCCCATCATCCGCAGGTACGCCCACGGGATCGGCAGGATCCCCGCCGACCCGTGGTTCGCCGCCGAGATCGCCGGCCGCCCGTCGGCGCGCGCGCCGAGCGGGTCGCCGGGCAGGAACGGCGCCAGGTGCGAGCGCACCGCCACCGGGCCCACACCCGGGCCGCCGCCGCCGTGCGGGATGCAGAACGTCTTGTGCAGGTTCAGGTGCGACACGTCCGCCCCGAACCGGCCCGGCTTGGCGAACCCGACCAGCGCGTTGAGGTTCGCGCCGTCGACGTACACCTGACCGCCGGCGTCGTGGACCTTCGCGCACAGCTGGGCGATGCCGGTCTCGTACACGCCGTGCGTCGACGGGTACGTCACCATGATCGCGGCGAGCGCGTCCCGGTGCTTGTCGATCTTCGCGTCGAGGTCGACCAGGTCGACGTTGCCGTCGGCGTCGCAGCCGACCACCACGACCCGCATGCCGGCCATCACGGCGGACGCGGCGTTCGTGCCGTGCGCCGACGACGGGATCAGGCACACGTCGCGGTGGCCCTCGCCGCGCTCCCGGTGGTAGCCGCGGATCGCCAGCAGCCCGGCCAGCTCACCCTGCGACCCGGCGTTCGGTTGCACGCTGACCGCGTCGTAGCCGGTCACCTCGGCCAGCCAGCCCTCCAGCTGCGCGATCAGCTCCCGGTACCCGGCGGTCTGCTCGTCCGGCGCGAACGGGTGCAGGTGCGCGAACTCCGGCCAGGTGATCGGTTCCATCTCGGTGGTGGCGTTGAGCTTCATCGTGCACGACCCCAGCGGGATCATGCCGCGGTCCAGCGCGTAGTCGAAGTCGGCCAGGCGGCGCAGGTAGCGCAGCATCGCCGTCTCCGAGTGGTGGCTGTGGAACACCGGGTGGGTGAGGAAGTCCGACGTGCGGGCCAGCCCGTCCGGCAGGGCCGCGTCGGTGTCGCCGTCGAACCCGTCGACGCCGAACGCCCCCCACACCGCCTGCAGGTGCGCGGGCGTGGTGGTCTCGTCGCAGGAGACGCCGACCCGGTCGGCGTCGACCAGCCGCAGGTTCACGTTGCGCGCCGCGGCGGCTGCGACCACCTCGGCGGCCCGGCCCGGCACGGTCGCGGTGACGGTGTCGAAGAACGCGACCTCCGCGACCTGCACGCCCCCGGCGCGCAGCCCGGCCGCGAGCCGCGCCGCCGCCTCGTGGGTACGCCGGGCGATGGCGCGCAGCCCGTCCGGGCCGTGATAGACGGCGTACATGCCGGCCATCACCGCGAGGAGCACCTGGGCGGTGCAGATGTTGCTGGTCGCCTTCTCCCGGCGGATGTGCTGCTCACGGGTCTGCAACGCCAGCCGGTACGCCGGGTTGCCGTCGGCGTCGCGGGACACCCCGACGAGGCGGCCGGGCAGCATCCGCTCCAGGCCTGAGCGCACCGCCAGGTAACCGGCGTGCGGCCCACCGAAGCCCATCGGTACGCCGAACCGCTGGGTGGTGCCGGCGGCGATGTCGGCGCCGATCTCGCCCGGCGGGCGCAGCAGCGTCAACGCCAGCAGATCCGCGGCGACCGTCACCAGCGCGCCCACGCCGTGCGCCGCGTCGACAAGCGCCCGGTGGTCGCGGACCGCGCCGGAGGCGCCCGGGTACTGCAGGTGCAGGCCGAAGAACTCCGCCGGCAGCTCGTCACGCTCGACGTCGACCACGCGCACCTCGATGCCGAGCGGCTCGGCGCGGCTGGCGATCACCGCGACGGTCTGCGGCAACGCGTCGGCGTCGACCACGTACACCGGGCTCTTGCTCTTGGACGCGCGGCGCGCGAGCGTCATCGCCTCGGCCGCGGCGGTGCCCTCGTCGAGCATCGAGGCGTTCGCGGTGGCCAGGGCGGTCAGGTCGGTGACCATGGTCTGGAAGTTCAGCAGCGCCTCCAGCCGGCCCTGGCTGATCTCCGGCTGGTACGGCGTGTACGCGGTGTACCAGGCGGGGTTCTCCAGCACGTTGCGGCGGATCACCGCCGGGGTGTGCGTGCCGTGGTAACCCAGGCCGATCATGGACACGGCGACGGTGTTGCGCGACGCGAGGGCGCGCAGCTCGGCGACAGCCTCCCGCTCACTGGCCGGGGCGGGCAGGTCCAGGGTGCCGTGCCAGCGGATCACCTCGGGGATCGCGGCGTCCATCAGCTCGTCGACGGAGCCGTAACCGACGGTGTCCAGCATCCGGCGTTCGTCGTCGCGGCCGGGGCCGATGTGCCGGTCGGCGAACTGCTCTGCGGTCATGCGCTGCGCTCCTTGGTGGGGCGAGGTCGACGGGTCGGCCTCCCCCTGAGTCGCGCTGACGCGCTCCACAGCGCCTGCCCACGTGGTCCTTTTGCCTGAGAGGTTCCGGGGAGAATCTGCCCCTTCGGCGCCGTCGGATCGACGGTCTCTCCCACGTGGGTGGTACCGGCACTTCCCACGCTACCAGCGGGCGTGTTTCCGGCTCATGTCCCGGGGGTTGATCACACCGGCGCCGGCGCCGCCGCCACCCGGTCGGCCAGCGCGCACAGCGTCGCGCCCAGCGGCGCGTCCAGGCGCAGTGCCGCGTACCCGTCGCCGCGGGTGACGCCCTGGTTGACGATCGCCACCGGGATGCCGTGGCGGGCCGCCCGCAGCACGAACCGCCGCCCCGACATCACCGTCAACGACGACCCGAGCACCAGCAGCGCCCGGGCCCGCTCGACGAGCGCGAAACAGTCCGCGACGCGGGGCGCGGGAACCGTCTCGCCGAAGAACACCACGTCCGGTTTCAGCATGCCGGTGCCGCAGACCCCGCAGTCGACGGCGCGGAACCCGGTCACCGCCTCGTCGGGCAGGTCCACGTCGCCGTCGGGGTTGACGCGCGCCACCCGCGCGTCGAAGCCCGGGTTCGCCTCGGACAGCCGCCGGTGCAGCTCGTCGCGGCCGGTGGCGTTACCGCAGTCCAGGCACGTCACCTCGTCGAGGCGGCCGTGCAGCTCGATCACGCCGGTGGCGCCGGCGGCGGTGTGCAGCCCGTCGACGTTCTGGGTGATGATCCCGCCGAGCAGCCCGGCGTCCTGCAGCCGGGCCACCGCCCGGTGCCCGTCGTTGGGCGCCGCCCGGGCGATGGTCTGCCAGCCCAGGTGGCTGCGCGCCCAGTACCGCCGCCGGGCCAGCGGATCCCGGGTGAACTCCTGGTACGTCATCGGGGTGTGCCGGCGCGCCGCGCCACTGGGCCCCCGGTAGTCCGGAATGCCCGACTCGGTGGACAGGCCCGCGCCGCTGAGCACCACCACGTCACCGGCGGCCACCAGCCGCGTCAACTCCTCGAACGCCTCACTCACCCGTCCATGCTCCCTCGCCGGACCCCGCACCTCCCACCCGTACGGCGGTCGCGCGGCGGGGTGCGGCCAGGCGGGCTAGGTTGAGCCCATGCGCGTCGTCATCGCCGGAGGGCACGGAAAGATCGCCAAACTGCTGGAGCGGGAACTGGCCGGACGCGGAGACACCGCGCTCGGACTGATCCGCAACCCCGACCACGCCGCCGCGCTGCGCGCCGCCGGCGCCGAACCCGTCGTGTGTGACCTGGAACACACCGACGTCGACACCCTCGCCGCCCACCTGGCCGGCGCCGACGCTGTCGTGTTCGCCGCCGGCGCCGGACCCGGCAGCGGCGCCGCCCGCAAGGACACCGTCGACCGCGGCGCCGCCGTGCTGCTCGCCGACGCCGCCGTACGAGCCGGGGTACGCCGCTACCTGCTGGTCTCCTCCATGGGCGTGGACACCGCCCCCGCCGAGGGCACCGACGACGTGTGGGCGGCGTACCTGCGGGCCAAGAAGGCCGCCGAGGACGACGTCGCCGCGCGGGACCTCGACGTGACGGTGCTGCGGCCCGGCCGCCTCACCGACGACGAACCCGCAGGCCGCATCACCCTGGCCCGGCACGTCGAAGCCGGCGCGATCAGCCGCGCCGACGTGGCCCGGGTGCTGCTCGCCCTGCTGTACGCCCCGGCCACCGCCGGGCACACCCTGGAACTCGTCGGCGGAGACACCCCCATCGCCGACGCGATCGCAGCCGTCGCCGCCTGACACCCGCCGGCGCGTCCCGGCCCGCCGTGACCACGGGCCGGGACGCCGCTCAACGCTGGTGCCGCGACAACGCCGGCTGCGGCGCGGTCCCGCCGCCCTGCGGCAACTCCCGGGCGATCCGCTCCATCGTGCGCGACAACTGCTCACTGCCGTCGTCGAGGTGCCGGGCCGCCGCCTGCATGTGCGAGATCATCATCTCGCCGAAGATCCGCAACGCCTCCCGCGTCGCCACCGAGTCGTCGAAGCCGCTCCCCGCGGTACTGCGGTACTCCGTCACCGCCCGCTCGGCCTCCCGCTTCGCCTCCTCCGCCGCCGCCCGCATGTAACTCTCGTACTGGGTACGGGCGTACTCGGCGACCCGGCGGGCATAGTCGTGGGCCTGCGCGATGATCTGCTCGGCCTCCCGCTGCGCCGCCGACAACAGGTTGACCTCCTTCGCCGCCGGCGCCACCGCCGCCTCCGTGCTCGGGATCACCCCGTGCCGGTGCAGCTCCAGATGGTCGTTGAGCCGCTCGTTCTCCGCCCGCAGGTTCGCCACCTGCGCCGCCAGCAGATCCAGCTCGTCGGCCACCTGCAACCGGAACCGGTCCACATCGGTCTGGTCGTAGCCGCGCCGCGTGAACGCCGCCGACCCGAACTCCCACCGCCGGACCCGGTCCGAGGTCAACCGCACCTGCACCGGACCGGACACCTGCTGCGCGTCGTAACTGCTGATCGGACCCGCGCTCACCGGCTCACCTCCGACTCGTCAGCCCCCGTCATCGTCCGCCACGCCGGGCCGTACCAGTGCTTGCCGTAACCCTCGTGGTGCACCTGGCCCGGCTGGAACCCGGCACCGGTCAACGCCGCCACCGAATGACCCACCATCTCGTCCGAGCCGCACACGTACACGTGCCGCGACCGCCAGTCCCCGTCGGCCAGCACCCGGTCGGCGATGCGCACCGACTCGCCCGGCCGGGCCGGATCCGCACCGGCCACGTACGACACCCGCAGCCACGGATGCGTCGCCGCCAGCTTGTCGATCGCCTCGCTGTCGTAGAACTCCGTCCGCGAACGGGCACCCACGTACAGGTCCACCCGCCGGCCCGAACCCTCCGCCGCAACCTGCTCCACCAGCGCCTTCACCGGCGCCCAGCCGGTCCCACCGGCCAGCAGCAGCAGATCCGACGACCCGGCCTGCCACAACGTCAACCGGTCGCCCACCGGCGACGCCAGGTGGATCTGGTCACCGGCCGCGCACCCGTACACCAGACGCGACGACACCACACCACCCGGCGCGGCCCGCACGTGCAGCTCCACCGTGCCGTCCGGACGCGGCGCGTTCGCCGGCGAGTAGTACCGCCACGACCGCACCGCCGGATGCGACACCCCGATCGACTGGCCGGGCGTGAACGGCAACAGATACTGCGGGCGTACGGTCAGCACCGCCACGTCGAACGTGCGCTGCTCGTGGGTCAGCACCTCCGCCACCCACCACGGCGGCGACTTCGACTCCGCGGCCTGCGCACCCTCGGTCATCACCTGCGCGACGAGCCCGTACGCGGCGGCCCAGTCGGCCGCCAGCTCCTCGGTCCACGCCTCACCGCAGAAGTGCCGCAACGTCGCCAGCAGCGCCTCACCGACCGCCGGGTAGTGCTCGGCGCGCACCGCGAACTTCCGGTGATCCGCGCCGAGGTCCCGCAGGAACCCGACCAGCCGGTCCACCTGGTCCACGTGGGACACCACATGCCCCAGCGCGGCCACCAGACGGTCCCGCTGCCCGGCCATGTTCGTGGGGAACATCTGCCGGGTCTCCGGATGCGCCAGGAACAGCGTCGAATAGAAGTAGAGCGGCACCTGGTCGCCGTGCGCGGCGACCAGGGACCAGCTCTGCTTGAGCCGTGCGACGTCCACGCTCAGGCGTCCCCCGCCGACACGACCTGCTCCCGCACCTGCCCGAGCACGACCTGCACGTCGGCGATCACGTCCGCGGGCACGCCCAGCTCCACCAGCGTCGCGGTCAGATGCTCACCGACCTTCGCGTAGTGCTCACCGGTGATGTTCAGCGGCTGGTGCGCCTCCTCCAGGCCACGGCCCGCGTACTCGTTGGGACCGCCGAGCACGACCGCCAGCATCAGCGCCAGGTGCCGCCGCTGCTCCACCATGTCCACGTCGGCGAAGTAGCCGGCCAGATCCGGATCGGCCAGCACCTTGTCGTAGAACAGCTCCACCGCGGCCTTCACCGCGGCCGCGCCGCCGATGCGCTCGTAGTGGGAGATCGGGGTGGTCTCGCTCGTCACCGTCATGCTCGGTCCTTCCACAAGGGGTCCGCGGGCAGCGCCGCGGCAGGGGCTCGCCGTCCGGCGCGGCGTCACACAGCGTTCCGCCGTGACCTCGACACGCCGACGACCGGAACGGACCATAGCGCGCCCGCAACGACACTTCACGCCGACCCTGTCCTGATCCCGAGAACTGTCAATCACGGACAGTCAACAACGCGACCCGAGCCGGTGGACGCACCGCAGCCGGTCACACACAGACTGTCAACACGCACGACGTACCGTCCTTTTCGGACATCACGCGCACACGTGCCGTGACCTGCGCCGACCCTCACCCGGCCCGGTCCACACCGTCCGATCACCTCAGCCCACAGGCGAGGACCACACCCCGTCACCAAAACACGAATCGCGCCACACCCTTTTTCGGGCGCGGCGCGATCCCGTCAACGAGACGCGACGCAGGTCACCCGGCCCGGCGCCGCGCCCGGCGCGCCGCCAGCTCGTCACCCACCGACTCCGAGTCCGACTCCGGCTCCACCGCCGGCACGGCCGGCTCCTGCCCACCCACCGGCTCCGCCGGCAGATGCGACAACGAACCCTGGATCTCCTTGAACGCGCCACCGATCGCGATGCCGAACACCCCCTGGCCGCCCTGCAACAGGTCGACCACCTCCTCCGGCGACCGGCACTCGTACACGGTCGTCCCGTCGGAGATCAACGTGATGCCCGCCAGATCGTCCACCCCACGCGACCGCAACGCCTCGATCGCCTTGCGGATGTTCTGCAACGAAACCCCGGCGTCCAGCAGCCGCTTCACGACCTTCAACACCACCAGGTCGCGGAACGAGTACAACCGCGACGTCCCCGAACCAGACGCGTCGCGGACACTCGGTACCACCAGCGCCGTACGCGCCCAGTAGTCCAACTGCCGGTAACTGATCCCCACCGCCGAACACGCGGTCACACCCCGGTAGCCGACCTCGCCGTCACCGGCCGGATCGGCCCCCACACCCGCCTGCTGTTCCGCACCCGGACCAGGATCCCGTGGCTCGTGCATCCGGACCAACCTCCCCGCGCCCGTGGCGGTGCCGCGCCGACTCCCCGTACGCGCACCCCTCGACACGGCAACCCTAACGCCGCCCCCCGGACTTCACCCGCAGAAGACACCGCGACACGCCGCGCCACCACCCGGCAACAAAAACACACGGCGGCCGGCCGCCACCTGCCGTGACAACCACCGCCGCGCCGACCCCGGCCACCCGGCCGGGACACCTCAACCCGCGAAGTCCTCCGGACGCACCTGCTCCAGGAACTCCCGGAACTTCTCCACCTCGTCCTCCTGCTCGTCCGGGATCACGATCCCCGCCTCACTGAGGACCTGCTCCGCACAACGAATCGGAGCACCCACCCGCAACGCCAACGCGATGGAGTCACTCGGCCGCGCCGACACCCGCACACCGTCACCGAGGAGCAGATCCGCGTAGAACACGTTCTCCTTCAACTCGGTGATCTCCACCGCACGCAACGGCGCCTGCAACGCCGTCAGCACATCCCGCAGAAGATCGTGCGTCAACGGCCGGGCCGGCTTGACCCCCTGCTGCTCATAAGCGATCGCCGTCGCCTCGACCGCGCCGATCCAGATCGGCAGATAGCGGTCCCCCTCGACCTCCCGCAGCAGGACGATCGGCTGGTTGCTCGGCAACTCCACCCGAACTCCGACCACGCTCAGCTCGCGCACCGCCGCCTCCGTGTCGTCGTCACCATGCACCGCGCCCTTCCCTGCACGGTACACGGACCAGGACACGGGAGTCCCACGCGCTACGTGCACCACGCCTCGCCGGACGGGCATACCCCGGCAAGCCTACGACACGCTCCGCCGACCAGATCTTTCCGCGCCCACCCACGACGAGGGGCCGGGCGCACACCGCACCCGGCCCCTCGCACCGACCTCACCGGCCCAACGTCGACCGCAGCCCCACCCGCACCAACGCCGCGTGCAACCGCTGCGACAACGCCAGCAACTCCCGCGCCGTCTCCGCCGCCCGGGCCCGCGCCGCCGGATCGCTCTGCCGCGCCAACGGCGCCACCAACTGCGCGAACAACCCGACCTCACGATCCGCCGCCGACCGGTACGCCCGCAGATGCCGAGGCTCCAGCCCGTACGCCGCCAGACCCGCCACCGCACTCGCGATGATCAACGCGTCCGCGTCGTACCACCCCGGCGGATCCGACACCAGCACACCCAGCCGCTCCAACTCCGCGAGCGTCGACTCGTCCACACCACTACGAGCGATCAGACCCGCCCGGTCCAGCCGCACCTCCGACGACTCGACCGACTCCACCGGCTCCCGGCCCGGAACCTCACCACCCGGACCCACAGCCACCAGATTCGGCCGCCCCCGCCCCGGCGACGGACCAGACCCGTCCCACTGGGCCAACTGCTCCCGGATCACCCGCAACGGCAGGTACTGATCCCGCTGCGCGGTCAACACGAACCGCAACCGCGCCACATCGTCCCAGCCGTACTTCCGATAACCCGCCGGCGTCCGCTGCGGCTCCACCAGGCCCTCGGCCTCCAGGAACCGCAACTTCGAGATCGTGACGTCCGGAAACTCCGGCCGCAACTGCGCCAGCACCTCGCCGATACTCATCAGCGCAGGCGCCCGCGCCGCCCCGGACGGCGTCGAAGCCGCAGGCTCGTTCACCCCCGGCCGGCCTCCTCCTCCGGGCGCGGACCGGCGATGAACACCACCCGGAACTTGCCGATCTGCACCTCGTCACCGTTGCTCAGCGTCGCCGCCTCGACCCGCTCACGATTCACATACGTGCCGTTCAGGCTGCCCACATCCCGCACCGTGAACGTCCCACCGTCACGGTGGAACTCCGCGTGCCGACGCGACACCGTCACGTCGTCCAGGAAGATGTCACTGTCCGGGTGCCGCCCACTCGTCGTCACATCGTGGTCCAACAGGAACCGGGCACCCGCATTCGGACCCCGGCGAACCACCAGCAACGCCATACCCGGCGGCAACGAGCCGGACATCCGGCTCGGCACCACATCGGTGTCCGGGCCCTCCAGCACTTCGTCGAGCGAGCCGAGATTGAGCGTCGAAGTGACGTCGAGCGGGGGGAACTCGTCGTCTGGGCGCGTCATGGGACCACCTCACGGATCTGTTCGGTCGGCGTCAGGGAATGGCGGGTCTGGCCGCCGGGCAACACCACACCCGGCGGCTGGCTCCCCGTGCCCGGGAAGGCGCATTCCGCAACGCTCAAACTATTGGTTCTCGGTCGACTGGGCGAGCCTAGCCAGCGCCGAAATGCAGGGCAACCGGACGCGCGGAACCTCGCCGCCGCCCGGAACAGCACGAACTCAGCTCTCGGTGAGCTCGCGGTACGCATCGGCGGTCAGCAGACCCTCGACCGCCGCCGGATCGTCCGGAGTGATCTCCACCAACCACCCCGCACCGTACGGATCCGTGTTGATCACCTCAGGGGTGTCGGCCAACGCCTCGTTGCGCGCCGCCACCGTGCCGCTCAACGGCGCGTAGATCTCCGACACGCTCTTCGTCGACTCGATCTCGCCCAGCGACTCACCCGCCGCCACCACCGCACCCGGCTCCGGCAGCTGAACGAACACGATGTCACCCAGGGCGTCCTGCGCGAAGTGCGTGATACCGACGCGGACGACACCACCGTCACCACCGACCACCCACTCGTGCTCGGCGGTGTACCGCAGATCCTCAGGAATCACCAACTGCGTCCTTCGTCATCGGTGCACCGGAGAAACCGGCGCGGCCGCGACCGGTCACGAGACCGGCCGGGCGTGGTCCAGCTTGATCGGCGCGTGCAGCTGCGAAACCTCCACAACCTCACGATCCTCGGAGGTCACGTTACCGCCGCCGTCCCGCACCGATGCGACCACCCCGCCGGGAATGTTCAACGCCGTACGCATCGTCGCCGGATCACCGATCACCATGATCGTGAACGGACCCGTCAACCGCCGCCCGTCCACCACCAGCGCACCGTCGGGCCCGTCCACGAAATACGTCGACGCGATGATCCGCGCCGCCGTACCGTCCGTGCCCTGGATCTGCATCGCCTCCGCGCCCGCACCCCGCAGCTCCTGCACCGCGTCCAGGATCCGCGTCGACGACACAGCCTTCGCCGGCCCCGAGAACCGCACCTCAAGACCCGGACCCACCGCCGGCAACGTACCCGCCAGGATGCCCAGCTCGTCCGCCCGCCGCGTCGCCTCCTCCAGCGCCGCCTGCCGGCCCTGCTCACCCGACCGCAGCTGCCGCTGGCTCTCCTCCAGCAACTCGATCTCCTGGCGCAGCCGCCGCTCCCGCGAATCCAGATCCGACGAGATCCGCACCAGGTCCTCCTCCCGCGTCGCCGCGAGCGTCGGATCCGTCGACGTCGTCTTGAACTGCACCACCAGCGTGAAACCCAGCAACGCCAGCAACACCGCGATCATCGCGCCCGCCGACGAGAACCGCCGCGCCGCCGACGGCGCACCGGCACCGGCCGCCGCACCCGGCTCCGGCTCGGACTCCGGCACCGCCTCCCGCTCCGCGGGCTCCGCTGCCTCGTCCGGCACCGGCTCCACCGGCGCCAACGGGCTCAACTCGTCCGGATCGGGCGCGTCCGGGCGCGGATCCGGCTCACCCGCCGGACCCGACGGCCGCGCCGGCTCCCCCGGCCGCGGCCACCCGGTACCCGTCTCCCTGTGTTCCTCGCTCATCGCCACAAACCTACGCCCGGAACAGGTGCCGGCGGATCGCCGCCACATTTCCGAAGATGCGCACCCCGAGCACGACCACCACACCGGTCGACAACTGACCGCCCACGCCCAACTGGTCACCCAGGTACACGATCAGACCCGCCACCAGCACGTTCGAGATGAACGACACCACGAACTGCTTGTCGTCGAAGATCCGGTCCAGCTTCGCCCGCACCCCACCGAACACCGCGTCCAACGCGGCCACCACAGCGATCGGCAGATACGGCTGCAACGCCGCCGGCACCGTGGGGTCCAGATACACCCCGAGCACCACACCGGCGAGCAACGCCAGCACCGCGATCATCGGCCACCTCCCGAAGGGCTGGAAGAACCACCCGGGCCGGACGACCCGGGACTCGACGAACCGGCGCCACCCGAACCCGACGGGCGCGCGCTCCCGCTCGGACCCGGGCTCGCCGGAGGCTCGGCGTAGCGTAGCCGCGGCTGCGGCGCCGCCGGCAAGGTGAGGTCGTCGACCCGCTTCACCCCGAACGACAGACCCGTCGTCCGCGCCACCTCACGCATCAACGCCGCCGCCCGGCTCTCGTCGAACCGGTCCCGCATCGACCTCGGCCCGATCGCCTGCACCTCGTACGGGCCCGTCACCGGCCGGTAGTCCACCAGGATCGCCTCACCCGCCGAACGGATCGTCGACGTCGCCGTCAACCGCTGCCCGTTCACCGCCACCGCCTCGGCGCCCGCCGCCCACAACGCGTTCGCGACCTTCTGCAGATCCGAATACAGCACCCGGGACGGGCCCGCGTCCCCGCCGGTCACCCCGTCCTGGTCCGCCGCCGCGTCGGCCAGCCGCACCACCACGCCGTCCCCCCGCACCCGGGCCAGGCCGGTGCCCGCCTCCAGCGTGCGCAACCGGGACGCCTGCGAACCGCTCAACGCCGCGTCCCGCTGCCGGCCGACCTCCTCACGCAACTGCTCGGCGCGCTCGGTCAACCGGTCGGTCTCCGCCTCCCGCCCCTTGATCTCGGCGACCAGACCCGCCCGCGCCGTCGCGCGGCTCGGCTCCTCCGCCACCGTCTCCCGGTACGCCACCGCGAACAGGAAACCGATCAGCGCCAGCACCACCAGGCTCACCGGCCGGCCCAGCACCTCCCGCAGCCGCGACATGGAGCCCGTCGCCCGGCGCGCCGCCGCGTCCCCGTACCCCGGGTCCAGCGGATTGCGGAACAGCTCGGTCAGGAAGTCCGGGGCGTACACCCGGGTCGACGGGTCGCGTTCCTTGTCCCCGTCCCGTGACGGCGTCGTCATGCCGCCGCCTCCGTACGCCGCGCCCGCATGGCCCGCACGAGGCGGCTCGCCTGCACCACGTACATCGCGCCGGCGACCCAGTAGAGGACCAGGCCCCACCAGGCCAGGCCCCAGCCGATCGCGCCTGCGGCGGTGCCGGCGTCCGGCACCGCGTCGGCCAGCAGCAGGATGGGGAACGCCGCCAGGAGCAGGAACGTCGCGGTCTTGCCCACGTAGTGCACCGGCGGCGGGCCGTAGCCGTACCGGCGCAGCACCCCGAGGGACACCAGCAGGAGCAGCTCCCGGGCCAGCAGCGCGCCGGTGAACTGCCAGGGCACCACCTCGCGGGCGGTGAACGCGAGCAGCGTGGCGAGGATGTAGAGGCGGTCGGCCAGCGGGTCGAGCAGCTCCCCGAGCCGGCTCACCTGGCCCAGGCGGCGGGCGATCCAGCCGTCCACCCAGTCGCTGGTGCCGCCCACGGCGAGCACCGCGATGGCGGCGACGTCGGCCCGCACCACGAGGAACAGGTAGAGGAAGATCGGTACGCCGACGAGCCGGACGAAACTGATCAGGTTGGGCAGCGTGAGGACGCGGTCTCCCACGACCGTGGCGGTCCCGGAATCCGGTTGCTCCGCTGGAGCCGGCCGACGCGACACCGAACCCTCCCTTCGCAGCACGGTCCGGCAGCCGGATGAACGGCCGCTGGAGGGACGTGCGCGTTGCCGGCCGGTCAGACGCCGGCGCCCTCTGTGATCCCGGGCTGGGACCTCCCCGACGCGGCCCGCCCTCGTGGTGATCACGGGCCGCCCAGTTGCGCTGCCACTATATCGGGCTCGCCGCTCTCGCCCGGTGGCCCGCTGCGTCGTTGCTCAGTGGTGTCACGGTGGTGACCGTCACAACCGCTAAGGCATCCTAGGACACTAGTTGAGCGGTGGGACGCAGGGCGGACATCGGTGCGAGGGATCAGGCGGTACGGGCGGTCGAGTCCGAGCCGGCCTGCGGGGCGGTGGCCGCCGCGGCCTGGCTGAACGCCACCAGCGCCAGCAGCAGCTCGTGCTGCACCCGGTTGGGCATACGGTCGAGCACGGCCTGCACCGCCCGGTGCCGTCTCTCCTGGAGGTCGCGCAGCAGCGTGTCGGCGGCAGCGGTCGGGATCAGCCGCACCTCCCGCCGGTCGCGCGGGTCCGCCACCCGGCGCAGCAGGCCGACCGCCTCCAGACGGTCGCACAACCGGCTCGCCGACGAGGGGACCACGTCCAGCAGCTCGGCCAGCCGGTTCACGTTGGTGTCCGGATGCGACACGATCAGCGACAGCACCCGCAGCTGGGTGGGCGAGACGCCGACGGTGTGCCGGGACGTCGCCGAGTCGAGCACACCGATGAGCGCCTCCGCAGCCGATTCGATGGCCGCGGCAAGATTCGGAGGTCGCTCCACTCGCCGTCCCCTGCGATCGTCCCGCTCGTGTTCGCTCCGCAGCCCCGGTCACTGCCCCGTCACGTCGTCGGACCGGCTGGGGCCGCGCCAGTCCAGGCAGACGACGACCGCGTCGTCGCGGAGATCCGCGTCGGCATGGTACGCGTGCAGTTCGCGCATCACCGTACCAACTGCCTCGGTCGCCGGCTGCAGCCGAGTCGACCGCATCGCACGCGCCATGGCCCGGACGCCGTACGGCTCCTGCTCGTCGGGCTCCGCCGCGTACACCCCGTCGCTGACGACGAAGAGGCGATCGCCCGGCTCCAGAGTGAACTCCTGCACGTCGTAGCGCGTCTCGGCGAACATGCCCAGCGGCAGCTGCTGCTCCAGCGCGATCGGCGTGACGCGGCCCCCACGCAGCCGCAGCAGTTGCGGTGAGCCGGCGTCGACCACGCGCATCACGCCCCGGCGGCTGTCCAGCTCCAGCAGGAGCGTGGCCACGTGCCGGTCGCCCCGGTGCTGGTAGTAGATGGTGTCCGAAGCCAGCTCCGCCTGCTCCACCAGGCTGCCGCCTGAACGCCTGGCGTTGCGCATGGCGTTCACCGTCATCGCCGTGAGCATCGACGCGGCCAGCCCGCTGCCGGTGCCGTTGAGCACGGTGAGGGTGAGCCGGTCGCCGTCCACCGACCAGTCGAAGTGGTCACCGCCCACGGTGTACGCCGGTTCGAGCTGCCCGGCGAGCAGCGCGTCACCGAGCCGTACGCTGCGGCCCGGCAGCAGGTCCCACTGCATCTCGGCAGCCATGCTCAGCCGCTCCCGCCGCCGGGCGCGCCGGTAGCGGTCGGTCTCCCGGTCGGCCGCCCGGATCGCCACTGCCAGTTCCCCGGCGGCGTCGCGCGCGGCCTCCACAGTGGCCGCGTCCGGGTCGCCGGGCAGCTCCACCATCAGCACGCCGAGCCGCTCCCCCCACACCGACAGCGGCAGGTAGGCGCGGCAGCGGCCGTCCTCGACGATGTCCAGCACCGGCTCCTGGCTGCTGAAGCAGCGCTGCGCGACGCTGTGGGCCAGCAGCGGGCCGCCGTCGGGCACGTCCGGGTCGAGCACCGGCCAGAGTCCGCTGGCGCGGTAGTCGGCGACGAACACCTCCGCCCGCGCGGCCCCGAGCGTCTGGCGCAGCACCGCGTCCGCGGTCTCCGCCAGTTGGTCGGGTGGCGCCGTGCGCAGGGCACGTGACACCGATCCGGACGCCTCCGGCATGCTCATCCTCCGATGACGACTATTGCTACAGGGCAAACATCATACGAAGGCCGCCAGACGGCGAACGCCCCGCCTCGGCCGGGCGTGACGGGACCGGCTCAGCCGGCCGTGCGGAACGCCAGCGCGCCGTGGAACGCGTCCGGCACCGGCTCGGGCTCACCGGCCGGCCGCCACCGCGCCACCGGCACGATGCCGTCGCCGGTCGGCTGCCAGCGGCCCAGCAGCGGCGCGAACCGCTCGGGCGCCCGCATCCGGAACGCCGGGCCCATCATGGCCAGCGCCTCGGGGTGCCCGGCCAGCTCCTCGGTGTCGAAGTCGATCGCCAGCCGGCTGCCCGGCGCCACCGCCTGGTACAGCTCGTCGAGCGTACGGGCGAGCGTGTCGTCGTCCAGGAACGCCGCCAGCCCGAGGAATACCACACCCACCGGCCGTCTCCCCCAGCCCGGCACGAACCGGTGCAGCTGCGCCCGGTCGACGGTCCCGATGTCGGTGGCGTCGCCGTAGCCGTACCCGGCCCGGTCGCTGCCGGCGAGCAGGCTCCGGCCCAGGCGGACCGTCTCCGGGTCCACGTCGGTGTAGAGCACTGTCGCCTCCGGTGCGACCTCGTGCACGTTGCCGCAGGTGGGCACACCCGCGCCGAAGACCAGGAAGCCGTCGATCCCGTCGGCGGCCATCGCCTGCACGGTACGGCCGAGGAAACCACGCAGCGACCGGAAGATCGCCGCGCAGGGCCCGTACGCCGCCTCGAAAGCGGCGGCCGCGGCGACGTCCACCGGACGGTGGTGCCGGCCGCCGAGCCAGTAGTCGATCATGCGGGCGGTGCTCGGTCCGTCCGGCTGATCCATCGACGGGGCTCCCTCCCCTGGGTGCTGCACGCCAGCGTACCCACCGGGCGACCCCGGCGGTATCGCCCCGGGCCGCCCACCCGGGCCGCGATACTGGCCGCGGGGGCGCCGGCCACGAGGAGGTACGGGTGAACTCGGCGAACGGGGCCGCGGTGGTGGTCGGGGTGGACGGCTCCGAACCCGCGACACGGGCGGTGCGTCTGGCGGCCCGGGAGGCGCGGCGGCGCAACCGCCCGCTGCGGGTGGTGCACGGTTTCATCTGGCCGCTGCTGCGCGTACCGGTCTCCGCGCCGGCCGGGTCACCACCCGGTGCCGGGTTGCGCAACCAGGCCGAGCAACTGGTCTCCGACGCGGTCGCGGCGGCCGAGGCGGAGTCGCCCGGCCTGCGCATCACCGGCGAGATCATCGACGGGGAGGCCGCCGCGGTGCTGCTCGGCGAGTCCCCCACCGCCGCCCTGATCGTCCTCGGCGACCGGGGACTGGGCGGATTCGCCGCGCTCGTGGTCGGGTCGGTCGCGGTGCAGGTCGCCTCGTACGCCAACTGCCCGGTGCTGATCGCGCGCGGCACCGCCCGCGCGGACGGCCCGGTCGTGGTCGGCGTGGACGGCTCCACGCTGTCGCGCGCCGCCGTCGAGTTCGCCGCCGAGACCGCGTCCGCGTGGGGCGCGCCGCTGCACGTGGTGCACGCCCGCCCCGCCCCGCCCGGGCGCAAGGGCGGGGCTGAGGAGGACGAGCGGGTGCTCACCGAGGCGGTCGACGGGATCGGCGAACGGTGGCCGGACCTGCCGGTGCACGCCGAGACGGTACGCGCCAAACCGGTCGCGGCACTGACCACGGCGTCGGCCGGGGCTCAACTGGTCGTGGTGGGCCGGCAGGGCCGGGGCGAGCTGGGCGGGCTGCTGCTCGGCTCGGTCAGCCAGGGGATCCTGCACCGCGCCGCCTGCCCGGTCGCGGTGGTCCGCGCCGCCGACTGAACGGCGTCCGGCGCGCCCGGCTGAGCGGTGGTCCACACCCCCGCCTGAGCGGCGCTCCGGCCGGGCGGGGATGCGCCCGCAACGGTTGGTCCCCGCCCGGGCGGGTAGACGCCTACGGTCAGCCGACAGCGATCCGGAGGAGGCAGAGATGCCAGGACCACGGCCGGGCAGCAACGCGTACGACAAGCAGCGAGCACGCCTTCGCGACCTCGTCGAACAGTCCGGACGGGCGTCGGACAAGGAGGCGAACCAGGTCGCCAACCGGATCCTCCAGGACGACCGGGGGCAACGCGGTGTGGTCCGGGGCGAACGGACCTACGGCCCCAAGGGCAACCGGGAACCGGGTGACCCGAAGTGAGGACGGCAGCGGTTGTCGACGGCGCCATCGCGGGCGCCGTCGGCAGCGCCGTCCTCAACGCGGTCTCGTACCTCGACATGGCGTTGCGGGCCCGGCCGGCCAGCAGCACCCCGGAATCGGTCGCCGGACGGCTCGCCGACGTCACACACGTCGACCTGGGCCGCGGCGACGAGGCGGAGAACCGCCGCTCCGGTCTGGGGCCGTTGCTCGGGTACGCCACCGGCATCGCCGCGGGGGCCGCTTTCGGTCTGCTCGCCGCGCGCCGGCGAATCCCGTTGCCGCTGGCCACGGTGGTGCTCGGCGGCGGGGTGATGGCCACCTCCGACGGCTCGATGACGGTGCTCGGCGTGACCGACCCGCGTACCTGGCGGCGCAGCGACTGGGTCTCCGACCTGATCCCGCACCTCGCGTACGGGCTGTCGGCCGCAGCCACCTGGCGGCGGCTGCGGCCGACGTCGGCTCGCGGCTAGCTCTCGTCGTCGGCGACCGGCTCACCGGCCGGGCCGTACGGCGACACCTGTCCCTTGGGGACCGGGCGTCCCGCGTCGCCGTTCGACGTGCCCCGGCCTCGCGAACGGCTGCCCGCCTGGGTGGCCGTCTTGCGGCTGTCCTGGCTGGTGGCGCCGAGGTCGTTCCGGCGCAGTTCCTCCTGCTGCGGCTTGACCACGGGTCTCTCCTTCCCGGTGGAGCACACGGCCGTCGACCGCGCACCCGACCCGCGTACCCGCCGCCGCCCGGCGCATTCCGGATCGGCCGGGGGTCTGGCCGGGCCCGGGGCGGGTAAGCCGGACGGATGCCAGACGATCGCAACGTCGCGCGCGCCCTGCTGGAACGGCAGAACCGCACGTACGCGGAGGAGGCCGGCATCGCCCTCGCGGACCGGCCCGGCCCGCTGTACCAGTTGCTGGTGCTCACCACGCTGCTGAGCACCCGGATCCGGGCCTCGGTGGCGGTGGCCGCCGCCCGGGAGCTGTTCACCGCCGGCTACCGCACCCCGCAGGCGATGGAGGCGGCGAGCTGGCAGGACCGGGTCGACGCGCTGGGCCGGGGCCACTACCGGCGCTACGACGAGCGGACCGCCACCATGCTCGGCACCGGCGCCCGGCTCTGCCTGGACCGCTGGCACGGCGACCTGCGCCGGCTGCACAAGGAGGCCGGCGCCGACCGGACCGTGCTGCGCCGGCTGCTCACCGAGTTCCCCGGCATCGGCCCCACCGGTGCGGACATCTTCCTGCGGGAGGCGCAGTCGGTGTGGCCGGACGTGCGCCCGTACGCCGACCGGCGCACGCTCGCCGGGGCGCGGCGGCTGGGCCTGCCGGCGAGCCCCGGTGACCTGGTCGGGCTGGTCGGCGAGGCCGACTTCGGCCGGCTGGCGTCGGCGCTGGTGCGGGTGGCCCTGGGCGAGGAGTCGGCGGGCGAGGTGAGTCGCAGCGCCGCCACGGCCCACTGAGGGTCGCTACTTGGCCGGGCCGGGCTTGGTCAGGTTCCAGGCCAGCAGCGAGGCGAGCAGCGCGAGCAGCACCACGCCACCGGAGACGCCACCCTCCTCGCCGCTGCCACGGCTTCCGGAGAAGCCGAAGTAGATCACGGCCAGTCCGGCCAGCACGGTGACGAACGTACGCAGTCCTCGGTCCTTCACGCCCGGACCGTACGACCGGCGACGCGGCCCGGGACGGGTATCGGGCGGTTGTCCCCCGTCCGGGTGTCAGTCCGGCGTGCGGCCGACAGCGGAGCCGCGCAGCCGGACCCGGCGGATCGCCCGCCCCGCCACCTCGACCACCTCCACGGTGAGGCCGGGCAGCCGCACCCGCTCCCCCGGCCCCTCGGGGAGCCGGCCCAGGCCGGCCAGCACCAGCCCGGCCACCGTGGTGTACTCCCGGGACAACGGGAACGTCACGCGGACGCCCACGTCGGGCAGGTCGTGCAGCGGGAAGTCGCCCGGCAGCAGCAGCGCGCCGTCCGGCTCCCGCACGGCGCGGCGCACGTCCCGGTCGGTCTCGTCGTACAGCTCGCCGACCACCTCCTCGAGCAGGTCCTCCATGGTGACCAGGCCGTCCACGCCGCCGTACTCGTCGACCACCAGGGCGAGCTGCTCGTGCCGCTGGCGCAGCTGCCGCATCGCGTCGGCCACCGGCAGCGTGCCTGGTAGCAGCACCGGCGGGCGGGCCCGGTCGCCGACGAGCGCCCCGTCGGCGTCCACCAGGTCGCGGATGTGCACGGTGCCGCGTACGTCGTCGAGCCCGCCGGGTCCGATCACCGGCGCCCGGGACCGGCCGCCGGCCGCCAGCCGGCGCATCGCCTCCGCCGCGGGCATGTCGGCGGGCAGAGTGGTCACGTCGCGGCGCGCGACGAGGATCTCCCGCAGCGTACGGCCGGCGATGTCGAACGCCCCGGCGAGGATCTCCCGCTGCTGGGCGGACAGGCCGCGCTGGCTGACCAGCATCTCCCGCAGTTCCTCCTCGGTCACCTCCTCCCGGCTGGCGCGCGGGTCGCCGCCGGCGAGCCGGACCAGCAGGTCGGTGGAGCGGCCGAGCAGCCACACCGCCGGCCGGGACAACCGGGCGAGCAGGTCCAGCGGCGCGGCGCTGACCAACGCCCACCGTTCCGCCGTCTGCATGGCCAGCCGCTTGGGTGCCAGCTCCCCCACCACGAGCGTGAGGAACGTCAGCAGCAGTGTCACCAGGAGCACCGCCACCGGGCGGGCGGCCGCGCCCAGGAAACCCAGCGGGCCGACCAGCGGCTCGGCCAGCGTCACGGCGGCGGCGGCCGAGGCGAGGAACCCGGCGAGCGTGATGCCGAGCTGGATGGTGGCCAGGTAGCGGTTCGGTTCGCGGGTGAGGCGGCTCAGCCGCGCCCCGGCCCGCCCGGACCGCGACAGCCGGCGCAACTGCCCCTCCCGCAGGCTCACCAGTGCCATCTCGCTGCCGGACAGGGCGGCGTTGATCAGGATCAGCACCAGCACCAGCGCGACCTGCACGCCCATCAGTCGGTCTCCAGGTCGTCCAGCGAGATCGCGTGGGTCATCAGCCAGCGGGCCAGCGCGGCCATCCCGAACAGCCACAGCGGCGCCGACTCGGTGGGGCCGTTCGTGGCGAAGATCGCGAAGCGCAGGTCCGGGGCCCGGTACGCCTCGATCCGCCACTTGTGGTTCTTGTCCCGCCAGACCGCGGAAGGGTCCATGGCGTCACGGTAGGTGACCGGCGTGGGCCGGTGGCACCGGTTGGCTCAGCCCGGCGGGCGGACCACCTCGCGGGCGTCGTCAGGGAGCCGCCGGGTGGCGCCGCGCCGGTCCAGCAGTTCCAGCAGCGGCACCGCCACCCGGCGGGTGGTGCCGAGCGCCTGCCGGGCGGCGCTGAGCGTGAACGGCTGCGGCAGCCCGGCGAGCACGCGTACCGCGTCGTCCGGGGCGCCCGGCAGCAGCACCACGTTCTCGGCCAGCTTCAGCAACGCGCCGGCGCGTACCGCGGCGCCGATCTCGCGGGGCCCGAGCCCGAGGTCGGCCAGGTGGTGCGCCTCGGGGGCCTGGAACGGCCGGTCGCCGTACTCGGCCCGGACCCGGTCCACCGCCCGGGCCACCGGGTCCGGCAGAGTCCCCTGCGGGGCGGCGGTGACCAGACCGTCGCGCAGTCGCAGCGGCGGGCGCAGCAGCGCCGTGACCAGAGCACGCTCGGGCAGGTCGAGCCGGTGCCGCAGCACGTCGACCGGTATGCCCGCGGCGAGCGGATGCTCGGCGGTGTACCGGGCCACCTCCTCGGTGAGGCGACGACCCAGGTCCCGCCAGTGCTCCGGGTCGGCCAGCCACTGCCCGGCCACCGGCGTCGCGGTCGGCGGCACGCCCATCCGGGTCAGGTCACCGGCACGGACCAGCCGTCGCCGGCGCAGTTCCCCGGCCAGGTCCGGCCGCCCGTCCAGGCCGGCCAGCACCGCCGTGCGGGCGGCCGCCGCGCCCCGGCGGCGCAACGGCGGCGGGTCCACGTCCAGCACCGTCACGCCGCCCGCGACGTGGTGCCGGCCGGGGTCGCGCAGCAGCGCCCGGTCCCCGATCAGCAGCGGCAGCGGGCGGGCCAGGCGCAGCCGTACCGTGTCCGGGCCCAGCGGCCGGACCCGGGCGGGCACCGCCGCCGAGCCCACGTGCAGCGTGAGCGTGGCCGGCAGGTCGGCGGCGGGGTCGCCGGACAGCCGCACGTCGAGCAGGTCGGTACGCCCGAACCGGCCGGGCGTGAGCAGCGCGTCGCCGCGCCCGACCCGGTCCCGGGGCAGGCCGCGCAGGTTCACCGCGGCCCGGGCCACCGCCTCGAGGTCGGTGCGCGCGACGCCGAGCGAGTGCAGTCCGCGTACGCGCACCGCCTCGCCGGTGGCGGCCAGCTCCAACTCGTCGCCGGCACGCAGCCGGCCACCGCCGAGCGTGCCGGTGACCACCGTGCCGCTGCCGCGTACGGTGAACGCGCGGTCCACCCAGAGCCGTACCGGGGCGTCCCGGGCCGGGTCGGGCAGCCGGGCGGTCAGGCGGTCCAGCGCGGCGCGCAGCTCGGGGAGACCGGCGCCGGTGACCGCGGAGACCGGCACCGCCTCCACAGCGCCCAGCGACGTGGCGGCGATCTCTGCGAGGGCCCGCGCCGCCGCCGGCCCGGGGTCGGCCAGGTCCGCGCGGGTGACCGCGAGCAGCCCGTACGACACACCCAGTGCGTGCAGCGCGGCCAGGTGCTCGGCGGACTGCGGCATCCAGCCCTCGTCGGCGGCCACGACGATCAGCGCGGCCGGGACCGGGCCGATGCCGGCGAGCATGTTCGGCACGAACCGCTCGTGCCCCGGTACGTCGACGAAGGCGAGGGTGCCGCCCGACGGCAGTGTGGTCCAGGCGAAGCCGAGGTCGATGGTCATGCCCCGGCGGCGTTCCTCCGCCCACCGGTCCGGTTCCATCCCGGTCAGCGCGCGCACCAGCGTGGACTTGCCGTGGTCGACGTGCCCGGCGGTCGCCACCACCCACATGCCGGTCAGTCCCCCACGCTCAGCACGGCCGCGCGGACCCGGTCGTCGGCGCTCTCCGGCACGGCGCGCAGGTCCAGCAGGAGCCGGCCGTGCAGCACCCGGCCGAGGATCGCCGGGTCGCCGGTGCGCAGCGGCTCGGCGTACCGCTCGGGCAGGCTCAGCGCCCACGAGTCCAGCTCCACGCCGGGCGCCCCGCCGCCGCCGACCACAGCGACGCCGGGCACCACCTCGGCCTTGCAGCCGTCCTCGCCGAGCCGGTCACGCAGCCGCTCCAGCCGCTGCCGCAGCCGAGCCGGGTCGGCGTGCAAGGCGTCCCGGGTGGGCGTGGACGGCGCGTACAGGGTGGCGGCGAGCGCGGCGAGGGTGAGCTTGTCCACTCGCAGCGCCCGCGCCAGCGGGTGGCGGCGCAGCCGGTGCACGAGGTCGGCGTCGCCGAGCAGCAGACCGGCCTGCGGGCCGCCGAGCAGCTTGTCGCCGCTGGCGGTGACCAGGTGCGCGCCCGCGCGCAGCGTGGTGGCCGCGTCCGGCTCGGCCGGCAGCAGCGGGTCCGGCGCGAGCAGCCCCGACCCGATGTCGGCCACCACGGGTACGCCCAGCGTGGCCAGCTCGGCCACCGGCACCGCCGAGGTGAACCCGGTGACCACGAAGTTCGACGGGTGCACCTTGAGCACGAACCCGGTGTGCTCGCCGATCGCGGCCTCGTAGTCGGCGCGCGTGGTGCGGTTCGTGGTGCCCACCTCGCGCAGCCGCGCGCCGGTGCTGGCCAGCAGGTCCGGCAGGCGGAACCCGTCGCCGATCTCGACCAGCTCGCCGCGGCTCACCACGATCTCCCGGCCGGCGGCCAGCGCGGTGGCGGCGAGCGCCAGGGCGGCGGCGCCGTTGTTCACCACGTGCACCGCCCCGGCGTCGGGCACCGCCGCGGCGAGCGCGTCGAGCGCCTCCCGGCCGCGCCGGGCCCGCCGCCCGGTCCGCAGGTCCAGTTCCACGTCGGTGTGCCCGGCGGCGGCGACCAGGGCGTCCACGGCGGACGGGGCGAGCGGCGCGCGGCCCAGGTTGGTGTGCAGCACGACGCCGGTGGCGTTGAGCACCGCGCGCGGCGTACGGCCGGGCAGGTCCGCCAGCGCCGCGTCGCGTACCCCCTCGGGGGTCAGCTCACCGCGGCGGGCGCGGTCCTGCGCGCGGACGATCGCGGCCTTGACCCGGTCGCGGCCGAGCGTGCCGACGGCGGCGGCCAGCGCGGGATCGGCGAGCAGCGCGTCGGTGCGCGGCACCCGCCGTCGCGGGTCGACCTCACGCATCGGCGCACTCCCGGGAACGGTTTGGCGGAGACGGACGGGAATCGAACCCGCCTGGCCCGGATCCCGGACCACACCGGTTTTGAAGACCGGGAGGGGCACCAGCCGCCTGAACGCCTCCACGCAGAAGTCAACCACAGCGGACGGAAGGCCGCCCGGGGAGGTTCAGTCCTGCTCGGCGGCCCGCCGGTCGGCGCGTTCGCGCTGCGGCACCACCGTGTACCGCGGATCGCGCGCCGAGGCGACCCCGCCGTGGAAGATGCCGAACCGGGTGCACACCGACGCGGCGATCAGCGCGCCGCCGGAGAGTGCGGACAGCACCCGGCTGCGGCGGCCGAGCAGCGCGCCCACGACACCGGCGGCGGTCAGCGCACGGCCCGCGCGCAGCAGCTTCCCGGGTGTGCCCTGCGTGTAGGGCTCGCTGAGCAGCCCGAGCCGGTTCTCCACCCGGTGCGAACCCCACAGCTCCATCGCCGCGCCCGCGACCGCGAGGCGCCGCGCCGGACCGGCCTGCGCGCCGGGCGCGGCCACCAGCCCGACACCCGCGCCGCTGGCCAGCGCGCTGCCCGCGAAGATGGCCGGCAGTTCCGGGTACGCCTCGTGCCACGACGGCACCGCCGTGTCCGCCAGCAGCACCCCGGTGTACGTGGCCAGCGCCGGCGCGGTGACGGCGGCGACCAGGCCGGCGGCGTGCCCGGCCGGGGGCAGCAGCCGGCGGCCGAGCCCCAGCACGCCGCGCTCGGGCAGCAGCGGGGCCGCCTCGGCGATCGCCGCGACCCCGGCGGCCGGGCCGAACACGCTGAGGATCCACGTGCCCACCGACATCGGCGAGGTCACCTTCGCCACCCGCAGCATGTGGTGGAAGCGCGACGGCCGGCCCAGGTCGTTCACCAGGAAGTACGTGCTGGCGCCGACCGCCGCGAGCGCGGTGACCCGGCCGGCGCGCCGCAGCGCCGGGCGGCCGGTGAGCTGCCCGCCCGCCGCGAGCAGCGACGAACCGGCGGCGAGACCGCCGGTGAACAGGTACGCGGCGATGTCCCACCGCCACACCGGCGGCTTGAGGATGGGCCGGCCGTAGTAGGAGGTGAACTCGGCCGGCGGGACGTTGAGCTGCTCCCCACCGCCCTTGCCGCCCTTGCGGCGTCGGCGCGGTGCCGCGTCGCGGGGCGGATGCGGGGCGAGGCCGGCGTCGTGGGAGCCCGCGTCGGTGCGGCCCACGCCGGGACCGGCTGCGGTGGCCCGGCTGCCGTTCTCCCGCTCGGCGGCGCCGCCGTCCTCCTGTTCCGCGGACAGGCGTTCGCGGAAGCGGCGGAACAGGTCACCGACCGGGCGGTCCGGACTCACGACGATCCTCCGACGAACGCGGCGACGGCAGCCGCCGCCATGGCCAGGGCGGCGAACCCGGCCCGCTTCCACATCTTCGGCAGGTCCCGGGTGGTGACCACCGGGTCCGGCGGCAGCCCGTACACCTCCGGCTCGTCCAGCAGCAGGAAGAACGCGCCGTCGCCGCCGACACCGTCGGTCGGGTCGTGGCCGTACAGGCGCGCCTCCGGCACACCCCGCTCGTGCAACGCGGTGACCCGCTTGGCGGCCCGTTCCCGCAGCTCGTCGAGCGGGCCGTACTGGATCGACTCGGTCGGGCACGCCTGCGCGCAGGCGGGCGTCATGCCCGCGCCGATCCGGTCGTAGCACAGCGTGCACTTCCACGCCCGGCCGTCGCCCTTGCGCTGGTCGATCACGCCGTACGGGCAGGCGGAGATGCAGTAGCCGCAGCCGTTGCAGATGTCCTCCTGCACCACCACCGTGCCGAACTCGGTGCGGAACAGCGAACCGGTCGGGCACACGTCCAGGCAGGCCGCGTGCGTGCAGTGCTTGCACACGTCGGACATCATCAGCCAGCGGAAGTCGGTGCGGCTCTCCGGGCCGGTGGCCCGCCCGGGCGGCTGGGCGCCGGGCATGCCGAGGAACTCCGGACCGGCGGCCATCCGCGCCGCCGCCTCCGGCTGCCCCGGCGGCAGGCCGGGATTCGTACCGGTGTCGGGAGCGGTGAGCGCGCCGGCCGCCGCCGACGCCGGGCTGGTCGCCGGACCGGTCGGGTCACCGGCGAACGGCGGCGTGCGGTGCCCGGCCGGGCGGGGCTGCTCGATGAACGCGACGTGCCGCCACGAGTTCGCGGTCAGCGCGCCAGTGTTGTCGTACGACATGCCGAGCAGGTCGAAACCCGAGTCGGGGACGCCGTTCCACTCCTTGCAGGCCACCTCGCACGCCTTGCAGCCGATGCAGACGCTGGTGTCGGTGAAGAAGCCCATCCGGGGCGGCGCGGAGATCCAGCCCGCGTCCGGGGCCGGGTCGAGCGGGCCGTACAGGCTGTTGGCGTCAGGCATCCCGATCCCCGTCCTGGTGCGCGGCGGCCGACTGCTCGTCGGTGCTGCCGGCGGCGTCGTCCCCGCCGGCAGCGTCGGTGGTCACCACCGGCACCTTGCGGTCCGGTGTCATCCCGGCCCGCCGCTGGTAGTCGCCGACCAGGTCGAGCAGCGGCGGGCCGGTGGGCCGCCGCCCGGGCCGGATGTCGCAGGTGCCGACCTTGCTCTCCTGGATGAGGACGTTCGGGTCCAGCGTGATGCCGAACAGGTCGTTCGCCGAGTCGCCGGTGACCAGACCCTCGGTGCCGAAGTGGTACGGCAGCCAGACCTGGTGGATGATCCGGCCGTCCACCCGCAGCGGGGTGAGCCGGTCGGTGACCAGCACCCGCGCCTCGATCACCGCGCGTCCGCTGATCAGGTGCGCCCAGCCCAGGTGGGCCAGCCCGATCTCGCCGGCCAGTTCCGGGGACACCTCGACGAACATCTCCGGCTGCAGCTCGGCCAGGCGCGGCACGGTACGGCTCATCCCACCGGCCGTGTGATGCTCGGTGAGACGGCTGACCGTGAACACGTACGGGAAGACCTGGCTGTGCGGCTCCGGCGGACTCGGGTTCATCCGGTTGATCGGATGCTCGTAGATCTTGCGGGTCGGGTTGGCCTGCTGACCGTAGAGCGGGTTGCGCATCGGCGACTCGGCCGGCTCGTAGTGCGTCGGCAGCGGACCGTCGAGGACTCCGCTCGGCGCGTACAGCCACGCCTTGCCGTCGCCCTGCATGACGAACGCGTCGTCACCGGCGAGCGCCGCCGGGCCCGACGCGCCCTCCGGCGGCCGGTATGACGGCGGCTTCGTCTTCTCGAAGTCCGGCACGTCGTACCCGGTCCACTCGCCGGCGTCCGGATCCCACCAGACGTACTTCTTGCGCTCGCTCCACGGCCGGCCCTCGGGGTCGGCGGAGGCGCGGTTGTAGAGCGTGCGCCGGTTCGCCGGCCACGCCCAGCCCCACTCGGCCGCCACCCAGTCCTGCTCGTGGCGGGACCGGCGGCGGGCCGCCTGGTTGACGCCGTCGGCGTACACGCCGGAGTAGATCCAGCAGCCGATCGCGGTGGAGCCGTCGTCGCGGGCCTCGCCGAACGCGTTCAGCAGGCGGCCGGTCGCCACCTCGTACCCGTTGATCTCCTTGAGCACCGCCTCGGCGCTCGGCTCGGCGTGCGGACCGTGCGTCGGATAGTCCCAGGTCAGGTCCAGCAGCGCCCGGTCCCGGCGCTCGGTGGAGGCGGCCAGCTTCTCCCGCAGCACCCGGCCCAGGTGGTAGAAGAACCACAGCTCGGAGCGGGCGTCGCCCGGCGGGTCGACGGCCTTCTCCCGCCACTGCAGCAGCCGCTGCGTCTGGGTGAAGGTGCCCTCCTTCTCCACGTGCGAGGCCGCCGGCAGGAAGAACACCTCGGTGCGGCACTCCTCCGGCACGATCTCGCCGGTGGCGACCTCCGGGCTGTTCTTCCAGAACGTGGCGCTCTCGATCATGAACAGGTCGCGGACCACGAGCCAGTCCAGGTTGGCCATGCCCAGGCGCTGAGCGCGGCCGTGCGCCGAACCGACCGCCGGGTTCTGGCCGAGCAGGAAGTAGCCCTTCACCTTCCCGTCGATCATGTTCAGGACCTGCTGGTACGTGCCGTGGTCGCCGGTCATCCGGGGCATATAGCCGTAGCAGAAGTCGTTCTCCGGCGTCGCCGCGTCACCCCAGTACGCCTTGAGCAGGCTCGCCGCGAAGGCCCGCGAGTCGCCCCAGAAGCCCTTCTGGCCCGGGTGCCGGATGCTGTCCACCCACTCGTCGAACGTCGGGTGGTCGGCGTGGTGCGGCATCGGCAGGTAGCCCGGCAGCAGGTTGAACAGCGTCGGGATGTCGGTCGATCCCTGGATGCTGGCGTGCCCGCGCAGCGCCAGGATGCCGCCACCCGGGCGGCCCATGTTGCCCAGCAGCGTCTGGATGATCGAGCCGGTGCGGATGTACTGCACGCCGACGCTGTGCTGCGTCCAGCCGACCGAGTAGACGAGCGCGCCGGTGCGCTCCCGGCCCGAGTTCTCCGTCCAGGCGCGCGCCAGTTCGAGGAACTTCTCCTCCGGGATGCCGCACACGCGGGCCACCATCTCCGGGGTGTAGCGGGAGAAGTGCCGCTTCAGGATCTGGTAGACGCAGCGCGGGTGCTGCAACGTCTCGTCCCGCGGGGCCTTCGCCGGCACCGGCTCGCCGTGCGACTCGTGCTCCAGCCCGGAGGCCGAGTCGCGTTCCTTGCCGGTGCCCCGGACCTTGGCGTTGTCCTCCTGCCCCTCGTACTGCCAGCTCGCGTGGTCGTACGAGCCGGTGTCCGGGTTGTAGCCGGAGAACAGGCCGTCCAGGTCCTCGGTGTCGACGAACTGCTCGCTGACGATGTTGGCCGCGTTCGTGTACGCCAGCACGTACTCCCGGAAGTCCAGCTCGTTCTCCAGGATGTAGCGCACCACGCCGCCGAGCAGCGCGATGTCCGTGCCCGCCCGGATCGGCAGGTACGTGTCGGCGAGCGCGCTGGTACGCGTGAACCGCGGGTCGACGTGGAAGACCTTCGCGCCGCGCTTCTTCGCCTCCATCACCCACTGGAAGCCCACCGGGTGGGCCTCGGCCATGTTCGAGCCCTGGATGACGATGACGTCAGCGTTGGCGAGGTCCTGCTGGAAGTCCGTGGCGCCGCCGCGACCGAAGCTGGTCCCCAGACCGGGGACGGTGGCGGAGTGTCAAATACGGGCCTGGTTCTCGATCTGGAGTGCCCCCATCGCCGTGAACAGCTTCTTGATGAGGTAGTTCTCCTCGTTGTCGAGCGTCGCGCCGCCGAGACTGGAGATGCCCAGCGTCCGGTTCAGCGGGCGGCCCTCGTCGTCGACGTCCTCCCAGGTCTCCGCGCGGGCGGCGAGGATCCGGTCGGCGATAATGTCGAGCGCGACGTCGAGGTCCAGGTCTTCCCACTCGGTCGCGTACGGCCGGCGGTAGCGCACAGTGGTCTGGCGCAGCGGGCTGGTCACCAGGCTCTTGCTGGCCGAGCCCTTCGGGCAGAGCCGGCCGCGCGAGATCGGGCTGTCCGGGTCGCCCTCGATCTGGGTGACCTGGCCGTCGGAGTGGAAGACGCGCTGCCCGCAGCCGACCGCGCAGTACGGGCAGACCGAGCGGGCCATGCCGTCGGCGGTCTCGGTGCGGGCGGTCAGGCCGGCGGAGCGCGCCGACTGGGCGGCGGCGCCGCGACCGAGCGGGTCGGTGCCGGTGAGTTGCCGGTAGACCGGCCACCCCTGGATGAACGTCTTGAAACCCATCCGGGCACCCCCCTCTCCGTCGAGAACGGCTCACCTCTGCCAGTAACCCTAGGCCAGCGGCCCGGGGCGTGCGACTCGAGCCCACAGACAGAGCCGCCCCGGCCGGATGGCCGGGGCGGCTCTGGGCGTCGGTGTGCATGTCGCCTCTCGGCGAGTGGCGCGACGCGGCTCCAGCCGAACGGTATTCCGCGAAGGCAATTTAGGTGAGGCCCGGGGACACTGAACACACCGACGCTCTGCACAACGGTACCGGGGTCACGGTTCTTCCGCTCGTTCGTCGTGACCCCGGTCACCGCGGGGTCAGCTGTTCCAGTGCTGGGCGACGAGGTCGGCGGCCTGCTGCTCCCACTGGGCGTAGTGGTCCGGGTAGGCCGACACCTGGACGGTCTGGGCGGCCTTGGTCAGCGGCATGTCCTGCCAGCCGTCGACCTGCTTCAGACCCTTCAGGAACGCCGTCGTGGAGTACTCCGGGTCGGTGATCTGCTCGACCGTGCCCCAACCACTGGAGGGGCGCTGCTGGAACAGGCCCTGCGAGTCGTGGTCGTTACGGTCGCCGAGGTGGCCGAGGTTCTCCAGCTTCGACTCCTGCAGCGCCGTGGCGATCGACACGACCGCGGCACGCTCGTCCATACCGGCCTTCTTCGTCGCCGCGATGATGGCCTTGACGTTGGCGGTCTGCTCGTCGTTCAGGTCGATACGCGACTGGTTGCCCTGCACGCCGTGCGGGATGAGTGTGGCGGTGTCGAGCTTCGCGGCGGCCTGGGTGGTGGTGACCGCGGCGTCCCGGGCGGTGGGGGTGCTGGTGTCGTGGTTGAGGGGGCCGGCGGCGAGGCCACCGGCGACGGTCAGACCGGCGATACCGAGGATGCTCTTACGCAGGATCGTGTTCATGAGGGGGCTCCATTCGGGGGTCGACGCCCGCGCCGAAGGGGGGTTCGGTGCGGGTGCGAGCACCGTCAGGCGCTCAAGAAGTCTTCGGGGGATCCGGCTCGCTGCCCGTGGTCCGGGGCGCCGGAGGCATGTGCAACGACCGCCGACCCGGGATCATTCCGGGGGCCTGCACCCGCGTTCGTGTGCTGCGGGGGTGCTGCTGCGGTCGTTCACCAGGTATAACGCCCCGGCCCCGCCCACGATTCCACCACCCGGGTGTCCCCCACCACCCCGAAACCCGACACCCGCCCCACCCTCGGACACCGCCCCCGAACCATCCCCTGGTCCTCCGGCGTCCCGCCCAGCCTCAACATCCGTTCCGTCCCGGCCGATCCGATCCCGGCCCCGTCCTCCGCCTGGACTCACCTGGCCCCGTCAAACATGAGGTTGACGGCACACGGTGTCCGGTTTGTCGCAGCCAACTTCATGATCGGGGCATGCTCGGGGAGTGTGGATCTAAGGGTGTTTCCGGCCTGACCTGCCGGGCGTTGTGCCTGGTGAGGAGGGTGCCGTGATGACCGCGACACTGAACGACCAGACCGGACGCAGGAAGCGGCCCGAGCCGTCGGCGGAGGCGAAGGCCGCCGCCGAGCTGGTCCGGGCAGCCAAGGAGCAAGGGCTGTCCCTGACCGGTCCGGACGGGCTGCTGAAGCAGCTGACCAAGACGGTCCTGGAGACCGCGCTGAACGAGGAGATGACCGAGCACCTCGGCTACGAGAAGCACGACCAGGCCGGTGTTGGTTCGGGCAACATCCGCAACGGCACCCGGTCGAAGACCGTGTTGACCGAGGCCAACGGGCCGGTGCAGATCGACGTGCCGCGGGACAGGGCAGGCACCTTTGAGCCGCAGATCGTGCGCAAGCGGCAGCGGCGCCTGTCAGGGGTCGACGAGGTCGTGTTGTCGCTGTATGCCAAAGGCCTGACGACCGGGGAGATCTCGGCGCACTTCGCGGAGATCTACGGGGCTTCGGTGTCGAAGGAGACGATCTCGCGGATCACCGACAAGGTCATCGACGAGATGACCGACTGGTCCCACCGCCCGCTGGACGAGATCTACACGGCGGTGTTCATCGACGCGATCGTGGTCAAGGTCCGTGACGGGCAGGTCGCCAACCGGCCGTTCTACGCCGCGATCGGAGTCACCCTCGACGGGGACAAAGACATCCTCGGGTTGTGGGCCGGCTCGGGCGGTGAGGGCGCGAAGTTCTGGATGAGCGTGCTGACCGACCTGCGTAACCGGGGCGTCAAAGACGTGTTCTTCCTCGTCTGCGACGGTCTGAAAGGCCTCCCGGAAGTGGTCACGAACGTGTGGCCGGCCACGATCGTGCAGACCTGCATCATCCATCTGATCCGCAACACGTTCCGCCTCACCTCCCGCAAGTACTGGGACGCGCTCAAGCACGACATCAAACCGATCTACACCGCCGTCAACGCCACCACGGCCCGGGCCGCGTTCGACGACCTGGCCGAGAAGTGGGGCGGCAGGTATCCGGCGGTGATCCGGCTGTGGGACAACGCCTGGGCGGAGTTCATCCCGTTCCTCGACTACGACGTCGAGATCCGGCGGGTGATCTGCTCGACCAACGCGATCGAGTCGTTGAACGCCCGCTACCGGCGGGCAGTCAAGGCCCGCGGCCACTTCCCCAACGAGCAGGCCGCGTTGAAGTGTCTGTACCTGGTGACCCGGTCCCTGGACCCCACCGGAGCAGGCAGAACCCGATGGACGATGCGCTGGAAACCCGCGTTGAACGCCTTCGCCATCACCTTCAGCGACCGCTTCCCAGCCGCTGAAACCTACTAACCAAGATCGCCGGAAACACCCTTAGCGAGACAGGCCCCATGCTCGCGGCGACGTCCGCACTGCCGGACGGAGATCGTGGTACGAGAGTGCCCCTATGGGGGCCGTTGCGTACCAAGATCTCTCGTCGGCGGAACGCCGGGGCCCGTGCGCCGGCGTTGGCGCACGCGCCACCGTGGGAGATCTTGGAAGGAAACGGCCGCCATAGGGGCCCGAATCCTCCAAGATCTCCGGCGGAGCGCCGCGCTAGGCGAACAAGGCGAACAGGTAGCGAGGATGCAACGGTCGATCATGAAGTTGGCGGGGACGAAACGGACGCCGCGCGCCGTCAACTTCATGATCGACGGGGTGGGGGCGGGAAGGGCGGGGGGTGTTGGGCCGGGTTGGGGTTACCCTGATGCCATGTCGGTCAGCGCGCACGCGTACCTCGCCCGTCCCGGGCGACCCGCCGTGGTGGCGCGCACCCTGGACGAGCTGACCGGTCCCACGACCGGCATCGTCGAGCTGCCGGTACGCCTCATGTGGAGCAGCGAACGCGCGTTCGACCTGGGCGACCCGGACGAGTTGCTCTGGATGTACGAGAACGTGCTGCGCGAGACGACCCGGGTGGAGGATCTGCGCGAGCTGATCCACGCGGGCACGTTGCGCCGGCTGTGGCCGCTGCTCAACCTGCCCCGGGGCGTACGCCTGGCCTGGGAGGGCCGGCACCGGAGCCTGCGCGCCGCGTGACCCATCCGCACGACTTCTACCGGCAGGTGGCCCGGGTGGCGCTGGCCGCGGCCGGCCCGCACCGTTTCGTGCTCGGCGGCGGAGTGGCGTGGGCCGTACACGGCCTGGTCACCCGCCCCACCGAGGACGTCGACCTGTTCGCCGACGTGGAGGGCGCCGCAGCGGCGGCGGCCGACGGGGTACGCGCGGCGCTGGAACGGGCCGGTTACCGGGTGGCCGAGGTGGACCCGGGCGGGCTGGGTGAGGTGTTCGACGGATTCGACCGGGACCTGCGGGACTTCGTGGTGAGCCGGGACGGCCGGCAGATCCGCCTGAGCCTGGCCCGCCTGGACCGGCACCGCAGCCCGGTGGTGATGGACCTCGGCCCGGTCATGGACGTCCGCGACCTGATCGCCAACAAGACCGCCGCGCTGGTGAACCGGCGGGAGGTACGCGACTACATCGACGTCTCCGCCGCGCTGGACCGGTACACGGTCGCGGAGCTGCTGGAGCTGGCCCGGCAGGTCGACCCGGCGCTGGACGACGAGGATGTGCGCGCCGCGGGCCGCTACCTCGACGGGCTGGCCGACCGCCGGTTCACCCGCTACGGCCTGGACGCGCCACGCATCGCCGAGGTGCGCCGCCGGATGGCCGCCTGGCCCCGCTGAGCGGCGGAACCAGACGACCGGGGGCGGGACCAGGCGGCCGGCACGGGCCAGCGAGCCAGAACGGGAAAAGCCGGACCGGACGACGGCTCACTTCGTCGGGCGGCCACCAGTGACGCCGAGGATCTCGCCGGTGACGTAGCTGGACTCCTGCGAGGCGAAGTAGACGTACGCGGGCGCCAGCTCGGCCGGCTGACCGGGACGGCCCAGCGGCGTGTCGGTGCCGAACTGCTTGACCTTCTCCTCCGGCATGGTGGCCGGGATCAGCGGCGTCCAGATCGGGCCAGGCGCGACCGCGTTGACCCGGATGCCCCGGTCGGCCAGGTTCTGCGCGAGCGCCTTGGTGAAGTTGGCGATGGCGGCCTTGGTGGTGGCGTAGTCGAGCAGCTGCGGCGACGGGTCGAACGCCTGGATCGACGACGTGTTGATGATCGTCGAACCTTCCTTCATGTGCGGCACCGCGAACTTGCAGAGCCAGAACATGGCGTACACGTTGGTCTTGAAGACCCGGTCGAACTGCTCGGTGGTGATGTCGAGCAGGCCGTTGTCCTGCGACATCTGGTACGCCGCGTTGTTGACCAGGATGTCGACGCCGCCGAGGTCGCGGACGGCCTGGTCGACCAGGGCGCGGCAGTTGGCCTCCTCGCGCAGGTCGCACCGGACTGCGACGCCGGTGCGCCCGGCCTGCTCGATCAGGGCGACCGTCTCCCGGGCGTCCTTCTCCTCCTCGTCGGCGAGGTACGTGACGAGCACGTCGGCGCCCTCGCGGGCGAAGGCGATGGCCACGGCCCGGCCGATGCCGGAGTCACCGCCGGTGATGACGGCGCGCTTGCCGGTGAGCCGGTCGCTGCCCCGGTACGACTCCTCGCCGTGGTCGGGCTTCGGCCCCATCTCCTGCTCGTTGCCGGGCGGCGTCTGCTGCTGCGACGGCTGGCCCTCCTGCTGTCCGTACTGCTCGGCCGGGTGCTGCTGGGTGAACTGGTCCTCGCTCATGGATGCGCCCTACCCCGGTGACGGGCGGGAAAACAGCAGCCTGTGACCGGAAGGGAAACGATTCGGGCCGGTGTGGCGCAGGTGACATGTGGTGGTTATGGTGCGCAACGGCGCCCACGAGGCGCGTACCCCCATTGGAAAGGCACCTCCATGACTTCCTCCTCCGGCGCCTCCCGGCGCCAGGTGCTGGCCGTCGCGGCCGCCGCCGCGACCGCTCCCCTGCTGGCCGGCGCGCCCGCCGAGGCGAAGCCGAAGCAGCCGAAGACCTGGGACCTGACGATCCTCGGCACGTCTGACACCCACGGCAACGTCTACAACTGGGACTACTACAAGGACGCCGAGTTCGACGACAGCAAGCACAACGACGTCGGCGTCGCGAAGCTCGCCACCCTGGTCAACCAGATCCGCGCCGAGCGCAAGGGCAGGGCCACGCTGGTCCTGGACGCCGGCGACACCATCCAGGGCACGCCGCTTGCGACGTACTACGCCAAGCAGGAGCCGATCACCAGCACCGGCGAGACGCACCCGATGGCCCGCGCCATGAACATCCTCAAGTACGACGCGGTGACGCTCGGCAACCACGAGTTCAACTACGGCCTGCCGCTGCTGGCGACCTGGATCGAGCAGCTCGGCTTCCCGGCGCTGGCCGCGAACGCGCTCAACGCGAAGACCGGCAAGCCGGCGTTCCTCCCGTACGTGATCAAGGAGATCAAGCTCGGCGGGCACGGCGCGCCGAAGCTGCGCGTGGGCATCCTCGGCCTGACCAACCCCGGCGTGGCCATCTGGGACAAGGGCAACGTCGAGGGCCGCCTGGTCTTCGCCGACATGGTCGCCACCGCCGCGAAATGGGTGCCGGAGATGCGCCGCCGCGGCGCCGACCTGGTCGTCATCTCCGCCCACGGCGGCGACAGCGGCACCTCCAGCTACGGCCCGGAGCTGCCGAACGAGAACCCGACCGCGCTGATCGCCGAGCAGGTCCCCGGCATCGACGCGATCCTGTTCGGCCACGCGCACAACGAGGTGCCGGAGAAGTTCGTCACCAACCTCACCACCGGCGAGCGGGTCCTCACCTCGGAGCCGTCGAAGTGGGGCCAGCGGCTGACCCGGATGGACTTCACGCTGACCCGGGAGAAGGGCCGCTGGAGGGTCACCGCCAAGTCGGCCACCACGCTGAACACCAACACCGTGGTCGAGGACCCGGCGGTGCTCGCGGCCGTGCGCGGCCAGCACACCAAGACCGTCGAGTACGTCAACCGGGTCGTCGCCCAGTCGAGCGTGGAGCTGTCGGCCGCCGAGTCGCGGTACAAGGACACCCCGATCCTGGACTTCATCAACCACGTCCAGACCGAGGTGGTCACCGAGGCGCTCGCCGGCGGCGAGTACGCGGGCCTGCCGGTGCTGTCCATCGCCGCGCCGTTCAGCCGTACCGCGGTGTTCCCGCAGGGCGACGTGCGCATCCGCGACGTGGCGGGCCTCTACGTGTACGACAACACGCTGGAGGCGGTCGTGCTGACCGGCGCCGAGGTGAAGGCGTACCTGGAGTACTCGGCGAAGTACTTCGTCACGCTGCCGGCGGGCGCGCCGGTGAACCCGGAGACGATCAGCGACCCGGCGGTGCCGGACTACAACTACGACGTGTTCTCCGGCGTCGACTACGACATCGACATCGCCAAGCCGGTCGGCCAGCGGATCACCCGCCTGGTGCTGGCCGGCACCGACACCCCGGTCGCGGCGGACGCCCGGTTCGTGGTGGCGGTGAACAACTACCGGCGCAGCGGCGGCGGCAACTTCCCGGGCATCGTGAAGACCCAGGTCTACAACGCCCAGCAGGAGATCCGCCAGCTGCTCATCGACTGGGCGCAGGCCAAGGGCGTCATCGACCCGGCCGACTTCTTCGTACCCAACTGGAAGCTGGTCCGCGACGGCGTGCCGGTCTTCTGACCGTGAGGCGGCGGGGCCCGGCGGTGTCCGGGCCCCGTCAGCCGCCCGCGCGCAGGTGCCACTCCGACTCCCCGCCGACCGGGTCCGGCCGGTCCGGCGGGAACTCGGTCTCGGCGGACTCGACCCGCTCCTCCGGGCGTACCCGGGCGGGCAGTTCGCCGAAGCGGACGTGCCGCAGGAACGCGTACTCCTCGTCGGTGAACGACTCGGCCGGCTCGCTCATGACCGCATTGTGCGCCCACCCGTCCCGTCTCCGCATCAACCGCCACGGCACGGGTATGCCGCCGCGTCGACCGTCGGCGACGAGGTGGAGGAGACATGCGCGCAGTACGGATGACCGCACCCGGTGTGCTGGAGCACACGGAGGTGCCCACGCCGCAGGCCGGCCCGGGTGAGGTGCTGCTGCGCGTCGGCGCGGTCGGCGCCTGCCACTCCGACCTGCACATCCTCGACGCCCCGGCGGGCGTGTTCCCGATCCCGATGACGCTCGGTCACGAGATCGCCGGCACCGTCGACACGGTCGGCCCCGGCGTGGACGGCTGGTCGCCCGGCGACCGGGCCGCCGTCTACGGGATCATCGGCTGCGGCCGGTGCCGGGCCTGCCTGCGGGGCGAGGAGAACCGCTGCCGGGTCATCCCGGTCGGCGGCATCGGGCTCAGCCGCGACGGCGGGCTGGCCGAGTACGTGGTGGTGCCCGCGTCCCGGCTGCTGCCGGTCGGCGACATGGACCTGACCCAGGCGGCGCCGCTCACCGACGCCGGGCTGACGCCGTACCACGCGGTGGACCTGGCGCGGCCCCGGCTGCGACCCGGCACCTCCTGCGTGGTGATCGGCATCGGCGGCCTGGGGCACATGGGGTTGCAGATCCTGCTCGCCACCACAGCGGTACGGATCATCGCGGTGGACACCAACACCGCCGCGCTGGACCTGGCCGGCCGCCTCGGCGCGCACCACACGGTGCAGGCCGGCCCGGACGCGGTGGAGAAGATCCGCGAACTGGTCGGACCGGCGCCGGACGGCGCGGACGTGGTGCTCGACTTCGTCGGCGCGCAGCCCACGCTGGACACCGCCCGGCAGGTCGTCGCCACCGGCGGCCAGATCCTGCTGGTGGGCCTGGCCGGCGGCACGCTGCCGGTGCGCCCGGTCGCCGACGAGCCGCCCCCGGTGCCGCTGGAGACCGGTGTGGTGGTGCCGTTCTGGGGCACCCGGGCCGAACTGCACGAGGTGATCGCGCTGGCCCGCGACGGCCGGCTGCACGCCGACGTGCACACGTTCCCCCTCGCGGAGGCGCCGCAGGCGTACGAGGCGCTGCGCCGGGGCGAGGTGCGAGGGCGGGCGGTCATCGTCCCCTGACGCGGGGCGCTCAGTGGTGCGGGAACACCGGCACGGCGCCCGGTCAACCGGCCACTGACCGTACCTTCGCGGGCAGGCGGTCGAGCATCGCCAGCGCGGCCCGTACCGGCCGCCGGTCGAGCACCTCGGCGAAGCTCGCCCGGCCCTGGCAGAACCGGACGAACATCCGCCAGCCGGGCGGGCTGGCCAGCATCGCGTGGAACACGTCGGGCCGCCGCTCGAACACCTCCAGCAGCCGGTGCCCGGCGCGCATCTCCGGCGTCAGCCGCCGGTCGACCTCCCGGGCGTACGCGTCGAGGTCACCGGCGGCCACCGCCTCCCCGGCCAGCCGGCCCGAGCGCAGCGCGTAGCTGATCCCCTCGCGGCTCCACGGTTCCAGCAGCCCGGCGGCGTCCCCGGCGACCAGCACCCGGCCGTGCCGCAGCGGGGAGTCCCCGGTGCGGCAGCGGGTCAGGTGACCGGAGTCGTGCTCCGGGGTCATCCCGGACAGGCCGAGCCGGTCGGTGAAGTCGCGCAGGTAGGCGCGGGTGCGGTCGCCGTCGCCCCGGGCGGAGATGACACCCACAGTGAGACGGTCGCCCTTCGGGAACACCCAGGCGTAGGAGCCGGGCAGCGGCCCCCAGTCGAGCAGCACCCGGCCGCGCCAGCGGTCCCGTTCGGCGGCGTCCACCGGCAGCTCCAGTTCCAGCCCGAGGTCGACCTGCCGGAAGCGCACCCCGACGTGGCGTGCCGTCACGCCGGACGAGCCGTCCGCGCCGATGACGGTACGGGCGCGTACCGTCTCACCGCCGGCCAGGCGCAGGCGTACCTCGTCGGGGTCCTGCTCGATCGCGCGGACCGCGACGCCCTCGCGGACCTGCGCCCCGGCGGCGACGGCGGCGGCGCGCAGCCGGTCGTCGAACTCCTCCCGGCGGATCATGGTGACCAGCGGCGCGGGGTGCCGGCGGGTGAACGCGCGTCGCCCGTCCCGGGTGAACGTGACCCGGCCGATCCGGTCGTGGGCGGGCACCTCGACGCGGCCGGCGACCTCGGCCAGCGACGTGCCGATCAGGCCGCCGCCGCAGGTCTTGTAACGGGGGTGGGTGGCCCGTTCGACCACGAGCGTGCGCACGCCGGCCCGGGCCGCGGCGTGCGCGGCGGAGAGTCCGGCGGGCCCGCCGCCGACCACGACGAGATCCATGATCACGGGTGCAGCCTAGGGCACCGCCGTGCCTCGCCGCCCGGTACGACAGTCGAACGGGTGCGCATCATCGCGGCCCGTCCGGGTAACCGCCGGTCGCCGGCCGTCCGCGGGTCGGGCGGTCCACGCCGAGGAGGGAAGCGATGCCTCAGGTCCAGCTGTCTGCGGTCGAGGAACGGGTCTACCAGGCGGTGTCCGCGCTGGAGGTGCAGGGACACGTCCCCTACCCGGACCTGATCGCCCAGGAGACCGGGATGACCGAGGAGGAGCTGCGCGAGCCGCTGCACTCGCTCACCGAGCGGGGGCTGCTGCACCGCGAGGACTCCCCGATGTCCGGCCTGGACTTCGGACCCCGGTGGTGCGCGCGCCAGATGGCGTGATCGAGTCGTTTGCCCCACCGGGCACCGGGTAGCGATCGGAGTCGGGTGATCGACGGTCTGTGGGGGGCACGATGAGCGAGGGCCGGTCGTCGACGCCGGTGCCTGACACCGGGTACGACGGCCGGCGCCGCTGGCGCGCGCTGAGCGTCGGCCTGATCGCGGCGTTCATGACGCTGCTGGACGTCAGCATCGTCAACGTCGCGGTGCCGTCGATCGACCGGGCGCTGCACGCCACGCCGAGCGATCTGCAGTGGGTGCTGTCCGGGTACGCGCTGACGTTCGGCCTGGTGCTGGTGCCGGCCGGGCGGTTCGGTGACGCGCGCGGGCGGCGTACCGCGTTCGTGGTCGGGGTGGGGCTGTTCACGCTGACCAGCGCGCTGGCCGGGCTGGCGCGCTCGCCGGAGTGGCTGGTCGTCGCCCGCCTCGTCCAGGGCGCCGCCGCCGGTGTGGTGAACCCCCAGGTCAGTGGCATGATCCAGGAGCTGTTCCGGGGCGCGGACCGGGGCCGGGCGTTCGGGCTGCTGGGCGCGACGATCGGCATCTCCACCGCCGTGGGTCCGCTGCTCGGCGGGCTGCTCATCCAGCTCGGCGGCGCCGAGCACGGCTGGCGGTGGGTGTTCTTCGTGAACATCCCGGTCGGGATCGTGGCGATGCTGCTCGGCTGGCGGCTGATGCCGGCCCGGCCCACCAACCCCGCCGGACGGGGGCGGCTCGACCCGCTCGGCGTGCTGCTGCTCGGCGCCGGAGTCACGGTGATCCTGCTGCCGCTTGTGCAGCGGGAGCAGTGGCGGGGCCCGGGCAAGTGGCTGCTGATCCCCGCCGGCCTGCTGCTGCTCGCCGGGTTCGCGCTCTGGGAGCACCGGTACGCCCGGCGCGCCCAGCCGCTGTTCGACCTGCGGCTGTTCACGGTGCGCTCGTACACGCTGGGCGCGCTGATCGGCCTGATCTACTTCGCCGGGTTCACCGCGATCTTCTTCATCTTCACGCTCTACCTCCAGATGGGGCTCGGCTACAGCGCGCTCGTGGCCGGTCTGGCGATCACCCCGTTCGCGCTCGGTTCGGCGCTCGCCTCCGCGCTCGGCGGCCGGGTGGTCACCCGCTACGGCCGTCCGCTCGTCGCGATCGGGTTGCTGGCCGTGGTGGCCGGGCTGATCGCGACCGACCTGGTGCTGGCCGGCGGTCCGCACGACGACGTGCCGCTGCGGACCGCGCTGCCGTTGCTCGTCGCCGGGCTGGGCAGCGGCCTGGTGATCGCGCCGAACCAGACGCTCACGCTGTCCGAGGTGCCGGTGCCGATGGCCGGCAGCGGCGCCGGGATGCTCCAGACCGGGCAGCGGATCGGATCGGCCGCCGGCATCGCCGCGGTGGGCGCGCTGTTCTTCTCGACGATCGCCGACGACCGCGGCGACTGGAGTACGGCGTTCCGCCACTCACTGCTGCTCGCCGCCGGGATCATCGTGCTGGCGCTCGGCGCCGCGGTGGCGGACATCGCGCTCGGTCACCGGCGGTCCGCGGGCCGCTCCTGATCGGCGGCGGGCAGCAGGACTGTGGTGAGCAGCCGCCGGGTCCGGCCGGGCCCGGGGCCGAGAGCCGCGTACTCGGCGAACAGGTCGCGGAACCGGGTGACGAACTCGGCGGTCTCGGCGTCGGTGGCGTGGAACGCGTTCTGCCGGTAGCCGGCCACGTCGCGGGCCAGGTCGGCGTCGCCGCGGTCGAGGTAGCCGTCGAAGTCGGCGAGCAGGCCCGCGACGAAGGTGAGGAACGCCTGGCGGTGTCGCTGCGGGCTCATGGACCGGGCCTCGTCCGGGTCGACCGACGCGGCGGCCTCGTTGAGCCGGTAGCTGCGCTCGACCGCGCCGCGGGCGCGCCGCTCCCCCACCGTGTGCAGGACGCCGTGGTCGGCGAGCGTGGCGACCTGCCGGTAGAGCGTGGCCGGTGGCACGTCGCTCAGTTCGGTGCGCAGGTCGGTGGTGGTGAGCGTGCGGCCACCCAGGAACGCCTGGACGATGCGCAGCCGGACCGGGTGCAGCAGCAGCTCCACGGTGTCGAGTGCCACAGTGGCTCCCCTTTTTGTTATCGCCTCCGGTAATGTTCTCAGCAACGATAACAGAAGCGAGGAGTTCGCCGATGGCCACCATCGACCTCACCCCCGACCGCATCGACGTCCGGCTCACCACCGCCGAGAAGGTCTGGGCGCTGCGCGGCGACCTGTCGTTCCCCCGCTCCGCCGTCAGCGGCGCCGTCGTCGTACCGGACGGGGCGCGCGCCACCCGCGGCATCCGGGCGCCCGGCCTCGGCGTCCCCGGCACGCGCAACGTCGGCACCTGGCGCGGCAGGGCCGGCAAGGAGTTCGTCAGCGTCCGCGGCGGCCAGCCGGCCGTCCGCATCACCCTCACCGGCCAGGCGTACGACTCCCTGCTCATCGGCGCCGACGACGCCTCCGCCCTGGCCGCGGCGGTGCTGCCGTGACGGTCGACCGTCCGCTCGCCGTCGACTCGGCCGGGCAGCGGCTGTCCGGCACGCTCACGCTGCCCGACGGCGCCGGACCGCATCCGTTGGCGCTGCTGCTGCCCGGCTCCGGGCCGATCAACCGCGACGGCGACCACCGCCGCCTGCCGCTGGGCATCCAGCGGCACCTGGCCGCCGCGCTGACCGGGGCCGGGATCGCTGTCGCCCGGTACGACAGGCGGGGCGTCGGCGAGAGCAGCGGCGAGTTCCTGCGTACCGGCTTCCACGACAACGTCGACGACGCGGCCGCCGTGCTCGCCGCGGTGCGCGACGACCCGGCCGTGGACGCCGGGCGGCTGTTCCTGGTCGGGCACAGCGAGGGCGCGCTCACCGCTGTCGCGCTCGCCGCGCGCGGCGTACCGGTGGCCGGCCTGGTCCTGCTCTCCGCGCCCGGGCGCACCGGCGCCGAGGTCCTGCGCCGGCAGGCCGGGCTGCTGCTGCCCACCCTGCCCGCGCCGGTACGCCTCGTCCTCCGGCTCACCCGCACCGACCTGGTAGCGAAGGTGGCCCGCAACCACGAGAAGATCCTCGCCACCGACAAGGACGTGGCGCGGGTCGGCGGGCAGCGGCTCAACGCCCGCTGGTTCCGGGAGTTCCTGCGCTACGACCCCCGGCCGGACCTGGCCCGCGTCGACGCGCCGATCCTCGCGCTCACCGGCGACAAGGATCTCCAGACCGATCCGGCGGACCTGCCGGTCATCGCCGCGCACGCGGGCGGGCCCGTGCAGACCGGGGTGCTGCCGGACGTCACCCACGTGCTGCGCCGCCGGGCGGGTCCGCCGTCGCTGCGGGCGTACCGGGACGAGGCGAAGCAGCCGCTGGACCCGTCGGTGGTCGAGCCGGTGCTGTCGTGGCTCGCCGCGCACAGCGGCTGAGGGCACGCGAAAGGCCGGCACCCGGATCGGGTACCGGCCTTTCGTCAGGTCTTACTTGTTCCAGTGCTCGGCCACGATCTCGGCGGCCTGCTTCTCCCACTGCGCGTACGCGTCGGGGTAGGCGCTGACCTGCACGGTCTGCGCGGCCTCGGTCAGCGGCATGTCCTGCCAGCCGTCGACCTGCTTGAGGCCCTTGAGGAACGCCAGCGTCGAGTACTCGGGGTCGGTGATCTGCTCCGGCGTACCCCAGCCGCTGGACGGCCGCTGCTGGAACAGGCCCAGCGAGTCGTGGTCGTTGCGGTCACCCAGGTGACCCAGGTTCTCCAGCTTCGACTCCTGCAGCGCGGTGGCGATCGAGATGACCGCGGCGCGCTCGGGCAGGCCCGCCTTCTTGGTGGCCGCGATGATGGCCTTGGCGTTGGCGACCTGCTCGTCGTTCAGGTCCACGTGCGACTGCGCGCCCTGCGGGCTCACGCCCTGGACCGCGACGGCGGCCGGCTTGGCGGTGTCCGCCGCGTGGGCGGCGACCGGACCGGCGAACACGCCACCGGTGAAGGCCAGACCGGCGATACCGAGGATGCTCTTGCGCAGGATCGTGTTCATGGTGGGCTCCGTTCGGGGGTCGACGCATCCGGGGGGATGCGTGGGCACCGTCAGGCGCTCAGGTTTCTCGGGGGGATCCGGCAGCGCGGGGCGTGCCGGGTGCATCTGCAACGACCGGCAGCCCGGGGCTGTTCCCGGTGGGCGCTCGGCGGCGCCGCTCCGGTCGCGCACCGGATTACAACGCCATCCGCCCACCCCCCGATTCCGCCCACCAGGTGCCGCCCACCACAGCCGAACCGGACACGGCGCGCACAGTCCCCACCGCCCCGTCGATCTTGGAGTTGTGGCGCCCAGGATTTCTGGTTTCACGAGGTCTGCGAGGTGCCACAACTCCAAGATCGGCGAGGGCCGGGCCTGCTCCATGCGAGAACGGCCGGCCCCTCCGGGGCCGGCCGTTCTCTTACGGGTGTCGGGTCACCAGACCTGCTGGACGATGTCCGCCGCCTGCTCCTCCCACTGCGCGTACGCGTACGGGTAGGCGGACACCTGGACCGTCTGCGCGGCGGTGGTCAGCGGCAGCTCGTGCCAGCCGCCCACGTTCTTCAGCGCGTTGAAGAACGCCTTGCTGGAGTACTCCGGGTCGGTGATCTGCTCGGACGTGCCCCAACCGGACGACGGGCGCTGCTGGAACAGGCCCTCCGAGTCGTGGTCGTTGTACGCGCCGAGGTGACCCAGGTTGTACAGCTTCGACTCCTGGAGCGAGGTCGCGACGCCGATCACGGCGCCCCGCTCCCCCACGCCCGTCTCCTTGGCCGCCTCGACGATGGCCTTGGCGTTGTCGAGCTGCGCGTCGTCGAGCGGGATGCGCGACTGCGCGCCCTCGACGCCGTGTGGCACGAGCTTCTCCTTGGCCGGCCGGTCGGCCCGGGTCGGCACCTTGTCCAGGCCGGTGGTCTGGCCGGGCTTGACCGCCTCGGTGGAGGTCTTCTTGCCGGTGGCCAGGTCGATCGCGGCCTTGGCGCCGGCGTGCGGCCCGCTGGTCACGGGCGCGGCCACGGCGACGGGGCCGACGGCCAGGCCGCCCAGGACTGCCACACCCGCCACGCTCAGCGCGGCGCGGCGGTTACGGGTGACGGCGGCGGTCTTCGCGACGGCGGTCTTCGCGATGGCGGGGAGCCATCGAGTGAAGTGCTGCTTCACGATGGTTGCCCTTTCGATCGTTACGACGCGCTCCGGGGTGAGCGCCCCTCGAGGGACTACCGCCGGGTAGGTGTTTGGCTTCCGGCGGTACGGGGGACACAACCAGCCCGCAGTGTCGGTCATTCCGGAAATGCCGGGCAGGGCCGAGGCTGCGGTCCAGGTCACCCGCGATTCCGGGCAGCGGCTGCCGGAGCGCGGCGGACGGGACGAACAGGGATGATCAGGCCGGAACGCCGAACCGGACCAGCACGTGCCAGAGCTGCTTGAGGTGCTGAAGCGTCACCGCGGCCGGCCCCCGGTCGGCCCAGCGCTGCGGCTCGCGCACCACCGAGGCGGCGGCGCGGCCGACGAGCGCCGCGTGCAGCGGCTCCCCCGGGCGGGCGAACTCGGCGGCGACCCGTACGGCCAGCGGCGGGATGTCCGGGCCGCGGAACTCGGCGTCCACGGCGTCGACGGGCAGCACGAAGCCGGGGTGGAAGCGCAGCGCCACGCCGTGCCGCGCGGCGATGCCCTCCAGGCGGCGCCCCACGTCGGTGCCGCGGAACGACGGGTCGACCACGAGCGCCTCGACGTCGCGGGCCAGGCTGATCTCGCCGTGCACCTGCGCCTCGATGTAGTCGTCCAACGCCCGGCCGACCCGCCCGGACTCCCGTTCCCGGCGGCGCAGCAGCGTCCGCAGCAGCGTGCCGGTGTCCATGCCGGCCACGCCCAGGGCGACGCCGGTGCCGGCGGTGGCGGCCAGCAGCGCCGCGAACACCGGCTCGAAGACGTCGACGGTGCCGAACTCGGTGGGCTCGATGTGGCTGTCACCGAAGCTGAACGTCGCCCGGGCCAGCACCTCCGGGCGCAGCCGCAGGTGACACGAACCGAACCGGGGGCAAGCACCGTCGGCGTGGTCGAGCAGGTTCAGGCCGCCGTACTTCGGGCGCTCCGTGGGGAGCACGCCGGGACGCTGGTACGCGCCGCCGAACATCGCCTGCTCCCAGACGTCCCGGTCGCCGCCCGCGTACGCGGTCAGCCCGCCGTTGGAGATGCCGGTCTCGAACTGGCTGCGGTAGACGCCCTCCTCGTCCAGCGCCTCGACCACTGTGCGGCCGTCCCGCAGCACCCGGTCGGGGTGGAAGTTGACAGTCAGGCGCCCGTACCCGGTCACCGCGGCGACGACCTCCTCGTACCGGTACCTGGCGCCGGAGGCGGCGAGGTGGCGGGCGATGACGGCGAGCGCCGCCGGGCGGTCGCGCAGCGCGACGTCGCGGACGTGGCGCAGCGCGGCGGACTGGGCGGCGGTGAGTGTGGCGACGGACACGGGCCCGAGTATCACCGGACGGGACCTCGCCCGGCCACACGGTTTCGGTGCCGTCCGAAGCGGACGGACGCCCGCCGGCGCGCGGACGGGCCGGGAGACGCCGCGGGCCCGGACCGGACTGCTCCGGCCGGGCCCGCGCGGGTGTTCGGTCCTCAGTGGCCCCGGGCGATCCACTCGTCCAGGTGCGGCGCCTCGGCCCCGATCGTGGTGTCGTCGCCGTGCCCCGTGTGCACCACCGTCTCCGGCGGCAGCGTGAGCAGCCGGGTACGGATCGACTCGACGATGGTGCCGAAGTCGCTGTACGACCGCCCGGTCGCGCCCGGTCCACCGGCGAACAGGGTGTCGCCGGTGAAGACCGCGCCCAGGTCGGGGGCGTACAGGCTGCACGCGCCGGGACTGTGGCCGGGCGTGTGCAGCACCCGCAGCGTGGTGCCGCCGACGGCGAACGTCTGCCCGTCGGTGAGGTCGCCGTCCGGGGCCGTGCCCGGGTGCACCATGTCCCACAGCACCCGGTCGGCCGGGTGCAGCAGCACCGGCGCGCCGGTGGCCCGGGCCAGCTCGGGCGCGACCCGGACGTGGTCGTCGTGGGCGTGGGTGGCGATGATCGCCAGCACCCGCCGGTCACCGATCACCTCGCGGACGGCCGCCACGTCGTGCGGCGCGTCGAGGACGACGCACTCCGAGTCGTCACCGATCACCCAGACGTTGTTGTCCACGTCGAACGTCTGGCCGTCGAGCGAGAACGTGCCGGAGGTGACGGCGTGGTCGACGCGGGCGGTCACGGGAAGACCACCACCGAGCGCAGCACGTCGCCGTGGTGCATCCGGGCGAACGCCTCCTCGACCTGGTCGAGTGCGATCTCCTCGGTGACGAACGCGTCCAGGTCCAGCCGGCCCTGCCGGTACAGCTCGGTCAGCATCGGGAAGTCGCGGCTGGGCAGGCAGTCGCCGTACCAGCTGGACTTGAGCGCGCCGCCGCGGCCGAAGACGTCCAGCAGCGGCAGGTCGACTGTCATCTCCGGGGTCGGCACGCCGACCAGCACGACGGTGCCGGCCAGGTCGCGGGCGTAGAACGCCTGCTTCCACGTCTCCGGGCGGCCGACCGCGTCGATCACCACGTCGGCGCCGAAGCCGCCGGTGGCCGCGCGGATGGCCTCCACCGCGTCGTCCTCGGAGGCGTTGACGGTGTGGGTGGCGCCGAACTTGCGCGCCCAGTCGAGCTTTCGGGAGTCGGTGTCCACCGCGATGATCGTGGTCGCGCCGGCCAGGGCCGCGCCGGCCACCGCCGCGTCGCCGACGCCGCCGCAGCCGATCACCGCGACCGAGTCGCCCCGGGTCACGTTGCCGGTGTTCATGGCCGCGCCGAGACCGGCCATCACGCCGCAGCCGAGCAGGCCGACCGCCGCCGGCCGGGCCGACGGGTCGACCTTCGTGCACTGCCCGGCGTGGACGAGCGTCTTCTCGGCGAACGCGCCGATGCCGAGCGCGGGCGTCAGTTCGGTGCCGTCGGTGAGCGTCATCTTCTGCGTCGCGTTGTGGGTGGCGAAGCAGTACCACGGGCGGCCGCGCCGGCAGGCCCGGCACTGCCCGCAGACCGCGCGCCAGTTGAGCACCACGAAGTCGCCGGGCGCCACGTCGGTGACGCCGTCGCCCACCTGCTCCACGATGCCGGCGGCCTCGTGGCCGAGCAGGAACGGGTAGTCGTCGTTGATGCCGCCCTCGCGGTAGTGCAGGTCGGTGTGGCAGACGCCGCACGACTGGATGCGGACCACCGCCTCGCCCGGCCCCGGGTCCGGCACCACGATGGTGGTGACCTCCACGGGCGCGCCCTTGCGCCGCGACACGACTCCCCGGACTTCCTGGCTCACGGTGCCTCCTTCGTTGCGTGCATCTGCACCCAGAACCTACCGCTGATCATGACCCGCGAACCAATGAAGGCCGCCGGATTGTCCTGGTCATGACCGGGTACCCGGTGTGCCGGTTCTACCAGGTGGGACGGGAGTGATCATGAGGCTGTCGCATGCGCCGCTGCGGGTCGCCATCGGCGCGTACATCCTGAACTCCGGGCTGGGCAAGCGGGGCCTGGAGGGTGAGGCCGCCGCGGGCATGCACGGCATGGCGGCCGGCGCGATGCCGCAGCTGCGGCAGATCCCGCCGGACCGGTTCGCCGTGCTGCTGTCCCGGGGCGAGGTCGCGCTCGGCGCGGCGCTGCTCGCCCCGTTCGTCCCGTCGCTGCTGGCCGGAGCCGCGCTCACCGCGTTCGGCGCGGGTCTGGTGCAGCTCTACCTGAAGACGCCGGGCATGCGCGAGGGCACCAGTCTGCGGCCGAGCCAGGAGGGCATCGGCCTGGCCAAGGACGTGTGGCTGGTCGGCGCGGGGCTGACCCTGGTGCTCGACTCGCTGGTGCGGCACCGGCCCTGAGCCGGCCGCGCCGAAACCGCGCCCGGCCGCCCGCGTACTCAGGCCGCCGCCGGCACCGCAGCGGCGGCCCGCTCGTCGGCGAGGCGGCGGCGGGCGGCGTTGCGGTAGCGCAGCACCTGCGCCGCGCCGAGCGCCCAGAGCAGGAACTGCACGGCGAACGCCCAGCGGAACGCGGACAGCGGCGGCGCGTCCCTCCCGGCCGGGGTGGCCAGGTCGAGCACTACGCCGACGGCCAGGATCAGCGCGATCGAAGCGACGAAGCCGCCCACGTTGACGATGCCGGTGGCACTGCCGATGCGGTGCACCGGGTTGAACGTGCGGGCGTAGTCGAACCCGATCATCGAGCCGGGTCCGTTCACGGCGAGCACCACCACAAGCGCCACCAGCAGCCAGTGCGGCGCGCGGCCGGGCCAGGCCAGGACCACCGCCCACACCCCGGCGGTGGTGGCGGTGATCGCGAAGACCACCACCGAGCGGTGGAACGGGTGGCGCGAGCACAGGTGCGCGATCACCGGCCCGCACACGAGCGTCACCACTGTCATCAGGGTGAGCATCCCGGCCGCCGCGGTCGGCGAGAACCCCTGCCCCTGCACGAGGAACGGGTACCCCCACAGAAGCGCGAACACCGCGCCGGAGAACTGGGTGACGAAGTGCGTCCACAGGCCCAGCCGCGTGCCGGGCTGCGCCCAGGCGTCGGCGAGCTGCCGCCGTACGGTAGGCAGGTCGGGGGCGAGCGCGGTGGCGTGTTCGGCGTGCGGGGTGTCGCGTACCGCGACGAGGACCAGCAGCACCACCGTGGCGCCGAGCGCCGCGGCGGTCAGGAACGCCGGGGTCCAGCCCGCGCGGTGCAGCAGCAGCACCAGGGGTACGGCGCCGAGCACCGCACCGAACTGGCCGACGGTGCCGGTGAGCTGCACCAGGAGCGGGTTGCGCCGGCCGGGGAACCAGAACGCGACGATGCGCAGCACGCTGATGAAGGTCATGGCGTCGCCGAGACCGACGAGCACCCGGGCGGCGACGGCGGCCGGTACATCGCCGGCCACCGCGAACAGGAGCTGCCCGGCCACCATGAGCGCGCCGCCGGCAAGCAGCAGCCGGCGTGAGCCGTAGCGGTCCAGCAGCACCCCGACCGGCACCTGCATGGCGGCGTAGACGGCGAGCTGGGCGACGGAGAACGTGGCGAGCGCGGCGGCGTTGATGTGGAAGCGCTCCGCCGCGTCGACCCCCGTCACGCCGAGGGAGCTGCGGTGGAACACGGCCGTCAGATAGGCGGTGACGGCCACCGCGTACACCAGGGCGGCGGGGCGGCGACCCGCGTTCACCGCAGCGTCCCGAGCATCCGCGCGGCGGTGTCGATGTGCGCGGCGACCGCGTCGTGCCAGGCCTGCGGGTCGTCGCCGTCGAGCGCGGCGAGCTGGCCGGCGTGCTCGGTGAGGGCGACCTCGGCCCAGCCGGGTGAGAGCCGGAAGCTCGCCTCGCCCATGCGGAGCTGCCTGTCGCGCAGCCGGTGGTACAGCTCGGCGAGGATCTCGTTGCCGGCGGCCTCGACCACTGCGGCGTGGAACGAGCGGTCGGCGGCCATCAGGGTGGTGATGTCACCGGCGGCGTGCGCGCGGCGCATCTCGTCCAGCCAGCGGGCCAGGTCGGCGCGCAGCTCGGCGCGGCGCGGCCAGACCCGGTCGGCGGCGTGCAGTTCGACCAGGCGGCGGGCCTCGATCACGTCGGCGATCTCCCGGGCCGACACCGGCCGGATCAGCGCGCCGCGCTTCGGGTAGAGCTTGACCAGCCCTTCGGTCTCCAGCCGCAGCAGCGCCTCCCGGACCGGGGTGCGGGACACCCCCGTCGCCTCGGCGACCTCGCCCTCGCTGACGAGCTGGCCGCCCGGGTAGACCTGTTCCAGGATGGCCTGCTTGAGGTGCCGGTACGCCCGCTCGGCGGCGGACGGCGCGGTCCGGCTGGGATGCGTCATGTATCTAAGCTTGCTCCGCCGGCCGCCCGCCGGCCCGGCGCGGGCCGGGACAGTGGCGCAGGCCACGGTCAGGCCCACAGCTCCCGCAGCAGCGCCTCCACCTCGGCGGTCCGCTCGATCTGCGGCATGTGCCCGGTGTCGCGGAACAGGTGGCTGCGCGCCTCGGGCAGCCGGGTGCTGGCGTACGCCAGGTGCGCGGCGGGCAGGACCAGGTCGCGCTCGCCCCAGACGAGCAGCGTGGGCAGGCCGAGCGCGGCCACCGCGTCGAGCAGGTCGGCGCGCCACTGCGGGCGTACGCCGCGCCAGGTGCCCAGGTCGCGGACCAGCTCCAGCATCACCCGGGCGGCGTGCGGCTGCCGGGCCACCGCGAGCGCGGTGGCGAGCCGCTCGGCGGTGACGTACGCCGGGTCGTGGAAGATCGCCCGTTCGGTCCGGCGGACGATCCCCGGGTGCGGGCGCAGCAGCAGCCGGGCCAGCGGGCGTACCGCGAGCAGCCGCAGCGCCACCGTCACCTCGCGGCCGAAGCCGGCGCTGTTGAGCAACGCCAGGCTGGCGACGCGCCGCGGTTCGTCGGCGGCCAGGCGCATCGCGACCGCCCCGCCGAGGGAGTTGCCGACCAGGTGGGCGGGGCCGGTCACCCCTGCCACGTCCAGGAAGCGGGCCACCGCGGCGGCCAGCGCCGGGAGCGTGTGCGGTCCGTCCAGCGGCGCGGAGCCGCCGTGCCCGGGCAGGTCCACCGCGAGCACCAGGTGGTCGCGGGCCAGCTCCGTGTGCAGGGCGGTGAAGTCGTCGAGGGTACGGCCGATGCCGTGCAGCAGCACCACGGGCGGCCCGTCGCCGCTGATCCGGCAGCGGGTACGCCGCCCGTCGACGGTGCGCTCGCCGGCCGGGGGCAGGGCGAGCGTCACGCCCGGCGTCCGGGTTCCGCCCCGGCCTCCTCGCCGGTCCGGGGAGACGGCACCGGCACGCCGGCGTCGGCCCGCCGGGCCGGACGGAGGCGCATGCCCAGGGCCAGCACCCGGCCGTACCCGGCGGGGGCGACGCGGGCGAGCAGGTCGGGCAGTTTCGCCGACCAGCCGATCAGCACCCGGCCGCGACGGCGCTGCGCGCCGCGCAGGATCACCTCGGCGGCGGTCGCCGGGTCGATGGTGAGCAGCTTCTCGAACTGCTTGCGTCCGGCCTCGTACTCGTCGAGGGCCACGCCGCTGCCCACCCGGGCGCTGGCGGCGATCCGGGTGCGGATGCCGCCCGGGTGCACCGATGTGACGCCGACGCCGTCGTCGACGAGCTCGTGCCGCAGCGCCTCGGTGAACCCGCGTACGGCGAACTTGCTCGCCGCGTACGCGGCCTGCCCGGCGGGCGCGATCAGGCCGAACAGGCTGGACACGTTCACCAGGTGGGCGCCGGGTTCGGCCTTGAGCGCGGGCAGCAGCGCCTGGGTCAGGCGCACCACCGCCCGGAAGTTGATCTCGATGACCCAGAGGAACTCCTCCAGGGTGACCTGGTCGAAGCGTCCGCCCAGCGCCACACCGGCGTTGTTGATCAGCAGGCGGATCCGGGGGTGCGCACTGTGGATCTCGGCGGCGACCCGGTCGGTGGCGTCGGCGTCGGCCAGGTCGACCAGATGGGTCTCCACCCGCCGGTCCGGGTACGCGGCCCGGATCGCGGCCACGGTGGCGGCCAGGCCGTCGGCGTCCCGGTCGAGCAGCACCAGATCGGCGCCGCGCCGGGCCAGGCCGTGGGCCAGTGCCGCGCCGATGCCGCTCGCCGCGCCGGTGAGCACCGCCGTGCCGCCGGGGAAGACGAGGTCACGCATCGGTTCCTCCCGAGGTGGTGGCCGCCGTGGCGGGTATGCCGGCGCGGTCGAACCGTACGCCGTCGGTGAGCGGGCCGTGCCGCATCAGGCGTACGTCTCGGGGATAGTTCTGGTGCAGCCGCCACGGCGCCTGCGGCCCCTGCTTGGGCAGCTGGTCGACGGCGCGCAGCACGTAGCCGGACTGAAGGTCGATGATCGGCACCAGGTCGTCGGTGTCCGGGGCGAGCGGCGTGACGATCTGCCGGCCGGTGTCGTCGAGGTGGCGCAGCAGCCGGCACACGTACGTGGCGACGAGGTCGGCCTTGAGCGTCCAGGAGGCGTTGGTGTAGCCGATGGTCATGGCGAAGTTCGGCACGCCGGACAGCATCATGCCCTTGTAGGCGACAGTCGAGGCGAGGTCGACCTCCGCGCCGTCGACAGCCAGCGTCATGCCGCCGAGCGCGAGCAGGTTGAGGCCGGTGGCGGTGACCACCACGTCGGCGGGCAGCTCCTCACCGGAGGCGAGCCGGATGCCCTGCTCGGTGAACGTGTCGATGGTGTCGGTCACCACCGACGCGCGGCCGGCGCTCAGCGCGGCGAACAGGTCCCCGTCCGGCACCACGCACAGCCGCTGGTCCCACGGGTTGTAGCGGGGCGAGAAGTGCCTGTCGACGTCGTACCCGGACGGGAGGCGGCCCTTCGCGGCCCGGCGCAGGAACCGCTTCACCACGCCGGGGGCGCGGCGGCTGAGCTGGAAGTTGGCCACGCCGAGCGTGACGTTCTTCCACCGGGCCACCGCGTACGCGGCCTTCGGGGGCAGCCAGCGCCGCGCGGCGTCGGCGAACGGGTCGCGCGAGGGCAGCGCGATCACGTACGTGGGTGAGCGCTGGAGCATGGTGACGTGGGCGGCCCGCTCGGCCATGGCCGGGACCAGGGTGACAGCCGTGGCGCCGCTGCCGATCACCACGACCCGCTTGCCGGTGTAGTCCAGGTCGTCGGGCCAGTGCTGCGGGTGCACGAGCGTGCCGGCGTACCGCTCGACGCCGGGGAACCGCGGCGTGTACCCCTCGTCGTAGCGGTAGTAGCCGGAGTTGGTGAACAGGAAGGCGCAGGTGAGGGTGACGTCCTCGCCGGTGTCGTCGCGGTGGGCGTGCACGGTCCAGCGCGCGGTGGCGCTGTCCCACTCGGCGCGGACGGCCCGGTGATGGAAGCGGATGTGCCGCTCCACGTCGTACTCGCGGGCGGTCTGCCGGACGTACGCCCGGATGGAGTCGCCGTCGGCGATGGCCTTCGGGTCGGTCCACGGCTTGAACGAGTAGCCGAGGGTGTACATGTCGGAGTCGGAGCGGATGCCCGGGTAGCGGAACAGGTCCCAGGTGCCGCCGATGGCGCCCCGGGCCTCCAGCACCACGTAGGTCTTGCCGGGGCACTCACGTCCGAGGTGGACGGCGGCGCCGATGCCGGACAGGCCGGCCCCGACGATGAGGACGTCGACGTGGTCTGCGGCCATCGCTTCTCCCGTTCGCACCGGCGGTGGACCGGACACTATCCATCGCCGTCGACCGCAGTCAACACCGTGTCGAGTCGAATCGACAGTGTGTCGAGCGGGTGTAGCATCTGCCGACATGACGACCGCCCGTACGCCGACCGGCGCCGCGCCGACGCGCGGGCGGCGGGCCGGCCGGTCCACCGGCGACGACCGGGAGACCGCGATCCTGGCCACGGCCGAGCGGTTGCTCGCCGAGCGTCCCTTCGCCGACATCTCCATCGACGACCTGGCGCGCGGCGCGGGGATCTCCCGGCCCACGTTCTACTTCTACTTCCCGTCCAAGGACGCGGTGCTGCTCACGCTGCTCGACCGGGTCACCGAGGAGGCCGACGCCGCCGCCGGGGGCGTGTTCGAGCGGCTCGCCGAGGATCCGCGCGCCCACTGGCGGGAGCTGATCGCCCGGTTCCACGCCACGTTCGGCGGGCACCGGGACGTGGTGCTGGCCTGCGCCCAGGTGCGCGGCACCAACGCCGAGGTGCGGCGGCTCTGGGCCGAGGTGCTGGAGCGCTGGGTCCGCGCGGTGCAGGCCGCGATCGAGTCCGAACGCGCCCGCGGCGCGGCCCCGGACGGGCTGCCCGCCCGGGACCTCGCCATCGCGCTGAACTCGATGAACGAGCGCGTCTGGTATGCCACGTTCGCCGGGGACGGCCCGGCGGTGGCCGAGCGGGACGTGGTGGACGTGCTGCTCGACGTGTGGCTGACCGCGATCTACCGGACCGCCACGCCGCCGGTCACCGCGTCCGGCGGAACTCCATGACCCAGTTGGTCTCCCACGTGCGCTCACCGTCGGTGGAGAACGCCTGCTCCCAGCGGCATGAGTCGACGGTGACCGCCGACCAGAGGAACCGGCAGCGTACCGGCCGCCCCTCGTCGGTGTCGTCGGCGTAGAACGTGCCGACGCCGCCGGTGAACCGGCCGACCACCGGGGGCAGTTCCAGCACGCCACGGCTGCTGTGCATCCAGTAGATCGACCACAGCCCGGTCGACGGGTTCAGGATGCGCACCGTGGAGCCGGAGAAGCCCCGGCTCGGGCAGCGCATCTCGTCGAAGCTGCCCGCGCCGTCGAAGAACGAGCGCGCCTCGCTGACACCGGCGAACTCGTCCCAGTCGTCGCCGCCGACGTGGCGCTGCCGCAGGCGCCGGTTGGTCACGTCCCAGGTGCCGACGAGGAAGTCGAAGTCGCCCATCAGCGGCCCACCGGCCCCTCGGCCCGGGCGTCGGCCAGGTAGCCGGCCAGGTCCGGCCGGTCCGGTGCGAGCACGTGCCGGATCCAGGCGGTGCGCTCGTGTTCCAGTACGCCCAGTTCCCAGACGCAGCCGACGCCGGGGCGGGTGAGGTCGACGAAGTGCGCCGGGTCGTCGTCCGGGCAGTCCAGCGCGGGCTGCCCGGCGATCGCGATGCGGCACTCGACGACGTTGTCGAAGAACCAGCTGTACGCCAGCAGGTACGCCCCGGTGTCCGCGCCCCGGTGCAGCACCACCCAGCTCGCCGGCGGGGTGGAGCCGTCCGGGCCGGGCAGCAGCGACGGCAGGTACGCGTACGCGGCGTCGACCACCCGCGGTTCGAGGCGGCGGTCCGGCTGGTCCATGTGGTAACGCTTGACGTGCCGGCCCGCCACCTCGACGGTCCCCGGCACGGTCAGCTCCTTGTCGTGAAAAGCCATGTGGGCACGCTAGGACCGCTCTCCTGACAGCTAGTGTCAGTGGAATGCGGGCCAGTCGACTCCTGTCCATCCTGCTGCTCCTCCAGGCGCACGGCCGGCTCACCGCCGCCGACCTGGCCGCCCGCCTCCAGGTGTCGGCGCGCACGATCTACCGGGACGTGGAGGCGCTGCACGCCGCGGGCATCCCGCTGTACGGCGAGGCCGGATACGACGGCGGCTACCGGCTCGTGGAGGGCTGGCGCACCCGGCTGACCGGGCTCACCGCCGAGGAGGCGGACCGCCTGCTCTTCGCCGGGCTCCCCGGGCCTGCGGCCGAGCTGGGCTACCAGTCGGTCGTCGCCGCCGTCCAGCTCAAGCTGCGGGCCGCGCTGCCCGCGCCGCTGGCCGACCGGGCGGCCCGGCTGGAACAGCGGTTCCACCTGGACACACCGGGCTGGTACTCCGACGGCGACCCGTCGCCGCACCTGGCCGAGGCCGCCGAGGCGGTGTGGCGGCAGCACCGGCTCCGGGTGCGGTACCGGGGCTGGCGGGGCGAGACGACCCGGGTCCTCGAACCGTACGGGCTGGTGCTCAAAGGCGGACGCTGGTATCTCGTCGCCGCCCGGCCGGACCGCGCCGACCCGGCCACCTACCGAGTCAACCAGATCCTGGACCTGACCCCGCTGGACGAGCCGTTCGAGCGGCCGGAGTTCGACCTGCCGGCGTGGTGGCGCGCGCACGTGGTGGAGTTCCGGGCCGGCCTGCACCGCGACGAGGCGCGCATCCGGCTGTCGCCACGCGGGTTCGCCCGGCTGCGCGAGATCGGCAGCGACGTCGTGGTGGCCGCCGCCGAGGCGAGCGCCGGCCCGCCCGACGCCACCGGCTGGGTGCACGCGGTCATCCCGATCGAGTCGCTCACCCACGCCCACGGCGACCTGCTCCGGCTCGGCGCCGACGTGGAGGTCCTCGCCCCGGCGGCGCTGCGCACCCGCCTGTCCGAAACCGCCGCCGCCCTGGCTGCCCTCTACCACCCGCCCTCCGCCCCGCCTCTCCCCGGTTGATCAAGGAGTTCGTGTCCTTCCAGGAGATCGACTCGGACAAAAACCCCTTGATCACGGGGGCGGGGTGACGGCGTGGGCCACCGTGGCGAGGGCTCGGTCGATCTCGGAGGGCGGGGTCGCCGCGTAGCCGAGGACCAGGCCTGGTGGCTGCGGGCGCCGGCTGTGCCAGGACAGCGGGTGGACCTTGACGCCGCGGCGCAGCGCCGCCGCCGCCAGCGCCCGGTCGTCGACGTCGCCGGGCAGCGTGACCATCAGGTGCAGCCCGGCCGCCGCGCCGTGCACCACCGCCCCCGGCAGGTACGCGCGGACCGCCCGGATCATCGCGTCCCGCCGGCGTACGTGCCGGTGGCGCAGCAGCCGCAGGTGCCGTTCCAGCGCGCCGGACTCCATCAGCTCGGCCAGCACGAGCTGCGGCAACGCCGCGTTGCCGAGGTCGGCTGCCCGCTTCGCGGCCACCACGTCGGCGTGAAGCGCGGGCGGCACCAGCATCCACCCGATCCGCAGGGCCGGCGCGAGCAGCTTGGAGATGCTGCCGACGTAGCAGACCCGATCCGGCGCCATGGCACGCAGCGCCGGCACCGGCGGACGGTCGTAGCGGTGCTCGGCGTCGTAGTCGTCCTCCACCACCAGGCCGCCGTCGCGTGCCCACCGCAGCAGCCGCCGGCGCCGGTCGCCGTCGAGCACCACCCCGGTCGGGAACTGGTGCGCCGGGGTGAGCAGCACGGCCGGAGCGCCGGAACGCTCCAGCTCGTCGACACACAGGCCCCTGTCGTCCACCGGGATCGGCGGTGTCGCCAGCCCGGAGTAGACCAGGTGCTGCCGTACGCCCAGCGAGCCGGGATCCTCCACCGCGACGGTGTGCGTACCCCGTTCGTGCAGCACCCGCGCGAGCAGGCCGAGCGCCTGGGACACCCCGGCCACGATCACCACCTCGGCCGGGTCCGCACGGACGCCCCGGTTGCGGGCCAGCCAGTTCGCGACCGCGAGCCGCAGCGCGGGCGTGCCGGCCGGGTCGCCGTAGCCGAGCGCGGCGGGCGTCATCCGGTGCAGCACGGCCCGCTCGGCCCGCAGCCAGGCCGCGCGGGGAAAGGCCGCCAGATCGGGTACGCCGGGAGTCAGGTCCACCTGCGCCGGTACGGCGCGCAGCTCGTCGAACGCGTCGACGCCGGGCCGGGTGGCGAACACCTGCGGTGCTCTCCTCGGCTCGGGCGGCCGGGTGACCACGGCGGCCGGCGTGGCGACCACCACCGTTCCGGCCCGGCCGCGTCCCGCCACCTGCCCGTCCTCGGCCAGCCGCTGGTACGCCTCGGTCACCACACCGCGGGAGACACCCAGCTCGGCGGCGAGCACCCGGCTAGCGGGCAGACGGGTGCCCACCGGCGCCCGTCCGTCGGCGATGGCGGATCGCAGCCGGGCGGCGAGCCAGTCCGCGCGGCCGCCGGGCGGCGCCTCGCCGACGTCGAGCTGGAGGAAGTCCGCGCCGGCCGCTTTGGACTCCTCGGGAACGGCAGCTTTGGCCCTGTCCATCGGGCCATTATGGGCACAGGCTGGACCGCATGACAGTCGCCTTCCTGCTGACGTCGCTCGTCGTCGCGATCACTCCGGGCACCGGGGTGATGCACACGCTCGCCACCACTGTGACCGCCGGACGCCGGGCCGGCCTGGCCGCTGCCGCCGGGGGCACGCTCAGCCTCGTCCCGCACGTGATCGCCGCGGTGACCGGACTGGCCGCCCTGCTGCGCGCCGGCACCCCGGCGTTCCGCGTGGTGACCTGGCTGGGCGTGGCGTACCTGCTCTGGATGGCCTGGTCGGCGCTGCGCGACCGGGGCACGTTCGCCCTCGACGGCGACCGGCCCCCGCGTCCGGCGGCGGCCGTGTTCCGGGACGGGGTGCTGCTGAACCTGCTGAACCCGAAGGTGACTGTGTTCTTCGTGGCGTTCCTGCCGCAGTTCGTACCGCCGGACGCGCCCGCCGCCGCAGCGCGCATGCTCGCCTGCGGCCTGGTGTTCATGGCCGTCACGCTGCTGGTGTTCACCGGGTACGCGCTGCTGGCCGGGGCGTTGCGCCGACGGGTGCTGTCCCGGCCCCGGCTGACCGGGCTGCTGCGGCACGCCTTCGCCGGCAGCTTCCTCGTCCTGGGCCTCGGCCTCGCGTTCACCGCCTAGCCCTCAGCACCTGGAAGGAGTCTTCCCGTGCGTTTCCGGCACTCCCCCGAGATCTGGTCGGCCTTTCCCGAACTGACCTGCGGCGTCCTGCACGCCACCGGCGTCACGCCCGACGTCGACGTCACGCCACGGCTGGCCGGGTATCTCGGCGCCGCCCGGGACCGGCTCGCCGCCGGGCCGGAGGGCGGCTTCCCGGAGATCCAGGCGTGGCGTCGCGCGTTCGCCCGGATGGGCTGCCCGCCGACCCGCTACCGCTGCGCGGCCGAGTCGCTGCTGCGCCGGCTGCGGCGGGACGGGGACCTGCCCCGGCTGCATCCGCTCGTGGACCTCGGCAACGCGCTCTCGGTCCGGTGCGCGGTCCCGGTCGCAGTGCTCGACCTGGCCCGGATCGGCGACGACCTGACAGTGCGCCCGGCCGACGGCACGGAGTCCTACCTAGGGCTCGGCGGTGACAGCGAGCAGCCCGCGCCCGGCGAGGTGATCTTCGCCGACCAGGGCGGGAACGCGCACGCCCGGCGCTGGTGCCACCGGCAGAGCGGCACGTCAGCGGTACGGGCCGGCACCACCGAGGTGCTGGTGGTGGTCGAGGCGATGCACGAGGGGGCGGCGCCGACCGTGCGCCGGATGCTGGACGACCTGGCGGCGGCGTTGGACGAGCTGTGGCGCGTGCCGTCACGGACGGCGCTGCTCACCGCTGACGCGCCCGAGTTGGCCGTGCCGGTCCGGACGGGCTGACCCGCCGGCGTGGTGACGGCCGGTCGCGCGGCGTGACGCAGGCTCCGGGCGTCCGGCGACGACGCCGGTAGCTGCCCGGCTCGTCGTCAGGCATCGGGGTCGTCGGTGCGGTCGCGCACCATCAGCTCGTCGTCAGGCGTCGGGGTCGGTGCGGTCGCGCGCCATCAGCTCGTCGAACTCGGCCGGGGTGATCTCGCCGGTGCGCAGCCGCCGGGCGTTGGCGGCGAACCGGGCCGTCGCCGCGCCGCGCGGGTCCGGCTCGGTGAGCAGCCCGGCGTCGGCCGTCAGGGCGCTCGCGGCGCCCGCCACGTCGTGCGGATCGGCCAGGTCGACCGGCTCGCCGTGCAGCTCGCGCAGGGCGTCGGCGAGTCGCGCGTCAGCGGCGTCACCGGTGCCCCACAAGCGCCGGGCGAGGTCGACGGTGCGGCCGAGCGAATCCTCGCCCACCCGTTCGGTGCCTATCTCGGCACGCATCATGCGCAGGAAACGGATTGTCACAGCGTCGGAGTCATCGGCGATCACGCCCGTACCCTAGCGAGCGGCTACGACGAAACCGCCGGGCGAGCCGGGGTCGTCCGGCCGGTTGAGGTCGCCACCCGCGGGTAGTGCGCGGACATGCCCGAACGATACGAGGACTACGACCGCGTCGCGATCGTCACCGGCGCGGACTCCGGCATCGGCAAGGCGTGCGCGGTGGCGCTCGCCGAGGCCGGTTACGACATCGGCATCACCTGGTACGGCGACGCGGCGGGCGCCGACCGTACCGCCACCGAGGTACGCGCCACCGGCCGCCGCTGCGAGACCGCCGAGCTGGACCTGACCCGGCTGCCCGAAGCGGCGGCGGTGGTCGACGAGTTGGCCGACCGGCTCGGTGGCCTGGGCGTACTCGTCAACAACGCCGGCACCGGCCTGTCCGAGCCCTTCGTGGACGTGAGCTGGGAGAAGTGGCGGGACGTGCTGGCGGTGGACCTGGACGGGCCGTTCCTGTGCTCGCAGCGGGCCGCCCGGCGGATGCGCGCGGCCGGGCGAGGTGGCCGGATCATCAGCATCACCAGCGTGCACGAGCACGCGCCCCGGGTCGGCTCGTCGGCGTACTGCGCGGCGAAGGGCGGGCTCGGCCTGCTCACGAAGGTGATGGCGCAGGAACTGGCGGCCGACGGGATCACAGTCAACGCGGTGGCGCCGGGCGAGATCGCCACGCCGATGACCGGGCAGGAGGACGTCGACCCGTTCACGCAGGAGCGTCCCGGCGTGCCGGTGGGGCGCCCCGGTGACGCCCGCGAGGTGGCAGCGGTGGTGGCGATGCTCGCCTCGCCGGCTGCGGCGTACGTGACGGGGGCGTCGTGGGCGGTGGACGGGGGGATGCTGCTGATGGGTCCGCAGGCTTCTGCGCTTTCCTCCCATTCGTGGCGTTCGGTCTAGGGTCCGTACCGGGTCACCGTTCAGGCTCCGGTCACCGTTCAGGGCCGGGGGCGACCGTGCCCGGCTCCGGGCGGTCAGGCTTGATCCCTGCGCCGGGCACGGTCGCCCCCGGCCCCGTCGTGGGTCAGGTGCGTTCGTTGCTGCCGGGTTCGGGGGTGGCTCCCACCGCCGCATCCGCTCGGGAGCTTGTGGGCTCGTTCTCGGGGTAGTGGCAGGCGGTTTGCTGTCTGCCGTCGTCGCGGGTAGTCAGGGCGGGTTCTTCGGTGGCGCACCGGTCGGTGGCTTTCCAGCAGCGGGTACGGAAGCGGCAGCCGGACGGCGGGTTGAGTGGGGTGGGCACGTCGCCGGTGAGGCGGATGCGTCCGGCGGGGCCGAGGGTGGTGACGTCCGGGATCGCCGACAGCAACGCCCGGGTGTAGGGGTGCTGGGGACGGGTGTAGATGGTGTCGCGGTCGCCGATCTCGACGATCTTGCCGAGGTACATGACGGCGACGCGGTGGCAGAAGTGCCGCACGACGGCGAGGTCGTGGGCGATGAACACGAACGCCAGGTCGAGATCTTGTTGCAGGCTGCGCAGCAGGTTGATGACCTGCGCCTGGATCGACACGTCGAGGGCGGAGACGGGTTCGTCGGCCACGATGAGTTTGGGTTTGAGGGCGAGGGCGCGGGCGATGCCGATGCGCTGGCGTTGCCCGCCGGAGAACTCGTGCGGATACCTGTTGTAGTGCTCCGGGTTCAGGCCCACGAGTTCGAGCAGTTCCTGGACGCGTTTCTTGACGCCGCCGGGTGGGGTGATGCGGTTGACCTGCAACGGCATCGCCACGATCCGCCCGACCGTGTGGCGGGGATTCAGCGACGCGTACGGGTCCTGGAAGATGATCTGCAGGTCCTGCCGCAACCCGCGCAGCTCACCACGTTTCGCGTGGGTGATGTCCCGCCCCGCGAAGGTGATCGACCCGGCGGTGGGCTCCAACAGCCGGACCAGCATCCGCCCGGTCGTGGTCTTCCCACACCCCGACTCCCCCACCAGCCCGAGGGTCTCGCCCGGCCGCACGTCGAAGTCCAACCCGTCCACCGCCCGCACCGCACCCGTGCTGCGCAGGCCCTGCCGGACGGGGAAGTGCTTGGTCAGCCCCCGCACCGACAGCAGCGGCTCGCCGCCCGGCGCCGCACGGACGGCCTCACCCCGCCGGCCGTCGACCGCGCCCGTCGCGTCCCGGTCAGCACTCATCGGGCCACCCCCACCTGCGCGACCTCGTCGCGATAGATCCGCTCCCGCGCAGCGACCGGCAGATGACACGCCACCAGATGCCCTGCCGCCCCCGCCGGAACCAGCTCCGGAACCTCGGCGCGCGACCGGTCGCCGTTCACGTCGGCCCACCGGCACCGCGGATGAAACGCGCACCCCGACGGCAGGTTGATCAACGACGGCGGGTTACCCGGAATCGGCAACAGGTCCGCGTCCGCGTCACCGTGCAACGACGGCACACTCGACAACAACCCCCACGTGTACGGATGCTGCGGCGCCCGCAACACCCGCTCCACACTCCCGTGCTCCACCGCCCGACCCGCATACATCACCAACACGTCATCAGCCACCTGCGACACCACGCCCAGGTCATGCGTGATCAACACGATCGCCGACCGGAACTCCTCCTGCAAATCGGCAAGCAGATCCAGGATCTGCGCCTGCACCGTCACATCCAACGCCGTCGTCGGCTCATCCGCGATCAGCAGATCCGGATCATTCACCAACGCCATCGCGATCATCGCCCGCTGCCGCATCCCACCCGAGAACTCATGCGGATACTGATCGAACCGCCGCGCCGGCTGCGGAATCCCCACCCGGCCCAACATGTCCACCGCCCGCGTCCGCGCCTCCCGCCGACCGGCCCTCGGATGATGCACCCGGTACGCCTCAGCGATCTGCCTACCCACCGAGTAGTACGGATGCAACGCCGACAACGGATCCTGGAAAACCATCGCCATGTCCCGGCCCCGCAGCCGCCGCACCTCCTCCTCACCCAACCCCACCAGCTGACGCCCACCCACCCAGATCTCCCCCGAGATGGTCGTCCGCCTCGCGTTGTGCAAACCCAGAATCGCCAGCGACGTCACACTCTTACCGGAACCGGACTCCCCCACGATCCCCAGCGTGCGACCCCGCTCCACGGCGAACGACACACCGTCCACGGCCCGCACCACACCGTCCTCGGTGTCGAACCACACCCGCAGATCCCTGACCCGCAGGTACGGGCCCTCGCCGCGACGCGGCGCCGGAAGCTCCACCATGTCCGTCTCCTCCCGTCAGCTCAGCCGGACCCGTGGGTCGATCACCGCGTACAGCACGTCGACGACGATGTTGGCGACCACGATGAACACCGCCGCCAGCAGCACCGTCGCCATCACCACCGGCAGGTTGAGGAACTGCACCGCCTCCACAGTCGCCTTGCCGAGACCCTGGAGGCCGAAGATGGTCTCGGTGATGAACGTGCCGCCGAGGCTGGTGCCGATGTCCAGCCCGGCGATCGTGACGATCGGGGTGATCGCCGCCCGCAGCGCGTGCCGGGTGTGCACCTTCCGGGCGGGCAGCCCCTTCGCCCGGGCGGTACGGACGAAGTCCTCCGACAGCGTCTCCACCATCTGCGCCCGGGACAGCCGGGCGTACAACGCCGAGTTGAGGAAGCCGAGCGTCATCCAGGGCAGAATCAGCCCGGCCGCCCAGCGGAACGGGTTCTCGGTCAGCGGGGTGTAGCTGGGGAACGGCAGCAGCCCGGTGGAGTAGACGAGCAGGTAGAGCAGGATCAGCCCGAAGAAGTAGACCTGCATCGACGCCCCGGCCAGTGTGACGCCGATCGCGGCGCGGTCGAACGCCGTACCCCGGCGTAGCGCCGACACCATGCCGAGCGAGATGCCGAGGCCGAGCCAGAGCACGGCGCCGCCGAGGACGATGCTGAAGGTCACCGGGGCGCGCTGGGCGACGATCTCGGTGACGGGCTGGTTGTTGCGGAACGAATAGCCGAGGCAGGGTGCCGGGCAGTCCTGCCGGAAGTCGCCCTCGCCGTAGGTACGGCCGGCGAAGACGCCGCTGACGAAGTCGGCGTACTGCCGGGGCAGCGGCTGGTCGATGCCGAGGCGGCGCTCGACCTGGGCGATGTCCTCGGCCGTGCAGTTCTTGCCGCACATCACCTTCGCCGGGCTGCTCGGCACCGCGAAGAAGAGACCGAACGTGACCAGGCTGATGACGACCAGGGTCAGGGCGGCGACGAGCAGCCGCCGTACGACGAAACGGAGCACGGGAGCACCTCCCCCGGGGTGGGCGCGGGGGCGGACGCCGTGGCAGCCGCCCCCGCGCGGCTGTCACTTCTTCACGTAGATGCCGTTGAGCGAGATGATCCCGAACGCGTCGCTGAGGAAGGCGTTGCCGACCTTCGAGCCGTGCAGCTCGTAGGTGGCGTCGTAGTAGCAGGGCACCACCGGGGCGTACTTGTCCATGATCATGCGGTCGAGCGCCATCCAGCCGGCGTCCTGCTCCGCGGCCGGCAGGTCGCGGACCCGGTCGATCTCCGCGCTGACGGACGGTTCATTGAGGTACGACAGGTTCTGGTTGCCCTCGGCCACGATCTCCCGTCCGTCGTAGACCGGGGGGATGACAGTGGAGCCGGTGGGCCAGTCCGAGCCCCAGCCGGTGAGGTAGAGGTCGTACGGGTTGTCCTTGCGGCCGACCTCGTCGTAGTAGCTGCTGTTGTCGATCGGCTTCATCACGATGTCGAAGCCCATGTCGGTGAGGTTCTTGCGCAGCGCCTCGGCCTGCTGGGTGCGCAGTTCCAGGTTGGAGTGGGCGAGCACCAGCTTCGGCCGCTTGCCGGCGAGCAGCTCGGCGGTCTTGGCCTTGTCGCCGGTGACCGGGGCGTTGTACAGGTCGTACGGGACGAATCCGGCGGTGGTGGGCGACATGAGCGTGGTGGCGGGTGAGCCGGCGGCCTGCCCGCCGAGCACCTTGAGCAGGGCGTCCTTGTCGACGGCGTAGTTCAGCGCCCGCCGTACGCTCAGGTCGGTGACCCGCTGGGTGTTGATGCTCAGCACCCAGTTGTACTGCGTCGGGCCGCGTACCACCCGGTCGGAGACGCCGGATCCGGTGGTGCGGGGCAGCACCGACGGCGGCACGTCCGACCAGCTCAGCGCCGCCTGGTCGGCCGGCCCGTCGGCGACCAGGCGCTCGGCGATCTGGGCCTGCTCCAGGCCGAACGTCATCCGGATCGCGTCCGGGTACGCGTTGCGGATCGGGTCGGTCGCCGGATCCCAGTTCGGGTTGCGTTCCAGCTCCAGCGACACGTCGCGCTGGTAGGTCTTCACCCGGTACGGCCCGGACGAGAACGGCCGCAGGTCGTAGTTCGCGCGGGTGTCCTTCGCGGCGGGCACGGGCGCGCTGGTCGGCAGCGCCGCCGCGTACGGCAGGTCGCAGTGCGGCTGCGGGAAGGTGAACCGGATGGTCCGGTCGTCGGGTGTGGCGACGCCGTCGGGCACCGGCTTGCCCCCGTCGTACGGTCCCTTGTAGGTGGCGTTGTACGCCCCGCCCGGGTAGAGCCACTGCTGGATGTAGTGCGGGCCCTCGTTGAGGTTCGCCGCGAACGACCGGGCGATGCCGTGGGCGACGTCCTTGCTGGACACGGGCGTGCCGTCCTCGTACTTCACGCCGTCGCGCAGGGTGAACTCCCAGACCTTGCAGTCGCCGTTCACGTCCTTGCCGGGGTTGGTGGCCAGGTCGCCGACGAGCAGCAGCTTGCCGCTGCCGTCCTCCTTGTAGCCGTTGAGCGCGCGGTACAGCAGCCCACCGGCGACCTGCTGCACGTTGACGTAGTTGCGGGCCGGGTCGAGGTGCTCGAAGTCGGCCGGCTGCATCACGGTGAGGGTGCCGCCGCGGGTCGCCCCGTCGACGTCCTTCGCCGGGCCCTGGTTGTCGGCGGCCTCGTACGAGATCGATCCGCTCTGGGTCTTGGTCTTCTGGTCGTCGCCGCCGCCGTCGTCGGTGGTGGGGCTGCAGCCGGCGGCGGCCAGCGCCGCCGCGGCGAGGACACCTGTCAGTGTCCGGGTTCGTGCGCGCACGGTGTGCTCCTTCCTGCCCGGCGGCCCCCGCCGGCCGGGCACTGATGGCCGTGGGACTACCGGGTGGAGCGGGGGTCCAGCGAGTCGCGCAGCGCGTCGCCGAGCAGGTTGAACGCCAGGACCAGCAGGAAGACCGTCAACCCGGGGAACAGGGTGTACCAGGGGTCGCTCGCGACGTAGCCGATGCTGTTGAAGATCATGCGGCCCAGGTCGGGCGTGGGTTCGGTGACGCCGATGTTGACGAACGCCAGCGCCGCCTCGATGGCGATGAACTGCGGCACCATCAGCGAGACGGTGACCAGGATCGGCGCCCAGATGTTTGGCAGCAGCTGCCGCAGCAGGATGTGCGTGGTGCCGGCGCCGGCCGCACGGGCCGCCTCGACGAACTCCCGCTCGCGCAGCGAGATCACCTGCCCGCGGACCAGCCGCGCGGTGTACGTCCAGCTGAACAGGCCGAAGGTCGCGACGATCAGGGCCACCCGGAAGGCCGGCGACGGCGCCTCCCGGTCGGAGTAGAAGCGGTCCTGGAGGATCGGGATGACCGCGAGCGCGAAGATGAGGAACGGGAACGCCAGCGTGAGGTCGATCAGCCAGTTGACGACGCTGTCCAGCCAGCCTCTGGCCCACCCGGCCAGCACCCCGACAGCGACACCGATGCCGGATGCCAGCAGGGCCGAGGTGAACGCGATGAACAGGGACGTCCGCAGGCCGTAGACCAGTTGCATCAGGATGTCCCGGCCGCTGCCGGGTTCGAGCCCTAGCCAATGGTCGGAGCTGATTCCGCCGGCGTACCCGATCGGCATTCCGAAATCGTTGAGGCGGTCCACGAACTTGTCGGTCGGGTCGATTCCGGTGAGCCGTCCCAGCAGAGGCGCGCCGAGCGCCACCAGGGCGGCGACGGCGAGCGTGACGGCGCTGGCCTTGGCCGTACGGTCGCGTTTGAGCCGTAGCCAGGCGAGCCGGCCGGGCGACCGGCCGACGAATTCGCCGGGCTGGCCGGCGGGGCCGGGAACGGCCTCGACATCGGGGCCGGGAGCGGCCGGTGGGTGCGACAGTTCGCTCATGAGCAGTCCTCCCGACGGGGACGAAAACGCCCTGCCACCCGACGGTAATGCGCTATGAGGTGCTCAAAAGAATCGTTCCGGTAACGGCCGTTCCGGTTGCCGTGCATTGACAACGATCCGGCGTACGGAATGCATCGGCGCAATAACGGCCCGATTCGGTTGTCAGCCTTTCAGGTGGCCGTACCGCCAATTCGGAATGCGCTCCCGCGAGGCACTCGGGCGGTTGTCAGCCGTTCGGGCATTCCCGTGCGCCGATGTAACACCGGACCGGCGGCGGGGTCGACTGGCGTAACACTTCGTGACTCTTCGCGTTCACACCGTCCACCTAGGGTTCTCGGCGGTCCGGTTCGCACGACGTGCCGGGCCGTCCACCGGCCCTCACCCGGGGCCCCGACGGAAGGACCACCCATGCCCTTCGCCCGACGTACCGCCGCTCTGGCCCTGGCCGCCGCGCTCGGCGGCCTCGCCGCGCCGGCCTCTCCCGCGCAGGCCGCACCGCGCCCCGGCCCGGAGACCCCCTCGGTGCTGCTGCTCACCGTCGACGACGGCGCCGGCCTGCGCGCCACGGTGCTGACCTGCGGGCCCACCGGTGGCCTGCACCCCGATCCGATCACCGCCTGCCGGCTCGTCGCCCGCGTCGACGGCGACCTGGACGCGCTCGACGTGGACGGTGCGCCGTGCACCTCGCAGTACGACCCGGTCGTCGCGCGTGCCGTGGGCATCTGGCAGGACCGCCCGGTCTCCTACACCCGGACGTTCGGCAACGCCTGCCTGATGCAGCGCACCACCGCCTCCCTCTTCACCTTCTGACCCCGCCTCACCTTGTCGCGTTGATCATGAGGTTGGCGGCGGTTCCGGTCCGTTTTGTCGCCGTCAACTTCATGATCGACGGGGTGGGTCGGGAGGTGGGTGGGGTGGGTGCGGAGAATGGGGGCGGGGTGTTCGGAGGGGAGACTGTGCGGGTGGACGGACCGGTGGCGGGCGGGGGCGGCGGGCGGGAGTTGCGGGCGGACTGCTCGCGCTGCGCCGGGGTGTGCTGCGTCGCTCCCGCGTTCACCGCGTCGGCCGACTTCGCCATCGACAAGCCCGCCGGGCGGCCCTGCCCGAACCTGGGCGCCGACTTCCGCTGCGGCATCCACACCGAGCTGCGGCAACGCGGCTTCCCCGGCTGCACCGTGTTCGACTGCTTCGGCGCCGGTCAGCACCTCACCCAGCACACGTATGCCGGCCGCGACTGGCGTGCCGACCCGGCCACCGCCGCGCGGATGTTCGACAGCTTCGCGGTGCTGCGGCCGCTGCACGAGCTGCTGTGGTACCTGACCGAGGCGGTACGCCTGACCCCGCCCGGCCCGCTGCGCGACGAGCTGACCGCCGCGCTCGACGAGACCGGCCGGCTCACCGACGGCACCCCCGACGACCTGCTCGCCCTCGACGTCGACGCGCACCGGGACCGGGCCAACCGGCTGCTGTCCCGCGCCGCCGAACAGGCCCGCGCCGGGCGGGCCGGCCCGGACCGCCGGGGCGCGATGCTGATCGGGACGGACCTGCGCCGTACCCCGCTGACCGGGGCGAACCTGCGCGGCGCCTGCCTGATCGGGGCCGACCTGCGGGGCGTACGCCTCGGCGCCGCCGACCTGACCGGCGCGGACCTGCGCGGGGCCGACCTGCGCGGCGCGGACCTGGGCGGGTGCCTGTTCACGCACCAGTCGCAGCTCGACGCCGCACGCGGCGACCACCGCACGGTGCTGCCGCCCGGACTACGCCGCCCATCCCACTGGTCCCTGACGCTGACTCCGACTCGCCCCCAGCCGCGCCGGCGCCGCCCCCGACCCCGCTGACGCCACCCCGCCCGCACTCGCGCCCGCGCTCGCGCTCGCACAGCGGTGATCAAGGAGTTTGTGTCCGGTTCGGGGCCGGATCGGGACACGAACTCCTTGATCACCGCGAGACGGGCCGGGGCCGCGTTTGGTGGGGGTGGGGTGGGGTAGGCGGCGCGGACGACTGTTGACCGACAGGAGGGCCACCGGTGGGGTATCGGGCACGCGACGGTGAGGAGCCGGTCGACCCGGCGCACGCCGAGGACGAGGCCGGGCAGGTGCCGCTGGTGCAGACGGCCGCGGACACCGACGTGCCGGCCCCCGCTCCCGGTGCGCCGAAACCGGACGAGGTGACCGAGGACGACGGATCCGGCATGGCGGGCGGCGCCTCCGGCAGCAGCTCGGGCGGCTCCTCGATGCCGACCCACCCGGACGCGGCCCGCGGACGGGACGCCGCCCGCTGAACGTTTGCCGTCACCCGCTGCGGGCAGGAGTGCGACATGACCAGTGAAGAGTCCTTCGGCCGCGCGACCGGCGACGAACCCGACGGCGCGACCGCGTACGAGGCGTCCCTGCGCCCGCCGGGCGAATCCCTGCACACCACCGACGACACCGGTGACGACTTCGCCGACCTGCCCGCCGAGGACCGGCGCTCGGCACGAGAGGTCAGCCGCGCCGGTTACGACGTCGATGCGGTCTCCGGCACCGGCGACCCGTCCGAGGAGCCGGAGGAGATCGAGGAGGGCCGGCCGCTGCGCTGAGCCGTACGCGGGGCGGCCGCCGCGCCGCTCCGCGCCTCGGTCATGCCCCGGTTCGCCAGCGCGTCGGCGCGCTCGTTCTCCGGGTGCCCGTTGTGGCCCTTCACCCACAGCCACGTCACGTCGTGCCTGGCGCAGGCCGCCTCCAGCGCCTGCCACAGGTCGGCGTTCTTCACCGGCTGCTTCGCCGCGGTCAGCCAGCCGTTGCGCTTCCACGCGTTCAGCCAGCCGGTGATGCCGTTGCGCACGTACGTGCTGTCGGTGTGCAGCCGTACCGTCACCGGTCGGGTGAGGCTCTCCAGCGCCCGGATCGCGGCGGTCAGCTCCATCCGGTTGTTGGTGGTCGGGGTGGCCTCGCCGCCGCACAGCTCCCGCTCGTGCCCGCCCCAGCGCAGCACCGCACCCCACCCGCCGGGCCCGGGATTGCCGCTGCACGCGCCGTCGGTCCAGATCTCCACGACCCGGCCGGTCTCCGCCTCCGCCATGCCCGGCAACCTACCGGGTACGCGAGCACGCGGGACCACCCGACCCGCCGCGCCCGGCTAGCGTGCCGGTGTGACCACTCCCCCGGACTTCGCCACGCTCTGCAACTTCCGTGACCTCGGTGGCTGGCGGACCGGCGACGGCCGCACCGTCGCCCGGGGCCGCCTCTACCGCTCCGACTCGCTGGCCAAGCTCGCCGGTGAGGATCTGGAACGGTTCGCGGCGCTCGGCGTCCGCACCGTGATCGACCTGCGGTACCCGTGGGAGATCGCCGACCGCGGCCGGGCCCCGGAGAGCCTCGGCGTCACCTGGCACAACCTGAGCATCGAACACCGGCCGTACGTGCAGGCCGACATCGACCCCGACGTGGACCCGTGGCGCTACCTGGCCGACCGGTACGCCGAGGTGGCCGAGGACGGCGTGGCCGAGCTGCGCCAGGCGATCGAGGTGATCGCGGACGGCGAGCACCCGCTGGTGTTCCACTGCGCGTCCGGCAAGGACCGCACCGGACTGCTCGCCGCGCTGGTGCTGTCCCTGCTCGGCGTCGACGAGGACCAGATCGCAGCGGACTTCGCGCTCACCGAGCAGGCCACCGACCGCCTGGTCGCCGAGTGGCGGGACCGCAACGGCGGCGCCACGCCGGGCTGGCCCGCGTACGGGCGGGCGCCGGCCGAGATCATCCGGCTGGTGCTGGCCGAGCTGCGGGCCGCCCACGGTTCGGTGCACGGGTACGTGACCGGCCGGCTCGGCGTCGGCCAGGAGACGATCGACGCGCTACGCGCCCGGCTGCTGACCGGCGACTCCATCCCGCTGCCCACCCAGGGCACCACCGGCAGTACGCCGACGCCGGCCGGCCGGTAGAGCACCGCCGGCCGCCGTCGCCGTCCCCCGAAATGCGGACGACGTCGATGCCATGGTCTGGCACGCTGCGGGATCGTGGACACGCGGTGGGACGGCCTGCGGGCCGAGGTACGGGCGACGATCGGCGAGCTGGTCTCCTCCGGGCGGGAGGCCGGTGTGCAGGTGGCCGCCTACCTGGACGGGGTCGCGATCGTCACCGAACAGGCCGGGCTCGCCGACACCACCACCGGCCGGCCGATGACGGCCGACACGCCCGTGCACGCGGTCTCCACCGGCAAGGGCCTCACCGCCACAGTGGTGCACGTGCTGGCCGAGCGGGGGCGGCTCGACTACGACCTGCCGCTGGCGCGGGTGTGGCCGGAGTTCGCCCGGCACGGCAAGGACGGCATCACGCTGCGGCACGTGCTCACCCACACCGCCGGTCTGCCCGCGCTGCCGGCCGACGTCACGCCGGAGGACTTCACCGACTGGACGCGCATGTGCGAGCTGCTCGCCGACGCGCGGCCGCTGTGGGCACCGGGCGAGCGGCTCGCGTACCACGCCTGGACGTGGGGCTGGCTGCTCGGCGAGGTGATCAGGCGGGTCACCGGCGCCCCGGTGTCGCGGGTGCTCGCCGAGGAGGTGGCCGGGCCGCTCGGCGTGGACCGGGAACTGTTCCTCGGCGTACCGGAGGCGGACCTGCCCCGCCTGGCCCGGCTGGAGGACGCCGGCCTGTCCGCGCTGATGACCTGGGCCGGGGTCAACCTGCCGCACTTCGACGCGGTCGCGCCACCCGGCGTACGGCCGGACACCGTCATCGGCTCCCGCCCCGACGTGCTGCGCGCCGACGTGCCGTCGGTCGGCACGATGAGCGCCCGCGCGGTGGCCCGGATGTACGCGGCGCTGCTCGGTCCGGTCGACGGGGTACGGCTGATCTCCGCCGAGCGGATGCGGGAGGTGTCCGCCCCGGCGGTACGCGCCCAGGAGTGGGTGTTCGGGCAGGAGAGCACGTTCGGGCTCGGGTACGCGGTCGACGACGACGGATCGTTCGGCACCGCCGGTAGCGGCGGCAGCCTCGCGTTCGCGTACCCGGAACTGGGGTTGACGGTGGCGGCGGTGCGCAACCGGCTCGGCGCGGGCGACGGCGACCCGATGGAGCAACTGCGGACGCTGGTGCGCGACCGCGTCGCCGCGGCGACCGGCCACCGAGGCTAGCGCCGCAGGCGGGCCCGCAGCCGGCCGGCCGCGTCGCCGAGCACCGCGCCGGTCATCGGCAGCAGCGGGCTGGACCGCATCACCGCCAGATCCTCGGCCGGGCTGGTCACGCCGTCGAGGAACCGCAGCACCCGTTCCGGCGGGTTGCGGTCGAACAGCCGCTCGAAGAACTCCACGCCGCCGACGTGTCCCCGGTCCAGCGCGCGCAGCGCCACCGCGTCCATCCACAGGTGCCGGCCCGGGTACGCGGGCGCCGGCACCGGCGGGCGGCCGGCGGCGAGCGCCCCGGCCACCTGGTCGGCCTGGCGCAGCATCGCCGAGAACGTGAACCCGGTGGACGGGCGCGTCGCCCCACCGGCGGTGCCCAGCCGCACCACGCGCGGGCTCGGGCGGGACTCGAACGGCCCGTCGGTCATCGGGATCACGCCGTCCTCGACCTCCCGCACCCGCAGCGCGGTCAGGTCCAGGCCGAGCAGGTCCGCGTACCCGCGCAGCGCCGCGTCGTAGCCCGCGTCGTCGAGCAGGGCCGGCCCGAACTCGGTGTACTCGACGAGCGCGAACCGGTCGTCGACCGGCAGCACGTACCCGAAGGACACCCCGCGCGCCGGCTGCGGAGTGCGGAAGTCCATCAGCACCGCCCGCTCCGGGTCGAACGTCGGCCGGTCGGCGGCCAGCCACCAGCCCCGGAAGTGCTGCAACCAGCTGGTCCGCCCCGGCCGCTTCGGCCGCCGGGGCCGCGAGTCCAGCACCCACCCGGCCCGCACCAGGTCCCGCCCGTCCGGGTCGCGGACCGTGACCCGCTCACCGTCGTCGTGCAGCTCCCCCGCCGGGACGCTGATCCGGACCACGTCCAGCCGCCGCTCGGCCTCGGCAGCCCGGTCGTAGACCGGGGCGGAGCGGAGCATGGCGTACCGCAGGGGGTCGAGCGACAGGACACGGCGGCCGGCCGGCGTGACCACGTCGACCTGCGACCAGCTCGCGCTCAGCATCGGGTCGAGGTCGTCGCCGGGCAGGCCCCAGAACGCCCAGGTGCGGTCCTGGCCGCGTTTGTGCACCGGGTCGACCACCGCGACCCGCAGCCCGGTCACGTCGTGGCGGTCCAGCGCGGCCAGGACCAGGGACGCGGCGCCGCCGCCGCCGACCAGCGCGAGGTCGACGTCGACCGGGAAGGATGCGTGCATCCGGCCACGCTGCCACACCGGCGGAGGCGGCCACCGGCCGACCCGCGCTCAGGCCACCGGCGCGGGCTTCTGCGGGGCCGGCTCGGCGTAGGCGGCGGCCACCGTCGCCCGGTCGAAGACCCGCCACGTCGCGGCGATCACCGCGACCGCCACCACGAAACCCACCCAGTACGGCGCGGTGATGCCGAACCGGGCCGCCACCACACCGCCGAGCAGCGCGCCGACGCAGTTGCCGCCCGCCGCGACGAACAACGTGGTGCTGCCGACCCGGCCCATCAACGCGGGCGGGGTGAGCCGCTGCCGCAGCGAGTTCGCCACGATGTTCCACAGCGCGCTGTGCGCCCCGAACGCGAACAGCGCGAACCCGACCACGGCCGCGCTGCGGGACGCGGCGAGCGCCAGGTGCAGTCCCGCCTCGACCAGCAGCCCGGTCCGCACCGTCCAGGTGGGTGTGATGGCGGCGATCAGCCGGTCCCCCACCAGCGAGCCGAGCACCCCGCCGACCGCCATGCAGGTGAACAACGCGCCGTAGCCGACCGAGCCGAGACCGAGCCGCTCGGTGGCGAGCAGAACCAGCACCGCCACGGCCGCGGTGAGCGTGACGTTCAGCAGGCCGATCAGCACCGTCATGGTGCGCAGCAGCCGCTGCCCCCACAGCCAGCGGAATCCCTCCGCGACCTCCGCCCGCACCGAGCGCCGCTCCTCCGGCGCCGGCCCGCCCCGGTACGTCCCGGCGAGCAGTCCGACCAGCACGGCGCTCAGCGCGTACGTGCCGGCGTTGAGCGCGAACGGCAGCGACGCCGCCAGCACGAACAGGAACCCGCCGAGCGGACCGGCGATCATGTTCTGCATCACCTGGGTGCCGCCGCCCAGCCACCCGTTTGCGCGTTCCAGCAGGGAGCGCGGCACCACCGCCGGCAGCACCGCCTGCGCGGCGGTCCGGAACACCACCTCGCCGGTATTCACCACGAACAGCACCGCGTAGAGCAGCGCGATCCCGGCCCGGTCGGCCAGCATCGCCGCCGCCAGCACGGCCAGCGCGCCGACGCGTACCCAGTCGATGAGCACCATCAGCCGCCGCCGGTCCACCCGGTCCGCCAGCACGCCACCGGGCAGCGCGAACAGCAGCCACGGCAGCCACGACACCGCCGCCCCGGCCGACACCACCAGCGGATCGTCGGTGATCGACGCCACGTACAGCGGCGCGGCCACCGTCGCCGTCCCGCTACCCAGCGCGGACAGCGTGCTCGCCGTCCACAGTCGGGCGAAGCGCCCGCCGAGCCGTTCCCCCGTCACGGCGAGGCAACCTACCAGCGGCGACGCGCGCCGCCGACCGGTTTATCCGGGGCGGCGGGTGTTGAGGCGGGCCGCCTGCCGGTTCAGGTGGTCGCGTTCGGCCAGGCTGGACGCGCGGCGGGCCGCCTCCGCGTACAGCCGGGCCGCCCGGTCCGGGTCGCCGTCGCGTTCGTGCAGATACGCGGCCACCGCCGTGTACCGGGGCAGCGAGTCGTCGAGCGCCGCGAGCGCCGCCAGCCCGGCGCGCGGGCCGTCCGCCTCGCCGACCGCCACCGCCCGGTTGAGCCGGGCGATCGGGCTGCCGGTCAGGCGCACGAGTTCGTCGTACCACTCGACGATCTGCACCCAGTCGGTCTCGGCCGCCGTACGCGCGTCGGCGTGCAGCGCCGCGACGGCGGCCTGGGCCTGGAACTCGCCCAGCCGGTCGCGGGACAGGGCGGTCTGGAGGATGCTCACGCCCTCGGCGATCAGCGTGGTGTCCCACCGGCCGCGGTCCTGCTCAGCCAGCGGCACCAGGCTGCCGTCCGGCGCGGTCCGCCCGGCCCGGCGGGCGTGGTGCAGCAGCATGAGCGCGAGCAGCCCGGCCACCTCGGGGTGGTCGATCGCGGCGGCGAGCTGCCGGGTGAGCCGGATCGCCTCGGCGGCCAGGTCCACGTCGCCGGAGTAGCCCTCGTTGAACACCAGGTACAGCACGCGCAGCACGGTGGCGACGTCACCGGGCTGATCGAACCGCACCCCGGACACGGTGCGCTTGGCCCGGCTGATCCGCTGCGCCATGGTGGCCTCCGGCACCAGGTACGCCTGCGCGATCTGCCGGGTGGTGAGCCCGCCGACGGCGCGCAGCGTCAACGCGACGGCCGACGACGGGCTCAGCGACGGATGCGCGCAGAGGAAGTAGAGCCGCAGCGTGTCGTCGACCGCCGGCACCGGGCCGGGCGGCGGTTCCTCGTCCACGAGGTCCTCGCGCCGGCGCCGGGCGGCGTCGGCGCGCACCACGTCCAGGAACCGCCGCCAGGCCACGGTCACCAGCCAGCCCCGCGGATCGCGGGGCGGGTCGGCCGGCCAGACGCGCAGCGCCTCGATGAGCGCGTCCTGCACGGCGTCCTCGGCCGCCGCGAAGTCGGCTCCGCGGCGGACGAGGACACCGAGCACGCCCGGGATGAGGCTGCGGAGCGCGACCTCGTCCATCGGACGGATCACTCGGTGATGGTCGGCGGCGCGGTCAGGAACGGGCGCAGCTCCAGCCACTCGTGGATCGGCTTGCCGCCCTGCCCCGGCGCGGCCGACAGCTCGGCGGCCAGTTCGAGCGCGCGCTCGTAGCTGTCCACGTCGATCACCATCCAGCCGGCGATGAGGTCCTTCGTCTCGGCGAACGGGCCGTCGGTCACCGGCGGGCGTCCCTCGCCGTCGTAGCGGACGAACGTGCCCTCCGGGGCGAGCGCCTGGCCGTCGACGTACTCGCCGCTCTCCTGCAGCTTCGCCGCGAACTCCTGCATGTAGTGCACGTGCGCGGAGATCTCCTCCGGCGTCCACTTGTCGATCATCGGCATGTCGGACACCGGGGTCGGGCCGCCGCGGTAGTGCTTCAGGAGCAGGTACTTCATGAGTGTCTCCTCGTGGAGGGTGCGACCCATTCTGGCCGCGTTCACTCCGGGGACGAAGCCGGCGTTGCGTTCTCGACATCGGTGGCGGAGGAATTTCGGCGTCACATCGCGTAAGCCATCCTAGGAGGCTAGTTCTGATGGTCCGGGCCGCCTGCCCCCGTCGCGGCGGTCCGGACCCGTCAGCGGATCGCCCGGCCGTCAGCGGGCGGCGGTCCGGCGCAGGCCGGTGATCAGCACCGCGCCTGCGACCAGGTGCAACGCCACCAGCGTCAGCGTCGCCGCACTCCCCACTCCCCCGCCCAGCGGCCCGAGCAGGGACACCAGCAGCACGAGGCCCGCGACCACCGTCCAGACGGTGCGGGCACGGGCGGTGAGCCGTTCCAGCAGGGCCAGCAGCGCCCAGCCAGCCAGCCCGGCGAGCAGCGTGCTCACCACCACGGCCACCGGCGTCACCCGCTGGTCCGTAGAGCCGCTGCGCGCGATCAGCTCCACCCCCGCGACCGGTACCGCGACCACCCAGCCCAGCAGCGCGGCGGCGGTCGCCGCGAACACCGTGAGCAGGCGGTCCCGGCGGCGGTTCGGGCGGGCGGTGACTGTCGGGATCGTGGTCTCCATCGGTGACTCCTCCACATCGGGACGACTGCCGGAAACGCTAGGTCCGGCGGCCGCCGCGCGGATCGGGCTGCGGAGCGGTTCCCGGCTCCGTCGCCCGAACGACCACCGGCCCGGATCTCCGTCTGGCGACCGATGAGAAGCGGTGGACCGGCGGCCTAGCATCCGGACATGAGGTGCGCGTCCCGGTCCCGGTTCCTGCTGCTGCTCGACGGCGGCATCGCCACCGTGAGCATCGCCGTGTGCCTGCTCGCGCTGCTGGCCTCCGACGCCGGCCCGGACACGCCCGGCGCGACCGCCGTCGCGGTCGGCCTCGCTGTGGCGCAGGCGAGCTGTCTGCTGTGGATCCGGCGCCACCCGGGGTACGCCCTCACCGTCGCCGCGCTGGCAGGCGTCGGCCTGGAGGCGCTCTGCCCGCAGCTCGGCTGGCTCGGCCTGGTCGCGGTGCCGATGGCGTACGTGGCCCGGCTGCGCCCGCCCCGGTACTCGCTCGTCGCGCTCGGGCTGCTGCTGGCGCCCACGCCGTGGAAGCTGGTCACCGGCGGCTGGCGGGACCTGCTGCTGGCGGTGACCGCGCTGGCCCTGAGCTGGACGCTCGGCGAGCTGCAACGGGGCCAGGCGCAACGGCGCTGCGCGTGGGAACGGCAGGTGCTGGCGGCCGAGCGGGAACGCATCTCCCGAGAACTGCACGACGTGGTGGCGCACCACGTCGCGGTCATCGCCGTCCAGGCCGCCGCCGCCGAGGACGTGTTCGACGAGCACCCGGCGCAGGCCCGCGCCGCGCTCGCCGCGATCGACACGGCAGCCCGGTCGGCGCTGACCGAACTACGGTCCATGCTGCACGCGCTCGCCGTCGACGACGGGTCCGAGCAGGGCGGGCCACAGCCGGGGCTGGCGCAGCTCGACGCGCTCGCCGACGCGGTCCGGGCGGTCGGCCTTCCGGTGACGCTGCACCGGGAGGGCGACGGCGAGGCGCTACCCGGCGGGGTACAGCTGTCGGCGTACCGGATCGTGCAGGAGTCACTGACGAACGCGCTGCGCCACGGGCACGCCACCCGCGCCGACGTGGACGTCCACTATCGCGACGGCGTACTGCGGCTGGAGGTCGTGAACGACGGCCCGGCGCCCGCCCGCCGGCCCGGTACGCCCACCGGGCGCGGCATCGTCGGCATGCGGGAGCGGGCCCGGCTGCTCGGCGGCACGCTCGACGCCGGCCCGCTGCCGGCCGGCGGGTTCCGGGTCCACGCGCGACTGCCGGTCGGGGCGGGCCGGTGACCGTGCGGGTGGTGGTCGCCGACGACCAGGAGCTGATCCGCGCCGGGCTGCGTACCGTCCTCGACGCGCGGCCCGACCTGAGCGTCGTCGGGGAGGCGGCCGACGGTGTCGAGGCGGTCGCGGTGGCGACGCGGACCCGGCCGGACGTGGTGCTCATGGACGTGCGGATGCCCCGGCGCGACGGCATCGCCGCCACCCGGGACCTGGTGGCCGCCGGCAACCCGGCCCGGGTGGTCATGCTGACCACGTTCGACCTGGACGAACACGTCTACGCCGCGCTGCGCGCCGGGGCGAGTGCGTTCCTGCTCAAGGACACCCGTCCGGCCGACCTCGCCGAGGCGGTACGCGTGGTGGCCCGGGGCGAGGCCCTGCTCGCGCCCACAGTGACCCGGCGGCTGCTGGACCGGTACGCCGACCGGCTGCCCGCGCCCGCGCCCGCCGGCGACGTGCTCGCCGTGCTGACCGCCCGCGAGCGGGAGGTGCTGACGCTCACCGCGCGGGCACTGTCCAATGCGGAGATCGCCGCCCGGCTGCACCTGAGCACCGCCACCGTGAAGACCCACGTCTCGGCGATCCTCACCAAGCTGGGCCTGCGCGACCGCATCCAGGCGGTGGTGCTCGCGTACGACACCGGGCTGGTCCGGCCGGAGCCGCCGGTCCGGTAGTCGCGAACGGGACACCAGACCCCAGACACGGCGAACCGTACCGGTTCGCCGTCCGGGCTGGCCCGGCATGTCCGCCGTGTCGTGGCGGCAGGGAGCACACCGGACGGCAACGAAGATTTCTCAATTACCCCCAGTGACCGCCGCAACCCTCCTAGTGTTGGCCACACCGGTGCTCGTCACGGAGTTGGCCACCCGAACGACGTCCCACGCCTACAGCGGACGAAAAGTGAGGGAAGACGCGGATGAAGGCACAGTCATTTCTCGGATCGGCGGCGTTCGGCGTGGGCCTCGGCGCACTGCTGCTCCCGGCCGCCGCGCTGGCGGACACCAGAGTCTCACCCGCCACCACCCCGGTCGGCGGCACCGTCGTGCTGACCACGACGTGCAACCCGAACGCCGGTGACGCGATCTTCCGGGTCACCGGCCCGGACCGGGACCAGAACGTCCGGTCCACCACGGCCGCCGCGGGCGGTGGCCTGAGCGCCGAACTGTTCACCGCCGGGTTCACGCTCGGCACGTACACGGTCGCCACCACGTGCGGCGACGGCAGCGACGGCGGCAGCGCCACGTTCACCGTCACCCCGATCGGCGGCGCGCAGGCCGGTGGCGGCGGACGCGACGGCGACACCGGAGTGCTGATCGCCGGCGGCGTGCTGGCCGCCGGGGCGCTCGCCGGAGGCGCGTACGCGGTCATCCGCCGGCGCCGCGCGGACGCCGCCGCCTGACCGGCTCGCCGAGCGGTCCGCCCGCGCCGGATGCTCCGGCGCGGGCGCCGCGTCCCTGTCGGACGGAGGTGGGATGCTGGCCTCGTCGCCGCACGGCGGCCGGTCGCGACTGCGCACCGCCGCCGTGGTCACCGCCGTCACGGTCGCCGCCGCCGCGGGCGCCGGCCTGGTCTCGGCCGGGCTCGGCACCACGTCGGCGGCACCACCGCAGCCCGGCGTCTCCGCCGCGCCCGCCACCGAACGACCGGGTACGGCCGGCCCGGCACTCCCCCGGTCCACGCCGGTCCGGGTCACCATCCCCCGCATCGGCGTCGACGCCGAGATCGTCCCGGTCGCCACCGACGCGGACGGCGCGCTGGAGGTGCCGCCGCTGGAACGCCCGGAGGTCACCGGCTGGTACCACCCCGGTCCCGCACCCGGCCAGGCCGGCAACGCGGTGCTCGTCGGGCACGTCGACTCGCAGCACGGCCCGGCGGTCTTCTTCGACCTCGGGCGGCTGCGCAGCGGCGACAGCATTCGCGTGCTGCGCGCCGACGGCCGGACCGCGACGTTCACTGTGGACGGCGTCGGGGCGTACCCGAAGGAGCGCTTCCCCACCGCGCGGGTCTACGGCGGCGACGCGGCGGCGCGGCTGCGGTTGATCACGTGCGGCGGGCGGTTCGACCCGCGGACCGGCAGCTACCCGGACAACATCGTCGTCTTCGCCACCGCGACCCGGTGAGCCTGCGCTCAGTCCGCCAGGTCGGCCAGTTCCGCGCCGAGCAGGTCCGCCAGCAGCTCCACCCGGCCCGGGTCGTTGTCGGCGGTGATGTTCCGGCTGGGCATCTCGACAGTCATCAGCAGGTAGAGGTACAGCCGGTAGAGCCCGAGCCGCCGCCGCGCCCCGGCGTCGAGCGGGAACGGCGCCGCCGCCCGGTAGGCGCGTACCAGCGGGTCGTCCGGCTCGTCCTCGGCGCGGCGGAACAGCAGCGGCGACACGAGGTCCATCAGCGGGTCGCCCCACAGGTACCGCTCGCCGTCGACCAGGCCGGTGAGCCGGGGCGTGCCGTCCGGCCCGTCCACTGCCAGCACGTTCCCGGCCCAGCCGTCGAAGTGCAGCAGCGCTGGGCGGCGTACCGCGTCGAGCACTTCCGCGTGCCGCGCCACCAGCTCCCGGATCCGGGTCGCGGGCGCCGGCAGCGGCACCGCCCAGTCCGCGGCGTCGGCGAGCATGTCGTCCACCATGGCCGTGTAGGCGTCCCGCCACGTCGCCCCGGAGGCCCGGTCGCCGTCGTAGCCGTACCGCTCGCCGGTGACGCCGTGCAGCGCGGCGAGCGCGCGGCCGAACTCCGCGCGCAGCGGCCCGACGTCCGCGCCGGCCTGGGTCAGGTCCCAGAGGGTACGACCTGGTAGCCGCGCCATGAGCAGCCAGTCACCGAGGCCGGGGTCGGTGCCGTGGTGCAGCAGCGCGGGCGTGGGCACCCCCGGTGCGCGGTCGGCCACCAGGCGCAGGTAGTGCGCCTCCGCGCCGATCATGTCGCGCTCGTAGCGCAGCAGCGGCACGTGCGGCGCCGGACCGACCTTGAGCACCACCTCGCGGCCGTCGGTGAGGCGTACCCACCAGACGGCGGCGAAGCCGCCACCGGTCAGCGGCCCGCAGTCGGCCACCTCGGCGCCGGGTCCGAACGAGGCGGTGAGGTGGCGGCGGACCTGATCCGGGTCGAGGGCACGCTGAGTCGGGCTCACGCTCATGGTCCGGGGAGCGTAGCGCCTGCGGCTGCCTCGTGGGCGCAGCGATTGCGAAGACGTGCGGTACCGGCCGGTGGCACGACCGTGTCAGGCAAGCACCCCCCGCAGGGCCTCCAGTTCGACCTCGGTGGCGCCGGCAGCCTGGAGATAGGCGGAGACCGAGCCGTGGTGGCTGCGGATCCACACCATGGCATGAAGCAGGTGCGCTGCGGTCACCGGGCGGGTGCCGTGTCCGATCGCCGCGCCGGCCGGCGATCCGGTGAGGTCCAGAGCGGCGTTCGAGCGCAGGAAGTCCTGGGTGACCTCCGTATCGGAAGCATTCAGGAGAGTCTGGATGACGGCGACGACGACTCCGGTGCGGTCCTTGCCGGAGGCGCAGTGGACCAGGGCAGGTAGTGCACCAGGGGTGATGAGCTGCCGAATGATCGCGACGGTGGCACGACCCGCCTGCTCAGCCATGTACGGGTACAGCGCCACCTGGTCGTCCGGCCAGCTCTGCTCGGTGAACACCGGAAAGTGGCAGTGCTTGACGCCGAGACCCGCACACCGGTCCGGCCGGTCGGCCACCTCTCGGATGCTGCGGAGGTCGATGACCGTGCGTAGCCCGAGATCCTCCAGCTCCCGGGCACCCTCGGGCGTCAGGAGATGCAGGGCGCCAGAGCGATACAGGACCCCACGGCGCAACGACCCGACGCCGCCTGCGTCGCGGAGGTTCCGAACGCCGGAACCGCCGGTGGTGGCGTCGGCCGTGGCCCCACGAGTGATCATGGAGGCGACTATACGAGGTCGGTCAGCCGACGCTGGTGGCCTCAGCCGCCTCCCCGGCGACTGCCCCTCTCCACCGTCCTCGCCCTCGAACAGTGCGCCCTTTCATCCTGTCCCGTCCGGGATTCCCCGGCCTACCGGCGGCGAGGGCGGTCGTGGTGTGGGAGAGAATCGCCGGGTGGCGAGACGGAAGGCGCGCGAGGGCGCGGGTGAACGTCCGGCGGCCTGCCCGTGCGGCACCGGCCGGCCGTACGCGGACTGCTGCGCCCCGGTGCACCGGGGCGAGGCGACGGCGGTGACAGCGGAGGCGCTGATGCGGTCCCGGTTCAGTGCGTTCGCGCTCGGCGACGCGGCCTACCTGCGGCACAGCTGGCACTCCACCACCCGCCCCGAGCGGCTGGAGCTGGACCCGGGCACCCGCTGGACCCGGCTGGAGATCGTGGAGACCGGTCAGGGCGGCCTGTTCGACAGCGCCGGGACGGTGCGGTTCCGGGCGCACTACCGCGAGGGCGGGCAGGCGGGCGTCCTGGCCGAGCACAGCCGCTTCGCCCGCGAGGACGGCCGCTGGGTCTACCTGGACGCGCTGCCCGAGTGACGCCTCCCCCGGCGCCGACGCTGGCGGCCCGTGGCGGCGGGTGTTAACAAGGGGCCCTTCCTCTACCGGAGGCGTTAATAAGGGGCCCTTCCTTTCGCCTAGGCGGGGCGTGGGGCGGGCTGGGCCAGCTCGGCGATCTCCCGGGGCAGCTGGGACAGCGCGCGGTTGAACTGGGCCGGCCCGATCACCCGGTGCAGCGCCTGCAACACCGCCCGGGCGCCGCGCTCGGCGTCGGACGGTGTGGCGCCGGAGCGCTCGGCGACCCGGCGCAGGAATTCGTCGTACCCGAAGACCTCGGGGTCCTCGACGCGGGCGCGTGCCAGCAGCGGACGCAGCTCGTGCGCGACGTGCGCGGACAGGTCGTCGGCCTCGCCGCCGCTGATCCGTTCGGCGAGCGTGCGCAGTGTCGCCTCGGTCAGCGCGCGGGCCGTCTCCACCGGCACGCCGGCACGGGCGGAGACCCGCGCGTAGAACTCCGGTTCGGCCATCGTCTGTCCTCCCGTCGCAACGGCACCGTGGCTACCCGCCGCCGGTCCGGGCAAACACCGCCGCGCCGCGGGCCCCGGCGGTACGGCTCAGGCCAGGGCCCGCGCCGCCGAGACGATCGCGCCGACGCCGATGCCGGCCCGGTCGAGCTGCTGGGCGGGGGTGCCGGAGCCGGGCAGCCCGCGTACCGCCAGGTGGTTGACCCGGGCCGGTTCGCCCAGGTCGGCGAGCGCCTCCAGCACCGCGGAGCCCAGCCCGCCCTCCGGGTAGTGGTCCTCGACCACCACCAGCCGTCCGCCGGTCTCCACGACGGTCTCGGCCAGGCGCTGCCGGTCCACCGGTTTGATCGAGTACAGGTCGATCACCCGGGCGTCGATGCCCTCGCGGGTCAGTTCGTCGGCGGCGGCGAGGCAGAGGTGCACCGTGACGCCGGTGCCGAGCAGCGCCACGTCCCCGCCGTCGCGCAGCATCCGGCTGCCGCCGATCGGGAACGGCTCGGCGTCGTCGTAGAGCACCGGGTACGCGCCGCGCGTCGTCCGCAGGTAGCTGACGCCCGGCTGGTCGGGCATCTGGGCGACGAGGGCCGCGCAGGAGACCGCGTCGGCCGGGCACAGCACCGTGGAGCCGGGCACCGCCCGCAGCGCGGCGATGTCCTCCAGCCCCATCTGGGACGGGCCGTCCGGGCCGATCTCCACCCCGGCGTGCGAGCCGACGAGCGCGATGTCGGCCCGGGAGACGCCCGCCATCCGGATGAAGTCGTACGCCCGGGACCAGAACGCGGCGAACGTAGCCGCGAACGGCCGGTAGCCGCGCACCGCCAGGCCCACCGCCGCGGCGGCGAGCTGCTGCTCGGCGATGAACATCTGGAAGAACCGGTCCGGGTACGCGGTGGCAAAGCGCTCCGCCCGGGTGGAGTCGCTGACCTCGCCGTCGAGCGCGACCACGTCGGGCCGGGCCGCGCCGAGGGCGCGCAGCGCGTCGCCGTACGCGTCCCGGGTGGCGACCTTCGCGCCGCGCTCGTACGTCGGCAGTTCCGGTTGCCGGATCTCCGGCGCGGCGGCCCGGGGCGCGGGCGGTGGCTTCGGTCCGGCGACCCGGATGCGCCGGGGGCCGCCGAGCGCCCGCACGGCGCGCTCGGCCAGCTCCGGGTCGAACGGCTTGCCGTGCCAGGACGGGTTGTTCTCCACCTCGGGCACGCCCTTGCCCTTGACCGTGCGGGCCAGCACCACTGTCGGCCCGGTGGCGTCGCGTGCCTGCCCGTACGCCTCGTCGATCGCGCCCGGGTCGTGGCCGTCGACCACGATCGCCCGGCAGCCGAACGCCTCGACGCGCCGCCGGTAGGTGTCCAGGTCCCACTCCAGTTCGGTGGGGCCGCGCTGGCCGAACCGGTTGACGTCCACGATCGTGGTGAGGTTGCGCAGCCCGTAGTGGCCGGCCTTGTCCAGCGCCTCCCACACCGAGCCCTCGGCGGTCTCGCTGTCGCCGCAGAGCACCCAGACGTGGGCGGGCGACCGGTCCAGGTACTGGGCGGCGAGCGCCACCCCGACGCCGACCGGCAGGCCCTGCCCGAGCGAGCCGGTGGCGACGTCCACCCAGGGCAGCACCGGCGTGGGGTGGCCCTGCAGGCGCGACCCGGATCGCCGGTACGTCTCCAGCAGCTCCTGCTCGCTGATCGCGCCGGTGGCCCGGAACACCGCGTACAGCAGCGGGGAGGCGTGCCCCTTGGAGAAGATCAGGTGGTCGTTGCCGGGGTTGCCCGGGTAGGACCAGTCGTAGCGCAGGTGCCGGGCGACGAGCACGGCGAGCAGGTCGGCGGCGGAGAGGCTGGACGTGGGGTGCCCGGAGCCGGCCATCGTGCTGCACCTGATCGCGTCCACCCGCAGCTGGGCGGCCAGGTCCGCCAGCCCGGTCAGGTCCTCGTCGCGCAGTGTGCGCTCTGCTTCCAACGTCACCGCGATCGTCCCCCGGGGTCGCCGAATTTCCGGACCAACGCTAGGCCGCGAACGCGACCATTGGTCCCTTTTCTGGCGATTCATGCTCGACCGGTGAGCAGCCAGAGCGCCACCAGCAGGTACGGCAGCACCGCGACCGCGAAGGCAGCCGGGTTGCCCATCGCACCGGCGAGCAGCCCGTACCCGGCGTAGAAGGCGACGATGGTCAGGTCGGTGGCCATTCCGGCGAGCGAGGTGACGGTGGCCCGCGCCGACCCGGTGATCCGGGCCTGGAGCCGCACGTCGGCGAGCACCGTGGCCAGCTGGAACGCGGCGAACGCCGCAGCCAGCAGCACGAACCCCGCCGGGTGCCGCAGCAGCGCCCCGGCCGCCGTCGCCGCGGCCGCGAACACGAGCAGACCGGCGTACCCGCTGTGGGACAGCCGCTCGCCCAGCGGCGCGAGCAGCCCGCCCACAGTCATCCCGGCCCACACCAGCAGGAGCAGCAGCGGTACGCCGACCTCGGCCATGCCGGTGTCGGCGGCCAGCAGCCCGGTGTACTCGTCCAGCCCACCCCAGATCGCTGTGACCGCCGCGACCAGCAGCACGGCGGCGCGGACGCGGCGGTCGGCCCGCACCTCGCGCAGGCCCAGGCGCAGGCTGTCCAGCCAGCCGGGCTCGTCGTCACCCGCGCTCGGGACAGGCGCGGCCGGCGGCTGGCGGTGCTCCGGGAAGCGGGCCGCGACGGCAGCGGCCAGCAGGCACGTGACCACGCTCGCCGCGCCGACAGCGAGGTAGCCGCCGAGCGCGAACACCGGCCCGGCGAGCACCCCTGATCCGACCGCGCCGAGCACCTCGGCGGTGCGGGTCCGGCCGATCAGCCGGGCGTACCGGTCGGCCGCGCCGAGGCGTTCCAACTCGGTGAAGACGAGCGCCTCCAGCGCGCCGGAGCGCAGTGCGCCGCCGGCACCCCAGAGCAGGAAGCCCACGGCGAACGCCGGATACGACGGCAGCAGCACCCAGAGCGCGAACCCGGCGGCGGCCAGCAGCGGCGCGAGGCAGAGCAGCAGGCGGCGCGACACCGCGTCGGCCCACACGCCGGAGGGCACCTCCAGCACGATGCCGGCGGCCGCCCAGAGCACGAACAGCGAGGAGATCTGCCCGACCGACAACCCGGTGTCGGCGAACAGCAGCACGTAGAGCGGGTAGAGCAGGACGAGGTCGGTGAGGAACGCGTACCCGTAGAGCGTCGCCGCCAAGCGGCGGGTCGCTGGTACGCGGGCAGGAGCGACGAGCATGGAACCTTCCCACGGGACGTGACGGACACCGGTCGGAATGCACGGCGTCCGCGGCGGCCCGCGGCCTCGTCGCTCAGGAAGGCATCAACATCGCCAGGTCATGCCGGGATCCTATCCGCCGCGAGGCGCCCGGGTGGTCCCCCGGCGGGCACGAATTCGGGGCGGGACCGTGTGGTCCCGCCCCGGTTCGTCTCCGCTGTTCGGGTCAGCGGCGGAACTTCTCCACGTCGGCCTGCGGGATGACCATGGTGGCCTCGTTGTCCGCGGCCTGCTCGGCGGTCGGCTGGCGCGGCGTGGTCGGCTGGGTGCGCTCGGAGTCCGCGTACGCCGGAATGTGCTGCGTGGCCTCCGCGCCCGCCTGCGACGGCACCGGCTCGGTGGGGTCCTCACTTGCGGCGGCCGTGGTCGACGGGGTGGCCGGGTACGCCGGCACCGGCTGCGTGCGGTCCGCCTCGGCGTCGCGGCTCACCGGCTGGGTCAGCTCGGACTCCGCGTACGGGCCGGTGGCGGCGAGCCGGGCCTCGACGTCGCGCCGGCCGGCCTGGTATGCGCGGGCGTGCGTGGCGATGGTGCGCGACTCCTCCTCGGCCCGGGTCAGCCAGTTCTCCCAGCGGCTCTGCATCGGCCGGACCAGCCCGCCGCCGACGCCGACGACCAGGATGCCGCCCACGGTGGCGAGCACCGCGATCAGCACCGGGGTGGTGACCGTGGTGGCGACGCCGATCTGGTTGAGCGCGGCGATGACGCCGAGGCCCAGGATGAACACCGAGGCGAGGTTCGCCAGCACCCGGCCGTACGAGAGGCCACCGAGCGCGCTGGAGATGATGTCCTTCACCGCGCGGGCGATGGCCGCGGCGACCACCACGATGACGATGGCGACGAACGCCCGGGGCAGCCAGGCGATCACGCCGGCGATCAGGTCGGAGATGGGGTTCGGGCCCCAGATGCCGAACGCGAGCTGGAGCGTGACCAGCAGCACCCCGTAGTAGGCCAGCTTCGCGACGATGTCGCTGGCGTCGTACTTCGAGCGGGCCAGCGCGGTCTTGATCCCGCCGCGCTCGACGGCCCGGTCGAAGTGGACCCGCTCCAGCACCTTGTCCACGAGCTTCAGCACGGCCTTGGCGATCAGCCAGCCGACGACCAGGATCGCGACGAACGCGACCGCCTTGGGCAGGAACAGCATCACCGAACGGAACGCGTCGCCCACCGCGTCCCCGAAGTTGTCTCTCATCGAAGGGCCTCCACGTGCGTGGTCCAGGTTTGTTCGGGTGGGGCTACCCGGACGGGCGCGCGCGGAAACGCGGTCAGCCTCCGGGGCAGCGGTAGACGACGCGGGTGCTGGCCTGCGCCGTCGTCGGTTCGACGATGTTGACGGTGGCGATGCCGGTGGTCGTCCCGGCCCCGGTGAACGTCCACTTGAGGGTGAGCGCGGCGGTCTGCTGCCCGCTGCCGACCCGTTCGGTGAGCACGGCGCCGGGCGGCGCGTCGGAGCGGAACCACTGGTACCGGATCGTTCCGCCGCGCCCGTTGGTGCGCACGGTGGCCACCACGTCGACAGTCACGTCGCAGGCGACACCGGCCGGCCGGGGCACCGCGACGGTGACCCCCTCGACCTCCAGCGGGCGCAGCCGCTGCCACAGGTAGAGGCCGACAGTCAGCAGCAGCACCACGGTGAGCAGCGTGGACAGCACCGAGACGACGCGACGCCAGGCCGGACGCGGCCGGATCGGCGGCGCGGTGGGCCAGGGCGGCGCGGGCGGCGGCGTCGCCGGCACGCCCGGCCCGAAGCGCAGCTCACCGCCCGGGGCCGGCACGCCACTCACCGCCCGCGCGTGGCCGGTCCGATCCGGGTACGCCCCGGCGCCGGTCACCGCCGTCCCGGTGGTGTGACCCTGATGCGGTACGCCGGCGGGCTGCCAGGAGGCGGTGGGCTGCCACGATGCGGTCGGTTCCGCGCCGGGGCGCTGGGGCGGTTCCGCGCTCGGACGCGGGTAGACGGTGGCCTGTCCAGTCGCGTCCGCCGGTGCTGGGCGCATATGGACCGTCGCCTCGCCCGCCGGATCAACCGGAGCCGACCGCAGGCTCACTGTCCGCTCCCCCGCCCTGCTGTCCGGAGCCGCCACGAAGTGAACGGTCGCCTCACCTGTGTCGTCTGCCCGGCCTGGGCGGATGTGCACGGTCGGCTCGGCATCGGGCGGTGTCGCCGTGGCCGAGGCGGCGAGGTCTGCGGTGCGGTCGTCCCCGCCGGGGATCGCCGTCAGGTGGACTGTGGGTTCGGCGGTGGGTGGCTGGGCGGCCCCCGCCCCGGGGAGGTGGACGGTGGGCTCCGACCTGCCGGTCGCCGGCGGGGTGTCGACGGCGAGCCGGACGGTCGGCTCCGCGCTCTCGATGACCAGTGCCGTCGTCGGCTCCCCACCCTCGGCACCCGGCTCCGCCTGCATGACGGCGAGCGGCACCGTCGGGTCGGCGTCGGCTCGGGGCCGGGTGAGATGGACGGTGGGCTCGGCGGCGTCCGCGTCGCCGGTGAGCGGCAGGGCGCGGGTGGGCAGCGCCTCGGTGGGCTCGTCGGGGCGGGTCACGCCGACCGTCCCCGGGACGGGCTGCGGTGCGGGGCAGCGGGCACTGTCGTACTCCTAGCCGGGGGTGCAGTCGTGGTAGAGCGTCACGTACACAGGTGACGTCGAGGTGGTCGTGTTGCCGGCGGCGTCGGCGGCGGTGACCCGGATGGGGATGCGGGCGCTGCGCTTGGGCGTGGACAGCGGGCCGAGCGTGCCGGTGAACACGCCGCGCCCGGCGGCGGCCATCCGGATCGTGCCGGTGGCGCCGTCGACGGTGTAACCGAAGGTGACTGTGAGCGCGGCCGGGCCGCTGCGGTCGTCGGTGACGGTGGCGGTGACGGTGCTGCTCTTGGCGCCGTAGGGGCAGCCCTTCGGGTCCAGCTCGCCCGGGTCGGCGCTCACGCCGTCCACGACCGGCCCGGTCACGTCCGGTGGCGGCGGGCTGGTGGTGCGCGACGCGCTGGGGGTGGGTGTGCCTGTTCGGGTCGGCGTCCCCGTCGGATCGGGGGTGGCCGACGGCGCGGGAGGCGGCGGCGCGGCGGACACGGTGGACGGGCCGGGTGTCGGTGACGGGCTGGGCGTCTCGGCGCCGGTCGGGTCCGGTACGGGTGCGCCGGTGGTGGCGGGCGCGGCGCTCGCCGGGCCGGTCGGGCCCGCGGCGGACGTGTCGTCGTGGGCGGCGTAGCTGTAGCCTGCGCCGCCGGCCAGGACGGCGGCGGCCAGGGCACCGGCGGCGAGGACGGTACGGGTGCGGCCCTTACGGAACCGTCCGCCCCGGCCGGTGGTGGTCGTGCCGAGTTCGTTGTGCGCGACGGCGGTGGCGCCCTCGGCCCGGTCCGGGAACGGCCACAGCGCGGCCAGCAGCAATGCCCGCCGAGCCAGCTCGCGCAGCCCGCGTTCCTCCCATTCCGGGCCGTAGCCGGTGCCGGCGACCCGTTCCAGCAGCTCCAGGAACGCCTCGGCGGACGGCGGGCGCTCGTCGGGGCGTTTGGCCATGCCGTGGCGCAGCAGTTCGTGCACCGGCGGGGGTGCCGCCTCGGCGGGGATCGGCGCGCTGGCGTGCTGGTCGCGCAGGGAGAGCAGGTCCGGTCCCTGGTACGGGGGGCGGCCGGTGAGGCACTCGAAGAACGTGGCGGTGGCGGCGTAGACGTCGCACGCGGGGCCGGCCGGGGCGCCGGTCCACTGCTCGGGGGCCATGTAGCGGGGCGTGCCGGACACTGTGGTGTCGGAGCCCTGGCCGATCGGCATGGCGATGCCGAAGTCGGCGAGTTTGCTCAGCCCGGTGCCGGTGACCAGCACGTTCTCCGGTTTGTAGTCGCGGTGCACGACGCCGTGGGTGTGTGCGGCGGCCAGGCCGGCGAGTGATCCCTTGAGGACGCAGAGCGCGGCCTCGGGTGTGGTCGGGCCGTGTTCGCGCAGCATCTGGCGCAGTGAGACGCCGTCGACCAGTTCCATCACGATGGCGGCGCCGTGCGGGCTCTCCACGTACTCGTAGAGGCGGCTGACGTGCGGGTCGTCGATCTCGCCGAGGAGCCGGGCCTCGGTGCGGAACGCGGTCCGGAACGCCGAGTCCTCGCCCAGGTCGCGGATCAGGTACTTGATCGCGACGGGGGTGCCGGTCGCGTCGTGGGTGGCGAGCACGACGCTGCCCGACGCGCCGGCGCCTAGCCGGCGGACCGGGGTGTATCCGGACAGTTCCCAGCCGCTCATGCGACAGACTCCACGGCGTCCCACGGGCGGATGTCGGACGCCGCCTCGCTCGTCATTCTCACCGTGGCGCAGCCGACGGCCATCGCCGCAACGGCTGTTTCCGGACGCCGGTCGGCGCCCGGTTCCCCGCGCGGCGCTGCGCCGCGCGGCAGGTGGTCGGTATCGGACACACCGTCACGATTACCAGACCCCGGCAACAGCCGTCACCTCGTCGATCATGAAGTTGACAGGGACAAAGAGGACGGATCCCGCCGTCAACTTCATGATCGACGGAGAGGGGGCACGGCGGGAGCGGGCGGGAGAGGGGGCGCGGGTCAGAAGCGGCGGGGCGCGGGGATGCCTGCGGGCGGCGGGGTGCGGAGCAGCCAGAGGGGGTTGCTCGCGCCCACTATCTCGCCGTCGCGGTCGCGGACCTGGGTGCGGACGTACGTGCCGGCGCCGACGCGCACCGGCAGGTCGTACCAGCCCTGCCGCAACTGCCGCCACGGGACCTGCCCGACCCGGACCGCCGGTGTCGGGTCCGCGACACCGGCCCGGTCGACGTCGCCGGTGACCGTCTCCAGCGTGGCCCCGGCCGGCAGGTCGGTGGCGCGCAGCCGCACCGTGACGGTGTCCTCGGCGAGCACGGCGAGCGCGCCCATCGCGCTGCGGCCACCCAGTTCCAGGTCCAGCGCGCCCCGGTAGCCGGTCAGGTCGGCGAACCACGCCTGCCCGGCGCGCAGCGCCGCGACCAGGTCGTCCCGGCCGGTCGAGGCAGCCCACACGGATGTGACGTTGCGGTCCCGGCCAGCCCGCCAGTCGGTGCCGTCGTGGTCGTCGGTGACCCCGACGGCGGTGAGCGGGATCGCGTTGCGGGCCGCCACGTCGTACGCCCAGAGGTGGTCCTCGACCGGCCGGCGTCCGATCTCGATCAGGTCGACGCCGAGCGCGTCGCGGCTGACCAGCAGGCGGGCCAGTGATTCGCGGCGTTCGGTGTCCAGCGGGTGGTTCCAGCACACCACCCCGCCGTGCGCGTGCAGGAACTCCACCATCCGTTCGGTGGCGTCGACGTCGTTGTCCCGGTACGGCGGGGACGGGAAGCGCGGCAGTGTGCCGTCGCCGCCGAACCAGTTGAGGTGCCGCACCATCGACACCTCGTACGCCCGGTGGTGGGTGACGCCGGGGTACGCGCCGTCGTAGCCGCGCAGCACCTCGGCGCGCATCTCCTCGCCCGCCTGGCCGGCGCGGCGGGCGCGGTCGAAGACGAGCCGGTCCACCAGGTACGCGCCGCGCCCACCGCCGGCCGCAGTCACGCCGAGGCGCAGCCCGCGCAGCGAGTTGTCCCCGGCGACCAGGTCGGGCCAGAGCCGCCGCACGTCGGCGAGCAGATCGAACGTGTGCCGCCGCCAGGCGCCGGGCGGGGCGGGCAGCTCGACGGTGCCGTGCCGGCCGTCCACCGTGTGCCGGACCGTGTCCACGCCGCCGAGGCGGTAGCGCAGCACGAGCTGCCCGGCGGGCCGGCCGGGTCCGGCCGGGTGATGCGACAGCGCGAGCTCCACGGTGAGCGTGGCGTCCCGCCCCGCCGCTTCGGGGCGTACGTCGAGGTGCAGTGTGGTGTCGGAGATGTTGGCGGTGTGCGTCCAGTTCCACGCCTTGCCCGCGTACCAGAGGGTGCCGGAACCGGCGGCGGTGAGGCGCAGCGCGCGGCCCGGGCCGTCGGGGGCGTCCGGCGCGTCCACGAAGTCGGCGGCCGAGGCGGTCAGCCGTCCCTCGGTGGCGGGCTGCCAGGTCCAGGCGAGGCCGCCCTCACGTTCCTCCGGGCCGTCGAAGTGGACGACCCGGCGGTGGTCGTGGGCGGCCACCCGGAAGTCGTGGTCGGTCCACCACAGCACGTCGACGCCGTTGCGGCGGGCCTGGTCGAGGTGGGCAGCGTAGCTGGCCACGCCCTCGCTGAACGAGGCGTGCAGGTGCATCGCCATGCTGACCGGCCGCCGGCCGCGCGGCGGGGGCGGCGGCCCGTCGTTCGTGGCGGCCAGCCCGATCGGCACGCCGAGCCCGGCGACCGCCAGCCCGCCCGCGGCGACGAGCACGCTGCGCCGGTCCAGCCGCCCCCGACCCGCCATGCCACTCCCCCGTCCGCCCGGGCCAGCGTACGGGCGGAACCTCAGCGCGGGGGCACCGCCACCCGGGCGGCGAGCGGGCGTCCGGCCAGCCGCCGGATCGTCAGGTACGCCTCGCAGCCGAGGCAGAGCCCGAACGCGGCGTTGAGGAAGGCGGCGGCCAGCGCCGCGCCGGTGGCGGCCAGGCCGAGCGCGGGCAGCCCGGCGAACCAGCCGGCCGCGCCGACGACGCTGAAGACCAGGCCGACGACCTGGGCGAAGCGCACCGGCGCGACCGGCTCCAGCTCCGCCGGCGGGTCCAGCCGGGGCGCCACCAGGGCGCGGAACAGCAGGCCGTACGGGCCGACGCGCGGGTTCAGGGCGGTGAGCGCGAACACGACGGCCTGGGCGAGCAGGAGCAGCCCGGAGCCGGTGACGAGGACGATCGCGAGGACGACTGTGGTGAGGACGGCGGCGAAGCGCGGTCCCCGGGAATCGAGCAGCATGGGGTGGGTCCGTTCGTGCGGGGGGCGGTCGGTCAGGCGGGACGCGCCGCCGCACAGAGGCTCGTGGCGAGCCGGCCGTGGTCCACCACCCGGCGGCGGGTCAGCCGTACGCCGGTCATCGCGCCGCCCCGGCCGTGAGCGCGGCGATCAGGTCGTCGCGGTCGGGCACGCCGGCGGCGCGGCGCACCACGCGGCCTGCGGCGTCCACCACCAGCACCGTCGGGGTACGCCACACGTCCAGTTCCCGGGCCGCGTCGAGGTGTTCGTCCACGCCCACCTCCAGCACCGCGATCCCGTCGAGGCGGGCGGCGACGTCGGCGAGCACCCGGCGGGCGGCCCGGCAGGGCGCGCAGACCGGGGCGGAGAACTGCACCAGCGTGACCTCGCCGGGGCGTACCCCGAGGGCAGTGAGGGTGGCCCGGTGCGGCGCGTCGGCGGCCGATGGGCGCTTCCGGACGGCGCGCAGCCGCCCGTCGTGGCGGCGGCGCCACCAGCCGAACGCGGTGGCGGCCGCGAGCACCGCGACGAGCACGACGATCCCGGTCGGGCTGGGCGACTGCACGGGCCCAGGCTGCCACGGCGGGTCGCGGAAGGCCATGGTCCGTCCCGGTCAGCGGACGTGAGATCGCCTACTCCGGCGGTAGGAGCAACCGGCTCACCGACCGGTGAACGTCGCTTTTGTCCTCTGGCGCACCGCGCGAGCTTGGCAATATTCTCCACCACGCGCGCAGTCGTTGCAGTTCCTTTACATCGCCCGGCGCCGGCCGGGCCATCGAGGAGGCGAGATGCACTTCGACCACCCCGAGCTGGACCGCCGTACGCTGCTGCGGGCCGGTCTCGGCGCCGCCGCGGTCGCGGTCGTCGGCAGTGAGCTCGCCCTGCCGGGCACCGCGCAGGCCGCGCCGGGCGCGGACCTCGACTGGATCATCAGCTGCGACGAATGGGCCGCCCGCCCGCCGGCCGACCCGCTGTCGGTGAGCGCGATCCCGACCAACAAGATCATCGTGCACCACATGGCGTTCCCGAACGTCACCGACTACTCCGAGGAGCACGCCAAGCAGCTCGCCCGTGACTGCCAGGACCTGCACATGGACGGCAACGGCTGGTCCGACACCGGGCAGCACTTCACTGTGAGCCGCGGCGGTCACGTCCTGGAGGGACGCCACGGCAGCCTGGACCGGCTGCGCGCCGGCGACCGGCAGATGATCGCCGCGCACTGCCCGGGCGAGAACGGGCGGGCCATCGGCATCGAGAACGAGGGCACCTACGTCACCGAGACGCCGCCGGAGGAGCTGCTCGACTCCCTCGCCCGGCTGTGCACAGCGATCTGCCGGCAGTACGGGCTGCACGCCCACGACATCTTCGGTCACTGGGACTTCCGCGCCACGCTCTGCCCGGGCGCGATGTTCTATCGGGAGTTCCCGGCACTGCGCCGCGCGGTGTTCAAGAAGCTCGGCACGAAGCTGGGCGACGTACCGGCCCGCCGCTGGCCGGACATCTGGCGTTTCGTCGGCGGCCCGGTGGTCCGGGTCGCGCAGTACCTGCTCACGTTCCGCGGCTACACCGTGCCGGTGACGGGCGTGTTCGACGCGGCCACGGTCGCGGCCGTGCAGGACTGGCAGGCGCGCAACGGCATCCCGGTCGACGTCGACGCCACGCTCACGGCGCCGACGTGGGAGACCCTGGCCCCGGAGCTGGACCAGAAGTCGTCGGGCGTCCCGGTGGTGGCCGCGCAGTTCATGCTCGCCTCCAAGGGCTACGCCGAGGTCACCCCGACCGGCGAGTACGACCACGCCACCCGCACTGCGGTGAAGGACCTCCAGCGCCTGCACGGACTACCGCCCAACGGCAAGATCAGCACCACTACCTGGTGCGCGCTCGTGGGGGGTGTGGTGCGCCAGTCGTTCCACAAGCACTGACGGCGCACCGGCGGGGAGAGCGGTGGGGGTGGCAACGGCGCCACCCCCACCGCGTCGTTGCGGGATGGAACGCGACGAAACGTCGGCATTGACGACTGGTGAACGACGGCTATCCCGGACGGCGGTGGTGCGCCGATCATTGCCCGCAGATAGATATGAGTCATTCTCACCTCCGGGCAGAACGCCCGGGCGCGGAGGCCGAGACGCCGTCAGCCGGGCGTACCGAACGGCCCTACTCCGCGTCCCCCGGAGGATCGCCATGCCATTACCCGCCATCCGTGCCCGCTTCGCGGCGCTCACCGCCGCCGCCCTCACCGCGAGCGTCCTGACGGTCATCGCGCCGTCACCGGCGCTCGCCGCCACCACGTTCACCCCCGACGACTACTGCCTCGGCCAGTGCGCCGACATCCTGCCCCCCGGGCAGAACGGCAACGCCACACTCGCCGGCATCCTGGCCCACCAGGCGCTCGGCACCCGCCCGGCGCACTCCAGCGACCAGCTCGACGAGTACGCCAACCTGGTCTACAACTACGCCGGGCTGACCGACGAGCAGATCGCCCACTTCTACAACGACGCCTCGTTCGGCGTCCCCGACGCCCAGGTCGAGAGCAGGATCTCGCCGCGCTCGGACGTCACCATCGTGCGGGACAAGGCCACCGGCGTCCCGCACGTCACCGGCACCACCCGCGCCGGCACCATGTTCGGCGCCGGGTACGCCGGCGCCCAGGACCGGCTCTGGGTGATGGACCTGCTGCGGCACGTCGGCCGCGGCAACGTCAGCTCGTTCGCCGGCGGCGCCCCCGGCAACCGGGAGCTGGAGCAGAGCGTCTGGGCCAACTCGCCCTACACCGAGGCGGACCTCCAGGCCCAGGTCGACGCGCTGCGCCTCAAGGGCACCCGGGGCCAGCAGCTCTACACCGACGTCGTCGACTACATCGCCGGCATCAACGCCTACATCGACAAGTCGATCGCCGACGACAACTACCCCGGCGAGTACGTGCTCACCGGCGCCGGGAAGCCGAAGCACTTCACCATGACCGACCTGATCGCCACCGCCGGTGTCATCGGCGGGCTGTTCGGCGGGGGCGGCGGCAGCGAGATGCAGTCCGCGCTGGTCCGGGTGGCCGCCCGGGCCAAGTACGGCCCGACCGAGGGCGACCGGGTCTGGACGGCGTTCCGCTCGCAGAACGACCCGGAGACCGTGCTGACGCTGCACGACGGGCAGAGCTTCCCGTACGGCGCGACGCCGCCCGGCGCGACCAGCGCGGTGCTGCCGGACGCCGGGACGGTGATCGCCGAGCCGCTCGCGTACGACGCCACCGGCGGAGCCGCCGCCCGCACCGGCAGCAGCGCCGCCACCAAGGACCTGGTCGGTGGCCTGTCCAACCTGCGGGCGCACGGCATGTCCAACGCGGTAGTGGTCTCCGGCCGGCACACCACCACCGGCAACCCGGTGGCCGTGTTCGGCCCGCAGACCGGCTACTTCGCGCCGCAACTGCTCATGCTCCAGGAACTCCAGGGGCCGGGCATCAGCGCACGCGGCGCGGCGTTCGCCGGGCTGAACCTCTACGTGCTGCTCGGCCGCGGCCAGGACTACGCGTGGAGCGCCACCTCCGCCTCCCAGGACCTGACCGACACGTACGCCGTGCCGCTGTGCACCACCGACGGCAGCGCGCCGACACTGCGCTCCAACCGCTACCTCTACCGCGGCCAGTGCCTCGCCATGGAGGTGCTGGAGAAGCGCAACTCCTGGTCGCCGACGCTCGCCGACTCCACCCCGGCCGGCGCGTACACGCTGCGCTCGCTGCGCACCAAGTACGGGCTGGTGGCCTACCGGGGGCTGGTGAACGGGCAGCCCACCGCGTTCACCAAGCTGCGCTCCACCTACCGGCACGAGGCCGACTCGGCGATCGGCTTCCAGGCGTACAACGACCCGGCGGCGATGGGCAGCGCGGCGGCGTTCCAGGCGTCCGCGGCCAGCGTCGGGTACGCGTTCAACTGGTTCTACGTCAACTCGACCGAGGCGGCGTACTACAACTCCGGCTCCAACCCGGTCCGCCCGTCCGGGCTCGACCCGAACCTGCCCGCGAAGGCGGAGCCGGCGTACGAGTGGGCCGGCTGGAACCCGGACACCAACGACGCCACGTACGCCCCGGCGTCGGCCCACCCGCAGTCGGTCAACCAGGACTACTACGTCAGCTGGAACAACAAGCAGGCGCGTGACTTCGGCGCGGCCGACGGCAACTTCAGCTACGGCGCGGTGCACCGGGGTCAGCTGCTCGACGGGCCGGTGAAGGCGGCCATCGCCCAGCGCAAGGTCGGCCGCGCCGACATCGTGCGGATCACCGCCGAGGCGGCGGTGACCGACCTGCGCGGCCAGCAGGTCCTCGGCGAACTGCTGCGGGTGCTCGACAGCACGCCGGTCACCGACCCGGCGCTGGCCGCCGCGGTGACCAAGCTGCGGGCCTGGCAACAGGCCGGTTCGCGGCGGGTGGAGACGTCACCCGGCTCGAAGGTCTACCAGCACGCCGAGGCCATCCGGATCTTCGACGCCTGGTGGCCGCTGCTCGCCTCGGCGCAGTTCCGTCCCGGGCTCGGTCCCGACCTGTACGGCGCGCTCGTCGGCGCCCTCCAGGTCAACGAGGCCCCCTCGGGCGGCCAGAACGGCGCCCGCGACGGCACCGTGAACTGGGCGGCGCAGGGCCAGGCCCACAAGGGCTCGGCGTTCCAGTACGGCTGGTGGGGCTACGTCGACAAGGACCTGCGGGCCGTGCTCGGCGACCCGGTGGCCGGCGGCCTCGGGCGCACGTACTGCGGCAACGGCAACCTGGGCGCGTGCCGGCAGTCGCTGCTGGACACGCTCGGTCAGGCCGCGGCGGCGCCGGCGACCACCGTCTACCCGGGCGACTCGTCCTGCGGGGCGGGCGACCAGTGGTGCGCGGACTCGATCGCCCAGTCCGGGCTCGGCGGCATCACCCACCCGCTGATCGCCTGGCAGAACCGGCCCACGTACCAGCAGGTCGTCTCGTTCCCGGCGCGCCGGGGCGACGCGGTGACCAACCTGGCGCAGGGCCGTACCGCCACCGCGTCCAGCACGCAGTTCCTGACCAGCAACACCCCGGCGAAGGCGGTGGACGGCAGTCTCGGCACCCGGTGGGCCAGCAGCTACAACGACAACCAGTGGCTGCGGGTGGATCTCGGATCGGCCCGGACGATCAGCCGGGCGGTGCTGCGGTGGGAGGCCGCGTACGCCACCGGTTACCGGATCGAGGTCTCCGGTGACGGCAACTCCTGGCAGCCGGTGTTCAGCACCACCGCCGGCAACGGCGGCGTCGACAACGTGACGTTCGCCCCGGTCAGCGCACGCTACGTGCGGATGTACGGCGTCACGCGGGCCACCTCGTACGGCTTCTCGCTCTACGAGTTCGAGGTCTACGGACGGTGACCGCACGCGACCGGCCGGCGGGTGCTCCCGCCGGCCGGTCGTCATGTCCAGGCAGGTCAACGCCGTCGATTCGAACACGTGTGCGAAGATGGCGGGGTGTCGAGCGAGGCCACCATCCTGCACGCCGACCTGGACGCGTTCTACGCCTCGGTCGAGCAGCGCGACGACCCCCGGCTGCGCGGCCGGCCGGTGATCGTCGGCGGCGGCGTGGTGCTCGCGTGCAGCTACGAGGCCAAGGCCCGGGGCGTGCGCAGCGCGATGGGCGGCCGGCAGGCGCGGCGGCTCTGCCCGGACGCGATCGTGGTGCCGCCCCGGATGGCCGCGTACACGGCCGCCAGCCGGGCGGTGTTCGAAAATCTTCCGGCACACCACCCCGCTCGTCGAAGGGCTCAGCATCGACGAGGCGTTCCTCGACGTGGGTGGGCTGCGGCGGCTCTCCGGAACGCCGGCCGCCGTCGCGGCCACGCTGCGGGAACGGGTACGCCGCGAGGTCGGCCTGCCGATCACCGTCGGCGTGGCCCGGACGAAGTTCCTGGCGAAGGTGGCCAGCGGCGTGGCGAAGCCGGACGGGCTGCTGGTGGTCGAGCCGGACCGGGAACTGGCGTTCCTGCACCCGCTGCCTGTCGAACGGCTGTGGGGCGTCGGCCCGGTCACCGCCGCGCGGCTGCGCGACCGCGGCATCCGTACCGTCGGGCAGGTGGCCCGGCTGGACGAGCCGGCGCTGGTGTCGCTGCTCGGCGCGGGCGCCGGACGGCACCTGCACGCCCTGGCGCACAACCGCGACCCCCGGGCGGTGCAGGTGGGCCGCCGTCGCTCCTCGATGGGCGCGCAGCACGCGCTGGGACGCGGCCCGCACTCCCCCGCCGACCTGGACGCGGTGCTGGCCGGGCTGGTCGACCGGGTCACCGGGCGGATGCGCGCGGCCCGGCGCACCGGCCGCACGGTGACGTTGCGGCTGCGCTTCGCCGACTACACGCGGGCCACCCGGTCGCACACCATCGACGAGCCGACCGCGCAGACCGGGCCGTTGCGGGCCGCCGCCCGTGACCTGCTGCGCGCCGCGCTGCCGCAGATCGCGGAACGGGGCGTCACGCTTCTCGGCGTGTCGGTGGGCAACCTGGGCAGCGGGCACGCCCAGCTCACCCTGCCGTTCACCGCCGAACCCGGTCCGGCGCTGGACGCCGCCGTCGATGCGGTGCGGGACCGCTTCGGCTCACGGGCGCTGACCCGCGGCGTGCTGCTCGGCCGCGACCCGGGCGTCGAGATGCCCCGGCTGCCGGACTGACCGCCCGGCCTCCTCCCGGAGTAGGAGACGGGCTCCGACCCGTGGCCGCGGGTGCGGCCTCCGGGCGGGCGCGACCGGCCCGGCCCGTCACGAGCATCTACAGGCATGACTACCCTGCGGAACCGGGCGGCCGGATGGCACCGCCCCCTGATGCTCCTCGTGTCCGCGATGGCGGTGCTCACCGTCGTCGCCGCGGTCGGCGTCGTGGCCGACCCGCGCGTGCTCACCGGCGCGCCCATCTGGCTCAAGCCGCTGAAGTTCGCGATCTCGTTCGTGCTCTACGGCGTCACGCTCGCCTGGATGCTGTCCCTGCTGCCCCGCCGCAGCCGGGCGGCCGAGCGGGCCGCCACCGTGATCGTGGCCATGTCCGTGCTGGAGATGGTCGTCATCGTGGGTCAGGTGCTCCGGGGCACCACCAGTCACTTCAACGGCACCACGACGCTGAACGCGGTGCTGTTCGACGTCATGGGCGTGGCGATCACCGTGTTGTTCGCGGCCCAGTTCGTGCTGGCGGTCGTGCTGGCCCGCCGGTCCCTTCCGGACCGGGCCGGCGGGTACGCGGTCCGGCTCGGTCTCGCCGTGTCCCTGCTCGGCATGCTCGTCGCGTTCCCGATGGTGGTGCAGCGCCCGGCCGGCGCGGCCGCCGGGATCAGCGGCGCGCACAGCGTCGGTGTGCCCGACGGCGGCCCGGGGCTGCCGCTGCTCGGCTGGAGCACCACCGGCGGTGACCTGCGCGTCGGGCACTTCGTCGGGATGCACGCGTTGCAGGCGCTGCCGCTGCTGGCGATCCTGCTCGACCGGTTCCTCGGCGCGCGGCTGGACGAGCTGACCCGGGCCCGGCTGGTGCTCGTCGGCGGTGCCGCGTACGCCGGGCTCACCCTGCTGGTGACCGGGCAGGCGTTGCGCGGCCAGCCGCTGGTGGCCCCGGACGCGCTCACGCTCGCCGCGGCGGGGGTGCTGGTGGCGGCCACGGCGACGGCCACCACGCTGGTGCTGGCCCGCCGGAGCCGGCGTACCGGTGTGGTGCTGGTCGGATGAGCACCACGGTCTCCGGCCCGCTCGGCCCGGCAGTCCACCTCGGACCGCCGGGCGGGTGGCGGCGGCCGGTGAACGCGGTGGCCTCCGGCCGCACCGGTTGCCTAGGCTGACGCGGTGGGCTGGGTCGGTCGGCTGTTCGACGCGCGGGACACGTTCGCGCGGGTCCTGCTGCTGGACCTCAGCGGCATCGGCTATCTGGTGTTCGGCGCGCACGGCGGGCCGGCCGCCACCGGTACGCAGTGGGCGCTGGCGGTCCCGGCGTTCGTGCTGGCGCTGCTGTGCCACCGCCGTCCGCTGCTGAACCTGCTGATCCAGGCGGTCCTGCTGGTCGCCGCGCTCGTCCTGGTCGACGACGTGATGATCAACCAGGTCGGTGCGAGCTGGGCGCTGCTGGAGCTGACGATGCGGGCCACCCGGCCCCGCACCGTCTGGCTGGGCGCCGGGCTGCTCGCCGTCGTCGACCTGACCAGCCTGATCGGCGAACCGGTCCGCGCGGCGCTCACCGGCCTGTTCGGGCTGGCCGTCACCGTCGGCCTGCCGCTGCTGCTCGGGCTGGTCGTGCGGACCACCCGGGAACTCGGGCGGCAGGCCGAGGAGCGGGCCGAGGCGGAACGGCGACGGCGCGAGTCGGAGAGCCGGGCGGCCCGTGCCGACGAGCGCGGCGCCATCGCCCGGGAACTGCACGACGTGCTCGCGCACCACGTCGCGTCGATGGTGCTACGGGTCGGCGTGGCCCGGCACGTGCTGCCGGACCTGGACCCCCGGGTCGGCGAGGTGTTCGACGACGTGCACGCCACCGGCACGGCCGCCCTGACCGACCTGCGGCGGCTGGTGGCGGTGCTGCGCGACCCGGACGGCCTCCGCGGCGACGCCGCCCTGACCGCGATCGAGCCGACGGCGCTGCCGGCCGCGCTCGGCGCGGCGGTCGACCGGGCCCGGCAGGCAGGCGTCGTGGTGGAGGCCGACATCGACCCCGCGGTCGGCACGCTCGACGCGGTACGCGGCCAGGCGGTGCTGCGACTGACCCAGGAGGCGTTGACGAACGTGGCGAAACACGCCGGCGCGGCGGCCCGCGCACACCTGACCGTGTCGGTCGAGGACGGCGCGGTGCACTGGACGGTGACCGACGACGGGCGGGGCGCCGCGCCGGCCGGGGTGCCCACCGGCGGCGGCCACGGCATCGTCGGGATGCGGGAGCGGGTCGAGGTGCTCGGCGGGCGGCTGGAGGCCGGGCCCACCGGGTCCGGCTGGCGGGTCCGGACCGTGCTGCCCCCGGCCGAGTCCGCCCACCGGGCGCCCCGGCCCCGGGCGGGCACGCCGGAGCCGGCGTGATCCGGGTGCTGCTGGTCGACGACCAGCACCTCATCCGGGCCGGCCTGCGGATGCTCTGCGACGCTCAGCCCGACCTCGAGGTCGTCGGCGAGGCCGACAACGGCCGGGACGCGGTCGCCCTCGCGGCGCGGCTGCGACCCGACGTGGTGGTGATGGACCTGCGGATGCCCGGCGTCGACGGGATCACCGCGACCAGCCGGATCCTCGCCGACCGGCCCGCCACCCGGATCATGGTGCTCACCACGTTCGGCGACGACGACCACCTCTACCCCGCGCTCACCGCCGGTGCCTGCGGGTTCCTGCTCAAGGACGCGCCCCCGGCCGACCTGCTCGACGGCGTCCGCCGCGCCGCCGCCGGGGACAGCCCGTTCAGCCCGGACGTCCTGCGCCGGCTGGTCGAACGCGCGGTGCACGCCCGCGCCGGCGCGCCCCGGCGGACGGCCGACCTGACCGCGCGCGAGCAGGACGTGCTGGACCTGGTCGCCGACGGGCTGTCGAACACCGAGATCGCCGACCGGCTGCACATCGGGGTGACCACGGTGAAGACGCACATCACCAGCCTGATGACCAAGACCGGCAGCGCCAACCGGGTACGCCTGGCACTGTGGGCGCGCGGCGGCTGACCCGGTCACTCCTCGATCGCGCCGCCCACCGCCCGCAGGTGCGCCCGGAACGTCAGCGCCGGGTCCGCCTCCCGGGCCGCCAGGTACGCGCCGAACCCGACCTGCGCGCGCAGCGACTCCCCGGCCCGGATCCGGTCGGCCTGCCGCCGCTCGGTGTCCCGGATGGACTCGGCCAGGTCGAACAGTTCCCCGGCCCGATCGGCGGGTACGAACAGCACACCGTCGTCGTCGGCCAGCGCCAGATCCTGCGGGCCGACGGTGAACGGCCCGACCATGGCGTGCGCCAGCGCCCCGTCCGGACGCGGGTCCAGCTCCAGGGGCCCGCTCGGGGTGGCGCCGAGGCTGAACACCGGCAGCCCGACCGCGACCAGGTCCGCGGTGTCCCGGTGCGCGCCCCACACCACCAGCCCGGCCAGGCCGGCCGCCCGCGCCTCCAGCACCACCAGGTCGCCGACGCAGGCCCGGTCGGTGCGCCCGCCGTCGTCGACGACGAGCACGTCCCCCTCGGCGGCCTGCTCGATCGCCTCCAGGAAGACGTCCACGCTGCCGGCGTGCCGGGCCGGGCGGACCCGGCCGGCCAGGCGCCGCCCGGGCAGCACCGGGACGACGGCGGCCGGGGCGCAGCGGACGGGGACACCGGCGCGCAGGCAGGCGTCGGCGACGTGCGCGGTGGTGAGCGCGGCGAAGCGGGCGGCCGGTGCGTCCTGACGGATGTCCATGCGCCGACGCTAACCAGCCGGACCGGCTCGGGCAGGTGCCAGTTCACGCCCGGTGGCCTTCGGCTGGTGCCGTCCGGCGGGCCGGCGCGGGACCGGCCGGCTCATCCGGGCCCGGACCGGCGGGCGCGCCTCCGCCTCCCCCGCCCCGGCGGCCCGGCGCACTGTGCCGTTGGCGTCCTCGGGCCGGCAGCCGGTGGCCCGCAGCAGCTCGCTCTGCCCGGTCCGCAGGTCGCTGATCATCGCCTCGCCGTAGGTGCGCACGCCCTGCGACCAGGCGCGCCCGGCCAGCTCGGCGCCCTGCCGGACCAGCTCCCGGGTGCGTTCCAGATCCTCTCCGGACTTGCAGGCCCGCTTCAGCTCCCGCACCGCCTCGCCGAGGCGGGCCACCGCGTCGGGCAGCGCGGGCGGGATCGGCTCGTCGTACTGCAACGCGGTGGCGGAGCGGCGGGCGATCGAGCGGGCGTACAGGAGCAGCCGTTCGAGGTGCTGGGTCGCGTCGGCGTACCTGTGGAACTGGGCGCGGCGGTGCCAGCGGGCCGGCGCGATGGTGACCACCTCCTCGGCCCCGCTGAGCGCGTCGTTGAGCCGCCCGATGTCCGGTTCGAGCCCGCGCAGGTCCTCCAGGGCGCGCTGGGCCGCGTCGGCGTCCCGCCGGGTCAGCGCGTGGGCGACGGCGTCGAGCTGCTCGGTGAGCCGGGCGACCACCGGTTCCACCGCCCGGTCCAGCACGCGGATCGGGTTGACCGGCAGCAGCAGCGCCACCACGAACAGACCGACCAGGCCGCCGACCAGCGCGTCGAAGATGCGGGGCAGTTCCAGGCCGGGCTGCACCGGCGCGAGCGTGGCGATCAGCACCGCCGTGCCGCCGGCCTGGCCGACGAGCGCGCCGCCGCGCCCGGCCACCAGCAGGGCGGTGGCGATGGCGAGCGTGACCACCAGGCCGGTCTGCCAGGAACCGCTGCCGAGCAGCGCGCGCAGCAGGTCACCGACCACGATGCCGAGGCCGACGCCGACGAGCAGCTCGAACGTGCGACGGGCGCGCTGGCCGATGGCGGTGGCGATGGTGCCGACCGCGGCGGCGGGAGCGAAGACGTGCGCGCCGGAGCCGAGCAGCTCCTGGGCGAGCAGCGCGGCGAGCGCCGCGGCCAGCCCGGCCTGCGCGGAGATCACCACGGTGATCTCCAGCTGGCGCAGCCGGTTCCGGCCGGCCGCGCCGCCCTGGGCGCGGGCCCGGGAGAGCGCGAGACCGCCCCGCTCGACCGCCCGGTCCAGGGGCGAGCGGACGGTGTCGGCGCGGCGGTCGGTCATGACGGCGGTTACCCGGCTCCGGGCCGGTGAATCGTCTGCCGCGCTCCCGCGCGCCGTGGGCGGGTCAGCGGCGGTACGTGCGGTCGAGCAGGTCGAACAGCGCCGTCCAGTGCCGCTGCGTGGCCTGCTCGTCGTACATCGGGGTGTCCGACTGGGTGTAGCCGTGGCGGGCGCCGGCGTACACCTCGGAGCGGTAGGTCACCCCGGACGCGTCCAGCGTCTTCTCCAGCGTGGCGATCTGCTCGGCGGTCATCGACGGGTCGGCGTCGGCGTGCCCGAAGTAGAGTTCGCCGGTCACCGCGCCGACGGCCAGGTGCGGGCTGTCCGGGGCGTCGGTGACCACCCGGCCGGCGTGGAACGCGGCCACCGCGGCGATCCGGTCCGGGAGTGCCTCGACGGCACGCAGCGCGTTCGTGCCGCCCATGCAGTAGCCGGTGATCGCCGCCGGACCCGGCGCGACGTCCGGACGGGCGGCGAGGAAGTCCAGGTAGGCGGCCGTGTCGCGGGCCACCGCGTCCGGCGTCAACGCGGCCATCATCGGCCCGATGCTCTCGAACAGGGCGCCCCGGCGGCTGTCGTCGGCGAGCGCGCCGAGGTCGATCAGCGGGGCGCGCCCGGCGCGGTGGAACAGATTGGGGGCGAGCACCACGTACCCGCGCTCGGCGATCGTGGCGGCCATCTCCGCGACCCGGGGCCGCAGCCCGAACGCGTCCATGAACAGCAGCACGGCCGGGAAGGGCCCGCCGGTCCCCGGCGTGGCCAGGTAGGCGTCGGCGGTTCCGTCGGGGGTGGGCACGTCCACGGTCGTCGGCTGCACTGCCGGGCCTCCTCGCTGCGGGTTCCGCGCTGCACGCTACCCCCCGGCCCGGCGGCCGTTTGCGGAGGTCCAGCGTGGGAATCCGGCGATCCCGGCGGAGGAAGGCGGCGAGATGGACCAGGACCAGTTCATCGGCGCGGTGGCCCAGCGGTGCGGCGCGTCCGCGGAGCAGGCCACCGCGATCACCCGGGCGACGTTGACCACGCTGGCCGAGCGCATCGACGGCGGGGAGGCCCGCGACCTCGCCGACCGGCTGCCGGAGGCGCTGCGGGCGTACGCGTTCGGCCCGGCCGAGGACGCCGAGCCGTTCGGGCTCGACGTGTTCGTGGAGCGGGTGAGCGGACGCGCCGACGTGGACGTGGACGCCGCCCGGGACGGGGTCACGGCGGTCTTCGACGTACTGCGCGACGCCGTCGACCCGGCCGTCTACGCCCAGGTCGTCGGGCAGCTCCCGGCCGAGTACGGCGACGTGGCCGACCAGAGCGCCCCGTACGTACGGCGCTCGGCGTGACGGGCACGCGATGAGCGAGGACGCGCTGCGCCGCCCGCCCGCGGCCGACGCGCAGGAGCAGCGGCAGGACGAGACGCTCGTCGGGCCGCCCGACACGGTCGACGCGGCGGTGCCCGAGGCGAGCGAGGCGGACCTGGCCGAGCAGGGCGTGCTGCGCCCGCCGAGCGACCGGGCCGGCCTGGGCGAGTCGGTGCGCGACGACCTCACCGCCGCCGACGCGGTGGAGCAGAACACGGAGATCCCGCTGCCCGACGAGGAGCACTGGGCCTGACGGTCAGTGATCCGGGCTGTCCGCCCGGGCCATCAGCCGCAACGCGTTCGGGTCCAGGCCGATGCGGACCGGCGTCTGCCCGTACGGCTCGCCGTCGACCTCGATGCGGGCCGGCCGGTCGGTGTCCAGCCACAGCTGGCGTACCGCCAGGAACGGCTCGTCGCCGAGGGTGCGGCGGTGGCCGGCCGCCGCGTTGCGCGCCGTCTCGCGCAGCAGCCCGCGCCGGGTCGGCCCACCCACCGGGTACGCGACCAGCAGCCGGTCGTCGGCGGTGGCGTCGGCGGTGATGGGCCGGCCGGCGTGGAAGCCGCCGTTGGCCACGTACACCTGGTGGGTGGTGAACGTGTGCTCGCGGCCCTCGGCGCGGACCGTCACGGCCAGCGGCCGGTGCCGGGCGAGCAGCCCCAGCCCGGTCAGCGGGTACGCGAGCCGCCCGACGACCCGCTTCAGCCCCGGCGGCGCGGCCTGCATGATGTCGGCGGACAGCCCGATCCCGACGTGGTTGGTGAACCGGGTGTCACCGATCAGGCCCAGGTCGACGTCGATCACCTTGCCGTCGGTGAGCACCGCGATCGCCGCGTCCAGGTCGAGCGGGACGCCGACGGTGCGGGCGAAGTTGTTAGTGGTGCCCAACGGCAGCAGGCCCATCGCGACGTCCCGGTGGGCGAGCAGCCGGGCCGCCGCGCCGACGGTGCCGTCGCCGCCGCCGGTGACCAGCAGGTCCGGCCCGAGGTCGGCGGCCTCGGCGAGTACCCGGTCCAGCTCGCCGGGCCGGTCCACCGGGTACGCGCCGAGCAGCGTGAAACCGGCCGCCCGCAGGCGTGCGTGGACGGTGTCGTACAGCCGGCGGCCGCGGCGGGAGTGGGCGTTGACCACGAGCGCCGCCCGCCGTCGTTCCCGGATCGCCGTCGACAGCTCCTGCTTGGTCCGCACGGTTGCGACCCTATCCGCCGCGGCGGCGACGGATCGGCGCACGGGTGGACGACATCGGTTATCGTCGCGACGGCCATGATCGTCGATCTTCGAGGGTGGATGTCCAGATGAGTCAGCCGGCAGCGCCGCAGGCGACAGCACCAGTGCCCCCGCCCACGCCGCCGTACCGGCCGTCGCGAGTCCTGATCGGGCTGGCGCTGACCGTTCCGGCGGTGATCGCCTGGGTCTGGTCGTACGTCCTGCCCACGCTGTCCACTGCGGCCCGCAGCTTCCAGGCGGACGGGCCGCGCCGCTCGGGCGAGTCGGTCGGCACGGCGAACTACGAGGCCGCCTTCACCGACGGGGTGGTCGGGCAGATCGGGTTCGCGGTGCTGCTCGGCCTGGCCCCGCTGGCGGTGGCGCTGCTCGCCGCGCCGCTGCTCGCGGTCCTCGCCGACCGGGCCGGCCGGGCCGCCCGCCTGGTGACACGGGGCGTGCTCGCGCTGCCGCTCGCCGCGTACGCGCCGGTCGCCGTGCTCCTCGGCCTGCGCGCCGAGGGCATCGAGGACGGCACCCTCGCCCGGGACCTGCAGTCCCCTCGGCTGTTCCTCACCTCGGCGCTGGCGCAGGTGACGTTCGGGCTGGTCGTCGCGGTGGCCGCGACGCTGTACCTGAGCGCGCTGCGCCGCCGCGAGCCCGGCGACCGGCCCGCGCCCGCCGTGCTCGCCGTCGGCGGGCTGCTCACCCTGGGCGTTCTCGCCACCGCCCTGCAGACCTACGCCGCCCCGGCGCTGCTGACCGCCGGCGGGCCGCGCGGGGACTCCGCCACCCCGGTGTTCGCCACCGTGCAGGGCGCCTTCCGGACGATGCGCTTCGGTCTCGGATCCGCCACGTCGACGCTGCTGCTGGTGCTGCTCGGGCTGCTCGGGCTGGCCGCGGCAGGGCTCGTCCTGGCCACCCGGCTGCGGATCGAGTTCGACGGCTGGCGGGACCGGCCGGCCGTCGGGGCGGCGGAGTCCTCCCCCGGCCGCCGGCCGCTGTTCGCCGCGCTGGTCGCGGTCGCGCTCCTGGTCGTCGTCGGCGTGACCGTCTGGGCATCGCTGCCGTGGCTGCGGAACTCCTCCTCCGGCACCGGGCGTCTACCGGCCGCGGTCGAGACCTCGACGGTGCTCGTCAACACCTGGCTGCCGCCGCTGCTGTCCACGCTCGTCGCGGTGGGCGTCGCGGCGCTCGCCGGGTTCGGCATCGGCGCGCTGCGCCCGCTGGGGCGCTTCAGCGAGCTGCTGCTGGTGCCGTTCGCGCCGTGGCTGTTCGTCGGCGTCGGCCCGCTGGCGATCGCCGGCTACGAGCGCACCCAGGAGTCCGGGCAGCTGGGCTCGTTCCTCGGCCTGGTCCCGCCGGTCTGGCTGTCGGTGCCCGCGCTGTTCGCGTTCACGCTGCTCTTCCGGGGCCAGCACGCCCGGTGGCGCTCCGGCGGCGGCGTCGGCCGTACGCTGCTCCTGCCGGCGCTGCCGATGCTGGCCGTGACCGCGCTGCCGACCTGGCTGGCGCACGCCCAGGCGCCACTGTGGGCGATGCTCGTGAGCCGGGGTCCGGACAGCATGACCGCGCCGGTGCTGGTGCAGATGCTCGCCGACCGCCGCTTCGGCGCCGACGGCGGGCCTCCGCTGGGCCTGGTCATGCCGCTTCCCCTGCTGGTGCTGTACGTGTTGCTGTTCGCCGCGCTCATGGTCGGCTACCTGGAGCGGCTCGCGATCCGCGTCGGGCGGCCGACCGACGTGCAGCCGACGCCCGCCGGGGCGGATCCGTCCGTCCGCAAGGTCACCGCGTAGGGAAACCCCCGATTACGGCCGGTGACGGCGCGCCTAGCGTCGGAGCCATGGCATCTGACGCGCTCACACCGGCCCGGACCGCCCGTACCCACCGCGCCCGCCTGGCGCTGCCCCTGCTGCTGCTCGCCCTGCTCGCGCCGGCCGGGTGCGACTCCGGCGACGGGATCGTCGACGGCGGGTCGGCCGACACGGCGGCGGGCGAGGACGGCGGCGGCGTGGACGCGGGCGCGGTCGACGGCGTCCGTCCGCCGTGCCCGTTCACCGCCGCCCAGGTCTCCGAGCTGGTCGACCGGAAGCTGCGCGACGAGGGCAACTGCTCGTTCGGCGACGGCATCGCCCAGCTGGCGGTCACCACCGCCTCCGCCACCGCCGGCAAGGCCACCTACGACTACCAGCACGACCAGGCCGGCCAGCAGTACGAGAAGGTCGTCGACCTGGACCGGGGCGAGCGGGGCTACCTCGCGGTGAAGGACGTCCGCGGCGAGGCGGTGCTGATCGACGGCAAGGGCACCTACACGGTGACCATCAGCAGCTTCGGCGGCGGCACCGCCGGCAACGAACAGATCCTGCGCCGCACGCTCGACGCGATCCCGGCCTGAGCGGGGCAGGCATGCGAACCCGCCGACTGATCGCGCTCGCGCTGGCCGCGATCCTGTTCACCGCGTCCGCCGGCTGCGGCGGCGACGAGCCGCCGGCCCCCGGCGGCGCCGCACCCGGGGCGGGCGCTCCGGTCGCGGAGCCGACCGGAGAGGCGCCGGCCGAGCCGAGCGCCGAACCGGTGGACGACGCCGCCCCGCAGGCGTGCGCGCTGGTGTCGAAGGCCGACGCGGAACGCCTCGCCGGCACGCCACTGGACGAACCGGTGGTGGCCGGGCAGTCGTGCACCTACACCGGACCGGTGAGCGGGCCGACCGCCCAGGTCGAGGTGTTCGTGGGCGAGGGCGCCAAGAAGTACCTCGACATCGAGCGGCAGCTCGGGCACGAGATCCGTGAGCTGGCCGGGACGGCTGACGAGGCGCTGCTCACCGCCGAGGCGTTCTTCCTGCGCAGGGGCGAGCTGTGGGTCGCGGTGCGGCTGGTGCGGCTCAACGACCCGCAGGAGAACCGGGCGCCGCTGGAACGGCTCGCCCGTACCGTCGCCGGCCGGATGTGAGGCGGCCCGTGCGCGGCCGGCGGCTGCTCGCGGCCGGCCTGGTGGTGCTGCTCGCGCTGACCGGCTGCGGCGCGTTCGGGCCGGAGCCGGGCCCGGCCGGCGCGGGCGACGGCGAGCAGCCCCGGTACGGGCAGGCCCCGGCGCCGGGGAAGGACGTCACGCTGCAACCGGACGTGGTGCTGGTCGGCGGCGGCAGCCGCACCGTGCGGTCGGTGAGCCCGGACGGCCTGACCTGGCGGCTCGACCCGGGCGCCCGCGACGCCGACCGGCTCGCGCCCGGCCGGGTCATGTTCCTCACCGGACGCGGCGTGGGTCGGGTGCTCGACCTGGCCGAGGACGGTGGCGACCTGGTCGTCACGATCGGCCCGGTCACGCTCACCGAGGTGATCCGGGACGGCACGTTCGGCGGGGACGACGTCATCCTCGACCGCCCTACCGTCTACGTGGCGGGTGAACCGTCGTGGACCCGGGAGACCGCGGCGGCCGGCGGCACGCTGGGCCGGTCGCGTCCGCTCGCCGTCGCGCCCGCGCAGCCGCCACCCGCGCCGGGCGGGCAGGCGGGCGCCACCGCCCACGGCTACCGGGTGCAGACGTTCTGCTGCGCCGGTGGCGTCGGCACGCACTTCACGTACGACGACGGCGGGCTCCGGCTGGCCGGCACCGTGACGCTCACCGTCGGCCGCCCGGCCGCGTCGTTCCACCTGGCCGTCGGCGCCGGCCGGGTGAACCGGGCCGAGCTGGAGATCGGCGGCGGCTTCGGCATCAAGGTGGACTTCACCGCCGGCATCGACGGCGGCCAGAACCACCGCCGCACGTTCCCGGTCCCGGTCGACATCGCGTTCCCGATCGGGCTGGTCGCCGGCCTGCCGCTGTCGTTCACCGTGAGCCAGACGCTGGAGGTGGCCACCGCGTTCGGCGCGCGCCGGGGCACGTTCCGCGGCGCCGGCGAGTACGCGCTGGCCGGCAAGCTCGGGTTCGGCTACGCCGACGGCCGGGTGGGCTCGCGCGTGACCGAGGGCTTCGCGCGCCGGGCCAGTCTGCTCGACTCGCTCACCGGCGTGCCGGTCGGCGTGATGGGCCTGGTCGTCCGGCACGGCGTGCGGTTCACCATGGGGATCAGCGCGTTCCTGTTCACCGCCGGGATCTGGTTCGAGCTGATCACCTCGTACGGCGCCACCATCGGTTCCGCGCTCGGCGCGCCGTACGCGCTGTGCCGGGGCGTCGGGCTCGGGGTGCGGGCGCGGTTCGGGATCGGCTACCGGATCCTGGAACCCGTCGTCCAGGTGATCAACAAGTTCCTCAGCCTGCTCAGCCCGTCCCGGGCGCCCCGGATACCGCCGATCGTGGCGTCGGGCGGGCCGAGCTGGAGCGCCGACGTCTACCGCAACCAGGAGGTGATCCCGCCCGTCTCGATATGCGGACAGCTTCCGGGCTAGGCCGCGCCGACGCTGGGTTAGCGGGCGCCGCTGTGCCACCATCCCGCCATGGACGCCGCACTGGTCGGCCGCGACGCGGTCGTCGAGCGGGTGTGGCGTGCCCTGACCTCCGGTACGCCGGTGCTGCTCGACGGCCCGAGCGGCATCGGCAAGACCGCGCTGTGGCGGGCAGTGGTCGCCCACGCCGGGCGGACCGGCTGGCGGGTGCTGTCCGCCGCGCCCACCGAGGCCGAGACCGCGCTGCCGTACGCGGCACTCGCCGACGTGCTCCGCCCGCTCGCGGACGCGCTGCCGGGGCTGCCCGCGCCGCAACGGGTCGCCGCCGACATGGTGCTGCTGACCGGCGAGTACGACGGCGCGGTGGACGAGCGGGCGGTGGGCGCGGCCACCCGTACGCTGCTCGACGCGGCGGTCACCGACGCGCCCCGGGTGCTGCTCGCCGTCGACGATCCGCAGTGGCTGGACCCGCCGAGCGCCCGGGCGCTGCGGTTCGCGCTGCGCCGGCTGACCCGGTGGCCCGCCGTCCTGGCCACCCACCGCGCCGGGGACAGCCCGCCGGTGCCGGTGCCGCTCGGGCTGGACGACGACCCGACCGGACGGCATCCGCTGCTGCGTGCCGACGTACCCCCGCTCTCCCCGCCCGACCTGCACCGCGTCCTCGCCGCCCGGCTCGGCGGCACGCTCAGCCGTCCGCTCACCGACCGGCTGGCCCGCGACGCCGACGGCAACCCGTTGCTCGCGATCGAACTCGCGCGGGCGGTGCTGCGGCTGCCCCGCCCGCCCGCGCACGACGAGGATCTACCCGTACCGTCGTCGCTGCGCCTGCTGCTCGCCGAGACGCTGCGGGCGCTGCCCGGCCCGAGCCGCGACGCGGTGCGGCTGGCCGCGCTGCTGACCGTGCCGACGCTGCGGGACCTGGCGGCGGCGGGAGTGCCGGCCGGGGCGCTGGACGCGGCCGAGGACGCCGGGCTGGTCGTGGTCACGGCGAGCCGGATCGACTTCGCGCACCCCCGGTACGCGGCGGCGGTGCGCGAGAGCATCCCGCCGGGCGCCCGGCGGCGGCTGCACGCGCTGCTCGCCGCCGCTGTCGCCGACCCGGACGAGCGGGCCCGGCACCTGTCCCGCTGCACTGTGGCGCCGGACGCCGCCGTCGCCGCCGACCTGGCCGCCGCGGCGGCCCGGCAGCGGATGCGCGGCGCGTCAGCGCTCGCCGCCGACTGGTACGCCCGGGCGGCCGAGCTGACCCCGCCGTCCGTGACCGCCGACCGGAACCGGCGTCGCCTCGACGCGGTGCAGTGCCGCATCGACAGCGGCGACTACGCGGCGGCCGGGCGGGCCGCCGAGGCGGCGGCCGGCGAGCTGACCGGCGCCGAGCGGGGCGAGGCGCTGCTGTTGCGCGCGCTCGTCGCGTGGTGCGCCGACGACCTGGTCACCGCCGTCCGGGTCGCCGAGCAGGCGCTCGCCGCCGCCGGGCCGGACGGCGACCTGGCCGGGCGGATCCACACCCACCTGACCATGTTCCACGACCAGCCGGAGCCGGCCCGCCGGCATGCGCGGGCCGCGATCGCCCGGCTGTCCGACCGCGACGAGCACCGCCCGCTGCTCACCGCCGCGCTGCTGCTGCTGTTCTTCCACGAGGTACGCGCCGGCGGCCCGGCGCCCACCGAGCTGCTGGACCGGGCACTGTCGCTGGAGGGCGGTGAGCCGTCCTTCCTGGCCGGTTCGGTGCCGGCGATCTGGTGGAAGTCGGTCGACGACCACGACCGGGCGCGGGCCCGGCTGCACGTGATGCTGGACCTGGCGGTGGCACGCGGCGACGACCCGCTGCGGCACGAGGTGCTGACCCACCTCGGCGAGACGGAACTGCTGGCGGGGCGCTTCGCCGAGGCCGGTACACACATCGCCGCCGCCCGCGACCTGGGTGAGCAGCTGGGCACCGGGCTGGTGGGCGAGAGCTGGCTGGCCGGTGTGCTCGACGCGCACCGGGGACGGCTGGCGCAGGCGGGCGCCGCCGCCGCCGGACTGCGCCGCGACGACGACCTCGGCGACGCCTGGAGCCGGCGGCTGCACCACCAGCTCACCGGGCTGGTGGCGCTGGCCTCCGGGGAGTGGGCCACCGCGGCGACGGCGTACGGCGCGCTCGCCGCCGACCTGGACGGGTCGGGCATCGCCGAACCGCTGGGTCAGCGCTTCGAGCCGGACTGGATCGAGGCGTGCGTGGGCGCCGGTGACCTGGACACCGCGCACGCCGCGCTGGACCGGCTGGCGCGGCGCCACAGCCGGCTGCCGCGCCCGTGGACCACGCTCGGGCTGGCCCGCAGCCGGGTGCTGCTGGCCGGGGCGACCGGGGCGGATCCGGGCGCGGCGCTGGACGCGCTGACGCAGGCCAGGGCGGCGGTGCCGGAGGCGGTGCTGCCGCTGGACCGGGCCCGCTGCCTGCTCGCCGCCGGCCGCACGTACCGGCGGGTGCGGCGGCGGCGGGAGGCGCGGGCGGCGCTCGACGCGGCGGTGGCCGAGTTCGACGCGCTCGGCGCGTCCGGGTTCGCCGACCGGGCGCGGGCGGAGCTGGGCCGCATCGGCGCCCGCACCCCGGCCCCGACGACGCTCACCGCGACCGAGGAGCGGGTCGCCCGGCTCGCCGCCCGAGGCCAGACCAACCGGCTCATCGCCGACGCGCTCTACATCAGCCCGAAGACTGTGGAGGCCAACCTGGCCCGGGTCTACCGCAAGCTGGGCATCGCCAGCCGCGCCGAGCTGGGCGCGGCGATGGGACGTCCGCCGGGCGACTGACCGTCAGGGCGCGGCGAGCGCGTCCAGGTGTGCGCCGAGCAGTTCCCGGGCGCGCCGGGGCGGCATCCGCTCGGGGTGCAGCAGCGCGTGCAGCGCGAGCCCGTCGAGCAGGGCGTGCAGCCCGGCGACCGCCTCGGGGTCGGCGGCCGGTTCCCCGGTGAGCAGGACGACCGCGAACTCGACGGCGCGGCGGATGCCCTCGTCGGCCTCGGTCATCCGGGCGCGCGCGGCCGGGTCGGTCCGGGTACGCGCGGCGAGCAGCAGCCACACCTCGGCCTCGCGGACGCGCTGACGGTCCAGCGGCAGCAGTTGTTCCAGGATCCGCTGGGCGACCTCGCGCGGGCTGCCGGTGCGGTCCCCGGTGGTGATCCGCTCGGCCGCCTCGGCCTGCACGTGCTCCATGGCGAACACGAGCAGCTCGGTCTGGGTGGCGAAGTAGTGCCGCAGCGCGCTCGGTGACCAGCCCGCCTCGGCCGCGATGCTGCGGACGGTGGCGGCGCCGACGCCGTCGCGGTAGACGACCCGCCACATCGCCCGTGCCAGTTCGGCACGGCGCGCGTCGTGGTCGACGATCTTGGGCACGGGCCCCTCCGGAACCTGGTCGACGAGCGCTGTTACGGTTATCGCACAGCGTACTAAAAAAGGAGGGCACATGCTCGTGGCAGTGATCGTCGGATGCGAGGTGGCGTTCTGGGTGGTGCTGCTCGCCGGCCTGATCGCCCGGTACCCGCTGCGACGGCCCCGCCTCGGCGCCGCCCTGCTGATCGCCGTGCCGGTGGTCGACCTCGTGCTGCTGGCAGCCACGATGATCGACCTGCGCCGGGGCGCGACCGCCACGTTCGCCCACGGCCTCGCCGCCGCGTACCTCGGGTTCTCGGTGGCGTTCGGGCACAGCATGGTGCGCTGGGCCGACCAGCGGTTCGCACACCGGTTCGCCGGCGGCCCTCCCCCGAGCCGGCCACCCCGGTACGGGATGGCGCGGGCCCGGCACGAGTGGCGGGAGTGGGGCAAGGGCATGATCGGCTGGGCGGTCGCCTGCGCCGTGCTGCTGGCCGGCATCGCCGTGGTGGGCGACAGCGAGCGCACCGCCGAGCTGTGGGCGTGGACCGGCCGGCTCAGCGTGGTGATGGCCGGCTGGCTGGTGTTCTGGCCGGTCGCGTACACCGTCTTCCCGAAGCGGGCGCCGCGCGACGCGTGAGGATCACCGACCGCGCCGGCGATCCGGCCTCAGAGCGGTCGATGCGCGTCGGTGACCCCCGGCCGTCCGGCGGCGGCCGGCTCACCGAGCCGATCGACGGCGATCGCGGCCAGCAAGAGCCCGGCCAGCGCCGCCAGCGCCAGCGGTGGCGGCAGCACCGTCCCGAGCGCGGCCAGCGGCAGTGCCGCCCCGGCGACGGCGAGCCGGGCCGGTCCGACCGGCTGCCCGGTCAGCCGGCGGAACAGCAGCCGCCCGGCCAGGTAGACGGCCGCGCCGCCGAACAGCGCCACCGCGGCGGAGCGGTCCAGCCGGGGCCCGGCCTCCGGGTCCGCGACGTGCTCCAGCACCTGTTCGATACCCAGCGCCAGGTAGATGACGCCGGCGACCAGCAGCAGATGGGTCTGGCTGTAGGCGTCCGCGGCGATCCGGTCCCGCTGCGCCGGCGACGCGGCGGCGAGCGCCCGGGCCGCCGCCGGGGACGTGCGGTGGAAGTACAGCCACCAGAGGCAGGCGGTCACCACGAAACCGACGAGCGCCACGGCGAGGACCGGCGGCTCGGTCACCGCCGAGGCCGCGCCCACCCCCGCGGCCACCACCGACTCCCCCAGCGAGATGATCAGTACCAGGCCGTACCGCTCGGCGAAGTGCGTCGGGCTGCGCAGCGGCCAGGCTCCCCGGCGGGCGTACGACAGCCGTTGACCGGCCACCTCGACGGCGAAGCCCAGCACCCACAGCACCGCGTGTGCGGCCCCGTCCAGCAGCGCGCCGAGCAGCAACGGCACCCAGCCCACGGCGCTGACGAGCGCGAAGAACCGGATCCGGGCGCGCAGCTCCGGGTCGTCCGCGGCGGCCCAGTGGAACAGCGTCAGGTGCACCACGCGCAGCACCACGTACGCCAGCACGACGATCAGCGGCCCGTCCAGCCCCGGACCCGGCGTCCACGCTTCCGGCATGGCGAGCGCGGCCAGGAACAACGCGGCCATCGCGATCAGGAACCCGCCGCGCACCACCCCGACGTCGGCGGGCGTGTGGTTGCCCAACCAGGCGTACGACAGCCACGCCACCCAGAGCAGCACGAGCAGGAGCATGCCCTGGGCCATCGTGGTCAGGGTCGGGTGCGGCTCGATCAGCGCCATGATCCGGGTGAGCGCGAAGACGAAGACCAGGTCGAAGAAGATCTCGAAGGGGGTGACCCGGCGCTGGTCCGGCCCCGGCCGGGGCGGGCGCAGCCGCCCTCGCACCCGTTCGCGTGCCACGTCCGCCGCCCTCCGCCGGTCCACCTCCTGCGCCGACGGTAGGCGGCCCCGGACGGGCGGTCGGGTGTTTCCCGCGATCACGCCCGGCGCGGTCTGCCGGACCGGTGCCCGCTGAGCGGCACGACGAGGCGGCGCGGCCGGGCTGTCAGGCAGGGCGGCGGCGGGCGGCTCAGCCGGCGTCGGCGTCCGGCCAGGCGGCGCGGACAAGCGCGGGCAGCACCTCGCCGGCCGGGCCGCGCAGGTTCACCGCGCAGATCGCGTCCAGCGGCGTCGGCACCGGGTTCACCTGCACCACGGGCGCGCCGAGACGGGCCGCCACGAGCGGGATCTCGGCGGCCGGGTGCACGAGCGCCGAGGTGCCCACCGTCAGCAGCAGGTCGCAGCCGGACGCCGCCTCGACCGCCGCGTCGAGCGCGGCCGACGGCAGCGCCTCGCCGAACCACACCACCCCGGGCCGCACGGGCGCGCCGCATCCGGCGCACGCGGGCGGGGTCAGCGGCCCGTCGTGCGGTTCCGGCGCATGCGGCACCGGCCCGCCGTGCGGTTCCGCCTCGTCGTGCGCCTCCGGACTGCCGAACGGCACCGGCGCGTCGGAGGGCGGCGGCAGGTCGGACGGCAGCGGCGCAGGCCGGGCGCAGGCCGAACAGCGGGGCGCGAACAGGCTGCCGTGCAGGCGTACCGGGGCCGGCACACCGCCGCGCTCGTGCAGGTCGTCGACGTTCTGCGTGATCACCACGGTCTCCGGGCACCGGGCCCGGATCGCGGCCACCGCCCGGTGCCCCGGGTTCGGCCGGGCCCGGCGCACCCCGTGCCGGCGTGCCTCGTACCAGCCCCAGACCAGCGCCGGGTCGGCCCGGAACGCGGCAGGGGTCGCCAGCTCCTGCGGGTCGTACCGCTGCCAGAGCCCGGTCTGGGCGTCCCGGAACGTCGGCACGCCGCTCTCGGCCGACATGCCGGCCCCGGTGAACACCACCGGCCGCCGGGCGGCGGCGAGCAGCCGGCCCGCCTCGGCCAGCTCCGGCCCGGTCACACGTCCACCGTCAGCCGCACGTCGACCCGGTCGCCCAGCTCGATGCCCTCGGCCCGGCGCGCCGCGACCCGCAGCGGCACCACGTACCGGCCGTCCTTGGGCCACAGCGACGTCCGCCAGCCGGTGCCGCCGATGCGGACCGTCACCGGGATCATGCCCCAGCCGTAGGTGACCGACGCCGAGGCGGCCTCGATGGCCGCGCTCTGCTCGTCGGGCACCGTGACGAAGTGGTACGGCGCCGGGCCGCGCCAGAACCACACCTCGCCGCTGAACGCCAGCTCCATCCGGTCAGGATAGGGGCCGGGACCGACGCGACCGCAGCAGCCGCAGCCCGGTCACCGTCACCCAGACGAACAGCGGGAACACGGCGACGCGTTCCATGCCGCCCACGCCGATGCCGGCGTCCACCCGGGACAGGAACAGCACGGTGCCGGCCAGGCCGAGCAGGCCCAGGAACGCGCTGACGGGCCGCAGCTCGCGCAGCAGCGGCGACCGGCCGAGCGCGGCGGCCAGCAGCGCCGCGTTGCCGAGCGCGAAGACCAGCAGCGCGCCGAGCACGTGCAGGTTCTCGTCCACGTCGGCCGGGTGGAGGCCGGCCAGCACGTACCCGGATCCGGCAGCCACTGCCGACGCGACGGTGACGGCCGCGGCGCGCCCCGGGCGCAGCGCCCGGTGTGCGAGCAGCGCGCCGAGCGCGAGCAGCAGCCCGGCGCCGACGAACACGGCGTTCATGGCCGGGTGCCACGGCGAGCAGACCGGACGCGGGCGGCTCCTGTCCCACACGCCGCAGGTCACGTTGCCGAGGTCGCTGATGTTGTGCTCGGCCCAGCTGAACCGGGGCTGCTCCCAGGCCAGGCCGACGACCACGTTGGCGACCAGGAACGACACGGCGGCGAGCAGCCAGCAGGCGCCCGCGAGGCGGTTTCTCATCCGCCGAGTGCACCGTCCCGGGGCATCCCGGCGCACGGGGCGTGGCGGGCCGGTTCGAGGTAGGGCCAGGCCTACCCGGAGAGCGGGGTCCAGCCGGCTGGGAAGCACGGCGTGGCCTGGCTAGCGTCACCGCATGACCGTTGATCACGGGCTGGCCGGCGCGTTGCGCCGCCGCCGCTACCTGCTGTCCGCGTGGCCGTGGCGGGCACTGGCGTACGCCGTCACGACGCTGCCCCTGGCCGGCGCGGCGGCGCTCGGCGCGGCGGTGGTCGCCGCGCCACTGCTGCTGGTGGCCGGCGCGCTGCGGCGGGGCCGCCCGGTCGACGCCCCGGCGCTGGCGGTGCTGGCCGTGCTGGCGCTCGCGGTGGTGGCGCTCGCCCCGCTGGCCTGCGCGCCGGTGGCTGCCGTCGAGCGGTGGCGCCTCGGCCTGGCCGACGACCGCCCGGTGACAGCACCGCGGTGGCGTGGGCTCGCCGCCCGCCTCACCACCGCCGCCGGGTGGCGGGAGGCCGCGTACCTGGCCGTGCTGGGTGTGGCGGTGCCGCCGGCGTACGGAACGGTCGGTCTGCTCGCGCTGCTGGACGCGGTGCTGATCGCCGGTCCGTGGCTGGCCGGCGGCGAGGACCGGATCGTGCTGGTCTGGGCCACAGTCGACTCCCCGGCCGAGGCGGTGCCGTACGCGCTCGCCGGTCTGCTGGCGGTCCCGGCGCTGGTCTACCTGGCCGGCCTGCTCGTAGCGGTCCAGGCGACGGTGGCCCGCCTGCTGCTCGACGACGCGCCCGCCGGTACGGCGCTGCGCGAGGTGACCCGGTCCCGGGCCCGCCTGGTGAGCGCGTACGAGGCGGAGCGCCGCCGCATCGAGCGGGACGTGCACGACGGCGTGCAGCCGCGCCTGACCAGCCTCACGCTCCAGCTCGGGCTGGCCCGCCTCGACGTGCCGGACGACTCCCCGGCGGCGGGGCCGCTCGCGGCGGCGCACGAGCAGGCCAAGGGGCTGATGGTGACGTTGCGCGGGATCGTCCACGGCATCCGTCCGGCGCAGCTCACCGAACTCGGCCTGCCCGCCGCCGTCGGTGACCTGGCCGCCCGGTCGGTCGTCCCGGTCGCCGTGCACGCCGACCTGACCCGCCCGGTGCCGGAGCTGGTGGAGACCACCGCCTGGTACGTGGTCTCGGAGACGCTCGGCAACGTGGCCCGGCACACCGGGGCAACCCGGGCGCAGGTGCGGCTGATCCGCGACGAACGGCTGCTGGTGGTGGAGGTGTGCGACGACGGCCGGGGCGGCGCCGACCCGGCGCGCGGCACCGGCCTGACCGGGCTCGCGGACCGGGTGGCCGCGGTGGACGGGCGGCTGCTGCTGTCCAGCCCGCCCGGTGGGCCTACCCTCGTGCGGGTGGAGCTGCCGTGCCGTCCGTGATCCGGGTCGTCCTGGCCGAGGACGAGATCCTGCTGCGGGAGGGCCTGGTGGGCCTGCTGACCCGGTTCGGCTTCGCGGTGGACGCCGCCGTGGGCTCCGCCCCGGAGCTGCTCGACGCGGTCCGCACGCACCGGCCCGATCTGCTGGTGACCGACATCCGGATGCCGCCGCAGCACCGCGACGACGGCCTGCGCGCTGCGGTCACGCTACGCGCCGAGCGCCCGGACCTGGCCGTGGTGGTGCTCAGCCAGCACGTGCAGAGCGGGTACGCCGCCGCGCTGCTCGACAGCGGCGACGGCAACCGGGTCGGCTACCTGCTCAAGGACCGGGTGGCAGACGTCGCCGAGTTCGCCGCGACGCTGCGCCGGGTGGCGGCCGGCGGCACCGCCGTCGACCCGGACGTGGTGCGGCACCTGCTGCGCCGCCCCCGCGACCCGCTCGGCCCGCTGTCCCCCCGGGAGCGGGAGGTGCTGGGGCTGGTCGCCGAGGGCCACTCCAACGCCGCGATCGCGGCCCGCCTGCACGTCACCGAGGCGGCGGTGGGCAAGCACGTGGGCAACATCCTGGCCAAGCTCGGCCTGCCGCCGGACGAGGACACCAACCGGCGGGTGCTGGCAGTGCTCGCCTGGCTGCGCGCGGCGCGCTGACCGGGCGTTACAGGCTCATCGGCCCGGGGTCGGTGGCCAGCGCCCGGAACCGCTCGCGCGGGTCGGACACGAGCCGCCGTGCGGTGAGGTCGAGCAGCCCGCCGACGCCGCTGACCGATGCGACGGGGGTGCCGTCGGCCCGGGTGAAGTCCTGGCCGATCCGGAACGTCTTGCCCTCGCCCCAGTGGAACTCGCAGGTCACGTCGACCTCGTCGCCGCCGCGCAGCTCCCGCAGGTAACGCACCGTCACCTCCAGCGCGACCGGCCCGACGCCGCCGGCGAGCAGCCGCTCCTGGCCGATGCCGGAGGCGCGCAGGCACTCCCAGCGGGCGTGCTCGGCGTACTGGAGGTAGACCGCCTGGTTGAGGTGCCCCTGCGTGTCGAGTTCGTAGCCGCGCACGGTGACGCGTACCCGGAACGGATCTGCCATGCCGGCAGCCTAACCAGGGGCGCAGCGGTAATCCGCGTGCGGTCCGGGCCGCGCGGCCCTAGCCTGCCCGGCGTGACCCTGGAGATCGTGACACTGGCGCAGCGGCCCGACCTGGCGCCGCTGCTGGACAACGACTTCGACGGCGCCTGGCCGCCGTTCATGCTCTGGGATCCGATGGGGGCGCTCTACTACGGCGTCGCGCACGAGCTGCACCCCGAGTTCGTCTTCGCCGCCGTCGACCCGGCCGAGCCGGGCCGGGCCGTGGCCCGCGGGTACGCGGTGCCGCTGCGCTGGACCGAGGACGAGCTGCCCGACGGCGGCTGGGATCGGGTGATCCAGCGGGCCACGCTCGGCCGGCTCACCGGGTCGACGCCGAACCTGGTGTCCGCGCTGGAGATCTGCGTGCGACCGGACCGGCGCGGCGGCGGGGTGTCCGGGCTGATGCTCACGGCCATGCGCGCGGCGGTGGCCCGCGCCGGCTTCGACACGCTGGTGGCGCCGGTGCGCCCGAGCGGCAAGGCCGCCGTCCCGGACGTGCCGATGACCGAGTACGTGGCCCGGCACCGCCCGGACGGGCTGCCGGCCGACCCGTGGCTGCGGGTGCACGTCCGCGCGGGCGGGGTGATCGAGCGGATCGCGCCCCGCTCGATGACGGTGACCGGCACGCTCGCCGACTGGCGGCGCTGGACCGGGCTGCCGTTCGACACCTCCGGCCCGGTACGCGTGCCCGGAGCGCTGACGCCGGTGCTCGTCGACGCCGACCACGACCACGCCGCGTACGTCGAGCCGAACGTGTGGGTGCGGCACCGGCTCTGAGCGGGCCCGCGGGTCAGGCCGGCCAGGCGTGCCCGATCCCGTCGAGCAGCAGCACGACGCCCTCGGTGGCCGCCTCCCGGTCCCGGGAGATCTCCCGGTACTCCGGCGAGGTGGACCAGCGCTCGAAGTCCTCGCGGCTGTCGAAGGACAGGAGCACCGCCTTCTGGTGCGGCCATTCCCCCTCCACCACGCGGGGGGCGGTGTCGGCGGCGAGCAGCTTCCCGCCGTATCGGGCCAGCACCGGCGGGAAGGCCGCGGCATACCTGTCGTAGCGCGCCCGGTCGTGGATGGTGAGCTGTGCGAGGGCGTAGACGGTCACCGGCTCAGGCTACCGACCGCCCGACGGCTGCGGCCTCGTCCGTCGGGCCGGATCCCGCACCTCGCGAGCCGGGTCGACTGTCCGGTGTGCTCTAGCCATTATGGCCCTGACCTGCGAATACTGATAGCAGGTCCGCGCGGCGTGGGGGGAAAGAGGTGGGGCACGATGATCGAGCAGGAGACCCAGCCGGAGGCCATACCCGAGCCCCGGAACGCGCCGGAGGGCGGGCCGTCCCGGCCCGCCGCGTCGGTTCCCGGTGCGGTGTGGCAGGTCCGCGTACGGACCAAGCTCGACGACCTGTACCAGCAGCTCGCGGTGCTGTCCCCGCGCGACCCCGAGCGGGCCGAGGCGCTGCGCGCGCAGCTGTCCCGGGTGGAGGTGGTGCTCGGACGCAGCGGCGTGGTCGAGTGGTTGCGCGGCGGCAACCTGGAGTACGCGTGGCAGACGATCCACTCGGTGGAGCGGGCCATGGTGGCGCTGCGCAGCACGGACGAGCTGACCGGGCTGCTGCCCGCGTACCGCAGCGCGGCGGCGCAGGTGCTGCCCGCCGACGACAAGGTGCTCACCGACCTCGACCCGTCGGCCGGCGCCCCGTCCGAGGCGCTGCTGCGCGCCCGGGTGCAGGCGCTGCTGCTGCGCTACCACTCGGCGTCCGACGAGTTCCACGAGTCGGCGCGCCGGCTGCGCAACCGGATGCTGGGCCTGTCGGTGTTCGCGCTGCTGGCGGAGGTCCTGGTGGTGCTGGTGCAGTGGCTCAGCCACGACGTCCGGCTGCTGGAGGCGCCGACCGACGCCGGTGGCGTACCGGCCTGGCGGCTGCTGTTCTTCGTGCTGATCGCCGGGGCCCTCGGGGCGTTCCTCAGCGCGCTGCCGTCGATGATCACCTCCCGGTCCGGCGGGCTGCCCTACAAGCTGCCGTTCCAGCAGGGGCTGCTCAAGCTCGCCGTCGGCCCGCTGGTCGCGGTGGTCGGCATCATGCTGGTCATCGGCGGCCTGGTGGAGACCAGCGTGAGCAGCACCGCCGCGTTGCTGGGCCTGGCGATCGTGTTCGGTGCCGGGCAGCAGGCGGTCACCGCGTTCGCCGACCGGCGGGCGGCCGAGCTGCTCGGCCCCGCGGCCAAGAGCTGATGCCGCGCGGGTGGCCGCCGGCCCTGGGTAGCCTGATCCCATGATCTTCATTACCGCCAAGTTCCGGGTCCGCCCGGAGGACGCCGACCGCTGGCCGCAGATCGCCGCCGACTTCACCGCCGCGACCCGGGCCGAGCCCGGCTGCCTGTGGTTCGACTGGTCCCGCAGCCTGGACGACCCGACCGAGTACGTGCTGGTCGAGGCGTTCCGGGACGACGAGGCGGGCGCCGCGCACGTGCAGTCGGAGCACTTCCGGACCGCCCAGCGCACGTTGCCGCCGCACCTGGCCGAGACGCCCCGGATCGTCAACGTGACGGTGCCACAGCAGGACTGGTCGCGCCTGGGCGAGATGGCGGTGCCGGGCGACGCCTGACCGGGTGACCGGTCCGGCGCGGGCGGCGGTCGTGCCGCCCGCGCGGCCGGTCAGGGGATGGTCAGGCCGTACGCGGCGAGGATCTCCAGGATCGGCTGGTAGTAGCTGGTGCCGCCGCTCGTGCAGTTGCCGCTGCCGCCGGACAGGACGCCGATGACGGTGCCGGTCGCCGCCACGTAGAGCGGGCCGCCGCTGTCGCCCGGTTCGGCGCAGATGTTCGTGCGGATGAGCCCGGTGACGCTGCCCTCGGCGTAGTTGACAGTCGCGTTCAGCCCGGTGACGGTGCCGCACCGCACGCCCGTGGTGGCGCCGCTGCGGCAGACCGCCTGCCCGACGTACGCGCTGCCCGCGGCGGTGACGGTGACCTGCCCCGGGTAGGTGTGGATCGCGCTCGGGTGGGCGACGGTGCCGGTGTAGCGGACCACGCCGTAGTCGTTGCCGGGGAAGCTGCTGCCGGTCCGGCTGCCCAGCACCGTGGTGCGGGCGCTGTCGGCGTACCAGGTGGCGGCGAGGCGGGTGCAGTGCCCGGCGGTCACGAAGTACCAGGTGGCGCCGCTGCGCACGTTCGCGCCCAGTGAGCAGCGCCCGCCGCCGCCGTGGATCGCCTGACCGCCGGCGATGAGCGTGCGCAGCCGCCCGGGTTCGTGGCGCAGCACCGCGCCGGCCCGGTCGGCGGTCCGGCGCAACGCGGCCAGCTCGCGCCCGCGTACCGTGTCGTCGGCGGTGACTGTCAGCCGGCCGGTGGCCGGGTCGTGCCCCCAGGCGGTGCCGGGCGTGCGGATCGCGGCGAGCGCGGCGGGCTCGGGCGGCGGTGCGGCGGCGCCGGCCCGGGCAACCGCCGGGGTGCCGGCGAGCAGGGCGGCGAGGACGAGTACGACGAGCGCGGGTCGGCGCATCCTCCAGGACCTCCTCCATCGTCTACGGTCGATTCGTCAAGCATCGGCCCGGCGACGCGATCGACTCAACCGGCAGAACCGGCGCTCCCCGAAACTTCCGGAGCCGCGCCGGGCGGTACGCGCGTGCCCGCCTACCGCCCCCGCCCGGGATTCCGCCCGTTCGCCCGGCGCCGCGTGCCCCGATGTCGACATATCGAGGTGATTAAGTTTTCGGAACGCTTCCGGTAGGCTCCGGGCAGAGATTCGCTTCGATCCACTCACGATGTGCCGGGGATCCACTCCCCCACCTGGCGCGGCCACCGGGCGGCCGCGCGGAGCCGACATCGTGGCGGGCGGTGGCCGAGGCGAGCCGATCCCATTGACAGGCTAGAGAGGCGTTCAGATGGACAAGGTGCTCGCCCGCGGCAGCGGGAGCGCGGCAGCCCGGTCACGCCCGCGGACCGCTGTGGTCGCGATGGTGGCGGGGGCCGCGGTGGTCGCCGCCACGATAGCGGCGGCGACCAGCGCCAGCGCCGGTACGACGCTCGGCGCGTCGGCGGCGGAGCAGGGCCGGTACTTCGGCACGGCGGTGGCGGTGAACAAGTTGTCCGACAGCACGTATGTCGGCATCCTGAACCGCGAGTTCAACATGGTCACCGCCGAGAACGAGATGAAGTGGGACGCCACCGAGCCGTCCCAGAACCAGTTCAACTTCAGCAGCGGCGACCGGCTCGTCGCGCACGCCCAGGCCAACGGCATGCGGGTACGCGGACACGCGCTGGCCTGGCACTCGCAGCAGCCCGGCTGGGCGCAGAACATGTCCGGCAGCGCGCTGCGCCAGGCGATGCTCAACCACGTCACCCAGGTCGCCACCCACTACCGGGGCAAGATCCACTCCTGGGACGTGGTGAACGAGGCGTTCGACGACGGCAACAGCGGCGCCCGCCGCAACTCCAACCTGGAGCGCACCGGAAGCGACTGGATCGAGGCCGCGTTCCGTGCCGCCCGCGCCGCCGATCCGGGCGCCAAGCTCTGCTACAACGACTACAACACCGACAACTGGTCGTGGGCCAAGACCCAGGCGGTCTACAACATGGTGCGGGACTTCAAGTCCCGGGGCGTGCCGATCGACTGCGTCGGTCTCCAGTCGCACTTCAACAGCGGGTCGCCGTACCCGAGCAACTACCGCACCACGCTGCAGAACTTCGCCGCGCTCGGCGTCGACGTGCAGATCACCGAGCTGGACATCGAGGGTTCGGGCAGCAGCCAGGCCACCACGTACGGCAACGTGACCCGGGACTGCCTGGCCGTGCCGCGCTGCAACGGCATCACCGTCTGGGGCATCCGGGACACCGACTCCTGGCGGGCCAGCGGCACCCCGCTGCTGTTCGACGGCAGCGGCAACAAGAAGCAGGCGTACACCGCCGTGCTGAACGCGCTCAACGAGGGCGGCACCCCGCCGCCCACCACCGCGCCGCCGACCAGCACGCCGCCCACCTCGGCGCCGCCCACCAGCACGCCGCCGACCAGCGCGCCGCCCACGACTCCCCCGCCGACCGGCGCCTGCACCGCCACGCTCACCGTCAACCAGTGGCCGGGCGGCTTCGTCACCAACGTCCGCATCACCGCGGGCTCCTCCGGACTCAACGGCTGGGCCGTGTCGCTGACAGTGCCCTCGGGCTCGGCGATCACGAACACCTGGAGCGCCCAGGCCAGCGGCACCAGCGGTGCGGTGACCTTCCGCAACGTGGACTACAACCGCCAGGTCGGTGCCGGTGGCACCACCGAGTTCGGCTTCCAGGGCACGGGTACCGCGCCCTCCGGCACGCCGGCCTGCGCGGCTGGCTGACAGTCGACGCGACCCGGCACGGGGCCACCGTGCCGGGTCGCGTCCCGGGCGGGCAGCGGCCCGCGACCGTACAGTGGGGTAGGTCCTGTTCCACCGTTTCGCCGGAAGGACCACAGTGAACCGACGCATCAGGACCGCCCTCGGCGTCGCCCTGACCGCCGCCCTCGTCACCACCGCCGCCCCGGCCCCCGCCACCGCCCACGACCGCCGCCCGAGCGTCATCGCGCTGCCCGACGGCTTCCAGCCGGAGGGCGTCGCCGCCGCCGGCCGGTACGCCTGGTTCGGGTCGCGGGCCACCGGCGAGATCTACCGCGCCGACCTCATCACCGGAGCGGGCCGGCAGGTCAGCCCCGCCACCGGCACCCCCTCGCTCGGCCTGAAGGTCGACCCGCGGGGCCGGCTCTTCGTCGCCGGCGGCACCGCCGGTGACGCCCGGGTGATCGACACGCGCACCGGCGCCGTGCTCGCGAGCTACCGGTTCGCCGACGCGCCGACGTTCGTCAACGACGTGGCGCTCACCCGCGACGCCGCCTGGTTCACCGACTCGAACCGGCCGGTGCTGTACCGCCTGCCGCTGGGGCGCGGTGGCACGCTGCCGCCCGCCGGCGGCTTCACCACGCTGCCGCTGACCGGCGACTTCCAGCAGACCGGCACCGGCATCAACCTCAACGGCATCGCGCCCACGCCGGACGGGCGGGCGCTGATCGTCGTGCAGTCGAACACCGGCACGCTGTTCCGGGTGGACCCGGCCACCGGCGTCACCACCACCGTCGACGTGCCGGGGAGCACGTTCGTCAACGGCGACGGCCTGCTGCTGCTCGGCCGCACGCTGTACGTGGTGCAGAACCGGCTCAACCAGGTCGCCGCGGTCGAGCTGAACCGCGCCGGCACCACCGGTGTGCTGCGCCGGGTGCTCACCGATCCGGACTTCGACGTGCCGACCACCGTCGCCAGCGCCCTCGGGCGGCTCTACCTGCCCAACGCCCGGTTCTCCACCCCGCCGACGCCGGCCACCCCGTACACGGCTGTCGCCGTCGACGCACGCTGAGCGGGCCGCCGCCCGCGCCGGACGTCCGGCGCGGGCGGCGTCGCTCACTCCTCCATCTCCGGGCCGAGCAGCCGGATCTCCTCGATGTCGATGGCCGCCTGGAGCTGCCGCAGCACCGCGTCGTCGATCTGCCTGGTGTTGCGCAGCCGGGTGATCTCCTGCCGCTTGTGGTCGAGCACCCGCAGCCGCAGCCGGCGGGCCATCTCCCGCTCCGCCTCCGCGTCCTCGCCACCCGGGTCGCGGGCGTCGGCCAGGTGATCCTCGTAGTCGGCGCGCAGCCGGTCCACGGTGTCCTGGGTGGCGCCCACGTCGCTGGCGGCCCGGGGCAGCGCCTCCAGTGCCGCCTCGGTGGCCCGGATCCGGGCCCAGCGCACCTCCTCGTCGCGTTCCCGGTCGCCGGTCAGGCCGGCCCAGCTCACGACCGCGGGCAACGTGGTGCCCTGCACCAGCATGATCAGCACGATCACCACGACGGTGACGAAGATGATCAGGTCACGTTCGCGTACCGGGCTCCCGTCGTGCATGGTGACCGGCACGGCGAGCGCCGCGGCGAGCGAGACGGCGCCCCGGAAGCCGGCCCAGCCCACGGCGGTACGCATCCGGCCGTCGAAGTGCCGTGCCCGGCTCGACTCCCGCCGGTCCACCCGTTGCAGCGCCGACACCGACAGGTGCACCCAGAGCAGGCGGATCGCCACCACGACCGCTGCGACGAGCACCGCGATGCCGAGCGACGCGGTCGGCGAGTGGCTGGTGATGCTGCGCAGCGAGCGCGGCACCTGCGTGCCGAGCAGCACGAACAGCCCACCGTTGATCATGAAGGTGGAGAGGTCCCAGAACGCGAACGCGGTGACCCGGGAACGGGCCCGGATGACCCGGGGCGCGGCGTACGACAGCAGCAGCCCGGACACGACCACCGCGAGCACCCCGCTGGCGTGCACCGCGTCGGCGAGCAGGAACGCGACGAACGGGGTGAGGATGCTCAGCCCGCCCTCGCGCATCGGGTCGTCCACGTGCTTGCGGATCAGCACGACGACCGCGCCGACGAGCAGGCCCGCGGCCACCCCGCCGGCCGACTTGCCGACGAACTCGCCGCTGAGCGTCAGCGCACCGGGCACCGTACCGCCCGCGACCACGCCCGCCGCCACCGCGAACAGCACGAGCGCCGTACCGTCGTTGACCAGGCTCTCCGCGCGCAGCGTGGTGAGGATGCCGCGCGGCATCCGTTTGGCCAGGCCGGCCACGGCGGCGGCGTCGGTCGGCGCCAGGACGGCCCCGAGCACCCACGCGGCGGCCGGCTGCACGCCGAGGGCCTGCGCGGTGTACGCGACGGCGACCATCGTGACGATCACCAGCACGACGGCGAGCCCGACGATCACCGTGAGGTTGGCCCGGATCTCGCGGAGGCTGATGACCAGACTCTCCCGGTAGAGGATCGCCGGAAGGAACAGCACCAGCACGACCTCGGGTTCGAGGATCAGGTTTTCGAACGGCGGCAGCAGGCCGATCAGCGCGCCCATCGCGATCAGCAGGACCGGCGGCGCGACGCTGTAGCGACCGCCGATCGTGGTGCCGACGAGCACGGTGGCACCCAGCACCGTGATCAGCACGAGTGCTTCCACGCCGTACCCCCGTCACCGTCCGCCGGGGATCACGGTGCCCTACGGCGGCGGTCCGGCGGGGCGGAACGGGTGATCGTTACTCGAAGCGGGCCGGGTCGCCGGCGCCGCGGCGCAGGATCTCCGGCTCGGGGCCGGACAGGTCGACCACTGTGGTCGGCTCCAGCCCGCAGTCCCCGGCGTCGACCACGGCGTCGACGAGGTGGTCGAGCCGTTCCTTGATCTCCCAGCCCTGGGTCATCGGCTCGTCCTCGCCGGGCAGCAGCAGCGTGCTGGTCAGCAGCGGCTCACCGAGTTCGGCGAGCAGCGCCTGGGTCACGGTGTGCCGGGGTACGCGCGCCCCGACCACCCGGCGCCGCGGGTCCTGCAACCGGCGGGGCACCTCGGCGGTGGCCGGCAGCAGGAAGGTGTAGCTGCCCGGGATGACGGACTTGACCTGCCGGAAGACCGCGTTGCTGAGCTTGACGAACTGGCCGAGCTGGGCGAAGTCGGCGCACATCAGGGTGAACGGGTGCCGGTCGTCGAGCCGCCGGATCTCCCGGATCCGCTCCACGCCGTCGCGGTTGCCGATCCGGCAGCCGAGCGCGTAGCAGGAGTCGGTCGGGTAGGCGATCACCCCGTCGGCGCGCAGCAGGTCCACCACCTGCCGGATCACGCGGGGCTGGGGGTTGTCCGGATGCAGGTCGTAGTACCTCGCCACGCCGGCCAGCCTATGTCCACGCCCGGGCGGGCGCAGGTTTGGCCGGGGCGGTTTCCGGAAACAGGTGGGGGCCGTTCACGACAGGGGGACCGAATCATGTCCGAAGCCAGCACAGACCGCGTCGCCGACCGCCCCGCGGAGGTGACCGATCCGCTGCTGTGGGACCTGGCCGCCGCGGTGGCCGACGCGCACCAGCCGGACGCCGAGCGCGTCTGCACCAGCCCGAGCTGCGTCGGGGCGGCGTGGCCGTGCGCGGCCTGGAACAACGCGCAGGCGGGGCTGAGCGCCGCCCGGACGCCGCGGCAGCCCGCCGCGCCCCGGCAGTCCGCCGGCTCCCCGCAGTCCGCGTCGCGGCCGGTCGCCGGGCAGCCGGGCGCCGGTCGAGCCGGTGCCGCCGGCGAGCCGGGCACGGCTGCGGCACGCGCCGACGTGCGGAGTCTCGCCGCCACCGCCGCCTGACTCAGCGTAGGCGTACGCGTCCTCGCGCCGCCCCCGGCCGCCTCGGTCGGGGGCGGCGCTTCGTGCGGGCCGTCGACGCTGGTCAGGGCGCTTCGCGAGGTGACCGGAGGGCCTTCCGTGCGCACGGGAGAGCGCTCTCTTTGGTAACAAGACATTGACGGAGCCGTAACCCGAACCTTACTGTCCCTTCTCAAGAGAGCGCTCTCACGACTGCCGGAACACCACTTCGTACCCCGCCTTCTCCTCGTGAAGGGGACCTCCATGAACCTCCTGCGGGACTTCTCTCCCGACCCCGTACCCCCGACCGCGCCCGTCCCGCCCCCGGCCCGCCGTCGCGGTCTGCGGGCGACCGCCCTCGTCGCCGCGTCCGTGCTCGCCGCCGGCCTGCTGGGCGCCGTGGCCGGCGGCGGCGGCACGGCCACCGCCGGCGCCGTCGGCGCGGGCAGCTACACCGAGACGCTGCCGCCCGGCGCCCAGCTGCCCAAGGGCTGCGGCGCGATCAGCACCAACCCGCGCATCTTCACCACCCCCGACGCGCCCGCCGGCGCCATCCCCACCAACGACTGGTGGTCGTCGCTGATCTGGAAGCGCAACAACTGCGCCGGCAGCGAGAACCTGCACGCCCACCCGCTGGCGTTCAAGGCCGAGAACAACGGGCTCGGCCTGTCGTACACCACCACCCCGGCCATCAGCGGCACCGCGACCGGTGTCGGCGAGTTCCACTACCCGTACGGCGAGGACGTCCGCGTCGGGATGCCCGGACTGTCCGCGCCGGTCGTCAAGGCCGCCGGCTGGAGCGACTGGACGGTCACCGCCGACTGGAGCGACGGCAGCCGCACCATGCGCGCCACCATCGGCCACGGGCTGCCGTTCAGCTACTACACGGTCAGCGGCGGCACCGCGCAGCTCACCGCCACCGCGACGCCCACCGTGTGGCGCAACTCCGGCGCCACCATCGGCTTCACTGTCAACGGCCACGACTACGTCGCGTACGCACCGACCGGCGCGACCTGGACCGTCAACGGCGCCGGCATCAGCTCGACGCTGGCCGGCAAGGGGTACTTCTCGGTCGCGGTGCTGCCCGGCGGCGGCGACCGGGCCGCCCTGGCCGACACCTACGGCCGGTACGCCCACGCCCACGTCACCGGCACCCGGATGAGCTACACGTACGACCCGTCGGCCGGAACGGTGCGCACCACGTACGCGTTCACCACCACGCCCCGCGAGGGCAGCGAGACGAAGACAGTGGTGGCGCTCTACCCGCACCAGTGGCGCAGCCTCACCGGCGCCACCCCGATCACCCCGACGTACGTCTCGGCGCGCGGCGCCATGCGGGTGCTCACCGGCGTGCCGTCGTTCACCACCACGATGCGTTTCACCGGTGTGCTGCCCGAGGTGCCCGCCGTCGGCGACTCCAGCGGCGCGGACCTGGCCACCGTCACCGGCTACCTCAACGCCGAGCAGGGCAACCCGGAGGGCGTCAGCGGCCGGGACACCTACTGGGCGGGCAAGGGACTCGGCCGGGCCGCCCGGATCGCCGAGATCGCCGACCAGCTCGGGCAGACCCCGGTCCGCGACGCGGCGGTGACCGCGATGAAGAACCGGCTGACCAACTGGCTCACCGCCGGCTCGGGCGAGACCAGCCAGCTGTTCTACTACGACCGCAACTGGGGCACGCTGATCGGCTACCCGGCCTCGTACGGCTCCGACGAGGACCTCAACGACCACCACTTCCACTACGGCTACTTCATCGCCGCCGCCGCCACTGTCGCCAAGTTCGACCCGGGCTGGGCCGACGACAGCCGCTACGGCGGCATGATCGACCTGCTCATCCGCGACGCCAACAACTACGACCGCGCCGACAGCCGCTTCCCCTACCTGCGGGACTTCGACATCTACGCCGGGCACGACTGGGCCTCCGGGCTGGCGCCGTTCTTCGCCGGCAACAACCAGGAGTCCTCCTCGGAGGGGATGAACTTCGCCAACGCGCTGATCCAGTGGGGTCAGGCCACCGGCGACACCGCCGTCCGCGACGCCGGGGTCTACCTGTGGACCACGCAGTCGGCGGCCATCTCCGAGTACTGGTTCGACGTGTACGACCAGAACTTCCCGGCCGCGTTCGGGCACAAGACGGTCGGCATGGTGTGGGGCGACGGCGGGGCGTACGCGACCTGGTTCTCCTCCGCGCCGGAGATGATCCAGGGCATCAACATGCTGCCGATCACCGGCGGTCACCTCTACCTGGGCGACCACCCCGAGTACGTCAAGGCCAACTACGCCGAGCTGGTCACCAACAAGGGCGGCCCGCCGACCGTGTGGCAGGACATCATCTGGGAGTTCCTGGCCCTCGGCGACGGCGAGCAGGCGCTGCGCAACTTCCGGGCGAACAGCGGGTTCACCAGCGAGGAGGGCGAGAGCAAGGCGCACACGTTCCACTGGATCCGCAACCTCGCCGCGCTCGGCACCGTGGACACCACGGTCACCGCGAACCACCCGCTGGCGAAGGTGTTCGTCAAGAACGGCGCCCGCACCTACGTGGCGTCGAACATCACCGCCCGGCCGCTCACAGTCACGTTCTCCAACGGCACCACGCTCACCGTGCCGGCCGGGAGGACGGCCACCTCCGGGGCGTACGCGTGGAGCGGCGGCGACGCCACCGGCGGCGTGACCGTACCGACCGGTCCGCCGCCGACCTCGACGCCGACGCCGACCCCGACGACCGCCAGTCCGACACCGACCACGGCCAGCCCGACGCCGACGCCGACGCCGACCACCGCCAGCCCCACTCCGAGTACCGGCACCCCGCTGACACCGGTCCGCTACCTGCGTACGGGCGGCGGGCTGGACGGCACCACCGGCACCGCCGGCACGGTGAACGTGGCGGCGGCGAACGGCAACTCCGACGGCACACCGGCCAACCCGCAGGTGTTCACCGCCACCGGGCTGACCGGCACGTACACCGGCGGGGCGACCGCGTTCGACCTGGCCGTCGACGCGGGGACCGCGATCGGCAACGGCGTCCAGATCCGGGTCTCGTACGACCTGACCGGCAACGGCAGCGTCGAGCGGGTGGAGACCTACCGGTACTTCGCCACCGATCCGATCCCGGGTGCGGAGCGCTACCGGCAGACCCAGGGCCTGCTCTCGGCCACCGGCACGCTGGGCAACCTGTCCGGCGGCACGGTACGCGTCGAGGTGTGGAACGCCATCGGTGGCGCGCCCACGATCCTCGGCGTCGGCAACGCCTCGACGGTCACGTTGCCGTACGGCTCCTGACCCACGGTTCCGGCGCCCCGGCCCGCGCGGCCGGGGCGCCGGCTCGTGCCTACCGGTTCACGGCCAGCGGGTCGCGGTGGCCTCGAACACCTCGCTGTCACTCGCCACCGGGATGACGCAGAGCAGGTGCCCGCCCGGCGCGCGCAGCACGTGGCAGTCGAGCCAGCGGGACACCGGCGTGGCGCCCAGCCCGCACAGCCGCTCCACCTCGGCCGCCACATCGTCGGTCTCGATGTCGAGATGGTGACGGGGCGCGTCGTCGACCGACTGCACGGCGGTGACCAGCCCCGGCACCACGTCGGCCAGGCCGGTGAACTCCGGTTCGGCCGGATCGGTGCGCAGGCTCGCGCCGAGCGCGGCGGACCAGAACGCGGCGCACTCCCCCGCCTCGTCCCGCGGCGCGTCGATGATCAGGGCGTACAACCTCGATCGATGCATCGCCCGAGCCTAGCCACGACCGCCGGCAGCGGCAGCCCGGCGAGGTCAGGCGGTCACGTGGGCGCTGTCGCCGGCGGTCGCGGCGAACGACGTGCCGCTGACCATCCGCGCGGCGTCGGAGGCGAGGAACACCACCAGCGGCGCCACGTCCTCCGGCTCCACCCACGGCACGCCGAGCGGCGTCTTCGCCCGCAGCGCCTGAATCGCGGCGTCCTCCACCTGAGCCAGGTCACCGGAGGCCGGCTTGCCCGCCTCGACGAGCGCCTGGACGTACCGGTCCCGGTGCCGGGTCAGGGCGGTGTCGACCAGGCCCGGGATCACCGCGTTCACCGTCACGCCGTGCGGCCCGAGTTCCAGCGCGGCGGACTTGACCAGCCCGATCAGTCCCCACTTGGACGCCGAGTACGCGGACCCGTTCGTGGTGCCGTGCTGCCCCTGGGTGGACGACGTGACCACGATCCGGCCGCCGCCGCGACGTACCAGCAACGGCGCGAAGACCCGCAGCACGTTCGCGGCGCCGGTGAGGTTCACGTCGATCTGGTCGTGCCAGTGCCGGTCGGTCATCTCCAGCAGCGGCGCGAACGCCTGGATCCCGGCGTTGGCGAACAGCACGTCCACACCGCCGTGCTCGCGTTCCACCGCCTCGGCCACAGCGCGTACCGCGCCGATGTCGCGCTGATCGGCCACGTGCGCCGACCAGCGGGCGCCCGCCGCCGTCACCCGCCGGCCGGTCTCGGCCAGGTCCTCCGGGGTAGCGGGCGGCAGGTCCAGGATCGGGCTGACCGGCCCGGCGACGTCCATCCCGGCCACGTCCGCGCCCGCCTCGGCCAGCGCCACCGCCGCGGCCCGGCCGATCCCCCGCGCGGCGCCGGTGACCACAGCGACCCGCCCCGACAGCACCCCCGCCACCGCGTCACCCCTCCCGTGGACTCCCCTCTCGCACCGTAAGCCCTGCCGCCATCGCCCCGCCTGCAATCGAGATCCCCGTACGCCCGCCCAGCTCACCGCACCCCGGCCCGCTCATCACCGATGCCTCCCTCAACCGGCGACCGCCTCGCCCAAGTGGAGGCGCACCTCTGGACAGAACCAGCCACCTCCCGGAGTTGGCGTCAAGCACGCACCCCACGTGCACCCGCCGATCCAAGGTCAACGCCAGCACGGGGAGGTGGTCACATCCAACCCACCCGGACCCCACCACTCCCCCGAACTGGTGTCGATCACGCGAGCAACCGACACCCGACCGAGGCCAAGATCAACACCAGTACGGGGAAGTGGCCACATCCGACCCACCCGGACCCCACCACTCCCCCGAACTGGTGTCGATCACGTATGACCTGCCCACGCCCGGCACCCCACGCCACCAAAGGCCGACACCACCTCGCCGAAGCGGCGGCATCCCCTGCATGAGAAGCGAGCCACCCGGCCAAAGCCCAGGCCAAGGCAACCAAGATCAACACCACCATCGGGAAGTGGCGCCTTCAGACCCGGCCCGACCCCGCCACTCCCCCGAACTGGTGTCGATCTTGAGGGACCGGACCGCTACGGCGCGGTCACCTCGGCCAGCAGCTCCAGCAGGTGCCGGTACGGCTGCCCGGTGGCCCGCGCAAGCCCGATTTCGCAGGTCCGGTTCACCGAGGCGTACCCGTCGAAGGGGCGCGTCGCGACGGCGGCGGCCTCGGCCCGGGTGGCCGACGCGGTCAGCTCCGGATGCAGCAGTCCCCGGTCACCGGCGAAGCCGCAGCACTGCCAGCCGTCCGGGACCACCACCTCGTCGGCGACCGCGCGGGCCACGGTGAGCAGCGCGTCGTCCAGGCCGAGCCGGACCGACGAGCAGGTCGGGTGCAGCGCGAGCGAGCCGATCCGGCGGCGCACGGTCAGCCGGGGCAGCAGCGTGCCGACGGTGTACGCGACCGCGTCGACGACCCGCACGTCCCCGGCGCCGTCGACCAGCCGCTCGAAGCCCTCGGTGCAGGACGCGGCGTCGCTGACCACCGGCAGCGCGCCGTCGCGGCTCGCGGCGCGCAGCACCGGGGGCACGCGGTCGCGGACCGACCGGTAGCCGTCGGTGAGGCCCTTCGACGACCAGGGGGTGCCGCAGCACAGGTCACCGATGCCGTCCGGCACGAGCAGGCGTACGCCGGCCCGCTCGGCGAGCGTGAGCAGCGCGGCGGCCACGCCGGTGCCACCCTGCGCCGGGGCGAACAGCGTGCCAAGGCAGGACGGGACGAACACCGCGTCGGGGTCGTCGGCCGGGTGGGGGCGGCGCGGGGTGCCGCCGCGCGGCAGGTCCCGCTGCCACCGCGGCACCCGGTCCGCGCCGAGCACCGCGCGGGCGGCCCGGGTGGCGGCCTCGGGCAGCGCGGGCGGCAGCGCCCCGGCCAGGTCGAGTCCCCGGGCCATGCCCCGGGTGGTGACGCCCCAGCGGCGGGCCGCCCCGCGCCAGGCGGTCCCCGCCGTCCGGCCGTGCTCCTGCGCGCGCAGCCGCTTGACCAGGTCACCGGTGTTGATCAGCACCGGGCAGGCGGTGGCGCACATGCCGTCGACCGCGCAGGTCTGCACCGCGTCGTAGTCGTAGTCGTCGGTCAGCTCCCGGGCCAGCGCGGTGTCTCCGGCGGCCTGCGCGGCGGCGATCTCCCGGCGCAGCACGATGCGCTGCCGGGGCGTGGTGGTGAGATCACGGCTGGGGCAGACCGGCTCGCAGTAGCCGCACTCGACGCAGCGGTCCACCTCCTCCTCCACCGCCGGCACGGTCTTGAGGTGCCGCATGTGGATGTCCGGATCGTCGCTGAGCAGCACGCCCGGGTTCAGCACGCCGTCCGGGTCGCAGAGCGTCTTCAGCTCGCGCATCACCTCGTACAGCTCGTCGCCGAACTGGCGGCGCACGTAGGGGGCCATCACCCGGCCGGTGCCGTGCTCTGCCTTGAGCGTGCCGCCGTGGCCGAGCACCAGGTCGACCATCTCCTCGGTGAAGTCGGCGTAGCGCGCCGGGGCCTCGCCGCCGTCGAACCGCTCGTTGAGCATGAAGTGCAGGTTGCCGTCCTTGGCGTGGCCGAAGATCGCGCTGTCGGCGTACCGGTGCCGCTCGAACAGGTCGGCGAGCGACGCGCAGGTGCCGGCGAGCGCCTCGACCGGGACGGCGATGTCCTCCAGCAGCGCTGTGGTGCCGGACGGGCGGGCGCCCGCCACGGCCGCGTACAGGCCCTTGCGGATGTGCCACAGCGCGGCGCGGGCGGCCGGCTCTCCGCTGAGCCGGGCCGGGGCGCTCAGCGGCAGGCCGGACAGCACCGGTCCGGCGTCTGCGACCCGGTCGGCGAGCGCCGCCGGGTCGGACTCCTGCCACTCGGCGAGCAGCGCGGCGTGCCCGCGCACGGCCAGGCCGCGCAGCGTGGCGTCCGCCTTCGGGTCGCGCTGGGCGACGCGCAGGGCGGCGGCGTCGAGCAGCTCGATCGCCGCCGGCCCGGCGGCCACCAGCGCCGGCATGGCGGCCATCGCCGCGCCCAGGGTGTCGAAGACCAGCAGGCCGGTCGCGGCGTGCCGGTGCACGGGTACGGTGCGGAACGTCGCCGAGGCGACGAACGCGAGCGTACCCTCGCTGCCCACCACGAGCCGGGTGAGCAGGTCGGCCGGGTCGTCGTGGTCGAGGAACGCGTTCACGCCGTACCCCATGGTGTTCTTCATGGCGTACTGGGCGCGGATGCGGCGCACCGAGTCGGGATTGCCGCGTACCCGGTCGCGCAGCCGCAGCAGCCCGGCGTGCAGGTCCGGTTCGGCGGCGCGCAGCCGGGCGTCGGCGTCCGGGGCGCCGGTGTCCAGCACGGTGCCGCCGGGCAGGGCGAGGACCAGCGACTCCAGCGTCCGGTACGTGTTGAACTCGGTTCCGCAGGTCATGCCGCTGGAGTTGTTGGCGACCACGCCGCCGACCGTGCAGGCGGACTCGCTCGCCGGGTCGGGGCCGAGTTTGCGGCCGTACGACGCAAGGCGCGCGTTCACCTGCCGCAGCACCACCCCGGGCTGCACCCGTACCCGCCGCCCGTCGTCGAGCACCGTCAGGTCGCGGAAGTGCCGCCGCACGTCGACGAGCAGCCCGTCGGTGACCGCCTGGCCGCTGAGGCTGGTGCCGCCGGAGCGGAACGTCAGCGCGGTGCCGGTGCGGCGCCCGTACGCGAGCAGCGCCGCTACCTGACCGGCGTCGGCCGGCGTGATCACCGCGCCGGGGTGCAGCAGGTAGTGCGAGGCGTCGTGGGCCATCCGCAGCCGGTCCGCGGCCCGGGTCGTCACGCCGCCGGGCACCACCGACTCCAGCCCGGCCCGCGTGGACGCGCTCAGCTTCGTCATGATCACCGCACCTCCCCCGGCTCACAGTAGTCACGCACGGCGGGGCTCACCGCGCGGTGATCCGGTCCAGCACCCGCCGCTGGAACGCGCGGGCGGCTGGGCCGGACGGCGGCGTGCCGCCCCGGCGGGCCGCGATCGAGGCGCGGATCAGCGCGGCGTCCGGGTCGTCGGCGGCCACCCGCAGCCCGGCGTCGACCTTGCCCAGCCAGACGCCGTCGCGGATGCGCACCAGCGCCCGGCAGGCGCCGAGCACCGCGTCCTCCGCGCCGGGGGCCGGTTCGTCGCCGGGTGGCGTGGGCAGCGCCAGCCACCAGCGCAGCGCGTCCGCGAGCAGCGCCCGCAGCGCCTCGGGTGACGGGTCGGCGAACACGTCGGCGGCGGGCGGGCCCAGTAGCGTCCGGCCGGACTGGCGCAGGATGCTGCGGTCCAGCGCGTACCAGAACCGCCCGTCGGCGGCGGGCCGGTCGGCCGGGTCGTAGGTGGCGCGGAACGGCATGGTGGCACCGGTGTTCAGCTCGACCTCGAAGCCCGGCTCCGGGGTGCCGGAGGCGGCCACGTCGCGGCGGTAGACGACCAGTTCCAGGCCGCGCGCCGGGCAGGGCAGCGACTCGTGCCGCAGCCGGTCCACGAGCAGGCGCTTGTCCGGCTCCGGCATCGGCCCGGCGGCCACCAGCGCCACGTCCACGTCGCTGCGGCCCGGCTGGTACGCGCCCAGCCCGACCGACCCGGCGGCGTACGCGCCGACCAGGTCCTCACCGAGCACGTCCCGGGAGCGGCGGACCACTTCGGCCAGGTAGTCGCGGATGTCGTCGCGCATTCCGGCATCCTGCCCCGGCCCGGGCGCGGTCAGTCCGCCGGGTCGGGACAGCACACGGTCAGCGCGCCCGGCACCACCTTCACCTTGAGTCGTTTCGCCTTGCCCCGGGCGCCGCCGTCCAGCTCGTACGTCTTCGGCGCGTCGAACCGGACCTTGATCTTGCGACCCCGGGTGATCCGCACGAACGGCGACTCCTCGGAGCGCCCGGCGGCCATCCGGCCCAGCGTGCGCGCCCAGTCCACCGCGCCGCTGGCGGTGGACACGCCGACCTCCAGCGCCCCGTCGTCCGGGCGGGCGTCGTCGAAGGCCGGGATGCCGCCGGTGATGGTGCCGACGTTGCCGAACAGCACGCAGCTCGCCTCGTCGTCGAACCAGTCGGCGCCGTCGACCCGGATCCGGGTCCGTACGCACTCGCCGCGCACGTGCCGCAGCCCGGTCCAGACGTACGCGATCCGGCCGAACCGGCCCTTGAGCTGCCGGTCGGCGTCACGGATCAGGTCGCCGTCGAACCCGGCGCCGGCCATCACCGCGAAGTGCTCGCCGTTGATCCGGCCCAGGTCCAGCTCGCGCCGGCGGCCGTGCAGCGCGATGCGCACCGCCTCCGGCAGGTCGACCGGGATGCCCAGGTTCACCGCGAACAGGTTGGCCGTGCCGGCGGGCAGGATGCCCATCGGCACGCCGCTGCCCGCGAGCGCGTCGGCGCACCGCTGCACCATGCCGTCGCCGCCCCACACCAGCACCAGCTCGGCGCCCTCGTCCAGGGCCGCGCGCACCCGCTTGGGCGCCTTGCGGCTCTTCGGCACCTCGTACCAGAGCAGCCGCCCGACCCCGGCGGCGACGAGCCGGGAGCGCAGCTCGTCGAGCCCACCCCCGAACGTCTTCTTCCGGTGGGCGACGACAGCGATCACACCGGCCGGGGGCGCGGCGGGGGCGGGGGTGGTGTCCGGGCGTTCGGCCGTGCGCGTGTCCATGGCCGGCTGGTACCCGGACGCCGCGGATCCCACGCCTGCGCCCGGCGCGACGCGCCCGACACGGATCGACGGCGTACTGTGCCCGGGCCGCCACGTTGGGTACAGTGCGGGGCGTCGATCGGTGCCGCCGGGCGTGGATCCGAAGGGTGCGGGATGTCGGAACGGACCGGGTGGATGGCGCGCTGCACGCTGCGCCTCGGCCTGCTGCTCGGTGCCGTGGCGGTCGTCTGGGGCGCCCACGAGGTCGCATCCGGCTCGGCCGCCCACGCCGCCGACCGCGAGCCGTCCGGCCCGCTCACCGCCACCGTCGGGGTGCTCACCCACACGCTCGGAACGGTGCTCGGCCTGCCCACGTCCGGAACGGGTGCCGCGCCCTCCACTGGATCCGGTGACGCCGCGGCGCAGCCGGCGACGCCCGCCGCGCCCGCGCCTGCTCCCGACCCCGCCACACCCGGCCCCGCCGCACCCGCGTCCGACTCCGCCGCGCCGGTGCCCGCACCCGACGCGAGCGCGCCGAAGCCCGGCACGCCCGCGTCCGGAACGCCGTTGCCCGGCACGGGCCGGCCGAAGGCGCAGCCGGCCCCCGCGACGCCGGCCACCGGCCGGGTGGTCGAGGCGGTGGTGACGCCGCTACACGACCACGTGCTCACGCCCGTCACCGACGGCCTGCGCCCCGTCACCGACCCGGTACGCGACCACGTGCTCGCGCCGGTCGCGGAGGGCCTGCGCCCGGTCACCGACCCGCTGAGGGCAGGCGTGCTCGACCCGGTGGCGGACGTGCTGGCCCCGGTCGTGGAGCCGTTGCGCCCGATCCTCGGCCCGGTCTGGCGGGGCCTGGAACCGGTACTCGACCCGCTGGATCCGGTGCTCGATCCGCTCAGCCCGGTGACCGATCTGATCGACCCGCCGGCCGCGCCGGAACCCGGCTCGCCCCCGGCGCCCGGCGAGCCCGTGCCCGGCCCGGCCGCTCCCGGCGCCCCGATCGTCCCGGCCGACCCGGCCGCGACGCCGGCACCGGCTCCCGAGCGTGCGCACGACACGCCGCCCCGCCTCGGCGGGCCGGTCCTCGCCGCCCCGGCGGCGCGCAGCCTCACCGTCGTCGGCACGCGGTGGGTCGAGCCCGTACGCAGCCGGGCACCGGCGACCGTCGGTCCGGCCGCGCACGTCACGACCACACCCGCCCTGCCGCTGCCGCTCGACGGCGTCACCCACGGCGGCGGCGCGGTGCACAGCGAGGCCGCCGACGCGGACGCGAACCGCTGGCGACTGCCGACGCTGACCCACGGGTACGCGCGACCGTCGGCCGACCCGCTGCCGCCGTCGCGCACGTCGCGCCCCGGCACCAGACCTGCCTGAGCGGACTCCACAGGCACCACCTCCGATCCGGAGCACGGGCGTGTCCCGCCCGACTGCCGCATGCCGCGGCGGCGCCGTCGACAGTCGTCCGGCGCCCGTAACCGACCCGACCACGCCTGGAAAACAGGAGTTCGTTCATGAGCACAGCCCTGCCCGTCGTCCGCGCCCGATGGTGCGACATCGGCCGGATCGCCGATCTCGTCGCCGAGGCCCTCGCGCCCACCGCGCTGGCCGCCTGGCTCGTCCCCGACAAGTCCCGCCGCCTGCCGGTCCTCGCCGCCGTGGCGCGGATCTGGACCGAACACGCGTTGCTGTTCGGCGACGCGTTCCTGCTGCCCGACGGCAGCGCCGCCACCGTGTGGTTCCACCGCTACCGCCCGATCCCCGCCCCCCACCGGTACGCCGACCGGCTCGCCGGCGCCGCCGGGACGGACGAGGACCGGTTCCGCCGCCTCGGTGAGGAACTGGCGGCACGCCGTCCTGCCGAGCCGCACAACCATCTGGCGCTGCTGGCCGCGCCCCGGGGCGGCGCGACGCAGGCGCTGTCCGCGGCGCAGCGCCGGATGGACACGTTGAGCCTGCCCACGTACGCGCACCCGTGCGCCGGTGAGCAGGAGGAGGAGCTGCTGCGGCGGCTCGGCTACGCCGAACGGGAGACGTTCGCCGCCCCGGACGGCACGCCGGTGCGGTCGTTGTGGCGGTCGGCGCCGTTCCACGCGGGCGGCAACGACAGGTGGCGGACCCGCCGGGCCGCCCGCCGGGAACGCGACGACCGGGCCGTCGGCTGGGCGGCACGCTGACCGGCTGAGCCCCGGGCCGGGGCGGACGACCGCCGCCCCGGCCCGGACCGGCGCCACACCGTCCGGGTTCTTCGGCCGGTGCCGTCGGCGCAGCTCGGTTAGCCTGCGAGCCGGGCACGACTCAGCCGAGCAGTCGGAGGTAACGCGTGCGGAACAGCGGATCCACCCCGGAACCGGGCGGCGCGACCCAGGTGCGCCCCAGGCGCAAGCGGCGGCGTCTGCTGGTCGTCCTCGCGGTCTGCACGCTGCTGGCCGGCTGCGGGCTGGTCGCCGGCGGCTACTACTTCGACAGCGTGCCGACGCCCAGCGACCTGAAGCTGCCCGAGTCCACCACCGTCTACTACGCAGACGGGCGCACGCCGATGGCGAAGCTGGGCGCGCAGAACCGCACCATCGTGCCGTACGACCAGATGAACGACTCGGCGAAGCAGGCGATCGTGGCGGCCGAGGACCGTACGTTCTGGACGAACCAGGGCATCGACTTCAAGGGTGTGATGCGGGCGGCCTGGGCCAACGTGAGCGGCGGGCAGCGGCAGGGCGCGTCCACCCTCACCCAGCAGTACGCGCGCATCGCCGCGGACCTGCGCGGGGTCACCTACTCCCGCAAGCTGCGCGAGGCGGTGATCGCGTGGAAGCTCGACGACGCGTACTCCAAGGAGGAGATCCTCGGTTTCTACCTGAACACCGTGCCGTTCGGCCGGGGCGCGTACGGCATCGAGGCGGCCGCGCAGACGTACTTCGGCAAGACGGTGCGCCGGGACGCGCCCGCCGCGCGGCAGCTCACGCCGGCCGAGGCGATGGTGCTCTGCGCGATGGTGAAGCAGCCGGAGGCGGACCCGGCCGACCCGGAGGGCTCGCCCGGCTACGATCCGCGCCGCAACGCGCTGGCCCGGCAGAACTCGATCGACAGGTGGAACTACATCCGCGACGGCATGGTCAAGCTCGGCTACCTGACGCCGCAGCAGGCGGCGGATCTCGCGTACCCGGACACGGTCCGGCCGATCGACAAGGACGCGGGCCGCTCCGACCTGGACCGGCCGACCGGCCTGGTGGTCAACCATGTGCTCGCCGAGCTGCGCGAGACCGAGCCGTTCCGCGGCAAGCCGGACGAGGTGATCCGCGACGGCGGCTACCGGATCGTCACCACGATCGACAAGCGCGTGCAGGACGCGGCCGAGGCGGCGGCGGACATCCGCCGCGACACCGCGCCGCAGGCGGTACGCGGCCAGCCGCGCAACTGGCAGGCCGCGCTGGTGGCGGTGGAGCCGGGCACCGGCCGGGTGCTCGGCTACTACGGTGGCGACAAAGGCTCGGGCGCGGACTACGCCGGCTGGTACCACGACGAGAACGGCGAGACCCGCGGCTTCGGCCAGCATCCGCCGGGGTCGTCGTTCAAGGTGTACGACCTGGCCGCCGCCGTACGCGACGGGATCTCGGTGAAGCAGCGGTTCGACTCGCCGGACACCAAGGAGTTCCCCGCCTCGGGGCGGACGAAGGGCAGCGCGGCCGGGCCGATCCGCAACGCGGAGCGCGCGCCCTGCCAGCCGGACTGCGCGCTCTGGGAGGCCACTGTCGCGTCGCTGAACGTGACCTACTTCGAGCTGACCGAGAAGCTGGGTACCGCCAAGGTGATCGAGACCGCGCGGCAGGCCGGCGTGGAGTCGATGTGGGAGACGGTGCGGGGCAATCCCCGGCCGCAGCGCGTCGACCTGCGCAGCGACCCGGCCGACGAGGTGGCGAAGCGGTTCTCCACCGAGGTCGGGATCGGGCAGTACGGCATCACCGTGCAGGACCACGCGAACGGGATGGCGACGTTCGCGGCCGGCGGCAAGCGTGCCGACGCGCACTTCGTCCGGTCGGTGACCAAGGACGACGAGGAGGTGTGGACCGAGCAGCTCCGTACGACGGACCTGGGCCTGGACCGGGAGGCGATCGACCAGCTCGACTGGACGCTGCGCCGTGTGCGGGCCGCCGAGCTGGGCAACGGCTGGGACTCCGCCGGGAAGACCGGCACCTGGCAGGCCGGGCAGAGCACCACGCAGAACGTGCACACCTGGATGGTCGGCTGGACCGGCTCGCTCGCCTCGGCCGTCTGGCTGGGCACCACCGACGGCAAGCCGCTGCGGACCAGGGGCGGCAGCTACGAGGTGTACGGCTCGACCGGCGCCGCGCCGATCTGGCGGCAGTTCATGACCCGGGCCACCGCGGCCATGAAGCTCGACCCGGACAAGTACCGCTTCGGTCAGCCGAAGTTCCCCGGCGAGACCCCGGAGCCGACCCGGTCGGCGCCTCCGCCGGCGACCACCGCCGCGCCGACGCCGTCGGAGTCGCCGAGCCCGAGCATCTCCTCGTCGAGCCCGAGCCCGGACCCGACCGGGCGGCCGACCTCGCGGCCGACGCTGACGCCGTCGCTGCCGCCGCTGCCCACCGTGTCGCCGACGCGGACCCGCGGCCCACGCTGACCCGGCCGGGCGGCGGTCCGGCCGCCGCCCGGCCGCGCTGACGGCGGCCTCGCGTCTATGCGCGCCATTCGCACACAGCGGCAACGTCCGCAATTTGCGCCGGCATCCATCCACCGTCGGCGATGTTCGCCCTGATCAGGGCCTATTGAAGATCATGGTTGCCTGGATCGGCGCGCGCGGCGGCGCGCCCGACTGTCAGCCGTTGCCCAGGTCACCCATTGCTCCGGGCTCGGGCGGCGTGTGATTGTGCACCAGCGAGCCGCCGACCCCCGGCGACTCGCGACGGTCGATCTGTCGACCCGGAGCCACGCCGGCAGCTCCGGTGACCGGCCGTCACCCTGCCTCGCACCACCGCGCCGCCCGTCCCCACCGGGCTCCGTGCGGCGCGCCTGTAGAACAGGAGCAAACCCCCGTGAAACTCTCACCTCGCCTCGCCGCGCTCACCGGCGCGGCCGCGGCCGGCCTACTCGCCGCAGGCACCGCCGCCGCCGTGCAGGCCGCGCCACCCGGACCCGCCGCCCCCGACCCGGCGCAGGCCCGCGCGACCGCCGCCGACTCGGCCCGCGCCCTGGTCGCGAACCGCCCCGCCTACCTGCAGGCCGGCTCCGACGACGCGTTCGTCCAGAAGCCGGTCATCTCCTCCGAGGGCACCCAGTACGTACCCTACGAGCGCACCTACAAGGGCCTCCCGGTGGTCGGCGGCGACTTCGTGCTCGCCACGGACTCGGCCGGCAACCTGAAGTACGCCTCGGTCGCCCAGCAGCGGCCCATCGGCGCCCTCGCCACCACGCCCGCGCTGACTCCGGCCGCCGCCGCGAAGACGGCGCGCGCCCAGCTCAAGACCGTGAACGCGGTCGAGGGCACCACGCTCGTGGTCTACACGCTCGGCGCCGCACCGGCGCTGGCCTGGGAGACCACTGTTCGCGGCACCGGCGCGGACGGGCCGAGCCGGCTCACCGTCGACGTCGACGCCCGCACCGGCGCGGTCCTGCGCAAGCAGGAGCACGTCGTCCGCGGCACCGGCACCGGCGCCTGGAACGGGCCCAGCCCGCTCACGCTCAACACCACCCAGTCGGGCTCCACGTACACCATGAAGGACCCGACCGTCACCAACCTGAGCTGCCAGGACGCGGCCAACAACACCACGTTCAGCGGCTCCGACGACGTGTGGGGCAACGGCACCGCCACCAACAAGGAGACCGGCTGCGTGGACGCGTTGTTCTCCGCGCAGACCGAGCACAAGATGCTCGCCCAGTGGCTGGGCCGCAACGGCGCCAACGGCAACGGCGGCTACTGGCCGATCCGGGTGGGCCTCAACGACCAGAACGCCTACTACGACGGCAGCCAGGTGCAGATCGGCAAGAACACCGCCGGCCAGTGGATCGGCTCGCTGGACGTGGTGGCGCACGAGATCGGCCACGGCATCGACGACAACACCCCGGGCGGCATCTCCGGCGGCGGCACCCAGGAGTTCGTGGCTGACACGTTCGGCGCGGCCACCGAGTGGTTCGCCAACGAGCCGTCCAGCTACGACGCGCCGGACTTCCTGGTCGGCGAGAAGATCAACCTGGTCGGCTCCGGCCCGATCCGCAACATGTACAACCCGTCGGCGCTCGGCGACCCGAACTGCTACTCCAGCAGCATCCCGTCGACCGAGGTGCACGCCGCGGCCGGCCCGGGCAACCACTGGTTCTACCTGCTCACCAACGGCAGCAGCCCCACCAACGGGCAACCGTCCAGCTCGACCTGCAACGGCAGCAGCGTGACCGGCCTGGGCATCCAGAAGGCCATGAAGATCATGTACAACGGCATGCTGCTGAAGACCTCGTCCTCGTCGTACCTGAAGTACCGCACCTGGACGCTCCAGGCGGCGAAGAACCTCTACCCGGGCAGCTGCGCGGAGTTCAACACGGTCAAGGCGGCCTGGGACGCGGTGAGCGTGCCGGCCCAGTCCGGTGACCCGACCTGCGCCGGCGGCACCCCGACGCCCACCCCGAGCACCACGACCACCCCGCCGTCGGGCGGCTGCTCCGGCAACAAGCTCGCCAACCCGGGCTTCGAGTCCGGCAACGTGAGCTGGAGCGCCTCGTCCGGCGTCATCACCACCGACAGCGGCCAGGCCGCGCACGGCGGCTCGTACAAGGCGTGGCTGGACGGGTACGGCTCGTCGCACACCGACACGCTCAGCCAGTCGGTGACGATCCCGGCCGGCTGCCGGGCGACGTTGAGCTTCTGGCTGCACATCGACAGCGCGGAGTCGACCACCAGCACCGCGTACGACAAGCTCACCGTCAAGGCGGGCAGCACCACGCTGGCCACGTACTCCAACCTGAACAAGGCCACCGGCTACGTGCAGCGGTCCTTCGACATCTCGTCGCTCGCAGGCACCACGGCGACCATCTCGTTCAGCGGCGTGGAGGACAGCTCGTTGCAGACGTCCTTCGTCGTCGACGACACCGCGGTCACCCTGAGCTGACCGTGGCGTGCGCGGCCGGTCGTCGTCCTCCCGGCGGCCGGCCGCCTCGCCGTGTCCGGACCGGCGTCCCGCCGTGTCGGGCCGGCCGTTTCGCCGTGTCAGGCCCGGCGCGCGCCCTGGGACGCGGTGCCGCGGTCGCGGTGGATCCGCGCGGCCGCCTCGTGCATCGCGCGGCCGAACAGCTCGGCCTGGTCGCCCATGCTGCCGAGCCGGGCGGCGAGCGCGTCGGCGTCGGCCCGCGCCGACGCGCTGACCCGGGCGTCCAGCTCGGACAGCGCGGCGTTGGCGGCGGTGACGAAGTGTCCGCAGAGGACGTCGAAGGGCTCGCCGGCCAGTTCCGGGTCGATCGTCACGGAATCCAGCCGGCCACCCTGGACGGCGACCGCGCGGACCCGGCCGCCGGCGGCCGTGCCCTCGGCGCGCAGCAGGTCGCCGGGCTCGCCGTCGGCGTGCGCCGAGGCCCGGGAGCGCATCGCGGTGAGCGCCTGCTGCGTGCGGGTCAGCAGCTCGTCGATGCTCGCGGCCGCCGAGAACGGGTCGTTGGTCATATCCGCGCTTTCTTCACGTCTTAGCCGAGCATCGTGACCCTAGCAACCGGCTCCGACGAATCGCGGTCACCACCGTTGCGGACCGTCTCCCGGACGCCGGGAGCAGGCCGGACACCGTCGACGCGGCGTGTCGCGGACGGGGCGAACGCCCGGCCGGGTCGCCCCGGCCGGGCGTTCTCGGACCGCTGTCAGCGCAGCCGCAGCCGCTGACCGGGGAAGATCAGGCCGGGGTCGTCGCCGACCACTGCGCGGTTGCGCTCGTGCAGGGCGCGCCAGCCGCCGTCGACGCGCTGCGTCACGGCGATCTCCGACAGCGTGTCCCCACGCCGGACCAGGTACGTCCCGGCGCCGGACGACGGCTGCGGCGCCACCGTCGTCGTGGCGCGCTCCGGCGCGGCCTTGCGGGTGGCCGCCCGCTCCGGCGCGGCCTCGCGCGTGGCGGCCCGCTTCGGGGCCGCCTTTGTGGTGGCCCGCTCGGACCGGGTCGCCGCGCTCGCCGAGCCGCCCTTCTTGCCGCAGACCGGCCACGCGCCGATGCCCTGGCCGCGCCGCACCTTCTCCGCGACGGCGATCTGCTCGGACCGGCTGGCCAGGTCGGCGCGGGCGGCGTACTTCTTGCCGCCGTAGCCGTTCCAGGTGGCGCGGGAGAACTGGAGCCCGCCGTAGTAGCCGTTACCGGTGTTGATCTTCCAGTTGCCGCCCGACTCGCAGCGCGCGACCGCGTCCCAGTTGACGCCTGCGCTGGCCGGAGCGGCCGGGCCGAACAGGGTCGCGGCGCCGACGGCGGCGCCGGCCAGGACCGCTCCGAGGGCGGTACGGCGGCTTCGGGCTGAGTATTCAGTTGCCATGTGGATTCCTCCACGCCGACGAGGTGAGCTGTCGGGTTCGGGCCGAGGAGCCCGGCCGCCGGTGGCGGCTTCACCCCGAGGTGACGATGCACCGTGGAACGTGTGGTTCCCCCGCTCCCGCGCGAGGTCCGGTTACCGGGGACGGCGGCGGGATTTGGCGTTTCCGGCCCGCGGTGTCCGCGTCTGCGAACGAAACCGACGCTAGGAGCGATTTGCGACGATCGTCCACTTCTTGTGACGCTCTTCACCCGGCCGGGCTACCGGCGGCGGCGCTACGGTGGCAGGGCCAGGCAAGATCACGGGAGGGCTTGACGGATGACCGATCACGGACACGAGCTGACCTTCGGCGGCTTCATCACCCCCGCCGCCGGGCAGCCCGACCAGGTCGTGGCGCTGGCCCGGCTGTGCGAGCAGGTCGGGCTGGACCTGGTCACGTTCCAGGACCATCCCTACCAGCCGGGCTTCCTGGACACCTGGACGCTGATGTCCTACGTGGCCGCGGCGACCGAACGCATCCGCCTGGCCGGAAACGTCCTCAACCTGCCGTTGCGCCAGCCGGTGGTACTGGCCCGCAGCGTCGCCAGCCTGGATCTGCTCACCGGCGGCCGGGTCGAGCTGGGACTCGGCGCGGGCGCGTTCTGGGACGCGATCGAGGGGGCGGGCGGGCGGCGCCTGTCCCCCGGCGCCGCCGTCGACGCCCTCGACGAGGCGATCCGGGTGATCCGCGAGGTCTGGGACACCGGCAGCCGCGGCATGATCCGTGTCGACGGCGAGCACTACCGGGTGGTCGGCGCCAAGCGCGGCCCGGCGCCCGCGCATCCGGTCGGCATCTGGGTCGGCGCGTACAAGCCGCGCATGCTGCGCCTGGTGGGCCGCGCCGCGGACGGCTGGCTGCCGTCCCTGTCGTACCTGCCCAAGGGCCCCGACGAGCTGCCCGCCCTGAACGCGCTCGTGGACGAGGGCGCCCGGGCCGCCGGGCGCGACCCGGCCGCGATCCGCCGCATGCTCAACGTGACCGGCACGTTCGCCCGCTCGTCGGCCGGTTTCCTGACCGGGCCGCCGGAGCAGTGGGTGGAGGAACTGGCCGGGCTCACCCTGGAGCACGGCATCACCACGTTCATCCTCGGCAGCGACGAGCCGCGCGCGATCCAGATCTTCGGCCAGGAGGTGGCCCCCGCGGTCCGGGAGCTGGTCGCCGCCGAGCGCGCCACGCCCGCCGGCGGCGCCCGGGAGGCCGCCGACGAGCCGACCACCGCCGACGGCCCGAGCACGCTCCGCGTCACCCCCACCCCCGACCCGGGGGTACGCCTGAGCACACGCCGCCCGTGGGACGAGTCCACCCGCCCGAGCGCTCCGCCGCCGCCGGCCGGACACGTCTACCCGGCCCGGGGACAGGCCGCCGGGCAGCACCTGGTGGACGTGCACGACCATCTGCGCCAGGAGCTGGCCCAGGTGCGCGACCTGCTCGAACAGGTCAAGCAGGGCTCGGTCTCGCCGGGCCGGGCGCGGGCCGCGCTCAACGAGATGACCATGCGGCAGAACAACTGGACGCTCGGGGCGTACTGCGCGGCCTACTGCACGATGGTCACCCAGCACCACGGGCTGGAGGACGCCTCGGTCTTCCCGCACCTGCGCCGCTCAGAGGCCGGGCTGGCCGCGGTGCTGGACCGCCTCGAGGAGGAGCACGTGGTGATCCACGGGGTGGTGGAGAGCGTCGACCGGGCGCTCGTGGAGCTGGTCCGGCGGCCCGGCGACTTCACGCAGCTCCAGGAGGCGGTGGACCTGCTCACCGACACGCTGCTGTCGCACCTGTCGTACGAGGAGCACCAGATCGTCGAGCCGCTGGCCCGGCACGGGTTCTTCCCCGGCCAGCTGTGAGGTAGCTGGCTTCTGCTTACTTAAGTCAGGGGGTACCGTCGACGCCATGACGGACCTCCTTGCGCAGCGTGACTCCTGGTCCACCGCCAACTGCTCGATCGCCCGGGCGCTGGAGGTGGTCGGCAACCGCACCACGCTGCTCCTGCTGCGGGAGGCGTCGTTCGGCACCCGCCGCTTCGACGACTTCGCCCGGCGGGTCGGCGTCAGCGAGCCGGTGGCCGCCGCACGCCTCAAGCAGCTCGTCGCCGACGGGCTGCTCGACCGGCGTCCCTACCGGGAGCCCGGGCAGCGCACCCGCGACGAGTACGTGCTCACTGCGAAGGGAAGCGACTTGATCCCGGTGCTCGTCGCGCTGCGGCAGTGGGGCGACACGTACGCCGCCGACGAGGCGGGCCCGGCGGTGCGGGTGGCCCACGAGGAGTGCGGCGCCGCGGTACACGCCCGGCTGCGCTGCGGCGCGGGGCACGACGTACCCCCCGGCGAGCTGGCCGTCCTGCCCGGTCCGGGCCTGCTGTCCGCCTGACCCCTCCCTTCCCCACACCTCGGAGCGAGACATGAAGATCGCTGGAAGCACCGCCCTGGTCACCGGCGCCAACCGCGGCTTCGGCCGGCACCTGGCCGCCGAACTCATCGCACGCGGCGCCACCGTCTGGGCCGGCGCCCGCAACCCGGACACCGTGGACCTGCCCGGAGTCACCCCGGTACGCCTCGACATCACCGACCCCGAGTCGGTGGCCGCCGCCGCGCAGCGGGCCGGGGACGTGACGCTGCTGGTCAACAGCGCCGGCGTGAGCACCGGCACCGACCTGCTCGACGGCGACCTCGCGCAGATCCGGCTGGAGATGGAGACGCACTACCTCGGCACGCTGTCGGTGGTACGGGCGTTCGCGCCGCAGATCGTGGCCAACGGCGGCGGCACGATCCTGAACGTGCTGTCGGCGCTGTCCTGGTTCACGTTCCCCGGCGTCGGCGCGTACGGCGCGGCGAAGGCCGCCGAGTGGTCGATGACGAACGCCCTGCGCCTGGAGCTGGCCGGCCGGGGCGTCCACGTCGCGGGCCTGCACGTGGGCTACATGGACACCGAGATGGCCGCCGCCGTACCCGGCCCGAAGGCCCACCCGGCCGACGTCGCCCGGCTCGCGGCCGACGGCATCGAGTCCGACAGCTACGAGATCCTCGCCGACGACGTGGCGCGCCGGGTCCAGGCCGGATTGTCCGGCGGTGTGGCCGCGCTCTACCCCGCGCTCCCCTGAGCCGACCCGCCTCCAAGGTGGCGGCGCCACCTCGGCGAGCCGTTGCCGACCAACCGGCTGCCACGACAACCGCCTGAGGTCCCTCCATCTGGGACCAGCCTCCCCCACTCTGGGACACCCAAGCGCTCGTCCCCAGTCTGGGAGACCCACCGTGATCAACACCAGTTCGGCGAAATGGCGGGGTCAGAGCCCGTCCGATACCACCACTTCGGCGAGCTGGAGTGGATCACGACACCCGCCCGACCATCGACTTCCGAGCGGGGTCGACACCGGCTCGGCGAGGTGGCGGTATCGGTGGCATGCCGATACCGCCACTTCGGCGGCATGGAGTCGATCACGCCGGCCCGCCGGGGCGGGTCGGGCGAACCGGGTCGGGGTGGGGCTACAGGCCGCGGGCCAGGCGGTCGGCGAGGATCCGGGTGAACCGGGCCGGGTCGGCCAGCTCGCCGCCCTCGGCCAGCAGCGCCATGCCGTACAGCAGCTCGGCGGTCTCGGTCAGCGCGGCCGTGTCGCCGCCCTCCCCGTGCGCCTTGCGCAGCCCGGTGACCAGCGGGTGGGCCGGGTTCAGCTCCAGGATCCGCTTGACCCGGGGCACCTCCTGGCCCATCGCCCGGTACATCTTCTCCAGCGTCGGCGTCATGTCGTGCGCGTCGCCCACCACGCAGGCCGGTGAGGTGGTCAGCCGGGTGGACAGGCGCACCTCCTTGACGCTGTCGGCGAGCGCGCCGCCGAGGAACGTGAGCAGGTCGGCGTACTCCTGGCGCTCCGCCTCGGCCTTCTCCTTCTCCTCCTCGGTCTCCAGGTCCACCTGCCCCTTGGCGACCGAGCGCAGCGTCTTCCCGTCGTACGCGCCGACGCGCTCGACCCACACCTCGTCCACCGGGTCGGTGAGGATCAGCACCTCGTAGCCCTTGGCGCGGAACGCCTCCAGGTGCGGCGAGTTCTCGATGGTGGCCCGGTTCTCGCCGGTGGCGTAGTAGATCTCGGTCTGGCCGTCCTTCATCCGCTCCACGTAGTCGCGCAGCGTGGTCGGCTCGGCCGGGTCGTGGGTGCTGGCGGTGCGAACCAGTTCCAGCAGCGTCTCGGTGTTGTCCGGGTCCTCCAGCAGACCCTCCTTGACCACCGCGCCGAACTCGGTCCAGAACGTGCGGTACGACTCGGCGGACATGTCCTTGAGCGTGGCGAGCACCTTCTTGACCAGCCGGCGGCGCACCGCGCGGATCTGCCGGTCCTGCTGGAGGATCTCCCGGGAGATGTTCAGCGACAGGTCGTGCGCGTCCACGACGCCCTTGACGAAGCGCAGGTAGTTGGGCATCAGCGCGTCGCAGTCGTCCATGATGAACACGCGCTTGACGTAGAGCTGCACACCCCGGCGGCCCTGCGGGGAGAACAGGTCGAGCGGGGCGTGCGACGGCAGGAACAGCAGCGCCTCGTACTCGAAGGTGCCCTCGCCGCGCATGTGGATCGTCTCGAGCGGGTCGGCCCAGTCGTGCGCGACGTGCCGGTAGAACTCCTTGTACTCGGCCTCGTCGACCTCGTCCCGCGAGCGCGCCCAGAGCGCCTTCATCGAGTTGAGCGTCTGCTCCTCGCGGGTGGTGGCGCCGTCCTCGCCGGGCTTGTCGACAGTCATCCGGATCGGCCACGAGATGAAGTCGGAGTAGCGCTTGACGATCTCGCGGATCGTCCACTCGGCGGTGTAGTCGTGCAGGTTGTCGTCGGTGTCGACCGGCTTGAGGTGCAGCGTGACCGAGGTGCCCTGGGGCGCGTCCTCGACCTCCTCGATCGAGTAGGTGCCCTCGCCCGCGGACTCCCAGCGGGTGCCGCCGGACTGCCCGGCGCGGCGGGTCAGCAGCGTCACCCTATCGGCGACCATGAAGGTCGCGTAGAAGCCGACGCCGAACTGGCCGATCAGCTCCTGGGACGCGGCGGCGTCGGCGGACTCGCGCAGCTTGCGCAGCAGCTCGGCGGTGCCGGACTTCGCGATCGTGCCGATCAGGCCGACCACCTCGTCGCGGTTCATGCCGATGCCGTTGTCCCGCACGGTGAGCGTACGGGCGTCCTTGTCGACCTCGATCTCGATGTGCAGGTCGGAGGTGTCCGCCGACAGTTCCTTGTCGACGAGCGACTCCAGCCGCAGCTTGTCCAGCGCGTCGGACGCGTTCGAGATCAGTTCGCGCAGGAAGACGTCCTTGTTCGAGTAGATCGAGTGCACCATCAGCTGCAACAGCTGGCGGGCCTCGGCCTGGAACTCCAACGTCTCGACGCGGTTGCTCACACCGACTCCCTCTCCTCTGGCGGGCCTACGGCGGAAAGGATACGAGGGGTGACGGCTGCGGCACGCACCGGCCGCCCCCGAAATCCACTGGTACAACCAGTTGACGGGTTGATGTGTTCGGGGCCACACTTCTGCGCATGACCTTCGATCCCGCGCCTCGTGTCTCGGTCTCCGACCACGTCTTCGGGCGGCTGCGCGACGCGATCGTGTCCGGCCGGTACGCACCGGACGAGACGCTGCCCGGCGAGCGGGAGCTGGCCGGCGCGTTCGAGGTCAACCGGCACGCGGTCCGGGAGGCGCTGCGCCGCCTGCAACAGCTCGGCCTGGTCCGGGTCAGCCAGGGCGGCGCGACCCGGGTGCTGGACTGGCGGGTCCACGCCGGGCTGGACCTGGCGCTGTCCCTGGCCCGCTCCACTGACGTACTCCCGGTCGAGACGCTGGTGCGCGACATGCTGGAGATGCGGGCCTGCGTCGGGATCGACGCGGCCCGGCTCTGCGCCGAGCGCGCGGACGCCGCGGTCGTCGCCGCCCTGGTCCGGGCCGCCGAGGAGTACGGCGACCTGGCCCCCGACCTGGACCTGATGAACGAGGCGAACATCGCCATCTGGCGGCTGGTCGTGCGCGGCAGCGGTAACACCGCCTACCAGCTCGCGTTCAACAGCCTCGTGGCCGGCACGTTCGCGGTCGGCGACGTCCCCCCGGACGCCCGCGCGGCCGAACTGCTGGACGTGGCCGGGCACCGCCGTCTCGCCACGTCGGTCGCCTCCGGTCAGGGCGCGGCGGCGGCCCGGCACGCCCGGGCGCTGCTGACCGCGCCGGTCACCACCCCCACCACCCCCACACCCGGAAGGGAAGCGCGCGCATGATCCCCGCCGTGCTGTACGCCGTCCCGGCGTTCCTGCTCCTGATCGTCATCGAGGCGGTCTCCTACCGCTTCCTGCCCGACGACGACGAACGCGGCTACGAGCTGCGCGACACCACCACCAGCCTGTCGATGGGGCTGGGCAGCCAGATCATCGGCTTCCCGTGGAAGCTGCTCACAGTCGGCCTGTTCGCGGCGCTGTGGACCGTGGCGCCGGTGCACCTGTCGCCCGGCGACTGGTGGACCTGGGTGATCCTGTTCTTCGCCGACGACCTGGCCTACTACTGGTTCCACCGCTCGCACCACGAGGTACGCGTGCTCTGGGCCAGCCACGTCGTGCACCACTCCAGCGTCTACTACAACTTCTCCACCGCGTTGCGGCAGAGCTGGACGCCGATGACCTCGCTGCCGTTCTGGCTGCCGCTGGCGCTGCTCGGCATCCCACCGTGGATGATCTTCCTCCAGCAGTCGGTCAGCCTGCTGTACCAGTTCTTCCTGCACACCGAGCGGATCAACGTGCTGCCCCGGCCGATCGAGTGGATCTTCAACACGCCGTCGCACCACCGGGTGCACCACGGCTCGAACACCGAGTACCTGGACCGCAACTACGGCGGCATCCTGATCGTCTGGGACCGGCTGTTCGGCAGCTTCGAGCCGGAGCGGGCCACCGCGCGCTACGGGCTCACCAAGAACATCGGCACCTACAACCCGCTGCGGGTGGCCACCCACGAGTTCGCCGCGATCTGGTCCGACGTACGCCGGGCCGACTCCTGGCGGCACCGCCTCGGTTACCTGTTCGGCCGTCCCGGCTGGCAGCCGGCCCGATGAGGCGCTCCTGGCTGCTGCCCCTGTTCGGGCTGGTCGCGGCCGTCGAACTGGTCGGGGTCGCGCTCGACTCGACCGCGCTCCAGTGGCTGGCCAAGCCGCTGCTCGCGCCGGTGCTGCTGGCGTACCTCTGGGCGCACCGCCACCGCGTCGACGCGGTGGCGGTCGGCCTGGTCGCCGCCACCGCGGGCGACGTCGCCCTGCTCCTGCCGGGAGACACCGCGTTCCTGGCCGGCATGGGCTTCTTCCTGGTCACCCAGATCGCGTTCATCACCGCCTTCGTCCGGTACCGGCACGCCCGGGGCGTGGCGTGGGCCGGTTACCTGCTCGCCTGGGCCGGCGCGAACGCGCTGCTCTGGGGCATGCTCGGGCCGCTGCGGCTGCCGGTGCTCGGCTACAGCCTGGCGCTGTGCCTGATGGCCGCCGCCGCGACCGGGGTGTCCGCGCGGGTCGCCGCGGGCGGGGCGCTCTTCCTCGTCTCCGACCTACTCATCGGCGTGGGCGCGGCCGGTGTGGACCTGCCCGGGCGGGGCCTGCTGGTGATGACCACCTACTGCGCCGCGCTGCTGCTCATCACCACCGGCTGGGTGGCCGCGGCGCGCCCGGCGACCGGCCCGCAGCCGCCCCCGGCGGGTACTCTGCTCGCGTGGCCAGGGAGAACGGGCGCAAGCTGATCGCCTCGAACAAGAAGGCGCGGCACGACTACGACATCCTCAAGACGTACGAGGCGGGCATCGTGCTGGCCGGCACCGAGGTCAAGTCGCTGCGCGAGGGGCGGGTGTCGCTGGTCGACGCGTTCGCCCAGGAGCGCGACGGCGAGATCATGCTGTACGGCCTGCACATCGCCGAGTACGGCTTCGGCACCTGGACCAACCACGCGCCCCGGCGCACCCGCAAGCTGCTGCTGCACCGGGTGGAGATCGCCCGGATCCTGGAGAAGCTGCGCGACGGCGGCATCACGCTGGTGCCGCTGTCGATGTACTTCGCCGACGGCTGGGCCAAGGTGGAGCTGGGCCTGGCCCGGGGCCGCCGGTCGTACGACAAGCGCCAGGCGCTGGCCGAGCGGGACGCCAAACGCGAGATCGCCCGGGAGATGGGCCGCCGGCTCAAGGGCCGGACGGCGGCGCGGCGGGGCTGAGCGCGCCGTTTTCTGTCCCAGGGCGGTGGCACGCTGAGGCGTATGACCGATCTGACCTGGAACCCGCTGCTCCGCGAGCAGCTCACCTGGCACTGGACCTACCAGTTGCGCGACCGCCTCGCCGGGCTCACCGACGCCGAATACCTCTGGGCGCCGGTCCCCGGCTGCTGGAGCGTGCGCCCGCGCGGCGACGACGGCATTCCGGCGATCGACTTCGCGATGCCGCAGCCGGACCCGCCGCCGTTCACCACCATCGCCTGGCGGCTCGCCCACGTCATCGTGGGCGTGCTGGCCATGCGCAACGCGTCGCACTTCGGCCGCGCGCCCACCGACTACGCCTCGTTCCCCTACTCCCCGACCGCGGCCGGCGCGCTGGCCCAGCTCGACGAGGAGTACGCCGCCTGGACGGCAGGGGTCGAGGCGCTCGGCGAGGACGGCCTGGCCCGCCCCTGCGGCCCGGCTGAGGGGCCGTTCGCCGACGTCCCGATGGCCACGCTCGTGCTGCACATCAACCGGGAGGTGATCCACCACCTGTCCGAGGTGTGCCTGCTGCGCGACCTGTACCGCCATACACCGGAAGCGGCGCGATGAATACAAGACTCCTTGTACATCATTCCTTGTCGGTCTAACCTGGCGGCATGACTGACGGAACCGGCAACCGGCGGGTGAGTGACCCGCGAGCCATGCGGGCGCTGGCCCACCCCACCCGGCTGCGGCTGCTCGGCGAACTGCGCCTGCGCGGCCCGCAGACGGTCGGCATGCTGAGCGAACGGACCGGCGAGGCGGTCGGGTCGGTCAGCTACCACGTCGGCAAGCTGGCCGAGCACGGCTTCGTGGCCGAGGCGCCCGAGCTGGCCCGGGACCGGCGCGAGCGGTGGTGGCGGGCCGCGCACGCCACCACCGACTGGGATCCGCTCGAACTGCTGGACGACCCGGAGCGCCGGCTCGCCGGCAACATGCTGCGCCAGGCAGCCATGCAGCGCTATGTGGACCGCTACCAGGCATACCTGGAGTCGGAGGCGAGCCTCGACCCGGCGTGGGTCCGCGGCACCACCAGCAGCGACATGGTGCTGCGCCTGACACCTGACGAACTGGTCGAGCTGCGCGACGAGTTGTCCGCGCTGGGCCGGCGCTGGCAGGAGCGCGGCGCACCCGGCCGGCCCGGCGCCGAGATGGTCACGCTGATCTGGCAGGCGTACCGGGGGCCGCAGTGACCCGCGACCGCCGGCCCCTGGCCGGACTGCTGATCGGGCACGCCGTCTCGCTGACCGGCAACGTGCTCACGCTCATCGCGCTGCCGCTCTACGTCCTGGCCGAGACCGGCTCACCCGCCGCCACCGGGCTGGCCGGGGCGTTCGCCACCGCGCCCGTGGTGCTCGGCGGCGCGTTCGGCGGCGTGCTCGTCGACCGGATCGGCTACCGGCGCTCCAGCGTGCTCGCCGACGTGGTCTCCGGCGTGACGATCGCCGCCGTACCCCTGTTGCACGCCACAGTCGGCCTGCCGTTCCCGGCGCTGCTGGCCCTGGTCTTCGTCAGCGGCCTGCTCGACACGCCGGGGCAGACCGCGCGCACCGCGTTGCTGCCGGAGGCCGCGGCGGCGGCCGGGGTGCCGATCGAGCGGGCAGCCGGGTGGGAGGACGCGACCTCGCGCGGCGCCCGGATGATCGGCGCACCCGTGGCCGGCCTGCTGGTCGGTGTGTTCGGTGCGGTGCCGGTGCTGGCGCTCGACGCGGTGACGTTCGCCGTGTCGGCCCTCGTGGTGACGCTGCTGGTGCCGCGCGGCCTGCGGCCGTCCGACGACGGGAGCGAGCCGGAGACCGGCGGCTACTGGCGGCAGTTCGCCGCCGGGCTGCGCTTCCTGGTCCGGGAGCCGCTGCTGCGCGCCATGGTCCTGCTGGTGCTGGTGACGAACCTGTTCGACGCGGCGAAGAGCAACGTGCTGCTCCCGGTGGTCGCCGAACGGGAACTCGGCGGGCCGGCCGCGTTCGGCCTGCTGGTGGGCGTCATGGGCGGCGGCGCGCTGGTCGGCTCGCTGGTGTTCAGCGCGATCGGGCACCGGCTGCCCCGCCGGGCCACGTTCGTCACCGCGTACGTGCTGTGCGGCGCCCCACCACTGTGGGCGCTCGCCGCCGCGCCGCCGCTGCCGGTGGTGGCCGCCGTGGTGGCGATGGCCGGGCTGGCCGCCGGCGCGCTCAACCCGCTGATGGGCGCGGTCCAGTTGGAGCGGGTGCCGCCGGCCATGCGGGCCCGGGTGTACGGCGTGATCGGCGCCGGCGCGTGGGCGGCCATGCCGGCCGGCGCGGTCGGCGCGGGATTCGCCGCGGACCGGTTCGGCCCCACGTCCACGCTCGTCGTGATGGGCGCCTGCTACCTGCTGGTGGTGCTGACGCCGCTGCTGGGCGGGCCGTGGCGGGACATGCGCCGATCCACTGTGGTGCGGCAGCGGGAGCCCGAGCCGACGTCGGAGCGCCAGCGGGAAGCGCTCTCTTGACATCGACCGACTTCATTCATACTTTCATCGAAGTCTATTTGTATGGTTTGTTAACCGTTGGGCGGGGCCGGCCGCCGTGACGGTAACGGCCACCACCCCCGCAGGAGGCGCCCCGTGCGCACCATCCGTACCCTCGCCGCCCTGGCGGTGACAGCGGTCGGCCTCACCGCCGCCCTCACCGCCGTCCCCAGCACCCCGGCGGCCGCCGCCCCCGGCGCGGTCACCTGGTCCGACGACTTCAACGGCCCGGCCGGGGCCGCCCCCGACGCGAGCAAGTGGCGCTACGACATCGGTGGCGGCGGCTGGGGCAACAACGAGCTCCAGTACTACACGAACAGCACCCGCAACGCCGCGCTCGACGGCAACGGCAACCTGGTCATCACCGCCCGCAAGGAGAACCCGGGCGGCTACTCCTGCTGGTACGGAAGCTGCCAGTACACCTCGGCCCGGCTGCTCACCAACGGCACGTTCGCCCAGGCGTACGGGCGGTTCGAGGCACGCATCAAGGTCCCGCGTGGACAAGGGCTGTGGCCGGCGTTCTGGATGCTCGGCAACGACATCGGCACGAACCCGTGGCCCGGCAGCGGCGAGATCGACATCATGGAGAACGTCGGCTACGCCCCCTCGACCGTCTGGGGCACGCTGCACGGCCCCGGCTACTCCGGCGGCGGCGGCGTCGGCGCGTCCACCTCGCTGCCAGGCGGCCAGGCGCTCGCCGACGCCTTCCACACGTTCACAGTGGACTGGGCGCCGGACTCGATCACCTGGTACCTCGACGGCGTCGCGTACTCCCGCAAGACGCCCGCCGACATCGGCGGCAACCGCTGGGTCTTCGACCACCCGTTCTTCATGATCATGAACGTGGCGGTCGGCGGCAACTGGCCCGGCTCGCCGGACGGCAGCACCACGTTCCCGCAGACCATGACCGTCGACTACGTCCGCGTCCAGGCCTGGGACAACGGCGGCGGGGGCACCGGCGGCCAGATCGTCGGGTACGGCAACAAGTGCGTGGACGTGGCGAGCGCCAGCACCGCCAACGGCACCCCGGTGCAGCTCTGGACGTGCAACGGCACCGCCGCCCAGCGCTGGACCTGGAACGCCGACGGCTCGGTCCGCGCACTCGGCAAGTGCCTCGACGTGGCCGCCGGATCGACCGCGAGCGGCGCCAAGGTGCAGCTCTACGACTGCAACGGCACCGGCGCGCAGAAGTGGGTGTTCAGCGCGGCCGGGGACATCGTGAACCCCCAGGCGAACAAGTGCCTGGACGCGACGGGTCCGAGCTCGGCCGACGGCACCCGGCTGCAGATCTGGGACTGCACCGGCGGCGCCAACCAGAAGTGGCGGCGCTGACCGGTCCCCGACCCGGGGCGGGCGGCACCCCGCCCGCCCCGGCGCCCCTCATCCCCGCCCCCGCCCCCGCCCCCCGCCCCCGCCCTCCCTCCCCCTCTCCCCCGCGATCTTGCACTTTCGGCCCGAGCGGTGACGTGAATGTCCCATTCGCCCGGGCACAAACTGCAAGATCAGCGAGGGCTGCCGGCCCGGGGCTGCCCGCCCTGAGGGTCGCGGACGGCGTTGCGTTTCTCTGGGCGGTCTGGGATACCGTGAGGTCCGTTTCGCTCCCGCGAGACCAGGTCATCGCTCTACTGGAAGCGCGATCATGGATGAGTCGACCGGCGCGCTGACGTCGATGAGCGGGTTCACGCCGGAACCGATCCCCACCGCCCGGCTGGTCCTGCTGCCGCTGGGCGTCGAGCATGCCGAGGAGATGGCAGCCGTCCTCGCCGACCCGGCGCTGCACACCTTCATCGGCGGCGAACCCGCCACCCCGGCGGCGTTGCGGGCCCGCTACGAACGGCTTGTCGCCGGCTCGCCCGACCCGGCCGAGTCGTGGTGCAACTGGGTCATCCGGCTCCGGGACGGCGGCCGGCTGACCGGCTTCGTCCAGGCCACAGTCACCGAGGCACACGGGACGGTGACGGACGCCGCCACGGCGGGCGCGCGGGCGGTAGGACACCGGCACCTCGACGAGGCGACACCGGCCACCGCGGGACCGGTCGCGGAGATCGCCTGGGTGGTGGGAACACGGTGGCAGGGGCGCGGGATCGCCACCGAGGCCGCCCGTGGCATGGTCGGCTGGATGGGGCGGCGCGGTGTGCGTACCCTCGTGGCCCACATCCATCCCGACCACCGCGCGTCGGCCGCGGTGGCCACGGCCTGCGGCCTGGCCCCGACCGACGTGTGGCAAGACGGCGAGGTCCGCTGGACCGGACCTGCCGCCCTGTCTCCCCCGCCTGCCCGGAGTTGACCAAGGAGTTCGTGTCGGAGACGACGTCCGAGCCGGACACGAACTCCTTGATCACCGGGGCCGGGGGGGTCAGAAGGGGGCGTCTACTGAGAGGCGGCGGACCTGGGTCAGGTAGGGGTCCAGCTCGCCCACCTCGAAGCGGCACGTGCCGATGACGTGCCAGAACTGGCCGCCCGGGTCGCCGTCCAGCTTGTACCGGCCGTCCGGGCTGACCGCCGCCCACCCGTCCGGCAGGCCGATGAGCGTGGTCCGCAACTGGGCGTGCTCGGGGTCGGCCACGTCCCACAGCCGTACCGTGCCGTCGTCACCGGCGCTGGCGAGCAGGCTGCTGTCCGGGCTGAAGTGCACCGACCAGACGCGCCGGGTGTGCGCCGCAAGGGTGCCGTGCAGCCGGCCGGTGACCGGATCCCACAGCCGGATCACCAGGTCGTCGCCGGCGGTGGCGAGCAGGTTGCCGTCCGGGCTGAACGCGCAGGACCAGAGCCGGCCGTCGTGCTCGGTGAGCACCAGGCGCCGCTCGCCGGTGACCGCGTCCCAGACCACCGCCGTGCCGTCGTTACCGGCGCTGGCGAGCAGCGTGCCCTCGCTGTTGAAGCCGACCGAGTAGACCCGGTCGGTGTGGTGTTCGAGCGTGAGCCGGCAGGTGGCGGTGGCGGCGTCCCAGAGCCGTACCGCCTGGTCGTCGCAGCCGGTGGCGATGGTCTCGCCGTCGGGGCTGAACGCGACGGTGCGCACGCGCCCCCGGTGCGGGGTGAGCGTGGCGAAGTGCCGGCCGGTACGGCGGTACCACAGGCGTACCGTGTCGTCGTCGTTGGCGGTGGCGAGTGCGTCGCCGTCGGGGCTGAACGCGACCGCCCAGACGTGGTCGGTGTCCACGTTGAGTTCACGCTCGTCGGCGCCCGTGTCGGTGTTCCACAGGTGCACGCCGCCGTCGCCGCTGGGCGTGGCCACCAGCGGTTCCTCCGGGCAGAACACCACGGACAGCAGCCGGTCGGCCGGGCTGGCGAGCTGCCGCACCAGGCGGCCGGTGCGCGGCTCCCAGAGCCGGATCACGCCGTCGTTGCCGCAGGCGGCGAGCACCTCGCCGTCGTCGCGGAAGGACAGCGCGGTGACCTTGCGGCCGTGCCCGCGCAGCGTGTGCTGGAGCTGCCCGCTGCGGACGTCCCACAGCCGGGTGGTGCCGTCGTTGCTGCTGGTCGCCACCTGGTTCTGGTCCGGCCGCCAGACCACCGGCCACACCGAGCCGCGGTGCCGGGTCAGCTCGTGCCGCACCTGCCCGTCGTCGGTGTCCCAGAGCTGGATCGCGCCGTCGCTGGCGGCGGTGGCGAGCAGGCTGCCGTCGCCGTTGAACCGGACGCTGTAGATCGCGCCGCGCTGCCGGCCGAGCACCCGGACCGGCCGGCCCGTCTCGGTCTCCCACAGCCGCAGCGCGCCGTGCGTGTCGCCGGTGGCCATCAGCGTGCCGTCGGGGTGGATGTCGAGGGCGTACACGTCGGCCTCGTGGCCGCGCGGCGCGCGCAGCAGCTCGCCGTCGGTGGCCCGGCGGATCCAGATGCGGCCGTGCTGCCCGACGGCGGCCAGCAGCCGGCCGTCCGGTGAGTGCACGACCCGGTAGACCACCTCGGGCTCCTGCACCTCGAACGCCAGCTTGCCGGTGGGGATGTCCCAGCCGCGGACCGTGCCGGCGCTGTCGGCCACCACCACGCGCCGCCCGTCCGGGCTGAACGAGGTGCCCCAGATCGGCGCGGAGTGGCCGGGCCACTCGTGACGCAGCCGGGCGCCACGGGTGTCGTAGAGCCGCACCACGCCGGCCGCGTCGCCGACCACCAGGCGGCCGCGGCGGCCGTCGGTGAGCATCGGCCACACCCAGCCGGTGAAGACGTCCTCGATGACGTGCCGCACGTCGCCGTGGTCGGCGTCCCACAGCCGTACGGTGAGGTCGGCCGAGCCGGTGACGAGCTGGTGGGACGCGGCGTCGTAGCGGACCGCGTACACCCGGGACCGGTGTCCCTGGAGCGTGCGCACCGGCAGCCCGGTGGCGGTGTCGCAGAGCAGCACACCGCCGTCGTCGCTGCCGACGGCGAGCACCGCGCCGTCCGGGCTGTACGCCACCGGCACCGGCAGCCGGCCCACCTCGAAGCCGTATCCGACGCCCACGGCGGGCGGGGCCAGGCCCGGCGCGACCGGACGGCCCGGCGCGACGACGGCGCCGCGCAGTTCCGGGGCGCGCAGCAGCGCCGGGTCGGCGCTGACATCGATCAGCGCGGTGCGGTGCCAGCTGCTGCCGGCCACGCGCGCACCCCGCAGGTCGGTACGGAACAGGCGGGCGCCGGCCATCTCCGCGTCGCGCAGGTCGGCCCCGGCGAGGCGGGCCTGGTCCAGGCGGGCGCCGCGCAGCCGGGCGTGCTCCAGCCGCGCCTCGGTCAGGTTCGTGGCGACCAGCCGCGCGTCGGTCAGGTCGGCCCCGGTCAGGTCGGCCCCGGCGAGCTCGCGGTGCGACAGGTCCTCGCCGCGCAGCACCGCGCCGCGCAGATCGGCCCGGTCGGGCAGGCGCAGCCGGGCGGACAGCCGCAGCGCGTTGGCGCGCAGCGTCTCGCCCGCCGACTCGTCACCGAGCACCCGGGCGGTCCACGCGGTGCAGCGGGCCGGGTCGGCGAGGTCGCCGAGGAACTCCACCGCGAGCGCGGACAGCGACCGGACCGCCAGCGCGCCCGGCTCCTCGCCCCGGTTGATCTGCTCGGCCACCCCCTCGGCCACGAGCCACTCCATCACCGAGGTGTGGATGAACCCGAACAACCCGTCGTCGGTACGGACCAGCAGGCTGCCCGCGCCGACCGCGTGCGCAGCCTGCGGGCCGGACAGCCGCGAGTCGGCCCGCCCGGCGAGCTGACCGGTGGACTCGGCCAGCTCGGCCAGGCGCAGGTATGCCTCGCCGCTCTCCCAGAGCTGGAACGCCAGCCGGCTCACCGCCTGCCACAGCTCGGGCCGGCGCAGGCTGACCGGTGCGCCCGGGATGCCCTGGGTGCGGCGCTCCTCGAAGTCCAGCCAGGACTCCAGGATCTCCCGATACAGCGCGGCGGCGCTGAACGTGCCGCCCGCCCCGGCCACGGCGGCGAGCCGCCCCTCGTCCAGGTTGGCGATGAAGCCGAGCATGCGCGGGTTACGGGAGAGCCCCAGCAGGTCCTTGACGCCGGCGAGCAGGTCCATCCGCTCGCGGGCGGCCCGCTCGTCGCCGCCGTACCGGTTGCGCAGGAACGCCTCGATCTGCCCGGGGGTGAAGTCCTCCACGGCCAGCACGCGCCGGTGCGGCAGCAGGCCGACCCGCTCGCCGAGCGCGGTCAGCACCTGCGAGTTGGTCTTGAAGTGCTGGGTACGGCTGCTCACCACGATCTTCGCGTTGCCCTCGGCGGCCTGGAGCAGCGTCTCCAGGTGGTCGGCCGCCCGGTCGTACGTCACCCGGGCGACCAGCTCGTCGAACCCGTCGAACAGCAGCACGATGCGACCCTGGCGCAGCATGTAGCGGAACGCCTTGAGGTCGATCACCTGCTCGCCGTGGTTGGCCAGATGCGCGGCGACCAGGCCGTCCACGGAGTGCGCCTTGTCGAGCGCCCGCAGCTCCACCAGGATCGGGATCAGGTCGGGCGCTGCGGTGGGCAGCCGCCGGGCCACCTCCCGCAACGCGAACGTCTTGCCCCGGCCGAAGTCGCCGAGCACCAGCACGAACCGGCCGTCCGGCGCGGAGACGGTCTCCAGCAGCTCGTCCACCACGTCGTCGCGGACGCGCTGGTCGGCGCCGACGAGGTGGCGGTAGCGCTGCGGCACGTACTGCCCGGGTGGGTAGAGCCGGTCCGCCTGGAGCCGGGCGGTCTGCGCGGCGACGTACTCGCGCAGGTCGAGCAGGCCCTGGAACTCGGTCAGGTGCAGCACGCGTACGCCCCGCCGCTGTGCCTCCTCGGCGAGCCCGCGCGGCACCCGGTCGCCGTCGTAGACCAGCTCGGAGGCGATGTCCGGGTCGGTGGCGTGCACCCGCCGGGCGAAGACGTCCACATCGGCGGCGGTGGGGGTGCCCACGTGCGCGCCGACGCGTTGCTGACGGACCACCCCGTCGGAGCGGTAGCTGATGTAGAGGTGCGGCGGGTCGGTGCCGACGCGGCGCACCACCACCCGGTCGTAGCGGGCCTCGCAGACCTCGGCGAGCCGGTCCAGCAGCCGCTGCACCGGTGCGACCGGCGCGGCGGCCACCGCGGCGCCCTGGGTGGCCCCCTCGACGGCGACCGGACGGCGCGGGTCGGGTACCTGGGCCGGGCCGGACGCGCCGAAGGTGGCCTCGGCGTGCGGCCAGGACACGGCGGTCACCGCGCCGCCGTCCAGCCGGTCGTCGCGGCCGAGCACCCAGCGGGTCATCCCGTCCGCGCCCAGCCGCAGCACCTGCGCCCGGCCGTCGCGGGGCGCGGCGGCCAGCGGCACCACCGGGTCCACCCGGGCCGACGGCGCGGCGTCGGAGAGCAGCAGGTCGAGCATCGGGCCGACCAGCCGGTTGACCGAGCCCCGGTCGCGCAGCGACACCGGGTCCGGCGGCACCTCGTCGGCGTACGGGCTGCGCGCCCCCGGCGCGTGCGCCATCGCGCCCAGCCGCAGCCAGCCGGACTGCTGGTAGTGGCGCAGCCGCTGGGCGAACCAGCTGGACTGCGCCTCGCCGAGGAAGCCGTACCGGTCCTCCTCGCGGTGGGTGATGGCGATGGTGGAGTTCAGCCCGGCCACCACCACCCGCAGGTCGGGCACCGGGAACAGCGTCCAGGGCTGCTCGCTGTCGAAGATCCGGTCGTCGAGGCCCTGGTAGAGGTCGTCGAACAGGCGCGCGTAGTGCCGCCACTTCGGCCAGTACGGCGGCTGCGGGTCGACGTCGTCGGCCTCACAGGTGGCGAAGTACGCGCGGCAGGCGGCCATCGTCACGTCGCGCGGGCCGGGCACCACGACGAGCCGGTGCGGCTCCAGCCCGAGCAGCACCCGCAGGCCGGTGAGGAAGCTCAGCGCGTCGGAGAACTCGCGCGGGCTGCCCGACTCGGTGAGGTTGCCGGCGACGACGAGCAGGTCCGGCCGGGGCACGCCGTCGTTCATCAGCAGCGTGAGGTCGCCCATCAGGTGTTCCTGCACCTCGCCCGGGGTGACCGGCGCGCCGGGGGTGATCACGCCCCGGCCGAAGCGCGGCCCGGCGACCTGGAGCACGGTGACGGTGTCCCGGGCGGTCGGTGGCGCCGCCGCGGCGGGCGGGAACGGCGGCGGGTTGATCGGGGTACGCCGGGCGCGGCGGGGCGCGGGCGCTCCGGCGGCCGGTGCGGCGAGCACCCCGTGCGGGTCGGCCGGGTGGTGCGGGAACGCCGGCTGCCGCATCGGCTTGGCGCGCCCGTCGAGCGCCTCCCGGATGCGGTCGAGCACCCGGTTGCGGGCCTGCACCGGGTCGTCCACGCCGACCAGGTCCACATAGGTGATGGTGGCGAGCAGGCCGTCGATCGGGCAGTCCTCGACGCGTACCGTGACGAGCTTGTTGCCGGTGCCGTCCGGGTCGGCGCGCAGCGCGGCCTGCCACTCCAGCTTGCCGTACGTGGAGTGCAGGTAGCGTTCGGACAGCACCGCCACCACCACCTCGGCCTCGCGGACGCCACGGTCCATGAAGTCGATGAAGTTGGTGCCTGCCACGAAGTCCCACGCCTGCAACAACGTGCGATAGCCGGCCGCCTCGAACTCCCACGCCAGCCACGTGGCCCAGCGTTCGTCGGCCGGCGAGTAGCTGATGAAGAAATCGATGGGGCGGTCGGACCGGGTGGGGTGCGCGCCTACAACCACATGGTCATTATGGCCACCGACGGTCAACAGATCGACACCCTCGGCAGCTCGGATCGTCCCGCGTCGGCTCCTGCGCCCGCGCCGGCATGTGCGAGGATCATCCCTCGTGGAGACCCCCGGCGATCCGCCGAACGCCGTGCCTGACCGTTCCCGCTGGGGCCGCCTGCACGTGCTGGACTGGATCGCGATCGGGCTGGCCGTGCTCGGCGCGGTGTTCGTGCTCACCGGGCTGCTCCCCCGCGCCGACGCCGAGGCGACGATGCGGCGGATCATCCCCATCCTGATCTTCCTCGGCACGGTGGTGGTGCTGGCCGAGCTGACCGCCGTGGCCGGGGTGTTCGACGCGCTCGCGACCCGGGTGGCGGTGACCGCGCGGGGCAGTTTCCGGGCCCTGTTCTGGCTGTGCGTCGGCTTCGCCTCGGTGACCACGATCGCGCTCAACCTGGACACCACGGCGGTGCTGCTCACGCCGGTGATGATCGCGCTGGCCCGGGCGCTGAACGTGCCGCCGACGCCGCTGGCCATGACCACCGTGTGGCTGGCGAACACGGCGAGCCTGCTGCTGCCGGTGTCCAACCTGACGAACATCCTGGCCAGCGACCGGGTCGACCTGGACCCGGTGCCGTGGGCGGCCCGGATGTGGTGGCCGCAACTGGTCGCCGTCGCGGTGACCGCGCTGCTGCTGTGGTGGTGGTACTGGCGGCCGGCGCGCGCCGGGGCCGACCCGTTCGTCCCGCCGCCGCCGTACGTGCCGCCGGACCGGGTGCTCTACCGCACCGCGCTGGCGGCCTGCCTGCTGTTCGTCGCCGGGATCCTGGCCGGGGTGGAGATCGGCATCGCCTCCGGGGCGGCCGCCGCGATCCTGGTCGCCGGCTTCGCGGTCCGGGCCCGGCACCGGCTGCGTCCGGCGCTGGTGCCGTGGCGGCTGCTGGTGTTCGTGACCGGGCTGTTCCTCGTGGTGCAGACCATCGGCCGGCACGGCCTGGACACGGTGATGGGCACGCTCATCGGCACCGACCCGGGCGCGGAGGGGGCGCTGCGGGCGGGCGCGGTCGGCGCGCTGTTCAGCAACGCGGTGAACAACCTGCCCGCGTACCTGGCCGGCGAGGCGGTGATCGCGGCCGACCGGCACACCCAGTTGCTGGCGCTGCTGATCGGCACGAACGTGGGTCCGCTGGCCACGCCGTGGGCGTCGCTGGCGACACTGATCTGGTACGAGCGCTGCCGGGCCGCCGGGGTCGCCGTACCGCTGGGCCGGTTCGTGGCCACCAGTGCCGCGCTCGCCGTGCTCGCCACGGCCGCGACCGTGACGGCGCTTCTTGTCGGTCCCGGCGCCTAGCATCGCGGCATCGCCCATTTTCGCCGGGGCGGAAAAACCGGTACGGCCCGATCCCGGGCGGTGGCTACCGTGCCCGCATGACCGCCGCACCCACTCTGCACTTCTGCACCGACCCGGGCGAGTTCCTCGCCGCCGCCGAGGCGTACCTGGCCGCCGACCCGGTGGTCGGCACTGTGGTCGCCAGCGTCACGCGCCGGATGGCGGCCCGCCGCGCCGAGGGCGTCGCGCTGCCCGAGGACGACTGGTGGCTGGTGGTGCGCGACGCCTCCGGGGCGGTGGTGGGCGCCGCGATGCGTACCGCGCCGTTCCCGCCGCGACCGCCGTTCCTGCTGCCGATGCCGCAAGAGGCCGCGGTGGCGCTGGCCCGGGCGTGGCAGAGGCGCGGCGAGCGGGTCCGCGCGGTGAACGGCGCGCTGCCCGCCGCGCGCGCCTGCGCCGACGAGGTCGCACGCCTCGACGGCGGGCGGGTCGCTGTGGCCCAGCACACCCGGCTGCACCTGCTCGACCACCTGACGCCGCCCGCCCCGGTGCCGGGCGCGTTGCGGGCCGCCGGGCCGGACGAGGTCGACCTGGTCGCCGCGTGGTTCGGCGCGTTCACGGCCGACGCCGACGAGCAGGCGGGCCGCCCGCCCGGCACCAGCGCACACGAGACGCCCGACCGCGCCGAGTTGCTGCGCCGCATCCGGGACGGGCGGGTCTGGTTCTGGACCGACGAGTCGGGGGCTCCGGTGCACCTGACCGCCGCGAATCCGCCGTCGTTCGGCGTGGCCCGCGTCGGACCGGTCTACACGCCACCGGAGCAGCGCGGACGCGGCTGGGCCGGCAACGCGGTCGCCGAGGTGTGCCGGCTGCTCACCGCCGAGGGCGCGCGGGTGTGCCTGTTCACCGACCAGGCCAACCCGGTGTCGAACCGGCTCTACGCCCGGCTCGGATTCCGGCCGGTGGTCGACATGGCCAATCTGGTTCTGGTCGACTGACGGTCCGCGACTCCGGGTCAGCCGGCGAGGCCGAGCGCGGCCAGCCGGCGCGGGTCGGCGATCACGTCCACGGCGGCGATCCGTCCGCCGGCAACGGTGAACGCCATCACCGACAGCGGGCGGTCGCCGGCGGTCACCAGCACCCCGGCGGCGCCGTTGACGAGCACCGGCCGGGCGTGCGGGAACAGCCGGCCGAACGTGGTGGCCTGCGCCGCCACAGTCGTCGCGCCGGTGAGCACGACCGTGTGGCGGGCGCGGGCGGTCCCGGCGTCGGAGCGCAGCACCACGTCCGGGTGCAGCACCGCGATCAGCGCGTCGAGGTCACCGTCGCGGGCGGCGGCGAGGAAGGCGTCCACCACCGCCCGCTGCCGGGTCAGGTCGGGATCGGGCGTGGGCGCCTGTCCGCGTACCCGGCGGCGGGCCCGGCTGGCGAGCTGCCGGGCCGCCGCCGGTGAGCGGTCGACGAGCGGGCCGATCTCGTCGAACGGCACGCCGAACATGTCGTGCAGCACGAACGCGAGCCGCTCGGCCGGGGTCAGCGTGTCCAGCACCACCAGCAGCGCCAGCCCCACCGAGTCGGCGAGCACCGCGGCGTGCGCCGGATCGTCGGCGCCGGTGTCCACCACCGGGTCGGGCAGGCGTACGTCCAGCGGGTCCTCCCGGCGGGCGGCGCGGGACCGCAGCGTGTTGAGGCTGACCCGGGCGACCACAGTGGTGAGCCAGGCGTCGAGGTTCTCCACGGTGTCCGCGTCGGTGCGGGACAGCCGCAGCCAGGTCTCCTGCACCGCGTCCTCGGCGTCGGTGAGCGACCCGAGCAGCCGGTACGCCACCGCGCGCAGCCGTGGCCGCTCCCGCTCGAACCGCTCCGCCAGGTCCATCACCTGAGCCTCCCCTCCCGCACATCGACTCGACCCGCGCCGGGTCACCGATGTGACCACAGGTGACAGCCGTCACACCTGTCACGTCGGCAGGCCGGCGCGGGTCGAGGTGGCAGCACCGACAACGGGAGGACGACGATGAACGCACCCATTCTGGTCACCGGCGGCACCGGCACGATCGGCCGGCACGTCGTGCCGCTGCTGCGCGCCGCCGGGCACCCGGTGCGCGTGCTCAGCCGGCGCGGCGGGCGGCCCGGCGACGGTGTCACCCACGTGGCCGCCGACCTGCTCAGCGGCGCGGACCTCGGCCCCGCCCTGAGCGGGGTGTCCACTGTGCTGCACCTGGCCGGCGGCGCGAAGGGCGACGACCGCGCCACCGCCCACCTGGCCCGCGCCGCGCACCGGGCCGGTGTGGCGCACCTGGTGCACATCTCGGTGACCGGCGCCGACCGGGTGCCGCTGGCCTGGATCCGCTCCAAGCTCGACGCCGAACGCGCGGTGGTGGACTCCGGCGTCCCGTGGACGGTGCTGCGCGCCGCGCAGGTGCACGACCTGGTGTTCACCATGCTGACGGCGATGACGAGACTGCCGGTGGTGCCGGTTCCGGGTGGGCTGCGGTTGCAGCCGGTCGACGCGGCCGAGGTGGCGGCCCGGCTGGCCGAACTCACGCTCGGCGCACCGGCCGGGCTGGTGCCGGACCTGGCCGGGCCGGACACGTACGGCATCGGCGAGATGCTGACCGACTACCTGACCGCCGCCGGGAAGCGCCGGGCACGCCTGCCGGTATACATCCCCGGGCGGGCCGGCCGGGCGTACCGGGAAGGCGCGAACCTCGCCCGGCCGGGCGCCGCGAGAGGTGTGCGGACCTGGACCGATTTCCTGGCTGACCGAGTGCCGTCGCGGCCGGTCGCCTGAGCCGCCGGAGCGCCGCTCAGCGAAGGGTCAACCAGGCCGCCCCGGTGGCGGCGAGGATCACCGCGCCGAGCCCGGCCAGGCTCCAGCCGCCACGGTCGATGCGCCGGCGCACGGCCTGCCGGTCCGGGCGGAAGTCGTCGAACGGGCTCGACCGGAACCAGAAGCGGGCGTACAGCACCATCACCGCTCCGAACACCAGAGCGAAGCCTCCGGTCAGCGCCGCGCTGCCGAGCACCCACCCGTCGGTGAGCACGCCACGGATTCCCACCCGCCCGGCGACGACGGTTCGGACGACCTGCACGATCCCGTTGACCACGCCGAGCGCGACACCGACACGTCCGGCGACGAGCCAGATGCCGGCCTCGCGCCGACCGCCTGCCGCGTTCTCCGTCCGCGCCATCACAGGCCCCGTGGCTCGATGGGGAAGCGGCCGAGACGCAGGCGGCTTCGATCCTGCCTCACCTCGCTCCACCGCTCGTCGTGGCTCAGCAGCGGCAGCAGCTCGCGCAGCATGTTCACGGTGGCGACCATCAGCTTCTCGTCGCGGTAGATCTGGCTCAGCAGCGGCTTGACGACGCTTCGGCGGAAGGTCCCGGCGAACCACGCGACGACCACCGTGGCACCTGCCGCGACGCCCGCCCCGGTCCACCAGTCGGACGCCGACACGGCCGCGACCAGGCCCACGAGGACCAGTACGGCCAGGACGACCGCCCGCAGTGCCTCGTACCAGCGCAGCCGCTCCCGCGCCGCGTCCACCCGGGTCAGCAGGTGCTCCGCGCCACCGAGGAGCCGCTCGAACTCCGGGCCGGACAGGTCACCGCCCCGCTCAGGATCCCAGCCCACAGAACTCTCCCACGGTCGTCCGGAGGCTCCGCTGCACCGCGGCGAACTTCATGTCGTCGAACATCGCCTGTTTCTCACCGACTCCAGGGATGAAGCGGTAGTCCTGCCGGCGGCCGGCGACCGGCAGCACAGCCAGCCGGGGGCGATTGCGGTGGCCGAAGGCACGGATGAGAGTGACCAACTGTCGCTGAAAGTCCGATGTGGGCTCACCGTCGGCGCCCGGCAGGTAGTACTCCTCGACCTGGCCCAGTTGGTCGGTCCAGTAGAGGTCGGCCTTGGTGACCGCCAGGACGAACCAGAGGTCCTTGGCGGCCGGATTGTCGACCCAGCAGGGCAGCAGGTTCTGGCAGAACCGGGAGAAGTGCTCGAGTTCGACGTTCCGGTTCTGCGCCCAGAGCTGCTCGGACGGCGACGGGATCGCCGCCTCGACCTCGCGGGCGATCTGCTCGGCCCGGTCCCGCCGCTCCTCCTCGGTGGGCGTCGCGTCGAGGGATGCCTGCCACTGCTCCCAGAGCCGGGCCTCGACCTGCCGACGGAGTTCGTCCTCACGCCGTTGCCGCCGCTCCTCGAGGACGTTGACCTCGCGGGGATCCCACGGCTCGTCGTACCCGGCGGCGGCGACGTAGATGACGCCCGTCGGGTGGTTCGGCGGCTTGAGCATGGCGTCCCACTTGTCCACCTCGCCGGAGGAGTAGTCGCCGCCCGCGGTCTGGCCGGGGCTCACCACCAGCGTCACATGGGCCTGGCGCCGGCCGGACGCGAGCGCGAGGCGGTGCGGCACATGGTCCTCGTCCCGCCGCCGGATGTAGCCGTTGTCGCCGAGCAACGCCTGGTACAGCGCGCTTTTCCCGACCCCGCGCTGGCCCGCCACCAACACCGGGATGATGTCACTCGTGGGTCGTCGCGTGGTCTCGGCGATCGACACCCGCCCGCCACCCGAGTGGCCGGCGCCGGAGTTGTCGACAGCGGACACGACCCGCGACCAACGGTCCCGCACGTCCGTCCAGTACTCGTCCGGCTCACCCATGGCGCGGCCCGATCGGCCGGCCGGTTTCCGTCTGATGTGGACTACTCAGCGAGAACACGCGAGGAGCCTAGCCACGGCGGCGTGGCATCGAATCGTATGAACAGGCGGCAACATCCGGCACGTACGGTCAGGCGCCCGTGACGGGGTGGAACTGCTCGCACATGACCTCGTAGCCGTCCGGGTCGAGCCCGTAGAAGATCCGCGCCCATCCCACGTCCTCCGGCTCCAGCGTCACCGGCAGCCCTTCGTCGCGCCACAGCGCGTACGTGGCGTCCAGGTCGGCGGTGGGCACGGTGAGGACGACACCGAGCCCCGGCGGCCCGGCCTTGACCTCGCGTTCCCGCTCCGCGTTGTGGTGCCCGTGGCGGTGCAGGTCGGACAGGATCAGCCAGGTGTGGCCGAACGTGAGGTAACGCAGGTTCGTCTGGTCGGTCTGCGGGATCTCCTTGAAGCCGAGTCGCAGGTAGAGCCGGTGGGAGCGGTCCAGGTCGCGGACCCGGAGCCCGATCTTGAGCTGTCTGGCGGCCATCCCGCCGAGGCTAGCCGACCCGGCTCACCAGCCGACCGAGCCGAGGCCGACCGGGGTGAGGCGGCGTACCTGCGGCTCGATCCACTGTGCCGCGGTGACCAGTTTGACCAGCCGGTCGATGGTTTCCGGTGGCCCGGCCACGAAGCTGCGCCGGTCGGCGGGGCAGCCGTACCGGTCGTCGAACGTGCCGCCGTCGAGCGCGCGGACCGCCATGCCGGCCTCGACGGCGAGCAGCATCCCGGCCGGCAGGTCGACCGCCTCGGGACGGTAGCCGACGATGCCGTCGATGTCGCCGCGGGCCAGCATCACCCAGGACAGCAACGGCGCCCACAGTTGCAGCACCCGGCGCGCGCTGGTGTCCAGCACCACCTTCAGCGCGCGGGCGGTGCTGTCGTCGCGGCGTACCTCGTGCCCCTGGGTCCAGGCCAGCACCGGCGCGGACGGCACCGGGCGCTGCGCGGCCCGCAGCGGCCGCGCGGCCGGGCCGGACGCGTGCACGAACGCGCCCCGGCCGCGCACCGCCGACCAGGTACGGCCCGCGACCGGGTCGTGCACCACGCCGAGCACCGGCGAGCCGTTGTCGCATAGGGCGATCCCGACCACGTACGCGGGCAGGCCGATCGCCACGTTGTTGGTGCCGTCGAGCGGGTCGACGAGCCACGCCCACGCGGTGTCCGGGGCGTACTCGCCGCCCTCCTCGGCGATCACGCCGTGCTCCGGCCAGCGGGCCCGGATCCGGTCGACGATCAGCCGCTCGGCGGCCAGGTCGAGGTCGGTCACCAGGTCACCGGTGTCGTTCTTGGCCCGGGCGTGCACTTCCCCCCGGGTGCCCCGGCGCAGCAGGCGGCCCGCCGCCTGCGCTGCCTCCACCGCGAACCGGTGCGCGTCGCGCAGGTCGGGCCCGCCTCTGCTCGGCTCCACGTCCATGGCTCCTCCAGCCAGTCAGCCCCGTGCCACCAGTCGCGCGATCTCCCGCGCCATCCGCGCGGTCTCCGCCGCGTCGCAGCGGTCCCGGCGTACCCGGTGGCTGCGCCCGTCCACCGCGCCGAGGCTCAGGTCGCACGCGCCGGGAGTGGTCCGGCCGAGCGCCACTGTCACCGCCGGCTCACCGGCGTCGACCTCCGAGGTGTGGAAGCCGCCGGCGCGCAGCGCGTACGAGTCGCCGGCCGAGTGCGTCTCCACCGTCGCGGTCATCGCGGTGACCAGCCGGTCGGTGGCGGCCATCTCGTCCACCTCGCCGAGGCTGTGCACCTCGTAGATCCGCCAGGCCGGGTCGGCCGGCGCGTCGTCGACCTCGATCAGCTCGTTGCGGACGGTGCCGTGCAGCACGTGGCTGAGCAGGTCCCAGCTGTGCGAGTGCATGGTGGAGGTGGTCGGGCGCACCGGCGGCGGGTCGGCCGGCCAGGCGTGCACGCAGATGCCGTCCGGGCCGTCGCGTTCCACGGGCAGGCAGGTGAAGCCGAGCGGGTGCCGGACCGCGCGCACCGGCCGCCGCCCGTCGGCGACGTCGCCGAGCACGTCCAGCACCCAGCCGCGCAGCATCTCCGGCCGGGTGCCCCGGTCGATCTCCCGTTCGAGGTCGGCGTAACTGGTCATGAGTAGGGGTTCCTCGCCTGGACGGCCTTGCCGATGATGCCGGCGACCTCACGGTCGCCGAAGGACCGGGGCAGCGTCAGGCCGAGGGCGGTGAACAACCGCCGTACCTGCTCGACCGACGGCTCGTCGTCGAGCTTGACCTGGGCCGCCGCCTCGATCGGCACGCGCCGGCTCTGCCGGCGGCTGTAGTCCAGCTCGATGTTGAAACGGTTGTAGTAGACCTCGCCGCGGTCGATGCGCAGCGCGGGCGTCTGCGGGTTCTCCTGCGTGATGACGACGCAGGAGGAGGAGAGGTCGTAGCGGAACGTGGTCATCTGCGCGGAGAGCCGGACGTCGATGGTGAGCAGGCCGGAGCGTTGCAGGTGCCAGCAGGCGGCCAGCACGGTCGCGTACGACTCCTTGCGGGTGCGGTCGACGGTCCACGGCTCGCCGGGCGCGTCCGGGTCGAGGCTGCGCCGGAACCGCGCGTACCGCTCGCAGACCTCCTCGTCGGTCGGGTCGATGATCTCGATCGCGACGGTGAGCGTGGCGTTGCGCCGCCGGGCGTGTTCCAGACAGTCCGGCAGCGTGACCGCGCGCAGGTAGGTGCCGGTGCCGCCCTTGAAGCTCCACTGGTCGGTGTGCCGCCGCGCCTCGGCGAGCGCCTGCCCGACCTCGCTGCCGTGCAGCACGCGCACCATGGAGACGCTGTCGATGGCCTCGCGGGCCCGGTTCAGCGCGCCCTCCGGCCCGGTGATCTCCTGCATCTGCGGCACCAGGTCGGTCAGCCGGTCGCGGGTGTCCGAGATGACCTGGCGGACCTCCCGCTCGGTGGTGCGCCGGCGCAGCCGGTCCCGCAGCATCGCCTGCGCGAGCAGGCCCAGGACCAGCAGGATCGCGCTGTTGACGACCTCCTGGTCGACCGCGTTGGTGAGGCCGAGCACGGACACCGTGAGGGCCAGGACGAGGCCGATGAACGCGTCGAGATTGGTCACGACCCAGGCGAGCAGGCGCGTCATGACATCCCCCGGTCGACGACGGAACCTCCATGATAGCCCGCTGTCAATGTCGCCATCACGCCCTGTTCTGCGGTGGTGGCGGTGCGCCGTGCCGGCGGGCGGCGCAGATCAGCGAACCGCCGAGCCCCGGTGCGGCGCGGGCCAGCCGCCGCGAGGCCACCCACCGGCCGCCCGGCAGCCGCCAGCCGACCTCGTTGGACCGCAGCGCCACCGGCGTGAACCCGGCCCGGCGCAGCGTCCGGCGCAGCAGCGAGGCGGTGAACGGGCGGATGTGCAGCCACAGGTACGGGTGCAGCGGATCGACCTGACGTGGCGCCCGCCCGGCGAGGAACGCCAGCCGGTCCTGCACCGGCGCCAGGTTCGGCGTGGTGAGCACCAGCAGGCCGTCGGGCGCCAGCACCCGGTGGCACTCCCGCAGCAGCGCCAGCGGGTCGTACACGTGCTCGATCAGCTCGCCGGCGAGCAGCCCGGCGAAGCTGCCGGCCCGGAACGGCAGCCCGCGGGTGGCGTCCAGGCAGACCGGCAGCGCCCGCCCGCGGGCCGCGGCGCGGGCCGTGCGCAGCGCCGTCTCGGCCGTGTCGGCGAGCACCACCGGGCCGGGCAGCGCGGCCGGGTCGAGCATGCCGCGCGGTCCGCAGCCCAGTTCCAGCACCGGCCCGCGTCGGGTCACCCCCTCGGTCATCAGCCGGGCCGCGACCGCGCGGCGCACCCGGTGGTACGGGTCGTCGACGTACCCGTCGACCTCGGCGCCGTCGTGGTAGCGGCGGTGGTTGGCGTGCCTGCCGTGCGCCTGCGCGCGGTGCGACGACGTCCCGGTCGGCGGCTCGGCCATCACCCCTCCACAGCGGACGCCGGCCCCTTCGGCGGCGTCCGCACCAAGCCTCGCACCGGTTACGCCCGGCGGCGCGCACATCCGGCCCACCGGATGTGCGCGCGGCGCTACGTCAGATCGCCCGCGCCCAGTCCAGCCGGGTGCTGTCGTCGTACTCGTCGCCGGGGATCCACCACTGCTCGCCGAAGCCACTGGTGGACACGATGATGTTGCCGCCGTCCGGGTACTCGTTCTCCGGCGGGATCGACAGCGCGGCGCAGTAGCGGCCGTCCGGGGAGAACACCGGCGACAGGTAGAACCGGGGCTCGTCGGTGAGCTTCTTCAGCCCGGTGCCGTTGATCCGCACCGACGCCAGCGACTGGTTGTAGACCTCCCGGTCCAGGTGCCAGCGGTTGGTGCAGAAGACGACGCGCCCGGAGTCGGGCATGAAGACCGGCGAGATGAACATCTCGCCCGCCACCGGCGTGTAGATCGGCCGCACCGTGCCGGTCGCGAGTTCCAGCACCCGCAGTTGCCAGCCCTGCGAACGGCTGCGCCACCGTACGACGATCATCGAGCCGTCCCGGGACCAGTCCGGGTCCCTCATGGAGTGCCCCTCGACCAGCACGCGGGTGGCGCCGGTGACCACGTCCACAGCGATCAGCCGGTCGTTGCCCTGCCCGGTGACCAGCGCGATCTCGGTGCCGTCCGGCGACCACGTCGGCGCGCCGTAGCGGACACCGAACGGGTCGGCGAGCAGTGTGCGCTTCTGGCCGGTGACCCGGTCGTACACGGCCACGTACGGCTCCAGCGTGCCGTCGCCCGAGCGGGCCGTGTTGACCCAGGCCACGTACCGGCCGTCCGGCGAGGCCTTCGCGTGGTCCCCGTTCGGCAGCAGCTCCCGCGGCGTGGTGCGGCCCGGGTCGACCTGGAGCACACCCCAGCCGACGCTGACCAGCCACGACCCGTTCACCACGTCGGCGGCGGACGCGGGTGCGGCGGACGCGGCGTGGGGCCCGACGGCCAGCCCGGTCGCGGCGGCGACTCCGGTCAGCGCGGCGGTACGCAGCAGGGCACGACGATTCATTGCGGTCATTCGACAACCCCCGTGTGAGACGTGGCCCCCACACTCGCGAGTGGATCGACGCACCGGAATCGGACGAGTGGCCGCTTCACGCTCGGCTGCTCGTCCATCACCAGAGGTGAGCCCGTGGCGGCCCGGTACGCTCGCCCCGATGACCTCCGACGCGCTGCGCCGCGCCCTCACCGAACCGGGCGACCCGCCGCTGCTCCCGCTTCCCGGCGTGGCGGTCGAGCTGCTGGACGCCCTCGCCGCCCCGCCGCGCCTCGGCGCGCACCTGCGGCTGGTGCACGACGTCGCCTGGCACCTGACCGCCGCGTTCGCCGACCGGTTCGGCGCGGTGCCGTTCGACAGGCAGGCGGTGCTGTTCGGCGCCGCAGTGCACGACCTCGGCAAGGTCGAGCATCCCGGCGAGCTGACCGGCCCCGGGTCGGCGCACGAGGAGGCGGGCTACCAGCTGCTGTTGCGCTTCGGCGTACCGGAGGAGCGGGCCCGTTTCGCCGTCACCCACGCCGCCTGGCACTCCCCCGGCGTGCAGCTGGAGGACCTGCTGGTCAGCCTCGCCGACAAGGTGTGGAAGGGCCGCCGGGTCACCGACCTGGAGCAGCTCGTGGTCGACCGGCTCGCCGCCATCACCGGCCAGGAGCGCTGGCAGACGTTCCTGGACCTCGACGACGTCCTCGCCGAGCTGGCCGCCGGCGCGGACCGGCGGCTGGCGTTCCAGGCGGAACATCCGGTGTACGGCTGACGCCGGACCGACGGCGCCGATGAGTCCGGCATCGGCCGCCGGTCTGCCCTGGGTCGGTGTTCTCCGATCTCCGGGAGGAAGCATGAGCACCAAGGAAACGCGGGGCCGGGTGCGGGCGTTCGTCACCGTGTCCCTGGACGGGTACGTCACCGGTCCGGACGACCACGCGGGCCAGGGGCTGGGCGTCGGCGGCGAGCGGCTGCACCACTGGGTGATGGGCGGGCCGTGGACGTACGACACGCCGCGCGAACCCGGCACCGGCATGACCGGCGAGGACCGCGCGTACTTCGACGAGCTGCTGGCGGGCGTCGGCGCCGCGCTGTGCGGCCGGGGGATGTACGACAGCGCCGGCGCCTGGGGCGGCAGCAACCCGTTCGAGGCTCCACTGGTCGTGCTCACCCACCGCACCGCCGACCAGCCCGACCCGGACGCCGGTTTCCTCATGGTCGACGGGTTCGACGCGGCGCTGGCGGCGGCCCGGCGTACGGCCGGTGACGGCGCGGTGGTCATCGGCGGGGGCGCCGACGTGATCCGGCAGGCGCTCGCGGCCGGCGTGGTCGACGAGCTGGGCCTGTCCACCGCGCCGGTGATCCTCGGTCGCGGGAAGCGGCTCTTCGAGGGCTTCGACCGGGACGTCGACCTGGAGATCCGCGCCGTGCACCACTCGCGCCACGCGGTGCACGTCAGGTACGCCGTTGGCCGTCGCGCGAGTGATACCGATTGACTTTCGATAGGTTCCGCGCGATAGTCGATGCATGTTGACGGCGCAACGCGCGGTGACACCACTCCGCGCCTTCCTGGTCCTGCTGTTCGCGATCCTGGTGCTGTTCCAGACCATGTCGCTGCCCGGGCAGTTCGCGCACATGGCGCGCGAGAACCCGGACATGGCGTACCTGCGGTGGCCCGCCACCGCGGTGACGATCTTCTGGGTGTTGTGCGTGCAGGTGGTGATCGTCTGCACCTGGCACCTGCTCACCCTGGTCAAGAACGACCGCATCTTCACCGAGGCGTCCCTGGGCTGGGTCGACGGGATCGTCTGGGCGGTCGCCGCCGCATGGGTGGTGCTCGTCGGCGTGTTCCTCTACGTCGGCTTCAACGCCGACGACCCGGGGTTGCCGCTGCTGCTGTTCCTGCTGGTCACCGGCGTCAGCGTGCTGGGGCTGCTGATGGTGGTCCTGCGCGCGCTGCTGCGCCAGGCCACCACGCTGCGCACCGACATGGAAGCGGTGATCTGATGCCGATCGTCGTGCGCATCGACGTCGAACTGGCCAAGCGCAAGATGAGCGTCGGCGAGTTCGCCGAGCGCGTCGGGCTCACCCCGGCCAACGTCGCCGTGCTCAAGAACGGCCGCGCCAAGGCCGTCCGGTTCAGCACCCTGGAGGCCATGTGCCGGGTGCTCGACTGCCAGCCCGGCGACCTGCTCGAATGGGTCGCCGACGAGGAGGACCGATGAGATACCTGGCCGTCGTCGTCGCCCTGCTCGCCGTCGTGCTCGGCGTCACCGGCTTCGTGTACGGCGAGGCCGACGACTCCCCCGGCCTCCAGTTCCTGTCCGCACTGCTCGTCATCGGCGCGGTCGCCATCGGCGTACGCGTCGCCCGGCGTACCCGGTAGGGCCGGCGCCCCCTCGACGCCGGCCCTGCCGGTCAACCCTTCACGCAGACGACCTGCTTGAGGTGGGCGACCACCTCGACCAGGTCCTCCTGCTGGGCCATCACCTCGATGATGTCCTTGTACGCGCCGGGGATCTCGTCGACCACACCGGCGTCCTTGCGGCACTCCACCCCGGCGGTCTGCGCGGCCAGGTCCGCGGTGCTGTACGTCCGCTTCGCCTGCCCCCGCGACATCCGCCGCCCGGCGCCGTGCGACGCCGAGCAGTACGCGTCGAGGTTCCCCTTCCCGCGCACGATGTACGAGCCGGTGCCCATCGAGCCCGGGATGATGCCCAGGTCACCCCGGCCGGCCCGGATCGCGCCCTTGCGGGTCACCAGCACGTCCACCCCGTCGTAGCTCTCCTCCGCCACGTAGTTGTGGTGGCAGGAGATCGGCTCGTCGTAGCCGGCGTGCGGGAACGCCTCCCGGACCACCTGGCAGAGCAGGGCGAGCATGACCGCCCGGTTACGCCGGGCGTACTCCTGCGCCCACCACAGGTCCCGCCGGTACGCCTCCATCTCGGGCGTGCCGGCGAGGAACACCGCGAGGTCCCGGTCCGGCAGGTCGGTGTTGTGCGGCAGGCCGCGCGCCACCGCCATGTGCCGCTCGGCCAGCTCCTTGCCGATGTTGCGGGAACCGGAGTGCAGCATCAGCCAGACCCGGCCGTCGTCCGCGCCACCCTGCTCCAGGCAGACCTCGATGAAGTGGTTGCCGCCGCCGAGCGTCCCGAGCTGCCGCTGCGCCCGCGTCTGGAGCTGCGCCACCTTCCGGTCCAGCGTCCCGAACCGCCGCCAGAACTCGTCCCAGCCCGCCTGCTCCAGCCCCCGGACCCGGCGCGGATCGACAGCGTCGTCACGCATCGCGAAGCCGACCGGGATCGCCGCCTCGATCGCCGACCGCAGCGGCGCGAGGTCGTCGGGCAGGTCGGCGGCGGTCAGCGAGGTCCGCACCGCCGACATGCCGCAGCCGATGTCCACGCCGACCGCGGCCGGCGACACGGCCTGCCGCATCGCGATCACCGAGCCGACAGTGGCGCCCTTGCCGAAGTGCACGTCCGGCATCACCGCGACGCCCTGCACCCACGGCAGCGCGCCGATGTTGCGCAGCTGCCGGGCCGCCTGCGCCTCGATCGCGTACGGGTCGGTCCAGACCCGGACCGGTGCCCGGGTACCGGCCAGCGGGGTGAAACCCATCGTCGTCTCCTTGCTCATGTCCGTCTGAGATAGGTGCCCCGGACACGAAGAACCGCCCGGCTCCGGTGTCGGGGCGGGCGGTTCGCGCGGATCGTCGCGCCGGCGCTAGACGCGCCACCACCCTGGTTGCCACTGCCGTCGCCGGCCCGTGCCCGATTCGGGCAGCAGGACACCGGCGCGCGGCGCGAGCCGCTCGGCGCGGGTGCGGTTCTGCTGCGACACGGCAGTCTCCCTGGTGGATCGGATCGACGTTGCCCGCTCACGGTACGGCCGCCGCACTCGGGCGGCAACGCGATATTCCTTCGCGCGTGGGCGACCGCGGGGCGACGAACGACGCCCTCGGCTTCGCGGCTCCATGAGTGCCGGGCCGGCCCGGCGGACCGGCGGCTAGCCGGCGTGCGCCACCGGGTGGCGCCGCATCTCCTCCATGAACGGGTAGCGCGCGGTCAGCTCGGCGAGCGTGATGCCGGCCCGCCACGCGGCCGCCACCTGCGCGACCTGGAGCAGATCGGTGGCGTCGCCCCGGGCCTGGACGTCGCCGTCCACCCGCAGGTCGATCATGAAGTAGCGGGCCTGAGAGCCGAGGCTGACGCAGACCACGCCCCGGGCGGAGGTCATCTCGGCGCAGGTGAACCGGCTGCGCCCCTGCTCGGGCGCGGTCACCTCGCCCACGTCGAGCTGGTGCGCGGCGGCGGTCGCCACGAGCGCGGGGGCGAGACCGCCGGGCTCGACCAGGTCCGGGTAGAGGCGCACACCCAGTGCGGCCGACACGTCGCTCATGACTGACTCCCACTTCCTCGTGACAGAGACCAGCAGCGCGCAGGTTACGAGTGTGTTTCCGGCACGCACGGCCATCTTTTCCCGTGTGACGGTCCCGGGGCAATAGGAACGCCCTCATCGAACCCCTCCGAGGTACGCTGCCGCCTCATGGCGCTGATCCGGTGTGACTTCTTCTCCGAGGCGTTGGGCATGGGCACGTCGATGACGGTGCTGCTGCCCGATCGCGGCGCGGCCGGGATCGGCGTGCCGGGCGCCGCCGCCGACGGCGACCCGCCGGTGCTCTACCTGCTGCACGGCCTGACCGACGACGACACGGTGTGGACCCGGCGCACCTCGATCGAGCGGTACGTGGCGCCGCTCGGGCTGGCCGTGGTGATGCCGCAGGTGCAGCGGAGCTTCTACTGCGACGAGGCGCACGGCAACCGGTACTGGACGTTCCTCAGCGAGGAGCTGCCCGAGGTGTGCCGGTCGTTCTTCCGGCTGTCCACGCGGCGGGAGGACACGTTCGTCGCGGGCCTGTCGATGGGCGGCTACGGGGCGATGAAGTGGGCGCTGCGCCACCCGGAGCGGTTCGCGGCGGCGGCCAGCCTGTCCGGCGCGCTGGACGTGACGCGCCGCCGCCACCATGCGACCCGTCCGGTCGACCCGGCGGTGTGGCGCACCGTCTGGGGTGACGGCCCGGTGCCCGCCGACGACGACACGGTGGGGCTGCTGGAGCGCTCCGGCGACGACCGGCCGGCGCTCTACGTCGCCTGCGGCACCGAGGACTTCCTGTACGAGGACAGCCTGCGGTTCCTCGACGTGGCCCGGAAGCGCGACGTGCCGGTCACCGTCGACTTCGGCCCGGGTGACCACGACTGGGCGTACTGGGACGCGCGGATCTCCGACGTGCTGGCCTGGCTGCCGCTGCGCACGCGCTGACCGGTGCGCGGGCGCTGAGCGGGCTCAGACGCCCACGGTGCCGTCGACCGCCTCGCGGATCAGGTCGGCGTGCCCGTTGTGGCGGGCGTACTCGTGCAGCATGTGCAGCATGACCAGGCGCAGCGAGACGTCCTCGCCCCAGCGTGCCTGGTGGCCGGTCACGTCGAGCGACTCGGCCTCCCGCTCGATGCGCCGGGCGTGCCCGATCTCCCGCTGCCACGCCTCGAACGCCTCCGCCGCGTCGGCGTCGCGGGCGTCGTACGCCTGCTGGAAGTCGCCGCTGTCCGACCACACCAGCGGCACGTCCTCGGCGGCGATGACCCGGCGGAACCAGGTGCGCTCCACCTCCGCCATGTGGCGGACCAGGCCGAGCAGGGACAGCGTGGACGGCGGCGACGCCTGCCGGCGCAACTGCTCGTCGGTCAGCCCCTCGCACTTGAGGGCCAGCGTGGCCCGGTGGAAGTCGAGGAAGGCGCGCAACGACTCCCGTTCGCCGGCGAGCAGCGGCGGGCCGATCCGTTCGGTCTCCATGAGCGTCGAGCCTAGCCGCAATCGATCATGGTGGAACGACCGCGTCACCGCAGTGACGAACCGGCCACCGGGAAGTCGAACCAGGTGTCCGGGTACGGCTCGTCGACGTACCGGTAGTGCCACCACTCCAGCGGATAGTTCTCGAAGCCCTGCGCGGACATCAGCCGGCGCAGCAGGTCCCTGTTGTTCCGGGCGGTGTCGCTGATCCGCGCGTCGGCGGTGTGGGCGCGCGGGTCGAAGCAGTCGAACCCGGTGCCCATGTCGATCGAGTCGTCGGCGAAGCGGCGCCCGGCCGGGTCGGTGCAGGGCACGAGCGGCTGGCCGGGCGTGTACGCGGCCTGCGGCGGCCCGGAGACCGGGACCAGTGTCAGGTCGACCGTGCTGCCCCGGCTGTGCGCGGTGGGCGCGCCGATGTAGCCGTCGGCGAACAGCCGGTCCTTGGCTACGCCGGGATAGAACTCCCCCTTCATCCGCTGCTCGCCGGGGAGTTTCGCCCAGGCGACGAAGTCGTCAGCGGCGCGTTGTGGGCGGTAGCAGTCGTACACCTTGAGGCTGTGCCCGCCGGCGAGCGCGGCGGTCTGCACCCGGTGCAGCGCCTGCGCCGCCGGGCGGGTGAGCAGGCAGCGCGGTTCGGCGTACCCGTCGATCGGACGGCCGACGAAGTTGTGCGGGCCCGCGTACCGGATGTCGGTGCGGACGGTGGGGTCGACGGTGGTGAGGTCCACGATGTCCGCCGGGGCCCGGGGGCCGGCCGGGGTGGGTGAGGGCGGCGCGGTCGGCGACGGGGACGGCGCGGGCCGCTGGCAGGCGGCGAGCAGCGCGGCCGCGACGGCCAGGACCGCCGTCGCGCGCATGCCGGTGCCCATCCGCCGTGTCTACCAGCCCGAACGGGCCGGCATCGGCGGAACCGGTGGTCAGCCGCCCAGCACGGTACGCAGGAAGTCGACAGCGGCGGCGTCGTCGTCGATGCCGCCCGCCTCGTGGCCGTTGAACCGCCACACCGTCAGATCCTTGTCGCCCCGGTAGTCGTGGTAGGCGGCGTAGACGGTGGACGGCGGCGTGATCTCGTCCATCAGCGCGACGGAGAACCGGGCCGGCACTGTGGCGCGGCGGGCGAACGCGACGCCGTCGACGTAGCCGAGCGTGCGCAGCGCCTGCTCCTCGCGGTCGCGGTGCACGGCGAGGTAGTCGCGGATCTCCCGGTACGGCGTGGCGTCGGTGATCGTGATGGCGCGTGGGATGTCGCAGAGGAACGGCACGTGCGCGACAGCCGCGCGTACCCGCGGGGCCAGCGCGGCGGCGGCGAGCGCGGCGGCGCCGCCCTGACTGTGACCGAGTACGGCGAGCCGGTCCGGATCGACAGCGGGCAGCTCGCACGCGGCGTCCACGGCGCGGACCGCGTCGGTGAGGAAGCGCCGGTAGTAGTACTTGTTCGGATCCTCGATGCCCCGGGTGGCCATGCCCGGCGCCTGCGGTCCGGCGGCGGCGACGTCGGGTGTGTCGCCCCGGCTCCACCCCGAGCCCTGGCCGCGCGTGTCCATCTGGAGGTGGGCGAAGCCGGCCACGGACCAGAGCAGGTTCTCCAGCGCGTGGCCGCGGCCGCCGCCGTACCCGACGTACTGCACGATCGTGGGCAGCGGCTCCGCCGCGCCGCGCGGCACCCGCAGCCAGGCGCGGATCGGCTGTCCGGCGAAGCCGGGGAACGTCACGTCGAAGACGTCGACAGCGGTCAGCGGCGTGGGCAGCGGGGTCGCCGTCACGGGGTCGCCGCAGGAGCGCGCCTGTGCCAGAGTGTCAGCCCAGAAGGCGTCGAAGTCCGGAGGCTCGTGCAGGTCGCTGCGGTAGGTGCGGAGTTCGGCCTCGGTCAGGTCGGTGAACACGCCTCGGTTTCCTCGTCGTTCGTCGGGGGTGGACGGCGAGCCGTCGGAAGATGACGGGCGCATTTCCGGAACGTTTCCGCAACTCGTGCGAACGCTAGGGCCGGTCCGGCCTGTCGTCAAGCCCTCGGCGTACGGCAAGATGTGCGTGGGGCGGGACGGTCTACCGGTCGGTTCCGGCAGCCGGCGAAGGGAACACGGGTGAGCGCGGACGACGAGCGCAGGGTGACCATCACCGCGATCGCACGGGAGGCCGGCGTCTCGGTCCCGACCGTGTCGCGCGTGCTCAACGGGCGGTCCGACGTCGCGCCGGACACCCGGGAACGGGTCGAGGAGCTGCTGCGCCACCACGGCTACCGGCGCCGCGGCAGCCGTACCGTGCGCCGGGCGGACCTGGTCGACCTGGTCTTCAACGACCTGGACAGCCCGTGGGCGGTGGAGATCATCCGCGGCGTGGAGGACGTCAGCCACGCCGCCGGGGTGGGCACCGTCGTCTCGGCGATCCACCGCGAGTCCAGCTCCACCCGGCAGTGGCTGCACAACCTGCGCGCCCGCGCGTCCGACGGCGTGATCGTGGTGACCTCGCACCTGAGCCCGGCCGTGCAGGCCCAGTTGCGGCGCCTCAACGTGCCGGTGGTGGTGGTCGACCCGGCGGCCGGCGTGGCCGCCACCGACGTGCCGGCGATCGGCGCCACCAACTGGACCGGCGGCCTGGCCGCCACCGAGCACCTGCTCAAGCTCGGCCACCGCCGGATCGGTTTCGTGGCCGGCCCGCCGCATCTGCTGTGCAGCCGGGCCCGGCTGGACGGCTACCGGGCCGCGCTGGCCGCCGCCGGAGTCGCCGCCGACGACCGGCTGGTGCAGCCCGGCGACTTCTACCACGCCTCCGGGTTCACCGCCGGTGGCGCGCTGCTCGACCTGGACGACCCGCCGACGGCCATCTTCGCCGCCAGCGACCAGATGGCCTTCGGCGTGTACGAGGCGGTGCGCCGCCGCGGGCTGCGGGTCTGCGACGACGTGAGCGTGGTGGGCTTCGACGACCTGCCCGAGGCGCGGTGGGCCTCACCGCCGCTGACCACGGTGCGCCAGCCGCTGGTGGAGATGGGCCGGCTCGCCGCGCGTACGGTGCTGCGGCTGGCCCAGGGCGAGGAGATCGACTCGCCCCGGGTCGAGCTGGCCACCGAACTCGTGGTGCGGGACAGCACAGCGGGGCCCGCCTACCGCTGATCCGGGCCGCTCCTTTCAGTCCTGTTCCGGAATTTCCGGCTCCCGTAGAGCCGACCCGGCCGACAGGGCGACGGCGGCGGCGTTACGGCGACGCCGGGCCAGCAGCAGCGCTCCCCCGGCCGTCAGCACCGCGCCCACCGCCACAGTCACGCCCGTGCCGGGACGCGGCCCGGGTGCCGCCCCGCCGCCCCGCAGACCGGCCTGCCCGGCCAGCGCCGAGGCCGCCCCGCCCGCCGGTGGCGCCGGCCGGTCCAGCTCCCCCGGCTCGACCAGCCGTCCCACCGCGGCGTCGCGGGGCTGCGCGAACCCCCAGTCCAGCAGCGCCGCGCCCTGCTGCCAGCCCCGCTGCGTGGTCACCTCGGCGCCGAGCAGCGTGACCACGAGACGCCGCCCGCCGCGCTCGGCCGCGCCGACGTACGTGTGCCGGGCCAGGTCGGTGAAGCCGGTCTTGCCGCCGAGCGCGCCCGGATAGTGGTCCAGCAGCATGTTGTCGTTGGAGATCGCGAACCCCTTCGCCCGCTGCGCCGGCTGGGCCGGGATCTGCGCGATCCGGGTGGCGGCGTACCTGCGGAACGCCGGGTCGGCGAAGCACGCCCGCGCGATCAGCGCCAGGTCGTACGCGCTGGTGAACTGCCCCGGTCCGTCCAGCCCGGACGGGGTGACCGCGTGCGTCTGCCGGGCGCCCAGGCGGTGCGCCTCCTCGTTCATCGCCCGCACCCCGCCGGCCAGCCCGTCCGGGCCGCCGCCGAGGCGGGCGAGCGCGTTGGCCGCCTCGTTGCCGGAACGCAGCAGCAGGCCGAGCCAGATCGTCTCGATCCGGTAGCGCCCGCCCTCCACCAGCCCGACCGCCGAGCTGCCCGGTTCGACAGCCAGGTCCCCGGCGGTCACCGTCGCCTCCCGGTGCGGGTCCAGCCGAGGCAGCATGGTGGCGGCGAGCAGCAGCTTCTGCACGCTCGCCGGTACGCCGTACTCGTGCGGGCCGCAGCCGCCGAGCACCGCGCCGCTGTCCAGGTCGGCGACCACCCAGGAGGTGGCTGTCACCGCAGGCGGCGCGCTCGACGCGGGCGGGACGACCAGGCCGGCGGTGTCGAGCGCGGCGCCGCCGACGGCCCGCGCGGCCGGGTCGGGCGCCGGTGGCGGCTGCGGCGGCCGGGTCGACGGGGCCGGCACGTTCGGGCAGGGCGGCGCGGCGGGCAGCCGGCGTACGGGCGAGCGGACGGCGGCCACGGCCGGTGTCGCCGGCACCGGCAGCAGCAGGGCGGCGGCCAGCGCCACGAAGGGTCCCCAGGTCCTCATGACCCGGACGCTAGCCACGCCGACCCGAACGGGTCACCGGCTCCGGGATTCGCGTTCCGGCGCCGCGGGCACGCGGTAGGCTCCGCCGCCCGTTCGCGGATCAGCGTGCGCGGAGCCCGTGGCCGGCGAGCGGGCCGACGTGCCATCCGCGCCGGCGACACTCGGCCAGCACGCGCGGAAGCGCGGCGAGACCGGCCCGCCAGGCGCCCGGTGCGGCGGTACGGGAGGAGTCGTGCAGCAGGATCGTGCCGCCCCCGTCCAGCCCGGCCAGGACGGTGCGTGCGACGGTGCCGGCGGTGGCCGTGGCGGTCCAGTCCCGGCCCCAGCAGCTCCACAGCACCGGCCGCAGGCGCAGCCGCCGGGCGGCCACGAGCGCGGCGGTGGTGAGCACGCCGTACGGCGGTCGCAGGAACCGGGGCGAACGGCCGGTCACGTCGGTGACCAGGTCGTACGCACGGGTCAGATCGCGAACCGTGCGAGCCGGACCGCGCAGCAGCAGGTTGTCGTGCGTCCAGCCGTGCACGGCCATCTCGTGGCCGTCGCCGACCACCCGGCGACCCAGCGCCGGGTGGCGCCGCAGCATCGCGCCGAGCACGAAGAACGTGGCGCGGACCCGGTGCGCCGCCAGCACGTCCAGGACGTGGCCGGTGGACTCCGGGTCCGGGCCGTCGTCGAAGGTCAGCGCGACCCGGTCGGGCGCCCCGAGCCCGTGCAGGCCGGGCAGCAGCAGCCGCCGTACGGCGGGCAGCGCCGTCACCACCGGCGCCGCCTGCACCGCCGGCAGCGCGACCGCGGCGGCCCGGGCGAGGGTGGCGGCTCTCATCGCAGCCCGCCGGTGGACTGGAGCAGCGCGGCGAGGACGGCGACCGCGTCGCCGACCGGGTCCAGCAGGGGGCGACGTGTACCGGCCGGGCCCGCGGGCGGTGCCCGGCGTGCCGCCTCGGCGACCAGGCCGGCCGGGTCCTGGGACACGTCGTCGCGGGACGGGGCCACCGGTCCGGTCCCGATCACCGCCGCGAGCACCGGCCCGAGTTGCTGCGGTGTGGCAGCCCACCGGCTCAGGCCGGCGCGGGCCAGGATCGCGGCGTTCGCGCGTCCGTGCCCGGCGATGGGCCGGTACGTGACCACCGGCAGCCCGGCCGCCAGCGCCTCCTGGCAGGTCAGCCCACCGGCGTTCTCCACCATGACGTCGACGGCGCGCATCAGAGCCGGCATGTCGTCGACCCAGCCCAGCACGTGCCGGCCGGCGCCGCGCAGCCGGTGGCGCAGCGCCGCGTTGTGCCCGCACACCACGACCGGCCGGACGCCCGCGGCGGCGACCTCGGCCACCGTGGCCGCCACCTCGCCGGCGCCCCAGGAGCCCGCGACGACGAGCGCGAGCACACCCTCGGCCGGGAGACCGAACCGCTGCCGGGCCCGCCGCCGGTCCTCCGGGCCGGTGCGGGTGAAGGCGCGGGACACCAGCGGCTGCACCGCGGTGACGTCGGCGGCGGGGGCCTGGTGCGTCTCGGCGTGGCGGACCGCGCAGTACACGTCGACGCCCGGCGCGAGCCAGGTCGGGTGCACCACGAAATCGGTCACATAGGTGATCACCGGAACACGGAGCCGCCCGCGGCGCCGCAGCGGGCCGAGGAGCTGGTTGGCGAACGGATACGTGGTGACCACGGCCCGCGTGTCGGGCGGGATGCGGCGGCGCAGGTGACGCCGGAACGGCCGCAGCAGTGCGCGGATCGCGCGTACGGCGGTCTGCGAGCTGCCGGTCAGCCGGAACAGCGCGTGGTAGCCCCAGGGAAGCCGGTGCAGCACGCCCCGGTACGTCTCGCGTACCACCCGGTGGACCGGGTGGGGCAGCAGGTGCAGGAGGTTCAGCCGGTCCACCGCGAAGCCCCGCGCACGCAGCCGGTGCGCCAGCTCGTCGGCAGCCCGGTCGTGTCCGGCGCCGATGTCCGCCGAGACCACCACGATCCGGCCCGGGTGCTCCATGCCGGGCGCATACCCACGGAACCGGTGTCCACGCGACCCCGCCCGGGGGCGCCGGTGACCGGGTCAGGCGCGGCGGCGTCCGCGGCGGCGGGATCGGCCGCGGCGGGCGGCGAGCACCGCCGCCACCCCGCCGACGGTGAGGGCCAGCAGACCGGCGACCGGCACGATCACCCGCCAGTCCCCGTCGCCGATGCGGTGCAGCGCCGTCCCGGCCGGTCCCCGCCACGGCGGGGAGGCGGTACGTCTCGGTTCGGCGGCCGCCGCCTGCCGGGGCTCCGCCGCCTCGGCGTCCCGCTCACCCGGCTCGACCAGCCGGCCGACCGAGGCGTCCCGGGGCAGCCGGAAGGCCCAGTCGAGCAGCTGGGCGCCCTGCTGCCAGCCGCGTACCGGGCGGGCCTCGGCGCCGAGCAGCGTCACCACGAGGCGGCGTCCGTCCCGCTGCGCGGCGCCGACGTAGCTGTGCCGGGCCAGCTCGGTGAAGCCGGTCTTGCCGCCGAGCGCGCCGGGATAGCGGTAGATGAGCTGGTTCTCGTTCTGGATCTGGAACCCGCCCTTCTTCAGCGCGGGCTGGGCCGGGATCTGCGTGCGCTCGGTGAGCGCGTACCGGCGGAACGCGGCGTCGGCGAAGCAGGCCCGCGCGATGAGCGCCAGGTCGTACGCGCTGGTGAACTGGCCGGGACCGTCCAGGCCGGACGGCGTGACCGCGTGCGTCTGCCCGGCGCCGAGCCGGCGGGCCTGCTCGTTCATCTCGGCTACGCCTGCCTGCGCGCTGCCGGCGCCGAGGCGGGCCAGCATGTTCGCGGCGTCGTTGCCGGACTGGAGCAGCAGGCCCAGCCACAGCGTCTCCACGCTGTAGCGGCCGCCGACGAGCAGGCCGACGGCCGAGCTGCCCGGCTCGATGTCCAGGTCGGCGCGGGTGGCGACGGCGACGTGCTTCGGGTCCAGCCGGCTCAGCATGGTGGCTGCCAGCAGCAGTTTCTGGGTGCTGGCCGGGGTGCCGGGGACGTGTGCGCCGCACGCGCCGAGGACCTCGCCGGTGTCCAGGTCCGCCACGAGCCAGGTGGTGGCGGTGACCGCCGGGGGCGCGGGGCTGCCCGGTGGCACGACCAGCCCGGCGCCGGCCAGCGCCTCGCCGCCCACCGCCGCCTGTTCGGGCGTCGTGGCCGGCGGTGCCGGGCGGGGCGGCCGGCTGACCTTCGGGGCGGGCAGGCGCGGGCAGGGCACGGGAGCGGCGCCAGGGGCGGCTACCGGGGCGGCGGGTGTGGTGGCCGGGGCGGCGGCTGCCGGGGCGGCCGTCCCGGCGGCGAGCAGGGTGACGGCGGTGGCGGCGGCCAGGGCCCGGGCTCTCATGAGAAGGCACCCTACCGAGCCCGATGATCAGGTCGGGACGGCTCACCGGTGTCGTGACGCCGCGCCGACCGGACGCTCCCGGTGGGTGACCGGCCGGGATGTCAGCGCACGCCGCGCAGCCACCACCGCTGCCACGGCGTCTCCACCGCGCGCCGGTGGTAGTGGGAGCGGACCCAGGCCACTGCCCGCGCGGGCGGCAGCCCGTCCAGCACGGCGAGCGCGGCGAGTGCGGTGCCGGTGCGCCCGACGCCGCCGTGACAGGCCACCTCGACCCGCTCCCCCGCGTATGCGCGCCGCCACGCCTCCCGCAGCGCGTCGAGGGCGTCGGCGCGGTCGGCCGGGATCCAGAAGTCGGGCCAGCGGACCCGCCGGACCGGCCATTCCGGCTCGGGACCGGGCGCCAGCAGCAGGGCGAAGTCGGCGGGCGAACCGGACTCGGCGACCCGGCGTCCGCGCACGGTGGCGCCCCCGGGCAGCGTGAGCAGGCCGGCCTGGTCGGTCCACGGTGTCGCGTCCATGGCTCATTGTGTCGTGTCGGCCGGACACGTGAGTGCCCGCCGGACCGGGTCCGGCGGGCACTCACGATCGAGCCGGGTCGTCCCCGGCGCGCCTCGGATCAGCCGAGGCGACGGCGGCGCCAGGCCATGGAGGCCAGGAGCAGCACCGCACCGGCGGCGGCGAGGCCACCACCGAGCTTCAGCGGCGTGCCGATGCTGTCACCGGTGACCGGCAGTCCACCCTTGTGCGGCGGCCGGGTCGGCCGCGGCGGCAGGACGGTGCCGGTGGCGCTGGCGATCCGTCCGGACGTCAGACCGGTGGCGGTGAACGTGTACCGGCCCGGCCGGGTCGGCCGGTAGGTGACGGTGAAGTTGCCGCTGGCGTCGGCCGTCACGGTGAACGTGGTCGGCGCCGGCTGCGGCTGGGCACGGTTGGGCGTGTAGGCGACAGGCGCCATCGCCACCGTGCTGCCGTCGCTGCGCCGCGCGGTCCCCTCGGCCGGGGCGGCCGCGGGCAGGCCCGAGATCGCCACGTCGATCCGCACCGACTCGTTCGGCGCGAAGTTCGAACCCCGCAGGGTGAACGTCTCGCCGAGCCGGATGGTGGTCGGTGAGACGGTCAGCGACGCGACCTCGGGCGGGTAGACCGGGGGCTGCGGCTGCGCCGCCCCGGCCGCGGTCGGCACGGCCGCTACGGCCAGGCCCACCGTGAGCGCCATGATGATGCGGGATAGCCGCATGATGGTTTCCCTCCTACTGTTCACAGCTTGGTGCGTTGACTACTTGGGTGGTCCATGGGGTGACGGTGGGCGTGTGCACCAGCTCGGCCGTCCCGGCGCCGGTCTTGCCGGTGAGCACCGTGACGTCGAGCGTCCGGGTCTGCCCCGGGCGCGTCTCCACGTTCGCCACCGCAACCTGGCGGCGGCCGTGGGTGCCACTGCCCATCGCGGTGTCCCGCCCGTCCAGCCGGCCGGTGAGCACGGCGCCGCCGGTGGGCGTGTGGACGGAGACGAAGGTGCGTGCGGTGTACTTGTCGCCGGCCAGAGCAAGCCCGGTGACCGACTTGCTCAGGCCCGACTTCGGGGCGGTGGAGTGCACCGTGACCCGCAGCCGCAGCTCACGGCGCCCGTCCGGGTGGCATTCGCCGACCGTCACGGTGGCCGAGAACCTGAGGTAGTAGCCGAGCTTCGCGCCGCTGCCGTCGTTGAGGAACACGCCGACAGTCGGCACGGAGTCCTTCTCCGGGAGCTGACCGGCCAGTCGGCTGCCGGCCAGTGCGCGTTGCTCCTCAGATCGGACACTCCAGAACAATATCCGACGTTCATTGATTGAACGGGTAAAAACGGTCAAAAGTGCGCGCGGGTCGACCGTCTTGGTGAACAAGGTGTCGAAGACGCCCGAGGCGGCCTTGGTGAAGTACTCGTCCTGGTCCTTCGTGTCCAGGTCCCGGTACGAGTCACTGAGGAGCGTCCGTACGGCGGTGGCGGCGCCCAGCGACGGCCCGTCCGGCACGTTCACCGGACCCACGACGCCGAGCAGGTACGACAGGACCACCGGATCGACCGCCAGGACCCCGTCCACAGTGGTACCGGTCCGGCGGCGCACCATGTCCCGGTAGAGCGCGGCGGCGGCCGGGAAGTCCGGGTTGAGGTTCACGTCCGCCGGATAGATGCCCGGCAGCTCGCCCCAGAGCCGCTTCGCCTCCGCGTCGACCTTGAGTGGCGGGTCGAAGAAGCGCAGGTCCGACGAGCTGCCCTGCTTCACGAGGCGGATCCGCCCACCCTCGGCGCGCAGGACGGCGTACGCGCCGAACATGCCACCGGTGGCGCGCAGCTCGGCCGGGTTCTGCGAGACCAGCAGATAACTGCGCGGTCCGTCCGCGCCGAGCAGCGGCGGCAGCAGCCGGGCGCCGCGGTCAGCCGCCGAGGTCAGCTCGCCGAGCTGGTCCAGCTCGGCGCGCAGCGCGGTGACCGCGTCGCGCACCTGCGTCACGAGGTCACCGGTGGGCACCTGCCGCAGCCGGTCGGCGGTCCGGCGCACCGCCTGGTCGGCGGCGGAGACCTCGGCCGAGACGGCGCGCAGGCGGGCCAGATCCAGCTTGCCCTGCTTCGGCACCAGCGAGGCGAGGTCGACGCGCAGCAGCGTGGGGAACGCCAGCCGGGCCAGATCGTCCACCGCCACCGAGATCTGCCGCACCGCGGCGAGGTTGTCCCCCGCATACGGCGTCTGCTGGCCGACCCACCACACCGGATCCCCGGTCTCGCCGCGCGCGGCGGCGGCCTGCTCCTGCAATGCGGCGAGCGTGCGCTGGGCCCGGGCCACGTCGCCGTCGAGCACCTGGGCGCTGAGTTCCCGGGCCAGCCCGGCGGCGTTCACCAGGTGAGCGCGGGCCTGCCAGCCCCGGAACGCGACCCAGCCGCCGGCGCTGAGCAGCACCGACACGACGACCAGCCCGGTCAGCAGGATCCGGCGGACCCGGGTGCGCCGGCGCCGTCGCGAGCGGCGCCGCCGGACGGGCGTGGCACCAGGTCCGCTCACGGATTCCCCCTATGCGTCGGTCGAATCAGACACAATTCGCGATCGAGTGCTTTTTAGCATGAAAAAGTGCCCGTTCGAGGCATTATTCGACACTCTGAACGATTTAACTGCTGTGTGCGAACTTTGTTCGGTTCGACGGTCGCTCGGCCGCCTCGTACAGCAGCGCCTCGATCCGGTCCACACCGGCCCGCATCGACATGTCCCGCAGGTACGCGTCATGTCCCCGCCTGCCCATGTCGAGCCGGGCAGCCGGCGGGATGGCGGCGGCCAGCCAGAAGCGGTCGGCCAGCGCCGCCCAGTCCTCCGGCGGGCAGGACAGACCGGCGCGGGCCCGCTCCACCACCTCCGCCGTCTCCCCCGCCGCGGAGGCGACCACCGGCGCGGCGCAGGAGAGCGCGGCCTGGAGCTTGCCGGGCACCCGGCCACGCAGCTCCGGCAGGTCGCGCTGGGCCACGAGCTGGTAGTCGGCGGCGGCGTAGAGCTGCGGCATGTCCACCGCGGACCGTCGCTCCAGGAACCGGACGTTGTCCGCGCCGAGGTCGGCGGCGAGCCCTCGCACCCGCCGCTCCTGCGGACCCGAACCCACGAGCACCAGATCCATCCGGTCGCCGAGCGCCGCAGCCGCGCGGACCGCCGTCTCCAGATCCTGGCGCGCGCCGATCGTCCCGGCGTGCATCACCAGGCAGCGGTCGTCCCGGCGGACCAGCCGCCGCACGGCCGGACCGGCCTGGGTGGGCCGGAAGATCCGCTCGTCGGTCCAGTTCGGCGCGGCGCGCACCCGGCCCGGGTCGGCCCCGCCGGCGCGGACCAGATCCGCCATGAACGGCGAACCGACAGCCACCACCGCCGACTCCCGGTAGAGGCGGCGGGTGGCGGCCTCCAGCCGCGCCGGCCACCCGCTGTCCTGCGCCGAGCGCCCGTCCCGCTCCGTCCACACGTCCTGCACGTGCAGCACGGTCGGCGTACGGCCGAGCAGCCGCAGCAGCCCGGTGGCCGCGAACGTGACCGCCGGATGGCCGTAGACGTAGAGCACGTCGACGTCGCGCAGCAGGCCCCGGCCGGCGAGCGCGGCGCTGCCGGCGAAGGAGAGCCAGGTCGCGGCGCGGGCACGGGCGGAACCGTCGCCCGCGGCGTACCGGGGCACCCGGCGCACGGTCAGCCGCTCGCTGTGCGTCTGGTGCCGCCAGCGCTGCCGCCAGCCGGGATAGACGTGGCCGCCCGGGTAGTCCGGGAAGCCGGTGAGCACCCGTACCTCGTGGCCCCGGGCCACCAGCTCCTCGGCCAGGCTGCCCGGGACGAACGCCGGCTCCGGCGGGAAGTGGTAGGTGAGGATGCCGACCCTCATGACCGCGCTCCCGGCGCGGCTTCCCGGACGGCCGGGCACCGCAGCGCGTACCATTCCCGCATCCCCTCTGCGTCCGGCCGCGACCGCCGGAAGAACGCCGTCGCGGCACCCTCCGTCGCGACCGTGCCGACGAGAGGGGTGCAGATGGTCGACGAGGTGCTCTTCGTCTGCCACGCGAACATGTGCCGGTCACCGATGGCGGAGTTCATCGCCCGCCGGATGCTGGCCGGGCTGCCGCTGGCGGTGGCCAGCGCGGGGACCGACGCGATCGACGGTGCTGCCATGCACCCGTACGCGGTCGAGGTGACCGCGGCCACCGGCGCGGACCCGGCGGCCTTCCGCACCCGCCGGCTTCGCCCGGAGCACCTGACCGGGGCGGCGCTGGTGCTGACCGCGACCCGCCGGCAACGCTCGGCCTGCACCTCGCTGGCGCCGGCCGCGCTGACCCGGACGTTCACGCTGCGGCAGTTCGCCCGGCTGGCGGCCGAGGCCCGCCCCGCCGAGGCGGAGGCGGAGGCGGGCACGCCGTTGCGGGCGGCGGTGTCGGCCGCGGTCCGCGCCCGGGGGCGGCTGCAACCCGCCGCCCCCGACGCGGAGGACCTGCGCGACCCGATCGGCGGTTCGCCCGCCGACTTCCGGCGCTGTGCCGAGGAGATCGAGCGGTCGATCCGGCCCGTGCTCGCACTCATCGTGACAGCCGGGTGAGTTCCTGCGTCCGGTCGCCCACGGCCTTCGCGCCCCGCCGGGTGCCGGCCCGGTCGGCCGGTACGGAGGGCGCCGCTGGCGGCACGACCACCTTGTACGCCTCGTACTGGTAGGCGTCCGACTTGGCCACCTTGGCCATGTTCAGCACGCAGCCGAGCAGGCGCACCGAGACCGAGCTGAGCGCGTGCGCCGCCGCCGCGACCTGGCTGCGGGAGGTACGCCCCTGCTGGGTGACCAGGAGCGCGCCGTCGGCCTGCACGGCCACCACCACGCCGTCGGTGACCGCCAGCAGCGGCGCGGTGTCGATGACCACGATGTCCGCCGAGTCCCGCAGCGCGACCAGCAGGTCCGCCATGGACTTGGAGCCGAGCAACTCGCTCGGGTTGGGCGGGGTGGCGCCGCTGGGCAGCACCAGCAGGGACTTCTCCCCCCAGCGCTGCACCACGTCACCGACCTGGACGTCGCCGACGAGCACGTCGGTGAGGCCGACGCCGCCGTCGAGCCCGAGGTAGTCGGCGACCTTGGGGCGGCGCAGGTCGGCGTCGATCAGCAGCACCCGCCAGCCCGCCTCGGCCAGCGCGATGGCGGTGTTGCAGGCCATCGTGGTCTTGCCCTCGCCCTGCAACGCGCTGGTGACCGCGATGACCCGGGCCGGCTCGTGCACGTCCACGAAGCGCAGGTTGGTACGCAGCTTGCGGACCGCCTCGGCCCGGGCGGAGGTGGCCGCGTCGCCGACGATCAGCGGCGCCGACCGCGCGCCGGTCTCGTACGGGATCTCGCCGAGCAGCGGACTGCCGGTCACCCGTTGCAGCCCGGCGCCGTCGCGCATCCGGACGTCGGCCACCCCGCGCAGCACTGCGAGGCCGACGCCGAGCAGCAGGCCGAGCAGACCGCCCAGGACCAGGTTGCGGGTGGGCTGCGGCGAGACCGGGTTGGAGGTGACGCGGGGACCGCTGACCACCTCGATCTTGATCGGCGGGGCCTTGCCGTCCGGCGGCGTCTCGACCTTGCGTACCAGATCGGTGAACTTCGTCGCGAGCGTCTCGGTGGTCTTCAACGCCCGGGTCTGGTCGGTGTCGGTGATCGTCGCCTGGAGCAGGACCGTGCCGGCCGTGGCGGTGGTGTGGATCCGGCTGCGCACCTGGTCGGCGGTGAGGCCGAGCGGCGCGTCGGCGACCACGCTCTGCGCCAGCCGGTCGCTGGTGAGCAGGTCACCGTAGGACTTCACCCGCTGCTGGAGGAAGAGGCTGCCCTGGTAGGCGTCGGTGACCCCCTGGCTGGGCGTGGTGACGAAGAACGTCACCGAGGCCTCGTACCGAGGCGCCGTCCGGACCGTCACCAGCGCGGCGGTGCCCAGACCGAGCATCACCGTCACCAGCACGATCCACCAGTGGCGTCGGACCAGGCGCAGGTAGCCGAGAACGTCCATCACGCTCCCCCTCGCGACACGCCGGTCTGCCGATGAAACTGCACGAAAGCCCCCTAAAAACACCAGTCGCCGTGCCAGGATCGAATCGCCTATTCACGACGTTACGTGACTGGACGACAGTAAACGACCGAACAGGCACAGACGGTCTAATCCTTTCAATACGGATAGGACGTAGAGGGCAGCCCATGGATCGTGACGCGATCACAGCCGTTCGACCCGCCGGCCGGATCACCCACCGCGCCGCCACCCTTTCCCTGTTAACGCTGGACACGGCCGCGTGGTGCGGAGGTTTTCTCGGCGCCGCCTGGACGCGGTACGAATTCGACCTCACCGCCGCCGCCAGCGCCCGTACGCTCGGCATGGCGCTGGCCTGCGCCGCGCTGTACGCCGTGCTCACGCTGCTGCGGTCCCGGCTCTACGGCCGGTATCCGATCGGCAGCGCCGGCGACGCGCAGGGCCTGGCCACCACCGTCGCGCTCGTCGCGGCCGTCGGTTTCGTCGCCCTGCTGCCGTGGACGCAGCACCCGGTGCCGGCCAGCACGCCGCTGATCGGCGGCTCGGTGGCACTCGTGGTGATGGCGACCGCCCGGGGAGTCTGGCGGGCCCACGCCGACCGCCGGCCGCCCGCCGCACGACACGCCGAGCGCTGCCTGATCTACGGGGTGGACGCGGCGAGCGAGCGGCTCGTCCGGGTGCTGCTGCACGACCCGGACAGCAGCTACCGGCCGGTGGGCCTGCTCGACGACGCGCCCGACAGCCGCGGTCTGCGGCTGGAGCGGCTGCGCGTGCTCGGCGGCCGGGAACAGATCGCCGCCGCCGTCCGTGCCACCCGGGCGAGCACAGTCATCTTCTCGATGAGCGGCTCGGACCCGCAGCTGCTGCGCGACGTCCGGACCCGCACGCTGGAGGCCGGCGCGGCGTTCAAGGTCCTGCCGCCGGTACGCGAGGTCCTCGACCGCCCGGTGGCCGCCACCGACGTACGCGACCTCCAGCTCACCGACCTGCTGGGCCGCGCGCACCGGGTGGCCGAGCTGAGCGTGGAGCGCGGCGGGCTGGCCGGGCGCCGGGTGCTCGTCACCGGCGCCGGCGGCTCGATCGGCTCGGAACTGTGCCGGCAGATCGCCCGCTGCGAGCCGGACGAGCTGATGATGCTCGACCGGGACGAGTCCGCGCTGCACGCCTTGCAGATGTCCCTGCACGGGCGCGCGCTGCTGGACGGGCCGGAGCTGATCCTCGCCGACATCCGCGACGCCGAGGGCATCGCCCGGGTGATCGCCGACCGGCAGCCCGACGTGGTGTTCCACGCCGCGGCGCTCAAGCACCTCACGCTGCTCCAGCGCCATCCCGGCGAGGCGATCAAGACCAACATCCTGGGTACGCTGAACGTGCTGGAGGCGTGCCGGGACGTCGCCGAGTTCGTGAACATCTCCACCGACAAGGCGGCCAACCCGGCGAGCGTCCTCGGCTACTCCAAGCGGATCACCGAACGGCTCACCGCCTACCACGCGCAGCGGCTCAACGGCCGATACCTGAGCGTCCGGTTCGGCAACGTGCTCAGCAGCCGCGGCTCGGTGCTCACCGCGTTCCAGGCGCAGATCCGGGCCGGGGTGCCGATCACCGTCACCCACCCCGATGTGACCCGCTACTTCATGACCGTGCAGGAGGCGGTGCACCTGGTGCTCCAGGCCGCGACGATCGGCCGGGGCGGCGAGGCGCTGGTGCTCGACATGGGCGAGCCGGTCCGGATCGCCGACGTGGCGCGCCGGCTGGCCGCCGAGGCGGACCGCCCTACGGAGATCGTCTTCACCGGCCTGCGACCGGGCGAGAAGCTGCACGAGCACCTGTTCGGCGCAGACGAGGTGGACAGCCGGCCGCTGCACCCACTCATCTCCCACGTCCCCGTGCCCGAACTGGACCCGGACGAGGTGCGCGGGCTCGACCCGTACGCCGACCCGGACGAGCTGATCAAGCGGATGGCCGCGTTCTGCGACCCGGTCGGGGCGTCCCTGCCGGCCCTGCCCGGGCAGCGCTGACCCGCCGGCCGACGGGACGCCCCACCCAGGTGGTGAGACGGGCGTCCCATCGGCCGGCTCGGCTCGCCGCCGGTGGCGGCGCCCGTTAGGGTTGGTCCAGGTGTGCCGGGAAGCCTGGTCGGCGATGGTTCCGCCGACCCCAGCTTCCGAACGGACGCCGCATGCCCCAGCACACCCCGCACCGCTCCCGCCTGCTGTCCCGCCGCTCCTGGCCGGAGGCCCGCTTCCTGGCCGACGTGCTGCGCACCGAGACCGTCGGCGGCGGCCTGCTCCTGCTCGGCGCGGTGCTCGCCCTGATCTGGGCCAACTCGCCGTGGCGCGCCACGTACGCCGAACTGAGCCACTGGGTGCCCTGGCCCGGCGGCGCCGGCCTGCACCTCGACCTCGACCTGCGCACCTGGGCCGCCGACGGGCTGCTGGCGATCTTCTTCTTCGTGGTCGGCCTGGAACTCAAGCGCGAGTTCGTCGCCGGTGACCTGCGCGACCCCCGCCGGGCCGCGTTGCCGGTGGTCGCCGCGCTCGGCGGCATGATCGCGCCCGCGCTGGTCTACCTGGCGGTGACGCTCAGCGCCGGCGGCGACGGCCTGCGCGGATGGGCCATCCCCACCGCCACCGACATCGCCTTCGCGCTCGCCGTGCTCGCCGTCATCAGCTCCCATTTGCCGCAGGGGCTGCGCGCCTTCCTGCTGACCCTCGCCGTGGTCGACGACCTCTTCGCGATCACCATCATCGCGGTCTTCTACACCGACGGGTTCCACCCGCTGCCGCTGCTCGCCGCGCTGCTGCCGATCGCCGCGTTCGGGCTGCTCGTGCAGCGGCGGCGGACCTGGTGGTGGGCGCTGATCCCGCTCGCGGTGACCGCCTGGGCGCTGGTGCACGCCTCCGGTGTGCACGCCACGGTGGCGGGCGTGCTGCTCGGCTTCACCGTGCCGGTACTGCGCGGACGCGACGGCGCACCCGGCCTCGCCGAGCGGCTGGAGCACCGCTGGCGGCCGGTCTCCGCGGGCCTGGCCGTACCGGTCTTCGCCTTCTTCGCCGCCGGGGTGACGCTGGTCGGGGTGGACCTGGGCGGCGTGCTCACCAGCCCCGTGGTGCTCGCGGTGGCCGCCGGGCTGGTGCTCGGCAAGGTGATCGGCGTGTTCGGCTCGACGTACCTGCTCGCCCGGTTCACCAGGGCCGAACTGGACGAGGAGATCACCTGGGCCGACCTGGCCGGGCTGGCGCTGCTGGCCGGAATCGGGTTCACCGTGTCGCTGCTCATCGGCGAGCTGGCGTTCGGCGCCGGCAGCCCGGAGGAGGACGGCGTCAAGGTGGCGGTACTGCTCGGCTCGCTCACCTCCGCGCTGCTGGCCTCGGTGGTGCTGGTCCGCCGCAACCGGGTCTACCGGCGGATCAGCGAACGGGAGAGCCGGGACGCCGACGGCGACGGCGTCCCGGACGTCTACCAGGAGGGCCCGGCCTGAACCGGCGCGGCGGGCGTGACCAGCCGGTCACGCCCGCCGCACGGGTCGGCGCGGTACGCCTCAGCGCCGGCGCTCGGCCGGGCGCGGCTCGCGCTTGCGCTCCGGTTCCTCGAGCGCCTCGGCGGCCGGGGCGGTGAGGTCGTCACCGGGCACGGCCACCTGCTCGGCGCGGTCCTGCTCGTCCTCGCGCCCGCCCGGCGGCGGCTCCGGCGCGGTGGCGCCCCCGGCGAAGCCGTACTCGTTGGGCTCGTCGTGCCTGCTCATGGGCGGAACCTCCCGGTCGTGCCGATTCGTCCTCCGCCGGGCGGTCACCGCCACGGCGCTCACCCGGGCTACTTACCCACCGAGGCGCTCTCCGATCATCGGGCGCCGCCGCACCACTCACGTCGGTTCCGCTCAGGTCAGCTCGGAGACCGCCTCGAAGATCAGCCAGAGGCCGCAGATGGCGAACAGCACCGCCGCGCCGTAGCGGATGGTCCGCTCCGGCAGGTGCCGGCCGAGCATCCGGCCCACCAGGATCGCCAGCGCGTCCGCTGCGACCATGCCGAGCGTCGACCCGAGCCAGGTGCCGAACCAGCCGTACTTGGTGGCCAGCGTGATGGTGGCGAGCATGGTCTTGTCGCCCAGCTCGGCCAGGAAGAACGCCACACCGACGGCGATGACGGCGGACCGGCCGCCGCGCTCGGCCTTGCGCTTCTCCTCCTCGGTCAGCCTGTCGCCGCGCAGCGTCCAGGCGCCGAAGCCGAGGAACGCCAGACCGGCGATGAGCGAGATCCAGTCGGTGGGCAGTGCGGCGTTCAGGCCGTACCCGATGGCCACCGAGGCCAGGTGGACGACGGCGGTGGCGATCGTGATGCCGATGAGCACCGGCACCGGCTTGAACCGCGTGGCGAACGTCAGTGCCATGAGCTGGGACTTGTCGCCCAGCTCGGCGACGAAGATGACGCCGAAGCTGACCACCAGCGCGACGAGGAAACCCTCCATGTGAACCTTCCCGATCAAGCCGGGAGGAGGAACGGGGGCGCCCTCGACCCGGCTGCGACAGCCTGAGTCGAAGGTCTCGCCCGCCCCGGAGACCGGGGCCGCGTGGCCGGATGCGGAACGCACCAGTGTGTCGACCACGACATTGGGGGCTACTCCCCTTCGCGCCGCCAGCCTAGCCGATCACCGGCCGCCCCGGTCACCGGGTGTGGGCGGGGCCACGGCGGCCCTCAGTCGGCCCGGGCCAGGCTCACCCCGAACAGCCCGTCCGGGTCGGTCCAGAACGCCCGCCGGTCGAACCCGGCGGCGGTCAGCTCGGCTGCGATCCCCTCCGGCCGGAACTTGGCCGACACCTCGGTCCGCAGCTCCTCGCCGGCGGCGAACACCACGTCGGTGTCCAGGACCCGCACCCGGGCCGGGTGCTCGGCGCGCAACCGCATCTCGATCCACTCCCGGTCGGGATCCCAGACCGCCACGTGCCGGAACGCGTCGACGTCGAAGTCCGCGCCCAGCTCACGGTTGATCACCCGGAGCACGTTGCGGTTGAACTCGGCGGTCACGCCCGCCGCGTCGTCGTACGCGGGCACGATCACGCCCGGGTCCTTGACCAGGTCGGTGCCGACCAGCAGCCAGTCGCCGGTCTCCAGCGCCGCGCGCATCGCGGTGAGGAACTCGGCCCGCTCCACCGGCAGCAGGTTGCCGATCGTGCCGCCGAGGAACGCCACCAGACGACGGCCGCCGGTGGGCAGCCGGTCCAGGTGACGGGTGAAGTCACCGACGATCCCCCGCACCCGCAGCCCCGGGTACGCGGCGGCGATCTGCTCGGTGGACGACCGCAACGCGCTCACCGACACGTCCAGCGGCACGAACGTGCCCAGGTCGCCGTGGCGGGTGAACGCGTCGAGCAGCAGCCGGGTCTTCTCCGACGAGCCCGAACCCAGCTCGATCAGCGTCTTCGCCCCGGTCATGGTGGCGACGTCGTCGGCGTGCGCGGCCAGCACCGCCCGCTCGGCCCGCGTCGGGTAGTACTCCGGCAGGCGGGTGATCTCCTCGAACAGCTCGCTGCCCCGGGCGTCGTAGAACCACTTCGGCGGCAGCCACTTCGGCGTCGCGGCCAGCCCGACCCGCACGTCCTCCCGCAACCCACGGTCGAGGTCCTGCTGCTCCAGGTGGATCTCCAGCGGCTCCGCGCTCATCGAGTGTCCTCTCTTGCGGTGGGTACGGATCGTCGGACGGCGGTCGTCTCCCGCACGTCGAGCCCGCCCGTGGTCGCCACCACGAGCCGGCCGTCCGGCACGGCCCGCCAGGCCGGGTCGTCGTCGAACGGTTCGGACGCCAGCAGCACCGAGTCCGGGCCGCGGCGCACCGACAGCGCGTGCCCGGCCGTGCTCGCCACCACAGTCGTACCGTCGGTGAGCAGCAGGTTCAGCCGCGAGCCGGGAGCGGCGGCGGCGACCGCCGCGACGGTGTCCGCCACCGCCTCGTCGGGTGGCGCGCCGGCCCGCAGCCGGTGCCGGACCAGCGCCCACAGCAGCGCCGAGTCGGTCGGCACGTCGAGTGTGATCAGGTCGCGCACGGGCAGGCCGGCGGCGAGCGGGACCAGGCTGTCCGGCCAGCCCTTCACCACGCCGTTGTGGCTGAACAGCCACCGCCCCTCGGCGAAGGGCGCCGCGGCGGTCTCGTGCAGCGGCATGCCGACGGTGGCGGATCGGACCGCGGCCAGCACCGCCCGCACCCGCGTCACGGCGGCCAGCTCCGGCAGCGTGGTGTCGCTCCACATCGGCTGGGCCCGCCGGTAGCGGACCGGGTCGCCGTCGTCGGGATACCAGGCGACGCCGAAACCGTCGGCGTTTATCGTGCCGCCGCCACGCATGTCACGCGGTGCCCACGACTGGCGCAGCAGCCCGTACGGCGGGTCGGACAGCAGGCTGCGCAGGAGCACGGGTGGACCGAGGTACGCGAGGTGACGGCACATCGGGCCGGCTCACTCCTCGGGTCCGGCGTCACGGGCGCAGCGGAAACCGCTGAAGATCTGCCGCCGGATCGGGTAGTCCCAGTTGCGGAACGTGCCCCGGCAGGCGGACCGGTCGGTGCCGAACGAGCCGCCGCGCAGCACCCGGTGGTCGTCGCCGAAGAAGACCTCCGAGTACTCCCGGTACGGGAACGCGGTGAAGCCCGGGTGGCCCCGGAACGGCGAGGAGGTCCACTCCCACACGTCGCCGACGAGCTGGTGCACGCCCAGCGGCGAGGCGCCCGCCGGGTACGCGCCCACCGGCGCCGGCCACAGGTGCCGCTGGCCCAGGTTGGCGTGCTCGGTGGCCGGGTCCTCGTCGCCCCACGGGTAGCGGCGGGACCGGCCGGTCGCCGGATCCCAGCGGGCCGCCTTCTCCCACTCCGCCTCCGTCGGCAGCCGCTTGCCGGCCCACGCCGCGTACGCCTGTGCCTCGTACCAGCAGACGTGCACCACCGGCTCGTCGTCGCGTACCGGCGACCAGCGGCCGAACCGGCGGTACGCCCAGCCGTCCCCGTCGCGCCGCCAGTGCATCGGCGCGCTCAGGTCCGCCTCGATCCGGTGCCGCCAGCCGGCCTCGCTCCACCAGCGCGGCTCGTCGTACCCGCCGTCGGCGATGAACGCCCTGTACTGCCCGTTCGTCACCGGCGCGGCGTCGATGACGTACGCGGGCAGGTCGACGGTGTGCGCCGGGCGCTCGTTGTCCAGCGCCCACGGGTCGGTGGAGGTGCCCATGGTGAACGGCCCGGCCGGCACCCGCACCTCCCCGCCGACCCGGGCCCGGGGCTCCGGCGGGGGCGGCGCGTCCAGCACCGGGGCGCCGGCACGCAGCTGGTGGGTGGCGAGCATGGTCTCGTCGTGCTGCTGCTCGTGCTGCACGATCATGCCGAACGCGAACCCGTCGGCGACGAGGGGACGCTCGGTGAAGCGGATGCCGTCGAGCAGGTCGAACACCTTGTCCCGTACCGTACTGACATACGCGCGGGCCTCGGCCGGGGGCAGCAGCGGCAGCGCCGGCCGGTCCTTGCGGGGCTGCTTGAACGCGTCGTAGAGGTCGTCGATGTCGTGGCGCACCGGGTCGCGGCCGCCGACGTCGCGGACCAGCCACAGCTCCTCCTGGTTGCCGACGTGCGCCAGGTCCCAGACCAGCGGCGACATCAGCGTGGAGTGCTGCCGGACCAGGTCGTCGTCGTCCACCGCGTCGGTCAGCAGCGCGGTACGGGCCCGGGTCCGCTCCAGTTCCGCGGCGATCCGGTCGCGTAGTCGCTCGGTGATGGTCACCGGTGTCCCCTCTCCGCGGCGGCGCGGTGCCGCCGGATCGCTCGCTGGGTCTCGTCGTGGATGCCGGCCGGCAGGTCGAGCCGGGGCAGGGCTGTCAGGGCCAGGTCGAACAGCGCCGCCGCGGCGGTGGCCAGCGGACGCTCGGCCAGCCCGCACCGGGCCGCCGCGCGCCACCGGTCGGCGACCGGGCCGGCCGCCGCCAGCGCGTCCCGGGTGGTGGCCGGGTCGGCGAAGAGCGCCGCCAGCACCGCCAGCGGCACGGTCCACTCCGGGCCGGGCTGGGTGTCCAGGTAGCGCAGCTCCAGGTAGCCGCGCGGGCGTACCGGCGGGAACAGCGTGCTGAGGTGGTATTCCAGGTCGTCGGTGGTCGGTGGGCGGGGCAGCGCCCCGGCCAGCCAGTCGGCGAACGTGACACCGGGCGGCGCGGTCCAGTCCGGGCCGTCGCCGCGTACGCAGAGCAGCGGCGCGGCCAGCGCGTACCCGGTCCAGGCCGCCACCGGGTCCTCGTCGGCACGCTCGGGCGACCAGACCGGACGGGTCCGGGCCGGATCGATGGCCAGCCAGGTGGCCATCCGGGCGGAGGCCCAGCCGGTGCGGCGGCCCGCGTGCCGGTCGGCGGTGGCGAAGGCGGCGAGCAGCGGCGGGCCGACGGCGTGCGCGGCGGCCCACCGCTGCGCCACGTGGTCCGGTTCGCCCGCGTCCAGGCAGACCTGGAGGCCGGCGGTGCTGTACATCATCGCCCGTCCCGCCGGGCCGCGCCGGTCGAAGGCGCACCGCATGGCCTGGTAGCGCGGGGTCTCCACGACAGGCCGGGGAAGGCGCCAGGGGTCGATGCCGCTGCGGCCGAGCACCAGGCCGGCGGCGTCCAGCCGGGCCCGCAGCTCGGCGACGTCGGCCTCGGTGGCCAGGATGAGCGCGGCGACCGACGATCGCGGTGTCGCGGAGATCTCCACCTGCCCGCCGGGCTCCACGGTCACGGCGCCGCCGCGCCGGAGCTCGTCGGCCGGGCTGGTGGGGTCGAGGGTCACGGGGCTGTGCCGCCCCAGCGCCTCGCGTAGTCGCTCGCGGTCGACCGGCCGGGCCGGGTCCGCGGCGTCGTGCACGGTCCATTCCAGTTCGACGCCGACGAGTGCGGGTGGCCCGGTCTTGAAGCAGATCCGGGCGAGGTGGCCCCGGGCCGCCTCCTCGTCCCCCAGGACGACTGCCCGGTCCAGATCCGGCGACATCACCATGGGACGGCTCCTCCTCGGCGATGGGCGACAACGTCGTGGCGACGCGCCCGGCCGGGACGGCACGGGACGCCGCCCCACCATCCTCTGTCTAGCAGACGAGATCCGCTTGCCCGGGGAGATGAAATTTTGTCCGGAATCTGATTGCGCCGCGGCGGCTCAGCCGTCCGCTGCCGGGCCCGGGGGCGCCGGCTCCGGCGCGTCGGCCGGGTCGTCCGCCGGCACGCCCAGCAGGTTCCGGCAGTAGCTCTCCACCTGCTCGGGGCCGCCGGCGGCAGCCACCAGTTCGGCGTAGCCCGGCTTGGTGAGCGCCTTCTCCCGCTGCCGCTCCGACTTGGCCAGGTAGGCACGGCAGTGGCCGGCCGTCTGCGGCCCGCCGGGCGGGGGTGCGGATTTCCCGGCCGCGGCGCTCGGCGTTCCGGACGGCGCCGGCGTCGGCGACGGAGCCGGTGGCGACGCCGCACCGGACGCGTCACCGGCCGGGGTGCTCGGCGCCGGCCGCGACGGCCCGGTGACGGCCGGGCCGGTGCCGGTCGGGCCGGTGCCGCTCGGGCCGGCGCTGCTGGGCCCGGCCGTCGTCGCGGGCGGGGCCACCGGCTCCGGCTCGCGGTCCAGGCGCACTGCGGCGAACGCCACCCCGGCGACAGCGGTGGCGGCGAGCCCGGACAACGCGGCGGCGATGCGCAGGCGCCGCCGCGCGCGCGGTGCGGCCACCGGTGCGGGCACCGATCCGGCCGCCGGCTGCGTTCCCCGCGCCGCGCGGGCCGCCCGGAAGGCGGCGAGCGCCCGCTCCTCCCCGGCTACCTCGCCGGGGGCCGCCGGTCCGGCGGCGGCGGACAGCAGCCGGGTCAGCGGGTCGGCGTCGGCCACCGGCGGCGTGCCGGCGCGCGCGGCGTCGAGCAGGCGGTCGGACTCCGCCCGGTCGGCGGGCCCGCCGGACCGGCGAGCGTGCATGCCGTCGTCTCCCCTCACGTCAGCCCTCCGCCGGCTCGGCCTCGGGCGCGTGCGGCACCTGGCGGTCGGTACGGGGACGCGGCGCGACGGCGTCCCGGGTGTCGTCCGGCGCGGCCTGCGCCGCCGAGCGCTCCAGCATCGCGGCCAGCCGGCGCAGGCCCCGGTGCGCGGCGGTACGGACCGCGCCGGCCCGCCGGCCCAGCACCCGCCCGGCGGTCTCCGCGTCCAGGCCGATGACGGCCCGCAGCATCACCGCCTCGGCCTCGGCCGGTGGCAGCGTACGGATCAGCGCCAGCGCGCTCTCGGTGGCGATGGCCTCACCGGCCCGGTCGGCGGTGTCGACGTCGGCGGCCAGGTCGTTGAGCGCCTGCACGGGCACCGGCACGGAGGGACGCCGCCGCTGCCGGCGCAGGTGGTCCATGGCCCGGTTGCGGGCGATCGTGACCACCCAGGCGCGGAACTCGCCACCGGTGAACGACGGCAGGTCGCGCGAGATCTGGAGCCACGCCTCCGAGGCCACGTCCTCGGCGTCCGCGCCGACGAGCGCGGTCAGGTAACGCAGCAGCGCGGGCTGCAGGCTGCGGTAGAGGAACCGGAACGCCTCCTCGTCGCCCGCCTGCGCCCCGGCGACCGCCTCGTTCAGTTCGGCCGTCACGCGCGCCGCCCCACCCGGATGACGGCCCGGAGCCGGGCGTCAACGGGTGCCAGTGACCACACCGCCATCCGCACTCGGCCCCCCGGTGAGCTGATCGGGCACCCGCACGAGGGTGCGGTGCGCCGTGGAAACTGCCGCGCGCGGCACGGGCGTCGGCGGGACATACCGTACCGGCGTCCGGGGGCGGCCGGGAGTCGGGCCGACGCCGGGGCGGGCGGGATGCGTCGGCAAGCCTCCGCACGGCGGAGAAACAGAGAGAAATGTCTACCTGCGCCACCGGCGTGTCGGGGTAACACCGACGGCGGGCGCGACGCTCCCCGGATCGGACCCCCGCCGGTACGGCGGGCCGGGAGCGCGGGGGCGCGTCACTTTCTGGCCGATCGTACCGGGTCGATCACGATCAGCCGATCGGCGTCCCGGGTGCCGGACACCCGGCCGAACGGCCGGCCGGACCGGCCGCGGATATCGCGGGAAATACTTCAGGCCTGCTGTGGGTACGGTATGGGGGTGCTGTCCTCAGACGTCGTACTCAGCGGTCGGTACCGCCTTGATGACCGTGTCGCCACCGGCGGCATGGGCGACGTCTGGCGTGCCACAGACCTTGTCCTCGGTCGCCCGGTCGCGGTGAAGGTACTCCTTCCCGCCCTGGTGTCCGACCCCGACTTCATCGCCCGGTTCCGTTCCGAGGCCCGGATCATGGCCTCCCTGCGCCACCCCGGCGTGGTCCAGGTCTTCGACTGCGGTGAGGACGACCTGCCCAGCGGCGGCCGGGCCGACTACCTGGTGATGGAGTTCGTCGCCGGTGAGCCGCTGTCGCGGCGGATCGAGACCGCCGGGTGCCTCGAGGTCGCCGAGACCATGTCGATCGTGGCCCAGGTGGCGCAGGCCCTGCACGCGGCGCACGGCCGGGGCATCGTCCACCGGGACGTGAAGCCGAGCAACCTGCTCGTGCAGGACGACGGCACCGTGGTCCTGGTCGACTTCGGGGTGGCCCGCTCGACCAACGTCACGAGCATCACCAGCACGAACGCGGTGCCCGGCACCGCCCTCTACATGGCGCCGGAGCAGGCCGCCGGGCGGCCCGTCTCGGGCGCCACCGACGTGTACGCGCTCGGCGCCGTCGCGTACTGCTGCCTCACCGGCAGCCCGCCGTTCACCGGCGACAACCCGCTCCAGGTGGCCGTACGCCATCTCGACGACGAGCCGCCGGAGCTGCCGGCGGAGATCCCGGCGTCGGTGCGGGAGCTGGTCTCCCGGGCGCTGGCCAAGGATCCGGCCGACCGCTACCCGAGCGCGGCGGCGATGGCCGACGCGGCGCGGGCCGCGCGTACCGACTCGCCGACCGCGACGGTGGCGCTGCGCGGTGCGGCGGGCCAGGCGCGGTCGCGGGACGACCAGCCGGCGGTCCGCCCGGGTGCCGCGGTGGCGACGTCGCGGCGGCGGGGCCGGCGCGGCACGCTCGTCGGTGCGCTGGGCGCGGTGCTGGTGGCGATGGGCGCGCTGGGCGCGCTCGTGGCCGCCGCGAACGACACGGCCGAACCGGCCACGAAGATCGACAAGACGGCGCCCGCGGTGGCGCCGAGCGATCCGGCCGCGGAGCCGGTCGCCGACGAGCCGTCGGCGGACGACGAGTACACCTACCGCCCGGTCGGTCCGGGCGGCCGGCCGTCGGCCACACCCTCGGTGACGCCGAGTTCCTCCCCGACCCCGTCGGCGCAGCCGAGCGTGACGGACGAGCCGGCCCCGTCGGCCGAGCCGAGCAGCACGCCGTCCAGCGCGCCCACGACGACGGCACCCACCACGCCGCCCGCGCCGGACCCGACCACCGCCGACCCGGGCACCGGCACCGGCGGCGGTGACACCGGCGGACAGCCGGCCACGCAGCCCTGACCCACGCACCCACGAGCCGGCCCCGCCCACGGCGGAGCCGGCTCGTCCGTGTCCGGGCGGCGGTGCTCAGTCCGCGCCGAGCGCCCGGTCTGCCCGGCGAGGTACCCGGACAGCGCGAAGAACACGACGAGCCCGCAGACGGCCGCGTCGAACGCGACACCCCGCAGCGGACGACCGAGGATCAGGCGGTTCACGATCCCCCAGCCTAGGCCCGCCCTTGTGTCCTCCCCAGCCCGCTTCAGGTCAGGGGGTCAGGAGGGCCTGCATGCGGGTGATCTCGGCGGACTGCTCGACCGCCACCGAGGTGGCGAACTCCTGCATCGGCTGGTCGACGCCGACCTTCAGCAGGTCGGTGGACATGACGATCGCGCCCCGGTGGTGGTCGGACATCATCTGCACGAACAGCCTGTCGAACGCCGCGCCGCGGGCGTCGGCGAGCCGCCGCATCGCCTCGGCGGACTGCATCCCGCGCATGCTGCCGTGGTCGTGCCCGGGCACGTCGGCGGGCAGGTCGCGGGTACTGAGCCAGGCGCGCAGCAGGCCGACCTCCGGGCCCTGTGCGGCGCGGATCCGCTCGGCCACGGCGCGGATCCGCGCGTCGGCGGCGCGCTCGGGCGCGAGGGATGCCATCTCCAGGGCCTGCTCGTGGTGCGGAATCATCATCCGGACGTACCAGACGTCGAGGCTGTTCCATCGCGGCGTGGTGGCGCCCCGGACCTGCTCGGCGGGGCGGGTCGCGGCCGGCTCCCCCGGGCGTCCCGGGACCACCACCGGCGGCGCCGACGCGGCGGCGCTCGCGCTCGGCGCGGCCGCCGCGGCGGTTCCGGCAGCCTCCGGGGTACGGGCGTCCTCGCGCCCGGTCAGCGCGAGCGCCCCGACCACGACGAGGGTCACCAGTGCTGTGACGCCCACCCACACGCGCGCCTGCCGGCTGGTCATACGACGCCTCCTCCGGTCAAGGTGACAGCGATCCTATCCATAGACGAAAGTTCCCCAGTGTGACCCAGATCACATTGATGGCCGTCTCCAATAGGTAAGGTGTGGCGAATCATGACCCCCTTTCGAAGGGTGTTGCCGATGATCAACATCCGCACGTCTCGTATCCGGATCGTCAGCCTGGCCGCCGCCGGCCTGCTGCTCGCCGGCGTCGTCACCGCGCCGCCGAGCAGCGCCCAGGAGATCCCCCGCGCCCAGGCCGCGCCGGCCACCGTGGACAACGCCGTCCCCGGTGTCGACGAGATCTCCAGCAGCCCCAACCTGCGCCAGGTGGCGAACCTGCCGAAGCAGGCGCCGTTCGACACCACGGCCGCCCTCGGCACCGACATCGCCTTCCAGGGGCGGTACGCGTTCGTCGGCAACTACGACGGGTTCGTCGTCTACGACGTCTCCCGCCCGAGCCGCCCGACGATCGTGTCCCAGGTGCTCTGCCCCGGCTCACAGAACGACATCTCGGTCCACGGCAACCTGCTGTTCCTGTCGACCGACTCCTCCCGCAGCGACGACTCCTGCGCCAGCACCAGCCAGCCGGCGTCGGTGAAGGAGTCCTGGGAGGGCATCAAGATCTTCGACATCCGGGACAAGCGCAACCCGCGCTACATCAAGTCGGTCGAGACGGCGTGCGGCTCGCACACCCACACGCTGGTGCCCGGCAAGGACAAGCGGAACGTCTACCTGTACGTCTCCTCGTACAGCCCGCGGGCCGAGTTCCCGGACTGCCAGCCGCCACACGACTCCATCTCCATCGTCAAGGTGCCGGTGAAGAACCCCACCACGGCCTCCGTGGTCGCCACGCCGAACCTCTTCCCGGACGGCGGCTACCCGGGCATCCCGGGCCAGTCGTCGGCCACCACCGGCTGCCACGACATCACCGCGTACCCGTCGAAGGACCTGGCCGCGGGCGCCTGCATGGGTGACGGCGTCCTGCTGGACATCAAGAACCGCGAGGCGCCCCGGGTGATCGAGCGGGTCACCGACGCGGAGAACTTCGCGTTCTGGCACTCGGCCACGTTCAACAACGCCGGCACCAAGGTCGTCTTCACCGACGAGCTGGGCGGCGGCGGCGCGGCCACCTGCAACGAGGTGGTCGGCCCGAACCGCGGCGCGGACGCCATCTACGACATCACCGGCCGCGGTGACGCCCGCAAGCTGGAGTTCCGTAGCTACTACAAGATCCCCCGCGTCAACGCGGACACGGAGAACTGCGTGGCCCACAACGGCTCGCTGATCCCGGTGCCCGGCCGCGACATCATGGTCCAGGCGTGGTACCAGGGCGGCATCTCGGTGTGGGACTTCACCGACTCGCGCAAGCCCAAGGAGATCGCCTACTGGGAGCGCGGGCCGCTGGACGCCTCGCAGCTGCGTACCGGCGGGTCCTGGTCGGCCTACTGGTACAACGGCCACATCTACTCCAGTGACATCCAGAAGGGACTGGACGTGCTGGAGCTGCGTGACCCGCGTACCTGGCTGGCGCAGTTCCTGCTGGTGCCCGAGCTGAACGTGCAGACGCAGGCCGGTTACCTGAGCTGGTGACCCGCTGACCGTGGCCGGGCCCGGCGTTCCCCGCACGGGGCGCCGGGCCCGGTGCTGTCCCGGGAGGGAAACGGACGCATGCCGGTGACGATCGACGACCGGACGGCGGTGCCGAGCGACGCCCGGATCCGGGCTCTGCACGAACGGCTCGCGCCGTCCCGGGAGGCGTTGCACCTCGTCTGGACGCACTGCCGGATCGTGTGCGACATCGCCGGACAACTGCTCGACAGCAGCGGTGCGGACGCGGACGCCGCCCTCGTGCGGGCCGGCAGCCTGCTCCACGACATCGGGGTCTACCGCCTCTACGACGAGGCCGGGCGGCTCGACGAGCGGAACTACGTACGGCACGGCGTGCTGGGCCACGCGCTGGCACGGGAGGCAGGGCTGCCCGAGGTGATCGCCCGGTTCTGCTCCCGTCACACCGGCGTCGGGATCACCCGGGCGGACGTGCGCCGGCAGGGCCTGCCGATCCCGGCCGCCGACTACACGGCCGTCACCGCCGAGGAACACCTCGTGATGTACGCCGACAAGTTCCACAGCAAGACCACGCCACCGGCGTTCGTCTCCGCCGCCTCCTACGCGGTCGCGGTGCGGCGCTTCGGCCCGGACAAGGTCGACCGGTTCGCGGCACTCGTCGAGCGGTTCGGCGAGCCGGACCTGCCCACGCTCGCCGCCAGGTATCGACAGCCGATCGTCTGAGAGGGCGCGGCGCCGCAGCCGTGGTCAGTCGCTCATCGGCAGCCGGTAGTCGCGGGTGCCGCCGCCCGCTGTGACCACCCGCACCTCGCCACTGCGCAGCCCGTACGTCACCGACCAGCGGGTGTGCGACTGGCGTACCGCGTTCAGCAGCCGCAGCGCACCGGCCGCGTCCACCACCCCGCCGGTACGGTCGAGTTCCTTCGCCAGCACCCCGTACCTGTGGTCCTGGCGCAGTTCCCGGTCCGGCACGCCGACGGCGGGCACGTTCGTCAGCGCCTGCCACGGGCCCTGCCGCTGGTCCACGGTGAGCTTCCCGTCGACGAACTCCACCACGGCGGACGCGCCCGTCGCGTCCGCCAGCAGGTAGTGCAGCGGCGGCCCGCCGTCGAAGTCGAGGTTGTAGCGCCGGAACACGGCGACCGCCTCGTCCACAGTGGCGGCCGAGTCGAGCACCAGGCGCAGGATGCGCACCGAGCCGACCTTCGGCAGGCCGGGCACCGGCTCGGCGCGGGCCCCGTCGTCGGCGGCCAGCCCGACCGCGAGACCCCGCTCGTTCATGCCGTCGAACGGCAGCAGCGGCGCGTCCAGCAGCCGCCGGTCCCCGGTCGGGTCGGCGGACACGCCCAGGTAGGAGATGTCGACGAGGGAGATCGAGGCGTACCCGTCCGGCGGGTCGGTGCGCAGCACCAGCGCGGGATTGGGCTCCCAGTCGAAGTTGCGGGCGAACAGCGGCCGGTCCCGGTCGGCCAGCGCGGCGAACAGCGAGCAGCCGAACGGGCTCGGCGGCGTGGACCCGGCCAGCCCGGCGGTCGGGTCGTAGTCGCCGTCGTACGTCATCTCGTACATCGGCAGGTCGTCGATCTTGCGGAGGCTGGCCAGGGTCCGCTCGACCTGCGCCGGGTCCTGCCGGGACGCGGTCGGTGAGCCGGCCGCGGCCGGTGGGCCGGACCGGCGGCTCTCCCCGCAGGCCGTGGCGAGCAGGAGCAGCGCGAGCCCGCCGGCGATGAGGGTCCTCCGCATGACTGCGACGCTAGAAGAGGCGTCCGCCGATGTCCATCCGGGACTCGGTCAACTCCGCACGATCGCGAACATCCAGCAGCCGTACACCACGTTGCGGCTGTGCAGCTGGTCCACCGCCGGGTCGGCGAACAGCTCCGCGATCACCGCCTCCGGGTCGCCGCCGTCGTGTCGCCGTCCGCCCACGATGCGGCCCCGGCTGTCGTACGCGCGCAGCACCTGCTCCCGTCCGCGCCACTGCGACGGGTACGCCGTCACGTCGTCCGGGCCGGCGCAGCCGGCGGCGTGTGCGAACACCGGCCCCACCTCCCGGTACGGGCCCGGCGGCAGCGGCGGGGCGTACCCGAACAACAGCAGCTCCTCGTCCGGCCGGGCGTCGCGCAGGCAGCAGCGCAGCGGCTCGCCGCCGGTGGCGCGCCGGTGCTCGGGCGGCTGCCCGGTGGCGTCGCGGCCGGTGCGACGCAGCTCAGCGAGCGTCCCGGCGGGCAGTGGGCGGATCAGAAACGCGGTACGGGTGGTCGTCACGGTCCCAGCCTGGCGCGGCCCGGACCGCGGCGCTGGCGGTGATCGGACCTGGCGTTCGGGTACCGCGAAAATGCGCGCCGAGCGGGCACCCGCGGGCCGCATCCGGCGCCGACAATGACCGGATGGACGTCGACGACTACCGGACCCACTCCCCGTACAGCGATCCCCGCCACCACGCGGCGCTGCTCGACGCCGTTCCCGCCGACCTGCCCACCGTCGCGGCGACCGCCCGCAACGTGATCGTCCACTACCGCGCCGGTGGCGTGGAGCTGCCGGACGTCCGCCGGGCCGAGGTGAACCTGCGCTGGCTGGACCGCATCCTCGACGCCGACCAGTCCCGGTTCCCGCTGCCGCTGACCGCCGAACGCCCGGCCGTCGAGCGGGTCGCCGGCTGCTGCCGGGACCACACGCTGCTCACCGTCGCGGCGCTGCGCCAGCACGGGATCCCGGCCCGCAGCCGGATCGGGTTCGTGAGCTACTTCTCCCCGGACTGGCACCACGACCACGTGCTCGCGGAGTGGTGGGACGGCGAACGCTGGGTCTGGTCCGACCCGGAGCTGGACCCGGCCGTCGACCGGCCGTTCGACGGCTACGACATCGACCCGGAGGCGGGGCACTTCGAGTCGGCGGCCCGGGTGTGGCTGGCGTACCGGGCGGGCCGGATCGACCCCGGCACCTACGGCGTGGACCCGTCGCTGCCGATCCGGGGCGACTGGCTCGTCCACGACTACGTGCTGCTGGAGCTGGCCCACCGGCACAAGGACGAGGTGCTGCTCTGGGACGGGTTCGGTGCGATGACCGAGGATCTGACCGGCGCCGACCTCACGCTCGTCGACGAGGTCGCCGCGCTGCTGGTGGCAGCCGACCGCGGCGACGCCGCCGCCGGGCGGGAGCTGGCCCGGCGGTACGCCTCGGACGCCCGGTTGCGTCCGGGCCCGACTGTGCACTGCGTCGACCCGGTCTCCGGCGTGGCCGCCGACGTGGACCTGCGACGCTGACCGGGCTCACCCGGGCAGGGGCGCCTCGTCGCCTCGGGTGCGGCGCGGGTTGACCAGCCGGCGGACCATCGGGGCGGCGTTCCAGCGGGCCGCGCCGACCAGGTCCCGGGCGTGTTCCAGCACCGTGTAGTCGGGCCGGGCGATGCCCTCGGCGATGGCCCGGTCGAGGTCGTTGCCGCAGCGGGTGAGCACGCTGTCGAAGTCCCGGCGGACCGGTTCCAGAAGGTCGTAGCCGAAGGAGCGGTGCAGCCGGGCGAACAGCGGCTTGTAGAGGCGGGCCCGCTCGTGCAGCCCGGACGAGTACGACATCGGGTTCTTCGGCCGCTGCCGGACGTAGGAGGGCAGCACGTCCGCGAAGGCCCGCCGGACGACCCACTTCTCCTGCCCGTCGCGCAGTTTGACGTCCAGCGGCAGCCGCATGGCCAGCTCGACGACGCTGAGGTCGAGGAACGGCACCCGGGCCTCCACGCCGTGCGCCATGCTGGCCCGGTCCACCCGTTGCAGCTCGGTCCGGCACAGGTTGCGGATCTTGTGGAGGAACAGGCGACGGGACCGCTCCGGGCCGACCCGGTGGTACATCGGGTACCCGCCGAACAGCTCGTCCGAGCCGTCGCCGGTGAGCACCACCCGGACGCCCAGCTCGCGCAGCCGCCGGAAGATCGGCACCGAGACGACCGCGTTGATGATGTCGCCGTACTCAGTCAGCTCGGAGACCCGGATCGCCTCGCGCACGTCGGCGAGCCGGATGTCGCGGGGCCGTAGCTCGATCACCTCGTGCGGTACGCCGAGGTCGGCGGCGAGCCGCCGGGCGTACGCGACGTCCGGGCTCTCCGGCACGCCGATGGTGACCGCCACGCAGTCCGGGTGCAGTTCCCGGGCGTGCAGCAGCGCCAGTGAGCTGTCCAGACCGCCGGAGAGCACCACGCCGACGGTGAGGTCGGTGTCCAGCCGGGCGCGCATGGCGTCGGTGAGCGCGACGCGGACCAGCAGGGCCGCCTCGTCCGGGTCGTCGATCACCGGCAGGCCGTCGCCGAGGGTGAGCAGGTCGACGTGCGGACCGACCCGGACCGGTCCGCCGGGCTCGACCCAGCCGTGGTGCCCGGGCGCCACCTCGCCGATCGGCGCGCCGTGCCCGACCAGCGCCTTGACCTCGGAGGCGAGGTGCAGGCAGCCGGGCAGGCGGGACCAGTAGAGCGGCTTGACGCCGAGCGGGTCGCGGGCCAGGTACGTCCGGCCGGTGTCGCGCTCGACGATCACGAACGCGTACTCGCCGCGCAGCCGGCGGACCGCGTTCTCGCCCCACTGGCGGAACGCGGTGAGCACCACCTCGGTGTCGCCCGCGGTGATGAACCGGTGGCCCAGCCGGGTCAGCTCGGCGCGCAGCTCGTGGTGGTTGAAGATCTCGCCGTTGAAGCAGAGCAGGTGCCGCTCGTCCGGCGACATCCACGGCTGGACGGACCGTTCCCGGTCCACGATCCTCAGCCGCCGTACGCCGGCGAGCAGGCCGTTCTCCTGCCGGGTCTCGGTGACCTCACCGCGCGGCGCGAGCGCGGCGAGCATCCGCCGGAAGGTGGCCGGATCCGCCTCGGGGCCGATGCTCAGCGCGATGCCGCACACCGGGTCACACCCCCATCTCGGACTCGTACGCCCGCCGGTACCGGCGACGGGCGGCCGGGGCGAGACACACGTGCCAGGCCTGTCCCTCGTCGACCACGTTCACCTCGCCGGCGTCCTGGCGGGCCAGCAGCAGCCCGGCGAGCGCCGGGCGGGCGCCGAAGCGGTCGTACCACTCCAGTTCGACGTCGGCGGCCCAGCCGAGGCAGTGCCCGCTGGGCACCATCGCGGCGTACCCGAGGCGGCGCAGCCGGTACTGGTGCTCGGCGCTGCGGGCCAGGCTGGTCACCCAGAGCGGCGGCGTGCCGTCCGGCGCGACGGCCGTGAACTCCCGGGCCAGGTCGTTGAGGAACGCGATCATCTCGCGGCGGGCCCGGCGGAACAGCAGCCCGGCGGTACGCGGGGTGGCGTCCGGGCGCAGCCGTCGCCGCACCGCCCGCAGCCCGCGTCCCACCACTGTGGCGGGCTGTTCCTGGTAGCGGAACTCGATCAGGCCGCGGCGGCGCAGCCACTCCAGGTCGACCAGTTCGGTGCTGGTGCGGACCTGGTCGTCGGTGAGGAACGTCGGGCTGTCCCGCCACCAGAGCACGTCGACGCGGGAGAGCAGGTAGATGCGGACCAGCGCGGTGAGGTCCTGCGCCGAGCTGCGCGCGTTGGGCTGGTAGCGGGCCATCTCCAGCAGCAGCGTCTCCCGGGCGCCGATCAGGCCCTGCGGCGTGGCGTCGAGGACGGCGGCGATGGCCGGTTCGCGCAGCCGCTGGTCGAGCAGCACCTGGCGGGCGGTGGTGGACGGCGCGTCGGCGAGCGCGCCCACCTCGACCAGGAGTTCCGCCACCGCCGCCCGGTACGCGGACAGGTCCGGCTCGGTGCCGGCGCGCCGGCCACCGGCGGGCACCCGCCGGGCGGGAGCGGTGGACGTGACGGCGGGACCGGGCTGGCGACCGGGGCTGCGGCTGGGCACTCGCATGGTCTCCGTCCCCTCTCGGTCAGGACACGGCGTGATTGGGCCTGCACACACCGTAATGAGCCGAGAGGGCGGCAATCGCCCCATCTCCCCCGATGCGCCCGATCAGGTGGCGGACGGTGGCACCAGCGCCTGCACCTCCTCGTACGTGGGCGGTGCCGGCAGGCCCGCGTCGCGCCCGGCGCCGATCGCGTCGGTCAGGCGCAGCGCCGTTCCGAGGGCCGCCCGGAACAGCAGTGAGCCGGTGCTGACCCGGGCCACGCCGAGCCGTCCGAGGGCGGCCAGGTCCGGGCCGCCCGGCCGGTACAGCACGTTGAGCGGCAACCCCGCCTCGGCGGCGAGCACACCGACCAGTTCGTCGGGCGCGCCCGGCACGAACAGGCAGTCGGCCCCGGCGGCCCGGAACAGCGCCGCCCGCCGCCGCGCCTCGTCCAGCGGCGACGCCACGCCCAGCCACCAGGCGTCGGTGCGGGCGTTGACGAAGATCTGCGGTACGGCGGCGCGGACCGCCGCGATCACGGCGGCGACGTGCTCCGCCGGGGCCAGGCGCCCGTCCCGGCGGCCGTCCTCCACGTTCACGCCGACCACGCCGAGCGCGGCCAGCTCGCCGACGAAGCGCGCCACCTCCGCCGGGTAGTCGTGGAAGCCGTCCTCGACGTCCACAGTCAGCAGCGCCGGCAGGTTCCGCAGCCGGTACGCCAGCTCCAGCGTCTCGGCGCGGGTGGCGCGGACCGCGTCCGGCCGCCCGGCCGCCGCCGCCACGCCCAGGCTCGTCGTGCCGATCGCCTGATGTCCCCGGGCGGCGAGCGCCGCGGCGGAGGCGTGGTCCCAGGCGTTCGGCAGGAGCAGCGGTTCGCCGCGCCGGTGCAGGTCACGAAATGCGCGGTACCGGTCGGTCATCGCAGGATCACCTCGAGTCGGGTCGTCGGAACGTCAGGAGTCGGGCGGGCGGGACGGCAGCGGCGGCGCAGCACGCCGACCACGCCAGCGGCCAGGGCGAGCGCGTGCCGCTGCCCGGGGCAGCCGCGGGGACCGGCGCCGAACGTCAGCGCGGCGTTCGCCCGGCCGGCGCGGAAGCGGTCCGGCTCCGGGAAGGCCGCCGGGTCGCGGTTGGCGGCGTCGAACCGCAGCAGCAGCCGCTCCCCCGCGCGCACCGGTTGGCCGCCCAGGCTCAGCGGGTCGGCGGCGACCCGGCGGGTGACCCGTACCGGCGGGTCGAGGCGCAGCACCTCGGCGAGCAGCGCGTCGGTCCCGAGCCCGTCCGGCGCGGCGAGCCCGTGCCGGACGGCGGCCACGATCAGCCCGGCGGTGGCGTCGGCGGCCTGCACCAGCAGCCCGAGCCGGTTCGCTGTCACCTCGGCCGGAGCGGGCGGCGACATGGCCAGCAGCGCCGCCACCGCCCGGTCCGCCCGCCGCACCGCCGCCGGTTCGGCGCCCGGGTGGTAGGCGGCGGCCACCGCCGTCACCTCCGCGACGGCCGCCGCCGGGTCGGCCAGGCCGAGCCGCTCCGCCAGCACCACGAGGGGTACGCGCCGAGCCAGGTCACCGGTCACGTCCACCCGGTCACCGCCGTTGTCCCCGGTCGCGGCGCGGTCGAGGATCCGCCCGGTGAGCCGTTCCGCGGCCACACGCAGTTCCCGCGGGTCGAGGGCGTCGAGCGCCGCCACCCCGACGGCTCGCCGCGCGGCATGCCGGTCCGGCGGACTGAACCGGCTCACCGAGGCGCGCAGCCATGCCAGGCCGCCCTCCGGCGCCTGCTCGGCGGGCGGCACCACGCAGCGGGGATCAGTCAGGACGGAGACAACGTCCGCGTACCGGGTGACCACCCAGCCGCCGTCGTCCGAGGTCGGCGGCCCGCAGGGCGGTGTGCCCGGAGCAGCCGTGATCGTCGGTGAATCCATCGTCCGACCGTAGGGCGCCGACAGTTCGGTCCGAACCGAACGATCCGGCCGGGCACATCCGGCGGCCCGGCGCGGGCGGGACGGGTGCCGCGGGGCACGGGCGGGTCAGGCGCGCGCCGGGCCGGTGTCGCGGGAGGCGGGCGGGGCCAGCAGCGCCGGGTCGACGGCGAGCGTCTCGGCCAGCGCGTCCCGCCCGGTGGCGGTGAGCCGTACCGCCCGGCCGGTGCCGCGCGCGGTCCAGCCGAGGTCGAGGAAGCGCCCGCACAGCGCCGCCCCGACCGCGCCGGCCAGGTGCGGGCGCCGTTCGGTCCAGTCCAGGCAGTCGCGGACCAGGGGTCGCCGGGTGGCGCGCAGCGGTTCGACCGGTACACCGAGACGGTCCAGCCAGGTCATGCCGGCCCCGGTCAGCGCGAGGCCGCCGGTGCGGTCGAGGACGCCTCGGTCGAGCAGGGCGTCGTGCAGCAGCACGCCGAGCCGCCCGGCCAGGTGGTCGTAGCAGGTGCGGGCATACGCCAGGGCGGCGCCGGCCGACGCGGCGCGCAACGTGCGGGGCGGGGTCGCCGGTGCGGGCGCCCGCGCGGCCAGGTCCTCGACGAGCTGGGCGACGCCCGGGTCGGCGAGGCGGACGTACCGGTGGCGGCCCTGCCGCTGCTCGACGAGCAGGCCACCGGCGACCAGCCGGGTGAGGTGGTCGCTCGCGGTGGACGCGGCGACCCCGGCGGCGCGGGCCAGCTCTCCGGCGGTCCAGGCGCGGCCGTCGAGCAGGGCCAGGCAGAAGCCGGCCCGGGTGGGGTCGGCGAGCAGCGCGGCGAACCCGGCGAGTCCGCGGCCGTCGGCACCGGTGGTCATCGGCCCATGCTGACACGGGCACGGTTCGGGCCGCGCCGAACGGTCAGGGGGTTCTTTACAGCACTCTCTCCAACGTTGTAGAAACGGTGGCACCGCACCTCCGTCTATCCCCGAGGGCAGGCCCGATGGGACACCTCCGCCGCGGTGGCGCGCTCGCCGCCGTACTCACGCTTCTGCTCGCCGGCGCGGCCCCCGCGTCCGCCGCCGGGCCCGACCGCTACCGCAACCCGGTCTCCGCCGGGTTCGCCGACACCTTCGCCGACCCGGTCGTGGTGCGCGGCGACGACGGACTCTGGTACGCCTTCGGCACCTCCGACCCGCTGCGCGAGGGCGAGGGCCGCACGCATCGCGTGCCGATCGCCCGCTCCGCCGACCTGGTCGACTGGACCTACGCCGGCGACGCGTTCGCCCCGGACCAGCGGCCCGCCTACGCCGCTCCCGGCGCCGCGTTCTGGGCGCCGGACGTGCGGCGGGTGGCCGGCCGGTGGGTGATGTACGTGACGGTCACCGACACAGGCGTCTCCGACGACACGTTCGACACCGCGGTCGGTGTGGCCACCGCGCCGAGCCCGGCCGGGCCGTGGACGTTCGCCGACACACCAGTGGTCGCGCCGCGACCGGGCGCCGGCGGCGGGTATTTGTGGACGATCGACCCCAGCCAGCTCACCGGCGCCGACGGCCGCCACTGGCTCTACTACGGCAGCTACTACGGCGGCATCTCGGTCACCGAGCTGTCCCCGGACGGGCTGCGCGCGGTCGGCACGCCCACGCCCGTCGCTATCGACAACAAGTTCGAGGGCGCGTACGTGCTGCGCCGCGACGGCTGGTACTACCTGTTCGCGTCCACCGCGAACTGCTGCGCCGGCCCGGCCACCGGCTACTCCGTCCAGGTCGGCCGGTCCCGTGACCCGCGCGGCCCGTTCACCGACCGGGACGGGCAGCGCCTCGACGTGTCCCGGGCCGGCGGCACACCGGTGCTCACCCAGAACGGCAACCGCTGGATCGGCACCGGGCACAACGCGGTGCTCACCGACCTGTCCGGGCAGGACTGGATCGCCTACCACGCCATCGACCGCGCCGACCCGTACCTGGACGAGCCGTTCGGCGTCAACGAGCGGCCGATGCTCCTGGACCGGCTCGACTGGATCGACGGGTGGCCCACAGTCAACGCGGGCGCCGGTCCCTCCGACAGCATCCGGCCCGCGCCGGTCACCACCGGCCCGGTCGACGCCCGCTTCGCCACCGCCGACCTGCGCGGCTGGCGGGCCGGGCACGGCCGCTGGCAGGCCACCGGCGGGGTGCTGACCGGCAGCGGCACGCTCACCTCGCGTACCCGGATCGGCGGTGACCTGCGCGCGGAGACCGACCTGCGGCTGACCGGCGCGGCCACCGCCGGGCTGCGGCTTCACGGCGTGGACGTCCGCGTCGGGCGCGGCCGGCTGAGTGCGGGCGGCGCGACCACCGTGCTGCCCGCCGGCCTCGACCTGGGCGACCGGCACAATCTCGCCATCGAGGTACGCGGGCGGCAGCTCGTCGCCACGCTCAGCCCGTCCCGCCTCGGCGACCCGGTCGCCCAGGTGTCGCTGCGGCTGCCCCGCCCCGGCGCCGGTGAGCTGTCAGTGCGCGCCGATGGCGGCCCGGCCGAGTTCGACAACGTCAGCGCCGTCCGGCTGTACCGTCCGGCGCGGCACACCGTCCCCGACCCCCGGGTCGGACCGGTGCTGCGCGGCTACTCCGACGAGTTCACCGGCGGGCTCGACCCGGCGTGGCGGTGGGTACGCCAGGACCCGGCCGCCACCGTGTCCGGCGGCGCGCTGCGCTGGCCGGTGCAGGACGCCGACCTGTCCGGGACCGGCAACACCGCAGGGGTGCTGCTGCGCGACGCCCCGGCCGGGAACTACGTCGCCGAGACCAAGGTGACGCTCGACCTGGGCGAGGACAGCGTGCGCAACTACCAGCAGGCGGGCCTGGTCGCGTACGTCGACGACGACCGGTTCGCCCGGCTGACCCAGGTGGCCATCTGGAACACCCGTCAGGTCGAGTACGGCTACGAGCTGCCGTTCGCCGGTCAGCCGGTGTACGGCGGCAGCATCGTCGGCACCCCCGGCACCACCACTTGGCTGCGGCTGGCCCACCGGGTCGACCCGGTCAACGGCGAGCACGAGTTCCGGGCCGGGTCCAGCCGCGACGGCAAGCACTGGACGTGGGGCGCGGTGTGGACGTTCCCGGCGGACACGACACCGCGGATCGGGCTGGTGGCGCACGGCGGGGCCACACCAGCGGTGACCGCCGAGTTCGACTACCTGCGCTTCCACCGCTGACGTCCGGGGCCGTCCCCTCCCCTGGGGGCGGCCCCGCTCAGCCGCCGGAACGAGGGCAGGCGGTGGTCAGCTCGCTGACGGTGCGGGTGTCGCCGTCGTAGCTGCGCGCCGCCACGAACGCCCCGGCCGGCGGATGTGCCCCGGCGACCGCCCGGGCCCGGCGCCGGTCCGCCGCGCCGAACCGCAGCGCCAGGCTCAGGTGCGGCACCCACCGGCCGGGCTGGTGCCACGAGTGCCCGCCGGACGCCTCGGCGAGCACGTCCCAGACCGCGCCGTGCAGCGCGACGAGCTGCGGGGTCGGGCGGACCAGCCACACCAGTGGCGCGCTGCCGTCGAGCACCGCCACCCGGCCCAGCCGCACCGGCAGCGGCAGCGCCGCGTCACAGAGGTCGGCCAGGCGCTGCTCGACGCCGGGCGGGAACTCCTCGACCGAGGCGAGCGTCAGGTGCGGCCGGTTCGTCGGGTGCGTGTTGCGGGCCAGGCTGGGCAGCCCGGCGGCGGCGAGCCGGTCCCAGGCGGCGCGAACCGCCGCTTCCAGTTCGGGAGAGCAGAGCAGTTCGACCGTCCGCACGTGATCAGGCTAGTCGGCGTCGGCCGCCCGCGACGCCCCGTACGTCAGAGCCAGCCGGCCTCGCGCGCCCGCCGTACCGCCTCCGCCCGGTCGGCGGCGCCGAGCTTCTGCACGCAGGCGCTGAGATGGTTGCGGACCGTTCCGGCGGCCAGATGGGTCCGCCGGGCGATCACCGCGACCGGGGTGCCCAGCTCGGCCAGCCGCAGCGTCTCCAGCTCGCGCGGCGTGAGCGGGCACTCCGGCAGGGTGAGCGCGTCGGCCGCGAGCGCGGGATCGACGTAACGCGCCCCGGAGTGCACCCGGCGGATCACGTCGGCCAGCGCGCCGCCGGGGGCCCCCTTGGCGAGGAACCCGCGTACCCCGGCGGTGAGCGCCGGCCGGAGCTGGGCGGGCCGGCCGTGTCCGGTGAGGATCACCGGCGCGCAGCCGGGCAGCGCCCGGGTCAGCTCGGCGGCGACCTCGACGCCTCCGGGCGGCGGCATCTCCAGGTCGAGCACGGCGACGTCGGGGCGGTGGGCAAGCGCCGCGTCCAGGGCGCTGCGCCCGTCGCGGGCGTGCGCGACCACCTCGATGTCCGGTTCCAGGTCGAGTAGCGCGGCCAGGGCGAGCCGGATCAGCTCCTCGTCGTCGGCCAGCAGTACCCGGATCACGGCGTCACCGGCACCGTCGCCACCAGGCTGAACACGCCGTCGGCGGCATCGGCCCGGACCCGTCCGCCGGCCGGGGCGAGCCGGTCGGCCAGGCCGCGCAGGCCGCCGCTGAGCCGGTCCGGTCCGGCGTCGTCGCGGACACCGTCGTTGCGTACGGTCAGCGTCACCACGCCGTCCTCCCGGGTGATCTCGATCCGGCACCAGCCGGCCCGGCTGTGCCGCAGCACGTTCGTCCCGGCCTCACGCAGCACGGCGGCCAGGTCGGCGGCGACCGCCGCGGGCACCTCACCGGCGGGCGGGACCACTGTCGTGCGGACGCCGCTGGAACGCAGCACCTCCCCCACCGCCGCGGCCTGCTCGGCCAGGTCGACCGCGCGGTAGCCGTGCACCGCCGCCCGGACCCGGGTCAGCGCCGAGCCGGCCAGCCGCCGGGCCTCGGCCGCCTCCCGGGCGGCCCGGCCGGCGTCGCGCGGCGCCAGCCGCTCCGCCAGCTCGGCCTTGAGCGCGATCACCGTCAGGTCGTGGCCGAGCAGATCGTGGACGTCCCGGGCGAAGCGCAGCCGTTCCTCGGCGGCGGCGAGGCGCGCCTGGGCGGCCTGCCCCTGCCGGGCCTCGACGAGCAGGTCCCAGAACCAGACCTGGACCCAGGTGAGCGCGGCGATCCCGGCGCCCACCACGCCGGTGACCAGCAGCGCCGTGGTCACCGGCCCGCCCGTCGACCAGGTGACGACGGCCGACACCGCGAGGACGCCGGCCGCCGCCACCACCGCGACGACGGGCCGGAACAGCAGCGGCGTCATGCCGACCAGGGACGCGCCCAGCCACGCCCAGGTGGGCCAGGTTCCGGCCGCGACCGGGCCGAGCAGCGGCAGGCTGAGCAGCGCCGCCGCGATCAGCGCGGCGTGCCGGCGACGACGGGCCGGTACGGGCAGCCACGGCGTGACCGCGGCGTGCAGCACCGCGATCTGGGCGACCGCGAATCCGAGCAGCCCGGCGGCGCCCAGCGCGACGCGTACCGGGTCGGGCTCGCGGGCCAGGCCGACGACGGGCAGCAGCACCGTGGTCCACACGTTCGTGGCCAGCGACAGCAGGGTGACCCGCCGGGCCCGGCGCAGCCGGTGGTCGGCGGAATCGACTGTCATGCCCGCCGATCCTAGGGCGTGCGGCGCCCCGCCCACCCCCGAGAAACGTCACGGCCGGACCGTGCGATCCGCACGGTTTCCCGATGACTGACGCGCCTTCTCCGGTGCGCCGGGCGGCGGCAGGGTCGGGGCATGACGGAGATGACTGTGGGCGTACCCCGGCGGTGGGCCGGGTGGGCGCGGACCCGGCACCTGGCCGGGATGGTGGTGGCGATGGTGGCCGGGATGGTGCTGCTCGGGCCGCTGTGGCAGGTGGGCGGGAACCTGCTGGGGGGTGCGGCGGTGCTGGCGCGGCCGGACGTGGGCGCGCTGGTGATGGCGACGAACATGGCGGCGGGCATGGCCGCGTGGATGTGGTACCGGGGGGACGGCCGGGCCGCCACCGCGGAGATGTCGGCGGCCATGTACGTGCCGTTCCTGCTGCTGCTCCCGCCCTGGTGGGCCGGGTGGGTCGGGGACGACACGCTGCTGCTCGGCGGTCACCTGCTGATGGTGCCGGCGATGCTGCTGGTGGCGCTGCGGCACCGGCACACGCCCGCCGCGCCGCCGCGCCGGCACCCGGTCGCCGCGGCCGTGGCGCGCGGGTGGCCCGCCGGGCTGGGGCTGCTCATGACGGTGGACATGTGGTTCGCGCCCAGCGTCTTCGCGCCGTGGACGCTGCTGGTCCTGCCGGCCGGCTACCTGCTGATCGGCACCTGGCGGCGGCAGTGGGGCGACCGGCGCGCGCTGGCGGCGCAGCTCGCCGGGGCGGCCGTGTGGGGCGGCCTGGCGGTCGTGGCGATGATCGCGTCCGCCGACGTCGCCGGGGTGCTCGTCGGGGTGGGCTGGCTCGTCCACGCGGCCTGGGACGGCTGGTACCACCGCACCGGCGCGGTGGTACCGCGCGGGTACGCGCTGTGGTGCGCGGTGTTCGACGTCGGAGTGGGCCTCACCACGCTGCTGGCCGTCCTGTCCCGGTGATCCGGCGGGGGCACGGGGCCACGCCGGATCACCCGGAGGGGACGGCACACAGGTGGCGCGGCGAACGTTTGACCCGGTCGCCGCGACCGCCGCGCGGCGGTGATGAAAAGCTTGTCGCATGAACGCCGCACCGACCCCGACCGACCCCGCCCTTCCCGCCGACGCCGAGGACGGCATCGCCTTCGCCGATCTCGGGCTGCGCACCGAGTTGCTGGGCGCGCTGTCCGCGCTCGGCTACGAGGAACCGACGCCGATCCAGCGGGAGGCCATCCCCCCGTTGCTGGCCGGGCAGGATCTGCTGGGCCAGGCGGCGACCGGTACGGGCAAGACCGCCGCATTCGCGCTGCCGCTGTTGCAGCGGATGCCGGTGGGGCGGGCCGACGGCGACCCGGTGTCGCTGGTGCTGGTGCCGACGCGGGAGCTGGCCGTGCAGGTCTCCGAGGCGTTCCACCGCTACGGCAAGGACCTGGGCGCCCGGGTGCTGCCGATCTACGGCGGGCAGCCGATCGGCCGGCAGCTGCGTGCGCTCGACCACGGGGTGGACGTGGTGGTGGCGACGCCCGGCCGGGCGCTGGACCACATCGCCCGGGGCACGCTGCGGTTGGGCGCGCTGAGCACGGTGGTGCTGGACGAGGCGGACGAGATGCTCGACATGGGCTTCGCCGAGGACATCGAGGCGATCCTGGAGCACGCTCCGGCCGGCCGGCAGACGGTGCTGTTCTCGGCCACCATGCCGGCCCGGATCGACGGGCTGGCCCGGCAGCACCTGACCGACCCGGTCCGCATCCGGATCGAGCGGGAGCGGCCCGTCGCCGGGGAGGCGCCCCGGGTGCGGCAGAGCGCGTACATCGTGGCCCGGGCGCACAAGCCGGCCGCGCTGGGCCGGGTGCTGGACGTGGAGTCGCCCACCGCGGCGATCGTGTTCTGCCGCAGCCGGGAGGAGGTGGACCGGCTCACCGAGACGATGAACGGCCGGGGCTACCGGGCCGAGGCGCTGCACGGCGGGATGAGCCAGGAGCAGCGGGACCGGGTGATGGGCCGGCTGCGCGCCGGTACGGCGGACCTGCTGGTCGCCACCGACGTGGCCGCCCGTGGCCTGGACGTCGAGCAGCTCACCCACGTGGTCAACTACGACGTGCCGTCCGCCCCGGAGTCGTACGTGCACCGGATCGGGCGGGTCGGCCGGGCCGGGCGGGAGGGTGTGGCGATCACGCTCGCCGAGCCGCGTGAGCACCGGATGCTCAAGACCATCGAGCGGGTCACCGGCCAGCGGATCGCCATCGACAAGATCCCCACTGTCGCGGACATGCGTACCCGGCGGCTGGAGCTGACCCAGGGCGCGCTGCGGGAGAGCCTGCTGGAGGACGACCTCGACCCGTACCGGGCGATCGTGGAGTCGCTCACCGACGAGTTCGACCTGGTCGAGGTGGCGCTGGCGGCGGTGAAGCTGGCGCACGAGGCGACGTCGCCGGGCTCGGACGACGAGGAGGAGATCCCGCAGGTTCCGGTCCGGGGTCCGCGCGAGGGCCGCCCGGAGGCCGGCGGGCGGGGTGAGCGCCGGGGTCCGGCGCGCCCGCGTACCGGCGGCACCACCCAGGTCTTCATCGGTCTGGGCCGCCGGGCCGGGGTACGGCCGCAGGACCTGGTGGGCGCGATCACCGGGGAGACCCGCATCAGTGGCCGGGACATCGGCTCAATCGAGATCGCCGACCGGTTCTCGCTGGTCGAGGTGCCGCAGGGGGTCGCCGACGAGATCATCGCGGGGCTGCGCGGCACCACCATCAAGGGACGCAAGGCGACGGTACGCCGGGACCGGGACGGTGACGGGCCGGGCGAGCGCCGCGACCGGGGCTACGAGCGGCGCGACCGCCGCTGAGCCCGGCGCGACCGGCTTCCGTGCCGGTCGGCGTGGAGACCACAGGGGGCGGACCACGACGGCGCCCCGGCCACCGTGCGTACGGTGGCCGGGGCGACGGTCGTCAGGCCGCGGCGAGCGCCGGACCGTCCAGCGACTCCGTGCCGATCTCGACCGGGCGCAGCGCCAGTGCGAGCACGTCCGCCACGTCGGACAGGGTGTGCACGGTCAGCGCCTCCCGCACCTCGGCCGGCAGGTCGTCCAGGTCCGGCTCGTTGCGCTTCGGGATGATCACCTCGGTGAGGCCGGCCCGGTGCGCGGCGAGCAGCTTCTGCTTCACGCCGCCGATGGGCAGCACCCGGCCGGAGAGCGTCACCTCGCCGGTCATTCCGAACTCGGGCCGAACCGGCCGCCCGGTCACCAGTGAGGCCAGCGCGGTCACCATGGTGATGCCGGCGCTCGGGCCGTCCTTGGGCACCGCGCCCGCCGGGACGTGCAGGTGGATCCGCCGCCCGGCCAGCGCGTTCGGGTCCAGCCCGTAGCGCCGCCCGTTCGACCGCAGGTACGACCACGCGATGTGCGCGGACTCCTTCATCACGTCGCCGAGCTGGCCGGTGAGCGTCAGCCCCGGCTCACCCTCCATCGTGGTGGCCTCGATGAACAGCACGTCGCCACCGGCGCCGGTGACCGCGAGTCCGGTCGCCACGCCGGGTACTGCGGTCCGTTCGGCCGACTCCGGGGTGAACTTGGGCCGGCCCAGGTAGCGGGCCAGGTTGCCGGCGTCGACGTGCACCGGCGCGGAGTCCGTGGCGAGCGCGACCGCGACCTTGCGCAAGATCTTGGCGAGAGCGCGTTCGAGCTGCCGGACGCCGGCCTCCCGGGTGTACTCACCAGCGATCAGCGCCAGCGCCTCGTCGGCGACTGTGACCTCGTCGGTGGTCAGCCCGGCCCGTTCCCGCTGCCGGGGCAGCAGGTGGTCCCGGGCGATGGCGACCTTCTCGTCCTCGGTGTAGCCGTCCAGCGCGACCAGCTCCATCCGGTCCAGCAGCGGGCCGGGGATCGCCTCGACCACGTTGGCGGTGGCCAGGAACAGCACGTCGGACAGGTCGAGGTCGACCTCCAGGTAGTGGTCGCGGAACGTGTGGTTCTGCGCCGGGTCGAGCACCTCCAGCAGGGCCGCCGCCGGGTCGCCGGAGTAGCCGGCGGCCAGCTTGTCGACCTCGTCGAGCAGCACGACCGGGTTCATCGAGCCGGCCTCGCGCAGCGCCCGCACGATCCGGCCGGGCAGCGCGCCCACGTAGGTGCGCCGGTGACCGCGGATCTCCGCCTCGTCCCGGACACCGCCGAGGGAGACGCGGACGAAGTTGCGGCCCAGCGCCCGGGCGACCGACTCGCCGAGGCTGGTCTTGCCGACACCGGGCGGACCGGCCAGGGCCAGCACCGCGCCGGAACCGCGTCCGCCGACCACGCCGAGGTTGCGCTCCGCGCGCCGGTTGCGCACCGCGAGGTACTCCAGGATGCGGTCCTTCACGTCGGCCAGGCCGGCGTGGTCGGCGTCGAGCACGGCCCGGGCCGCGGCCAGGTCCATGTTGTCCTGGGTACGCGTGTTCCACGGCATCTCCAGGACGGTGTCCAGCCAGGTACGGATCCAGCCCGCCTCGGGTGAGGCGTCACTGGCCCGCTCCAGCTTGCCGACCTCGCGCAGCGCCGCCTCGCGGACCTTCTCCGGCAGGTCGGCGGACTCCACCCGGGAGCGGTAGTCGGCGGAGCCGTCCGGCTCGTCCTCGCCGAGTTCCTTGCGGATCGCGGCGAGCTGCTGGCGGAGCAGGAACTCGCGCTGGGACTTCTCCAGCCCTTCGCGGACGTCGCTGTTGATCTGCTCGGTGACCTCCTGCTCGGCGAGGTGTTCCTTCACCCAGCCGACGAGCAGTTCCAGCCGGGCGGTGACGTCCGGCGCGGCGAGCAGTTCGGTCTTCTGCGTCAGGCTGAGCCAGGGCGCGTAACCGGCCGAGTCGGCCAGCTCGGACAGGTCGGTCATCCGCTCCATCGCGTCGATCACCTGCCAGGCGCCGCGCTGCTGCAGCACCGAGGTCATGAGCGCGCGGTACTCGCGGGCGAGTTCGCGGGCGCGGCCCGCCGGTGCGGGTTCGTCGAGTTCGGTCGCCTCGACCCAGAGCGCGGCGCCGGGGCCGGGCACGCCGGAGCCGATGCGGGCGCGGGTGAGACCGCGGACGACCGCCGCCGGTTCGCCGCTGGGCAGCCGGCCCACCTTCTCGATCGTGGCGACCACGCCGACGGAGCCGTACTCGCCGTCGAGGCGGGGTACGGCCAGGAGTTCCTTGTCGCCGGTGGCGCGGGCCGCGTCGACGGCGGCCTGGGTGGTCGGGTCGAGGGTCACCGGGATGACCATCCCGGGCAGCAGGACGGCGTCGGTCAGTGGGAGTACCGGAAGAGTTGCCATCGAACACCTGCCATCACGTTGGTTGAGCGTGTCTGGCTCAAGTAACAAAACGTGCCCCTTGTTCCGGGTTGTGACCCACGCCACTACGAAGGGCCGCGTTCCCGCGCTCCGCACCCAATGGCGGCGCCCTTTACCGCGACCCGCCGAATGGAAACAGTCGGCTATTGTTGCGGAATTACCGCGCGGTAGGTCAAACTCTTAGCCACACCCCGCCCGACACAGGGAGTAATGGCGATGGCAAGGAAAGTAATCACCGTTCTGACCGACGACCTCGACGGCGGAAAGGCCGATCGGACCGTCGAGTTCAGCCTGGACGGCGTGGCGTACACGATCGACGTCTCCGACGAGAACGCGGGCGTCCTGCGCAAGGCGCTGGATCCGTACATCAGCGCTGGCAGGCGAATCGGCCGGGGAGCGACCGAGGTCGCCCGCGGCGCCCGCCGCACCGCCCGGCCGAGCACCTCGGGAATGGACCGCGAGCAGAACCGCGCCATCCGGGAATGGGCCGCCAAGAACGGGTTCGAGATTTCCGAGCGCGGGCGCATCCCGGTGTCGGTGGTCGAGGCGTACAAGAACCGCTGACCGCCACCGGTTCACCGTCGGGCATCCCGGGGTCACGCTGAGAAATCGGCGGGGGCCCGATCGGCTTTCTACGGTCAGCGCTTTTCATCCGGCCGGATACCGCCGGCACGAAATTTCTTCCGGGATCACCTTCCACCGTGCCCGTACGCGGGAACGGCAGCGGCCGCCCGGAGGAGTCCCCCGGACGGCCGCTGCCGTTCGCCCGCTCAGTTGACCCGGATGCGCACCACGTCGATGGCGGGAGTCTGGTTGGCCCGCTCCATCATCGGGATGCGGTGCGAGCCGTCACCGGCCCAGACCGCGCACTGCGCCACGCCCGACTGCGCCAGGCCCGGAATCTGGATCAGCACGTCGTCCGGCTGGTTGCCGCCCCGCCCGTCCTCGGTGGCCACGAAGAAGGCCGGCACGTCCTGCGGGTTCGGAGGCTGCCGGGTGCTGCCGAGCATGCGGCAGGCGGTGTGGAAGTGGCCGCGCACCAGGCCCTGGCCGTTGAGCAGCGAGCTCTCCAGGTAGTAGCCGCCCTGGCCGGCGGCGAGGAAGCGGTCCCGCACCAGGTTCTTGGTGGTGACCCGGAGGGTGAACGGCTGGTTGCGCCGCACCTGGTTCGGGAACTGCGTGATCAGCAGCGACGGGTTGTTCGCCGCGGCGCCCACCTCACCGAACGCGGTGCTCACGCACCGGTTGCCGTTCTGGAAGCCGTCGTGCGCCTGGAGCTGGCTGCCGGAGCAGTCCTTGGCGAGCACGTTCAGGCCGTTGCCGCCACCGTTGTTCTGGCCGCCGCCGTTGTTGTTCCCGCCGCCGTTGTTCCCGCCGTTCTGACCGCCGTTGTTGTTGCCGCCGTTCTGGCCCCCGTTGTTGTTGCCGCCGTTCTGACCGCCGTTGTTGTTCCCGCCGTTCTGGCCGCCGTTCTGCGGGGTGTCGGTCACCGCACACTGGGCGAGCTGGTCCAGGCCCTGCGGGCGCTGGGCGACCCGGCCGATGGCGGTGGCGATCCGGTTGAGCGCCGCGGTCCGCTTGTCCGCGAGCGGACGCAGGATCGCGTTGTTGATGAACTCGCCGCCCTTGCGGCCCTCCGCCGCGAGCCGCCGGTTCGCGTCGACGATCTGCGACTCCAGCAGAGCCAGGGTGCGGTCCACCTCGGCACGGGCCTGACCGGGCACCTGCGGCAGCCGGCCCCGGACGTCCGGGCAGGCCACGGTCGGGGTGCCGGCGCCCGCGCCGCCCGCGTTGGTCTGCTGGCACTCGGCCGGCGACATCTGCCCGTCGCCCCAGTGGTTGCGGACCCAGCGGCCGTTCTGCCAGGTACGGGTGGTGCTGCCCTGGCCGTCCGGGGCGGTCGCCCCGGGGCTCGCGGGCACGCAGGACGCCGAGGCGGCGCGGGTGGTCGTCCGCCGGTCCTGGGCGGACGAGATCTGGGTGACGGCGACGATGCCGCCGAAGACCGCGAGCGTGCCGACAACCGCCAGCATCCGCTTGCTCCGCGCGTTACCGGATGACCGGCGCGCCCGTGTGGACCTGCGCATCGAATTGCTCTCCTTCACGATCCGGTAGTTGACTGGTGATCCCGGCGGACCGACGAATTCGGGGTGTGAGATCACTGCGACGCTCAGTCGCGCGTCAATGGCCGACGATGCCCTTTCCGCACCGTCTCCGCGCCGTCCGGGCGCGGCGGGGAAGATCTGCGTCCATTCCCGATGAGGTACGGAGCGCCGTCGGCGAAGGTTCAACCGGAGATCGGAAAAAAATCGAAAAGTCGCCGTCCTCGCCGGCGAGGACGGACGGCTCAGTCGGCGCAGAGGTGATCGAAGGCGAACCCGCCGTCGAAGGAGTCCCGCCGGGCGGCCAGCGCGCGTACCCGCCGGAGAAGCTCGTCGCGGTCCAGCAGGGACGGCGCGGCACCGTCGAGGTCACGCAACCGCTCCCCCAGCGCCACAGCCGCCAGGTCCTCGGCGAGCCGCCCCGGGTCGACGCCGCAGGAGAAACCGCGCGAGGTCAGCCGTACCCGCTCCAGCAGGCAACGGCCGGGCCGCACCTCGGCCCAGGCCCAGCCCTCCGCCGGACCGTCGGTCCAGCGCACGTGCAGGCCGCGCACGATCGGGTCGGCGATCCGGCCCGCCACGTACGCCTCGACCGCCTCGACCCGGGCCAGCGCGCCCAGGTCGTTCACCGGTCCGCGCCGGCCGTCCGGCAGCCGGCCGATGATGTCCCGGAAGCCGACCGTGTCACCGCCGTCCGGGTCGGTACCGTCGGCGTAGGCCCGCGCGTCCAGCACGTACTCGACGAACCGGCGGACCTGCTCCGCGCCGCCCAGCGTCGGCGACTCGACGCGCACCAGCGGCAGGCCGACGGCGACGCAGACCGCGTCGGTCAGCCGTTCGGACCGTCGCGCGGCCGATCCGTCGGGGGCGGGCACGGTGAACCGCACCGCGAAACGCGGCAGCCCGGTGTCGGCCGCGCAGACCACCAGGTCGAGCGACGCCCGCCCGGCGGTGCTCCACTGGCTGCCGGTGACCCCGGGCGGGCGGCCCTGCACCAGGTCGCCGAGCCGCCGCCCGGTGTGGCCGAGGTGGCCGGCACGGACCAGGGACGGCGCGGCGCCGGGCGGGATCGGCCGCAGCCAGGAGGCGGTCACGCTGCCTGTGCTCGTCATCTCGCCCCGATCCCCCTCGTCCGGTCGACGCCCGAGTGTAGGCCGTGCGGCACGACCGGTCCGGCCGACCGGTGCGCTACCGCGCCCGTCCCTCTAGGCTCTGCCCGTGCCCAGCGGACGGACCCCGGAACAGTTCACCAAACGCAGTCTCGTCACCGTCTCCCACGCCATCGAACGCGCGGCGCTCGCCGAGGCCGAGGACGGCCCTCTCGTCGTGCTCGCGCTGTTCCAGCGGCTGCCGTACTTCGCCCGGGAGCGCGAGGTCTACCGGCGCATCGCCGGCCGCGCCGCCGTGACGGTGGTGGCGATGGTCGGCGGACCGCCGCCCGACCTGCCGGACGGTACCTACGGCGTGGCGCTGGACGAGGCGGAGGCGCTGGCCCGGGAGTGGACGGTGGTGGCGCTGAGCCCGCGTTTCGGCGCCACACTCGTCGCGCACGACCGGGCCGAGGTGGCGCCCGCGCCGACGCTGGAGTCCGGCCGGCTGTTCGAGGGACGCTGGGGCTTCCGCCGCGACGAGGCGCTGCACGAGGCGATCCGGCTGCGCGAACAGCTCGCCGAGCGGCTGCCCGCCGCGGCGCGTACCGCGCTGGACGAGGCGATCGCCCGGGTGCGGGACATCCCGGCCGGGCCCGGCGAACCGCGTGCCGAGGCGGCGCTGCGGTTGCTGGCCCGCCGCGGCGACCGGAACAACCAGCCGGTCGAGCCGGCCGAGACGATGCTGGACGAGCCCGGCCTGGCCCGGTGGTCCGGCGCGGACGGGGTGACCGCCTGCGGCACGCTGCCGGTGGCGCTGGTCGGCCTGCGGGTGGACGCGCCGCCCGGCTCGCCGGAACGCTTCGGCCGCCGCGGCGTCGCCCGCGAGGGACACGCCGTGCTCACCGCGATCACCGCCGTGCTGCGGCCGGTCGACCGCGCGCTGCGCGTCACCGAGAACGAGTTCCAGCTCCTCCTGCCGGGGCTCGACGAACCGGCCGCGCTGGAGGTGGTGCGCCGACTGCACGACGCGATCGGCGCGTTGGCCCGGTCGTACCCGTTCATGGCGTACACAGTGCACGCGGCGGTCGGGGTGACCACCCGGCGGCCGCTGCCCACCGCGGACCTGCGCGCCGCAGTCGACTGGGCGGTACGCAAGGGCCTTCCGGTGGCGGGCCTGCCGCCGGAGACCGCCGACGCCGTGACCGCGGCGGCCCGCTGACCGGCGGTCCGGCTCAAGGGGAGGAGACGCGGTGCGGGTGGTGTCGCTGGTGCCGTCGCTGACCGAGGCGGTCGCGGCCACCCGCCCGGAGGCGCTGGTCGGCGCGACCGACTGGTGCACCCACCCGGCCGGGCTGGACGTCGCCCGGGTCGGCGGGACGAAGTACCCGGACCTGGACCGGGTGCTCGCCCTGGAGCCGGACCTGGTGCTGCTCAACGAGGAGGAGAACCGGCTGGCCGACGCCGAGGCGCTGCGCGCGGCCGGGGTGCCGGTCCGGGTCACCTTCCCGCGTACCGTGCCGGAGGCCCTCGACCAGCTCGGTGAGCTGGTCGACGCGCTCGGCGCGCCGGCCGAGCCGCAGTGGCTGCGCGAGGCCCGCCGTGCCTGGGCCGCACTGCCCGCGCCGGGACGCGTCCGCACCGCCGTGGTGCCGGTGTGGCGACGGCCGTGGGTGGTGCTGGGGCGGGACACGTTCGCCGGGGACGTGCTGGCCCGGCTCGGTGTGCGCAACGGCTGGGCCGACGACGCGGAACGCTATCCCCGGCCGAGCCTGGACGAGCTGCGCGCCCGGGCGCCGGAACTGGTGGTGCTGCCCGACGAGCCGTACCGGTTCACCGCCGACGACGGGCCGGAGGCGTTCCCCGGTGTGCCGGCGGCGCTGGTGTCCGGCCGGCACCTCACCTGGTACGGGCCGTCGCTGGCCGAGGCCCCCGCGCTGCTGGCCGCCCAGCTCGCCACCGAGGGCCCCACCTGACCGGCGGGGCCCGGGTGGCGGCGCTCAGGCGACCGGGGTGGCGTGCACCGGGTCCAGCTCCATCAGCGTGGTGTCGTCCACGTCGTACCCGATCGCGTTGTGCACCGCGACCACGCCCGCGACCTGGGCGGCGAGACGGCCGGCCAGCTCGACGGCGCTACGCCGGTCCAGCCGCCCGTCCATGGTGACCTCGCCGCCGCGGACCTGGACCGTGACCAGGCCGTCGCGCACCGACAGCACCCGCCGCAGCACCTCGTGCACGACCTCCTCGCGGATCTCCGCGTCGGAACGCAGGTGCACGCGCAGCAGGTCACCGCGGGTGACGATGCCGGCGAGCCGGCCCAGGTCGTCCAGCACCGGGAGCCGCTTGACGGCCTCGTGGTCCATCAGCCGGGCGGTCGCCGCGAGCGACGCCCGCTCGTGGGTGGTGACCGCGGGCGCGGTCATCAGGTCCCGGGCGACGAGCGCGCCCGCCTTCTCCCGCGCGGTACGGCGGCGCCGTCCCTCGAAGACCCGCCGCTCGTCCGGGTGACCGGACCGCTCCACCTTGTGCAGCAGGTCCGCCTCGGAGATCACCCCGAGCACCCGGCGGAACGAGTCCACCACCGGCACACCGCTGATCCGCTGCCGCACCAGCACGTCGACGACCTCGCGGTACGGGGTCTCCTCCGTCACCGTGGCGACGTCCCTGGTCATCACGTCGGTAACCTGCCACGTCCTCATCACGACCTCCTCGTGCCGGGTCTCCACCTGCGACGGTAGGCCGCCGGCGTAAGGCCTGGTCAGGGGCGGCGGACCGGCTGCGAGGGGCCGACCGGACCGGGTACGGACGGGACCAATGACCCGGTCACGAGGGCACCTCTCGGCCCTGCTCCCGGGCGCCGCGCGGCGGTGGAATGAATGTGCCACCGGGAAGCGCGGTGCGAGGCACAGGAAGGGACGTGGAGACCATGACCGCGACAATCGAGCGGACCCCCGCCGTCAAGCGGACCCCCGCCGCCACCATCGCTCCGGCGGCGCACACCGAGACCACCCGCCAGAAGGCCACCCGGTACGTCTGGGCCGGGCTGCGGCTCGCCCTGGGCTGGGTGTTCCTCTGGGCCTTCCTCGACAAGATGTTCGGCCTCGGCCACGAGACCCCGGCGAAGAACGCCTGGATCAACGGCGGCAGCCCCACCAAGGGCTTCCTCGGACACGCCGTCGAGGGACCGTTCGCGGGCATCTACCAGAACCTGGCCGGCGCGGCCTGGGCGGACTGGCTGTTCATGGTCGGCCTGCTCGGCATCGGTGTCGCCCTGATGCTCGGCATCGGCATCCGGGTCGCCGCCGTCGCGGGCGGTCTGCTCCTGGTCCTGATGTGGACGGCCGTGCTGCCCCCGGCGAACAACCCCTTCATGGACGACCACCTCATCTACGCGGGCCTGCTGGCCGGCCTGGCCCTGGTGGGCGCCGGCAACACCCTCGGCCTCGGCCGGGCCTGGGCGAGGCTCCCCCTGGTCCAGCGTCTCCCCTGGCTGAAGTGACCAGCTCGCCCCGGGGCGGGCGTCGCCGACAGGCGACGCCCGCCTCTTTCGTGTACCCGCCACGCCGGTGTGCGGGGACCGGCGCGTATCGGCCGGTCGCGATCCGGCAGGATCGACTGTGACCACACCGTCAGCACCGAGGAGACCCGCTCATGGACAAGCCCCAGATCGGCCCGATCGAGGGCGCGCCGCCCGCCGATCTGGTCGTCGAGGACATCACCGTCGGCGACGGCCCGGAGGCCCGCGCGGGCCAGCTGGTGAGCGTGCACTACGTGGGCGTGGCCCACTCGAACGGCCGCGAGTTCGACGCCTCGTGGAACCGGGGTGAGACGTTCGAGTTCCCGCTCGGCGGCGGCCAGGTCATCGCCGGCTGGGACCAGGGCGTCGTGGGCATGAAGGTGGGCGGCCGGCGCAAGCTCACCATCCCGCCGCACCTGGGCTACGGCGCCCGGGGCGCGGGCGGCGTCATCAAGCCGAACGAGACGCTCGTCTTCGTGGTGGACCTGCTCGGCGTGCGCTGAGCGCAACGCCGTTCACATCGGGCCGTCGGCTTCCGCGCCGGCGGCCCGGCGTGCGCCCGGGCCGCGTGCCCTCGGGCCGCCGGCCGTTCAGGCCGCGCAGGCCATCAGCTCATGGGCGCGGCCGGACGGATCCTGGGCGCGGTCGGTGCAGCGCACCGGGAGCACCCGGTGCAGGCCGGTCACCCGCAGCACCCGGGCCACCACCGGGTCGGGGTCGGTGAGCACCAGCTCGCCGCCGCGGGCCCGCACCCGCAGGTGGGTGGCGACGAGCGCGCGGACCCCGGCGGCGGAGAGCAGCCGCACACCGGACAGGTCGACCCGCAGCACCGGCCGGGCCGGCGCCGCCCAGAGCGCCGCCCGGAACGCCGTCACGGAGGCGATGTCGATCTCGCCGACCGGGCGCAGCTCGACCACGTGATCGTGCACGTCCGTCACCACGTGGAAGCGCTCACCGCTGTGTACCATGCGGCCAAACCTACCCGGGCCCACCGACATTTCCGGACCTCGCGGCAGGGGTTCCGGGTAGTGTCCGGGAACCGACCCCGAGCCGTCTCAGGGTCATCCCGCAACCGCCACGCCACGTCGCGCGGGAAACGGCGAAACGCCGTCGGGGGCTGCCCAGCGCGACGCCGCCGGGCCACAATGAGCCGATGGTCGTCCCCCGCCCGCGAGCGCCACTGCTGATCCGGCCGGTCCGCGAGCCGGCGACGGTGCCGCCGCCGCTCACCGGCCCCTGGTCGCCCGCTGACACCCGGCTCGACCGGGCCGACCTGCTGCCGCTGCCGGCCGGCGGCCACGGCCCGGAGGACGTGGTGGTCGACGGCGACGGCCGGGTAATCAGCGGCGACGAGGACGGCCGGCTCTGGTGGTGGCCGGCCGACTCCCCGCCCGGCACGCCGCCGACGCTGCTGGCCGAGACCGGCGGACGGCCGCTGGGCATCGAGCGGGATCCGGTCGACGGCGGGCTGCTGGTCTGCGACGCCTACCGAGGGCTGCTGCGGGTCGACCCGGCCGGCCGGGTGCAGGAGCTGACCGGGACCGCGCCGCCGGTGCACCTGGCCGACAACGCGGCGGTGGGGCGCGACGGCACCGTCTACTTCACCGACTCGTCCGACCGGTTCCCGCTCTCGCACTGGAAGCGCGACCTGCTGGAGCATCGGCCCAACGGGCGGGTCCTCGCGTACGACAGGCGCACCGGGCGCACCGACGTGGTCGCGGACGGGCTCTACTTCCCCAACGGGCTCGCGCTCACCCCGGACGAGTCGGCGCTGATGCTCGCCGAGACCGCCACCCACCGGCTGCTGCGGGTCGACCTGCCCAGCGGGCGGGCCACGGTGCTCACCGACCTGCCCGCGTACCCGGACAACATCTCCGGCGTCGGCGACGGCACCTACTGGGTCGCGTTGCCCAGCCCGCGGCTGCGGGCCATGGAACGGCTGCTGCCGCATCCCCGGGTGCGGCAGATCGTGGCCCTGCTGCCCGGCGCGGTGCAGCCGCAGCCGCGCCGCTACGGGCTGGTCGCGCTGGTCGACGGCGACGGCCGGGTGCTGCGCACGCTGCACGGCCCGAGCGGGGCGTACCCGATGGTCACCGGTGTGCGGCAGCACGGCCGCCACCTCTGGCTGGGCAGCCTGACCGCCACCGGGGTGGCCCGCGTCGGCCTGGACTGAGCGCGACGGGGGCCGGCCCGCGCGGACGCGGGCCGGCCCCCTGGCCGTTCCTCCCCAGGTTCAGCCGCCGCTGTTGCTCCGCGAGGGGGCCGGGGCCGGTGACGACCCGCCGGCCACCGCGCCCGGGTGCGGCGTGGCGCTCTGCGTGGGCTTCAGCCCCGCCGGTACGGGCAGCGCGCTGCCCTTGGCGAACTCGTCCCAGCCGACGTTCCAGGCGGTGAATCCGTTGCCCTGGTCGAGCTTCACCTCGGTGCCCTTGACCGTCACCAGGTCACCGACCTGCGTGAAGCCCATCAGCCAGTCCGCGGCGGTGGCCGAGACGTTGGTGCAGCCGTGCGAGACGTTCGTGCTGCCCTGGTCGCCCTCCGACCACGGCGCCGAGTGGATGAACTCGCCGCCCCAGGTCAGCCGCTGGGCGTCGTCCACGTCGACCACGTAGCCGCCGTTGGGCTCACCGCGGGTGTCGAACGTGGTGTGCTCGTGCTTCTCCATGATCACCATGTTGCCGCTCGACGTCGGCGTGCTCGGCTTGCCGAGGCTGACCGGGATCTTCTTGAGCACCTTGCCGTCCTGGTAGACGGTCATCTGCTTGGCCTCGTTGTCGATGTCGAGCGTCACCTGCCGGCCGACCTTGGCGCTCGCGACCCGGTCGGAGTCGCCGATCGCCTCCTTGCCGATGGGCAGACCCTGCAACGCGCTGCGCACGCTGATCTTCGTGCCCGGCTTCCACCGGTCCGGCGCCCGGTACTCGGCCTGCTTGCCGTCGGCCACCCACGACCAGGTGCCCGGCTGCGGCGGGTCGGTCTTCACGAACAGCCGGCGCTGGACGTCCGCGCGCGCCTCCTTCGGAATCGGCGGGTCGAATCCGAGCACGACCGGCATCGCCGTCCCGTACGTCTGATTCGGCCGGAAATACAATTCGCTGGTGACTGCCGGTTTGGTGGATTTCGCCATTGTCGTGAACGTCGTCTTCTGCGTGGCGGTCCTGCCCGAATCGCCGGTCGCGGTCACCTCCGCGGTGTACGTCCGGGAATTGGCGAGCGGCCGGTCCGGCACCCAGCCGGAGCCGTCCTCACGCGGCTGGGCCGGCACCGCGTTGCCCTTGTCGTCGGTCAGCTTGACGGCTGTCACCTTGCCGTTGCTGACCTTCGTCCCCACCTCCGCGCTGATCGGCACGTCCCGGGTGCGGTCGGCCGGCGTCACGGCGACCGACGGCGGCGCGGCCTCGGCCCGCTTCGTCACCGACTTCGGGCCGGCGGTACACGCGCCGACCGCCAGCGGCGCGGCTGCGACGGTCATCGCGAAAAGCGTCAGTCGGCGCCTCGCAAACATATTTCGCCCCCCATTTCCGAACCCTCTCGCCCACATTCTGTAGGCCTGGGATCCCGCCGTGGCACCTTCGGCGGAATTGCTCGGAAACAGCTGCGCGAATTGTGCCGGACAGGTAATTCCCGTCCCCGGTTGCGCCCCACGCGCCCTCCGCCCGGTTCCCCACCCCCTCACCCACCGCCGGGCGCGAGGCAGAGCGAGATCTTGGTACGAAACGGCCCCCATAGGGGCACTTTCGTACCAAGATCTCGACCGGTCCCACCCGTCGGAACAACGATCTCGCAAGGGCGGCGCTGGACGCCGCAGGCCGGCCGAGCCCGGCTCTCGTCCGCGCCACCCGCCACCGCCGCCGCGCCGCCCGCACCACTGCCGCCGCGCCGCCCGCACCACTGCCGCGCGATCTTGCAGTTTCGGCCCTGGCCCTGGAGAAGGGTGCGAATCGGGCACACCGCGGGCCGCAAGTGCAAGATCGCGAGCGGGCGGGCGGCGGGGACGGAAGCGGCCCCGGCTCTCCGTGGGGAGGGCCGGGGCCGGGGCCGGGAGGGCGGGGTCAGACGTTGGCGACCAAGAGGGCGGGCTGCTCGACGCAGTCGGCGACGTGGCGCAGGAAGCCGCCGGCCACGCCACCGTCGCAGACGCGGTGGTCGAAGGTGAGGCTGATCTGGGTCACCTTGCGGACGGCGAGCTGCCCGTCCACCACCCACGGCTTGTCCACGATCCGGCCGACGCCGAGCAGCGCCGCCTCCGGGTGGTTGATGATCGGCGTGGAGCCGTCCACGCCGAACACGCCGTAGTTGTTGAGCGTGAACGTCCCGCCGGTCAGCCGCGCCGGCGGCAGCGTGCCGGCCCGGGCCGCCGCAGTGGTCTCGGCGAGTGCGGCGGCCAGCTCCCGGGTGGTGAGCCGCTGCGCGTCGCGCAGCACCGGCACGACCAGGCCCCGGTCGGTCTGCGCGGCGATGCCCAGGTGTACGCCCGCGGACTGGACGATCCGCTGGCCCTCGGTGTCGACGTGCGCGTTGAGCTGCGGGTACTTCCGCAGGCCGCTGAGGCAGATCCGGGCCAGCAGCGCCAGGATGCTCACCGGCGTGTCAGGGGTGGCCGCGTTGATCGCGGCGCGCGTCTCCAGCAGGCCGGTGGCGTCCACGTCGACCCAGATGGTCACCTCGGGGATCTCCCGCCGGCTGCGGGAGAGCTTGTCGGCGATCACCTTGCGGATGCCGGTGAGCGGGATGACAGTGTCGCCGTCGCCGGCCGGGGCGAGCCCGACGTGCGCGGCCGGGGCGTCCGGCACCGCTGCCAGCCGGGCCGCCGGAGCAGCGGGCGCGGCCACGGCGGCGTCAAGGTCGGCCCGGCGGATCACGCCGCCCGGCCCGGTTCCGCGCAGCGACGCCAGGTCGATGCCGTGCTCCTTGGCCAGCCGCCGCACGATCGGCGAGATGACGAGCGGCGCCGATTGCACGCCGGTCGGTTCCGGCTCAGCCGTGCGGTCCGCCGAGGCGGCCGTGCCGTTCGGAGCCGACAAGCCAGCCGAAACCGAGCCCGCCGGACGCGATGAACCGGCCAGAACCGGGCCGGCCGGAACCGGAGAGCCCGCTGGAGCCTGTGAGCCCGCCGGAGCCTGTGAGCCCGCCGGAGCCGGAGAGCCGGCCGCCGGACCGGACGCCAGGTCCGCCGTGACCGGCGTGCCGGGCTCGGGGGCCAGCGCCAGCCGCGGACGGCGCCGCCGCCGACCCGTGCCGCCGTGGCCGGTGCCGTAGCCGATCAGGACGTTGCCGGAGCCGGCCCGCTCCTCCTCGCGGTAGGTGGCGTGCGGATCGGGGGCGTCGTCGAGCGGGGCGATGGTGATCAGCGGCTGGCCCACCGGGCGTACCTCACCGGCCGCGCCGTGCAGGGCCACGACCCGTCCGGCGTACGGGCACGGCACGTCGACCACGGCCTTGGCGGTCTCCACCTCGACCACCGTCTGGTCCACTGTGACCACGTCGCCGACTGCGACCCGCCACTCGACGATCTCCGCCTCGCTCAGTCCTTCCCCGAGGTCCGGCAGAAGGAAGTCCCGGTTCCCCACAGCCGTGGTCATGGTGTGCCGGCCGGGCATGCCCTCACGGCCCTCGCTCCGCTCGGTGCGTTCGGTCATGCCGCCACCCACCTTGTGTCGGGCTGGTCGTCCCACTGGAGCCGGGCCACGGTGTCCAGCACCCGGTCGACCGAGGGCAGGTGGGTGTGCTCCAGCATCGGCGCCGGGTACGGGATGTCCAGGCCGGACACACGCAGCACCGGGGCGTGCAGGGCGTGGAAGCAACGCTCCTGCACCCGCGCGGCGATCTCCGCGCCGACACCGGCGAAGCCCTGCGCCTCCTGGATCACCACGCACCGGCCGGTACGGCGGACCGAGGCGGTGACGGTGGCGTCGTCGAACGGCACGATGCTGCGGACGTCGACGACCTCCAGGTCCCAGCCCTCCTCTCGGGCGGCCTCGGCGGCGGCGAGCGCGACAGGCACGGCCGGGCCGTACGCGATCAGCGTCGCGTCGGTGCCGGGGCGGCGCACCACGGCGCTGCCGATCGGCGCGGTACGGGCCGGAAGCTCCGCCTCGGCGCTGGTGAAGTAGAGCTTCTTGGGCTCCAGGAACACCACCGGGTCGGGGTCGTCGATGGCGGCGCGCAGCAGTGAGTACGCGTCGTCCACTGTGGCGGGGGTGACCACCTTCAGGCCGGGGGTGTGCGCGTAGTACGCCTCGGACGAGTCGCAGTGGTGCTCCACGCCGCCGATGCCGCCGGCGTACGGCACCCGGATGACGATCGGCACGCTCAGCGCGCCGCGGGTGCGGTTGCGCAGCTTCGCCACGTGCGAGGCGATCTGCTCGAACGCCGGGTACGCGAACGCGTCGAACTGCATCTCGACGACCGGCCGCAGCCCGGACATGGCGAGGCCGACGGCGAACCCGACGATGCCGGCCTCGGCGAGCGGGGTGTCGAAGCAGCGCTTGTCGCCGAAGCGGGCCTGCAACCCGTCGGTGATCCGGAAGACGCCGCCGAGCTGGCCGACGTCCTCACCGAAGACGAGCACGCGGTCGTCGTCGAGCATCGCGTCGGCGAGCGCGGCGTTGAGCGCCTTCGCCATGGTCATGGTGGCCATCAGGCGTCCCCCTCCGCGTCGGCGGCCAGCTCGGCCCGGACCATCTCGCGCTGCTCGGCGAGTTGCGGCGTCGGCTCGGCGTACACGTGGTCGAACAGGCTCAGCGGGTCCACTGTCGGCTGGGAGTCCATCCGGCGGCGCAGCGCGGCGGCGTACTCCTCGGCCTCCGCCGCGATGGCCGCGACGGCGGCGTCGTCGAGGGCGCCCCTGGCCCGCAGGTACGCCTCGAGCCGGGCGATCGGGTCGCGGTCGCGCCACGCCTCGACCTCGTCGGCGTCGCGGTAGCGGGTCTGGTCGTCGGCGTTGGTGTGCGGTTCCATCCGGTACGTGTGGGCCTCGACCAGGTAGGGGCCCTTGCCGGCGCGGGCGTGCGCCACCGCGCGCTCCAGCACCGCCAGGACGGCCACCGGGTCGTTGCCGTCGACCTGCTCGCTGGGTACGCCGTAGCCGACGCCCTTGTAGGCGAGGCTCGGCGCGGCGGTCTGCCGGGACAGCGGCACGCTGATCGCGTACTTGTTGTTCTGCACCAGGTAGACGACGGGCGCCTTGAACACGGCGGCGAAGTTGATGCCCTCGTGGAAGTCGCCCTCGCTGGTGGCGCCGTCGCCGATGAATGCCAGCGCCACTGTGTCACGCCCCTGGTACGACTCGCCGTAGGCCAGCCCGGCGGCGTGTACGCACTGGGTGGCGAGCGGGGTGCACTGCGGCGCGGTGTGGGTGGCGGCGGGGTCGTACCCGCAGTGCCAGTCGCCGCGCAGCAGCGTGAGCACCTCGACCGGGTCGAGGCCGCGCGCGGTCAGTGCCATCGACTCGCGGTAGGTGGGGAACACCCAGTCGGTGTCGCGCAGCGCGAGGACGCCGCCGATCTGGCACGCCTCCTGGCCGCGGGCGGACGGGTAGACGGCGAGGCGGCCCTGCTTGGTGAGCGCGGTGGCCTGCACGTCGAAGCGGCGGCCGACGACCATCCGCCGGTACATCTCGCGCAGCGTCTCGACCGGCGGCTCCGGGTAGTCGTCGCGGGCCGGCAGCGGAGTCCCGTCGGGTTCGAGCAGCCGGACCGGTTCCCGCTGCGGCATGAAGTCGGCCGACGGGTCGGGTGCGGCCGGGGTGGACTTCCGGCGGGTGCGCGGGGATGCCCTGCGGACCGCCTGGGGTGTGGTCGTCACGGCGGGGACCTCCTGGACGTGTGGTGGCCCTATGCTCCCGGTCGTGGATGATTGACTCAACATCCGGGATGAACGCGGGACGAATGGCACAGGAGGGCGGCTGAGGTGAGCCAGGAGACCGGCGCCACACCGGGCGCGGCGGGCGGAACGGGACGTTCGGCCGGGCCGCTCGACGAGGTGGATCGGCGGATCCTGCGCGAGCTGGTCCGCGACGCCCGGACGTCCATCCGTACGCTCGCCGAACGGGTGCACGTCTCCCGCACCAACGCGTACGCCCGGGTGGAGCGGCTGCTGCGCGACGGGGTGCTGACCGGGTTCACGGCGCGGGTCGCGCCGGAGCCGGCCGGGCTGGGCACGTCGGCGTACATCGCGCTCACCATCGAGCAGAACACCTGGCGGGAGGTCTCCGCCGAGCTGGCCCGGGTGCGCTACATCGAGCACGCGGCGCTGCTCAGCGGCGAGCACGACGTCCTCGCGCTGGTCCGGGCGCCGGACAACGCGACGTTGCGGGACGTGGTGCTGGACCGGGTGCAGAGCATCGCCGGGGTGCTGTCCACGCGTACCTGGCTGGTGTTCGAGGAGTTCGACGGCACGCAGAGCCCCTGGGACTGACCGCCTCAGCGTTCCGGCGGCGACTCCAGCCCTTCCGCGTCGGCCCGCTCCAGCAGCGGTTCCAGCGAGTACCGCCGCCCGTCCAGCCCGGCGTGCGGGTCGCCAAGCTCGGCGAACCGCTCGGGCATGCTGAGCACGTCGAAGTCCTCCGGGCGGGCGTCGTCCAGCTCGGACCACTCCAGCGGTGCCGAGACCAGCGCCGCGGGCGTCGGCCGGATCGAGTACGCCGACGTCATGGTGTGGTCACGGGCCATCTGGTTGTAGTCGACGAAGACCGGCCGGTCCCGCTGGTCGCGCCACCAGGTGGTGGTGACCAGGTCGGGCAGGCGGCGCTGCATCTCCCGGCCCAGCGCCAGGACCGCTCGCCGGCACTCGCCGAAGCTCCAGCGCGGCTCGATCGAGACGTAGACGTGGATGCCGCGCCCGCCGGTGGTCTTCGGGAAGCCCTCCAGGCCCAGCTCGGTGAGGTACGCGCGCACCTCGTGCGCCACCGGCACCACCTGCGCGAAGTCCACGCCCGGCATCGGGTCGAGGTCGATGCGCAGCTGGTCGGGGTGTTCCACGTCGTCCTTCGACACCGGCCACGGGTGGAACCGCAGCGTGCCCAGGTTGGCCGCCCAGATCACCACCGCCAGCTCGCTCGGGGCGACCTCGTCGGCGGTACGCCCACTGGGGAACGTGATGTGCGCGGTGCGGACCCAGTCGGGCGCACCGGCCGGGAGCCGCTTCTGGTAGAACGCGTCGCCCTTGTTGGTCTGCCGGGTGGCGACCTTCGCGCCCTCGAACACGCCGCGCGGCCAGCGTTCCAGCATGGTCGGCCGGTCCCGCAGCGCGCGCAGGATGCCGTCGCCGACGGACAGGAAGTAGCTGATCACGTCCAGCTTGGTCAGCCCGCGCTCCGGGAAGTAGGGCTTGTCGGGGCTGGAGACGCGGACCAGCCGCTCCCCCACCTGGATCTCCTGCGCCGCCGTGGTCGCCACCGTCACACCGTAGCGATCCGGCCCGGCCGTGGGGACCGGCTCACCGGGACTCCGCCGTCACCGACAGCCGGATCCAGGCGTCCACCCAGGCCCGTACCGCCGGTTCGCCGGGGTCGGCGCCGAGCGTCCCGGCCAGGCCGGACAGGGCCGCGCCGCAGCGGTCCAGGCCGACTCCGCCGAGCGCGGCGGCCGTCGCGCGCAGCCGGTCGGGGAAGCCCACCGGCAGGTGCCGCAGGCCGGTGTGCGCGGCCTGGGCGAGCAGCGCCGACGCCGTACCGAGCGCCACGGCGACCGGGTCGGGCCGGGCGTCGACCGCGCCGGTCAGCCGGCCGTCGCCCACCCCAGGTGCCAGATCGGGTACGACCACCGCGTCGGCGACCACCGCCAGCGGCTCGACGACGAGCCCGTCGGCGCCGCGGCGGACCGTTCCGCTGACGTAACGCGGCGGCCCTTGTGTGCCGTCCAGCGCCGCCGCGAGCGCGTCGAGTGCACCAGGGGCGGCGGCGTGGTGGGTGGCGGTGACGGTCGCCGTGCCGCCGTCGGCCCCGGTCACCGTGGCGTGCAGGCGCTGCTCGCCGGCCGCGTACCCGATGGCGCGCACCTCGCCGAGCGCGAGCACCCGCACCGACTCGGCGGCGGTGCGGGGGCGCAGCAGCCGGGGTGGCCGCCCGGCCAGCTCGGCGGCGAGCGCGTCCGGGTCGCGGGCGAGCAGGCCGGGCGGCAGGCCGGACCACTCCCCCGCGCCGGGCGTGACCGTGGTGCGGGCCAGCCGGCCGGCGGCGATCCGGAGCCGGTGCGCGGCGCTGCGCACCGCCGACTCGGAGACCACGTTGCCGGTGGCGAGCGCGCCGAGCGTGGTGCCGGTGACGCGCCGCCCGGCCAGCTCGTGCCCGGTGGGCGGGCCGTCGTCGGTGACCGGGTAGGCGCGGCGCAGCACCAGCACCGAGACGGCCGCCGGGTGGGCGAGCACCACGTCCACGCCCACTTCGCCTCCACTGCACCGGACCCGGGCACCGAGGCCGGTCAGCCGTACCCGCCGCAGCGGCGTCTCCGCCGGCTCGTGGGTGCCGAGGACACGCTCCACCGGGGTGGCGCCGGCGTTCACCACCGCGCGTCGCCGCGCGGGCAACTCGGCGAGCAGGTCGGCGAACGTCTCCGGCCGGTACCGGGCGCCGCGCGCCGCGTACGCCTCCAGTTGCCCGGCCAGGTCCTCGACGGCGAGCAGCGGCCAGCGCAGACCGGCCGCGTCGAGGTCACGCCGGGTCGCCGCCAGCCGGGCGTCCACGCCGGAGCCCAGGTGCGCGGCCCCGGTCAGCAGCACGTCGGCGGCCAGCGCGACCGCCGCGTCCAGGGCCGGACGCTCCGTGACGGTGGCGGTTCCGCCGACGCGTACCTGCGCCTCCTGACGGTCCGGGTGTTCCCGGTCGGCCGCCCGGCACGCCCACACGGCGAGCGCGATCGCCTCACCGCCGTCGTCGGCCGCGTCGCCGCGCGCGTACCCGATCTGGCGGGGCACCAGGAAGCGGGCCGTGCCGGTGGGCAGCTCCACGCGCGGGACCGGGTCGGCGGTGTCCGGCCGGTGGACCACAGCGGCGTAGCCGCGCCGCAACCGTCGTCGCGCGGCGGTGAGCGCCGGCGCGCCGATCGCGGCGGCCAGTTCCTCGTCGGTGACGTCGCCCGGCGACCACCGCCACGGCTCACTCCCGGCTGCGGCGCCCTCCCGGCCCGGCGCCGCGACCCGGCCCGGCCCGGCCGCATTGCCCGGCGCAGCCTCCTGGTCCCGCGACGCGCCGGGGCCCGGAGCCTGCCCGCCTGGATCGGCGTGCAGGCCCGGCGCGGCATCCGTGTCCGGGGCGGCCTCCCCGTCCGGCGTGGCCTCGCGGTCCGGGGCGTCGGCGTGCGTGCGCTGGTAGGTCAGCACGACGGCGAGCAGGTGCCGGCACACGCCGGGCGCCGGGCAGGAGCAGATCCCGGCCGCGAGACCGCCGCCCACGGGCAGCGTCACAGCCACCCCGTCCGGGTACGCGGCACGCACCGCGCCGTCGGCGTCCTCGGTGAGCGCGGGCCGCTCACCGGCGTCGACCTCCTTCGTGGCGCGCTTCACCAGGCCCCTGTTGCTCAGCGCGGCCAGCACGTCCGGGGTGAGCGCGATCAGGTCGTCACGGATCATCCGGTCCCCCTACCGGCCCACGTGCTCGGCCACGAACGCGGCCAGCTCGCCCGGCGTCATCGCGCCGACCGCCGCGCCCACGTCGGCCAGCCGCTGGGCGGTGGCCCGGTCGTACGCCGGGTCGGCCTCCTCGTCCAGCGCGGCGAGCGCGAGCACGTGCGTGCCCTGCTCCACGAGTTGCTTCACCGACCGGACCAGACGTCCGGCGTCGCCGCCCTCGTAGAAGTCGGACACCAGCGCGACGATCGACCGGCGCGGGTTCTCCACGAGCTGCGCGCCGTACGCGACCGCGCGGGCGATGTCGGTACCGCCGCCGAGCTGCACCTTCATCAGCAGCTCCACCGGGTCGTCCACGTCGGAGGTCAGGTCGACCACGTCGGTGTCGAACGCGACCAGGTGGGTCCGCACGCCGGGCAGCCCCCACAGGCAGGCGGCGGTAACCGCGGCATGGATCACCGAGCCGAGCATCGAGCCGGACTGGTCCACCAGCAGGATCACCTGCCAGCGGTCCAGGTGGCGGCGGGTACGGGAGAAGAAGTGCGGCTGCCGGACGTGCAGCCGGCGCTCGTCCGGCCGCCAGTGCGCCAGGTTCGCCCGGATGGTGCGGCGTACGTCGAAGTTGCGGGCCTGCCGGAACCGGCTGGGGCGACGCGCCCGGGGCCCGGAGAACGACTGCCGCACCTCCCCTGCCAGCCGCTCGACCAGTTGCCGCACCACCGCCTCGACCAGCTTGCGGGCCAGCCGCAGCACCTGCGGGTCCATCAGGTGCTTGGTGCGTAGCACCGCGCGCAGCAGCGCCGGGTTCGGCTCGACCCGGGCCAGCACCGCCGGGTCGGTGACGACCTCGTGGATGCCGTACCGCTCGACCGCGTCGCGTTCCAGCCGCTGCACCGTCTCCTTCGGGAACAGCCGGGTGATCCCGTCCAGCCAGTCCACTGTGGTCAGCGCGGAGGGACCGGATCCGCCGCGCCGCACGTCGCGGCGGCCGAGTTCCGCGTCCCTGCCGTAGAGCCAGTCCAGCGCGGCGTCCCGGCCGGCCGCCTCGGCAGACAGGCCGCCCAGGCTGTCCTGCGCGGCGTCGCCGAGTACCAGCCGCCAGCGTTCCCGCATCGGGTCGGTCACGTCCGGTCCCCCTCCCACAGCCCTTCCCGGGTCAGCACCGCGTCGACCCGCTCCTCCACCGCGCGGGCGGCGGCCACCAGCAGCGGGTCGGCGTCCAGCCGCAGCAGGTCACCGGGCGGCGCGTCGCCGCCGTGCAGCGCCTGCACGTGCCGGGCCACCTCCGCCCGCTCGCGGGGCGGGAACCAGCCGAACGCCTGCCGCAGCGCGGGCAGCGCCACCAGGAAGTCGTGCGCGCCCATCGCGGCGAGCAGTTCGTCCACCACTGTGAGCAGCGCCGCGTCGCCGCTGACCACCTCCTCCCGGGCCAGCGCGAACAGCCCGGACAGCCAGTCGCCGAGCGTGTCCGGCGCGGCCACGGCCCGGACCGCGCGGGCCGCGTCCGGCACGTCCCCCAGCGACCAGGCCAGACCCAGCGCCGCGCCGCGCAGGTCCGGCGGGGCCGCCGGGTCGGCCGCCACCCGCCCGGCCACTGCCAGCGCGCCGTCCCGGTCGAGCCCCAGCGCCGGGCCGGCGTGGCGAACCGCGTCCCGGACCGCGACGAGCGCGGTGAGCCGGCCCGGGTCGGCCGCCGCGGCCGTGGCGCGCACGCCCTCGACGAGCCAGAGCGCCCGGCGTACGGCGGCGGTGATCAACGCGCCCAGCGGGGCGGTCCCGGCGCTGCCGAGCAGCCCGTCGTGCCGCCACAGCGCCAGCGCCACTGCGAGCGCCCGGCCCAGCGCCCGCAGGTCGGTGACCGCGCCGGTGGCACGGGCGATCGCGGTGAGCGTCCGGGTGGAGTGCTCGGGCAGCCCGGCCAGCGCAGTGTCGAACAGCGTCGTGGCGAGCGCGTCGACGTCCGCGCCGAGCAGCGTCACCCGCTCCTCGATCCGGGCGGTGACGGCGTCCAGCACGGTCGGCCCGTACCCGCCCGCCTCGATCACCCGGGCGAGCCGGTCCGCCGACGGCGCGGGCGACCAGCGTTCGGTGAGCAGCGCGTCCGCGCCCACCCGGGGGCCGCGTTCCCGGACGTGACCGGGTACGTCGAGCAGCCGCAGCCGGTGCAGCAGGCGGCTGCGGGCCAGGTCGCCGGCGACTGTCAGGTCCAGCTCGGCCGCCTCGTGCGGATCGATCCGGTGGCGTTCCAGCTCGGCGTCGACGTCGTGCACGAGCGGCGGCAGCGGCGTGTCCGGGTGCAGGCGGCCCACCCGGTCGCCGCTGAGCGCGGCCACCATCTCCACCACCACCGGGTGGGCACCTGGTGCCAGCATGCCCCGGGTCGCCCACGGCAGCGGCTGGTCGAGCGCGTCGGTGACCAGTGCGGACACCAGCCCGTCGAGCACGTCGACCCGGCCCGGGTGGGCGTGGCCGCGCAGCCGGGCCAGGCCGCCGGCCATGCTCCGGGCGGCGATCAGGTCGGCGGTGGAGACGGGCTGCCGCCGGGCACGCAGCCGGGCCGCCACCGCCTCGGTGAGCGCCTCCGCGGCCCGGCGCGGGCCGTCCTCCCAGACCCGCTGGTAGTACGCCGGTGACGGCATCCCGGACTGGTAGCCGACGAACGCGTCCAGGCGCCGGAACGAGTACGGCACGAGGTAGCTGCCCGCCACCGCGTCCGGAGCCGGGGCGGGCACCTCCGGCCAGTCGTCCTCCTCCGGTCCGGTGCCGTCCGGGCCCGTGCCGTAAGGGCCGGTGCCGTAAGGGCCGGTGCCGTGCCGATCGGCGCCGTCCGGGCCGACGGTCAGCCGGACCAGGGCGGGACGGTGGAAGCCGCCGGTCACCACCAGCACCGGGCGGCCGGCGGCCCGGCGGCGGGCGGCGCGTACCCAGCGGGCCATGTACGCCTCCCGGGCGGTGTCGTCAGCCCCGGCCGCCGACTCGCCCCGCAGCACGTCGAAGTACATGTCCAGCCGCTCGGCCAGCCCGTCGTCCGGGCCGATCTCGAACAGGTGGTCCCAGAGCGCGTCCACGTTGTCCACGGCGAGCGTGGCGCACAGCCGGCGCACCGCCTCGGCGTACCGCTGGTCGGCGTCGGCGTACCGGTTGGCGCGGTCGGACAGCGCGGGATGCCACGCGGGCAGGTCGATGAACCGCAGCTGCGCGCCCACCTCCCGCCCGGCGGTCAGCGCCACCCACTCCGGCGAGTACGCGCAGAACGGGCTCCAGGAGGCGTGCCGCCGGGTGCCGTCGCGGTGCGCGGTGAACACGGCGATCGGCAGCTCGTGGTCGAGCAGCAGCTCGTCCATCCGCCCGTTCAGGTCAGCCGGCCCCTCCACCAGCACGTACGCCGGGCGCAGCCGCGCCACCGTGGCCGCGACCAGCCGGGCGCAGGCCGGACTGTGGTGCCGGACGCCGAGGAACGTGACGCCGCCGGGCGCCTCGGTGGCGCTCACCCGGGCAGCAGGTGCCGGGCGTCGTGCACCGCCCGCCACTGCGCGCCGGAGCGGCGGGACACCTGCTGCTCCAGGTAGCGCCGCAGCCGGGCCAGGTCCTCCGCGTCGTCCTTCGCGGCGGTGCCGGCCAGGCAGGCGACCAGGTCGGCGGCGTCGCCGGACTCGCCGCGCAGGAACCAGCCGCGCAGCCCGACCGCGTGCGCCACCGACACCGCCTCCGCGGTGCTCATCACCGCCGACAGCCGCTCCATCGCGTCGCCGCGTTCGGTGATGCCGGTCCGCAGCTCCCGGAACGTGGTGACCAGCACCTCCAGCAGGTCCCGCCGGGGCGGCGCGGTCACGCCGGAGCGGCGCAGCAACTCGCCCGCCTCGGCCTCGACCAGTTCCAGCTCGGTGCCGAGGTCGGGGATCGGGAAGACGGTCTCGAAGTTGAACCGCCGCTTCAGGGCGGCGCTCATCTCGTTGACGCCCCGGTCCCGGGTGTTCGCGGTGGCGATCACGTTGAAGCCCTCGCGGGCGAACACCATGGCGTCGGCGCCCGGCAGCTCCGGAACGGCGAGCACGCGGTCCGACAGCGGGGAGAGCAGACAGTCCTGCACCTCCAGCGGGCAGCGGGTGATCTCCTCGAAGCGGACCACCCGCCCCTCGGCCATGCCGCGCAGCAGCGGCGCCGGCACCAGCGCGCGCGGCGACGGGCCGTCGGCGACCAGCAGCGCGTAGTTCCACGAGTAGCGGATCTGGTCCTCGGTGGTGGCCGCGCCGCCCTGGATGGTCAGCGTGGAGTCGCCGCTGACCGCGGCGGCGAGCAGCTCCGACAGCAGCGACTTGGCGGTGCCCGGTTCGCCGACGAGCATCAGGCCGCGGCTGGTCGCCAGCGCCACAAGCGCCCGGTCGATGAGCGACGGGTCGCCGACGAACTTGCGCCGGACCCCGGCGGCCGGGTCGCCGAGGATGAACCGGCGGGCGGCGCGCAGGCTCAGCCGCCAGCCCGGCGGGCGCGGGTCGCCGTCGTCGGCGGCCAGCGCGGCCAGCTCGTCGGCGTACCGCACCTCGGCCGGGGGACGCTGGGCCCGCTCGGCGGCCGGATCGAGCGCGGTCACCGGGTCACCTCCGCCAGGTCGCGCAGCACCTCGGAGAGGGTGACGTCGTCGAGGTCGCCGAGGCGGACCTTGCCGCCGCGCTGGAACCAGTCGCCGCGCGGCACGTCGTTCACCCAGATCGCCTCGATCTTCTGGTCCGGGAACATGTCCACCACCCCGACCGCGATGCCGGGGTCGAGGTCGATCACCACGGCCCGGCCGCCGGGGGCCTCGCGCTCCAGCCAGCTCTGGATGCCGGCGTCCTGCGGCATGCCGCGCCGCCAGCCCCGCCGTTCCAGGCTGAGCAGCCGCCCGGCCGGGACCGTGACACCCGCGTGCCGCCGCAGCAGCGTCTCCGCGCGCTCGGCCGCGTCCAGCCGGTACACCTCGCGGCCGAGCTGCGGGAACGGCTGGAGGATCTCGTAGTCGGCGAACACCTCCGCCCAGGCCGGCACCGCCGCGCCGAGGCTCAGCGGGTGCGCGATGGTGACAGTGGCGTCGTCCGGCAGCGTGTACGTCTCGTCGTCGACGTCGGCGAGCGTGCGGTCCTCGGCGACCCGGAACGCGGTGACCACCTGACCGGCGTCATCCACAGTGGCCCAGACCAGCCGGCGGACGACGTGCCAGAGCAGCGGGTGGGACAGGAAGTAGCGGCGGAAGTCGGCGGCCGGCCAGCGCCGCCCGGTCACCATGGCCGCCTCGAAGCGGCGGATCTGGTCGGCGGCGAGCGTGCGCACGTCCTTCTTCAGGCCGGCGAAGCGCTTGTGCGCGGCGGGCGCCGCCGTGGCGTCGTCCCGGGCGCCGGGCTTGGGCAGGTCCTTGCGGCGGGCGCCGGAGCCGTCCACCACGTACGGCTTGAGCTGCTCGTCGAAGCCGACTGTGAACCGGCGCGGCCCGTAGTCGAGGACGAGGCTGCCGTCGGCGTCCAGCCCGAGGTCGGGCACCAGGCGGTCGCCGAGCTGCTCGGGCGTTAGCCCCAGCCCGTCGGCGACCTCGGTGACCTTGCGCGCCGCCTGCTCCCGCAGGCCCCGGAACTTCACCTTCTGCGAAATGCCGTAGAGGTGCATCAGCGCCACGTCGGTGCCGATCTGCGCCAGCACCTCCAGGCCGGTCACCGCCCGGGTGTGCTGGCTCTCGCCCGGCCAGGCCCGCACCAGCGGCGCGAGCCGCCGCGCGGTCGAGTCGTCGCCGAGCAGCCCCAGCGCGGTGAACGCCCAGCCGTCCTTCGAGGGCGCACCGGCGCTCTGCCAGCTCTCGAACAGCGCCCAGGCGAACTCCGCCAGGGAGTCGGTGTCGCACGCCGCGCGGACGACCTCCACCCCCGGGTACGGCTCGCCGGGCGGGGAGATGGCGAGCATGGTGCAGAGGTGACGGACCGCGTCGGCGGGCAGCGCGGCGGAGCGGTCCCGCAGCAGCACCTGCGGCAGCACCGCCGGGTCCAGCCACGCCGGCAGGCTCGGCATCCGGGCCGGGAGCTGGGCCAGCGGGTCCGCGTCGAGCATCGCCGTCGCGGCGGCGAGCGCCTCCTCGCCGTGCTCCCGGGCCACACCGAGGAGCACACCACGGTGCTCCGCGGCGACCAGCCGCAGCGCCCGCTCGGCGGCCCGGCGACGCGGGCCGGGCTCGCCCAGGGCCGCCGGCAGCAGCGCCCGCACGGCGTACTCCGGGTGCCGCCGCAGCCAGGCGCGGGCGACCGGGCGGCCCGTCTTGAGCCGGTCGAGCCAGTCGGCCATCAGGTCGGCGACCTCACCGTCGGTGTACGGCAGCAGCACCTCGCCGACGCTCTTCGGCGCGGTGCGGGCCAGGTGCAGGGCAGCGGGCAGCGCGTCCAGCTCGTACCGGCCGGCGAGGCGGGACATCCACTCGTCGGCTCCCCAGGACTCGTCGGGCCGCCAGGACGGCAGCAGCGGCCGGGCCAGCTCCTCGGTGGCCCGGACGAAGAAGTGGATCGCCTCGTACGATCCGGCCCGCCCGGCGGCGACCTCGGCGGCCAACACGCTCAGGTCGTCGCCCCGCCACCAGCCGGACCAGCCGGGCACGATCGCGGCCCACCGCTCCCGCTCCCCCGGCAGCCAGGCCGTCGCGGACCCGGTGGGCCGGTTCAACCCGCCCACCACAGGCGGGTCGGCTCGTGGGCGCCGGACCGTCCAGGGCGGCGTCACCAGCACCGGCGGCAGCCGGTCCGGCGCGGCGACCGGCAACGCGGACGCGTCGTCGCGGATCCGCTCGACCCGTTCCCGCCGCGCCGGATCAAGCATCGGCAGCGCCGCCTCGACGGCGGCCGGGTTGGCCAGCACGTGCGCGCGCAACAGGGTGGCGGCCTCCCGCGCGGCCGGGCTGCGCCCCTCGGCGGCCGCGGACACCAGGCGCACGCCGCGCACCGGGAAGCGGCGCAGCATCTCCGTCATGGCGGGCGGGACGTACTTACGGTCCAGCCGGTCGAGCAGCGCCGCCATCGGCTCGTCACCGGGCAGGGCGGCCAGCAGTGACACCAGCCGCTGCCGCGCGTCCGCGCCGACGTGTTCGTCGTCGAACCACCCGGCCAGCACCGGCGCGATCGGCGGCCCGACCGCCGCGGTGGCGGTGACGATCGGCGCCTGGTCGTACATCAGCCGGTAGACCTGCAGGTGCCCGGCGAGGGTGTGGATCGCGTCCACGTCGTCGACTGCGCCGAGCAGCAGTTCCGCGAGCAGCGGACCCCCCTCGCGCGCCACGTCGGCGACGTCCTGGGCCACCCACTCCCGCTCGGTCGGCAGCAGGAACGAGGTGACCGCCCGCGCCGCCAGCGGCCCGGACCGGTACGGGACCAGCGCGGCGCGGGCCGCTGCGTAGTCGGCCTCGCGGGCCGCCGCGAGATGCGCGCGGACCCGGCGTAGCACCCCCTGACGCAGGCGCCAGTGGCCGTAGTTGTGCGCCTTGTTCACCTCGGCGCGGCCCAGCGAAAGCGGAGACGCCGACCCGGTGGCCGCCACGGTGATCTGCTCGGTCGCGGCGACCGCCGCCCCGGCCGGGCCGAGATCGGCGGCCAGCAGGTCGGCGAGGGCCACCCCCTGCTGGTCGCGTGCGTGATAGCCGAGCGCCACGGCCACTGCCGCCACCAGCGCGGCCCCGCCCAGCGGACCGGGCCGGCCGTCGAGGTAGCCGCGCAGCGCCGGACCCAGCTCCGGATCGTCGGTGGCCCGTGCGGTGGCGGCGACCGGTGCGGCCACCGAGTCCAGCACCTTGCGGCCGGCGGCGCGGCCCTTCGCGGCGCTCGGCAGGCCCGGGCCGGGTGTGCCGCCCCAGCGCGGGACCAGCATCCGCCGCCAGGCGGCCGGAACCTCGAACGCGTCCTCGTCCGGCAGCTCGCCGGCTTGCGATGTGGCCGACGGCGCCCCGGCCGGGACGCTACCGGCCGAACCGGCGGCGGCCGGATCGGCACCGGCCGCTTCCGGGTCGCGGCTCGGCGCAGCCGGCTCGACGGCGGGCGTTCCGGTGTGCCCGGCGGAGGGCGCGGCGGTCGTCTCGGCGTACCCCTTGCGCAGTTTCTCCGCGATCAGCCGGTCGGCGTGCGCGGCGGCCTTGGCCGGCGAACCCAGTTCCTTGACCTGGGTGCGGCCCTGCGCGCCGATCGATCCATAGCGGACCGTCACCGTCGCGTCGCTCTGCCCGACCTCCCAGAACTTGGCCGAACCGCCGCCCACGAACTCGAATCTGCGCACACCGTCTCCTTGATCGCCCGCAGTGTGCGGGGACCATAACCGGCCCCACCGACACCCGCGACGCCGCCGGGCGCGCTACTCGCTCCGCAGTGCCGTCGCGGTCCGGGTCCGGGCCGCCCACCCGCCGGCAGCAGCGCTCCTTGCGGATCGAGGTCGGCAACACCGAGCCCGGCGTACCGGCTGCCACCGGGGTGTCGGGCGGGCGCGGCCTGATCGGGCTGCGGGAGCGCCTCGCCGTCTACGGTGGGACGTTGCGCGCCGGCGCCCGGCCGGGCGCCGGTTACCACGTCGAGGCCGTGATCCCGTGGGAGGCGACATGACGGTACGAGTGGTGGTCGCCGACGACCAGGCACTGGTCCGTACCGGGTTCCGCATGATCCTCACGGCCGGTGGGGTGGACGTGGTGGCCGAGGCGGCGACGGGCGCGGAGGCGGTGGACGCGGTCCGCCGCACCAGGCCCGACGTGGTGCTCATGGACGTGCGCATGCCCGAGCTCGACGGCCTCGAGGCCACCCGCCGCATCCTCACCGGGGCCGTCGCGGCGCCCCGGATCATCATCCTCACCACCTTCGACCTGGACCAGTACGTCTACGCCGCGCTCGCCGCCGGGGCGAGCGGCTTCCTGCTCAAGGACGTGACGCCGGAACATCTGGTGGCGGCCGTACGCATGGTCCAGGACGGTGACGCGCTGCTCGCACCCGCCATCACCCGCCGGCTGGTGCGGCGCTTCGCCCGCCGCGACCCGCAGACGGCGACTGTGCACCGCGACCTGGCCACGCTGACCCGGCGCGAGACGGAGGTCCTGCGCCTGCTGGCCGGCGGCCTGAGCAACGCCGAACTCGCGGAGGCGCTGCACCTGTCCGAGGCGACTGTGAAGACCCACGTCGCCCGGATCCTCGCCAAACTCCGTCTGCGCGACCGGGTCCAGGCGGTGGTGGTCGCCTACGAGACGGGCCTCGTGAGTCCCGGTTCGCCGGAGGACTGACCGATCCGGCGACGGTCGTCACGTGCTCAGGTGATCAGCAGCGCGCCGACGACAATCAGCGGCACCGAGACGAACAGGAAGATGCCGACGCCGGTGAGCACCCGCCCGCCGCCGCCGTCCTCCCGCTCCGGCGCCAGGCCGAACGTGGAGCGGGCCGGCAGCATGCCGATGCGGCTCAGCGTGAGATCGCCGGTCATCCCGATCACGGCGCCGACGATCATGAACGCCACCCCCAGCCGGTGCGTGAAGTCCCCGCCGCCGACCGCCACCCAGATGCCGACCGCCGCCGCGATCACCACCGTGGCGATCAGGAAGAGCACCAGCGCCTCCCGCAGACCCCGCACCACAGTCGCCATGTGCGCCTCCCTCGGACCCGGACCGTCCGTCCCGCGTCGTGGGACATTGTGCCGGGTCGATGCACTGCGGCGCAGTCCCGCGCCGGGCCGGTCCGGCACGGTTATCCCCGGTCGAGCCCGGGTACCGGGAGCCGCATGGCGGAGTTGGGATCGCTCTGGATCGTCCGGCACGGCGAGAGCACGGCGAACGTGGCGGCCACGGCGGCCGAGACGTCCGGCGCCGAGCTGATCGACCTCAGCCACCGGGACGCGGACGTGCCGCTGTCACAGACCGGCGAGGAGCAGGCACGGGCGACCGCCCGCTGGCTGGCCGGGCTGCCGGAGTCGAGGCGGCCGGACGTGGCTGTGGTGTCGCCGTACCTGCGTGCGGTGCGCACGTCCGAGCTGGCGCTCGACGGCACCGGGATCCCGGCGAGCGTCGACGAGCGGCTGCGCGACCGGGAGCTGGGCATCCTCGACGGGCTCACCGGCCACGGCGTGACCCGGCGCTACCCGGAGGAGGCGCAGCGGCGTACCCGGCTCGGCAAGTTCTACTACCGCCCGCCCGGCGGCGAGTCCTGGACCGACGTGGCGCTGCGGCTGCGGGCGCTGCTCGGCGACCTGCGCCGCGACCACGAGGGGGGCCGGGTGCTGCTGTTCGGCCACGACGCGCTGGTCTTCCTGCTGCGCTACCTGGTGGAAGGGCTCACCGAGGCGGAGCTGATGGCGCTGACCCGCGAGCACGTGATCGCCAACTGCTCGGTCACCGCCTGGCACGCCGACGACGCCGGCCGGCTCGTGCCGGAGGTGTTCAACGACGTCGCCCACCTGCACCGGCAGGGGGCGAAGGCCACCAGGGAGGACGAGGTCAATGCCGAGCCGGTCTGACGTGATCACCCCCGCGCTGCTGCGGGACTGGGCGCTGCCGGTGCCCACCGGCGGCAAGGAGGCGCGCGGCACCGTGCTGGTGGTCGGCGGCTCCCGGTTCACCCCCGGCGCGGTGCTGCTGGCCGGGGTGGCCGCGCTGCGTGCCGGGGCCGGCGTGCTCCAGCTCGCCGCGGCCGAGTCGACGGCCCCGTCGCTGAGCATCCAGGTGCCCGAGGCGCTCGTGATCGGCCTGCCGGAGACCGACGACGGCGCGGTACGCGGCGACCCGGGCGACCTGCTCGGCGGGCTGGTCGCCGAGGCGGACGTGGTGGCCGTCGGCCCCGGCCTGAAGGACATCGAGGCCACCGGGGAACTGCTGCGCCTGGTCCTGGACGCGGCCGGCCGGGAGACCGCGCTGGTGCTCGACGCGTACGCGCTCGGCGCGCTCAGCCACGCGCCGGAGCTGCTGGCCGGGGCCAGCCGCAAGGCGGTGCTCACTCCCAACCTGACCGAGGCACGGCACCTGCTGGGACGCGATCCGGGCGACGACCTGGACGCCGAGGCGGTGGAACTGGCCGGCCGGTACGACGCGGTCGTCTCGCTGTACGGGCACATCGCGACGCCGGACGGCCGGGCCTGGCGGGAGGAGAGCGGGGACGCCGGACTGGGCACCTCGGGCAGCGGCGACGTGCGGGCCGGGCTGCTCGCGGGCCTGCTCTCCCGGGGCGCCGACCCGGCGCAGGCGGCCTGCTGGGCGGCGTTCGCGCACGCGGTGAGCGGGCAGCGGCTGGTCCCCCGGTACGGGCGGATCGGCTTCCTCGCCCGGGAACTGCTGGACGAGATCCCCTACACGATCGCCACCGTCTGACGATCCACGTCACCGGGATCCCACCACGTGTAACACCCCGGGAGGCGGTGGCGCTGGTCCGGGCGAGGCCGGTACTTCGCCGTGCCTCCGCCCGGACCGCAGCCCGCTCAGGGGTGCGGTCCACCCGCACGAACCCCTGGGAGTCTGTGTGAACAACCTCCGTCGCAAGACACTCGCCGCGGCGTCGGCAGTGACGCTCGGCGCCGGGCTCGCCCTCGTCGGCGGCACGGCACCGGCCGCGGCCGTCGGACCGGAAACCTCGTACATCGTGCTCGCCCCGCAGGGCAACAGCACCGCCAAGGCCGCCGCCCGCGTGGCGGCCGCCGACGGCACCGTGGTGGCCGCGTACGACAAGATCGGTGTGCTGGTCGTGCGCTCGTCCGCCCCGGACTTCGCCACCCGGGTGGCGGGCGCCGGCGTCGAGTCGGTCGCCTCCACCGCCGGCCTGGGCACCGCCCTGGACGAGGGCGAGACGGTCGAGGTGCCGGCCGCCGCCGTCGCCGCGGCCACCGGCGACCCGACCGCCGAGCCGCTCTACAACCTGCAGTGGGACATGCCCCAGATCCGCGTCCCGCAGGCGCACGCCGTGACCGGCGGCAGCCCGTCGGTCGTGGTGGGTGTGCTGGACAGCGGCATCTCCAGCAGCCACCCGGACCTGGCGACCCAGATCGCCAAGGACAAGAGCGCCTCCTGTGTGGGCGGCGTCCCGAACACCGCCGAGGCCGCGTGGAACCCCACCACGAGCGACCACGGCACCCACGTGGCGGGCACCATCGCCGCCGCGGTCAACGGCGTCGGTGTCACCGGTGTCGCCCCGGGCGTGAAGGTCGCCGCCGTCAAGGTGGTCAACGACGACGGCTACATCTTCCCGGAGGCCGCGGTCTGCGGGTTCATGTGGGCCGCCGAGCACGGCTTCCAGCTCACCAACAACAGCTACTACATCGACCCGTGGGAGCTGAACTGCCGCAACGACGCGCGTCAGCGCCCGGTGTGGAAGGCCGTGCAGCGGGCCCTGCGCTACTCGCAGTCCCAGGGTGTGCTGCACGTCGCGTCCGCAGGTAACTCGAACTACGACCTGGCCCACAAGATCACCGACACCGGCAGCCCGAACAACGGCACGCCGGAGGAGCGCGAGAACCTCACCAACGCCTGCCTCGACCTGCCGGCCGAGGCGCCGGGCGTGGTGACCGTCGCCGCCGTCGGCCCGACCGGGGAGAAGAGCTACTACTCCTCGTACGGCCAGGGCGTGATCGACGTGACCGCGCCGGGTGGCGACACCCGGTTCCGGACGCAGGGCGCCCGCTCGACGTCCGCCGACGGCATCCTGTCCACCACCTTCAACACCGCCACCCGCACCAACGGGTGGGGCTACAAGCAGGGCACCTCGATGTCCGGCCCGCACGCCACCGGCGTCGCGGCGCTGGCGCTGTCCGCGCACCCGGGCATGAGCCCGGGCCAGCTGGCCTCGTTCCTGGAGCGCACGGCGGTGGCGAAGTCCTGCCCGTCGGGCGTCTACAACCCGGTGCCGCTGATCCCGGCGGGCCCGAACGCGTACGACGCGACCTGCTCCGGCGGGAACCGCAACGGGTTCTACGGCGCCGGCGTCGTGGACGCGTACAACGCGGTGAAGTAACAGGTACCCGCTGACCGGGCCCGGCGATCACGCCGGGCCCGGTCTGTTTGTCCTGGTGGGGCACCGGGTAGGGGGGCACCGTCAGCCGACTTAGGAGGTAACCGGTGTCCACCGATGCGATCGTCCTGCTCAAGGAGGACCACAAGGAGATCCGCCGCCTGTTCAAGGCCTTCCAGGAGGCCGAGGAGGGACCGGCGAGCAAGCGCGGGAAGATCGTCGGGCAGATCCTAGAAGCCCTCACGGTGCACACCTACCTGGAGAACGAGGTGATGTACCCGGAGGTCCGCAAGCTGGTGCCCGACGTCGAGGACGACGTGCTGGAGTCGTACGAGGAGCACCACGTCGCGGACGTGCTCTGCTTCGAGCTGTTCACGATGGACGCCGGCGACGAGCGCTTCAACGCCAAGACGACGGTGCTGATCGAGAACGTGCTGCACCACATCGAGGAGGAGGAGCAGGAGTGGTTCCCGAAGGTCCGCGAGGCGCTCGGCCGTAGCCCGCTCCAGGAGATCGGCCAGCGGATGCTCGACCTGCGGCCGAAGGCGCCCAAGACGCCGACCGCCCCGAAGGCGCTGAAGAAGTCGCTCGACGCCGTGGTCGCCTGACACCGGCACCGCCTTCAGCCGGTCCGGGATGATCTTGCCGGCGGCCACCTGGATCTTGTTGACCAGCGAGCCGGCGGCGACCTTGTGCCCCCCCTTCGTCAGCGCCTCGAACGCGTCCTCGGCCACCGTGGGTGGGTCGTCCGTGGGCCCCTGGCCGACCCGGGTGCCGGTCATGCCGGCCCGGTCGAAGAACTCCGTGTCGGCCGGGCCTCCCCGGGACGGGCGGCCCAACCCCGCAGGTCCCGGCCGGGCCGGTAGGATCGGCACAGGCCGTGACTGGCGCGTGGAGATGGAGCACCATCGGGGAGCGGCCTCGTCATGAGGACGCATGCCGAGCGCCTGGGCCTTCCGCACGTCACCTGGAGGTCGCATGTCGCGCAACGCCGAGTCCACCGCCTTCCGCAGCGCGCTGGAGGTCGTCCGCGGCGTCGAGCCGCGCGTGGCCGACGCCATCGCCGCGGAACTGGCCGACCAGCGCGAGTCGCTCAAGCTCATCGCCAGCGAGAACTACGCCTCCCCGGCGACGCTGCTGGCGATGGGCAACTGGTTCAGCGACAAGTACGCCGAGGGCACGGTCGGGCGCCGGTTCTACGCCGGCTGCCAGAACGTCGACACCGTCGAGGCGCTCGCCGCCGAGCACGCCCGGGAGCTGTTCGGCGCGTCCCACGCGTACGTGCAGCCGCACTCGGGCATCGACGCCAACCTGGTCGCGTTCTGGGCGATCCTCGCCGACCGGGTCGAGTCCCCCGCGCTGCGCAAGGCGCAGGCGCGGCAGGTCAACGACCTCACCGAGGCCGACTGGTTCGCGCTGCGCCGCGAGCTGGGCAACCAGCGGATGCTGGGCATGTCGCTGGACGCCGGCGGTCACCTCACCCACGGCTTCCGGCCGAACATCTCCGGCAAGATGTTCGACCAGCGCAGCTACGGCACCGACCCGGCCACCGGCCTGATCGACTACGACCGGGTGGCCGAGGCGGCCCGCGAGTTCAAGCCGCTGATCCTGGTCGCCGGTTACTCCGCGTACCCGCGGAAGGTCAACTTCCGGATCATGCGGGAGATCGCCGACTCGGTCGGCGCCACGTTCATGGTCGACATGGCCCACTTCGCCGGGCTGGTCGCCGGCAAGGTGTTCACCGGCGACTTCGACCCGGTGCCGCACGCGCACATCGTCACCACCACCACGCACAAGTCGCTGCGCGGCCCGCGCGGCGGCATGGTGCTCTGCGGGCCGGAGCTGGCCGACCAGGTCGACCGGGGCTGCCCGATGGTGCTCGGCGGGCCGCTGCCGCACGTGATGGCCGCCAAGGCGGTCGCGCTGGCCGAGGCACGCCGCCCCGACTTCGCCGACTACGCCCAGCGGATCGTGGACAACGCGCAGGCGCTGGCCGACGGTCTGCTGCGCCGGGGCGCGACGCTGGTCACCGGCGGCACCGACAACCACCTGGTGCTCATCGACGTGTCCGGGTACGGCCTCACCGGCCGGCAGGCCGAGCAGGCGCTGCTGGACTCGGGCATCGTCACCAACCGCAACTCGGTGCCGCAGGACCCGAACGGCGCCTGGTACACCTCCGGCATCCGCATCGGCACCCCGGCGCTGACCACCCGGGGCCTCGGCGCCGCCGAGATGGACGCCACCGCCGAGCTGATCCACACCGTGCTCAGCCAGACCACGCCCGGCACCGGCCCGGACGGCGCACCGTCGAAGGCGAAGTACGTGCTGGACCCGGCCGTCGCCGAGTCCGTCGGCAAGCAGGCCGCCGACCTGCTCACGCCGTTCCCGCTCTACCCGGCGGTCGACCTGGGCTGAGCGCCCGGCCGACACGAAGCGGCACCCCGGGAGAAGGAGTCTCCCGGGGTGCCGGCGGTTCAGGGGTCAGCGCAGCGGGCGCTTCAGGTGGTAGCGGTGGACCTCGGTGCTGCCCTGCACGTTGTTCACGTCCTCGGCGGCGGAGACCAGTTCCCAGCCCTCCCGGCCGACCCGGTTGAGGTGCGCGATCGCGGTGTCGCCGTATGCCGTCACGTCGGTGCGTGACCCGTCCGGGCCGTACCACACGAACGAGACGTGGAAATTGCGACCCTGACCCTGATACCGACGAACGAGCAACGCGTACTCCCAGGCAACCATTCGTCCATTATCAACAGAGGAACGGCGTCAGGAAACACGCACTGTGCCGGAACCCTGACACTCCGGCGTCACTCCGGCGGCCATGGTGTCCGTGACCAGCGCGGCGAGCCGGTCCAGACCCAGATCGATCGACTCCGGTGTGACGGCGCTCACCGACAGCCGCAGCGCATCAACCGGCGTGCCTGCGTCGTAGAAGTGCGCCATCGGGGTCCAGAGCACGCCGTACTCACGCGCCGAGCGGTGCAGCAGCGCGTCGTCGACGGCGAACGGCACGCTCACCACCACGAAGAACCCGCCCGCAGGCACGGTCCACGAGACCGGGCCGCCGGCCGGGAAGCGCCGGGCCAGGCCGTCGACCAGGTGGCGCAGGTTGCGGGCGTACGCGGCCCGCTCCCGCACGTTCGCGGCCACCAGCGAGCAGTCGTGCGCCAGCAGCGCGCCGCCGATCACCGCCTGGCTGATCGGCGACGTGTTCACGGTGACCATGCTCTTGATCTTCGCGAGGTGGTCGGCGAACGGGACGACAGCGCCGTCGGCCTCCCCCACTCGCTGGTCGGCGACCACGTAGCCGACCCGGGCGCCGGGCAGCACGGTCTTGGCGAACGAGCCGAGGTAGACCACCCGCCGGGCGGTGTCCAGCGCCTTGAGCGTGGGCCGCCGGTCGGTGCCGTCGGCCGGGAACAGACCGTACGGGTTGTCCTCGATCAGTAGCAGGTCCTCCTCGGCGGCCAGCTCCAGCAGCCGCCGCCGTTGCGCGGTGTCCATGCTGACGCCGGACGGGTTGGCGAAGTCGGGCATCACGTAGCAGCCGCGGGGCCGCAGCCCCTCCGCGCGGGCCCGGCGCACCCCGGCGCGCAGGTCGGCCAGGTCGACGCCGTCCGGCCCGCCGGCCACCGGGCGCACCGGCAGGTCGACCAGGCGGGCCGCGCCGGTGAGCCCGACGTACGTGGGCGCCACCGCGAACAGCACGTCGGCCGGGCCGGTCCGCAGCGCGCGCAGCACCAGGAACATCGCCTCCTGGCAGCCGACCGTCACCACGATCGACTCCGGGTCGACGGTGAGCCCCTCGTCCACGGCGAGGTGCCGGGCGATCAGGTGGTGCACGATGCCCTTGGTGCGCCCGTACTGCAGCAGCGTCCGGTCCACGCCGGCCCGGTCCAGCCCGACCTCCTCGGCCAGGTGGCGACGGAAGCGGTCCAGGTGCGTGTGCAGCAGCGCGGAGTCGAAGAACTCCTCGTACGGCCGCCCGGCCGCCAGCGACACCGCGTCCGGGTAGTGCTGCGCCACCTCGTTGAGGAAGTTCATCGAGTTCAGCGCCGGGTCGCCGACGCTGCCGTGCAGCGCCGAGACGGCCAGGTCGACCGGTTCCACGTCAGCCTCCGATCCGGGTACGCAGCCGCCGGGCCGAGGCCGGGTCGGGGCAGCCGCTGAGGATGAGCGCGTCGCGCAACTCCGCCGCGAGCAGCGCCAGCGCCGCCTCAGCGCCGGCCCGGCCGCCCGCCGCGAGCGCCCAGAGCAGCGGCCGTCCGAGCAGCACGCCGTCCGCGCCGAGCGCCAGCGCGCGCAGCACGTCGACGCCGCCGCGGACGCCGCTGTCCAGCAGCACCGCGCACCGCTGGTCGACCGCCGCGACCACCTCCGGCAGCACGGCCGCACTGGCCGGGGCGGCGTCGAGCTGCCGTCCGCCGTGGTTGGAGACCACCACGGCGTCGACGCCGGCGTCCGCCGCGCGGACCGCGTCGCGCGGGTCCAGGATGCCCTTGACGAGCAACGGCGCCCGGGTACGCGCGCGCAGCCACTCCAGGTCCGCCCAGCTCAACGCCGGGGCGAAGACCGCGCCGGTGTGCACGGCCACCGCCGAGACGCCGGGCGTGCCCTGATGCGCCAGGTCGTCCCGGCCGCCGGGCAGGTTCGCGGCGGTGACGTGCGGCGGCAACGCGAAGCCGTTGCGCGCGTCGCGCAGGCGCCGCCCCAGCACCGGCACGTCCACGGTCACCATCACCGCCGCGCAGCCGGCCGCCTCCGCCCGGTCGAGCAGGTCGGCCACCAGCGCCCGGTCACGCAGCCAGTAGAGCTGGAACCACACCGTCGCACCGGTCGCCGCGATCTCTTCGATCGGGGTGCTGGACAGCGTGCTCGCCACGTACGGCACGCCCGCCGCGCGGGCCGCCGCCGCGAGCGCCGGCTCGCCGTCGGGGTGCAGCAGCCGCTGGTACGCCATCGGTGCGACAGCCACCGGCAACGCGGCCCGGCCGCCGGGCAGCGTCGCCTCGGTGGACGGGTCGTCCACCCCGGCCAGCATCCGGGGCAGAACCGCCACCCGGTCCAGTGCGGCCCGGTTCGCGGCAAGGGCGGTCTCGGTGCCGCTGCCGCCGTCGACGAAGTCCCACACGTCGGCCGGCAGGACCGCCCGGGCGAGCGCGGCGAACTCGGCCAGGCTGGCCGGTGGCACGAACCCGTCCGCCGGGTCAGCCATGGTCGGCACCCGTCGCCGCCCGGGCGTGCGCCGGGTCGAGCCCGAACGCGCGGCGCAGGAAGGCGGCGGCGCGTTCCTGGGCCAGCCGGCCGGCGTCGAACACGCCGGGCATGGCGAAGAACCCGTGCACCATGCCCGGGTAGTCGTCCGTCTCGGTGGGCACACCGGACTCGCGCAGCCGAGACGCGTACCGCAGGCCCTCGTCACGCAGCGGATCGTGCCCGGCGGTGATCACGAACGCCGGGGGCAGGCCGGACAGGTCCTCGGCGAGCAGCGGCGACGCGAGCGGGTGGGCCGCGTCGCCGGGGTCGGCGAGGTAGTGGCCGCGGTACCAGCCGACCGAGTGCCTGTTGAACAGCATCGGGTCCTCGTCGTCGGCCGGCCGGTGCCCGGGCCGCTGGTCGGTGTTCGGGTAGACGAGCAACTGGGCGGCGAGCCGGGGACCGCCGTCGGCGCGGGCCAGCAGCGTCACCGCGGCGGCCAGGTTCCCGCCCGCGCTGTCCCCGCCGACAGCCAGCCGGTCGGCGTCGACGCGGAACTCGGCGGCGTGCGCGGCGAGGTGCCGCAACGCGGCATGGCAGTCCTCCACCGCCGCCGGGAACGGGTGCTCCGGGGCGAGCCGGTAGCCGACGGTCACGGTCTGGGCGCCGGTGAGGTTGACCAGCCGACGGCAGATCCCGTCGGCCGTGTCGACGCTGCCGAGCGTCCAGCCGCCGCCGAAGAAGTAGACGAGCGTGGGCAGCGGTCCGTCGCCGTCCGGCCGGTGGATCCGCACCGGCAGCGGCCCGGCCGGGCCGGGCACCGTCGTGTCGCGTACCTCCGCGACCGGCTCGACCGCGCCGGAGCCGGCGCGGATCGCGGCGAGGTCGGCGGCGCGGGCCTCGGCGAGGGTCTGGGTGTAGAGCGGCACGGTGCCGGCGGCGGCCCTCGCGGCCCGCCACGCGACCACCTGCGGATCGAGTGTCATCCGGCCTCCCCGGTGGTGACGAAGAGTTTGTCGATACCGCGCAGGAACAGGCTCCCGCTGTACGTGTAGGGCTGGGTGACGGCGAGCCGGGGGAAGCGCGCGAACAGGCGCGGCAGCGCCAGCCGGCCCTCCAGCCGGGACACCGCCGAGCCGAGACAGAAGTGCAGCCCGACGCCGAAGGCCAGCGACGGCGGGCCGTCGCGGCGCGGGTCGAAGCGGTCTGGGTCGGGGAACCGGGCCGGGTCACGGTTGGCGGCGGCGATCAGCAGCAGCACGTTGTCGTCGCGGTCGATCGGCACCCCGCCGAGGTCGACGCCTGCGGGCGCGGAGCGGGCCAGGAAGTGCACCGGGCTCTCCATCCGCAGCACCTCCTCCACGCAGCCCCGGGCGAGCGCGTCGTCGCCGGGCAGCGCGGCGGTGACGTCCGGGTGCTCCAGCAGCAGTGGAAGGCCGTTGCTGAACATGTAGACGGTGGTGACGAAGCTGGCGTTGAACAGCACGATCAGATTGCTGATCAACTCATCCTCGGTGAGGTCGACGCCGCCCGCGTCGAGCACCTCGGCCAGCCCGCTGATCAGGTCGTGGCCGGGCGTACGGCGCCGGTGGGCGATCAGGTCCCGGTAGAAGACGCGCAACTCCTCGGCGGCCTGGTTGGCCCGGGCCAGCCGCTCCGGCGTCTTGCCGGACACGTCCATGTACTCGTCGATCCAGTCGACCCGCTGCCGGTACCAGGACAGGTCCGCCGCGGGCAGGCCGATGAACTCGGCCATCACCAGCGCCGGGACCGGGTACGCGAAGTCGGCCACGAAGTCCACCTCGTGGCCGTCCGCGCCCACCTCGGCCATGTGATCCAGGCGTTCGGCGACGATCCGCTCGATCACCGGCTCCAGCGCGCCGAGGCGGCGCGGGGTGAACGTCCTGGCGAACACCGCGCGCATCCGGGTGTGGTCCGGCGGGTTGACGAACATCATCGACGTGAGGAACGTACGCAGGATCTCCTGCTCCTCCCAGCCGGGCGGGAAGCCCTTGTACCAGCCGGGATCACGCAGGATCTGGTCCACCACGTCGTACCCGCCGGCCACCGCGCTCACGGTGCTGTGCTCGGCCCGGGCCGGAACGGCGTTGATCGGCCCGTGCTCGTGCAGGGCCGCGTAGAAGGGATACGGGTTCTGCCGGCCCTGCTCGCTGTAGAGGCCGGTCAGGATCTCACTGACGTCCACTGTCTCTTCCTCCCCAGGAAACGGCGGCGGGGGCGGCGTCGTGTCGACCGCCGCCCCCGCCCGGTGTCACAGTCCGAGCAGCTTCAGTGGTACGGCGTTCGCCATCACCGCGGCGCCCGTGTCGTTCGGGTGGATGTGGTCACCCGAGTCGTACGCCGGCAGCAGCCGGCTCGGCTGGGCCGGATCCCGCATCACCGCGTCGAAGTCGACGACGCCGTCGAACTCGGCGCGGCCGGGCCCGCGCAGCCAGGTGTTGACGGCCTGCCGGGTGGCGTCCTTCTCCGGGGTCCACACGCCCGGCCCGCCATTGCCCTCGTACGGCATGAGCGTGCCGGCGATGCTGGTCAGGCCGCGCGCCTGGACCTGCTGGTTGAGCTGGCGCAGCGTGGCGATGATCGCCTCCGGGCTGTCGCCGTTCATCCAGATGTCGTTGATGCCCAGGTGGGTGATGACGGTCCGTACCCCGGTCTGCGGGAACACGTCCTCGTTGAGCCGGGCCAGCGCGTTCGGGCCCAGCTCGTAGTAGCCGGGGAAACCGCCCGCGCCGGGCTCGGTGCCCTCGTGGTTGAGCCGGTTGCCGGCCAGGCTGAGGTTGAGCACACCCGGGGTACGCGGCTCCGGGCGGGCGTCGATCAGCCGCTTGGCCAGGAAGTCCGGCCAGCGGCGGTCGGCGTTGACGGTGCTGCCGTTGCCGTCGCTGATGGAGTCACCCAGCACCACCACGGAGCCGGGCGTGGCCTTGCGCTCCACGTCGATGCCGGACAGGAACATCCAGCAGCAGTTGGGCCGGATGGTGAAGCCGGTGCCGTCGGCCGCCGAGGTGAGGTCGGTGGCGCCGATGAAGTTGGTGACCTTGGACTGACCGTGGAACGTGACCGGCCCGGTGAGCACCGGGAAGTACAGGGTGACCACCAGGTCCTCCTGCTCGGTCACCGGGAAGTTGACCGGGTCGCTGAGCAGTTCGGCGCCCTTGTTGATGGTCGCCGTGCCGGCGCCGGAGAACGTCAGCTGCCGGATGCTGGCCGGGACGATGTCGGACAGGTCATCGGGGGTGGCGGTGTTCGGCCGGGCGATGGTGGCGCTGCCGACCTGGACGGCCTGCTGGCCGTAGAGGTTGGTCAGCCGCACCCGCAGGCGCGGCCCGCCCACCGAGGTCTGCACTGTCATCCGAATGCTCTGGTTGTTCAGGCCGGTCTCGGTCAGGCCCACGGTGTTCCCGCGGGTCACCGCCGCGGCCCAGGTTCCGGCCCACTCGGCGCGCCCGTGCCCGGCGCGGTCGTTCCCGGTCGGGCCGGCGCTCGCGGTGACCGCCGGGGTGGCGGCGATCAGCAGCGTTACGGCGGAAGCTATGACGTGCCATCTCTTCGGGGTCGGCATCGATCCTCCATGGTCGGCAGCCCCGGGCGTGACGCGGTCGGCGGCACCGGCCCGGGCGATGGACCGGAAACTAGCTTCCGGCCGTGACGAGCGTCAATCAACCTGATCGACATGATCAAATGCCCGGGGGGCGTGACGCAGCGACGATCGGCTCTGTCCGGCGTGGACCGCGGCTGCCTAGGCTCGGGGCTGGCGGCGGTGCGGTCGCCGACCCTGGCACCTGCCGTCATGTCCCGGCCCTGACCTGGCCGGACGCCGCTCGCGGACCATGATGGGGGCTGCCCGATGACCGACCGGCCGAACTATGTGCACGAGGCGCTGGAGCTGTTCGCCGGGTTCGGCGACCGGGAGGCGCTCGTCGGCGGCGGACGCCGCCTCACCTACCCCCAGGTCGCCGCGCAGGTGCGCGGCCTGGCCGCCGCGTTGCGTCACCACGGGGTACGCCCCGGCGCGGCGGTGCTGGTGATGCTCGGCAACACGGTCGAGGGTCCGCTGCTGCAACTGGCCCTGCACCTGCTGGGCTGCCGGAGCATGTGGGTGGCCCCGGTGACCTCGCGGCGGGAGGTCGACGAGTTCGTCGCGCTGTCCGCGCCGGAGGCGTTCGTCCACGACCCGCGTGACGCGCAGGCGGTGGAGGTCGCGGCGGGCCTGTCCGGCGTACCGGTGCTCTGCCTCGGACCCGGCGGCGCCGGACCGGACCTGACCGCCGGGGCCGCCGGGCCGGCCGCGGAGCTGCCCGCCGAGGTGCCGGCGCCGGAGTCGATCCTGCAGACCAGCGGCACCACCGGCACGCCGAAGCTGGTGCACCACCGGGAGAGCTTCTACCGGCAGGTGCTCGCGCTCGCCGCCGACTTCCGGGGCGCCGGGTTCCCGCTGCTGCGGCACCTGTCGCACTCCCCGATGTGGCTGGCCAGCGGCCAGATCACCACGTTGATCAACCTGTTCACCGGCGGGGTGCTGTTCCTGCGCGAACAGTGGGATCCGGCCGCGTTCGTCGCCACGGTGGACGCCGAACGGCTGACCTCCACGTTCGTCACCCCGCCGATGCTCTACGAGGTGCTCGACCACCCCGACCTGCCGGGCGCCGACTTCTCCGCGATGTTCATGTTCAACGTGGGCGCCGGGCCCGCCGCGCCGGCCCGGCTGCGCCAGGCCATCGCCCGCTTCGGCCCGTGCCTGCGCATCGTGTACGGGCTCAGCGAGGCGGTGGTCATCTGCGCGCTGCCCGGGCTCACCGAGGACCCGGAGCACCCGGAGCGGCTGCGTTCCTGCGGCCGCCCGTACGGCGACGTGTCGGTGGAGATCCGCGACGCGGGCGGGCGGGTGCTGCCGGCCGGCGAGGACGGCGAGGTGTGGGTGCGTACCAAGCTGAGCTTCGCCGGCTACCACGGTCAGCCGGAGCTGACCGCCGAGACGCTCGTCGACGGCTGGGTCCGCACCCGCGACATCGGGCACCTCGACGCCGACGGCTACCTCTACCTGGTCGACCGGTTACAGGACCGGATCCTCACCCGGCAGCGCAGCTGGCCGATCTACTCCCGCCCGATCGAGGACGTGCTCGCCGGCCACCCCGAGGTACGCGCCGCCGCCGTGATCGGCGTACCGGACCCGGTGGCCGGGGAGCTGCCGCACGCGTACGTGGTGCCCGCGCCGGGCGCGTCGGTGACCGGCGACGAGCTGATCGCGCTCGTGGTCCGGGAGCTGAGCGAGACGTGGGCGCCCGGCGCCGTCGAGTTCGTCGACGCGCTGCCGCTGAACCGGTCCGCGAAGGTGGACAAGCGCGCCTTGCGGGCCCGGTACGCGGCGGCCCACCCGGCCGGTGCCGACCCGATCGGCAGTCCGGCGTGAACCCGCGCCGGGAGTTGTACACCCTGGTCGGCGCCGACCTGCTGTCCAACCTCGGCACCCGGATCTCGGTGGTCGCCATCCCCTGGCTCGTGCTGGAGACCACCGGCAGTCCCACCAAGATGGGGCTCGTCGCGGCGGCGGAGACGCTTCCGTACATGCTCTCCAGCGCGCTCGCGACCCCGTGGGCGGACCGGTTCGGGGTACGCCGTACCTCGGTGTTCGTGGACGCGGCGAGCGCCGTCGCGATGGCCGTGGTGGCGCTGGCGCCCTGGCTCGGCTTCGGCACGCTGCTGGTGCTGGTGGCGATCGCCGGCGGGCTGCGCGGCATCGGCGACCGGGTCAAGCACGTGCTGTTCAAACCCGCGGCCGAGCGGGCCGGGGTGCCCCTGATCCGGCTCACCAGCGCCTACGACGGCCTGGCCCGGGGCATGACCTTGTTCGGCGCGGTGCTGGGCGGACTGCTCATCGACTGGGTCGGGCTGACCCGGGCCATCTGGATCGACGCGGCCACGTTCGCGGTCTGCGCGCTGCTGATCGGCGTGCTGGTCCGGCCGCCCGCACCGGCGCAACCGGCGCCCCGGGAGCCGTACCTGCGGGCGCTGCGCGGCGGCTTCGCGTACCTGCGCACCGACCGGACGCTGATGACCATGCTGATCGTGGTCTCGGTGTCGAACATGTTCGCCAACGCCAGCGTCGCGGTCTGGATCCCGCTCTGGGTCAACCAGGTGCTCGGCGACCCGGCCGGATTCGGTCTGCTGCTGGGCGTCTTCTCGGCCGGCGCGCTGCTGGGCAACCTGCTGTTCACGATGTTCGGCACCCGGCTGCCGGCCGGGACGACGTTCGCGCTCGGGCTGACGCTCAGCGGCGCGCCCCGGCTGCTCGCGCTGGCGCTCAGCGACGACCTGGTCGTGGTGCTCGTGGTGACGTTCCTGTCCGGCATCGGCATCGCGGCGGTGAACCCGCTGCTCGGCGCCGCGCTCTACCAGCGGGTGCCGGGCGAGCTGCAGACCCGGGTGCTGGGCATCTCCGGCTCGGTGGCGTTCCTCGGCCTGCCCGTCGGCGCGCTGCTCGGCGGCTGGTCGGTGGCGCTGCTCGACCTGACCCCGGCGCTGCTGGTGATGTCGGTGGTCTGCCTGGTGCTGACCGTGGGGCCACTGCTGCTGAGCCGCGCGTCCCGGCGCCCGGCCACGGAACCTGCCGCGCCCACGCCGGTCTGAGCCCGCCGGTCTGAGCCCGCCGGTCCGGGCCGCGGTGTCGGGGGTCGGCGGTAGGGTCGGGGCCATGGCGACCTGGGAAGACGTGCGGCGCATCGCGCTGGGCCTGCCCGAGACCACCGAGCGACCCACGTACGACGAGGCGCCCGCCTGGCGGGTCCGCGACAAGTCGTTCGTCTGGGAGCGGCCGCTGCGGCGCGGCGAACTCGATGCGCTCGGCGACGCCGCGCCGGACGGCCCGATTCTCGGCGCGCGGGTGCCCGACCTGGGCGCCAAGGAGGCGCTGATCGCCGACGACCCGGCTGTCTACTTCACCACGCCGCACTTCGACGGATACCCGGCGGTGCTGGTCCGGCTCGACCGGATCGGCGTGGACGAGCTGACCGAGCTGGTCACCGAGGCGTGGTATGCGCGCGCCCCGAAGCGGCTCGCCACGGCGCACCGGGCGGAGAACGCGTGACCGGCCCGGTGGACGCGATCGTCTTCGACATGGACGGCACGCTCGTCGAGTCGCACGCGGTGGTGCCCGCGGCGTACCGGGCGGCGGTGCGGGCCGGAGGCGGTCCGTCGTACACCGACGCCGAGGTCATCGCCGGCTACTCGATCGGCTCCCCGGCGGACCTGCTGGCGCACCTGCTGCGGCGGCCCGCCTCCGGCGAGGACCTGGACCGCTACCACACCGAGCTGGATGCGCTCGCCGGCCGGGTACGCGTCTACCCCGGCGTCGCCGACGCGCTCGCCGAGATCGCCGCCCGGGTGCCGGTCGGCGTGTTCACCGGCGCGAGCCACCGGGCCGCCGAGATCCTGCTCGACCGGGCGGGCCTGCTCGGTCACTTCGAGGTCGTCCTCGGCGGGGACCAGGTCGACCGCCCCAAACCGGCGCCCGACGGCGTGGAGGCGGCCTGCCGTCGGCTCGGCGTGCCACCCGGCCGCGCCGCGTACGTGGGTGACTCACCACTGGACGTACGCGCCGCCCGGCGCAGCGGCGCGGTCGCGGTCGCCGCCGCGTGGGGTCACCAGTACGACCCCGACGAGCCCGCCGACCTCAGCCTGGGCCGGCCCGGGGAGCTGCTGGCCCTGCTGGGCTGAGCCTCTTTCCCGGCGTGGGACGCTCGGCTAGCCTGCCGGGCATGCCATCGACGTTGACCGAGGCGACCGACCCGTGGTGCCTGCGCCCGGGAGAGGCCGCCGACCTGCTGCGCGGGCACCCGTGGCGGCGGTTCGTGGTGCTGGGTGACAGCGTCGCGGAAGGACTGTGCGAACCCGCCGACGGCTACCCCGACCTCCAGTGGGCCGACCGGATCGCCGCCGAGCTGCGCGCGATCCGGCCGGAGCTGGCCTACCTGAACCTGGGCCGGCGCGGACTGCGCGCGCACGAGGTCCGGGCCACCCAACTGGCCGGCGCGCTGGCCTTCGAGCCGGACCTGGCCCTGGTGGTGTGCGGCGGCAACGACGCGTTCCGGTCCGCCTACGACCCGGACGCTGTCGACGCCGAGCTGACCGCCATGATCACCGCGCTACGGGAGGCGGGCGCGGACGTCATCACCGTGGGCATGTTCGACGTGTCGCACAGCCCGGCGGTGCCGGACGCGCTGCGCGCGGGCCTGGGCGAGCGGATGCGCCGGCTGTCCCGGCACACCCGGGCCGTGGCCGAGTGCCTGGGCACACTGCACGTCCACCTGACCGACCACCCGCTGGTGGCCGACCCGTCGCTGTACAGCAGCGACGGCCGCCACGGCAGCGCCCGCAGCGACGCGGTAGCCACCGCCGAAACCCTGAAGGTCCTCTCCACCCACCTCCCCCACCCCTGACCCACCCTCCCCCCGGCTCCGCGCAGCGCCGCGCCCCGCCCCGCCCCGCCCCGCCCCGCCCCGCCCCGCCCCGCCCCGACGATCATGAGGTTGGCGGCGCTGAGCGTCCGATTTGTTCCCGTCAACTTCATGATCAGCGGGGTCAGGGGGCGAGGGTCAAGCGCCGACCCCGGATCCACCTTGTTGACCAAGGAGTTTGGGTCGCTGACACGCCCCCGTGAGGACCCAAACTCCTTGATCAACGCTGGGAGTGAGGGGGAACGGGGGTGGACGGGGATGGAGCGGGTCAGTCCGTGAGCAGGATGCCGGTCAGGAGGACGCCTCTCGCCAGGTTGAGGACCTCGTCGCACCCCGGGTAGCCCACCCGCGCCAGCGCGCCTGAACCTGTGCGGTCGAACAGGTACGGGGCGAGGCTGTACGGGACGTCGGCGGTGACCGTCTCACCGGTCTCGATCTGCACGAAGTCCATCGCCACCCGGTCCGCCTCGTGGTAGCGCTGAAGGATGTTGCCGCCCTCCGCGATCGCAGCGCGTACCCCGTCCGCCCACGCCACAGGTGTCATCTCCCGGCCGATCAGCACGCCGTGCCCGGCTGATCCGCCGGCCGGCTTGGCGACCAGGTCGGCCTGTTCGGCGAGCGCCCGGTCGAGCTGGTCGGCGGTGAGCGCCACGGTGTGCGGCACGTACCGGCGGATCAGCGTCCGGTCGTCCTCCGGCAGCAGCTCCAGGTCGTCCCAGAGCCAGGCGTAGTTCAGCTTGTTGCTGAGCAGCCAGGCGGCGCTGCTGACGAACATCGGCAGCGTGCCGGCGGCGAGCGCGCCGGCCACCGCGTCCAGCCCGGAGCTGGGGGTGACCCGGTTGGGCACGAACAGCCGGAACAGGGCGTCCACCGGGGCGCCGCCGACGACCAGCCGGTTCTGCCCGTCCAGGGTGGCGGTGGCGACCGGGGCGATGACCAGGTCGATGCCGAACGGGCGGGCCTGGTCGATCAGCGGGGACAGGATCCGGATGAACGTCTCCGGGTCGTCCAGCCCCGGGTAGTCGGCGTCGAAGTCCATCAGCAGCGCCACCCGGGCGCCGTCGGGCAGGCCGAGTGTGTCCCGGATGGCCACGAACCGCTGGTCCAGCAGGGACGGCGCGGGTCGCGCGCCGTCGAGCAGGTCATGGGTACGGTACAGCTCGGCGTACCGCTGGATCACGGTGTCGGCGTCGAAGCCGCCGCCGAGGCTGCTGTCGATGTTGTACTCGACGATGCACGGCACGCCGCCGGAGAACAGCACGTCCGGCCGGTACGCGGCGAGCAGCCCCTCGTGCAGTTCCTCGTCCGGGTCGAGCAGCCGGGTCTCGCCGTCCGGCACGTCGAGCAGCAGGCGCAGCTCACCGGCGGTGCGGGCGCGGCGCCGGCAGGCCTCCAGGATGAGCTGGGCGATGCGGTCGCAGACCTCGTTCAGCTCGCGGAACGCGTCGGCGGTGAACACGGGCGGGCGGGCCAGCCGCCACTGCTTGTTGTACGTGGCCCGGCCGTGGAAGATCTTCTCCCAGGCCACGGCGCCGGTGGTCACCATCGCGGTACGGGTGGACTCGGGCAGGTCGGTCCACGCCTGGCCGAGCGGCGGCCACGTGTAGTTCGGGTCCATCGTTCATCCGTCCTTGAGGGTCAGTTGGATGGCGGCGGTGAGCTGGTCGCGGCCGGGCTGCACGGCCCGGTCCAGGGCTGGCGCGAAGGGCAGCACCGCGCCGTCGGGGCGGGTGACCCGGCGGGGTGGCGCGGCCAGCCGGACCCGCTCGACCACCGTGGCGATGATCTCCCCGGCGATGCCGCAGGAGCGGTTGCCGTCGTCGACGACCACCAGCCGCCCGGTGCGGCTCACCGACTCGACCAGCCCGTCCCAGTCGAACGGGTAGAGCGTGCGGGGGTCGAAGACCTCCACCGACGCCTGGCCGGCGAGTTCCTCGGCGACGGCGAGCGCGTCGTGCACCAGGTGCCCGACCGCCACCACTGTCACGTCGGTGCCGGCGCGGCGGACGATCCCCCGGCCCAGCGGCACGGGCACCAGGTCGGTGACGTCGGCGCGCAGGTCCAGGGCGCCCGCCGGGGCGAAGACCACCACCGGGTCGTCGCAGCGGATCGCGGAGACCAGCAGCCCGTACGCGTCGGCCGGGGTGGCCGGTACGACTGTGGTCACCCCGACGTGGGCGAACAACGCGTACGGGTGGTCGGAGTGCTGCCCGGCCCAGCCGGTGCGGGAGCCGGAGCCGGGCACCACGTAGGTGACCGGCACCGCGCACTGGCCGCCTGTCATGAGCGGGAACTTGTGCGCGTGGTTGACGATCTGCTCGAAGACCAGGAACAACAGCGACGGGATCTGGAACTCCACCACCGGGCGGGCTCCGGCCAGCGCCGCGCCGGTGGCGAAGCTGGTGAACGCCTGCTCGGACAGGGGGGTGTCGCGGACCCGTTCCGGGCCGAACTTCTTCAGCAGGCCGGTGGTGACGTTCGCGGCGGCCACCCGGATGTCCTCGCCGAGCACCACGACCGAATCGTCGCGGGTCATCTCGTCGGCGAGCGCCCGGGTGAGCGCCCTGCGGTAGGAGAGCCGGGGCATCAGCCACCTCCGGTCCGGGCGGTGAGCCCGCTGGCGTACAGGTGGTCCAGGGCGGTCGCCGGGTCGGGGTGCGGCCCGGCGAGCGCGTAGTCGACGGCGGCGTCCAGTTCCGCCTCGACGGCGGCGTCCACCTCGGCCCGTACCGCCGGGTCGAGCCGTGCTCCGGCGATGTCCACCGGATCGCGGGACCGGCCCTCGGCCACCTCCTCCGGCGGCCGGTAGTCGAGGCGTACCTGATGTTCGAAGGTGTGGTGGGCGTCGAAGCGGTAGGTGCGGGCCTCGACCAGCTCGGGTCCGCCGCCGGCGCGCATCCGCGCGACGGCGGCGGCGGTGACCTCGCGTACCGCCTCGGGGTCCTGCCCGTCGACGACGGCCGCCGGCATGCCGAAGGCGGCGGCCCGCCCGGCGATGGTGCCGGCGACCGCGCCGTCGACCGGCATGGTGGTGGCGTAGCCGTTGTTCTCGCAGACGAACAGCACCGGTATCCGCCAGAGCGCGGCCAGGTTGAACGCCTCCAGGAGCATGCCCTCGTTGACCGCGCCGTCGCCGAAGAAGGTGGCGCCGACGATGTCGGCGCCACGCCGCCGGCGCTCCCACACCGCTCCGGTGAGGATCGCCCCGGCGGCCCCGACGATGGCGTTGGCGCCGAGGACGCCGACGCCGAAGTCGGCGGCGTGCATCGACCCGCCCCGGCCCCGGTTGAGCCCGGTGACCCGACCGCACAGTTCGGCCAGCATCCGGGCCGGGTCGGCACCCTTTGCGAGCACGTGCCCGTGCCCGCGGTGGGTGCCGGTGACCAGGTCCTCGCGGTCCAGCGCCGCGCAGACGCCGGCGGCGATCCCCTCCTGACCGAGGTACGGGTGGATACCGCCGACGATCTCCCCGGCGCGGACCAGCTCGATCGCGCGTTCCTCGAAGCGGCGGATCAGCCGGACCGTCCGGTAGAGCCGGAGCGGGTCGGAGCCGGTCACGCCGGACGGCCCTCCTTGACGGCGGCGAGGATGTCGTCCCAGAGGCGGGCGCGGGCGGCGAGCGCGGCGTTCACCGTGTCGGCGCACTCCTGCCACTTGGTGTCGTCGTCGCCGCACAGGTCGGCCAGCATCTGCATGGCCATCGGGGTGTGCTGCTCGCCGTCGACCTCGATGTGCCGCTCCAGGTAGTCGACGAACTTGTTGAGCCGGTTGCTGCGCTCGTTGACGGCGACGACCTGGGTGAACATCTCGGGGATGAGGTCCTCGCGGCCGAACGCGAACGCCGCGGCCTGGCAGTGCACAGGGGTGGTCTCGATGATGCGCCAGGTGGTGCCGGCGAACGCGGCGGACGCCGCGGGGACGCCGGCGGCGCCGAGTGCCTCGGTGACCGGGGTGCCGTCGCGCAGCAGGTCGACGAGCTTGTTCACGGCTGTGGTGTCGGCGCCGGCCTCGGTCATGCCCTGCACGTACAGCTCGAAGTGGCTGATGTAGCCGTCGCCGAGTTCGTCGCTCTCCTCGACCATGACGATGTCGTTGATGAGGCGGCGGCTGCCGGTCGGGCCAGTCGGGATCCACGGCACCGTGACGCAGGTGAGCTGCCGCTGCAACGACTTCAGCAGGGACATGAAGTCCCAGACGGCGAAGACGTGGTGCTCCATGAACGTGACGAGCGCGTCGTGGGTGTCGAGGTTGGCGTAGAGGGGGTGCTTGACCACCACGTCGCGGCGCTCGGTCACCGCCCGCTCCAGCCGCTCGATGCCCGGGTGCGTCTTACCCCAGTCGTACCGTGACATTGTCAGCCTCCCTGCTGGGCGCGGTCGCGCCAGATGACCGGGCAGTAATCGGGGTCCGCGTAGTCCGGCCGGCCCTCGTGGGTGCGGCGGACCAGCACGTCGTGGTTGTACGCGGCGAGGGTGCCGTCGGAGAGCGGATACTCCCGCCAGGCGTTGTCGCCGTCCTGCAGGTGCAGCGAGACGGCCCGGCGGGGCCGGCCGCTGACGTTCGCACCGCTGCCGTGGTAGGTGCGGCAGTGGTGGAAACTCATGTGTCCCTTGGGGATCACCATGGGGATCTTGCGGATTTCGGCGCCGTTGTACGCGGCGTTCTCGGCGAGCATCACCTCGAGCTGGTCGCGGTCCCGGTCGGCGAAGTGCCGCACCACCGTGTCGTCGGCGCCGATCTCCCGCCAGCGGTGGGAGCCGTCGACCATGGTGATGGTGCCCATCTCCTCACCGCAGTCGTGGAAGGGGATGAACGCGGTGAGCATGTTCTCCGACGACGAGGACGCCCAGTAGTGCTTGTCGAAGTGCCAGGGCACGATGTTCGACGGCTCGCCGGCGATCGGCGGCTTCCAGATCAGCGTGGACTGGAAGATCCGGATCTCGGCGGCGCGGGCCAGCCGGGCGGCGACCGCACCGATCAGCGGCTTGCGCAGGATGCGGGCGATGCCGTCGTGCTCGTGGTGGACGTAGTCGTTGTGCCGCTGCACGTCACCCTTCGAGGGCTCCCAGTAGGCCAGCTTCGGCGGGCGTACCGGCAGGCGGCGGTCACGGTCCCCGGCGTAGTAGCTGTCGGTGGCGGCGACGAGCTCGTCCACCTCGTCGTCGGTGAGCAGCTTCTTCGACAGGTACCAGCCGTGCTCGGCGTAGTGCCGGACGTCCTCGTCGGAGGGAAGCAGCGCCTCCTCCTCGGCGGTCAGCCCGGGATCGATGGTGGTCATGCCCCAGCCCCTCCGGCCGCGACGCCGGGGGTCGCCCCCGCCGCGGCCAGCTCGCGTTCCTTCGCTTCGTAGAGCGCCTTGATGTTGCCGCTGCCGAAGGTGCGCGCCCCGCGCCGCTCGATGAGTTCGAGGAAGAGCGTGCGGCGCACGTGCATCGACTCGGTGAAGATCTGCAGCAGTTGCCCGTCGTGGTCGGAGTCGACCAGGATGCTCAGCTCGCGCAGCCGGTCCACCGGCGCGTCCAGCCGGCCGACCCGCTGCTCCAGCCCGTCGTAGTAGGCGCCGGGCGTGCTGGCGAACCGCACCCCGCGCCCGGCGAGCGCGCCCACGGCGGTGACGATGTCGTCGGTGCGCAGGCCCAGGTGCTGCACCCCGGCCCCGGCATGCCAGCGCAGGAAGTCCTCGATCTGCCCCGGCCGGGCGCCGGTGTCCGGCTCCAGCAGCACGAAGGTGACAGTCCCGGACGGGCTCTGCACCACCTTGGAGTTCATCGCCTGGCCGGCGACCTCGATGTGCTCGGTGAAGATGTCGGCGAAGCCGAACACCTTCTCGTAGTGCGCGACGGTCTCGTCGAGCTGCCCCGGCGGCACGCAGATCGCCAGGTGGTCCACCTCGGCGAGCAGCGTGTCCGTGCCGTCGGGCGCGGTCACCGGCTCGATCGCGCCGGGCAGGAACACGCCCGGGTCGCCGCGCCGCTCGACGAGGCGGTGCACCACGTCGCCGAAGCCGCCGACCTCGGCCACCACCACCTCGGCGTCCGCGCCGGTGAAGGTGCGCGGCGGGCTCAGCGCCGTCGCACCGCGGTCCACCAGCTCGGCGTACGCCCCGGCGGCGTCGTCCACGGCGAGCGCCACCACGGCGATGCCGTCGCCGTGCCGGTGCACGTACGTGGCAGCCGGGTGCTCGGCGGACAGTCCGGTGGTCAGCAGCAGCCGGATGCCGGCCTGGGCCAGCAGCAGGGAGCGCTGCCCGTCCAGCCCGGTCTCCGGACCGCCCTGCCCGCACAGCCGGAAACCGACCGCGTTGTCGAAGTAGAAGGCCGCCTGCCGGGCGTCCCCCACGTACAGTTCGAGATGATCTATCCCGTTGATGGTCATGGGCTTCCCCTGTTCCCCCCGTGATCGCGACCCGGACGGACGCCCGGGACTGGAGTCCGGTCAGCCCGCGGCCGGGGTGGCGGCCCGGCGGGCCGGCCCGGAGAGCCGGCGCAGGAGCAGACTGACGTTCTGGCCGCCGAACCCGAACGAGTTCGTCAGCGCGTGGCCGGCCCGGGTGGGCCGGGGCACGGCGCGGACGTGGTCCGCCTCGCACTCCGGGTCCGGGTCGTCCAGGTGGTAGGTGGGTGGCAGCAGGCCACTGTCGAGCGCCAGCGCGGTGGCCGCGGCCTCCAGCACCCCTGACGCGCCGAGCAGGTGCCCGGTGAGCGCCTTGGTGGAGCTGACCGGCACACCGCCGGTGCCGAACACCTCGGCCAGCGCGATCGTCTCGGCGACGTCACCGAGCTTGGTGCCGGTGCCGTGCGCGTTGACGTACCCGACGTCGGCGGGCCCGACCCCGCCGGCCGCCAGCGCGCGGCGCATGCACGCCGCCGCTCCGGCGCCGTCCGGCCGCGGCGCGGTCGGGTGGTACGCGTCGGTGTTCGCCCCGAAACCGGCGACCTCGGCGTAGCCGCGCACACCCCGGCCCTCGGCGTGCCCGGCGCGCTCCAGCACCAGCAGCGCCGCGCCCTCGGCCAGCACGAAACCGTTGCGCCGCTTGTCGAACGGGCGGCTCGCCTCGGTCGGTTCGTCCCAGCCCCGGGCCAGCGCCCGGGCGTTGCCGAACGTGTCGGCGAACGTGCCGAACAGCGGCGCCTCGCTCGCCCCGCACACCACCACGTCGGCCTCGCCGGAGCGGATGAGGCGTACCCCGTCGGCGACGGCCTGGGCACCGGAGGCACAGGCCGTGCCGACCGACGAGCTGTAGCCGCGGATGCCGTGCGCGATGGCGATCCGCGCCGATGGCATGTTCGGCAGGATGCCGGTGAGCAGGTACGGGCTGACCGCCGCCCGGCCCCGGGCGGCCCGCGCCAGCACCTGGCCCTCCAGCGTGGACATGCCGCCGACGCCGCCGACGATCACCGCGATGCGCTCCGGGTCGACGTCGCGGCCCACCTCGATGCCGGCGTCGGCGAGCGCCTCGGCGGCGGTGATCAGGGCGAGCAGCACCACCCGGTCGAGCACCTTCGTCTCCGGTCCGGAGGCGACGCTGCGCGGGTCGATGTCCGGCAGCACCCCGGCCACCTCCAGGCTGCCCGCCGCCGGGTGTCCCTCGGGCGGGCGGCGCAGCCCGGACCGGCCGGTGATCAGCGCGTCGAACGTGTCCGCCACGCCGCGCCCGGCCGGGGTGAACAGGCCCATGCCGGTGATGACGGCGGTCACGACGGCGCCTCGGTCAGGTAGCGCTCGCGCAGCGCCACCTTGCGGACCTTGCCGGTCACGGTGACCGGGATGTCGTCGGCGCGTACCGGGACGATCCGGCGCAGCGTGGCTGCCACGTCCGGGCCGAGCGCGGTACGGATGCGTTCGGTGCGGTCCGCCTCCGGGTCGGCGCCGGCGGCCAGCTCCAGCAGCACGTCGGTGGTGACTGTGCCGTCGTCCGCCTTGACGATCACCACAGTGCAGTCGGTGACGTCGGGGCAGGCGGCGAGGATGCGTTCCTCGGACAGCGCGGTGAAGAACCGCTTCCCGTCGCCTGCCTCGACCGAGTCGACCGCCCGGTCCAGGTGGTAGTAGCGGCCGTCCTCGTCGGCGTACACCAGGTCGCCGGTGAGGTACCAGCCGCGCAGCCGGAACCGGTACGTGGTGACCGAGTCGTTCCAGTAGCCGCGGAACAGCGACGGCGAGTCGATGCCGAGCCAGCCGACCTGCCCGGGCGGCAGCTCGTTGCCGTCGGCGTCGAGCACGGCGACCTTGGCGAACCGGTACGGGCGGCCCACGCAGCGGCCGTACCGGTCGGTGTCGGTGGTGTGGGTGATGTGGAACATCGAGTGGCCCATCTCGCTGGAGCCGAGCCCGTCGATGAACACCGACCCGGGTACCCGGGTCACGCCGCCGCGCGTCACCACGTCGCGGGAGCCGACAGCGACCAGCCGCCGTACGTGCGGCTCGTGCGAGCAGTCGCCGGTGTTGAACCACAGCCGCACCGAGTCCAGGTCGTAGCCGGACAGGTCAAAGCGGGCCAGCTCGGCCCAGGTGACCGAGAAGCCGAACACGCCGTCCGGGCGCCACCGCTGGATCGCGTCCAGCACCCGCTCACCGCCCTGGTCGGAGAGCAGGAACATCTCCGCCCGGTTGCCGAGCGCCTGGTTGACCATGAGCACTGTGGCGGTGTGCGGGGCCGGCAGCGCGTTGAGGATGCGTGTGGTGCCCTGCGCCTGCGGCATGGACAGCAGGTGGCGGGTGGCGGCGAACAGGCTGGCGTGCGAGTGCAGCACCGCCTTCGGCACACCCGTGGTGCCGGAGGTGTGGGTGATCACGATCGGGTCGTCCGGGTGGTGCCGGTAGTGCGCGGGTGCCGTGTCGGGGTCGCCGGTGCCGGCCTGCGCGGGCTCGCCGAGCATCGGCGCGCCCAGGTCGTGCCCGGCCAGCGCCTCGGCGTGCGCGGCGTCGGCGAGCACCCCGGCGGCGCGCAGCCGGCGGATGTACTCGGCGGCGATCTCGGGACGCAGCCTGCCGTTCATCAGCGCCGGGATGGCGCCGAGGCGGGTCAGCGCCAGGAACGACAACACCATGTCGGCGGCGGTGCCGGCCCAGACCGCGACCGGGTCGCGGGGTTTCACCCCGCGTTCGTGCAGCCACGCCGCCCGGGCGGCGACCATCCGGTCGAGCCGGCCCAGGGTCAGCGGGGTCTCGGCCGGGTGGCCGTCGATCTCGGTGTCGAACGTGAGCCCCGGCCCGTCCGGGTCGGCGCCGTGGGCCAGCACCCGGGCGAGCACGTTGCCCGCGCCCAGCTCGGCGTCGGCCGCGAGCGCGCCGCGTAGTCCCTTCGTCCTCATTGACGTGTTCCCTCCCCCAGCAGCACCGCGGTCGCCTCGCCCGGCGTACCGTCCGGTGCCAGTTCGATCAGGATCAGCAACGCCTGTGCGGCGTCGCCGTCGTACAGCAGCAGGTCCGCCTCGGCCTCCCCCTCGGCCCGCGCGTCGCCGGTGGGGCTCAGGCACACCACCGGCCCGTCCAGTCCCCAGCGCGCCGCGACGTGCCCGACCACGCTGTTCGGCACCGACTGGAAGAAGAACAGCGGCCCGATCCGCCCGCCCGCGGCCACAGTGGCGCGTACGTGCGCCGCCCCGGCGGTGTCCCCACCGGCGCTGACCAGCACCACAGCCGTCCGGTTGCCCGGCGGCAGCGGCCCGTCGGGGTACCGCCGCGCGAGGCACCGCTGCGCCACCGCGGCCACCAGCGGCGCGAACGGCGAGTGCACGAACCCCGGCACCCCGGCCGGCCCCGCGCCCCCGTCCCCGTCCTCGGGCCACCGCGCCTCCGCGAGCACCACGACTCCCCTGTCGCGCGATCTTGCGGTTGGTGCCCCGGGCGCGGGCGTTGTGCCCGGTTCGCCGGGGCCGTGAGTGCAAGATCGCGGGAGGTCGGGGTGGGGGGCGGGGGCGGTCATGAGGTGCTCACCAGGAGGGCCGTGTCGGCGCCGCCGAAGGCGGCGTTGAGGGTCAGGGCGTGTTCGGTACGCGCGGGGCGCGGGGCGTCGCGGATGACGTCCAGCGGGCACTGCGGGTCGGGGCCGAGCCAGCCGGCGGTGACCGGCAGCTTGCCGTGCCGCAGGGCCAGCACGGTGACCAGCAGTTCCAGCAACCCGGACGCCTCCAGCGCGTGCCCGTGCACCGACTTGGTGGAGCTGACCGGCAGCCGCCCGGCGTCCTCGCCGAACACCCGGGTCAGCGCCGCCGCCTCGGAGGCGTCGCTGAACGGGGTGCCGGTGGCGTTGGCGTTGACGTAGCCGATCGCGTCCGGGGGCAGCCCGCCCCGGCGCAGCGCCGCCTCGACCGCCCGGGCCAGCCCGAGCCCGTCCGGGTGCGGCTGGCACGCGTGGTACGCGTCCCCCGCCCGGCCCCACCCGGCCACGCTCGCCAGCGTCTCGGCGCCCCGCCGGGCGGCGGCGCCCGCCGACTCCAGCACCACGGCGGCCACCCCGTCGCCCAGCAGCAGGCCCTTGCGGCCGGCGCTGAACGGGCGTACCGCGCCGTCGGCGGCGAGCGCCCGGCCGGCGTCGAACAGCGCGTACTGGTCCGGTTCGACCAGGTAACCGGCCGCGACCACGACCCGCTCCAGGTCGCCCCGGCGGATCAGCGCCGCCGCGTCGGCGACCGCGCTGCTCGCCGACACACACGCGGTGGTGTAGATCCGGGTACGCCCGCCGAGGCCGCACCGTGCGGCCAGGTGACCGGCGAGCGCCGGCACCGTCGGCTCGTCCCACCCCTGCGGTACGGGCAGCGAGTACGGCCCGCCGTGGGTGGCCAGGAACAGCGCCGACTCCGCCCGCCCGGCCCGGTCCAGTCCGGCGGCCCGGGCGGCGGTGTCGATCGCGTCGGTCAGCTCACCGGCGAGCGTGCCGACGTCCGGCAGGGTGGCCGCCACCGTCACCCGGCGGCCGGTGGTGTCGAAACGGCGCACCGGCGCGAACGCCGGGGTGCCGGTGAGCACCCCGGCCAGCAGCGCGTCGGCGCCCCTGCCGAGGGCGCTGAGCGCGTAGGTGCCGGTGATCCGTACGGTCTCCCGCTCAGCCATCTGCGGGAGCGGTGAGAGAGCCACGGAACACCGCGAGCGCGTCGTCGACGGTGCGGATGCCGGCGAGTTCGTCGTCGCTCAGGTCCAGCCGGCGGTCGTAGCGCTGCTCGACCATGTGCACCAGCCAGGCCAGCTCCATCGAGCCGAGCCGGTCCGGCACCTGGTCGGCGGGTTTCGCGGTCAGTTCGGCGAGCATGCTCACCAGGTCAGCTCGCCCCAGGTCGGGCTGACCGGACATCAGGACTTGTCGCTGTTCGCGGCCACCCGGTCGGCGACCATCGTGGTGAACTCGCCGACCGTCATCAGCGCCAGCTTCTCCGACTCGTCGTCGGCGAACTTCACGGCGTAGCGGTCCTCGACGCGGACCGCCAGGTCGGCCAGGGCCAGCGACTCCAGGTCGACGCCGGAGGGGCCGAGCGTGGTGTCGTCGTCGAGCTCCTCCACGTCGTAGTTCATGTCGGCGAGCTGTTCGACGACGAAGGTGCGGACCTCGTCTCGCATGGGTTCAGACCTCTTCTCCGTGTACCGGCTGACGGTGCCCGGTCGGGACACCGTGTGCGTGTGAACCGGCGGGGTCGGGCGCGCGGGTGGCGCGTTGCCCGGCCGGTCCGGGGCGGGATTCGGGGTGGACCGGACTTCCGGTGGGCGTCCGGCGGGTGTGCGGCTCGTACAGCGGGCCGGTCACGACGCCGCGCCCCGCAGCGCCGGGACGGACCGGACCAGCTTTCCGGTGGTGGTGCGGGGCATCTGGTCGAGCAGACGCAGCGTGCGGGGACGCTTGAAGCCGGCCAGCCGCTCGGCGATCAGCTTGTCGAGCGTGTCCTCGGTCAGTGAGCCGTCGGTCTGGACGTACGCGGTGATGCCGTCGTCCCAGACCACGACCGCGGCGACGACGCCGGGCAGCCCGGCGACCGTGGCCTCCACCTCGGTCAGGTCGACCTTCAAGCCGCCCACCGACACCTGCGAGTCCAGCCGGCCCTTGATGGTGACCAGACCCGTGTCCGGGTCGACCACGCCGGCGTCGCGGGTGTGCAGCCAGCCGTCGGCCCACCGGGTCGGGTCGGCCAGGCCGACGTACGGGTTGGCCGGGCAGCTCACCCACAGCTCGCCGTCGCGCTCGCGTACCTCGATGCCCGGGGCGGGCGCGATGGCGGGCCGGTGCCGCCCGTACAGGTCGGTGCCGATGACGCCGACCTCGGTCATCCCGTACATGTTGCCCAGCGGGACGCCGTAGCGGTCGGTGAACGCGTTCGCCACGGCCGCGGGCACCAGCTCGCCGCCTGTGGTCATGCGCTTGAGCTGGGGCAGCGGCCCGGCGGGTGTGGTGGAGGCGAGCAGCCCGATGTGGAACGGGACGCCGAGCACAGTGGCCGGGGTGTCCTGGGCGGCGACGGCGGCGAGGATCGCGTCGCCGCTGAGCCGTTCCGGCGGGCACAGCTCGACGCCGGCGTGCAGCCCGTAGAGCAGGCCGCCGACCAGGCCGAGCACGTGCACCATGCTGGGGAGCAGGATGATCCGCTCGCCGGGCAGCGCGACGCCGTCGATGCGGGTGTAGCGGTGCACCTCGGCGACCAGGTCGGCGGCGGTGCGGCCGATCACCTTGGACGGTCCGGTGGAGCCGGAGCTGAGCTGGATCACCGCGTGCGGGCTGCCCGCCGGGCGGTCGGAGTACGCGCTGACCCCCGCGGTGACGTCGACGAAGATCCGCAGCGCGCCGCCGCCGGTTCGTACCGGGGCGACCACCACCTGCGGGCCGAGCCGGCGCAGCGCCTGGTCGACCTCGTGGTCGGTGAGCCGGTGGTCGAGCAGCACCGCCTGGGCGCCGGTACGCCAGGTGGCGAGCAGGTGCGCCACGTACGCCAGCGAGGGCGGCAGGCGCAGCGCGGCGGCGCCTCCGGCGCGCAGCCCGGCCCCGGCGAGCCGGTCCTGCGCCTCGCCGACGAGCCGGCGCAGCGTGCCCTTGTCGACCGGTTCGGGCAGGCGCAGGCAGACGTCGGTGTCGCGGCCGGTGAACAGGATGTCGTCCACCCAGTCCACCGTCGTCGAGGCAGGATCTTCCGCCACGGGATGTGCAGTCACGACCAGCCACCGTTCCACTGAGGAACTGGGCGGATCCGCCCAGCGGGTACGTCGTTCGGGGTATGGCGGAACCCTACGACGCCCCTCTTCTGCATCGCCAGATGCAAATGGCTAGATCCAAAACAGCGGCTGGGTGGATTGCTCAGGCTCGATCGGACAGGCAGGATCGGGGCCACGCCGGCAAGGTAGTCCGCCGGCCGCCGGATGCTGTGCGCGCGGCACCCCGCGCGGACGGCGGGGGCGGCTACGCTCACGGCATGTTCCGTGCCGCCCGGCCCGACGACTTCCCACAGCTCATCCGCCTCTACCGGCAGCTGAACCCGGACGACCCGCACCTGAGCGACGGCTCCGACGAACGGGTCTTCGCGCGGATCCTGGCCACCGAAGGGCTGCACCTGTTCGTGCTCGACGTGGACGGCGCGGTCGTCGCCACCACCTACCTCAACGTGATCCCCAACCTGAGCCGGTCGGCGTCGCCGTACGCGGTCATCGAGAACGTGGTGGTCGACGAGTCGCGGCGCGGCACCGGCCTGGGCAGGCAGATCATGGCCGGCACGCTCCGGGCCGCCTGGGACGCGGGCTGCTACAAGGCGATGCTCATGACCGGGTCGCGCTCACCCGCGACCCACGCCTTCTACCTGGCCTGCGGGTTCTCCGGCGACGCGAAGACCGCGTACCTGGCCCGGCCGTCGTGACGGTCAGTGCTCCCCCGCCGGTGGGGGCGCGGCGCCGCGCAGCACCAGCGCGCTGTTGAACCCGTCGAAGCCGCGCGCGCCGACCAGCGCGATCCGGCTGCGCGGCGGGCGGGGCTGCCGCAGGAACGTCAGCTCGCAGCCGGGCGCCGGCTCGTCCGGGCCGGCCGAGGCGGGCAGCATCCCGCGCCGGAACGCCAGCAGCGCGGTGGCCGCGTCCAGCGCGGACCCGCCCTGGTGCGCCCGGCCGGTCAGCGGCTTCTGCGTGGTCACCGGCGGGGTCCGGTCGCCGAACACGGTACGCAGCGCCGCCGCCTCGGCCCGGTCGTACGCGGGCACCCCGAGCGCGTCCGGCCAGATCACGTCCACGTCGTGCGGGCGTACCCCGGCGCGTTCCAGCGCCAGCCGCATCGCGCGGGCGTAGTGGGCCGGGTCGGGGCCGGTGGCCGGGTCGGTGGGCGCGGCGTCGTGGGTGGCGGCCCAGCCGGTGATCTCCCCGTAGACGCGGGCGCCCCGGGCCAGCGCGTGGCCCAGCTCCTCCACCACGAAGACGGCGCCGCCCTCGGCCGGCACGTACCCGCTCGCCGCGACGTCGAACGGCCGGTACGCCCGCTCCGGGTCGGACACGTCGCTGAGCAGGCCGGAGCGGAGCTGGCAGGCCAGCGCGTACGGGCTCAGCGGGCACTCGGTCGCCCCGGCGATCACCACGGGGGTGCCCCGGCGGATGGTGCGCACCGCGTGCGCCAGGCTGTCCAGCCCGCCGGCCGACTCGGACACGGTCACCCCGGACGGCCCCTTGAACTGGTGGCGGATCGACAGCTGTCCCACGCTCGCGGCGTAGAACCAGGCGATCGACTGGTACGCCCCGACGGTGCGGCTCGGCCCGCCCCAGAGCCGTTGCAGCTCCCGCTGCCCGAACAGGTTGCCGCCGGAGGAGCTGGCGAGCGTGACCGCCCACTGGTACGGGTCGGGCGACACCTCGGGCAGCCCGGCGTCAGCGAGCGCCAGCCCGGTGGCGGCGAAGCCCAGGTGGGTCCACCTGTCGGTCTGCACCCGCTGCCGGGTGTCGCTGAACCCGGCCGGGTCGAAGCCGGCCACCTCCCCGGCCACCCGGGTCGGGTACCGCTCCGGGTCGAACAGCGTGATCGGCCCGGTGCGCCGGGTGCCCGCGAGCACTGTGTTCCAGTGCGCCTCGGCGCCGACGCCGCTGGGCGCGACCACGCCGATGCCCGTCACCACGGCCCGCGCGGTCACGGTGCCACCGCGAGCCGGCGGAACACCATCGCGGACTGGAATCCGCCGAATCCGCTGCCCACCGACAACGCCACGTCCACCGGCACCTCCCGGGCCTCGTTCGGCACGTAGTCCAGGTCGCACTCCGGGTCGCGGGTGGTCCAGTTCGCCGTCGGCGGCACCACGCCGTACTCGATGGCGAGCGCGCAGGCGGCCATCTCGATCGAGCCGATGGCGCCGAGCGAGTGGCCGACCATCGACTTGATCGAGCTGATCGGCACCCGGTACGCCGTCTCCCCCAGCGCCCGTTTGAACGCCGCAGTCTCGTGCCTGTCGTTCTGCCGGGTGCCGGAGCCGTGCGCGCTGACGTACGACACGGCCGTCGGGGCGAGCCGGGCCTGCCGCAGCGCGTCGCTGATCGCCACCGCCATCTCCGCGCCGTCCGGGCGCAGCCCGGTCATGTGGAAGCCGTTGCTGCGGCTGGCGTACCCGGCCACCTCGCAGTAGACGTGCGCGCCCCGGCGGCGGGCGTGCTCGGCCTCCTCCAGCACCAGCACCGCCGCGCCCTCGGCGAGGACGAACCCGTGCCGGTCGGCGTCGAACGGCCGGGAGGCGTGCTCCGGGTCGTCGTTGTCCGGACTGGTCGCGCCGATCGCGTCGAACGAGGCGACGGTGACCGGGGAGATCGGCGAGTCCGCAGCACCGGCCAGCACCACGTCGGCCTCGCCGTCGGCGACGAGCTGGTGGGCGTACCCGATGGCGTCGATGCCGGAGGTGCAGCCGGTGGAGATCACCTGCGCCGGGCCGTGCAGGCCGTGCCGGCAGGCCACGTCGGCGGCCAGGCTGCTGGGTACCAGCGCCTGGTAGAGGTACGGCCCGCCGAGCGCGTGGTCGACCAGCCAGTGCCGGCCGGAGTCGCTGACCCGCACGTACTCCTGCTCCAGCGCCATGGTCCCGCCGACGGCGGTGCCGAGCACCACCCCGGCGCGTTCGCGCTGCGCGTCGGTGAGGGTGAGGCCGCTGTCCGCGAGCGCCTCGGCGGAGCAGGCGAGCGCGAACTGCACGTACCGGTCGGCACGCTGCCGTTCGGCGAGCGTGATCCCGGCGGCGTCCGGGTCGAAGTCGCACTCGGCGGCGATCTGCGACCGGAACGGCGACGGGTCGAAGAAGCTGATCCGTCGCGTCGCGGTGCGCCCCTCGGTGATCGTCTTCCAGAAGCGGTCCCGGGTGGCGCCGCCGGGTGCGACGACGCCGATGCCGGTGACCACTGTGCGCCGGCCGGTCACGACGGCTCCCGTGGCGGCGGTGCCGCGCTCTCGGTGTCGACGTGGCCGAGTTCCGGGCGCGGGGCGAGCGGTCCGAGGTGGAACACCACCTCGGCGGGCTCGTCGCCGGTGTTGCGCAGCCGGTGCCGCACGTCCTTCGGTACGTAGAGCGCCTCCCCGGCGGCCACCGGCACCGGCGTGTCGTCCAGGTCGACGGTGATCGCGCCGCGGGCGACGTAGAGGAACTCCTCGCTGTACGGGTGGTAGTGCTCGGCGATCCGCTCCCCCGGCGCGAGCGTGGCGACGCCCATGAATCCGGAGGTGCTGCCGACCGTCTTCGGGCCGAGCAGCACCCGCAGTTCCCCGCCGCGGCGGCGGTCGGCCGGTACGTCGTGGACGGAGACCCGGGCGGTGGTGGTGTCGGTCATCGCGCGCCTCCCGCGTGTGCCCGCTCGATCTTCTCCTTGATCACGGCGAGCTGGATCGTGCTGTTGGTGTTGATCCGGTTGGTCATGGCGGCGTTGTCGACCGGTGCGTCCGGCTTCATCGCGAAGTCCTGGGTCCAGGTCATCCGGGTGCCGGCGGGCGTCTCGTCGTAGCGCCAGTGGATGCGCATGTACTCGAACGGGCCGGTCTCGACGCGCCGGGCGTGCACCTCGCGGGTGGCCGGGTCGGCGGTGCGTTCGCTGACCCAGCTCCACGACACGCCGTTCTCGTCCGGGTGCATGGTGAGCCGGAAGCGCACGGTGTCGCCGTCGCGGTGCAGGATCTCCGCGGTCGCGTACTCGGTGAACAGGTCCGGCCACCCGGCCACGTCGTTGGTGATCTCCCAGACCAGCGGCAGCGGCGCGGCGATCTCCACGGCGTTCTCGGTGTGCCCGGGCGGGTCCGCCTTGCGGGCCACCAGGTCGGCGACGCCGGCGATGCTGAGCTGCCCGGCCTGTTCGGGGATCTTCACCCGCCACCTGTCGGCCACCACCGCCGACAGTTCGAGCAGCGCCAGCGAGTCCATGCCCAGTTCCTCCAGGCTCGCGGCGGGCGCGCCGGCGGCGGCGTCCGGGTCCAGGCCGCAGTGCGTGACCAGGATGTCGGTGATCTCGCGGGCGAGCGGGCGGTCGGGGGCGACGGTCATCGGTTCCTCCAGGTGGTCGGGCCGGCGGCGGGCACGGCGCTGACGGGGGTACGGCCGCCCGGCTCGGCCGCGCCGCGCGGGTCGGGCACGACGGCCCGCGCCGGGGACGCCTCGGCCGCGGCGTCGGCGGGCGGGGCGTCGGCCGGCGGCGCGTCGGTGGGCGGCGCGTCGTCGGCGGGCGGGGCGAGCAGGCGTTCCACCAGGGCGGTGGTGTGCCGGGCGGCGCGGAACGCGGGGTCGCGCAGCACCCGGCGGGCGAACGGGATCGTGGTACGCACACCGGGACCGGCCACGTCGAACTCGGCCAGCGCCCGGTCGAGCCGGTCCAGCGCGGCGTCCCGGTCCGGCGCCCACACCGCCACCTTCGCCAGCAGCGAGTCGTAGTGCGGGCTGACCAGATAACCGACGTGCCCGTGGGTGTCGACCCGGGTGAACGGGCCGCCCGGCGGCCGGAACCGCTCCAGCCGGCCCGGTGCGGGCGCGAAGTCGCGGTCCGGGTCCTCCACGTTGACCCGGCACTCGATCGCCACACCGTCCAGGCGTACGTCGGACTGGCGCAGCCGCAGCGGGGTGCCGAACGCCACGTGCAGCTGTTCCTGCACCAGGTCGATGCCGGTGATCATCTCGGTGACCGGGTGTTCCACCTGGATCCGGCAGTTGATCTCCAGGAAGTGGCAGCGTTCGGCCTCGTCGACCAGGAACTCCACTGTGCCGGCGCCGGTGAAGCCGACCGACAGCGCGCCGCGCAGCGCCACCTCGGCGACGGTGTCCAGGGTGGCCTGCCGCAGCGCGGGCGCGGGCGCCTCCTCGATCAGCTTCTGGTGCCGGCGCTGCACCGAGCAGTCCCGGGTGCCCAGGTGCACGCCGTTGCCGTGGCCGTCGCAGAGCACCTGCACCTCGACGTGGCGGGCGTCGGCGAGGTACCGCTCGACGTACACCCGGTCGTCACCGAACGCGACCTGGGCGGCGGCGCGGGTCCGGGCGTACGCGCGGGGCAGCTCGGCGGCCGAGCGCACCACTGTCATGCCGCGCCCGCCACCGCCCGCGGCGGCCTTCACGATCACCGGGTAGCCCACCTCGGCGGCCACCTCCTGCGCCTCGCCGACGGTGGGCAGCGTCCGGACGCTGCCCGGCGGCAGCGGCAGCCCGGCTGCGCTCATCAGCGCGCGGGCCGTCGACTTGTCCGCGAGCGCGGCCATCACCTGCGGCGGCGGGCCGACGAAGACCAGGCCGTTCTCGGCGCAGATCTCGGCGAAGTCGGCGTCCTCGGACAGGAAGCCGTAGCCGGGGTGGACCGCCTGCGCGCCGGTCTGCCGGGCGGCCTCCACGATCGCGGCCGCGTTGAGGTAGCTGCGGCGGCTGGCCGCCGGGCCGATCCGTACCGCCTCGTCGGCGAGCCGCACCGGCAGCGAGTCGGCGTCGGCGCTGGAGTGCACCACCACCGTGCGCACGCCGAGTTCCCGGCAGGCGCGCAGCACCCGCAGCGCGATCTCGCCCCGGTTGGCGATCAGCACCTTGTCGAACATCAGGAGTCCTGTCCGGTGACCGGTTCCAGGGCGATCAGCGGCTGGTCGTACTCGACGGGCTTGCCGTCGTCGACCAGCACCTCGACCACCCGTCCGGCCTGGCCGGCGGTCACCTCGTTCATCAGCTTCATGGCCTCGACGATGCCGACCACCTGGCCCGGGCGGACCATGTCGCCGACCGCGACGAACGGCATCGCCCCGGGTTCGGGGGCGCGGTAGAACGTGCCGACCACGGGCGAGCGCACGGCCGGCCGGTCGGTCGCCGGCGCGGCTCGCGCGGCCGGTTCGGCGGCCCGCGCGGGGAACGCCCCGGCCGGTTCGGCGGCGCGCGGCGCCGGGGGTGCCGGGTCGTGCCACTCGACCTCCAGCACCGACTCGCCGCTGCGCAGCCGCACCCGGCGCACCGGCCCGGCCAGGTCGGCGACGAGCTTGCGGGCCTGCCGGCGCAGCCCGTCGAGCACCTGCTCGGACTCGGCGTCGGCCATCACGCCACCTCCGCCCGGTCACCCGACGGCGAGGCCGGGAACGGGCCGGCTGCCGATCGGGCCGCGCCGAAGCGGCGGAACCGTTGCCGGCGGCGGCGGACCAGCGTGGCCGGGGGGACGGTGAGCAGCGGCGCGAGGTTCGCCGCGACCGCCCGGCGCAGCAGCTCGGCCGCGCCGCCCGGGTCGGCGTGCGCGGCCGGGCGCGGCTCCGGCACCAGCTCGTCGACCACGCCGAGGCGGCACAGGTCGGCGCCGGTGAGCCGCAGCGCGCGGGCCGCCTGCGGGGCGGCCGAGCTGTCCGGCCAGAGGATCGCGGCGCAGCCCTCCGGGCTGATCACCGAGTAGACGGCGTGCTCCAGCATGAGCACCCGGTCGGCGACCGCGAGCGCGAGCGCGCCGCCGCTGCCGCCCTCCCCGGTGACCACCGCCACCACCGGCGTGGGCAGCACGGTGAGCGCGAGGATGTTCTCCGCGATCGCCGCCGCCTGACCCTGCTGCTCGGCGCTCACCCCCGGGTCCGCGCCGGGCGTGTCCACGAGCGTCACCACCGGCAGCCGCAGCCGCGCCGCGAGGCGCATCAGCCGCAGCGCCTTGCGGTGCCCGGCCGGGCTGGCCATGCCGAAGTTGCGGGTCACCAGCTCGGCGGTGGTGTGCCCCTTCTGGTGACCGATCACCATCACCGGGCGGCCGTCCAGGCGGGCGATGCCGCCGACGACAGCCGGGCAGTCGGCGCCGAGCCGGTCGCCGTGCAGCTCCACGAACCCGTCGAACGCCGTTTCCAGGTAGTCCAGTGTGGTCGGACGACCCGGGTGCCGCGCCGTGCGTACCGTCTCCCAGGGGTCGCGGTCGGGCCGCGGGGTCGCGGTCGGCGCGGTGACCGGCGGGCGCGGCGCGGGCGGGTTCTCCGGCGCCCGGCGGCCCGCCTCGGCGGCGGCGAGCAGCGCCGCGAGCCGGCCCCGCAACGCGTGCCGGGGCACCACCATGTCCACCTGACCGTGCCGTAGGAGGTACTCGGCGGTCTGGAAGCCCTCCGGCAGCGTGGCGCCGGTGACCTGGCGGATCACCCGGGGCCCGGCGAAGCCCAGCCGGGCGCCGCTCTCGGCCAGCACCAGGTCGGTGTTGGTGGCGAAGGAGGCGGCCACCCCGCCGTACGTGGGGTCGGTGACCACGCTGACAGTGAGCAGGCCCGCCTCCCGCATCCCCGCGAGGGCCTGGCTGACGGTGGCCATCTGCATCAGCGACAGCGCGCCCTCCTGCATCCGCGCGCCGCCGGACGCGGTCACCAGCACCAGCGGGATGCCGTCGGCGAGCGCCCGCTCGGCGGTCCGGGTGATCAGCTCACCGACCGCGCAGCCGAGGCTGCCGCCGAGGAAGCGGAAGTCCATCACCGCCAGCGCGACCGGGTGCCCGCCGAGCCGGGCGGTGCCGCACAGCACCGCCTCGTCCAGGCCGGTCGCCGCGCGGGCCGCGCCGAGCCGGTGCGGGTACGGCAGCTCGTCGACGAACTCGATCGGGTCGACGCGTACCGCCCGGTCCGGCAGCGGGACGAACGAGTCCGGGTCGGCCAGCTGCGCCACCCGGTCCGGCGCGTCCAGCCGGGCGTGTGACCCGCACTCCGGGCAGACGTCCAGGTTGCGGCGCAGCCGCTTGCGGTAGAGCAGCGACGCGCATCCGTCGCACCTCGACCAGAGCTGCTCGTCGCGCGGGGCGGTCGTGGTCACTGTGGCCGCCCGGCGGTGTCGTACCGGTGGGCCGGCGCGTCGTAGCGGTAGAAGCAGTGCGCCATCGCGTCGCGCGGCGAACGCCAGGTCGGCAGGTACGGGGAGATGTACGGCCGCAGCCGCTCGCTGATCCGGATGAACTCCGGATGCCCACGGTTGTCCTCGACCGCGCCCTGCGCGGGCGTCTCCGTCTCCAGCAGATGGACGTAGAGGTCGTGCAGCCGGTACAGCGAACGATGCCGGACCCCGACCAGGCCGGGCAGCTCGGTCGCGTCGGACTCGGCGAAGATCTCGGCCACCCGGTCCTCGGCCGTCGGCACCACCTTGGCGACGATGAGCGAACGGTCCATTCGCGCCTCCTGCACGTCCCGGTGCGCGGCGAACCGGTCGCGCCGCACGGATTGCCACACGGTCGCGCCGGCGGCGTCTACCGGGCGTCAACCGGGCCCCATCGCGCCACAAACATGGTGACGCTGCGTTGACGCAAGCTGTGCGTGAGCTATGGGAAGATCGCTTTCCGGTTTCCGGGTGACGACACTTCTTCGCAGATCACAGGCGTATTACCGAGCCCACTACGGACAGTCAGGTGACCGACCGACCGTTGACTGAGAGTAACAGGCGTTGATATTCTGCGTCTCGGTCAGCCCGGCCACGGTGGAGCTTCCCGCCGTGGCGGAGGCGTTCCGACACCGGCGTCGCGGCGGCGGTCCGGGCAACGCGAAACGGTCGGGACGAGGGTTCCGGTGCTGGGGGGTGCGCCGTGTCGGGTGGATCGAGAATGCCGACGGCGGGCGAACCCGCCCCACGGGTGTCACTGCACCTGCTGGGCGGCTTCCAGCTGCTGCACGACGACACCCCCGTGGTCGTACCCCGGGGGTTGCAGCGCGTCATCGCCCTGATCGGCCTGCGCCCGGCCGCGACCCGCAGCCACCTCGCCGGGCTGCTGTGGCCCGAGACGCCTGAGGAGCGGGCGCTGTCGTCGCTGCGGACCGCGCTGTGGCGGCTGCGGCAGGATCCGTGCTGCCCGCTGCGCACCGACGGCGACACCGTCCGGCTCGGACCGACCGTCCGCCTCGACGTTGACGACCTGGTGGAGACCGCGGCGCTGGTCCGCGAGGGCGCCGTCCCGCGCGGCGCCGCCGGCGCCGGACGCCACGACCTGCTCCCCGGCTGGTACGACGACTGGGTGCTGCTGGAACGCGAACGGCTGCGCCAGCTGCGCCTGCACATGCTGGAGGAACTCGCCGGCAACCACCTCACCGCCGGGCGGCACGGCGAGGCGCTGGAGGCGGCGCTGGAGGCGATGGCCGCCGAACCGCTGCGGGAGACCCCGCACCGCCTGGTGGTCCGCATCCACCTGGCCGAGGGCAACGCGTTCGAGGCGGTCCACTCCTTCTACGTCTACCGCGATCTGCTCCTGCGCGAACTGCGCCTGGAACCGTCCCCGGCGATGACCGCGCTGCTCGACGACACCCTGGCGCCGATCCGCCGGGCCACCCGCCCGGACCCGCAGCCGCCGCGCCGCACGGACCGGACCGCGAAACCGGCGCCGCGCGCCCCCACCTCGCCGTCGCCACCACCATCAAAGCCCCGGGGTACGCGGTGACGGCGAGGTGACAGCGCGACCGGCACCGTGAACCCAGCACCGCGGCGGCGAGAGGGGTCACGATGAGTCGACTGTTGGTGGTCAGCCGGATCGTGCCGGGCGCACAGGGACGGGTGGCGCAGATCTTCGCCGAGGCCGACGCCACCGAACTCCCCCACCTCACCGGCGTTCGGCACCGGTCGCTGTACTACCTGCACGACCTGTGCGTCCATCTGATGGAGACCGTCGACGTCGCCCCCGGGCTGACCGCGGAACTGCGCGACAACCCGCTCTACGAGCAGGTGAACAAGCGGCTCTCCGCGCACACCTCCCCGTACCTGCCGACCTGGCACTCCCCCCGCGACGCCGTGGCCGGCTGCTTCTACAGCTGGGACGCCGCCGACGTGCCTGCGCCCGACCGGATCCACTGACCGGCCACGGGCGACGGACGGGGCGCCCCGGAACCACGCACGGCACCCAGGTTCCGGGGCGTCTCCCTGCTCCGCGAGGCCGCTCGATACCGGCCTCCGGCACACGCTCGGTCATGCTGCGGCCACCGGCCGACACCGCCGGTCCCACCGTCGTGGCCCGGCCCCGGGCTGCCTGTCGTGCGCCGCGCGCGTGTGCGAAGCTGCCCCGAGTCTTTCGCCACCGTCGTGCACGTACATAGAAGGAGGTTGGCCATGCCGTCGAGCTTCGGGCAGTGGCTGTTCGTGATACTGGCCCTGCTCATCGGATTCGGCGTCGGCTGGGTGGTCGTCGGCCGTCGCCGGTCCGGCGCCCCGGCGACGCCCACGGTGGAGACCGCACCCGAGGTGACCGCCACCGTCGACGAGCCGCGCCCGGTCGCGGTGGTCGACGAGCCCCCGGCGACCGCCACGGTGGCCGAGCAGCCCGCGCCCACCGAGACGGCGACCGCCGAGCCGGCCGTCGCCACCGCCGCCCGTACCGCAGACGAGCCGGAGGCGTCGTCGGTCGTCGCCGACCCGGTGTCCTCGCCGGTCGTGTCCTCGTCGGTCGTGTCCGAGCCCGCCGCGTCCGAGCCGGCCGCCGCCGAGCCGGTGTCGTCCCCCGCCGAGCCGGTTGCGGCGCCAGTGGCCGAGGCCGAGCCGGTCGCCGTGGACCGTCCGGCGGACGAGCCGGTGCCGTCCTCCGCGTCGGTCGCTGCGGACGAGCCCGCCGCCCCGGCCTCCACCGATGTGGACGAGCCGGCCGCTTCTCCGGCGCTCGTCGCCGAGTCGGAGCCCTTCGCGGCGGAGCCGGAGCGCGCCCCCGTCGCCGTTCCGGCGCAGTCGACGCCCGCCGACGAGCCGGAGGTGCCGGCGACGACGTCGTCGGCCGATTCGGCTGCTGCCGAGGCGGTGCCCTCGCCGGTCGACGCCGCCACGACGGCCGAGACCGCCGAGCCGGTCGAGACCGCCGAGCCCGTCGCCGCCGCACCGGCCGTGGTGCCCGCGCCGCGGGCCTCGGTCGAGAACGACGTGCCGGCGGACGTGGCCGGGGACGCGGCGGACGACTTCCGGCGGATCCAGGGCATCGGGCCGAAGCTGGCCGCCGCCCTCCAGGACGCCGGCATCCGCACCTACCGGCAGCTCGCCGAGCTGGACGAGGCCGCGCTGCGGCAGACCGTGAAGGCCGCCGGGCTGCGCGCAGCGCCCGGGCTGGCCACCTGGCCGCAGCAGGCCAAGGTGCTGGCGGGTGCTCCCGCCGACGCCGAGCGGGTGCTGCCGGCGAGCGCCGAGTAGACAGTCCTCCACATTCCGGGCCGGTGGTGACGATGGTCGCCACCGGCCCGGTGCCTTTCCCCACCCCGTCACCTCCCCGACCTCGCGGCCCGCCCCGCCAGTACGCCGAGGTGGTCGCATCAGCACCCCGCCGACCCCGCCACAACCCCGAACTGGCGGCCGCTCCACCAGCACCAGCACCCGACGTGGTGACATCGCCACCCCGTCACCCCCACCCGGGCCGGTATGCCGGAAAAGTGACCGCGTGCGGGCGGGCATGACTACGGTCGGTGAAGGGCCGGGACGGCCCGCCGCGCGTACCGCCACCCGCAGGAGCATCTCGTGCCCACCGCAGCGCCGGAGCCCGCCGGCCGGCGACCGCCGGTCCGCGATCCGGAGGCGCCGCGCCGGGTCACGCTGCTCGAACTCTTCTTCGACCTGGTCTACGTGGTCGCGCTCGCGTTGATCTCGCGCAACCTGATCAGCTCCGTGTCCTGGGAACGGGCCGCCGAGTCCCTGGTCATGCTGATGGCGATCTGGTGGACCTGGGCGATCACCACGCTGGTCACGGACATCTACGACCCGCAGCGCACCGAGATCAAGCTGCTGATCGTGGCGGTGATGTTCGGCGCGCTGCTGATGACCACCGCCATCCCGGAGGCGTTCGGCACCCGAGGGCTGGTGTTCGCCGGCACGTACGTGGCGATCCATCTCGGACGCGGCCTGTTCCTCATGCCCGCCGTACGGCGGCACCCGCAGAGCAACCGCCGGGCCCTGCGCATCTTCGCCTGGTTCGCCGTGTCGGCGGTGCCCTGGCTGGTCGGCGCGCTGGCCGCGCACGGCACCGCCCGGTTGTGGTTCTGGGCCGGCGCCCTCGCCATCGACTACCTGGGGTTCCGCCTGGCGTACCCGGTGCCGGGTCTGGGCGCGGTGCCGGAGTCCCAGCGCAACGTGACCGCCGAGCACCTGTCCGAGCGGTACCAGCAGTTCTTCATCATCGCGCTCGGCGACGCCGTGCTGGTCGCCGGCACCGTGTTCAGCCTGCACCACTCCGAGGTGGAGAACCTGGCCGCGTTCGCCACCGCGTTCGCCACCACGCTGCTGCTCTGGCGCATCTACGTGCACAAGTCCGGCGAGCTGCTGCCGCACGCCATCGCCCGGGCGGCTCAGCCGAGCCGGTTCCTCAACACCGCGCCGTACACCCATCTGCTGATGGTGGCCGGGGTGGTGACCACCGCGGCGGGCTTCGACCTGGTCCTGCTGGAGCCGACCGGCCACACGCCGCCGGCCTGGCTGGCGGTGATCCTCGGCGGGCCGGCGCTGTTCCTGATCGGCCGGGGCGCCTTCGAGTACGAGGTGTTCAGCCGGGTGTCTGCGTCCCGGCCCGGCGGGATACTGGCACTGCTCACGATCGCCCCGGCCGGGTTGTTCCTCGCGCCGGTCTACGCCTCCGCCGGGGCGATGCTGGTGCTGGCCGGGGTCGCTTGCGCCGACTACCGCCGCAGCCGGGGCCGCCCGCCGGAGGAGCCGATGCCACCGCACTGAGGTAATCGGAATCGGCCGTGCCGGTACCTGTGCGCCGTTTGGCGGATCACCCGCACGGGGTACAAGGCCTCCACCTCGAATCCACCACGACCCCAGTGGAGGCAACTGATGCGCGGCACCTCGATAGTCGGCGTCCTGGTCGTCATCTGGCTCATCATCGGCGCCATCGCCGCCGGTCAGCGCGGCTACTACGGCAACGACGAAACCAACTGTGCGGAGGCGGGCACGATCCTGGTCACGATCGTGGCCGGCCCGCTGAACTACATCGGCGCCAACCCGAAGGTGGACTGCAAGCTCCCCGAGCCGTCGAAGTAGGCGGCCACCCCCGTACTCCCCTTCCGGCCCGCGCCCGCCCGGCGAGCGCGGGCCGTTCCGTGCCCGCGGCGCGGACCGTCACCACCCCTGGGGCGTCCTAGGAGACTGGGTTTCGCCTGGTTTGCCGCCGGAACCGGTGGGAACGGCAGCGGTTCGCCGACGACGGAACGGAGAACCGGGCATGCGGATCGGCTACAAGCTCGCCTCGGAGGCGTTCGGGCCCCAGGAACTCATCCGGCAGGCGGTCCGGGCCGAGGAGGCCGGTTTCGACTTCGTCGAGATGAGCGACCACTACCACCCCTGGCTGGAGGTGCAGGGGCACTCCTGCTTCACCTGGAGCGCGCTCGGCGCGATCGCCGCCCGCACCACCCGCATCGGCCTCGCCACCGGCGTCACCTGCCCGTCGGTCCGCTACCACCCGGCGATCGTCGCGCAGGCCGCCGCCACCATGGCGCTGATCTCCGACGGGCGGTTCACGCTCGGGGTGGGCGCCGGCGAGCGGCTCAACGAACACGTCGTCGGGCAGGGCTTCCCCAGTGTCCGGGGGCGGCACGAGCGGCTGCGCGAGGCGCTGGAGATCATCCGGCTGCTCTGGCAGGGCGGATACCGCTCGTACGGCGGCCGGCACCTCCAACTGGAGGACGCCCGGATCTGGGACCTGCCCGAGCAGCCGCCGGTGATCGCCGTGGCCGCGAGTGGCCGGGAGTCGGCCGGTCTCGCGGCCGAGCTGGGCACCGGCCTGTTCGCCACCGAGCCGAAGTCGTCGATCGTCGACCAGTACCGCAACGCCGGCGGCCAGGGCCCGCGCTACGCCGAGGTGCCGATGGCCTGGGCCACCGACGAGGAGTCGGCGGTCCGTGCGGCCCGGGAGACCAGCCGCTGGGCGATCACCGGCTGGAAGGTGATGAGCGAGCTGCCCAACCCGGTGAACTTCGACGCCGCCACCGCCTGGGTCGAGGACCACCACATCCGGCAGCAGTTCTCCGTCGGCCCGGACGCCGCTCCGCACGTGGAGAAGGCGCGCACGTACGTCGAGGCCGGCTTCGACCACATCGTGCTCCAGAACGCCGGGCCGGACCCGGACGGCTTCCTGGACTTCTGCGCCCACGACCTGCTCGCCCGCGTCCGCGCGCTCGGCTAGCGCTCCGCGCTCCCCCCGCGCTCGGCCGGCCCGCGCACCTCAGCCGCCGACGTGGATGCCGGGGCGGCGGGTCGGGTCCGGCTCGGACTTGCGGATGATCTCCCGCACCACCGGCGGGGTGTCGCCCCGGCCGAGGATGAGGTAGCGCAGCAGGTGCGCGATCGGGTTCCCCTCGGACCACTCGAAGTGGCAGTGCGGGCGCACCCCCGTCGCGTCCCGCAACGCCAGCAGGATCGCGGCTATCGCGTTCGGCGCGGCCGGGCTGCTGGCGCGCAGGATCCGGTAGCCGCCGGACTCCACCCCGTGCACCCGCAGCACCTGGCTGAACTGGGACGGGTCGCTCACGTCGATCTCCAGGAACAGCACGTCGGCGGCGCCCGGCACCGGGTTCATCGACCGTTGCGCCCGCTCCTTGACCCGGTACTCCTTCACCGACCCGCTCTGCCGCTTGTTGGCGATCAGGTGCAGCCGCCCGTCCCGGGCCACCGACTCGTCGACGAAGCGGCGGGCCGCCTCGTCGAACTCGATCCGCTCGGCGCGCAGCTCGGTGGTCCGGGTGACCCGGGAGATCAGCGACACCGCGACGATCCCGGCGATGAAGAACCCGGAGATGGTGATGCCGTCGGGCTTCTCCACCACGTTCTCCACCAGCGCGTACAGCAGCACGGCGGTGAGCACCGCGAACCCGGCCGCGGCGGCACGGCTGCGGGCGCGCAGCGCCGCGATGGTCACCGCTATCGCGCCGGAGACCATCATCGCGAGGATGCCCGTGGCATACGCGCCGGCCTGGGCGTTCACGTCGGCGGAGAAGGCGATCGTGATGGCGATGCTGATCGCGGTGTAGACCAGCACCACCGGGCGCACCGCCCGCCCCCACTCCGGCGCCATGCCGTACGACGGCAGGTAGCGGGGCACGATGTTGATCAGCCCGGCCATCGCCGACGCGCCGGCGAACCAGAGGATGAGCACGCTGCTGATGTCGTAGACGGTGCCGAACGCCTCGCCGAGGTGCTCGTGGGCGAGGAACGCCAGCGCCCGGCCGTTCGCCGGCCCGCCGGGCTCGAACGCCTCGGGCGGGATCAGCACGGTGGTCACGAAGGTGGTGGCGATCAGGTAGACCGACATGATCAGCGCGGCGGCGGTGAGCAGCCGGCGGGTGTTGCGGATCCGGGCGTCCAGCCGCCGCTGCGCGTCCTCGCCCTCGCCGCGCACCAGCGGCATCATGCTCACCCCGGTCTCGAACCCGGACAGGCCGAGCACCAGCAGCGGGAACGCGAGGACGCTCGTGGCCAGGACGTCGCCGGGCCCGCCGGTGCCGGCCAGCCGTCCGGTCCAGTCGCCGAGCAGGCCCGGGTCGGCGACGACCTCGGCCACGCCGACGACCACCACCACCGCGTTCAACGCCAGGAACGCCGCCACCAGCGGGATGGCGACCTGCACGGCCTCGCTGAACCCGAGCAGGAACACGCCTCCGAGCACGAGCAGCAGCGCCACGGTGACCAGCACCGCCGCCGTGCCGCCGTGCCGGAACGACGCGGGCAGGACCGGGTTCTCCAGCAGGTGCACGCTGGCGTCGGCGGCGGAGAGCGTGATCGTGATGATCCACGAGGTGGCGACGAAGCCCAGCAGCACCAGCACGAAGACCTTGCCGCGCCAGAACGGCAACAGCCGCTCCAGCATGGCCACCGAGCCCTGCCCGTGCGGGCTCTCCCGGGCCACCCGGCGGTACATCGGCAGCATCCCGAGCAGCGTCAGCGCCACGATCAGCAACGTGGCCAGCGGGCTGAGCGCGCCGGCCGCCACGGCGGCGATGCCGGGCAGGTAGGACAGCGTGGAGAAGTAGTCGACGCCGGTCAGGCACATCACCTGCCACCACGGGTGGGACCGGGTCTGGTGCTCGCGGATTTCCGGTCCGACCGGCTCGACCCGGTGCGCGAACAACCACCGGTGCAGCCGGCCCGCCGGTGCCGCCGGCCGCGTCGGGGCCGCCACCCGTTCCGGCAGCTCCGGCACGGCACGGCCGGCCCGCTCGGCGTGGTCGCCGTGCCGACCGGCCCGGGCCGCCGCGGCCGCGTGCGCCTCCCGGCGCCGCTCCCGCGTACGCCTGGGCTGTTCCGGCTCCCCCGCCTGCCCCATCTGCTCCCCTTCGTGCCTATGAAGACGGTAGGGGTTGTCCCGGGTGCGGCCCGGCCGAACCGGTCAAAGATCCGGTCCGCGGGCCAGCGCGTCGCGCACCGCCGCCGGGTCGGCCACTGTGACGGTGACCGCCGGGTGCCTCAGCCAGGGGCCGGGGGCCAGCGCCGGCACCGGCGCGGCGAAGCGCAGGCAGAGCCCGCCGGCCACGCTGGCGCCGAAGGTCACCCCGCCGTCGGCCGCCGACAGGTGCGGGCCGATCGCCCGCCACCAGCGGTACGGCCCGCTCAGCTCGGCCCCGGTCACGTTGCCCGGCGTGGTGCGCAGCAGCCACGGCCCGAACCGGACGACGAGCGCGTCCGGGCCCCAGTCGAGCCAGGCCGTGGCGGGCCGTACCCCGAGCAGCGCCAGCGGCAGCCGGAACGCCGGGTCGAAACGGAACGGGAAGCGGCGGACCGGGCCCGGCGGGAGCGCCCCGGGACCGGCCGGTTCGTCTGGCGGCACGGCGGCGACGTACCCGGTGCGGCGGCCTCGACACCCGCGGGCGGCGTTCCCGCGTCCCGCGCCCGGACGGCGGGACGCGGGAACCCCCCGTCCCGGCTACTGCAGGAACGCCCCGAGGGGCGACAGCAGCAGCCGGCCGAGCAGCGCGGCGTTGTCGTCCAGCCGCATCCGCTCACACTCGCGGGCGTCCGGGTCGTGCCGGCAGCGCCAGATCTTCTGCGCGTTGCGCCAGGCCACGTTCCGGGTGTACTCCACCAGTTCGCCCTGGTACCAGTCGTCGATGTCGCCGTTGACCATGTCGATCATGAGTTGCCAGTTGTCCAGGTAGCCGCGGCGCAGCTCCGGGATCCGCTCGGCGAAGATCTTGTTGATCTCCAGGTAGTCGCGGTGCTGGTCGCTGCCGTCGATCGGCTCGGACTCCAGGCTGTCGAACGTGGTCACCAGCGCGAACGGCAGGTCGTAGTTGATGTGCGCGTTGACGCCGGCGGCGGCCGACGGCAACGGCCGGGCGTCCGGGCCGCGCATCCGCTTGAACAGACACGACCACGCCTTCGGGGTGCTCGGGCTGGAGTCGCTCCAGAACCGCAGCGCCTCGAAGTAGCGGGCCGCGAACTCCACATCGAGCCGAGCCAGGAACGCCGGGTCGCAGAACCGGTCGTCGTACAGGCCGTCGAGCACGGTGCTGGTGATGACCAGGTAGAGCTTGTTGAAGTCGGCGAGCGGGCAGCTCTCCTCCAGCGGCGGCAGCCGGACCAGCAGATCCTGCAACTTGGTCAGATGGTCCACGACCGCCGGCACGTCGGCGGGGTGGTCGGCGAGCAAGCCGACGATGTCCTGGTGCACAGGACCCCAGACCGGTTCGGTCATCTCTCCTCCACAACGGCCGGCGCCCCCACGACGCCACCACCGGCGTTCCGCGGCACAGCCTGCCAGCCGCCGTCCACACCGCGGATCCGTCGAACGACGTATTGCCGACGTACGCCTACTCCGCGCCGTTGCGCAGGAAGATGGCGCTGGCCTGCACCCGCGTGCGTACCTGGAGCTTGTCGAAGATGTGCGAGACGTGGACGCCGATGGTCCGCTCGCTGATGAACAGCCGCTGCCCGATCTCCCGGTTGGTCAGTCCCTCGGCGACGGCGGCGAGCACCTCACGCTCCCGCGCGGTGAGCGTCGCCAGCTCGTCCACCGCCGGCCCGGCGGGCGCCGCCGCCCGCTGCCGGGGCACCGGAGCGGGGTCCGGCGCGGCGTCCAGGGCCACCCGGGCCCGCGAGGCGATGGTACGGATCTCCGCGGTCAGCGGCACCGCGCCGAGCGACTGGGCCATCGCGTACGCCCGGTGCAGCAGCTTGCCGGCGGTGGCCACCCGGCTGCGGCGGGCCAGCAGCGCCTCGGCCTGCCGCAACCGGGAGTACGCGGCCGGGTAGGGGTGGTTGCGCCGGTCCCACTCGAGCGCGGAACGCTCCCACAGCGCCGGGTCGCCGCGGCCGTCGTCGAGCCGGCTCAGCTCGGCGTCGCAGAGCGCCAGGAAGCCCTCGGCGACGTACCGCACCGGTGCGCCTGCCTTCGCGCTCTTGCCGGTCACCCGGTCGACCACCTCGCGCAGCCGGCGCACCGCGTTCGGGTCCACCTCGATCGTGCGGCTGGCCGCCGCCTCGGCCTCTGCGCGCAGCCCGTGCCAGGCCAGTGTGGCCAGCACGATCACGTCGTCGGAGCGGCTCTCGGTCAGGCCCCGCTGCACCGCCTGGCGGGCCAGGTCGTGCCGGCCCTGCCACATGGCCAGGCCGGCCCGCAGGATGAGCATCGGCAGCACGTGCCGGGCGCCGCCGCCGGCCAGCACCGTCGCCACCGCCTCCAGGTCGCGGTCGGACGCCTCGACGTCGCCGTACCCGACGGAGAGCCGGCACCGCGCCAGCAGCAGCTCGACCGCGTCGGCCCCGGACGGGCGGTGCCGCAGCGCGGCCGCGACGACCTTCTCCGCCTCGGCCCACTGCCCCACCCGGAACAGCCCGTTCGTCGCCACCGCCAGCAGCCGGGTCTCCCAGGTGCGGCCGAGCCCCAGCTCGGCGACCCGGTCGGCGCCCCGCCGGGCCACCACCACCCCCTCCTCGAGGATGTTCAGCGGCCCGGTGAGCAGCTCGGCCAGGTGCAGGTACGCGCACGCCACGTCCTCCGGACGGCCGGACCGCTCGGCGGTCTCCAGCGCCTGGCGCATCACCGCCAGCCCGGCAGCCGGATCCTCCAGGAACGCCTCGCTGAACCCGAGCGCGGCGCTGGCCATCACCACCTCGGAGGTGGTGCCGGGAACGTCGGCGGCGAGCGCGAGGGCCTCCCGGGCCTGGTCGCCGGCCTCGGCGTAGCGGCCCAGGTGCAGCAGCAGCTCGGCCAGCCGGGCGGCGGCCGTGCATCGCTCCTGCGGCGTGCAGTCGGGCGAGTCCAGCACCCGCCGGTACTCCTGCTCGGCGGGTGCCGACCGGCCGGCCGCGGCCAGATAGCGGGCCCGGCGGATGCGCAGCGCGCAGACCGGCGGGCCGGACGGGTCGTCGGCCAGCTCCTCCAGCAGCGTCAGGGCGCGGGCGTGCTCCCCGCTGTGGTGCGCGGCCTCGGCGGCGTGGCTGAGCAGCTCGGCCCGGTCCACCTCGACCGGCTCGGGCCGTGCCCCGTCGGGCGGGACGGAGGCCGGCTCGGTGGCCAGGGTCAGCGCGGCGGACCAGTGGCGGTGCGCCTCGGCGTACCCGTGCAGTCGTTCCGCCTCGCGGGCGGCGGCCATCGCCGCGGGCAGTGCCCGGGCCGGCTCGCCCGCGTGCCGCCAGTGGTGGGCCAGCCGGGCCTGGTGCAGCTCGGCCGGTACGGCGGTGAGCGCCTCGGCGTAGCGGCGGTGCAGCGCGGCCCGCTCGGCGGGCAGCAGTTCGTGGGCCAGGACCTCGGCGACCAGCCGGTGCCGCAGCCGGTAGCCGTCGTCGGCGCCGACCAGCAGGCGGTGCGCGACCGCCTCGCGGACCGCGTCGAGCAGTTTTTCCTCGGGCAGCCGCACCACCTGGGCCAGCAGCCAGTGCTCGACCGGCTCGACGCCGACCGCCACCGCGTGCACCACCGCGTGCGCCGGCTGGGGCAGCGCGTCGACCCGGTCGAGGAACACCTCGCGCAGCGTGTCGGAGAGGCCGTCGCGGCCGTCGCGCCGGTCGCGGGCCAGTTCCTCCACCACGAACGGGTTGCCGCCGCTGCGCTGCCAGAGCTGGTCGGCGGCCTCGGGCGGCAGCGGCGCGCCGACCACGGCGGCGGCCAGTTCGTCGGTGGCGGACCGGTCCAGCGGCAGCAGGTCGATCACCCGCACCGAGCGCAGCCGGCGCAGCTCGGTGAGCACCCGGCGCAGCGGGTGCGCGCCGCGCAGCGACTCGGCCCGGATCGCGGCCAGCACGGAGAGCTGGAGGTCGCCGAGGCCGGCCAGCAGGTAGAGCAGGAGCTGCCGGGTGCTGCGGTCGACCCACTGCAGATCGTCGAGGACGAGCACCAGCGGCCGTCCGCCGGCCACCACGTGCAGGCCCTGGGCGACGCGTTCCAGCAGCGCGCCGGCGCCGTCCGGGCCGGGGGTCTCCTCGTCGAAGACCTGCAACACCCCGCGGATCGCCGACGTGGTGCGCGCCTGCGCCTGCTCGGCGTCGAGCCGGCGCAGCGCCTGCCGTACCGGGTGCAGCGGCGAGGCGTCTCCGATGTCGAGGCAGGTGCCGGTGAGCACCAGGGCGCCGGTCTGCCGCAGTTGCTCTCCGACCTCGGTCAGCAGGCGGGTCTTGCCCACCCCGCTCTCTCCGGTGAGGAACACCGCGCCGGTCTGCCCGGGCCGTAGGTCGTCGTAGAGCGCCGACCGCAGCGTCGCCATGGTCCCGGTACGGCCGACGAGCGGTGCCGTGTCCACGTCGCTGGCCATGGAACGCAGCCTAGTCACAGGTCCCCGCACCGTTCTACGGCCTCGGGGCCGGACTCGTACCTCTCGCGTCGACTACACGACTAATGGTTGCGGGTGCCCGACATACGTCGTCCTACAGATCCCCCGACAACCCGGTGGTGAAAGTCTGCTGAGGTCGTCGGGCACCACGATCGGGAAAGGGTGGGTGCGATGTTGATCACCACGCCCGCAGGGAGTCGGGAAGCCGTCATCGCGGCGTGCCGGCCGGTGCCCGAGGAACGACGTACCGTCACCGTCCTCTTCGTCGACATCGTCGGCTCGACCCGTCTGGTCGAGCGGCTCGACCCGGAGGACGTACGCGCGTTGCAGCGCGCCTACTTCGGCACCGTCGCCTCGGTGCTGCGCCGCTGGCGGGGCGTGGTGGAGAAGTACGTCGGCGACGCGGTGATGGCGCTGTTCGGCACGTCCGGATCGGACGGTCTCGACGCGTACCGGGCGGTGCGGGCCGGGCTGGACATCCAGGCCGCGCTGGAGCGGCGGCGACCGGCCGGCATCCGGCTGCGCGTGCGGGTCGGCGTGGCGACCGGCGAGGTGCTGCTGGACCTGGCCGGGGTCCACGACGGCGGCCACGGCGCGGCCAGCGGCGCGGTGATCACCACGGCGGCCCGCCTCCAGGAGCACGCGCCGCCCGGCGGGGTCGTGGTCTGCCCGGTCACCCGCACCGCGGTGGCGGGGCTGGTCGAACAGCGTCCACTCGCCACCCTGACGCTGGCCGGCAAGGCCCTGCCGCTGGATGTGTGGCGGGTGACCGGGGCGGCCGGGAGCAGACCGGCCCGGCACCGCGTCCCGCTGGTGGGCCGCCGCCGGGAACTGGCCGGCGCGGCCGACGAGGTGACCCGGGCACTGCGCGAGCGCCGTCCCCGGTGGATCTCGCTGGTCGGGCCGCCGGGCAGCGGCCGCAGCCGGCTGCTGCACGAGGTGACCCGCGCCGTGTCGCACGTGGACGGTGTGCCGGTGCGCCGGCGGGTGACGGCCTGCCCGCCGTACCCGTGCGGGGAACTGGCGCCGCTGGCCGACCTGGTCCGTCCCCGGCCGGACAGCTCGGTCGCGGACGGCTCGGTCGCGGACGGCCCGGGCAGCGGCGTGCTCGCGGCGTTCCTCGCCGCGCCGGACGACGACACGGTGGCGGCCCGCGCCGTGGTCGCCTGCCGCGAGGCGCTGCTCGGCCTGGCCGCCGACGCACCGGTGGTGGTCGCGGTGGACGACCTGGACCGGGCCGCCCCGGCGCTGCGCCGGTTCCTGCACCAGCTCCACGTGGCCGCGGGTGAGCGGGGACTTCCCCTGGCGGTGGTCACCACGTGCGGCTCCGGCTCGGCCGACCCGCTGCCCACCCCGGCGCGGCGGATCCCGGTGGAGCCGCTGGGCCCGCTGGACACCGGGCGCCTACTGCGGCACCTGCTCGACCGGGCCGGGCGGCCGGCCGCGCTCGCCGCGCGGCTGGTCGCGCTGGTCGGCGGCAGTCCGGCGGTCGCGACCGCGTACGCGTCCGCGGACCCGGCCGGCGAGCCGGGTGGCGTACCGGCCGCCGCGCGCCGCCTGGTGGACGCCCAGCTGGACCGGCTCGACGGTACGCACCGGGCGGTGCTGCTGGCCGGCGCCGCCCGGAGTGGCCCGGTCGTGGCCGCCTCGGTGGAGGCGATGCTCGGCTGGCCCGCCGGCCGGGCCGAGCCGGTGCTGCGGGCCCTGGCCGCCGCTGGGCTGCTCCGCCAGGTCACGACGGACGGCTGGGCTGTTGACGCGCTGGTGGCGCGGGTGGCCGCGATGCGGCTGTCCCGTGCGGTACGCGCGGACTTCGCCCGCCGCCTGCGCGCCGCGAAGGACACCGCTGCCGGCCGTGTGCCGGCAGCGGGAACCGGCGTCCCGTCCCGGGGCGCCGGCGAGCGGGAGGTCTGCCCGCTCGGGGCGGGACGGTCGCGCCGGTCGGGTGGAGGGGCCCGACCGGCGCCCGTCCCGCCGGACCGGCCGGACGGGTCCGACGCGCTGTGTCCGGTGCCCGGGCAGCCGGGCCGGTCCGGCGCGCTCCGGGCGGTGCCCGCACGGCCGGGGCAGCCGGTGCGCGCCGGACCGGCGACGGGCGGCGCGACGGGGACCGTCGCGGATGCCGCGGAGTGGTCCCGGTGGCGGAACGGCCCGGCGTCCGCGGTCACGGCGTGGCCCGGTCAGCGGACCGATCCGTCACCAGCGGTCCCGGCACGGCAGGAGCGGCGGACCGGTCCACCCGGGCGGGTGGGCCGGAACCGGCGAAGAACCGGGTCCGGCGGGCAGGCGCTCGGGCTGGCCGCATGACGTCCGGGTCGGAGCGGGCACGGGGCCACTCCGGCCCGGACGTCACCCGGCACGCAGGTGTGCGGGCGCGGGCCGGCGGGCCGGCGATCAGTCGCGGGCGATGGTGCGGCTGCGGCCCCGGAACTCGGCCACCACCTCGTCCCCGCGTCGCACGCTCACGTCGTAGATCCCGCTGCGGCCGTGCCGGACCCGCTCGGTGGCGTACGCCTCCAGCAGGTCGCCCTCGCGTACCGGGCGCAGGAAGCTGATCTCGCCGCCGGCCGCCACCGTGGCCGGGCCGTGGCTGTTGCACGCCAGCGCGAACGCGGTGTCGGCGAGCAGGAACACGAAGCCGCCGTGCCCGATCGCGTGCCCGTTGAGCATCGACGGGGTGACCCGCATCCGAGCGACCGCCGCGCCGTCACCGGCCGAGACGAGTTCGATGCCGAGCCCCTTGGACGCCACGTCGGCGTCGAACATGTCGTGCGCCGCCGTCCGGCCGCCGTCACCGGTCATCTCAGGACTCCCGCCGCTGGTCGACGATGCGGCGCATCTTGCCCATCGAGCGTTCCACCCCGTCCGGCTCGATCACCCGTACCGCCACTGACACCCCGATGGTGTTCTTGACCTGCTCGACCAGCGTCGCGCCGGCCCGCTCGGCCTCGTCGGCGGCGGCGCCCGCGCGCCGCTCCACGTGCACGGTGAGCGTGTCGAGCCGGCCCCGCCGGTCGAGCACGCACTGGAAGTGCGGCGACAGGGCCGGGGTACGCAGGATCAGCTCCTCGATCTGGGTCGGGAAGACGTTCACCCCCCGGACGATCATCATGTCGTCGGTACGCCCGGTGATCTTCTCGATCCGCCGCATCGGACGGGCGGTACCGGGCAGCAGCCGGGTCAGGTCGCGGGTGCGGTAACGGACCACCGGCATGGCCTCCTTGGTCAGCGAGGTCAGCACCAGCTCACCCCGCTCCCCGTCGGGCAGCACCTCCCCGGTGACCGGGTCGATGATCTCCGGATAGAAGTGGTCCTCCCACAGGTGCAGGCCGTCCTTGGTCTCCACGCACTCGACCGCCACACCCGGGCCCATCACCTCGGACAGGCCGTAGATGTCGAGCGCGTGCATGTCCAGGCGCTGCTCCAGCTCGCGGCGCATGTCCTCGGTCCACGGCTCGGCGCCGAAGACACCGACACGCAGCGAGGTGGCGCGCGGGTCGACGCCCTGGCGTTCCATCTCGTCCACGATGGCGAGCATGTAGCTGGGGGTCACCATGATGACCTCCGGCTCCAGGTCGCGGATCAGCATGACCTGGCGCTCGGTCATGCCGCCGGACACCGGGACGACCGTGCAGCCCAGTTCCTCGGCGCCGTAGTGCGCGCCGAGACCGCCGGTGAACAGCCCGTAGCCGTACGCGACGTGCACCCGGTCGCCGCGGCGGCCCCCGGCAGCCCGGATCGAGCGGGCCATGAGCTTCGCCCAGGTGTCCAGGTCGGCGCGGGTGTAGCCGACCACTGTGGGACGGCCGGTGGTGCCGGAGGAGGCGTGCAGCCGGGCGACACGCTCGCGGGGCACCGCGAACATGCCGAACGGGTAGTTCTCGCGCAGCTCCGCCTTCGCGGTGAACGGGAAGCGGGCCAGGTCGGCCAGCTCACGCAGGTCGCCGGGGTGGGCGCCGAGGGCGTCGAACGCGCGCCGGTAGTGGGGCACGTTGTCGTACGCGTGCCGCAGCGAGTGCCGCAGCCGGTCCAGTTGCAGCGCGCGCAGCTCGTCGACACCGATCCGCTCGACGGGATCCAGCTCGTCCGGACGGGGCGTGCGCTCCTCCACGGTGACCTCCTGGCACGACGGGCCCCGGACGCCGCGCGCCGGGCGCTGCCGCCCACCGTACGCCCGCCTCCCCCTCCCCCGCTCTCTCCCCCGCGATCTTGCACTTGCCGCCCCTCGGATGCCGCGAATGTCCGGTCCGCCGGGGCGGAACCTGCAAGATCGCGGAGAGCGGAGGGCCGGGCGCGGGGGCGGGGTTATGCTCGCGGGTGCTGGTGGGAGGTGTTGTGTCCGATCCCCGCGTCGACCCGGACGTCGATCTGCGCGTACCGGCGGACCGGACGGAACTGTCCGCGCACCCGGCGGCCGTGCTCGGCGTGATCGCCGCCGGTGGCGTGTCCGGCGCGCTCGCACGGGCGGGCGCCCAGGCGGCGGTGCCGCACCAGCCCGGCGAGTTCCCGTGGGCCACGTTCGCCGTCAACGTGGTCGGGTGCCTGCTCATCGGCGCGCTGATGGCGGTGCTCGCCGCCCGCCCAGCCCACCCGCTGACCCGGCCGTTCCTCGGCGTCGGCGTACTCGGCGGGTTCACCACGTTCTCCGCGTACGCGGTCGACGCGCAGCGGCTGCTGAGCGACGGCGCGGCCGGCACGGCGGGCGTCTACCTGGCCGCGACTGTGCTCGGCGCGCTGGCGGCGGTCGCCGCCGGGGACACGGTGACCGCCCGGCTGCTGGCCGCCCGCGACGGGAGCCGACGGTGACCGCCCGGGACGGGAGGCCACAGTGACAGTCCTGCTGATCGCGCTCGGCGCCGCTATCGGCGCGCCGCTGCGCTACCTGACCGACCGGGCGGTGCAGGCCCGGCACGGCTCACCGTTCCCGTGGGGCACGCTGACCGTCAACGTGGCCGGGTCGCTGCTGCTCGGCGGCCTGCTCGCGGCGCCCGTCGGACCGGGCGTGACAGCGCTGGCCGGCACCGGCTTCTGCGGCGCGCTGACCACCTGGTCCACGCTCAGCTACGAGACGCTGCGCCTGGCCCGCACCGGGAAGCGCCACCTCGCGTACGCGAATGTGGCGCTCAGCGTGGTCGCGGGCCTCGGCGCGGCGTTCCTCGGCTACGTCCTCGTCACCGCGCTGAGCGGCTGACCGCGCCGGTCAGCCGGTCAGCGGGCCCGGCGCTCCGGGTGGGCCCGGTTCCACGCCCGCATCCGCTCCGGGTAGCCGGTGCGGGCCGCCTCGTACAGCGGCACCGCGTGCTTCTGGGCGATCCGGCCGGCGACGCGGGGCGAGCCGGTACGGCGGCGGATCCACTCGCCGTCGTCCGCGATGGCGACGACTGTGGTGTCGGTGGCCGTGGTCTCCGGTTCCAGGTAGAACTCGACCCCGCGCCGGCTGGTGACGAACGCCTCCAGCTGCGCCAGGTCCTCCTTGGTCGCCTCGCGGTCGAGCTTCGTGGGCGTCGTCGGGTCGGCGGCCCGGCGGCTGAACCAGCCCATGCCCGCCTCCTCTCCTCGCGTTCGCTCCAGTGCAGCACGCCCGCCTGGCAGGCGGCTGGGAGCGCGGTGGGAGTCGGCTGGACCGGCTCAGCCGACCTTCGCCGCCGGGGCACCGGCCTGCGCGTCCGGCGCGGCGGGACGCTCCCGCAGCACCGGCACCAGCGCGAGCGTGGGCAGCAGGAGCAGCGGCACCACGCCGAGCGCGGACAGCACCCCGAAGTGGTCGCCGAGGAAGCCGAGCAGCGGCGGCCCGGCCAGGAAGGCGGTGTAACCGATCACCGCCACCACGCTCACCCGGGCCGGGGCCTTGTCCTCGTCGTCGGCGGCGGCGCTCATCCCGACCGGGAAGCCGAGCGAGGCGCCGAGTCCCCACAGCGCGACGCCGACCACGGCGAGCGGGCCGGACCCGGCCAGCACGGCGAGCGCCGCGCCGGCGGACGCCGTCGCGATGGTCGCGTACAGCACCGGCACCCGCCCCCACCTGTCGATGGCGACGGTGCCGACGGTACGGCCGAGCGTCATGCCCACCACGAACACGCCGAACACGGCGGCGCCGACGGCCTCGTCGACCCCGTACCCGTCCACGAACGCCACCGCGAGCCAGTCGTTGGCGCTGCCCTCAGTGAACGCCATGACCAGCACCAACAGCCCGACCAGCAGCGTGCGGGGCTCGCGCCAGGCGGCCAGCAGCGCCCGCCGCCGGGCCGCCGGCTCCCCGTCGCCCGCCGCCTCGGCAGGTGCGGCGAGGAACGCCCGGGCGCCGAGCAGCGTGCCGACCAGGACCAGCACGGACAGGACCGGCAGGTGCACCCCGACGGGTACGTCCAGCCGGGCGGCGCCGGCGCCCAGCCCGGCCCCGGCCACCGAGCCGAGACTCCAGGCGGCGTGGAACCGGGGCAGGATGGTGTAGCCGAGGCGCTTCTCCACCGCGGCGCCCTCGACGTTCATCGCCACGTCGCACAGGCCGGAGCCGAAGCCGAACGCGGCGAGCCCGAACCCGACGCCGACGACCGATCCGGCCAGGCTGGCGGCGAGACCGGCCCCGGTCAGGCCGAGCGTGACGAGCACCACCGACACGGCCACCGTGCGCGCGGGCCCGAGCCGCTGGGTGACCAGACCGGCGGTCGGCATGGCCAGCAGCGAACCCGCCGACACGCAGAGCAGCAGCAGCCCGAGCCGGCTCGGGCTGAGGTCGAGCGCCTCGCGGGCCGCCGGAACCCGGGAGAACCAGCTCGCCACCGCGAGCCCGTTGAGGGCGAAGACGACGGCGACGCCGTTGCGGGCGGTCAGCACCGCCCGGGGCGCCGGTGGCCGCTTCCCGGCCGGCGCGTCGATGGTGCTGCTCACGGTGCGGTAGTCCCTTCCCCCGGCTGGTCCCGACGACAATCGCACACCTGAGAGCGCTACCACCACAAGCGCCGTTATGGCTTCGCCCATCCGCGCCGGAGCAGGCATGATGCGGACATGGGAACGCCGACCACACGCCCCGCCACGCTCGACGACGTGGCCCGCGACGCCGGGGTGTCCCGGGCCACCGCCTCCCGGGTGCTCGGCGGCTACGGGTTCACCTCAACGGACGCCCGCGCCCGGGTGCGGGCCGCCGCCGAGCGCCTCGACTACGTGCCGGACCTCGCGGCCCGGGCGCTGGTGCGCGGAGCAGGCGTACGCCTGGTGGTGGCGGTGGTGGGCCGCGACGACACGGTGCTGGACGACCCGTACGTGCACCGGGTGGTGAGCGCGGCGTCGCGGGTGTGCGCGCCGCACGGCGTCGGCGTGGCCCTGGAGTGGCTGCCGCTGGCCGACCCGTCGGGGCTGACCCGGCTCGGCACGGACCGGGGCGTCTGCGGGGTGATCCTGGTCAACACGACCCGGGCGGCGCTGGACGCGGTGCCGCCGAGGCTGCGCGGCCGCGTCGCCTCGATCGGCCAGGGCTCGGCGACGGTGCCGTCGTTCGACGTCGACAACGCCGGTGGCGCGGGCGAGGTGCTGCGTCATCTGTACGCCACCGGCCGGCGCCGCATCGTCATGGTCACCGGGCCACGGTGGCTGAGCTGCGCCGAGCGTTCGGTCACCACGTACCGGGAGCTGATGCGGGAGTCGGGGTCGCCGGAGCGGCTGGTCACCGGCGACTTCACCACGGCACGGGGCGGCCGGGCGGCGCTGGAGGCGCTGCGCCGGTGGCCGGACGCCGACGCGGTCTACGCGGCCAGCGACGCCACCGCGTTCGGCGTGATCGCCGCGCTGCGCGGGCGCGGTGTGCGGGTGCCGCACGACGTGGCGGTGGCCGGGTTCGACGACCTGCCGTACGCGGCGATCAGCAGCCCGCCGCTGACCACCGCGACCCACCCGGTCGACCGGATCGCGGCCGCTGCGGCCACGGCCGTGCTGACGCGCGCGCCGGCCGCCCCGAGCACCGCGTTCCCGTCGACGCTGGTCACCCGGGAGAGCGCCTGAGCGCCGGTCACGGAGGAAGGAGGGGTCCGATGGGCGGAGTCATGACGTGGATGTACCGGCGCGGCCGGCCGAACCGGCTGGCCCGGATGATGAACGCGCTGTCCGCCTGGCAGTACGGCGCCGGCCTCGCCCCGCGGCACTGGGTGACCATGGAGGTGCCGGGCCGCCGCACCGGCCGGACCGTCTCGGTGCCGATCGTCGTCGCCGACCACGACGGCGAGCGTTACGTCGTGTCGATGCTGGGCGAGCGGGCCAACTGGGTGGCGAACGTGCGCGCCGCGGGTGGGCGGGTGGTGCTGCGTCGCCGCCGCCGCGAGCCGGTGCGGCTGGTCGAGGTGCCGGTGGCGCAGCGGCCACCGATCCTGCGCCGTCACCTGGCGCTCGCCCCGGGCGCACGGGCGCACGTTCCGGTGGACCGGCACGCCCCGCTCGCCGAGTTCGCAGGGGCCGCCGCGGGCATCCCGGTGTTCCGGGTCGTGGCGGCGGAGCCCTCGGCGCGGTGACCCGCCGCCGGGGTCGTCACCGGGGAACACGGCGGAACGGCGTCGCGACAAGCCTTCAGAATATCGATCGCTCGCGTTTTCGAGGTCGTCCGAACGGGAGAGGGAGCCGGTAAGATCGGCGACAGAACGGCGACCGATCACGGACTGCCCGGCGACCGCGACCGGCTCACACTGAGCGCATGAATACGAGACTCCGCCGCAGCCGGGCATTCGGCCTCGCGGTGTGTCTCGCCCTCGTGGCGATATTGAGCGGCTGCATGCAGCTCAACCTCGGGCTGACCGTGAACGGTGACGACACCGTCTCCGGTCAGCTCCTGCTCACCGCGCCGAAGTCCGTGCTCAAGCAGCGGAACCCGGACCCGGCGGTGGCGTTCGCCGAACTGCGGCCGAACATTCCCTCACTTCCACCCGGAGCGGAGACCCGGTACGAGGACGCCACCTCGTACGGCATTCAGATCACGTACCGGAAAACGCCGCTGGCGCAATTCACGAGCGAAAGCGTGAATCTTGTCCGGGACGATGATCTCATTCGCTTCTCGCTTCCGCTGGACCCCAAGAAATACGGCGGCAAGTTCGGGCAGCAGGATCCGCGCCAGCAACAGGCGTTCATGACCTTGATGGAGTTCGAGATCTCGGTGACGTTCCCCGGCCGGGTGCTCGACACCAACGGCACGATCACCGGACGCTCGGTCAGCTGGAAGGTGGTCGCCAACCAGCCCAAGCCGGCCGAGTTGCGCGCCATCGCCCAGGCGCCCCCGCCGCCCGCCACCAGCCCGGCAGCGGTGGTGACCGGTGACGGCTCCTTCCCCTGGCTGCCGGTCGTCGCCGGCGCGGTCGTCCTGCTGCTGGTCGTCGCCGTGGTGGTCGTGCTCCTGCTGCGGCGCCGGGGCTCCCGCAGCGGCCCGGCCACGACGGCCACCACCGGTCCGGGCGCCCCCACCGGCCCGGGAGCGCCCGCCGGACCGGCACCCGCGGCCACCACGGGACCGGCCGCGCCCGGCACCCCGGCCGCACCGGCGCCACCCGCCGGTCCGCCGGCCTGAGACCCACCGACCACCGACGGCGCCCGCGCCGGCGGCCCATCAGCACACCGGGCGGAACCCGGGTTCAGCGAACCCGGGAACCGCCGCACCACTCCACCCCGACCGCACCACCGCACCATCGGAAAAGGGGGATCGCCGTGAACGATCTCTTCACCTGGGCCGCCCTGGGCAGCCTCACCGGCGCCAGCGCCGCCACCCTGCTCGCCACGAACGTCATCGGCGGGCTGATCGGACCGAGCGGCGACAAGGCGCGCAAGTGGATCGCGCTGGGCGTCGCGCTCCTGCTGTCCTACCTGACCGCCGCGTTCGCCGACGACGCCGGCCCGGAGAAGTGGATCATCGCGTTCTTCAACGGCCTGGTGATCTTCTCGGCCGCGCTCGGCGTCAACCAGCTCCCCCCTGGCAACCGGCAGGCGACGCAGGCGTCGCCCACCCAGCTCGCCCAGGGGCAGGAGCCCCGCTTCGTCCGCTCCTGGGTCTGAGAGAGGTGACCCCCATGATCTTCGGCATTCTCAGCGCGGCCGTCCAGGTCGTCTTCGGCGCCCTGCTCGGGCAGCTCGCCGCCGGCACCGTCGGCCTGCTCGTCGGCGCGGTCGTCGGCCTGCTCGTCGGCGCGCCGTTCGGCTGGGCGTCCGCCTCGGCCGGCACGTACGGCGCCGACCCGAAGGGGATCTTCCTCTTCGTGATCGACCACACGTGGAGCCTGCTCAACACGTTCGCCGGGGCGCTCTACCTGGCGCTGCACCTGGTCTTCGGTCACCAGCTCGACCGGGTCGTCTCGGCCGGCAGCGGCCGGGTCAACGTCGTCGAGGGCGTCTCCCCCCGGTACGCCACCACGATCGGCACCGTCTGCGCCGGGTCCAGCCCGGGCATCCAGCGGCACGAGGACGTGCACGTGCTCCAGGCCCGGCTGCTCGGCCCGTTCTACCTGCCGCTGGTGGCGCTCAACTACGTGCTGTTCACCATCGCACCGGTGTGGCTGCTCTGGCACGACCACACCAACGCGCCGATCAACCGGTTCACCCGCTACTTCGAGATCGGCGTCTACCCGCACGTGTGGAACGAGGCCATCGCGTACCGCATCCAGGGGACGCCACCGCGATGACCGGCGCGATCGAGACGGCCGTCGCGGACGTCGCGAGCTGGCTGGCCGGGGCCGCGGGTGAACCCGTACCGGTCGGTCCGCCGCGCGACGACCCCGACGGCGGTCTCACGGTCTGGCCGCTGGAGCTGCGGCCGGCCCGGCAGACCGCGACCGGCGGCGCGACGCGCGAGCCGTACCGGTTCGTGGTCCGCCTGCTGGTCTCCGGCGGCGGGCCGGCGGCGCTGCCCGCGCTGGACCGGGTGCTCGCCGCCGCCACCACGGCGGGCCGGCCGGAGCTGGTCCTGGCCGCCGGCGACCCGGCGCTGTGGCGGGCGCTGGGCGTGGCGCCCCGGCCCGCGCTGCTGCTGGACGCGCCGGCCCGGGTGGAACGGCCGGTCCCGGTCGCGCCGCCGGTACGGCAGCCGCTGCGGCTGCGGCAGCTCGGCATGCGCACGCTGCACGGGCGGGTGGTCGGTCCGCAGGACCAGCCGCTCGCAGCCGTCCGGGTGGAGCTGGTGGGCGCCGCCCAGGCCACCGAGACCGACGCCGCCGGCCGGTTCCGGCTGGCCGGCGTCCCGCACGACCCCGACGCGCCGGACGCCCCGGTGCGGATCCGGCTCACCGGCGCGGGGCGCGTCCACACCGTTGAACTCGACCCGGAAGGCGACGGCCTGATCGTCGTCCGCGCCCCCGACTGACGTCCGAGGAGGACCGATGCCCACCTACTTCTCCCCCGGCATCTACGTCGAGGAGGTGCCCAACGGGGCCCGCCCGATCGGGCCGGTCGGCATGAGCACCGCCGCGTTCGTCGGGATCGCGCCCGACCGCGGCGCCCACGTCGGCGAGGCGCTGGCGGTGAACAGCTGGACCGAGTTCCTGCGGCTCTACGCCGACAGCGAGCAGCTGGAGAGCACCCCGCTGGCCCGCGCCGTGTTCGGCTTCCTGGACAACGGCGGCACCCGCTGCTGGATCGTCAACGTCGGCGAGGGCGGCCAGCTCACCGGCACCGGCGGACGGCGCGGCGGCCTGCAACTGCTGGAGGCGATCGACGAGATCTCCATCCTGGCCGCGCCGGGCTACCACGACCCGGTCTCGCACGAGGCCCTGATCAGCATGGCCGAGCGGCTGCGCACCATGGTGGCGATCTGCGACCCGCCGCCGGAGGTCACCGACGTCTCGCGGCTCACCCGCGTCGCCACGCCCGGCAAGCCGCCCAGGCCCGGGTCGGCCGGGTCCGCCGGTTCGGCCGGGTCCGCCGCATCGGCCGGGTCGGCCGACAAGCCCGCCGAGGGTACGCCGGGCGACGGCGACGGCGAACCGCCCGGCACCGGCGGCGACCGGCCCCGGCAGTCGGACTACGCCACCTTCTACTTCCCGTGGATCCGGGTCCGCGACCCGCTCAGCGGCGACCTCGTGCTCACCCCGCCGAGCGGGCACGTCGCCGGCATCTGGGCCCGCACCGACGCGCTGCGCGGCGTGCACAAGGCGCCCGCGAACGAGCCGGTACGCGGCGCCGTCGACCTCGCGTACCGGGTGACCCGGCCCGAGCACGACGTGCTCAACCCCAAGGGCGTCAACGTGATCCGCTTCTTCGCCGGGGAGGGCATCCGCCTGTGGGGCGCCCGTACGCTCGCCGCCGAAGCCAGCGAGTGGCGCTACCTGAACGTGCGGCGGCTGTCCATCTCCATCGAACAGGCCATCGCCAACGGCACCCGGTGGATGGTGTTCGAGCCGAACGACTTCACGCTGTGGCGCTCGATCCGCCGCGACATCGGGGCGTTCCTCACCCGGGTGTGGCGCGACGGCGCGCTGCTCGGCCGTACGCCCGAGGAGGCGTTCTTCGTCAAGTGCGACGAGGAGACCAACCCCGCCGACGTCCGCGACGCCGGAATGGTGGTGGCCCACATCGGCATCGCTGTGGTCAAGCCCGCGGAGTTCGTGGTGTTCAAGCTGAGCCAGTGGGCCGGCGGCACCGAGACCGAGACGATCGGAGGCTGACATGCCCACCACTGCGACGCCGCAGCCGGGAGCACCCGTCGACCCGTACCGGGCGTACCACTTCAAGCTGCTGATCAACGGCATCACCAACGGGCACTTCACCGAGGTCAGCGGCTTCGAGGTGGCGATTCCGGCGCTGTCGTACCGGGAGGCGGGCAACGAGCGCATCCGGGCCGTGCCGGGACAGGTCGAGTACGCCCCGGTGACCCTCCACTTCGGCCTGACCAGCTCGCGGGAGCTGTGGGACTGGGTGAACGCGGCGGCGAAGGGCACCGTCAACCGGCGCAACGTGTCGGTGGTGCTGCTGGACCCGGCCGGCACCGCCGAGGTGCTGCGCTGGAACATGATCAACGCTTGGCCGACCCGGTGGCGGGGCGCGCACCTGAACACGCTGTCGCAGGAGATCGCCATCGAGGCGCTGACCCTGGCGTACGAGGGCCTGGAGCTGGAGGCCGGCGGTGCCGCCGCCCCGGCGACCGCGTGACCGGCTGGCCCGCGCGTTGCGGGTCACCGCCGATCGGTTGTCCGCACCGGGTTCGCCGGGCTCGCCGGGCTCGCCGGATTTCCCGGACTCCCTGGGCTCCCTGGGCTCTCCGGGTTCCCTGAGCTCCCCGGGCTCGCCGGGCTCGCCGGCCGACGTGCCGCGCCCGCCCGGACAGCCGCCCGAGCACTGGCGACGGCTGGTGGAGGCGCACGCTCCGGGCCTCCTGCGCGACCTCCCCCCGCCCTCCGTCGAGCACGGACCTCTCACCGATCCGTCCGCGAACGCCGGCCCGGACCAGACGCAGGTGCGGCGGAGCCGGACGGCCCGGCACGCAGTGGTGCGGTTGTGGCGAGGCTGGACGGCGTTGTTGGCCGACCGCTTCGGCACATCCCGTTCCCGGACGCGCTCCCGCCACGAGGCCGATCCCGGTTCGCCGTCGAGATCTTGGTACGAAAGGGCCCCCATAGGGGCCGCTTCCTACCAAGATCTTCCGCAGCTCCTGGAAGGTGGGACGGGCATCTCGGGAGTTGAGAAGCCTGAGCCACGTGGTGCGGCGCTGCCGCGGCCGGGAGCGGCGGTCACGCGGGCAGGTGGTGGGGATGGCATTGCGGGGTCGGAGATCTCCCCGCCGACGGTGGACACTCGATGCCGCTCGGGTGACGCAGCGCGGCCGGACGACGCCGGGCCACGTGAGGGCCCTCCGCCGTGCGGGTGCGTGACGTCAAGCGGTCCGGCCGGATCGCCGGGTCCGGCGAGATCGGCGTGCATCGCCGACGGCTCCGGGTCGCGGGACGCCCTCGGCACATCAGGCATCCGCGGCACACCGGCCACAGGCACCGGTGCCACAGCCACAGACACAGCCACAGCCACCGAGACCACAGGGACCGCCGGCACCGGACGGACGGAGGCAAGGACCGGCGCGCGCACCAGCGCAGACCCGGACGGCAGCCGTGACGCCATCGGGTCGCCGGGCCGCGTCACGTCCGGCGACTCGGCCTCGCCGTCGACCCCTGAGCGGTGGCCCAGCCTCGGCGCGGGCCGGGTGGATGCGCTCCGGAACCTCGCACAGATCCGCCGGGGCCGGGCACGGCACCGGGATGACGCCGCCGGGGCGGACCTGTCGCCCGATCGAGGCGACGTGCTCCCGCTCGTCTTCGCGGCTGCGCCACCGTCGTTGCCGCATGGACCGGCCGCACACACCAGGGGCGGTCGAACCGGGTCGGCGAACTGTCGCGGCGGGACCGGGGACGGATCCGTCGCCGACCACCCGGGACGGGCCGCCGGCTCGCCGTACCCGGATGGGCACGACCCGGCTCCCGGCGGCGAGTTCCGGGCGCGACAGTGGCAGCGACCCGCGCGGCCCCCGTCCGGCAGCCCGTGGCCGGCCCTGCCGGAAGATGCGGGCCCGGCCCGGACGACGAACCCGGCCGACGCGGCCCGGGCGGCCGACGGCGGAGCACACGCGGATCCGTGGCCGGTGCTCCCGGCCGAACCGGCATGGCTTCCGACACCGACCCCGTGGGGTGACACGGCCCGGCTGGACCGGGAACAGGCGGGTGACTGATGGAGCGCGTCGCCTTCCTCGTGGACGAGTCAGGTACCCGGGTCGACTGCCTGCTCAATCCGGAGACCGTGCAGGTGACACGGCTGGCCGGGGTACGCCCGCGCGGCGGACCGGACGGGCCGCTCACCGGCGCCGGGCTGGCCGACGACCCGCTCGTCTTCACCGGCGGCGGGCGTACCGAGCTGGTGCTGGATCTGCTCTTCGACGTCGACTTCGTGGAGTCGCCGGCCCGGCCCGAGGACGTCCGTGCGCTGACCCGGCCGCTGTGGATGCTCGCCGAGAACTCGGCGGTCGAGCACGGCTGGCTGCGCCCGCCGCTGGTCCGCCTGGTCTGGGGCAAGACCTGGAACGTCCCGGGCGTGATCACGGCGATCGCGGAACGCTTCGACGCGTTCACCCTCACCGGTACGCCCCGGCGGTCCTGGCTGCGGTTGAAGCTGGTCCGGGTCGCGGAGGGCGCGGAGGCGGCGCGCGCCGGGTTCGAGGAGGAGCTGGCCGCGGCGAGCACACCCGCTGTCGCGCCCGGGTCGGCGGTGGTGGCCGCCGCCGACGGCGCGGCCGAGCCGGGCTGGTCCGGGGTGCGCTTCGACCTGCTCGCCCACGACGCGCTGGGCTCGCCGCTGCGCTGGCGGCTGCTCGCCGAGCACAACCGGATCACCGACCCGCTCACAGTGCCCGCAGGCACCGCGCTCGCCGTCCCCCCGGTCGGCGCCGCCACCGCCCCGCCGGATGCCGTCACCACGGGAGGCACCTCGTGAGCCGGGCCGCCCTGGTCACACTCGACGGCCGGCCGCTGGCCGACCCGGCCCGGCTGCGCGGCATCCGCGTCGCCGCCCGGCTGGACCGGCCCGCGCAGTGCGAGCTGACGCTCACCGCCGCCCCCGGAGCGGGCCCGCTCGACCCGCCGGTACGCCCCGGCGCCACGGTCGACATCCGCCTCGACGGGCAGTCGGAGGCGCTGTTCACCGGCGAGGTGACGGCAGTCGAGCGGGAGTACGCGGGTGACGGCGTCGCGCTGGCCCGGATCCGGGCGTACGACCCGCTGCACCGGCTGCGCAAGCGGCAGGAACTGCGGGTGTTCGAGTCGGTGACCGCCGCCGAGCTGGCCGGTGAGCTGTGCGCCGGGCTCGGGTTGAGCGTGGCGGCCGATGAGGACGGGCCGCGCCTGGACCGGCTGCTCCAGCACCGGCACACCGACCTGGACCTGCTGTGCGAGGTGGCCGGCCGGGCCGGGCTGCACCTGGGCGCCGACGGTGACCGGTTGCGGCTGTTCACGCTGGACGGGTACGGGGAGCCGCTGCCGTTGACGCTCGGCGAGACGGTGCACGCGCTGCGGGTCACCGAGAACCTGGACCGGGCGGGCGCGGAGTGCGCCGTCCTCGGCTGGCATCCGCAGCGCGCCGAGCCGCTGAGCCAGCGGGCGGACGAGGCGCGCAGCGGGCGGCGCATCCCGCTGCGCCCGGACCCGGGCGACGTCGGCGCCGACGGCGTACGCACGGCTGTGGACCAGCCCGGCCGCAGCGACGACGAGCTGGCCGCGCTGGCCCAAGCCGGACTGGACAGCCGGGTGGCAGCGCTGGTCACCGCCGAGGGCACCGCGGAGGGCGACCCGGCGCTGCGGCCCGGCCGGCGGATCGCCCTCGCCGGCGTCCCGGACCCGCTGGCCGGGGTGTACGTGCTCACCGAGGTGGTGCACACGGTGGACGCCGACGGGCACCTGACCCGGTTCTCCACGGTGCCACCCGGCCCGCCGCAGACGGCCGCGCCCCCGGCGGCGACAGTCACGCTCGGCACCGTCACCGACATCGACGACCCGGACGGGCTGGGCCGGGCCCGGGTGACGCTCCCGGCGTACGGCGATCTGGACGCCGGCTGGCTCGCGGTGCTGTGCCCGGGCGCGGGCCGGGGCAAGGGCATCGTCGCGCTGCCCGACCCGGACGACACCGTGCTGGTGGCGCTGCCCGGCGGCGAACCCGCCTCGGGCGTGGTACTCGGTTCGCTGTTCGGCGCGGTCGAGCCGTACGACGCGGGGATCGTCTCCGGGCGCTCGCGCCGCTGGTCGATGCGGACCGGCACCGGGCAGTCCATCGTGATCGACGACGACGGGCGGACGCTTCGGCTGGCCACCGACGCGGGCAGCTTCGTCGAGCTGCGTCCCGAGCTGACCACCGTGCACGCGGCCGGTGACCTTGTGCTGTCCGCGCCCGGCCGGGCCGTCGTGGTGCGCGGCCGCACAGTCGACTTCCTGCACGCCCCGGCGGCCGAGGACGCCGAGACCGCCGCCGCGCAGGCCCGTACGCTCGCCCGTTCCGCCGGAGGTGGCTGATGCGCTGGACCCACCGCGACTCGCTGATCACCTGTGGACACGACGGGCGGGTGAAGAACCGCCCGTCGCAGGACTGGGTCACGGTCCGGGGCGTGCCGGTGCTGGTGCGGCCCGACCCGGAGGGGCGCGACATCACCGCCTGCCCGAACTACGGCCCGACGATCAAACCGTGCCTGCACACGCTGACCGTGACCGTGGGTTACAGCACGTGGGTGCGGGTGGACCGGCAGCCGGTGGTGCTCTCACACCTCGACGGCCTCACCGACGGCACCCCGCCGGGCACCGTGCACCATCAGGTCCGCGACGTGCGGCAGGGCTTCCTGGGGGCGGACGCGTGAGGGCCTTCCGCTTCGTCGGCGCCGGCTTCGACGCGGGCCGCGCCGGTGGGCTCGCGCTCACCGCCGCCGGCGGGCTCGCCATGACCGACGGCGACGAGACGGTACGCCAGGCGCTGTACCTGCTGCTGTCCACCACGCCTGGGGAGCGGCTGATGCGTCCCGGGTACGGGTCGCGGCTGCACCGGCTGGTCTTCGCGCCGAACGACGACACCACCGCCGGGCTGGCGATCCACTACGTGCGGCAGGCGATCCGGCGCTGGGAGCCCCGGGTCGAGGTGCTGGACGTGGACGCCGGTCCCGACCCGGACGACCCGTGGCGCCTGGTGATCCGGCTGGACTACCGGGTCCGGGCCAGCCTCTCCCCCGGCCACCTGGTGTTCTCCGTCGACCTGCTCCCCGCCGACGAGGAACCCGGCGACACCCCCGACGAGGAGGGCACGTCATGACGCTGCCGGTGCCGCACCTGGACGACCGCGCCTTCCTCGACCTGGTCACCGAGGCGCGGGAACGCATCGCCCGGTCCTGCCCGGACTGGACGGACCTGTCCGCGCACGACCCCGGGATGGCGTTGCTGGAGGCGTTCGCCTACCTGACCGAGGTGATGATCTACCGGCTGAACCAGTTGCCGGAGAAGGCGTACGTCGCGTTCCTGAACCTGCTCGGCGTCACCCGGCACCCACCGGCGGCGGCCTGGGCCGACGTGCGCCTGACCCGCACCGGCCCGGACCGCGGCCCGGTGCGGGTGCCGGCCGGCACCCGCGTCGCCGCGGCGCGCGGCGCCGACCCCCGGCCGGTCGTCTTCGTGACCACCGAACCGGCGATGCTGCCCGCCGGGGAGACCACCACGACGGTACGCGTGCACCACTGCGAGCCGGTCGAGGCGGAGCTGCTCGGCACCGGCACCGGGCAGCCCGGTCAGGTGTTCCGGGCCGCCCGCGCACCGCTGACCCGCACCACCGAGGCGCTCGATCTGCTGCTCGGCGTGGAGGTGCCGGCGGGCTCGGTGGAGCTGGGCGCCGCGGCCCGGGAGCACGAGGGACGCACGTACGAGATCTGGCGGCCGGTGGACAGCTTCGCCGGTGTCGGGCCGCAGGCGAAGGTGTACCTGGTGGACCGGGCCTTCGGGGTGGTCACGTTCGCCCCGGCGCTGGACCTGCGCCCGGACACCGGAGCCGCTCCGGCCGTCGAGGAGGCGGCCGGGGCGACCACTGTGGCGGCGGTGCCGCCGGCCGGGCGGCAGGTGCGGCTCTGGTACCGCTGCGGCGGCGGGCCCGCCGGGAACGTGGCGGCGGGCGTGCTCACCAGCCTGCGCGACCCGCTGCCCGGGGTGAAGGTGGACAACCCGGAGCCGGCCACCGGCGGCCGGGACCTGGAGTCGCTGGAGTCGGTGCTGGCGCGCGGGCCGTACGAGTTCTTCGCCCAGCAGCGCGCGGTGACCGCCCGGGACTTCGAGATCCTCGCCACCGGCTCCGGGGCGGTGGCGCGGGCGCGGGCGTTCACACGGGCCGCCGTCTACAGCTTCGCCCGGCCCGGCGAGGTCGAGGTGGTGCTGGTGCCGTACGTGCCGGAGGCGGCCCGGCCCGGCGGACGGCTGCCGGTGGCGGTGCTGCGCGAGCACGAGGTGGAGGAGGCCCGCCGCCGCGTCGAGGCCGACCTGGAACGCCGCCGCGCCCTCGGTACGGCGGTGCGGGCGGGCTGGGCCCGGTACAAGGCGGTGTCCATCCAGGCGCGGGTGGTGGTGCGCCGCGAGGAGGACGTGGACGCGGTGCGCCGCCGCATCCACGACCGGCTGCACCAGACGCTCAGCCCGCTGCCCACGCCGCTGAACCCGGCCGGCTGGGCGTTCGGCGAGCCGCTGCGCGCCTCCAACGTCTACCGGATGCTGGAGCACGCCGAGCCGGGCGTGCGCTACGTCGAGTCGGTGCGGTTCGTGGTCGACGAGGCGCCCGACGCGCGGGTCCGCACCGTGGCGGTGGACCAGTACCAGGCCGACACCTGGTACGCCGGCGGCGGCCCGGTGCTGTTCCGCTCCACCAACGCCGGCGCCGGCTGGGAACCGGCCGGCCGGTTCGACGACGAGACGGTGGTCCGGGTGGTGCCCGCGCCCGCCCCGGTACGCCCCGGCGTGGTCCCCCGGGCCGGTTCGGTGGCGGTGGTGACCACCCGCGACGCCGGTGGCTCCCGGGTCCGGCTGAGCACCGACCTGGGTGAGACGTGGACGCTGCTGACCGACCTCGACTCCGGCGTCCGCGACCTGGCCTGGATCGACCGGGACGGCACCGGCGCGCTGCTGCTGGCCACCGACACCGGACTGTACGAGGTGCCGCTGCTACCCGGCGCGGTGCCGCTGCAGATCCTGGTCGACCCGGCCGACGCGGACCGGGGCTTCTACGCGGTACGCGCGTTCGTCTCCGAGCGCGGCGCACCCGGGGTGGCGGTGGCCGCGCAGGCCGGATTCGGGGTCTACCTGTCCACGGCGGCCGGACGCCCCGGCACGTTCGCCCACGTCGGCCTCGCCAACGTGGACAACCGGGTGCTCGCCGTGCAGTACGACGGCCCGGCCACGCTGCTGTGGTGCGGCGCGGGCGAGCCGGACCCGAAGAAGCCCGGCCAGGGCTGCCACCGGACCCGGCTGTTCGAGTCGGACGTGAAGTGGCAGTCGATGGCGTCCGGCTGGATCGGCGGCACCTGCCGGGATCTGGCGTTCAGCGGCCCGCTCGCGCTCGCCGCGACGCAGAGCGGCGGCGTGGTCCGGCTCGACACGCTCGCCGGGCAGCCGCAGTGGTCGCCGGTGATGGTCAACTGCGGCCTGCCGCTGCGGGACCGGACCCGGTTCGTCCCGGTCGACGCCATCGCCGCCACCGCGCCCACCGGCACGTCAGGCGCCGGACGGCTGGTGCTCGCGGGCGGCGAGCGCGGCGTGTTCCGCAGCGGCGACGGCGAGGACTGGACGGCGAGCGCCAACCAGGCCACCGCCGACGTGGTCACCGTCCCCGGCACCTGGCTGCTCTGCTCCGGCGAGCACGACATCGAGGTGGTGCGGCAGGATGCGCCGAGCGGCGATTGAGCGGCTGCTGCCGGCCGCGTACCAGCGGGCCGCCGGCCCGGGCAGCGTGCTGGGTGCGCTGCTGGACGTGATGGAGGCGCTGCACGCCCCGGACGAGGCGGTGCTCGCCGACGTCGACGCGCTGTTCGACCCGTACCGGACGCCGGACGGGTTCGTCGCGTACCTGACCCGCTGGGTGGCGATGGATCACGTGGTCGCCGCACCCCGCGCCGACGCGCCGCTGCCGTTGCCGGCAGGCCGGTTGCGGGACCTGGTGGCGCACGGCGCGCTGCTGGCCCGGTGGCGCGGCACCCCGTACGGCATGCGGACCGCGCTGGAACTGGCCACCGGCGTGACCGGGTTCGTGCTGGACGAGCCGCCCGAACGGCCGTTCCACCTCGTGGTGCGGGTGCCGCCGGCCGCCGCCGACCGGCTCGCGCTGGTCACCCGCATCGTCGAGGCGGAGAAACCGGCCGCGGTCACCGTCGAGGTGCTCGCCTCCCCGGTCGACGCGGAACCGGCCGATCCGGTCCCGGCCACCCCGAGCCCGCCCCCCGACTCCGGACCGCCCGAGCCGGACACCGCCGAGCCCGCCGCCGGGGTCGCTGCGGTGCGCGCGGTCGGCCGGGCGCACGTACCAGCACCCCTGCCCCACGATCCGCCCGAGGAGCCGTCATGACCACCGAATGGACAGTCGTCGCCGCCGCCGAACAGTTCACGCTGGACGCCCGCAACGCCGGCGAGCTGACGTTCACCGTGTCCAACCCGGGTACCGCGCCGGACACCGTCGTCTTCGACGTGGCGCCCGGCGAGGGCAGCCAGCGGGCCTGGTTCACGGTGGCCGAGCCGCAGCGGGTGGTGCCGGGGCAGGGCTCGGTGTCGTTCCTGGTCCGGCTCGCCGTGCCGCCCGGCACGCCGCCCCGGCGCTACGACATGACCGGGTTCGCGTACTCGGCCAACACCGCACCGGAGGAGAGTTCCCGATCCAGCGGCCGGGTCACGTACGACGTGCGTGCCGTCGTACCCCCGAAGCGCGCGCCGTGGCCGTGGATCGCCGCGGCCGCGGCGCTGGTGCTGGTCGTGGCCGGGGTGGTGGCCTGGCTGGTGACCCGCGGTCCGGACACCCCGGCTCCGCCGCGCGCCGACGCGGTGACGGTGGAGGCGGAGACGCTCGTCTCCGGCGCGGCGGTGCAGTCCACCACCGGCGCGAAGGCGGAGGTGGTGGCGCAGGAGAACTGCTGCGACGTGGTGTGGTCCGGCGACGCGCAACTGTTCTTCCTGGGCCGGGGCGTGGGCGACCGGGTGACAGTGCAGGTGGACGTGCCGTCCGACGGCACCTGGCGGTTCTCCACCGTGCGCACCACCTCGTTCGACTACGCGAACACGATCTGGCTGGTCGACGGCCGGCAGGTCGGCGACACGTTCTTCGGGTTCAGCCCGACTGTGGTCCGCACCGACGAGGTGGACGTGGGCACCGTGGAGCTGACCCGCGGTCCGCACAAGCTGACGCTCGTGGCGGTGAGCAAGACGCAGGGCACCGACAGGTACTTCGCCGGGGTGGACGAGATCCGCTTCACGCCCGTCGTCCGGCCGTGAGCGCGAGGAGTGAGCCGGTGTTGCGAGCCCCGCAGTCGCGAACCGGGACGGCACTGTGAGCGGGCGGCAGAAGGTGCTGCTGGTGGCCGTGGCCGTGCTGCTGGTGGCGCTGTACGTGGTGGCGGTCGCCGGGCGCCGCGACGACCCGGGCGACCCGGGGGCCGGGCCGGGCGCGCTGGCCCGGCTCGGGCGCGGGTCCGGAACTGTGGACCCGGCGACGGTGGCCGTGACCTGCCTGCCGCCGGCCGCCGAACCGGCCACCACCGCCGACGGGGTGACGCTCGCCTTCGGCACCGCGTGCCGGCTGCGGGTGGCTGACCCGGGCGCGCTGCGCACGCTGGTGCTGCGCGGTACGACGCCGTTCGAGGTGACCGCCCGAGCACCCGGCGACGCGGACGTCACAGTCACCGACGAGGTCGCCCCGGACGCGGACGGCCCGGCGGTGGCGAAGGTGGCTGTGGACCGGGAGACCGAGGTGCTCCTGCGCTGTCCGGGAGGTGGCGGATGTTCGGTCACGCTGGCCCGGTCCTGACCGGAACGGAGACGCGGCATGGGTGAGTTGCGCAAGCCGTTCCTGCTGCTGGCCCTGCTCGCGGTGGCGCTCGTGGTCGGCGTGGAGCTGGGCGCGGCGGCGCTGACCGGCGGTGGGGACGCCAGTGGCGCGTTGCAGGACAGCGCCGGCCGGCTCGGCGTCGAACTGGGTGACGTCGGCGCGGTGTCCGAGCCGTCCGGGCGCGGCATCGGCTACCTGGCGCTGATCGACGTGGTGGCGCTCTGGACGACCGGGCTGTTCTGCCTGAGCCTGGTGCTGCCGGACCGGATGCAGGGCCGGGTGCAGGGCGTGGCCACGCTCGTCTTCTCGATCGTGCTGCTGCTGGTGTCGCTGGTCCTGCTGATCGTCGCGTTCGTCGAACTGACGGTGATGGTCTCGCTGTTCCTGGCCCCGCCGTTCGGCACGCTGGCGTACCTCGCGGTGTGGGGGTTCTTCCCGGTCGACGACGCGGCGGTGCTGCTCGGGCTGGCGCTGCTGCTCAAACTGGTCTGGGTCGCGCTGCTGCTCGCCGCCCAGCCCCGGTTCCTGCGCAACAAAGGGCTCGTCGCGCTGGCGCTGACCACGCTGCTGTGCACTGTGGTGTTGCAGTTCCTGCACGGCCTGGTGCCGGTGATCCTGGTCAGCATCCTCGACGACCTGGGCGCCGTGGTGTTCGCCGTGGTGGCGCTGATCTGGGCGCTGGTGCTGCTGATCGGGTCGATCCCGGCGATCGTCAAGGCGATCCGGACCACCGCCACCACGTCCGGCCGTACCGTCACGTGATAGCGCCGCCGGCAGCGAGCGTGGCCAGGCGCGGCAGCTGCTCGGGGTCGGTCAGCGCCGACCCGACGGCCACCACCCGCGCCCCGGCGGCGAGGAAATCGCCCGCGTTGCCGGCGTCGACGCCGCCGGTGGCCACGAACCGGGCCTCCGGCAGCGGCCCGGCCACCGCCCGGAACCAGGCCGGGCCGAGGCTGACCGCCGGGAACGCCTTGAGCCACACCAGGCCGTGGTCGAGCGCCCGTTGCGCCTCGGTCGGGGTGGCCACGCCGGGCAGGTGCGGCACGCCGAGACCGGCCGCCGCGTCGGCGACGGCCAGGTCCAGGCCGGGCGCCACTGTGAACGCCGCCCCGGCGGCCACCGCGTCGTGGACCTGCGCCGGGGTACGCACAGTGCCCGCGCCGACGATCCGGCCCCGCCGACGCCCGGCCGTCACGGCGGCGTGCAGCGCCGGCACCGCTTCCGGGGTACGGATGGGCACCTCCACCACGTCGATGCCGAGATCCCAGGCCAGTTCCGCCAGCCGGACCGTCTCCCCGGGCGGCAGGTCGCGCAGGATCACCATCACCCGCGCGCCGCCGAACAGGGCCTCGAAGTCGTGCCCGCTCATCTCCCGCTCCCTCCCCTGACCTGCATCGACGCCTGCTCAGTCCACGCCGCGTCCGGCAGCGCCAGCGCCTGCGCGATCGTCTCCGCGTCCGGTGGCGGCGCGGTGTCGCCCGGCACGGTCAGCACCGGCGCGGCGGTCAGGTGGCCCAGCCGCAGGCAGGCTCGCAGGTCGAGGCCGCGCAGCAGCCCGGAGAGGAACCCGGCGGCGAACGCGTCACCCGCGCCGACCGGCTCCACCACGTCCACCGGCAACGCCGGCACGAACACCGCCGGTCCGGTACGCGGCAGCGCCGTCGCGCCGACCGGCCCGTCCTTGACCACCACCAGCTCCGGGCCGGGCAGCAGCGCACGGACAGCGGCCGGATCGCCCGCCGACCAGAGCACGGTCGCCTCGTCCAGTCCGACAAGCACCACGTCGGCGCGGTCGGCCAGGTCACGCAGGACCGGTCCGGCCCGGCCGCCGGGCCAGAGCGCCGGGCGGTGGTTCACGTCGAAGCTGACCCGGGCACCGGGCAGCGCCCGCCCGTCCAGCGCTGATACGAGCAGGTCACGGCAGGTGCCGGAGAGCGCGGCGGTGATCCCGGACAGGTGCAGCAGCCGCGCCCCGGCCAGCGCGGGACGCCCGAGGTCCGGCGCGCCGAGGCGGCTCGCTGCCGACCCGGCGCGGTGGTAGTGGACGCGGGTGCCGTCCGGGCCGGGATCCTTCAGGTAGAGGCCGGTCGGCGCGTCCGGATCGACGGTGACCGGGGAGACGTCCACGCCCGCGGCGGCGACCTCGGCCACCACCCGCCGCCCGAACGGGTCGTCGCCGACCCGGCTGACCCACGCCGCGCGGTGCCCGAGCCGGGCCAGCCCGGCCGCCACGTTGGACTCCGCGCCGCCCACGCCGACAGTCAGCCGCGCGGCGTCCTCCAGCGACCCGCCGCCGTCAGGGGCGAGCACCACCATCGTCTCGCCCACGCAGACCACCTCCGGCCCGCTCCCGGCCGCGACCGCGGTACCGGAGGCACGCGGCTCGCTCCCCGCGCTCACCGTGGGGCCCGCAACACCGGCTCACACCGCGCGCTCACCGGATGACCGCCGCGTCCAGCCGGGCCGCGATGTCGGCCGGGTCGAGGTGGCCGTCGGCGACGAGGACCCGGTGCCGGTTGTGCCGGGGCTGCCCGGCCGCGACCACGGCCGGGCTGTCGAACGCGTACGCGACGCAGACGCCCGGGTACATCGCGGTGCGCACGAACCACCTGTCACCCGGCCCCAGGCCGGTGAACACCAGCGTGTACGCGCCACCTCCGGGCGCGGTGGCGGACAACGCCATCCAGGGCGCGGCCGAGCCGTTCACCGCCTCCTCGCCTTCCGCGTCGGCGGTACGCACGAGGGGTTCGCCGTCGGCCACCGCCCGCCAGAAGAAGCCGCCGTACCCCGCGCCGCCCGGGCGGCCGTTCGTGGCCGGGCTGCCCAGGTGCACGTCAGTGCCGGTGGCGGAGGCGAGCGTGGCGGACAGGTCCAGCCACCAGGCGTCCTCGCCGGCCAGCGTGGCGGTGATCCGCCGGTGTTCGCGCAGCAGCACCCGGCCGTGCCGGTCCCGCCACTCCAGATCGTGGTCGAACCGGTCGGCGGCCCGCTCCCGCCAGCCGGTGTGCGCGATCACGCCGTGGTCGTCGCGCCAGGTGTAGCCGGTGCCGCGCACGTACGTCCGGCCGCCCCACAGGTTGACGCCGTCGACGTCCTGCACCGCCAATGACGCGCCGAGGTGCCAGACGTGGTCGGCCGGCAGCGCGTCCGTGACCGGGGTGCCGGCCCGGGTCCGCACCGGGTGCAGGTACGGCCGGGGTCCGTGACGCGGGTCGAGGTCGGGCCGGACCACGTACCGGGCCACCTCGGCGCCACCGACGACCAGCCGCGACTCGGCGTCGGTGCCGGCAAGCCGCGACTCCGCGTCGCCCCCGGCAAGGCGCGACTCGGCGTCAGCACGGCGCGGCTCGGCAGCGGCGGAACGGGGTTCGGCGGTCACGACGGCTCCGGCGCGGGGACCGGGTGGCGGGCGTCCAGCGCGTGCAGCGCCGCGAGCGCGTACCCGCCGAGGATCGGCACCGCCACCGGCGTGACCAGCACGCCCAGCACCACGGCGAGCGCGCAGACGCCGGAGGCGGCGGCCCAGGTGCCGGGGCGCTGCGGGCAGGTGCGGGCCACCTCGAGCGCGGCCGTTCGCCAGCCCCGGCCGCCGGTGCGTCCGACCGCTACGGCGACAAGGCCCGCGTACCCGAGCAGGACAGCCACCACGACGGCGGTGAGCGCGAGCGCGGGCCCGCCGCCTGGTACCCGGCCGGTGGTGAGCGCGAGCAGATCGGCGGCGAGCAGCGCGGCGGCGGCCAGGGCGACGGCGCTCACCGCCAGCCCGGCGGGCAGCGCACGGCCGAACCGGGTCAGGCTGGTCCGCGCGTCCGGCCAGGCGCCGGTGACCGACCTGTCGTGCAGCGCGGCACTCGCGGTGGCGACCGCCGGGGCGAGCGTGAGCACCGGCAGCGCGGCGAGCGCCACGGCGAAGCCGAGCAGCGCCAGGTCGGTCGCCTCGCGCAGCGTGTCCCGCCAGTCGGCACGGGCCGGCACGGTGTCGGGGTGGGCGGGTACGGCGTCGGTGTGGGCAGGCACGGCGGTCATCCCTTCAGCCCGCTGGTGTTGATGCCCTCGACGAGCATCCGCTGGAAGGCCAGGAAGAACAGGAACACCGGCAGCAGGGACAGCACCGACATGGCGAACATCGGGCCGACAGCGCTCTGGCTTGTCGAGTCGATGAACAGGGTCAGCGCCACCGGGACCGTGTAGTCCTCCAGGCTGGACAGGAACACCAGCTGGCGGAAGAAGTCGTTCCAGGTCCAGATGAACGAGAAGATCGCGGTGGTGACCAGCGCCGGGCGGCTCAGCGGCAGGATGACGTGCCGGAACACGCCGTACGGGGACGCGCCGTCGATGGTGGCCGCCTCGTCCAGCTCGCGCGGGATGCCGCGCATGAACTGCACCATGAGGAAGACGAAGAACGCCTCGGTGGCCAGGAACTGCGGCACCAGCAGCGGCAGGTACGGCCAGTCGCCGCCGACCAGGCCGAGGCTGCGGAACAGGATGTACTGCGGCACGATCAGCACGTGCCCGGGCAGCAGCAGCGTCCCGATCATGACGGTGAACCACATCTTGCGCAGCCGGAACCGCAGCCGGCCCAGGGCGTACGCGGCGAGCAGGCAGGACAGCGCGTTGCCGACGACGGTGAGCCCGCTGACCAGCGCGCTGTTGAGGAAGAACCGGCCGAAGCTGATGTCGAAGTTGGTCCAGCCGTCGAGGTAGTTGCCGGGGGTGAAACGTTCCGGCAGCAGGCCGACGTTGTTGACGATCTCGGCCTGCGACTTGACCGAGGTGCCGAGCATCCAGAACAGCGGGTAGAGCACCACCGCGACGATCGCCACGAGCACGATCAGCCGCAGGACGTTCCGGCCGCCGCCCGGCCGGCGGCGGGCGACAGGAAGCGCCGTCATGAGTCGTCTCCGTCCGAGTAGTGCACCCAGAACCGGCCGGTGCTGAAGAAGACGGCGGTGACCACGCCGATCGCCACCAGGAACACCCACGCCATCGCCGACGCGTAGCCCATCTCCAGGTCGGTGAAGCCGGAGATGTAGAGCTTCAGCGTGTACATCAACGTGGAGTCGACCGGGCCGCCGGTGCCGTTGCTGAGCACGAACGCGGCGGTGAAGCCCTGGAAGCCGTTGATGGTCTCCAGCACCAGGTTGAAGAAGATCACCGGGGAGAGCATGGGCAGCGTGACCGCGCGGAAGCGCCGCCACGCCCCGGCGCCGTCCACGGCCGCCGCCTCGTACAGTTCGGTGGGCACCTGCTTGAGCCCGGCCAGGAAGATCACCATGGGTGCGCCGAACTGCCAGATCGCCAGGACCATCAGCGTCTCCAGCGCCCAGTCCGGGTCGCTGACCCAGGGCAGCCCTTCGACGCCGAACAGGGCGAGGAACGAGTTGAACGCGCCGTCCCGGTTGAACATGTTGACCCAGACGATGGCCAGCGCGACGCTGCCGCCGAGCAGCGACGGCAGGTAGAACAGGCTGCGGAACAGCCCGACGCCGCGCCAGGCACGGTTGAGCAGCAGCGCCACACCGAGCGCGGCGGCCAGCTTCAGCGGCACCGCGATCAGCGCGAACGTCAGCGTGACCCGCACCGCGTGCCAGTACGACGGGTCGGCGGTGAACATCCGCTCGTAGTTGGCCAGCCCCACCCACCGCACCTCGGACAGCGGGGTGAGGATGTCGTAGTCGGTGAAGCTCAGCCAGAGCGAGAGCACCATCGGGATCGCCGTGACGCCCATCAGTCCGATGAGCCAGGGCGAGAGGAAGACGTACCCCGCCAGGCCCTCGCCGAGCCGGGCCCGGCCGGCCCGACGCCGCGTGGGGCGAGGGCCGGCCGGTCCGGTGCGCGGGGTCCGGCCGGGCGCCGTGGTGAGAGCCACGGGACCGGTCCTTTCGTGGGGTCAGGCGATCGCGGACTTGCAGGCGGCGACGAACTGCTCCGCTGCCTGGGCCGGGGTGGCGCGGCCGTACTGGGCGTTCTCGGCGGCCTTGACCAGCTCGGACTTGACCTTGCTGTGCCCCTTGATCGGGACCTGGGGCGAGGCGCCGAACTTCTGCGCCAGGTCGGACTCGACCTGGATGGACTGCTTCATGGCCGGGTCGGTGGCGGTCTCGCTGACCTTGGCGCGCAGATCCATGTTCGACGGCAGACCGCGGTCGGTGCCGAGCAGCGCCACCGCCTCCGGGTCGTTGTTCAGGAAGTTGATCACATCGACGGCGACGTCCTTGTGCTTGCTGCCCTTGAACACCGACCAGTACATCGAGGCGCGCGCCCACTGCGCGCTCGGGTCACCCGGGTACGCGACCACGCCCAGTTCGTCCTTGGTGTTCTTCTTCAGGTCCGGCATCTGGTTGACCCAGACCCAGGAGGTGGCCGACTTGCCGGTGACCACTAGCTGCTTGGTGATGTCGCTGGAGTTGCCCTCGTGGATGACGTCAGGCGTCGGGGTGGCGCCCCGGTCCCGCGCGCCCTTCCACAGCTCGAACCACTTCGTCACGTCCTCGGCGGTGAAGCCGAGCTCCTTGCCCTTGTACAGGTCCTTGCCCTGCTGGCGCAGCCACACCCAGAGCGCCTTGTAGTCGGCGCTCGGGTCCTGGGTGCCGGGCACCTTCGTCTTCTTCGCCACCTGCTCGGCCCAGGCGATGTGCTCCTCCCAGCTCATCCCGGTGGTCGGCTCGGGCAGCCCGTTCTTGGTGAGCAGCGTCTTGTTGTAGACCAGGCCCTGCGTGTTCTCCCCGGCGGCGACCCCGGCGAGCTTGCCGTCGACCACGCCGTACTCCAGCAGGCTCTTGGGGAACTTCGACACGTCGAGCTTGCCGGAGTCGCGGTAGCTGCTCAGGTCGAGCGTGGTGCTGCGGCCGGCGTACTCGGCCAGGTAGTTGTCGTCGATCTGGAACAGGTCCGGCGGGTTGCCGCCGGCGGTCAGTGTGGCGAGCTTGTCGAAGTAGCCCTGGTTGGCCTGCCACGTCTTCTCGAACGTCACGTCCGGGTGCTTCTTGGTGTAGAGGGCCAGGGCGTCCTCGGTGAGCTTGGCCCGGGCCTCTCCGCCCCACCAGAAGACGGAGAGCTTGACCGGGCCGCCGTCGCCGCCGGCTTCGTCGTCGCCGCAGCCGGCCGCGCCCAGGGCGAGGGGCACGGCGAGCGCGACGACGGCCAGGCCGCGGACGAGTCGGCGTCGGGTCAGGGGGGTACGGTGATCCCGCCCGGCGGGTGCGCCGGCGGTGGGGGACGTTGCGGGGTGCATCTGCGCTCACTCCTCGGCTGTGGGAGGCGACGACGTCACCGGCGGCCGTCCGCGGGCCGCCCGGGTCCGCAAGGCTGTGCGGGCCCGGGCCACCTGCTCAGGCTCCGGTGCAGTCCCGGCCGGGCGCGGGGACGGGCCCGGTCGAGTCGCGGACGACCAGTTCGGTCTGGAGCATTACCTGTGCGGTGGTGCGACGGTCGCCGGCCGCCGCGCCCCGGCCCCGGGCGCCGCGTGGCGCGTCGGAGTCGAGTTGCAGCAGCATGTCGACGGCCGTCCGGCCGGCGGCCGCGGTCGGCGTGGCCACCGTCGTCAACTTGGGGCGGGTGAGCCGGCTCAGCGCGATGTCGTCGACGCCGACGACGCTCACGTCGTGCGGCACCCGCGCCCCGATCGCGTCCAGCCCTTCGATCAGGCCGATCGCCATCAGGTCGTTGTAGGCGAGCACGGCGGTGACGCCGCTGCGGCGTACCTGCTCGGCGAGCGCGCCGCCGCCGGTCTCGGTGGGCTGGTTGGGTCCGAGGACTGTCAGTTCCGCTCCCCCGCCCCGGGCGGCGGCGGTCGCGGCGCGGCGCATCTCCCGGGCGGTCCAGGAGCCGCGCGGGCCGCCGAGCAGCGCGATCCGGCGGTGACCGAGCCCGAGCAGGTGCTCGATCGCGGCCCGGGCGCCCTGCCCGACGTCCATCATCACGCAGGGCAGGCCGGCGATCTGGCGGTTTATCACCACCACCGGGACCTCGCGGCTGACCTGCTCGATCAGGCTGTTGCTCATCCGGGGGCTGCACAGCAGCACGCCGTCGACCTGCTTGGCCAGGGCGTGGACCAGGTCCTCCTCGGCGACCGGGTCCTCGTTGGTGTCGGCCACGAACACGTGGTAGTCGCGGTGCCGGGCCTGCCCCTCCGCCGCCTTGATCAGTGGCGGGAAGAACGGGTTGGCGATGTCGGCCACGATCAGGCCGATGTTGTGCGTACGGCCGGTGATGAGGGCCCGGGCGGCCCGGTTGGGCCGGTAGCCGAGGTCCTCCGCGCAGGCCAGCACCCGGACCCGGGTCTCCGGGTTGACCAGGTGCGGGGCCGAGAACGTCCGGGACACGGTGGAGATGTGCACACCGGAGGCGCGGGCGACGTCCCGGATGGTGGCTGGCACGGCGGGCTCCCTCGTCCGATGTGGTGGGGGTCACGGGTGCCGCCCATTAATGCAAACGGTTGCGCCCGTGTCAACGGTCCATTGTTGCGGCTCGATTGCGCCGGCGTTCCCGCCACGTGCATGAATGCCCATCAATACGGATGGATAGGGCGGCTTGGGCGGCAACCGTTGACGACGCATCCACCGTCATGGTTTCTTCGGCTGCAAACCTTTGCAGCCGACTGCCGGGGAGGCCGACGTCATGTCACCACCGGCCCGGGAACGGGTCCGCCACGCCCTGGTGGGTGCCGGAGCACGCGCCGAGATGTTCGTCCGCGCGCTGGCCCTCGACCACGCCGACACCACCGAGCTGGTCGCGCTCGCCGACGTCAACCAGAGGAGGATGGACGCGCACAACCGCTGGCTGGCCGAGCTGGGCCGGCCGCCGGTGCCCACGTACGCCGCCGGCGACTTCGCCGCCATGCTCGCCGAGGAACGCGTCGACGTGGCGCTGGTGACCAGCGTGGACGCCACCCACGACGAGTACGTGACGGCGGCGCTGCGCGTCGGCTGCGACGTGGTCGTGGAGAAGCCCATGACAGTCGACGCGCAGCGGTGCCGCCGCATCCTGGACGCGGTCGCCGAGACCGGCCGGCGCGTGACCGTCGCGTTCAACTACCGCTACAACCCGCTGCACGAGCAGGTCCGGCGGCTGCTCGCCGACGGCGCGGTGGGCGAGATCGGGTCGGTGCACTTCGAGTGGCTGCTCGACGTGCGCCACGGCGCCGACTACTTCCGCCGCTGGCACCGCGACAAGTCCGTCTCCGGCGGGCTGCTGGTGCACAAGTCCGGCCATCACTTCGACCTGGTCAACTGGTGGCTCGACGCCCGCCCGGTCGAGGTGCACGCGTACGGCCGGTTGTTCTTCTACGGCGCGGACGGCCGCCGGCACGGCTACGCCCGCGACTACGACCGGGCGCACGGCTCCCCCGCCGCCGACGGCGACCCGTTCGCGCTGCGCCTGGCCGACCACCCGAGGCTGCGCGAGCTGTACCTCGACGCCGAGGCCGAGGACGGCTACCACCGCGACCGCAACGTCTTCGCCCCCGGCGTGACCATCGAGGACGACCTCGCGGTGCTGGCCCGCTACGACACCGGCGCCACGATGACCTACCACCTCACCGCGTACGCGCCCTGGGAGGGCTACCGGGTCATGGTCAACGGCAGCCGGGGCCGCCTCGAACTGGAGGTGACCGAGAGCGACCACGTCAGCCCGGCCGTCGCCGGCGCGCTCAAGGGCGCGGCGCTGCACGGCGACGAGGCCGCCGTCGAGCAGGGCGCGGCCCGGCTCACGCTGCGGCCGTTCTGGGCGCCGCCGCAGGAGATCCCGGTCGAGGGCTGGACCCGGCGCGGGCACGGCGGCGCGGACGCCCGGATGACCCGGGTGCTGCTCGGCGGCGAAGCCGACCCGCTCGGCCGGGCCGCCACCGCCCGCGACGGCGCGCTGGCGCTGCTCACCGGCCTGGCCGCCAACCGCTCGCTGGAGACCGGCGCGCCCGTCCGGGTCGCCGACCTGCTCACCCTGCCCTGACCGAGGAGCCCTCGCTGTGCCGATCATCCCCCGCGGCGACCTGCTGCTGCCCGCCGAGCCCGGGCTGCGCGCCCTGGCCCGCGAGCTGTACGCGCTCGCCGCCGAGCAGCCGATCATCTCGCCGCACGGGCACGTCGACCCCGGGCTGCTGGCCGAGGACCAGCCGTTCCCCGACCCGGCCCGGCTGCTCATCGTGCCCGACCACTACCTGACCCGGATGTTGCTCAGCCAGGGCGTACCCCCGGCCGACCTGGGCGTGCCGAGCGTCGACGGCAGCCCGGTGGAGACCGACGGGCGGGCCATCTGGCGGCGCTTCGCCGCGCACTGGCACCTGTTCCGCGGCACCCCGTCGCGACTGTGGCTGGAGCAGACGTTCCGGCACGTGTTCGGCGTCGACACGCCGCTGAGCCCGGCCACCGCCGACGCCGTCTACGACGCGCTCGCCGCACGCCTGGCCGAACCGGAGTTCCGGCCCCGGGCGCTGTTCGAACGCTTCGGCATCGAGGTGCTCGCCACCACCGAGTCCCCGCTGGACGACCTGGGCCGGCACGCCAAGCTCGCCGCCGACGGCTGGGGCGGGCCCGGCGGCCGGGTGGTCACCACGTTCCGCCCCGACGACGTGGTGGACATGGAGTTCGGCAACTGGTCGGCCAACGTGGACCGGCTCGCCGAGGTCTCCGGCGAGGACACCGGCACGTACGCCGGATACCTGGCCGCGCTGCGGGCACGGCGGGAGGCGTTCGCCGCCGCCGGGGCCACCTCCACCGACCACGGGCACCCCACCGCCCGTACCCTCGATCTCGGCCCGGCGCAGGCCGCGGCCCTGTTCGACAGGGGCCGGCGCGGCCTGGCCGACGCCGCCGACGCGGAGGCGTTCCGGGCGCACATGCTGCTGGAGTTCGCCCGGATGTCGCTCGACGACGGCCTGGTCATGCAGCTGCACCCCGGCGCGGTCCGCAACCACAACCGGTGGCTGCACGCCCGGCACGGCCGCGACGTGGGCGGCGACGTGCCGCAGGCCACCGAGTACGTGCACGGCCTCGCCCCGCTGCTCGACGCGCACGGCAACGACCCCCGCCTCACTGTGGTGCTCTACACGCTCGACGAGGACACGTTCACCCGGGAACTCGCCCCGCTCGCCGGCGGGTACGCGGCGCTGCGCCTCGGCGCGCCCTGGTGGTTCCTGGACTCCCCCGAGGTGCTGCGCCGGTTCCGGGAGGCGGTCACCGAGACGGCCGGCTTCTACAACACCGCCGGGTTCGTCGACGACACCCGCGCGTTCTGTTCCATCCCGGTACGCCACGACGTGGCCCGCCGGGTCGACGCCGGCTTCCTGGCCCGCCTCGTCGCCGAGCACCGCCTCGGCGAGGACGAGGCCGCCGAGACGATCGTCGACCTGGCGTACCGGCTGCCGAAGCAGGTCTTCAAGTTCGGAGGCGGACCCGCATGACCACAATCGTCGACGTCGAGGTGCACGACGTGCGCTTCCCCACCGCCGCCAGCGGCGACGGCTCGGACGCGATCAACAGGGGCGACTACTCGGCCACGTACGTGGAGCTGACCACCGACGGCGGGCCCACCGGCGCCGGGTTCACGTTCACCAACGGCCGGGGCAACGAGATCACCTGCGCGGCGGTACGCGCGCTCGCCCACCACGTCCGGGGACGCACGATCGCCGAGATCGCCGCCGAACCGGTGGCGTTCTGGCGCTCGCTCACCGCAGACGTGCAACTGCGCTGGCTCGGCCCGGAGAAGGGCGTCATCCACATGGCCACCGGCGCGCTCGTCAACGCGGTCTGGGACCTGCGCGCCAAGCTCGCCGGCAAGCCGATGTGGCGGTTCCTCGCCGAGGCCCCCACCGACGAACTGGTCGCGACGATCGACTTCCACCACATCACCGACGCGCTCACCCCGGACGAGGCAGCCGCCATCCTCGACAAGGGACGCGACGGCCTGGCCGACCGGCTGGCCGGGGTGGAACGCGACGGGTTCCCCTCGTACACCACGTCGGTCGGCTGGCTCGGCTACCCGGACGAGCAGGTGCGCGCGCTGACCCGCGAGGCGTACGCGCAGGGGTGGCGCGCGATGAAGATGAAGGTCGGCGGGCGGATCGAGGACGACCTGCGGCGGGCCCGGATCATCCGGGCCGAGATCGGGCCGGACGCGCTGCTGATGATGGACGCCAACCAGGTGTGGGACGTGGACGAGGCGATCGCCGCGATGGGCGTGCTCGCCGAGGTGGACCCGTACTGGATCGAGGAGCCCACGCACGCCGACGACGTGCTCGGGCACGCCCGGATCGCCCGCGCGGTGGACGAGCTGACCGGCGGCCGCTGCCGGGTCGCCACCGGCGAGGTCGCCGCCAACAAGGTCATCTTCAAGCAGTTGCTCCAGGCCGAGGCGATCGGCGTGATGCAGATCGACGCCTGCCGCGTCGGCGGCGTGGACGAGGTGCTCGCCGAACTGCTGCTGGCGGCCAAGTTCGGCGTGCCGGTGTGCCCGCACGCCGGTGGCGTGGGCCTGTGCGAGTACGTGCAGCACCTCGCGATCTTCGACCACCTGCGCGTCGGCACCAGCCTCGACGGCCGGATGGTCGAGTACGTCGACCACCTGCACGAGCACTTCACCGACCCGGTACGCACCCGGGGCGGGCGCTACCTGTTGCCCACCGCGCCCGGCTACAGCGCCACCATGCGCCAGGAGTCGATCGCGCGGTTCCGGTTCCCGGACGGCCCGGCATGGCGCTGACCACCGACCGGCTCGGCCTGGCCACGCTGCGCCGCCTGCCGCAGGAGTCCCGGCCACTGCTGCGCCCCGGCACCGTACCGGCCGGCATCGTCCACCTCGGCCTCGGCGCGTTCCACCGCGCCCACCAGGCCGTGCACACCGAGGCGGCGGTCGGCGCGGCCGGCGGCGACTGGGGCATCATCGGCGTCGCGCCGCGCAGCACCGGCGTGGTCGACGCCCTCGCCGCGCAGGACTGCCTGTTCAGCGTCACCACGCTCGCCGCCGAGGGCGCGTCCACCCGGGCGATCGGCGCGCTGACCGGGGTACGGCATGCCGCGAGCGACCCGGAGGCGGTGGTCGGCCTGCTCGCCGACCCGGCGATCCGGGTGGTCACGCTGACGGTGACCGAGAAGGCGTACCGGCTGGACCCGGTGACCGCCGCGCTGACTGTGGACGCGGACCTGACCGCCGACCTGACCACCGGCCGTCCCCCGCGTACCGTGCCGGGCCTGCTGGTGCGCGGGCTGCTCGCCCGCGCCGCCGCCGACGCCGGGCCGCTGGCGCTGGTGAGCTGCGACAACCTGCCCGCCAACGGGCGGCGACTGCGCGGGCTGGTGGAGCAGTGCCTCGCGCTGGCCCGGGTGCCGGACGCCACAGCCGAGCGGGTGCTCACGGCCGTCACCTGCCCCGGCACCATGGTGGACCGGATCGTGCCGGCCAGCACCGACGAGACCCGCGACACCGCCCGCCGGGCGCTCGGCGTGACCGACCTGGCGGCGGTCGCCGCCGAACCGTGGTCGCAGTGGGTGATCGAGGACGACTTCCCCGGCGGGCGACCGGCCTGGGAACGATCCGGCGCGGTACTCACCGACGACGCCGGCCCGTGGGAGCGGCTGAAACTGCGGGCACTCAACGGCGTGCACTCCGCCACCGCGTACCTGGGGGCGCTGGCCGGCGCGGAGACGGTGGCCGAGGCGCTGACGCTGCCGCACCTGGACGCGGTGCTGCGGCGGCTGCTGGCCGAGGAGATCGCGCCGAGCTTCACCCCGCCGCCCGGCGCGGACGTGGCCGACTACGGCGAGCAGGTACTCGCCCGTTTCGTCAACCCGGCGATCCGGTACCGGACGACGCAGGTCGCGATGGACGGCTCGCAGAAGCTGCCGCAACGGGTGCTGCACACCGTCGCCGACCTGCGGGCCGCCGGCCGGTCGGCGCGGTGGAGCGCGCTCGTGGTGGCCGCGTGGCTGCGGTTCCTGCTCGGGTACGCCGACGACGGCCGGCCGCTGCCGCTGGACGACCCGCTCGCCGACCGGCTGCGCGCCGCGCTCGCCGCCGGAGCGCACACCCCGGCCGGGGTGGTCGACGCGGTCTTCGCGCTGCGCGAGGTGTTCCCGGCCGATCTGGCCGCCGACGACGAGGTCCGCGCCGACGTGACCGGCTGGCTCACCGCGCTGGAACGGCACGGCGTCCGGGCGACACTGGCGGACGCCCGGTGACCAGCGGGTGGGCAGCGACCCGCCGGGGGTCGCCGGTGAGCGGCAACGACCCGCCGCGGGTGGCGCTGATCGGGGCGAACGGGCACGGCCGCTGGCACCGCCGGGCCATCGCGGAACTGCACGCCGCCGGGCGTGCGCGCCTGGTCGCGCTGGTCGACGTGCGGCCGTTGGAGGCCGAACCGGACGCGCCCGTCCCGCCGGAGACCGGCGTCTTCACCGACCACCGGGCCATGCTCGCCGAGTCCCGGCCGGACGTGGTGGTGATCTGCACGCCGCCGCACACCCACCTGCCGATCGCGCTCGACTCCCTCGCCGCGGGCGCGGACCTGCTGCTGGAGAAGCCGCCGGTGCTCGACCTCGCCGAGCACCTGACGCTCGCCGCCGCCGCGGACGTCGCCGGCCGGGCCGTGCAGGTCAACTTCCAGGCGCTCGGCTCGGCCGCGCTCACCGAACTGACCGGCGCGCTCGGGCGGGTCGGCCCGGTCACCCGCATCGCCACGCTGGCCGCCTGGCAACGCCCGGACGCCTACTACGCCCGCTCCCCCTGGGCCGGGCGGCGGTCGGTCGACGGCCGCCCGGCGCTGGACGGCGCGCTGGCGAACCCGCTCGCGCACGCGCTGATGCAGTGCCTCGCCGTCGCCGAATCCGTCACCGGCGCGCCGGTACGCCCGGCCCGGATCGAGGTCGAGCGCTACCGGGTGCGCCCGATCGAGGTGGACGACACGACCGTGCTGCGGCTGACCCCGCACGCGGGGCCGCCGGTGCTGGCCGCGCTCACCCTCGCCGCCGAGGAGCACGTCGCCGGGGAGGTGCTGGTCACCGGCGAGCGAGGGCGGGCGGTGCTGGAGTACCCGACCGACCGGCTACGCCTACCCGGCGAGGACGCGCTCCGCCCGGTGCCCGGCCGCCGGGGGCTGCTGGCGAACCTGCTCGACCACCGCGCGGACGGCACGCCACTGATCGCGCCGCTGGCGCGTACCGAGCCGTTCACCGCGGTGCTGGACGCGCTGCGGGACGCACCCGTCCCGGCGCTGCTCGACGGGGACCTGGTGCGCGCGGCGGGCGACGGCCCGCAGCGGGTGCGGATGGTGCGGGGCGTCGGCGCGGTGCTGCGGACCGCCGCGGAGACCGGCGCGCTGCCGTCGGAGGCGGGCGTGCCGTGGGCGCTCCCGCCGCACGTGGTGGACCTGCCCGTGCAGTGAATGTCCCTGAGAGAACGGAACGAGTCATGCGTACCCGAACCGCAGTCGTCGCGGCGCTGACCGCCGCGCTCGTCCTCACCACCGCCGCGCCCGCACCGGCCGCACCCGGCGGGCCGTCCCGGGCCGCCGAACTGCTCGGCCGCCAGACCCTCCCGGCGAACGACGGCTGGGCCGCCGCGGGCACCGGCACCACCGGCGGGTCGGCCGCCGCGCCGGACCGGGTACGCGTCGTGCGTACCCGGGCCGAGCTGGTCGCCGCGCTCGGCGGCGACAACGCCACGAACGCCGCCGACGCCACCGGAAAGATCGTGTACGTGGCCGGAACCGTCGACGGTTTCGAGGGCCCGGACGGCACCCCGCTGGACTGCGCGGACCTGGCCGACCCGGAGTACTCGCTGCCCGCCTACCTGGCCGCGTACGACCCGGCGACCTGGGGCCGGGTGAACCCGAGCGGGCCGCTGGAGGCCGCACGCGTGCGGTCGGTGGCCGCCCAGACCCGGCAGACCCAGATCAACGTCGGCTCGAACACCACGATCATCGGGCTGCGCGGCGCCCGGCTCACCGGCCTGACGCTGATGATCGACCGGGTGGACAACGTGATCGTGCGCAACATCGAGTTCGCCGACGCCCGGGACTGCTTCCCGGCCTGGTCCCCGACCGACGGCGACACCGGCAACTGGAACTCCCAGTACGACCAGATCTCGGTCCGGCGCAGCGAGCACGTCTGGATCGACCACAACACGTTCACCGACGGCGACAACCCGGACAGCGCGCAGCCCGTCTACTTCGGGCGGCCCTGGCAGGTGCACGACGGCTCGCTGGACGTCACGCACACCGCCAGCCTGGTCACCGCCTCCTGGAACCGGTTCACCGGCCGGGACAAGGTGATGCTCATCGGCTCGTCGAACACGGTCGGCCCGGACGTGGGCCGGCTCAACGTCACGGTGCGGCACAACCTGTTCGACGGCACGCTGCAACGGCTGCCCCGGGTGCGGTTCGGCCAGGTCGACGTGCACGAGAACCACTACCGGCTCGGCGGGCCCGGCTTCGCGTACGCCCTCGGCGTCGGTGTGCAGTCCGCGCTGTACGCGGAGAACAACTTCTTCACGCTCACCGGCGGGGCCGGCCCGGCCGACCTGCTGTACGACTGGGGCGGCACCGCGCTCACCGAGCGGGGCAGCTGGGTCCGGCAGGGTGACCGCCTGCCCCGGCCGGTGGACCTGCGCGCCGCGTACAACGCCGCCCACGACCCCGACCTCGGCGGCGACGCCGGGTGGACGCCCACGCTCCGCGCCGCCCGGCCGCTGCCGGCCCCGCTGGTCCCGTTCGTCGTGGACGCCTGGGCCGGCGCCGGCCGGCTGCCGCTCTGACCTCCGCCGGAGCCCAGCCGGCGACCGGGCCGGCGTCCCCCCGGGGACGCCGGCCCGGCGTCGTCACCGGCCCGCCGGCTGACACGCCGCCCCCGATGCGCAATGATCACGTTTGACGGACATCGCCGCCGGGGGAATGAACCGGCGGCCACCGGGGACAACAGGGTGAGAATCAGGCGGTGACAGCGCGAGTGGGCGCCCAGGTCCGGGGACGGGCACGGGACGGAGGGCCGGACGTGACGGGTGGGACATCCGGCGACGTCGGCCCGGTCCTCACCATCGACCTGCCGGCCGACCCGGCCCGGCTCGCCGCCACCCGGGAACGGCTGCGCGGCTGGCTGCACGCCCACGGCGTGAGCGAGTGGGACGTCGACACCGTCCTCATCGCCACCGGCGAGGCGTGCGCCAACGCCATCGAGCACGGCTACCGCTTCGCCCGGGAGGGCATCACCACGCTGCGGGCCGAGCTGCGCGGCGACCGGCTGGAGATCGAGGTACGCGACCGGGGCGGCTGGCGCGCGGCCGACGGCGACGACACCGGCGACCGCGGCCGGGGGCGGCTGATCATGGCGCGGGTGATGGACGAGGCCACCATCGTCGGCACGCCGGAGGGCACCTGCGTACGCCTGGTCAAGCGCCTCACCGGCGACGCGAGCGGCCCGGCGGGCGCCGGATCCAGCGAAGATCAGCTATAAGGGACGCATGGAGTTCCCCGCCTACCTCGCCACCATGCCGATGCACGCGATCACCGAGATCCACGGTGAGCCCGGCCTGCTGGCCCGGTTCCGGCTGGAGATCGAGGCGTTCGACGAGGCCGCCCGCGACCGGCTGACCGAGGCGCTCGACCTGGCCGCCGACCTGCACCGCGACGACCGGCGGGTACGCGAGCCCTACCTCAACCACCTGCTGCGGGTCGCGATCCGGCTGATGCACCACTACCAGGTGCGGGACGTGGACGTGATCGTCGCGGGTCTGCTGCACGACGCGGTCGAGGACCACCCCGCCGAGCTGGCCGGGCTCGACCCCGGCACCGGAGCGGAGGCGACCCCGGCGGCGCTCGCCGCGCTGTCCGACCGGTTCGGCGCGCGGGTCGCCCGGCTGGTCGCGGCGGTCACCAACCCGGCGTACGACCCGGGGCGGGACCGCGACGAGCAGTACCGGGAGCACTTGGCGGCGAGCCTCGAACGGGAGCCGTGGGCGCGGGTGATCAAGGTGTCCGACTTCACCGACAACGGCGTGGGCGTGATCCACACGGTCGGGCCGAAGGTGACCCGCGCCGCCACCAAGTACCGCCCGCTGGTGCCGGTCTTCCGCGACCTGGTGGCCCGCCCGGACACACCACTGTCCCCACCGGTCAAGCAGCACATCCTCGCCCAGCTGGACCTGGCCGAGGAGCGCTTCAGCGCCATCCTCGACCACCCCGCCTGACCTCCACCCCACCCCACCCCACCCTCGCCGCGCCCCGCCCCGCCCCACCCCGCCCCGCCCCGCCCCGCCGCGCCCCCCGCCCCGTCGATCATGAAGTTGACCGCCCGGAGAGCGCTCCCCACCCCCGCCAACTTCATGATCACCCCCCTCCCCGACCCTCCCCGACCCTGCCCTGCCCGGCCCGCCCCGAACCGCCGCCGCGGCGTTGATCAAGGAGTTTGTGGCTCTGCGGGAGCCTGATCCGGACGCAAACTCCTTGATCACCGCCTGGTCTGGGGCCGGGCGGCACGCCGGCGACGGGCCCCGGCGCGGCGGCCAGGCGAGGGCGGGGCGGGTGGGCGCGCGGCGAGCGCGGGTGGTCCGGGGCGGGTGGCTGAGAGGGCGGGTGGCGGGGTCAGCCGGCGGAGGGTGGGGTGCCGACCCGTCGGCCGAGCACCGCGGCTACCCGGTCGCGCAGGGCGGACAGCCGGTCCGGGTGGTCGCGCAGCACCACCCGCAGCGTCTCGTGCCCACTGGCGGCGACCGCGCCGAGCACGTCGAGCAGCGTGCCGAGTTGGGCGGGCGGCTCGTCGGCGAGCAGGTCCGCCGCGTCGGCCACGACCACTGTCAGCGGACCGGCGTCGAGGCGGTCGGCGAGCGCGTCGGCGAGGGCGTCCCAGTTGCGGCCGTACCAGCCGGGCAGCGCCAACGCCCCGGCGAGCGCCTCGTGCAGCCCGGCCCGGGTACGCGCCCGCGTGCCGGACATCAGCACGCCGCCCGGCAGCACCCCGCCACCCGGCAGCACCCGGCCGCCCGACTGCGGGCCACCGTCCGAGCCCGGTACGGTCGCGCCACCGTCCGAGCCCGGTACGGTCGCGCCGCCGTCCGAGCCCGGTACGGTCGCGCCGCCGTCCGGCTCGGGCGGTGCGCCGTCGTACACGAGCCAGGCCGGTGCCTGCGGGGACGCCGCGCCCATGGATCCGTCCTTTCCCGACGGCGCCGGCCGGGCGGGGAGTGCCCGGCCGGCGCCGAGGCTGCTCAGAGCCGGTAGAAGTTGGCGTAGTGGTCGGGCGAGAACCAGGTCGCGCCGGTGCTCTTGTTGACCACGATCCGGTACGCGTCGCGGGAGGCGTTGCAGGCGCGCGGGTAGACGTCGTACTCGTAGTAGGTGGCGCCGGAGGGCAACTGGCCCTCGTAGTTGTAGAACCGGCCGCCGGCGAAGTTGCACTGGCCGCCGCTCCACGAGTACCAGCCGCGGCTCGTCGGGAAGCTCTTGGCCGACCAGCCGGAGCGGGCGGTGCGCGCGTCGGCGCAGCGGGACTGCGTGCAGGAGCCGTAGACGGCGGCCGCGGCGGGCTCGGCGAGCCGGGTGGAGACAGTGGACGGGGCGACGAGCGCGGCGGCGGCCACGGCGGTGACCAGGGCGGACGCGGCGAGGGCGCGGCGTACGCGGGTGACGGCGGCGCGGAACGGGGTCAAGGGATCCTCCTTGAGCGAGCCGGCATGACATCGACCAGCATCGTTTCCTGGTCGCCGCTCAGTCTGTCGAGGATCCTGCCCGCCGTACAGCCCCGATCCGGCGACGGCGCCCCGAACCCCGCGTGAACACACGATGGCGGGTGCGGACGGGCGACCCGAGCCGCCCGTCCGCACCCGCCGTGTGGATCAGTGCGTGAACGCCTGGAACTCGGCGATCCGCACGTTCTGCGCCTGCGGGCTGGCGGTGGCGCAGTCGGTCGCCGCCCGCGGGTCGTCGTCCTGCTCACCGGCGTAGTCCGGCGCGCCGGTGCACTGGTTGGTCAGCACCTCGACACGCAGGTGCGTGGCCTTGGTGCGCGGGATGTCGAACGACCGCATGATCAGCTCGGGCGCCCGGGGACGCGGCGCCACAGCCGGGAACGCGTCCGGCCGGCTGGTGTAGACCGGCCGGAAGTCCGCCGCGTCGGCGCAGGTCACCGGCCCCGTCGCGGTGCACGCCAGAACCCGGAACTGCCGCACCGCGGAGTACCGGCTCTGGGTGCCGGCGTCGGCGTCACCGGTGACCGGCGGGCGCAGCATGGCGCTCACCTGCACCCGGCGTACCTGCTGGACGTCACCGGCCAGGTCGACTGTGACCTGCCGGCCGGCGACCGGCGCACCGAGCGAGGCCCAGTTGGTGGCCTCGTCGTCGTCGGCGATCTGCGGCAGGTTGATCCCGTCGCCGCTGACCGCCGCGCCGGCGGTGGCCGAGGCCAGGTTGGGCCGCAACGTCACCGGCAGCGTCCGGTTCTGGCCCGCCTTGACCTTCACCGGGCCGATGCGGGTGTGGCCGTAGCCGGGCGCCCGCACCACGAACTCGTACGTGCCGGGCACCAGGTCCACCCGGTCGGTCAAGGGGGTGGCGGCGTCGGTGTCCGCCACCGGCACGGCCCGCGCCTGGTAGCGCCCGACGAACAGCTGCGCGCCGACGACCGGCCCGCGCTCGCCGACCGGCAGAAGACGCAGCGAGCCCTCCCGCGCGTACGGCGAGGTGAAGCCCGGCGTGGGGTCGGCGTCGGTGTGGCCGACGCTGGCCGCGGTCTCGCCGAGGCCGCGCCCGGCGAAGGCGTTCCAGAGCAGGTCCTGGTTGGCCCCGCCGAAGCGGATCCGGTCGGCGGCGAGCATCGCGTCCCGGGCGTCGACCATGCTGACCTGGCTGACCGACATGAGCAGGAACGAGTCGAAGACCAGCTGGATCCAGCGCCGGTTACCCGGGCAGGCGGTCACGTCGCGGGCGCCGGTGGCGCACGCCTTCTGCACGGCCGGGGTGCCGCTGCCCCAGCGGCGCATCATGGCCGCGCGGATGTCGGCGTTGGTGGCGCTCCACAGCTCACCGGAGGCGTGCACCTGGAGGCCGACGAAGTCGTAGTCGACCGAGCTGTAGTTCAGCGGGCTGTCGCTCATGTTGTAGTTGCGGATGCCCGCGTTCGGGTCCCCGGTGGTGTACTCGCCGATGGTGAAGCCGCGCCGGCCGGGTGCGGCGTACCCGTGCTCGAACAGGTACTCCATGGCGAGCTGGTCCGACCAGCTCTCGCTCATGCCCTGCGGCGAGCTGACCCCGGCGCTCGGGCCGGCGATCATGCGGTTCGTGACCGCGTGGCCGTACTCGTGGGCGATCACCGACATGTCGAAGTCGCCGTCCACGCAGGGCGCGTAGAACGAGCCCGCCATCGGCTGCCACAGGTACATGTTGGTGGTCGGCGCGACGCCGTCCGGCGGGGTGATCTGGTTGGCGTTGTTACGCGCCGCGAACGCGGGCGGACCGCCGCTGATGCCGCCGGCCTGCGCGTTGCCCTGCTCGGGGTCGTTACCGAGACCACCACGGCCGAGGTTGTCCTGCTGCATGTTCCAGGTCTCCTCGGTGAACCCGAGGTGGTAGGTCCAGTCGTGCATCCGGTTGTGCATGGCGAACAGGTTCGCCCGCGCCGCGTCGATGTCGTTCGCCTGCGGCGAGGTGAACACCTCCGGGTTGCAGCGCTGCTCCTGCCACTGGTTCGTCCACGGGTAGTCGTACCTGCGGTCCGGGCGGGGCGTCGCGGTCTCGGTACCGACGCTGAACGGGTCGTTGCTGTTCCAGTTCTGCACCGCGATCGCGTTGTTGCCCTTGGTCGTGGTGGTGGACCGGCCGGTGGCCGGGTCCACGTCCCACGCGGGGTGCCCGGGCACGCCCACCACCTCGGCGCAGCCGCGCGCCGGCACGGCGCACCACCGCTTGCGGGTGTCGGCCGAGGACCCGTCGACACGCGGCGAGTTCGGGAAGACCTCCCACGAGGGGTGGTCGGCGTCGTGGTCGATCAGGTCCTCGCGAACCAGCACGGCGCCGTCGCGGGCGTCCACGTAGGTGGAGTAGGCGGCCGGGTCCGCGCCGGTGGTGTCCGCGCCGAGGACGACCTCCCACGCCGCGCGCGCTCCACGGTCCGCGGTGGGGACCGCGACCAACGAGGTACGCACGACCTGCGCGTCGGCACGCCCGGCGTCGGCGATGGCGGCCTGGCGGGCCTGCTCGGCGCTGATCGTCGCGGGGGCCGGCGTACCGGCGTCACGGGCCAGCGAGGAGCTGACGTGCCACACCGCTCCGTCGCGTACGCCGATCGACAGCATGCCGTCGACGGCGGCCGGCAGGTCGCCGAAGCGCTGCCGGAACAGCACCGTGGCACCCTGCCCCATCGGCGCCACGGTGAGCAGTTCCAGCGCAGCGGCGCCCTCGGCGGTCAGGCCCAGCACGTCCCGGTTGGCTGCCACGTACGCTCGCGCGGCGGCGGACGGGTCGGCGGGCAGGCCGGTGGCAAGGGGCTTGCCGGTCGAGGTGAGCGTGGCCGGCGTACCGAGGTCGGTCCAGCGCACGCGCGCGCCGAGCGCGGCAGCCCGGTCGCGCTGCCGCTCGCTGGCGGCGACGCGGCCCTTGCGGTTGTCCTTGGCCTTGGTGTCGTGCCGGTCGCCCGGCAGGTGGTCGGGTGGCGCCTGGGTACGGGTCTGTTCCCGGGGTGCCGCCTGGCCGCCGCCGGCGGCGGTCAGGACCAGACCGGCTGCCAGCAGCAGCGCGGTGGTCCCCGTCAACGCACGGGATGGTGTGCGCACGGTCCCTCCTGTCATCGTCGAACGGCGATGTCCGTTCCGCCATCCGACCAGGACGATCAACCGTCCGACACCATCCGAACATCCATAAATGTTGCTGCGTCGATCTCTCTGCGGATCAGAGGAGATGCGTCATGCGGACGGGCTCCGCGAGGATCGCCTCCGCTCCCTTCAGATCGGCGAGCCGGGATGCCAGGGTGGCGACGGCGAGCCGGCGCGGCAGAGCGGCGCTGAACTTCAGGCCGGTCATCGCACGGTCGTCCACGAAGGGCAGGCACAGTCGACCGGCGGCCGCGATCCCGGCGCGCAACTCTTCGCGGGTCAGGCCGGCCCGCAACCGGATCGACGCGTCGTCGGGGCGCTGGGTCGGGTCGGCCAGTTCACTGAGCGTCGACACGAGGGTGGCGTTCGCCCGGAAGCCCGCCCATGTCCACCACCGCGCCTCGCCGTGACGGTCCTGAACCACAAGCGTGCCGGCCGGATGGACCAGCGCCGTGTGTTCCTCGCGCAGACCGGCAAGCCGGTCGGTGGCGCGCCCGGTCAACGCCACGGGCGGGTCCGCGCCGAGGAGGACCTCCCGCATCGCCCGGACCATCCGATACGAACGCCCAGTCGGCAGCCCGCCGGCCATCCAGAGGGCCTTTCCACCACCGTCAGCGGGCTCGACGAAGCAACGGTGGCGCTTCCAGTCGATGTGGGTCACCCGCCAGCTGCGCCCGCCTAGCAGCAGTAGACGTGGCCCTTCGACCCGGGACGTGAGGAGGGCCGGGTCGGTACGGCCGATCTCGGCGCGACCCGAGATCACCGTGAACTGGGGTGGTGCCGTGAAGACCGCCAGCATGTCCATGAAGTGCCGCCGGCCGTACCGCCGTTCCGCCTCCGGGCCGATGAACAGCAGTCCGGAGTCCGAGTCGAGATAGCCGTTGTCGACCAGGTGCCGCATGATCGGTTCGGCGCCGCTGTCGAACGGCGGCAGGTCGTTCCATTCGTGCCGCCACAGCCGGTCGCCGACGCGGTGCTGCTGCAACGCCAGCGCGAGCATCTGCTGGGCCACGATGTGCCGTGGTTCGGAGGGCGGCACGACCTCCTCCACCCAGCCCTGGCTCCAGAGGTGCAGCAGCGCGGTCGCCTGAAGCAGCCCGTCGCCGTCGAGTGCCAGGAACAGGCAGTTCCTCACAGTGCCGGGGCGGCGTCCGGTCCGGCCGATTCGCTGCAGGAAGGCGGCGACGGTTCTCGGGGCGCCGATCTGCACGACCCGATCCAGGTCACCGACATCGATGCCGAGTTCAAGGGTGCTCGTGGAGACGATGACGCAGTCGCGTTCCTGCGCGAACGCCTCCTCGGCGCGACGCCGTTCGTCCACCGACAGGGAGGCGTGCGACAGGAAGGTGGTCACGCCGAAGCCGCGCAGCCGCTGTCCGAGTTCCTCGACGAGCGCCCGCGACTCGCAGAACACCAGCCGCTTCTCGCCCCGGTGCAGCGCGGCCAGGACCTTCGCCGCGTTGTGCACCGAGCCCACGTAGTCGACCTCGACCTCGCCGGGTGGACGCCCGCCGCCCCGGGAGGCAGGCGGCGCAGGCGCGACGACCTGGCCGGGAGCGCGGTTGCGGCCGGAGCCCTGCAGCCAGGCCAGAAGGGTGTCGGGGTTGCCGACGGTCGCGGACAGACCGACGCGCTGGACAGGACGCCCGGCGACCCGGCTGAGGCGTTCCAGTACGGCCAGCAGGTGCCAGCCCCGGTCGTCCCCCGCGAACGCGTGCACCTCGTCCACCACGACCGCCCGGGCGCCACGGAAGAACTCGTCATGGTCGACTGTGGCGCTGACCAGTATCGACTCGAGGGATTCAGGTGTGGTCAGCAGGACATCGGGCCGCTCCCGCACGATCGTCCGCCGCCGTGCCGTGCTGACGTCAGCGTGCCACAGCGCGGCCCGCCGCCCCAGCCACCCGGTGTACGCCTCGATACGGGGCAGCAGGTTGTTCAACAACGCCTTGAGCGGGCACACATAGAGGACCGAGGTGCCGGACCACCGCTCGTTCTCCATCCGTGTGAGCAGCGGGAACAGCGCCGCCTCAGTCTTTCCGCCGGCGGTGGGCGCGAGGACGAGCGCATCCGACCCACCGAGCAGCGGCCGCACCGCCGCCTCCTGCATCGGTCGCAGGCCCGGCCATTGCAGCGAGTTCACCACGTGGTGCAGGAGCACGGGGTGAAGCAGTTCGGCATCGTTCGCCATACCGCTCGCCTACACGTCCAGCTCGATGTCGGCGGCGCTGGTGGCGTTCCGTTCCACCTCGGTCATCTCGGCCGTGGACAGGGTCGGCGCGTAGTGCAGACGCGGGTCGAACTCGGCGAACTGGTCGACCCGGTCGAGCACGTCGCCCACCAGTTTCTTGAGGAACAGCCGGGGCGCTACCCCGACTCTGCCGCTCAGGCCACCGGCGACGGCCCGGGCCAGGTCAGCGAGGTACGCGTCGTCGACGAGTGTCAGTACCCGCTCCGGGGCGGCGGAGCCGTCCGCGTACAGGTCACGCACCCGCGCGCCCAGCTCGACCAGCGCGTCGACGGTGAACCCGGGCAGCCGCACCTGAACCGCGCGCGGGTTGTCGAAGCGTGGGTCGGTGGTGAAGTCGACCGCGAGCCGCTGCGCGAGCGGCGCCAGTCGCTGGACGCCCTGCGGTCCCTCGTAGAAGGCCGGTGTGCCAGTGATCAACAGGTAGAGGCCGGGAAAGCGGCCCGAGTGCACCTCGTCGATGAGCTGACGCAGCGCGTTCAGCGCCTTGTCCCGGGCGTCGGAGCGGACCCGCTGCAGCGTCTCCACCTCGTCGAGGACCAGCAGTAGACCGGGGTGGCCGCTGTCCCGCAGCACGGCGAGCAGGCCTTGCAGGAAGCTGAGCGCCGCGAAGTGGTCGAGGTCCCCCCGTACACCCGCCACCCGGCGAGCCGACGCGGCGACATGCGGTTGACCACCGAGCCAGGCGAGCACGGCGTCGGCCGTCGCCGGGTCACCCCCGAGGTTCGCGGTGCGGTAACCACGCAGCGCGGCGGCGAAGGCGGGCGCGCTGCGGCTGACCTCGGCCAGCCGCTGATCGAGCAGCACGCCCACCGCCCGGTCCAGCGCATCCGCGTCCTCGGGCGGCACCTCCCCGGCCGCGAGCACGTCCTCTTCGAGGGCGTAGAACCAGCCGTCGATGACGGGCCGCAGCGCGCTCGGCGGAAACGTGGCGGTGGTCAGGCGCTCGGTCAACCGCCGGTAGACGGTTTCGAGCTTGTGCAGCGGTGTCTCGTTCTCGGAGATCTGCACCTCGGCGGTGGCGAGGTTGGCCCGCTTGGCCTGCTCCGCGATCCAGCGTGTGAAGAACGTCTTGCCGGAGCCGTACTCGCCGCGGATCGCCTTGAACACCGAGCCGCCGGCGGTGACCGTCTCCAGGTCTTCACCCACCGTGCCCACGAACCGGTCCAGCCCAACGGCGAAGAGGTCCAGGCCGGCCGAGGGCACCGCCCCACGCCGCAACGCGTCGATGACCTCGCGCCGCCGGGCGGGACTGACGCCGCTCACGCCGCCTCTTTCGGTAGCCCGAACTGGGTACGCAGCAACGCGACGTCGAGCCGGACGGTGCGCCCGTCGTCGATCACCGACAGCACCGGATAGTTGTCGACGTTGAAGATACGTTGGAGGGTGTTGACGAAGCCGCCGGCGCGGGCCGGCAACTCGCCAGACCGCTGAGCGAGCACGGCGGCGGACAGAACGCCCTTCGCCTCGATGAGTGCCCGCATCGCTGCCGCGATCTTCGCGCGGTCGACCTTGCGGGGGGTCAAGCCGTGCTGTGCCGTGAAGAGTTCGGTCGCGAGCAGCGCGGTCACGAGATCGTCGCCGGCCGCGGGTGCCGCGGAAGGTGACGGCGGTTCGGGCATGTCGAACAAGGCGGCCTCTCCCGCGACCACCGGCGCCTTGCGGCGGGCTTTCACGGGCGCAACCGCGGCGGGCACCGATTTGGCGACAGGCGCGCTTGCCTGCCACCACTCGGGTCGGCGCTCCTCCACCGGGGCCCAGCCCTGCGGGACGTCGGCGACGTTGGGCAACAGATAGGCTAGCAGTGGGATGGTCACCTCGGCCAGCGAGGCCCCGCCGTGATAGCCGGCCTTGGTGGGGCGGTAGCGCCGGAGTGGATCCCAGAGTGCGATGATCCGGTTCCCTTCGGACAGCACTCGCGGGCCGCTCAGTTCCACCTCACCCGATCCGGCAGGCCCGGGGCCGGTGCGGTGCCGGGCCGACGCGGCGTCGGCGGCCTTGACGTACTCGCCGCCGCGTTCGAGCACGTGGCCGTGGTCGCTGGTGATGACAACGGCCCGGCCGGAGGATCGGGCGAGGTCCAGCATGCTCCGCAGGAATCCGAGATCTCCGAGCTGCCAGCCGGCCTCGTCGCCCTCCCGGCCGTGGGCCAGCGCGTCGTCCACCGTGTTGATCACTACGGCCACGAGACGCGCCGCGCCGGCTAGTGCTTCGCTGAGCTCACCGGCCAGCACCTCGCCGGCGCCGCCCCGGGCCGGGCCCTTGTGGAAGATCCGGGCGTCGTCGCCCCACCGCCCTTTGTCGAAGATCTGCTGCTCGGTGGCCTGGGTACCGAGCCGCAGCGCACCCGCGAACAGCGAGGTCCGCGACACAGCCGTCAGCGTCGGCAGGGCAGCCACGACGCCGCGGCGCCGGCCCGTGCCGCCGCGAGCCAGCGGGTCGTATTCGACCCAGTGCTGGGACAGTTCGTCCGCGAGTTCGACGCCGACTGCCGCACTCATTCCGTCGAGCACGACCAGCAACACCGGCCGGTCCGCGCGAACCAACGGATCGATGACCCGGTTGAGCAGATTCTCCACCGTCAGGAGCTCACCGTCGTTGCCCGGACCGGCAGTGGCCCAGGCCGCGAGCCGGTTGGCGAAGGCAGCGTCCAGGTCACGGCGTCGCTGCTGCGCCCGGTCGTGGACCGCACGGAAAGCGCGCTGCAGCTCGGGGTGCACATCTTCACCGGCCCAGACGTGATTCAGCGCCAGGTCGACCCAGCCCCACTCCGCGATCTGCCGCTGCGCCCCGTCTGCGACGCTGGCCGGTGGTTCCACAGTGGTCCCCAGCCACCGGACGAGCCGCTGGGCCATGCGCACCCGCCGTATCCGCTCGGCCTCCACCTCCGCCAGCCGGTGCCCGGCCAGTCGGTCGACGGCGAGGTCCAGCGTCGGGTCGGCCGGATCCGTCAGGCCGGCGAGGAGTGCCTGCGCCGCGTCGCCGACCCGCCGGGTGAAGCCCGTACGCAGGACCGGGCTGTGAGCGGCACTGCCGGTGGCGTTGAACAGGATGAGCAGCTGCTCGGCGCGGTCCAGGACGGCGTGCCCCTGCCGCCGGACGTCCGCGTCGCGGTCGGCCAGCATGGCACCGACCACCTGCACGGCCGACTCGGCGAGTCCGCGCACCGCCCGATCGTCGTCGAGGTTGCCGACGTACTGTTCGACGCGGCCCTGGGCCCGCACGGCGTCGGGCGTGTCGGTGGTCCAGAGCGCATCGCAAACCAGGCCCAGCGGTAACGCGTCCGCGCCACGGCCGGCAGCGACGAGCGCGAAGAGCGCCCGGGCGGGACTGCCGAACTGCTCGACCAGCCAGCGCGCCAGACCGTCGCGCTCCTCCTGGCGGATCAGGCCGAACGCCTCGACCGCCCCGGGCTCGACGCTCCACCGCAGCAGGGTCGCCACATCGAGATCGTTGGAGGCGTCTCCCCGCCGCTCCAGGCCGAGCCGCACGGCGGCCAGGTGACGGAGTGCGACGTCCCGCGTCAGCACCTTGGTGGTGAGCCGGGGCCACCCGCCCGGCGGCATCGCGTCGAGCAGCGCCGGGCCGGCCCATCGCTCCGCCTCCAGAGCCATGTCCGGCACCTGAGCCCCGAACGCGTCGACGACCAGGTCCCATGGCTCGACGGTGATCACCTGTTGCCGGAAGATGCGGCTGCGCACCCCGGGGCCGAGAACGGTCCCGGAAATGTCGGTGAGCACCACGAGCACCTCGTCACCACGTTCGGCGACGAGACGCTCCCAGACGGCCAGTGGCGAGACGCACGGCACGACGCGGGCCTGGCGGCCGCCGGGCAGCGGCAACACCGGCTCGTGCGGCCAGGCCGGCTCCGCGCGGACCAGCATGACCGGGTACGGGTCCCCGTTACGGTGCCGGTCGAGTTGCTGCGCAACCTTCTGGGCCAGCGCTACGGGGCTGATTCGCAGCGCCTGGTCGAGCGCCTGCGTCACGACGGCACTCTCCAGGTCACCTCGATGACGGCGCCGGCGTGGTCCCTGGCGAACGCTTGCAACTGCTCCACCGCCCGGTCCATCTCGCCGGCCGGAACCAGGACCCGGCCGTTCGGCAGGGCGCCGCCCTTCGACACGTCGAGGGCGTCCTCGTCTGTCCTGGAACGGATCTTGCGAGGTTCGTCGATGACCCTGGGCGGGGTGTTGCTGGTGGCGCGCTTGAGCAGCGCCGTGGCCTCGGTCTGAGCGCGGCGCAGCGCCGGGGCCAGAGGTGCGGTCAGTTCATCTGCCTGAGCGACCCGACGGAGTTCGGCGAGAATCGCCTCTGCTTCGGCCGAGTGGGGTTCCGGCAGGCCAGCGACGATCTCGAACGTGTCCCAGGGCGCGGCGGCAAGCGCGGCCGCCACCTGGCCGGCGCTGCTGATGCTCTTGCCGGTCCGGTCCGCGGGACCGGCAAGTTCACCGCGCGCGAGCCGTTCGACGGCTTCCTTCGCCGACCGCCCGGTCGCCAGCGCCTCGAGCAGATCCGTTGCCGCACGAGCCGTGGCGAAGCGGCCGGTCTCCCGATCGAGCCGCAGCCAGTTCGCGTGCTGTTCGAGCCGGTTCGCCAGCGTTTGCGCGGCCTCCCGGTGCCGGGACGCCGCAGTGGCCAAATCCCGGCCGAAAATCGCCACCAGCCGGCCCCGGCGCAGGGCGAGCGGCTGGAATCCGAAGATGGCGGCGGCGCGTGTCCGGGCCCGGTCCCAGTCGTCCTGGCCGGGCAGGCTCTCCTCCCGCAGGGTGTGATCGGCGCTCACCTTGCCCGGCTCCGGTGCCGGGATCACCTGACTGCCGTGCAGATGGAACGCCCGGTCGGTCTGCTCCGCGAAGGCCGCCACCACGAGCTGCGCGACGACGGGGTCGAGGCCACGCGGTTTCGGCTCGTCGATCCAGCGAAGCAGGTCAGCCACGCGCAGCTCGCCGGTGATGCCTTCGGCGGCGGCCTTGTGCTGGAAGTGCTGGACCCACTCCCCCTCGATGACGAACGCCGCCTCGTGCATGGTGCCGAGCCGCAGCGGGTTGGCGATCCGGCGCATGGTCTGCCGGTGCGCCCGCTCCACCTCCACCCGCCCCTCCGGCGACTCGACCGCCCGCTGGACGTACCCGAAAACGGTTTTGACCTCGGGGAGCCGCACCGGCTCGCCCTTGCGATCCGGGTCGAAGTCCGGGTGGGCCGGGTACTGCTGCGTGAGCATCTGGTCGCCGATGCTGCGCAGGGCGTCGTCGAACGTGGCGCCCATCGGCAGCTTCGGTTCCAGCGCCCGGGTCAGCGAGTGCAGGTGGTCGTCGAAGCCGAGCTGCACGTCGGTCGGCTGCTTCGCGGCCAGCCCGTACGCCTGGCGCAGAACGCCCTGCATCTTGGCCAGCAGCGCGCTGCGCTGGTTGGTGAGCGCCGCGTGCGCGCGCCGCCGGTCGTCGGGGTTGAGGTGCTCGGCGTGGCTGTCGAACCGCTGCCCCTCGAGCAGCTTGTCGATGATGACGAGCTTGCCCAGTTCGTTGCGGCGCTCGACGGTCAGCGCGGCCGGGATCCAGCAGACGGTGCGTGCGTTGCGCCGGCTGAGGAGTTCCTGCACCCGCTGCCGGTCGTCGGCCGGCCCGTGGCTGCCGTCGTCGAACGGGTAGTCGACGATCATCCGCCAGCCGGCCGGGTCGTTCGGCTGGAACGCCTCGTCGCGGATGTCGTTGCTGTCGCGGACGTTGCCGTAGACCAACTCGATGACGCGCCTGCTGCCCCGCCAGGTCAGCCCGGCCTCGGCGAAGAACGAGTCGCTCCACGGCACGCCGAGCTGCTTCCAGAGCAGCCGCTGGACGATGTGCTTACGCGCGCCCTCGTTGTCGTAGTGCTTGGCGGTCGCGAGCACGCTGTCGACGTCGACGCCGACCAGTTCCAGCGACACCACCGGGTCGTCGCCTTCGCCGATCCGGATCTCGGGGAACTGGCCCGCCCAGTCGGCGAGCTTGCGGTTGACCTGTGCGACCTCGCCACCGGGGATCGGGCTGGTGATGCTGCCGTGGTTGAGCGCGGACAGACGTCGGCCGGTGAGGTTCCGCAAAGCCGGGACGCTGGGGGCCAGGGCGGCCAGAAGCAGCGTCTTGACCAGCCGGTCGTCACCGGTGAAGGCGCGAACGCGACCGGTCACCTCCGGGCTGAGCCGGTCTCCCCGGCGGGCAGCGTCGAGGTCCTCCTCGGTCAGCCCGTGCTGGCCCAGCAGGTGCGGGCGCAGCTTCAGGTCGTACAGCTTCTGGGCCATCTCGAACTCGGCCTTGAGCTTCTCGGTGAAGGGCTGGTCACCGCCGCTGCTGATCACGTCGTAGAGGTCGCCGAGCGGGACGAGCTGGCCCAGGCGGAGCGTGTCCCGCCGGTCGACCAGGAGCTGCCGCATGAGCTTGAGCGCGGTGCGGGACCGCTGGAGCGCGCTGGATACGTGTACGAGGGTGGAGATGAAGGCCGGGCTGAACGGGTACGTCGACCGGAACGCGTCGATGTCAGCGCCGCTGCCGGAGTCGCTGCCGAGCAGCGTGTCGAAGACCTCGCGGCGTACCTTGGTGGTGCTCTCGAAGGCGCGTGAGATCGCCACGCCGGCCTCGGCTGTGACGGGCCTGAGCAGGCGCCGGCGAGCGATCTCGGGGAGGTTCCGGTCCTCCAGACTGATCACGTCGAACCGGCCGCTGGCCAGGTTGAGGGTGTCCTGGTAGCTCAGCTCGTTCGCGCCAACGACCTCTTCGCCGACCAGCTCCCGCAGGTCCCGCTGGCGTGCGATGAAGCTGATCACGGGGATGGGACGGCGGGTGTCGCCGCCCTCGACGAAGTTGGTGATCTTCTGGATCTCCCGGGAGACGAACTGCTGATCTCCGATGGAATTGGCCAGCCAGAGGATCAGCTCGTCGAGGAAGAGGATCAGGCCGTGGTAGCCGAGTTCCTTGGCGTGCCGGCTGATCTCGGTGAGGCCCCGGTCAAGTGAGATGAAGGCTTCGGCGTCCTCGCGGGCGTTGCTGAAGAAGCCCTTGTTCCAGCTGGTCAGCAGGTCGTTGACGAGCTTGCGGCGCAGCTCGTCGCGGTATCCGCCGGCGAACGCCTGGTCCAGCCGCTGCGGCGTCCAGAACGCCTCGGTGTCGCCCCACTCGTCCTCGGCGTCGTCGCCGGGAAGCCCGGCGACGAACTGGGTGTCACCGATCTTCTCCCGCAGCGAGGCGGCCTGCTCGAGCAGCGCGTCGGTGCGGTGGACGGCCGGGATCGGTGCCTCCGGGTGCAGCGCCCGCACCCGGTCGACGTAACCGCCGAGCACCCGCTGCTCCAGCGACCGGGCGTCGAGCAGGTGGTACGGGATGAGCAGGAACTTGCGGCCGTCCAGCCAGACGCTGTGCTTGGCCACCAGCGGGGCCAGCTCGTCGCGGCCACGGGCGGCGGGCTCACCCCGCAGCAGCGCGTGCAGCACCGCCATGAAGTGCGACTTGCCGGAACCGAATGAGCCGTGCAGGTACGCCGCCTTGGAGGCGTGTCCTTCGACAGCCGAGCGGATCAGCCCGAGCGCCTCGTCGAAATTGGCCAGCAACCTCCCGGTGACCACGTAGTCGCGGAGGGTGGCATCGGCGTCGTCGACACTGTCGGAGAGCTTGAGCACGAAGTCGCTCACGCTCGTGCGCTCCGGGATGTCGATGAACTCCCGGAGCAGCGGCGGAGGGGTGGGCGAAGACATGCCCCATACCGTACCGATCACCCGGTCTCCCCTGCGTGAGCCACTGGTCCCGGAGGCGATGTCTTTCGGCGTCGTCAGCCGCCTTCAGGACGACGCCGCCGCCCCCTGCGTTCGTAACGCCAAATTTCGTGATCCAGTGATGTCGGCGACACGTCGAGGAGTTCGGCCGCCATCACCACCAGGCAGGCGGCGGTGTCCGGAGCCACGTCCGTCCTGCCCCCCAGCGTTCGAGCGACGAACCGGCGGATCATTCGGTCGGGTTTCACGCCGGGCGTGCCCGCAAGCATCAGGAGGTAGCGCCACGAGATGCCCGAACCCTGCCCTGGCACCGCCCGCCAGGAGCTTTTCATCCGCGCTTCATCAGGTCCCCCTGCTGCAGCGCACAACTCCTCGCACGTCTCTATCCCCATCTCCAGGAGACCCAGTGCCGCCCGGTGGATCGCTGTTGCCTTGAGCGCAGCGCCCGGCCGGGTCGATGCCCTTTGCCGGTTCTTCACCTGGGTCGCGAACTCTTCGGGTCCGCCGATCCGGTCGTAATGCTGCAGTAGATCGGACACACGATCCCTATCCGGATCCCCACCCTCGGCTCGCCGCGACGACCGGTAGCGATCGACCACGTTCTCCACTGCCCGGTAATTGACACCCATGGACCAGATGGCGTCTATGACGCAGAGGGCAAGGGCGTCCGGATAGCCCAGCGGCATCGGCCGCCAGGTGGAGGACGAGCCGAGGATACTTCGGACAGCACATGCCAAGTGTTCGACGTCGGTCGGTGAGCACCCCACTTTGCGCATGCCCGCCTCCTACTCGCTGCCGATCGTTGTTCAAGCGCCCGGAACGCATCGAGCGTCGCTCGCGCTCAAGTAAAGAACATGGCTACGACAGCAGGCCTGCCGGCCGTGTCAGGGCTGCTCATGCAAGCCACATGGCCCGACGTAACCCGGCAACCGAGAAGGTCGCCGAGTGGCCCTATCGTGTGCAGACAACCGCGCCGCATCCGCAGGCTCGGATCGGTACTGATCCCGCCGGCACTACCAGCAAGGACCCCCATGCCCCGTTACCTGATCGGCATCTCCATGGCCGCTGTTGTCGCGACGTCTCTCGCTCTCACCGGGTGTGGTTCCGAGTCTCCGCGTCCGCAGCCTGCCGCGTCGGATGCAACCGCGCCGTCCACCGCACCGGCTCCCGTGCCCACGCCGCCCGCACCGATATACAGGATCCTCGACAAGCCGGCCCTCACGAAGGCGTTGCTGCCGCTCAGCGCCATGCCAACCGGTTACAGCGAAGACGAGTCCGACAGCTCGGACGGCTCGGACAAGACATTCTGCAACTACCGGCAGCCACACGTCGCCAAGGTCAAGGTTTCCAAGTCGTACCAGAAGGGCGGCGGCTTGAGTGCCCAGCTGATCATGGTGAGTCTGCGGCAGTACGACGGTCCGGAGCAGGCGAAGGCGTCCTTCGACAAGATGGCGAAGACACTGGAGACCTGCCGAAAGGACACCTCCGACGGCCAGAAGGTCACATACGCGCTCATGAACCTTCCGGGAATCGGTGAGAAGAGCCTCGGCGTACGAATCGAACTGCAAGGAGCCACCGCCCTGCAGGGCTTCGCCCTCGTCGGACCGACCTTGGTCGCCGTCGGCACAGCGGGGGTGCTGAACGCCGACGCTGACGAGGTCGCAGACCTGCTCGGCAAGCAGGTGGACGGATACTCCACCGCAGCCGCCGGATGACGGCGGCCGGTCGTCACAGCGTCCAACCCTCCGCTGAAGGACGCCGATGCCGTCGGTGAGATGACATCGAGCCTGTCTGAAGTGATGATGTCGGCATCCGTTGCCACAAGGAGAAAATCTCTTCAGGCAACGCTGAGGCGCGCGGGATCGTCCCTGCCCTCAGCCCGGTTCGGCGACGGCCACGGGAGTACGGGCCAGTGACAACACGGAGCGCGACAGTCGGCCAGAACCCCAATCTGGGGCGGCACCGGGGCAAGGATGGGAATCGCCTGGTGACGGTGGAGAGCCTGGGTGCCTGGATGCTGAAATGCAACCCCGAGGTGTGGGACCTGGCCGCCTTCTTGGCGGACGGTGGAGAGACCATCGACAGGTGGTCAGTCGGTGTTAACTACCGAAGTGCGCTGATGGCGGAAGGCCAGCAGGTCCTGTTCTGGGTGACCGGGCCGAGCCGGGCCTATCCGGAACCGGGACTGTGGGGACAAGGGATGATCCTCGGGCCGGCCGATGACGTCGACACAGCGCACGAGGATCCGGGCTACTGGCGAGACGAGCGGTTACGACGGCAGTCCAAGCATTTCGTCCCGGTCGACATCGAACTCTTCGGCCAGCCGATCCCCCGGGCGAGCCTGAAGAGCAACCATCGTCTGCGTGATCTGGAAGTCTTCCGGCAACCTCAGATGGGTAATCCGCTGGCGGTCACGAAACCGGAACTGGCCGTGCTGAAAAAGCTCCTGCCTCCCCCGGCACGGAAGATCACGGTGACCACCGCCGGCGCGGGCTTCGGCAACCCGGTAACCAATGCAAAAGTGGAAGCAGCGGGGATGGAAGCGGTGACGAGATATTACAAACGCGACGGGTGGCGTGTGCAGGACGTGAGCAAGCAAAATCGCGGCTGGGATCTGACCTGCACCGCTCCGGGTGGTGAGGTGCACCGGGTCGAGGTCAAAGGAGTGAGCGGCTTGACGCCCAAGGTCCTGCTGACGCGCAACGAGGAGCGCTCCGCACGAAAGGAGTCGGGTTGGCGGCTGGCAGTGGTAACCAAGGCACTGGTCGAACCGACCCTTCACTTCTTCGACGCGGACACCACCGCCAGGGCAGCCGAGCCCTTCTTGTTCGAGGTCGATCTCTCCGGGCCCCGGCCTGCCGCTCCGTGATCAGATGCTGCCGCAAGCCGGTGAGCCGCCGGCTGGTGCACGCATAGAAGGGCAGGAACTTGTCGAAGTACAACGGCCTACGCGATCACCTTCGGACGCGAGGTGACGCGGTCACGTACAGCCTGGACGAGGTGTCGGACCTGGTACCCGGCGGCTTGCCACCCTCCGCCTACCGCTACGCGGCCTGGTGGTCGAACGGCGACCGTACGCACTCGCACAGCCGCTCATGGCAAGATGCCGGTTACACAGCGCACCCCGATTTGGCGCTCCGGCGGGTCCGCTTCGTGCCGGCACCGCGCATTGGCCGCTAGATCTCGATCACCGCATTCGGGTCCGCCCACACCGAGCGCAGTTCCACGAGGTCGTTCAGCGGCGAGTGCTTGGCGACCTCGACGATCCCGGTTACGCAGGCGCGGATGGTGTCCGGATCGCGGTCTTCGATGGCCTTGTCGAGCCGGGCGAAGAAGCCCTGATGCAGTTCCCGGCGCTCGGCGAAAACGCGATCCAGATAATCCCGCAGGCCCTGACTCGCCGCGCTGATCCTGGCGATCTCCTTGTCGCGTTCCGCTTCGATGCGGGTGCGTTCGGTCATGTTCGCGTCGACGCGCTTCGCCACGTCGACGATCGCCATGAGGAACTGCGCGGCGTCCGGGGCAGTGGCCATCCAGCCGAGCTTTCCGTCGGCGCTTCCGCGTGCGTCAGGCATGTGCGCGCTCCGGGTCGTAGTCGCGGTATTTGATCACGAGGAATTCACCACTGGGGTCGAGCGTCAGATCCTCGTTCACGACGGGCGCCGCGCTGACCTCGGCGACGCCCTTGACGACGAGCAGCGCCGTCTGGAGGCGGTGCGCGTGGTCGTCACGGGCGAGATCGAAGCCGCCGGGCTCGCGCTCGGCCTGCTCCAGGCTGTCGATCGTCTCGCCTGCGCGCCGCACGAGATCGGCCAGCACGTCCTGCATCTCGTCAACCCGCTCGTCGATGCCGCGAAGGAGTTCGTCCTGGTGGTGGTATTTGGCGATCGCCGTCTTGACGTCCGCGTCGTACTTGGCAATCGCCGTGTCGGCGTCGGACTTCGATTTGATCATCAGCCCGATAGTGAGCGCGACCGCCGGCACCGCGGTGATGATGTTGAGCCGGAGCGCACCCGCCGCGATCCCCCCGCCCCCGGCGACCTTGGCGCCGCCGCCGATCGCCGCGAGGGTGGCGTTCTTCGCCGCCGCACCGCTCAACGCGTTGATCGCCGTTCCGGTAGAAGCCGTGGCCACCTTCGCCACCGTGGCGTAGGCGGCGGCACCGAGGCCGTTGCCCGCGGCGGCGGACACGATGCCGGCCATCGCGGCCGCGACCTCACCGGGGCCGGAGACCTCGGGGGACGCCTCGATCTCGCGACTCTCGGGCGCCTCACCGTCCTCGACGATCTGGCGTCCGCGCATCCGCAACTGGCGCTCGTTGCGCTCGGCGAACGCCTTCATGCGGGGGATCACGGAGTCAAGAGCCGCCTGCTGGTACTCGCCCAACCCTCTCAGCTTTTCCGAGGTGGAATCAGCGGCCGCCCGGTGCTTCGCGTACTCCTCGTCGTGCTCGCTGGTTATTTCTTCCAGCTTGCCCTTCGCCTGATTTTCTATGATCTTGTTTCCGATAAAGCTGACCGCCGTCGTTCCCGCGGCGACGGCGACCAGGACTATAGGGAACGGCACGGCCCACCTCGAAAATTGATAGTTGCTTCCGCGAGCGACACCCTAGCAAGCACTTTCCCCTGAGCGCACCGGCCAACAGTCCCGGCATATTCATCCGACCGCCGCCGTCATGAGCTTCGCGCGCCACGTCGGCTCCTCCTCGCCGGTCAGCAACAGCACTCCGCTTCCGGCGCAGATGGCCGGCCAGACCGGATCACTGCACCGCGAGACCAGCAGGACAGCGGTGGCGGCAACGCCCCGGGCGGCCAACCGGTGCCGGTACTCCAGCAACTGTCCGAGACCGAGCCGGAGCTGCTCGACCTCGTTGCCGGCGACCACGCTCTTCACCTCGGCGATGAACCGGCCTCCGTCCGCGTCCCGCCACGCCACGTCGGCGTTCACCCCGGCCAGCCCGGCTCCCGCGGTCAAACCCGAGCGGGACAGGTGGGCGATCAGCGACCGGCACAGGCGGTCATGCTCGTCCACCCCGGCCCGGTAGGCGTCGGCGTCGAACGACCGCTGCGCCGGCAGGTCGCCGGTCGTCACACCGGTGTACGGCCGGTCGAAGCCGTTACCGACACCGGGCAGCGCGTCCGGGTCGTCACCGTCCAGCAACTGCGACGCCTGCCACGCTCGCGCGACGACCTCCGGGCGGTACCGGCCCTCGAACGAGTACGGTCCGGCTGCCACCCAGCACGACAGCAGCCGCACACCGGCGATGACCGGCGGCTGCCGCAGCAGCCAGCGTGCCGTGGCGAGGTCGGGGCAGGTGAGGAGGACCTTGTCTTCCGCGAGGGTCCTGGTGCGGTCGTCCGCCACGGCGATGCCGCGGCGCTCCCACTCCTGCGGATCGATCGCACCGGCCTCGATCGCCGAGAGGATCGGCGCGGCGTGGGAGCGGAGCCAGACCTCCTCCCCTGTCTCGTACAGGCCGAGGATCTCCAGCATCCCGACCGTCAGCCGCAACATGGCGGGTGCGGCATCGTCCAGGTGGGACAGGATCCAGTACCTGCCGGCGGTGCCGGCGGCTTCCGGTACGACAGTGCGGGCCACCCAGCCGGCGAACGCCCAGGCATGACGGCCCGTCTCGTCGAGGCCGGCCGCCCAGTCGCCGTCGACGGCGCCGGGCACGGGGGCGAGCGGCGACGGCTCGGGAGCCTGGAAGACCCAGGCGGCCAGGTCGGCGGGAGTGGTGAACTGCCACAGACGGGAGCGGCGCGCGGCAAGCATCTCGGTCACGTCCGCCACGTCGTCCGCGTTCCACCATCCTCCGCCGGCATCGGCCTCGGCCTCGGTCAGGTCGCCCACGCGCGGCCTCCAGTTCTCGTCGTAGAAAGACGTCTCAACGCTTCTTCTCGTGAGGCCCCACGTAGGTGTGCGTGTCGGGCAGCTCGCGCTCCACGATCTGGAAGGAGCGCGCCGCTTCCTTGAATGCCTCGATCCGCTCTTCGGAAGCCTTCGCCCCAGGCGGGAGCCGTCGCAGGTGACCTGGCACTTTGAAGCCTCGCCGGTGCGGATGCCACTCCGTGGGCGTGGCCCGGTACGTCTCCACGGCTTCCACTCGTGGGACGTACCGCAGCAGCGAAACGCGGTGTCGGTCCGGCTGAGGCGGGTACCAGGGCCGCCCACTGCCGTCCAGGCTGCCCTGCACGCGCTGAATACGACCGGAGCGCAGCAGTTGGTCGACGGCGCTGCCGATGCGGCTCGCACGGTGGCGCGGAAGCCCGAGAGCGAGACAGTTCCGCACGAGTGCCTCCTCGACCAGCGTGGCGGTGCCGTCGACGCTCAGGTAGCCGAGCTTACGCAGGGCACGGAGGACCCAGCTCGCGTCGGACAGGTCCGGAGCCTCCCGATCCTGGTCGAAGCCAGGGGCACTTTCCCGGGTCACCACCTGGGCGTCGTATCGGTGCAGGAACTCGACGCCGTCAACCTGCTCCGGCTGCGGCAGCAGGGCCGTGCGCGCCTTGATCATCGAACCGCCCGGCCGCCGGCGGAAGGTAACGATGACACCCGGTGCGAGGCTGCGGGGCCAGCGAATGTCGGCGAGTTCCCACTGTCCGCCACGGCGGCGCACGGTCACCTCCTGCACCTCGCCGACCGACGGGCGCCGCGTCTCCTCATGGTCTATCCGCAGGCGCAGTCGCCCCTCCTGCCACGACTCCCCCGCACGTGGTTCGGGCAGCGCACACCATCCGCCGGCGATGTGCATCCGGTACAGAGCGGTACGCCACGCCAGCTCGCGCGGACGGGACGGCTCGTTCTCCTGCGCCGGCAGCCACCAGGCGTGGTCGCTCTCCTCGTCCGGGCTGGTGGGCTTGTAGCCGACGCCCCTGCCGAAGTTGCGAGCGATCATGTCGAGGTCGACGCGGAGACGGCCCTTTGCGCCCCGGCCCCCGTCTGCGGAGAGCGCGAGCGCGGCAAGGTGGCCGGCGGTCTCGGCACCACGGTGTGGACGCGCGCACAGGTCGGCGTGGACAGAGATGTGCTGACGGAACGACGCCACGTCGACGAGAAGTTCGACTGTGTCGTCCGACAGCGAGAATCCCGGATCCGGCGGAACGGTGCCGGTCCGTAGGACGAGCTGCACGTAGGCGGCCGCCTCGGGGTCCCGGGCGACCAGGTGTACGCGCGGCTGGTTCTCGCCGATCTCGAGAGCGGCTCGGCAGACGGCCTGGGCCGACGCGTCCTGCGGGTTCGCCGCGGCACCGACGCCGGTGTGCATCTCGCCGGCTTCCGTCACCCAGGCGTATCCGAACCGTGGGCTGCCCGGCACCGTGTGCGTCTCCACCACCGCGAGCTCGGCCGGCGTCTCCGGTGCAAGCCGCTCCCGTGCTGCTGAGCAGACGAACGCGTTGGGGCTTTCCGGGGCAGTGGGCACCGGGCCAGCCACCTGCTGTCTCAGCTCGGCGATGGCCTGGTCGACCTCCGCCTCGAGTGTCGCTTTCGGGGTGGGCAACGTTTCCGCCCGCTGCGGAGTTCGATGCTGCCGTACCCGCTCGGCGACCTCCTGGACGCAGGTGGCGCACGGGTGCGGGTCGTTGACCTTCGCGCACCGGGCGCGGTGGTCGGCGCAGGCCGACGCGACCAGTGCGCCGAGTTTCGGGTCGGCGCGGGTGAGCCGGGCTGCGGCCTCGGTGAGACATGCGGCGCGCAGGCGTTGCATGGGAAGGGTCCGATGGAATCGCACGGCGCGCAGCCGCAGTTCCTTCAGCCTGAGCCCGGACATGGCCCGACGCGCGCCGGCCCGGGCGACCGCCTGGACGTCTGCCCGCAGACGGTCGGGTCGCACGCCTGCCCTGACGCCTCCGGACGTCTCGAACTCGGCCGCGCTCTGGTCGCGGGCCGCCCTGATGTGGGAGTACACCTGACCGGAGTGGGTGTGCCACCGTTCGACAACGGCGGGATGGCCGAGGAAATCGTTCGGCCGGGTGCCGTAGGCGTCAGCGTGCAACACCCGCAGGAACGCGTGAGCGTCCATTCGCCGCAGTTCCCGCACCGGGGGCGGCAGGACCCCTTCCGCGTACGCCGGGTCGAGCCGGCTGTCCGCGAGCCAGGCCCAGTATCCGCTGGTCGGCACGTCGAGCGCACCGAGCTGCAATCCGCGCCGTCGAAGAACGGCGGCCAGGGCCTGCCGGAACGCCTCGCCGCCGACGTGCTGCATCACCATCGCGTCGAGATGGTCCGGTGCCTTCGATGCGGCGCGGACGGCGGCGAGCCGCTTCTCGTAACGCTTGTGCAGCCGCTGGAGCGCGTCGCCGCGCTCCGCGGCGAGAATGCCCGCGACGCGGGCAAACCGATGGTGGGATCGGTGGTCGAATTCGACCTGCGCCACCAAGGCGTCGCCCTCGGCCGACAGCTCCGCATAGCGCAGGGCGACGACTGTCTCGTTCTCATCAGCCAGCGCGGTCAGTGCCTTGAGATCGGCCTTCGCGAGCCGGCGCTCACCCTCCTCGACCCGGGTCCGCAGCAGCGTCGCCAGTTCGGCGATGTTCTTGCGCAGTTGATCGGCACGGCTTCCACGGGCACCACCCACCGAGGCGGGCACTTGCGGCGGCGCGGCGGAAGCCGGAACACGCGCCGTAAGCGGGGCAGACGGCGCCTGCTCCTTCAACAGGAGGCCGTAGCAGCCGTTGCAGAGCAGCGACGACCAATTTCCGGCAACGACGCAGACCAGCCGGGACGTCTTCTTCCGGTCGCAGCGCGTACAGCGGAACGCGACACGGTCCTGAAGCCGGAACTGTTGCAGCCGTCCGCGCGCCGGAAGGGCCGTGCTGACCCTCCAGCCGAACGGCAGACCCGCGTTCATCGCTCCTCCCCGAAAGAGTGATCAGACACGTCGAGTTCGCACGATCCAAACTCAGCGAGTGACACGAGTCGGCCCTTCCGGCGTGATTCTCAGGTCAACCAGTTCGGCAGGTCATCTTCGGCGAGCAGAACGACATCGCTGTCATCGCAGGTACCCCACCATGCGTGGTCGCCGTATTGCGACACCAGCAGGACGGCAGTGCCCGGCACGTCGAGCATGGCCAAGCGATGGCGGTATTCCAGAACCTGACCGAGGCCGAACCGAAGCTGTTCGCTTTCGTTGCCGACCGTCGTGCTCTTCACCTCGGCGATGAACTGTCGATCCTGACCGTCCAGCCAGGCCAGATCCACCGGTACGCCGTGCAGGCCGGAGCCGGCTGTCTGCTTCTGCCAGGCCGGGGCGATGTCCGCCGGAGCCGGTTCGCGGGGAGCCGGGACGGGATCGGCGAAGACCCAGTCGGCGACCGTGGCCGGTTCGGTCAGGTGCCACAGCCTGGACTGCATACGGCCCGTCAGCCACCACTCGACGTGGGCAACGTCCTCGGGGAGCCACCACGCGGTGTCCGCCTGGGCGGTCGAGCTCACTGCTTGGCCTTCCGGCCACGGGTGGCCTTGGGCGGGCGCCACGAGGTCAGCGCCTCGTCGGTGAGGTGCAGCCGGTTGGTGGTCTCGGCGAGGAACCCGGCGTAGATGTCGGCGGGCGAGGCACCCCACTCCGGGTCGAACTCGCCGTGCCACTGGCGTACCCAGGGCAGGATCTCGCGCAACCCCGCGACCAGCGGCAACAGCCGGTCGGCGGCCCAGCCGTCTTCCTGCTCGCGGGCGACGACCAGGGTCGCGAGGGCCTGGGCCTGCTCGCGGTGGTCCCAGCCGGCCCAGCCGACCAGCAGCGACGGGTCACCGTCGCGGCCGGCACCGGGGTACGAGATGAAGCGTTCCTTGGGTACGTCGAGCTTGCCCCGGTGCTTCCAGTAGCTGCCCTTGAGGAAGTCCGCCGACGTGTATTTCGGGGGCACCGGGATCTGCTTGCGGAACTCCCGCTTCGCGGCCTCGTCGGGCAGCGCGTCCTCCTGCCGTTGCAGGTCCCACACCTGCTCCCAGTCGGCCCGCTTGGCCAGCCCGGATTCCTTGTAGCGCAGCGCGGCCAGGTGCGGCACGTGCTCGTCGGCGACCAGGTCGGCGATCACCTTGCCGAGGTCCTGGCCGGGCGCGTAGAGGCCGGCGACGGTGAGCACGTCGTCGTCGCGGCGCAGCTCGTCGGCGAGCTGCGCGGTGGTCAACGGGCGCGGCTGCTCAATGCCGTCGACGTGGTGATACCACAGCTCCCGCGCCTCGCACCGGTCCAGCAGCCAGTCGCGCAGCGCCTTACGCTGCGTCACGTCCCAGCCCTCGGTGGCCCAGCGCCGCTTGCACTCCGGCCGCTCGATCAGCCCGATGTTGCGGTTGCCCTCGATGACCGCGATCCGCCGCTCCACGATGGCTCGGTACTCAGGTGACCAGTGCGCCGGCAGTTCGGTGATCGGCTTCGACTTGTGGCGCTCGAACCACTGCGTCTCCAGGCCCTCGTCGCGCATCTTGCGGGCGAGCACGATCTCGAACGCCCGCTCCCCCAGCGCCAGCATCGGCGGCCGGACACTCTCCGGTGCGGTCAGGTCCTCGTCGAGCAGCCCGTAGAGCGAGTAGACCTGCCAGTCCAACTCCTCCTGCAACGCGATCATCGCGCCGCGCACGTAGTGCCACTCGTAGGCGGCGGCGTCCAGCCGCTCGCGGGTCGGCACGCCAGAGGCGGCGATCGCCGCCGGGGTCACCGTGGCAAGCCGCTGCGCCATGCCGTCGATCTCCCGGCTCAGGTCGAGGGGGTACGCGGACGGAAGCGGAAACTCCTGAAGCTTGGTACCGGTGAACTCGTAGAACCGTTCCCACTCCTGGCTCTTGAAGCCCTCATTGACGCCCTGGCTGCCCTTGTCGTGGCTGACCTGCTTGAGCCAGAAGCAGGCAGTCGAGCTGTTGAGCACCCCGAGCAGGCGAAGATGACCGTCCTCCGACGCCCCCTCCGGCAACTTGATCACCGGCGCTGAACGGTTGAAGACCTTCCCTCCCCGATCCAGCACGAAGTGGTTGTGCGTAGCCACAAAAGCAAACGCAATCGTTAACGGTGTCCGCAGCTTGCTTGCTGTCAGTCGGCCATACTCGCTCCATCGCAACCCGCCCTGCACTTTGGTCTTCCCGCCGAACATGATGTTGTTTGCCAGGACATTCCGTGCTGACCACATGAATCGGAGCAGGGGAATATCACTCTCGACTACGATCGACCGAAACTCTTCGTCATAGGGAAATACCGCCGCGTCAAATTCTGACTCGTTCCAATCCCTTAGTCCGTCTCCGACAACCATTTCACGCAAGCGCTCGTGGGCAAGCCGATGACGTCGGGCTGAACGCTCAGGCAGCAGATAGAGATCGTCCTCCAGGGTGAAACTCGTGATTCCGACCGAATCAGCGGCTTGCTCCAGACGCAACGGAGCCGACCTTTCGATCCGAGTCTGCGCTTCCCCAGCACCGCCGCCGCTGAGGCTCCATGGGTGCGAGGACAAGTCGTCGCGGAGGGTATCGGCGGCGGTGACCCATTGGCTCTCGGAGCCGGGGTGGTCGATCTGACTGACGATGGCCTGCCAGACGTAGCCCTGGCTGGGATCGGTGGGAGCGGATGGCTCGCCACGGATGCCCATTACGGTGCGGATGGTGCTCGCTCGACCTCGGTTGGTGTCGCGGCCGACCAGGATGACAGTCGGCGTGCCATGGCCCGGAATGTAGGCGCCGGAGGTGTCGATGACGTGGGTCAGGTTGACCTCGACCGCGAACAACTTTTCGATCATCTTCTTGCCGAACTCGCGTTTCATGAACGAGTTGGCGGTGATCTGGCCGACGTGCCCGGCGCCCTTACCCTCGCCGTCGCCGCTCTTCGCGAGTTGGAAAAAGCGCTGGGCGAAGGGCACCGACAGGGCGTACTTGCCGGAGCAGGCGTCGTACATCTCGCGGTATGCCTCGTTGAGGCCCTTGTCCTTCACCGTGATGTAGGGCGGGTTGCCGACCACGACGTGATAGCTGCTGGGGCTGAGGATGCCCGGATGCTCCTGCACGTCCTCGGTCGCGTAGGCGAACTCCGTCATCGGGTCCTCGCCGAACAGCATCGCCTGTCGGCGCTTGATCAGCGCGTCACCGACGGCCAGATGCATCGGGAGGGCGTAGCCGGCGGATTCGGCGAGGGTCTTCACGTCGCTGGCGCGGAGGGCGGCTACCAGCAGGCGGAAGCGGGCGATTGCCACCGCGAAGGGGTTGATGTCGACGCCGTGCACCGCGTCGAGCGCGAGGCGTACCCGCTCGTGGAGGTCGCGGTTGGGGGCGTGCCGCTCCCACTCCTTCAACAGACGGTGGAACGCGCCGAGGACGAAGTGGCCCGAGCCGCAGGTCGGGTCGATCATCTTGACCACGTCGTGGCCGAACTCGTCGATGGCCGGGGTCAGCGTCAGGTCGAGGATGAACTCCTCGACGAACTCCGGCGTCTGAAGCAGCGCGTACGTCTTGCGGGCCGCCTCGGACAGATCCTGGTAGAGGTCACCGAGGAAGCGGGTGTCCCACTCCGGGTCGGTGAAGTCGTGGATCAGGTCGCCGGTCTCGCCGCGCCGACGCCAGAACGCGATCAGGTTCTTCGCCTCGTCGTGCGACAGCGGGATCTGGTAGAGCGGGTTGTGCCGCTCGTCGAACAGCGACTTGCCGGCCTGCGTGTCGGCGATCGCCGCGAAGCCTTCCATCAGCCAGCCACGAAGCGTCTCGTTCGGCTGGTCGCGGAAGAACTGCGCCTCGGCCTCCTCGGCCAGGACCAGGCGGTCCCCCGGGCCGGACAGGTAGGGGTCGGGCAGCAGCCCGTTGTCCTCGCAGAAGCGCACGAAGACGGTGCCGAGCACCCAGGCGACGGCGGCCTGCGTCACCCGCTCGTCGCGCCAGGTCGCCCAGGTGGCGGCGGTGCGCCCGACCTTGAAGGCGTGGTCGTACTCGCCACGCAGCTTCAGGCGCACCTCCTCGACCGACTCGGCCTGCTCCCGCAGGTCCTTCTCTAGGTTCTTTACCTGCTTCTGCAGGTCGGACAAGAGCAGCTTCCGGTCGATCACGCGAAGACTCTAGCCGTCCCGTGGACGGGACGGGGGTACCCGTAAGTACCGATCTGCTCGACAGGCCGCTACCGAATCAGGTTCGGACGACCGCTCACGCCCTCGCGCCGAGGAAGGTGGTCACGGCTCGGCGGAAGTCGTACGGATTCTCGACCCACGGCAGGTGGCCGGCCCCGGCAAGGCTGACCCGCTCGCAGTTCGGCAGCGCCTTCGCCAGCGAGTCGACGCCCCAGCGGGGACGAATGTCCTCGGGGCCGTCGATGATCAGCACGGGCAGGTCGAGCGTCCGGCACCGCGCGGCGATGCCGGCTCCCCTCAGCTCCCGTTTCACCTCGGCGTTGACGGCCCGGTTGCAGTCGCGGTTGACGCCCAGCCACGGCGTCGCCATGTCCTCGGCGTGCGTCATGGCGGCGTCGGGGTCGGCGAAGTCGGCCGACCACTGCAGGACCGCCCGTTCCCGTTCCGCCGCCGGGGTGCGGTCCCGCGCGCCGAGCGTCTCCCACCGGTCCAGGTGCGGCCCGAGCCGCCGCCGGAGATTGCGTTCGTAGTGCGGGTGCCAGCCGCGTTCGGCGTCGATGCCGGTGCCGGAGACGTAGATCAGGTGACTGACCCGTTCCGGGTGCTCGATTGCGTACCGCAGCGCCAGGTGCGCGCCCCACGAGTGGCCCAGCACCGCCGTTCGCGGTCCGGCCAGGTGTTCGCGGACCGCGTCGAGGTCGGCGACGAAACGCCCGATCGTGTACGGACCCCGTCGCTCGGAGCGCCCGCAACCACGCTGGTCCCACCGGATGACACGGGCGTGCCGGTCGAGCAGCCGGGCGACCGGGCCGAGGTAGTCCCACAGGCCCGGACCGCCGTGACAGAGCACCAGCGGCGGGCCGGCGCCGACCTGGTCGGCCCACAGGCGACAACCGTCTTCGGTACGCACCTCAGCACCCATCGCCGACAGTATGGCGAGGCGCGCGAGACAGGTGGGGTCTGCTGGGCTGGCGCCGGTTACGGCTCTCTCATCCAGGTCTTCGGATCGGTCACGAAGACGCCCTTGCCCTGCTGCCGCCGGATCACCCGCAACGCTTCCAGACGCACGTAGGCCAACTGGACGGTCCCATAACTCACGCCATAGTCCGCGCGGGTCTGCGCGACTGAGGGCAGCCGGTCACCCGGCTTGAGCCGCCCTGACTTGACGTCGGACATCACGTCGGCGGCGATACGGAGGTATTCGGCTGATTCGGGCATGTCACTCCTCGCGTGGCAACCCGATTCGATCACAGCCCAGATAGCTAAACAACGTGCTTTGACTTCCCTGTGTTCCCTAGTTATGTTGGTCGGGGCCGATCCTCGCGTGGCAACGAGTTCGGCTCATCCCCCGGTCGGGGCGGGTGTGCGTACCCGCCCCGACCCTCCGGACTGCTCCGCCTCCGTACCGCCGATCTGGGCTGCGGGGGCGGAGCGGGCGGGTCGTCCGCGGCCGGCGTGCGGACGGCCCGCCCTTCCAGACCCACCGCACCCGTCCCCCCACTTCCGGAAGGACCGACGTGACGCAGTATCGCTCCGGCCGGGTCTACCTGACCGGCCTACCGTCCCGGCTGACCCCGCACGAGGTGCGCACCCACACCTTCGACACCCACCGGCGCGGCGTCGATCCCGATCGGGTACGCGAGTTCCAGACCATGGTCGCCGACGAGCTGACCGACCTGCACCGGCAGGTACGCCTGCTCGCGCAGGAGAACGACAGGCTGAAGCGCGCCCTGCGGGACTGGCAGACCATGCACGCGCGGGAGTGCCGCCCGCCGAACGACGGCGCCTGGTAGCGGTGCGCCCGCAACCCGGCGACCTGCTACGGGTCGACGGCCGCGCGTCGGTGCAGTTCGGCGGCGACCGGGCGCTGACGTTCCGGGTCGTGTCGGTCGGCCCGGAGCTGCCGCACACCCACTGGATCTGGCTGACCGGCTATGTCCTGAACCACCGTGGCGTCGCCACCGCGAAGCGGGAGATCTTCGTCCAGACGACCGGCCTGCATCCCGCCGCGCCCAGCTTGCGTGAAGAGCGTCGCCACCGGCAGGCGGGAAGGCGCCCTGACCGCCGGGTCGAGTCGCGATCACCACATACAGGGGCCGGATGGCCGCTTGCCAGTCGCTGCGGCAATGAATGTCGGAGGCATAGCGGATGATCGTTGCTCCCGTAGCGAGTAAAGCCTGAGGTGCGCGTTCCGATGCCAACCAGGTCCGACCAGACCCTTCACAAGCTGATACTGAAGATCATCGAACTCGGCGTCTCCGACCATGTCGGGAGCATCCTGCACGACGTTTTGCGTCATATGGGGGAACGAAGCCCATATCGCGGTGGCCGGGAACTCGTTTCCCTGCTCCGCTACGCCGAGGCAGCCGCTCGGCAGAATCAGGACGTCCTCACCAGCGAACGCATCGAGGATGCTCTGGCATACGCCATGAACACGATGCTGCGCCCGGACATCGAGATCAAGTACTTCCCAAGATCGAGGCAGCGTCTACTCAATTTCGTTCGGGGGATCATGGGCGGATTGGGCAAGGAAGTTGTCGAACACGTTCGCCGGTTCGTGGCTCAGAACCCATCCGCCTCCGCTGCAGAGGTCCAGGCTCGCCTTGCCGAGTTCTTCGAAGCCGCAACGACGATGTCGGAGGACGAGGAGCAACCGGGACGCTACCGGCTACTGCTCGGTCAGCGAGAAACCTCGGCCTGGCTCAGCGAGATGCTGAGCGATCGCCTAGACGTCGAGACGCAAAACGGGCCAGCTGGGCACGCCAACGTCCGAATGCTCGCTGAGGTCGAGCATCTGAGCCTCGAAGACCTCGTTCAGCTCGCTCAACTCAGGGTCCGGGCCGCCGGCCTTCAAGAGCTGAAAACTGTCGTGTGCAACCCTCACAGCTCCGAGCACGACCTTCAGAGCGCCCTGCGCCGGAATCTCTGGATCTTCGGAGGCGCCTTCTTGCCGACTCTCGGCCGGCGCCGGCTCGTCTCCGGCGACGAACTGGACATCCCGTTGCTACGCGCGGACGGATCACTCCACGTGGTGGAACTGAAGAAGGCCAACGTGGCGATCATGACGCGTCAGCGTCGGGGCCTGATTCCCAACGCCGAGGTGCACCGGGCGGTCGGGCAGGTGATGAACTACCTGCTCGCCCTCGACGAGGAGCGCTCCCGCATCCTCGACGAGCACGGAGTAGACGTTCGGAGGGCGAGCGCAACCGTGGTCGTCGGTCACCCTCGCTTTCAGCCGAGTGTCGAGGAGGCGGACACGAACGAGGTCCTGCGGACCTACAGCAGCCATCTCGCGCGGATCGAGGTCGTCACGTACAAGCAGCTGCTGGACGGTGCCGAGAGGTCGTTGAGTCTCGCTTGAGCACTGCTACGGATGCTGTTTGGTCACGCGCTGACCGCGCTGCGGTGGGCGTTGACGACCCAGGCGTCCGGCAGCCCGATCCACTCGTTGTCACCCACCCGCACCACAGTGCCGTCGAGCTTCGGCAGCATCGCCGGGTCGTCCATCGGGCACAGCACCCACAGGGCGCCCATTCTGCGCCCCGCGTCGGCCAGCTCGTGCAGCCCTTCCATCGCCCGGTAGCGGGCCAGCACCGCCGCGTCGTGCAGCAGCACCGGCCCGGCGTCGGCGCGCAGCTGCGCGCGCAGGCGCGGCAGGACGAGCCGCCACGCCTGCTCCACGTACTCACCGAGCTTGATGGCGGCCCGCGAGTTCTCCGGCGCGTTGTCCGCGCCCACCACCGTCTCCCAGGTGGGCTTCGGCCGGGCGTCGACCAGGCCGCGCAGTGCCCGGATGAACTCGGCGGCCACGCTGACGGGCCGGGCGCCGAAGCGGCGGACCAGCTCGTCGCGGGCCGGCGCGGTGCGGTTGAGGCGTACCGTCAGGGCCCGGAACCCGCCCGCGGACCGCGCGCCGGTCAGGCGCTCCTCGGCGCGCATCGCCTGGGCCAGCTCCGGCGACTCGGCCGCCCACCGGCTCGGCAGCGCGCTCGCCGACGAGTGCCGCTGGATGATTGACATTGACGACGAGCCGGTGCGGGGTCGCGGCACGAACCGGTCTCCGACTCGGCGCAGGTCAAAACCCGCCTCGGTGAGGAGGCTGTCCAGCCTGTGGTCCATCGGCATGGGGTCCAGCTCCGGGAAGCGCGCCGAGACGCGCTGCTGCACCTGCTCGGGACTCAGGGCCCGCTGGTTGCCGGCACCGGGAGACACCACGCCGGCCTGGGCGAGCCTCAGCGCGCGTACCGGATCGAGGTCGCGCGGGTACAGCTCCAGCCGCGCGGTGGCGGCGGCGCGGTCCGACGCCACCGCGGCGAGCTGCACCCGTCGCCGCTCGTCGATCACGTCGGCGGCGCCGCCGGGGGCGGTCACCGTGGCGAGGGTACGCATCACGGTGGCCGCGCTCGGCAGCACCTCACTGGCCGCGAGCCGGTCGGCGGCCTTGCCCAGCGCGTCGGCGTAGTCCAGCAGGGCCGGCGCCGCCGGGGTGTCCGGGGCGTCGTCGTCACCGGCTTCCAAGGCGACAAGCAGGCGGTCACCGTGCGGGTGCGGCCGGCCGTCGATATCGGCTCGACCGTGCCGGCGCAGCAGGAGGCGGGGCTCCTCCTCCAGCGCATCGATCTCGACCGCGGCCCGCACCGCGGCCACCGCTATCGCCAGGCGCAGCTTATGGCCGGTGCGGACCGAACCACGGCTGGTGAGCAGCGCCGCCGCCAGCTCGGCGACGCCCATCACCCGGCCGCCGTCGCGCAGCAGCTCCACCACCTGGGTACGCACGCTGCGCACCACCGGCAGCTCGTGCCAGCGCTTGCGCTGCTTGCCGAGGATCTGCGCGATGCGGCCGGGGGTCACCCCGACGGCGGCGGCCACCAGCGGCTGCTGCGGCCAGAGTGGCAGCGCCGACAGCGTGCCGGTGGCGTCGGGCAGGTTCAGCAGCAGCCGCGTCGCCTCGATCTCGGCGGTGTTGCGCCCGTTGGACGCCGGTACGAGCAGCGTCGCGATCGCGTCGAGACCCACCCGCACCAGGTCCGCGCCACCGCCGGTGGTCTCGGTGGCGGCCTCCGCACCGGCGGCCCGCCGCGCGGCCGGCGACGTCGGGATGGTCTCCCGCTCCCCCAGCCGGCTACGCCACTCCTTGACCCGCCGCTGCAGCTCCTTGCGCGTCTTCGCGCCGAGGCCGGGAAGCGTGGCGAAGGTGTTGTTACCCACCGCGAGCAGTTCCCCGACCGTGGTCGCCTCCACCCGGTGCGCGGCCGACACCGCCCGTGGCGTGAGTCCGGCGGCCTCCAGGACGGTCGCCCGGGTCGCCTTCGCCGCGGCTTCCTCACGCGCCTGCTCGGCGAGCTGCTCGTCCGGCTCCTCGGTTTCGATCTCCGGATGCTCGGAGCCCACCGGGGCGCTGGCGTCGGAGCGGCGGAACACCTGCTGCCAGGCGTCGCGCATGTCCTTGAGTGAGCCGAAGCGGCGACGGTGGTCGCGGTGCAGTGCCTGCTGGAAGAACTCCATCAGACCGTCGCGCACCGCCGGGTCGAACGCCTCGACCGCGAGCACCGGAGGGCCCTCGGTGAGCTGCGGTTCGGTGCCCCCGTCGCCCCACACCGGCAGCTCGCCGGAGGCCATCTCGTGCAGGGTGACCGCGAGCGCGTACCACTCGGCGTGCTTGTCGTAGACCTGCCGGTTCGCCGCACCCAGGAACGGGTCCAGATAGCGGGGTGTGCCGGCGGACAGCTCCTTGACCGAGACTCCGGCCAGGGAGAAGTCGAAGAGCACGAGCTGACGGGTACGGTTCGGCCGGATCCGCACCGCGATGTTGTCCGGCTTGATGTCCCGGTGGTAGACGCCCTCGCCCTCCAGGTAGTCGAGCGCGCCGAACAGGTAGTCGCTGTAGGTCTCCAGCTCGTCGACCGTGAGCCGGCCCTCGTCCCGGAGCTTGCGGGCCAGCGTCAGCTCGCCGGCGTGCTCCAGCACCACCACGGTACGGTCGGCGATGCGCAAGGGCTCGGGCCGGGCCAGCCGGATCACCCGGGAATCAGTCAGCGGGCCGAGCACCTTCGCCTCGTGGGCGAGCCGGGCGGCCTTCTCGTCGGACAGGCCGACCTTGAGCACCTCGTCACGGCCCGTGCGCTCGTTGCGGGCCAAGAACGCGCGGCAGGTCGACCCGGTGCCGAGCTGCTTGCGGATCGTCCACTCACCGACCCGGTCGCCACCGCGCACCTCGAGCGGATCGGTCTGCTCCGGCTCCGGCTCGTCCCTGGGCGCGGGCGGGGCGGTCAGCTCGTTCTCGACCTCCTCCAGCATCTCCACGAAGTCGGCGACGGTGGTGAGGCGCTGCGCCGGCACCGGAGCGGTGGCCGCCTGGACCAGTTCGTCGGCGAACTCGCTTATCGCGTCGGTCTCCGACGAGGGGCGCAGGCCGTTGTCGCGGGCGAGCCGGGACAACAGCTCCTGGCGCTTCGCCGCGGGCGGCTGGCCGGTGAGGATCAGATAGGCCAGCGCGCCCAGCCCGAACACGTCCATCGCGATCGGGTCGGGTCGTGGCGCGCTCAGCTCGGGCGCGAGATACGCCTCCGCCGACAGCTCGATGTGTGCGGCCGCGTGCGAGGAGAGGGTGACCGGCTCGCCGCTGCTGCCCGCGTTGGTGTCCACGGCCCGGGTGGCTGCCTGCCAGTCACTGACCTGAAGCTGAGGCGTGAGCCACGCCTCCTCCTCACTGCCTCCCTGTCGCCGCCGGCCCGGCACGACCAGGACGCTGCGGGCGGAGAGCGCGCGGTGGTGAAGGTGACGCCGGTGCGCGTACGCGATCGCGTCGGCGAGCTGGCGCACCATGGCGACCCGGGTCAGCGGGTCGAGCCGGTCACCGTACTGCGCGACATAGTGGTCGAGCCGGACGGCGCGGGGATCGTGGCGGAAGATCAGCGCCGGTCCCGCCTCGTGCGACTCGAGCGAGTCGACCCGCACGATCCCCGGGTGATTGATGCCGTGCAGCACTGTCATCTCACGCCGGGCCGCGCGCTCGATGCTGGCCCGGTCGGCCTGGACTGCGTTGCGTTCCACCAGGTAGATGCGGATCCGACGATGCTCGCGCTCCAGCTCGCGGTGCCGGGCGTGGTGGTCCTGCCAGGTCGGGCCGAGGTCGTACGGCCGCGACTCCAGCTCCCATGCGCCGACCTGGTAGTGCTTGCGGCTACGCGCTATGCCCACGGCTTCGAGCAGACCGGGCAGGGCTGCGGAGACCTCCTTGCTGAGCCGCTGCCGCTCGTCCTGCGGGGGGCGTTGCAGAAGCGAGCCGATGGTGGGTAGCGACCCCGGCTGGTGGCCCTGGGCGGGACCGGGACCGTAGACGTGGTGCAGGTGGTGCTCGGACAACGCGATGTGCAGACCGGGCTTGGAGAGGAACACCGCCGCCTGGACGAACGGCACGCGGACCGGGGCGCCCGGGCGCCGGCTGGCGGCGGTCTGGAGCAGCGACTTGAGCTTCTTGGCCTTCATGTCGGCCAGGTGCAGAGGATTGTCGAAGGTGCGGGTACGGCTCGGGCTGGTCTGGATCCAGTTCGAGCCGCTGGACGTCAGCCGCCCGGTGAGGCTCTTGATTTCGATCAGGTAGAGCCCACCGGGGCCGGCCACCAGGAGATCGACCTCGTAGGGATGGCCGGTCTGTGCGGTGAAGGTGAAGTTCGACCAGGCGCGGTAGGGCTCGGTGTCGGGTAGCAGCGCCTGGACGTGCGCCAGTGCCTCTCGCTCGTGCGCGAACTGCGACGGGGTGATCGTCGTCCACCGGCCTTCCTGCATGCAGGAGATCCTAGGCCCCCAGCCGACCGACCTTGGCCTGCCGCTCGACGGCCACGTGGAACCCGGCCCTGCCGGTCTCGATGACACCTGTCAGTCCTGGGTGCCGGCGAACAGCGTCCAGGCGTCGATCTCGGTCGGCGCCAGCGGCCGCGCCGGCAGGTAGGACGCCAGGTCGCGGAAGTCCGCCACCGCGTTGTGCACGCACACCGCGAGCGAGAAGTGCAGCAGTTCCCGCACCGCCTGCGCGTCGGGCGCCGTGACGTCGTCCAGCAGCGGGCTGCGCACGTCGAGCGCGAACACCACGTGGCAGGCGCTCTGGTCGGACTTGACCACGCAGTAGTAGCGCCCGGCCTCGGCCAGCCGGTTACGGATGTTCGCCCAGGCCATCGCCCCGGAGATGTCGGGCACGTCGGCGCCGGCCACGCAGGCCATCCGGAAGACCCAGCGGGCCGGGTCCTCCGGTGACACCGCGCCGTAGACCAGCACCAGGCCGCCGCGGTGGAACACGGCGAAGCCCTGCACGTCCGGGCTGAGGTGCAGGAAGTCCGGGGTCCAGACCCGGTCGTACTGCCGCTCGGCGAGGGACCGCAGGAACTGCACGGTACGGCCGGCGGCGTGGCGAGCGTCAACACCCATGCGTTCTGGTCCTCCCCCGAAGGATCACGGAGCCTCACGCTACGAAGCGCTTCGATCACGGATCAAGGTGTGCCGATCGACTCTGGATGGTCGGTCCCGTGAACGGGACCGAACCCGCTTCGAGTCCCACGGATAGGACTACGGGACGGCTCGTCCGATCGGTCAGCGCCCACCCCTCGGCCGGGCGGAACCGCCGTGCGCGCGGCTGCGCGCGTACACCGGCCGGGGTTGTTAGCGTGGATCGCGGACCGCACGGCGGTCCGGCCACCCCTCGCCCGACGGCCCGCGCGTCCCGGTGACGCCGCGGGACGCGGTGCTGCGATCCGGCATGGAGGGGGTGCGATGACCGCGGTGCCGGAGGATCCGGGGCCGGGTGACCGCCGGCCCGCGCCCGGCGCGCCGGTCGACGGCTGGCGGCGGCGCTGGAGCGTACGGACGCGGGCGCTGGGCGAGGCGGCGCGCGTGCGGACCCGGCGCTTCTGGGACGGTGCGCAGCCGACGCTGCGGCAGCTCTGGTGGACCGAGGAACCGGTGACGCCGGTGACCACAGTCGACCGGCGCGTACCGGAGCCGCTCGCGGTGCCGGCGCAGGGCCAGGTGTACGTGTTCCTGATCCGCGCCACCTACACCTGGTCGTCGGAGACCGCCCGGCCGGAGCTGTTCGGCTGGTACGTGGACTACTTCCAGCAGCAGGCCGCGCAGCGCCTGCACCGGCTGGCCGTCCGGTGCGCGGTGGAGGTGCCGCCGCACCGCCCGCGCGACCTGCACGCCGCGTTGACCGCCGCGCTGGCCGAGGACGACCCGTCGCCCTGGACGTACGCGCGCGGCGAGGTGACCTTCGCCTGCGAGCCGGACGTCACAGTGCACCTGGACGAGCGGGTGCGCAAGCTGCTCCAGCCGTACTGGGAGCAGCGCATCGCGCTGGAGTGCGAACGCGACCTGGCCCGGCGCCGCGCCGAGTACGCGGAGGAACGCGACCGGCGCGACCGCCCGCCGGAGCAGGCGAGGACGGCGGGCGAGGCGGGACGGGCGCGGCGTGGATCGCGGCCGGACGGACCGGTGGAGTCGTTCACCCCGCTGGAGCCGCTGCTCCCCCCGCCCGCACCGCGCCCGGCCCCGGGGCAGCGGCCCCGCCCCGGCGAGCCGGAGCCGCCCCAGGTCTGAGCCCGGCGGCGTCAGCCCGGAACGGCGGCCGTCTCGGGGCGGGCCTGCCGGGCGGCCAGGTACGCGGCGATCCCGGTGCTGTCCTCGGTGGCCAGGAACGCGCCGCGCGCGTTGACGAGCGCCTCGTCGGCGTGGGTCAGGCAGCCCCACACCGTGTCGCCCCACGAGTCGGCGAGCTTGACCTCGGCCGGCTCGGTGCAGGGCTCGCCTCGTGGTCCGCCGATCCGGCAGTGGCCGGGGGCGCCGTCGCGGCGGGCGGCGACCTGGGCGGCCCGGCGCACCGGGGCGGGTCGCCCGTCCGGCTCGGCCTGCGGGGCGGGTACGCCCGGTGGGTGAGCGAACAGGATCGTGTTGCCGTCGGGGTCGGCGGTGCGGCACTCGCCGCCGGGAGCGTTCTCGACCCGGTGGCCCGCCGCGACGAGGCGTTCGGTGGTCGCGGCGACGTCGTCGACGTGGAGGTACAGCGTGGCCGGGGCCGGGGCGCCCTCGACGATCAGCAGGGTCAGGTCGCCGCAGCGCAGACGCGACCGGCCGTCCTCGCCGGGCTGCCCGGTGTAACCGAACAGCGCGTAGAACCGGCCGGCCGCGTCGGCGTCACCGACGTTCAGCACCGGGACCTGACCCTGAACTCCGCTGCGCACCGCGCCACTCTACCCATTGGCGCTCTGTAAATCACGTCTTGCGGATCGGGTTTTCATCCCGGTCGGCGGGTGTCCCGGGTCAGCAGCCGTTGGTGCTGGTCTGGTTGCGCTTCAGCCCGTCGGACCAGGTCACGCCCTGGACGACCGCCACCACCACGCTGCCGTCGTGGATCTGCTCGTAGTGCAGGTGCGGGCTGAGGTCGTACTTCGCCGACGTCGCGCCGACCCGGCCGATGACGTCGCCGCGCTTCACGGTGTCGCCCTTGGCCACCGCGCGCGAGTTGAGGTGGGCGTACCGGGTGCGCCAGCCGTCGCCGTGCCCGATGACGATGGTGTTCCCGTAGCCGGAGGTGGTGGAGTAGTACGACTCCAGCACGGTGCCCGCGGCACTGGCGACCGTCCGCCGGTTGAGGTCGTCGGGACTGCCGCTGGCGTCGTAGTGGTTCCAGTCGATGGCGTGGGCGGGGCTGTGCCCGTTCCAGTTGTTGCCCTGCCAGGTCTGGCCGCACAGGAACGGCATCCGGAAGCCCGGCCGGGCGGCCTGCGCGGGCTGCACGCCGAGCATCGCCCCGGCGACGACAGCGGTCGTGAGCAGCGCCGGCACGCGCCACCGGGCGGCAGTGGTCGTCAGCGACATCGTTCCCTCCTCGCATCGAGTGATCCGGGTCGATGCTATGGGCCGCGTGGACGTCGGGTGAATAGCTACACGGATGAATGCCCGGCCAAAACTTTCCTACGGTCAGCCGACCAGGGCGGCGTAGCGGCCGCGCCGGTCCAGCAACGCGTCGTGGGTGCCGGACTCGACGATCCGGCCGTGGTCGAGCACCGCGATGCGGTCGGCGTCGCGGACGGTGGAGAGCCGGTGCGCGATGGTCACCACGGTGCGGCCCCGGGCCAGCTCCTCCAGCGCCCGCTGGACCGCGCGCTCGGTCTCGGTGTCCAGCGCGCTCGTCGCCTCGTCCAGCACCAGGATCCGCGGGTCGCGCAGCAGGGTCCGGGCGATCGCCAGGCGCTGCTGCTCGCCGCCGGAGAACCGGTGGCCGCGCGAGCCGACCATGGTGTCGTACCCGTCGGGCAGCGCGGCGACGAGGTCGTGGATGCGGGCGGCGCGGGCGGCGGCCTCGATGTCGGCGTCGGTGGCGTCCGGGCGCGCGTACCGGAGGTTGTCCCGCACGGTGCCGTGCAGCAGGTACGTCTCCTGGCTGACCACGCCCACGACGGCGGCCAGGTCGGCCGGGCGCAGGTCGCGCAGGTCGATCCCGTCGATGGTGATGCGGCCGGCGTCCGGGTCGTGCAGCCGGCTGATCAGCGCGGCGAGCGTGCTCTTGCCGGAGCCGGTCTCCCCCACCAGGGCGAGGCTGGTGCCGGCCGGGACGTCCAGGCTGACGCCCGCGAGGGCGGCGGTGTCACTGCCCGGGTAGCTGAAGGTGACGTCCTCGACGCGCAGGTGGCCGCGGGCGGTGGCCGGGTCCAGCGGGACCGGGCGGGCCGGCTCGGCGACCTCGACGGGCAGGTCGAGGTATTCGAAGATGCGGGCGAACAACGCCAGCGACGCGGTGAGCGTGACGCCGACGTTGAGCAGGCCCATCAGCGGCCGGAACAGGTTGCCCTGCAGGGCGGTGAACGCGACGAGCGTGCCGATGGTGAGCGTGCCGGCGGTGCCGGGCAGGCCGGCGCCCAGGTAGATCACCGCGGGGATGGCGGCGAAGACGATGCTCATGGCCGCCATTCGCCAGCGTCCGGCCAGCTCCGAGCGCAGTTCCAGGTCGACCAGGCGGGCCGAGGAGGCGGTGAACCGGTCGACCAGGGCCGGGCCGGTGCCGAGCGTCTTGGCCAGCCGTACGCCGCTGACCGACAGCCCCTCCTCGATGGTCACGGTGAGGTCGGCCAGTTCGCGCTGCCGCTGGGCGGTGATCTCCCGGCGCAGCCGGGCGACCCGGCGGGTGAGCCAGAGCGCGGGCGGCAGCACGACCGCCGAGACGAGGGTGAGGCGCCAGCTCAGCGCCAGCATGGCGATGGTGGTGGCGACCACTGTGGTGAGGTTGGCGGCGATCGAGGTGGCGGTGGAGGTGACGACCGCCTGCATGCCGCCGATGTCGTTGGTGATGCGCGACTGCACCTCGCCGGTGCGGGTGCGCACGAAGAAGCCGATCGACTGCCGCTGGAGGTGGGCGAAGACGTCGGCGCGCAGCCGGTGCATGACCCTTTGGCCGACGCGGGTGGAGATCCAGGTCTGCGCGACGCCGAGCACGGCGGTGACAGCTGCCACCGCGATCATGCCCGCGACCAGCCAGGCCAGCAGCGTCAGGTCGCGCTCGGGCAGGGCCCGGTCGATCACGGCACGCAGCAGGAACGGTGTAGCCATCGCGATGATCGAGGACGCCACGATGATCGCCACCACGGTGGCGAGCGGGCGGCGATGGGCGGTGAACAGGCCGCCGATCCGGCGCAGGGACACCTCGCGGGCCTGGGCCTTCTCGGCGGGGGAAACGGTTCGGCCGTCACGGCGGCCGTCGGGGATGCGATCCAAGGGTGCTCCTCATGTGGGGGACGATGCTGAGGTTGACGACAATGCTGAGGTTACCTCAACATGAGGGAGCAACACGAAATACTGCTACCGTATTCCCGTGAGCGGCAGCGACGAGGGCCTGGCCGAGACGTTCTGGGCGGTGACCCGCCGACTGCGGCACCAGACCAAACGCGCGCTGGAGCCGTGGGAGATCAGCCCCGGGCAGGCGCGGGCGCTCGGCGTGCTGATGCGCCACGGCGCGCTGCGGCCCGGCGCACTCGCCGAGCACCTGCGCATCGCGCCGCGCTCGGCCACCGAGGTGGTCGACGGGTTGCAGGAACGTGGCCTGGTCGAGCGCCGGCCCGACCCGGGCGACCGGCGGGCCACGCTTGTCGCCCCCACCGCCGAGGGCGAGCGGGTGGGCACCGCCATCCGGCAGGCGCGGGCCACCGAGGCGCAACGGTTCTTCGGCGCGCTCGCACCGGAGGACCGGACCGAGCTGGCCCGAATCCTGCGCCTGCTGCGCGAGGACTAGGTCTCCGGCTTCCCCGGTTTCACCCGTTCCGGGTGAGGCGACAAGCCCCCTGGCGGGGAATAGCGCCATCGGGAGGAGGGCCGATGGTCGACGCCACCGAAGAGTTCTTCCGGAGCCTGGGGCAGCGCGGGCAGCGCGGGCTGACAGCGCTCCACGAGGGCACCGTCCGGTTCGACATCGCCGGCGACGGCTCGGTCGACCACTGGCTGGTCTCCATCGCCCGCGGCGAGGTCACCGCGGCGCGGCAGGCCACCGGCGGGGACGCGGTCGTCCGGGCGGACCGGGCCGTCTTCGACCGGATCGCGCAGGGCGAGGCGTACTTCCTGACCACCGTCCTGCGCGGCGAGGCCGAGGTGGAGGGCAGCCCGCGGCTGTTCGCGACAGTACGCCGGCTGTTCCCCTCCCCGCCCGGTTCGCGCCCGGAACGACATCGGGGAGACGACGATGGGTGACGACCACGTCGGCATCTTCGACGGGACGATCTTCCTGGTCTGTGACCGGGCGGGCGACGTCGTCCCGGCGGCCGACGCCACCCACGGCCTGTTCGCCCACGACACCCGTCTGCTGTCCCGCTGGCAGCTCACCATCGACGGCGAGCGGCTCAGCACGCTGTCCATCGACGACATCCACTACTTCGAGAACCGGTTCTACCTGGTCCCGGGCAGTCAGGACGTCTACGTCAACAGCACACTCGCGGTGCGCCGGACCCACAGGCTGGATGCCGGACTCCAGGAGGACCTGCTCCTGGTCAACAACGACCGGCGGCCCGTCGACCTGACCGTGCGGATCGAGGTGGACGCCGACTTCGCGGACCTCTTCGCGGTCAAGGAGGGCACGACGAACCGCCGGGGGCGGCACTACCGGCGGGTCGACGGCCCGCGACTCGTCCTGGGGTACCAGCGCGAACGCTACCGCCGCGAGACGATCGTGTCGGCCACGGCCCCGGCGGAGGTGGACGAGAACGGCCTGACGCTGCGCGTACACATCGAACCGCACGGCCGGTGGCAGACCCGGCTGACCGCCGAGCCGGACCTCCCCCTGCCCCGAGGGCTGGAGCGGCTCAGCCTGCCCGGGCGGGTCGAGGGCCACGCCCGGGACAAGCCCGCCGAGCTACGGGAGTGGCTGGACCGGGCGCCGCGCCTGGAGACCAGCTGGGGACCGCTGCAGAACACGTACCGGCAGAGCCTCATCGACCTGGCCGCGCTGCGGTTCAGCCCGTTCCTCGCCGGAGCCGGGTGCGTGCTGGCCGCCGGGCTGCCGTGGTTCATGTGCCTGTTCGGCCGCGACAGCATCCTCACCAGCCTCCAGGCGCTGCCGTTCGCACCCGAACTCGCCGCCACCACGCTCACCGTGCTCGCCTTCCGCCAGGGCAGCCGGATCGACGACTTCCGGGAGGAGGAGCCGGGCCGGATCCTGCACGAGATGCGCTACGGCGAGCTGACCGTCTTCGACGAGACACCGCACAGCCCCTACTTCGGCAGCGCCGACGCCACTCCCCTGTTCCTCGTGCTGCTCGACGAGTACGAGCGGTGGACCGGCGACGCCGCCCTCGTCCGCGCGGTGGAGCAGGAGGCGCGGGCGGCCGTCGACTGGATCGACCACTACGCCGACCGGGCCGGCAACGGCTACGTCTCCTACGAGCGGCGCAACCCGGTGAACGGCCTGGAGAACCAGTGCTGGAAGGACTCCTGGGACAGCATCTGCTACCGCGACGGCCGGCTGCCGGGCTTCCCGCGCGCCACCTGCGAGCTCCAGGGGTACGCGTACGACGCGAAGGTGCGCACCGCCCGGCTGGCGCGCGAGATCTGGCACGACCCGGCGTACGCGGACCGGCTGGAGCGGGACGCCGCCGACCTCAAGCGCCGCTTCAACCACGACTTCTGGATCGACGACGGCGAGTACATGGCGCTGGCGCTGGACGGCGACGGCCGCAAGGTGGACGCCCTGTCGTCGAACATCGGCCACCTGCTGTGGAGCGGCATCGTCGAGGAGCCGAAGGCCGATGCCCTGGTGCGGCACCTGATGTCACCGGCGATGTTCAGCGGCTGGGGTGTCCGCACGCTGGCCGAGGGCGAGGCCCGCTACAACCCGGTCGGCTACCACGTCGGGACCATCTGGCCGTTCGACAACTCGTTCATCGCCTGGGGTCTGCGGCGCTACGGGTACGCCGAGGAGGCGGCCCGTATCGCGGCGGGCATCCTGGACGCGGCGGCGTTCTACGACGGCCGGCTGCCGGAGGCGTTCGCCGGGCATGCCCGGTCCGAGACCCGCTACCCGATCCGGTATCCGACCGCGTGCAGCCCGCAGGCCTGGTCGGCCGGCGCGCCGCTGCTGCTCCTGCGGACGATGCTCGGCCTGCGGCCGGTCGGCGACGATCTCGTGGCCCGGCCCGCCCTGCCTGCTAGCCTCGACTACGTGGCGTTGCTCGACGTCCCCGGCCGCTGGGGGCGCCTGGACGCCTTCGGCAGGAGCACCGCCGCCGGCGGCCTGAGCCGGTACGAGCTGGCTCCGCAGCAGCTCTCCGCACCGTGACGGGATCGACATGCAGCGCATCGACTGGGCGCACACCGCGGTCGTGGGCGTCCACTGGCAACACGAGGTGGTCAGCCCGGACGGCGTCTTCGGCCCGTTCTTCGCCGACCAGGTGGCCCGGCACGGCGTGGCGGCGAACGCGGCCCGGGTCGCCGCCGCCGCGCGGGCCGCGGGCGGCCTCGTGATCTTCACCCGGGTCGCCTACCGGCCCGGCTATCCGGACCTGATCGCCAACACCCCTAGCTTCGTCATGATCAGGGAGCGCGGGGCGTTCCTGGAGGGCGACCCGAAGACCCGGATCGTCGAGGACGTCGCGCGACAGCCGGGCGACGTCGTCGTCACCTCCACCCGGCTCGGCGGGTTCTCCGGCACCGACCTGGACCTGATCCTGCGCGGCCGTGGCGTGCGGACCGTCGTGTTCACCGGCGTCGCGACGAACCTGGCCGTCACCGCCACCGCCTACCAGGCGGTCGACAACGGGTACCGCATCGTCACCGTCTCCGACGCGTGCACGGCGGCCACCGACGAGCTGCACGACACCTACCTCAGCACGCTGGGCCAACTCGGCGAGGTCGTCGCCACCGGCGAGATCGCCTGACCGGCCGCCGGGACCGCTCAGCGCAGGCCGGCGGGAGCGCTCAGCGCAGGCCGGCGGGAGCGCTCAGCGCAGGCCGCCGGGACGCTCAGCGCAGGCCGGCGGCGATCGCGTCGACCAGCAGCGCGCCGAGCGTGCGGGCCATCACGGCGCGGGCGGCGTCGACGTCGAGCCCCATCGAGTCGCGCATCATCGACCAGGCCGACCAGGTGCCGGCCACCGTGAGCGCGTCGAGCAACTGTTCCCTGCCCGGCCCGGCCTGCGCCAGCTCCGGGGCGAACACCGCCTCGATCTCCTGCCGGACCCGGGCGACCGCCGCCTCCCGGTTGCGGCGCAGCTGCGGGGAGAACGGCTCCCGCAGCGCCGACGCGCGGGCCGAGGGCGCCAGCACCTCCAGCAGCCGGGCACGCTGGTCGCAGAACGCGGCGATCCGGGCGGTCAGCGGCAGCTCCGGCGGCACCGGCCGCCAGAGCGCGGCCTGTCGCTCGCCGACCCGCCGCCCGGTCGCGGCGAACAGCGTCTCCATGTCCTTGAAGTTGGTCCAGAGCGTACGCAGCGACACCCCTGCTCGCTCGGCGATCCGTTCCCCGGTGGGCCGCAGGTCACCGGAGTCGATCAGGGCGAGGTGCGCCTCCACGATCGCGGCCCGGGTCCGCTCGGCCCGCGCCGCCCGGCCGTCCACCCGCTCCGGCGGGTCGGTCTCCAGCTCGATCATGGGTACGGGCTCTCCTGTTGCTCGTCTGCCGGCGGCCACTCTACGTGCGTGCCGCCGGGCGACCGGCACCCGGCCACCCGGCGACAGCACTGTGGTCAGGACGTCGGTACGGCGTCCGCCGGCGGGTTCGTCGGCGGCTCGGTGAACTCGGTGACCGCGCCGTCACCGTCGTCGGTGGTGTACGCGGGACCGAAGTACTCCTGCGCGCCGTTGCTCACCTTGGTCAGCCGGACGCCGCCGTAGCCGGCGTGCACGCCGTCGGCGTACCGGAAGGGGACCAGGCCGGGCCCGCGGAAGCCGCCCTTGCGCACGGCCTCGACCAGCTTCTCCCGGGTGGGGTCGGGCCCGGCGGCGAGCATCGCCTGGACGAACGTGTACGCCATCGAATAGCCGTAGATCGCGTTGCCGTCGACCGGGTTGCCCGCGTTGTACTTCTGGTGGATCTTGGTGAACTCCTGGATCCACGGGTTCGCGGTGTCACTCACGTTCGGCAGGTAGTTGTCGGCCACCATGCCCTCGAGGATCACCTTCTTGTCGCCGAGCTGCGCGGACAGCGTGGTGTAGTCGGCGCCCACGTTGGACACCACCCACTGCGCCTTGAAGCCCTGCCCGGCGGCCTGGCCCATGGCGAGCGCGGTGAAGCCGGGGATGGTCGCCGAGATGACCACCTGGCAGCCGGCCGCGCGCAGCGCGCCGATGGCCGGGCCGACCTGCTGGTTGGTGGTGGTGTACGTCTGCTTAGCCGCGACCGGGCCGAGGACCTGCTCGACGCCGGCCAGCGAGTCCCGCCCGAAGTCGTCGTTCTGCCCGAAGTGGCAGACCTTCGCGCCGGGGAACTCCCGCTTGACGTAGCCGGCCAGGATCTTGCCCTCGACGGTGTAGTCGGGCTGCCAGCCGAACGTGGTCGGGTACTTGTCCGGCTGGTTCCAGTTGCGGCTGCCGGAGGCGACGAACAGGTCCGGCACCTTCTGCGTCTTGACGAACTCCAGCACGTTCGTGTGCGTGGGCGTGCCCAGGCCGCCGAGCAGCGCGAAGACCTTGTCGTCGAGCACCAGCTTGCGGACCACGTTCTCGGTGTTGGCGGGGTTGTAGCCGTCGTCCATGACCTTGTAGACGATCTTCCGGCCGTGCACGCCGCCCTTGCTGTTGACGTGCTCGAAGTACGCCTTCGTGGCGGCGGAGATCTTCGAGTAGCCGGGCGCGGCCGGTCCGGTGAGCGGTTGGTGGGTGCCGATGACGACCTCGGAGTCGCTGACGCCGGGGACGTTCTCGGCGGCTTGCTTCTCGTCGTCGGCGCAGGCGGGCAACGCGGCCAGCAGGGCCAGGCCGGCGGCGGCCGCGAGAACGCGGCGGGTGGTGGGGCGCATGGTTCTCCAATCCGGTGCGACGGTGCGAACGGTGGGTGGAACCGGTGGGGTCAGCGGTCCGGCGACCGGCGGGGCGCGCGCCGGCTGCGGACGGCCGCGCGCAGCCGGGCGCCGACGGCGCGCACGCCGCCCTGGAGGCCGCCCGGGGCGGCGAGCATTACGACGATGAGGATCAGGCCGAACACGGCGAGCGCGAGGTTGCCCTCCAGCCGCTGGGCCAGCCCGGCGGAGAGGTCGAGGTGTTCGGTGAGCAGGCCGGGCAGGTCCTGGAGCGCCACCAGCAGCACCGCTCCCCAGACCGCGCCGGCCAGGCTGCCCAGGCCGCCGATCACGATCGCCATGAGCAGGAACAGCGACAGGTCCAGCGGGAACTTGCCGGGCGCGACGGTGGCGGTGAGCATGGCGTACACGCCGCCGCCCAGGCCGGCGCAGGCGGCGCTGACCACGAACGCGAGCACCTGCGTGCGGGCCACCGGGATGCCGGCGAGCCGGGCCGCGACCTCGTCGTCGCGGACCGCCCGCAGGGACCGGCCGAAGCGGCTGCGCACCAGGTTGGCCAGCAGCAGCATGGTGAGCAGCGCGGCGGCCAGCGCGATCCAGGCCAGCCAGCGTTCCGGCTGGAAGTAGGCGCCGAGCGCCGCCGGCGGCGTCTGCGCCGGGAACGGCAGTCCCTGCTCGCCGTTGAACACGCCGGTGAAGATCGTGGTGACCGCCGGGACGAGCGTCGCCACGGCCAGTGTCACGCCGGCCAGGTAGGGCCCGCGCAGCCGGGCCGCCGCCAGCCCTACCACGAGCCCGCCGAGCGCGGTCACCGCGACGGCGGCGAGCAGTGACGCGGGCAGCGTCCACCAGCCGCGTACGGCCCGCTCGTCGAGGGCCTGCTGGGTCAGGGCCATCGTGTAGGCGCCGGTGGCCATCAGCGCGCCGTGCCCGAGGGAGAGCTGGCCGTTGAGCCCGACCAGCACGGTGTGCCCGGCGGTGACGCAGAGGAACGCGCAGACGCGCGCCACCTGGAGGTTCTGGTACGGCGCGAGCTGGTTGGTGACCAGCACGACGAGCGTGCCGAAGAACACGGCCACCGCCAGGTGACGCAGCAGTGTGGAGCCGCGCGCCTCGCGTCCGGCCGGTGCGCCGGGGAGCAGCCGCCGCAGCGCCGACGGTGCGGCGGGGGCGACCTCGGTGGGGGTGCTCGTCACACGTGCCTCGCTCTCGCCGCGGAGAAGAGCCCGCCGGGGCGGACCAGCAGGACGGCCAGCAGCAGCACCAGGACGGCCAGCGGGGTGGTGTCCGGTCCCAGGTAGCCGGTGACGTAGGACAGGATCAGCCCGACCAGCAGGCCGCCGACGACGGCGCCGACCGGGCTGTCCAGGCCGCCGACCACGGCGGCGGTGAACGCGACCACGAAGACCAGGTCCATGGCGTGCGAGTGCAGGCCGAGTCCGGTGGGGACGACCAGCATCCCGGCCAGCGCACCGACCCCGGCGGCGAGCGCCCAGCCCAGCGTGAGCATCCGGCCGACGCTGACGCCGAGCAGCCGGGACACCTCGGGGGCGAACGCGGCGGCCCGCATCCGCAGGCCGACCGGGGTACGGGTGAACAGCAGCGCGAGCAGCGCCACCACCGTGAGCGCCGAGCCGAGCACCCACAGGTCGTACGGGGACAGCGCGGCCACCCCGGCGATGGTGAGCGCGTCGGTGTCGAACGGCGCCGGGGCGGGCCGGTAGTCGTTGCCGAAGACCATGCCGAGCACCGCCTGGATGACGAGCACCAGGCCGAGCGCGACGATCACCTGGTTGAGCGGGCCGCCGGGGCCGGCGAACCGCATCAGCACCCGCTCCACCAGCGCGCCCAGGGCCAGTCCGGACAGGATCGCGGCGGCCAGGCCCAGCCAGTACGAGCCGGTGGCGGAGACGACCGCGTACCCGACGTAGGCGGTGGCCACGGCCATCGCGCCCTGGGCGAAGTTGACCACCCGGGCGGCCCGCCAGATGAGCACCAGCGCGAGCGCGAACGCCGCGTAGACCGCCCCGGCGGCGAGCCCGTCGAAGGTGAGGAACCAGAACCGCTCCATCCGCGCCCCTTCCTAGAATCCGAGGTACGCGTGCCGGAGCTGGTCGTCGTCGCGCAGCCGGGCGGCCGGCGCGGCCGTCACGACCTGCCCGAGCGACATGACGATGCCCTGGTCGGCGACGGACAGCGCGGTGCGCACGTTCTGCTCGACGAGCAGCACGGTGAGCCCTCGTTCGTCGCGTAGCCGCCGCAGCAGCGCCATGATCTGCGCGGCCACCTTGGGCGCCAGCCCGAGCGACGGCTCGTCGAGCAGCAGCAGCCGGGGACGGGCGATCAGCGCCCGGCCGATCGCGAGCATCTGGCGTTCCCCGCCGGAGAGCTGGTGTCCGGCGTGGTCGCGTCGGCGGGCCAGCGCGGGGAACAGCTCGTACACCTCGTCCAGCGCGCGCCGGGCGTCGGCCCGGTCGCGCCGCCACAGCCCGCCCAGGCGCAGGTTCTCCGCCACCGTCAGCTCGGTCACCACGCCGCGTCCCTCCGGCACGTGCGCGAGGCCGCGCCGGACCAGGTGTTCCACCCGGACGCCGCGCAGGTCCTCGCCCGCGTACCGGACCCGGCCGCCGGTGGGCCGGAGCAGACCCGAGAGGGTACGCAGCAGCGTGGTCTTGCCCGCGCCGTTGGCGCCGAGCACGGCGGTGACGGTGCCGGCCGGGACGGTGAACGCGACGTCGCGCAGCACCGGCACCGGTCCGTAGCCGCAGCTGAGCGCCTCGACCTCCAGCACGGCGGTCACAGCGTGCTCCCCTCGGTCGGCACGTCGGCGCCCAGGTACGCCTCGGTGACCCGGGGGTCGTCGCGGATGCGCTCCGGCGGGCCGGCCGCGATCACCTTGCCGAAGTCGAGCACCACCAGTTCGTGGCAGACGGACATGACCAGGTCCATGTGGTGCTCGACGAGCAGCACGGCACAGCCGTCGTCGCGTTCGGGCAGCGCGCGGACCAGGTCGGCCAGCTCGGCCACGTCGTCGGCGCCGAGACCGCCGGCCGGCTCGTCGAGCAGCAGCAGCCGGGGGCGGGCGATCAGCGCGCGGGCCAGCGCGACCCGCTTGCGGACCGGGTACGGCAGGGTGGCCGGCGCCGCGTCGGCGTACTTCCCGATGCCCAGCTCGGCGAGCAGGTCCAGCGCCGCCGCGCGCAGCCGCCGCTCGTCGTTGTCGCTGCGGGGCAGGCCGAACAGCGCGGAGGCGAAGCCGGCGCGGGCGGTGTGGCTCGCGCCGGCGACCACGTTCTCCAGCACTGTGAGCCCGGCGAACAGCCCGACGCCCTGGAGCGTGCGGGCGATGCCGAGCCGGGTGAGGGCGTGCGGGCTGGGCCGGAACGGCCGGCCGTCCAGGGTGAGCGAACCCTCGGTCGGCCGGACGAAGCCGCAGACCACGTTGAACAGGGTGGTCTTGCCGGCGCCGTTGGGCCCGATCACGCCGACGACCCGGCCGGGCGGCACCCGCAGCGAGACGTCGTCGAGGGCGACCAGGCCGCCGAAACGTACGCCGACGTGGTGCAGTGCCAGGCCGTCGGCGGCTGTGGCCGGTGGGCTCATCGTCACCTCGTGCCGGTCGACGGAGCGGGAAAACTAATTACACCGGGAGTGTACTTTTCTCTGCCGCCGCGTCAATGCCCCGACGATCACGGTTCATTCGCCGGGGTTACCGGCCTCCAACGTGCACTGTCGGTGTGATCATCTCGGCATGCGGTCGCGGGCGCGGCGCAGGAACGTCTGCTCCGCCGCGTTACCCGTCCCGGCGATCGCCGCGTCGTACGCCGCCCAGGCCTGCGCCGGGCGGTCCAGGCGGCGCAGCAGGTCGGCCCGGATCGCGTGCCACACGTGGTAGCCGCCCAGGTCCAGACCGTCCACAGCGGCCAGCCCGGCCGCCGGTCCGCGTACCTCGGCCAGCGCGACGGCCCGGTTCAGCGCCACCACCGGCCCGGGCGCGACGGCCGTCAACTGGTCGTAGAGCGCCAGGATCTGTCCCCAGTCGGTGGCGGCGGCGGTGGGCGCGTCCGCGTGCACCGCGCCGATCGCGGCCTGGATCTGGTACGGGCCGGGCCGGCCCCGCCGCAGGCACCGGCGGACCAGTTCCTGCCCCTCGGCGATCAACTCCCGGTCCCACCGGCCGCGGTCCTGCTCGGACAGCGAGACCGGCACCCCGTCCGGGCCGGTCCGGGCGGCGCGGCGCGCCTCGGTGAGCAGCATCAGCGCGAGCAGGCCGAGCGCCTCCGGCTCGTCCGGCATCAACGTCACCAGCAGCCGGCCCAGCCGGATCGCCTCGGCGCCCAGTTCGGCGCGGCCCAGCCGCTCCCCCGCGCTCGCCGTGTGTCCCTCGTTGAAGATCAGGTACACCACGGCGAGCACCCCGCGCAGCCGGTCCGGCAGGTCCGCGTCGCGCGGCACCCGGTACGGGATACCGGCGTCGCGGATCTTCGCCTTGGCCCGGACCAGGCGCTGGGCCATCGTCGTCTCCGGCACCAGGAAGGCCCGCGCGATCTCGGCGGTGCTCAGGCCACCGAGCAGGCGCAGCGTCAACGCCACCCGGGCGGGAGCGGCGAGCGCCGGGTGGCAGCAGGTGAAGATCAGGCGCAGGCGGTCGTCGGGCACGGGCCCCTCCTCGGCGGGCGGGTCGTCGGCGGCGTGCAGCAGGGCGGCCTCGGCGTGCCGCGCCTCCCGGGTCGCCTCGCGCCGCAACCTGTCGATCGCCCGGTTCCGGGCGGTGGTGATGATCCAGCCGGCCGGACTGGGCGGCGGTCCGTCGGCGGCCCAGCGCGTCACGGCGATCGCGAACGCCTCCTGGACCGCCTCCTCGGCGAGGTCGATGTCGCCGAGGAGACGGACCAGGACGGCTACCGCGCGGCCGTACTCGGCCCGGAAGACGCGTTCGACGTCGGTCATCCCTCGCCCTGGAACGGGCGGACCTCGATCGGCAGCGTGGTGGCCAGGGCGTAGCGGCGGCCCCAGTCCAGCGCGGCGTCCAGGTCCGGCGCCCGGATGACGGTGACGCCACCCAGGTACTCCTTGCCCTCGGCGAACGGCCCGTCGGTGACCAGCACCTCGTCACCGGCCGGGCGCAGCACGGTGGCGGTCTGCGGGTCGTGCAGGCCGTTGCCGAACACCCAGCACCCGGCCTCCCGCAGGTCCCGGCCGATGGCCTCGACCTCGCGCATCACCCCGGCCAGGAACTCCGGGTCCGGACGGCCCTGGCCGGCCGGCTGGTACATGCTGATCAGGTACTGCTTCATCGGTTTCTCCTCGTCACCGCCGGACGGCCCCGCGCCGTCCCTTCACCCTCCACACGAACGGTGGGCGCCCGTTTCGACACGCCGGGCCGGGTGAATCCGGCCGGGAGCGGGGTACGCCGACGCGTGCGCCGCCACCGGGTCGTCGTCGTGGGCGCCGGGTTCTCCGGCCTGGCCTGCGCGCTCGCGCTGGACGCGGCCGGCGCGCAGGTGCGGGTGCTGGAGGCGCGGGATCGCGTGGGCGGCCGGACACTGAGCCGCCCGCTGCCCGGCGGCGGCTGGCTGGATCTCGGCGCGCAGTGGATCGGCCCGACCCAGGACCGGATGTACGCGCTCGTCGCCGCGTACGGCCTGACCACCTTTCCCTCCCCCGCGTACGGTGCGCCGACGCTGCTGCTCGGCGGGCGCCCGGCCACCGGCGAACCGCCCGGGCTGTCCGGGCTGCTCGGCACACTCGACGAGATGGCGGCCGGGCTCGACCCGGCCGCGCCGTGGCGGGCGGACGACGCGGTCCGGTGGGACCGGATCACGCTGGGCGGCTGGCTCGACGCGAGCGCGGCCGACCCGGTCACCGCCCGGTACGCGGGCCGGCTGCTCGCCGGTGGGCTACTGGCCGCCTCACCGGACGAGGTCTCGCTGCTGCACATGCTGTTCTACCTGCGCAGCGGCGGCGGCACCCGGTCGCTGCTCGGCATGGCCGGTGGCGCCCAGCAGGACCGGCTGGTCGGCGGCCCGGCCGTGCTGGCCGAGCGGATGGCCGCCGCGCTGCCGCCGGGGAGCCTGTGCCTGCGCGCGCCGGTGGACGGCGTCGCGCAGGACGGCGACGGCGTGCGGGTGCGCGCCGGCGGCGAGACGTACCGCGGCGACGCGGTGGTGGTGGCGCTGGCGCCGGCGCTGGCCGGGCGCATCCGGTACGACCCGCCGCTGCCGCCGCTGCGCGACGGCCTGACCCAGCGGATGCCGATGGGTGTGGCGCTGAAGGTGCACGCGCTCTACCCGGAGCCGTTCTGGCGCGCCGACGGCCGTTCCGGCGTGTCCAGCACCGACACCGGGCCGCTCACCGAGACGGTGGACAACTCGCTGCCGGACGCGCCGGGCGGGGTGCTCACCGCGTTCAGCTACGGGGCGCAGGCCCGGGCGCTGCGCCGGCTGCCGGACGACGCGCGCCGGGACGCGCTGGGCGACGCGCTCGCGGCGATCTTCGGCCCGGCCGCCGCGCGCCCCGACGACCTCGTCGAGTACGACTGGTCGGCCGACGAGTGGACGCGCGGCTGTTTCTGCGGCGTCCTGCCGCCCGGCGCGTGGTGTGCGTACGGCCCCGAGTTGCGGACGCCGGCGGGCCGGGTGCACTGGGCCGGCACCGAGACGGCGACCCGGTGGAACGGCTACCTGGAGGGCGCGGTGACCGCCGGCGAGCGCGCCGCCGCCGAGGCGCTCGCCCAGCTCGGCTGAGCGCCCTATCCAGTGAGATTCTTCGATGCAATCTATTGAAAAGTTTCTCCGCCCTGTGACCTAATGACGACAGTTCCTTTCGTCATACTCCCGCCGCCGGAGCGCGGCAACCCCCAGGGAGGACAGATGCACAGGTCGATCCGATCGGCGCTGCGCGCGGCCGGAGCCGCGCTGCTCGCCACCGCCACCGTCGCCGCGGCGACCCTGTTCGGGGCGGCCCCCGCCGGCGCCGCTCCGGCCGGGCTGCCCGGGATGGACGTGTCCAGCTACCAGGGCAACGTGAACTGGTCCGGGGCGTGGGCCAACGGCGCCCGGTTCGCGTACGTCAAGGCGACCGAGGGCACGTACTACACCAACCCGTACTTCGCGCAGCAGTACAACGGCTCGTACAACGTCGGGATGATCCGCGGCTCGTACCACTTCGCCCGCCCGGACACCACGAGCGGCGCCACCCAGGCCAACTACTTCGTCGACCACGGCGGCGGCTGGTCGAAGGACGGGCGGACGCTGCCCGGCGCGCTGGACATCGAGTACAACCCGTACGGCGCGACCTGCTACGGGCTGAGCCAGGCGTCGATGCGCAGCTGGATCGCCTCGTTCGTCAACCAGTACTACGCCCGCACCGGCCGGTGGGCCACCATCTACACCACCACCGACTGGTGGAGCACCTGCACCGGCAACACCTCGCAGTTCGCCGCCAACAACCCGCTGTGGATCGCCCGGTACGCAAGCAGCGTCGGCACGCTGCCGGCCGGCTGGGGCACGTACTCGTTCTGGCAGTGGTCCTCCTCCGGGGTCTTCCCCGGTGACCAGAACGTCTGGAACGGCTCGCTCGACCGGCTGCGCGTCCTGGCCTGCAACGGACCCTGCTGACCCCGGCCCGGGCGTGGCGGGCGGTGCCGGTCCCGCCACGCCCGGCGTACCGGCCGATCCGGCGCCCCCCTTCCGCGAGGAGGTTGCGATGTCCCTTCCCGTCCCCCGGCGGACCGTGCTGCGCGGCGCGGTCCTGCTCGGCGCCGCCGCCGGCGTCGGCGCGCTGACCCAGATCGGCTCCGGCCCCGACGCGCGGGCCGCCGCCACCCGGGTCGACCAGCCGACCATCGCCAACTGCGCGACCTGGGGCGCCCGCCCGCCCTCGTCGCCGGTGAGCGTGGTGGCCAGCCGGCCCAACAAGATCATCGTCCACCACACGGCGTTCCCGAACACCACCGACTACAGCCTCGCCCAGGCGTACCGCAACTCCCGCGACATCCAGAACCTGCACATGGACAGCAACGGCTGGCTCGACTCCGGGCAGCACTTCACCAACAGCCGGGGCGGCTACCTGACCGAGGGCCGGCACGGCAGCCTCTACGCGCTGCTGCACGGCCAGACGATGGTGCAGGGCGCGCACTGCGTCGGGCAGAACAGCCAGGCCATCGGCATCGAGAACGACGGCATCTACCTGGACGTGCAGCCGCCGCAGGCACTCTGGAACAGCCTCGTCACGTTCTGCGCGTTCACCTGCCAGCAGTACGGCATCGCGCCCACCGAGATCTACGGGCACAAGGACTTCAACAACACGCAGTGCCCGGGGCTGCTGCACGACCGCCTGCCGGAGCTGCGCCGTACCGTCGCCGCCCGTCTCGGCGGCTGACCACGGGGGTACGCGGGGCGCCCGGGTGCGACGGGCGCCCCGCGTTGCGCGCGCCCACTGTGTCAGCGCTCGCTGCGTCAGCGCTCGCTGCGTCAGCGCTCGCTGCGTCAGCGCTCGCTGCGTCAGCGCCCACTGTGTCAGCGCTCGCTGTGTCAGCGCTCGCTTATATAAGCTGGGTCTGATACAAAGGGGTCGTGCACGCCTTCGACGTTCTCGGCGACCCGGTCCGCCGCCGGATCCTGGAACTGCTCGCGGACGGCGAGCAATCCGCCGGCACGCTCGGCGAGACCGTGCGGCGCGAGTTCGGCATCAGCCAGCCCGCCGTCTCCCAGCACCTCAAGGTGCTGCGCGAGCACGGCTTCGCCACTGTGCGCGCCGAGGGCACCCGCCGCCTCTACGCCGTGGATCCCGGCCCGCTGCGCGAGATAGACGCGTGGCTGGACGGGTTCCGCCGCTTCTGGACGCCGCCGCTGGCGGCGCTCGCCACCGAGCTGGCCCGGGGCCGCCGCGAACGACGGCTGCGCGAGGACACCACCGACGACGAGAGGACCGAACCATGATCGACGTGACCGGACAGATCAGCGCCGTCGAGCGCCGCATCGGCGACCGTACGCTCCCCGCAGGGCGCGCGCGGGTGCTCACCATCGCCCAGACGTACGACGCGCCGGTGGCCGACGTCTTCGACGCGTGCACGAACCCGGAACGGATACCCCGCTGGTTCCTGCCGGTCTCCGGCGACCTGAGCCTCGGCGGCCGGTACCAGCTGGAGGGCAACGCGGGCGGCACCGTCGAACGCTGCGACCCACCGCACGGCTTCGCCGCCACCTGGGAGTTCGGCGGCGAGGTGAGCTGGATCGAGGTACGGCTGCGCGAGGCGGGACCGGGGCGTACCCGCTTCGAGCTGGAACACGTCGCGCACGTCGACGACCAGCGGTGGGCCGAGTACGGTCCGGGCGCGGTCGGCATCGGCTGGGACCTGGCACTGGTCGGTCTGGCCTCCCACTTCGCCATCGACGACACGGGCGTCGACCCGGCCGCCGCAGCCGACTGGATGGCCTCACCCGAGGGCCTGCGCTTCGTCACCGAGTCCAGCAGAAGCTGGACGACGGCAAGCATCGAGGCCGGCACTCCCACCGAGCAGGCACAAACGGCAGGCACCCGAGTAACCGCGTTCTACACAGGCGCCCCCACTCCCTGACCTTCTCCCACCCGCCCCTCCCCTCTCCCCGCCCCCTCTCCCCGTCGATCTTGCACTTTGCGCCCGCAGAATGTCCGATAGGCACGTTATGAGGGGCACCAAAGCGCAAGATCGACGGGGAGGGCGGCTCAGGTCTTGGAGATCTTGGTAGGAAATGGCCCTCATGGGGGCCCGTTCGCTCCAAGATCTCTCGGGATCTCGTGATGCGGGACGGCCTTCTCTGCAGTCAAGATGCGCGGTCGGCTCGGGCAGGCGAATGTGGCTCGACGTCGCGAGGCGCGCGTGGTCGGAATGTCGACGTGAGCGGACGAGCCGAGGCAGCGGGCGGGGAGCGCGGGGCCGGACGGAGATGTCCGTGGTGGACGGTGACGTCGGTGTGCCGTCCCCGGGGTGAAATGCGGCGGTGGGATGTCGGTGGGGTGGGGCAGACTGCGGGGCATGCCGATCCGCTCCGTCACCGACCTGACCACTGCGCTCGACGCGGGTCAGACGGTCAAGTACCTGCACTTCTGGGGGCACCGGCCACGGCCTGACGGCAGCGTCGGCGCGAGCTGCCTGAGCCAGTGGTGGCCGGCGGCGTTCACAGTCGACGGCCGGGAGTTCGCCACCGCCGAGCACTGGATGATGTGGCACAAGGCCACGCTCTTCGGGGACCACGCGATCGCCGAGCGGGTGCTGGCCGCCGGGCATCCGCACCGGGCCAAGGCGCTCGGCCGGCAGGTCCGCGACTTCGACGAGGCGACCTGGACGGCCCGCCGCTACGAGATCGTGGTGGCCGGCAGCGTCGCCAAGTTCGGCCGGCACGAGCCGTTACGGCGGTTCCTGCTCGGCACCGGCGACCGGGTGCTCGTCGAGGCCAGCCCGACCGACCGGATCTGGGGCATCGGCCTGACCGCCGACGATCCACGGGCTGCCGACCCGGCTACCTGGCGGGGCGACAACCTGCTCGGGTTCGCCCTGATGGAGGCGCGCGCCACGCTCGCCGGCCGAGGGGGTGACGCCTGACCTCGGGCCGGGGGTCCGGGTAACGTGCTGCGGCGTGACCGCGTACTCGCACTGCTCGTTCTGCGGCGCTGCCTACCCGGCGGACTCCGGGTGGCCGCGTGTCTGTTCCTCCTGCGGCGAGACGGTGTGGCGCAATCCGCTGCCGGTGGCGGTGGCGGTGCTGCCGGTCCGCACGCCGGAGGGGCTCGGCGTGGTGGTGGTACGCCGCGACATCGAACCGGCCCGGGGGCAGCTCGCGCTGCCGGGCGGCTTCATCGAGTACGGCGAGGAGTGGTCCGAGGCGCTCGTGCGTGAGCTGCGCGAGGAGACCGGGCTGCGGGCCGAGGCCGGCGAGGCGCGACTGTTCGCGGTGCACGGCGCTCCGGCGGGCGGCACCATGATGGTCTTCGGCGTGCTGCCCGAGCGGCCGGTCGGTGACCTGCCGCCGTCGGCGCCGACCGAGGAGGCCACCGAGTGGCTGGTGCTCACCGATCCGGTCGAGCTGGCCTTCTCCACGCACACCCGGGTGCTGGCCGACTTCCTCGCCGAGCAACGCCCGATCTGACCGGAACCGGGGGCCGCCCGATCTGACCGGAACCCGGGGGCCGCCCGATCTGGCCGAGGCGACCCCGGGCAGCGCCCGGCCCTGACCGCGACGAATCCGGCAGCGCCGGACGGCCCGGCACGCTCCAGCCCGGAAACGGGCGCGGCGGGGTCAGACGCGGGCCGGGACCGGCTGGGGTGAGAACGGCACGGCGGCCGGCGCCTCGGTCTCCGGCTCGCCGGCCGGGTGCCGCCACAGCCCGCGCCGCCGCAGGATCGGCAGCACGCCCTCGCCGAACCAGTACGCCTCCTCCAGGTGCGGGTGGCCGGAGAGGATGAACTCGTCCAGGCCGAGCGCGTGGTACTCGGCGATCCGGTCGGCGACCTCGGTGTGGCTGCCGACCAGCGCGGTGCCCGCGCCGCCGCGTACCAGGCCGAATCCGGCCCACAGGTTCGGCGAGACCTCCAGCCCGTCGCGGGAGCCGCCGTGCAGGTCGAGCATCCGCCGCTGCCCCTCGGACTCGCTGCGCCGCAGCCCTTCCTGCACGGCGCGCACGTCGGCCTCGGGGATGCCGTCGAGCAGTTTGCGCGCCTGGGCCCACGCCTCCTCGGCGGTGTCCCGGCTGATCACGTGCAGCCGGATGCCGTACCGCAGCTCGCGGCCGGCCTCGGCGGCGAGCCCGCGGATCCAGTCCAGCTTGCCGGCCACCTGCGCGGGCGGCTCGCCCCAGGTCAGGTACACGTCGCTGTGCCGTACCGCCACCGGCCCGGCCGCGCCGGACGAACCGCCGAAGTAGACCGGCGGCACCGGGTCGGGCACCCGGCCGAGCCGGGCTCCCTCGACTCGCACGTGGGCGCCGTCGTGGTCGACCGTCTCGCCGCGCCACAGCGACCGCACCACGTGCAGGAACTCGTCGGTACGCGCGTAGCGGGCGTCCTTGTCCAGGAAGTCGCCGTACGCGCGCTGCTCGGCGGACTCGCCGCCGGTGACCACGTTGAGCAGCAGCCGCCCGCCGGACAGGCGCTGGAACGTGGACGCCATCTGCGCGGCGAGGGTGGGTGAGAGCAGGCCGGGCCGGAACGCGACGAGGAACTTCAGCCGCTCGGTGACCTCGGTGAGCATGGCGGTGGTCAGCCAGGCGTCCTCGCACCAGGCGCCGGTGGGGGTGAGCGCCCCGGCGAAGCCGAGCTGCTCGGCGGTGCGGGCGATCTGCCCCAGGTACGCGACGCTCGCGGGCCGGGCGCCGCCGGCGGTGCCGACCGGTACGCCGTGGCCGCCGCCCACGATGTCCCGGCTGTCGCCGTAGGTCGGCAGGAACCAGTGGAAGGTGAGCGACATGGTGTACCTCCGGTGCGGGATCGGGCGGGTCGCCTCCTGAGTGGTGGGACGACCACGCCGACACACTACCCATAAAACCTATCGGTTTGGTAGGTTGCTGTCGCCCGCCGACGGCCGGGCCCATCCCTCCCCGAGGAGTCGCCATGCGTACCCCCAGATCGCGCCGCCGGCCGGTGGCCGCGCTGCTCACCACCCTCGCGCTGCTCGCCGCGACGGCGCTGACGGCCTGCGGCGGCGAGGCGGCCGACGCCAGTGGCGGCGGCGACGGCCCGCTGCGGATCGGCTATCAGCGCTTCGGCGGGCTCAGCCTGGTCAAGGCGCGCGGCGACGCGAAGAACGTCACCTGGTCGCTGTTCGAGAGCGGACCGGCCCTGACCGAGGCGCTCAAGGCCGGCTCGATCGACATCGGCCAGGTCGGCGAGGCGCCGCCGGTGTTCGCCGCCGCCGGGAAGATCCCGTTCTCCGTGGTCGGCACCTCTCAGCCGATCCCGCAGGGCGAGGCGGTGCTGGTCAAGGCGGACAGCCCGTATCGTGGATTCGCCGACCTACGCGGGCGCACCGTCGCGCTGAACAAGGGCTCCAACGTGCACTGGCTGCTGGTGAAGCTGCTGGAGGCGAACAAGATGACGCTCGCCGACATCAAGGTGAAGTACCTCAAGCCCGCCGAGGGACGGCCCGCGTTCGACAACGGGCAGGTCGACGCGTGGATCATCTGGGATCCCTACTTCGCGCTTGCCGAACAGCCGGGCGTCCGGGTGCTCGCCGACGCCACCGGCCTGGCCGGCAATCGTGAGTACGTGCTGGCCGCGCCGGACGCGGTGAAGAACCGCACCGCCGACGTGCAGGCGTTCCTGAACACGTACCGGCAGACCACCGACTGGGGCATCGCCCACCCGGGCGAGCGGGCCGCCATCCTCGCCCCGGAGCTGAAGATCCCGCTCGACGTGACCACCCGGGCGCTGGCCCGAAGCGCCAAGCCGCTCGCCCCGGTCACCCCGGAGATCGGCGCGGAGTTGCAGGCCATCGCCGACAGCTTCGTGGAGCTGAAGCTGGTGCCCGGACCGGTCGACATCGCCGGCCGGATCGACGGCCGGTTCAACGAGGCGTTCCAGTGAGTGGTCCGGCGCTGGCCGAGGCGACCGCTCCGGTCGTACCCGATCGGGCGACGCCGCGGCGGTCGCGGGCCCGCGTCTCGCGGCGGTGGCGGCGTGCGGTGAGCCCGGTCGTGCTGGCGCTCGGCTGGGAGGTCGCCGCGCGGACCGGGCTGCTCGCCCCCGAGAAGCTGCCCGCGCCCAGCGCGGTGCTCGCGACCGGGTGGCGGCTGGCGAGCGACGGGACGCTCGGCGTGCACCTGCTCGACTCGCTCACCCGCGCCGCGCTCGGCCTGCTCATCGGCGGCGGCCTGGCGCTGGTGCTCGGCGCCGCGGCCGGGCTGCTGCGCCTCGGCGACGACCTGGTCGACCCGCCGGTGCAGATGGCCCGGATGCTGCCGCACCTGGGCCTGGTCCCGCTGCTGATCATCTGGGTGGGCATCGGCGAGTCGCTGAAGGTCACGCTCGTCGCGCTCGGCGCGTTCTTCCCCATCTACTTCAACACGTACGCCGGCATCCGCGACATCGACGAGCGGCTGGTGGAGGCGGCGCGCACCTGCGGCCTCGGCGCGGCGGCCCGGCTGCGGCACGTGGTGCTGCCCGGCGCGCTGCCGGCGCTTTTCCTCGGGCTGCGGCTGGCCATCGGCGCGGCCTGGCTCAGCCTGGTCGTCGGTGAGCAGGTGAACGCGCAGACCGGCGTCGGGTTCCTGATGATGGAGGCGCGCGAGTTCAGCCAGACCGACGTGGTGGTGCTCGGCCTGCTCATCTACGCGCTGCTGGGGCTCGCCTCCGACCTGCTCATCCGGTACGCGGAGAGGAGGACGCTGGCGTGGCGACGCGGACTGCGCGCGACCTGACCGGGCCGGTGCTCACCGCACGGGCGGTGACCCGGTCCTTCGGCCCGGCCGTGGTGCTGGCCGGGGTGGACCTGACCATCGCCGCCGGCCAGACGGTGGCGCTGCTCGGCGGCAGCGGCTCCGGCAAGAGCACGCTGCTGCGCGTGCTCGCAGGGCTCGACGGCGACGCGGGCGGCGAGCACGCGGTGCACGGCACCGCCGCCGTGGTGTTCCAGGAACACCGGCTGCTGCCGTGGAAGCGGGTGGCCGACAACGTGGCGCTCGGCCTGACCGGGCCGGACGTGGGCGGGCGGGTCGGCCGCGCGCTGGCCGAGGTCGGGCTCGCCGACCGGGGCCGGGCCTGGCCGGCGGAGCTGTCCGGCGGGCAGGCGCAGCGGGTCGCGGTGGCCCGCGCGCTGGTCCGCGAACCGGACCTGCTGCTGCTCGACGAGCCGTTCGGCGCACTCGACGCGCTGACCCGGCTGCGCATGCAGGGGCTGCTGCGGCGGCTGCGCGCCCAGCACGGCTTCGCCGCGCTGCTGGTCACCCACGACGTGGAGGAGGCGCTGCTGCTCGCCGACCGCGTCCTGCTCCTCGACGACGGCGTCATCGCCGAGGAGGTGCCGGTACGCCTCGGCCCGTCCCCGAGCCCCGACGACCCGGCCCTCGGCGCGCTGCGCCGCCACCTGCTCGACCGCCTCGGCGTACCCGCCGGCTGACCGCGAGGGAGACCCGATGACCCGCTGGACGCCCGACCCGACCTTCTACCCCTCCCCCGCACTCGCCGCGACCGCGCCGGCCGAGAAACTCGCCTACGTCGCCGCGTTCGACCGCGCCGGGCAGCGCCCCGACGCCATCGCGGTGCTCGACACCGACCCGGACTCCGACTCGTACGGCCGGGTGGTGGGATGGACGGAGCTGCCGAACACCGGCGACGAACTGCACCACTTCGGGTGGAACGCGTGCAGCAGCGCGCTCTGCCCGACCGCGCCGCACCCGCACGTGGAACGCCGCTACCTGATCGTGCCGGGCCTGCGCTCGTCCCGGATCCACGTGCTGGACACCAAGACCGACCCGCGCCGCCCCGAGCTGGTCAAGGTGATCGGAGCGGAGGAACTCGGCAGGCGTGCCGGGTACTCCCGCCCGCACACGGTGCACTGCGGGCCGGACGGCATCTACGTCTCCGCGCTCGGCGGCGCCGACGGGCAGGAGGGGCCGGGCGGCATCGCCGTGCTCGACCACACCACGTTCGAGGTACGCGGCGCGTGGGAGGCCGACCGCGGGCCGCAGTTCCTGGCGTACGACTTCTGGTGGCACTACACGCAGGACGTGCTGGTCACCAGCGAGTGGGGCACGCCATCGATGATCGAGGACGGCATCGTCGGTGAGCTGCTGCTGGGCCGCCGGTACGGGCACGCGATCCACTTCTGGGACCTGGCGAGGCGCCGGCACGTGCAGCGCGTCGACCTCGGCGACCAGTACCAGATGCCGCTGGAGCTGCGGCCCGCGCACGACCCGACGAAGTCGTACGGCTTCGTCGGCGTGGTGATCAGCGTCGAGAACCTGTCCGCGTCGATCTGGCTGTGGCACCGCGACGGCGACGCCTGGGCGGTCACCAAGGTGATCGACATCCCGGCCGAGCCGGCCGACCCGGCCGACCTGCCGGAGCTGCTCAAGCCGTTCGGGGCGGTGCCGCCGCTGGTCACCGACATCGACCTGTCCGTTGACGACAGGTTCCTGCACGTCTCCTGCTGGGGCACCGGCGAACTGATCCGCTACGACGTCAGCGACCCGTTCCACCCGGTACGCGTCGGCTCGGTACGCCTCGGCGGCATCGTCAACCGCACCCCGCACCCGGCGTTCCCGGACGAGCCGCTGGCCGGCGGGCCGCAGATGGTCGAGATCAGCCGCGACGGCCGCCGCGTCTACGTCAGCAACTCGCTCTACGGCGCCTGGGACGACCAGTTCTACCCCGACGGGGTGGGCGCCTGGGTGGCGAAGCTCGACGTCGACCCGGAGCACGGCGGCCTCGTGCCGGACCCGCGGTTCTTCCCGCGCGGCGAGGAGTTCCGCGGCCTGCGCGTACACCAGACCCGGTTGCAGGGCGGCGACGCCTCGTCCGACTCGTACTGCTTCCCGTGACCGGCGCGACCTGGGCGGTGCTGGCCGGCCTCGGCGCGTTCCACGGCCTGAACCCGGCGATGGGGTGGCTGTTCGCGGTGGCCCGGGGCCTGCAGGAGCGCCGCCGGGCCGCGCTGCTGGCGGCGCTGCCGCCGATCGCGGCCGGTCACCTGGCGTCGGTGGCGGTGGTCGCCGCGCTGGTCAGCGCCACCCGGTCGGTGACGGCGAGCACGCTGGTCGCGGTGACCGGCGGGGTGCTGCTGGTCGGGTTCGGGCTGTGGCGGCTGCTGTCCGAGCGGCACTTCCGGTGGGCCGGGATGCGGCTGTCGGCGGCGCAGCTCACCGCCTGGTCGTTCCTGATGTCCGCGGCGCACGGCGCGGGCCTGATGCTGCTGCCGGTGCTGCTCGCCGAACCGGCGGCCGGCGCCAGCCCGCACGCCGGGCACCTCGCCGCGCCGGCCGGCGCGCTGACCGGCCTGCTCGCCGCCGCCGTGCACACAGTCGCCATGCTCGCCGTCGCGCTGGTCGTGGCCCTGCTGGTGTACGAGGTGCTCGGCGTCGGTGTGCTGCGCCGGGCCTGGTTCAACGTCGACCGGCTGTGGGCCGGTGTGCTCGTGGCGGCCGGGGTCGTGACGCTGATCGGCGCGGCGTGAGGTCGCCGCCACCTGCGACGGATCGATGAAAAGTCCTACTGATTGAATAGGAAAGGCAGCGTCGCCTACCCCGGAGGTCAGCCGTGAGTCAGTCCCCGTCCCCCGCCGAAGCCGTCCACGACGCCGACCGGAGCCGGCAGTGGCTCGCCGGGCAGGCGCACGGGCCGGGCGTCGACCGCGACCGGCTGCTGGAGGTGGGCGCTGCGATGGCCGCGGTGACCGCCGCCGCCGCGGAGCGCGAGCCGGTCGCGGTGGCGTCCGCGCCGGTCGGCGTCGACCCCGGCGCGCCGATCGTCAAGCCGCTGCCGCCGGACCTGCTGCGCCCGCTGGACACCAACGCCGAGATGCGCTGGCCGTCGATGGCCGGCCAGGGGTACGTGGTCCCGATCGACCGCTTCTTCGTCCGCAACCACACGGTCACCCCGCACCTGGACGCGGCCACCTGGCGGCTGCGCCTGTTCGGCGACGGCCTGCGCGGCGCACCGACCCGGGACAACCCGGTCGAGTTCGACCTCGATGAGCTGCGCCGGCTGCCCGCCGAGGAACACGCGGCGCTGCTGGAGTGCGCCGGCAACGGGCGGCGCTACTTCGCCGAGCAGCAGGACGAGCCGACCCCGGGCGTGGCGTGGGGGCTGGGCAGCGTCGGCGTGGCGCGGTGGCGGGGCGTGCGGCTCGGCACGGTGCTGCGCCTGGCCGGGCTGCGCGACGAGGCGGTCGACGTGATGCCCGAGGGCCTCGACCCGGACTACGTCTCCGGCGGGGTCAACCTCGGCCGGGTACGCCGCCCGATGCCGGTCGCGAAGGCGCTCGACGACGTGCTGCTGGCGTACGAGATGAACGGCGAGCCGCTGCCCCCCGACCACGGCTTCCCGGTGCGGGTCGTGGTGCCCGGCTGGGTCGGCATCTCCTCGATCAAGTGGGTGGGCGCGATCGAGGTCTCCACCACTCCCCTGTTCTCGCCGTGGAACACGCAGTTCTACCGGATGTTCGGCCCCGGCCACCCGGCCGACGGCACAGTGCTCACCGCCCAGCCGGTACGCAGCGCGTTCGAGCTGCCCTGGGACGCCCGGGTGCCGGCCGGCGAGGAGATGCTGCTGACCGGCCGTTCCTGGTCCGGCAACGGCCCGATCGCGCACGTCGAGGTGGACACCGGCGACGGGTGGCGCCCCGCCGACCTGGTCGCCGCGGACCGGGGCGGAGCCTGGCAGCGCTGGACCGTCAGGTGGTGCCCCCCGGCAGCGGGCCGGCACGTCCTGCGCGCCCGCGCCACCGACTGCACGGGCGCCGTCCAGCCCGACCGGGCCGCGCCGAACGACCTCGCGTACCTGTTCGACGCCGTCGTGGCCCACCCGGTGACCGCCTGCTGACCGCCGCTCAGGTGGTGCTGAGGTAGGGCGGCGGCACGGTGTCGGTGAGCCACACCCCGTTGGCCGAGCGGTAGAACAGGTACCCGGCCTCGGCCATCGCCGCCGCGTCCACGGTCAGCACCACCACCGCGCCGCCCCGGCGCGCACCGACGCGCCGGGCCGTCGCCACGTCAGGCGACAGGTGTACGTGGTGCCGCCCGCCCCGGCGCAGCCCCTGCGCCCGGATCGCGTCCAGCACGGCCTCGCCGGTGCCGTGGAACAGCCGGGGCGGCGGCGCGGCCGGGGTGAGGCCGAGGTCGACCGGAATCGAGTGCCCCTGGTTGGCGCGGATCCGGTCGGCCCCGTCCGGACCGGCCTCCACGGCGAAGCGCTGCTTGTCGTTGCCCGCGACCACGGCGTCCAGCTGGGCGCGGCTGATCCTCAGCCCGGCGAGCACGTCGGCCACCGGCACCCAGCCCGCCCGGTCGAGGAGCAGCCCAAACGTGTCAGGCCGGTGCCGCAATGCCAGCGACAGCCGCTTGCTCACCCGAACGAGATCGCGATGTTCCACCCGCCCAGTCTGATTCCGCCCTCGCCCCTTGTCGACGCAGTTCCCCTGCCCGCCCTCCCCCTCAGCCCTCGCCCTCCCGGCCTCGCCTCCCCCGCCGCTCCCGCGTCGCCTGGCCTCGCCCCCGCCTTTCCCGCGTCGCCTCGCCCCGCCTCGCCCCGTCGATCTTGCGGTTTCGGCCCCTCGGATGCCCGGTTCGCACTCTTTGCCGGGGCAGGAAGCCCATGATCGACGAGCCGGGGCGCCGAGGGTCGGGACGGAGGCGGGAGGGGCGAGGGTCAGGCTGCGGCCCGCTCCGGGAGGGGGCGGCGGCGGTGGGACGGGTCGGTCAGCGTGGGCGGGGACCAGGCGCCATCGGGCTGGTAGAGGTTCGTACCGGGCGGGACGATCTCGTCGATCCGGTCCAGCACCGCGTCGTCGAGCGTCAGCTCCGCCCCGGCGAGCAGCGCGTCCAGTTGCTCCATCGTGCGCGGTCCGATGATGGTCGAGGTGACCGCCGGGTGCGCGGCGGCGAACGCCACGGCGAGTTGCGGCAGCGTGCAGCCCACCTCGTCGGCGAGCGCGACCAGTTCCTCCACGGCGGCGTACTTGGCGGTGTTGCCCGGCAGCGCCGGGTCGAACCGGGCCGGGGTGAGCGCCGGGCGGCCCGCGCCGAGGTCGACGGGCCGGCCCTGCCGGTACCGGCCGGACAGGAACCCGGAGGCCAGCGGGCTCCACACCAGCACACCCATCCGGTAGCGGCGGCAGACCGGCAGCACCGACGTCTCGATGCCGCGCGCCAGGATCGAGTACGGCGGCTGCTCGGTGCGGAAGCGGCCGAGCGCCCGCCGCTCGGCGACGTGGTGCGCCTCCACGATCTCCTCGGCCGGGAAGGTCGAGCAGCCGAACGCGCGGATCTTCCCGGCCCGGACCAGGTCGGTCAACGCGCCGAGCGTCTCCTCGACGTCGGTGGTGTGGTCGGGACGGTGCACCTGGTAGAGGTCGATCCAGTCGGTGCCGAGCCGGCGCAGGCTGTCCTCGACCGCCCGGACGATCCAGCGTCGCGAGTTGCCGCCCCGGTTGGGCCCCTCCCCCATCGGGAAGTGGACCTTCGTGGCGAGCACCACGTCGTCGCGGCGGCCGCGCAGAGCCTTGCCGACGATCTCCTCCGACTCGCCGGCCGAGTACATGTCGGCGGTGTCCACGAAGTTGATCCCCTGATCGAGTGCCTTGTGGACGATCCGGGCACAGTCGTCGTGGTCGGGGTTGCCGACCGCGCCGAACATCATGGCGCCGAGGCAGTGGACGCTGACCTCGATGCCGGTGCCGCCGAGGACGCGATAGCGCATGTGAACTCCCTGGGTTGCACCGCGCCGGCCGGGTGGCGCGCGGTCCGGTCACGGTAGGAGTTCGAGTGCGCTGGAGGTCAACTCTCGGCCGCGGGTTCCGCGCTGCCGGCGAGGTAGCCGGCCGCCTGCAACTCGAACAGCTCTCGGTAGAGCCCGCCCTGGGCCATCAGCGTGTCGTGGTCGCCTGACTGCACGAGCCGGCCGTGGTCCATCACGAAGATCCGGTCGGCGTGCCGGACGTTGGCGAGCCGGTGGGTGATCAGCACGACGGCCCGGTCCGGGTGCCGCCGCAGGTGCTGGAAGAGGGCGTGCTCGGCACGCGCGTCAAGCGCCGCGGACGGCTCGTCGCAGATCAGCAGCCGGGCGTCACGGTAGAGGCCGCGTGCGGCCACCAGCCGCTGCCACTGCCCACCGGACAGGTCCTGGCCGTCCTTGAACTGCCGGTCCAGCAGCGTGTCGTACCCGAACGGCAGCTCGCTGATCATGTCGTGGGCGGCGGCGTCGCGGGCGGCGGTCTCCACGCTGGGCCCGGGCCCGCCGGCACGGTCGTGGCGGCCGACGCGGATGTTCTGCCGGGCGGTGAACGGGAACCTCCACCAGTCCTGGCTCATCACCGCGACCTGGGCGGCGGTCTGCCGTGGGTCCAGTTCGGCGGCGTCCACGCCGTCCCAGCGGATCGTGCCGCCGGTGGGCCGGTACAGGCCGGCGATCAGCTTCGCGAGGGTGGTCTTGCCGGAGCCGTTCTCCCCCACCAGCGCGATCACCTCACCGCGCCGGACCGTGAGGCTGACCTCGTCGACCGCCGCGCTGTCGGTGTCCGGGTAGCGCAGGCTGACCCGTTCGACGTCGATGCGCGTGAACCCGTCGACCGGCAGGTGCCCGCCGGCCGGGATCCGCCGGGTCGCCCGGTCGAGGAAGTCGCGGTAGTCCTGGTAGTAGAGGGCGTCCTCGTAGAGCGAGTTGGTGGCGAAGATCGCCGTGCGCAGGCTCGTACGCGCGGACTGGAGCGCCAGCAGCGCGGTGGCCGCCGCCGCGAGCGCCACCACGCCCCCGACGAGCAACGTCCCCAGAACCGCGTAGAGCCCGAACGTGGCGATCCCAGTGACGGACAGGCCGATCGCCCGGGTGATCGTCTGCGCCCGGGCCAGGCGCAACTCGGCGCGGGTCTCCAGGCGCGTCATGAGGTGGTACTCCGAGAGCAGGAAGTCGCGCATCTGGTAGGCGCGGATCTCGGCCGCGGTGTGCCGGTTGGCCATCAGGTCGCCCAGCATCCACTTGCGTCGCCGCCGGGTGATCCGGGCGAGCCAGTCGACGTGCTGGCGGCGGGCCATCCGCACCGCCGTCACCGCCTCCGGCGCGGCGGCGACGACCAGGCAGGGCAGCAGAAGCGGGTGGATGATCGTCACCGCGGTAGCCGTGGCGATCACGCCGACCACACCGGTGACCAGGTTGACCGTGTCGTTGACCAGGGAGCCCGCCTCGACCAGTCCCCGGTCGCGGGCGCGGTCCATCTCCTCGGCGAAACCGGCGTCGTCGAAGGCGGCCAGCTCCACCGCTGACGTCGTCTCGAACAGCCGCCGCTCCACTGTGAAGTTGATCTGCGGTACGAGCCGGGCCTGCGCCCATCCGGCGGCGATGGTCAGTGCGCCGCGCCCGGCGACGGCGGCCGCCGCCAGCGTCAGGGCGGGCAGCGCCGCCCGGATGCGGTCCGGTGTCGGGCCGGCTGCGAACAGCTGGTGGAGCACTCCGGTGGTGGCGAGCAGGCCCAGCGTGGTGAGCACACCGGCGGCGACGTTGAGACCCAGCGACGCGGCGGTGTCCCGGCGGCTGGTCGCCCAGGCGAGACTGATCGCCTCGCGGATCAACGCGGGCAGCCGGCGTGCCACCGACCAGAATCCGGTGTGGGCCAGCTCGGTGGCCCGGTGCATCCAGTGCGGATCGACGAGCTCGGGCAGGGTCGTCTCCCCCGCCGGCTCCTCCGGGTCGGACGGTGGACGAGGGTGGATCACCCCGGCCATGGCACCCCCTCGACGCGTTCGGGCAGCAACGCTGGATACTACTTTCCGCTATCGAAATATGTCATTCAGTAACCGGCGTGTCGTACAGACGTCCCAACGGCGTGTCCCGCGGCGGTGACCGGAAAGACCCGCCCGCACGGTGGTCGCCGCCGGGTCGCGTCGCGCGCGACCGGTCCGGGTGGCAGGCTTGTGAGGTTCGCCGGCGCGCGCCGGCCGACCGCCCGTCGTGAAGGAGAAGATCGACCCGATGGCTGTGGACGTCACCACCACCGACGAATGGCAGGCGCTGCGCAAGCACGCCGAGGCGATGCGCGCCACGCACCTGCGCGACCTGTTCGCCGCCGACGGGCAGCGGGGTGAGCGGCTCACCGGTGAGGTCGCCGACCTGCACGTGGACTACAGCAAGAACCTGGTCACCGACGAGACCATCGCGCTGCTCGGCGCGCTCGCCGAGCGGGTCGGCCTGACCGACCGGATCGCGGCCATGTTCGCCGGCCGGCACATCAACGTCACCGAGGACCGGGCGGTGCTGCACACCGCGCTGCGCCTGCCGGCGGACGCGTCGCTCACCGTGGACGGCCAGGACGTGGTCGCCGACGTGCACGCCGTGCTGGACCGCATGTCGGCGTTCGCGCAGCGGGTGCGCTCCGGCTCGTGGCGGGGCCACACCGGCGAGCGGATCACCACCGTCGTGAACATCGGCATCGGCGGCTCCGACCTCGGGCCGGTGATGGCGTACGAGGCGCTGAAGGCGTACCGCGACGCGGGCATCAGCTGCCGGTTCGTGTCGAACATCGACCCGACCGACATCCACGACAAGACCGCCGACCTGGACCCGGCGAGCACGCTGTTCGTCGTGGTGTCCAAGACGTTCTCCACCCAGGAGACGCTCGCCAACGCCGACCAGGCGCGGCGCTGGCTGCTGGCCGGGCTGGACGCCGACGACGACGCGATCGCCCGGCACTTCGTCGCGGTCAGCACCAACGAGCAGCGGGTCCGCGACTTCGGCATCGACCCGGAGAACATGTTCGGCTTCTGGGACTGGGTGGGCGGACGCTACTCGCTGCCGTCCGCGGTCGGCCTGTCGGTCATGCTGGCGATCGGGCCGGACCGGTTCCGCGAGATGCTGGCCGGCTACCACGCGGTCGACGAGCACTTCCGGTCCGCCCCGGTGGAGCGCAACGTGCCGGCGCTGCTCGGCCTGCTCAACGTCTGGTACACCGACTTCCTCGGCGCGGAGACCCACGCGGTGCTGCCCTACTCGCAGTACCTGCACCGGTTCCCCGCCTACCTCCAGCAGCTCACCATGGAGAGCAACGGCAAGTCGGTACGCGTCGACGGCTCGCCGGTGACGTACCCGACCGGGGAGATCTTCTGGGGCGAGCCGGGCACCAACGGGCAGCACGCGTTCTACCAGCTCATCCACCAGGGCACCCGGCTGATCCCGGCGGACTTCATCGCGTTCAGCCGGCCCAACCACGACCTGGGCGACATGCACGACCTGTTCATGTCGAACTTCTTCGCCCAGACCGCCGCGCTGGCGTTCGGGCGGACCCGGGAGCAGGTGGAGGCCGAGGGCACCGCGCCCGAGGTGGTGGCGCACCGGGTGATGACGGGCAACCACCCGACCACCTCGATCCTGGCGCCGAAGCTCACCCCGGCGACGCTGGGTCAGCTGATCGCGCTCTACGAGCACATCACGTTCACCGAGGCCGCGATCTGGGACATCAACGCCTTCGACCAGTGGGGTGTGGAGCTGGGCAAGGTGATGGCCAACCAGCTCGCGCCGAAGCTCACCGGGCCGGACCCGGACCTGGCCGACGTGGACACCTCGACCGCCGAGCTGATCCGCCGCTACCGGGCCGAGCGCGGCCGGAGCTGACCGCGCGCCCGTGGCGTCCCGCGTAGACCGGGCGGGACGCCACGGGTCAGCGGCGCAGCAGGTCGGCGTGCGCGGCGCGCAGCCGGGTCAGCGCCGCGTCGCCGGCCGGCGCGCGGCGGTCGAGTTCGGCCCACGCCTCGGCGAGCGCGTCGGCCAGCGCCCGCAGCTCGGCGGCGTGCCGCCGGCTGGACTGCCGGTGCAGCTCCTCCAGGCGGCGGGCCCAGCCGGCGCTGATCGCGGCGACGCGTTCGGCGTCGGCGCGGGCCTGGGCGCCGGTGCGGGCGGCGGACGCGGGCACGATCGCGGCGACCGGCCGGGGATCGCCGTCGCGGGTGACGACTGTGACGGTGTCGGTCAGCTCGGCCAGGGAGACGAGCTGGGTGAGCCGGGTGCGGACCTCGCGCAGCGGCAGGGCGCGCGGCTGGGGGGACCGGTCGGCCAGTGCGGGGACAGCCATGGACAGATGTTCACGTCCGGGTACGACAATTTCCCGGTCAGGCGGTCCACTCCGGCGCCAGCACGGACCAGACCTCCAGGTCGGCGCGGCCGTCGGGCATCGGTGCGGCGCCGCGCATGACGCCGTCGCGGCTCATGCCGAGCCGCCGCGCGACGGCGATGCTGCGCTCGTTGCCGGCCTTCGTGACCCACTCGACGCGGTGGATGCCGCGCTCCCGTACCGCCCAGTCGATGACGAAGCGGGCGGCGCGGGTGACCAGGCCCTGTCCCTCGGCGCCGGGTTCCAGCCAGCAGCCGGCCTCGCACACCCCGCGTTCGGTGCTCAGCGACACGAACAGCACGCCGCCGACGAGCGTGCCGCGCTGCCAGATGCCCCAGATGCCGCCGTCGTCGCGGGCCCACCGGTCGGCGTACGCCTGGAGGACCTTGCGGGCCGACTCGGCGTCGGTGGCGACGAAGGACGCGCCGACCCAGGGCGAGATGTGGTCGCGGCAGCGGTCGAGGTTGGCCAGGAACTCGTCGGCGTGCCAGGGCGACAGTGGACGCAGCTCGGCGTCGTCGGTGAGGGCGTGGGCGAACATCAGGGGAAGCTAGCAGGACCGTCGCGCTTTTGTCGGTCGGTCCCTCTACGGTCTGCGCCGTGAACGCCGTCCAGACGTACCGATATCTTCAGCCGTCCGCGCTGCGCGCCGCCGGTCTCGACCTGCAGACCTGCGGCGGCCCGGCGGCCAACCCGCGCTTCTTCGCCGGTTTCCTCACCGCTCCCGCCGCGGCGGCGGCCGGGCTGCTCGCCGTCGCCGAGGTGGCCCGCACCCGCTACCACCAGCCGGTCAACCCGGCCAGTCTGGACCCGGTGGTGACCGGCAGCCGCGGCCGCCTGCGGTTCGAGTCGTTCTCCGGCTGCTGCGGGGTGTACGCGCGGATGGACGTGCTGCCGGCCGGGCTGGACGGGGAGATCAGCGGCCACGGCACCACGAACGTGGACGTGAACCCGCCGCTGCGGGAGGCGCTGGCCCGGGTGGGCGGCATCGAGCCGCTGCACGTGGCGGTCGGCCCGGACGACCTGACCGTCTCCACCATGGACGGCTCGGTGGTCGAGCGGAAGGTGCCGCTGCCCGGCCGCTGGCTGCGCGGCTTCGCCGAGGTGCACGTGCTCACCGCCGGCTTCGAGCCGCGCGCCGAGATCGCGGCGGCGGAGGCGGCGGCGTTCCTGCGCCGGCTGCCCGCCGCCGGTGACCGGAGTGTGCTGTGGGCGGTGCCCGCCGGGCGTACGCTGCGGCTGACCTCCCGCCCGGTGCCGGGCGCTGTCTGCCTGGCCGGCGCGGGCCGGCTCGCGGCGCTGCGCGGCGTGCTGCGGCACGCGCGCACCCTGCGGGTGTACGGCCCGGCGGTGCGCACCGGTTCCCCCGCCGTGCCGAGCACGTGGGAGCTGGACACCGGGGCGTTGCGGCTGTCGCTGACGCTGTCCCCCGAGCCGTACCGGGGGTTCTCCGGTGAGGGCGCCGCACTGGCGGCGCTCGCCGGTGACGACGTGGTCGACGACGCGGAGCTGGTCGGCGCGCTGCTCAACTGGGATCCGGCGATCGACGTCGCCGCGCTGGCCGACGCCGCCGCGCTGCCCGACGAGCGGGTGCGTGCCGCGCTCGCCCAGCTGGGCACCGCCGGGCGGGTCGGGTACGACGTGGCGGACGGGGCGTACTTCCACCGGGTGATGCCCTACGACGCGGGCCGCGCGGAGCGGGACAACCCGCGGCTGGTCGGCGCGCGTGCGCTCGTCGAGCGCGGCGCCGTCGAGCGCGACGGCGAGAACGCGACGGTACGCACCGATGCCGAGACCTACCGGGTACGCCGGCACCCGGACGGCGCGTACTCCTGTTCCTGCCGCTGGTGGGCGCGGCACCGCGGGCAGCGGGGGCCGTGCCGGCACGCGCTGGCCGTGTCGATGGTCGCGGCGCCGGTGGGGGCGCTGTCGTGACCGGCTTCGCCGAGGCGGTGGTGCGCGGCAGGATGTCGCAGGTCCGGTCGGCCCTGGCCGGGTTGGACGAGCCGGCCCGGCGGGCACTCGGCGACGAGCTGGTCGCCGACGTGCGCCGCAGGCGGGACGCCTGGTGGTGGCAGGGCGAGGCGGCGACGCTGGCGGTCGCAGCGGTGGGGACGCTGAGCACCCCGACGAAGGTGGCCGCGCTGCTCGGCCGCCGCTCGGTCTGGCTGAACGGCGTCGACGCGGCGCCGGTGGTCGACGTCGCCCGGGAACGCGGGGTGACCTGGCTGGCCGACGTGGCGTACAAGCTGGCCGACCGGCTCCCCCGGGACCGGATGGTCGCGGGCTGGCGGTTCGTCGCCGGCCTCCTGACGGCCGAGAAGGCTCCGCCGCCGACCGGGGACGACTTCGTGCGAGGCTGGGCCGCGGCGCAGGGCTGGCCGGACCCGCGCGGGACGCGACCGCCGACCGTGGACCGGCTGCGCGCGGACCCGTTCCTCGACGCGCTGTTGCCGCGCCTGTTCGAGGTGGACGGGGTGGGCACCGAGCTGGCCCGCGGCGACGGTACGGGCACGGAGGCGGTGCCCCGGGCACTGGTGGCGCTGGCCGCGGAGGGCCGGCTCGACCGGGCGGTCCTGCTCAACGGCGTCCTGGGCAGGCTGCTGCGCGGCGACCGGCCGGGCGCGCTGCGCCCGTTCCTGGTCCTGCACGACCTGCTGGCGCCGACCCCGGACGAGGTGGCCGTGCGGTCGAGCGCCTACCTGCGGCTGCTCGCCGACGGCCCCGGGCCGGTGGCCCGCGCCGCCCAGCGGACGCTGCGGCAGGCCGGTGACGTCGCCGAGCCCGAGGCGCTGTGGGAGGCCGCCCGGACGGTGCTGGCCCGGCCGGAGAAGGCGCTGGTCCGGGCGCAGGTGTCCTGGCTCGACCGGCTGGCCCGGCAGCACCCGGACCGGGCCCCGGAGATCGGTGCGGTGCTCGCCGTGGCGGCCGGCCATCCGGACGCCGGCCTGCGTGAGCGCGCGCTGACGCTGGCGCAGCGCCACGGTCACCGGCCGGTGGCCGTCGCCTCAGTGGCCGAGGCCCGCGACGACCTGCCGCCGCCGCTGCCGGCAGCGGCCGCGCCGCCGCCGATCCAGGACGTGGACGAACTGGTGGAGGAGGTCGCGGCGTCGCTCGGCCGACGCTGGCCCGCGCTGACGGCGGAACGCGTCATGGACGGGCTGGTCCGGCTCGGCACCGCCGACCGCGAACGGCTCGCGGCGGCGCTCCCGCCTGTGGTGCGCCGCGAGCGGGTCGGCGCGTACGACCATCCCTGGTCGGTGTTCAACATCTCGGTCCAGATGCACGGGCTCCTGCTGGCCGTCTGCGGCGCGGCCGAGGCGGCGACCCGGCGCGACCAGTGGAGCACGCTGCTGGCCGAGTCCCGCCCGCGCGCGCCGCTCCCGTTCCGGGGTGGTCCGCCGGTTCCGGCCACACGCCGGCCCGCGCCCGTCCAGCTCGCCTGCACCCGGCTGGCCGAGATCGGGCAGCGGCTGGACGGACGCGACGATCCGGGCCTGCTGTCCGCGCCGACCTCGGTCACCGGGGCGATCGAGCCGGTGGCGCTCTACGAACGGCTGGCGGCGCTGGGTGACCGTCCGGTGTGGCGCTGGGATCTCGCGCAGGCTCTGCTGCGCCTGCCGGCCGGCGTCGACGGGCCGCTTGCCGAACGCGCCGCGGCGCTGCGCACGCCGGCCGGTGACGAGCTGGCCCGCTGGCTGCGCGGCGACGCCGTGCCGGCCCCCGCGCAGCAGGTGGTGACGGTGGGCCGGCGGGCGCGGTCGGCCGGGTACGACTGGGGCTACGACCAGTTGCCCGAGGGCCGGACGCTCGTCGCGCTCACCCCGCCGGACGGCGTCGAGGACCGGCTCGGCCTGCTCACCCTGACGCCCACGCCGATCGGCCGGTGGACCGACGGCTGGGGTGACGTCTGGCCGGCCGTCCTGCCCGGCCACCGGGGCGTGGTCGCCGCTCACCTGCTGCCCGAGGTGGCCGGCGCGGCGCAGGAGGACACCCTCGGGCACGCCGCGGCCCTGCCGGTGCTGGCCGAGTGCACGGGCGCGGGCGGACCGGCCCTCGATCTGGCGCTGGCCTACGGGTTGTGCGCCCGCCACGAGGCGGACCGGGTGGCCGCGCTCGACGCGGTGCTGATCCTGGCCGCCGCCGGTGACCTGGACGCGCCGGCGACCGGCGGGCACCTCGGCGCGCTGGCGTCCGGCGGGCAGGTGACGCTGACCCGGGCGGTCACGCCGCTGCGCGACGCGGTGGCGGCGGGCGCCCCGCTGAGCGTGTGGCGGCTGCTCGCCTCGGCGTTGCCGCCGCTGCTCGGCGCGCCGACGCCGCCCCGGGGCACGCCGGACCTGCTGGCGCTGGCGGCGGACACGGCGACCGCGACGGGCGTGCGGATCGAGGTACCGGGGCTGGCCGACGTGGTGGCCCGGGGCGGCGGCAGCCGGCTCGTCGCCGAGGCCCGCCGGCTCACCACCGCCCTGGCCGCCTGAGCCGGCACGTCGTCGCACGGGCTGGCGTCGTCGGGTGTCAACCGCCGGGCAGCGCCCACGGCCACAGCCACGGCGGTCAGATGATCAGGTGGGTCCAGTACGTGAGCCAGACCGCGAACAACGCGCCCTGGAGCAGCGCCAGCGCGGCGGTGAGCCAGCCGTCGAGGCCGGGCCGCCGCGACCAGCGGGCCAGCACGAACGCGACCGGGAAGGCGGCGAGCAGGTAGCGCAGCAGGCTCTTGTACACCGGCGGCCCCATCGACAGCGGCACCAGCACCATGACGAGCGTGTAGACCAGGTACGGCCAGTCGGCGCGGCGGCGCAGCCCGACGACCGCCACCGCCAGCGTCGCCACCGCGATCCAGACCCGCAGCGCGTCGGCCGAGTTGCCGCCGGTCAGCGCGGACGCGGCCGTCGCGATCGGGTTCTGCAGCCGGATCCCCCAGCCGGTCTCCTGGGCGTGCTGGTAGGCGAACCAGTCGCCGCTCTGCCAGCGGCAGAAGGCCATGAACGTCAGCCAGCCCGCCGGGACCAGCAGCAGCGGCCAGCCCTGCCGCAGCAGCCGCGGCCACGCCCGGGGTCCGGCCCGCCAGCCGTGTTCACGCAGCAGCACCAGCGCCAGCGGCACCACCACGAGGAACCCGACCGAGCGGCTCATCGCCAGGAAGTAGCCGACGACGCCGACGAGCAGCCAGCGGCTCCGCTCGGCGTACCAGAAGGCGGCCAGCGCGAGGCAGACGAACAGCGACTCGGTCAGCGCCGCCTGGAACAGGAACGCCGTCGGCAGGAGCAGCAGGTACCGGACCGCTCGCCGGCCGTCGGCCGCTCCCGCGCCGCCGAGCAGCCGGCCCCCCAGCCGGTACGCGTAGTAGAGCTGGAACACCAGCGCCACGTTGCTCACGAGCAGCAGCGCCCATGCGGTGTGCCCGCCGAGCAGCGGCGCGAGCGGCCGGGCCAGGAACGGGTACAGCAGCGGGAAGCCGAAGTCGGGCCAGGGCCGGTCCAGCGGCAGCCGGGCCAGGTGCTCGTAGAGGAACGAGTCCCAGGCGAACCAGAGCGAGAACCAACGGTGGGACGAGATCGCGTCCTGCTGGGCCCGCATCGCGGTCTCGTCGGCCGGCGGCGCGCCCGGCACTCCGTCCCAGGCGGTGAGCACCAGCACGCCGATCAGGCTGAGCACGAGCTTCGAGCCGGCGAAGACGGCGAGCACGAATCCCCACGGCTCGGGCAGCCGGCGGGCGACCGAGACTCCCCGCGACCACCACCGGGTACGCCCGGCGCGCGCCCCGCCGCCGGGGTCGACCCGCCGTTCGTCCGCCATCGCGCTCCCACCGTCCGGCCCTCGGGCCGACTCGCCCGGCCGCAAAACCCGGTGCGCGTTCCCCGTCCGGACCGGTCCACACCCGGCGCAGCCGTCGCGGATCGGCGCTGATCGGCAGGTGAGGACGCCGCCAGGGTGGGTATGCGCGCTGCCGCATCGGCAGGCGGGGGGCGCGTACGGCATGGGCGACGGCGACGGGACCGTGATCATCGGGGCGGGGCCGGCCGGGCTGACCGCCGCGTACGAGCTGCTGCGGCACGGCGAGCCGGTCCGGGTCTACGAGGCCGACGACGTGGTGGGCGGGATCAGCCGGACGGTGGAGCGCGACGGCTGGCGCTTCGACATCGGCGGGCACCGCTTCTTCACCAAGGTGTCCCGGGTCGAGGACTTCTGGCACGAGATCCTCCCCGACGAGGACTTCCTGCTCAGGCCACGGATGAGCCGGATCTACTACCGGGGCGCGCTGTTCGACTACCCGCTCAGCGCCGGCAACGCGCTGCGCAACCTCGGCCTGCTGGAGGCGGCGCGCTGTCTGGGCTCGTACGGCCGGGCCCGGCTGCGCCCGCCGAAGGACCAGTCGCACTTCGAGGGGTGGGTGTCGGCGCGGTTCGGCTGGCGGCTCTACTCGATCTTCTTCAAGACGTACACGGAGAAGGTCTGGGGGATGCCGGCGGACCGGTTGCAGGCCGACTGGGCCGCCCAGCGGATCAAGAACCTGTCGCTGGCGACGGCGGTGCGCAACGCGCTGCTGCCCCGGCGCAACCGCACCGACGTGACCAGCCTGATCGAGGAGTTCCAGTACCCGAAGCACGGCCCCGGGATGATGTGGGAGCGCTGCGCCGAGGAGGTGGCCAAGCGCGGCGGCACCGTTCGTACCGGCGTCTGGGTGACCGAGGTGCACCGGGATCCGGCCGCGCGGCGGGCCACCGCCGTGACGGTGGCCGACGCGGGCGGGGAGCGCACCGAGCCGGCTGCGCACGTGATCTCCTCGATGCCGATCTCCGCGCTGGTGCGGGCGATGCGCCCGGAGGCGCCGCCCGAGGTGCGGGCCGCCGCCGACGACCTGCGGTACCGGGACTTCCTGACCGTGGCGCTGGTGGTGCCGGAGGAGTTCTCGTTCCCGGACAACTGGATCTACGTGCACGACCCGGCGGCCCGGGTGGGCCGGATCCAGAACTTCGGCTCCTGGTCGCCGTACCTGGTGAAGGACGGGCGGACCTGCCTGGGGCTGGAGTACTTCGTGTTCGAGGGCGACGAGATGTGGCGGACGCCGGACGCCGAACTGATCGCGTTCGCCACCGCCGAGCTGGAACGGCTGGGCCTGGTCAAGCCCGGGTGCGTGGAGGCGGGCTACGTGGTCCGGATGCCGAAGGCGTACCCGGTCTACGACGAGCGGTACCAGCGCAACGTCGACGTGATCCGGGACTGGCTCGCAGCGAACGTGCCGAACGTGCACCCGGTCGGCCGCAACGGCATGCACCGGTACAACAACGCCGACCACTCCATGCTCACCGCGATGCTGACCGCGGAGAACATCGCGCACGGCGCGGAGCACGACGTCTGGACCGTCAACGTCGAGCAGGACTACCACGAGCAGCGCAGCCCGTCGCGGCACGGCACCGGCCGGGACGCGCCGGTCGTCCCGGCCCGGCGGTGAGGCCCCGGGCGTGAGGTGGTCGTGACGGGCGGCGTTGTGCCGGTCACCTAGCGTGGACCGGGACCGGCCCCCTTCCGGCGTCGCCACCTCCGGGCCCTGCGAGGACTGATGACCTTCAGCATCGGCATCTTCGACCTCTTCACCTACCTCACCCCCGGGTCGCTCTACCTCACGCTGTCCGCCTACCTCGCGGTCCGGCAGGACTGGGTGCGGCTGGACGACCTGAGCCGGCAGCCCACGCCGCTGCTCCTGCTCCTGGCCCTGCTGCTCGCCTACGTGCTGGGCAACGCCACGTACGGCCTCGGTCGTGTCGTCGACCGGGCACTGCCGTTCTGGAACTGGGGCCGATTCGACGCCCGCCGGGTGTTCGCGGAGCAGGCCCTCGGCGCGGCCGGCTCGCGGATGCTCACCGCGCCCTGGGGGGTGCTGCTCGCAGCGGCCGAGTTGCACAACCGGGAGGTGGCCGCCGAGGCGACACGGATGCGGGCGATCGGGCTGATGATGCGGAACGCCACGGTGCCGCTGCTTCTCGGCGCGGTCCTGGCCGTTGTCGAAGCCGGTCGCGGGTTCGGCGGGACCGCGGCGGTCCTCGCCGGGCCGGCTCTGCTCGCCGTCGCGGGTGGCGCCGCCTGGCGGAGCGTCGTGCTGCGGTTCTGGGCCGAGTTGAAGACGTTGGAGATCTGCTTCGTCATCCCGGACATCGAGGACCGGCTCCGCGGTCCGGCCGGAACGGAACCGGCTGAAGGCCCCGGCGCGTGAGGGTGGTCATAACCGCTGGACGACCGCCGCGGCGGTGCTGCTAGCCTTCTGGGCAGGTCATGAGCGCCAGCGCGAAGCCCCGGCTCGCTGGCCGGCAACCCTCCTCCGCGGTGGGGTGCCCCGGGTGAAGACCAGGCACCGGCAGCCGCCGGTGCAAGCGTGGCCTGGCACCCAGGTCAGCACCAGACCAGGGAGACCGATGTCCGCACCACCCTCCACCCCATCCGGCGACGTCGCCGCGTACCCGGCCCGCTTCGCGCTGGTCAAGCGCCGCCATGTCGACCTGATGCGGGTGTGCAGCGACGCCTGTCGCCTCGCGCGCTGAGCGAACGCCACCCTCCTTTCCCCGATCCACCCTTCTCCGGCCCGGCCGTCCGTCCGGCGGGCCGGCGCCGACGCGCACCCCGCGCGTCCATCCACTCTGGAGAGACATCGTGCGTTTCCGTACCGTCCTGACCCGTGCCGTCGCCGTCGGCGCGGCCGCCCTGCTCGCCGTCACCGCGCTCACCGCCTGCGGCAACGACGACACCACCGCGGCCGACAACCCGTACGGCCTGCTCCAGCCCGGCGTGATCCGCGCCGGCACGCTCACCGACGCCCCGCCGAACGTCTTCCTGAAGGACGGCAAGTTCACCGGCTTCGACAACGAGCTGCTGCGTGCCGTGGCCGCCAAGATCGACCTGAAGGTGGAGTTCGTCGGCACCGACTTCTCCGGCCTGCTCGCCCAGGTCAACAGCGGCAAGTTCGACGTGGGCAGCTCCTCGATCACGATCACCGAGGCGCGGAAGAAGACAGTGGACTTCGGCAACGGCTACGACTTCGGCTACTTCGGCCTGGACGTGCCGGCCGGCTCACCGATCACCGGCTTCGACCAGCTCGCCGGCAAGCGCGTGGTGGTGGTCCAGGGCACCGTGCAGGACGACTACGCCACCAAGCAGAACCTCGACCCGGTGCGGGTGCCCGACTACAACAGCGCGATCAACCAGCTCAAGGCCGGTACCGCCGACGCCTGGATCGCCCCGGCCGAGATCGGCGACAAGTCCGCCGCCGACAGCAACGGCAAGATCAAGGTCGCGGCGAAGCAGCTCAGCCCCACCCCGACCGCGTACGCGGTGGCGAAGGGCGACGACAAGCTGCGCGAGGCGCTGAACAAGGGCCTCGACGAGGTCATCGCCGACGGCACGTGGAGCCGCCTGCAGGCCGAGTACTACCCGGGGCGGCCGGTCCCGGCCGACTTCAAGCCGGGCAGCGGGTCGGTGGCGGTGCCGTCGCCGTCGGCCGCCTCCTGAACCGGTAACCGAGCACGAGCGGGGCGGACGGAGCGGACATGGATCCACTGAGCACGCTGTGGGAGACGTTCTTCGACTGGGACTCGATGCGCGAGGCGCTGCCCGAGATGCTCACCGTCGGGCTGCCCAACACGCTCACCCTGGCGGTCTCCGCCGCCCTGCTCGGCTCGGTGCTGGGCATGCTGCTGGCCGTCGCCGGCATCTCGCGTACCCGATGGTTGCGGTGGCCGGCGCGGGTCTACACCGACGTGTTCCGCGGCCTGCCGGCCGCGGCGACCATCCTGCTCATCGGCGTGGGCCTGGCGCCGCTCGGCATGCAGGTGTGGGGCCCGAACCCCTATCCGCTCGGCGTGCTGGCGCTGTCCCTGATCGCCGCCGCCTACCTCGGTGAGATCTTCCGGGCCGGCATCCTGAGCGTCGAGGCCGCCCAGTTGGAGGGCGCGCGGGCGCTCGGCTTCTCGTGGGGTGAGGCGATGCGCCTGGTGATCATCCCGCAGGGAGTACGCCGGGTGCTGCCCGCCTGGGTCAACCAGCTCATCGCGCTGATCAAGGACTCCAGCCTGGTCTACTTCCTCGGCCTGCTGGCCAGCCAGCGGGAGCTGTTCCGGATCGGGCAGGACTACGCGGCCAACACCGGCAACCAGTCCGCGCTGCTGCTGGCCGGGTTGTTCTACCTGGTGCTGACCGTGCCGCTGACCCACGCGGTCAACTGGCTGGACCGGCGCCTGCGGCAGGGCCGCCCCGCCGCGCCGCCCGAGCCCGACACCGAGCCGGCCGACCTCACCCCGTCCGGAAAGGACCCGCGATGACCACCACGACCTCGGTCAGCCTGGCCGTCCGCGACGTGCACCTGGCCTTCGGCGCGCACCGGGTGCTGCGCGGCGCGGACCTCGACGTGGCCCGGGGCCGCGCGGCCTGCGTCATCGGCCCGTCCGGCTCCGGCAAGTCGACGCTGCTGCGCACCGTCAACCGGCTGATCGAGCCGGACCGCGGTGACGTGCTGCTGGACGGGCGCAGCGTGCTGCGCGACGACCCGGACGCGCTGCGTCAGCGCATCGGCATGGTGTTCCAGCAGTTCAACCTGTTCCCGCACCTGAGCGTGCTGCGCAACATCACGCTGGCGCTGCGCAAGCTCAAGAAGCTGAGCGAGGACGAGGCGGTGGCGCTGGCCCGCGCCCAGCTCGACCTGGTCGGCCTGGCCGGCAAGGCGGACGCGCGGCCCGCGCAGCTCTCCGGCGGCCAGCAGCAGCGCGTCGCCATCGCACGGGCGCTCGCGCTGCGCCCGCAGGTGATGCTGTTCGACGAGGCGACCAGCGCGCTGGACCCGGAGCTGGTCAAGGGCGTACTGGCGGTGATGGCGGACCTGGCCGCCGCCGGGATGACGATGGTCGTGGTCACCCACGAGATGGGGTTCGCGCGCAGCGTCGCCGACACGGTGGCGTTCATGGACGCGGGCGTGGTGCTGGAGGCCGGGCCGCCGGAGGCGGTGTTCGAGGCACCGGAGCACCCGCGGCTGCGGCGCTTCCTGTCCCAGGTGCTCTGACGGACCTGCGGCCTCAGCCCTTCACCGCGCCGATCAGCACGCCCTTGACGAAGTGCCGCTGGATGAACGGGTAGACAGCGACGATCGGGGCGACCGTCAGCACCACCACCGCCATCTTGATCGCCTCGGTCGGCGGCATGGTCACCCCGCTGCTCGCGCCGGAGGTGTGCGGGGCCTGCCCGGCCAGCAGGTAGCTCTGGAGCACCCGCTGGATCGGGTACATGTCGTTGCGGTCGATGAACAGCAGAGCGTCGAACCAGACGTTCCAGTAGCTGACCGCGTAGAACAGGCCGACCACGGCGATCACCGCGCGGGACAGCGGCAGCACGATGCGCGCGAGCGTCCGGAAGTCGCTCGCGCCGTCGATGCGGGCGCTGTCCAGCAGTTCCGACGGGATGCCCTGGAAGAACCCGCGCACCACGACCAGGTTGAACACGCTGATCGCCGGCGGCAGGACCAGCGCCCAGATGGTGTCCTTCAGGCCCAGCCCGGTGACCACCAGGTAGCGCGGCACCAGCGGCGGATAGACCAGGAACGGGATCAGGAAGTACGCCAGCAGCCAGCGGTGGCCCAGCGAGCCCGGCCGGGACAGCCCGTACGCGGCGAGCACGGTGACCGTCAACGCGATGGCGGTGCCGATCACGGTGACGAGCGTGCTGATCCACAGCGCCCGGGTGACCGCGCCACCGGCGAAGATGGTCTCGTACGCGGACGTGTCGATCCCCCGGGGCACGACCACCAGGCCGCCGGCCCGCGCGATGGTCTCCCGGGAGGAGAGGCTGGTCACCAGGATCACCCAGAGCGGGAACAGCACGCCCGCCACCAGCAGTGTGAGCGCGACGGCCTTGAGCCCCTGGCCGACCGGGGTGGGCGGTTCCTGCCACACCGGCCGGCGGGATCGGGTGCCGGACGCCCGGCGGATGAGCGTGGTCATGACTTCGAGTAGATCCCTCGTTCGCCGAGCATGTGCGCCACGCGGTTCGCGGCCAGGATCAGCACCAGCCCGATGACGGCCTTGAAGAGTCCGGCCGCCGCGCCGTAGCCGTAGTTCCCGGTGGCGATGGAGAAGTGGTAGACGAAGGTGTCGAGCACCTCGGCGGCCTGCCGGCCGACGGCGTCGCGTTGCAGCAGGAACTGCTCGAAGCCGACCGAGAGCGCGTCGCCCAGGCGCAGGATGAGCAGCAGCACGATCACCGGGCGCAGGCCGGGCAGCGTGATGTGCCACAGCCGCCGCCACCGGCCGGCGCCGTCCGCGGCGGCGGCCTCGTAGAGATTCTGGTCGATGGTGGACAGCGCGGCGAGGAAGACGATGGTGCCCCAGCCGACGTCCTTCCACACCGCCTCGACGGTGACCAGGACGATGAACGTGTCCGGGTTGGTCATCACGTTCCACGGTTGCATCCCGGCCTCGCGCATGCTCTGGGCGAGCAGCCCGGCGCCGCCGAGCATCGCGACGAAGAACGTGACCACCAGCACCCAGCTGAAGAAGTGCGGCAGGTAGACGATCGTCTGGATCAGGCCGCGCAGCCGGCTGGACATCAGGTTGTGCAGCGCGATGGCCAGCAGGATCGGCAGCGGGAAGAAGAAGACGAGCTGGAACGCGGTGATCGCCAGCGTGTTGCGGAACGCGTCCCAGAACGCCGGGTCGTCGAACAGCAGCTGGAACTGCCCGAAGCCGATCCAGTCGCTGTGCAGGAACGCCTGCCACGGGTTGTCGCCCAGGTACGGGTTGTAGTCCTGGAACGCGATCACGTTGCCGGCGATCGGCAGGTAACTGAAGATCAGCAGCACGAGGAAGCCGGGCACCACCATGGCGAGCAGTTGCCAGTCCCGGCGCAGCCGGGTGCGCAGCGGCACCCGGCGGCGGGACGGGCGACGGCGGGGCGGACGGCCCGGTGGGGCCGGCGCGTCCGGCCGGGCCCGTTCGGGCCCGGCCAGGACGGCCGGCTCGTTCACCGGCCCTCCTTGGGCAGCGAGTCGGCGAGCAGTTTGCGGGCCTCCTCGCCGCCGTTCGCCTTCCACTCCGCGACGATGGCGTCCACGTCGCTCAGCGGTCGGCGACCGCGCAGCACGTCGGTGAACTTGTCCTCGGTGGGCACCTGGTTGGCCTTGTAGGCCGCGGGCATCTCCAGCTTCACCCCGGCCCAGGGGTTGGGCTCCATGTGCTTGACCATCTCGTTGGAGTACGCGAGCACGTCCGGCACGAAGCGCGGGGTGTCCGGGAACGGCCCGATGGTGGGGTTGCGGCCGCTGATGAAGAAGTACTGGTTGGCGATCTCCTTGAACGCCAGGTCGGTCTTGACGGGACCGTTCGGCGACGGGGTGTGGTGTTTGCCCGCGACGCCGAAGTCCCGTAGCTGGGCCTCCTGGCTGCCCAGCGGCGCGGAGCACCAGTTGATGATCCGCAGCAGTTCCTGAACCCGGTCCTTGCCGAGGCCCTTCTTGACGAAGGTGTAGGAGATCGGCTCGTCGTCGCCCCAGACCAGCGGGTCGCCGCCGGTGGCGGAGAAGATCGGCACCGGCTGGATGTTCAGCCTGGGGTTGGTCTTCTGGTGCTCGGCCTGGGCGCCCTGCCAGAATCCGACGCCGTCCTGGTGGAACACGATCGCGCCGTTCTTGGCGAACAGCTGCTTGGCGTCCGCGCCCTTGCTGGCCACGATGTCCGGGTGGACCAGGCCGTCCGCGTAGATCTTGGCCATGACCTCCAGTGCGCGGCGGAACTCCGGGGTCTCGTACTTGAACTCGGGGGTGCCGTCGGGCTTGACCCGCCACCCGCCCTTGTGGCCCGGCACCTTGTGGAACATCTGGATCATGGCGAAGACGTCGTTGAACGCCCACACCTTGCGCGCCGGGTCGGTGACCTGCTTGGCCACGGCGAGCAGGTCGTCGAGGTTCGCCGGCACGGCCAGGCCACGCGCGTCGAGCAGGTCCTTGCGGGTGAACAGCGCCCAGGGGAACGGCCCGTCCGTGGGGTTCGGCACGGACATGATCCGCTCGTTCCAGACCGCGCGCCGCCAGGCCCCGGTGGGGAAGCTCGCCAGCATCGGGTACGCGCCGGCGGCGTCGCCCTTGAGGTGGTCGGTCAGGTCCTCGAAGAGCACCTTGATCGCCTCGGCGAAGCGCGGGATCTTCTCCACCTCCCACCCCGGCACGCACAGCAGGTCCGGTACGTCCCGCGCGCCGAGCATCGCGTTGAGCTTGTCGGCGTAGGTGGCGCCGTCCTGGATGGTGAAGTTGACGGGCACGCCCAGCTCGGCGTTCACGGCCTGGAGGTAGGCGCTCTGCGCGACTCCGGGCGGCGCCGGCCCCCAGGCGGGGGTCATCGCGGTGACCTGCTTGCCGCTGGTGCCGGGCTTGTCGGTGATGGCGTCGACGAGGTTCGCCGGATAGCGGGTGTAGCCGTCGGGCACCGGACGGGTGCCCACGATGTCGGGCTTGACGGCGCCGGGCAGGTCCTTGCGGGTGGGCAGCAGGCCGGAGACGGCGTCGAGGTCCTGGGCGGCGCCGGAGCCGGCCGGCTTCTCCGAGCAGCCGGCGAGCAGCGGGCCGGTGGCGGTGGCGGCCACGCCGAGGCCGACCAGGCCGAGGAAGCGGCGGCGGGAGGAGCCCGGGTCGGGGTGGTGCGCGGTCATCGGTCCCCCTTCGGGAAGGGAAGCGCAGTGGATTAGTTCGTATGGATGGTCAACAAACTAATCACGTCGATGAGCTTGCACAAGGGCGGACCGGATCGACACGGCGGTCAGGCCGGGCAGCGGTCGGACAACGCGTAGCGGGTGAGGACCACGTCGCCGATCTGGCGCACCTCGACCACCCGGGCCCGGCGCCCCGGGTGCCACGGGAAGTGGCCGTCCCCGACGAAGCGCGGCGCCCGCCCGTCCCCCACGAAGAACGGCGCCACCACCAGGTGCAACTCGTCGGCCAGGCCGGCGGTCAGGAACTGGCGGTGCACCGAGCCGCCGCCCTCCACCATCAGGCGCGCCACCCCGCGCCCGGCCAGGTCGGCCACCACCGCCTCCGGAGTGGCCGGATCACCGGCGTCCACCACCGTGGACACCGCGCCCACCTGCTCGCGGGCCTTGTCCACCACGCCGCTCGGGCAGTACACCAGCTTGAGCCCGTCACCGGCGGTGAAGAACCGGGCCTGCGGATCGAGGTCGCCGCTGCCGGTGACAGTCACCTTCACCGGCGACGGCGGCAACCCGCGCGCCACCCGCTCGGCGCGCCGGCGCTCGCTGCGCACCAGCAGGCGAGGGTCGTCGCGGCGGACGGTGGCCGCGCCCACCATGATCGCGTCGCACCCGGCCCGGGTCGCGTCGACCCGGTCCAGGTCGTCGTCGTTCGACAGCAGCAGCCGCTCGGTCGTCGCGTCGTCGATGTAGCCGTCGATCGACATCGCGCAGCTGAGCAGCACGTACGGGCGGGTCGTCACGGCACGAACGGCAGGTCGAGGGCATGGTCGGCGCGGGTCACCTTGGCCGCCAGATAGCCCGCGTTCGCCGGTGACAGGTGCACACCGGTGGACACCCGGTCGGCCACCGTCACGCCCAGCCGTTCGAGCTGCGCCGCCTTGTCCGGGTTGTTGCTGAGCAGGGCCACCCGGTCCACGCCCAGCGCGGCGAGCATCTGCGCGGCCACCGTGTAGTCGCGCTCGTCCGCACCGCGCCCGAGCGCCAGGTTCGCCTCGTACGTGTCGAGGCCGCCGTCCTGGAGGGCGTACGCGTCGAGCTTGGCGTACAGGCCGATGCCGCGCCCCTCCTGCCGCAGGTAGAGCAGGTAGCCACCGGCCTCGGCGATCCGCTCGACCGCCTCGCGCAACTGCGGGCCGCAGTCGCAGCGCTGGCTGCCGAACACGTCCCCGGTGAGGCACTCGCTGTGCGGGCGGACCAGCGGCGGGTCGGCTTCGGCGTGCTCACCGAGCCCGAACGCCAGGTGCTCGCGGCCGTCGACGAGACCGTGGAAGGTGTGCACGCGGGCCGTGGTCACGTAGCCGTCGGGGAACCGGAGCGGAACCGTCACGCGGGTCCGGACCGTCGCGGCGGGCAGCGTTTCGTCCATGGTTCTCCTGTCCTCCGGTCGCCGGGCGGACCCGGCGACGCACACCTCGCTCCCCCACCGTAGGCGGGATCACCGACAGTTGCCGGGCTCGCGCCGAGGCATCCGCCGTGCCAGCAGCACCGCGGCGCCGGGAAGGCTGGCCACGAGGACCAGCGCGCCGTACACCGTGCCGGTCGCCACACCCTGCGCGGCGGTCAGCCCGGCCGAGGCGAACGCCCACGCGGCCACTCCCTCGCGCGGCCCGAAACCACCGACGTTCAACGGCACCGCCATGGCCAGCAGGGCGAGCAGCGTCAGCGGCAGCAGGTGCGACAGCGGTGCCTCCGCGCCGGCCGTGCGGGCCGCCACCACGAACGTGGCCAGGTGACCGGCGAACACCACGGTCGAGGCGACCACCACGCCGGCCCAGGTCCGGCGGCCCAGCACCCCGGAGCGGACGTCGGCGACAGCCGTCCGGGCGGCCCGGGCGAGCCGGGACGCCCCGGAGCGGGGCACCGCGCGGGCGGCGAGCACCAGCGCCAGCGCGACCACGGCGAGCACGGCCGCGAGGGCCGGCAGGTACCGGCGCACCGGCGACGGGAACGCGGCGAGCAGCGCCACCGCGATGACCACCTGCACCACCTGCCCGGCGGTGCGCTCCCACACCACCGCCCGGACGCCGCGGGCCACGTCCCCGGCGTCGCGGCCGTGCCGTACCGCCCGGTGCACGTCGCCGAGCACGCCGCCGGGGAGCGTGGAGTTGAGGAAGACCGCCCGGTAGCAGTGCGCCACCGCGGCGCGCATCGGCAGCCGTACGCCCAGCCCACCGGCGACGAGCGACCAGCGCCAGGCGCAGCAGACGGTGGTGATCACGCCGATGCCGAGCGCGGCGGCCAGCGCCGGCGCGTCGATCAGCCGCAGCCCGGCCAGGAACGGGCCGGTGCCCACCGAGGCGACGAGCGCGGCGAGCACCGCCAGCCCGAGCAGCGGGCGTACCCAGGCTCCGTTCAGCCGGGCCCGGCGTGGCCGGATCGGTACGGATGCGACGGCCGGTACGGGTCCGGCGACGGCGACGTGTGACAAACGGTCCTCCCTTGTTCCCACCGGTTGTCACGTGCCAGCAGCCGGTACGGTTCAGCCGGCGAGCAGGTCGGCGTGGTGCAGCACCACCTCGAGCCGGCCGGCGGCGGCCTCGGTGAGCCGCCACTTCTGATACGTCGCGGCGGGCCCGGACAGATGCGGTCGTTCCTCGACCGCCGCGTCGACCCAGCCGGTGAGCCACTCCGCGGCCAGTTCCGCCTGCTCCGGGCCCAGCCGCCACGGGGTCGGCCGCACGAGCGTCTCGACGCCGTGACGGCGGAACGCGGCCACCGTGACGTCCACGGCGTCCGGCCCGAGCAGGACCCGGCCGTCGACGGTACGACGCTGGTGGGCGTTGAACGCGGCGGTCAGCTCGGCGTCCAGCGGGTCCGGCGGAGTGAACTCGGCCCGTCCGGTCACGGTGAGCGCGAACAGCGTCGGGTGGCCGGCGCAGGCCGCCGCCATCCGCTCGACCTCCTCGGCGGTGAGCATGTCCAGCAGCGCGGACGCGGTGACCAGGTGGGCGTCGGCCAGGTCGGCGGCGGTCAGCCGGGTGACGTCGGAGCCGCGCGTGGTCACCGAGACCTCGGTGCCGTCGGCGGCGGTGAGCCGTCCGGCCCGGGCCAGCGCCAGCAGGTCCGCGTCGCGTTCGTGCAGCACCCAGCGCTGCGGGCCGGGCAGCCGGGGCGCGAGCCAGCGGGCCATCGAGCCGGTGCCGCTGCCCAGGTCGTGCACGACGATCGGCCGGCCGGCGGGCAGCCGGTCGCGGACCGCGTCGGCCAGCTCGGCGCTGCGGGCCGCCGCGTCGGCGGGCTCGCGCAGTCGTAGCCAGTCCGCGAAGCCGGGCGGGAGTGAGGTGGTCATGCCGCGGTCGCCTCCTTGAGTGCCGTCGCCAGCCGGTCCACGGTGACCGGCCAGCCGGTGAGGGTGTGCCGCCGCTGCCGGGCGGCGCGGCGCAGCCGGTCCCGCAGGCCCGGGTCGGTGAGCCAGCGGCGCAGCGCCGCGGCGGTCGCGCCCGGGTCACCCGGCGGCACCAGCAGGCCGGGTCGCTCGCCGCCGGGGGCGTGCCCGAGCGTGTCCGGCAGGCCGCCGGTGTCGCTCGCCAGCACCGGTACGCCCCGGGCCAGCACCTCGGTGACCACCATCCCGTACGTCTCCCGCCGGGAGGGCTGAACCAGCAGATCGGCTGCCGCGTACGTGGCGGCCAGGTCGGGTCCGGTGCGCGGACCGGTGAGCCGGACCCGGCCGGCGAGACCGGTAGCGGTGAGCCGTCCGCGCAGCCGGTCGGCGAACGCGCGGTCCCGGTCCGTCGGACCGACCCAGTCGCAGGTCCAGTCCAGGTCGGCCACCTCGGTGAGCGCGGCGGCGAGCACGTCGTGGCCCTTCACCGGGGTGACCGCCGCGACGCAGAGCAGCCGTCCCCCGCCGGGCGTGCCGTCGGCGACGGGCGCCGGGTCGACGCCGGGTGGCGCGACGGTCACCCGTTCGGGGCGCAGCCGGTAGCGGTCGAGCAGCCGGTCGCGGGTCCACGCGCTGGTGGCGACCACTGCGGTGGCCGCCGCCAGTGACCGTGCCTCCGTCTCGCCCTCGATCGGCAGGTGCACCAGGATCACCAGGCGCAGCCGCGCGGCGTGCGGGGCGAGCACGTCCGGCACGGTCGAGGCCACCAGGCCGTCGAGCAGCACCGGGACGCCGTCGGGCAGCCCGCCGAGCAGCCCGGCCAGGTCGGCGCGTTCCCGTGGCCCCGGGTGTGGCCAGCCGCCGGGGACCATGTGCTCCCGTACCGTCCAGCCACGCGCGGCCAGGCCCCGGCAGGCGTGCCGGTCGTAGGCGTTGCCGCCGCTGGGGTCCGCCGGGTCGTCGATGTCGCCCGGCAGCACCACGTGGACGACTGTCATCCGGTCAGAGCGACCGCTCGTAGCTCGCCCACGCGATGTGCGACTCGTGCAGGGTGACGGTGATCCCGGCGAGCCCGCGCGCGCCCTCCCCCAGCCGGCCGGCGTGCACCCCGTCGGCGAGTCGGTCGGCGATCGTCCGCGCGAGCACCTCGGTGGTGGTGTTCACCCCGGTGAAGGCGGGCTCGTCGTCGAGGTTGCGGTAGTTCAGCTCGGCGAGCACGGCCTTGAGCTGCTCGGTGGCCAGCCCGATGTCGACCACGATCCCGTCGTCGTCCAGCTCGGCGCGGCGGAACGTGGCGTCGACGACGAACGTCGCCCCGTGCAGCCGCTGGGCCGGGCCGAAGACCTCGCCGCGGAAGCTGTGGGCGACCATCATGTGGTCCCGGACGGTCACGCTGAACACGATCACTCCTCGCCGTAGGTGATGAGATGGCACAGCGCCGGCAGCTCGCCAGAGGCGAGCCGGTCCAGCACGTCGGGCAGGTCGTCGAAGCGGGACCGGCCGGTGAGCAGCGCGTCGAACACCGGGTCGGCCAGCAGGTCCAGGGCCAGCGCGAGCCGGTCGGCGTAGCTGCGGCCGGCCCGCCGGGGCGACACGGTGCCGACCTGGCTGCTGCGGATGCCCAGCCGTCGGGAGTGGAACGCGCCGCCCAGCGCCAGCGTGACCGGCCGGTCGCCGTACCAGCTCAGCTCCAGCACCGTGCCCTCGGGGCGCAGCAGTTCCAGGCCGCGTTGCAGCCCGTCGGCGGTGGCGCTGGCGTGCACCACGAGGTCGCGCTCGCCGGTCGCGTCGGCGGGCGTGGCGAAGCCGGCGCCGAGCGCGGAGGCCACGTCGGCGCGGGCCGGGTCGGCGTCGACGAGTTCGACCCGGACGCCGGGGAAACGGGCCAGCAGCGCGGTGACCGCGCAGCCGACCATCCCGCCGCCGATCACCGTGACCCGGTCGCCGACCAGCGGCGCGGCGTCCCAGAGCGCGTTCACAGCGGTCTCCACGGTGCCGGCCAGCACCGCGCGCTGCGCCGGCACACCGTCCGGCACGACGGTCACGGCGTCGGCCGGGACCACGTACGCGCTCTGGTGCGGGTAGAGGCAGAAGACGGTACGGCCGAGCAGCCGCTCGTCGCCCGCCTCGACGGTGCCGACGCTCAGGTAGCCGTACTTGACCGGGGCCGGGAAGTCGCCCTCCTGGAACGGCGCCCGCATCGCGTCGTGCTGGTCGGCCGGGACGCGGCCGGTGAACACGAGCGTCTCGGTGCCGCGGCTGACGCCGGAGAAGCGCGTGCGGACCAGCACCTCACCGGGGCCGGGCGCGGCGAGCCGGACCGGCCGGATCTCGCCCTGGCCGGGGGCGCGGAGCCAGAACGCGTGGGCGTCGACCGTCACGAACTCTCCTCTTCCCCGCATTCCGACCGAGTTGTCGATCATAAACACGGAAGCGGGGCGTCCACGGTTCGAACCGCCCGCGACCCGATGCTCAGGCGGCGCGCCGACGCTGCTCCGTACGCCAGGTCTCGGGCTCGGCCCGGTCGGCGTGCCGGTCCCCGGCCAGTTCCATGGCCCGGTGGGCGGCGGTCAGCGCGTCACACGGCGCTACCTGGCCGTCACACAGCAGGCTCTCGCACCGGCCGGACTCGTCGGGCCGGTGGGCGACTGCAACGTCGTACGCGGCCCGCCAGAGCAACGGGTCGGTGACTCCCCGTGGCAGGTCGGCGTCCAGACTGGACCTGTTGCGGATCGTGTCGGGCACCGTGTCCCCCTTTGCGTCGTCGCTACCGTCCCAGTGACCGGTTGAGCGCAGATCAAACCTCTCACCTGCGCACATGTCGCGACCAGCGGTGTTTGTCACGCCGGATAGGCCTGCGTCTCGGCTGCCTTGACCGCGGCCCAGACCGACCGGCCGGGGATCAGTCCGAGATGGGCCGCGGCGGCGGGCGTGACGTCGGCGGCGACCTCGACCGGCCCGGCCAGTTGCACGCGCAGGTTGTCGCCGTGGCGTTGCACGCCGGTGACGGTGGCGGCCCAGACGTTGCGCGGGCTGCCCTCGGGCCGGGACGGGTGCAGCGCGACGGCGGCCGGCGGGTACGCCACGAACGCCTCACCGTGGACGGTGTCGGCGGTGGTGAGCGTCAGCTCACCGACGGTCACGGTGTGTCCGTCGGCGCGGCCGCGGTGCAGGTTGAGGCCGACCAGCCGGGCCACGTAGTCGGTGCGCGGCCGGGCCGTGACGGTTGCGGCGTCGCCCTCCTGCACCACCCGGCCGTGCTCCACGATGACCAGTCGGTCGGCGAGCACCAGGGCGTCGAGGGGGTCGTGGGTGACGAGCAGCGTCGCGCCGGGGTGCGCGCCGAGGTGGCGCTGGAGTTCGGCGCGGGTGTCCAGCCGGGTCCGGGCGTCGAGCGCGGCGAGCGGCTCGTCGAGCAGCAGCAGCGCCGGGTCGACGGCGAGCGCGCGGGCCAGCGCGACCCGCTGCGCCTGCCCGCCGGAGAGCTGCCGGGGCCGGCGCCGGGCCTGGTCGCCGAGGCCGACCCGGTCCAGCCACTCCTGGGCACGGGCGCGGGCGGCGCGCTTGTCCGCGCCCCGGCGGCGCGGCCCGAACGCCACGTTGTCCAACGCGCTGAGGTGCGGGAACAGCAGGTAGTCCTGGAACACCACGCCGACCGGCCGCCGCTCCGGCGGCGTCCACACCCGGCGGTCCGGCCGGTCCAGGTCGGCGCCGCCGAGCGTGAGGTGCCCGGCGGTGAGGGGGTGCAGCCCGGCGAGCACCCGCAGCGCTGTGGTCTTGCCGGCGCCGTTGGGGCCGAGCAGCGCCACCACCTCACCGGCGGCGATGCGCAGCCGCACGTCGAGGGTGAACCCGTCCCGCTCGGCGACCAGATGCGCGTCCAGCACACTCATGTCGTCCCGACCCATTTGTCGCGCAGGGCGGCGAGGATGACCACGGAGACGGTGAGCAGGATCAGGCTCAGCACGATCGCGGCCTGCAGGTCGGTCTCCAGCGCCAGGTAGACCGCCAGCGGCATGGTCTGGGTGCGGCCGGGATAGTTGCCGGCGAACGTGATGGTGGCCCCGAACTCACCGAGCGCGCGAGCCCAGCACAGCACCGCCCCGGCCGCCACGCCCGGGGCGACGAGCGGCAGCGTGACCCGGGTGAAGGTGGTGAACCGTCCGGCGCCGAGCGTGGCGGCGGCCTCCTCGTACCGGGGGTCGGCGCCGCGAAGCGCCCCCTCGACGGCGATGACCAGGAACGGCATGGCCACGAACGCCTCGGCCAGCACCACCCCGGCGGTGGTGAACGGCAGCGTCACCCCGAACGTCTCGTCGAGCCACGACCCGACCAGCCCGCGCCGGCCGAAGACCAGCAGCAGCGCCACGCCGCCGACCACCGGCGGCAGCACCAGCGGCACCGTGACCAGCGCCCGGACCAGCCGCCGGCCGGGGAACTCCACCCGCGCCAAGAGCCAGGCCAGGGGTACGCCGAGCGCCACGCAGAGCAGCGTGGCGACGGTGGCGGTCTCCAGCGACAGCCGCAGCGCGGTGAGCACACCCGGCTCGGCCAGCCGCTGGGGCAGCGTGGTCCAGGGCGTCCGGTGCAGCAGGCCGGCAAGCGGCAGGACGAGGAAGGTCAGGCCGAGCCCGGCGGGCACGAGCAGGGCGATCGGCACCCGCTGCCGGCGTACGGTGCGGCTCATGCGCCGGGCGGCGCCTGGAACCCGGCGGCGGTGAGCACGGCGATCCCGGCGTCGGAGCGGACGAAGTCGACGAAGGCGCGGGCGCCGGCCGGGTTCCCGGCGGCGCGCAGCACCACGATCGGGTAGTCGTTCACCGCGCGCGCCGACTCGGGGAACTCGACCGCGTCGAGCCCGGGGGCGGCGCGGACGTCGGTGCGGTAGACCAGTGCCGCGTCGACCTCGCCGAGACGCAGCTTGGCCAGCGCGCCCTTGACGTCCTGTTCGAGCGTGGCGGGGGTGAGCCGCACGCCCGCGGCGTCCAGGGCGGTACGCGCGGCGGCGCCGCAGGGCACCTGCTCGGCGCAGAGCGCCACCTTGACGCCGGGGCGGGCGAGGTCGGCCAGGCCGCCGACCCGGGCCGGGTTACCACGGGGTACGGCGACGACGAGCTGATTGCGGACCAGCACAGCAGGTTCGCCGTCGGCGTCACCGGCGTCGGTGACCGTCTTCATGGTGGCCGGGGAGGCGGCCGCGAACACGTCGGCGGGTGCGCCCTGGGTGATCTGGGTGGCGAGGCCCGAGCTGCCGCCGAAGTTGAACGTGACGCTGCTGCCCGGGTGGGCGGCCTCGTAGTCCTTGCCGAGCGTGGTGAACGACTCGGTGAGCGAGGCGGCGGCGAACACGGTCACCGGACCGGCACCGTCGGGACCGGCCGGTTCGTCCGCGCCGCCGCAGGCGGTCAGGCCCAGCGCCCCCACCAGCGCGGCGGCGAGCGCGGCGCGGATCCACCGTACGGTCACGGGCTTGTCCTTCCCCTGGGGGTGGTGGCGGGGGCGCGCTCGACCACGACGGTGGTCGACTTGATCACCGCGACGGCGACGGAGCCGACCTGGAGGTCGAGGTCGTCCACGGCCTCGCGGCTCATCAGCGACACCACACGGAACGGCCCGGCCTGGATGTCCACCTGGGCCATCACGGTGTCCTTGACGACGGCGGTGACGATGCCGCGCAGCCGGTTGCGGGCCGAGGACAGCTCGGGGTGGCCGGGGGCGCGGACGAACGCTGCCACGTCGGCGCCGTCGAGCACCCGGTGGCCGTGCTCGTCGCGGGTGGCCGGCAGCTTGCCGGCGTCGATCCAGCGGCGGACCGTGTCCGCGCTGACCCCGAGCAGTTCGGCTGCCTCGCCGATCCGGAACACCGTCACGCGCTCACCCTAGCGGCCCGCAGGTGCGAGCCGGAAGGGGCGTGGTAGCTCGCATCCGCGAACCGTGATGCGCCTCGGTACCCGGAACTGCGGTTCAGTCGGCCGGGGTGATCCGGACCCGCCGCAGCAGCTGGGCGTTGAGCGCCACCACGATCGTCGAGGCGGACATCAGCACCGCGCCCAGCGCCGGACTGAGCGCGACCCCCGCCCAGGCGAGGACACCGGCGGCGAGCGGGATCGCCACCACGTTGTAGCCGGCCGCCCAGGCCAGGTTCTGCCGCATCTTCCGGTACGAGGCGCGGGACAGCCGGATCACGCCGCCGACGCCGCGCGGGTCGGAGCCGGCGAGCACCACCCCGGCGGACTCGATCGCCACGTCGGTGCCCGCGCCGATGGCCAGCCCGACGTCGGCGCGGGCGAGCGCCGGTGCGTCGTTCACGCCGTCGCCGACCATCGCCACCGTCAGTCCCCGGCCGCGCAGCTCGGCCACCGCCTTGTCCTTGTCGGCCGGGAGCACCTCGGCGAAGACCTCGTCGACGCCGGGCCGGAACCCGAGGTCGGCGGCGACCGCCTCGGCGACCGGGCGCGCGTCGCCGGTGATCATCACGATCTTGCGTACGCCGAGGTCGCGCAGCTCGGCCACGGCGGCCCGCGCCTCCGGGCGGACCTGGTCCTCCAGCCCGAACGCGGCGGTCACCTCCGGCGGGCCACCCTCGGGCAGGCGGACCAGGTGCAGCACCGCGGCACCCCGGCCCGACCACTCCTGCGCGGCCCGGGCCAGGTCGTCCGGCACCGCGGCGTCGAGTTCGCGCAGCAGCGCCGGCCCGCCGACCGCCCAGTCCACGCCATCCACAGTGGCGCGCACTCCCCGGCCGGTCAGCGCCCGGAAGCCGCGCGCGGCGGGACGGGCGCCGCGGGCGTCGGCGGCGGCCACCAGCGCCCGGGCCAGCGGGTGCTCGCTGTCGGCCTCCACCGCGCCGGCCAGCGCCAGGGCGGCCGTCTCGTCCGTCCCGCCGGTGGTGGCCACCCCGGTCACCGTGTGCCGGCCGGTGGTGAGCGTGCCGGTCTTGTCGAACAGGACCGTGTCGACGGTGCGCATCCGCTCCAGCGCGAGCCGGTCCTTGACCAGGATGCCGGCGCGGGCCGACAGCGCTGTGGACAGCGCCACCACCAGCGGGATGGCCAGGCCGAGCGCGTGCGGGCAGGCGATCACCAGCACGGTCACGGTCCGTACCACCGCCTGGTCGGGGTCGCCGAGCAGCGCCCAGACCGCGAACGTCGCGAGGCCGGCGAACGCCGCCAGGTAGAACAGCAGCGCGGCGAACCGGTCGGCGAGCACCTGCGCGCGCCCGCCGGAGGCCTGCGCCTCGGCGACGAGCCGCCCGATGCCGGCCAGCGCGGTGTCCGCGCCGACCGCCTCGACGCGTACCCGGAGGGTGGAGTCGGTGGCGACGGTGCCGGCGACCACCCGGTCCCCGGCGGCGCGGGCCACCGGCCGCGACTCCCCCGTGATCATCGACTCGTCCAGCTCGGCGGCGCCCTCGACGATCCGGCCGTCGGCCGGCACCCGCCCGCCGGGGCGCACCAGCACCAGGTCGCCCACCCGCAGCTCGCCGACCGGCACCGGATGCGGCCGCCCGGCGTCGTCCAGGCGCTCGGCGTCGTCGGGCAGCAGCGCCGCGAGGGCACCGAGCGCGCCGCGCGCCTGCCCGACCGCCCGCATCTCCTGCCAGTGCCCGAGCAGCATGATGGTGACCAGCGCGGCCAGCTCCCACCAGAAGTCGAGGTCGAACAGGCCGAGGCTGGTGGCGGCCGAGGCGAGGTACGCGACGACGATCGCCATCGAGATCAGCAGCATCATGCCGGGGGCACGTTCGCGCAGCTCACGCAGCCCGCCGGTGAGGAACGGCCAGCCGCCGTACGCGAACACCACAGTGCCGAGCACCGGGCCGACCCAGCGCACGCCCGGGAACTCGAGCGAGTAGCCGAACCAGTCCATCACCATGTGGCTGGTGGCGACGATCGGTACCGTCAGCGCCAGGCTGAGCCAGAAGCGGCGGCGGAACTGCTCCGGGTCGTGCCCGGCGTGCGCGCCGTGCCCGCCGCCGTGGTCGTCCTGACCGCCGCCGTGGCCGCCGGTGTCGTGGCCTCCGTGGTGGCCGGTTCCGTGCTCCATCGGGCGTCACCTCCATCCGCCACCATACCCCCTGGGGGTAACCGCCGGCGTCCGGTCGGCGCGGTGGTCAGCGCTGGGGGCGGGCGCCGACGCTCGGCCGGTCCGCCGGAGGACGGCCCTGCCAGGGCCAGCGGCCGTCCAGCTCCACCTCCAGCGAGAAACTCAGGAACGTGCGGACCAGCACGATCAGCGCCAGCACGCCGACGCTGGTGAAGGTGGGCGACACCGCCACCGTACGGATGATGTCGCCGCCGACCAGGAACTCCAGGCCGAGCAGGATGGCCCGGCCGACCCCCTGCCGGTACGCCCGGTAGTGCGCGACCACCTGGCGGGTCCGGGCGCAGCGCACCGCGAACACCGCCGTGGCGACCGCGACGCCGACCGCGATGACGAGCACCCCGGCCAGGTCGAGCAGTGCCCCGACGTGCTGGACGATCTCCTTCGTCGGCACCCGGCACCCCCGCACCAGCCTGACCCGTCGGCCACGCCCGCGAGCGGGTTTGCCGGTCGGGCAGCCGGTGGGGGGACGTCCGGCCGGGACGGCGGGGCGGGTGCGCCGCCGTCCCGGCCGGCCCGGTCACTGCCCGATGGCGGCCTGCGGCCCGGCGTACGTGCGCAGCAGTGCGGGAACCTGCGCGGCGGGGTCGAGGCGGTAGGAGTAGAAACTCGACGGGGTGAACGCCGAGCCGCCGGTCTCCCGCTGACCGGTGCAGCCGACGCAGACGCTGCCGCTCTGGCGTAGTTCCGCGGTGTCGTCCCGGTAGTAGGGGTCCTTCACGTTCTCGTAGTAGCTGTTCTCGATCACCAGCTTGGTACGGCCCCGGGAGTAGTTGCCGTACCCCCTGATGTTCTGCAGGTAGTTGTTGAAGAAGTGGGCGTACTGGACGTTGTCGGTGCTGGGATTGCGCACGTTCGTGTCGTGGATCCAGTTGTGGTGCATGGTGATCCGGGCGGTGACGTTGTCCGTCCAGCCGATGCCGAACGCCTTGTTGCCCTCGGCGATGACGTTCCAGGACACGGTCAGGTTCGTGGTGTCCTTCCGGCTGTCGATCAGGCCGTCGTTCATCCGCGTGATCGTGTTGTGGTCGATCCAGATCCGGTTCGCGGTGTCCATCTGGATGCCGTCGTAGTCGAAGTCCTTGTCGTCCGGGTCGTCCGAGGCCACCCGGGTGTCCCGGATGGTCAGGTTGCGGATGATGACGTTGGCGGTGCCGGCGCCGAGGTGGAATCCGCCGTTGACGATCTGCCCGTTCCGCCCGACTCCGACGATCGTCTTGTTCGAGCCGACCGGGATCTCCCGGCCGTACGGGCTGACCGTGATCGCCGCGCCGACCCGGATGACGTACGGCGTGCTGGACGCCGCGTACCGCTCCAGGTCGGCCTGGCTGGTCACGGTGACCGTGGCGCCGGCCGCCCCGCCGGTGGTGCCGGCCGCGCCGGCGAACCCGTCCGGCGCGTTCGAGTACGGCACACCGGCCGGCGGCGTGGTCGGCGTCGGGGACGGCGCACCGGTCGTCGGGGTGACCCCGCCGGTGCAGGCGGTGCCGTTGAGCGTGAACACGGTGGGCGCCGGGTTCGTGGCGCCGCGCGAGCCGGTGAAGCCGAACGAGACGCTCCCCCCGGCCGGCAGGGCGGCGTTCCAGTCGACGTTCGTCGCGGTGACGCTCGACGTCCCGGCCGTAACGGTGGCGTTCCACGACTGGGTGACCTGCTGGCCGGCCGGGAACGTCCAGGCCAGCCGCCAGCCGTTCACCGCGTCGCCCAGGTTCGTGATCGTCACGTCGGCGTTGAAGCCGCCGCTCCACTCGCTGCTGACCCGGTAGTCGACCCGGCAGCCGGCCGCCGCCTGGGCGGTGACCGCGGTGACCGCGCCGAGCGCCGCCAGCGCCGCGGTCGTGCCGAGCACCAGCGCGGTACGCCAGGGCCGGCCCTTCTTCGTGACAGTCATGCCGTTCTCCAACATCGTGATCACAACGGGTTCCACCCGTCGGTGCCGGCGAGGTATCTCTGCGGTGTGTAGGTGGCGGCCTGGGCGTCGCTGAGCTGCGGCCGGTTGCCGTTGACCGTCGCGCCGGGGCCGGTGTTGCGGTATTCGGAGAAGCGGGCGTTCTGCCAGGTGGCGTCGCCCATGTTCGTCCACGGCTGGGCGTTGCGGACCGTGCCGCTGAGCGTGGACTCCCGGTAGAGCACCTGCGCGCCCTGGCGCCACGGCCGGCCGAGGGTGGTGTTGTTGTTCCCGGTGCCGGTGATCGTCGACCGGTAGAACAGGAAGCCGTAGTTCTTGGCGGCGTCCGTGCTGGCGGCGGTGACGGTGCCGCCGCTGGAACGCTTCTCGTGGATGGTGCAGGCGTGGAAGACGATCGTGCCGCCGCCGAAGATGAAGTCGGTGGTGCCCTCGACGTAGGAGTCGACCACGTACGCCCGGGTGCGGTCGTTGACCAGGAAGGTGTCCTGGTCGCCGAGGAGGCGTACGTTGCGCAGCACCGCACGGTCGGCGTTGAGGTGCAGCGCGACCGCCTGCTGGCCGCTGGTCACCGAGCCCTCGTCGAAGTCGTTGGCGATGGTCAGGTTCTCCGCCACGAAGTCGGACCCGTCGACGAACATGCTGGCGCTGCCGGAGGTGCCGCTGCTGTTCGCCGAGTTGTTGAAGACGATCACGGTGTTCGCCGGCGACGTGCCGAGTCCCCGGAACGTGATGTGGGGTTTGTTCGACGGCACGCGCACCACCTGGCGGTAGGTGCCCGGCTTGATGGTGACGACCCGCCGTGTGGTGTTGTTCGCCGGCACCGCGTCGACGGCCTCCTGCACGGTGCGGTAGGTGCCGGTGCCGTCGGCCGCCACGGTCGCCGTGCCGGTCGGCGGCGGTGACGTCGGCGCGGCGGTGGGCGTGGGCGAGCCGGACGAGCCGGTGCAGGTGACGCCGTTGAGCGTGAACGTGGCCGGGCTCGGGTTCGTGACGCCGTTCCAGGTGCCGTTGAACCCGGCCTCGACGCTCGCGCCGGTGCCGATGGTGGCGTTCCAGTCGACGTTGGCCGCGACCACTGACGCGCCTGTCGAGCTGGTGGTGAAGCCCCACGCCTGGGTGACTGACTGCCCGGCCGGGAACGTCCAGCCGAGACGCCAGCCGGTGAGGCTGTCGCCGAGATTCCGGATGGTGACGGCGGCGGTGAAGCCGCCGGCCCACTGCGCGGTGACCCGGTAGCCGACCTGGCAACCCGCGGCGGCCTGGGACGGGCCGGCGGTGGCGACGCCGACGGCGGCGGTCGCGGTGGTGGTGACGAGGACGGCGAACAGGGCCGCCGCCCGTCGTCGGACGAGATGTCTCACGGTTCTCCCCGGGGATCCTGGGTGTGCGGTGTGTCGGCCTCCGCCGTCACCGCCATCGCTGGCGGCGGCCCTCACGGCGGCAGCCGGTGCCCGGTGACGGATGCTGCCCGGCTACCCGTCACCACACAGACGGGGCGGTCCGGCCGCGACAACGCTTTTTCTCGCGCCGGTTTTCCGCCGGGCGCCTCAGCGGGCTGTCAGGTCGGCGCCGAGCCGGGTGCCGGTGCCGAGGTAGCCGGTGGACGGCAACGTCCCGTCGGCGCGGCGCGGGCCCTCGGCCGTGCGCGGGTCGGTGGACCGCAGCCGGGCGGCGCTCCAGCCGTCGTCGTCCCACGAGTTTCCGGTGGCGGCGACGCGCTCACCGCCCCGGGCCGGCGTCCGGTTGTCCAGGGCCAGGTTCCACCGGGCCGTGCCGCCGGCGCCGGTCAGGTCGAAGCCGGCGCCACCGTTGCGGAACGCGGTGTTGCCGGTGAGGTCGATCCGGCCGGCGTTGGCCTCCACACCGAATCCGTGCCCCCGATTGCCCCAGGCGGCGTTGTCCCGCACCCGGTGACCGGCCGGGACCGGTTCCCCGCCGCCGAGCGAGAAGCCGTACCCGTTGCTGTCCCAGCCGGTCACGCCCCACCGGTTCTGCCCGTTGCCGTAGGACCAGTTCCGCTCCACGGTGACCGGGTCGGCGAAGCCGCCGAGGTCGATGCCGTCGTCGGCGTTGTGGAAGGTCCGGTTGCCGCGCAGCACGTTGCCCGCGCCGTCGCCGAACTTGACCGCGAGCCCCACGCCGGCGCCGCCCGGGTCCGCCGGGTCGTAGCTGCGGAAGAAGTCGCTGTCGAGCACCTGGTTGCCCACTGTGCCCGGGTCGCGCAGCGTCAGGCCGGAACGGGCGTTGTCGTGCACGGACAGGCGACGGAACACGGTGTGGGAGCAGGCCCGGCAGACCCAGGCGTGGCTGCGGGAGCCGCGTACCTCGATGTCCTGCACGGTCCACCAGGCGGTCCGCTGGGTGACGGCCCAGGCGTCCGCGGGCACCGCGGCGGCGTCGAGCACCGGCCGCTCGCCCCGGTATGCGCTGAGCACGATGCGCCGGTCCGCCGTGCCGTCCGTACCGATGGTCACCGGCTCGGTCATCCGGTACGTGCCACCGCGCAGGGCGATGGTCTGGCCGGGCCGGACCACCTCGGCCGCCCGGTTCAGCGTGGCGTACGGGCGGCGGAGGCTGCCGTCGCCGTCGTCGCTGCCGTCCGGGGCGACGACGATGTCGGCGTCGGTCACGCCGGTGAGCGCACGCGACGGACGCGGCGACGGGACGGCGGACGGGGAAGCGGACGGCGTTGCGGCGGCCGACGGCCCGCCCCGGACCGGGAGCGTCGGCGCGGCGGCCACCACACCGTCCCGGCCGTCCGGCTCGTGGCGCACGGCAAGGGTGAGCGCGGTGACGGCCAGGACCGCGACCGTGCCGGCGGCGACCGCCGCCTTCGACGACAACGCCCGCCGCAGGCCGCCCACCGCGGCCGGCGCCACGGGCGGGACCGCCACCACCGCCGGTTGCGCTTCGAGCGCCGCGCGCAGTCCGGCGGCCAGGCCGGCCGGCACCGCCAGCCCGGCCAGGCCGGGCAGGATCTGCTCCGGCGTGCCGCGGCGTCCGCCCGCGGCGAGGCAGGCCGGGCAGGCCAGGACATGCCGGCTCAGCCGTTTGCGCCACAGCGGCACGAGCGTGCCGTCCCACGCCCGAGCGGCGACGGCCAGGCCGGGGCAGCGCGGCCGGGCCCGCCACGCGGCCAGGACGGTGTACGCCTGCGCGAGCCGGGAGCGCATCCGCTGGATCCGGACCGCCGCGTGGGAGGCGCCGACCCCGAGTGCCTCGCCCACGTCGCCGCGGGTCAGCTCCCCGTCCAGCTCCCGCCACCACAGCGCGAGCACCTCACGGTCGTCGGCGTCGAGCCAGGCGACCGCGGAGAGCACGTCCCGTCGCCGGGCGTCCCGGTCCACCTCGGACAGGGCCGCGCCCGCGGTGTCCGCGTCCGGATCCGGCACCTCCGCGTACGGATCCAGCGGCACCTGGCGGGCCCCGGCCCGGCGGCGGGCGTGTTCGCGGACCTGGCGGATGGCGATGGTGACCAGCCAGGCGCGGAACCGGTCCGGCTCGCGCAGCGTGGGCAGCCGCTCGACGACGCGGAGCATGACCTCCTGCACCACGTCGTCGACATCGGCGTGCCCGGCCAGCGCGCGTCCGACCACGTTGTACACCAGCGGCAGATGGGCGGCGAGAAGCGCGGTGAGCGCGGCCCGGTCACCCTGGCGTGCCGCCGTCACCAGTTCGACGTCCACCGCCGCCGTCACGGCGCACCGCCCTCCGGCTCCCGGGAGACGTGCCACCGCCGGCGATCGTGGGAGCGCGCCCACGAGGCTGGCACAGGGTCACCGGGTTGTAAACCCCGCTCGTGGTCGCGTCCGGGGCGCTCAGTCCTGGGCCTGCCAGCGGTAGAAGACGGTGGCCACCGAGTCCTGCGGGCCCTGCCACCGGTCCGGCCGGTACGGCTCGATGTACGGGCCCAGATCCTGCATCACCTTGCCGAACGCGGGCTTGTCGCCGTGCTGGTCCCGGGTGGCCTCGGCCGCCGACGACTCCTGTTCGAGCAGGTGCACGTAGACGTCGTCGATCGAGTAGAGCCAGCGCCCGGTGACCCCGAGGTCGGCCGGGAGCGACCCGGCGTCGGACTCGGCGAAGACCCGTGCCACGTCCGGCTCGGCGCCCGGCTTGATCCGCCCGACGATCACGGTGAGCGTGGTGTCGGCTGGCGGCTCGCCCTCGGGCGCCCAGTGGTAGAACTCCTTCGCCACCGAGTCCGACGGGTTCTTCCAGTAGCGCGGGTAGGGCGTGACGTACGGGCCGATCTCCTCGGCGATCTTCTGGAAGGCGGGCAGGCCGCGGGTCTGCCCGGAGATCCGCGGGTCCTGCTCCCGCTCGATCACGTGGATGTAGAGGTCGCGGTGCGACAGCAGGTACCGGCCGATGACGCCCAGATCCTGCGGCCGGGTGGCCTGGTCGTAGTGGCCGAACACGCCGCCGACGATCTGCTCGCTGCCGGGGACCATGTGACAGACGATCACGTTGCGGAAGACCATGACTGCTCCTTGGTGGGTGGGTTCGGACGGCGGCGCCGTCACGCGGTGAAGGTGACAGGCAGTTCCAGCAGGCCGCGGAACGGCGAGGCGGCGGGGAGCCGGCGCACCTCGGCCAGCGGCACGCCGAGACGCAGTCCGGGCAGCCGGCGCAGCAGCGCGCCGAGCGCGAGTTCGGCCTCCATCCGGGCCAGTGAGACGCCCAGGCAGTAGTGGACGCCGTGACCGAACCCGAGGTGCGGGCCCCGCACCCGGCGCAGGTCCAGCCGGTCCGGGTCGGCGAAGTGCGCCGGGTCGTGGTTGGCCGCGTTGATCGCGACCCCGACGATCGCGCCGCGCGGGATGCGTACGTCCTGGTAGTCGACGTCCTCGGTGGCGATGCGCGGGCTGGCCACGGGCAGCGGCCCGTCGAAGCGCAACAGCTCCTCGATCGCGGCGGGCAGCAGACGCGGCGTGGCGCGCAGCAGTTCCATCTGCTCGGGGTGGGTCAGCAGGGCCAGTACGGCGTTGCCGAGGAAGTCGGCGGTGGTCTGGTGCCCGGCGAACAGCAGCAGGAACGTGGTGGTGACCAGTTCCGCCTCGGACAGCGTCCCGTCCTGGTCGACCGCCTTGATCAGCGCGCCGATGATGTCGTCGGCCGGGTCGTCGCGTTTGGCGCGGACCAGCCCGGCCAGGTAGTGGTGCAGCCGGAGCTGGGCCTCCTGCACCGCCGCCCGCTCCTCGGCGGGGGGCCGGCTGGTGGAGCCGGAGGTGCGGATGACCTGGGTCCAGTCGAGCACCCGGCCGTGGTCGGCGGGCGGCACGCCGAGCAGTTCGCAGATGACTGTCATCGGCAGCGGGATGGCGAAGTCGTGCATCAGGTCCGCCTCGCCGTGCGGCGCCATCTTGTCGATGAGCTGGTCGACGATCGACGCCACCCGGGGGCGCAGCGCCTCGATCCGCCGGGGCGCGAACGCCTGCGACACCACCCGGCGCAGCCGGGTGTGCTCCGGCGGGTCGGAGTTGAGCATGTTGCGGTTCAGACCCTCGGAGTTCGGGCCGAAGATCTTCAGGTAGTGCTGCTCCGGTCCGTACAGGTCCTTGGACAGGCGCGGGTCGGTCAGCGCGGTGCGCGCGTCGTCGAAGCGGGTGATGAGCCAGGAGTCGAAGCGCGGCGAGCCGACCGGGCAGACCGGCCGCTCGGCGCGCAGCCGGGCCAGGGTGGGGTACGGGTCGGCAGCGAACGCGTCGGTGTAGAGCTCGCTCGCCGGCACCACGTCGTCGGTCATCGCCCCTCCCCCGGCTCGCCGGTCACGCTGTGCAGCACCTGGTAGGTGTGCCGGTCGGCGGACTCCCGCAGCTCACGGATGATGCTCAGCAGCCGGTCCCGGTGCGAGCTGCGCCCGAACGCGTCGAGCCGCTCGCGGTCCGCCCAGTCGCTGATGATCAGATAGCTGCGCGGGTCGTCGGCGTCGCGGACCAGGTCCTGGTGCAGGCAGCCGTCCAGGGTGCGGATCTGTTCGGCGGCGGTGAGCCACTCCGCCTCGAAGCGCTCCTCGCAGCCCTCCCGGGTCCGCATCGACAGCACGGTCCGGACCCGGCTCACCGGGCGCTCCCGAACACCAGGTGCAGGTGCTTGCGCAGCGCGTCGGGGTCGACCGGCGCGCCCCGGAACCCGATGTGCCCGTCCGGGCGGATCAGGTACAGGCCGGTGCCGTCCAGCCCGTACGCAGCGCGGAAGCGGCGCTCGGCGTCGCGCACCACGGGCGGGTCGAGAAGTCGCGGTTCGTCGGCGTCCGGGTCGAGCAGCAGGTACGCCTCGACTTCCCCGCCGGCGAGCCGGCGCGCGTCGGCGCACAAACCGGTGAACGCGGCCAACTGCCCCGCGTCGGCCGTGCGGTCGGCGTAGAGCAGCAGCGTGTGCCGGGTGCCCCGGGTCAGATCGCGCAGCCGCAGCGGGTGGCCGACGCCGCGCCGGCGCAGCCCGTCGACGTCGGGCGCGATGTCGCCGGGGCGGGGCGCGTCACCGAGCGCGGCCGGGTCGGCGACGGTCTCCCCGACCAGCGGGCTGCCGGCGTAGCTGAGCAGCATGGACATCTCCTGGAGGAACTGCCGTTCCAGGTCGGCGCGGTCCACTTCCTCGGTGCCGGCCATCCGTACCGCCCGGCCGACGATCTCCTCGCCCTCCGGCCGCCGCTCGGTCTCGTAGCTGTCGAGCAGGCCGGGCGCGGCGAGACCGCGTACCGCCAGGGCGAGCTTCCAGGCGAGGTTCCAGGTGTCCTGGATGCCGGTGTTCATGCCCTGGCCGCCGGCCGGCGGGTGCAGGTGGGCGGCGTCCCCGGCGACGAACACGCGACCGTCGCGGTAGCGGTCGACGATGCCGTGGCTGATCCGGAACACCGACGACCAGCGCAGGTTGCTCGCCCGGGTGCCCGGTGGCGCGAGGCGGTCCAGCGCGGCCTGCACGTCGGAGATGGTCGGTTCGTCGAGTTCCTCGCTGAACCCGGGCGGGGCGTCGCGCCCGCCGGTCTGGGCGAAGAACCGGGGCGGGGCGAGCGTGGCGATGCGGTAGCGGTGCTCGCCGCGCAGCGGTACGCAGACGAGCATCCCGTCCATCTGCCCGTCGGTCATGTGCAGGAACCGCAGCAGGTGCCCGTCCGGCATGTCCCAGTCCACGTCGACGTCCACCAGCATGAACAGTTGCGGGAACCGGCCGAGCCCGCCGGTGAAGGTGAGCCCGAGCCGCTCCCGCACCCGGCTGTGCGCGCCGTCGGCGCCGACCAGGTACGCCGCGCGTACCGTCTCGGTGCCGCCGTCGGCGGTGCGGACGGTGGCGGTCACGCCGTCGGCGTCCTGGGTGAAGTCGACGAGTTCGGCACCGCGCTGCGGGCGGACCCCGAGGGTGGCCAGCCGGGCGGTGAGGATCCGTTCGGTCTCGTACTGCGGCAGGCCGAGGTGGGCGTACGGCAGGCCGGGCAGTTCCCAGCTCATCCGGTGGGTCTGCTCGCCGTTGACGAAGACCGTGTTGCCGGTGAGCCAGATGCCGGCGTCCATGGCCTCGCGGACGACGCCCTGCTCCTCCCAGATCTCCATGGTGCGGCAGTGCACACCGATCGCCTTGTCGGCGTGGCCGGGCGGGGTGGCCTGCTTGTCGATCACCAGGCAGTCGATGCCCCGCCGGGCCAGTTCGACGGCGGCGGTCAGCCCGGTGGGCCCCGCCCCGACGACGAGTACGTCTGTTGTCCTGTGCACGTCGGCCTCCCAGCCCGTGGTGGGTTGTCGGCGGCCGTCCGCGTCGGGCACGACGTGGAACAGCCGGCGCCGGATGTCGAGAAGGAACGGCGCGATCGGCCCGGCCTGCGCCGAGGCGTGGGCCGGGTCGCCGATCCAGGCGAGGAACGGCGCGGCGCCGTCCCACTCGGCGAAGATGTGGTGGATGTCCGAGCCGGGCTCCCGCAGCAGTTGTTCGCGGCGGTAGCCGGGTATCGCCGCCATCCGCCGGACCACCTCGGGGTAGCCGCTGTGGAACTCGGCGAGCCGGTCGAGCGGCACTGTCAGTTCGACGTCCACGTAGACCGGGCCCGTCCCGTCCCCGGTCTCGCGCATCAGCGGGTAGCCGGGGTCGCCGTCCGGCTCGGTCAGCGGCCGGAGCAGGTCGGCCAGGCGGGCCGCCACCGGCCCCCGCCGGTACGCGCGCAGCGCCGCCTCGTCGGCCCACTCGGTGACGACGACGAAGCCGCGCGGGTCGAGGGCGTCGCGCAGCAGCTCGTGCCGCAGGTTGCCGGCCAGCGCGCCGAGCTGCCCGGCGACCGTCTCGAAGGCCGGCCCGACCGCGGGCTCGCAGCCGGTGCGCGCGCGCAGCCGGAGCATCGTCCTGATCATGCAGCCCCCTCGAACGGTGCCGTCGTCGTGCCGCGACCCTGCCGCAGCGCGCGTCACCCGCTCGTCACCGTCGACCCGCCGCACGTCCGGTCCCGGTGACGCCGCCGGGACGGCGGCGCTTATTGCAAAACTTTGGCAACAAGCCTCGACAGGTCCACCGGCGGTAACTATCGTGAGCGGCATGACTCCTTACGATTTGGACGTGCGGGCCTGGCAGGAGAGCTGGGACCGGCAGCAGGAGGCGTACCTGCCCGACCGGGAGCACCGCTTCGCGGCGATGCTCGACGCCGTCGAGGCGGTCGCCGGCGACCGGCCGCCACGCGTCCTCGACCTCGCGGGCGGCACCGGATCGATCAGCCTGCGGACGCTGGCCCGCCGGCCGGACGCCGAGGTGACGGTGCTCGACCTCGACCCGGTGCTGCTCACCCTCGCCGAGGCGGCGCTGGCCGGGCGGGCCACTGTGGTGACCGCCGACCTCAACCGGCCCGACTGGGCCGCCGCACTGCCGCACCGCGACTACGACGCCGTGCTCACCGCGACCGCCCTGCACTGGCTCGACGGCCCGCGCCTCGCGCGGTTGTACGGCGAGATCCGCGACGTGCTGCGCCCCGGCGGGGTGTTCGTCAACGCCGACCACATGCCCGACGAGGGGATGCCGACGCTGACCGACCGGCTGCACACGCGGGCCGGCGAGCTGCGGGCGGCCCGGCACCGCGCGGGCGCGGCGCTGTCCTGGTCGGACTGGTGGGAGCAGGCAGCCGACGATCCGGTGCTCGGGCCGCTGGTGGAGAAGCGGCGGCAGATCTACCCGACCGGGCACAGCCCGGAGTGGAACCCGCCCGCGACCTGGCACCTGGACGCGCTGCGCGCGGCGGGCTTCACCGAGGCCGGCGTGCTGTGGCGCGGCGGCGCGGACGCCGCGGTGGCCGCACTGCGCTGACCCCGGCGGCGCAGCCGGCCCGGCGGCGACCGACGCCGCGCGGGCGCCCGAGGGCGGCGGGCGGTCAGGACAGCAGTCGGGCCAGTTCGGTACGCGAGCGCACGCCCAGCCGGTGGAAGACGTTGCGCAGATGGTGGTCGACGGTCCGGGTGGACAGGCACATGCGGGTGGCGATCTCCCGGTTGGTCGCCCCTTCCGCGACCAGCCGGGCGATGTGCAGTTGCTGCCCGGTCAGCAACTGCTCCGGGCCGTGCCGCACCGGCCCGACCGACTCCCCCGCCGCGCGCAGCTCCTCCCCCGCCCGGTCGGCCCAGACGGCGGCGCCGAGCAGGGTGAACGCCTCCCGGGCCCGGTGCAGGTGCGCACGGGCGTCCCGGGGCCGGCGCCGGCGGCGCAGCTCGCGGCCGAACAGCAGCTCGGTGCGGGCGCGCTCGAACCGGTCGGTGTCGGCCGGGTGCAGCCGCAGCGCCGCGTGGAACTCCCGTTCGGCCTCCGGGCCGCCACGTGGCGCGAGCAGCGCCCGGCAGCGCGCGGCGAGCGCCCGCCGCGACGGGCTCGCCGTGCTGCTGGCCCAGTGGTCGAACACGGCGAGCGCGGCGGCCGGCCGCCCGCCGTCGTGGGCGGCGGCCTCCACGAGGTACGGCGTGGCCATCACCTGGACCAGCACCTGCCCCCGGCCGGTGCGGGTACGGGCCAGCGCGGACAGCCGGGCCACCGCGTCGGCGTACCGGCCGTCGATCAGGTCGAGCACGCCGAGCGCCCAGCGGGCGTAGGCGTCCGGCCGGCTCCCCGGCGCGGCCCCGTCACCGATCTCGGCGATCCGGGCCAGCGCGGCGTCCCGGTCGGCGCGGACCGCGGCCAGCACGGCGAGGATGCCGAGGTGCACCTGGGCGCACACGTGCTGGCCCGTGGCGCGGGCCGCGCGCACGCCCTCGCGGGCGGTCTCCGCCGCGGCCTCGTGCCGGCCCAGCCAGTACTCGGCGACCGCCCGCAGCTCCAGCGCCCGGGGCAGCAGGGACAGCTCGCCGCGTGAGCGGGCCACCTCGGCCGCCCGGCCGGCGAGCCGGTGCGCGGGACCGTCCACTGCGACCAGCAGTGCGGCCGCGGCGGCGCAGACGAGCGCGTCGGGGGTGAGCGCGGGCCCGGTCAGCCGGCCGCCGAGGACGACGACCCGGCGCAGCGCCGGGCCGCCGCGTGCGTGGTCGCCGCGCAGCGTCGCCCCGACGCCCGAGGCGAACGTGGCCAGCAGGTCGAGCTCGGGCGGGTCGCCGGGCCGCCGCAGCGCCTCGGCCCGGCGGGCCACCTCGGCGTACCGGTACTGGTCGCCGGTGACGCAGATGGCCTCGCCGGCCCGGACCAGCGCCAGCAGCGCGGCCCGCCGGTCGGCCGGCGCGACCGCGTCGGCGGCGGCCAGCAGCGTGGCGACCGCGGCGGCGGGCGCGTCGCAGCGCAGCTGCATGTCGCCGCGGAGCAGGTCGGCCCGGCCCTCGGCGGGCGACGCGCCGGGCAGGCGTCGCAGCAGCCCTCGGGCCTGGTCCGGGTCGCCTGCTGTCCAGGCGCACCGCGCGGCCGCGACTGTCAGTTCGGCGGCGCGGCCGGGGTCGGGGCTCAGTTCGGCGGCGCGGCGCAGCACGACCGCCGCGGCGGCGCGGTCCGGCACCTCCTCGACAGCCGCGGTCAGCTCGGCGGCGAGCACGTCGGAGGGACAGTCGGCGGCGGTGGCGTGGCGCAGCGCCCGGCCCAGCGTGCCCTCGGCGAGCGTGCCGGCCAGCAGCAGGTGCGCCGCGCGCAGGTCGGCGAGCGGCGCGACGGCGGTGATCATCGTGCGGGCGAGCGGGTGCGGGAACGTCACCCCGCCCGGCCCGGTGCGCAGCAGTCCGGCGGCCTCGGCGGGAGCGAGCGCCTCGACGGTCAGCCCGGCCGCCCACGCGGCGCGGACCAGGGTGCCCGGGTCGTCGCCGGGGTCGAGCGCGGCGAGCAGCACCATCCGCCGGGTCGGGACCGGCAGCCGGTCCAGGCGGGCCCGGTACGCGGCGGCGAGCGCGCCGTCCACGGGCGGCGCGTCGGGCAGCGGCGCCTCGCCCCGCCACTGGGCCGGGGTGAGCGTGCCGGCCAGGTCGGTCAGCGCCGCCGGGCTGCCCCGGCTGAGCGCGGCAAGTGCGGCGGCGACCGGCGCGGGTGGCCGCTCGCGGAGCCCGGAGAGCATCGCGTGGCACTCGTGGGCGTCCAACGGGCGCAGCCGGTGAGCGGGTACGCCGTCGACGGTGGCCGGTGCGGTCGCGGTCAGCAGCATCGCCACCGGCAGCCGGCGCAGCCGGCGCGCCACCACGGCGAGCGTCCAGGCGCTCTGCGGATCGCCGGTGTCGAGGTCGTCCACCGTGCACAGCATCGGCCGGTCCGCGGCTACGGCGGCGAGCAGGGAGCGCACCGCCGCGGCCAGGGCCAGCCGCTGCTCGGCCGGGCACCCGTCGCCGCCCAGCGCCCGGCGCAGCAGCCGGCGTTGCCGCACCGGGAGTGCGGTGTCCGCGTCCAGCACCGGGTCGAGCAGGCGGTGCAGCCCGGCGTAGGGCAGTGTCGCCTCGTCGGCCAGGCCGCCGCCGGCGAGCACCGCGCGCTGCCCGGCCGACCTGCGGGCGTACGCCAGCAGGGCGCTGCGCCCGGAGCCGGGCGGCCCGTGGAACAGCAGGGCGCCGCCGTCGTCGCGGTCGAGGAGCCGGCGGATCGCGTCGCACTCGTCGTCCCGGCCCCGCAAGGCTATATGCACTGTCGATGCAGAAACCATGCATGCAGTGTCACAGATGGGCAACCCGTCGGAAAAGAGGCGGACACGCTCCCGGGGTGGCCGCCGTGGCGACCACCCCGGGAGCGGAGGGGATCAGGAGCTGGGGCAGGTGTTGCGGTACTCCTCGATCGCCGACCCGGTCGGACCGGGGCAGAGGAACTGCTCGTAGCGGGTGTCGTCGTCGACGAACCGCTTCAGCCACGCGACCGTCTGCTTCGCCGTCGGCGTGTTCACGGTCTGCGGGAAGAAGTGGCTCGCGCCGTTCAGCTCCAGGTACGCCTTCTCCGAGGACGCCGGGATGCTGTTGTAGAACGGGATCGAGTGGCTCGCCACCGGTGCCACGCTGTCGCTCTCGCCGCCGATGATGAGCGTCGGCACCCGTACGTCGGACCAGGTCTTGTCCAGGTTCCACGGTGCGAGCGGGACGGCGGCCTGCAACGACGGCCGGGCCGCCGCGGCCTCCAGGCTGCCGCCACCACCCATCGAGTGCCCGGCCACTGCCAGCCGGGAGGAGTCGATCCGGCCCCGGACCGAGCTGCGCTGGGTCAGGTAGTCCAGCGCGGCCAGGAGCTGGCGGCCCCGGCTGTCCGGCTGGTCCAGCCGCGTGTTGGTCTCGATGCCGATCACCACGAAGCCGTGCGAGGCGATCCGCGGCCCCAGCCAGCTCAGGCTGGACCACGAGGCGGTGTAGCCGGGCGAGATGGCGACCGCGCCGAAAGTGCCCTCGGCGGTGCTGGTCGGGTAGTAGATGACGCCGCCGCCGAAGCCGGTGACGCTCAACGAGGAGACGTTGATCGAGGAGGTGGCGAACGGCCCGCGACTGGCCTCCAGGATGGCGTTCGTGGGCGCCGGGCCGCGCTCGTAGGGGCTGGCCGCGTTCGCGGCGACCGGGACGGCGAGGGCGCCGCCGGTGGCGAGCAGTGCGGCCACGGCGAGGCGAGCCAGGGCACGGACGGGGGTACGGGAACGGATGGTGGTGGGCACGTCGGTCACTCCTTGCGCCGGAATTACATCGACATGCGTCAGCATCCGCGCCCGGACCGCCGACGCGCATCGGTGAAATCACCGGTCCCCCGGCACCGACGGTGACCCGGCCGTGACATGCACGGCGGACGATTGACCCCATGCATCCGACCCGACGGCGCCTGACCCGGCGGCACCTGCTCGGCGCCACAGCGGCGGCGGGCGTCACCGGCCTGGCCACCGGCTGCGACCCGGACCGCCCGGCGGCCGGGACCGCGGTGTCCGACGACGCGCCCGCCCTGGATCCGGCCAGTTGGGACAGCGTCCGCGCCCAGTTCGCGCTCGACCGCTCCCGGGCGCACCTGGCCACGTTCGTCTTCGCCCCGCACCCGGCCCCGGTACGGGCCGCCGTGGCCACCCACCGCGCCGGCCTCGACCGGGACGCCTCCGGCTACCTGGCCGCGAACGAGGAACGGCTGGACCGGGCGGTGCTCGCCGCGGCGGCCGGGCATCTCGGCGCCCGCTCGGACCACATCGCGCTCACCGACTCCACGACCATGGGCCTCGGCCTGGTCTACAGCGCGATCCGCCTGCGACCGGGCGAGGAGGTGCTGACCACCGAGCACGACTTCTACGCCACCCACGAATCGCTGCGGTTGCGCGCCGAACGCGACGGGGCGACCGTACGCCGGGCCCGCCTCTACCGCGACGCGGCCACGGCCGGGGCGGACGAGATGGTCGCGGGACTGACCGCGGCGCTCACCCCGCGTACCCGGGTGGTGGCGCTGACCTGGGTGCACTCCAGCACCGGCGTGAAGCTGCCGGTACGCCGGCTGGCCGAGGCGGTCCGCGAGCGCAGCCCGGAGGCGTTGCTCTGCCTCGACGCGGTGCACGGCTTCGGCGCCGACGCGTCCACACCGGAGCAGCTCGGCTGCGACGTACTCGTCTCCGGCTGCCACAAGTGGCTGCTCGGGCCGCGCGGCACCGGCCTGGTCTGGGCCGCCGAGCGGGCGTGGGCCCGAATGACGCCGGTGATCCCCAGCTTCGACAGGCGCGGCATCGGTCGCTGGCTCGCCGGCGGCACCGGTGGGCAGCCCGTGCCACCGGGCCCGGCGCACACGCCCGGCGGCTACCACAGCTTCGAGCACCGCTGGGCGCTCGCCGACGCGTTCGCGTTCCACCGGCGCATCGGCCCGGCCCGGGTCGCCGGGCGCACCCGGGAACTCGCGGACCTCCTCAAGGAGGGGCTGGCCGGGATCCGGGGCGTCCGGCTGGTCACGCCGCGCGACGCCGACCTGTCCGCCGGGGTGGTCTGCTGCGAGGTGCCGGGCGTGCCGGCGGACCGGGCGGTGGACCGGCTGCGGTCGGCCGGCGTGATCGCCAGCAGCACGCCCTACCGGCCGTCGTATCTGCGCTTCGGCGCGACGATCGCGAACGGCGAGCAGGACGTGGAGGCGGCGCTGCGGGCGGTCCGCACGCTGGTCTGAGCCGCTCCGGCTGTCACTCGGTGAACTCGCAGAAGGACAGCACCCTGTCGAACCGCCGGGCGGCGAGGTCGTCGTGGCGGATCAGGAACCGCGCGTTGACGTACTCCTCGTCCGGTACGCCGAACTGGGCCAGTGGCACCCACTCGCGCATCACCCGCTGCTCCTCCTCGTACAGAGCCACCATCTGCTCCTGGCGGGGTAGCGACCTCGCCTGCCGCTCCCGCTCCATCATGATCACCTCGGGCGGGTCCTGCGCCGAGATGGTTTGACATCCTCTCCGCCCTAAGGGACGGAGATTCCCTCCACGCTGCGCGTGGAACACGCGGCGTCCGGGTGGGTTCCCGCTTCGTTGCGCGCCGCCGGGACGAGCCCCGGTCTTACGTGCGCTCCACGGGCGTTGAAGTCCGCCTGCCCGGCGGCCTTGACGTTCTTCGCGGCGTTCACGTCCCGGTCGTGGGCTGCCCCGCAGGGGCAGTCCCACGCTCGGACGTTGAGCGCCATCTTCTCGTTGATCCGGCCACAGTCGGAGCACATGCGGGTGGACGGGAAGAACCGATCCACCCGGCCGAAGGTGCGTCCGTACCGGGCGGCCTTGTACTCCATCATGGCGGTGAAGCTGGCCCAGCCCGCGTCGTGCACGGACTTCGCGAGCCGCGTCCGGCCGAGACCGACGACGCACAGGTCCTCGACGTACACCGCTTGGTTCTCGCGGATGATCGCCGTGGACAGCTTGTGCTGCCAGTCCCGCCGCATGTCGGCCACCCGCCCGTGCGCCCGTGCGACCTTGACGACGGCCTTCTTGCGGTTGGCCGAGCCCTTCTGCTTGCGGGACAGGTCGTGTTGCAACCGCTTGAGCTTGCGCGCGGCCCGGCGCAGGAACGTCGGCGCCGCCACCTTCGTGCCGTCCGAGAGCACCGCGAAGTGGGTCAGGCCCAGGTCGATCCCGACCTCGGAGTCGACCGGCGGTAACGCCTCGTCCTCGCCCGTCTGCACGACGAACGACGCGAAGTACCGTCCGGCCGCATCCCGGATGATCGCCACCGATGACGGGTCTGAGGGCAGCGTCCGGGACCAGCGGACTGCGAGGTCGCCGATCTTCGGCAACCGCAGCCGGTCGTTGTCGAGGACCTTGAACCGGGAGTTCTTCGTGAAGCGGATGGCCTGCCGGTTGTCCTTGCGGGAGCGGAACCGGGGAGGTGCGACCTTGCGGCCCTTGCGCTTGCCCGTGATCGAGTTGAAGAAGTTGCGGTACGCGGTGTTCAGGTCCGCCAGTGCCTGCTGCAACACCACGGTGGAAACCTCTCCCAGCCACGCGCGTTCCGGCGTCGCCTTCGCCTCGGTGATCAGACGCCGGGACAGCTCCCCGTCGGAGATGTACTTCTCCCCCGCCTCCCGGGCCTGCTGACGCAGGCGCAGCCCGTCGTTGAACACAACCCGCGCGCACCCGAACGCCCGCGCCAGCTCGATCTGCTGGCCAGGCGTCGGGTACACGCGGTAGTTGTACCGGAGCTGCACACACACAAGTGTACACAAGGTTACGATGGCGACTATGAGTGACACCCGCGAAAATGAGATCAGCGTCCGCGAGCTGCGCAAGACGCTCGCCGGAGCGCTCAACGGCGTCGCCGTCTACGGCAAGACCCTTTACGTGACCAACCACGGACGCCGGATCGCTGCCATCGTGCCGGTCCCCGTGGCCGAGCAGAACGAGCGGGCGCGAGGTTAAGGCACTGCTCGGGCCTTGGCGGCCCTCCCAGCGCGGGCCTTCCCCCGCCTGAAGGCCGGAGCACTGGCCCGCACTTCGGTAGCCGCCGATGAAGACGTCCTCCGGCAGCCACGACTGCCGCTCCGGCCAGAGCTGCTCGGCCAGCGCACTCATTGAGGTGCGGCATGTCGCGCAGCAGCCGGATCTGGGTGGCGCTGAGCCACTCCTCCGAGCGGTCCAGCCAGTCCGGCAGGTCCGCCTGGACGGCGGCGTACATCTCGTGCTCGGGGGCGAGGAACGGCTCCAGGTCAGGGGCCTTCGCGTGGCCGCACCGCCGGTGACCAGGTCACGTCGTAGCGCTCGGCGGCCACCGCCTCGGCGAACGCGGTCGCCGCCGCCGGTGAACCGGCGATGCGCCAGTCCTTCTCCTTGTCCACCTCGAACCAGATCAGCCCGATGAGGCCCGGGTAGCGGGGCAGGGCGCGGAACGTGTCCCGGATCCACCGGGCCTTGTGCCCGGCGGCGTCGGCGGCGCCGGTCTCGGTGACCACGAGCAGCTTGCCGGTGACCTTGCGGATCTCCGCGATCGTCGGGCCGAAGATCTGGTCGAACGACCAGTACGTCTTGGTGAAGGCGCCGCTGCCGTAGTAGCCGGTGACACCGACCCAGTCGACGTACTCGTCGCCCGGGTAGAGGCCGGTGAGCCCGGCGGTCGTCTTGTCCCAGCGGGCGTTCGGGCTCCACACCCAGGTGACGTTCGTGGCGCCGGCCTCGGCGAAGACGTCGTGCACGTGCCGCCAGGCGCGGACGTAGTCGCCGGGGCGGTTGCCGTTGGCCCGCTCGCACCAGGGGTACCAGTCGCCGTTCATCTCGTGCGCGAAGCGGATCGCCACCGGGTAGCCCAGCGACCGGACGCCGTCGGCCCAGGAGCGCAGGTACGCGTCGAAGTCGCCGCGCGCGATCCGGGACAGCCGGTAGTCCGGCTGGGTGGCGCGCAGCCGGTCGATCTGCCTGTCGGTCAGCTCGGTGCGGCGGGCCGCCTTGTCGACCGTGTGGTCCCACGGCTCCCAGCCGAGCATCGGCATCATGCCCCGCTCGGCGATCCGGTCGAACAGGCTCCGGTCGAACGCGGCCGACGCCCAGTCCGCGCCGAAGAGCATCACCTGCGGCGACCGCCCGGCCGCGTCGGCGAACCGGTCGACCGGCGCGAAGTCGTACGGTCCCTTGTCGGTCATCACCCCGAAGAACGCCTGCCCGGCCGGCGGGAACGGGCCGCCGCGCGGGCTCGGCACGACCGCCGCCGGCACGTCGGTGCTCGCCTGCGGCGTCGCCGGGGCGGGCCGCCGCACCGCGGCGTCGGTGGCCGGGTCGCTCCATGCGCCCGGCGCCACCACGAAGGCGTACGCGAGCAGCAGCACTCCGGCCAGCGCCAGTCCCATCCGGGGCAGCGTCGGCCTCAGCACGGCACACCACCCTCGGCCACGGTCCGGGGCACCACCTGGGGCTCCCGGATCACGCCGGCTACCCGGTCCCGGCGCGCCCGCAGACTCTCCACCCAGGAGATCAACGGCGGCGCGAGCCCGGTCAGCAGTGTCAGCGCCGGCCAGACCCGCAGAAGTGGGTAGTCGTGGTCCAGCGCGAAGCTCGCCGCGAGCAGTCCGGCGGCGGCGAGCGCCCAGCACAGGTGCAGCCGGAACGTACGCGGCGACTCGACGGTGCGCAGCGCGCCCTTGGCGGTGACCACGAAGCCGAGTTTGCGGCGCAGCAGGGCGCCCACCGCCGCGGCCACGTAGACCGGTCCGGCGAACAGCGCGAGCGCCATGCCGGCCATGCCCACCTCCTCCCGCTCGTGCGGGGCGATGTTGAAGCGGCGCAGCCACAGCCAGAGCAGGAACCAGGTGCCGATGGTGGACCCCCACAGCGTCGCCCAGACCTGCGGGTCGAGGCGACCCGCGTCGACGCCGGTCAGCAGGTACAGCGCGGTGGCCGCGTTACCCAGCAGCAGGCTCACCGCCACGCTCGGGTAGTAGAACTGGAGCAGCCGGTACTGCCAGCGACGACGGGACGGCAGGTCGCGCGGTGTGCGCAGCTCGCGCCGGAGCAGGATCTCGCAGATCCCGGCCGCCCAGCGCTTCTGCTGGTTGAAGTAGTCCGCCCAGGAGGTCGGTCCCTCGCCGAGCGCCACCACGTCCGGGGTGTAGACGCCCTTCCACCGGTTGCCGGTGGAAGGGTTGACGGCGGCGTGCACGCGGATGCTGGTGAGGTGGTCCTCGATGATCGAGTCCTGGTAGCCGCCGATGGTCCGCCAGGCCGCCGGCCGGTAGAGGTGCCCGGTGCCGGTCAGCAGCGGCGCGTCCAGGCCGTTGCCGCCACGGGCGATCAGCCCGTTGTAGAGGTACTGCTGCACCGAGGCGCCGTGGGCGACGAAGTTCTGGTGCATGTTGCCGTACACCTGGGGGGTCACCACGAACGCGACGTCCGGGTCGCGGAAGTAGCCGAGCGTGCGTTCCAGGAAGTTCGGCAGCGGCACGTGGTCCGGGTCGACGTTGGCGACCACGTCGTAGCGGTGCTCGTGCTCGGCCCGCCAGGCGTTGTGGTTGCCGGACTTGGTGCGGGCCCGGAACTCGCCGCCGGGCCGGTTGTACTCGGGCCGGCCCTTGCGGGTGAAGTGGCGTACGCCCAGCCGCGCGGCCATCGCCCGTACCGCCGGGTCGTCGCCCTCGTCGAGGATCCACACGTCGACGTGCCCGCAGTAGACGATCTCCCGCAGCCGGCGCAGCGTCCGCTCGGCGACCTCGATCGGCTCCTTGCTCGGCACGATGGTGGTGAGCAGGGCGACCCGCAGGCCGACCGGCGGGTCGACAGGCACCGGATCCCGGGCGTGGAAGGCGAATACCCAGACCACCACGTTCTGCGCCAGGCGGATCAGCTCGACGCCGACGACGACGCAGAACGCGAGCCGGGCGGCGACTGTCTGCCAGCCGCCGAGCCCGACGACGCCGGGGCCGGGTACGTGCTGGGGCAGCAGCAGCCAGCCGACGAAGACCAGCCCGGCGGCGCTGTTGACGAGCACCAGCAGCGTCAGCACCAGCCGCGCGGTGACCGAGGCGGTGGGCCGGAACTCGACCGCCGCGTCGGGGCGTCGGGGCGGGCGCAGCGGACCGGCGGTGGCCCCGCAGCGCGCGTACGCCAGGCGGGCGCGGACGTTGCGCTGCCGGCGGTCCGGATCGGCCGGCGTCCCGGGCGGGACGGGTGCGATCGGGCGGGCGCCCGGCGGCCCGGCCGTCGTGGCGCGGGACGGGCGTGTATCGGCGGCGACGGCCACGTTTCCCCCATGGTCTGCTTCCGGCTCAGGAGCCGACCGAATGCTAAGCCGACAATCAACCGCAAAAAGGGCGAATCCGGCAGACATCGCCCGTTCGTCGACCGGTCACGCGGTCAGCCGGGAAGCTGGGCCGCCACGGCGAGCAGCGCGACGAGCACCAGCACGGCGACGACCCCGGCGGCACGCGCCCGGGACAGGGCCACCCCGCCGAGCACCGCCCAGGCCGGCACCGTGAACAGCAGGTTCACCGCCGACCAGACCGGCACTGCCTGCGCCAGCGCCAGCAGCCCGAGCACCGGCACCAGCGCCCAGGCGGTGCAGACCGCGGCGGCGTACCGCAGCGGGAGGCTGAACAGGGCCAGCCCGGCCAGCACGCCGCCGAGCGCGGCGACGCCGAACAGGTCCCCGGGCGCGGCCGCGAGCACTGCGGCACCGGGACGGGCGCCGGACGCGAGGCGCCCGCCGTCACTCAGGCCGGAGGCGAGCAGCGCGGCGACCGGGAGCAGCCCGAGGGCCGCGGCGGCCAGCCACCGGAGAGCACAGCGGCGACGGAACGCCAGCACGACCCAGCCGTGGCCGGCGAGCAGCAGCAACGCCACCGGCTGGCACACGCCCAGCAGCAGCACCGCGCCCGCGTAGGGCACTAGCCGGCGCGCGCCCGGCCGGTCGAGCGCGGGCACCAGCAGCCAGGTGGCGAGCACGGCGGCGAACACCGCCAGGGCGTACGGCTGCGCCTCCTGCGCGTACCGGATCGAGGCCGGCAGCACCGCGAAGATCACGCCGGCGAGCAGGCCCGCGGCGGGCGTGGCGATCCGGGCGGCGAGCGCGCCGACGAGCGCCGCGGCACCGACCATGGCCAGCAGGGACGGTACGCGCAGCGCGAGGTCCGCCGCGCCGAACAGCGCCGCCCAGCCGCGCATGAGCAGGTGGTACGGCCCGAGCGCGAGGTCGTCGCCGGTCAGCGTGACGCCGATCCCCGGCCAGGGCGACGTGGCCGCGCGCCGGGTCGCGAGTTCTCCGGCGCTCGCCCCGGATTCCGTGATCCGCGCGGCGCCGAGCGCACCCATCAGGACCGCCGGCACCAGCCACGCCACGATCCGCCACCGGAGCACGCCGGTCGCGGCGCGGACGGTGACCCGGCGCGGCCGGTCCTCGCCCCACGGATCCTCGACCGTGGCGTCCCCGAGCCGGGGCAGGACCATTGTGTCCGCGTCCATCATCGTGACTCACGCATCCCTGTGGGTGCCGGCGACGGGGATCCAGCCGACCGGGCGGCGAGGCGCGATCCGCGCGTGGCGGGCGGCACCGGAAGCCCCGGGTCACGGGCTGGATGACATCCTGGAGCCTACTGAGTCAAAAACGGCATAACGCCAATATGCCCTGAAAGGGTCCGCCGGCCGCCCCGTGGACGACCGGCGGACCCGGCTCAGCGAAGGTCGGTCGTCGTCCAGCGGGGCGAGGCGGCGGTGATCGCGGCGGTGTCGCCGGTCAGCGTCGTCCGCGCCTGGGCGTCGCGCCGGGCGCTCGTGCCGACCCAGACGTCGACCTCCCCGGGCTCCACCACCCGGGTGAGCGTGCGGCCGGTGAACGCCAGCCGCGTGGTGGGGACGGTCAGCTCGACGGTCACCGAGGCGCCCGGCTCCAGGCGCACCCGCCGGTAGCCGAGCAGCTGCGCGACCGGCCGGGTCACCGAGGCGACCAGGTCGCGGCCGTAGAGCTGCACCACGTCGTCACCGGCGACCGGGCCGGTGTTCGTCACGCGCACCGACACCCGCAGCGCCCCGTCGGTCGGCACCTCGGCCGGCACGGTCAGATCGGTGTACGCGAACGTGCTGTAGGACAGCCCGTGCCCGAACGGCGCCACCGGAGTCGCCGGCAGGTTGGTCCCGTTCATGCCCTCCCCCAGCTCCGGGTGCAGGTACGAGTACGGCTGCGCGCCGGCCGAGCCGGGCAGGCTGACCGGCAGCCGGCCGGACGGGTTGACCCGCCCGGAGAGCACACCCGCGATCGCCCCGGCGCCCTCCTCGCCCGGGAAGAACGTCTGCACCACCGCCGCGCACCGGGACAGCGCCCAGCCGAGCGCGTACGGGCGGCCGGTGAGCAGCACGAGGACGACCGGGGTGCCGGTGTCCAGCACCGCCTCGACGAGCTGCCGCTGCACGCCGGGCAGCTCCAGGTCGTCCCGGTCGCAGCCCTCGCCGACGGTGCCGCGGCCGAACAGGCTCGCGTGGTCGCCGACCACGAGAACTGCCACGTCGGCGGCGGACGCGGCGGCGACCGCCTCGTCGAACCCGGACCGGTCCGCCGAGTCCACCTCGCAGCCGGCCGCGAAGGTGACCCGGTCGGCGCCGAACTCGGCACGCACCGCCTCCAGCACTGTCGGCACCTCGAACCCGGTCTCCACGCCCGGGTGGTGGGCCAGCACGTGGTTGAGGAACGAGTAGCAGCCGAACAGCGCGCCCTGCCGGTCGGCGTTCGGGCCGACCACGGCCACCCGCCGGCCCGCCGGCAGCGGGAGCACGCCCTCGTTGGCGACCAGGACGACCGACTCCTCGGCGAGCCGGCGGGCGATCGCCCGGTGCTCCGGCGAGTCGAGGTCGATCGCGCCCGGCGGCTCGTCGTCGAACGTGGCGTCGAGCAGTCCGAGTTCCTGCTTCTGGCGCAGGACCCGCAGCACCGCCCGGTCGACCAGCGCCTCGTCGACCTTGCCGGCCCGCACCGTCTCGGTCAGGGTCAGGTAGGCGTCGCCGGTGGGCAGCTCGATGTCGAGGCCCGCGCTCAGCGCCTGCACGGCCGCGTCCGCGTTGTCGGCCGCGACGTGGTGCAGCAGGTTGAGGAAGGCGACCCCGTAGTAATCGGCCACCACGGTCCCGTCGAACCCCCACCGGTCCCGCAGCAGGTCGGTGAGCATCGTCGGGTCGGCGGCGACCGGCACGCCGTCGATCTCCGCGTACGAGTGCATGACGCTGCGCGCGTCACCGTCGAGGATCGCCATCTCGAACGGAGGCAGCAGCACGTCGGCGAGTTCCCGGGGACCGGCGTGCACCGGGCCGAAGTTGCGCCCGGCCCGCGAGCCGGAGTAGCCGGCGAAGTGCTTCAGCGTCGCGAGCACGCCCTGCGACTGGAGCCCTCGCACGTACGAGGTGCCGATGGTGCCGACGAGGTACGGGTCCTCGGCGATGCACTCGTCGACCCGGCCCCAGCGGGGATCCCGGATCACGTCGAGCACCGGGGACAGTCCCTGGTGGATGCCGAGCGCGCGCATCGAGGCCCCGATCGCCGCCGCCATCTCGGCGACCAGATCGGGATCGAACGCGGCGCCCCAGGCCAGCGGCGTCGGGAAGGTGGCCGCCTTCCACGCCGACAGGCCGGTCAGGCACTCCTCGTGCACGATCGCCGGGATGCCCAGCCGGGTGCCGGTCACCAGGTCCCGCTGGAACTTCCACAGCCAGGCCGCGCGGGCCGCGGCGTCGACCGGGCGGGTGCCGTAGGCGCGGGTGAGGTGACCCAGCCCGTGCCGGGAGAAGTCCTCGAGCCGGCCGGTGTCGGCGAACTCGCCCTGCAGTGGCGCGACCGCCTCACCGTCCTCCTTCTCCCAGAACCCGACGAGCTGCGCGACCTTCTCCTCGATCGTCATGCGAGCGAGCAGTTCCCGTACGCGCGCCTCGGCGTCGTGCCCGTCCGGCCGGTCGTGGTCCGAACCTGCCTGAGCCGGTACCGGCCCGTCCACCACCGCGTGGACCTCTGTCATGGTGTGCCTTTCCACTGGTTGTGCTGGTACCGCTGCCGCTCAGCCCTTGACCGCGCCCTGGAGGCCGCCCACGATCTGCTTCTCCGCCAGGGTGAAGAACAGCAGCGCCGGCAACATCGCCAGCGACGTGAAGGCGAGGACGCCCGCGGTGTCGGTGGTGTACTGGCTGGAGAAGTTCTGCACGCCCAGCGGCAGGGTGTGCAGGTTGACGTCCCCCAGGACGAGCAGCGGCAGGAGGAACGCGTTCCAGCTCGCCACGAACGCGAGGATGCCGACGGTGACGACCGCGGGCCGCGACAGCGGCAGCACGATCCGCCAGAGAAAGCCGAGCCGGCCGGCGCCGTCGATGGCGGCCGCGTCCTCCAGCTCCCGCGGGATGGCCGACAGGAACGGCCGCAGGATGACGATCGTCAGCGGCAACGAGAAGGCCACCTGCGGGAGGATCACCGCGTAGTAGGAGTTGATCAGGTTCAGGTCGCGCAGCATGAGGTACAGCGGCAGGATCGCCGCGCCGGCCGGGAACAGCAGGCCGAGGGTGAAGAAGGTGTAGAGCCCCTCGCGGCCCCGGAACGTGTACCGGGCGAGCACGAACGCGGCGGCCATGCCGAGCACCACCACGCCGAGCGTGGTGCCGAGGGCGACCACGGCGCTGTTGAACGCCTGTTTCCAGAAGCCGCTCTGCGTCAGCACCCGGTAGTAGTTCTCCCAGACCCACGGGTCCGGCAGGCCGGCCGGGTCGTTCACGATCTGCGGCGTGGTCCGGAAACCGCCGACGACGACGTACACGACGGGTGCGATCGAGACGGCCGCGACCGCGAGCGCGAGCGCGTACGTCAGCGGCGCGCTCCACTGGACCGGCCGGCGCCCGGCCGAGGGGGCGGGTACGGAGTTCACGGCCACTGTCACTTCCCCTTCCGGGTGATGGCGCCCTCGATGTCACGGCGGAGCAGGAAACGCTGGAACAGCAGCGCCGCGACGAAGGAGATGGCGAACAGGATCACGGCCACCGCGTTGCCGTAGCCCCAGAGCCGGGCGAAGAAGCCGTTGTCCACCATGTACGTCGCCATGGTGGCCGAGGCGCCGAGCGAGCGCACGGCCGGCACCGAGGTCACCCAGACCATGTCGAAGACCTGCAACGAGCCGATCATCGACAGGAACATCCAGATCCGGATGGTGGGGCCGAGCAGCGGCAGCGTGACGTGGCGCTGGATCTGCCACCAGCTCGCGCCGTCGATCTCCGCGGCCTCGTTCAACTCCTGCGGCACGTTCGACAGGCCGGCGAGCAGCAGGATGATGGCGAAGCCGACGTACTTCCAGGTGAGGACGAACAGCAGCGTCCAGATCACCACGTCCAGGTCGGCCAGCCACGCCTGCACCAGCCCGCCGAGCCCGATCGACTGCAGCAGCGCGTCGAGCGTGCCGTTCTCGGTCAGGATCAGCTTCCACATGATGCCGACGGTGACCTCGGCCAGCACGTACGGCACGAACACCAGCAGGCGGAACGCCGAGCGCCCGCGGAAGCGGCGGTTGAGCAGGAGGGCGATGCCCAGCGCGACCGGGCCCTGGATCAGCAGCGACCCGAACACGATGATCGCGTTGTTGCGCAGCGCGTCGAGGAAGATCGGGTCCTGGAAGGCGAGCGTGTAGTTGCGGAAGCCGACGTACTCGGTGGGCGGGCCGACGCCGCGCCAGCGGAACAGGCTGTAGTAGAACGCGAAGCCCATCGGCACCAGCACGAACATCACGTAGATGACGATCGCGGGCGTGGTCAGCCCGATGATCTCGTACCACTTGCGACGGGTCTCGGCGCGGCGGGAGGCGGCCCGTGCGCCGGGCCGGAGGCCCGCCGGCGGCGCTTGCGCACCGACGGCGGGCGTACGGGTCTGCGATGCGGACGTCACTTGCTTGCGGCCGCCTTCATGGCCGAGACGACCTTCTCAGGTGTCCCGTTGCCGGCGAAGATCGCGACGATCGCGTCGTTCATCGCGGTGCCGACGGTGCTGCCGTAGGCGGTGTCCAGCCAGAGCTGCACGTAGGTGGCGTCGGACGTGGCCTGGAGGATCGACTTCAGGGCCGGGTCGGTGACACCGTCGGCCGCGCCCTTGGCGACGGGCAGGCCGGTGCCGGTGGCGGCGTAGCCCTTCTGCACCTCGGGGCTGACGAGGTACTTGAGGAACTCGACGCACTCGGCCGGGGCGTTCTTGGAGCAGGCGAACCCGTCGCCGCCGCCGAGGGCCGCCTTCGGGTCACCGGCGGAGCCGGAGATCGCCGGCACCGGGAACCAGCCGAGGAACTTGCCCAGGGCCGCCTTGTCGGTGGCGACGGTGTCCAGGGTGCCGCGGTTCCAGTCACCCATCAGCTCCATCGCGGCCTTGCCGTTCGCGAGCAGGCCGTTGGCGCTGGTCGGGTCGTTCTGACCCGGCGTGGCGATGAAGTTGTTCTGGAACGGCTTGGTGTCGATGAAGGTCTTGAGGTCCTGGCCGGCCTTGACGAAGCACGGGTCGTCGAAGTTCCGGTCCTTGGTCGCCTTCTTCAGCGTGTCGACCGAGCAGGCACGCAGCGCGAAGTTGTACCACCAGTGCGCGGCGGGCCACTTGTCACCGGCGCCGAGGGCGATCGGGATGACGTTGATGGTCTTGAGCTTGGTGACCGCGGCGTTGAGTTCCTCGAAGGTGGTCGGCGGCGCCGTGATGCCCGCCTTCGCGAACATGTCCTTGTTGTACCAGATGCCCTCGATGCCCATCCGGTACGGCAGGCCGTACTGCTTGCCTTCGACCTGCCAGATCTCGGCGGCGTTGCCGATGTCGGCGACCTCGCCCTTCACCTGGTCGGTGATGTCCTTGAGGTAGTCGGCCTCGACCTGCTCGCGCATCTCGCCGCCGCCCCACGCCTGGAAGATGTCCGGCGGGTCGTTGCTCAGCAGCGCGGCGGGGAGCCGGGTGCGCTGGAGCTGGTTCGTCTCGATCGCCTCGATCTCGATCTTGACGGTCGGGTGGGCCGTGGAGAAGTCCTTGGCGACCTTCTCCCAGTACGTCTTGCCGGGCCCGTCCTGCGACGCGTTGTGCCACCAGGTCAACGTCACCGGGTTCTTGTACAGCTCACTCTCGGCGGCCTTCTCCTCGTCGCCACCACCACTGCACGCGGAGGCCAGCAGAGCACTTGTCACAAACAGTGCCAGGACGGCGCCAGCACGGCGCTTCATCACCATAGATGTCTCCTCGACCACTCAGTCGGGTTACCTGCCGGGGAGTTTTACAGGGCCGTAACGTGAAGTCAATCGGTATCGATAACGTTTTCGACATCGTCTTCGATCGACCTGAGAGAGCCCTCTATCATCGTCGGCGTGGTGTTCCAGGAGCGCGTCAAGATGTCGGACGTGGCACGTACGGCCGGCGTCTCGGTGGCAACCGTATCCAAGGTTGTCAATGGCCGATACGGCGTCGCGCAGGCCACCGTCGAGCGCGTCCAGCAGGTCATCCACGAGCTCGGGTACGAGGCCAGCCTGGGGGCGCAGAGCCTGCGCAGCCACCGCACGAACGTGCTGGGCATCCTGGTCGCCGAGTTCGAGCCGTTCTCGACCGAGCTGCTCAAGGGCGCGTCCCGGGAGGTCGCCGGCAGCGGCTACCAGTTGCTCGCCTACTCCAGCGGTGACGGGGAGGGCGCGGCCATAGGGTGGGAGCGGCGCTCGCTGGCCCGGCTGTCCGGCACACTCATCGACGGCGCGGTGATCGTGACGCCGACAGTGGTCGAGACCAAGCACGGCTTCCACGTGGTGGCCGTCGACCCGCACACCGGCCCGTCCGGTCTGCCCACCGTCGACTCCGACAACTTCGCCGGCGCGGTGCTGGCCACCGACTACCTGCTGTCGCTCGGGCACCGGCGGATCGCGCACATCAGCGGCCGCCCCGACCTGGAGTCGGCCCGCCTGCGCGAGGCCGGGTTCCGCAAGGCGATGGCCGACGCGGGCCTGACGGTGGACGAGCGGCTCGTGCGGGTCGGCGGGTTCCGCACCGAGAGCGCCGCGAGCACGGCCGCCGAGCTGCTCGCGCTCCCCGACCGGCCCACCGCGATCTTCGCCGGCAACGACCTCTCGGCCATCTCCACGGTGGACGTCGCCCGCGGCCTCGGCCTCGGCGTACCGGACGACCTGTCGGTCATCGGCTTCGACAACATCCCGGAGTCGGCGCTCGTCGACCCTCCCCTCACCACGATCCGGCAGCCGCTGCAACGCATGGGCGCCGAGTCACTGCGTCTGCTGATCGACCTCATCGCGGGCGTCGAGCGGGACACGCACATCCGGCTCCCCACCGAGCTGGTCGTCCGGGCCTCCTGCCGCCCGCTGCGCTGAGGCGCCACCTCACCCTCCCGGCCCGGGTGATTGACGGACGGCTATCGGCGTCCGTAATGTTTCGGGCTACTTCCGGAAGCGAGACCGGAAGTTTCGGAAGCCCGCACCGTCCGTCCACCCGGGCGCCCGCCGGTCCGTTCCACGCCGCGGCGTTCCCGGCACCGCCACCGCCGGCCTCCGGCCGCGCGCACCCTCCCGAAAGGAACGACCATGAAGCTGAGACGTTGGCTCGCCGCCGGCGCCGTCGCCGTCGCGACCGCCACCGCCCTCAACGTCGTCCCCGCGACGGCCGGCCGCCCCTACGACCCGGCCGCGCAGAGCCTGCGCGAGCTGGCCAAGCGCCACGGCCTGTACGTGGGCACCGCCGTCGACATGGCCGCCCTCAACGACGCCGCCGAGCCGCGGTACCGCGAGCTGGCCGCGTCCGAGTTCTCCACCGTCACCGCCGAGAACGTCATGAAGTGGGAGAGCCTCGAACCCACCCGGGGCACATACAACTGGGGGCCGGCCGACGAGCTGATCGACTTCGCCCGCAAGAACAACCAGCGGGTCCGGGGCCACGTGCTGGTCTGGCACAACCAGTTGCCGGCGTGGCTGACCAGCGGCGTCGCGGACGGCTCGATCAGCAAGGCCGAGCTGCGCCAGATCCTGCGCAACCACATCACCGCCGTGGTCACCCACTTCAAGGGCAAGATCTGGCAGTGGGACGTGGTGAACGAGGCGGTCAGCGACCCCTGGGACACCCCGTCCACCCTGCACTACAAGGGGTTCTGGGCGCAGAACCTCGGGCCCGGCTACATCGCCGACGCGTTCCGCTGGGCCCGCGCCGCCGACCCGAAGGCGCTGCTGTTCTACAACGACTACAACATCGAGGCGTTCGGCTCCGGCAACCCGGCCGACGACAAGACGCAGTTCGTCTACGACATGGCCCGTGACCTGCGGGCCAAGGGCGTGCCGATCGACGGCGTGGGCGCACAGGGCCACCTCGGCACCCAGTACGGCAACTTCAGCACGCTCCAGGTGGCCGCGGCCCTGCGCAAGTTCGCCGGGCTCGGGCTGGCCACGGCCCTCACCGAGGTGGACGTGCGCAGCCAGATCACCGAGGGGGTGGAGGCCGGCGACTCCGCGGAGATCAACCCGCGTCTGCAGGCGTCCGCGGCGAACTTCAGCGTGCTGATGCAGGCCTGCCTGGCCGAGCGGCACTGCCTGTCGTTCACCCTCTGGGGCTTCACCGACAAGCACTCCTGGGTACCCGGCGCGTTCTCCGACCCGCCGGAGGGCCTGGCCACCGTCTACGACGAGAACTACCAGCCGAAGCGGGCGTACCACGAGCTGAAGGCCGACCTGATCTTCTCCGGTCCGCCATACGTGCTGCCGCGCATCCCGCAGCACCCGCGCCGCTAGACGACCGGCGCACCACGGCGGGGCCGGTCCGGTGACCGGCCCCGCCGCCTGTGCCCGGCCGGCACACGCTCACGCCGCCCGGCGCCGGCCCAGTTCCGACTCCAGCCGCCCGATGAGCGTCTTGCGGGCCTTGCCGCCGCGTTCCCGGCGCAGCGCCGCGTCGAGCTGACGGGTGTCGAGGTCACGGACCAGCTTGACCGCCTCGGTAACCGGCAACTCGTTGATCTGCTCGGCGGCCGTGGCGTCCCGGCGGGCCCGCTTCGCCGGGCCGGTGTTCGGCACGTACTGGCGGCCGGAGCGCGACGCGCGGCGCTTGCGGGTGTCGGTGGCGCGCCGCTCGTTCTCCGACAGCTCCTCCCACGCCTGTTTGGGCAGGTAACGGCGGGTTTCGCCGCCGTTGCGGGCGCGCGTATCGCCGCTGCGGGTCTGCCACTTCTCGCCGCCCCAGCGTTGCAGCGAGCGCTGCCGTGCGTCCTTCGGGCCCTCGAATCCCCCGCCGGCCTTCTTGTACTCGTTCGTCAGCAGCTGCGACTTGCGGGCCGACCACTGCCCCGGCCGTCCGCCCTTGTCGGAGGCGCGGATCTCGGCCTTGAGGCGCTCCCGCAGTTCCGGCTCGGTGTACTTCGCCATGACGCAGCGTTACCCGGACCGGGAGCGGCCATGCCGGTCAGCCGAGCGCCGGTCGATAGACCAGATCCATCGTGTCGGTGCGGCCCGACCAGTCCAGCCGCAGCCGCCAGCACCCGGCGGCCGGCAGGTCGACGATGGACGGCCCGGGTCCGCCGGGCACCTCCCGGACGGCCCGGGCACCCGTCCCGTCGAGCGTCGCGGTGATCACCAGGGGGCTGAGTTGCGCCGGTTCGGACCGGCCGGGATCGGGGCGGGCCACCCAGAGGATCTTGTTGTTCGCGCCGTCCCCGCGCGCCTGCACCAGCGGGTACGCGAACAGGATCGCCACGATGTCGCCCCCGGTGCCGAAGACGTGCCGCACCCGGGTGTCGCCGGTGAACCCGGCGTCCGCCCAGTCCGGTAGCCGGCCGGTCTCCAGCCGCTCGGCACAGGCCGACGGCGCGGCCGGGCCGGTGGCGGGCGTGGTGCCCGGGGCCGTGTCGGGCACGCCGGCCGGGCCGGTGCACCCGGCCAGCAGCAGGACCGACACCAGCAGGACTCTTCTCGGAACGGACATCCGGCCTCCCCCGTCGACGACTCTCGTCAACAGGACACCGCCCGGCGCCCCGGGGTTCCCGGCGCCCTCACTCCAACGAGGACGCAACGTCCAGCGCCTGTTCGCGGGTGAGGTCGCCCTCCAGCCGGTAGCTCACCCCGGCCCGCTCCCAGATCAGCGTGGCGGCGGACAACCGCGCGGTGGCGACCCGTTCCGTCCCGGACCGGTCCACGTACGCGAGCGCGTGCGGCCCACCGACCCAGATCGCGAACTCGCCGCCGACCTGGGTGAGCGTCACGTCCGCCCCGACCGACCGCTTGTGGAACACGATGTCGAGCGAGCCGTCGAACGCGTCCAGCCGGACCGTCCCGCCCCGGTAGAGGAGGCTGACGACCCGGTGGGCGCCGGCACCGTCCGGATCGGCGACCAGCACCCGTTCCGGCACGCCGAGCCGGGCCGGGACGCGGATCGGGAAGCGGACCTGCCGCTGCGCCTCGGCGAGCGCAACCTGGTGCTGCGCGGGCAACGGCGACGGCGTACCGGCCGGTGGCGGCGCGGGTGCGGTGTCGATGACGACCCCGGAGAACCGCAGCAGCCCGGTCACCGCGCCGGCGACCGCGGCCCGCCCCGGCGGCAGCGCCGCCACCAGCAGGGCGGCGAGCGCGCCGGCCAGCACGTATCGCCACCGGCGGCGCGGCGCGGGCGCGTCGAGCCGGGCCCGGACCCGGGCGGTCAGATCCGGCGTCCGCGCCGGCTCCAGCCAGCCGGTCAGCTCCCGCAGCTCCCGTTCCAGGTCATCCACGGTGCGCCACCTCCCGGTCCAGCAGGGCCCGCAGCTTCGCCAGCGCCCGGTGGGTCCGTGACTTCACGGTGCCCCGGGCCACCCCCAGCACTGTCACCGTCTCGTCCTCGCCGAGGTCGAGCAGATAGCGGCAGACGATCACCTCGCGGTCGCGGACGGGCAACCGCCGCAGCGCACCCACCAGCGCGGCGCGGCGCTCGGCCGCCAGCACGGCGTCGAGCCCGTCGTCGCCGGTGACCGCCGCGACCGGCTCCGCCGCCGCCGCGCGCAGCGCCAGCCCGTCCCGCCGGGTGCGGGCACGGTGCAGGTTCCGGGTCTCGTTGGCGACGATCGCGAGCAGCCAGGACCGGAACGACGCCTCGGCCCGGTAGCGGGACAGTTTCCGGTACGCCTTCACGAACGCCTCCTGGACCACGTCCTCGGCGTCCGGACCGGCGCCGAGCAGCACCGCCGTCCGGTACGCGGACGCGGTGTGCCGGGCGACCAGGGCGTCGTACGCCTCCCGGTCGCCGGCGCGTACGCGGGTGACGAGTTCGTCGTCGTCCAGGGCAGCCTCCGCCGTCGGTCCGCTTTCATGACACCGCCCGGGGCGGCCGGGTTCCATCAGGCGTTTGACCGGGTGCCGGGCCGGAAAGAGTGGCGGGATGAGCTGGGCGAGAAGAGCCGTACCCGCAGCCGTCGCCGCCGTCGCCGCGCTGGCGGCCCGGGACCTGCTGCAACGCGACCACGCGCTGCGCCGCAACTTCCCCGTGCTGGGCCGGGCGCGGTACCTGATCGAGTCGATCGGCCCGGAGCTGCGGCAGTACATCGTGGCCGGCAACGACGAGGAGCGGCCGTTCACCCGCGACCAGCGGCGCTGGGTGTACGCCTCGGCCAAGCAGGAGAACAACTACTTCGGTTTCGGCACCGACAACGACATCGAGCACACCTCCGGCTATCCGATCATCAAGCACCGTACGTTCGGCCGGGCGGTACCGCCGTCGACGCCGACCGCCGGGCACGACGTGACGCTGCCCTGCGCCAAGGTGCTCGGCGCGGCGCGCGGCCGGGCGCAGGCGTTCCGGCCGGAGTCGGTGGTGAACATCTCCGGGATGAGCTTCGGTTCGCTGTCCGGCAACGCGGTGGAGGCGCTCAACCGGGGCGCCGCACTGGCCGGCTGCCTGCACAACACCGGCGAGGGCGGGCTGTCGCCGTACCACCGCAACGGCGGTGAGCTGGTCTTCCAGCTCGGCACCGCGTACTTCGGCTGCCGCGACGAGCAGGGCCGGTTCAGCCTGGAACGGCTCAAGGACCTGGTGGCGTCGGCGCCGGTACGCGCGCTGGAGATCAAGCTCAGTCAGGGCGCCAAGCCGAGCCTCGGCGGCCTGCTGCCGGCGGCGAAGGTCTCCGCCGAGATCGCCGCCACCCGGGGCATCCCGGCCGGGCGGGACTGCGTCAGCCCGTCCCGGCACGCCGAGTTCTCCGACTGCGACAGTCTGCTCGACTGGGTGGAGCTGCTCGCCGCCGAGACCGGCCTGCCGGTCGGCATCAAGTCCGCCGTCGGTGACCTCGGGTTCTGGGAGGAGCTGGCCACGCTGATGCGCGACACCGGGCGCGGCGTGGACTTCGTGACTGTCGACGGGGGCGAGGGCGGCACCGGCGCCGCGCCGCTGATCTTCAGCGACTCGGTCTCGCTGCCGTTCCAGCAGGGCTTCTCCCGGGTCTACCGCACCTTCGCCGAACGCGACCTGCACGAGAGCGTGGTGTTCGTCGGCGCCGGCAAGCTCGGCCTGCCGGACAACGCGGTGGTGGCGTTCGCGCTCGGCGCCGACATGGTCAACGTCGGGCGGGAGGCGATGCTGGCGATCGGCTGCATCCAGGCGCAGAAGTGCCACACCGACACCTGCCCGACCGGCGTCGCCACCCAGAACGCGTGGCTGGCCCGGGGTCTGGACCCGGCCCGCAAGTCGGTGCGGGCCGCGAACTACATCCGTACGCTGCGCCGCGACCTGGTCAAGGTGGCCGAGGCGTGCGGCGTCGAGCATCCCGGCCTGATCGGCACCGACGCGGTGGAGATCCTCGACGGCCGGACCTCGTCGATCCCGCTGGACCGGGCGTTCGGCTACCGGCCGGAGTGGGGGATGCCGTCGGCAGCCGACCGGGCGGAGATCGTGCGGCTGATGACGGCCGAGGCGCCGCAGGGCGGCAGCGCGCCGCCCTCCCCCACCGCCGTCGGCTAGCCGGTTCCCTCGCCGGTGCGGTGCCGGCCCCGGCGGCGCGGCGGGCGCGGCCGGAGCACGACCGGCGCCACCACCAGGAGCGCCGCCGCACCGAGCAGTCCCCAGGGGTGGCGGCTGGTCTCGACCACGAAGGCCACCGGCCGTTCCGGCAGGTCGACGCGGCCGTGGAGTTCGTGTGCCCCGAGCACGGCGACGTCCACCGGCACCGGGATCTCGTACGTCCGGACCTCCCCTGGGTCGATGGTGCCCAGGGGCGGGGCGGCGACGATGGTGTGCGCCCGTCCGGGCCGGCCGAACAGCAGCGTGAACGTCGGGTCGACCACGTCGGCCGGGCCGGGGTTGCGCAGCGCGACGCGTACGGTGAGCGTCTCGGGCAGCCCGAACCATTCCCGCAGCGGGCGGCGGCCGGCGACGCGCAGCTCGTCGAGGTGCAGTCGCGGCGTGGCGGCCGGCGCGGGCGCCGGGGCGGCGGTCACGCCGCTGACCGGCAGCGCGGCGGTGGCCTGGACGGTGCCGGTCAGGGCATGCGCGCGCAGTACGCAGGGACAGGCGACGGGCGGTGCCGCCAGCACGATCGGCACCGCCGTCGTGCCCGCCGGCACCTGGACGGTGGTGGCCTGCTCGTTGGCGCAGTCGAGCGCGCCCCGGTGGGCGTCGTTGCCGCAGACCGTGAGGTGGACCGGGCCGGCCGGCCAGCCGCGCAGCGTGACGGTGACCCGCTGCCCGACAGTCAGCGGGCCGGACGGCACGACGACAGCGGGCCGCGGCGCCGCGGAGGCCGCAGTGGACGAGGGCGCGGCCGGGGCGGCGACGGCGGTGCCGTCCGGGGTGTACGGCGGCGCCGGGGCCGGCGCGGCCAGCGCGAGGATCGCGGCGGCGGCCGGCAGGACCGGGGTCACCGGGCACCGGCCGCCGCGCCGCCCGCCGGGGGTTCGGCCGTCCCCGCGACGGAGGCCCCGGACGCATCCGCCGGCCCGGCGGGAGCGGCCGAGGGCTCGGACACCGACGCCGGCCCGGGCGTGGTGGAGGGCGCGGCCGAGGTGGGACGGCGACGACGGCGACGCAGGTAGAGCCAGGCTCCGGCGGCCGCCAGTGCGGCGATCAGCAGCCAGGGCGTCGCCCACACGCTCGCGGTGCGCTGCACCGGGGGCAGCGCGGTGTCGACGGTGGTGGGTGCGAGGTCGACTGTCGCGGTCAGCCGCAGCGCGGGCGGCACCCCGGTGACCCGCTCGGTGACAGTGAACTCGGCGCCGGGCAGCAGCTCCGGCAGGTCGACCGGGCTGGTCCGGGACAGCGTCCAGCCACCGGGGCCGTCGACGACCACCGCGCCGGTGCCGCCGACGCGGACGTTGCCGCTGTTGCGGATCCGGTAGGTGACTGTGAGGTCGGCGCGGCCGATCGGGTTGAGCGGGGTGTCGTAGCCGACGCGTACCGATTCGACAGTCACGGCGGGGCGGACCTCGCCGGCCACACGGAGGTAGAGCCGGGCGGCGATCCGCTGGTCGAGCCGGACCCGCTGCCCGTCGGCGGTCACGCCGTCCTGGGCGACCGCGGCGATCACGCCGCCGGTGTGGTCGCCCGGCGTGGCGTTGCGCGGCACCGTGAGGCGGAACGGGATGTCCGCGCGCCTGCCGGGCTGGACGGTCCAGCTTCGCCGCTCGACGCCGATCCAGGCGCCGACGTCGGTGGCGGCCCGGTCGGAGGGCAGCAGCGCGAAGGCGCCGTCGGTGGTGGTGTACGCGTCGGTGCCGTACACCGCGAAGGTGAGCGGTCGGTCACCGAGGTTGGTGACGCCGACGTGGTCGGTGACGCTGTCGCCGGGCGCCAGGTCGTACGTGAAGTAGTTGCGCCCGGTCGGCCCGCCGGGCCCGGACGGCTGGACCGCCCAGCGGACGGCACCGGGGTCGGCGGACGGTGCGGGCCGGGGGGCGGCCTCGCCGGCGGCCGGCGGCCCGAGCAGCACCGCGAGCAGCACGGCGGCGAGCGCGGCGCCGAACCGCGCGGCCGGGCCGGGCGTGCGCCGCCGCGGGGTGCGGGTGGAGGGCGTGAGGAGGGGCATTCCGTGCTCCGCTGCGAGGTGGTCGCCGGGAGGCGGCTGGTGGGGCACGGGCGACGTGCCCGCGCCCCACCAGGTCCGACCCGGTCGGTGAATCAGGAGAGGGTCAGGGTGAGCGTGGCGACGTAGTCACCCGCCGCGGCGGACGCCGGCACACCGAGGTTGAGCTCGGCGCCGCAGGCGAAGACGCCGTTGCTGGTCCCGGCTCCGGCCGTGCACAGGGCCCGGGCCTCACCGAGACCGGCGCCGGGAGCGGCCACCGCGCCCGGGGTGACGGCACCGGTCGTGCCGCCCAGCGGGTCGTCCACCACGCTCGCCGTCGGCGCCCAGCCGAGGTAGTTCCCGGCGATGACGCCACCGGCGGCGGAGGTGAATTCGGAGACCTGTCCGACCAGGCTCCAGCCGGTGCCGGCGCCGCGCAGGTCGGCCACCGTGGCCGTGTTCAGCGGCGCCCGGGCGTACTCGCCCTTGCCGACCGGCGGCAGGGCGACTGTCGCGCCGGCGACGCTCAGGCTGAGCGGACCGCCGGTCACGGTGCTGGTGATCCGCTGCTGGGCCGAGTTCCCGCCCGCCCCGGTCCGGGTGAAGGTGATCGGGGTGAACGTGTCCTGGCGGCGGTCGGCCGAACCGCGGGCGGCGAACGTGATGACGTAGCACTGCACCTCGGTGCAGTCCACCTCGTCGCCGTTGCGGTCGGTGTAGACGGCGCTGATCGGCAGCGTCGTGGTGAAGCTGCCGTCGGCGGCCATCCGGTCCCGGGCGTCGGTCGGCTCGTTGGTCTTGTTGACCCACTTGGTGACCTGGAGGACGCCGGCGTTGGCCCAGTGCTCGTCGACCTTCGGTCCGAACGAGACGTAGATGCCGGCCCCGTCGTTGAAGTCCGGGTCGAAGCCGGTGCCGCGTACGGTGACAGTCGCGCCGGCGGGGTCGAGGCCCTGGGCCGGGTCGACGGTCACCGCCGGGGTGGCGGGCGCGGTGCCGCCTGCCGTGGTGAACGTGAACGACACCGGGTCCAGCGCCTCACCGGCGGCGTAGAAGCCGTTGAAGGCGCCGGCTCCCACGCTGGTGAGCGCCGCGGCGAGGTTGCTGCCGGTCACCGTGTTCCCGCCGGCGGCGGGACTGCCGGTGAGGGTGGCGACGGTGGCCTGCTTCACCGAGACCGGCTCGGTCATCGTGGTGGCCAGGTCGACGTCCGCCTTCAGCGAGGCGGTGCCGCCGGAGACGGCGACGGTCGGGTTGGCCAGCGTGATGGTCAGCAGGTGCGCCGGGTACGAGAAGACCACTGTGCCGCCGTACGTGGCGTTGGTCGTACCGGCGGCGGCGTCGTGCGTGCCGCCGGTCGACGGGAACGTGAACGTGCCGTCGGCGTTGACAGTGGCGCCGTTGCTGACAGCGATCGGCGGGTCCCCGTTGCCGGCCTTGACGTAGTTGCGGAAGCTGGCCTTGAAACCCCAGGTCAGGCTGCCACTGGTGATCTCGGCCTCGGCCGCCGAGGCGGGTCCGGCGCCCACGAGCGCACTCGACACGCCGAGGGCGAGCACCGCCGCCCAGCGCATCGACCGGAGGGCTCCGGCTCTGGATCTGAACATGCTGTTCCTCTCGGGAGGGGAAGCGAAGACATTAGGTTAGGCAAACCTAATATGATCGGGTGATCGACGAAGCGTCCCAAGATCTTCAACCGAACGGACCCCTTGCCACCTGCGCTTTTGCCGCTTAGGTTAGCCAAACCTAAGTTATTGCCCGGTCGGTGCACCCGGCCGGACCTGTCGTGTGAGGAGCCCGATGCGAGCACGGCGCCGCACCATCCTGACCACCGTTCTGCTCACCGCCGCCGTCGTCGCCACGCCCGCGCCGGCTCACGCCGGCACCGCCACCGGCAGCGGCGGTCAGAAGCTCACCGTCACCCCGAGCACCGGCCTGAGCCGCTCCGGCGCCACCGTGTCCGTCTCCGGGCGCGGCTACGACGTCGACAAGGGCATCTACGTCGCGTACTGCGTCGACAACGGACCGGGCGTGGCGGCCACCCCGTGCGGCGGCGGCGCCGACACCACCGGCAGCCTGGGCGCCTCGCAGTGGATCTCGTCGAACCCGCCCGCCTACGCCGAGGGCCTGCCGAAGCCGTACGGCCCGGGCGGCTCCTTCTCGGTGACGGTCAAGGTGACCCCCACCATCGGCGACGTCGACTGCACCGTCCGGCGCTGCGCGGTCGTCACCCGCGCCGACCACACCCGGGCCTCCGACCGGTCCCAGGACGTACGGGTGCCGGTCACGTTCGCCGCCGGCGCCACGAGCGCCCCGCCGAAGGCCGGTCCGGCGCCGAAGGCGACCACGCCCGCCGCCGCGCCCCGGACCACCACCGCGCAGGACGCACCGGCCCCGGCCGCCTCCGGCAGCGCGCCGGCCGCAGCGGGGGCGGCAGGGGTGACGGGCGCCGCGACCGGGGCCGGGGCGCCGTCGCAGGCCGCGGCCTCCGACCTCCACGTCACGCGGGTCAGCGACACCTCCGGGGCCGGACGCGGATGGACCGCCGGGGTGATGGCCGCCGCACTGGCCCTGGCCGTCCTGCTCGGCCTCGGCGGGTGGCGGCGCCGTCGCGGTGCCGGCCGGTGAGCCGCCCGCACCCGCGACCAGGCCGGGGACCGCTCGTCGCGCTGCTCGCGGTGACCATGGCGGCGACCGGCTGCGCCGCGCCGGGCCGATCGGGTACGCCGTCCGCCGCCGGCTGCGGGCCGGTCACCGCCACGGTGGACGACGCCGACGTCGACCCGGTCCGCCCGGCGCCCACACCAGCGCTGCCGGCCACCGTACGCTCCGGCGACGGCACGACGGTGACTGTGGACGACGTCAGCCGCATCCTCCCGGTGAACCTGCACGGCTCGATCGCCGAGATCGTCTTCGGCCTCGGCCTGGGCGGCAACGTCATCGGGCGGGACACCTCGACCACGTTCCCCGCCGCCGCGCACCTGCCGGTGGTCACCCCGGGCGGGCACGACCTCTCCGCCGAGGCGGTGCTCGACCTCGACCCGAGCGTCGTGCTCGTCGACGACGGCGTCGGACCGCCCGAGGTGCTGCGCCAGCTCCGCGCCGCCGGTATCCCGGTCGTCCAGGTACGCGCCGAGCCGACCCTCGACGGCGTACCGGCCCACATCCGCGCGGTCGCGGCGGCGCTCGGCGTACCCGGGGCCGGGGAGCGGCTGGTGACCCGCGTGCAGAGCGAGACCGCCGAGGCCCGGCGTACCGCCCCGGCGGGCCGAGCGCCACGGATCGCGTTCCTCTACCTGCGCGGCACCGCCGGGGTGTACCTGATCGGCGGCCGGGGCGCCGGGTCCGACGCGATGATCGAGGCGATCGGCGGCGTCGACGCCGGCAGCGTCGCCGGGCTGTCCAGGTTCCGTCCGCTGACCAGCGAGGGCCTCATCAACGCCGCGCCCGACGTGATCCTGGTGATGAGCGCCGGGCTCGCCTCCGTCGGCGGCGTCGACGGCCTGGTGAAGCTGCCCGGCGTGGCGCAGACGCCGGCCGGGGCGAACCGGCGCGTCGTCGACATGGCCGACGGCACGCTGCTCACCTTCGGCGTCCGCTCCGGCCGGGTCGTCCAGGCGCTGGCCCGCGCCGTCTACTCCTGCGAGGACCCGTCGTGACCACGCTACGGAAGCGGCCCGCGCCCGCCGCCGCCCCGGCGACGGTCACCGGCGCGCCCCGGTCCCCCGGCCGGCGGGGCACCGTGCTGGTGGCCGGGCTCGGCGTCGCCCTCGTGCTCGTCGCCCTGCTGGCCGCCGGGCGCGGCCAGGTGGCGATCTCCCCCGCCGAGGTGCTCGGCTCCGTGCTGCACCGCCTCGGGCTGGACCTCGGTCCGCTGCCGTCGGCGGCGCAGGGCGAGAACGCGCTCTGGATCGTCCGCTTCCCCCGGGTGCTGCTGGCGGCCGTCGTCGGCGCCGCCCTCGGCTGCGCGGGCGCGGTCATGCAGGGCGTCTTCGGCAACCCGCTCGCCGAGCCCGGCGTCATCGGGGTGTCGGCCGGCGCGGCCGTCGGCGCCGCCCTGGCCATCGTCACCGGCGTCACCGTCCTGGGCGGATGGACCGTGCCGCTCGCCGCCTTCGCCGGCGGCCTCGCCACCACCTACCTGGTGTACGCGCTGGCCCGCTCCGGGGGCCGGACCGAGGTGGTGACGCTGGTCCTGACCGGCGTCGCCGTCAACGCGGTCGCCGGCTCGGTGATCGGGCTGCTCATGTTCGTCACCGACCAGTCCGGCGTGCAGGCCATCGCGTTCTGGAACCTCGGCAGCCTCGCCCAGGCCAGCTGGACGGCCGTGGGTCTCGCCGCGCCGTGCCTGCTCGCCGGGCTCGCCGTCGCCTGCGCCGACGCGCGCCGCCTCGACCTGCTCGCCCTCGGCGAACCCGCCGCCCGGCACCTCGGCGTGAACGTCGAACGCCTGCGGCTGCGGCTGATCGTCGTCACCGCGCTTCTCGGCGCCGCCGCTGTCGCGTTCACCGGCATCATCAGCTTCGTCGGACTGGTCGTGCCGCACCTGATCCGGATGGTCGCCGGACCGGGCCACCGGGTGCTGCTGATCGCCAGCGCGCTCGGCGGGGCCGTCGTGGTGATCGGCGCCGACCTCGCGGCGCGTACCCTCGTCGAGCACCAGGAGCTGCCCCTCGGCGTGCTCACCGCGGTCATCGGCGGCCCGGCGTTCTTCTGGCTGCTGCGCCGCACCCGCGACCGGGCCGGAGGCTGGGGATGAGCCTCCCACGTACGCCGCGCCGGTTCGCCGCCGCCCGGCCGCCGCGCCCGGCGCCCGCCGGGCACCTCCGGATCCGGGTGGCCGGGCTGCGCGTCGAGCGCGCCGGCCGGACCGTGCTCGACGGGATCGACCTTCAGGTACGCGCCGGCGAGGTGCACGCCCTGGTCGGGCCGAACGGCGCCGGGAAGTCGACGCTGCTCGGCGCGATCAGCGGTGACGTGCCGGCCGCCGCCGGCCGGATCGAGGTCGACGGGCTGCCCCGCGAGTCGTGGAGCCCGGTGGAGCTGGCCTGGCGCCGCGCCGTGCTCACCCAGCGCAACACGCTGAGCTTCCCGTTCACGGTCGGGGAGGTGGTGCGGATGGGCCGGGCGCCGTGGGCGGGGCGGCCGGAGCGGGAACAGGACGACGCCGTCGTCGCCGACGTGCTCGAACGCTGCGACGTCGCCCGTTTCGCGGCCCGGCCGTACCCCGCGCTGTCCGGTGGCGAGCAGGCCCGCGCCGCGCTGGCCCGGGTCCTGGCGCAGCGGGCCACCACGCTGCTGCTCGACGAGCCGACCGCCGCGCTCGACCTGCGGCACCAGGAACTGGTCATGCGCATCGCCCGGGAGCGGGCCCGCGCCGGGGACGCCGTGGTCGTGGTGCTGCACGACCTGACGCTGACCGGGGCGTACGCGGACACCGTGACCCTGCTCGGCGACGGACGCGTCCGCGCCGCCGGGACACCGCGCGAGGTGCTCACCGCCCCGCTGCTCAGCGAGGTCTACCGGTACGACATCGACGTCGTCCCCCACCCCCGTGACGAGCTGCCGCTGATCGTGCCCCGACGCGGCCGGCCCGCAGGACCGTCAGCCGACGAGGAGAGACAGCAGATGGATACACAGACGTTCGCGGCCCGGCTGCGCGCCGAGACACGCGACGCGCACCGGAGCGCCGAGTCCCAGCGGTACGTCTCCGCGCTCACCGCCGGTGAACTCGACGTCGCCGGCTACACCGCGCTCGTCGTCGCGCACCACGGCATCTACGCGGCGCTGGAGGGCGTGGCGGACACGATGCGCGACGACCCGCTGGCCGGCCCGTTCGTCGACGACGCGCTGACCCGGCTGCCCGCGCTCGCCGCCGACCTGCGGTTCCTGCTCGGCCCGCGCTGGCGCGAGGTGATGGAGCCTGTTCCGGCCGCTGTCGCGTACGCCGCGCGGATCACCTCGGCCTGCGCCGGATCGCCCGAGCGGTTCATCGCGCACCACTACATCCGCTATCTCGGCGACCTGTCCGGCGGGCGGCACATCGGGCGCTGCGTGGCCCGGTACTACGGGGTGACCGAGGAGGCCGGGGCGTCGTTCTACACGTTCCCGGGGATCAGCGACCCGAAGTCGTACAAGGACGCCTACCGGGCGAGGCTGGACGCGCTCGCGCTGGACGAGGCCGGCCGGGCCGCGCTGCGCGACGAGGTGCTGGTGGCGTACGAGCACAACATCGCGGTCTTCACCGACCTGGGTCGCCTGGTGGCGGCGAGCGGCCGGGAGGGCGCCGCGTGAGCGCCGGTTTCCCGCCGGAGGTGGTCGCCGCCGTCAGCCGGCACATGAACGACGACCACGCCGGGGACGCGCTGCTGATCTGCCGTACGCTCGGCGGCCGGCCGGACGCCACCGCGGCCCGCACCACCGGCCTGGACGCCGACGGCATCGACTTCGCCGTCACGGTCGGCGGCACGGAGGTCCCGGTGCGCGTCCCGTTCGCCCACCGGCTCGCCGAACGGGCGCAGATCCGCCGGGAGGTGGTGCGCATGTACCGGGAGGCCTGCGAGCGGGCCGGCGTACCGCCCCGGCCGGCCGGCTGAGCACCGGGACCGTCCGGGCTGCGGAAACCCGGTCGGCTGCCGCACCGCCGCGGCGTACAGTCCGCCGCATGGCTGTGGACACGAGGCCGGCGGTGCGCGCCGGCCGATTCCGGCTGCTCCCGCTGGGCGTGGTCTTCCTGACCGTCGGTCTGTCCACCGCCGTGGTGCTGCCGTTCCTGTCGCTGTTCCTCGACCGCGAGGTCCACGCCAGTCCGTTACGGGTGACCGTGTTCCTGGTCGTCGCCCCGCTGTCCGGGGTGGTCGCCTCCGCGCTGATCGGCCGGCTGTCGGACCGCCTGCCGATCCGGCGCGCGCTGCTGGTCGGCGCCGCGCTGGCCGGTGTGGTGGGCGCGGGGACGACCGCGTACGTCCGGGACTACTGGATCCTGCTGGGGCTGACCGCGACAGCCACCGCGCTGGCGAACTCGCTGTTCCCGCAGTCGTTCGCGTACACCCGGGCGCTGTTCGACAGGGACGATCCGGGGCGGGCCGCGTTCGGCGTCAGCCTCATGCGTACCGTGTTCTCGCTGGCCTGGGTGGCCGGGCCGGCGCTGGCCGCGGTGCTGCTCGACGTCGGCGGCTTCCGCCTGGTCTACGGCATGGCCGCCGTCATGTACGCGCTGGCCGCGCTGGTGGCCGCGTTCCGGCTGGAGGAGCTGCCGCTGCCGGCGCGGCCGGTCCCCGGCGATCCGGACGGCGCGGTGCCCGCCCCGCCCGGCGCGTCCCGGCTGCGGCTGGCGCTGACGGCGCTCGCGTTCGTCCTGCTCCAGTGCCCGCTGACGCTCGCCGTGCAGGCGCTGCCGCTGTTCATCGACGCCGAACTGAACGACGACCCCTCCCGCGCCGGGCTGGTGCTGGGCCTGTGCGCGGCGCTGGAGATCCCGCTGATGCTCGGGCTGGGCGCACTGACCGCGCGGGTCCGGCTGCGGCCGCTGATCCTGGTCGGCGGCGCCTGCGGGGTCGCCTACTACGCGACCGCCGCGACGGCGCCGGGCGTGGCGGTCCTGTTGCTCGCGCAGCCGGTGAACGCGCTGTTCATCGCCGCGGTGTCCGGTGTCGGCATCGCCTACGTGCAGGATCTGCTGCCGGGCGAGCCGGGCCGGGCCACCACGCTGTTCACCAACACGTTCCCGATCGGCGCCATGCTCGCCGGTCCGCTGCTCGGGCTCTCCGCGCAGGTCGGCTACCGGTGGGCGTACGGAATGAGCACCGCGCTGTGCGCGGCCGGGCTGCTGGTGCTGCTGCTGACCCGGCCGCACGCGCGGGCCTGACCGGCCCGGCGGTCAGCGGCGCCGCACCAGCACCACGTGGTCGATCAGCTCGCCGGTCCGGCCGTCCGGGCCGGTGGCGGTACGGCGCGCCGCGCCCAGCCGCTCGGTGTCCCAGCCGTCCGGGTCGAGGTTCATCGCGGCCAGGATCTCCTCCGGGCTGGCGAACCGGTGGTGGCCGGTGTCGGGCCCGGCCCAGGGCGGCGGCGCGCCGTGCTCGACGACGAGCAGCCGGCCGCCGGGCGCGACCGCCTCGGCCGCCGGGGGCAGCACCTTCTCCCGGGGCAGGACCAGCGGCGACTGGAAGAACTGCGCGGACACCAGGTCGTACCGGCCGGGCGGGAAGCCCTGGGTCAGGTCGTGCCGGACGGTGGTGATCCGGTCCGCCACCCCGGCCCGCTCGGCCTCGACGGTGAGCCGGTCCAGCGCGACGGACGAGATGTCCACGGCGGTAACCCGCCATCCCTTCGACGCGAGCCACACCGCGTCGCCGCCCTCACCGGAGCCCAGGTCGAGCACGGTGCCGGGCGGCAGCGCGCCGGCGACCTCGGCGAGGACCGGGTTCACCCGGCCGCTCCAGATCCGGTCCCGCTGGCCGTACCGCTCGTCCCAGAACCGGGCCGGGTCGGTGTCCGCCGCCGGCTGCTCGTGGTGGTGCCCCGTCATGTCCGCCTCCTCGCCGCCGGCCGTCTCCCGTCCGGTCACGCCATCGTGCGCCGCCGCCGATCGGACAGCAAGGAACCTTGCCGTTCCGGCAAACGAGCACACCGGACGAGCGGGGGGGTGGCGGGCGGCCGGACGCTGCGCTACCGTCGAGAGCAGATACCCCCGGGGGTATATGGATCCGGAAGGAGAACGCCCATGCACGAGGTCGACGTGACCACGTTCGCCACCGCCCACGCCGACGGGGCGACTGTCATCGACGTCCGGGAGACCGCCGAGTACCTCGGCGGACACGTCCCGGGTGCCCGTTGTGTGCCGCTGGGCCACCTGGCCACCCAGATGGCGCAGGTGCCGCGCACCGGCCCCGTCTACGTGATCTGCGAGGCCGGCGGGCGGAGCCGGGTCGGCGCCGAGCTGCTGGAACGCGCCGGCATCACCGCCCTGTCGGTGGCCGGCGGCACCTCCGCCTGGGTGCGCTCGGGCCGCCCGGTCACCGCTGGCAGCCGGCCGTGACCGGCCGGCCGGAGACGGCAGCCGCTCCGCGCACCGGCTTCCTCCGCCGCCTGCTCGGCCCTCGCGTCGCCCGGGTCACCCCGGCGGAGGCGGCGGCGCTGTCCGGCGCGGGCGCGCTGCTGCTCGACGTCCGCGAGCCGGCCGAGTGGCGGGCCGGACACGCCCCCGGCGCCCGGCACATCCCGCTCGGCCAGCTCGCGGGCCGGCTGTCCGAGGTGCCGGCGGACCGGCCCGTGGTGACCGTCTGCCGCTCCGGCGCGCGGTCGCGACGGGCAGCCAAGCTGCTCGCCGCGGCAGGCCACGAGGTGCACGACCTGACCGGCGGCATGCGGGCGTGGACGAACGCCGGGCTGGCGGTACGAGCCAAGGGCGGCAGGCCGGGCCACGTGGCCTGAGCAGACGCCCGTCCATCACCAGGAGAAGGAGCACGGCCGATGTTGTTCACCCAGTACTACCTCGACTGCCTGTCCCAGGCCTCGTACCTGATCGCCGACGACCGCACCGGCCGGGCCGTGCTCGTCGACCCGCGCCGGGACATCGACGAGTACCTCACCGACGCCAAGGCGCACGGCCTGACGATCGAGGGGGTCGTCAACACCCACTTCCACGCCGACTTCCTCGCCGGGCACCTGGAGGTGGCCGCCGCGACCGGCGCGTGGATCGGCTACGGGAGCCGGGCCGAGACCGAGTACCCGAGCCGCAAGCTCGCCGACGGCGAACGGATCAGCCTCGGCGACGTGACGCTGGAGATCATGGAGACCCCGGGCCACACGCCCGAGTCGATCAGCATCCTGGTCTACGAGCGCGCCGACGACCCGGTCCCGTACGGCGTGCTGACCGGCGACGCGCTGTTCATCGGCGACGTGGGCCGGCCCGACCTGCTCGCCTCGTTCGGCGTGACCGCCGAGGAACTCGGCCGCATGCTCTACGACAGCGTGCAGCACAAGCTGATGGGCCTGCCCGACGAGGTGCGCGTCTTCCCCGCCCACGGCGCCGGCTCGGCCTGCGGCAAGAACCTGTCCACCGAGCGGCAGTCCACCATCGGCGAGCAGCGCCGCACCAACTACGCCTGCGCGCCGATGAGCGAGGAGCGCTTCCTCGCCCTGGTCACCGGCGGGCAGCCGGCCGCGCCGGGTTACTTCGCCTTCGACGCGGTGCTCAACCGCAAGGCGCGTGAGCTGTTCGACCACGCCCGGCCGGCCCGCCCACTCACCCCGGCCGAGTTCCTGGCCGCCCGGGCCGACGGCGCCGTCGTGGTCGACGCCCGCGACCCGCAGGAGTACGCCACCGGGCACCTGCGCGGCGCGCTCAACGTCCCGGCCGACGGCCGGTTCGCCGAGACCGCCGGCAGTGTCGTGGCACCCGACCGGCCGGTGCTCGTGGTGGCCCCGCAGGACCGGGAGGAGGAGATCGTCGTCCGCCTCGCCCGGATCGGCTTCGACCGGGTGATCGGCTACCTGCGCGAACCCGAGGGCGCCTTCCTGGAGATGGTCGCCGAGATGACCCGGGCCAGCCGGGTCACCGCCACCGAGCTGCGCGCGGCCCTCGACGGTCCGGACGCGCCGGTGGTGCTGGACGTCCGCAACGCCGGCGAGCGGGAGCAGGGCGCGGTGGACGGCTCCCGGCACATCCCGCTGGCCGAGCTGACCCACCGCCTCGGCGAGGTGCCCACCGGCCGCCCCGTCGTCGTGCACTGCGCCGGCGGCTACCGCTCCTCGGTGGCCGCCAGCCTGCTGCGCAACGCCGGTCACGCCGACGTGTCCGACCTGCTCGGCGGCTACGGCGCCTGGCAGGGCCTGCACGCCGCCGCGTGACCCACCGGTCCGGCCCGGGTTGGGGCACCTCCCCCGCCCGGCCCGGACCGTCCGATCGCGCCGCCAGGATTAGCACTCCCCTCGCATGGGCAGACATTTGTCATCGGACACGCGAACGAGGGAGCTGACGGCATGGCGAAGGGCGACATCGACACCTACCAGCAGGACGGGCAGTGGAAGAACCGCCCGGAGGGCAACGAGCGCGCGACCAGCCGCCACGACACCAAGGCGGAGGCCGAGGCGGCCGGCCGGGAGATGGCGGCCGAGCGCGGCACCGAGCACGTGATCAAGAAGCAGGACGGCACGATCGGCGAGAAGAACACGTACCCCCGCAGCCGCGACCCCCGGGAGATCCCGGGCTGAGCACGCAGCGCAGGCGATGTACGGCGCCGGACCCGAGCGGGTCCGGCGCCGTATCGCGTACCGGCGGGTAGTGAGTGGCTGGCTAAAAACTTTTGTTCGGTTCCTACAACGGTCCCCGCTCAGGCTTCGGCCGTTACGACATGGCGCCGCCCGCGCATAGGCGGAAAGGTGAGGCGAGCCGGGGGCATCGCCGCGCCCGGCGCGCCACCGTGGGTCAACCGAAGGGGACGGTCACGTGTTCACCCGTGTCGCCATCGTCAACCGTGGTGAGGCCGCGATGCGGCTCATCCACGCGGTCCGGGAACTGGCCGCGGAGACCGGCAGCCGGATCGAGACCGTCGCGCTGTACACCGACGTAGACCGTACCGCCACCTTCGTCCGCGAGGCGGACGTCGCCTACGACCTGGGCCCCGCGTCGGCCCGCCCGTACCTCGACCTCAAGGCCCTGGAGCGCGCGCTGGTCGAGACCGGCGCGGACGCCGCGTGGGTGGGCTGGGGTTTCGTGGCCGAGGATCCGGCGTTCGCCGAACTGTGCGAGAAGATCGGCGTGACGTTCGTCGGACCGAGCCCCGACGCCATGCGCAAGCTCGGCGACAAGATCGGCGCGAAGCTGATCGCCGAGGAGGTCGGCGTGCCGGTCGCGCCGTGGAGCCGCGGCGCGGTGGAGAGCTTGGACGACGCGCTGCGCGCGGCGGCCTCGATCGGCTACCCGCTGATGCTCAAGGCGACCGCCGGTGGCGGCGGGCGCGGCATCCGGGTGATCCGCAGCGACGCCGAGCTGGCCGACGCCTACGAGCGCACCAGCCAGGAGGCGGCTCGCGCGTTCGGCAGCGGCGTGGTGTTCCTGGAGCGCCTGGTCACCGGCGCCCGGCACGTCGAGGTCCAGGTGATCGCCGACGGCCAGGGCACCGCGTGGGCGCTCGGCGTACGGGACTGCTCGGTGCAGCGGCGCAACCAGAAGGTGATCGAGGAGTCCGCGTCGCCGGTGCTGAGCCCGGAGCAGACCGCGGAGCTGAAGGCGTCGGCGGAGCGGCTGGCGGTCGCCGTCGGCTACCGGGGCGCGGCCACAGTCGAGTTCCTCTACCACCCGGGCGACCGGCTGTTCGCGTTCCTGGAGGTCAACACGCGCCTGCAGGTCGAGCACCCGATCACCGAGTCCACCACCGGGTTCGACCTGGTCAAGGCGCAGCTGCACGTGGCCGGCGGCGGCCGGCTCACCGGCGAGCCGCCGGTCGAGCGCGGCCACGCGATCGAGGCCCGGCTCAACGCCGAGGACCCGGACCGCGACTTCGCGCCCTCCCCCGGCCGGATCACCCGGCTCGACCTGCCCGCCGGGCCGGGTATCCGGGTCGACACCGGGGTCAGCGAGGGCGACACCATCCCGGCCGACTTCGACTCCATGATCGCGAAGATCATCGCGTACGGCCGGGACCGGGACGAGGCGCTGGGCCGCCTGCGCCGGGCGATGGCGAACACCATTGTGGTCATCGCCGGCGGCGCGACGAACAAGAGCTTCGTGCTCGACCTGCTCGACCAGCCCGAGGTGATCGACGCCAGCGCGGACACCGGCTGGATCGACCGGGTGCGCGGCGAGGGCCGCCTGGTCGCGCACCGGCACTCCGCCGTCGCGCTGGCGGCAGCCGCGATCGAGGCGTACGAGGAGGACGAGACCGCCGAACGGCAGCGGCTGCTGTCCACCGCGGCCGGTGGACGCCCGCAGGTGCAGCACCGCAGCGGCCGGCCGCTGGACCTGAAGCTGCGCGGCGTGACCTACCGGATGCGGGTGGCCCGGGTCGGCGCGCACCGCTTCCGGGTCGGTGTCGAGGCCGGTGGCGACGTGCGCACCGCCGACGTCGAGCTGGACCGCTTCGACCGGCACACCGGTCAGATCGCCGTCAACGGCGCCCGGTTCCGCCTGCTCACCGACACCCACGGCCCGGTGCACCTGGTCGAGGTGGACGGCGTGACGCACCGGGTCAGCCGCGACGAGGGCGGCGTGCTGCGCTCCCCCATGCCGGCGCTGGTGGTCGCCACGCCGCTTCAGGTCGGCGCGGAGGTCGAGGCCGGCGCGCCGGTGCTGGTGCTGGAGGCGATGAAGATGGAGACGGTGCTGCGGGCGCCGTTCCGGGCCCGCCTCAAGGAGTCGTCGGTCGCGGTGGGCACCCAGGTGGAGGCCGGGGCGCCGCTGCTGCGCCTGGAGCCGGTCGCGGAGGACGACGCCGAGGCGGCCGCCGGGCCGGCCGGACCGGCTGTCGAGCTGGACCTGCCCACCGCGCCCGCCGACGTGCCCGCGCGGTCCCGCGCCGAACGCGGCCAGGAGGACCTCTGCTCGCTGCTGCTCGGCTACGACGTGGACCCGCACGACGAGCGCCGGGTGCTCGACGACTACCTGGACGCGCGGCGGGCGGCCACCGAGGCCGGGCACCGGCCGCTGGCCGAGGAACTGGAACTGGTGAACGTCTTCGCCGACCTGGCCGAGCTGAGCCGTAACCGGCCCGGCGGCGACGACGGGCCGGGCGGGCACGTGCACAGCGCCCGCGAGTACTTCCACACCTACCTGCAGAGCCTCGACGTCGAGCGGGCCGGTTCCCCGGAGTCGTTCCGGGCCCGCCTGGCCAAGGCGCTCGCCCACTACGGCGTCACCGAACTGGACCGCTCGCCCGAGCTGGAGGCCGCGGTCTTCCGGATCTTCCTGGCCCAGCAGCGGGCCGCCGCGGACGCCGCGGTGATCGCCGCGCTGCTGCGCTCCTGGCTGCGCGAGCCGCCGCCGGACGAGGCGCTGCGCGAGCCGGCCGGTCTCACGCTGGAACGCCTCGTCGCGGCCACCCAGGTCCGCTTCCCGGTGGTCGCCGACCTGGCCCGGGGCGTGGTGTTCGCCTGGTTCGCCCAGCCGCTGCTGCGCCGCAACCGGGCCCGCGTCTACGCCCAGGTCCGCACCCACCTGCGGCACCTCGACGCGCAGCCGGACGCGCCGGACCGCGCCGGGCGGATCGCCGAGATGGTCCGCAGCACCGAGCCGCTGGTCCGGCTGCTCGGTCAGCGCCTGGTCCGCAACGACCTGGACAACGCGGCCATGCTGGAGGTGCTGACCCGCCGGTACTACGGCAACAAGGCGCTCACGGAGGTCCGCACCCGCACCGCCGGTGGCTGCACGTTCGTGGTGGCCGGGCGGGACGGGTCGAGTGTCGTCTCGGCCGCCGTCCGCTTCGACGCGCTCGGCGAGGCGCTGCGCGGCCTGGCCGAGGTGGCCCGGGACTGCGAGGCCGTCGACGCGGACGTCTACCTGGCCTGGGAGAACCAGCCCGAGGACCTGGACGCCGCCGCCGCCGCGCTGCTGGACGTGGTGAACGCACACCCGCTGCCGCAGCAGGTACGCCGACTCACCACCACCGTCGCCGGGCGCGGCGGCGCGGTGATGCACCACCACGTCACGTTCCGTCCGGCCGAGGGCGGCGGGATGGCCGAGGAGCGGCTGATCCGCGGCCTGCACCCGTACATCGCGCAGCGGATGCAACTGGAACGGCTGCGCGAGTTCGACCTGACCCGGCTGCCCTCGCTGGACGAGGAGGTCTACCTGTTCCAGGCGGTCGCCCGGCAGAACCCGTCCGACCAGCGGCTGGTCGCGTTCGCGCAGGTACGTGACCTGACCGAGCTGCGGGATCAGGACGGCCGCCTGGTGGCGCTGCCGACCACCGAGGACACGGTGGCGGCCTGCATCGACTCGATCCGCCGGGCGCAGTCGCGGCGGCCGTCGAAGTCGCGGTTCCCGACCAACCGGATCGTCGTCTACGTGTGGCCGCCGAGCGAGCTGACCCGCGAGGAGATGGAGCTGATCGCCGGGCGGGTACGCCCGACCACCGTGGGCGCCGAGCTGGAGGAGATCCTGTTCATCGCCCGGCAGCGCGACCGCCGTACCGGCGAGCTGACGAAGGTCGGCGTGCGGATCACGTTCGACGTCACAGGGCACGCGCAGCTGACGGTGGGCGAGCCGCCGGCCGAGCCGGTCGAGCCGCTTGACGACTACCGGTTGAAGGTGCTGCGGGCGGCCGGCCGCAACACGGTGTACCCGTACGAGCTGACCGGCCTGCTGGGCGACTTCGTCGAGCACGACCTGGACGCCGGTCACGCGCTGGTGCCGGTGGACCGGCCGAAGGGCCGCAACACCGCGGCGATCGTGGCCGGTGTGGTGACCACGCCGACACCGCGGCATCCGCAGGGCGTGACCCGGGTGGTGCTGCTCGGCGACCCGACCAAGTCCCTCGGCGCGCTGTCCGAGCCGGAGTGCCGGCGGGTGATCGCCGCGCTGGACCTCGCGCAGCGGATGGGCGTGCCGCTGGAGTGGTACGCGTTGAGCGCCGGCGCCCGCATCTCGATGACCTCCGGCACCGAGAACATGGACTGGGTGGCCGCGGCGCTCAAGCGCATCGTCGAGTTCACCCAGGACGGCGGTGAGATCAACATCGTGGTGGCGGGCATCAACGTCGGCGCCCAGCCGTACTGGAACGCCGAGGCGACGATGCTCATGCACACCAAGGGCGTGCTGGTCATGACGCCGGACTCGGCGATGGTGCTCACCGGCAAGCAGTCGCTCGACTTCTCCGGCGGCGTCTCGGCCGAGGACAACTTCGGCATCGGCGGCTACGACCGGGTGATGGGCCCGAACGGGCAGGCGCAGTACTGGGCGCCGAACCTGCCGGCCGCGCGGGACGTGCTGATGGCGCACTACGACCACACGTACGTCGCGCCGGGCGAGGACGCGCCGCGCCGGGCCGTCACGATGGACCCGGTGGACCGGGACATCTGCGGCTACCCGCACGCGGTGGCCGGCAGCGACTTCGCCACGGTGGGCGAGATCTTCTCCGCCACCGCGAACCCGGACCGGAAGAAGCCGTTCGACATCCGTACCGTGATGCGGGCGCTCGCCGACCAGGACCACCCGGTGCTGGAGCGGTGGGCCGGCATGGCCGACGCGGAGACGGCTGTGGTGCAGGACGTGCACCTCGGCGGCATCCCGGTGTGCCTGCTCGGCATCGAGTCCCGCTCGGTGCCCCGGCACGGCTTCCCGCCCACCGACGGCCCGGACACGTACACCGCGGGCACGCTGTTCCCGCGCTCGTCGAAGAAGGCTGCGCGGGCGATCAACGCGGCCAGCGGCAACCGGCCGCTGGTCGTGCTCGCCAACCTCTCCGGCTTCGACGGTTCGCCCGAGTCGATGCGCAAGCTGCAACTGGAGTACGGCGCGGAGATCGGCCGGGCGATCGTCAACTTCCGCGGCCCGATCGTGTTCTGCGTGATCTCGCGCTACCACGGCGGCGCGTTCGTGGTGTTCTCCAAGGCACTCAACCCGGACATGACGGTGCTGGCGATCGAGGGGTCGTTCGCCTCGGTGCTCGGTGGCGCGCCCGCCGCCGCCGTGGTCTTCGCCGGCGAGGTCGCCGCCCGTACGGCCGCCGATCCCCGGGTACGCGACCTGGAGGGGAAGGTCACCGCCGCGGCCGGCACCGAGCGGGCGGCGCTCACCGCCGAGCTGGACGAGCTGCGCTCGTCGGTGCGGGCGGAGAAGCTGGGCGAGGTGGCCGCCGAGTTCGACCGGGTGCACAGCATCCAGCGGGCGGTCGAGGTCGGTTCGGTCGACGCGGTGATCCGCGCCGCCGAGCTGCGTCCCCGCGTCATCAAGGAGATCGAGGCGCGCCTGCGCTGACATGTTGCACCGCCGGGCGGCGGGCGGGCCTTCGGGTCCGCCCGCCGTTTCGCGTGCGCCGGTCCTTGACGGGCCTGCCGTCGCATGATGTGCTCAATCGGTAATGGAAACCGTGTTCGCTAGCGATGACGGAGGACTTATGTCGCTCACCGTTCCGCCCGCCCTGCTGCACGCCGCCGAGACCGGTCCCGTGGACGAGGAGGCGTTCGTCGCCTGCGTCCGCGACTCCCTGCCGTACGCCTGGGAGACGGTCAGCCGGGTGGCCGCCGACCTGGCCGCGTCCGACGCCGAGTTCGCCGACAACGTGGTGCCGCCGCCGGGCGACGCCGAGCGCGGGCAACTGCTGCGCGCGATGGCCAGCGACGCGATCCGCGCCGGCCTGGAACGGCACTTCGGGGTGACGCTGGCGTTCCAGAACTGCCACCGGGTGGCGGCGTTCCGCCCCGGCGCGGCCGGCTCCGAGGCGTACCGCCGGTTCACCTCCAGCCGCGGCCAGTTGCTGAACCAGTCACCGGCACTGCGCAACTGCTGACGGCGACGCGCCGCGGGCGGGTCACCGCCCGCGGCGGCTCAGGCGGCGCAGCGGTCGCAGGTGCCGAAGATCTCCAGGGTGTGCCCGACGTCGGTGAAGCCGTGCTGCGCGGCCACCTGGTCGGCCCACCGCTCCACGGCCGGGCCGGCCACCTCCACGGCCCGGCCGCAGCGGCGGCAGACCAGGTGGTGGTGATGGCGGCTCTGGCTGCACCGCCGGTAGAGGTGCTCGCCGCCGGGCAGCCGGGCCGAGTCGATCTCGCCGTTGTCGACGAGCATCTGGAGCGTCCGGTACACCGTGGTGAGGCCGACCTTCGCCTGCCGCTGGACGAGCATCTGGTGCAGCTGCTGCGCGCTGTGGAAGCCGTCCAACTCCCGCAGCAGCGCCAGCACCTCGGCGCGCTGACGGGTGTTGCGGGTCGCCCCGGTCGTCGCCTGGGTCACCGTCGCCTCCCTCGTCCGGGCGCCCGCCCGGCACCCTCGTCCGGCCGCGGCCGCGCCCGGCGCGCCACGTGACACCCGGAACCATTATGCCTTCCGGGCGCACCGCCGATCCCGGGTCCGTGACGGCCCGCCGCCCGGGGTGTGACATGCCCGACCGCCCCGGCCGGAACTATCCGGCGTACCGCGCCGACAAACGGTACGAACACCGGATCTTCGAGGGGACTACGTCATGCCCAGCACCACCAGCCGCCGGTTCCTGCGCCCGGCGGCCCTGATCGGCGCCGCCGTGCTCGCCGCGTCGGTCACCGCCTGCGGATCCTCCGGCACGCCGTCCGCCGCCACGTCGGCGTCCGCCTCGGCGTCGGCGAGCGCGGCGGCGGGCGTGCTCACCGTCCGCGACCCGTGGGTGAAGGCCGCCGACAAGGGCATGACCGCCGCGTTCGCCACGCTCGCCAACGACGGCGACACCGACGTCACGATCACCGGCGTGACCACCGACGTGTCCCGGGCCGAGATCCACGAGATGGCCATGACCGACGGGAAGATGGCGATGCGGCAGAAGCAGGGCGGCGTCGTGGTCGCCGCCCGCTCCCAGGCCGCCCTGGAACCCGGCGGCGACCACCTGATGCTGATGGACCTGACCCGCCCGGTGCGCCCCGGCGACCAGCTCGACATCACGCTCACCTTCGCCGACGGCCGGACCCAGACGTTCACCGCCGTGGCGAAGCCGTTCACCGGCGCCCAGGAGAGCTACGCGCCCGGCCACGGCCCGAGCCCGGCGTCATGACCGGCAGGCGGGTGAGCCGGCGCGGCCTGCTCACCGGAGGCGCGATGGCCGCCGGGGGCGCGCTGGCCGGCGCCGGCGCCCTCACCGCCGTCCGTTCCGGCCCTCCCGGGGTACGCCCCGGCGACGCCGTCCCGGTGGCCCAGGTCGGCAGCGCGGTCGAGCCGTTCCACGGCGCCCGGCAGTCCGGGGTCACCACCGACCCGCAGGCGCACGCGGCGTTCGTCGCGTTCACGCTGCGCCCCGGCACCGACCGGGCGGCGCTCGGGCGGATGCTGCGGCTGCTCTCCGACGACGCGGCCCGGCTCACCCAGGGCCGCCCGGCGCTGGCCGACACCGAGCCGGAACTGAGCGTCCTGCCGGCCCGGCTGACCGTCACGTTCGGCTTCGGTCCCGGGCTCTACGCCGCCGCCGGGCTCGACGGCCGGCGGCCCGCCTCGGTGGCCGAGCTGCCCGCGTTCGGCATCGACCGGCTGCAACCCCGCTGGTCCGGCGGGGACGTGCTGCTCCAGATCTGCGCCGACGACCCGCTCACCGTCGCCCACGCCCAGCGGGTCCTGGTCAAGGACAGCCGTCCCTTCGCCGTCGTCCGCTGGGTGCAGCAGGGCTTCCGCCGGGCGGCCGGCGCCGAGCCGGGGCGTACCCAGCGCAACCTGTTCGGGCAGCTCGACGGCACCGCCAACCCGAAGCCCGGCACGCCCGCGGACACCGCGGTGTGGGTGACCGACGGACCGGACTGGTTGCGGGACTCGACCACGCTCGTGGTGCGGCGGATCAGCATGAACCTGGAGACCTGGGACCTGCTGGGCCGCGCCGACCGGGAACTCGCCGTGGGGCGGCGCATCGACACCGGCGCGCCGCTGACCGGCCGGGCCGAACACGACGAGCCGGACTTCGCCGCGCTCGGCCCGGACGGGCTCACCGTGATCCCCGACTTTTCGCACCTGACCCGCGCCCGCGTCACCGACGACCGGCAGAAGATCCTGCGCCGGCCGTACAACTACGACGGCGTGCCGACCCCGGAGGGGACCGCGGACAGCGGGCTCGTCTTCGCCTCGTACCAGGCCGACATCGCCCGGCAGTTCCTGCCCGTCCAGCGCCGGCTCGCCGAGCGCGACCTGCTCAACGAGTGGACCACCCCGATCGGCTCCGCCGTGTTCGCCGTACCGCCCGGCTGCCCCGAGGGCGGCTGGATCGGCTCGCAACTGCTCGGCTGACCACCACAGGAAGGCGCGTCATGCGTACCCGTTCCGTCACCGCGCTGCTCGCCGCGGCCCTCACCGCGCTGCTGCTGGTCCCGGCCACGCCCGCGGCGGCCCACAACTCGCTCCAGGAGGCCACCCCAGCGCGCGACGCCCGGCTCACCGCCGCGCCCACGCAGGTCACGCTGCGGTTCCTGCAGGGGCTGAACCCCTCCTTCACCACCATCACGGTCAGCGACGCGGCCCAGCGCACGGTGCCCACCTCCGCACCGGCGGTGGACGGCGCCACCGGCACGGTGACGATCGACGAGCCGCTGGGCAACGGCACCTACACCGTCGCGTACCGGGTGGTCTCCCGCGACGGCCACCCGGTCCAGGGTTCGTACCGCTTCACAGTGGCCGACCCGGCGGCGCCCGCACCGTCGGCTCCCGCATCGGCGGCTCCCACGCCGACGGCGGTTGCCGCGTCGGCTGGCGTGTACGGCGCGGACGAGCCGGATGCCTCGGGCGCGCGGTCCGGCGACGACGGCCCGCCGGTCGCGCTGCTGGCGGGTGGGGCGGTCGCCGGTCTGCTCGTGATCACCGGAATCGTGCTGCTGGTCGCACGCCGGGCGCGCGCTCGCCGAACGGACCACTGACGACCGGACCTCGCACGGCGGGGGTCGGCCACGGGCAGGCGGGCCGCTACCGCCTCAGCGGGCGGGCGGCGGGCCGACGCTGCGGCGCGGCACCAGCGTCGGCGCGATCGTCTGCCGCAGCGGCCCGACGGTCTGCGACTCGATCTGGGCCAGGAGCAGGTCCAGACTCGCCGCGGCGACAGCGCCGAAGTCCGGCCGGACGGTGGTCAGCGGCGGGATGAAGTACGCCGCCTCGGGCACGTCGTCGAACCCGACCACGCTGATGTCGTCGGGAACCCGGCGGCCGTGCTCGTGCAGCGCCCGCAGCACGCCCAGCGCCAGATGGTCGTTGGCGGTGAAGACGGCGGTGACCTCCGGCATCCGGGCCAGCATCTGCCCACACCGGTAGCCCGCCGCCGCCGACCAGTCGGCCGGGACCAGCGGCGGGATCTCGGCTCCCGCCTGCCGCAGCGCCTCGCGCCACCCCTCGATGCGGCCGGCGCTGTCGAACCAGTCCGACGGCCCGGACACGTGCCACACCGTGCGATGCCCGGCGGCGAGGAGGTGCTCGGTGGCGGCCCGGGCGCCGGCGACCTGGTCGACTGTGACCAGCGGGATCGGTCGCCGCGGGTCGCCGTCGACAGTCACCAGCGGTACGTCCTGGGGCAGCCGTTCCAGCGCCTCCCCGGCGGACTCGACCGGCGCGATCACCACGATGCCGGCGACCCGGTGTGCCAGGTGCCGTTCCACGGCGGCCGAGATGGAGCGGTGGTCGAGGTCGCGGACGCTGCCGACGCTCACCGCGAAGCCGGCCTCGGCGGCGGTCTGCTCCAGCGCCGCGAGCAGCGACGCCGGGCCGTAGAGCGTGGTGTTCTGCGCGACCACGCCGATCACCTGGGACCGGCCGGTCACCAGCGCGCGGGCCGCGCGGTTGGGCCGGTAGCCGAGTTCGGTGATGGCGGCCTGCACCCGTAACCGGGTCTGCTCACGCACGTTGGGATGCCCGTTGAGAACCCGGGAGACCGTCTGGTGCGACACCCCGGCGAGGCGGGCCACGTCCGTCATCGCAGGACCGCGCACGGCCACCTCACTTTCGCCACTGCCCGCGGCCACACCCGGTCGATCTCGACCGGACCGTCCCGGGTGGCGACAGTCTACGCCAGCGGTCCCATCGGTATCGGCACCGTTGATCGCCCGTTCCCGCCGTGGCGCGGCGATATCGGGGAATCGACAGGCGGCTCATTCCCTTCCGTTACGCAGTGGCACGAACAGGCAGCTCGGAGCGGGTGGAATTGCGCCCGGGGTGCGGCATTTCCGGCGATTGCCGGAGCCGCACCCCGGGTTGTCGAAGATGTGTCAACGGCCGCGAATGGTGACCGTTGTCACGGTGTCGTCAGGGAGAACTGCCGCACCGTCACCGCGCCGCCGAGGGATTGGGTGGCGTAGTTGAAGAAGCCGAACCGGTAGCCCATGAAGAACTGCCACGCGTTGTTGAGCGTCAGCGCGTTACCGAGCGACACGAAGTTCACCCCGTCGGTGCTGTAGGAGAACCGCGCCTGCCGGCCCGAGCCGGGCCGGATGTCGGCGTTCGCCCGCAGCCAGATCCGCCCACCGGACACCGCCGCACTGGCGATCTCCGTCCCGGTGCTCGTGGTGTTCCAGTTCGAGCCCATGGTCAGGCCGTTCGTCATCACCACGCGGGTGGCGCCGTTGTCCCGCCGTACGCCGATCCAGGCCGAGCTGTCCCGCAGCATCGCCAGGCCGGCCCGGTCACCGTCGCGCATGGTCGAGTAGTCCAGCTCGATCGTGCCGGTCGAGGTCGGACCCTGGATGCGGTGGGTGAGCGTGTTGCGTGCCCGGTACAGGTCGTTCGTGACGGTGGCGGTCTGCAACCGCAGGCCGTTGTTCACCGACCATCTGCTGTTGTCCGGGTTGTGGTTCCACTCGTACTGCACGCCGAGCGTGGTGCCGGAGAACGTGTCGGTGCCGGTGAGCGGCTTGACCGGGCGGGTCGGCAGCGGGTTGGGGTAGCTCGCGCCCCAGGCGCCGTTGACGGTCTGCACCTGCGGCCAGCCGTCGGAGGTCCAGCTGATCGGCGCCAGCGTCGGCATCCGGCCGCCCGGGTACGCGTCGGTGAACGCCATGTAGTACCAGGCGCCCGTCTGCGTCTGCACCAGCCCACCCTGGTGCGGCACGCCGCCACCGGAGATCGGGCCGGGCAGGTTGAGCAGGACCTGCCGCTGCTCGTACGGGCCGAACGGGCCGTTCGTGGACTTCAGCACGTACTGGCCGTTGGCCGGCCGGGTCAGCCAGATGTAGTACGCGCCGTTGCGCTTGTAGAAGCGCGCGCCCTCCAGCGTGCCGATGCTCGACGGCGTCTGGTAGACCTGCTGGGCCCGGACCTGGCTGCGCCCGTCGGCGGAGAGCTGGGCCACGCTGATCGTGCCGTTGCCGTACGCGACGTACATGGTGTCGTTGTCGTCGATCAGCATGCCGGCGTCGTAGTAGCAGTTGGGGATGGTGGTCAGGCGGTTCCACGCGCCGTCCACGGCGGTGGCGGTGTAGATGTGGGTCTGCGCGAAGTCGATGCACCCGGCCCAGTAGAACGTGCGGTTGCTCGGCCGGTAGTTCAGCGTCGACGCCCAGATGCCGTCCACGTACGCCTGCTCGCTGGCGCTCAGGTCGTACTTGGTGCCGAACTCCAGCCGCGGCACCGAGTGCCCGGCGAACTCCCAGTTCACCAGGTCCCAGGAACGCAGCACCGGCGCGCCGGGCGAGTAGTGCATGGTGGAGGCGGACATGTAGTAGACGTCGCCCACCCGGATGATGTCGACGTCGGCGAAGTCCTGCCAGACGGCCGGGTTGGTGAAGCTGCCGCCCGGGTTGCCCGGGTTGCCGGGGTTGTCGCCGACGCGGACGAGCTGCCACTGCTGGTTCGCGCCGTTCCAGTCGTCGTACTGGACGATGTTGCCGCCGTCGGCGGTGGAGGCGTTCTGCACCTCCATCACCTTGTTCGAGTTCCGGTTGATCAGCCGGACGTACCCGCTGTCGGAGTCGGCCAGCCGGAACTGCTGGTTGGTGCCGCCGTGGTCCGTCCACTGCACCACCGCCGCGCCGTTGGCTGTGGACGCGCCGGTCACGTCCAGCACCTTGCCGGAGTGCCGGGACCGCAGCCGGTAGTAGCCACCGCCGGAGTCCACGAACTGCCACTGCTGCCAGGCGCCGTCGTTGCGCGTCCACTGGGTGATCCGCGCCCCGTCGTTCGTCGCCTGGTTGTACAGGTCCAGCGCCTTGCCGCTGTTGCGGTTCACCAGCACGTAGTAGGCGCTGGTGTCCACTGTGGCAGCCGATACCGGCGCGGGCACGGCGCCCACCACCACGCCGCCGACAAGCAGTGCCACCACCCCGGCCAGCAACCGGGACAGGCGTCCACGTCCACGGGACAGTCGAGCCGTCACCACGATCCTCCTTCGTCGACCGGAGCCCGGGCACGGCAGTACGCGCCGACGACGGCAGCGTTATCGCTAACAGCGATGCCCACCCAGGCGGGAGTCGGATCCCTGGCAACTGCGGCGCAGATCGCGCCCGGAACGGCCCGCGAGCGGTGCCGGTGACCCTATCCATCGACTGTGAGCGATAACATGCCGTTCGTCAAGGCGTAACACGGACCCCGCCGCACGGGCGGCCCGAGGCGGCCCGTGGCGGCTCAGAAACCCCGGGCGAGCCGGTAGTACGCCTGGTTCCAGCGCAGCTCGTCCGCGAAGCGGTGGGGGCGCGTCTCGGCGTCGATGACCACCAGCTCGGTCCGGGCCATCGCGGCCAGGTCGCGCAGCTCCTCCATGCCGACGGCCTGGGAGAGGACGGTGTGGTGCGGCCCGCCCGCGGTGATCCACGCCTCCGCCGAGCCGGCCAGGTCGGGCTGCGGACGCCACACCGCGCGCGCCACCGGCAGCCGGCGCAGCGGGTGCGGCGGCGGCACCACGTCCACCGCGTTGGCGACCAGCCGGAACCGCTCCCCCATGTCCACCATGCCCAGCACGACCGCCGGGCCGGGCGCGGCGTCGAAGACCAGGCGTACCGGGTCCTCCCGCCCGCCGATGCTCAGCGGGTGCACCTCCGCGCTGGGTACGTCGGCGGCGATGCTCGGGCACACCTCCAGCATGTGCGCGCCGAGGATCAGCTCCTGACCGAACGTCAGGTCGTAGGTGTAGTCCTCCATGAACGAGGTGCCGCCCGGCACGCCGACGGCCATCGCCTTGAGCGTGTGCACCAGCACCGAGGTCTTCCAGTCCCCCTCGCCGCCGAAGCCGTAGCCGTCGGCCATCAGGCGCTGCACCGCGATCCCGGGGAGCTGGCGCAGTCCGCCGAGGTCCTCGAAGTTCGTGGTGAACGCCCGGAAGCCGCCGGCGTCGAGGAAGGCACGCAGGCCCAGCTCCTGGCGCGCCGCGTACCGCAGCGAGTCGTGCCGGTCCCCGCCGGGCCGCAGCTCGGACGCGACGCGGAAGGTGTCGTCGTACTCCTTGACCAGGTCGTCGACCTGCGCGTCGGGCACCTGGTCGACGGCGGCGACCAGGTCGTTGACGCCGTAGGTGTTGACCGAGACGCCGAAGCGCAGCTCCGCCTCGACCTTGTCCCCCTCGGTGACCGCGACGTCGCGCATGTTGTCGCCGAAGCGGGCCAGCCGCAGCGTCCGCACCGCCGACCAGCCGATCGCGGCGCGGGCCCAGGCCGCGACCCGCCCGACGACCCGGGGGTCGGTGACGTGCCCGGCGACGGTCTTGCGCGCCACCCCGAGCCGGGTCTGGATGAACCCGAACTCCCGGTCGCCGTGCGCGGCCTGGTTGAGGTTCATGAAGTCCATGTCGATGTCGTCCCACGGCAGCGCCACGTTGGCCTGCGTGTGCAGGTGCAGCAGCGGCGTGCGCAGCGCGTCCAGCCCGGAGATCCACATCTTGGCCGGGGAGAACGTGTGCATCCATGCGATCACCCCGACCGCGCCCTGCGCGGCCGCGTCCCGGCAGGCGGCGAGGATGTCCGCGCTGGAGGTGAGGACCGGCTTCCAGACCACGCGTACGGGGATGTCCGGCGACTCGTCCAGGCGCGCGGCGATCTGCCGGGACTGCTCGGCGACCTGCCGCAGGGTGTCCTCGCCGTAGAGGCCCTGGCTGCCGGTGAGGAACCAGACCTCGGGCTGGGGGTGAGTTGCCATGTTGTTGCCTTCCGCGCTAGGAACCGTCACTTGAACCGGATGCCGATGAGGCGCTGGAGGAGGATGAACGCGAACAGCAGGCCACCGATCACGATCTTGGTCCACCAGGAGTTGAGGCTGCCGTCGAACGTGATCAGCGTCTGGATCACGCCCAGCACCAGCACGCCGAGCACGGTGCCGAAGACGTACCCGGAACCGCCGGTGAGCACGGTGCCGCCGATCACCACGGCGGCGATCACGTCCAGCTCCATCCCGACGGCGATCAGCGGCGCGCCGGACAGCGTGTAGAACGACAGCAGGATGCCGCCGATCGCCGAGCAGAGCCCGCTGATCGTGTAGACGGCGATCCGGGTCCGCGCCACCGGCAGGCCCATCAGCAGCGCCGACTGCGCGTTGCCGCCGACCGCGTACACGTTGCGGCCGAACCGGGTGTACGCCAGCACGTACGCCGCGATCAGCACCACCGCGAACGCGATCAGCACGCTGATCGACACGAAGTTGCCAGCCGGGTCGCCGATGCGCTGCTGCGACATCGAGGTCCAGAAACCGTCGGTGATGGAGATGGAGGCGTCGCTGATGAACGTGCACATGCCCCGGGCGAAGAACATCCCGGCGAGTGTCACGATGAACGGCTGGATCTCGAAGAAGTGGATCGCGCAGCCCATCAGGAAACCGAGCGTCGGGCCGATCAGCAGCGCGATCACCAGCACCAGGGCCGCGGGCAGGCCGTCGCGCAGCAGCGCGGCCGACACCATCGCGGTCATCGCCACCACCGAGCCGACGGACAGGTCGATGCCGCCGGTGAGGATCACGAACGTCATGCCGACCGCGACGACGAGCAGGAAGCCGTTGTCGATGAAGACGTTGAAGACGACCTGGACGTTGGAGAAGGCGCGGTACTGGGACACGCCGATGCCGTACATGACCAGCAGCAGGGCGAGCGTGGCCAGCACCGGGACGTGCCGGCGGGGCAGGCTGGGCCGCCAGGACCGGCCGGTGGTCAACGACGTGCTGCTCATGCCGGCACCTGCTCCTTCTCCCGCTGCGGTGCCGCCGGGCCGGGTTCGGTCCCGCGCCGTCGCCGGCGCAGCCGGGCCCGGAACGCCGGGGCCTGGACGAGGCAGACGGCGATGACGACGACCGCCTTGAACAGCAGCGACGTCTGCGGCGAGATGTTCATGGCGTACACGGTGGTGGTCAGGGTCTGGATGATCAGCGCGCCGAGGACGGTGCCGCCGAGGGAGAACCGGCCGCCGGCCAGTGAGGTGCCGCCGATGACGACCGCCAGGATCGCGTCGAGTTCGATCCACAGGCCGGCGGCGTTGCCGTCGGCGCTGGAGACGTTCGCGGTGACCATGAAACCGGCGAGCGCGGCGCAGACGGCGCTGATCACGTAGACGAGGAAGACGATGCGCCGCGACCGGATGCCGGCGAGCCGGCTGGCCTCGGCGTTGCCGCCGACCGACTCGACGATCAGCCCGAGCGCCGTGCGGCGGGTGAACGCGGCCACGAGCAGCGCGGCGGCGAGCGCGATCAGGATGGCCAGCGGCAGCGTCAGGAAGTGCCCGAGCCCGATCGCCCGGTACGGACCGGAGTTGATCGTGATGATCTGGCCCTCGGTGACCAGCTGGGCGATGCCCCGCCCGGCCACCATGAGGATCAGCGTGGCGATGATCGGCTGGATGCCGATGACCGCCACGAGTATCCCGTTCCAGGCGCCGAGCACGAGCGCGGCGCCGAAGGCCAGGGCCAGCGCGGTGGCCACCGTGGCCGGGCTGTTCTGGTCGGCCGCCCCGCTGATGTGCAGGCAGGCGATCGCGCCGCTGATCGCGCAGAGCGAACCGACCGACAGGTCGATGCCGCCGGTGGCGATGACGAGCGTCATCCCGAGCGCGACCAGGATCAGCGGCGCGCTCAGCCGGAGGATGTCGATCGGCGTGCCGTACAGGTGGCCGTTCTTGACCTCGACGGCGAGGAAACCGGGACGGTAGACGGTGTTCGCGGCGATCATGACCACGAGCACGAGCGCCGGCCAGAACAGGCGGTGGCCGGTCAGCGGGCGGAGGCGGTCGGCGACGGCGGTCATGGGGTCACCTCCTCCCGGGGCGTTCCACTGGCGATGGTGCGCATGACGCGGTCGGCGTCGAGCGTGTCGTCGTTGTCGAGCTGGGCGACCATCTCCCGGTCGCGCATGACCGCGACCCGGTGGCTCAGGCGCAGCACCTCCTCCAGCTCGGCGGAGATGAACAGCACCGCCATGCCGCCGTCGGAGAGCTGCACCACCAGCTTCTGGATCTCGGCCTTGGCACCGACGTCGATGCCGCGGGTCGGCTCGTCCAGGATCAGCAGGCGCGGCTCGGTGATCAGCCAGCGGGCCAGCAGCACCTTCTGCTGGTTGCCGCCGGACAGGTTGCGAACCGGCAGTTCCGGGTTGGCCGGGCGGATGCTCAGCGCCTCCACGTACCTGCGGACCAGTTCGTCCTGGCGGCGTCGCGGGATCGGACGCAGCCAGCCGCGCGCGGCCTGCATCGCCAGGATCATGTTCTCCCGTACCGTCAGCTCCGGGACGATGCCCTCGGCCCGGCGGTTCTCCGAGCAGAACCCGACGCCCTGGCCGATGGCCTGCATCGGGTTGCGCACGGGCGCCCGGCCGCCGTCGAGCCGTACCTGGCCGTGGTCGGCCCGGTCGGCGCCGAAGATCAGCCGCGCCACCTCGGTCCGGCCGGAGCCGAGCAGGCCGGCCAGGCCGACCACCTCACCGGCGTGGATGCGGAGGCTGAACGGGGCGACAGCGCCACGCCGGCCCAGTTCGGCGGCGTCCACGAGCGGGGCCTCGCCACCGGCGTCGACTGTGGCGCGCTTCTGCTGCTCGTCGAGCCGCTCCAGCACGTCCAGCTCCTGGCCGATCATCTTCTCGACCAGGCTGAACTGCGGCAGCTCCTCGGTGCGGTACTCCCCCACGAGCGTGCCGTTGCGCAGCACCGTGATCCGGTCGGCGATGCCGTAGACCTGGTCGAGGAAGTGGGTGACGAACAGGATCGCGATCCCCTCGTCACGCAGCTGCCGCATGATCCGGAACAGCTGCGCCACCTCGCCGGCGTCCAGACTGGAGGTCGGCTCGTCCAGGATCAGCACCCGGGCCTGCACGTCGATCGCGCGGGCGATGGCGACCATCTGCTGCACCGCGAGCGAGTACGAGCCGAGCGGCGCGGAGACGTCGAGGTCGAGATCGAGCCGGGCCAGCAGGTCGCGGGCCCGGCGGCGCATCTCGCCCCAGCGCACCGCGCCGAGCCGGCGGGGCTCCCGGCCGATGAAGACGTTCTCCGCCACCGACAGGTTGGTGCAGAGGTTGACCTCCTGGTAGACGGTGCTGACACCGGCCGCGGCGGCCTGCATCGGACCGGTGAACGAGACCTGCTCGCCGTCGAGCGTGACGACGCCCGCGTCGGTCCCGTAGACGCCGGTCAACACCTTGATCAGGGTGGACTTGCCGGCGCCGTTCTCGCCCATCAGGGCGTGGACCTCGCCCGGGAACAGCCGGAAGTCGACGTCGTGCAGCGCGCGGACCCCGGGGAAGGTCTTGCTGATGCCGGTCATGGTCAGGACCGGACGGTTACCCGTCATCCCATCGGACCTCTTCTTCGACGGTGGTGGTACGGGGGCCGCCGTCGGTTGCGACGGCGACCCCCGGGTGACTCAGTACTTGCGGTTGGGCAGTGCCTCCTTGGCCTGCTCCTGGGTGAACGTGGTCTCCTCGGTCTCGATCCGGGCGGGCACCTCCTCGCCGGCCTTGACCTTCTTGACCAGGTCCATCAGCTGCGGGCCGAGCAGCGGGCTGCACTCGGCGATGAAGTTGAACTTGCCGTCCGCGAGGGCCTGCATGCCGTCCTTCACCGCGTCGACGGTGATGATGGTGATGTCCTTGCCGGGCTCCTTGCCCGCCGCGGTGATCGCCTCGAGCGCGCCCAGGCCCATGTCGTCGTTGTGCGCGAAGAGCACGTCGATCTTCGGGTTGGCCTTGAGGAACTGCTCCATCACCTGCTTGCCGCCGGCGCGGGTGAAGTCACCGGTCTGCGAGGCGACGATCTTCAGGTTCGGGTTGGCGGCGATCGCCTCGGCGAAGCCCTTCTTCCGGTCGTTGGCCGGCGCCGAGCCGGTCGTGCCCTGCAGCTCGACGATGTTGACCGGGCCGGACGCCGCCTTCTTCTGCTCCACCAGCCACTCGCCCGCGAGGCGGCCCTCCTTGACGAAGTCCGAGCCGAGGAACGTCTTGTAGAGCGACTTGTCGGCCGAGTCGACGGCGCGGTCGGTCAGGATCACCGGGATCTTGGCGTCCTTGGCCTCCTTGAGCACGGTGTCCCAGCCGGACTCCACCACCGGCGAGAAGGCGATCACGTCGACCTTCTGCTGGATGAAGTTGCGGATCGCCTTGATCTGGTTCTCCTGCTTCTGCTGGGCGTCGTCGAACTTCAGCTCGATGCCCGCCTCGGCCGCCGCCTCCTTGATCGAGGTGGTGTTGGCGGTGCGCCAGCCACTCTCGGCGCCCACCTGGGAGAAGCCCAGGACGATCTTGTCGTTGCCGTCGCCGGAACCGCCGCCGGTGTCGCTGTTGCCGCACGCGGCCATGCTGGCGGCGAGCAGCACGCCGGCGAACGCCGCGATGACAGTGCGTGCCGTGCTCCTGCTTCTCATCGATTCTCCTCCGGGGGTTGGATGTTCCGGGCGCGCGACCGGCGGAAACCGGAGCGGCCCGGATGTGGTGGTGGGGGGTGCGCGGCGCGGTCCGGGGTCAGTGCGCCGACGGGCGTTGGCCGTACACGTTCTGGTAGCGGTCGTAGAGCGAGTCGATGTCGGCCGGCGCGATCGGCACCGGCCGGCCGAGCGCGCGGGCCAGGTGTGCGGTGCGGGCCACGTCCTCGCACATCACCGCGGCCTTGACCGCCGCCCGGGCGTCGCGGCCGATGGTGAAGACGCCGTGGTTGCGCATGAGCACCGCGGGTGAGCGGTGCCCGGACAGCGTGCTGACGATGCCCTTGCCGATGTCGTCGCCGCCGATCAGCGCGAACGGCCCGATCGGGATCTCCCCGCCGAACTCGTCGGCCTGCGCGGTCAGCCAGCACGGGATCGCCTCGCCGCGGGCCGCCCAGGCGGTGGCGTACCCGCTGTGCGTGTGCACGACGCCGCCGACCTCGGGCATCGCGCGGTAGACGTAGGCGTGCGCGGCGGTGTCGCTGGACGGGGCGCCGTCGCCGTCGACCACGGCGCCGTTGAGGTCGCAGACCACCATGGCCGCCGCGGTCAGGTCGTCGTAGTCGACGCCGCTGGGCTTGATGACCATCAGGTCCTGACCGGGTACGCGGGCCGACACGTTCCCGGCGGTCCAGGCCACCAGGTCGTAGCGGGTCAGTTCGCGGTGCAGGCGCGCCACCGTCTCGCGTAGCGCGTCGACCTGGCTGTTCATCCGACCACCTCCAGGGTCGCGGCGGCGCGGTCCGCGGCGGCGTCGACCGCCGCGTTGCGGATCGCCCGCAGGCGGAGCATGACGTCGTTCGCGCCGCGGCCGAAGTGGTCGTGCAACGCGCGGTACTCGGCGTAGAGGGCGTCGTAGGCCCGCACGTTCTCCGGTACGGGCCGGTAGACGGCCTCGTCGATGCGCCCCATCGCGGCGGACGCCTCGTGGATCGTCGGGTACGCCCCGGCGGCGACAGCCGCGTGGATGGCCGAGCCGAGCGCCGGGCCCTGGGCGGAGCCGATGATGCTCAGTGGCCGGTTCGTGACGTCGGCGTAGATCTGCATGAGCAGCCGGTTGGAGGTGAGACCACCGGCCACCACCAGGTCGTCGACCGGCACCCCGGCCTGCCCGAACGCCTCGACGATCATCCGGGTGCCGTACGCGGTCGCCTCCAGCAGCGCCCGGTAGACGTCCGGCGGCCGGGTGGCCAGCGTCAGCCCGATGATCATCCCGCTGAGGTCGTGGTTGACCAGCAGGGACCGGTTGCCGTTCCACCAGTCCAGCGCCACCAGCCCGTGCGCGCCGACCGGCTGGGCGGCGGCGGCCTCGGTGAGCCGCTCGTGCGAGTCGAACCCCGCCGGGGCGGCGTGGCGGACGAACCAGCCGAAGATGTCCCCCACCCCGCTCTGCCCGGCCTCGAAACCCCAGGCGCCGGGGCTGATCCCGCCGTCGACCACGCCGCACATGCCCGGCACCTCGGCCGGGTGGGTGCCGTTGAGGACGTGGCAGGTGGAGGTGCCCATGATGGCGACCAGCCGGCCGGGCCGCAGCGCCTGGGCCGACGCGGCGGTGACGTGGGCGTCGACGTTGCCCGCCGCGACCGCGATGCCCTCGGGCAGTCCGGTCCAGGCCGCGGCGCGGGCGCTGAGCGTGCCGGCCCGCGCGCCCAGCGGCAGCAGCGGACCGTCCAGCTTGGTCACGAAGTCGGCGAATCCGGGGTCGAGCGCGGCCAGGTAGTCCGGCGACGGGTAGCGGCCGTCCTGCCGGATGCCCTTGTAGCCGGCCGTGCAGACGTTGCGGGTCTCGGCGCCGCACAGCTGCCAGACGATCCAGTCGGCGGCCTCGACGAAGCGCTCGGCGCGCCGGTAGACCTCCGGGTCCTCCTCCAGGATCTGCAGGCCCTTGGCGAACTGCCACTCCGCGGAGATCTTGCCGCCGTAGCGGCCGAGCCACGGTTCGCCGCGTTCTTCCGCCAGCGCGTTGATCCGGTCGGCGTGCGGCTGCGCGGCGTGGTGCTTCCAGAGCTTCACCCAGGCGTGCGGGCGGTCGCGCAGTTGCGGGATCTCGCACAGCGGTGTGCCGTCGGCGAGCGTCGGGAGCACGGTGCAGGCGGTGAAGTCGGTGCCGATGCCCACCACCCGGGACGGGTCCACGCCGGCTTCGGCGAGCGCGGCCGGCACCGCGTGGCGCAGCACGTCGCGGTAGTCGTCCGGATCCTGGAGGGCCCAGTCCGGGGGCAGCGCCGGGCCGCCGTCGGGAAGCGCGGTCTCGATGACCCCGCGCCGGTACTCGTGCACCGCCGTACCGAGTTCGGCGCCGTCCCGGACGCGGACCACGAGCGCCCGCCCGGACAGCGTGCCGAAGTCGACACCGATCACGTACCGGTCGGACGCGTCCACTTCGCTCATTTGCACCTCCGCCGTGTCACGGAGTTAGTGTTAGCGCTCACATATACATCCGTCAAGACACCTCCGGGCAACAGCTACGTAACGAGGAACCGCCCTCGCCGGACCACCGCGGCCGGGCGGCACGGACCGGCGGGGCCGCACCCGGAGGAGATCCACACGGACGCGCTTCCGGTCCGGCCGCCGAGTCCCGGCGAGCGCCTTGTTAGCGACAACAATCAATGCCTTCGTGGATCGTCGAACCGCCGCGATCGGCGCTGCGGGCTCCGGCCCGCGGAGAGGGCCTCTCGAGGTCACAGAGCGCCCCTCAGCGGCACTTTTCCCGGCCCCGACACCCGCGCGAACGGTCGCCGACGTGGGCCGGGCGGACCGTCTCGCTATTTACAGGGTTTGATGTCAGCGATAACATTCTCGCCATCCCTGCTTCGTGGCGCCGCCGTCCGGGAAACCCCGGCGCCGCAGCCGGGCGGCGACGCGGACGGCGACCCCGTCGACCGCCGGACCCACCACCCACGAGCGCCCGCCGGTGACCGGCCGGCCCCTCTCCACTGCCGTGCCGCGTACGTCCCCGCGCACCCCGGGCGACGCCGCGCGATCGGCGGGCCGCTCCCAACCGGACGCCGGCACGGCCGGCGCCCGGCGACCGAGGAGGATCAGTGCGCAGATGGACCCGACGGACGCTCGCCGTCCTGGGCGTCGCGGCGGTGGCGCTCGCCGCGACAGTCACCGACCAGGCCGTGGCCCCGCGTCCCGCCCGGGCGCTGGACAACGGCGTCGCCCGCACCCCGCCGATGGGGTGGAACACCTGGAACACCTTCGGCTGCAACATCAACGAGACCCTCATCCGCCAGACCGCCGACGCGATCGTCAGCAACGGCCTGCGCGACCTCGGGTACAAGTACGTCGTCGTGGACGACTGCTGGTTCGACCCGAACCGGGACTCGCAGGGCAACCTCCAGGCCCACCCGCAGCGGTTCCCCAGCGGGATGAAGTCGCTCGGTGACTACCTGCACGCCCGGGGCCTGCTGTTCGGCATCTACCAGGTGCCGCTGGACAAGACCTGCGCCCAGGTCGGCGGCGCGTTCCCCGGCGCCACCGGCAGCCTCAACCACGAGTACCAGGACGCGCGGCAGTTCGCCGCCTGGGGCGTGGACTACCTGAAGTACGACTGGTGCTCGTCCACCGGCACCATCAACGACCAGGTGGCGCGGTTCGGCATCATGCGCGACGCGCTGGCCTCCACCGGCCGGCCGATCGTCTACAGCATCAACCCCAACAGCTACCACGCCAAGACCGGGCCGCAGCGCAACTGGAGCGACGTGGCGAACCTCTGGCGGACCACCGAGGACATCACCAACGCGTGGAACACCGGCCAGACCAACGGCTACCCGATGGGCATCCAGAACATCGTCGACGTCACGGTGCCCCTGGCCGGGTACGCCGCGCCCGGCGGGTTCAACGACCCGGACATGCTCGAGGTCGGCCGAGGGGGCATGAACGACACCGAGATGCGCAGCCACTTCGCGCTCTGGGCGGTCCTCGCCGCGCCGCTGATGATGGGCAACGACGTACGGTCGGCGAACGCGGCCACGCTGGCGATCCTGCGCAACGCGAACCTGGTCGCGATCAACCAGGACACGCTCGGCCGTCAGGCGGCCCAGGTCTCCTTCGACGGCACCCGGCGGGTGCTGGCCAAGCCGCTGGCCAACGGCGACGTGGCGGTCGCCCTGTTCAACCAGGGCGGCTCGACCACCACCGTCTCCACCACCGCGGCGGCGGTGGGCAAGAGCGGCAACTCCTTCACGCTGCGCGACGCATGGACCGACGCCACCTCCACCAGCACCGGCACGATCTCCGCCAGCGTGCCCGCGCACGGCACCGTCGTCTACCGGGTCAGCGGAGGCGGCACCACCACGCCGCCGCCGGTCCCGACCACGTTCCGGCTGCGCAGCGAGTCGTCCGGCCGGTGCCTCGACGTGGACAACGCCGGCACCGCGAACGGCACCGGGACGCTGATCTGGGACTGCCACAACAACGCCAACCAGCAGTTCACCGCCAACGGCCAGGCGTTGCAGGTGCTCGGCAAGTGCCTGGACGTGCCGACGAACGCGACGGCCGGCACCCGGGTGCAGATCTGGGACTGCAACGGCGGCACCAACCAGCAGTGGACCATCAACGGCAACGGCACGGTGAGCAACGGGCGCTTCCCGTCGCTGTGCCTGGACGTCGACAACGCGGGCACCGCCAACGGCACCCGGGTGATCGTCTGGACCTGCCACGGCAACGCCAACCAACGGTGGAGCCGGGCGTGAGCGGCTACGGCCGGTGAACGGCGGTCGGCCGGACGAAGGGGCGAGCGTCCGGCCGGCCGTCACCGGGCGCCGGCGGCCCGGCGCTTGTTCCAGATGTCGAACGCCACCGCGACGAGCAGCACCAGGCCCTTGACCACCGACTGGACGGACTGGTCGACGCCCATGAGCTGCATCCCGTTGCTCATCACCGCCATGATCAGGCCACCCACCATGGCGCCGACCACCGTGCCGACGCCGCCGGTGACGGCCGCGCCGCCGATGAACGCCGCCGCGATCGCGTCCAGCTCGAACATGTTGCCCGCCGCCGGCTGGGCCCCGTTGGACCGGGACGAGTAGATCACGCCCGCCACGGCGGACAGGAAGCCCATGTTGACGAAGATCCAGAAGTTGACCCGCTTCACCCGTACGCCGGACAGCATCGCCGCGGGCAGGTTGCCGCCGATGGCGTACACCTGGCGGCCGAACACCGTACGGCGGGTGAGCAGGCCGTAGACGAGCACGAGCACGGCGAGCACGATCAGCACGATCGGCAGGCCCCGGGCGTGGGCGAGCTGCCAGGCGAACCACATGACCACGGCGCCGACCACCACGATCCGCAGCACGAACAGCGGGAACGACTCCACCGGCTGCTCGTGGCGCACCCGGGCGACCCGGGTCCGGAACACGCTCACCGCATACCCGACCACGGCGAAGGCGCCGATGAACAGCGTGAAGGCGTCGTAGCCCTGGCCGCCCAGCAGACCGTTGAGGAACCCGGCGGCGACCCGCTGGTACTCCTCCGGGAACGGCGACAGCGAGATGTTGTCCAGCACGCGCAGCGTCAGACCCCGGAACAACAGCATGCCGGCCAGGGTGACGATGAACGCCGGGATGCCGGCGTACGCGACCCAGAGCCCGTGCCACGCACCGACCGCGACGCCCACCGCGAGCGCGGCCAGGACGCCGGCCCACCAGGGCATGCCCTCGCGGATGACGAGCACCGCAGAGACCGCTCCGGTGAGCGCCACCACCGATCCCACGGACAGGTCGATGTGGCCGCCGATGATCACGATGACCATGCCGATCGCGAGCACCAGGATGTAGGAGTACTGGAGGACGATGTTCGTCAGGTTGCCGGGGCTCAGCGAGACGCCGTCGGTGAGGACCGCGAACAGCGCCACGATCACCACCAGGGCGATGTAGATGCCGCTCTGCCGCAGGTTGCCCAGGATCAGCGCGCGCGGATCGCTGGTGCCGGTGTGCAGGGTCGCCGCCGCGCCGGTGTCCGGCGCGGCGATCTTCGTGGCGGGGGGAGGCTTCGTGCTGGTCATCGGACGAGATCCCTGTCCTTGGTCATGAGTTCCATCAGGTTCTCCTGGGTGGCCTCGGCCACCGGCATCTCCCCGGTGATGCGGCCGGCCGCCAGGGTGTAGATGCGGTCGCACATGCCGAGCAGCTCGGGCAGTTCGGAGGAGATGAGCACGACGGCCTTGCCGTCGGCCACCAGCCGGTTGACGATCGTGTAGATCTCGAACTTCGCGCCGACGTCGATGCCCCGGGTCGGTTCGTCGAGGATCAGCACGTCCGGGTCGGTGAACAGCCACTTCGCCAGCACGACCTTCTGCTGGTTGCCGCCGGAGAGCTTGCCCACCACCGACATCACGGTCGGCGCCTTGATGTTCATGTCGCGCCGGCCCCGCTCGGCGACCTGGATCTCGCGGTTGCCGTCGATCCAGCCGTGCCGGGCCAGCTTGTCGAGCGCGGCGGCCGAGACGTTGCCCCGCACGTCGTCGATCAGGTTGAGGCCGTAGTGCTTGCGGTCCTCGGTGGCGTACGCGATGCCGTTGGCGATGGCCTCGGCGACAGTGCGCGCCCGTACCTCGCGGCCCTTGACGAACAGCCGGCCCCTGATGTCCCGGCCGTACGCCCGGCCGAACACGCTCATCGCCAGCTCGGTGCGCCCGGCGCCCATCAGGCCGGCGATGCCGACGACCTCCCCGGCCCGCACGTGCAGCGAGGCCCGGTCGACGACCAGGCGGTCCTGCGTCGGGTGGCGCACCGACCAGTCCTCGATGCGCAGCACCTCGTCGCCGGGGGTCACGCTGCGGGTCGGGTAGAAGGCGGCCAGGTCGCGGCCGACCATGCCGCGGATGATCCGGTCCTGGGTGACGGCGCCGTCGGACATGTCCAGCGTCTCGACGGTACGGCCGTCGCGGATGACTGTGGTCGAGTCGGCGACGGCGGTGATCTCGCCGAGCTTGTGCGAGATCATGATGCAGGTGATGCCCTGGTCGCGCAGCCGGCGCATCAGGTCCAGCAGGTGCGCGGAGTCGACGTCGTTGAGTGCCGCTGTGGGCTCGTCGAGGATCAGCAGCCGTACCTTCTTGGACAGCGCCTTGGCGATCTCCACGAGCTGCTGCTTGCCAACACCGAGCTGGATGACCGGGGTGACCGGGTTCTCGTGCAGCCCGACCGACCGCAGCAGCGCCGCGGCCTCCGCGTTGGTCCGGTGCCAGTCGATGAGCCCGCCGCGGCCGCGGCGCTCGTTGCCGAGGAAGATGTTCTCGGCGATCGACAGGTAGGGCACCAGCGCGAGTTCCTGGTGGATGATGACGATGCCGCGGGCCTCGCTGTCCTGGATCCCCCGGAACCCGACCGGCTCGCCGTCGAAGACGATCTGGCCGTCGTAGCTGCCCGCCGGGTAGACGCCGGACAGCACCTTCATCAGGGTCGACTTCCCGGCGCCGTTCTCACCGCAGATCGCGTGGATCTCGCCACGCCGTACGGCGAGCGAGACGTCCTGGAGCGCGGTCACGCCCGGGAAGGTCTTCGTGATGCCACGCATCTCGAGGATGTGATCGCTCATGGATATCCGTCCTGCTCGTGGTCGTGGTGTCCGGAGCGGACGGGCCCGGTGGCGCGGGCGGCCGCCGGGCCCGTCGCCGCGGGTCAGCCGGCCCGGCCCGCGGCGACCTCCTGCTCGGTCAGGTAGCCGGAGTCGATCAGGACGGACTTGATGTCCTCCTTGTAGACGGTCTGCACCGGCAGCAGGAACGCCGGCACGACCTTGACGCCGTTGTTGTACGCCTTGGTCTCGTTGGCCTTCGGCTCCTCCTTGCGCAGGAACGCCTCGGCGGCGATCACCGCCTGCTCGGCCAGCAGCCGGGTGTCCTTGAAGACGGTCGAGCTCTGCACGCCGTCGTTGATCAGCTTGACCGAGGCGACCTCGGCGTCCTGGCCGGTCACCACCGGCATCTTCTTGGCGCCGCCGCGGTAGCCGGCGTTCTGCAGCGCGGTGATGATGCCGCGGGACAGGCCGTCGAACGGCGACAGCACGCCGTCGACCTTGCTGCCGTCGTTGTAGCTGGAGGTGAGCAGGTCCTCCATCCGCTTCTGCGCGGTCTCCTGCTGCCAGCGCAGGATGGCGGCCTGCTCGATCTTGGTCTGCCCGGACTTGACCTTCAGCGTCCCGGCGTCGAAGTACGGCTTCAGCGTGTCCATCGCGCCGTTGAAGAAGAACCCGGCGTTGTTGTCGTCGAGCGAGCCGGCGAACAGCTCCACGTTGAACGGGCCGGTGGCGGTGCCCTTGGCGCCGTCCTTGGTGAGCAGGCCGAGCCCGACCAGGAGCGCGTTGGCCTGCGCCACGCCGACCTTGTAGTTGTCGAAGCTGACGTAGAAGCTGACGTTCGGGCTGTTGCGGATGAGCCGGTCGTAGGAGATGACCGGGATCTTCGCCGCCGCGGCGGCCTGGAGCTGGCCGCTGAGCGCGGTGCCGTCGATCGGGGCGATGACCAGCACGTCCGCGCCCTGCGTGATCATCTGGTCGATCTGCTGCGACTGGGTCGGGATGTCGTCCCCGGCGTACTGGAGGTCGACCTTGTAGCCCTTGGCCTGGAGCTTCTCCTTCACCGAGTTGCCGTCGGCGATCCACCGTTCCGAGGTCTGCGTCGGCATCGAGACGCCGATCGTCAGGTCGCCGGGCTTGGCCGAGCTGGTGTCTCCGCCGCCTCCCGCGCCCTCGCCGCTGCAGGCGGCCAGGCTGATCGCGAGCGCGGCACCGCTGAGTGCGGCCAGAAGTCGTCTGCGCACGAGCGTCCTCCCTGTCGTGGCGGTCCCTGTGACACAGGTAACCCTCACGGGGAGTGTTAACGCTCACAAGTTGCCCCGTCAACCAATCGCGCGAAATGCGCATGTCTCTTTCTCGTAACAGAGACGACAGTCCAGGTCGGACGGGACGACGTAGCGGAACACCGCGGAGGCGACGGCGCGCCGCCCCCGCGGTGGCCCGGCTCAGGTCGCGGAGCAGGTGGGCGTCATGCCCGATCCGCTGCCGTTGCCCTGGAACCCGAACTCGGTGCTCTGACCGGCGCCGAGCTGGCCGTTGTAGCTCACGTTCGCGAATCGCACCGTGCCGCTGCTCCCGCTCGCGGTGGCGCTCCAGGTGTTGGTGATGCTCGCGCCGCCCGGCAACGTCATGGTGACGGTCCATCCCCGGGTGCCCGACGAGCCCGCGGTCACCTTCACCGTCGCCACGAACCCACCGGTCCAGGAGTTCAGCGACACCGAGGCCGAACACCCGCCCTGACCCGGCGGCGGGGTGGTCGGGTTGTTCGGCGGCGGGGTCGTGGTCGGCGGCGGATTGTTGCCGCCGGCGTTCAGCGCGTCGAGCACCGCGTTGTACGCCGCCTTCTTGTTGCCCGCGCAGTCGAACAGCAGCGCGTTGTCCGAGCCGCGCCACGAGTCGCAGTCCCGCACGCCCCAGACCGTGATGCCGGTGCAGCGCGACACCGCCAGGCAGGCGCGGGTCACGGCGGCGTAGATGTTCGCCTGGTTGCCGCCGGTCATCACGTCCAGCTCGGTGATCTGCACCTCGACGCCCAGGTCGGCGAAGCGCTGGAGGTTGGCCTGGTAGTCGCCGGGGATCGTGGTGCCCAGGTGCGACTGGAAGCCGACGCAGTCGATCGGCACGCCGCGCGACTTGAAGTCGCGGACCATGTTGTAGATGCCCGTCGACTTCGCGTTGATGCCGTCGGTGTTGTAGTCGTTGTAGCAGAGCTTCGCGCCCGGATCCGCGGCGCGGGCCGCCCGGAACGCCGCCTCGATCCAGTCGTTGCCGGTGCGCTGCAGGTTCGAGTCGCGGCGCCCGCCGCTGCCGCCGTCGGCGAACGCCTCGTTCACCACGTCCCAGGCGTAGATCTGCCCCCGGAAGTGGGTGGCCACCTGGGTGACGTGGTTGATCGCGGCGTTGCGCAGCGCGCTGCCGGACAGGCCCTGTGCCCACGACGGCTGCTGGGCGTGCCAGAGCAGCGTGTGCCCGCGTACCGACATGCCGTTCGCGCGGGCGTGGCTGACCAACCGGTCGCCGCCGGTGTAGCTGAACCGCCCCTGCTGCGGCTCGGTGGCGTCCCACTTCATCTCGTTCTCGGCCACCACGGAGTTGAACTCGCGGTTCAGCACAGTGGCGTACGTGTTGTCGGACAGCTTGCCGGTGGCGACGGCGGCGCCGAAGTAGCGGCCCTTCTCGGCCGCCGCCGCGCGCAGCGTGGTGCCGGCGCTCGCGGCCGGCGCCAGCGCCACCGCCATCCCGGCGGCGAGCGCGCCGGCCAGGATGCCGGTGGTCAGCAAGGCTCTCTTTCGTCTCATGCGGATTCCTCTTCCGGGGGGTTGCGCGATGGTGGTGGTGCGACTCCCCGACCCCGCGTCCGGTGGCGGTGGTGTCGAGGTACGACCAGCGCGGCTCGCCCGGTGAGCCTTGCGGCGCTCATGCCCTGCCATCGACTGTGAGCGATAACATCCCCCGGCGTCAACCCCTTCGGCTCATCCCGGTCCTACGGGTACACGTCCTCGTGCGCCTTGCGGTAGTCGACGATCTCGCCCAGCCATCCGGCGGCGGCGTGCGTCACCCAGGCCGGGTTGCCCAGCAGCGCGCGGCCCAGCGCGACCAGGTCGAACTCCCCGTCCGCCAGCCGCGCGGCCAGGCCCGCCACCGACTCCGGGCCGTCCGGGCGCAGGAAGTCCCGCCGCAGCCCGACCGAGCCGACGGTGATCGACGGCAGGCCGGTGAGACGCTTCGCCCAGCCGGCCAGGTTCAGCGGCGAGCCGGGGAACGCCGGCTGCCAGAAGCGGCGCTGCGAGGCGTGCAGCACGTCCGCGCCGGCCTCGGCGAACGCGCCGAGGATCTGCGCCAGCTCGGCCGGGGTCTCGGCGATCCGCGCGTCGAACGCCCGCTCCTTGAACTGGGAGAACCGCACGATCACCGGGTGACGCGCCGGGACCTGCGCGCGGACCGCGCGCACCACCGCCGCCGGGAACGCCGCCCGCCGCTCCGGCGAGCCGCCGAACGCGTCGGTCCGGCGGTTCGTGTACGGCCACAGGAACTCGTCGAGCAGGTAACCGTGCGCGGCGTGGATCTCGATCGCGTCGAACCCGGCCCGTACCGCGACCTCTGCTGCATTCGCGTACGCCGCGAGCAGGGTGTCCACGTCGGCCGCGGTCATCGCGTACGGCGCGGGGCGGCCCGGCTCGCGTACCCCCGAGGGGGTCCACGCCGGACGGCCGTCGACCGGTTCGCGCAGGCTGCCCAGGTGCCACAGCTGCGCGGCGATCCGGCCGCCGGCGGCGTGCACTGCCTCGACCACGCCCCGCCAGCCGGCCTCGGCCGCGCCGGCGGTCATCCGGGGCACGGTGTCCTCGTGCCCCGCGCTGGGATGATCGACCAGCACACCCTCGGTGACGATCAGGCCGATGCCGGCCGCGGCGCGGCGCCGGTAGTAGTCGGCCATCTCCGGCGTCGGCACGCCGCCCGGCGCGCGGTTACGGGTCATCGGCGCCATCACGAAGCGGGACGGCAACGGCAGCCCGGCGACGGTGACGGGTTCCAGCAGCGGCGTCACCGGCGATCCGGTGTCCAGGGTCGCGTTCATGACCCGACGCTAGGAGTTGACACCGGTGTCAAGGGCAAGCGCTCAGGCGGCCGGATCCCGGGTGTCCTCGGTCACTGTCATGTCGGACACCACGTCGTCGAGCACCGCGACGGCGTTCGCGAGCCGTGCCATCTCGGCTGTCATCCGGGTCCGCTCCTCGCGCAGCCGGTCGGTGAGCCACGAGGTACGGACCTCCGGATCGGTCACGCAGGGCAGCAGCTCGGCCATCCGGCGGCTGCTCAGCCCCGCGTCGAACAGCCGCTGGATGAGCCGGACCCGGTCCACGGCCGACTCGGCGAAGACCCGCTGCCCGCTCGCGGTGCGCACGGCGGCGAGCAGGCCCTGCTGCTCGTAGTACCGGATGGACCGGGCGCTCACCCCGGTCCGCGCCGACAGCTCCCCGATCCGCATCGCGCCTCCCCGCTCGCCGGACCTCCATCATCGAGCATGCCGCACCGGTCAGGACAGCAGCTCGACGTACCCGTCGGTGCCGTGCACGCGGATCCGCCCACCGTCCGGGATCAGCCGGGTCGCGTCCGGCACCGCCACCACTGCGGGCAGGCCGTACTCACGGGCGATCACCGCGCCGTGCGTCATCAGCCCGCCGACCTCCGTCACCAGGCCCGCGACGGCCACGAACAGCGGCGTCCAGCTCGGGTCGGTGTGTGCGGTGACGAGGATGTCGCCCGGCTCCAGGTCGGCGCCGGCCAGGTCCGCCACGACCCGCGCCCGCCCCTCGACGACGCCGGCCGAGACCGCCAGCCCGGCCAGGGCGCCCGGTGGCACGTCGTCGCGCCGGTACGAGCCGTTCAGCGCCTCGCCGTCGGAGGTGAGCACCCGGGGCGGGGTGAGCGACCGGTGCGCCCGGAACTCCTCCCGGCGCCTGCGGATCAGCGCGGCGTCCACAGAGCCGGTGGCCGCGACCTCGCGGAACTCGTCGAAGGTGAGGTAGAAGACGTCCTCCGGACCGGCGAGCACACCGGCGCGCACCAGCCGGCGGGCCTCGCCCATCAGCGCCTGCTTGTAGACGGCGTAGCGGCTCACGATGTCGTACTTCGGGTACTCCCGGTAGCCGGCGAACGTCCGTACCCGATCGATCACGGCCTGCGTCTCGGCGGCCCTGCGCTCGCCGTCGGGCAGCGCGCGCAGGCGGTCCCGCACCTCCCGGGCCTTCGCCTCGGCCCGCTCCCGGCCCTGGGCGAAGCGGCGCGCGGCGGCGCCCGGGGCGAAGGTGCGGACGTTGTCCAGGATCAGCGGGACGAGCGTGGCCGGGCGCTCGCTCCACCGTGGCCGGGTGATGTCGATCTCGCCGACGCAGCGCATGCCGTACCGGTCGAGGTAGCCGGCGATGGCGTCGCGCGCCTCGACGCCACCGGGCAGCTTCGGCAGCTCGTCCAGGAACCCGTCGCCGGCGGCGTCCCGCAGGAACGCCACCACCTCGGGGTACGCGCGGACCACGTCCGCCACGTCGAGCAGCGCCAGGCCCATCTCGGCGGTGACGTTGCCGGGCGCGGAGAGAGTGAGCGTGTCGGCGGCGTCGCGTTCGCCGAGCCACTCCCCCAGCTTGTCGTTGAGCCACCAGGTGGCCTGCATCCCCGCCATGATCACCTGGGCGCTCAACGGGTCGGTGAGCACCCGCTTGTGCTCGGCGAACGCCTCGATCAGGAAGTCGAACAGCTCGGGCCCGGAGCGGCCGCGGACGTCGCGGCGCAGGGCGGCGATCGACTCCCGGCTGCGTTCGACGAGCGTGGTGACGATCGCCGGGTCGGTGTCGATCGAGGGCGGCGGGCCGCCCACGGGCGGGCCGGCCGGGGCCGGGTCCGGCGCCGTCGGCACGACGTCCCGGGCGAGGACCGTGTCCAGCGCGTCCCGGGTGAGCGGGTCGGCCCGGCCGATCATGCCCAGGAACGCGGTACGACCCGCCGGGGTGGACAGGTGCGGCGTGGCGTCGACGAACAGCCGCCCACCCGCCTCGTGCATCGGCGCCATGGCGGTCAGCCGCCACATCGACAGGCCCAGCGGCTTCATCGCGTCGGTCATCATCTGCTGGTGGCCGACCGACAGGTAGACGTGGAACCGCCCGTCGGCGGCCGCCGGCACCGGGAACAGCGTGGTGATCGGCCGGCTCTGGAGGATGTGGATGTCGTCGCCGGTCAGGGCCCACTCGATGTCCTGCGGGCACCCGAAGCGCGCCTCGATCCGCCGGCCCAGCCCGGCGAGGCGTACCGCCTGCGCGTCGGTCAGCGCGGGCTGGGCCTGCCGCGCCGGGTCGACTGGCGTCTCCCGGGTGCCGCCGCCGGGCACCGCGTGCACCGCCCGCGCCTTCGCGCCGATCGTCCGGCCGGCCACCGCGCCGTCGCGCACCGTGAAGACGTCCGGGTTCACCAGGCCGGAGACCAGGGCCTCACCGAGACCGAAGCCGGCCTCCACCGAGACCACCGTCCGGTTCCCGGTCACCGGGTCGGCGGTGAACATGATCCCGGCCGCGTCCGGGACGACCATCAGCTGCACCACCACGGCCATGTCCACGGCACGGTCGTCGATGCCGTGGCGCCGCCGGTAGGTCACCCCCCGGTCGGTGAACAGCGAGGCCCAGCAGCGGCTCACGTGCCGCAGCACCTCGGCCGTGCCGACCACGTTCAGGTAGGTGTCCTGCTGGCCCGCGAACGAGGCGGTCGGCAGGTCCTCGGCGGTCGCGCTCGACCGCACGGCGTACGCGGCGTCCGCGCCGAGCCCGGCCAGCGCGGCGGTGACCGCCGCCGCGACGTCGCCCGGTAGCGCGGTCCGCTCGACGACGCGACGCACCTCGGCTGCGGCCGTCCGGAGCGCCGCCGGGTCGTCCGCGTCCGCGCGGGCGAGCCGGTCCAGCGGGCCGGCCAGCGACGGCGTCCGCGCCACCAGCCGGAAGGCGTCGGTGGTGACGCAGAAACCCGGGGGTACGCGCACCCCGTCGATCCGCGTCAACGCCCCCAGGTGCGCGCCCTTGCCGCCGACCGCGGCGATCCGCGTCTCGTCGACCTCGTGCAGTTGCCACACGTACCGTCCGGTCATGCCGTGCCCCCGTTTTCGCAGCTCGACCCGCATCGGCCGATGATTCTGCGGCATCACCGGGGCCTTGCGGCAAGACCCGGGGTGCGATATACGTTGATAGTGGCGAGGAGAGCTGTCTCCTTGCCTTTCGTTTTGCCGCACCACGAACCCCTGCCCTGACCCGCTGCCGTCACGTGAGTCAGATCTCCCCGCCCCGGGTGGAGTGCCGGGGGCGCGACGGGGCAAGAAGCGACCACGAGGCCGCGACGCGGCCCGGACGAGCGGGACCGGACGGGGTGGGGGAGACTCGGGCGATGAGCGGCGCTGACACCGACCCGCGTACGCGTGCCGACGTCTTCGCCGTGGACGCGGAGATCGGGCCGGACCTGGCGCGGATCGACTGGTCGGCGCACCCCCTGGGCCCGCCGGACACCTGGCCGCAGAGCCTGCGGACCGCGGTGCGGATCCTGCTGTCCTCCCGGTTCCCGATGTGGATGGCCTGGGGGCCGCAGCTCAGTTTCTTCTGCAACGCCGCCTACCGGCGGGACACGCTCGGCCGCAAGTACCCGTGGGCGCTGGGGCTGCCGGCGAACGAGGTGTGGGCGGAGATCTGGGACGACATCGGCCCCCGTGTCGACACCGTGCTGCGCACCGGCGAGGCGACCTGGGACGAGGGCCTGCTGCTGTTCCTGGAGCGCGCCGGCTACCGGGAGGAGACGTACCACACGTTCTCCTACAGCCCGCTGCGCGCCGACGACGGCAGCCTGGTCGGGATGCTCTGTGTGGTCAGCGAGGATACCGAGCGGGTCATCGGTGAGCGACGGATGGCCACGCTGCGCGACCTCGGCTCGGACCCGAGCGTCATCCGCACCGAACAGGAGACGCTCGCGTTCGTCAGCCGCCAGCTGGCCCGCAACCCGCAGGACCTGCCGTTCACGCTCACCTACCTGTACGACGACGGCGGCGGCGCCCGGCTCGTCGAGGCGACCGGGTTGGCGGCGGGCCATCCGGCGGCCCCCGCCACGCTGTCGCCCGGCGACCCGGCCGCGCCGTGGCCGGCCGGCGCCCTCACCGAGGGCGAGTCGGTGCGGGTCGCGCTCGACGGCCCCGCCTTCACGGACCTGCCCGCCGGTGTCTGGCCCGCCGCGCCGGCCGAGGCGCTCCTGGTGCCGCTGCGGCAGCAGGGCGGAGCGCCGTACGGGTTCCTGGTCGCCGGACTGAACCGCTACCGGGCGCTGGACGACGGGTACCGCGGCTTCGTCGAGCTGACCGCCGGGCATCTGGCCACCGGGATCGCCAGCGCCCGCAGCTACCAGGCGCAGCAGCGGCGCGCCGAGGAACTCGCCGAGCTGGACCGCGCGAAGACCGCGTTCTTCTCCAACATCAGTCACGAGTTCCGCACCCCGCTCACCTTGATCATGGGACCGCTGGACGAGTTGCGCGGCCGGTTGCAGGGCGCCGACGAGCAGGTCCGCACCGAGCTGGACGTCATCCGCCGCAACGGGCTGCGCCTGGGCAAGCTGGTCAACAGCCTGCTCGACTTCTCCCGCATCGAGGCCGGGCGGATGCAGGCCCGCTACGAGCCGGTGGACCTGGCCGCGGTGACCGCCGACCTGGCGAGCGTCTTCCGGTCGGCTATCGAACGGGCCGGTTTGTCCTTCGAGGTCGACTGCCCGCCCCTGCCCGAGCCGGTGCACCTGGACCGCGGCATGTGGGAGAAGGTGGTGCTGAACCTGCTCAGCAATGCGCTGAAGTTCACCTTCGACGGCACGATCCGGGTGGAGCTGCGCGCCGATGGCGACGCGGCGGTGCTGCGGATCTCCGACACCGGCATCGGCGTACCCGCCGACGAGATGCCGCGCCTGTTCGAGCGGTTCCACCGCATCGAGAACGCCCGCTCCCGCTCCGACGAGGGCAGCGGCATCGGCCTGGCCCTGGTCCAGGAGCTGGTCACGCTGCACGGCGGCGACATCGACGCGTCCAGCGCGGTGGGCCGGGGCACCACCTTCACGATCCGGCTGCCGTTCGGCACCGCCCACCTGCCCGCCGACGCGCTCGCCCCGGCGGGCACCGGCCGGGCGCCGGTGTCGGCCGAGCCGTTCGTGCAGGAGGCGCTGCGCTGGCTGCCCGCCGACCCGGGCGCCGCCGTCGGCGAGGGCGACCCGGCCGAGGGGCCGGTCCAGCCGCTGCCCGGTGGGGCGCCGGCCCGGGTCCTGGTGGCCGACGACAACGCCGACATGCGGGAGTACCTCACCCGGCTGCTGCGCTCGGCCGGACACGAGGTGCGGGCCGTCGCCGACGGGCGGGCCGCGCTGGACGCCGCCCGCGCGCACACCCCCGACCTGGTGGTCAGCGACGTGATGATGCCCCGGCTCGACGGCCTGCAACTGGTGGCCGCGCTGCGCGCCGACCAGCGTACGGCCGGCACTCCGGTGCTGCTGCTGTCCGCCCGCGCCGGTCAGGAGGCCTCGATCGAGGGGTTGGAGGCCGGCGCCGACGACTACCTGGTCAAGCCGTTCCCGGCCGCCGAGCTGCTGGCCCGGGTACGCGCGAACGTGGAGCTGGCCCGGCTGCGCAACCACCACGCCCGCTGGCGTACCGCGCTCGTCGACTCGTTGCAGGAGGCGTTCTTCGTCTGCGACGAGGACGGCGCGGTGGTCGAGATCAACGCGGCGTTCACCGGCATCCTCGGGTACGGAACCGAGGACCTGCCCTACCCCGCGGTGCACCCGTGGTGGCCGGACCGGGAGGCCGAGCCCGAGGCGCACCGCCAGGTGGCGGAGGCGTTCTCGAGACTCGTGGGCCAGACCCGTGGCACGTACACCGTGCCGGTGACCCACCGCGACGGGCACCGGATCTGGATCTCGGCCGCGTTCAACCAGGTCGACGACCCGGACAGCGGCCGCCGGATGATCGTCGGCACGTTCCGCGACGTCACCGCCGAGCACTACGCGGTGCAGCGGGAGACCGCCCTGGCCGGGCTCAGCATGCGGCTGTCGCAGGCCGACGACCTCACCGACGCGCTGCACGGGGTGCTGGACGAGCTGCGCAAGCTGTGGCGGGCCGCCGGCGTGCTCACCGCCGTCTTCGGCGACCTGCCCGCCCCCGAGGTGACCGCCACCGACCCGGCGGCCCGGTGGGAGACGTTGCCGCAGGAGCGCCGGCAGGCGTTGCTCGCGCTGCGGGACACCCCGCTGCTGACCCCGGTGGCGACGCGTACGCACGGCGCCGGCATCGCCGTCGAGCATCCGCACGGCACCATGGCGCTCTGGATCGACCTGGGCGAGAAGCGGCCCTTCACCGAGCAGGACCAGACGCTGCTGGCGCTGCTGGCCGGCCACATCGGGCAGGGGCTGCACCGGGTGCACCAGATCGACCAGCAGCGGGAGACCGCGCTGGCCCTGCAACGGGCGATCCTCGGCCCGGCGCAGCTCCCCGCCGGTTTCGCGGTGCGGTACTCCCCCGCCGCGATGCCGCTCAAGGTCGGCGGCGACTGGTACGACACCGTCGAGCTGCCGGACGGGCGCATCGGCATCGTGGTCGGCGACTGCGTGGGACACGGCCTTCAGGCCGCGACGGTGATGGGTCAGCTGCGCAGCGCCTGCCGTGCCCTGCTGTTGCAGGACCCGAGCCCGGCCCGGACGCTCGTGGCGCTGGACCGGTTCGCCGCGCTGCTGCCGGGGGCGTCCTGCGCCACCGTCTTCTGTGGCGTCCTCGACCCGGCCACCGGCCTGATGCGCTACTCCAGCGCCGGTCACCCACCGGCCATCGTGGTCCGCGCCGACGGCACTCCCGAACTGCTGCAGCACGGCCGGTCCCGGCCGCTGGCCGTACGCCCCGGGCAGGAACGTCCCGAGGCGGAGGCGACGGTCCCGCCGCGCGCCACCCTGATGCTCTACACCGACGGCCTGGTGGAACGCCGCCGCCAGCCGATCACCGCCGGCATCGCCCGCGCCACCGACGCCATCCAGCAGGGCCACCACGCGCCGGTCGAGGTGCTGGCGACCGAGATCATGGACCGGCTCACCCCGGACGGGGGCTACCACGACGACGTGGCCCTGCTGCTCTACCGTCACCCCGGGCCGCTGGAACTGGAGTTCCCGGCCGAGTCGACGCGCCTGGCCGAGGTCCGCACCGCGCTGCGGGGATGGCTGGACCGCTGCGGGCTGGCCCCGGCCCACGCGTACAACATCCTGGTGGCGGCCGGGGAGGCGTGCGCCAACGCGATCGAGCACGGGCACCGCGACAACCCGGGCGGCCGGATCCGGCTGCGCGCCGCCGCCACCGCCGGCGCCCTGCGCCTGAGCGTCACCGACAGCGGACACTGGCGCGACCGGGACCAGCCTCCCGACCCGCACCGCGGCCGGGGACTCGTGCTCATGCGCGCGCTGATGGACAACATCAGCGTCACTCCGGGGGCCACCGGCACCACCGTCGACATGCAGGCGAGGATCACGCCATGAGCACGTCCCTGACCCTGACCACGAGCGACAGCCCCGACGGCGTCCGCGTGCTGGCCGCCGTCGGTGAGATCGACATGAGCAACGCGTCCGCCTTCGCCGACGCGCTGGCCGAGGCCGTACGCCCCGACGGCGAGCCCCTGGTCGTGGACCTCACGAAGGTGGAGTACCTGGACAGCGCCGGGCTGGCCGCGCTGTTCCCGCACGCCGACCGGATCGCGCTGATCGCCGGCCCGCTGCTGGAGCCGCTGCTGACCATCTCCGGGCTGGCCGACCTCACCACGGTCCGCAGCGCCTGACGCCGTCGGGGCGTCAGGCGCTGTCGCGGGTCGGGCGCCGTCACGGGCTGTCGCCTGGTCGGGCGCGGTCGCGGGGTCAGGTTCCGTTGCGCACGATCACCAGCGGCGAGTGGGCGTGGTGCAGCACCGCGTGGCTGACCGAGCCGAGCAGCAGCCCGCCCAGCGCGCCCCGTCCGTGCGCGCCGACCACCACGAGCTGGGCGTCCTTCGACTCCTCCACAAGCACCCGGGCCGGGGCGCCGCGCAGCGACCGCTGCCGTACCGGCACGTCGGGGTAACGCTCGGCCCAGCCCGCGATCGACTCGGCGAGGACGCGCCGGGACTCCTCGGCGAGCGCCTCCGGGTCGTACACCAGGGGCAGGATGTCGCCGGGGCCGATCGGGGTGGGGTACAGCCAGGCGTGCACCACGATCAGCGACGCGCCCCGGCGGTCGGCCTCCTCGTACGCGTACCCGACCGCCGCGGTGGACAGCTCGGAGCCGTCCACGCCGACCACGACCGGGCCGTCGGCGCGCGCTTCGCCGCGCGTCACCAGCACCGGGCAGTGCGCGCGGGCCGACACCTGGAGCGTGACCGAGCCGATCAGCAGGCCGGCGAACCCGCCCAGACCGCGGTGGCCGAGCACGATCAGCGCCGCCTCGCGGGACTCGGCGACCAGCACCGCCGCCGGCGCGCCGTCGACCACCACGCCGGTGACAGGCACGTCCGGGGCGACCTTGCCGGCCTCGGCGACCGCCTCGGCGACGACCCGTTCGGCCTGGTTGCGCAGGCCGGCGCCGGCGGGCGCGCCCGGGGCCGGGGTGAGCGGCGCGCGGGTCAGCGGCCAGATGAAGGCGTGCACCACCTGCAGCGGCCGGTTCCGGTCGGCGGCCTCGCGGGCGGCCACCCGGACCGCGTCCAGCGAGGCGGCGGAGCCGTCCACGCCCACCACGACGGGGGCCTGCGAGTGGATCGTCATGTCGTCCTCCTTCACTCGTCCTCAGCCTGCCGGTCAGGCGGCCGGCCCGGCAGGGCCGGCGGGCCCGGCGTGGGGGCCGTTGGTCCCGCGGAAGCGGCGGGTCAGCCGCAGCACCAGCCCGGGCAGCACGCCGATCGCGGCGCAGGCGAGCAGGTCGAGCGCGCTGAGCGGCGAGGTGCCGAGCAGCTCGCGCAGGGGCGGCAGCAGCACGCCCGCCACCTGGAGCACAGCGGAGATCGCTACCGCCACCGGCAGCGCGAGGTTGCGCTCGCGCGAACCCGGGGTACGGATCGCGCGGACCGCCAGCGCCACGCCGAGCTGGGCGAGGCCGAGGACCACGAACACCACCGACTGCCACGGCCGGTCGGCCGCCGCGGCCCACACCCCGGCGCCGAGCGTCGCCGCGGCGATCAGCCCGCCGGTGACCAGCACGTCCCGGCCCAGGCCGGCGCCGAGCACCGACTCCTGCGGCGAGCGGGGCGGCCGGCGCAGCGTGCCCGGCTCGGCCGGTTCCGCGCCGAGCGCCACACCGGGTACGCCGTGGGTGAGCAGGTTGATCCAGAGGATCTGCGCCGGCAGCAGCGGCACCGGCAGGCCGAACAGCGGGCCGAGCAGCATCACCGCGATCTCGGCGACGCCACCGGCGAGCGCGTAGCGCAGGAACCGGCGGATGTTGTCGTAGATCCGGCGGCCCTCGCCGATGGCGGTCGCCACGGTGGTCAGGTCGTCGTCGACGAGGACCAGGTCGGAGGCCTGCCGGGCCACCTCGGTGCCGCCGCCCATGGCCACGCCGATGTCCGCGCGGCGCAGCGCCGGGGCGTCGTTGACGCCGTCGCCGGTCATCGCCACCACGTGCCCCCGGTTCTGGAGGCCGGCGATGATGTCGAGCTTCTGTTCCGGCTGGGTCCGCGCGTACACCCGGGTCTCGGGGTGGGCGCGGCCCGGGTCGCCGTCGTCGCCGTTGGCGAGCGGGTCGCCGTCGCGCCAGAGCCCGAGCCGTCCGCCGATGGCGGCGGCGGTCGCGGGGTGGTCGCCGGTGATGAGGACAAGCCGGATGCCGGCCTCCTCGAAGCCCGCGGCGATGCCGGGGGCCGCGGCGCGCAGCGGGTCGCCGACCGCGACCAGGCCCAGGGGGCGCAGGCCGGTCGGCCGGGCCGGGTCGGGCAGGGTGTCGACCACCGCGGAGGCCACCGCCAGCACGCGCAGCCCTTCGGTGGCGAGCCGGTGCGCGGCGCCGGTCAGCTCGGCCAGTTCCGCGGCGTCGGCGTCCACCAGCGGCGCGGCCAGCAGATTCTCCGGCGCGCCCTTGCAGACCACCAGGTAGCGCCCGTCGCAGCGGCGGTGCACCGTGGTCATCCGGCGCAGGTCCTGGTCGAACGGGGCCTCCGCCACGCGGGGCCAGGCGTCGCGGGTGGTGTCCGGGTCCAGGCCGCAGCGGGCGCCGAACGTGACGAGCGCCGCCTCCAGCGGGTCACCGATCGCCGTCCACTCGGGCCGTTCGTCGGTCGGCGGCGTCACTGTGGCGTCGTTGCAGAGCAGCCCGGCGCGGGCGAGAGCGCGCAGCTCGTCGGGGGCGCTCACCGGCTCGCCGCGGTGGTGCACCTCGCCGTCGGGCGCGTAGCCGGTGCCGGTGACGGCGTAGCGGTCCCGGCCGGGGACGACCGCGTACTGCACCGCCATGCGGCCCTCGGTGAGCGTGCCGGTCTTGTCGGAGGCGATCACGGTGACCGAGCCGAGGGTCTCCACCGCGTGCAGCCGGCGGGGGATGGCGCGGCTGCCGGCCATCCGGCGCGCACCCAGGGCGAGCGCCAGCGTGACGACGGCGGGCAGCGACTCCGGTACGGCCGCCACCACGAGGCTGACGGCGGTGACGGCCATCTGCGTGACCGGCCGCCCGTCGAGCACGCCGATGGCGAAGACCAGCCCGGAGAGCACCACGGCGGTCAGGCCGAGCACCCGGCCGAGCGAGGACAGGCGTCGTTGCAGCGGGGTGGGCGCCGGCCGGGTCGCCGCGACCAGGGCGCTGATCCGGCCCAGCGCGCTCGCCGCGCCGGTGCGCGCCACGGTTCCGGTGGCGCGGCCGGTGGTGACCACGGTGCCGGCGCTGGCCTCCTCCCCCGCGACCCGGGCCACCGGCACCGACTCGCCGGTCAGCGCCGACTCGTCCAGGCTGAGGCGTACCGCGTCGGTGAGGTCCAGGTCGGCGGGTACCACGTCGCCGGCCTCCAAGCGGACCAGGTCGCCGCGCACCAGGTCGGCGGCGGGCAGCACGAGGTCACGGCCGTCGCGGACCACACGCGCGGTCGGTGCGGCGAGCCGGTCCAGCGCGGCGACGGCCCGGTCGGCGCGTACCTCCTGCACCACGCCGATCGCGGTGTTGATCAGGACGACCAGCACGATCACCGCGGTGTCCGGGTAGTCGCGCAGCAGCGTGGTCACCACGGCGGCGGCCAGCAGCAGCGCCACCAGCGGGTCGGTGAGCTGGCGGAACACCCGGCCTGCCAGCCCGCGCTTGCGCGGGGCGGCCACGGTGTTCGGGCCGTCGGCGCGCAGCCGGGCGGCCGCCTCGGCCGAGCTGAGCCCGGTCGCGGGGGCCGGAGAGATCTCGGTGGGCGTCGTCGCTGTCGCCGGCCCGCCGTTGATCACCACATCGTCCTCCATGTCGTCGCCGCCCGCGCCGGGCAATCCCAGCATGCCGCGCGAACCTACGTGGCTCGCAGGGCCGAGGGCCTGTCGGACCCGGGACCAACGGCCCCCCGCGTACGGGGCAGCGCGGCCCCCGGCTCGTCGGTAACGTCGGCGCGGTGAGCCGGACACGCAGCGCCACCGAGCCGACACCTCCGTCCCGTCACCGATGGGTCCGGTGGACGCTCGCGGTGCTCCTCCTCGCGTCGGCGGGGTGCGGGAGGGGGTTCGGGGAGGAGAGCGGCGACGCGCTGGCGCGTGACACCGCGGCGGCGGAGGCGAAGCAGCTCAACACGGAGCTGGGTCACCGCAACCGGGCGCGGGACGCCGGGTCGATCGCAGCGGCCGAGATCGTCCAGGAGCCGACGGACGCCGCGTCCGGCGGCGGTGCGACAGTCCGGCGGGAGGCGCTGGCCTGGTCCGGGCGCACCGCCGGGAACGAGCGGGCCACCGTCGACGTGCGGTTCGTGGTGACGGTGCCGGAGCAGCCGCCGGTGTCGATCGGTGGCGCGAGCAACAGCGCCGGTGAGGCCACGCGCTGCTACCGCTACGAGTTCGAGCTCTACCGCTACACGACGTACCACGAGATCGACTGTCCGAGCGGCCCCGCTCCCTCGCCGCCCACCGCCGCGCCGGTGCCGAGGGTGCCCGAGGACGGGCGGCAGCGGCTCACCGCCGTGCTGCGCACCGCCACCCCGGACACGCTTGCGGGCGCGGTGCGGGCGGCCTTCCCACAGGACTGGATCAGCGTCGACACGACAGTGCACGAGGGCGCGCTCGTCGCCGCCGTCGGCGTACCGGCCGAACGGGACTGTCTCCTGCTCGTCCGCACGCCGGCCGGGAAGATCGAGAGTCCCGGGTACGACCGGATCTGGCTGGAGCCGGGCGAGACCGGCTGCCGGACCGCCCTCTACGTGGCGCCGCCGCGCTGACGTACCGGTTTGCCGCGCGACCGCCGGGGCACCTGACGGTCATGACTGATCCGGAGCAGTTCCAGCGGCAGCAGGAGGGCGCGCTCGAGCGCGGGCAGGTGTTCCAGGACGCCGAGGGGCGGCGTACCCGGGATCCGGGCGCCGGGGCGGAGAACGCGGAGAGTGAGGCCGACCGCAACGCCGAGCACCTGGCGCGCGGCGAGGTGGGCCCGGGCGTCCCGGAGGACTGACGCGCCGGGCCGATGTCAATGTAGCGTTGACGGGTGACCCTGGACCGCCTGTCCGAGATCGCCGCGGCCCGGGTCCGGCTGGACGACCGCGAGCTGGACCTGATCGACCGGGCCCGGCATGACGGCGCCACCTGGGCCGACGTCGCGCGGGCGCTGGGCCTGGGCAGCCGGCAGGCCGCCGAGCAGCGCCGGCAACGCCTCGTGGCGGCCCGGCGGACCCGCCTGGCCCGGCTCGACCCGGGCGGCTCCCCCGAACTGCCCGTGCTGCGGGCGGCAGTCACCGACCTGCACCGCTGGATCGAGACGGACCGCGCGTGGGACGGGCGCTTCGCCCGCGCGGCGTTGACGCGCCGCACCTGCGCGCTCGCGCTGGACGCCCCCGCCGGGCCGCTGTACGCGCTGGCCGCGCACCTCGCCGACGACCTGGCCGGGGCGGGGCGGCGGCTGCCCGCTCCGGCACGCGACGCCGCCCGGCGCATCGCCGCCGCGCTGTCAACATCATATTGACGTACGCCCAAGGCATTGCCCCGGGACGGCTCAACTCCGGAGGATGTGAGTCCACCAGACTCAACCTCTCGGGGGATCCATGCGCCGCAACGCCGTCCTGTTCGTGGCCGTCTCGCTGCTGTCCGGCCTCGGCGGCAGCGCCATGGCCCTGGTCTCCGGCATCTGGATCCTCGATCTCACCGGTTCCACCGGGCTCGCCGCGCTGGCCGGGCTCTGCGTCTACGCCCCGACGCTGGCCGGACCGTGGCTCGGCGGCCTGCTCGACCGGGTGCCCCGGCGTCCCCTGGTGATCGGTGTCGACCTCGCGCTCGCCGCCGCGCTGCTGAGCCTGCTGGCGGTGCGAGGGCCCGGCGAGGCGTGGCTGATCTACGCCGTCTCGCTCGCCTACGGCATCGGCTACGTGCTCGTCGACGCCGGCGAGACCGCGTTGCTGCCCGCCGCGCTCCCCCCGGCCCGGCTGGCCGACGTCAACGGCTGGCGGTCGAGCGCACAGGAGGGCATGAAGCTGGTGGCGCCGCTGGCCGGGGCGGGCCTGTACGCGTGGCGGGGCGGGCACGTCGTCGCGGTGCTCGCCGCCGCCGTACCGGTGCTCGCGGCCGCCCTGTACGGCGCCTTGCGCCTGACGCGGACCGCCCCCGCTCCCCCGGCCGCACGCCCGGCGCGGGTGCGGGACGGCCTCGCCGCGCTGCTGGCCCGGCGGGCGGTACGCGTACCCGTGGCGCTCGCGGCGGTGTCCATCGCGATGTCCGGGTTCACCACCGCAGCGCTGTACGACGTGGTGGTGACGGACCTGGCGCTGCCGTCCACGTTCCTCGGTGTGCTGGCGAGCGCGCAGGGCGGCGGGTCACTGCTCGCCGGGCTCGTCGTCGGCCGGCTCGTCCGTCGCCACGGCGAGATCACGGTCGGTGCCGCGGGCGCGGTCCTGTTCGCCGCCGGCTGTCTGGGGCGCTGCCTGCCCTGGTGGCCGGGCACTGTGGCCGCCTCGGTCGTCGTCGGTGTGGGTCTGCCGTGGACGCTCGTCGCGGCGGTCACCGCCGTGCAGACGTACACGCCGCAGGCGATGCTCGGGCGGGTCGCCGGGACCGCGAACACCGCGATGTTCGGCCCGATCACGCTGGCCATCCCGCTCGGGTCGGCGGCGGTCGCGGTCGGCGGCCGGCCGCCGCTGGTGCTCGCCGCGGTGGCGTGCCTGGCCGCGGCACTGGCGGCGGCCGTCCGGCCGCGTCGTCAACCGGCGGCCGGCGGGCCGGACAGGTGGCGGATCAGCTCCGGCCGGGAACGCAGCCGCAGCTTCCGGTAGACGTTGCCGAGGTGGTACTCGACGGTCTTCGGTGACAGGAAGACCCGGGCCGCGATCTCCCGGTTCGTCAGGCCCTCCGCCACGTGCAGGGCGATCAGGCGTTCCTGGCCGGTCAGCCGGTCGACGGTCCGGTCGCCGGGCTCGGGCGGCCGCCGGCCGGTGGCGTCGATCTCGGTGCGGCACCGCCGCGCCCAGCCCTGTGCGCCGAGCGCCTCGAACAACCGCAGCGCGGCGTGCAACTGGACCCGCGCGTCCCGGCGACGGCGGGCCCGGCGCAGCCGCTGCCCGTAGCTCAGCAGCGTCCGGGCCCGTTCCAGCGGGACGACGGCGGGATCACACCGGGCCAGCGCCGCCGCGAAGACCTCGTCCAGGTCCGGTTCGCCGGCGAGCAGGCCCTCGACGCGCGCGGAGGCGGCGCGGGCGGCGGCACCACCCGTACCAGCCAGGTCGCGCAACCGCCGTGCCGACCGCTGCGGGTCGGACAGGTGCGCGTACGCCTCGGCCAGCTCGGCCGCGACGGGCAGCCACCCCGGTTCGGCGATGCCGCCGTCGCGCTGGGCCCGGCGGACCCGTTCCAGCTCGGTCACGGCGTCGTGCCAGCGCGCGCCCACCACCGCCGCGATCCCGGTGGCGTAGCGGAGCCGGACCTCGATCTCCCGGAACTCGCCCGGCAGGAGACGACGAGCGTCCTCGACGTGCGCGAGCGCCTCCGGCTCCTCGCCGAGCAGCGCCTCCACCAGGGCCAGCACGGCCAGCGCCTCCGCCCGCAGCACCGGAAGCGCCACCTGCTCGGCGATCCGGACCGCCTCGGCGGCGGCCTGGTACGCCGCGTGCAGCCGGCCGGTGCGCCACTCCAGCCCGGCGAGCCGGGGCAGGGCGTACGCCAGCAGGAACACGTCGTCGGTGGCGCGGGCCCGGTCGATCTCCGGTTCCAGCAGCGCACGCGCGGTGTCGTGGTCCCCGATCCAGCAGAACACCTCGGCCAGCTCCGCCGCCGAGCCGTCGGCGTGGCCGGCGCAGGCGGTGACCAGGGCACGGGCCGACGCGACCCCCTCGGGCAGCCCGGCCAGCACCTGCGCCGCGGCCAGCCGGATCGGCCCCTTCGGCCAGGTCGCGCCCGCGTCCGCGGCGGCCAGCTCGGCCACCCGCGCGCACAGCGGCACCATGCCGGTGACGTCCAGCCGCGCCCAGAACTGGTTGACGCGGGCGCTCATCAGCCGGGCCGCGCCGAGCGGATCCGCTTGCGCGTACGCCTGCGCGTCGGCCAGGTACGCCTCGGCGCCCGCCGTGTCACAGTGCTGCTGCGCCAGGTGGGCGAGCAACGGCTTGACCCGGCAACGCAGGTCGGCGCGCCGGGTCAGCCCGATCGCCTCCTCCCCCAGCGCGATCGCGTGCCGGCTCGCGCCCGCGTTGGCCCAGGCGCGGGACGCGGCGGCGAGCCGGGACGCGCGTACGTCCGGGTCCGGTGTGAGACGGGCGGACCGCTCGTACGCGCGCGCCTCGGCCACCACGCCGCCCCGGCGTTGCGCCCGCTCGGCGGAGTCGGCCAGCAACGCGGCGACGCCCTCGTCGGGCACTGTGGTGGCGGCCGCGAGATGCCAGGCCCGGCGGTCGGCGGTGTCGTCACCGGTGAGCGCCGCGGCCACCGCCAGGTGGGCGGCCCGCCGCCGGCCGGGGCCGGCGACCGAGTGCACAGCGGCGCGGGTCAGCGGGTGGCGGAACGTCACCTCGCGATCGGTCACCCGGATCAGCCCGGCGTCGACCGCCGGGTCCAGCACGCCCAGGCGCAGCCCGTCCGCCGCCAGGATCCGCTCCAGCAGCGCCGGGGTGGTGGCCTCGGTGACCGCGCAGGCGACGAGCGCGCGCCAGGTGTCGTCGGGGAGCCCACGGGCGTGCGCCAGGACGGTCATCTCGATGCGTTCGACGAGCACGAGAGGCTCCCGCAGCGGCAGCCACCCGTTGCGGTGCTCCTCGGACAGCGTCGCCGGCAGTTCGGTCAGCGCGAGCGGGTTGCCGGCGGTGGCCGCCGCCAGGTCGGCGGCGACCCGTGGGTCCAGGCCGGCGCGCATGGCGAGCCGGATCGCGTCGTCCCGCGGCAGACCGGTCAGCGGCAGCTCCGGCAGGCCGGGCGCGGGGAACGCGGGGGCGTCGCGGGCCGCGAAGACGACGGCGACCCGGTCCGCGAGCAGCCGCCGGGCGGTGAACAGCAGCGCCTCCGCCGAGGCCGGGTCGATCCAGTGCGCGTCGTCGACCAGGCAGAGCACCGGCGTGTCCTCGGCCGCCGTCGTGAGCAGGCTCAGCGTCGCCACGTACGCGGCGAGCCGGTTGACCGGACGGGAGCCGCCGCCGATGGCGAAGACGGTACGCAGCGCGTCGGCCTGCTGCGCGGGCAGATCGCCGAGCCGGTGCAGCAGCGGGCGCGCCAGTTGGTGCAGCGCGGAGAACGGCAGTTCCGCCTCGAACGGGGCGCCGGTGGCGCGCAGCACCCGCATCCCGGTGGACCGGGCGGCGCAGTGCTCCAGCAGCGCCGTCTTGCCGACGCCCGCCGCGCCGAGCACCACCAGGGCGCCGCCGTGACCGTCGACCGCGTCGGCCAGCAGCGCACCGAGCCGCCGGCACTCGTCGGCGCGCCCGAGCAGGGCGTCCCCGCCGGTGTCCGTGGCCGTGCCGACGGCACCGGCCGGCGCCGGACCACTGCCCATGACCGCACGCTAGCCGCCGGCGTCGTCCGGGCGGGCGGGCGCGACGCGAACCCGACAGGAGGCTCGCGCGGCCTCGTCGACTAGGAGGAACCCGGATCCGGTGGCCGTCGCGGATCCCTAGCGTCGTCCCCAGTCGTCCGGCCGGTGACCACCGGCGCATCCGGGACGGCGACACGACTCCGAGGGGAGACACCATGATCGGGAAGAGAGCCGCCGGGGTGCTGGCGGCGGGACTGCTCGCCACCGGGCTCGGGGTGGCGTCCGGCCCGCCGGCGCAGGCCGCGACCGGCCACTACGCCATCGTCAACTACGGCAGCGGCAAGTGCCTGGAGGTGGACCGGTCCGGCGCCCCGTCGTCGCTCGGCGGCCGGGTCGTGCAGCGCACCTGCGACGGCCAGGCCGTGCAGCGCTGGTCGCCGGTGGGCAGGGACACCTACACGTTCGTCAACCAGTTCAGCGGCATGTGCGTGGACGTCCGCAACGGGGTGAACGCCGACGGCACGCCGTTGCAGCAGTGGGCCTGCACCGGCACGTCGAGCATGAAATGGACGGTCGACCCGAACTCCTTCGCGGGGGTGCACCAGATCAAGTCGCAGATCGGCGGCCGGTGCATGGACGTGCGGGGCGGATCGGACGCCGACGGCGCGACCGTCCAGATCTACCGCTGCACCGGTTTCGGCAACCCGGCCCAGGTCTGGTCGTTCGCGGCCGTCTGACCGGCGCGGATGCGGCCCGTCCCCAGGGGTGAGGGGGACGGGCCGCACGATCGTCAGCGCCAGGTGTCGCTGACGGCCCGGGTGCCGCCGGCCGGCGTGGTGAACGTCCGGTTCGCGCCGGACTCCCAGATCACCGTGCCGTCCGGGTTCTTCTTGACGTACTTGTACTCGACAGCGGTGTTCGCGGGCAGGTCGACCGTGGCCCGCCAGACCGGATAGGCGGCGGGCGAGAGGGCGACGGCGGCGGACGGGTTCCAGCCGCCGAGCGCCGGGACGTTGCCGACCACGAACACGTTCTGTCCGTAGACGGTGGTCGCGGTGACGGAGAACGTGGTGGCCACAGCCGTGCTGACGGTGTCGCCGCGGAACGTCTCGGTCACCGCGTACGTGCCGGTGGCCGGCGTGGTGAACGTCCGGTTCGCGCCGGACTCCCAGGTGACCGCACCGGCGGTGGTCAGCTTGACGAACTTGAACTCCACGCCGGTGGACCGGGGCAGGCTGACGGTGGCGCGGTAGGTGCCGCCGCCCTGCGCGGCGAGCTTGACGCCGTTCGCGGGCGTCCACGAGCCCAGCTCGGGGATGCTGCCGACGACGTAGACGTCCTGCCCGGCGGCCAGGTTCGCGGCGACGGTGAACGTCGTGGCGATCCGGTCACCCGGGCTGACCGTGGGGGACGCGGTCGGGGAGGCCGTCGGCGACACGGTCGGGGAGGCGGTCGGGGACGGGCTGGCACCCGGCCGGGCGTTCACGTGGATCGCGACCGCGTCGTTGGCCGGGAGGGTCACTGTGGCCCGGCCGCCGGACACGGTCACCGTGGAGCCGGTGCAGCCGCTGCCGGTGGCGACGCCGGAGATGACGTCGCAGTACCGGCCGTCGGCGAGCCCGGTGACGAAGGTGGCGGTGGTGGCCGAGCCGGAGTCGTTGACGCCGATCCAGGCCCGGTCGCCCCGGTGGAAGCCGATCACGTTGCTGTTCACTGTGGTGAAGTCCGAGACGGTCTTCACCGGCCGGGCGGCGTTGGCCCAGCCGACCATGCCCTTGACGCCGGTGGTGCGGCTCAGGCAGTTCCAGGCGGCGCCGCAGGTCGTGTCGGTGACCCGTCCGGTGCCGTCGTGCGGCGGGGACTGGTTGCGGTTGGACCAGGTGAAGCTGTCGTAGACCGACGGCTTGCCGTGCGGGTAGGCCAGCGCGAAGTAGTTCGCCAGCACGTAGTCGGTGCCGTTCTTGTACGACAGCACCACACCGTCGCGCTCCAGGTCGTGGTTGGTGACCATGGCGAAGACGTTGGCGCTCGGCGCGTCGAGGTTCCAGTTCGGCACGTTCGCCAGCGCCGAGATCGAGCCCTGGAACGCCGAGCGGATGCCCTTGGCGTACGCGAAGTCGAGCACGTCGCCGTTGCCGATGTACGCCCGGGCCTGCAACGCGGGATTACTGGCGCCGTCGAAGATCTCCTGTGCGACGTACGGACGCCGGCCCTCGGCGACGGTGTTGTTCAGCTTGCCCAGGATGGCCGCGAAGTCGTCCTTGCGGATGTGCTTGACCGCGTCGACCCGGAAGCCGTCGACGCCGAGCCCGATCAGGTCGTTGAGGTAGCCCGCGATCTTGTTGCGGACCGCTTCCTTCTCGGTGTAGAGGTCGGACAGCGACAGCAGCTCGCAGCTGGTCACCTGGGCCTCGTTGTTCCAGTCGCTGATCGCGCCGCCGGTCGGGCAGTTGTCGCCGGGGCGGTGGAAGTCGCCTGCGCCGTACGGCACGGCCGGGTAGCTGTAGCCGGAGAACTCGGTGCCGGCATAGCCGCGCGTGCCGGCCGGGTTGTTGGTGCCGGCCATGTGGTTGACGACCGCGTCGACGTAGACGCGCACACCGGCGTTGTGGCACGCGGTGACCATGGCGGCGAACTGCTGGCGGTTGCCGAACCGGCTGTCCAGCTTGTACGACACCGGCTGGTACACCTCGTACCAGGGGTAGGCGCCGTCGGCGCTGGCGGGCAGCTTCACCGACTCCTGCGGCGGCGCCACCTGCACCGCGCCGTAGCCGGCCGGTCCGAGGTGGTCGGTGCAGGCGGCGGCGACCGAGTTCCAGTTCCATTCCCAGAGGTTGGCGGTCACCTCGCTGTCGTTCAGGACGACGGCGGCGCGGGCGGGGGTGGGGGTGGTGGTGGCAGCGGCGACGGCGACCGTGCCGCCGGCCGCGACGAGCGCGGTGGCGAGCAGCAGGCGACCGGCGCGGCCACGGGGGTGTGGCCTGGCGGATTGCATGGTCGGGGGACCTCTTCCGTGGGTTCGAAAGGGTGAGCGGGGGTGGGGCGGCCGTCCCGGGTAGCGAACACCATGCGCCATCCATGAAAGTCTTTGCAAGAGCTTGCGGCAAAGTTTTCGAAACCAGCAGGCAACACGAGTGGGCTCGGATTCCCGGCCACCAGCGGCGATCCACGCTGGACCGAGCGAGTCGGCGCTCGACCGAGATCCCGCTGCTCGGGACGGGACGACCCGCTTCGCGGGACGATCGCAACTTCCGAGCAGATTTTCCAGCGTTTGCGGGCCGGGTGCGCCCGGCACCCGCCGGACACGGACGAGCCCCGGTCCGTCGCGTCGCGACGGACCGGGGCTCGCTCAGATGTGACGGATCAGGCCAGGTCGAAGCGGTCCAGCTCCATGACCTTCGTCCAGGCGGCGACGAAGTCGCGGACGAACTTCTCCCGCGCGTCGTCGCTGGCGTAGACCTCGGCGAGCGCCCGCAGCTGCGAGTTGGAGCCGAAGATGAGGTCGACCGCGGTGGCGGTCCACTTCACCTGGTCGGTCGCCAGGTCGCGGATCTCGTACACGTGCTCCTCGGACTCCGCCGCCTTCCACCGGGTGCCCGGGGAGAGGAGGTTGACGAAGAAGTCGTTGGTGAGCACGCCCGGCCGGTCGGTGAGCACGCCGTGCGCGGCGCCGCCGACGTTGTTGCCGAGCGCGCGCAGGCCGCCGACCAGGACGGTCATCTCCGGCGCGGTCAGGTTCAGCATGTACGCGCGGTCGACGAGCAGCACCTCCGGCTGGGTCTTCTCGCCCGGCCGCAGGTAGTTGCGGAACCCGTCGGCGCGCGGCTCCATCACCCGGAACGACTCGACGTCGGTCTGCTCCTGCGTGGCGTCGGTACGACCCGGGTGGAACGGCACAGTCACCTCGACGCCGGCGTCGCGCGCCGCCTGCTCGACAGCGGCCGAGCCGGCCAGCACGATCAGGTCGGCGAGCGAGATCTGGGCGCCGCCGGCGGCGTTGAACTCCTGCTGGATGCCCTCCAGGGTGGCCAGCACGGTGGCGAGCTGCTCGGGCTGGTTGACCTCCCAGTTGCGCTGCGGCTCCAGCCGGATCCGCGCGCCGTTGGCGCCACCGCGCTTGTCGGTGGAGCGGTAGCTCGCGGCCGAGGCCCAGGCGGTGGAGACGAGCTGGGCGGTGGTGAGGCCGGACTCCAGCACCTTCGCCTTGAGCGCGGCGACGTCGGCGTCGTTCACCAGGTCGTGCGCGGCGGCCGGCACCGGGTCCTGCCAGAGCTGGGCCTCGGGCACCCACGGGCCGAGGAAGCGGCTGACCGGGCCCATGTCACGGTGCAGCAGCTTGTACCAGGCCTTGGCGAACGCCAGCGCGAACTCGTCCGGGTTCTCCAGGAAGCGGCGGGAGATCTTCTCGTACGCCGGGTCCACGCGCAGCGACAGGTCGGTCGTGAGCATGGTCGGCTTGTGCTTCTTCGACGGGTCGTGGGCGTCCGGGATGATCGCCTCGGCGTCCTTGGCCACCCACTGCTTGGCGCCACCGGGGCTGGTGGTCAGCTCCCACTCGTAGCCGAAGAGGATCTCGAAGAAGCGGTTGCTCCACTGGGTCGGCTTGTCGGTCCAGGTGACCTCGAGGCCGCTGGTGATCGTGTCGCCACCCTTGCCCTCGCCGTACGTGCTCAGCCAGCCCAGGCCCTGCGCCTCCAGCGGCGCGGCCTCCGGCTCGGGGCCGACGTGCCGGTCGGCGGGGCCGGCGCCGTGGGTCTTGCCGAACGTGTGGCCGCCGGCGATCAGCGCGACGGTCTCCTCGTCGTTCATCGCCATCCGGCGGAACGTCTCGCGGATGAAGTGCGCCGCGGCGAGCGGGTCGGCGTTGCCGCGCGGGCCCTCCGGGTTGACGTAGATCAGACCCATCTCGGTCGCGCCGACGCCGGCCACCATGTCCTTCTCGGAGGCGTAGCGCTCGTCGCCCAGCCAGGTGTCCTCGGGGCCCCAGAAGATCTCCTCCGGCTCCCAGACGTCCTCACGGCCGAAGCCGAAGCCGAAGGTCTTGAAGCCCATCGACTCCAGGGACACGTTGCCGGCGAGCACCAGCAGGTCGGCCCAGGAGATCTTCTGGCCGTACTTCTGCTTGACCGGCCAGAGCAGCCGGCGGGCCTTGTCCAGGTTGGCGTTGTCCGGCCAGCTGTTCAGCGGGGCGAAGCGCTGCCCGCCGTCGCCGGCGCCACCGCGGCCGTCCTCGATGCGGTAGGTGCCCGCGGCGTGCCAGCTCATCCGGATCATCAGGCCGCCGTAGTGGCCGAAATCGGCCGGCCACCAGTCCTGCGAGGTGGTGAGGACCTCGGTGATGTCCCGCTTGAGCGCCTCGACGTCGAGCTTGGCGAACTCCTTGGCGTAGCTGAACTCCGGGCCCAGCGGGTTGCCCTTGGACGAGTGGGCGTGCAGCACCGACAGGTCGAGCTGGTTGGGCCACCAGTCGCGGTTGCTGCGCGGACGACCGCCGGTCTTCGGGGTCGGCGAGTCGATCGCCGGGTTCTCGCTCTCGCTGCCGTGCGCGGTCACGGAGTCGTGCGCGACCGGGCAGCCGGCCGCCTCCTTGGCGTCCACGCCCTGCGGGCTGACGGGCCGGTTGTCCTGGGTGTCGCTCATCTGCTTCCTTCCGAACTGGCGGATCACTGGGCGGTGCGGTCGGCCGCGCAGCCGGGGCAGGTGCCCCAGTAGACGACCTCCGCCTCGTCCACCACGAAGCCGTGGTCGTCGGAGGCGGTGAGACAGGGGGCGCGGCCGACGGCGCACTCGACGTCGGCGATGGCGCCGCAGGAACGGCACACGACGTGGTGGTGGTTGTCTCCCACCCGCGACTCGTAGCGGGCCGTGGCGCCGGCCGGCTGGATGCGCCGGATCAGCCCGGCGTCGGTGAGTGCCCGGAGCACATCGTAGACCGCCTGGTGGGACACGGTGGGCTGCTCGGCGCGGACCAGGGCGATCACCGTGTCGGTGTCGACGTGCGGGTGGTCACGCAGCGCGGCCAGCACCGCCACGCGGGGCCGGGTCACCCGCAACGAGACCGCCCGGAGCTGCGTCTCGAAGTCGGCCGTCATGCGACGACCTTAGTCCGGTCTTTTGGAATGAATCAAGTTTTTGCCCAGGTGTGTCGGCCGTCACACCAGCAGGGTCCGGGCGCACGAAAACGGGGGTGCCGCGCGCCTCGCGACGCGGCACCCCCTCCCCGGAGAAGGGCTCAGGCGGCGGAACAGCTCGCCGTCGGTGTGTTGCTGTTGCCGTTCTTGTAGAGCGTGATGCCGAAGTTGTTGCCGTTGCCGTTCGGGCGCGCGGTGAGCGTGCCGCTGGTGCCGCTGATCGAGGCGTTCCAGCTGTTCTGCAGGCTCTGCCCGCCCTGGGTCTGGATGTTGACCACCCAGTTGCTGGTGCCGCTGACCGAGAAGGTCACGTTGAACCGGTCGCCCCACTCCTCGGCCCGGCTCACGCTGACCGTGCAGCCACCGTTGTTCGGCGGCGGGGTGGTCGGGTTGCCACCGCCGGTCCCGCCGATCGTGATGTTGGAGTTGCCGCTGCTCTGGTAGCCCTCGGTGGCCAGGATCTGGTAGTCGTGCGATCCGAGGTTCATGCCGTAGCGCGACCAGGCGTCGAAGTGGTTGCCGGAGGTGATGGTGCCGCCCACGCGCTTCGACTGGCGGACGCTCCAGTACTGGTAGAACGTCCGGGTGCCCTCGATCGAGGGGGCGTTGACCCGCTGGGTGCGGTAGATGTCGTACGTGCCGCCGTCGGAGGACACCGAGCCCATGTAGCCGCTGCCCGGCGGGCGCCAGCTGCCCCAGCTGTCCACGATGTAGTACTCGACGAGCGGGTTGCGCGTCCAGCCGTAGAGCGTCAGGTACGCGTTGCCGGACGGGTTGAAGCTGCCGGAGTAGCTGACCGTGCGGCGGCCGCCCGGGTTCCAGCCCTTGCCGGCGACGAAGTTGTTGATGTTGCTCCACTGGGTGCTGTACTGACCACCGTTGCCCATGGTCATGGAGACGTTGCCACTGTCCTTCCAGAAGGAATAGAAGTAGCCGTTGTTGGTGCCGGTGGAGTTCGACGTGACGGTGGTGTCGGCGTAGGCCGGACCTGACGCGACGGCCGTCGCCCCGGCGGCGATCAGCGCCACGGCGCAGGCGCCGCCGAGGACCATCCTGAGGCGTCCGCGCCTGCGGATGCCCGTACGGACGGGGGCGTCTTTCATGGACGGGTTTCCTCCCTGTGACGGCTGGCGGGCGGCCAGCTTCCGGTGGCGCGAGCCGCGGGTGCTCGCCCGCCCGCGGACGGCGGGACCGGGGCGACAGCCGCGCCACGGGTGGTGGTCGGACATCGACGTCAATCGAGATACGCCGATGGCCACAGTATTGGAGGCCCGGTTCATCCTGTCAACGAGTTCCGGAAATGTTGTGGTAACCGCCGTCCGGCCCTGAACGGCCGTTACGGCTGCCGGAAAGGGCCTCGGATCAGCATCGACATGTCGACGAAGGGCGCCCGCCCGCCATTGAAGGCGCCTGGATTCCGAAACTTTTCGGCCCTGTTCCGGATCAACACTGCCCCGGCTGCTCGGCGCGCGCGAGCGGTCGGGGCCGGGCCGGACAGTCCACATTTGACGGCTCGCCGGTCGGTCGGTTCAATGACGGCCGGACCGGAGTCGGACCCGATTCCGGCCGGGTGAACCGAGGACGTCGCGCACCCGTCCGGCGTACGTCATCACCGGAAGGACCGCCCTGTGACACCCGATGCCCCCGGCGCGCGCCCGCGGCCGCGCCGGATCCCGCGCGGCGTGGTCGCCGCCGGCGCCGCCGGGCTGGCGGCGCTGAGCCTGGTGGTCGCCGCCCTCAGCGGGAGCGTCGCCGCCGCCCGCGACGACGAGCCGGCCGCCCGGACCGTCTCCGCCGAGCACCTGACCGCGATCCGCACCGCGGCCCGGTCCTGCCCCGCGCTGACCCCGGCGCGGCTGGCCGGGCAGCTGATGGCCGAGTCGGGTCTGGACGCGCGGGCCGAGCGGACCGCGTCCGGCGGCCGGGGCCTGGCCGGGCTGGACGACGAGCGGTGGCGGACCTGGGCGCCGTGGCCGGACGCGCAGCGCACCGACAGCGCCGCCAACATCCTCGCGCTCGCCCACCACATGTGCGACCTGGCCGGGCAGGTGCGGGCGGCTGCCGTCCCCGGCGACCCGTGGCGGCTGTCGCTCGCCGCGTTCCACACCGGGTTCGAGGAGGTACGCGCCGCCGAGGGGGTGCCCTCGACGGCGGTCCCGTACGTCGACGAGGCAAGCCGGTACGCCGCCTACTACGGCCGGCAGGACGGTTTCGCCGAGACCGGCCCGGCGAACCGGGAGAGCGAACGCCGGCAGCCCAAGGCGGTCCCCGCCGCGTACGTCCGCCTCGTGGTGCGGGCCGGCTCGGTGTGCCCGCAGGTGCCGCCGGCCGCTGTCGCCGCGCAGCTGATGGCCTCCTCCGGTTTCGACCCGAACCTGCTCGGCGACGGCGGCCGCAAGGGCATCGCCCAGTTCCGGCCCGAGCTGTGGCGTGCGTACGGCCCGTCCGGCGCCTCGCCGTGGGATCCGCAGGCGGCGGTACCGGCGGCCGGCGCCACGCTCTGCGCGCTGCGGCGCGAACTGGCCGCGCTCGACGGCGACCCGGACCTGCTGGCGCTGGCGGCGTACCGCGACGGGACCGACGCCGTGCGCCACACCGGCGGCGACTTCGACGCCAGGACGCAGGAGTTCCTGCGCACGGTCCGGGAGTTCACCGACTTCTACGCCCTCGACGGCCGGCTGCGGGGCACGCCGGTGACTTCCGGCACGCCGTCGCCCGGCACCCGGACGCCGAAGCCGCCGGCCTCGTCGGCCGCGCGCCCGTCCACGTCGTCGCCGGCAGCGGGCACGTCGAAGGAGCCGGAGAAGCCGGCCGCACCGGTCCGCCCGGCCGGCGCGAAGCAACTCGTCGGCAAGGAGACCGGCCTGTGCGCCAGCGGCGGCAGCGGGGACGGCGTACGCGTCGTGCTGCGGGCCTGCCGGGAGGAGCGCTCCCAGTGGTGGACGTTCGCGTCCGACGGCAGCGTCCGGGTCGAGGGCGGCCTCTGCCTGGACGTGGCCTGGGGCGAGAAGCGCGACGGCGTACCGGTGCAGACGGCGTGGTGCAGCGGCAACCCGGCGCAGAAGTGGGAGTGGATCGAGAGCCAGGGCCGGCGGTCGCTGTTCAACCGGGCCACCGACCGCTGCCTGGACGTCGACGGGCACGCCGCGGGAGCACCGCTGAACGCCTGGACCTGCGTGTTCAACGTGAAGCAGACCTGGTCGCTGCGCTAGCCGCGCGGCCGGTCCGGCCGGCCGGACCGGATCAGGGATTCGAGCCCACGGCCAGCCCGAGCACCCCGCAGCAGGCCACGCCGACGACGGCCAGCAGGACCAGCATGACGCTGTAGTTGGACCACATGCCGAACCGGGTGACGTCGGTGCCGTAGCCGTCGTACACCCGGTTGCGCCACCCGCCGAAGCGGAACGCGAGGTGGTGCGCGGCCCCCGGCTGCACCGCGAGCGTCGTGGTGACGATCGGGACACCCATGAAGTCGGTGTACCGGACGTCGTGCGCGCCGGCCGGCACCGCGACGTGCCATGTCCCCTCGCCGGGGATGGCGACCACCTGACGGTCGATCTTGAAGCGGCTGGTCGCCGGCACGGGGATCAGGTACGGCCCGCGATTCACCGAGACGACGAGCACGCCGCAGCCGGGCGGCGGGGTGATCGGGTGCGGGTAGGCGATCAGCGGGCTGACGCCGCCGGGCATCGGCGGGTACGGCTGCGAGGGGAGGTAGGACACGGCTGGATTCTGGCACGGCCGTGCCAACCGTCGATCCCCCGCCGGTCAGCCCGCGCCGGGCGCTCCGGCGTCGGCCAGCAGCCGCTGTCGCATCAGGAACTTGCGCACCTTCCCGGTGGGCCCCATGACCACGTCGTCGTCGGGGACCGTCACCACCCGGCGCAGCGTCGCGGCCACCGCCGGCCCCAGCGCGGCCCGGACCCGGCCGGTACGGTCGGCTGCCGGATCGGCGTCGGCGGTGAGCAGGAGCAGCACGTCGGTCACAGTCGTGCCGTCCTCCCCCGCCGCCGCGAGGACGGTGCAGTCGCGGACGTCCGGGCAGTGCCGGAGGATGCGCTCCTCGGACAGCGCGGTGTACAGCCAGGTGCCGCCGCCCAGGTCGACCGCGTCGCTGGCCCGGTCGACGTGGTGGTAGTCGCCGGCCGCGTCGCGGTACATCAGGTCACCGGTCAGGTAGTAGCCGCCCAGCCGCGTCCGGTACGTGGTGACCGAGTCGTTCCAGTAGCCGAGCGCCAGCGTCGGCGACTTGAGGCCGACGTGCCCCACCTGCCCCGGCGGGACCTCCTCGCCGGTGTCCACGTCGAGCAGCGCGATCTCGGCGAACGGGTACGGCCTGCCGACGCAGCGGTCGTAGCGGTCGCTGCCCAGCCGGTGGGTGATCCGGAACGCGCCGTGCCCCATCTCGGTGGAGCCGAGCATGTCGACGAACTTGGAGCCGGGGACGTCGACCATGCCGTCGCGGGTGTACGCGGGGTGGCTGCCGACGGCGACCAGCCGGCGGACGTGCGCCTCGTGCGCGCAGTCACCGGTGTTGAACCAGTTGCGCACCGAGCTGAGGTCGCGGGTGGTCAGGTCGACCCGGGCCAGTTCCGACCAGGTCACCGCGAAGCCGAAGACGCCGGTGGGACGCCACCGCTCGATCGCGTCCAGGATCGTCTCCGCGCTGCGCTCGAACGGGCCGCCCTGCGCGGACAGGCACAGCAGCTGGTAGCCGTTGCAGAGCGCCTGGTTGAGCGTGATGATGCCGGCGGCGTGCGCGGCCGGCAGCGCGGACATCTCCCGCACCTCGCCGTACGGCCGGGACTCGGTGAGCCGGACCGCGCGGATCGCGGCGAACAGGCCGTGGTGCGAGTGGACGATCGCCGCCGGCACCCGGGTGGTGCCCGAGGAGTGGGTGATGACCACCGGTTCCTCGGGGTGGTGCCGGTGGTGCGGCGGCGCCTGCGCCGGGTCGCCGGTGCCGGTCTGCGCCGCGTCGCCGAGGATCTCCACGCCGAGGTCGTGCTCGGCCAGCGCGGCGTGGTCGGCGTCGACCACCACGCCGGCCCCGCGCAGCCGCCTGACGAACTCGGCGGCCAGCGGGACCGGCATGTTGCCGTTCATCAGCGCCGGGATCGCGCCGAGCCAGGTCAGCGCCAGGAAGTTGAGGAACACGTCGGGCGCGGAGGTCACGTACACCGCGATCGGGTCGGCCCGGCGGACGCCGCGCGCCCGGAACCAGGCGGCCCGGGCCGCGACCCGGTCGGTGAGCGTCGCCAGCGACAGCGGCGTCCAGGCGGGGATGCCGTCGACGTCGGCGTCGAACGTCACCCGCGGCATGTCCATGTCGGCGCCGTGCTCGGCCAGCCGGAGCAGCACGTTGCCCGCGCCCAGCTCCATGTCGGCCGCCAGCGTCGCCCGGAAGTTGTCGGCACCCAACGAGTGGCCTCCTCAGCTGACACGCGTCACGGCCGCGCCCCGTACCGGCCGCCGAGCGGGGACACGATCAGGCTAGAGCGCCCGCCACGCTGAGACAATGGTCGATGTACGGACGGTCAGGAGACCTCGCGGTTGAACAGGTGCGACGACCAGAACAGACTGGCGGCGGCCAGCCCGGACATGATCAGCGCGCCCTGCCACACCACGGTCTGGGTGATCTGGCCGGCGAACAGCGCGCGCATGCCGTCGGTGGCCCAGGCGAACGGGTTCCACACCGCGACCCGCTGGATCCACATCGGCGCCAGCACGAGCGGGATGAGCACGCCGGCGAGCAGCGACACCGGCTGCCCGACGGTGTTCACCAGCACGCCGAGGCTGTTCTCGTTGCGCACCAGCAACGCGATGTCGTACGAGATCGAGGTGCTGAGCAGCACCATCACCGACAGCAGCGCGTACGACACCAGCAGGTTCGCCAGGTGCACCCGCAGGCCGAACGGCAGCGCCACCAGCGTGACCACGACGGCCTGCACCACGTTGAGGCACACGTGCATCAGCGCCCGGCCCAGCAGCAGGCCGGTCCGGCTCACCGGCGTCACCCGGCACCTGTCGATGATGCCCGCGCGCAGCGCGCTGAGCAGCCCGTAACCGGCGAACAGGCCACCGAACAGGCCCATCGCCACGAACAGGCCGGGCACGTAGATCCGGTACGCGTCGGCGTAGGACGCGGCGCCCCGGTCGACCATCACCACCTTGAGGAACGGCGCGAAGAGGATCAGGTAGGTGATCGGCTGGGCCAGGCTGAACGCGACCATCACCGGGTTGCGCACCATCAGGCCGGCCTCCTGCTGGAAGATCAGCCAGGTGTCGCGGACGAGTTTCACGCCGTACTCCTCTCGGCGTCCGGTCACTCGGCGAGCGACCGGCCGGTCTTGGCCAGGAACACGTCGTCGAGGCTGGGCCGGCGGGCCTCGATCGCGCCGGGCTCGATGCCCCTGTCGTAGAGCGCCCGCATGATCTGCGGGATGGCGGTGGCGGCACTGTCCACGTAGAGCCGCAGCGTGCCGTCGACCGGCTCGGCCGCGTGCACGTACGGCGCCTCGGCCAGCAGCTTCGTCGCTGCCGGCAGGTCGCCGCCGGTCTCGCCCGCGACATCGGCGGCGGCGAAGTCGATCGCGACCACGTCACCGGAGATCTCCCGTTTGAGCGCCGACGGGGTGCCCTCGGCCACGATCCGCCCGGCGTCGATGATCGAGACCCGGTCGCAGAGGCTGTCGGCCTCGTCCAGGTAGTGCGTGGTGAGGAAGATGGTCATGCCCTCCTCGCGCAGCCGCCGTACCTCCTGCCACATCCGGACCCGGCTGGGCGGGTCGAGCCCGGCGGTGGGCTCGTCCAGGAACATGACCTGCGGCGAGTGGATGACGCCGAGCGCGACGTCGAGGCGGCGGCGCTGCCCGCCCGAGTACGTCTTGATCTTGCGGTCGGCGAAGTCGTCGAGCTGGAACGCGCGGATCGCCCCGGCTGCCAGTTCCTGCGCCACCGACTTGGACAGGCCGTGCATCCGGGCCTGGAGCACCAGGTCCCGCCGGGCGGTGGAGTCGTCGTAGGTGCCGCTGGCCTGCGCCACGAAGCCGATCCGCCGCCGGACCTGCGCGGGCGCGCGCAGCAGATCGACACCGGCGATGGTGGCCGCTCCCCCGCTGGGCCGGATCAGCGTCGCGAGCATCCGCAGCGTGGTGGACTTACCGGCGCCGTTCGGGCCGAGGAACCCGACGATCTCGCCTCGGCGTACCGCGAAGTCGACGCCGCGTACCGCGTCGACGGTGGTGGCGCCGCGCCCGCGCCCGACCCGGAAGGACTTGCGTAGGCCGGTGGCCTCGATCATCGAGCCTCCTCGTGCGGCACGACGCCTGCGCGGGTGCGTCAGGTCAGGCTAGTTCGGCCCCGACTGTTGGACAACGGTCGATGCGTCAGGCGTCGGGAGCCGTCCGTGCCAACGCGGCGAGGTGCGTCGCCGCCGCGCGGGCGCCGCCGGCCGTTGCGAACGACTCCCCCACCCGGCGCGCGCCCGCCCGGTACGCGGGCTCGTCGAGCACCGCGATCAGGGCGGCGGTCAGCTCCGCCGGGGTCGCCGATCCGAAGGAGACCTCCAGGCCGGCGCCGGCCCGGCGCACCTGACGCGCCACCGCCGGGTGGTCGTGCCGGATCGGCGCGACCACCACCGGCACGCCGTGTGCCAGCGCCTCGGAGACGGTGCCCAGGCCACCGTGGGACACCAGCGCGTCCAGCCGGGGCATCAGCTCCAGCACCGGCACCCGGGGGGCGACCAGCACGTGCGGCGGCGGGTCGGGCACCAGGCCGGGGGCGGCGGTGAGGATCACCTGGACCCGGTCGGCGAGCGGCGCGGTCGCCGCCGTCATCCGCCGGTAGAAGTCGGCTGCGAGGTGCTCGGCCATCGTCCCGACCGTGACCAGCACGTGCCGGCGGCCGGGATCCCACGCGTCCCAGGCGAACGCGGGCGCGTTCGGCCGCCGTCCCAGCGCCGGCCCGGTGAGCACGCAGCCCGGCGGCAGCGGCGCCGGGCCGGTCAGCGCCGTGGTGGTCAGCCCGATCACGAGGTACGGCGAGAAGCGCAGGTCGATCGTCTCGTCCACCGGTACGTCGGTCATCGCCCACACCCGGCGGACCTGGGCGTCAACCCAGTCGGTGAACTCGGGCATCTCCCCGGTCGGCGGCGTCAGCTCCAGCATGCCGACGCAGAACGTCGCCCACGGCAGCCCGCGCCGGTGCGCGGCGAGCGCGCCGGCCAGCGCGTACTGGTCGGCCACCACCACGTCCGGCCGGTACCGCTCGACCGCCGAGTCGGCGGCGTCGCGGATGAACCGGTTGGCGGGCAGCACGTGCCCCTCCCAGAGGCTGCGCACGGAGTCCGGCCCGGACGCGCCGTCGGGGCGGTAGTAGCGCTTGCCGGTCGGGAACAGCGTGGCGTCCGGGCCGACCAGCGGACGCAGGTCGCTGCGCGGCCCGACCCAGGCCACCTCGTGCCCGGCCGCCTCCAGTTGCTGGGCGATGGCGACCGGGGCGTGCAGATGGGACTCCACCGGCAGCACGACGAAGAGGAAGCGAGCCACGTCGATATGATCGCACGCGCGTTGACATCCATCGGCGTCACTGATCTGATCCGTGGCGTGACGGTACGCGTATGACGGCGATCGACGCCGTCTCGGTGTTCCTGCCGCAGCGCCGGGTGCCGGTCGAGAGCCTGGCCGCGCCGCTGGGCCTGACCGACATGCAGGTCCGCCTGTTCCGCCGCTTCCACGGCCTGACCGAGGTCCGTCGCGACCCCGGGCTGTCCCTGACCGACCTGCTGCTGCACGCGGCGGCCGGCCTCACCGCGCTTCCCGCGCTACGGCAGCGCGTGCGGTTCGTGGTGTACGGGCGGGCGTTCCCGGTGGTCACCCCCTATCCGGTCAACCCGCTGCACGAGGTGTGCCGCACGCTCGGGCTGGGCCACGCGCTCGCGTTCACGCTCACCCAGCAGTCCTGCGCCAGCGCGCTGGCCGCGATCGACGTGGCCGGGCGGCTGCTCGCGTCCGAACCGGACACGCCCGACGGCCCGCCGCTCGCGCTGGTGCTCACCGGGGAGAAGGCGTTCACCCGCGACGCCCAGTTCATCCCCGAGACGTCGGTGTTCAGCGAGGGCTCCTCGGCCTGCCTGCTCAGCGCCGGAGGCGGCCGGGACCGGCTCCTCGCGTACGCCTGCCACCAGCGGGGCGAGTTCGACGTGGCCGGCGGCGAGTCCCCGGCACGGTTCCAGCGGGCGTACCGGCCGGCGCTGGCCGAGGTGATCGGCCGCGCGCTGGACCGGGCCGGGACGGCGCTGTCCGAGCTGCGGCTGGTGCTGCCGCACAACGTGAACCTGATGACCTGGAAGCGGCTGTGCCGGCTGATCGGGCTGCCGCTGGACCGGGTGCTGCTGGACAACGTGACCGAGACCGGGCACGTGTTCTGCGCCGACGCGTTCGTGAACTACCGCACCGCCCGGGAGCGCGACCTGCTCCGGCCGGGTGACCGCTACCTGGTCGCGGCGGTGGGCGCCGGGGACGGCGCGACGTTCGCCGCCATGGTGTTCGAGCACTGACCGGCGTGCGGGAGGCCACCTTGGACGACGGGCTGCGCCTGCTGCGGGCCGCGCGGCACACGGTCACCGGCCCCGCCGCGCTGCTCGCCGATCCCGTGCTGCGCGAGCGCACCGCCGGCTACCTGGCGGACCTGACCCGGCCGTACGGACTGCGCGTGCCGAACGGTCTGTTCGACGCGCCGTCGGGGGCGCTGGGTCAGTCGTACGGGGAGATGGCCGCCGAGCTGATCCCGGCGGTCGTGCCGCCGGACGAGCCGGTGGACCTGCTGGTGCTGGCGTTCGCCGTGCACGACGTGCTGCCCGGGCGGGCCACCGCGGCGTACCTCAGTCACGTGTGCCCGGGCACGCCGATGTCGTTCGCGCTCTGCGACCAGGGTTCGGCGGCGGCTTTCACCGGGCTGCGGATCGCCCGCGAGTACGGGTGCCGCCGCGCCCTGCTGCTCACCGTCGAACAGGCGGTCCTGCCGTACGACACGGCGGTGCCCGTACCGGCCCGCCACCGGGCCGTCGCCATGCTCTACGGCACCGCCGACGACGACACCGCCCGGACCGGCGGGACGCGGGTGACAGGGCTGCGCCAGCACGCCGACGTCGGCCCCGGCGACGTCGCGGCGCTCGCGGCGGCCGAGGTGCACGAGCTGACGGCCGGGCGTACCGATGTCGCGGTCGTGCTCGGCGCCGACCTCGCGGCCGCGTGGCCCGGCCCCGGCGGCGGCGCGGTGACGACCGGTCCACCGAGGCAGCCGTCCACCGGGGTCTGGTGGGCGCTGCTGGACCGTCTCGCCGGGGACGCGGCGCGGCCCCGGCCGGTGGTGGTGGCCGACTACGAGCCCGGCCTGGGCTACCTGAGCGTGGCCGCGCTGGCGCCGGCGGACCGGTCAGAGCCCGTCGGCGAGCGCGGCACGGACGAACGCGCACAGCCGCTCGTTCGCCTCCGGGGCGCCGACGGTGATCCGGACCCCGGCGCCTGGTAGCGCCATCACCAGGATGCCCGCCTCCCGGGCCCGCTCGGCGAACGGCACGGCCCGCTCCCCCAGCGGCAGCCACACGAAGTTGGCCTCGCTGGGCGCCACGGTGAGCCCGAGGCCGCGCAGCGCGCCGATCAGACCGGTACGCGCCGCCACCAGCTCGGTGCACCGCCGGGTCAGTTCGGCACCCACCTCCGGCGTCAGGCTCGCCACCGCCGCCGCCTGGGCGAGCGCGGAGGGGAAGAACACCGCCCCGGTGAGCGCGGCGGCCCGGGTGAGCCGGGGCGGCACCACTGCGTACCCGACGCGCAGCGCGGCGAGCCCGTACGCCTTGGAGAACGTGCGCAGCACGCAGACGTTGTCGTACGCGCGGTACAGGTCCATCCCGTCCGGCGAGCGCGGGTCGGTGACGAACTCGCGGTACGCCTCGTCCACGATCACCGGCACGTCGGCCGGGATCCGTTCCAGGAACGCCTCGACGTCGTCGCGGCGCAGCGCCGTACCGGTCGGGTTGTTGGGGTTGCACAGCAGCACGCACCGGGTCCGGTCGGTGACCGCGTCCGCCATGGCCGGCAGGTCGTGGTCGTACCCGTCCATCGGGACCGGCACGGCGCGGGCGCCGGCGTTGCCGATGATCAGCGGGTAGCCCTCGAACGACAGGGCCGGGTGGACGACGTCCGGGCGTGGTCCGAGGGACTGCACGAGGTGCTGGCACAGTCCGGCCGAGCCGGGGCCGACGAGGATCGCCTCGGGGCCCACGCCGAGCCGCGCCGACAGCGCCGCGACGAGCGCCGACGACGTGCGGTCCGGATAGCGCTGGAGCGTCGCGGCGGCGCCCTCGACCACCCGCCGGATCCCCGGCAGCGGCGGGTAGGGCGTCTCGTTCATGGACAGGTCGGCCGGGGGTTGCGTCCCGACGGCGGTGGCAGGCGTCATCATCGCTCACTTTCCGACGGGACCGGTGGGGACGGGGTGTGCGCGTGCCGGTCGGCCAGCAGCCCCAGTTGGTAGAGCCGGTCGACGGCTGACAGCGGCCGCACGTCGGTGCCGGAGAGGTTGCCGGCGGTGAGCCCGAGCAGCCGGGGGTTGGCGGCGGTACGGCGCATCATCCGCGCGCCGAGCAGCTTCGGCAGCCCGGACACGGCGGTGATCATGCGGGAGGCGTTGTGGCTGACGGTGGCGACGTGGTCGAGCCGGGGCCGCCGGGCCGCCTCGAAGGCCCGCAGCGCCCGGTCCACGGCGGCCGGTTCCGGCGCGCCGCCCTCGGCGGCCAGGCAGGCGGCGAGCGTCTCGGCGTCACCGAGGGAGCTGTTGACGCCCTGCGCGGCCATCGGGTGCACCGCGTGGGCGGCCTCACCGGCGAGCGCGAGCCCCGGTGCGGCCAGGCGCGCGCTGCGCAGCCGGTAGACCGCGAGCAACTGGCGCCGGTGCAGGCTCGCGCGCACGGCCGGTTCCAGCGGGCTGATCGCCGGCACGTCGGCGAGCAGCCGTCCGCACCACGCGTCCAGGTCCACGCGGCCCCGGAACTCGTCCGGTGTGACCTGCACATAGAGGCGGCACCGCCCGCCCGGCAGCGGGTAGACCAGGCAGAGTCCCCGGGCGGTGCGGTAGGCGGACACCTCGTCGGCCACCTCGGCGCCGTCCACGTCGAAGGCGACCAGGCCGTGCGGGTACTCCCGGCGCTCCACGCCGATCCCGGCCGCGCGGCGCAGCGGCGAGGACATGCCGTCGGCCGCGACCACCAGCGGCGCCGCGATGTCCCGCTCGGCGCCGCCCGCGACGACCCGGACGCCGTCGATCCGCCCGTCGTGATCGCGCCGGACGCCTGTCACCCGCACACCCCACCGGACCTCCACGCCGGCCGGCAGCCGGTCGGTCAGCACCGCGCGCAGGTCGCCGTAGTCGGCGCAGAGGATCTGCCGGTACGCCCCGGGCAGGCCGGCGTAGTCCAGGCAGAGCAGCGGCTCGCCGTACGCGTCGCGGATGGCCAGCCGCCCGACCGGACGCGCGCCGGTGGCCCGCAGGGCGTCCAGCGCGCCCCAGGAGTCGAGGATGCGTACCGTCTCGGGCTGGAGGATCTCGCCCTTGGCGATCGACGCGGGAGCGCGCTGCCGGTCGAGCACGAGCACCCGCAGGCCGAGCGCGCCGAGCGCGTGCGCGCAGGCCAGCCCGCCCGCGCCGGCGCCGGCCACCACCACGTCGGCGGTCATCGGGCCACCGCGCCCGGTGCGGCGCCGGACCGCGTGGCGGCGGCCCGGCGGTACTCGCCGAGCGTCCGCAGCGCGAGCGCCTGGGTGATCACCGCGTTCGGGTACCGCATGTGGTGGCGGATGTAGTTGCACACCCGGGCGGCGGGCCAGGCGCCGTCCGGTCCGGCAGCGGCCACCAGCCAGGCGACGCCCCGGTCCACCGCGTCGGCGGCGTCCGGATCGCCGGTCGCGAGCAGGCCCTGCACCGCCCAGGACGTCTCCTCCACAGTGCCGCCGGTGCCGTCGCCCGGGCCCCACGAGCCGTCGGGCAGCCGGGTGTCGCGCAGCCACCGGGCCGCGCGGCGCACCACCTCGTGCCGGGCGTGCCCGACCCGGGACAGCGCGGCGACCACCACCGCGGTGCCGGAGGTGTGGTCGCGGTACCAGAGGTTCTCGAACGTGCCGGCGGGCGCGGCCCGGGTGAGCAGCCAGGCCGCCGCGCGGGCGATCGCCGGATGGTCGTCCGGATACCCGGCGTCGTGCAGCGCGAGGATCGCCTGACTGGTGATGCCCGGGCAGGGTCCGTCGTTGGCGAGCCGGGTGTCGCGGACCCACAGGCTCCACGAGCCGCGGCTGTCCTGGCGGCCGACGAGCCACGCCAGTCCCTGGCGCAGCACCGGGTCGGTGCCGGCACCGGGGAGTCCGGCGAGCGCGGAGAGGATCTCGGCCGACTCCAGCGTGACCGGCCAGCCCCGGGCGTTCGAGTAGCTCCACCCGCCCGGCGGCACGTCAAGCACCTCGAACGCCTCCGTCTTGCGGGCGACGTGGAGGAACTCCCGGGTGGCGTGCAGCCGGGGATCGTCGGCGTAGCCGGCCGCGATCAGCCCGGTCGCCGCGTACCCGGACCGGGTGAGGTCCAGGTTGCTGACCGCGTCCCAGGATCCGTCGGGGCGTACCGCCCGGCGCAGCCAGCCGACGACGGCGCGGGCGATGTCGGGCGCCTCGCCGCTGCGGGCCAGACCGAGCAGGACGAGCGCGGCCGGCCACGGGTCCTCGCTGAGCGCTCCGGTGCGGCCCTCGTGGTCGTGGATGGACCGCAGCAGCCGTACCGCCGCCGGACGGGCGCGGCGCAGCGTGGCCCGGCGCAGCCGGCCCGCAGGCAGCATGTCGGCCTGCATCAGGGCCAGCCCGACGAACGGCGCGGTACGGAACGACAGGCGCTGCCGGCGTACCCGGTCGAACAGGACGATCTCCAGCGGCAGCCGGCGCAGCGGGCCGGCCTCGGCTGTCATCCCGGCCATGGTGAGCAGTTGCCGGCACAGCAGCGAGATGGCCGGATCGGTGATGGTGTCGACGCCGCCGAGCGCGGCCAGCCGGGCGCGGCCCGCCGCAATCGCGTCGGCGCTGTCAGCCGGTGCGCTCAGCGCCAGCGCGGCGACCGCCACGGCGGTGGGTACGACGGCGGTGCCGGCGCCCACGACGCCACCCCAGCCGCCGTCGTCGTGCTGCGCGCGGCGCAGCCAGGCGGTTCCGGCGTCGACCAGGTCGGCGCAGCCGGACGGGTCGGCGGCGTGCAGCGCGGCGACAGCCCCAGCGGTGCCGAGCACCGAGGCGGGTGGGTCGTCGCTGAAGGCGCCGTCGGGGCGGCGGCGACAGAACAGCGCCTCGGCACCAGCGGTGAGGGCCTTCCCGACGGCCTCGGCGGTCACAGCGGTCATGGCGCGTCCTCCAGAGGCAGTCGACTGTGGGTGGCGAGGGTCAGGCCCGCGACCGGCGGGCCGAGTTCGTGCCGGACGCGCATGCCGCGCTGCGCCAGCCAGGTCAGCAGCACCATCGGCAGCGCGAGCGCGAGCTGCACGGCGACGCCGAGGCCGAGCCCGACCGCCGCCGAGGCCAGCACGACCCGCTCGACGACCAGGACCGAGTGGGCGCGCAGCGCCACCAGGACGGGCATCCCGTCGCGGCGCGCCACCAGCGGAGCCAGCGCGGCGACGCCGGTGACCAGGACGACGAGCACAGTGGCCAGGTACGCCATCCGTGTGCCCGGCTCGGTCAGCAGCCCGGCGGTCACGGCGGCGCCGATCGTGACGGCGTAGAGCGCCACCACGGTCCGTACGGCCGCCGGCACGCCCCGTCCCACCGGCAGCGTGCGGTAGCCGCCGGCACGATCGCCCTCGATGTCGCGCAGCGCGCCGACCAGGTTGGACATGGCGTCGTGCGACCAGAACGCGACGGCGAGCGCGAGCAACACGGGCACCGCCCAGTCCCGGTCCGGCGCGATCCCGGCGGCGAGCGCGCCGTAGCCGAGCGCGACCGCGCCGAGCGCGCCGCGGACCAGGTTGCCGGCGATCCCCCGGGCCTTGAACCACCTGCTGTACGCGACGATGCCGCACGCGGCCAGCAGCGCCGCCACTGTGGTGCCCCATCCACCGAGTACGGCCAGGACGCCGAGTGCGGCGAAGCAGGCGCTGCCGCACCACAGTGCCGTGCCCGCGCGCAGCCGGCTGGACGGGATCGGCCGGTGCGGCTTGCTGCCGGCGTCGAGGTCCCGGTCGAAGTAGTCGCCGAGATAGTGGCCGCCCAGCCAGCCGGCGGTGGGCGCGGCCCAGGCCGACAGCAGCAGCCACGGATCGTGGCCACCGGCCACTGCGGCGCCGGCCAGGCCGACGAGCCCGACGTACCAGAGGGTGTAGGGCCGCCAGGTCTCCACGTGGGCCCGCAGTGCTCGCACGGCGCCGGCCGTGCTCACGCCATCTCGCTCGTCATCCAGGCCGCGATGCCGGTGAGCACGTCCGCGCTCGCGGACGGGGTGAGCGCTGCCAGCTCGGCGCGGGCCCGCTCGGCGTGCTCCACCATCAGCCGCCGGGCGCCGTCGACAGCGCCCACCTCGCGGAGCAGGGCGGTGACCCACTCGACGTCGCCGGGACCGGCGCCACGGCGGTGCAGCACCGCCAGCAGTTCCACCCGTGCGGCGTCGCTGATCGCGTCGTACGCCAGCAGCAACGGCAGCGTGGGGCGGCCGTTGTTGAGGTCGCTCGTCGCGGGCTTGCCGGTCTGCTCCGGGGTGGACAGGTAGGACAGCAGGTCGTCGCGGATCTGGAACGCGGTGCCGACGTGCTCGCCGTAGCGGGCCAGCGCGGAGGCCACCAGCGGGTCGGCGCCGCCGAGCAGCGCGCCGATGTGGCACACGGCGCGGAACAGCGAGCCGGTCTTGAGCCGGATCATCTCCGGGTACCAGCGGGCGCCCGCGTCCAGGTCGCCGACGAGCCGCGCCTCCAGCGCCTGGCCCCGGCACAGGTCCTGGCCCGCCTCGGCGAGCGCGGTGACGGCGGCGACGACCGACGCCGCGGGGACCGCCCGGCCGCTCTCCACCATCGCCTGGAAGGCGTGGAAGATGAGGTGGTCCCCGGCCACGATGGCGCCGGGGATGCCGTACGCGACCGGGACCGCCGGGCGGCCGCGGCGCAGCGTGTCGGCGTCGATGATGTCGTCGTGCACGAGCGTCGCGACGTGCAGGTATTCGGTGCCGAGCGCGGCGGCGAGGACGTCCCGTGGTGATCCGCCCACCGCCTCGGCGGCGTGCAACGTCATCATCGGGCGGAGCATCTTGCCCGCCGGCAGCAGCGCGTAGCGCACGATCGCGTCGAGCTGGTCGGGCGTCTCCGGCCACCGCCGGCCGAGTTCGGCGCGCAGCAGCCGCCCCGATTCGCTGCGGGCCAGGTCGTCGATGAAGGGCGGATATCGCGTGGAGCCAGCAACCGTCATGACGCGTCGACCCTTTCGCCAGGGATCGGCTAGTCGCCACGCGAGACGTTACCGGTAGGTCCTCCCCGGAACAACCATTGATAAACGCGCATGGACATGGGTGGCCGCAAATGTCGCGACAGCATTCTTCAGCACATTGACCGATGCGCAGAGAAATCCGCCGTTTGACCCACGGCCGCCATCTCGATGCATATACGTCAATGTTCGGGCGCACGGGACGGCACCGGACAGGTTCGGCTCCCCCGGGCCCGCTCAGGCGCCGGCGGCGAACTCCATGAGCGTCAGCCCGTCGGTGCCGTGGTAGGTGCGCCGGGGCGCCAGGCCCGCGGCGGCGGCGAGCGCGGCGAACTCGGGCAACCCGCGCTCCCGGCCGCCGACGAGGACCAGCATCCGCAGGTCGTACGGGGACAGGTGCGGCACGTGCGGCACCGTCGGCAGCACCTCGATGACGAGCACCCTGCCGGTGGTCCCGGCCGCCTCGGCGCAGCGCCGCAGGATCGCGGTGGCGTGGGCGTCGCTCCAGTCGGTGAGCGCGCGGGAGACCACGTACACGTCGGCGCCGGGCGGCAGCGGGGCGAAGAAGTCCCCCGCCACGGTCTCGGCCCGGTCGGCCAGCCCGCAGGCGGCGAACGTCGCGGCGGCGGTGGCCACCGGCTCGTCGCGGTCGACGAGCGTCCCCCGCAGGTGCGGATGGGCGCCCAGCACCTCCCGCAACAGCCCGCCCGCACCCCCGGCCACGTCGACCACGTGCTTCGCCTCGTGCCAGGGGTAGAGCGCCGCGACCTCCGGGGCGGTGAACCGCTGCTGGCTGAGCATCAGCGCGTCGAAGTAGGCCCGGTGGTCCGGGTGGGCGTCGAGGTCGGCCCAGAAGTCGCGCCCGTGCACCTCCCGGTAGCCGGGCCCGCCGGTGCGGATCGCGTGCGGCAGGCCGGTCCAGGCCAGGTCCATCCGCGCGCCGAGCCCGCCGAGGTCCAGGTAGGCGCCGTGGCCGCCGCCGTCGCGGTCGCAGAGCAGCTCGCCGACGTCGGTGAGGCCGAACACGTCCGGCGACACCTCGACGAACACGCCCCGGTGCACGAGGTAGCGCAGCAGGCGGCCCAGCGCGGCGGCGTCCGCGCCGCAGGCGTCGGCCAGCTCACCCAGTCCGGTGACGCCCGCGGCGATCCGGTCCGGCACGCGCAGCGTCACCGCCGTGCGGACCGCGAACGGGGTGGCCAGGTCGGTGAGCCGGTCGAGCCGCTCCCCCGCGTCACCCTCGATCTGGGCATCGATCGACACCGGCGCCTCCTCCCGCGTCGCGGGCCGGCACCGCCGCCCCCGCCGGTGCGCATGCTTCCAGGCGTACGGCGGGTGAGTCAACGACGACGGCTGGTGAGGACATTCATGGACGTGGAACAATTCGCGGACCAGCCGAGGCGCGCAGACCGGAGGGATCATCGATGACCACATCCATCGCGGCCGAGGTCCGGCTCGTCTCCGGCGCGCTGGGCGCCGAGGTCCACGGCATCGACCTGAACACGCTCACCGACGAGGGTTTCGCGCTGATCCACGACCTGCTGCTCAAGCACCAGGTGGTCTTCCTCGCCGGTCAGACCGGGCTGACGCCGCAGGCGCACGTCGCGTTCGGCCGCCGCTTCGGCGAGGTGGAGCTGCACCCGTACCTGCCCCGGCTGGACGGACACCCGGAGATCGTCGTCATCGACTCCGCCGACGGCGGCAAGGTCGACGTCTGGCACACCGACATGACGTTCCACCAGAGCCCGCCGATCGCCTCGATCCTGCACCTGATCCAGTTGCCCGAGGTCGGCGGCGACACCATGTGGACCAACCAGTACCGGGTCTACGAGGCGCTCTCCGCGCCGATGCGGGACCTGCTCGACGGGCTGACCGCCATCCACGTCATCCGGATCGGCACCGAGTTCACCAGCCGCGCCGAACACCCGGTGGTCCGGGTGCACCCGGAGACCGGGCGCCGCTCGCTGTACGTCAACCGGCTGTTCACCTCGCACATCCCGCAGCTGACCCGCAACGAGAGCGACGCGCTGCTGGAGCACCTGTTCACCTTCTCCGAGAGTCCCCAGTTCACCTGCCGCTACCGGTGGCGGACCGGGGACGTCGCGGTGTGGGACAACCGGGTCACCCAGCACTACGCCGTGAACGACTACGACGGGCTGCGGCGCGGGCAGCGGATCACCGTGCTCGGCGACCACCCGACCGGGAACGAGCCCCGGTGGGAGCACTACGTCCCGGCACCCGGCGAGCGCTACTGGCCGGGCCGGGTCAACGCGGTGGAGAGCTACTGACCGCCGGTCACCAGGTGACCGGGAAGGAGGCGATGCCGCCGTTCATCCGGTCGTGCCGCCACGGGATCTCCGCCAGCGGCACGGCCGGAGACAGCGCCGGCATCCGGGTCAGCAGCGCCCCGAGCGACAGCTCCACCTGCATCCGGCCCAGCGCCGTGCCGAGGCAGAAGTGCGGCCCGAAGCCGAAGGTCAGATGCGGCACACCGGGCCGGCGGTCGATGTCGAAGACGTTCGGCTCGGGGAAGAACCGGGGGTCGCGGTTGCCGGCCCACGGGATCGCCATCACGCAGTCGCCGGCCCTCATCCCGACCCCGCCGAGGACCAGGTCCTCGCGGACCACCTGCACCCGGAACATGGCGCTCACCGACGTGTAGCGCAGGATCTCGTCGGTGGCCGCGGCGAGCTTGCCCGGCGCGGCCCGCAGCTTCGCCAGCTGGTCCGGGTGCTGGAACAACGCGCGCAGGCCCGCGCTCGTCGAATTGATCTCCAGCCCGCCGAGCAGCACCCCCATGGCCAGCTCGACCAGTTCGGCGTCGACCAGCTCGTGCGCGCCGCCGCCGCGGACCCAGGCCGAGAGCAGGTCGTCGCCGGGCTCGGCCCGCTTGCGCGCCAGCTGCCCGGCCAGGTAGTCCCGCAGCTCGGCCTGCGCGGTCACGGCGGCGGCCGAGCCGTACGCGGTGACCGAGTTCAGCCCCTCGATCCAAGCGTAGAACCGGGGCCGGTCGGCGGCCGGGACGCCGAGCACGTCGCACACCACGAGCACCGGCAGCGGCGCCACCAGTCCGGCCACCACGTCGGCCGGGCGCGGACCGGCCAGCATGGCGTCGACCAGCTCGTCCACCAGCCGCTGCACCCGGGGCCGGAACGTCCCGATGCGCCGGGCGGTGAACGCGCGGCCGGCCACCCGCCGCACCACGGCGTGCGCCGGACCGTCCATGTTCAACTCACGGGGACCGCCGCCGTCCGGTGTCGCCGTCGCGCCCAGCGGCAGCCGGGAGAAGCGGGGATCGGCCAGGACGGTGCAGCAGTCCTCGTAGCCGAGCACCAGCCAGGCCGCCCGCCCGTCGGGCAGCCGCACCCGGCTGACCGGCTCGGCGACGACCATCTCCAGCAGCTCGGCGGGAAGGTCTCCGGTGAACGGTTCGAACGGATAGGAACGCAGCCCGGAATTGACTGTCACCGGGCCACCGGGCAGCTGATCGCGGTCCACGTCCGACATCGGCTAAGAGTCCAGCATCGGTTAGTCCGGCGTCAATATCCGTCGCATGCGTCCGCGGCCTTCCGCGTACCGGTGCCGATCCCCTAGCATCGGTTCTCCAGGGCTGCCGTTTCGCCGCGCGGATTGGTGGGATTTGACTGCGCCGCTGCGAATTCTGATGTCGACGTGGGGCTGGCGGTCGCATTTCTACAGCCTGGTCCCGCTCGGCTGGGCGTTGCAGGCCGCCGGTCACGAGGTGCGGGTGGCGAGTCACCCGTCGATGGCCGCCACGATCAGCGCGGCCGGGCTCGCCGCCGTACCGCTGGGCGCGGACGTCGACTTCGCCGAGGCGTTCGCCGGCCGGATCGGCACGGTGGCCCCGCTCGCCGGTTCCGCGCCGGCCGGCGCGGTCGTGCCGGCGATCACCGCCGACGGCGGGGTGGTCCGGTTCGCCGACGCCGTCCTCGACGACCTGGTCTCCTTCGGCCGGTCCTGGCGGCCAGACCTGGTCCTCTGGGAGCCGTTCAACCTGGCCGCGCCGGTGGCCGCCGCCGCGCTGGGCGTGCCGGGCGTGCTGAACCTGTGGGGGCCGGACTCCTCGACCACACTGCGCCTGGACCCGGATCAGGTGGTCGGGCCGCTGGCCGCCCGGTTCGGGTTACGCGCCGCCGACGTGCCGCTGGACGGCGTCCTGACGCTCGACCCGGTGCCGCCGCCCATGCAGGTGCCGACGGCGCGCCCCGGCCGTCCGGTGCGGTTCGTGCCGTACAACGGTCCGGCCGTGGTGCCGGACTGGCTGCGCCGCCCGGCGGGCCGGCCCCGGGTGTGCGTCACTGCGGGCACCATGATGGCCGCCGCCGGGTTGCACGACCGGTTCGACCTGGGCGGGGTGATCCGGGCGGTGGCCGGGCTCGACGTGGAGGTCGTCGTGGTGGTCGAACCGCGTCAGCACGAGGGGCTGGGCCCGCTGCCGGCCCGGGTCCGCCTGGTCGACGGGCCGCTGGCCGTACGGCTGGTGCTGCCGACCTGCGCCGCGCTCGTGCAGCAGGGCGGGGCCGGCACCACCATGACCGCGCTCGCCTACGGCGTGCCGCAGCTCGTCCTGCCGCAGGTCAGTGATCAGCACTTCAACGCGGAACGGCTGGCCGCCACCGGCGCCGGCACCTCGCTGACAGCTGAGCAGGCCACCGCCGACGCGGTCCGGGAACTCGTCGGCGAGCTGGTCGGTGACGGGCCCCGGCGACGGGCCGCGACGTCGATGCGTGACCAGGTCCACGCCATGCCCGCCCCCGCGGATCTGGTGCCGGCGCTTGCCGCCCTGGCCCGGGGCGGCCCGATCTGAGGAGTCGCAGATGACGCAGGAGCCACCGGCCATCCCGTACCCGCTCGCGCCGGCTCCGACGATCTACCACCCGTCGCCGGACTACACCCGGATGCGGGAGACGTGCCCGGTGGCCCGGGTCGAGCTGCCCGACGGGGCGTGCGCGTACCTGGCCACCCGGCACGCCGACGTGCGCCGGGTCTTCACCGACCAGCGGTTCAGCCGGGCCGCCGCGGCCGGCCCGAACCGCCCGACCCGGGAACTCGGCTCACTCGCCGAGGACTCGCTGATCGGGATGGATCCGCCCCGGCACACCACGATGCGCCGGGCCGTCTCGCACGCGTTCACCGTCCGCCGGGTGGAGGAGCTGCGCCCGAGGGTCGCGGCGCTCGTCGACCGGATGATCGACGAGCTGGAGGCCGCGGGTCCGCCGGCCGACCTGATCACGCACCTCTCCGGTCCCCTGCCGATCTCCGTGATCAGCACGCTGTTCGGCATCCCGGAGCGGGACCGGGAGCGGGTACGCCAGTGGTCGGATGCTCTCGTCGGCGACTGGGACGCCGATCCGGACGCGCCCCGGGCCGCGCTGGAGGCGTTCCGCGAGCTGATCGACGAGCGGCGCCGCGAGCCCGGCGACGACCTGATGAGTGCGCTCATCTCGGTCTGGGACGACCATGACGACCTGACCGAACGGGAGCTGGTGTCGGTCACCGCCGGGATCTTCGTGGGCGGGCACGAGACCACCACCAACCAGCTCAACCTGTTCCTGCTGGTCCTGGCCCGCCATCCGGAGCAGCTGGCCGGGCTGCGCGGCGACGATCCGGTGGCGGTGGCCCGGGCGGTCGAGGAGCTGTCCCGCTTCATCCAGCTCGGCGACAACGGGGTGCTGCTGCCCCGGGTCACGACCGAGGAGGTGGAGCTGGGCGGCGTACGCCTGCCGGCCGGCGCCGCGGTGCTGCCGGCGATCGCGTCGGCCAACCGGGACGCCACTGTGTTCCCGGGCGCGGACACGCTCGACCTGACCCGCGTGCACAATCCGCACCTGGCGTTCGGCGCCGGTCCGCACCACTGCCTGGGCGCGGCGCTGGCGCGGATGGAGTTGCAGGAGGCGCTGGGCGCGCTGCTGCGGCGGCTGCCAGGGTTGCGGCTCGCTGTCGACGAGGCGGAGCTGCGGTTCCGGCCCGGGCTGGTGGTGCGCAGCCTGGAGTCGCTGCCGGTGACCTGGGACCGGTGACCGGTCAGCCGCCCGCCGACCCGGGGACGACCCGGGTCGGCGCGGCGGGGTCGAGCGCCGCCTCCACCGCCACCTCCTCCACGCCGCGCAGCAGCCGTTCCGCCTGCTCCTCGGTGAAGCAGCCGAAGTCGAAGATGACCTGGAGGTGGACCGTCTCCGGCTGGTCCTCGACGGTGATGAAGACCTGCTCGGGCAGGTGGTCCAGCGGGCCGTCCCAGACCAGGAACGTCTCGTCGGCCCGGCGGCGGATCCGCTCGGCGGTCACCGGGTCGTCGTGCAGCCCGCCGTCGGCCGCCTGCCGGGTGGTCACCCGCCGGTCGTTGATCCGGCAGCTGATCCGGGCCGGGTACCCGCGTTCGGCGTCCAGCCGGTCCGAGACCTCGGCGAGCTGGGCCGGGTCGTAGTAGGCGTACTTCCCGGCGGAGACCGCGGCCCGGCGGGCGCGCGCCACCACCTCGTCCACAGTGGTGTCCGCGGTGTCGACGCGCAGCACGCCGTTCTGGCTGAGCGGAGCGATGGCCTCGGCGAAGCCCGGCCGGAACCGGTTGCCGACGATGAGCTTCGCGGTGAGCGGGCTGACGCCGGTGGCCCGGCCGATCGCGACCGCGATGACCGCGAGCAGCACGCGCGAGGTGTCCGTGCGGGTCCGCGCCGCGATGGCCCGCACCGCCAGGTACGCGGCAGGCGAGCTGAACCGGCCGTGCCAGTACCGGTGGCCCCGGCGCCCACCGGCCTTCGGCTCACCGAACGTCAGCGGCGGGACGTCCCGCAGATGCTCGGCCCAGTGGCGCACGGCCCGGTCACTGAGCCGGCGCAGCGGCGGCGTCTCCTCCCGCCGCCCCAGGTCGAGGATCTGCACGGTACGCGGGTCGGCGACCCGGCGGACCGGCCGGCCGGCCAGGCCGAGGTCGGCCAGGATGAGGGACGTGGCGGTGCCGTCCACCACGAGGTGGTCGATCGTCAGCACCCGGTGCACCAGCGCGCCGCGGTGCCGGATCACCGCCATCCTCACCGACCAGTCCCGGTAGAGGTCGTAGTGGCTGAGCAGGCGGGCGTGGCCCAGGTCGTAGGCGAACGCGGCCACGTCGGCCGGGTCCGCGTCGTCGGGTACGTCCACCACGTCCAGGACCGTCTCGCCGCTCGCCGACACGACCTGGCGCGGGCCGCCGTCGTCGCCGTCGCCGAGCCGCATCCGCAGCGCCGGGTGCCGGGCCATCAGCGCGGCGAACTCGGCCGCCACCTGCTCGATCGTGACACCCGCGGGCATCGGGTGGGCGCCGCTGACGTTGTGCGTCCAGCCGGTCTCCCGCATGTCCTGCATGATGGCCTTCTGCCCCCAGGTCAGGGGCGCGGTGCCGGCGCCCGGCCCGGCGAACGCCACGGGAACCTGGGCCTGGACCGTCTGCGCGAACACCCGCTCATCAGAGCAACGCGCATCGGTGTGTGTCAACGTGACGGCGCACGGTTACGCTGCCGTCCATGCGGGACGCCGTCCGGGTCTGGATCGTCCCGGTGGCGGTGCCGGCGGACGAGCTGGCCCGGTACCGGGCGGTGCTCGACGCGGACGAGCGGAACCGGGCCGCGCGGCTCGGCGCCGGGGCGCTGCGGGACCGGTTCACAGTGGCGCACGGCGCGCTGCGCGTCCTGGCCGGGCGGGCTGCCGGCGCGCCACCGGCGGCCCTGACCTGGCACCGCGGCCGGTACGGCAAACCGGCGCTGACCGGCCCGTGGAGCGGCCTGCACACGAGCCTGTCGTACTCCGGCGACCTGGTGGCGGTCGCGCTCAGCGAGGGCCGCCCGGTCGGGGTGGACATCCAGCACGTCGCGCCGGGCGGTGACCCGGTGTCGGCGTCCGCGCGCTTCTTCGACCCGCGGGAGGCCCGGCACGTCGCCGCCGGACCGGACCCGGCCGGCCGGGCACTGCGGTTCACCCGGCTGTGGGCGCGCAAGGAGGCGGCGGTCAAGGCGGCCGGGGGCCGGCTGTGGCCCAACCTCGCCGTGCCGGTGCACCGGGCCGACGTGGTCGAGTGCGTCGAGCCGGCCGGCCCGCACCGGCTCGCCGACCTGCCCACACCCGCCGGGTACGCGGTGGCGGTCGCGCTCGCCGGCGACCGGCCGTACGCCGTCGAGTGCCACACCGGCCTCGGTCACGATCGGTGACGATCGCCGTACCCGTTGACACCTGCCGATGTCCCCTGCTCTGATGACTCCATGCCGACGCGCATGATCGACTCGTGGGACGCCCGGTGCTAGAACACGACGCGCCGGCCGACGCGCCGCCCCGTGACCAGGTCGTCGACCGCCTGACCGTCCTGCTGACCCGCATGCTCCGGCCGGACACGCCGGTCACCGAGCAGACCCAGCTGATGGACGACCTCGGCCTCAGCTCCTCGCTCGGCCTGGAGCTGCTGCTGTCGCTGGAGGACGAGCTGGAGATCCAGATCGACGTCGAGGAACTCGACGAGGATCGGATGGCCACGCTCGGCGACCTGGCCGACTACATCACCGCCAACTCCACCCCGCGCTGAGCAGGCCGAGACGTGGACCGGCCCGGCCTGAGCGTGGTGGTGCCCGCGCACGAGAACGGCTCCGCACTCGACGCGACGCTGCGGTCGCTGACCCGGCAGACGCTGCCGCCCGGCGACTTCGAGGTGATCGTCGGCGACGACGGCTCGGCCGTGGCGCTCGGCCCGGTGGTGGACGCCTACCGGGACCGGCTGCGGATCGACTACGTCCGCAGCGAGCGGAACCGCGGCCGCAGCGCCAACCGCAACGCGGCGGCGGCCCGGGCCCGCGCGGACACGCTGATGTTCCTCGACGCCGACACGGTGGCGCATCCCGGGCTGCTGGAGCGGCACCGCGACTTCCACTCCGGTCGCGCCGGCCGGCCCGGGGTGCTGCTCGGGCAGCGGTACGACCTGGACTGGGCCGGCGCGGACGCGCTGCGCCGGGGCGAACCGGTCGCCCCGGTGATGCTCGACGCCGAGCGTGGCGACCCGCGGCTGGAGGACATCGCCCTCCCGCAGCGGACGGACGACTTCCCGAGCGCGCCCTGGGTGCTGGGCCTGACCCACAACGCCTCGGTGGACCACGAGTCGTTCCGGCGGGTCGGCGGCTTCGACGAGGCGATGGTCAAGTGGGGCTTCGAGGACCTCGACTTCTTCTACCGGGTGTTCCACCTGCACGGCGCGCCGCCGGAGCTGTTCCGGCTGGACGTCGACGCGCTCTCCTACCACCTGCCGCACTTCCGCAAGACATCGAACGGGCTCGCCTCGATGGACAACATGAAGTACCTGCTGCGCAAGCACCTGCGCTACGACGTCGAGGTGCTGTACGGGCTCAACACGTTCGGCCGGCACCTGGGCCGGATCCGGCTCTACGGCCAGGCCATCGAGGCGTATCGGGCCGGTGGGCTGGGCCGGCCGGACGTCCTGCCCGCGTCGCTGCGCGAGGAGCTGACGGCGAGCGCGGCGCTGATCGTCGGCAACGGCGTGTCCACGCTGGACCTGGGCGCCGGGTCGCACACGTTCGATCACGACGCGCCGGTCGGCGAGACGAACTCCCACCTGCTCGGCACCGTGCTCCAGCAGTTCAAGGCCGGCGCGCTGGACCTGATCGTCAACGTCGACATGTGGCGGTGCCTGCTGCCCGAGGACCTGCCCGCGTTCCTCACCCGGGGGCTGCTCAAGGCCGACCGGATCGAACTGGTCGCCACCCGGACCGGCCCGGACCAGCGCGCCCTGCTGCCGGTGCCGCTGGTCGCCGACCTCGACTACGTGGCCGACATGCTGCGCCCGCACTTCACCGTCGCCGTCGCCGCGTACGACACCGCCACGGTGATCACGCTCCGCTGAGGTACCCGGCCGGGCAGGGGGCCGCGCCGCTCAGGCGGGCCGGGCCAGGACGAGGCTGACGTTGTGCCCGCCGAAGCCGAACGAATTGGACAGCACCGCGTCCACCGCCGTGGCGCGTGCCCGCCCGCGGATGTGGTCGACCTCGCCGTCGCGCTCCGGGTCGTCCAGATTGTGCGTGGGCGGCAGCAGGCCGCGACGCAGCGCCTCGACCGCGACGGCCGCCTCGATCACGCCGGAGACGCCGAGCATGTGCCCGGTCACGCCCTTGGTCGAACTCAGCGGCGGCGGGGCGGCGCCGTACACCTCGGCGAGCGCGGCCAGCTCGGCGGCGTCCCCGGCCCGGGTGCTGGTGCCGTGCGCGTTGACGTACCCGATGTCGCCAGGCACCAGCCCTGAGTCGCGGACGGCCATCCGCATGCACCGGGCCGCGCCCGCGCCGTCGGGGCGCGGCGTGGTCGGGTGGTGGGCGTCGTTCGTGGCACCCCAGCCGAGCACGTCGGCGTGCCGGTGGGCGCCGCGCGCGGCGGCGTGCTCGGCGCGTTCCAGGACGAACACCCCGGCGCCCTCGCCGAGGACGAGCCCGTTGCGGCGGCGGTCGAAGGGGCGGCTCGCGGCGGCCGGGTCGGCCCAGCCGCGGGCCAGCGCGCGGGCGTTGCCGAACGCGTCGGCGAACGTCGGGAACAGCGGCGCCTCGGCGCATCCGGCGAGCACCACGTCCGCCTCGCCGGCGCGCAGGATGCGCAGCGCCTCCCCGATCGACTGCGCCCCGGCCGCACACGCCGTGCCGATCGACGAGGTGTAGCCGTGGATGCCGAACTTGATCGCGATGCGGGCCGCGCCCATGTTCGGCAGCGTCCCGGGCAGCATGTACGGGCTGACTCCGAACCGGCCCCGCCCGGCGCGGGCGAGCACCTGTTCCTCCAGCATGGACAGACCACCGACGCCGGAGACGACGACCGCCACCCGGTACGGATCGACGTCCTGGCCGATCCGCAGTCCGGCGTCGGCGAGCGCGTCCTCGGCGGCGCGCAGCACCATCACGATCGAACGGTCCACGACGCGTGACTCCGGGCCGGGCAGCACGCTCGCCGGGTCGATCGCCGGGGCGAACGCGGCGACGTCGACGACGCCGTGCAGCGGATGGCCGGCCGGGGGCCGGGTGAGCCCGGACCGGCCGTCGCAGACCGCGTCGAACACCTCGGCGGCGGTCGCGCCGACCGGGCTGACCAGTCCGATCCCGGTGACGGTGACCGGTTCGCGCACGCTCACCGGAACCGCTGCGCCGACGTGGGCGCCGGGACGCCGCGCGGCCGGGTGCCGTGCCCCGACATCGGTCAGTGCGCCGAGGCCGGTGCGATGCGTGCCGCCACCGTCCGGCTGAACTCGCCGACGGTCATCATGGCGAGATCCTCCGCCTCGTCGTCGTCGAAGGCGACCCCGAACCGGTCCTCCACACGTACCGCCAGCTCGGCCAGGCCGAGGGAGTCCACGTCGAGCCCGGCGGGACCGAAGACGGTGTCGTCGTCGACGTCGGAGACGTCGTACTTCATCTCGGTGAGTGCGGCGAGGAGGAACGCGCGGATCTCGTCGGTCATGCCCGGTGTTTCCCTTCCACGGTGTCCTGGCGGCGCACTCGACCTGCTCGACGGAACCTGTGAGGCGCGGAGCGGACACTCCGCGTAGCATCGACCTTACTCGATCGGATTGGTTTGGCAAGATATCCGGTCGGTCAGCCGTACCGGAAGCCGGTCGTACCCGCGCAGCATCAGCGCGCGGCGCGGCCCGGGTTCGGCGGCCAGCGCCGGGAAGCGGTCCAGCAGGCGGGGCAGGACCAGCCGTCCCTCGGTCCGGGCCAGCGTCGCCCCGAAGCAGTAGTGCGGCCCGGCGCTGAACGCCAGGTGCCGGTTGTCCGTGCGGGACGGGTCGAACCGGTCCGGGTCGGGGAAGCGGCGCGGATCCCGGTTCGCGGCACCGGTCAGCACCACCACCGTCCGGCCCGCCGCCACCGGCAGGCCGGCAACCTCGGTGTCCTCGGCGGCGTACCGGACCGCGAAGTGCACAGGCGGCTCGTACCGCAGGATCTCCTCGACGTACGACGCGGCCAGCGACGGATCGGCGCGCAGCGCGTCCCGGGCGTCCGGCCGCTCGGTGAGCAGCACCAGCCCGTTGCCGAGCAGGTTCGCGGTGGTCCGGAACCCGGCGTTGTACATGATGATCAGGTTGGCCAGCAGCTCGTCGGCGCTCAGCCGGCCGGGCTCGTCGTCCAGGCCGCGCAGCAGCGCCGAGACGAAGTCGTCGTGCGGCGCCGCCCGGCGCGCGGCGACCAGGTCGGTGAAGTACGCGGTCAGCTCCGCCGCCGCCACGTTGGCGGCCCGGACCTCGCGCATGGACCGGCGGCCGATCTCCAGCACCGCGTCGAACGCGCGGACCCGGGACGGGAACCACTCCCGGTCCGCCTCCGGCACGCCCAGCAGCTCGCCGATGACGTCACTGGGCAGCCGGAGCGCGAAGCGGGCCATGAAGTCGACCGGCCGGCCGTCCGCGCCCTCGGCGGCGAGCCCGTCGAGCAGGCCGTCGGCGATGCGCCCGATGGCCGGTTCCAGCGCGGCGACCCGGCGCGGGGTGAGGGCCTGGGAGAACAGGTGTCGGACCCGCAGGTGGTCGCCCTCGGCGGCGTTGAGCATCGACGACTGGAGGATCCGGATGACCTGGTGCTCGCGCCAGCGCACCCCGGCCCGGTCCAGGTAGTCGGCGCCGAGTACCCGGAAGACGGGGTCGCGCAGCACCCGGTTGACCGCGTCGTACCCGTGCACGACGAGCGCGTGCGGGTCGGCGGGCCGCAGCGCGACCGCCTCTCCCGCCTCGTGCAGCCGGGCGTAGAACGGGTACGGGTCGCGCCGTACCTCGTCGCCGAGCAGCTCGTCGAGGGAGATGGTCACGCGCATGGCCGCTCCTCGCCGACGCCCGCGAGCATGTCGGCGGTGGTGTGCGCCCGGATGCCGGGCGGCACCGGGTCGGCGAACCGGGCGACGACCGCCCGGACGTGGGCTTCGGCGGCCCCGGCCAGGCCGTCGTAGACGGCCGCGAACAGGTCCCGGGCCGCCCGGCGCGGCCATCCGGCGGGCAGCAGTTCCAGTGGCAGCCGCGGGTCGAGCGTGGGAAACCGCCGGTACGTGTCCATCACCTCGGTACGCGCCCGCACGGCGGCGGCGCCGTCGACGGAGCCGAGCCGCGACACCAGCGGCGTCCACCGCCGCAGGAACGCCTCATAGTGCCCGCTGATCGCGTCGACGTCCCAGGCGTCCACGGGGGCGCGCTGGCCGATCGCGTCCAGCGCGTCCTGCCGTCCCCGGAACACCGTGACCGCACCGAGGGCGAGCTGGGCCAGCCGGGCGCACGCGGGTCCGGCCAGCTCGTACGGCGAGATCCACAGCCCGTCGTAGAGCGGCGCGAAGCCGAGCCAGCGCAGCTGGCCGCGCAGGGCCCGGCGCTGCGTGCCGTGGTCCTGCGGCAGCGAGAAGGCGACGATCGTCCAGCATCCGTCCCACGCCTGCGTCTCGGCGGTGGAGGCGGTGATCCAGTTCCCGCCGGCGGACAGGTCGGCGGCGGCGGCGCGGCTGAGCCGGTAGAAGCTGTTGCGGCCCTGCCGGCTGCCCTCCAGCACACCGCGGCGGGCCAGCCGGCTGATCGCGGTACGCGCGCCGGCGCTGGTCACGCCGGCCTCGCCGAGCAGCGCGACGATCGCCGCGGACGGCAGCGCGGCGCGGGTACGCAGCGTGTAGTCGGTCAGGAGCGTCACCGCGACGCTCTGCGGCGAGGTGCCGGCCTGCCGCCGGGGCAGCCGCGGCGCCGGTCCCTCGTCCGGGTAGATCTCCTCGATGTCGAACGGGCTTGCCACACGCGCTCCGGGCTCGGCTCAGGGACGGTGCACCGACTGTAGACGAACGCCGCCGCAGCTCATCGGAGCATGTCGATTGACACTTCGCCGTCCGGCCGGAACACTATGTGCCACACGACGGAGCCGGGCCGGGCGAACCACGTCAGTGGGTGAGGCGCGACACCGCGGCGGCCCGGGTCGCCGGCGCGGGGCGCATCCGCCCGACCCCGCCCGCACAGGGCGATCGAAGGAGTCTCCGTGAGAATCAGAGCCAAGATGGTGGTGGCCCTGGCCGCGTCGCTGGCGACGGCCGGCCTGGTGATCCCCGCCGTCCAACCCGCGTACGCGGCGTCGCTGACCGAGGTGACCAGCTTCGGCGACAACCCCGGCCGGATGCGCATGCACGTCTACGTCCCGGACGCCCGCCCGGCCCGTCCGGCCACTGTGGTGGCCATGCACGGCTGCGGCGGTTCCGGCCCCGGCTTCTACTCCGGCAGCGAGTTCGCCGGCCTGGCCGACCGGTACGGCTTCATCGTCATCTACCCCAGCGCGACCCAGCAGGCCGGCTTCGGCAACTGCTTCGACACCTGGTCCGACGCGGCCAAGCGGCGCGGCGGCGGCAGCGACCCGGTGTCGCTCATCTCGATGGTCCGCTACGTCCAGCAGCAGTACGGCGCAGACCCGGACCGGGTCTACGCCACCGGCAGCTCGTCCGGCGGCATGATGACCAACCACATGCTGGCGCTCTACCCGGACGTCTTCAAGGCCGGCGCGGCGTTCATGGGCGTGCCGTTCAACTGCTTCGCCGGCGCCGCCGACTATCCGCCCGGATCCAGCCAGTGCACCGGCGGGAACATGAACCGCACCCCGCAGCAGTGGGGTGACGCGGTCCGCCAGGCATACCCCGGCTACACCGGTCCCCGTCCCCGGGTGCAGTTGTGGCACGGCACCAACGACACGCTGGTGCCGTACTCGCTGCTCCAGGAGACGATCGAGCAGTGGACGAACGTGTTCGGCCTCAGCCAGACGCCCACGTCCACCGACACGCCGCAGTCCGGCTGGAACCGGCGGCGCTACGCCGACGGCACCGGCACCGTGCAGGTCGAGGCGTACAGCATCCAGGGCGCCGGGCACAGCCTGCCCTCGGCCGGCATGGCCGCGGCCGCGGTGGCGTTCTTCGGCCTGACCACCACGCCGAGCCCGACCACGCCCCCGCCGGGCCCGACCACGCCTCCGCCCGGCCCGACCACACCTCCGCCCGGCCCGACCACGCCCCCGCCCGGCACCGGCGCCTGCTCGGTGAGCATCGAGCTGAACGCCTGGAACAACGGGCTGACCGAGAACATCACCATCAGCAACACCGGTTCGGCCGCGGTGAACGGCTGGTCGCTGACGTTCACGCTGCCCGGCGGCCAGACCATCACCTCGGGCTGGAACGCCTCCTACTCCCCCGCCTCGGGTCAGGTGACCGCGCGCAACCTCGCGTACAACGCGGTCATCCCGGCTCGCGGCTCGACCACCATCGGCTTCCAGGCCACGCACACCGGCAACACCGCCCGGCCCGGCTCGTTCAGCCTCAACGGCGCACCCTGCACACTCGCCTGACCGGCACCGCACACTCCGGCGTTCTTCCCACGGCGCCGGGGACGGCCCCGCGACCCGAGAGGTCGCGGGGCCGTTTCACGCGTACGCCACGCCCACCTCGGCATAACGTTGAACCGAATGGTTCAGTGTCGTACGGTGAACCTCGTGGTTCAGCAAGAGACGCTCGACCGGGTTTTCGCCAGCCTGGCCGACCCCACCCGACGCGACATCCTGATCCGGCTCGGCGCGGGCCCGGCCACCATCAGCGAGCTCACCGAGCCCACCGGGATGAGCCTCACCGGCATGCGCAAGCACGTCCGGGCGCTGGAGGACGCGGGCCTCGTGGTGACGCGCAAGGTCGGCCGGTCCCGGCAGTGCCGGCTCAGCGAGGCGCCGCTGGACTCGGCCATGGCCTGGATCGCCTTCTACCGACGTCTCTGGGCCCGTCGCCTCGACGGCCTCGACGCCTACCTCACACTCACCACGGAGGACCGCGACCATGACGCTCCACATGCGAGTGACACGACACCTTCCGGGCACCCCTGACGAGGTGTTCGACGCCTACACTGACGCCGGCAAACAGAAGATCTGGTTCGGCATCCTCGACGAGCAGCCCGGCATCGTGGAGATCGACGTCGACCTGCGGGTCGGCGGGAAGCAGACCGCCGTCTGGGGCCCCTCCCCCGACATGCTGTTCCGCGAGACGCAGACGTTCCTGGAGATCGACCGCCCGCACCGGCTGGTCACCGAGTCGACTGGTACCGGCCCGGACGGCACGACCATGACCACGCGCATCGAGGTCACCTTCGAGGCGAAGGACGGCGGCACGCTGATGACCGTGGTGCAGAGCGACTTCCCGACCCCGCAGCTGCGCGACTTCTTCGTCGGCGAGGTCTGGACCGGGGCGTTCGCCCGCATCGAGGCGTACCTGATCCGAGAGCACGCAGAGGAGACCTCCCGTGGCTGACCTGTCCCGCACCGCCGTCGTCGCGCTCGCCACCGCCGTCGCGGTGGTCGTCAACCTGATCGTGTACGCGATCGGCCGGGCGGCCGGTGGCAGCTTCCTGTTCACCGCCGACGGCCGGCGGGTCGAGGTCGACGCGGTGACCGTCGCGGGCTTCAGCGCGCTGCCGCTGGCGCTCGGGCTCACCGCCGTCGCCCTGCTGGCGTACCGCTTCGCCTGGGTGGTCCGGGCGGCGCTGATCATCGGCCCGGCGCTCGCGGTGCTCACGATCGCCACCATGACGCTGCCCGCGGACCTGGACACCACCAGCAAGATCACGCTCGCGGCGTGCCACCTCACGCTCGCCCCGATCATCGTCGTCGCGGTGACCGCCCTCGGCCGGCGCGCGCGCCGCGCCACCGCGGGCCCGGTCGCCGCCTGACGCCGGGCACGGGGCGCCGCCCGCGGGACCGGCCCACGCCGTCACGGAGTGTGGTCGGGTAGACAGCCGCCGCCGGCCTCTTTTGCCGACACCGCGTTGTTAACATGACGACATGGTGTCGACAAGTTTGAGAGGTGGCGGCTGATGTTCCTGGCCATTCGTGAGCTGGGGTTCGCGCGGCTGCGATTCGCCCTGATGGGGGCCGTGATCGCGCTGATCTCGGTGCTGATGGTGATGCTGTCCGGCCTGTCCGTCGGGCTGGTCCGGGACGGTGTCTCCGGCCTGCAGAACCTGCCGGTCACCTCGTTCGCCTTCGCCCACGGCGTGCAGCACGACTCGGCGTTCTCGCGCAGCGTGGTGGACGCCTCGGCGGTGGACACCTGGCGCGACCAGCCGGGCGTGGCCGAGGCGACCCCGTTCGGCAACACGCTCGTCAACGGGCGGACCGACGGTGGCACCGAGGTCGACCTCGCGCTGTTCGGCGTCGAGACCGGCTCGTTCCTGTCCCCCGCCGTCAGCGAGGGCGACCGGCTCGGCCCGGCGGACGGGATCGTGGTGAGCCCCACCGCCATCGACGCGGGCCTGCGCGTCGGCGACACCGTGACTGTGGACCGGCTGGGCACGCGGCTGCGCGTCGTCGGCGTCACCGAGCAGCAGGACACGTTCGGCCACGTCGACGTGGCGTACGTCCCGCTGGCGACGTGGCAGGCGGTCAAGTCCGGCACCCCGGCCGGCGCGCAGGTGCCGGCGCAGGCGACCCAGGAGATCACCGCCGTCGCGGTCCGCGCGACCGGCGGCGGCTCGGTGGACCTGGCCGCGGGCGACAAGGCCGCGGGCACGGAGAGCCTGACGCTCGACGAGTCGTACGGCGCCTCGCCCGGCTACACCGCCGAGACGACCACGCTCCAGTTGATCCAGGGCTTCCTCTACGCCATCTCGGCGCTCGTGGCCGGCGCGTTCTTCGCGGTCTGGGCGATCCAGCGCAAGCAGGAGGTCGCCGTGCTGCGGGCGCTGGGCGCCTCGACCGGCTGGGTGCTGCGCGACGCGCTCACCCAGGCACTGATCCTGCTGGCCCTCGCCATCGCCGTCGGCATGGGGATCGGCCTCGGCCTCGGCGCGCTGATCTCCGGCGGCAACGTTCCGTTCGCGCTGCACCCGCAGAGCATCGCCGCCGCCGCGGCCGGCCTGCTCGTGCTCGGCCTGGTCGGCGCGGCAGCCGCCGTCGTCCGCCTCACCTCCATCGACCCGGCGACCGCCCTGGGAGGCAACCGATGAGCAGCCGGACCACACCGTCACTCTCGACGCCGGGCACCGCTGGAGCCGGCCTCGGCCTGGTCATGCGCGGCGTCCACCTGCGGCACGGCGACGGCGCGGAGACCGTGCACGCGCTGGACGACGTCGACCTGACCGTCGCGCCCGGTGAGCTGGCCGCGATCGTCGGACCGTCCGGCGCGGGCAAGTCCAGCCTGCTCGCCGTGGCCGGCGGGCTGGCCCGCCCCGATCAGGGCACCGTCACGGTGGCCGGGCACGACATGACCGTGTCCAGCCGCCGGGCGCGCACCGAGCTGCGCCGCCGGCACGTGGGGTTCGTGTTCCAGTCGGGCAACCTGCTGCCCGCGCTGACCGCCGCCGACCAGCTGCGCCTGCCGCTGCGGCTGGGCGGGCGACGGGAACGGTCCGGACGCGACCCGCTGGAGATGCTCGCGCACGTCGGCCTGGCCGGTAAGGCCGACCGCCGGCCGCACCAGCTCTCCGGCGGCGAGCGCCAGCGCGTCGGCATCGCCCGGGCGCTGATGACCGAGCCGTCGGTGCTGCTGGTGGACGAGCCGACGGCGGCGCTGGACCGGGCCCGCAGTCACGACATCGTCCAGCTGCTCGCTCAGGAGGCGCGGGAGCGCTCGGTGGCCGTCGTGATGGTCACTCACGATCACGACGTGCTGCAATACTGTGACACCATCTACGAGATGATCGACGGCAAGCTCGCCACGAGCAGCTGACCGCGACGAGCAGGGAGCGACGCGGACCGGACACGGGCGGCGGGAGACACGGGGAGGTCGCTGTGCCGAAGATCCAAGCCTCTACCGTCGCGGAACACCGGGCCGCGCAGCGGGCGGCGTTGCTCGACGCCGCCCGCGCCCTGCTCTCCGAGCACCCGGAGCAGATCCCGAGCCTGGCCGACGTGGCCCGGCACGCCGGGCTGGCCCGCTCCAGCGCGTACTCGTACTTCAAGTCCCGCACCGACATGTTCGACGTGCTGGTCGCCGACACGTTCCCCCGGTGGTCGGCCTTCGTCGAGAAGCAGATGGCCGAGGCCCGCACGCCGGGGGCGAGGATCCTGGCGTACGTCGAGGCCAACCTGCAACTGGTTGCCCGGGGCGACCACGCGCTGGCCCGGGCACTGGCATCGGCGGGCAACAGCGAGGTGCTGGCGACCTCCAGCCGGCTGCTGCACGACAGCCTCGAGGCGCCGTTGCGCGCCGCGCTCACCGAACACGGGGCGAGCGACCCGGACCGGATGGCGGAGCTCGTCCAGTCGGTCGTCTACGCCCTGAGCCGCATGATCGAGAACGGTCTCGACCTTCCGGCGGCCAGGGGCCTCGCCCGCGAGCTGCTCACGCCGTACCTGCGCCCGGACGCCGGCTGACCACCCGCCCCTGAGATCCGGCGCGGCGCGACGGCGTCCGGGCACCGCCACACCTGCTGAACAACGACGGCCCGGGTCGTCGCCGGCAGCCGCACCACGCGTGCGCGCACGGGCGACGACCCGGGCAGACGCATGTCCGGACCCGGCACCCGGGGACGCGCCGGCGCTGCCGGCGGGCGTCCGCCGACGCGGGCCGGAGCGGCCGTCCGAACGATCGGCACGGGCCTCCGACCGGCGATGGGCGGCCGGCACTGTCGTCCGAGCAGGAGGAACCGAACGATCGACCGCCGCATCGACGGTCGTCATCGGTCAGCGTTCCGCCTAGTGGAACAGCAGCTCAGAGGCGGTACGGGGAACTAAGTTACTGATCGGTAGCCCGTTGACGGCATGTGAACCCGGCCCTACCGTTCCACTCAATCGAACGGCGTACGGTTCATCCGAACGCTCTCGGCCTCGCCGAGTGCGGCCCGAAACAGGAAGTCCGAGGCATGCCTGACGACAAGCTTCTCGCTCTTCTCTCCCCCACCCGGCTCGGGCGTCTCACACTGCGGAACCGGGTCTTCGTCCCCGGCCACACCACCAACTTCGGACTGAACAATGTGCCCACCCGCCGCCACGTCGCGTACCACGCGGAGCGGGCGCGCGGCGGCGCCGGCCTGATCATCACCGAGGCGATCCGTGTGCACCCCACGAGCGCGGGCCGCAGCATCAGCCTCGGCAGCTTCGACGACTCGTCGATCCCGGCGTACGCGGCGGTGACCGAGGCCGTGCACGAGCACGGGGCCCGCATGTTCGCCCAGATCATGCACGCCGGACGGCAGGCCAACGGCGACGCGACGCGTACCGCCGCCTGGTCCTCGTCGCCGGTGCCGTGGGCGGCCGGCTCGCACGTGCCGCACGCGATGGGACGCCGGGACATCGCGGTCGTCGTCGAGGCGTTCGCCGCCGCCGCGCGACGGATGCGCGAGGCCGGCTTCGACGGCCTGGAGGTGCACGCCGGCCACGGCCACCTGCTCCAGCAGTTCCTCTCGCCGCACACGAACACCCGCGACGACGCGTACGGCGGCAGCCTCGACAACCGGATGCGCCTGACCCGCGAGGTGCTGACCGCGGTTCTCGCCGCCGCACCCGAACTGCCCGTCGGCCTGCGCGTCAGCGCCGACGAGTTCCTGCCCGGCGGCCTCGGCCCGGCCGCGGTGCTGGAGATCGTCGGGAAGCTGCGCGCCGAGTTCCCCCTCGCCTACGTGCACGTGAGCCACTCCGCCTACCACGGCAGCTGGTCGCTCGCGACGCAGATGGCGGACATGAGCTTCGGGCACGCCCCGTTCCGGCACCACGCGGCGCTGTTCAAGCAGGAGTTCCCGGACCTGCCGGTGCTCGCGGTGTGCCGGCTGGACAGCCTGCCGGAGGCGGCCGAACTCGTCGCCGCCGGCGAGGCCGACCTGGTCGGCCTCGCCCGCCCGCACATCGCCGACCCGCACCTGGTCCGCAAGGCCGAGCAGGGCCGCCAGCACGAGGTACGCGCCTGCCTGGCCTGCAACCAGGGCTGCATCGGCCGGCTGGAGACCAGCCTGCCCATCTCCTGCGTGGTGAACCCGGAGGTCGGCGCCGAGCGGGAGTGGGCCGACGCCTGGCCGGAGCTGCCCGGACCGTCCGGCGCGCGGGACGTCCTGGTCGTCGGCGGCGGTCCGGCCGGCCTGGAGGCGGCGCTCTCCGCGCACCGGGCCGGGCACCGGGTGACAGTTGTCGAGGCACGCGACCGGCTCGGCGGGCAGGTCGAGGTGGCCGCGCGCGTACCCGGCCGGGAGCGGCTCGGTCTGCTCACCCGCGACCTGGCCCGCGACGTGGCTGCCGCCGGCATCCCGGTCCGCCTCGGCCACCGCGCCGGCGTCGCGGACGTGCTGTCCGGCGGCTACCAGGACGTCGTCCTCGCCACCGGCTCCCGGCCCGCCCGCCGCGACCTGCCCGGCGGCCCGCCGGTGGTCGACATCTGGCAGGCCGTCGACCACCTGGCCGACCCCGGCTACCGGCCGGACGGCGCCGTCGTCGTGCTCGACGACGAGGGCACCTGGTCGGCGGCGTCGGTGGCGGAGGCGTTCGCCCGGCGGGGCGCCCGCGTCCACCTCGTCTCCCCCACCGCCACGGTGAGCGCCAAGATCACCACCTACTCCCGGCTGGCGCTGCTCAAGCGCTTCGCGGACCTGGGGATCGCGGTCCACCCGATGCGGACCGCCCGTGCGGCGGGCGCCGGCGCGGTGGCGCTCGGCGGCCCGCTCGCCGGCGGCGAGACGATCGTCGAAGGCGTCACCACAGTCGTCGACGGCGGCTCGGCGCAGGCCGCGGACGAGTTGTACCGGCAGCTCGACGCGCTGCCCGACGGCCCCCGTGTCCACGTCGTCGGCGACGCGAACGCTCCCCGCAGCGCCTTCGAGGCCGTCTACGAGGGACGCATGGCCGGCGCGTTCCTCGGCGCCTTCGACACCGCGGCCGCCGAACGCGTGCGGTACGCCCACTGACCCGTCCACCCCGGTCGCGGTGCACCGCGGGCCGGACCTCCCCCACCTGTAGAGGAGACAAGGCATGTTCGATGTCGAGGAGCGCCTCACCCTGGATGAGCGTTCCGCCGTGGACTTCGTCCTCGGCCTGCGCAAGCGCTGGGCGGACACCGTCTACCCGGCGCTGCGCGAGGAGTACGGCGCCACCGGGGCGTCGGCCACCACCGTCGCCGACGCCGGTCAGGTGCTGCGCGGTCTCCCGCTCTACCCGTGGTTCAGCCACCTGGAGCGGGTGCAGCAGAAGATGCTGTGGAAGGTCGCCGGCGACGCGGTGCTCAGCCGCCGCGAGGAGCTGACCGGCCAGCTCACCTCGCTGCCCGAGCAGCCGAAGGGCTCGCTGGAGCTGAACCCCGACCTGGAACTGCCCGACTGGTACACCGACTACGACATCCACATCCAGCCCGGCAGCTTCTTCTCCGACGACATGTCGGCCTACGTGTACGAGTTCGGCGCGCGCATCGTCATGCTGCGCGACAACGACGGCTACAAGTTCCACACGCTGTTCGCCCAGACCGCGCTGCCCGAGCTGCCCGCGGCGACCCGGATCGTCGACATCGGGTGCGGTTTCGGCAAGAGCACCCGCCCACTGCCCGCCAAGTACCCGACCGCGCAGGTGATCGGCGTGGACCTGGCCGCGCCCGGTCTGCGCCTGGCCCACGCCGAGGCCGAGGCGACCGGAGTCGCGATCGACTACCGGCAGGCCGACGGCCGGGCCACCGGCATCGAGGCGGACAGCTGCGACGTGGTCACCGGCACGATGGTGCTGCACGAGATGCCCGCCGCCGCGATCCGGGAGACGATCGTGGAGGCCGCGCGCCTGCTCAAGCCGGGCGGATCGCTGCGCTTCCTGGAGTTCATGCTCACCGGCGACCCGCTGCGCGACGCCACCGTCTACGAGCACGCCGAGCGCAACAACGAGCCGTTCTTCCACGACCTGTTCGGCTCGGACCTGATCGAGGTCTGCACCGAGGCCGGTCTGACCGACGTGTCGTGGACCCCGTTCGACGAGCGCCGCAACGGCGTCCAGCCGCAGGGCTGGGGCGACCGTCCCGAGTGGCACTTCCCCTGGGCCGTACTGGCCGCGACCAAGCCGGAGGCGTGATGAGCACCGAGTTCGACTACTTCGGGGACCCCAAGGTCGGCAAGCTGCTCGACCTGGTGCTGCAGCTCTCCACCGAGCTGCACGTGACCCGCCAGCGGGTACGCGTCGTCGAGGCGCTGCTGACCCGCTCCGGCGCGCTCACCGCGGGCGCCGTCGACGGGTTCGTCTCCACCGAGGAGGAGCAGAAGGTCCTCGACCGCGAGCGGGACGAGCTGCTGGCCCGCCTCATGCGCATCCTCACCGAGCACGGCCCCGCGGAGCACCCGCTGCGGGACCAGTGGGAGGCGGCGCTGAGCGAGAAGACCGGCTGATGAGCACACCGGACGCGCCCGGCCTGATCGACAGCTACCTGCAGCTGTGCGAGGACCGCGAACTCGACGAAGCGGGGCGCTTTCTCGCGGAGCGGGCGCGGTTGGTCTTCCCGGGCGGCCGGGAGTACTCGTCGCTGCGGGAGATGGCGGCCGCGTCGACCGGAACCTACCGGTGGGTGCGCAAGCACCGGGACCGCTACCTGGTGGGTGAGGCCGACGGGCGGGTCACCGTGACCTCGCTCGGGCGGCTGTACGGGGAATGGCTCGACGGCACTCCGTTCGAGGACATCCGTTACGCGGACGTCTTCGTGCTCGACGGCGGACTGATCGTCGAGCAGCACGTCTACAACGATCTGGCACTGGTCGCGCAGCAGCGCGACGCCTGACGGACAACGGTCGCGCGGCAGCGCGACGCCTGATTCCCCCACCTCCGCCGCCCCCGGCGGCGGAGGTGGTCTCCCCCGACTCATGACGAGGTGTGTGCATATGAAACGAAAGTGGGCTCTGCTCCCGGCGGCGCTGGCCGCCGCGCTGGTCCTGTCCGCGTGCGGCGGCGGCTCCGACGACGACGGCGCCGGCGGCGAGGGCAAGGAGGCGAAGCTGACCATGGCCATCGCCTCGGCCGTGATCGGCCCGAAGGAGGAGGTGGCCGTCTACGCGGTCGCCAAGGAACTCGGCTACTTCGCCGAGGAGAAGCTGACCGTCGAGACGATCAACGCCGACGGCTCGGTCGCCGCCCTCCAGGCGGTCGCGTCCGGCAGCGGCGACATCACCCCCGCCGACGCCGGCTCGGCGCTCGGCGCGGCGGAGAAGAACGTGCCGATCAAGGCGATCGGCGGCCTGGTGCAGAACTGGCCGTGGGTGATGGCTGTGAAGCCGGACTCCCCGCTCACCGGTGGCGCTGACCTGCGCGGCAAGAAGATCGGCGTGATCAGCCTGGCCTCCGGCTCGGCCCCGTACGCCCGCGCCTACGTCAAGGCCGCCGGCCTGGACCCGACCAAGGACGTCGAGCTTCTGCCGGTGGGCGTGGGCGCGCAGGCCGCCGCCGCGCTCAACGACGGCAAGGTCGACATGCTGGCGCTCTACACCCAGGCGTACGCGGTCATCGAGAACGCCGGCACCGAGCTGAAGTACCTGACCAACCCGGACGTGTTCTCCGGCATCCGGTCGCTGACCTTCAGCGTCGGCGCCCGTGACTTCGACGCCAAGAAGGACTCGTACGAGCGGTTCCTGCGCGCGGCGTACAAGGCGATGCTCTTCTCGGCGAAGAACCCCGAGGCCGCCATGAAGATCGGCTACAAGGTCTTCCCGCAGATCCTCGCCGGCAAGTCCGCCGACGAGCGCCTCAAGGCGGACACCGAGAGCCTGACCGCCTGGCTGAAGACGGCCACCCCGGCCAGCGGCGACCCGGAGCAGTTCGGCGACTGGGGCGCGATCAGCGACGAGGAGTGGGCGAAGACCCAGGCGTACACCAAGGAGGCCGGGCAGATCACCGGCGAGGTCGACCTCAAGAAGCTGTGGGATCCGAGCCTGCTCTCCGGCGCCAACAACTTCGACAAGGCCGCGGTGCTGAGCAAGGCCGCGAACTACACCGCCTAGGCAGCGGACAGCGGAAGGGATTTCGATGGCCATCAAGGCGACGGCCCGCCGGGCGCAGACGCAGGCTCCGGCATCGGTGTCGGAAGACTCCTGGATCGAGATCGACGGGCTGGACAAGGAGTACCGGCCCCGGAAGTCGGCACCGACCCAGGCGTTGAGCGACATCAACCTGACGGTACGTCGCGGCGAGTTCATCTCGGTCGTGGGACCGTCCGGGTGCGGCAAGACCACTTTGCTGAAGATCCTCGCCGGGCTCAGCCCGAAGACCGGCGGCGCGGTACGGATCGCCGGGCGGGACGTGACGAAGCCCCTTCCCGAGGTCGGGATGGTGTTCCAGGCACCGACGCTGCTGCCGTGGCGCACCATCTTCGACAACGTGATGGTGCCGGCGGAGATCCAGCGACTGGATCCCCGCCGGCACCGGGAACGCGCCCAGCAGTTGCTCGAGATGGTCGGTCTCAACGGCTTCGAGCAGAAGTACCCGCACGAGCTCAGCGGCGGCATGCAGCAGCGAGCCGGCATCTGCCGGGCGCTGGTGCACGACCCGGCGGTACTGCTGATGGACGAGCCGTTCGGCGCGCTCGACGCGATGACCCGCGAGTACATGAACGTGGAGCTGCTGCGCATCTGGCAGGAGAGCAACCAGACGATCGTGCTGGTCACGCACTCCATCCCGGAGGCGGTCTTCCTCTCCGACCGGGTGGTCGTGCTCAGCCCCCGGCCGGGCCGCATCGCGGAGGTCATGGACATCGACCTGGAGCGGCCGCGTGACCTCGGCGTCATGTCGTCCGACCGGGCCGGGGTCTACGTGGAGCGGATCCGCCGACACTTCAACGCCGCCGGCGTTATCGACTGACGAGGGACAGCCATGGCAACAAGCAACCTGGTCCGCGAGCCGGCCCAGCCACCGGCGCCGTCCGCCCGGCCCGCCAAGCCCGCCCGGCGCAAGTTCGACCTCCGCGAGAAGCCCCAGCTCTGGCTGGTCCCGACGGTCTTCGTCGTGGTCGTCCTGGCCTGGGAGTACGGCGTCCAGCTCATCGGCGTCGACGAGTACGTCCTGCCGCTGCCGTCGAGCGTGGTCGAGTCGCTGTGGCAGCAGCTCGGCGACGACCAGTTCTGGGGTCACTTCTGGGTGACCACCCAGGAGGCGCTGCTCGGGTTCGTGATCGGTGTCGGGGCCGCGCTGCTGCTCGGCACGTTCATCTCCCAGATCAAGATCGTCGAAGCCACCCTGATGCCGTACATCGTGGCCTTCCAGACCGTCCCGAAGGTCGCCCTGGCCCCGCTGTTCGTGGTCTGGTTCGGTTTCGGCCTGACCAGCAAGGTGGTCATGGCCGCGGTGATCTCGTTCTTCCCGATGCTCGTCAACGTCATCGAGGGCCTGCGGGCGGCCGACGCCGACAAGATCCAGATGCTGACGGTGTTCGGCGCGAGCAAGACCCAGATCTTCCGGATGGTCCGGCTGCCCAGCGCGCTGCCGTTCATCTTCGCCGGCCTGGACATCGGCATCGTCTTCGCCATCCTCGGCGCGGTCGTGGGCGAGTTCATCGGCGCCAAGGAGGGCCTGGGCTATCTGCTGCTCCAGACCAACTACAACTTCGACATCGCCGGCATGTTCGCCGTCCTGGTGGTGCTGTCGGTGATGGGTCTGGTGGCGCACTTCGTGATCCGGCTGCTGCAGAAGCGGCTGGCCTTCTGGGCCGAGGACACGAAGGTGATCGGCGCGTGACGACAGCTGACGGGACCGTCGTCACGCGTGCGGAGCACCGGCCGGGCGTGGTTCACGCCCGCCCGGCCGGTGGCCGGACCGGAAAGGCAGGACACGAGACATGAACACCGACCCGAACCGGTTCGACGGACGGGTGGCAGTGGTGACCGGGGCGGCCCGCGGCATCGGCGCCCGGATCGCCACGACGCTGGCACAGCGCGGCGCGACGGTGGCGCAGGCCGACCTGCTCGACGACTGGGCGGAGGCCGAGCTGACCGGCGGCGCGCACACCCGGCACCGGGTGGACGTCCGGTCGGCCGCCTCCTGCACACAGCTGGTGGCCGAGGTCCTGGACGCCCACGGCCGCCTGGACCTGCTCGTCAACAACGCCGGGATCGTCCGGCGCGGACCGGCGGCGACGATGTCCGAGGAGGACTTCACCACCGTCCTGGACGTCAACCTGACCGGCGCGTTCCGGATGAGCCAGGCCGCGTACCCGGCGCTGCGGCGCAGCGGCGGCGCGGTGGTGAACATCGGCTCCACGAACGGGCACGTCGCGGTGCTGAACACGCTCGGGTACTGCGTCAGCAAGGCCGGCGTGATGCACATGGCACGCGTGCTGGCGCTGGAGTGGGCGCCGGACCGGATCCGGGTCAACGCCGTCGGACCCACCATCGTGCCCACCGACATGACCTCCGACGTCCGCGGCGACGAGGCGTACCTGGCCGACAAGATGGCGTCGATCCCGCTGGGCCGGATGGCGCAGCCGCAGGACGTCGCCAACGCGGTCGCCTACCTGCTCAGTGACGCCGCCGCCATGACCACCGGGCAGACGATCTTCGTCGACGGCGGCGTCACCATCCACTGACTTCCCCCCTCCCCGACCCCTTCTGTGAGGACCACCATGCCCAAACCGGATACCGCGGCCGCGCTTGCGGCCGTCGACGCGCACTTCGACGAGTTCGTCGAGGAGCTCCAGCAGCTGTGCCGCATCCGCAGCCGCCGCCAGGAGCCGGAGCAGATGGAGGCCACCGCCGAGTTCATCGCCGGGTCGGTCCGCCGCTGGGGCGGCGAAGCCGAGATCATCCCGTGGGAGCAGTCGTACCCGTACGTGCTGGCCGAGGTGCCGGGCGAGGGCGACAAGGCGCTGCTGCACTTCACCCACTACGACGTGGAGGTCGAGCCGGCCGGTGACGACGCCGACTGGATCAGCCCGCCGTACGCGGCGGAGATCCACGACGGCCGGCTGTACGCCCGGGGCGTGGCCGACGACAAGGGCGTCGTCATGTCCCGCATCCACGCGGCGGCGGCCTGGAAGCTGGCCGGGCTGACCCCGCCGGTGACCAACCGGATCATCTTCGAGGGCAAGAAGTGGCTGCACAGCCCGGGTCTCGGCTCGTTCGTCGAGGCGCACGCCGACCGGCTCGCCAGCGACGCGGCGCTGTGGGAGAACTCCTGGCTCGACGGCGAGGACCGGCTGCTGCTCAAGCTCGCCGAGAAGGGCGTGCTCTACCTGCGCCTCACCGCGCAGACCCTGCCGCGCGACCTTACCAGCCAGAACACCGCGCTGCTGCCGGCTGCCACGGCCCGGCTGGCCGCCGCCCTGGCGCAGTTGCAGCGGCCCGACGGCACCGTGACGATCCCCGGTCTCGCCGACGACGCCCGGCCGCCGACCGACGAGGAGCGGGCGCTGCTGGAGAAGGTGGCGTTCGACGGGGACTTCCTGCGCAAGCGGGCCCAGGTCGACCGGTTCACCGGTGACCTGGACGACCAGGGCGCCGCGGTCGCCATCCGTACCGTGCCGACGCTCACCGTCGCCGGTTTCGCCGGCGGCGACATGCGCGACGACGTGACGCTCGGCATCCCGTCGACCGCCTCGGCGAAGCTGGAGATCCGGCTGGTGCCGGGCCAGGACCCGGACCGGGTGCTCGGCTGCATCCGCGACCACCTGGCCGCGACCGGCTTCGGTGACCTGCGCATCGAGGTGATGGCGACCAGCCGGCCCAACCTCACCGACCACCGCGACCCGTTCGTCGCGCTGGTCGCCGACGCGGCCCGCCGGGTGTACGGGACCGAGCCGGTGATCGAGCCGTACACGCAGTGGATCGGCAACCAGGGCGTGATCGCCGACCGGCCGATCGTCGGCGTCGGCGTGTCCCGCGCCGACTCCGGTGTGGACGGCCCGAACGAGAACATCCGGCTGGACGACTACAAGGCCGGCATCAAGCACGTCATCGAGGTCATGGCGGCGCTGGCGGTGGCCGAGTGACCCGGGCCCGCGGCGTGGCCCGCCGCGCCTACGTCGACGTGCCGTGGGGTCAGGTGCACTACCGGCACGGCGGCGACGCCGACGCCCCGGTGCTGCTGATCCTGCACCAGTCCCCGCTCTCCTCGGCCACCTACGACGCGGTGATCGAGCCGCTGGCCCGCCGCGGCCTGCGGGTGATCGCCCCGGACACGCCGGGGTTCGGCATGTCCGACGCGCCACCGCGCCCGTGGTCCATCCCGGAGTACGCGGCCGGGGTGTGGCAGTTCGCCGACGCCCTCGGGCTGTCCCGGGTACACCTGCTCGGGCAGCACACCGGCGCGATCGTCGGCGCGGAGGCGCTGATGTCGGCGCCGGAGCGGGTGCACCGGCTGATTCTCCAGGGCATCCCGCTCTACGACGAGCAGGAGCGGGCGGAGAAGAAGCGGTCGTACGCGCCCGGCTACGTGCCGGACCGCGACGGCGGGCACCTGAAGGTGATCTGGGACCGGGTGTACGGCCTGTACCCGCGCCTGACCCCGGAGGAGGCGGACCGGCAGGTCACCGAGTACCTGCTGACCGGACCGGACTACGCGACCGCGTACCGGGCGGTGTTCGACCACCACGTCGACACCGCCGCCCTGGACGCGCTGCCCATCGTGCTGCTGCACGGCGCCGACGACCTGCTGGACCGGATGACGCCGCAGGTGCGGGCCGCGCTGCCCGGCGCCGAGCTGGTCACCATCCCCGGCGGCACCGACTTCGTGGCCGACGAGCAGCCGGAGGCGTTCGCCGACGCGGTCGCCGCGCGGGTGCACGCCGACCTCGGACGGGAGGTGGCGGCATGAGCGCCGGCACCCCGGTAACCGAGGCGAAGGTCGTACCGGCGAACACTGTCTACACCGCCACAGTCGAGGTCTCCGGCGGCCGCGGCGGCAGCGCCCGGTCGCTGACCGGGTCGCTGCGGGTCGACCTGACCCGCCCCGCCCAGCGGGGTCCGGACGCGCCCGGCACCGACCCGGAGGAGCTGTTCGCGGCCGGCTACGCGGCCTGCTTCGACAGCGCGCTCGCGGTCGCCGCCCGGCAGGCCGGCGTGCGGCCCGGTCCGACGACCGTCACCGCCTCGGTCTCCCTCGGGCAGACCGACGACGGCCGGTACGCGATCGCCGTGGTGCTGGACGTGTCCGCGCCGCAGTGCCCGCAGGCCGACCTGGAGCGCGCAGTGGAGCTGGCCGACCGGATGTGTCCCTACTCGAACGCCCTGCGGGGCAACACCGCGGTGGCGATCCGGGTCGATGGCCACCGCTGACCTGACCCGGCCCGCAGCGGTCCGCCACCCGGCGGATCCGCAGCGGCCCGCCGGCCCGATGGCCCTGGCCGTCGGGCTCGGCGCGGTCTACCTGATCTGGGGCTCGACCTACCTGGGCAACCGGGTGGCCCTGGACAGCATCCCGCCGCTGGTCGCCACCTCGGCCCGGTTCCTGGCCGCCGCGCTGCTGCTGTTCGCGGTGGCGGCGCTGCGCCGGGGACCGGCCGGGCTGCTGCTGCCCCGGCGGCAGTGGGGCGGGGTGGGCGCCAGCGGGCTGCTGATGGTCGGTGCGGGCAGCGCGCTGCTCGCCCTGGGCCAGCAGTACGTGCCGACCGGGCTGACGTCGCTGGTGGTGGCCGGCATGCCGCTGTGGGTGCTGGTGTTGCGGCTGGCGGTCGGTCCACGGCCGTCGGCGCTCGCGGCGGTGGGCGTACTGGGCGGGGTGGCCGGGCTGGCGCTGCTGTTCTCGGTGCCGACGAAGGGATGGCACCTCGGCGGGATGCTGCTGCTGGTGGTCTCCACGATGGTCTGGGCGCTGGGCTCGACGCTGTCGCAGCGGCTGCACATGCCGGCCGACCACCTGGTCGGCACCGGCTGGCAGATGCTCGTCGGCGGCGTCGCGGTGGCGGTGGCGAGCGTGGTCAGCGGTGAGCTGGGACGGTTCGACCCGGCCGGCGTGACCGGCCGGTCCTGGCTGGCGTGGACCTACCTGATGCTGGTGTGCACAGTGGTCGGCTTCAGCGTCTACACGTGGTTGCTGCGCAACGCGCCGATCCAGCTCGCGTCCACCTACGCGTACGTCAACCCGGTGGTGGCGGTCCTGCTCGGCATGATGGTGCTGGATGAATCGTTGTCCGGACGACAGGTGCTCGCCGGTGCCGTGGTGCTCGCCTCGGTGGCGCTCGTCATCGCGCGGGAGCGACCCCGGCAGGCCGACGGCCTCCCGCCCGGGAAGACCCCCGTCGCACCCGCCTGACGCCCGGCGACCCCACGCACGTACGTCGACAGTGGAGGAACAGAGATGATCACGACAGCGGTCGTCGAGAGCACCGCCGGCCGGACCCGTTCCGGTCTGGGCCGCGCCCTCGACATCGTCAACATCATCGCCGAACGGGCACCGGAGACCCTCGGCGTGTCGACGATCGCGCGGGAACTGGGTCTGCCGAAGGCGGTCGCGCACCGCATCCTCAAGGAGCTGGTGGCCGACAACTTCCTCACCTTCAACGAGGAGACCAAGCGGTACCGGCTCGGCACCGGCGCGCTCGCGGTGGGCCTGGCCGCGCTGCGCGCGCTGGACGTGCCGGACATCGCGCGCCGCTACCTGGTCCGGCTGGTGCGCGACACCGGCGAGACCGCCACGCTGTCGGTGCGGCAGGGCTGGTCACGCGTCTACATCGACCAGGTGCTGTCGCCGCACGAGGTCCGGATGTCGGTGTCCCTGGGCACCAGCCACGCGCTGCACTCCGGGTCGTCGTCGAAGGCGATCCTGGCGGCGCTGCCGGACGCGGAGGTCGACGACTACCTCGGCCACCACCCGCTGGACGCGGTCACCTCGGCCACCATCACCTCCACCGCCAAGCTGCGGGCCGACCTGGCCCGGATCCGGCGTCAGGGGTACGCGGTGAGCATGGGCGAGCGGCAGAACGGCGCGGGAAGTGTGGCCGCGGCGGTGCGCTACGCGACCGGGCAGGTGTTCGGCTCGATCTCGCTGTGCGGGCCGCAGAACCGGTTCACCCCGGAGGTGTGCGCCGCGCACGGGGCGCTGGTCGCCGCGGCGGCGGCGGAGATCTCCGCCGAACTGGGTTTCCGGCCGCCGGCGCAGCGTGTCGCCGGGCGGACGGGTCAGGAACAGAACTGGGGAGGTGGAACAGGTGAGTGACGGACCGCTGACGGGCCTGCGGGTGCTTGACGTCTCGACGATCCTCGCCGGGCCGCTGTGCTGTCAGATCCTCGGCGACTACGGCGCCGACGTGATCAAGATCGAGCACCCGACCATGGGTGACAGCATGCGCGGCCACGGCAAGGCCAAGGACGGCCATCCCCTGTGGTGGAAGGAGATCTCCCGCAACAAGCGGCTGGTCGGGCTGAACCTGTCCGCGCCGGAGGGCGCGGCGCTGCTGCTGCGGCTGGCCGAGCGGGCCGACGTGCTGGTGGAGAACTTCCGGCCGGGCACGCTGGAGCGCTGGGGTGTCGGCCCGGAGGAGCTGCACCGGGTCAACCCCGGTCTGGTGATCGCCCGGATCACCGGCTTCGGGCAGACCGGCCCGTACGCCTCCCGCGCCGGGTTCGGCACGCTGGCCGAGGCGATGAGCGGGTTCGCCCACCTGACCGGCACCGCGGACGGCCCGCCCACGCTGCCCGCGTTCGGGCTGGCCGACAGCATCTGCGGCATCGCCACCTCGTCGGCGGTGATGATGGCGCTGTGGCACCGGGAGCGCTCCGGCGGCCGGGGCCAGGTCGTCGACATGAGCCTGCTGGAGCCGATCATGACCGCTGTCGGTCCCGGCCCCACCGTCTACGACCAGCTCGGCGTGGTGGAGCAGCGGCAGGGCAACCGCTCGACGAACAACGCGCCGCGCAACACGTACCAGACCAAGGACGGGTCGTGGGTGGCCATCTCCACCAGCGCCCAGGCCATCGCCGAGCGGGTGCTGCGGCTGGTGGGCCACCCCGAGGTGATCGACGAGCCGTGGTTCCGTACCGGCGTCGGGCGGGTGGCGCACGCGGACCTGCTCGACGAGTACGTGGGGTCGTGGATCGCCGAGCGGACCCGCGACGAGGTGGCCGCGGCGTTCGCCGAGGCCGGTGCCGCTGTCGCCCCGGTCTACAGCGCCAAGGACATCGTCGAGGACCCGCACGTCCGGGCCACCGAGATGATCACCACGGTCGACGATCCCGACCTCGGCCCGATGCGGATGCACAACGTCATGTGGCGGATGTCGGAGACGCCGGGCCGGATCCGGTTCACCGGACGCTCCCCCGGCGCCGACACCGACGCCCTGCTCGTCGAGGAACTCGGCTGCGACCCGGCCGAGATCGCCGACCTGAAAGCCCGTGGCGTCGTCGCCTGACGACGCCGACAGCCGAAACGCGAGGAACCCCGTGGGCACCACAGCCAGAACCGCCGACCGCCTGCTCGACGCCGTGCAGGCCGGTGTCACGATCTACGACCTGGGCCGGCGGCTGACCGTCGGCATGCCGCAGTCACCGAACCACCCGGCGTTCGGGCTCACCCTGCCGCGCCGCCACGGCGACATGGTGCGCGCCGACGGCGGCTCCGCCGCCAACGACCTGCTGGTGATGGGCACGCACGTCGGCACGCACGTCGACGCGCTCGCGCACGTCTCCCAGGACGGCCGGCTGCACGGCGGCGCCGACGCCGCCGACGCGCAGGTCGGCGGCCGGTTCGACGAACTGGGCGTGCACACCGTCGCGCCGATGGTCCGCCGGGGCGTGCTGCTGGACGTGCCCGCCGCGCTGGGCGTGGAGGCCTGCGAGCCCGGCTACGAGATCACCCCCGCCGACCTGGACGCCACGGTGTCCCGGCAGGGCACGCCGGTGGGCCCGGGCGACGTCGTGCTCATCCGCAGCGGGTGGGGCCGGCTGTTCGACCACGAGGACCGCGGCGTGTACGTCGGCAAGGACTCCGGCGTGCCGGGGGTCGGCGCGGACGGCGCGACGTGGCTGGCGCAGCGGCAGGTGCACGCCGCCGGCGCGGACACCATCGCCTTCGAGTGCCTGCCGCCGGGCAAGGGCCACAGCTCGCTGCCGGCCCACCGGATCCTGCTGGTCGAGCACGGCGTCTACCTGATCGAGACGATGGCGCTGGAGGAGCTGGCCCGCGACGAGGTGCACGAGTTCACATTCGTCATGGCGCCGCTGCCGCTGTACGGCGCCACCGGCTCCCCGGTGCGCCCGCTGGCGGTGATCAGCCGTGGCTGAGCCGACCCTGGGCCGCCACCTGGCCACCTTCGCCGCCGACACCGCCGCCGAGACGCTGCCCGACGAGGTCGTCGCGAGCGTCCGGGCCCGTGTCCTGGACGTGCTCGGCCTCTGCGTGGCGGCCCGGCCGCTGCCGACCAGCCAGGCGGCCCTCGCCTACGTCGAGGAGCAGGGCGGCCGCGGCCAGGCCACTGTCGTCGGCCTGGACGAGAAGGCGCCGGCCGCGCTGGCCGCGTTCGCCAACGGCGTGCTGGCGCACTCGCTCGACTACGACGACACGCACCTGCCGTCGGTGCTGCACCCGAGCGCGTCGGTGGTGCCGGCCGCGCTGGCCGCCGCCGAGGCGTCCGGGGCGTCCGGGCGGGAGACGGTCGCGGCCATCGCCGTGGGCCTGGAGGTGTGCGTCCGGCTCGGCATGGCCGGTTACGACCCGGCCGCCGGCAACTCCGTCTTCTTCGAGCACGGGCAGCACGCCACCTCGATCTGCGGCACGCTCGGCGGTGCGGTGGCGGCGGCCCGGCTGCTGAAGCTGGACGCCGACGGCGCGCTCGACGCGCTCGGCGTGTCCGCCTCGATGGCCGCCGGTCTGATCGAGTCCAACCGCAACGGCGGCACCGTCAAGCGGATCCACTGCGGCTGGGCGGCGCACGCGGCGGTGAGCGCCGCGCAGCTGGCCCGGCACGGCGTGACCGGCCCGCCGACGGTGCTGGAGGGACGCTTCGGCTTCTTCCAGGCGTTCCTGCGCGGCGAGTTCGACGGCGACGAGATCGTCCGCGGGCTCGGCACCGACTGGGCGGTGCCGGGCATCTTCTTCAAGCCGTATCCGGCGAACCACTTCACCCACGCCGCCATCGACGCGGCGATCGCGCTGCGCGAGCGCGGGTTGCCGCTGGACGAGATCGAGTCGATCACGCTCGGCGTGCCGACGCCGACGGTGCGCACCATCGGCCAGCCCATCGAGCGCAAGCGGGCGCCGCAGACCGGCTACGAGGCGCAGTTCAGCGGCCCGTACGCGGTGGTCGCCGGCCTGATCGGCGGCGGCGGTCTCGGCGTGGACCTCGCCGACTTCACCGACGCCCTGGCGCACGACCCGCAGCGGCGGGCGCTGATGGCGCTGGTCGACGTGGTGGGCGACGAGCGGTGCGACGCGATCTTCCCGCACCAGTTCCCGGCCGTGCTGCGGGTGGTCACCCGCGACGGGCGGGAGTGGGTGCAGGAGGTGCTCGCCAACCGGGGCGGGCCGCAGCGTCCGCTCAGCGACGCCGAACTGGCGGTCAAGTTCCGCACCAACGCCGCCGCCCTGCCGGAGGCGACCGCCGACCGCATCACCGAGGAGGTCCACCGGCTGGACCGGGCCCCCGACGTCCACGGCCTGATGGGCCTGATCAACCGCCGCTGAACCGAGCACGAGGAGCAACACCATGAGCACCTACGACCTGCTGCTGACGAACGTCCGCGTGGTCCGGCACGACCGGCCCGAACCCGAGCTGATGGACATCGGCGTCACCGACGGACGGATCAGCCGCGTCGCCCCGCAGATCGACCGGGCGGAGGCCGCCCAGGTCGTCGACGGCGGCGGCCGGCTCGCCTTCCCCGGCGTGGTGGACGCGCACCAGCACTGGGGCATCTACAACCCGCTGAGCGAGGACGCCGTCTCGGAGAGCCGCGCCTCGGTGCAGGGCGGCGTCACCACGGCGCTGAACTACATGCGCACCGGGCAGTACTACCTCAACCGGGGCGGCCGGTACGCCGACTTCTTCCCCGAGGTGCTGTCCGCGACCGAGGGCCGCTCCTACATCGACTACGGCTTCCACCTGGCGCCGATGTCGCGGGAGCACATCGGCGAGGTGCCGTCCCTGGTCGAGGAGCACGGCGTCACCTCGTTCAAGATCTTCATGTTCTACGGCAGCCACGGCCTGCACGGCCGGTCCGCCGACCAGAACTCGTTCCTCATGATCCCGGAGGGCGAGCGGTACGACTACGCCCACTTCGAGTTCGTGATGCGGGGCGTCCAGGCGGCCCGGGAGCGTTTCCCCGAGCTGGCCGACGAGATCTCGCTGTCGCTGCACTGCGAGACCGCCGAGATCATGAGCGCGTACACCAAGCAGGTCGAGCAGGACGGCACGCTGCGCGGGCTGGAGGCGTACCACGCCTCGCGGCCGCCGCACTCCGAGGGACTGGCCGTGTCGATCGCGTCGTACCTGGCGCACGAGACCGGTCTGCCGAAGATCAACCTGCTGCACCTGACCTCGGAGAAGGCTGTCGACGCGGCGCTGCGGATGGCGCGGGCGTTCCCGCACATCGACTTCCGCCGCGAGGTGACCATCGGCCACCTGGTCGCCGACATCGACACCGCGCACGGCCTGGGCGGCAAGGTCAACCCGCCGCTGCGCCCGCGCGCCGACGTCGAGGCGCTCTGGGGGTACGTCCTGGACGGCAAGATCGACTGGGTGGTCAGCGACCACGCCTGCTGCAAGGACGAGGTCAAGTTCGGTGAGCCGCGCGACGACATCTTCGTCGCCAAGTCCGGCTTCGGCGGCGCCGAGTACCTGCTGCCCGGCCTGGTCACCGAGGGCAACCGGCGTGGCCTGTCGTACCAGCGGGTGGCGGAGCTGACCTCGTGGAACCCGGCTCAGCGCTTCGGCCTGCGCAACAAGGGCGCGCTGCTGCAGGGGTACGACGCCGACATCTGCCTGGTCGACCCGGACTCGACCTGGACGGTGCGCGCCGAGGACTCCGAGTCGACGCAGGAGTACACGCCGTTCGAGGGCTTCGAGCTGACCGCACGGGTCACCGACACCTTCGTCCGCGGGCAGCACGTGCTCGTCGGCGGCAAGGTGACCGGCGAGCCGGCCGGCCGCTACCTCGCCCGCCCGCAGCGGTAGGGGGAACGACTGATGGCGGCGGTGGCGCGCAGTTACCTGTACGTGCCGGGCGACCGGGCGGACCTGCTGGACAAGGCGGCCGGGCGCGGCGCGGACGCGCTCGTGCTCGACCTGGAGGACGCGGTCACGCCGGCTCGCAAGGCGCAGGCCCGGGAGACGGTCGCCGGGTACCTGGGCGCCGCCGCGCCGGCCGGCCCCGAGCTGTGGGTGCGGATCAACAGCGACCAGGTCGAGGCGGACGTCGAGGTGCTCTCCCCGGCGGCGGCCGGGGTCTGGGTGCCGAAGGCCGAGCCGGACCTGCTCGCCGAGGTCGACGCCGCGCTGGCCCGGGTGCAGCGGCGGCTCGGCCCGGACGCCCCGGCGTTCCGGGTGGTGGCGCTGATCGAGACCGCCCGGGGCGTGCTCACCGCGCCGCAGGTGGCCGCCGCAGCGCGGGTGCTGCGGCTCGGCCTCGGCGAGGCGGACCTCGCCGGTGAGCTGGGGTTGCAGCCCGGGCCGGAGCGGGCGGAGTTCGCGCCGATCCGCTCCCAGGTCGTGGTCGCGTCGGCAGCGGCCGGCATCACCCCGCCGGTGGGACCGGTGGAGACGACGCTGCGCGACCCGGAGCGGCTGGAGCAGACCACCCGGGCGCTGCTGCGGCAGGGCTTCCGGGCGCGCAGCGCCATCCACCCCGGGCAGATCGCGACGGTCAACGAGGTGTTCACCCCCACCGAGGCCGAGGTGGCCTCGGCGCGGGCCGTACTGGAGGCGCTGGAGCGGGCCGAACGCGGCGGCTCCGGGGTGGCCACCGACGCCGGCGGGCGGCTGCTGGACCGGGCGGTGGTACGGGCCGCCGCCGAGGTGGTACGCCGCGCCGAGGCGTCCGCGGGGTGACACGTGACGCCGGGCCGGGGACCGTCGACGGGTACGACGTGGCCCGGCCCGGCGTGGGTCAGGGCGTGCCGAGCGTGGCGCGGGCGGCGAGGATGTGCGCCCGCATCACCGAGCCGGCCCAGGCCCGGTCGCGCGCCTCGAACGCGTCGATCAGCTCCCGGTGGTGCGACATGCTGCGCGCCATCGCCGCCTCGTCGTACCGGCGGAACGTGCGGTTCACCAGCGGCGTCTGCACCACCGCCCCGAGCAGCGCGCTCAACCGGCGGTTCCGCCCGGCGCCCAGGATGATCTCGTGGAACTGCGCGTTGCAGACCGCGATCCGGTCCGCCCGGTCCCGCCGCTGACCGGCCGCGTAGCCCTCCATCTCGGCGCACAGCTCGCGCAGCCGGACGATCTCCTCCGGCGTGATCCGGGTCGCGGCCAGCTCGGCGCCGTACCCCTCCAGCAGGGCACGCAGCTCGAAGATCTCCTCCAGGTCCTGCTCCCGCCAGGCCGGGACGGTGGCGCCCCGGTTGGCCTCCCAGTCCACCAGGCCCTCGGCGTGCAGCCGGCGCAGCGCCTCCCGTACGGGAGTGCGGCTCACCCCCACCGCGGCGGCGAGGTCCTCCTCGGAGAGCTTCTTCCCCGGCTCGTACGCCCCACCGAGGATGCGCGTCTTGATCGACTCGTACGCCGACTGCGTGGCCCGGCCCATGCGTCCCCCTCTGTTCACCGATGGTGAACCTACATCGACGCGGTGGAACCGCCGTTGACGGCGTACTCCGAGCCGGTCACCTGCCGGGACCGGTCCCCGGCCAGGAAGAGCACCACCTCGGCGACGTCCTCCGGCTCGTTCATCCGGCCCAGCGGCAGCCGGCGCAGCTCGTGCACGACGTGGTCGGCGGCGGCGGAGACGTCGATGCCGAGCCGGAGCGCGACCGACTCCAGGTAGGCGTCCATGGTCGCGGTCCGGGTCGGGCCGGGCGCGACGGTGTTCACCCGTACGCCCCGGGAGCCGTACTCCAGGGCCAGGCCCTTGGCGAGGCTGAGCAGCGCGGCCTTGCTGACCGCGTAGTCGAGCATGTGCGGCTTGGGGTGCCGCGCCGCCTCGGAGCCGATGGTGACCACGCTGCCGCCGCCCCGCTCGACCATGAGCGGCACGAGCGCGCGGCACAGGCGCACGCAGGACATCACGTTCACGTCCCAGGTGCGCTGCCAGGCGGCGTCGTCGATGTCGGTGAACGCGTCCCGGTACGGCGCGAGCGCCACGTTGTTGACGAGCACGTCCGCGCCGCCGTACCGGCTGGTCACCTCCCGCACGACGGCGGCGACGCCGGCCGGGGTGCCCAGGTCGGCGGTGACCGGGACGCCCACGCACGCGGAGACGTCCAGATCGGCGGAGACCACCTCGGCACCCTCGTCGGCCAGCCGGCGGGCCACGGCGAGCCCGATCCCCGATCCGGCGCCGGTGACGACGGCGACCCTGCCCCTCATCCGCTTCTCCCCTCGGTACCGCCGGCGAGCACCTCGTCGGTGTGCTCGCCGAGCGTCGGTGCGAGCCGGCCGGCCGGCAACGGCGAGCCCGACATGACGATCGGCGAGGCGACGCTGCGCAGCCGCCCGGCCACCGGATGCTCGACGATCGACACCAGGCCGGACCCGGCCTCTTCCTCCTCGCGGAGGATCTCCTCGTAGCCGGCCAGCGGCGCGCACGGCACGTCGATCGCGGACAGCTCCGTCAGCCACTCGGCCGTGGTGCGCCCGCGCAGCACCTCGGCCACGACCCGGTAGAGCCCGTCGGCGTTGGCGATCCGCTTGCCGACGGTGTCGTAGTCGGGGTGGCGCAGCAGGTCGGCGCGCCCGACCAGGGTGAGGAACCGTTCCCACTGCCGGCCGGTGTAGATCAGCACGCACAGGTGCCCGTCGGCGGTGGCGTACGGACGGCGGTTCGGCGCGGCGGTACGCGGGTAGAGCGGCGGCCCGGTGGGCGGGTCGAACGTCCAGCCGTCGAGCTGTTCGAGCAGGCCGAAGGCGACCATCGTGTCGTACATCGGCACCTCGACGCGCTGCCCCTCGCCGGTGGCGTCGCGGTGGCGCAGCGCGGCGAGCACGGCGGTGGACGCGGTGAGCCCGGTGATCTTGTCGGCGAGCGGGGTGACGACGTACCCGGGCTGGTCCTGGTTGACGCTCTGGAGCCGGGCGATGCCGGCGGCGCCCTGGATCACGTCGTCGTAGGCGGGCCGGTCGGCGTGCCGGCCGGTGCCGCGGAAGCCCGGGATCGCGCAGTACACGATCGACGGGTGCAGCGCGCGTACGTCGTCGTAGGTGAGCGCGAGCCGGGCCGCGGCGGCCGGGCGCATGTTGTGCACCAGCACGTCCACCGTCGGCACCAGCCGGTCGAACGCGGCCCGGTCGGCGGGCGCCTTGAGGTCCAGCAGGACGCTCTTCTTGCCCCGGTTCATGTTGAGGAACACCGCCGCCATGCCGGGGGTGCGGGCGGCGCCGAGCTGGCGGGCGATGTCGCCGCCCGGCGGCTCCACCTTGATCACCTCGGCGCCCAGGTCGGCCAGCATCAGCGTGCAGTACGGGCCGGAGAACGTGCTGGTCAGGTCCAGCACCCGCAGTCCGGTCAGCGGCCCGGTCACGGGAAGCCACCGGCCCGGCTCAGCATGCCCGGCAGCTCGGCGCCGAACACCTCGCCCAGCCACCTGGCGTTGCCGATCGCCGCCTCCTGCGACACGCCGGTCCGGATGCCGGAGCGTTCCAGCGCGTACACCACGTCCTCGGTGGCCACGTTGCCGGTGGCGGCCGGCGCGAACGGACAGCCGCCGATGCCGCCGACGCTGGCGTCGATCGCCCGCGCCCCGGCCCCGACGGCGGCCAGCACGTTCGCCAGGCCCAGGTTGCGGGTGTTGTGGAAGTGCCCGCGCAGGCTCGCCCCGATGCGCTCGCGTACGGCGGTGAACAGGCGCTCCACCTGGGACGGCACGGCCACGCCGATGGTGTCGGCGAGCGCCACCTCGTCCGGTGCCACCGGTGCCAGGTCGTCGACGACGCGCAGCACGCGCTCCGGCGGCGTCTCCCCCTCGAACGGGCAGCCGAACGCGGCACCGACCGTGACCGACGCGCGCAGCCCCTGCTCGCGGGCGCGGGGCAGCAGCCGCCGCACCTGCGCCACCGCCTCGGCGGTGGTCGTGCCCTGGTTGCGCCGGCAGAACGTGTCGGTGGCGACGACCACGAAGTTGACCTCGGTGACGCCGGCGGCGACCGCCCGGTCCAGGCCGCGGCCGTTCATCACCAGGCCGATCGAGGCCAGGCCCGGCTCGTCGCGGACCAGTGCCGCCAGCGCGTCGGCGTCGGCGAGCTTCGGCACCTTCGCCGGGTTGACGAAGCTCGTCACCTCGACCCGCCGGCTGCCCGCCGCGACGGCCCGGCGTACCAGTTCGGCCTTCTGCCCGGTGGTCAGCTCCGCCGGGTGGTTCTGGAGGCCGTCCCGGGGGCCGACCTCGACGATCTCGACGTTCAAGACAGCGCCTTCAGTCCGGCCTGCGCGACCTCCATGTCCTGCGTGTAGTGGCCGCCGCTGACCCCGATGCCGCCGACCAGCACGTCGTCGACCTTCACCGGATAGCCGCCGCCGAAGGTCACCAGCCGGTCGATCGCGGGCGGGGCGCCCATCGCCAGCGGCCCGTCGTCCTTGATGAAGTCGTACCAGCCGTCGCTGCTGAGCCCGAAACCGACTGCCGTGTACGCCTTGTCCTGCGCCAGCTGGACGCTCACCAGCGGCGCGCCGTCCATCCGCTCGTACGCCTTCAGCACGCCGCTCTCGTCGCACACCGCGACGGTGACCGCGAAGCCCATCTCCTCGGCGCGGGCGACGGCGGCGGCCACCATCGCCCGCGCGGCCGACGCGGAGATCGAGCGCTTCTTCACCACGTACGGGTTCTTCGCCATGACTGCCTCCTCAGATCGCGCCGGCGGCGCGCAGTTCGGTGATCCGGTCGTCGGCCAGGCGCAGCACCTGGCGCAGGACCTCGTCGGTGTGCTCGCCCAGCCGGGGGCCCACCGAACGCAGCCGGCCCGGGGTGCGGGACAGCCGGGGCGCGACGTTCTGCATCGGGAACGCGCCCATCTCCGGGTGGTCGAGTTCGACGATCGCCTCGCGCGCGGCGAAGTGCTCGTCGGTCAGCATCTCCCGGGCGGTGTAGACCGACCCGGCCGGTACGCCGCCCAGATGCAGCAGCCGCAGCAGCGCGGCCGGTTCGAACGTGACGGTCCACGCCGCGATCAGGTCGTCCAGTTCGGCCTGGTGCGCGCCGCGGGCGGCGTGGGTGGCGTACCGGGGGTCGTCGGCCAGGTCCGGGCGGCCCATCACCGCCGCCAGGCGGCGGAACACCGTGTCCTGGTTCGCGGCGATCAGCACTGTGGCGCCGTCGCGCGTCGGGTACGCGTTGCTCGGCGCCACGTTGGGCAGGATCGAGCCGGTCCGCTCCCTGATGTAGCCGGTGAGCGCGTACTCCGGCACCAGCGACTCCATCAGGGCCAGCACCGACTCGTAGATGGCGCTGTCCACCACCTGGCCCTGGCCGGTGCTGGTCGCCACCCGCAACGCCATCATGGCGCCGAGCGCGGCGAACGTGCCGGCCAGCGAGTCGCCGAGGCTCACGCCGATGCGGCTCGGCGGCGTGGACGGGTCGCCGGTGACGTGCCGGATCCCGCCCATCGCCTCGCCGATCGAGCCGTAGCCGGCCCGGGACGCGTACGGGCCGTCCTGCCCGAACGCGGTGACCCGCACGACGACGAGCCGCGGGTTGATCCGGTGCAGCTCCTCCGGCGCGAGCCCCCAGCGTTCCAGCGTGCCCGGGCGGAAGTTCTCCACGAACACGTCGGCGCCGGCGAGCAGGTCGCGCATGAGCTGCTGTCCCTCGGGCATCCGCAGGTTGCAGGTGACCGACTTCTTGTTGCGGGCCACCACCGGGAACCACAGCGACTTGCCGTGCGGCTTCTCCCGCCCCCACTGCCGCATCGGGTCGCCGCCGTCCGGCTGCTCGACCTTGATCACCTCGGCGCCGAAGTCGCCGAGCAGTTGCGCGCAGAACGGCCCGGCCAGCAGCACCCCGGCCTCCACCACCCGCACGCCGGTCAGCGGCCCGTCGGGAAAGCCGTCGGTCATCCGGCCGGCTCCGACAGTCCGAACATCTTCTCGATGCGGGCCTCGGCGAACCGGGAGACCGCGCCCGCCCGGGTCACCGACCGGACGCCCTCGATCTTCAGCAGCGCCGGGCGGACCAGGGAGCCCATGGTGACCGGCGCGGACGGGCAGGCGGCGCAGCGGCCGTGGAACGTCACCCGGGCGTCGCCGTCGGCGTCCACGTCGACTGTGACGCCACCGCCGTGCGCCTCGACGAGCTGGCGTACCTTGCCGTCGAGCGCGCGGTCGGCGGCCTTCGCCGTCTTGTCAGCGCCCATCCTTACGGCCCTTCTTCGCGGACTTCTTGCCGCTCTTGCCGCACAGCTCCTTCTTCTTGGCCTTCACGTCGATGCCGAGCACCCGGGCGAAGTTCAGGCCGAAGATCTTCTCCTTGATCTCGTCGGTCAGCTCCGGGTAGCCGTAGCCGTCCTGGAGGTCCTCCGGCATGCGCATCTCGGCGAACAGGTCGATGTACGCCTGCACCTTCGGCCAGACGAACGCCTCGGAGCCCCAGAGCAGCCGGTCCGGGCCGACGTGCAGCAGGCACTTGCCGATGGCGTGCAGCGCGGCGCGCGGCGCGACCGGGTACTGGTTGATCCAGGCGGTCAGCGCGAGGTGGATGTTCTCGTACCGGGCCGCGATGTTGATCGTCTCGTTGATGAACGGCTCACCGAGGTGGTGCACGATGAACGTCATCTCGGGGAAGTCCTGCGCCGCGCGCTCCAGGTCGTACGGGGCCAGGTCGGCGATGTGCTGGGTGTTGAACGCCAGGCCCTTGTGGAACTGCACGTTCGTCACGCCGTGTTCGAGGGCGGTCTCCCACAGCGGGTACGCGACCTGCCGGTCGTCGATCTTCCAGGACAGGCCGCCGGAGTGCGCCTGGTAGAACTTGAAGCTGGTGGCGCCCCACTCCTCGATCTGGCGGATCATCTCGGTCACCGCGCCGTAGCGGCCGTGCGTGATCGGGTCGACACCGCCGCAGAACAGCACCCGGTCCGGGTACGCCTCCTTGAGCTTGTAGTTGTTCTCCGCCGGCGAGAAGCCCAGCTTCCAGCCGCCGTGGCTGGGCACCGTCTGGGCCATCGCCATGTCGGTGTCGGACTCCTCGAACATCAGCCGGTACGCGTCCTCGACCGACAGTTCGCGGCCGGAGATGTCGTCGTACGGGTAGCCCGGCGCGGAGTACTTGCGGGCGTACTCGACGAGCGCGTTCGTCGACTTCTTGCCGCCGTGGTTGAAGTCGATGTTCTCGTCGGTGAGCTTGTACATGTGGATGGCGTTGTCGAGGACGAAGAAGCCGTTCTTCATGGGGTGGGACGTCCCTTCGGGGTGGTGTCGTTCTCCAGGCGTTCGACGTGCCGGACCGCGAGCTGGCGGCGGCGGCGCACCGACCACGCGGCGACCGATACGCCGGTGATCACGGCGAGGCCGTTGAAGACGCGCTCGATCCAGGTCGCGGCGCCGAGGTGTTGCAGACCGGCGATGGTGAAGGTGATGAAGTACGCGGCGATCACGGTGCCGAGGATGTTGACCCGGCCTGGTCGCAGCGCGGCGGCGCCGAGGAAGGCCGCTGCGAAGGCCGGCAGCAGGAACTGTTCGCCGACCGTCGGCTGGGCCGAGCCGATCCGCGAGGCCAGCAGCACGCCGGCCAGCGAGGCGAGCACCGCCGCGCCGACGAACGCCCGGACGGTGTAGCTGCGGACGTCGATGCCGGCCCGGGCGGCGCCGCGCAGGTTGCCGTCCATCGCGTAGAGCCGCTGCCCGAAGGGCGTCCAGACGACGATGAACTCCAGCGCCAGCACCAGCACCACGAGGTAGATCAGCGGCAGCGGGACGCCGCCCAGGTCGCCGCGGGCGATCTCGGTGAACGCCGGCGGCACGTTCTGGTACAGCACCCGGCCGCCGGTGACCATGTAGAGCAGACCCATCAGCAGGCTGCCCACGGCGAGCGTGGCGATGATCGAACTCATGCCGAACTTCAGCACCAGCAGGCTGTTGAGCAGGCCGACCGCGACGCCGACGGCGAGCACCGCGAGCAGGGCCAGCCAGATCGGCACGCCCTGCACCGCGATCAGCCAGATGCTCACGCCCTGCGCCAGGCCCAGCATCGGGCCGACCGACGCGTCCAGATAGTGCGCCAGCAACGGCAGCGTGGCGGCCATCGCCACGATCACCGTCACTGTCTGGTTGACCAGGATCAGCCGGAAGTTGGTGGTGGTGAAGTACGTGTCCGGGGTGAGCGCGGAGAAGACCGCGATCACCAGGACGAGCATGCCGAGCAGCCCGAACCGGCTCACCCCCTCGACCGCCCGCTCCCCGGCCCCGGCGCGGGACCGGTCGGCGCTCTGCTTGACGACGGTGCGGCCGCCGCCCGGGGGCGTCTTCGTCGTGGCGGCGGTCATCGGACCGCCTCCCCCGCCGTGGCGAGCGTGCCCGCGACGATCAGCTGCACGCACCGTTCGACGTCGAGCCCTTCGGTGGGGCCGTGGTAGACGTTGCGGCCGCCCTTCATCACCAGCAGCCGGTCGGCCATCGACAGGACCTCCGGGATCCGGTGGCTGATCACGATGACCGCGTAGCCGCGGTCGCGCAGCCGGCGGATCAGCGCGTTGACGCCGTCGGACTCGGTGGTGCCGAGCGCCGCGGTCGGCTCGTCCATCACCATCACGCGCGGCTCGTTCTCGGTGACCAGCGCGCGGGCGATGGCGACCATCTGCCGCTGCCCGCCGGAGAGCCCCTCGACCAGCACGTTCATGTCGTGCAGGTCGATGCCCAACTCCTCCAGCACCGTCCGGGTACGCTCGCGCATCGCCCGCTTGCGCAGCACCGGCAGGCCGCGTACGCCGCCGGTCCACTCGCGACCGAGGAAGACGTTCTCGACGATGCTCAGGTTGTCGGAGAGCCCGAGGTCCTGGTAGATCATCTCGATCCCGGCGGCGCGGGCCGCGCCGATGGTGTGCGGCGTCAGGTCCCGGCCGGCCACCCGCAGGCGGCCGGAGTCCGGTGCCAGCGCGCCGCTGACCATGCTCATCAGCGTGGACTTGCCGGCGCCGTTGTCCCCGACGACGCCCAGGATCTCGCCCGGGCGTACGTCGAAGGAGACGTCGGTGACGGCGCGTACCCGGCCGTAGGACTTGCTGACGCCCACCGCCTCCAGCACCGGGGCGGCACTCATCGGGCCTCGCTCCACATCTTCTCGTAGCGCTCGGCGTAGTTCACGTAGCTGTTCCAGTCGACCGCGCCGTCCTTGGGGGCGTTCGACTTGTCGAAGACTGTGGCCGGGATGCCCTGCTCGGCGTCGGGCAGCGCGGGCTGACCGGCGGCCAGCCGGCCCACCTGGTCGATGGCGGCGTAGGCGTTCCAGCCGCGGATGGCGCCGAAGTCGGCGAGCTGGTCACCGGCTGCGACGCTGCCCAGCCGCTCCGGCTCGGCGTTCTTCGACAGCACCTTGATGTCGTTGCGGCCGGCGGCCCGGATGGCGGCGATGACGGACTCCACGCCGTTGCCGTACGGGGTGAGGATGTACTGCAGCTTGTCGCCGTGCTTCTGGATCAGCGAGGTGGTGATGTTCTGCATCTCGATCGGGTCGACCGCCTGCGCCAGCGTGCGCTCGCGGACCTCCAGCAACTCGCAGCCGGTGCAGCCGGCGAGCACGCGCTTGCTGGCGTTGAGCGCCTCGACCAGGTGCGGGTAGCCGACGTCCCAGAGGAAGACGACCTTGGCCTTGCCGTTGGAGTCGGCGACGGCCTTGGCGGTGGCCAGCACCGCCTGGAACGTCTCCCGGCTGGACACGTGCGCGTCGTAGCCGACCGCGCCGCCCTCGGCGACGGCGGAGACGCCCACGACCGGGATCTTCGCCTTCTGCAGCTCGGCGATGCCGTCGGCGACCTGGTTCTCCGGGATGGCGACGGTGATGACGGCGGTGGGCTTGTTGGCGGCGGCGGTGGCCAGCGCCTTCTGGTAGCCCTCCGGGGTGCCCTGCCCGTCCAGGATCTCGGCGCTCCAGCCGAGCTTCTCGGCGATGGCGGTGGCCCGCTTGCCGACCTCCTCACAGGAGGTGCCGATCTTGCAGACGATGATGTTGAGCTTGCCGTTCGCCGGCGGCTTCACCGACGTCGTCGGACCGGACCACTCCTCGTAGACCTTGATCTTGTCGAGGGTGATGTCGGCTTCCTTGCCCTCGAAGTAGAGCATCCCGCCGGTGCCGGCGGCGATCAGCTTGCGGGCCGTCTCGGTGTACTCGTCGTTCACCGCGGCGGGCGTGTCGGAGGCGGTGCTCTCCGCACCCGATCCGCAGGCGGCGGTGGTGAGCAGAAGGGCGGCCGCCCCGAATGCGGCGGCGGCGGCGCGGAGCCGGCGGGCTCCGAAAGTGTGTGTCACGGTGCTACTCCCTCGGTGGGTGGCAGTCGTCGAAAAGAAGCGAATCGATGAGTCGGCGCAGGGAGGGGCGAAAACAAACCCGGCGCGTGACGGGCGCTTCGGGTTGCATGCAATCGCAGTCCAACACGATCAACATCGACAGTCAATAGTTCGCAATGCCGAAACATAAGCCCTGTTAGAGAGCGTTTCTCCAGCCCGCGAGGGAGGCGCGTTCGCCCCGACCGGGCGGAGAAATTGTATTTTTCCGACGTGAGGCTCGCGGGGTACGCGTCAGCGGACGGACGCCGCGGAACGCCCGATGCGCAGGACCGCCCGGCCGTGCTCGGTCAGCATCCGCGCGCACCTTCTCCCCGCCCAGGCCGTGCAGGCGCAACGCGTTGCCGCCCATCAGCTTGGCGAACACGTCCGGGGTGAACTCCGGGAAGCCCCACCCGTCCACCAGATCCCGGGGCATCTCGAAATCCGTCAAGGCGTCGATGATCGGCTGCGGGTGCGCGGACGGCACGCCGGTGGCGAACATGATGCGATCCGTGCCGCCGTGCATCATGAGCATGCCGACGATCTCGGCGAACCGGCGCGGCTTGCGCACGATCATGTTCGACACCGACTCGATCGTCGCCCAGATGTTCGGGTGGGGTGTGGCCGATGCGGTACAGCGCGTTCACCATGCCGTCGTACGCGGCCTGGGAGCAGTGCGGCGCCCGGTTCCCGGGCCGGAAGTCGTACCCGTGGACGACACCGTCCACCACGACCATCCCATTGATCATGTCAACTCCGTTCTCCTGTCGACGGGAGCGCGACGAGGTGGTGGACGGGCGCGGCCGCTCGTCGGGGCGTTGCGCGGTATGTGATCGCGGCCACCAGCAGCCCGAGAATGTACACAACATAGGTGCGCAGCCCGGAGCGGTCAAGACTGTCTCGTGGTCAGTGAGATCGGCCGGCGCATGCCGCCAGCAGCGTCTTCACCTGGTTGTTTTCCCGATTTTCTCGACACGCCGGGTCGAATGAGACCCGGCGGCGAGCACCGTAGCCACCGCCTCGCGGAGAATCCTTGACAGTGATTGCATACATTGCTTGACTCTCTCGCCATGACAGAGCAGGCAGTGACAGTCCCTCGTCCGGGGGACGTCGAGCGCCGCCGGCCTCGGCGGCTCGACCCCGTTCTGGTACGAGGGCTACACCTGACCATGTCCGTGTCTGCCCCGCAGGCGGCCGTCCGGCGGAGCACGGTTCTCCCCGTGCTCCGCGGCCACGGCGACACCCTCGCCCTGGCCGCGCTCTGGGTCGCGCTGGTGCTGGCCACGCCGTGAAGTCGCCGGCCTTCCTGTCCCACCAGACCGTCATCGCGGTGGCCTTCAACATGGCGTTCATCGGCGTCCTGGTCGTCGGCGTCAGCCTGGTGATGCTCAGCGGTGCCGAGTTCGACCTGTCCGTCGGCGTGACCGCTGTGGCCGCCGCGCTGATCGCCGCCCAGCTGCTGACCGACGGCGCGCCGTTCGCCGTGGTGCTGGTGGCGGTGCTGGTGTTCGGCACGCTCATCGGCATCGTGAACGCGGCGCTGATCGTGCGCGGCCTGCGGCCGGACCGGATCCAGGCCGGCGCGCTGGTGTCCTGCGGGCTGGTCGCCGGCCTCGCCGGGCTGGTCCTCGCGTCCCAGGGCGACATCGTCCGGTCCACGCTGACCCCGGGTACCGAGTTCCGGGTGATCTCGATCCTGCTGCTCGGCGGGATGGCGCTCACCGGCCGCCGGGGCAGTGGCGCTGTTCGTGCTGACCAGCACCGCCGCGGCGGTCGCCGGGTGCGTCCAGGTGATGCGCACCGGCGCCTCGGCCGTCACCCTCGGCGAGGGCACCGAACTGTACGTCTACGGCGCGCTGCTGATCGCCGGGTTCCGGCTCGCCGGCGGCGGGCACGGGAGCCCGATGACCGCGTTCCTCAGCCTGCTCTCGCTGAGCATCGTGCTGAACATCTTCCGGCTGCGCGGCATGCCGCTGCCGCTGGGCGACATCCTGCTCGGCGTCACGCTGCTCGGCGCGGTGTCGCTCGGTTGGATCCGCCAGCGCACCCAGCGGCACTCCCCCGAGCCGGAACCCGAACCGGAGGCCCGCCCGCACGCCGTGCCGGCCTGACCTCCGCCCGCACCAACGAGACGACCGACGAGAGAACAGGGACGACATGAACGACTATGCCCGCGGCCCGTTGTCCGGCTTGCGCGTGATCGAAGCCGGGGTCCTGCTGGCCGGGCCGTTCTGCGGCCAGATCCTCGGCGACCTGGGCGCCGACGTGATCAAAGTGGAGGAGCCGGGGCGGGGCGACCCGATGCGCGAATGGGGACGCGAGCGGCCGTACGGCAAGTCGCTGTGGTTCCCGGTGCTCGGCCGCAACAAGCGCTCGGTCACCCTCAACCTGCGCGTTCCGGAGGGGCAGGAGGTGCTGCGCCGGCTCGCCGCCGAGGCCGACGTCCTGGTGGAGAACTTCCGGCCCGGCACGCTGGAGCGCTGGGGCGTCGGCCCGGACGTGCTGTGGGACATCAACCCGCGGCTGGTGATCGTGCGGGTGTCCGCGTACGGGCAGTCCGGGCCGTACGCCGAACGCGCCGGGTACGGCTCGATCGGCGAGGCGATGGGCGGCATCCGCTACACCACAGGCGATCCCGATTCGCTGCCCAGCCGGGTCGGCATCAGCATCGGCGACTCGCTGGCCGGCACGTTCGCCGCTGTGGGCGCGATGGGCGCGCTGCGGGTGGCCGAGGCGACCGGCCGGGGCCAGATCGTCGACAGCGCCATCTACGAGTCGGTGCTCGCGCTGATGGAGTCGCTGGTGCCGGAGTATGCGATCGGCGGCTACATCAGGGAACGCACCGGCTCGATCCTGCCGAACATCGCGCCGAGCAACGTCTACGTCGCCTCCGACGGCGGCATGGTGGTTATCGCGGCGAACCAGGACACCGTGTTCCGCCGGCTGGCCGAGGCGATGGCGCAGCCGGAACTGGCCGCCGACCCGCGGTTCGCCGGGCACACCGACCGCGGCCGGCACCAGCACGAGCTGGACGAGCTGATCGCCAAGTGGTGCGCCGGGTACGCCGGGGACGAGCTGCTGGAGCTGCTGCACCGCCACGGTGTGCCGGCCGGGCGGATCTACACCGCCAAGGAGATGCTCACCGACCCGCACTTCGCCGCCCGGGAGGCGATCGTCCGGCTGGAGCATCCGGACCTCGGCGAGTTCCCGATGCAGAACGTCGTGCCGAAGCTGACCGCGACGCCCGGCGGCATCCGCCGCGTCGGGCCCGAGCTGGGCGAGCACACCGACGAGGTGCTCCGCGACGTCGCCGGACTCGACGGCGACGAGATCTCCCGCCTGCGCGCCGCGGGCGTCGTCTGAGCCCACCCCACCCACCACCACGGAAGGAACCCCTCATGGACAACTTCACCAAGACGTCGGTCACGATCGGCGCCGCGCAGCGGATCCTCGCCGCCGCGATCGCCAAGGCCGAGCAGATCGCGCTGCCGTGCGTCATCGCCGTCGTCGACGAGAGCGGCGTGTTGAAGGCGTTCGCCCGGATGGACGGCGCGGCGCTGCTGTCGGTGCAGGTCGCGCAGGACAAGGCGTACACGGCGGCGGGCTTCGGCATGCCCACCGACGGCTGGTACGACTTCATCAAGGACGACGCGCCGCTGGCCACCGGCGCGACCACGGGCATCGACCGGCTGGTGGTGTTCGGCGGCGGCTACCCGATCACCGCCGACGGCGCGGTGATCGGCGGCATCGGGGTCAGCGGCGGGCACTACACGCAGGACATGGAGGTCGCGCGCGCCGGGCTGGACGCCGTCGCGTGACCCGGCCGCCGGCACGGGGCCCGGGCTCCCCGGCCATCGGTCCCGTGCCGGCGCCCGCCCGGCCCGCCCCGGCTGGTCCCGCCGGGGCGGAACGGCCGGGGCGCGCCGGCGCGACCGGCTCACGCGACGCCGGCCAGCCAGGACTCGTAGTCGAGCGCGGCGGTCAGCTCCGGCCGGTCCCGGCCGCGCAGCGCGCGTGCCAGCGCCGACGCCGGGCCCGCGCCGATCGTGGCGACCCGTGCGGCGAGCGCGGCCCCGGCGTCCGGGTCGGCCGACACCGACCCGATCAGGCCGTGCCGCAACGCCTCGTCGGCGTCGAGCGTGGCGCCGGTCCAGGCCAGGTGTGCCAGCACGCCGGTGCCGGCGACACCGGCGAGCAGCCGTCCGGCGCCGCCGGCCAGGAACGCCGCCGGCGAGCCGGTGCCGAACGTCGCGGTGGGCGCGGCGACGCGCAGGTCCGCGGCGAGGGCCAAGCCGAGCCCGAGGCCGCGTACCGCGCCGTCGACGTGGACGATCACCGGGCCGGGTGCGGCGTGCACCCGCAGCACGAGTTCGTGCAACTGCCCGCTGACCACCGGCTGGGTGAGGTCGTCGGGCTCGTGCCGCCAGGCGTCGCCCTCGACGCGGATCAGCAGCGGCTCCCCCGGCGTACGGGCGTGGCGCTTGAGCGCGTCGAGCAGGGCGGCCCGGGCGGCCGGGCCGAGCCGTTCGCCCGCGCCCGGGTCGGCGGCCTCGTGTACCTGCGTCACGTGTCTCTCCTATCGGCCGGTGAAGCGGGCCGGACGCTTCTCCAGGAACGCGTCGATGCCCTCGATGTGGTCGTCGGTGGACAGCAGCGTCAGCAGCAGCGAACGCTCGTGGGCGAGGCCGGCGGTCAGGCCGACCTCCTCGGCGGTACGCAGCGCCTGCTTGCCGAGGCGGACCGCGACCGGGCTGCGGGCGGCGATCGAGGCGGCCAGCGCGATCCCGGCCTCGACCACCCGTTCGGCGGGCACCACCTGGCTGACCAGGCCCATCCGCTGCGCGGTCCAGGCGTCCACCAGCCGGCCGCCCAGCACCAGCTCGGCGGCCCGGAACCGGCCGGCGACGCGGGCCCAGCGCTGGGTGCCGCCGGCGCCGGGGATGATGCCGAGGTTGATCTCCGGCTGGCCGAACACGGCGGAGTCGGCCGCGACCACCGCGTCGCACGTCATGGCCAGTTCGCACCCGCCGCCCAGGACGTATCCGGCGACGGCTGCGACGGCCGGCTTGCCGAAGCGGGCGAACCGGTTCCAGCACTCCAGCCGCTCGGAGAGCAGGTAGTCGGCGGGCGACGTGCGGCGCAGTTCGCGGATGTCCGCGCCGGAGGCGAACAGCCGCGGGCCGCCGGTCAGCACCAGCACCCGTACCGCCGGGTCGGCCTCGGCCCGGTCCATCGCCGCGGCGAGCGCGCGCAGGACGTCGGCGCTGAGCGCGTTGCGTGTCTGCGGCCGGTCGATGGTGGCGACCGCCACCGCGTCGTGTACCGCGTAACCGACGGGTTCCACGGATCACCTCCCTGTCGTCCGCACCAGGCGAACATACTCTTCGGTATGTCGTCAAGATCTTCGCGGACGGCTTGGCAAACGTACGACACAAGGGAAAACAGCATCCGGGAAGCGCTTGACACACTTCGAGCGCACCGCCTAGACATCTCGACATACGCAACGGTATGGCGTGCGGCGCAACGACCGGCCCGCGCCGGAGAACCGGGAGGCACCACGTGTCCGTGATCTGGGAGCCACGCCTGGACGACGAGGGCCGCCACTGGCGCGACCTCGCCCGGGACGTGGCGGCGCGCCACTTCGCGCCGCTGGCCGAGGAACTCGACAGGGAGCAGCGCTACCCGTGGGAGAGCGTGCGGGTGCTCGTCGAGGAAGGGCTGGCCGGGCTGCTCGTGGAACGCGAGCACGGCGGGCGGGGCGCGTCGTTCGTGACCGCCTGCGCGGTCATCGAGGAGGTCTCCCGCGCCTGCCCGTCGACCGGCGCGATCCTCACCGCATACGCGCTCGGCGCCACCCCGCTGGTGCTGGCCGGCACCCCCGAGCAGCGCGAGCGCTACCTGGGTGGCCTGGCCCGGGGCGAGGCGATCAGCTTCGCGCTGACCGAGGAGGGCGCCGGCAGCGACGCCGCCCGGATCCGCACCACAGCCGGGCGCGAGGGCGCGGGCTGGCGGCTGCGCGGCGAGAAGATCTACATCGGAAACGGCGGCGCGTCGCGCTACTACGTGGTCTTCGCGCTCACCGACCCGCAGGCCGGCACCCGCGGCATCACCGCGTTCCTGGTGGACAAGGACGCCGACGGCGTGGTCATCGACCGGTACGAGGACAAGATGGGCATCCGCGGGACGCTCACCAGCAACCTCAAGCTGGACACCTGGGTGCCCGACGGCGACGTGCTCGGCGACCTCAACCGGGGCATGCGGCTGGCCATGCAGACGCTGTCCGCCGGGCGGATCAGCGTCGCCGCCCAGTCGCTCGGCGTCGCCCTGGCCGGCTTCGACGTCGCGTCGCGGGAGGCGGCCCGGCGGGAGACGTTCGGCCGGCCGATCATCGACAACCAGGGCATCTCGTTCCCGCTGGCGGACGTCGCCACCGGCATCACCGCCGCCCGGATGATCACCTTCGAGGCCGCCCGCACCCATCAGGAGGGCGGCGACGTCGGCATCCTCGGCGCGATGGCCAAGCTGTACGCCAGCGAGGTCGCGCACCGGGCGGTCGACACGGCCGTGCAGGTGTTCGGCGGCGACGGCTTCTGCAAGCCCTGCCCCGCCGAGCGGCTCTACCGGGACCAGCGGATCCTGGAGATCTACGAGGGCACCTCGGAGATCCAGCGGCTGGTGCTGGGCCGGGCGATCAAGGCGTCGGTGGCGGCATGAGCGCGTCCTGGCGGCTGAACGTCGACTGGCCCGCGTCCGGCCCGACCCGGGTGTTCGACCTGGCGCAGCAGATGTACACCGGCATCCCGCACCACCCGAACCACCCGCCGTACAGCTTCACGCTGACCAAGCGGCACGGCGAGATCATGTACCCGGACGGCGTCTCCGCCGCCGCCGAGATGATCACCACGGGCGGGCACGTGGGCACCCACGTCGACGGGCTCGCCCACGTCTCCCGGCTCGGCAAGGTGTACGGCGGGGTGGACGTGACCGCGAGCCAGTCGTACGCCGGCGGGGTGCCGGACGTGTCGGTGCACGAGCTGCCGCCGATGCTGGCGCCCGGTCACCTGGTGGACGCGACAGTCGCGCTCGGCCGGCCGCTGACACCCGCCGACGGCGTCGGCGCGGAGCTGTTCGAGCGCTGGTTCGCCGACCGGCCCCGCCCCCGCCCCGGCGCCGTGGTGCTGGTGCGTACCGGCTGGGACGAGAAGTGGACGGACAACGCCGCGTACCTCGGTGTCGCCACCGGCGCACCCGGCGTGGACGTCAGCGGCGCGCGCTGGCTCACCGACCACGGCGTGGTGGCTGCCGGCGCGGACACCATCGCGTTCGAGCACATGCCCAGCCCCGCGCTGGCGGTGCACTGCCACCTGCTCGTCGACCACGGCGTGCCGATCATGGAGGCGATGAACCTCGCGCCGCTGGCCGCCGAGGAGGTCTGGGACTTCTTCTTCATCGCCGCCCCGCTGTCCATCCGGGGCGGCACCGGGTCACCGATCCGCCCGCTCGCCGTCGTACCCGACACCACCGCACCGGAGACCACCGCATGACCGCCGACGACGAGACCACCGCGCGCCCGCCCGCCCCCGGCCGGCGGGACATCCTGGAGGCCGCAGCCACCGCGTTCACCCGCAACGGGTACGCGGCCACCACCATCGACGACATCGCCCGCGAGATGGGCGCCACGAAGGGCCGGGTCTACCACTACTACCGGGCCAAGGCGGACGTCTTCCTGGACATCGTCACCACCGGCATGCAGGAGCTGATCGACGGGATCGAGCCGATCGCCGGCAACGGCGGCCTCGACCCGGCCACCCGGCTCTGGCGGATGGCGCACCACCACGCCGGGCTGATGATGACCCGCAACTCGTTCCAGCGGGTGGCGATGCGCGCGGTCGAGATGCGCCGTCTCGGCGAGGCCCCGGCCCAGCAGCAGGCGCTGGAGACCGTGATCGCCATGCGCGACCGGTACGAGCAGATCTTCGCCGACGTCATCGACGAGGGCCGGAAGGCCGGGGTGTTCCGCGAGGTGGACAGCCGGCTGGCCACCAAACCGCTGCTCGGCGCGCTGAACTGGATCAGCCTCTGGTACGACCCGCAGCGCGGCGACTACAACACCCGTCAGCGGCTCGCCGACGAGTACGCCGACTTCATCGTCGGCGGGCTGCGCCGGAGCCCGCGATGACCGGGCCGTTCTCCGAGCGCCACTGGCACGAGGCCGAGACGTGGCCGCGCGAGCGGCTGGCCGCGTACCAGCTCACCCGCCTGAAGGCGCAACTGTCCTACGTGTACGCCGCCAGCGACTTCTACCGCACCCGGTGGGACGCGCTCGGCTTCCACCCGGGCGACGTCCGGGAACTGGCCGACCTGCGCCGCCTGCCGCTGGTCGGCAAGGCCGACTACGTGGCCGACCTGGCCGCCCACCCGCCGTGGGGCAGCGCCGTCGCCGCGCCGGTCGCAAACCGCCGCCGCGTGCACTTCTCCTCCGGCACCACCTCGAACCCGACCCCGGTGCTGTGGACCGCGCACGACCTGGACCGCTGGGCCGACCTGTACGCGCGGGCCGCGTACAGCCAGGGCGTGCGGGACACCGACGTGTACCAGTGCCTGTTCAGCTACGCCTGGTTCGTCGGCGGGCTCGGCGCGACAGCCGGCTACCAGCGCATCGGCGTGACGCTGCTGCCCGCCGGGTCCGGCGACACCCAGCGTCAGATCGACACGATCTTCCGGTACGGCACCACAGCCGTCGGCGGGACGCCGTCGTTCATGCTGCACCTGGCCGAGACCGCGGAACGCGCCGGCACGCCGCTGCGCGACTCGCCGGTGCGGCGGATCCAGGTCGGCGGCGAACCCGGCGCCGGGGTGCCGGCCACCCGCGCGCACATCGAGCAGCGCTGGGGCGCCAAGTGCTTCGACGGGTACGGCAGCCTGGAGTTCCAGCCGATCGCCTGGGAGTGCGAGGAACAGGCCGGCGGCCACCTGGCCGAGGACTTCGCGTACGCCGAGGTGCTCGACCCGTACACCCACGAGCCGGTGCCCGACGGCGCACCCGGCCTGCTGGTGCTCACCCACCTGGACAAGCGGGCGAGCCCGCTGGTGCGGTGGGCCACCGGCGACGTGGTGGTCCGCGACAGCACCGCCTGCCCGTGCGGGCGCACGCTCGCCCGGCTGCCGGGCGGCGTCGTCGGCCGGGCCGACGACATGCTCGTGGTACGCGGGGTGAACCTGTTCCCCTCCGCCGTCGAGCAGGTCGTCCGGGCCACGCCCGGCACCTGCGGCGAATACCTCATCGTCCTCGACGAGGACGTCGCCGACCCGGCGACCGGCTACCTCACCGGCATCAAGCTGCGCGTCGAGGTGACCGGCGACGACCAGCGGGTGGCCCGCGAGCTGGCGCACGCCGTGCGCGCCGAGCTGACGGTGCGCGCGGTGGTGGAGACCGTCCCCGAGGGCACGCTGCCGCGCAGCACCCACAAGAGCAAGCGCGTCGTACGCGCCGACCGGAAGGTTCCGTGATGGACAGGCAAGCGTTCCTGGTCGGCGCCGTGCGTACCCCGCACGGCCGGTACGGCGGCGCGCTGCGCGACGTGCGGGTGGTGCGCCTGGGCGGGCTGGCCGGCGCCGCCGCGCTGGCGCGGGCCGGGGTGCCCGCCGAGGCGGTGGACGAGACGGTGGTCGCCAACTGCCGTCAGGCGGGCAACGGCCCGAACCCGGGACGGCAGATCTCGCTGGCGGCGGGCGTGCCGGTGCCGACGCCCGCGCAGACCATCAACATGGCCTGCGCCTCCGGGCTCAAGGCGGTGCAGCTCGCGCACCGGTCGGTGCGGTCCGGCGAGGCCGACGTGGCACTGGCGGTGGCCGCGGAGAGCATGAGCACGATGCCGTACCTGGCGCCGTACACGCTGCGCTGGGACGGCGTGCGCCGCGGCGACGTCCTGCTCCAGGACGGCTGGCGCGACGGCGGCACCGACCCGATCTGCGGCATGAGCATGGGCGAGACCGCGGAGAAGGTCGCCCGCGAGTTCGGCGTGTCCCGCGCCGACCAGGACGCCTGGTCGGCGCGCAGCCACCAGCGGCTGGCCCGGGCCTGGGAGTCCGGCGCGATGGCGCAGGAGGTCCTGCCGCTGGACGAGCTGGACCGCGACGAGACGGTACGCCCCGACACCACACCGGAACGGCTCGCCCGGCTGCGCCCGTCGTTCACCGACGGCGGCACGGTCACCGCGGGCAACGCCAGCCAGATGGCCGACGGCGCCGCCGCGGTCGTGGTGGCCGGCGGCGAGGCGGTACGGCGGTACGGGCTGACCCCGCTGGGCCGGATCGTCGGGTTCGCGGCCGTCGGCGTGGACCCGACGATGATGGGCGTCGGACCGGCCGAGGCCATTCCGCTGGCCCTGCACCGGGCCGGGCTGACCGTCGCCGACGTGGACCTGTTCGAGATCAACGAGGCGTTCGGCGCGCAGATCGTGCAGAACGTGCGCGCGCTGGGCCTGGACGAGGAGCGGGTGAACGTCAACGGCGGCGGGATCGCCCTCGGCCACCCGACCGGACAGAGCGGCGCCCGGCTGATCGTCTCGCTGCTGCACGAGCTGGCCCGCCGCGACGGCCGGTACGGCGTGGCGAGCCTGTGCGTCGGCGGCGGACAGGGCATCGCCGCCGTGATCGAGCGGGTGACCCGGTGATCGCCGTCGTGGTCGGCCTCGGGCCGATGGGCCGGGGCATCGCGCAGGTCCTCGCCGGGGCGGGGCACACCGTCCGGGTCGTCGACGCCACCGCCGAGCTGGGCCGCGCCGGCCTGGAGCGGATCCGCGCCGACGGCGCGACCGGGGACCTCGGCGCCGCCGCCGACGTCGAGACCGCGCTCGCCGGCGCGGACGTGCTGATCGAGGCGATCGTGGAGGACATGGCCGCCAAGCGCGACCTGCTCGCCCGGGTCGCCGCCGCCGGCGGGCCGGACCTGCTCGTCGCCTCCAACACCTCGTCGCTGAGCGTCAACGAGATGGGCCGCGCGTTCGGCGCCCCGGAACGCCTGCTCGGGCTGCACTTCTTCAACCCACCCACCCGGATGCGCCTGGTGGAGGTGATCGTCGGCGCGGCCACCGGCGAGGCGACGGTGCGGCGGGCGCTGGCGCTCGTGGAGTCGCTCGGCAAGACCGCTGTGGTGTGCCGGGACTCGCCGAACTTCATCGTCAACCGGGTCTGCCGGCCGCTGTACTACGAGGCGCAGCTCCTCCTCGCGCAGGGCGTCGAGGCGGCGGTGGTGGACGCGGTCGCCCGGGGCGCGCTCGGGCACCCGATGGGTCCGCTGCAACTGCTCGACTTCACCGGGCTGCACACGCACCTGGCCTCGTCGGAGACCGCGCTGCGCGAGTTCGGCGACCCCCGCTACCGGCCCATCCCCCAGGTGCGTGGCCTGGTCCGGGCCGGCCTGACCGGCAAGGCCGCCGGCCGCGGCTTCTACGACTACGCCGTCGAGCCGCCGCGCGACGCCAACGCCCGGGTGGTCCGGCGGCCCGGGGCGCCGAACGGTCCGGCGGCCCGCGTGGTGAGCCTCGGCGCGCCGACCCCGCAGCGGGAGGCGGAGCTGGCCCGGCTGGCGGCCCGGCAGAACGTGGTGCTGGACAGCTCCGACGCCGGCTGGGCCGAGGTGCTGCCCGCCGACGTCGGCTGGATCCGGCTGCACCGGCGCGCCGACGACGCCGTGTTCGCCGAGGTGGTCGAGGACCCGGTCGCGGGCGTCGCCGTCCCCGGCTTCGTCGACCGGCTGCTGGACCACCTCGGCGCGTCGTCGGTGCGGGTGCCGGCGCTGCCCGGCCTGGTCGGCGACCGGCTCGCCCACTGCCTGGTGAACGAGGCGGCCACTGTGGTCGAGGAGGGCACCGCCACCGCCGACGACGTGGACGTGGCATTGCGCCTGGCGATGAACCATCCGCGCGGCCCGTTCGAGACGCTGCGGGCCGCCGGGGCGGGGACCGTGTACGAGGCCCTGCGGTCGATGGCCGACGCGTTCGGCGACCCCCGCTACCGGCCGGCGCAACTGCTGCGGCGGCAGGCGATCGGTGAGGCGAGGGCCGCCCGGTGACGCCGGGGGACGACACCGGCGTGGCCGTGCTGCGCGCGGGTGTGCTCGCCGGGCGGCACGCGGTGGTCACCGGCGCCGGCAGCGGCATCGGCCGGGCGGTCGCGATACGCCTGGCCGAGCTGGGCGCCCACGTCACCGGGCTGGGCCGGCACGCCGACACGCTCGCCGCCACCGGCGAGGCGATCACCGGCGAGGCGATCACCGGCGAGGCGGCCACCGGGGGCGGCCGCTACACGTACGCGGTCTGCGACGTCCGCGACCACGACCGCGCCGCCGCCACCCTCGCCGAGGCAGGCGACGCGCACGGCATCGACCTGCTGGTGAACAACGCCGGCGGGCAGTTCTTCGCCCCGGCCACGCGGATCTCTGCGGGCGGCTGGGCCGCAGTCGTCGACCTGAACCTCACAAGTGTCTTCCACCTCACCACCGCCGCGTACCCGTACCTGCGGCGCACCCGCGGCGCGGTGGTGAACATGTCGCTGTCAGGGGTGGAACGCGGCGGGCAGGGCATGGCGCACGCCGTCGCGGCCCGCGCCGGCGTGCTCGGGCTGACCCGCACGCTGGCCCTGGAGTGGGCCGCCGACGGTATCCGGCTCAACTGCCTCGGACCGGGCACGGTGCTCACCGCCGCGCTCGACGCCGAGGCCGACCGGCACGTGCGGGACAACCTGGTGGACCGGGCCACGCCGCTGCGCCGCCCGACCCGCGCCGAGGAGGTCGCCGAGCTGGTGGCGTTCCTGGCCGGCCCGGCCGCCGCCATGATGACCGGCCAGCTCATCCAGCTCGACGGCGGCGCACACCTGGGACCGGGGCTGCACATGCTGGCGGAGGCGTACCGGTGAGCCGCGCCCTCGCCGACGTCGTGGCCGAGCACGTACGCCCCGGCCGACGGGTCTACCTGGGCAACTTCGGCGCGCAACTGTTCGCCGTGGGCCACGAGATGATCCGGCAGCGGATCCGGGACGTGGACGTGGTGATCGCCTCCGGCGGGCTGCTGATGGACCAGTTGCTCGGCGCCGGGGTGCTGCGCTCGGCCACGTACGGCCACTGCTGGAGCCCGGTCGGCCCGGCGCCCGCCTGGAACTTCCGGCGCGCCGCTCAGGACGGCGACACCCGGGTCGCGCTGCACGAGCTGAGCCTCGGGCTGCTCACCGCAGCGCTCACCGCGGGCGCCTGGCGGGTGCCGTTCATGCCGGTGCCGGACCTGCCCGGCACCGGCTACCTGGACGAGGACTGGAGCCGGGGGCGGCTGTCCTCGGTCGACTCGGCGTTCGGGCCGGCCCGGGTGGTCCGCGCCGAGCGGCCCGACGTGGCGTTCGTCCACGTGGACCTGGCCGACGCCGACGGCAACGGGGTGATCCGCGGCCCGCTCGGTGAGGTGCTCGTGGCCGCCCAGGCGGCCCGGCGCACCGTGCTCGTCGCCGAGCAGGTCACCGACGCCGAGACGGTACGCGCCGCCGGGATCAGCATTCCCGGGCTGCTCGTCGACGCGGTGGTCGAGTCCCCCGGCGCGGTGCACCCCGACGGCGCGGTCGGCCGGTACCCGCGTGACGTCGAGGCGTACCAGCGGTATGCCCGCCGCTCGGCCACCGCCGACGGCTTCCGGCGGTGGCTGGCCGAGGAGGTGCTGTGACCACAGCGGACTTCCTGGTCCGGGCGGCGCGGGAGTTCCGGCGCGGCGGCTGGGTGTTCACCGGCTTCCACTGGCCGGTGCTCGCCGGCCAGTGCGCGTACGCGCTGCCCGGCGAACCGTTCAGCCAGGTCTTCGAGGCCGGCGCCAGCACGCACCGGCCCGGCGCGGACGTGCCGACCAGCACCACCGACTACCCGGCGTACGCCGGCGGGTTCGGCTGGCTGGGCGGCACCGCCGACGTGCTCCTGGCGATGGGCCACCGGTTCGACCGGGTGGTGCTCGACGCCGGCAACGTCGACCTGCGCGGCCGGATCAACTCGTCGTACCTGGGCCCCCGGGAGCGGCCCACGGTGCGGCTGCCCGGCGGCGGGGGTGCCGCCGACATCGCGGCGGCGGCACGGGAACTGGTGCTGCTGCACGGCGCACGGGATCCACGCCGGATCGTGTGCGCGGTCGAGCACGTGACGGCCGCGCCCGCCCCGGACGCGCTGGTGCGGCTGCACACCCGGTGGGGCGTGGTGCGGCTCGGCGCCGATCCGCGGCTGGAGGAGGTCACCGCGGACGGCGAGGTGCTGCGTGCCCACCTGGCCGCGCTCGGCGTACCCGTCGACGGCGCGGCGCCCCGGCCGCCGGTCACCGCGGCCGAACGCGCCGCGGCCGTGGGCGTGCTGCGGCGGGCCGCCGTACGGGGCTACTCAGTGGCGAAGGGAACGGACAGAGGATGACTGACGACGATCTCGGTGAGCTGCGCCGGCAGGTACGGAAGCTGGTCGGTGAGTGGCGCGACGGCGACCGGTTCCGGCCGGTGTGCGACGCGTGGCTGCGCTCGTACGACACGGAGTTCAGCCGCGCGCTGGCGGACCGGGGCTGGATCGGCCTGACCTGGCCGCGCGAGTACGGCGGGCAGGCCCGCTCGAACCGGGCCCGGCTGGTGGTCACCGAGGAACTGTTGCGCGCCGGGGCGCCGGTGGCCGCGCACTGGATCGCGGACCGGCAGATCGGCCCGGCCGTCCTGCGGTACGGCTCCCCCGCGCTGCGCGAGCGGTACCTGCCGGCGATCGCCGCCGGGGAGGTGACGTTCTGCCTCGGCATGAGCGAGACCGAGTCCGGCAGCGACCTCGCCTCGGTGCGCACCACCGCCCGCCCGGACGGCGACGGCTGGCGGCTCACCGGCGGCAAGATCTGGACCAGTCACGCCCACCGGTCCACGCACGCGTACGTGCTGTGCCGCACCGGCACCGGCGGCGACCGGCACGAGGGCCTGACCGAGCTGATCGTGGGCATGTCCGCGCCCGGCGTGACCGTCCGGCCGATCGTCGACCTGCGCGGCGAGCACCACTTCAACGAGGTCGTCTTCGACGACGTGCGGGTGTCCGGCGACCACGTTCTGGGCACCGCCGGCAACGGCTGGACGCAGGTCACCGAGCAGTTGTCCTTCGAGCGCGGCGGGATGGAGCGGGTGCTCAGCACGTACCCGCTGCTGGCCGCCACCGTCGACGCGTGCGCCGCGCGGCGGGACGCGGACGCCGCGCTGGGCGAGGCGCTGGCCCGGCTGGCCGGGCTGCGCGGCCTGGCCTGGCGCATCGCCGGTGAGCTGGACGCCGGGCAGGCCCCGGTGCACGCCGCGGCGGTGCTGAAGGACCTGGGCACCGAGTTCGAGGCCGACGTCAACGAGATCGCGCGTACCGTGCTCGACGTCGAGCCTGACCCCGACGGCGACGGACCGGCCGGGCTGCTCGCCCAGGGGCTACTGGCCGCGCCGGGTTTCTCGATCCGCGGCGGCACCACCGAGGTGCTGCGCACCATCATCGCCAAGGGCGCCGCCCAAGCGCCCCGGCGCGGCGGCGACGAGCTGCGGGAGCTGACCGACGACGTGCTCGGCGGTCACGGCGGCGACCCGGACGGCCTGCCCACGCTCTGGTCCACAGTGCACGGGCTGGGCTGGACCGGGGTGTCGGTGCCGGAGGACGCGGGCGGCTCGGGCGGCACGCTCGCCGACCTGGCCGCGCTCGTGCGCGGGCTGGGTCGCCACGGTGTCTCCCTGCCGCTGGCCGGGACCGTGCTGGCCGCCCGGCAGCTCGCCGCCGCCGGTCGCGGCCTGCCCGAGGGCGTCGCCACCGTGGTCGCCGGCGACGGGCTCGCGGTGGCCGGCGGGCGGCTGCGCGGCACGGCTGCCCGCGTGCCGTGGGCCGCCGCCGCGCGGACACTGCTGGTGTACGCGGGCGACGAGGCGTTCGTGGTGCCCGCCGACCACCCCGGCGTGCGGGTCACGCCCGGCCGCAACCTGGCCGCCGAGCCGCGCGACGACGTCGTGTTCGACGTGCCGGTCACCGGCGACATGCGGCTCACCGGCGTCGCGCCCGCCGGGGCGGTACGCGCCGAGGCGGCGTTGCTGACCGCCGCCGCGCTCACCGGCGCGCTGGAGACGGCTGTGGAGCACACCCGGCAGCACGTGACGACGCGGGAGCAGTTCGGCCGGCCGCTGCTGGCGTTCCAGGCGGTCGGGCAGACCCTGGCCCGGATGACCGCGCACACGCTGCTCGCCGGCACCGCGCTCGACGCCGCGCTGGCCGGGCCGGACCCGCTGCGGGTCGCCGCCGCGCGGGTGCTCACCGGCCGGGCCGCGACGATCGTGGCGCGCGGCGCGCACCAGCTGCACGGGGCGATGGGCGTCACCCGTGAGCACCCGCTGCACCTGTCCACCCGCAGGCTCTGGTCCTGGCGGGACGAGAACGGCACCCAGCAGTTCTGGGCCGCCACGCTCGGCGCGGCGCTGGTGCCGCGCGGCAGCGCGGGCGTCTGGTCCTGGCTGACCGATCAGGAGGCTGAGTCATGAGCAAAGTGGAACTGCACAACGCGGACGGGCGCTGGACGCTCACGCTGAACGACCCGGACCGGCGCAACGCCATCGACGCGGAGATGCGCGACGCGCTCGGCGACGCGATCGCCGAGGTGGCCGCCGACCGGCACGCCCGCACGCTCGTGGTCACCGGCGCGGGCACGGCGTTCTGCGCGGGCGCCGACCTGCCCGCCATGTTCGGCGAACCAGGCCGCGGCGTCGCGGAGATCCGCGCCGACCTGCACCGCGTCTACGACAGCTTCCTGCGGGTACGGGCGCTGCCGATCCCGACGATCGCCGCGGTGCAGGGACCGGCGGTGGGCGCCGGGCTGAACCTGGCGCTCGCGTGCGACACCCGGATCGTCGGGCCGAAGGCGAAGCTGATCGCCTCGTTCACGAAGCTCGGCCTGCACCCCGGCGGGGGCTGCACCTGGTTCCTCACCCGGGCGCTCGGCCCGGAACGCGCCCTGCAACTGCTGCTCGACGGCGGGAGCGTGGACGGCCCCGAGGCGGTACGCGTCGGGCTCGCCGCGACGCTCGCCGACGACCCGCTGGCGGCCGCGCACGAGCGGGCCGAACGGTGGGCGGCGCTGGACCCGGCGCTGGCCCGGGACATCAAGACGGCGGTGCGCACCGCGGAGACGGCCGGTTTCGCCGCCGCGCTGGAGTTCGAGTCGTGGGCGCAGGCGTCCTCCGCGACCGGGCCGGCGATCCAGGAGGCGGTGGCCGCGTTCCGCAGGTGACCCGTCCGCCGCGGGACCGGGCGGGGCGCCGCTGTGCGCCCCGCCCGGCGGCATCACGCCGCCGCTCCGGTCAGACCACGGCGGGCTGTGCCTCGGTGGCCATGACGAGCGCGCCGAGCAGCGCGGCGTCCTGCGCGAAGTCCGACAGCACGATCTCCGGCGGGTACGGCAGCGTGTGGGTGAGCCGCTCGGTCAGCAGCTCCCGCACCAGGTCGTTGCCGGCGACGCTGCCGACCAGCACGATCCGCTGCGGGTCGAGCAGCAGGCAGCACGTGACCAGCTGGCGGGCCAGTTCGTCGACGCGCAGGCGGAGCTGCTCCCGTACCGGGCCGGGCTGCTCCGCCGCCGCGCACAGGCCGGCGGCCCGGCCGTCCACGCCGAGGCGCTGCGCCAGCTCGTCCAGGGCCCGGCCGGAGAACGTCGCCTCCAGCATCGGTTCCAGGCGGGGCGGCCAGCTGAGGTCGGTCAGTCCGTAGGCGATCTCGCCGGCCGCGCCGTGGCGGCCCGGCAGCACCTCGCCGTTGACCGTCACCGCGGCGGCCACCCCGGTCCCGAGCCCGACGACGAGGCCCGGATCGGCGTCGCGCAGGGCCCCGAGCCGCAGCTCGGCGTAGGCGGCCGCCTTCAGGTCGTTCGTCACCCGCACGTGCGCCAGGTTGAGGTGGGCGCGGACCGCCTCGCCCAGCCGCAACTGCTCCCAGCCGGGCACGTTCGGCGCCAGTTCGATGCCGTCGTCGTGGACGACGCCGGGCGAGGCGATGCCGGCCGCGACGATCGTGCCGCCGGTCTGCTCGGCGAGTTCGCACGCCCGGTCCAGCGCCCGGGTGAGGGCCTGCTGCGCGCCCCGCTCGGCGATCGTGGGCAGGCGCTCGGAGACGAGCAGCCGGCCGTCGGTGTCGCCCACGCCGATCGCCATCTTGGTGCCGCCGAAGTCGATGCCGAGCAGGCGCGGATTTGCCGGTCGTTCCATGGTGATGTCAGATCGCCCTTCGGGCCGTCGGTCCAGATCACGTGGTCGCCGCGACACGACGTCCGCGACCACGGCCAGCTGCGGCTGCCGCCCCGTCACAGGCCTACCCTCGCCGCGACCGCCTCGGCGAGAGCCGCGTCGGCACGGGTCAGCCGCTCGCGCAACGCCTGCGCCCGCTCCTGCACCGCGTCGAGCATTGTAGACAGTCGTCCGACCTGGTCCCGGACGGCCGCCTCGCCGGGACCGTCGGCCTGGGCGCGGCGCAGCACGAGTTCCGGGCGGACCGCGGCGGCCAGCAGGTCCCGTACCGCGGCGTCGTCGAGCGCCAGACCGAGGTCGGCGGCGGTGGACCGGACCAGATCCTCGGTCCAGGTCGCCGGGGCGCCGCCGCGGACCAGCCGGCCGAGCAGCGAGTGGGCGCCGCGGAACGGCACGCCGTGGCGGGCCAGCGCGTCGGCTGCCGCGGTGGTGGTGGCGCCGGAGGCGACGATCTCCTCGCCGGACGGCGGGCGCTGCGGGTCCAGCTTCTCGATCAGGCCACCGAGCAGCGAGAAGAACCGGTACGCCCGGTCGTCGCCGTCCCAGAGCCGGGACTGCACGTCGGTGGTGGCGTTGTTCGAGTCCTCCCACCAGGCGGCGCCGACGTTGTTGAGCACGCTCGCCGCGTCGGCAGCGGCGGCGCCGGCCATCGAGACGAGGTGTTCCAGCACCACCGGGTTGCGCTTCTGCGGCATGATGCTGCTGCCCTGGGTGAACTCGCCGGGCGTGACCACCCAGCCCCAGCTCAGCCAGTCCATCAGGGTGCGGGCCAGCCGGGCGCCGGTGGCGAGCGCCTGCGCGTTGAGCGTGGCGACCCGGACCAGGTGGTCGGCGCCGGCCACCGCCTCGTACGAGTTGACGATGAGCTGGTCGAAGCCGAGCAGGTCGGCCAGCCGGCGGGGCGAGATGTCCAGGTCGGTGCCGGCGAAGGCGCAGGAGCCCAGCGGCGAGCGGTTCATCTCGTCCAGCAGGCCGGCGTACGCGGCGGCCTCGCCGGCGAGCGCCTCGGCGTAGCCGGCGAAGACGTGCCCGATGCTGGTCGGCTGGGCCGGGCGGCGGTGCGTGTAGCCGGTGATCACCACGTCGGCGTGCCGGTCCGCGCGGTCCAGCACGGTACGGCCGGTCGCCAGCAGCGCGTCGAGCACCTGGAGCAGCTGGTCGCGCAGCACCATCCGGAAGACGCCGGCGTCGAGGTCGTTGCGGCTACGCGCGAGCTGCACGCTCAGCTGCGACACCTCGATGCCGGCCGCGGCGGCGAGGCGCTTCTCCAGCGTGTAGTAGACGTCCTCGACGCTGCCGTCGTACTCCAGTTCCTCCGGCCGGTCCGCGGCGAGGGCGACCAGGCCGCGCAGCATCGTCGCGGCGGCGTCGTCGGAGATCAGCCCCTGCTCGGCGAGCATGACGACGTGGGCCTTGCTGGCCGTGACCATCGCCGGGTAGAGGTGGGCGACGTGGTGGTCGAACACGACGCGGAGGTGGTGCTGTTGGTAGACGGTCAGTGACGGGCTCATGGAGGCCTCCCGAGGTGGTGCGTGGTCCTGGGGCGTAACTGTCATCCGGCCGGCTGGTCCGGCCGGTCGGCGCCGGGCGGTCCCGGCAGCGGCGCGGCGAGCCACGCCCCGACCAGCTCGCGCAGGCGGGTGCCGGCGGTGGCGCGGATCCGGCCGCCGGCCTCCTCGCCTGCCAGCGAGACGTGGCCCGACCAGCCCTGCCAGGGGTCGGGGCGCGACTCCACCAGCACGTACGGGTACGGGGTGGGCAGCTTCGGCTTGGGCGGCAGGTCCGGCGCCGCGTCCAGGCGTACCGCGGCCGGGTCGAAGCCGAGCACGGCGGAACTCTCGTACGCGCCGCCGTGCCCCCGGGCGGGCAGCTCACCGAACATCTCGGTGGTCTCGTCCGGGCCGACCAGCTGGAACCAGTTCACCAGCATCATGCTGGCCCGGTGCCGCCCGGACACCCACTCCATCGCCGCGCGGACGGTGGACATGTTGGCGTCGTGCCCGTTGACCACGAGCACCCGGGTGAAGCCCGCCTCGACGATGCCGGCGAGCACGTCGGCGAGGTAGCCGACGGCGATCTCCGGCCGCAGCGCCACAGTGCCCGGCCACGGCCGGGTCTGGCCCGGGCAGGCGGCGTACGGCGTGGCCGGGAACAGCACCGCCCGGGCGGACCCGGTGGCCAGTTCCCCGGCGAAGCCCTCGGCCAGGATCAGGTCGGTACCGATCGGCAGGTGCGGACCGTGCCACTCGACCGCGCCGACCGGCAGCACCGCCAGGTCGGCCGCCTCGGTCACGGCGGCGAACGCGTGCCCGGGTACCCGGGTGACCGGAAGCAGCCCTCCCCCGGTCCGCCACCGCTCGATCAGTTCGTCCACTGCTCGGCCCTCCGGGTCGCGGTGCGGCTGCTCTCCAGCCGTCCGGAGAACCACATCACCACGAAGATGAGCAGCACCTGGAGCATGCCGTAGGCGGCCGCGGTGCCCAGCTCGAAGCTGTACATGCGGTTGTTGATGGCGACCGAGATCGGGACCGTCGACGAGGTGTAGATGAGCACCGAGGCGACGAACTCGCCGACGCCGTGCACGAACGCCAGCAGCGCGCCGGCCAGCACACCGGGCAGCATCAGCCGCACGGTGATCGTGTAGAACGCGCGCAGCCAGGAGGCGCCCAGGTTACGCGCGGCGTCCTCCAGCGACGGGTCGATCAGGGCCAGCGTCGCGGAGCTGGACCGGAACACGATCGGCAGGAACCGCACGAAGTAGGCCAGCGGCAGGATCCAGAACGTGCCGACCAGCACCTGCCCGAAGCTGAACGCGTTGCCGGTGCTGAACGCCGAGATCAGGTTGATCGCCACGACCGTGCCGGGCAGTGCCCAGGCGATCATCACGGCCACGTCGAGCAGGCCGCGCCCGACGAACTTCAGCCGCCGCACCGCGTACGCGATCAGCACGCCGATCACCACACAGCCCACGACCGCGATGAGGCTCATCTGCACCGAGTTGAGGATCGGCTGGAACGCCTTGGGGTCGGTGAAGATGGTGACGAAGTTCTCGAACGTGTACGTCGGCGGCAGCACCTCGGTGGTCCAGGACCGGTCCTCGGAGAACGCGACGAGCGCGATCGCGCCGACCGGGGCGAGCAGGACCAGCGTGGCCAGCACCGAGGCGAGCGGCGCGAGCCAGCGGCCGACCGGGTTGGTGATCTCCCGCCGGACCGCCGAGACGCCCTTGGACTGCGACTGGTAGTTGCGCCGCCCCTCGTACCAGCGCATGCCCAGCAGGAAGATGATCGAGACGATGCCGAGCACGGATGCGTACGCCGAGGCCATCGGCAGGTCGCCGTTGGTGCGGTTGATGTAGATCTGCATCGTCATGGTCTGACTGACGTTGAACAGCAGTGGCGCGGTGTAGGACGCCAGCGACGTCATGAAGACCAGCAGCGACGCCGAGATCAGCGCCGGGGTGAGCATCGGCAGCAGGACGGTGCGCCACACGCGTACCCGGCCCGCGCCGAGGTTGTACGCCGCCTCCTCGACCGACGGGTCCATCCCGGCCAGCGCCGCGGAGGCGGCCAGGAAGAAGAACGGGTACATGGTGAACGTGTGCACCACCAGCACACCGGCGATCCCGTCGAAGGCCAGGACCGGCTTCTCGGTGCCGAGCAGCGCCTGAAGGCCGCGCGGCACGATGCCGATGTTGCTGTAGAGCAGCTGGAAGGACACGGCGCCGATCAGCGGCGGCAGGGCCGCCGGCACCAGGATGAACGCCTCGATGAGCCGCCGGCCGCGGAAGTGGAACCGCTTGAGCAGGAACGCCATCGCCACGCCGACGACGCCGCAGAGCAGCACGCTCGCGGCCGAGATGAACAGCGAGGTGAACAGCGACTCGCGGGCCACCCCGGAGGAGGAGAGGAACTGGAGGTAGTTGTCGGTGCCGTTGGCGCTGACGCTCTCCCGGAAGGTGGCGAACATCGGCTGGACGACGAAGCCCCACAGCACCAGGACCAGCGGCAGCACCAGCAGGTAGGGGAACCATCGGGAGTTCGCCCCGCCGGCCAGGCGCCGGCCGAGGGCCGCCGCCCAGCCGGGGGCGGTCGGGGTCGCAGCGGTCACGGCTTGACCACCCAGAGCCGCTCGGGTGCGAGCCGCAGGCCCACGACGTCGCCGAGCCCGATGCCGGCGGGCGCGTCGACCAGTGCGGCCATCACCTCGTCACCGTCGACGTCGACTGTGACGTGGGTGGCCATGCCGGTGAACTCGACGTGGCTGACCCGGCCGCGCATGGCCGCGGTGTCGTCGTCGCCGCCGAGCGCGATGTGCTCGGGGCGGGCGGAGACCAGTGCGGTGTCACCCTCGGTGAGCCCGTGTCCGGCGGGAGCGCCTACCTCGATCGTGGCGCCGCCGGGCAGGCGTACCTGGACGCGCTGCTCCGCCGCGCCGGTCACCGGCAGGCTCAGCACGTTGCTGCGTCCGATGAACCGGGCCACGAACGCGTTCGCGGGCTGGTAGTAGACCTCGTGCGGGGTGCCGACCTGCTGGACCCGGCCGGACTCCATGACGGCGATCCGGTCCGACATCGCCATCGCCTCGGCCTGGTCGTGCGTGACGTAGATCGAGGTGGTGCCGCTCTCCCGCTGGATCCGCCGGATCTCGGCACGCGTCTCCTCGCGCAGCTTCGCGTCGAGGTTCGACAGCGGTTCGTCGAGCAGCATGGTGCGGGGACGGATCACCAGGGCCCGCGCCAGCGCGACGCGCTGCTGCTGGCCGCCGGAGAGCGCGTCGATGCGCCGGTCGCCGTAGCCGGCGAGGTGCACCTGTTCGAGCGCCTCGGTGACCCGCCGGGCCTGCTCGGCGCGGGAGACCCGGCGGACCTTGAGCCCGTACGCGACGTTCTGCGCCACCGTCATGTGCGGGAACAGCGCGTAGTTCTGGAACACCATGCCGGTGTCCCGCTTGTTCGGCGTCCAGTGGGTGACGTCGTCGTCGCCGAAGTGGATGTGACCGGACGTCGGGAAGTAGAAGCCGGCCACCATGCGCAGCGTCGTCGTCTTGCCGCAGCCGCTCGGCCCGAGCAGCGTGAAGAACTCGCCGGCTCCGATGGTGACGGTGACGTCATCGACCGCCGCGGAGTCGCTCGACTTGGCGAAGCGCTTACTGACCGCCGTCAGTCGGACATCGATCATTTCGTGGGTCCTTCCAGGACGAAGCCGGGCCGTGCCGGAGCACGGCCCGGTTCCGAGCGTCTTAGCCCTTGCCCTTGATCTGGGCGTTCCAGTGGGTGATCCAGGCGGTCTCGTTCTTGCCGATCACGTTCCAGTCGACGTTCATCGGCTTGAGGTCGAGCTTGGTCAGCCACTCGGGCTTCTCGGCGATGTCGACAGCGGGGATCTGGAAGTAGTCCTTGGCCAGGCTGGCCCGCAGCGAGTCGTCGAACAGGAACTCGAGGAACTTCTTCGCGCCCTCGCTGTTGCCGCCCTTGACCGCGGCCACGCCGTCGACGAGCACCGGCGCGCCGGAGGCCGGCATGACGTAGCCGAACGGCATCTTCTCGTTGGCCTGGAGCAGGATGTCCTGGAGGTTCCAGGCGCTCACCACGCCCTGCTCACGCGACATCTTCAGGTAGAGGTCGCTGGGGTTGGCCGCGTACTCGACGGTGTTGGCGTCGAGCTTGCGCAGCCAGTCGTAGCCGGGCTGCGGGTTGGACCCGTCGGCCGTGAAGCGCTGGATCATCGAGGCGTAAATCGAGCGCATGGTGCCGGAGGCGGCCACGTCCCGGATGATGATCTTGTCTTTCCACTTCGGGTCGACCAGGTCGTCCCAGTCCTTCGGCGCGGTCTCCGGGGTCAGCGCCTTGTTGTTGTACATGATGACCTCGGGCAGCAGGATCTCGCCGAACCAGCGGCCCTCGGCGTCCTTGTACCGCGCGTCGATCTTCGAGGCGAACGACGGCTGCCAGGACTCCAGCAGGCCCTCGGACGCGCCGGCGGCGAGGCCCTGCTGGGTGCCGCCCCACCAGACCGACGCCTGCGGGTTGGCCTTCTCGGCGCGGACCCGCTCCAGCACCTCCTGGGCGCCCATGTTGAGCACCTCGACCTTGCCCTTGTACTCGGGGTTCTTGGTCGTGAACTGCTCGACGACGTAGTCGGTGACCGACTTGTCGCGGGCACTGTAGATGACGACCTTCTCGGCCGACGCGGAGCCGGAGGAGCCGGTGTCCTTGTCGTCGTCGCTGCTGCCGCACGCGCTGACGGCCAGCAGCGCGCTGAACGCGACGGCCAGGGCCAAACGACGTTTCATTGGTACCTCCATTTTGCGGGGGAACTATCGGGAGCGGGGAAAGACGGTGTGCGATCCCGACCCGGGGCGCCGGCGGGTTCGCCGGTTCCCCGGGACGGGGTCGAAGGTCCGCGGATCGCGCCCGGACCGGGGCGCGCCGCATCGCGCCGCGACCGGTCGTCCGGGATACGGACGCGGTCGCCGCGACGGTGACGGTGACGGTGGGGTGGGTGTCGGGGTCGGGGGCGTCGGGGTCGTCGGGGGCCGGGGTCAGGTGGTGGTCAGGGAAGCGAGGGTCGGGGCACCGCGGCCGAGAGCGCGTAGCTGATGGCTCCGTGCAGCACGGCCTGGTCGCCGAGGGTGGCCCGGCGTACCTCGGTGGGAGCCGGGGTCCGGGCGGAGACGAGGGTCTGTAGCTGGTCGAGGGCCGCGTCGTCGAGTTCCGCCGCGGCGCCGCTGAGCAGCACCAGCCCCGGATCGACGACGCAGGCGCAGGAGAGGATGAGCCCGGCCCAGGCGCCGAGGACCTCGTCGAGGTACTCGCGGGCGGGCGCCGAGGTCGCGGCGAGCCCGCTCAGCTCCCGTACCGGTGACTCGGGCCGGCGGCCCGGGTTGAGCGCGACGACCCGCTCCGCGATGGCGTTGACCGACCACCGGGCCTCGAACTCGCCGACGCCGCTGTAGCGGCGCTCGGTCGCGCCGCCGAGCGGCAGGAAGCCGACCTCGCCGGCGGCTCCGCTGGCGCCGCGGCGGACCTTGCCGTCGAGCACGAGGCCGGCGCCGATGCCGTCGGCCACGTGGATCAGCAACAGGTTCGCCACGTCCGCGCCGGCGCCGGCCACGCACTCGCCGGCGGCCATGAGGTTGACGTCGTTGTCGACGACCACGGGTACGCCGAGCCGCCGTTGCACGGATTCGCCGATCGGCCACGCCTCGACCAGTCCGACCGACGGCGCGAGGCGTACCGCACCGTTGCTGGACACGCCGGGCACCGCGATGGCGACGCCGCGGAGCGAGGGCAGGTTGTCGCCGACCAGGTCGAGGACGAACTCGCAGACGGTCTCCACCACGTTCGCGCCGAGCCGCGCGACGCGGTGCGCGATGACCGCGCCCTCACTGTCGGCGATCTCGCAGCTGATCCGGGGCGGCTCCAGCGACACCGCCGCGACGAGCTCGGCGCGGGGGTTGAACTCGAGCATCTCCCGGGGCCGGCCGGTGGTGGACGCGCCGGGACCGCGTTCGATGAGGTAACCCTCGGCGACGAGTTCCCGCACGAGCGCGGTCACGGTCGCCGCCGAGAGGCCGGTCATCTCGGCCAGGTCCACGCGGGACAGCCGCCGGGCCTGCCGGGCGGCCAAGATCACCGAGAGACGCTTGATCTCACGGGACCGCTCACGGCTGACCGGACTGGTCGGGGCTTTGTCAGACACACTTTCTTCCTAGTGAGAAAAAATTCTGGCGTCAAGTAACGAGATGATCTCGGTCCGCCGACCAGGGAAAATTCTGCGGCCGACAAGCCGGTCGCGCCGGGGCCAGCCCGACATGTCGCGCAAAACCGAGCCCTGTGGTCCACATTGGGGTGCCAAACCTGGACAAAGACTGTCCGCACGTCACGGCCGACCTCCGGGTGATCGCCCTGAGCAGGGGCGATCGTTTATTCGGATAAGGAAGAAAGTCGTCCGGAGCTATTGACGACGCCTTCGCAAGATCCCTAGGTTACGGCCCGAAGGCCTTCCGGTGGACCGACGTCGCCACCGTGCGTACCGCTCACGCCGTGACGGTGCGCGAGCACCACCATCCCGTTGTCGAGCACCACGACCCCCGAGGACCTCACGGTCCTCTGTGGACAGCTGTCTGCAACACGGCCCGGCACGAGCCACCGTGTCAGCCGGCCCGTGCCGGGCCGACCGTCCCCAGCCGCAGCACTCTCGCTTCGAGACGAAGAGGTATGCCCATGAGATGGCGCACCAGCGCGGCGATCGCCATGTGCGGTCTGCTGTCGTTGGGCCTGGCCACTCCGGCCCAGGCCAACCCCCAGCAAGCATCACCGAAGCCCCAGGCCAAGAAGTCCGACAAGCCGGTCGACCTGGACATCATGTTCATCGGCGCCCACCCGGACGACGAGGCCGGCCAGCTCGGCATGCTCGGATACTGGAACGAGTATCACGGCATGAAGGCCGGCGTCATCACCACCACCCGCGGCGAGGGCGGCGGCAACGCCACCGGTCTCGAGGAGGGCCCGGAGCTCGGCATCCTGCGGGAGGCCGAGGAGCGCAAGGCCGTCGGCTGGGCCGGCGTCGAGCACATCTACAACCTGGACGCGCTGGACTTCTGGTACACCGCCAGCGCTCCCCTGACCGAGGAGGTCTGGGGCCACCAGGAGACGCTGTCCCGGATCGTGCGGGTCCTGCGGACCACCAAGCCCGAGGTCATCCTCACGATGAACCCCTCGGCCACGCAGGGCAACCACGGCAACCACCAGAAGGCGGCCATGCTGGCCGTGGAGGCCTTCTACGCGGCTGCCGACCCGAAGGCGTTCCCGGAGCAGATCAAGAAGGAGGGCCTCCAGCCCTGGCGGGCCTCCCGCATCTTCCAGACCGGCGGCAGCGGCACCACCGGCACCAACGGCCCCGCCTGCGAGACCACCTTCACGCCGGCCGAGGCCAGCAACGTCGTCTTCGGCACCTGGCAGGGCTACGAGTCGGCGCGCCACGACGGCAACCGGTGGAACACGGTCCAGACCTGGGCCCGCCGGGAGTACGTGTCGCAGGGCTGGGGCAACAGCTCCTTCCCGACGACCGACCCCGACGCCATCGGCTGCAACCGGCTGACGCTGATCGACACCCGCACCCCGTACCCGGACCCGAACGTGGGCGCCGGCACCGGTGCGCTCCAGGGCGCCACCCTGCGCGCCCAGGGCGGCCTGCCGCTGGGCACCGAGGTCCACGTGCGTCCGCGCACCTGGGAGGCCGTCGCGGGCCAGCCCATCAAGGTGGACACCGTCCTGTACGCCGAGAAGGCCGTCCCGGGGGCCAAGGTCACCCTGAACGTGCCGGCCGGCTGGACGGTCACCGGCAACGGCAACGTGGGCACGCTGACCCCGCGTAAGGAGGTCGTGAAGACCTTCACGGTCACCCCGCCCGCGCAGGTCGAGGTGGGCACCCGCTTCAAGATCGACGCCACGCTGACCAGCAAGAAGGACGGCAGCGGCACCAGCAGCGCCCGGGTTCAGGGCACCGCGCCGGTGCGCGGCACCCTGGAGCCGCTGGAGGAGATCGCCGACTTCCGCGCGTGGACCGTGCGGAACAAGACCCAGCAGCTCGACGCGCTCATCGAGTCCCTGCTGAACATCCCCAGCGGCGGCACCCGCAGCGTCAAGGTCAACCTGACCAACCACGGCACCCGGGTCGAGTCCGGCGCGGTCAAGCTGAACGTCCCCGCCGGTTTCTCGGTGGCCGAGCAGCAGGTGCCGTACAGCGGGCTCCGGCCGGGCGCCAGCACCTCGGTGACGTTCACAGTCACCAACACCGACACGTCGCTGCCGACGGCCAACCGGGCGCCGGACAACGGCGCCTACCGGGTGCAGATCGAGACCAGCTACGCCGGCGGCAGCGCGAACGAGCCCGGTGCGTTCAACCTGGTCCCGGTCACCACGATCCCGAAGGCCGCCAGCGCGCCGACCGTCGACGGACACGCCCACGACAACGAGTACACCGGCGAGGTCATCGACATCTCCACCCGCTGGGAGGGCACCGCCGCCCCGGCGTCGGACATCTCCGGCACCGCCCAGCTGACCCACACCGACGACGCCCTGTACGCCGTCTTCACCATCACCGACGACGTGCTCGGCACCGTCCTGCCGCCGGAGGACTGCAAGCGTCCGCGGCGTAACGACAACATCGAGTTCGGCATCGACCCGCGCGGCAACTCGGCGAACACCTCCACGGTGTTCAACATGGCGCTCTTCCCGGCCACGAAGGACCCGGCCAACGGGAACCCGCCGTGCTTCGCCCGGGAACGGGACAACCACCAGGGCGGCCCGGAGACCGCGCCGGGCGTGGAGATCGCCTCCGTGGTGACAAGCAGCCCCTACACGGGTTACCGGATCGAGGTCAAGATCCCGTTCAGCGTGCTGCCGGACGCCGTCGACCCGAACCGCATGGGCCTGAACATCCTGGTCAACGACTCGGACACGCAGGACCTGTCCGCGCAGACCCGGGTCGGCTGGTCGACCTGGAGCGGCGTACGGGCCGACCCGTGGCGCTGGGGCAACGCGACGCTGCCGGCCCTGGCGGCGAAGCCGTCGGCGCCGAAGGCTCCGATCATGCCGGACACCGCGGCGCAGAGCGTGGACTCGCCGCAGACCCTCCTGCAGTCCGTCTCGGACGGGGTGGCGCCGGGCGGTTACGCCAAGCTGCCGGACGGCACCGTGAAGATCAAGAAGGTCACCCGCACCGCGAGCAAGGTGTCCGTGCAGCTCCAGGTGAAGAAGGCGGGCACGGCCCGCGCCTTCCTCTGGGACGGCACCCGGGTCGTGGCGGAGACCACCGCCGCTCTACGCAAGGACGGCACGCTCGTCCTGCCGCTGAGCGGGTCGCTCCCGGCCGGCACCTCGCTGCTCGTCTCGTACGAGCACGGCGGCGCCACCACCGCTCTGGCGAAGAAGATCTGCTGAGCGGACGTTGATCGCGTCGACCTGACGCACACGATGGGCCGGGCCGGCCGGCCCGGCCCATCGTGCCGTCCGCGTCACCCGGGTCGTGCCCCGCTCAGCGGGCCGGTGCCGGGACCGGTGGTGGCGGGTGACACCTCAGCCGGCCGGCGCCACCAGCGGCGCGACGCCAGCGCGGCCAGCCCGGCGCCGGCGGTGTTGAGCAGGACGTCGTCCACGGAGGAGACGCGGTCCAGCCGCAGGACGTACTGCGCGACCTCGACCAGGACCGAGCAGCCGGCCGCGAGCGCCAGGATCCGCGGCACCGACGCCAGCGCCGCGAACCGCAGCGGGCCCAGGAACCCGAGCGCCGCGAACACCAGCAGGTTGCCGACGATCTGGACCGTCACCGTCAGCGGCCCGCTCGCGAGGACGGTGAGCAGGTCCCGAAGCGGCACCAGGCTCACCCGGCCGGGAACCACGCCGGCCCCGTCCCCCGGCAGCATGATCATCCAGACCCACGGCACGGTCCCGTAGACGATGCCCACCTCGGCCAGCGACCTCCGCCACGCCGGCCCCGCCCCGCCGCGCCGTCGGGCCAGAACCCACACCGCGAGCGCAGCCGCCGGCAACGCGGCCACGGTGAGGAGCACGACCCCGTTGATCGTGCCGAACCAGCCGTGCCATCCCTCGATCACGCCGCCTCCACCCGTCCCGCCCCGGATCCGCCGCGCCCGCACCGGGCCCGTGCGGTCCGCTCAGGGTGCCACGCCCGCGCCGACAGGTGACCCCGGCCCGGACATCGCGTATGCGGAGCCCGCGCTTCCTGCCACCGGATTCGCATTCCGCCGCCCGGCCGGTCCCGAATCCCTGCCGATCCGCTGATTTCCCAGCCGATATTTCGGCGCGACCCGAAGGGCGCGGCCGTTCCGTCCTCACCGGCGTTCCGCGCTCGCCCATTCCACCACCGAGGCGCAGCCTCCGTCCGGGGCGACAGTGGCGTTCCCGCAGATGAACCCTGGTCGGACGGGCGGAAATTGCACGCCGGCATTCGCCGTACCGGTGGGTGAAGAAAGACTCGCCTAACCAAGGTTAGCCTTATCTTCGTCGTTCGGTATTCGGTGTGGAAACGGCTCCTTCCGGCGGCCAACCCCGCATTCCGTTGTTAAGGTGAGCATGATCCTCACTGACGGCCGACGGGTTTGAGGACCGGCCGCACGGCAAATACCAGATGGCATTCGAGCACCACGAGGCCGGCCGTTCGCTTCCGCCGGCCCGCATGACTTGGAGGCACCATGAAGACCCTGTTGCAGTCTCCGCCGGTACGTGAATGCGCCGCCACCGCGTGCAGCTTCAACGACAACGGCTGCCACGCTCCCGCGATCACCGTGGCGGCGTCCGCCGACGCGGCCTCCTGCGCGACGTTCGTCGAGTCGTCGCTCAGCGGCGGGATCGCGGAGGTCACCGGCGCGGTGGGCGCGTGCGCGCGGGCCGATTGCGTGTTCAACACCAACCTGGCCTGCACCGCCGAGTCGATCACCGTCGGTCCGGGCGCCACTGTCAGCGACTGCCTCACCTACCAGCCCGCCTGACAGAACCGGACACCACGCTCGTACGGGTCACGACGGTCACCGTCGTGACCCGTACGGCATGCGCGGCGCCCGACCCGCCGTTGCAGAGGTAAGCCTTACCTACTACCGTCTGACCTGGGCCGACTTCACCCCTTCCCGGCCGAGGAGACAGACATGGCGTTGCACCCCGCCGGGCGTCCGGCCCCGCCGGCCGGCGTCGTCCCGGCCGCAGGGTCGTCGGCGGGCGGTACGGGCACCTCCTCCACGCCCCGCGACGCCGTCGCCGCCCGGTGCGTGCTGACCGCTGCCTCCTCGCTGCGGCTCACGCTCGGCGACACCACCGCCGACCTCCTCTCCGCCCACGCCGTCCTCCCCGACGGCACGATCGTCCTGGCGGTCGACGCGATGAGCCGCACCGGCGGCATGCTGGTCGCCGCGCGCGGCCACAGCGGCGCGGTACGCCTCGACGTGACCCACCTAGCCCCGGTCGCCGTGCGCTCCCGGGTGCGGTCCCGGCTGCGGATCCTCGGCACGGCCCGCCGGTTCGACCCGGCCGTCCTCGACGCCTGCGACCCGGCCACCGTGATGTCGCTGCTCGACCTGCCCCCGGTGGCGCTGTGGGCCGTCGAGCCGGACGAGGTCGTCCTCGACCGGGCCGCCGATCCCGTCGCGGTGGACCTCGGCGCGTACCGCGCGGCCCGGCCGGATCCGATCGCCGTCGACGAGGCCGCCCACCTCGCGCACCTGACGCGCTGCCACCGCGACGTCCTCGACCGGCTCGGCACGCTCGTCGACCCCACAGTCACAGCCGGTTCGGCGCGCGTCGTCCCGGTCGCGCTCGACGCCGAGGGCATCGTGCTGCGGGCGGAGCGGCCGGACGGTCACGCCGACACCCGGTTGTCCTTCGCCCGCCCGGTCACCGCCGGTTCCGGCCTGGCCGAGGCGCTGCGCACGCTGCTCGCCTAGCCTGTCGCGCCGATCTTGGAAGCCGGACGACGGCGGCGACGACGCGGCCCGCCCGGTGGAGGGTTGCGCGTCCGGCGAGCCTCACTTCCTCCGGACACCCTGGCCTGGCATCTGCCTGATCGGTGACTTGCACGCTGATTAGACAGATGTCAACCTAGGGACATGTCGAAGCAGCAGGCGCCGATCCCACTCGTCGACCTCAGCGCCGACGCGCCGTGCTGCCCCCCGCTGGCGCAGCGCCGGGTTCCCGCCGAGACGGCCGCGGTGCTCGCGCCCGCGTTCAAGGCCCTCGGCGATCCGGTGCGGCTGCAGCTGATGTCGATGATCGCCTCCGCCGAAGGCGGCGAGGTGTGCGTGTGCGACCTGACGCCGGCGTTCGACCTGACCGGGCCGACGATCTCCCACCATCTCAAGACGTTACGCGAGGCGGGCCTGGTGGACGCCGAGCGGCGGGGCACCTGGGTCTACTACCGCGCGCGGCCGCAGATCCTGCGCCGGCTCGCCGGCCTGCTGTCGATCGAGCCGACCGCCGCGACGCAGCGGTAGGCCGCCGTACCGCACGGCGCCCTGTGCTTCCGCCCAGCGATCCGGCCGATGCCGGCTTGACGGCTCCGAGGTTACTCAGCAACAATTGAGTCAATGGAAACTGAGCTTACTTCTCTGGCCGAGCGCGCGCGGATCCACGCCGCGCTGGGCGATCCGGCCCGCCTGGCCATCGTGGACGCGCTCACCCTGGGCGACGCCTCCCCCGGGGAGATCGCCCACGCCCTCGACATGCCGACGAACCTGGTCGCCCACCACGTCAAGGTCCTCACCGACGCGGGCCTCGTCGTCCGGGGCCGGTCGGAGGGCGATCGGCGGCGCACCTACCTGCGACTCCAGCCGGCCGCCCTCTCCGCTCTCGCGCCGCCACCGCTGGCGGATGTGCATCGGGTCGTCTTCGTATGCACCCACAACTCCGCCCGCTCGCAGCTGGCCGCGGCGCTGTGGAAGCGACGCACCGACGGCGACGCCGCGTCCGCCGGCACCAGACCGGCGCCGCGGGTCCATCCCCGCGCGGTCGCCGTGGCCCACCGCCACGCCCTCGACCTCGACCCGACCGGCACCGCACACGTCGACGACGTCGTCCGAGACGACGACCTGATCGTCGCCGTCTGCGACAACGCCCACGAGGAGCTGACCGGGCCGATCCGCCCCCGCCTGCACTGGTCCGTGCCGGACCCGGTCCGCGTCGACACCGACGAGGCGTTCGAGGCGGCCTACGCCGACCTCGCCGACCGCGTCGACCGCCTCGCCCCCGCCGCCACGTCGGGAGACACCCGATGACCGGCACCAGCGCCCGCATCCACCAGGAGATCGGGGTACGCGTCGGCACCGACAACCCACGGGAGTGCCCATGAGCACCGCCACCAGAGCCGACCACGCCCCACCGGTGGTCGCACGCCTGTCGCGCCTCGACCGGTTCCTGCCGGTCTGGATCGGCCTGGCCATGGTCGCCGGTCTGCTGCTCGGCCGGATCGTTCCCGGCCTGGACGACGCTCTCGACGCCGTCGAGGTCGGTGGCATCTCCCTGCCCATCGCTCTCGGCCTGCTGATCATGATGTATCCGGTACTGGCCAAGGTCCGCTACGACCGCCTCGACACCGTCACCGGTGACCGGCGTCTCCTGGTCTCGTCGCTGGTCCTCAACTGGATCGTCGGTCCCGCCGTCATGTTCGCCCTGGCCTGGGTCTTCCTGGCCGACCAGCCGGAGTACCGCACCGGTCTGATCATCGTCGGCCTGGCCCGCTGCATCGCGATGGTGATCATCTGGAACGACTTGGCCTGCGGCGACCGGGAGGCGGCGGCGGTCCTCGTCGCCGTCAACTCGGTGTTCCAGGTCCTCGCCTTCGGCCTGCTCGGCTGGTTCTACCTGTCGGTGCTGCCGGGCTGGCTGGGCCTGGACGGCGCCGCGCTGGAGGTCTCCGGCTGGGACATCGCCGGCAACGTGCTCGTCTTCCTCGGCATCCCACTGCTCGCCGGCTACCTCTCCCGCCGCGTCGGCGAACGCGCCAGGGGTCGCGACTGGTACGAGCAGCGGTTCCTGCCCAGGGTCGGACCCGTCGCCCTGTACGGGCTGCTGTTCACCATCGTCGTGCTGTTCGCCCTGCAGGGCGAGGCCATCACCGGCCGGCCGGCCGACGTGGCCCGCATCGCTCTGCCGCTGCTGGCCTACTTCGCCCTCATGTGGGCCGGCTCCTACCTGCTCGGCCGGGCCATCGGCCTGAACTACGAACGCACCACCACCCTGGCGTTCACCGCGGCGGGCAACAACTTCGAACTGGCCATCGCGGTCGCGATCGGCACCTTCGGGATCGCCTCCGGCCAGGCCCTGGCCGGCGTCGTCGGCCCGCTGATCGAGGTCCCGGTCCTCGTCGGCCTGGTCTACGTGTCGCTGTGGGCCCGCGCCCGCCTGTTCCCCACGCCGGGAGCCCGGCCATGAGATGCCTCGACTGCGCCGCGGCACGCCGCGCGGCGACCACCGGAATCATGGAGACCCGATGAGCGACAAGCCCAGCGTCCTGTTCGTCTGCGTGCACAACGCCGGCCGTTCCCAGATGGCCGCCGGCTGGCTGCGCCACCTCGCCGGCGACACCGTCGAGGTCCGCTCCGCCGGCAGCGCACCCGCCGAGACCGTCAACCCCGCCGCCGTACAGGCCATGGCCGAGGTCGGCATCGACATCACCGACCAGACCCCCAGGCTCCTCCGGTACGAGACGGCGGAGTCCTCGGACGTCATCGTCACCATGGGCTGCGGTGACGCCTGCCCCGTCTTCCCCGGCAAGCGGTACGAGGACTGGAAGCTCGAAGACCCCGCGGGCAAGGGCCTCGACGCGGTACGCCCCATCCGGGACGAGATCCGCACCCGGGTGGAACGACTGCTCGCCGAACTGCACCCCACCGCCTGACCGGATGATCCGGTCCTGGTTGCCCGGGCAGGTGGCCGCCATTGGTGCAACGATGCAAGCGTGGGAACTGCGAAAACTGCCACCCCTGCCATCTCGCCACTTGCCGGCGAGCCGATCAAGCGTGCCGATGCCGAGCGGCTCGCGGGAGTCCTGAAGGCGTTCGCCGACCCGGCCCGGCTGCGCCTGCTCAGCCTGATCCAGTCCGCTCCGGAGGGCGAGGCGTCAGTCAGCGACCTCACCGCGCCGCTCGGTCTCTCCCAGCCGACCGTCAGCCATCACCTCCGGATCCTCACCGAGGCCGGCCTGCTCGAGCGGGAGAAGCGGGGTGTGTGGGCGTACTACCGCCTGGTGCCGTCCGCGATCTCGGCGATCGCCGAGTCGTTGACCCCGCCTCGTAAACGGCCGACGAAGAAGGTCCGCTGAGCAGAGGACTGCCGGGCTGCCGCGCGCACCCCCCGGCCTGACCGGGTCGCGCTCCGGGGCGTCAGCCGGCCACCGGGAAGTTGGACCGGACGAGGCCGTCCGGGTCGTGGCGGCGCTTGACCGCCCGGAGCCGGGTCAGGACGGCGGGGGTGAACGCGTCGGCCACCGTCTCGTCCGGGTTGAGAAAGGTCACCGGCTTGCGCCCGCTGACCGGCAGGGCGGCGGCCAGGGCCCGCTGCCGCGCCGTGACCGCCGCCGGGTCGGTGGCGACGCCGAACAGGTAGAGCGCGTACGGCTCGGTGAGCGGGCCGTGCGGGCTGTCGGAGTCCTGGGCGAGGGCGCCGCCCAGGTGCCGGAGCTGGACGCTGAGCAGCGGGGCGATCGGGTCGGCCAGCAGCGCCCCGGCCGCGTCGTCGTCGAGGCGGGTCAGCAGTTCGGCGCGGGAGATGCCGGGGCTGGGGGCGGTGGGTTCAGCCGTGATGCCGTCGAGTTCGGTGACCGGCATGATCCGCCTGCTGTCGGAGATCGGCGCGGGCAACCGGTCCAGCGGTGCGAGCAGGTCCCGCGCCCCGGTCCCGTCGCCGAGATGGGTGACGTCGAGGGCCACCATCGGGTCGGCGCCGGGGAGGTGCAGCAGGTCCATCCAGACGGTCAGCTCCTCGGGCGCGGTGGCGGTGATCCGCCGGAACGCCCGCAGCACGTCCGGCGCGTGCGCCGCCGCCCACATCATGCGTCCGCCGTACAGCTCCGGCGCGGGGTGCAGCGCGAGTTCGAGCGCGGTGACGATCGCGAAGTCTCCGCCGCCGCCGCGCAGCGCCCAGAACAGGTCGGGGTCGGTCTCGGCGGTGACGCGCCGGTGCCGCGCCTCGGCGTCCACGACGTCGAACGCGGTGACCGCGTCGGACACCCAGCCGTACGCGCGGCCGAACCAGCTCAGCCCGCCACCGAGCGCCACCCCGGTCACGCTGACCACGGGGGAGCTGCCGGGCAGCCCGGTGAGCCCGTACGGCGCGGCGGCGGCCTGGAGCCGGCCGGACGGCACACCCGCGCCGACCCGGGCCCGGCGGGCGGCCGGGTCGATCTCCACGGTGTCCAGGCGTCCGGTCCGCAGCAGGATCGCGCCGTCGGCGCGGCCGGTGGCACCGTGCCCGTTGGGCTGCACGGCGATGCTCAGTCCGGCCGGGCGGGCGTACCGGACGAGCGCGGCGACGTCGTCCGCGTCGGCGGCCTCGACCACCGCCGCCGGTGACTGCGCGACGGCCAGGTTCCAGGCCCGGCCGGCCACCTCGAACCCTTCGTCCCCCGGCAGCAGGACCCGGCCCCGGACGGTGGAGCGCAGCGGGTGCGGGGCGTTCATGATCGTGTCCATGAGCCCACACTAGGGTCGGAAAAGACCCGGACTAGGGTGCATTCGCATGACGGATTCGTGGGCCAATCCGGCGCGACGGCTCGGCAGCGACCTGCATCTGGAACTGTCCGGCGCCCGCGGCCGCCGGTCCGCGCTCATCCGCGCGCTGCGCGACGCCGTCCGGGACGGGAGACTGGCCGCCGGCACCCTCCTGCCGCCGTACCGGTCCCTCGCCGCCGACCTCGGCCTGGCCCGCAACACCGTCGCCGCCGCGTACGCCGAGCTGGTGGCCGAGGGATGGCTGGTCGCCCGGCAGGGCTCCGGTACGCGGGTGGCGCCGCGCACCGAGCCCGCCCGGGTCGCCCGCGTCCCGAGGCAGCCGCCCGCGCGTCCGGCCCCGGCCGTGCACCACCTGCGGCAGGGGCAGCCGGATGCCGCCTCCTTCCCGCGCGCCGCGTGGCTGGCGTCCACGCGCCGCGCCCTGACCGCCGCGCCGAACGAGGCGTTCGGGCCGGGCGACCCGCGGGGCCGCCCGGAGCTGCGCCGGGCACTGGCCGGGTACCTGGCGCGGGCGCGGGGCGTCCGCACCACCCCGGACCGGATCGTGGTGTGTTCCGGTGTCGCGCACGCGCTGCGCCTGCTCTTCGGTGGCCGGGTTCTGCGCGGCCCGCTGGCGGTCGAGTCCTACGGCCTCGCGTTCCACCGCGCGATCCTGGCGGCGGCAGGCGTCCGTACCGTCCCGCTCACGCTCGACGCGGACGGCGCCCGCACCGGGGAGCTGACCGACCTCGCCGGGGTACGGGCGGCGCTGCTCACGCCCGCGCACCAGTTCCCCACCGGCGGGCCACTGCATCCCCGGCGGCGCCTCGCCGCGCTGGGGTGGGCGGAGGGCCGGGACGGACTGGTGCTGGAGGACGACTACGACGGCGAGTTCCGGTACGACCGGGATCCGGTCGGCGCGGTGCAGGGCCTGGCCCCGGAGCACGTGGTCTACCTGGGCTCGGTGAGCAAGAGCCTCTCCCCCGCGCTGCGTCTGGGCTGGATGGTGCTGCCCGAACGGCTCGTCGGCCCGGTGCTGGACGCCAAGGGTGAGCGGGAGGCGTGGGCGGGCGTGACGGACCAGCTCACCCTCGCCGACTTCCTCGACTCCGGCCGGTACGACCGGCACGTGCGCCGGATGCGGCAGCGGTACCGCGCCCGCCGCGACCGCCTCGTCGCCGCGCTCGCCGCCCACGCCCCGCACGTCACGCCGACCGGCGTCGCCGCCGGGCTGCACGCCGTGCTGCGCCTGCCCGCGGGCACCGAGCACCAGGTGGTCGAGGCCGCCGCCGCTCAGTCGATCGCGCTCGACGGGCTGGCCGGTTTCCGCCACCCGGACGCCACCATGCCCGCCCTCGACGGCCTCGTGGTCGGCTACGCCACGCCGCCCGAGCACGCGTACGCCGCCGCGCTGGAGGCGCTGTGCCGGATCCTTCCCCCGGGCCCGCTCCCCCACCGGTCCGGCGGGCCGGCCCTTGAGGACCGCGGCCCGACCCGGTAGAAACGGCGGGGCCGACAGGAGAATCAGCCATGACCGATACCGACGGGCGGTTGTCCGCGACGCCGCGTACGACGCTGCGCCGGATGAAGGAGAAGGGGCACCGCGACCGCGCCGCCCTGTTCGACGTGCTCCGGGCCGCCTTCGTCTGCCATCTGGGCGTGCTGGTCGACGGCGGCCCGATGGTGGTGCCGACCGTCTACGGCTTCGACGACCGGCACCTCTACCTGCACGGCTCGGTGGCCAGCCGGAGCCTCACCACCGACGCCGAGGTCTGCGTCACGGTCACAGTGGTCGACGGCCTGGTCCTGGCGCGCTCGGTGTTCGAGCACGGGATCAACTACCGCAGCGCGATGGTCTACGGCCGGCCCCGGTGGGTGACCGACGCCGAGGAGAAGGTGTACGGCCTGCGGCTGCTGACCGAGCACGTGGCCCCCGGCCAGTGGGACCACGCCCGCCGCCCGAACCGGCGGGAGCTGGCGGCCACCGCGCTGCTGGCGCTTCCGCTGGCCGAGGCGTCGGTCAAGACGCGCAGCGGCCCGCCGGACGACGGCGACGGCCCGGACGCCGTCCTCGGGCTCTGGGCCGGCGAGCTTCCGCTGGTCGCGCGCTGGCAGCAGCCGGTGACCGACCCGGCGCTGCCGCCGGCGACGCCGGTGCCGGCGCACGTCGCCGCGCGCGACGGCACCCGCGCCGACCAGGGCTGACCGGCCGGGCGGCCCCGGTCCGCCTACCGGAGCTGGCGGGCCACCTCCGCCAGCGGCAGCCGGGGCTGGACGGCCGCGCGGGCGGCCACCACAGCCAGCGCCCGGGGCACGCCGGCGCAGTGCGCGATGATCTCCCGCACCGCCGCGCGCTCGGCGGTGAGGCGACGCTCGCCGAGGCGGGCGGCCAGCAGGTCCCACGCCTCGCCGGCGGCCAGCTCGTCGACCACGACCGGGCACGCGGCCTCGCCGACGACCAGGCCGGTGAGGCGGTCCCGGCTGGTCACGACCACCATGCAGCCGGGTACGCCGGGCAGCAGCGGCCGTACCTGGTCGGCGTCGCGGGCGTCGTCGAGCACGATGAGCATCCGGCGTCCGGCGAGCGCGCTGCGGTAGAGCCCGGTGCGCGCCGCCGGTCCGCACGGGACACCACCGGGTACGTCGAGCGCCTCGATCAGACCGCCGAGCGCCTCGGCCGGCGCCACCGCCGCCCTGCCCGGGCCGCTGCCGCCGAGCTGCACGTGCAGCACCCCGTCGGCGAACCGGGCGGCCGACCGGTGCGCCCAGCGCAGCGCCAGCGCCGTCTTGCCGATGCCGGACCGGCCGGACAGGACGCACACGACGACGCTCGACATCCGCCGCGGTCCCCCGTCGAGCAGCCGGTCGAGTTGCCGCAGTTGTGCGGAACGGCCGGTGAAGCCGGGAATCTCCAGCGGTAGTTGCATGGGGCGGATCCGGGCCGCGGACGCCGGGTGGGCGGGCAGGCCGAGGACCTCACGGAGCAGCCGGACGGTCGCGGGCCGCGGACGGGTCACCCGCGACGACTCCAGGTTGCGGATGCTCCGGACGCTCAGTCCGGTGCGGGCGGCCAACTCCTCCTGTGTCAGGTTGGCCAGTCGCCGGGCGGTAGCGATTTCATGACCCAACGTATCCATGTAGCCGATCACAGCGTCGTCTCCGTACCGGTTCTGGTGGATTCATGCCGGTGGACCACCGAAGCCGAGGCCGCTGAGCGGGCAGTCAGCAGCGACATTGCCGGTGATCTGCCGGTGAAGCTCCTGTTGGCCAGACGAGGTTAAGTCCACAGTGGGTCCGACGCTATCGACCGGAGTCGAATCGACGGTCGACGAGACGGGCCCTTCCCGGCATCGGTGCAGCGTCGCAGAAGCAGCACTTCCGGTCACTCTCCGCAAACCTCAGACCCGTCCGGCGCGGGCCCGGCGGGCAGCGCGCCGACCAGGAGGACGAACATGCGAAGGTACGTCAGCGACACCGCCGAACTCACCGACGAGTACGGCATCCGGATCGGCCGCTGGACGCAGTACCGCGATCTCGGCCCGTTGCCGTTCGACGCCATGTGGTGCGTGATCCCGCCCGGTGGCAGCAGCAGCGAGGACGTCCACCCCGAGGTCGAGTTCGCCGTGGTGACCCGCGGCACGGCCATCTACGAGGCGGGCGGCGAGAAGGTCGAGGTGCCGACCGGTGGCGTGATCCTGCTCGAACCCGAGCAGAGCCACGTCATCCACAACCCCTCGCCGGAGCAGCCGCTCACCATCCTCAGCATCTACTGGATGCCCCGGCCCGACGACGCGGCGCAGGCCGGCGCGGACGACGGAGCCGGCCGTGACTGACGGGGCGGCCACCTCCCCCGGCGCGGTGCTGGTGGTGACGCCGCCACCGACGCCGAACGGGCCGCTGCACCTCGGGCACCTCAGCGGCCCGTACGTCGCCGGGGACGTCGCGGCCCGCGCGCTGCGTGCCGCCGGCCGGCGGGTGGTGACCCAGTGCGGGCTGGACGCGCACCAGAACTACGTGCCCGCCCGGGCGGAGGCGCTGGGCGAGACCCCGGCGGACACCGCCGCCCGGTACGGGTCGTCGATCCACGCCGCGCTGCGCGCCGCGCGCATCCGGTACGACGTCATGGCCGACCCGCTGGCCGACGAGGGCTACCGCCGGGTGGTCGCACGCCTGCTCACCGAGCTGGTGGAGGCGAAGGTGGTGGAGGTCGCCCCGGTGTCGCTGCGCGCGTGCGCGGCCTGCGGGCGGACCCTGCACCACGTCCGGGTCGCCGGGCGCTGCCCGGCCTGCGGCGCCGGCGCGAACGGCGGCACCTGCGAGGGCTGTGGCGGGTTCTGCACCGCCGCGAACCTGGCCGGCGCGCGGTCGACCTGCTGCGACGCCGCACCCGAACCGGTCACCCGCACGGTCCCGGTGCTGCGGCTCGACGAGCACCGGGAGCGGCTGGCCGAGTTCTGGTCCCGCGCGGTGCTGCCGCCCCGGCTGCGGCGCCTCGTCGCGTCGTACCTCGACGGCGGGCTGCCGGAGGTGCCGCTGGCGTACCCGACGGACTGGGGCATCGAGTGGGACGACGGCCTGCGCATCGACGTCTGGGCGGAGATGGCCCTGGCCAACCTGGTGCTGCCCGCCCGCCACCTGCGGCCGGACGCGGACACGCTGGCCGGGTACCTGGACGCGTGGCGGGACGTGGACGAGCAGTGGATCTTCCTCGGGGTCGACAACGCGTTCTACTACGCGCTGCTCATCCCGGCCCTGCACCTGGCCGCCGGGCTGCCCGACCGGCCGACCGGGCTGGTCGTGAACGAGTTCTACCGGCTCACCGGCGCCAAGTTCTCCACCAGCCGCGAGCACGCGATCTGGGCGCACGAGTTCCTGGCCACCGAGGACCCGGCTGTGGTCCGGGCGTTCCTGAGCTGGGACCGGCCGGACAGCTACGAGTCGGACTTCCGCCCGGAGGCGTACGAGGCGTTCGCCGCCCGGTACGCCGCGACCCTGGCCGGCACCACCGCCGGCCTGGACGGCGTCCTGGCCGACACCGAACTGACCCGCGGCGAGCAGGCGCTGCGCCTGGACCACTTCGACCCCGCCACCGCGGTCCGGGCGGCGCTGGCCGCGTACCCCGGTGCGCCGGAGCGGGCGGCCCGCCTGCTCGGCGTCGTCGGCGGCGCGGAACCGGCGGGTTCGGATGGGTGAGCCGCGCGTGCTCGTCGTCGGCGCGGGCATCAGTGGCGTCCTGCTCGCCCGGCGGCTGCGGGACGCGGGCGCCGACGCGGTCCTGATCGGCCCGCACGGCGGCGGCGCGGCCGGGCGGCCCGCCGACGCGACGGCCGCGTCCGGCGGACTGGTGCGTGCCTTCGAGCCCGATCCGGCCGCCCGGTCCCTCGCCGCCGCGAGCCTCGCCGAACTGCTGGCCGATCCGTCCCTCGCGACAGCGGCCGGGTGGCGGCGGACCGGCTCGCTCTACCTGCTCGACGCCCGGGCGGCGGCCGGCGTGGACGGCGCCGAGGTGCTGACCCGGGCCGAGATCGCCGACCGGTTCGGCTTCGCCGGGCTCCCGGACGGCACGGTGGGGATCTGGGAGGACCGGGCCGGCTACCTGGACCCGGACCGGCTGCGCCGGACCGTCCTGCGTGGCCTCGGCCGGACCGAGACCACACCGGTGGCCCGCCTCGACGACCGCGTGGTCGAGCTGCGCGACGGCCGCCGGCTCACCGGCGACCTCGTCGTCGTGGCCGCCGGGGCCTGGACCCCGCGTCTGCTGGGCGCCGCCGGGCTGCCGACCTCGCTGCGCACCAAGCACATCCAGTACGCCCACCACGTCACCGGCCGCGCCGAGCTGCCGTGCTTCGTGGACGAGACCAGCGGCCTCTACGGCCGGCCGGCCGGTCCGGGGCGGGTGCTGCTCGGGCTGCCCAGCGACAGGTGGGACGTCGACCCGCCGTCCCCCGAGCCGGACGCCGCACTGGCGGCACGGGTCCTGACCGTGGCGGCACGGAGGCTGCCCGGCCTGGACCCGCGACCGGCCGGCCCGCCGGTGAGCGCCACCGACTGCTACAGCGAACCCGCCGGGCTGGCCCTGCGCCACGTGGCCGGCGCGGTGCACACCTTCACCGGCGGCAGCGGCGGCGCCGCCAAGACCGTCCTGGCCGCCAGCCGGCTCGCCGCCACCGCCCTGCTGAACACCCGAACCGCGATCCCTGTCCCCCACGGCCAGACAGAGGCAGACTGATGACGCAGACCTTTCACACAGTGGGAATCGGCGCCGGGCCGGCGAACCTGAGCCTCGCGGCGATGTACGACACCCTCGCGCCGCACGACATTGCGCTGTTCGAGGCCCGCGACCGGCCGGGCTGGCACGACGGGATGCTGCACAGCGGCGTCCGCATGCAGACCGGCTGGGTCAAGGACCTGGTCTCGCTCTACGACCCGACCCACCCGCTGTCGTTCCTCAACTACCTGGTCACCACCGGCCGGGTGTACGCCCTGCTGGGCGCCGGGTTCGACACCATCCCCCGGATCGAGTACCAGCAGTACCTGGTGTGGGCGGCGGGCCGGCTGCCGCGCATCACGTACGGCACCCGCGTCGACCGGGTCGAGTTCGACGGCGCGCTGGTGAGCCGCAGCGGCGGTGCGGAGGTCGCCCGCTCCCGGCACCTGGTGCTCGGCAGCGGGACCGTCCCCTTCGTACCGGAGTTCCTGGACGCCCTCGACCCCCGGCACCTGTTCGTCGCCGACGAGCTGCACCAGCGCCTCGCCACGGTGCCGGACGAGCCGGACCTGCCGTGGATCGTGATCGGCAGCGGCCAGACCAGCGCGGAGTGCGTCGCGGCGCTGCTCGCCCGCGGGTGCCGCGACATCAGGTGGATCGGGCGGCGGTCGTGGTTCGCCCCGCTGGAGGACTCCCCGTCGGCGAACGACCTGTACCGGCCCGCCTACCAGGAGGCGTTCCTCACCCTGTCCCGGGACGTGCGGGAACGGCTCGTCTCCGGTCAGATCCTGACCAGCGACGGCATCTCCCCGGGCACGTTGCGCGGCGTCTACCAGCACAACTACGAGGAGCGGCTGCGCACCGGCCGGTTCCCGGTGACGATCATGCCGAGCCGTACCGTGACCGGCGCCCGGCAGCTCGACGGGGAGGTCGAGCTGGAGTGCCTGACCGCCGGCAGCGGCGAGGAACGGCACCGGGCGGTGAACCTCGTCGTCGCGGCGGGACGCCGGCAGGCGCCGCTGCCCTTCGACCCGGAGCTGACCGCGCTGATCGACCTGGACGAGCGCGGTGAGCCGGTCATCGAGTCGGACTACTCGATCCGGTGGAAGCACGCCGACGACCACAAGATCTTCGTGCTGAACCGGGGGCGGTACGTCCAGGGGCTCGTCGACTCCAACCTGAGCATCCTGCCGATCCGCAGCGCGATGATCCTCAACTCGATCGCCGGCCGCACGGTCTGCCGGTTCCGCGACGACTACCTGAGCACCCGATGGGCGTGAGCGCGATGACATCGTTCGACTACGACGACCGGATCTTCGTCTCCGTCGACCACGCCGGTGACGCCGACCCGTTGCGGGGGCACTACCACCAGCGCGGCGACCTGGTCTGGGCGGAGATCTCCGGCGGCCCGGTACGGCACGGACGGCTCGCCGGCACCTGCGACGCGCAGGGCGTGGTGCGTTTCGCGTACGTGGAGGTGCTCACCGACGGCAGCATCGTGGTCGGCGAGTGCGAGTCGCGGCCCGAGCGGCTGCCGGACGGCCGGATCCGGCTGCGCGAGCAGTGGCGCCGGCACGGGCCGCGCCGCGACAGCGGCGTCTCCGTCATCGAGGAGGCCGCCCCGGCCCGCATCGAGGCGAGGGAGGAGCAGCGTGTCTGACATCCAGATCGTCAGCTTCGTCGCGGCGAGCCTGCTCATCATCATCGTGCCGGGCGTCGACTTCGCCCTGGTCACCCGGCAGACCGTGCGGTACGGGCGGCGGGCCGGGTTCGTGGTGCTGGCCGGGCTGTTCGCCGCCGCCCTGGTGCACGCCTCGCTCGCCACCGCCGGCCTGTCCGCCCTGCTGGTGTCCTCGCCGGCGCTCTACACGGTGCTGCGGGTCGCCGGCGCGCTGTACCTGCTCTACCTGGGCGGCACCATCCTCTGGGCCACCCGGCCACGACGGGCGACGGCCCCGGCCGCGCAGCCGGTCACCGTGGGCGCGGGCGGCCCCGGGCCGGACGTGGACACCGGCCCGGTCGCCGCGCCGGAGACGGTGGCCGCCGACGAGCCGCACGTGGCCCGGCGCTCGTTCGTCATGGGCGTCACCAGCCAGCTGCTGAACGTCAAGGTGGTCGTCTTCTACGTCTCGTTCGTGCCGCAGTTCGTCAAGCCCGGCGACGGCGCGGCGGCCCGTACGGCGGTGCTGGCCGCCACGTTCATCGGCCTCGCCGTGCTGTGGTGGGCCTGCTACATCCTGCTCATCGACCGGTTGCAGCCCTGGCTGACCCGGCCGTCGGTGCTGCTGGTGATCGAACGGCTGACCGGGCTGATCCTGATCGTCCTGGCGGTACGGATCGCGCTGAGCCACTGAAGCACGCCACGGCGCCCGCCGGCCCGGCCGTCCAGCCGGTCCGGCGGGCGCTCGTGGTGTCAGGCGTTGCGCGGGCGGTGGGCGACGGTGAGGACGTGGGTGGTCGGCCAGTCCAGCGGCCGGCCGTCCAGGTCGGTGAGGGACGCGACCGGTGCGATCCGGTTGTCGATCACCCAGTCGTTGCGGACCGGCGCCGAGGCCGGGCCGATCTCGAAACCGGCCTCGGTGAGCAGCGCCGTCCAGTCGGCGAAGCTCAGGCCGCAGAACTGCTCCTTCGTCTCCGACAGCCAGTTGTCGGTGTAGTCCTTGCGGGTCAGGTAGTCCATCGCCGCGCCCAGGCCGAGACGTACCGCGCCGTCGGCCAGCGGCTCGTACGCGAAGCCGAACGCGAAGTCCACCGCGAACTGGTCCAGCCGGGCCCGCGTCGACAGTCCGGAGACGTACCGCCGGACCTCGGCCGAGGTCAGGTCGGCGAGATCCCGGCGCGGCGAGGCGGGGTTGTCCCCGTCGTCGGTGGTCAGCCGCAGGATCACCGGCCGGTCCGGCTCGTCCGGCCCGCACACGTCGCTGTTGATCCAGACGCCGCCGGGCACCGTGTGGTCGTGGATGCGGCGGGCGAACTGGAGCAGCGACTCCCGCTGCCGCCCGTACGACCAGATCTCGTGGGTCAGCGCGAAGGTGAGCGTGGTGTCCACCGACCGGTCCTTGAACACCGCGCCGCCGAGGACGTTGCGGTGGAAGAAGTACACGTTGGCGTTACGGAACACGCCCTGCGCCTTCTTGTGCAGGCACTCCTGGTAGAGGTGGCGGGCCACCTCCACACCGATCAGGTCGCTCTCGCGCAGCGCGGCCTCCCGGTCGGCCAGTTCCAGGACGGCGCCCGCGCCGCAGCCGATGTCCACGATGCGTCCGGGCTGCACGTGCCGGCGCACCGAGTCCCACTTGCGTTGGGCGGCCGAGGCGAACGCCTCCACGTAGGTGCGGTAGTCGCGGGTCACGGTGAGGCCGCCCTCGTCGCCGACGAGCGGGTCGTTCACCACCGACCGGATCGCCTCGACCAGGCGGTAGCGCTCGAACACGTCGATCGTCGCCGGGTGGGTGAGCGTCCGCCAGCTCTCGTCACCGGCGGCCAGGCGCAGCAGCACGTCCCACGGCCGTTCCGGCGTCCCGGGCAGGTCCGGATCCGCCTCGACCAGCGCGATCCCGAAGCCGAGGCGCTCGTACAGCTTGGCGACCTCCGGGGTGGAGCAGGCCACCACCGTGTCGGCGGGCGTGAGTTCGAGCCCGGTGGCCACCGCGATGCTCTTGAGCGTGACCTCGGCGAACGCGTCGGTGTACGCGGTGTCGAAGATCGGCACGGCCAGCGAGCGCAGCCCGCTGAGCACGCTGAACCGCTCGATCGCGGCCTCCCGCCTGTGGTACGCGACGGGGTTGCGCCTGGTGTTCTCGTGGTTGGCCGACGTCACCGCCCAGACCACTGTGGCCTCGTCGCCGGAGAGCCGGCGCAGGTAGTCGGCCTGGAACCGGGTCAGCAGGTGGTGCCGCCCCGGGAACAGCACGAAGCGGGTCGGCAGGTCGGTCATGGTCACCTCGCCTGGGCGGTACAGCGGTCGGTGATCATACCGGGACGCGCCAGGAACGCCAGAGATGGCCGTACCGGCCGTCGGCGGCCAGCAGCTCCTCGTGCGTGCCCTGCTCCACGATCCGGCCGTGGTCGAGCACGACGATCCGGTCCGCGCTCACCGCCTGGCTGAGCCGGTGCGCCACGATCAGCGTGGTCCGCCCCTGCGTGGCCGCGAGGGCCGCCCGGTCCAGGTCGCGGGCCCCGGCGCTGCCGGCCTCGGCTGTCGCCTCGTCCAGCACGGCGACGGCCGGCGCGGTGAGCACCAGCCGGGCCAGGGCCACCTGCTGGGCCTGGGCGGCGGTGAGCCGGTGGCCGCCCTCGCCCACCGGCGTCGCCAGCCCGTCGGGCAGGGCACGCAGCCAGGTGGTGGCGCCGACCCGTTCCAGCGCGTCGAGCAGCTCGGCGTCGGTCGCGTCCGGTGCGGCCAGGCGCAGGTCCTCGGCGATCGGCCCGGCGAAGACGTGCACCTCCTGGCTGACCAGTGCGACGTCGCGCCGGGACGTGGCCTCGCCCGTCCCGGTCAGCGGCGCGCCGTCGAGGCGTACCGATCCGTCGGTGGGCGCGATGATCCCGGCGGCGATGCCGGCGAGCGTGCTCTTGCCCGCGCCGCTGGCGCCGACCAGCGCGACCCGCTCCCCCGGCGCCAGGCGCAGTTCGACGTCGGCGAGCACCAGCGGCCCGTCGTCGTAGTGGTGCCGGCGCACCGTGACGTCCAGCGCGGCCGGGCCGCGCGGGCTGGCGGGCGGGGCGGCCGGGCCGGAGGCGGTGGCCGGGCCGGTGTCGGGCAGGTTCGCCACGCCGACCAGCCGGGCGAGGCTCGCGCCGGCCTGCAGCACCGAGTCGGACTCCAGCAGCAGCAGGCCGATCGGGTTGAACAGGCGGTGGAAGTAGAGCGCGGCGGTGGTCGCCGCGCCGACGGTTACCAGGTCGTCGCGGACCAGGAGGAACCCGGCCACGAGCACGGCGGCCAGGCCGAGGAACTCCGACCTGTTGATCCGCAGCCCGAAGCGGGTGTGCAGGTTGAAGATCTCCAGCGACAGGTCGCGCGCCACGCCGGACCGCTCGGCGATGGCCGCCACGTGCGCGTCCTCGGTCCGGTACGCGCGCACCGTCGCCGCGCCGCGCAGCGCGCCGGCCATCGCCTGCGTCCGCTCGCCGGTGGCGACCCGCTCGCGGGCGTAGTAGGGCGCGGAGCGCCGCAGGTACCAGCGCAGCGCCAGCGCGTACGCGGGCGCTGCTAGCAGCCCGGCGAGGCCGAGCCGCCAGTCCAGCGCGACCAGCCCGAACACGGTGAGCACCACCGACAGCAGCGCGCCGACGAACGCCGGGCCGCTCACCGCGATCACGTTCGTCACCACCGCCACGTCGTCGCCGACGCGGGCCAGCAGGTCGCCGGTGCCGGCCCGCTCCAGCGTCGCGGACGGCAGGTGCAACGCGCGGTCGAGGACGCGCTCGCGCAGCCGGGCCAGCACCGTCTCGCCGAGCCGGGACGCGAGCGCGGCGCCGAGCGCCGTGAGCAGGCCGGTGAACACGGCGGCGCCGGCGATCACCGCCACCCGGCCGGCGATCCGGGAGACCGGGGCGTCGGCGATGACGTCGTCGACCAGGCGGCCGAGCACCCAGGGCGCGACCAGGCCACCCGCGGCGGCGACGACGAGCACGGTCGCCGCGGCGGCGCTGAGGCCGGGCCGGGCGCGGAACTGGGCGCCGAGCGTCGTCCAGGTCTGCCGGGCGGACGCGACAGGCAGCAACGTCCGGCCGGGTTCGGCGGTACGCGGGTCAGCGGTCACCGCAGTGTCTCCTCGCGGTAGCGGGCGTCGGAGGCCAGCAGGTGCTCGTGCGGTCCCTCGGCGGCCACCCGGCCGTCGGCGATCACCACCACCCGGTCGGTGATCCGCAGCAGGGCCGGGCTGCTGGTGATCAGCAGGGTGCCCCGGGGCCCCACCCGGCGCGTTTCGGCCAGTCCGTCGGCGAGCTGCGCCTCGGTGGCGGCGTCGACAGCGGTGGTGGGATCGTGCAGCACCAGCACGGGCGGGTCGGCGTGCAGCGCCCGGGCCAGCCCGAGCCGCTGGCGCTGGCCGCCGGAGAGGTTCGCGCCCCGCTCGACGAGCCGGTGGTCGAGGCCGCCGGGGTGTGCGTCCACGACGTCCTGGGCCGCGGCCGCCCGGACGGCGGCGTGCAGCCGCGCCTGGTCGGCCGGGGCGCCGGCGGCGAGGTTGGCCGCCACCGTGCCCTCGAAGAGCGTCACGTCGTGCGGCTCGACGAGCACGGTGCCGCGCAGCGCGTCGACGTGCAGGTCGTCGGCGGGCACGCCGTCGACACGCACGGTGCCCCGGCACGCGTCCGGCGACACCCGCCCGGACAGCAGCGCCACCAGCGCTTCGGCGTCGGCCGGGTCGTACGCGAGCACGCCCACCACCTCGCCGGGGCCGACGCGCAGGTTCACCCCGTCCAGTCCGGCGTGCCCGACGTCGTCGAGGGCCAGCCGTGGCCCGTCCGGGTGGGCCGGCGCCGACGCGTCGCCGGGCCGGGTCAGCGGCTCGGCGCCGAGCACGCGCGCCACCCGGGCGGCGGAGGCGCGGGCCATCGCGAACAGTTGCACGCACCAGCCCATGGTCTGCACCGGCTCGGCCACGAACTGCGCGAGTCCGACCACTGTGACCAGCTCGCCGATGGTGAGCCGGCCGCGCAGGGCGAGCCAGCCGGCCACCCCGGCGACCGCCGCGAGGAACAGGCCGTTGGCGGCGGTGGTGAGCCCGAGATGCAGTCCCTTGGTGTTGGCGGCGCGCAGCGTCACCGCGAGCGCGTTGCGGCTGGCGGCGGCGTACCGGCCGGCGGCGTGGTGCTGGGCGCCGATGCCGCGCAGCACGCGCAGGCCGGAGACGAGGTCCACGGCGAGCGCCGTAGTCTCCGCGAGGGCCTCCTGCTGGGAGGTGCTGCGCCGGGACAGCAGCGGCGCCATCCGTTGCAGTACGAGGACCAGCACCGGTACGCCGACGAGCACGCCGAGCCCGAGGGGGATGTCGATGACCAGCAGCGCGGTCGCCGCGACGGTCAGCGCGGTCACCGCGGCGACACCGAATCCGGCGACCCGCACCACGAGCGCGGAGAGTTCGGCGTCGGAGGCGGCGACCGAGAGCAGTTCGCCGTCGCGCAGGCCGGAACGGTGTCCGCGCGGGTCGAGCGCGCGCTCGGCGATCTCCACCCGCAGCAGGTGCGCCTCCCGCTCCACCGCCGCGAACGCCTGGCGGGCGCCGTTGCGGTAGGCGAACGCGAGCACGGCGAACAGGGCCGCGAGGCCGGCGACCGAGTACGCCAGCGCCCACGGGTCACCGGTCACCACGGCGCGGTCGATGATGACGCCGATCGCCACCGGCACGAGCGCCTCGGCGACCTGGTGCAGGCCGAGCAGCGTGACGCCGATCAGCACCGGCCGTCGCTGGCGGCGCAACGCCTGACGCAGCACGTACCGGGCCGTGACGGCGCCGCCGGCGGGATGCGGGGACACGAGGGGTTGCCTCCAGTGCTCGAAGTGAGGACAGCCTAACCTCAGCCTCCGGGGTGGCCGAGGCGGGTGGCACGGCTCACCACAGCCTCCGCCAGCGGGGCACGGTGACCGCCGGTAATGTTGATCAGGCCGAGAGTGCACCCATATGTCCGCTGCCCCGAGGAGCGACCATGCTCGATCACGCGTCCGGCCGAATCGACATCGCCCGCCTTCAGGAGACGCTCGACGGACCGTGGGCCGAGGTCCGCCAGGCCCACCGCAAACACCTCGACGAACGCTTCCTCCCGGTCTACGGCGAGTCCGGCGACCAGGCACGCGAGCGGATCACGCGGCTGCTCGGCGAACTCCCGGTCGAGCTGGGCATCGCCGCGGGCTTCCCGGCCGAGTACGGCGGCCGGTCCGACGTGGGCGCCTCGATCGTCGCCACCGAGATGCTGGCGCAGGTCGACCTGTCACTCATGGTGAAGGCCGGCGTGCAGTGGGGCCTGTTCGGCGGCGCGGTCGCCGCGCTCGGCACGAAGCGGCACCACGACGCCTACCTGCGGGACATCGTCGAGGGCCGGATCTTCGGCTGCTTCGCGATGACCGAGACCGGCCACGGCTCGGACGTGCAGCAGCTGCGCACCACCTGTGTGTACGACCCGCAGACGCAGACCTTCGACCTGCACACGCCGCACGAGGCGGCACGCAAGGACTACATCGGCAACGCGGCCCGGGACGGGCGGATGGCTGTGGTCTTCGCCCAGCTGATCAGCGGTGGGCGCCGGCACGGGGTGCACGCGTGGCTGGTGCCGATCCGCGACGAGCACGGCAACCCGATGCCCGGCGTGACCATCGGCGACGCCGGGCCCAAGGCCGGTCTGCTCGGCGTCGACAACGGGCGGCTCAGCTTCGACCACGTTCGGGTGCCGCGGGACATGCTGCTGGACCGGTACGCGCAGGTGGCCGAGGACGGGACGTACTCCAGCGCGATCGAGAACGACTCCCGCCGGTTCTTCACCATGCTCGGCACGCTGGTGCGGGGCCGGGTCAGCGTGGGCGGCGCCGCATCGGCGGCCACCAAGGCGGCGCTGGCCATCGCGGTGCGCTACGGCGACATCCGCCGTCAGTTCAGTGACGCCGAGGGTGACCGCGAGGTGCTGCTCAACGACTACCTGGCCCACCAGCGCAAGCTGCTGCCCGCGCTGGCCACCACGTACGCGCTGCACTTCGCCCAGACCGAGCTGGTCGCCGCGCTCGACGAGATCCAGGGCGGCGACGGGCCGGTCGACGAGCACCGGCAGCGGGAGCTGGAGTCCCGTGCCGCCGGGCTCAAGGCGGCGCAGACCTGGCACGCCACACGCACCATCCAGGCGTGCCGGGAGGCGTGCGGCGGCGCCGGCTACCTGTCCGAGAACCGGCTGCCCAGCCTCAAGGCCGACACCGACGTGTTCACCACGTTCGAGGGCGACAACACGGTCCTGCTCCAGCTGGTCGCCAAGGGGCTGCTGACCGGCTACCGGGACGAGTTCGGCTCGCTGGACGGCTGGGGGCGCGCCTCGTTCGTCGCCGAGCAGGTACGCGAGATGGTGCTGGAACGCACCGCCGCGCGGGCGCTCATCGCGCGGCTGGTCGGCGCCGTGCCGGGCCGGGACGACGAGGTCGCCGTCACCGACCGGGGCTGGCAGCTCAAGGTGTTCGAGGACCGCGAGGAGCACCTGCTCGACAGCGCGGTCCGCCGCCTGCGCGGTGGCGCCTCCACCAAGAAGGACCGTCCGTTCGACATCTTCAACGACGTGCAGGACCACGTCCTCGCCGTCGCCGCCGCGCACGTCGACCGGGTGACCCTGGAGGCGTTCGTCGCCGGTATCGACGCGACAGCCGACCCGGCGGTCAAGGAGCTGCTGTCCCGGGTCTGCGACCTGTACGCGCTGAGCGTCATCGAGGCGAACAAGGGCTGGCTGATGGAGCACGGCCGGCTCACCCCGGCCCGGTCCAAGGCGATCACCGGCGTGGTGAACGGGCTGCTCAAGGAGCTGCGCCCGTACATGCGCACGCTGGTGGACGGTTTCGCCATCCCGGACGCGTGGCTGCACGCCGCGATCCTGCGGGAGGAGCCGGCACGGCAGGAGACGATGGCCGCCCACGACGCCGCCACCGACCCGCGGTCCGCGCCGGTCTGACCGCCCCGCGGCGCTGATCCGCCGTACCGCCGGATGTGCCCCTGCCGGGGCCGTCCGGCGGTTGCGCGCTGTCCGCCTGCCACGTGGGCCGGTCCTTGACGAAAACCTTTTCGGGCTCCATGGTGGTCGAGAAAGCAATAGATGCTAATCGATTTCACCTAGGACGGCGCGACGGCTGTTCCCGGGCCGCCGCCCCGACCGAGAGGAGAGGAGAGGTCCGTGACATCAGCGAGAGGTGGCGCGCGGCTGGCGGTCGTCCTGGCCGCCACCCTGACCACTGTGGCCGGCGCGGCGCTCGTGGTCACCGGGGCGCAGGCGGCGGCGCCCGGATGCCGGGTCGACTACCGGGTGACCAGCCAGTGGCCGGGCGGATTCGGCGCCGACGTGACGATCGCCAACCTCGGCGACCCGGTCACCGGCTGGACGCTGGCCTGGTCGTACGCGGCCGGACAGACGGTGACGCAGGCGTGGAACGCGAGCGTCAGCCAGAGCGGCACCCGGGTCACCGCGACGAACGCCTCCTACAACGGCTCCCTGGGCACCGGCGCCGCGGCCTCGTTCGGCTTCAACGGCGCCTTCACCGGCACCAACCCGGCGCCCACGTCGTTCACCCTGAACGGAACGGCCTGCACCGGGGCGCCGACCACGCCCGCTCCCACGACGCCCGCGCCGACCACACCGGCGCCCACCCCCACCTCCGGCCCCACCACGCCAACCCCCGGCTCCGGCTGGAACCCGCCGTCGAACCTGGCCGGACCGCTCAACCAGGTCTGGCAGCACGTGGAGCAGACCTACAACAACGGCAACCTGTACGGCTTCCGCAACTACGGCTGGGACCAGCTGTTCGCGAACCGGGGCTACATCAACTACTGCGTCCGATGGGACTCGTCGGCCACCGTGACGGCGGCGCAACGTGACCAGATCCAGGCCGCGCTGGCCCGCCAGTACAAGAAGTGGATGAACGTCCTGGCCGGCCACAACGGCTTCCCCTACACGGACGTACCGGTGAAGGTGGTCGGCTGGGCGGTGCGGGACCGCAACCAGTTGCAGTGGTCCGACAACTCGGTCGACATCTACGTCAACGACATCCGGGAGAACGCGCCGCAGTGCAGCGAGCCGTGCGGCCGGTTCTTCAACCAGAACGGCCAGTACCCGAACTGCCCGGGTGGCGCCGGCCGCCACTACGACCACTCGCTCTGGCTGACCGACGGGTTCGGCGGCGGCGCGGGCGGCGACTGGGGGCAACGGATCGGCCGGGAGTACTTCATGTCCAACCTCGGCAGCGACAACATCCACATCCTGCTGCACGAGATCGGGCACACCTACGGCCTCGACGACTTCTACGACTGGGACCCGCTGCCGGGCCAGGGCTTCGTCATGAAGGCCGGCAGCGCCGCCTCGATCACCGATTTCGACGCCTGGATGCTGCGCGACTGGTGGTGGCACCTCAAGAGCCGCTACGGCTACTGACGGGGGTGCCCGATGCGTGCAAACCCGTTCCGTCTCGCGGCGGCGACGCTCGCCGTGATCCTGGCCGGCGCCGTCGTGGCGACCGGCGGCGCCGGCCACGCGGCCGCCGCGGGCTGCCGGATCGCGTACGCGGTCAGCTCCCAGTGGCCGGGCGGCTTCGGCGCGAACGTGCAGGTCACCAACCTGGGCGACCCGATCAGCGGCTGGACGCTGCGCTGGTCGTTCACGGCCGGGCAGACCGTCACCCAGGCATGGAACGCGACGGTGGCGCAGAGCGGCGCCGCTGTCACCGCGACGAACGTCAGCTACAACGGCGGCCTCGGCACCGGGGCGTCCGCGTCGTTCGGCTTCAACGGGTCCTGGAACGGCTCCGCCAACCCGGCCCCGAGCGCGTTCACCCTCAACGGCGTCGCCTGCACCGGCGGTACGCCGCCGACGTCGGTACCGCCAGCCCCGACCGCCACGCCGGCACCGACCGGGACCGCGCCGCCGCCCGGCGGCACACCGCCGCCGGGCACCGTGCGCGTCTACTGGCTCAAGCCCTCCGACGTCGCGTACGACCAGCGGTGGCCGGACGGCATCGCCGCCGTGATGCGCGAGGCCCAGCGGTACTACCGGCAGGAGCTGGGCCGGACGTTCACACTGAACAACCCGGTGGTGGAGGTGGTCGACGGCGACCACGCCAAGTCCTGGTACGAGAACACCCCGAACGGCTCCGACCGGTACTGGTGGTCGGTGTTCAACATGCAGCAGGAGCTGATGCGCAAGCTGAGCCTGCGCGCACCGGACAACCGCTGGATCAACGTGGGTGAGATCAGCGCCGAGGGTCCGGGCGCCGGGGGTGGCGGCGGTGGCGGCTGGGTGATCCTCTGCCAGCACGACGCCGACGGCGCGGCGGGCGTGAACGGCCCGATGAACCGCTGGTACGGCGGCATGGTGCACGAACTCGGCCACGCGCTCGGGTTGCCGGACTCGACGTCGACGGACGGCACCCCGATGTCGGCCTCGTTCTACGACTATCCGAACACGCACTTCAGCCAGGCACAGAAGAACCAGATCCTCGCCGGCCCGTACGGCGCCTTCCTGTCCTGACGCCCTCCGCCGGCCCGTCCCCGAGCGGGGGCGGGCCGGCGGAGTCCCGGACCACCAGGCGGCCGGGGTGCCGGATGACGCCGCGCGACGGGTTGCCGTCCAGCGCCGCGAACAGGTACTTGACCGCCGTGGCGCCGAGTTGTTCCAGGTTCAGGTCCACTGTGGTCAACGGCGGACGGCAGTCGGTGGCGAAGACCTCCCAGTTGTCGTACCCGACCACCGCCACGTCCTGCGGCGTACGGCGGCCGAGGTCGCGCAGCGCCTCGACCACCCCGGTGGCGATCTGGTCGTTGCCGCAGAAGACGGCGTCCGTGTCCGGCGAGGCGTTGATCACCATGGCCGCCGCCTGCCGGCCCCAGCGTTGCGACCAGTCGCCGTAGCGGGGACCGCCGCCGACCAGCGGCAGACCCGCCTCGCGCAGCACCGCCTCCAGGCCGACCACCCGGTCGCGGGCGGCCCGGTAGGTCTGCGGGCCGGTGATGTGGGCGATGCGGCGGCGGCCCAGCGACACCAGGTGCTCGGCCGCGAGCCGACCGCCGCCCTCGTCGTCGGCGAGGACGGACAGGTCGTCCGGGTCGTCCGACTCGCCGTAGACGTAGACCGCCGGGACGGGCAGGTCGCGGCTCAGCGACGGCCGGATGTCGTTGGAGTCGCCGAGGATGACGAAACCGTCGACCTGACGTGACAACAGCGTCCGGATGTGGTGCTGGCGGCGGATGACGTCGCCGCGGGCGTCGCACAGCAGCACGCACATCCGCTCGTTGCCCAGGGCGTTCTCCACTCCCCTGAGGACGGGGAAGGCGAACCGCTCGCCGAGCGTCTCGGTCAGCAGCCCGATGGTGTGGGAGCGTCCGGAGATGAGCCCCCGGGCCAGCCCGTTCGGCTGGAAGGAGAGCTGCTCGGCGGCCTGCTGCACCCGCCGGCGGGTGGCCGGTGCCACCTCCTCACGGGCGTTGAGCGCCTTGGACGCGGTGGCCACCGACACGCCAGCCAGCTTCGCCACATCCATCAGAGTCACCGACTGCGAACGTCGTCTACGCACCGAGATCCCCTTCGGGCCGGGGCTGGATCACCGAGGCAGCCACCGAGGCGTACCGACTATACCCGACCCCGCGGCCGATTCTGAAAAGGATTTCGAGCACCGCGCCTGCGCCGGCCACCACCGGCGTGTACCGCCGGCCCGCCCGCCGACACCTCTCGCCCGAAAGCTTTTCGGACGATCGGCGCACGGCCGGCACCCCGTCTGCCGCACACCGAACGGCTCCCGGGCTGCGCAGAGGATTGACAGACTCCGATGCGGTGGTATGTTGCTGAAAAGGTTTTCGGCTCAGGTCGGCGGGGCAGCCGGCCGGCCGGGCGAGGCAGTCGCCGACGACCGGGCGTCGACGACCGGGGGCCGTTCCACCCGCCGCGCACGCGGGTCACGACGGCCGCCCGAAACCGGTACGAGGTGTCACCCCGACCGCCGCCCCGCCGCGGTACCGGCGGTCCGGCCTGTCGCGGTGCAGTTCTCATCCCGACAACGAAAGGTCTCGGTGAGCACCCATGAACACATGGGATCCTCCCGGAAGTCCACACCTCGATCGGGCCGGGCCGGAGGTGCGCACGTCGCCACCCCCGGCCGTCCGCCGGTTCCGGCGGGTCACCGGAGCGGCGCTCGCCCTGGTGGTCGTCGGCGCGCTCACCCCGGTGGCCGCGAGCCCCGCACAGGCCGCTCAGACCATCGGCTATCCCACCTTCGGTGGCCCGGCGGTCCCGCAGCCGCCGGTCGGGTACACCACCGGCAACATGATGCAGTCGATCTACGACGCGGAGAAGGCGGGCACCGACTTCTGGATCGACCGGCTGCTGTCGCGCTCCGGCGGCGGCGATCCGTCCGACGCCGACGGCGGGATCCTGATGACCCGCGGGCGGGCCCTGTTCATGAAACAGCACAACCCGGCGGTGATCGGCTTCGGCGGCCGGGTGGCGTACTGGGAGAGCATCAGCGACGCCGCCGCGTACTCGATCGCGCTGGGCCCGGGGACGTTCACCGAGCAGAGCAGCCAGCGCTGGCAGGCGCCCAGCCACTGGAGGAGCGTGTACGCCGGGGGCTCGGTGCAGGCCACAGTCACCAAGTTCATCACCGACAACAACGTCGCGGTCACCAACCTGTCGATCAGGAACAGCGGCGGCGCTCCTGTCACACTCACCCTGCGGGCCACCTCGCCGTACGCGTCGTCCGGCAGCGGCAACGAGCTGACCGGGTCGACCGGTGTGAAGAACGGCCTCACCACGCTCGCCACCAGGCTGGCCGGTGACGGCTTCACCGCGTCCGGCGGCGCGCTGACCCGGACGGTCACCGTCGCCGCCGGCGCCACGGTGCAGACCAAGGTGGTCATGGGGTTCACCGCCCGGGAGATCCCGCAGTCGTCGACCGACTACCTGAGCTACCGCGACGCCACCCCGGACGCCGCCTTCGCCACCCACGTCCGCGCCTACCACAGGTGGTGGGCCGAGAACGTCCCCTACATCGACGTGCCGGAACCGGCGATCAAGAAGAACATCTACTACCGCTGGTGGCTGATGCGCTTCAACCACCTCGACGCCGACATCCCCGGGCAGACCTTCCAGTTCCCGACGTCGGTGGAGGGCGCGCTGGGCTACAACAACGCCATCGCGTTGACCCAGCCGATGCACATCGACGACCTGAAGTACCTGCGCGACCCGAAGTACGCCTACGGCGACTGGCTCTCGGTCGGTCAGGTGTCCAAGGGCGGACGCTTCCTGGACAACCCCGGCGACCCGGAGAACTGGTCCAACAGCTACACCCAGTACATCGCCGAGGCGGCCTGGCGCAGCTACCAGCTCCACGGCGGCCAGCCCGGCATCGCGGCGAGCCTCGCCCGCTACGCCGAAGGCGACGTCAAGGGCCAGCTCGCCCACTACGACCGCGACGGCAACGGCATCATCGAGTACGACTGGGGCGCGCTGACCGGCAACGACGCCGACGCCGTCTCGTTCCACTGGCGCCCCGGCAACCTGGACCGGGCCGAGGGCGCGTACCAGTACAGCGGCGCGCTGGCCGCCGCGCAGGCGTACGAGGCGGTCGGCAACTCGGCCAAGGCCGCCGAGATGCGGGCCCTGGCCGCCCGGATCCGCAACGCGATCGTCACGGTGCTCTGGAACCCGGCCGACAACCTGCTGGAACACCGGCACGTGGCGACGAACGCCCACGTGCCGTGGAAGGAGATCAACAACTACTACCCGTACGCGGTCGGCCTGATGCCCGCCACCGATCAGTACAAGCAGGCGCTGCGCCTCCTCGCCGACCCGGCGGAGTACCCGATCTTCCCGTTCTACACCGCCAACCAGCGGGACAAGGCCGCCGCGGCGGCCGCCGGCTCGCCCGGCAGCAACAACTTCTCCACCATCAACTCCACAGTGCAGTTCCGGTTGCTCTCCTCGGTCCTGCGCACCTACCCCAACCAGTGGGTCGGCCCGGAGGACTACAAGAAGCTGCTCTACTGGAACGTCTGGGCCCAGTACGTCAACGGCGACACCCGCTGGCCCGACGCCAACGAGTTCTGGGCCGACTGGAACCCGGGCGGCAAGCGCATCGACTACCGCTCCTGGATCCACCACAACATCCTCGGCAGCAGCAACTGGACGGTCGTCGAGGACGTGGCCGGTCTGCGGCCGCGCAACGACAACCGGGTCGAGTTGTCGCCAATCGCCATCGGCTGGCCGAACTTCACAGTCAACAACATCCGCTACCGCAACAGCGACCTGACGATCGTCTGGGACGACCCGGGCGACGGGGTGACCCGGTACCCGGGCGTCCCCGAGGGGTACTCGATCTACGTCAACGGGAACCGGGCCGTCACCGTCGACAAGCTCGTGCCGCTGGTCTTCGACCCGTCCAGCGGATCGGTCAGCTTCCCCGGCGCCACCGCCGGTGTCACTTTCAGCACGCCGGTGCCCGGCATGCGGGCCCCCAACCAGGTGGTCCACAGTGACGCCGGCACGGTGGACCTGCTCGCCAAGGCGGGGGTGGATCTGAGCGCGAACCTGCCCGACCTCGCCGACGGCGCGAGAGTGACGGCCTCGACCACCGCGAGCGGCACCAGCGCCGGCGCCGCGATCGACGGCTACCCGACGAACGAGCCGTTCTGGGGCGCCGGCGGGTCCGCCGCCCAGGACTGGTACGAGATCGACTTCGGTTCGCCGAAGACCGTCGACGAGCTGCGCCTGTACGTCAAGGACAGCCGCCCGGCCGGCGGCACCTACCGGCCGCCGGCGTCGTACCAGGTCCAGTACCACGACGGCAGCGCCTGGGTGAACGTCGGCGCACAGGTCGGCACGCCGGCGGCACCCCAGGGCAACTACAACAACGTCCGCTTCGCCGCGGTTGCCGCCCAGCGGATCCGGGTGGTGCTGACGCACGCCGGCGGCGCGCGGTCCGGCCTGACCGAGGTGCAGGCCTACCACCGCGGCGGGTCCACGCCACCGGCCTCCACCTCGTACGAGGCGGAGGCGAGCGGCAACACGCTGACCGGGCAGGCCGCGGTGCGCTCCTCGGCCGGCGCCTCCGGCGGCGCGCTCGTCGGCTACGTCGGCAACGGCACCGCGAACACGCTGCGGTTCACGAACGTCACGGCGAACGCCGCCGGACCGCGCACTGTCACCGTCTCCTACGCCTCGGCCGAGGCCAGGTCGACACAGATCAGCGTCAACGGAGGCACCCCGGTCACTGTCGCCACCCCGGGCACCGGCGGCTGGGACACCGTCGGCACGGTCAGCGTCACGCTCCCGCTCAACGCGGGCACGAACACCCTCACCTTCGGCAACACCGCGGGCTGGGCGCCGGACCTCGACCGCATCCAGGTCAGCTGAGCCGCGGCGGTGGGAGGCCCCGCCACCCACCGCCGCGCGTCCGCCCCGTCACCACACCGAAAGGACCTCCCCATGGACCCGTCCCGGCACCCCCGCCGGCGCACCGGTGGGGCCGCCGTCGCGATCCTGCTGCTGGCCGCGCTCCTGCCCCTGCTCCCCGGCAGCCCCGCCCAGGCCGTCAGCGCCTTCGGCACCACAGTCGTCAACCAGGCGAACGGAAACTGTGTCGAGGTGCCCGGCGGCGCCGCCACGAACGCGCTGCAGCTCGTCCAGGCCGGCTGCGGCGCGGGCGCCCGGCAGACCTTCACCGTCACGCCGGTGGCCGGCACGACCGACCGCTACACGATCACCACACTCACCCCCGGCAGCTGTCTCGACATCTACGGCGCGTCCACCGCCGACAACGCCGCCGTCATCCAGTACACCTGCCACGGCGGCACCAACCAGCAGTTCCGCCTGGTGGCCAACGGCGCCGCCGGCACCGTGAACCTGGCCGCCGTCTCCAGCGGGAAGTGCGTCGCTCCGGTCAACGACGGCGGCGCGGCCGGCACCGCTCTGGTCCAGTTGCCCTGCACCAGCGCCGCCAGCCGGACGTGGCGGCTCACCGGCTACCCGGGCGGCGGGCCGAACCCCGGCCCCAACACGTACGCCAACCCGATCAAGGTGAACGGACCCGACCCGTGGTTGAAGTACCACGACGGCTACTACTACCTGGCGACCACGACCTGGAACAACACCGTCACGATGCGACGGTCCCGGACGCTGGACGGGCTGGCCGGCGCGGCCGACACCGTGCTGTTCACCCTCACCCGCCCCAACGGCGCGGGCACCATGTGGGCCCCCGAGTTCCACCTGCTCGACGGCCCGAACGGCAGGCGCTGGTACCTGTACTACGTCGCCGGCCGCCAGCCGTTCGACCTGGGCAGCCAGCGCATCCACGTGCTGGAGAGCGCCGGCACCGACCCGATGGGGCCGTACACGTTCAAGGCCGACCTGCTGGATCCCACCGCCGACAACACCTGGGAGCTGGACCCCAGCATCATGCAGCTCAACGGCAAGCTGTACCTGCTGGGCACGTACTACAACGGCGCACAGCCCAACTTCATCCGCGAGCTGAGCAACCCGTGGACCGCCGCCGGCACGCGGCGCCTGCTGTCCACCCCCACCTACGGCTGGGAGACGTCCGGGGGCGCCGTGAACGAGGGCGCCGAGGTCCTGCAACGCAACGGCCGGACGTTCATCATCTTCTCGGCCAGCCACTGCAGCACACCGGACTACAAGCTCGGGATGCTGACCTGGAACGGCGGCGATCCGCTCAACTCCTCGTCGTGGGTCAAGTCCCCGCAGCCGGTCTTCCAGCGCAGCGACGCCAACCGCGTCTTCGGCCCCGGCCACAACGGCTTCTTCACGTCGCCGGACGGCACCGAGGACTGGATCGTCTACCACGCGAACAGCTCGGCATCCGGCGGCTGCGACATGAACCGCAGCACCCGGGCGCAGAAGTTCACCTGGAACGCCGACGGCACACCGAACTTCGGCACTCCGGTAGCCACCGGGGTGCGGCTCCCCGCCCCCTCCGGCGAGCCGGCCGGCTGACACCTCGCCCGAGTCGATGAGGACGCCGGAGGACACACCCGTGCCGAGGCACTCGATCATGCGCGACGTCGCGCGGCTGGCGGGGGTGTCGAACCAGACGGTCTCCCGGGTGCTCAACGCGCACCCGCACGTCCGGGACGACACCCGCCGCCGGGTGCTGGCGGCGGTGCGGGCGCTGGACTACCGCCGCAACCCGGCGGCCCGCGCGCTGGTCACCCGCCGCTCCGGGACGCTCGGCATCATCGCGTACGAGAGCGCCCTGTACGGCCCGACCTCCATGCTGTACGCGATCGAGGGCGCGGCCCGGTCCGCCGGCTACTTCCTGAGCGTGGCGGGACTGCGCGACCTGGACCGCCGGTCGGTGCTGGACGCGGTGGACTGGCTGCGCGCGCAGTCGGTCGAGGGCATCATCGCGATCGCCCCGAAGCCGGTGGTGGCCGCCGCGCTGGCCCAGGTGTCCGACGGCCTGGCGGTCGTCGGCGTGGGCGGCGGGCACGACGAGGCGGTGCCGAACGTCCAGATCGACAACGCCGCGGGCGCCCGGCTGGCCACCCGGCACCTGCTCGACCTCGGGCATGCCACGGTGCATCACGTGGCCGGCCCGGCCGACTGGCCGGAGGCGACCGAGCGGACCGACGGGTGGCGAGCCGGCCTGCACGCCACCGGCCGGCCGTCGCCGTACGCCGTGCCGGGTGCCTGGACCGCCCGGGCCGGCTACACGCAGGGCCGGCGACTGGCCCGGGATCCGTCGGTGACGGCGGTCTTCTGCGCCAGCGACCAGATCGCCCTGGGGGTGCTCCGCGCTCTGCACGAGGCGGGCCGGCGGGTGCCGGACGAGGTCAGCGTGGTGGGCTTCGACGACATGCCCGACGCGGGCTACTTCCTGCCCCCGCTGACCACCGTGCGGCAGGACTTCGCCGAACTCGGCCGGCGCAGCCTGGACCTGCTGCTGGCCCAGCTCGACGCGGGCGGGGACCGATCGGCGCCCGGACGCGTGCTCCTGACGCCCGAACTCGTCGTGCGGGACAGCACGGCGGCGCCCCCGGCGGCGCGCTGAGTCAGCCGGCCGGCAGCCAGACCCGCATGGTGGACGGCCCCCGGTTGGCCCAGGAGTGGTACGCCACGAGCGGGACCTCGACCGGTTCCGTCACCGCCTCGGCCGGCGGCGCGGCCGTACCACGGTAGGGCCAGTCGTGGTCGGGCCAGTCGAGCCGCCGGCAGCGCACCGACACCCGGTCGCCGGCGCTCCGGGGCGGCCGGGTCGTGTCGACGTGCAGCCCTTGCAGGTCCGCGCCCGGCGGCACGTCCACCGACTCGACCGCGAGCACCAGCGGCCCGCGTTCCACCGCCACGCATCCACGGACCGCGTCGATGCGGGGGTCCGGGTACGTGAACCGGGGCTGCACCGGCAGGCTCAGCACGACCTCGTCCCCGCTCCGCCACGTCCGGCGCTCGGTGACGTAGCCCGGATGCGCGGTGCGGGTCCGGCCGCCGACGGTCAGCGTCGCACCCCGCCCCGCCCAGTCCGGCACCCGCAACGACAGGGTCCAAAGCCGCTCGTCGTCGCTGTCGATCCGTACCCGGACCATGCCGTCGTCCGGATAGCCCGTGGTGACCGTCAGGTGCCGCTCGCCCCCGTCCGGGGTGCGGTGGGCGACGGTCGCCGGCACGTACTGGTGGATCTGGAGGCCCTCGTCGTCGGTGGTCGCCACGTACGCGCCGAGGCCGGCCAGGGTGCGCGCGACGTTCGTCGGGCAGCACGACACCTCGAACCAGGGCGCCCGCTGGGCCGCCTCGGCGCGGATCCTCGGCCGGTCGTCGTCGGGACGGGCGCCGAGTTCCCGGCGGTGCAGCGTGTTGGTGTAGAAGAACGCCCGGCCGTCGGCCGCCGGGGACGCCGCGACCACGTTGAACAGGGTCCGCTCGATGAGATCGGCACAGCCGGGGTCGCCGGAGGCGAGCAGCAGCCGCCAGGCCAGCATCACCGAGCCCACCGCCGCGCACGTCTCGGAGTAGGCGCGGTCGGGCGGCAGCACCCAGTCGGCGCCGAACGCCTCGTCCTGGTGCCGGGAACCCTGCCCGCCGGTGAGGTAGGTCCGCCGGGCCACAGCGGTACGCCACTGGTGGCGTACCGCCTTCATCAGCCCCGGGTCGTCCCGCTCGACGGCGACGTCGACCGCCCCGCAGGCCAGGTAGTTCGCGCGGACCGCGTGTCCCCGCAGCACCGTCGCCTCGCGTACCGGCGTCTCGTCCTGGAAGTACTCGCGTCCCCACTCCACGTCCCCCAGCCGGCCGTGGCCGCGCCGGTCGAGGAAGAGCGCCGCCTGGGCCAGGTAGCGGTCGTCGCCGGTCGTGCGGGCGAACTCGACGAGCGCGGTCTCGATCTCCGGGTGCCCGCACAGCCCGTCGAGCCCGTCCGGCCCGAACGTGTCGCAGATGTTGTCGGCGACCCGCCGGGCGACCGCCACCAGCCCGTCGTCGGCGTGTGGACGGGTCCGGGCCCGGGCGACGGCCGCCTGGAGCAGGTGGCCGGCGCAGTAGAGCTCGTGCCCGTGCCCGAGGTCGGACCAGCGCGGTGGTTGCCCCCGGTGCCCGAACCGCGTGTTGAGGTAGCCGTCGCCGTCCTGCGCCCGCGCCACCCGGCTGACGACGCGGCCGAAGACCGACTCCAGCCGCGGGTCGCCGCTGCGCCCGATCTCCCACGCCATCGCCTCGAGGTACTTGTAGACCTCCGAGTCGGAGAACTCGCGCCCCCGGCGCCCGCCGGCCGGCCCGCCGGAGGCGACCAGGTCGAAGTTGCGGATCCAGCCCTCCCGCTCCAGCCAGTGCCCGATGTGCCCCAGGCTCGCGTCCGCGTTGACGGACTGCCGGTCCGCCCAGAACCCGCCGGTGATGCGTACCTCACCGAGCCCGAGCGGCCGGAATCGGCCGCGCGTCGGCAGGACGGGTGCGGCGGCGGGCACGCTACGAGCCATGGTCATCCCTTCACCGCGCCGGACATGAAGCCGCGCACGTAGTGTCGTTGGAGCAGCAGGAACAGCACGACGCACGGCAGGGCGAGCACGACGACACCCGCTTCGGTCGCGCCGTAGTCGACGACGCCCTGGGTCTGGCCGCGAAGGTTGGCCACCGCGAGCGGCAGGGTCATCCGCTCGGAGTCGTTGATGAGGATCAGCGGCGCCATGAAGTCGTTCCACGAGGCGAGGAACGCGAACAGTCCGACGGTGATCAGGCCGGGCTTGACGGCCGGGATGAGCACCCGGCGCAGCGCGCCGAACGACGAGCACCCGTCGACCATCGCCGCCTCGTCGAGTTCACGCGGCACCGCCTCGAAGGAGATCCGCATCAGGAACGTGGAGAACGGGAGCTGGAACATGGTGAGCACCAGGGCGACGCCGACGAGCGAGTTCTGCAACCCGACCCGGTTGAGCAGGACGTAGAGCGGGATGAGCAGGGTCGCGTACGGCACCATCAGGATGGCGAGGGTGAGCAGGAACAGCGCGTTGCGCCCGGGGAAGCGGAACCGTGCGAACGCGTAGCCGCCCAGGAGGGAGACGGACAGGGTGAGCACGACCGTCAGGAGCGACACCAGCGCCGAGTTGGCGAGATAGCGCCCCACGCCCGCCTGATATCCGGCCAGGGTCGCGTAGTTGCCGAACCCCCAGCCCTGCGTCTGGCCGGTCCCGGCTTGCGGGGACACCGACGCGACAGCCGTCCAGACCAGCGGGAAGAGGAAGATCAGCGCCATCCCTCCGGTGAACACCCAGTACGGCGTGCGCAGCGCCACGCCGGCGACGGTGAGACCGTCCGGCTTGCGCGCGGCGGCCGGCGCCGGGGCAGGACGCCGGGGCGTTCCGTCCACAGGGGTCCGGGCGGAACGGGAGTCGACGGCCATGGTTCAGCGCTCCTCGGGCCGGAAGGCGCGCAGTTGCAGCGCGTTGAGCAGGACCAGGGCCACCAGGACGACGACCGACAGCGCGGCGGCGACGCCGAGGTCGTTCTGGCCCTGGAACGCGATCATGTAGATCAGCTGCACGACGGTGACGGTGCTGTTGTCCGGGCCGCCCTTCGTGAGGATGTAGAACTGTTCGAACGCGAGCAGGGAACCGGTCACGCAGAGCACCGTCGTCAGCGCCAGCGTCGGGCGCAGCAGCGGCAGGGTCACCCGCCGGAACGTCTGCCAGCGGCTCGCGCCGTCCGCGCGCGCGGCCTCGAAGACGTCCGCCGGGATGCTCTGGAGGCCGACGAGCATGAGCACCATGTAGAAGCCGGCGTAGCGCCAGACGACGAGGAAGACGGTCGACAGGAGCGCCGCGTTCGGTGAGCCGAGGAACGTGACGTCCAGCCGGCGCATCACCGGCGCGAACGGGCTGGCGTACGGCGAGTAGATCACGTAGAACAGCAGGGACGCCGAGGCCAGCCCGAGGGCGCCGGGGACGAGGAACGACGCGCGCAGCAGGTTGTTCCACCGGCTCGACTCCTGTACGAGCAGTGCCAGTCCCAGCCCGAGCGCGATCAGCAGCACCGTCGCGAGCACCGTGTACTTGACGGTGAAGACGACCGAGTCGCTGAAGAAGCGGTGGCTCACCGCCCGGGTGACGTTGTCGGGCGCGTTCAGTCCCTGGTCGCCGGCCAGCAGCGGCCACCTCGACGCCGCCATCTTGAGCACCAGCAGCAGGGGAACGGCGAACAGCGCTGCGACGAAGGCCGCTGTGGGTGCGGCGAACAGCCAGCCGAGCAGCGCCTGCCGGCGTCCGGAACGGAAGCGGCGGCGGGTCGTCGCGCGGCGCGGATCCGGTGGTGCGGTGACCTCCATGGCAGCTCCTCGCTCCCCCGCCGCGGCCTACTGCTTCAGGACGGCGGTGATCTGGTCGTTCTGCTTCTGGATGTCGCCGCCGCCCTGGAGGACCTGGCCGCGGACCAGGGCGAGCCAGGGGCTGCCCGGGGCGTTGAAGGCCTGCTGGAAGTTCAGGGCGACCGGGGTGTCGCCCTTGCCGGCCACCTCGTTGACGGTGACCAGGCGGGGATCACGCGCGGCGTACCTGTTGTCCGCCAGGTCGGAGCGCGACACCACGTCCTTGTTCTTCGCCAGCACCTCCACCTGGGCCTGCTCCGACATCAACCAGTTGAGGAAGTTCCAGGCCTGCCCGGACTTCCGGGAGTCCTTCGACACGCCGATGCCGTCGCCTCCGACGAATGTCGACGCACCGCCGTCGGGGCCGGGGATGCCGGCCACCCCGACGTCGAACGGCGTCGAGGAGAGCAGCGTCGCCGGATAGAACATCAGGCCCACCTTGCCCTCGGTGAAGGCCGCGGTCCAGGTCGGACCGGTCTCCCCCGCCGAGGACGGCAGGACCGCGCCGGAGCGCCACAGGTCCGCCCAGGTGCGGTAGACCTTCTCCGCGGTGTCTCCGGCGAGTTCGGAGGTGGTGCCGTCCGCGCCGAGCACCTCGCCGCCCGCCGCCCAGATCGACGGGAACCAGGTGAAGGCCAGGCAGCCGCCGCAGTTGAGGCCGGTGGCGGTGCCGTAGACACCGTCCCTCCCGATGGCCTGGACGGCCTTGGCGGCCGTGGCGTACTCGGCGAGGGTCGCCGGCGCCCGGTCCGGGTCGAGCCCGGCCTCCCGGAACAGCTTCTTGTTCCAGAACAGCATCGACAGGTCGAGCACGAACGGCAGCACGTGCTTCCGGCCGTCACGCGTACCGGCGGCGAGGTGGCCCTTGTTGACCGAGTCCTTGAAGTCGAGGCCGTCGATGTTGGCGCCGAGGTCCTGGAACAGTCCCTGGCTCACCCAGTTCGGCACGTACACGATGTCCGCGGCGAACAGGTCCGGCAGGCTGCCGGAGCCGGCCGCCGCGCCCACCTTCGCGACGTAGTCGTCGTTGGGGACGACGGTCAGCGCGACCTTGTTCCGGTGGCTGGCGTTGTACGCCTCGACCAGCAGCTTCGCCTGCTTCTCGAGCGGCGCCCGGGTCCACAGCGTCAGCTTGCTGCCGTCGTCGAGCCCGTTCGGGCCGGCCTGGGCCAGTGCCCCGTCGTCGCCGCCGTCGTCGCCGCACGCCGCCGCGCCGAGAACCAGCACGGCCGCCGTGAGCCCGGCCAGCCACCGCCGTCCGCGTCGGCTCGGTGTGATCGTCATGTCGGCCTCCCGTTCTCTGAGGGAGCCGGAGCCGGCTCCACGGCTGAAGCGGTAAGCGGTTGCCGATGCCGGCCCTCGGGCTCAGCCCGGCGAGGTGGGCCGAGAATTCTCCGAAAACCTTTTCGGAGAATTCTCGGCGTCTACTTAGGCAGGTGTCAATACCTCGATCCGGAGGGCTGCGTGGAGCGCCTCGCCGCACCGGCACCCCCGGCCGGCCACCGGGTCAGCTCACCGCGCCCGGCGCCGCCGACGATCACGGCCCCGGTCACGCTCCGGGAGCCGGCGCGGGTCGCGGCGACGGGCCGGGCGTTGCGGCCGGGTCACCGTGGGCGGCGAGCGACGCGGCGTACGCGCCGGCGCCGATCGCCAGGTACAGCCCGCCGAACAGCCAGAACGCGGCGAACAGGAAGCCGCGCTCGGCCATCGCGGAGACCATGACGAGCGCGCCGACCACGAGGGGTCGGGCGATCCACAGCGCCGCACCCGCCCAGCCGATGCCGACCGAGCCACCGACGGTCGCAACGGTCACGAGCACGCCGGGCATCGCCACGAAGCCGCCGGTCAGGTAGCGCCACCACCGTCCACCGGCGCCTCGCCGCATCGCCCACGGCACGACCGCCGCCGCCCCGGCCACCAGCGCGAGCGGGACGTAGTACAGGCCGATCTCGCCGGACGCGCAGGCGAACAGCGCAAGCGCCGCCGCGCCGGCGAACCGTGCCGCGCCGCGGGCCCGGCCCCGCAGCACGAGCGGCGCGGCCACGAGGAGCGCCGGCAGCAGCGTGAGCAACGCGATGCCGGGGCCGAACCGCCGGACGACGCCCTGTTCGCCGGAGCCCGCGCCGAGCGGGTCCACCGGCACCGCGGACGGCAGCAGGAAGCTCACGCACACGGCGATCAGCACACCGGCGGCCACCGCGACCACTGACAGCGTCCGGGCGGCCCGCTCCGCGCCGTCCCGGACCGGCAGGCCCAGTTCCTCCCGCGCCTGGCCCGCCACCGCGCTCGGTGCGCCGAGACCGGCGAGGATCTCGGCGGTGTCGCGTCCGCTGTCCAGCGCGTCGGCGATGTGCGCGCAAGACATGTGGCGCGAGGGGTCCGCGGCACGCCGCGCTCGGCGTACCGCGGACCGGCGTCGCGGGGGTCGGTCAGAGCGTCTTGTACGAGCCGAAGGTGCCGCGCGTCGTCCAGCCCCGGAACAGGCCGAGCCCGTACCCGTGCCCGCTGCAGTCGGCGGACTGGTAGCCGATGACGTTCTGGAAGCCGCCGCTCCAGCCGAGCAGCCAGTCGGCGTCGGCCGGGAACGGGCGGCACAGGTCGTCCGGCGCGGCCTGCCGGGCGACCACGGCGAGCGGATCGCTGGAGTAGAAGACCAGGCCCGTGTCGGGGTTCGGAATCGTGGCCGGCTCGGCGGCGGCGGGCGCGGCGAACAGCGGGACGGTCAGGGCCGCGGCGGCGAGACCGGCGGCGATTCGCATGGTGGACGTGCGCATTCTGTCCTCCAGGGACGGTGGGCGGCCAAGAGGGGGGCGGCGGTTTCCCACCCCGTCAGGAGCGATGCGCATCGATGCCAACGGTGCCGCAGGAAGGTTGAGTTGTCAACCAAATCGGTGTCAGGCATCGACCAACGTGTATTGACACATTTTGTTACGGCGGTGATAGTAACTGCAAAAGCTCCCGCCGGTCCCTCCGCGGGGACGCATCGCGGCGGCGCCACACCGACGTGGCCGACCCACCGCCACCACCACCATCCAGGGAGCGCCGTCACGACGTGTCCCCTGGAGGGCGCATGAGAAGACGATCGAAGATCTACGCGGGGCTGGCGGCCACCCTCGTCCCGCTCGCCTCCGTGGTCGTGGCGCTCGGCGCGACACCCGCGGGTGCCGCGATCGGCGGCTCGGGGCCCTACCCCGCCGACTACGAGACCTCGTCGAGCCTGCCCAACCACACCATCTTCCGGCCCCAGACGCTCCCGTCCGAGCGCCTTCCCGTCCTGGTCTGGGGCAACGGCGGCTGCTCGGCGAACGGCCTGTCGCAGGGCAACTTCCTGCGCGAGATCGCCTCCCACGGCTTCCTCGCCATCGCCAACGGCGCACCGAACGGCTCCGGCTCCACGAACGCCCAGATGCTCACCCAGTCCATCGACTGGGCCGTGGCGGAGAACTCCCGGCCGGGCAGCAGGTACTACAACCGGATCGACACCACGAAGATCGCCGTGGCCGGGTTCTCCTGCGGTGGCCTGGAGGCGTACGCGGTCTCGAACGACCCGCGCGTCACCACCACCGGCATCTTCAGCAGCGGCCTGCTCAACGACGCCGACGACTACCAGCTGCGGCGACTGACCAAGCCGATCGCGTACTTCGTCGGCGGGCCGAGCGACATCGCGTACCCGAACGCGATGGACGACTGGGGCAAGCTGCCGGCCGGGCTGCCCGCCTTCATGGGCAACCTGAACGTCGGGCACGGCGGCACGTACGACCAGCCCAACGGCGGCGAGTTCGGCCGGGTCGCGGTGCTCTACCTCAAGTGGCGCCTGAAGGGCGACGTCGGCGCCGGCGCGAACTTCGTCGGCCCGGACTGCGGTCTGTGCCGCAGCCAGTGGAGCGTCCAGCAGAAGAACCTGACGCTGGACGGCCCGCCGCCCACCACGCCCCCGCCCACGACCCCGCCGCCCACCACGCCGCCGCCGACCACGCCCCCGCCGGGTGGGGCCTCCTGCACCGCCGTCTACGCCGTCCAGGACCAGTGGAACGGTGGCTTCGTCGCCAACGTGACCGTGACCGCCGGGAGCACCGCGCTGACCGGCTGGCGCGTGACGCTCACCCTGCCGGGCGGCGCCGCGATCAGCTCGTTGTGGAACGGCGTGCCCAGCGGCACCAGCGGCACCGTCAGCGTGGCCAACCAGAGCTACAACGGACGGCTGGGCGCGGGCCAGAGCACCACCTTCGGATTCCAGGGCACCGGGACCGGCGGCGGCGCCACCGCCACCTGCGCCGGTAGCTGAACCACCTCGGGCGGGGCCGGTGCCGGACCCCGGCCCCGCCCGAGGTGAGTATCGTCTCGCCGGGACGCCCGGCCGCCCGCCGGTCCGTCGTGGACGGTTCGGGCCCGCCCTCGGGAAGACTGCCTGCTAGCGCTACCGGCGGCAGCCGGAGATGAACGCGACGTGCACCGGAAAGCCCTGCGCCGTAAGCCTTTTCGCCATTTACACGAAGTTGACATGGTAGATGGTTGGGCTAGGGTTCCGCCGAACGGTTGTCACCGAGGCAGGTATCCGGTCACCACGAGGACGGCATGACGGCACAGTGCAGTGGCTTCGACATCCGCTTGCTGGGCAATCTCCGGATCACGTACGCCGGGCGGGAACTGCCACTGCGCTCGGCTCAGCGCCGGGCCGTCTTCAGCGCGCTGGCGCTCACCCCGGAGCGGGGCCTGTCCCGGGACGAGCTGATCACCGCCGTCTGGGGTGACCACCCGCCGGCCAGCGCGACCGGCAACCTCTACACGTACGTCTCCGCCCTGCGCCGGATGCTCGAACCGGACCGTGACAGGTGGTCCTCCGGCCGGGTGCTCACCTCCGAGGGCGGCAGCTACCGGCTGCACCTCGACGCCGACGCCGTCGACGTGCACCGCTTCGAGCGGCTCCGCGAACGCAGCCGCGCGCCCCGCGCCACCGGGGACACCGCGGGCGAACTGGCCGCCCTGGACGCCGCGCTCGCGCAGTGGCGGGGCGACGAGGCGCTCGTCGGCGTACCGGGACCACGGGCCGCCGGCCACCGGATCCGGCTGGGTGAGCTGTACCTGACCACTGTGGAACGGCAGGCCGAGCTGATGCTGGGCCTCGGACGCGGCGCCGAGGTCGTCGACCGCCTGCTCGCGCTCGTCGGCCGCCACCCGGCCCGGGAGAGCCTGTACGCGGTGGCGATGCGCGCGCTGGCCGCGCAGGGGCGTACCGCCGAGGCGCTCGCGCTCTACGCCACGCTGCGGAACCGGCTGGTCGAGGAGTCGGGCACCGAACCCGCCGCCGCCGTCCGGCAGATCCACGAACAACTGTCGGCCGGCACCGCGGCCCCGGCACGCGGCCCCGGCCCGGTCCCGCGGCGGCACCCCGGCTTCCGGGGCCGCTCCGCCGCGCTGGCCCGGCTGCGGTCGGCGGTCACCGGCCTGGCGGGCGGACGCGGCGGCAGCGTCTGGATCAGCGGCGAGGCGGGCATCGGGAAGTCGGCGCTGCTGGCCGAGGGACTGAGCGGCGCGGCCCCGCTCGGCGTCCAGGTCGGCTGGGCCGTCGGCGACGAGCTGGCGTACCGGATGCCGTTGAGCATCGTGCTGGAGTGCCTCTCCCTGGGCAACGACGCGGACGGCCTGCCCGCCTCGCTGCACGCCTGCACGGCCGGTGCACCACCGACCATGACCGTGATCGACACGGTGCAGCGGTTCGTGGTGGCGCGGTGCGCCGAACGGCCGCTGCTGCTGGTCCTGGACGACCTCCAGTGGGCCGACGACATGTCGCTGCTGGTCTGGCACGCGCTGCACAAGCTCACCACGCGGCTGCCGCTGCTGCTCGTCTCGGCCGCCCGCCCGGTTCCGGCCGGATACGAGGTGCGGCTCCTGCGCCGGGTGCTGCCCCGCGACGGCACCACGCTCGTCGAACTCGGTCCGCTCGACGACGACACCGCGACCGCGCTCGTACGCGACTGGTCCCGTCCGCCCGGCCCGGGCGCCGGCACCACCCGCTCGTTCGTCGCGGCGGCCGCCGGGAACCCGTACTACCTTCGTCATCTCGTCCTCGCCGACCGCGACGGCCGGACGGCCGACACGCCCGGACCCGAGCTGACCGACGCGGTCTCCCGGCACCTGCAACCGCTCGCCGACGACACCCGTCAGTTGCTGCGGGCGATCGCGTTCCTCGGCAACAACTACCTGGTCGCCGACCTGGCCGCGGTCACCGGCAAGTCGGCGCCGGAACTCGTGCCCGCGGTGGAGGAGGCGCTGGCCGCCGGGGTCCTCGTCGAGGACGGGCGTCGCCTGCGGTTCCGGCATCCGGTCCTGCGCCGGGTCCTGCGCGGCGCGATCCCGACCGCGCTGCGGGTGCTGATGCACAGACAATTCGCCCAGCGGCTCGCCGAAGCAGGTGGCGACCTCGGCCGGGTCGCGGGCCAGTTGCTGGCCGGACCGGTGCCGGTCGACGCCTGGGTGCAGGACTGGCTGACCACGCACGCCGCGCAACTGGGCGCCGTCGCCCCCGCGCCCGCGATCGCGGTGCTGCGGCACGCCGTCGCCTCGCCCGGCCTCTCCGCGCCGTCCCGCGAGCTGCTCACCGCGGAACTGGCCCGGGTGCTGCACCGCTGCGGGCTGCCCGCGGGCGCCGAGGCGAGCTGGGTGTCGGCGCACACCGGGGACGCCGCGACGCGCGCCGAGATGAGCCGGATCGCCGGCCCGGACGGGCCGTCCCCGAGCGTCGGACCGGCGGTCGTCGGGCACCGGTGAGGAGACTGCGCGTCACCGTTCTGGGGCCGGTACGCGCCTGGAACGGCGAGGTCGAGATCGACCTCGGACCGGCCCGGCGGCGGGCCCTGTTCGCGATGCTGGCCGCGAACGCCAACCGCCCGGTCACCCGCGCCGAGCTGATCCGGGCGCTGTGGGGCGACTCGGCGCCGAGCGCCGCGGCGGGCAACATCTACACCTACGTCTCCGGCCTGCGGCGCAGCCTGGGCCCGGCCGGGGGGATGCTGCGCTCCGGCCGCGCCGGGTACACGTTGCGCCTCGACCCGGGCGCGCTGGACGCCGACCGGTTCGAGGCGCTGTGCGAGGCCGCAGTGGCACCGGCCGCGGCCGGGCGGCCCGCACCGGCCGTCGCGCTGCTCGACGAGGCGCTCGCGCTGTGGCAGGGCGAGCCGTACGCGAACGTCACCGGACTCTTCGCCGACCTCGACCGGCACCGCCTGACCGAGATGCGGATCGCCGCGGCCGAGCGGCGGGCCCGGCTGGTCCTGACCGGCGGCGGCGACGACGCGCTGATCGCCGACCTGACCGCCCTGGTCCGCGACCACCCGCTGCACGAGCCGTTCCACGAGCTGCTGATGTGTGCGCTGCACCGGGCCGGCCGGGGCACCGAGGCGCTCGACGTCTTCCACGCGGCGCGCCGGGTGCTGGTGGACGAACTCGGGGTCGAGCCCGGCCCGGCGCTGCGCGAGTTGCAGAGCCGGATCCTCGCCGAGCCGGCGGCGGCCCCTCCGGCCGTACCGGTGACGCCGGTAGCGGAGGTGCCGGCAGCGGTGGCCGCGCCGCCCGTACCGCGGCGGGGCCGGCTGGTCGGACGCGACGCCGAACTGGCGCTGCTGCGCGACCTGCTGGACGCGGTGGGCGAGGGCCGCAGCGCGATCGTGTGGATCGAGGGTGAGCCGGGCATCGGCAAGTCCGCGCTGCTCGACGCGGCCCTGCACGAGGCGCGTGCGCGAGGCCACCGGGTCGCGCGCGGCAGCGCCGAGGAACTCAGCAGCCGTATCCCCCTGCACGTGATGCGCCGGGCGCTGCGCCTGGAGGACGCGCCGCACGACGACCCGGCGGCGGCTGTCGACCGGGTGCTCGGCCACGTCCGCCGGCTGACCGCCGAGGGCCCGCTGGTCCTGGCCGTCGACCATCTCCAGTGGGCCGACGAGGTGAGCCTGCTCGCCTGGGAGCGGCTGGCCGCGCTGACCCGGTGGCTGCCGCTGCTGCTCGTCGCGACCGCCCGGCCCGAGCCCGGCCGCCGCGACCTGGCCCGGCTGCGGCGCGGCGTGAGCACCCGCGCCGGGCACCTGATCCGGCTCACTCCCCTGCCCCCGTCGGACATCGAGCAGATCTTCGGCCGGACCGTTGGCGTGCCGCCCGGCGCCACGCTGCGGTCGCTGGCGCCGCTGGCCGCCGGCAACCCGCTGTACGCCCGGGAACTGGTCACCGGCCTCGTGGCGGAGGACGGGGTACGGGTCGTCGACGGGCTCGCCGAGGTCGACGCGCGGGCCGACGACATGCCGCGCTCGCTTCTGGACACCGTGCGGGCCAGCCTCGACCACCTCTCCCCCGGCGCCCGGGAGGCGCTGCGCTACGCCGCCCTGCTCGGCGACGAGTTCGCCGTCACGGAGGTCGCGGCGGTCACCGGGCGGACCCCGTTCGACCTGATGGCCGACCTGGAGGAGGCGGTCGCCGCCGACGTCCTCGTGGACGCGGGCAGCGAGCTGGCGTTCCGGCAACCGGTGCTGCGGCGGGCCCTCGCCGGCAGCATCCCCGCCGCGCTACGTCCGACGCTGCACCGGCACGCGGCACAGGCGCTCGCGGACAACGGCGGCCCCGTCACCCGGGTCGCCGACCACCTGCTCGCCGGGCCGCCCGAGGTGGACGAGTGGCTGGTGGGCTGGCTGGTCGCGCACGGCGCCGAGCTGTCCCGGCAGGCCCCGGAGGCGGCCCGCGAGCTGGTACGCCGCGCCCTGGCGAGCCACCGGCTGCCGCCGGCGCAACGGGCGACGCTCGCCGCCCTCCTCGACGGTCTCGACCGGTAGCGCCTCGGCGCTCGGCCGGTACAGCGCCTCAGCGCAGCCCGGGAACGCCCGTGAACCGGCGTGCGGCGGCCGCCGGGACCGGCGTACCCGGGCCGGTGCGGCGCACGAGGTGCTGGCGCAGGGCGGCCAGGGCGAGGGCGTCGAAGCGTACCCGCCCGTCCACAGGCGGCTCCTCCACCGCCAGTTCCCGCAACAGCAGCCGGGCGGGTGCACCGGCCTCGGGCTCCTGCACCTGGAGCACCGTGAACGCCGTACCGGGGAGGAACAGCACCCGGGCGGGCACGCCGTCGCCGGTCTCGAACGCCGCCGTGCGCCGCGCGGTCGCCGACCAGATCAGCACCTCGACCGTGCCCGGCAGGTCGGCGGGCGGCTCGGCGAGGGCGTTGGTGAACCCCCAGTCGGTGAGCACCCGCCGCTGCGCGATCCGGCGCAGGTCCGCCGTGGTCAGCCCGGCGCCTGCGTACGCGACGCCGCGGTGCACGGGCAGCCGGCGTACGCCCGCTGACACGCACCTGGCGAACGGCACGTGTCCGCCCGGCTCGGCGGACCGCAGCGCCTGGTCGAGGCCGTCGCCCGCGGCCGAGAGGTAGAGGCGGACGGCTGTCGCGTACTCCACCGCGTCGGCGCCGCCGGCGAGCGCCGGATGCGCGGCGAGCACGTCCGCCACGTCGGCGGAGACCGCGGCGATCTCGCGGCGGAACGCGCGCCGGAACCAGGTCCGCTCCTCGTCCAGGTCGGGGCCGGGGCGTACGCCCCGCGCGTCGTCGCCGGGGGTGCGCTGGAAGCGGACGGGCGCCGGTGCGGGGCGGTGCACCGGCAGCGTCATCGTCGGGCTGGTCGCCCAGCCCGCGCCGCCGCCGGGCACGGGTCCGGCCACGTCCCGCGCCGCCGCATCCGGCGCGTTCGCGTCCGGCCCGATGCCGTCGAGCCCGGCCGCGTGAGGCCCGGCCGCCTCCGACCCGACAACGCTCAGCCCGGCCCCGGGAAGCCCGGCCGCGTCCGGCCCGGCACCGTGAGGCCCGGCCACGCCTGGCCCGGCCCCGTGAGGCCCGGCCACGCCTGGCCCGGCACCGTGAGGCCCGGTCGCTTCTGCCCCCGGGCCGGGAAGCCCGGAGCCGTCCGGCAGGGTCGTTTCCGGCAGGGCGGCGGGACCGGCGACTGCGGGAACGGTCGCGGCCACCTCGCCGGCCGACGGGGCGGGCGGGCCGGCCACGGCGACGGGCACCGGCTCCGGGACGGGCGCCGGCACCGACGGCGCGGGGAGCAGGTCGGCGGCGTGACCCGTCGTGTGCCGGTACGTCCCAGCCTCGATCCCGCGCGCCGAGAGCCCTGGGCGTCCCGGCGCCACGAGCGAGGACGGCTGCACCGCCGCGCGCCTGCGGGTCGCCGGGTCCAGCCGCGCGGCCAGGTCACCGGCCAGTTCCCGGTGGCGGTCGGCAGCGGCCGGCGCCGGGTCGTCCACGACCAGGCGGACCCGGTTCGGGTCCATCGGCACCGCGCGGATCCGGTCGGCGTGGCGGGGCGGCTCCGGGGCGCGCAGCCAGAGGCCGGACGGGATCACCTCGACCACCGCGTCGTGGGCGTACTGGTAGACGCGCGGGCCGACCGGCTCGCCGAGTTCCGGCGGCGCGCGGTGGCGCAGGATGCGCGGCGTCACCGCCTTCGCCCCCAGCGTCTCCCGGGGCCGGTAGGCGAGTTCCTCGGCGAAGACCTGCCAGCCGGGCCGCCCGTCGGCGTCGACTGTGAACATGGCCGGGCCGTCGGGCCGGCCGCTGGGCACGCCGGTGAAGACGCGCACCGGGCTGCGCAGCAGGTCGGCCAGCGCCTGCCCGAACTGCTCGCCGTCGGGCAGCGCGACCGGGCCGTACTGGACGAAGCGGGCGTGCTCGCGCCCCTCCGGCGCCAGGCCGCGCCAGAACCGGGCGATGTCGTCCAGGCGCAGCGGCGCCGTCCCGGGGCAGCCCACCAGGACCGGCATGGCGTCCGGCAGGCACGGCATCGTCGAGGTGAGGTGGCTTCCGTGCACGGCGACTGCGGCCTCGTCGCGGCTCTCCCGGAGCCAGACACCGCCGGGCAGCGGCTCGGCGGCACAGGTCGAGCTGATCGTCAGGTGGTCGACGGCGGCGCCGTCCCAGGCCGGTACGGGATAGCGCTTCGACTGCCAGACCGGCGTGTGGCCGCGCCGGTAGCAGACCCAGCCGCCGAGATCGGTGGCGTGCACGAACAGCAGTCCCGCCGCACCCGGGATCATCCGTCCGAACGGGGCGATCACCGGCCGGCCCAGCCGGTCGGAGAGCCACTGGCCGGCGAGCGCCCCGGTCTCCGGGCGGGCGCCGCAGACCACCAGCCGGATGCCCCGGCGCAGGCGTTGCCGGCGCAGCTCGGTCGCGACCGTGTCCCAGATGTCGAACGGCAGTTCGTGTTGCAGGTCCAGGATCACGATGTCGTTGTCGGGATCCCGGTCCACCGACAGCGCGACCGTACGGGCCTCCGTGCTGATCCGCTCGCTGGCGTGCAGCACCAGGGCGTTGCCGACGGTGTGGCGCGTGATCACCTCAGATCATGCCGGAGCGCAGGGCGTAGGCCACCGCGTGCGAGCGGTTGCGCAGCTTCAGCCGGTGGTTGAGGCCGTAGATGACGTTCTTCACAGTGCGTTCGGAATAGCGCAGCTCGTCGGCGATCTCGTTGGTGTCGAAGCCCTCGGCCATCAGCCGCAGCACGTCGATCTCGCGCGCGGTCAGGCCGGAGGCGTTGAGCCCGTTGGGGTTGAGCACGTCGCGCTGGAGCCGTTCGATGTGCTTGAGCAGCTCGCCCACCAGGTTCGGGGGCAGCACGCCGCCGCCGGAGGCGGCCGCCCGGACGCTGTGCACGAGGCGTTCGGCGGTGACCGCCACGCGCGGCAGGACCGCCACCACCCGGCACTCCACAGCGGTCAGCAGCTCCTGCTCGCTGACCTCGGTCGTGATCAGGACGACCGGGGCGCCGATCTCGGTCGCCGCGAGGCGCAGCATGGCGATCACGTCGGTGGTGAGCCGCTCCGCGGCGACGACGAGCACCTGCGCCCGCGTCCGGTCCGCGCTCTCCAGCAGCGTGATGTCGGAGCGCGACCGGAGGTGGGCGGTCAGGCCGGTGTGGGTCAGCGGGTCGGGCGCGTGCACAAAGACGGCAACTTGCTCCACAGCCATCTCCATCACTGTCAGTAGGGGCTGACAGTCTCATGGAGAGTCCTTCAAGAAATCTCCACACTCTCTTTCCTGATGGCGTCGAGCCATGAAGATCTGCCCATAACCGCTGGTCAGACTTTTTTCAGTCAGTGAAGATTGATTTCGACGGGGCCCATCTTCTCCGTCGCGAGCTTTCCGGCGTTCGCAGCGGCGGCCTGGATCGCCTCCATGATCGCCGTCTGCAACGACGCTGCGTCACGCTGCTCGTACACCCGTGGGTCGACCCGGACGGCCTGGACCTTGCCCAGGCCGCTGGCCATGACCACTACAGTGGCGTCCTGGGAGCGGCCGGTGACGATCGCCCGCTCCAGCTCCGACTGCGCGTTGCGCATCTGGTCCTCCAGGCGCTGCGCGTTCTCCATGAACTCCTGGAACGAGGGTGGGATCGGCGTGGACTCGGGCTGCATGCCGGGCCTTTCTGTGTGTGGGCGGGTGGTCAGCCGACGGCGGCCAGGCCGCCGAGCCGCTCGCCGGCCGCCGGGCCGGGCGCGGCCAGGTCGGCGAGCGCGAGGGTACGGGAGCCGGTGCGCCGGGTCAGCGCGAGCGAGAACTGGTGGGCGGCGTGGACTGTGCGCTCGGGCAGCCGGCCGGCCATCTGCGTCAGCGCGGCCCGGACGTCGTCGGGCACCTCATGACCCCGCCGCACCAGGTGCCGCAGCACGACGGTGGCCAGCTCGTCGGTGCTGAACTCGGGCACCGACCACTGCTGGCCGAACACCTCGTTCACCGCCGGTACCGCGGTCCGCAGGCTCGCCAAGGCCGCCTCCTCGCCGGTCAGCACCACCACCGGATCGCCGAGCCGGGAACGCATCCGGCTCACGAGCGCCTCGGCGATCTCCGGCGCGACGCCGGAGGCGTCGTCGACGTAGTCGAGCTGGAGCACGCCCCCGGCGGCGTCGTCGAGGACCGCGTCCACCAGGCTCCCGGCCTGGCCGGGCCACTGCGGCGCCAGTTCCCGGCTCGTGCTCACCCGCACCAGCTGGCCGACCGGCACCAGGCCCAGCTCCGACAGGCATGCCGCGTACAGCCGGGCGTACTCGCTGCGGCCGCTCCCGGCCCGGCCGCCGAGCAGCACGTTGCCGGTGCGGCCGGGGCCGCGCCGGCGGTTGCGTCCCTCGCAGAGCTGCAACAGCGTCTGCCCGGCCGCCTCCTTGACGCGCTGCCCGCCGACCAGGCCGCAGATCCGCTTCCAGCTGCGGGCCGCGTTGATCGCGCCGGTCGGGTCGGTCGCCGCGTCGGGCTGATCGCCCTGCTCGACCGGCAGGTCCTCCAGCAGCGCCAGCTCGGGTTCGACGTCGGCGGCGGTGAGCCGGTTGAGTTCGCTGTCCTTCGTGGGCGGCGTGGTCGCCAGGCGCGACGCCTGGTTGTTGATCAGCGCCTCGAACAGCTTGCGGGCCACCCGGCCGTTGCCGAACGTCGCGTTCTTCGGCACCCGCGTGAAGTACGCGGTGAGCGCGTCCACCGCGTCGTCGGTCAGCTCGTAGTAGTGCTTGCTGACCAGGTTCGAGGTGATGGTGACGAGCTCCTCGACGGAGTAGTTCGGGAACTCGACGGTACGGGTGAAGCGGGACGCCATACCCGGGTTGGAGGCGAGGAACTGCTCCATCAGCTCGGAGTAGCCCGCGACGATCACCACCAGCTCGTCGCGGTGGTCCTCCATCATCTTCATCAGCGCGTCGATGGCCTCCTGACCGAAGTCCGGCCCGGAGCCGCCCGAGCCGCTGGACAGCGTGTACGCCTCGTCGATGAAGAGCACGCCGCCGAGCGCCTTGGTGACCAGCTCGGTCGTCTTGATCGCCGTGGAGCCGATGTACTGGCCCACCAGGTCGGCCCGCGCCGCCTCGACCATGTGGCCCTTGGACAGGATGCCCAGATCCTTGAGCACCGAGCCGTACAGGCGGGCCACTGTGGTCTTACCGGTGCCGGGCGGCCCGGCGAAGACCAGGTGCCGGCTCATCGGCGGCATCGGCAGGCCCATCTGGAGCCGGACCTGCGACATCTTGATCAAATTGATCAGCGCGGTGACCTCCTGCTTCACCCCGCGCAGACCGATCAGCCCGTTCAACTCGCGAAGCGGCTCGCTCAGCTCGTCCGCGCCGCTCTCCGCCGCCGTACCCTCGTCGCCGGCCACCGGGGCCGGCGCGGCGGACGGCGGACCGGCGGGCGCCGGGGTGGCCTGCGGGCGGCCCACGGTCAGCGCCTCGGTCGTCACCGTGGCGCCGGGCCCGCGGCGGACGTCCTCGCCGCCGCTGTCGCGCACCACGCACCGGGTCAGCGCCACCGGCTCCACGGTGTCCACGCCGATGCCGGCCCCGCCGCTGCCCAGCACCTCCCCGTCGCTCACCGACCCGCGGGAGCCCGCCTCGAAGACGATCCCGTCGGCCCGGGCGTCGCGCACCCGGGTCTGCGTGACGGTCGCCGACCCGGTGACCCGCAGGCCGTCGCGGGCCGCGCCGACGATCTCGCTGTCGCCGAGCTGGAGCGTCCCCTCGGCCAGCACGCCCGCACCCCGCAGCAGGGACGCGCGCAGCGTCAGGTCGGCGCCGGCGCCCACCCGGACGCAGGCCACGCCGGTTCCGGTGAGGCGGGCCTCGTGCACGACGCCCCGCGCGGGGCCGGTCAGCGCGAGCGCTGTCGCCTCGCCCGCGTCCATCACCAGGTCGGTGCCCTCCAGTGAGGCGCCGTCCTGGACCAGCACCCCGCTGCCCGTGGTGATCTCGGCGCGCAGCCGCTGGAGCACGACAGCCGACTCACCGGTGAGCACGGCGACGTTGTCGCGCGTGCCCCGCACGGTCAGCCCGAGGAAGCGGGGCGAGCCGCCGGTGACGGCGACCCCGACCGGCGCGTCCTGGACCGTGCAGTCGGTGAAGGTCGGGCGGCCGCCGCCGAGCACCTGCACGGCGGTGTGCCCGGCACCGCCGAACGTGCAGTTGCGGAACGACGGCGACGCGCCCTCGGCGATGTGCGCCGACTGCACCGCGGCGCCGGTGAACGTCGAGTCGCTGATCTGCACGTCGCCTTCGCCGCGTACGAAGACGTCCACGTTGCCGCTGCCGGTGACGGCCAGGCCGCGGATGCGCGCCCAGGCGCGCTGCTCGACCACCAGGGCGGGCTTGCCGGCCCCGGTGATCTCGCACTGCTCGATCGTGAGCCGGGCGTCGCCGCCGGCACACACACTGTTCGCGCCGGCCGTGCGCAGGCGGCAACGGCGCAGCGTCAGGGCGCTCTGCTCCCCCACCACGACGCTGCTCGTGGCGACGTCGTGGACGTCGGTGTCCTCGATCGTGCTCGACCCGGCCGACATCACCACCACACCCGCGCCCGCCGAGCTGGTCACGTCGCAGCCACGCAGCGCGACGGTGCCCTGCATCCGGGCCAGCAGCGTCACCCAGGAGGCGCCGCTGACCCGGCAGTCGTCGAGCGCCACCTCGCCCGCGTACACGTCTACCGCCGCCAGCGTCGTGTCGGCGCTGCTGAGCGTGATGCCGCGCAGCTGGGCGCCCTCACCGCGTACGACGAGGACGCTGCCCTCCTCCACCTGCACCTCGACGGTGCCGGGCCGGGCCGCGCTGATCGTCACCCGGTCACCGACCACGAGCTTCTCGACGTACCGGCCGGGGTGGACGTCGATAGTGGCGCCGGGCTCGGCCCGGGACAGCGCGGAGCCGATCGTCGGGTACGAGCCCGGCTTCCGGTCGCCCACCACAAGAACCTGCCGACTCACCGCGTCATCCCTTCCGGTCCAGCCCGGGCAGCACCCGCAGGCGCCCGCGGGCCGCCGCGCCGATGCGTACCCGGGGCTCGGCCGTGGCCCAGCGGTCCACGCTGCGCCGCAGCGACGTGATCGCCAGCTCGTCGAGCGACACCCGGTTGGAGTCGACCCGGCCGGTGTCGTCGATCTCGTTGGCGCCGATCTCCCGCAGCAGGACCGCGCCGCGCTCACCCTCGGCGGGCCGGCGCAGGTCCAGCACCTTGAAGTTCGTACCGGGCAGGAACAGCACCCGGTCCTCGACGTGCTCGTCCCCCTCCGGCTCCAGCAGGCTGGTCCGGCGGGCGGTCATCGACCAGATCAGCACGTCGGTGTCGCCGTCCTCGGACGCGCACGGCTGGGTCAGCGCGTTGACGAAGCTCCAGTCGGTCACCAGCCGCCGGTCCTGGTAGAGCGCCCACTCCCTGGCGGTCGGCGACAGCCGGTAGACGGTGGTGCCCCGGAACGACGGCATCCGGGAGACGCCGGCCACCACGCAACGCGCGAACGGCACGTGCGGCCCCTTGCGGCCGGAGCGCAGACCCGCGTCGACACCCGGTCCGCGACCGGTCAGATAGAGCCGCAGCGCTACCGAGTCGGCGAGCACGTCCTCGGTGGACACGCCCGAGCCCTGCATGCCCGGGTGCTCGGACATGATCCGGGACACCGAGCTGGCCATCACGTCGAACTCGCGGCTGAGCGTGCGGCGCAGCCATGCGCGCTCGTCGGCGAGCCCCTTCTTCTCCGACAGCAGCGCGCCCGCGCCGGCCGACGGCACCGGCTGCACCCGCGCCTCGGCGGCCACCTCCGACGGTTCGGCGTTCTCCGACGGCGTGGCGGCGTTCGACGGCTCGCTCTGTCCGTCGGGCTCGGCGGTCCGCGCGGGCGCGGCCACGTGCGACGGACCGGCTCCGGCGGGCGGGGCGGGCGGCAGGTCGACCGCGACGGCAGGCAGCGACGGCAGGGCCGCGACCGGCGCCGCCGGCCCGGCCGCCACCGGCGGCGTCGCGAGCGCCTGGCCGAAACCGGCGGGCATGGTCGGCGGCGCCGGCTCGCCGAAGCCCGCCGGCATGGTGGGCGGCGCGGGGTACGTGTCGTGTCCGGCGTCCTCGACGGGTGCCGCCGAGGGCCCGCTCCCGGAGTCGGCGGCGACCACCGGTCCGTCGGCGGCGCCAGGCCCGGCAGGTGCGGCGGGCGTGACCGGCTCACCGGCGGCGATCGGCGGCGTGGGTGCAGACACCACCACGGGCACCACCGGCGGTGCCGTCGGCAGTGGCACAGCAGGTGGAGGCGGCAGCTCGGACACGACCGGCGGCGCAGGCGGTGCGGGCAGCTCGGAGACGAGCGGCACGGCGGGCGGTTCCGGCAGCTCCGCCACGACCGACGGCGCAGGCGGCTCGGAGACGACCGGAGGCGCTGCCGGGAGCGGCACCGCGGGCGGAGCCGGGAGCGCGGACACGAGCGGCACCACGGGCGGAGCCGGCAACTCGGACGCGAGCGGCGCGACCGGGGGCGGCGGCAGTGCGGGCGCGACCGGAAGCGGCACCGCGGGCGGTGCGGCCGGCTGTTCCCGGCCGGCGGGGAGGGGCGGGACCGGCGCGGGAACGGCGACCACCACACTGTCCGCCGCGGGCGGTGCGACAGGCGCGGGCGGGGCGACCTCCACGTACGCGGGCACCGGCACGGTCGCGCCCACCGCCCGCATCTCGGTCTCCAGGTCGATGACCACCTCGGCCCGGCTGGCCGGTTTCGCGCCGGGCACCAGCACCGACGCGGGCATCAGCGCGCGGCTCGTACCGGCCATGCCGTCGACGCGTGCGGCCAGGTCGAGCGCCAGCTCCCGCATCCGGTGGGCGGTGGAGTGGACGGTGTCGTCGAAGACGAGCGTGCCGCTGCCCGCGTCGAGCATCGCGGACCGGACCTGCTCGGCGTTCTTCGGCTCGGCGGTGGAGCGTACCCAGAGGCCGGTCTGCACCACCTCGACCACCGCGCCGGGGGCGAACCAGTAGACCCGGGGCGCGACCTCCTCGGCGCCGGCCAGCGGCGGACGGTGGCTGAGCACAGTGGGGCGGCGGGCCCGCGAGTTGGGGTGCGCCCGGGGCGTGTAGGACAGTTCGAGCGCGTACGGCGCCCAGCCGAACGCCCCGTCCGGCAGCACGGTACGGATCTCGTACCGGTGCGGGCTGCCGATCGGCACGCCGGTGTAGCAGGTGACGTCGGTGTTCAGCAGGTCGGCGAGCGCCTGGCCGAACGCCTCGCCCTCGGGGATCCGGACCTCGCCGAACTGCACGAAGCGCACCCGCTGGCGGTTCTCCTCGTCGAGTCCGCGCCAGAAGCGCACCACGTCGTCGAGCGACAGCGGCGGCGTGCCGGGGCAGCCCAGCAGCACGGTCATCGTCTCCGCCTGGCAGGGCACGTACGCGGTGAGCCGCTGCCGTTGCGGGTCGACCACCTGTGGGTCGCGGTTGCTGTGGATCCAGACCCCGGCCGGGATCGGCTCGATCTCGGCGGTGGCGCTGGACGGCCGGGTGTCGATCGCGGCCCGGTCCCATCGCGGCGTCGGGTAGCGCTTGGCGTCCCAGGCGGGCGGACGGCCGGGCCGGAACCGCACCCAGCCGCTGCCCGGTGCGGAGTGGACGAACAGCGTTCCGGCGGAGCCGCGTACCAGGTCGCCGTCCGGGGCGATGACGGTGCGGTTGAGGCGTTCGGAGAGCCACTGACCGGCCATCGCCGCGGAGTTGCCGTGCCGGCCGCAGGCGATGAGCCGGATGCCGCGGCGGCGGCGCGGCAGCACCCCGGCCATCGCCTCCCACGCGCTGATCGGCATGCCGTCGCCGAGGTCGAGCACGACGACGTCGTTCTCCGCGTCCTCGATCACGGACAGCGCCAGCGACTGGGCCTCGGGACTGATGGCGTCCTCGGCGTGCACCACGAGGGCGTTGCCGACGGTGTGCTGGACGACGCCCTCGGGACGGTCCTTGCCGCCGCCGAACAGGTCCCGGATCCGGGTTGCCATGATCGACCTACCCCACTTCTGCGGCCGCGAGGGCCCTCATGCCCAGCGCCGGGCCCTGGGGCACCAGCGCGAGCAGCTCTCTCGGGAAGGGAACGTTCACGACCCGGTCGAGCTTCAGCGCCCGTACCGCGTCCTGGTCGCCGATCGGGTACGCCTTTCCGTCGTCCGCGATGTACGTGGGCAGGGGTTGCGCCGCACCGGGGCCGACCGGCGCCGGGAGCACCGCCATGCCGCTGCCGGGCGCCAGGAGCACCGTCGTGCGGCCGTCGGGGCGGACGCCGGAGCGGGCCAGCGGGACGAGGACCGCGGTGCTGTCGAACCGCGTCCCGTCCACCGCGCTCTGGCGCAGGCACAGCGCGTACGGGCCGGGTTCCTGCGGGGTGAGGCCGGTCAGGTCGGGCAGCCGGGTGAGCAGCGACCGGTCGGCCGACATCCGGGCCGCGGCGAGGTCGGCGGCGCTCAGCTCCACCGGTTCCTCCCCCGACGTGGCGGTGGCCAGCAGGAACTCGGTACGGCTCAGCGGCGCGAGGCCGTCGCGGCGCAGCACCAGGAACTGCTCCGCGCCGGTGTCGGGCCGCTGCCGGAACAGCGTGCCGATCGGGTACGAGCGGTCGCCGACCCGTCCGGAGCGGCCCTCGCCGGGGATCGTGGCCGGCGCCAGGTCCGGTCCGTCGGGCAGGAAGTCGAGCCAGTCCTGCGGGGCGGGCACCTTGCGGGTGGTGGTGGCGCCGAGCGCGGCGAGCACCGCCGGGTCGGCCACCCGGTGCCTGCGGCCGGCGGTCACCAGGTAGGTGGGTCCGTCGGCGGCGCGGACGACGGCGAAGCGGTCGGCCGGCAGCGGGACGGCCTCGGCGCGCGGGTCGAGGTTGAGGCCGAGGCGGTCGCCGGGTTCGTCGGCGACCGAGCCGGGCAGGCAGGCCAGCCACGGGCCGGCGACCATCGACCCGGTGGCGACCGACTGCGGGGCGCCGTCGATGCCGATCGACGGTCCGCGCGGAACGTCCTTGATCGACTCCTTGGAGATCAGCTTCACGGTTGCGCCGCTGCCCTGGATCAGCATGGCCGAGGTCAGGTTCGGCGTCGGGCGCAGCACGCCGTCGAGGTAGACGTACCGGTTGCCGCTCTCCTTCTCCACCAGGATCACACCGCTCTTGGTGTACGCCTTGCTGCCGCCCGGGACGATCCAGCCGTAGACGGCGAACCCGGCCACGACCAGGACGCTGATGAGCACGCCGAAGGCCAGGCCGGTGACGGCGCGCTGCCCGGGAATCTCCGCCGTGGACGGGTCGCCCTGCACCAGGGCGGAACTCAACCGGCCCATCATGAACTGGTGGGCGTGGACGTGGTCGCGCTGGGTCTGCACCGCCGGCTACCCGAAGAGTCCGCGGGCCCAGGCGTAGAGCCCCAGCACCTGGGCGAGCACCGGCAGCACGACCAGGCCGGTCGCGACGTCCAGCCCGCCGGCGGTGTACTCCCAGAACGGCAGCATGCGCCGCGGCCACGGCCGCAGCGCGGCCGTCACCAGCGGCACCAGAAGGGCGACGAGCCCGCCGAGCAGGACGTACCGGCCGGTCGGGGCGAGCTTGTCGGAGAACATCAGGGCCACCATGAGGTAGCCGACGGTACCGGCCGCCACCAGGGCGACCCGCTGCCAGAACCCGAAGAAGGTACGCGAGCGCAACAGGATTGCACTCGATGTCACGAGCACGAGTGTCCACCCGGACCAGCCCGGCACCCGCATCGTGTGGTGCATCAGCACCGGCAGGACCAGGGCGGACGCGGTCATGCAGGCGGTCAGGTAGGTGTCCGCCTCGTCCGCGCGCGACTTGACCAGGTCGGAGTCCTCCGGCTCGATGTCGTACGACATGTCGGCGCCGGTCTTGGGCAGCTGCGGTCCGCGCAGCCGGGCCAGCTTCACCGCCGCCCGGGGCGCGATCACGATCAGCACCAGGATCACCGAGACGGCCACCGCGGAGACCTGCGGGGCGGTGAGCGCGAAGCCGTCACCGGCCAGCAGCACGAGCACCACCATCGCGGCGGTCAGCGCGACGATCAGCAGCGGGGCGAACGGCATGACCGGCGTGACCGTACGCTGCGCGATCAGCAGGAACGCGGTCACCGCGACGACCGCGACGGCGGCGGCCAGCCCGGCGGCGGCGGTCCGGGCCACGCCGTCCGGGTCGCCGTCGACGGCGCTGGACGCGGCGACGGCCGCGAAGAACGCCGCGCCGCCGCCGAACAGCAGCGGGAACGCGCCGTCGGTCTGCTGGCGGGCGCTGACGATCGCCGCGGTGAACAGGCCGGCCGCGAGCACGGCGCCGGCGATCACCTGGGGCAGCACCGGGCCCCGGTCCACGAGTACGGCGGCGATCAGGCCCATCGCCACCAGGGAGAGCACCAGGAACAGCACCCGGCGGTACTCCGGCTGCCACCTGTCGGCCCGCCGGTTGACCACAGTGGCGACGCCCTCGGCCAGGTCGTCGAAGTCGAGTTCGGGCAGCGGGTCCTGTGCCGGGCGCAGGTGCAGTTCCTCACCCTCCAGCCAGTCCAGGCTCTCCGGCGTGCCGGACAGCTCGAACGGCGGCTGGCCGAGGCGTTGCAGCACCCACGACTCGTCGGGCACCTCGCCGTCGGGCACCCGGGCCACGTCGGTGGTGTGCCGCACCAGCAGCGGCATCAGGTTCGCCACCGGCATCCGGGCCGGCACGGCCAGGTCGGCCCGGCGGGCCGGCCCGATCACCGTGATCCGGCACAGTTGGTCGTTCAGCGCTGCGGTCACCAGCGAGCCTCTCTCATCGGGCCGTGTCCGACACGAAACCGGTCTGCATCAGGCGTACGCCGCGCCGCGTGACGAGCTGGGCGCGCCCGGGCGGCAGTTGACGGGGCTTCGCCTCGCCGAGGAACTTGCCCTCCTCCTTGGGGTAGGAGAAGAGCGTCGCGGGCGTGCCCAGCTCCCACATCCGCCGGATCACCGGGTCCATCATGGCCCGCATCGCGCCGGAGGTGCTCCGCGCGACGATCACGTGCAGGCCGATGTAGGCGCCCTGGGCCAGCAGCGGCAGGAGCGGGTCGAGCGTCGAGCCCATCCCGGTGCTCTTGGTCATCAGGTCGTAGTCGTCGACGATGACGAACAGCTCCGGCCCCTCCCACCAGTCGCGCTTGCGCATCCGCTCGGACGAGACGTCCGCCCCGGGCATCCGCCGGTTCATCGAGACCGACGCCTGGCCGGCCAGCTCATGCATCTTGTCGCCGGTGAACGCGAAGCCCACCTGGTACGCGGCGCCGATCGCGGTGTCCAGGTCTCGGCGCGAGTCGCCGAGCACGACCTTCGCCCGCTCCGGCGGGTAGTGCTGCTGGATGGACCGCAGCACGAGCCGCAGCAGGTTGGTCTTGCCGGTCTCGCTGTCACCGAGGACCAGCATGTGCGGGGTGGTCATGAAGTCGTGCCAGACCGGGGCGAGACGCTGCTCGTCCTGGCCGATGACGAACTTGAAGTCGGACTCGGGCGGCGGCAGCGTCTCGACCATCAGGTGCGCCGGAAGCATCCGTACCGGCGGGGCGGCCGGGCCGGGCCAGAACGTGCCGATCTCCTCGACCACCGACTTGGTGGCCTCGGCCAGGTCGCCCACCTCGGAGCTGCCGTCCATCCGGGGCAGCGCGGCCAGGAAGTGCAGCGCCCCCGCGGTGAGGCCGCGGCCGACCTGGTTGGGCACGGTGGCCGCCTTGCGGGAGCCGTGCTCGGACTCCATCGCGTCGCCGAGCCGCAGCTCCAGCTTCGTGCCGAGCAGGTCCCGCATCCAGGTACGCAGCTCCGACCAGCGGGTCGCGGTGACGATCACGTGCACGCCGAAGGACAGGCCCCGCGAGGCGAGTTCCTGGAACTTCTGCTCCAGTTCCTGGAAGTCCTGCTTCATCGTGTACCAGCCGTCGATGACCAGGAAGACGTGCCCGAAGCCGTCCTCGATCACCCCGTCGGCGACCCTGGCCAGGTAGCTGGTCATGGAGTCGAGGCCGTGCCGCGCGAACTCGGCCTCGCGCCTCTCCATGACCTGGAGGACCTCCTCGACCGTCCGGACGACGCGGTCGCGTTCCATCCGGGTCGCGATCGAGCCGACGTGCGGCAGGCCGGCGATCGAGGCGAGACCACCGCCGCCGAAGTCCAGGCCGTAGAACTGCACCTCGCGCGGCGTGTTCGCCAGCGACAGCGCCAGGATCAGGCTGCGCAGCAGCGTCGACTTGCCGCTCTGCGGGGCGCCCGCGATGCCGACGTGGCCGTCCGCGCCGTTCAGGTCGACCACCAGCAGCTCGCGCAGCTGCTCGGCGGGCCGGTCCACCACGCCCACCGGCACCCGCAGGCCGCCCTGGACGGCCGGGTCGTCGATGGTCATGCCGCGTACCGGGTCGGGCAGCACACTCGGCATGAGCGAGTCCAGGCTGGGCGCGCTGGACAGCGGCGGCAGCCAGACCTGGCGGGCCGGTGGGCCCGAGCCGGCGAGCCGGTCCAGCAGCACCTCGACCAGGCTCGGCCCGTTCGCGTCGGCGGCGGGCTCCTCGACCTGCTCGGCCGGGCGCTCCGGCCCGGGGTCGTGGCGCACCGCGACCTGCCGGGTGGTGAACGGCACCACGTCCGCGGTGGGCTCGTCCCCGGCGTCCGCGACGCCGCCGCGGCGTCCACTTCCGGTGTACGCGCCGGAGACGTACGCCGCCTTGAAGCGCACCAGGTTCGTGGTGTCCACCTTCAGGTAGCCGTTGCCGGGCTCGGGCGGCAGCTCGTACGCCGCGCCCACGCCGATCACCGACCGCGACTCCATCGAGGAGAACGTGCGCAGCGCCAGCCGGTACGACAGGTGTCCCTCGACCCGGTTGATCCGCCCCTCGTCCAGGCGCTGGGAGGCGAGCAGCAGGTGCACGCCGAGCGACCGGCCGAGCCGGCCGATGGACACGAACAGGTCCATGAACTCGCTCTTGCTGGACAGCAGCTCGCTGAACTCGTCCACGATGATCAGCAGCACCGGGAAGGGCACGAGCTGGGCGCCGTTGCCGCGCGCCTTCTCGTAGTCGAACAGCGAGGCGTAACCGCTCGCGCGCAGCATCTCCTGCCGCCGGGTCATCTCGCCGTTCAGCGCGTCCTGCATCCGGTCGACCAGCGGCAGCTCGTCGGCCAGGTTGGTGATCACCGCCGAGGTGTGCGGCAGCTTGTCCATGCCGAGGAAGGTGGCGCCGCCCTTGAAGTCGACCAGCACCAGGTTGAGGATCTCCGAGCTGTGCGTGGCGGCCAGGCCGCAGACGAGGGTACGCAGCAGCTCCGACTTGCCCGAGCCGGTGGCGCCGATGAGCAGGCCGTGCGGCCCCATGCCGCCCTGCGCGGACTCCTTCAGGTCCAGCTCGATGACCTCGCCCTCCTCGGTGACGCCGATCGGCACCATGAGGCGGTTGCGCTGCGGTGTGCGGGTACGCCACAGGGCCTGCACGTCGAAGGTCATGGCGTCGCGGATGCCGAGCAGCGTGGTCAGTTCGAAGCTGGTGTCCAGCGGCTCGTCGGAGACCTCCAGCGTGCCGCTGGTCCGCTTCGGCGCGATGATGCGGGCGAGCGCCTCGCACTGGGTCTGGTCCAGGCCGTCCCGCTTGGCCGAGCCGGTCGTGGCGCCGGCCGGGAACTCCACGACGTCGTCGGTGACTGTCAGCCGCAGCACCTTGGGGCCGCCGGGCATCGCGCCGGTCAGGTCGAGCAGCACCACGTTGCGGATGCCCGCGCCGAGCAGGCGGGAGCTGTCCGGCAGGTCCACCAGATGCGCGACGATCACCAGGAACGGCTCGCTGGTGGTCGGCCTGACGGCCCGGTCGTGGTCGCCCCGGTCGGTGATCTCCGGGCCGAGCATGTCCATCAGTGCGTCGTGGCTGCCGGCGAACATCCGGACCGGACCCGCCGCGTCGTACGCGGTGGGGTGCGCGTTGTGCGGCAGCCACTTGACCCACTCCCACGGGCCCCGGTGCACCTCGGCGGCGAGCACCGCGATCCGCAGCTCGTCCGGGGCGTGGAACGTGGCGAGCTGCGCCACCATGGCGCGGGCCAGGTCGATCGCCGGGTCGATCGCGCCCTCGAACTCGACGCTGGTGAAGCTCGGCAGGCCGACGGAGGTGGGGATGCCGGACACCGTCCGGTACGCCTCGGAGAACCGCCGCAGCGAGATCGACGACAGCGGTTCGAGGTCCTCGATCGGCTTGGTGGACGGCGGGTTGAACTTCAGCATCGCGGTCTGCCGGCCGAGACCGATCCGGACCCGGCCGAAGTCGTCGTGGCTGGGCCGGCGCTCCCACAGCCGGCTGCCCATCGCGATCGACCACAGCCAGCCCGGCTGCGGGTTGTTCCACAGCACGTGGCGGCGCTGCTGGTCGGCCGCCTCGCGGGCCTGCTTGCGCAACTGCCCGATGTAGCGGAGGAAGTCGCGCCGCTCGCCGCGCATCTTGCGCTTGCGCTCGGCGGCCGCCCGGCCGATCTGCATGACGCCCATGAGCAGCATGCCGCCGGCCATCGCGCCGCCCATCACGTACATCACGGGGGTGCGGTTGTAGAGGCCGAACATGGCGAGCATCGCGCCCATGCCGAGGCCCATCGGCACGACCATCGCGAACGAGCGGAAGTCGAGCGGGGCCTCCTCCGCCATCAGCGGCGGCTCCTGGAGCTCGATCGAGCCTTCCGGCGCCTCCGGGCCGGGCGCGCGGGGCGGGCGCTTGACGGTGACCGTACTCATCCGATCGTCCCCGCGTCGGCGCCGTCGCCGCCCCAGACGGTGCGCTCCTGGCGCAGCAGCTTCACCGCGTAGCGGTCGTTGCGGTAGCGCTCGGCCACCTTGACGTCGTCGTCCTCCTCGGCCTGGCGCTTCTTCTCCTTCTCCGCCCGCTCCTCCTCGTCCCTGCGGCGTCGCTCCTGCTCGGCCCAGAACGCCTCGGCGCGGGCGGCCGCCGCCTTCTCCTCCTCGGCCAGCGACGTCGTGAACTCGGCGTCGCTGACGCCGGGCTCGCCGCACCGGCGCATCTTCTCCAGGTCGGCGCTGAAGAAGTCGAACGTGCCACCGGCCGGCCGGGGCGCCTTCGCGGGCGTGACCCGCCGCCACACGGCGCGCGGGGGCTGTGGTGTCTCCGACATGGTCACCCTTCCCTGCCGTCGTCCGCTGACGTACCGGTCAGCCAGTCCGCGTCGCTGAGGTCGTCCCAGTCGGTCGTGTCGTCCGGGTCGTCGTCCGGCCGGACCAGCGGAACGTGGTCGTCGGCGGCCGGCCGGGCGCGGTCACCGCCCCAGACGGCGTCGTCCTCGCGCAGGCCGGCGGCGGGCTCCCGGTCGGCGCCGGGCTCGCGGTCGTCGTCGCGATCGGAGCGACCCCGGACCGTACCGGCGCGGGCCGGCTCGTCGGGGTCCGCGCCGGGCGTCGCGCGACCGGAGGGCTGCGGGCCGGGACCGGCGAGTCCGGCCACGGCGGCGGCGCCGGCCAGGCCGAGTGCGCCGGGGACGGCGACGGCAACCTCACCGTCGGCCACGGCAGCGGCGACGCCGGCCTTCCGGTGCGTCCCCTCCGGACTGCCGCCTCCCGGCGAGACCGACGGGTTCGACTGCGCGGGCGGGTTCGGCTGCCCGGCCGGGTTCGGCGTGGCCGTCTGGGCGGGTGGGTTCGGCACCGGGCCGGGCTGGGCAGGCAGGCTCGGCTGCCCTGGCTGGCCCGGGTGGCCGACGATCACCGGAGCCGCCACGACACCGCCGACCGCCGGGGACAGGTCGACCACAGTCGGCACCTCCACCGCCGTCGGCGGTGCGATCACCTCGGGTACGGGTGCACCCGGCGACGTACCGCCGGTGCCGGACACGGGCGCTGCCGGAACGTCCGGCGCGGCCGGTTCCTCGACGGCGGCCTCCGGCACACCCGGATCCGGACCGGCCGGCGGACCGTCCGGACCCGCTTGCGCGCCCGGCACACCGGTGACCGGCACGGAACCGTCGAGGTCCGCCGTGCCGCCCCCCGGCCCCGGCTGCGGGCCGGACACGTCGGCGACCGGCGCGGATCCGTCAAGGCCTGCGCCACCGGCCGTCGTGCCGTCGCCCGCCTCCGGCGCGAAGTCACCCGGTCCGGCCGGGGTCCAGTCGGTCTCGTCCGGCCGGATCAGGCCGGACGCGTCGGGCGCGGTCCGGGGCGTGGTCCCGGCGGGTGCGTTGCCGCCCGGCGGGCCGGCTACCGGCGGCCCCACACCCGCGATCGGCGGCGTCGCACCGGCGATCAGCGGCGCGGAGGGAGGCGGCTCCACCAGCCCGGTGCCGCCCGCACCTGCGCCCACGGGCGCCTGCGGTCCTGCGGCGTCGGGGGTCGACGGGCGCCAGTCGTCGATGTCCGCCTCGATCAGCCCGGAGGCGTCGGGTGCGTCCGGCACGCCCCCGCCGGGCGTGCCCGCACCGGCGCCCGGCGCGCCGGGCATCATCGGCATGGCGGCTCCGGGCGGCGCCGCCGCGACCGGAGAGTCGACGCCGACGCCCGGGGCCACGGGCGGGCCGGCGGGGATCTGCGGACCGTCGACGCCGAGCCCGTCGCCACCGGCCGGCGCACCGGCCGACCCGTCCGGCACGCCCGCGTCCACGCCCACCGGTCCCCAGGTCTCGGGGTCGCCGCTGACGAGTCCCCGGGCGTCGGGCGACTCGGCCCCAGCGGGGTTGTTGGCTCCGCCCGCGGGCCCCGGCATGCCGGGCACGGCCGGCATCGGGGCACCCAGCCCGGCACCGCCGGACGAGGCGCCGGCCGGTGCGCCGGGAACCTGCACACCGTCGAACCCGGGTGACCGCCAGTCCGCCTCGTCGCCCTCCACCAGGCCCTTGGCGTCCGGCGCCTCGGGGACACCGGAGCCGCCACCGGCACCGGCACCGGGCGCGCCCGCGCCGGGCATGCCCGGCATCATCGGCGGCTGGAAGCCACCGCCACCGGGCACGGCGCCACCGGGGGCGGCCGGGATGTCCACACCGCCGACGGTGCCGGGGGCGAAGTCGTCGCTGTTGCCGAGCAGCCCGTTCGCATCCGGCTTCTCCGGCAGTCCGGGGCTGCCGCCCGCGCCGGGGCCGGCGCCGCCGGGCGGGCCGAATCCCGGGATGCTCGGCGCGGTGAACCCGCCGCCTGGCTTGCCGATGCCGGTTCCCGTGCCCGTGCCCGTGCCCGCCCCGGGCTTCGGGCCGCCCACCTCACCCGGCCCGGAGAACGACGGCGGCTTGACCGAGCCGGCGCCGCCCGCCCCGCCACCGAGGTTGGCCGAGCCGGGCGGCTTGACGCCCGGCGGTACGACACCGGAACCGAGCCCGCCAGGCAGGCCGCCCCCACCCGGTACGCCGACGCCCGGGAAGCCGACGCCCCCCGGCCCGTTGATGCCCGGCGCGTCGAATCCGGGCAGCCCGCTGCCGCCGCCGGGGGTGGGACCGCCGATCTCGCCGGGGCCGGAGAACGACGGCGGGGTGACGCCGCCCGGCCCCTGGCCGGAGCCCGGACCACCGATGCCGGCCAGGTTCGGGGGCGTGACGGTGGGCACTGTGATGTTCGGCGGCGTGGTGAACCCCGGCGTGGTGATGCCGCCGACGGGTGGCGGGGTGAACCCCGGCGGGGTCAGTGTCGGCGGGGGTGTGAGGTTCGGCGTCGTGAGGTTCGGCGTCGTGAAGTTCGGCATCGTCGGCGTGGTGATGCTGGGCGTCGGCATGGTGATGCCGGACGTCCCCGCCTTGTCGGTGGTCATCTTGTACTGCTCGGCGACCGTGTGGACGACATCGGCCATCTGCTGGGCCATCGGCTTCTCGTACTCGGTGCCGCTGATCGGCACCGGACCGCTGCCGCTGCCGACGCCGTTCTGGGAGGCGATCGTCGCCCAGGCGCCGTCCAGGTAGGAGATCGTCTGCTGGGCCCAGGAGAGGTGGTTGGCGGCGTCGTAGAGCTGCGACGGCAGCGACGTGACGTTGGTCGAGGAGTTGATGCTGTTGGCCGCCGTGGTGGAGTCCGGAACCGCGCCGCCGGCGAGGTGCTCGGCCTGCTTGCCGAGCAGGTCGGCGTAGAAGTTCATCTTGTCCCGGAACCCGTTGGCCGCCGGACCCTTCCACGCCTTGTCGTCGCCGACCATCGAGGCGACGGCGGTGCGGATGGTCTGTTCGAGCCAGATCAGCAGGTCCTGCGTCGCCTGGAAGGCCCGGGCGGCCTCGACCACCGACCCCACGTTGACGCGGCCGGCCGCGTACTTCAGGCCCTCCTCGCTGAACACCGCGGCGCCGCCGTTGACCGAGGCCATGAGCTTGCGCCAGCCTCGGGTCTCGGTCGCCCAGGTCCGGTAGTCGTACAGGTCGCCGACGGGGATCACCTTCGGGGGGAAGGTTCCTTCCGGCTCCGCCGGGTCGTTCCACCCGTCGAGCTTGGTGTCGCCGAGACCGTTTCCCATGCCCCGTCCCTCTTCGCGAGCTGCCGGACCTGTCCGCCCGCGTCAGTTGCCGTCGGTCTTGATGATCTTCTGGCCGTAGGTGCTCAGGTTGTCCAGGCCCTTGAAGGAGTCACCCATGATCTCGCCGAGCTTGTCGGTGGTCAGCGCGTTGAGTTCTTCGAGGTTCCGGTAGTCCGCGGCCATCTTCAGCAGGGCGGTCTGCACCGCGAGGAGGGCGGTGTTCATGTTGACGAGCATGTCCTTCATGTCGCCCTTGACGCCGCCGTCCTGGGCCGTCGCCCCGACGACCGCCTGCCGCAGCACCTCGGCCCGGGCGAAGGCACCGGGACGCGGGTCGATCGCGCCCACCTGGTCAGCCGTGGTGAGCAGGATGTTCCCGGCGCCGGTGATCTTGCCCAGGATCTCCTTGGCGAACCACTCCAGCGCGGCGGTGTTCACCGCGACCCCGCTGGTCGAGGCGGTGTCACCCTTGAACGTCGGGTTGATTCCCGGCGGGGTGAAGCCCGAGTTCGTCGGGGTCTTGTCCTCGTCGATCCAGTCGGACTTGTCGGTGAACGCGGGCGGCGTCACGTTCGACGGGTCGGTGATCTTGTCCTTGTACGTCTTGACGAGGTTCCGCCAGCCGTCGGTGTCGAGGATGTTCTTGTCGTACCACTCGCGGGCCTCGATCCACTCCGGATGCTCGGCGCGGACCTCGTCCTTCCACCGCTCGTAGTTCACCCCGGTGCGGTTGTTCTGGTGCTTGTTGTAGAAGGCCATCCAGGAGTCGTACGCCGCCTGGGTGGTGCCCTCCGGCTTTCCGATGGCGGCGTCGCCCATGCCGTAGGCGTTCATCGCGCTGATGGCTTTGTCGTTGGGGTATCCCCAGTCAATGCGGGCCAAGGAGCTCACTCCACTCGGGTGTCGACGGCGGAACGTTGACACAGACCCCAGCGGCCCGGGTCGTCTAGCTCACCGGGCCGGGGACGGACGACGCCGGCCGCCACGCCGTGTCCGCGGCGGCCGTCCGGCGGTTCAGCCGCCGCGGACGTCGTTCCAGATCATGGCGTGACGCTGCTCGGTGGTGCCGTAGTTGTCCGAGATCTGCAGCAGCGTCATGCGGGCCTGCTCCAGGTAGCCGACCATCGAGTCGGCCGCCTGGTTCCAGGCCAGCTTCGAGACCTTGTACTGCTCCTGGGCGGCACCGGTCCACTGGGCGAGGCTGGCCTCGACAGTGCGCTCCATCTCCTCCAGCGACGACTGGATCTGGCCGTTGATGCGGTTCATGTCGGTCAGCACGGCGTCTGCCTGCACGAAGTCGAAGGTGTAGTTGGACACGTCAGTCCTCTCGGGAGATCGGGGGTCGGGGTACGGCTCAGATGCCCGGCAGGGCGGCGCCGAAGGAGTTGGCCACGCTCGACGCCTCGTCCTCGGCCGTCTGGTAGCCCTTGGTGGTCACGCCCATGACCTCGAGCATGTTCAGCAGCTCGTTGATCACCCGCTGGAACGCGTTCTCCCAGTTGTCCATCGCCTGGTTGAAGCCCTGCGACGCCTGGCCGGTCCAGGAGGAGATCAGGATGGCCATCTGCCCGTTCACGGCCCGCAGCTGGCCGGTGAAGGCGGTGGCCTTGTCGGAGAACTCCTGGGCAGCCCGCTGCATACCCTCTTCGGTGGTACTGACGGTCGGCATCGTCACGGCCGGACTCCTCATGTCAGGGAAAGGTGGCAGGGAAGAGTGTTGATCCGCGGCCGCGCCCCGCGGCAACCCGGTCGCGCCACCATGTCCGAACGTCACCCAACATTGCACGGCAGCGCCCCCGCAACCGCCGCCACCGGCCGACAGCCCGGGAAGAGTGGTTGCACTTTCATGCACTGATCCCCGGCCGGAGTTCCGGCGCGACGGTCGTGGCGTCTTCACTGGACCGCGACGTCGAGGGAGTGGTCCGTCGTGAACTACAGCGAGCGCATCGAAGGCCTGTTCCAGGAGTACGAACGGCAGCGCACCAGCCTCGCCGAGATGCAGGCCCGGATGAGCGCGCTCTCGGCCACCGCGACGTCACCGCGCCGCGAGGTGAGCGTCACCGTCGGCCAGAACGGCGTGCTGACCGACATCCAGTTCCCCTCCGGCGCCCACAAGCGGCTCACCACCGCCGACCTGACGCGGCTCATCATGGACACCTACGCCGACGCCAAGGAACAGGTGATGAACCAGGCGGCCGACGTGCTCGCGCCGATGCTGCCGGACGGCCTCGACGCCCACAAACTGGTCCGGGGCCAGGCCGGGGCCGACGCCTTCCTGCCCAAGGAACCCCGCATGGTGACGAGCGTGCGGGAACTCCTGACCCGGGGGCCCGAATGATCAGCAACAATCCCGGCGGGCGGCTGTGGGTCGACCCGGACGGCGTGGAGGGGCTCGGCAAGGCGTACGAGTCGCACGTGCAGCTCTACGAGTCCTACCTCTCCCAGCTGACCGCCCTGCGCGCCCGGTACGCCAACGCCTGGGGCGACGACGACATGGGCGAGCAGTTCTCGACCAAGTTCCTCCAGGGCCTGGACAACCTCGAAGCGATCATCGGCGGCGTCAAGGGCACCCTGCACTACACCGCCCAGGGCCTCAAGGAGAGCGGCCGGGCGTACCGGGAGGCGGACGAGGCCGCCCTGGACGTCAGCCGGAAGATGGCCAAGGACTTCGACGGCCTGGACGGACCCCCGTACGCGAGGCGGGCGGTGGCGGGCCCGGTGCTGGAGCCCACGGCGGAGGGTGAGCCGCGCCGGCCCCATCTGCTGTCCCGCCGCCTGGCGGTCGGCGAGCCGGCCGGTGAGCCGGTCGCCGAGCGGGCCAGGCTCCTCCCGCAGCAGCAGGGCACGCCGCTGCTGCCGCTGGAGCCCGCCGAAGCGCTGACCCCGCTCACCGCCGCCACTCCGGCCATCTCGTCCTACTTCGTGCGGCCGGAGTACGCGACCGCGCACGTCGGCGGCCGGCCGCTGCCCGAGGGGTACCGGCTGATCGCGCTCAACCCGTTCGAGGACGGCAGCACCCGGGTGGACGCGAACCTCTACGACTCGATCACTCCGCTGACCGGCACACCCGTCACCACGCCGGACGGCAGGGCGATCGATCCCGGACAGGGCCGGTTCTTCGTCGTCAAGGAGAACCCGGCCGTGGACCCGGCTGTGCCCGGCTACCAGCCGCTGTACCTGAGCTACGCACCCGACGGCACGCCCACCCCGATCATCCCCGGCGCCTGAGCCACCCACCCGCGCCCGGTAGGACATGCCCGACTTCCACATCCCCAACGACCCGCAGTGGCAGTGGGCGTACGACCTGATCCTCGTCGCCGTCGGCGAGGAGTACCCGAAGGCCGACCCCGCCGCCCTGCGGGCCATGGGCGACGAGCTGTACGCGCTCAGCAGCACCATCCTCAACGGGATGGGCGCGACCGCCAACCTCGGCTACGGGCTGGCCGGGAGCCTGTCCGGCCCGGCGATGGACGCGTTCCAGCAGTACCAGGTCGGTATCACCAAGAACGTGCCGGCCGGCGGCAACATCGCGCTGGCACTGGGCGGCTCGGCCTACAACTTCGCGCTGGACTCGGAGAACACCCAGTACAACATCGTCATCGCGGCCTTCACCCAGGTCGTGGAGATCGCCATCGCGCTGGCCTCCGGCTTCGGCGCCGCAGCGGTGCCCGCCCTGATCAAGATCGGTCAGGAGATCGTCGGGGCGCTGATCAGCCTGTTCCGCCAGCGCCTGCGCAACATGCTGATGCGGCTGGCCTGGGAGGCGTTCCAGGAGGGCCTGGAGGAACTCTGGCAGAGCGCCGCCGCCCAGGTCACGCAGATCATCGAGGGCAACCGCAAGTCCCTGGACTACAAGGACCTGGCGATGGCGTTCGCCGGAGGCGCGTTCATCGGCGCGGGCGTCAGCGGCGTGCAGATGATCGGCGGCAAGTTCTTCCCGAAGATCAACAACAGTGTCCTGTCGCGGGAAGGGCTGTCGGCACTCGCCGAGACGCTGTTCGAGGGCCTGTTCACCATGATGGTCGGCGGCGGCGGCTTCAACCCGTGGGCCACCATGACGTCGTCGATGATCGGCGGAATGGCCCACCACTACGCCACTGTGGTGGGCCAGAGCTACGGCCCGGGCGCCGGTGCCGGCGCGCCACCGCCGACGATCGAGACGAAGAACCTCACGACCACCGCGCCCACGCCTCCTCCCACGGCCGTGGACGGACCACCCGTGCCCCCACCTGTCGGCTCCTCCGCCGGTCCAGGCAGTCAGGGCGGCGGCCCGGGTCCGCAGCCCTCGGGCGGCCCGGTCGCCGGAGGCGGTGCCGGTCAGGGGTCCGGCCCGGGCGACACCGGGGGTCAGGGGCCGGCGCATCAGGGCTCCGGCGACCAGGGCCCGGGCAACCAGGGCACCGGTCAGGGCAGCGCCGGAAGCACCGCTCCGGGCAGCCAGTCTCCTGGGGGCCAGACCGCGGGCGGCCAGACCACGGGTGCTCAGACCCCGGGCGGTCAGACCTCCGGGGGCCAAAGCGCTGGCGGTCAGACCGCAGGCGGCCAAACTGCGGGCGGTCAGACCCCGGACACTCAGACTCCGGGCGGCCAAACCGCGGGAGGTCAGACTCCGGGCGGCCAAACCGCGGGAGGTCAGACCGCGGGCGGTCCAGTCGCGGATGGTCAGACCGCCGGTGGTCAGGTCCGCGACGGGTCGCAAGCGGGCGTATCGAACGGCAGCGCGAGCCCCGACGGCGTCGGAGGTCAGACCCCGAGCGGGCCCGGCACGGCCGGTCCGGGCGTCGGCGCCGACCCGCGTGGGGTCGGCGGGGTCGCCACGGGGCCGGGCCCGGCCGCAGGCGGCGAGGCCACGGCACCGCGCGCCGACTCCATGGGTACGCCGGGCGGCAACCCGGCGAGCACCGGCACCGGTACGCCCACGACCGGCACCCCGGCAGCGGGCGCCGACGTCGCCGCGCCCTATGGCGGCGGACTTCCCGGTTTCGACACTCCGACGTCGAGCGGCGGAACAGCCGGTGCCGACACCCCGGCACCCGTGACCTCGCCCGCCACCACTGCCGGCCCGGTGGCCGTCCCGGCCGACCCCGCACCGTCCACCGCCACACCGAGCGCAGGCACACCGGCAACCACCACGCCAGGCACAGCCACGCCGGGCACCGCCGCACCGACGACCACCGTCACCGCGAGCACCACCGCACCGCCCACTGCCGTCACGCCGAGCACAGCCGCACCGAGTACCGGCACCGGCACCCCGTCTGCGAGCACGCCGTCGACCAGCCCACCGACCAGCGCGCCGAGCACCGGCACGTCGACCACGAGCACCCCGGCCACCGGTACGCCGTCGTCGAGTTCGACCACCAGCGGCCAGCCGACCGCTCCCCCACGCGGCGTCGCCGGGGCCGCGCCCCCGCCACCGATGGCGCCCGTCGACGGCATCTCGGTCGACGGCCCGGCCGTGGTCGACGGCCCGGCCGTGGTCGCCTCCCCGGCCACCGATCCGGGTGTCGGCACGCCGTCCACAGGGGAGCAGGCGGTCGCGGTACCAGGCCCGACCACCGACGCCGCATCGAGCGACGTCCACTCGGACGCCTCGGTGGACGCCACCGCCGACACGGTGGCGGAACACGCCACGGACACGAGCGCCGTCGGCACCGCACCGACGCCGGACGGACCGACGGCAGGACAGGGCGACACCGCCGAACCGACGCCGGACGGGTCGCGAAGCGTGCAAGCGCCGCCGCTCGCCGTCGCGGACCCTGCCACGCCCAGCCGGGCCGAGCGGAGCCCGCAGTTCCGGCAGGCCAAGGCGAGCGCGGAACCGAAGCGGCTGCGCACCGAGCGGTACGTGCCCTGGAAGGACACCGTCGTCCCCGGCACGCACCTGCTGCGCGGCGAGATCACGACTATCGACTTCACCACCCGGGAGTTCACCGCCGACGGCAGGGACTACCGGTCGTTCGACGTACACCTGGATCTGGTCTCGAAGAACGACCAGATGTCCCCCCGGGAGTTGCGGGACTTCGCGGAGACGGTGCAGCGCACAGTCGACGACATGGTCAACGGCCGGTACACGCTGCCCGACGGCCGGCTGCTGCACATCGACCTGGTCGTCGACACGCCTCCGTGGCGCGACGGTATGACCCGCGACTGGCAGGCGGATCCGCGCCGCAACCCGCCGGTCGAGGTGACCTCGGAGACCGGGGTGAGCACCGACCAGCACCTGTGGAACACCGGGGACCGTCTCTCGGTGATGGTGCACGAGGTGATGCACTACCTCGGGGCCAAGGAGGGTCACCAGGCCCCCGAGCACCTGTTCACCACAGTCGACCGTCCCGGGGTGATGGGCGTCGACGTCGGCGCCCTGCCGACGTCGTCGGAGCAGGCCGCGACCTCGACCGGGCCGGTCGACTATCTCACCGCGCAGGATCTGGCGACGATCCACGACGCCGCGCTGACCGCCGGCCCGGTGCGCGACCTGCCGGTGCCGCAGACGGCGCACGACCAGACGCCGGACCCGCGTCCGAATCCGCAGATCCCGTCCCGCGCCCCGGCCCCGCCACCGCCGCCGCCACCACCGCCCGGCGTGACGGGCATGCCGCCACCACCGCCACCGCCACCCGGTATGCCGGGCATGCTCCCGCCGCCACCGCCGCCGGGCATGCCGCCACCACCCGGCATGCCGCCACCGCCGTCGGCCGGTCCCACGACTCAGGCCGTCGACCTGACCCCGACGGACCTCTCACCCGCCACGCTGCGGCACCGTGACCCGAGGCCCTCGCCCACCCCCGTCGGCCAGAGGCTGAACGAGAAGTACGGCGTCGTGCACGTCGTGGACCAGGGGTCACCCGGCGTGGGACACCAGGCCGCGACGGTCGCGATGCTCGACGGGCTGGCCGCCACCGGCTACCGGGGCACGGTCGTGCTGACCTATCCCGGCAACAAGACGCCCTTCTACGCCGAGCAGCTCGGCCGGCAGGAGGAGTTCGAGACACCGGCGGGCTCGTACGACCTGTTCCACCGGGAGTGGACCGGCCACCGCGGTGGGATGGACGTCGTCATGCGACCGCAGGGGCCGCCCGGCACCAATGAGAAAGCCTGGAAGACGACGGACTGGCCCGGCGCGCCACGGGCCAAGGCGTGGCAGGTGGACCGGCAGAAGGGTTTCCGGGAGCAGAAGATCCGCGAGCAGGGCAACACCCAGAGCCTGCGCATGGGCGAGCTCGCCACCCGCCTGCTCCCTGAGGGCGACGTGCTGACGGTGCTGCCGGCTGTCGACGTACCGAAGAACGACGACGGCTCGGAGTGGACCGCGGAGCAGAAGCGGGAGTGGTTCCAGCAGGCGTGGGCCGGTCCGCTGCGCGACGCCGCCCGTGGCAGGGACCACGACGTCGTCACGCTCCAGCCGTTCCTGTGGGACCAGTTTCCCCGGCAGGTCCGCAGCACCACCGGGACGGTCGAGGCGGAACTCGACGAGACCTCGACCGGGGTGCCGTCCTACCGTCGCCCGCCGCCCTCCACCCGGCCGGCCGCCCGGGACGTCATCACCGCCACCGGGATCCCCGGGGCCGACGACCTCGCGGCAGTGGTCGACGACGACGCCACCGACGTGGTGCTCGTCTACTACGGCGACACGCCTGACACTCCTCCGCACCAGGAGGTCGTCGACCGGCTGGCCGCCGCCGCCCGGCCCGGCCGGAAGACCGTCGTCCTGGTGCTCGGCGACAGCGAACGCGGCTTCACCACGAGCAACGCCGACGTCCACGTCGCGGCACTGCCCCGTGTCACACCGGAGCAGATGGCCGGGCTCCGCGACCGCGCCACGCTCGTGGTCACCGAGGGCGCGAACACATGGCAGGAGTCGCTCGCGGAGGGCAGGCCCACGCTCTCCGTGACCGGCTCCGAGGGTGACACCAGGCCGTGGCGCAACGAGCCGGCGTCGGTCCGGAACGACGACGCCGCCCGGGGCGGCCATGACCGGCTCGTGGTGGCGTCGGAGTACCTGCGGCACGGCGGCGACCCCGCCACGGTGCGGGACTTCGTCCAGGACGACGACGGCGGTGTCCGCACGTACTTCGACGGATGGCGGGACGCGCTCGGCCAGACCGGCTCCGACCAGGTCGACCAGGCCCTCGCCACGGTCACCGGCCTGCCGCTGGACCCGGACGCCCGCCCGCGCACCGACGCCGCGCCCGGCGCTCCCCCGGCCGACAACACCCTGCGCGTCCCGGGAGTCCTGCCGGACCGGTTCCCCACGCCCAAGACCCGCGACGAGATCGCCCGGGCACGCGCCGAGCAGCACGACACCGCGCCACGGCGGATCGCGCACACCAGCGCGTACGACGTCATCGACCGTGGGCCCCATCCCGACACCCGCGTGCCCGACGTGGTCGCCCGCTCGTACGAGCAGGCCGGCCTGACCGTTCCGGCGGGCGACCGGCCCCGCCTGCGCCTCGACGCGGTGGACAACCGCATCGCGTACGACCATCGGGTGCTGGACCTCGGCGACCGCAACGTGCAGGACTTCACGGTCAAGGTCTTCCTGGACCCCCGGGACGACGCGGCGGCGGATGCCCGGCCGGACGTGGAGACCCGGGTACGCGACGCGGTCGACGCGATCTACAACCAGGGCTTCCGGATCGGCGCCGATCAGCTCAACGTCACAGTGGAGTTCGTGACCCGGCCGAGCGAGGCACACGCAGTCGTGGCGCTGCACGGCTCTCCGTCACCGACCACCCAGACCACCTGGTCGACGCACTCCTCCGACCTCGACCTCGCGCACGAGATCGGGCACTTCCTCGGTCTGCGCGACGAGTACTCGGTGGCGGACCGCGCCCTGGACGGCACCTTCGTCCAGGGCGACAACTCGCTGATGGCGACCACCACGCGGCAGCCCGGCAACGATCCGCGGTTGCTGGCGCGCAACGTCCACCGGATCGCCGGTCAGCAGCGCGACGTGCTCTCACCCGACCGTGGCGGGTTGCCGCCCCGGACGGCGCCGGTCCGGTTCGAGCCGGTACGGGTGCCCGGCGGCCGCAACGCACGGTTCGACGAGCTGACCCGGCACACCCGCGACGTCGGTCCGGGCAACTACCGGAAGGAGACTGCCGACCTCAAGGACGACGGCGCGCCGATCGGGTTCGTCGTCAACTCGATGCTGCCCGCCGACGACGTCGACCAGATCCCCGAGGTGGTCCGTGCCGTCACCGAGGGACTCGCCCCGGGCACCACAGTCGCGTTCGTCTTCGGCGTCAACACCACCGCCGAGGTGCCCGACCTCGCCTTCCGGGACGCGGTCGCCCGGGCCGCCCGGCTCGCCGAGGGCCTCGACGTGCCGGTGGCGGTCAACGGCTACGCGGTCGGCACGAAGAACGGGAAGTTCCCGTACGGCCGCACCCGCAACCAGGTGCTCCGCGACCCCGACACGGTCGCCGCGATCCAGGGCCTCGCGCAGGGCGGTCCGGACGGCGAGGCCCGGCGCTACCCGTACGTGTCGATCCAGGACTTCGACAGGGGTGCCCGGACGACGGCCGACGGCACCCACGTGTTCGACCGCATCGACAGCCGGACCCGCTTCGACCCGGACGCGACCGGACCGCAGGACGAGCCACCGGCCCGGCCCATGATGATCTCCGGCGGATACCGCGTCGGCGACACCGAGGAGCTGATCCGGCGTACCCGGGAACGGCTGGAACGACGCGCACGCGACCACCGGGCGAGGATCGCCGGCCTCCCCGCGGGCAGCGAACGCACGACCGAGCAGCAGAAGCTGGCCGCCGTGCGCAACGGCCTCGCCAAGCTCGACACGCAGGCCGGGCGGGACGCCTTCGTCCGGGACTTCACCACAGCCGTGGACGAGGACATGCGGTCCCGGGACCGGCAGGCCACGGTCCACCCGATGCTGCCGTACTCGCCGGAGCCGAACCTGTTCGTCGACGGCCTGCTCACCCTGGGCCGGCCCGAGGTCCGGTTCGGCGACGCGGGCGCGGAGTTCCTCCTGCTGGCCGAGAGCCTGCACCGGGCGTACGGCGAGGAGCTTGCCGTCGCCCACGGCGCGGCGACGCCGGCCGGTCTGCCGGCGGACGTCCTCACCGTCGACGTCCAAGTCGACTCGCAGAACAACAGGCATCCCGACCGCGACCTGGCCTTCATGACGGACTTCGTGGGCGCCGCCACGCCCACCGACCTGTCCCGGCTCGCGGCCGACTTCGCCGTCGGCAACTTCCTGCCGCAGTCGCACGCCGTGCCGACGAACGTCAACCGGCAGCTGTTCTACACCGAGGGCACCGGCTTCAAGGAGTACCGGGCCGAACTGCGCAGGCCGGACCTCGCCGCCCCGAAGCCGTTCGCCGCGCCCACCGACGTGGTGCCCGGCCCGTCGTGGACGTGGCAGCAGACGCTCACGCCGCAGCAGCTGCGGCAGCTCGGCGCGCAACCACACAACAGGTACGTCACCGCCGTCTCGCTGCCGGCGCCGGACACCACCACGGCGCCGGACGTCCCACCCGAGTTCGACCCCGACCTGGACCCGGCACGGCCGGCCCGGACCGTGGGCCTGCCGGACAGCCAGCGCCTCGTCGCCGCGCACCTCGTCGCGACGTCGAACGACTCCGGGACCATCCAGCAGGAGTTCGCCGCCGCCACCGCCGTCGCCGACCGTGGCGGGCTCGACCGGCACTCCGGCTCCCTCTACGACGCGATCGCCGCCGCGCTGCCCGACGGTGACGCCGACGCCCTGCGGATGAGCACGCTGCACGCCGGCCGGGACACGATGAGTCTCGACGAGGCCGCGGCGATGCGGCAGCGCAACCCGTACGACAACGGCCACTTCGTCCGGGCCGTACTCGCCCCCGACCCCGGGGGGCAACGCCGCGACACGCCGGTCGACGACGCCGAACGGCAGCGCATCGCCAACGCGCACGACGTGGTCGAGTTCGCCGCCGCCCGCGGCACCCGGGTGCACCTCGTCGTGTACGACGACCCGGCCGGGACGCCGCGCGACTACCCGGTGGTCGGCGCCCGGCCGCGTGGACGGCTGGAGCTGCTCCGCACGATCGACCCGTCGGGTCACGTCACCTACGCACGCCATGTGCCACCTCCGTCGGCCCCGGCGAGCGACAGCGACAGTGACAGCGATTCCGGCGGCTTCGACCTGTTCGGCGACGACGACGGCTACGGAGGCTTCGACGGCGGCTTCGACGGCGGCTTCGACGACGACAGAAGCGACGACAGCGACGACGGTCTCGCCACGTCCACGCCGGCCGACGACCCGGCCACCCGGTCGGCCGCCGACGACACCACCACCGCAGAAGAGACCGCCGCAGAAGAGACCACCGCCGCGGAGGACACCGCGGGCGGGACGTCGTCGGCCACCGGGACCACCGCGCCGCTGCCGTCGCCCGACGCGGTACGCCGGGGCCTGCCCTCCTACCTGCGGGAAAGCCGCACCCTCGGCCTCGCCGAACAGTTGCGCGCCACCGAGAACGCGGCGCTCGGCGCGGCGCTGCGGACCCTCGACCCCGGCCTGTCCGACGACGTGGTCGCCGCCGTGGAGGCGGACAGCCGCGACGACGTGGACCAGTTCCTCGGCGAGGGCCGCCCGTACCCGGTCACGATCGACGGGCGGCCGGCCGAGCTGCGGGTCACCGCCGTCCTCGACTGGGACGCGCTCACAGTGGACCGGGCCCACGACGACCCGCGCAAGGTCTCCGCCAAGAACCGGGAGAACCTCACCCACACGCTGCGCCACAACCGGGACCGGCGGGTCGAGCCGAAGGTGACAGTCACCGCGATACCCGGTGTCGTCGTCGGGATCGGCGGGTCGGTGCCGACGGCGCCCACCACCGAGCACTCCGCCGCCCACAAGGACACGTACACGTCCACCACCACTGTCAAGGTCACCGGGCTGACCGAGGTGACGGTGCCGATCCGGTTCGTCGCAAGGCTCGTGCGGCCCGGCCGTCCCGCCGTCGACCCGGTCGAGACCTCCGGCAGCGTCGCTCTCGCCGTACACACGGGGTTGCGGACGGCAGACGCGACAGCGCCGGCCGCCGCGGACCGTGCGCTCGGCGCGCCCGTGCCGGCCCGGTTCGGGGTGGAGAGCGTACGCAGCCGGCCGGCCGATCCGGGCGCCACGTTCTTCGACCAGGTGGAGGCGATCCTTGCCGAGGACGGCATGGCCGACCTCGTGCGGATCGGCGCGCCCGGCCGCCCGGTGATGCAGAAGCTGCTCAGCGACGCGACGTTCTCCGGCAGCCTGCCGGCGATGGTGGTCACCGACCCGGCGAACGTCCACGACGGCTGGGTCCGGTCGGGTTCGCTGCCGCGCGCCGCGCGCAGCGGCTGGCGGCGTTTCTTCCCGGGCCGCGCCCGGCAGGTCGAGGTCCGCCTGGTCGCCCGGCACGTCGAGGAGGTGGAGCGGGTCGACGGGCTCACGCACGTCGACACGTCCGCGCTCGCCGCCGAGAGCACGAGCGCCGCCGCCACCAAGCGGCAGTGGGGGGTGTGGGGCCTCGCCGGCGCCGGAGTGGACGCCGCGCCGCTGAGCCTGGTCGTCGGGCCGCGCGTCGGCGGCGGCCGGGAGCGTGGCGCCACCCGGACGATCACCGAGCGGACCGGCGGCAAGCAGACGGTGACGGGCACCGCGCCCGGCGTCCGGTACCGGGTCGAGTACGGCGTCCAGGTGCGCGTCCTGGGCCGCGCGCCGCGGATGCTGTCCGGTTCCGTCGACGCGCTCCAGTGGACCACCGGCGACCGGCTGCCCGGCACCGCCCTCGACCCGGACGGCCGGGAGTGGCGCGGACGGCGCGGCACCGACCGGACCCACTTCGCACCGGCGCGCATCGAGCGGGGCGAGTCGTTCGGCGGCGCGTACCTGACCCGGGTCGGCGACCGGAGCCTGTACGAGACGGTCGCCGACGCGGTGCGGTCGGTGCCCGGTCACGACCGGTTCCGCCTGGCCACCCGCGACGAGACGCTGCGGCACTTCGGCGACCAGCAGCTCGCCGACGGGCTGACCCCCGAGCTTCAGGCGGCACTGACCCGGGCCACCGACCTGCGCACGCAGCTCTCCCCCGACCAGCTGCGCCACCTGGCGGACCGGATCGTCGGTCCGGGGTTGAAGATCCCGCTGATCCGTACCGGCACGTTCCACGACCACGTCACGGTGGTGACGATCAAGGGCAGCCTCGGCGAGGTGTCCGACGGCGACCTGCTCGACCACGACAAGATCGGCACCGCCGCCAAGCGGACCGCCAGGTCCACAGTCACCAGCGCCCGCGACGACAGCCGGTCGGCCGAGCTGAGCCTGGAGCCACGCATCCTGGGTCCGCTCGGTCAGGCCGCCTCGACGCTGCTCGGCGGACCGCGCGCCGCGGTCACCTGGGGCACCACCGACGAGAGCGCCGTCACCGGCGGGCAGTCCACCGAGAGCGACCACGGGCCGGCGCTCGACGACGAGGGCAAGCCCACCGGGGTACGGCTGCGCGAGTTCGCCGCCACCCTCGACCTCACCGTCACCACCACGTCCACGGTGCGGGTCAACCAGGCGGGCCGGCAGCTGTCGTTCGGGGCGTACGGGCGGGACGTGCCCACCGTCGTAGCCGCATCAGAGCAGCGCCCCCGCACGCACCGCCTCGACGTGCGCATGCTCGTCCCGGAGTCGCGGGTCTCCCGGCAACGCCCCGGCGCGGAGCCCAGCCCGGTCCCCCGCGACGTGGAGACCATGGCGTACCCGCCGCCGCTGAGCCGGATGACGGGCGGCCCGCACGATCTCGACGGACGCCGGGTGGAGTCGTTCGTCGGCGCCGACCGGTTGCAGGACGCGGTGGTCGAGACGCTGCGCGAGGCGAGCCGGGACGACGTCTACGCCGCCGAGGACGGCCGGATCTCCACTGTGGTCGCCGACGAGCTGTCGCCCGAGCGCCTCACCGGTGACGCCGAGCTGTTCAGCCGCCCGCTGGCGCTGAGCAACCTGTGGCACGGCCGCCGTGCCGCCGACGCCCGCGCCGACGTGCGGGTACGGCTGCGCCCGACCAACCCGGCGGTGCTCGACGGCGCCGAGTTCGCGCGCGTCAAGCGGACCTTCGCCAGCGGCACCGCCCGCAAGACCACCGACGCGCGGGCGATCGAGGTGAGCGTCTCCGGCACCGGCGTCGCGTCGGTCAGCGGGCCGGTCGCCGACCACGGCGGCAGCACCGGCCGGCCCGGGGGCGCGGTCATCCTGTCCGTCACACCGTGGCGGCGGGCGTGGGGCCGGATCAGCGAGCGCAGCGCCTCCGGGGTCTCCAAGCTGCGTCTCGGCGGCGGCCGGGCCGAACGCGAGCTGCTGGTGCGGGTGGACGTCGAGGCCGAGGTGGTCGCCGAGGCCCGGCACGACAGCAACCTGCGTCCGCTGGGCCGCTGGCCCGGCACACCGGCCCGGCGGGCCGGCCGGCGGCTCACCCTGCCCGGCGCTGTCGTCATGCGGATGACACCGGCGGAGCTGAAACGACTCCAGGACCGCGACCGCGCCCGCCGGCACGGCACCGCCGACGTGCGGCTGCACCTGCGGCACGCCGAGAACGCCGAGACGCTCCGTGCCGAGCAGCGCGAGCAGCTCGCCCGGATGGCGCGCGAACAGGCCACGGAACTCGGGAACCTGCTGCGGCGGCAGCACACCGACCTGCGTGACGTGCATGCCTACGTGGACCGGGTCCGGCGGGACCGCCGCGTCAGCCGGGCGGGCCGGCAGCTCGCCGACGACTACCTGGCCGATCTCCAGGAACGCCACCGGCGCGAACGCGAGGATCTGGCCGCGGCGCACGAGGTGGCCACGGACGCGCTGCGGACGGCGCAGGAGCGGGAGCGGGCCGAGCAGGCCGAACAGCAGCAGCGGGAACGCGACCTGGTACGCGAGGCACAGCAGCGGCAGAACGAGGACGCCGCGGGCCCCGGCGCACCGGCCCACGCGGCACAACCGGAGTTCCGGGCCGGACCGGAACGGTCCCTCGGCATCGGCGGCGTCACCACCCACATCGACCTCACCGATCGCATCCCGCACCTGCGGCGTGCCCTGGCGCGGGAGTCGAGCGAGGACCTCGCCCAGGCGATCCTGCCGTCCACCCGGGACCGCGGCCCGGACGACCCGGTCCGAGGGCTCGGCAGCACCGGTTTCCTCGGCGCCGCCCACCTGCACCTGGCCGACGCGCTCAACGGCGGCCGGAGCGAGACGGTACGGCTGGAGCGGCGTTTCCGGGGCGCCACGTACGACGTCACGCTCACCGCCGAGCCGGTGGGCGAGCCGAGCTTCACCGGCATCGACCTGGTCGACGAACTGTCCGTCACCGACCGCGCGGTCGTCGGCGAGGCGCAGACCCGCACGACGTCGCGGACGGCGGCGCAGATCACGTTGACCGGACGTGCGCAGGGCACCGAGACCGACCGGGTTCAGGACGACGCCACCCGCACCACCGGGCACGGCCCGGCCTCCGGCACCGTCGCCGCCGGTCTCACCGGCACCGCCGCCCTCGGCAACCAGGCCACCAAGGCGATCGAGCGCACCGGCCGCACGTACGAGCAGTCGCTGACCGTGTCCGGCCCGGTGCCCACGTACCGCGGGCCGGTCCGCCTGACCGTCACCGTCACCGGGCGCGGGCTGCCCGAGGGCGGCGTGTCGGTCCACGCGGTCCACGACGTCACCACGTACTCGGCGACCGAGGGCAGAAAGCTGGCCGTGTCCGGCCCGGTCACACCGGTTGCCGCCGGGCAGACCACCGACGAGGGCCGGCGGCGATGGCGCGAGGAGGCCGGCTTCGACCGGCTGCCCGAGCCGGGCCGGTTCGCCGTCGAGGACGTCCTGGTCGACCTGCCCGGCCTGCACGATGCGGCGCGGCAGGCGCTCGTCGCCTCCGGCGCCGCACCCGGCAGGGACGTCGACGCGGCGCTGCGCGACACACTGACCGTGAGCCGGATCAAGGCGTTGCCGGCGATGCTGAACGGCGCGTTCCCGCTGCCGATGCCGGCCGGGCTGGGCCGCGACCTGTTCCTCGACGCCCGGCTGGTGGCCCGCCCGAAGCTCCTGCGCGCGGACGCCACGGTGAAGATCGGCGGCTCGGCGAAGCGCGCCGCGGACACCGAGTACGAGCAGACCGCCGGACGTTCGTTCGCGCTGAAGACGGCCGGGCCGCTCGTCGTCGGCGGCGTCGGCCATCCGGGCGGCGCGAGCCGGGTGGGCGAGCGGCAGGACTTCGCCGCCGTCAACGCGGCCACACTGGTCGAGCAGCAGCTCTACCGGACCGACCCGGGCGCCCAGGTGAAGGACGAGGGCAAGGTCTCGGTCAGCACGACCGGCAAGCCGGCCCGGCGCACCGACCCGGACGACAAGCTCACCGCCGCGGTCGAGTACGACGTCGAGTTCCGTTTCGTCGCGCGTTCCCGCGACGCCGCGGGCCGGCACCGGGCCGGCACGGAGGTCCGGGTGCCCGGCGGTTTCGTGGTCCGGCTGGACGAGGCGGCGGCCCGGGACGTCATCGGCCGGGACCTCTCCCCCGGTCTGCGCGCTTCCGCGCTCGCCGTCGCCGACGCGGCGAAGAAGCTGTCGGCCGCGGCGGCCCGCCTGGACGGCCTGGCCTCCCGGACGGACGCGGACGCCGACGCCGTCGCCGAGGCCGAGCAGTCCGTGACGGAGGCCGAGAACGCCTGGTGGGACGCCTACCGTGCGCACGAGGCCGAGGTGGCCCCGCCACCACCGGCCCCGGCTCCGCCGGTGGACGTGCCCGCCGCCGAGGTGGCCACGCCCACCGCGCAGGCCCCTGTGGTCGGCGACCCGGTCGACGTCACCACCGGCCGGGTCCTCTACACCGAGGTCGACGCCCGCCTGCCGGGGCTCACCCTGGAACGGACCCACCGCTCCGACTACCGGTGGGGCCGCTGCTTCGGCCCGGCCTGGGCCTCCACGCTGGACCAGCGCGTCGTCACCGACGACACGTACGCGCGGTTCCTGGCCGCCGACGGCTCGATCCACACGTACCCGATGCCGGCCGAGGGCGACGAGGCGCTGCCGGTCGCCGGCCCCGGCGGGCCGCTGCGCCGGCTGGCCGGCGGCGGCTGGCTGCTCACCGAGCCGGGCCGGTCGCTGCTGTTCGCGCCCGCCGACGCCCACGGCGACTCCTGGCTCACCGACGTGGTCACCGACCGCACCGGGTGGCGGATCGAACGCTCCGCCGACGGCACGCCCCACCTGCTGCTCTCCGCGTCCGGCCTGGTCGTGGTGCCGCACCTGACCGGCGGCCTGGTCGTCGGCGCACACGTCCGCGCCGCGGGCGACAGCGCAGTCGACGCGGTCCACCTCCCCTCCTTCGGCTACGACGACAGGCGGCGCCTGGTCGAGGTCCGCAACTCCTCCGGCCACGAGACGCGGCTGCGCTACGACGAGGCGGGCCGGCTCGTGCGCTGGCAGGACCGCAACGGCGAGTGGTTCGGCTACGACTACGACGAGGCGGGCCGCTGCGTCCGGGCCGGCGGCGGCGGTGACGTCCTGCGCTACTCCCTGCGCTACGACGACGGCGTCACGCACGTGACGAACTCGCTGGGCGAGGTGACCCGGTACGAGTTCGATGAGCGCCACCTGGTCACCGCGATCGTCGACCCGCTGGGCGCGACGGTCCGGCAGGAGTGGGACACGGCGCACCGGCCGCTGTCGCGCACCGACCCGCTCGGTCGCGTCACCCGCTTCGACCACGAGGCGCGCACGCTCACCCTCCCGGACGGCTCGACCCACCCGGTCCCGCCGCGCCCGCCCGCGCACGCGGACGACATCGAGTTCGACGCGCTCGGACGGGTCCGGGCGACCCGGGCCCCGGACGGCGCGGTCACGACGTACGGCTGGACCGCCGAGGGGGATCTCGCGTGGCGGGTCCGCCCGGACGGCTCCACGCAACGGTGGTTCTACGACGGTGAAGGGAATCTGGTGGACGTCATCGACGCATCAGGGAGGGCGGTGAGCTTCGAGTACGGCCCCTTCGATCTACCCACGGCACGGGTGGATCAGGTGGGGAACCGCACCGAGTTCACGTACGACACGGAACTACGGCTCATCGGGGTGACGAATCCGGCGGGCCGGACGTGGCACTACGAGTACGACGCGGCAGGCCGCCTGTGCGGGCAGACCGACTTCGACGGCCGTATCCAGCGCTACGAGCACGACGAGGCGGGCCGGCTGGTCGCGCACACCGACGCCGCCGGCACCGTCACCCGCTACCGCTGGGACGCGCGGGGCCGGGTCGTGGAACGCCGGGTCGGCGACGCCGTCACCCGCGTCGAGTACGACGCCGACGGCCACGTGGCGGCAGTGCTCAGCCCGGACGCGCAGGTGCGGTTCACCCGCGACGCCGAGGGCCGGGTGCTGTCCGAGACGATCAACGGCCGGACGGTGCGCACCTCGTACACCGCCTCCGGCACGGTCGAGGCGCGCACCACGCCGTCGGGCCGGTCGAGCCGGTGGACGTTCGACGCCGCCGGCCGCCCGGAGAGCCTGACCGCCGGGGAGCACCTGCTCGGCTTCACCCACGACGACGCCGGCCGGGAGATCGGCCGGACCGTCGGCGGCCTGGTCGCGCTGCGGCAGACCTTCGACGCGGCCGGGCGGCTCACCGGGCAGCACATCGCCGACGCCGCCGAGCGCCGCTACACCTACGACGCCGCCGACCGGGTCACCGCGATCGCCGACTCGCTCGCCGGTGACCAGTCCTTCACCGCCGACGACACCGGCCGCGTCCGGGCCGTCGACGGCGACGTCCCGCAGCGGTACGACTACGACGAGGCCGGCAACCTGGTCGGCGCCGGTGGCGGGCGCTGGGAGTTCACCGGCACCATGCTCGTGCGCTCCGACGACGCGACGTTCTCCTACGACGCGAAGGGCCGCCTCACCGGCCGGGTCGACGACGCGGGCGCGTGGCGCTTCGAGTGGGACGCCGAGGACCGGCTGGTCCTGGCCGTCACGCCCGGCGGTGACCGCTGGCGTTACCGCTACGACGGCTTCGGCCGGCGTATCGCCAAGCAGCGTCTCGGCGACGGCGACCGGGTGCTGGAGGAGGTGTCGTTCGCCTGGTCCGGTGACCTGATGCTGGAGCAGACGCACCGCGACGCCGCCGGCGCCACCACCACGACCACGTGGGACTACCGTCCGGACGCGGCGGTGCCGGTCGCGCAGACCGACGACGGCACGCTCCGCGCGGTGATCACCGACACCATCGGCACCCCGACCCACCTGGTCGAGCCGGGCGGCGGGCTGCGCTGGTGGTCGCGGGGCGACCTGTGGGGACGCGGCGCGGACCGGACCGCGACGCCGCTGGCCTTCCCCGGCCAGTACGTCGACGCCGAGACCGGCCTGCACTACAACCGGTTCCGCTACTACGACCCGGCCACCGGCCGGTACGTCAGCCCCGATCCGCTGGGCCTGTCCGGCGGGCCGAACCCGACCGCGTACGTCAGCAACCCGCTGACCGTGGCCGACCCGCTGGGCCTGACCAGTTGCACGCCGGCTCCGACGACGCCGCACCCGCTGGCCGCTGTGGAGCCGGCGCTCGCCGCGCCCTCCGACCAGACGCCCAGCAGCCTGCCCACGAACGCGGCGCCGCCACCGCCGAGCGCGCTCTACGGCATGCCGACCTGGGTGCGGGAGGCCAGGCGCAACCCGGACGGCACCGTCACCTACGAGTACGTGCAGCGCGACACCCCGTCGCCGCCGCCGCTGAGCACACCGGTCGGGCAGGTCACCGCGCAGGCCCAGGCCTGGTTCGACACTGTCGGTTTCGCCTCGCAGACGACGCTGGCCGACACGTCCTCGACGGCGTACCAGAGCTACCAGAGCATCCGTTCCGACCTGTACGCGAGCACCGGGCACCGCCCGCGTACCGGGCCGCGCAGCAACCGGGACGGTCACTTCAACGAGCCGATGGTCGGCAACCGCCCGTACAACAACGCGGAAGGGACCGGCCTCGGCGACCGGATCGGCGCGGAGGCAGACGGCGGTCGCCGGACCGCCGGCCAGATCGCGAACTACCTCCGTGGGTTCACGGCGCTGGACTCCATCACCAGCGCCGCCGGCCGGGAGTTCGCCACCGTGGTCACATTCGCGGAGCAGGCCCGTGGCTACGCCCAGGAGCGCCACGAGGCGGCGAACGCGCTCCAGGAGATCCACTCACTGGCGAGGAGCGAACGCGCACAGCACTACTGGGAGAACGTCGGTCACTGGTACGGCCCCGCCCGTCGTGGCTACGCCAGCGAGGAGGACTACGTTCCGCCGTCGCAGCGGCCCCGGCCCGATCAGCTGATCACCGGTACACGCAGGCCGCAGCGGACCACGACGCACGCGTTCGCCGTCGACGGCGAGCCGAGCGGCAGCCGTGACCGCAGCGACCGGTCGCGCAGCCCGCGGGACCGGAGCCGCCCCAGCGGCAGCAGCCACCGGCGGGGCCGTCGCCAGGAGTACGGCTTCCAGGGGCAGCAGACCGGCCCGGTCAGCATCGGCACCGCCTCTGCCGCGACGCAGGCGGACACCACGACGCCGCTGGCCGAGCAGCTGGCAGCGGCGCAGGGCGACCCGCAGGCACAGAACCGGATCCTCGACACCTTCCGGGACGCGCTGTCCCGGGACGTCCCGTTGAGCAACGGGTCGACGTTGCAGATCATGGCGGCGAACTCGCACGGCGGCACGGCCAACACCGCCGCCGACCTCGAGACGCTCAACGACGCGGACCGGCGGCACCTGCGGCAGATCCACCAGTCCCGCGACGCCGGCAACCAGAACGACTGCATCACGCTCACGATGGCGGTCGACAGCTACAAGCAGTCCGGGCTGATCACCCAGATCCCGTCGCAGACGCAGCCGAGGGAGCTGAGCGACCTCCAGAAGCAGTACCCGGGGCGCACCACCGAGGAGGTCGGCACCCTCCAGGGGCTGGTGGACGCGCTCGGCGCCATGCCGAACGGCACCAACGGCATCGTCGGCTTCCGCACGGGCGGCCCCGGCACCGTCGGCCACGTGGTGAACGTGTCGAAGGACTCGCGGGGCCGGGTGACGTTCGAGGACTCGCAGGTGCCCGGTCTGGCGACGCTGCCGCAGATCGGACCGGACGGCTCTGTCGTCCTGATCCGGACCAGCGACCCGGTGCCCGGCCCGTCCAGCGACGTGGACATGGCCTCGGTCCGCGACGCCGACAGCGACGTCGACATGGCCTCGGTCCGCGACAGCGACTCCGACGTGGACATGACGGACTTCTCGCCGACCACCGAGACGTTCGCCGGGGTGGCGCCCGAAGCGGTGGCGAAGACCACCGCGGAGACGCCGACCGTGGGTGACCCGATCGACGTCACCACCGGCCGGATGATCCTCACCCACACCGACGCCGTCATGCCGGGGCTCACGCTGGAGCGGACCTACCGCTCCGACTACCGGTGGGGCCGGTCGTTCGGCCGGGCCTGGGCCTCCACGCTCGACCAGCGGATCATCGTCGACGGCGAGCAGGTCCGGTACCTGGCCGCCGACGGCTCGCTGCTCACCTACCCGCTACCGGCGGAGGGTGAAGTGGCGCAGCCGGAGACCGGCCGGACGCTGCCGCTGCGCCGGCTGGTGGGCGGCGGGTGGCTGCTGACCGATCCGACGTCCGGCCGCAGCCTGCTGTTCGCCGCGGCGTCGCGCACCGAGTCGCTGCTCACCGACGTCACCGACGGCGGCGTCCGCTGGACGATCCACCGCGACCGCCGGGGTACGCCGACGCAGCTGCTGTCGTCCACCGGGGCCACCATCGCGTTCACCTCGTCCGCCGGACTGGTCACGATGGTCTCGCTGCCCAACGCGGCGGGTGACCTGATGGCGGCGTCGCAGTTCGGCTACGACGGCGACCTCAACCTGATCGAGGTGACGAACTCCTCGGGCGACCCCGAGCGCTTCACGTACGCCGACGGGCGGCTGGTGCGCTGGGAGGACCGCAACGGCGAGTGGTACACGTACACCTACGACGAGGCCGGCCGGTGCGTCGCCACCGACGGCAAGGGCGGCTACCTGCGCTACCGGTTCGACTACCAGCCGGGCCGTACGGTGGTGACCGACTCGCTCGGCGCGGTGCGCGTATACGAGCTCAACGACCGCTTCCAGGTGGTCGCGGAGACCGACGCGCTCGGCGCGACCACCCGTAACGTCTGGGACGAGGCGTACCGCCTGCGGTCCACGACCGACCCGCTGGGCCGCACCACCGCGAGCGAGTACGACGCGTACGGGCGGCTGGTCGCGGTCACCCGGCCGGACGGCAGCCGGTCCGTCACCACGTACGACGAACTCGGTCGTGCGGTGTCCTGGACCGACTTCGACGGCAGCACCCGCAACCGCCAGTTCGGCCCGGACGGCCTGCTGATCGCCGAGGTGGACGCCTCCGGTGAGGTGGTCCGGTACGAGCAGCCGGCCGCCGACGGCCGGGGCACGACCACCCACGTCGGACCGACCGCCGTCGTGCACGACACGGCCCGGCAGATCACCGCGGTGAGCACCGGGCAGGGCGAGACGGAGTACACCTACGACGCGCTCGGCCGCCTGTTCAGCATCCAGGACGACACCGGTCTCACCGAGTTCGGCTGGACGCTGGAGGGTGACCTGGCCTGGCGGGAGAACCCGGACGGTTCGGTCGAGGAGTTCCTCTACGACGGCGAGGGCAACCTGGTCGAGTGGGTCGACGCCACGGGCCGCCGGACGATCCGCGAGTACGGCGCGTTCGACCTGGTCACGGCCGAGATCGACGACGAGGGCAACCGCACCGAGTACGCGTACGACACCGAGCTGCGGCTGGTGCGTGTCACCAACCCGGCGGGTGCGACGTGGAGCTACACGTACGACCCGAACGGGCGGATGGTGTCCGAGACCGACTTCGACGGCCGCACCCAGCGGTACGTCTACGACGCCGCCGGGCAGCTCGTCGAGCGCACCGACGCGGCCGGCGAGGTCACGCACTACACGTACGACCTGCTCGGCCGGGTGGTGGAACGGCGCACCGGCGAGTCGGTGACGCGCATCGCGTACGACGCTGCGGGCCGGGTCGTCCCCGCCGAGGACGGCGGCTCGCAGGCCCGGCTGGAGCACGACGCCGCCGGCCGGGTGGCGAACGGCGCCACAATGTCCACCTCGTCCGGCGGTTCCCTGCCGGAACCGCACACCGCTCCAGTACCCCGGCGGTGACCCGCCGCCCGCCCCGGCCGTCACGGCGGCCGGGGCGGGCATCCCGTCAGACGAACCACGACAGAGAAGGACTACCCGATGAACGCCGACGACGCCCGCACCCGGGCGCAGACCGCGCTGCGCCGGCTGGAGAACCCGGAGCAGCCGCTGACGCTGCTCGCCCCGGACGCACCGGCCGAGTACGAGTGGTGCTGGGTGTACCCGTTCAACACGGTCCGGGCCACCGAGACCGGCGACATCATGGACACGCTCGCGGTGGGCCCGCTGGTCGTGCCGAAGAACGGCGCCGAGCCGTGGGTGGCGCCGTCCGGTCCGCCGCTGGAGCGCTGGCTCAACGAGTACGCCGCGCGGGAGGGACTGCCTCCGGTGCCGGTCCCGGCCGCACCGGACCCGTTCGCCTGAGCCGGACGGACGGCCCGCCGTGACCGTACCGTCGCGGCGGGCCGCCGCCACCTGGAGGAACCATGACCCACAGCGCCGAGCCGCTCGACGTGCTGCTGCACCGGATGATGCGCGGCGACGCCGCGATCGAGCAGGTCCAGTCCGCGCTGCGCGCCTCCCCGCTCGACCTCGCGACGAACGGCGACGGCCGTCCCCTCGTCGTCCGCTCCTTCGACGACCTGCCGTGCGTGATCGTGGCCACCTCGGCCGACGAGCGCGCCCGCACCTTCGCGCCCGGGTGGCGCCGGGTCGAGGCGGCCGAGCTGGCCGAGCTGCTTCCGGACGGCATCGACGTCCTGGTCGACCCGAACCGCCCCGAGCCGGTACGGCTGGCCGCCGCGATCGTCTGGCACGCCCTCCGGTTCGCCGACGAGGACACGGACGGATGAGCGACGACGAGTTCCTGTTCCTGCTCGACCCGCAGTGGCCGGCAGGCGAGGACGACGAACCGCCGTTCGAGGCGGTCGTCGGGGTGTGGCAGGTCGGCGCTGACGGCGAGGTGGGCGAGTTCCGGCGCAACCCGGACTACCGCCCGCACTTCCCGGACTCCCCCACCGACCCGGTCGACGCGCTGCTGCGCCTGGTCGCGGCCGGTGCGGCGCAGCCGGCTCACCTGCGGTCGGTGCTGCGCGCGTCCCCCCTGCACCTGGCCGTGAACGGCGACGGGCGGCCGCTCGTCGTCAGCGCCCCCGGCGACGAGCGGTGCGTGGTGGTCGCCACCGGCGAACCCCACCGGGAGCCGGTGCCGGCGCCCGGGTGGCGGCTGCTGGACCTGGCGGAACTGGCCGGGGTGGCAGGTGACGGTGACGTGCTCGTCAACCCGGGCGGCCCGGCGCCCGCCCGGCTGGCCGCCGCCTTCCTGCACGAGACGGCGGCGACGCGATGAGCACCGGTCTGCTGCACCTGCTCTGCCTGCGTGCCGCGGGCCGGATCCCGGACGGCGACCTCGCCGGCCTGCGTGGCCTGCTCGCCCACGGCGACCACGGCGCCTGCGCCGCACGGCTGCTCGGCGCGTTCCCGCAGTCAGCGGCGGAGATCGCGGTGCTCACCGCGCTGCTGCCCCCGGAGACGCCGCTGCTGCCCGAACCGGCTGCGGACGAGAACGTGGACGCCGAACCGACGGCCCTGTTCGTCCCGTTCCCGCCGGCCGACCTGCCGCTGTACGCGACGGCCGCGCCGCCGGTGGTGGACGAGACAGCCGGTGGCACCGTGGACGACCTCGACCGGGCCCTGCTCGACGTGCTGGACCCGGCGCGCACCGCCGGGGTGTGGCGCTGCTGGCGGATCACCCGAGGGCCGGACGGCACCGTCGACGCCGTGCGGGTCTACCTGGTCGAGGCGACGGCGCCCGACGACGAACTGCCCGCGATCGCCGACCGGGGGCAGCAGGCCCTCGCCGACGCCGGGCACGCCGCGCCGGTCGAGGTGTACCGGCCCGACCTGCCGCTGCCCGCGTACCAGTGGGCGGCCCGGTCCCGGTCCGCGCTGATCTGGGCTCCTCAGCCGCCCGGCGAGGTGCACCTGGCCGCCGACGGGGACGCCCGGCTCCCGGTCGACGACGACGAGATCGCGGCGTTCGTCACCCACCTGCGGTCGGCGCCCGCCCTGACCGCGCACCTGCGCACCGACGGCACCTGGGTCTGGCCGGCCGACGTGGCCGACCGGCTGCTCGACGAGGGCGCGCTGGCCGACGAGGGTCTGCTGCGGTACCTGCGGCGGTGCCGGGCCGACCCGCCCGCGCCCGCCGACGCGGTCGCCGTCCACCGGGCGTTCGCCGCCCTGGTACGCGCGAGGGCGCTCTGACCGGGTGCACGAACGCCTCGGGTCGCGGTGTCCTTCGGGCACGAGCCCCGGCGCTGCGCGGCGCTCCCGTCGGCCGCCGTGGTCGAATGCGCCGACGCCCGCCGACGAGGACGCGAGGAGGCCGGGAATGACGGACCAGGACGAGCTGCACATCGCGCTGCTGCACCTCGGTGGCCGGGTGCCGGACGCGATGCTCGCCGAGGCGCGGCTGCGGCTCGCCGACACCGGCACGGTGTCTCTCCCGGAGCCGCCCGGACCGGTCGACCTGCCGTTCACGTTCGCGTCGGCCGTACCGAATCCGCGTGTCTTCGGTGGCCGGGTGCCGCCACTGGCCGACCTCACCGGCCGCGACGGCCTGATGGACGACACCGACCGGGTCGCGGTCGCCGCGGCCCGGCAGCAGCCCGGCGCGGTGGCGCTGTGGCGCGGATGGCGGATCGCTCCGGAGTGGGCGGCCTCGGTGATCCCGCCCGCGCCGGTCTACGTGCTGGAGACGAACGGGCCGCAGGCGGTGACGGCGGCGACAGTGATGCGGGCACTCGCCGGGGCCGGGATCTCGGCGCCGCTGGTCGAGGTGTACCGCCCCGGCGACAAGCTCCCGCCGTACGCGGCCGCGGCCCGCCGGTCCGGCGCGCTGCTCTGGGCCGGCCGGGACACCGAACCGCTGCGGATCGCCCGCGTCTTCGACGAGGTGGACGACGACGGTGCTCGCTTCGCGCCGGACCGGGAGCGGCTGTCCGGCACCGACCTCGAACGGGCGGCGGCGTACCTGGACGCGGGCACGCCGGTGCTCGCCACCACCGCGCGCGGGCCCGACGTGGTGGAGCCCGGACGCGGCCGGGTCGTGCCGATGACCTACCGCACCGACGGGCGCTGGCTCTGGCCCGAGTCCGTCGCCTACTACCTCCAGGCGTACGGGCTGGCGCCGGAGCCGGACCTCCTGGCCCACATCCGGTCACGTGGTGACCGGCTCCCGGTCACCGACCCCGCCGACGAGCACCGCGCGCTGGCGCTGCTGTTCCAGTCGTACGCCCTCGTCCCGGCGGAGGCGGACGCGGAGGCGGACGCGGAGGCGGACGCGTGACGATCTTCGTGGCGGTCGCGTCGTACCGGGACCGGGAACTGGTGCCGACGGTGCTGGACTGCCTGGCCAAGGCGGCGCACCCGGAGGACGTCCGCATCGGGGTGTGCTGGCAGCACCTCGGCGACGAGGACATCTCCGCCATCCGGGACCTGCCGCAGGTGGACGTGCAGGAGTACGACGCCCGGGACAGCCGCGGCGCCTGCTGGGCCCGGGACAAGACGTTCCAGCAATACCGCGGCGAGGACTGGCTGTTGCAGGTGGACAGCCACACCCGGTTCGCGCCGGGCTGGGACGTGCGGATGATCCGGATGGCGCGGGAGACGGGTGCGGCGAAGCCGGTCCTGACCGCGTACCCGGCGAGCTACGAGCCCGATCAGGAGTTCACCGGCGCGGGCGCGCCCGCCGAGATCGTCGTCAGCGACTGGACGACGTTCGGCGTACCGGTCTTCGGTCAGCGCCTGATCGAGGGGGCCGCGCCCGGCGTACCTCCCAAGCCGGCGCTGTTCCTGGCCGCCGGGTTCCTCTTCGCGCCCGGTTCGTTCGTCACCGAGGTGCCCTACGACCCGGGCATCTACTTCCACGGCGAGGAGATCACCCTGGCCCTGCGCGCCTACACGTGGGGCTACGACCTGTTCCACCCCACCGAGGTGCTGACCTGGCACTACTACATCCGGCAGGACCGGCCGCGGCACTGGAGCGACCACGTCGAGCAGGACTGGTCCCGCTACGAGGAACTGAGCCGTCGCCGGGTGCTCTACATGCTGCACACCCCGCCGGTCGACCGGCTCGGCATCGGGCCGGTACGCACCCTGGAGCAGTTCGTGGCGCACACCGGCTGCAACTTCACCCGGCGCACCTGGACCGACATGCTGGCCCAGGAACTCGTGCTGCTCTGATCAGCTGCCCCGCGCCGGCTCCCCGGCGCCGCTCGACCAGCGGGTCTCGGCGATGGCGGTGGCGAGCCGGTCCAGTTCCGGATGCTGCTGCGCGTACGACGTGACGTGTTCGGCCAGTTCGTGCTGGGACTGCCACCGGACCTTCCCGGCGCGCACCAGCGCCCGGTCCAGCGCGAGCGGGTCGCCGCGCAGGTGACGCCGGACGTCGACCAGGACGCCGGTGAGCGACTGCTCCTGCTCGTCGGTGCCGGGCAGCGCCGTCACCATCGCCGGCAGCGCTGCCACCGTCTCGTCGTCCATGCCCGGCACCAGGCCGATGAGCGCCTTCTCGCGCGCCTCCGGCCGGGTCTCCGCCAGGTACGCCATGCCCGCCTCGTCGGCGGCCAGGTGCCGCAGCGCGGGGTCGCGGCTCAGCTCCGCGACCGCCGCCGTCACGTCCGGGGCGGCGACGGCCGGATCGGTCGGGGGCGGGGCGGCGACGGCCGGATCGGTCCGCGTCGCGGCGGCGTCCGCCGTGACGGTGGGGACGGACGGGGCTGCCGTCCCGGTCCCGGCGGGTGCCGCCTCCGGCCGCCCGGCACCTGTCCGCGCCGACCTGCGGGCGCGCAGGCCCAGCAGGAGGGCGGCGAGCGCCGCCGGCCCGGCGAGCGCCAGCAACGCCGCCCGGCGGCCGATCCCGGTGGAGCCGGACGCCTGCGCGGCCGCCTGTGCCCGGGGCGCCTCCTCGGGCAGCACGGCGGTGACGGAGGCGGTCAGGTCGATCTCCGGCGCGACGCCGCCGGTGGTCTTCGCGGTCTTCAGCACCCGGTTGCGGACCTGCGCCGGGTCGAGATCCGGGTACGCCGACCGGATCAGCGCCGCCTGCCCCGCCACGTACGCGACGGCGAGGTGGGTGCCGGCGCCGTTCACCGGTCGCGCGCCGGTGATGCCGAGGCTGATCACGTCGACGCCGGGTGCGACCACGTCCACGCCGCCGGACCGGTAGCTGTCGGCCGTACCCCCGTCCGGCCCGATCCCGCCGACGCGCAGCACCGCGTCGTTCAGTGGCACGTCCGGGTCCGGTGGCGCCGACTCAGCGGCGGCGCCCACCACGACCACCACGCCGTCGTCGACCGCCTCGTTGACGGCGGACACCACCTCGGCCTGGCCGAGGTCCACCTGCGGCCCGAGCGCGACGACGGAGGCGCCGGAGCCGACCGCCGCCCGGATGCCCGCCACGCTCGCCGCGGTCGAGGCGCCGGGTGTCCGGCCGGCTACCCGGACCGGCATGACCGCCGCGTCCGGCGCGATGCCGGCCACCGCCGACCCCTTCACCGGCTGCGCCACGATCAGCGCGGCCATCGCCGTACCGGTGCCGAGACAGTCGGTGTCACCGCGAGCGCCGCCGGTCGCCCGGTCGACACCCGTCGTCACCCGGCCGGCGAGCGGGGGCAGGCCGCCGGCGACGCCGGAGTCGACGACGGCCACGAGCTGGTCCCGGCCCCGGCTGTGCGGCCACGCCTGGTCGGCGGCGACGCGCGGACCCGCCCACTGTGACCGGGCGCGCGACGTCGCGGCGGTGCGGCACCCCTTCGGCGGGCGGACGGCCGCGTCGCCGTCGGCGGCGGGCTGCCGTCCGGCCGGCGTGGACGCGCCGGGCGCCGGCTTCGCGGCCGGCGGGACGCCCCGGCGGACCTCGCTGCCGTACGCGTCCCACGGCAGCACCAGCACCCAGCCGGCCCGGAGCCGGGAACCGTCGGTGAGGGTGGTGCCGTCCGGCTGGATCCGCCCGGCGTTGAGCGCGAACAGCTCGGCCGCCCGCGCGCCGTCGCCCAGGAACCGCTCCGCGATCTCGGTGAGGTTCTCCGGCTCGCCCTGGTGGGCCGCCTCGACCGTGTAGTACTTGACGTGGTCGCCCTCGGCGCGGGCGGCCGGCGCGAGCGGCGTCAGCGCGAGCACCGCCGACGCGACGACGGCGGCGAGCGCGGCCCGGGCGGCTGCCGGTGCGGTCCGGGTCATCCGCGACCACCTCGGCTGCCGGCGCCGGTCACGGGTGTGGTCCCGGACGTTGCGTGGTGCCGCGAACGCCGGGCGTCCGAACCATCCGTCATCGATCCACTCTTGAGCCCGGTCGAGAAGACTGTCCTTACCAGACGGGCAGGCTAGCATCGCGGATCTCCGATGCACGAAGGGCCGCCGGAGGGTCCGGGCGCGGCATCACCGCGACCCGCTTCGGCGGACGCAGGCGAGAGGCGGCCGCCTCGGGTGCCGCGCCGTTGTGGAATTCCCACCGCGACACATTCTCGTAAACGCGTGATGACGCGTGATCGGAAGGCGGTCAATTCGGTTTCCGACAGCCGGACCGAAGAGACCACTCCGAATCATCCTTTCGATGCCGGCGATTCGCCGAGAACTCATCCGCAAGCGGAGTGACAGCCGCCGGACAGCCGCCGGAAGGACGGTTGGCGAGTTGCGTCACACGGCATCACTGCGGGAAACGACTGTCGGCTACCGGGTAGCGCCACACGCCCTCATGGAGTAATCGCCACGAGCACGCGCCGGCCGGGCGGAGACATCCCGCGACCACCCGTCCGGCCCGGGTGAGCGGCACCTCCGGCCCGGTCCGACCCGGCAGGGTGGACAGATAGCGCGGATCCGGGTACGGACGGCCAGGTCCGACATCGCCGATCCGGACCGGGTCGGCCGGGAACACCGGAAAGGCGAGCCGGCCGCGTCCGCACGAATCGCCGCAGTGCCGCATTTCCGACTGACACGCTCAGTCGTACTGCCGTCACCCGCCGAGTCGGAAAAGCATTGACACCCCCGATCGCGGTTCGGCAAAGTTCCTTCCGCCGACCGCAACCGGAGGACACTTTCCGGCGGCTTATCGCGATCCCCGAAATCCTTTCCGCACCGATCACCATCGCCGGCGGACAACCGTGCGCCCACCCGGGCGATTCCCAGCCCGCTCGCGGGCCGGTTCCGGCCGCCTCCGAACCGAACGAAGGAGCATTTCCGTGCCCATCCAGGAATCCGAGCTCATCGACACCGTCAAGCGCGTGCTCGCCGACGTGACGCACGACGACGCCGTCCTCGAGATGGATCTCGACACCCAGCTCCGCGAGGACCTCGGGATCGACTCGATGACGTCGTTGACGTTCCTCATGGCGCTGGAGGACGCGGTCGACGGGTTCTTCGTGGACGCGACGACGCTGGAGGCCGAGCACTTCCAGACCATCGGCAGCATCTACGAGTACGTCCGGACGCAGCTGAGCACCGCGAAGATCGCCTGACCGATGACCGGCCTCTACGTACAGGCGGCGCACCACGCGGTGCTGCCCACCCGCGACGACCGGCACCCACCCCGGCCGCGCTTCGTCGAGTACCAGGCGGACCTGCACCGGATGGCCGGCGTGGTCCTCGACGAGGCCACACTCACCCGGGGCGACCAGTACACCTTCGTCGACCTGGCCGACGCGCTGGCCGACCGCACCGGACCCGGTCTCTTCCGCGACCTCGGTGTGCTCGTCACCAGCTTCTGGACGCCGGAGTTCGACCCGGACGTGTCCGCGTTCGGCCCGTACCTGCACCACCGGCACCGCCTCGACTGCACCTCGTTCGACCTGGTCGACCAGGGCAGCATCTCCCCGGCGCTCGCGTTGCTGGTGCTCTGCGACTTCCTGCGGGCCGGTCCGGCGGACCGCGACGGCCTGCTGCTCAGCGTCGAGCAGACCACAGTCCCGGCCCCGGTGGGCGCCCACTTCCCCGGCCCGAGCCGGTCCACCGCCGGGGCGGTGCGGATCGGCCGCCGCCCGGCCGGAACGGAGATCCTGACCGTCACGGCGCTCGGCGAGCCGGCGGTGCTGGGCGACGACGGGGACCTGTCCCGCCTGGTCGCGCGCTGGTGCGCGGAGTACGACGTGGACCCGGCGGAGCTGACCGTGCGGGTCAACCGGGCCACGTTCCTCTACCGGCGGTGGGCCTACGCGTACGGGCCGGACTCCTGGCCGTGCCGGGTCGAGTTCCTGCCGCCGGAGCGCACCTGCACCGGGCTGTTCCGCTGGCTCGGCGCCGAGTCCACCACCCCGGCCGGCGGTTACGTCGCCTACGTCGAGGAGGACGTGGAGAGCCTGTCCGCCGCCGTGGTGCTGACCCGGGCGGTGACGCCGTGACGAACGTGCTGCGACTGCCCACCCGGCCCGCCGGGCCGGCCACCGACCCGGTCGCCGTCCGGTTCACAGTCGGCGCCGCCGCTGCCCGGGCCCGCGAGACCGGCGCGTTGCCGGCCGGATCCGGCCAGGCCGCCGGGTACGCCGGGCTGGTGCTCGCCGACCGCGACGCGGCGCCGGTGGAGGCGTTCGACCTCACCACGGGCGCCGTCCTCGGGGCGGAACGGCTCACCGTCGTACCCCATGAGCTGCTGACCCGCGCGGGCCTGGTGGTGCTGCGGTACCGGGCGGCCGGCGGACCGGCCGACGCACCGGCCCTGCGGCTGTTCCGGCAGGCCCTCGCCGACGCCGAGCGGGACGCGCTCGGCGAGGCGGTCCGCTGGTGCCGGCGGTTCCTCGCCGGCCGGCGTTCGGCCGGTCAGCGGCTCAGTGCCCACCCGGTGGTGGCCCACCAGATGGCCGGGCTGGTGGCCCGGGCCGCCGCCCTGCGCCAGACCGACGCGGCCGCCGCGCTCGCCGAACCGGCGGGCCGGGCCTGGTGGGTCCGGGAGGTCGACGGGCTGGCCCGCGACCTGATCCGGATGGCCGGCGGCCGGTCCGTCCTCGCCGGGCAGATGGCGCAGATGCGCACCGCCCTGCTCTACGCCAACCGGATCTACCTGGACGGTGCCCCGTGTTCCGACTGAATCCCGACCGTTTCGCCGCCCGCTACGGGCCGGAGTGGCTGGCCGCGGCCACCTGGTACCGCGAGAACTCGCCGGCCGTGCCGGACGATCCCGACCTGGTGCTGCGGCACCTCGACCATCCGGCGGTCGCGCAGAAGATCGAGGCCGAGTTCGCGGCGGACACCCGCCGGCGGGCCGCGATGTTCGAGGCGCTCAGCTACGGCAGCGCGAGTTTCCTGCTCACCACTCCGGGCCCGTCGCTGTCCGGTGTGCTGCTGGACGCGCTGGGCACACCGCGGCAGCGGGCCTGGTTCCGGGAGCTGGTGTCCACCACCCGGTGCCGCACGTTCTTCGCGGTCACCGAGCCCGGACGCGGCTCCGACGCCGCCCACCTGGACACCACGCTGCGCGACGGCCGGCTGACCGGCGAGAAGCTGCTGTTCGGCAACGGGGCGGTGGCGCCCGTCGGCACCGTCCTCGCGCGCACCGGCGACGGCCCGCTGGACCTGGTGGCGGTGCTGATGACGCCGGAGCTGATCGAGTCCGCCGCGGTACGACGACGCGTGCTCCCGATGTTCGCCCTGCCCGGCGCGCAACTGTCCGAGCTGCGCGTCGACGGACTGCGGGTGCCGCCGGAGGCGGTGCTCGGCAGCCACCTGAAGGCCACCGAGCGCGGCATGATGGGCATGCTCAAGACGTTCCACCGCTTCCGGCCCGGGGTGGCGGCGATGGCGCTGGGCCACGCCCAGGCCCTCGTCGACTACGTCCGGGACCACGTCGGCGCCGCCCGCCCGGAGCTGGACCGGTTCGACCAGATGCTGGAGCGGTCGCGCGAGCTGAACGCCGCCGCCGCCCGCGAGGTCGACGAGGAGCCGCTGCGCGGCGCGCTGGTGTCGCTGGCGAAGCAGCGGGCCACTGCGGCGGCCGAGGAGGTGGCCGCGGTCCTCGCCCGGGAGCTGCCGGTGGCGGCGCTCGTCGACCACCCGTGGCTCGCCCGGTCCCTGACCGACGTGGTCGCGTACGAGTTCATGGAGGGCACCACGCCCATCCAGCTCGCCAACGTGCACGCCGGCTATCTGCGCCGGGAGGTGCCGGTATGACAGCCGTCGACCAGTCGCGCCCGGCCGGGGACAGCGCCGCGCCGCCGGTGCTCGGGCCGGTGCTGGCGATCGCGCTGCCGGTGCTGCTCGCGTCGCTGGCGAGCCTGGTGGCGCCGCTGCTGAACACCGCCGTGATCGGCCGGCACGACCCGGCCTACCTGTACCCGCTGGCGCTGGTGCTGCCGATGATCCTGTTGCAGAACTCGGTGAACGAGAGCCTGCGTGTCGCGTCGGTGGCGTTCGCCGCCCAGGCGTCGGGCAGCGGCGACCTCGACACGTACGCGCGGCGACAGCGGACCGTGCTCGTGCTCGGCGTGGCGGTCAACCTCGGCGTGGCGCTGCTGTTCCTGGTGGCGCACCCGCTCTTCCTCGACCTGTACGCGGTGCCCGCCGGTTCGCGCACCCTGGTGTACGCGTTCGTCCAGCTCAACACGCTCACCGGCGCGGTGCTGGCGGTGAGCGTGGCGCTGATGTCGAGCCTGTACGGGCTGCGGCAGGTACGCGCGGTGACCGTCGGCACGCTGGTGAGCCTCGGCTCCGGGGTGGTGCTCACCGCCGCGCTCGTCGGCTGGCTCGGCGTGTTCGCCCTGCCGGCGGCCACCGCCACCACCGCGACCGCCACAGCGGTCTGGGCGTCCCGCCGCCTGGCCCGCTGCGGGGTGCGGCCCTGGGCCCGGATCGGGCTGCGCGCACCGGTCCGCCGGTCCTGGCGGGAGGTCTGCCGGATCAGCGTGCCGGTGAGCCTGGGCTACCTGCTGCTGTTCGGCAGCGGGCTGGTGCTGACCCGGATCCTCGCCGGCTACTCCCCGCTGACAGTGGCCGGGTACGGCGTGGCGTACCGGGTGCAGAACCTCGTGCTGCTGCCGGCCATCGCACTCGGTGTGGGCGCCGGCATCACCGTCAACCGGCTCGCCGCGCAGCGCCGCGGCGGGCGGGTCGGACCGTCGGTCGTCGCCGCGGTCGGGCTGTCGGCGGCGGTGTTCGCGGTCGTGGCCGCCCTGGTCTGGCTGCTCCGCGGGCCCGGGACCGGGCTGCTCACCGGCGATCCGGCGGTGGCCCGGGCCGCCGCCGACTACCTCGGCTACCTGGCGCCGGCCTATCTGGTCGCCGGTCCGCTGCTCACCCTGTCGATCTTCCTGGAGGAGACCGGGAACGGGGTCCGGGCGCTGGTCGTGAACGCCACGCTCACAGTCGTCCAGCTCGCCCTGGCCGCCGGGCTGGCCCGCGCCGGGCATCCGGTGTCCCACGTCTACCTCGCGCTGGCCGTGGCCCACCTGCCGGCCGTCGGCTTCGTCGTCCACGAGCTGCTCCGCGCCCGCCGCCTCGGTGGGCGGGTCAGCGCCATTCCCACGAGGTGAAGGAAACACGATGCACCGAACCCTGTACGACGTCCTCACCGCCACAGTGGACAGTCATCCCGACAAGCTCGCCCTGATCGCGGGACCGCACCGGCTGACCTACCGCGACCTGGCGGCACGCGTGGCCGGCCTGGCCGGCCGCCTCCAGGCCGACGGTGTGCGCCCCGGCGACCGGGTGGTGATCTGCGCCGGGAACCGGGTCGAGACGGTGACCGCCTTCTGGGCGGCGCTGGCCGCCGGCGGGGTGGCCGTGGTGGTCGGCCACGAGCAGCGGCCCGAGCGGGTACGCCACGTGCTGGCCGACTGCGCCGCCACCGTCCTGCTCGCGCTGGAGCCGATGGCGCGCTCCCTGACCGGCCTGGGCCTGCCGGCGTCGGTCCGCGCGGTGCTGCCGGTCGGCGCCGAGGACACCCTCTTCGCCGGTACGCCGGCACCCGTCGACGTGATCAGCGAGGATCTGGCCGCGCTGGTCTACACGTCCGGCTCCACCGGCGACGCCAAGGGCGTGATGCTCAGCCACGCGAACATGCTGACCGCGCTGGACTCGCTCAACGAGTACCTGCGCAACGGCCCGGAGGACGTGTTCCTCTGCGCCCTGCCGCTCGCCTTCGACTACGGGCTCTACCAGATGATCATGGCGTTCTCGCAGGGCGCGACGCTGGTCCTGGAGCGGGACATGAGCCTGCCGTTGCAGGTCGTCAAGGACATCGCCCGCTACCGCTGCACAGTCGTGCCCGGCGTGCCGGTGCTGTTCGAGCTGGTCGAGCAGTTCAGCCGCTTCGGCATGCCGGACGTGAGCAGCGTCCGCTGCCTGACCAACACCGGCGCCGCGCTGCTGCCCCGGCACATCGCCGCGATCCGCCGGTTGTTCCCCGGCGCGGACATCTACTCGATGTACGGCGTCACCGAGTGCAAGCGCTGCACCTACCTTCCGCCGGAGCTGCTCGACGCCAAGCCGGGCAGCGTCGGGCAGGCCATCCCGAACACCCAGATCCTGGTGGTCGACGAGCAGGACCGGCCCTGCCCGCCGTACCAGGTGGGGCAGCTCGTGGTACGCGGCGGCACGGTGATGCAGGGCTACTGGGGACTGCCGGACGAGACCGCCCGCAAGATCCGCGAGCACCCGGTACGCGGCGGCCGCTGCCTCTACACCGGCGACTACGGCTACCTCGACGAGGACGGTCACTTCTTCTTCAAGGGCCGGATCGACGAGGTGATCAAGGTCCGGGGACGCAAACTGATCCCCCGCGACGTCGAGGAGGTCCTGCGGTCCGTGCCGGGCGTCGCCGAGGCGAGCGTGGTCTGCACCGCCCTCGACGACGGCGACCACGACATCGCCGCCTTCGTCGCCGCCGACCCGGCCGCCGTCGACGCGTCCGCGCTGCGTGCGGCCTGCCGGTCCGGCCTGGAGACCTGGCAGCGGCCCACCCGGTACGAGGTGCTCGCCACGCTGCCGCGCAACAGCAACGGCAAGGTGGACAAGCCCGAGCTGCTGCGCCGGTACCCGGTGCCCACTGCGGCCCTGGCACCGGCCGGTGCGCCGTGCTGAACCTGACCGCCGTGCAGGCCGTCGTGCCGGACGACCGGCCCAGCCTCTTCGCCCTCGCCGGCCGGTACGACATGCCGCGCGCCGAGCTGGCGGTGTTCCACCGGATCTACGGCCTCGACCGGGTACCGGTGTGGTCCGGCGACACCACCGCCCTGGTCGAGGAGACGGTGGCGAACCTGCTCAAGGAGTCGGGTGTGGACTCCGGCCGGGTCCGCTGGCTGGTGCACGCCCACACCGGCACCCACCAGGACGTGGTGGGCCGCGCCGGCCTGGCCCGGATCTGCCGCCGGCTGGGGCTGGACCGGGCGCAGTCGTTCGGCATGACCACCAACAACTGCGCGTCGACGGTGTCCGCCATGCGGGTGGTCGACCGGCTGCTGGCCCGGGGTTCGGCCACCGACGTGGCGATCGTGGTGACAGCCGACGTCGCGTTCACCCCGATCATGCAGGTGATCCCGAACAGCTCGGTCACCGGCGACGCCGGGGTCGCCTGCCTGTTCAGCCGCCGCGACGCCGGTCACCGCGTCCTGGCCGCCCGGATCGACACGTACGGCCGGCACGCCGCCTGCCAGTGGCAGGACGAGGCGGCCAACGCGGAGTTCGAGGCCGAGTACCCGGCGCGGCTCGCCGACGTGATGCGCCGCGCGCTCGACGACGCCGGGCTGACCTGGCCGGACATCCGCATGGTGCTGCCGCACAACGTCAACACGTTCTCCTGGAAGCAGGTCGCGGCGCGCGCCGGCATTCCGTTCGAGTCGGTCTACCTGGACCAGGTGCCGCACACGGCGCACTGCTTCGGCGCCGACATCTTCCTCAACCTCGCCGCCGCCGACCGCGCGGGCCTGCTGCGGCCCGGTGACCGGCTGATGCTCGCCACGGTCGGGCTCGGCGCGGTCTTCGCCGCCGTGGTGCTGGAATACGGGAGTCACACATGACCATCGGATACCGCGCCGAGCTGCGCGACCGGCTGCTGGCCGCCGCCCGGCGGCACCCGGAGCGTACGGCGCTCTGGGTCGACGACCGCGCGTACACGTACCGGGAGCTGTTCGCCCGCGCCGACACCCTGGCCGGCCGGCTCGACGAGCGGGACGAGCCGTTCTGCCTGGTGTACTGCGGCCGGAACCTGACCCGGTACGTGGCGATCCTGGCGAGCCTGCTGGCCGGCAAGGCGTTCGTGCCGATGTGCCCCACGTCGCCGCCCGCCTACTGCGAGAAGGTGCTCAAACGGCTCGACGGACAGGTGGTCGCGGTCCTGGACAGCGGCGACCCGGACCAGGACGACCGGCTGCGGACGATGATGGCGCCGCCGGCGCCGGTGCTCGACCACGGCCCCGGGCCGCGGTGGGAGGGCGAGCCCCGGCGGCCGCAGGGCGGCGCGTACCTGATGTTCACCTCCGGCAGCACCGGGGTGCCCAAGGCCGTCCTGGTCACACTGGACAACCTCACCGCGTACCTGGACGGCGCGATCGAGCTGTTCGGCCCGACCTGCGAGGACCGGTTCGCCCAGGTCAACAACTTCACGTTCGACCTGTCGGTGCACGACATCGCGCTGCCGTGGACCGTCGGCGCGGCCGTGTACGCGCTGCCCGACCAGGCCGTCTACAAGCTCCCCGCGCTGGTACGGGAGCACGCGCTGACGTTCTGGCTGTCCGTGCCCACCACCGGGGTCAGCCTGCTCGACCTCGGCCTGCTCCGGCCCGGCGCGCTGCCCAGCCTGCGCCGGACGCTGTTCTGCGGGGAACCGCTGCCCCGGCGGCTCGCGCAGGCGTGGCACGCCGCCAACCCGGACGGGGAGCTGTTCAACGTGTACGGGCCGACCGAGTGCACGATCGCGGTGACCTCCTTCGGCTGGCGGCCGGACCAGGACCTGCCGGACGTCGTGCCGATCGGATGGCCGTACCCCCGGCAGGAGGTCCGCGTCGTCGGCGCCGACCTGGCCGGGGTGGCCGCCGGGCAGACCGGCGAGTTGCTGCTGCGTGGCAGCCAGCTCGTCCCGGGCTACCACGGCGACCCGGAGCAGACCGCGGCCCGGTTCGTCGAGCTGCCGGACGCGCCCGGACGCTGGTACCGCACCGGCGACCTGGTCGCCCACGACCCGCGCTGGGGGCTGGTGTTCAAGGGCCGCCGCGACGACCAGATGCAGGTCCGCGGGCACCGGGTGGAACGGCTCGAGGTGGAGACCCTGCTGCGGCAGGTGCTCGGCACCGAGGCCGTGGCGGTGGTCGGCTGGCCGGTGGCGCCGGGCGGCCTCGTCCAGGGGCTCGTCGCGTTCGTCGCGGACACCGCGACGCCGGTGCCCGAGATGCGCCGCCGGATCAGCCGGGAACTGCCCGAACACCTGTGGCCGAGCCGGATCCACGTCGGCCCGCTGCCGCAGAACCGCAGCCTCAAGGTGGACTACCCGCAGCTGCGGCGCCGGCTCGAGGAGGAAGCGTGACCGCCGCCGTGCGGACACCGGCCGCCGGGCTGGACCGGATGCTCGCCACCTACCGCCGGCACACCCCGATGACCGAACCCGGACCGCACGCCGAGGCGCTGCGCCGGCTGCCGGCCGACGTGCCGGCCCTCGTGGAGGTCATCGGCGGCCTCTTCGCCCACTACGAGCTGGACCCGCCCGCGGCCGGCTGGAAGCCCGGACCGGACCGGCTCGCCGAGGTCGACCTGCGCACCACCCGGCGGATGCTCGACCGGGTGCTCGCCCTCGACCCGGCGCCGCTGACCCGGGCCCGGCCGCTGCACCGCCGCTGGCTGGGCGTCTGCCGGGACGCGAGCCTGCTGCTCTGCGCCGTGCTGCGGGAGCAGGGGGTGCCGGCCCGGCTGCGGTACGGCACCGCCCACCACCTGTACGTGCCCTACCGGCCGATGCACGACCACGTGGTGGTCGAGTACTGGTCGGCCGGCGAGGGCCGGTGGCGGTACGCCGACGGCCGGATGTACCGGACCGCCCGGGACACCTTCCAACTGCCCGACCACTACCGGGACGACGTTCCGGAGTCGGTGTTCCTCACCGGCGCCCGCGCCTGGCGCCGGGCCCAGGAGGGCGAGCGTGCGGCGCTGCGCCTCAGCGGCCTGATGCTGAACGCCGACGCCGGCCGCTGGCAGGCCCGCAACCTGTTCCTGTACGACCTGGCCGCCCTCGCCGGCTGGGAACCGCTGATGTGGGACGCCTGGGGCTACATCCGCCGGGCCCGCCCGCAGTCCCGCCCGCGCGGGTTCCTCCAGTACCGCAAGCTCGGCCGGCTCGCCGCGCTCGACGACCGCGATCCGGAGCAGTGGCGCGAGCTGCTGCGCCGCTACCGGGCCACCCGCCTGGTCCGGGTGCCGGCCCGGGTGCTGTCGTGCAGCCCGGTCAACGGCCGCCGCGTCGTCGCCGCGCCGCCCGCCCGGAGGACACCCGATGATCGCGATTGACGCGGTGGTACGCGTGGAACCGGAACGACGGCTGTCGGTCACCGACGACCACGCGCTGCTCGGCCTCACCTCGGCCCGCGCCCGGGTGTACGGCCGGCTCTACGGCTACGACCGGATCCCGGTGGCCGCCGCCGGGCAGGAGTTCCCGATGCTGCTGGACGCCGTCCGGCGGCTGCTCGACGAGGCGCGCGTGACACCGGACCGCGTGGCGGTGGTGGTGCACGCGCACACCGGCCCGTACATCGGACCGGTGGGCGCCGGCCTGCCCCGGCTGGTCGCCCGGCAGCTCGGCGGCGACACGCTGTGCTTCGGCACCCAGTCCAACAAGTGCGTCTCCAGCATCAGCGCGCTGGACCTGATGGACCGGCTGCTCGCGGGGCGGCCCGGCGACGCCGTCGGCGTCCTGCTGATCGGCGAGACCGCCGACAGCCCGGATCTGCGGGTGCTGGACACCGGCATCGCCGGGGACGTGGCGTGCGCGGTGCTGCTGCGCCGAAACGGGCCCCGCGACCGGGTGCTCGCCCACGCGGTCGCCACGCACGGCCAGTACGCCGGCGGCATCTACACCGAGCCCGGCGCGCCGAGCCGCCAGGAGTACGAACGCCGCTTCCAGGAGCATCTCGGCGACGTGGTCGACCGGACGCTGCGGCGGGCCGGACGCCGTCCCGACGAGCTGACAGTCCTGTTGCCGCACAACGTCAACGTCAACGTGTGGCGGGCGGCGGCCGGCGTGATCGGCGTACCGGCCGATCGGATCGTGCTCGACAACGTGCCCCGGTACGGCCACTGCTTCGGCGCCGACATCTTCCTGAACCTGGACACCGTCCGGCCCCGGCTGCGCCCGGGTGACCTGGCCCTGATGGCGTCCGTCGGGGTCGGCGGCACGTTCGGCGCCGTCCTGCTCGAACACTGACCCGCGAGGAGAGTCGCGTGAAGAAGCTGTACGTCATCCTCATCAACGACAACGTGATCCGATCCGGCCTGGCCGACCTGGGCCGGCTCGCGGACGCGGAACTCTGGCTGGTCTCCAGCCCGCACTACGCGCGCCGGCTCACCGACGAGCAGCGCGCCGCGTACGCCCGGATCGTCGTGCCCGACGACATGGAGACGACCGACCTGGTGGCGTTGCTGGACCGGGAGCTGCCCCGCCCCCGGCCGGAGCAACTCCGGTTCCTCACCAACGACGAGTCCTGCGAGCTGATCTGCGCGCGACTCGCCGAGCACCTCGGCACGGCCGGCTGGCCGGCCGCGCGCCTGCTGCCGTTCGTGGACAAGATGGCCAGCAAGGCCGCGCTCGCCGGCAGCGGGCTGCGGCTGCCGCGGCACCTGCGCTTCGACCGCGACCGGCACGCCGCCGACCCGCGCGGCTACTGCGAGCGGATCGCCGCGGAGATCGGCTTCCCGATGGTGGTCAAGCCGGTCGACAGGTACGCCAGCATGGACGTGCGGCGGCTGGACGGGCCGGCGGCGTTGCGCGCCTGGGCGAGCTGGGCGTCCTCGCCGAAGGACCGCAACAGCTACGAGGTGGACGAGTTCGTCTCCGGCACGCTCTACAACTTCGACGCGCTGGTGCAGGACGGCCGGGTGGTGTGGAGCAACGTGTGCGCCAACCTCAACCCCTGCATGGAGTTCGCCGCCGGACGGTCGCTCGGCGTGTGGACGCTGCCCGCCGACGACCCGACGGCCGTGCGGGTGTCCGGGTTCGGCCACCGGGCGCTCGCCGCGCTGCGGCCACCGGACGGCGGCGTACACATGGAGGTGTTCGGCACGCCCGACGGCGAGCTGGTCTTCCTGGAGGTCGCGGCCCGGCCGCCCGGCGGCGAGATGCGCGCCGTCTACCTGCGCACCCACGGCGTCGACATCGACCTCGCGCACTACCTGCTGCGGGCCGGCGAGCCGTACGACGTGCGGGCCCGGCCGACCGGCGAGCTGGGGGCCTGGGTGATCACCCCTCGTCACGCCGGCCGGGTCAGCGCCGTCGACCTGCCCGCGCTGCGCAGCGAGCACACCGTGCAGGTGCACGTGTCGGTCGGCGAGACCGTCGCGCGCGCCAGCGCGCACATCGTCGAGCCGCCCTCCGCCGTGTTCATGGTCTACGGCGCCGACCGGGTCGCCTTCGGCCACGACATGGACCTGCTGCGTGACCTCACCCTCTACCGCGTGGAGCCCTGATGGACCTGAACCTCGCCGCCGACATCGCCGGCCGCACGCCCTTCTACCTGTACGACTTCGCCGCCGTCCGCCACCGGGTCGCCGAGCTGCGGGCGGCCCTGCCCGACGGTGTGCTGCTGCACTACGCGATCAAGGCCAACCCGATGCCGGCCCTGGTGCAGCGCCTCGCGCCGCTCGTCGACGGACTCGACGTGGCCAGCCACGGTGAGCTGCTGACCGCGCTCGGCACCGCCGTCGACCGGGAGCAGATCAGTTTCGCCGGGCCGGGCAAGCGCGACCCGGAGCTGGCCGCCGCGATCGCCGCCGGCGTGGTGGTCAACGTCGAGTCCGGCGACGAGCTGGCCCGGCTGCGCCGGATCGAGACGGCGGTCGGGCGGTCCGTCCGGTTCGCGCTGCGGGTCAACCCGGACTTCCAGCTCTCCGGTTCCGGGATGACGATGGGCGGCGGCGCGACCCAGTTCGGCATCGACGCCGAGGCGGTCGGCGAGGTGCTGCGCGGGCCGGGCCGGCGCGGACTGTGCGGGCTGCACATCTTCGCCGGGTCGCAGAACCTGCGCCTGGACGCGCTGACCACGGGGGTCAGCCAGACGTTCGAGCTGGCCGACCGGCTGGTACGCGAGCACCGGCTGGACCTCGCGCACGTCAACATCGGCGGCGGGCTCGGCATCCCGTACTTCCCCCGTGACGAGGCGCTGGACCTGGCCGCGTACGGCCGGCACCTGGCCGTGGAGGTGGAGCGGTGGCGCCGCCGCCACCCGGACACCGCTGTCGTGCTGGAGCTGGGGCGGTACCTGGTCGGCGAGGCGGGCGTCTTCGTCAGCCGGGTGGTCGAGCGCAAGCACTCGCGCGGCGAGACGTTCCTGGTGGTCGACGGCGGCATGCACCACCACCTCGCCGCGTCCGGCAACTTCGGCCAGGTGGTACGCCGCAACTACCCGGTGTCCGCCGTGACCGCGAAGCCGGCCGACGAGCGGGAGACGGTCACAGTGGTCGGACCGCTCTGCACGCCGCTGGACACGCTCGGCCGGCGGGTGGAGCTGCCCCGGTGCGAGGTCGGCGACCTGGTGGTGGTGCACCAGTCCGGGGCGTACGGGCCGACCGCCAGCCCGGTGCACTTCCTCGGCCATCCGGCGCCGGTCGAGGTGCTGCTCTGAGTGGGCACGGCGCTGCGCCGCACCGCGACGGCCGGCACACCCGCCAGAGCGTCCTAGGACATTGGTGTGCCGGCTGCCGCGGGAGGTCGGCCTGTGGGTAGGCGTGTTCAGACCGGCCGGACGCAGCTCACGGGCAGGGTCCGCCCGCGCAGACGTCGATCACCTTGCCGGTGAGCAGGAACACCGCCTTCTGCCGCTGCGCGCCGGGCTGGGCGCGCGGGAACTCGTGCGAGTCCTCGCCGTACTCCGGTCCGGCGGGGGCCAGGTTGGTCGGCGGCGGCGCGTACGCGGCGCCGCTGTTCCAGACCACCATGGCCGAGCCGGCGTACGGGTACCTGCGGATCGGCGCGATGCCCCAGAACGGCCGCACGTCCGGTGACCAGCCGTCGGCCAGCGCCGGGGTGTGCAGTCGGGCGCCGATGGTGCGCGCCTGGACCTCCGCCGCGGCGGTCGAGACCTGCTGGTCGGCGAAGGCCACGTGCATCAGCACCCGGTGCGCCGGGGTACGCGGCAGCGGCCGGTCGGTCATGTGCTGGGCGTACCCGTTGGCCTCGGACCGGTCCCACAGCATCTGGAGCAGACCGAAGATGAGCTGCTGGTCGATCCGGTCCGGGTAGTAGCCGTCCATCACGGACTGGAACGGGGCGAAGTCGACGCTGCGTTGCAGCAGCGTCGAGTAGTTCATCGCGGGCACGCCGAGCACCGAGCGGGTCCAGTCCTGGGCGACGGCGGTGAGCGCGCCGCCGTTGATGCCGCCCTGGCTGTTGCCGTCGTAGTGCAGCCCGCCGGCCACGTCGATCAGCGGCCGCCCGGCGGCGTCGCGGAACGCCGGGTGGGCGGCGAACCCGCTGCGGTGGATCATCGTCCGGCCCAGGAACAGGAAGTTCAGGAAGCTCTGCTGGAGCCGGTCGGCCACCGCGGGGAAGGCGCTGAGGTCGGTGAAGGCGCCCGCCACGTACGGGACGTCGGCGGCGGCCATGCCGATCCAGCTCGTGGCGCAGAAGGTGAAGTCGTACGTCTGCGACATGGTCTTGACGTTGCCGGCGTTGACCTCGGTCGGCCGGCCGAGCAGGCCGTGGCCGTAGAGCGAGAGGTGGGCCGGCTTCGCGGCGGACGCGCTGCGCGGGATGTTGCAGACGAAGTCGGCCGCCACCGTCGTGCCGGACGGTGTGGGCAGCGCGTCCGGCGCCGGCGGGCTGCCGTCGCCGCCGGGCGGCCCGTAGTGCAGCCGGGAGCCCGGTCCGCCGTCACCGGTCAGGTAGGACGGTACGGCGACGGTGCCGGTCACCTGCCGGGCGATCAGCGGATCCTGCTCCGGCGTGTAGTCGGTGACCTGGTTGACTGTGAACGAGGGCGCGCGGCGGCCGAGCGCGGCGAACGCGCCGTCCCGGACCGCGAGCATCCGCCCGGTGAGGCCCTGCCGGCTGGCCACCGTGAAGTCCCAGGCCAGGTACAGGCTGTGCCGCTTGACACCGGCCCGGCTCAGGTCGGCGAGGATCCGCCTCATCTGCGGCGCGCGCGGGTCACGCCGGTCCAGGCCGGCGCCGGACACGTACGCGCGGAACGCCTTCGGCGCCGGGATCAGCGCGCCGTCGCCGTCGCGCATGCCGCGCAGGCCGACGACGTACCTCGTGCCCTCGGTCAGCGCGACCGCCGGCCGGATGATCAGCGCCTGCCGGTCCGGGTTGCCGGCGGCGTGCGCGTCCAGTTCCGCCCAGTAGGGCGTGCGCCTGCCGGTGCGGGCGTCGAGCAGCACGATCGGCGCGTCCGGCGCCAGCGAGCGGCCCACGTCGGTGACCGGCGCGATCCGCGTCCGCTCGGCGTCGAGGCCGGGTACGCGCGCCAGGATCGGCGATCCGGGGCTGAACCCGTCCTGCCGGTTCCACTCCGCCGGGTCGATCGGCACGCCGAGCACGTTGGCGGGCATCGCGGAGGCCGCGAACCGGACCCGCTTGCCGGTCGGGGTGCTGCGGTCCGGGACGGTGAAGTAGTCGTTGGGGAACGGCAGCAGGCAGGCCGCCGGGTCGATCGGGTCGCAGGACCGCTGCCCGGCCGGTGCGGGAGGCGCGGACGGCGCCGCGGCGGCGCCGGAACCGAGCAGCACGGCCGATGCGGTCACCAACGCGGACACGGCGAGACGGAGCCGTCTGGGGGTGGGCACGCGTGTCTCCTTCGACAGCGGACGGTGGTGTTCTTCCTACGCCCGTGACCGGATCCCGGCAAGGCCCACCATGGACAGGGCCGCGAAGCACTACGTGGTGCGACGGGCGCGGCCTCCCGCCGTCCGCCTCTTCCCGGCGGCGGACGGCGGGAGGGGCGCCGGGCTAGCCGACGACCACGACGCGGCCCTGGTTCAGCGGTTGCAGGTGCGCCGGGTCGAGATCGTCCGGTGCGCCCCGGCCGCTGTCGTAGACGACGCGCCCTCCGTCGCTCTCCCAGATCCTGATCCGGAACCGGTCCACGTCACGTCCGTCCGGGGCGTCGGCGACAGTGAGCTGGTACGCGTACCCCGGCCGGCCGTTCACGGTGCCCTCACCCTGGTACCGGCCCACCGATCCGGCGACGGTCAGACGCTCGTGTGTCGTACCGGCGAACGTGAACTCGCGTCCCGGCAGCCGGAAGGTGGTCGCGCCGAACGGCGTGGGTGAACCCTTCACCAGGCCCGCGACGAAGGCGAACTCCCCCGGCCCGGTGGCGGCCACGTCGGCGCTGAGCGCGCCCGCCGGTGAGACGATGGCGCCGGCGCCGGCGACCGTCACGTCCGACGGGTCGTAGACCACGATCCGTACCGTCTGCTGCCCGGTTCCGCCGTCGTCGCCGGTCACCGTGAGGCGCGCGACGTGCACGCCGGGCCGGAGATCGCCGGTGGCGACGCAGCCGCCCTCGTTGCGGTCCTCGCTGACCACACCGGGCGTGGCCGGGGCCGGACCCCCGCCGTCCCAGTCGACCGCGCAGCGGTGGGTGTCCGGCACGCCCGGGTCGGTGAACGTGGCCCGCGCGGTGACCGGACCGGCCACCCGCAGCTCCTCGTCCAGTGCGATCGGGCTCACCTCGATCGGCCGGTTCGCCACGGTGACTGTCACCGTGTCGGTGGCGGTGCCGTGGCGGGCGTCGGTGGCGGTCAGTTCCAGCCGGTACGTGCCGGCCCGGTCGGCGCGGAACGACGGCGTGCGGGCCGGACCCTCCAGCCGCAGGCCGCCGCCGAGGCCGCCACCCTCCGGCTGGGCGAGCACCGTCCAGGACAGGGTCACCGGGTCGCCGTCCGGGTCGGTGGTCCGGGTCGCGTCGAGGGTGACGGTGTCGCCCTCGACGGCGGTCCGGTCCGGCCCGGCGTCGGCTGTGGGCGGGCCACCGGCCGGCAGGACCCGGCCCACAGTCACCTCGGTACGCGCGGTGGCCCGCAGGCCGTCGGCGTCGGTGGCGGTGACCGTGAGGACGTGCCGTCCCTCGCTGAGCTGCCCCGGCGTACGGGTGGCGCCGGTGCCGAGGTCACCGTCACGGTCGGAGGTCCAGCGCACCGCCGACCCGTCCAGGTCGCCCTGTTCCGGGTCGGTGACGGACGCGGCGAGCGTGACCGTCTGCCCGGTGGCGAAGAACGTGCCGCCCATCGGAGCGGTGATCCGTACCGCCGGGTTCTTGCCGGCGACAGTGAGCGGACCGCTCGTCGCGTCGGCGGTGTGCACACCGTCGGTGACCCGTACCCGCAGCCGGCCGGTGGCCGCGCCGCCGGTGCCCGCGAGCTGCGCGGCGTCCAGCGTGTACGACGTCCCGGTGAGCCCGGTGGCCAGCACCCGCCAGTCGTCGGCGCCGTCCGGGCTGTACAGGACGCTCGCGGTGACCGGACCGCCGTCGGCGTCGCCGGCGCTCCAGCCCACAGTGACCGGCCCGGTGGCCGGCACCGACGCGGGCGGCGCCTCGCCCGCCAGCGCTACGACGGGCGGGTTCGCCGACACCGGGAGGGTGGCGAGGTCCCGCCCGGCGCGGGTGTCCACGAGCGTCACCCGGCGGGTGCCGGGGGCGAAGTCGACGACCTCCTGGAAGGGACGTGTCGCGGCGTGCTCGGTGGCCGCCGGGGTGAACGGATGCTCGGCGAGCGTCGCCCCGGCGGCGTCGAGCAGCCGCAGCGCGTACGGGCCGGGCGTGGTGGCCGGGCGCTGGGTGGTGCGGGTCAGGCGCTGCCCGGTGAGGGTGGCGGTGCCGTCGCCGACGGCGCCGGACAGCGCCAGCAGGTCACCCGTCGCGCCCTGCTGGGCGGGCGGGTTCTGGACGCGGTTGCGCCACAGCCGCCACAGGTCGTCGGAGACCCAGGTGTTGCGGCAGTAGCTCATCAGGTCGGCGACCGGCGGGCTGGTGTCCGGCGCCCAGACGATCCGGCGCGGAGCGCCGACCGAGGCGTCACCGATGTCGTAGCCGGCGAAGCCGGGATTCGCCGGGTCCGGCCCGCCGATGGTGCCGCGCGGGTACGGGTAGGACCGGGGCCCGGTCTCGTCGCCGGGATTGTCCGTGCACTCCACGTGCCCGGCGCCGAGCAGGTGCCCCAGCTCGTGCAGGATGGTCGTGGGGTTGTGCGCTCCGCCGACCGCCACCCATCCGGGGATGTTCTCGGCGATGCCGCCCATCCGGTCCCGGTTCACCATGACCAGGTGGTAGACGCCGGGCTCCCGCGTCCCTGCCGTCGCCTGCCGGTAGCGGTCGAGCACCGAACGCGCGTCCTGCGCGTCGAGGAAGAAGCTGTCGTCACCGATCCAGAAGAACGGGTGGTCGTCGCGGTAGTCGGCGCGGGTGACCTCCAGCCGGCTCGTCGGCAGCGTGCGCCGCAGCAGCGACTCGGCCCGGTCCAGGTCGGACTCGGGAGGCAGCACTGTCTGTCCGTCGCGCTGGTAGCCGAACCGGATCAGCTTGACGCGAACCGGTTGGGACGCCTGGAAGCGCACCGTGCGCTCGGTCACGTTGTCCAGGTGGTCGGGCTCGGTGACCCGGCGGTCCGGGTTGATCTCGACCCGCAGCCTGACCTGGCCCTCGCTCGTCCACTGGGTGGGCAGCTCGAACAGGAACCCGCCGCCCAGTTGTCCGCGTCGCACCGTCCGGTCGGGCACCAGCAGGCGGCCCGGGTTCGCCGGGGCGAGCGGCGGGCCGAGCGACGTGCCGTCGGCCCGGAACCCGTGCAGGGCCGCGGTCACCGCGGGCGTCTGCGCGTCGGTGCCGACGTACGCCCGGACGACGGTGCGGCGGTCGGCGACCAGGTCGACGGAGTTGCCCAGGTCCTGGATGACCTGGGTGACCTCCAGCCCGCCGGCGGTCAGGTTCGGTCCGGGCGCGGTGCAGGTGTTCAGGTAGACGCGCAGGGTGTTGTCGACCTCGTCCAGGACGGCCACGTCGAGGGACTGGTTGTTGTCGAACCGCCCCACGGCCGCCTGCACCGGCTGGCTGCCCGCCGCGAGGACGGCCGGGGTGCCGAACGTGCCGTCGCCACGGCCCGGGAAGACGTAGACCGCCCGGCTGGCGTAGCCGACCACCACCAGGTCCGGACGGCCGTCCCGGTTGACGTCGGCGACGTCCACGTCGTGCGGACCCTCCCGCCCCGGGGTCAGCGGCCCCAGGTCCAGCGACGGCAACTCCCGGGGCGCCGACGGGAAGCCGCCGGACGGTGGGTCGCGGTAGTCGCTCCACAACCGGATGCGGTCCTCGCCGGGGATCGCGACGGCCGCGTCGAGCCGCCCGTCGAGGTCGAAGTCGGCGATCGCGGGCTTCCACGCCTCGCCGATCCCTTCCACCCGGGGCGCGGGGCTGTTAGCGCCGTCGCGGATCAGCGACACCGTGCCCTGTGTGCGGCTGCTGACCAGGAGATCGGGCACGCCGTTGCCGGTCAGGTCGCCGGCGGCGAGGAAGTCCGGCTGGACGTACGTCGGCTGGTCACCGAGGAGGAACCTCTGGTCGAAGCTGCCGCCGTTGAGGTTGCGGAACACCCGCACCCGGTCGTCGTCCCGGTCGGTCCGGTCCTCCGGGTCGAGGGCCGCCAGGTCGGGCAGCAGATCACGGTCGAAGTCGGCCACCGCGACGTCCGCCACGCTGCGGCCGGCCAGCACGCGCCCTCCCGGCCCGAAGCCCGGGTCTCCACCGGCGGCGCCGAACCAGACACCCACCCCGTCGGTGGTCGCGACGGCGTAGTCCGGTTTGGCGTCCCGGTTGAAGTAGCCGACGGTGACGGCGCGCGGCGTGCCCGGCGCCGGATAGACCTCCGGCGGGGCGCCGGGCCCCACCGACGTGCGGAACGTCCCGTTACCGACGGCGATGAGCTGGTGCACGTCGCCGTCACCGCTCGCCGAGGCGACGAGCAGGTCGTCGAAGCCGTTCTGGTTGGTGTCGACCGCCTCGACGTCACGGGGAGCGGCCACACCGGCGACCGCCGGCATGGCCGTGAACCCGAACGTCTCGCAGCCGGCGACGAGGCCCGCTCCCGGCGGGCCGGCGACCCGGACCGGTGCCGCGGCGCCCGGCACTGTCGCCCCGGGCCCCAGCAGGACCACCGCCAGAGCGGCCGCCACCGCGCCGGTCCACCGGCCTGATCTTCGTGAACGCATCACTGCCACCTTTCCGCGCGCACGACCGTCCGGCGCGAGGCCGGACGGCGGCGCACGATCGTCGTAGGAGAGTGGGAAGTCTCGATCGGGTCGACCGGGAGACAGCCGGCCCGGGCCGGGTGCCGCACGCGGGGCACCGCCGGTCCGGTACGAGTCTCGTCCCCGGGGGACGTCCGGCTACAGGGTCGGCGGTCCAGGGCGGCGCAACGGCGTGCCGGATCTTTCTGCCCGCGCGCAAGACAACCCCCTGCCCGTCCGGCCACATCGGGCGGCCGAGTCGGGAAGACGATTGCGCGCGGCGGTGGACGCCGAGCCGGCTCGGCACCGCCGCCGGCGGACCGCCACGGCCGGGGCCGCACGTCGGCACGCCGCGACGGCGGGCGTGGGAGATCGGCCCGGCTGCCGACGAGGGCGGTCACGACGACGAGGGCACTGCCGGCGCCGTCGCGAGTCCCGGGCCGGCCGCCCGGTTCCGGCCGCCGTCCGGCGGCGCACCGAGGGCGGCCGACAGGTCCCGTGCGGCCTGCTCGATCCCATCGGCCGTCGCCAGCGCGAACACGAACCGGTCCGGCCGCAGCACCACCAGGTCGGCGCCGTGCCGCCGCAGCCACCCGCCGAGCACCCCGTCGGCGTCCACGACGTCGATCCGGTCCGGACGGCCGTCCGCGGACGACTCCGGCGGGCCGGCGAGCGGGTCCGGCAGGCCGGCGAGCGGGTCCGGCGGGCCGGCGAGCGGGTCCGGCAGGCCGGCGAGCGGCGTGCCGGACGGGTGGACCGCGACGAACCGCACCGGCAACCCCTGCCACCACGCGCCGGGCGGGTCGTCCACACCGGCGCGACCCAGCACGACGAAGCCGTCGCCGAGCGCCTCGTCGAGCAGGCGCTCGCCGGGCGCACCCGGGATGAGGACCCGCGGCTGGGGGAACATGGTCCCGACCACGCCGTCCCGCCGCCCGCCGGTCATCAGGCCCCGCCGGTACGCCGGCACCGGCTTGAACTCGAAGCGCTCCACGAACCGCCGTACCCGGGGAACCGTCTGGACCGCCCGCAGCGCGGTGTCACGCAGCCAGGCGGAGATCCGGTTGCGGGCCAGGAAGACGCGTCCCAGCCGGACGCTCGTCTGTGCCATCTCCACCGTGTGCGGACGCCGCTCGGTCTCGTACGTGTCGAGCACCGCGGGATCGGCGGCGCCGGACAGCACCAGCGACAGCTTCCACGACAGGTTCGCCGCGTCGCGCAGGCCGCTGCACAGGCCCTGGCCCATGAACGGGGGCATCTGGTGGGCCGCGTCGCCGAGCAGGAACACCCGTCCCTCCCGCCACCGCTGCGCGACGAGGTGGTGGAAGGTGTAGACGACCGCCCGGGTGACGGCGAACCGGTCCGGGTCGACGTACGGCGAGACGAGCGCGGCGACGGTCTCCGGCCGCTGCACCTCGTCCTCGGTCTCGCCCGGTCGCAGCATGAACTCCATCCGGTAGCTGCCGGCCGCGCCGGGAGAGACGAACGCCGGGCGCCGCCAGTCGCACACGAACGTGGTGTCGGCCACCCGCACGGCGTCGGGCGGCACGTCGCCGGAGACCGCGAGCCACGGCTCGGCGTAGCTCGCCCCGGACAGCGGGATCCGGACGGCGGCGCGGGTGGCGCTGCGGGCGCCGTCGCAGCCGAGCACGTACCGGGCGCGGACCGCCCGCCGCTGCCCGGTGACCACGTCGGACAGGAGCACCGTCACGCCGTCCTCGTCCTGGGTCAGGCCGACCAACTCGGTGCCGAGCGCGAGCCGGACGTGCGGGAAGCGGTCCAGCCCGGCGCGCAGCGTCCGTTCCAGTCGCGGCTGGTCGAAGAAGCGCAGCGGCGCGTGCCCGTACCCGAAGTCCGTCTCGGACAGCTTCATCCGGGCGAAGACCCGGCCCGCGCCGTTGACGTACTCGACCAGCGGCGGCGCGATCGTCTCGTCGCGTACCTCGTCGAGCAGCCCGGCCTGCTGGTAGATGCGCAGCGCCTCGTCGTCACAGGAGAAGGCCCGCGGCTGACCGTGCGGCGTGGCGCTGCGCTCCACGACCAGCGTGGTGACCCCGCGGGCGCCGAGCAGGTTGGCGGTGAGCGCACCCACCGGCCCGCAGCCGACGACGGCGACCTCGACCTCCTGGACCTCCTGGTGAGCCGGCGGCTGAGCTGATCCCATGGTGGTGCCCCTTCGGAACATGGTCCCGGACGGCTCCGGCCGTCCTACCCGACACCGACCAGGGCACCAGCCGGGCGTGGAACGGCTGTGGAAAGTGTGTGGAGGCGGCGTGGAGGCGGGATTCCACGCCGGTCAGAAGACGGCGAACCGGGGCAGCAGCAGCCCGGCGCCCTGTTCGGCGGCGATCCGCGCGCCGAGGTCCCACTCCGCGCGGTCGCGCCGGGCCGCGCCGCGGATCCGGTGCAACTCCGCGACGAAGACGCGCTCGCCCACCCGGTCCGCCACTGCCAGCGCCTCCTCGGCCAGTGTCGCCGCGGTGTCCGGACGGTCGCCGGTCAGGTACGCCTCGGCCATCGCGCAGAGCGTGATGGTTCGGGTGGACCGCAGTCCGGGACGGTAGAACTCCTCGGCGGCGGCGCGCATCGCGTCGAGCCGGCCGTGGTCGCCGCCGCGCGCGGCGGCCCACTCCAGGAAGTACGCGCCGGTCGCGGTCATGTGCGGCAGGCCGGTGGCGCGGCCGATGTCCCGGCACCGTCGCCCCGCCGCGTCGGCCGCGGCGACGTCGTGCTCCTGCATCGCCAGCCAGGCGGCGTAGAGCGCCGCGTTGGCCCGGCCGTACGGGTCGTCGAGGTCCTCGGCGAGGGCCTCGGCGGCGGCGATGTCGGCCCGCGCGCCGGCCGGGTCGCCGCGCATCGAGCGCACGAGCGCCCGGAAGTTGTGGCAGGCCAGCACCGGACGGCGGCCCACCTCGCGGCGCAGCAGCGCCCGGTCGACGGTACGCAGCCGCTCGATCCCGGCGGTGAGCCGCCGCTCGCTCTCGGCCTGCCGGCCGGTGAAGTAGGCGACCGCGCCCAGCAGGTACTCACCTGCGACGGCGGTCAGCCCGCTGCCGTCGTCGGGCGCCCGTACGAGCCGCCCGGCGAGGTCGGCGCAGATCGCGAACTCGGCCCGGTTGGCGGCGAGTTCGCCGAGCGCCCAGAGCGCGTGGCGGATGTCGGCGTCCGGCCCGACGAGCGTCAGCAGCTCTCGGGCGCGGGCGCAGACCCGGTCGACCGCGTCGCTGCCGACGCCCACTGTCATCTGGAGCAGGGACGCGCGGTGCAACTGGACGGTCAGCTCGGTGGCCGCCGCGTCGGGCGAGACCGGCGCGGCCGGGGCCAGCCGGAGCGCGGCGCGTTCGAGGTGGCTGAGCGCGTCCTCGTAGGCGACCCGGCGGGTGGCGTCGTCGGCGGCGCGCAGCGACCACCGCAGGTGGTCCTCGCCGTGGCCCAGACCGACCGCCTCCCCGTAGTGGTGGGCCAGCTCGGCCGGCGCGGTGCCGGCCGTCCGCTCGTACGCGGCGGCCAGCCGGGCGTGCAGCGCGGCCCGGCGCGGCGGGACCAGCTCGGCGTAGGTGACCTCGGCGATCAGCGGGTGGCGGAACGCGAGCGCGCCCGGTCCGGTCTCGACCACCAGCGCGGCCGGATAGGCCGGGGCGAGGTCCTCGGCGACGGTCTCGGCGGTGCTGTCCAGCGCCGCCGCCAGCACCGCCAGGTCCAGGTCGTGCCCGGCCACGCTGAGCAGGTCGAGGCAGCGCCGGGCGGGGCCGGGCAGTCCGGCTAGCCGCAGCCGCACGGTGTCCCGGATGCTCGGCGGCAGCTCCGCTGCGGCGCCCGGATCGGTCCGGGACCGCAGCAGCTCGGTGAGGAAGAACGGATTCCCGCCGGTCCGGGTGACGAGCCGGGTCACCACCGGCTCCGGCGGCGCCACGCCGGTGCGGCCCCGGACCAGGTCGGCGACCGCCGCGGCGTCCAGCCCGGCGAGCCGGACCTGACCGAAGCCGCCCCCGCGCGCCAGCTCGGCGACTGTCGCCACCAGGGCCGGGTCGTCGTCGTACGGCCGCAGCGTGGCGACCACCAGCGCCCGGGACGCGGGCAGGGCGGTGGCGAGGAACCGCAGCAACAGCAGCGAGTCCGGGTCGGCGGCGTGCAGGTCGTCGAGGACGACGAGCAGGCCGCGCTCCCGGGCCGCCGCGTGCACCAGTTCCGACACCGCCTCGTACACCTGGAACCGGGCCGTGGGGTCGAGACCGCGACCGTCGGCCGGTCCGCTCGGCGCGCCGGCGGCGAACCCGTCCAGGCGGCTCGCCGAGCCGGTGGCGCGGGTCTGCGGCATCGCCACCAGCGCGCGTACCACCTGGCTCCACAGCCAGAACGGCGGCGCCTGCCCGACGTCCGGACAGCGGCCCCAGACCACGGGGACGCCGGTCGCGGCGGCGCGGGCGCCGAGTGCCGCGGCGAGGCTGGTCTTGCCGATGCCGGCCTCCCCCACCAGCGTCAGCACGCGCCCGCTCTGCCCCGTGGCCGCGTCCAGCGTGCCCCGCAGCCGTTCCAGTTCCGCGTCCCGGCCCACGAGCGGTCCGCCGTCCCGCTCCGGCGCCGCCCCGGCGGTCGCCGGGCCGCCGGTGTCCGCGGGACTGCTCCGATCAGGCGGTACGGCCTGCTCCAGGATCAGCCGGTGCACCGCGCGGGTCTGCTCGCCGGGGTCGATCCCGTACTCGCCGGCCAGGATCCGGCGGCCCTCGTCGAAGACGGCGAGCGCCTCGGTCTGCCGCCCCGAGCGGTACAGGGCCAGCATCAGCTGCGCCCGGGCGCCCTCGCGCAGCGGGTGCGCCGAGACGAACCGGCGCAGTTCCGGCAGCAGCGTCGCGTGCCGGCCCGCGGCGACGGCGGCTGTCAGCCGCCCCTCCTCGGCGCTCAGCCGCAGCTCGGCCAGCCGGGCCGCCTCCGGACGCACCGCGGTCAGGTCGGCCACGCCCGCCAGCGGCTCGCCGCGCCACAACGCCAGCGCCTCGGTGTACGTCCGCTCGGCGGCCGCCGCCTGCCCGGCCGCGAGCGCGTCCGCAGCCCGGTCCACCAGGCCGGCGAACCGGATCGCGTCCACCGCGTCGGCGTCGACCCGCAGCTCGTACCCCCCGGGGTGGCTGCGCAGGACGCGCGCCGGCTCGCGGTGGGACCGTTGGGGTTCCACGGCCCGGCGCAGCCCGGCGACGTACGTGCGCAGCGTCGTCCGGGCGCTGGCCGGCGGTCGTGCGTCCCAGAGCGCGTCGACCAGCCAGTCGGCGGCGACGAACCGGTTCGGCCGCAGCAGGAACAGAGCCAGCAGCGCCTGCTGCTTCGGCCCGCCGAGGGGCACCACCCGCCCGTGCCGGACGACCTCCGGCGGACCCAGCACCCGGAACTGCACAGTCACCTCGACGACGACCCCATCGGGCCGAGTATGGCAGCGCCGGTCCACTCCGGACACCGGCGATCGGTCAGGGGACTGTGAGCGGGGTGCCTGCTCTGCGCACCTCCCCCATGAAGTGCAGGATCTCCTCGTGGTTCGTCGACATGACCGCGGTCATGGCGCCGGTGCGGTAGTAGATGTCGACGCGGATCGGTTCCGGCTCCAGCGAGACCGGCTCGTCGGCGCGCATCCGCGCGAGGACGCCCGGCACGTCGTAGGCCAGGGTCACGTCCGGGCGGTGGAAGTACTCGACGCCGCCGATCTCGACGACGGCGAGTCCGTCCGGCTCGCAGACCGGCTGGGTCAGCAGGTCGTAGCGGTACACCTCGTCGAGGAACGGGCGGACGTCGGCCGCGAGCTGCCGCGAGACCACCTCCTGCCACCACAGCTCCAGCGCCCGCCGCCCGTCCGCCTCGGTGAAGAGGTAGCCGATGGCGGCCGCGTACGCCGGCGCGCCGCCGCCGTGACCCCGCATCGCGGCCTCCCGCAACGGGATCGCCTCCCGCGCCGTGGTGGTGTCCGCCCAGTCGGCGAGGCTGTTGAGGACCCGGGACTGCTCCCACCCGGCGAGCCGCCGCAGCGGCAGCCAGCAGTGACGCAGGACCGCGTTCTCGGCCATCACCCGGGCCCAGAACAGGAACCGCTGCATCACCGCGTTGTCCGCGAAGGTCATGGTGCGGTGGGCGAGCACGTACTCGAAGTCGTCGTTGTCGCCGCGCAGCGCGACGATGCCGTACAGCTCCTTGTTCTCCGCGTACTCGGTGTTCGGCAAGAGCATGATCGGGTAGACGGCGATCCGGGACACGTGCTGGGCGAGTTCGTCGTACCCGGCCAGGAACGACTCGACGGTGTCGCCCGGCGCGCCCCAGATCAGCTCGGCGTAGCAGTCCAGCCCTTCCCGGTTGAGCCACCGCACCAGGTCACGCCAGTCGTTGACCTTCATGTTCCGCCGGCGCATCAGGGTCAGGGCGTCCGGGTTGAGCGACTGGAGGGCCAGGGTGAAGGAGCTGCGCAGCCCCGCCTCCTTCATCCGCCGCACGATCTCGTAGAACACCTTCGACTTGTTCTTGGCCCACGAACTCTCGAAGGCCAGCGGGAAGCCGTGCCGCCGCTTGATGTCGATGAGGTCGTCGACGAGTTCCAGGTCGATCGGCAGCATGCCGAAGTTGGCGTCGCAGGCGACCACTGTGTGCACGCCGCACCGGGCGAACAGTTCCAGCTCGGCGCGCAGCCGTTCCCGGGAGAACGCGCGTACCCGCTGGCCGACCGCGCCGCCCCAGTAGCAGAACGAGCACTTGTACGGGCAGCCGCGGTTGGTCTCGAACAGCGCGACGTCGTAGCGGAACCGGCCGTCGGCGTCGAGCAGTTCGACGGCTCCGGTGAGGAACGGCGACGGGATGATGTCGAGATCCTCGATCCGGGGCCGGTCCGGGTTGGTGACCACGCTGCCGTCGGCGCGGTGCCAGGAGATGCCCTGCACGTCGCCGAGGGCGTCGGGGGCCACGCCGGCCAGCCGGGCGCGGAGCAGGTCGAGGAAGGTCAGCTCGCCCTCGCCGTTGACCACCACGTCGATCTCCGGGTAGAGCCGGAACACGCGGTCGGCCTGCGCGCTGACGTGGGTGCCGCCGAAGATGACCCACCCCTGCGGGTTGAGCTGCTTGTAGGTGGCGGCGAGTGCCCCGAACGCGCGCTGGCTCCAGCCGAAGACGGAGAACCCGATCACGTCGGGCAGCGGGCCGGCGAACAGCCGGGCGGCCATCTCCCCGTGCGTCACCCGCCCCCGGAAGTTGCAGATCTCCACCGACACCTGGTCGTTCAGCTCGGCGTCGCCGGACACCATCGCCTTGAGGTACGCCGAGGCGAGCGGCAGCGACTCCAGCGGCATGTCCCAGACGCCCTGCTGCACCAGGACCACCCGAAGGCGCCGGCCCGCACCACCGGCGCTCGTCTGGCTGTGCTCCACCGATCCGCCGCTCTACTTGCGGTAGACGGTGATGTGCCGCTCGTCGGAGTCGCGCAGTGGTCGTCCGTCCCAGTGACCCCAGCGCGACTCCATGGTGAGCCCGCCGAGGCGGGCCATCAGGTCCATCTCCGACGGCATGACGGTGCGGATGCGCATCGGGAAGAACCGGATGCCGTCGGGCCGCAGGACCGCGAACTGGATCGACGAGCACTGGGAGATCCGCTCGCGCCGGGTGAACGTCATCACGACGTGGTCCTTCTCCACCCGTACGGTCTGGGTGCGCTGGTTGCGGTCGTACCGCGCCGGGTCGGGGATCGACGTCTGGATCACGAACCGCCCGCCCGGCTCCAGGACGTCGGCGACCTTCTGGAAGCAGCGGATCTGCTCCTCCTGGTCGGTGATGAACGGCAGCGTGTCGAAGACCGCGTACGCCAGCGAGAACTTGTACGGCAGCGTGAAGTCGGTGAAGTCCTGCACGTGCACGTGCACCAGTTCGCCGCCGGGTTTGTCGCGCAGCTGCGTCAGCATCCCCTCCGACGCGTCGATGCCGTGCACCTCGATGCCCCTGCGGGCCAGCGGGACGGCGACCCGGCCGGTGCCGACGCCGAGTTCGAGCACGGGCCCGCCGCCGGCGTTCTCGGCGAGCCACTCGATCGTCTCCTCGGTGTCACCCGGGTCGCCGGCCCATCCCGTCCCGTCGAAGACGTCGGCGACGGCGTCCCCGTAGGTGAAGATCTCGAAGCCTTCCACCGTGTTCTCCTCCACGCCGGTGATTGGGGTACCGGCGAATCGTGGCGGACGAGTGCGCCTGACGCTGCGCTGTTGTGAGCACGAAGTGAGGGCAACTCGATTGGTGTATCGGTGGCGCCGCCGACGGTTCAGCCGGTATGCTGCCGAACCTTCGGGGCCTGCTGTCCATTCGCAACCGTCTAATGAGCAGGCCGGTCGCGACACACCCGGCGACCGTGGCGTGGACGACGGCGGATTGCTAGGCTCGGGCCACGCTTTCGATCGGACGACAAATCTCCAGGAGACATGAATGGCTGTCGGTCGCTTGGCGGCGGTAACACTGGATTGTTCCGAAATCGCCCCGCTGGTGGCCTTCTACCGGGAAGCGGCCGGCCTCGAGCCGGTGCACGAGTCGGAGTCCGGCGCGTTCCTCAGCAACGGTGACGGCGTCGCCGTGGCGTTGCAGCGGGTGGAGAACTACCGGCGTCCGGAGTGGCCCGGGCAGACGGTTCCCCAGCAACTGCACCTCGACCTGGCCGTCGACGACATCGAGACGGCCGAGACCGAGTTGCTGCGCCTGGGTGCGACGAAGCCCGCCGACCAGCCCGGCGACGCGAAGTGGCGGGTCTTCCTCGACCCGGCCGGTCACCCGTTCTGCGCCTCGGTCTGGGACTGAAAGAGAACCACGGAAGGAATGAGACAAGGTGAGCACCGCGACTGCTTCATTTACGCTCGACTCCTGGGACGAAGACGAGTGGCAGGAGACCCCCGACGGCATGAAATTCTCGCGGGCCTCGGTCACCAAGACGTATTCCGGTGAACTCGAGGGCACCAGCCGCGCGCAGTTCCTGTTCGCCTATGGCAAGGGCGGCGCCGGATACGTCGGTCACGAAGTGATCGAGGTGTCGATCGGCGGTTCCAAGGGCAGTTTCATGCTCCAGCACCAGGCCGTCGGGTTGATGAGCGACGAGGAGGGCGGCGCCGAGTGGCACATCGTGCCGGGGACCGGCACCGAGGGGCTCGCCGGCATCCAGGGCACCGCCACCATGCGCAAGCTGGAGGACGGCAGCCACACCTTCACGCTGAACTACGAACTCCTCGACGAGCTCGTCTGACGCGCTGAGATCGAGGCGGAGGGCCGCTACCGGGAAGCCGGTAGCGGCCCTCCGCCTCGGGCTGTCACGGCACGTCCGCCACCGCCGTGACGGGCCGCGCGGCGTCCAGCAGCATCCTGCTCGCCTCGTGGCGCGGGTTGCCGAACACCTGCTCGACGGTCCCCTCCTCGACGATCCGCCCGCCGCTGAGCACGGCGACCCGGTCCGCGTTGCGGGCGATCACACCGAGGTCGTGCGTCACGATGAGCACCGCCAGGCCCAGGGTCCGCCGCAGCGAGTCGAGCAGGGCCAGGACCGAGGCCGCCACCTGGGCGTCGAGGTTCGACGTGATCTCATCGCAGACGAGCACGTCGGCCCCGGCGGCGAGCGCGCGGGCGATCGCGACGCGTTGCCGCTGCCCGCCGGACAGCTCCCGCGGCAGCCGCGACGCCAGCTCCCCCGGCAGGCCGACGAGCCCCATCAGCCGGCGGGTCTCCGCCGCCACCGCCTCGGCCGTCATCCCACCGGCCAGGCGGACCACCCGGCCGATCGCCGCGCCCACCGGCCGCCGCGGGTTCAGCGACCCCCCGGAGTCCTGCGGGATGAGCTGCATGCGGCGTCGCTGGTGCACCGGCCGGCGCCCGAGCGTCGGCTCCAGGACCTCGCCGGACAGCGTCACCCGGCCCGAGCTGGGGCGCAGTGTTCCGACGACGGCCCGGGCGAGCGTCGTCTTGCCGCAGCCCGACGTGCCGAGCAGGGCCAGCGCCTCGCCGGCGCGCAACCGCAGGGATACGTCGTCCAGGACGACCCGCCCCCCGCGCGGCACGGTCAGCCCGGACACGGTCAGGACCTCCGCGCCCCGCACCGGCGTGGCGGCGCGGCGGCGCATCTCGGCCGGCAGGTCCGGCACCGCGGCGAGCAGGTCCCGGGTGTACGCGGCGGCCGGGCGGGCGAGCACCTGCGCTGTCGGTCCCTCCTCGACCACGACGCCGCCCCGCAGCACGATCAGGCGATCGGTCATCCGGGCGGCCGCGGCGAGGTCGTGGGTGACGAACACGACCGCCAGCCCGCGGTCGGCGGAGAGCCGGTCCAGCTGGTCGAGCACCTGCTTGCGCACCAGCCCGTCCAGGCCCGTCGTCGGCTCGTCCAGCACCAGGCCGCGCGGGTCGCCGGCCAGCAGCCGGGCCAGCGCCAGGCGTTGCTGCTGGCCGCCCGAGAGCTGGTGCGGGTACCGGCGCAGGAAGGCCCGGTCGCCCGGCAGGCCCACCTCGACCAGCCCTCGGCTCACGGCCGCGTCGGACCGGTCCGCGGCCAGTTCCCGGATCTGCGCCCGGACCCGCAGCGTCGGGCTCAGCGCCGACGGCGGGTCCTGCGGAAGGTACGCCAGTACCCGCCGCCGGACCCGGCGTACCTCGGCGCCGGAGGCCGTCAGCACGTCGTGCCCGTCGACCACGACCGTGCCCCCGGCCACCTGCAGTCCGCGCCGTACCGCGCCGACGAGGGCCATCGCCAGTGTCGTCTTGCCCGCCCCGGACTCGCCGACGACGGCGACCCGCTCACCCTCGGCGACGCGCAGCGACAGGTTCTCCAGGACGGCCCGGCCGGCGGTGTCCTCGACCCGCAGCCCACTGATCTCGATCATCGCAGCACCCGCCCGACGATCCGGTCGATGCCGAGGTTCGCGGCGACGGTGAGCACACCGAGCAGGATCGCCGGCACCGCGACGCCCCACGGGGTGAGCTGGATGCCCTCGACGTTCTGGCTGATCATGGCCCCCCAGTTCGGGCCGCTGGAGCCGAAGCCGAGGAACGCCGCCGCCGCCGTCAGCGTGACCGCGATGGCGAGGCGGGTGCCGAAGTCGGCGAGCACCGGCCGGACGATGTTCGGCAGGATCTCCCGGACGATCACCGACAGGTGCGAGTCGCCGCCGGCGTAGGCGGCCACCACGTACCCGTCCTCGACCGCGCGGAGCGTCTCGGCCCTGGTGACCCGGGAGACGAACGGCGTGCCGGTCAGCACCACCACGATGATCATCGTGGTGGCGCTGTACCCCCAGCCGTGCAGCAGCACCAGCAGGATCAGCACCGGCGGCAGGCCCAGCAGCAGGTAGTCCAGCCGGGACACCACGGCATCGGTGATCCCGGCGAAGTAGCCGCCGACCAGGCCCAGCACCAGGCCGAGCACGGTGGCCAGGATCGTCGCCACCACCGGCACGGCCACCAGCGGCCGGCCACCGGCCAGCACCCGGTCCAGCACGTCCCGTCCGGCGCTGTCGGTGCCCAGCGGGCTGCCGGCCGTCGGGGCGCTGTAGGGCAACCCGACGATCCGCTCCGGCTCGCCGGCGAACAACGGGCCGAACAGCGCCACGCCCAGCACCAACAGCACCACGGCCACGGCCGTCCCGGCGAGCAGCCACCGCGCGGCCCTCATCGGGCGGCCACCCGCAGCCGGGGGTCGACCGCGAGGACGAGCAGGTCGGCCACGATGAACGAGACGAGGATGATCGCGGCGAGGAGCAGCCCGACCCCCTCCAGGACGGCGGTGTCGTGGTTGCGGACCGCCGCCACGAGCGTCTGCGACAGGCCCGGGTAGTTGAAGACCACCTCGACCACCGTGGTGCCGCCGAACAGCCCGGACAGCAGCCACGCGAACGTCTGCGCGCACGGCGGCGCCGCCGCGGGCAGCAGGTGCCGCGCCACGACCACCCGCTCGGGCAGCCCGGCCAGCCGGGCCGCCTCGACGTGGGGCATCGCGTCCGCGTCGATGACAGTCGCCCGCACGATCCGGCTCGCCCACGCCGCGCCGAACAGCGTCAGCGCGACCACCGGCAGCACCAGGATCTCCGGCCGGTCCAGCGGTCCGCCGCCCAGCGGCGGCAGCGAGATCGCCGGCAGCAGCGGCCACAGGTCGGCGAAGACCAGCACGAGCAGGCCGGCGGTGACGAACTGCGGGATCGACACCGCCACCACCGCGACGGCCGACACCGCCCGGTCCACCCGGCCGCCCGGCCGCAGCCCGGTGAGCAGCCCCAGTCCCATCGCCAGCGGCACCGTCACCGCCGCGGTGAGCCCGACCAGGAGGCCGGTGGCGGCCAGCGGCTCGGCCACGACGTCCACCACCGGCCGGTGCATCGAGGTGCTGGTGCCCAGGTCGAGGCGCAGCGCCGCGGTCCCCCACTCGACGAACCGCACCGGCCAGGGCCGGTCGACGCCGAGTTCGGCCCGGCGCTGCGCGACCTCCTCGATGGTGGCGTCGGGCCCGAGTGACGCCGACGCGGCGTCACCCGGGAGCACCTCCGAGCCGGCGAAGAGCACCACCGCCACCGCGAACAGCGTGGCCACCGTCGCCAGCAGCCGTCGGGCCAGGAACCCGAGCGCGGTCACGCCGGCCCGGTCGCCCGGTCGAACAGCTGGACCGACTGCATCGTGCGGACCCCGCTGATCCCCTTACGGGCGGCGTCCAGCTGCTCCTGGAAGCCCCACAGCAGGTCGCCGCCCTCCTTGTAGAACTCCTCCTGCAACGCCTTGAACGCCTCGGCGCGGGCGTTGTCGTCGACAGTCGCCTGGGCCTTGGCCAGCCGCGCCTGGTAGGCCGCCGACGTGCCGGTGACGTTGAACGGCGCCTTGCCGTGGGTCACCGCCGACAGGTGCACGGCGGCCGGCCGGTTGACGTAGTAGAACGCCTGGAACGGGTGCGTGGCCAGCGTCATGAGGTCGGCGTAGTAGGCGTCGGGCGAGATCTCCTGGAGGGTCAGCTCGACGCCCGCCTCCTTGAGCTGCTGGGCCATCAGCCGGCTGGCGTTGAGCATGCCGGGGACGATCTCGCCGGTCCGCAGCGTCAGCTTCGTGATCCCGGCCTCGGCGAACAGCCGCTTCGCCTGCTCCAGGTCACGGGCGCGCGCCGGCAGGTCGGCGTAGCCGGGCAGGCTCTTGCCGACCACGTCGTCGGCCGTCGAGCCGAGCCCGAGCAGCGCGTTGTCGACGAGCGCCTGCCGGTCCACGGCGAGCCGGACCGCCTGGCGGACCCGGACGTCGTCGAACGGCGCGAGCTTCTGGTTCATCGCGAACGACAGCGCGTTGGCGTTCGCCGGACCACCGCGTACGACGGTGAGCTCGCTGTTCGCCGCCTCGGTCTTCGCGCCGGTGGAGCTGATGCTGACGGCGTAGTCGACCTGTCCCGCCTTCAGCGCCGACAGCCGGGCGCCGGCGTCGAGGATGCCGACGATCTGGAGTTCGGCGACGCTCGGCTTGCCACCCCAGTACTGCTCGTTGGCGACCAGCCGGGTCGTGGTGCCGTTGCGCTCGGCCAGCCGGTACGGGCCCGAGCCGATCGGCTTGCTGAACTCGGTCATGCCGGCCGGGAAGACCGGCGAGAAGACGACGAGGACGGCTTCCTTGAAGTCACCGCGGGGGGTCAGCAGCGGGACGGTGACGGTGCGGTCGTTGACGGCTGTCACCTTGGCGAGGTCGACGTTGGCGTAGACGGAGGCCCGGTTGCTGGGCTTGGCGCCGAGCGTACGGATGCTGTGCACCACGTCGGCCGCGGTGACCGGCTTGCCGTCGTGGAACGTCACCCCGGAGCGCAGGTTGATCGTCCACACGCTGCCGTCGGCGTTCGGCTGCACCGACTCGGCGAGCTGGTACTTGTACTCGCCGTTGTCGAGCACCATCAGCGAGTCGTACACGTGCCGCATGACGATGAGGGTCGCGCCGATGCTGGTCAGCAGCGGGTTGCCGGCTTCGGCGTCGGTGACCGCGTTCGGCGCGCCCACCTTCAGCACCGCCAGCGACCCCCCGCCGGCCGCCGCCGGCGACGGCTGCTCGTCGTCGTCGCCGCAGGCCGACAGCAGCGGCACGCCGGCCACCGCGGCGCCCGCGACGAGCCCCATCCGGAGCAGCGCGCGGCGATTGAAGGGCGAGTCGTAAGGGGTGGGCGACATGGTTCCTCCACAAAGGTCGTGCCGGTGAGGTCGGATCGCAAGACGTCTGCGGATCTGACGGTCGCCGATCACCGGCACGGGTGTCTGCTCAATAGGGCGCGGTGTCAGGGGGCCGTCGGGGCGGACATCAGCGCCATCAGTTCCGGTGTGTACAGCTCCCGCAGCGGCACGATCCCGGCCACCGCGTCGAAGTAGCGGGTGGTCAGTTCGGGGCTGCTGCCGACGGCGCGCAGCAGCGCGCGGCGCTTGTCCCGGGCCTCGGCCTGGGCCACCAGCAGGGTCGCCTGGTAGTTCTCCATCAGCCGCTGCTCGCGTTCCCGGTCGTAGTCGGCCAGCGCGGCGTCGAGCCGTGTCCGGTCGGCCAGGTGCTCGCCCACCGACTCGGCGAGCAGGTCGGCCTGCATGAACGCGTCGGAGATGCCGCGGGCGGTCAGCGAGTCCTTGTGGTGGCCGGCGTCGCCGACGAGCGCCCAGCCCGGGCCGTGCGCGCGGCGGAAGAAGTTCTGCTGGTCACCCGTGCCGTGCACGCCGCCGATCTGCCGGCCGCGCTCCATCTGCTCGTACAGCCGCGGCGCGTTGGTCCGCACGTTGTCGAGGTAGGCCGCGCGCGCGTCGTGCCGGACCTCGTCGAAGCGCTGCTGCGGGTAGTAGGCGGCGATGAGCACCGCGCCGTCGTTCGTCGGCACCGCTGACACCCAGCCGGTGTCGCCCTCGTACATCTCGAAGTGTGTCTTCGGCCCGTCCCAGAACGCGTAGTACGCGCAGGTCAGCGGCGGGTGGGACGTCGTCGTGGGCGCGCCGGTGAGCCCGGCGACGGTGGAGCGCATCCCGTCGGCGCCGACGACCAGCGCGGCCCGCTCGTCGCCGCGGTCGGTGCGCACCCCGACGACCCGGTCGTCCTCCCACAGCAGGCCGGTGACCCGGCAGTCGTCGCGGAACTCGGCGCCGGCGTCGACAGCGGCGCCGGCCAGCAGCGGGTCCAGGATCGAGCGGCGGGGCGCGTACGCCGCGCGGATGCCGTCGATGCCGCTGCAGCAGCCCTCGACGCGCACGTCACCCAACTCGTAGACGACGTGGTCCAGCGGCGGGCAGCCGGTGGCCCGAAGCGCGTCCAGCAGACCCCAGCGGGCCAGCCGCGCGACGCCCGGCTGCTGGATGTACAGCGTGGAGAGCTTGTCGGCCGGGAAGGCGCTGCGGTCCAGCAGCAGCACCCGGTGGCCCTGGCGGGCCAGGAGCATGGCGGTCGGCGCGCCCGCGCAGCGGGCCCCGACGACGACGACGTCGTACATGATCGTTCAACCTCCATCGGCGGTACGGGCGAGGACCACGGCCGTGTTGATGCCCCCGAAGCCGAAGCCGGTGGACAGCGCGTACCGCAGCCGGGCGGGCTCGGGCCCGGCGCCGGCGAACCGGATCCGGGCATCGATCGGTCGGGCCAGGTTCGGGTTGGGGTGCACGAAGCCGCCGGTGAGCTGCGCGACGGTGGCGACGGCCTCGACCACCCCGGCCGAGCCGAGGCAGTGACCGGTCAGCGCCTTGGTGGCGTTCACCCACGGCCGGCCGGCGGCGGCGCCGAGCACGTCGTGCAGCGCCGCGAGTTCCGTCTCGTCGCCCAGCCGGGAGCCGGTGGCGTGGGCGTTGACGTAGTCCACCTCGTGCGGGGCCAGCCCCGCGGCGGCCAGGGCGGCCCGGATCACGCGGGCCTGCCCGGCCGCGTCGGGGTCGGCGAGCCGGTTGGCGTCCAGGCCGAGGGCGTACCCGGCCACCGTCGCCAGGACCGCCGCGCCGCGCCGGGCCGCGGCGGCCGGGTGTTCCAGCACCAGCGCCGCGGCGGCCTCGCCGGGGACGAAGCCGCGCCGGTCGTGGTCGAACGGCCGGCAGGCGGCGGCCGGGTCGCCACCCGGCTCGGCGAGCGCGCCGAGCACCGCGAAACCCCGGTGGTGCATCGGTGTCAGCTCGGTGACCGCGCCGACCAGGACGCAGCAGTCCACCGCGCCGGCGGCGACCAGCCGGGCGGCGTGCACGATGCCGACGTTGCCGCTGGCCGAGGCCCCGCCGACGGTGAAACCCTCGCCGGTGGCGGACAGCACCTCGCTGAGCGTCCCGACGTGGTCGGTGTCCTGGACGTGCAGGGCGAACCGCGCCGGCAGGTACGCCGGCCGTTCCTGCCAGGTCCGGTAAAGCTCGTGCGTGTACCGCGCGGTCAGGTTGTGCCCGGCCACCACGATCCCGACCCGGTCGCCGGGGATCCGGGCGCCGGGCAGGCCGGCCCCGGTCCACGCCTGGAGCGCCGCCGCGACGGCGGCCCGCACCGGCTGCGGCGCGCGCGCCGCGGCCCGGACCGCCCGGCGGCGCAGCGGCTCGGGCACGCCGGCCACCGCGTCGTCGAACGACCACCCGGTGATCGGCGCGGCCAGGCCGTCAGCGGTGCCGACGACACCGCTGCGGCCCGCCCGCAGCGCCGTGGTGAACGACGGGACGTCCGCACCGATCGCGCAGACGATCCCGGTGCCGGTCACCGCGACCGTGCTCACATGTGCGTCCGCAGCAGCTCGACGATCCGGTCGAGGTCGTTGACGTCGCGGAACTCGGAGATCGGCACCACGATGCCGAGCCGCTCCATGGCCAGCGTCACGACCTCGGCCCGGTCGATGCTCGTGCAGCCGAGGTCGCTCAGCGTGCGCCCGGCGGTGACGCTCGCCGGGTCGACGTCCGGGACGACCTCGACGAGGCTCGCCTTCACGACCTCGAAGACGGTCATGCCGGTGACACCCGCGCCCCGGAGCGGTCCCGCCGGGTGAACCGGTGGCCGCGCGTGGTCTCGGTCGCCATCCGGTTGTGCGGGTTGCCGTTGTGTCCCGCGACGAGCACCGAGCCCCAGCGGTCCAGCGACACGGCGCCGCCGTACTCCTCGATGACGTCGGTGTCCGGGTAGACGTCCACCGACACCGGCACGTACCGGCCGGCGAAGCCGAGCCGCATCTCCTCGGTGCGTCCCGCGTGCGGCAGCGACGCGTGCATCAGCGTCGACCAGAACATGATCGCCTCGCCGGGCCGCATCACCATCGACACCGCCTTGGACTCGTCGGGCTTCCAGTCCGGGTCGATCTGCAGCTCGCGGTAGTCGTAGCCGAAGAACCCGCGGCGTACGCCGTCCTTGTCGGTGCTGTTGATGGAGGCCGGGTCGTAGTGCATGCGCTTGGTCTCGTCGTAGAACATCGTCCGGTGGGTGCCCGGGATGAACTGGAGGCACCCGGTCTCCTCGTTGGCCTCGGTGAAGGCCGTCCAGACGGTGATCGTGCCGCCGAAGTCCTTCGCGTCGCCGGGCCAGAGGATCTGCGGCTTGCCGGAGGCGTTGGCGAACGTGTCGGCCTGGTGCCAGTCGGTGCCCTCGTCGCCCGGGTACTTGGGGAAGAACTCCGACCGCCAGCACTGCACGTCCGGGCCGAGCACGCTGACGACGCGGTCGACGATCCGCGGGTGGCAGATGTGGTCGGCCAGGAACTCGTTGTCCAGGTGCCGGTCGTAGTTGGAGATGTTGGTGTTCCCGGAGAGCGCGGCCTCGTCCTGGTAGACCGCGTGCGAGCGGTCCAGCAGGCGCAGCCGTTCCCGCCGCCACCGCCGCTGCATCTCCTCGACCTCGTACACCGGGAACGGGCCGAAGTACCCGTTGCGGTGGAAGTCGGCCAGCTCCTCGGCGGTGAGCGTGTAGTCGTCCTCCATGTCATCCTCCTACCTGTTGCAGGGAATGGTGGCGTCGGGACGCGTCCACCACCTCGGCGAGGCACCCGACCGTGGGCTCCTCCATCTCGGCGCCGGTCAGCGCGATGCCGAACCGGTCGTTCACCATGGCCACGATCCGGGTGAGGGCCAGCGACGTGGCGCCCAGGTCGAACAGGTCGCCGTCCACCGGCACGTCGCGGCGCAGCACCTCGTCGGCGATGGCCTTCACCCCGGACACCGCGTCGTCGCCGGCCGGCTCGGCCGGCTCGGCCGGCTCGGCCGGCTCGGCCAGGCGGTCCAGGACCGCCACGTCGGCTTTGCCCTGCACGGTGAGCGGGATGTCGGCGACCACGTGGAAGCGGGACGGCCGCAGGTAGCCGGGCAGGTCCGCCACGGTCATGGCGAGGTCCGCCTCGGTGAGCGCGGACGGGTCCGCGCCGGGCGGGGGCGCGACGTAGGCGACCAGGCGTACGTCGCCATCGCCGAAGTCCTGGGCGGTCACCAGCGCGGTGCCGACGCCGGGGTGCGCCAGGACCGCCGCCTCCACCTCGCCCGGCTCGATCCGGTAGCCGCGGACCTTCAACTGCCTGTCGACCCGGCCGAGGTAGACCAGGTCGCCGTCGGTCCGCACGGCCCGGTCCCCGGAGCGGTACCAGCGTTCACCGCCGGACTCGGCGAAGCGTTCGGCGGTCAGCTCCGGCTGGTGCAGGTAGCCCCGCGCCAGCCCGGCGCCCGCCACGTACAGCTCCCCCGGCGTGCCGTCCGGCACCGGCGCACCGGTCTCGTCGCGCAGCTCGATCCGTACGCCGGGCAGGGGCCGGCCGATCGGGCTCACCGACGGCCGGTCGAGGTCCGCCGCGACGATCCGGCGTTCGGTGGCGTGCACGGTCACCTCGGTGATGCCGTACATGTTGACCAGTTCCGGCCGGTCGTCGCCGCGCCGGGCGATCCACGGCGCCAGCATCGCGACGTCGAGCCGCTCGCCGCCGAACACCACCAGGCGCAGGTCGTCCGGGCCCTCGTCGGCCAGGTAGGCGGCGGCGAGCTGGCGGAACGCCGAGGGGGTCTGGTTGAGCACCGTGACCTGTTCGCGCCGCACCAGGTCCAGCATCAGCGCCGGGGTCCGGGCGACGCTCCCCGGTACGACGACGAGCCGGCCGCCGGACAGCAGCGCCCCCCACAGCTCCCAGACGGAGAAGTCGAAGCCGATCGAGTGGAACAGCGTCCACGTGTCGTCGCCGCCGAAGCCGAAGCGCTCCGCGCCGTGCTCCAGCAGCGCCACGACGCTGCGGTGCGACACCTCCACGCCCTTCGGCGCCCCGGTGGAGCCCGACGTGTGGATGACGTACGCGGGGTCGTCCGGCCCGGCCTCACCGGCGGGCTCCCGTACCGCGTCCGCGCCGACGGCCCGGTCCGCCGGGCCGGCACCGGCCGCGGCCTCGACGGCCGTGCCCTCGCCGTCCTCGTCGTCGGTGTCGTCGTCGTCCTCGCTGTCGTCGGCCCACAGCACCGGACCCGACCACTCTGCGAGTGAGTCGGCGGTACGGGTCACCGCCACCGTCACCGGAACCCGGCTGCCGGCCAGCACGGCCGCTACCCGCGCGGCCGGATGCTCGGCGTCCACCGGCACGTAGGCGCCGCCCGCCTTCACCACCGCCAGCACGCACACGACCAGGTCGACCGAGCGGTCCACGCACACCCCGACGTGGACGCCGGGGCCGACCCCGTACCCGCGCAGCCGCTCGGCCAGCTCACCGGACAGGCGGTCCAGCTCGCTGTAGGACAGCCGGTGGTCGCCGCAGGTCACCGCGATCCGGTGCGGCTGTTCCGCCGCCCGCCGGGAGAAGATCGTGTGCAGGCAGTCAGTCACGGGCATCGGTCACCGCTCCGTCTTGGTGGCGTACATGCCCCAGTGCTGGGGCGTGAGCGACAGGTCGGACAGGCTGGACTGGACGAACATCCGTTCCCAGCCGCCGCCGCCCTTCTCCTCCGGGATCCACTGGCGGGTGAACACCTCGCGGGTGGCCGGGTCGCTCATCGCGCGGACGCCCATCAGCGTGTAGTACGAGCTGAGTGACTTCAGGTGGATGAAGTGGTGGATGCGGTCGGACCGGCCGAACGCCTCCTCGTACAGGTAGATGGTGGCGTGGCCGGCGAGCGCCCGGTTCCAGCTCTCGCACAGCGCGCGGGCGAACGCGCGCCCCTCGGCCCGGAACTCGTAGCGCAGCTCGCCGGTGCGGTGCATGAGGATGCCGCAGGTGGCGGAGTTGAGCTGGTCCTCGACCGGCACGTCGGTCTGGAGCTGCGCGGTGGGTACGGTGAACGTGGCGGCGCCCTCGGTGGTCCGCACCGAGTCCGGCGTCTCGTCCGACGTGCCGTACATGCCGAAGGCCGACGGGATGAGCACCGTCTCGTGCAGGTCGCCGTCGAGGAACATCCGGTCCCACGTGCCGCCGCCGCGCGCGGGGTCGATGCGCTGGCGCATGATGATGTCCCGCCAGCCGGCGTCGCGGCTGCCCATCTCGATCAGCGTCTCGTACGCGTGCAGCGACTTCAGGTGCATCAGCCAGTGGAGGCGGTCCTTCGTGCCGAAGGTCTCCTCGTAGACGAACACCGTGATGATGCCGGCGTAGTTGGTGTTGAGGTACTCCGACAGCTCCCGGGCGAACTGCCGGGCCTCGGAGCGGAACTCGGCACGCAACTGACCGACCCGTTCGACGATCACGCCGGCGTTGCCCGAGTGCAGGATCGCGGCCCGGTCGATCGAGGTCTGGGCCTGGGCGGTCGGCAACACGAACGGCGGACTCGATGTGGTGGTCATCGGAGACTCCTTCGCTTCGGCTGGTTCGGTGGGCGCCCGGACACGCTAGTCAGCATCGGACCAGCGGCTCTGCTCACTAATGGCCACCGGCGGACAGTGCCGGCGCAGGACGTCGGCCGCCCCGCGCATCAGCAGTTCGGCTATGACGTCGACGTGCCGCAGCCGCCAGTCGGCCAGTTCGGTGCCGCGCACGTACCGGTTGAAGGCGCCCATCGCCGGTCCGGTGTGGACCTGGAAGTTCGCCCGTTCGGTGGTGTCGCCGCGCAGCGCCACCTCCGTGGCGTGGGCGAAGTACCACTTGAACGCCAGTGCCATCCGCCGTCGCGGGCCGGCGCGCTCCACCTCCGCGGCCCGGCCGGTGTCCCGGTAGTGCCGCTCGGTCTCCCGCCACACCTGCGCGAACGGCCGGCGGAAGGTGGTCCGTTCCACGGCGTCGCGGATCGCGGCGGGCACCTCGTCCCAGGTGTCGTAGCGGTGGTAGAGCTGGAGCAGCTGGGTGGCCCGCGCCGCGAACATCGTGCCGCGGCGCAGCACCTGCACGCGGGAGCCGAACTCGAACGTGTCACCGGCCGGCGCGTACGCCGTGTCCTGGATCCCGGCGCCTGCCAGCAGGTCCTTGACCTCGGGTGACGTCCCGGCCTCAGGCGTGGCCTGGTTGATCGACCCGGTGACCACGAAGTCGGCGCCGAGCACGAACGCCGCGGCGACCGCCTCCGGGGTGCCCAGGCCGCCCGCGGCGCCGACCCGGATCCGTTCGTGGTAGCGGTGCCGGAGCATCTCCGCGTCGCGCAGCAGGGCGAGGTCCGGCACGAGGCTGAACGGGGACCGCGCGTCGGTGTGCCCGGCCGAGTCGGCCTCGGCGCACAGGTCGCCGCTCACCGGCAGCCGCGCCGCCGCGGCTGCCTCCCCGGCGGACAGCGCGCCCTCGGCCACGAGAGCGGCGAGCATCGCCGGCGGCGGCGGGGCCAGGAACGCGGCCGCGACCTCGGGCCGGGACACTTTCGCCACGACGTGCCGGACGGCGACCGGGGTGCCGTCGGCGCTCAGGTGCGCGCCGGCGAAGCGGAACCGCACCAGGGCCGCGGTGACCCCGGTGTACCCGGCCGCCTCGACGTAGCGGACGTCGTGCCGGACGTACAGCTCCGCCAGCGCCGACTCCAGCGCCGGGTTGTCCGGCATCGCCAGCAGGTTCATGCCGAAGCGGCCCGGACCGGGATCCGCGGTGAGCGAGCGCAGGACCGCCTCGACCTCGTCGCGGTCGAAGCCGCCCGCGCCGAAGAAGCCGAGCAGGCCCGCCTTGCCCAGGCGGGCGACCATCGCCACCGAGCTGATCCCGCGGTACATCGAGCCGGCGAGGTAGGACCACGTGACGCCGTAGTCGGCGCGGAACCGCTGACAGCCGAGCGCCGCCGGTCCCGGATCGCCGCCGTCCGGCACGGCCGGCGCCGCCGCGAGCACCGGACGGAACAGGTCCGTCAGCACACGGCCCGGACCCAGCTCGCGCACCGTGCGCACGCCGCGGCCGACCAGATACGCCATGGTCTCGCGCCACCGCACCGGGCGACGCAGCTGCACGGCGAGCAGGTCGGGCAGCAGCAGCGGGTCGTGCGGCCGGGCGGTCACGTTGGAGATCACCGGCACCTGCGGCGGCGCGAAGCGGACCTGCGACAGCACATCGGCGAACTCGCCCGCCGCGGCGCGCATGTACCGCGAGTGGAACGCGGCGGCCACCGGAAGCGGGACGCATCGGCCCAGACCGGCGCCGGTGACCGCCCGCGCCGCCGCCGACAGCGACTCGCGCGGGCCGGAGAGCGTCACCTGGCCGTCGGCGTTGTCGTTGGCCACGTCCACGTCGTCGACACCGGCGTCGGCGAGTACCCCGGGCAGCCGGTCCAGCCGTTCACCGAGGACGGCGAGCATGCCGCCGCCGGCCGCCCGGGCCATGATCTCGCCGCGGCGGCACACCAGGCGCAGCGCCTCCTCGAAGTCCAGGCAGCCGGCCGCGAACAGCGCCGCGTACTCGCCGAGGCTGTGCCCGGCGAGGTAGTCCGGCGGCGGCTCCTCGTCGCGTGCCGCCAGGTAGGCCAGCGCGCCGACGACGAACAGCGCCGGCTGGGCGTACCGGGTGTCGCCGAGCAGGTCGTCGTCCCGGCACAGCCGGGTCACCGGTACGCCGATGATCCGGTCGGCGGCGGCGCACTCGTCCGGGAAGCGGTCGAACAGGTCACCGCCCATGCCCCGGCGCTGCGCGCCCTGCCCCGGGAACACCCAGGCGGACTTCGGTCGTAAGGACACGACTTGGACTGTCCGGCCCGCCGGACGGACGTGCTGCCCAGAGTTGAGCAGCACGTCCGGTCCGGCGCCGCTTAGGTTGCGGCGAACGCCGGCCTTCGGAGCGGGGAGCGCATGAACGAGCAGACCGCCATCCCGGACCGCGTGGAGATCGTCCTGGACGTCCTGTCGGGCGTGCTGCCGGCCGGGGTCACAGCGGACGCCGACACGGCCCTGGGCGACCTGGGACTCGGTTCCCTCGCCGCCGCGCGGCTGCTGCTGGAGGTCGGCGCCGCGTTCGGCACCGAGCTGCCGACCGACGCGCTGCGCCGCTGCGCCACCGCCCGGGAACTGGCCGAGCTGGCCGCCCACGCCGCGCCCGCCGGCGCAGGGCTGCGTCCCGACGTACGCCCCGAGCCCGGGCGGCGGCACGAACCGTTCCCGCTCACCCCGCTCCAGGAGGGGTACCTGCTGGCCAAGGCGACCGGTCTGCCCGGCTGCCACCTCTACCGCGAGTACGACCTCCCCGACCTGGACGTGGACCGCCTGCGCGCGGCGTGGGGGCGGCTCGTCGGGCACCACGAGGCGCTGCGGCTCGTGCTGACCCCCGACGGGCGCCAGCGGGTGGCCGAGCGGCCGCCGGACTGGACCATGCCGGTCGGCGACGACGCCGAGGACGTACGCCGGCGCCTCTCCCACCACTCCTACGGCCCGGCCGACGAGCCGTTGTGGACGGTCGAGGTGTCCCGGGCCCCGGACGGCGGCGGCGTGCTGCACCTCAGCGTCGACGCGGCGATCGTCGACGGCGCCGGGCTGGAGCTGCTCGTCGGGCAGCTCCGGGCGCTCCACGACGACCCCGGGCGCGAGCTGCCCGCCCCTGGCGCCGGCCTGCGAGATCTCGGCGTGGCCCTCGCCGCCCACCGCGACGGCGACGGGTACCGCGCCGGCCTGGAGTACTGGGCCGACGCGCTGCGCGACCTGCCGCCCGGACCCGCCCTGCCCACCTCCGGCGTGGAGCCCGGCCCGGTGCGGGTGCCGTACACGGCGGCGCTGACGCGACGCGAGTGGGCCGCGGTGACCGCGTACGCGGGCGATCTCGGCGTCTCGCCGACCGCCGTGGTGCTCACCGCCTTCACCGAGGCACTGCGTCGGGCCGGCGCCGACGCGGCGTTCTCGCTCGTGCTGACCACGAACAGCCGGCTCTGGCTGCCCGCCGAGGCGGCGGGTGTGCCCGGGCCGTTCACCTCGACCACCGTGTTCGTCGCCGAGGCGACGACCGGGCGGCCGTTCGCCGAGGCCGCCCGGGCGGTCCACGACCGGCTGCGCCGCGACCTCGAGCACGCCGACGTGCCCGGTGTGGCCGCGCTCCGTGAGCTGCGGTCCCGCCGGCTGCCGGTCCCGGCGCAGCTGCCGGTGGTGTTCACCAGCCTGCTCGACGTGGGCGGGACCGGCGCCGACGGCCGGTACGCGGTCAGCCAGACCACTGGCGTCACGCTCGACGCGCAGATCGGCGAGCGCGACGGCGAACTGCGCGTGCGGTGGGACGTCGCGGAGGACGCCTTCGGCCCGGGCGTGGTCGCCGCGACCTTCGCCTGGTTCGTCAACACGCTGCGCTGGCTACGGCCCGTCCCCGACGACGCCGGCCGGCCCCTGAACGACCTCCAGCAGGCGTACTTCGTGGCCCGGACCACGGGCGGCACCGGCCCGTGGAGCGGCTGCCAGGTGGTGCACGCCTTCGCCGTCGACCGGCTCGACCTGCCCCGGCTGGAGGCGGCCTGGCTGGGTCTGCTCGCCGCGCACGAGCCGCTGCGGACCGTCGTCACACCGGACGGACGGCTGGTCACCTGCGACGACGTGCCGGACCGGTGGCACATCCCGGTGACCGGGCCGGACGCACCGGGCGGCGTGCCGTCGCCCGACGCGGTGCAGCGGGACATGGTGGGCCGGGCCTTCCCGCTCGGCCGGCTCCCCCAGGGTGAGCTGCGCGTCCAGGTGGACGAGGCAGGCGGGGCCACCGTGCACGTGGCGCTGGACCTGCTGGTGGCCGACGGCCGCAGCATCCACCTGCTGCTGCGCGAGCTGATGCGCCGCTACGCCGAGCCGGGCACGCCGGTGGCCGGGCCGCCCCGCGCACCGCAGGCGGCACCGGACCCGCACGCCCGCCGGTACTGGCAGGACCGCCTGGCCGACCTTCCGCCCGGCCCGCCGATCGAGGCGCGCACCGGGCCACGGCGGCGGCGTACCGCCCGGGTGCCGGGCTGGACGCGGATCCGGCGGCTGGCCCGGGAACGCGGCCTCGCCCTCGACGCGCTGCTCATGGCCGCGCTCACCACAGCGATCGGCACCTGCCACCGCGACCGCTTCGCGGTGCCGCTGGTGCGCTGGACGTCCCGGTCCGAGCCGTTCCGGCCCGCCGAACTGACCGCGCTGAGCTGGCTGGCCGCCGGCGAACCGGGCGAGGGCCTGCTCGACCTCGCCGGGCGCTACGACCGGCAGATCACCGCCGACGCGGCGGCGGACGGCGCCTCCGGCCTGGCCGAGCTGCGGCGGCTGGTGCTGCGGCGGATGCGCGACGGCGGCGCCGGGTACCCGGTCGTGTGCACCGGGCTGCTCGAACTCGGCGACGTGCCGCTGCCGGACGGCGTGACAGCCGGCCCGTGGCTGACGTGCACGCCCGACGTGGCGCTGGACTGCATCGCGATCGACGAGGGCGACGACACGCTGCGGCTGTTCTGGGACGCCACCGAGGGTGCGATCGGCGACGACGACCTGGACCGGATCTTCGACGCGTACCGGTCGGCGCTGGCCGAACTGGCCGACCTCAGCGACGTCGTGTACGGGTGGAACGACACCGTCGTCGAGTTCCCGCACGCCGGGCCGGTGCACCTGCTGTTCGAGGCCCAGGCCCGAACCCGGCCCGAGGCGGTGGCCGTACGCGGGCGCGGCGGGACCACGTCCTTCGGTGAGCTGAACGCGGTGGCGAACCGGATCGCGGTCCGGCTGCGCGCCGCGGGCGTCGGCGCCGGGTCCGTGGTCGGGATCAGCGTCGCCCGGGGGCCGCTCATGGTCGCCGCCGTGCACGGCGTGCTCAAGGCCGGTGGCGCCTACCTGCCGGTGGAGCCGTCGCTGCCGCCGGCGCGCGCCGCGCTGATGCTCGCCGACGCGGACGCGGTCGCGCTCGTCACGACGAGCGACCTGGACCTGCCGGCGCCGGGACGGCCGGACGGGATCGCCGTGGTCCACGCCGACCGGGTGGGTTCCGCAGCGGTGCCGGATCCGGAGCCGTGCACCGGCGAGGACGACCTCGCGTACGTCATCTTCACCTCCGGCAGCACCGGCCGGCCCAAGGGTGTCGCGGTCACCCACCGGGCCGTGCACAACCTTCTGCACTGGGCGCGCCGGACGTTCCGCTTCGGACCGGAGGACACCGGGCTGTGCGTGACCTCGCTCGGCTTCGACCTGTCCGTGTTCGACATCCTCGGGCTGCTCGGCTACGGCGCCTCGATCTACGTCGCCGACTCCGAGCAGCAGAAGGACCCGGCGCTGCTGCTGGACGTCCTGCTGCGGGAGCCGGTCACGTTCTGGAACTCCGCGCCGACCACCCTGGCGCACGTCGTACCGCTGACCGCCGCGCACCGCGGCCGGCCCGGCACGACCGACCTGCGGCTGGTGTTCCTCAGCGGTGACCACACGCCGCTGTCCCTGCCCGACGAGCTGCGGGCCTGTTTCACCGCCGCCGAGATCGTCAACCTCGGCGGGGCGACCGAGGCCACCGTGTGGTCGAACTGGTACCGCGTCGGGACCGTCGAGCCCGGGTGGCGCAGCATCCCCTACGGCCGGCCGATCGACAACGCCCGCTACTACGTCCTGGACGACGACCGGCGCCCGTGCCGGCCCGGCGTCGAGGGCGACCTCTACATCGCCGGGGAGGTGCTCAGTGCCGGTTACCACAACCGGCCGGACCTCACCGAGGACCGGTTCGTGCCGTGCCCGTTCGGGCCGCCCGGCGACCGGATGTACCGCACGGGCGACCGGGCGGCGTTCCTGCCGGACGGCAACCTGACCTTCCTGGGCCGGGCCGATCACCAGGTGAAGATCCGCGGGTTCCGGGTCGAACTCGGCGAGATCGAGCACCGGCTGCGCGGCCATCCGGGCGTCAAGGACGCGGTGGTGGTGGCCCGTGAGGAGGGCGGCGAACACAAGCTGGTGGCGTACCTGCTGTCCTCCGGTGGCGCCGCACCGGCCGTCCGCGACCTGCGGGCCTTCGCCGCCGAGACGCTGCCCGACTACATGGTGCCGAGCCACCTGGCCGTGCTGGAGCAGTTCCCCGCCACCGACAACGGCAAGCTGGACCGCGCCCGGCTGCCGTGGCCGCTGCCGCCGGTCGGGCCGCCGGTCGGGCCGCCGGTCGGGCCGCCGGTCGGGCCGCCGGACCCACCGGGACCGGCGGACGCTCCGCACGAGCCCGGTGTCCGTCAGGTGCTCACGGAACTGTTCGGCGAACTGCTCGGCGAGGCCGTCGACCCGGCGGCCGACCTGTGGGACCAGGGTGCCACGTCGTTCACCATGGTCCAGGTCTCGGCCCGGCTGCACGAGCGTCTCGGCACGCGGGTGCCGGTGGCGGCGCTGCTGGAGAACCCGACGATCGACGGCATCGCCGCGCACCTGTCGCCCGGCACGCCCGCGCCCGTACCCGCGGACCCGTCCCCGGCCGTCGCGCCGCCTCCGCGGACGGTCGACGTGCTCTCCCCCACCGAACGGTCCGCCTTCGCCGCGGCCCGGCTCGACCTGCGCGACGACGGCGAGGCCGTGCCGCTGCCCGGGGAACACCCCGCGCCACGGCGGTACCGGCGACGGGCCTCGCGCCGCGACTTCCTCGACCGGCCCGTGCCGCTGTCCACTGTGGCGAACCTGCTGAGCCTGCTGCGTCCACTGTCCGACGGCGACCGGACGCGGCGGCTGTACCCGTCGGCCGGCGACACCTACGGCGTGCAGGTCTACGTCCACGTGCCCGGCGACCGGGTCACCGGGCTGCCGGCCGGCGTCTACTACCACCACCCCGACGAACACACGCTGCGCCGCATCGGCGACGGATCAGCCCTGGACCGCACCGCGCACTTCGTCTACAACCGGCCGGTGTACGACCGGGCGGCGTTCCAGCTCCTCCTCGTCGGGCAGGCGCGGGCGATCCGCCCGCTCTACGGCGACGACGCCGACCGGTACCTCGCGCTGGAGGCCGGCTACCTCGGCCAGGTGCTGATGGGCGCCCAGGCCGACCACGGGCTGGGGCTGTGCCCGGTCGGCGCGGTCGCCGAGGCGCCGGTCCGCGCCGCGTTGCGGCTGGACGACGGCCACGTGTTCCAGCAGGCGTTCCTGTGCGGTCCGGTGACGCCCGACGACGAGGCCGAGACGCCCGGCACCCCCGCCGCCGGTCCGCCGTCCGTCGCCGGGCCGCGCGAGATCGCCGTGGTCGGGGTGGCCGGCCGCTACCCCGGCGCGGACGACGTCGGGACGCTCTGGCGCAACCTCGACGCCGGCCACTGCGCGATCACTCCGCCCCCGCCCGGGCGGGGCTCCGGACCGGCCGGCGGCTACCTGTCCGGCCTGGAGACGTTCGACAGCATGGCCTTCGGGATCGCGCCGGCCGAGGCCGCCGTCCTCGACCCGCAGGTACGCGTACTGCTCGAAGTGGTGTGGGCGTGCCTGGAGGACGCCGGCCACACCCCGGCGTCCCTCGGCCGGGTCGGTGTCTTCGTCGGTGTGATGTGGCACGACCACCGCCTCGCCGGCACCGACCGGTGGCGCGACGGCGACCCGGCCCGGATCTCCGGCACCGGCTCCGAGATCGCCAACCGGATCTCCCACACCTTCGACTTCCGCGGCCCGAGCGTCGCCGTGGACACCTCCTGTTCCTCGGCGCTCACCGCCCTGCGCCAGGCGGCCGAGAGCCTCGACCGGGGCGACTGCGACGCCGCTGTGGTCGGCGCGGTCAACCTGCTGGCGCACCCGTACCACGTGGCGGTGCTGCGCGGGCTGGGCCTGGTCGCCGAGACGCCGCACCCGGCACTGGACGCCACCGCCGCCGGCTGGTCGCCCGGCGAGGGCGCCGGCGCCCTGCTGCTGCGACGGCTCGGCGACGCGCGCCGGGACCGCGACCGCGTCGACGCCGTGGTGGAGAGCACCTGGGTGGGGCACAGCGGCGCGACGAGCCGCTTCGGCACGCCCGACGCGGCCACCCTCGCCGGGTCGCTCGCCGAGGCGGTGAGCCGGGCCGGGCTCACCCCCGCCGACATCGGATACGTCGAGTGCGCGGCCTCCGGCGCCGCCCTGTCCGACGCCGCCGAGATCGAGGCCGTGGGCCGGTTCCTGGCCGCCGCCGCGCCCGGTCCCGAGGGGGTACGCGTGCCGATCGGCACCCTCAAGCCGAACCTGGGCCACGCGGAGGCCGCATCCGGGCTCGCGCAGTTGACCAAGGTGCTCCTCCAGCTGCGGCACCGCCGGCTCGTACCGACCCTGCTGGCGGAGACGCCCCACCCGCTCGTCGACCTCGACGCGCTGCCGGTGCGGTTCGTGCGCCGGCCCGAGCCGTGGACCGGCGTCCCGCTGCGCGCGCTCGTCACCGCGGTCGGCGCCACCGGCACTGTGGGGCACGTGGTGCTGCGGTCCGACGAGGAGGAACGATGAGCAACCAGTGGATCAAGGGCCCGGCCGACCGGGACGCCCCGATGCTGCTGTACTGCGTCCCGCACGCCGGGGGCGGCGGCTCGTTCTTCCGGCCGTGGCGCGCCGCGCTGGAGCCGTACCTGGGCGTCTGCCCGGTCGTGCTGCCCGGCCGGGAGTCCCGCCTGCGGGAGCCGCCGTACACCAGCATCGACCACCTCGTGCCCCCGCTGGCCGCCGCGATCAGCGCGCACGCGGACCGCCCGTACGCGTTGTTCGGCCACAGCATGGGCGCGGTGGTCGCCTACGAGACCGCCCGGCGGCTGTCCGCCGGTCCGGGCGGCGGCCCGGCACGGCTGTTCGTCTCCGGCCGACGCGCGCCGCACCTGCCCGCCCGCCGGCCGGACCGGCACACGCTCGGCGCGGACGAGTTCCTGCCCGCGGTCGCGGCGCTCGGTGGCACGCCGGACGAGGTGCTGCGCCGGCACGACCTGATGGCGTTGTTCCTGCCGGGGCTGCGCGCCGACTTCGCGGTCAACGAGACGTACCGGCAGTTGCCCGGCCCGCCGCTGCACTGTCCCGTGTCGGCGTTCACCGGCGACGCCGACCCGGAGGTCGACGTGGTGGAGATGCGTTCCTGGGCCGACGTCACATCGGCCGGCTTCAGCCTGCGGGTGTTCAGCGGCGGGCACTTCTACCTGGCCGGCCCGCCCGCCGAGCTGGCCGAGGCGCTGCTGGCCGATCTCGCCGTGCGGTCCTGACGCGGTCCTGAGGCGGTCCGGAGACGACGGAACGGGACGGGCCTCTCGCCCGTCCCGTTCCCGTTTCTCCGCGCTCAGGCCGGCAGTGAGGCCACGACCTCCTGCGTCGCCTGGAGCAGGATCCGCGCCATCGTGCGCAGCTCCTCCTCGGTCATCACCAGCGGCGGCACGATCACGATGGTGTCGCTCGGCGCCGAGTGGATGATCATGCCGAGTTCCCGGCACCGCTCGGTGATGCGCGTCGCGACGCCCAGCTCCATCGGGAACGGCTCGCGCGTCTCCACGTCGGCCACCAGCTCGACGGCGGCCAGCAGGCCGCACTGCCGGACGTCGCCGACGTGCGCCACGCTGCGGAACTTGTCCAGCTCCTCGGCCAGGACCACGGCCTGCGCCTGGCCGTGCCGGATCAGGTCGTCCTTCTCGAACAGGTCCAGGCTCGCCAGCGCCACGGCGACGGCGAGCGGGTTGCCGGAGAACGTGTGCCCGGACAGCAGCATCTTGCCGTCACCGCGGAACGCGTCGAACACCTCCGCCGACGCCATCGTCGCCGTCAACGGCATGTACCCACCGGTCAGGCCCTTGCCGACGCAGAGGATGTCGGGCGACACGCCGTCGGCCTGGCAGGCGAACATCGGACCGGTACGGCCGAAGCCCACACCCAGCTCGTCGGCGATGAGCAGGACGCCGTACCGGCGGGCGATCTCGGCGACCCGGGCCAGGTGACCGTCGCGCGCCACGATCATGCCGCTGACGTTCTGCACGCGCGGCTCCACGAGCACGGCGGCGACCTCGTCGCCCTCACGCTCCAGCACCTCCTCCAGCGTGTCCGCGCAGGCAAGGTTGCAGTTGTTGTTGCACAACCCGCAGCGGTACGCGTACGGCTGGGCGAACGAGCTGGTCTCGCGCAGCAGCGGCTGGTAGAAGTTCTTCAGGATCGTCATCTGGCCCACCGACAGCGCGCCGATGGTGTCGCCGTGGAAGGCCCCGCCCATGGACACGAACTTGTTGCGCTGCGGCGATCCCTTGAAGACCCAGTAGGAGTACGCCATCTTCATCGCCGTCTCCACGGCGCTGGAGCCGGACTCCAGGAACAGCACCTTGTCGATGCCCTCCGGGGCGAGCCGGACCAGCCGGTCGGCGAGTTCCGCCGCGCCCGGGTGGGTCATGCCGTAGAGCGTGGTGTGCGCGATCTTCGCCGCCTGCGCGGCCAGCGCCTCGTTCAGTTCCCGACGTTGGTGGCCGTGGATGTTCACGCCCAGCGAGGAGCCCGCGTCGAGATAGCGGTTGCCGTCGCTGTCCACCAGGTAGACACCCTCGCCGTGGGTGATCACCAGGGGCTTGGCGTTGAGGTAGGCGTCGGTGGGGGTGTACGGGTGCCACACGCGCTGCTGGTCCAGCGTGCGCAGGCGTTCGGTCTCCGTGGTTTCGAGGTCCATGCGTCGGCGCTCCGTCATCGAAGGGAACCAGGACAACAGCACGCAGTCCACCGGAAGAGGGCCGGTGACGTCTGCGCAGTAGTGCGCAGGGTGGCCGGTGCTCAACTCTGAGCAGAGGTGTCGCCATGGCCCGGAAATGCTCATCCGGAGCCGGCGCCGACCGGTGCGGCCGAACGCTGGAGAGGGGACGCCGACGTGACGACCTCCGAACAACCGGACCTGATGTCACCAGCCGCACGGGAGACGGCCTACGACACCTACGCCGCCCTCCGCGACACCAACCCGGTCTCCCGGGTCCGGATGCCCACCGGCCAGGACGTCTGGCTGGTCACCGGCTACGACGAGTGCACCAGCTTCCTCACCGACTACCACCGGTTCAAGACCAGTCCGACAGTGATGCCCGAGGGCATGGAGGCGCCGGCGCTGCCCGAGGCTGTGGTACGGCTGCTCGGCGGCAGCATGGGCAGCGTCGACCCGCCCGAGCACACGCGGCAGCGCCGGCTGGTGCAGCAGGCGTTCACGCCGCAGTACGTCGAACGGCTGCGCCCCGGCGTCCAGCAGATCACCGACCAGCTGGTCGACGGGCTGCTCGAACGCGAGGGACGGACCTTCGACCTGGTCGAGGACTTCGCGGTGCCGCTGCCGCTCACCGTCATGTCCGACATGCTCGGCATCCCCCGCGCCGACCGGGACCGGTTCCGGCTCTGGTCGGAGCTGCTGCTGTCGCTGGATCCGACCTCCGCGCAGTCCGCGCCGCAGGGCATGAGCCCGGCCGAGGTGATGGCGGAGATCGAGGAGTTCGTGCGCTACCTGGACGCGCTAATCCAGCGCAAGCGCGCCGAGCCCGGCGACGACCTGATCTCCGGGATGGCCCTGGCCGAGGCCGACGGCGAGCGGATGAGCGACGACGAGCTGCTGAAGATGGTGGCGCTGCTCGTGGTCGGCGGTCTCGGCACCACGCAGCACCTGATCGGCAACATGGTCCTGGCGCTGTTCCGCAACCCCGAGCAGTTGCAGCTGCTGCGCGACAAGCCCGAGCTGGCGCCGGGCGCCGTCGAGGAGATGCTGCGCTACCACGGCCCGATCGAGATCAGCTTCCCGCGGTTCGCCGCCGAGGACACCGAGATCGGCGGCGTGCCGATCAGCCGCGGCGAGATGGTCATCGGGGTCCTCGCGGCCGCCGACCGCGATCCCGGCCGCTACCCGGAGCCGGACCGGCTCGACATCGAACGGACCGCCAACCGGCACCTCGCCTTCGGCCGGGGCGCCCACATGTGCCTGGGCGCGCCGCTGGCCCGCGTCGAGGGGCAGGTCGCCATCACCACGCTGCTCGCCCGGATGCCCGACCTGCGCCCGGCGGAGAGCCTCGACGAGACGCCCTGGCGGCCCGGGCTCACGCTGCGCGGGCTGACCGCGCTCACGGTCGAGTTCTGACCGGGCCGGCGCGACCGGCTCCCACTGCGGTTCGGCCGGCCGGCCGGTGAGCATCCGACCGAACCGCAGAGGGAGGAGACGACGTGGCGAACGCCATCGTCGCTGACGGGCTACGCAGACAGTTCGACAAGGTGACCGCGCTGGACGGCCTGGACCTGGTGGTGCCGGAGGGCACCATCACCGGGATCCTCGGGCCGAACGGCGCGGGCAAGAGCACCGCCGTCCGGTTGCTCACCACACTGCTCGCCCCGACCGGCGGCCGGGCCGAGGTGGCCGGGTTCGACGTGGTCACCCAGGCCGCCGAGGTACGCCGGGTGATCAGCCTGTCCGGGCAGCACGCCGCCGTCGACGAGAACCTCTCCGGGTTCGAGAACCTGGAGATGCTGGGCCGGCTGCTGCACCTGGGCGCCCGGCAGAGCCGGCAGCGGGCCGACGAGCTGCTGCAACGCTTCGACCTCGTGGACGCCGCCGGACGCCGGGCGAAGGAGTACTCCGGTGGCATGCGGCGGCGCCTCGACCTGGCCGCCGCGCTGATCCGTACCCCCCGGGTGCTGTTCCTGGACGAGCCGACCACCGGCCTGGACACCCGGAGCCGGACGGCGCTCTGGGACACCATCGGCGAGCTGGTCTCCGGCGGCATGACGCTGCTGCTGACCACGCAGTACCTCGAGGAGGCCGACCGGCTGGCCGACCAGATCGTGGTGATCGACCACGGCCGGGTGGTCGCCGGCGGCACGCCGGACGAGCTGAAGCGGCGGGTCTCCGGCACCAGCCTGGAGATCACGGTCGGGCCGGACGCCGACCTGACCGCCGCGCAGACGGTACTCACCTCGCTCGGCACCGGTCCGGCCAGCGTCGACGAGACAGCCGGCCGGATCTCCGTGCCGGCCGGGGACGGGGTGGACACGCTCCTGGCCGGCGCGCGGCTGCTGCGCCAGGCCGGCATACCGGTCCGGGACGCCGCGCTGCGCACGGCGACACTGGACGACGTCTTCCTCGCCCTCACCGGCGGCCCCGGCCGGCGCACAGGCGACGAGCCCGTCAAGGAGACCGTGGAGGAGAAGCAGTGAACGCCGTCGTACTGGCCTTCGGTGAGGGCGTCGTCGTCGCGAAGCGCAACCTGCGGATGATCCTGCGCGTACCCGAGATGCTGCTCAACGCCGCCATCGCGCCGGCGATGATGACGCTGCTGTTCGGCTTCATCGTCGGCGGCGCGATCGACGCGCAGGGGGTGCCGTACCGCGAGTACCTGCTCGGCGGCATCTTCGTGCAGGCGGTCCTCTTCGGTGCCGTCAACACCGGCACCGCGATCGCCGCCGACCTGCGCAACGGCATCGTCGACCGGCTGATGTCGATGCCCATCTCCCGGTCCGCGGTGCTCGTCGGCCGCACCACGAGCGACCTGGTGAACAGCGGGGTGGTCATCACCGTCACCGCGCTGCTCGGCCTGGCCGTCGGGTGGCGCAGCCGCACGTCGCTGCCCGAGGCGGCGCTGGGGTTTCTGATCCTGCTGGCGTTCGCGTACGCGCTGTCGTGGCTGATGGCAGTGGTGGGGCTGGCGTCCCGGGCGCCCGAGGCGGTCAGCAGCACCGGCTTCACCATCGCCATCCCGCTGGGCTTCCTGTCCAACGCCTACGTGCCGATCGACTCCATGCCGGGCGTCCTGCAACCGGTCGCCGAATGGAACCCGGTCTCGGCGATCGTCCAGGCGGTCCGGGTCCAGTTCGGCAACGTCGACCCGTCCACCGCGCCGGACGTCTGGCCGCTGCAACACCCGGTCGCCGCCTCCGGGCTGTGGATCGGCGCTCTGCTGGCCCTGTCGATCCCCCTGGCGATCGCCCAGTTCCGCAGGTCCGCCGGGCGCTGAGGCGCCTCGCAGACGACGACTCCGCCCGCGCCGTCGGCGTGCGGGCGGAGTCGTCGTCCGTGGGGGCCTACTCCACCAGGACGCGGTCCGGCGCGCGGCGGCGCAGCCGGCTGGAGCGTCGCAGCGACCGCAGCCACATCAGGGTGCCGCCGCCGTCGAGCAGGAACGACAGCATCGCCAGCGCGAGGACGTCCGCCCAGGTGAACTGGCCGGTCATCTCGTCACCGCGGAAGAAGCCGACGACCCGGACCAGGTAGAACCACAGCAGCGGGATCGTCGCGGTGAACAGGACGGCCAGGGCCACGACGCGGCCCAGCACCCAGACGACCGCGTAGATCCGGATGGTGCGCATCTCGCCGCGCCCCACCCCGGACTGGTCGATGAGCCGGCGGCGCAGCACCCGCCGGACGAGGTTGCGCAGGTAGGCGCCGGTGTCGGCCATCAGGCTCCGGGTGTCCAGCGCCGTCGTGATCAGGTAGTAGAAGTCGGTACGCAGGAACAGGAACGTCTGCCAGAGCAGCCGGATGAACGAGGTGAACAGCACGCCGGCCACCACCAGCCGTACCGGCTCCGGCAGGCCGAGGACGCCGACGTCGTTCAGCCACAGCGTGATGAACAGCAGTGCCGCGCCGATCACGTCGACGAGCGGCCCGACCAGCACCGCGACGAAACGTTCCCGCTTGGACGCCATCCACATCCCGGACAGGTCGGTCTGCGCGACGATGGCGTACATCTGGTTGCCGACAGTCATGCGGGCCGACGTGCCGGCGGCGCGCGCCCCCACGACGTGGGCCAGCTCGTGCAGCCACACGCCGATCACCGCGATGCCGAGGACGACCAGCAGGTAGGCCCAGAAGTGGGAGTGGAACATGAGGCTGGACGGCCCGGGCACCAGCCCCGGCCGGTCGACGGCCATCGCGACCGCGACTCCGACGATCACCCCGCAGACGGCGAGCACGGGCCGGCTCAGCAGGCGCCGCGCGGCCTGCGGGGACAGCCACGCCAGATGCCCGGGGCGTGGCGGCCGGGCCGGTTCGGCGTCCGGTGGGTCGTGCGCGCCGGCCGGGGCGAGGAACCCCTCGTCGGCCAGCGCCTGGAGGAACGCGTCGGCGTCCGGTGACGCCTCGTGCGTCGCCTCGAAGCGGCGGACGGCCTCACCGACTGTGGCGCCGTCGCGCAGCCACTCCAGCAGGTCGAGGCCCTCGGCCGGGATGGACAGGTAGACCTGACGACTGTCGTCACCGATCACGGCGAAGTCACCGTCTCTGCGGGCGGTGTACGGCCGGACCAGGACCGGTGCGTCGAGGGCGAACTCGGTCACTGTGGGACCTCTCCTCTGACGGTGCGGGACTGGGCGCAGGGGCGGGGGTCCGGCAGCCGGACCCCCGCCCCCGTGTCACCGGGTTCAGTTCAGCGCGGGCGCGCACGGGGCGACGGTGCTGGCCTTGATGGACTCCAGCTTGCGCACCGGGAGCGACTTCTTGGGCGCGGTCTCCTTGGTCATGGGAACACCTCCTCTCCACCTCTCGTCGGGACGGGGGGCACCCGCCGGCCGGCTTCGGCGGGAGATCGTGTGCCGAGGGCGTCGTCGCCGGCGACGAATCGCGCGGCGAGGTCGACGAGGCTCTCCTCGGCGTGGAACAGCGACAGGTGGTCGCCGTGCTCGGCGACGTGCAGGACGGACCCGGCGATCCGGGCGGCCACGGCCCGCGACCCGGCGGGGTGCGCCGTGTGGTCGTCCTCGCTGGTGACGACGAGCGTGCGCGTGGTCAGCCCGGCGAGGTACGGGCGCAGGTCCGTGCCCATGATCGCGCCGTTGAGCCGGCAGTACCGGCGCAGCAGCTCCGGCGTCGCGTACGGGTACGTGACCAGGTGCGCCAGCCGTGGCGGGGCGACGCCGAGCATGGTGTTGGTGAGCACCGCGTGCACCGCCGCGGCCTGCTGCGGGCTGCGGGCGGCCATCGCCATCAGGGCCTGCAGGTTCTGCTGGTGGTCAGTCTTCGGGCTCTCGTCGCCGAGGTCGAAGTCGCCGTGCCAGAGGCTCAGCGACGACACCCGCTCCGGCGCCCGCGCGGCCGCCACGACCGCGAGCACCGCGCCGCCGCACAGGCCGATCAGGTGCGCGCGGCGCAGCCCGAACCGGTCCAGCACCGCGAGGAGGTCGTCGGCCTGGGCCACCACGCCGGTGTCGGCGGAGAACCCGTCCACGTCCGCGAACAGGCCCCGCGTCTCGGGAACGAGCACGTGGAAGTCGCGGGACAGCCGGCCGGCCCAGCCCTCGGCGAGCCGGGCGGGCATCCCGCACGCGGACACCATCAGCACCGGCGGCCGGTCCGGGTCGCCGACGGCGTACGTGGGCAGCACCACCCCGTCGCCGGTACGCACGTCGGTGCGCCGGAAGCGGCAGGTGAAGTCCTGTTCGCGCGCCTCGGCGACCACGCGCGGCTCGTCCGCCGGCGGCGGTGCCGGGTTCGCGTCGAGGTCCAGCAGGTCGCTCACCACCCGCTCGAAGGGGCCGAGGCCGGCGGCGTCGGTCACCGGCGCCGGCGCAGGCACGTCCAGCCGGTCGCACAGCCGGGCCAGCGCGGCCGCGGTGGCCGGGTCGGCGCACCGCACCCGTACCGGTGGCGGCAGCACCCGCAGCAGCGGACCCGCCGCCAGCAGCGCGGCGGCCAGATCCCGCCCCGGCGTCACGCGCCCGCTCCGATCCACTCGTAGCTGCGGTGGTAGGCGCGGACGCCGGTGCAGGCGAGCAGCGTGCGCGCACCGGCCACCCGGTCCAGCACCTCGGCGTACCGCCCCGGGTCGATCCGCTTGTCCGCCACCGGCACCAGGCAGTCGGCGTTGTCGGCGAGGATCCGCTTGTACTCGTCGAACGTCAGCTCGCACCGGCCGGCGAGGTGCTCGCCGATGCGCATCCGGCCGACCTCGGCGGTGGACCGGCCGTCGACCAGGCCGCTGTAGAACTCGGCGGCGCAGCCCGAGCCGTACGAGTACATCCCGACGCGTACCGGGTCGTCGGGCCGCAGGTGGTCGATCAGGCTGGCCAGGGCCAGGTAGACCGAGCCGGAGCAGAGGTTGCCGACCAGCCGCGGGTACTCCAGGCCGGGCGCGACCCGGCGGGCGAAGTCCGCGTCGGCGTCGGGCAGCCGGTGCTCGCGGGCGAGCTTGCGGTGCGCCGCGCGGACGATGCCCGCGAACGGCGTGTGCATGGCCAGCCCGGCGAACGTGGTGGCGAAGTCGACGTCCGCCACCTTCTCCGCGTAGTGCGCGTAGGCGTTCGTCAGGCAGTCCAGGTAGGCGAACAGCGAGCGGTCGGCGTCGGCGACGTCGAACGTCGGGCCCGGCCGGGCCGAGTCGAACGTCTCGTAGCTGTGCGTCCCGAACGCCCCGAGGTCCACGTCGAGCACCCGCGGGTCGTCGCCGAGCAGCACCGCGGCGGCGCCGGTACCCATCGCCGGCTCGGTGTACGAGGCGTTCTCGTTCAACAGTGACACGTCCGTCGCGATCACCAGCGCCTTGGCGCCCGGTGACAGGCCGGCGGCGAGGTAGCCGCAGGCGAGCTGGAGCGCCCCGGTCGCGGCGTAGCAGGCCTGTTTCACCTCCAGCATCCGGCAGCGGCGGCTCAGCCCGAGGTGCCGGTGCACGTACGAGGCGATCGACTTGCTCAGGTCCAGGCCGGACTCGCTGGAGGTCACCAGCAGTTCGATCCGGTCGCGGTCGGCCTCGTCCATCGCGTCGAGGATCGGCTTGGCGGCGTTCACCGCATGCGTGACCGGATCCTCGAACGGCAGCGCGACCGACTTCGCGGTCATCATCAGGTTGCCGAGGCGGGCCGCGTCCAGACCGCGCCCCTCGAACAGGACCGGCACCGCGACGGAGGCCACCCCGCAGTACACGTTCAGGGCCTCGATGCCCACGTTCATGCCGTCACCTCGCAGAGGTACGCGACCAGGTGGTCGATGTCGGGCAGGTCGCTGAAGCTGCCGAGGGGCTCGTCGACGCCGAGCCGCTCACGGAGGGCCAGGATGATCTCGACCCGGTCGATCGAGTCGGCGCCCAGGTCGCGCAGGTGCGCGTCCCCCGGGATCCGGTCGCCGGGGACCGCCGGCAGGATCTCGGCGATCACCTCGTGGACAACCCGCCGGACCGCTTCGTCGCTGGGGCTCACGTCGTTCCCTCCGTCCGGGTCTGCGAAAGGGCCACCGCGAGCGGCCGTCCGGTGTCGCGGTCGGCGAGCACCACCCGGACCGTCTCGTCGGCGCCGGGCACGTCGCCGCCCGGCCGCCGGGACACCCGCACCCGCAGCACCGCGCCCACGTCGGCGTTGCCGAGGTAGCTCATCCGCTGATCCAGCACGATCCGCCGGAGGAAGCCGGCGTCGGTGCCGCCGCGGTGCCGCCACAGCCGCAGCGACGCCCAGTCCACGATGGAGAAGTAGGACGCGAAGTAGAGCAGCCCCACCCCGTTGAGGTCGCGGCTCGGATCGACCGGGTAGTCCAGCGCCAGCCGGTCCAGCGGGTCGGACGGGTCGGGCTCGGCGCCGAGGGCGCGCAGTTCGGCGTACGCGCGCCGGGGCGAGTGCCGCGCGGGCAGCACGGGCAGGTGCCCGTGCCGGAACCCCGGTGGGGACGCGCTGCGCAGGTCGCCGTTGCCGCCGGACGGGCCGCGCACCACCCAGCGGTTGAAGTTCTGCGCGTACAGGCATCCCGGGTCGGGGTGGGCGTAGAACTCGTCCGGGTCGACGACGCGTCCCGGCCGGTCGCCGCGCCGGATCTCGTGCAGCGTCAGCACCGACTCGCTGCCGGAGGCGAAGGACCGCGAGTCCACCCGCAGCACGTCGCCGAAGGTCATGCCGCGCACGTGCAGGTCCGCGCCGCCGCGCAGGTGGATGTAGTGGAACGCCAGGTAGGTCGGCATCCCGTCGGCGTCGCGGGCGGTGTAGACGTTGGTGTCGCAGAGCGCGCTGACGGTGTCCCAGGTCCAGTCGCCGACCTGGCCGACGAACAGCGACCCCGGCCCGCACATGCCGGGCCGCACCACAGTCGTACGGGTCGTCGCGTCGGGACCGAGCAGTTCCAGCTCGGGAGTCAGGACGGTCACGACCCCTCCCCTCCGGCGCCGCGCAGGAAGTCGGTCAGGATCCGGTTGCACTCCCGAGGGCTGGTCAGATACGGGAAGTGGCCGGCGTCGGCGATCTCCTCGTAGCGGGCGCCCCTGATGCCCTGGTGCAGCAGCCGCGCCGTCTCCGACGGGATGACTGTGTCGTGCCGGCCCTGCACCACGAGCGCCGGCAGGTCCAGCTCGCCCAGCCGGTCGCGGAGGTCCGGCCGGGCCGCGAACACGTCGAGGTAACGCAGCCCGGTCTGGGGGTCCATGCTCTCGCAGCGCAGCAGCAGCGCCTCCACGGCGGCCCGCTCGTGCCGCAGCCGGTCCGCGCCGGACCCCTCGATCGTGCGGTCGAGGTCCTGGGCGGCCACGACGGCCAGCCGATTGATCTCACCGACCCGGTTGCCGATCTTGTAGGAGCTGCCGAGCAGGATCAGCGAGGCCGTGTCCTCCGGATGATTCAGGGCGAACGTGAGCGCGACCAGGCCGCCGAACGACGCGCCCGCGACGTGGACCGGGCCGTCGACCCCGATCTCCCGCAGCACCCGCAGTTCGAGGGCGGCGATCCCGTCCAGGGTGAGGTCGGCCGAGGCGGTGCTCGCCCCGACGCCGGGGTGGTGGACGCTGATCACCTGGTACCGCCCGGCCAGCGCCTCGAACTGGCGCGCGAAGACGCCCGCGCCGATGTTGAACGGGTGCGCGAGCAGCAGCGGCGGGCCGTCGCCGGCGGTGAAGACCTCCACCTGGGCACCGGCCACCGGCACCACCCGTCGGCGTACGGCCGGCTGGTGTTCCCGCAGCACGCTGCCGTTGTCGTCGGCCGGCGCCTGGTCGCGCAGCGCCTGCCGGACGTCCTCGGGCACCCGGTCGGCGGGCTGGTAGACCGCCCGGGCCGCCTCCCCGGCCGTGCGGACCCCGCCGGTGACCAGTTCGGGAATCTCTCCCGGTGCGGCGGCGAGCGCGGCGACGGCGGCCACCACCGCCTCGGCGTCGTCGGACCCGAAGCCGACCGGCACTGCCAGCCGGACGGTGCCGGCGAGCGGCCCTCCGATCGCCAGGTGCGGCCCGCCCCGGACTCCGGCGCCGGCGTAGAGCCAGGCCAGCCCGGACATCGTGGGGTGCTCCTGACCGGCCAGGCCGGGCATCCGGGCGAGGTCGAGCAGGACACAGTGGGCGCCGTCGACGTCCACGACCGGCAGGCCGGCCGCCCGCAGGCCGTCGCGGAGCACCGCGACCGCGGCGACGCGCCGCCGGACCAGTTCCGTGACGCCCCGGCGGTCCGCGAGGGCGGCCCGCAGCGTCATCCGGGTGGCCCGGTCCACCTCGGAGCCGCGCCGCGCCACGTGCTCGCGCAGCCGCGCCGCCAGTTCCGGGTCGCGGGTGGCGACCAGGCCGCCCGCTGTGACGCCGAAGTCCTTGGACAGGCTGAGCGTCGCCGTGTCGGCGACGGCGAGCAGGTCCCGCACCACCGCCCAGGGATCCCCGCCGGGGCCGGCGAGCGCGACGGCGTTGTCGACGACGCGGCTGGCGTCCAGGACGAGCGGCACCCCGTGCGCGGCGGTGACGCGGCGCAGCTCCCGGAGGGCGCCGGGTTCGACGGGTACGCCACCGGCGGCGTTGTTGGCCGCCTCCGCCACCACGAACGACACCGACCCGGCGGGCCGGCGGGTCAGCTCCGCCGCGAACGCCTCGATCGTCTCCGGGTCGAGCCGGCCCACCCCAACGGCGACCGGTTCGTAGCCGAGGTCGGCGAGCGTCGACAGCCAGGTCGGGAAGGCCGCCGCGTGCAGCACGACGCCGCGCGGGCCGGGGTGGCAGCGGCACAGCAGTTCCTCGGCCGTCCGCCCGGACCGGGTCGGCACCACCTCGGGCATGGGCAGCCAGTCGTGCGCGGTGAGCTCCGGCGGGCCGGACCGTTCGGCGAGCAGCCGCGTCCGGGCGGCGACGAAGCCGTCCGCCCGCTCCGCCCAGGAGTCGGTGAGCAGGTCGAAGGGGACCAGCTCGGTCGGCAGGGCGAGCGCGTTGTACCCGTGCGCGGCCAGCAGATCCGTACGTCCCGGCCGCAGCGCCGGGTCCGGCGGCGGGCCCGCGTCCTCCGGCGGCGCGGCGTTGTGCGACGGCACGGCGGCGTCCGGCGGCACGATGGCGTGCGGCGGCGGTGCGGCGTTCAGCGGCGCGGGATCGGCGGGGGCGCCGTCCACGAGGTCTGGATTGGCGATCATCAGGATGATGTCGGTGACCGACGTACGGTCGCCGGTCGCCGGCTGGCACAGGTAGATCGGCGTGTTCTCGGGCCGGAACTTGTTCTTGAACTGGAAGTTGCCCGGCCCGAAGACGCCCACCGAGTGCAGCTCCGCCAGCGCGTCCGCCACCGCCGGGTCGGCGTTCGGCGACTCGGTGATGGCGACGCCGAAGCTCGCCCCGAAGCTGAACGACGTGCAGCCCTCGGCGGCGGTCACCTCGATGATCCGGACGATCGCCCACTCCAGGCCACCGGCGGGCATCTCGTCGGCGTAGAACTCCAGATCGAGCAGGTATCCCCGCTCGGACGGGATCCGGGTGACGATGACCGCGTTGACGAGAACGTCGTCCACACGGGTGAGGAAGACCCGGTGCCGGGGGTCGAGCGTGCCGCCGCCGATCTCCTCCCGGACCACGCCGACGTACGGGTTCACCATCTGCTTGCGGCGACCCCAGGAGTCGATCAGACCGACGATCTGCCGGTCGGTCTCCGGCGACGCGCCGGCCTGATACTCCTCGATCCGGCAGTCACCGGCCCGCTCGAACCGGTGCAGGAGGCTGCGCAGGCGCTGCATCCGGCCGCCCCGTACGGTGAACGAGGCCAGGTCCGTCAGGCGCTGCACCGCCCCGAACGGGGTCGCGGTGACCGGTTCCCCGGCGACCTCGGTCAGGTGGGCCAGGGACAGGAAGTTGGGCCGCAGGCCGTTGCGCCGTGCCCACGCGATCCACTCCGCGACGAGGTCGTGGAAGTGGTCGTGGTGCCCGACGAAGCTCCAGGCGAACACGTCGTCGCCGCGGACCGAGAAGTTGACGTAGCCGGCCCGCGCCGAGTCGACGAACGCGTACGGTGCGATGTCCCGTCCGGCCAGCCCGCCCTCCTTGGCGTGGCGGCGGTCGAGGTCGGCCAGGAGGTCACGCAGCGCCGGGCGGCCGGGCAGGGTCCGCTTGCGGACGACTACCGGCTCGCCGTCGACCTCGGCGCCGCTCTCGATCGTCCGGCCGGTGGCCCGTGGACCGGTGCCCGTCTCGGTCCGGACGCCGGTCCCGGCGGACCGCCCGGCCAGGAACGCGGTGAGGTCGGGCATCGTGGGGTGGTCGAACAGCAGGGTCTTAGGCAGCGCGCCGTAGCGCTGTTCCAGGGCGCCGACGACCCGCAGCATGTCGAACGAGGTGAGGCCGCTGTCGGCGAACGTCCGGCCGGGCTCGACGGCACGCTCCAGCACCCCGGTCACGATCTCCTCGACGCCGTCTCCGGCCGGTGTGACCGGGCGTGATGCCTGCGTACCGGCGGCCACGAGCGCCGCCACCGCCTCGACCGTGTCGTGCTCGTACAGGTCGGCGGCGGTGATCTCCACGTCGAACGTCGCCACCACCAGCCGGGCCAGCTCCATCCGGAAGATCGAGTCGAGGCCGAGGTCGGCGAACGCCCGGTCGGCGGTGATCTCCGTACGGTCGGCGCCGAGCACCCGCGCCACACAGTCCCGTACCGCCTCGGCCACCTCCGCGGGCGCCGGCCCCTGGGCGACGGCGGCGGCCGGCCGTTCGGCGCGGCCCGGCTGGTCGACGGGGGCGTGCGGTTCGACGGGGCTCGGCCGCTCGGGGGCGGCCGGTAGCGCGGCGGCGGGTGGCGCGGCAGCGGGTAGCGCGGCAGCGGGTGGCGCGGCAGCGGGTGGCGCGGCAGCGGCGGAACCGGCTCCGGCCGGGTGGGTGGCCGGTCGGGCCGGGCGGGCGAGCACGCCCACCGGGGCCGCGCCGTTCGACGCGGGTCCGCCGTTCACCGCTCCCGCGTCGGCGGCCGTGCGCCGGCCCGCGCCGTTCCTGCGCAACGCCGACGGATCACGCAGCACGATCCGGTCGGCGGCGGTGCGCCGGACCGGGGCGGGCGGCTCCGCCGGAACACGCGGGGCGGGCAGCTCGGCCGGGGCGGGCCGGGAGGGTGCGGCGGCGCGGGCCGGTCCCTCGTCGAACCAGAAAGGCCGGGCGTCCAGCGGCGGGGCGGGGACGGAGATCCGGGCCGGCCGGTGGTCCCAGGTCGCCGCCCAGTCGACGTCGCCGCCGGCCAGCCAGGTCTCGGTCTCCGCGTCGAGGCGGGGCGGCGCCTCGCCGCGCAGCACCGCCACCGCCTCGGCGGCGTCGGCGACCACCGCGGCGAACCGGTGGGCCAGGGCCTCCCGTCCCACCTGGAGCGTGTACGTGGCACGGGCCATGTCGGTGCTCTCCGCGAGGTGGTCCGCGACCCGGCGCCGGTACTCCGCCAGCGCCGCGGGACCGGACGCGGACAGCACCAGGCGCCAGGGGCCCGACGCCGGGGACGCCGGCAGCGGCGGCGGCGACTGCACGACCACGTGGGCGTTGGTGCCGCCGAAACCGAACGAGCTGACCCCGGCGACCCGGTCGCCGGTCCACGGCACGTCGTGGTCCAGCACTGTGAACGGGGTGCCGTCCAGCCGCAGGTACGGGTTGCGCCGCTGCTGGTGCAGCGTGCGCGGCAGCCGTTCGTGCCGCAGGCTCAGCAGCACCTTGAGCAGCCCGGCGATGCCGGCCGCGGCCTCCAGGTGGCCGATGTTCGTCTTCACCGTCCCGACCGCGATCGTGGCGTCCACGCCCTCGAACGCCTTCTTCAGCCCTTCGATCTCGATCGGGTCGCCGAGCCGGGTGCCGGTGCCGTGGGCCTCGATGTAGCTGACGCTCGCCGGGTCGACGCCGCCGGCCCGGTACGCCCGGCTGACGACCTGCGCCTGCGCCTGCGGGTTCGGGGCGGTCAGCGACGGCCCGCGGCCGGCGTGGTTCACCGCGCTGCCCCGGATGACGGCGATCACCTGGTCCCCGTCGGCGACCGCCGCGCGCAGCGGTTTGAGCAGCACGACGCCGCAGCCCTCGCCGCGGCCGTATCCGTCGGCGGAGGCGTCGAACGTCTTGCACCGGCCGTCGGCGCTGAGCATGCCCGAGGACTGGAACGCCACGAACAGGCCGGGGCTCAGCAGCACGTTCACCCCACCGGCGAGCGCCGTGGCGCACTCCCCGGCCAGCAACGCCCGTACCGCGCGGTGCACCGCGACGAGCGAGCTGGAGCAGGCGGTGTCGACGGCCTCGCTGGGGCCGCGCAGGTCCAGCAGGTAGGAGACCCGGTTGGCCAGGATGCAGTCGGCGAGGCCGCTGGCGGTGTGGGCCTCGACCGGCACGTCGTGCGCGCGGAGCAGGTCGTCGTAGTCGCAGGCGGACACGCCGACGAAGATCCCGGTGTCGGTGCCGGCGAGGTCCTCCGGCCGGTATCCCGCGTCGGCGACGGCCTGCCAGGCGGTCTGGAGGAACAACCGCTGCTGCGGGTCCATCAGCGCGGCCTCGCGCGGCGCGATGCCGAACAGGTCGGCGTCGAACGAGCGTACGTCGTCGAGGAAACCGGCGCGGACACCGGCGGTGGCCGGGTCGCCGAGCAGGTCGGTGCGGTCGGCCGGGACCGCGCGGACGAGGTCGTCGCCGGCGGCGAGGTGCCGCCAGAAGGCGTCGAGGTCCGGCGAGCCGGGCAGTACCCCGGCCATTCCCACCACGGCGACCGCGTCGGCCGGCAGGTCCGCCGAGGGCTCGGCGGCCTCCGCCGCGGGCCGGGCCGCCGTGAGCCCGGCGTCCACGGTGGCCGGGGCCGGCCGGGCCGGGAGTACGGTGCGCAGGTACGCGCCGAAGGCGGCGAGCGTGGGGTGCTCGTAGAGGACTGTGGGCAGCAGGTCGACGCCGAAGCGCTCGTTCGTCTCGTTCACCAGCCCGGTCAGCGAGATGGAGTCGAAGCCCAGGTCGAGCAGTTGGATGTCCGGGTCGACCTCGTCCGGTTCGACGAGCAGGAACCCGGCGGCGAGCGCACGCAGCTCCGCGTCCAGGTCCAGCTCCGGGTCCGGAACACCGGCCGGGGCCTCCGGCGCGACGTCCACCGGGCGCTGCACCGCCACCACCGGCTCGGTGCCCGACACGACGCGGTCGAACGCCCGTACCGCGTCGGCCGTCGGCAGCGGGGCACTCCCCCAGCGCCGCGCGAACAACCGGCGGGTGGCGTCGTCGACGGCCATCCCACCGTCGGCCCACAGCGGCCAGCAGACGGACACCGTGCCGGGCCGGCCTGCGGCGAACTCGTCCAGGAACGCGTTGGCGTACGCGTAGTCGACCTGCCCGAGGTTGCCGGTGCGTCCGGCGATCGACGAGCACAGCGCGAGGAACTCCAGCGGTTCCGTGCCGAGCGCGTCCACCAGGTGCCGCAGGCCGAACACCTTCGGGGCCAGCACCGCGTCGACGGCGGTCGCCGGCTTCGTCAGGGCGCGGGCGTCGTCGTGCACGCCCGCGGCGTGAATCACCCCGTCGATGCGCCCGTAGCGGCGGCGGATCTCGGCCACGGCGCTGCGCACGTCGGACTCGACAGTCACGTCCGCGCGGACGAACGCGAAGGCGTCGTCGGCCGGCGCGGTCCGGCCGACCAGCACCACCGCCGAGGGCGTACGGGTCGCGGCGAGGTGTGCGGCGAGGTGCCGGCCGACGGCGCCGGTGCCGCCGACCACGACGTACACGCCGCCGGTGCGCCGGACGGCCGGGCCGGGCCGGAACGGCACCATCCGGCGTACCTCACGGACGCCGCCGGTCCAGCAGATGTCGTCGACCCGCTGCTCCGGCGGCCCGGAGACGTGCCACAGGTCCGCCTCGGCGGTCACCCCACCCCGGACCACCGCCCCGGAGAAGCCGCTGTGCTCCAGCGCGAGCGTGCGCAGCGCCGCCGTCACGGCGGTGTAGGCAGGCCGCTCGTCCGGGCAGCCGACGACGATCCGCAGCGACGCGGCCGGATCCGGGGTGAGCACCTCGACGGCGGCCCGCAGGACGGTGTGCAGGCTCTCGCGCACCTCGTCGGCGAGCCCGCCGGCACGGGCCGGCAGGTGCACCACGATCACGTCCGGGTCGGCCTGGTCGTGGCGGCCGCCGAACGTCGGGCCCTCGCCGATCACCCGGATGCGGGCCGGCGGCCGCCCACCCTCCGGCGGCGGCTCGGCCCGCCACTGCGGCCGCAGGTACACGCACGGGTCGCTCTCGGACACGCCGGTCTCCCGCACCGCCACGTCCGGCACGACGCTCCCCGGCACGACGATCTGCGGCACCGCCGCCTCGGGCACGACGGTCTCCCGCACCGCCGCCTCGGGCGCGGCGGTCTCCGGCACCGTCGCCTCCGGCACCGCCAGGCCCGGCAGCGCGGCGGCCCGGCCGTCGGCGGTCAGGTCACCCTCCGGTACGGACGGCGGCGCCGGCCGTGCGGTACCGGTCGGCTCGGGCAGCCACAGCCGCTGCCTGTCGAACGGGTACGGCGGCAGCGGCACCCGTCCCGGCCGTACCGGCCAGCGGCCCGCCCAGTCGACCGGGACGCCGCGTACCCACAGCTTCGCCGACTGGTCGAGCCGACCGCGGCGCAGCAGGTCGGCGGCGATCTCGGCGCCGCCGTCGCCGTCGAACAGCGGATCGGTGCCGGCGGTTCCGGTAATGACCTCGCCGGCTCGCAGCCGGCGGACCAGCTCGTCGATGTCGGACACGACGACGGCGAGCCGGTTGTCGAACTCCGCCCGCCCGACCTGGGTGCTGTACGCGAGCTGGTCGAGGCGCGGGCGCGTCCGCTCGACCAGGTCGGCCAGGTCGGCCGTGAGCGTCCGCAGCTGCTCCGGGGTCCGCGCCGACAGCACCACGACGTGCGGCCCCGGCTGGACGGGCGCGGACGGCGGCGCGGGATGCTCCCGGACCACGAGGTGCGCGTTCGCGCCGCCCGCCCCGAACGAGCTGACCCCGGCGCGCCGCGGCGCGGTCCACGGCTGTGCGCTCGTCGGCAGCAGGAACGACCCGGACAGGTCGATGCGGGAGTTGACAGTGGACAGGTTCGCGCAGGGCGCGATCGTGCCGTGCGCGAGTTGCAGCAGCACCTTCGTCAGGCCGGCGATACCGGCGGCGCCTTCGAGGTGACCGATGTTGGCCTTGACCGAGCCGACCGGGATCCGCCGGCCGTCCGGCAGCGCGTTACCGAGCGCCCGGCCGAGACCGGCGATCTCGATCGGGTCGCCGAGAGCCGTGCCGGTGCCGTGCGCCTCCAGATAGCCGACGTCGCCGGGTGCCACCCCGGCCGCGGCGAGCGCCCGGACCACCAGGTCGGCCTGCGCGGTGGGGTTGGGGACGGTGTAGCCGGCGGTCCGGCCGCCCGCGTTGACGAAGCCGCCCTCGATGACGCCCCAGATCCGGTCGCCGTCGCGCAGGGCCGCGGACAGGGGTTTGAGCAGTACCGCGCCGACGCCCTCGCCGGGCACGAACCCGTCGGCGCGCTCGTCGAACACCTTGCAGGCGCCGTCGGCCGACAACATGGTCATCGACGACAGCGCGATCAGGTGCGCCGGGTGCAGGACCAGGTTGACGCCACCGGCGACGGCCGCCGAGCACTCCCCGCGGCGCAGGCTCTCACAGGCCAGGTGGACCGCCGTCAACGAGGAGGAGCAGGCCGAGTCGACGGCGAAGCTCGGCCCGGTCAGGTCGAGCGTGTACGACACCCGGTTGGCGATCGACCAGTACGCCGAGTGCCCGTCGGTGTAGCGGCCCTCCGGCCAGCCCTGCGCGGCGGCGATGCGGCCGTACGAGCCGTACATGGTGCCGACGAAGACGCCGGTGTCGCGCGGCAGGGCTCCGCCGAGGGCGCCCGCGTCCTCCAGCATCAGCCAGACGGTCTCCAGGAACAGCCGCTCCTGCGGGTCCATCGCGGCCGCGTCCTTCGGCAGGATGCCGAAGAAGCCGGGGTCGAACCGGTCGACGTCGGTGAGGAACCCGGCCCACCGGCTGTACGTGTGCCCCGGCCGGCCGCGGCGCGGGTCGAAGTGCTCGCGCCAGTCCCACCGCTCCGGCGGCACCTCCGTGATCGAGGTGGTGCCGGTGACCAGGTTCTGCCAGAACCGCTCCAGGTCCGGCGCGCCCGGATAGCGGCCGGACAGGCCGACGACAGCTATCGCGTCCGCGTCGCCCCGGGCGGCGGAGGCCGAGGTGACCGAGGTGACCGGGGCGGCCGGGAACGCAGGGACGGCCGGTCGCTCCGGTTCCGCCGGGTGGACCGGCGCCGGCACGGCGTCCACCGCCGCGACGCCGAGCGTGGCGGCGAGCGGGCCCGGCCGTTCCCGGGCCAGGTGGTCGGCGAGCTGCTCGATCGTCAGGTGCTCGAACAGCAGGGTGGCCGGCAGGTCGCCGAGGTCGGCCGAGAACCGGCGTACGAGGTGCTGGCTGACCAGCGAGTCGACGCCGAAGTTGTCGAACGTGACGTCGTCGTCGAGCTGGTCGGGGCGGTACTTGAGGACCTCCGCGAAGACCGCGCGGACGTAGTCCCGGGCGGCGCGGGCCGGCACCCGGTCCACCGGCGCCGCACCGGCCGTCGCCACGAGCACGCACTGCTCCTGCTCGTCGTCGGGGACACCGGGCATGCCGAGGATCCGGCCGGTCAGGCCCGCCTCGGCGAGCGCCGCGCGCCACCCGGCCGGCGACAGCAGCGGGGAGTGCGGCAGCCGCCGCCGGGCGTCGGTGAACCGCCACCAGCCCGGCAGGAGGCCGAACGTCGCGGTGAGGAAGTCGGAGGCGCGGGTGACCTCGTTGAGCAGCAGCACACCGCCGGGGCGCAGCAGGGATCGGGCATGGCGCAGGCTGCGGACCACGTCCGCGGTGGCGTGCAGCACGTTCGTGGCGAGCACGACGTCGTACGAGCCGGCCTCGAAGCCCTGCCCGGCCGGTTCCCGTTCGATGTCGAGGACGCCGAACCGCAGGCCCGGATGGCGTCCGCCGAAGCGGTCCTCGGCCTCGCGGAGGAACGCGGTCGACAGGTCGGTGAAGTCGTACCGGACGCCCGGGCAGGCGTCGAGGACGAACGCCGAGCCCGCGCCGGTGCCGGCGCCGATCTCCAGCACCCGGCCCGGGCGGCCGTCCGTCCGTCCGAGCGCAGCGGCGGCCTGCGCCGCCACCAGGCGGTGGTAGAAGTCCGCGGCCTGCTGCCCCTGGTAGACGGCGGCGACCAGGTCGGTGCTGCCGCCGGGGAAGAGCACCTCGGTCGGTGAGGTCCGGCCGTCCAGGACGCCGGGCAGGGCGTCGACGCACCGGGCCAGCAACGCGACGTGCGGGGCGAGGTCGGGGTGCCGGGCGAGCACGGCAGCGGTGGACAGGCCGGCCGGGGGCGCGGACACGGCCGCGGCGACGGCGGCCGCCAGCGGCCCGGAGGCCGGCACCTGACGGTCCCGGAGCCGGTCGCGCAGCAGGTCGCGGGCCAGCCCGTCGAGGGTACGGAAGGCCGCGCTGGACCGGTCCAGCGACGGGTCGGTGTCCCCGGCGGCGGTGCCGTCCGTCGAGGGTGGTGCCGCGAGCGCGGTGACGGCGTCGTCGGCGGGCGCCGACGGGTGGACGCCGAGTGCGGCGAGCCCGTCCCTCGTGCCCTTGAGGACAGCCACCTGTGGGTGCGGGCCGGCGAGGATCCGCTCCAGCGCCGCGACGCCCTCGGCCGGCTCGATGGAGCCGATGCCCAGCGTCGCGAACCGGGCCGCGTACCCGGGGTCGGCGACCACGCCGACGCTGCCCCACCAGCCCCAGTTGACCACGCGTACCGGTTGTCCCCGGCGGTGCAGCGCCAGCCCGTACGCGTCCTCGAACGTGCTCGCGGCGGCGTAGTTGGCCTGCCCCGGGGCCGGAGCGAACGACAGCGCCGAGGAGAACAGCGCGAGGAAGTCCAGCGGCTCGCCGGCCAGCGCGTCGGCGAGCACACCGACACCGGCGACCTTCGGCCGCAGCACCTCGGTGAACGCCGCCTCGTCCATCGCGGACAGGGCACGGTCACGGAGCACGACCGCGGCGTGGAACGCGCCGTCGACGGGCCCGAACCGCTGTCGAGCCTCGGCCACCGCGCGGCGGACCGCGACGGCGTCGGTGACGTCGGCACGCAGGTAGACGGCCTGTCCGCCCAGCGCCTCGATCTGCGCCACCAGGGACCGGATGCGCTCGTCCTCCGGGGACCGGCCGAGCCACACGAGCCGGGCACGGCGGGTCCGGGCGAGGTGACGGCTGACTTCGAACCCGATGCCGCCGGTGCCGCCGACGACGAGGTAGACACCGCCGTCGCGCAGCGGCGCCACGCCTGCCGGCCCGGCCACCGGCTCCAGTCGGCGGACCAGGCGGCGGTCACCACGCAGCGCGACGAGTCGGTCGGTGCCGTCCTCGCGGCGGATCGCGTCGGCCGGGGTGACGTCGCCGGGACCGGCGTCGACACAGGTGACCCGCCACTGCGGATACTCGGCCGCGATCGCGCTCGCCAGCCCGGCCAGGCCGGCGGCGTGCGGGTGGACCGGCTCGCCGGGCAGGCCGGCCACCCCGGACACGACGAATGTGAGCGTCAGCGGTCCCCGGTCCGCGCCCAGGTCGAGCAGGCGGCGCAGCAGGCGGAACGCCTCGGGCGTCGCGGAGTCGTCCTGCGGCGGGGCGGCCGGGTCGGCCGTGCGGGCGAGCACGTACACCGTGTCGTACCGGCCGGTGGGCAGCTCGCCGAGCGGCAGCGTGTCGTCGGCGCCGAGGGCGGCGGCGAGCGCGGCGTCGGCGGGGCCGTGCACGGCGAGGGCCCGCCCGGCAGGCGGTTGGCCGGAGGGCGCACCGGCCGGCCGCCAGGCCGGGACGTACAGCAGGTCCTCCGGCGGCGCCGTCACGACCGGCCGGCTCTCGGCCGATGCGGCGCCGGACGCCATGTAGGGGCGCAGCGTCACACCGTCGAGCCGGGCCCGGACGTCACCGGTCAGGTCGGTGAGGACCACGTCGAACCGTCCGCCGTCCCGGCGTACCACGTGGACGCGGGCGGTCGTCGGCAGCCGGTCCGCGACGAAGACCGACTCGACGGCGAACGGGACGAGCATCCGGTCGGCGGGATCGACCAGCCCGGCGACCGCCTGCAACGCCCCGTCGAGCAGCTGGACGTCGCTGTCGGGGCCGGTGGCGAGCATGCCGAGCGCCTCACCGGCGCCCAGCCGCAGCTCCGTCAGCACCCGGAAGGACGGCCCGTAGCGCAGACCGGCCCGGGCGAATCCCGCGTACAGGTCGTCGACCGGACGGCGGACGGGGCAGCGGGCCTCGACTGACGGCAGGTCCACCCGCTCCGGCGGTGCCGGGTCGGGGGCGCGGCGGGTGGCGACGGCGTGCGGTGTTCCCCCGACGGTGAGGGTGATCCGGTCGTCCCGGGTGACGACAGCCGTCACCGGCTCGGTGACCACGACGGGCCGCAGCCAGGTCACGTCGGCGGCGCGGGCGGTCCCGCCGGCGGTGGCCTGGTGCAGGAACGCCGCGCCGGGCAGGACCGGGACGCCGTGCAGCGTGTGGTCGGCCACCAGCGGGTCGGCCGGGGTGAGGGCCGTCTCCCGCCGGTCGCGGCCGGTCCAAAAACGGTCGCGGTCGAAGGGGTACGTGGGCAGCGGGATGCGACGCCCGGCCGGCATCGCCGTCCAGTCCACGTCCGCGCCGGCCACCCAGCGCTCGGCGAGGGCGACCAGGTCGGCCGGCGCGTCGGGCGCGGGCGGCCCGCCGGCGAGCTGCCGGACCAGGTCGGCGGTGTCGGCGGCGACGAACGCGGCCCGGACCGCCAGGTGCGCCCGGCCCCGCGCGAGGGTCGCGGCGACGTCGTGGACGTCGGCCGGTTCGGTACGCAGGCGCCGGGCCAGCCGGTCCGTCAGGTCGCGCAGCGCGGACGCGGTACGGGCCGAGACGGGTACCACCACCGGCCCGGTGCCGGTGCCCGCCGTCGCGGCCGGCGCCTCGGCCACCACGAGATGGCAGTTGGTGCCGCTGAAGCCGAACGAGCTGACGCCGGCGACCAGCCGGTCGTCGTGCCACCCGGTGAGTTCGCGCACCACCGGCAGCCCGGGGATCGCCTCGGTGGCGTGCGGGGTCGGTGGCAACTGCCGGTGCCGCAGGCTGAGCAGCACCTTGATCAGGCCGGCCACGCCGGCGGCCATCGTGGTGTGACCGATGTTCGCCTTGACCGAGCCGATCCGGCAGTGCGGGCCGACGACCTGGGCCAGCGCCTTGACCTCGATCGGGTCGCCGAGCGCGGTGCCGGTGCCGTGCGTCTCGACGTACCCGACCTCGACGCCCGCCCGGGCGTGGACCTCACGCAGCAGACGGACCTGGGAGACCGCGCTCGGCGCGGTGATGCCGTTGGTACGGCCGTCGCCGTTCACGCCGCCGGCGAGGATGACGCCGTGGACGTGGTCGCCGTCGGCGAGCGCCCGGTCCAGCCGCTTGAGGACGACCACGCCGACGCCCTCGCCGAGCACGATGCCGTCGGCGGCGGCGTCGAACGGCAGGCACCGGCCGGTCGGCGACAGCATCCCCGTCTGGCTGGTCCAGACCTGCATCTGCGGCGTGCACATCACCGCGACGCCGCCGGCCAGCGCCGTGTCGCAGTCGCCCGAGCGCAGGCTCTCGCAGGCCAGGTGCACCGCCGTCAACGACGACGAGCACGCGGTGTCGATCGCCATCGTGGGCCCGGTCAGGTCGAGCAGGTACGCGATCCGGGCCGGCAGGATCGAGCTGGCCCCGCCGAGGAACGCCTCGCTGCTGTCGCTGCGTCCGTGCCGCTCCAGCAGCCGGGGATAGTCGCCCGCGCCGCAGCCGACGAAGACGCCGCACCGCATCGGCCGCCCGGCGTACCCGGCGTTCTCCAGTGCCGCCCACGCCTGCTCCAGGAAGATCCGCTGCTGCGGGTCCATCGCCTCGGCTTCGAGCGGTGAGATGCGGAACAGCCCGGCGTCGAACGCGTCCACGTCGTCCAGCAGCGCCGCCCACCGGCTGCGGGTGCGGCCGGGTGCGGCCGGGTCCGGGTCGTAGAGTCCCGTCAGGTCCCAGCGGTCGGACGGCACCTCCCGGATGGCGGACCGGCCGGCGGCGAGGTTGTCCCAGAACGTGTCGAGGTCCGGGGCGCCCGGGAATCGTCCGGCCATCCCGATCACCGCGATCGCAGTCGACGGGTCCGCGCCCGGCGACGCCGCGTCCGAGGCCGGTGTCCCGGCCGGTGCGGATGACGACGCCGGTGCCGGTGTCGCCGCCGGTGCCGGCTCTCGGTGGGAAGGCGACGCGGGCGGTGGGCGGACGGCGAACGTCAGCGGCGGGGGCTCCGGGGCCGTGGCGGGGGCGGCCCCGGACGGCGGGGCAGTCCCGGGCGCCGCGCCGGGCGCGGTCAGGACCAGTGGCGGCGGGCCCGCGGCGGCCGGCGAGGCGACAGCCGGCGCGGTGACAGCGGCCGCAGCGGGCGCGGCCACCTCGGCGACGGCCGGCGTAGCGGCCTCGGTGACAGCGGGCGCGGGTGCGGCGGGCCCGGGCACCTTGGCCGGGACCGGTTCGTCCACGACGGACGGCTCCGGGGGCGCGGTGGCCTGGGCGCGCAGGGAGGCGGACTCGGCCAGGTTGCGCAGCACCGCCTGGGCGAGATCGGGCACTGTGGGGTGGTCGTACACGGCTGCCGAGTCCAGGTCGGTGCCGAACCGGCGGTTGAGGTCCCGCACCAGCTCGACGGCGCCGATGGAGTCCAGTCCCAGGTCGGCGAAGGTGCGGGACGGCAGCACCTCGTCCGGGCGCAGGTACAGCAGGGCGCCCACGATCTCCGTCACCGCGTCGCCCACCGCGCCGTCGTCCGGTCCGGGCTCCGGCTGCGCGGCCGGCGTCGCCCGGCTACGGAACTCGTCGACCTTGGTGAAGTGCTCCCGTACCAGGGCGGCGGACTCCGCGCCGAGGACGTTCCCGTGCATTCGGACCTCGCTGGCGATGACCTCGGGCAGCCGGTCGAGGATCCGGCCGGCGAGTTCGTTCTTGAGCGACCGGATCACCGCCGGTGGCTTGTCCGCCATGGACCGGGCCAGGTCCAGCGCGGCCGGAACGACTTCCTGCGGCGGCAGCACGGTCACGCCGGCTCCGCGCCGGCTCAGCTCGGCGCCGGTCATCGACCGTCCGGTCAGCATCATCTCGGCGGCCAGGGCGGGGCCGAGGCGTTGCTCCAGGATGTAGGTGGCGCCCATGCCCGGGGTGAAGCCGTAGCGGGTGAAGTTCGCGCTGTACACCGACGTGTCGCCGAGGACGACCACGTCGCCGTAGCAGGCGAACGCCAGTCCCCCGCCGGAGGCGTGCCCGGCGGCGGCGGTGACGACCGGCCGGGTGCAGCGCAGGATGCCCTCGTACACGAGCGCGGCGTCGGTGAACGTGCCCTCGCCCTCGGCCAGCGCCCGCAGGGCCTCGGGAGTGCCGCCCATGCTGAATACCGAGCCGTGGCCGGTGATCACCACCGCACGTACGTCGTCGCGCCGCTCGATCTCCGCGAACGTGTCCCCCAAAGCCGCGAGCAGCCCGTCGGTGAACATCGGCGCGCGCATCGACACCAGCGCGACGCCCTGGTCCAGGACACGGAACTCCAGGTCCGGCCCGTCCGGCACGACCACGTCGCCGTCGACGGCCGGTGGCGGGCTCGCGGCCACCGCGACGGCGTCGCCACCGCCGGTCCCGGCGCGGAGCGTGCCGGCGGAGCCGGCGCGAGCGGCGTCCCAGCCGCCGATCCAGCAGGGCTCCTCCGGCAGCGGGCAGGTCGGCAGCGGTACGCGGCGGGGATGCCCGTCCGGGTAGCAGGCGGACCAGTCGACCGCGCCGCCGCCGACCCAGTGCCGGGCCACCTCGTGCAGGTCACCGGCCCGGAAGGCCGCCACCGGATCGCCGGTGGCGGGCGCGCCGGTGGTCACCACGTCCCCGGTGTCCGCACCGCGGGCGAAGCGTTCCAGCGCGCTGCGCAGCGCGTCGGTGCCGGACGTCACGACGGCGATGCGGACCGCCTGCGGCGCCCGTCCCACCTGCGTCGTGTAGGCGATGTCGCGGACGCCCCGGTCCGCGGCGAGTTCGTCGAGGCGCGTCGCAACGCTCAGCCGGCCGATCGCCTCCACCCCGACCAGGTCCGCCAGCCGCGCCGGGTCGAGCCCGAGATCGCCGAGGGTCGCCGACGGTTCCAGCGCCTCCTCGGGTACGCCGAGAAGGTCGGCCACCGCCGCGGTCGGGCCGGTCGACTCCGGCAGGCCGGCCGCCATCGCGCCCGCGTACGCCCGCAGTGTCTCGGCGGTCGGCGCGGAGAGCACCACGAGCGCCGGCCCGTCCGGCGCGGGTGCGGCGGCGGGGGCGAACTCCTCGACCAGCACGTGCGCGTTGGTGCCCCCGGCGCCGAACGCGCTGACGCCGGCCCGCCGCGGTACGCCGGGCGGCGGAGTCCACGGCTCCAGCGTGCGCTGGACCCGCAGCGGCACGGCGGCGAAGTCGATGTGCGGGTTGAGTTCCTCGGCGTGCAGCGACGGCACGAGCGCGCGGTGCCGCAGTTGCAGCAGCACCTTCGTCAGGCCGGCTATCCCGGCGGCGCCCTCCAGGTGCCCGATGTTCGACTTGACCGAGCCGATCGCGCACGCCCCGGCCGGCAGGTCCGCACCGTCGAACGCCTGCCGGAGGCCCTCGACCTCGATCGGGTCGCCGAGCGCGGTGCCGGTGCCGTGGGCCTCGACGTAGCCCAGCGTGGCGGGGGCCCAGCCGGCCGAGTCCAGCGCGGCGCGGACGAGCGCGGCCTGGGAGCCGGGGCTCGGTACTGTCGCCCCGGCGGTACGTCCGGTGTGGTTCACCGACGTCGCGCGGATGACGCCGTACACGTGGTCGCCGTCGGCGAGCGCGCGCGACAGCGGCTTGAGCAGCACCGCGCCGACCCCCTCGCCGGGCACGTAGCCGGTGCCGTCCGCGCCGAACGCGCGGCACCGGCCGTCGGTGGACAACCACTGCCCCTGCGCGAGCTGGAGGTACTTCTGCGGGTGCACCGTCACGTTCACGCCGCCGGCCAGGGCGAGCGTGCACTCGCCCCGCCGGATGCTCTCGACCGCGAGGTGCACGGCCATCAGCGACGACGAGCAGGCGGTGTCGACGGCCAGGCTCGGCCCGGTCAGGTCGAAGGTGTGCGAGACGCGGTTGGCGATCGCGCAGTGCATCGCGGTCGGGGCGACGCCGTCGGTGGCCCCGCCGACGAGCTGGTAGTGGTTCCACATGACGCCCGCGTAGACGCCGACGACCTCGCCGCGCAGGGTCTCGGGCGGATGTCCGGCGTTCTCCAGGGCGTGCCAGCAGGTGGTGAGGAACAGCCGTTCCTGGGGGTCCATCCGCTCGGCGTCGCGCCGGGACACCCCGAAGAAGGTCGGCGCGAAGCGGTCGACGCCGTCGAGGAAGCCGCCCCACCGGCCGTACGTACGCCCGGGGGTGCCCTTCTCCGGGTCGAACAGCGCCGCGTGGTCCCAGCGGCCGGCGGGCACCTCGGTGATCGCGTCGACGCCGCCGGCCAGGTTGCGCCAGAACGCGTCCAGGTCGTCCGCGCCGGGGTAACGCCCGGCCACGCCGACCACCGCGACCGCGTCGTCGCCCGGCCCGCCCACGGCCGGCTCACCGACAGCCGGTCCGCCGTCGGACCCGGCAGCCGGGCGCGAGACGGCGGCAGCTCCGAGGGCCGGGCGCGAGGCGGCGGTGGCCGCAGCCGCACCGGCGGCCGGCACGAGTTCCCGCAGCCGGTCCGCCTGCCCGTGCAGGACCAGCACCGCGTCGTACGGACCGCGCAGCACGTCGCGCAGGACGCCCAGCGCGGTGTCGGTGGGCATCGGCTCCTGGCCGGTGTGCTCGGTCGAGCGGCGCAGGGCGTCGGCGGGCGCGCGCATGCCGCCCTCGGCCCAGTACGGCCAGCCGATGACGACGGTCCGGCCGCGACCGCGCCGCTCGACGTGCCGCAGGCCCGCGTTGGCGTACGCGTAGGCGGCCTGACCGGGGTTGGCCACGTCGGCCGAAGCGGAGGAGAAGGCGACCAGGAAGTCGAGCGCGTCACCGGCGGTGGCGGCGTCGACGTGGCGCAGGCCGTCGAGTTTGGGGGCGGCGACGGCGGCGAGGTCGCCCGGATCGCCGCGGAAGAACAGCCCGTCCCGGGTGACGCCGGCGCAGTGCAGGACCCCGTCGATCCGGCCGAACCGCTCCCGTACACCGGTCACCGCCGCGTCCACAGCGGCGGCGTCGGTGACGTCGGCGATGGCCACGTGCACCTCGGCGCCCGCCGCGCGGCACCGGTCGACGAGCGCCGCCGCGGGCGCGGTACGCGACAGCAGGGCGATCCGGGCCCGGTGCCGCCGCGCGAGGTGCGTCGCGAGGACGGCGGCGAGACCACCGGATCCCCCGGTGATCAGATAGACGCCGCCGTCGCGGAACGGCTCCCCGCCCGTGGCCCCGGCGGCCGGGTCCACCTCGCGCCATCGCCGCACGAGACGCCGGCCGCCGACGTGGCGGACCTCCGGCTCGGCGTCGCCCGCGCGCAGCTCGGCGCGTACCGCGGTGGCGAGGTCGCGGGCGTGATCGACCTGGACGAACCGGCAGCGCAGGCCGGGGATCTCGGCGGTCACGGTACGGGCCAGCGCCGCGGTCGCCGCCTGCTCGGCGGTGGTCTCACCGGCGTGCACGACGAGCAGGTCGCGCGGTCCGGCGTCGACGAGGGCGGTGGCGGCGCGCCACAGGTCGGCGGCCGGGTCGTCGGTCAGCAGGACGACGGCGGGCGGCAGGTCAGGGGCGTCGCGGAGCCGGTCGACGGAGTCCACGTGGGCGGCGGCGAGCCCGGCGGGGAGCGCGCCGCCCACCACGAGCGCCTCCGGGGTACCGGTGCTCGGCGGCGCCGGGTCCGCGGGCACCCAGGCGTCGACGAAGGACAGCACCGTCGACTCGGGGGCGGCCGGAGCCGCGGCGGCCACCGGCGCGTCGGACGACTGAGGGACGGCCGGCGCGGCCGGGGCCTGCCCGGTGGACAGGTGCGCGGCGAGCGCGTCGATGGTGGTGTGCTCGAACAACAGCGTCGGGTAGAGCTTGCGGCCGACGAGCTGCTCGACCCGCTCGGTGAGCCGGAGCAGCGCGACCGAGTCGAAGCCGAGGTCGTAGAACCCGGTGCCGGTCGCCACCTCGGCGGGCGGCCGGCCGAGCATGTCCGCGACGGCGGCGCGCAGCGTGTCGGTGAAGCCGTTCGCGGCGCCCGGCGAGGACGCCGCGGGCTGCCCGGGCACCGTCGCCGGTGGCGCGGCGGCGGGCCGGACCGGCGCGGCGTCGGCCGACACGTCGGCGAGCAGCCGGCGTACCAGCCCGGATTCGCGGATGCGCTTGCAGGTGAGGCCGGTGAAGCCGGCCAGGAACCGGCCGTCCGCGTCGCGGATCGTGTAGTCGGTGGTGATCACGTCGCCGGACGGCGCGAGCCGTTCCGGGCGCGGCACGTGGACATGACACGTCGGCGGCAGCGGCTCGGGTGCCCGGAACTCCTGGACGAACATCGGCACGAACGGGTCGTCGGTCGGCATCCCGACCTGCCCGAACCCGGCCAGCGTCGAGGCGTCCAGCGAGGCCGGGTGCAGGTGGAACCCGGCGGCTGCGGCCCCCGGTTGCTGCTCGCGGGTCAGGTCGGCCAGGAGCGCGCCGCCGCCGATGTGCAGGGTGCCGCGGCAGCGCATCGCCGGGCCGTGGCGGATGTGCTCCCGTACCGCCCGCTGGTAGAGCACCTCCACGTCGTCGTGCCGGTCGGCGGCGGCCCGCAGCGCGGCCAGGTCGAGCGGCGGCGGGACCGGCTCGTCGGTGAGGCAGATCAGCCCGTGAGCGTTGTCGTGCCAGCCGGACACCGGGTCGTCACCGCGAAGCCAGCGGCTGCGGACGGTGAACGGACGCCCCGCGTCCTGTGGTTCGCCGATGGTGAGCACGACCTCGCGGTCGAAGCCGTCGGTGGTGACGATCGCCTCGGCGAGCACTGTGTCCCGTACGCAGAGCCGGCGGTGGTCCCAGCCGGCCGCGACGGCGGTGCGGTAGACGAGGTCGAAGAAGACGACGCCGGGAAGCACCGACACCTCGTGCAGCCGGTGGTTCCGCATGACGAAGTCGTCGTGGGTGAGCCGGAACCGGCTCTGGACGTCGGCCATCGGGAACCTGCCTCCGGTCTTCTGGTCAGTCGGTGGTGACGAGTTGCAGTCGCAGCAGGGACGCCGTGAGCGGCTCGCCCGTGTCCGGCCGGGCCGGGGGTGGCGCCCCGGCCGGGCCGTCGCCGTCGAGCCACAGCCGCCTGCGCCGGAACACCGGGCGGGGCAGCGGCGCCCGGCGTACCGGCCCCGGCGGCGCGCCACTGAGTACGAGGTGGGCGTTGGTGCCGCCGAGGCCGAACGAGCTGACGCCGGCGACGCGTTCCCGTCCGGCCGGCCAGCCGACCGGTTCCGTGGTGGGGTGCAGCGGTGAGCGGTCGAAGTCGAACCGCGGGTTCGGGGTGTCGCAGAACAGCGTCGGCGGGATCGTGCCGTGTTCCAGGGCGAGCGCCACCTTGAACAGCCCGGCCATGCCGGCGGCGCTGAGCAGGTGGCCCAGGTTCGACTTCACGCTGCCGATCTCGATCCGGCCGCCGGGCCGGTCGCCGAAGACGTCGTTGAGGGCACGCAGCTCGATCGGGTCGCCGATGAGCGTGCCGGTGCCGTGCGCCTCCAGCATCGTGATGTCGGCGGGGCGCCGGCCGGCGGCGGCCAGCGCCTGCCGGACCACGTCGGCCTGGGCGGCGGGGCTGGGGGTGGTGACGCCCATCGTGTGCCCGTCGTTGTTCACCGCCACGCCGTCGATCACGGCGTGGACGCGGTCGCCGTCGGCGAGCGCGGCCGCCAGCGGTTTGAGCAGCACCACGCCGCAGCCCTCGCCGGGCACGAAGCCGTCGGCGCGTTCGTCGAACGTCCAGCACCGGCCGGTCGGGGACAGCGCCCGCGCGGCGCTCAGGTCGAGGTACGTCTCCGGGTCCAGCAGCACCTCGACGCCGCCGACGACCGCCAGCTCCGACTCCCCCGCGAGCAGGCTGCGGCAGGCGACCTGCACCGCGACGAGCGACGACGAGCAGGCGCTGTCGACGACCAGGTTCGGGCCGCGCAGGTCGAAGTGGTGTGCGACGCGGGCGGCGATGAAGTTCTGGTCGGAGCGCAGGACGTCGGTGCGGATCGGGACGCGTCGGCCGTAGTCGGACAGCCGCGCCCCGGCCACGACGGCGACGCGCCGGCCGCGCAGTTCGTCCGGGGCGTACCCGGCCTCGGCCAGGCACTCCGCGGTGCCCTCCAGGAACATCCGGATCGCCGGGTCCAGGCAGCGCGCCTCGTCGTCGCTCATGTCGAAGTAGCCGGGGTCGAACCACTCGATGCCCTCGACGAAGCCGCCCCACTTGCTGATCGACCGTCCGAGGCCGGGCTCGGGCGAGTACCAGCGGCGGTGGTCCCACCGCTCGGCCGGCACCTCGGTGACCGCGCAGCGCCCGTGGAGCAGGTTGTCCCACAGCGTCACGACGTCGGTCGCTCCCGGGAACCGGCAGGCCATGCCGATCACCGCCACCCGCCGGTCCAGGTCCGGCCGCGCGCCGCCGCCCGCGACCACCGCCGCCTGCGCCGCCGTCGGCACAGGCTCATCAACGGGTACGGGCGCAGTCACGGGTACGGGCGCCGTCACCGCGTCGGGTGGAGTCACGGGTACGGGCGCAGCCACCGGCCCGGGCGAGTTCACCGCCTCGGGCGCAGTCGGCGGCTCGGGCTCGGGAGTCGCGGCCTGCACGCCGAGGTGGGCGGTGAGGCGCTCCAACGTGGGGTGCAGCAGCAGCGTCGCCGGGTCGAGATGGGTGCCGAGCCGCTCCTCGATGCGGATCAGCAGCTCGCCGAGGAGCACCGAGTCCACGCCCAGGTCGCCGAACTCGACGGTCGGGTCGAGGTCGCGCTCGGGAATGCCCAGCGCCGCCGAGAAGATGCCCACGAGCCAGCCCGGCGGGGCCGTCGCCGTGCCCGTCGTCAGGGCCGGCGCCGGCGCCGGGGCCGGGACCGAGGCTGGGGCCGGGGCCGGGATCGAGGCTGGGGCCGGCGCCGGGACCGAGGCCGGGGCTGGGACCGAGGCTGTCGCCGAGCCCGGGGCGGGCGTACCGGCGGCCGGAGCGCCTGCCACGACGGGGGGTGACGTCGGCGCCGGGCGGCGCGGGCGCAGCCGCAGCAGGGCGTCGGGGTCGGGGGCGTCGCCGAGCGGCGGGCACGGCAGCACCACCGCGCCGGCCGGCAGGGCGAGCACGCGGTCGACGACGCGTAGTCCGGCGGCGTCGTCCAGCGGGGCGAGACCGGCCGGCGCGCACGGGTTGGGGCGTCCGCTCGTGGACCCGGTCTGTGCCCACTGCGGCCAGTCCACCGAGCGGAACTCCGTACGGCCGGCGGCGATCCGCGCGCGGACCAGCTCGTCGACGGCGATGTTCGCGGCGGCGTAGTCGGAGACCCCGGCGGCCAGCCCGGTCACCGTGGCGCACACCGAGGAGAACACCAGGAAGAAGTCGAGCGGGTCGGCGGCGCACAGCGGCACCAGGGTCTCGAAACCGTCCAGCTTGGGCGCCATCGCCGCGCGGACGTCCGCCAGGTCCTTGTGCAGGAACGCCGGGTTGCCCCGGCTCTCCACACCGGCGCAGTGCACCACGCCCCGCAGCGGGCCGAGTTCCGCGCGGACCTGCCGCAGGAACTCCTCGACACCGGGGAACCCGCCGGCGTGCTGGAGCACGCGCACGCCGCGGGCGCGCAGGTCGTCCGCGACGCCGGTGTCCGCGTGGACGCCGACCAGGGCGATCGACCGGGCGCCGTGACCGGCCAGGTGCCGGGCGACGAGCGCACCGACGCCCCGGGTGCCGCCGGTCACCAGGTAGGCCCCGTCCGGGTCGCAACGCAGCGGCGCGTGGGGCGCCGGTACGAGGTCCAGGCGCGGCCGGTACCGCCGGCCGTCGGCGTACCGGACCTCGCCGTAGGCGTCGGCCCGTACCCATTCGGCGAGGATCCGGGTGGCGAGATCGGTGTCGTCGCCGGGCCGGTCGGTGTGCAGCACGGTGGCGGTGACGCGGGCGTACTCGGCGCCGAGGACCTTGACGAAGCCGGCCGTGCGGACGTCGTCGACGGCCGTCTCCAGGATCCGCAACGGCGTGGTGGGACGCTCGGCCAGCAGCCGCTGCACCATCCGTACCCGGGTCTCCCAGCCGGGCCCGCCGGGCAGGCCGACCAGCCCGCCGACGTCGGGCACGCGGGACAGCACGGCGGCGAGGTCCGCCACGTCGTGCACGGCCAGGCCGCCGAGACGGGCGACGAGATCGGGACTGCCGCCGACGCACAGCATCACCCCGGCCACCGGCGACGCGGCCGGCCCGGGATCGGGATCCGGCTCCCACCCCTTGGCGTAGAGCGGCACCTCGGCGTCCGGCGCCGCCGCGACGGTCGGCGCCTGCGTGCCGGACGGCCCGGCACCGGCCGGTGTGTCCTCCGGCACCCAGCACCGCATGCGGGCGAACGGGTACGCCGGCAGGTCCACGACCGTCCGGCCCGGCTCGTGGAGCGCGGCCCAGTCGACGGCTCCGCCGGCCACCCAGTGCCGGGCGAGGTCGGTCAGGCTCGCGCCGGCCGGCGGCACGGCGTCCGGGTCCGGCGCGGCGGGCGCGCGCCCGCGCAGCACGGCGGGATCGGTGCGGTAGGCGGTGAGACGCTCGCACAACGTTGCGACGTCCTCGACCACGACCGCCAGCCGCTGCCGCAGCGGCTCCCGGCCGACCTGGAGCGTGTAGGCGATGTCGGCGAGGGCCGGCCCGTCGTGCGCCAGCAGCGCGGCGGCGTGGTCGGCGGCCGAACCGGGGTGCTCCCCGGCGGCGATCCGCCGGACCGCGGCGACGAGGTCCGCCGTGCTCGGTCCGCGGTCCCGGCGCAGGTACGCGACGAGCCGCCGCACCACCTCGTCGAGGCGGTCCTCGTCGTAGGCGGACAGGACGACGAGCTGCGGGCCGGGCGGCGCGGCCGGGCGGGTGCGGGCGGGTGGCGCGGCGACGACCGCGTGGGCGATGGTCCCTCCGGCGCCGAACGAGCTGACGCCCGCGACCCGGGGGCCGGTCCACTCGGCCCGCTGCCGCTGCACCCGGAACGGCACGGCGTCCCAGGGGATGTTCGGGTTGAGTTCGTCGGCGTGCAGCGACGGCGCGAGCACGCCGTGCCGCAGTTGCAGGATGACCTTGGTGAGACCGGCGAGTCCGGCGGCGGCCTCGGTGTGCCCGATCGTCGACTTCACCGAGCCGATCGGGATGCTGCCGGGCGGCAGGTCGGTCCCGGCCGCGTCCCGGTACGCCCGGGTCAGGCCGTCGATCTCGACCGGGTCGCCGAGCGCCGTGCCGGCGCCGTGTGCCTCCACGTAGCCGATCTCGGCGGGTCCGGTACGGGCGTCGCGCAGCGCCCGCCGTACCACGTCGGCCTGCGCGACCGGGCTGGGCACGATGTAGCCGTTCGTCCGTCCGGCGTGGACGACGGCGGTGCCGCGGATCACGGCGTGCACCGGGTCACCGTCGTCCAGCGCCCGCCGCAGCGGCTTGAGGATCAGCGCGCCGACCCCCTCGGCCGGCACGAACCCGTCGCCGCCGGCGCCGAAGGTCCGGCTGCGCCTGTCGGTCGCGGTGAGCTTCATCCGGTGCTGCTGGATGAACTTGTTCGGGTGCAGCGACAGGCTGACGGCCCCGGCCACCGCCAGTTCGGCCTCGCCGCGCCGCAGGCTCTGCACCGCCAGGTCGAGCGCCACCAGCGCGGAGGAGCACATCGTGTCCACGGTGAGGCTCGGGCCGTGCAGGTCGAAGCAGTACGACACCCGGTTGGCGATGCCGCCGAGCGTCGCGCCGGAGTCCTGCGGGACGCCGCGCAGCGTCCGCTCCGCCCCGAACAGCGGGTACTCGTTCCACATCGCGCCCGCGTACACGGCGACCGAGGATTGGTGCCGCTCCCGCAGCCGGGCGCGGGTGTATCCGGCGCTCTCCAGCGCGGCCCAGGTCACTTCGAGGAACAGCCGTTCCTGCGGGTCCATCAGGGCGGCGTCGCGGGGGGTGATGCCGAACAGCAGCGGATCGAACCGGTCGACGTCGTCGAGGTACCCGCCGTCCATGAGGTGGGTCGGCCATCCCGGCCGCGCGCGTTCGGGCGGGTGCGGGGTGACGCAGTCGCGGCCGCCGGCGAGGTTGTCCCAGAACGCGTCGAGGTCGGGCGAGCGCGGGTAGCGTCCCGCGACGCCGATCACCGCGATCTCCGTCTCGCGCTCCTCCTCCGGCTCCCGCTCCACGGCGACGGCCGGCGCCGGCACGACGTCCGCAGCGGGCGGTGCGGCGGACTCGGCAGGTGCGGCGGACTCGGCGGGCTCGGCGGGCTCGGCGGGAACCGCGCCGGCGGGAGCCGTGCGGCCGGCCGCCGCCAGCGCCGCGGCGACCTCTCCAAGGGTGGCGTGCTCGAAGAACAGCGTCCGCGACCGCTCGCCCAGGTCGTTCTCCAGCCGGGCGGTCAGTCGCGTCACGAGGAACGACGACAGGCCCAGCTCGGTCAGCGGCAGGAGCGGGTCGACGGACTCGGCGGGCAGGCCGGACACCTCGGCGTACACCTGGACCAGATAGGCCCGCAGCGACCCGGCCGGGTCGCGCGGCCGTGCGGCGGGCGGGGCCGGCGGCGCCGCACCGAAGGGGTAGCCGGGCAGCGGCACCCGCGGGCGTGGTCCCGGCCAGTACCGCCGCCAGTCGACCAGGCCGCCGCCGACCCAGTCCGCGGCGGCGTCGGCGTCGGTCGGCGCGGCGGCCGGCGCGAACGGCGCCCCGGCGACGCCGTGCAGCACCCCGTCGCGGGCCTCGCCGCGCAGGTAGGCGTCGAGTCCGCCGACCAGGTCCGCGACGCTCGCGCACCGCACGGCGAGCCGGTGCGGCAACGGCATCCGGCCGACCTGCGTGGTGTACGCCACGTCGGCGAGGTCGAGCGCCGGGTCCGCGGTGGAGACGTGCTCGCGCAGCCGGTGCGCGGACCGGCGTAGCCGCTCCGGATCGGCGGCGGAGAGGACAACGGCGTGGGCTGGATCGGTCTGTTGCGTCACGGCACCTGCCCGCCTGGGAAGGGTCGACGGCCGAGGATCCCGGCCGAGTCATCACGCTAGGCAGTCGTACCGGCTTCGCCTGCTCAACCTTGAGCAGGCCGGTTGCTTCCGGCGCCCGCTCAACCGTGAGCAGACACGCCGTCGGCCGTCCCCGTAGAAACGGGCCGGAACCGGCGATCTCACCTGAGGAGCGAACCGATGACCACGACGGTCGAGCCGTACCGCGCGCTGAACCAATCGTCGCTGCCGCTGGAGCGGGTGCTGCACACGCTCAACTCCGGCTTCATCCTGCACCGGGTCGGCCAGATGGCCTACGGGTTCGCCGCCGAGGGGCGCCAGTTCAGCGTGGACCTGCTGCAGTACATCAACACCTCGCAGGAGGGCGTGGCGACGTCGTTCGCCTTCGAGGAGGTGTTCGGCGGCCGGGACCGGATGCACTGGTTCATCCACCTGAAGTCCCCGCAGGACTACCGGATCCTGCTCAACATGGTCGACCACGACCTGGAGTTCCGCCGGATCTCCGACGAGGACCGGCTGCCGCACAAGGGCGGCGGCAACTGGGACCGCATCTTCGTCCACCGCAGCCTGCACGAGGACGTGCTCGTACCGCAGCACGGGATGGACCACGACGGCGACGACGCCGAGCCGGCGACCTTCGTGCCGCCCGCCTCGTCCCAGCTCAACCAGCCGCCGGAGCAGCAGATCAACTCGGCGACGGCCGGCGCGATCGTCATGCGGACCTCGGACGTCAAGTACGAGTTCCGCGAGGAGGGCCGGATGTACGCGGCCCACTGGCAGCACTTCGTCAACGAGCGGCTCGCCGGCCGGGTCACCGCCACGCTGTACGAGCAGACCTGGGGCCAGCAGGACCACCTGTTCCAGCTGATCCACCTGCGCAGCGTCGACGACTACCACGAGCTGCGCGAGCTGGAGCGCGGCAAGGAGATGGCCACCGAGGTGTTCGGCCGGCGCCGGCTGCACGAGTCCAAGGGCGGCGGCACCTGGGACCGGCTGTTCATCGAGGGCAGCATCCGCGACACGCTGCTGCTGCCGCAGGTGCCGAGCGGCGCGGCCTGAGCTCCGATGGCGTACCGCACGATCGAGCTCCGGCGCGAGCCCGGGCTGTTGCGCGTCACGCTGGCCCGGCCGGAGCGGCGCAACGGCATCGACGACGAGACGCTGCGCGAGCTGCACGCCGCACTCGACGAGGCCGAGGGCGACGCCGCCTGCCGGGCGGTGGTCCTGGCCGGGCGTGACGGCGTGTTCAGCACGGGCATGGACTTCCAGAGCGCCGCCGGTGACGGTGGCGCGTCCGACGGGGGCGCGGCGTTCTTCGCCCTGCTGGAACGCTTCACCACAGTGCCGCGGGTGGTGATCGCCCAGGTGGACGGGCAGGTCGCCGGTGGTGGTGTCGGGCTGGTCGCCGCCAGCGACTTCGTGCACGCCACCGCCCGCAGCACGTTCGCGCTGCCGGAGGCGCTGTGGGGGTTGCTGCCCTGCTGCGTGCTGCCGTTCCTGGTGCGGCGGGTCGGGTTCCAGAAGGCGTACGCCGCGACGTTGAGCACGCAGACGATCGCCGCGGCCGAGGCGTACCGGATCCATCTCGTCGACGAGGTCGCCGAGCGTCCCGAGACGGTGCTGCGGCAGCTACTGTTCCGGCTCAACCGCCTCGACCCGGTGGTCGTCGGCGACGCCAAGCGGTACTTCCGGGCGTTCTCCGGCGTCGACGACCGGCTGCGCGACCACGCGGTCACCGAGTTCGGCCGGCTGATGTCGGCGCCCGCGGTGCGGCAGCGGATCACGGAGTTCGTCGCGCACGGCCGCTACCCCTGGGAACGGTGATCGCCGTGCGCGCGTGGGTCTTCCCGGGGCAGGGATCGCAGCATCCCGGCATGGGCGAGGGTCTCCTGGACCGTTTCCCCGCCGAGTGCGCCACCGCCGAGCGGCTCATCGGCGTGCCGCCGGCGCAGCTGTGCCGGGACGCCCGGGGCGAGTACCTCGGCCGCACCCGGTACGTGCAGCCGGCCGTGTTCCTGGTCAGCGTGCTGGCCGCCCGGGCCGCGCTGGCGGACGGCCGTCCGCCACCCGAGGTGGTGGCCGGGCACAGCCTCGGCGAGTACGCCGCGCTGCACCTCGCCGGCTGCCTGGACTTCGACAGCGCGCTGAGCCTGGTCGTCCGCCGTGGGCGGCTGATGGAGAGCGTGACCGGCGGCGGCATGGTGGCGGTGCTCGGCCTGCCGCTGTCGCGGGTGACGGAGCTGCTGGCCGGGATCCCGGACGTCGACCTCGCCAACCACAACCTGCCCGACCAGTTCGTGCTGGCCGGCAGCACGGCGGGCATCCGCGCGGTCGTCGACGCCGTGCCGCGGCTCGGTACGGGCCGGTGCGTGCCGCTGGCGGTCAGCGTGCCGGCGCACTCCCGGTTCATGGCCGGCGCCGCGGAGGCGTTCGCGGTGGCCCTGCGCGACGTCACGCCGGGCCCGCCGTCGATCCCGGTGGTGAGCAACGTGACCGGGTCGCCCCATGTCCCGGGCGAGATCCCGGGCACGCTGCTGCGGCACTTCGTCGAGCCGGTCCGGTGGTGGGACACGATGTGCCTGCTGGCCCGGTCGGGGGTGACCGAGCCGGTCGAGGTCGGTCCCGGTGAGGTGCTGACCAAGATGTGGCGCCGGGCCGCCGGGAGCCTGCCGGCACGCGTTCCCGGCGGGCCGCTCGCGCCCGCCGCGCCCGTCCCGCCGCCCGCGCCGGTCCCGCCGCCCGCGCCAGCGACGTCGGTCGCGCCCGCCGCGCCGGCCGCGCTTCCGGTGACTGCGCCGGCCGCGCCGGTGGCGCGAGGTCCCGCCCTCGGCCCACCGCCGGCCACCGCGTCGCGTCCGCGCCCGGCGGGCTCGCCCGGGCTGCGGTCCGACTACGGCATCCGGTACGCCTGCCTGGCCGGGTCGTCCCCGTTCGGCGTCACGTCGCCGGCGTTCCTGCGACGGCTGTCGGAGGCCGGACTGCTCGGCTTCTTCGGCGCCCGGGGTCTGGCGCCGCCGGAGATCAGGGCCGCGCTGGCCGAGCTTCGCGACGTCCGCCGGTACGGCATGGCCTGGCCGTCCGGTGGTGACGAGCGGGCGCTGTGCGACCTGTACCTCGCCCACGACGTCCGCCATGTGGAGGTCACCGGTCCGCTCGCCGTGGTGTCGCCGCAGCTCGTGCGGTTCCGCTACGGCGACGGTCCCCGGCAGGTCCTGGTCCGTGCCCCGGATCTGGCCACGGCGGTCCGGTTCCTGCGCCCCGCCGATCCGGCGACGGTACGGGCGCTGGCCGCCGCCGGGCACCTGGACGGCGGAGCAGCGGGCGCGGCGGCACGGGAGGCGGTCGCCACCGACGTGGCAGTCGAACGGGACGCCCATGCGCTGGTGCCGGCTCTGGTGGCCCTGCGCGACCGGGAGGCGCCGGGGGCGCGGATCGGGGTGGCCGGGGTGGGCACCCCGGCGTCCGTCGCCGCCGCCTTCGCGCTCGGGGCCGACTTCGTCGTCACGACGACGGTGAACCAGTGCACCGCCGAGGCCGCCACGTCGGACGCGGCGAAGGATCTGCTCGCCGCGCTCGACGTCACCGACATCCGTGAGGCGCCCGATCCGGACCTGTTCGAGCTCGGCGCGCGGTCTCCGGTGGCGCACCGGGGCACCCTGTTCGCCGCTCGCGCCGAGGAGCTGTACCGGATGTTCCTGCGCTACGACCGGCTGGCCGACGTCGGCCCGCGGCGGCTCGCCGAGTTGGAGCGGACGCACTTCGGCCGCCCGCTGGACGAGGTGCGCGCCGATCTCGGCGTCGCAGGGCGGGACGACCGGCGCGTGCTCGCGTCGGTCTGCGCCGCCTACTGCCGGGAGGCCACCGCCGCGGCCCTGCGCGGAACGCCGGGTCAGCGGCTGAACTACCGGGTGCCGGCCTCCACCGACGTCGGGGCGTTCAACCGGCTCGTCGCGGCGGAGCCGCTGGTCGACTGGCGGGTCCGGCACGCCGAGTCGGTCACCGAGCGGCTGCTCAGCGAGGCAAATTGACCTAAATCATTAAAAAGGCCAGCCGACTCCCATTCCGCTGACAATCACCCCCTACGAACCCAACCGAGGTCGCAAAATGCCTGGTCATTGCGCTGCGTAGACACCCGCCACCCAATTAGTTACGATGGCGGCGGGCATTAATACGGCTCAATCAAGCAGTATGCGCAACCCTCGCCCACACCCTCCGAAAGGCCCCTTGCATGCATTTGCTTCACTGGATGAACGCGTCCCGAACATGGAAGAAACCAGACACCACAGATAGATGGACATCGTAGGTCGCGCCATGCCGCCGCCCAGATCAAGCGCTCCTGCCTGCAGAAATGCAGATGGGTCGCCTCAGCGCCGGGCGCGCGGCATGCCGAGCACGACCGACGGGACGAACGGCCGGCACGGGCCGTATTGCAATTCCGACAGTTTGCCGACACCGGCTGAAGAAATACTTGCCGGCGTTGCGGCTGTACTGTCAACGATTGATAGCGTCACGCATTTCACCAGCGAATGATCAGGAACCTGACAACACGCCCGAGCCACGACATCGGGCGCCAGGAGGCCTCCTTGCGAATCGCCGGCGCCACCACCAGTTTGCGTAACGAGCTGCATCGGCTGATCCGGGACGACCCGACTTTCGCCGTCCGCACACACGTCCCGCGAGGCGGGGCCGCGTACAACTCCGGCGACCACGATCTGCGGATGTACCTCGTGGAGGTCGGCCAGTTCAAGACCATCGCGTCCTCCGCGGACGGCAAGCAGTGCCTGCTGTCGATCCACACACGGGGCGACATGTTCGGCGAGCTCGGCCTGCTCGGCGGGCCACGCCACGACACCGCCCGGGCCATGCGCGACAGTGTGATCAGGAGAGTCAACTCGGCGAAGCTGTTCGACCTGCTGAGCAGCGACGAACAGCTCAACTGGCACTTCACCCGGTTCCTCATGGCCAAGCTGCTCGACCAGCAGCAGGCCATCACCCAACTGGTCACCATGGACAGCGAACACCGGCTGGCCGCGACGCTGCTGCGACTCGCCCGCAAGGTGGGCCGGCGGCTCAACCTCGGCATGCAGATCGACGCGAAGATCACTCAGGAGGAGCTGGCCAGCATGGTCGGCACCACCCGGTCCCGCGTCGGGCTGTTCCTCAAGCACTTCCGCGCGGCGAAGCTGGTGGATCAGCTGCCCGGCGGATACCTCCTGATCAACGAGCCGGCGCTGACCCGGTACGTGGAGTGCGGACAGTACGAGCCCGCCCGGTGGGGCGCCGAGCCGATCCGGCCGGTGAACGGCGCACGCCTGCTGCGCGGCGACCGGGAACTGTCCGCATGAGCGCCGTCCTGGTCCTCCTGCACGGAGCCGCGCTGCTCGTGGCGCTGCTGCTCGTCGGCGGGACCGGACGAGCCGTGGCGCGGCTGTTGCGGCAGCCGCCGGTGATCGGGGAGATCGTCGCCGGTCTCCTCGTCGGCCCGGCCCTCGTCCTGTTCGCCGGTCACGACGGGCTGGCGGCGGTGCTGCCGGAGGACGTACGCGCACTCCTGCGCCTGGTCGCCGAGGGTGCCCTGGTGCTCTTCCTGGTCGGCCTCGCGCGTGAGCTGCGGGTCGGGCCGGCGCGCGACGACCGCAGGCTGGCCTGGGTGACCGCCGGTGCGCTCGTCCCGGCGCTGGCCTGCGGGGTGCTCGTCGCACTGTGGGTCCAGTTCGTCGCCGGACCGGCCGTACGCGGCGACGCGCCGATGCCGGCCTTCGTGCTGGGCGTCGCGGTGACGCTGTCCATCACCGCCGTACCGGTGCTGGCGCGGCTGCTGACCGAGCGGGGCCTGACGGAGACGACGGCCGGGGCCCTCGCGCTGGCCGCCGCCGTGGTCGTCGACGTCGTCGGCTGGCTGCTGCTGTCCCTGGCCGTCGGGCTGGGCGCCGGAGACCCCGCGACCTTCGGCCGCGCGATGGCGGTCCTCGCCGGCGCGTTGCTGCTGGCCGGCGGGATCCGATGGGTGCTGCGCCGCGCCCGGGCGGCACTGTGGTGCGGCCGGTGGCCGGCCGCCAGTGCCGTGGTGCTCGGCGTGGTGGCTCTCGTGGTCGGCTTCGGCGTCCACCTCCTCGGGCTGACCGCGGTGTTCGGCGCGATCCTGGTCGGCCTGGCGGTGCCGCCCGGCGAGCCCTGGGACGCGCCGACCGCCGCCGTGTCGCGGCTCGGGCGGTCGCTGCTGCCGATCTTCTTCGTGAGCGCCGGGCTCACCGCGCTGACCGGCGCGGTCGCCAGCACGCCGTGGTCGCTGGTGGTCGTCGTGCTCGTCCTCGGACTCGCCGGGAAGATCGGCGGCGGCTATCTCGGCAGCCGGCTCGGCGGCTGCTCTCCCGCAGAGGCGACACGGATCGGGATCCTGCTCAACACGCGCGGGCTCACCGAGCTCATCGTGCTCCAGGTCGCGTTCCAGGCCGGCATCCTCAGCCCGCCGCTGTTCCTCGCCCTGCTCATCATGGCGCTGGTCACGACGCTTCTCACCGGCCCGCTGCTGTCGTTGGCGGACCGGTTCGTGCGGGCCGCCGACGCCGGTGACAGCGCCTCGGGCGCCGTGTCCGGCCCGTCAATGGTGAGCCCGCGATGACGGGTATGACGGGTACGCGGTCAGGCCGCCGCCATGTCGCGCAGCTTCAGCACCGAGCGCCAGTTGCGGGTCGTCCCGACCACACCGGTCTTCTTCTCCACGAAGGCGTTGCTGAGCTTGCTGCGCCCGTACCCGTCGGGAACGTGCACGAACACGTCGCGGCCGAGCAGCGTCAGCGTGCCGCTCTCGCCGGGCGGGGCGGCGAGCGCCGCCTGCTTGTCCGCGCCGGGGTCGCCGCTGAGCATGGTGACGAGCAGCTTCGTGTGGTCCGTCTGCACGTCGAGATACGGGTTGGCGGCGATCATCGCGTCGAGCTCGTCCAGGCTGCGCAGCAGCACCGGCACGTCGCGACCCCACCGCTGCTTGATGCCCCTGTCGATCTCGGCCAGGATCGCGACCTCGTCGGTCTCGGGGCAGCCGAACACGACGTTGCCGCTCTGGATGTACGTGGCCACGCCGTCGAAGCCGCAGGAGACGAAGACCTCTTTCAGCTCCGTCATCACCATCGAGCTACCGCCACCGATGTTCACCGCACGCAACAGAGCGACGTATCTCGTCATGACCCGGGATGGTAACCGGCCGGGCCGATCGCGGGCGCTCAACTCTGAGCAGACACGCCCGGCCCGCGGTCGTACAACGTCAGGGACCGCGGCGGTAAGGGATCCACGAAGAGGAGAGGCCCGAGGATGATCACCACGGCGGTCGGCATCGAGGATCTCCACGTCTACCCCGGCCGGGCGTACGTCGACGTGCCCAGCCTGTTCGAGGCGCGCGGCCTGGACCCGTCGCGGCTGCCGAACCTGATGATGCGCCGCCGGTCGGTGAGCCTGCCCTGCGAGGACCAGGTGACCCACGCGGTCAACGCCGCCCGGCCACTGGTCGACGCCCTGTCGCCAGAGCAGCGGGAGGCGATCGAGCTGGTGGTGGTGGCCACCGAGTCGGGGCTCGACTTCGGCAAGCCGATCAGCACCTATGTCCACGACCTCCTCGGCCTGCCGCCGCGCTGCCGGTCGTTCGAGGTCAAGCACGCCTGCTACGGCGGCACCGCCGCCCTGCAGAGCGCGGCGGCGATCATCGCCGCGAGCCCGGCGCCGGACGCGCGGGCGCTCGTGATCGCCACCGACATCGCCGGCGTCGCGGCGGCCGGCAGCTACTTCGAGCCGTCGGAGGGCGCCGGCGCGGTCGCGATGCTGGTCAGCCGTACGCCCGACGTGCTGCGGCTCGACCTGGGCGCCAGCGGGTACCACACCCAGGAGGTGATGGACACGCTGCGGCCCCGGCCGGACGTCGACGTGGTGAACTCCGACCTGTCCCTGCTCGCCTATCTCACCTGTCTGGAACGGTGCTTCGCCGCCTACCGGGACCGCGTCGAGGGCGCCGACATCGTCACCACGTTCGACCACCTCGTCTTCCACATCCCCTTCGCCGGGATGGTCAAGGGCGCCCACCGCACGCTGCTGCGCAAGACCAAGCGCATGGCGCCGGCCGACATCGACAGGGACTTCGCGGCGCGGGTGGCCCCGTCGCTGTCGTACACGAGCCAGATCGGCAATCTCTACTCCGGTTCGCTCTACCTCGCGCTGTGTTCGCTGATCGACCACGCCGACTTCACGGTGGCCCGCCGGATCGGCCTGTTCTCCTACGGCTCCGGCTGCGGGTCCGAGTTCTTCAGCGGCGTCGTCACCGAGCGCGCCGCCGGCCGGCTCGCGGCCCGCCCGCTCGCCCGCGCCGTCGAGGAACGCCGCCGGCTCACAGTCGCCGAGTTCGACGAATGGAGCCGGCACACCGCCGACCGCGCCTTCGGCGTCCGCGACGCCGTCCTGGACACCGGCCCCTACCGGTCCGTCCTGGACAGCCACGTGGCCGGCCGGGGCCTGCTGCTGCTCGACCGGATCGAAGACTTCCACCGCGTGTACCGGTGGAGTTGAGCGCGCCATCCGAGGGAGGACCCATGAGTGTGCCCACGTCCGCGGTCGTCGTACCCGACCTGCTCCGGCACCGCACCGGCCTGATGCCCGAGCAGGAGGCGATAAACGTCCGCGGCAAGACGGCGATCACCTACCGGGACTGGGACCGGCGCTCGAACGCCGTCGCCCGCGCGGTGCTCGACCGGCTCGGCGGCACCGGGCGGGGCGCCCGGGTGGCGCTGCTGTTCGGCGGCGACGACTGGATCGACTACGCCGTCGCCTACCTCGGCGTGCTCAAGGCCGGCGCCACCGCCGTACACGTGAACGACACGATGCCGGCGGTGGAGCTGCGCCGCCGGTTCGACCAGTGTGCGGTGGCCGGTGTGATCCGCGGCGCGGCGCTCCCGCCGTGGCGGGACGACGCCGGACGCTGGTCGGTGGTCGTCGCGGACCTCGACCAGGGCGACTCCGCCGCCGTCGACACCGGCGTCACCCCCGAGGACATCTCCGACATCCTCTACACCTCCGGCACCACCGGCCCGGCGAAGCCGTTCACCAACCCGCACGGCAACCTCACGTACGGGCGCGGGTCCGCCGCCCTCGGGCAGCTGGTCGACCCAGCACCGCTGCTCGCGCCGATGCCGCTGGGCACCACGTCGAGCGCGACGACTGTCGCGGTGCTGGCCACCACGACGCCGTCACCGCTGATCGTGTGCTCACCGGACGACCCGGAGGAGATCGCCCGCCTGCTCGCCACGCACGGCTGCGCGACCCTCATCCTCACCCCGTGGACCGCGATCCGGCTCGCCGCCATCCGCCCGCAGGACCGCTACGACCTCGGCTCGGTCAAGACCATCGGCAACGCATCGGCGATCATGCCGCCGCGCATCGCCCGCGACCTCCTCGCGGCCATGCCGAACGCCACCATCGCCAACGCCTACGCGCAGTCCGAGGCGGTGCCGGCGATCATCCTGGGCAACGTCGACCCGGACCGGCCGATGTGGCTGGGACGCCCCGGACGCGGCACCGAGATGCGCGTCGTCGACCAGCAGGGCGAGCCGCTGCCGCCGGGCGAACTCGGCGAGGTGTGGCTGCGCTGCGAGGCGCCCAAGCGGCTGTACCTCGACCAGGCGCTCAACGCCCGCGTGCACGCCGGCGGGTGGACCCGCACCCGCGACCTCGGACGCGCCACCGCCGACGGCGAGCTGTTCCTGTTCGACCGGATGACCGACGTCATCACCACCGACGGGAAGCTCGTGTCGTCGCTGGAGGTCGAGGCCGCACTCTACGACCACCCCTCGGTACGCGAGGCCACAGTCGTCGCGCTGCCCGACCCCGAGCACGGCGAGATCGTCGCCGCCGTCGTGGCGGCCGACCCGGCCCTGGACGACGCGACGCTCGCCGCGTTCCTCGCCGAGCGGCTGGAGCCGCACCAGGTCCCCGCCCGCATCCACCGCCTCGACGCGCTGCCCCGCGGCGGCACCGGCAAGGTGCTGAAGTACCAGTTGCGGCAACGCTTCGGCGGCTGACCGTCGCGGTTGCCGCCGGCGCACGGCCTCCGCCGCGTACCCTGTCAGAGCTGGTGGCGGCACGAGCCGGCTGCCTCCGACCACCCCGGCCACCGGGGGGCTCGGGCCTGCGCAAGGGCCACTGACAGACATCGAGGTGGGAGATGCCGCAGTTGAACCCGGTCGCGGCGCAGCGCGTGGAGGCCGTCGCCGTCGCGGCCCTCGCCGTCGTCGTGACCGTCGCGGCCGGGTACCCGTGGTGGTCGCTGCTCGCCCTCTTCCTCGTCTTCGACCTGTCCATGCTCGGCTACCTGCGCGGGCCGCGCGTCGGCGCCGTCTGCTACAACGTGGCGCACTCGTACACGCTGCCGGCGGCGCTCGGCGCGGTGGCAGTGGCAGCGGCCGCGTCCGGCGACCGGATCGACTGGCTGGGAGTCCTGGCCGTCGCGTGGGCGTTCCACATCGCCGTCGACCGCGCCCTGGGCTACGGCCTCAAGACGACCGAGGGGTTCGAGCACACCCACCTCGGCCTGATCGGAAAGGCCCGGCGTGCCGGATCGTCCACCGACGAACGCTGACGGTTCCGGTCACGGGCGCGTCGGCCGGCAGTTCGCGCTCGTCAGCCGCACCGAGTACTCGCGGTCGTCGGACGTGATCCCGGACGGCACGCCGTCGAAGTATGCCTCCACCTTCTCCCAGCCCCGGCGCTGCTCGTAGTGCAGGTGCGGGGCGCCGGAGTTCCCGGTGCTGCCGACCCGTCCGAGCTGGTCGCCCCGGGCCACCCGCTGACCGGCCTGCACCGACGGCGGTTCGAGCAGGTGCAGGTACTGCGTCTCCCATTTGCCACCGTGGTCGATCTTGACCCAGTAGCCGCCGCCGCGCCCCCGCGGCCCGTCCGGATCCTGCGGGGTACGTCCGCCCAGCGAGCCGTTGATCCCCGCCACCGTGACGGTGCCGTCGGCGGAGGCGAGCACCGGCCGTCCCCACGCGTCCCCGGAAGTCGGGAAGAAGTCGACGTCGTAGTCGTCGTGCCCCGGATAGGTGGACAGCCGCCACGTCTCGCCGCAGGCCACCGGGAGCTGGAATTCCGGTCGCGGGCCTGGTGGCCGCACCAGCGGCACCACGACCGCCGTACCGGCGGCGAGCGCCGCGAGGACGCCGACGATCAGCAGGACGCGCGGGGCGCGGCGGCGCGGGCGGCGGGAACCGTAGGGACGCTCGGTGGTCATCCGGGCCTCAGCCCAGCTCGATGACGGGCCGGGTCAGGATCTCGTCGGCGTATCCGTCGTCGGAGGCGACCCACCGGCCGAAATCCTCGTCGCGGTACGCGGTCGCGAGGGTGAGCCAGCCCAGGAAGAAGCCGCTCCCGCCACAGGTGGCACCGCCGCCGTCGCCACCGCAGACGACGGTGCGCTCGGTCGTCGCCTCGTGCCGGTAGGGGTCCTGCCCGATCGCCAGACCCCAGAGGTTCTCCTGCCGGTGCGGGCCGGTCCTGTGGTCGTACGGATAGCCGTCTCCGGGGCAGTCGTCGCCCCAGCGGAACAGGGTCGTCGCACCGGCGCCGCACGCCCACTCCCACTCGTCCGGAGTGGTCGTCCGCACGCCGAGGCTCCCGAGCCCGGCCATCGCCTCGTCGTACGAGACCTCGCGGATCGCCCGGGCGCGCACCACCTGCCCGGTCGTCCGGTCGAACTCCACAGTCAGCCCGTCACCCGACCGGAAGGTGCGCACCCCGCCGAACCGGTTCCCGACCGACGCGACCAGCTCCCGCACCCGAGGGTCGTCCGGCGCCAGCGGCACCTCGCACGGGTCGAACGCGTCCACCGCGACCAGCATCGCCGGCATGTCGACGTCGCGTACGGGCGACGTCATCGCGTCGACGTACTCGGTCAGCGACGGAAGGCCGAACTCGGCGGCGCTGTCGGCGTAGTCGGCGGCCTGGTGCGCAGCGGGCCGGAAGCGGGCCGCGTCGTAGCCGAGCGTCGGCCGGCCGCCGGGTACGAGAGCGAACCGCATCCCGCCCCGGTCGAACAGCGCAGTCCGGTGCGACCGCCCCGCGTACGCCGTGTCGCCCAGGCCGGTCACTGTCAGCTCGTGCCGCGCGGCGACGTCCTGGGCGAGCCGGCCGGCAGCGCCGTCGGAGAGATCGTTCCACTGGGCATGACTGAGATCGGCGTACGACACGGCGAAAGGATAGCCACGGGCTCCGACAGAGCCGGATCGACGCCGGTGCGACCGGTCGGCCCGCCTCCGGAGGCGGGCCGACGCGAGCTGTCCGGGTGCGCGACGGCACGCCGCGACCCGTCGACGAAGCGGTCAGGCTTCGTCGGCGTCCGTGCTGAGCGCGAGTTCGCGGCCGGCCTCGATGTCGGCGAGCAGCGTCGCCACGCGGGCCTTGGCCAGGCCGTATGAGTCGGAGCCGAGCACCTGGTGCAGCGGCGCTCTGCCGCCGACGGCCACCTCGACGATGGCGGCCGCGGCCTTGACCGGGTCGCCGAGCTGGGTGCCGGGCATGGCCAGGTGCGCCTCGGTCATCTCGCGGATCGCCTCGTAGCCGTCGGTGGTGCGCGCCGGCAGGCCGAGGGAGGACGTCCGAAGGAAGTCGGTACGCGTGTATCCGGGTTCCACGACGGTGACCTTGATGCCGAGGTGTGCGACCTCGGCCGCGAGCGAGTCCGACAGACCCTCCAGGGCGTACTTCGCGGAGCAGTAGAGGCCCCAGCCGGGGAACGCGGTCAGCCCCAGGATCGAGGACACGTTGACGATGTGGCCGCTGCCGGCGGCGCGCATGCCGGGCAGGGCCGCGCGGAGCACGTTCCAGACGCCGAAGACCTGCACCTCGAACATCGTCCGGACCTCGGCGTCGCCTGCCTCCTCGACCGCGCCGAGGAAGCCGTACCCCGCGTTGTTGACCACGACGTCGATCCCGCCGAAACGGTCGGTGGTGGCCCGGACGGCCGCCGTCACCGCGGCCTCGTCGGTCAGGTCGAGTTCGAGGGGAAGCAGTCGCTCACTGTCGACCGGCCCGAGGGCCGCGACGAGCCGCTCGGCCGACCGGGTCGTCGCCGCGACGTCGTCACCCCGCTCCAGCAACTGCTTGACCAGTTCGAGGCCGATGCCGCGGGACGTGCCGGTGACGAACCACGTGGCCGGACCTGCGGTGGGGTAGGGCATGGGAACTCCCGGATCTCGGTGTCGTCGTGTCCCCGGCCGGGGACGCCACTCCATCGTGGGTACGAGGGAGGGCCGAGAACACAGCCGGACGAGCCCAGCGCTGCCTGGGAACGGCGTACCCACCCAGGCGGTGTCGCGGACGACGTTCGGGGCGGATCATCGGGTCATGGCAGGACACTCCGACCTCGGCCGATTCCTTCGTCAGTGCCGGGCCGACCTGACTCCGGAAGCGGCCGGCATCGCCGCCGTGGCGCAGGGACGCCGCGTCCGCGGACTGCGCCGCGAGGAGGTGGCCCTGCTCGCCGGCGTGAGCGTCGACTACTACACCCGGCTCGAACAGGGCCGGCACACCAGCCCTTCGGCCGCTGTCGTCGACGCCTTGGCCCGGGTCTTCCGGCTCGACGCCGCCGCCCGCGCCCACCTCGCCGACCTCGCGCGGCCGGCGAGGCGCAGCAGCCGGCAGATGCCCGCCCAACGGGTACGCCCGGCGATGCACCAGCTGCTCGCCTCGATGACCGAACACCCCGCGCTCATCCTCGGACGGCGCACGGACGTGCTCGCCTCGAACGCCCTGGGCCGTGCCCTCCTCACCGACTGGACACTGCTCCCGCCGCGGCACCGCAACTACATCCGGTGGGTCTTCCTCGACCCGGGCGCCCGCGACGCCTTCCTCGACTGGCCGGCGGTGGCCGCCGACGTGGTCGGCACCCTGCGCCTCTACGCCGGACGCAATCCCGACGATCCGCAGCTCAGCGAGCTCGTCGGCGAGCTGAGCATCAAGAGCCCGGAGTTCCGGGCCTGGTGGAACGGCCGCCACGTGCACGAACGCACGCACGGCACCAAGCGGATGCACCACCCCGCGGTCGGGCCGATCACCCTCCGCTACGAGGCCCTCGTCCTGCCCGGCGACCCGGACCAGACGCTGTTCCTCTACACCACCGATCCCGGCAGCCCGTCGTACGACAACCTGCGCCTGCTGGGATCGCTGGCCGCCCGGACCGCGCCGGCCCCCGGCAGAGCCTCGTCCACGTCGCTGCCCGACGCGAGCAGGACCGAACCGAACCCGTCGTGACGCCGGCCGCGCGTCGATCTCAGGCCCGCGAGGCGTCCGCGGTCCGAGGGACTCCGGCCAGCCGGTCGCGGCAGAAGTCCCGGAACGTCCGGGGTGGCCGGCCGGTCACGTCCGCGACGGTCGTCGTGACCCGGTCCTCCGAGCCCGCGGCGACGGCCGTGTCCAGGCCCGCGAGGAAGCGGGCGTAGTCGGGCGCGAGGCCGTGAGCCTCGTGGTACGCGGTGAGCGCGTCCTCGTCGACCGCACGGTGCCGGACCGGGCGGCCGAGGAAGTCGGTGAGCGTGGCGGCGACGTCGGCGTAGCTCAGCCGCTCGGGACCGGTGATGACGTGCTCGGTGTCGTGGGGCGCGGGATCCGTGAGGGCACGCACCGCCACCTCGGCGATGTCGGCCGGATCCACGAAGCCCACGCGGGCGTCGCCGGTGGCGCTGACGATCTCGCCACGCTCCCGGGCGCTCGCGGCGTGCGGATGGTCGCCGACGAAGTTCTCCATGAACCAGGACGGTCGCAGCACCGCCCACTCGGGGATCATCTCGCCGAGCTGGGCCTGCACCTCGCCCAGTCCCGGCGTGCCGGCCTCGATCGCCGACGAGCTGAGCAGGACGGCCCGCCGTACCCGGGCACGCCGGGCCAGGTCCAGGAACGGCAGCATGGTCGGCGCCGGGTCGGCGTCGCCGAGGGGCGCGATCAGGTAGAGCGCTGTCACACCGTCCAGCGCCGTGTCGTGCGTGCTGCGGTCGTACCAATCGAAGCGGACGCCCTCGGCGGACGCCCGGCGGCTGGCGACGCGGGCCCGGCGGCCGGCGGCGGCGAGTCTCGCGGCGACGAGCCGGCCCGTCGTTCCCGTGCCTCCGACGACGAGGATCATGCCCGCACCCCCTCGCCGAACAGTTCCCGCACGGCCAGCGGGTTCCAGTAGTCGCGATAGCGCAGGATCCGCCCGGCCCTGATGGTGAGGACGGCGATGTAGCGCAGCCGGTACGGCTCGCCCGTGGCGACGACGACGCCGGTGGCGGTGAACTCGGCGACGATCACCTCCCGGTCGGCGGTCTGGTGGACAGTGACGTCGGCGATCTCGCGGATGTCCAGGGTCCGCGGGTAGTCGATGAGGTAGTTGTGCAGCTCGGCGCGGTCGGCCACCCGGCTGGGCCGCCCGGCCGGCGCGAACGGGAACTCCATGACGGCGTCGTCGGCGAACAGGGCGATGAAGCCCGGCATGTCCTTGGCGAGCAGACGGTCCAGGGCCTGGTGGAACACATCGGTGGCGGTACTCGGCACTGCTGTTCCTTCCTGTCGGCGGGCCGCCCGCGGTGATCTACGATAAGCGGACGGCCGGTCCGCTTCACCATAGCGGACTGGCGGTCCGTTTGCGAGAGGGGGCAGGAGTGCGGGCTGACGCGGCGCGGAATCGGGAGGCGGTGCTCGCCGCGGCCGATCGGCTGTTCGAGGCGGCGAACGACCCCGACCGGATCTCCATGGACGACGTCGCCGCTGCCGCCGGCGTGGGCAAGGGCACGCTGTTCCGCCACTTCGGCGACCGGCTGGGCCTCGTCCGCGCCCTCTACGGCACGCGCGGCGAACAGCTTCGGGCGTCACTCGCGGCGAGCCCGCCCGGCGACTCGCCGGCGGACCGCGCCCTGCACCTGCTGCGGGAACTGGTCCGGTTCAAGCGGGCCAACCGGGTCCTCACACTGGCCCTGGAGAACGCGGGAAGCGGAAGCCCCTATCGCAACGAGTCGTACGAGGAGTGGCACGCGACGCTGACCGCCATCGTGTCCGAGGCCCGGGGCCCCGAGTCGGCGGAGTTCCTCGCCCACGCCCTGCTGGCCGCGGTGCGCAGCGATCTCGTCGAGCATCTTCGCGACTGGCCCGACGAGCGCTGGGATGCCGGGCTCACCGCACTGACCCGTTCGGTGCTGACCTCCGGGCGGTAGTTCCTCCCGACGGGTGCCAGGGTGGCGGGGCGTGAGCCGTGCCGCGCTCACGCCCCTGCCCTCACCTGGTCCGCTCGATCACGGCGGTGAGGCGGAGCCCGGCTGTCGACACCGTGCCACTCCCCCAGAAGGACGCGGTCCCCGGGATGTTGGCCAGGGCGTCCAGGCTCGGATCGTTACCCTCGACCTTCGGCCCGTACGCGACGCTCCATCGCCCGCCGGTGTAGCGCAGCAGCAGCGTGCCCGGGTACTCGACGTACGGCGGGATCGGGTTCGTGCCGCTGATCCAGACGTTGCCGTTCGCGTCGCCCGCGACCGCGTACACCCAGCCGGCCGATGCCGGTCCGGCCACCCGCTGCCACGTCCGGCCGTCCCAGTGCAGGATGACCGGCCTGGGGGCGGAGTCGTAGTCCTGGGTGCCGACCGCCCAGGCGTCGGTCGACGAGCGGGCCCACACGCCGGTGAGCCGGGCGCTCGGGATCGACGGCAGCGGCGCCACCCGCCACGACCCGCCGACGCGCTGCGCGATCATCGGCTCCGGGTAGGGCGCGTCGGCGACGTACCGTTCCCCGGCGGCGAACACGCCACCGTCCGCGGTACGCGAGACCGCCCGCAGGACACCGTTGAGTCCATCGGTTCCCGGCACCGCGACCCGGCCGAACTGACCGGTGTCACCCTCGACGACCAGCGGCCGGCCACCGTCGTGGCCGACGAACACGGCCCGCCCGCCGCCGGTGGCGGCCACGTCCAGCAGCTCCGCGGTCCCGGCCGGGGCGGGCCACGGCGCGTGCGCCGTCCAGGTCGTGCCGTCGAAGTGCCCGGCGTACGACTCGCCGAGGCGCCGGGAGCCCACCGTCCAGACGTCCCGGGCGCTCGCCGCGTCCACCTTGTACAGCAGATACGCCTGGTGCGGCAGGCGCCGTTCCGTCCACGTCCGCCCGTTCCACCGCAGCAGCGCGTACGGCTGGTCGATCGAGTACCCCGTGTAGGTCGACGCCTGGTAGCCGACGGACCAGGCGTTGTTCGGGCCGGTGGCGGCCACGTCGGTCAGCCGGCTCTCGTGGATCAGCGCGGGGACCGTCGCCGTCCATGTCGAAGGGGCCGCGGCTGCGACCGGCGTGACGGGCGGGAGCAGTACACCTGCCGTCAGAGTGGAGACCGTCGCTACGGACAGCCCGTACCGTGCCAGTGATCCCATGGTGGCCCTCTTCCCCGATCGGTGGTCGGACCTCAGCATCGCGTTCCGCGAAGCTGCGCGCGTGCCCGGCTGCTGTCCCGTAAGGGAGTGGTAAGAACGGTCCCTCCGAGGGGGAATCGACTGTGGCCGGAACGGTGCCGCCCGCCGTCAGGCAGCGCGGCGGGCGCGGCGACGGGCTCGGAGGAAGACGGCGTCGCCCCGCTCGTCGCCCCACCAGCCCCACGGAACGCCGGTCATGTACCGGCCGATCGACGCGAACACCGGCGCGGCCTCGGCGGCGCGGCCGGTGCGCACCAGCCCGTACGCCAGGAAGTTCGCGTCGTCGAGCCAGGCGGCGTGCCGGGTCGCCGGCTGGTGGAACCACCGGGACAGGGCGTTGTCGAGATCCGCCTGCATGACCGGATCCTGTCGCCACCGCTCGCCGATCTCGTCGGGGGTACCGCCGTGGGGTTCGCGATCCTGCTCCCACAGCGCCCACTCCGCGGCGGCCCGAACCGGCAGCACGAGCAGTGGTGAGCCGGTAGGAGCCGTGGCGGCGACCGAGCGGGCGAAGCCGAACATCGCCTCGTGCGAGCCGCTCCACTTCCGGCAGTGGTAGGTCAGCCGGAGCACGTGGCCCAGATGGTGCCCGGGATCCCGCTTGGTCAGCTCACGCCACGCCTCCTCGACGTCCTCCAGTGGCGCACTCGTGTCGATCATGAGGTCCAGGCGGTGCGCCCACGGCGTGGGGTCGTCCGGCGCGAGCCGCATCGCGACATCGTTCACCTGCCGGGCCAGGTCCAGCAGGCGGCTGAACTCGACCCACTGCTCCCGGCGTACGCCGGCGGCCCAGTCGCCGCCGCGCACCTCCCACGCCCGTGCCATCAGGGAACGGGCACGGACGAGCTGGGCATCCGGGTCCGCGGGCGCGCGCGACGCCCAGCGATCGGTCCAGGCGTCCGTGGTGTCGACCCGGCCGGTCGTACGGTCGATCCGCGATCCCAGCCCGCGAGCTGTCGATTCGGCGAGCACGCGGACGTACCGGGCCCGGCGGTCGTAGTCGTTCCGGGTGGCGACCAGCGCCGTCCGGGCCGGCCCGATGTCGGAGCCGTACCGCGCCTGCGTGCACGCCTCGCGCAGCACGGCGTCGTCCTGCGCCGGGTTGGGGTCGATCTGGCGGGTGAGTATCCGCCACACGGTCGAGATCATGATCAGGGATGGTAGATGTCGCGGGCCCCGCCGGTGAGCCCGTCAGCCGGCTGCCGTCCCGGCGGGGCGGAGCACCGCGTCGAGCCAGCGCAGCTGCCGCCGGACGTGGACGGCCTCCCCGCCCTCGTGGCCGTTGAACGGGTACGTGTGGATCTCCCGTAGCGGCGCTGCCGATCCACCGGCGGCGTACTGGTTGTAGGCGGCGAACCCGGTGCTCGGCGGGCAGACCTCGTCCCGCAGACCGATCCCGAAGTGCGCCGGGGCGGTGGCCCGCCGGGCGAAGGTCACGCCGTCGACGTAGGACAGCGTGCGCCGGACCGGCTCCTCCGCCTCGCGGTGCACCGCCAGGTAGCGGGCGATCTCGCCGTACGGGGAGGCCTCGGTCAGTTCGATGGCGCGCTGGATGTCGCACAGGAACGGGGCGGTGACCAGGAGCGCGGCGAGGCCGTCGACGAGGCCCGCCGCCGCGAGCGCGAGTCCACCGCCCTGGCTGTTGCCCACCGCGGCGACGCGGGCCGGATCCACCCCGGGCAGGACGCGGACGGCGTCGATCGCGCGGACGGCGTCGGTGATGAGGCGGCGGTAGTGGTAGTCGTCCGGGGACAGGATCCCCCGCGTGGCGGGGCTGGGCCCGCCGGGCGCGTCGTGCGGGTCCGGGGTGTCGCCGCGGCTGAACAGGCCGGCCTGTCCCCGGTTGTCCACCAGCAGGTGGGCGTAACCGGCCACCGGCCAGGTGAGCCGCTCGCCCGGCAGGCCCCGGCCGCGTCCGTAGCCGGGGTACTCCACCACTGCCGGCAGCGGCGCCGGTACGCCCGCGGGTCGGGTGTACCAGGCCCGGACCGGTTCGCCGGCGTACCCGGCGAACGTCACGTCCCACACGTCGACCAGCCGCAGGTCGGTGGGTTCGGGACGGACGTCGACGAGCACCGGGGTGGCCGCGGCGGCGGTGAGGGTGGCGCGCCAGAACCGGTCGAAGTCGGCGGGCTCGACAACGGCCGGTGTGTAGCGGCGGAGCCGGTCGAGGGAGATATCAATCGACGCTCTTGACACGCTGATAACGATACCCATAAATTTCCGAAAGGCTTACGACGTATTACCGGAAAGTTCCGGCCGACGGTCAGGCGGGAGGACGAGTTTGGCAGCCCCGACCCCGCGCAGTCGCCGTACGCCCTGGCGGCGTGCCCTGCGCCGGGACTGGCAGCTCTACTCGCTCGCCGTCCTGCCGCTGCTGTTCTTCCTGACGTTCCGCTACCTGCCGATGCTCGGCAACGTGATCGCGTTCCGGCGCTTCCAGCCGGGCGGCAGCATCTTCGGCGAGTACTGGACCGGGCTGCGGTACTTCCGGCTGTTCTTCACCGACCCGACCTTCTGGAGCGTGTTCACCAACACGCTCGTGCTGGGCGCGCTGACCCTGCTGTTCTGCTTCCCGCTGCCGATCGTGCTCGCGCTGCTGCTCAACGAGGTGCGCAACCGTGCCCTCAAGCGGTTCGTCCAGTCGGTGTCCTACCTGCCGCACTTCCTGTCGATCGTGATCGTGGCCGCCATGGTCCTCCAGTTGCTGTCGGTGGACGGCACTGTGAACCAGATGGTGCGTGCCGTGGGCGGTGAGCCGGTCCCGTTCATGCAGCAGGCCGGATGGTTCCGGACGATCTACGTCTCCTCCGAGGTCTGGCAGACCGTCGGGTGGGGCACCATCCTCTACCTCGCCGCGCTCACCACCGTCGACGGCGACCTGTACGAGGCGGCCCGCATCGACGGCGCCAACCGGTGGCGGCAGACCTGGCACGTCACGCTGCCGGGGATCCGGCCGACGATGGTCACCCTGCTGATCCTCAACATCGGCACCTTCATGGCCGTCGGCTTCGAGAAGATCCTGCTGCTGTACAACCCGCTCACCTACCCGACGGCGGACGTGATCTCGACCTACCTGTACCGGGTGGGCATCGTCTCCGGGAACCTCAGCTACGCCGCCGCGATCGGCCTGTTCGAGTCCGTGATCGGGCTGACGCTGGTGCTGTCGGCGAACGCGATCTCCCGCCGCACGGTGGGGACGAGCCTGTGGTGAGCACGCGCGCCCGCACGCGGGCACCGGCGGTCCGCCCGCGTGGCCCCCGGCCGACAGCGGGCTACCGGGTCTTCCAGGTCGTCAACGCCGTCGTGCTGACCGGCGTCGTGGTGGTGACCCTGTATCCGTTCCTCACCATCGTGGCCCGCTCGCTCAGCGACAACGCGTACATCGTCGCGGGTGAGGTGAACCTGGTGCCGCGCGGGTTCAACCTCACCGCGTACCGCGTGGTGACGTCGGACCCGACGTTCTGGATCAGCTACCGCAACACCGTCTTCTACACGGTGGTCGCCACGCTCATCTCCGTCGTGCTGACCACCTGCTACGCGTACGTGCTGTCGAAGCGGCACCTGCGGGGCCGGACCGCGCTGGTCGGGATCGCCGTGTTCACCATGTTCTTCACCGGCGGCCTGATCCCCAACTACGTCCTGGTCACCAGCCTGGGACTGAAGAACACCGTGTGGGCGATCGCCCTGCCCAACGCCATAAACGTGTTCAACCTGCTGGTGATGAAGGCGTTCTTCGAGAGCCTGCCGGTCGAGCTGGAGGAGGCCGCCGCCGTCGACGGGCTGAACACGTACGGCACGCTGCTGCGGATCGTCCTGCCGCTGTCGAAGGCGATGGTCGCCACGATGGTGCTGTTCTACGCCGTCTCGTTCTGGAACTCCTGGTTCGCCGCGTTCCTCTACATGGACCGCCAGGACCTGCTCCCGGTGACCGTCTATCTGCGCAACCTCATCGCGGGCGCGACCGACGCCACGCAGACCGGCGGCGGCCTCGGCAGCGCCGGCGACGTCGTCCAGTCCGCCGCCACCATCCAGTCCGTGACCATCGTGCTGACGATCCTGCCGATCCTCGCGGTCTATCCCTTCATCCAGCGCTATTTCGTCTCCGGGATCATGCTCGGCGCCGTGAAGGGATAGCCGCCCCCCGCACCACCACCCCACCACCGGAAGGAAGAATCCATGGCCAAGCTGTCCCGGCGCCAGGTGCTGCTCGCCAGCGGCGCGGCCGCCGTCGCCGCCCTGGCGGGTTGCGGCGACGACACCCCGGACAAGAAGGACCTCGACCGCAACCGTACGGGCGCGATGGAGAAGTACGGCATCGGTGACCAGTTCAAGGCCACCGAGCCGGTCACGTTCTCGATCCTCTACAACAACCACCCGAACTACCCGCTCAAGCCCGAGTGGCTGTTCTGGGCCGAGCTGGCCCGGCGGACGAACGTCAAGCTGGACCCGGTCGCCGTGCCGCTGAGCGACTACGAGCAGAAGCGCAGCGTGCTGGTCGGCTCCGGCGACGCCCCGCTGATCATCCCGAAGACCTACCACCCGCAGGAGAGCTCGTACGTCTCGTCCGGCGCCATCCTGCCGGTCAGCGACTACCTCGACCTGATGCCGCACTTCAAGGACAAGATCGAGCGGTGGGGACTCCAGCCGGAGATGGACACGCTGCGGCAGGAGGACGGGAAGTTCTACCTGCTGCCCGGCCTGCACGAGAAGCCCTGGCAGGACTACACGCTCGCGGTCCGCACCGACGTGCTGGAGCAGTTGAAGATCCCGTCCCCCACCACCTGGGACGAGGTGTACGCCATGCTCAAGGCGATGAAGGCGGCCCACCCGGACGTCATCCCGTTCTCCGACCGGTTCGGCAAGCCCAACCCGGCCGGCAACCTGCTGAACATGCTCGCCCTGGCACACGGCCTGCCCGGCGCCGGCTGGAACTACCAGCCGACGAGCTGGGACGCCGGTGCCGGGAAGTACGTCTTCACCGGCGCCTCGGACGGCTACCGGCAGGTGGTGGAGTACCTCCACAAGCTGGTCGCCGAGGGGTTGCTCGACCCGGAGACGTTCACCCAGACCGACGACCAGGCCCGGCAGAAGCTCGCCAGCGGCAAGTCGTTCGTGATCAGCACGAACGCGCAGACCCTGGTGAACGACTACCGCCCGGACATCGCGAAGATCAACCCGAACGCCCGGCTCGGCAAGATCCTCTTCCCGGTCGGGCCGGCCGGCCCGGTCAACGCGGCGAGCCGGCTGGAGAACGGCGTGATGATCTCCAGCAAGGCCCGGGAGGGCAAGAACTTCGTGGCCATGATGCAGTTCGTCGACTGGCTCTGGTACTCCGACGCCGGCCAGGAGTTCGCCAAGTGGGGCGTCGAGGGAACCACGTACACCAAGGACGCCTCGGGCAAGCGCGCCCTCGCCCCGGACGTCAACGTCATCGGGCTCAACCCCAAGGGCAGCAAGCACCTGCAGAAGGACTTCGGCTTCTACAACGGCGTCTTCGCCTACGGCGGCAAGCTCGACCTGGTGCAGTCGTTCTTCTCGCCCGAGGAACTGGAGTTCCAGAAGGAGATGAACGCCCGCAAGCCCGCGCCCTGGGTGACTCCGCCGCCCGCGCCGCTCAGTGATGAGGAGCGGGAGCAGACGACGCTGTGGGCGACCGCGCTGAAGGACCACGTCACCCAGAACACGCTGAAGTTCGCCCTCGGCCAGCGGCCGCTGAGCGAGTGGGACGCCTACGTCTCGGAGCTGAAGGGCAAGAACGCGCAGGCCTACACCGACCTGGTCAACAAGGCGTACGAGCGGTACCGCAAGAGCCACGGCTGACCGGCGATGCGCGGCACCGTTCCCGAGCGGCCCATCGGCCGGCTGACCGACGCCTGGCGTACCTGCGTGGGCACCGGCCGGTTCGACCTGGCTCTGCGACGCGACTATCAGGACTCGCTGGCGCTGGTGCAGCGGGACATCGGCTTCCGGCACATCCGCGGGCACGGGCTGCTCAGCGACGGCGCCGGCGTGCACCGCCCCTACTCGTACCAGGGCGAGCGCCGGGTGCGGCACGCCTTCACCTACGTCGACCAGGTCGTCGACGCCTACCTCGCGATGGGCGTCCGGCCCTTCGTGGAGCTGGGGTTCATGCCCTCGGCGCTCGCCTCCGGCGACCAGACGGTGTTCTGGTGGCGGGGCAACGTGACGCCGCCCCGGTCGTACACCGAATGGGGTGACCTGGTCCGCGCCACGGTGGCCCACCTGGTCGACAGGTACGGCCTCGACGAGGTGCGCGGCTGGCCCGTCGAGGTGTGGAACGAGCCCAACCTGACGGCGTTCTGGCAGGGTGCCGACCAGGACGCCTACCACCGCCTGTACGAGGTGTCGGCGCACGCCGTCAAGGACGTCGACGCGGCGATCCAGGTCGGCGGCCCGGCCCTCTCCCCCGGCGCCGACGAGTGGCTCAAGCCGTTCGCCGAGTTCGTCACCGACCGCGAGGTGCCTGTCGACTTCGTCAGCCGGCACGCCTACACCTCCGGACCGGCCCGGCACCTGCCGTTCGGCACCCGGCAGACGCTGGCCCCGGCCGCGGACCTGCTGGAGCAGTTCGCCGCGCCCCGCCGGCACCTGGCCGGCACCGCGCTGGCCGACCTCCCGGTGCACATCACCGAGTTCAACTCCTCCTACCGGCCGGACAACCCGATCCACGACACGGCCTTCCACGCCGCCTACCTCGCCCCGGTGCTGGCCGGCGGCGGGGACCTGGTCGACTCCTTCTCCTACTGGACCTTCAGCGACGTGTTCGAGGAGGAGGGGGTGCCGACCGCGCCGCTGCACGGCGGCTTCGGCCTGCTCACCCACCGGCAGATCAAGAAACCCACCTACCACCTGTACGCCTTCATGGCCCGGCTCGGCGACGAGGTGCTCGCACGCGGGCCGGACCACCTCGTCACCCGGCACCCCGACGGCCGGGTCGCGGTGCTGGCCTGGGCACCGGTCGACGTCACCGGCCGGGAACCGGCACCCGAGCGGCACACCCTGTCGCTGTCGGTCCCGATCGGCCCGCCGGGCACCGTTTCGGCGTTCCTGCTCCGCTCGTCGGTGAGCGAGGACGCCGGCAACGCCTGGGCGGCCTGGCGGGAGATGGGCAGCCCGCGCTCGCCCCGGCCCCGGCAGCTCGACGCGTTGCGGGAAGCAGCCGAGCCGGCCCGTACCCATCGCGCAGTGCCGGTCGCGGCCGGGCGGGCCGACCTCGACCTCGTCCTCACCCGGCACGAGGTGACCCTCGCCGAACTGACGCCGGTGGTGGACGAGACCCCGCCGTGGTGGGACGACAGGTTGCTCGACCCGCCCGGGGACCGGCAGTGACCGGCGCGACCGGCGGGCTGCGGGAGTTCGGCGACGGGCCGTTGTCGCGGGCCGCCGCGAGGGTCCACATCCTGCTCGTGGTGGAACTGCTGCTCCTGGTGAGCACGCTGCCCGGCCTGGCCGTGCTCGTGCTGCTCGACCGCGACAGCAGCAACCTCCCGCTGGTCGCCGCCGCCGCGGTGCCGCTCGGTCCGGCCGTCTCGGCCGCGCTGCACACGCTGCGGCACCAACGCCCCGACCTGACCGATCTCCGTCCCGCCGCCACGTTCCTCCGGGCCTACCGGGCCAACCTGCCGGGCGTGCTGCGCGTCTGGGCGCCGACGCTGCTGTGGCTCGCAGTCATCGCTGTCAACCTGGCGAACCTGCCCGCCGCCGCCGTCCCCGGCTGGTGGGCGGTGCCGCTCGTCGTGGTCGGGGCGGGGGTGATCCTGGTCGGGGTCAACGCGCTGGTGATCGTCTCCCTGTTCACCTTCCGCACCCGCGACGTGCTCCGGCTCGCCGTCTACTACGTGGCGCGCAAGCCCGGCGTCACAGTCGGCAACGTCGCCCTGCTGGCCGCCGTCGCCGGCCTCACAGCGGTGTTCTCCGAGGCGGTACTCGCCCTGGTCGCCGCGCTCCTGGTGCTGGCACTGCTGCGGATCGGCGACCCGATGATCGACGAGATCCGGGCGGAGTTCACCGCATGAGCGTTCCGGTCACCGGCCGGGCGTCTGCCGACGCCGGCGAGTCGGCCTGGCACGCCGCCTGGCTCCCGCCCGCGGCGTTCCGCGAACTCGGCTCCCGCGGGGTGCTGGTGCACGGCGACGGACCCCTGGTCGACACGGTCCTCGACGAGGTGAGCCGGGCCTGCGGCCGGTACGGCGGACGGCTCTGGCACGGTCCGCCGTGGCAGGTCGACGCCGACCTGGTGCTGGCCCTGCGCGGGGCCGGCCCGGTGCCGAACGCGGCAGCCGAGACGGCCCGGCTCGGCGCGACACCGGCGGTGAACGGCACCGGTGACGGCTCCCTCGGCGACGAGGGGTACCTGCTGGCGCGGGTGGACGACGTGACAGTGGTCCTGGCCGACGCGCCGGCCGGCCTGCTGTACGGGATGTTCCACGTGGTCCGGCTCGGCGCGGCGGCCTTCGACGACGACCTCCCGGCTCGGCGGCACCGACCGGCACTGGACCGGCGGATGCTCGACCACTGGGACAACGTGGCCGTACACCCGGTGTCGGGCCAGGTCGAGCGGGGCTACGCCGGCGGCTCCCTGTTCTGGCGCGACGGCGCCGCCCGGCACGAGACCGCCCGGCTCCGCGACTACGCACGCCTGCTCGCCTCCTGCGGCGTCAACGCCGTCACGGTGAACAACGTCAACGTGCACGACACCGAGGCGCGGCTGCTGACCGACCGGCTCGGCGACGTCGCGGAGATCGCCGGGGTGCTCCGCCCGTACGGCATCCGGGTGCACCTGTCGGTGACCTTCGCCGCGCCGGTGGTCCTCGGCGGCCTGCCCACAGCCGATCCGCTGGACGAGCGGGTACGGGCCTGGTGGGCCGCCGCCACCCGGCGGGTCTACCGGCGGATCCCCGACTTCGGCGGTTATCTGGTGAAGGCCGACTCCGAGGGCCGGCCCGGCCCGTTCGCGTACGGGCGCGACCACGCCGACGGCGCGAACCTGCTCGCCGACGCGCTCGCCCCGTACGGAGGCGTGGTGCGCTGGCGGGCGTTCGTCTACGACCACCACCAGGACTGGCGGGACCGGTCGACCGACCGGGCCCGGGCCGCGCACGACCACTTCGCGCCGCTGGACGGACGATTCGCCGACAACGTGATCCTCCAGGTGAAGTTCGGCCCGATCGACTTCCAGACACGCGAACCGGTGTCCCCGGTGCTCGCCGCGATGCCGGCCACCCGGCTGGCGGTGGAGGTGCAGGCGACGCAGGAGTACACCGGCCAGCAGCGGCACGTCTGCTACCTCGGACCCTGGTGGAGCGAGGTGCTGCGGTTCCGGCCCCGGGGCGCGGCCGGCGGCACGATCGCCGACGTGGCGGCCGGGTGGGCGGGCACCGGGGGCGGCCTGGTGGCAGTGGCCAACGTGGGCGACGACCCGTTCTGGACCGGGCACCCGCTGGCGCAGGCGAACCTGTACGCCTTCGGCCGGCTCGCCTGGGATCCGCTGCTGGATCCCGCCGCGATCCTCGACGAGTGGATCGACCTGACCTGGCTGCCGGTCACCACCGGCGATCCGGAAGCGGTACGGCGGACGATGCACGCGGTCATGGACGATTCCTGGCGCACCTACGAGCGCTACACCGCCCCGCTCGGCGTCGGTTTCATGGTGCGGCCCGGTCACCACTACGGCCCGGACGTGGACGGCTACGAGTACACCCCGTGGGGCACGTACCACTTCGCCGACCGAGACGGCGTCGGGGTGGACCGGACCCGGGCGACCGGGACCGGCTTCACCGGCCAGTACCCGCCGCCGTGGTCGGAGGTGTACGAGTCACGCGAGCGCTGCCCCGACGAACTGCTGCTGTTCTTCCATCACGTCCCGTACCGGCACGTGCTGCGCAGTGGCCGTACCGTGATCCAGCACATCTACGACACGCACTTCGCCGGGGTCGAGGAGGTGGCGGCGATGCGGGAACGGTGGCGGCTCGTCGCCGGGGCGGTCGACCCGGCCGTCCACGACCGGGTGGCCGAGCGCCTCGACGAACAGTTCCGCAGCGCCGTCGAGTGGCGGGACCAGATCAACACCTATTTCTTCCGCAAGTCCGGGGTGCCGGACGCGCACGGTCGCCGCATCCACTGAACCGGCGCGCTCACCAGGGGTGCACTGTGCCGTCCGTCAGCCGGTTCACAGGCAGGTAGGCCGGCGCGTACGGGTAGCGGGCCGCTGCCTGCTCGTCGATGTCCACACCGAGCCCCGGAGTCTCGGCCGGATGCAGGTAGCCGCCCTCGTAGTGGTAGCCGTGCGGGAACACCTCGTCCGTCGCCTCGGTGTGCCGCATGTACTCCTGCAGGCCGAAGTTGGGGATGGCGAGGTCCAGGTGCAGCGCGGCGGCCATGCAGACCGGGGACAGGTCGGTGGCCCCGTGCGAGCCGCTGCGGACGTGGTGCAGCGCGGCGAGGTCGAAGATGCGTCGCAGGTGGGTGATCCCGCCGGCGTGGACCACAGTGGTGCGCACGTAGTCGATGAGCTGTTCCCGGATGAGCTGGGCGGCGTCCCAGATGCTGCTGAAGACCTCGCCGACGGCGATCGGCGTGGTGGTGTGCTGCCGGATGAGCCGGAAACCCTCCTGCAGGTCCGCCGGTACGGGATCCTCCATCCAGGTCAGCGCGTACGGCTCCAGGCTCCTGCCGAGCCGCGCCGCCTCGATCGGGGTGAGCCGGTGGTGCACGTCGTGCAGCAGCCGGAGGGTGGGCCCGAACTCCTCGCGGACCCGGGCGAACACGCCCGGCACGTGGGCCAGGTAGGCCTCGGTCGACCAGGTCGCCTCGGTCGGCAGCGCGGCGTCGGCGGGCTCGTAGAACATCTTGTCGGCGCTGACGCCGTACGTCCGGGGCAGGCCGGGCACGCCGCACTGCACCCGGACCGCGCGGTAGCCGAGGTCGACGAAGCGGGCGACCTCGGTCAGCACCTCGTCGACGGTCTCGCCGTTGGCGTGCCCGTACACGGTCACGCCCTCGCGGGACCGGCCGCCGAGCAACTGGTAGACCGGCAGCCCGGCGACCTTGCCCTTGATGTCCCACAGCGCGGTGTCCACGGCGGCGACGGCGCTCATCGTGACCGGCCCGCGCCGCCAGTACGACCCCTGGTAGAGGTACTGCCAGGTGTCCTCGATCCGGGCCGGGTCGCGCCCGATCAGCAGCGGCACGACGTGGTCACGCAGGTAGGACGCGACTGCGAGTTCCCGGCCGTTGAGGGTGGCGTCACCGACGCCGGTGACGCCGGCGTCGGTGACGACCTTCAGGGTCACGAAGTTCCGGCCGGGGCAGGTCACGATCACCCGGGCGTCGACGATCCTCATCCGGTCTCCCCTGCGGTCGGCGCGCCGGTCACCACAGGATTATCCATCATCGTCGATCTGTCGGGTGCCCCGGTGCCGGCCGGTCAGGCCGGTTCGGGTACGCCCCCGGGCTCCCCGTCGTCGGGCATCGGCTCGACCGGCGCCTCGGGCAGTTCGCCGGGCGTGTCCGGGAGGAGTTCGCCGGGATCGTCCGGCACGTCCTCACGCGGGTCGATCGGCGGGTACACCTCGGGATCGAGGTCGGGGTTGGTCATCGGCTCAGTATCCGACGCCTCAGCCGGGACCGCCCGTCGAGCACGACGACGGGCGGCGCCCGCCGGAGTGAGCGGCGGGCGGACGTGTCACCGCGAGCGCCGGCCCTTTCCCGGCCTCCGATCCGCGCGCCGTCACGGGCTCTCACCGTCGCCGGCCGAGGGCGCGGACGACCGGTCCGCCGGCTTGCGCAACCACAGCCACACCCCCGCCAGCAGGCACGCCGCGCCCCCGATCGCGACCGCCGACTCGGCCGGTTCGGAGAGATCGTCGAGGAACGGGAAGGTGTGGGAGGCCGCCATCGCCAGAAACCCGATCAGCAACAGCAGGCCGGCGGTGATCCGCTGGACGACCATGCGCTTCATTGGATCACGACGTCGACGGCAGCCCGCAGGCCGCTGCGCCGACCCGCCCCCCGGAACACCCGCTTCAGCGGGCTGGTGCCGGAAGGTGGAGGCGGCCGTCGTGGACCTCGGCGATCTGGTCGACGGCGGTGAGGTGGGTGCGGTCGTGGGTGACCAGGACGGTGGCGGTGGTCTGCTGGTGGGTGAGGCGGGTGATCAGGTCGATGACGGCGGCGCCGCGTTCGTGGTCGAGGGCGCTGGTGGGTTCGTCGACGAGCAGGACCGTGGGGTCGTTCATCAGGGCGCGGGCGATGTTGACGCGCTGGCGCTGGCCGCCGGAGATCTGGTGCGGCCGGCGGTCGGCCTGGCCGGCGAGGCCGACCGCGTCGAGCAGTTCCACGGCGCGGGTACGGGCTCTGGCCGGTGGGCGGCCGTCGATCTGAGCCATGACCTGGAGCTGCTCGGCGGCGGTGAGGGAGGGCAGCAGGTTGGGCTGCTGGAAGACGATGCCGATCTTGCGGCGGCGCAGGTCGGCGAGTTCGGCCCGAATGAGACCGGTGGTCGGGGTGCCGTCGACGGTGACGGTGCCGGTGTCGGGGGTGATGAGGGTTGCGGCGACCGCGAGGAGGCTGGACTTGCCGGAGCCGGAGGGGCCGATCACGGCGGTCAGGCTGCCCTTGGGCACGTCCAGGGTGACGCGGTCGAGGGCGGTCAGGCGGCCCTCGCCGTCGGGGTAGGTGAGGGTGATGTCGGTCAGGTTCAGGCTCATCGGGCGCTCCCCAGGGCGGTCAGCGGGTCGACGGAGGTGATGCGGCGGATGGCCAGGGCGGCTCCGAGGGCGCCGAGGACGACCATCACGGCCGCGGGAAGGAGGACGGTCACCGGAGTGAGGACGAACGGCACAGCCGATCCGGCGACGAGGGCGCCGAGCGCGGCGGCGATGCCGGTGCCGAGCAGGGTGCCGCCGGCGAGCAGGACGACGGCCTGCCCGATGGCGTCCTTGAGAAGGGTGGCGGTCGAGGCGCCGAGTGCCTTGAGCACTGCGACGTCGCCGCTGCGCTGGATCGTCCAGACGGTGAAGAACGCTCCGATGACGAGGGCGGAGATGGCGAACAGGAAGCCGCGCATCAGCTGGAGGGAGCCGTTCTCGGAGGTGTAGGAGCCGATCGCGGACAGCGAGTCGTCGACGGAGACCGTCTTGGTGCCCGCCTGCCGGTCGGTGGCCACCAGATCGGCCCCCGAGGTGGTGGTCAGGGCGACGACGGTGGCCGCCGGGCTGCCGTCACCGGTGCCGGTGGGAGGCGCGATCTTCTGCCACACGTCCAAGCTGATCCACACCACAGGGGTGTGACTGAAGGAGGCGTCGCCGCGTACGGCCGCCACTGTCAGTCGCTGCCCGGCGAGGGTGACGGAGTCACCGGCCTTCACACCGAGGTCGTCGGCGGCCCTGGTGGACAGCACTGCCGAGCGGCCGTCGATCCGGCCGCTGCCGGGGGCCAGGTGGGAGCCGGGCCGGACGCCGAAGGCGGAGACCCCGGCGCTCCTGTTTCCGGCGGTGGCCCTCGTCGTGGCGATGCCCAGCGGTTCGGCGCCTGTCACTCCGGGCGCCTCGGCCCACTGCTGCCACTGCTTCTCGGTGACTGTGGAGTTGGAGTACGACACGCCCTGGCCCTCGCCGGGGGCCTGGAAGGCGATCCTGTCGGCGGGCAGGCCGGTGATGGCGGAGACGTTCTGCCGGCCCAGTCCGGCCGTCAACCCGGACAGCAGCCCGACCAGCAGGGTGATCAGCACGATGACGGTCCCCATCAGGGCGAAGCGTCCCTTGGCGAACTTCAGATCTCTCCAGGCGACAAACACGGCAGTGGCCTGTCCTTTCGGCGGTGGAAGCGGTACGACTCCACCATCGCGGCCGGCGCCCGTGTCCGCGTCTGGCGTAGGCGGGCACTTCGCGGGCCGAAGGACGGCGCACGGGTTCTAACTTTCGATAGAGGCCCCCGGGGCGCCGGCCTCGGTAACGTGGGACGCACTGTGAGCACCGCTGCCCCTGCCCTGACCCCGACCACCCGAGCCCTGGCCTGGTGCCTGCACCTGCTGATCATCGGCCTGCTCGTCCTGGCCGCAGGCCGGGCGGTGGCCGACGACCGGCCCCGCGCCGGATTCATCGTCGCTGCGTCGGTGGCGTGCGCCCTGGCGTACGCCATCGGGCCGCTCCTCCCCCGCATCCGCCGCTCGCGGTGGGCCGCCGCCTGGTGGCTGGCCGCCGTGGGCGCCGCGTGGCTGGTGTTGCTGGGCCTGTCCCCCGATGCGATCTGGGTGGCCTTCCCGCTGTACTTCCTCCAGCTCCACCTGCTGCCGCGCCGCGCCAGCCTGGCTGCCGTGATCGCCACCGCCGCGGCGGCCGTCGCCGGGTTCGGTGCCCACACCGGCTCCTTCACCGCGGCCACGGTGATCGGTCCCGCGCTCGGCGCCGCCGTCGCCGTCGGGGTGGTGTGGGGATATCAGGCCCTGTATCGGGAGAGCGAACAGCGCAGGCAGCTGATCGAGGAACTCACCGCCACCCGGGCCGACCTGGCCCGGGCCGAGCACACGGCCGGCGTACTCGCCGAACGCGAGCGTCTGGCCCGCGAGATCCACGACACCCTCGCCCAGGGCCTGTCCAGCATCCAGCTGCTGCTGCGCGCCGCCGAGCGCGCCCTGCCCGGCCGGCCCGGTGCCGCCTCCGGCCACGTCGACGCGGCCCGCCAGGTCGCCGTGGACAACCTCGCCGAGGCCCGCCGCTTCGTCGCCGCACTCACCCCGCCCACCCTGGAAGGCACCACCCTGGCCGGCGCCCTGGAACGCCTGTGCACCACCACCAGCGCCCGCCACCGCATCGCCGCCCGCTTCCACCTCGTCGGCGCCCCCGTATCGCTGTCGACCGCCCACGAGGTGGCGCTCCTGCGTATCGCCCAGTCCGCCCTCGCGAACACGGTCCGCCACGCCCGGGCCACCACGGCCGAGGTCACCCTCAGCTGTCTCGGCGACCGCATCGCCCTTCACGTCGTCGACAACGGGCAAGGCTTCGACCCCGACCGTCTGCCCGCCCCCGACGTCGACAGCGGCGGCTTCGGCCTGACGGCCATGCGCGCCCGCATGAACGCCCTCGGCGGCACCCTGGCCGTCGAATCCGCGCCCGGCCACGGCACCGCCCTGACCGCCGAGCTTCCCCTCACCCCGCCCAGCAGGACCGAGCCCGAGGGCCGCCCGTGACCGACGACGTCCCCGTCCGCCTTTTCCTGGCCGACGACCACCCGGTCGTACGGGCCGGGCTGCGCGCCGTGCTGGAAACCGAACCCGGCCTCGTCGTCGTGGCCGAAGCCGCCACCGCCGAGGAGGCCGTCACCCGTGCAGGCGAAGGCGACATCGACGTCGTGCTGATGGACCTGCAGTTCGGGAAGGGCATGGGCGGCGCCGAAGCCACCGCCCGGATCACCGCCCGCCCGGAAGCGCCGCGCGTGCTGATCGTCACCACCTACGACTCCGACGCCGACACACTGCCCGCCATCGAGGCCGGTGCCACCGGCTACCTCCTCAAGGACGCCCCACCCGAAGACCTGGCTGCCGCCGTCCGCACCGCCGCCGCCGGACGCACCACGCTGGCGCCCACCGTCGCGAACCGGCTGATGAACCGGCTGCGCACGCCGGGCACCGCCCTGACCCGACGCGAGACCGAGGTTCTCGCCCTGGTCGCCGACGGTTTGTCCAACCACAGCATCGGCACCCGCCTGCACCTGACCGAAGGCACCGTCAAGTCCCACCTGGCCCGCATCTACGCCAAACTCGGCGTCGACTCACGCACCGCGGCCGTCGCCTCCGCCACCGAACTCGGCCTGATCCGCCGCTGATCCGAGCGCGTGCCCGGTCACGACGTCTCCGTCCTGACGCGAGGACGACAGCGGGACGCCGGGCGTGGTCACGTCGTCGCCGCCCGCCCGGGGCGCGGGCGGGTCGCACGCCGTGGCGAAGGTGACCGGCGCGCCGAACGCGGCCCGCCGGACGGCGCGGCGCAGCGCGGCGAGGACGGCCGGACCGGCGAGGACGATCGCCACGGCGGTGGTGATCGCGCGGCCGGTGTCCCAGCCGAAGGTGGAGGTGACGGCGGTGAACAGCGCGAGACGGTGCAGGTTCTCCAGTACGGGGGCGCCGGCGACGTAGGACAGCTGGGTGTCCGCGCCGACGCTGAACGGCCAGAACCACAGGTTCATCAGCAGGCCGTAGCCGTAGGCGGCGAGAACCCCGTACCCGGCCAGGACGGCGACCTCGGCGCGGCCGCGCAGCCGGGCCGGGAGCAGGCCGGCGCCGAGGCCGATCCAGGAGGCGCAGAGCATCTGGAACGGCAGCCACGGCCCGACGCCGGCGGTGAGCAGGGCGGAGGCGAACAGCGACGTGGCGCCGAGCAGGAACCCGAACCCGGGTCCGAAGACCCGGCCGGCGAGGACGAGCAGGAAGAACACCGTCTCGATGCCCGCGGTCCCCGCACCCAGGGGGCGCAGGGCGGCGTTGACGGCGGCGAGTACGCCGAGCATCGCCAGGGCTTTGCTGTCGATACCGCCGGAGGTGAGTTCGGCGAGGACGAGCGCCACGAGTACCGGCAGCATGACGATGAAGACCAGCGGCGCCTCGCCGGTGCGGGCGGTGGTCTCCGGGTGTGCGGGGACGAAGAAGGGCCAGGTGAAGGTGGCCAGCGCGGCGGCCGAGGCGAGGGTCAGCACCACAGCGGTACGCGGGGCGACCCGCAGGACACTCATGCCGGTGCCCCGGTCGCGTTGATCGCGGCGGCGACCTGTTCCACTGTCAGCCAGGGTGCGGGGGCGAGAACCTTGGCCACCTGCGGCGCGAACGCCGGCGAGGCCAGCATGACCTCTGCGGTGGTGCCGTCGGAGACGATCTCCCCCTCGGCCATCACGATCACCCGATCGGCGAGGGTCGCGACGAGTTCGACGTCGTGGGTGGCGACCACCACGGCCCGGCCGTCGCCGGCCAGCATCCGGACGACGGCGGTGAACTGCCGCTTGGCGTGGTAGTCCAGGCCGCGGGTCGGCTCGTCGAGCAGGACCACCGGCGGAGCGGCGGTGAGCTGCACGGCGAGCGCGAGGGCGAGCCGCTGTCCCTCGGACAGGTCCCGGGGGTGCCGGTCACCGGGCAGTCCGGGGACGAGCTGGTCCACCAGCGCCCGGCAGGTGCCGGCCGGCACGTCCGTCTCCCGGTCGGCCTGGGCGCACTCCGCGTCGACGGTCTCCAGGTAGAGCAGGTCGCCGGAGTTCTGCGGGACGAGGCCGACGTGCCGGCGGGCCTGACCGGCCGGCAGGGCCTTCGGGTCGACGGTGCCCTGCGGCCCGGTCACGGCCACGGTGCCGCCGTGGCGGGGGCAGCTGCCCTGCACCGCCCAGAGCAGGCTGGACTTGCCGGATCCGTTGCGGCCCATCAACGCGACGACCCGTCCGGCGCGCAGATCGAGGTCGACACCGGCCACCGCGACGGTCCCCGGATACCGTACGACGATCTTCCGCGCGGTCAGCGCGGGACCGGTGTCCGCGCCCGCCGGGACCGGCGGCGGCGCCACGCCGGCGAGCCGGTGCCGCAGGTCGGACGCCCGTCGGCGGGCGTCACGGACCGACAGCGGCAGCGGTGTCCAGCCGGCGAGGCGACCCAGCTCGATCAGGGGTGGCGCGATGTCGATGCGGGCCAGCCCGGTCGCCGGTGTCCCGTCGTGGACGTGGCCATCGCCGGGCAGGTACAGCAGCCGGTCGGCGTACTGCAGCACGCGCTCCAGCCGGTGCTCGGCCAGGACCACTGTCACTCCGAGGTCGTGCACCAGCCGGGTGACGGTGGCGAGCACGTCCTCCGCGGCGGTGGGGTCCAGCGCGGACGTGGGTTCGTCGAGCACCAGCACCCGGGGGTGCGCGGTGAGCACCGCGCCGATGGCGACCCGCTGTTGCTGCCCGCCGGACAGCGTCCGCAGAGGCCGGTCACGCAGGTCGGCGATGCCGAGCAGGTCCAGGGTCTCCTCCACCCGCTTGCGCATCACCGCGGGTGACAGGGCGAGCTGCTCCATCCCGTACGCCAGTTCCTCCTCGACGGTGTCGGTGACGAACCCGGCCAGCGGGTCCTGGCCGACCACGCCGACGACGTCGGCGAGATCGCGCGGCGGGTGCGTGCGGGTGTCCCTGCCGTCGACGGTGACGGCGCCGTGCAGGGTGCCGCCGGTGAAGTGCGGGACGAGGCCGTTGATCGCCCGCAGCAGCGTCGACTTTCCGGCGCCGGTACGGCCCGCGACCAGGCAGAGTTCACCCTCCTCGATGCGGAGCGTCACGTCCCGCAACGGCGGCGGGCCGCCCTCGGCGTAGTGGACGGTGACCCGGTCGAAAATGATCATGGACGGTCTCCCGGTGTCGTCGCCGTCGCGGCGCGTCCTCCGTCTGCCGGCACGTCCGTGACGGGGAACGGCCGGTCCACCGCCGGCGGGCGTCCGGCACGTGCCGTCGGCGGTGGTGGCGGCGCCAGCCAGGCGGGTGCCGCCGCGACGCCCACGGCGAGAAGCATCAGCGGGGTCAGCTGGGGCCAGGTGAGCGGGCTGACCGGCGGGTAGAGCAGTTCCGGGTCCACCGAGCCGGCGAGCATGGTCAGTGCCGCGGCGGCCACCCCGCAGCCGGCCACGAGCAGCTCGGCCGGGCGCCAGCGGTCCGGTCGGTACCGGCTGCGGCGGACCCGGCGGCCGGCGAGCAGCATGCCGGTCACGGCGGCGGTCAGTCCGGCCAGGAGCATCGGCAGCCCCAGGTAGCCGGGTGCGGCGGTGTCGAGCAGCCCGTAGGTGCCGGCACACACGCCGACCAGCCCGCCGAGCACGAGCGCGCCGGTGACGGTTCGCTGCCCGGCGGGCACCGCCGCGGTGCGGCCGTAACCGCGGGAGTCCATCGCCGCCGCGAGGGCCAGGGACCGGTCCAACGCGTCGGCCAGCACCGGCAGGGCGACACCGCGCAGCGCCCGCATCCCCCGGCCGGACGCGCCGCGCAGCCGACGGGCCCGGCGGACCCGTAGCACGCTCTCCACCAGCTGCGGGGCGACCGACAACGCGACCACGATCGCGGTGCCGACCGCGTACAGCGCTCCGGGTACGGCCTTGAGCAGCCGTTTCGGGTTGGCCAGGGCGTTCGCCGCGCCGAGGCAGATCAGCATCGTCGCCAGCCGCAGCCCGTCGTAGAAGCCACCGAGGATCTGCTCGGCGGCGACCGGTCCGAACAGGCGGATACCCGCCGCCCACTCGGGCAGCGGGATCTCCGGCAGCCGGACCAGGATGTGCTCGCCCTGGCCGCCGCCGAACACGATCCGGAACACGACGCGCATCGTGACGATCACCGCGCCGAGCCAGACGTACATGCGGAACGCCAACGCCCACGGCGCGTCGCCCCGGCGGCGCACCACCACCAGACCGGCGACGGCGACGAGCAGGGCCAGCGGCAGCGGATTCGTGGTGTGGCTGGCCGCGGTGGCCAGGCCGAGCGCCCACAGCCACCATGCGCCCGGGTGCAGCCCTCGGGGTAGCCACCACACCGGCCGCCGGCCCGGCAGCCGGCCGGCGTCAGCCGTCCGCGACCCGGTGCCCGTGGCGTCAGTCATCCGGGCCGGCGGCACGCCGCCGTCGGGCCGCGACCAGCGCGCCGGTGGCGAGCACGGCGAGCAGCACCCCGGCGATCGTGCCCGGTGGCAGGCCGCCGTCGTCACGGGACGCGGCGACATCTGTCACCACCGGCTCGTCGGAGGAGCCCTGCGGTGCCGTTCCGGTGGCGGCACCCGGCGTCGCCGCCAGGGTCGGCGTACCGGCCGCCGGTGACGCGCCGGCGGAGGCCGGCGGGCTGACGGAGACCGGCGAGCCGGAGGTGCCGGCCGGCCGGGTGGGCTCGCCGGGCCGGCCACCGGCGACCGGCGGCGGTGCGACGGTTCCTCCCGCCGGTGGTGGCACCGCCGGCCCGCCGCCCGTGGGCGGCGGCGGAGGGGGCGGTGGTGGCGGCGGTGGAGGGGCGGGGCGTTTCGGCGCGACGCCGGGACGAGGCGCGTCATCGCCGTTGCGGTTGAGGGAGAACGACCAGCCCTCGAAGCTGCCGGCCGCCGGCTTGCGGTTGAGCACACCCTTGTCGCTGTACGTCCAGCTGCCGCCGTTCGGCGCGTGCCAGTACGACCAGTAGGCGCTCGCCGGCGGCGTGTCGACGCACTTCTCCGTCGCGGCCGACGGCTTGCCGTCGATCCGGCAGATGAACCCCTCACCCCAGCGCAGGGTTCCGGTGATCGGGAAGCCCGCGTTCTTGAGCGCCGCGAGGCCGCTGGCCTGGGCGCCCGGCGCGCAGCGCACCACCGTTCCGCCGCCGAGTTCGTTGAAGTCCACCACGACTGTCACCCCGGAGGCGTCCGGGCAGTATCCGGCCGACCCGGCGGCCACCGCAGGACCGCCCGGTCCGATCGTGGTGCCCGCGGTGACCAGGGCGACGGCCAGCGCACCGCGGGCGGCGCGGAGGCTCATCCCGCCCGCCGTCGGCCGAGCACGAGCAGTGTCACTCCGCCACCGATCAGCAGCAGCGCGATCAGCAGGTAGCTGCCGATCGCCGCGCCGGTGGTCGGCAGCCCGCCCAGCCCTGACGCGGCCGGGGTGGTGATCGGCGGAGCGGCGGTGGTCGGCGCCGCGGTCGTGGGCGCGGGTGTCGCCGGAGGACTGGTCACGCTCGGCGTCGGGCCGGCGCTGCCGGTCGGCGGAGGCGACGTGGTGAGCGTGGGAGACGCGGTGGGCGTGGCGGGCGCGGTGGGCGAGGCCGTGCCGGTCGGGGTGGGATTCGACGTGGGCGGCGGGTCGAGGCCGATCCGGCCCAGCGGAACCTGGGCCAGCCCGAGCAATGCCTGCGCGGTGGCCCGGCGCCACTGGTCCCGGTCGGTGTCGGTGATCCCGGCCGCGGCGGCAGTCGTGAACCCGTCGGTGTTGTAGGCGATCGCGCCGGCGTCGGCGGAGGCCGCCCCACCGTTGCCCGCGGTGAGCTGCAGCGCGGCCAGGGCCTTCGCCGCCCGGGCGGCCTCGTCGTCGCGGCCGGCGGCGGCGAGGGCCTGCCCGGCCAGGCCGGTGCTGTTGGAGTTCGCGCCGGTGGTCGGTCCCGAGCCGCCGAAGGAGCCGTCGGTGTGCTGCTGGGTGACCAGCCAGTCGGCGCCCTTGCGGGCGGCGTCGCCGGCGCCGGTGGCGCCGTCCTCGGCGGCGGCCAGCAACGCCTGCACGGCCATCGCTGTCGAGTCGACGTCGAGGGTGGCGCCGGGTTGGTCGTCGCAGGACGGCGACGGTCCGTCGGCGGCGTCCGGGTAGAGCCGGAAGCCACCTGCCGCACACTGCTGCCGGATCAGGAAGTCCACAGTGTCCTGTGGCAGATCGCCACTGCGGGCCAGGCCGAGCACGGCGAAGGACTGGTCGAAGGTGTTGCTGGCGTCCGGGCCGCTGTCGGCGGTGGTACGGCTGGTGATCCGCCCCCGCTGGTGCCCGGCGTCGGCCGTGGCGATCAGCGACAGCGTTTCCGCCCGCAGGTCGTAGCCGCCGAAGTCGGTGGGGTCCGCGTCGGCGGCGGCCGCGGCGTAGAGCAGCTTGGCGGTGGCCCCGCCGTCGGTGAAGCCCTCGATGCCCCAGTCGTCGTAGCTGTTGTAGGACCGTACGTGTCTCGCGACCTGCGCGGTTGCCGCCTGCCGGGTCGGCGCGTCGACGCCGGTGGCGGACAGCGCGACCAGTCCGTCGATGGTCAGCCCCCAGTCCTCGGGGGCGAACGGGCCGGGCAGCGAATCGTCGGTGAACTCGCCGGCCAGCCAGGACGCGGCCTCGCGGGCGGCTGTGACGTGGGCCGGGGCGGGTGCCGCGACAACGGCCGGCGGGGCGCCGGTGATCGCGGCGAGAGCCGTCACCGTGGCCATACCGAGGCCGGTGGTGAGACGCCGGGACAGGGGCATCAGGGGTGCCTTTCGCAGAGCGGTCGGTGAAACCTCCGGAAAGCACCCCGAGAAACGGACACCCCGCTCCGCGTGCTGCGGTGAGCGGGGTGGTCGGACCTCGGCGGCCCGGACTTCACCCTGTAGACCTCGACAGTGGAAGCCGCTCGTCCCGGGCGGGGCATTCCGGCTCGCGAAAGGGGGACTCTCGCTCACGGTTGCGGGTCAGCGCCGGCTTCGAACCGGCTTCCCCCCGCGCGGGACGTATGCAGTTGTGTGCCCGGCGCACCGGGTGCCGACACCGTACCGCCCGGGCGCGCGACGACGCCAGAGCAGTTGCCGGCACCCGGTGCGCCGCCGGTCACACCTAGGGAGCGGCGATGCTCGGCGGGGCGCCGGCGCCGAAGGACCAGCCCTCGACACTGCCCGGCGCGGGGTTGTAGCCGGTCGCCCCCGACGTGCTGTAGGACCAGGAGCCGCCGCTGGACGCATGCCAGTACGACCAGTACGCCGTGGCCGGCGGGGTGTTGACGCACGGCTCGGTCGCGGCGGTGGGCTTGCCGTTGATCCGGCAGACGAAGGCCAGGCCCCAGCGGGCGGTGCCGGTGACTGTGAAGCCGGCGGCCTGAAGCGCGGCCAGGCCGGTGGCCGGATCGCCCGGCGCACAGGCGACCTGGACGCCGCCGCCGAGCGTGGCGAAGTCGACGACCACCGTGACTCCCGAGGTGCCCGCGCAGGCGGCGGCGTGCGCCGCCCGGGGCGCGGGTTCGACTGCGGTCAGCGCGACGCCGGCCACGACGGCGGCCAGGAGACCGGCCAGCCAGGTGCGGACTGTGGAACGATGACGGAACACGGATCCTCCTGTGATCGGGCGAGCGGCGAAGCGGTTCACGGGCAGGCGAGCGCCGGTGCGCCGGGGTCGGCGCCGACGGCGGACAGACGGGCGTACCCGATCCCGGTGAGACCGAGGACGGCCTGGGCGGTCGCCCGGGGTGCGGTGGCCGGGTCGAAGCCGCCGCCGTCGAAGTCGACAGCGCCCCGGTCGGCCGGCGCCCCGGCGCAGCCGACCTGAAGTCCGGCGAGGAATGCCCGGGCCCGCGCCCAGGCCGGCAGCCGGTGGCCGTCGCGCAGGGCCTGCGCGGCGAGGCCGGTGCTGTTGGCGTTCGGCGTGCCGCCCGCGTTGGCGAAGCCGCCGTCGGCACGCTGAACGGACACCAGCCAGCGCAGCCCGGCGGCGGCGTCGGCCGGACGGTCCGCGGCGCGCAGCGCCTGTGCCGCGAGCGCGGTGGCGTCCACGTCGGACGTGCAGACCGGTTGCGCGGGCAGCAGCGGGTAGCCGCCGTCCGGGCACCGGGTGCCGGCCAGCCAGGCAGCCGCCGCCGGTGGCGCCCCGGCCGCCGTACGGTCCAGCGCCAGCAGCGCGAAGGATTGGCTGAACGCGTTGCTGTAGTCGCCGTACGCGGACCGGTCGCTGAACCTGCCGGCCGGCGTCTGGAGCGAGCGCAGCCGGGCGATCAGGTCCACCCCGCCGACGTCGGCCGGGTCGCCGCCGCGCACCTGCACGGCGAGGGCGAGCTTGGCGGTCGCACCCGCGTACGCCTCGGAGACGCCGTCGCCGAGGTAGCCGTCGCGGATGTCCGGCCGGGTGACCCAGGCCAGCGCGTCGGCGCCGTGGTCGTCGGCGACGCCGGTGGCGGCGAAGGCGAACACGGCGTCGAGGGTCAGCCCCTGGTCGGGGTACGCGACACCGTCGAAGACCGCCTCGAAGCGTTCGCCGTCGACGAGTTGCCGGGCGAGCCAGCCGCCGGCGGCCTCCGGGCGGGTGAGGGCGGCGCGCTCGGGGGCGGCGACGGCGGGTGTGGTGAGGGTGAGAGCGGCGAGTACGCCGCAGAGGAGCGCGAGCAGGCGGTGCCGGCTTCGGCGGACGACCATCGGAAGCGCCTTTCCGGCCCGGCGGTCGTCGAAAGCCCGGACGACCGCGGCAACGCCGCGTCGACCGGGACTCCGACCCGTGGGCCACGACGGGTGGGGAGCGGATGCACGCGTACGACGGGTATTCGGGCTCGCCGCCGCAGATCTCTCTGGGCGGCCTACCGTTGCGGGCCAGCGCCGGATTTCGACCGGTCTTCCCCCGCACGTACACGCGGTGGTTCAGTTGTCGCGACAGTCTGCTGTGGCCGGAGCGCCGATGTCAATGCGCCAGGAACCGGACACGTGCCGTGACGGCCGGCAGGACGCCCGGTGAAGACCGGGCGTCCTCCACCTCGTGGTCACTGTCAGCGGGGCCGGAAGCCGGTCATCGGCGGAACGGCCCGGTGACGCAGTAGGTGATCCCGCCGGAGGACGAGCCGGTCGTGCCGCGTTGCGACGAGAAGTACAGCCGGTCCCCCGCCGGGGTGAAGGCCGGCCCGGTGATCTCCGAACCGCTCTGTCCGGTGATCCGCAGGAAGACCGAGATCTTGTCGTCGGGCGTGATCATGCAGATCTCCATGTTCCCGCCGTCCTCGGCGACGTACAGGTCACCGGCAGTGGACCCGGTGATGTTGTCGACCCCGGTCAGCGGAGGGGTGCCCGGACTGACCAGGTTGTCGTCGTAGGCGAGCTCGTACGTGCCGGCGGCCAGGTTGACCTGCCACACGCGGTTGTCGCCCTTCGTGGTGAACCAGACGGTGTCATCCGCGTAGTGACAGCCCTCGCCGCCGTTGAACGTCTTCGCGCCGGACACCTGCTGCCGGGTCGGGGTGGGCGAGCCGTCCGGGTCGGGCACCGTGGCCCAGGTGAACGTGCCGGAGGTCGCCGTACCGGCGCGGAAGACCTGGAGGGTTCCGGCGGAGAGGTCGCCCCAGGTGGTCGGCACGAACCGGTAGAACTTGCCGTCGGTCTCGTCCTCGGTCAGGTAGACGACCCGGCGGACCGGGTCGGCCGCGGCCGCCTCGTGCTTGAACCGGCCCAGCGCGGGACGCGCCACGGCGGTCCCGCCGAGGGGGTACGTCTCGAAGACCCGGCCCAGGGACACCTCCTCGCAGGAGAGCCAGGTGTTCCACGGTGTCTTGCCCCCGGCGCAGTTGTTGTTGGTTCCGGAGAGGATCCGCGACGCCCCGACCACGGTGCCGCTGGAGTCGAAGACGAGGCGTGAGGCACCGCCGCCCGCACCGGCTGACACCTCGGAGTTCGACACGTAGATCCAGCCGGTGCCGTTCGGGAACACGGCGCCACCGTCCGGAGCGTCGTGCCAGGTGTACGACGTCCCCGGCACCGTCCGACGGGATCGTGCGACGATCGAGCTGGTGAAGCCGGCCGGCAACTGGATGCCGTTGGCGTCGGCGGGCTGGAGCCCGCCGTAGGGGCCCGCCGCGTTCTGCGCCGGGGCTCCGTACGCCGCCGACCACGCGGTGAACGGCAGCGCGACAGCGCCCGCACCGACGACAGTGGCCCGCAGCATTGCTCGACGATCCATGGAACCTCCTCGGTAGGTTCCCCAGATCTGACCGGGCGGAGCTTACGCACATCGATCTGTTGGATGAACGTCGATGGACGCCTCGGTGCGCGGCGTCGTGTCGGCCGTCTCGTCCGTCGCGTGCCGGTGACGGGAGCGACTCGCGGTCGGCCCCCGCCACCGTTCGCATGGCTGGTCAGCCCTTGCGCCACTTCTGGTTGGCCGTGCCCCCGCAGTCCCAGAGCTGGAGCCTCGCGCCGTCGTTGCCGTTCCAGTCCTTGATGTCGACGCACTTGCCGGCCTGGAGGTTGACCAGGTCTCCGGCCGCGTTCAGGGTGAACTGCTGGGCGCCGGTGCCGTTGCAGGTGTAGAGCTGCACCGCCGCCCCGTTCGCGGTGGACCCGGCGTCGACGTCCATGCATTTGTTGTTCTGGCTCTTGAGCGCCGTGCCGCTGAACGTCCACTTCTGCGCGTTGGTGTTGTTGCAGTTCCACATCTGCAACGGCGCGCGGTCGACGAAGTTGGAGCTCGGCACGTCGATGCACTTGTTGTTCCAGTTGCTGACCACTGGCACCCCGGTGGTCGGGGTGCCGCCGCCACCGCCGGTGAACGGGCTGAGGATCAGTCCGGCCGAACGGGGATCGCCGTCGTGCACCAGCGACTCGAATCCACCGACGTCGTCGAAGGCGAACGCGTACGCCCGGCCGTCGGTCATGTTGGCGTGGATCAGGCGTGCGTACTGGTTGGTGGGGTTGCTGCGGTAGAAGTCGGCGGCGTTCGTGCTGGGCTGGGTGTCGACGGTGCCGAGCGTGCCTCGGTTGAGGGCGGCGCAGAGCGTACGCGAGATCGGGCCGACCACCTGGTCGTTCGGCGCGGGCAGGTCGCCGTCGCAGCCCCAGACGCTGGCCGAGGAGGGCCGGTTGAAGGAGGCGACCACCTGGCCGCTGCCGTTGGTGAAGGTCATGGTGTTGCCCGAGGTGCGGCCGTAGTACCGGATGGCCGGCTGGTCGGCGAAGGGCGCCACGGTCAGGGTCTTCGTGGTGTACGCGTTCCACGCGGACGCGATGTACGAGTCCAGGTAGGTGGTGCTGAGCAGGCCGGCCCCGGCCGCCTTGCCCGGAGCCAGGACGCGCAGCACGGTCCCGTCGGAGCGGGTGTGGACGGTGCCGGCCCAGCCCGGCTGCGCCCGGATCCCGTCGATCACCGCGTTGCGTCCGTTGGCCACCACGTCGCCGGTGCGCTTGGTGACGCCGTTGGCGCCGGTCACGGTGACCGCGTGCGGGATCGCGAACATGTCGACCTGGGAGCTGTTGAGCCACAGCCCGGAGTCGTTGTAGGTGAACTCGCTCCAGTCGAAGAGGATGTCGCGGTTCGCGTCACCGGCCGCCCAGGGCGCGGGCTGCACCAGTCCGTCCGGGGTGAGGAAGAACTTGAGCTTCTGCCCGAGGGAGAAGTAGGCCCGGCCGGAGAAGCCGCGGGGGAACTGGATCGTGGTGCTGCCGCCGTTGCCGGGGCCCGGTATGGAGACGTCCGGCGCGGGTGACGGCGGGAGCTGCCCGCCGGTCCACGGTACGAATCCGCCGCCGGAGGTGACGTAGCCGAGCCGGCCGGAGGACAGCTGGACGCCGATGACGTAGAGGTGGACCGGGTCGCTGCGGCCGGTGGTGTTGGTGACGGTGACCGGCAGCAACGCCGGTCCGACCGCCTGGGCGGGCGTAGCGACGACGGCGCCGGTGAGCCCGGCGAGCAGGGCGGACGCGGCGGCGAGCAGCCTTCTTCGGAGACGCATGGGGACACCTCGCGGGAGACAGGGGGACGGGAGAGCGCTCTCTCAGCAGGGTCCAATTGTTAATATTGTTTGTCAATAGGTGGTTGCCTATGGATCAGGGCCACGGCGAAGGTCACCGGTTGATTAAGATCCACTACGGAACAGTCGACTGTGGATTGGGTAGGTAGGTACATGAAACGCATGCTTTCGGCGCTGACGGCGCTGGTGACCGTCGCGGCGGGCCTGACTGTCGGCGCCCCCGCCGCCCAGGCGGCCGGCTCCTGCTCGGGGACCATCACCTACAGCCAGGTGCAGTCGTCCGGGCTCGGTGAACTGGTGATCTACTACAACAGCAGCAACGGGGGCACCAACAGCGCCTGCTTCTACCACCGCGGCGCGGCGTACGGGAGGTCGGCGCCGACCTTCGTGCAGATCTACCGCTGCGCGGAGCGGTCGGGCGAGGGCGCGCACTGCACCCGGTCGGGCGGCGCGGACACCAATTCCGGTGACTTCAGCTATTACGCCGGCCCGGTCGCCGTCACCGGTACGGCGAACTACTGCGTCGAGGCGGTCGGCTACATCGGATGGGCCGGTGAGCGCCACCAGATCTACAGCCGCCGCCAGGGCTGCTGAACCCGCTCCCCTCCCCGGACCGGGGCCGGCGCACGATGAGCGCCGGCTCCCCGGCCGGGCCGGGTCAGGGTCGGCGGCGACCCGGCCGAGGAAGGCCGAGACCCCGGCGTACGGCCCGTGGTCGCGGTGGCAGTCGTAGCGCTCCGCCCCGTCCGTCACCGCAGGGCCCACCGCCGCAGGGGCGGGCGCCCGGGAGCGCCCGCCGGGCCGGCAGTTACCAGCACCACTCGATCCACAGGCGGCGTGCGCCGGACACCAGGCGGAGTGCAGTCGTGCGACGGATGGTCATCGTCCTCATAGGAACCTCCGATGTGATGCACCTCGGGGCTGGCCCAGAGCGTAATTCCGGTCGATGGAAATAAGAAGGGTTCTCGCGATTCGCGGCGGGCTGATCGCACCGCCACGCCGAACGCCGCCGTCGCGGCGCCGGCCATTCCGCTGCCGAGCAGGCGTACGACGGTCAGCGCGACAGCATCCGGCGGACCCGGCTGCCCACCGCTTGCTTGACCTGGTCGCGCAGTGGCTGCGCGCGGCGTGCCGTGAGCTTCTGCTGCAGCGTCCGGTTCTCGTCCCGCAGCCATTGGATGCGCGTCAGCAGTTCCTCGGCCGTGTAGGCGGAGGCCGGCCGGACCGCCGGCGGGTAGACGGTTCGGCGGACCTGCTCGTCGAAGCGGGTGGCGCTGTCCCCGTCGGCGAACGACAGGCCGAGGTCGTGCTTGGCGAGGAACGCGGTGATCCGCGCGAAGCGCTCCTTGTGGCCCTCGTTCAGGGCCGTGTAGTCGGCTTCCTCGTAGAGTCGGGCGGCGTCGACGTCGGCCGGCACGTCGCGCATCAACCGGTGCGGGATGTCGAAGTAGCGGGCCAGTTCCAGGGTGCGCGAGTCGTGTGCGAGGAGATACCCGGGAGTGCCGGAGATCAGCGCCGTGATGGTGCCGTGGATCCGGGTGCCGAAGGCGAAGTCGAATCCGGAGAGATACTCCATCCAGGGCCACGGGTCCATGAACATCCGCACCTTGTCCTCGACGAAGAGCGGGTGTGAGGTGTGGATCGGCATGTCGTCGGTCTTGCCGCGCAACTTCGGTGCGTCGCCGTAGAGCAGGGTGCCGAGGGTGTACAGGCCCTGCGCCACGTAGCGCAGGTTCGGGTAGCGCTGGTGGTGGTGCTGGACGATCGGGGCCAACGCGCGGACGTACGGCGAGATGACGAACGCGAGCCGATCCTCGGTGTCCAGGGTGGCCTTCGCCTTCTCGACCCGGAGGCTGTCGCCGTGCAGGAACATCGACGGACAGCCGATCTGCTCGACGGCGGAGAACCCCAGCGTCCGCAGGTAGTTCTCGCTGATCTCGCCGCGTACGCCGATGCTGTGCGATCGGTCCAGCACCGCCCGGCAGAACGCCTTCACCGGCTCGTCGATCGGGCGCAGGTACTCCCGGTCGCCGTCCACGTCGGTCTGCGCCCCGACCCCGAGCACCACCACCGGGATCTTGAGCCGCTCGATCAGCCGGGTCATCGACGTCAACCGGTTCACGTAGTCGTGGCGGAACGCGTTCGCCAGCGGGATCACGAAGACGTCGTACTTCTCGTTGATCTCGTCGGCATCGCGCGGGTCCGTCCGGAACCGCGACGGGGTGATCTCCGCCGTCGAGGTGGACAGCAGCTTGTGCGCGGCGTGGCTGAAGACCAGGTTGCCGCTGTTCTTGCCGATCCAGTCCCGCTCGTAGGTCTCCTCGGCGGTGACGACGTCGAACGGGCCCTTGCGGGCTCGCAGCAGGATCCGCTGGTGCATCCGGGGTGTCCACCCTTCGTCCCGGACGCCACGGCGCCCGGCGAGGCCGAAGCGGCGCGACCGGCCGGGCACGGCCCCGTTCCGTGCAGGAACCGAAATCCTACGCCCTGACACGGAGAGGTGCCGTCAGACCTACACCGGGTCGGGTCAGGCGGCGTGGACCGCTGTGGTGTCCGCTGCGGGCCGGCCGTAGCGGCGACGCAGTCGGGCCTCGGCGCGGGGGTTGCGATTGGCGAGGTTCAGGTCGCCGCCGTAGTGCGCCAGAACCCGTGGGTTCATCACCCGGTACCACAGCGGCGGAACGAGAGCGAGCAACACCATCGAGGCGTAGCCTCCGGGCAGTCGCGGCGAGACGTCGAAGCTGCGCAGCGTCTGGTAGCGGCGCAGCGGGTTGGCGTGGTGGTCACTGTGGCGTTGCAGTTGAAAGAGGAACACGTTGGTGACGACGCGGTCGCTGTTCCAGCTGTGCCGTGGGTCGACCTTCTCGAAGCGGCCGGTGGCGGTGCGCCGGCGGCACAATCCGTAGTGCTCGAGGTAGTTGACCGCTTCCAGCAGCGAGAAGCCGACGATCGCCTGCAGGAACAGGAAGGGCACGAGCCGCCAGCCGAACACAGCGATCAGCAGGGCGAAGAGCACGACGGTCATGAGCCCGGCGTTGAGCAGGTTGTTACGCAGCGTCCACGGGCTCCTGTGCCGCAGCCGGAAGCGGCGGATCTCCAGCCGCCACGCCGAGATGAGGCTGCCCCAGACCGTACGCGGCCAGAACGAGTAGAAGCTCTCCCCCAGCCTGGCGCTGGCCGGGTCCTCCGGTGTGGCGACACGGACATGGTGCCCGCGGTTGTGCTCGACGTAGAAGTGGCCGTACCCGGTGGGCGCGAGGGCGATCTTCGACAACCACCGCTCGACCGTTTCGCGCTTGTGGCCGAGCTCGTGTGCGGTGTTGATGGCCAGTCCGTTGACGATCCCGATGGTGGCGACCAGGCCGGCGGCGCCGGCGGCACCGAGGCCGCCACGCGTCCAGACCCATGCTCCGAGCAGCAGGGCGGCGTACTGCACCGGCAGGAACAGGAACGTGATCCAGCGGTAGTAGCGGACCTCCTGCAACCGCCGGGCGATGTCGTCGGGCGGGTTCTCTCCGTCGTCACCGAGCAGCACGTCGATGATCGGGATGAGTCCGAAGACCACCGCCGGGGTGAGCCACCAGGCAGCGGGTCCGGCGCCGGCCTGCCACAACGCGTACGCCAGAAACGGCAGCACCGGCACGAGGAGAGCCAGTGGCCACAGGTGCTTCTTGCCGTCACGCCAGCCGGCGGCTGGAGCATCGATCGAGGTCTGCATGTACCGCCTCCGGAGTGTCGAGCGCTGCGTCGACTGTCACACGGATAACCACGCTTGACAATATCCGGCTCTGCGTCAATTGAGTAGACACGCAAGGCATGTGTGTCTACTCGATAGACTCGACGCACCATGGCCGCCCCTCCGCCTTATCGCCACACCGCGCGCCGGCACCTGCGTGACACGGTCATCACGGCCGGCCGCGACCTGGCGATCGACCGCGGCTGGGACGCGGTACGAATGGCCGACGTGGCGGCCCGCGTGGGCGTGAGCAGGCAGACGCTCTACAACGAGTTCACCAACAAGGCCGGACTGGGCGAAGCCATCGCACACCGCGAGATCGACCGGTTCATGGACGGTGTGCGGGAGGCGTTGTCCGCCCACGGCGGCGACGTGCGAGCCGCCGTCCATGCCGCGGTCACGTTCGTGTTGACGCAGGCCGGCACCGACCCGCTGGTCAAAGCCGTCCTCAACAGCGCCCGGGGCACCGACGCCCTGCTCCCCTACCTGACCACCCGCGCCGACCTGGCCCTGGCCGCCGCCGTCACGGTGCTGAGGGAGTGGGCGGACACGCACCTGCCCCGGGTGCCTCCCGATGAAGTCACCGTCGGCGCCGAATCCCTCGCGCGACTGGTCGTCAGCCACATCGTGCTGCCGACGGCGCCCGTCGACAACACCGCCGACACCCTCGCCGAACTGGCACAACGCTTCCTGGACCCGCCGCGCGCGTGAACGAGCGCATCAGCTGGGATGCGGGCGTCGGCCGGGTGCGTACAGCGGCGGACGACCGGACGTGCCCGAGGGCCTCCTCGGCCGGGTCCGGCCGCCACGGCGGGGCGGGGCGGCGGTCGCCACCCCGCCCGGACGCGACTCGCCCCCTTCAGGTCACCGGGCCCGCCGGTCGATCGGCGCCGAAGTACTCGGGCCGGCTCACCCAGGCCTCACTGACGAACATGACGCCGGGCCGGTGGGCCAGGATGTCGCGCAGGCCGACGACGACAGGCTCGGCCCGCTCGAGCGGCAGCACGGCGATCACCATGACGAGTCCGGCCCGGTCGTTGAAGAGCAGCCGGCCCTCGTGGGTGCCGTGGTGGCCGAAGCCAGAGACCCCGCTGAGGCTGGTCCAACCGCTCACGCCGGAGGCGTGCAGCAGCGTCCGGACGGCGTCGACGTCGTCGGCGCGGGTCACGACCTCCACCTTGACCATGCGCGTCAGTCCGAGCTCGTTCATACGCTGTACTCCTTCTCTGGGCCGAGGGCCGGGAGCGGCGTGGTGCGCCGGGATCCGCCCGGGTCACTCCATTCGCCGGTACGGGGGTCGATGACGGTCAGGGACATCCAGCCGCCGTCGATCAGCTGGCGCAGGGCCGGGTTGCGGCCGAGCACGGTGTCGACGAGGTGGTGCGGGGCGTGGACCACGGCGAGCAGCCGCAGCGGGTCGTGCGCCGGCCGTGTCCCGTCGTCGACGGACTGCAGCGGCAGCCCGGCACGCAGGTCGCCACCGGATCCGGAGAGGACGCCGAGCGCGTCGCCGAGGACGGTGTGCACGGTCTTGGTGCCGGCACCGAGGCGGTGCGGATCCACCGTGGAGAAGTAGTACTGGAGGTTGATCCAGGACGCCACGACGAGCGGGCCCGTCATGATCGTCTCCAGCGCGACCGCGTCCGGATCCGCGGTCCAGTCGTAGGAGTGCAGGAACGTGCGGCAGCCGAGATCGCGCCCGGCGCTCAGCTCGCGCGGCGCGGCGATGAACGCGGCGTTGCCGGCCAGCGCCCACTCCGGCCGCACCTGGGCCCAGTCCGAGGCGCGGCCGGGCAGGTGGCGGCTGCCCGGCCGGCCGGGCAGCCGGGTGGCCCGTTCCGCACGCAGACCCGCTCCCGCCTCGGCGAGCCGGCGCGTCAGGTCGTCGGCGTGCGGGCGCAGCCGGACGGGGACGGTGTCGACATCGAACAGGCGCACCTCGTCGGTGACGGTGTCGTGCTCGCCGGCCAGGACGTGGGTGTCGGCGGGCAGGTGGATCCCCCGGGCGACCAGCGCCTCGCGGATCTCGGGCCGGTTGAGCAGCGCGGCGACCAGCCGGGCGCTGACCCCGCCCCGGTTGCCGCCGCAGGCGCCGCAGTCGAGCGCGGCCGCGTAGGGGTTGTTGGTGCTGGTGGCCCCGTGCCCGCAGAGCAGCACCAGCGGGGCGAAGCCGGTCGTCAGCCCGACGGTGCGCAGCGTCGCCTCCGCGTAGTAGACCTGCTCGTCGAGGGTCAGGGCGGCGGCGAGGTCGGCCACCGTCGGCGCGGTGTCGTCGGCGGGTGGCGCGAACCGGCCCGGCGCCACGGCGCGCACCGCCAGGGCGGCGGTGGCGAGCACGCCGGCGACCTCCACGAAGGCGAACGCGCCGACCGGGTCGACCTTGGCCGAGGCGAACGCCCGGCGCCACGCCTGCCGGGCCCGCCGGCGGCGTACCCGCGTGGCGTCGGCGGTCTCCCCGACGGTGGCCACCGGTCGCATGAGCACCGGGCAGCGGTCCCGGCCCCGGGCGGCATCGGCCGCCACGGTGCGCACGGGTAGGCCGAAGAAGCCGGCGAAGCCGTAGGTGTCCACCGGCCCGGCCGCCTCCAGGTGCCGGCGCAGGCCCTCGCTGCGCACGTCGATGCAGAACACCGCCTGGGCGAGCGGGGTGACGCGGGCGGCGCGGCGTGGGCGCGGCCGCGCCCCGTGGTCCAGCCGGTTCCGCAGCCGACGCCGGTATGCGTGCTCCGCGGCGGCGAGCCACACCTCGGCCTGCCGCGCCGGGGACAGCTCGGCCACCACGTCGCGCACCACCGCCACCGTCTCCTCGGGCAGCAGCGCCAGGGCCGGCGCGTCGACGCCGAGCGCCGCGACCAGCCGGGCGAGAGCCGCCGGCTCGTCCGTCCCCGGCGCACCGGCGGCCGGTACGGTCCCCGCCGTCCCGGCGGTGGGCGTCGACACGGCGGTCGGCGTCGCGGCGGTGGGGGTCGTCGCGGCGGTCACCGCTTGGAGCGTCGGCGGGACGCCGAGGTGGCGGTGGGTGGCGGTGCCGGCCAGCGCCAGCTCGTAGCTGAGCCGGACCGCGAGCAGGTCCAGCGGGGTCAGGTCCGGTCGCTCACCGGGACGCGTCTGAGACCAGCGGGCGTAGCCGGCCCAGCCCGGCAACCGGAGCAGGGACCGGGTGAGATACGCCGGCCAGGCCGCCGGCGCCACGCCGAGGGCGCGCAGGAGCAGGGCGACTGCCCGCTCGGGCTCGGCGGGCAGCGCGGCGACGAGTGCCCGCAGGCCGCTGACGCCCGCGCGGTCGACGCCGGCCACCCGCCGCCAGCGCGCCCAGCAGCTCTCGTCGGCCGGGCCGGGAACCGGCCAGCGGGCGGCCGGACGGCCGCAGTGCGCCGCGCACCAGCCGGCCACCAGCTCGTCGACGTCGGCGCCGATCCGGGTACCCAGGACCCGGTCGAGCAACTCGGCCAGGGTGAGCGGGTCCGGGTCGGCCTCGACGGCGGGCCGGGTCACCGCGAGCCGGCGCCGCGCCACGGCGAGCAGGTCGGGTGGCGGGGGCGGTCCGTCGTGCACCGGGTGGGCCAGTGCAGCGACCTGGAGGTCCGCGGCCGTGATCGACCGTCCGCCGAGCGTGACCGGCGCCGAGGCCGCCGGGGGGAGCACCGCGGTCAGGTCGGCCGGCTCGATCTCGCCGTCGCGCAGCCGCCGCCGGTACTCGTCGGCCGGCAGGTGGGTCCGCGCGCCGCCGAGCGCCCGCAGCTCGGCAGTGGCCCGCGCGAACGGCACCCGCTCCCGGCCGGCGAGCGGGTTGACCGCCACGAACGTGTCCAGCGGCCAGACCGCGGCGACGTGGTCACCGGCAGCGGCCAGCGCGGCGACGACCCGGGCGGCGTCCGACCGGTCGGACGCGTCGCGGCGGCGTACGGCGGTCACGGCCCAGGCGGCCGGCTCCCCCGCCGCCACGCCGGCGGAGCGGCGCCACCACGCGCCGGCGCCGTCACGCCAGGCCCACCACCACAGCGCGGCGCCGTGCCGGCGCACCAGGAACGCGCCGGCGACGGCCACCAGGGCCAGCGTGACCGCCGCGACGCCCACCCCGGCGTCCGTCACCGAGGTCGGCAGCCCCAGCCACCGGGCGACGGCCCGACCGGCGACCAGGTAGCCGCCGGCCAGCGCGCCCGCCGCGAGGGTGATCGCGACGGCGGTCCGCGCCGGCACCTCGCGGTCCGCGAGCGCCGACCGCACCGCGGTCAGCGCGGCCGCACCGGCCAGGACGGCGCTGAGCAGGCCGCTCGGGCTGGCGCCGAGCGACAGCTCGGTGAGCGCCACGGCGGCGAGCACCGCCGCGCCGGCCAGCGCCACGGTCCGGGTCCGGGGCGGGCCGACCGGGCGGGGCGCGGCCGCGGTCCGCGCCTGGGCCTGGAGCGCGCCGCCGGCGGACAGGAACGCGTACGCCTTGTAGACCGCGTGCCCGACCAGGTGCACGGCGGCCAGGCCGAACGCGCCGAGCCCGCACTGGGCGAGCATGAAGCCCATCTGCGCGACAGTGGACCGGGCGAGGGTGCCCTTGACGTCGGTGCGCACCGCGGCGAACACCGTCCCGGACACCGCGGTCACGAGGCCGGTCAGCACCATCGCCGGCATCACGCCGGGTGTGGCGACCACCACCGGCGCCAGTGTGATCATCAGGAAGCCGGCGACGTTGACCATGCCTGCGTGCAGGAAGGCGGAGACCGGGGTCGGGGCGTCCAGGGTGTACGGCAGCCAGCGGTGCGCCGGCACCTGGGCCGATCGCACCGCGCCGGCCACCAGCAGCAGCCCGCCGGCGGCGGCCAGGAGCCAGCCGGGCCGGTCGCCGGCGGCCGCCCGGACCGCGTCCAGGTCGGCGTCGCCCGTCGGCGCGACCAGCAGCGCCAGGCCGGCGACCAGGGCCACGTCGCCGACGAGGAACACCGCCCGGGTACGGCGCACCGCCGCCCGTACCCGGGGCTGCTCCCGGTAGTAGCCGATGAGCCCGATGAGCAGGTGCCCGGCCGCGATCCAGCCGACGGCCAGTTGCACGAGGCTGGGCGCGGTGGTCATCACCAGGGTCGCCGTGGTGGCCGCCGCGATCCGGGCCTGCAGGGCGCGGGCGCCCGGCTCGCCGTCGAGATAGCGGCGCGCGTAGCCGGCGACGACGGCGGCCAGCCCGCAGACGAGGAGCGCGAACAGCGCGGTGAACCGGTCGAGCCGGATCCCCACGGAGAACGCCGGCCCGGGTGGGTCGAGCCGGAGCAGGAGCGCCGGGACCACCGGGTCGTACGCGACCCGGGCCAGCAGCGCGGCGGCCGCGGCGGCGGTGAGAGCGAGCAGCGCCCCCACCACCCGGGCGGCTCGACGGGGATCGGGTACCGCCAGCGCGCACAGCGCCGCCGATGCGGGCCCGGCCAGGACTCCCAGAACCAGTGCGACGGACATCGTCACCTCCTCAGACACGCGCACTGTATTACACGATTCGTAATTCGTGTATCGTGAGACGCACGACAGTGGCTCGGCACGAGGAGGAGCGATGGACGCGACCGGATCCCCGTCGCAGGTGTGGCAGACCAGCCCGAGCTTCGCCCTCGCCCGGCTACGCGCCGGGCACCACCGGTTCCGGGCCGGCGGCCTTCCCGTCCCGTCGGCCGGCGCGACACCGGTGGCCGCGGTCCTGTCGTGCGCCGACCCGCAGCCCGAGGCCGTGACCGTGTTCGGCGGCGTCGACGTCTACGCGGTCCGCACCGCCGGCCTGCAGGTCGGCCCGGCCGCGCTGGGCAGTCTGGAGTACGCGGTCGCGCGCCTCGGCGCACCCCTGCTGGTCGTGCTGGGCCACGCCTCCTGCTCCCTGGCGGGCGGCAGCGGGCCGGACCGGGTACGCGCCACGCTCACCGCCCTGCGCCGCCGGTCCCCCCTGCTCGACCAGGCCGTCCACTCCGGCCGCTGCGGCATCCACGGCATGATCTGGCACGACGCGGACCGCCTCCTCAACGAGGTGCGGCCCGCGCTGCCACCGCCGGCCCGGCGGGCCTGCCGCCTGCGGCCACCGAACAACGCGTCGATGCGGTCGCACTGAGTGGGGCGACGCCCCATCAGGGGTTGCACACCGGGCACGCACCGGGGTCCGCGGCGCCGCCCACGGGCCGGCGCGAGCGGTACGCGCACCTGCCGCATCCCGAGACCAGCAGCGCGTCGTGGGCGGTGGGCGTGCCGCAGTCGCGGCAGGGCAGTCCCGGCTCGGTGCCGACCAGGCCGAATCCCGGCGCCGCACAGGCGGGACAGGGCGTGGCGAGACGCCGGGCCAACCGGTCGGCGGCGGCGGCGATGACCCGCATCCTGGTCGGATTGACGTGGGCCCGCAGGTCCGCGCCGAGCACGGCGGTGCCGTCGGCGGAGTCGAGGGCGGCCCGCCGGACGGCGACGAGGACGTCGGCGAGCCGGCGGAGTCCCTTGACCGGCCGACCGGGCCCGGCCGCGGGCCGGACGACGACCGCGTGGTGCGGGAACCCGGCCCGGCGCAGGAACGCGAGCACGGCGCCGCGGTCCCGACCGTCGGTGACCACCTGGCCGTGGTTGGTCTCGACGCTCAGAGCGCTCTCCACCAGGGTCAGACCCGACCGGTCGTCGACGAGCGCCACGTACTCCACGTCGGCAGGAGTCCAGGGAGCCGCCGGGTGCGGGCCGAACGCCCCTTCGCTGGCCAGCCCGACCACGGACCCGGTCGCGGCCATCCCGAGCCGGGCCTTGCGCACCACGGTCTCCCGCGCCGAGCCGACCCGCCGCACCTCGCCGGTGAACGTACCGAGCGCGTCGGTGTCCACCGGCGCCACCCGCACACTCATCCCGAGCCGTCGTCGCAGCAGCGGACGCAGCGCCCACTGTTTGCCGTGCATGGTGGCCAGGCAGGCCACCACGCCATGGAACGGTGACGCCTCCACACCACCGATCCTACCCGGGATAAGAAGCAGGATTCCGGAATTCGGTTACGTATCGGCCGGAATTCGGTTACGTATCGGAGCGGTCGCCCGGGCTGTGGTGTCATCGTGGTGACGTAGCGGTACCGGTCGCCGGCGGCGCCCGGGTGGTCGAGGTCGATCGGGATCCACTGGGCGTCGGCCGCCCCGCAGGTCCGGAAAAGGCCGGCGCAGCAGTCGCCGTTGTTGCAGTCCGGAGTGCCGGCGTCGGATCCTCGGCCCGCACCGGCGCGGCGGCGGTGACGATGCCGATCCGGGTCCGGCCGGGGCCACCGGCCAGCCGCACGATGTCCTCGTAGATCTCCCGGTTGTCATCGGCGAGCGCGCCGCCACAGCGACACCTGACATCGCATCCGGGTCCAGCCACGCCCGGCGGAAGGGGGTCGCCGGTGTCGTCCGGTCTCCACGTGGGCCTGCCCCTGCCAGGCACCGGCACCGGCACAGCGGGCCACCACCGTCGCCTCCGCGGCTGTGGCCTGCCGATGCCACCGCTCCACCGGCAGGCGGCGGCTGGGCCCGTCCGCAGGCACCAGCCAGTGCACGTCTCCGGCGGGGTCGCGTAGCGGAGGCGAATCCGTCCCCGTTCACGCGCGTACCACCATGTCGCGACGCACGGCCTCGACCTGGCGGGCGAACCGGCCGTCCGGGACCGCCGACGCCACGGCGTGCGCGTCGGACCAGTCGTCCACGTCCCGCAGCACGGGCAGCGGCACGGGGCGTAACCCGCGTCCGGTCAGCGCGGACCATGTCGATCGGCCCGTGACCGGCGTCGACATCGGCACCGCCCGTAGCATCACGGCCTGCCGGGGGTCGCGCAGCCCGAGCGCCCACCAGCCGCCGTCGTGGGCGAAGCCGAGCGCCGCGTCGGCATCTTCGAGCCGGCGCACGGCGGCGGCCAGTGACGCCGGGGTCAGTTGCGGGGTGTCCATCCCGATCTGCAGCACCCAGCGGCCGGGGAACATCTCGGCGACGTCGAGGTGGGCGTGCGCGAGCCGGTCGGCGAGGTCCGTGCCGCGCTGCGGCAGAACCGACCAACCGGCGAGGGCGGCGGTCAGCTCCACGCCGTCCACGGCTTCCGCGAGATGTCCGGCCAACGCCAGAACCGGCGTCACCCCTGGTGTCCCCCGGACGGCGTCCAGGGTGTCGAGCAGCGCGGCGGCGGCCAGCAGGGCGGCCTGGACGGGAGTCACCGGCGGGCACAGCCGGGTCTTCACCAGACCGGGCACGGGCGCCTTGGCCATCACCAGTACGACGGTCACCGCGACTTCCGGACGGTACGCAACACGGCGGCGAAGTCTCGGGTGGCCCGCAGGGTGCCCCGTACCGAGCCGGAGACCTTGGAACGGGTGCCGGCAGCGCGTGGTGCGTAGGTGACGTCCACCTCGCGGATGCGCCAGCCCGCCGCGGCGGCTCGGATCAACAGCTCCAGCGGATAGCCGAAGGCCCGGTCGGTGACCCCAAGGGCGAGCAGCGCCTCCCGGCGCGCCACCCGCATCGGGCTGAGGTCGCGCAGCGGCATGCCCCGGTGCCGCAGCAGCGCGGCGACCAGCGCCGTGCCCGCCCGGGCGTGCCAGGGCCACACCCCGGCGCCGACCGGTCGGCGACGGCCGACGGCCAGATCAGCGACCCCGTCGGCGACGAGGGCGACCAGAGCGGGTAACTCCCGGGGAGCGAAGGAGCCGTCGGCGTCCAGCACGCAGACCAGTTCCGTGCCGGCGGCCTCGACCCCGGTGTGCACGGCCGCTCCGTACCCGCGCCGTGGTTCGTGCACCACCCGGGCCCCGTGCCGGGCGGCCACCTCGGGTGAGCCGTCGCGCGACCCGTTGTCAACGACGATCGCCCGGTACCCGGGCGGCAACGCGGTCAGCACGGCGGGCAGAGCAGCGGCCTCGTCCAGGCACGGCAGCACCACGTCGATCTGTGTCGGCATACCGCCGACGCTAGGGCCGCCCGACGGCGGTGCGCGCTCGATTCAACCTTACGGAACACTTACCGTGCCGACACTCCTTACCGTCCGGTGACGTACCGGCGAAGCGGCTGACAGCGGAGGAACCGAGCCGTACCGTCCGGTCGACATGAGACCCGGTGCCACCGTTTCCCGCTCGTCCGTCCACCACCGCCTCCCGGATCGACACCGGGGGGACCTGCTGGTGCTGGGCGTCGAGGCGACGCTGCTGGTCACCGCCGTGGCGGTGGGCGCGATGCTCAACCGCGCCGGAGTGGGCCTGCACGCCGACGCCGCGCCGCTCTACGCCACCTGGAGACCGCACCTGGGCTGGGGCACGCCGGCCGCGTTGGCGATCGCCGTCGCGGTGGTCGGCCCCGGAACGCAGTGGGCCCGCACCGCCCGGTGGGGCCCTCTGCTGTCCGTCGGCTACCTGGCGGCGGTCGGCTGGACGCTCGCCCTGGCGCTGGTGGACGGCTGGTCGGCGGGGCTGACGACACGGCTCACCGCGCAGGCGGAGTATCTGCACGAGGTACCCCGGGTCACCGACGTCGGGCGGATGCTGGCCGGTTTCGCGGACCGCATCCTGGACTTCCAGCCGGACTCCTGGTCCACCCACACGGCCGGCCATCCACCAGGTGCCCTGCTGGTGTTCGTCGCACTCGACCGGGTCGGCCTGGGCGGTGGCACGGCCGCGGCGATGGCCTGCGTCCTGGTCGGGGCGAGCGTCGTGGTGTCCGTGCCGATCGCCCTACGGGCACTGGGCGCCGGAGGGGCCGCCCGCACGTCGTTGCCGTTCCTGGTGCTGCTGCCCGGAGCGGTCTGGGCGGGTGCCTCCGCCGACGGTCTCTTCGCCGGGGTAGTGGCCGCCGGCCTCGCGCTGCTGGCCGTGCGGGGAACCGCGACCGCGTTGGCGGGCGGCGTGCTGCTCGGCTTCGCGCTGTACCTGTCCTACGGCTTCGTGCTCGTCGCGCCCCTGGCTCTCGTCGTGCTCGCGCTGCGTCCAGGAGGCCGGGTTGCCGCGCTGCTCGCCGGTGCGACCGGGGTGGCCACTGTGGCGACGGTGTTCACCGTCGCGGGTTTCCACTGGTGGCAGGGGTACGACCGGGTGGTCGAGCGCTACTACCAAGGCTGGGCGGCCGACCGTCCGTACGCCTACTGGGTCTGGGCGAACCTGGCGGCGCTGCTGCTCTCTGCCGGTCCGGTCGTCGGACCGGCACTGCGCCGCACTCTGCACGCGGCCCGCCGGGCCTGGCGAGGGTGGGACGGTTCCCCGGCACCGGCCGCTTGGACGCCCGGCACCGGCAGACCAGCACCTGGCGGTGACCCGCTGACCCACGTCGCGGTGCGGAACCGGCGGCTCGGCGCGCTCGCGCGACGGGTCGGGACACTGGGGCCGACCGTTCTGCTACCGGCCGCCGCGGTGCTGGCGGTGCTCGCCGCCGACCTGTCGGGCATGAGCAAGGCGGAGGTCGAGCGGATCTGGCTACCGTTCACGGTCTGGCTGCTCGTCGCCGTGGCGCACCTACCCGCCGCGACGCACCGCTGGTGGCTGGCCGGGCAGGCGCTCACCGCCCTCGCCGTCAATCACCTCGTGTTCACCGTCTCGTGAGCCGCCCTGCCGCCGGTGGCGGGCCGGGGCGGGCCGCTCAGACCGACACGGCGGCGCGTTCCCGCAGCGGATCCGTGGCGAAGGCGGCCACCCCGTCGGCGAAGCTGACCCGTGCGGTGTATCCGAGCAGGTCACGTGCGCGGCGAGGGTCGGCGACCACGTGCCGCACGTCGGCCGGCCGGGCACCGCCGACGACCACCGGCGCCGGACCGTCCATCGCCGCCGCCAAGGCGGTGGCGAGATCACCGACTGTGTGCGGCCGGCCGGAGCAGACGTTCACCGGCACCAGGCCGTCCGGAGCCGGAGCGGTCAGCGCCAGCACGTTGGCGCGCGCCACGTCGGAGACGTGCACGAAGTCGCGCTGCTGCAAGCCGTCCTCGTAGAGGCGCGGCGGCCGGCCGTGGGCCAGCGCCGACCGGAAGATCGACGCGACTCCGGCGTACGGCGTGTCGCGGGGCATCCGGGGGCCGTACACGTTGTGGTAGCGCAGTGCCCAGACCCCCGCCCCGGTCTGCCGGCTCCACGCGGCGGCCAGGTTCTCCTGGGCCAGTTTGCTGGCCGCGTAGGTGCTGCGCGGTTCGAGCGGGGCGTCCTCCGGCACGAGCGCGCTGGCGAGTGCGCCGGCGCAGACCGGGCAGGTGGGGTCGTACCGGCCGACGGCGACATCGGCGGCGCGGCGTGGGGCCGGCCGGACGACGCCGTGCCGGGCGCACGTGTATCGCCCTTCGCCGTAGACGACCATGGAACTCGCCAGCACCAGGCGAGACACGCCGGCCCGGTGCATCGCTGCCAGCAGCACCGCCGTGCCGTAGTCGTTGTGGCTGACGTAGTCGGGCGCATCCGACGGGTCCAGCCCGTGCCCGACCATCGCCGCCTGGTGACACACGGCGTCGACGCCCGCCAGCAGATCGTCGAGCAGGTGCGCATCGCGGATGTCGCCGACGACCGGTTCATGGCGGCGGAACCACTCGGGCGGCTCACTCCCGTGCGCCTGGGGCAACAGCGCGTCCAGGCACACCACCTGATGGCCTTGCGCGACGAGCAGGTCCGCGACCTGCGATCCGATGAACCCGGCGGCGCCGGTGACGAGTACCCGCATTGCGTCACGCTAGGTCAGCGGAGAAGCCGCCGGGGCTCGTTCGGCTCCGACGTCAGCACTTCGTAAGGGGACGGCCGGTAAGCCTTCGGTAATGCGGCAAAGCCCGCCCGAGGTCGCCGTTGCCGGTTAGCGTCCTGCACGAAGCCCGTCGCGTCCGGTCCGACGGCCTCGCCGACTGGAGGAACCGTGCCAGCCGACCCGCCGTCCGACGAACCACCTGCCGCCTACCCGGCGCGGCTGTGGCGTACGTTGGACCGGCATCGCCCGCCCGGAGCCGACGCCGCCGCCGACGCGTGGCGCAGTCCGGTGCGTGGTCCCTGGCTGACGTCCGTGTTCGGCGTCGTCCTGCTCGCCACGCTTCCGTTGGTGATCATCACCGGTTTCCTGGACTGGATCGCGTACGGTCCCCGGCTCGGCCAGGCATTTCCCAGCGACGTGGGCTGGCTGCACCCTCCCGTCTTCGACTGGCCGACCCGTCCCGCCTGGCTGTTCCGGCTCACCCAGGGACTGCACGTGACGCTCGGCATCGTGCTGCTACCGGTGGTCGTGGCGAAACTCTGGTCAGTGGTACCCAAGCTGTTCGACTGGCCGCCGGCCCGGTCCGTGGCCCAGGTGCTCGAACGGCTCTCCCTACTGCTCCTGGTGGGCGGAATCCTCTTCGAGACGGCCACCGGCCTGCTCAACATCCAGTACGCCTACCTGTTCGGATTCGACTTCTACACCGCGCACTGGTACGGCGCCTGGATCTTCACCGCCGCCCTCGTCGCGCACGTGCTGATCAAGCTTCCTCGTACGATCTCCGCGCTGCGCGGCCCGCGCTTCATGCGTACGACGGCGGAGGAGACAGTGCCGGAGCCGCCGGATCCGGACGGGCTGGTGGCCCGCCGGCCCGGCCCGGCGACAATGAGCCGGCGTGGCGTCCTCGCCCTGACCGGGGGCGGCGCGTTGCTGCTGGCCGCGCTGACCGTCGGGCAGGGCCTGGACGGGGTGCTGCGCCGTACCGCGCTGCTGCTACCGCGGGGCCGGCAGCACGACGACGGACCCAACGGTTTCCCGGTCAACCGGACCGCCGCCGCGGCCGGTGTCCGACCCGACGACACCGGTGCTCAGTGGCGGCTGACGGTGCGCGCCGGCAGCCGCACGGTGGAGGTGGACCGCGACGGCCTGCTCGCGATGACGCAGCACACCGCGGACCTGCCGATCGCCTGCGTGGAGGGCTGGTCGACGACGCAGACCTGGACGGGGGTACGGCTACGGGACCTCGCGGCGCTGGTGGGCGCAGCCGGCAGCGCCGTGGCGCGGGTCGAGTCGCTGGAACGGGGCGGCCTGTTCCGTCAGGCCCGGTTACAGGTCAACCAGGTCCGCCACCCCGACTCGCTGCTCGCCCTGAGAGTCAACGGCGTGGACCTCTCGGCCGACCACGGCTACCCCGCCCGCGTCGTCGTGCCGGCGCTGCCGGGCGTGCACTGCACGAAGTGGGTCCGCGACATCACCTTCGAGGACCAGCCTGATGACTGAGTTCCGGCGTGACTACGGCGCCGCGCCCTGGCACCTGCTGCTCCTGCTGGGCTGCTTCGCGGTGACCGGCTGGATTGCTCTGCGGCTGGCCGGAGAACCGGCCGCCGGCCGGATGCTGCTCTGGTTCGTCGGCGCGGTCGTCGCCCACGACCTGCTCCTGTTCCCTTTCTACGCGCTGGTCGACCGGGCGCTGCGCGCCGCGGTGTGCGGCCCCGGGCGCCGATCGGCGCTGAATCACGTGCGGGTGCCCGCGCTCGCCTCCGGACTGCTGCTGCTCGTCTATCTTCCCGGCATCCTCGGGCTCGGCGGCGACACGTACACGGCGGCGACCGGCCTGACCCCGCAGCCGCTGCTGGCCCGCTGGCTGCTGGCCAGCGCAGCGATCTTCGCGGTCAGCGCGGCGTTCTACGCGCTGCGGCACCGTCGTGGCACGCTGCGTCCGCAGCGACGCCGGACTCCAGGACGAGCAGCCCGTCGACCACCGGCGGAGACGTGAGAATCAGGTGATCCGGCGCGACCAGGGGCCGGTCCGACATCCGCTCATGTCCGGTCCTCGTAGCACTTCCCTGCCCGGTGCGGACGCCTTGACCGCCGGCGTTCTCGCCCTCGCCGCCTGCGGCGCCGCGGCGCGGGTATCGGCCGCTCGGCGTGGTCAGAGGCCGGCGGCGGCGTCGTACCGGCGCCGCAGGTCGGCCATCTCCGACGGGGGCAACGCCTCCCTGAGTGCCAGGACCTCGTACTTGTCGGGGAACATCTCCCGTAGCCGGTCGACGAACCTGACGTCGGCGGTCGCCTCGACCACCTTGATGCCGGGAGGCTGGGTGGTCATGTCCATGATCACCGGGCCGACGAGTTTGACCGCCCCGTCCCAGTGGCGCTTCTGTTCGGCGACGCCGCAGAGGTGGAAGCCGTAGACCGTCCGGACGTCGGCCAGGGTGGCGGCCCCGGTGGGCTCGTGGCCGTAGACATGGACTCCGCAGACGACCGCCGGCGCGGCCTGCTCTCCGGCCGGCACCTGCGGGGCGGTGTGCCCGGCGTGCTGGTGATGTGCCGGGTCCGCCTGCTCGAGGGTCGTACGCATCCGGGCCAGGATCTGCCGGCGGAGATCTGCCGGGTCCGTCCTCGGGGTGGTCGAGGTGACCACGGCGGCCACACCGATCGACGCGGCCAGCAGGCACACCTCGATCCACACGACGCGGCTCCGGTACCAGCCGCCGACGCCTACCCGGGAAGTCATGATCGTTCTTCACCTCGTCGCGGTTCCTGATGGTGGCGGAGGGCACCGACGGTGGGGTGGCGCGTGCCGCGCCACCCCACCGCAGATGCTGTTACCGAGCGGTGCAGGTGAGGGTGGGTGTGGAGTTGGTGCCGTTCCAGGAGGCGTTGAAGCCGAAGCTGGTGGAGCCGTTGGCGCTCAGGGAACCGTTGTAACCGACGTTCGACGCGGTGACCGACGAACCGCTCGAGGTGACCGTCGCGTTCCAGGCGTTGGTGATGCTCTGGCCGTTGGGCCAGGTCCATGCCACCGTCCATCCGGAGATGGCGGCGTTGCCGGCCCGGACGGTGACCTCGGCGCCGAATCCACCGGACCACTCGTTGGTCTTGCGGTAGGTGGCGGTGCAGGCACCGTTTCCGGCCGGCGGCGGCGTGGTGGGCGGCGGAGTCGTCGGCGGCGGGGTGGTGGGCGGCGGCGTGGTGGGCGGCGGGGTCGTCGGCGGCGGGTTGCCGCCGCCGCCGAAGATCACGTCACTGCAGAGGTAGTACGGCTGGTCGAGGTGGGACGCCTGCCAGATGGTGTAGACGACGTGCCGCCCGGTGCGGTTGCCCGCGTTCACCTGCGCCTCGTAGAGCCCGGTGGTCGGGTAGCTGCCGGTGCGGAGCACCAGTTCCAGGCTGTTCCAGGTGAGGGGCTGGGTGGTCGGGTCGAAACCCTGCTTCGTGATGTAGATCAACATGTAGTCGGCGCCGTGCTTGGCGCCGTCGGTCAGCGTGAGGGTGAAGTTGTTCGGCATCGGCTTCGCGGTCCACGCGCCGACCGCGTCGAGCGAGGCGTACAGGCCGCCCTGGGTGCGACCGCCGCTGCACAGCTGTCCGTCCGGCACGGCGGCCTGGTGGTTGCCGCCGACGTTCTCGCGGTACAGGCCGTTCCAGTTCCACATGGTGTTCGGGTTGGCCTGCCACGCCTGCCAGCACATCGGGTCGGTCTGGGCCATGGTGGGGTTGAGGTGATCGGAACCCCAGCGCTCCCAGCATCCGTAGTTGCGTGTCGGCGGGTTGGTGACCGATCCGTGCGCCGAGGCCGGATCGGCCTGGTTGACGACGACCATCGTGAACGAGGCGAGGAGAACTGCGACCGCGCCCAGTCCCAGACGGCGTCCTGTCCGTGAGATTTTCATGATGCTCCAGTGGATGCGCCGGCGCCCAGTGGCCCTCGCTGGGTGCCCACCCCGGAGAAGGTGACGCCGATCGATTCAAGCCGTCCCAGGGGTGGACGGCACTGCTGCCCAGCAGCGCATGGCGACTCCCAGCCACGATGTTAGTAAAGACGGCTGTCAATGTAAATTGATACCGGCGTATCGGGTCAGACGACGGTCACGATGACTTTCCCGAGGGCTCGGCCCTCTCCGACGTGGGCCAACGCCTCGGGCACCTCATCGAGGGTGAAGGAACGGTCGATGTGGATGGTGAGGTCACCCGTGGCGCAGAGGTCGGCCACCGGTTCGAAATGCGTCGGCCCTTCCTTGACGGCGAGCACACCCAGGCGGCGGCGGGTGAGCCGGCCGGCCGCGGCACCGATCGTCAGTACGCGGAGCAACGCCGGGACCGAGCCGCCGACGCACCGGTAACGGCCGCCGGGGGCCAGTGCCCGGCGGTAGTCGAACACCGACCGGTGCGCGACCAGGTCGAGGATGAGGTCGTACGGGCCGCTGCGGGTGAAGTCCTGGCTGCGGTAGTCGATCACCTCGTCCGCGCCGACCGATCGCATGAAGTCGAGCTTGCCGGCGTTGTCGACGCCGGTCACCTCGGCGCCGAACTGTTTGGCAACCTGAATGGCGAATGAGCCCGATCCTCCGCCGGCACCGTTGATCAGGACCCGTTTTCCGGCTGCCGCGCCTTGAGTCCCTTGCCATGCGATGACTCCCGCCTGCGGAATCGCTGAGGCCTCGGCGTAGGTCAGGGCGGCGGGCTTGTGGGCCAGAACCGACTCGGGAGCAATCGCGTACTCGGCGAAGCCGCCCTTGAGCATGAGGTTGTCACCGTACACCGCGTCACCGGGCCGGAACCGGGTGACCGCCGGGCCGACCGCATCGACCCGGCCTGCGATGTCCGAACCGAGTGTCCGGCGTGCCGGTGAGCGCAGCCCACTGATGCGCGAATACAGCGGCGAGCCGCGCAGGGTCTCCCAATCGCTCAGGTTGACCGAGGTCGCTGCGATCTTGACGAGCACCTGCCGGCCGGTGGGAGACGGCTTGGAGACGTCCTCGATCCGTAACACATCCGGCGACCCGTACCGGTCGTACACAATCGCTTTCATCCACGCACCCCTAGCCCTTCACCCAGGCGCTCCGGCCGCACTATGCCCACGGCCTGCCGGCAACGGCCTCTTGGTAGCAGACAGAGACAAGGGACCAACCGCCTCCGAGTGGGGGACGTTGCGCAAGGATCAGAGCGTCGCCAGCACCCCGGCCAGAACGACCAGGCAGCACCCGATCTCGATCATCCCGACCTGCACAGGGCGGAGCCGGCGTGCCGGCAGCAGCGCGGCCCGGAGCAGGAGCAGCAGGAAGACCGGACCGAGCAGCACATCCAGCAGCCAGACCACGGCGGCCAGGGCGAGCACGTGGTATCCGACGGAGAGACGGAGGAAGCGGCTGTCACCGCGTTGCCGGATCATCGTCTTGACATAGAGGACAGTGCCGAACAAGTAGAGCAGGAGCACTGCGAAGGCCGGGGTGACCCGGGTGACGGACACACCGGCGATGGTCGCCGCGACGAAGACCAGCAGGCAGCTCTGCGCCACCGAGGCCAAGTCGTTGAGCAGGGCCCGTTCCCGGCGACGCCAGGCGTATCCGGCGTTGACCGCCAGCAGCGCGGCGTAGCCCGGGGCGTACCAGAGGACGGCGGGCCGGGCGAGCGCCACAGTCGCCGCGAGCGGCGCCGCCAGCAGGCCGTACACCAGCAGCTGGGGGGTGAAGCGGCTCGGCCGACGGCTCTTGATCGCCTGGAAGGCGTAATACGACAGCAGGTAGCCGGTCAGCCAGGCGCCGAGCAGCGGCAGGTGCGGCCAGCGCGGGCCGGCCAAGGCCACCCCCACGGTGTACGGCAGCAGGAGCATCGCCCACGCGCCGTGCTGGGGTGGGACGAACTGCCGCACGCGGCGGCGGCGCATCGCCGGGCGGTCGGCTACGACAGCGGTGTTCATGGTGGTCACCGGACCTCGAACAGGCCACGGGCGCCGCGCTCGGCGTCGACCATGGCGTGGCTGACGAACGGGTAGTGCCCGGCTGCGGGGAAGACCGTCTCCACGAAGCCGCCGCCGGCCGGGGTGAGGGACAGCACCTGGGCTCCGCCGGGGTCGGTCGGCCGGTTCTCCCAGTGCCCCTCCCGGTAGACGGTGTCGAACTGGGCGCCGACGATGTGGAACGAGCTGTCTCGGTTGGGGCCGGCGTCGAGCAGCCAGACTCGGACCCGTTCACCGGCCCGGGCGGGCAGCGGACGGTGCGTGTACTGGGCGGGGTAGCCGTTGAAGACGATGGCGTCGGGGCGCTCCGCCTGCATCGCGGCCAGGTCGCCGGGCTCGCCGTCCGGGCCGAGGTAGAACTCGGACTGGACGAGCACGTACTCGCGATCGACGCGGGGCAGGTCGGGCGGGTCGACGATGACCGCACCGTACATCCCGTTGCCGATGTGGTGCAGCATCGGCATGGTCGAGCAGTGGTACATCCAGACGCCGGCGCGGGTCGCGGTGAACCGGTAGGTCAGCCGCTGCCCGGGGTCGATCGGGCGCATCACCTCGTCCGGGGCGACGGCACCGGCGTGGAAGTCGATGCCGTGGTCCAGGGTGCCGTCGTTGACCAGGGTGATCTCGAAGGTGTCGCCGACCCGGCCGCGCAACACCGGGCCGGGCACGGTTCCGTCGAAGGTCCACAGCCGCTGCCGTACCCCGGGCGCGACCTCCCGGACGACTTCCCGGACGTGCAGCTCACGCCGGTGCAGCCGGCCGGGCGGCGCGGGCGGCGCGGTGGCGTCCCGGGCGACGAAGGCCGCGCCAGGGTCGGCCATGGCATCGAGGCGCGGCCTCGTCCCCTCCGTCGCCACGGCCGTCCCTGCCGGAGCGGTCACCGTGGCCCCCGTCGGGACGATCCGCAGTGTCATGCCGGCCTGCCGGTGGGCGGGCAGGGAGCACCAGCCCTCCACCGTCGTCCCGATCACGCCGGCGTCCAGCCGGGCGTCGCCGTCCCGCGTCAGCAGCGGTGTCTTCGCCCCGGAGGCCAGGACGAGGTCGTGGCGGCGGTTGTCCCGGTTGGTCAGCTCGATGACCAGTCGATCACCCCGGGGCACGTCGATCCGGTCGGGGTGGAAACGCATGCCGTCTGCGACCACTGTGACCGTGGTGGTGTGCCCGGTCGGAGTGACGGCGGTGGCGGCGGCGGGGACGGGTGCGTCACCGGAGACGCGTTGGGCGGCGACCCCGACGAGGACGGCGACGAGGACGAGGGCGAGACCCACGGCTGCTCCGCCGAGCGGGCGGGGCACGGGGGCGTCGGTGCGCGCGGACACGGGTTACCTCCGGGCGGTGAGCAGGACCCGCACGGCCGGCACGAGGAACTGCACCAGCGCGGCGAGGACCAGCAGTGAGGTGGTGATGCGGACGAACGGCGGGGTGGGCAGGACGAGGACCAGCAGGGCGGCGTTGGTCATCGCGACGCGCTGCGGGCCGTGCCGCTCCAGCAGGGCGGCGCGGCGGCGCACCGGCGCGGGTCCGCCGCCGAGCACCACGGGCAGCAGGTGGGTCAGGGCTCCGACGAGGACCTGGGCGACGAAGCCGACCAGCAGCGGGAGCAGCACCGCACCGAAGCGGTCGGCCGCGCCGGCCGGGTCCGCAGCGGGCAGCAGCGTCGCGGCGTCCACGGCGAGAGCGACCATCAGCCAGCCGCCGGCCGCGGCGAGCGACCAGGACGCGAACGCGTACGGGGGGCGGGTGCGCGCGACGGCCAGCGCGGGGCGCAGGGCGATCAGCGCGCCGAGGGCGAACAGGCTCAGCCCGGCCGCGGCGACGACCCGCCACCAGGCGAGCAGGCCGACGCCCAGCAGGACGAGTCCGGTCGTCGCCACCGGCAGCGCGACGGTGGCGGCGCGGACCGCACCGTCGGCCATCCGGGTACGCAGCACGGTGGGCCAGAGTGTCAGCAGCGTCCCGAGGACGGTCAGCGTCACCCAGCCGAGCAGGTTCACGTGCGCGTGGAACAGCAGCAGCCGGGGGCGCAGCGGGTCGTCGATCACCAGCATCCCGGCGCCGACCGGCACGCCGGCGAGCAGGGCCACGGTCGCCGCCAGGTAGTAGCGGACCGTGACGGAGAACCGGGCCGGCAGGGCGCGGCGCAGCCGGCGGGTGAGCGCGACGAGGTGGGCGGTCACCGCGACGAAGACCAGCGTAGCGCCCGCCACGCCCAGCCAGGGGCGGTCGGCCGTGCCGCCGGTCAGGACCGCCAGCACGCCCACGTTGAGCGCGGCCAGCCGGGCCGCCTCGGCGCGGCGGCGGTCCGGGGCGGGGGCACGCAGCACGGCGGCGGCGAAGTGGGCGCTCCACACCACGACGGCGTTGCTGACCGCACCGAGCAGCAGCAGGTGGACGGCCGTCCAGCGCCACGCAGGGAGGAACGGGTGGACGAAGGCGAGCACGACCAGCCCGGCCAGGTAGGCCAGCGGCAGCGCAGCGACCCGGCGGTGCCAGCCGGCCCGCCGAAGGCCCGCCGCCACGGCCGGAGCGGTCGCCGGGCCGGGGGCCGGGGCGGCGGGACCGGCCGACGCGACTGCCGAGACGGTCGGCCCGGCCCCCGGGCCCGAGGACGCGGTCGGGGCGGAGTCGCCGCGGGTGCCGGCCATCACCGCACCGCCGGCACGACCGGCGGGACGGCCGCCGTCCGGGTCCGCCGCCGGGCGGCGCGGACCAACGCGGCCACCACTCCGCCGACGAAACCGAGCACCGCCAGGACGTTGCCGACGCCGCCCCAGCGCCACCCGGCCGGCACGCCGAGCACGTCGCCGACCAGGACCCGGATCGTCAGGGTGGTGTGCAGCAGGGCGAGCGGGGCGTACAGCCACGGCCCGTAGGGCAGTGGGCGGCGAAGCACCGCCGGCAGGATCACCGGAGCGTGCGCGAAGATCATCGACATGGTGAAGCCCAGGAAGACCAGGTGCAGGGTGGCGTCGTAACGGGAGCCGCCGGTGACCGGCCCGGCACCGGCCCACAGCAGGCCGGCCAGCGCCAGCCAGGCGTACCCGGTGAGCAGGCCGACCGCGACGTAGCGGGGCAGGCCGACGGCGCGCACCGTGTGGCGGGCGACGTCGCAGACCACCAGCCAGGCCACCGTCGCGAGCAGGCCGACCCCGAAGAGGTACGCCCCGACGGCCGGCCAGAGCGCGGTGGCGGTGGCGCCGGCGGTCAGCATGCCGAGGGCGGCGAGGAACCAGCCGACGCCGTGCCGGGGCAGCGTGAGGTGAGCGAGTTCCAGACGCTCCCCGGCGATGGTGGCCACCACGAAGGTGGCCAGCCAGGGCACGATCTCCGGCACGCTGAGGCCGGCGAGCCAGAGCAGGGTAGCGGCGTACCAGCTCAGCGCGCCGGTGACCTGGGCCAGCAGCGCCGGGCCGGGCTGCCGCCACCACAGTCGCTGGTAGATCAGCAGCAGCAGCACCGAGGCGAGCATGAGCAGCAGCCGGCCGGGCAGGCTCGGCCCGGTCAGCACCAGCAGCACCGCTCCGGCGCCGGAGCAGGCGGGCGCGAGCAGGGCCCACCGGGTGCCGAGGGCCACCGCGCGTTCCAGCGCCACCAGGGTGCCGACGAAGCCCAGCACCATCAGCGGGCCGTGCACCTGCTCCAGTGGGACGTGAGGCGCGGGCACCGGCAGGCCGAGCAGCAGCAGGGCGGCGTAGAGACCGCTCACCAGGGCGAAGCCGCCCGCGGCGAGGACGGGGAGCCGCCACTGTACGGCGATCGGCCGTGGGTTCATGCCGGCTCTTCGGTGATATTCGGCAGGGCCAGCCGCACCACGCAGGCGTCGGGTGCGCCGAAGGGTTCGAGCACGGCGCCGGCCGGTGAGGCACCGGCGTGTTCGAGCGTGCCGCGGACCACGCCGACGTGCAGGGCGCAGATCGCGTCGGGGTTGCGGTTGACCAGCTCCAGGAAGGGACAGGTGTGCAGGTGGATCTCGGTCGCCCCGTCGGCCGTCCGGTGTCGGCGGGGACTGAAGCCCAGCCCGCGCAGGACGTCGAGCAGCGTATCGACCGGCTCCCTGCCGGGCGGGGTGGCGGCGGCGAGGTGGCGTCCCCAGTCCTGGCCGGCGCGGGTGGCCTCCGCTCGGACGTCGCCGTGGCCACGCCGCGACAGGTGGTCGAGCAGGGCGGCGGCGAGTGCCCGGTACGGCGCGGGGGCCGGGGCCTCCGCGACGGCCACCCGGTAGCGCCACGCCGGCCGTCCGGGCTGGCCCCCACTGGCCCGCGCCTTGACCAGCAGTCCTGCGTCGACCAGGCGGTCGAGGTGGGCGCGGGCGGTGGACAGGTGCAGGCCCGTCCGCTCCCCCACCTCGGCGATCGTCATGCCGGCGCCGGCGGCGCGCACGAGCTCCAGGATCGAGGCCCGGCTGGCGGTGCCGAGAGCCCGGTGGCGCTGCGGGTCGATGGTCTCGCCGACCGGCCCTGTTCTCGGGGTTTCCACGTTAGATAACGTTACAACGTCGTTCAACCGCAAAACCCTGGAGGGTTCCATGTCCGCCTCACGCTCCCCGGCCGACCGCGAGGCCGCGCAGGCCGTCGTCCGGCACCACGCCCAGCTCGCCGCCGACCTCGACCGGCACGTCGGAAACCTGCTGACCGCGGCCGACCAGGGTGACGCCGCCGGGGCGCTCCGGCACCGTGACGAACTGCTCCGATGGCTCCGCGACGAACTGCTGCCGCACGCGCACGCCGAGGAGGACTCCCTCTACGCCGCCGCCGGTGAGCGGGCCGAGGGTGCGCTGCTGGTCCGGGGCATGCTCGACGAGCACCAGGCGATCACCGGCCTGGTCGCCGAGCTGGAGACCGGCAACCGGCCGGTACGCCTCGCCGGCACCGCGCGCGCCCTCGCCGCGCTCTTCGCCGTCCACCTGGCCAAGGAGAACGACCTGGTCGTCCCGCTGCTGGTGGACGCGGCCGACGTCTCGCTGGCGAAGTTGCTGGAGGGGATGCACGATCTGCTCGGCTCCTCGGAAAGCTCGAATGGCGGCGGTTGCGGCGGGGGTGGCTGCGGCTGCGGTGGTGACCGGGCACCGGCCGACGCGCCGGCCCCGACCCTCACCATCGATCCCCGGCTGGACGTCCGGCAGCTCCCGCACGACCAGCGCCACGCGCGGGTGCTGGCGGCGCTGGAGGCGCTGCCGGCCGGTGGAGCGCTGGTGCTGGTCGCCCCGCACGCACCCCGCCCGCTGCTGGCCGAGGTCGCAGCCCGCTACGGCGACGGCATGACCAGCGAGTGGCTGCAGGACGGGCCGGACGTGTGGCAGATCCGGCTCTCCCGCCGGCCGGTGACGGTCTGAGCAGTCTGTCGGTGCCAGGGCGGTGGGGATCAGGGCCCGCCGTCCCGGCGTACCGGGCCGTCCGGCCCTGCTGACGGAGGTTGCCGGTGCGCACGATGGAGTCGCCCACCCTCGTGGTCAGGAGACGAAGTGTGCAACTACTGCGGCTGTCGGGAGTTCCCGCTGATCGGCCGGCTCTCGGCCGAGCACGAGGCGATCGCGAACGCGGCCGGCCGGCTGCGCGGCGCGGTGCGGGCCGCCGGCCCGGACGCCCTGGTGGCGCTGGACGCGCTGCTGGCGCTGCTGATGCCGCACACCTCCACTGAGGAGGACGGCCTCTTCGTGGAGCTGCGGGCCGAGGGCAGCCTGGCCGGGGCGGTGGCGAAGCTCTGCGCGGAGCACGACGACATCCACGGCGTGCTCGGCGGCGTCGACCGGGCCGACCCGGACTGGCCCGCAGTGCTGGCCGCCCTGGACCGGCTCCACCGGCACATCGACAACGAGGAGCACGGTCTCTTCCCGGCCGCGGTGATCGCGCTGCCGATCCCGGCCTGGGACCGGATCACCCCGGCGGAGGCGGCAGCCAGGTGAGCCGGCCCGGATGTCGGCCGCTGCCGACGCCGCCCCGCGGCTACCGGCGGTGCGCCTCGGTGGTCTTGACCGGCACGGTCTCGCCGAGGTCGTAGAGAGCGTCGAGCACGTCCTCGGTCTGCCCGCGTCGCGGCCGCCCAGCGCGGCGCCCCACCCGGCCGGCACCAGGAAGAGCACGCTCCACAGTGGCCCCGGTCCCGGACCTGCCCGGCGATCTCCGGCAGGGTGACACCGAGACGGCCGGGCCCCGCTCCGTGCCCCGCCGGTGACCGCCCGACCGGGCCCGAAGTCCCGCCACGGACCCGCAGGTACAAAGCCGATGATCTCGGGACCTTCGGCCCGGTTTCCCGAGGTTGTACGTCGGCACCATGGCCAGGACGCCCTCGCTCGGGGTTGCACTCCGGCGCATCTGCCGAGAACGTGGGGCAGTACGGCCATCTATCGAAGGAATGAGGCGTATGTCGCGAGCCACCGATAGTGCGGGGCGGGCGCTGCTGGCCGTGGGCGGCCTCGTACGCCGGGCCGAGGTCTCCGCCGACGGCCGGACATTGCACCAGATCGGCGGCCGGGAGGCGGACGCCTTCTACCGGGACCGCTGGTCCTACGACAAGGTGGTGCGCTCCACGCACGGGGTGAACTGCACCGGCTCGTGCTCCTGGAAGGTGTACGTCAAGGACGGCATCATCACCTGGGAGCAGCAGCAGACCGACTACCCGAGCGTCGGGCCGGACCGGCCGGAGTACGAGCCTCGGGGCTGCCCCCGGGGTGCCGCCTTCTCCTGGTACACCTACTCCCCCACCCGGGTGCGCTACCCGTACGCGCGGGGCGTGCTGGTGGAGATGTACCGGGAGGCCAGGGGCCGCCTCGGTGATCCGGTGGCCGCGTGGGCGGACATCCAGGGCGACCCGGAACGACGCCGCCGCTACCAGAAGGCCCGCGGCAAGGGCGGCCTGGTGCGGATCACCTGGGACGAGGCGCAGGAGATGGTCGCCGCCGCGCACGTGCACGCGATCGCCGAGTACGGCCCGGACCGGGTCGCCGGCTTCTCCCCCATCCCGGCCATGTCGATGGTGTCGCACGCCGTCGGCGCCCGGTTCCTGTCCCTGCTCGGCGGCTCGATGCTGTCGTTCTACGACTGGTACGCCGACCTGCCGGTGGCCTCCCCGCAGGTCTTCGGCGACCAGACCGACGTGCCCGAGTCCGGGGACTGGTGGGACGCCTCCTACTTCGTCATGTGGGGCTCCAACGTCCCGGTGACCCGCACGCCGGACGCACACTGGATGGCCGAGGCGCGCTACCGGGGGCAGAAGGTCGTGGTGGTCAGCCCCGACTTCGCCGACAACGTCAAGTTCGCCGACGAGTGGATGCCCGCCCAGCCGGGCACCGACGGCGCCCTGGCGATGGCGATGGGGCACGTCATCCTCAAGGAGTTCTTCGTCGACCGGCGCACCCCACGCTTCGTCGACTACGTCCGCAGGTTCACCGACCTGCCGTTCCTGGTCACCCTGGAGCCGGGTGCCGACGGGGCGTACCGGCCGGGCAAGTTCCTCACCGCCGACGACCTGGGCGAGACGGACAAGGAGGCGGCCTTCCGGACGGTGCTCTGGGACTCGGCCACCGACGCTCCCGCCGTGCCGCGGGGCAGCCTCGGCCACCGTTGGGGCGAGCAGCAGGGCCAGTGGAACCTGGACCTGGGCGACCTGGAGCCGGCGCTGACCTGCCTCGGGGCGGGCGACGCGGTGGAGGTGGAGCTGCCTCGGTTCGACACCGACACCCCGCAGGCGCTGCGCCGGGGCGTGCCGACCCGCACGGTGCGGGGCCAGTTGGTGACCAGCGTCTTCGACCTGGTGCTGGCCCAGTACGGGGTGGGCCGCGACGGCCTGCCGGGCCAGTGGCCGACCGGGTACGACGACGTCGAGGCGCCGTACACGCCGGCGTGGCAGGAGCCGGTCACCGGGGTGCCGGCGGCGCAGGTGGCCCGGGTGGCGCGGGAGTTCGCCGACAACGCGGACCGCTCCGGCGGACGGTCGATGATCCTGCTCGGCGCCGGCACGAACCACTGGTTCCACTCCGACGCCACCTACCGGGCGATCCTGGCGCTGGTCACCCTCACCGGCTGCCAGGGGGTCAACGGCGGCGGCTGGGCGCACTACGTGGGGCAGGAGAAGTGCCGCCCGGCGACCGGCTGGGCGCAGCTCGCGTTCGGCCTGGACTGGGTCCGCCCGCCCCGGCAGATGATCGGCACCGCCTTCTGGTACGTGCACACCGACCAGTGGCGCTACGACACCTACTCCGCCGACGTGGTCTCCTCCCCCACCGGCACCGGCGCGTTCGCCGGCAAGCACACCATGGACCTGCTGGCCCAGTCGGCCCGCTCGGGGTGGATGCCGTCGATGCCCACCTTCGACCGCAGCCCGCTCGACCTGGCCGACGAGGCCCTCGCCGCCCGGCCGGACGACCCGGCGGGCTGGGTGGCCGAGCGGCTCGGCGAGGGCGACGTGAAGTTCGCCTGCACCGACCCGGACGCGCCGGAGAACTGGCCACGGGTGCTGACCGTCTGGCGGGCCAACCTGCTCGGCTCGTCGGCCAAGGGCAACGAGTACTTCCTGCGGCACCTGCTCGGCACCGACGCGAACCTGCGCGCCGAGGAGGCGCCGGAGGAGTTGCGGCCCAAGGACGTGACCTGGCGGGAGGAGGCCCCGGAGGGCAAGCTCGACCTGCTGCTGAGCCTGGACTTCCGGATGACCTCCACGACGCTCTTCTCCGACATCGTGCTGCCCGCCGCCACCTGGTACGAGAAGCACGACCTGAGCAGTACCGACATGCACCCGTTCGTGCACGCCTTCACCCCGGCGATCAACCCGCCGTGGCAGACCCGGACCGACTTCGACGCCTTCCACGGCATCGCGAAGGCGTTCTCCACGCTCGCCGGGCCGCGGCTGGGCGTACGCAAGGACCTGGTCGCGGCGCCGCTGCTGCACGACACCCCGGACGCGATGGCGACCCCGCACGGCCGGGTCCGCGACTGGGCGGCGACCGGGGAGACCCCGGTGCCGGGCCGGACCATGCCGAAACTGGTGGTGGTCGAGAGGGACTACGGCGCGATCGCCGACAAGATGGCCGCGCTCGGGCCGCTGATGGACACCCTCGGCACCACCGGCAAGGGCTTCTCGGTCGACGTGCGGCCGGAGGTCGAGTATCTGCGCCACAAGAACGGTGAGGTGCGCGGCGGCGCCGCGGACGGGCGGCCGTCGCTGGCGAAGGACACGCACGCCTGCGAGGCGATCCTGGCGCTGTCGGGCACCACCAACGGGCGGGTCGCCACCGCGGGCTTCCGGGACGTGGAGAAGCGCACCGGGGTACGCCTGGCGGACCTGGCTGCCGAGCACGAGGGCAAGCAGATCACCTTCGCCGACACCCAGTCCCGCCCGGTGCCGGTGATCACCAGCCCGGAGTGGTCGGGCAGCGAGCACGGCGGCCGGCGCTACTCCCCGTTCACCATCAACACCGAGCGGCTCAAGCCCTGGCACACGCTCACCGGCCGGCAGCACTTCTTCCTCGACCACGACTGGATGCACGAGGCCGGCGAGGCGCTGCCGATCTTCCGGCCGCCGTTGGACATGCACAAGCTCTTCGGCGAACCGAGACTCGGCCGCAACGGGGAGCTGGAGATCACCGTCCGCTACCTCACCCCGCACTCGAAGTGGTCCATCCACTCCGAGTACCAGGACAACCTGATCATGCTCACGCTGTCCCGGGGCGGGCCGACGATGTGGATGAGCGAGGCCGACGCGGCGAAGATCGGCGTCCGGGACAACGAGTGGATCGAGGCGGTCAACCGCAACGGCGTGGTGGTCTGCCGGGCCGTGGTGACGCACAAGATGCCCGAGGGCACGGTCTACATGTACCACGCCCAGGAACGGGTGATCGACGTGCCCAAGTCGGAGACCAACGGCCGGCGCGGCGGCATCCACAACTCGCTGACCCGGCTGCTGGTCAAGCCCACCCACCTCATCGGCGGGTACGCGCAGCTGTCCTTCGCGTTCAACTACCTCGGCCCGACCGGCAACCAACGCGACGAGGTCACCGTGATCCGCCGCCGCTCCCAGGAGGTGCAGTACTGATGCGGGTCATGGCACAGATGGCGATGGTGATGAACCTCGACAAGTGCATCGGCTGCCACACCTGCTCGGTCACCTGCAAGCAGGCGTGGACCAACCGCTCCGGCGTCGAGTACGTCTGGTTCAACAACGTGGAGACCCGCCCCGGGCAGGGCTACCCGCGCACCTACGAGAACCAGGAGCGCTGGCAGGGCGGCTGGGTGCGGACCCGCTCCGGCAAGCTCAAGCCACGCTCCGGTGGCCGGGTGAAGAAGATGTTCAGCATCTTCGCCAACCCGAAGCTGCCGTCCATGCAGGACTACTACGAGCCGTGGACGTACGACTACGAGCACCTGATCAACGCGCCGGCCGGCGAGGACACCCCGGTGGCCCGGCCGAAGTCGCTGCTCACCGGCCAGGATACGAAGATCACCTGGAGCGCCAACTGGGACGACTCGCTCGCCGGCGGCAACGAGATCGCCGCCGGTGACCCGGTGCTGGCGAAGGTCTCCGGCCAGGTGAAGCAGGAGTTCGAGAAGACCTTCATGTTCTTCCTGCCGCGCATCTGCGAGCACTGCCTCAACCCGTCCTGCGCGGCCTCCTGCCCGTCGGGGGCGATCTACAAGCGGGCCGAGGACGGCATCGTGCTGGTCGACCAGGACCGCTGCCGGGGCTGGCGGATGTGCGTGACCGGCTGCCCCTACAAGAAGGTCTACTTCAACCACCGCACCGGCAAGGCCGAGAAGTGCACCTTCTGCTTCCCGCGCATCGAGATCGGCCAGCCCACCATCTGCTCCGAGACCTGCGTGGGGCGGCTGCGCTACCTCGGGCTGATGCTCTACGACGCCGACCGCGTCGCCGAGGCCGCCGCCATCGCCGACGAACACGACCTGTACGACGCGCAGCGGTCGGTCTTCCTCGACCCGCACGACCCGGCCGTGGTCGCCGCCGCCCGCGAGGCCGGCATCCCGGACGACTGGATCGACGCCGCGCAGCGCTCGCCGATCTGGGACCTGATCATGCGCTACGAGGTGGCGCTGCCGCTGCACCCGGAGTACCGGACCATGCCGATGGTCTGGTACATCCCGCCGCTGTCGCCGGTGGCCGACGCGCTGCGCGAGACCGGCCACGACGCGGAGGAGGCCGGCAACCTCTTCGGGGCCATCGACGCGCTGCGCATCCCGGTGGAGTACCTCGCCGAGCTCTTCACCGCCGGCGACCCGGAGCCGGTGCGCGGGGTGCTGAACCGGCTCGCCGCGATGCGCGCCTACCAGCGCCGGATCAACCTGGGCGAGGAGCGCGACGAGTCCATCGCCGCCGCGGTCGGCATGACCGGCGCGGAGATGGACGAGATGTACCGGCTGCTCGCCATCGCCAAGTACGAGCAGCGGTACGTCATCCCCGCCGCGCACGCTGAGGACGCACACCGGCTGGAGAAGATCGCCACCGAGTGCAGCCTCGATTACGAGGGCGGCCCCGGGATGGGCGGCGGCGGCCCGTACGGCCAGGGGCCCTTCGGGGAGTCCTCCGGCACGCCGGTGCCGGTCCAGGTGGAGACCTTCCACATGCTGCGCGACCGGCAGACCGCGGAGGGCTTCACCGACCCGGGCGACGAACCCCGCCGGGTCAACCTGCTCAACTGGGACGGCAAGGGCAGCCCGAAGGGCCTCTTCCCGCCCCGCAGCCGCGAATCCGCACCCGTCGACGGAGGTAACCCGTGAGCCGGCCGACCTGGCGGGCGGTGGCCGCCCGCGCGGCGTCCCTGCTGCTGCGCTATCCCGAAGAGGAGGTCCTCGCAGCGCTGCCCACCGTGCGGGCCGCGCTCGACGGCCTGCCGGCCGAGGTCGCCCGGCCGCTGCGCGAGGTGGTCGCCCACCGGGAAGCCGCCGCGCCGGTCGACCTGCGGACCGCCTACGTGGAGGTGTTCGACTTCCGGCGCCGCTGCTGCCTGCACCTGACGTACTACACCTGCGGCGACACCCGTCGCCGGGGTGAGGCGCTGGTCGACTTCGCCGCCGCGTACAAGGCGGCCGGACTGACCGTCGTCGACGGCGAGCTGCCCGACTTCCTGCCCGCTGTCCTCGACCTGGCCGCCGCCGACGACGACGGGTGGCGGCTGCTGCGGGAGAACCGCGTCGGCCTCGACCTGCTGGTCGAGGCGCTGGGGCGGGAGAAGTCGGTGTACCGGCAGGCCGTCGCCGCCGTCCGGGAGATGCTGCCGCCCGCCCAGCCCGGGGACATCGCCGCCGCCGCCCGGCTGGCCCGCACCGGGCCGCCGGTGGAGCAGGTCGGACTCGAACCATTCGGACTGGTCGACACGACTGGAGGACGCCGATGAACATCCTGCTGTGGGTGGTGTACCCGTACCTGTCGATCGCGATCCTCGTCGGCGGCCTGATCTGGCGCCACCGCTACGACAAGTTCGGCTGGACGACCCGATCCTCCCAGCTCTACGAGAGCAGCATCCTGCGGTGGGGCAGCCCGCTGTTCCACTTCGGAGTGCTGATGGTCCTGATCGGACACATCGGTGGCCTGGTGGTCCCGAAGTCCTGGACCGAAGCGGTCGGCGTCACCGAGCACACCTACCACCTCATGGCCGTGTTCATCGGCACGGTGGCCGGCTTCTGCACCCTGATCGGGCTGGGCATCCTGATCGCCCGCCGCCGGTTGACCGGGCCGGTCTTCGCCGCCACCACCCGCAACGACAAGGCGATGTACGTGGTGCTGGCGGGGGTGATCGTGCTGGGCCTCTGGGCCACGGTGCGGGCCAACGTCGCCGGCCCCGGCTACGACTACCGGGAGACCATCTCCCCGTGGTTCCGGTCGCTGTTCTACCTCCGCCCGGACCCCGAGATCATGGCCGGCGTCCCGGTGGGCTTCCAGATCCACATCCTGGCCGCCTTCGCGCTCTTCGCGTTCTGGCCGTTCACCCGCCTCGTCCATGCGTTCAGCGCTCCGGTCGGCTACGCCACCCGCCCCTACGTCGTCTACCGCAGCCGGGACGACCGGCCCGGACTGCGGCCGACCCGCCCCGGATGGGAGGGGCCGCCCCAGCTGCCCACCCCGCGCGGCGGTCGGACCCGCTCACGCCGGTGACCACCGCACCGCACCACACCGGCAGTCACCATTCGTCCCGACCCGCGACGGAGTGGGCCGCGGCGCGGGCGCTGGCCCACCGGCTCCCCGCTCCCCTGCCCGCGGAGTCGGTACCGCTGGCCTCCGCCGCCGGCCGGACCCTCGCGGCGCCACTGGTCGCGGCGGTCCCGCTGCCCGGGTTCGACAACTCCGCGATGGACGGATACGCGGTGCGCGGTCCGGGCCCGTGGCGGGTGGTCGGCCAGATCCTGGCCGGTCGCACCCACGCCGTCGCGCCCCTGGTCGAGGGGACCGCCGTAGAGGTGGCCACCGGCGCTCCCGTCCCGGGCCGGGCGGACCGGGTCGTGCCCTACGAGATCGCCGACCGGATCGGTGACGTCCTGCGGGCGGTGCCGGGCGACCGTCGGCACATCCGGTGCGCGGGCGAGTACGCCGCCCGCGGTCAGGAACTGGTGCCCGCGGGTTCGCCGGTCACGCCGGCGGTGCTGGGGCTGGCCGCGAGCGTCGGCCTCGACCACCTAACCGTCCGGGCCCGACCCCGGGCCCGCCTGTTGATCAGCGGCGACGAGGTGGTCCACGCCGGCCGTCCCCCGTGGGGCAGGGTCCGGGACGCGATCGGCCCGATGCTGGCCCCGCTGCTGTCCGCCTGGGGAGCGGACCTCCTCGGTCCGCGGATGGTCGGCGACCAGCCCGACTGGTTCGCCGAGGCGATCGCGGACAGCACGCGAGACGCCGACGTGACGGTCGTCTGCGGGGCGTCCTCCGTCGGCCCGGCGGACGGGCTGCACGCGTCGCTGCGGCACCTCGGGGCCGTGGCGCACGTGGACGGGGTGCGGTGCCGGCCCGGGCACCCACAGGTCCTGGCCCAGGCCGGGGCCCGCTGGATCGCCGGCCTGCCGGGCAACCCGTACGCGGCGCTGGTCGCCGCGCTCACCCTGATCGACCCGCTGCTCACCGGGCTGGCCGGACGGCCGCCGGCCGATCTGGACACCGCCGTCCTCACCGATCCGTTGCGCCTCGACGAGCGGAACACCCGGATCGTGCCGGTCCGGCGCGGCGCGCGGGGCCTGCGGCTGGTCGACGGGGCGCACCCGGGATACCTGGGCGCGGCGGCGGACGCCGACGCGCTGGCCGTGGTGCCGCCCGGTTGGCGCCCCGGCACCCCGGTCGGTCTGCTCACCCTGCCGTGGCAGGTGGGACGTCCTCCTGGGCCGGGTCTTCCGGCCCTGCCGGGGTGGGTTGGCTCGAGCGAGGCTCGTACCGGTGAAGCGGACCGCCGAATTCCCCTTTGACGCCGCGACAGCAGCACGACGATCCCGACGGAGTTGAACGATGACCAGCATCCGTGACCGGCAAGCCGGGTCCACCGCCCCGGTCGGGCGTCCCGAGGCCACCTCCGGCGCCGCCCTCCAGCTAGCCATGGCCACCCTCGGCTTCCTGGTGAACTTCTGGGCATGGGCCCTGCTCGGTCCGCTGGGCCCCGGCATCAAGGAACGGCTGGGGCTCGGCTTCGCCGCGCAGTCCCTGCTCGTCGCGGTGCCGGTGATCGTGGGCTCGCTGGGCCGCATCCCGGTCGGCGCGCTCACCGACCGGTACGGGGCCCGGGTAGTCTTCCCGCTGGTCACCGTCGCCACCATCGTGCCGGTGCTGACCCTCACCACGGTCTCCTCCTACCCGGCGCTGATCGTGACCGGCTTCTTCCTCGGCATCGGCGGCACCGCCTTCGCCGTCGGCGTCCCGCTGGTGTCCGGCTGGTATCCGCCGGCCCGGCGCGGCTTCGCCATCGGCGTGTTCGGTGTCGGCATGGGTGGCACCGCGATCGCCAACTTCACCACCGTCCGGCTGGCCGACGCCTACGGGGAGCGGGCCCCGTTCCTGCTGGTCGCGGCGATCCTGGCGGCGTACGCGGTGCTGTCGTTCCTGCTGCTGCGCGACGCGCCGGGCCCGGCCCGGCCCACCGGGTCGGCCTGGCAGCGGCTCGCCGGCGTCGCCCGGCTGACCGTCACCTGGCAGCTGTGCTTCCTGTACGCGGTCGGGTTCGGCGGGTTCGTGGCCTTCAGCGTGTACCTGCCGGCGTACCTGCGCACCGCCTACGGGCTCAGTGCCGCGGACGGTGCGCTGCGGACCGCCGGGTTCGTCGTGCTCGCCGTGCTGGCCCGCCCGGTGGGCGGCTGGCTCTCCGACCGGCTACACCCCGTGCCGGTGCTGGTGTGGTGCTTCTCCGGGGTGGCCGGGTTCGCCGTCGTGCAGGCCTTCCAGCCGGCCCTGATGCCGGTGGCCACGGTCGCGCTGCTCGGCATGGCGGTGCTGCTCGGCGCGGCCAGCGGCGCGGTGTTCGCCTTGGTCGGCAAGGTCGCCCCCGCCGACCAGGTGGGCGCGGTCACCGGGCTGGTCGGGGCCGCCGGCGGGCTCGGCGGGTTCGTGCCGCCGCTGATCATGGGCTGGGTGTACGGGTCGCAGGGCTCCTACGCCATCGGGCTGATGCTGCTCTCCGACGTGGCGCTGGCCGCCGCGGTGTTCACCGCGGTGAAGATGGGAGGCCTGGCCCGCCGCGCCGGTTGACGGTCTCGGTACGGCCTGACCGGCGCCACACCGGTCGGGCCAGGCACGACAAAGCTGAATCCGGGTGAACGCCAGCCCCGTGCCGAGCCGCCGTGATAATCCTTCTACTATGCGGTTGTAGTAGAAGAGGATGTCGGGGCGGCCGACCTCTGGGGGTGGGATGCGACAGGTGAGGGTGGGGCGTCCACCGGCGCGCGCGCCGCTGCGGCTGGCGCTTCTCGTCGCCGTGACGCTCGGCGTGTTCGGCATGCACACCCTCGGCCACCCGGGCGAACCCGGAGCCGCCCACGCGAGCACCGCCCACCGGAGCGCCGCCGCGCCCGCCGCCGAACACGGACCCGACGGCTCGCCTGGACACCGGGGCGGGGAGCACGCGTTCACCGTGTGCCTGGCGGTGCTGGGCGGCGCACTGATCCTCGGCGTCCTGTCCCTGCTGCGGTCCCGCCATCGCGGCGCACGCACGCCGACCGGCCACCGCCGGCGGGTGATCAGCCCGGATCGAGGTCCACCCCGCCGGCCCATCGGGCTGCGACTGCGAGCCGTCACGTTCCTGCGCACGTGAGCAGACCCCGGTCCGGCGCCTCGCCCGGACCGACGGCCCTGTTCCGACCCACCTCACGACAAGGACCACGTACCAGATGACGCCAACCATCCTGCGTCGCGCCGCCCTCGCGGGCGTCGCCCTGTCCGCCCTGCTCACCGTCGCCGCCTGCGGTGGCGCGGACGACGCCGGCGGCATGACGCACGACGCCGGCAGTGCCGCGCCGAGTGCCTCGTCCTCGGCCAACGCCACCGCCAACGACGCGGACGTGATGTTCGCCCAGATGATGATCCCGCACCACCAGCAGGCCGTCGCCATGGCCGACCTGGCCCCGACCCGCGCGAGCGACAGCGAACTGAAGAACCTGGCCGCAAAGATCAAGGCAGCGCAGGACCCGGAGATCACCACCATGAAGGGCTGGCTCACGGCCTGGGGCAAGCCCACGGACCTGCCCAGCGACCACAGCATGCCCGGCATGAGCGCCACGCCCGGGCACGGCATGCCGGGGATGGACGCGGGGATGCCCGGCATGATGTCCGAGCAGCAGATGACGGACCTCGCCGCGGCGAAGGGCCCCGCGTTCGACAAGATGTTCGCCGAGATGATGATCGCCCACCACAAGGGCGCCATCGACATGGCCCGGACCGAGCAGGCCGACGGGAGCAACCCCGAGGCCAAGGCGCTGGCCGCCAAGATCGCCTCTGATCAGGCCGCCGAGGTGCAGACCCTGCAGAAGATCCTCGACCGCCTGTAGCCGGCGTGGTGCGGCCGGTTCCGGCCTTGGCGTCGGAACCGGCCGCACCGCCGCGCGGTGACTCCGCCGCGTCGCCTCGCGTACCCTGAGCGACACGAAGGAGGGCACGTGGCGGAACTGGGCAAACTCGAATCGGCCGTCATGGACGTGCTGTGGCGTGCCTCTGATCCGGTGCTCGTGCGCGACGTCCTCGACGCGGTGACCACCGAGCGGGCGCTGGCGTACACGACCGTCCTCACCGTGCTGGACAACCTGCACCGTAAGGGCTGGGCCGTTCGCGAGAAGGACGGCAAGGCCTACCGCTATCGCGCCGCCGGCACCCGCGAGGAGATCACCGCGCGCACCCTGCGTCGGGTCATCGAGACGAGCAGCCATCCCGACCTGGTGCTCATGCACTTCGCCCGGTCCGCCTCCGACCACGAGCTGCACATCCTCCGGCGGGTCCTCGACGAGCGGAAGTCCGAGGCGTGAGCCTCGCGCTCGCCCTCGTCACCGGCGCCGCGGCCGTGGCCTGGTGGGGTCCCGCCGCGCTGCGGTGGTGCTTCCGGCATGTCGCCGATCCCGTCGCGATGCTGCTCGGCTGGCTCGGCCTGCTCGTCGCGATGATCGCCACCTTTCTCCTGGCCACCGTGATGCTCCTCGCCCCGGGCAGCACCCGGCAGTGGGCACTGCACGACCTCGCTCGCGTCTGCTGGCACTGGGCCCAACCCAGCCGGCCAGCCGCCGTCGACGAGGTCGTCGGGGCGGTAGGAGCCCTGCTCCTGCTGACCGTGCTCGCCCGCTTCACCATGACCTGCACCCAGCGGGCCTACCGCGCCCACCGCGCCCGTCGCGCCCACGCCGACCTGCTCACGCTCGCCGGCGGGCCGCCTGCGTCCGGTGAGGCGGTGCTGTGGATTCCACACCCGACCCCGATGGCGTACAGCATCGGCGGATCCCGCGGACTCACGGTCCTGGCCAGCGCCGCCGGTGACCTGCCGGCAGAGCAGCTCGCCGCGGTGCTCAGCCACGAACGCGCCCACCTGCGCGAGCGCCACCACCTCCTCGTCGGCGCAGTGGAGGGGCTCGCGGCGGCCGTACCGTGGCTGCCACTGACCCGGCAGGCGCCCTCGGCCGTACGCCTGCTCGTCGAACTGCGCGCCGATGCCGCCGCGGTCCGCGAGTGCGGCCCGAGCGCCGTACGCGACGCGCTGCTGACCTTCGCCGGCGCGCCGCACCCACCGTCGGCGCTGTCGATGGCCGGCGCCGAGGTGGCCATCCGACTCCAACGCCTTCAGGGGTACCGGCCGGACCGCCGCAACGGGCTCGCCCGCGCCGCGCTCGCCTCGGCCACCCTGGCCGCACCCCTGGTCGTCGGCGTGGCCGCCGGCATCCTGTTCTGCCTGTAACCCCCGCAACCCCGTCCGCGACACGCGGCCGTGCGTCCGGTGGGCGTTGCCTACGTGCCGGCGTTGACCAGGATCGCGGTGACCAGCAGGACAGCGACCATCAGCACCGCCTCGACCAGCACCGTGCGACGCAGGCGACGCGTGCCGCCCGGCACGGGATCGTCCAACCGGGGTACCACCCGCCTGCTGTTGTAGAGCCCGATGACGGCGACGACCGCCACCAACGCGACCTTGACCAGCAGCACCCGCCCCCAACTGGTGCTCACCAGGTGACCCGGCCGGTCCAGGATCGCCACGGTCAACGCGACGCCGGCGACTCCGGTCAACGTCACCGCCGCCGTGGCCGGCACGGAGAACCGCACCGCCATCTCGGCGGCCCCGGTCGGCGCACCGAGACGTGCACGCCCCAGCAGCAGCGCGGCCAGGAGCAGGACCCCACCGACCCACACGGCTGCGGCGAGAGTGTGCGCGACGTCCGCCGCCACGACGATCATCCGCGGTCGCGCGGTGACGGTGTGCCCGTCGAGCAGGAACGAACCCACCAGCAGCGCCACGGTGACACCCAGAAGCACAGGCCGGACCGCGCGCGCCCGGACCCGGTGCGCGTCGTCGTCGTGCGCTTCGCCGACGGTGGGCACGACCAGGGGTTGAGGGTCGGTCGGGATACCGGCGACGGTCGCTGCGGCGTGCCGGCCGACCGCGTGCCGGCCCCGGATCAACGCCGGCTCCAAGGACCCGGCCACGAGCAACCCGGCCGCGCCGGCGAGCCGCAGACCCAGGCCGGCGGCCACCGGTGTACGACTGAGCGCGGTCAACGCCTGTGTGCCGGCCGCCGAGGCGAGACCACCATCGGCACTGAACACCGCCGCCAGCGCCGCGAGTTCGAGCACCGCGCCGGCTGCCACCGTCAGCCCGGCCGCCCGCACCCAGACCTGGACCAGCTGGATGTCGCGGCGCGTTCCCACCAGCGTGGTCAACGCGAAGACCAGACCACCGACACCGAGCAGGGTCGCCCCGTAGGACAGCCACCGGCCCGCCACGCCGACGAACCGCACCGCCCCCTGTTCGGCGTCAGCGGTATGACCCACCGCGTGCCCGCCGGCATGGGCCGACGGCGACGCCGACGGCAGTCCTGGCACACCGTGACCGGCATGCCCGGGCGGACCGGCGGTGGGCCGGGGCGTGGCCGTCACCCCGGGTGCCGCAGCCGACGGAACCACAGTGAACGCCACGTCGCCGGTCAGCGGGTGAGCATCGGGGGCGGCGACACTCCACCGCAGCGCGAACTCCCCGCCGGTCAACGGGGCGGCCGGGTGCACCAGCCACGTACGACCCCCGTCCGGGGTGTGACTGGTCACCGCAACGGCCTCGCCGTCGCGGGAAAGCCGGAAACCGGCCCCGGTGGGCGTGCCGGGCGCGCTGAACGTCAGCCGGACCTCTCCGACAGCGCCACTCACCCGCGCGCCGTCGGCCGGCACGGCCTTGACCAGCTTGAAGTGCGCGGCGGCCGGCGAGGCGAACCCGAGCACCACGAACAGGGCTGGACACCACGCCAGCCATACCAGCAGCACCCACCGTGCCACGCCACGCATCGGCAACCTGCGCCGGGAAGACCTCGTCGATGCGGCGGACACCGTCAGGCCACCTGGGCATGCCGCGAGAAAGGCACTGCTGAACCCTCCGTCGAGAAGACATGGACCCGGCGCCCATCGCTCCGACCTGACGCGGTCGCCATCATAGGGCAACTACTAGCAAGGAGTAGTAGCTCACTGGTGCCGCGCAAATCGACGGCGGCCCCGCCAAGGTCGGACACGCGCAGGTCACCAGGGCTCGGGCAGGCCACCGGCGTCGCGGTGTCCGCGTCGGACCGGCCACCCCGCGACCGGGCAGACAGTGGCTCTGGTCACGATCTTCGGGCCGGAACGTCGTGACCAGCGCTTTCAGCGCCGGGAACGTTCCGGACGTGCGGTCACGAAGGGCGCAGACCGCGCTAGTTTTGCGCCGTGCGTGGGTATCGGATCGGCATCCTCGGTCGGATCGAGGTGAGCATCGACGGTGTGGCCGTGTCGCTCGCCCCGCTGGAGCGGGCACTCGTCGCGAGCCTGGCGGCCCACCACGGACGCATCGTCTCCGTCGACCGCCTGATCGACGGGCTCTGGCCGTACGATCCGCCCACGGGGGCGCGCAACCGGGTCCAGGCGGTCGTCGCCTCGGTCCGCCGCGGCGCGAAGCCGGAGCTGATCCTCACCCGCTCGCCCGGCTACCAGCTGAACCCCGTGGCGGTCGTCGACTCGGCGGAGTTCGCCGCCGAGGTAGCGGCCGCCGCGGCCACCGCCGATGCCCGCCGCGCCGTGGAGCTGCTCGACCGGGCGCTGGCGCGCTGGCGCGACGACGCGTTCGTCGACGTCGGGTCGCGGCTCGTCGAGTACGAGCGCGATCGGCTTCGTGAGCTGCGCGAGCACGCGACGGAGCTGCGCGCCGAGGCACTGCTCTCGCTCGGTCTGCACCGGGAACTCGTGCCGGAGCTGACCACGCTGGTCCGCGACCGACCCCTGCGGGAGCGGCTGCGTGGCCAGCTGATGGTGGCCCTGCACCGCAGCGGCCGACAGGCGGAGGCGCTCGCCGTGTACCGGGCCGGGGTCCGGGTGCTGGCGGAGGAGCACGGCATCGACCCGGGGCCGGAGCTGCGGCAACTGCACCGGGAGATCCTCGGCAGCGAGCAGGAGACGTCCCCGCGGGGGTGGGTGCGCCCCAACCAGCTTCCCGGAGTCACCGGTGACTTCGTCGGGCGGGACAAGGAGCTGGGGCTGCTGCTGTCGTTGCTGGGGCGCACCCCGACGGTCGCCGGGGTCGCCCAGGTGATCGTCGTGACCGGGCTGGCGGGAACGGGCAAGACCACGCTGGCGCTGCGCGCGGCCCACGAGAGCCGGCACCGCTTCCCCGGGGGGTGCCTCTACGCGGACCTGCGCGGCAACACCCCGGATCCGGCGCGGCCCGGCACGGTGCTCGGCGCGTTCCTGCGCGCCCTCGGCGTGGCCGGCGAGGCGATCCCGGCGGCGGCCGAGGAGCGCGCGGCGCTGTACCGCTCCGTGCTCGCCGACCAGACCTTGCTGGTGATGTTGGACAGCGCGGCGGACGCGGCGCAGGTGCGTCCGCTGCTGCCGCCCGGCGGCAGCGCTGTCGTCACGAGCACGGGAGCGCTGCCGGGGCTGGCGGGCGCCGAGGTCGTCCCGCTCGACGTGCTGCCGATCGACGACGGCCTGGACCTGCTGGCCGGGCTCGCCGGCGGCGAGCGAATCGACCGGGAGGCCGGGGCCGCCGCCGACGTCGTGGAGCTGTGCGGTCGCCTGCCGCTGGCGTTGCGAATCGCCGGCGTGCGGCTGGCCGAGCGGGAGGCGATGACCGTGGCGCGGTTACGCGAGCGGCTGCGCGACGAGCGACGGCGCCTCGACGAACTCTCCCTCGACGGGCTCGACGTGCGCAGCAGCTTCACCGTCGGGTTCGAGCGGTTGCCGCAGCCCGCCGCGCGGCTGCTCGCGGTGCTCAGCCGCACGTCGCTGCGCAGCTTCGGCATGTGGGACGAGACCACCGAGCCGCTGCTGGAGCAGCTGTGCCGGGCCCACCTGCTGACCGACGACGCCAGCGGCCGGGTACGCATGCACGACCTGGTCAGGCTCGTCGCCCGGGAACGCACCGAGGTCCCCGTCGACGAGGTCGTCGCGTGGTACGCACGGCTGCACGCGTACGCCGAGCGGGCCGACGCGTCGCTGCCCTGCGGGGCCCTGCCGGTGGCCGACGCGGGGCCGGCGCTCGACGCCTGGGAGGCCGTCGACTGGTTCGAGGCGGAGCGGGAGAACCTGGTCGCGGCGGTGCAGGACCTGCTGCGGCTGGGCGCCGTCGACCTGGCGGGGCGGTTGGCCTGCACGATGGGCAACTTCGCGACGATGCGCAGCCAACACCTGCCCGAGCTGGTCGACTGTCTGCGCGCCGTGCTCGACCGCCATGCCGAGCTGCCGTCGGCGACCCGGATGTCGCTGCGGCTGCACCTGGGCACGGCGTACCGGTCGCTGAACCGGCACGCCGAAGCCGTGCCGCTGCTGCGCGCGGCGCAGCGGGCCGGCCGCGGGCGGTGGGTGGCGCACCGCCTCGTCGCCCTGCAGGGCTACTCGCTGTGCTGCCGCCACCTCGGCAGGTTGCGGGAGGCGGACGCCGCGCTGCTGGTGATGGTGCGGCTGTGCGCCGCGCACTGGCCGGTCGGCCGCGTCGGCGGGCACGTGCTGCTGGCCCTCGGCATGCAGCACGGGCAGTACCGGCTCACCTCCCCGTTCGCCTTGGACGCCTGCGCTGCGGCCCTGCGGGTCTTCGTCGACGACGGCGACCTGTGGGGCGAGGCGCTCGCGCGGGAGACCATCGGGCTGCTGCACCGGCACGCCGAGCAGTGGCCGCCAGCCGTGGAGCAGCTTCGGCAGGCGGTGGCCGCCGCGCGCCGGCTCGGCGACCGGATGAGCGTGACCACGGCCGAGCAGGCGCTGGCCGCGACGCACCTCGCGGCCGGCGACGGCGAGGCGGCACGGCGGCTGCTGCGGCGTACGGTGCTGGCGTTCCACGAGCTGCGTCACGAGTGGGGCGAAGCGATCTCCCGGCGGCTGCTCGGCAAGGCGCACCTCGAGGAGGGCGACGCGGACCGGGCGGTGGTGGAACTGGAGAGTTCGGTGGCGATGCTGCGCGGCGTCGGGCAGCCGTTCCCGCTGGCGAACTCGCTGCACCTGCTCGCGCGGGCGCAGGCCACCCTCGGCAGGCACGACCGGGCCGTCGCGCTGGGCGAGGAGGCGCTGCACATCTTCGAGCACTTCGACTCCGCGTACGTCGACGACCTGCGCGAATCGCTGACGCGTTGGCGGAGCGCAGCCGGCGCGCAGTAGGAGCGCAGGGCGCGCGCAGCGGCACCCAGCACAGTGATGGCAGTCACCCACCAAGGAGGTCTGCCATGACCAAGCTCATCAACCGCGTCGGCGACGCGATGCTCAGCAAGGTGCTCGGCCGCGAGGTGGCCGGCGCCTGCGTGCCGGAGCACGGCCAGTCGTGCTGCGCGGTGTCCAACGGCTACTGCTCGGGCGGTTCGTACTTCCGCTACTACCGGCGGAGCACCCTGTCCTGCACCGGCGTGTGCTCGGTCACGACGTCGTCGCCGATCTGCTACACCAAGAAGGTCGGCGTCTGCTGACCTGGCTCATCCTCGGGGGCCGCGCCGTCGGCGCGGCCCCCACCCCCCGCTGACTCGTTGAGGAGTTCCCATGCCGGGTTTCGCCTACGCCGCCATCGCCGTGATCGGCGCGGTCGCCGTGCTCAACCTCGTCCTGACCCTGGCCCTCGCCCGGCGGCTCCGGGAGACGCAGACCGCCGCCGCCCACGACGGCGGGGCCGCCCCCGAGGTGCTGCCCGCCCCGGGCCTGGAGGTCACCGGCTTCCCGCACGTCGACCTGACCGCAGGTCGGCGCACGGTGGTCATGCTGACCCCCACCTGTCCACCGTGCCAGACCATCCTGGACACCCTCACCGTCGACGCCCGGCGCTACCGCCACGACACCTTCGTGTTCATGATCGGCATGCCGGAGGACACGGTGGAGATGGCGCCCCGCCTGGCCGACTTCGACACGGCGACCATCAACGAGGACCAGGCGGAGAAGGAGTTCGGGGTCAAGGGCTTCCCCGCCGTGCTGTCGGTCGTCGACGGCGTCGTCGTCAACTCCAGCCACCAGCTTCCGGTCCTGGCCTGAGACGTGGCCACGCTGCGAGCCGCCCTGCGACTGGGCTGCGCGGACCGCAGGGCGCTCGCCGCCACGGTCGCCCTCGTCGTCATCGGCGCGGCGCCCCCGATCGGCGTCGCGTGGTTCACCAAGCTGCTGTTTGACGAGGTCGGCAGGGGCCGCTCGGCCGACCCGTCGACCGCCACCTGGTACGCCGTGGCGATCGCCGTCCTGGGCGCGCTGGCGGCGATCGCCAGCCGGGTGTCCGGATACTTCACCACGGCCCTGCAGAACGCGATCACGATCGCCGCCGACGTGCGGCTGTACCGGAAACTGAACACCTTCGTCGGGCTGGGCCCGTTCGAGCAGCCGGCCCTGCGCGACCGGCTGGCGCTGGCCCAGCAGGCCGCCACCCAGGCGCCGTACGTGGTCGTCATGTTCGCGGTCGACGTGGCCCAGAACGTCGTCACCATCGGCGGCTTCGCCGTGATCCTGACGTCCCTCTGGCCGCCGGCCGGTCTGCTCCTGCTCGCCGTGGCGGTGCCCGACTTCCTCATCCAACTGCGACTGTCCCGGCGGACCGCGCGGGCCGTGGAGGAGAGCGCCAGCCTGTTCCGGGCCCGGTTCCTGTTCCAGACCGTGCTGACCGACCTGCGCGCCGCCCGGGAGGTGCGCCTCTACCACCTCGGCCGTTTCTTCCACGACCGGCTCATCGGCGCGGTGCGCTCGGCCGCCGGGATCGAGCTGGCCGCCGCCCGGCACACCACGACGGTGCAGGCGTGCTGGGCGTTGGCCGGCGCCGCGGTGACCCTCACCGCGACGGTGTTCGCGGTGAACGCCACGGTCCGTGGCCGGCTCAGCCTCGGCGACCTCACCCTCCTGCTGGCCGCGTTCACCGCGGCGCACAGCGGCCTGGCCGGCATCGCCGCCCAGCTCGGCGAGGCCGGTGCCGCCATGCGGCTGTTCCGGCACTACGTCGCCGTCCTCGACAGCCCCACCGACCTGGTCGACGGAACCGTGCCGGCGCCGCCGCTGCGCACCGCGATCAGGTTCGAGGACGTATGGTTCCGCTACGACGAGGACGGCCCCTGGGTCCTGCGGGGCGTCGACCTCACGATCACCGCCGGGCAGGCCGTCGGGCTCGTCGGACTCAACGGGGCCGGCAAGAGCACCCTGGTCAAGCTGCTCTGCCGGTTCTACGACCCGGACCGCGGCCGGATCACGTGGGACGGGGTGGACCTGCGCGAGCTGCGGATCGAGACGGTGCGCCGGCGGATGGGCGCGGTGTTCCAGGATTTCATGTGCTACGACCTCACCGCCGAGGAGAACGTCGGCATCGGCCGGCTGCCGCACACGACCGAGCAGGTCGCCGAGGCCGCCGCGCACGCCGAGATCCACGACCGCCTCCGCGCCCTCCCCCACGGGTACGCCACGCTGCTCAGCCGCACCTTCGCCGGCCAGGACGGCGAGCCCGGCGTGACGCTCTCCGGCGGGCAGTGGCAGCGGGTCGCGCTCGCCCGGTCCCTGATGCGCGCCGACGCCGACCTGCTCATCCTGGACGAGCCCAGCTCCGGGCTCGACGCGGACGCCGAGACCCGCGTGCACGCCTCGCTGACCCGGATCCGCCACGGCCGCACCGGGCTGCTGATCTCCCACCGGCTCAGCACCCTGCGCGACGCGCGGCGCATCGTCGTGCTGGACGCCGGGCGAGTCGTCGAGTCGGGCACGCACGACGAGCTGATGGCGGCCGACGGCGAGTACGCCCGGCTCTTCCGCCTCCAGGCGGACGGCTACCAGCTGGCGGCGACATGACCGGCTGGCTGCGCCGCCGCTGGCGCCTCGTGGTGGTGAGCGGGCAGAGCATGGCGCCGACGCTGCGGGACGGCGACCGGCTCATCGTCCGCGTCGGCCGGGCGCCCGCCGTCGGTGACCTCGTCGTCTTCCGGGCCCGCGACGTCGTCCCCGCCTCCGACCTGACGTGGATGGTCAAGCGGGTGCACCGGGTCGAACCGGACGGCGCCGTGACGGTACGGGGCGACAACACCCACAGCCAGGACTCGCGGCATTTCGGCGCGGTGCCACCCGAGGCGGTCCTCGGCGTGGTCAGAGGGAGGCGATGACAGATGTACGTCGAGATCGGGTGCCGGGTGCTGCTCGGCACGGTCCTGCTGGCGGCGGCGGTCGGGAAGGTCTCCGGCCGCGACGCCTACCGCGAGTTCACGCGCTCCGTGCGCGACATGGGCTTCCGGCCCGCCGGCCCGCTCGCCGCGGCCGTGGTCGCCGCCGAGTTCACCGCCGTGGTCCTGCTGGCGGTGTTCCCGCTGGCCGGATTCCTCGCCTCGGGCGCCCTGCTGCTCGCCTTCACCGCCGCCATCGTCGCGAACCTGCCGCGCGGCGGCGGCACCTGCCGCTGCTTCGGCCGCACCGCCGCGCCCCTGGGCCGGCACCACGTGTGGCGCAACGCGTTCCTCGTCGCCTGTGCCGTCGCCGGCGCGCTCGCGCCGGCCGGTGCCGTACGCCCCGGCGAGGCGGTCCTGGCCGGCGCCGCCGCGCTGGCCGTCGGCGTGCTGGTCGTCATGCTGGACGAGCTGCGCTACCTGTTCGGCGCCGCCAGCCGCACGTGACACAGCCGACCACGGCCGGGATGCCGCGGGTCCGGGCCGGGATCGCGGTGTGGCTGGTCGGCCCGCCCTCGGCCGTGACCAGGCCTGGTTCGAGACCGGCGGTGTCGGCGGGCGCCAGGTCGCCGGCGATGAGCAGGTACGGGTGGCCGGGGTCCGGCACGCCCGGCATCGGCGGCCCCAGGCATGCCGCGACGTGGGGCCCGCAGGTCGTCGAAGTCGCTGACCCCACGTCGCGGTCGCGCTCTTGGAGGCACACACCGGTACCGGTGATGCCCGATGGCTCCGCCGGGCGTGTCCTACGCCCGGCGGAACCGCAGTGGTTATCCGAGGACGAACCGGAAGAAGCGGGGGCGGTAGATGCCCGGATCGCGGTAGTGGTCCGCTTCCGGGGAGACACGGGTGTCCATGCTGTTGACGTTGTAGGAGGCGATGAAGGTGTCACCGGAGCTGAGCGCGGGGTGCACGTGGGCGTTGTAGGAGATGACGTTGGGGTTCCAGTAGCTGCCGTAGGGGCCGGGTTCCGGCATGCGGTAGACCGGGGTCTTCTGGGTGAAGGGGCCGTACGGTGAGCAGGACGTCCAGGCGTTGATCTGTCCGCTGAACGCCTCGGTGCTGTCCTGGCTGAGGAGGAGGAACTGTCCGCCCCAGGGGGTGACGCTGTACTCGTTGGCGATGCCGGTCAGCAGGTTGCGGGAGTTCTGCTCGCGGAGCGTCCAGCCCCACGGCGTGTGGTACTGCCAGGTGCCGTTGGCGAGGTCGCTGCCGTACACCCGGGCGATGCGCATCTGCTTGTTGATCGGGGAGTCGTCGACGCCGTAGACGTAGGTGTAGCCGTCGCCGCTGCGGCTGGCCGGCAGCAGCCCCGAGCCCCAGGCGACCCCGCTGGCAGAGGGCAACCCCCGGACGCTGACCGGGGTCCGCAGGTTGGACAGGGCGAAGTTGGCGACGACGTTGCGGTTGAACCGCCAGTCCCAGGCGCCGGAGCCGAACCGCTCGTACTCCTGGTACACGACTTGAAGTTGTCCGCCAGAGAGGTGGCCGTCACCGACCCAGTACCACTTTCCGGGTCCGGACGGCGGCATCAACGCCCGAGGCGCCCCGGCGGTGCCGCCCTGGTAGGTGGTGAGGCTGCCGCCGTTCTGCACGACGAAGGTGTTGTTGACCAGGGGGGCGCTCACCGGGCGGGTGCCGTCGCTGTTGAGCGGGCCCATCCAGGTGTCGGAGAACAGCCAGACGATCCGGCCGTCGGGCAGCTTCACCGAGTACGTGGAGTCGCCGCCGGTCCAGCCGTCCGGCGTGCTGGCGGCGTATCTGTTGAACGCGCCCTCCGGCTCGACCGTGGTCTCGACGCTGTGCACCGAGAGCGGGCGCAGCGCGCACGAGCGGGCCGTGAGTGGCAGCACGCTCTCCACATTCGTGGTGAACGTCTTCGGGCTGCTGTCCGCGTCGGCGGAGTGGATGTCCAGTTCGGTCCAGGTGGTCACCAGAGTGGCCACCATGGGGTACGCGAAGTCCGGCACCGTGATCAGTCCACCCGCGTCGGGATGGCGCACGGTGTGGATGCTCGGGTACTTCGCCAGCGTGCCGGTGCTTCCCGTCGGCGACCAGACGACGACGGCAGATCTGCGGTTGGCGTCCCTGGTGGTGTCCACCATCAGTGTCGAGCAGTATCCGCAGCTCGCGTCGCCGGAGTTCTTGACCGCGCGGAAGTCGTGGTAGACAGCACCGCCCTTACGCAGGATGTCCTGGTACTCCGCCTGGGTGCCGGCGGGCGTCGAGTGACTCTTCCGGGCCGGTCTGGCGCCCCCGAGGGCGTCGTCGCTCGTCCCGCTCGCGCCGGTGAGGTTGCTGCGCCACAGGCTCGCGTCGGAGTCGGAGTAGCCGTAGATCCGCCAGGCGTCCACGGTCGGGGCGGGCGCGGCGTTCGCCTTGGCCAGTCGGTAGTTGGCGATGTGGTAGTTGAGGAGCATGTCCGCGAAGTTCAGGCCGTAGCCCTCAGCGGTGTGCCGGATCGCCTCGATCGGCAGATGGTCGTGGTCCCGGATGCTCTCCCAGGTGCGTCGCACGAAGGAGGCGTCGACCTGCTCGGTGAGGTAGGTCGGCAGCAGGAACGCGCCATACTGCGGACCGCCGCCCAGCCCGCCCCAGGAGTTGAGTGCCGCCCCGGGCTTGCTGAGCACGTCGTAGACGTTGCGGGCGTACAGCTTCTCCTCGCCGGGGATGGGCACGTACGGCGCCCGGACGTAGGTCTGGCGGGTCGCCCACTCCGCGGTGGCCTCCATCCACCAGTTCATCGAGCCGAACTCCTTGCCACCCACGAAGAGGGCCAGGTAGTCCAGGCCGACGTCGGACCGGTCCCAGTACTGGTACTGCATGACGTGGAACAGCTCATGCCGCGGCAGGTAGTCCCAGTCGTCCTGCCCGTTGGGCACCAGCATGGTCGCCTGCTGGTTCAAGCCGAACGGCAGGACGAACGGCGCGTCGATCGGCAGGCCGACCCCGCCGACGATCGGAATCTCGTCGACGCCGTAGACCAGCACCCAGGGCTTGCCGTCCCGCACGGGCAACGGGTAGCCCATCTCGCGATACTCGTCGACGGCGATCGAGAGCGCGTTCAGCAGATGCTGCACCGCCTTCGCCCGGCCGTTCGGGTTGGCGTCCGCCGGGATGCCCGGCCTGCCTCCACCGGCGATGTTGTAGAGGACGAGGAACTCGCCGGCCGACGCCCGGCAGCGATAGGTGACCCCGAGGTAGTCGTACGGTTCGGCGGCGCAGTCGTCGTAGCCGGCGGCCGTGGCGGCGCCGGCAGGCACCGCGACATCTGGCGCGATCGTCCGCGCCGCCTCCGGATCGGCGCTCGCCGCCAACATCGACAGGTATGTCAGATATCGCTGCGGGTCGCGGATGGCCCCGGTCGGTCGAAGGTGCGCCGGCACCGCCCGGGGCGAGCGCACCGCGCCCAGGCCGTACCGCACCGCGTCGTCGCGGGAGAGCTTCCCCCGGTGGTACGCCGAGAGCACGCGTTCCCCGGGGCCGAAGTCGGGCGGGGCGGCCGTCCTGCCGGTGGCGGTGCTGAGCGGCGCCTCCTTGAACGGCGTCGGTTGCGGGACCGGCGGGGCGGCGACTCGCGGTTCGGTGTGCGGCGGCGCGACGGCTCCCACGGCGGCTGGCGCCGCGGCCGAATCGGGCGCCGCCTGCGCGGCGCCACTGGTCAACACGGCCGCTGCCAGCACAACTGTCGCGCTGAGCAGGGCCAGGGGGTCTCTCATCGCACTCCCTCTGTTGGATGACCGGCCGGTGCCGTCCGGTGGGCGGCGCGTCGGGCCGGTGGATCGTTGTGCTCGGCCAGCAGGCATCGCACCCCGGCGATTGCGTCGCTCATCGCCCCCCCGGATGAGCGCACCGGACTCTGCGCACCCTTCGTCGCTCGCGGCCACCCCGTGCTGGCCGCGCCGCGAAGCGCACGCTCGTACCGCCCGCTCACTGTCAGCGGGCTCGACCATAATCAGGGCCGGCGCATGCAGCGATCTTGCAAAATGCTTGCAGAGGAGTCGCGCCGGCCCGCACACGCAGCGACGGCAGGGAAGGCACATGGAGTTTCGGGTCCTCGGGCCGGTGGAGATCTGGTCCGAGGGTGTCCGCGTCGCCATCGGAGGACGACAGCCCCGGTTGCTCCTGGCGGCGCTCGTCCTGGAGGCCAATCGACCGGTACCTGCGGACCGGCTCATCGACCTGATCTGGGCTCAGGCGCCTCCACCCAGCGCACGAGCGACGGTGCAGGCCATGGTCTCGCGCCTACGGGCCACCTTCCGGCAGATCGGTGCATCCGCGCAGCTGCTGAGCGAGCGCGGCGCCTACCGGCTGCACGCCGATCCGGCGACCGTCGACGCACACCGCTTCTCCGCCCTCGTCCAGCAGGCCGCAGGCTCTTCCGACGATCGCACCACCGTGGAGTTGCTGGACCAGGCGCTGGACCTGTGGCGAGGTGAGCCACTGCTCGACGTCGTCGACGATTCCGGACGCCAACTGCTCTGTTCGGGTCTCGTCGAGGCCCGTTGGACGGCTGCGGAGGACCGGGCGGACGCGCTGCTGCGGCTGGGTCGCACGAGGAGAGTGGTGCGCGAGCTGTCCGACCAGGTGGCCGGACAGCCCTATCGGCACCGCCTCGTCGGTCAGCTCATGACAGCCCTGTATCTCGAGGGCCAGGCCGATCGAGCATCGGAGGTCTACCGCGATCTCCGCACCCGGCTACACGACGATCTCGGCCTGGAACCGTCACGCGAGCTCAGCCGCCTGCACCGGCTCATCCTCAGGGGCGATCCGGTGCTGCCGGCGGAACGCGACGACGCACTGCCGAGCGTCCCGCACCGTCCGGAAGAGCTGCCACAGGACGTGCCAGGTTTCATCGGTAGAACTGACGAGATGACCCGTCTCGACCAGCTGTCGGGCGGATCCAGCGCCACGACGGTCTGGGTTCTCAGCGGAATCCCCGGAGTCGGAAAGACGGCGCTGGCGGTGCGCTGGGCGCATCGGGTACGTGACGCCTTCCCCGACGGTCAGATGTTCATCGACCTGCGCGGCTTCGACGTCGAGCGCCCACCCGTCACACCGTCCGCCGCGCTCGGACAGCTACTCGGTGGGCTTGGTGTCGACCCCCGCGTCGTTCCGGACGATCAGGACGGCCGGGTCTCGCTGTTCCGCTCGACGATGACCGGCCGCAGGATTCTGCTGGTGCTGGACAATGCTCGTGACGCTGACCAGGTGATACCGCTGATCCCGCCCAGCGGCACCGTGCTGATCACCAGCCGTCGTCGGCTCGGTGAGCTGGTCGTCCGGGCCGGCGCCCGATCTCTGCTGCTGGGCGTGCTCAGCCCGACGGACTCCGTACGGCTGCTGGCGGCGATGCTCGGCGACGAGGCCGTCCGGGTCGAGGCTGGCGCCGCGGCCCGCCTCGCCCACCTCTGCGGGCACCTGCCACTGGCACTGCGGATAGCGGCAGCGAACCTGCAGACGAGCGGCCATCCCCGCATCGCCGGACTGGCCGAGGAACTCGACGAGGGCGGTCCTCTCACCAGCCTGACCGTCGACGGTGCCGACGAGGGCGCGGTCACGAAGGCCTTCGCGATGTCGTATCGGGCCCTGCCCACCGCTCAGCAACGAATGTTCCGTCACATCGGGCTGGTCCCCGGTGGCAGCTTCACCCCCCACGTCGCCGCCGCGCTCGAGGGGGTCGCGCCCCCCATCGCGACGAGAACACTTCGCGCCCTCGCGTCCGCACACCTGATCGAGCATCAGGGAGGCGACAGATACCGGTTTCACGACCTGCTCCGCCAGTACGCCGTGGACCGGCTCGTCACGGAGGACGACGACACCACCCGTCACGACGCCCGGCAGCGTCTGCTTGAGCACTATCGCAGCAGGGCCGACGCCGCCGGACGTCAACTCATCCCCCACTTCCTCAGGCTCCCCGGGCCGGTCCCGCAACAATCGTTTCCGGATGCCGACGAGGCGTCGGCGTGGCTGGACGCAGAAGCAGCCAATGTCATCGCGGCGATCAACCACGCCGCCGACCACGGGCATGCACGCTTTGTCTGGCAGCTCACCGACGCCCTACGCGCCTGGTTCCACCAGCGTGGACGCCGCGCCGAGTGGCTGTCCGCGGCCACCGGAGGGTTGGCCGCCGCCCAGGCCGCGAACGACCTGACAGCCCAGGCCAGCATGCACCTGAGCATCGCCCTCGCCCACGTCACCGCCGGCCGGTACGAGGAAGCCCGCCAACACCTCCTCGACGGCCTCCGCATCAACGCCCATGACCGGTGGCCGGAGGGACGCACGGCCCTGCTGAACAATCTCAGCGCGGTGCACCAGCGCCTCGGCAACCCCCGAGCCGCAATCGAGTGCGCCCAACAATCCCTGGAGCTCAACCGGCAATACCGCAACGACGGCGGCGAGGCCATGTCCCTCGCCAACCTCGGCTTCGCACACTGGCAGCTCGGCGCGCTGTCACAGGCGGACCAGCACATCCGGGACGCACTAGCCTGCGCGGAACGGAGCGGCTCGCGGTACAACGAAGCGGTGCTTCTGGTCGACCTCGCGGGCATCCGCCGCGACCGTGGAGACCGGGAAGCCGCCGAGGAGTTGTACGACCGGGCGCTGGTCGCCAACCGTGATCTGGGCTATCAGTACGGCGAGGCGACGGCACTCAGCGGACGTGCGTTGTTGTGGTCGATGACGGGCCGCGCACCACGCGCCTGCGCCGACGCGCGACAAGCAGTGGCGTTGACCCAGGAGATCGGCGACGCCGGCACCGAGGCGTGGGCACGCGAGGCTTACGGCCGCGTGCTGCTGGCCGCTGAACGGCCGGCAGAGGCAGCCGAGGAACACCGCCTGGCGCTCGACCTGGCCCGGCAGACCCGGTTCGTGTGGTGCGAGGCGAGTGCCCTGGTGGGGCTGGCGGCGGTGTGCCTGGCCACCGAGCAGCCCGACGTCGCTCGCGAGCACGCCGAGGCCGCGCTGCGCATGGCGATCGAAGCCGGCTACCGGCTGATCGAGTCGCGCGCGCTTGGACTGTTGAAGACGCTCGACGACTGAATCGTCTTGACCGGGCCCACGTACGGCGGCGGCCAACCCGGCGAGATACCAGGCAACAGACTCCCTGTTCCGCTCTGGATGGGTTTCGGGGGCGCTATCCAGGGCTACGGCGGGCCGGCCGACGTCCGTCGCGTTGGTCCCTCGAATCCTCCTTGACGGCGATGATGCCGCTCCAGTGAGGCTCAAATCGTCCGGAGCAGAGTCGGATGCATCTGACGCACACGGTCACAGACTGGAGCATGGATGACCACCACGCCTGTACGAGCACCGGCGGCCGGGGAGTTGCTGGCACCGGTCAGCAAGGAGGGGCAGGCGTTCCTTGACCTGCTGGCCGTGCACATTCCGTACGTGCGGGAGGTAAGCGGAGCGCACGACCGGGACGGCACATTTCCGTTCGAGGTGTTCGATCGCTTTCGCACCTCGGGGGTGTTGGCCGCCACCGTTCCCGCCGAACTGGGCGGTCTCGGGGTGAGCCACATGCACGACGTGGCGCTCGCGCTACGTACCCTCGCCGAGTTCGACGCGTCCGTCGCGCTCGCGCTGCACATGCAGCTCAGCCGTGGGCTCACCCTCACATACGAGTGGCGTTACGGCGCGCCGGAGGCGCAGTCCCTCGCCGAGCGGCTCATGCGTTCGGTCGGCGAGCGCGAGGCGATCATCTGCGGCGCGGTCAAGGACGCGCCGCGTGCCACGACCAGGCTGACTCCGGCGCCTGGCGGAGGTTGGTTGCTCAACGGTCGCAAGACCCTGGTAAGCCTCGCGCCCGCCGCCACACACTTCGCGGTATACGCCGAGGTGCACGTCGACGAGGAACCGCTCCGCCTCGCCGCGCCGGTACTGACCCGCCAGACGCCCGGCCTCACGGTCCTCGACAACTGGGACGGCCTCGGCATGCGCGGCTCGGGCACTGTCGACATCGTCTTCGACAACTGCCCGATCGCAGCGGAGGACGTCCTCCCCAGGGCCGCCGTCGGTGCCCGCCAGGACGCGGTGCTCGCTGGGCAGACGGTCAGCTCGGTCACCATGCTCGGCATCTACGCCGGGATCGCGTCGGCGGCGCGCAACGTGGCCGTCGACTGGACCGTCCGGCGCCGGGTCGACCCAGGAGCGGCGGTCCGGACGCTGCTCGCCGAGATCGAGGCGCGATTGTTCGCACTGCGCTCGTCGGCCGCCGCCGCGCTACGCAATGCCGACGAGCTCGCATTCGACTTCTCGGTCGTTGCCGATGAGCGCGGCCGCCGGATGATGACCCCGTTCCAGTGCGCGAAGCTCATGGTCAACCAGCTCGCGTCAGACATTGTTGATCGCTGCATGACGGTCGTCGGTGGCGCCTCCTTCTCGGCCCGGCACCCGCTCGCCCGCCACTACCGCGACGTGCGCGCCGGCCGATACATGCAGCCGTACACCTACGTCGACGCGATCGACTACCTCAGCGGCCAAGTCCTCTGCTTTGACCAGGACAACGACTACGTCAGCGCCCGGGCGATCAGAGCCCGGCGCGAGCCGTCCCCTTAGGAGAGCCATGCGCGTCCTGTTCATTCCGTCCCCCGGGCTCAGCCACATCCTGCCCACCGTGCCGCTCGCCCACGCCCTTCAGGCCGCGGGCCACCACGTCCGGTACGCGGGTGGCGGCGAGATCCATGCCGTCGCCGAGGCCGGTTTGTGTGGCGTCGACGCCTCGCCCGGCGCCGACTACGCGAAGTTGTTCATCCCCGACGAGACCGACGGCGTCGACCCGATGCACTCCGACGAGGCGGGCGTCGCTGATCTCGCAGCCATGTTCGCCCGGGTCTCGGGGGCCGTGGTGAACGGCGCGCTCGCGTTCGCGAAGCAGTGGCGGCCGGACCTGGTCGTGTACACCCCGACGCAGGGTGCCGGGCCACTCGTCGCCGCTGCGCTCGGGATACCCTGCGCCGAACTGCCGCTCGGGCCGGCCGACGGTGAGGAGCAGCTGCCATCGCTGATCCGTGCGGCGATGGCCACCGACTACGAGCGGCACGCTGTCGGCGGCTCGCCCGGTACCCGGGTCCGGCTCATGCCGATGGCGCCGAGCATCGAGTCATTGTTGCCCGGTCCGCACACGCCGGGTGCCTGGCCGGTGCGGTACCAGCCTTACAACGGCGGTGCGATCCTGCCGGAGTGGCTCGTGGAAGCGCCGGCGCGGCCGCGCATCGCGGTCACGCTCGGCACGATCGACGCCCGCTGGGGTGGGATCGCCCAGCTGGCCCCGTTCATCGAGGCCGCCGGTTCTGTCGAGGCCGAGTTCGTGCTCACTCTGGGCGGCGGTGACGAGGCGCTGCTCGGCAAGTTGCCGCAGAACGTCCGCGTCATCGAGTGGCTCCCGCTGGGTGTGCTCCTGGAGTCCTGCGCCGGGATCATCCACCACGGCGGCAGCGGCACGATCATGACCGCGCTCGTCGCCGGGGTGCCGCAGTGTGTGATCCCGCAGGGTTCCTTCCAGAACATCGGGCGCGACGTGCTGGTCAAGCGAGGCATCGGCTTCTCGACCACTTCGGCGCAGTTGGGTCCCGCAGAGTGCCGGCGGCTCCTCGAGGACGACTCGATGCGCGAGGCGGCTCGGGACGCGGCCTCCGAGGCCGCCACCATGCCGCCGGTCGCCGACCTCGTTCCCCGGTTGGTGCAGCTCACCAGGTGAGCCGGTACGCGAAACGGCCTCGCCCGCGGCGACCGGACGAGGCCGTTTCGCACTGCCGGCGCTGCCCGGCGTGACGCTCAGAGCGCCGGTGCCGGGTGGCCGAGTTCCCGGAACAGCGGGGCGAAGTCGAATATGTCCCAGTGCTCGACGACCTTGCCCTCCTCGTTGAAGCGCAGCTCCTCGAGGTAGTGCCAGGTGACCTTCCGCCCGGTCGCCGGTATCCCGGCGAACTCACCGCTGTGCGTGGCGGTCGCGGTCAACCGGAGCATCACCCGGTCGTCTTCCGCGAGGATGCTCTTCACTTCGAGTCGCAGGTCTGAGAAGGACACCAGCGAGCCACGCATCGCCGTCAGGACGAGCTCGGTGTCGTGCGGCTCGCCGTCCAGGTTGTAATGCGTGACGTCGGGCGCCCAGTGCTCAGTCACCCCCGACACGTCTGCCCGGTTCCAGGCGGCGACCATCTGCAGGCAGCGATTCTTGTTCTCCAGCGGCGACATGCCAACTCCTCATGCTCTGGGGTCTGCCGGGTTGCCGCCGATGCTGGCACCCGGCGCTCGGAAAGGGCTTCAGTCCTCCTGGTGTCCGGCACAGCCGACGAAGAGGCCACGGCCCGACTGGCTGCCCTCGAGGTAGCGCACGCTCAATCCCGCGCCCCGGAATGCCTTCTCATACGTGTCGCGGGGGAAGAGCGTGATGCGATGCTGCTCGACGAAGTGGTGGACGCCGCCGGCGGGGCGAGCGACGATGTAGTGGACCTCCATTCGGGAAGCGTCGCCGTCGCGCTTGGAGTGCGAGAGGCGTACGACGGTTGTCCCGTCGGCCTCGACAAGGGATGCCGACACGTATCCGTCGAGGTAGGTGTCCGGGAACCACCAAGGGTCGATCGCGACCACACCGCCGGGCGAGAGGTGCGCCGCGAAGCGCCGCAGGGCCGCGTTCAGCTCCTCGACGTCGGTGAGGTAGCCCACGGAGCCGAACATGCAGGTGATCACGTCGTACCGCTCGCCGAGATGGAAGGAGCGCATGTCGCCGTGGTGCACGACCGCCCCCGGGGTGTTCGTGCGGGCCGCCTCGACCATCGCAGGGGACAGTTCCAGGCCCTCCACCCGGTCGAAGAGCCGAGCGAACGCGCGCAGGTGCGCACCGGTGCCGCAGGCGACGTCGAGCAGGGTCGCAGCGCCGGGCAGCAACGCCCGCGCCTGCTCGGCGACGAACGCGGCTTCCTCGTCGTAATCCTTGCCTCGGGCACGGTGCACCAGCTCGTACACCTCGGCCTGTTCCTCGCCGTACATGCCGGCCTTCGGCACCGATGTCGTCATCGCCGCGCTCCCGCCACGGTCGGCCGCACCCGACGGCGGGCGGCGACGAGTACCTGATCCAGCAGAATCTCCAGAGTGGCCCGAGTACGGGGGTCGGCGGGCGCTCCGGTCGTGTCCAGTTCGGCGCGCTCACCGGACAGGGCGAGGCCGAGCGGGGTCGGCCAGCCGCGCAGCGCGTGCGCGATGGTCCGCAGGGTGGCCAGGGTGGAGTGCGCGCCCTGTTCCCCGGAGGAGATGGCAACGCAGCCGATCGGCCGGTCGCTGAGGAACGGCTCACGGGCGTCGGCGAGGTCGTTGGCGTAGTCGAGAGCGTTCTTCAGCAGGCCGGAGACGGTGCCGTGATACGTGGGTGAGAGGAGCACGACCCCGTCGGCACGGGCGAGGGCCGCCACGATCCGTGGTACCCGCTGCGGCCCGTCCCCGCGGTGTGGCCGGTAGAACGGCAACTCGAGGTCGGCGCCGCGCAGGCACGTGACGACGGCTCCGTCCTCGGCGCATCTACCAGCACACCACACGGCAAGCCGGCCGGTGCGCGACGATGCGCACAGCGAGCCACCGATGAGTACGACCTGGGGAGGCGGATGGTTGCTGCGGTGGGGTGGTCCAGGCATCGACGGACCTCTTTCTGTCGTGCTGAACGTCGTGTCATGGCGACTCTGCCCGGCTCCGGTCGGCGACGCATCGACGCCCGCTCGAGCACCTTTCGACCGGATGTGGCCAGGATGGCGACGCGCAGGCCGTGCGCATCCGTATCGAGGGAGCTGCGGTGAAGGTCCTGTTCACGGTGTCGTCCTGGCCCACCCACTACGCTGTGATGGTGCCGATCGGCTGGGCACTGCAGGCCGGCGGGCACGAGGTGCGCGTTTTGTGCACCCCGTCGCAGGTAGCGCCGCTGTGCGCAGCGGGGCTGATTCCGGTGCCGATTCTGGACAGTCCGTCGGACGAGATCCGGCTCCGCCTGCAGTACTTCATGGAGGCGGTCGACGGGGTATGGCCGTACCCGTGGCCGCCGTTGCATCCGATCACCGGCGCGCAGCTGGACGGCTTGGACGACTTCGACCTGACCGGGTTTCGCGAGCGTCAGCTCCCGGAGGTCGCCGCCCGGGCCGCGGCCAGCTTCGACGCCGCGGTCGAGTACACGACGGCGTTCCGGCCGGACTTCGTGCTGCACGACCCGGCGAGCTTGGAGGGCCTGCTCGCCGGCCTCGTCACCGGCGTCAAGACGGCCATGGTGCTGTGGGGTCCGGTCGGTCCGGCCGAACCAGAGCACATGCGGATCGTGCCGGATGACATCAGCGGCTCCTTCGCCCGCTACGGTCTCGGCCCGTTCGACGCCGGCATGATCAAGACGGTCGTCGACCCGTGCCCGTCATCGGTCGAACCGCCGCTGGCGGCCGAGCGGCTGCCGGTGCGCTACGTCCCCTACAACGGCACCGCCCCGGCTCCGACGTGGCTGCTCGAACCCATCGACCGTCCGCGGGTCTGTTTGTCCTGGTCGACGGCGTTGCGCTCGATGTCGGGTCCCCGCTCGTTCGTGCTGCCCGAGGCAGTGCGTGCGCTCGAAGGCCTGGACGCCGAGGTGGTGCTCACCGCGACCGCGCAGGACGTGGCCGAGCTCGGCCCGGTGCCGCCGACGGTGCGGGTACTCGAGCGGCTTCCGTTACGGCTGTTGCTGCCGACGTGCTCAGCGGTTGTCCACCACGGAGGCGGCGGCAGCACCCTGACCTCGCTCTGGGCGGGCGTGCCACAGGTGCTGCTGACGTTCGCCTCCGAACAGGCCGCGTCGGCGACCCGGGTGGCCGCCGCCGGCGCCGCCGTTCAGCTGCCGGGTCACCTCGTCGACGCCGCCGCGATCCGCCGTGCCATCGACGAACTGCTCGCCGACGGGTCGTACAGGCGGTCGGCCGTGCGGCTGCGCGGAGAGATGGAGCAGCGGCCGACGCCCGCGGATCTCGTAGACCTGATCGGCGTCTGACTCTCTGCTTCCTCGTCCGTGACAGCTCTCCGGCTCCCTGACGGCGATCATCGAAGCTGCACGTGTCGAGCGGACCGGGTGGCGGCACTGCGGATACGGCTGCGGTTGCCGCTCAACGACACCGACGACCGCCCCGCCTGACCGCCGGGCGGCCGGCGGGTGCTCAGGTGATCAGGCTGTGCAGGCAGGCGAGCATGCTGCGCGCCTGGACGCTCAGGTAGTGGCTGTGTCGCAGCAGCGCCACAAGCTGGTGCACGGCGATCCAGCGGAACGCCCGATGCTCCAGTTCGGCGCCGCGACTGGTCTCGACGATCATGTACCGGTTGAGCGCGTGGAAGAATCGACCGCCCTCCTCGGACAGCACGGTGTCGAAGTGGATCTGGTCGGCAGGCGCGTTGAGAAAGTCTGGGAGGAACCGCGGCCGGTCGCCGGGTGGCAGCATCTCGTGGTTGCCGGGGATGCACTGCACGGTGGGACCGAGTTCGACGACGTCGAGATACCCGGGCTCGACTCTGGCCTGCACGAGGACGTGCAGCACGCCGCCGATGTCCTGCACCAGGAGTCCGATCAGCCCGGTGCCGACCGGCTCGATCATCGGCTGCGTCCAGTGGGCGACCTCACGCCCGCCCGCCGAGACGCCGACTCCGATGACCGAGAAGAACCGGCCGCTCTCGTGGACGATCGCGTCCTCGGTCCGATGCCAGCCGGTCACCTCGTTCAGCGGGATCCGCCGGGTCTCGACGTCGAGCCCGCAGCGCATCTCGGTGATCCAACTGAGGACCTCGCCCGTGGTGTGCAAGCTGCCGGCGGTCTCGTCGCAGGCACGGATCAGCGACTCGCGGATCGCGCCGCCGCCGGGCAGCACCCTGTGCACACCGGCGCCAGCGAACGGCAGGCATGACAACACGGTGCGTGCGTCCATGTTCACCAGATCGTCTGCGCTGAGCAAGGCATGGATCTGGCCGAGCGTGAGCCAGCGGAACCCGTCCAGCACCTCGACGTCCCCGGTCACCTCGACGACCATGTTCCGGTTGCGCTTGCGGTAGAACCAGGACCCCTGCTCGGACTGGCGTACATCGCCGATCACCCGGTGCATACCGGGGTGGCGGAAGTAGTCCAGGTACGGCACGGCACGGCCGTTGTGTACCCGCGTGTAGTTGCTTCGGGTCGCCTGTACGGTCGGCGACAACTGCAGGCCGTTGCCGTTGCCCGGTTCCACCTTCGCCTGCATCAGGAAATGCAGTACCCCGTCGAACTCCTTGGCGATGATGCCGAGAATTCCGATCTCCGGCTGGTGGATGATCGGCTGGCGCCAGTGGGCGACCGGCCCGCCGGGAACCGCCACGTCGATGCCCTGCACCACGAAGAACTTGCTCAGGTCGTGGCGGATGTCGCCGGTCGCCGGGTCGGTGTGCCAGCTCTTCAGCGCTGACAACGGAATCCGGCGTACGTCGGTGTACGCGCGCCGGGCGAATTCGTCAAACCAGCCCCGGACGTCCGCAACGCCGGCGCCGTCACGGACGAGAGCCGAGCGGGCTAGGCGCAGGTGGATCGGCTCACGATCGACCCGTAACGTCGTGGCAGGGGGCAGGACAGGCATGCGGCAGTCCTCCGTCGTCGTTACCAAGTGCGAAGTCTCGACGGTCGCGCACCCGTCACGGGTAACCGTCGACGATGGCTGGATCCGCGCTCTACTGGCGCGCGAGCAGGCTCGCGCACCGGCCCGGTCACAGCTTGGCCAGAACCTTTTGGAGCGCATCGATGATCCGGTCCTGCTTCGCCGGCTCCAGCGCGGGATACATCGGCAGCGAGAAGATCTCCCCCGCCAGCTTCTCCGTGATCGGCAGGGCGCCCTCGGCATAGCCCAGATGCGCGAAGCCGGTCATCGTGTGCACCGGCCAGGGATAGCTGATGTTGAGGTTGATGTCGTACTCGCGCAGAGCGGCGATGATCTCGTCCCGCCGGGGATGGCGCACCACGTAGACGTAGTAGACGTGCTCGTTGTGGGGTGCGACCACCGGCAGCGCGAGGTCCGTCCCGGCCAGCGCGGCGGCATACCGGTCGGCCACCGCCCGCCGGCCCGCGATGTAGCTGTCCAGCCGGCGCAGCTTGCGGCGCAGGATCTCCGCGTGGACCTCGTCGAGGCGGCTGTTGTGACCGGGCGTCTCGACGACGTAGTAGCGCTCCTCCATGCCGTAGTACCGCAGCCTGCGCAGCCGCCGGGCCGTCTCGTCGTCGCCGGTGACGACCGCTCCCCCGTCGCCGTATGTGCCGAGCACCTTGGTGGGGTAGAACGAGAACGCGCTGGCGTCACCGGTCGTTCCGGCCAGCCGGCCGCGGTGGCGCGCGCCGTGCGCCTGCGCGCAGTCCTCCAGCAGGATCAGATCGTGGGCGTCGGCGAGCGCGCGCAGTTCGGTCAGGTCCACGCACTGTCCGTACAGGTGAACCGGCAGGATGCAGGTGGTCCGCGGGCCGACCACGCTGCTCACCGCTGAGTTGTCCATCAGGTACGTGTCACTGTCGACGTCGACGAAGACCGGCACCGCGCCGACCGAGTCGATCGCGACGATCGTCGGCGCTGCAGTGTTCGACACCGTGATCACCTCGTCGCCCGGGCGGACCCCGGCCGCCTGCAGCGCGAGCTTGATCGCGTTCGTGCCGTTGTCGACGCCGACGCAGTGGGCCATCCCGTGCCAGGCCGCATACTCCGCCTCGAACGCCTTTACGCTCTGGCCCAGCACCAGTTGACCGGACCGGAACACGGTGTCGACCGCGTCGAGGATGTCGTCCCGCTCGGTCTCGTACTCGCCGAGGTAGTCCCATACGTTGTCGCTCATCGATGCGCCGGCCCCTCATCCGTTCGCTGCGCCAGGCTAGGTCGGCACGACGTTCGCAGCACGCGCTCGGGAACCGCTGCAACGCGGCTCGATACACCTTGGTGAGCCGTTCAGCACGCCGCGAGCGGGCTCTGCCAGGGTTCTTGGCCGACACCCTCCCCTTTTCGCAGGAGCGCCGATGTACAGCGCCGATCTGGCCGACGTGTACGAGCGGATCTATCAGAGCCGGGGCAAGGACTGGGGCGCCGAAGCCGTCCTCGTCGACGAGGTCGTGCGCCGGCACCGCCCGGCGGCGCGCACGCTGCTCGACGTCGCCTGCGGAACCGGGGCACATCTCGAAGCGCTGTCCCGCCGATTCGCGCACGTCGAGGGCCTCGAACTGGCCGAACCGATGCGGGAGCGGGCCAGGCTGCGGCTGCCCGGCGTCCACATCCGGGCCGGCGACATGCGCGACTTCGACCTGCACACCACCTTCGACGCGATCACGTGCATGTTCTGCTCGATCGCGTACGTGGACACGGTCGAGGAGATGCGCACCGCCATCGGTTGCATGGCGCGGCACCTGGCGCCCGGAGGGGTCCTGGTCGTCGAGCCCTGGTGGTTCCCTGAACAGTTCATCGAGGGCTACGTGGCGGGTGACCTGGCCCGTGGTGAGGACCTCACGATCGCCCGGATCTCCCACTCGACACTCGACGGCCGGGCCACCCGGATGGAGGTCCGGTTCCTGGTCGCCGACGAGTCGGGTATCCGCGAGTTCGTGGAGATCGACCGCCTGACGCTGTTCACGCGTGAGGAGTACGAATCAGCTTTCCGCGATGCCGGATGCTCGATCGAGTTCCTCCCCGGCCCGCCGACCGGGCGCGGCCTGTTCGTCGGTATCCGACAGTGAGGGCGTGCGGCACCGTCATCCGGCCGCACGCAGCATTCTCGCCGGGGAACCGGTCACGCGTGCCACGTCGCGGACCGCCTCGACCAGTTGGGCCTGCCGCAGGGTGGCCCGCTCCTCGATCGGCCCGTCGACACCGGAGCGAACCGCCTGGACGAACGCCCGCACCGCGTTGCGTACCTGCGGGTCGGCCGGCATCGCCAACTCGGTGGCCTGATCCTGGCGTTCCACCCGGACCGGCGGTTTCAGCTGGTCCGGCGGCGTGAACGCCCGGTCGACGGCGATCCGGCCGGTGCTGCCCCACAGCGCGTACTCGCACCGGTAGGAGTGGTCGAAGCCGAACGCCAGCTGTACCGCCACGCCGTCCGGCGCGGCCAGCAGGGCGGATCCGGCCACGTCGACGCCGGTGGTCTCGTCGTACCGCAGCGTGGCGGCGAGCACCTCGAGTTCCGGCAGGAACAGCTGCGCCGCCCGCAGCGGGTACACCCCCACGTCGAGCAGTGCGCCGCCGCCGAGGGCCGGCTGGTAGCGGAACCCGGCCGGATCGAGTGGCGGCACACCGAACGAGCTGGAGAACACCTGCAGCCGGCCGATGGCGTTGGCGGCGACCATGGCCCGGACTGCGTCGTGCTGCGAGTGGTGCAGGAACATGAAGTTCTCGGCGAGGACACGTCCGCGTTCGCGGGCGACGGCCATCAGTTCGACCGTCTCCACGTGCGTGGTGCACAACGGCTTCTCGGCGAGCACGTGTTTGCCGGCCTGCAGCGCCTCCGCCACCCACTCGTAGTGCAGCCGCGGCGGCAGCGGGATGTACACCGCCTCGACGTCGTCGCGCTTGAGCAGATCGCGGTAGCCGGTCACCGCCGCGCAGCCGAACCGGCCGGCGACCTGTTCGGCCTTGGACCGGCTCCGGCTGGCCACCGCGACGACCTCGACACCGTCGAGCCCTGCGATCGTGGGCATCAACCGCCGGATGGCGATGTCGGCGCACCCGAGCACGCCCATCCGAAGCACAGAACCGGATCCAGACAACGGGCACCTCTCAGCGCGGGCGTACGTGCGAACCAAGGCGACCCTGGCGGGCACGCCTCATCGGCTGCTCGACACCCGCTCGATCGGGTTCGGCGGCAACTTACGCATCGTCGACAGCACCGAGTCGAGCCGTTCCCGGGCGTACAGGTGCGCCACCCTCGGGAACGAGTAGTGCAGCTGGTCTCGGGCGCCGGGTACGACACTCACCTTCAGCAGGTGGTTGTCGGCGAACCGCTCCAGGAGCCGCTCCGCCGGCGGGACCTCCCAGCCGAGCAGGTCGGCTACGGCCTCAGCGGTGAACTCCCCGTGCGGCAGCATGCTCAGCAGCCGGAAGGTGCTCTGCTCCACCCGGTTGAGCAGGTCGTAGCTCGCGTCGTATGCCGATCGCACATCCAGCTCGCCGAGGCACAGCTCGTCGAGTACCTCGCGCGATCTCTGCAGATGCTCGGCCATGCCGCTGAGCGAGCGGGCCGGTACCGCGGCGAGCCGCGCGCCGATGCACCGCAACGCGAGCGGCAGCCGGCCCACCATGTCGACGAGGGTGCGGGCGGCCCGCTGTTCGCGGTCGACACGGTCCCGGCCGATGATGCGGGCGAGCAGCTCCAGACTCTCGGCGTGGTCGAACACGTCGAGATCGATGTTCCAGAGGCCGCCCAGCCCGTACAGGCGGCGACGTCCGGTGACGACGACCGCGCACCGCGGGTCGCTCGGCAGCAGTAGCCGCACCTGGTCGACGGAGGCGGCGTCGTCGAGAAGCACCAGGAGTCGTCGTCCCGCCGTCGCCGACCGGTACGTCTTGCACCGCTCGGTGAGGTCGTCGGGGATGTGCTCCTCCGCCAGACCCAGCGTCCGCAGAAAGCCGTGCAACACCTCGGCCGGGTCCAGGGCCCGGCCTGAGGAGCCGTTGAGGTCGGCGTACAGCTGACCCCCGGGGTACGAGCGCCGCAGCCGGTGCGCCAGGTGCGTCGCGAGGGCGGTCTTGCCGACACCGGGCATGCCGGTGATGAACCCGATGCGGGTCGCGGTCCGCGACCCGACGTCCGCGTCCATCGCGAGGTGTGCGCCGAGTTCGGCGAGTACGCCGGCCCGTCCGGTGAAGTCCGCGATGTCGGTCGGCAGCTGGGCGGGCCGCGGCAGCTGACTCGCCGGGGCGGTGGGCACGGGCCGGGGCTGTTCGGACACCGTCCGGCGACCCGGAGCCGGCTCGGCGGGCGTCTGCCCGCCGGCGACGATCCGCTCACGTGCCGGCGGCCCGGGCTGGCTCGGCACCATCGGGGCGTCGGACAGCAGCGAATGGTGCAGCGCGCCGAGGGCGTGGCCCGGTTCGAGCCCAAGGTCCTCGATCATTCTGCCGCGCAGGGTCCGGAAGACTTCGAGGGCCTCCTGACGGCGGCCGGAGCGGTGCAGTGCCAGCATGAGCGAAGCGTGCAGCTGCTCGTCGAGCGGGCGGGTGAGGACGAGGGCTTTCAGTTCACTGACCAGCTCGTTGTGCCGGCCGAGGGTGAGATCGGCCTGAATGCGCAAATCGAGGATGCGGGCCCGGAGTTCTTCGAGGCGGGTCACGTACGAGGTGAGCAACGCGCCGGGCACCACGTCGACCAACGCGGCCCCGCGCCACAGGGCGAGGGCACGGCGCAGCGTCGTCGCGGCCCGCTCGGCGTCATCGGCCTCCAGTAGCGCGCGTCCCTCGGCGGCGTCGGTCTCGAACCGGTACAGGTCGACCGCCTCGTCCGGGACGTTGAGCAGGTAGCCACCCGGTTTGGTGGACAGGATCGGCTCCGACCCGCACCCGACCAGGGCCCGGCGCAGCTTGTACACGTAGGTCTGCAGGGTCGTCATCGCGCTTGCCGGAGGGTCCTGCTCCCACAGCTCGTCGATGAGCTCGCCGGTCTGCACGAGGGCGTTTCGACGCAGCAGGAGAAGCGAAATGACCTGGCGCGGCTTGGGTGCGGTAGGAACGACCTCCCGTCCGTTGGCGTACATTTCCAGAGGCCCGAGCACTCGAAAGTCCATTGAGTCCCCCAAACTCGACGTTCGGTGTAGACGAGGTCGAGCGTAAACGACCTTTACACCGCAGGCCAAAGACTCGGGACCGCAGTGCACAAAGGAAGCAGAGAGTGGTATCGAAAGTAGTAGAGCGTCGATATGGGCATTTCAGAGGTGGCGTTGGCGACGAGTTGGGCGCCCAATTTGTTGCATGCATGTAAACATATTTTGCAGCCATCTTGGGAATGCTGGACAGCCGAGAGATTGACCGGCCTTAAGGCCCCTGTCAATTCTTGGTGCGACTACGAAAGGGCCGCACCGCCCCTGCGACGAGGCCCGGCCGGGAGGAATTGCGGGCGCCCGGAGGTTGAATGATCGAGGCGGCCACCGCCTTGTTGACGGCATCGATTCGCGAGACCGCGCTGAGCTTGGCGAAGATGTTGCGCAGGTGCCGCTTCACGGTTGTCTCCGCGAGAGACAGACGGGTCGCGATCTGTGCGTTGCTGAGGCCCTCGGCGGTAGCAGCGAGCACTTCGAGTTCGCGCGGCGACAGCACTTCGTCGCGCCGGCCGTAGACATGGTCGAGGCTGCTGCGCGAGACTCCGAGCACGACCCGGGCCCGATCGCGCGAGACGGCTCGGACCGCGCTCACCAGGTCGTGCCGCGCCACGCTCTTGTGCAGATAGCCCCGCACGCCGACCTCGAGCAGATCGCGCACCAGCTCCGGGCCATCGAGCATGCTCAGGATGATGACGGCCGTGTCGGGTGACCCCTCCCTGATCCGGCGCACCGTGCCGACGGGGTCGCCACCCGGGATCTCGATGTCCAGCACGACGACATCGGGCCGGACCGCCGTCGAGACGGTCACTGCGGTGACGCTGTCACCGGCCTCGGCGACGACCGACAGATCCTGCTCGGTCTCGAGGATCTGGCGCACCCCGTGCCGGATGAGGTCGTGGCCATCCACGATCATCAATGTCGTCGGGCGGACGTGACCAACAGGCGACCCCATCGCCGGTGACGTCGAGTCGGGCTCCGATCGTGAATCGATCTTCATCAACACCTCAGCGAGTCGGTGAGCACCCGCCAGCCCCCGCCGGAAACATGCCCCTGTGAGTGAAAAGAGTACGTCGATGCCTTACGAAAGAGTACCAGCGAAGCCCATTCTGCCAAGAGATCGAATCTCAATGGAACATCAGTGTTCCATTACTGGAGTTTCGTGTGCTAGATTCAGGGCGCCGAGAGGAGGCGCAGCATGCCGACCAGACCTGCGCTCATCGCCCGTGACCTGTGCAAGAAGCTAGGCAAGACGAAGGCGTTGGACGGCTTCGACCTCACGGTCATGGAGGGCACCGTGTGTGGCCTTCTCGGCCCGAACGGCGCGGGCAAGACCACCGCGGTGCGCATCCTGACAACCCTGCTTCTGCCCGACAGCGGCAGCGCGACCGTCGCCGGGTTCGACGTGGTACGCGAGCCCGCCCGGGTGCGCTTCCAGATCGGACTCACCGGGCAGCAGCCGACCGTCGACGAGATGCTGACAGGCCGCGAGAACCTGCGCATGTGGGGCCGCCTGTACCATCTTCCGGCCCGGGCGGCGCGGATCCGCGCCGACGAGCTGCTGGAACAGTTCAGGCTCACCGACGCAGCCGACAAGCAGGTTCGGCACTACTCCGGCGGCATGCGCCGCCGGCTCGATCTTGCCATCGCGTTCATCCTCGCCCCACGGTTGCTCTTTCTCGACGAGCCGACCACCGGCCTCGACCCTCGGAGCCGCAACGAGGTCTGGAACGCCGTGCGCATGTTGACCCACGGCGGTACCACCGTTCTGCTGACGACGCAGTACCTCGACGAGGCCGACCAGCTCGCCGATCAGATCGCCGTGATGGCCCACGGCCGCGTGATCGCCGACGACACCCCGGAGCAGCTCAAGTCGACCCTCGGCGGCGACCAGCTCGACATCGTCGTGCGCGACGCCGCTGAGCTGGCCGCGGCTACCGCCCTGGTGGAACGCGTCACGACGCAGAGTGCGCACAGCGAGCCAGACACCCGCCGCATCAATGCTCCGGTCAAAGACCGGGTCGGCACGCTCGTCGAGGTGACGCGCCGGCTCGCTGAGGCCGGCATCGACGTCGCTGACATCGCGCTGCGCAGGCCGACCCTCGACGAGGTGTTCCTGCGGCTGACCGCAGACCCGGCGCAGGAGGGCATACCCATCGATCAGACCAAGGAGCCGGTCGGATGAACCCGACGGTCGTATCGTCGCCGGACCGCCTCACCGGACACCTGCGCTGGACGTTGACCGAGAGCTTCGTCATGTGGCATCGCAACCTGATCAGCTGGGTTCGCGTGCCGATTCAGATGGCATACAGCCTGTTCTGGCCGGTTGAGATGGTCGTGCTGTTCGGCTTCGTGTTCGGCGGCGCGATGGCCGTCGACGGGGTCGACAACTACCGCGAATACCTCATGCCGGGCCTGTTCGGCCAGACCATGCTCTTCGGCATCGTCACCACCCTGATGACGGTCGCCAACGACAGCTCCAAGGGGGTGACCGACCGCCTCCGCTCGATGCCGATCTCGCGTTCGTCGGTCGTGCTCGGGCACTGCTTCACCGGAATGTTCCACTCCTTCCTCGAACTGGTCAGCCTGATCCTGTGCGGCCTGGCCATCGGCTGGCGCTGGCACAACGGCTGGGAGAGCGCCGTTCTGGCGGTGCTGCTACTGCTGTTGCTGCGATACTCGCTGATCTGGGTGGGCATCTACATCGGACTCCGGCTCTCCCCGGAGGCCGCCGGGTCGTCGTTCGTGGTGCTGTTTCCGGTCTCGCTGCTGGCCAACACGTTCGTGTCGCCGGAGCAGATGCCGACGTGGCTACGGGTCATGTCCGAATGGAACCCACTCTCGGCGACCATCGGTGCCAGCGCCGAACTGTTCGGCAATCCCGGGCGCACCGGTGGTTCCTGGGCCGCGGACCACGCCACCCTTCTGGCCATCGTCTGGCCGCTGGTGATCACCGCGGTCTTCCTCCCGCTGGCCGTGCGCCGGTGGCGCAACCTGAGCCGGTGACGCGCCGGCCGACCAGCGATCGTCGATCCCCGCGCGAGGCGTCCCTGCCAGCCTGACCGGCGCCGGGCCCGGTAGGCCCGACGCCGCACCGTAGCGAAGGGCGATCAGGTGGCAGGTAACGAACCGACCGGACCGGTAGCACCGGTCACATTCATCAACCGCTTCACGGTGCACGCGTCCGCGGAGGAGTTCGAACGGACGTTCGCCGCGACCACCGCGTTCATGGCCGCGCAGGACGGCTACCTCGGCAACACGTTGCTGCGACACACGACCGACGAGCAGAGCTACGTCAACATCGCGGTGTGGCGCGACGCCGAACGATTCCACAACGCGCTGGCACAACCCGGATTCACCCCGCACGCCCGCGCCCTGCGAGCCCTGAGCAGCAGCGAACCGAACCTGTACCGGGAAGTCGCCGGAGAGCAGCGATGACCCCGTTGACCCGCCGCCGGTTGCTCGGCGGATCGATCGTCGCGGGCGGCTCCGCACTCGTCGGCGGTATCGGCGCGCCCGGCGGCGCCGCGGCCGCCGGCTGCGCACCCGAGTTCGGCGCGGTGAGCGTCGGGCGCGACGACCCGCGCTACCAGGAGCTCACGATCCGGGGCGCGAACCGCCGCTTCACCGGCACACCCGACTCGGTACGGCTGGTGAATACCCCCGCCCAGGTCGTCGAGGCGGTCCGGGACGCCCGGCGCACCGGAGCCCGGCTCGCGGTGCGCAGCGGCGGGCACTGCTTCGAGGACTTCGTCGACAGCCCCGAGGTTCGCCTGGTCATCGACGTCTCCGAGATGCGCGGCATCTCCTACGACCCGGTGCACCGGGCCATCTCCGTGCAGTCGGGAGCAACGCTGGGCCAGCTGTACCGGACGCTGTACCTCGCGTGGGGTGTCACTCTGCCGGCCGGCGTCTGCCCCAGTGTCGGAATCGGCGGGCACCTCGCCGGCGGTGGCTACGGCACGCTGGCGCTACGGCACGGGCTCGCGGCCGACCATCTCTACGGCGTCGAGGTCGTCGTCGTCGATGCGTCAGGACGGGTGCGCACGGTCGTCGCGACCCGGGCGCCGAACGACCCGAACCGCGACCTCTGGTGGGCGCACACCGGCGGCGGCGGCGGGAACTTCGGCGTCGTCACCCGCTACCTGCTGCGCTCCCCCGGCGCGACGGGCGCCAGCGCAGCCGCCCTGCTGCCCCGGCCGCCCGCCACGCTGCTGCACGCCGCGGTCAACTGGAACTGGAGCGACATCAACGAGCAGATCTTCCTCCGCCTCGTCCACAACTTCTGCCGGTGGCACGAGGAGCACGGCGGCGACGGGACGACCGACACCGGAATCGACGCGGGAATCTTCCTCTACCATAAGATCAACGGTCAGATCCAGCTCGGGGTGAACGTCGACGGCACCCGCCCGGATGCCGACGCGCTGCTCACCGGATACCTGGCCGCGCTGTCCGACGGACTCGGCATCACCAACACCGAGGAACGGTCGGTGACTCCGTGGCTGAAGGCCACCCTGTCGATGCCGCCTGCCGGCGACTACTCGTTCAAGGCCAAGGACGCGTTCCTGCGTACGGGCTGGACCGGCGAACAACTGTCCACCCTGTACCGCTATCTGTCCGAGGGCAGCTACGAGTTCTACGGCAGCAATGCCTTCATCGGGTACTTCGGCGGGAAGGTGAACACCGTCGATGCAGCGTCCACGGCGATGGCGCACCGCGACGCGCGCTTCGCCTCGGTGATCCAGTCGGTGTGGTTCACGCCCGAGCAGGAGACCAAGCTCCTCACCTGGGCCCGCGAGTGCTACCGCGATGTGTACGCCTCCACCGGCGGCGTACCGGTGCCGGGTGAGGCCTACAGCGGTACCTACATCAACTACCCGGACGTCGACATCGCCGATCCCGCGTGGAACCGGTCAGGGGTGCCCTGGCATGCGTTCTACTACCGCGACAACTATCCACGGCTGCAGCGGGTCAAGCGGACATACGACCCGCTCGACGTGTTCCACCACGGGCTATCCGTTCGGGCCTGGGAGTAGACGATGAGGATTCTGATCACCGGTGCGACCGGCAACGTGGGCCGGCACCTCATCGCGCATCTCCTCGCCCTGCGCGTCGAGGTACGCGCGCTGACCCGCCAGGAACCAGCCGTCGCCGGGTTACCCGCGGGCGTCGAGATCGTCCGGGGCGACCTCGCGGCACCGGACACCCTCGGTCCCGCCTTCGACGGCGTCGACCGGATGTTCCTCTTCCCGGTCGCGGAAACCGCCGGGGCGGTGGCCGAGCGCGCCCGCGCCGCCGGGATCCGCCGCGCCGTCGTGCTCTCCTCGGACGCGGTCACCGACGGCACCGACACCGTCTACCACCTGCCGGTGGAGCGCGCGATTGAGAAGTCCGGCCTCGAGTGGACCCACGTGCGGCCCGGCGAGTTCGCGCTCAACAAGCTGGACACCTGGGGTCGCTCGATCCGCGAGAAGGGCGTGGTGCGTGCGGCCTACCCGGCGGCGCGCGGCGTACCGGTGCACGAGGCCGACATCGCGGCCGTCGCGGCGGCGGCGCTCACGAGCAACGACCACGTGGGCGCCGCGTACCGCGTGACCGGTCCGCAGCAGCTGACGCCGGGTGAGCAGGTGGCCGCGATCGCGACCGGCATCGGCCGTCCGCTCACGTTCATCGAGGTGAGCCCGGCGGAGGCACGCGCGGACCTGATCGGCCTCGGCTTCCCGGAGCAGATCGCCGACTACCTCCTCGCCTTCGAGGAGCGGTGGGTCGAACATCCACCGCAGGTCTCTCCCGATGCCGAACGGGTGATCGGCCGCCCGACCCGCACGCTCGCCGAATGGGCCGCCGACCACGTCGCGGACTTCTGACCGGACTCCCGAGAGAAGACCGGGTCGCTGTGTTCGTCGGTCACCTGACCGACGAACACAGCGACCCGTTATCGCACCGGAGGCGTCTGCGCGGTGACGAACCGGACCGGGGTGTCGATGACGAGCGGTCCCGCGCCGTCGCGCATCTCATCGAGGGCCTTGATGAGCCGGGCCCGCAGCGCGGCGGCGTCGTCGGCGGTCAGGTGGTCCCACATCAGCCGCATGCCGTGCGTGTGTGACCAGTCGACCCAAACCTCTCCGGTGGCCGCGACGAGCGGTACCGCCTCGTCATGCACGTCGACATCGACGAATCCCGCCGCCTCCATTGTCGCGCGCAGGTCGGCCGGGCCCTCCAGCCAGCTGTTGAAGCGCCGCTGCAGCGCCTCCGGCCGCCATTGCTCGGGCAGGCTGCGCAACAGATCGTTCGGAATCAGCTCGGTGAAGACCGGCGGGAGGAAGGGAAAGGCGCCGGTGCGGAACTGGGGGCTGGTGAAGCCAATCCGGCCGCCCGGCACCAACACCTGCGCGTAGCGGCGCAACGCGCTGCGCACGTCGGGCAGGAAGATGAGGCTGTAACTGCCGATCACGACGTCGAACGAGGCCGCCGGGAAGTCGACCCGTTCGCCGTCCATGACGCGTGCCTCGACGTTGCCGACGCCGCGCCGGGCGGCTTCGGCACGGGCTGTTTCGACCATGCCCGCCGCGATGTCGATGCCGACGACGCGGCCGGCCGGACCGACCCGGGCCGCAGCCGGGAACAGGCAGGCGCCGGAGCCGCAGCCGACGTCGAGGACCCGGTGGCCGGGTGCGGGCGCGACACGCTCGACCAGCCGTCGCCCCATCGGTCCGAAGAACTCGACCCCGAGCCGGTCGTAGGTCCCGGCGACCCGGTCGAAAGCAGCGGCCACCTCGGTCTTGTAGTCCGAGGCCTTGAGCGTCGTCACGGCCGCCACCCGCCGTTCTCCGGCCACGGGTCACCGAGCTGGCGCAGGGTGCCCTGGAAGTCGGGCCAGTCGCGGTGGTCGCGGATCTTGCCGTCGACGATCCGGAAGAGGTGGATCTGCTCGCCGGCGAAGCGCCGGCCGGTCGGCGGGATCCCGACGAGGTTGCCGACGTGACGGCCGTACAGCACAAGGTGGGCGCGGACCCATTCGCCGTTCTCGGTAACGTTGATCTCTTCGAGGTGCGCCTCCTCGGAGAACGTCCGGCGTACCCAGGCGACGACCATCGCGAAGGCCTTCGGACCCTGCGAGATGCCGTGTTCGAGCGTCGCCGGGTTGAGGTACTCGTCGTGGATGTACTCGTCGACGTCGTCGGTCTTGCCGGTGTTGAACGCGTTGATCACGCGCCGTACGGCGTCGGTCTGACTGCTCATGCGGTGCTCCTACCGATGGTCGGGGCGGTTGCCCGACCCTGGCAGCAGCCGATCGTCACCGGTTCGAACCCGGCTCGAACGGCGCTCGCCCACACGTACCCGACGGTCCGGTCTCCAGACAGACCCGCTCGAGGTGCGGAGCGCAGAATCCGGCCATGGGTAATGGGAACAAGTCCGCGCTGAGGCGCAGCATCGTCATCACCGGCGGCGGCACCGGCATCGGCCGCGCCGTGGCCCGCGGGTTCGCCGAGCAGGGCGATGACGTCCTGATCGTCGGCCGTACTGCGGCGAGCCTGAGGGACACCGCCGAGGGTTACCCGGGCATCCGGACGTCTGTCGCCGACATCACCGCTCCCGGCGCACCGCAGGCCGTCGTCGACGCGGCTCAGCAGGCGTACGGGCGGATCGACGTCCTGGTCAATAACGCCGCCACGTCGGTCGCGAAGCTCCTCGCCGACACCACGGAGGAGGAGATCCAGTCGCAGTTCGCGACGAATGTCATGGCACCGATCCACCTGACGCGGTGTGCTCTCGAACCCCTCGCGGCCAGCCGGGGCGTGGTGGTCAACATCAGCACGGCGGGCGCGCTCGGCCAGCGGACGTGGCCCGCCAACGGGGCGTACGGCGCGAGTAAGGTGGCGCTGGACTTTCTGACCCGCACCTGGGCCGTCGAGATGGCTCCGCGCGGGATCCGGGTCGTGGGGATCGCGCCCGGCGTCGCCGATACGGGTATCGGGGTCCGCAGCGGCATGACCGAGGAGCAGTACGCCGACTTCCTCAAGTGGATGGCCGACCGTGCGCCGGCGGGACGGGTCGGCACGCCGGAGGAGATCGCCACTTGGGTGCGCAAGCTCGTCGAGCCGGACGCCGGTTACCTGACCGGCGTAGTGATCCCGATCGACGGAGGCCTGTCCCTCACCTGACGCCGTGACGTGCCGTCAGCCGTTCGAGGACTGGTACCACCTCGCGGGGGGCCGGCATGCCGAGGGCCTCGCGCCGCAGCCGCGCCGCCCGGTCGCGAAGCCGTCTGTCAGTCAGGGCCCGCTCCACCAGCGCGGAGGTCGCGGGCACCTCCCGCACGCGCAGACCCGCGCCAAGCTGCTCGAGGCGGCTCGCCTTCAACCCGGTGTCCCACAGCATGTCCGGCACCAGCACCTGCGGCACCCCGTGCACGAGCGCGGTCTGGAACGAACCGGCTCCGCCGTGGCTCACCACGGCGGAGCAGAGCGGCAGCAGCGCGTCCAGCGGCGCGAAGTCCACCACCCGTACGCGCTCGGTGTCGACGCCGTCGCGCTGACCGCCCGACAATGTCGCCACCACCTCGACGCCCAGGTCGGCGATCCCGTCCAGCAACCGGGCGACGGGTACGCGGTCCGCGCCCCAGATCTCCCGGTGTGAGATTCCCATCGTGACGCATACCCGGGGCACCTCCGGATCGAGTTCGGCCAGCCACGCCGGAACGACCGAGGGCCCGTTGTACGGCACGTATCGCATGCCGATGCGGGGCGATGCGGTGCCCAGGCTCAACGAGGACACCACCGGATCCACGGTCCACTGCCCGACCACCACGTCCTCGCTGAACGTGCTTCCGTGCCTGCGCAGCACGCCGTCGAGCCACTCGCGCAGCGGATCGTCGCATGCGGACGCGGGGCGTCGTGCGGCCGCGCGCAGGAACGCGCCGCGGGCGTGGCCGAGGATGTCCAGTCCGAACAGCACCCGCGCATGGGCGGCGCCGCACGCCGCCGCCGCCACCGGGCCGGCGAACGACATCGTGTCCCACAGCACCAGATCGGGCTTCCACCTGCGGGCGAACTCCACCAGGCCGTCGACCATGCCGTCGGTGTAGTACCGAAAGACCATCGGCGTGTACGCCGCGAAGACGCCGAGAAGGTAGTCGTAGGTGAGCGTCGTCGGGTCGGTCTCGGCGAGGTCGAGCAGCTCCGGCCAGTCCGCCCAACCGAAGGTCCCGCCGCTGTCTTGTGCGGCACCGCTCTCGACGTCCCCGCCGGTGTCCTGTTCACCGACGCTCGGGATCGGCTCGCCGACCCCTGCGAACGGCAGGCCGGCGCTGACGACGTGCTCCTCCCCCTCGGGGTGGGTCGCGACGCACACGTCGTGGCCGACCGCACGTAGCGCCCACGCGATCGGCACGAGGCTGTAGATATGGGACCGGACCGCGAAGGTCGTCAGGAGTACCCGCATACCGCGAAGCTAGGAGCGGGCCGTGGTGGCCGGCTCGAAGCGCGCTGGGCAGCCCGTCAGCGAAAGTCGTCGGCGTGGTCCTGAGCCCACTGCGCGAACGTGCGCCCGGGCCGGTTGGTCACACTCTCGGCCGTGGGGTGCTCCTCCACCGTGTCCTTGTCGTACTGGTGCTCGGCCTCCGGCGTCGTCTCCTCGTTGGAGTACGTGACGAGACCTAGCAGGAACGGTGCGTTCGCTGCTGCCCAGCCACCGAGCGCCTGGTAGTACGCCAATGCCTCCTGCGCGGTGACGTCCTTGAAGGACAGTTCCCGTCCGACCGCCGCGGCGATCGCCTCCAGCTGCTCGGCGTGGGTGAGCGGCTGCGGCCCGACGATGGTGTAGGCCTTACCTGTGTGCCCGTCTTCGAGTAGCGCGAGAGCAGCGATGTCGGCGACGTCACGCTCGTGCGTCGGCACGCCGACGGCGTCCGGATGCGGGTCGTACACTGCGTTCTCGGCACGGATCGACGGCGCCCACATGTGCAGAGTGTTGGTCGCGAACTCGCCGGGCCGGACATGGGTCCACTCCAGGCCGGACTCCTCGACTGCCCGCTCGACCGGCAGGTGGAAGTCGGTGTCGTAACCCGTGGTCACCGCCCCCGACGACAGCACGACGATGCGCCGCACGCCGGCCTTCACGGCGCGGGCGACTACCTCACGCGCGGTCTCCGGTGCCGGGAAGAGGTACATCCGCTCGACGCCTTCAAGCGCCTCGCTCAACGAGTCCGGCCGGCTCAGGTCGCCGCGGACCAGGTCCACGCCGGCCGGCACCTCTGCCCTGGCCGGGTCGCGGGTCAGCGCGCGGACGTCGACGCCGGCGGACACCAACTGCGGCAGGACGTTGCGGCCAACGTAACCCGTCGCACCGGTCACAAGGATCCTCATCGTTGCTCCCATTGGCTTGTAGGGGTGGTGTCCGGTCGCGTTCACGCGTCGCGGACGACACCACGCTCGAGCGTGCGGATGACCGTCGACGTGACCTCGTGCCGCGACATCATGCCCTGGCCGGACATTTCGCAGCCGGTATAGACCAGCGACCACAGGACGTGCTGGATCCACCGCGCATCAACGGCGTGATCGAAGACCCCCTCCTGCTGACCTCGCTCGATCAGCAGGATGACCGGCTGCACGATCGGCGGCTTCTCGGGCTTACGGTTGGCGAACTCCTCCGCCAGCCGTGGGTCGCCGAACAGGAACAGCAGACGGTCGCCGAGCTCCACCATGGCCGCCACCAGGCGGCGCATGGCGTCGAGCGGCTTGCCCTGCTCGACGTGCGCGTCGACGACGGCTTGCTCGATCGCCGTGTAGCAGTCGGCGACCACCGAGTTGATCAGCTCGTCGCGGTCGGGGAAGTAGCGGTGCAGTGTGCTACGACCCACGTCGGCCGCCACCGCGACGTCGGCCAGGGTGGCCGAACGATTGTGCGCGAAGACCGACGCCGCAGCGTTGAGAATCGCGCGCCGGGTTCGGTTGCGCGTTCCGGACTCCGGCACCTCCGTGACCATTGACCCAGCCTAGCAGGATAGTGGCCCAGAGCGGAACATGAGTGCAACTAATTTGGAGATCGTACTCCACGATTGGCACATCCTGATCCCACTTCTCCGGCTCGAAAGCGGAGACGGAGTCATCGAGTCCGACTCGAGCGGATCGCAAGCGCCCGGTGCGAATCTCTGGGCCTGAGGCAGCCGCCGTCCGCATTCGAGGAGACCTTCATGCGGGTCCTGTTCACGACGTTCGCTGCCCCCTCGCACCTGCAGATCCAGGTGCCGATCGCGTGGGCGCTGCGCGCAGCCGGGCACGACGTCCGGATCGCGGGCCAGCCGGATCTCGCCGACGCCGTCGCGCGGACCGGCCATCTGTTCGTGCCCGTCGGCGAGCCGCTCGCCCTGTCCGAACAGATCGACCGGCCCGACGACGGCTCCGTCGACTTCACGGCACTGGCCGACCTGAGCTGCCGGCGGCCCGACCGGCGCACGCGCGAATACCTGCGCACCGCCCTGGCGATATCCACCGACGTCTACCGAGCACTGAACCCGGAGCCGATGATCGCACAGCTCGTCGACCTCGTCTTCGACTGGAGGCCCGACCTCGTCGTCTGGGACACGATGACGTTCGGCGGCGCCGTCGCCGCGATGGCCGGCGGCGCCGCGCACGCGCGGCTGCTGTTCGGACTCGACCTGATCGCCCGCGCACGGATGGAGTACCGGCGTCACGACGCACCCGACGACCCGTTCCGCGACTGGCTCGGCAGCGCGCTCGACAAGTACGGCGTCGCGTTCGCCGAGGAAGCCGTGGTCGGGCAGTGGACGATCGATCCCGTGCCACCCTCGGTCGGGCTCGCCACCGACCAGCTTCGCGTGCCGGTCCGGTACGTGCCCTACAACGGCGCGGCCACGGCGACGGAGATGACGTGCGCCCCGGCGCACCGGCCACGCGTGTGCCTGACGCTCGGTCAGAGCGGACGCGACGTGCTCGGCCGCGACCGCACCGCGAGCGCCGAACTGCTCGCCGCCGCGGCCGACATCGACGCCGAGATCGTCGCTACGCTCGACGCACGGCAACTCGCCGGCCTCGGCCCGGTGCCGTCAAACGTCCGGGTCGTCGATTTCATGGCCCTTGACGTGCTGCTGCCAACCTGCTCGGCGATCATCAACCACGGCGGCTCCGGCTCGATGCAGACCGCGCTGCTGCACGGCGTACCGCAGGTCGTCGTGCCCGACCTGATGTGGGACACCGAATACAAGGCCGAGCTGATCGAACGTGCGGGTGCCGGGGTGTGGATCCGGGACCCGGACTTCCCCGCGCCGGCCCTGGCCGCGGCCGTCCGCCGTGTCTTGATCGATCCGTCGTACCGCGAGGCGGCGGCGCGGCTGCGACGCGAGGTGCTCGGCGCCCCGACACCGGCCGACGTCGTTCCCGCCCTCGAACTGCTCACCGAGCAGCATCGTCGGCCGGTCACCGCCGGTCCGAACTGATCGTCCATCGCCCAACCGATTCGGGAGCACCGAATGTCATCCACCATGCAGGCCCGCGCACTGAAGGTCGAAGGCGCCGTCGAATTCACCCCACGGGTCTTCCCCGACGACCGCGGGATCTTCGTCTCACCCTTCCAGGAGACCGCCTTCGTCGAGGCGCTCGGCCACCCACTTTTTCCGGTGGCCCAGACCAACCACAGCCGCTCACGCAAGGGCGTGGTCCGGGGCGCGCACTTCACCCTCACCCCGCCCGGAATCGCCAAGTACGTGTACTGCGCGCGGGGCAAGACGATCGATTTCGTCGTGGACATCCGAGTCGGTTCCCCGACCTTCGGGCAGTTCGATCAGGTCCTGCTCGACCAAGAGGCGTTCCGGGCGGTTTACCTGCCGGTTGGCGTGGCCCACGCCTTCGCCGCGCTCGAGGACGACACCGTCGTGTCGTACATGCTCTCCGACGGCTACGTCGAGGCGCACGAAAAGGCGGTCAACGTGCTGGACCCGGCGCTGAATCTGCCGCTGCCGACCGGCGTCGAGCGGGTGCTCTCCGATCGGGACAGGTCCGCGCCCACGATCGAGGAGGCCCGCAGACTGGGTCTGCTACCGGACTACGCACAGTGCCAGAAGCTGGAGAGCGAACTGTTCGCCGCGCCCCGGGGCCGCGAGTGAGCACCGCGGTCGCGGTACTCGGGGCCACCGGTGGCGTCGGGCAGCACGTGTGCTCGGCGTTCCGTGCCTCCGGTGACCACGTGCTCGGCATCGCCCGGCGCCCATCCGCGGCGGGCTCCGCCCTCCGCCTCGACCTCGCGGAGGCTGCGCCGGCGCAGCTCGCCGCAGCGTTGACCGCACACCGCACCGAGATCGTGGTGAACGCGACGGGGGGCTGGGTCCTCAGCGCCGAAGCGATGCACCTCGCCCACGTCCAGATCGTCGAACGGCTGGTCGCCGCCAGCACACTCATGCCCGATCCGCCGCGCATCGTCCACATAGGCACCATCCACGAGTACGGCCCGGTGCCGGCCGGGACACTGATCGACGAAAGCCGCACGCCGGAGCCGCAGACCGGATACGCCCGGACGAAGCTGGCCGGTTCACAGGCGCTTCTGAACGCGACCGCCGCCGGCACCGCACGGGGCGTGGTCCTGCGCGCGGTCAACGTGTGCGGGCCGGGCACGACTTCCGCCAGCTTCCTCGGCGCGGTCCTCGACCGGATCCGCGACGTCCGGCCGGGCGACCGCGTGCCGATGACGATTGCCGACGCGCGCCGCGACTACCTCGACGTGCGGGACCTCACCGACGCGGTCGTCCGGGCGGCCCGCGCGCCCGAGAGCACGGTGGGTCAGGTCATCAACGTCGGCCGCGGCGAGGCGGTCGCCATGCGGCAGCTCGTCGACTGGCTCCTGGCCGCGGCCGGACTGCCGCCCGACACGATCGACGAGCAGGGCGCCGCGGTGCAGAGCAAGGGCGGAGACTGGACCCGGGCGGACAACCGCCGGGCGGCGCGGCTGCTCGGCTGGCAGCCGCGGACCGCGCTCGACGCGTCGCTGCGCGACATGTGGCACGACGCGGCAAGGCGATACAGCGAAGCTTGAGGGCACCACGAGCGCGCGTTCCTAGCTTGTCCGCATGACGGCGACCAGCACAGACGACGCCCTCGGCTCGACCCTCATGACACTGCGCGGCTTCCAGTGGGTGTACGGGGCCCGGCAGGACCCCTACGCCCTCCTGCTCCGGGCAGAGAGCGACGACCCCCACGAACTCGGCCGGCGCGTACGCGCGAACGGTGCGCTGACCTGGAGCAGTGCCGAGGCCTGGGTCACCGCGACGCACGCCTTGGCCGTCCGGCTGCTCCGCGACGAGCGGCTCGGGCTGCGCAAACCGCCGCCCACCGACAGCGCACCGTCGTGGGCCATGCCGACCCTCGACGACGTGCTGCCCCTCGACGACGTGGGGCTCCAACTCGACCGGACGGACTGCGAACGCTTCGGGCGAAGCGTCGCGGCCGCACTCGCCGCACCACGCCTGAAAAGGGCACACACGGAGATCACCGTCCGGATCGACCGGCTGGCCGCCGGCCTCAACGGCACGTTCGACCTGACCTCGGACTACGCGGTGCCTGTCGCCACCATGGCCACCTCTGTCCTGCTCGGCGTGCCGGCAGCGCACCAGGAGGAGTTCGCGCGGCTGTGTGCGGGCGCCGCGACCGCCCTCGACGCCACGCTGTGCCCGCCGCGGTTGGACACCGCCCGGCTGCTGCTCGACTCGATCGCCGGGCTGCGGGAACTGCTCGTCTCGCTGCCGACCGGCGCCGGTGACGACCTGCTCGGCGAGCTGACGCGCACCGAGCCGGACAGCGTCCTGCCGGTGGCGCTGCTCCACTGTGCCGTCGGCGCCGACCTTACGGCGACGCTGATCGCCAACACCATGTGCGCGCTGCTCGCCGAGCCTGGGCGGTGGACAGCCGTGGCGACGGATCCGGGTCTCGCTGCCGCCGCGGTACGCGAAACCCTGCGCTTCGCGCCGCCCGTCCGGCTGCAACGCCTCGTCGCCCGCACCGACCTCGATCTGGACGGCACCGCGATCACGGCGGGCAGCGAGGTCGTGGTCCTGCTCGAAGCTGCCAATCGCGACCCCGCCGCGTTCGCCGACCCGGACCACTTCGATCCGGGACGCGAGCCGGCTGCCGAGATCCTCTGGGCGCACCCTGCGATGCCGGCCGGCGTCGTCGCCGAGACGGTACGCCGGCACGCCACCGTCGCCGTGTCCGCCCTCGCGGCACACCTGCCCACGTTGCGCGCCGCCGGCGAGGGCTACCGGCGGCTGCGGTCCCCCGTGACCGGCAGCCCGCTGTCGCGGCCCGTCGTTGCGTGAGCGAAAGGAGGCGCGGACATGCGAGTACTCATCACCTGCTTCGCCGTCGACAGCCACTTCAGCGGATGCGTGCCCCTCGCCTGGGCCCTGCGCACCGCCGGGCACCAGGTTCTCGTCGCCGGACAGCCGGCGCTCATCGAGGCCGTCGTGCGTGCCGGACTCACCGCGGCGCCGGTCGGCGTCGACCACGCCCACGACCAGATGCTCGCCAAGGTCGGCGCTGACATCCTCGCGCTGCACGACGACCGCGACTACCTGGAAAAGCGCCACGACAGGCTGGGCTTGGAGTTCCTCAGGGGCCACGAGACCGTGATGACTGCGCTGTTCTACTCCAAGGTGAACAGCGACTCGATGATCGACGACGTCGTAGACCTGGCCTACGGCTGGCAGCCGGACCTGGTGCTGTGGGAGCCGTTCACGTTCGCGGGTGCGGTCGCCGCCCGGGTCACCGGCGCGGCGCACGCCCGGCTGTTGACGATGCCGGACATGTTTCTCAGCACCCGTGAGCGACACCTGTCCATGCTCGACCGGCTACCTGCCGGGCGGCGCGACGACGTGCTCGCGTCCTGGCTCGACTCGACCCTTGCGCGCTACGGTCACGGCTTCGACGAGGAGATCGTCACCGGGCAGTGGTCCATCGACCCGATGCCCGAGGGCATTCGGATCGACACCCGGCAGCCGACCGTGCCGATACGCTACATCCCCTACAACGGCCAGGTGCCGTCGATCGTGCCGGACTGGTTGCGCGAGCCGCCCGGCAGGCCGCGTCTGTGCGTGACGCTCGGCATGACCGCCCGTACCAGCAACTGGTCGAACATGATCGCCATCGAGGACCTCTTCGAGGTCGTCGCGGAGCTCAACGTCGAGGTGGTCGCCACGCTCTCCGCCGAGGAGCAGGCCCTCGTGCCGGACGTGCCGGACAACGTCCGGCTGGTCGAACACGTGCCGCTCGACGTGCTGCTGCCGACGTGCGCCGCCGTCCTGCACCACGGGGGCCTGGGCACCTGGGCGACTGCTGCAGCGCTGGGCGTACCGCAGTTGTCGCTCGGATACATGTGGGACGCGGTCTACCGGGCCCAGCGCACCGAGGCGCTCGGTGCGGGACTGGCCCTGCACTCCTCCGACCTCACCCCGGCGAGGCTGCGCGGCCTCCTGGCCCGAATCCTCGACGAGGGCTCGTTTCGGCACCGGGCCGGACAGCTGCGCGAGGCCATGAGTGCGATGCCCTCGCCGAACGACGTGGTTCCAATGCTGGAGAAGCTCACCGCAGAGCGCGGGTGAGGCGCCGCAGCGCCGGCACCAGTTCGGCCGGTGCCGGCGCGGCGAGCATCTCGACCCGCAGCCGGGCGGCCGCGGCCGCGAACGACGACTCCTCGAGCACTCTCGACAGCAGTGCGCGCAGCTCCCGCGCCGTGCACTTCTCGGCGCTGCCGCACAGTGCCGCTCCCGCCTCCGCCACCCGCCACGACTTCAGGTGGTTGTCGAGCAACACCGCCGGCACGATGACCTGGGGTACGCCGTGGATGAGTGCGGTCTGGGAGGTGCCTGATCCGCCGTGGTGGATGATGGCGGCGCAGGTGGGCAGGAGCACGTCGAGGTTGACGAACTCGACGGTGCGGACGTTGTCCGGTATGGGGTGGCCGGGCGGGATCTGGCTGTTGCTCAGGGTGGCGACGACGTCGACGTCGAGGGTGGCGACGGCGTCGAGGAGTTCGGTGACCGCGGTCCGGTCCCCGCCGAGGGTTTCGCGGAACGAGCGGCCCAGGGTGAGACAGACCCGGGGCCGGGTCGGTGGCTCGCGTAGCCAGTCGGGGACGGTCGCGGGCCCGTTGTAGGGGGTGTAGCGCATCGGCAGGTAGTGGTGGTCGACCGGCAGCCGGAGGGAGGCCGGGACGGGGTCGATGGTGAACTGTCCGAGGACGGCCTGCTCGGTGAACGGGTGGCCGTGTCGGGCCAGGACGTCGCCGAGCCATTCCTGCAGCGGGTCGTCGCGCAGGGCCGGCACCCGCCCTCGCAGCAGTTCGAGGTAGGTCGACCGCATGTGCCCGAAGACGTCGAGACCGAACAGCAGCCGCGCATGGGCGGCGCCGCTGGCGATCGCCGCGACCGAACCGGCGAAGGTCACCGGGTCGCGGACGACGAGATCCGGACGCCAGTCCTGGGTGAACGCGACCAGATCATCGATCATCCCAGCGGAGCAGGACAGTTGGTGGTCCAGCGACGTCCAGGCGGTCAGCACGGACTGGACGTAGTCGTACGTGAGCCGCTGCCGGCGCAGCTCGCACAGGTCGAACAGCTCCCAGCGCATCCGGCCGCCCGGGCCCCACAGCTCGTCGCCGGTGAACTCCCACCGCTCGGCCACCTCTTCCACGACGTCCTGTGACCACCGGTCCGCGCCGAGCGGCGGCCCGACCGCGACGGCTGTGAGCCCGGCGCCGGTGATCGCCTCCGTGAGATCCGGCTGGCTCGCCACCCGCACGTCGTGGCCGGCCGCCCGCAACGCCCACGCCAGGGGCACCTGCGCGTGCAGGTGCGTCGGCGCGGCGATGGTCGTGAAGAGCACCCGCATGCCGGACACCTTGGACGTCACGGCTCGTGCCGGCCCTGAGCCCCGATGGAGCAGCGGGTTCAGCGCCGGTCCACCGATCGTCGACCGCCCCGACAGCGGCGATCGCCACGATGTGGCTCGGCACGAAGGACGGGAGAGAACATTGACGCAGGACAGCCTCGCTGTCGTTACCGGCGCGACGAGCGGCATCGGACACGCGGTCGCGACGTTGCTCGCCGAACGCGGATCGACGGTCTACATCTGCGCCCGCGACGGCCACGCCGTCGACCTGACCGTCAAGGAGCTGCGCGCGAAGGGTCACGACGTCGACGGCCAGGCGTGCGACGTCCGCGACGCCGGCCAGGTGCGGGCGTTCGTCACCGCGGCCGTCGAACGGTTCGGACCAGTCGGCGTACTCGTCAACAACGCCGGCCGCAACGGCGGCGGGGTGACCGCCCAGATCACCGACGAACTGTGGCTCGACGTGCTGGAGACCAACCTCACCAGCGTGTTCCGGATGACCCGCGAGGTGCTCACCACCGGCGGCATGCTGGAGCGCGGGTGGGGACGTGTCATCAACATCGCGTCGACCGGCGGCAAGCAGGGTGTCGTGCTCGGAGCGCCGTACTCGGCGTCGAAGCACGGCGTCGTCGGCTTCACCAAGGCCCTCGGGTTGGAGCTGGCCAAGACCGGCGTGACGGTCAACGCCGTCTGCCCCGGGTACGTGGAGACACCGATGGCCGAGCGGGTCCGACGGGGGTACGCCGAGGTCTGGGACAGCACCGAGGACGAGGTGCTCGCCCGGTTCCAGGCGAAGATCCCGCTCGGCCGCTACAGCACTCCGCAAGAGGTCGCCGGCCTCGTCGGCTACCTCGTCACCGACACTGCCGCCCCGATCACCGCGCAGGCGCTCAACGTCTGCGGCGGACTCGGCAACTACTGACCCGAGGGGAACGACGACATGTCGGAACAGCACACCGATCACCGGGTGACCGTGGCCGCACCCGTAGCGGTGATCTACGACCTCGTCGCCGACGTGAGCTGCTGGCCGGTGGTGTTCCCACCGACCGTGCACGCCGAACAGATCGAGCGCAGCGGCGACGGGGAGCGGATCCGGATCTGGGCCACCGCGAACGACGAGGTCAAGAACTGGACCTCGCGGCGGATCCTGGACCGGGCGGCACGCTCGATCACGTTCCGGCAGGACCGGCCGGCTCATCCGGTGGCGGCCATGAGCGGCGAGTGGCGGTTCGAACCGGCCGGACCCGACAAGACGGTCGTGCGGCTGCTGCACACCTACCGGGCGGTCGACGACGATCCAGGTCACCTCGACTGGATTCGGCGCGCCGTCGACCGCAACAGCGAGGCCGAACTGAGCGCGCTGGCCGCTGCGGCGGGGCGCGACGACGAGCTGCTGCTGTCCTTCGAGGACGCGGTGTCGATCAACGGAAGGGCCGCGGACGCGTACACCGTCATCGACGAGGCCGGGCTGTGGCCGCAGCGGTTGCCGCACGTCGCCCGGGTCGTCCTCGACGAGCGCGTACGCGGTGTCCAGAGCCTCGCCATGGACACCCGCACCGCGGACGGATCGGTGCACACGACCGTGTCGATCCGCATCTGCCTGCCGCCGGACCGCATCGTGTACAAGCAGCTGCAGACGCCGAAGCTGATGAGCGCGCATACCGGGTTCTGGTCGTTCCGCGAGCACAACGGCGACACCGAGATGGTGGCCGGACACACCGTCGTGATCAACGAGTCGGCGATCGCCGGCGTTCTCGGTGAGGATGCCACGGTCGCCGACGCTCGCTCGTACATCCGCGCCGCGCTCGGGCGCAACAGCGGCACCACGATGCGGCACGCGAAGGCGTACGCGGAGCAGGCCCGCCGGGGCTGACGATGCGGGTGCTCTTCACAACCTTCGCCCAGCCGACGCACCTGCACGCGCAGGTGCCCCTGGCGTGGGCGTTGCGGGCGGCCGGCCACGACGTGCGGGTGGCGAGCCAGCCGGATCTCACGGAGGCGATCACCGGCGCCGGGCTCACCGCTGTCGCGGTCGGCGAGCCGCTGAACCAGCAGGAGCAGGTGCGGGAGTTGGACGAGCAGCACCGGCGCGAGGTCGAGGAGGCGCCCGACGACGAGCCGACGCCGGCGGACTACATCGAGTTGACCGACATCAGCGAGCTGCGCGACGAGATCCTCACCTACGAGTACGTGCAGAGGCAGCTGACGGCTGTGACGATGTTCGGCTTCCGGACGCTGTGCCCGGATCGGATGATCGACGATCTCGTCGCGTTCGCGCGGGACTGGCGTCCGGATCTCGTCGTGTGGGACTCGGTGACCTTCGCCGGTGCGGTCGCGGCGATCGCGAGTGGGGCGGCGCACGGGCGGCTGCTGTTCGGCCTGGATCTGGTCGGCCATGTCCGGCAGCGGCACCTGGAGCTGCTGCGAGGGCGGGTGCCGGCCCTGCGCGACGACCCGCTGCAGGAATGGCTCGGCGACGTCCTGGCCCGACACGGCCACCCGTTCACCGAGCAGGCCGTCCTCGGACAGTTCACCATCGACCCCGTCCCGGCCTCCCTCCGGCTGCCGGTCGACCACCACTACCTGCCGATGCGCTACACCCCCTACAACGGGCCCGCGACCGTCCCCGACTGGCTACGCGAGCCACCGACCCGGCCCCGGGTCTGTCTCACCCTGGGCCGCTCGTTCCGCGAAACCCTCGGCGGGGACCGGACCGCGGTCACCGAACTCCTCGACGCCGTCGCCACCCTCGACGTCGACGTCGTCGCCACCCTGAGCAACAGCCAGATCCCGCCCGGCCACCCCATACCGGACAACGTCCGCACCGTCGAGTTCGTCAACCTCGACGTGCTCCTGCCCACCTGCGCCGCCATCATCCACCACGGCGGATCAGGCACCTCCCAGACCGCACTCATCCACGGCGTACCCCAGGTCATCGTGCCGTACAAGCTGTGGTGCAACGGCCCGCGGGCCGAACGCATGGAGCGCGCCGGGGTGGCGGTGTGCGGGGTCGCGGGACGGTCCGCGGCGAGCGAGGTGCGGGCGTTGATCCGACGCGTCCTCGACGAGCCGTCGTTCCGGGCCTGCGCCGGCGACCTGCGCCACGAGATGCTCGCCGCTTCGACGCCGGCGGAGCTGGTACCGGTGCTGCGGCGGCTCGCGCAGACCTGAACCGGCCGCCTCCCTGTCGGCTGCGGCCGGTTCACGGCCGGGCTCAGACCACCCGGACTTCCGGCACATACAGGATCCACTTGCCGCCGGCCTTCCGGAACTCCTGCTCCTTGGCGATGATCTCGTCGGCGTGGTTCCAGGCGAACAACAGCGCATAGTCGGGGTACGGGGCGGCGAACGCATCCCGCGACCGCACCGGGATGTGCGAACCGGGGGTCAGCCGGCCCTGCTTGTTCGGCGTCGTGTCGGAGATGAAGGAGATCAGGTCGGGTCCGATGCCGCAGTAGTTCGTCACCGTCGCGCTCTTCGCGGTCGCGCCGTAGCCGACCACCGTCTGGCCGTTGGCCTTCAGCTGCCGCAGCAGCGTGGTCAGTTCCTCCCTGGCCTGCTCCACCCGGCCGACGAACTGCTTCAGCGTATCTTGCCCGGCGAGGTCACGGCCGTGCTCCTCGGCCACCAGCGCGGCGACCCGCGCGGAGGCTGGACGGGCGCCGCGCCGTGCGATCGTGTACCGCACTTCGCCGCCGTGCACTGGCAGCCGCTCGACGTCGACCAGTTCGAACCCGAACCGTGCCGCCATCGCCTGCACCGACACGGCCGAGAAGAAGTAGAAGTGCTCGTCGTAGATCTGGTCGAACGAGGTGCGGTCGACGATCTCGGCGAGGTACGGGTCCTCGAACACGAAGATGCCGTCGGGTGCCAGCAACTCGTCGACGCCGCGGAAGATCGAGTCGAGGTACGGGATGTGGCAGATGGTGTTCGCGGCGTATATCACCTGCGCCGGCCCGGACGCGGCCCGGATCTGCTGTGCGGAGGACTCCTGGAAGAATTCGGTGGTCACCTGTACGCCGTAGGCGCGGGCGACCGCGGCGACGCTCTGCGAGGGCTCGACGCCCAGGTGCCGGATCCCGGCGTCGGCGATGACCTTCAGCATGACGCCGTCGTTGCAGCCCAACTCGACCAGAAACGCGTCGTCGCCGGTCAGCTCGGTGTCGATGAAGTGCTTGGCGGTCTGCTCGAAGTGCTTGCGCATGGTGGCCGAGCCCGACGACAGGTACGGGTAGTGCCCGTTGAACATCAGGTGCCGCGGAACCTCCTCGATCAGCTGCACCATCGAGCACTGCCCGCACACCCCGACGGCCAGGCGGAAGAAGAACTCGTCGCCGACGTAGTCCGGCTCCAGAAAGCCGCTGGACAGCGGCTGCGGGCCGAAGTCACAGAACTCGCGCAGTTCCCCACCGCACGTCCGACAACTCAACATGACCGGTACCCCATTCTCGTGCGGCTGCTGTCGATCCGGTTACCGTCGGCCAAGGCGCTGGTCGTCAGCTCAACGACGACTGGACGGCGGCTAGCGGGCCGGCCACCGCCGGTTCCCGGTACTCCTCGGCAAGCAGCGCGGCGGCGAGCTTGCGGTAGAACACCGGCACCGCCGGCTCCTTCGGACTGAGGTGACCGCGTCCGGCAAAACGGGATCCGACGGCCCGCTGCACCTCTTCGAGGCCACGCTGGTCCTCGCCGTTGATCACCGCGGCGTAGGCCTCGTTCCCCTCGCGGATCTGCTGAAGCTGCTCGGCGTCGGTGCCCTCGACGGTCTGACTCGGCGCCAGGATCCCGCCGCGCACCTCGGTCCGGTCGATCGCGGTCGGGATGAAGCTGAGCCAGATCACCGTCTCGCCGGCCGCGGCGAAACTCGTGCAGGGAAAGACCGAGACATTGTAGACCTGGCGTCGCTCCTGTTCGGTCAGCCGGAGGAACTCCACCTCCTGCGGCTCCTTGAACGGCACCGTGAACCGCAGCACCAGGGGTGAATCGTCGCGCACGTCGGTGTCGGAACCGCCCGGCGTCGACGGCTGGATCGTCTCCGGGTGGAAGCCCATGACGTGATAGTTCTCGTGGACGTTCTCGACGGCGACCTTCCAGTTGCAGTGCCAGTCCTCGACGAACGAACCCACCTGCGTCATGGCGCCCAGCTCGTAATTGCCCAGGTCCTCGCCGATGCGGCTCAGGTGGGTGCGCAGCGGCGGTGCGCCGCTGTCGAGGTTGACGAAGACGAAACCCTGCCACTGTTCGACGGCGAACCCGGGAAGCCGGCAGGTGCCGGGGTCGAAGGCGGGGTTCCCCCGCATGTGCGTCGCAGCGATCAGCTGGCCGTCCAGGCCGTAGCGCCACAGGTGGTACGGGCAGGTGAAGTGCTCGGCCCGCCCGGTACCGGCCGCGACGACCGGCATCATCCGGTGCCGGCAGATCGGCGACATCGCGTTGAGTGCGCCGGTGCGGTCGCGGGTCAGCAGCAACGGCTCCCCCGCGATCGTCAGCGCGAGGTAGTCGCCGGGCCCGGCGAGCTGGTCCGCCCGGGCCACCATGATCCACGAGCGGCGGAAGATCCGGTCCAGTTCCAGCTCATACAGCTCGGGCGAGGTGAACGCTCGTGGCGGCAGGCTGATGCACGGCGGCTGCGGCGTCACGTACTCACGTAACTGGTCCAGCAGGGCGTCGAGCTCGCCGCTGCCCCGGTTCGGTGTCGTCATCAGAACCCGACTCTCTTCCCGGTCGTAGGGCTGGAACTCCGGACGATCCCAGGCTGCGCTCGAAACGGACTCGGGCAGCGAGCACGCCGGGCCGGTGCGGGTCTACCGGCTGACGCGAAGGACTCGAGCGGCGCGCCGCACCCTGTGGGCGGCAGTCACCGTGACGGGAGGACGTAGTCCATGGGAGACACAGGCGCGCGAAGCATGATCGATCCGATTTCTGACGAGACCATCCGCCGCTACCGGGAACAGGGCTTCGTCCACGTGCCGGGCGTGCTCGACGCCGACGAGGTGGCCCGGTATGCCGAGGCGGCCGCCCAGCTCCTCGACAGCCACATGGAGATCTGGGACGGCGTCAACGGTGTCGAGGTCAACTACGTCGCGCAGGCCTGGCGCAAGAGCGACACGATCCGGGAACTGGCCCTTCACCCGGCGATCGGTTCGATCGCGCTGCAGCTCGCCGATGGCCCGATGCGGCTGTACACCAGCGAGGTGCTCGCGAAGGAGCCGCACAAGGCGGCGCCGACGCTCGTACACGACGACGAGACCGGGCTGCCGTTGTCGTCGCTGTCGCGGGCCTTGACCGCCTGGGTGGCGCTGTCCGACGTCCCGGTCGAGCGCGGCTGCCTGTCGTACGTGCCCCGTTCGCACCTGCGACCGCCGGAGCACCGGCAGGAGCACATGACGAGTTTCGAGGAGTTCGCCGACATCACCGACATCTGGCCGGAGTTCCCGTGGCAGCCGCGGGTGACCGTGCCACTGCGCGCCGGTGACGTGGCGTTTCACCACTGCCGTACCGTGCATCTGGCCGGTAGCAACACGTCCGACGCACGTCGGATGGGCCACGGCATCGTGTACGTCAACGCTGACGCCACCTACCGCCCCGGCGTCCAGGACGGGCACATGGCGGGATTCGAGCCCGGCCAGCCGCTGGACGACGAGGGATTCCCGCTCATCACCCTGTAGCGCGGAGGGAGGAGAGGTAGCGGGCCAGGGCTACGCGATGGTAGCCCGGCCCGAAACCCAACGCCGTCACCTCCGGTACGAGCGTGCGCAGCTTGGCGATCGACGGGCAGTGCGACACTGTCGAGTCGAGGAGCACCCGCTCGGCCGTCACGCCGAGATGCCGCTCCAGGACGTCGATGACGGCCGCGATCTCAGCGCAGTCCCCCGACGCCACGTTGACGACCTCGTCGGTGACGCCGGTGGCGAGCAGCCGGTCGACGACCGTCATCCAGTCCTCGACGTGGACGATGTCGCGCCGGGCGCCTGGTTGGACCGTGACGCGTCCGGCGCGAAGCTGCCGGATGATTGCGGGCACGAGCCGGAACTCCGGTTCTCCGGGACCGAGCACGTACCCGAGGCGCAGGATCAGGTACGGAACGCCGCAGTCGCGGATCATCCCTTCCAGATCCAGCTTGTGCCGTCCGTACGGGAGGGCCGGCTCGACGGGGTCGTCTTCGCGTCCCTGGCAACCCGGCCCGCCGTACATGCTGACGGTCGAGAAGAACACCAACTGCCGGCCGTCGCGCACACAGTCCCGGAGTGTGTCGGCCACCAGCCGAGCCTCACGCTCGTGCTCGGCGTCCGGCAGCGGGTGCCTCGGTACCCCGGCAGCGAGCACGGTGACGCCGGGGTACGCGTCCGCGAGCGGCCGCAGATGCCGGGCGAGGAAACCGCTGCCGATCAGACGCATCGGGTCGGCACCGGTCACCGGACCTGGGCGAGGCGGTCATTGACCAGGTCGCCTAGCTGATTCAGCGTCCGCACCTCGGCCACCTCCTCCTCGGGCAGCGAGATACCGAACCGCCGTTCGACGGCGCTCGACGCTTCGAGCAACGCGAGGGAGTCGTAGCCCAGGTCGGCCAGCGGGACCTCGCCGAGGTCTTCGGCGGCCGCGTCGACGGGCTCCGCTGCGCCGGCGCAGGTGGCCAGGATGGTCATCAGATCGGGAACGCTCAATCGGACGGATTGACTCATCAGTTTTCCTTTCGTGGGGCACGTACAACCAGTGCGCTGTTGAAGCCCTGCCGGCCGCGGGCCAGCACCAGGGCAACCGACGCCGTCAGGGGCCGGGGGGCCTCGACCAGGTCGAGGGCGTAGTCCGCGACGACGTTCACGGTCGGCGGGATGACCTTGTCGCGCAGCGAGAGCAGCGCGGTCGCCACGTCGAGCGGGCCGGCGCCGGAGTACAGGCGACCGGTCATCGTCTTGGGCGCGGTGACCGGGACGCCACGCGGGCCGAAGAGGTCGACGATCACCTCGGCCTCCGCCCGGTCGGCGTCCGCGTCGCCGGCTGCGTCGGCGAAGACCACGCCGACCTCGTCCGGGCCGACTCCGGCGTCGGCGAGGGCCGCCCGCACGGCACGCCCGAGGTTGCCCGGACGACCCGAGCCCGGTGAGGGATCGAACGTGGCGGCGTACCCGGCGATCTCGCCGTAGACGTGGGCACCACGCTCGCGGGCCCGGTCGCCGTCCTCGACGGTGAGGATGGCGCCGCCCTCGCCGGGCACGTGGCCGTTCGCCTTGCGGTCGAAGGGAAGGTAGGCATGGCGCGGGTCGTCGGCGGTGGACAGCATGCCGCTGGAGATCAGCGCGGCCAGCCCGTACGGGGACAGCGCGGAGTCCATCCCGCCGGTGAGCACGAGCGGCGCGCCCTTTCGGACGGAGCGGCGGGCGTGCGCGATGGCGTCGAGACCACCGGCCTGGTCGGCGACGAGTACACCGATCGGGCCGCGCATGTCGTGCCGGATCGAGATCTGGCCGGAGTTGACGGCGTAGAACCAGGCAAACGACTGGTAGACGCTGACGTGGCTCGGTCCGTCGGCGCACAGGTGCTCGAGCTCTTTCTGTCCGAACGCGAATCCGCCCGAGGCGCTCGCGGTCGACACGCCGAGGTCGGTCGCGGCCAGCGCCGACCGGTCGATGTCGGCGTCGGCGACCGCCCAGTCCGCGGCGGCCAGCGCGAACCTGGTCATGCGATCGGTCTGCGGCAGCAGCCGGCTGGGCAGGTGGTTCCCGGCGTCGAAGCCGGTGACCACGCCGCCGAGGCGGCTCGGGTAGTCCTCGACGTCGAACAGGTCGATTCTCCCGATCGCGCTGCGGCCCCGCAGGGTCGCCGCCCAGTAGTCCCCGGCACCGACGCCGTTGGGCGCGACGACGCCGAGCCCTGTCACCACGGCGGTGCTCATGCTGCCACCGCCTCGGGCGCGGAGAGCACCATCGCGCTCTGGAATCCGCCGAAGCCGCTGCCCACGGTCAGCACTGTGGAGAGCTTGCGCTGCCTGGCCTCGCGTGGCACGTAGTCCAGGTCCAGCTCCGCGTCGGGGTGGTGGAGGTTGGCCGTCGGTGGCACGACGTCGAACTCGATCGCCATCGCGCTGGCGGCGACCTCGATCGCTCCGACGGCGCCGAGCGAGTGTCCGATGACCGGCTTGATGGAGCTGATCGGCACGTCGTAGGCGTGCATGCCGAGGCCCCGCTTGAGCGCCTGGGTCTCGTGGCGGTCGTTCTGTCTGGTCGCGGTGCCGTGCGCATTGACGTAGTCGACGGCGGTGGCCGGGATGCGGGCGGTGTCGAGGGCGGCGCGGATCGCCGCGGCCATCTCCTGCCCGTCGGGCCGCAGGCCGGTCATGTGGAAGGCGTTGCCACGGGAGGCGTACCCGCGGATCTCGGCGTAGATGTGCGCGTCGCGGCGGCGCGCGCTCTGCAGTTCCTCCAAGACCAGGACCGCCGAGCCCTCGCCGAGCACGAACCCGTTACGCGTACGGTCGAACGGCCGCGCGGCGGTGCCTGGATCGTCGTTGGTGTTGGACGTGGCCTTGATGGCGTCGAAACAGGCAACCGTGATCGGCGCGATCGGCGCGTCGGTGGCGCCGGCGATCATCATATCGACCGATCCGTCGCGGATGAGGTCCCAGGCGTGTCCCACCGCGTCGATGCCGGAGGTGCACCCGGCCGACACGACGGCGTTGGGTCCTTCCGCGCCGGCGGCCCAGGCCACCTCGGCCGCCATCGAGCTGGGCACGAAGTAGTCGTACAGGTCGGGGCCGGCGAGCCGGTGGTCGACGAGCCAGTCGCGCCCTTCGTGGCTGACCGCGCGGTAACGCTCCTCCAACCGCAGCGTGGCGCCAACGGCGGTACCGAGACTCACCCCGACCCGGTGCGCGTCGTCGCGGTCGACGACGAGGCCGCTGTCGCTCATCGCCTCCCGCGTGGCGGTGAGCGCGAACAGGGCGGCCCGGTCCAAGCGCCCGATGTCGTGCTCGCTGAAGCCGTACTGGAACGGATCGAAGTCACACTCGGCAGCGATCCGCGACCGGAAGTCGGCGGAGTCGAAGGCGGTGATCAGGCGGGTCATCGGGGTGCCCGCCACGATGCGTTCCCAGAAGGCCTTCGCTCCCAACCCGCCGGGCGCGACGACGCCGATCCCGGTGATGACGACCCGACGTTGACTCACGCAGACTCCCCCGCTCTTGCGGACCTGCTCATTGGTGCCGGTCTCCTACGATCGACGATGGAGTCGCGGGCTCGAGCCGAGGTCGAGCGTGTCTGGAGCGGGTGTCTCTCTCAGCCCGCTGCCGTTGGCCGGTTCGCTGCCGTGAGTCGTTCGAGGAGAGCTACGACCTCGCTCGGCGCGGGCATGGCGAGCGCCTCCGATCGCAGGCGTCGGGCCGCCGCCGCGATCCCCCGATCGTGAAGCGCCCGGCCGACCAGGTCCCGCAGGCCGGTCAGGTCGTTGGCGTACAGGCCGGCACCGGCCCCGGCGAGACGGCGTGCCTTCAGACCGGTGTCCCACAGCATGTCCGGCACGACGACCTGCGGAACGCCGTGCACCAGCGCGGTCTGGAAGGATCCCGCCCCACCGTGCGACACGACCGCCGAGCACAGCGGCAGCAACACGTCCAGCGGCACGAAGTCCACGACCCGCACCCCGTCGGCCTCGACGTCGTCGAGGGTGGCGATCACCTCGACGCCGAGGTCCGCGACACCCTGAAGGATCCGGCCGACGGAGAGCCGATCGGTGCCCCACACCTCGCGATGCGCCATGCCCAGCGTGATGCACACGCGTGCGGTGCCGGCCTCCAGTTCGCCGATCCAGTCCGGCACGACGGAGGCCCCGTTGTAGGGCACGTACCGCACACCGACGCGCGGCAGTCCGGTATCCAACGCGAGCGAGGACGGAACCGGGTCGAGGGTCCACTGACCGACCACAAGGTCCTCAGTGAACCCGGATCCGAACCGGCCGAGCCACTCGGCGAGAGGGTCCTCACGCAGGATCGCGGGACGGGCCGCGAGAGCCGCGAGGTAGTGCCGGCGCAGGTTGCCGAGGACGTCGAGGCCGAACAGGAAGCGGGCGTGCGCGGCACCGCACGACTTCGCGGCGATCGCGCCGGCGAAGTACATCGGGTCCCAGATCACCAGGTCGGGGTGCCAGTGCGCGGTGAAGGCGACGAGTTCGTCGAGCGCCCGGCGCGGCATGGTGTTCTGCAGGACGACGTTCGTCCAGGCGGTCAGGGTGCCGTGGAGATAGTCGTAGGTCAGCGACTCGGTGCGGGTTTCGCTGATGTCGAAGGTGTCGAGCCACGACCCGGCCTCGTCGTCGGCGGGTGGGCGTTCCTCCTCGCGGGCCTCCGCGTCGCGAACGTGCTGCGCGACGTCGAGCATGTCGCCAACCGGCACGGCGGTCAGCCCTGCACCGAGGATGTCCTCGGTCGCGTCGGGTTGGGTCGCCATGCAGACCTCGTGCCCTGCGGCACGCAGCGCCCAGGCGAGCGGCACCTGATTGTTGACGTGGGAACTGGACGGAAACGGCGTGAACAGCACTCGCATGCGCGCACCATGCGGCCGCACGCTCGACGTGACGCTGAGCGACGCTGGAGCCGGTCAGGCCTCCAGGGGCTCCCGGATCGGCGGATCGGAGAGTCCCGCGATCTCCAGGATCCGGGCCGCCGACTTCCTGGTGCTGGCGACCGGTCCCAGCGGCGGGGCCTCGGCTGCCAGGCGGCGCCGCGTCCGGTCGTACACATCCAGGCGCGGCGTCGACTTCATGGCGTTGCCGAGAGTCGTCGCGTGCGGGCCGGGTTCCAGCATCGTGACCCGGACCCCGAAGTCGCGGCTCTCGTCGGCCAGGGCCTCGCTGAGGGCCTTCAGGGCGGCCTTGCCGGCGCCGTAGAGACCGTAGCCGCCCCGCCCCTCACCGGCTCCCTTCGATGTCACCTGGAACAGGTGACCGGCGCCACGGGCGCGCAGCCGCGGCAGCACCGCCTGCGACACCCACAGCGCGCCGAGGAAATTCACGGCGAGGTGATCATGCACCTGCTCCTCGGTGTACTCCTCGACCATTCCGGCAAGCAGCTCGCCGGCGTTGTTGAACACGACATCGAGGCCGCCGAGCTGGGCGACCGCGCGATCCACCGCGCCGAACACCGCCGCTCGGTCGGACACGTCGGTCGGCAGGGCGAGCAGCCGGCCCGGATACTTCCGGTCGAGCGCGGCCAAGGAGGTCACGTCGCGAGCCAGGCCGGCTACCCGGTCACCGGCTTCGAGGGCCTCCTCGGTCACCGCCCGGCCCAACCCGCGCGATGCGCCCGTGACGAGCCAGACGCGTTCCTCGTGTCGTGTCACATGACGACCCTGTCACACGCGGCCGGTGCCGCGCTCGCACCGCGCTCGACGACGACGGCCACGGCACTCAGGGGAGGTCGTCGCGGGTGACCCGACGGTGCCGCACCAGCAACTCGTCGCCCGCGGCAACGAGTTCGTCCTCGCACACGCACATGATTTCCAACCGCGGCTTACCGCCCTGCGGCGTCACCACGACCTGCGTGTAGCTGCGCACGAAGAGCACACCGTCGGCGCGCGGCTCAACCGCCGCCATCGTCAGCAGGTGCCTGACCTGCTCGCCCTTGTCCGCGAGCGCTGCGGCGGCGCTACGCACGCCCGCCTCCAGCGCTTGGCGGCCACGGATCGGCTCGGGCGCCGACGGCGGGACGAACACGCCGTCCGGAGTGAACATGGCGGCCCACTCGGCCGCCTCGCCGGCATCGAGCAGGTGCATGTGCCGGGCGTAGAAGTCTTGGACCCGGGCGTACGTGTGGGTCGCACCCGCGGTCTGATCGGTGTCCAGCGGCATGGAGTCCTCCATCGGCTTTCTCGGCTTCCGCTCGACGGTGCCCGGTACACATCGAACTTCACTGGTTCCGGCCGCAAGCGACGCTCGACCGCCGTTCCGGCCGCCGCGCGCAGCATCGAGGCCATCCGACTGACGCGACCGCGGAGGTGCTGTGTGCGGCTGATCGACCTATCCTCAGCGATCGACGCATCGTCTGCCGAGCCCGACCCGGTGGTGCACAAAGTGCTCACCCCGCGCGAGGGCGCCGAACACATGTGCGCCGAGATGCGCAAGCACTTCGGTGTCGACTTCGACCCGCACGAGCTGCCCGACGGCGAGTTCCTGTCCCTCGACCGCCTCTCGCTGACCAGTCACACCGGCACACACGTCGATGCGCCGTCGCACTACGGTTCCCGTACCACGTACGGCGACGGGACGCCGAGGCACATCGACAGCATGCCGCTGGACTGGTTCTTCCGGCCCGGCATGGTCCTCGACCTCACCGACGCCGGGACGGGCGTGATCGACGCGGCCCGCATCGAGAAGGAGTTCGCGCGCATCGGCCGGCGTCCCGACCTGATGGACATCGTGCTGCTGCACACCGGTGCCGACGCCCGGGCGGGTACCCCGGAATACTTCACCCGGTTCGCGGGCCTCGACGGGCCCGCCACCCGGCTGCTGCTCGACCTGGGGGTGCGCGTCATCGGCACCGACGCGTTCAGCCTGGACGCGCCGTTCGGCGACATCATCGACCGCTACCGCAGGACCGGTGACCGGTCGGTGCTGTGGCCGGCGCACATGGTCGGGCGCGAGCGCGAGTACTGCCAGATCGAGCGCCTGGCCAACCTGGGCGAGCTACCCGCGCCGTACGGCTTCCGGGTCGCGTGCTTCCCCATCCGCATCGCCGGCGCCGGTGCCGGCTGGACGCGCGCCGTCGCGTTGATCGACGACTGAGGACCGAGGTGGACCAGTGAAGGGCATCATCCTTGCCGGCGGCTCCGGAACCCGGCTGCGACCGCTGACGCTGGCCGTGTCGAAGCAGTTGCTGCCGGTCGGTGACAAGCCGATGATCTACTACCCGCTGTCGGTGCTCATGCTCGCAGGCATCACCGAGATCCTGCTCATCTCGACCCCCGCCGACCTCGTGCAGTTCCGGCGGCTGCTGGGTGACGGCGCGCATCTCGGGCTCCGGTTGAGCTACGCCGAGCAGCCGCACCCGGGCGGCATCGCCGAGGCGTTCCTGATCGGCGCCGACCACATCGGTGACGACGAGGTCGCCCTCGTGTTGGGCGACAACATCTTCCACGGGCTGCGCTTCTCCGACCTGTTGCTGGAGACTGCGCGCGAGGTGGACGGCTGCGTCCTCTTCGGCTACCCAGTACACGATCCGGAGCGCTACGGCGTGGCCGAGACCGACGGGGACGGCCGACTCGTGTCCATCGCGGAGAAGCCGGCGAAGCCACGCTCCAACCGGGCCGTCACCGGGCTCTACTTCTACGACAACGACGTCGTCAACATTGCCAAGAACATCGGACCGTCGCCGCGCGGCGAGTTGGAGATCTCGGGCGTCAACCAGGTCTACCTCGAACGCGGGCGGGCCCGGCTGGTCGACCTCGGCCGGGGCTTCGCCTGGCTGGACACCGGTACGCCGGAGTCGCTGCTCCAGGCGAGCCTCTACGTCGGCACGCTGGAGGCCCGGCAGGGCGTGCGGATCGCCTGCATCGAGGAGGTGGCGCTGCGGATGGGGTTGATCGACGCCGCCGCCTGCCACCGGCTGGGCGAGGCGATGGCTGGTTCGAGCTACGGCCGTTACGTGATGGACATCGCGGGTGAGCTGGCCTGAGCACGCCTGAGCCGGCCCGTTCCCGGGCCGGCTCCGCCAGGCGTCAGGACGGAGCCGGTCAGCGACCCAGTCGCCGGTAGCGCTCCTCCGTCGCGTCCTTCTGTGGCTTCCACCACCACCCGTTGCGGCGGTACCAGTCGATCGTGCCGGCCAGGCCGGCGGAAAGATCGGCGTACCGCGGCTTCCAGCCCAGCTCGGTCCGCAGCTTGTCGCTGTCGTTGGCATAGCGCGCATCGTGCCCGGGGCGGTCCGTGACCAAGTCGAAGTCGTCCGCGGGCCGGCCCATCAACTCGAGGATCAGACGCACGATCTGTCGGTTGTCGCATTCCTGCCCGGAGCCGACGAGGTAGGTCTCACCCATCCGGCCGGACCGCAGGATCGCGTCTATCGCCGTGTTGTGGTCGTCGACGTGGGTCCATTCCCGGACGTTGTCGCCCCGCCCGTAGACCTTCGGCCGGTCACCGGCGAGGACGTTGGTGATCTGCCGGGGGATGAACTTCTCGACGTGCTGGTAGGGACCGTAGTTGTTCGCGCAGTTCGAGATGGTGGCTCGCACCCCGTAGGAGCGCACCCAGGCGCGCACGAGCATGTCGGAGCCGGCCTTCGTGGCCGCGTAGGGGCTGGAGGGGTCGTAGCGGCTCAACTCGGTGAACCGCTCGTCGGAGTCCAGCGGGAGATCACCGAAGACCTCGTCGGTGGAGATGTGGTGTAGCCGCCGATCGTAGCGGCGTACCGCCTCGAGCAGGTTGAACGTGCCAACCAGATTCGTCTGCACGAACGGCGCCGGATCCAGCAGCGAATTGTCTACGTGGGATTCGGCCGCGAAGTGCACGACGGTGTCGCTGGCCGCGACCAGCCGATCCAGCACTTCGGCGTCACGTACGTCGCCGTGCACGAACTCGATGTGATCGAGGATCGGCCGGAGGGAGCTGCGGTTCCCTGCGTAGGTGAGCGCGTCCAGCAAGATGATCCGGTATCCGGGATGACATCGACGGACGTGGTGCGCGAAGTTCGCGCCGATGAAGCCCGCTCCGCCGGTGATCAGCATGGTCGTCATACGGGCACGCTAACGATCCCGGCCGCGACATCACTGGAACGCCGATGGACGCATCGTCCGCCCGCTCTTGAGCCTTCCTTGAGCCGGTGCCGCCAGGCTTCGGCGACCGAGTCCGCCACCCCCGAGGAGCACCGTGACACGTCGCCTCTTCACCTCCGAGTCGGTGACCGAAGGCCACCCGGACAAGATCGCCGACCAGATCAGCGACGCCGTCCTCGACGCCCTGCTCGCGCAGGATCCCCAAAGCCGCGTGGCGGTGGAGACGCTGATCACGACAGGTCAGGTCCACGTCGCCGGTGAGGTGACCACGCGGGCCTACGCGGACATCCCCCAGATCGTCCGGGACACCATCCTGAACATAGGGTACGACTCGTCGCGGAAGGGCTTCGACGGTCTGTCCTGCGGCGTGAACCTCTCCATCGGCGCGCAGTCGCCCGACATCGCGCGCGGCGTGGACCGGGCGATCGAGCGGGTGGCCGGCGGCTCGGTGCACGCCCTCGACACCCAGGGCGCCGGCGACCAGGGGATGATGTTCGGCTACGCCTGCTCGGAGACACCCGAGCTGATGCCGCTGCCGATCGCGCTGGCGCACCGGCTGGCCCGCCGGCTCGCCGCCGCGCGCAAGGATCGGACGATCCCCTACCTGCGGCCCGACGGCAAGACCCAGGTCACCATCGAGTACGACGGCTCGCGCCCGGCCCGCCTGCACACGGTGGTGGTGTCGTCCCAGCACGCCGCGGACATCTCACTCGATTCACTGCTGGCCCCGGACGTGCGCGAACACGTGATCGAGCCGGAGCTGACCGGCCTGGGCGTGGACGTCGAGGACTACCGGCTGCTGGTGAACCCGACGGGTAGATTCGAGATCGGCGGGCCGATGGGCGACGCCGGCCTGACCGGCCGCAAGATCATCGTCGACACCTACGGCGGATACGCTCGCCACGGCGGTGGCGCGTTCTCCGGCAAGGACCCCTCCAAGGTGGACCGCTCGGGGGCGTACGCGATGCGCTGGGTCGCCAAGAACGTGGTGGCGGCCGGCCTGGCCGAGCGTTGCGAGACGCAGGTCGCATACGCGATCGGCAAGGCGCGCCCGGTGAGCTTCCTCGTGGACACGTTCGGTACCGAGAACGTCCCGACGCACCGGATCGAGCGCGCGATCGACGAGGTGTTCGACCTGCGGCCGGCCGCGATCATCCGCGACCTGCGCCTGCTCCGCCCGATCTACCGGCAGACCGCCGTCTATGGCCACTTCGGCCGGGAACTGCCCGATCTGCTGTGGGAGAACACCGATCGCGCGCAGGACCTCAAGGACGCCGCGGCCTGAACACAACGGCGGGAAAGCCTGCCACGCTTCCTCGGACAGCGCGCGCGTCATGACCATCCGCGTGCTGGTCGCTGACGACCAGGACATCGTCAGAGCAGGGCTCTGCATGATCCTGAACACCCAACCGGGCATCGCCGTCGTCGGCGACGCCGCCGACGGCCGCCGGGCGACCTCCATGGCCCGTTCGCTGCGTCCCGATGTGTGCCTGCTGGACACCCGCATGCGCCCGAGGTCGACGGGATCGAAGCCACCCGCCAGCTCGCCGGGGCCGACGTCGCCGATCCGCTGGCCGTCGTCGTCATCGCCACCTTCGACCTCGACGAGTACGTCTACGACGCGCTCAAGGCAGGCGCCCGAGGCTTCCTCCTCAAGGACGCCGGCGCCGAGATGCTCACCCAGGCCATCCATGCCGCCGCCCGCGGCGACGCCCTGATCGCACCGAACATCACCGCGAGGCTCCTGTCCTCCTTCGCGAACAGCCGCCCGCGCTCGGTGCCACCTGAACCTGTCGAGCCGCTGACCGCTCGCGAGGAACAGGTCCTGCTGGCTGCCGCTCGCGGGCGGACCAACAGCGAGATCGGCGATGAGCTGTCCATCAGCCTCAGCACCGTCAAGACCCACATCGCCGCCCTGATGCGCAAGCTCAACGCCCGCAACCGCGTCGTGATCGTGATGTGGACCTACGAGACACGCCGCGTCGGCACCTGATCGGCGCCCGCAGGCTCGAGTTGCGGAAACCAACGCTGACCACTTCGGTCTTCCTGGGAGGTCTCCGGTCGGATCAGCCGTCAGCGCTCCGCCGCCATGCAAGTGCTGGCGATCGGGCGGGGCCGTCGTTCACTGCCCGAGAGGGCGGTAGCGGAGGTGTACGACGCCGTTTCGGAATCGGCGCTCATCGAGGAGTTCGAGGTCGACGCGCATGCCGGTCGGCAGGCCCGGCTTACCCCCGCCGACGACCACGGGCCAGACGAACAGCTGGCACTCGTCGACCAGCCCGGCCTCAAGAGCCTGCGCCGCGAGGTTTGCACCTCCAACGGTGAGATCGCTGCTGGCCGTGGCCTTCAGTTCGTGTACCGCGTCGGGGTCGAAGCGGCGTTCGAGTCGGGTGTCGGCGGTCGACACCGCGGCGAGGGTCGTGGAGTACACGACCTTTCTCGCTGCCTGCCAGGCGCTTGCGAAGTCGGCCATGAGGTCGGACTGGGCGGCCAGAGCGGCGTCGGTCTCCCAGACGGCCATCGCCTCGTACAGCCGCCGCCCGTAGAGGAACGTGCCCACGGACCGCAGGAGATCGGTGTAGACAACGAATACCTCGTCGTCCATCGGCAACCAGGCGAACGCGCCGCGTTCGTCCTCCATGTAGCCGTCAAGCGACACGTTATTCACATAGATCAGCTTTGCCATGCCCCTACCTCTCGATGATCAACCGCTACAACCTGGACACTCATCAGCGTGGCGTCCAGCGTGGTGAACGCCTGGAGCCGGGCCACCGGCTCCTCCGGCACAGCGAGCGCCCGGAGCCGGCGTACAGAGCCCGGCCCGCGGTCGGCGCGCTGACCGCGGGCCAGGGGGCAAGGTCGATCGGCCACCCGCACGCTGTCGAAGGCCGCGTGCATCACCTGCGCCGGTGCCAGCCCCAGCAGCGCGGCCCGGCCCGCGAAGTAGCCGTCCCAGTAGTCGCGCATACCGAGGGCCAGGAACGCCTCGTTCGGCACCTCGGAGAAGGTCACGGTGGCAATGGGCCGACGAGATCGAGCATGCAGTGGACCTTGACGCACGGGCGCATCACCCATCACCTCCTGTGACCGCGACAGCACCCTCGTAGGCTGTCCCTCACACTAACTACGAACGCCCCTGCCCGAATCCGACAGCCGCTGCCCTACCTGTCAGGCTTCCCGCGGCCGCCACCCTGCAAGCCAAGCGGGCCCGACGACCCCGCCTACCCGGCGAGGATGCACGCCGAGCCCAGGCCGTGGCCCAGCACAGGGCCAAAAGCACGGCAACTGGTGCCCCGGCTGGCGTCGACCAGCACACGAGGCCACCGACCTGACCGCAGACCACCCGCGGGCAGTCGGCCGGGGCGGAGGCGAACGCCAACCCCTCGCCGTCCTCTGCGTCTGTACGGTTCCCACACTCAGGGTGACGTCGCGCTGAGTGCGAATGCGGCGCGACCGATCGTCGTACAGGCGCCAGCCGGCGGCGGTCATCGAGACGGCGAAGAACACGGCGAAGAACAACGTCTTCGGGTCCGCGGTGATCTTCAAATGGGCGAGGCCAGAGGGTGCGCCCGGGATCTCCTCCTGGCTGACCACGTTGATCGTGGCCCAAGAGTCGCCGTGGGCGATAGCGCTGCACATCTTCCACGTGAGCACGAACGGCACTCTGCCACCCGGCATGGTGTCGCCAGCTGCTTCGACGTTTTCCCCGTACGTCAGCCGGCGCACGGCGGTCGTCGGATCGACACCTCTCCGCCGCGCGATTTCGCGCAGTTGCTCTGTGCGGGCCTCCGCGGGTTTGCGTCCCTCCGGCGCACCGAGCAGTTCCCTGACCGCCTCGCCGCCCTTGATGTCCAGCGCAGCGAAGCGCAACCGCCGGCGGACTCGCTCGGCCCGGTCGTCCGGCGCGAGCAGCCATACCGCCGCGCTTGCGTTCTGCAAGGCGGCTCGGGCCAGCGAGTACGGGGCGTACATGTGCATGACGTGCGCGTCTTTCAGGACGGTGCGCAGGCAGTGCAGGTGGTCGACGGCGTGCGAGAGGGCGTGCCAGGCAGCCTGGCTGAGCTGGTACGGATGCATCTCCTTGTTGTCGCGGCTCAGCGTGCTGCGCTCCTGGGGGCGTTCGTGCGGCCCGGCAGGGTCCATGCGCTTCAGCCAGGGATCGATGCGGTCGAGGTGCCGGAACATCTCGGCGGACGGTGGCCCGCTACTGCCGGGCGACGGTGCGGGCCGAGTCGCCGGACGCATCGGCGGCGATCATGGGGCGGGCCACCGCGGTTACTCAGCGACACGACAACCGACTGGAGCCTGAGGTGGCTGGCACACCCTCTAGAGCGTCCTAGGACGTGGTCTCCTCGTTCATGCATGTGGAGCCGTCTTTCATCAGCCATCCTGCGATGGTGTTGTAGTCCGCATCGGTGAGGCCATGGCGTGGGTCGACACGATGCAGGAGCGCGGGAGAGCTGTGGTTCGCGGCCACCCAGGACCGGTCGGCGTCGGTGATCTCGTCGTCGACCCAGACGAACCGGCGTCCCGCGGCCCATTCGACGAGGTGGCGGGTCTTCCAGTGCAGCCGACCGTCGTCGTCATCTTCGTCCGGCCAGTCGACGATGGGCAGCTGAGGCAGGCCGAGCCGCGGCGCGAGTACCTCGTTCGCTTCGGCCATCCAGGTCGTGGCCCAGACCAGGTCGCACGGCAACGCGGCCAGGCGACGGCCGTGTTCAGGGCTGAGTCCGGCCAGCAACGGGTTGGGTTCGTCGTCCATCTGCCGCGCGGCGCCGGCGAACGGCAGGAGTGTTCCGTCCACGTCCAGGAACAACAGCGGACGCGTACCGATCCCGTGTGCGGCGAGGCGGCGTACGCTCGCCTCACCGAAATCCTCATCCGGCCAGATCTGGTCCGCGGCCCAGTCCAGCCACTGGTGCGGCGGCTCGTCGGCCTGGAAGTACGCGATCCGCGCCGCCTGGTCCATGGGGGCGGACTCCCACCAGTGCCACCAGAGCATCAGGTGCCATTCGCCGTAGCCCATGCGCCAGCCGATGCTGTACCGCTCGATCTCCGGGTGCGCTCGCCATGGCGGTAGAACCCGGCTGTGAGTGTCAAGCTGTTCGCGCACCGCGGCGTCGAGAAGTCCGCGGGTCCGTTCGTCCACTAATTAACGCTCCTTCACGGTCCGGCAGCTCAACCCGGCTCCACCCCATGGTGGGGGTCATTGCTTATCCGACGTCCGCGAGGGCCAGGTCGCGATTCAGCAGCTCTCACGAGTTGGCCGCGGCAGCCCAGGCATGGGCGCGCCAACGGCTGCCCACCCCACGTGAGCACATACGCGGTCACGCGGGTCGCCCGTTCTGTTCCCGTAGCCAGTAGGCGGCGGTTTCGCGGACGTCTTCGTTTGGGTCGTTGAGCGCCTCGCTGATCACGTTCGCGTGCCGGTAAGACTCCTTGCGCCAGCCACGCAGGGAAAGGATCGCCAGCCGTCGCACGGTGGCGTCCGGGTCCTGGCTGACCGTCTGTCCGAGTAGCGGAAGGACCCGCCTCGCGACGGCGGCACCGAGACGCCGTTCGCCGAGCACGCACACCGCGTGCCGGCGGATGACGACGTACGGCGAGGCCAGTCCGCGGATCGCTTCGTCGACCTCGCCGACGGTGATGTCGCAGTACCCCCGCCCTGGCTTGAGCTCCTCGGCCAGCGCCGGCACATACGCCGGCCGGCGCTCGATGACGTCCTGCAAGGGCCGGTAGTCCAACCGCCGTGCGATGACCGCCTGGTTGCGGAAGCTGGTGTACGGGGCGGCGACGGCGGTGATCACAACCTCCTGCGGAAGACGGTGGATCTGGTCGAGCACGAGATCGAGGCGGCCCAGCCGCGCCAGCGCACGGCCCGCCCACGACTGGTCCGGTCCTTCCCGCTCGGTCAGCGCCTCGTGCAGTGCCCGCAGGACGCCGCCGTCGGGTTGGCCGATGTCGGCTAGCAGCTTGGCGGCCCGCCACGCCCGGTCCTTGGCAGAGAGCAGGGGGATCAAGGCGGGAAACGCGGCCAGCCCGAGATCACGCAGCGCCACCTGGGCGTCCTCGCCGCTGATCGGGCCGTCAAACGCGTCCAGCCGGGCGACGTAGTACGCGGCGCGTCCGGCCTCCGGTAGTGCGGCGACCCGGGCCATCACGACCGCCCGCTGGTCGTACTCAGGGATGTGCCGGCTCACCTCACGTTCGGTGAGGACGCGTTTGATCAGCGTCTCGTGGTACTCGTCGTCGAGCAGCAGCACCACGAAGTCCCGGTCGGTGACGCCGCTGGTGCGAAGTGCGACCCTGGCTCGCTTACACACGCGCACGAGCATCGACAGGTACCGGCGGAACGTCGCCTCCCACTGCCGGGTCGTCCCTCGGCAGGCCTCCGCGGCCAGCTGCCGTTCCCAATCCCGGGTCAGGCCCTCGGCGAGCCACTCGTCGTCGTAGTGGTCCCAGTCGGCGGCGTTCCACCGCACATCCGTCTGCTCCTCGGCGGGAAGCTGCGCCAACGCTTCGACACTGTTCATCGCGAGGCTGGGCAGGGTGATCTGGCCATCGGTCTCGCGGTAGATCCGGTCCAACGCCGCGGCGTAGAACCGCTCGTCAGGATGTTCGGCGATGGTCGACCGGACGGCTTGCACCAGGGCGTCTACCAGCACGCGCTCGAAGCTCGCCCAGTCCAAGCCCACCGCCACCCCGCTATCCTGCCCGAAACGGCCGCTCCCCTCCCCGATGGCTGCCCCGCCAATCCCGTCCGGCCCGAGAACCGCCCGGGCCGAACCCGATGTTGGTAGCGCCCTGGCCTGGTCTTGCATCGCTCGGGATGCGGGCAGTAGGCGCGCGTGGAGTCAGTTAGCCGTTGGTCTTGGTGGCTGCGGGGACGCGGCCAAGGGCGCGGTCTTTGTGTCGGTAGGTCACGATGGCGACGACGACACCAATACCGCGTCAGAACGGCCCACTACCAGTGAAGACTCTGGCTCCACCAGGTGCGGCTGGAGTACTGAGCGGTTCAGCACCAGAACGCCTGACCCCCTGGTCGAATTGCGATGATTTTGCGGTCACCCGCGCGGCGCTCGGTCCACAGGAGCGTCGCGACGCTGAGCTGCACGGCTCGGCGGAGCGGGGATGATGCCGTCAGTACGAGTCGCGGCCGCCGCAGTCGCAGTCGCAGGCTTGGATTTGCGGCGGTGGAGCGTGAGAGTCATGACCAGCACGACCAGCGCTCCGACGATCAGCCCGAGGATCGCGCTGGCCACCGTGTTGACGAGCCAGCCGACGAGCCCGCCGAGAACACCCGTGGCGTCGTGGGCGGCCACCTCCACGTGGTGCACGGCCTCGTACAGGAAGTGCAGGTTCAGCTCGTTCGTGCCCAGCAGCAGGATGTGCCCGCCCACCCACAGCATCGCCGCGGTGCCGACCACCGTCAGCACGGTGAGGACTACCGGCATCGCCCTCACCAGACCGCGGCCGAACGTGGCGACGGCGCCGGAACGTTGCGACAGGCGCAGTCCGGCGTCGTCCATCTTTACGATCAGGGCCACCACGCCGTATACCAGGACGGTTATGACGACGGCGACGACAGCCAGGATCGCCAGGCGGGACCAGAACGCCTCATCGATCACCTCGTTCAGGGTGATGACCATGATCTCCGCCGAGAGGATCAGGTCGGTCCGTACCGCCCCGGACACCAGTGTCGTCTCGTCCTGCACCTTCTCCTCGCCCGCGCCGTGGGCATCGTGATGGGCGATCTTGGCCCACACCTTCTCCGCGCCTTCGTAACAGAGGTAGGCGCCGCCGAGCATGAGGATCGGAGTGAGCAGCCAGGGCACGAACTGACTGAGCAGCAGCACCGCCGGCAGGATGATGAAGAACTTGTTGCGCAGCGACCCCAGGGCAATGCGCTTGATAATCGGCAACTCACGCTCGGCCGCCAGGCTCCGTACGTACTGCGGCGTGACGGCAGCATCGTCGACGACGACGCCCGCAGCCTTGGCGCCGGCCTTCGCGGCGGCCGCCCCGATGTCATCGATCGACGCGGCAGCGGCTCGGGCCAGCACCGCCACGTCATCCAGCAGGGCTACGAGTCCACCGGCCAAGGGAGGGGTCCTTCCAGGGTTGCGCAGAGTTCGAACTGGCCCATTCTCGCTCAGGTCCTTGCGCGCGGCACGCCACCGCCCGGGTCTTATATCGGGCGAGAGCTCGACCCAGTACGTGGCCGTAGAAGTACCTGCGTGTACTTCTGCCTCCAGTTCGCGGGTAAGGCCGTGTTCGGCGAGCAGTTCGGCGAGGTCTCCGGCGGCGAGTTCGTTGCCGGCGTCCAGGCGTTTGCGGTGCAGGCCGATGGCCTCCTCGATGCGACCGTGTTCGGCGAGCAACTTGGCCACACTTGCGGCAGCGCCCACCGCCGCCCCGACGGCGCTCGAAGGACCCACAATCGCCGGGTGCGACGCCAAACTGGCGCGCTACCGGGCGGCGCTCGACGCCGACGCCGACCCAGGCGTCGTTGCCGGCTGGATCGCCGAGACCCAGGCAGAACGCGAACACGCCGAACGGCACCAGCACACGCCAGCCGAAGAGAAGACCAACGCCCCTGCCCGCTACAGCGAGGAGCAGATCATCGCCGTCGTCGAGGAACTCGGAGACCTCGTGGCCGCCCTACGGAACGCACAGCCGGAACACAAACTGGAGGTCTACCGCAGCCCGTTACAAGATCATCCGTTGCTTCAGGCTCCGCCGGAGGCGGATCGCAGAGAAGAGACTCTGTGGCGGCCTGAGGTCTACGACTAACGGTCAAGCTCGGGTTGGCGCCCGCGCGTCACGACGTGCGGGCGAAGTAGCGGTCCTGCGCTACGGACTGCCCCGCAAGTGAGTGGGCAGAAACCGCTGGTTCGGCGACGGGCGACCACGCTACGGTTCGCGGGTGAGCACCCCGCTCCGCGCGACGAGGCAATCGTTCGCGGGTCGCGATCTTCGGCACCGCACCCTGGATGGGCACTCGTTCAAGTTGTGTGACTTCCGTGGCGCCGACCTTCGGGGCGCGTCTCTTCGCGGTGTCAGCTTTGCCGGCTGCGATCTGCGGGGCGCCGACCTGCGTGACACCGACCTGTCCTACGCGCGGTTCGGCTACGTCAGGACGCACGATCCGGAGTACGGACGCACGGACGTCACCGGGGCACGGTGGGACGGAGCCGACCTTCGAGGCGTCACCGCCGAGCGCGTCATTGGGTGGCCGAACGATCTCTAGATTCCGGGGTTACGTCCAGTTGATGTTGGGCCACCGAGCTGTCATCGCGTTCACCCGCCTAACCGCGCTACCCCAGCTAGCTGGCCCTGTTGCTGGACGTGCGCATCGTTGGGTGGCGTTTGACGGCCTAGAACGGATTGAGTAAGGGCTCAGCAATCTCGTGCTGGCTTGGCCGTGACGCCAGCGCGTGGACGCCATCCGCGATGGCCGTCACTACAACTCACGCCATCCTCCTGCCCGGCCAGGGTCGCCCGTCCGGACGAACTCCTCGACGACCTGCCAGGCGCCTTCGAGGTCGAGAATGAAGTCCGCGGCGAACTCGACCAGGTCGTCCAGCACCAGTACCTGCGCATTCATGCTCGCAGGTTCGTCGGCGGCCAGCAGGGATATGGCGTCCTCGCCTGTCATCAGATGGACGACCGCCGCGGACTCCGTGAACCCGAGCGTGAGCACAGGGAAAACATCGCCGGCCCGCACTTCGACGTACCCGCGCCCCTGGGTCCGCAGTCCATCGAACCGCTCGATGAGGCCAGCGATGCCCGAGCGCTCCACCGCTGCGAACGTCCCTGTCGTCGGAGACGTAGCACTCCACGAAATGTTCACCCGGCAACCCCCTCGATGATCACGACGACCCGCGCCCGTAGCTATTTCTCGTAGGGGTCCCAGTGAGCGGCGTAGTGCAGCAGCGAGCGTGCCAGCTCGGGATGGGTCGCCGCCCAGCGATTGTCGAACAGGATCCACTGGTCGAACCCGAAGAAGCCGTCGATGTATCGGGCGACCTGCGCGATGTGCGCATCCAGCCGTATCAGCGATTCGGCGAGACGCTCCGTGTGCAGCAGGTCGGTTATCTCCTGAAGAACGGCTTCATGCGCGGGGGCTCGGTCGAGACTGGCAGGTGATGGGGCGTAACCTGGCAGCTGGGCGTAGCGCTCCAATGCCCGACCCATATCGTGTTCCCCGGGAGCGACAAGCGCCCGTAGCAGCCGGACGTCGTGTGGCCATCGGTGGCTGCCGGGGCCATCGACGGCCAGGTGGGTGGCGAGGTCCGGCAGGCTCACGCCGGGAAACTGGATGGCACCGGTCAGATCCAGGTTCCGGTATAGGTCAGGCGACTGCCAGCACAGGCGGACCGAGAAGGTGCAGTCCGTGCCGGGCGGGGCGAGCCGGACGCTGCGGACGGGAACGCTGTGGCGGAAGACGGTCTCCGACCCGCCCGCGCCGGTGGGCAGCGGCCACGTGTCGTGCAGGAGGAACGCGAGCCGGTCAGGTGAGGCAGACGCCGCGTCGTCATCGACGAAGTAGTACGCGAGATCCACCTCGTCGTCATCGGTGCGAACCCTCAGGGCGTGCTCACCGAGCCGAATGAAGTCGCCCTTGTCGTCGCCCTCCACCCACAGGTACTCGGTCAGCAGCTGCCGCAGCTCGTCCACCGACTCCGGCGGCGGCAGGTTACGCTCCCCGGCCGCCTCAAAGATCGACTCCAAGCCGTACACATCGCCGCCCAGCTCACTGTCGATCCACCCCGTCGGGTCGTCGTGCTTCCAGCCGCGGCGAAACCAGTCGAGCACGTTCGCATCAGGCAGGGTGACAACGCGCTTACTGTATGGAGAATCCTCTCGCCAACGGCACACGAAGTACATGCGCTGACCCTAGGCAGCGGATCCGACAGGATCTTCCCGACCGCACCGAACGGCCGCTCCGGAACCACCACGCGATGACGCACGCTGTGGCGTCGCTTAGCCGGAGGCCGACGCACCTTGCTGGTACTCCGCCCACAACTCCTGCGCCTCGCGCGCCATCACCTGCGCACGGCGCGCCTTCTTCTTGCTGAAGCTTGGCGTGCCCCCGGGCCGTCGCGTCTGCCGCGATCCGCGACCGGACAGTTTCTCGAGCCGTGCCGCCTGATCCTCCAGCGCATACGACAAAATCTTGAGATTGGCGGCCCGGTTACCGGCGACGGCCTCGCGAGCGACCGCGATCGCTTCCTCGCCGAGCGCCAGCGCCTCGACCGTACGGCCGGCGTCGTCCAGCCACACCGCCTGCCGCCGCAGCATCTCCGCGTGTCGCGACAGGATTGCAGGCCGGTCGACCGTCGCTACCTCACGCTGCAGTTCAAGGGTCTCCTCGCCAACGGCCAGGGCCTCGTCGAGCCGGCCGGACCTGGCCAGGCCGTTAGCCAGGTTCAACAGCGACAGCGCCAGGTCCCGCAGGTGTCCGGCCCGGTTGTCCGCAACGAGTTCCCGACGCAACTGCACTGCCTCTGTCGTAAGGGCGAGGCTGGCCTGTCGATCCTCGGTGACGGCTCCCTGATTGCCCACCGCCTCGGCCAGCCTCGACAGGTATACCGCCCGGTCGACAGCGGCCAGAGCGCGATACAGCTTCACCGCCTCATCGGTCGCGGCCGCGGCCTCCGCCCGCCGGTCCATCTCGCTGAGCCGCCCGCCGTACGTGTCCAGACACGAGGCGAGGAGCGGATGATGCACCTCGGGCTGGGCTGCGACAAGTTCACGACTCAGTTCGACCGCCTCCGCGGCCGCCGCCAGAGCCTCCGCCGTCCGTCGTACTCCCGCCAGACAAACCGCCTGGTTCTTCAGAGCAGTCGCCAGGTAGCCGAGACGCCGCGGCTGGCTGCCCGTCATCGACTCACGGAAGTGCGCGACCGTCTCGGCGCCGACGTCGACCGCTTCCTCCCACCGCCCTGCCTCGAACAGCCGGTTCGCGTGCAGGCTCAAGACCCTGCCCAGGGCGTCGTGCATTTGCGAGCCGACCGGTTGATCCACAGCCAGCCTGCGCAGCAACTGCAGGGCACGGTCGCTGACCTGCAGCGCCTCGGCGTGCTGGCCGGTCGCCGCCAACGCCATCGCGTAGGGCTCAAGCAGGCGCGACAGCAGGACGTCAGGACATACGTCCATCAACGCCAACGCCTCACGGCCAGCAGTCAGCGCCTCCGGCGTTCGGCCACAACTCATAAGTCGCCTGGCGAGCGCGTCCAGGGCCTCCGCGAGCTGCTCCTCGTGACGGCGGTCGATGGCGTAAAGCTCCCGGGCCAGCCGGACCGCCTCCTCCGCACACTCCAGCGCCTCCGTCGGCCGGCCAGCGTCCGACAAGTAATAGGACAGGTTGCTGCATGCCAGGACGAGAGTGGGCAGAACCGTGCCACGGTCCCGTGCTGTCAAGCCAGACAACATCTCCACAGCCCGGCGGCCCGTCTCGACCGCATCGTCGAAACGACCAGCGCGCGACAGCTCCACCGCCTCATCGACCACCGCCCCGACCTGGCGCAGCGAAGCGTCAACCCGCGTCCCCCGCCGCAGCCATCTACGCCAACCCGTCGACTTCACTAGGGCGAATATAGGCCCAAATGATCAGCCCGTCGGCCCCCGTATGCCGAGCCGCAGACACTTCGGGCACGCCGAAGAGGTCACCGAGCAAGTGCCCTAGCCAGCAGGTATCCGGTGGGATTCGAGTCTCAGCGCGGACTACCACCCTTCCGCCATCTACGAGTTGACGACTCTCCGCGCGGAACAGCCGCCCCGATCCGCGGCCGGGGGGCGCCAGTCGGGTTCCACCAGCCCACCTAGTGCTCTGACCACAAACGTTGGCCGGGTTGGTCATGCGGCTCGGGTGGCGCGTTGGCCCCAGCGGCGTTGTCGTTCGCTGCGGATTTCGGCACGGTGGCGGCGTTGGGCGGTCAGGACATCGGGGTGGCGTGCGTTGGCGTTGCGCCAGCGCAGGTAGGCGTGCAGGTTGCGGGCCAGGACGGTGTGGTTGGGGTGATCCGAGCCCGCAATGACGAAGGTTCGTAGCGGCCCGAAGTGCGCCTCGATGGGGTTGGCACAGGAGGCGTAGGTCGGGGTGAAGCACATCTCGACCTTGTTCCGGGCCGCCCACTGCCGGATCTTGAACCCCTTATGGGCGGACAGGTTGTCCAGGATGCCGTAGATCGGTGCGCCGTCCGGGCGAGCGGCCCGGATCGACTTCAACGCGGCCAGGGTGTTCGCCGCGGACTTGCGGGTGCGAATGACGCCCCACAACTGGTCGTCGCCGATGCTGTAGCAGCCGTGGGACTGCCGCACGCCGTGCAGCTTGTGGTAGTTAGCCGGCAGCCTACGCGGGCGACCTTTCGGCGCCCAGCCGACGCCGCCGTGCGGTCGGACCGCCAGCGGCCCGAACTCGTCGAAGGCGAACGTGCGGTGCGGAAACTGCTCGATCACCTGCTCGATACGGGCCAGCTTGGCCTCGCGGTCGGGGTCGGTGGACTCCTTCCACGTCTTGGTGCGCTGGAAGGTGATCTCGTGTTTGCGCAGTAGTTGCCGCAGCCGCTCCCGGCCGACGACCACCCGCCGGTCCGGGTTGTGCGCCAGGTGCTCGGCGAGCTTGCGCACGCTCCATCAGGTGAAGGGCCGCCCCAGCTTCGCGGGGCGGGTGTTGGCCGTCACGACGATGAACGCCTCGTCGTCGCTACTGATCCGGCGGGGACGGCCACCCGCCCACTGAGGGTCCAGGCTGGCCATGCCGATCTCGTTGAACCGGTGGATCACCTGCCGCACGGAGTCCTCGTCGGCCTGCACGAGCCGGGCGATGACTGGCACGCTGTTGCCTCCCGCAGAGGCAAGCACGACCATCGCCCGCCGCAGCCGCACGGCCGAGCCCGTGCCCCGGCGCACAAGCCGTTGCAGCCGCTGTCCTTCTTGATCACTTAATCGACGTACCCGAACCGGCTCTGCCACCCCGACAGCCTGACGCCGCAACCCCAGCCCGACCGCCACCCAGGCCCGGCGTGTCACCAACACCGCGAACGTTTGTGGTCCGAGCACTAGCCGCGCCGAGGGCCCGTTCTGATAAGCGCGAGCGAGATCACGATCATGACGAGGCCGAGGCCAGCCAGGACAGTCGGCGCCTGCAGGAGCAGATCCTCCGTCGCGTACCCGTCGGGCGTGGCAGCCCGGGTCGGATCCGTCCTGTCGACGCGTACGTCGAGTAACTCCCCGACGCGGAACTCACTCTCGTCGAGTTCGCTGGAGAACCGCTCCCGATACCGCACGCCGTCGAACGTGTAGTCCACAGTCAGCCTCGTGGCGGAGAACGAACGCGTGATCCTGAACCGTTCGACGTGGACCACTTGGCCTGTCGTCTCGGCGCCGACGCGAACCCGCTCGTCGATCGCCTCGTTCAGCCGAACGGTGAGCAGCATCCCCACGCCGATCAGAAGGGTGCCGAGGACAACCGCGAGGACCAGCTTCAACTCTCGCCAGCCGAACGGGCTCTCCACCACCGGCCCTCCTCGCGTCTCGTCCGGCGGCCTGGCTAACTCCAGGGCGGCAGTGGTGCGACCGGGCGGACCGCGGTGAACTGATCGTGCTCATACCGGGTGGCGGCGAGCAGCAGCAGCCATTCGTCGCAGCCCTGCCACGGGTAGAGGTCGGCGGCACCGCCGCGTACGGCCCTGGGCCCGTCACCGGTGCGTGGGCGGGCATCCGCCGGGGCGCCCACAAAACCGGGAATCCACACGTCGGCGCAAATCTCGGCTGCCGAGCCCATCGCGGCCAGCCCGAACGCGTTCTCAGCGGCGGCTGTCCGCCGCTCATCGCCGAAGTCGTCGAGCAGATGGCCCTCGCCGGGTTTCTCGTCGCCGCGGAAGGTCAAGGTGGTGGTGCCGGCTCGGGCTGCGTACTCCCATTCGGCCTCGCTGGGCAGCCGGAATGGCACAGCTCGTCCAGGTCGTTCTCGGGCCGGGCCGTGCCGGAGTCCGCGTTGGCGTAGTCGTCCTCGTACTCGGGCAACCAGTGCTGGACCTGCGCGACCGTCAGCGGGTGCCGAGCAATCAGGAATGGTTCGACCCGCACCTACAGACCCATGCGAAAGGTCCCGCCCGGCACCGCCCGAAAGACCACGCCGGACGGGATATGCCGCCAGGCCGGCCGCCCGGCCACGATCTCTTCGGTCCACACGACGCCGAACGCTAGCAGTCCGGCATCACCAACCGCGCCGCCTGGTACGAGTACGAGCGCTCGGTCGGCACGGGGTCACGCTCCGGCGGTGACGGTCACCAGGCCGATGGTTACCGGAACGGTCGTCTCCCTCGCTGGGCACGGTCTTGCCTGTTGGGTTCACGATTGCCCTGGCCACCGCCGCTGGTGGCGGCCGAATTCGGACTTGGATGCCGGTGGGAGGTTCGCGGCGCTCTTCGTCGGCGTACTCACGTACGGCATTGCCCAGCTGGTGTTGCTGGGCAGCTGCTTCGCGCTGTCCGGACGGCTCGACCGTGGGTCATCGTCTGGCCTCGTAGCTGGCTGGATATTGGGACTGGCCACGAGCCTGTACTACCTGTGCGGCGGGTTCGGCACCTAACGAATGCCCGGCCACCTGCACGCCATCACGCATACGGTAGGCGCGACCGAACGTTGCGCCCGGTCGGCGGCAGAAGATCAAAGGGATCCCTCCGCACAGTCAGATCCCGAGGCGTTCGATCAGCATCTCGATGTTGGGCGCAACCTCGATCCAGTCCGCCGCTGTGCTGAGGTAGATCACCGACGGTGCGGCCGACGAAGGTCTGTAGTCCAACGCAAACGGCCGGTCAGGTCCGAGGTCACCGATCAGGAGAGACCGGTCGGGATCCACGTCGCCGGGCGGGCTCTGCCGGTCCGGTTGACCGAGGTAGAACCCGCGATAGTCCTCAGGGATGTCATCGAGCCAGCGCCTGTTGGCCGTCATCCGACTCAAGGGAAGGAACTGCGGCGCTACGGCGTCATCACCGAAGACTTCCCGGTACGTCGACGACGAGCGGTCTGGAGCTACCCACCGCCCCTGCTGCAGCACCCGGAGCAGCGCAGACGGGACCGGCAAGCTGTCAATGATCATGTAACTATCGTCGGTGCTCCGAGCAGTCCCCCCACAAGACATCGACGCACACCACCAGCGGCATGAGCGGGGGGAAAAGCCGGCGAGCACAACTGCAGAGAGATTCAGGTGAATGCCAGCGGATGCCGAGCCAGCAGGGCCGCAGCGGCGATGTAGGTGAGTTAGCGCATGGTGCCTCCCGTGGACGGCTTCGCGGTCAGGCGACGCGGCGGATGCGGCGGATGGCGAGGTAGAGCAGCAGGGCGGCGACGGCGACGAAGATGCCGGTCTCGATGCCCTGGAACAGCCAGTACCGTGTTCCGGGCTGGTAGAGCTGCCAGTTGTAGGCGCCCGAGGTGATGCCGAGGTCGGCGCCGCACGCGAGGTACTGGGACCGGCGGTCGCGGTCCCTATCACGCAGGCCGGTGCCCGGGTTGACGCTGGACGCGCGGTGCCAAGTCCTCGGCTCTGACGCGGTTGCCGCCTCGCTTTGCACCTGGTCCCGCAGCTCCCAGACCGCTCCCAGGGGATGCCGGGCATGGTCCACTGTTCCGGCGCGTAACACGGGGGGTGCGGTGGAATGCCTGGTACGACGCTTCTGCCCTGGCAGGCGGGTCTCTGGGTGGCGGGTTGCCTCGAGCGTCTCGCACCGTACGTGCACGCGTGCGGCACGCTACGAGCGGCCGCGTTCTATCGAGACAGCGTCGACGCGTTCTGGACGGGGCACGGCGAGCTCGCCGCGCCCGACGCGGACCGGATCGCGGCAGTAGGCGCGAAGCTCAGAGCCCTGTGCGATGAGTACAGCGCCGAGGCGCAGATCTTCGAGGTCATAGTCAGAGCGGCCGAGGCTGCTCGGCAGCCCATGCCCGAACCCATGGAACAGCTTGTCACGCGGACGGTGGACCTCTGGTCGGAGCTGGGGTCCGACGACGACTCGGGAGACCGGGAGGCGCAGGCGCAGCGGGACACCCTGGCGATGACGCAGCAGCCTCCCGCGCAGGCGGCGGCCCAGATCCGGATCGTTTCCGCCCGGCTCGGCGCCGAATGGGCAGCCCGACTTGCCAACCACGGCCTGCTGAACGCCGACCCTAAGCGACCGGAGATCGTGATACCCCCGCACGATCTGCCCTACCAGGTCGGTGACGTGGTGGCGGTGTCATGCCCGTGGACCCCAACGGTGACCACACGCGCCGGCAAGTACTACGCGGCGGTGCGCTGGCCGTGGGGGGCCGTGCTCGATCCCGACTCGGCGTACCTGCCGAACGGCAGCGTCGCCTTCCCCGTCGACGAATCTACCGAGCCGTGGTGGCCGTACCAGCTGCGCCCGCCGGCGGCCGAACTCGACGAGGGCGACCGGTGCGCGGTTGGCGTACCGCCGACCCGGTGCTACGTGGTGCGGTCCAACCGATACGACCCGCCGATGGACGACGGCTTCCTGCCGAGACTGACAGCGAGCATCGCGCTGCTGCCGGTCGGCAGCGGATACGCCGACGCGGCAGACGTGTGGCTGGAGCGTGCCGAGCCATTCGAGATGAAGCTGCTGCACCGCCCATACGGTGCGCTTCGCTCCGGTGACACCGTCGATGACGCGGACGGTCGCCTGCTGCAGTTCGTACCGCCGTTCCTGTTCTACGCCGACGGTGCTCGAGTGCGGCCGTCGTGGCCACTAGCTTTGGTGACCCGCGACGGGGTCACGCCACCCTCGGACGCGGTCGACGCCGTCGCCACCGCGACCGCCGTCGGCGGTCATGCCGACGAAATCGCGCGCTGGCTTACCTACAGCGAGGCTCCATACACAGCCACGATCGCCGAAGAACTCTTCGACGAAACCTGAGCCGTCCACGACAGCGAGCGACCGACGCCGCGCTGGTCGACGTGCACCCGACGCCCGCCTCCGGTCATCGGTTCAACGGTTCAACGGTCGGACGTCCGGGCGTTGACCGAGATCAGGTGCACTCATCTGCCGTGGGTAGCTCGGTGCCGCCCGAGGTCATTTGGCGCCGGATTCAATTGGTGGGCCCGGCGGGTCGGCGTTTGCAGTTTCCCCTTTGAGGTGGGCCGTTCGGTAGCGGCCTCAGTCAGCCAGCGGTGATCGTAGTTCAGGTGGTCCCAGCGGGACCGCAGCCACTGACGCTTGGTCGCGGTAGCAGTTCGCCAAAGGTATCGCAGCCCGTCGGCGAGTTGATCGCGTCGCTGCGGCGCGAGAAGCCCTGGAAGCTGGTGACAGAGGTCGGCGATCATATTGGCGCGCTCACGACGTCGATCGAGTGCGTCCGCCGAATGGGCATCCAGCAGTGGCGCAGTGAGGAACCGGATCTCCAGGAAGCCCAGATGGAGTAGGTCCGCCGTCGCCGCCTCCATCGCAGCCTGGGTCGGCTGATCCGACTCCATGACAACCTCCTCTGACGAGGCGAACAGGATGCCTCACGCCGTCCGCTTCTGCCGCGATTCGCGCGGTCATGCCGGTTGCAGTTGACGATCCCGCCCCCCCCTGGGAGCGGGGCGCTGTCCGGCCCGCCACGTCACCGGACCTCGAACGTCGCCAGCCTCGCCCGCGGGTCCGCCGCGCTGGTCCGCCACCAGGGCACCGAGCAGCACCTCGACACCTGGATCAACCGCGCCCCACGCCGGATGCCCCGAATCCGCGGCTTCGCCGCCGGCCTGGATCACCGCAACACCCCCCGACAGCTCTCGGCGCCTGCTTCGCCGGCGAAACCGGATGGCGACGCGTGGCGGTGCCCGCGCATCATGACCGGGTGGACGCCCGGCGAGCGATCGCTCTGATCGATGACCTTCGGTCATTCGTCGATGGCGCCGCGCGGAGGTGGCCCGTACGAGCGCTGCCGGAGTCGAGCTTCTTACCCGCTACGGGGATGGTCGGCTGGACGAGCTGTGGCTGGACCACGACCTGGGCGGCGACGACACCATCTGGCCGGTGATAGAGGTCCTGGAACAGGCCGCCTTCTACGACCGCCCCTTCAACATCGGTGTGGTCGTCGTCCATTCCGCCAACCCGGGCGGTGCCGCAAGAATCGCGCTTGTCCTGAGGCGCTGGGGTTACCGGGTCCGCGTCGCGTCGGGTTGCTCAGACGTCGGCTACGACAAAGGCCCTCCGGCGAGCTGATCGATCCGGCCACGCCGTCACGTATAGCAGGCTGCGACCCACCGGCTGTCGCCCGGTAGATGTCGAGGCGATACCCACTGGGTAGGCTCCGAGATCGGCGCGGTGGTTGACGGTGGCGCTGAGAGACAGGGCCGCCGTCAGCAGGGATGAAGGGCGGGCCCGGGCGGCTTGTTTCTCAGGGTTGGCTCGACGGGACCGGAGCGGATGCAACTGTGAAAGGCAACCAGCGGACTGGCGATGCGAGCGCTGCCGCATCCACGCTG